>CAVTOV010000010.1:0-173956 GCA_963736435.1 uncultured Alphaproteobacteria bacterium | reverse complement strand
CCGATCACCGCGGGTGTGTTTAGTTGTTCGCCGGTCGGGGGTCGATGGCGCAGAGGGTGCCAAAAAACGCGCCGCTCGGGAGAACAATCGGCATCGAAATATAGCTCTGAAGGCCGTACATACGGGGCGTGTGATGGCTGCGGAACTGCTCGTCTTCCGCGACGTGGTCGATGATGACCGCCCGGCCACTGTCGCGGATTTCGTCGCAGATCGTCGTCTTGACGTCCAGTTCCCCGCCGGGCAGCAGCCCGAAAGCAATTTCGTCGCGAACGGCACAGGCGACCCAACGGTCCGGCGTTACCCGCGCTACCGCAGCAAAGCCCATCCCAGTCGTTTGGCAGACCACTTCAAGAATGGACGCGACGGCGTCGATTTGGGACACGGCGGCAATGTCAGCCGTCAGGGCGGCATCCAGCTTGGAGAGCGGCGGAGGCGATTTTCGAGGTCAAGCCTCGATCCGTCTCGCCCTCCCGAAACGATCCTGACATTGTCGATTTTGTCTGCTGGTGTTGAGTTCTGAATACGAGTGTTCACGTCCACGTCTCCGGCATAGGCGGGAGTACAGTCGTGTCTCTCAGTCACCGACGCCTCGAAGGACTTAGCCAGTGATGTGGTGGCTTGCACGGTCCTCAAGGCAAAGTGAAGGCGAAAACCACAGCGAGCAATGCCTAGCAACCTCCTTCGCGCCCTCTTCGCTTCTGTCTCTCGCGCCGTACAAACAGTGATTTCGCGATTAAAGCCGCTTGTTAACGCCTCAGAAAACGAACAATTTGCCAAGCTCCGCGTTCGCGCACTTATGACAATCGGCCTTTTAATCGTGGAGGACGAATTTCTGGTTCGAATGGATGCTGTCGATTTTATGCGTGACTTTGGTTTCACGGTGCATGAGGCCAGTGATGCGGATGAGGCGATAGCCCTTCTGGAATTGCATAGCGACATCCGGGCGGTGTTCACCGACATCCACATGCCGGGCTCGATGGACGGACTAAAGCTGGCCCACTACGTTCGAGGACGTTGGCCGCCGATGAACTCGTTCAGGCCACGCGAGGCCCTTAGTGGAGGACATGCCATTAGGGTGCGGGTTCGTCAGTAAGCCGTATCAGGCTCGAAAAGGTAGCGGCAGATTTGCGTACGATGACGCTCTAGTCGCCGAGCGGTCGCGGCCCAAGGAACTGAACCTGATCAAGGCAATGCAATTAAAAAGATACTGGTCCTCGGCCCTGGAGGACCGGCAGGGCGGGTGGCACAGGGTTGAGCGCTCTTGTTTACTGTGCGCATCCCCCCTCCCGAGCGAAATCTTGATTTTCACCAAGTGCAAGGTCGTCGCGCTCGGCTCGTGGTTTCCCTCCTTTTACTTGGCCGACGCTTCGTTGCCTGTTTGATAATGTCGACAACGGCGTCCGGTTGAAAAATCGCCGCCGGATGGCTCGAATCCATGTGGGCGCGGATGGAGCTGAGGCAGAGACGCAATCACGGCTCCGTCCAAAAATAGTTGGCCTAGGGACGCACCCGCTCCAACGGACACCGTTCGGGCGTACTGGGAAATCGCAGGACTAGGCTTTGCGGAGCATATCGTTCAATTCACCAACTAATTTATTCGCTCTGTACGGCTTGCCTACGAAGCGGCCGTGATCGGGAATTTCAGCCTGAGCGGGTTACCAAAGCTGACCGGAAGTGATGACCAGGAGGATGTGGGGCCAACGAGTGTGAACCTTTCGTGCTAGGTCCATACCGTCGCACGAGCCGGGCATTTGGATGTCCGTGAAAAGCAACCGCACGTCGTCGCGAGTTTCCAGTAGCGTCAGCGCGGCGTCTGCATTTTCGGCTTCGACGACACCAAAACCATGGTCCTCAAGCAGACCGGCAGCGTACAGGCGCAGAAGCTCATCGTCTTCCACTATGAGGATCACTGGCTTTGCTTGGCCCATAAAAATCGAACCCATAAACGGGCTCAATGTTCCGACCGTTTCGTCCTCCGCCGGGGGAAGAGAACAAAAAGCGGCATAGTCTGGAACCTTCGAATTCTTCGGCGTTTTGGCGGGCCGGTCGTGCGGAAAACTCTGCGTGGCCGGCTTTTGTGCGCACCAGGGACGGACCTTAATGCTTATCCGCTATGGCTTCGATATCGACATCCGGCTCTGGCAGCCGACGACGCTGATCACGGTAATGGATGTGCATGAGAGCCAGCGCGAAGACATCGGCTGGGAAAACGAATTCGAGACCTCACCAGCGGTCCACGTTCAAACTTTTGTGGACGAAGACGGCAATAAGCTGCGGCGGCTGACTGCAGGTCCGGGCGTCGTTGTCGGCATGAAACTGACCGGCGTCGTCAACAATTCCGGAGCGCTCGACGATTGCGATCCGAACGCGGAATTGGTCCCTGTGCAGAACCTCCCGCCGGAGGCGTTGCCCTATCTTCGCAGCAGCCGCTATTGCGAAAACGACCTTCTTTCGGATTTTGCCTGGGGTGCTTTCGGATCGATCCCAGGCGGCTACGCTAGAGTGCAGGCCGTCTGCGACTACGTCCATGATCGACTGCGCTTCAGTTATCCGGAAGCGCGTCCGACCCGCACAGCAACGCAAGCGATGGACGAGCAAATCGGGGTTTGCCGCGATTTCACCCATCTTGCCGTCACGCTTTGCCGCTGCCTGAACATCCCGGCGCGTTACTGCAACGGCTATCTTGGGGATATTGGCGTGCCGCCCGACCCGGCTCCGATGGATTTTAATGCCTGGATGGAAGCCTACTATTGGCGGCCGCTGGTACACCTTCGATCCTCGCCACAACGCCCGCCGGATCGGTCGCATCCTGATAGCTGCGTGGCCGTGATGCAGCTGACATACCTATGATCACCTCATTTGGCCCGCATCAGCTGACCAAGTTCAAGGTGATTACTGAGGAAGTTCCCGAGGAAACAGCTTTTGCGGCTTAGCGCCCCTGCACGCTGAGCCAGTTTATCACGTGCGCGCGGTTGGAGGAGCGGGAGCACCTTGGTGCACTTTCTTTCCCAGGTCCCAGATTTCAAAGCCTTCCAAGCGATCGATCGCGGTCGCAGCCGCCGCGTAAGCCGCGCGGCCCGCCGCGATCACCTCTTCATCATCCGCGATGTTTTCCGGAAGAACCGCAGCCATGACAACATGGCCGTCCCGCAACAGGAAACACCGTATAGTCCACTCCGACTGCTACGTGTCTGCGCGCTCATCGTCTCTTATATCCGTTGCGCGCCGGCGGCTGTTAGAAGCACCTTTCCCCTCGCTCCCAAGGCTACCACGTATAACCCCGGGGGGTATAAAGGCAAAATGGACTATGAATTCAGGGATAAGCGCCTTTTTCCTTAAACGTACCGCGGCGGAGAAGCAGCCAATCACGTCGCGGCTGGCGAAGATTGAAGGACAGGTCCGCGCCATTCGGCAGATGATCGAGGAAGGCCGCTATTGCGGTGATGAGCTCATGCTGTCCAACGCAGTGACCGCTGCTATGCGGGAGGTCGCCATCCTCATTGCCTCTCAGCACCTGCAAACAGGCGTGCGGCACGCTGCGGCTCATGCGGACGACGAGGCAGTCATGGCCGACCTAACGGCTGTTCTTCGGGCTGCGATGAAAGTCGGAGATGGCGCCTGAAGCTGGAAACAATCCCGCTGAGCTCGCGTAGGTTTTGGAACTTCGCTTCACCCCACAGATTGGTCTTGGCGGAGGTGTGTGATGGTCAAGGCAGTGATTTTTGACGTGGACGGAACCTTGGTCAATTCTGTCGATCTGCATGCGCAGGCGTGGCAGGACGCCTCCGCGATTTTGGTCATAAAATTGAACTGAAGGCCATACGCGATCAAATCGAAGGGGAGACCAACTTGTCCCCGTTTCTAGCGCGCGCTGAAATCGACAAGGTCGGACCCGACCTCGAGAAACACCGTGGCGATATCTTGAAAGACACTTGCTCCCAGATCAAAGCGTTCCCTAAGGTGCCGCAGCTTTTTGAGCGGATACGCGCCGACGGAATCAAAATTCTTCTTGGCTCATCGGCAAAGTCTGAGGAACTACAGACCTACAAGAAGATTGCCGGCATCGAGGGATTGATCGACGGAGAAACCTCGTCCGAAGACGCAGAAAAATCCAAACCTCATCCTGATGTCTTTCAGGCGGCCATGGCAAAGCTCGGGGGCATCCACACGTCGGAAGTCGTTGTCGTTGGCGACTCGCCCTACGATGCCGAAGCCGCCGGTAAGATTGGTCTGAGGTCGATTGGTTTCCGGAGCGGCGGCTTTGCGGAAGCGAAACTTCGGGACGCCGGTTGCATCGCGATTTATGATGGCCCTGCTGACCTACTTGCGCGGTACGATGGGTCCGTGCTCGTCAAGGCGTAGTTTAACGGAAGCATCAAAGAAGCGTGCAGCGTTTGAGCTGCCTTCGGCGACGCTCGTCTCCGCCCTGGCTACCTGGCCGAGGCCGGCATGATCGCCCGGCGGCCTGCTGGAGCGCGCCATGCTGCGACCAGCCGCCTGCAGCTCCGCCGGAAAGCCCGAGCCCCGTCGGGGCGGATGGCGGATGACGCTTCGCCAGCGCCGCGCGGGATCCGGGCCTCATCGTTTTTCACGCAAAGCAGCATTTGGAAAATAAACCCCCCGGGGGTTTGAACAAAGAACATTGAGTGGGGTTTAAGCCGAGCCCTTTTGGAACTGCCCATAATGAAGGGCCTGAGGCCAACGGGATTCGGAGGAACTATGTTTTTACACCGCAACGAGCTGACCATCACCGGCTCGCTGGAGGATGTGAACACCGATCTCGGCACGCTGATGGACAGCACGTCCGGATCCGACACCATCTTCTTGAACGCAAGCAACAGCAACGGCGTTAACGCTCTTCAGCAGACGATCGCGGTCGCGGTCGGCTCCTCCGGCGGCGGAGGTCCATCGCCACCGGTGGCACCGGAAGTTCCGCTGGGCGCCAACGTTCCTACCGGATATGCCAGCGGCATGTTCGTGGCCTATGACTCGGACGGCGATTCCGTCACGATTACCGGTGGGACCATTGCGGGCACGTTCGGCACAGCCAGTGTTGAGGATGACGGCGAGGGCAACGGCTTTGTTTCCTATACGACCGGTGCCACAGCCGACGAGGCGGCCGCTGTTGCCGCGCTCGGCGCCAATTCGGCGGTCGATTCGTTCACCTATACGGTGACCGACGACGGCACCTCGCAGACGGCGCAGGGCCATGTCGACGTCACCTTGAGCGGAACGGACGACGGCGCGACAGCGGATTTTTGGGCCGGCGGTGGCGAGAGCGCGAACTGGAACGAAGGCGACAATTGGAGCACCGGTACGGCGCCCGACCAAAACAGCGACGCGCTGCTCAATCTGCCGGTAGGCGTTATTGTCACGGACAGTGAAGTTTCCGAAGATCCCAATCACTTGCTCGAATACGGCGCCGGTCTTCTCGATATCGGTCGTGGCGCGGCGCTCGTCGCCGGTGCCGATTCCTACGTCACCAACGTGACGCTGGAAGACGGCGCCTCATTCGAAGTCACCCAAGGCAACCTGTATGTCGCCGGCTCGCTCACGATGAATGCGGGTTCGTCGGTCCTCGTGGATGGCGGCACGCTGACGGTCGGCCCGTCGGGCGTGATCGATGTCGAGACCGATAGCCCCGGCTCCGGTGTCACGCTGGACGGCCTCACGCTGATCAACAATGGCAACATCGATGTTGGCGCGACGACAACAGGCGCGATTCTCACGCTCGACGGCGGCACTTCGATCGCCGGCGGGACGCTGACGATCGGCGCCTCCGGCGGAACCGGCACGGTCGATGTTGAAGGCGCAAGCGGCGCCACACTCGACGGCGTCACCGTGACGGGCGGCGGCATCGTCGAGGTCGGCGAGACCAGCACCGCGACCCTGACGGTGGAGGACACCAGCTCAATCACCGGCGGCACCCTGACCCTCGGCAGCAACGGCACGCTCGATCTCGCCGCAAGCGCCGTGTTGACGATCAACGCCATTCTCGCCGGCAGTGGCTCGATCAATATCGGCAGCGGCGCCGACCTGATCGTCGAAGGCAGTCCCGCCACCTTGTCGGGCACCATCGCTTTCCAGGCCAGCGGCGACACGCTGACGATCTATGATAGCGCGCTGAACGCGTCCGACCAGTTCGTGCCGGTCATCAGCGGCGCGACCAGCAGCGATTATATCGACTTCCAGGGATCGGTCGCGAGCGTCACCCCGGACTACAACGGCACCAACACCGTACTCACGCTGGACAACGGCAGCGATCAGGCTATCGGCACGCTCACGCTGGCCGGCGACGACGCGAGCAATACATTTACGCTCACGACGATCACAATTGACGGCACGACCTTTACCCAGATCGTCGATCCGCCGCCGGCCACGTCCGGTGACGGCGCTCTCACGGTGGACGGCGCAAGCGAAAATCCTTCCGTGCAAATCACGTCGGGTGCGCCGGTCATCGATCTCGTCAATGCGCCGCTCTCTATTGGCAGTGGCGACGCCATCTACGTCGGCAATGTCGCGTTCAATGACACTGTGTCATTCACCGCCGGCACCGGCGCGCTCGTCCTCAAGGATCCGGAGACCTTCACCGGCCAGATCGTCGGCTTCACCGGCACCGCGCCCGACGCCGCGCACTCGGATACTATCGATCTGATCGGAATCAATTACGATTCATCTCACTTCGCGGAAACGTATAACTCCTCGTCGGGTCTGCTGACGGTCACGGACGGCAGCAACACCGCGCACATCACCTTCGATAATTTCCACGCCACGCTGGATTTTGCATCCGATGGCAATGGCGGCACCCTGATCACCGATCCGCCGGCGGCGGGATCGGCCGGTCATTCTTCGGCTAGCGCGCCGGTCAAATGGGGAATGAATTTCGGCGACGACAAGATCAATTTCGATCCTGTTGAGCCGGGAAACCAGCCCGCGGGTGCGGCCGCGTCGGACCCCGAAAAAGCCGTCCCAACGGTCGGCGATTCCGGCCACGATAATTTCGTCTTCCATGCCAATTTGGGCGCCGAAGCCGAGGCCAACGTGAATGCGCATGCCGATGCCAACGGGTTCGCCAGCCACCCCAACACGGAATTGGCCCAGCAACTGACGGCGCTCACTTCGCTCGGCCCGCACGCCGCGGCAGTGTTCGATCTGTTCCACGATGATGGTGTTGCGCCGAGCGGTATAACGCCGGCTCAAATCCATCAGTTGATCCAGGCCGGCCATCTGCTGCACTGAGACGTTGTCAGCCCGCTGTCACGGTGCAGGAAAGAGAAACCGCGCGGACGCTACAACACCCGCGGAATGCCGAGCGCCTCGGCCTCTTTCAGCACGACCGCGATATTTTGATGCCCCGCGCCGAAATGGCTTTTCGGATCGGGCAACGCAACCTCGTGCACGTCGTCCAGATGATAATATTTGTCGTGCACCAGGCAGCGGCCGCGAATGAGCGGCCATAACATTTGACCGAGCATGCGCTGGTCGTGGCCATATTTCGCTGTCGGTCCTTGCGTGAAATAGCGCCGCATCAGGTCGACGATATCGATGCCGCAGTCGGTGCGTCCGGCCCAGGTGCAGCCGATCATCAGCTCGTTATGCAGCACATGGTCGCGCATCACATGGAATGGATAGCCGCTGTCAATCCATTGCCGCACCAGATCGGCCTCCGGCTTCGACAATCGCGCGTCGCAGTCGCGAACGAGAAAACGTCCGACGCTTCGATCGTTCATCACCAGGAAGCGTTGGAACAGACCGACGCCGGGATATTCGTCCTCGATATTGCGCACATCGGCGCCGTTGTCGCGCAGATACGCGACACAGGGCTTTGGGACATCGGCGCCGACGTAGTAGCGGCAGCTCCAGTCCGGATAGACGGTGCGGGCAAGCACGAGATTGATCATGGCGCCATAGGCATAGAACGGCGCGGTGCCCCACAATGAAAACGAGATGACGTTTTGGCCGGCCGGCGGGCCGGCGGGATCGGTCACCGCAACGGCAGGCGCGTTGCGGCAGGCTTCGGCGTCGCGCAGTATCAGCGCGCGCTGGCCGTAGCGCACCGCCTCGTCGATCTTGCCGGTGTAGAAATGCGCGACCTTGAGCGCATCGAGCATCGTGAGATCTTCGCCATGGCGATCGATATAGCGCGCCGCTTGGAGGATGGTTTCCTCGTAGCGCTTCATGTTCGACAGCGTGGCGATCAGCGCCTTTTGCAGCCGCGGGATATCCGGCTGGCGCCGCACCAGCTCCTCGGCCAGCGCCAAGGCCGGCAGCCAATCGCGCTTTTGGAAGAACGCGTCGAACAGCAATTCCCTGGCGACCAGATCGTCCGGCCGGATCGTGCCGATGGCGCATAAGCGCACGATGGCGTCGTCGTTTTTGCCGGCGCGCAATAGCGCGCGAATGGCATCGTAAACCTGCGGTGCGACCCGCGGCGGTGCTCCGCTTACGACATTGGACATTGTCGATTCCCGCCCCGGCAGTTAGCCGGACCGGAGCGTAGCGAAAGATGGACAGCCTTCAAAGCTGGGCAGCCGCATCGGGTCTATTCCCGCCCCGCGGCAGGGGGCGGGAGAGGAATTATTTCCCCCAGCCGAAGCGATAATTCAGCCCGGCGCGGACGATGTTGTCGTGCATCGAGACATTGTCGGTCGGGGCAACGCCGCAATTGAGACCGCAATCCAAATGGCCAAGATCGACATGGAGATATTCGGCCTTGGCGCTCCAGTTGCCGGGCAGCGCGACTTCGAGACCGCCGCCGACCGTCCAGCCGGCATTGGTGGTGCTGGCGCCGGCAAAGCCCGGCGACGCGGCGCGGATATCGCCGACGGCAAGACCGCCGGTGACATAGGGCAGCACGCCGCCGAAGGCGTAACCGAGCCGCCCGCGCACCGTCGAGAGCCATCCATCGCTGGTGGTGCAGCCGCCCGGACAGAGTGCCGTGGTGCTGGAGCCTTTGAGGTTCGACCAATCGAGATCGCCTTCAAGGCCGAACACGGCGTGGCCGGATTGCCAATTATAGCCGGCGGTGCCGCCGACTTGCCCGCCGGAAAGGCTCATTCCGGTGGACTGTCCGTTCCAATAGGAGTGGCCCCAGCCGCCGCCGCCGTTGGCGCCGACATAAAAGCCCGTCCAATCATAGACCTGCGTCACAGCCGCCGGCGGCGCCTTGTAAAGTGGTGCAAGCGAAAGGTCGGCTGCTGCCGCTGCATGCGCGGTCAGCAACGCGCCGATGGCAAAACATCCGGCGACAAGATTCTTATTCATAATGTTTATTCCCCGGCCTCGCTGGCGCCGGCGCCTTGATAGCGGCCGTTCGCCATTACCTTCTACGCAGAACTTCATTACCTGTAGCTTACCGCCAGGTTAAAGCGGCGGCCGTCGCTGCCCTGCGTGCCATCCTATTGGCGAGAAGGGCGAAAATGTGCCGGTCCGGCGGCGCCATAAAGGCGGTCGGGAACTAGGACGTAGGGGTCGCCGGGAACTTGCGCGCCGGGCGGAAGAGGGAGAGGCCGCGTGTCGTGGGTGGTATTTGCGTTTTCCGGCCCGGTACTGTGGGCCATTTCCGTCCATCTCGACAAATTTCTGGTCGACCGCTTTTTCAAGGAGAGCAATGTCGCGGTGCTGCTCTTGTTCACCGCCCTCGTCGGTGTGCTGCTGCTGCCGTTCATCTGGTTCTTCGAACCATCCGTGACCGCTCCCGGCGCCGGCAGCATCGCGCTGATCATACTGGCCGGCATTCTCTATATGACCGGGATATGGCTCTATCTGTTGTCCTTGCAGGGCGAGGAAGCGTCCGTTGTGGCGCCGTATTTCCAGGCCGGGCCCTTGTTCGGCTACGTCCTCGCCTATCTCGTGCTTGGCGAAACGCTTTCGGCGCGTCAGATGACGGGCGGCGTGTTGATTCTGATCGGTGCCATGATCGTATCGATCCGGCTCAACCAGGGCATGCGCACCTTCGATGCGCGGCTGGCGGCGCTGATGCTGGCCTGTGGATTCGTCATGGCGGCGAGCAGCTTGATCTTCAAAGTTTTCGCCCTTGCGGTTGAGTTCTGGACAACGACCTTCTGGATGTTCGTCGGCGAAGCGATGTTCGGCTGCGCGCTCCTGATGATCCCAACCTACCGCGGGCAATTCGTGACAATGTTGCGGGTCAATACGCTGGCGCTGTTGTCGGTCAATGGCGCGAACGAACTGATCAATCTCGGCGGCGGGTTGGGCAGCCGCTATGCGCTGATGTTCGCGCCGCTGAGCCTGGTTCAGGCGATCGGCTCGACGACGACACTATTCGTCTTCGCTTTTGGCGTTGTTTTGAGCTTGTTCTGGCCGAAATTCAGCCACGAGGATTTGTCCGGCTGCGAACTCGTTCAGAAGGGCGCAGCGGCGGCGCTGGTCGCCGCCGGCGTCGCCCTGGTGACACAATGAATGCATCGAATTGTGCAGGTATACGATAATGGAAAACGCAAACGATACGATTGCAATCGTCGATACCCATGAGGCCTATGCGGGCTGGACCAAGATGCTGATCGCGACGGTCCGGCTGCCCGACGGCCACACGCTTAAGCGCGAAATCGAGGATCACGGCGAGGCGGTGTGCGTGCTGCCGTTCAACCCGATCCGCAAAACCGCGGTTCTGGTCCGGCAATGGCGCGCGCCGGTGCTCTACGCCGCCAAGGAGCAGCAGTCGCTCGAAGCCGTCGCCGGCGGCATCGAAGACGAGCCGCCCGAGGACTGTGCGCACCGCGAAGCCATGGAAGAAGCTCTCTTAAAACTCGATTCGCTCGAACACATATTCACGGCGTGGACGATGCCCGGCCTGTCCACCGAACTCATGCATTTCTATCTCGGCGTCTATTCGGGCGAGGCGCGGCCGGAGATGCGCGGCGGCGTCGACGAGGACGAAGACACTGTTGCGGTCGAGATCGCGCTTTCCAGCCTGGCGAAGATGGCGGATGACAATGCGTTGCGTGACACCAAGACGCTGCTCCTGCTGCAGACCCTGCGTCTGCGCCGGCCCGATTTGTTTTGACTTTTCCGGCCCGAAATAGCCGCGAACCACCGAAATCGTTAACGAGTCAGGATTCGTCTCGGCATCAGAGAGTGCTATAATGCCACGTCGAACATCAGGTTGCAGCTTGGATCACGCGTAATGAATTGGATTTCCAACGTCGTACGGCCGAAAATTCGCAACATCCTGCGGCGCGAAGTGCCGGAGAATTTGTGGATCAAATGCCCGGAAACTGGCCAGCTCGTCTTCTACAAGGACGTCGAGTCGAACCAGTTCGTGATCCCGGGCTCGAACTATCACATGCGCATGTCGGCTACGGCCCGGCTGAAGTCGATGTTCGACAATGCTACCTGGTTCGATATTGCCGTGCCGGACGTGCCGATCGATCCGCTTAAATTCCGCGACGAGCGCCGTTACGTCGACCGGCTCAAGGACGCACGCAGCAAGACCGGGATGAACGATGCGGTGAAGCTTGGTTACGGCAAGCTCGACGGTTTCGCCGCCGTGATCGGAGTCCAGGATTTCGATTTCATGGGCGGCTCGCTTGGCATGGCGGCGGGCGAAGCGGTCGTCAAAGGGCTTGAGACGGCCATCGAGAAAGTCTGCCCGTTTGTTCTGTTCGCGGCGTCGGGCGGCGCCCGCATGCAGGAGGGCATCCTGTCGCTGATGCAGATGCCGCGCACCACCATCGCGGTGCAGCGGCTGCGCGAGGCGCGCCAGCCTTACATCGTCGTGCTCACCAATCCGACCACCGGCGGCGTCACCGCGTCCTATGCCATGCTCGGCGACGTTCATATCGCCGAGCCCGGCGCACTGATCGGCTTCGCCGGCCCGCGGGTCATCGAGCAGACCATTCGCGAAAAGCTGCCGGAAGGTTTTCAGCGGGCGGAATATCTGCGCGATCACGGCATGGTGGATATGGTCGTGCATCGCCGCGAATTGCGCAGCACCATCGCGAAATTATGCCGGCTCTTGACCAAGGCGCCTGCGGGCGAGCCACCGCCGCGCGCGCTCGCGGCGCCCGAACTCGCGACGACGTGAGCGCTTCCAGCGCCAATGCCGCGCCGATCGACGCCATCCTGGCGCGATTGTTGGCGCTGCATCCCAAGCGCATCGATCTGTCGCTCGATCGCATCGAGCGCCTCCTTGCCGCGCTCGATCATCCGGAGCGGCGGCTGCCGCCTGTGATCCACGTCGCCGGCACGAATGGCAAGGGATCGACCATCGCCTTCATGCGCGCGATTCTGGAAGCCGCAGGCCAGCGCGTGCATGTCTATACGTCACCCAATCTCGTGCGTATCAACGAACGATTTCGCATCGGGCAGGAGGGCGGCGGAAAATTCATCGGCGATGCCGAACTTGGCGCTGCGCTTGCCGAGTGTGAAGCCAAGAACGGCGACGCGCCGATCACTGTGTTCGAGATCGAAACCGCTGCCGGATTTCTGTTGTTCTCACGTCGCCCGGCCGATGTTCTGTTGCTGGAAGTCGGGCTTGGCGGCCGGCTCGATGCCACCAACGTCGTCGAACGTCCGCTGGCAAGCGTCATCACGCGGCTGTCGCTCGATCACCACGAGTTCCTCGGCAACTCGCTGGTCGAGATCGCGGCGGAAAAAGCCGGCATCCTCAAGCGCGATGTTCCGGCGGTGGTGACCACCCAGGCACGCGAAGCGCTCGCCGTCATCGAGCGGCAGGCCGCGCGGCTGCACGCGCCATTGTCTATCGCCGGCGAGCATTGGATGGCCACCGAGGAGCGCGGCCGGTTGGTTTATCAGGACGACAACGGCTTGCTCGATTTGCCAGCGCCGAAACTCTACGGCCGGCATCAGTTCGAGAATGCGGGGGCGGCGGTCGCGGCATTGCGTGTGAGCGGTCTGAAGCTCCCCGCCGTTGCGTTCGAGGCCGGTATGACGCGGGTCGATTGGCCCGCACGCATGCAGCGGCTGTCACATGGCCGGCTGGCCGATCTGATACCGCCGGATTGCGAGCTCTGGCTCGACGGCGGTCACAATGTCGACGGCGGCCAGGCTATTGCCGCGGCGCTTGCCGATCTCGAGGAGCGCGTTTCGCGGCCGCTTGTTCTGATCGTCGGTATGCTGTCGACCAAGGATTCCGCGGGCTTTCTGAAGAATTTTTCCGGCCTGGCCCGTCGGGTCATGACGGTGCCGATCCATCAGGACAAGGGGGTGCCTGCGGCGGCGCTCGCCGAGGTGGCCTCGAGCGTCGGCATTCCGGCTATCGCTCGGGACGATATCGAAAGCGCCATCGCGATCGCCGGCAAGCTCGATCTTCAGCGGGCGCCGCGCATTCTGATTACCGGTTCGCTTTATCTCGCCGGCGAAGTTTTGGCCGCCAACGGCACGCCGCCGGAATGAATGGTGTCATTCGCGAAGCGAGGAGCCCGGAATCCATAATCACAGTCGTCAAACAATTGGCGCCGCCTCGAGTATAATTTCTCGATTCGTGATTATGGATTCCGGGCCCGCGGGCTTCGCCCACGTCCCGGAATGACAATATCAATTCGGCTCTATGCCGGCGGCCTGGACCGCCTTGCCGGCGGCATCGACTTGCTGATGAAAAAATTCCGCCGTCTGTGCCGGTGTTCGCTCGTCGGGCATATAGCCGGATTTCTGCACGACATTGGCGACTGCAGGCTGAAGTAACGCATGCCGGATCGCTGCATTGAGCTTATCGACAAGCGCGACCGGTGTTTTTGCCGGCGCCAAGAAAATTCCCCAGGCTTTGATAGGCGGATAGTTGGGAACTGAATCCTTCATCAGCGGAACGTCGGGCAATTCCGGAAATGGCTTTTGACCGGTGAAAGCCAGCGCACGCAATTTGCCGTCTTTCACCAGACCCAGCACCGAAGGCGGCGTTACAAACATGACGTCGATATTGCCACCCAGTAGCGCCGCGGAAACCTCCGAAGCACCTTTGAACGGCACATGCTCCATGGTGAGGCCGGTCGCCTTGTTGAACAAAGCGGCTGCGAGGTGCAATCCGTTGCCGACGCCGGGCGAGCCATACAACACGCGGTTCTTTTTCGCGTAAGCGATGAATTCATCGACCGTATGAGCCGGCGAGGACGGGTTGACCAGCATCAGCAGGCCATCGAGAACGCCGCAGGTCGCGACCGGCGCCAAGTCCTTGAAGACGTCATAAGGCAGGCTTTTATAAATGAACGGCGTCGGCGCGATCGAGTCGCTGGTGAACAGCATCGTGTAGCCGTCGGGCGCCGATTGCGCGACGACATTGCTGGCGATGGTGGCATTGGCGCCGGGACGATTCTCGACGATGAAATTCTGGCCGAAATCCGCGCCGAGCTGGGCGGCGATGGCCCGCGCCAGCACATCGGGCCCGCTGCCGGCGGCGAAGCCCACGATGATATGGACCGGCCGATCCGGATATTGTTGTGCCTGTGCCGATGTTGCGAACAACGCGCAAACGCATAGAGCCAATAATGTACGCATTCCTACCTGCATGGTCTTCAATGCCTGATCTCTCTAGGGCCGCGGACTTTGCAATAATTCCGCTGCGATTGAAACCCGCGGAGTCAGTCTTAATTCGCGGCGCTTTTGCATCAGTCGGCGAGTTGCTAGCTTGCCAAGATGACGATTCCCACCAAGACCATGGCCGTCCGTTTGTTCGAGTACGGTGGCCCGGACAAACTGGTTTACGGCGAATACGATCTGCCGCCGCTCGGCGAACGTGACGTGCTGGTCAAGAATTTCGCTGGGTCGGTGTCGCGCTGGGACGTGAAGTACCGCGCCGGCGATCTCGTGCGATACCAAATTCCCGGTCGCGCGGCCTTCCCGCTGCCGCAGCAATTGGGCCGCGAGGCGGCGGGTGAGGTGATTGCAATCGGTCAAGCGGTGACGCGGTTTGGGCCGGGTGACCGCGTGATCGGTGTCACCCACCCCGAGGATCCAGATGCGATCGAGACGGCGCGGGGGCTAGGCAACCTGTCACGCAATCTCGCCATCCCTGGTCATCAGGCATTCGGCTCCTACGCGCAATATCTCGTGCGCGAGGAGCGCATGTGGCTGCCTTTGCCGGACGCCGTCGATTATGAACAGGCCGGCATCGCGCTTTGGCCGTTTTCCTCATCGCACCGGGTAGTCCATGACCGGCTGCGCGTGCGACTCGGCGACACGGTGCTAATCGCCGGCGCTTCGGGCGGCATGGGCCAGGCGACCATGCAGTTGTGCAAGCTCGCGGGTGCGCGGGTGATCGCGACGACCCGCCACGCAGCCAAAGCCGCCGCCTTGCGCGAGCTCGGCGCCGACGCGGCTGTCGTCACCGCCGACGCCGAGCGGGCCCGCTCCGAGGTGATGGCCTTCACCGGCGGCGATGGTGTCGATCACGCCGTCGACTACACCGGCAGTCCCGAGGTATTGCGCTTCCTCGGCGGTGCGATGCGTCTCGGCGGCAGCATCGTGATCAGCAGCGAGCAGGGCCGCGAGCCGGTGCCGTTTACGGCGGCCGATCTGATCCGGCTGGAGCTGAATCTCCTTGGCATTCGCGGGGCACGGATGAACGACATGCTGACGGTGCTCAAGCTACTTGGCGCCGGCCGCATCCAAACCCGTGTTGCTGCGCGCTTCCCGCTGGCGCGGGTCGGCGAGGCACACGAACTTCTGGTGAATTCACCCGATCTCGTCGGCCGGATCGTCGTCCTGCCATGGGCTTAGCGGACTGGGCTTAGCGGACCGGGCTTATTGAGTTGGGCGCTGTGATTTTGGCTCGGCGGGTGGGCGGTGCATCAGCGCGCGACGATATTTTGCATCTCGTTTGGCCGTCCGGCGAGGAATAGCCGCATGTTGTCGACAATCAGCGGCATGATGAAATCCTCGTATTCGACGACGTAGCCGCCGACATGCGGCGTGATGAACACGTTCGGCAGGCCCCAGAACGGACTGTCCGGCGGCAACGGCTCGGTCTGGAACACGTCCAGTGCGGCGCCGGCGATGCGGTGCCCTTTCAACGCATCGATCAGCGCGGCCTCGTCGACGGTCTGCCCGCGGCCGGCGCTGATATAATAAGCGGAAGTCTTCATCGCGCCGAAAACCTCGCTGCCGAACAGTCCGTTATTGTCAGCGCTCGCCGGCAGGACATTGATGAGATAATCGGCCTTGGCTGCGGCGTCGGCCAGCCGATCCGCCGGCATGATGTCGTCGAATCCGGCCGCCTGGCGAGGCGAGCGGCTGACGCCGACAGCGCGCATGCCGAGCGCCTTGAGCATTTCACCGATTGCTGAGCCGACGATGCCGGTGCCGACAATGACCGCGGTCTTGCCGTGCAGCGTGCTCCACAGCCGGCGCTGCCAAATCCGGTGCTGATGGTCTTCGACCTGCCGCTTTGCGTCACGGCTGATTGCCAGCATCATATAAAGCACCTGTTCGCGCATCGGTGCACCGTGGATGCCGCGGCCGCTCGTGATCACGACATCGGATTTGAGCGATGGGCAGCGCAGGAAATGATCGACGCCGGTCGCCAGCGATTGAATCCATTTCAATTGCGGCGCGCCGCTGAGCATAGGATCGCGAATTTCGATACCGAACATGATCATCGCGTCAATGTCGGATAGGTCGCCGACCACCTCCGCTGCGCTATGGAAGATAGTAAATTGCAGCGCAGGAAATTCCTGCTGCAAACGGTCGCGATACATCTCGGCGTGGACGTCGACGATGAGGATTTTCGTGCTCATGCTGGCGGAGGATGTGTTCGGCGTGGCAGTCAAAGTTTCGCCAAGCCGAGGTGCCGCACGGCATTGTTAGATGCAATATCCTCGCGCACGGCCTCGGTCAGCGGTACGTGATCGAGAAATTCGCCGGCTTCCTGCGCAGATTCGAACGGATAATCGGCGCCGAACATCACCCGCTCGTGGCCGAGGGCTGCGATCGTGCAATTAAGCGGCTCGGCAGAGCACATGCCGGATGTCGTGACGGCAATGTTTTCCTTAATGTAGTCGGACGGCTGTTTGGCGAGCTTCACGCTATAGAGTTTGGCGCGGCTGTCGAAGCGCCACAGCAAAAACGGCAGCGTTTCGCCGAGATGGCCGAGCATGACCTTGGCGCCGGGAAAGCGGTCGAACAGACCGCTGAAGACAAGGCGCAAGGCGTGCGATCCGGTCTCAAAGCCCCATTCCCAGGTGGCGCGGCGCAGGCCATTGACGCCTTCCAGCGCAGGGGAAGGCATAACCGGATCGGTAGGATGGATATAGATCGGAGCGCCGAGCGCTTCGGCGCGCTCCCAGAATGGATACAGCGAGGGATGATCTAGGTATTGACCAAAGGTGTGGCCGTTGATCATGGCGCCCACAAATTTGAGCTCGCGCACGCAACGCTCCAATTCATCAGCGGCGCCACGCGGGTCCTGCATCGGCAGGTGAGCAAAGCCGGAATAGCGGTCTGGCCGCTTTTGCACTTCGCCAGCGAGGAAATCGTTCGAATGCCGGGCGTTCTTCAGTGCCCTCGCCGGATCGGGTTCGCTTTGCACGCCGGGTCCGGCGATGGCGAGGACCGAGCGGGCAATCCCGGCGTCGTCCATGGCCTTGAGCCGCATTTCGCCAAAATCGGTTAGCCGGGCGAAGATATTGGCGGCGATTTTGGGGTCGACATTGCCGACCGTGGGTTTCCAGTATTCGTCATATCCGGGAGACAGAAAATGCTCTTCCAGCGCGATCTTGCCGACCATGTTTCCCCCGGGCTTTGCCGTCTTGTTGAGTTCCGCGGCGCCGCCGCTGTACCGCATGCTGGTGATCCTGTATCAAAGCACAAAATGTCCAGCAAGCTTGCAGAAACGGGGGACTTGGATGAAGCCGGCTAGCTCGCGCGCGAGGAAGAGCAAGACGACGGCGGCGCAGCGGGCTCCGAGCCAGATCCAAGTCATTGCGCGCGCGGCGGCGATATTGCGCGCGCTTGAGCACGAGGCGGACGGCCTGAGCCTCGGTCAGATTGCGCAGCGCGTGAAACTTGCTCGCTCTACGGTGCAGCGCATCGTCGCGGCGCTGGCGGCCGAAAAACTTCTCATCGCCGCCTCGCCGACCGGACGGGTGCGGCTTGGGCCGACCATCTTGCGATTAGCCGCCGCGGCAAGGCTTGATTTCGTTGCCGCGGCGCGGCCTTTCCTTGTCCAACTCTCGGCCGAGCTTAAAGAAACCGTCGATCTTGCCGTGGTCAGGGGCGACCATATGGAGTTTGTCGATCAGGTGATCGGCTCGCATCGGTTGCGCGCGGTCTCAGCGGTCGGCGAAACTTTTCCGCTGCACTGCACCGCGAACGGCAAGGCCTATCTTGCCCAACTCGACGCCGAAACGATTGCAGCGCTGATCGGCTCGAACTACCAGCGGCGCACGCCGCGTACGATTACCGAACTCGGCAATCTGCTCCGCGACCTGAAGGCGGCCCGCAAGACCGGCGTTGCCATCGACCGCGAGGAACATACCCGCGGCATCTGCGCCGCCGGCATCGTCACGCGCGATCCGCTAGGCAACGTGCTGGCGATTTCGGTGCCGGTACCGGTGCATCGGTTCTACGATCATCAGCGCGCCATCGTGGCGGGGCTGCTTGCAACCAAGGAAGCCTTGGAGCGTCAGATACTGGCGGCTGCCGCGTAATGGCCAGGGCCGCTTGTCGGGTCTGGCGGAGTTCGATACAGATGTATCATATACTGGTACATGGTCGTGAGGCTGCTCGATCCGGCGCGACCTGAAGGAAACGCGGAGGCTTTCGTGAAAAAAATTCGTGGCGTTGCAATGGAGGAGAACCTCGATAATTCGATGGGACTTCAGTTCTATAACCTGTCCCACCGGTTCGGGTATCAATCGCCGAACTGGCCTTATTTCGAGGACGTCAAGATCGAGCGCATCCATTACATGGCCAAATCGGGCGTGCTGTCGCAGCGCATCACCACCTCGATGCACAACACCACGCATATCGACGCGCCCGCCCATGTCGTTCAAGGCACCCCTTTCATCGACGAAGTGCCGCTGCCGCATTTCTTCGGCTCCGGCATCGTCATTTCGCTACCAAAGAAGAAGTGGGAGCAGATCACTTACGACGATCTGGAAAAGGCCGCCGGCAAGATCGTGCGGCCGCGCGACGTGGTGATCGTCAACACCGGCTGGCACAAGCAGTACGAGGACAGCGAGGATTATTTCTGCCGCTCGCCGGGCTTCGTGCCGTCGGCGGGCGAGTGGTTCGTCGAAAAGAAAGTCAAAGTCGTTGGTCACGACACGCAGGCCAACGATCATCCACTGGCGACCGCCATCGGCCCCCAGCGCAACGGCCCGCTGCATCCCCATCTCGCCGACGAATACAAGGAATGGTCCGGCGGCCGCGATTGGAAAGACGACTTCCCGGAGTGGGAGCCGGTACACCGCATTCTGTTCAAGAACGGCATTCTCGGCATCGAAAACGTCGGCGGCGATATCGACAAGGTGACGGGCAAGCGCTGCACTTTTGCGTTTTTCCCCTGGAATTGGGATCGTGGCGACGGCTGTATCATCCGGCTGGTCGCGATCGTCGACCCGAAGGGCACCTACCGGATCGAAAAGGGGGAGAACTTCGCATGATCGTCCGCAAATTTTCCGAAGCGAAGCCTTACGATGCACCGAACCATCGCGACTACAAATCCTTTCGCTTGTTTGGCGCCGAAATGGGCGGCTCGCAGACGCTGGTGTTCGGCATCTCGCATTTCCTGCCGGGCGGCGGCGCCGGTCCCGACGCTTCGCCGCCGGAGAAGATCTATTACATTCTCGCCGGCGAACTCACGGTGATCGTCGGCGGCAAGGAGACCGTCCTGAAGGCCGGAGACACCTGCTATATTGGCCCGAACGAAAGCCGCGAAATCATCAATCGCAGCCACGAGGTATGCACCCTCGCCGTCGCCGTTGCGCCGGTGAAGTGATGCCATGTCCTCCCCCTAAAAGGGGGAGGAGCGAGCGAAGCGAGGAGGTGGGGGTCAGTCTTCGATGCTTGCGCGAGCGTTGCCGCCGGACCCCCACCCGGCCTCCCCCTTTCAGGGGGAGGAGAAAGAGAAACGGTGAGTGAGTCATGTCCGAAGACTTCCTGAAAAATCCGGCGTCTCTGTTCGACGTGCGCGGCCAGACGGCAATCGTCACCGGCGCGACCGGTGCGTTCGGCGCCGTCGCGGCGAAGACTTTGGCAGCCGCCGGCGCCAGCGTTGTGATTGCCGCGAACAACGCCGAGGGCTTGAAAAAACTCGCAGACGAATGCGGCAAGCTCGGCGGCAAGGTCGAGGTGATCGCCAAGCGGCCGAGCTCCGAGGCAAATTGCGATGCCATCGTCGCGGCGGCAGTCGAGAAATTCGGCGGTCTCGACATCTTGGTCGTGGCTTCCGGACAAAACAAGGTGGCGAAAATCGTCGATCAAAAGGCCGAGGACTTTCTCGACGTGATGGACGCCAATGTCACGCAATCCTGGTTGATGGCGCGTGCGGCGTCCCGGCAGATGATCAAGCAGGGCCGGGGCGGCAAGATCGTTCTGATGTCGTCGGCGCGCGGACTGCTGGGGCATCCGGCCGGCTACACGGCCTATTGCGCGTCGAAATCGGCGGTCGACGGCATCACCAAGGCGCTCGGCTGCGAGCTCGGCGCGTCCGGCATCACCGTCAACGCCTTGGGGCCGACGGTATTCCGCTCGCCTTTGACCGAATGGATGTTTGCCGACGACGAGCGTGGGAAGACGACCCGCGCCGGTTTCCTGACCCGCGTTCCGAAGGGACGCCTCGGCGAGCCGTCCGATCTCGCCGGCCCGCTGCTGTTCCTCGTTTCGAAAGCGTCCGATTTCTACACCGGCCACATTCTCTACGCCGACGGTGGTTACACCGCGGGCTAACTTCGCTATCGGCTTCCGGTTGCGGGGGCAGGCGAGGTTAGGAGCGTCAGCGTGCGTGCAAGTGCGAGATTCTTTATGACGAAGGCTAAAATCTCGGTTGTCGGCGCCGGCCTGATGGGTCACGGCATTGCGCAGGTCTTCGCGCTTGCCGGGCACGAGGTCACCATCACCGACACTGTCATGAACAACCTCGATACGGTGATATCGCGCATCGCCGCCAATTTGCGCGATCTTGGCGACGACGAGAATGCCACAACACGGGTGCGGCCCTGTGTCGATCTCGCCGAAGCGGTCCGCGACGCCGATTACGTTGTCGAAGCGGTGCTCGAAGATCTGCCGCTCAAGCAAAAACTGTTTGGCGAGATCGAACGCCATGTGCGGCCGGACGCCATCCTCGCCAGCAACACATCGGTCATTCCCATCACCTCGATCATGCAAGGTCTGAAGAAGCGCGAGCGCGCGCTTGGCACACATTGGTGGAATCCGCCGTTTCTGGTGCCGCTGGTCGAGGTCATCGAAACGCAATGGACTTCGAAACAGGCGGTCGCGTGGACGATGCAGTTGCACCAGGCGGCCGGCAAAAAGCCGGCGCATGTGAAGAAAGACGTGCCGGGCTTCATCGGCAACCGGTTGCAGCATGCGTTGTGGCGCGAAGCGATCTCGCTGGTGGAGCAGGGCATCTGCGATGCCGAAACCGTCGATGCCGTCGTCAAGGCTTCGTTCGGCCGCCGCATCGCGGTGCTTGGGCCGCTCGAGAATGCGGATCTGGTCGGAACCGATCTGACGCTCGCCATTCATAACAATGTGCTGCCGGCGATCGACAGCCGGCCGGAGGCGTCGCCTTATCTGAAAGAGCTTGTTGCGAGCGGCAAGCTCGGTTTCAAATCCGGCGAAGGGTTTCGTAAGTGGGGTGCGGAACAACAGGCCGCGCTTCGAGCCAAGGTCGTGGCGCATTTGAAAACGTCACGGAACAATTAGTAGAACAATCGTATTAGGGAGACTCCCATGGGCGAAGACAACAAGAGTGCCGGAATGAGCGTGGCGGTTAACCGCCGTGCCGCGGTCAAAGGCGGACTCGGTGTGCTGGCGGCGCCGGCGATCCTGCGCGTGATCCCGGCCAATGCGCAATCGAAGGCCATCAAGATCGGTCACGTCAGCCCGCGGACCGGCCCGCTGGCGGGCTTCGGGGAATCCGACGGCTTTATCATCGACCAGATGAAGAAAATTCTGGCCCCGGGGCTAAAGAGCGGCGGCAAGACCTATCAGGTCGAAATCATCACCAAGGACAGCCAATCGAGCGGCACGCGCGCCGCCGAAGTCGCCGCCGAGCTGATCTCGCACGACAAGGTCGACCTTCTTCTGGCGTCGTCGGCGCCAGACACGACCAATCCGGTGGCCGATCAGGCCGAAGTCAACGAGATGCCTTGCATCACCACCAATTGTCCGTGGCAGCCTTACTTCTTCGGCCGCAACGGCGATCCGAAAAAGGGCTTCACCTGGACCTATCATTTCTTCTGGGGCCTGGAGGATGTGATCGCATCTTACCTGCCGATGTGGGACAGCGTGCCGACCAACAAGGTCGCGGGCGGCCTGTTTCCCAACGACGCCGACGGCAACGCCTGGGGCGATCCGCAGCACGGTCTGCCGCCGGCGCTGACACAGGCCGGCTACAAGTTGCTCGATCCCGGCCGCTATCAGGTGATGAACAACGACTTCACCTCGCAGATCACCCAGTTCAAGCAGGCCGGCGCCGAGATCGTCGTCGGCAATATGATCCCGCCCGATTTCGCGACGTTCTGGTCGCAATGCGCGCAGCAAAATTTCCATCCCAAGATCGTCACCATCGGCAAGGCGCTGTTGTTTCCGTCGGTGGTGAATTCGCTGGGGCCGCGCGGTAACGGATTGACGACGGAAATCTGGTGGACGCCGAGCTTCCCGTATAAATCCGGCCTGACCGGCCAGGGCGCCCGTGAACTCACCGACGCCTATGTCGAAGCGACCAAGCGGCCGTGGACGCAGCCGATCGGCTATCAGCATGCTTTATTCGAAGTGGCGATCGATGTGCTCAAGCGCACCAAGGCGATCGATCCGAAATCGATCCTCGATGCCATTGTCTCAACCGATTACCAGTCGATCGTCGGCGGCATCAAATGGACCGGCCAGCCGGTGAAGAATGTCACCAAGACGTCGCTGGTTGCCGGCCAGTGGCAGCGCAAGGGCAACGATTTTGAATTGGTGATCATGGAAAACAAGTCGGCGCCGAATATTCCGGTCGGCGGCAAGCTCGAGACGTTGTCGTAGGAGCGGTCGTTCCGGGGCGCCGGCGCGGAGCCGGTCATCGGGCCGCGCCTTCGCGCGGACCCGTTGGCTCCGTCCCGGAATAGCGAAAGCCGCTTATCCGGCCGGATTAGGATTTCTTCTGGGTATAAGTCGGCAAGCTGTCCGGGTGCAGATCTCGCTGTGCGTCTTTTGCGGCCTGGCTCAAAACGTTTTCCAGGCCCTGCAGCATGGCGCGCTGCTCCGGCGTCCGCGCGCCCCTAGCCCAGACTCGGCAGCGCTCGGCCCATTGGCTGATTTCTTCCGCTGCCGAATTGAGCATGACGCACGCCTCTTAGGTCGTGAGCGGCACAGTCAAAGTGGGGTCGAGCAAATGCCGGCCCCTTACCAGGGTAGCCCGTGCCGCGCGGGCATCCAGTGCCGTCTGCAGCAGAGCGGGAACTTCGCGCGGCCGCCTGAGCACGGACCGCACCATGGCGGCGATATTGGTGGTGCCGTTGGGGCGCATCGCCGCCACCGCCGAAGCCGGTAAGGAGCGTTTGGCCGGGTCGGTGATGACACGGATCGCAGCCACCGGCAGATCGTGCGCCTGGCCCACTGCGGCGACGATGTGGGATTCCATATCTACCGCAATAGCGCCCGTTTTGAGGTAAAGCGCCTGTTTCTCGTCCGGATTGGCCACAGGTGCTGGTACGCCGAGCAGCATGCCGGAAACCGCGTCCGGGATGGTTTCCAGCAGCTTTTGCGACCATTCGGCGCTGATCGGCATGCACGTCGAGCCGGAAAGAACGGCCGAGCCGATGACGCAGGTCCCGGGCCGCAAATGCGGCGCCAAGCCGCCAGCGACGCCGAAACTGAGGATGCCGGGGCAACCATGAACCAGCTTGCGCGATTCGGAGATTGCCTCGGTGAGCCTGGCGACCAAATTGCGGCCGTCACCGCTGCATATGACCTGCACCCCAGGTCCCGCGGCGATGCGTGCCTCAAATGCCAAACCGACTACAATAATCACGTGGACCCCACCTCCACATCAGCGGCATGCGGGGCACGCGAGACGTCGCCCGAAAAAGCCCGCCGTCTGCGCCGCAATATTATGGCGACGGGCCCGGCCATCCGTTTTTGGACGGATTAGCCTTTAGTCACGACCGGCGGCGGGGCTTTGCCCTTCCCAACCTGAGCACAGCCCGCGATGCTGAGAAGTGCGACGATGACGGCAGTTCCAAATGCGATTTTTTTCATGGGTAGTCCCCTCAGACGCTATGAACGTCCAAGATAAAAGGGAGTGATAGCGATTCACTAGTGCTGAAAAGACACACTGTTCCGCGGATTTTGCACTGCAAACGTACATGCCTTATAGGCTGCGCGGCCCCACATCACGTCCAGAACGACGATTATTTTCAAAGAATTGGAACAGAGATTCCGAGATGAAATTCCTACCTTCGCTCGGCATTCTCGCCGGGCTCGCGCTTCTCTCTGGCCTTACTGCCTATTACGGCTTCGGCGCCGTCGCGGATGCGATCGTCCACTCGCAATGGGCAACGGTTCTCGTTGTCGTTGTGCGGGCGCTGGCGGTCGCGTTGGCGGGCGCTGGTTGGTGGCTGCTTCTGATACCGTTGCCAGGCTGGGCTTGGCGTTTCGTCGGATTGCGGTTTGTGCGGGAAGCGATCAATGCGCTGTTTCCCTTCGCGGTCGTCGGCGGCGACATTATCGGCGCACGGCTGCTCGCCCAATTCGGCCTCGCCACCGCTTTGGCGATCGCGAGTGTCCTGGTCGATATCTTCATCCAGGTCGTGAGCCTTCTGATTTTTGTGGCGACCGGCGTTGCCATCGTGCTTGATCTCGCTGGCAGCCATCGGCTCGGCACCGCGACTTTCGTCCTCCTGGCGGTGTCTTTGCCTGCCGTCGGCGGGTTTTTCCTGGCGCTGAATTTCGGTGCTTTCGAGCCGATCATGCGTTTCCTGGTCGCTTTCGGTGAAAAGCGCCGCTGGCCCGCGTTCAGCCACGTTGCCGATCTTGGTGACCGTCTGCAGGAAATCTGGGGCAATCATCGTGGCCTGGCGGCGTCGCTCGCGGTCCATCTTGCGGGTATCTTTCTTGGTGCGGCCGAAGTGTGGATTGCGCTGTTCTTTATGGGACACCCCATAAGCGTCGCCCAGGCGCTCGCCATTGAGAGTCTGGGCCAGGGCAGCCGCGCCGTCGCCTTTCTGCTGCCGGCAGGTCTCGGCGTTCAGGACGGCGCCTTGGTCGCCGCCTGCGCCATATTCGGCATTCCGGCCGATGCCGCTTTGGCGATGGCGTTGATCAAGCGCGTGCCCGATCTCGTGCTTGGCATCCCCGCGTTATTTGCATGGCAAGCGCTGGAAGGAGGCCGCGTACTCACCGCTGGAAAAGCACGCCGCAAACGAAACGGCTAAGAGTTCCGCAAGACCGCCTAATAAAGCAGCGTCGGAATGTCGCATCTCGTGGCCGATACGTCACACGTATCCGCTCCCGGCGGTTTTTGACCGGAAATCTCCGACGATAGGCTTGATAATCGGACCAGCCCCGATACAGGATGGCCCAGGGGTGTCAGCGTGAATGAGTTTCTTCCAAATGCCGCCGACTGGGCGTCGACGATCTGCTACGCAGCCGCAGCGGTCGGCTGCGTGTATGCGCTTGTCGCGGCGTGGGTCACGCGCGGCTCGGCCCGCTGGGTCCCGGCCACGACCATTAGCAGCTGCCCGGCCGTCACCATCCTCAAGCCGTTGCATGGCGCGGAACACGGCCTTTACGCCAACCTCGCCGGATTTTGCACCCAGGACTATCCGAGCCCGGTCCAGATCGTATTCGGCGTTGACGATCCGTCCGATCCCGCAATCGAAGTCGTGCGGCAGCTGATCGCGGATTTCTCCGATTGCGATCTCACTTTGACCGTCAATTCGCGCGGCCATGGCAGCAACCGCAAAGTTTCCAACCTGATCAACATGGTCAGCGAGGCGCGGAACGAAGTTTTGGTGATCTCCGACAGCGATATCGTCGTCGGCCGCGATTATCTGAAAAGCGTCATCGCGAGCCTTGCAACACCGGGCGTCGGTCTGGTGACGTGCCTTTATCATGGCTCCCCCGCCACCGGCACCTGGGCGCGCTTGTCCACCGCGGCAATCGATTACCACTTTTTGCCGAGCGTGCTGGTCGGCTTGAAATTCGGTCTTGCCACGCCGTGCTTCGGCTCGACCATCGCGTTGCGCCAGGAAACTTTGCGGATGATCGGCGGCTTTGAAACCGTCGCCGACCATCTCGCCGACGATTATGCACTCGGTGCCGCGGTCCGCCGCGCCGGCCTAGCCGTGGCGATGCCGTCCTGCGTCGTTGCCCATGTCTGTGCCGAACGTTCCGCGCGCGAAGTTTTTAGCCATGAACTGCGCTGGGCACGCACGATCCGCACCGTCGATCCGCTCGGCTATTGCGGGCTAGTGCTCACACATGCGCTGCCGTTCGCGCTGCTCGGTATTTTGTTCGGCGGCCTTACGCCGGCGGCATCGATTGCCGTGGTCGCGCTCGCTTGCCGTTTCATATTGCAGACCGAACTCGACCGTGTCTTTCAGTTGCGTAACGATCTGTTCTGGATGGGACCGTTGCGTGACATCTTGTCGTTTGCGGTGTTCGTCGTGAGCTTCTTCGGCCGTGGCGTCGAATGGCGCGGCCACCGTTACAGCGTGCTGACCGACGACACGCTGGTCGCTTACAGCGAGGCTAATTCGTGATGCGTACATTGTTCCTCCAGGCGCCATCATTCGACGGCTTCGACGGTGGCGCCGGTTCTCGCTATCAGGCGCGGCGTGAAATCCGCTCGTTCTGGTATCCGACCTGGCTCGCCCAGCCGGCCGCTTTGGTCGAAAATTCCAAGCTCATCGACGCGCCGCCCCATGGCATCAAGCTCTCGCAGGTGGCCGCCGGCGCGCGCGACTACGATCTCGCCGTGCTGCACACCTCGGCACCGTCGTTTCCTTCCGATATCGAGACCATCAAGGCGCTCAAGGCGGCCAATCCCGCCATCAAAGTCGGACTGGTCGGCGCCAAAGTCGCGGTCGATCCGGCCGGCAGCCTGCAGGCTTCGCCGCTGATCGATTTTGTCGCCCGCAACGAGTTCGATTTCACCATCAAGGAAGTCGCCGACGGCCGGGCCTGGAGCGACATCGCCGGTCTGTCGTACCGCAACGCCGAGGACGTCATCATCCATAATGACGAGCGCGCGGTCCTGGAAAACATGGACCGCTTGCCGTTTGTCACGCCGGTTTACAAACGCGACCTCGAAATCAAAAATTATTTCATCGGCTATCTGAAGCATCCGTATCTCTCGATCTACACCGGCCGCGGCTGCAAATCGCGCTGCACCTTCTGCCTGTGGCCGCAGACGGTCGGCGGTCACCGCTATCGCACGCGTTCCGTCGGCCACGTCATCGAGGAAATCGCCTGGGCGCAGAAGGCCTTTCCCGAGGTGAAGGAATTCTTTTTCGACGACGACACGTTCACCGACGATCTCCCGCGTGCCGAGGCGATCGCCAAGGAACTGAAAAAGCTCGGCGTTACGTGGTCCTGCAACGCCAAGGCCAACGTGCCTTACGAGACGCTGAAAGTGCTACGCGACAACGGTCTGCGTCTGTTGCTGGTCGGCTATGAATCCGGCAATCAGCAGATCCTCCACAACATCAAGAAGGGCATGCGGGTCGACGTCGCCCGCAAATTCACCAAGGACTGCCACACGCTCGGCATCGCCATTCACGGCACCTTCATCATGGGGCTGCCGGGCGAGACCAAGGAAACCATCGAAGAAACGATCCGTTACGCCACCGAAATCAATCCGCACACCATTCAGGTTTCGCTGGCGGCGCCTTATCCCGGCACGTTCCTGTTCAAGCAGGCGCTGGAAAAAGGCTGGCTCGACGAAGCCAATGCCGAACTGGTCGACGAGCACGGCGTTCAGATCGCGCCGCTGCATTACCCCCATCTCAACCACACCGAAATCTTCGATTCGGTCGAAGAGTTTTACCGGCGCTTCTATTTCCGCTCCGGCAAGATCGCTTCGATCGTCGGCGAGATGGTGCGCAGCCCGCAGATGATGAAGCGGCGCTTGCGCGAAGGCGTCGAGTTCTTTCAGTTCCTCCGCGAACGCAGCGCCGCGCACTAAACGAATTCGTTTCAGCAGACCAATGGCCCGTCACCCTGAGGTGGCCGCCAACGGGTCCGGCCCGAAGCGGTTGGCCCGATGACAAGCTCAGCGGCCCTCGAAGGGCGACGGCGGCACGGCCGTGCCACGCATCCTTCGAGGCCCGCGCTTCGCGCGGGCGCCTCAGGATGACGAATTAGCAATTCACCGCTTCAGATAACCATTCTGCCGGAACCAGGCGATCGCCTCGGCGACCGCTTCGCCATAGGGCCGCGGGCGGTAATCCAATTCGCGCTCCGCTTTGGCCGACGAAAAGAACATGCGGTCTTTCGCAAGCTTCAGCCCGACCGTGGTGACGAACGGCTCGCGGCCGGTGAAATGCGCGATGGCCTCGGCACCATAGGCGATCGGGTATATAAGCCGGCGCGGCAGCCGCAGGCGCGGCGGCTTCCGTCCGACACGCTGGGCGATATCGCGCAACATATCGCCGAGCAGCACGTTTTGGCCGCCGAGAATGTAGCGTTCGCCGATGCGGCCCTTCTGCCAAGCCGCGATATGACCGGCGGCCACATCGTCGACATGAACGAAATTGAGTCCGGTATCGACATAGGCCGGCATGCGGCCGGCCGCCGCTTCGATGATGATCCGTCCGGTCGGCGTCGGCCGCACGTCGCGGGGGCCGATCGGCGTCGACGGGTTGACGATAACCGCCGGTAAATTCTGCTCGACGACCATCGCTTCGACCACGCGTTCGGCTGCGACCTTGCTGTATTTGTAGGCGCCGACCGCGTGTTTGACATCGAGCGGAAATGTCTCATCGCTCGGTTCGCCGCCGGGCCGCGCCTTCAACGTGGCGACGCTCGAGGTATAAACCACGCGCTCGACGCCGGCGCGCTGCGCCGCCGCCATTAGCAGCCGCGTGCCCTCGACATTGGTGTGGACGATCTCCTCGGGATGGCGCGCCCATAGACGGTAATCGGCGGCGACGTGAAAGAGAACGCGAACATCTTTCGTCGCCCGCTCGATCGAACCGGCATCGCGCAGGTCGCCCACGGCGATGTCGAGCCGCGGATCGGCAATGTTTGTGCGCGGACTGGTGGGGCGCACCAGCACGCGCACCGGATGCCCGGCCGCAACAAGCGACTTGGCAACCGCCGCGCCGACAAAGCCGCTCGCGCCCGTGACCAGTATCATCCGCACCCTCTTCTGAGGCATCCATAACCGGTATAGCCTGACGGTAGAACCACTAATTTTCGCGCCGAAAAACAAGGCAAAAGCGAAGCGGAGGAACCATGAAACTGCCCAGCCGGATTGTCGATCTGTCGTCGCCGCTCGATAACGAGACGGTCTACGATTATCCGTTCATGCGGCCGAAGATCGACTACCGCAGCAACACCGATACCGCCGCTCAGCTCTGCGAGATTTTCCCCGGTCTCCGTCCCGAAGAGCTGCCGGAAGGCGAAGCCTGGGCCATCGAGCAAATCCAGCTCACCACCCACAACGGCACGCATATGGACGCGCCGGTGCATTTCCAATCCCGTACCATCGACGGCAAGCCGATGATGACCATCGACCAGGTGCCGCTCGACTGGTTCTTCCGCCCCGGCGTCAAACTCGATTTCCGCAAAGTGCCCGACGGCCATGTCGTGACCGCTAAGGAAGTCGAGGCCGAGCTCAAGCGTATCGGCCATGAGCTCAAACCGTTCGACATCGTGCTGGTCAATACGCGCGCCAGCGAACGCGTCGGCACCGACGAATATCTCACCGCCGGCTGCGGCATGGGCCGGGAGGCGACGCTCTACCTCACCTCGCGCGGGGTGCGCGTCACCGGCATCGATGCGTGGGGCTGGGACGCGCCGTTTTCCCACATGCGGCAGCGCTGGCTCGAGACGCGCGATCCGTCGATCATCTGGGAAGGCCACAAGGCCGGCCGCGAGATTCCGTATTGCCACATGGAAAAGCTCTGCAATCTCGAACTGCTTCCCGACCACGGCTTCACCGTCGCGTGCTTTCCCTACAAGATAAAATCCGCCTCCGCCGGCTGGACGCGGGCCGTGGCGTTGTTTGATTAGAAACTCCGGCGCCGCGTTAGCGGGGAGGCCGCGCGTAGCGCGGTGGGAGGGGCGACTGACTCGACGCTTCGTCGGGGCAGCAAGAGGAGAACGAGCGTCGCTGATACGACTTCCAGTCTCTGCGCTTCGTCGCCTCCCGCGCCCCTACCGCCGCTGCGCGGCACCTCCCCCGTTTCACGGGGGAGGATTAACGCCGGACGGCGACATAGAGGCTACGCTATTGAAGCCGCACCAGGCCGATCTACATACCATTCATGGGCCCAATCTCTCTGCTCCTGAACATACTATGGATCGTCTTCGGCGGTCTGTTGATGGCTGTCGGCTGGGTGATCGCCGCTTTGATCATGGCCATCACCATTATCGGCCTGCCTTGGGCGTGGTCGGCGCTTAATATCGCGTCCTATACCCTGCTACCGTTCGGACGGCGGGCGGTGTCGCGCGCCGAATATTCCGGCCACGATATCGGCACCGGCGCTTTCGGCCTGCTCGGCAACATCATCTGGCTGGTACTGGCCGGCTGGTGGCTGGCGCTTGGCCATCTCATCGCCGCGATCGGCCTGGCGATCACGATCGTTGGCATTCCATTCGCCTGGGCGCATCTGAAACTGGCCGGCATCGCACTGTGGCCGATCGGCAAGGAGATCGTGGCGGCTGACGCCATGCCGCTGCGCATTCCGCGGGCGTCGTGATTTTGTAGAGTCTGTAGGGTGGGTTAGCCGCGAAGCGGCGTAACCTGCCGCGTTCCAGACGGTGGGTTATGCCTTCGGCTAACCCACCCTTGTTATAGCGAGATCGATTATCGTCTGCCTGTTCCGAAAGGAATGCTCTGCCGCGGATGGCCGTCCGCGGCAGAGCGGCTGGCGATCGGATCGAGCCCACCCTGAGCAGTTTTGTTGCTGCCCCGTAGCGTGATCGTCGTCAGCGCCTTCATCGGACCCGGATGGTTGCCGGAACAAGATGGTTCGCTCAACAAGGCAGGGTCGACGAAGATGACGCAGAATAGCAGAACGGCCGGAATAGATACATCCAAGGCCAAGCTCGACATCGCGATTCACGGCGGTGGCGAACACTGGCAAGTGGACAACACGCCGGCAGGCTGGCGGCGCCTCGCTGCCGCGCCTACCAGCGCCGGGGTAATGCGTATCGGCATCGAGGCAACTGGTGGCTATGAATCCGGTGTGGTCGGTTGGTTGCGGGCCGAGGGCTTTACCGTCCTGGTTCTGCAGCCGATCCAGGTCAAAGCCTATGCTCGCCTGCATCTGCGTCGTGCCAAGAACGACAAGCTCGATGCCGTTCTCATCGCCGCCTGTGCCGCGACGATCGATCGGCCGCGCATCGAGCCGGACGAACGTTTGACAAAGTTGGCTCACGATCTGACGTTCGTCGAGCAGATCGAGGAGGACATCGCCCGCTTCAAGACCCGGCTCGAGCATATCGGTGATGCCAGACAGCGGCGCATGGTGGCGGCCGATATCGCGCGATTGAAGGCCCGACGATCGGCCGAGCTATTGCGGATCGTCGCGGCGTTGCGCGCCTATGATGACCTCGGCCGTCGCCTCGGTCTCGTACTCAGCATTCCCGGGCTGGGCGAGCGCACGGCACTGGCTCTCATCATTCGCATGCCCGAACTCGGCCAGGTTAGCCGCGAGGAAGCCGCGGCTTTGGCCGGTCTTGCGCCCTTCGATGATGACAGCGGAAAGCACAAGGGCGAGCGACACATCGCCGGTGGCCGCAGGCGGCTACGCCGTTCGCTGTTTGCCGCTGCCCTGCCGGCCGCCTTCCGTTGGAACAAAGCTCTGATCGAGCTCTACACCCGTCTCGTCGCACGCGGAAAAGCCCACAATGAAGCCCTCATCGCCTGCGCCAGAAAGTTGCTGATCTACGCCAACACTGTCGTCCAGCGTGGTACGCCCTGGACGGAAAGAGCACTCAGCGCTTAATGGTTGCTACTTTTCCTCCAACAAATGGCCTAGCGGCAATTGCGTTGTCTGTTTGATGCGATCGAGCACGACGGATGTCCGCACGTGGCCGACACTGCGGTGCGGCAGCAGCACTTCGTTGAGGATGCGCGACAGCGCCTTGAGATCCGGCAGCACCATTCTGATCAAATAATCCGCCTCGCCGGTCAGCGAGAACGCTTCCTGAACTTCCGGCATGCCGCGGATCAATTTGCCGAAGGCCTGCGCGCTGTCCGGCGATTGCGCCGCCAGACTGACTTGGACGAAAACCAAGACGCCGAGGCCGACCGCTTCGTTCGCCAAGGAAGCGTGGTAGCCCTCGATGATGCCGGATTGCTCCAGCGCGGCGCGGCGGCGCGAACATTGCGACGGCGACAGCCCAATCCGCTCGGCCAATTCGTTATTGGTCAGCCTGCCGTCCTGCTGAAGCGCGTCGAGCAGTTTGAGGTCGAATCCGTCCATGCACGATTCTCGCACAATACGGCATTAATCCGCAAGAATATTACAGCTTTATCCCTGTTGAGTGCCATTTCTCACAACCTTTGTGCCGATGGCGCGGTAAGCTGACTGCGAGGGTAGAGAATTCGGAGGACCTCATGGGCCCATTTCCGCACGACGCACCGCCCGCCAAGATCAGCGCGCAAAATCCGATCGGCACCGACGGTTTCGAGTTCGTCGAATTCGCCCATCCGCGCCCTGATGAATTGGCGAAGCTGTTTGTGCGCATGGGCTACACGCCGGTTGCCCGCCATAAGACGAAGGCCATCGCGGTCTATCGCCAGGGCGACATCAATTACATCCTCAACGCCGAACCGGACTCGTTCGCGTCACGCTTCGTCGCCCAGCACGGTCCCTGTGCCGCCTCGATGGCATGGCGTGTCGTCAACGCCGAGCAGGCGTTCGAACACGCCGTGAGCCACGGCGCCGAACCTTACGACGGCGCCGACAAGACTTTGGCGGGGCCGGCCATCAAAGGCATCGGCGGTTCTCTACTCTACTTCATCGACCGTTATCGCGATGGCGCATCGCCCTATGACGAGGAATTCAACTGGACCGGCGCGCGCGATCCGAAGCCGCCCGGCGTGGGCTTCTATTATCTCGACCATCTCACCCATAACGTGAAGCGCGGCAACATGGACACCTGGTTCGGCTTCTACACAAAACTGTTCAATTTCCAGCAAATCCGCTTCTTCGATATCGAAGGCAAGCATACCGGCCTGTTCTCGCGTGCGCTGACCAGTCCATGCGGGCGCATCCGCATTCCGATCAATGAATCGGCCGACGCCAATTCGCAGATCGAAGAGTATCTGCGCGACTACAAGGGCGAAGGCATCCAGCACATCGCCGTGGGCACGGATGAACTCTACGACGCGACCGACGCGCTGGCGGCAAACGGCTTGCAGTTCATGCCCGGGCCACCGGACGCCTATTACCGCAACAGCTTCAAACGCGTGCGCCGCCACGACGAACCGGTCGAGCGCATGAAGAAGCACGGCATCCTGATCGATGGCGAGGGCGTCGTTGACGGCGGCGCCACCAAAATCCTGCTGCAGGTTTTCTCGAAGACCGTGATCGGGCCGATCTTCTTCGAGTTCATTCAGCGCAAAGGCGACGACGGCTTCGGCGAAGGGAACTTCAAGGCGCTGTTCGAGTCGATTGAGGAAGACCAGATCCGGCGCGGCGTGCTGACGGCTTAGCCGCGCCGTTCCGATGGAGAGACCGATGCCTGCCGCCGTCGAAGAAAATATTGTCGATCCAGGCGCCGGCAATCGTTACCGCGATGCGCCGCACCGGCCGGATTACGTCATCGATCAGGATTGGGGTTCCTATTCCGCCGCCGAACACGATCGCTGGGACCGCCTGTTCGCGCGCTCGCAAACGACCCTGCAAAATCGCGCCTGCGACGAATTCATCACCGCGATGCATCAACTCCAGCTTTCCGAGGTCGGCATCCCCGACATGGAACGCTTGAGCGACCGGCTCGCCACGATCACGGGCTGGCGCGTCGTTCCGGTCAGCGGCCTCGTTCCCGACGATGTCTTTTTCGATCACCTTGCCAACGGCCGTTTCCCGGCCGCCGCGTTCATCCGGCCGGAAGCACAGCTCGATTATCTGCAGGAGCCGGACATCTTTCATGACGTGTTCGGCCACGTGCCGCTCCTGGCGAACCCGGTCTATGCGCGCTTCATGGAGGCCTACGGCAAGGGCGGGCTGCGGGCGATGGCGTTCGGGATGCTACCGCAGCTGGCGCGGCTGTACTGGTACACGGTGGAATTCGGCCTGATCCGCAGTCCCGCGGGCCTGCGCATTTTCGGCGCCGGCATCATGTCGTCGACAACCGAGAGCGTCTTTGCGCTCGAGAGCGCGTCGCCCAACCGGCTCGGGTTCGATTTGGAAAGGGTCATGCGGACGAAATACATGATCGACGACTTTCAGCAGACTTATTTCGTGATCGACAATTTCGAAAAACTGCTTGACGATTGTTATCGGGATTTCGCGCCGATCTATACACGGCTCAAGATTGCGTCCGATATCGAACCGGATGAGGTTCTCGATTCCGACGACGTGGTGACCAAGGGTCATCTCGCCTATTTCCGGGAAAAGCTGTCGTAAAGCCGCCAAGCCGCCGGGTGATGCCCGGCGCCGAATGCTCCGCCCACCACAAATTGTCGCGGCCTACGCCCTCCCAGGGCGGTTGCCGCCCGCGGCGCCCGCCCCGGCTGCCTCCCGCGGGACACAGACAATATTGCTTGTGGAGCAGATGTGCCCGGTCGCCGGCCCCGGTAGAGCCGCGTGCGCCGCACTGCTATGGTCGTTGTCGATCCGCTTGCAGCGATTTTGCCTTGCCGAACCAATCGGCACATCGACCTGGCGGCTGAAAGCGGAGGAAGACGCCATGACGACAATCGAATCGCCTGCAATTGCGGCCGAGCAAATGTGGCAGCAAAAGCATTCGAAGTTCGTTTTGGCCGGTCAGATCCTATGCGTCATCGTTCCACTGGTCATCTGGTTCGCTCCGATCGATCTCGAGCCGCAGACCAAGCACGGATTTGCCATCCTGTCATTCATGGTCATCGCTTGGATCACGCAGGCAACCGAATTCGCTCTCGCCGGTTTCATCGGATGCTTTCTGTTCTGGGCGCTCGGCGTGGTCCGGTTCAACGTCGCGTTTAGCGGCTTTGCGAACGACACCGCCTGGTTCCTGTTTGCCGCGATGCTGATTGGATTGATCGCCAGCAAATCTGGCCTGGCGCGCCGGCTCGCCTACACGGTGATGCTGCGCGTCGGCATCACCTATCCGCGCATCCTGCTCGGACTGATCGTCACCGACTTCCTGCTGACCTTCATCGTACCCTCCGGCCTCGCCCGCGTGGTCATTCTCGCTGCTATCGCTCTCGCCCTGGTCGAAGCGTATCACGCCCAGCGGGGCAGCAATGTCGCCCGCGGTATGTTTCTGATCCTGACCTATACGGGAAATATCTTCGACAAGATGATCCTGGCTGGCGCCGGATCAATCACCGCGGCCGGCCTCATGGCAAAGGTCGGCGGCGTTGAGGTGCTGTGGGGAGTTTGGCTGTTTGCGTTCCTGCCTTGCAGCCTTGTTACCGTGCTGGTCGCATGGCGGCTGACGCTGTGGCTCTACCCTCCCGAACCGACCGCCTATGCTCCGGACAAGGCTTACTTCCAGGACGCGCTCGACAAAATGGGGCCGTGGTCGATCGCCGAAACCAAGGCCGCAGTCCTGATCGCGTGTGCCATCCTGCTCTGGGTCACCGATTTCCTGCACCACTTGCCGCCCACGATGGTTGCGCTGGGGGTGGGCCTATTTGCCTTATTGCCTCATGTCGGCTTGCTCGAAGCCGACGACATGCGCCGGCTCAATTACATGCCCGTGTTCTTCGTGGCCGAAGCAGTCAGCATGGGGAACGTGCTCGAGGCCACCAAGGGGCTCGATGTCCTCACCAATGGCGTCTTCCATTGGATCGCGCCGTTTCTGACCAACGTCTACAGCATCACGGCCGTGCTCTATTGGGTTGCGTTCATCTATCACTTTTTGCTGGCCAGCGAAATTTCCATGCTGGCCACGTCGATGCCGCTGGTCATGGAGTTTGCCAAAACGCACGGCCTCAACCCGCTTCAGCTCGGGCTGATTTGGACCTTCGCGGCGGGTGGCAAGCTCTTCGCATACCAGTCCGGCGTTTTGATTGTCGGTTATTCCTACGGCTATTTCGAAGCCCAGGATCTCGTCAAGGTCGGCGCTTGGTTGACGGTCATAGAATTTATTGTCCTGATGCTCCTGGTCCCGTTTTATTGGCCGTTGCTCGGGATTTATTGAAAGAATTCGCCGCGGCTTTACCGCAATCGTCACGCCGATTTCCGCACCCACACCTTATTGTCATGGAACGCCGCGCCGCCGAACGGGGCGATCGCGTCGGCGCCGGTCAGCGTGTTGATGCCGCGGCCGTCGGCGTAAGCGGAGTTGGGCCATATCGATTCAGCGATCAACACGCCGCGCCGCACGCCGTCGAATAATCTTGCATGCAGCCGCACCTGGCCGCGCCGATTGCCGAGCGTGACCTCGTCGCCGCCGCTGACGCCAAGCGGTGTAGCGTCGTCAGGATGGATCATGACTTCGGGGCGCCGTTCGTTGCTGAGCGAGGTCGGCGTTTCCGTGAAAGTCGAATTGAGGAAGCCGCGGGCGGGCGAGGTGGCAAGCCGGAACGGATGCTCGGTGTCGGCCTCCTCAATCACTTCCCAATGGTCCGGCAGTTTCGGCATCGCCGGTGTTGGGACGTTGCGGTGCCAGCGGCGAAACGGCACCGTCGGCCAATCCGGCTTGAAGCGGAATTTGCCGCCGGGATAGGCGAAGCCATTGAGATAATGCGCCGTCTCGAAATCCGGTTGGCAGTCGATCCAGCGATTCGCTTCGATCTCCGCAAGCGTGCCACGGTCGGATTTCCGCAGCGTGGCGTCGATCAATTCCCGCGGCGTCTTGCCGAAGCCGGGATGTTCGGCGTCGAGCCGTTTTGCCAGCGCGCAGATCACTTCGTGATTGTTGCGGCATTCGCCGGGCGGATCGACCAGTTTCGGCCCGAGCAGAATATATTGGCTGCCGCCCGCCGTGTAGATGTCATCGTGCTCGACGAACATGCTGGCGGGAAGAACGATATCCGCCATCTTGGCAGTGTCGGTCATCATCTGCTCGTGGACGCAGACGAACAGGTCGTCGCGCGCAAAGCCGCGCTTGACGATTTCCTGATCGGGCGCGACGGAGACCGGGTTGGTGTTCTGGATCAGCATGGCCGTGACCGGCGGCCCGTCGAGCAGCGCAGCCTCGTCGCCGGTCAGGATCGCACCGATGCGCGACTGGTCGAGCATGCGGATTGCAGGATCGCGCAGATCGCTGCCGTCGATCAGGCTGGTGTCGAGACCGAAGATAGCACCGTTGTTGTGGAAAGCGCCGCCGCCTTCATGGCGCCAGGAGCCGATGACGGCGGCAATGCAGCTTGCGGCGTGCATATTGACGGCGCCGTTGCGCGAACGCGAAAAGCCGTAGCCGAGCCGGAAAAAAGCGCGCGGCCGTTCCGCGATCAGGCGGGCGAAGGCTTCGATCGTTTCGGCTGCGCAGCCGGTGATCGCGGCCGCCCAGTGCGGATCGCGGCTGCGCAAATGCTCGTCGAATTCGTGCGGCGCATCGGTGTAGCGATGCAGATAATCCCAATCGGCTTTGCCGTCGCGGAACAGGCAATGCATCACCGCGCAGGCCAGCGCGCCGTCGGTGCCGGGCCGGATCAAAACCGGCAGATCGGCCTGCCGCATGGTGGAGTTCATGTAGACGTCGACGACCGCAATTTTCGCGCCGCGTTCCTTGCGGGCGCGGGTCGCATGCGTCATCACATTGACCTGGGTGTTCACCGCATTGGTGCCCCAGATCACCACCAGATCGGACTTCGCCATTTCGCGCGGGTCGGCGCCAGCGAGCTTGCCGGTGCCGGCGATGAAGCCGGTGAATGCCGGATTGACGCAGATGGTCGAGAAGAAGCCGGAATATTTCTTGGCGTGGCGCAGGCGATGAATGCCGTCGCGCATCACGTAGCCCATGGTGCCGGCATAGAGATACGGCCAGACCGCTTGCGACCCGTGTTTCTGTTCGGCTTGTTGAAATTTCTCGGCAACGAGATCGAGCGCATCGTCCCAGGAGATCGGCGCGAATTGGCCGGAGCCTTTCGGGCCGGTGCGGCGCAGCGGATGCTTAAGCCGGTCGGGGTGGCTGACGCGTTCGGCGTAGCGCGCGACCTTGGCGCAGATGACGCCGGCGGTGTAGGCATTGTCCTCGGCGCCGCGGATGCGGCCGATGGTTTGGCCATCGAACACCTCGACCTCGAGGGCGCAGGTCGACGGGCAGTCGTGCGGACAGGCCGAGGCGGCAATATGGGGGCGGATGAGCTGGTTCATCAGCAAAGTTCATTTGGGCCGAATTCCCAGTTGAACTCGGCGGCGGCATGGACGATAGCACAAGCCGGACAAGAAATACGAACCGGAGGGAATGCCATGAAAGCAGCCGTGGTCGGCGAAAAGGGGGTCGAAATCCGCGATCTGCCTAGGCCCGAGCCAAAGCCCAATGAGGTGCTGATCAAGGTGCGGGCGACCAGCCTCAATCGCGCCGATCTGCTGGTGGCGTCGGGCCATCAGCATGGCAGCGTTGGCGGCGTCGGCGCGCGGATTGGGCTTGAATCGGCGGGCGAGGTCGAGGCGGTCGGCACCGAGGTGCAGGGCATCAAGCCGGGCGAGCGCGTGATGGCGTCGTCGCCGGGCGGCATCGCGGAATATGTCGTCACCGATTTCGGCCGGGTGCATCGCATCCCCGGCAACAACATGACCTATGCGCAGGCGGCCTGCTTTCCGATCGCGCTGCAGACCATGCACAATGCGGTCGCGACCGCCGGGCGCTTGAAGCGCGGCGAGACCCTGTTGATCCAGGGCGCCAGCTCCGGCGTCGGCCTGATGGGCATGCAGATCGGCAAGCTCTTGGGCGCGTCGCTGGTGATCGGCACCTCGACCAATGCGGCGCGCCGCGCGCGACTCAAGGAATACGGCTGCGATCTCGCGCTCGATTCGAGCGATGCGAACTGGCCGCCCGAGGTCAAGAAAGCGACCGGCGGCAAGGGCGTCGACCTGATCGTCGATATGGTCTCCGGCGGCGTCGCCAATCAAAATCTCGAAGCGGCGGCGCTGCTCGGCCGCATTGTCAATGTCGGCCGGCTCGGCGGCATGAAGGGCGAGTTCAATTTCGACCTGCATGCGATGAAACGCATCGACTATATCGGTGTCACCTTCCGCACCCGCACCGCGGAGGAAGTCCGCGAGATCAATCGGCTGCTGCGCGCCGATCTGTGGGAAGCGCTCGAAGCCGGCAAGCTGTCGCTGCCGATCGACAAGACTTTCAAGCTCGCCGCCGTCGCCGATGCGCTCGAAATGATGCGCGCCAACAGGCATTTCGGCAAAATCGTCATCGACGTGTCATAAACGGACGATGCAGCCGAAATGCCCACAGCGGCGAACAATCTTAGCTTGCCCGGCCGGACTCGGTCCGGCATAAATTTCTCATGACTGATTCGGCGAAGCGTCCGGCGCCGATTCTGGCCGCGGGCGGCATTGTCTTACGCGGAAATCTTCGGCCCCGCTTCGCCGTCGTGCGGTTGCGGCGTGAGAAGGCGTGGGTGCTTCCCAAGGGCAAGCTCCTGCCGCGCGAGCACCCCCGTGATGCCGCCAAGCGCGAAGTGCTGGAAGAAACCGGCTACGACGTGTCGGTCCACGAGTTCCTCGGCTCGATGGCTTATGCGGTCGAAGGCAAGATCAAGATCGTGCAGTTCTGGCTGATGCGGGCCGCAGGCTTGCCGACGGGCGAGCTGATGGGCGACGTCAAAGCGGTGAAATGGCTGCCCTTGAAGCAAGCGGTCGAGAACTCTGAGCCGGCCCCATGAGAAGGTCTTCCTTACCCATGTCGGGCCGATCGCGCTCGCGCACGTCAAGAAAACGCTGCGCGGGAAAAAGCGAAGCGCGCGCGGCAACGGCAAGCGGCGGCCCGTAGCGCCGGGGCCGGTCGAGCACGTCATTGCGATGGACGCCAACACGCGCCCTAATCTTTTCGTCAGGACACTTGGCAATTGGATCGGCCGCAACGCGCAGGCCACGGCCCGCAAAGCCGGCTGAGCTTACGCCACGGCTTTATTCTGCCGAGGCGTCAGGCTTTGGCCGCCGCTTTTTGCAATTGTTCGATGGCGTGACGGGCGACTGGCTCAAGTCCCGCGCCGCCCTTGTCGAGATGCGCAAAGATCGCCTTGAGCATCCGCGGATCCCAGAACTTCTTGATGTGTTCGGCGGTTCCCGTAACCGCCACGGCGTCGCCTTGGCTGACAAAGAATTTGCTGATCTGGTTCGCCATATAGACGAGCTTGTCGGGCGAATCGTCATGCGACATGAGCGGACACCTTTTCGGCGGGCACTTTCTCGGCGGGCGCATCTTGCACGACACGATGAGAGTGGGTGTAGATCTCGAAGCCGTCGTGGCGCGCGACCGCGACCAGCGTAATTCCTGCCGCGTCTGCTATGCGCACCGCAAGCGCCGTCGGCGCGGATACCGCGACCACAAGCGGCACGCCGACCGCGGCCGACTTCTGGATCATTTCGACCGAAACGCGGCTGGTGAAAACGACAAAGCCTTCCGCGGCCGATAATTGCCGCCGCGCCAGAGCGCCGGCGAGCTTATCGAGCGCGTTGTGGCGGCCGACGTCTTCACGGATTGCGATCGGCGGCTGGCCGGGCACAAAGAATGCCGCGGCATGGACGGCGTGGGTTTCTCGGTTGAGCGCCTGCGCCGGCGTCAGCTCGTTGAGCGCCTTCATGATGTCATCGGGCTGGAACGCCGCTAGGCTTTGCACCTTGCGCGGCGTCCGCACGGCTTCGGTGAGAGATTCGATACCGCACAGCCCGCAGCCGGTCGGTCCGGCAAGCCGTCTTCGGCGCTCGCCATAAACCGCGCCGCGCGGCTCGGTGAGCCACATGCGCAACTCGATGCCGAGCTCTTCTTCGATAACGTCCAGCCGCTCGATCTCGTCGATCGACGCGATGATACCTTCGGTCAGGCTGAAGCCGTAGGCGAAGTCTTTAAGGTCTTGCGGCGTCGCCATCATCACGGCGTACGAACCGCCGTTATAGGTGAACGAGATCGCCGTCTCTTGCGGAATGGCGCGTTCGCCCGCAACGCGGCCCTGCCGCCGCCAGGCGATGCGTTTCACCCGTTCGAGCGGCGGGAGCACACTGTTACTCCGCCGCTTCCATCGGCGCGATACGGCGGCTCTGGCGGGAGAACTCCTCATATTCCTCTTGCCAGCGCGACGGTCCGTTCGACGGCGAAATCTGCACCGCGGTGACCTTGTATTCCGGGCAATTGGTCGCCCAGTCGGAATAGTCGGTGGTGATGACGTTGGCCTGGGTGTCGGGGTGGTGGAAGGTCGTATAGACGACGCCCGGCGCCACGCGGTCGGTGATCAGCGCTCGCAGCGTGGTCTCACCGGCGCGGCTCGCCAACCGTACCCAGTCGCCGTCTCGGATGCCGCGCTGCTCGGCGTCGTGCGGGTGGATTTCGAGCAGGTCTTCCTTGTGCCAGAGCGAGTTGTCGGTGCGGCGCGTCTGCGCGCCGACATTGTACTGCGACAGGATGCGGCCGGTGGTGAGGAGCAGCGGAAAGCGCGGTCCGGTCTTCTCGTCGGTGGCGATATATTCGGTGAGGATGAATTTGCCCTTGCCGCGCACGAAGCCGTTGACGTGCATGATCGGCGAGCCGTCCGGCGCATTGTCGTTGCAGGGCCACTGCACCGAGCCGCGCTTGTCGAGCATGTCATAGGAGACATTGGCGAAGCCCGGGGTCAGGCGCGCGATCTCGTCCATGATCTGCGACGGATGATCGTAGTGCATCTCATAGCCAAGGGCCTTGGAGAGCATCACGGTGATCTCCCAGTCCTCGTAGCCGTTCTTCGGCGCCATCACCTTGCGCACCATCTGGATGCGCCGTTCGGCATTGGTGAAGGTGCCGTTCTTTTCGAGGAAGGTGGAGCCCGGCAGGAAGACATGGGCGAAGCGCGCCGTCTCGTTGAGGAACAAGTCCTGCACGACGACGCATTCCATGGCTTCGAGGCCGGCCGACACGTGCTTGGTGTCGGGATCGGATTGCAGGATGTCTTCGCCCTGGATGTAGATGCCCTTGAACGTGCCGTCGACTGCGGCGTCGAGCATGTTCGGGATGCGAAGGCCCGGCTCTTTATCGAGCGACACCGCCCAATCTTTCTCGAACAGACGCCGCGGTTCCTCGAGCGAGATGTGCCGGTAACCGGCCAGCTCATGCGGGAATGAACCCATATCGCACGAACCCTGCACATTGTTCTGGCCGCGCAGCGGATTCACGCCGACGCCGGCACGGCCGATATTGCCGGTCGCCATCGCCAGGTTTGCGATCGCCATCACTGTGGTCGAGCCCTGGCTGTGCTCGGTGACGCCCAGCCCGTAATAGATCGAGCCATTGCCGCCGGTGGCGTAAAGCCGCGCCGCCTCGCGGATGGTCTGCGCCGGCACGCCCGATATCTTGGCGACTTCTTCCGGGCTGTTGCGCGGTTGCGACACGAAATCGGCCCAGTGCAGGAATTCGTCCCAGTCGCAGCGCTCGCGGATGAAATTTTCATCGTAGAGCTTCTCGGTGACGATCACGTGCGCCAGCGCCGTCACGATCGCAACATTGGTGCCCGGGCGTAGCGCGAGGTGATACGCCGCATCGATATGGGCGCTCTTCACCATTTCGGTGCGCCGCGGATCGATCACGATCAGTTTCGCGCCCTGACGCAGCCGCTTCTTCAAGCGCGAGGCGAATACGGGATGCGCGGAGGCGGGATTGGCGCCGATGATCAGCGCCACGTCGGTCTCTTCCACCGAGTTGAAATTCTGCGTGCCGGCCGAGGTGCCGTAAGTCTGGCCGAGACCATAGCCGGTCGGCGAATGGCAGACGCGCGCGCAGGTGTCGACGTTGTTGTTGCCGAAGGCCGCGCGGATCAGCTTCTGAACGAGGAATGTCTCCTCGTTGGTGCAGCGGGACGACGTGATGCCGCCGACTGAGTCCTTGCCGTATTTCGATTGAATGCGCTTGAACTCGGATGCAACGTAATTGATCGCTTCGTCCCAGCTCGCTTCCTTCCACGGATCGCTGACCTTGGCGCGGATCATGGGTTTCAGGATGCGCTCCCTGTGGGTTGCGTAACCCCAGGCGAAACGGCCTTTGACGCAGGAATGGCCGCGGTTCGCCTCACCATCCTTGTAGGGCACCATCCGCACCAGTTCGTCGCCGCGCATTTCCGCCTTGAACGAACAGCCGACGCCGCAATAGGCGCAGGTCGTCACCACCGAATGCTCCGGTGTGCCGATCTCGATCATCTTCTTTTCATTGAGCGTCGCCGTCGGGCAGGCTTGCACGCAGGCGCCGCACGACACGCATTCGGAGGTGAGGAAGGATTCCTCCATGCCCGGCGATACGCGACTGCCGAAACCGCGGCCGGCAATGGTCAGCGCGAAAGTGCCTTGCACTTCTTCGCAGGCGCGCACGCAGCGCGAACAGACAATGCACTTCGACGGGTCGTAGGTGAAATAGGGGTTCGATTCGTCCTTCGGCAGCCAATTGTCGTTCGACTTGCCGTCGGTCTTGGCGAACACATGATTCTCGCCGGCATAGCCGTAACGCACGTCGCGCAAGCCCACGGCGGCCGCCATGTCCTGCAATTCGCAATCGCCGTTGGCCGAACAGGTCAGGCAGTCGAGCGGATGATCGGAGATGTAGAGCTCCATCACGCCCTTGCGGATCGTCTTAAGCCGTTCGGTCTGCGTCTTCACCACGATGCCGGGGGCGACGGGCGTGGTGCACGAGGCCGGCGTGCCGGCGCGGCCTTCGATTTCGACGAGGCAGAGCCGGCAGGAGCCGAAGGCGTCGACCATGTCGGTGGCGCAGAGTTTCGGAATCTGGGTGCCGAGCTCCATGGCTGCGCGCATGATCGAGGTGCCTTCCGGCACCGTGACCTGCTGGCCGTCGATGGTCAGCGTGACGGTTTTCTCTGCCTTTGATTTCGGCGTGCCGTAGTCGATTTCTTGCACGAGTGACATCGCGCTTCTCCTATTCCGCGGCCTGCAAGCGCGGCGCGGCATCGAAATCATCAGGGAAATGGCTGAGCGCGCTCATGACCGGATAGGGCGTGAAGCCGCCTAGCGCGCACAGCGAGCCGAATTTCATGGTGTTGCAGAGATCGCTGAGGACCGCGATGTTCTTCTCGCGCTCTTCGCCGCGCATGATGCGCTCGACCGTCTCGACGCCGCGGGGCGAGCCGATCCGGCAGGGCGTGCATTTGCCGCAGGATTCGATGGCGCAGAATTCCATGGCGAAACGCGCCTGCTTGGCCATGTCGACGCTGTCGTCGAACACCACGATGCCGCCGTGACCGATCAAGCCGTCGCGCGCCGCGAAAGCTTCGTAATCGAACGGCGTGTCGAACAAAGCGCGCGGGAAATAAGCGCCGAGCGGGCCGCCGACCTGGACCGCTTTCACCGGACGCCCGGTGAAGCAACCGCCGCCGATATCGTCGACCAGTTCGCCGAGCGTGATGCCGAACGCGGTTTCGAACAGGCCGCCATATCGCAGATTGCCGGCGAGCTGGATCGGCATGGTGCCACGCGAGCGGCCCATGCCGAAATTTTTGTAGAACGCCGCGCCTTTGTCCATGACGACCGGCACGGTCGCGAGCGACAGCACATTGTTGATGACGGTCGGTTTGCCGAACAGACCCTTATGGGCAGGCAGCGGTGGCTTAGCCCGAACCAGGCCGCGTTTGCCTTCAAGACTTTCGAGCAGCGAAGTTTCCTCGCCGCAAACATAAGCGCCGGCGCCTTCGCGCACTTCCAGATCGAAGGCGAAGGCTGAACCGGCCACGCTCTTGCCGAGCATGCCGCCGCGCCGCGCGGCATTAATGGCCTCGTTCATCGCCGCGATCGCGTGCGGATATTCCGAGCGGATATAGATAAAGCCCTTGATAGCGCCGACGGCGATGCCGGCGATGGTCATGCCTTCGATCAGAACGAACGGATCGCCTTCCATGATCATGCGATCAGCGAAGGTGCCGCTGTCACCTTCGTCGGCATTGCAGACGATGTATTTGCGATCGGCCTTGGCCTCGGCCACCGTCTTCCACTTGATACCGGTGGGGAATCCGGCGCCGCCGCGGCCGCGCAAGCCGGATTGCGTGACCTCGTCGACAATACCTGCGGGATTGGCCAAGGCCTTGGCCAGACCCTTATAGCCGTCGTGGGCCTTGTAATCGTCGAGCGAGCGAGGATCGACGATGCCACAGCGAGCGAAAGTCAGCCGCGTCTGTCTTTTCAGGAATGGATGTTCTTCAGGTGCGCCAACACGTAACTTGTGCTCGCCACCGCCCGCCAGCATGGCGTCAAGCACGCTATCGACGTCGTCGATCTCGACCGGACCATAGGCGATGCGGCCCTGCTCGGTCGCGACTTCGAGCATCGGCTCGAGCCAATGCATGCCGCGCGATCCGTTGCGGACGATCTCGATGTCGCGTTTGCGTTTCCTCGCCGCCGCTGCGATGGCGCGCACAAGGTCATCAGCACCGCAGGCCACCGCAACGGCGTCGCCCGGAATGTAGACGCGGGTGCCGCTCATCGGTCGGTCTCCGCCAGCAGCGCATCGAGTTTCTTGTCGTCGATGCGGGCGACGATGCGGCCGTCGATCATCGCCGACGGCGATACCGAGCAGAGACCGAGGCAATAAACCGGCTCAAGCGTGACACCCCCGTCTTGGGTAGTGTCGCCGAAACGAACGCCCAGCCGAGCCTCCGCGCGCGCAGCGAGCGCGTCGCCGCCGGCGGCCTGACAGGCTTCAGCGCGACAGAGCTTGAGTACATGACGGCCAGCGGGCTGTTGCCGGAAGTCGTGAAAGAAGGTGACGACGCCGTGGACTTCGGCGCGCGAAAGATTGAGCGCCTCCGCGATGACAGGCACGGCTTGTTCGGGAACGCAACCGAACGCTTGTTGGATCGCATGCAGGATCGGCAACAGCGGCCCTTCAAGGTCGCGATGCTCCGCGATGATCTGCGCGGTTCGTTCCGCGTTCCAAGTTTCTAGCGAGTTTTGCACGTGCTGCTTCTAATAAAACTAGAAGCGCTATAAGGGCTTAGCGGATCCCAAAATCAATAAAGCAGATCCGTTGCTTCATCGGGAATCCCGATCAATCGGTGAGCCAGGCACCTTCGCGCTCGTGCTTAAGCAGCTTGAACCCGCATGCGGCGATGGCCCTCTCGCACAATCGTCTCGGATCGCGCTCGCCGTTGCTTGTCAGTGTTATGATCCGGGTGGCAATGAACTTTGCAACGAACTTGTTGGGGTGCCCCAAGCCGTAAACGGCTTCCATCGCTCTCCCATAGGCATCAGACATCAACTTAATGTCCGCGGGCTCAAACACCATATTGTTGATGAATGGAACTATCGAGGTCATCGCTTCCCGATTCGCTGCCGTCCAGGCTCAATATTGCCACTTCCGCTAAGACGACTCTGTTCAAAACTGATCACAGTCCGCCCTGCATCGGGCCTGATCGACCGGCTGACCGTCGCAACCAGGCATCGATGAATTTCTGAAGCACCCGGCGAAGGCCGTTCAAGATAGCGTAAAAAGGCAACGCCTTAATCGGCAGCCGTAGGCGTTTGAGCCCGCGTCGATCGGAATAACGTCTGAGCAGAAAGCTCAGCGCGGCGTCATGCGGTGATTTCCGGCGGCGGCTTGCCGGGCTTCAGCGATATAGATTTTATTTTTATCGGGCCGCAACCCGCGCAATGGAACTTTTGAAGCGCAAGATCGCGGTCGGTCGGGTGGGGGTCGATCATGGCGTGCATGATCGGCCTGCGGCACTTGGGACATACGTCGTTGAAATAGAGGGTAAGAGTCATGGAGCAGTCCTTTCTCACGCTGGCAAACACAGGACACTCAAAAGGGTCCCCAAGAGTTAGGATGGTCCAGGCGCCTTGTGACGGCGCGCAACCCTTCAACGATGCGCCTATAAAAGTTCCATGTCCAGAACTTCGTACGATCACGTACATAGCGAGGCCAAGGGGGCTGAGAAACGCGGTGATGAAAGGTACGTAGGTAGTGGCGATGTGATCCTCGCTGTCATCTTTCGAGACTTAGTTCGGCGCAATCCGCGTCGAACTCCTTAAATTTGGCACGATGATTTCTTCTATCCGCTGGAAGAGGGATTTCTCACAACCTGACAAGGTTGCGCGAAACGGGCGGCAGGACGTCTGCGGCCGATGCAAGTGCCCATCGGGCATTCTGGAGGCCGAATGCGTTGGAATAAAACTGCCGAAGCGGGGTTAATGCGGCTCACGATCGGCTGTTGTCTGGCTTGCCTGCCGCTTGCGGCGCTCACCTCGGGCGCTCTGGCGCAGTCCTGTAACGGAAGGTCCGGCGCGCTCGGCACCGCTCGCGTCATGGCTCTCGACCCTGCGGTCTTCCCGCAAGTAGGCACGGTTCAGTACCCTCAGACGGTACCGCTGCGAGATCACGAAGTCGTTCTCACGTTCGATGACGGTCCGTGGCCGTCATCGACCGGCGCCGTGCTGGATGCCTTGGCGGCGCAATGCGTGAAGGCAAATTTCTTTCTGGTCGGTCAGCATGCGGAAGCTTCGCCTGAACTCGTCCGGCGCGAATATGCCGAGGGCCATACGGTCGGCACGCACTCCGAAACCCATGCAGACCTGGCGAAGCTGCCGCTCGCCGCCGCCGAAAAAGAGATTCAAGGCGGCATTGCCGCGGCTAATGCGGCGCTCGGTGCGCCAATCGTCGCCGCTCCGTTTTTTCGTGCGCCGTATTTGTCGACCACGCCGCCCATCCTGCACTACTTGTCCGAGAACGGCCTGATGCTGTGGAGTATCGACATCGACCCCGAAGACTGGCGGCCGTCGACGCCCGACGAAGTCGTTGAGCGGACCATGGCCCAGCTGGAAAAGAAGCATTCTGGAATCATCTTGATGCATGACGTTCAGTCACACACCGCGGCCGCACTGCCGAAATTCCTCGAAGCGTTGAAATCCGGCGGCTATAGCGTCGTGCATGTCGTGTACGGCAGTGCCAAGGAGGCCGCCGCCCACGCGCAATGACGCGGCCGATACTTACGCAGCCGGAACTTACAATCGCCATACGGGTTGTTATCCGATCGCAATGAACGACCGCCGTTTGGCCATGCAATGGTTATTAATTCACCGGATCAAGGTGCGCATTCAGCGCAAGGGCCAGCTGCGTCCCAAGGGCTCTCTGCGTCTAACGGCCAATTGCCGTCGCTGACCGCGCTGCGGGGCGTCGCCGCATTCTGGGTCGTGCTTTACCACTACAGCGTCCAATGCCTGCCCAACCTGGATGTTGTTCCACACACGTACCTGATTCATAAAGGCTACTTGGCCGTTGACATGTTCTTCATGCTCAGCGGCTTCGTTATGACTCACGTTTACCACCGGGCATTTTCCGAGAGCGTGAGACGTCATTATCGTAGCTTCCTCTTTGCGCGCATCGCGCGCATCTATCCCTTGCATCTGCTCATCCTCGTTCTCTTCGTCGCCACTGCGCTGGCGTCGCGATTGACGTCCGGCGCGACACTTGGTTCGCTTCGCAATGTTCCATTGCAGGGATCGGAATCCGTCAGCGCTTTTGTCGCCAACGTGTTCATGGTGCAGGGTCTGGATGCCAGCAAACTGAGCTGGAACTATCCTTCGTGGTCGATCAGCGTCGAGTTCATGGCTTATTTGCTGTTTCCGCTCGCATTGCCGGCGATCTGGCGCGCGTCCGATAAAGCAAAAATCGCCATCGCGCTGTTCCTTGTCGCGCTCCTGGCGTTGCTGGCCTTCCTCACCAAGGGCAATTTCGATCAATGGGACGGACCGATCACGCTGTTGCGTTGCCTTCCTGAATTTATCCTGGGTACGTTGCTGTACTGCGCCTTCCGCGCCGCTCCGCAAGGCTCGTTTCTGGGGCGAGACGCAATGGTATTCGGCGTTCTACTATTTATTGTCTTCTGTCTGCATTTCGGCGCGCCGGATCTGTTGATCACTTGTCTTTTCGCCATTCTTGTCCTCACCGCTGTCCTCAATACCGGTTCGTTCGCCGCGCTTGCCAATTTATCTCCGTTGATCTGGCTGGGCGATATTTCATATTCGCTCTATCTGGTTCATGGCTTTGTCCAATTTCTGACGACGAAACTGCTCAACTACTTTGGGATACAAAACCATGCCGATCTTTCGATTTACAGTTCGTTGGCCTTGATGGTTCTGATGATCGCCGTCAGCCTGGCTGTCGCCCACTTGACTTATTTCGGCATCGAAATCGGCTGCAGGCAGTATTTGCGTAATCTTTTCGGCGTCCGGCAAAAGAAACAGCTGGTGCCGGTCATGGTCCGTTCGTCACAGCAAGTCGCGGTTCGGCGACAGGTATCGTGAACAAGCGACCAGCGGATGTTGGGGCCTAACTAAGCCGATCGCGCGGTCCGGACTTTTTGTTCAGGGTGCTATCCGTTGCCGTTGGCTGTTCCAGCACTTTCGCCAGTTGGCGCGCCTCGGCGATCAAGGCCGTGATCAGCGGCGTGGTCGGCTCGCGGTCGGGCACGACGAGGCCCACGGCGTGGGTGACATTCGGCTCGACGATCGGAATGGAGCGAACGCTGTCGGTCAACCCCAGCGTTTCGGCGAGCTTGGACGGCATGATGGTCGCCCAACGCCCGGTACGAATGTGGGCAAACAGTACGATCATCGAGTTCGATTCCAGCGTCGGCGACGGCTCGCCCCCGGCCGAGCGCAGCAACCCGTCGAGGATGCGGCGGTTCTGCATGTCCGGCGTCAACAGACACAGCGGAATCTTTCCGACTTCCGCCCACGTCACCTGGTCACGATCGCCAAGCGCGCCGGACGGCGAGGTAAGGAGCCGGTATTCCTCCTGATAAAGCGGGACCGATTTGACGCGGCCGAGCGGCTCGTTGTCGAGATAGGTCAGCCCGGCGTCGGCCTCGAGATTCTCGATCATGCCGAACACCTGGATCGAGGTGCGCGACAGGATCGTGAAGCGGACTTCCGGATGCCTAGCCCGGTATGGCGTCGTCAGCATAGCGCTCATCGCCAGCGCGGTTGGGATCGCGGCGATGCGCAGGTGGCCGGCGAGGCCGCGCTTGAGCGCATCGATGTCCTGGCGCATGGCGCGGGCATCGCCGACGATCCGCCGCGCCCAATCCAGCACCCGCTCGCCTTCCGGCGTAAAACCCTGGAAGCGCGAGCCGCGCTGCACCAGCAGAACGCCGAACATGTCCTCGAGATATTTGATCCCCGCCGACAGCGTCGGCTGGCTCACATTGCAGGATTCGGCGGCGTGGCCGAAATGCTGTTCGCGGGCGAGGGCTAAAATGAATTCGAGCCTGTCGATCATGAATTGTTACTTGAATTTGCGGGCTGCTGCGGTGCCGATCACGTTGGGGTGGCGTCGCCGTCGGGCACGACGTCGTGAAACACCTCGTAATCAATCAGGAGCCAGCCGTCGGCCGACGTGCTGGTAATGTCGACATAACGATGATTCCATCGGATATCGCGGTGCGAATAGATGTGGCGGGCCTGAAGCCTTTGGGCCGAACTGTCATCGATGCCGCCGACACTGAGCGCCAAAGCACCGTCGATCGCGGCAAGATCGTCGGCGGTGATGCGGTAAAGCGGGCTTTCCTCGTCGATGACGTGGAAGAGCGACCAGCTCAGCGCGAACATCGGATGTTCGCTCCGCTCGAGCACCAGCTCGTAGTAGCGCCGCATTGGATGACCTTCGATGGTTTTCTCCATACGAAACAGCCAAAGCCGCGCGGTCGCCTGCGAGATCGTATTGTTGCGGGCATTCGCAACGCGAAACATCAAGGTAGGTTTGCCCTGGTGGTTGGTGACGACGGGATGCTTGGTAAAGATGAAACGCGCGCGCGGCCGCGAAAAGCGGGCGAAGATCAGGCCGGTCATCACCGCGAGAAACGACATGCCGGTGAAGATCTCGATTGTGGCGACGAGATGCCCGTAATTGGTTTGCGGGTGCATGTCGCCGTAGCCGACCGTCGCCAGGGTTTCGATCGAGAAATAGAACAGGCTGAGCGGCAGGTCGGGGGAAACATTGGCGATCGGGTCGCGGCCCAACCAGAACAGGAAGGCAAAAAACGCATTGAGCGAGATGAAGATCGTTGCCGCGCTGGCGAAGAAGATCGGCCAGTTGACGGTCAGCGAGCGGTGATAGAGATCGGTCCAGAAGCCATCGGCCAGTCCGCGCGTTTCGATGTAGCGCTCGCCGAGGCGCACCACATGCCTCTTGCGCCTGCGTCTCGCCTCGATCTTTTTCGACAGCCTCGCCAACGTCGATGAGTCCCTTTAGGCGTCATGGCCATGACGACGTTACGCCGCCGCCGGAATCTTCAGGCGGCTGTAAACCTTGCGGGCATTGCCCTCGAAAATTTTATGCTTGTCGGCGTCGCTGATCGGCGATTTGTCGACATAGCGCTTGGTGTCGTCGAAGCCGAAGCCGGTCTTGGGATCGTTACCCTTGACGGCGCCGACCATCTCCGAGGCAAACAGAATGTTGTCGACCGGCACCACTTTGGTGAGCAGGTCGATACCGGGCTGGTGATAGACGCAGGTATCGAAGAAAATATTGTCGCCCATGATCTCGGCGAGCTCCGGCTTGCCGTTATTGAGCGCGATGCCGCGGAAGCGGCCCCAATGGAACGGCACCGCGCCGCCGCCGTGCGGAATGATGAATTTCAGCTTGGGAAAATTCTTGAACAGGTCGGAGAGCAGGACCTGCATGAACACCATGGTGTCGGCATTGAGATAATACGAGCCGGTGGTGTGCATCGCCGGATTGCAGCAGCCGGAGACGTGGATCATGCACGGCACGTCGAGCTCGATCATCTTCTCGTAGAGCGGGAACCACGATTTGTCGGTCATCGGCGGCGAATTGAAATAGCCGCCGGACGGATCGGGATTGAGGTTGCAGCCGATGAAGCCCATCTTCACGCAGCGTTCGAGCTCGGCGATCGAGTGGGCCGGCGGCGCGCCCGGCGATTGCGGCAATTGGCAGACGCCGACGAAATTTTTCGGATAAAGCGAGACGACGCGCGCGATCAGGTCGTTGCAGATCTGCGACCATTCCAGGCTGACGCTCTCGTCGCCGACATGATGGCCCATGCCGGAGGCGCGCGGTGAGAAGATGGTCAGGTCGGTGCCACGCTCGCGCTGCAGCTTGAGCTGGTTCTGCTCGATGCTTTCGCGAATTTCGTCGTCGGACATTTTCAGGCTGGCGCGTGACGGCATCGCCGTCTTGTCGGCCGAATTGGCGGCGGCGGTCTGTTCCTTGCGGAAGCGAAACAGGTCCTTGGGCTCGGTGGTGTAATGGCCGTGGCAATCGATAATCATGGGACAGCGCCGTTTCTTGAGGTTGGGGCAGCGGTTATAGCTGGGCGACGGGGGCCGATGCTACGGGGCATGGCGCCATTGTCAAACCGCCGCGAATTCTTTCGTTTCCCGGACGCCGCGCATCGCTGCGTTCACCGCGCCCGGGAAAGCAATCTAGCGCCCTCTTCGCAATAATGGTTTTAACAGGCTAGGATGCAGATTGCATTAAAGGGAGACCAAGGATGGCTGAACTACCCCGGCTCAACGGCGTCATTCGCGCGCTCGAAGCGGGCCAGCATGCGCTCACGTGCTTTTCGCCGACCGAGATCAATGCCGCGATCGGCATGAGCACCTCGAAATTCGACGGCTGCGTATTCGAGATGGAGCACCAGCCGTGGGACGGCCGGCTGTTGCGGGATTGCCTGCAATACATGCTCAACCGCGCCCAGATCGCCAAGGCCGGCTCCGTGGTGCCGGGCGTCACGCCGATGGTGCGCGTCCCGGTGAACGGGGTGGAAATGGCGCAGTGGCAGGCCAAGCAGGCCCTCGATATGGGCTGCTACGGCATCGTATTTCCGCATATTTCGACGGTCGAGGAAGCGGCCAATGCGGTCGGCGCCTGCCGCTATCCGCGGCTCAAAAGCGCCCCACATTTCGCACCCGCCGGCATCCGTGGCGACGGCCCAACCACGGCGGCGCGATATTGGGGGCTCGGTCAGCAGGATTATTACCAGAAGGCCGACGTCTGGCCGCTCAATCCGCAGGGCGAGATTTTCTGCATCCTGCAGATCGAGGATACCCGCGGCGTCGAGAATCTCGACGATATGCTCAAAAACGTGCCGGGCATCGGCTGCATCCTGATCGGCGAAGGCGACCTGTCGCAAGAGCTCGGCTATCCGCGGCAATACGAGCACAAGGTCGTGCTGGAGTGGATGAAGCGCGTGGTTGACACCTGTAAGAAGCACAACGTCGTCGTCGGCCATCCGCATGTTGAGCAGCACAATGTCGAGCGCATCATCAGTGAGGGCTATCGCTTCCTGATGTGCGCACCGGTGCAGAGCTACGGCCATCTCGATGCCGCGCGCAAACACACTGGGCGGGCATAGTCTTTAATTCTCCGGGGGCGGCGAAACACAACCAGATGGAGCCGGTCGATCTCTTTGCCATAGTGCTGGCGCTGGCGGTTCTGATCGGCTGCATCAATTATGCCTGGGTCAGACTACCGCCGGCGATCGGCATGCTGCTTGGTTCGCTGGCGGTGTCGCTTCTCGTTATCGGCACCGACCGGCTGTTCCATCTGCATATCATGCACCGGTTGCGCAGCGTGCTCGATGCAGCCGATCTGCCGCATTTTTTCCTCGACGGCACTGTGGCGCTGTTGCTGTTCGCCGGCAGCCTTCACGTCGATGTGGCGGAATTGAACCGGCGGCGCTGGCTCATCCTGCTACTGGCGACTGCAAGCGTGGCGATCTCGACGGCGATTTTCGGTTACGGGATCTATTTTTCGTTCGCTCTCCTTAACGTGGCGGTGCCGGCGGCGTGGTGCCTGGTGCTGGGTGCCGTGCTGGCGCCGACCGATGCCGTCGTGGTCGAAAACCTGATGCAGCGCTCGGGCCTGCCGGCGCGTCTGCGCGCCGCGATCGTCGGCGAGAGCCTATTCAATGACGGCGCCGGCGTCGTGCTGTACCTGCTGGCGCTCGGCGTCACGCGCGGCGACGTTATTCATTTCGGCCACGGCCGCGTGATCGGCGCGCTGGCGCGCGAGATCGCCGGCGGCGCCATGCTCGGTATCGTCGTCGGCTGGGTGGCGGCGTTTTTGCTACGGCGCATCAAAGATGAAGGCTTGCAACTGCTGATATCGCTGGCACTGGTGCTGGGTTGCTATCGCGTCGCGACGCTGGCGGCGTTATCGGGGCCGATTACGGTTGTGACTGCCGGATTGTGCCTGTCATCGCCGTCATCGAAATTCGCCATGCCGCCCGATACCCGCGCGGCGCTGATCGGATTCTGGTCGCCGCTCAATCAGATCTTGAACATTATTCTGTTTCTGCTGATGGGATTGCAGATCCTCGATCTGCTCGTCAGTCCCGCCGATTTGCTGCCGATCCTTTTCGCCGTGCCGCTCGCCGTCGTGTCGCGCCTTGTCAGCGTCGCGGTGCCGCTGGCGCTGACCGGCGAAAACTTCAGCGAGAAGCTGCGCGCCACGACGGTGCTGACCTGGGCCGGCTTGCGTGGCGGCATTTCGATCGCGCTGGCGCTCACGCTGCCCGACTCACCGTGGCGAACCGAGCTTCTCGTCATCACCTATGGGGTCGTGGTCTTCACCATCGTCATACAAGGTCTGACGTTTCCGCACTGCTTACGCACCGCTTATGCCGGGGAAGAGCAGAGAAGCGCCGAGATAGCGTAACGGAATGCTGGCTCCCGCCGGCGCTGCGGGAGCGTCGCCGTCAGAAATTCGCGGCTAGCTTCGGCTCGCGTTGCGCCGTATTGCCCTTCGGCAGATCATACATGCCTTCCGGCAGCGTATCGAGAAAGGCAAGCGCGTCGGCCGTCTTCACCACGTCGGCGTATTTGGCGTTCATGTCGCAGAGATTGATGGCGTGGCTTGCTTGCGAACGGTCGAAGCAGCCTTCCTCGGCAAGCGCGATGCGGTAATTCAGGCTGAAGGCATCGAGAACCGTCGCGCGCACGCAGCCCGACGTGGTCGTGCCGGTAACGATGAGACTGTCGCAGCCGAGCAAAGTGAGATAGCTCGTCATGTTCGTGCCGAAAAAGCCGGAGGGCTTTTGCTTCAGCACGACGATGTCCTGCGGTGCCGGCGCGATCGGCGTCACGATCTCATTGCCGTCGAGATTGGTGACGATGGTCTGCCGGTCCTCATTGCCGCGCGAATTCTTCCACAGCCACGAGCCGGAATCCCAGTTGTCGTCGCGCCGCACGCCGGTCGTATAGAGAACCGGCACGCCTTTGTCGTGGCACTTGTCGATCAGCGAGCGGATATAGGGCAGCGCCACCCAGGCATCCTCGCCGCAGGAATTGCGCCAGCGCTTGATCGATTCGAGAATCGGCTCCGGCCGGTCGCCGCAGAATGCCCAATTGACGTCGATCACCAGCAGCGCCGGCCGCTTGCCGAAGCCGCCAGGAGCGCCATAGCCCGACGTGTCGAACACCGCTTTGTCGCGTTCGGTGAGGAATTTGTTCCAGATTGGTTCGGACATGGTGCTCGTTCCTTTCACTGCCTGTTTGGATCATACCGTCATTCCGGGGCCGAGCGAAGCGAGGAGCCCGGAATCCATAATCGCGGCCGGTGGGAGTATGGATTCCGGACTCGCCGCTGTGCGGCGATCCGGAATGAAGAAGAGAATTATAAATTGGCGCGCAGGCTGTCGACAAAGCTCATGTCGATGATGTCCTCGTAGGGGACATTGGTCTTCAGCAGCCCCGCGCCCATGACCACGGCCTTTGCGGTGTCCCACGACGCATGGCTGATCGAGCCGTCCTTGCTCCATAACTCGTCGGCGAATGAGCGATCGAGTGTCGCTTTGAGATCGTCGAGCGACATGGTCGGGAATTGCTTCTTGGCAATCTCCGCCGCTTCATCCTTGTTGTCGTAGACGAATTTCAGCGACTTCATCATGCCGCGGACGAAGCCGCGAACCAGCTCCGGCTCCTTCTGGATCGAATCGAGCCGGATATTGAAGGTCGAGTAGGCGTAGGGACCGAGCTCCTTCGGCACGTTGAAGAACGGCTCGCCCCAGATGCCGTTGCGCACGCCTTGGGTGACGAACGGCTCGGTCGGGTTGCCGATTTGCGCTTGTTTGCTTTTGACCGTGGCGATAACCGCCGAATTGGCCACTTCCAACAGCGTGACGTCGCGGGTTGGATCGAGCTTCCACTTGCTCAGCAGGTATCTGGTGATCGAGTTCGGCGTGCCGCCGTAAGGACCGCAGGCGATCGCCTTGCCTTTGAAGTAGCTCGGCCAGTCCGTATTGGACGGCTGGGCATCCGTGGCCGCGCAGAAATAGATGTTGCCACGGTCGACGCAGTTGACCACCGAGCGCAACTCGGCGCCCTTCGCCTTGGCATAGGCGTCGTGCTCCGGACCGCCGATGAACGCAAAGGCCTGTCCGCTGAGCACGGCATTGGTATGGCCGCCGCCGCTCTCGATGGTGACGAGATTGACCGCGACATCCTCGAACAGATTCTTTGCCATGCCGACATAGAGCGGCAGATAGCCGACGCCATGCACCGGCTCCGCGATCAATACCGATTTGGCTTCTGCGCGCGCGATCATCGGGCTTGCAAGAAGGGCGCCGCCGGCGACCGTCGTTTTGAGGAACTGCCGCCGGCTGAAGCCGCGGCTGCGGCGTCCCGGTCCGTCAAGCTTGCTTCGGTTCATGACAACGGCTCCTGTGCGAGTGTGGTTATTGCCTAATGCCTTTGCGCAGCATGCTCTCGATCCATGACACCGCCACGTACATGACCATGGCCAAGCTCGAGAGCACGAGCACCGCCACCCATACCAAGGCGATATCGTAGGTCTGTCCGGCGTAGAGGATTTGACGGCCGAGGCCGTGCTGCGCGGCGATGAACTCGCCGACAATGGCGCCGGTCAAGGCGAGGCCGATATTCACCCGCAGCACCGAGATGATCCACGGCAGGCAAAACGGCATGACCAGCTTGAAAAACACCTGCGTCCGGCTGGCGCCGAGCGAATAGAACAGCCGCTCCTGATCCGGATCGACAGCTTTGACACCGGCATAGGCCGTGAGCGTCGAGACCACCAGCGTTAGCGCGGTCGCGATCGCGACTTTGGACGCGAGCCCGATGCCGAATACCAGGACCACCAGCGGCGCCAGCGCAAGCTTGGGCAGCGATTCAAAACAGATCACATAAGGCTGCACGATCGCCGCATAGTTTCGCGACCACCAGAACGACAGTCCGAGCGTCGAGCCCAAGGTCGTCCCGATGAGAAAACCGAAAATGGTCGAACGGAAGGTGAAGCTGATATCAGTGAAGGCGTCGCCTTCGGTGAAGAAAGTGATCAAAGTGGCAAAGATCGCGCTCGGCTTCGACCAGAAAAAGCCATCGATCCAGCCGTAATCCGCGCCCGCCTGCCACAGCCCAACGAGACCCACCAACACGCCGACCTGGATGGCGACGATCGCCCAAAGCGGCCAGTCTTTTCGCGCCGGCAGGCGGCGAATTCGCTTTTGCGGCCGTACACCGTTAGCCGGCCGGTCCGTACTATCGCGGCTGCCGTCGATGCCGGCGATCCTGGTCGTGTCCTGAAGCGTCATGCCGAACTCATAATGTTACGCCGCTTCGCCGACGGCGGAGCTGTGCCATCGAGTCAAAAGGTTCAGGCAATGCTCCTTGATCGCGATAAATTCCGGTTTGAGTGTTGCGCTGCGCGGGCGCGGCCGCGCGATCGTCACCGGGATCAACTCGACGACACGGCCAGGCCGTGTCGCCATGACATAGACTTCGTCCGACAAATAGATCGCCTCATCGACATCATGCGTGACGAATACCACCGTCTTGCCGAAGTCGCTCCACAACTGCAGCAGCCACTCCTGCATCTGCAGCTTGGTCTGGGCATCGAGCGCGCCGAACGGCTCGTCGAGCAGGATAACGTCGGTGTCGAACAACAGCGTGCGCAACAGCGCGGCGCGCTGGCGCATGCCCCCGGACAGCGCATTTGGATAGAGAGATTCAAAACCGGACAATCCGTAGCGTCGCAGCAGCGGTAACGCTCGCTCCCGCGCGCTGCGCAACGGAACGCCTTGGATTTCCATGCCGAGGACGACATTGTCGAGCACTGTCCGCCACGGCAGCAGCAAGTCCTTTTGCAGCATGTAGCCGACACGGCCGATCGTGCCGGTGGCATCGCTGCCATCGATGAGCACCCGGCCGCTGGTCGGTTCCAAAAGCCCGGCGATGATGTTGAAGAGTGTGCTCTTGCCGCAGCCGGACGGACCGATCAGGCTGACGAAACGGCCTTGGGGAATTGTCAGGCTTACAGGCGCCAGCGCCTCGAAGACGCCGCTCGGCGTCTTGAATCGCATGCTGACTTCATCGAGGTGGAGTTTTGCGGGCTCGAACATGACACTCCCGGTGGCCTTTTCAGAAACGCTTCCGCGCGCTGAAAATCCCGCAAGAAGTATGCCACCTAACAATGCCGGGCGCTATTGCGGCGTCGCACCGCCACTGACCTTCGGATTGCTTAATCCCGGGGCACATATGCCGCTTCGATCGTCGCTGCCGCAATATTGCCGGGTTGGCTGCGGGATAACGCCTGCAACACACCGGAAGCGGAGGTCAGCGCCGTGTATTCCCGGCGGGCAGCAGCGCGGCTTCGAATGCGCTCGCGATGGCTTGCTTGCTCTTGCCGGCGCGTGCGGCATCGCCAATGACGGCGACATGCTGGCCCGGCCGCGCCAGAGCCTTGAAACGCGCTGCCGTTCCTTCGCGGGCGCGATAATAAAACCAGTCACGCAGCGCCGGTGACTTGAACAGCCGCGCCACGCCCGGCGCGCCCGCCACGCCGCGATCGAGCAGCCATTCGATGAGGCCGCCGATGGCAAACCGATAACTCGCGCCCGTCGCGACCACGATACGGTCGAACGGCGCCAGTAATCCGGGAAGCGCAGTCACGTCGGTGTCGTAACGGAAAGCGACGCCCTTCATCGCGCAGGCCGCCGCCATATCGCCGACATAACGTCCGAAGCTTCGCTCATTGGCTTCGACCTCTTGGAACAGCGGCGCCTTTCCGGCGTAGCGGAAAGAGCCGCCGGCGCGGGAGTTTTTCTCGAACACAGTGACGCTGTTGCCGTCGGCGACCAGCGACGCGTAGGTCAACCCGGCCGGGCCGGCACCGATCACGGCGATGTGCTCGCCGCGCGGCGGCTGTGCGGTGGTGAACAAGGTCTCGCGTCCGGCCGCGCCGTTGACGACGCAGCCGATGCGCGCGCCGCCGCGCATTTCGTTGATGCAGGTATTGCAGGCGAGGCAGCGCCGGATCGGCTCGCCATGCCGCACTTTCTCGACCCATTGCGGATCGGCCACCAGGGTGCGGCCGAGTGCGATGAAATCGGTCTTGCCGCTGGCGACTGCCGCTTCGGCGGTGGCCGGATCGCCGAGCCGGCCGACGGCGATGATCGGCACGCTGACGTGTTTTTTCACGTCGGCGGCGAAATCGAGAAAAGTTGCATCGGGGAAGTTCATCGGCGGCAGCACGATCTGCGCCGAGGGCAGCGAGCGATAATGTCCCGCGGTGATATGCAGCGCATCGGCGCCGGCTTCAGCGGCCCAGATCGCGATTTGCCGGCCTTCGTTATAGGGCAGGCCGCCGTCGAAGAAATCCTCGACCGAAAGGCGGTAGACGACACCGAGATTCGGCACGGCGGCCTTCACGGCGCGCAATACCTCGAGCCCGAAGCGCGCACGGTTTTCGAGACTGCCGCCGTATTCGTCGTCGCGGCGGTTCTCGAATGGCGCGTGGAATTGCGAGATCAGATAACCGTGCGCGGCGTGGACTTCGACGCAGTCGAACCCGGCCTGTTGCGCGCGCTGCGCGGCGGCGACATAGGCGGCCGTCGTTGCCGCGATGCGCTCCTTGGTCATGGCCTCCGGGATGATGGTCTCGAACGTCGTCTCGTACACCGGATGCGGAATAGCCGACGGCGCTACCGGCGTCTCGCCGCAGATATCGACGCGGGTGTGACCGCCGCCGTGGCCGAGCTGGATCGAGGCCTTGGCGCCGCCTGAGTGGATCGCCCCGACCAGGCGCGTCAGGCCGGGAATGAAGTCATCTTTGTAAATACCGACTTCGTGGCGGCGATGGCGGCCGGCTCGTTCCGGCGACGCCATTTCGACCGTGATCATGCCGGTGCCGCCGCGCACCCGTGCCATGTAGTAGGCAACCGAGTCGTCGGTGACGAAACCCTCGGCATCCGCCGTGCGCGTCGTCATCGGCGGCATGATGATGCGGTTGGGGAGTTCGACCGGCCCAATCCGCGCCGGCGTGAGGAGGATGTTCATGGCTTCGTCATTCCGGGGCCTCGCCAACGGGTCCGGCCACCGGCCGGCCCGATGACAGGCTCCACGAGGAGCCCGGAATCCATAATCACGATCCTCGCAGTTCTCACGCTCACGTCCAAAATTCCACTCTTTGTGATTATGGATTCCGGGCTCGCGCTCCGCGCGCCCCGGAATGACAAGTTTTACAGCACCGGAATCTCGCCGCCGTCGAGGTCGATGGTGGCGCCTTGCAGCCAGCTCGCGCGCGACGACACGATGAAGGTGACGAGGTTGCCGACATCCTCGATCGTGCCGAAGCGAATGGTGTTGAATTCGTGGAGAATTTCCGCGCGGATTTCCTTCTCCGGTTTGCCGGTGCGCTCGATCTCGGCCTTGATGCGCCGCCGCGTGCGATCGGTTTCGACGACACTTGGATGAATACAATTCACCTGCACGCCCTCGGTCTTGCCGCGGTCGGCCAGACATTTGGTGAAGGCGGCGGCAGCGGCGTTGACCGAGCTGCCGATGGTGAATTGCGCGGTCGGTTTGCGGGCGCCGGTGCCGCCGATGGTGATGAGCGAGCCGTGGCGTTCCTTGAGAAGCGGCCACGCGGCGCGGGCAAGCCGCATATGGCCGAAGAATTTCAGCGCGTAGCCGTCGTCCCAGTCGGCATCGGTCAGGGCGAGAAAATCGCCGCGCTTGGTGGCGCCGGCATTGTTGACCAGGATGTCGAGGGCTCCGAATTCACTTTTCACGTGCTGGATCAGCTTTTCGGCCGCGTCTTTTTCGCGGAGATCGAGCACCGAAGTGGCGGCGCGACGCCCCTTGCTGCGGATTTCGGTAGCGGTTTCTTCAAGCGCCGCTTGGTCGCGGCCGGTCAGCATCACGTCGCAGCCTTCTGCCGCGAGCGTCGTTGCGATACCGCGGCCGATGCCGCGGCTCGATCCGGTCACTAGCGCGATCTTGTCTTTCAGTCCTAATTCCATTTCCGTCCTCTCATCTTGTCATTCCGGGGCGCCGCTTAGCGGCGCCCCGGAATGACGTTTACTCGATTTTCAGCCCCAGCTTTTTGATCAGATCGGCCCACTTGCCTTCCTCACGTTTGATATTGGCGGCGTAGTCTTCCGGCGTGCCGGGCGTGGGTTCGCTACCTTGAGCGATCAGTTGCTTCTTCATGTCGTCAGATTTCAAGATGATCTGCAATTCCTTATTGAGCCGATCGACGATCGGCCGCGGCGTCCCTGCCGGCGCGGCCAAGCCGTAATATTGCACGGCTTCGAATCCGGGCAGGCCGGATTCGGCGGAGGTCGGCACGCCGGGTAGCGCCGGAGAGCGGGCCGTTGCGGTCACCGCAATCGCACGCAACTGCCCGGCCTGGATATTGCTCACCGAAGCCGGGATCGTATTGAAGCCGAGCGGCACGTGGTTGCCGAGCAGATCGGTGGTCAGCGGTCCGGTGCCCTTATAGGTGACGACGGTGATGTCGACATTTGCCATCACGTTGAACAGGACCGCCGCGAAATAGTTAAGCGTCGGCGCCGGCGGCGTACCGGCGGAATATTTTCCGGGGTCTTTCTTTGCCAGCGCGATCACATCGGTCAGCGAGGTTGCGGGAAAAGACGGATGTGACACCACGATAATAGGCGTCGACGCCACAAGCCCTATCGGCGCGAAATCCTTATTCACGTCGTAGCCGGTATTGGCGCCAAGGCTGATGCCGGTCAGCAGCATCACAATGGTGTAGCCGTCGGGCGGGGATTTGGCGGCATCGCGGGTGCCGATCATGCCGCCGGCGCCGCCGCGGTTTTCGATTACGACCTGCTGGCCGAGCGCGGCCGACAATTTTTGGCCGACGATGCGGCCCATCGCGTCGACGCCGCCGCCGGCCGGATAGGGCACGATCATGGTGATGGGGCGGTCCGGGTAATCGGCCGCGACCGCCGCTTGCTGCGCAGTGAGCGCCACAATCAGCGCGGCCGCCAATAGCGCCGCGACCCGAAGCCGGTGCAACATCATGATTTCCTCCCTGCGCCACTATAGCTCCGGCGGCGGGGCATGCGCTACATTACCGCTGCAACGGAGGGAGCCCGCTCATGCGGTTCGGTCTATTCGGTAGCGCCACCGCCCGTCATGGCGGCCCGGACGTCGATTCCGGCCAGGGCTATCAGCAGTTTGTCGAATACAATGTCGAGGCCGAGGCGCTCGGTTATCATTCCACCTTTCTGGTCGAGCATCATTTCACCGGCTTCGGCCAGGTATCCGCCAGCCTGTCGCTGCTCACCTGGGTGGCGGCAAAGACGAAGACGCTGCGGCTTGGCACCGCCGTCCTGGTGCTGCCCTGGCACAACCCGGTGCTGGTCGCCGAACAGGCCGCCACCATCGACCTGCTGTCGGGCGGCCGGCTCGATTTCGGCGTCGGCAAGGGCTACCGCCACAACGAGTTCGCCGGCTTCTGTCTGCCGATAGAGGAAGCCGACGCGCGCTTCAACGAATCGCTCGACGTCATCGTGAAATCCTGGACCGCGAAGCAGCGCTTCTCGCATCGCGGCAAATACTGGCAGTTCGACGACATCATCGTCGAGCCGCCGACCGCGCAGAAGCCGCATCCGCCGATCTGGATGGGGGCCGGCAGCCCGGATTCGATCCGCCAAGTCGCGGCGCGCGGCTTCAATCTGTTGCTCGATCAATTCGCCTCGTTCGAAACCATTGCCGAGCGCATCGCGATCTTCAAGGCCGCGGTGGAAGAACGCGGCCGTGTGTTCGATCCGATGGAGGTCGGTGTCGCGCGCGCTTATTTCGTGGCGAAGGACGCCGCCGACAAGGAAGCGGCGATCGAGCGGCGCCTCGAAGCGCAGCGTCGTCTCGCCGCGATCTCGAATCCGACCGACGGCACCAAGAGCAAAGCCAGCATCATGGCATTCTCCGATACCCGCGAAGCGAGCGAAGAAAGCGCGCTCTACGGCACGCCCGACGAGATCGCGGCGAAGCTCGCAAACCTGCAAAAACTCGGCGTCAGTTATATCCTGCTCAACGGCGGCGGACCGGCGCAGGAATCGCTGCGCCGCTTCGCTCGCGAAGTGATGCCGGCTTTCGGTGAGGACACTCGGATACGAGTGGTGGGGTAGTTCATTCCGCTCATTCCCGCGCAAGCGGGAATCCATGGCGCGAATAATCTTTTCAGGCGAATTTCTTGGTCCCCGCTTTCGCGGAGACGAGCGGACAAAATAGCGGTCGGGATGATCAACAAAATCGTTCAAAGCATCGCCGAGGCGATGGCCGGCATTGCTGATGGCTCGGTCGTGCTGCTTGGCGGCTTCGGCAGCATTGGCCAGCCCAATGCTCTCATCGAAGGGCTGATCGAGCAGGGCGCGAAAAGCCTCACCGTGGTTTCCAACAATGCCGGTACCGGCCAATTCGGACTGGCGCGGCTCCTTGAGCTCGGCCGGGTGCGCAAGATCATTTGTTCCTATCCGCGCAGCGCCAATTCGGTGGTGTTCGAGGAAGTCTATCGGGCGGGCAAGATCGAGCTTGAGATCGTACCACAAGGCACCATGTCGGAGCGGATGCGCGCGGCCGGCGCCGGCATTCCGGCTTTTTTCACCGCGACGGCGGTGGGCACCAAACTTGCCGCCGGCAAGGAGGAGCGCGAGATTGCCGGGCGCAAATATGTGCTCGAAGAAGCGCTCCCCGGCGATGTGGCGCTGATCGAAGCCTGGGAGGCCGACCGCTGGGGCAACCTGACCTATCGTTCGTCGGCGCGTAACTTCAATCCGGTCATGGCCGCGGCGGCGAAATTGACAGTGGCGCAGACGCAGCATGTCGTCGAACTCGGCGCGCTCGACCCCGAGAAGATCATGACGCCGGGTATTTATGTCAGCCGCGTACTGCACGTGCCTTATGGCGAACCGACGGTGACGTGAGGAAAAGACGATGAATGTCCTCGCCGCTTGCAAACCGATGACCCGCGACGAAATGGCCGCGCGGGTTGCGCGCGACATTCCCGAAGGCTGGTTCGTCAATCTCGGCATCGGCGCGCCGCTGAAGGTCGCCGACCATGTGCCCGCCGAGCGCGAAGTCATTTTTCATTCCGAAAATGGCGTGCTTGGCATGGGGCCGGCGCCGAAGCCGGATGAAATCAATCGCTGGCTGATCAATGCCGGCAAGCAGTATGTCACGTTGCGCACCGGCGGCTCCTATATGCATCACGCCGACAGTTTTGCGCTGATCCGCGGCGGTCATCTCGATCTTTGCGTGCTCGGCGCCTTTCAGGTCGCGGAGAACGGCGACGTCGCCAATTGGTCGACATCCGATAACGATACCGCGCCGGCGGTCGGCGGCGCCATGGATCTCGCCGCCGGCGCCCGCCGGCTTTGGGTGCTGATGGATCACCAAACCAAGTCCGGCGACAGCCGTCTGGTGCGGCGCTGCACCTATCCACTCACTGCGCTCGGCGCGGTCAAGCGCATCTACACCAACCTCGCCGTGATCGACGTCACCGCTGGCGGTTTCGCGGTGCGGGAGATGGTGCCGGGCCTCACATTCGACGCGCTGCAACAGGCGACCGATGCGCCGCTGCGCATGCTATAAGGGCGCATGCTCCGAACCATCAAAACTCTGACATTTGTTTATGTCCCGCGCGAGGACCGGATCATGAGCGCCATCAATGCCGGTCATGCCGAGGCCTGGTCATGCTGGCTGACGCGCCGGTTGGCGCTGGCGGTACTCGACCGCGCCGCGGGATACCTCACCAGCACGTCGCAATTGACGCAACGGGCGCCGGCCGAGCTTCGCGGCGAAATGACCGCTTTCGAACGGGAGGCCAGCATCGCCAAGACGGCTGGCGCAATGTCGGTCACGCCGCCAGCCGTGCTCAAGCAGAGCGAAACGGTCGCGGAGCTTGCCGATCGGCTGGTGATCGGCCAGCACGGCGATGGCTTTCGCGTCGAGTTGCGCGGACAAAGCGAGGAGGGCGCGGCGGGGCTGTTCAAGCGGGCGGAGCTGCAACGCGTGCTGCAGATGCTGCAAATCGAGGTGACCAAAGCCGGGTGGATGATCGGCCCGGACAAGCCGCAAGTCGCGCCTTCTCCCGCAGGTACCGCGCCGCTTCGCAATTGAGCGATGGCGGGTGGCTGGAACAAAATCAGATTGACAGTGACATTCGCTGCCGATGTGTCCTATTTTGCTGGACGGAAAATACGAACCGAAAGAGAGCGTTATGGCTACATTTACCTGGGACCACATCCATCTTCGTACGGCCAATCCCGACGCGATGGCGGAGTGGTTCGAGAAAATGCTCGGCGCCGAGGTGGTGCGCACAATGCAACAAGGCAAGCCGCGCATCGACTTGAAGCTCGGCGGTGCGAAGATCTTTATTGCGCCTGTCGCGCCCGGTGAGGCCGTCAATGACGCTCCGGCGATCCCATATCGCGGCCTCGATCATTTCGGCCTGTCGGTGACCGGCATTGATGCGATTGCCGCCGATCTCAAGAAGAAAGGTGTCGAATTCACCCGTGAGCCGACCACCGTGCGGCCGGGAACGCGCGTCTGTTTCATCAAAGCGCCGGAAGGCGTGTCGATCGAGCTCTTGGATCGCACGGTCTGACAAGATAGGCCCGAGGCGTCTCATAAATGGAGAGTGGCAAGCGGACGTTTGCGCAACGTCCGCTTTGCCGCTCAGGGCCGACATCACGCGGGCATCGCGCCAACTCCACTACGGGCCAATAGCTCGGCTAAGCCCGAGCCTCGAGGACCATGTTGAACGGCCCAGCAAACGCCCTTCGAACCTGCGTAAACCCGCCGTCGTTAATGACCTCGGTGAGCTTGATCTCACCCGCCTGAGCACCCAAGCCTTCGCCTACTTCCTGGTCCAGCGATGTGGGCACGCAAACCATAGTCGAAGCGTTGTAGTAAAGTCGCCCGACAGGATTCATGTTGTCTTCCGGACGATTGCCGGCGATCGGCTCGACGATCATCCAAGTTCCGTCGGCCTTCAGGATGCGACGCATATGGGCCGCGCAGCCTCTCGGATCACCCATGTCATGTAAACAGTCGAAGCACGTCACGAGGTCGAAGCCGGACTCCTGGATGTCCTTGGCGCACGCTTCTTTGAAGCTTACACGGTCAACCAAACCGTGAGCGACGGCATGTCGGTTGGCCTCTTCAACAGACGGCGCGTGGAAATCGTACCCGACGAACCGGCTTTGGGGAAAAGCCTTCGCCATCAGCAGAGTTGAAAAGCCGACGCCGCAGCCGACGTCGGCGACCTTGGCCCCTGACTTCAACTTCGCTTCAACTCCGTCAAGGGCTGGCAGCCAGTTCTGGGCGATGTTGTTCACATAGCCCGGTCGAAAGAACGCGCCCGTTGCGCAGAACAGGCACCCCGCAGAATCGCCCCAGCGCACACCGGCACCCGTTCGGAATGAGTGCTCGACCTTTTGCTCTCCCTCGATCATTGCAGCGACCATTTCGAACGCGGCTACCAGATAAACTGGACTGTCCTTTTCAACGAAGACCATGGCCTGCTCTGGCGACAGACTGAATTTGCGTGACGTCGCGTCGTAATCGACGAACCCATTCGCCGCTTGAGCAAGGGCCCACTCGCGGACATATCGCTCCGTCAGTCCACCCGCCCGTTTCGCCAACTCTTCGGACGTGGATGGCCCGCCTTCATGTAGGGCATCGAATAAGCCAAGTCTAACTCCGATGCGGACCGTCGGCACACTTAATGCACCACCCAGGTCACCCAGCATTTTGCCGACGAATGCGTTGAGTTTCTCTTGATCAAGTTGCGCCATGTTCGGTCTCCTCTTTGGACAGCTATTAACGTGCCCAGCCTGGAAATCCGCGCCGACCTAAAGGGGGACGGCCCCGGCATAGACTTTTGGATTTTTCGAACCGCAGCCCGCCGATGGCATGGCTGGCTGCGGTTCGCCTCGGGACGTTCGGCACGTCCCGCTCACAGCTTCGCAGCTAGCTTATACTAAATCGTCTTGCCGAGCGCAGCATTTATGGCTGCCGGACCTGTCCGCTGTCGCAAGTGGACGGCCGAGCTATGTCCCACGGAACTAAGTTCCTGTGGGCTGCAAATGGCCTAGTGCCTCCTGGCGTGCGCGCGTACGCCTTGCACAAGTCTGACACGGGCGATAGTCACGAATTCCATCTCTAAAGAAGGCAGCTTCTTCGCGTTGATTGAAGTGAAAGAATGCAAGCCCAAACAGCGCGGCAAGCACGACGACTAAGATCGGCGCCAATATCTCTTCCACGGAAATAAATAAATCGATCTTCTTGCCTGGATCCATGACTTCCCAATAGCCCCAGCAGCCGCGCAATGCTGCGCGGTTGTGAAGGCTTCAACTTGGCTCGAAATGCAAAAGAGAGGCTTGGTGACTAGCCTCTCAAAGTTCCCTGAGGAAGGGAACAATTCGACCTTACCAATTCGTCCAGGAGTCGCCGCGCCAATAACCGCGACCTTCATGCTCGCGGAACCTGATATCGGGGCCGGCTTTCCAGAAAATCCTCGTGAACTGTCACACGGGCCTCTGGCGGATAGGTGTAAGTTTCCTGCGAGTGCCAGCAAACATCGCCGGTACACACAATAGCGGCTGAAGCACTGAGCGACGAAAGCGCCAACGCGCCCGCTCCGACCACCACAGCAGTGAGAAGTGCTTTTCTCATTTTCGTTACTCCTTCGAGTAGTTGTGGTTACAAGGAGCGAAACAATGGTGACCTTCGAAGGTTCCAACTAAATGTCGGGATTAGATGCACACGACGGGACTGTAAAAATCGCAGGCGCGAATCCACAGTTGAGCTCGCGCGCTAATTCACCACCACCGGGGTCGACATCTTCACGCGGCTATACAGATCGACGATGTCGTCGTTGACGAGGCGGATACAGCCGAAACCGACGACATTGCCGATGGTGTTCGGCGCATTGGTGCCGTGAATCCGCGAGGTGTTGTCGTCGAGCGCCAGTAGCCGCGCACCGAGCGGATTGCCAGGGCCGCCCGGCAGCGTGTTCGGATTACGGTTGAGCATTTCAGGAGGCGGCTGCCATGGCGGCCATTCGACCATGCTGGCGATGTGACGAAGGCCGGCGAGGTCCGCGCAATGCTGGCCGACCGCGATGCCGTAGCGCATCGCCACATTGTTTGGCTCGATCAAATAAAGGAAGCGCTGCAGCTTATCGATGATGACGGTGCCGACTGGCTCCAGCGTGCGATAGAAGGTCGGCTGGCGGCGGAAGACATAGGGCAGCGAGGTATCGGACGAACCGCCGTCGACTCCGGGCGCGAGGTCGCCGTCCTTCGCGGCGCTGGCAACGCGAGCGGGTGCGGGGGCCGGCGTCATCCTCGATGCACTGCTGGCCGTGGCCTGCGGAGCGGATTTATGGCTGGCCGGCCATAGCGCAAACGCTGCCGCGACAACCGCCGCGGCTACTACCGCTCCCGCAACCAGCGGTGCTTTGCCGCGCCAAAATGAGGTTTCGGCAAGCGTTGGCTGCGCTTCAGCCAGACCCGTCAACGTACAGTCCGTGGGATTATCGTCGTCACTGATGTCGCGCCGTGCCTTTGCCAAGTCGGCTTCGATCCGATCGATCGCGTCCTCGAGCGCCGCTTCCTCCGCTGCGATCGCCGCCGTGGGTGCCGGCGGCTGCAATGCACGCATCCGGCTCGACAGCATTTGCCGTGAACGGTCATAGATGGCGCGGCGCCAATGTGCGTCGCCGCCGCCGGGCCCGGTCACCGCGTTCCAAAGCACGGAGTAATAATCGACCATTGCCTTACTATCGCCTAGGCAGCTGCTTTTCCCAAAAACTCCAACACACGTGCATTGGTAGCGTCTTCAGTCTGTGCGTCCACCGGCACGTCCCAATAGTCCGACCTTGGCAGGCATTCTTCAAGATAGCGAGCGGCCGAGGTGGCATGGGAAGCGTCGTGACCCGGAACGATCAGCGACGGTATCTCGGTTCGCATCAGGTCTTCGGGCGTGGCGCCCGGCGCGGTGTCGCGGTCGAATAGGGCATCGCGCATCGCTTCGCAGATGCGAATATATTCGTCAGCGTCGCGTTTGACGAAGGCGTCGGCGAAAGCGTCATCGCGCTTGATGACGGAGGCCCAGGGTCCGCCGCGCGGATCGGCACCGAAGGTTTTGCCTTCTTTGCGCACCAGCCTAACGACGCCGGCGAGGCCATCGCTGTGAACGAATTTCAGATGTTCGGCAAAACGCTGATGACTCGACATGCGATATTTGGCGCCGCCGACCGGCCAGTAAAAAACCAGACTCGTTACCCGTTGCGGATACGCCACCGCGAAAGCCGCGATCGGCGCGCAACCCATGCAACCGCCGATCAGATGCGCGCGCTCGATCTTCAAATGATCGAGCAGCCCTTTGCCCTGCACGACGTAATGCGACCAGGTAACCGCCTCGACCCGGCCGCCCGATTGGCCGCATTCGCGGCGGTCGAACAAAATGCAGGTGAATGTTTTCGGCAGATGATCGAGTAGCTTGATCTTGGCGTAGATGCTCTGCGTCGACCAGGTTTCGACGACGGCGTTGAAGCCCCCCGGTGCGTACATCAGAAGCGGCGGTCCAGTGCCGACCACTTCATAACGCGTCGCGATCCCGTCGATTTCGGCGGTCGGCATGATCAGCCCTTGATCTGGCGGCCGGCGCGCGCGTCCGCGATCAGCGCGGCAAAAGCGTCCAGCGTCGATTTGGCGGAATTGAAATAGGTGTCGGTTTTGCTGTCGAGCCACTTCTCGCCATAGCCGGTGGCGGTGTGCGACAGCCGCACCCGGCCGTCGAGCCAGGGGCCGCCGCCGAAGCCGCCGATCACCGGGATCTGCACCGCGGCGACCACGGCGGCGCCGGCCACCGGGCCGGAATTGGTGAAATCGAGCAGGCTCGCGCCGGCGTCTTCGAGGAGCTTTGCTTCGCCGACGAGTTGCGTGGCGGCCTCGGCGCTGGCCTGCGCGGCGGGCGAATTCTGCGCGCTATAGGGAATGCCGTATTTGGCCGCGGTCTGCGGCGTCAGGCCGAATTGCGCAAATACCGGGACGCCTTCGCGCACCAATGCGCGCACCACATCGGGAAAATCCGCGGCGGCATCGACTTTGACGATGTCGGCGCCGCCTTCATTTATCAGGCGGGACGCGGCGGCGAGCGCAGCATCGGTGCCTTGCTGCACCGGGCCGTAGGGCATGTCGCAGCTCACCAGGGCGCGTTCGGTGCCGCGGCGCACCGCCTTGCAGCAGATCAGCATCTCGTCGAGGGTGACGTTCAGCACGTCGTCGCGGCCCCACAGATTGACGCCGACGGAATCGCCCACCGAGATGAAATCGAATCCGGCGCGGTCCGCGATGCGCGCGATCTGGTAATCCCAGGCGACGACGCCCACGCTTTTCTTGCCGTCGCGCTTCATCTGCGCAAGCGCGGCGACGGTCATTTTGGATTTGCGGGTTTCTGTCATGAGGTTGCGCTTTTAGCACGCTAGCCCGGATGACAAGAGACGCGATTATTGCGTCGGGGCTGGCGCGGCAGTCTTGGCGGGTTTCTTTGGTTTTGGCGTGTCGGCTTTCAGTTCGGGCGGCGGGCTTGTCGCAAGCGACGAAGACGACATCGGCGTCCAATGCGGCGTGCTCGATTTGCCGTCGGTGGGCTTGCCGGTGACGGTTTTACCCGCGTCGGGCTTGGCTGGCTTTGCATCGGCCGGCTTGGCGGTCGCCGGCTGTGCATCCGCAGCTTTAGCGTCGGCGGCTTTCGCGGCGCCTTTGTGCTTGCCCTTTTTCTTAGGCGCCGGGTCGGCCGCCTCGGGTACGGCCGCGAGCACCGCGACTTGGGCCGGCGTGCGGGTCGGCCCGGTATAGACCGCGATCGGCGTCAGCGGCCCGAGGTCGCCCAATAGGTTCTTCGAAACCGGCGCGCGCAGCGCCGTCATCAGAAACGACAATTGCGGATTGCCTTCGCCGCTGCTGCCATTGTCGTTGCTGGCATCGGGGTCGTCTTCTTCGGTGGCCGGCCGCTTACGATGCGGTCCGCACATTTCGTCCTTGAGATTCGGCGGCGTGGCGTCGATCGTCGCAAGCTCGTTTACGGTGCCGAGCGACGGCGTCAGCCACGACAAGGGTTTTTGATTGAATCCGCTTTCAAGCAATTCCGCCGCCTTGACGGCGCGCGCTGAGGACGACGGCGCGCCGAGCACCACGGCGATCAATTGCTTGTTGTCGCGAGTGGCGGTGGCCACAAGGTTGAAGCCCGACGCGCAGATGAAACCGGTCTTCATGCCGTCGGTGCCGGGATAACGGCCGAGCAGGGGGTTGTAGTTCCGCACCACGCGCCGGCCGAATTTGATCGCAGGGATGTGCCAATAGAAACTGTATTCGGGAAATTCGCGGATCAGCGCGCGCGCAAGGATAGCGAGGTCGCGCGCCGACATTATCTGACCGTCGGCGGGCAGGCCGTTGGGATTGACGAAATTAGAACTCCGTCATGCCGAGACGATGCGCGGTCTCGGTCATTTCCTGCGCGAAGTCGTCGATCGAGCCGCCGATGCCTTCGGCGAGCAATACTGCCATGTCGTTCGCCGACTTCACCATCATCATCTTGAGCGCGTTGTCGACGGTGACTTGGGTGCCGATGGGGAAGCCCATCTTGGTCGGCGACTGCGCGCTGGCGTTCGGCGACACCGTGAACAAAGTGTCGAAAGTGATGCGATGGTCGCGAATGGCGGAGAGTGTCACATAGAGCGTCATCAGCTTGGTCGTCGAAGCCGGATACCATGGATAGCTGGCATTCTCGGCGCGCAGGACCTTGCCGCTGTCGGCGTCGATCAAAATGGAAGATGACGAAAAAGCCGGCGTCGCGGCTAGAAACGCGGACAAGACAGTAGCTAAAATCGAAGGCAGGGCGATGCCGAGAAAGGGCGCCCGAAAGGATCTCGTACAGTGCACGTGTCGCGGTCCGTTCGGTTGGCCCGGGCCCAAAGGCCGCGTTGGCAGGTTCACGAAGCGTGGGCGCATCACTATCTACCTAAAGCCGCCCTCGAAGGCAAAGGCGATTGCCGGTATCCTTGCACGGTGTGGACAGCGAGCAGCCTTAGGCCCCTAACCGTAAGCCACGGAAACACGACCAAAATTCGACACCGTAGGAATCGTTAAACAAGTTCAGGGAGGAACCATGACAGGCGCCATCGTAGGCTGGGCCCATACCCCGTTCGGCAAGCTCGCCGGCGAAACCGTCGAGAGCCTCGTGGTGAAGGTCGCCGGCGAAGCGTTGGCGCATGCCGGCGTTGCCGCCAGAGACGTCGACGAGATCGTGCTCGGCCACTTCAATGCCGGGTTTTCGGCGCAGGATTTTACCGCCTCGCTCGTGCTCCAGGCTTCGCCCGATCTGCGCTTCAAGCGCGCCACCCGGGTCGAGAATGCCTGCGCCACCGGCTCCGCAGCCGTGCATCAGGGATTGAAATCCATTGCGGCGCGGCAAGCGCGCATCGTGCTCGTGGTCGGCGTCGAGCAGATGACCACGACGCCGCCGGCCGAGATCGGCCGGAATCTTCTCAAAGCCTCTTATGTGCGCGAGGAAGCCGAAATCGACGGCGGCTTTGCCGGCATTTTCGGCCAGATCGCCGGACTTTATTTCCAGCGCTGGGGCGATCAGTCGGACGCGCTGGCGCGGATCGCCGCCAAGAATCACAAGAACGGCGTCGGCAATCCTTACGCCCAAATTCGCAAGGACCTCGGCTACGACTTCTGCCGCGCCGAAAGCGACAAGAATCCGCTGGTCGCCGGTCCTCTCAAGCGCACCGATTGTTCGCTGGTGTCCGACGGCGCCGCGGCACTGGTGCTCGCCGACCTCGATACCGCGCTCAAGCTCGACAAGGCGATCGTGTTCCGCGCCGCGCAGCATGTGCAGGATTTTCTGCCGATGTCGCGCCGCGACATTTTGAAGTTCGAAGGCTGTGCGCTCGCTTGGCAGCGCGCTTTCGAGCAGGCCGGTGTCGGGCTCAAGGATCTCTCTTTCGCCGAGGTGCATGACTGTTTCACCATCGCCGAATTGATCGAATACGAAGCCATGGGCCTGACGCCGGAAGGGCAGGGCGCGCGTGTCATCGCCGACGGCGTCGTCGCCAAGGACGGCGCGCTGCCGATCAATCCGTCCGGCGGGCTGAAAGCCAAAGGCCATCCGATCGGTGCCACCGGCGTGTCGATGCACGCCATTACCGCGATGCAGCTCACCGGCCAGGCCGGCGATATGCAGATCAAAGACGCCAAGCTCGGCGGCATCTTCAACATGGGCGGCGCCGCGGTGGCGAATTACGTGAGTATTCTGGAGCGGCTGCGGTAGCGCCTAAATCCCGCCCCGCCCTGCGCAGCAGGGTGGTGGGAGGGGCGTCTGTCTCGGAGCTTTGTACCCCGGATGGAGCGGAGCGCCGAGGCAGCCCACCGTCCCAGATGCTCGGCATGGTCAGCCATAGTTCACCCAGGCCGGCCGCCTCACGCAGCATTCGCTTGGCTTCGGCGTCGCTCAGTGCGCTATCCGCGCAGTGTGTACAGACCGCCGCTCTCTCGGTTTCAGCGATATAAATTTGGTTTTTACCGGCCCGCACTCAGTGCAGTAGAAATTTTGGACGGCGAGATGGCGGTCGTCCGGATGGGGTTCGATGACAGCCTGCATTGTCGGCTGGCGGCATTTGGGACACAGGTCGTTGAAGTAAAGGTTCAGAGACACGATACAATCCTCCCCCCACGAGGCAACAAACTGAGAGGGGCCGGTACGGAAACTCCCGGACGAATTAAATAAGCCGCCGATTACTAATGGCCCCTCGGATGCCCCTCGTTTAGCGCGGCTCCATCTTCGTTTCCGGAACCAGAAGGCCTTCCAGGCGCATGGCGGCCAGCGTCCAATCGCGCGCCATGTCAAGGAAGGCTTGTCGGTCGTCCTTCGCCTCGACCTCGGTGGCCCAGCGAAGGCACTCGGTAGCAAATTCCCGATATTCCTTGGCGGTGGTCATTTGCGTCGACCTTAATTCGTATTGAAAATCCAACTGTCAAAGCAATGCCATGCGCGACATTCGAAGCTGCGACCCTCGCCGCCGCTGTCACTCGCCCGCACTAGCTTCTGTCCCCCTTCTTTGCAGGCGCGAGCACGAGCGGTCTCAGCCATCGACGCCTGGCGCAGAGCAACTGCCGATGATGGTGCTATTGTACGATAAAGTACCGAAAATGTCTTGCATCAAAAGACGTAGGGATCGGGGAGGCGCTATCTGATCGCGCTCGACCTGCGAAGGTAGCCTGGTGCTCCCCTGCTTTAAACTACGTGGCGAGATAAACCGCGCTGTCCAGGGCGTGCGCAGGCTCCGCCAGCATCGGCGCCAGAGTGGCCGTGGTCAGGATAAGCTTAAAAATGAGACGCATCCGCGTACCCGCTGCGCTGGGGCCGCCGCTCGGCGACATCCCCAGGTGTGATGCGTCCCCCATTATGGCACCAGAACGAGCCGGCCCCTTGCTTCTCCCCGGGCTACCTGCTCGTAGGCAGTGAGCCCATCGGCGAGAGGAATCGTCCGATCAATCAAGGGCGGTTGGAATGCGCCATCCTCGAAGAATGGCGTGAGAGCCTCGAGCACGCCTGCCGATTCGGTCGCGTTGCGGTGGCGGGTGTCGACGCCAAGTAGCTGGGACTCGTTGTGGTAAAAGTTGGTGAGGTCGAAATTCACACGACGACCGCCTGCCGATGCAATCGCAACCTGTCGCCCGCGATGTCCCAAGGCCTTCAACACCGGCTCGAACATCGCTCCGCCTACAGTGTCGAAGATGACCTGCGCTCCGCGTCCGCCGGTGGCGCGGCTGACGATTTGATCGACCGTCTCGCCGTCGAGGAGGAAGAATTCGTCCACGGCCTGCGCAGCCGCCGAGTTCGGGGCAAGCGGATGTCGATCTACGCCTAAGACGCGGGCACCGCGCCACTTCCCGATCTGCGCGGCGGCACCGCCGACCCCGCCGCCTGCGCCGATCACCAGCAAGATTTCGCCGGGCGCGAGTCGCGCGTATTCAATGGTGCCGACCCAAGCAGCGAGGTAGGTGATGCCCATAGCCCCGGCCTGCTCGAGCGATAGCCTCTTGGGCTTGCGTCGAAGACTGGCGATCGGAACGGCAATCAGCTCGGCATGACTGCCGTCGATGGAATAGCCGATCTCGCCGCCGGTTCCCCAAACCTCGGCGTCCGTCCACTTGACCGGTCCATCCACAACGGTGCCGGCATAGTCGCGACCGGGCACCCGGGGCAGAGTCGTATCTTGCATTCTGCCTTCGACATTCATGACGTCGCTGGGGCTGATCGCGCCGGCGGCGACTTTGACGATCGCTGTATCTGGACCGGCCTTTGGATCAGGCAGCTCAACAACGCGGAGGTTAGAGACCGGGCCGAATTTCATAAATTGCAAAGCGCGCATTGCTGAGAGCCTCGCGGTTTATTGCCTGCCTTGATCGTCATCTGCGAACTTGAATCTCGGCACGGTAATTTTGGTCGCGTGGGCCGTTTTGATCCAGTCCGTCATGGCCGCCTCAATAAAAAGAGAGCGTCTCGACGCCGACGCCGGCCGGCACGGTGCGAAGCACCTCGGCCCGTTCCAGGTCGATGACCGCGAGGCTGCCGGCATCGTGGTTGGCGATCAGCAGGGTGCGACCGTCCGGATGAAACGCCATATTCATCGGCCCTTGGCCGAGCTGCAGGAGCCTCTGGGTTTCCAGCTTGGCATCGAAGATGGTGGCCAGCGGGGCGTCGTGGCTGGTGACGATCAGGTACTTGCCGTCCGGGCTGTAGCGCGCGATCTGGGCCGCCTTCTCGTGTCCGTCCAGCTGTATGGTCCGTGTGACCTTATCGGTCGCGGTGTCGACCACCATGATCTGCGGCTTCTTTGCATCGACCAGCACGATGGTCTTGCCATCCGGCGACATGCCCAGACCCGCCAATCCGTTTGGCGCTGGAATCTTATTGATCCGCTTGCGTGCCTTGAGATCGATGACAGAACTGAACGTGTCCTCCTCATTCTCGCTGTACAGCTTGGACCCGTCCGGCGTTACCTCGATGCGATGGGCTTTGTCGGAGCCGACCTCGATCGTGTGCGCAATGCCGCCGGTCTTGGCGTCAATCTCAAGCACGACGCCGCTGTTCTCGCAGACGCAGTAGAGCTGTCCCTGCGGGCCCCACCGCAATCCGTGCGGTGCAAGATAAGGATAGGTGCTGAAATCACCGGCATGCCGGTGCTCGACCAGATCGAACAGTGCGATCAGATGAACCGGATGTGGATTCTTGCCGTGAATCCCGTCGCCGTAGATCGGAACATAGGCCGTCTTGTGGTCAGGCGATATGGCCAGCTCATGAACACGCGGTGCAAATGCATCGAGCGTGAACGTGGTCGCATATGTTTGGGGATCGAGGAACAGGATCTGGTTGCCGATTTTGTCCACTGCGATGAGGCCCTCGCTACCGGTCGCAAAGTTGGCATCTTCCATGGGACGCTCCTCCTGGCACGATTCGGGTCTGTGCTATTCGAAGACTCCGAAGCGAAGGCCGACCGTACGAAGCCGGGCCAGATCCGTCTTGAGATCGTCCTGCTCGTTGGCGAATGGCTTGCAGGCGGCGCGATAATAGTCCTCGACGCCGCCGGGAACGCTCAGCAGCAGCAGCCGTGCGGCAGTGCCTTCCACATTCCGAATCTCGTGCGGCAAGCCCCACGGAATGATCAGGAACGAGCCGGCGGTCGCTTCGTAGGATTCACCGTCGAGAGTCGCGCGAACGCTGCCGTCGAGGACATAAATGCCTTCCTCGAAGGCGGCGTGGCGATGCGATGGCATGATGCCGCCCGGCGCGATATGCAGCTCGATCAACGTGTAGGCGTTCGCTGTCACCGCTCCGGCGGCCTTCACCAAATAAACGACACCGGCGGCCTGTTGCCGCTCGCCCTCGGTCGGTCGGACCATCGTGGGACTGCGCCCGACACCAATCTGGAGCGCACCGTCCAGCGGATCATCGCTGGTCTTCATGTAGGTGACGCCGTAACGGCGCGTCCGCGCGTTGATCTCCTCCAACGGCAGCGTTGCCCGCGGCCCCGGCGGCCCGACGCCTGGAGCACCAAGCGTGAGGAAGAATCCCTCGTTGCCCGCTCCGGCGGTGAAGGTGATCAGCCTCGCCTGGCCGGGCGTGGTGTTGATCCAGGAATGGGGAATTCCCTTCGGCAAGGCGATGAAGGTGTCTTTGGTCAGCACCGAGTTGATGTCGCCGGCGCGAAACTGCACCTGTCCCTCGATGACGTAGAAACCCTCCTCCTCACGGCTGTGCACATGCTTCGGCGGTCCGACATGTCCAGGCGGCTCGTCCACCCAGAATGCGTAGGCACCGTTCGTGTCGGTGCTGGTGGCCTGGAATGTGATTTTGTCGTCCCCCATCCACCAGATCGACAGCCCTCCACCCGGCGGGATCAATTTGGGCAGCCGAACAACAGGCAAGTCTTCGAGCAGGCGCGAATTGATCTCTGCGGTTTTTATCATTGCGCCGGGGCCTTCCCGTTGGGGCTACGAACTCTCCTGCGGGCTTCGAGCAGACAGGACGGACCGCGGCGACCGGTTGGCTCGTCTCAAAAGGCCAAGAGCAACGAGCGAGCAACGAGCGGGCCGAGCGCACCTCTGTGCGCTGCCATGCTCAGTGGAATGCTGAAACAGGTATAAGGTTCCGTTGAGATCGCATCGATGCCGCGCCGGCTGATTGCCATCACGGCGATGGTCGGCAGACCGTCTATGCTTCCTTGGTCGGTAGCCGGTCGATGGGCGATCCCGACGCGCAAATGTAACTCAGATCATGCTCCACGTCGCCCGGATCGAACGAAGTGAAAGCCAGGCGCGATCTCTGAGCTTTGAGGCCGGTCCCGGTGTTCGCTCCGTTCACCCCGGGCTACGAAACCCGCTTAGGCTCTCAAGTATTTCCGGAGCACATGGGAGTCGGGCTCGAGTCCCAAACCAGGACTTTGCGGCACTGAGATTTCGACCGGCTTTTGGGGCGAGCGCGCCGTCATAAATTTGGGCTTCGAGATCGAAACGCCGCCATTCAATCATCGAGTCATCTGTTCCCAGCGCGGAGATCACATGTATCGCCGCTAACAGGCCGGGACCGTCGTAAAAGCAGTGCGGCATAAGCGTAATATTGCGGACGGCCGCGATCGGAAAGACTTTGCATAGCTCGCTGATGCCTCCCATCTTGGCGGGGCTCGGCTGAACGAAGTCCACACTTCCTGCTGCCAGCAGGCGCTCGAAGTCCATGAGCGTCGACACATTCTCTCCCGCGGCGATCGGGATACTGCACGCCCTCCGCAACTGAGCGAGACCATCATAATTTTCCGGTGGCCAGAGCGGTTCTTCCAGCCATTTCAAACGGAATTCTTCAAATTCCTTTGCTCTCGCTCGAGCCTCGTACAATGTCCAAGGACAATTCACATCAAGCATCAGCTCGACGTCTGCGCCGGCCTCTTAGCGCGCCGCGCGAACAGCTGGAAGCGCTATTTCATGAAGCTTTAGACTGCGAAACCCGTCGTCAATCGCCCGCCGGACATTGGCGCGAACGGTTGCAGGATCTGAGTAACGGACCATACTGGCGTAACAGGCGAGATCGGCCTCGCCGCCGCCGAGAAGCCGGTAGACAGGCACGTTCGCGGCCTTGCCGGCGATATCCCAAAGGGCGATGTCCACTGCAGAGATGCCATACATCAAAGGCCCGGCTCGGCCGAATATGTGGAGTTTCTTCTGTATTTCGAGCATGAGAGGAGCGATTTGCGTTGCGTCCTGGCCAACGCACAGCGGGGCGATCAACTCGTCGATCGCCAATTTAGCCGATGTGGCGGCCCGGAATCCGAAGGTCTCGCCCCAACCTACCAACGCCTGATCGGTCGTCACCTTGACAAGCAAGGAGTCAGCGACTGGCAGGTTCTTATCACCCCAGGCGGCGTCATCAGATTTGCTGCCCGGCTTGAAGGGAATGCGCAGTGGAAAGGTCTCGATCTTGGTAATGATCACCATAGACCTCAAATCTTGTGGCACCGGCGCGCAGTCGCGGGAGTATTTTGCAGCCTCAAGAGCTCCTATTCCGCGGATCGTCTTTCGCGTTCACGTATTCCAGGCCGAGGGGTCCAATCGCCGTCACTTGCGTGACGTATTCGCCGGACTTAGCCCAATGGAAATGCCAGGTATTGCCCGGTAGAACGATAACGCTGCCGGGCGGATAAGCCTGCAGCGCGTCGCCTTCGAATTGCTCACCGAGGCCGATATAGAACACACCCGACATGACTGTATAAATTCGATCCTCCGGGTGTCTGTGCGGCATCAGCTTGACGCCTGTGGGCACTTTAACTCTGATCACGTAAGGTCCCGGTTGACTGGGTTCGCCAACAACAACGGCCAATCGGACCGACGGCGGGAACGCCGGGAACGACTTCCAGTCAATGTCCTCGGGCAGAATCGATCTAAAAACGGCTTGGCCTGGCTGATGGGCTTCACTCATTGTGATCCTCCGGATCTGGACGCGCTGCGCGACCGAACCTCAAATCAACCTGGCAAGAGGGTGCAGCCGCCGATATCTCCTTCCCGCATCGTCGCGGTGCCGGCTTTTGTTGTTATTGCCAGATTGCAGCAGCGCGTGATTGGCCGCAATGAATTGAGCGCCCTCGCGTTCAAAAGCCCGTGACGAAGTACAGGCCTATTGCGCTCGCAAGTGCGACAAATTGTTCCCGTTGGCAGGGGTCGCAGCAGTTTCTACTTCCATGCGTCTGGACTTGGAAAAACTGTAGGGTGGGTGTTACTTGCGGCCTGGGTGGCTTGGTATTGGCAGTAAATTGCAAATCCGCCCGGGGCCTTATCGACTGCGGGGGGCAAGCTGACCATCGGGTCGTCGCTTGAGGATAGAAGATTGAATCTCGAATGGCGTGACTGCGGCGGACCACTGGTTGCCTCTCCAACGCACCACGGATTTGGACAGCGACTGTTGTCCCGCGCTCTGGATCAATTCGCCGGGGCTGTTGAGATGACTTTTGCAAGAAGCGGACCTGTCTGCAAAATACAGGCGACAATTCCAGAGGGCACGCCGAACATCATCCCCGAAGAGGCGGATAGCCGTTTCGCCGCCGCATAATTTCGTAGCCCGGCTTGAGCGAAGCGAAAGCCGGGAACGATCTCTAAGCTTCGATCCCCTTCCTGATGTTTGTGGAGCTTGTCATCGGGCCGGCCACTTCGGGCCGGAACCGTTGGCTCACCGTCGGGCTACGGAACTGCCCGCGCGGCGGGGAGGGGTGCCTGTGCGCCGAACTGCGCCTGCACCAGGTCGGCGAAAAAGCCGCCGCGTGCGCTGAGCTCATCGAACGTCCCGGTCTCGACGATGCGTCCGTTCTGAAACACCAGAATGCGGGTCGCCTCGCGCACGGTGGCGAGGCGATGCGCGATGACGAAGGTGGTGCGGCCTTTCATCACTTCGTCGAGCGCCGCAGTCACCTTCGCCTCGGTGACCGGATCGAGTGCGCTGGTTGCTTCGTCGAGGATCAGGATCGGCGGGTCTTTCAGCAAAGCGCGCGCGATGGCGAGCCGCTGCCGCTCGCCGCCGGAGAGCAGCCTGCCGCGCTCGCCGATCCGCGCCTCGAGCCCCTCCGGGTTGCGGTCGATGAAGTCGAGCGCCTGTGCGCGCGCCGCTGCCTCGCGAATTTCGGCGTCGCTGGCGTCCGGCTTGCCGACGCATAAGTTCTCGGCGATCGAGCGGTTGAACAACAGCGTCTCCTGAAACACCACGCCGATATTGCGGCGCAGCCCCGACAGCGTGAGATCGCGGATATCGATACCGTCGATCTTGATGAAGCCGGTCTGCGGATCGAAGGCGCGATGCAACAGCGCAAGCGAGGTCGATTTACCGCTCCCGGTCGAGCCGACCAAGGCGATGCGCTCGCCCGGCAACACCGTGAAGCTCAAATCCGCCACCGCGGCGCGCTTGCCGTCATAGGACAATGACACGTCCTTGAATTCGACCAGGCCGCGCACGCGGCCGGGATCGACCGCATTGGGCCGGTCGCGCACCGCCGGCACCGTATCGAGCACGCCGAAGAAGTCGGCGAGTTTCGGCGCGTCGATGAACAAACGATTGGCGAAGCTCACCGCTTGCTCGAGCCGCGTGATCAACAGCGCGGCGATGCTCATGAAGCTGACGATCTCGCCGACCGAAGCGAGGCCCACGATTTTCAGATAGGTCCCGACCAGAAGAATGACGAGCAAAGCGAGCGTGGTGCCGGCCCGCGTCAGCACCGCGGCGACGGCCCACCACGACAGCACCGGCATTTGGGCGCGCAGCAGCGAGTTCACCAGCGCCTTCATGCCGGAAACTTCGATCTCGATGCGCGTATAGCTTTGCACCAAAGCGACATTGCCGAGCGCGTCGGCGGCGGTCTCGGCGAGCTCGGAGTAATGCTGCTCCACCGCGCGCTGCAGTGCCGAGGCGCGGCGCATCACCACGGCGGTCAGCACGGTGAAGGCAACGCACAAGACGATCAGCGGTAATGCCAGCCGCCAGTTCAGGATCAGTGTGGTCGGCAGCAGCAAGACGATAAACACGAAGGCGGCGAAATGCTCGCGGAAAAACGACACCCAGAGCCACCACAGCGTGTCGGTGCCGGTGAGCATGATCTTCATCTGCCGACCGGAATGCTCGCCGGAATGATAAGCGAGCGGCAATTGCAGCACGTGCTCGAAATAATCGGCCAGCACCAGGTTGCGGCGCTGATGCGCGAGCCGGTCGGCGAACCACGCGACCAGCGTGCCGGCACCGATGATGAAGAGACCGAACGCCACCCAAGCGCCGGTGAGCGGCGCCAGCGCCCGCGCCGCCGGTCCGACGCCGGCCGGCAATGCGCCCGACAGAGCATCGACGATGCGGCCGAACAGGACCGGCTCGGCGAATTGCGCGCCGGCCAGCGCGATATTGGCGAGCGCCAGCGTCACTGCGAGGCGGCGGTCGGCGCGCAGCAGGCCAAGCACTCGGAGGTAGATGCGGACAAACGACATGGCGGGGTTCTAGCAGCGAGGCGCGATGAAATGAAAACCGCTCGTCCCCACGGAAGCGGGGACCCGTTCGCGAGCCAGCCACGGCGAGGGAAATGCTGGATTCACGCTTTCGCGGGAATGACCGGATGGTTTGGGACCGACGCCGATTTCGCGCTGCTTGACACCTTAGTAATCACAATGTATTGAACCAATCAGTTATTTAACGGGATGGTTCAATTGTCGCTCGACGCCGCCTTTTCTGCCCTTGCCGATCCGACCCGCCGGGCCATCCTGGCCCGGCTGGCACTGGGCGAAACTTCGGTGACGGAGCTTGCCAAGCCGTTCGCCATGAGCATGCCGGCGGTGTCCAAGCATCTCAAAGTGCTGGAGCGCGCCGGCCTGATCGCCCGCGGCCGTGCGGCGCAGTGGCGGCCCTGCCGCATTGAGCCGAAGGCGCTCAAGGAAATCGACGATTGGATGGAGCACTACCGCCGCTTCTTCGACGAAAGCTTCGATCGTCTCGACGACTATCTAAAACAGCTGCAGGCCAAAGATTCCGCAAAGCATTCCAATGTGAGTAAGGGGGACGACCATGACGGAGACAAATAGCATCGACCTCGAGCGGGATCCGCGCTCGATCATCGGCACGCGCGTGTTCGATGCGCCGCGCGATCTGGTCTTCTCGGTGTGGACCGATCCGAACCACCTGGGGCAGTGGTGGGGGCCTTCCGGTTTCACCACCACCACGTCGAGCTTCGACATGCGGCCGGGCGGCGTGTGGCGCTTCGTCATGCACGGCCCCGACGGCCGCGATTATCAGAACCGGATTACCTTCGAGGAGATCGTGCCACCGGAACGCATCGTCTATCGCCACGGCGGCGATGAAGAGGTCGAGCCGGTGCGATTTACCACCACGGTCAGCTTTCAGGATATCGGCGGCAAAACCCGCATCACCATGCGGCTGGATTTCCCGTCAGCGGCCGAACGCGATCGCGTCAACAGAGAGTATGGCGCCGATAAGGGCCTGGCACAGACGCTCACGCGTCTCGAACAGCACGTCGTGAAAATGACAGAAGCGGCGCGATAATAACGCTAACCGAGAAGGGCTATCATGAATCTGCAACCCTATCTGTTCTTTGACGGAAAATGCGAGGAAGCGCTCGACTTTTACAAACAAGCGGTCGGCGCCGAGCCGAAAATGTTGATGCGTTTCAAGAATGCACCGGACCAAAGCATGGTCTCGCCGGGCTCGGATGACAAAATCATGCATGCGCAAGTTCAGATCGGCGATACCACCGTTCTGATGTCGGACGGGCGTTGTCTCGGCAAACCGAACTTCCAAGGTTTTGCGCTCACCATCAGCGCCAAGAGCGAAGCCGAGGCTGACAAACTATTCGGTGCGCTCAGCGATGGCGGCCAAGTGACGATGCCGCTGGCGAAGACTTTCTTCTCACCGCGCTTCGGCATGCTGACCGACAAATTCGGGGTCGGCTGGATGGTCATCGTTCAATAACGTCATAGACCGAAATCAAATCTGCGGAGTCGATCGCATGCTCGCCGAGGCCAAAAGCACCGATTTCGTCATTTCGCGTGTGTTCAACGCGCCGCGCGAACTGATCTGGCAATGCTTCACCGATCCGGAGCGCATGAAAGAATGGTGGGGCCCCAAGGGCTCGACCATCGTGGCGTCGAAGATGGACTTCCGGGTCGGCGGAACCTATCTCGGCGCCATGCGCGCCGGCGGCGGACCGGTGATGTGGGCGAAATTCGTCTATCGCGACATCGCCGCGCCTGAACGCCTTGTCTGGGTGCATTCATTCTCGGACGAAGCAGGCGGTCTCACGCGGCATCCTTTGAGCCCGACCTGGCCGCTCGAAATGCTGACGACCGTTACGTTCGAGGATGAACCCGGCGGCAAGACCAAGGTTCAACTCCGCTGGTCGCCGCTGAACGCGACGGCCGAAGAGCAGGCAACCTTTGACGCGGCGCATGACAGCATGCGGGGCGGCTGGGGCGGTACGTTCGAGCGGCTCGATGCTTATCTCGCCGCGGAACCGCCGAAAGCTTGAGGGGAGCACGCATCATGAAGGCCGACACGCCAACCAAGCCGTTCGCCGAGCGCGAAGTCACCATCACGCGCGTCTTCGATGCGCCGCGCGCCTTGGTGTTCGCGGCTTGGACCGATTCCAAGCATCTGGCGCAATGGTGGGGGCCGAAAGACTTCACAAATCCGGTTTGTACGATCGACGCCCGGGTCGGCGGCGCGTTGCGCATCCATATGCGCGCGCCCGACGGCAACGTCTATCCGATGAAGGGCGAAATCCGCGAGATCGTTCCGCCGGAGCGGCTGGTCTTCACAAATATCGCTCTCGATGCCGATGACAATGCCATCATCGACGGCTTTACCACCGTGACATTCGCCGAGGAAAACGGCAAGACCAGATTAACGATTCACACCCGCGGCAGCGCGATGGTCGAATACGCCGCCAACTATCTGAAGGGCATGGAAATCGGCTGGACGCAGAGCATCGACAAGCTGCAGGCCTACCTGGCAAGCTAGTTCGTCATTGCGAACGAAGCGAAGCAATCCAATCCGGGGCGCCGATTTGGATTGCTTCGTCGCTTCGCTCCTCGCAATGACGACAAGATACCCCTCCCGAATATTCGCGCGGAGGGATAAATTGAGGCCATGAACGGGCCCGATGCCCTGCCGCCGTTTATGGCGCCCTTCGCTCCGCCTGACGAAGAATTGGCGGTGCCTCTTCTCGCCGGTGCGGCTCGGGATGAAGCCGCGGAGGCTCGTGTTGACGCCCGCGCGCGGCGGCTGGTCGAAGCGATCCGCGCCCGATCGCACGGCTTAGGCGGCATCGAGGATTTTCTGCACGCTTATTCGCTCTCGACCAAAGAGGGCTTGGCGCTGATGGTGCTGGCGGAGGCGTTGCTGCGTGTGCCGGATGCGGCAACGGCGGACCGGCTGATCGAGGACAAGCTTGCCGCCGGCCACTGGCTCGACAGCGATCTCAAATCGACCGCGCTCCTGGTCTCCGCCTCGGCGTGGACGCTCGGGGTCGCTGCGCGCATCATTCATCCGGCCGAGACGCCCGACACCATCTTCGATGGCATCGTCCGCCGGATTGGCGTGCCGGCGATGCGTGCGGCGACGCGGCAGGCGATGCGGCTCCTCGGCTCGCATTTCGTCATCGGCCAGACCATTGACGAGGCATTGAAGCGCGCCCGCGGCCACGCCGAATTCCGCTATTCGTTCGACATGCTCGGCGAGGGCGCGCGGACGGCGGCCGATGCGAAAAAATATTTCGACGCCTATGCCGCGGCGATTATTGCTATCGGAGCCGATAGCGGTACTGCCAAAATTGCCGGCGGGATTTCAGTAAAGCTCTCGGCGCTGCATCCGCGCTACGAGGCGATCTCGCGAAAGCGCGTGCGTGCCGAACTGGCGCCGCGGCTCCTCGAACTGGCGCGGCTGGCCAAGACGCATGATTTGCAATTCACCGTCGATGCCGAGGAAGCCGATCGCCTCGAATTGTCGCTCGAAATCATCGGCGCCGTCGTGGACGACAATTCGCTCGGCGGCTGGGCGGGTTTTGGGCTCGCGGTGCAGGCTTATCAGAAACGCGCGCCGGCAGTGATCGATTGGATCGAAGAACTGGCGGCGGCGAAAAATCGCCGGCTCACGGTGCGGCTGGTCAAGGGCGCCTATTGGGACACCGAGATCAAACGTGGGGAGGAGCGCGGGCTTGCCGACTATCCGGTGTTCACGCGCAAGCCGATGACCGACCTCTGCTACATGGCCTGCGTCAAAAAACTTCTGGCCGCGCGCAATCGGCTTTATCCGCAATTCGCCACCCATAACGCGCTCACTGTCGCCGGCGTGATTGAGGACGCCAGCGGCATCGAGGGCTTTGAGTTTCAGCGGCTCTACGGCATGGGCGAGGCGCTTTACGATGCGCTGCGCGCCGATTTTCCCGATGCGGCTTGCCGAGTCTATGCGCCGGTCGGCGGTCACCGCGAGCTTTTGGCCTATCTGGTGCGGCGGCTTTTGGAGAATGGTGCCAACTCGTCATTCGTCTCCGCCGCTGCCGACCCCACTGTGCCGATCGCCGCTGTCTTGCGGCGTCCGCAAAGCACGATTGCCGGGCCGAGGGATGCGCGCAATCGCAAGATCCCGTTGCCGCGCGATCTTTACCTGCCGGAACGGCTCAATTCGGCGGGCGTCGAGTTCGGCGAACGCTCAAGCCTTGACGCGCTGTTACGCGATGTGGAGAGCGGTGCCGCGGCGCCGGCGCGCGCCGCACCAGTCGTCGATGGCGCGGCGTTGCCGAGTACCGAACGCACGGTGCGGTCGCCGATCGATGGCAGACCGGCCGACGTGGTCACGGAGGCCGATGCGGCCGCCGTGCGCGCTGCGGTGGGCGCTGCACTTGCCGGCTTTACGGCGTGGTCGACGACACCGGTCGCCGAGCGTGCTGCGGTGCTGGAACGGGCCGCCGACCGGCTCGAAGGTCATCGCGGCCGGATCATCGCGTTGTTGCAGATCGAAGCCGGGAAGACGCTTGAGGACGCGCTCGCCGAATGTCGCGAAGCGGTAGACTATTGCCGCTATTACGCCGCGCAGGCCCGCCTCACGCTTGCGCCGCAGCCTATGCCCGGCCCGACCGGCGAGAGCAACGAATTGCGTTATCGCGGACGTGGCGTCTTTGTTTGCATCAGCCCATGGAATTTTCCGCTGGCGATCTTCCTCGGTCAGGTCGGCGCCGCGCTCGCCGCCGGCAATACGGTTTTAGCGAAGCCCGCCGAACAGACGCCGCTCATCGCCGCGCTCGCGGTCGCGCTTTTGCACGAGGCGGGCGTGCCGGCGAGCGCGCTGCATCTCGTGCCCGGCGAAGGCGCGGTCGGGGCCATGCTGGTTGCCGATCCGCGCATTGCCGGCGTGGTCTTTACCGGCTCGACCGCGGTGGGCCGCGCGATCTATCGCGCGCTCGCCGCCAAGGACGGACCAATCGTGCCGTTGATCGCCGAAACCGGCGGCATCAATGTCATGATCGCGGATGCCACCGCGTTGCCCGAACAGGTCGTCGACGACGCGATCGCGTCGGCGTTCCGCTCCGCCGGTCAGCGCTGCTCGGCGCTGCGGCTGCTTTGTCTGCAGGAGGACGTCGCCGAACGTGTGCTCGACATGCTGGCCGGCGCGGCGCGCGAGCTGAAAGTCGGCGATCCACGCGACATCGCGACGCATGTCGGTCCCGTGATCGACGCCGAGGCCAAGGCCGCGCTCGACGCCTGGATCGCGGCCAAGGCGAAAGCCGGCCGCGTCCGTTTTCGCTGGGATAGGGACCGGCCGCTGCCGGCTGCCGGCACCTACGTAGCCCCGGTCATCATCGTGCTCGAGAGCGCCCGCGACCTTGTGGAAGAGGTGTTCGGCCCGGTGCTGCATGTGGTGCGCTGGAAAGCAGGCGAACTCGACGCGCTGCTCGACGACATCGCAGCTAATGGTACGGCGCTTACGCTCGGCGTGCATTCCCGCATCGATCTCACCGCTGAACGCATTGCGGCGCGGCTGCTGCACGGCAACGTCTATGTGAATCGCAACATGATCGGGGCCGTGGTCGGCACCCAGCCGTTCGGCGGCACGCTGTTGTCCGGCACCGGACCAAAGGCCGGGGGGCCTAATTATTTGCGCCGCTTCACGACCGAGCAGGTGGTCACGGTCAATACCGCGGCGGCCGGCGGCAATGCCGGGCTGCTGGCCCAGGATGACCAGGATCAAGGCGACTAGGATCGATCTAATCAGGATCGACGCGGCCGCCGGGGCGAAGAAACCCCATTTTGACGCAGGAATTAACACAATCGCGACAAGATCACGCTATTCTGATGCGGCATGATTGATTCGAAAAATGCCTAATTCGGTCTCCCGCCTGTTCCAGGCCATCCAAGCCTGCCGGAATGACGACCCGTCGACCTCGCGGACGGCGCGGCTCTTGCGTTCGGGCCGCAGCAAGATGGCGAAGAAGCTCGCCGAAGAGGCGGTCGAAGTCGTGATCGACGCCATGCACGGCGACCGCGAAGCCGTGGTCAAGGAAAGCGCCGATCTCATCTATAATCTCGTGGTCCTGTGGGTTTCCTCCGGCATCCGTCCCGAAGACGTCTGGAAAGAGATGGACCGGCGCGAGCGGCTCCTCGGCATTGCCGAGAAAGTGCCGAAGAAGATTCACGAAGACTATCCACGCCGGAAAATCGTCGTGCTCGAAGGCCGGCGCGCGCGTAAGCGGCGCTGATCGTTTCCTCCTTCTTTCATCCCAGGCATGCTTGATCAGATCATATCGGCGATCGCGGCCTTTATCGTCGAGGTCATATCGGCCGGCGGCTATCTCGGTGTCGTCCTCCTCATGGCGATCGAGTTCGGCATGCATTCCGCTTCCCTCCGAAGTGATCATGCCGTTCGCCGGTTATCTGGTATCGATCGGACGGTTCAGCTTGGTGGCCGCGGCCACCGCGGGCGCATTGGGCTGCAATCTCGGCTCGACTGTCGCCTACTACGTCGCTGCCAAAGGCGGCCGCAAGGCGATCGAACGCTGGGGATCGTACATCCTGGTCAGCCCGCATGATCTCCATCGGACCGAGCAGTTCTTTGCGCGCTACGGCACCGTGACGGTTTTTATCGGCCGGTTGCTGCCAGTAGTGCGAACCTTCATCGCCTTTCCCGCAGGCCTAGCGCGGATGCCGATGCTGAAATTCCAGGTCTATACGTTTCTCGGCTCGTGGCCGTGGTGTTTCGCGCTCGCTTATGTCGGCTACAGGCTCGGGGCACGCTGGAACAGCGACCCCGAGCTTCGCCGGATATTCCACGAATCCGATGCCGTCATAGTGCTCGTGCTGCTCGCTGGATTTGCCTGGCTGGTCTGGGCGCGATGGCGCGAAGTCCACAAGCCGCGGCGATGAGAGAACTCATCGTCGGGTGATTGGATTTGACGGCGCGGGGTCACTTAGCCCGACCCTATTGGCGCCTTAATTTGACCGGCAGATCGCCGCTGGCGCCTGCGACCCGATAACAGTGGTTGAATTTGTCCAAATAGTGCATGTCGGGCGTGGGTGAGCAGGCATTGGTCATGGACGGGGTGGCCGTGACACGACGCAATTTACTATCCGGCATTGATCGATCGGTGGCGATTGCTGCGCTGACGGCGGCCGCGCTGACGGTGGCGAGCGCTGAAACGCGCGCTCAAGTCGCGCAACCGGTTGCGCCCAGCCCGCCGGTCTCACCGGCTGCGGCTCCGCCGTCGCCACCACAAGCCACAACCGTGCCGGCGGCGACCGCGCCGGTACCGGCAACGCCTGCACCCACAGCGGGCGTCACCCTGCCACCGCAGCCGCCACCAGTGGCCGAGAAGCGCGGCTTTCTGAATGATTTCGGCGCGTGGTGGGACAAATCCGTTGCCGATTTCAATGCCAAGATGAAAGGGCAGCAGTCGAAGCTCGACGACCTCAGCAACCAGCAAAAAGCCGCCGCCAAGGATGCTGCCAGCGCCACCCAAGACGCCATGAAGAACGCGGCCGACGCCATGGTGAAGATGGCGACGCCATCGCATGTGGTGGAAATGCAGGAAGTCTGTCCGCTGGCAGGCAACGGCGCTCCCGATTGCGCGGTGGCGGCGCTCAATGTCTGCCATGCCAAGGGCTACAAGGACGGCCAGCCGGTCGATATCCGCACCGCGGAAAAATGCACCTCGTCGCTCTGGGTATCCGGCCAGCAGCCACCGGCAAGCGGCGATTGTCCGCTCGAAACCATCGTTCTTCGTTCGGCCTGCCAATAAGCCTTGCCCCGGCTGGCTTTGCTCCCGCGCAAATGTGCTGGTAGAGCCTTTCCGCCGTTGCCCTCGCGCGGTCTAACGGTGCGGGAGAACAACGCTGGTAAATCGCAAGGGAAACGCCGCCATGATGTCCGATGCCGATCGCAGTAAGGCCGCCGATATCCTTCTCACCGCCGAGAAGGAGCGTAAGCAGGCGACCCAATTGTCCAAGACCTGGCCGGGCATCACCATCGAGGACGCCTATGCGATCTCGACTGCGGTCGCCAATCGCAAGATCGCGGCCGGCGCCAAGCTGATTGGCCACAAGGTCGGTCTCACCTCGAAAGCGATGCAGCGCTCGTCGCAGATCGACGAACCGGACTACGGCCATCTCCTCGACAACATGATGGTTGCCGACGGCGCCCGCATTCCGCACGAGAACTACTGTCTGCCGCGCGTCGAGATCGAGCTTGCCTTCGTCATGGGCAAACCGCTGCGCGGCCCCGGGGTCGGGCTCACCGACGTGCTGCGCGCCACCGAATATGTCGTGCCGGCGATCGAGATCGTCGATGCGCGCTTGCAGGACCAGCGCAAGATTTTCGACACCGTTTCCGATAACGGCGCCGCCGCCGGGATCGTGATGGGCGGACGGCCGATCGGCCCGCTCGACATCGATCTGCGCTGGGTCGGCGGCATCATGTACCGCAATTCGGAGATCGAGGAGACCGGAGTCGCCGCCGGCGTGCTCGGCCATCCCGCGCTCGGCGTCGCCTGGCTCGCCAACAAGCTCGGCCAGCACGGCGTGACGCTCGAAACGGGCCATATCGTGCTGGCCGGTTCGTTTACCCGCGTGGTGTTCGCGCGCAAAGGCGACACGCTCCATGCCGATTTCGGCGATCTCGGCGGCATCGCGGTGCAGTTCGTCTGAGACTTGGGGTTTTTGCTTCCTGGTCAATGAGGCGGCTTCGAGTTCAGCGGACCCCACTCTATCTCTCCCCCTTTCAGGGGGAGAGAAGTGCCAGTGACCCGCGCGAAGCCTGTCGACTAAGCTCGCGTATGTCGTTAGCTCCTTCCTCCCCCTGAAAGGGGGAGGATCGAGGTGGGGGTCGCGGGCCGCATGAATCACATCGGGTTTCTTCTTGACTGCGAGTAGCTCTCTTGAACATAGCCGACCGCAAGACGATGATGATCGAAGCGACAATAACTCGGCGGGCCGATCGTGTTCCCTTTGAGTTACCAGCGCTGTGTTTTCGCGTTCGCCGTGGTTGTCCTACCCTGTGCCGCGCTGCACGCCGCACTGCCGACCGTGCCGGATATTTCGGGCCGCACCTCTTTCGCCGGCGAACTGTTGATCGCGTCGGCCGATATGCGCGGGCCGTTCGATCATGCCGTCGTGTTGATGGCGCGGCATAGCCGTGATGGTGCGCTTGGCATTATTATTAACCGGCCGATCGAGAGCCGTCCGATTGCCAGCGTCCTTCAATCGTTCGGCGCGGATGCGAGCGGGGTCGCCGGCAGTGTGCCGATCTATTTCGGCGGTCCGGTCGCTCCGGAAATCGGCTTTGTCCTGCACAGCGCCGACTATCAAAATCCCGACAGCGTTGAGATCGACGGTCGTATCGCGCTCAGTAAGGCGGCCGAGGTGCTCCGCGATATCGGTCTCGGCAAAGGGCCGAACAAGAGCCTGGTCGCATTCGGCTATGCCGGCTGGGCGCCATTGCAGCTTGAGGACGAACTCCAGCGCGGCGCCTGGGTCACGGTGCCGGAGGATCCTGTCCTGGTTTTCGACGACGATCGCACGAAAATGTGGACCGACGCGCTGGCGCTCCATAAGACAAGCCCCTGAATGAGCGATTTGCATAACGATCTACACGGCGTCTTTCCCTATCTGGTGACGCCGATCGACGCTGCCGGGCGCATCAAGGCCGATGTGCTGGGCCGGCTCGCCGGCGATCTCATCACTGCCGGGGTGCACGGCCTTACGCCGCTCGGTTCGACCGGTGAATTCGCCTATCTGAACACCGCGCAACGCACCGAGGTGGTGCGCGTGACCATCGAAGCGGCTGCCGGCCGCGTTCCGGTCGTCGCCGGCGTCGCGGCCACCGCGACGGCGGACGCCGTGGAGCAGGCGCGGGCTTATCAGAAGCTCGGCGCCGACGGCATACTCGCCATCCTCGAATTCTTATTTCCCGCTCAACGAGCCGCAGGTCGAAGCTTATTTCCGCGCTATCGCCGATGCAGTCGACATTCCGGTCGTGCTCTATACCAATCCGCAATTCCAGCGCACCGACCTGTCGCTCGATGTGATTGCGCGGCTCAGCGCGCATCCGCGCATCCGCTACATCAAGGATGCCTCGACTAATACCGGACGGCTATTGTCGATCATAAATCGCAATGCGGCGCTCAAAGTGTTCTCGGCTTCCGCGCACATTCCGGCCTGCGTCATGCTGATCGGCGGCGTCGGCTGGATGGCGGGCCCGGCCTGCGTCATTCCCCGGCAAAGCGTCGCGCTCTACGAATTGTGTCGTGCCGGCCGCTGGGCCGAAGCGATGGACCTGCAACGCCGGTTATGGCGTATCAACGAGATTTTCGCCCGCTTTAACCTCGCCGCCTGCATCAAGGCAGCGCTCGAAATCCAAGGCTACGAGGTCGGCGATCCGGTGCCCCCGCAGCGCGCGCTTTCGGACAGCGAACGTGCCGTCGTCAAGGCGGCGCTGGCCGATGTCGCCATGCCGGTCGCAAAGGTTACCGGCGGGTGACGCGCGGCGGCAACGCCGCCACATTTGTTAATTTATTCCAACCGAATGTTAACGCCTCGTTGCTAAACCTCCCGCAATGGCTTCCCGCTATGGCTGGCGGCGTTGAGGGTGGTTGTGGCATCGATGGGTTCGCAGTCCGCGCCGCGTATCGCGCTCGAGCGCACTGCGTCCGCCATCGCCAGCGCGCGACGCGCCGTGCTCGCCGATCGTTACGCCATCAATTCGTTTACGGTCGAATGGCGCCCGTTCGGGGATCTTCCGGCCATTACGGATGAGTGGCGCGACGCTGGCCGCGCGTGCGCTCGAGCCCAATGTTTTTTATGAGCCCGGCTTTGCGCTGGCGGCCGCGCCGGTCTTCGGCAACGACGTCGGCGCCGTGTTGGTGTGGTCGGGCACCGAGCCGCGCGAACTGCTCGGCTTTTTTCCGGCGCGCATCAGCGAGCGCCGTTACGGCTTGCGGCTGCCGGTCCTGATCGGCTGGACTCATCCCTATGGGCCGCTTCGGCACGCCGCTGGTCGATCGCGATGCCGCCGAGACGGTGATCGCCGCATGGCTCGCGCATCTCGCGGTTAATCCGGCGCTGCCCGGTCTGGTGCTGTTGCCGCTGGTCGCCGCGCACGGGCCGTTCGCGGCGGCGCTCGACGGCATTCTCAGCCGCGCCCAAATGCCGAGCGAGAATTTTGGCACGCATAACCGCGCTTTGCTCGAGCCGGGCGACGACCGCACGGATTACCTCGAACATTCACTGTCGACGCATCGGCTTCGCGAATTGCAGCGCAGCGGCCGGCGGCTTGCCGATCGCGGTGCGCTATTGTTCACCACGACGTCGGAGCCGCGTCGCGCCGAGATCGAGGAATTTTTTGCGCTCGAAGCGAGCGGCTGGAAGGGCGAGGCCGGTACCGCTGCGGCAAGCCGCGACGACACCCGCAGCTTTTTCAAGACCGCGCTGGCTTCGCTTGCCATTGAAGGCAAAGTCACACTCAACCGCCTGCTGCTCGATGGCCGCGCTATCGCCGCGGCGCTTACGCTGCGCAGCGGCGGCGCCGCTTGGTATTGGAAGACCGCGTATAATGAAGCATTCGCGCGCCATGCGCCGGGCATGTTGCTGACCGCGGCACTGACCGAGCAACTCGCGGCCGATAGAACGATTGCCCGCACCAATTCCTGCGCCGCCGCGGACAATGTGGTGCTCGATCCATTGTGGCGCGAACGGCTGACGCTCTGTGACCGCCTGATCGCGGCGCGGCCCGAGGCGCCGTTTGCGCCCGCCTGTCGGCTGGAACGGCTGCGCCGCGCCGCCGAAACCGCGGCAAAATCCGTCCGCGCGCGGCTGCGCCGGGAGCGTTGACTTTCGACGGCCTTTCCCGCGTATCTCTGCGGTTACCGGAAACGCACAGGGCACTGCAAAAACAATGGCCAATCCGATTACCATCCGCATGGGCGGCTATGGACCGCCGACGACTTCGTTTTCGCGCTCGCTGCAAACTGATCGGCGACACCTTGCAGGCGAAGTTCGGCGACCGCATCGACGTGAAATATGTCTGGAACATCATGGATTTCGGCTATCGCGCCGAGGACATCTTGTGGCTGGTCGAAGACGGCATCCTCTCGCTCGGTTACCAATCGTCGAGTTATCTGACCGACCGCGTGCCCGAACTGGGTTTCGTCGATCTGCCGTTTCTGTTCGATCGCCGCGACCGCGCGCGCGCCGCGATCGACGGCGCGCTCGGCAAGTTTCTCGCCGAAAAGATCGAGGATCGGGTCAACTACCGTATCCTCGGCTATTTCGAGAACGGCTTCCGCCATATCTCAAACCGGCTGCACCCCGTGCGGGTGCCGGGCGATCTCAAAGGCATGCGCATGCGCGTGCTGCCGAGCGAGGTACAGGCAAGGACATTCGAACTGTTAGGTGCCGTCCCGTTGCGCTGGGATTTGACCGAAGCGATCGCGGCGATCAAGGCCGGCACCATCGACGCGCAGGAAAACCCCTTCGCCAATACCGTGACCTATGGTGTGCACAAATTTCATCGCTTCCACACCGTCACCAATCATTTCTACATATCGCGGCCGATCTTCCTGCACCGGCCGGCGTTCGACGGCTGGCCGGAGGATTTGCAGCACGCAATGCGTGAGGCGGTGACGCAGGCGATCGCGTTTCAGCGCGGGCTCGCCATTGAGGAGGACCGCGAAGCGCGCGCGGCGATCGAAGCGGCCGGTTGCGAGATCGCCGAATTGAACCCCGGCGAGCACGCACAATTCCGCGACGCTGTAACGCCGCTTCTGATCGAAGCACGCGAGACTTACGGCAGCAGAATGTTCGAAATGATCTGAACGCGGACGAGTGCTACCAGCGCAAATTGATGTTTTTCACTTGCGTGTAGCTCAAGATTTCCTCGAAGCACTCTTCTTCGCCGATACCGCTCTGCTTCCAGCCGCCATAGGGCGCGCCGATGTAGCGCCCGTTGGAATTGATCCAGACGTATCCCGCCTCGACCCGTTCCGCCGTTTCCATGGCGGCGGCGAGGTCGTTGGTGACAATGGCGGCGGTGAGGCCATATTCCAGGCCGTTCACTTTTTCGATCATGTCTTCGTAATCGTCCCAGGGCATGACCGACATCACCGGGCCGAATATTTCCTCGCGGCCGATCCGCATCGCCGGCGTTACGTGGTCAAAAACCGTCGGCGCGACGAACAGGCCGGCTGAGAGCGACGGATCGGCGGCCCTGCCGCCGCCGCTGAGCAGTTGAGCGCCTTCCCCCTTGGCCGATTCGATGAAACCCATGACTCGGTCGAACTGACGTTGCGAGACGATCGGCCCGACGTCGTTCTGCTTGAGCCAAGGCACACCGACCGGGAGAGCCTCGGCCAGCGACACGAGTTCGGCAACGACGCTGTCATGGAGAGACGCGTGAACGAACACGCGCGAGGTCGAACTGCACGATTGCCCCTGCCGGTTCATGTTCATGCCCTTGATGGCGGCAAGAGCCGCCTTCTTGGGATCGGCATCGGGAAAAATCACGATCGGATTCTTGCCGCCGAGTTCCAGACTGACGCGCTTAAGACCGGCCGCGGCCTCCACTGCAATGGTGCGTCCGGTGGGCACCGAACCGACAAAACCGATGCGCCGCACATCAGGGTGGCGGACCAGCGCCGAGCCGACCTTGCCGTCGCCGGTGAGAATATTGACGACACCGGCAGGAAATATCCCGTCGCATAATTCGCCGAGACGTAAACTCGACAGCGGCGCTTGCTCGGAGCCTTTGATTACGACGGTATTGCCGGCGGCGAGCGGCGCTGCGGCCTTTTCGGCGCAGAACCTGAACGGATGATTGAACGGGTTGATCTTGGCGACGACGCCGAACGGCTGGCGGCGCGTGAGGTTGAGGTGACGCGAGCCCTGCGAGAAGGTCTCGCCTTTGATTTCCGTTACCAAGCCGGAGCAATAGCGCAGCCAGTCCGCGGTCCAGATCATGTCGCCGTGCATGCCGACGATCGCATTGCCCGAATCGACTGCATCGAACAGCGCAAGCTCGTCGGCATTCGCCTCGATACGATCGGCCAGAAGCTCGAGACAGCGTGCGCGCTCCTTGATCGGCACACGTGACCATTCCTTGAAACCGGTCTTCGCGGCGCCAACCGCAGCGTCGACATCGGCTTCGCTCGCGGACGGAATGTCCGCGAGTTTCTCCATGTTCGATGGATTGATCGAGGCAAAGTACTGGCCTTCGGCGGGCGAGACCCATCGGCCGCCGATATAGAGTCCACGCGGCGTGAAATTGAGCGCTGGTGATTGCATTTTTTATCCTGTCAGCCCCGGAACGATCGCGGCGCGGAGCACCGTGCGCTCGGAGGCCTTCCTGAAGGCGGCATCGAGGTCCTTCAAACCAAATTTGGAATCAACGATTTCCTTGAAGGGGAAGCGATCGCGGTTCGCCATGACGAAATCGAGCGCCTGGATCAGATGTCGCGGATGATAATTGTGAATACCGCGCAGCGTGATCCAGCGTTTGACCAGCATATTGGCGTCGATCGTCACATTGGCGTCGGGGTTGACCAGGCCGCCGAGAACATAGCGGCCGCCCGTTCGCAGCATTTGCAAGCCCTGCGGTATGACGTCCGGCACGCCGCACACTTCGATCACCGCGTCGGCGCCGTCGGGGCGACAGAGCTTTCGGACTTCATCGACGATCGATTTTGCGGAAAGCTTCCCGACGTCGATGACATGATCGGCGCCGAATTTCTTGGCGACCTCCAGCCGGCTTGCTACGGAATCCAGGCCGATCACGCAGCGCGCCCCGCGCGCCTTGGCCATGGCAGCGCCGTAGAGGCCGAGCAGGCCGAGGCCCTGGATGACCACGGCGTCCCCCAAAGCGATTTCGGCGGCTTCCGTCACCGACGCCATTGTCGCCACACCGCAATTGAGTGGCGTTGCCTCTTCGTCGCTTAGCTCGTCCGGAAGCTTTAGAATCCAGGTGCCGGGCAGGATGTAGCAATATTCCGCAAAGCCGCCGAGGAAATGCGGATCCTCGCCGGCGAGATCGTGACCGTATTTGCGCACGCCATGGCACTTCTGCGGCATGTCGTGGACATCGCGGTAGTAGCACTGCCCGTCGAAGAAATACTCGCTCCAGGTGATGCGGTCGCCGCGCTTGAGCGGGGCGCCACGCATGTCCTTGTCGATGCCTTCGCCGATTTCCTCAATGACGCCGATGATCTCATGGCCGAGAATTCCCGGACATGGATTCGGCCGCCGGCCCTCATAAGAATGAATGTCCGACCGGCAGATCGTCGACATCGTCACCCGCACCAGAACCTCGCCGCGGCCGGCAGGGCGCACGGGAAAATCCTTCAGAACGAAGGGCGTATTGGGCGCTTCGTAAACGGCCGCCTTGGCGGTGCGCACTTTCGGTGCTCCTGCTTTTGCTTTCGTTGTGCGGAAAGCCGCGGCGGACTACTCGACGCCGTTCAGCGCAAAATCGAAAATGTCGTAGTTATGAAGCCGCTCATCGATCGCGCGCTGGCGATAGGCAGGTTTGAGCGGCCGCGACAGCAGAAACGGCACTTTTTGCTCGCCGAGACCGCCGTGCGAACGCAGACGCTCTCCCGCCAATTGGCTGAGATTATGATCCTCACGGCGCGCGCCAACGACCGTATGGCGGTCGCCGAAAACGGCGAAGTCGCCTTCTCTGTCGAGCGGTAGATCGAACTGGCTGCATACCTGTTTCTTGTCGAGAACCAACTCGACCCCGGGCAGCGTGCCCGCAAATGCCATCATGGCCGGAATATCGCCCGGCTGGCGCAGATGCACCCGCACGAACGACCCCAACGCGCCGTGATGCCGCACAAACGGATCGGCGATCGGGCAGATCACCCGAACCGCACCGGCGCCGAAGCGTGAATTGAGTTCGTCTTCAAGGTAAACGACGTTCGGCGTCCCGTCCGGGCCCGACTTGTCATTCATGCCGTGGTCGGCGGTGACAGCGACGGTGGCGCCGAGCGCGATCAGTTTGCCGATAATCGCATCGACCGCGTGGTGATAGGCATCGGCCTCAGGCTCTCCCGGGGCGTGCTTATGCTGCACATAATCCGAGGTCGAGAGATACATCAGGTCGGGCTTGAAAGCAGAGAGGATTTTCACGCCGGCATCGAGCGTGAATAAAGACAGGTCGGCGGAGTATTGGTCGGGCTGCGGCCGTCCAACCATTTTCTCGACGTCCTCAATCTCGTTTTCCTCAATATTCGCCCGTTGGGCGTATTCGGAAGAAAATGCGATGCCCCGCATCTTATAAGCGAGCACTTTGAGTAATTTGTCCTTGGCGGTGACGACCGCGGTCTGCACGCCGGCGTCGCTCAGCGCGCCGAGGATGGTGCCGCAGCGCAACCGGCTCGCATCGGTGATCATTACTTCTTCGCCGGTTTCGGAATCGAGGTAGTAGTTACCGTTGATGCCGTGCACCGCGGGCGGCACGCCCGTCACGACAGACGTGTTATTGGTATTGGTCGTGCTTGGCATCGAGCAGTCGGCGATACCCACGAAGCCCCCCGTCACGAAAGACCTCATCGTCGGCAACGTGCCGTTGGCGAGACCGCGCTCAAGGTAGCTCGGATCGAAGCCGTCGACGAGTATGATCACAGTCGGCCGTTTCGGCGCGGCATAAGATCGTCCATTCACTTCGACAATCGTGTCCTTGGCGGAATAGGGATTTGCAATTGCGGTCACGGTCTGTGCTCTGCTCCTGAAGGCCGCGTTTCCGGTCACGCCACGAATGACGCTCGGATCTTTCGTACAATGGTCTCTTTCGTACAATCGTCGCGATCGAAGTTGTCGATTGCTGCGTGGGAATCGGCGGCCTGGCTTCCTGAAACGGCGGCCATTCGGCCCGCTTCGATCGAATAAGTTACACAGGCTTGTGTATCGCTTTTGTGACTTGAAGCCGGCTCCCGGAGGTTTACCCAGATTTAGCAACGACATGGGCGTGCGGCGACCGCGGAGACGGCATTCATGTCACCGTCACAAGCCGGCATTAGCGTAATCCCAACGTAACCTGCGGCGTAGGCGTTTCTTTAAGTCAATTTACTCACGGCCCTGAGCCTCTGATCGCTTCGAAGCAGAAGCGATGCGGGGGTCGGGTGGGCGCATGATCATGCAATTTGGCAATAATGGGAGCTTTAAAATGAGCGGGAAATCTTGGCGTGCTGCCGCGACCGTCGCCGTTGTTGCATTAGCCGCCGCGCTGTCTTTCGCCGCCGCTTTGACAACCAGCCCGCAGCCGGCAATTGCGGACGATTGCCCGAACAACGGCACAGTACGTTTCGGGGTTGAGCCGTACGATACAGCGGCGCGGTTAGTGCCGATTTACGAGAAGATCGGCAAGATGATCGGCGACAAGGTCGGCTGCAAAGTCGAAGTCTATGTCGCAACCGGTTACAATGCCGAAATCGAAGCGATGCGTAATGACAAGCTGGAACTCGGCGAGTTCGGGCCGCTGGGTTACGTGCTGGCGCATCAGGTGGCGAAAGCCGAGGCGGTCGCCGCGTTCGGGAGCGAGGATGGCAAGCCCGTCTCATACTGGGCAAGCCTCGTTACCTATCCGTCGTCCGGTATCAAGACAGTCGAGGATATCCGCGGCCACTCGTTTGCGTTTTCGGATGCGGCATCGACGTCCGGCCATCTGTTCCCGGCCTATGGGCTGCGCAAGGCCGGACTCGATCCGGACAAAGACGTGAAAGCGATCTACGCCGGCAGCCATACGGCGTCGTTCGAGGCCGTTTACAATCATAAAGTCGATGCCGGCGAACTGAACAGCGAACAGCTTCAATCGGCGACGCAGCGTAACCACTATAAGGACGGCGATTTGGTGTTCCTGTGGAAGTCCGCCCCGATCCCGACCGATCCGTTCGCGGTGCGCGGCAATCTGCCCGACGCGTTCAAGAAAAAGCTAGCCGACGCCGTTCAGCATCTCGACCTGATGAGTCTCGACGCTGCCGACCGCAAGATCCTGGTTGGCGCCGGCATCACCCAGTTGGTGCCGCAAACCGACCAAGCTTACGACGGCATTCGCGATCTGGTGAAGACTTTGAACATCGATCTTGAAAAGCTGAGCTAGCACGTAGGAGACTAACGACGATGCTTCGGGTGTGCGGCCTTTCGCTGCAATATCCGAACGGCAAGCTCGCACTGACCGACTTTGGCTTGAAAGTTGAGGCGGGTGAGTTTGTCGTCGTTCTCGGCGGCAACGGCAGTGGCAAGTCCACGCTGCTGCGCTGCATTACGCGAACCTTAAAGCCCACGGCGGGTGAGATTTGGCTTGGCGACACCGAGCTCTGCGCGCTGGAGGGCGAGAAGCTGCGAAAGGCACGTCTCGCGCTTTCGATGGTTTGGCAACACGCCAGTCTGGTCCGCCGCAGCAATGTATTGACGAACGTGGCGGCCGGCGCGCTGGGCCGGCACTCCACGTTGCGGACCGTAGTGGCAGGTCTGCCGGCGACCGAACTGCAGGCGGCGCGCGGCTATCTCGCCGATGTCGGCCTCGCGGATCTGGCCGAACAGCGCGCCGGCACGCTCTCGGGCGGCCAGGCGCAGCGTGTCGCCATCGCCCGCTCGCTGGCGCAACGGCCTCGCGTCCTTTTGGCGGACGAGCCGATCGCCAGCCTCGATCCGGAGGCTTCCGAAGAAATCATGCGGCTCTTGCAGCGTCTCGCCCGATCCGAGCGGCTGGCCGTATTGTGCGTCCTGCATCAGGTCGAGTTGGCTTACGCTTATGCAGACAGGGTGATCGGCATTCGCGCGGGACGTATCGTCTTTGATTCGCCCCGCGGCCAAGTCTCGCGCGACGCGGTGCGGCGGCTCTATGTCAGCGAGGCGGCATGAGCCTCGGCATTGCACCCGCGCCGGGGCATAGCGCCTTCACAACGGGAACCTGGAGCGGTGCCGTCGCGATAGCGACCCGTTGTGTCCTCATCCTGGTCGCGATCGGCGTTGCGGTCCAGGCGCTTATCGTGGTCGAAGCACGGCCGCAGGATCTCATCACCGGAATACATGGCATGGCCGACATCATTCGGCGCGCCATGCCACCGGATTTCTCCAAGCTGCCGGCAGCAATTTGGCCAACACTGCAAACTCTCGACATCGCACTTTTCGGGACGATGGTCGGAATTGTCATCGCGGTCCCGCTCGCGCTTCTCGCCGCGGCGAATGTGACGCCGTCGCGCTACGCTTATTACGCGGCGCGCTCCGTTATTGGATTCACGCGCGCGGTGCCGGATCTCGTTTGGGCGCTCTTATTCGTAACGGCCGTTGGGCTTGGGCCGTTTCCGGGTGGCTTGGCGCTCGGTGTGCATTCGGTTGGCATGCTGGGCCGGCTATTCGCAGAAACGATCGAGCAAATGGACATGGCGCCGATCCAGGCGCTGGAGCTGACCGGCGCACGGCGCATTCAGGTCTTCAGCCATGGCATTATTCCTACCATTCTACCGTCGCTCCTCGGGATCAGCCTCTATCGGCTCGATGAAAACATTCGTTCTTCGCTTGTACTCGGCTTCGTCGGCGCCGGCGGCATAGGATTTCAATTGCTGACCGCGATGAACCTGTTTCAGTACCAGGAAGTGTCGCTATTGCTGATCATCATATTCGTTATCGTGCTCGCCGCGGAGCGAGCATCCGCCGCGTTGCGCGAACGCCTCGCCTGACCGGCCGCGCCTCGCGCGCCACTAAAGGGCTCTGACCGGCCCGGCGCGCAAACCGGGTGATTTTTTCGTGCCGCCACGCCGGAACTACGGTTTTGCCGCCGTTAGTAGGGGGGCCATAGGCCCGCGCGAAAGAACGGCTCCAGGAGAACGGAAATGGCACGGACTCACGTGGCGATTGCGGTCGCCGGCATGTTTTTCGCTGGCTTTTCCGGTACTTCACAGGCCGCGCCGATGGCGCCGCTCGCTGGGGCCGACACTCTCCATACCGTTCCCGCAACGCAGGCGAGTTGGCAGGCAGACTGGCATGGCGATTGGCACGGCGATCGGCATCGTGACTTGCACGGCCATGACAGGTTCGGCGGCTTTCTCGGCCACAGAAGGTCCGAAGGCAGGCACGGCGGCATCATGTCCCGATTCGGCGGTATGCGCTCGATCATGGCCATGATGGGCCGCATGGGCGGCAGCGACGGTGGCGGCGGCCTTTCGATGCTCAACGCCATTGGTGGAATGGGCGGCATGCAGTCGATGACGTCGGCCATGAGCGGAATTGACAGTGGCGGCATGGAGCAAATGCTCGGCACCATGGGTGGTGGAATGGGCGGCTCCGGCGGCATGCAAGCCATGATCGGCGCGATGGGCGGTGGTGGAATGACGGGCGGTGGCGGCCACGCCAGCGAGTCAGCCCGTCAAGCCTGCACACCGGACGCGATGCGGCTGTGCTCCGACGCCATTCCCGATGTGGCGAAAGTGAAAGCCTGTATGCAGGCGAAGTCGTCCCAACTCAGCGAACCCTGTCGTGCCGCGATGAATGGCGCGGGTAGCACGCAGCCGGCGTCAGCCGGCCGGGAGTTCGCTGGGTCGGCGGGGAGCCGCGATTTCTCGAACTTCACGCCGCGTCAGCGCTTTGCCAATGGCGGCGCTCAAGGCTTCGATAATTTCAGAGGCGGCCGGGACTACGACAACTTCCAAGGCTACCAAAGCAACCAAGGCTACCAAAGCTACCAGGGCTATGACAGCTCCGGCGGCGTCCAAGCCTTTGGCGGCCGCGGTTACGATAACTTCGAAGGCGGTGGGTACGGCGGCGGCCGTGGCGACATCAATGTCGGACAATTGATGGGCATGGCGCGATCGATGGGTTTCGGCGGCCACGACGGATGGTGACCGCTTGCGACTGAAAACGCGCCGGCTTTTTTGTTAGCCAGGCCGGCGTCAGCCTTTGTGCCCGTCGGCAGTGGCGAGGATCAGCGCCCAATACACCTTGTATTTCGACTTCGCCGTATAGACCGCGGCGATGCCCATCTGCGTCACGCTTGAGTTGAGCATGTTGGCGCGGTGCGGCGGCGAATTGCGCCAGCCCGAAAATGCCTCGGCGAGGGTGTGATAACCGGCGCCGATGTTTTCGACCGCGACCGAAGCGTCGAAGCCCGATTTGCGAATGCGTTCCGGGAACGGATGAGCGGCGTCGTGGTCGAGCTTGTCGCGGGCGGCCATGGCCTGGGCCTGTTCGTTGGCAAGCCGCATCAGTTCGGGGTCGATCGTCACCGAACCGAGCCCGTTATTGCCGCGATAGCCGGAGATCATCGATTGCGCCGCATTGGCATCGAGCGCCGCGCCTGGCTGGGCGAGATCGATATAGAAGCTCGGCTGACCGGACGGCGGCGCCGTGTCGGAACATGCGGAGAGCCCGAAGGCGGATATGAGAATACCGCCGACAAGAAGCACGGCAGACCGGCGGTTCATTTCAATTTCCCCCAAGCGATCCGACACAGTTCGATGAGAAAAGTGACCGAAGCGTGAAGGAAGCACGTTCTGGCATTGCCTCAGTCTCTAAACTACATTGCCTCGTTATAAGTGTCCCGCCCGGGGCGAAGGAGTTTTCCACATGTCCGAGACGTCGGCGCAAATTCGGCGCCACGCCTCCGGGCGCCAAACGTGCGGCCCGGGCGAATGTGTTTTCAATCCCCTGGTCGAGGACGCCTCGGGCGGGCTCAACGGCATAAAAGCTGCATGAACTTAAAAGCTACATGCGCTTACGCTGCTTTGCGGGAACCCGAGGGTCGCCATGGCTAAAACATCCCGTTTCGCGGCCTCGTCGGCTGCGGTTTTTTTAGCTGGATCGCTTGCCGTCGCCGGCCTGGTTCATGCCGACTCGGTTCATGCCAACTCCTGGCCGGTGAAACCGATACGCGCTTTCATTCCATTCGCGGCCGGCAGCGCGACCGATATCATTCCTCGCGCCGTGTTCGACCGGGTCGGGCCGGCGCTCGGCCAGCCGATCGTGGTCGAAAACCGCGGCGGCGCCGGCGGCGCGCTTGGCGTCGGCGAAGTCACGCGGGCGGAGCCGGACGGCTACACGATCCTCGTGGATTCCTCGGCGCTCACCATTGCGCCCTACATCGTGCCGAACCTGCCTTACGACACCGAAAAAGATCTCGCCGCCGTCATCCCGCTTGGCAAGAACGCGAATGTCCTTGCCGTCAATCCGGTGAAAGGCTGGAAGACGGCGCAGGATCTCGTCGCGGCGGCCAAGGCCAATCCCGGCTCGCTCAATTACGGCTCCGCCGGCGTCGGTACAGCGACCCATGTCAGCGCCGAACGATTCCGGCTCAGTGCCGGCTTCGAAGCGGCGCATATTCCGTACAAAGGTGGTGCGGAGGCGCTGACCGATCTCCTCGGCGGCCGTATCGACTTTTATTATTGCCCGATCTCGACGGCGCTGCCGCTGATCCGGGACGGCCGGCTCACCGCGCTGGCCGTGAGTACGCCGACGCGCGCGGCCGACCTTCCGGACATTCCGACCTCGATCGAGGCCGGCTACCCGAATTCGGACTATACCGTCTGGTACGGCATCTTCATGCCGAGGCAAACGCCGCGCGAGGTTATCCAACAGTTCTATTCGGCTGCCGCCGATGTGTTGCAGACGCCAGTGATGAAACAAAAACTGGCGCAGCTCGCCGTCGATCCATTGCCGATGACGCCGGATCAATTCGACAAATATGTCGCGGATGAATTGGCGGCAAACCGCAAACTATTTCAGGCGGTCGCCAGCAAATGAAATAGACTATAGTCCGCGGACAGCCGGAACGGCGACGCGAAACAAAGTCGGGGAGGTTGGAGTGAGGCGAGACTTAATCAAGCTCGGAATTCTCGCGCTGGCATTGGCGGGCTTTGCAAGCAATGCCGCGTTCGCACAGTCTCCGGACAAATATCCCTCGCGGCCGATCAAAATCCTCGTGCCTTACGGACCAGGCGGCGCGACCGATATCGTTGCGCGTATTCTCGCCGATCAATTGACCAAACGTTTTGGACAATCGGTCTATGTCGAGAACAAGCCCGGCGCCTTCGGTATCGTCGCCTTGCAGGAAATGGTGCACTCGCCTGCTGACGGTTATACGCTGATGGTCGGCAACGTTTCCACCAACGCCATAACGCCCGTTGCCTATGCGGCGAAGCTCAATTTCGATTACATGAAAGACGTCGTGCCGATTACCGACACCGTCGATGTCCCGGCATTCCTGGTCGCGGCCAAGACTTTCGCGCCAAACAATATTTCCGATTTGGTGGCGTACGTGAAAAAGAATCCTGGCCAGGTTCGCTATGGTACGGTCGGGCCCGGCAGCTATCCGCATTACGATATGGCTTATTTCGCCAAGCGCGCCGGCGATCTCGATATGATTGCGGTGCCGAACAAATCGGGCGCCGCGGGCGTCATCAACGACATGCTCACCGGCTCGGTACAGGTCGCCTTCCTCAATGTCGCGAGTAGCGCGCCGCAGGTGCGGGCTGGCAACCTGCATCCGCTGGCTTTGGTCGATCATGCCCGGCTGCCGGAATTCCCCAACCTGCCGACCATGCAGGAAGCGGGCTTCGCCGGCGTCGGAACTCTGGCCTGGAACGGCCTGTTCGCCGCCGCCGGCACGCCGAAGGAAGTTCTCCAGGTCATCTTCGATGCCACGGTAGCGGCGATGCGAACACCTGAGGCCACCGACGCGTTCAACAAACAGGGTTTCAATGTCGTCCCCAACACCTCGCTGGCCGACGCCAAGGCCTGGCTCGGCCGCGAGATGGAGACTTGGCGCAAGATCACCAACGAAGTGAAGATCGAGACGGAGTGACCGTCATTCCGGGGCGCGCCACCGGCGCGAGCCCGGAATCCATATTCGCTGAACTGCTAGAATCTTGCGCTGTCGTACCAACCCCCAATGATCGTGATTATGGATTTCGGGCTCCTCGCTGACGCTCCGCCCCGGAATGACGAGAGGTTTTGTCCCCCATGAGTGACCAATCTTCCAATCCCAACTATCCCATCATCTTCGATCAAGACGTCGACGTGCCGATGCGCGACGGCGCGCGGTTGAAGGCGGACGTGTTTCGGCCTTACGACGAAGGCAAATTTCCCGTCATCCTCAATCTCGGTCCGTATCAGAAGGAAAAGCTCTGGACCGTGCCGGATAATCTGGCCGAGCCCCAGAACGAATGGATGAATTGGGAGACCGTCAACCCGAAATGGTGGGTGCCGCGCGGCTATGCCGCCGTGCGTGTCGACGGCCGCGGTACCGGCAAATCACCAGGCCAATGCGAGCCGTGGTCGCTGGCCGAAGCAGTCGATCTATACGACGCCATCGAATGGGCGGCAGCGCAGCCATGGTGCAATGGCAATGTCGGTCTCCTCGGCATTTCTTATTTCGCCATCAATCAGTGGTTCGCCGCCAATCTGCAGCCGCCGTCGCTGAAGGCGATCATTCCCTGGGAGGGCTTTGCCGATCTCTATCGCGATGCACTCTACCACGGCGGGCTGCTCAATCTGTTCATGACCAATTGGTACACCGCGCATCTGTTGCACCATCTGCTGGGGCGCGCTTCGCAACAGATGCCCGATGGCTGGCAAATCAACACGCTGCATTTCTGGCTGCGCAACAATCTCGACAGCGGCGCTTTTCGGGGCAGTCAGGCGCAGTGGGACAAGATCAACGTTCCGATGTTTTCGGTCGGCAATTGGTCGGGCATGGGCCTGCACCTGCGCGGCAATACCGAAGCCTTCATGCGCGCGGCGACACCGCACAAGAAGCTGCGCATCCATCTCGGTTCGCACGTGCATCCGTTCTACACCGAGGACGGCCGACGCGATCAGCTCCGCTTTCTCGATTACTGGCTCAAGGGAATCGACAACGGCGTGATGGAGGAGCCGCCGGTCAAGCTTGCGATCCGCAAGGGCGCCGACGCCTTCGAATGGCGCGACGAACATGAATGGCCGCTCAAGCGCACGCGCTGGACCAAGCTCTATCTCGATCTGTCGCAACCGCAGGCGGAAGGCGCGCCGGCGACCGGGCTCCTTGAAGTCAAGAATCCGGCCGAGACCGGCTCGCGGACTTATCCGGCGTCGAGCCTCGGCACGATGGGTTCGACTTCCGCCGCCTCATCACAGGTGCTGGGCGGCGGCATCAAGCCGGGAATGGGAGTTTCGTTGGAAACCGCTCGTCTCTCGGTGGACACCGAAATCACCGGTCCGCTCGCCGCCGTGTTGTGGGTGTCGAGTTCGAGCGAAGACATGGATCTGTGCCTGACGCTGCGCAACTTCGATGCCAACGGCAATGAAGTCATGGAGACCGGTCAGCAAGGTGCGCCGGTGCCGGTGGCCAAAGGGTGGTTGCGGGTATCGCATCGCGAACTCGATCCTGAACTGTCGCGGCCGTATCGGCCTTACCACAAGCATGTCCGCCGGCTTTATCTGATGCCGGGCGAGATCGTGCGCGTCGAAGTCGAAATCTGGCCGACCTCGATGGTGTTCAAGAAGGGCCACCGCATCCGGCTCGATATCCAGCCGCGCGACGGCATCGGCAGCGCCGGCTATATGCATTATCACGCTGACTACAATTCCGGCGCCACCAACACGATCTATGCCGGTGGCGAGCGGGAGTCATATTTGCTGCTGCCGGTGATCCCGGCGGCGGGATGAATGTCGGCAGTCGGATTCACTGCCTGATATTGGCGGCAATAGCGACGTCGGTTGCTTTTTTGACTTCGGCGACGAGGTAGCTGGAGAATTCTTCCGGCGAGCCGCCGACGATGTCCATGCCGATCTTGTGCAGGGGTTCGATGAGGTCAGGCGTCTTGAGCGCATCATTGGTAAGTTGCGCGAGCCGATCGATGATCGGCCTCGGTGTACCGGCAGGCGCCAGCAAGCCGAACCAAAGCCCGAGATCGTAACCCGACAGGCCCGACTCGGCCATGGTCGGAACATTCGGCGCGATGCTTGAGCGCTGCGCCGTCGTGACGGCGATGGCTGTGACCTTTCCCGCTTCGACCTGCGGCGCGGCGGCCGAGGCCGGTGTGATCCACAATCCAACGCGACCCGATACGACGTCGGTCACGGCCTGGGCGCTGCCCGGATACGGCACATGCACGAGCTTTATCCCGGCCATGATGTTGAGTAATTCGCCGGCCATATGCGCAATGCTGCCGACGCCGCTGGAGGCGAAGAAAATCTGGTTTGGCTTTTCCTTGGCGAGTGCGATCAGTTCTTTGAGATTGTTGACGCCGAGCGAAGGATTGGCGACCAGCATATTCGAGATCGCGGTGACCCGAACGATCGGTGCAAAATCTTTCGTCAAGTCGTAGGTCGGACTGATGGTCATACCGGCATAGGTGGTTTGCGCCGTCGTCGCCATGAATAGCGTGTAGCCGTCATTCGGAGCGCGCGCGACATATTCCGCCGCGACATTGCTGCCCGCGCCCGGTTTGTTTTCGACGATGAATTGCTGGCCGAGTGCATCGCTGAGTTTCTGCGCCAGAAGCCGCGCCGGCGTATCGGCGGCAGAGCCGGCGCCGAAGCCGATAATGATGCGGACCGGATGCGTCGGATAGTCCGCCGCGCGGCTGCGAGCCGCGAAAGCGAATGGAAGACAAGCCGTCAGTGTCGCCGCTGTGCGGCGCGTGATCTTATTCATGAATCCTGCTTTCGTGTCAGCTTTTCAAACCGGCCGCGCGTGCGACTGCGGTCCAGCGCGCGAGTTCGCCCGCGACCAGTTGCCGTAGATCGTCCGGTCCGCCGCTGAGAGGATCGATACCTTGTTGGGCGAGCATTTTCACCAGATCGGGTTTACGCATGGTTTCCTGCACGGCGGCCGCGAGCTTGTCGATCACCGCTTGCGGCGTGCCCTTCGGCGCCATCACGGAAAACCAGATACCGGTATCGAAGTCGGGCATGCCGGCTTCGGCCATGGTCGGCAAGTCGGGCAGGATGCTCGGCCGTTTGCTCGCCGCCGAAGCAAGTGCAGTGAGCTTACCCGCCGCGATCTGGCCGATAACGGTCGAAGCCGGACAGAACATCATCATGGTGCGGCCGGCGATCAGGTCGGCGACCGCCTGCGGGCTGCCCTGATAGGGCACATGAACGAGCTTCACGCCGGTGCGCTGCGAAAACAATTCGGCGGCAAGATGCGGCGCGGCGCCGACACCGGTCGAGGCATAGAGAACCTCGCCGGGCTTCGCCTTGGCGAGCGCGATCAGTTCGGCGACCGTGTGGATATTAAGCGCCGGATTGACCACAAGGACGACGGCAGCGGCCGAAACAGGCGCGACCGGCGCAAAATCCTTGACCATGTCGAAGGTCAGATCGGGATTGATCACCTGGTTGGTGATGTTGGCGGACGAGCCGAGAAACAACGTGTAGCCGTCGTTGGCGGCATGCGCGGCGTAATCGGCGGCAATGCTGGAGCCGGCGCCCGGCTTATTCTCCACCACGATTTGCTGACCGAGAACCTGGCTCATACCGTTCGCCAGTGCCCGCCCGGTGACGTCGGCGGCGGCGCCCGGCGTAAAGCCGACAATGAGATGGATCGGCCGCGCCGGATAATCTTCGGCACGCGTCTGGGGTGGCCAGCAAAGCGCAAGCAGCATTGCCAATAGCGGCAGGCAAATCGCACGACGATCGATCGCAGCCAAGGCGGTCTCCCTCGATATTTTCTTTGAGCTCTTATAGCAGGACGATCGTGCTCTAGGTTTTTCTTAGGACATTCTTCACCAATTCTTAATTGCAAAACAACCGCTCGGCGAATAGGGTTCAGCGCTCATCGTAGTGCGCAAATGATGTTCGGCAGTCCACTTCTGTCCAAGGCAAGTCGCAATTGGAAGCTCGTCGTTATGGCGGGCGGCGCCGGATTCGCCGTGGGTCTTGCCGCCTTCGTCATCTGCGGTGCCCAATGGCTGATCGCCGTTTTGACGGAAGCTTCCGCACCCGTGGCGGCGATAGTGGTGGCGCTACCGTTCGGGCTTGGCGCCGCGGCGTTGGCCGGTCTGTTCGTCAATGGCTGCCGGCGCGCGCAGGCGCGATTGCTGCGCTCAGCGCTCAATAACATGACGCAGGGGCTGTGCATGTTCGACAGCGCCGCGCGCCTCATCCTGTGCAACAGACGCTATATCGAGATGTATCAATTGCGGCCCGAACAGGCGCGCGCCGGCCTGCCGTTGGGCGAGCTTTTGGATTATCGGATTGCGGCGGGAACATTTTCCGGCGATCCGGATCGCTATGTCGCTGAATGTTTGCGGCAGGTCGTCGAGGGGCGCACTGAAACCAAGACGGCCGAGCTTGGGGACGGCCGCATCATCGCGGTGGTGAGCCGGCCGCTTGCGAACGGCGGCTGGGTGGCGACGCATACCGACGTCACCGAGCGGTTGCTTGCTGAGAAGGAGCGCGACTCGCTGCGGCAGGGTGATGAACGCCGCCGCACCACCGATGCGGCGATCTCGTCGTTTCGCGCCCGGGTCGAGACCATGCTCAAAACCGTGGGTCAAAGCGCGTCGGCGATGAAGGCCGCGGCGGGAACGTTGCTGACGACGTCCGATCATACATTGCAGCGCGCCGAAAGCGCGGCGCACGGCTCCAACGAAGCGTCCGTCAATGTCGAAACCGCGGCCACCGCCGCCGAGGAGCTTTCGGTCTCGATCAAGGAGATCAGCCGCCAACTCGGGCAAACCAACAATGTCGTTCGCGCCGCCGCCGCGGACGCCAACGCGACCGACAAGGATATCGCCGCGCTCGCGCATGTGGCGCAGAAGATCGGCGACGTGGTCAAGCTCATTTCGGACATCGCCGGTCAAACCAATCTGTTGGCGCTCAATGCCACCATCGAAGCGGCGCGTGCCGGTGAGGCCGGCCGCGGCTTTGCCGTTGTCGCTTCGGAAGTGAAGTCGCTTGCCGTGCAAACCGCGAAAGCGACCCAGGAAATCACCCACGAAATCACGGCGGTGCAACAATCGAGCGCCAAGGCGGTGTCGGCGATTCGCGAAATAACACAGCGGATGCAGGACATCAGCGACTATACCGGCGCCGTTGCGCTGTCGGTCGAGCAACAGGAAACGGCGACCGGAGAAATCTCCCACAACGTCGCCAGCGCCGCCTGCGGCGCCAAGGCGATCGTCCTGGCGCTCGGCGAAGTCGCCGGCGGCATGACGCAAACACGAAGCTCGGCGGAGACGATGCTGGCGGCTTGCGAAGACGTCGAAAGCGCAACCACCAAGTTACGCGGCGAAGTCGAAGAATTTTTGGGGACAGTGGCGGCATAGCGGCCGTCGAATTTTGCGCACGATCGGTTGTGGTCGTAGGCGCGCGCCTTCATCGCCCACGGCCATGCCGGACTTGTTGCTGTCGGCGGCGACGGTCCCGCGCAAGGTCCGTCCCGTCAGGCGCCAAACCACTCCGGGTGCTGCGTCAGCGCTACGACGCTACAGGCGAAGGTCAGCACACAGATCGTCCAGAGCAGCAGCGAGAAGTAATGATCATCGGTCATGATCCGCACTGAAGCAAATCATATGCCACACCGGCGATGAATTCTTCGCTCCCTCCGTGCAAGGATGCTTACCCGATAGTTCTCAGCGTCCCGCCGCATAACCTTGCATGCCGCGCGCGTTGGCGGCGGCGCGGCGGCGGCGGCCGACGCGAGACGCGGCGGTGAGACGGCCTTCCGACCAGTCCGGGCCGATTTCGACGATGTGACCGCGGCGCTTGAGCTCGTCCGTGGTTTTCTTCGGCACGCGGCCTTCGATGACCAGGACGCCGGGTCGCGCCGTGCGCGGCCAGAACGAGCTCGGAAAATGTTCGGAGTGCCAGGCCGGCGCGTCGATCGCTTCCTGCATATTCATGCCGGCATGGACGTGGCGCATGAAGAACTGCGCAATCCACTGATCCTGCTGATCGCCGCCCGGCGAACCCCAGCCGAGATAGGGCTCGCCGTCGCGCAGCGCGAGCGTCGGCGTGAGCGTGGTGCGCGGGCGCTTGCCGGGCGCCAGCGCGGCCGGATGGCCTTCGTCGAGCCAGAACATCTGTGCGCGCGTGCCGAGACAGAAGCCGAGTTCGGGAATGACCGGCGAGGAATGCAGCCAGCCACCCGACGGTGTCGCCGAGACCATGTTGCCTGCCTGATCGACAATGTCGAAATGTACGGTGTCGCCGCGCGTGGTGCCGAGCCGGCCGACGGTCGGTTCGCCGGCACCGAGGCGTCCGGTAGTGGGTTCGCCGGCGCCGGCCGCGGCCGGCGGCGCCTCGCGGCGCAATTGCACGATAGCGCCGAAACCCTCGATCGAGCCGGGGCGCAATTCGAGCGAGGCGTGCTCGCCGATGAGCTTGCGGCGTTCGTTGTTGTAGGCGTCGGACAACAGCGTCTTCATCGGCACTTCGACGAAATCGGGATCGCCGTAAAATGCTTCACGGTCGGCATAAGCGAGCTTCACGGCTTCGACGATGAGATGAATGAAGTCCGGTCCGGTGGGATCGAGACCGTCGAAATCGAAGCCTTTCAAAAGTGCAAGCTGCTGCAGCATCGCCGGACCCTGGCCCCACGGGCCGGTCTTACACACGGTGTAACGGCCGTAGTCATAGGTCAGTGGCGCTTCGAGATGGGGCGTCCAGCGCGCCATGTCGTCGGCGGTGAGTACGCCGCGGTGGCGGCGGCCGCTGGTGTCCATGATCTCCTGGGTACGGCAGAATCGGTCGATCGCTTCGGCGACGAAACCCTTCGACCACGCCTGGCGCGCCCGTTCGATCTGCGCGACGCGATCGCCGCCGGCGCTTTCGGCTTCCTTGAGGATGCGGCTATAGGTGGCGGCAAGCGCTGTGTTGGCGAATAGAGAGCCGGTGTCCGGCACTTTATTGTTCGGCAGATAGACCGCGGCCGAAGTCGGCCAATACTCGCGAAACATCTCGGCGACCGTGGCGATGGTGGCATTGGCCCGCTCGAGCAGCGGATGGCCGTGCTGCGCGTAACCGATCGCGGGCGCCAGCACCTCCGCAAGCGGCATCGTGCCGTAATCGCGCAACAGCATCATCCAGGTTTCGAACGTGCCCGGCACGCAGGCGGCGAGAAGTCCGGTGCCGGGGACGAGATCGAGACCTTCGGCGCGGTAATGCGCGATGGTGGCGCCGGCCGGCGCGACACCTTGGCCGCAAATCACTTCGGTTTTGCCGCGCTTGACGTCATGGACGATGACCGGCACATCGCCGCCCGGTCCGTTGAGATGCGGCTCGACAACCTGCAGCGTGAACGCCGTCGCCACCGCGGCGTCGAAGGCATTGCCGCCCCGTTCCAGCAGCGCCATGCCGACGGCGGTCGCGATCCAATGCGTTGACGTCACCACGCCGAAGGTGCCTTCGATCTCGGGCCGGGTGGTGAACGAGTTCGGATTGATATTGGTCATTCGCGTTTCCGTCAGTTGCAAGGGGCGAGGGCGCCGCATAGAGACTGTGGCGGGTGAAATGTATCTGGCCGCGGCTATGGCGGCCAGTCCGAGGATAGAGCAAATGCCACGGCAAACTTTAAAGGTTGGATTGGCTGGGCTCGGCGCCGTCGGTCTCGAGGTCGCCCGTCGCCTGGAGGCCGGCATTCCCGGCCTCGTTCTCACCGCCGTCGCGGTCCGCGATCAGGAAAAGGCGCGTCGCAATCTGCCGGGCGCCGGCGACCGCATTCCTATCGTTGCCGCCGAAGCGCTGGCGCAATCCTGCGATGTGGTGGTCGAAGGCCTGCCGCCGACGGCATTTCGCGCCGTGGCCTCGTCGGTCGTCGAAGCGGGCAAGATTTTCATGCCGCTTTCGGTGGGCCAGCTTCTGGACAATTGGGACCTTGTGGAACGCGCTAAGCAAACCGGCGCGCGCATTCTGGTGCCGACCGGCGCGCTTCTCGGGCTCGATGCGGTACGCGCCGCCGCCGAAGGCGCCATTCACTCCGTCACCATGGTGACGCGCAAGCCGCCGGGCGGACTCGAAGGCGCGCCTTATCTGGTCGAGCGCAACATTTCAGTCAAAGACCTCAAGGAGTCGCTCAAGATCTTCGACGGCACCGCGCGCGAAGGCGCGCGCGGATTTCCGGCGAACGTCAATGTCGCCGCGGCGCTGAGCCTCGCCGGTATCGGGCCGGACAAGACGCGGCTTGAAATCTGGGCCGACCCGGCACTCACGCGTAACACCCACCGCATCGAAGTCGATGCGGATACCGCGCGCTTCTCGATGTCGATCGAAGGCATCCCGTCGGCGAACCCTCGCACCGGCCGCATCGTGCCGCTGAGCGCGATCGCGACGCTGCGCGGGCTTGTGTCGGAGCTAAAGGTCGGAACCTAGATTTTGCTGCCGGCAAGACTATCCTGATCGGCGTTTCAGCCTGAATAACCGACAGGCTGAAAACGAAAAAAATAATCGTGCGGGGGAAACATGAGAAAGTCGCTCGTTCTGGCGCTCGTAATGTTGCTGCCCGGATTGGCTTGCGCTCAGGAACGGCCGGAATGGGCGTTCGGTCCCGACACTTCTGGGATCGCCTATCCGCGCAAGCCGGACGATGGCGTGCTCAAACAGGTGCCCGGCAGCACCAAGCGTTACACTCAAGCCCAGATCGACGATCCGATGCATCCGCCGGATTGGTTCCCGGACGAGCATCCGCCGATGCCGAAGGTTGTCGCCGAAGGTAATGGCACCACTGTCCGGGCGTGCATCGGTTGCCATTTGGCGAATGGACACGGACACCCGGAGAATTCGCGCCTGCCCGGATCGAGCGCGGTTTATCTCAAACGCCAGCTGGAGGAATTTCGCGTCGGCAAGCGGCAGGGGCCGGCATCGCTGTTGATGAACAACAGCGCAAAGCATCTCACCGATGACGAGATCGCCGCGGCGACCGATTATTTCTCGAAGCTCAACGTGGTGCCTTGGACGCGCGTCGTCGAAAGCGAGAGCGTGCCGAAGACATGGTGGCGTGGCAACCGGCGTCTGCAACTGGCGGAAGGCGGCACCGAGCCGATCGGGCATCAGTTGGTCGAGGTGCCCGAGGATCCGGCGCGCACCGCGCTTCGCGATCCGCACTCCGGCACCGTCACCTACGCTCCGCCGGGAAGTGTTGAACGCGGCAAGGCGTTGGTGACCACCGGCGGTGATGGCAAGACCTTGGGTAAGACCTTGGCCTGCGCCTCATGTCACGGCCCGGCACTCCATGGCACTGCCGACATTCCGAATATTGCCGGTCAGCATTCGATCGTGATCGCGCGCCAATTATTTGCCTTCAAGGCCGGCGACCGGGGCGGCGCAATGGCGGTACTCATGCAGCCGGTGGTCGAGAAACTGACCGAAGACGATATCATTGCCATTGCGGCCTATGTCGCGTCGCAGAATCCAGTCGGCGAATGAAGCCGCGATAGCGAGAAGCTCTACGGCAAGTGAAACATGATCAGCTGGTCGGTGATGCCGTCGCCGCCCGGACTGAGCGAACCGCCGACAAAATAGGCGTTGTCACCCAGCACGCCGCCGCCGAAGCCGTGCCGGCCGTGCGGCATCGGCGCGAGTGTCGTCCAGCGCTGGGTTTTTGGATCGTAGCCTTCGTTCTCCGGGAACGTATCGGGCTTCAATTCGCCGCCGAGTACTAGGATCATGCCGTGGTAATACACCCCGGCTAAACCACTGCGCGGCGTCGGCAACGGCGCGGCGGAAGTCCATTTGTTCGTCGCCGGGTCGTACACGTCGTGCAGGCCGGTGCGCTCCGCCGGGCTCTTGAAGCGTCCGCCGATTGCGTGGATTTCTCCATCGACGGCGACGAGTGCCATGTGGTCGCGCGCTGTCGGCAGGGGCGCGGCATCGCTCCATGTATTGGACTGTGGATCGTAGACTTCGTGCGCCGCGACCGTGACCCTATCCGGCCCGCGTCCGCCGATCACATAAATTTTGCCGCCGACGGCGGCAGCCCCGGCGGAGCCGCGTGCTGTCTTCATGGGCGGCAGCGTGCGCCAGGAGTCTGCAGCCGGGTCGTATTCGAAGGCGTCATTGCCGGCCCCTTTATGCACTGCGCTGGTAAAACCGCCGAAAGCGAAGATTTTTCCGCCGCTCACCGCCAGCGCAAGATGATCGCGGCCTTCCGGCAATGGCGCGCGTGGACGCCATGTGTCGGTCGCCGGGTCGTATTCGTCGTGATAGAGACCCGCCACACCATTCACCGCACCGCCGATGGCGTGCAGCTTGCCATCGAGCGCGACGGCCGCGACCTCCGCGCGCACCGCCGGCAGCGGCCTCTTCATGGTCCACGTCCCAGGCGCCGGTTCGGCACGGGCAATGATGATGCCCAAACCCGCCGTCGCCAACGCCGTCACCAGAAGGATCGCGCGCTGCCGCGCGGCAATGAATTGGAATGGCACGCTCGATCTCCCGGACTTGATCGGGAGGAGCATAGCGCAATCGACAGGCTTTGGCGCTCAGGGCTGGAACTTAATCTCAAATCCTTTGAGTGCAGTGCAGCATGAGAAGATCAAAGAAAATGCCGGATTTGGCTATCGCGGTGCTCGACGGGCGGAGATAAATTTCTCATAAATAATCGCGGCGCTTCAAAACTTCGTGTGTTTGAACGAAGCGGCCCGTGCTATTAATTCAAGTCAAGGCGCAACATGTGCGTCACATGATTTCCGGTGTCACCTTATTCTCTGGAGAGAGCCGCGGTGATTACGATTGATGTCAACGGTACATCCCACCAAGTCGATATCGAGCCCGATACGCCGCTGCTCTGGGTCTTGCGCGACGTCATCGGCCTGACCGGCACCAAGTTCGGCTGCGGCGTGGCCGAGTGCGGCGCCTGCACGGTCCATATCGACGGCAAATCGATGCGGTCCTGCTCGGTGCCGATCGGTCTTCTTGACGGTGCCAAAGTCACCACCATCGAAGGCTTGTCTGCCGACAGCAGCCATCCGGTGCAGAAGGCGTGGCTCGCCGAGGACGTGCCGCAATGCGGCTACTGCCAGTCCGGCCAGATCATGGCGACGGTCGACTTCCTGAAGAACTTTCCCAATCCGACCGATGCCGATATCGACGCCAACATCACCAATATCTGCCGCTGTGGAACCTATGAGCGCTTGCGCCGGGCGATCCATCGCGCCGCCGATATGATGAAGAGCTGAGTGGGGCATGGCGATGCGCAACAATCATCCAGTCCAAAATCATCAGGTCCAAGCTAACGCGATCAACCTCACGCGGCGGCATTTCATCGTCGCCGGCGCCACGGCGGCCGGCGGCTTTGCGCTCGGCATCGGCGCGATGCCGAAGCCGGCGGACGCTTTCACCGTGGCGGCAAAACCCTGGGACGAGGGCGACACCAGTCCCTACGATCTCGACGCCTGGATCGCCATCGAGCCGGACGACAGCGTGCTCATCCGTTACGCGCGGTCGGAGATGGGTCAAGGCAGCATGACGGCACTGCCGATGATCGTTGCCGAGGAACTGCAATGCGACTGGTCCAAGGTGCGGGTCGAATACGGTTCGGCGAACCGCAGCCTTCGTGAAAACAATGTCTATGGCGACATGTCCTCGGTCGGCAGTCATACGGTCAGAGATTCCCACATCAAAATGCAGCAGGTCGGCGCCAGTGCGCGTGAGCGCCTGATCGCCGCCGCCGCGGCGCAATGGAATGTCGCGCCGGGCGAGTGCTCGGCCGCCAACAGCGTCGTCACTCACGCTGCTTCGGGCCGCACGATCGGTTTTGGCGCACTCGCGGCCGATGCGGCGAAGATCACGCTCGCCGCCGAGCCGGCGATCAAGACACCCGACAAATATACCTTCATCGGCAAGCCGCAGCCGCGCGTCGATGTGCCGTTGAAAATCAATGGCGCCGCGCAATACGCCATCGATACGCGCCTGCCCGACATGGTCTATGCCGCGATCTTGGCCTGTCCGGTGCCCGGCGGCACGCTCGCCAGCGTCGACGAGACGCCGCTGAAAAATGCTCCGGGCATCGTGCAGATCGTGCGCCTGCCAAATGCTGTCGCGGTTGTCGCCACCGATACTTTCTGGCGCGCCAAGCAGGCGTTGGCGAAGCTGCATCCTGAGTGGAACACCGGCGCTGCCGGCGCCACCGACAGCGCGCGCTTTAACCAGGACTATCGCGACGCGGCCCTGACCGGCCCTGCCGCCACCGCGCGCAATGACGGCGACGTCGACGCGGCGCTGCCGAAGGCTTCGCAAACCATGGCTGCGGTTTACGAGGTGCCCTATCTGGCGCATGCGACGATGGAGCCGATGAATGCCACGGTCCATCTGCAGGCCGATCGTCTCGACGTCTGGGTCGGCACCCAATCGGCGGACCGCACGCTTAAAGCCGCGGCCGGCACCGCCGGGTTGAAGCCGGAACAGGTCTATATTCACAACACCTTCATCGGTGGCGGCTTCGGCCGCAAATCCGCGAACGACGAGATGATCCAGGCGATCCAGATCGCCAAGGCGGTGAACCGGCCGGTGAAACTGGTCTGGACACGCGAAGACGACATCCGTCGCGACCGCTATCGGCCGCAGGCCGCGATCAGCTTCAAGGGCGCGCTGGGCTCCGACGGCATGCCCACGGCGCTCCACATCCGCACCGCGGTCGGTTCATTGCTGCGCTCGCTCGGCGTGAACAAAGTAGAGAGCGGCATCGAACCGTTCGCGGTCGAAGGGCTGAGCAACAATCCCTACAAGATTGCCAATACCAAGGTGGAATGCGCGCTCAAGAATACGCACATTCCGGTCTCGTTCTGGCGATCGGTCGGCGCCTCGCAGAACGCCTTTGCCATCGAAAGCTTCATCGACGAGATGGCGCATGCCGGCGGCCAGGATCCCTACAAGCTGCGGCGCACGCTGCTCGAGGGGAAAGACGATTGGATCAAAGTCCTCGACACTGCCGCGGAGAAAGGCGACTGGGGCAAACCGATCGCGGCCGGACGGGCCCGCGGTATAGCCATTCACGAATGTTACGGCACCATCGTCAGCGAAGTAGCCGAAATCACGCTCAGTCCGGCGGGGGCGCTCAAGGTCGACCGCATCACGCTTGCGGTCGATTGCGGCCATGTCGTCAATCCGCTGACACTGGCGGAACAGATGGAAGGCGCGGCCATCTTTGCGTTGACGGCGGCGCTCTACGGCAAGGTCACGATCAAAAACGGCGCACCGGAGCAGGGCAATTTCGATACCTATCCGATGGTGCGGCTGGCGCAGGCGCCGAAAATCGACGTCCATTTCGCATTGAGTGGCGGCAGCAAATGGGGCGGTGCCGGCGAGCCCGGCGCAGCTCCGGTGGCGGCCGCGGTCTGCAACGCGATCTTCACGTTGACCGGCAAACGTATCCGGTCATTGCCGATCATCGACCACGACCTTTCTAGCTCGGCGTCGGAAAAGCAGACGGACAACACTCAGTCTCGCCCCACCAAGGCCGCGCTCTAGCCGCATCGCGCAAAATCAAAAACACCGCGGCTCTACCTGCTCCGGGAGGCGGGAAGGCGTGACACCAGACCTTAAAATGATTCTCCGCGTTTTGTTCGTGCTCTGCCTGTTCGGAGCAGCGCCCGCGCGGGCTGACGACACCGCCGCTCCGTCCAACCGCGGTGAGTATCTGGCGCGGGCCGGCGATTGCGTCGCCTGCCACTCGGTCCCCGGCGGCAAGGCGTTTGCCGGCGGCCTCAAAATGGGCAGCCCGCTCGGCGCAATCTATTCGACCAATATCACGCCGGATCCGGAAACCGGCATCGGCGCCTATACGGTCGAGGACTTTGACGCCGCGTTACGGCGCGGTGTCGCCAAGGACGGCCACCGGCTTTATCCCGCGATGCCCTATCCGTCCTATGCCAAGCTTACCGACGAGGATGTGCGCGCGCTCTACGAATTCTTCATGAAGGACGTAGCGCCGGTTCATCAGGCGAACCAGCCGAACGAAATTCCGGCCTGGCTCAGTTTTCGCTGGCCGCTCGCCCTCTGGGATATCGTCTTCACGACGGGCGGCAGCTATGCCGTCAAGCCTGAGCATGACGCGGTTTGGAATCGCGGCGCTTATCTGGTCCAGGGATTGGGCCATTGCGGCGCCTGTCATACGCCGCGCGGCTTGGCCTTTCAGGAGAAAGCGCTCGACGACGGCAGTTCGACCTATCTCGCCGGCGCGCTGCTCGACGCCTGGTCGGCGCCAAATCTTCGCGGCGATCTTCGCACCGGTCTCGGCCAGTGGTCGCAGGCCGATCTCGCCGAATTTCTCAAAAGCGGCCACAATCGCGATGGTACCGCGTTCGGCTCGATGATCGATGTCGTCAATAACAGCACGCCCTATCTGTCGGACGACGATATCAATGCTGTCGCCGTCTATCTGAAATCGCTGGCGCCGACCGCTGATCAGCCGGCCTACGCTTATGATGATGCGACCACGGCGGCGCTGCGCAAAGGCCATGCATCGCAACCTGGCGCCGTCTCCTATGCCAGCAATTGTGCGTCTTGCCACGGCCTCGATGCCAAAGGCTTCAGTCCTTATTTGCCGCCTCTCGCCGGTAATCCGACGGTGCTCGACCGTGACCCGTCCTCGCTCATCAATCTGGTTTTGAACGGCTCCGTGCCGCTGGTGGTGAAGGGCACGCCCGATGCCTATCGCATGCCGCAATTCCGCTTGCAGCTTGGCGACCAGGAAATCGCGGACGTCGTCAGCTTCATTCGCAATGGCTGGGGTAATAATGCGTCGCCGGTGACGCCTGCGCAGGTTGCGGAGCTGCGCAAGACGACAGACCCGACCAGCGATCGGGTCGTGATCCTCAAGATGCGGTGATCGTTGCGGCTATGGCTTGTTCAGGCCGAGCTTCTGCACCAGCTGCGCCATCTCGGTAGCCTCTTTCGCCATCAGCGAGCCCATCGCTTCGGGCGTGCTGGTGACGGCGGTCAAGCCATTTTCGTCGATGCGCTGGAGCACCGTGGGATCCTGCGACGCGGCGATAAACGCGTCGTGTAGTTTGGCAATGATCGCGGGCGGCGTGCCCGGCGCGGCCGCCACGCCGAACCAGCCGGCGACACTGGCGTCACCAAGTTTTAGTTCTCCAAGCGTCGGCGTTTCCGCAATGAGCGACCACCGGCTCGGTCCATCGATGGCCACCGGCTTTATCTTTTTGCCGAGAAGATAGGCTTTGGCGAGCGGTGTCGAGATCGCGGCGACGTCGAGGCGCGCCGCCAGGAGATCGGTCACCATCGGTGCGCCGCCGTGATAATGCACAAATTGGACCGGTGTGCCGGTCACCGCCATCAGGTTGGCGCTCATCAGATGCGACGGCGTTCCAAGACCGGGAGAGCCGAAAGTTAGCCCGCCGGATTTGGTTTTCCCCAGCGCGAGCAAGTCGGCAAAATTATTCACCGTACTCTCGGCCGGCACCGCCAGAACGGTCGCGAGATTGAACAACAGCGTGATTGGCTGCGCGCCTGTCACCGGGTCGTAGGCGGCGCTGGGCTCGATCGCCGGTATGGTGGCGTTCTGCGATCCGGAGAAGACGAGAAGCGTGTAGCCATCGGGTGGCGCATTTTGCAGCGCCGCGGCGGCGACGGCCCCGCTGGCTGCCGGTTTGTTCTCGACCACGATCGGCTGACCGAGGAGCTTCCCAACAGCTTCGGCGTAAACCCGCGCCATCACGTCGGACACGCCGCCGGGTGCCAGGCCGACCAGCATGGTGATCGGCCGCGCCGGGAAGTTCTGGGCTTGAGCCATAGCGCTCACCGGGGTCGCAATGACCAAAGCCAAAGCGCCCAGCATCATCGTTCGGCGATACACTGTGTTCTTCGCTCCGCTTTGATTTTTAAAGAGTGTGCTGCGACGGTGATGCCGCATGAGGCGAGGATACGAAACTCAATCCGAACTTCGGCCTAGCGCCGCGTTTGCCCCGGCCTTCCGCCGACCGAAACTTCAACGTCGCAGACGGTACAAAAAATCTTGCGGTCCCGTCCGACTCGAAACCCTTCCGACACGCGGGTCAAAGTCGTGCCCCATTGGCCGCCTTGATAGACCGGGTCTTCATTCTCTTCCCACACCGCCGCCCCTTTCTGCCCGCAGGTGGGGCAGACGACATAGGCAATGAAACGCTCCCGCATCGCATCGGAATCCGCTACTCGTTACACAAGATCGGGAAGCTAACGGGCGCATGGGACTCGAAATAAGGCGATTCGCGCGCCGGATTTCGCCGCAATCATACGCGCGAGAGTGGCGCGCCCGGCGCCGTTTTGCTTAAGCCGCCCGGCCGTGGGCCACGGCCGGCGCGTGCGCGTCGTTGATCGCCGCGACCGATCGCTCAATCGCCGACCAAAGCCGCGCCATCTCGGCGCCGGCCATCGAATCGGGAGCGGTCTCGCCGATGCTTGTGCCATCGGCCAGCGTGATCACGAAACCGGTGCGTTGGCTGATCTGACCCGACCAGACCGGGATGGCGAGCTTGTCGAAGAATGTCCGCGACTGCGCCACCGCGGGAGCTTCCTTGTCGCCACGCTTCACCGGCGCGGCATTGAGCACGACCGCATAAGGTTTGTTGCGGGCGCGCGCGGTCTCGACCGTCTCGCGCACGGCATTGAGATCGAAGAATCCGGGCCGCGCCGGGATGACCACCAGCGTCGCCGCGCGTATCGCTTCCTGCGCCACGACCCACAGGCTGGCTGCCGTGTCGATGAATACCCATTCGCAGCCGTCGACCATCGCCAGCGCAAGCGCCCGATCGATACCGCGGGCGGCATCGCGTAATGTGATTCGGCCATCGGCACGTCGCGAATGCCAGAGCGTCAGCGAGCCTTGCGGGTCGGCATCGATAACACTGCAGCGATGGCCGGCGCTGTGACAGAAGGCGGCGAGGTGGGCGGTCAGTGTGCTCTTGCCTGCGCCGCCCTTGCGGGACGCCATGGTGATGACGTTCATGCGCGATCTCCGGATCACCGACGCCATCATGCTTGGCCCAGCATGGTTAACGGATGGTTAATTTAGCTCGATCCCGCCGGTGCCGGGGCGAATTTCAGCGCCACGCCGTTCATGCAATAGCGCAGCCCGGTGGGCTTCGGACCGTCGGGAAAGACGTGGCCGAGATGACCGCCGCAGCGATGGCACGATACCGCAGTGCGGGTCATGCCGAAGCTGCGATCGGTGGTTTCGTCCACGGCACCGTCGAGCGGGGCCCAAAAACTCGGCCAGCCGGTGCCGCTTTCGAACTTGGTCTTGGAGGAATACAGCGCCAGGTCGCAGCCGGCGCAGCTGAAAGTGCCGTTGCGGTGTTCGTCGAGCAATTCGCTGGTGAACGGCCGTTCGGTGCCTTCCCGGCGCAGCACGTCGTATTGCGCCGGCGTCAGAAGCTTCTTCCATTCGTCATCGGTGTGGGTGACTTCGTATGGGTGCGGCGCGGCGTTCACGGCACGCGGTGTGGCGAGGCGGCCGAGCGACCAGACCGCCAATCCGGCGGCGCCGGCGTAGAACACGTGTCTGCGTGTGAGCATGTGTCGTCCCTCCTGTCGCGGCGGCCCCCGCGAATTTCGTTGCGCTAAGTGTACAACAGATCGCCCCGCGCGGGGCGCCGGACCGGGCGATTTGATCTGTCCGCCCGAAAAGCTCACACAGAGTTGATGTCGCTATCGGAGGCCGCCAGGCCTCGTTATCCTGCAGGCAGCAACCGCAAGGAGGAATGTGTGGCTTCGCCGACCGAGATCAAGGTGTTGGGTTCGACCGCGATGAAGGCGGTGTTTGAGGCATTGGCGCCGAAGTTCGAGGCCGAAACCGGCCACCGGATCGCGGTCACACTCGGGCCGTCGGCGCAACTCGAGAAACTGGTCGCCGAGGGCGAAGCGGCCGATGTTGCAGTCCTTGCAGCGGCCGGCGCCAAGGACCTCGCGGCTCAAGGCAAGATCGCGGCGGCGAGCCTGACCGACCTGGCGCGGTCGCGGATTGGCATGGCCGTGCCGAAGGGCGCTCCGAAGCCGGATATTTCCTCGGCCGAAAGCTTCAAGCGCGTGCTGCTCGCCGCCAAGGCGATCGCGGTGAGCAAGCCGACCGGCGGCGGCCAGAGCGGCGCCCACATGGCGAGGGTATTCGAGCAGCTCGGCATTGCCGAAGCGGTACAGGCCAAGGCGAAATATGGCGCCGGCGGCGCCGCGGGCCTCGCCGGGCTTGTCCTGCTGCGCGGCGAGGCCGACGTCGGCCTTCAACAAATGTCGGAATTGATGGCGGTCGACGGCATCGACATCGTCGGTCCGCTGCCGGATGAATTGCAGAGCGTCACGCTGTTCACTGCGTCGATTCCAGCGAACGCGAACCATCCCGAGGCGGCGCGGGCGTTCATCGATTTTCTCCTCACGCCGGAGGCGAAAAACGTGATCAAGGCAAAGGGTCTTGAGCCGACGTGATCTTCGAAGTTAGGCCCGCCTATATTTTTGGTCAAACGGGCTTTGCCGGCGCCACGCCGGCCGCCTTGTCGCTGTGCCCCTTAAGCGGCTTCATGCCGGTAGCAGCGCGCAGCAGCACGTAGAACACCGGTGTGAGAAACAGGCCGAAGAAGGTCACGCCCAGCATGCCGAAGAAGACGGCGACGCCCATGGCGTGGCGCATTTCCGCGCCGGCGCCCGAAGAAAGAACAAGCGGCACCACGCCCATGATGAAGGCAAAGCTCGTCATCAGGATAGGACGTAGCCGCAGCCGCGCAGCCTCGATCGCGGCTTTCAATGTCGGCCAGCCCTTGATTTCCAGTTCGCGGGCAAATTCCACGATCAGGATGGCGTTCTTGCAGGCCAGACCGACCAGCACGAACAGGCCGATCTGGGTGAAGATGTTGTTGTCGCCGCCGGTGAGCCAAACCCCGGTGATGGCGGAGAACAGACACATCGGCACGATCAGGATGATGGCGAGCGGCAGGAACAGGCTTTCATATTGCGCCGCCAGCACCAAAAAGACCAGAAGCACGCAGATCGGAAACACCAACAGCGCGGTGTTGCCGGCGAGGATTTGCTGATAGGTCAAATCCGTCCATTCGAATTGCATGCCCTTGGGCAGCGTCTCGTCCAGGATTTTGCTGATCGCCGCCTGGGCCTGGCCGGTCGAATAGCCGGGCGCCGGAGCGCCGTTGAGATCGGCGCTGCGGAAGCCGTTGTAGCGCATCGCACTGTCCGGCCCGGTCGTCTCGCTGACGTCGACAACGGCGCCCAGCGGCACCATCTTGCCCGCGGCGTTGCGCATCTTCAGCTGGAGAATATCGTCGGCCTTGGTGCGGAACGGCGTGTCGGCCTGGGCGATCACTTCATAGGTGCGGCCGAAGCGGTTGAAGTCGTTGACATAGATCGAACCCAGATAGGTCTGCATGGTGTCGAACACGTCCTGCACATCGACGCCCAGTTGCTGCGCCTTGGTGCGGTCGAGATGGGCAAAGAGCTGCGGCACGCCGATGTTGAAATTGGAGAAGACGCCCGCCAGCGCCGGCGTCTTTGCCGGCCTTGGCCTGGACGTCGGCCATGACCTGATTGAGCACCGCGTCGCCCTGATCGGTGCGGTCTTCCACTTGCAGCTTGAAGCCGCCGATGGTGCCCAGACCCTTGACCGGCGGCGGCGGGAAGATGGCGATCACGGCGTCATTGATGCCCGCGAACTTGGCCTGTAGTTTCTGCGCAATCGCGATGCCGGACAGGTCGGGCGTGGTGCGCTCTTCGAACGGCTTCAGCGTCTCGAACACGATGCCGGCCGACGGGCTGTTGATGAAGCCGTTGATCGAAAGGCCGGGAAACGCCACCGCGCTCTCCACGCCCGGCTCCTTGAGCGCGATATCGGACATCTGGCGGATCACCTTCTCGGTGCGGTCGAGCGTGGCGCCTTCCGGCAGTTGGGCGAAGCTCACCAGATATTGCTTGTCCTGCAGCGGCACGAAGCCGGGCGGCACCATGCGGAAGATAACGACCGTCGCCGCCAGCAGTATCGCATAGACGGCGACCGCGCTCAGTTTATGCGACAACAGGCGGCCGACGCCGTTGCCATAGCCGGTCGAGCCGGCATGGAACACGCGATTGAAGCGGCGAAAGAACGGCCCGAGCACGACCTCCATGCCGCGCGCCAGCACATCCTTTGGTGCGTCATGACCTTTAAGCAGCAGCGCGGCCAAAGCCGGCGACAGCGTCAGCGAATTGAACGCCGAAATGATGGTGGAAAAGGCGATGGTCAGCGCGAACTGGCGATAGAACTCGCCGGTCAAGCCGCTGATGAAAGCGATCGGCACGAACACCGCGCACAGCACCAGCGCGATGGCGATGATCGGGCCGGTGACCTCGCTCATCGCCTGCAGCGTCGCTTCGCGCGGATGCAAGCCGGCCTCGATATTGCGCTCGACATTCTCCACCACCACGATGGCGTCGTCGACCACGATGCCGATGGCCAGCACCAGGCCGAACAGCGACAAGGCGTTGATCGAAAAGCCGAACAGATACATCGCGGCGAAAGTGCCGATGATCGAGATCGGCACCGCCAGCAGCGGAATGATCGAGGCGCGCCAGGTCTGCAGAAACAAGATGACGACCAGAACCACCAGCGCCACCGCTTCAAGCAGCGTGTGGACCACCGCCTTGATCGAGTCCCGCACGAACACGGTCGGGTCGTAGACGATGGAGTAATCCATTCCTTCCGGAAAATTCTTCTTCAGCTCCTCCATCGTGGCGCGCACCTGATTGGAGATCTGGATCGCGTTCGAACCGGGCGACTGGAAAATCGGAATCGCGACCGCCTGCTGATTATCGAGCAGCGACCGCAGGCCATATTGCCGAAGCATCGATCTCGACCCGCGCCACGTCGCTCAATCGCGTGACGATGCCATTCTGCGTTCTTGATCACGATCTGGCCGAACTGCTCGGGGTCGGACAGCCGGCCTTCGACATTGATCGGAAGCTGGAGCTCGCCTTTTTCGCTGTAGGGCGGACCGTTGATGACGCCGGCCGCCACCTGGACGTTCTGCCGGCGGACGGCGTTGACGACGTCGTCGGCGGTCAGCCCGAGCTCGGCGATCTTCTGCGGGATTGAGCCACAGCCGCATGGCGTAATCGCCCGAGCCGAACAGCTGGACGCTGCCGACGCCTTCGATCTTGGCGAGCTGGTCCTTGACGTTGAGGACCGCGTAATTGCGCAGATACAGCATGTCATAGCGGTCGCCGATCGATTTCAGATGCACCACCATGGTCAGGTCAGGCGAGCTTTTGACCGTGGTCACGCCGAGATTGCGCGTCACGTCGGGCAGGCGCGGCAGCGCCTGATTCACCCGGTTCTGCACCAGCTGCTTGCGCGAGGTTGGGATCGGTGCCGAGCTTGAAGGTGACGGTCAGCGTCAGCGTGCCGTCACTGGCGGCCTGCGAGAACATGTAGAGCATGTTCTCGGTGCCGTTGATCTGCTCTTCCAGCGGCGTCGCCACCGTGTCGGCGATGGTTTCGGGATTGGCGCCCGGAAATAGCGCCGTCACCACCACGGAAGGCGGCACGACCTCGGGATATTCCGAGATCGGCAATTGCGTCATCGCGATCAGGCCGGCCAGGAAAATGGCGATCGAGATCACGCCTGCAAAAATCGGCCGGTCGATGAAAAATCTCGACAAGGTTCATTTCTGGCTATCCGTCCCGGAGCGGCCAAGCCTCGGGATCAATTGCTCGCGGTACGTTCCGGCTGCGGGGCGACCGGGCACCGGGCGCCAGGCGCTGCAGGTCATCGAGGATCACGCGATCGCCTGCCTTGATGCCGGTCAGTCACGACGCGTTTGCCGTCCACCTGCGGGCCGAGCTGAACGGTGCGATATTCGGCCTTGTTGTTGTCGCCGACCACGAAGACAAAGCGCTTGCTCTGGTCGTTGCCGATGGCGCTTTCCGGCACCAGCGAGGGCATTATCCAGCTTGCCATTGCCCATGCGCACCGAGACGAACATGCCCGGGATCAGACTGCCGTCGCTGTTGGCGAAGCGGGCGCGGGCGCGGATCGTCCCCGAGCCGGTATCGATCCTGTTGTCGAAGCTTTCGATGGTGCCGTGATAGGTGTGGCCGCTGTCGCCCTGGATCGGCGAGTTCGACCGGAATTGTTTGCTGCCGCTCCTGCGCCTGGCCGTAATTGCGCACGTTGTTGAGATAGGTCTGCTCGTCGACCTCGAAATCGGCATAGACGCCGTTATCTGACACGATGGAGGCAAGCAGCGGCGGCGGCGCGGTCGGCGAGCCGACCAGATTGCCGAGCGTGATTTCCGCCCGGCTGATGCGTCCGGAGATCGGCGCTTTGACGTAGGCGTAATCGACATTGATCTGCGCCGCGGTCAGCGCCGCTTGGGCCGATTGAACTGCGGCTTGTGCCACCGCGTCGGCATTGGCGCGCTGGTCATAGGTTTCCTGCGACAGCGCGCTGGTCTTGACGAGCTGGCTTCCGCGCTCGCTCTCGATCTTGGCAAATTTCGCGTTGTTGCTGTGCCGTGATCAGATCGGCCTGGCGCCTTGGCCACCGCCGCCTCGTAGGGCCGCGGATCGATCACGAAAAGAATGTCGCCTTGGTTGACGCGCTGGCCGTCGTGAAAACGGATCTCGACGATCCGTCCGGTCACCTGCGGCCGGATCTCGGCGTAATCCACCGCGTTGATGCGGCCGGAAAATTCCGCGAACGGGTTCACGGTCTGCGGCGCGAGGAGGTTGACGGTGACCGGGACAGCGGCCTCGGCGGCGGGAGAAACGCTCGCCTGGGCGGTGCGCTCGTATTCGCCTGGAACGATCGCGCCGACGGCAACTGCGGCCGCTGCTGCGGCCAGCCCTAAAATCACCCAGCGCCGGGGCTTCGAATTCGTTGAAGATGTTGAAGTTGTGGACCATTGACCCATGGCCGCCCTCCTATTATGTATCGGTCGATACAAATGTGGAGGGGCGTGCGGTCCGTCAAGGGACTTGTGTAATGGATACTAAAAAAATCAGGGAGGAGGCGCAATGACCATCGGTCGGCCTCGCGAATTCGATACCGATAAGGCCTTGGATGAGGCCATGGAGGTATTTTGGCGCCACGGCTATGAGGGCGCTACCATCGCCGAACTGACCGGCGCGATGGGTATTAATCCGCCAAGCCTTTATGCCGCTTTTGGCAGCAAGGAAGGACTGCTCAAAGCAGCCCTCGACCGCTACGCCGAAAAGCGGGCCGCCTTCATGGGCGAGGTGCTCGATGCACCGACCGCCCGCGAGGCGGCAGCCCTGCTGCTGCTCCGAATAGCCGATTCGCAGACCGATCCCGACAATCCTCCCGGTTGCCTGTTGGTGGCTGGCGGCCTCGCCTGCGGGGCAGGAGCCGAAAACGTTCCATTTGAACTGGCGTCGCGCCGTGCCCATACCGAAGACCAGCTGCGCGATCGTTTCATTCGGGCGAAAAATGAGGGTGACCTCGCCGCCGACTCGAATCCCGCGGCATTGGCGCGATTTCTTTCTGCAGTGATCGCCGGCATGGGCGTGCTGGCGTCGTCGGGCGCCACCCGCGAGGAGCTGCGTCAGGTTGCCCTCGTTTCATTGAAGGCTTTCGACGAGCAGCCGGGAGTTCGCAGGCAGGCGAGCAAGGAGACGGTATCGCCGGTCGCGCATTTATCCTAAGCGCGGCGTACGGCAAGACCGTCAAATCTTTCGACTGTCATAGGCCCAGTGCAGCAACGCCTGCCGTTGCCGCGGGCGGCAGGTGATGTCGCCGGGTTCGCAGTTGCGCTCGACTTGGCGGACGTGGCGACGGATCGCCTTCCAGCGTTTGATCTGCCGCGCATCTTCGGCAGGAATGCGCCGGCCCCTATAGTAGCGGCAGTACCACTGAAACCAGCCGCGCGGGTCGTCGCGATAAATCCAGCCTTTCTTGCGCCATACCGACAACGGCTGGCTGGCATCGACCCCGAAATAGTTGAGCGCGCGATCGTGCCGTTCGCCGGCGAGCTTGGCGCCGACGAACCAGCTTTTCGGAAATTCCTTGCGGCAATCGGTCATGTATTTGCCGCCGAATACGCCGAGCCGCAGCATTTCCGCGGGCGTCAATTGCGGCCGGAATTCGGGCTCGAAATTGCGTCCCGTTGGTGCGGTCAATGCGTAGCGATAGCCGCGCTGCATCTTGTCATTGACGGTGACGGTCTTGCTTTTCAATGCGGTGCGCCTTTCAGCAGGTCGGCGTTAGCCGTAACCAGCATCTTAGTGTGCGCGCGTCATGCCGGAACTTCCGGCGTTCGCCAGCGCAAACCGGGAAATCGTGCATAATCGCGATCGAGCGTGATCCATTCGCAGCCCCACTCGATCGCAAGCGCCGCGTACCAGGCGTCCGTAACCCGTGGGCCGCGGGTATCAGTCGCGACGCATAGACGCTTGAAAATATCCCAGTGCCGTTCGCGCGGTTCGACAATCTGGCAGTGGGGCTGGCCGAGCAAATCTTCGCAGAAACCGAATGCAGTCTCAAACGAACTCGGATTGGCATAAATGCGCCTGTTCGTTGTGACGCGAACCAGGGCGGCTAGTGCCAATGGTGAAATTCCAAACCGCCCGACACCACTCACCACATCGTCGAGCCAAGTCCGGCAGATTACGTGTTGAGGTACTTCTTTGCGGAAGGCGTAGATGAGGACGTTAACATCCGGCAAAATCATGTAAAGCGCTTCATGCGTTCCACATAGTCCAGGTCCTCCATCTCCTGGAGTGCTGCCGAATCGGAAATATCGATACCCGGCAGCGGAGGACCGGAGGCGTCGCTAAAGCGCGGCAATATCCGTTTGGTCTTATTTTTCTTTTGGTCATCGCTGACGAGCAACCGCAGCCCCTCCTCGATAAGGGACGTCAGCGTCCGATCCTCGGCCAGCGCTTTGCGCTTGGCCCGGATGAGAAGGTCCTTCGGCAGTCGGACGGTGGTGCGCTCGATCATATGTCAAGACATATTGGCTATATGTCTGTATGTCAAAGGATGCGACTGCGCAAAAAGACGGGGCCAGTGCCTTCTTGTCCGCTATTCACAATTCGCCAAAGCATAATCCTCTGAAGTGGAAACCGGTTTTCGCGAAAGATCATGCTCCGCGTTCAGAGCAGGTCCAATTCCATCTGATCGGCTCATGTCTAGCCGAGTGCATAAAAGAAAACCGGGCCCTTTCGGGCCCGGTTAGTTCGCCGGCGTGGGGGCGCCGACGACACCTTCCAGAGGGGAACAGCTGCTTGCAGACGATCGCCAATCTGGGAGGATGGTGACAACCGTTTGCCTTCAGCTGAAGTGACTATGCGATTACGACTCGTTTGACACAACGCGAGACGGGGCATGTCAGCCATGCGACCATCGCAACGACTGCTCCAGCTATTACCGTGACATAAAATTCATATAGCGACAGTGTGTCTCGCCGGGTTTTCGCTGTGCGAATATTTTGTAGAAGACGCGTCATCATGCCGCGCCGACGCTGTCACGAACTCAAGCGCGCAAGCACAGCTTCAATGCGTCGGTCAGAAATTCCAGCGCTGCGCGTTGGCGACCAGAAAATCGCGAAACGCCTGAACGCGGGCAACGGTTTTCAGCTCTTCGGGGTAGACGAAATAGGCATCGAGCGCGATGGCGTCGCCCTCGCCGAACAGCTGCACCAGCCCGCCATTCTCCTCCACCAAATAGTCCGGCAGCATCGCGATACCGAGCCCGCGCTGACAGGCGCGCAAAATGCCGAGGATGTTGTTGATGACGAGATGCGGTATGCGCGGTCCCTTGCCGTCGCGCGCCACCTCGACCAGCCAGCGGGAGCGCTGCAAGTATGCCGGTACGTTGCCGCCGCCGAGAACCAGCACGCGATGGCTGTCGAGATCTTCAAAGGCGCGCGGTGTACCGTATTTCTTGAGATATTCGGGCGAGGCATAAACGTGGAAGTGCACCGAGAAAAGCTTGCGTTGAATCAGATCGGGCTGCGTCGGCTGGCGCAGCCGGATGGCGACGTCGGCCTCGCGCATGGCGAGGTCGAGCTCCTCGTCGGTGGTTAGAAGCGTGATGTGGACCTCGGGATAAAGGTCGACGAATTCGCCGAGGCGCGGGGTCAGCCAATGCACGCCGATGCCCGGCGTCGTGGTGACGCGCAAATCGCCATTCGGACGCTCCCGGCTGTCGGTAAGCTTGGCGCGCGCCGCCTCGAGCTTCATGAACACTTCGTGCGCGGTTCGGTAGAGCAATTCCCCCTGCTCGGTGAGAATCAAGCCGCGGGCGTGGCGGTGAAACAACGATACCGTCAGCTCCTGTTCGAGCGCGCTCACTTGGCGCGACACCGCCGATTGCGACAGCCCGAGCTGTTCGCCGGCATGTGTGAAGCTACCGGCTTCGGCCGCAGCATGAAATACTTTGAGCTTGTCCCAATCCATCTTTGATACTTTCTGCCACCGTCCGCTTTCGGGGGAGGTGAAAATCACTCGGCCGCCATCGCTGGCTCGGCCTCGCCGTGGGCGGCGAGAAATCGCTCGGCTTCGAGCGCTGCCATGCAGCCGAGACCCGCGGCCGTGACGGCCTGGCGATAGACCTCGTCGGCGACGTCGCCGGCGGCGAACAGGCCCGCCACTGAGGTTGCGGTCGAATGGGGTGCAGTCTTCACGTAGCCCGACGGCTTCATCTCGACCTGACCCGCCACCAGCTCGGTTGCCGGCGAATGGCCGATGGCTACGAAAATACCGTCGATCGGCTGCTCGGTGACTTCGTCGGTTTTGAGATTATGCAACAGCGCGGCCTTGACCTTCCGCGGATTGTCGTCGCCGACCACATCTTTAAGGGTGGTGTTCCAAAGCACCGAGATTTTCGGGTTCTGATAAAGCCGCTCCTGCAGGATGCGCTCGGCGCGCAAATGATCGCGCCGGTGAACGAGCGTCACCTTGGCGGCGAAATTGGTCAGGAACAAAGCCTCTTCGACCGCGGTATTGCCGCCGCCGATCACCAGCACTTCCTTGTTGCGATAGAAAAAGCCGTCGCAGGTGGCGCAGGCCGAGACGCCATGGCCGCGGAATTTCTGCTCGCCCGGCAAATTGAGCCAGCGCGCCTGGGCGCCGGTCGCGAGAATAACCGTGTCGGCCATGTAGACATCGCCGGAGTCGCATTCGAGGCGGAACGGACGCCGCTTCAGATCGAGGCTGTTGACGTGGTCGGCGACCAGCTTGGTGCCGACATGGGCGGCCTGCTTTTGCATCTGCTCCATGAGCCACGGGCCCTGGATCACGTCGGCATAGCCCGGATAGTTCTCCACATCGGTGGTGATGGTGAGCTGGCCGCCGGGCGCGAAGCCTTGGATCAGAATCGGATCGAGCATGGCGCGGGCGGCGTAAATCGCCGCCGTATAGCCCGCCGGCCCGGATCCGATGATGACGAGTTTAGCGTGAATGGTATTCGACACCGCTCTATCTCGATCGTTGCGGCCGGGCTCGAAGGACTGGCATTTGACGGCCAGCCCACCCAGAGGCCCCGGAAAGGCGACGGTTTGGGATCGGACCGCCAAGGATTATCGCCAGAAAGCGGGGCTATGGCCCCCTGATTGCTGGCTTGCGCTATTCCCGAGCAATGTAGGGATTCGCAGGAGCTATGCAAGGCACGCAACCCCGGGAACCCACAGGGCGGTTCATCGGCCGCGACGTGTTGACGATATGGGCTACCGGAGACGTCGGCCAGGAGATCTGGCGGGTACTCGCTACTTCCACTCGACCTTCATGACCTCATAGGCCTTGGCGCCGCCGGGTGTGACCACCTCGACCTGAGCGCCCTTTTTCTTGCCAACCAGGGCGCGGGCCAGCGGCGAGGTTATCGAAATCTTGCCCTTCTTGGCATCCGCCTCGGGCTCGCCGACGATCTGCCAGACGGTCTTTTTCTCGGTGTCCTCGTCGACCAATGTCACGGTGGCACCAAAGGTAATGGTATCTCCGGAAAGCTTCGAAACATCAATAATTTCGGCACGCGCCAGCTTGTCCTCAAGCTCGGCGATGCGGCCTTCGTTGAGCGATTGGGATTCTTTCGCGGCGTGATATTCGGCATTCTCCGAAAGATCGCCATGCGTGCGCGCGTCGGCGATCTGCTGGATGATCCGCGGCCGCTCTTCCTTCTGGCAGTGCTTGAGCTCGGCCTCGAGCACCGAGTACCCCGCCGCCGTCATCGGAATCTTATCCACCATCGGTCTCAAACTCCCATAGCAATAAAGTCAAAATTCCAATCACGGGCCGAAGCGTTGTCCGGTCCCGCGACTGGAAAACTGGCTCTACACATACCGTCGCTGTGGCCGCCCCGATGTTCGATCAGACCCGGCCCCGAAATAATTTTGCAGCGCACACACCTCAAGGTCGCCCCCGAGATAGGCTCTAATACCATGCGCTGCGGCGACGGCCCCTGAAAGAGTGGTGTAGTACGGCACTTTATGCAAGAGGGCTGCGCGCCGGAGCGACCGGCTATCGTTCAGCGCGGTCGCCCCCTCCGTGGTGTTGAAAACGAGCTGCACTTCGCCGTTTTTTATGGCGTCGACGATATGAGGCCGGCCTTCGGCGACTTTGTTGATCTTGATCGCGGGAACGCCTTCGTTGGCGAGATAACGTTGGGTCCCCGACGTTGCCAGGACACGAAAGCCCAGTTCGGAAAGCAGCCGCGTTGCTTCCAGGATACGCGGCTTGTCGCTGTCGCGAACCGAAACAAACACAGTGCCGCTTTTCGGCACACCGGTGCCGCCGCCGAGCTGGCTCTTGGCGAAAGCGATATTGTAATCGCGGTCGATCCCCATCACTTCGCCGGTCGATTTCATCTCCGGACCGAGGACGGTATCCACTTTGTCGCCGAAACGGGCGAACGGAAATACCGCTTCCTTGACGCCGACATGGCGCGCGGCGCCGGGCTCGAAGTGTTGCGGCTCGAGATGGAAATCCGCCAGCGGTTCGCCGGCCATGATCCGCGCCGCGATCTTGGCGGCCGGAATACCGATCACCTTGGCGACGAACGGCACCGTGCGCGACGCGCGCGGATTGACTTCGAGCACGTAGATATCGCCGTCCTTGATGGCGTATTGCACGTTCATCAAGCCGCCGACCTTGAGCGCAAGCGCAAGCGCGCGGGTCTGCCGTTCGAGTTCGGCGATCAACTCGGCCGACAAGTTATGCGGCGGCAGCGAGCAGGCACTGTCGCCGGAATGGATGCCGGCCTCCTCAATGTGCTCCATGATGCCGGCGATATAGGTGTCCTTGCCGTCGGCGAGACAATCGACATCGACTTCGATCGCGTCGGTGAGATAACGGTCGATGAGAAGCGGCCGCTTGTCGGAAACCGCGAACTCCGACGGCCGGTCGAGATCGGCGGTCAACCGCACGACATAGCGATCGAGCTGGTGCGTATCGTGCACGATCTCCATGCCGCGGCCGCCGAGCACATAGGACGGCCGGATCACGATCGGATAGCCGATCGCTTCCGCGATGGCGTGGGCTTTTTTCGGCGTGGTGGCGATGCCGCTTTTCGGTTGCCGCAGCTTGAGCCGCTCGAGCAGCTTCTTGAAGCGGTCGCGATCCTCGGCGAGGTCGATGGCGTCGGGCGAAGTGCCGAGGATCGGCACATTTGCTTTTTCCAGCGCTTCCGCGAGCTTGAGCGGCGTCTGGCCGCCGAACTGCACGATAACGCCGTGCAGCGTACCTTGGCTGCGCTCGGTGTGGATAATCTCGATGACGTCTTCGTTGGTGAGCGGCTCAAAATACAGCCGGTCCGACGTGTCGTAATCGGTCGACACCGTTTCCGGATTGCAATTGATCATGATGGTTTCATAGCCCGCTTCCTTCAGCGCGAAGCAGGCATGGCAGCAGCAATAATCGAATTCGATGCCCTGGCCGATGCGGTTCGGCCCGCCGCCGAGGATAACGATCTTCTTTTTGTCCGACGGCCTCGCCTCATTGGCGGCGCGGCCGGCGAACGGCACCTCGTAAGTCGAATACATATAGGCGGTCGGCGACGCGAATTCGGCCGCGCAGGTGTCGATGCGCTTGAAGATCGGCCGCACGTCGAGCGCGCGGCGGTGCTGCGCTACGTCTTCGGTTGTTTGTCCGGTGAGTTTTCCAAGTCGGGCATCGGAAAAGCCCATCGCTTTGAGCCGGCGCAGCGTGCCAGCCGAAGACGGCAAGCCCTTGTCGCGGATTTCCGCTTCGGTTTCGACGATGGTGCGGATCTGCGCCAGAAACCACGGATCGATCTTGCAGGCATTGTGGATGTCCGCATCGTTCATGCCGAGCCGCATCGCCTGCGCGACTTTCAGGAGGCCGTCTGGTGACGGCGTGCCGAGCGCGGCGCGGATCGCATTCTTGTCGTCACCCTGGCCGAGGCCGGGAATCGCGATCTCGTCGAGCCCGGTCAATCCGGTCTCGAGCGAGCGCAACGCCTTCTGCAGGCTTTCGGCAAAGGTGCGGCCGATCGCCATCGCCTCGCCGACCGATTTCATCGACGTGGTCAGCACCGGTTCGGCGCCGGGAAACTTCTCGAAGGCGAAGCGCGGTATCTTGGTGACGACGTAGTCGATGGTCGGCTCGAAGGCGGCCGGCGTGGCGCCGCCGGTGATGTCGTTTTTGATTTCGTCGAGCGTGTAGCCGACCGCAAGCTTGGCGGCGACCTTGGCGATCGGAAAGCCGGTCGCCTTCGATGCCAATGCCGATGAGCGCGAGACGCGCGGATTCATTTCGATGACGACGAGGCGGCCGTCCGCCGGGTTGACGGCGAACTGCACATTGGAGCCGCCGGTCTCGACGCCGATCTCGCGCAACACCGCGATCGAGGCGTCGCGCATGATCTGATATTCCTTGTCGGTGAGCGTCAGCGCCGGCGCGATGGTGACCGAATCGCCGGTATGGACGCCCATCGGGTCGATGTTCTCGATCGAGCAGACGATGATGCAATTGTCGTTCTTGTCGCGCACCACCTCCATCTCGAACTCTTTCCAGCCCAGCACCGATTCTTCGATCAGCACTTCGGAGGTCGGCGAGGCGTCGATGCCGCGTTCGACGATGTCGATGAACTCGGCCTTGTTGTAGGCGATGCCGCCGCCGGTGCCGCCGAGCGTGAACGAGGGCCGGATAATGGCCGGCAGCCCGATATCCTCGAGCGCTTCGAGCGCCTGGATCAGCGTCTTGACCTGCTGCGACCGCGGCGTCGCCAAGCCGATCTTGGTCATGGCGTCGCGGAACAGCTTGCGATCCTCGGCCTTGTCGATGGCGTCGGCCGTCGCCCCGATCATGGTGACGCCGAATTTTTCCAAAACGCCCATCTTGCGCAGCGACAGCGCGGTATTGAGCGCGGTCTGGCCGCCCATGGTGGGCAGCAGCGCGAAGCCGCCGGGCAGCACGTGGCGTTCTTTTTCGATGATCTTGGCGACGATCTCGGGCGTGATCGGCTCGATATAGGTGGCATCCGCCAGATCCGGGTCGGTCATGATCGTTGCCGGATTGGAATTGACCAGTACGACGCGATAGCCCTCGTCCTTGAGCGCCTTGCAGGCTTGCGTGCCGGAATAATCGAACTCGCAGGCCTGGCCGATAACGATCGGACCCGCGCCGATGATCAGGATCGAAGAGATGTCGGTCCGCTTGGGCATTGCATCCGTTTTCTATTCGCGGCCCAGCCTTCGGCCGTCCTGGATTGACGGACTTGGTCAGTGGCTCGCGCGATAACAAGAGCGCAAAAAAAGAGCGCCCCTCAGGCGCGCCGGCGCCGGGACGTAAGCCCTGCGCGAGGGGGTCTTAGACCAGATTCGGAGGGGAGGGAAGGGCGGCCGCCCCGCCATGCACCGGCTGCCGGCTTGCCTGCGCACAGGCCGTTTTTCGGGCCCGCTCGTGCCCTTTATCGGCCGCCGATTGACTTCTCCTCCGGGTCGTCGAAAGTCACAAGAACCGGCGGCTTCGCAAGAAGCGGCGTCGAGAAAAACAAGAGAGGGAGCTGACGCCATGAACGTCCATGCCGCCGTCGTAACGTCCAAGCCGCCGTTTCGCGCCGAGCATATCGGCAGTCTGTTGCGCCCGGCGGAGTTGCTCCGCGAGCGCGCCCGCTTCGCGCGGGGCGAAATCGGTCAGGCCGAACTGACCGCCGCGGAGGACGCGGCCATTCGCGGCGCGATCCGGCTGCAGGAAGAACTCGGATTCAAGTTCGTCACCGACGGTGAATTCCGCCGCCGCTCCTATCACAGCTTCTTCTATGGCGAACTCGGCAATCTGCGCATCGATACGATCGGCGGCACGGATGCAATCGGCACCGAGAAGGGCGAAAAAGACTGCAGCGGGCGCGGCGCGCAGCCCAGGGCGGTGATCGGCGGCCGGGTGCAATGGACCCATCCGATCAATGGGGGAGATGTCACCTTCCTCAAGGCGAATTCGCAACGCCAACCGAAGATCACCATCCCCGGTCCTTGCGCACTGCATTTCCGCGGCGGCGATGCGGCCGTGACCGCGAGCGCGTACAAAGACGTGGACCAGTTCTGGTCGGATACGGTCGAGGCCTTCACCAGCGAGCTTCATGCGCTGGCGGCGGCCGGCTGCGGTTATGTGCAGATCGACGAGACCGCGTTTGCCAAATTCGGCGATCCCGACGTTCAGGCCATGCTGGCCGCGCGCGGCGACGACTGGAGCAGGCTGATCGACACATATATCGGCGTCACCAATCGCGTCCTCGAAGCGGCGCCTAAGGATTTGCATATCGGCATGCATCTGTGCCGCGGTAATCGCGGCGGCCATTGGCATTCCGAAGGCAGTTACGAGGAAGTGGCGGAGCGGCTGTTCAACGCGCTCGATATCGGTTTCTATTTTCTCGAATATGACACCCCGCGTGCCGGCAGCTTCACGCCGCTCCGCTTCGTGCCAAAACAGAAATCGGTGGTGCTCGGCCTGGTTTCGACCAAGGTGCCGGAGCTTGAGGACAAATCAGCGCTCAAACGCCGGCTCGATGACGCGACCAAATTCGTGGCAATGGATCGCCTCGCGGTCAGCCCGCAATGCGGCTTCGCCAGCGTCGACACCGGCAATCCGGTGACGCCCGAGGCGCAACAGCGCAAGCTCGAACTGATCTGCGATCTGGCGCGCGATGTCTGGGGTGAAACCTAAAAATATCGGGGGTGGAGCAAATGCCGAAGGAACAGACGTCGATGCACGCGCATGCCTGGCTTTCGGCCGCGGCGGCGGTCGGATTGGCTCTCATTTTTTCGGCGGCAGCCGCCGATGAGCTTTCCTATCCGTCGCGTCCGGTGCGCATCATCGCCGCTTCCGCAGCCGGCGGAAATCCCGATTTGATGTCGCGTGTGCTTGGCGCGAAGCTCGGCGAAATGTTCGGCAATCCGTTCATCGTCGAAGACGTACCCGGCGTCGGCGGGGTGATCGCCGCCAAACAAGTCGCGGCGGCAAGCCCTGATGGCTACACGCTGATGGTCAATGATTCCGGCGCGCTCGCGATCAGTATCGCGATGAACCCGGATGCCAATTATCACTTGGCCGATTTCACACCCATCACCGCGCTGGCTACGCTGCCGACCGTGCTGCTGGTCAAGCCGTCGGTGCCGGCCAAAACCTTGGCCGAGTTCGTCACGCTCGCCAAATCGAAGCCCAACGCCTTGAGCTTCGGATCGGCGGGCTCCGGCTCGATCCATCAGCTCACCATGGTGATTTTCGAACAACTGGCCGGCATCCAACTCCTGCACGTGCCCTACCGCGGCGGCACCGGTCTCGTGAACGCGCTGTTGACCGGAGAAGTCGATGCCGGTTGGTCCGGCATCTCCAATGTCCTGTCTCTGATCAAAACCGACAAGCTGCGCCCGCTCTGCGTCAGCGTGTTGCAGCGCGATGCCTCGTTGCCGGACGTGCCGACCTGCGCCGAACTCGGCTACCCCGGCTTCGATGTCGCAACCATGCTCGGCCTGCAAACCGTTGCGGGCGTGCCGCCCGAAATCGTCGCGCGGCTGCAGTCTGCGGTAGCGAAAATCCTGCGCCAGCCGGAAATGGCGGAGCAGCTGGCGACGCTCGGCATTCACATGCAGGAAAACGGCACGGCCGCCTATGCGAAGTTCATGCAGGACGATCTCGATCGCTACACCAAGGTCGTCAACGAGGTTCATTTGCAGATCAAACCGTGAGCAGACCCGCGTCTGCTGATGTGCCTCGATGCTTACTGGCGAGAAAGTCCGCGACGAGATCGCGTCCTGATCGAAGGCTTTGAACTGCTCGAAGCCGGCATGCATCGCGCTAGGGCGCGCATAGCGCGCGCGGCGTAATTTCGCGCGACGCCTCGTCGAAGTTTGTCGCGTCGAGATAGATAGAACGGCCAGCGCAACAAATACGGCTTTTCACATGGCGGAATTTCCTTTTTAAGGCGCTGCTGAGGCAGTGGAACTTTTGTCCGGCCAATTTGCTTATCACGTCGGAACAATTGCGTTCCGCCGGGAGAAAAAAATGTCATCTGACGTATATTCAGCGTCCACCACGGTGGACGCGCAATCTGGCGTGTCATGGGCGGCCATTGCAGCCGGCGCCGTTGGCGCTGCAGCATTGGCTCTTCTTTTGATCGCATTCGGAGCGGGCCTCGGCCTGTCGTCCGTTTCGCCGTGGAACGATAGCGGTGTTTCCGCTTCGACATTCAAAACCGGCACGGGCATCTATTTGGTGATCGTGGCGGTTATGTCGTCGGCCGTCGGCGGCTATCTCGCCGCGCGGCTGCGAACAAAATGGGTGGGAATTCACACCAACGAGGTTTTCTTCCGCGACACCGCCCACGGATTTCTTGCCTGGGCCTTCGCAACGCTGTTGAGCGCCAGCGCCTTGAGTTCCGCTACTGCGTTTCTTGCCAACGGCACCGCGGCGGGATTGGGCGGCGCAGCGTCGCAGGTCGGCCGTTCGGTAAACCCGGCGGACATTTACGTCGATAAGCTTTTTCGGCCCAATGCCAATGCTGTGGCGCAACCCGCGGCTCCGGCCGCCCCCGCGGCGGATGCCGGGAGCGCAAATCCCACCCCCTCTCCCGCGCCTTCGGGCAATGCAGCTTCCGGAGCACCCGGTGGAGCAAATAACGGACAGTCGCGCGCCGAAGTGGTGCGGCTGTGGACCTCCGACTTTCGCGACAACAGCGGTCTTACCGGTGCGGACAGGAGCTATGTGGCCCAACTCGTGGCGGCTCGCACCGGCATGAGCCAGGCCGATGCCGAAAAGCGCGTGAATGACGTGGTGACCGAAGCGAAGGCCGCCATCGATGACGCACGAAAGGGCGCCGCCAAGTTTTCCTTCTGGCTGACCGCCGCCATGTTGTTCGGCGCCTTCGCGGCGAGTCTTGCTGCGGTGGAAGGCGGTTCGCTGCGTGACGGTACCTGGAACGACCGCGTACTCACCCCTCGGCCACTATAAGGAGCACACATCATGGGTAGAGGAATTCTTCTCTGGCTGCTTGGCGTCCCGATCCCGATCATCATTCTGCTCGCACTATTTTCTCATTGAAACTGAAGCCGCGCCGTTCAGGCGCGGCTTCCCCCTTTCCCCTATGACAAAACCGAAAGACCGCGATCGGATTCTGGCGCAGACCCGGAATCTGAAAATGGCGCAGTCCGCGCATGCCTATGTGCGCGGCAGCACCGTCAAATTCTACGAGTGGCTGGAAAGCAGCAATCGGACCAAGGTGCCGGAAGGGCCGCCGGTGTGGATTTGCGGCGATTGTCACGTCGGCAATCTTGGGCCGCTCGCCGACGCCAAGGGCCGTGTTTCGGTCCAGATCAGAGATCTGGACCAGACCGTTATCGGCAACCCGGCGCACGATTTGATTCGGCTCGGCCTGTCGCTCGCATCGGCCGCGCGCGGTTCCGATTTGCCCGGCGTGACGACGGCGAGAATTCTGGAAGAACTCATTGCCGGTTATCAGGCCGCGCTGTCGAGCAGCTTTGCGACCGACAAGGACAAGTCCCATCGGCCGAAGTCCATCCAGACGCTATTGGCACGATCGACACGGCGCCGGTGGCGGCATTTGGCCGAGGAACGGCTCGACGCCGTTAAGCCGACAATCCCTTTGGGAAAGCGGTTCTGGGCCCTGACGGAGAAAGAGCGCCTCGCTTTGGATGAAATGTTCGCCAGCGATGCTGCGAGACCGGTGCTGACCGCGCTTCGCGGCGGTGCCGCGGACGCCCCTCTCGAGCTGCTTGATGCGGCCTATTGGATGAAAGGCTGCAGTTCGCTCGGACGGCTTCGCTACGCCGCCTTACTCCGGATCGGCGAACCAAAGAGCGCGAGTCTCTGTCTGATTGACGTGAAGGAAGGCGTCACCGCGGCCGCTCCCAGGGCAGCGAAGGTGGAGATGCCACGGGATAATGCGGTGCGCGTCGTGACCGGCGCGAAAGCGCTTTCGCCCAATCTGGGGGAGCGCATGATGGCGGCAAGGCTTCTGGAGAAAGCCGTCGTTGTTCGGGAGCTGATGCCGCAGGATCTGAAGATCGAGATCAATCAGCTGGGCCGGCAGCAGGCGATGAGCCTGGCGCGCTATCTGGCGGGCGTGGTCGGGCGCGCGCATGGCCGCCAAATGACATCGAGCGAGCGTCGGGCTTGGCGCTCCGATCTGACGAAGAATCACAACGCCGCGCTCGATGCGCCGTCTTGGCTGTGGGCAAGCGTCGTCGAACTGATGGCGCAGCACGAAGCAGCCTATCTGGAGCATTGCCGGCGATTTGCCTTAAGCGAGGCGGCCTGGAAGTCACACCGCCCGCTGGATCGGCTCGATCAAACGCAAGCCGCGATCACGAACGCCACAGCGCCAGTAACGGCCCGTCCGGTCCGAACACCGGGTCCGCCGCCGGCAGGCGGCACTTTCGGGATCGTGACCAGCGCTTCGGCGTGGTCGGCCTTACTGCCGCGGCAAAGATTGTATTTGCCGCTCGGCGGATAGGCGCCGATCACCACCAGCTCCGGCGAATGCGACAGGCATTGATGCCCGGTGCCTGCCGGCAGGATGACGACGTCACCCGGTACGACATCGATCGCTTCGCCGTTATCGCCGCCGAAACGTACCTTGGCGCGGCCACGCGCAATGCCCATCGCCTCGTGGATCATCGAATGATAATGCGCGTAGGGAAAAATACCGTTGCGCCACATATTGCCCCAGCCGTTCCGGCGCGAAGGCTTTTTCGATCACGTCCTCCGGGTCGGGCGAGCCGGTAAGGTCGACACCACCACGGTAGAGAACGAGCGGCAGTGTCGGATTGTTCGGAATGCTGCCGTCGTCGGCGAATTGATAAGTAACGGGAGTGGATGGATTCGTTGCACTTGGCATGAGTTCTAGCTCGCAGGCCCCGGAAGCCGGTTTAATCCAATTCCGGTTGAGACTTCGTAACGGAATAGCGCGGCGTTCGGCTCACGACTTTTTCGACTTGCGCATCATGCGCGACAAATCGTTCGAACAATAAATGGCTGTCGCGCGGGCCGGGAGAGGCCTCCGGGTGATATTGCACCGAAAACACCGGGCGATCCTTGAGCGCCAGCCCGCAATTGGAGCCGTCGAACAGCGAAACGTGGGTCTCCACGACGTTTCCCGGCAGCGTCGCGCGGTCGACAGCGAAGCCGTGATTCATCGAGGTGATCTCGACCTTGCCCGTGGTCAGGTCCTTGACCGGATGATTGGCGCCGTGATGGCCCTGATGCATTTTCATGGTCTTGCCGCCGACGGCCAGACCAAGCATCTGGTGGCCGAGACAGATGCCGAAGACGGGTTTCTTCTCGATCAGTGTACGGATCACCGGCACGGCATAGGCGCCGGTCGCGGCCGGATCGCCCGGCCCGTTGGAGAGAAAGACGCCGTCCGGGTTGAGCGCCAGGATATCGGCGGCCGACGTCGTTGCCGGCACCACAGTGACCTTGCAGGCATTCCCGGCGAGCTGGCGCAGGATATTGCGCTTGATGCCATAATCGATGGCGACGACGTTGAATTCCGCGTGCTGCTGGCGGCCGTAGCCCTCGCCCCATTGCCATGGCGTTTCGTCCCAGGTGAAACGCTGCCCGCTCGTCACCATCGGCACCAGATCCATGCCGACGAGACCCGGCCACGCTTTCGCCTCGCGCTTGAGCGCGTCGAGATCGAATTGGCCGGACGGCTCGTGTGCGATCACGGCATTGGGCATGCCTTTTTCGCGGATGAGGGCTGCGAGCGCGCGGGTGTCGATGCCGGCAAGTCCGATAACGCCCCGGCTTTTGAGCCAGAGATCGAGATGGCGCTTTGAGCGATAGTTCGACGGTTGGGTGATTGCCGAGTGCAGCACGACGCCGCGTGCACCGGGCGTGGCGGCGAGGCTCACTGTCTCGATATCGTCCTCATTGGTGCCGACATTGCCGATATGCGGAAACGTGAAGGTGATGATCTGCCCGGCATAGGACGGATCGGTGAGGATTTCCTGGTAGCCGGTCATCGCCGTGTTGAAGCAGACTTCGCCGATTGCGTGGCCGGTCGCACCGAAGCCCTGGCCTTCCAGCACCGTGCCGTCTGCGAGCACGAGGAGTGCGGTCGGCTTGGGTTCTTCCCAGAGCGGTCTTGGCGGGGGTTGGGTCTGCGGTTGTGTCTGCATCGGCAAGGGCCTAAATCAATCGCGGAATTGCGTCGTTTCGGGCCGGCCCCCACGGGACCGGCGGTTCCCGCGTCAATCGATGAGAGGCCTTAGCCGTGTTGCGCGACGATATCAACACCGCCCTGAAAGAGGCGATGAAATCCGGCCAGGCGCGCCGCGTTTCGACGCTGCGGCTCATCAACGCCGCGGTTCTCGAGCGTGAGACCAAGGGCGCCGAGCGGGTGACGCTTAGCGACGCCGAGATCGTCGACGTCATGGGCAAGATGGTCAAACAGCGCCAGGAATTGCTCGACATCTACGAGAAGGCGGGCCGCACCGACCTTGCCGCGCAAGAGCGCGAAGAGATCGAGATCATTTCGGCCTATCTGCCGAAGCAGATGTCCGATCTCGAAGCCGCCGCTGCGATCTCCGCGCTGATCAAGGAACTCGGCGCCGCGACCATCAAGGATATGGGGCGCACCATGGCGGCGCTCAAGCAGCGCTTCTCCGGGCAGATCGACACTGCTAAGGCCAGCGCGCAGGTCAAGAAGCTGCTCGGCGGCTAACGGGGTTAAATATCATGTCATCTTGTCTGGTGCGCGGCGTGCGCAGCGTCGAACTTGTCGTCACTAATCTTGCCGAAGCGGCGCGATTCTATGAAGAGGTTTGGCGGCTAAAGCCGATCGAGACACCGCCTGCCCAGCAGGCGGAGGAGTTGGCGCGCTTCTTTCGCGGCTCCGCCGGCTACCATCACCTGCTCGGCTTGCATGCCGGCGCGCAGCCTGCCGTCCTCCGCATCGTGTTCGATGTCGCCGACCGCAATGGCGTCGACGCGCTGCATCGCGCGATTACCGCGGCCGGAGCCAAGTCCACTGAGCCTGCGAATTTGACGAGCGCCGGCGGCGGCTATGGCTTCGGTTGCAAGGATCCCGACGGCCGCAATCTCGGCTTCGTCTGCGGCACCGGCGATCATGCCGACACGGCGGATCAGGCCGACGTGCCGCGCAAGATCGCGCACATCAATCTTAACGCGAAGGATTTCGAAGGAAGCCTCGGCTTCTTCACCGGCGCGCTTGGCTTTCGCGTCATCGACGACAATGCGCCGCTGTGGTTTCTGCATTGCGACAATAGCGATCATTCCTCGATCGTCCTGGCAAAGACCAATCAACCGACGCTCAACCATGTCGCGTTCGAAATGCCCGAGATCGAGTTCGGTGATGCGCGGCATGGGACGCATGAAGGACGCCGGCTATCCGATCGAGTGGGGGCCCGGCCGCCATGGGCCGGGAGATAATGTATTCGCCTATTTCTGTGGGCCCGACGAAGTGCCGCTCGAATATACCGCCGAGGTGCTGCAGGTCGACGATAGCTATCAGCCGCGGCCCTCCACCTTTTGGAAGTTCGCGCCAGGCCGCTCTGACCAATGGGGCATCACGCAGCCCCGCTCGGCGCGTTATTACCGGGTGCAGCGACTGTTCGGCTACACGACGGACGGTTACCGCCTGGTCTGAAGCACTGCGCAATATCGTCTTAGAATGCTAAATTGGCGGCAATAAAGTCGCTGTCAGGGAGAACATCACATGCGCCGCTCGTTTCCGATCATCGCCGCCGCTGCCCTGACATTGATTTGTCTGACCTTCGGCGCGCGGGCGGAGGATTGGCCCTATCGGCCGATCCACGTACTCACCACCACCAGTCCCGGCGGCATCAGCGACGTGTTCATGCGTGCGCTCGGGCAAAGATTGGAAGCGAGCCTCGGCCGGCCGTTCATCATCGAAAACCGGCCGGGCGGCATGCAGAATGTCGGCGCCCGCGCCTGCCAGGATTCGGCGCCGGACGGCTACACCATCTGCATCATCAATGCCGATCCGATGATCTACAATCAATTCCTGATCAAAGAGATGCCGTTCGATCCGGTGCACGGCCTGCAGCCGATCACCAAACTGTTCGACCTTCTCCATGTTTTGGTGGTGAATTCGGATCTGAAAGTGAAGACCGTCGATGAGTTGATCGCGCTGTCGAAGGCCCGCCCCGGCACGCTGTCCTATCTGACGCCGGGAGCGCCGATGGTGCTCTACATGGAGACGTTGAAAAAGGAACGCGGCGCCGATTGGGTGCGTGTGCCGTTCAAGGGCGGCGGCGAAGCGGTCAACGCGATTCTGGGCGGTTCGACGCCGATCGGACTGTTCGGCGAAGGCAATGTCATCGGCCAGATCAAGGCCGGCACCATGACGTCGCTGGTGATGCTGAACAATATCCACTCGCCGAATTTCCCGAACGTGCCGACGCTCAAGGAGATCGGCTACAACGGGCCGCCGTCGCGCGGCTGGTACGGCTTGTTCGCGCCGGCCGGCACGCCGCGCCCGATCGTCGACCGCATCGCCAAGGAAGCTGCCGTGATCGTCGCCGATCCTGAATTCGCGCAGAAGCAATTGACGGATCGAAGCCTGGTCGGCGCCACCGACACGCCCGACGAATTCGCCAAGCAGATCGCCGAAGACCGCGTCGTGGCCGAGCAGGTGGTCAAGCAGGCGGGCATGGGGCCGGAGTGAAGGTCAGGCGCGCTTCTTGCGCTTCTGCTGCATGTACGAGCGCAACACCGCATTCATGCGGCGCTGATAACCGGCGCCTTCTTTCTTGAAATAGTCGAGCACGTCCTCGTCGACGCGGATCGAGATCGCCTTCTTTTTCGGCGGAATGACGAGGACGGCGTCGGACCAATCGAAGTCGAGCGGAACAGCATCGGGGTCGTTACGTACCGCTTCTTCGATTTCCTCGTCGGTCAATGCGTCGACGGCCGCCCAATCAGTCTTGCCCTTCCGCCGTTCGCCCCATTTTCTCCTGATGATACGCTCGCTTTTCATTTCTTCGCGCGCGGCGTGCGGAGATGATCCGGAGTGTATTGCCACGCCACGTAAAGACGACAGTGACAACGTGGCCTTCGGTTTCACCAATGGCTAGCCAGCGCTCCTCTGCGTTGCGGTCCGAGCGGCGAAGCAAGCTCGATCCGTAAAAAATCTCAATCGCTTCGTCGAAGTCGATGCCATGTTTGCGGCGATTGCTCGCTGCCTTTTCTTCATCCCATTCGAACCCGCCAATATGTTCGAAGGGTGGATTCTTGTCGGCCATATCGCCCGCCCCTTTTCACCGACATACTACCCCCATGATCTTGGCGATGTAATCGTATATACAATCGTATTTTGAGAGTCAATTCCTGTGGATAATCAGGACAAGGTCGGACCGCGGCAGCATAGGTGAGGTCCGCCATATATTTAGGCTCGCTCTACGGTACGCTCCCGAATCACCATGCGATTCACGCCGCAATTTCTCGACGAGCTGCGCGCGCGGCTTCCGGTTTCGGAAGTCGTCGGGCGGCGCGTGAAATTGCGCAAGGCGGGGCGCGAATGGAAGGGGCTATCGCCGTTCAACCAGGAGAAGACGCCGTCGTTTTTCGTCAATGACCAGAAGGCGATGTGGTTCGACTTCTCGTCCGGCAAGAACGGCAACATTTTCGACTTCCTGATGATGACGGAGGGGGTGAGCTTCCCCGAAGCGGTCGAGCGGCTGGCGACGCAGGCCGGCGTGCCTATGCCGGTGATGACGCGGGAAGCCCAGGCCTACGAGGAACGGCGCAAGACGCTCAACGATATCGTCGAGATCGCCGCCAAATTCTTCGAGGCGACGCTCGCCACCCGCGCCGGCGCCCGCGGCCGCGGCTATCTGCTCGATCGCGGCATCTCGGCGGCGACCCAGCTCAAATTCCGCCTCGGCTATGCGGTGCCCGATCAATATGCGCTCAAGGAGCATCTCGGCGCCGCCAAAATCTCGGTCGAGGACATGGCGGAGGCGGGCCTCGTCGTCACCGGCGAGGACATCGCGGTGCCGTACGACCGCTTCCGCGACCGCGTCATGTTCCCGATCAGCGATTGGCGCGGCCGTGTCATCGCCTTCGGCGGCCGCGCGCTGGAAAAGGAAGTTTCGGCCAAATACCTCAATTCGCCGGAGACGCCGCTCTTTCACAAAGGGGCAACGCTTTACAACATCGCCGCCGCCCGCAAGGCTGCGCACGAGGGCGCACGCCTCATCGCGGTCGAAGGCTATGTCGATGTTATCGCCATGGCGACGGCGGGCTTCGAGGCGACCGTCGCCCCGCTCGGCACGGCGCTCACCGCCGAGCAATTGGCGCTGATGTGGCGGATGGCCGACGAGCCGGTGCTCTGTTTCGACGGCGACGACGCCGGCCGCCGCGCCGCCTATCGCGCCATCGACATCGCGCTGCCGCTTCTGCAGCCCGGCAAGAGCCTGAAATTCGCGTCGCTGCCGGATGGTCAGGATCCCGACGACCTCGCCCGCTCGGGCGGCCGCGCCGCCATCGAGGACGTGCTGGGCGCCGCCCGCCCGTTGGCGGACGTGCTGTGGACCCGCGAAAGCGAAGCGGGGTCGTTCGATACGCCGGAGCGCCGCGCCGCGCTCGAGGCACGGCTTGGCGAGGTGACAGCGGCCGTCGGCGACGAGACCGTGCGCCGCTATTACAAGCAGGACTTCTCCGTCCGGCTGCGCCAAATGTTCGCGCCGCAAAGATATGCTTCGAATGAGGACCCGGCGCGGCGGCGAAATTTCGGCGAAAAACGTTTCGATGGCCAAAACCGGCGTAACGGCCGCGGTCGAGAGCCGCTCACAAACCGCGATTGGGCTTCCGTGACAGCGAGCGCGGAACTGCTGGCGAGCCCGCTCAATCGCGGCCATCGCGCCGCGATTCCGCGCCGCGAGGCTTTGATCCTGCAGGCAGCGATCAATCACCCCTGGCTGCTACACGACCACCTCGAGGAACTCGCCGAGGCCGAGTTCCGTCATGCCGATACACAAAAGCTCAAAGGCGCGCTGATCGATGTCTTTGCCCACCATTTCGCCGATGATTTCAGAGCGCGAGAGCGAGGGCGCAAGAACCGAAGAGGCTACCGCGCTGGAGGCCGAACTGACCCGGCGCGGCTTTTCCGACCTCTTGAGCCGGATCGGGCGCACCATCACCACTCGGTCAGTCTGGGGCGCCCAGGCGGGAGCGGCTGCCGCCGATGTTTTGCAGACCTGGAAGCAGCTTGTCGCCTTGCATCGGCAATGGCATTCCCTAACTAGGGAACTGAGAGATGCGGAAACGGCCCTCGGCGAGGACACTACGGAAGCCAGCTACGCGCGATTGCGCGATATCAAAGCCAGGCTGTCCTCGCTCGATGGAACCGAAGCCCTGATCGAGGGGTTCGGCGCTTCGTCGGGCCGGACAGCCAAATCTCTTTAGGTCGGCTAATTCTGGTTTAAGGCGGTCGGTGAAGGCGGTCGGACAGGGGCAAAGTCCGGGCACGGTTTCCGCCCGCCCCCGCTGGACTCTCCCCGCAGCTAGGGATTAAGAGGTCGCCTCGCTGCTAAGGTTAGTCGGAGCTTAACGGAGTTCCGACAAAGTCGGCCTCGATTTCGGGGGCGGCGCCGCAAATGGTGCTGCCCTTTTCGGCCGTCGGCAGGGAACATCCCGATAAAAAGGGGTATTCCAGGCCGATGGCCCAACAACAAGGGATTTAGGGCAGGCGGCCCGGTCCCGGCGTTCGGTCCTTTAATCCGGTGTGAGACTCACGCCATAGGGTAGGGGACTCTTTCGGACGCCCCATGCGGAGTTCGGCTCCCTGGAGAGAGATGATGGCATCGAAGAGCGTGGCCACCAAGACTGTAGCGACCAAGGCCAAGATCGTTAGACCGGGCATGGCGGCCCCGCAGAAGGATTCCGACACCCCGGAAAAGGACGGCCCGGAAACACCGGACGCTCCACTGCCGCTGCTCGACCTGTCCGACGCCGCCGTCAAGAAGATGATCAAGCAGGCGAAGAAGCGCGGCTACGTCACCTATGAGCAGCTCAACGCCGTAATGCCGTCCGAGGAGGTCACCTCGGAGAAGATCGAAGACATCCTCGCGATGATGAGCGAGATGGGCATCAACGTCGTCGAGACCGAGGAAGCCGAGTCCGACGAGGAAGAGAGCCGCGACGAGCCCGAGGAGGAGGAATCCGAGGGCGGCGAAATCGTCGAGGCCGCACCCAAAGCCGTTGCCAAATCCGAGGCCAAGGAGCCGAGCGAACGCACCGACGACCCGGTGCGGATGTATCTGCGCGAAATGGGCTCGGTGGAACTGCTTTCCCGCGAGGGCGAAATCGCCATCGCCAAGCGCATCGAAGCCGGCCGTGAAGCCATGATTGCGGGGCTATGCGAAAGCCCGCTGTCGTTCCAGGCCGTCATCATCTGGCGCGACGAATTGAACGAGGGAAAGGTCTTCCTCCGCGACATTATCGATCTTGAAGCGACCTATGCCGGTCCCGACGCCAAGCAGGTGGCGCCTGGCACCCCCGGCGAGCCGAATGCCCCCGGCGCGAATGGCGTGCCGGGCAACGGTATCGCGGCCGGCCCGGGCTTCATCCCGGTGCAGGCGCCGCCTTCGGCACCGACCGGCGCCACGCCGTTCAAAGCGCCGCCGGCCGCCGGTGAGGGCGAGGATGAAGGCGAGCGCGCCGCGATCGCCGAAGCCGAGATGGACGAGGACGATCTCGAGAATTCGATGTCGCTTGCCGCCATCGAGGCCGAGCTCAAGCCGAAAGTGCTCGAGACCTTCGACAACATCGCCGACGCGTTCAAGCGGCTGCGCCGCCTGCAGGAACTCGACATCCAGGGCAAGCTGCACAACGAGCCGCTGTCGCCGTCGCAGGAGCGCAAGTCGAAGAAGCTCAAGGAAGACATCATCCAGGAGGTGAAGTCGCTCCGGCTCAACCAGGCGCGCATCGATGCGCTGGTCGAACAGCTCTACGGCATCAACAAACAACTGGTCGGCCATGAAGGCCGGCTGATGCGGCTTGCCGAAAGCCACGGCGTTGCCCGTGAGGATTTCCTGCGCAACTATCAGGGCTCCGAGCTCGATTCGCGCTGGCTCAACCGGGTGTCGAAGCTCTCCGCGCGCGGCTGGAAGAATTTCGTCGCCCGCGACAAGGACCGTATCAAGGAACTGCGCACCAACATCCATACGCTGGCGTCGGAAACCGGTCTCGAGATCGGCGAATTTCGCAAGATCGTGCACATGGTGCAGAAGGGCGAACGCGAAGCCCGCCAGGCGAAAAAGGAAATGGTCGAGGCGAATCTTCGTCTCGTCATCTCGATCGCCAAGAAATACACCAATCGCGGCCTGCAATTCCTCGACCTGATCCAGGAAGGCAATATCGGCCTGATGAAGGCGGTCGATAAATTCGAATACCGGCGCGGCTACAAATTCTCGACCTATGCGACGTGGTGGATTCGTCAGGCCATCACCCGCTCGATCGCCGATCAGGCCCGCACCATCCGTATCCCGGTGCACATGATCGAGACCATCAACAAGATCGTGCGCACCTCGCGCCAGATGCTCAATGAGATCGGCCGCGAGCCGACACCGGAAGAGCTCGCCGAAAAGCTCGGCATGCCGCTCGAAAAAGTGCGCAAGGTTCTGAAGATCGCCAAGGAGCCGCTGTCGCTCGAAACGCCGATCGGCGACGAGGAAGATTCGCATCTCGGCGATTTCATCGAGGACAAGAACGCCATCCTGCCGATCGACGCCGCGATCCAATCGAACCTGCGCGAGACCACGACCCGCGTGCTCGCTTCGCTCACGCCGCGCGAAGAGCGCGTGCTGCGCATGCGTTTCGGCATCGGCATGAACACCGACCACACGCTGGAAGAAGTCGGCCAGCAGTTCTCAGTCACCCGCGAGCGCATCCGCCAGATCGAAGCCAAGGCGCTGCGGAAGCTCAAGCATCCGAGCCGAAGCCGTAAGCTGCGCAGCTTCCTCGACAACTGACCTCGATCCGCTCGTCCCCGCGAAAGCGGGGGACCCATCTTTTCTTTCGTCATGCCCGTGCATAGCCGTTCGAAGAACGGCGTCGTTTTGCTCGCCTCTGAATTGTGTGAGCGAGGAGCACGCTCCTTATTCGTCAATTGTCGGGCTTGAGCCGGCAAGCTCGCGAATATCGGCGATAATATTTTCGCGAAATTTATTTTAACGATATTACCCGCGGCAATTATTTTCATTTGGATGTTGCGGCGGCGCGACAGTTCTTTCGCGGTCTATCCGTTAGCATGCGATTCTGTTGCGGTGGTCCATTGTGCGGGAGTTGATGTGTTCAAAGTTGTTTTGGCGTGCCTTCTGGCAATCCTGCTGACCGTTCGTTTCGCTGCGGCGGCCGATATGGCGGTCAAGGCTCCGCCGCCTCCTCCACCATCCGTCGCCTCCTGGACGGGAAATTATTTCGGCGTTGATCTGGGCGGCCGCTGGGATGATACCCATGCGAATGTAACGTCGGTGATGACGGGCACGCCGCCCCGTCGTGGGCAACTTCGGTCCCGGCGAGTTTTTTAATGGTGCGAGCTTCCGCGCCGGAGTATTTGCCGGAAGGAACTGGCAGATCGACCCGCACTGGGTGGTCGGCGCCGAGGCGGACTGGAACTGGTCCCACCAAAACGGATCTCAGGCCGGCAGTCCCTATCCGGGCGTCATATCCAACTCGGTCGCCGGCATTGGCGGTCCGTTCCCGGTGAGCGCGACGTCCGACAGCAGCTTTGCCGTTCGCAGCAATTGGGATGCGAGCTTACGGCTGCGCGCCGGTTTCCTGGTGACCCCATCGCTGCTGCTATACGGGACGGGGGGTCTCGCATTGATGGATCTTCGCACCATCGGGACCTGTTCGACGGTTTTTGTCGGCGGCGGCGGCTCCAGCACCTGTGCGCCAGGTAATTACTACTTCGGTCAACTCGGGCCGCCCGTGAATACCCAATCGGCTGTTCTGGTCGGCGGCACGGTCGGCGCCGGACTTGAGGGGTTGATCAGTCCGAATTGGACGTGGCGCGCCGAATACCGGTATTCCGATTTCGGCCGCCGGAACTTCACCGATGTCCGGACTTGCTCTGCCTGCGGCGGCGGTCTTGCCGCCACGCCGCTTGCCGTCTCCTATTCGATGCGTGTCTCCACGCAGATCGCGCTCGTCGGGCTCGCTTATAAGTTCAGCAACTGAGCCGCTGAGCTATCGCAACGACGCGCCGCTCGTCCCCGCGAAGGCGAGGGACCAGGCCGGATTCCCGTTTGCGCGGGAACGAGCAGGCAACATTCCTTCCGTCATGCCCGGACTTAACCCGGGCATCTATCTTTCCTTTCGTGCTGCCTGCGCATAACGGTTCGAAGAACGGCATCGCTTCGCCCATAGTCGTTTGAAGAACGGCGTCGCTTCGCTCCCTATGTCGTGGACATCGGCGTCTTAAGGACCTCTCAGCAAGCAAGACGTGGATGGCCGGGACAACAAGCTCGGCCATGACGGAGAATAAAATGCCCGATCCCGCCTGGTCGCTTCATCCGCAGCTTGAGCACGACACCACGCCGGTCGGCGACCTCGCGCTCTCGCGCGTGCTCGCCATCGACGATGTCGACTATCCCTGGCTTATCCTGGTGCCGCGCCGCCCGGGCGTCACCGAGATTGCCGATCTCGGCCGCGATGACGCCAGCCGCCTGATGGCCGAGATCACGAAAACGTCCGCCATCCTCAAAGCCGTCACCCGCTGCGACAAGCTCAACATCGGCTCCATCGGCAACATCGTGCCGCAGCTTCACATCCACATCGTCGCGCGGCGGAAGGACGATCCGCTCTGGCCGAAGCCGGTATGGGGCCACGCCGCGCCGCGGCCTGGCGACGCGCCGGCCTTCACGCGCTTCGTCGATACGGTCCGGAACGCGCTCGGAATGTCGGGATGAGCCGTCCTCAGGCGCGTAGAGGCCCTAAAGTCGTGGATGGCCGGGACAAGTGTCCCGGCCATGACAGAATCACCGCTCATTCCCGCGAAAGCGGGAATCCAAGCTGGGTCGCCGCTTTCGCGGAGACGAGCGATTAGGCCGCGGTAGCACGGCGCGACAAGCTTCATCCCACCGTGTAAAACCCAGGCGGGACGATAGAGAGGTGAGGGATGACCACCCGTTTCATGGCGCGCATCGGCGCGGCCGTTTTTGCGCTTGCGGCCGCTCTGCCGGTGTTCGCCGCACCGGCGTCGGCCGCGACATGCGGCGGCAATTACAATGCCTTCCTTGCCCAGATGCAGCGCGATGCGCAGGCGGCGGGCGTCTCGGTGCAGGTCATCAGCACCGCATTTGCCGGGCTCGCGCCCGATCAGAGCGTACTCGCCTTCGACCGCCGCCAGCACGGCATGTTCCACTCGAAGAGCTTCGAGGAATATGCCCGCACCCGCGTCATCCCGGCGCGCATCAACCGCGCGCGACGCCTGATGGCGCAAGATGCCGATCTCTTGTCGCGCATCGAGCGCCAGTTCGGCGTGCCGCGCGAACTCATCATGGCGATCTGGACCATGGAGACCGACAACGGCACCGGCGACATGGGCAGGCTGCCGGTGATCCGCACGCTCTCGACGCTGGCCTGGGATTGCCGGCGCAGCGACCTGTTCCAGAGCGAATTGATCGCGGCGCTGAAAATCCTGCAGCGCGGCGACCTCCCCTTACATGACCTAATCGGCGCCTATGCCGGCGAGATTGGCCAGACCCAGTTCCTGCCGTCGTCTTATATCAAATACGGCGTCGATTTCGACCACGACGGCCGCGTCGATCTGCGCCACTCGGTGCCGGACGTGCTCGCCTCGACGGCGAACCTCCTCCACACCAATGGCTGGCAGCCGGGGCAGCCCTATCACGAAGGCACCGCGAATTTCGATGCGATGCGCGAATGGAATCATTCGGAGGTCTATCGCAAGACGCTGGTGCTGTTCGCCGAGCAACTCGGCGGGCGTCCCTAGACCCTGATCCAATTCAAATGAATTGGATCAAGGTCTAGATTCTTTCTTGGAGCATGATCTTTTCCGAAAACCGGAGTCCACTTTTCGGGATCATGCTCTAGTGACGGAGTTATCCCGCCCAAGCCAGCCGCGGTGCCCCGCCTTCACCTTCACTGCCCCCCATCACGCAATTGCGCCCCGCCGACTTCGCCAGATAGAGCCTGCGGTCGGCACATTCGAACAGGCCTTCGTAGTCCGACGCGTCGTCGGCGCAGGTGGCGAGCCCGATCGAGACGGTGACGAGCGGTGTCTCGGCGTCCATGTGGCCGGCGATGGTGCGGCGGATCTTTTCGCCGAGCGCGAGCGCACCGGAGCGCGTCAGCGCGTCGCCGATTACGACGAACTCCTCGCCGCCGTAGCGGAACACGTCGTCGCCCGGCGCAACGCAGCCGGCGATGATACGGACGATGCGGAGCAGCACGATATCGCCCGCAGCATGGCCGTAGCGGTCGTTGAAACTCTTGAAGTGATCGATGTCGATGACCAGAAGACTGAGCGGCCGGCCAGCAAGTGCTGCCTCTCCGACGCGCCTCCGCCCCGACGTTTCGAGGCGGCCGCGGTCGAGCGCGCCGGTCAGCGCGTCGCGGCCCGAGCGCGCCAGGAGATCTTCGTAGCGCTCACGATAGGTCAATAGATCGAATACGTCGCTCACACGCGGCGGCCGTTTCTTGCTGACGCGTGGCAGTTCCAGCTTGCGCAGATAAAGCGCGCCGAGCCCGCTATAGAGCGCGACCATGGCCATCTTCGCGACCCAGCCGCCGAAAAGAACCGAAAGCGGTGCGCCGGTGAGATAGCGCAGGCCGGCATAGAAGGCGACCTGGTCGAACGACAGAATAAGCGTGCCGGTCAGGAGGAGGCGGCCGAGCACGTGGTCGCCGAACGGCTTCCGCAACCGCTCATACAGCAGGATCATCATGATGCAGTCGGCGAACAGGATCAGCGTGCCCCACACCATCAGCGCGCCCATCTCGTCGAGAAAGCCGAAATCCGCCTGGCGGTTGGCTGCGAGCGCCGCGGCACCATGCTGGCGCGTCAGGAAGGCCAGCGCGAACAAAAGAAGATTGCCGATCAGGAGGCCGTAGATCGGCTGGCGCACCACCACCGCGTCCTCACGGATGTAAACCAAAAGCAGCAGCATCAGCTTGCCGGTGAACAGCACGGTCGAGCCCGGCGAGGCGACGATGCCGAACGGCAAAGCGACGTAGAGGATCGAGGCGAGATAGGTTTCGAGGAAGTGCATCACCCCGAGCGCGCAGAAAAACGCGCCGATGCCGAGCCGATGTCGCGCCCGGAATAGGCTGGCGAGCACAATGAAATAGAGTATCGCGTCGGCGCCAAGAAGGAGCGCGTTGACCGCGGTGTCGGAGCGGAATTCCGCGATCAAACCGGCCGCGAATTGGGACATTGTCTGCGCACCCTGCGAGCCATGCTCGAAGTCCCGTCAACGGGCGGGCTCAGGGTCGAATCGTAGCAGCCGGTGGGTTAACGGAGCCGAAATTCGACCAGACAGACAGCTGAAACTTTTGTCACAAGTGTTGCGATGTTCCAGCGGCCAGAGTGGCTGCGGCAATTGAATGTAAAACAAGCCATTGATATTGTTGTGTTATTTAGTAATGCCAGCAACCAACACAGCAGTAAGGAAAGCAATCAGTCGGGCTGAGTTTCCTGTTGCTGCTGATTACAACGCCGCGACCGCGCTGACCTCGATCAGAAACTGCTCCTGCACCAAGCGATCGATGACCAGCAACGTGTTCGGCGGATAGGCGCCGCCGGCAAACAGTTTCGGGAATTCGCGGGTGCGATAGACCATGAATTTCGCGATATCCTGCGCGTGCACCAGATAAGTGGTGAATTCGACCACGTTGGCGAAGCTTGCGCCCTGCGACGAAAGCGCTGCGCCGAGATTGGCGAAGACGAGGCCGCATTGCGCGTCGAATTCCTCAGGCGCCTTGCCGTCCTTGCCGGCTCCGACCTGACCGGCGATGAACAGAAACTCCGACGCCTTGACGCGCGTGATTTGCGAATACTGCCCGAGCGGCTTGCCGAGGCTGTCGGGATTGAGAATTTGAATATTGGGCATGGGCGGCTCCGCGCGCTGGTGGGAAGCAATAAGCCTAGCGCAGCGCGCGATCCGGCGCACCGGTTGTTACGTTCAGACTTACACGCTCCATCGCCACGACATGGCCGCGCCCTGAACAATGCAGCGTCGGATACCCGCCTGATTCAGCCGTAACAACTCCGCCCGGGTGAGGGCCAATCCCCGGAGCAAATAATGCAGTGTTCCAATCCACGTTATATTTTTGCGGTTTGTCTCGTTGTGGCATTGCGGACGACATCGGCGTTCGCGCATGAGCATCGGAGCGAATTTCATCATGTCTCTTACCGGCACGAGGTCAATTATGCCGGGCGCACCGAAGCGGCGGCATATCAACAACCATTCGGCGCACCGTTCTCGTTCGGAGCCGGACCATCGCAACGGGGATGGCAGCCGGATTTCAATTATCTTTCGCAATCCGGCGGGAGCGTCGACCGGAGTTCAGTTTACGAGGGAATGGTCGCCGAACAGGCCAGCGCCAATGGCGTGCCGTCCTCGCTGGTGGAGCGCGTCATCATGCGGGAGAGCCGCTACAATCCGCGCGCCGTCAGCCGTGGCAATTACGGGTTGATGCAAATTCGGCTCGGTACCGCGCGTGCCATGGGGTATGGCGGCTCTGCTGCGGGTCTGCTCGACCCCTCGACCAATATGACCTACGCGGTGCGTTATCTCGCCGGCGCTTATCGTGCCGCCGGCGGCAATGAGAATCGCGCGGTGGCGCTCTACGCGCGCGGCTATTATCAGGAAGCCAAGGCGCAGGGCATCGCGCCGTATGGTGCGCAAGCGCTCGTCCGCTGATTTGGCGTAATGTTCGTAGCGGGCCGGCGGACAAAAATCCGCCGGCTACGCTTACGACGAATTCAACGATGGCGTGCCGCGCCCGCATCTCTTGCGCTTCGTCTCAACGCTCCCATCTGTGAAGGGACTCAGATGCCGGAACGGGGAAAATGAACTTCTCACACGCAAGCTTTGCCGGGTTCCCATTCGGAACAGTGTTTGGCGCTACCAAATATGAGGGCCTATCGCGCCGCGCGGCGCTCGATCGGATTGACCGGCTCGCTACTCTGCTCGATACCGCCTTCATCGTGCCCGGCACCAACGTGCGCTTTGGCGCCGAATCGTTGCTTCGCCTAATCCCTGGAATTGGCGACGCGGCGGCGTCGGCTTTGTCGTGTTATCTGCTGTTCGAGGCGCATCGGCTCGGCGTGCCGCGGCTGTTGTTCGCCCGCATGGTCGCCAATGTTCTGCTGGAAGGAACGGTCGGCGCCGTACCGCTCGCCGGCGATGCTTTCGACGTATTCTTCCGCGCCAACCGGCGCAATGTCGCGCTGTTGCGCAGACATTTCGCCGGCGAGATCTGAAGCAAGGCCCCGGAAGCGCGCCAGGTAGGCGCGAGGCGATCCTGACTACGAGTATTCCTTCGACTTCTTCTTCGCGCCTGAACGTTCTATGTTCGTGATCTCGATCGCGGGCCGGCCGGATTTTTCGGCGATGTCACGGTCTTGCTCGATCAGGAAGCCGCGTGCCGGCTTGTCGCCGTCGAGGCCGCCCAGAAGCGCGCGCGGCACCTTGCGGTTCGAACGTTGCGTGCCGTCTTCATAGAAGACGTCGAACATGACGAATTCAGAGTTCAATCCCGGTTTTCTCGGCATTGTTATTCTCCTTTTTTGTTGACGCCGATAGAAATGAAAACACCGGCGCCAATAAGGCGCCGGCGTCTCCAATCATGCCGTCAATTACGCCGATTGCAGATTGGCAGCGGCGGACTTGCCGCTGCGCCGGTCGGCCTCGACGTCGAAGGAAACCTTCTGTCCCTCGACCAGCGTGCGCATGCCGGCGCGCTCAACCGCGGAAATGTGAACGAACACATCCGGGCCGCCGCCGTCCTGCACGATGAAGCCGTAACCCTTTTGGGCGTTGAAAAACTTGACGGTACCTTGAGCCATAATGGCCTCCTAGAAATCGCAAAACACGTTTTGCGGCCGTGTGAACCATTCGCACGGTCTTCAATCCGGATTTTGCGAGTTCTTGAGAAATCCCCGCTGGAACAACCATGTCCCCAGTGGCGAGACGGCAAGCCAGGCTAAATCGCGAATGGCGCCGATATAATAGTGCGGCGGCGCTTTTGCAATCGCGTCCTGGGCGGAGACCGCCCATGAGACGGCCAGAAACCGCCTATGGCGAACGTGCGGTTAGCGTTATTCCAGGCCTTCGACGATGCGGATATCGCGCACCGCGCCGTCGCCAAGCGCCTTCAGCGCCTCCTGGTAAGCCGGGCTTTCGTAAGCGGCGATGGCTTTCTCGACGCTGGGGAATTCCGACATCACGATGCGCTCCTTCTGCCCGGCCTCGTAAGCCGCCGTCGCGCTGGCGCGCGCCAGATAACGTCCCCCGAATGGCGCTACCGCTAGCGGCGCGAGCTGGGCGTAGGCTGCGAGCTTTTGCGGATCCGAAATCGAGCGGTAGCAGGTCACCCAGTAACCCTTCGGCATTGGACGCTCCCCAAAAGATGAAGTTTATGGCGTCTAGGAGTAACATTCCCGGCCGGCGCGCAACAGCCGCGAAATGGACCGAGAAGCCATTTGGATCAAGATACCATCTGGATCAAAAAACCATCTGGATCGAGAAACCATCTGGATCAAGAGACCATGGGAGACCGACGATGTCTTTTCTCAGTGCTCTGTTCGGCAAACGTCCCGTAGCCGAAACAGCGAGAGCCGCCGACCCGGTCGAGTACAAGGGCTTCATCATCCGGGCCGCGCCCTACAAGAACAATGGGCAGTATCAGACCGCGGGCGCGATCGAGCGCGAAATCGGCGGCGTCCGCAAGGAGCACCGCTTCATCCGCGCCGACGCCTACGCTTCCTATGACGATGCGGTGAATTTCACGGTCAACAAAGCGCGCCAGATCATCGATCTGCAGGGCGAGCGAATATTTGAGTGAGGTTCAGGCCAAGGACTTCACGCCAAGACTTTACGCCAAGCCCTCAACAATCCGCAGATCGCGGTCGACGGCATTGCCCAAGACTTTAAGCGCGGCCTGATAGCCGGGGCCGTCGTGAGTAGCAGCGGCGGCATCGACACTGTCGAACTCGACGATCACGACGCGCTGCTGCAGCCCTTTCTCATAAGCCTTGGCAGCTGTGCCGCGCGCGAGGAAGCGCCCGCCGCCGGCGGTGATCGCAGGACCGGCAAGCTTGGCGTATTCCGCAAGCGCGTCCGGATTGGAAACCGAAAAATACGTCGCCACCCAATAGGCCTTGGCCATGACTCTCTCCCGTGTGTTTTCGGCGGAGAGATTATCAGCCCGGCGAACGAAAGCGAGTGTCAGGCGGCGGCTTCGTTGGCGGGGTCGGACTTTTCGTTCTTGAGTCGCTTGAGCAAGGCGCGTAGCGAAGCGATTTCGGCCTCGAGGAGCGCCACACGCTGGACGACCTCGCCGGCGCTTGGCGTCGCATCGAACTCGCGCTCGGCCGCGATGAAAGCGAGTCCGATCTCGTCGTTACGCCGCCACTGCACCTTGGCGCGCAAGGTCTGCTCGCGATGGGGAATGTAGAGTTCGACCATGTCGGGCAGCGTCACGGTGTCGGAAAAGATGATCCGGGCGCCTTTGTCCGACAAATCGCGGATCAGGCAGGCTAGCGCGCCGCGCTTGCGGCTGACATAAACGAAGCCCTGCAGAAAACTCTTGGACCGTCTGGCATTGCGGCGTTCGCCCATTGTCACCCCCAACGCAGGCAAGAACAGCTTGCGCACTTACGGGAATTTTACGCCGGACAGCCTTAAAGCTATATTACCACTAGGGATTTGGGAGCATTTTCAGAACGATAGTTCGGGCGCCGAATTTAGGTGGGCGCTATGCTCACCAGGCCGCAATCAAGCCTGCGATGTCGTAGATCAAGGCACCTATCGCGCAGGCGACGAGCCCTGAACCGATCGTGGTGAGCATGAAGGCCGAATTCACCCGGCCGAGCGTTGCTTTGTCTAAATGGGCTTTGGCGGCAAGATGGACCATTGATGTCGTCCTTTAGCAATTCGGCTCACTGCCCCGCGCCGCCTCTTGCTATTTAACAACGAGTCCACCTTATCAGTATCGGTCATACCGGCACAGCAGCTTTGCATTCGCGGCGTGGCTTCCTCCACAGCCATTGCGGTGGGACATAACCGCGGCGTAAACACCGTCGCCAAGAACGGCCGTTTGCCCTAAGCTTGAACAACAAAACGTGCGGAGGAAACGAAGGATGCTGGTGTTCAGCGTGGTGCAGGAAGCCGAATTCAACCCGAAGAATCACGTCGAAAAAATCCTCGGTACCGTCGAGGACGGCGACGTTACCGTGGCGTGCTGGGAGCCGGGCCAGATCAGCCCCTATCACTGCCACCCGCACGCCACCGAAATCTATTTCTGCTTCGAAGGCGGCGGCATCATGCGCACGCCGGACGAGACCATCGACGTCAAACCCGGCGGCTTTGTCGTGCATCCGCCCGGCGAGGTGCATGAATATGCCAATGGACCGCACCGCACGCTGCTATTCCGGGTCCGCTACGGCTCCGACATGGCCGCCCGCCATCTCGATTGGCGCGGCCGGCCGGGCTGGGCGCAAAGCGCGCAAGACGCCGAATATTATCGCGTCCACCCGGTGTGATCTTGCGGGAGTGATCTTGGGGCTTTATTCCGGCGCGCGGGAGTAGCCGAATTCGCGCGTATTGCCGGAATAGCCGTTCGACGGATTGGTGTTGTTCAGCTCGCAGAAGTCGGCATTGCCACGCTTCGATGCCAGGCACTGATTCATCGAATTGAAGTCACATTCCGACGCCGATCCCGTCATCAGGCACCAGCGCGCGTTCTGAGCCTCGGCGCTCGAACCGGCAAATGGCGCGGCAAGCACCCCACCCGCAAGTAAAACCGTCAAGACAAGGATGCGCATCGCGTCAACTCCGTTATTTGATCCGAACGACAAATCGCGCGAGGAGGGTCTGGTCCTGATCGCGGCGATCGTTCCATCGTCAACGACGGAAATTTGTTGCGATCATGACGATGGCGAGTGACTTCGCTGGCTATGGCTTGCTACGAGGCACCACGCATAACGCGCGTGTAAAGCGAACGTAAAAAAGGGAGGCCCGATGTTCAAAAAACCGAATTGTCCCGTGATCGCGCTCGAAGAGCATTATTGGGACGAGGAGCTGGCAAAGACCTATACCGGCGGCGAGGCCGGCCGGCCCGGCGAACAATCGAAGCGGCTGCACGATTACGGCGCATTGCGCATCAAGGAGATGGATGAGGCCCTGATCGATATCCAGGTGCTGTCGCATGGCGCACCGTCGACGCAAAAACTTTCAGCCGACATCGCGCCGGCCTTGACCCGTCGCGTCAACGATCGTCTGCACGCCATCGTCGCCGCCAATCCGACCCGCTTCGCCGCATTCGCGGCGCTGCCGACTGCGGTGCCTGAGGCTGCCGCCGACGAACTAGAACGTGCGGTCAAACAACTCGGCTTCAAGGGCGCCATGTTGCACGGCATGGCGAACGGCACCTTCCTCGATCATCAAAAATTCTGGCCGATCTATGCGCGTGCCGAAGCACTCGACGTGCCGATCTATTTTCATCCGTCGCTGCCGAATGCCGATGTGACGCGAATCTATTATGACGATTACGTCAAGGATTTCCCGATGGTAGCGCGGCCGGCCTGGGGCTACACGGTCGAGACCGCCACCCTCGCCATCCGGCTCGTGCTGTCCGGCGTGTTTGAACGCCATCCCAAACTGAAAATCATGCTCGGCCATCTCGGCGAAACGTTGCCATTCCTGGTCTGGCGCATCGATCAGGCACTGGCGAGGCCCGGGCAGAAGGCGATGAGCTTCCGCGACATCTTCTGTAAGAACTTTTACATCACCACCAGCGGGAATTTTTCCAATCCAGCGCTGCTCTGCTGCGTCATGGAAATGGGTATCGATCACATCTTGTTCGCAGTGGACTGGCCGTTCGTCTCGAATCCGCCGGCTGTGCAATGGATGGAAACCGTGCCGCTTTGCGATGAGGATAAGGCCAAGATATTAAGCGGCAACGCGAAACGTTTGCTGCGGATGTGAACGTCGTTGCCAGGAATTGATCGGCCCGCGCGAAGCGCGCGGGCCGATGATAGGTTTTACCGCGAAGCGTCGTTCGCAATGATGCGGTTAGTGGCCGATGCCGCCGATCGCTGACGAAACACTGCCGCCGTTATCGCTGTTAAAGGTGGGGTAGAACGTGGTGTAATTGCCCTCAGGCACGGCCGGGTTGTAGTAGCCCGGCGAATAGTCGTAGACGCCCGGCGAATAGGTGTAGTGGCCCGGCGTATAGTTGTAGGAGCCCGGCACATAATCGTAGTAGCGCGGATAAGTGGCTGGCGCCTTTGCCCGCTTGGCGGCATGCGCACTGGCCGCGAACGAAGTGGCGGTCATTGCCAGGCTCAAAAGCGCACCGAGTGCGATCACGGTTGCTTGCTTCTTCATGGTGTGTCTCCGGCGTTCTGAATTCAAAGGTTCAGGGGAAGTAAAAAGTACGTCGGCGAGACGATGTCCGCCGCTCCGTTTGCTATGTCTGCATGTCACCCTTTTCGTTCAAGCTGCGGCCGGGCCCGTTCACGCGTTCGCGTTCGCTGGAACCATTCACGCGAGAAGATGGCAACGGGATTTTCTCGTCCAGGCGGGGAGGCAAGGCGAGAACCTTCTACGTCAGGTGCGGCCAATCGGAATTATCTTGCTTTTGTTCTCGCAAAAACGCGCCCCAGCACGGTGGCAGTGGAATGAACGGCTTATTTTAGGGCACGCTGAAACTTCAGGCACCGCTAAGCCACGGCAAAGCCGTGACATCGCTACTTGCGCCCGCTCGACCGACACCGGAGCCGCGTTAGATAGTCGGTAACGATAGCGCCTAACCGGTGAGGCCAGACTGCTAGAAATTTAGCCACCGAACCCTAGGCGCCTCTTTTCCGGGCCACCGCCATCCCCATATTTACGAACGGTGGATCGCCTCCGGGGGTTCATCCGTCGCGGCGTTGACGTTGGTCATGGTCGTGGCTGGAGAGTTCTGAAACATATCAACCCAATGACGATGTTCCAGGCGTGCCGTCAGGGCGTCAGGAATAGGCCGAGGGAGAGAGCCAAATGAATTTCGATAAATACACCGACCGCAGCCGCGGTTTCGTGCAATCCGCCCAGTCGCTCGCGCAGCGCGAGGGACATCAGCAATTCGCGCCTGAACATCTTTTGAAAGTCCTGCTCGACGACCCGGAAGGGCTTGCCGCGGGACTGATCGACCGTGCGGGCGGCAATTCCCGCACTGCGCTTGCCGCAACAGAAGCCGCGCTCGCCAAGCGGCCGAAGATTTCCGGCGGCGGCGCCGGCCAGGTCTATCTCGATCCGGCTTTGGCCCGGGTGTTCGACACCGCCGAGAAAGCGGGCGAGAAGGCCGGCGATTCATTCGTCACGGCCGAGCGGCTTTTGCTCGCGCTCGCTCTGGAAAAGAACAGCGAGGCCGGAAAGATCCTGGCCGATGCCGGCGTGACCCCGCAGAACTCTCAATGCCGCGATCGAAGCCTTGCGCAAGGGCCGCACCGCGGACTCGGCCTCGGCGGAGAACGCTTACGATGCGCTGAAGAAATATGCTCGCGATCTCACGCAGGCCGCGCGCGACGGCAAGCTTGATCCCGTCATTGGGCGTGACGAGGAAATCCGCCGAACGATTCAAGTGCTGTCGCGGCGGACCAAGAACAATCCGGTGCTGATCGGCGAGCCGGGCGTCGGCAAGACCGCGATCGTCGAGGGGCTGGCATTGCGCATCGTCAATAAAGACGTGCCGGAGAGCCTCGAAGACAAGAAGCTTTTGGCGCTTGACATGGGCTCGCTGATTGCCGGCGCGAAATACCGCGGCGAGTTCGAGGAGCGGCTCAAGGCCATCCTGCAGGAGGTCGTCGGCTCGGCCGGCCAATACATCCTCTTCATCGACGAGATGCATACCATCATCGGCGCCGGCAAAGCCGACGGCGCGATGGATGCGTCCAATCTGCTCAAGCCGGCCTTGGCGCGCGGCGAATTGCATTGCGTGGGTGCCACCACGCTCGACGAATACAAGAAATATATCGAGAAAGACGCGGCTTTGGCGCGACGCTTTCAGCCGGTTTATGTCGACGAGCCGTCGGTCGAGGACACCATTTCGATCCTGCGCGGCTTGAAGGAAAAATATGAGGCCCACCACAAAGTGCGGGTTGCCGACAGCGCGCTGGTTGCGGCCGCGACGCTCTCGAACCGTTACATCACCAATCGCTTTCTGCCCGATAAGGCGATCGATCTGGTGGACGAGGCGGCCGCGCGCTTGCGCATGCAGATCGATTCCAAGCCGGAAGAGCTCGACAATCTCGACCGAGAAATCGTGCGCGGCAAGATCGAGCTGGAGGCGCTCAAGAAAGAGACCGACGCTGCGTCAAAGGACCGGTTGAAGCGGCTCGAAAAGGACCTCGCGCAGCTGCAGGAAAAAGCTGACGCGCTCACGGCCAAATGGAAGTCGGAGAAGGATAAACTGTCTTCGGCCGCCGAATTGCAAACGCAACTCGATACGGCGAAGAACGATCTCGCCGATGCGATCCGGCGCGGCAATTATCAGCGTGCCGGCGAATTGCAGTACAGCGTGCTGCCGCAGCTCGAGGCTAAGCTGAAGGCGACCGAAAACGCGACCGCGGGCGCAGGCTCCTCCAATGCCTTGGCCGAAGAGGCGGTGACGGCCAATCACATCGCCCAAGTCGTGTCACGCTGGACCGGCATTCCGGTCGACCGCATGCTCGAAGGCGAGCGCGAGAAGCTTCTCAAGATGGAGGAGCAGATCGCCAAGCGTGTCGTCGGCCAGGCGGAAGCCGTGAAGTCGGTTTCGACCGCGGTGCGCCGAGCGCGTGCCGGCTTGCAGGATCCGAACCGGCCGATCGGCTCGTTCATGTTCCTGGGGCCGACCGGCGTCGGCAAGACCGAGCTTACCAAGGCGCTGGCCTCATTCCTGTTCGACGACGAGCAGGCGCTGATCCGCATCGACATGTCGGAATATATGGAAAAGCATTCGGTGGCCCGCCTGATCGGCGCGCCGCCCGGCTATGTCGGTTATGACGAAGGCGGCGCGCTCACCGAAGCGGTGCGGCGGCGGCCTTATCAGGTGGTGCTGTTCGACGAAATCGAGAAAGCCCATCCGGACGTCTTCAATGTGTTGCTCCAGGTGCTCGACGATGGCCGTCTGACCGACGGGCAGGGCCGCACCGTCGACTTCCGCAACACGCTGATCATCATGACCTCGAATCTCGGCTCCGAATATCTGGTCGCGCAGGCCGACGGCGAAGACACCGACGCAGTGCGCGATCAGGTGATGGCGGAGGTGCGAGCGCATTTCCGGCCGGAATTCTTGAACCGTGTCGACGAGATCATCCTGTTCCACCGGCTCAAACGCGATCAGATGGCGCACATCGTCGATATTCAGATCGGGCGGCTGCAAAAGCTCCTTGAGGACCGCAAGATCACGTTGACGCTCGATGCCAAAGCGCGCGAGTGGCTGGCGGAGAAGGGCTACGATCCGGCGTATGGCGCGCGACCGCTCAAACGCACGATCCAGAAGTCGGTGCAGGATCCGCTCGCCGAGCTCATCCTCTCCGGCCGCATCAAGGACGGCGAGAAGGTCAAGGTCTCGGCAGGGCGCGACGGCCTCGTCTTCAACGGAACGCCGGTCGCCGCGGCGGCGTAATTTTCATTACGCATGATATCCGCTCGTCCCCGCGAAAGCGGGGACCCAGTTTCTTGGTCGGGAGCTGGATTCCCGCTTGCGCGGGAATGAGCGGGGTAGATTTCAGCGCGCCGGCATAACGGTCGCGTTGTTCAATCGTTCGCGGACGTGCTCGACGAAATAGCGCGCGCTCGATTTCGGCAATCCCGACACCACCAGCGGATCGAGGCCGCCGGAGCTCTCGACGCTGATCGAGTCCCAAAAGAAGCCGCGCGTGTGCGACACCTCGGCAATGTGCGACAGCGGCAAGTGCTCGTCGGTGCGGCGCCACGGCGTCAGCCAGTAGGTGACGATCTTGGTCGATATGCCGATATGGTCGGCGATCAAATGCGCGGGAAAAATCCAGCGCGTCAAATTGAAGTGAAACAGCGCCCAAAGCCGGCTCGATTGTACTTCAAGGCGATCCTCAAGGTTTTTTACGTCCGTCACGGAAATCTCCTGTCTCGCGCCACGAATTCGTTCCGCTCATTCCCGCGAAAGCGGGAATCTAATGCCGGACGCGAGGCGCAAAAAAAGCTGGGTCCCCGCTGCTGCGGGGACGAGCGGCAAATGGAGCCGATTTGCATATAGTTTTTAATGCGCCTGCGCGATATGAGCCGACGGCGAGTGCGACAGCACGGCGTCGAGCTGATCGCGATCCTTGTCGAAGCCTTGCAGCGCGTCGCCGGCCAGCACCCGGCCGCGCGGCAGCTTGACGCGCATCGGGTCGACGAAGCGGTCGTTGACGATGATTTCGAAATGCACATGCGAGCCGGTCGACATGCCGGACGAGCCGACGAAGCCGATGATCTGGCCCTGACGCACCTTTGAGCCGACGTCGAGGCCGCGCGCGAACGCGGTCATATGGCCGTAGGCGGTCTCGTAGCCGTTGGGATGACGGATCCGTACATATTTGCCGTAGCCGCCCTTGAGCCCGATCTCCTCGATCTCGCCATTGCCGGCGGCGAAGATCGGCGTGCCGAACGGCGCGCCCCAATCGACGCCGCTGTGCAATTCGCTGATATGCAGAAGCGGATGGGTGCGCCAGCCGAATGGCGATGTCACCATGCCGACCGCAACCGGCTTGCGCACCAGGAATTTTTTGGCGCTCACGCCGGTCTCGTCATAGTAATCGTAAACCCCGTCGTCGGCGGTCTGGAAGCGATAGTATTTTTTGGTCTCGCCGCCGACGGTGAGCGCCGCGTAGCGTACTTCGTTATGGCCCTCGCCACTTTCGTCGTCGGCATAGAGGACGTCGAACGAGTCGCCGGCCTGCACTTTGCGCTCGAAGTCGACGTCGTACGAATAGATGCGCACCAGATCCTGGATGACGGATTTCGGCACATTGTTGCGCAACGCAGTTTCGTAAAGACTTTGGTAGAGCCGCACGCCGCCGCTGTCGTCGTCGGCGGGTTCATCGTCGGCTCCCTCGGCCGCCTCGGTATCGATATTGCGGATATCAACCGGCACATATTGTCCGGTGTCGGAGAGCGCGATCGCAGCGGTGATGCCGGTGTCGCCGGCGATGATGACGCGGAGCGGCTGGTTATGGCCAAGGCCGACCGGCGCCATCAGCACGCGAAGCTTCTGGCCTTCTTTGATGCCGCCTTCGAGCGCCGGCGGCCCGACCACCGCGATGATGCTTTTGATCTCGTCGGGCTGCGCGCCGAGCTCGCGCAGGATCGAGCCGACGGTCTCGCCTTTTTTCACGACGACGGAGCGTTCGTTCCAGTCGCCGCCATTGGTCAACTGGGCCGTCGTCTTCGGCAACAGCGTGACGTTCTCAGGCACCACTCGCGGCGCAAAACCGAAATAGGCATCCGGCTGGCCTTCGGCGGCATAACTCAATTTCAGATTCGGTGTGCCGTCGGCGTTTAAGCTGAAGGCGCTGCCGTTGCCGGCACTCATGGCGACATCGTGGACACGGGTGAGAACATTATCGAGCGGCAACTGCGTCGATGGTTTCACCCGCGACAACAGCGAATTGATGTCGCAAACCGCGGGCGCCACCTTGGGACGCGGCGTTGGTGCGGCGAGATCGCAGGTGACGAAGGAAACTTCGGCGTCCGGCTCTGCCGCCGGCGTTTGGTCGTCGCCGGAAACCGAATCCGACAGAAGCTTTTGCGAATTGAATGGCGGGAGATTGGCGGAGAGGTCGGTGACGGTGAGCGAAAGATTGCCGCTGACCCGCACATAGGGGCGCACTCGGACCAGCTCGCGATCGTGGACATGGGTCGAATACGGAATACGCAAGACCTGACGCGCCACGCTTGGCTCGCTCAGCGCCGGCAGCCGGTCGGTCTTGCGCAATCCGCTCAGACGGTCGCCGATGCTGGTGATGGCACCGCGCAATGCGCTCTCGACCCGCTCGGGCGCGGAGGCGAAATTTGTTTCGCCGTCGAGCGAGGCAAAAACGGCGCCGCCCATCAAGGCCGCGCCGCACAAGCCGGTCAGGATCGTCCCGCTAAACCATTGTACCGAGAGCCGGCGGCGATCGACCAGGCCGCCGCCACCATCTACCGACAGCGGCGGCTCATTGCCGAGATCGATCACGTCGGCGGCGAGCCTACGGTGATGAAAATCTCGTGCCCCGCGTCTCGCTTGGTCCAAGATCACGTCCCCCGGCCAACACCCCTGGCCCACCACCCAGCCGGCCCCTGCACGCAATCGCGGGCGCCGGTTTTTACATCAGATGCGGCGCTTGCCCAAATTTTTGGCCCAAGTTTTTGGCCAAACGCCGATCCGTCGCACGATGCCGCGCCGGCCCCGGAGCGTCAACGCAACGGGTCGCGTGGCTGAAAGCTAAAGAAAAGCGGTCGCTTACCCCGTATTGCGACAACCGACGCTACTGCGCGAAGAACGGGGGAGGAATGTGGCCGCAGTGCGGCGTGCGCTCGCCGGGACTTCGGTCCTCTCCGGCCGCCCGACATCGAATTGCAGATAGGGTCTTTAAAAGAGCCAAATAATGCCTACATCGCCAAAGTCGGGCGCGATGTTTGCACCGCAGCAAAAGCGGGCAATGTCGCGACTATCCACAACGTCTCTCGAAGCAAATTTGTCAGCAAACGAACGGTTGACAAGGTCTGCGGCCGAAGACTATATACGCGCCTCTTGGACGCACCCGCCGCTTGGCGCTAGCGCGTCTGTGACCCTTCACTGTTCACACGGTGACCGAGCAAAGGCCATGTTCCTATTGGCCATGTTCGCGTCGCCGCGTCGGGCCGGTAAGGGTAGGGGGTTCCGGCTTGCCGGGGCTACTTTCGACGGAGCCGCAAGGTTCCGGGATGTTTGACAAGTGAATCGGAAGAAAGAGAAACGTGGACGGCGGAGTCCTTGCGGGCCGCATCCTCGATCGAAAAGAGCTTCGGCTTTTTTCGCTTAGAGAAGCGGTCATGGAAGAGACTTTGGCGGTCGACGTTTTAGGTAACACTGTTGGATTTCGCGAAGCGCAAGCTTCGGGGAAGACAAGAGTGGGACCTCGTCAAACGTGTGATCAGCCGAGATCAATCTCCTCCAACTTGAGAGTTTGATCCTGGCTCAGAGCGAACGCTGGCGGCAGGCCTAACACATGCAAGTCGAGCGCCCCGCAAGGGGAGCGGCAGACGGGAGAGTAACACGTGGGAACGTACCCTTCAGTTCGGAACAACCCAGGGAAACTTGGGCTAATACCGGATACGTCCGTAAGGAGAAAGATTTATCGCTGAAGGATCGGCCCGCGTCTGATTAGCTTGTTGGTGAGGTAACGGCTCACCAAGGCTACGATCAGTAGCTGGTCTGAGAGGATGATCAGCCTCACTGGGACTGAGACACGGCCCAAACTCCTACGGGAGGCAGCAGTGGGGAATATTGGACAATGGGCGCAAGCCTGATCCAGCCATGCCGCGTGGATGATGAAGGCCTTAGGGTTGTAAAATCCTTTCGACGGGGAAGATAATGACGGTACCCGTAGAAGAAGCCCCGGCTAACTTCGTGCCAGCAGCCGCGGTAATACGAAGGGGGCTAGCGTTGCTCGGAATCACTGGGCGTAAAGCGCACGTAGGCGGCTTTTTAAGTCAGAGGTGAAATCCTGGAGCTCAACTCCAGAACTGCCTTTGATACTGAAGAGCTTGAGTCCGGGAGAGGTGAGTGGAACTGCGAGTGTAGAGGTGAAATTCGTAGATATTCGCAAGAACACCAGTGGCGAAGGCGGCTCACTGGCCCGGTACTGACGCTGAGGTGCGAAAGCGTGGGGAGCAAACAGGATTAGATACCCTGGTAGTCCACGCCGTAAACGATGGATGCTAGCCGTTGTCGGGTTTACTCGTCAGTGGCGCAGCTAACGCATTAAGCATCCCGCCTGGGGAGTACGGTCGCAAGATTAAAACTCAAAGGAATTGACGGGGGCCCGCACAAGCGGTGGAGCATGTGGTTCAATTCGAAGCAACGCGCAGAACCTTACCAGCTTTTGACATGTCCGGTATGGTCGTCAGAAATGACTTCCTTCCCGCAAGGGGCCGGAACACAGGTGCTGCATGGCTGTCGTCAGCTCGTGTCGTGAGATGTTGGGTTAAGTCCCGCAACGAGCGCAACCCTCGCCCTTAGTTGCCATCATTTAGTTGGGCACTCTAAGGGGACTGCCGGTGATAAGCCGCGAGGAAGGTGGGGATGACGTCAAGTCCTCATGGCCCTTACAGGCTGGGCTACACACGTGCTACAATGGCGGTGACAATGGGACGCAATGGAGCAATCCTGCGCAAATCTCAAAAAGCCGTCTCAGTTCGGATTGTGCTCTGCAACTCGAGCACATGAAGTTGGAATCGCTAGTAATCGCAGATCAGCACGCTGCGGTGAATACGTTCCCGGGCCTTGTACACACCGCCCGTCACACCATGGGAGTTGGATTTACCTTAAGACGGTGCGCCAACCGCAAGGGGGCAGCCGGCCACGGTAGGTTCAGCGACTGGGGTGAAGTCGTAACAAGGTAGCCGTAGGGGAACCTGCGGCTGGATCACCTCCTTTCTAAGGATGATCCTTCAGAGACGCCTCACGCGTTTCTATCGGATCTCTTGGAAACATCAGGGCCGATCGGCTCAAACCGATTAGGTCCATTTCGCGGGACACCGCCGTCTTCATTTCTCTTTCTTCACGAACGAGCAGGCCAGGGGTCAGTAATCGGTATTCAGTCGTCAGATCGGACTTGTTTCTGATTGCTGTTTTCTGATCACTGAACTCCTGGACCGGGCTTGTAGCTCAGTTGGTTAGAGCGCGCGCTTGATAAGCGTGAGGTCGGAAGTTCAAATCTTCCCAGGCCCACCAACCTTCACTCGCCCAGGCGAGACGAAGGCGGGTGACCGCACAGCGCGCGAGCTGCGGCTCGGCACACCAGCTAACATCGGTTGGTACGGGGCCATAGCTCAGTTGGGAGAGCGCCTGCTTTGCAAGCAGGAGGTCGTCGGTTCGATCCCGTCTGGCTCCACCAGACGTTTTGCGGAACGCGATGTCCTTTGCCAAGCGTAAGGCGCCGCCAGCTGAAACTGGGCTGATTAAAACTCGTTCGTGAGAATAATGAATTCGCGTGCTCTCGATTGCTCGAGAGTTGCGCGTGTTATCTGACATCGTGAAGAGGAGATCGATCCGAGTGCCGCGCGTGGCTGTGAAGCTGCGGGTGGCGCGCTTTCTCCAGGCATTTCTTGCAAGGATGCTTCCGGCGGCGAAAGTCGTACGGGGTG
>CAVTOV010000009.1:0-689741 GCA_963736435.1 uncultured Alphaproteobacteria bacterium | reverse complement strand
GCCCATTGAAGGCCGTCATGGCCGGACTTGTTCCGGCCATCCACGCCTTCTTGAAAGATCAGAGCATTCGGAAAGCGCCCCGCGGATCAAGTCCGCGGGCTTCGCTCACTCCGTTCGCTTCGGCTTGCTTCATCGTTCCGTTCTTCGCCGACCTGGTGGTCATAGCGAGGAGCCTCTACCCGATCCCATCCCGAACTCGGCCGTCAAAGTCCTCTGCGCCGATGGTACTAAGTCTTAAGGCTTGGAAGAGTAGGTCGCCGCCAGGTCTGCCAAGAACGGAACGCTTCATCCTCATCACGATCAGAAATATAAAAGCCCCTGCGGTTCGCCGCGGGGGCTTTTTTCGTTTTCAATATGCCGCTTCAAGGCGGACAGCAGTGCGCTCGTGAAGCGACAAGGCTAATATCCGCGCGATCTGCCTACGGAAAATCTCATGCGTCGAATTTTTGCGGCGTTGCTTGGATTGCTGATTGGCTATCCGGTCTTTGCTTTTGCCGGTTACTGGGCCATCTCGCTTTTTTCCAGCAATGGATTTGACCGCTCCGTCGAAGCCAGCATGACCGCGGTTTTTGCCATCGGCCCTGCCGGTGCCGTCGTCGGTCTCATCGCCGGACTCGTTTGGGGTGGACCGAGGCGCCAAGCCGTTGCTTCACCGCGTTCGGATGAGACTATGTGAAATGCCCGAAACATCCGATCGACGTATTTTCCGCCCGCACGTCACGCGCAACCGCCAGCCGATCCTCGACGTCTTGAGGCGCGTTCTGCCGCCGCAAGGCTTGGTGCTCGAAGTGGCGAGCGGCAGCGGCGAGCATGCCGCCTATTTCGCCAAGGAGCTGCCGCTACTTTCCTGGCAGCCGACCGATCCGGATGCGGAGGCGCTTGCCAGCATCGCCGCGCATCGGGCGGCAGCCGGCGCTGCGAATCTCCTTCCACCGCTGCAGCTCGATGTCACGGCACAGCCGTGGCCCGTCGCGCACGCCGACGCGATCCTGTGCAACAACATGATCCACATCGCGCCTTGGGCGGCTTGCGAAGGACTGATCGCCGGCGCCGCGCGCCTCCTGCCGGCCGGCGGTATTCTTTATCTCTACGGTCCCTACAAAATCGACGGCCGCCACACCGCGCCGAGCAATCAGGCCTTTGACGATGACCTGCGCGCGCGCAACCCGCTGTGGGGCATCCGGCATCTCGCTGAAGTCGTGGCGCTCGCCACCCATCACGGTTTTGCGTTGGCGGAGACCGCACCAATGCCGGCGAATAATCTGAGTGTTATTTTCCGGCGCGGCTAAATCGAGCCTGTCACACGGCCTGCGCCATGGCGTGCTGGCGAAGCTTCGGCATCACCTCTTGCGCCAGAAGCCGCATCGAATTCTTGCTCCCAGGCCGCGTTGGGACCGCTCCAGTCCAGGCCGGTCACCAGCAGGGTGCCGAACGGGCCTGCCGCATCGCGGAAGGCAATAAGCTTGTCGAGCAGGGTTTTGGGCGAGCCGTAGATCGCGCTGCCTTCGGTGATGGCGTCGACGGTGGCTTCCTCGTCGGACATCTCCGGTCGCGGCTTGAGCGCCGAAAGCAAACCGACGCGCGACAGCACCTCGCGCATATATGTGTAGAAATAACGGTTGGAGCCGCCCGCGGCAAAGACGCGATCGCGCGCCTCGGCGTCGCTCGGCGCCACCATGACATTGCGTGCTACCCGCCAGTTCTCGCCGCGCGCCGGAATGCCGACCTCGGCGCAAGCCTTGCCGTAGATCTGCCAATGCGAACCGAGTGCATTGGTCGGCACATTGTTGGCCGAGATGATGCCGAAGCCGCGCAGGCCGGCGACCCGCGCGGTCGGCGAATTACGGCTGGCGACCGACATCGAGATCGGCGGCCCGGATTTGCGATAGGGTTTCGGCATGAAGCCGATGCCGAGCTCGGGAACGATCGCGTTCTTCAGATGCACCGACCAGAACTCGCCGTCGATCTCATAAGGCGGATCCTGCGACCAGATGCGCTGGATCATGCCGATCGATTCCATCGCCTTGCGCTCACGCACCGCGCGGTCGCCATTGCCGAACAGCTCGAAATCGGAAAACAGCCCGCCGACGCCGACACCGAGCATGAAACGGCCGCGGCTCATGTGATCGAATTGCGCGACTTCGGCCGCGACTTTCACCGGATGATGGTTCGGCAGGCAGATCACCGCCGTGCCGAAGCTGAGATTTTTGGTGCGCGATAAAAGCCCCGCCATGAACATCAGCGGCGACGGAATGGGCTCGGTGGTCGCCGAGAAATGCTCGCCGAGCCACAATTCGTCGAAACCGAGCCTGTCGGCGAGAAGCGATTTCTCCTCGTCCTCGGCGAGCGTCTCGGTAAAAGAGCGCGCCGGCGGGTGCACCGGCATCATGAACAGACCAAGCCGCATCTTCAGCTCCTCCGCCCCCAGCTTCCGTTACCCTGAGGCGCGAGCGAAGCGAGCCTCGAAGGGCGGCCCGGGCGGTGAAGCATCCTTCGAGGGACGATCATGATGTGGTGCCGTTGGTATTGGACGGCACGTTACGATCCCGACCGAAGCTTGACAACGCACCGCCGCTTGCGCGTATGAAACCGGAAACTAATTCCGAGGAACCCCCTATGAACGGCCGAAAACCCACCAATCGTGTCCATCGCATCGCCGTGATCCCGGGCGACGGCATCGGCAAGGAAACGATGCCGGAGGGCGTGCGGGTCCTGGAAGCCGCGGCGAAGAAATTCGGCTTCGAGCTGCGCAATGACGATTTCGATTTCGCCTCCTACGATTATTACGAAAAGCACCAGCGCATGATGCCGGAGGACTGGAAGGAAAAGATCGGCGGCCACGACGCCATCTTTTTCGGCGCGGTCGGCTGGCCGGCGAAAATTCCCGACCACATTTCGCTGTGGGGCTCGCTGATCCTGTTCCGCCGCGAATTCGATCAATACGTCAATCTGCGCCCGGTGCGGCTGATGCCCGGCGTGCCGTCGCCGCTCGCCAATCGCAAGCCCGGCGATATCGATTTCTGGGTGGTGCGCGAGAATACCGAAGGCGAATATTCCGCCATCGGCGGCCGCATGTTCGCCGGCACCGAGCGCGAGGTCGTGGTGCAGGAGACCGTGATGTCGCGCACCGGCGTCGACCGCGTGCTGAAATTCGCCTTCGAGCTGGCGCGCAAGACGCCGAAGAAACATCTCACGTCGGCGACCAAATCGAACGGCATCGCCATCACCATGCCGTACTGGGACGAGCGCGTCGAAGAAATGGCGAAGAATTTCCCCGATGTGAAATGGGACAAATATCACATCGATATTTTGTCGGCGCTGTTCGTGCTCAAGCCCGACAAGTTCAACGTCGTCGTGGCGTCGAACCTGTTCGGCGATATCCTCTCCGATCTCGGCCCGGCCTGCACCGGCACCATCGGCATCGCGCCGTCCGGCAACATCAATCCGGAGCGCAAATTTCCTTCGGTGTTCGAGCCGGTGCACGGCTCGGCGCCGGATATCGCCGGCCAAGGCATCGCCAATCCGATCGGCCAGATCTGGTCGGGCGCGATGATGCTCGAGCATCTCGGCGAGACCGAAGCCGCCGCCGCGATCGTCAAAGCGATCGAAAAAGTGCTGTCCGAACAAAAGCTTAGAACGCGCGACCTCGGCGGTCCACTGGGGACCGCCGCGTGCGGCAAGGCGGTCGCCGAGGCGCTGGCTTAAAGCCCTTGGCGCATTTCCCGGGCGCAGCGCAGCACGAAGCGAAGCGGAGTGATGCGCTGCTGACCCGGGATCTTCGCGATACGGAGCTTGTGAAGGTCCCGGAACAGCGGAGCACCGCTCCGCTTCGCTACGCGCTGCGCCGCATCCGGGAAATGTCCTCTATACCGATTACGCCGCGACGGCGTCCGGGTCGCGCATCGGCACCAGATCGCGCAGTTTCGGCGCCACGTGTTCCATGAACATCCGCATCGAGCGGAATACTTTTTCCTGCGTCGCCCAATTCTTGCCGGTTACGATCAAGAGCGTGCCGAAGCCGCCGCTGGCGTCGTAGAATTCACGAAGCTGGCGCGCCACCGTATCCGGATCGCCGATGATGTAGAGCCCGACCTCGGCAAGCTGATCGAAGCTGACCTCGTTTTCAACCAGCGACAGGCCATAGCTTGCATTGATGAGCCGGATGAAGCCGCGCTTCTTCTGAAAGCTCAGCTCGTTATTGAAGGCCGCGCGCAGATCGTCCATCGCTTGGCGCCGGGAATCGGCGAGATAGACGTAGCGTGCCACTGTGAGATTGTTCAGTGGCGTGGTGTGGCCCGCGGCCTTGGCCGCGCGCGCATAACGATCGGCCTTTTTGCGCACCGCGCCGGCCGAGTTCGATCTGTGCCGACAGCAGCGTGTAGCCGCGCGTGCCGGCGAGGTCGATCATCGCCGGCGTGTCGGTCGCCGTCGCCATCGGCATATGCGGGGCGACGAGCGGCTGCGGCGTTGCGACAATGCCCTTGCCGCGCCAGAATTTGCCGTCCCAGTCGAACGGCTCCGGCGACGTCCAGCATTTCAGGATCAGATCGAGCGATTCCCGCAACCGCTCATGGCGATCCTCGTAAGTGAGCCCGCGCTCATTGGCGAAGAGCGGGCTCGGAAAGCCGGAGCCGAAGCCGAAAATAAAACGGCTGTTCCCGATGACATGATCGGTCACGGCGGCCTGCATCGCGGTATCGAGCGGGTGCGCGAGATGAATGAGCTTCACCGCGGCGCCCATACGGATACGCTTGGTCAGTGCCGCCGCCTTGCACATCAGCAGTTCGGGCACCGGCAGCGTGTCCACCTTGCCGATATAAACCGGCTCGCCATGGTGCTCGCTGATATAGGCGTCGCGAAAGCCGAGCTGGTCGGCGAGAATGATTTCATCGAGGTCTTGCTGGTAGGTTGCGGCCGCGGTCGTATGGGGACGAAAGCCGTTAGAAAAAAGCCCGAATTCCATTTCCATTCCTCAATTGCCCGCGGCAAGTTACGGCCCCAGGCGCGGCTTGACAACGCTCGACCGAGCACGCGTATGTCGGTCTTTATGTCGGTTTTGGAAAACGAGCCCAAACGAGTCCCAGGGAACGCACCGATGTCCGCCTTGCGCATCTACGGCGTCGCCCGCACCCGCGCATTCCGGGCGATTTGGATGGCGGAAGAACTGGGCCTGTCCTACGAGCATTTTCCCATCGAGATCGGCGGCGGGGCAGGTGGCGGCGCGCGATCGCCGGAGTTTCTGGCGCTTAATCCCAATGGGCGGCTGCCCTTCGTCGTCGATGACGGTTTCGTGCTGGCGGAGTCGCTCGCCATCACGCTTTACCTCGCCAAGAAACATGCCACCGGCACGCTCTATCCGGTCGCGCTCGAAGACGAAGCCAAAGCGTGGCAATGGAGCTTTTGGGCGATCGCCGAAGTCGATCGCGGCGTCAATATCTGGTCGCTACACGCCGTGCGGCTGCCGCCGGATGAGCGCAAGGCGAGCCTGCGCGAGGAAGCGCGCAATGTCATCGACGCGCCGTTCAAGGTGCTCGATACCGCTTTGGCGAAGCAACCTTATCTGCTCGGCGGTGAATTCACCGTGGCCGATCTCAATGTCGCGGCCGTCATCTGCCGCGCCATCGATATGGACCTTGGCTGGGTGCCGAACCTCAAAACTTGGCTGACGCGCTGTCTCGACCGCCCGGCGGCGCGCAAGGCGCTCGCCCTGAAAAGCAAGTCCGACGGCGACACAGCGGTCGAAGTCACCCGCCGCATCGCGCAAATCAATCGGCTATGAGTTCAAAGCCCGGCGTGATCAATCTTGGCCAGATGCTCGGCGAGGCGGTCGTCCTGCAGCGCCAAGGCAATCTGCGCGATGCCGAAAAAGCCTATAACCGCATCCTGAAAATCGCACCAGATAATTTCGACGCGCTCAATCTCCTCGGCGCGGTCAAGGCGCAGCAGGGCCGCATCGGCGAGGCGCATCGGTTGTTCAGCGCGGCAGTGAAGATCCAGCCGCGTGCGCCGCAAGGCTGGGCCAATCTCGGTCAGGCGCTGCTTGGGCTCAAGCGCGGCAGCGAAGCGCTCGAATGTCTCGACAAGGCACGCGCGCTTGCGCCGGACGACATCAGTATCCTCAATCAGCATGCCAATGTGCTGTTGAACCTCGGCCGGCCGGGCGACGCGCTTGCCGAATTCCAACAGGTTCTGGCGCGCGACCCGCGGCACCTCGAAGCGCGCATCAATTGCGGTCTCGCGCAAGCCGCGCTCGGTTCGTCCGAACAAGCGCTGGCGGAATTTGATGCCGCGCTCGCGCTGGTGCCGGGCCATCCGATCGTGCAATTCAATCGTGGCGTTGCGCTTTTAAAGCTTGGCCGCTACGCCGAGGCGCTCGCCGCCAATGACACAGCGCTTGCGGCCGCGCCCGAGCATCCCGGCGCCTTGCTCAATCGCGGCCGGGCACTGGCGCAGCTTAATCAGGTCGATGCCGCCATCGCCAGCTATGACGCGTTGATCGCGCGGCAGAAAGACCATGCCGACGCGCATTCCAATCTGGCGCTCACTTTGCTCGCGCGCGGCGACTATCGCCGCGGTTTTGCCGAATACGAATGGCGCTGGCGGCGGACCGGTATGTCCGCATCGAAAAATCGTGGCCGGCTTTGGCTTGGTGAATATCCGCTGGCGCGGAAAACCATTCTGCTCCACGCCGAGCAGGGATTGGGTGATACGATCCAGTTTGCGCGCTATGTGCCGCAGCTTGTCGCCGCGGGCGCCACCGTCGTGCTCGAAGTGCCCGCGGAATTGAAGACGCTGATGGCCGGGTTCGGCGGCGCCAGCACCGTGATCGCGCGCGGCGAAGCGCCGCCGCCGTTCGATGTGCATTGTCCGCTCGGCAGCCTGCCGCTGGCGCTGCAGACCGAGCTTGCGACGGTGCCGGCGCAAATTCCCTATCTCGCCGCCGATGCAACGCGCCTTGCCAAGTGGTCCGCCCGAATCGACGGGCTGCCGCGTCCGCGCGTTGCGATCGCCTGGTCCGGCAATTCCAGTCACGACAACGATCGCAACCGCTCGATCGCATTCGCACGCCTCGCGCCACTGTTTGACACTCCAGCCGCTTTTGTAAGCGTGCAGCGCGACGTGCGCGATAGCAATGCCGCAGCACTCGCGGGCGCAAGCCGCGTGACGAACGTCGGCGGCGAGCTTGATGACTTTGGCGATACCGCTGCGGTACTGGCGCTTTGCGATCTGGTGATCGCGGTCGATACCGCGGTCGTGCATCTCGCCGGCGCCATAGGCCGGCCGGTCTGGGTGCTGGTGCCCTTCGCGCCGGATTGGCGATGGGGGGTCATGGGTGAAACTACGCCGTGGTACCCGACCGCCCGCTTATTCCGTCAGACCTCTCCCGGCGAATGGGACAGCGTTATCGCGCGTGTCGGTGCCGAGCTGGCGCGCTTCTCGGCGCCGGCGGTTTAGGCTGTGGTGTGTTCAGTCATTGCCGCAGCAGGCGAACACAATACTGACGGTCGGCGCGTTGGGAAACGACATGGCCGCGCCTGCGGTCGGGCTTGCCGCGGCCTCCAGGGCGTCATCGGAAACGGTGAAGGTGAAAACGTCTTCATCGTTCTGGTCGGAGTCACGTGTAATGCCATTCATTTCCCTGATCCTTTTGCTCGCGGGTCCTCGGTAGCGCGCCTCACTGCATCGGTGAAAACGGCGCCGGCAGATAGATATCGACTTGCTGAGAAATCAGATGACCAGGCCCGCCGGGCGGCGGCCAGACGCCGTCGGCGACGGCTTTGTCGCGCAGCCACGCCCGCTCATCGAAATTCTTATAGGGCCAGATGTGCAGGAAGCGCGTCACCGCGCCGGTCACCGATGTCATGGCGGCGAGCACGGGAGAAACCGCGGCGCGGCCCGGCACGGCCTTCCGCCACAGCGCGATCGTCGGCTCGAGACCGCCGGGCTTGAGCACATAGGTGCGCACCTCGTAGCAAGGGCCGAACTGGCCCGGCCGTAGCGGCGCGACGAAGTCGAATGAGACATAGGTATCCATCGCCATCGCAGTGATGATGTCGCCGAGCCCGAAGGGATTGCCGGCCGTCAGCACGGCCTGGCGTCTTTCCAGCTCGGCCGCGGCATCGGCCGATTTGCGAATGAGCATGACCTGATTGACCGCGCCGATGTCGGAGAACCAGCAGGCGAGCCGCGCCGGGTCTTCGGTTTTGCCAAGCACATCGAGGGCCTGCGGATGGGTACCGGGCCGCACGGTGAGAATTGTCACGTCGTATTGCTCGGCCAAAGTGCCCCCCGATCGCCCTGTTGGCGCGATTGACTGTCCGCGCCGGCGTCCATACCGTTATCGAAAGCCCGGGCACATTAGGGAACAATGCCGCGTCGGGCAACGCGAACGCGGCCGGTGTTTGGTCTTCCGGCGCAGCAAAAAATGGGGGGAATCGTGAGGAAATCAGCTTTGCTGGTGGCATCGCTGTGTTTTGCGGCGAGCCTTTTGAACACGGTAGCAGTCCGCGCCGCCGATGCCGTGAAGATCGGAATTCTGTGGCCGCTCACCGGCAATGCCGCTGCCGCCGGTCTGGCTTCCAAAGCCGCGATCGAAGTCGCCCTCGACATCATCAACAATGCCCATCCGGAACTTGGCAACCTGCCGCTCACGGCAACGGCCGGCCTGCCCAATCTCGGCGGCGCCAAGCTCGAGGTTGTGTTTGTCGATCACGAGGGCAACCCGGCGACTGCGCAGCAGCTGGCCACCCGGCTTATTACCCAAGACAAAGTCAGCGCACTGATGGGCGCCTATCAATCCTCCTGCAGCTTTACCGCGACCGCCGTAGCCGAGCGTTTCGGCGTGCCGTTCATGGTCGGTGAATCCGCGGCGCTGAACATCACCAGCCGCGGCTTCAAATGGGTATTCCGCGGCACGCCGGTCGCGACCGATTTCGCCCGAACCTATATGCACTTCATCGCCGACATGAAGAAAGAGGGCAAGAAGATCGACAACATCGCCATCGTCAATGAGAACACCGACTACGGCACCTCGGTCGGCGATGCCATCGAGGCGGAAGCCAAGAAGTCCGGCGTGCCGGTGGCGATCCGCATTCCTTACAGTGCAAGCTCGACCGACGTCTCGGCGCAGGTGCTGCAACTGAAAGACAAACAGCCCGATCTTGTCATTTTCATCAGCTACACCGCGGATTCGATCCTCTACATGAAGACGATGAAGAATCTCGAGTACAAGCCGCCGATGGTGCTCGGTGACGACTTCGGGCTTCTCGGACCCTTCCTTCATTCCCGCCGTTACCGCCATCGCCCAGGGTGTGATGAACCGCAGCGCGTGGGATATCGGCAAGCCCGGATCTACCACCGCCAAGATCAACGAAATGTATAACGCCAAGACCGGCCGCGATCTTGACGACACCTCGGCGCGCAACATGCAAAGCTTTTTCGCGCTGGCCGATGCGATCAACCGCGCCGGTTCGACCGACCCGGAGAAGATCCGCGATGCGCTGACCAAGACCGACCTCAAGCAAGATCAGCTGATGATGGGCTATCAGGGCGTCAAATTCGACGAGACCGGGCAGAACATTCTGGCCTCGACCTATCTCATCCAGTTGCACGGCACGCACTACTAACTGGTCTGGCCGGAGACGGCGGCCACCGCCAAACTGCAGTGGCCGATGAGCGGCGCCGCGCCGTAGTCGCGCGGGCGATTATCGGGTGGTGTCTCAGTTTGATTGTGGCAAAGTCGGTGACAATAAGATCTCTTAGGCCGGTTCTGAATCAGAGACTGTGTGAGATCAACCAGCGTCGCTACGTCACCCGTCGAGACGCCTTATCAATTAGACCCGCAGCAATAGCGGGTGTGGTTCCACGCGCGCCTTGTGTTTTCTGATCCAATTATTCACTTAACTAGGCGCAGCTTCCGTTGATCGCCCTCGGGTTCAATTCCAAGGATTTCATCCCTGTACATCTGCTGAAATTCGGCGACTTTCAGATGCAGCAGCTTCGCCATTTCGGAAACACTGTAGCCGAGCTTTTTCATATGGAAGGAAATCATTTGGCGAAGCAGCTTCGGATGTTCCTTCGGTGGCTCATTCGGCTCTCTCTTTCGATAACCGAGCTTGCTCATCTCAATCCAAAACATCTTCGCCTGATATGGCGTAATGAGCATTAGTCGATCGGCTCTGACAGCAAGTGCGGCCATTGAGACCTTCCAATAACGCTTAAGATTGGCGAGTTGCCGCAGATCAAATCGGCGAAGTTGCGGGCGAATTTCATCGGCTGGGAGCAAAAATGCACCCGCAAAAGCATCCGCCTCCTCCTCCATTTCCTCGTCGCTTTTAACCGTGACCGTGTGAAGAACCATGTGCCCAAGCTCGTGAGCCAGAGTATGTCGCAGTCGATCACTCGGAGCATTCACATTGACAAAAAACAGGATCGGAAGACCCTCGATCCGCTGAACTTATCGCGTCGATCAAATCGCTGCCAAAGTCGCACGGGACGACGATCCCGCCGTTGTCCTCGATTAACTGCACCATGTTTTCAATTGGACCGGATGGCAGCATCCACATCTCACGGAGAGACCGCGCAGCATCTTCCGTGGTGAGGGCGGCCTTGGCTCGACCTTGGTATTCGTAAGGGTCGATTTCCGGTATGAACGCATTCGTTTTCCAATCGAAAGACACAAGCAGCTTTGTGAGATGTAGCCGCCGAATATTCATCTCGGCCACAATCCGCGCGAGTGCCTTCGCCGGAAGCTTCTTGCGTCGTCGATAGTGAAATGGTGGCAGACCATATGGCCGCCCCACTTCATAGAAAAACCCTTGCGGATACCCAAGAACCGTTGAGATGTCCGTCATTACTTCCGGCGGCGGTTCTTGAAGTCCTGTCTCGTACTTTGAAAGCGTGCCCTGCATAATTCCAAGCCGGGACGCCAACTCAGCCTGCGTCAGCGCACGCGAATCCCGCGCGAGCGTGAGCATGTGATGATTGAATTTTTCCATGGCGACCAACTCCTTACAGGGGGCCGCCGAAGCCTCTCTGGCGAGTAACGTCAATCCAGATACGCTCTCCCGCCTTCCGTTGCTCCGGCGGAACGATAGCCGCGCACCAAATCGGCAGCCGCTTTCCATCTGGGCGGGCAATCTGCACTCGGTTGATGATCTGGCCGGTGCGGTCCAGCCAGTAGCCAGCCGTCAATCTGACCGGCGGTAACGGTAACCCCGGCAATTCTCGCTGGGCGTCATAGTCTTTCGCCTGCTTGGTCGGGTAATTCTTCGTCTTGCCGTCCTCATCCATTTTCTTCAAGCGGATAAGACATTGGCAGATTCATAGAGCCACAACTTGAGGCCGCCTTTGTATTCTATGGGGTGCACATAATCGCGCTGAATTAGACGACGATCCGCTTCAGCGTGCATATGACAGAAGGTACATGCGGCTTGAGCGCGAACGTCGAGCTCAAGTAGATCGGCCGGAGCATATCCCATGTATCGGGTGTGGCCGGTACGAATGATTTCTGCCAGTTCGTCCACGGCGGCTTCGCCGAGAGCATCCAGCGTCTGATCCATAGTGCGGTCGGGCATAGGTACCCCCCAGGTTTACTCGAAGGGTCCCATAACCCACGATGAAAATCAAGAAAAATATTCCATGAATTATTCCTCCCTGGCCTATTTACGTTGTTTTTCAGCGGCCTGTCTGGCTATCTACTTTTGGCGACAGGCCGAAAGGGCGGCCGCACGCGCCTTCCACCCTTGCCTCCAAGCGCGACGGCAGCGGAGGTCCTTGCCCTGTGATTTGGACGTTGGCCGCAAGTCCTCAACCTCACCGGTCGCAATGTTGGCGATGATGACGCAGCGGGCGTTCGCATCTGCGGGGCGTTTTTTCGCCTTTCGGGCCTTTTGGCATTCAGATGGCCTAATGTTTAGCGGTAACTTTCGTAAGCAGAGGAGCTAATCATGAGGAATGACCCTCCTACCAACCTCCGGAGAGGGCATGGTTTTCGAGAGGCGCGTGCGGCGGGGGCACCGTATATTCAGCCGCGGCCCATCTATAGGGCGAATTGGGATATTGAAGACCGACGATGCGGAGAACTCTTGAAGGCGCTCATTAGAGCAGAGCCCTCCATTGGAATACTCGCACAAGAAAAAATGGAAGCTATGAAAACTGGAGTGGTCTGGGTTCGTCCTGATTACGCCTTCGAAATCACGCGACAATGGTGTGGCTCAGCGGCGATGCTCTATTATTTTGTTCTGTATGACCGGCCTGAATTTGCATCCAAAGAATACTGGGATCGCGTTCGAAAAAAATATCAATGGCCTGTGCCGCCCCAATCAAAGTGAGACACTAGGGATTATCGGCGGCGCGAGATCCCCTTATCGCGTATCGTCTGCGATGTGCATCAGGAGATCGGCCGTCAAATCCGGCTCGGTCGCCATCGGATAATGATGCGACGCGATGACATGCGCGGTCCAACCCGGCTGCTGTTGGGCCCAATCATAATATTCCCGGAAATGATGGGATATTTTCTTCGTGGCCAGCACGTAAGCCTTGCGATGCACCTCGTTATATCGCCCCGACAAGCGCAGCGGCTGCAATAATGAGGCGAGCGGATGCGCGCTCATGCGCCGCAAGAAATCCACTCGTGCGGCGTCGTCTTCGATGCCGGTGTCGAGCACGAGCGAGGAGGGGACGCGATAGCCGTCGCCTTCGGTATCCGCGAGACGCTGCACCGCCGCGCGGCGTTCGCTCGATACGGTATCGAGCATGCATTTGTCGTTCGCCGGCAATGCCGCGTTGAGATAGATCAGCGCGCCGATGCGATTGGGCATGCGATCCGCCACGCCGGAAATGACAAGCCCGGCATAGCTGGTTCCGACCAGCACGAGGTCGCGCAAATCCTCTTTCGCTATGACCGCCGCGATATCCTGAATATGCGTATCCAGATTGGTTTCTCGCGACACCAGATGTTCGCGCTCGCCCAAGCCTGTAAGTGTCGGCGTGAACACGAGGTGACCTTTGGCGCGCAAACGTTCCGCGACGCCGCGCCACTGCCAGCCGCCGCCCCAGGTTCCGTGAACGAGCAGAAAATCCTTCATTGCCACGATATCTTTCTCACTCGACCTTGATATTTGCCCGTTTGATGACGTCGGCCCATCGCACGATTTCGCCGGCAATGATTTGGCGTGTTTCCTCAGGCGAGGTCGGCTTCGGCACGCTGCCGAGATCCGCCAGGTGCTTTACGAAGGCTGGCGTCGCCAGCGCGTCCTTCACATCGGCGTTGAGACGGCCGGATAGATCATTCGGCGTGCCGGCCGGGACCGCGAGGCAGAGCCACGACATGAATTTAACATTCGGCAAAGTCTCCGCCACGGTAGGAGCGTCGGGCAGCAGCGTGAATTGTTCTGGCGAGGTCACCGCCAAGACACGAAACTGGCCTGCCTTTACCCGCGGAATTGCCGACGTCGATGCATCGACAAGGAGGTCGATACGGCCGCTGAGCACGTCGGCGACGCCGGCCGCTATGCCGGGATAGGGCACGGCCGTCATCGAGGCTCCGGATTCGAGCTCGATCCATTTCGTCATCGTATGATAGGCCGAACCGTAGCCCGTTATCGTGTAAGTGAGCTTGCCGGGATTTTGCTTGGCGCGATCGAGCAGGTCCTGGAACGACTTGATCGGCGAGTTGACCGGAACGGCATAGACCAGCGGATAGGCGCACAACATCGACACGAAGGTGAAGCCCGAAACCGGATCGTAACTCGGCGTCCGGGCGGAGCGTGACTTCCGAAGCGTAGCCGGCCGTGAGGACGCCCATCGTGCCGCCGTCGGGTGCCGCCCGTGCCAGCGTTCGGTAGGCCACCGTGCCTGCCGCTTGCGTCAAGTTCTCGACATAGACTGCGGTCGACAGCCGGTCGGTCAAGCTGTCGGCCAGCATTCGTCCGACGACATCGGGGCTGCCGCCGGGCGACGTGCCGACCAGAAGCCGCACCCGCGGCACCGGCCACGCCTGTGCCATTGCCGGTCGTTGCGCCATCCCCAAACGCAGCGCCGGCGCCGCGGCTATCAGCTTGATGAGGTTGCGGCGGCTGAAACTCATTATTGTCGTTCTCCTATCGCGATGCCGTCGGATCGAGCTTGGCGGGTTGCGGTGGGCCGGCGATCATTGGCGTGAGCGTGAGGCAAAAAGCAATGGCGATCTCGGACCGAACTGGTCGCGCCTGCGGACAAGATGAACCGCGCAACTCGGATATATTCGGTTGCACGCGGCGCGTTGCGCGTTAGTCTGGCGGTAAGCGGCTGGCAAAATTTTGTGGCCCGTGGCGGCTGTGGTCCGTTGGGGAACGGAGATAAAGACGCTGGGCGCGAGGGGAGCCGGGGCGTAAAGCGCCGGGCGCGATGAGATGGTGATTGTGCAAGTCATCGTCGGTGGTCTTCTGCTGGGGGCCATCTACGCGCTGTTTTCCTCGGGCCTCACGCTGATCTGGGGCATGATGAATTTCATCAATTTCGCCCATGGCGAATTCGTCATGCTCGGCATGTATGTGGCGCTGCTCACCGTCACTTGGCTCGGCGGCGGCCCGGCGATATTCGGCCTCGCCGCGGCCTGCGCGCTCGTTCGTGCTCGGCGTCGGCATTTATCTGTCGCTGATCCGCCATGTCATCCGCGGGCCGATGCTGTCGCAAATCCTGTCGACGTTCGGACTGGCGCTGCTGCTTCGCTACAGCGCGTTCTATATATTCTCGGCCAATTTCGTATCGCTGCCGCAGAACTCGCTCACCGGCACGGTCAAGCTCGGCGGGATTTTTCTTCCCGTCGCGCAGCTTGTCGCCGGCGCCGTCGCCATCGTGCTGACGCTTGCGCTGCATTTTGTGCTCACCCGAACCACAGTCGGCAGCAGGCTTTTGGCGGTGGCCGAGGATCGCGCCGCCGCAATGCTGATGGGCATTCGGCCGGACCGCATGCAGGCGCTGGCCTGGGGTCTGTCCGCGGGCGCAGCGGGCATTGCCGGTGCCTTGATGGCGACAGCCTATCCATGGTCGCCGTCGGTCGGCGAAACGTTCGGTCTTATCGCCTTCGTCGTGGTGGCGCTCGGCGGCTTCGGCAGCGTGCTCGGCTCGCTCTATGCCGGACTGATCATCGGCCTGATCCAGGCAGTTTCCGCGTTCTGGCTCGGAGCGATCTACAAAGACATGGTCGTCTATGCGCTGTTCGTCGCGGTGCTCTGGCTGCGGCCGCAAGGCCTCATGGGCAAAGCGTGAAACAGCTCCCGTCACCGCGCGTCGTTTTGTTGCTGCTTGGCGCAGGCTTATTGATTTATCCGCTGGTTCTCTCAGGCCCGTTCTATCGCGATATCGGCGTCACTTTTCTCTTGGCGGCGATTTCGGCGTCGGCCTGGAATATCGTCGGCGGCTATGCCGGCCAGGTTTCGGTCGGTCACAGCATGTTTTTCGGGCTCGGCGCCTATGCGCCGCTGCTTGTTCTACTCGCTGTGGGGCTGGCCGCCGATCGCCGGCATTCCTGTCGGCGTCGCGCTGAGCGTGGGGCTTGCCGTCGTTGTCGGCATGCCGACGTTCCGGCTGACCGGGCATTATTTCAGCATGGCGACGATCGCGGTCGCCGAACTGATCCGGATTTTCTTCGGCACCTGGGATCTGGTCGGCGCCGCGATCGGACTGCAGGGCCCGGCAGTTGCGCGCGGCTGGTGGGATCTCACGTTTCGCAGTGAGCTACCCTATTACTATATCTTCCTCGCCGTGCTGGCGTGTTTGCTGCTGATCACCGCCTTGATCGAGCGCCGCCGCTTCGGCTTTTATCTGCGCTCGATCAAGGCGAGCGAACGCGCGGCGCGGAGCCTCGGCGTGCCGGTGCGGCGGACCAAGATGCAGGCGCTGGCGCTGTCGGCGGCCTTCACGTCGATCGCCGGATCGCTCTATGTGATCAAGACCGGCTTCATCGATCCCGATTCCGCCTTCGGCATTCTGATCTCGGTGCAGATGGTCATTGTCGCGGCGCTTGGCGGCGCCGGCACGCTGTTCGGACCGCTGGTCGGGGCGCTGATCCTCATTCCGTTGCAGACCGCGACCAATAGCTGGTTCGGCGGCGGCGGATCGGGCCTCACCTATATTCTCTATGGCGGCATCATTGTCGTGATTGCGCGTTTCGAGCCGGGCGGCTTGTTTGAACTATGGCAGCGCCTGGCGCCCGCGCTACGCAAGAGCATCGGGAAACGTGCCCATGCTGCTTGAGGCGAAAAACGTCTCCAAGGCGTTCGGCAATTTCCGCGCCGTCGCGGGCGCCGATCTCGATGTGGACGAAGGCGAGATCATCGGTCTCATCGGCCCGAACGGCGCCGGCAAGTCGACATTTTTCAACTGTCTCGCCGGCGAAACCGTGCCGACCACCGGCCGTATCGTCTTCAATGGCGCGGACCTGACGCGGGTACCGCCGGAGGCGCATGCCCGTGCCGGCATCGGCCGCACCTTCCAGGTGCCGACCACGTTCGAAGACATGAGCGTGCTGCATAATGTGATGGTCGGCGCCTTCCTGCGCCATCCGCACCGCAACGATGCGCGCGATCAGGCGCGCCGCATCGTCGAATTGACCGGACTGCGCCCGGATCAAGCTGCGCGTTCGCTCGGTACGCCGGGGCGCAAACGGCTTGAGATCGCCCGCGTGCTGGCGACCGAGCCGCGGCTTCTGTTGCTTGACGAATCGCTCGCCGGCCTGACGCCGAGCGAAGTGCAGGACGCGATCGCGCTGGTGCGGCGCATCCATGAAACCGGCATCAGCATCGTTATCGTCGAGCACATCATGGAAGTGATCATGACGCTGACCAAGCGCGTCCTGGTATTCAATCAGGGGCATGTGATCGCCAGCGGCACACCGGACGAGGTGGTCAGGGAGGAGGCGGTGATCGAGGCCTATCTCGGCCGCCGCCATCGCCGGCCTCCACAACAAGACGGGCGCGCCGATGACCGATCTTAAGGTCGAGCATCTTGAAGTGCGTTACGGCGACCTCGTCGGTGTCGCCGACATTTCGTTGCGCGTTCCGAACGGGCAGGTCGTTGCGTTGTTGGGCTCGAACGGCTCGGGCAAGACCACGACGCTCAACGCCATTGCCGGCCTGGTACGGGCCGCGCGCGGGCGCATCGAATGGCGGGGCGAAACGATCTCCAACGAGCCCGCTTACGCGATCGTCAGCAAAGGCCTGGCGCTATCGCCGGAAGGCTGGCGTTTGTTCGTCGGCCAGACGGTCGAGCAAAACCTGCGTCTCGGTTCGACCGCGCTTGCCGATCGCTCGCGCACAGCCGCACTGTTCGAACGCGTCTATGCGCTGTTCCCGCGGCTCGCCGAGCGCCGCCGCCAAATGGCGGGCACGCTGTCCGGCGGCGAACGGCAGATGCTTGCGCTCGGCCGCGCGCTGATGAGCGAGCCGCGTTTGCTGATGCTGGACGAGCCGAGCCTCGGCCTGGCGCCCACCGTGGTCGAGCAGCTCTATGACACGCTCAAGGAGCTGCACCGCCAGGGGCTGACATTGTTGCTCGCCGAGCAGTCGATCCCGCTCGCACTCGGCATTGCCGACTATGCCTATGTGTTGCAAAGCGGACGCATTGCGCTGGAAGGTCCGGCCGCCGAACTCGAGCGTAACGAACAGGTGCAGGAGATCTATTTGGGGGTCTCGACCCGTCATCCCGGGGCCGAGCCAACGGGTCCGGCCTCTGGCCGGCCCGATGACAAGCTCCGCGAGGAGCCCGGAATCCATAATCACCGCCCGTGACTATGGATTCCGGACTTGCCGCTGCGCGGCAATCCGGAATGACGAATTACTTCCCGTACTCCCAGAGCATTTCCAGCCGGTGACGGAAGGCTTTCGGCCGCTCGGCGAACAGCCGGTGTGCGATCAGCGCGGCGCGCTCGGTCAGCGCGGCCGAGCGCTCGGCGCAGGCCGGCATCAGGCGGGAGCGCCACCGCGCCAGCGGCTGATGCGGCAGGGTGAGCCCCTTGAGCACTTCGAGATCCTGGCACTGGCCGAGGCGGCCGCGCAACCGTTCGGCTTCGTCGGTCCACATCCGGCCGAAACGCGGCCACAACGGCTCGACCAGCTCCATCTGATAACGCAGTGTGACGACGCGCTGGCGCAGCGTATGCAGGTCCTCCGCAGTGGCCGCCGCCCAGTCGTCCGGAATAAGGCGGCGCGCGTCGCGGTAGGCGCGGCTGAGCTGCGCCGCGATCGAGGAAAAATCGAACGGATCGAGCGGCCATTCTTCGACGCCGCTTGCGGTGGCATCGAGCCAGGCGACAATCGCGTCGCGCAATGCCGGCGTCAGCACGGCTTGCTCCTCGCTGCCGCGCATGGCCTCGATCCGCGAGCGCAGTGTCCCACTCGATCGCGCGGAGAGGACGAGGATGCCCTTGTCGGCGAGATTGTCGAAGGCATTGAGCGCCGCGGCGCCGTCGCGCGCATGCGCCAGCGAGCGGGCATGGTCGCGCGCCTCGTGGCGCCAGCGTGTTGCGTCGGGAATGAAGGGTGCCAACAGCCGCAACAGCGCCCGCCATTCCTTCATGGCGCGGCGGAAGTCATGCACCGCGGTCTCGTTCGACCGCTCCGGATCGACGATGGCGATCCGCGCTTTGCCCAGGATGCGGCCGGCAATGGCGCGCACAGCCGGTCCAATAGCCGCTTTCGGCTGCAAAGCCGGTTTGTCGCCCATTTCGGGTTCTGTGGGTGCGTGCATGACGAGAGGCCGAGGCGTTTCATGACATTATGACGAATTATTGGGCCGGCCGCACTTCCCTTCTGGAGGATGGCCTTGCTACATGAGCGTGCGATCAATCAAAGCGTTGACGCGGGGTGGAGCAGCCCGGTAGCTCGTCAGGCTCATAACCTGAAGGTCATAGGTTCAAATCCTATCCCCGCAACCAATCTTCTCTAGTGATATCAATGGAATAGCCCGCCTCTGGCGGGCTTTTTCATTTTTTACAGATTGTTGCAAGCCTTTACAAAGGAAATGCGTTTGCAGCCAATGGGTTAGAGGCAATCCGCCCGATGACGAAGCCTCGGCAAAAATCCACGGCAAAAAGGGGCCAAAAATCGCTCCGACCCGGCGCATTTTGTTCGCCGCAAGTGAGCACCGTCAGCTCGGCAGCTACGCACGTATCGAGCGGCATACTATCGCGTCACTGTAACGCCATAGACATACTCACCCGCCTCGACCCCTTGTAGACCAGCGACCCAGGAGGCCGCAAAATGCAGCGGATCAGGCAGGTTACGCGCGACTTTATTGGCAAACCACACGCCCGCTCCCGCATCCAAAAAGCCAATTAACGTCTTACCAGTTGCGTAGGCCGCGCCACCCCTGCTTACCTTTTTCTCGGTCGCCTTAAGAATAAGCATCTCTGCATCTCCCGTTTGACCGGGGAGAAGCCGTGGCACCATGACGTGCGACGATTTAAGAAAGCCACAAGCGCCTTTTATCGCGATAAAATTGGAGCGCGCGCTTGTCGATAATCACCAGTCATATTCTCCTCAAATATTCTCCTCAAATAGCGAGGCCAGACCATTTCACCCCGACACGTCACTCGCGCGACGTAAGCCGCACTTTGTTCGCTCGGTGCCAAGCCTTGAACGCGTCGAGTATTTGATTGAAAAATCGCGGCGGCAAATATCCATAATCGTATCGGTCGGTGTTACGCACTTTGCGCAAATCATATCCGGGCCAGACGAATTGATCGCCCTCGCTAACGACGACCCAAGAACGATCATCATCAAGGCCGAGATGCTGTTTGACGACGCGGGGAATTTCCACAGCTGCTGCTGCATCTTCGGGCGGCCGATGTGTCACAGGCAAAACCGTTACCAGGGTTTCGCCGTCTTGCTGGCGCTCGACGGCAAGCGCGATAACACAAGGTCGATCCTTACGACCTTCTTCCTGCCCGCTTTGCGCTTCGTGATCCCATAGATAGGCATAGGAGATGATGAGGCCCGGTTCGGGCGTCGGAATCGGCATGCGGCCGCGTTATCTCGGGTCGAGCAGCTTATCCAGATGATCGTGGCGCGGATCCATGCGTGACGATGAGATCCGGTCGACTTCTTCGTCCGACAAATCCGCCGTCAGGAATCGGCGGCGCATGCCCTTGAGCTTAAGCAACTCCTCGTACTCCTGCGGCGCCACGAAATATCCGGCGAGCGTCCCGTTGCTCGAAACAGGGACCGCCTCCCGCTGTGCCTGCATCTTGTAGCGGCCGAAGTTGCGGGCGAACTCGGCGGCTGGGATGATGTCAGGCATATCGATGAATCCCTCTCTTTCCCTTTGCTATATATGCTCTTTACGTGAAGAGCGCAATTCACGTGCTTTGCGTAATGATTGAGAATTATGTGTGGATAGTCAAAAGTGCCAACGAATTCCGTATGCTAGAGCCCAGCGCCCAGGCGCGGCTCCCCCGCGCTCCGCGACCGAAGGCGTGCAGCTGAATAATTCGAATGCGGATTATCGCTGAAAACGCCAAAGCGACGAGCGGCGACCACCCCTAAAGGGCGGTGCTGCCGTACACGCTCAAATCAGTATAGCTACTTAAATTTCAAAAGCGCGGTGTGCGCGGCGGCCCGCTTCTGCCGGGGGCAGCGCCCGGGACCACGCGCGGCTTCATCGGCAGCAAGCCTTCGCGCTGCAGCTTCTTACGGGCAAGCTTGCGAGCGCGGCGGACGGCTTCGGCCTTCTCGCGGACTTTCTTTTCGGACGGTTTTTCGTAGTGCCCGCGAAGCTTCATCTCGCGGAACACGCCCTCGCGCTGCATCTTCTTCTTCAGCACTTTGAGAGCCTGGTCGACATTGTTGTCACGGACGAGAACCTGCACGCGGCGTTCCTCTTCGATTGAGCGATGACGGGCCGCCAGGGCGCTCGAGGCCACTGGCGAACGGAAGCGTATTACAGGGGTGCGGACGGCACCCGCGGGACAAACTACCTTCGATATGAATCGCGCCCGCCGAGGGGCACCATGGCTGCCAATGGAAAGAAACGGGGACTTCGGCGGGTCGCCGTTATAAGGCAGCTTTTCGAACTATCTGGCGCTTGGCTGTATAGATAGGCACGGATTTGTCAATGATCCAGGCCATTTTTGCCGGGTGCGAGGCCGCTTGGGCCGGTCCAACACCCCGGCCGACTTCAGTCGGGACAATCGCTCAACAGCAGCCTTAGCGCCACATTTCCGGCCCGGCTGGCCTCCGTCATCGACTCGAAATGAACCCTCGAGTGCTCAATCGGACTGGTTCGGCCAGCGCGATAGATCTCCCATCTCCACGGCTTCGGAGGGGACGCCCTGTTCTTTACGACGACGGAGAAGTCGGGATGCTCGATCACCATAAGACGCTACCACACAATGCCGTCGTATCACGGGAAAACGGACGCGCTTGGAAATAAAGGTGGGACGCGACTTGTTTAATAGTCCAGGGCGGCCCATAGCTTTGATGCGCACGCCACTTACTCAAGTGAATTTTTGAAAGACAATACTGTGCCGTTGCCGAGCCCGCGTCACTCGCAGGCAACGACCAGAAAATCGGCACCATAGCCAAATCTTGCTGAACATGAGGGGCTAATATGCCAACGGGCCACGCTCCTGCCGGCTTCGCCACCAAGGCAGCCTATTTTTTCTTCGCGGCGGTCGCGCTCGTATTCGTCTGCATGCTGGCGCTGACGGTTCTCCATCCTTAGTCGTCGGGCATCGGCGCTGCTGCGGCGTTCGATCGATATCGATCGACGACGATCGAGGACGCATCCGTACTGCTCAATGTGCGGCACTCACGCGCGACATCAGCCAGGCCGTGCCCATCAGTGGCAGCTTTACCGTTGCTTCCGGCATCTCTCTCGGCATGACTGTTATCTCGGCATGACTGTAAGCGTCACGGTGGCCTCGGAATCGGCAAAGGCGGCGTGAAGCCGCGCCCAATTCCGGCAAGAATGTGACCGAGACTGGCAACGGCCCCGTTTGATCTTATATTAGCGCAGTCTCTTGAATGACGTTCATTCGGATGATTGTGAGTTCTTTTTCATGAGGCAACGCCGATGAGTGGATTTAATTATCGTGCCGCAGCGGAGTTGTATCCGACGCGGAGGCGTCTGCCTCGGCGTCAGTCGTTCGGGTACAAGCGATTTGCCGAAGCCGCGCAGGCCATCCGTTTTGCCATGGAGGACCTGCCGCCGGAATGTCTGGTCGGCGCGTTTCTGGAAATCGATGAGCAAAGATACGGCAGCGACGATATCCGCCGTCTGTACGAATGCGCCGAATATCCCCTCGCGCGCAAAGCGGCATAATGACCGACAAGACGATCGACCTCGACAAGCATCGCGGGATGTCGGCCCAGAAGGCCACCGGCCTTCGCAGGCTGTTGGCGGACGTGGAGGCGAACGAGAAAGCATTACGTCTCCGCCAGGATGAACTCGAAGCTCACTTGCTGGCAGCACCGGCGGCGAATTGGCAGGAAGCCGCCGAAAAAGCCCGATACCTCCTCAATCTCTTTGCGGCGACACTCACGTCGCAGGATCCGCGCCGGCAAATGCTAGTCGATGCCGTTCTTGCCGACTTCAAGCGGCTCTCGAACGAGAGCTAGCGGCCGCTCAAATACAATAACGCTGCCTGGGCAATCAGGCCGGTATCAATCGATATAGGATGCGTGCATGGTCGTTCCATGTCGAATCATGCCCCGCCACATTCAATAGAAATTATTTTTTATTCGTCAGCTTCCCTCCTTATCGTCATCGGCTTGGTTTGGTTCTTTTTCAGATAATGTTGAAATCGGTGTCCGGCGCCGTTAGAGGGCGTCGCGCATTCGCTCTTTATTAAGGGTGGATTCTGCAGCAACACACGTTGCGGCGGGACGGGATTGAGTCGCCGCGCCTCATCTCATAGGTGCAATGCACGATTGGGATAGCCGCCGTACTTCCGATTTGGAGCGTCTTTCTTTATGACGCACGACATAGGGATAGGGGCCCCACAATACTCTCTGCGGTAATGCCCCATCGCGGCTGCAGTCCACAAAGGGCGAATAAGGAATTCCTACTCCGTGACTGAAGCTGTTATTGGCCGGCAAAAGACCGACTCCGCATTCGCGATTCTTGCCGCGGTTACCTTCTGCCACCTGCTCAATGATCTGGCGACATCGCTGTTGCCGGCCATTTATCCGATTCTCAAGAGCGGGCTCGATCTTACCTTCGGCCAGATCGGTCTTTTGACCTTCGTTTATCAGGGCGTCGCATCGCTCCTGCAGCCCGTCGTCGGTCTCTTCACCGATCGCCGGCCGCAGCCCTATTCGTTGCCGTTCGGCATGGCGTGCGTGCTTGTAGGGCTTGCTGCCGTTGCTTTCGCGCCTGCCTTTATCGCGCTGCTCGCCGGTGCCGCATTGATGGGCGTCGGTTCGGCGATCTTCCATCCGGAATCGTCGCGGCTGGCGCGGCTGGCTTCCGGTGGCGCGCACGGTTTCGCGCAGTCGCTGTTCCAGGTCGGCGGCAATTTCGGCAATTCGCTTGGCCCGCTCGTTGCGGCGTTCTTCATCTTGCCACGGGGTCAGAGCAGTCTTGCCTGGTTCGCGCTGCTGGCGCTGGCCGGCATGGTCATCTTGTCGGCGGTCGGACGCTGGTATCAAAACTCCGGCCATATCCGCAAATCGGCAACGCGGTCGGCCGCCCCCGCGCGCCATGTTGCCCGCACGCCTCGTGCGCCGTGCGATCGCCGTGCTGGTCGTGCTGATCTTTTCCAAGTTCTTCTATTTGTCGAGCATCACCAGCTATTACATTTTTTATCTGATGCACCGCTTCGACCTGCCGACGCAGACAGCGCAGGTTTGTCTGTTCGTGTTCCTCGCCGCTTCCGCGGCCGGCACATTCATCGGCGGCCCGATCGGCGACAGGTTCGGCAGAAGGCGCGTGATCTGGGGCTCCATCCTCGGCGTGCTGCCGTTCACGCTGGTGCTGCCTTATGTCGGGCTTGCCGCGACTATCGCGCTGAGCGTGGTGATCGGCCTTGTGCTGTCGTCGGCATTTTCGGCGATAGTCGTCTACGCCCAGGAATTGATGCCGGGCCGCGTCGGCATGGTATCGGGGCTGTTCTTCGGGCTGGCGTTCGGCATGGCCGGTATCGGCGCCGCCGTATTGGGCCAGCTGATCGACTTCACCAGCATCGATTTCGTCTATCAGGTCTGCGCGTTCCTGCCGGTGATCGGCTTGCTCACTGTCTTCCTGCCTGATCTTGATGCCAAAGCGCGGCGGAGAGTGGCGCAGAGCTGAAACTACGACATGGTGGCCGGGTCGGACCCGGCCTATGATAGAAGGGCCTGCCGGGCATCGAGCGGCAGGCCCTTTTTGCGTCGCCTTACAGTGTCGGCGGGAAGTAGTGATTGACCGTCGCGAGGACGACGAGGAGCACGAGGCCGGTGGCCAGACTCCAGGCGATCAATTTTTTCTCGATCGGCAACAGCGGCTCGGCGGCCGTGTTGCGCAGCTCCTGTTGCAGTTCGGGGCGGATGCTGGATTGTGCCATTGCTTCTCTCCTGATTTTGGATTTGTTCAGCCGGCGAGCGGCGGCGTGATGCCGTTGAAGAAAATGTATGAGATCGCCAAGCCGACCCAGATCACGAAGCCGAAGATGCTGACGAAATAGACCGCGGCGAGCTTGCCGAAGCCTTCCTGCCACAGCGCCTTGAAGTTCGAGAGGACGCCGATCGAGAAGAACGTGAGAATGAAAAAGATGACGCGGAAGGTATTGGCTTCGCCGATCGCCGCGGGCACCTGCTTGGCGACGTCCGCCGGTGTGCCGAGTGCGAGGTAGAGCCCGACGAAGAACGTGATCACGAAGCCGATGATGAATTTGGGAAAGCGTTCCCAGATTTCCCGCGCCCGCGTCTTGTCGGCGTCCCGCGTTACATTGACGTAGTTGGTCCAGATGTAGCCGAGCACGAACGACCACACGCCGATGAAGATGTCGATGAACACTTTGATCGTCGCGGCGGTGCCGAGGATCCAGCCCGGCTGGTAGTGCACGCCTTCGGCTGCATTCTTGGCAAGAATGAGCGACTCGGTGATGCCGCCGGCCGCTACCGCGGCGCCGTCGGTTTTCACCGCAAGCCCCATCCAGGCGCCGGCAACGAGCGGCTCGTGCGCCAGCCAGGTCTGCGCCACGAAAGGCAGGATCAGCACTTCGATGACGGCGAACACCAGAACCAGCGACGATACCAGTGCCGGCACGATCGGCCGCGCCCGGATGGCGCCGCCGATGGCGATCGCCGCCGATATGCCGCATATCGAAATGCCGCCGGCGAGCGGTGCCGACCATTCGCGGGAAAAGCCGAACCATTTGCGGGCGATGAAATAAACCACCGCCCAATAGATCAGATAAGCTTCGATGATGGCGGCGACGCCACGCAGCAGCAGCGAACTGGCGAAGCCCAGTTTGCCTGCCGCGGTGACAGCAAAAAATCCGCCGAGGATGACGATGGCGATTTTGATGTAGAGTTCCGGCCGCACCGCGTCTTTGATCGCGTCTGCAAAGCGCGGCAGGAAATTGGCGATGAAGAGTCCGACAATGAGGGCGAAGATATAGGCCCCTTCATTGGTAAGCTTCAGCGACCATGTGATACCGAACTTCTGCTGCTCGGCGGATGTCACCGCGGCGAAGTTGGCGTAATTGCCGACGATCCAGCTGGCATAGGCGATCCAAAATACGGCGGTGAAGGCGACTGCGAACCGCGTCACATTGGTGTTGAGCGCGGCGGCGCCCGCGCTGAGCACGATGGTGAGCGCGGCGTAAGTCGCGACCAGTGCGCCGAAGCCGCCAAGTGAAGCGTAATTCTTCGACGCCGGGCCGAGTGCCAGGCCGAAATTCGACCAGACCGATGTATTGACCACCCAGCCGATCAGATCGACATGGACCAGGCCGGCCAGCGCCAATATGAAGATAGAAAGTCCGAGGATGACGGCCAGCCAGTCCTCGTTGAGGCGGGCTGCAGGCGTGGCCGCGCTATGCGGGCCGATTTCGGTGAGGGTAGCATTGGACATATCGATCCTCTCGCCGGCTCAAGGCCAGCGCTCCCGGCAGATGTAAAAAATTAGGGAAGTATCTAGAGCGAGTTGGCTAAGGCGCGGGCGGTCAACACGCGCCGGTCGCCGCCGATAACTCGCGATAAGGCCGGGACATCGCGACGCGCAATTTCAGCGTCATCGGTCATCTCCATGGTTAAGGAGCCCACGAAGACCTTCGTGGCGCTTTAGCGTTTTTTCGCGGCGCAAGCTACTCCGTCAAATCCCGCGATCCGACCGTAAAACGATCGGACGCGTTGATCTCATCACCGGAGCGATGAAAGTCAATGCGACCAACAAAAATAAGAGAGTCTTGTTTGAAGGCGGGCAGGTTAGGCGAACGATTTCGTTCGGCTTCACTTCGGGGGTGAAACAATATTCCGGCCCTGCAGGCCATGTCCGGGACAAGCCCGGACACGGTGGCTTGGCAATGACTGAAGGATTTTAACTTACGCAGCCTGCATGGCGAGGCGGTCCATCTCGCGTTGCAGGAGTTCACGGTAGAGGCCTTCCCGCCGCATCAGCAGATCGGGCTGGCCGTCCTGCATAACCCTGCCGGCTTGCAGCACGATGATGCGGTCGAAATTGCGCACCGTGGAAAGCCGGTGCGCGATGGCGACGACCGTGCGGCCGTCCATGAGCCGACCCAAGGCCTCGCGGATGGCCTCTTCGGAGTCGCTGTCGAGCGCGGAGGTCGCCTCGTCGAGCAAAAGCAGCGGTGCGTCCTTGAGAAAGGCGCGGGCGATGGCGATGCGTTGACGCTGCCCGCCGGAAAGCTTCACGCCGCGTTCGCCGACGAGCGTTTGCATGCCCTCGGGCAGAGCCTCGATGAAATCGCAGCGCGCCGCGAAGGCCGCTTCGCGCACTGCCTCATCCGTCGCCTCGGGCCGGCCGTAGCGGATATTCTCCATTACCGTCCGCTGAAACAGCGAGATGTCTTGCGGCACGATGCCGATCGCCGCGCGCAGGCTATCCTGGGTGACGCGGGCGATATCCTGACCGTCGATTAGAATGCGTCCGCTCTGGACGTCGTAGAAGCGTTGCAGCAAGGCAAACAGAGTGGATTTGCCGCCGCCGGAATGGCCGACCAGGCCGACCCGCTCGCCGGGGCGGAAGCTGAGCGTGAAGTCTTCGAAAATCTGCTGGCCGTCGGGGTAGCGAAAATCGACATGCTCGAATTTCACGCTGGCGCCGTGCCGGACCAGCGGCTCGGCCTCGGGATGATCGCGCAACTCGTGCGGCATCAACAAGGTGGCGACCGCCTCAGACAAGCGTGCAAGGTGCTGGGTAATGTCGACCAGCGCCACCGCGAGGTCCCGGGTTGCGCTTAACACCGAGATGGCGAGCGTGCAGGTCAGCACGACGTCGCCCGTCGTCGCCGCGCCCCGCTGCCACAGCATGATCGCCCAGGCCAGCAGACCGAGCGTCAACAGTATCGTCACCGCAGCATGGAAGATGCGAAGCTTTTCCAGATAGAGCAGGCTTCTGCGCCGCGCGTGCATTTCGCGTTCGACGGTGGAGTCGAAGCGGTGGCGTTCGCGGAAGAAACCGCCGAAGGCACGCACCAGGGGCATATTGGTCACGACATCGACCATCTCGCCGTCGACGGTCGCGGCCTTCTTTGCAAAGTCGTGATGCAGCGGTCGGCCGGCGGCAGCCAGGCGGAACATCACGCAGACCATCACCCCGGAAATAGCGGCGAGAGTCCCGGCCATCGGCAGGCTGATAGTGAAAATCAGGCCGATTGCCGCCACGGTCGCGACGATGGGGGGCAGCACGTTCCAGATGAACAAATTTTGGGCGGTGAACACCGCGTTGGACGTCGCGGTGACGCGGCTCGTCAACATGCCGGGCAGCCGGTCGGCAAAGTAGCTTGGTGAATGGCCCATCAGGTGGCGGAAAAGGTCGCGACGCAGATCGCCGCTGACGCCGACGAAAGCGAAGTTGGCGATCCAGGCCGCGACGCGCCATAAAAGATTGTCGGCGGCGATCAGGCCGCCGAGAACGCAAAACGCCGTCCATACCGCGGCATCGGCGCCACTCGACAGCGTATCGACCAGAAACTTGACGCCGTATTGCGTGCCCGTCGAACAAGCAACCGCCCCAAGCACCGCGGCTAGGATTACCGTGTGCGAAAGGGGCCGTAACCGAATGTAACGGAACGTGAAGGCAAGGGGGCGAGAGGCGTAACCGCTGAGGTCAGACATGCGATTCCCGGTGAGGACGCGAATGCTCCCGCCTCTACAAGCCATTGAAGACGACGGCGCTTGTACCAAACGGGCAGCAACCACTGAAGTTCCAGCGCACCTTCGCCACGCCGGTCCCGCCTGGCGCATGGCTTAAGGCTAAGCTTTGCGCGCTGAATATCGGATTTGGAACGTTAGTATTGACGCTGTGACGCTGAAAAAGTTCCCCGCGGCGCCAAAAATAAGTTCCACGCCAGGACGGTATTTTTCCCGGGTTTTGACGTTGTCGATTGTCGCCGGGCGAGAAAGTTTCCGCAAAAGAGAAGGGTGTTAGATGCACATCGCACAAGTTGCGCCTTTGACCGAAGCTGTTCCGCCCAAGCTTTACGGCGGAACGGAGCGGGTCGTATCCTGGCTCACCGAAGAGCTGATCGCGCTTGGCCACGAGGTTACGCTTTTTGCCAGTGGCGATTTGGTGACGTCGGCGAAGCTGGAGGCCATGTGGCCGCGGGCTTTGCGCCTCGACGGTGCCGTGCGCGATCCCAACGCGCTGCACATGATGATGCTGGAGCAGGTATACCGGCGCTCTTCCGACTTCGATATTCTGCACTGCCATCTGGACTACTATCCGTTCTCGCTATTCTCACGCCAACCGACGCCCTTTGTTACCACCTTGCACGGCCGGCTCGATCTGCCGGAACATCAGCCGACATTCGATACGTTCAATACGGCGCCGGTGGTGTCGATTTCGAATTCGCAGCGGCGGCCATTGCCGCAGGCGAATTGGGTGCGCACCGTGCTTCACGGGCTGCCCAAAGGTCTGCTGGTCCCCAAGCCAGTAAAGCCAAGTTATTTCGCGTTTCTCGGCCGCATAGCGCCGGAAAAGGGCATCGAGCGTGCCATCTTGATCGCACAGCATTGCGGCGTGAAGCTCAAAGTCGCGGCCAAGGTGGATCGGGCCGACCAGGATTATTACGACGAAAAGATCAAGCCGCTGCTCGCTGCGAAGCATGTCGAGTTCATCGGCGAGATCAACGACCAGGAGAAGCCCGACTTCTTGAGTGGCGCCCTCGCGTTGATGTTTCCGATCGACTGGCCCGAACCGTTCGGACTGGTGATGATCGAGGCCATGGCCTGCGGCACGCCCGTCATTGCTTTCAACCGCGGCTCGGTGCCGGAGATCATCGAAGATGGGCTCACTGGCTTTGTCGTCGAAGACATCAATGGCGCCGTCGGCGCCGTCGACCGGCTTGGGCATTTATCGCGCGAAAAGATCCGACAGCGTTTCGAAGAGCGTTTCACCGCGCGCCGCATGGCGCAAGATTATCTCAGCGTCTATCGCAGCCTGTCGGATGCCGTCGCGCCGCATCTGCGCCTCGTCCATGCCGACGCACCAGCGTTGTAGGGTTGTAGGATGGGTTAGCCGCGAAGCGGCGTAACCCACCGCTACCTTGGGCACCGTGCATAGCGCGCACCCGTTGGGCTAACCAAGCCCTACGATTTTTCTTCCACCGGTCGCGTTTCCGGCATCAGAAACCACAATACGGCGAAGCCGATGAGCGCGATCGCAGCCAGCGCGGCAAAGGCCGTCGGGCTGCCGAAGCGATCGGTCGTATAGCCGGCAAGTGTCGCGGAGAGCGAGGCGCCGATCCCGGTCGCGGTGCCAAGAATGCCTTGACCGAGATTGAAGCGGCCGGTGCCGCGGGTGAGGTCGGCGACGACCAAGGGCACCATGACGCTGAATACCGCCGCGGTCACGCCGTCGAGGAGTTGCACGGCGAGGAGGAGTGACGGATCTGTCACCACGGCAAACAGCAGGCCGCGAATGGGCAGCGCGGCGAAGCCGATCAACAAAAGCGGCCGACGTCCGAAGGTTTGCGCCCAGGTTCCAACCCACGGCGACAAGGCGGCGACCAGCAGCTGCGGCACCACGATGCATGCGGCGATGATAACCGTCGCCCATTGGCTCGATCGCATGGTGACGACACTGCCGACCAGCGGCAGCATTGCCGAATTGGCGAGATGAAAGAGCAACAGACAGCCGGCAAAAATAAGAAGCGGCCGATTGCGCATCAACTCGCCGGGCTTAATCGGCGGCTGGATCCGCGGCACCCGCGGCCGCGCGCCGTGCGCCCGCTCCGGATCGATTTCACTGTTGGATATCGTGCGTAGCGCAATGAGCGCCGGTATCAGCAATATTACGGTGACGAAAAAGACCGCGCGGGCGGAGAGCAGATAGCCACAGGCGCCCATCGCGGCAGCGGCCAAGCCGTTGCCGACCGAGGCAAAGCGGGCATTGCGCCCGAGCCGTTCGCTGATGGCGATGTGGCCGACCAAGCCGAGACTGATCGCGGCCATCGCCGGACCGAGCACGCAGCTCGCGAGTGAATGCAGCACCGAACCGGCAAGCACCATCGGAAAGTTCGGAAACAGCGCATAGCTCAGTGCGCTGAAGCAAATGGCGGCAACGGCGATACCGGCGACGAAGCGCTCCGACTTTGCCGCATCGACCAGCGCGCCGCCCGGCATTTGGCCGATCAGCGACACGAAGCCGGCGGCGGACAAAACGAGTCCAATATCGACCTGGGTCCATCGCTGTGTGGTCAGATAGACCGAGACGAACGGTCCAAAACCGGTCTGCACGTCGGCGACGAAGAAGATGAACCAGTCGAGTCCGCGTAAGCTGCGCCGCGACGGTGCGGCCGGTGGTTCGCCGGCGCCGCCCGACTGTTCCGGGGGGACCGAGGCCGTCGCGCCGGCCTTGCCGTCCGCCTCCGATTTGTCGCCTAAGCGGCGTAAGGAATTCGCGGACAGGGCACGTCTCCAACAAAGTCGTTTCGATAGGCATCCGGTTTTGACGAATGATCGGCGATCGGGAGCTATTCGAACGGCAGCTGTTCGAGCTTGCCGAGCGGGCCGAGCACGACGACGGGTTTACCCTCCTGATATTCCGGCGCTGCTTTCACCTGGTCGCGCGTGAGATCGAGCGTGATGTGGGCGTCGGGTTTCGCCGGTTGCGGAAAGTGAAGCGCGTTCCAGTCCACCGCGATCTTGCGGCTGCCGACGCCGAGGAATCCGCCGAAATCGATGATCGCGGCGCGCACCTGTCCGCTGCGGTCGACGAGCACGTCGACAATTCGGCCCATATTCTCGTTCCCGGTGGTGCTCTCGACATCGCGGCCGAGAATGCCCTGGACTTCGTGGTCGTTGAGAATGGTGACCGATGCCGGTGGCGTAGGAGCCGATGCCGGTGGCGTAGGAGCCGGGGTCGCAGGCGGATTATCGGGCGGCGCCGGATGATCTGCCGGGGCCCCCGATTGTGTCGGCGCCTGACCTTCTTCCGGCCGCGCGCCGCCAATGGCGCCACCGAGGATAATGGCGGCGACGGCCGTCATAGTAACTAATTTTAACGTTGTGCCGCGCATCTTTGCTCCGGATCGCCAGTGGAACTCAATCCACTAAGCCGACGATGGACGGCTTGTTCCACATGCCGCGTCTGCAAATTCCGCGAAACGGCGTCGATTAGGATGAAAAAACGATCGAAACCCGAATATCGCCGCTGATCCGGGGCGTATCGAGCGAAACGGTCTCGCCGTGCCGGCGCACGCGCAGATCGACGCTCGACGACGAGAGCCGTAAATCGCGCAACGTGACCTCGTCGAGAAAGGCGGGCAGCCGCGGATTGCGGAGCCGAATCTCACCAGCGAAAGGATCAAATTCGAGGCCGAGCATGGATTCGATGAGCGTGAACGGCGTCGCGCTCGCCCAGGCCTGCGGCGCGCAAGCCACCGGGTAAAGCGTGGGCCCTTGGCCAGGCTGGCGTTGGAATCCGCAGAACAATTCCGGCAAGCGGCGATGATCCATATAGATACCGGCGCTGAACAGACCGTTGAATAAAGTTTCGACTGCGCTTTTATGGCCGTAGCGCGCCATGCCGAGTGCAATCAGCGAATTGTCGTGCGGCCAGACCGAGCCGTTGTGATAAGACATCGGATTAAAACGCGCCTCTCCCTTCGCCACGGTGCGAATGCCCCAGCCGGAAAAGAAACTCGGCCGCAGCAAATCTTTCACGACGCGCGCGGCGCGATCGGGAGCGGCAATGCCGCTGAACAGAACCTGCCCGGCATTGGACGTGCGCACCTCGCAAGGTTTCTTTTCACCGTCGAGCGCCAGCGCGTAGGTCCCGATGTCGGGACACCAGAATGCGGCTTCGAAGCGCTCGGCGAGATCGTTTGCCTGGGCATCGAGCTTGCGCGCCAGGGCTTCGTGGCCGATCCGCTTCGCAAGGCGCGCCGTCATGCGCTTGGCGGCATAGACATAACCTTGCACTTCGACCAGTGCGATGGCGCCTTCCGCCAAGCGGCCATCCGCGTGAAAGATCGCGTCATGCGAATCCTTCCACCCTTGGTTGGCGAGACCTTGCTCGGTGGCGCGGATGTATTCGACGAAGCCGTCGCGGTCCGGATCGCCCGGCCCGTCGATCCATGCCAAGGCAGCTTCGATGGCCGGCCACAGTTCGATGATCGTGTCCAGGTCGCCGGTGCGCTTGGCGTAGAGACCGGCGAGCAACACGAATAGCGGCGTCGAGTCGACGCTACCGTAATACAGGCCGAACGGCACTTCGCGGAGCGCCGCCATCTCGCCGCCGCGCATTTCGTGCAGAATTTTTCCGGGCTGCGCGTCGGCTAGCGGATCGGTGGTCTTGGCCTGATAGAACGCCAGCCGCCGCAACACGCCGCGCGCCACGTCGGGCGACCACCACAGCATCTGCAGCGCCGTGATGAGGCCGTCGCGGCCAAACGTCGTCGAATACCAGGGGATGCCGGCGTAAGGATAGCGTCCCTGCGGCGTATCGGTCATCAGCATCGCAAGATCGGCGGCCGAGCGGCACAGGACCTCATTGAAGCGGTCGTTTGAGGTTTCGACCGAGGTGCGCTCGCGGGTTTGTTCACGCATTTCTCGGCGTGCGCCGATGAGGGTGCGCAGAAACGGCAACGGCAGCGAGTCCGTCTGATCGCAACTCACCGCCAGAAAGATCGGCCGCAGCTCTCCCGGCACGAGGTGAAGGTCATAAATCGCGGTTTCAGTCGTGATCTGGTCGGGCGGCGGATCGAAATTCAGCGCGGTGCGCCGGGTTTTACCGTCGAGACCATCGTAGATCAGCAGGACCCGATCATCGCCATGAAGCTTCGCCTGTGCCGTGCCGTGCCGTTCGCGATGCGTGCCGCGGACCTCGAACAGATCGGCGAAATCGTTCTCGAACAGAATGGTGAGCTTAAGATCGACGGCGCTGTCGCCGTAATTGCGCACGCCGAACCGCTGGTAGGCGGTGCCGCGCCAGAGGAAGATCGTGCGCAGGATGTGGACGCGGTCCTTCTCCAGCACGATGTGCTGGCCGTCCATCAGATCTGGATTGGTCAAATCGACGATAAAGGCCGAATTGTCATCGCGCAGCGTCGAGCCAAGCAGAAGCGGCGGCCTGTTGTTCACCAGCAGTTCGAGGCGCGAGAGATGGCGCGTATCCTGGTGAAACAAGCCGCCGGCACCCTCGGCGGACATGCCGATATCGCCGCGGCTGTCGAGCACCACGAAGGTGTCGCCATATTTGAGCGTACGCGGCGGCCGGGTCGGCTGCGTCGCGGTGATGGTGAACGCATCGGCGGCTTCGGAGTCCGAGGCTCTCGACGCAATCGTCTTTTTTGTGAATTCGGCCACGGTCTTGGCCACGGTCTTGGCCACGGTTTTGGCCACGGTCTGAGCAGACATGTTTTTTTGCTTGGCCGTAATCGCCATCGGTATTGGGACTTATGGTTTGGGGCCGTGAATAACCGCGACGACGTTCATTCTGACGGGATCGACCACCACCACGTCGTCCTCCACAATGGCGTATTTAAGGTTCATCGCCAGCCAGTCCTCGGACGTTGCTTGGCCGGGCAGATAGGCCAGCTCTAGGACCGGCGAAACAGGGGCGCCGACCACAGTTGGAATTGTGGCGGAGCTATGCACGCGCTGCCGCAACACGGCATTGTAGATCGCGGCCTTTTGCGCGTCGGTGAACCTGATTTGCCGGGGTGGGTTGCCCGTGGCATTCACCGCTTCGTCGGGGCCAACGGTTTGCGCAAAGACCGCCGCGGGCGCGAGCAAAAATAGCAAAGCCGCTACCGGCGCAAGGAATGGGGCGATTGATCGCGGCAGCCAGTTCCGGCCAGTCATGCAACGCTCCAGAGTGAAGGGTGTGAGGCTCCTCCACAGGCGAACGCATAACCACCCGATCGGTTCAATCAGATTTTGTTGCAGCGCAATGAGGCCGCTCGCGCTTCAATCGACAATTGCGGCGAAGTGCCACGCGTCAGAAAATAACTCACGACAGATATGTAAATATTGACAAATACCCCCCTGGGGCGAAAAATCTAAGGGCGAAAAATCTAAAACAAAAGTTTCAAGGGGGAGGAAACGCCATGGCGGTCGCATCGACTGTTGCCGAGACTTAAGCCCGTGACCAGGCCAAGGCCACAGCCGCGCCGCGTTGGGGCTATCTCGCGATCGGCATAATCTGCATGGTGATGATCGCGAACCTGCAATACGGCTGGACGCTGTTCGTCAACCCGATCAACAAGGCCCACGGCTGGTCGGTCGCTTCGATCCAGGTCGCTTTCGCGATTTTCATCGCCCTTGAAACCTGGCTGACGCCGATCGAGGGCTGGATCGTCGACGTGCTCGGTCCGAAGCGCGGCCCCAAGCTCGTAGTCGCCTTCGGCGGCGTCATGGTCGGAGTAGGCTGGGTCATCAATGCTTATGCCGATTCGCTGTCGATGCTTTATCTCGGCGCGGTGATCGGGGGCATCGGAGGCGGGGCCGTTTACGCGACCTGCGTCGGCATGGCGGTCAAATGGTTTCCGGACCGGCGCGGTCTGGCGGTCGGCCTGACCGCAGGGGGCTACGGGGCAGGAGCTGCGCTCACTGTCATTCCGATCCAATACGTGATCGCTCATTACGATTACAACACGGCATTCCTCTGGTTCGGCATCGGCCAGGGTGCAGTTGTTTTCGTACTGGCGTTGTTGCTGCGCGGACCTGAAGCCGGCGAGATACTCTCGGCGTCGCCGCCAAAGGTGACGCAGTCGGCGCGCAGTTTCTCGCCGAAGGACGTACTGGTATCGCCGGTGTTCTGGCTGCTCTACATCATGTTCGTGATGGTGTCGGCCTCGGGCCTGATGGCCACGGCGCAGATTGCTCCGATCGCGGCCGATTTCAACGTCGGCAACCAGATCGTATTCTGGGGTGCCACGACGCTGACGGCGGCGCTGATCATCGACAACGTTGCCAACGGCACAGCGCGTCCCCTGTTCGGATGGATTTCGGACAATATCGGCCGCGAAGCCACCATGGCGATCGCGTTCGGCTTAGGCGGCGTTGCCTATTGGCTATTGGGCGCGCTTGGTGCCGCGCCATGGGCCTTCGTGCTGTTTGCCGCCCTGATTTTTCTGACCTGGGGCGAAATCTTCAGCCTGTTCCCATCGACCTGCACCGACACATTCGGGCCGAAATTCGCCACCGTGAATTTGAGCCTGCTCTACACCGCCAAGGGCACATCGGCCTTCCTGGTGCCGGTTGCCAATCTGATCAAAGCATCGACCGGAAGCTGGCACATGGTGTTCGTCGCGACCGCGCTGATGAATTTCGTGGTGGTGGGACTCGCGCTGTTCGTCCTCAAGCCGATGCGGGCACGGGCAATGGCGAAAAGCTGAATCCCTCCGGTGAACTAATAAGAAGAGCCGCATCGACAACGATGCGGCTTTTTTTATGAGACTGCCTTCGGCACGCCGATCCCGGTCAGAGCCGCGTTAATAGCGCTGGAATTCAACGTCGCTCGACGGACCAGGCGCCTGTTTGCCGTAGCTGTAACCCGGGCCGTAGCCATATTGGTCGCCCCCGCCATAGCCATAGTCAGGGCCAGGCCCATAGGGTGTGCCGTAATATCCCCTAAATGACTGCACGCTGCCGTAATGCACATGCCAATGCGCGCGGCTCTGTGCCATCGAGCCGGTTGTCGCGCATAGCAGAACGGCCAGCGCCAGCAGTACTTTCTTCGAAAACATGAATGTTTCTCCGGTTCGCTCGACTACCGAACCAGTGGGAATGCAATCCGTTCATTCACGATTTCGCGCATCGGGCGCCCATTTACGGGTTTCATTGGATGCTGCCGCGCCCGGTGTGCCCGAGAATTAAGCGCGATTTTCGGCGCTAAGTAGTCCGATTAAAATATGCACGCAAATATCGCCATTTGGGCTTGCGTGCGGCTAAAAAGAGGTAAAATATTGCCTAAAAGAAGGTCACGGGGGCGACCAAATAGGGGGGTGGGGAGATGGGCCGAATTTCGCGGCGAGCCCGGTTGTGCGCGGGCGTGGGGTTGTCAGCACTGGTGGTAGTCCTGGCAAGCGGCATTTCTGCCAGAGCTCAAAACGCTCCACCGGTGACTGATGCCCAGCTCAAGGCGCTTCAGGCGCAAATCGATCAGCTACAAAAAACCGTAAAACAGCTTGAGGCGGCCCAGAGTCAAAACACCGCCAATGCCGACGCGGCCAAGAAGCAGGCCAGCGAAGCTCAAGCTCAGGCGGCGCAAGCAAAGGCAGCCGCGACGCAAGCCAAGGCAAAGGCCTCGGAAACCCAAGTCCAAGTCGCCAATCTTCCGAACAAGGCTGACGACAAGGACACTTGGTTCTTCAAGCACAAGCCGGGCGATCCGCTTACTTTTGTCACGCCGGGCGGCGAAATTACCGGCTACGGCAACGTCGATGTTTCGTTCGACGGCGCGTCCAAGAGCGTTACGGGCTGGTATACGAGCCCGCTCAATATAAACGGGGGCGGAATTGTAAATCCGCAGGGCAACTTCGGCTGGATGCCGGATATTTCCACCAACTTGTCCTATTTGGGCGCGCGGGGCTTCCAGAAACTGTCGGGCGCAGATGGACTAAGGTTCGTCTATCAGTTCGAGGTCGGCTTCGATGTTTCCGCGACGCCTGGGCTGAAGCAGAGCAACAGCAATCTGAGCGATCAGGTTAACGGCGCGCTGTTCAACCGCAATACCTTCATCGGCATCGCTTCCGAGGGATTGGGCGCCATCAAGATCGGTAAGTCGGACGCGCCGTATAAGAACTCGACGGCGGCTTTCAATCCGTTCTCCGGCGAATGGGGCGATTATGCCGTCATCATGGGCAATAGCGGCGGCGACAACCGGGTTGAATTCGGAACTCGGGTCGATCACGCCGTCTGGTACGAATCGCCAACAGTGGGCGGCGTTCAATGGAACGTCATGTATGCGCCGGGCCAGAATCGCTCGTGGATCAGCGACAACCTTGGGGCGGGCGAATCCGATTGCGCCGGCGGCAACGATCCGACAAGCGGCGGCGACAATCCGCCGACTTGTAACGACGGCTCGTTCAGCGATCTAATCAGCGCCAATATCAGCTATAGGAATGGCGGGTTCTACGCCACCGCAGCCTATGAATGGCACCATGCCGTCAATCGGCAGAGTGATATAACCGCCATGTTTGGCCCGGCAATTACATTCCCGGTAACAACCCCTGTCGTTTTGCCGGATGCATATTCGCAGACGCTGTACAACCAGGATGTGGCGGATGAGGATGCTGCCAAAGTCGGCGTGTTGTATAACTTCAAGGAGACGGGAACGACAGTTGGCGGCATCGTCGAGCATATGGATCGCTACGTGCCTGCCGATCTGGATTTTCAAAACGAGCGGACGCGGTGGGGCACTTGGGCGTTCTTGAGCCAGCAACTTAGCCCGACCGATAGCGTTCATTTCGGCTGGGCGCATGCATTTCACACGCCGGGCGATCCTTGCCAGCACAACGACTGTACGATTCCTACGGCTGACGGGTTATCAGCCTATGCCTCCAACAAAAACCAAGCGGACATGGTCACTGCGGCGTATAAACACATGCTCAGCCAGAATTTGATCTGGTACAGCAACATAGCGGCGACGTTAAACGGGCCAAGCGCTCACTACGATCTCGGTGCGGGCGGGCGGGGCGTCACCACGGATTGCCATGACACCACTGGCGCGACTGGCGGCGCTTTATCGACCCCCAATTGCTACACCGGCACCACGCTCGTAGGTGTCTCAACGGGCCTCCAATACAGATTCTAGAGCGGCCCAACTGGTTCGTAAGGACGATGGGCGCGGGAGCAATCCCGCGCCCTTTTTATTTGGATAGAACGCCACCTTCGCTTCTTCACGAAGCCGTTTGAGACGGGCCCGGATGCTGACCTGCCCGCTGCGGCAGCAGCACGACGCAGGCGACGACAAAAGCGGCGAGCAGCGCGGAGGCTAGCGGCCGGCTCAACGCCAAACCGCCATCGCTCACCGGCTTGTCGATAAAATCGCCCAGCGTAGCGCCGAGCGGCCGTGTCAGAATGAACGCCGCCCAGAACAAGAAGACGCGTGAGGTTTTGGTCCAGAAATAAGCCGCGGCAAGTACCGCCAAACCAGCGGCAAAGACCAGCGCGCCGCCGTCATAGCCGAGCCCGGTGTCATCGGCCATCCAGTCGCCAAGCGCAGTTCCTAACGTCTGCGACAGCGTGATCGCGGCCCAATAAAATCCCTCGGCCTTCGGCGCATTGACAGTATCTACCGAAATCGAGCCGAGCGACCAGTACCACAATGCGAGCACCGCCATCAGACTGACGAAAAGAAGCGATGCGCCCCCGGGATACCCGATCCCAAGCGATCGATCCGCGAAATCGGCCATGGTGGTGCCGGCGGTGGTCGACGCGACGATCGTTGCCCAATAAAGGAAGGGATGAAATTTCTTTGCTGCAATTTGAAAGGCGACCAGCACGACCAGAAGGGTGAAGAAAATTGCCGTCCCGATTAAATAACCCCAGTTGAGCGTCATCGTCACAGTGTCGCCGCCAGTCTCGCCCAAGGTCGTGGCGGCAATCTTGATGATCCAGAAGACCAGGGTGACTTCAGGAACCTTGCTGGCATAGCTTTCCAACGGGCGTGTCATTTCATTCTTGTCCTGGAAGTATTGGAGTTATTGGAGGGATCGAGAGTTCGGGCGTTCCTTGCGATATACCGTGCGGCTCGCCTTTCGCAATGCTGGAAATAGTCGAAGAATGTGTGCGAACGGAGACAGCTATTGGCAATGCAACGGACCGGCCTGACTGCTTTTTGCCTGGTCTGGCTCGTGGCGATGATGGCTCCCGCTTTGGCGGGGCCGCCCTACCAATCTGACGATCCGGAACCCACGGATTATGAACATTTCGAAATCTACAGTTTCGTCTACGGCACCACCGGCCACGATGGCACCAGCGGTGAAAGCGGGATCGACTTCAATTACGGAGCGGCACCCAATCTCCAACTCACGGCGGTGATACCGGCCGCCTATGATTTCGGATCCGGCGCGGCTGCGGCGGGGTTCGGCAATATTGAATTGGCCGCCAAATATCGTTTCCTGACACAAGACCTGGCAGGCGTTGACGCCGCCTTTTTTCCCCGCGTGTTTCTGCCGGCTGGTTCATCGGCGGTGGGCACGCAGCACGCGTCATTGTTCCTTCCCCTCTGGCTGGAAAAAGACTGGGGCCAATGGTCTGCATTCGGCGGCGGCGGTTGTGAACTCAACCAGGGCGGCAACGATCAGAATTTTTGCCAAGTAGGCGCTGTGATCGCACGCCAAGTCGTTTCGAATTTGCAACTTGGACTGGAAGTTTTTCACCAGACGCCGGACACGCTAGACGGGGAAGCAACGACAGCCGTCGGCGCTGGTGTGCGCTATGACGTGACGGATAACGTCCATCTTTTGGGATATCTTGCGCGCAATATCCAAAATGCCGACGAGATGGACCGTTATGACTGGTACGCCTCCATACTCTTCACGTTCTGAAAACCGGCCGATGGCTAGGCTTAGCCGGTGGCCGAGCCGTTGAACGGCCCGGATTTCGCTCCGCCAAACCGGCTATAGCCCAGCAAAATTCGCCATTTCCGCTCTGGCATAATGTATTACAGTGCGCTATGGATGCTGCCGGAACGCGGCCAAGGAGCTACCAGGATCGCGTCCGTAAGGGTTGCAAGCGTCCTCGTTGTGAGCGTCTTTCATGGCTTCCGGCGTCCATCGATTGTCAGTCCCTGATGACGGCACCGTCGCGACCGAGCGGCCGCGGCTCGATCCGCTCGACACCTCCTTCAGCTTCAAGAACAAGGCCTATGCGGCGCTCAAATCCGTGATCGTCGGCATGGACGTTTACGGCAGCGCGAGTGATATCCGCCTTGATGAGCGGAGCCTTGCCGAAGAGTTCGGCATCAGCCGGACACCGGTGCGCGAGGCCATGGCGCAGCTCGAGCGCGAAGGTTTCGTCCGCTCGGTGCCGCGGCGCGGCGTCTATGTGGTCCGCAAGACCAAGCGCGAAGTCATCGAGCTGATCACCGCCTGGGCGGCGCTCGAAAGCATGGCGGCGCGGCTGATCACCGAGATTGCCTCGGAGGAAGAGATCGCCTCGCTGCGGCGCATGTTCGCCACCTTCGACAATGGCGAAGTGCGCGCGCATCTCGACGAATATTCGCAGCTCAATATAGAATTCCATCAGACCATCATTCGTCTGAGCCGCAACAGCGTGCTGATGACGCTGGCCGAAAATCTTTTCACCCATATGCGGATGATCCGCAGGAAGACGATCGGCGAAAAGGATCGCGCCGACCGTTCGATCCGCGATCACATGCACATCATCGAAGCGCTTGAAGCACGCGATACGGTTCGTGCCGAGCAACTAGTTCGCGACCATGCACTCGGCCTCGCCGAGCATGTCCAAAAATACGCCGATTATCTGGATTGAAGAGTAGGGAGAGTGCCATGGCGGAAGCTGCAGTAAAGGAAACGCCGGCGAGTGCGGCCGCGGAAGAGCGGGAACTGACAGACGGCTTTCATCTCGTCATCGATGCTCTCAAGCTCAATGGCGTCGAAACCATCTACGGCGTGCCCGGCATTCCGATCACGGATTTCGGCCGTATGGCGCAGGCTTCCGGCATTCGCGTGCTCTCGTTCCGCCACGAGCAGAACGCGGGCTATGCGGCCTCGATCGCGGGCTTCCTGACCAAGAAGCCCGGTGTCTGCCTTACCGTGTCGGCGCCTGGATTCCTCAACGGCCTCACCGCGCTCGCGCATGCCAGCACCAATTGCTTCCCGATGATCCTCATTTCGGGCTCTTCGGAGCGCGAGATCGTCGACCTGCAGCAAGGCGATTATGAAGAGATGGATCAGCTCGCGATCGCCAAGCCTTTGTGCAAGGCGGCGTTCCGCGTATTGCATGCCGCGGATATCGGTATCGGCCTGGCACGCGCAATCCGCGCCGCTGTCTCTGGCCGTCCCGGCGGCGTCTATCTCGATCTCCCGGCCAAGCTTTTCGGTCAGGTGATGGATGCCGAAGCCGGCCGCAAGTCGCTGGTGAAAGTCATCGACCCGGCGCCGGCGCAGCTTCCGGCCCCGGAGGCCGTCAAGCGCGCCCTTGATGTGCTCAAAGGCGCCAAGCGCCCGCTGATCATTCTCGGCAAGGGAGCGGCCTACGCGCAAGCCGACGACGCGCTCCGCAGCTTCGTCGAGAAGACCGGCGCTCCGTTCCTGCCGATGAGCATGGCCAAGGGTCTTTTGCCCGACACCCATCCGCAATGCGCGGGTGCAGCGCGCTCGACCGTATTGAAGGACGCCGACGTGGTGCTGCTGATCGGCGCGCGCCTGAACTGGCTGTTGTCGCACGGCAAAGGCAAGGCCTGGGGCGAGGCGCCGAAGAAATTCATCCAGATCGACATCGAGCCGAAGGAGATGGATTCGAACGTCGAGATCGCGGCGCCCGTGGTCGGCGACATCGGTTCCTGCGTTGCGGCGCTCCTGAACGGTATCGGTTCGAATTGGCCGGCGCCGCCCGCCGACTGGGTCAAGACCGTCACGTCAAAGCGCGAAGAAAACATCGCCAAGATGGCGCCGCGGCTGATGAACAACAATTCGCCGATGGATTACCACGGCGCGCTCGGCGTCCTTCGCACCATCGTCAAGGAACGGCCGGATGCCATCCTCGTCAATGAAGGTGCCAACACGCTCGACCTCGCGCGCGGCATCATCGACATGTATCAGCCGCGCAAGCGCATCGACGTCGGTACCTGGGGCGTCATGGGCATCGGCATGGGCTATGCCATCGGCGCGGCCATCGAGACCGGCAAACCCGTGCTCGCGGTAGAAGGTGACTCCGCCTTCGGCTTTTCCGGCATGGAGATCGAGACGATCTGCCGATACAACCTGCCGGTCTGCGTCGTCATCTTCAACAACAACGGCATCTATCGTGGCACCGACACCAATTCCGCGGGCTCCGACCCGGCGACGACCGTCTTCGTCAAAGGATCGCGCTACGACAAGATGATCGAGGCGTTCGGCGGCACCGGCGTCAACGCGACTTCGCCGGACGAACTGCGCCGCGCCGTCAATGCGGCGATGGACTCCGGCAAGCCGACGCTCGTCAACGCGGTGATCGACCCGGCGGCAGGCAGCGAAAGCGGCCGTATCGGCAATCTCAATCCGCAGAGCAAGCTCGCGAAGAAGAAATAAGGGGTGAGGGAGAGAAGACATGGCCACGAGAAAGAAAATGGCGACGAAAAAGAAAGCCAAAGCGAAATCCAAAGCGGCGGTTAAAAAGGCAGCCGTCAAAAAGACGGCGGCGAAAAAATCCTCCGCCAAGGTCGTGAGGCTGAAGGCGAAGAAGCCGGCGGTGAAGGCCGCAGGCAACGGCGTTCCGCGCCCGAGCACGAAACCGTTCGGCCAAGCCGGCAGGGCGCTTGATGGCGTGAAAATTCTCGACTTCACCCACGTGCAATCCGGGCCGACCTGCACGCAACTTCTCGCCTATATGGGCGCCGACGTGATCAAGGTCGAACGGCCGGGCGTCGGCGATATCACCCGCACGCAGCTGCGCGATGTGAAGGGGCAGGACAGCCTTTATTTCACCATGCTCAACGGCTCGAAGCGGTCGATCACGATCGATTCCAAAAATTCCAAGGGCAAGGAAATCCTCGAGCGCCTGGTGAAGCTCTGCGACGTGCTGGTCGAGAATTTCGCGCCCGGCGCGCTCGACCGCATGGGCTTGACCTGGGAGCACATCCATAAGCTCAATCCGCGCATGATCGTCGCGTCGGTAAAGGGCTTCGGCCCCGGCCCGTACGAAGACTGCAAAGTCTATGAGAACGTCGCGCAATGCGCCGGCGGCGCCGCCTCGACCACCGGTTTTCGCGAAGGGCCGCCGCTCGTGACCGGCGCGCAGATCGGCGACTTAGGCACCGGCTTGCATCTCGCCCTCGGCATCGTCTCGGCGCTCTATCAGCGCACTCGCACCGGCCGCGGCCAGAAAGTGCTGGCGGCGATGCAGGACGGCGTGCTCAATCTCACGCGCGTCAAATTGCGCGACCAGCAGCGCCTCAAGCACGGCCCGCTCACGGAATACAGCCAATACGGCGAGGGTGTGCCGTTCGGCGCCGCGACGCCGCGAGCCGGCAACGATTCCGGCGGCGGTCAGCCGGGCTGGATCGTCAAGTGCAAAGGCTGGGAAAATGATCCGGACGCCTACATCTATTTCATCACCCAGGCGCCGGTGTGGACCGCGATCTGCGATCTGATCGGCAAGCCTGAATGGAAGACCGATCCGGATTACGCCACACCGCCGGCGCGGCTGCCGCGGCTGCGCCAGATCTTCGATACGATCGAGCAGTGGACCATGACCATGACCAAGTTCGAGGTCATGGAAAAGTGCAACGCCGTCGACATTCCGGTAGGCCCGATCCTGTCGATGAAGGAGATCGCCGAGGAGCCGTCGTTGCGGGCGACCGGCACCGTTGTCGAGGTCGATCATCCCGGCCGCGGCAAATATTTAACGGTGGGCAATCCGGTCAAACTATCCGACTCGCCCGCCGACGTGCGGCGCTCGCCGCTGCTTGGCGAGCATACCGAAGAGATCTTGAAGAAGGTGCTGGGGTATTCGGAGAAGGAAGTCGCCGAGATCAAAACTTCGGGCGCGATCACCGCGCCGGAAAAGCCGGCTAAGGCGGCGGCGTAACGTCGTTTCTTCTCCCTCTCCCCGCTGCGCGGGGTGAGGGTCGGGGTGAGGGGGCCTCACCGCTGGGCTCAGACTTCTAAGCTCAAACTCGTGGCGGCGCCCCTTCACCCTCGTTCGCTTCGCTCACTCGACCTCTCCCCGCCCGCGGGGAGAGGTGAAGAAGATGGGGAGAGTTTCTACAATGCGTATCGTCGTTCACGGACAGCAGGCGTTCGGCAAAGCGGTGCTCGAAGCGCTGCTCAAGCGCGGTGACGAAGTGGTCGCCGTCTATGTCGCGCCGGAGAAACCCGGCGCCAAAGCCGATCCGCTGAAAGAGGCGGCGCTCGCCGCCAAGCTTCCGGTGCATCAGCCGGACTCCTACAAGAAGCCCGAAGTCTGGGAAGAGTTCAAAGCGCTCAAGCCCGACCTGCAGGTCATGGCCTTTGTCACGCTGTTCGTGCCGGAAGAATTTCTCAACATCCCGACCCACGGTTCGATCCAATATCACCCTTCGCTCCTGCCGGCCTATCGCGGCGCCAGCGCGATCAACTGGCCGATCATCAAGGGCGAGGCCGAAACCGGCCTGTCGATCTTCTGGCCCGACAACGGCCTCGATACCGGCGACGTGCTGATCCAGAAAAAAACGCCGATCGGTCCGAACGATACGCTCGGCACGGTCTATTTCGACCGGCTATTCCCGATGGGCGTCGACGCCATGCTGGAAGCGGTCGATCTGGTCAAAGCCGGCAAAGCGCCGCGCATCAAACAAGACGAAGCGAAGGCCACTTACGAAGGCCGCTGCGGCCCCGACAACGCCAAGATCGATTGGGGCAAGCCCTGGGAGCAAATCGATCGCCTGATCCGCGGCTGCAATCCGGCGCCCGGCGCCTGGACGACGCTCGACGGCAAGCAATTGAAAATTTTCGACGCCAAGCCGCTGCCGGCAAAAGACCCGAAGGGGATCGCCGGTAAAATTGGCGAGATCGCCGTGGTCGAAGCCGACGGCTTCACCGTGGTCTGCGCCGATGGGCGCTTCAAGGTTACGCGCGTTCAGCCCGCCGACGGCAAGAAGATCGAAGCCGGCGAGTGGGCGCAATCAGTCAATCTCGCCATCAAAGCGAGGTTCGGGTGAACGCTCATCCCGCGCTGTCATTCCGGGGCGTCGCGAAGCGACGAGCCCGGAATCCATACTCCACAGCAGGGGTTATGGATTCCGGGCCCGCGCGCTTCGCTCACGTCCCGGAATGACGAAATCATAGTCCTCCCCTTATTGGATCATCCACCATGCCCGCCTCACAGCATCAGTCTCCGAAATCCGACATTGAAATCTCGCAGGCCGCCAAGAAGCGACTCATTCTCGACGTCGCGCGCGAACGTCTCGGCATCGCGCCGGAAAACCTCGAACCCTATGGCCACTACAAGGCCAAGATTTCGATGGATTACATCAAATCCCTGCAAGACAAGCCGAACGGCAAGCTGATCCTGGTCTCGGCCATCACGCCGACGCCGGCGGGTGAGGGCAAGACCACGACGACGGTCGGCCTCACCGACGCGCTCAATTACATCGGCAAGAAGGCGATGCTGTGCCTGCGCGAGCCGTCGCTCGGCCCGTCGTTCGGCGTCAAAGGCGGCGCCGCCGGCGGCGGCTATGCCCAGGTCGTGCCGATGGAGGACATCAATCTTCACTTCACCGGCGACTTCCACGCCATCACGTCGGCGAACAATCTGCTCGCGGCGCTCCTCGACAACCACATCTATTGGGGCAACGCGCTCGGCATCGACGAGCGCCGCGTCGCTTGGCGCCGCGTGCTCGACATGAACGATCGCGCGCTGCGCTCGATCGTCTCGTCGCTCGGCGGCGTCGCCAACGGCTTTCCGCGCGAGGACGGTTTCGACATCACGGTCGCCTCCGAAGTCATGGCGATCTTCTGCCTCGCCCGCGATCTCGACGACCTCAAGAAGCGACTTGCCAATATCGTCGTCGCCTATACCCGGGACCGCAAGCCGGTCCGCGCCGGCGACCTCAAGGCGAATGGCGCCATGACGGTGCTGCTCAAGGAAGCGCTGGCGCCGAACCTGGTGCAAACGCTCGAGGGCACGCCGGCTTTCATTCACGGCGGCCCGTTCGCCAATATCGCGCATGGCTGTAATTCCGTGCTGGCGACGACGACGGCGCTGAAACTCGCCGATTACGTCGTCACCGAAGCCGGCTTCGGCGCCGATCTCGGCGGCGAGAAATTCATGGACATCAAATGCCGCAAGGCCGGCATCGAGCCGGCCTGCGCGGTGCTGGTTGCCACCATCCGTGCGCTCAAGATGCACGGTGGCGTCAAGAAAGAGGATCTCAAGACCGAGAATCTCGAAAGCGCTCGAAGCCGGCATGAGCAATCTCAAGCGCCATGTCGAGAACGTGCAGAAATTCGGCATCGTGCCGGTGATCTCGATCAACCGCTTTTCGGCCGACACCGACGCCGAGATCAAGCTGGTCGAAGAGACCTGCAAGTCGGTCGGCGTCGAGGCGCTGATGGCCGATCATTGGGCGATGGGCGGCGAGGGCGCCGCCGATGTCGCCAAGGCTGTCGTCAAAGTGGCCGAGAGCGGCAAGAGCAAGCTCAAATTTCTCTATCCTGACGACATGCCGCTCTACGAGAAGATCCGCACCATCGCCAAGGAGATCTATCGCGCCAAGGATATCTCGGCCGACAAGTCGGTGCGCGATCAGCTCGCCAACTTCGAGTTGATGGGCTATGGCAAATTCCCGATATGCGTCGCCAAGACCCAGTACAGCTTCTCGACCAATGCCGACGCCAAAGGCGCGCCGACCGACCACGTCGTCAATGTGCGCGAGGTGCGATTGTCCGCCGGCGCCGAATTCGTGGTGGCGATCTGCGGCGAGGTCATGACCATGCCCGGCCTGCCCAGGGTCCCGGCAGCCGACGTGATCGACGTCGGGCCCGACGGCAAAATCGTCGGATTGTTCTAGGCGACGACTTTCACCGAGCCTTCAGGCCCGACAAAAAAAACCCGCGCGGCTTTGCAGCCGCGCCGTTTGATTTTTTCTAAGCCTTCACCCGCCGGTGAAGTTCAGAGGCGAGAAGGTGAGGTCGAGCGTCTTCCACTCCTCGTATCTATTCGCCGGCAGCATGGCGTAGGGCTGGCATCTCTGCAGCGCCTCCGTCGCGCTTTGCAGCATCGCCATTTGTTCCGGCGTGCGGATGGGGCCGATCGGTTGCGGCGGCGAAGCCAGCGAGCCGTCCGGTCTGAACGACACATGGACCGAGATCGCGACCTTGGCGGTCAGGCTGATTCCAGCCGGCAACGACGAGCACGAACTGACGCGTTCAAGAAACACGGTGGCGAAGTTTCGTTCGACCTGGGGAGCGGGGATCGCTGGGGCTTCGATACCGCCGCCAAACTGACCGCCGAACAACGCGAGCCGCGCGAAGGTCTCGCTGGCGCTCGGCTGATCCGGTCTGTCCGTGGGCTGCGGCTGCGGTAAAGGCGGCGGGGCGGTGGTCGAGGCGTCCGCCGTCTCGGATTTTGCCGTGTCGGGCTGATCGCTCTGGGAATGATCTGCCGCCTGAAGCTGTCCGGCCTCGGACTGTGCCATCTGAAGCGGGTCGGCAGCCTTGGTCTGCGCCTGCTTGTCCGGTTGGGCCGGGGTCTGGCGGGCGTCGGGCTGCGGGTTCGGACGCTGCGGTTGTTGCGGCGCTTGGGCGGGCGGTTTGGGCGGCAATGGTTGCGCGGCGCCGTTTGCACTGGCGGAATTGACCGGGGTCGGCGTTCCGGACGTTGTCGATTCTGCAGGCGTGCCCTCGAACCGCGGCGTCTCGGGCGGTGGCACGATGTCGATCATCATCGCGTCGGGCAGCTTCGCTTTGGGGGGCTTGGCGACGAACACTTCCGCGCCGACAAAGTGCAAACTCAGCGCCAGAATCCCGAGATGGACCATAACCGAAATAACGACGCCGGGCCGAATGTACCGCTTCAATCCGGTCATGGAGGATCGTGTCACCGAGATCGCGCCCCGCCGGGATCATACCGGCTTTATCGAGCGCTTGTCTTTAATCCAATTTTAGGCCCACCACACTGCGCTTGGATACCGCGCGGGCGCCAGGGCACGCCATTTCCGAGTTGTGCTTCATGCCATCAGACGATATTGATCGCGCCTTCCCGCGGCGGACCTGATCGATATGGGCGGGCTGCAATTTGGCGAGCCGCTCCAATAAACTCAAGGAACGAAAGAGGAGCCCTTACGATGCTGAAATTCTATTACAGCGGCGCACCGAATCCGACCAAGGTGGCGTTGTTCCTGGAAGAGACCGGCATGCCCCACGAGGCCATCCCGGTCGATACCCGCAAGGGCGAACAACACAAGCCGGAATTCCTGGCGATCAATCCGAACGCGAAATTGCCGGCGATCGTCGATGGCGACGTCACCGTATTCGAACTCGAGCGCGATCCTCATGTACCTCGCCGAGAAGACTGGGAAGTTTCTGCCGGCCAAGAACGACAAGGCGCGTGGCGAACTGCTGTCGTGGATGTTCTTTGTTTCCTCCGGCGTCGGCCCGTATTTCGGCCAGTCGGTGCACTTCCGCAATTACGCACCGGAGAAGATTCCCTACGCCGTCAATCGCTATGCCTTCGAGGCGCAGCGCCACGCCGGCATTCTCGATGCGCGGCTCGCCAAGCAGAAATACATGCTCGGCGACAGCTACACCATCGTCGACATGAATGTCTGGGGCTGGGCTCGCATGCTGCCGGTTGTGCTCGGCGAAGGTGCCTGGGACAAATATAAAAACCTCAAGCGCCTGGTCGACGAGATCAACGCCCGGCCTGCTGCGCAGAAGGCCGCAACGCTAAAGGACAGGCACAAGTTCAAGACCGAAATGGACCAGGAAGCACTTCACGCGATGTTCCCGCACCTGAAGGAAAAGGTCGCCTAATCTCCCGCATTATCGCTGCATTGCGGTCCGGCCACCGGCGTGTCGTCGGGTCGGACCGCAGTATTCCCAGCCGAGAAGCGTAACGCGCCGCTGTGCCGCTCGGCAACACAAGGCGAAGCGAGCTTTGGTGCAGCGAAATTCATCTAAAATTTTCGACATTTTGCGCCATATGCATAGGCGTAGTTTTTCGTACATCGCTGCTATTGCGTACAGCGCTTCGCCGCCGACCTCGAAGCAGTTCGCGCGGCGGAAGTCGAAATCGATTGTGTTCTCGTTGGAAATGCGGTGGCCATGCATAACATCCTCTCGTCCTTACAAAACTCCGAATGTGCGGCAATTCCGCCGTCCCTCATCGACGAATTGAACGATGCGATCTCAACCGGCGGCATCAAGAAGCGCTTAGAGGTTCTCGAACGCATCACCGATCTGTTCGCGTCCGGTTCACGCGGCTATTCGAGCGATCAAATTGCGCTGTTCGATGACGTCCTGCACCAGCTTGTGGCCGACGTCGAAGTCAAAGTGCGAGCGCGGCTCGCCGAGCGGCTGGCGCATATTGACGCCAGTCCCCCCGGCATCATCCGTTCGCTTGCCTTCGACGACGAGATCGCGGTCGCCGGACCGGTCCTTATGCACTCACAACAGCTCTGCGATGCCGATCTCGTCGAGAATGCGACCACCAAAAGCCAGGAGCATCTTTTGGCGATTGCTCAACGTCTGGAACTGAGCGACGCGGTCACCGACATTCTTGTCGAGCGCGGTGATCGCCGTGTGGTCCACAAGGTGGTGCAGAACAAAGGCGCCCACATCTCGCCGAATGGATATCAGAAGCTTACGACGCGGGCACGCCGCGATAGCAGGCTGACTTCGGCGCTCTCTCGGCGCAACGATTTACCGCGGCAATATTTTCTGAAGCTGCTCGAAACGGCCTCGGCTGCGGTGCGCGATAAGCTTGAAAGTGACAGCCCCGAGGCGTCGGCCGCGATCCGAAGCACGGTCGACGACGTGGCGACGGCAATGCAGCAGGAAGTTCGCGAGGCGTCGCACCGGCATGCCGTTGTCGTGCGCGACGCCATGCGGCGATTTAATGTGCGCCCGTTTACTGAAGCGAACATCCACGCTCCGGCCGAAAATCAGGAATTCGTGCGGACGACGATCGTGTTGTCGAAACTTGCCAGTTTCCCGGTCGATCTGGTCGAACGCGCGCTTCTCGATAAAGGCGAGGATATGATTCTCATTCTCGCCAAGGCGGCCGGCTGCTCCTGGACGACCGCGAGAAAACTGCTTCTGATGCATATCGCCGAACGCAAGCTGCAACCGAGCGATCTCGACCGCAGTTTTTCGCGCTACAGCAAACTGACGAAGGAAGCGGCCTGCAGTGTCGTAGCCTTTTACCGGCGGCGCCTCACACAGCGGCTGCAGCACGAGCATGAGGACAGCGAGGCCGAAGCCGCGTTGGCCTAACGGGTTTTGCCGGGGTAAACTCCTAAACAACGGCGCGACTTGCAGTCGCGCCGTTTCTATTTCAGGGTTTGCGGCGGCAGTCATGCGTCGTTCCAGGCGACGGACCCGCGCCTGTTCTTTCTCCGCTCATGATCGAGAAATCAAACGATGAAAATCACGGCGGTCGAACCCTTCCACATCAGCGTTCCCTATGACTTCGGCAATTCGCCGCAGAACGCCGCCGCGACGCAGTGGCCGAAAATGGAAACGCTGTTCGTCAAAGTGACGACGGACGAAGGCGTCGTCGGCTGGGGCGAAGGCTTCGGCTTGGCGGCTTGCGGCATTACCAAAGTGGCGGTGGAGCGGGCTATCGCGCCGCTGGCGGTCGGGCGCGATCCGACCGATATCGCGGCGCTGACGGCCGACATCGCCTACAAGCAACGCAATTGCTCTCGCAATGGCCCGGTCGGTTTCGCGCTATCGGCGCTCGACATTGCATTGTGGGATATCGCCGGAAAGCTCGCCGGCAAGCCGCTCTATCGTCTGCTCGGCGGCACGGAACAGGTGGAGCGGATGCCCGCCTATGCGAGCCTGCTGCGCTACGGCAATGCCGAACTCGTCAAGCGCAACAGCGCGAAAGCAGTCGCGCGCGGCTATAGCCTCGTCAAGCTTCATGAGATTGGCGTCGCTGAAATCGCCACCGCGCGCGAAGCGATCGGCCGCGACGCCGTCCTGATGGTCGATGCTAGTTGCCCGTGGAACGTCGAACAGGCCATCGCGATGGCACGGCAATTCCAGCCTCATAATCTCCTCTGGTTGGAGGAGCCGCTTTGGCCGCCCGAGGATTATGCCGGCATGGCGCGGCTGAAAGCAGAGGGCGGCATACCGGTGGCCGCCGGTGAAAATGCCGGCACGCTTGCCGACATCGCGCAGCTCCTTGGCGTCGCCGGTGTCGACTACGTACAACCGAGTATCACCAAGCTTGGCGGCATCAGCGCGTTTCGGCGCATCGCGGATATGGCGCGTCGGAACGGCGCAAAGCTTGCGCCCCATTCGCCGTATTTTGGTCCCGGCCTGATCGCAACCATTCATTTTGCGGCCAGTTTGCCGGAACGGCCGCCAATCGAGCGCTTTTATCTCGACCTTGAAGCAAGTCCGCTTGGCGATCTGGACGAGGCGCCCGGTGGCTTCATGCGTGTTCCAGATGGTCCGGGTCTAGGCATTGACGTCGATGAATCGGTTCTCGAGAAATATCGCGTGCGTTGAGTAATTTTTTTGAAAGAACCGGCAGCTTGACTTGCAATCACATGTTTTCATTTCTCGGCGCGCCGCTATCGCAGCTTCCGCTTACGCCAAAAGCCCGCCCGGGCTCCATAAGGCGGCTCGTCAAACCAGCGTCGATTTAAAAAAAATTCACCCGCGGCTTTTTCAGACAATAAGCCGCCGATATTCCTTTTCAGGCACACCGTAAGATTCTCGCGCCATCCGCTCAAGGCCCTTGCGGTTGAGCACGAAGAGTTTGTTTCGGCCGGTATCGATGAGCTTTTGCCGTTAAGACTTTGCAACGACACGGTAACGCCCGCTCGCCTCACACCCAGCATCAATGCCAGGAATTCGTGTGTCAGCGATAAAGTATCGCCGCCAATCCGATCATGGGCCATCAAAATCCTTCGCGCCAGACGTTGATCGATTCTGGCGCGCGCATTGGCAATGGCGGCGTCGGCCGTCTGCACCATAAAGACGTGAGCGAATTTGAGCAGCAGGTCGCGCAACGTCTCGCTTGCGTCCATTGCTTTACGCAAATTCTTGGCCGTCATCCGCTGCCCTTGGCCGGCGGATTGAATGTAGGTTGCATGCGGCGATTGATTGCCGCCAAGCACTACGGCTATTCCGCTCATGCCCTCGCGGCCAATGAGACCAACTTCGACCTGCGTCTGATTAGCTTCGATGGCGACGACCGACGCGATGCCGGCTTCCATGAAATAGACGGCCTCGATCGGCCGGTTGGGACGCTCCATGTCGTGCCGCTGCGGCAAATTCATCGGCTGCAGGTGGGGCCGCAGCAGCGCGAGATCGGCTTTTGACATGGCGGCGAGCAGCCGATTACGAGGCGGCGAAGAAGTACGCTGTGCGGAGAGGGGGGGCATGGCAGTCGGACGGTTCAAACGGGGCTTCGGGCGCGGCAATGTAGGTTAGTTTTTAAGAAAAAGCATCGACCCCGCCGCGCTGAACAGAGGTTAACCTAAACACCACGGCGCCTCCGTGTTAAACCGTACAGAGCAGTAGTTTATTTCGAATTCCTTTGGGGGCGCCACGCCATTTGCCATCGAGGTGCCGTTTCGAATTGTTCGAAAACGCACCGAATAACAAATCTCTGCTGTAGTAAATGGCCGTACCGGCGAGTCCGTAGAGGGCGCCGCTGCCACTGCGCTGTAACCCAGCGGCCACAGCCTAGAATAAACGGCGGCACAAGGCGCCGAACCGCTAAAAGCCGCTTGTGGCCGCTCGGATTGAGCGGTTCAATCGGCTTATCGGGGGCGGCGCCATGCGCTTGGATATATGCTCACGGTCATTTGCAGTTGTTGTCGCCTGTTTGGCTGGCGTCGGCGAGGCCAACCACATGGAACGGACGACTGTCCCGGAGCAGACCCCGAGTCAGGTAATCTCAGATCAGATAAATCTTGATCAGATCATTCAAGATAAAATAATTCCAGGTCAGATAACCTTAGAGCCAGAAACTCTGGATCAGATAACGACGGATGAGATAGATCCCGATCGGGCAACGGCGATCGACGCCTTTGGATATCTTGGCGGCCTGTTTGAAGCCCGCTTCTATGAACCTCACGCGACGACCGGCGATCCACGCGATGAAATCCAGCAGGCGGCCGCTTTGTACGGCGTCGACCTGCCAATGATGATGTCCATCGCCAAGGTCGAGAGCGACTTCAATCCCCGCGCGCGCACCGGCTCATACAAAGGGCTCTTTCAACTGAGCGACTACGAGTTCGGGAAATACGGTGACGGCATCATTTGGGACGCCAGGGACAATGCCCGCGCGGCGGCGCATATGTTTCTTGTTCAGGCCGAGAAGTTCCGATGGGCGCTCGGTCACTATCCGGACTACGCCGAGAGATACATGGTGCATCAGCAAGGGATCCAAGGCGCGATTGAACACTACACCCACCCCGGGCGCGTTGCATGGGAGTCGATGTGCGCGACCGACGAAGGCATGAAGAAGGGTGAGCAATGGTGCAAAAGGACCATTTGGGGAAACCTTCTGCCGGAATGGAAGCAGGCCTTCGGCAGTGTGGGGAAGATATTAAGCGGTGACTTCATCAATCTGTGGACGGGACGAATCAATCATTTCGCCTATGGCACGGCATGGGCGGGTTCGCTCCCTCAGCGGTTTTCATTAATTCGATTTATCAGTCCCCGTCCTGGCGCCTTGGATTGCGAAATTAAAAACGGCGCGGCTTTGTGGCCGCGCCGTTCGTTTGCCGAAAGATGAAGCCTTTACTGGAACAGCTTCATCGCATTTTGCAGCGTTTCCAACACGCCCCAGGCGAGCGGAATGCCGACGAAACCCCAAGCCAGGATAAGCTGGATCGTCGAAGACCCGGTCTGATCGTCTGTCATTGTTCTCTCCTTGCGCGTGTTTTGGTTATGCGCCTGCCGGCTGGCCGGCGGCGTTGACATTGACCTGACCGCGTTCTGCTTCGCGCTCGGCCTGCATGTGGTAGCGCCGATCCACCGCCTTGATCATCAGATTGGCGATGAAGCCGATCACGAACAGGCCGCCCATGATGTACATGGTGACGTTATAGGCCTGCGCCTTCGGCACGCCGTGGTCGAGATTGTACTGGCGGATGTAATTCACCAGCACTGGCCCGAAAATGCCGGCCATCGACCAGGCGGTGATTAGCATGCCGTGAATGGCGCCGACATAGCGCGTGCCGAACATGTCCCTCAGGTAGGCGGGCACGGTGGCAAAGCCGCCGCCATACATGCTGATGATGACCAAGAAGGCCAGCACAAAGCCGACCACGCTGCCGATCGACCCCGAATAGGGCACCGTGCAGTACATCAGGAGGCCCAGCACCATGAAAACGAAATAGGTGTTCTTCCGCCCGATATAGTCCGAGATCGACGCCCAGAAGAAACGGCCGCCCATGTTGAACAGGCTCATCAAGCCGACGAAGCCCGCCGCTGCGACCGCCGTGATCTTGCCGGGGAACATTTCCTGGCTCATGGCGGAGGCTTGGCCGATGACGCCGATGCCGGCGGTCACGTTGACGCACAGCACGATCCAGATGCACCAGAACTGCGGCGTCTTCAGCGCATCATAGACATAGACGTCGCTCCTGGTGATGAGCGCCGAGTCCTGCGTCGGGGTCGTGTAGCCTTCCGGCAGCCAACCCGGCGGCGGCAGGCGCACAATAAAGGCGCCGACCATCATGAAGACGAAATAGACCACGCCCAGAACGACAAATGTCTCGGCAACGCCGACATGGGTCGATGTCGAGAACCGGCTCAGCAGCCAGACCGAGAGCGGCGAGGCAATAAAGGCGGCGCCGCCAAAGCCCATGATCGCCATTCCCGTCGCCATGCCGGGCCGGTCGGGGAACCATTTGATCAGCGTCGAAACCGGCGAGATGTAGCCGAGGCCGAGGCCGATACCGCCGACGAGGCCGTAGCCGAAATAGATGATCCAGATGTTGTGGACGTAGACGCCGACCGCCGAGATCAAGAAGCCTGACGCCCAGCACACCGCCGAGGCGAACATGGCTTGTCGCGGACCGCCTTCCTCGACCCAGCGGCCGAAGATCGCGGCCGAGAAACCGAGCACGAAAATGGCGATGGAGAAGATCCAGCCCAGATCCGTAAGCTTCCAATCGTCCGGCGCCGATTGCGTGATGCCGATCAGTTTCGACATCGGCAGATTGAATACGCTGAATGCATAGGCCTGGCCGATGCACAGATGGATGCAGAGTGCCGCAGGCGGCACCATCCACCGGTTAAAACCTGGCTTGGCTATCGAGTGGCTGCGATCAAGAAAAGGGATCATGCTCATTGCGCGGTCCTCCTACGTTCCCCCATCGCCTATTTCCGCGGCGTCCAGGTCCCGGGACGGGCGGAATGGCATTTTTTATGTCTGTCAAAATCCTATAGCCGGACCGGAATAGCAAGCGGGACAATTGTCGGTCGCAGCAACCGCTCGCACTCTTTTAACGAGGCGGAACGGCGGTCCCGGAAGCAATACTGGCCGGCGATTGCGGTCGCCGGCGGCGCGATATCGTCCGCGCTCCGTTAAAGTTATGGTTGTATATTCAAATGGTTGTAATAGGTTAGTATCGAGACTGTTGGGGCGGTACTCGGCACAATCGAGAACCCCGCAACGTCCGCGAAAGACCCAGGCACTCATACTGGCTGGGTATGCGGTTCCCTTGGTGCGGCCGAACCCACTTCATCCGGCTCGATCGTGAGGCCAAGTGTCGCTGTGCACTGCAAAGCCGCGGCGCGGCCGTCATGAGCGTGAATATTGCCCCGCCGGAATTCACCCCTTGATTATCGGGCGCGAGGGTTATTTAGCTCTGTTCCAAAGAGCGTTCTGTGGTCGTAAAGGTAACTGATGAGCTTGACCGAACTGCCGCCAAAAACATCGCCGGGGGATCGTGGAGGGGCCGGGCGCCGCCGTCCTTTGCGTACGCCCAAGGGCCGTCAAGTCGATCCGCGTGCCCGCGAGGAAGTCCTCGCGCTGCTGACCGACCGGCCGCGCCGGCGTGATCTCCTGATTGAGCATCTGCACCTTATTCAAGATCACTACGGTCATCTGTCGGCGGCCCATCTAGCCGCACTGGCGCAGGAGATGCGGCTCGCGCTCACCGAAGTGTACGAGGTCGCGACATTCTATGCCCATTTCGATGTTGTGAAGGAAGGCGAGGCGCCGCCGCCGCCCGTCACGGTGCGGGTCTGCGATTCATTATCTTGCGCGCTTGTCGGTGCCGAGCAGCTGCTTGCCGAACTGCCGCAAAAGCTGGGACCCGATGTGCGCGTCGTGCGCGCGCCCTGCATGGGCGCGTGCGATCGCGCGCCGGTCTGCGCGGTCGGTCACGTGCAGGTGCACAATGCCGACATGGCGAAAGTCCTGACGTCTGCTGCCAAGCCTGCGCATGCTCATGCCTATCCGACTCCGGCCCCGTTCGAAGCCTATGTGAAGAGCGGCGGCTACGAACTCCTCAAATCCTGTATCGGCGGCACGCGCAGCCGCGATGATCTCATCAAGATTGTCAGCGACGCGGGACTGCGGGGCCTGGGCGGCGCGGGATTCCCCACTGGGCGCAAATGGTCGCTGGTGCGGGCCGAGCCGGCGCCGCGCCTGTTTGCGGTCAACTGCGACGAAGGCGAGCCGGGCACGTTCAAGGATCGCTATTATCTGGAGCGCGATCCGCATCGGTTCATTGAGGGCATGCTGATTGCGGCGTGGGTCGTCGAGGCCGCGGACACCTATCTCTACGTCCGCGACGAATATCCCGAATTGATTCTTCTGCTGCTGGAAGAAATCGCCAAGGCCGAGGAGGCCGGTCTTTCAAATCACACGAGAGTTCATCTGCGCCGCGGCGCCGGGGCTTATATCTGCGGCGAAGAATCCGCGATGATCGAATCGATCGAGGGCAAGCGCGGCCTGCCGCGCCATCGGCCGCCTTATGTCGCTCAGATCGGGCTGTTCGGCCGGCCGACGCTCGAACAAAATGTCGAGACGCTGTTCTGGATCCGCGACATCATCGAAAAAGGTGCGGCGTGGGTCACAGCGCAAGGCCGGCACGAGCGCAAGGGCTTTCGCAGCTTCTCGGTCTCCGGCCGGGTCAAGAATCCCGGCGTGAAGCTTGCTCCCGCCGGCGTCACCGCGCGCGAACTGATCGACGAGTTCTGCGGCGGCATGGCGGATGGTCACAGCTTCAAGGGTTATCTGCCCGGCGGGGCTTCCGGCGGTATCCTGCCGGCGTCGATGGCGGACATCCCGCTCGACTTCGGCACGCTGGAAAAATACGGCTGCTTCGTCGGGTCGCACGCGGTTGTGATCTTGTCCGACCGCGACGATATGAAAGCGGTGGCGCTCAACCTCATCAAGTTCTTCGAGGACGAGAGCTGCGGCCAATGCACGCCGTGCCGGGTCGGCACCGAGAAGGCAGCAAAACTTATGGCCGAAGGGCCTTGGGACGAGGCGCTTCTTAACGAGCTGTCCGCCTTGATGCGCGACGCCTCGATCTGCGGCCTCGGCCAGGCGGCGCCCAATCCGCTGCTCTGTGTGCTAAAATACTTTCCCGACGAACTGACCAAGCCGCTGGGACGTTGGTAACCGAAGGTTTCCATTATGAACGATGCAAACAAACCAGTTGGTTATGGCCACGACAATAAGGGCGCCGCGGGCGGCGCCGACTATGGCGACGGCAAGCCGGCGGTGGCGCATACGGCGCCGGCCGATAAGACCGCCGGCAAGGGCGAGGGACCGACCGCCAAGACCTTCATCATCGACGGCCAGGAGATCGACATCCGCGCCGACGAGACGATCTTCAATGCCGCGCGCCGGCTTGGCATCGAACTGCCGCATCTTTGTTATTCGCCGCAGCCTGGTTATCGCCCCGACGGCAATTGCCGCGTCTGCATGGTCGAGATCGAAGGCGAGCGCGTGTTGGCGGCAAGCTGCATCCGCACGCCGTCGCCGGGCATGAAGGTGAAGACCCAGACCGACCGTGCCAAAACCGCGCGGAAAATGGTCGCCGAGCTTCTCCTGACCGATCAGCCGGAGCGGGAGGTCGCGCACGATCCGAATTCGCAGCTTTGGCAGGTCGCGACCGATATGGAACTGGTGCAAGGCCGCTTCCCACGCCGCCACACGCCGGCGCCCGATCGCAGCCACGTCGCCATGGCGGTCAATCTGGACGCCTGCATCAATTGCAATCTGTGCGTCCGCGCCTGCCGCGAAGTGCAGGTCAACGACGTCATCGGCATGGCCGGGCGCGGCTACGGTGAAAAGATCGTATTCGACTTCGACGACCCGATGGGCGCTTCAACCTGCGTCGCCTGCGGCGAGTGCGTGCAGGCCTGTCCGACCGGCGCGCTGATGCCGGCAACCATGGTGGACGAGAACAACGTCTATAAAGGCAAGCCCGATCGCACGGTCGACAGCGTTTGCCCCTATTGCGGCGTCGGCTGTCAGCTCACCTATGAAGTCAAAGACGACACGATCGTTGCCGTCACCGGCAGGGGCGGTCCGGCCAATGAGAACCGGCTCTGCGTCAAGGGCCGTTTCGGCTTCGACTACGTGCACAATCCGCAACGGCTGTTGAAACCGATGATCCGCAAGGACGGCGTGCCGAAAGTGCCGCACGAAATGATCGACCCGTCGAATCCCTGGACCCATTTCCGTGAAGCAACGTGGGAAGAAGCGCTCGATCGCGCCGCGTCGGGCTTGAAGAAAATCCGCGATCGCGACGGGCCGCAGGCGCTCGCCGGCTTCGGCTCGGCCAAAGGCTCGAACGAAGAAGCCTATCTGTTCCAGAAACTCGTTCGCACCGGCTTCGGCACCAACAATGTCGACCACTGCACCCGACTTTGCCATGCCTCGTCGGTGGCGGCTTTGCTCGAAGGCGTCGGCTCCGCCGCGGTGACCGCGACATTCAATGAGTGCAAGAATTCCGACGTCATTATCGTGATCGGCGCCAATCCGACCGAGAATCATCCTGTCGCCGCCACCTTCTTCAAGCAGGCGGCCAAGCGCGGGGCCAAGCTCGTTGTGATGGATCCCCGCGGGCAGGCGCTTAAGCGCCATGCGTGGCGGATGATGCAATTCAAGAACGGTGCCGACGTGGCGATGCTCAACGCCATGCTCAATGTCATCGTCACCGAAAAGCTTTACGACCAGCAATATATCCAGACCTATGTCGAAGGTTTCGACGCTTGGAAGGAAGGCATAAAAGACTTCACGCCGGAGGAAATGGCGCCGATTTGCGGCGTCGAAGCCGATACGCTGCGCGAGGTCGCGCGCACTTACGCACGGGCCGAAAGCGCCATCATCTTCTGGGGCATGGGCGTATCGCAGCACACCCACGGCACCGACAATGCGCGCTGCCTGATCGCGCTATCGCTGATCACCGGCCAGATCGGCCGGCCGGGCACGGGGCTGCATCCGCTGCGTGGCCAGAATAATGTGCAAGGCGCTTCCGACGCCGGTCTGATCCCGATGTTCTTCCCCGACTACAAGTCGGTCGAGGATCCGGAGACGCGTGCGCTCTATGAAAAGACCTGGGGTGTGAAGCTCGACCCGAAGAAGGGCAAGACCGTGGTCGAGATCATGGACGCAGTCCACCACGACGAGATCAAAGGCATGTATATCGAGGGTGAAAATCCCGCGATGTCCGATCCCGACCTCAACCATGCCCGCCAGGCGCTGGCGCACCTCGAGCATCTGGTGGTGCAAGACCTCTTTCTCACCGAGACCGCGGTCTATGCCGACGTCGTGCTGCCGGCATCGGGCTGGCCGGAGAAGGATGGCACTGTCACCAATACCAATCGTCAGGTGCAGATGGGCCGGCAAGCGCTGCCACTGCCGGGCGATACGCGCCAGGATTTGTGGATCATCCAGGACATCGCCAACCGCATGGGTTGCGGCTGGAACTACAAACATGTCGGCGAAGTGTTCACCGAAATGGCGTCGATGATGCCGGCGCTCGCCAATATCAGCTGGGACCGCGTTGAACGCGAAAACTCGGTCACTTATCCCGTCGATGGTCCCGACGTGCCGGGCCGCGACGTGGTGTTCGATCAGGGCTTCCCGCGTCCGGGCGGCTTTGCCAAGCTCGTCACAACCAAATTGCAGCCGCCGGACGAAGTGCCGGATGAGGAATACCCCTTCATCCTCACCACCGGCCGCGAACTGGAGCATTGGCATACCGGTGCGATGACGCGCCGCGCCACGGTGCTCGATGCACTCGAGCCGAGCGCCGTCGCTTCGGTGTCGCGCGGCACCCTCGTTAAACTTGGCATCAGGCCCGGCGACCATCTACGCGTCACCACGCGCCGCGGCACGGTCGAACTCCACTCGCGTCAGGACGATGCCATTCCCGACGGCGTGGTGTTCATCCCGTTTGCCTTCGTCGAGGCGGCGGCAAACCTTCTCACCAATCCGAAACTCGATCCGTTCGGCAAAATTCCGGAATTCAAATTTTGCGCGGCGAAGGTCGAGGCGGCCGATCCGGTGACAAGCGTCGCGGCGGAATGATGGATTTGGCCTATGAGTGGAAGCGCCAAAGATATTCTGGAAAGAGTAGCCGGCTGGCCGGAAGAGGATCAGCAGGAGCTGGCAGAAGTCGCGCGCGAGATCGAGGACAGGCGGCGCCCTGGCGTCTATGTTCTGAGCGACGATGAAAAAACGGCAATCGAAGCCGCCCGCCGCGGTAGTTTTGCGTCGGACGATCAGGTGACTGCATTCTGGAAGCGCCTTGGTATCGCATGAAGGTGCGCTATCGCCAGCTGCACTGATCGATCTGACGGAAATTTACCTTTACCTCAATAAACGTAGTCCCTCCGGCGCGAACAGCGTCCTGACCGCCATCCATGCCGCAATCAAAGACATCGCGAACAATCCATTGAGCGCACAGAAGACATCAGACGCCACTGTTCGCATGAAAATCGTCAGGCGCTTACTATAAAATCTTCTACAATATAGGGATCGACGAGGTCGAATTCTGCACATACGCCACGGTGCACGGCGACCATGGGGCCTTGAGTAATTATGGGGCGGGCGAAATGGACAATGGCGACCCGCACGACGCGATTGAACGTATCGAGGCGCGAATCGAGCAACTGGAATCCAAGATCGAGGGCTGCCGCAAATTCATCTTGGCTTCGAAGATCGCGGTGACCGGCGGCGGTATCGTCCTTTTTGCTTTGATTTTCGGCGCCATCCGCTTCGATCCGGCATGGATGGCCGGCGCTTCGGCGGCGTTGATCGGCGGATTCGTGTTGTGGGGCTCTAACGTCGGCACCACGAGAGAGGCCGAAGCCGAGATTGCCGATGCCGAAGCTCGGCGTGCGGCTTTGATCGGACAGATCGATCTTCGCGTCGTCCCGAGCGGCACAACATTGCACTGAAAGCGTCTTTACGCTGAAAGCGCGCTGCTATTCCTTCTTCTCGTCCTTGAAATAGGCCTCGACCGGGCCGTTCAGCTTGATCGTCAGCGGGTTACCGTGGCGGTCCTTGGTCTTCCCGGCCTCGACGCGGATCCAGCCCTCGCTGATGCAGTATTCCGCGACGTTGGTTTTTTCGGCGCCTTTGAAGCGTATGCCGACGTCGCGCTTGAGCACCTCCTCGTCGTAATACGGGCTGCGCGGATCGGTCGAGAGGCGATCGGGTAGTGCGTCAGGCATTCCATATTTCCTTCATCCAGTTCGCTTCGGCGCCCGGCCTTGCGCCGACCGCCGCAGCGCGAGCGGGTAAAATCCCAACTCAAATTATAACGCGGCTTTAAGCATAACCAGCGGTTTTAGACGAATTGGAGCGACGTTTTGACGTTGCACAATGTCTGCGCCGACGTTCACGCGTTATTTGCACAAGGAACAACTAGAGAGCGACTGTTCCGGCTTCGCAGAACCGGCGCAAAGAGGCTGAAATGCTATTCAGTCACGACGGCAGCAAGCTTAGGCCATTCCTACCGTGCATCCTGGCGGCTGCGCTCGGCGTCGGCCTATCCGTTGTTGCCGCGGGCACCAACGCGAGATTCGAAGCACGGCATGCCGCGTCGCAGTTCGAGGTGCTCGCCGAAAATCACTTCATGATTCTGCAGAACGGCCTCAATCAATATCTCGACACCCTTGAAGCCGTGCGCGCGCTGTTCGACAGTTCCGACGCGCCGGTGTCCCGCAGTGCATTCGATGCCTTTACAAGGCCGCTGCTCCTCGAAGACGCAGCCATCGCGACCTTGTCGTGGGTGCCGCGGGTGAAAAACTCGGATCGCGCTGCGCATGAACGCGAAGGCGCCATCGGGGGTGTGCCCGGTTACCGCATCGGCGCCATGGACGCCGACGGCAAGATTACGGTGTCGCCGCAGCGGAGCGAATACTATCCGATATTCTACGCAACAATCCCTGTAACGTCGCCGCTCTACGGGCTGGACTTGCGCACCGAACCGCGGACGCTGGCGGAAATGGAGAGCGCGCGAGACGGCGATCGCATGGCCTTCTCGCCGGTACAAACGCTGATCAGCACCGGCAACACCAAAAGCGGATTCCTTTTTTCATTGCCGGTCTACAAGCGCGGGTTGCCGCACGATTCGATCGAAGACCGGCGACGCAATCTCATCGGTTTTGTGCATGGCTCGCTGATTACCAATACGATGATCGATAACGTCATCGGGGCGAACAAGACGCCGGCGGGACTCGATACGTATTTCTTCACGCCCACCAGCGGCCCGGAAGCGCTGCCATTTGACATACACGCCTCCCGCTTGCGCGATGGCCGCATCCAAGCGGTGAGCCGTCTCGCTCTGGCGTCCGGCCCGCATTGGTCGAAGACTCTATTGGCCGACGGGCAACCATGGCTGGTGATGGAGGTGGTGCCTCTGCCGGGCGGGCCGCTTGCCACGCGTTACGACCGGGCCTGGATCGTGTTGATATTCGGGCTCATCACCACGGCCGTCATCGTGACCTATATTCGGGCGTCGCGAAGCCACGCGTTGCGGATGTTGCGCGCGAACCAACAAGTCTCGAATCTGGCGCAGACCGACGTCCTGACGTCGCTTGCCAACCGCCGCGCCTTTACCGAACGGCTCGCCGCCGCCTTTGCCGCGTGCGGCCGGGGTGGTCACCCATTTGCGGTGCTCTACTTCGATCTCGATCACTTCAAAGACGTCAACGATACGTTGGGCCACGCCCTCGGGGACGCGTTGCTGCAACAAGTCGCGATGCGTGTCGCCGCCGCCGTTCGCGAGAACGACGTCGTCGCCCGTATCGGCGGCGACGAATTTGCGATCCTGCAAAGCGACGTCGCCGATCTTGACGCGGCAGGCGCTTTGGCCACCAAGATCAAAAAAATCTTGAGCGAGCCTTATTCCATCGAAGGCAACGAGGTTCATCTCTCGGCCAGCATTGGGATATCGCGTTATACCCCGGATGTCGCCAGGCCGGACACCATGATGATACAAGCCGATCTCGCGCTCTACCGCGCCAAGGCGGACGGACGCAATTGCGTGCGCTTTCACAACGCCGAGCTCGATCGCGAGGTCAATGAGCGCGTCGTTATCGCCGACGAACTGCGCGGCGCGATCCCGCGCAACGAACTCGAGCTCTACTATCAGCCGCAAGTCGAGCTCCGCTCCGGCCGCATTATCGGACTGGAAGCTTTGCTGCGGTGGAATCATCCCAAGCGTGGCCGCATACCGCCGGCGATATTCATCCCGATCGCGGAGCGCTCCGGCCAGATTCAGTCGCTCGGCCAATGGGTGCTCGATGCCGCCTGCCGTCAGCTTCAGTCTTGGCAGAACGAGGGCATCGCGCCTGAGATCGTCGGCGTCAATTTCTCGGCGCTGCACTTCAAGGCATCGAGCGATCTCGATCGCGACATTGCCGCGAGCTTGATCAAGTGGGACATACCGCCAAGCAGGATAGAGATCGAATTGACCGAATCCGTGCTGATGGACGTCACACGGCAGCACAGCGAATGCTTCGAGCGTCTGCGCCAGCTCGGCGTGCGGATCGCGATCGACGATTTCGGCACCGGCTATTCGTCGCTGAGCTATCTCGCCAATTATCCCGTCAGCCGCGTCAAGATCGCACAGGAATTGGTGGCCAGCGTCGACACCGACCCCCGCGGCGCGACGGTGGTGCGTGCTGCGATCCGGCTCACCCACGAACTCGGCATCGGGATCATTGCCGAGGGCGTGGAGAATGAGGGGCAGGAAAAATTCCTATTGTCGGCGGGCTGTGAGCACGGCCAGGGCTATTACTTCAGCGTGCCGGTCGATGCCGCCCACGCCACCGAGCTTTTGCGCGCCGGAACAATAAAGCCCGTTCGTCAGGCACTTCGCTTGGTCGAGAATAGCGCCGCATAGCGCGCTTTGTTCGGACGCCGCTTTTGGCGGTCAATCCATCGGCGCGATGTTGGCGTCCTTGCCCAGCTTGATCATGGCGGCGACGTCGTTGGCGAAGAACTTCGCGAATTCTTCCTGGCTCATCGGCTCCGTCTGCACGCCGAGGCGTTGCAATTTCTCCTGCATGGCCGGCAGTTCGAGTGCCTTGCGCAATTCGGCATTGAGTCGGTTGACGATGGGCATCGGCGTCTTGGCCGGCGCCGAAAGACCGCCCCAGAACAGATATTCGGCATCCGGATAGCCGGCCTCGGCGATGGTCGGTACGTCGGGCAGCGATGGCGCGCGCTTCGGCGTCGATACTGCCAGCGCCACGATCTTGCCCTGGGCAATGAGCGACAGCGCGGGCGCGATCGGCACATAATAGAAGTCGATGCGGCCGGTCATCAGGTCGGCAAGCGCCTCGACCGGCCCGCGATAGGGAATGTGCTGGACGTTCAATCCCGCCGCCAGGCGGAAGCGTTCGGCGGCGATATGCGAAGCGGCGCCGATACCGGCGGAGGCGAAGTTGAGTTCACCCGGCCTTGCCTTGGCGGCCGCGACCAGATCGGCGACGGTTTTGAAACCCTTTTGCGGCGCCGCCACCAGCACGGTCGGCTGCACGCCGATCATCCCGATCGGGATGAGATCGTGCAGCTCATCATAAGGCAGCGACCGATGCAAAATGACCGCCGAGCTCATCGACGCCGAACTGATCACGAAGGTGTAGCCGTCGGGATCGGCGCGCACGACCGAGGCGACGCCGACAATGCCGCCGCCGCCGGAGCGGTTTTCGATGATGATGGGCTGGCCGACTTGTTGCCCGATCTGGTCGAACAGCACGCGGGCGATGGTGTCATTGGCGCTGCCGGCGGCAAACGGGCTCACCACCAGGATCGGGCGCGTCGGCCAATTATCCGCCAGCGCGGCCGAGCCTGTTGCCAACGCCGCGGCCCCGATGAGGGCTGTGTATACAAGCCGTACCAAGCCCACCTTTTCCTCCCGCGCAGCGTTGTGCCACAATGCCTCGTTCCATCCGGGCCGGCAACGCCGCCGCTTTGTGCCTGTAATGACGGGGTAAAAGGCCGATCATGTCATTGACTGCCGACGCTGTTTCGCTGCTGTCGACCTCCGGTCTGCCGCGTCACGACTGGACACGTGACGAAATCCGCACGCTGTTCGATCTGCCGTTCCCCGAATTGATGTTCCGCGCCCAAAGTGCGCACCGGGCGAATTTCGATCCGACCGAGGTGCAGATTTCGACATTGCTATCGATCAAGACCGGCGGCTGCCCGGAAGACTGTGCCTATTGTCCGCAAAGCGCGCGCTACGACACCGGCGTGCGGGCGGAAAAGCTGATGGCGCTCGAAACGGTATTGGCCGAAGCGCGCGCGGCGAAAGCCGCCGGCGCCAGCCGCTTCTGCATGGGCGCGGCGTGGCGTTCGCCCAAGGATCGCGATCTCGACGCCGTTTGCGGCATGGTCGAGGGCGTCAAGGCGCTGGGGCTCGAAACCTGCGCCACGCTCGGCATGCTGACCGGCCCGCAGGCGCGGCGGCTAAAGGACTCAGGGCTCGATTATTACAATCACAACCTCGACACTTCGCCCGAATTCTACGATCACATCATCACCACCCGCACTTATGCCGATCGGCTGGATACGCTCGACCATGTGCGTGACGCCGGCATTAATGTTTGCTGCGGCGGTATCGTCGGCATGGGCGAAACCCGCGAGGATCGCGTCGGCATGATCGCTACCTTGGCGAGCCTGCCGGTGCATCCGGAATCGGTGCCGATCAACATGCTGGTGAAAGTTGCAGGCACGCCGCTCGATAACGAGGCCGCTCTCGACCCCATCGAGTTCGTGCGCACCATCGCGGTTGCCCGCATCGCCATGCCGCGCTCGGTGGTGCGGCTCTCGGCCGGCCGCGAGGAGATGAGCGAGGAGACGCAGGCAATGTGCTTTCTCGCGGGCGCCAATTCGATTTTTTACGGTCCGAAGCTGTTGACGACGCCGAATCCCGGACGAGATCGCGACCGCGAATTGATCGAGCGGCTCGGATTGTCGCCGATGGAATCGACGCAGACCAACGGCCGGTTCGGCACCCCATGAAAACAGGACAATTTGCGATGCATAGCAAGCGGCCGGCGCTGCTGGGTTATCTTTGTGCCATCATCTTTGCCGTGGTGGCACTGTCGGCTGTCGCGGTTGCCGAACAGCCCGATGACATTCTCAGCCGCGACAGCGTGCTGCGCGATCCCGATATCCCCGCCTTGGGCAATCCGAACGGCAACCTGACCGTGGTCGAATATTTCGACTACCAGTGCCCTTATTGCAAAAAGGTCGCACCCGAACTCGCGCAACTCGTGCAGGAAGACGGCAATATCAGAATTGTCCTCAAAGACTGGCCGGTCTTCGGCGACGCTTCGGTCTTCGCCGCAAGGATGGTTTTGGCGTCAAAATACCAGAACAAATACGCGCAAGCCCACGATGCGCTGATCGGCACGTCCGGCAAGCTTACCGTAGAGGTGGTCAACGATATTCTTGCCAAGGCCGGCATCGATGTCGCGGCGGCAACTTCGGATCTGGAAGCGCACAAGAAGACGATCGACGATCTGTTGGCCCGCAATGGCGCACAGGCCGAGGCGTTCGGCTTTCAGGGCACACCGGGATTCATCGTCGGCACCTTCCGCATACCGGGCGTGCTGGAAATGAAAGTCTTCAAGCAGGTTATCGCCGACGCCCGCGCTGCGGCGAAGAAGAAGCGCGGGTCCTAGCGCGTTCGCCTGTATTCTCGAGCGCTGATCTTGTATAATGGCGCCATGACCAAAGAGCAGGTGAAGGACATTCTTGATCGGGTGCTGACCTGGCCGCAAGAAGACCAGGAGAAAATCGCGCGCTTTGTTCGGCAATTCGAACAATGGCGCGCGGCAGACGACATCACCGACGAAGAGTGGAAAATCATCGAAGAGCGCGCCGCACGCTGGGACCTGGCGAGCGACGAGGAAGTTGAGGCCGTGTTCAGCCGTTACCGGACAATCCGTCGGGCGCCCGACAATCTGAGCGATGTTGTCGCCACGCTCCGGCGCATGCCCAAGCCGGGTCAGGGTGAAAATAATCGACCCATCGAAGTCCCCGCGCGCCCGGGGGATTAGTGCTTGGGCCGCACCTCGGCACCTTGACCGTATACCGGTATCCGGTATATTCGAGCTATGATCCGATCGTTCGGTGACAAGCAGACGGAGGCTTTGTTTCACGATGAGCGTGTTCGCCAATTTGAGGGGATTGCCCGCAGTGCCAAGCGCAAGCTCGAAGCGGTCAACGCCGCGGGTCGGCTGGACGATTTGACGATTCCGCCATCGAACCGACTAGAGAAGCTCAAGGGCGATCTGAGGGAATTTCACTCGATCCGGATCAACGATCAGTGGCGAGTGGTCTTCAGATGGATTAACGGCGAGCCGCACGAGGTTCGGATCGTGGATTATCATTGAGGAGAGACTGCGATGGCGCAGAACGAATTTGCAGCGGTCACGCCCGGCGAAATGCTGAAGGAGGAATTTCTTGCGGAGTACGGTCTCTCGCAGAACCAGCTCGCCAAAGCGATCGGGATTTCGCCGAATTGGATTGCCGAGATCGTCAACAACCGACGGCGCATCACTGCCGACACGGCGCTCCGGCTGAGTCTATATTTTGGCAACAGTCCGGAGTTCTGGCTCAATCTTCAGACGCATTACGATCTGAAATTGGCGCGGCGAAATCTCAAACCCGAGGATGCCAAACGTATCAAGGGGCTTCGAGCCGCGTGAACCTCCAGTAGCTCGGAATAAGCGAAACGAAATCCGAGGTGCAGTGGCAAAGTTGATCCCGGATGTCGCTTCGCTCTATCCGGCCTAAAAATCACACCCCCGCCGCCCCGCCATCCGCGCGCGGATCGTGGCCGGCCTCGCAACTGCCGTTCGGATGCAGCACCGCGGCGCCGGCGTGGCCCATGAGGTCGGCGTGGGGCTCGTCGATCACCTCGACATCGTGGCCGGCGGAAATCAGCGCGTCGATCAGATTGCCGTCGAAGCGCGGCTCGAGCCGCAGCGCGGTTTTTGCCGCGCCCCAGGTGCGGCCGAGCACCCAGCGCGGCCGGTCGAGCGCTTCGGCGAGCGGCTCGCGGAAATCGACATAGCGGGTGAACACCGCGCTTTGGGTTTGCGGCTGGCCGTCGCCGCCCATGGTGCCGTAGGCCATGACGCGGCCGTCATTGAGCACCGCGAGCGCCGGATTGAGCGTGTGGAACGGCAGCCGCCCGGGCGCCAGATAATTCAAAGCGTCAGCATCAAGCGAAAAGCTCGCGCCGCGGTTCTGCATGAGCACGCCGGTCGCCGGCAGCACGCAGCCGGAGCCGAACTCCCAATAGATCGATTGGATATAGGACACGACCAGGCCCGAGGTGTCGGCGGCCCCCATCCAGATCGTGTCGCCGCCGCCGGCGGCGGACGGCCAAGGCGCGGCCCTGCGGCGGTCGATCTTCGCCGCCTCGCCGGCGATGAAGCCCGCGTCGAGGCAGCGGTCGAGCGGCTCTTCCAGATAGTTCGGATCGGTAACGACGCGGTCGCGCATCCGCAGTGCGCGCTTTGTGGCCTCGACCAGGCCGTGGATATGATCGAAACCTTCCGGCGCTTTCACATTGAGCCGGGCGAACAGCGCCAGGATCATCAGCGAGACGACGCCCTGGGTCGGCGCGCCGGTGTTGTAGATCGTGGCTGAAGGCAGCGTTATGCGCAGCGGTTCCGCGATCTTGGCGCGGTAACGCTCGAAATCGGCACGCGTCAGCGGGCTGCCGATGCGTTCGAGGTCGGCTGCGATCTCGCGCCCGATGTCGCCGCGATAGAAATCGTCGAGGCCCGAATGCGCGAGCTGAGCGAGCGTCGCGGCGAGCGCGGTCTGTTTGAGCTTGTCGCCGGCCGCCGGCGGTTTGCCGTCCGTCAGGAACGTCGCTGCGAAACCCGGCACGTCTTTCAGTTCGGCAAGATGGGCATGCGTCAGCCGCGCCTGGCTGCGGGTGACGGTATAGGGGTCGCGGGCGAGCGCAATGGCCGGCGAGAGCACGACGTCGAGCGGCATTTTCCCGCCGTTCGCTTTTGCCGCTTCCTGCGCCAGCGCCCAGCCTCCGACGGCGCCAGGCACGGTCAGCGCGGCGAGCGGCCCGCGGGGCGGGATCGCCTCATAGTCGCGATAAAGTTCAGGCTTTGCCTTTGCACCCGCAGGACCCGGCGCCATGATCGCGCGCACCCGGCCGCTCCGCTCGCGGATCAGCCAAAAGCCGTCGCCGCCGATATGGTTCATGTGCGGATAGACCGCGACGATCGCCGCGGCCATCGCCAACATGGCTTCGACGGCGTTGCCGCCTTCGGCGAGAATGGCGCGGCCGGCTTCGACGGCGGCGGAGTGCGGCGCGCAAACGACGCCGCGGCTGTGGCCGGCGCTGTGGAGGTCCATGGTGCTGGTCAATCTCTCAATTCGTCGCCGCCGACTCGATAAAGCCGCGCTTGCGCAGCAGCGCATCGGCGGTCGGCAATCGGCCACGGAAGGCTTTGTAGGCTTCAGCCGGATCCTGCGAGCCGCCGGCTGAATAAATCGTGTCGTGCAGCCGCTTCGCGGTTGCCGGATCGAAAATATCGCCGGTTTCCTCGAAAGCGGCGAAGGCATCGGCGTCGAGCACCTCCGACCACATATAGCTGTAATAGGCCGCCGCATAGCCGCCGCCGGAAAAGATATGACCGAAATGCGGGGGGCGGTGCCGCATGACGATCTCGTCGGGCATTTCGATCCGCGACAGTGACTTCGTTTCGAATGCCGTGGAATCGATATTGCCGCTGTTTTCCGCGGGCGCCGGCAGCGAATGGAAATCCAGATCGACCATCGCGGAAGCGATGAACTCGACGGTGGCAAAGCCCTTGTCGAAATTGCGCGCGGCGACGAGCCGTTGCAGCAATTCCTCGGGCATCGGTTCGCCGGTCTGGTAGTGCCGCGCGAAGCGGCGCAACACATCGGGCTGCTGAAACCAATGCTCATAGAGCTGCGACGGCAGCTCGACGAAATCGGTGGCAACGTTGGTGCCCGAAATGGTCGGATAAGTCACCGAGGAGAGCAGGCCATGCAGCGCGTGGCCGAATTCGTGAAACAGCGTGCGGGCTTCGTCGAAGCTGAGCAGCGTCGGCTCGCCATCGGGTGCTTTGGCGAAATTGCACACATTGATGATGAGCGGGGTGATGTCGCCGGCGAACCGCTCCTGATCGCGCAGCGACGTCATCCAGGCGCCGCTGCGCTTGGTGGCGCGGGCAAAATAATCGCCGAAGAACAGCCCGACCTTGTTGCCCGCGGCGCCGCGCACTTCCCACACCCGCACGTCGGGATGCCAGACCGGCACATCGGGGCGCGGCACGAAGCTCAATCCGAACAGGCGCTGCGCGGTATCGAAGGCGGCTTCGACGATGCGGTCGAGCTTGAGATAGGGCTTGATCGCGGCCTCGTCGAAATCGCAGCGGCGCTGCCGCAGCTTGTCGGCATAATAGCGCCAATCCCACGGCTCGAGCTTGAAGTTGCCGCCTTCTTCGGCGATCAGCGCCTGCATGGCATCCCGGTCGGCAAGCGCGCGCGAGCGCGCCGGCGCCCACACCGCGTCGAGCAGCTCGCGCGCCGCGGTGGGCGTGCGGGCCATGGCATCGTCCAGCCGGTAATGCGCGAAGTCGGCATAGCCGAGCAGTTTCGCCCGCTCGGCACGCAGCCGGACCATCTCGGCAATGTTGTTCTTGTTGTCGGTCGTGCCGCCATTGTCGCCACGGGCGACGAAGCCGCGAAAGACTTTCTCGCGCAGATCGCGACGGTCGGAAAATTGCAGAAACGGCTCGACGCTCGAGCGCGATAGCGTGACCACATAGCCGCCGAGCCCACGCTCCTGCGCGTCCGATTTCATCGCTTCGCGCATGAAATCGGGCAGGCCGGTGAGATCGGCCTCGTCTTTCAGCTGGAGCGTGAAAGCCTGCTCGTCGGCGAGCACGTTCTGGCTGAAGGCGGTGCCGAGCTCCGCCAGCCGTTCGATGATCTTGGCGAGTTGCTGTTTGCCCGCGGCATCGAGCGCAGCGCCCGCACGGCGGAAGCTGGTGTGATAGCGCTCGGTAACCCGCTTCTGCTCGGCATTGAGCCCTCGCGCATCGGCCTCGCGCATGACCGTATCAATGCGCCGGAACAGCGCCGAATTGGTATGGATCTTGTGCCAGTGCCGGGCGATCGGCGCTGACATGTCGCGCTCGATCTCAAGCAGTGCATCGTTCGAATGCGCGCCGGTCAGCAGCTGAAACGCGTTGCCGACGCGCTCAAGCGCGCGCCCGCTCAATTCCAGGGCCCCGATCGTATTGTCGAAGGTCGGAGGCGCCGAATTGGCGGTGATGGCCGCAAGCTCGGCATCGTGCTCGGCCAGCGCCTTGTCATAGGCAGGACGGAAATGCTCGGGGGCGATGCTGCCGAAAGGCGGAACCTGATCGGGGGTGGTCCAGCTCTCGAAGAAGGGATTGGCGAGATCGGCGGTCGGGGAGGGGGTTTTGGTCATGGGAGGGTCATACCAAATGCGGGAGCGACCGTGATATATGTCCTCCCCGCCAAGGCCAAAACCCGGAAAAGGCCAAAACCCGGAAGGAGACCGAAATGCCCCGTCACGCCCATTATGTGCCGCATGGCGTCATTCCGGCCGTTTTACTGCCATTCTTCGACGATCTGTCGATCGACGAAAAGAGTTTCCGCTCGCATCTGCGCGACGTGGCCGCGGTCGAGGGCCTCTCCGCCATCACCCTGAACGCCCATTCCACCGAGGTCGCCTCCTGCAGCTTCGACGAGCAGCGCCGGGTCCTTGAGATCGCCCAGGACGAAATCGGCGGCCGTTTGCCGATCGTCAACGGCATCTGGGCGGACGGCAGCCTCGAAGCCGCGCGCCTCGCCCGCATGGCGGACGAAGGCGGGGCGTCTGCGCTCCTGGTATTTCCGCCGGCGCCGTTCACGCTCGGCCAGTCGCCGGCCATGGCGGTCGAGCACTTCAAGCGCATCGCCGACGCCACCAGCCTGCCGATCATCGTGTTCCAATATCCACTGGCGACCGGCCAGGGCTATCCGCGCGACACGCTCCTGAAAATGATCGAGGAGGTGCCGAGCATCCGCGCCATCAAGGATTGGGCGGGCAATGTGCCGCAGCATGAGATGCATATCCGCACGCTGCAAAACCTGCCGCGGCCGGTGAACGTGCTCACCACCCACAGCGCCTGGCTGTTCTCGTCGCTGGTGCTCGGCTGCAACGGGCTCCTTTCCGGCTCCGGCAGCGTCATCGCCGATCTCCAGGCGGCGCTGTTCCGCGCGGTCAAGGCCAACGATCTCGCCGAGGCGCGCCGCCTCAACGACCGTATCTATCCGCTCGCCCGTGTGTTCTATGCCGAGCCCTGGGCCGACATGCACAACCGCATGAAGGAGGCGCTGGTCCTGCTCGGCCGGCTGCCGCGCGCCGTGGTGCGCCCGCCGCTGGTCAAGCTCACCCGCGCCGAGATCGACCGCATCGGCGCGGCCCTTGTCGAAGCCGGCCTATTGGCGCAAAAGACCGCCCGTGACGCAGCGTGAGTACCATGGATAAAACGAACTCTTCGCGCCCCCGGCGCATCCACTGGCTGAACGTGCTGACCGTGCTCAGCGCGGCGATCCTGATCGGCGCCGAGGTGTTCGGCGCGGCCTTCGCCGGCAGCTGGGCGATCGCCAATCTGTTTGCGCTCGGCACGCTGGGCGCGCGCGTGCTCGACGGCTTGTTCATGGCCTGCGGCGTCGCCGTGATGGTGCAGTTCGTGCGCGCGGCGCATCACGTCGAGCCGTTTGCCGACTGACGCCGCGCGCGCGGTGGCGCGGAGCGCACAAGAGTCTCCGCATTTTACTTTTGCTTAAGACTAAATTGCTTGCACACGCGGGCTAAATCGCTTATTGGCGAAATTGCCCAATTTCGCACGTGCCTGTGGCCGTGTGTCGGTCGGTGGGCATCCGGACAAGAGGCCGGACAGCCGCCTAAGGAAGAGCGCTTGTTTGTTGCGCCTACTTCCTTGCTCCAGCGACCGGCAGCCGGAGGCGAAACCGGCAATGCCCGTTCTCAACGGGCGACGCGGCTTAAAGCAACGACGGAAGGGCTTTTTTGGTTACTGCCGGCGCCAATGCCGGGGACACCGAAGAGGCTTGTCCATCTTTGCCAGCAGTGCGGAACGGGATCTCCCTCATCCGGACCAAGGCAACCATCACGGTGGCGCAACGCGTTTCGCAATGGTGCGGAACGACGCGCGTCGCAGGAGGTTCACATCGGCGGCTACGCCGCCGGCCGGATCAGGGAGCTGGGTTGCAATGACCGCACGCATCCGCGAATTCCTCAAGCAACGTACCGATAACGGACCCTGCCTCGTCGTCGACCTCGATGTCGTCCGCGAGAACTATCAGAACTTCGCCAAGGCGCTGCCGGACACCAAGGTGTTCTATGCCGTGAAGGCCAATCCGGCGCCGGAGATCCTCAAACTCCTGGCCGGGCTCGGCTGCTGCTTCGACGTCGCGTCGATCGCCGAGACCCACGATGTGCTCGCCGCCGGCGCTACGCCCGACCGCATTTCCTACGGCAACACGATCAAGAAAGAGCGTGAGATCGCGCAGGCCTATGGGCTCGGCGTCACGCTGTTCGCGGTCGACTGCGAGGCCGAAGTCGAGAAGGTGGCGCGCGCCGCGCCGGGGAGCCGGGTGATCTGCCGCATCCACTGCGACGGTTCCGGCGCCGAATGGCCGCTGTCGCGCAAGTTCGGCTGCGAGCCGGCTTATGCCGCCGATATTCTCGAACTGGCGCATCGCTCCGGCCTGGTGCCGCATGGCATTTCGTTCCACGTCGGCTCGCAGCAGCACAATGTCGAAGCCTGGGATCGCGCGCTTGCTTCGGCGGCGTCGGTCTTCCGCAGCTGCGCCGAGCGCGGCATCAATCTGGCGATGGTCAATCTCGGCGGCGGCTTCCCGGCCAAATACATCCGCAAGACGCCGAAGCTCGAAAGCTACGGCAAGGCGATCTTCAAGGCGCTGCGCAAGCATTTCGGCAACAATCTGCCGAACACCATCGTCGAGCCCGGCCGCGGGCTGGTCGGCAATGCCGGCGTCATCGAGGCCGAGGTGGTGCTGATCGCCAAGCGTTCGCCGGAAGACGAGTTGCGCTGGGTCTATCTCGATATCGGCAAATTCCACGGCCTCGCCGAGACCATCGGCGAGTCGATCCGCTACCCGATCCGCACCACGCATGATCGCGACGAGACGGTGCCCTGCGTCATCGCCGGCCCGACCTGCAACTCGGTCGACGTGCTCTACGAAAAGACGCCCTATCCGCTGCCGGTCACGCTCGCCATCGGCGACAAGGTGCTGATCGAAGCGACCGGTGCCTACACCGCGACCTATTCCTCGGTCGGCTTCAACGGCTACCCGCCGCTGCGGCAATATGTGATCTGATGGCAGACAAAGAACCAAATCGCCGCGCGTTGGCCGAGATGGGCTTCCTCAGCCGATGAAGTTCGATCCGAAGGCATGGCTGGCCCAGATCGATCGGCTGCGCGGCGATTCAATCTTTCCGAACGGGCGCGAGCAGCCTCCGATGCAAGTGCGTGATTTTTCCGATTTCGACGAGTGATTCTGCTCGATACAAATGTCTGCATCGCCGTAATAAACGGTCGGCCTGCATCAGTGCTTCAACGATTGCGCGCCGCTGATCCGCGCCGCGCTCTATCCAGAAGTCTCGACAATAAGTGTTTTTGAATTGAGATTCGGAGTAGCGAAAAGCGCCCAGGCCGAAGCGAATGCTGAAGCTCTAGAAGCTTTTCTAAGATCCATTGCTGTTCTTTCTTTCGATGAAGAAGATGCAAAGATCGCTTGAAATATTCGGGCAGAACTTAGCGAAGCGGAAGGCCAATCGGCCCATACGATTATCTTATTGCGGCGCAAGCTATTCGTCACAACTTTGCGCTCATCACCGCCAATGAGAAGGAGTTTTCACGAGTTGCCGGATTGCGTTGGGAAAACTGGACAAAATAGAATCCGTTCCTCGAATTATTTCGGCTGCACGTCCGGATTGCCGCCGGGGCTGCCCGGCGGCGGGATCACCGGCATTTTGCCGGTGTTCGGCGTCGGCGCTTTCATGCCTTGATCGACATTCGGCGGACAGATCACGCCGTTCGACTGGCTGAGCTTGTCGCTCAGCGTCCCGGGTGAATTAGGTGCGCCGTTGGCACAAGCTTTTGGATCAGCCGCTTTCGGATCGGCGGTTGGGGTTTGAGCAGACGCCGCCGACGTCAAAGCGAGCGCAAGTGTCAGCGCGACATAGAGGGATTTGCCATTTTTCATGGAGAGATAACGGCCGGCGAACGGTCGGGGTTCCGTGCGCGACTATGCCAGGTCGATCACGCCGGCTTCGCCGCTTTCGGTTCCGAAGGCGAGGAGAAGGCCGTCGGCGCTCCAGGCCAATGCGGTGACTGGTGCATCGCCGGGTTTCTTGGCGAGGATTTCGGCGCCGTCTTCGATCCGTACCAGCAGGACCAGTCCGTCGCCATAACCGGCGGCGACGATGTCCTGGCGCGGATGGCACGCCACCGTTTCGACGCGATGCTCGAAGGGCGCCAGGACCAGCGGCTGCTTGCCCATCGGACCGTCTTTGGCGTGGAACGGCCACAGGATGAGCTGCGTCGCGCCCGAGGTGGCGAGAAAGCGGCCGCCCGGAGTCCAGCCGACCGAGGTGACGCGGGCGGCGTAACCGGACATGCGCATGTGCTGGCGATCGACCAGCCGCCAGCCGTGCAGCATCGGCTCCTGCATGGTGGTGACCAGGAAGCGGCCGTCGGGGCTCACGGTGACGCCGAGATGCGAGCCCTTCCATTCGAGTTTTTCCGGAGCGGCCTGCGGCGCGTTCGGAAACCACAGCGTGGCGCCATTGTAGTGCGCGATGGCGAGCCGAAATCCCTTCGGCAAAAACGCCAGCCCGCCGACGGTTGACGGCGCTTCGAATTGCCGGAGCTCTTTTGCCTGCACGAAAGCGGTCTTGCCCGCCGACCAGGCCACGGCGCCGTCCGGGCCGAGCGCGACATGATCGATCCAGCGATGTTTTGGATCGGCGGCGAGTGTCTGGCTCTCGCCCTTGGCGTCAGTCTCGATCAGCTTGCCGTCGTCGCCGCCCGAGACGATGCGCTCGCCGTCGGCGGCCGTCGCCAGAATCGCGCCGCCATGGACGGCAACACGGCGCGGCTCTCCATCCGACGCCGCGAGCACGATCGCTTCCTCGCCGAGCACGAAGGCGGCGGTGCGGCCGAGAAAGTGCGCGCCGACGACAGCGCCTTCCACCGCGACGGAGCGCGTGCGGTCGACGACGGAGACGGTGTCGTTGCGGGTATCAGTCATGACCGATGTGCTCGCTCTAATTACCCTCCCCTGGAGGGGGAGGGTCGTTCGCCGAAGGCGAGCGGGGTGGGGTGAAGCGAAGCCGCCGCCAACCACCCCACCCGGTTCGCTCCGCGAACCGACCTCCCCCTGCAGGGGAGGTTGAAGAAATTATGCCACGCAGCTTTCGAAACCTTCGGTGATCTTCTTGCCCGGCAGGTTGCGGCCGATGAAGACGATGCGGCTGTCGCGCTTCTCGCCGTCTTTCCACGGCCGCTGATGGTCGCCGTCGAGAATCATGTGCACGCCCTGGAAGACGAAGCGCTGATCGTCGTTCTTGAACGACAGAATGCCCTTGCTGCGCAGAATGCTCGGGCCTTCGGTCTGCACCAGGTTTTGCACCCACGGAAAGAACTTGTCCGGATCGAGCGGCTTGTCGGTCTTCAACGAAATCGATTGCATATCCTCGTCGTGATAATGCTTGAGGCCGCCGTGATGATGGGCGTGGTCGTGATCATGGTCATGATCGTGACCATGGTCGTGATCGTGGTGATGATGATCGTGCCCGTCACCCTCGAGGAATTCCGGCTCGATTTCGAGAATACGGTCGAGATCGAAAGCGTTGCGGCCGAGAACTTCGTTCAAGGCGATTTGCGCGCGCTGCGTCTTATGCAGCTTGGCGTAAGGATTGATGCCGCGGATGCGGGCCTCGACCTCGGCAAGTTCGCCGGGCGATACTAGATCGGTCTTGTTGATCAGGATCACATCGGCAAAAGCGATCTGGTTCTTGGCCTCCGGGGCATCCTTGAGCCGCTCGCTCAGCCATTTGGCGTCGGCGACCGTCACCACCGCGTCGAGCCGCGTCTTCCTGCCGACGTTCTCATCCATGAAAAACGTCTGTGCCACCGGCGCCGGGTCGGCGAGGCCGGTGGTCTCGACGATGATGGCGTCGAACTTGCCCTTGCGCCGCATCAGGCCGTCAAGGATACGCACCAGGTCGCCGCGCACGGTGCAGCAGATGCAGCCGTTGTTCATCTCGAACACTTCCTCGTCGGCGCCGACGACGAGATCGTTGTCGATGCCGATCTCGCCGAATTCATTGACGATGACGGCGTATTTCTTGCCGTGCGGCTCCGACAGGATGCGATTGAGCAGCGTGGTCTTGCCGGCGCCGAGATAGCCGGTGAGCACGGTGACGGGGACCTTTTCTTGGACTTTTTCGGCTTGAGGCGCGTCAGGCGTGGGAACAGACATGGGTGCAATCACTCCAGAATGAGCCGCAGATATATTGAGTGGCCAAAGAAAGCAAAACCCCTAAGGCAAAACCGATAGGATGCCGGTCAGGCCTCCAGGTGCCGCCCCGGAAAGACCTGCCAGACCAGCCCGCCGATCCGCCCGAACAGAACCGAGCCGATATAGAGAACACCGGCGGCCAAGGTCACCGCCGGCCCGGCGGGAATGTCTTCGTGATATGCAAACAGCAGCCCGGCCCAGCCGGAAATCAGCGCACTTGCAATCGCGAACGCGATCATCATCGAGATGTCGCGGCTCCAGAACCGCGCGATACCGGCCGGGATGATGATGATGCCGACGCCAAGCAGCGTGCCGAGCGCGTGGAAGGCATCGATCAGGTTGAGCACCAGGAGCGCCAGAAAAGTCAGATGCGCAATGCCGTCGGCCCGGCTGACCGAGCGCAAAAATCCGGGGTCGACGCAACCGAGCACAAGTGGCCGGTAGATCAGCGCCAGCGCGACGAGGCTGACGGTCGAATTGCCAGCGATGACGAAAAGCTTGTCGGTGTTCATCTTCGCCGCCGTCTCGCCGAACAGGAACGTCATCAGCCGTTCGATATCAATGCCGTTGACGGTGACGATCACGACGCCCAGCGCCAGCGAGACCAGAAGAAATACCGCGAGCGATGCATCCTCCTGCAGCTTGGTGGCGCGGCTGACCGCGCCGGCGGCAAGCGCAATGACAAGGCCGGCGGCGAGGCCGCCCAGCGTCATGGCAAATACGTCGAGGCCGGCGACGAGAAAGCCGATCGCAACGCCGGGCAGGATGGCATGCGCCATCGCATCGCCGACCAGGCTCATGCGCCGCAGCATCAAAAATACGCCGATCGGCGCCGCGCTGAACGACAGCGCCACGACGGCGGCAAGCGAGTGGCGGACCGCCGGGTCGGCGAAAGGCTCGAACAAGAACCGATACATGGGCCTAAGCCGGTTCCGGCACGGCGCAAGCCGCCGCCCGTTCGTCGAACGCCTCGCACATGCGGCGTGCCTTGCTGAAATTCTCCGGCGTCAGCACGTCGGCGGTAAGGCCCCAGGCGACCGGCTCGCGCGCCAGCAGCAGCGTGTTGGGGAAACGCGCTTTCACCAGATTGATGTCGTGCAGCGCGACCAGCACGGTGCGCTGTTCGCTGTGCCAGCGCCGCACCAGCGCGAGCAGATCGTCGGTGGTGTTGTCGTCGAGCGCGGTGAACGGCTCGTCGAGCACGAGGACGCGGGCGTCCTGCACCAGCAGGCGGGCAAACAGCATGCGCTGCATCTGGCCGCCGGACAGCGTGCCGATGCTGCGGTCCTCGAAGCCGGTGAGTCCGACCGTCGCCACCGCGGCTTCGATGGTGCGATGATCCCTGGCGCCAAAGCCGCCGAACAGCCCCTTGCTGCGCCACAAGCCCATCGCCACCAGGTCATAGACATTGATCGGAAAAGTTCGGTCGATGTCGGCGACCTGCGGCAGATAGGCGATGTCGCGGGCGTCGATGCCGCCGCGCTCGATCGCGCCCGCCAGCGGCTTGATCGCGCCGGTGATGCCCTTGAACAAAGTCGATTTGCCGGCGCCGTTCGGACCGACCACCGCCATGAGGGCGCCTGCTTCCACCGCACCATCGAGGTGATGGACGGCCGGGTGGCGCTCATAGCCGAGCGTGAGGTTGTGGAAACGCAATTGCGGCATGGGCGCTCTCACTGCGTTGCCCACAGGAACGCCGCCCAGATCAGGGCGATCAAGGAGCCGGCGACGGCAAGCCGGAGCGGCGCCGAAAGCCGCAAGAGCGACGGCAAAATCGCCGGCGAGGGGTGGCCGGCGCCGTCATGGTGGTGATGTGTCATGTGATCCCGGGCAATCGATAATTGTTACAATATAACAGTTAGAAGCGCCGGTTCCAGCCCTTTCGTTCGCCGTTTGGGTCCGGCTTGGTTTGATTCGGTTTGGGGCCGCCTTGCTAACCGCTGCGGCCGCAGCGATAAGACTTGCGACCAGCGGGCAAGCCAATGAGCGAGCAAAAATCCGGCGCCGTCTGCGTCGGCGAGGTTTTGATCGAAATGGCGCGAGGCGCCGACGGCACGTTCGCGCTGTCGAGCGGCGGTGACGCCTTCAATACCGCCGTCTATCTCGCCCGTGCCGGCATCAATGCCGGTTTCGCCACCGCGGTCGGCGACGACCCCTATTCCGACAGCGTCGTCGCGCTCGCCGCCGCCGAAGGCGTGTCGTCCGATCTCATTCTGCGGGTGCCCGGCCGGCTGCCAGGCCTATGCCTGGTCGAGAATGGGCCTGGCGGCGAACGCGCCGTGCGGACCTGGCGCGAGGGCGCCCCGGCAAGCGAGCTATTCGAACTGCCGGATTGGATGCGCGTCGCCGAAAGCCTGACCAACGCGCGGCTGATTTACTTCTCCGGCATCACGCTGTCGCTCTACTCGACCCAAGGTCTCGGCCGCTTCCTCGCCGTGCTCGAAGTGGCGCGCCAGCAGGGCAGCAAGATCGCCTTCGACGGCAATTTCCGGCCGCGCGGCTGGAAAGGCGATCTCGCCCGCACCCGTACCGTTTTCATGGAAGCGCTCAAGCGCGTCGATATCGCGCTGCCGGCGTTCGACGACGAGGCGGTGCTGTGGGGCGATCCGTCGCCGGAAAGCACCGTGGCTCGGCTGCAGGCCTTCGGCATCGGCGAAATCGTGATCAAGAACGGCCCGAACAGCGCGCTGGTCGCGGTCTCAGGCAGCCAGGAATTCGTCCCGGTGCCCGAAGTGCTGGTGCCGATCGATGCAACCGCGGCCGGCGACGGCTTCAATGCCGGCTACCTCGCCGCGCGAATGTCCGGCAGCGACCCGTCGCAAGCCGCCGGCGCCGCGCACCGCCTCGCGGGCAATGTGATCCGCCACCCCGGCGCGCTGGTGCCGCGCACCGCGGTGGCGATGCATTAGATCCCGAATCCGATTCCATTTGATCGGATCATCGTCTAGAGCCTGCTCGTTGGCTGCGGACGGTCGGCGGGTGCGGATGCGCCGGGATGGGCTCTTTTTGCATAATCCATCAGATCGGCGGGTGTCAGTTCGTGTGCGGCGGACAAGTCTCCCAAATCCACCGTACTCGACAGGGTGTCGAGAAAAGCCACCAACTCTTTCGGTGCGTTTCTTACCTCGTATTGCGGCTGCCCCTGCGCGACCGGTTCAAGCGCGGCCGGCGCCTGCGATTGCGGCCTGTCGGCTTGTGTCAGGTCGGTTTGCGGCATGTCGGCGTCCGCCAAGTGGATGCGATCTTTGGCCTCCCGATCCCTTTGCTGATCGGTCGTTCTTTCCGCCACACGTTCAGGTCTCGCCGAGCGCGCGACCTGCGCGACCTGGTAGGATCTCGCCGTTGGCGCTTGCGCCATTTCCACCCGGTCCTCGTTGCTGATCCTGGCGACTTCGGATTTCACCAGATCGCGAAACTGAAAACTGAATTGCGCGCCGGGATGGGAGTCGTTGTTGGCGATGTACTCGATGTGGGGCCCGATCAATTTCTTCGAGCCCATGCCGCCAAAAGTTTCCCATGGGTTCGGATTATAGACCTCGATCATTTTTCCAACCCGTCCCGTGACAGGCGGATTCCAGCTCAGCATCGAGGGTTGCAGGGCGATGATCTCATCGACGTATCTCGCTTTATTGGCGACAAACACCGAACTGTTGGCGCCGAGGCTATAGCCGATGACCACCGTGCGCGTGCCCGGCGGTTGCCTGGCGAGGTCGTTGACCAGGTTCGGCCAGTCCTGATGCAGATAGGTGCTGACTTCGACGTCCGGCATCATTCTGAGTTCGGAGACCAGCTCGACGAGCCCGATCGCCGGCAAAGGCCCGAACATCGGCCACAACACGCCGATAAAGGTCTTGGCTTGAACCGGAGAACCGATCAACGAAACGCACAAGGCAACAGCGATTGCCAGTTTCTTCACGCCTTACATCCCCGTCCGCTTGATAACGCCCCGGCTATAGACAGCGGTCAATTGCGGGCATTTAGGGGAAGCACCTGGGAAACTTTGCGGATGAAAAAGGGCCGCACTCGGCGCCCCGTCGCAGGTCTTAAGAAAGCCCGAATGAGAGTTGAGCGCCGCATCTCATTGCAGCCGGTGTCGTCACCCTGAGGTGCCCGCGCAAAGCGCGGGCCTCGAAGGGTGAAGACTGCACCGCCGTGCCGCCCTTCGAGGCTCGGCTTTCAGCCGAGCAGGGTGACGGATCGTGCGCCCGACGGTTACGCTTTCGAAGTTTCGCCCCGGCGGAGGCGCAAGACGCGGCCTTTTTTACCAGTTTGACTCTGCAGCACCGAAATTTTCTCGGCCAGGTCCGCTTGGGTAAACGGTTTGGCCAGCCGCGGCAGCGCGACACGGTCTGATGGTGCTTCGGCAAAGCCGGTCGCGAGAATGATCGGAAGCTTGGGCCATTGCGCGCGGACCGCCTTCGCGAGCTCCGCGCCGGTCATGTCGGGCATGATCTGGTCCGTAATGACCAGATCGATGGAATCTTCACTGCGCAGAATGTCGAGTGCGATGCGGCCCGACGGCGCTGCAATCGCAGTATGGCCGATATCCTCCAGCATGGCGATGGTGTTGGTCAGCACCAGCGGATCGTCATCCACGGCGAGGACGACCAGCGGCTCGTAGAATCTTTCCTTGGGGCGCGCCGGAGGGCTTTCCGCCGCGGGCTTTGCAGCACCCTCGTCGGCCGGCAGCCAGATTTCCGCGACCGTGCCTTCGCCGACACGACTGCGCAAGTCGAAGCGGCCGCCGAATTGCTCGGCGAGGCCATGCACCATCGGCAAGCCGAGGCCGGTGCCTTTGCCCGGGCCTTTGGTGGTGAAGAACGGCTCGGTCGCGTGTCTGAGCGTTTCCGCATCCATGCCTTCGCCGCTGTCAGTCACGCTAAGGCGGACATATCGCCCGGATTTCATGTCGTGGGCGTTGTCGGCGCTTAAGCTTTCTTCATTCGCCGCAATGATGATCTGGCCGCCCTGCGGCATGGCATCGCGCGCATTCACGGCGAGATTGAGCAGCGCCATCTCAAGCTGGTTGGTGTCGGCGAGGATGGGCGACAGTTTAAGCGGAAAGCGGGTCTCGATTGAAATTGTTCGTCCCAGCGCCTGTTGCAGCATGTCGCTCATGCCGCGGACCAGGTCCGGAATATGGATGGTTTCGCTGTTCAAATCCTGGCGTCGCGCGAAGGCGAGCATGCGCTGAGTAAGATTCGCACCGCGTTGAGCGCCTTGCACCGCGTTGTCCAGCAGCATCGTGAGTTTCGGATCCTCGGGCAGCCGCTTGCGGATGAGTTCGAGACTGCTCAACACCGCCATCAGAAGGTTGTTGAAATCATGCGCGATGCCGCCGGTAAGGTGGCCGATTGCTTCCATTTTCTGGGCTTGGTTGAGAGCCGCGCGGGTCTTTTCAAGCTTTATCTGGGCTTCCCTGCGTTCGCTGACGTCCTTGGTTATCTTGGCGAAGCCGAGCAGCGTTCCGCTTTCGTCACGCAGCGGATCGATAACGACATGAGCCCAAAAGCGGGTGCCGTCCTTGCGGACACGCCAGCTTTCCTTCTCGAATTTGCCGTCGCGTAGTGCCGTCTCCAGCGCGCGGCGCGGTTCGCCGGCGGCGCGATCCTCGTCGGTATAAAATTGCGAGAAATGACGGCCGATGATTTCCTCGGGCCTGTAGCCCTTGATGCGTTGTGCGCCGAGGTTCCAGTTGGATACGTTGCCCTCGGGGTCGAGCATGTAGATGGCGTAGTCGGTGACGCCTTGCACCAGAAGCCGGAACTGCTCCTCGCTGAGCTTGAGCATCTGCTCGGCTTCCCTGCGCTCGGTGAGGTCGCGCGTGATCTTGGCATAGCCGACAAGTCCCCCGGACGGGGACCAGATCGGATCGATCACGACCGCCGCCCAGAACCGGGTGCCGTCCTTGCGGACGCGCCAGCCTTCGTGCTCGAACTTGCCCGTGCGCCGGGCGGTCTCCAAGGCGCGTACCGCAAGCCCGGAGTTTCGGTCTTCCTCGGTATAAAATCGCGAGAAGTGCTGGCCGATGATTTCGTCTGCAAGGTATCCCTTGATACGCTGCGCGCCGGGATTCCAGCTGGATACGATGCCGTTGGGGTCCAGCATGAAGATGGCGTAATCCGTCACAGCCTCGACCAGAAGGCGGTAACGAGCGTCGACGGTGAGCGAAGCGTCGAGTCTTGTTAGTCAGTTCCATGAAGCCCCTATACCCGCATCCGCGGAATTTTCCCTAATAAGGTAACACGCCGGATGGCCGCGAGTTCCCGTTAGTGATGCTCAACGGCACGCAGGGTGCGGCGATTAGTAACTCTTTCTTCTCACGCGCAGGGGAGAGGGGAGTTGCCGACATTAAATAATTGTCTCCCTATCGGGAACATCGTCTTGACATGCGTCACTGGTATAGATACATATGCCCGAGCAATACTCGCTCGATACGGACGCTGCCGGCGAGGGGACTTTCCGGCGGCGGAGCGAGTGCGGTGCCCGCGGATGGGGTCATCCACCCTGTTCCCGGGCGGCTTGGGCATCATGTCATCCGGCATTACGACCGGAGTGGGAGGTGCTTCCCCGGGCTGGGACAGGCGAAGGCGGGTAACACCCGCAAGCGGAGTTCTAGCTTGCGCATGATCTTTCCGGATCATGCGTCAGACCGCGTCCCAGGAAACCTGGCCTGAAGCTGAGCCTTAGGGACGACAACTCCCTTTGGTGAGAACCGTGGTGGGACGCCGACAGACGAGCTGTCCCCGCTGGGACAGCGCCGCACCCGATGGTGCGGCGGGTAGTACCAGCGTTTGTCGGCGTCCTGCTTCCTATTTTCTTATTGGTTTGGAATGGGAATTGGCGAAGACGGCGTAAGGCATTGAGAAACCGGGGCCCCACCCCTTGGGCTTTCTCACGCTTCCCGGTCTTCGTGCTTCACGTGGCGGAGTGGGCATAGCTCGGGCGCGAAGAGGCGCCGCGAGAACGCTTAATCCTGCCCCGCGATAGCGGGGAAGGGGGACCGCGCGTAGCGCGGTGGAAGGGGTGCGGGAGGTCATCGAAGGCGGGGCGTTTCAGGGAAATATAGACGGCAGCGATCATCGTCTTGCATCGGAAACGAAACGTGGAGTCAGTCGCCCCTCCCACCACGCTTCGCGTGGTCCCCCCTCCCCGCTAGCGCGCAGGGCTGTCCGGGGAAGTTCAAGCATAAGAGAACTCGAGTTGGCCTGGGGGTGAGTTGGGTTGGCGGCGACTTGGATTGCAGGGGGGCGGCTTGTCGATTTCGGCGATGGGTCTGCGCATGAACAAGCGCTGCCTGATAAGTTCGGTGAGACGCAGCGCCGGCAAGGTGACGACATGACGGCGTGCGGCAAGGCGCAGCAGCAGATAGGCGATCATGGCTGCGAGGATTTGCAGGCGGATGGCGTTTTCATTGTTACCGATGAACTTGCGGATGCGCAGATGCTGCTTGATCCAGCGGAACAACAGCTCGATTTGCCAGCGGCTCTTGTAGAGCGCCGCAACTTCCAATGCGCTGCGGTTGAGATCGTTGGTGATCAGTGTGATCTTGGCGCCGGTCTCGCGCTTGATACGGATGCGGCGGAGTGGAATCGGCAGGACGGAATCGCCCTTGCTGGCAAGCCGCACCTCGGCATCGTCGAGGATGACGAAGCCAGCGCCGATGGCGCGTCCGACGCGCCGCTGCCTGGTGACGCGCCAGCGCGTGCTCACCTTGCTCCGGGTGACGAAGAAGGCCTTGGCGTCATTGATCTTTTTCCACCAGCCGAAGTGATAATAGCCCTTGTCGAATATGTAGCTCGCAGCGGCGATGAGCGGCGTGCGGCGGCCCACCTCGATGTCGTTGATATTGGCCGGCGTAATCTCAACGCGTCGCGGCCAGTCGGCTTGCGGATCATAGACCGCATGAAGCTTCATGCCGCGAATGCGGCCGTTCCATTTGGCCCATTGGCACATCTTGCTTACCATAATCGGGCTGGCGTCGATCAATGCCACCAAGGCCGTACCTTGGCGACGGGTCTGGCGATCGGCCGTGGCCGCCAGCATCGCAAAGGTGTCGGCAAAAACCGCTGCAGGCCGTCGCCTGTTGGCATCCGACAAGGTCGAGCGGGCAAGCTTGCCGACATTGAGGTGATAGTGGGTCTGCGCGTTGGCATTGAAGGCCAGTGCCAGCCCGCGAAGGCTGTCGAGATTGCTCAATTGCGCAAAGATCAACGTCACCAGATGATCCCAGCTCTTGAACGATTTGTCGTAGGCATCGCCGTCATGCTCATCCACAATGGCGGCAAAGCGCCGCCGATCCACCGGTTTGAGCAGACTGCCGATGATGCTATCGAGATAGCGCATGCTCGGTCCTTTCTGAGTCTCGACAACCAGAAACAATCGATTTGCATCGGTTCGGCCGAGCATGCACCGTGACATGGTGAATTATTCCCCGGACAGCCCTGCCGCTTCGCGGGGCGGGACGAGCCGGAACGGTTGGCCCTCCGCGATTGTTGAAACAGGTTTGCCGGAGAGCCCGATGGACGACGATGGCGGTGGCGAGCGGCGCGGCGGAACGAAGGTCGATCCCTCGCCGCGAAGCCTGCGCGGTCTCGACCTGATCAATTTCCTGATGGCCGATGTGCGCGACGGTGTCGGCCCATATCTGTCGGTCTTCCTCAAAGCATCGGAACATTGGCAGCCCGGCGCCATCGGCATGGCGATGGCGGCATCGAGCATTGCCGCGGCCATCTGTCAGATCCCTGCGGGTCTGCTGGTCGACAGCCTCAAAGTGAAGCGGCTCCTGGTGGCGGTGTCGGGCCTGATGGTCGCTGCCGGTTGCCTGCTGATCGTGCTTTTCCCCAAATTCGCCGTCGTCATCGCCGGCCAGGCCATGCTCGGCGCCGCGTCGGCCGTCATTCCGCCCGCCATCGCGGCGCTCAGTCTCGGTATCGTCGGCCATCGCCGGCTCGATGCCCGCGTCAGCCGCAACGAGAGCTTCAACCACGGCGGCAATTTCCTGGCGGCCGCTGCTGGCGGGCACGCTCGGCCAGCGTCTCGGCTACGACTGGATTTTCTATCTGGTCTGCGCGTTTGCCGTTGCCAGCGCCGCGGTCATCAATCTCATCAATCCAGCCGAGATCGATGACGCGCTGGCGCGCGGCGGCGAAAGCGCCGATTGTGAACCGATACCGATCCGCGATCTGTTCAAGCGGCGCGATCTCGTCATCTTCCTTGTCGCGGTGATCCTGTTCCACTTCGGCAATGCCGCCATGCTGCCGATGGCAGGGCAGGTGTTGGCGCAAGCGCATCCCGGCACCGACGCTGTTACGCTGTCGGCCTGCATCATCGCGGCGCAGCTCGTCATGGTCGGCGTGGCCTGGGGCGTCGGCAAGACGATCCGGCTCGGCTACGGCCGCAAGACCATTTTCCTGGTGGCGCTGGTGACGCTGCCGGTCCGCGGACTGTTGTTCTCCTTCACCACCAATCCGTTCGGTGTCGTCGGCATTCAACTGCTCGACGGCCTCGCCGCCGGGATCTTCGGCGTCATCGCCATCCTGATCGCGTCCGACCTGATGCGCGGCACCGGTCGTTTCAATCTCGCCCAGGGCCTCGTGGCGCTTTCCGTTGGCATCGGCGCCGGTTTAAGTAATCTGACGTCGGGATTTGTCGTGCAATGGTACGGCTACCCGGCGGGTTTTCTTTATCTCGCCGCCATTGCGCTTGTGGCGCTGCTATTTTTCGCGATGTTCATGCCGGAAACCAGCAAACTCCGCGACGAACGTAAACCAGGCCCGGACGCCGGTCTGGCGAAGGCCGCGGCATGATCGGTGCCACGGTTGCCACCTGCGCCATCGCGGCATTGGCGGCCGCCGGTGTCGTTATTCGCCCGTTCAATTTGCCCGAAGCGATCTGGGCCGTAGCGGCTGCGCTGATCCTCGTCATCGTCGGTTTGTTGCCGTCGCGCGATGCTTTGACCGGCGTGGCGCGCGGCACCGACGTTTATCTCTTCCTTATCGGCATGATGCTGTTGGCCGAACTGGCGCGGCAGGAGGGCCTGTTCGACTGGCTTGCCGCCAAGGCCGCGCGTCTCGCCAAAGGTTCGGCGTCGCGGCTGTTCACCCTGATCTATGGCGTCGGCATCCTCGTCACGGCGTTTCTTTCCAATGACGCGACCGCCGTGGTGCTGACGCCTGCCGTTGCGGCCGTGATGCGGGCCGCCGGCATCAAGCAGCCGCTGCCTTATCTGTTCATCTGCGCCTTCATCGCCAACGCCGCGAGTTTCGTGCTGCCAATTTCCAATCCGGCCAATCTGGTGATCTATGGTTCGCACATGCCGCCGCTGTTGCAATGGCTGCCGCGCTACGCGCTCGCCTCGGTGCTGTCGATCGCCGCGACCTACGCCGTGCTGCGGCTGACGCAACGGCGGCATCTCGGCCAGCCGGTCGAGACCGATATCGAAGTGCCGGAATTGACCGGACCGGCTCGCCTGACCGCCGCGGGAATCGTCCTGACCTCGATCGTGCTGTTGACCGCATCGGCTTTCGATCTCCAGCTGGGTCTGCCGACCTTTATCGCCGGTACTGTCACCGCCCTGGTGGTGTTGTGGGGCTCCAGACATGGTCTCGTTCATACCGTCAAAGACATCAGTTGGGGCGTCTTGCCGCTGGTCGCCGGCTTGTTCGTATTGGTCGAAGCGCTGGAGAAAACCGGTGCCACCGAGGCGCTGACCGCGCTGCTCCAGCATCTCATCGCGCAGTCGGCGGTGCTCGCAGCCTGGGTAACGGGAGTGGTTCTCGCGGTCGGCTGCAATCTGGTCAATAACTTGCCGGCGGGTCTGCTGGCGGGCCGCGTCGTCGAAACGGGCAATGTGCCGGAACAGGTCCGCGCCGCGGTCCTGATCGGCGTCGATCTCGGGCCTAATCTCTCGGTCACTGGATCGCTCGCGACCATATTGTGGCTTTCGGCGCTGCGCCGGGACGGCTTGCATGTCGACGCTTGGACATTCCTGAAGCTTGGGGCCGTGGTCATGCCGCCCGCGCTGGTGTTGGCGCTGGCGGGGGCCTTCGCGTTCCATTGAGCGGGCTTAACCGCGTGCCCGGATGGACAAAGGGTAGCATTGGCCCGCCGACGCAATCGCGCTATGAAAAGGGCCAAGGCTTCGATGAAAAGTCCAAAAGCAAAATTTCATAGGCCGCCTGTTGCGGCCACTCTCTGGGAGGGAGACTATGACGTTCCAACAGCCTAAATCGGGTCTTACGCGCCGTGCCGCGCTGGCGCTGACCGCTGCGCCGTTCGCGGCACCATTTCTGGGCCTCGCCACACCGGCGCGGGCCGACGCGATCGTGCTCAAATTCAGTCACGTCGTGTCGCCCGACGCGCCGAAGGGCAAGGCGGCGTTGCTGTTCAAGCAGCTTGCCGAGAAATATACCGACGGCAAAGTCACGGTTGAGGTCTATCCGAACTCCTCGCTCTATAAGGACAAGGAAGAGCTCGAGGCTTTGCAACTCGGCTCGGTGCATCTGTTGGCACCGTCGATCTCGAAATTCGGCCCGCTGGGGGTCAAGGAGTTCGACGTTTTCGATCTGCCGTTCCTGATGTCGGACGACGAGCATGCACGCCAGATGATGGCGAGTCCGATGATGGGCGAGCTCAACAAGAAGCTCGAAGACAAGGGTGTTACGCCGCTCGCTTATTGGGATAACGGCTCCCACGTCTATACGGCGAACGTGCCGCTGATCATGCCCGACGATTTCCGCGGTCTGAAGATGCGCATCCAGGGCAGCAAGGTGCTCGATGCGGTGGCGCGCGAGCTCGGCGCCATTCCGCAGATCATCGCCTTCGGCGAACTCTATCAGGCCTTGCAGACCGGGGTCGCCGACGGCGAGGATAACGTGCCGTCGAATATCTGGACGCAAAAGCTCTACGACGTGCAGAAATACCTGACGGTATCGCATCACGGGCGGCTCACTTATTCGTTGATCACCAACAAGAAGTTCTGGGACGGGCTGCCGGCGGACGTGCGGCCGGGTCTCGACCGCGCCGTGAAGGAATCGACCGACTTCTTCGACGCCACGGCGGCGAAGGACAACGTGACCGCGCTCGAGCAGATCAAAGCGACGGGCAAGGTCCAAATGCATGAGCAGACCCCCGCCGAAAAGCAGGCCTGGATCGCCAAGCTGATGCCGGTCCATAAAGAAATGGAAAGCCGCTTCGGCAAGGAATTCATCGCCAAGATCTACAAGGCGTCGGGTTTCGTGCCGCCGCAGTCGTAAGGCCGGCTTCGTCCATCGTCTGGGGAAATCGATGGGATCGATCAAGCCGGCTCTCTCCGCTCGTCCTCGCAAAAGCGGGGACCGAGGCTCGATTCCCGCTGGCGCGGGAATGGGCGGAGTATCCGGTCGCTTGGTTCGGGATATGTAGCTAGCGCGTGGGGACGCCGGTGCTCGACCGTATTCTCAATCGGCTCGAAGAGTGGATCATCATCACGCTGATCGCGGCGGCGACGATCATCACTTTCGTTGCGGTCGTGCACCGCTACGGCGCCAGCAATTCGGTCGGTGTCGCCCGATGGGCGGGCACGCATCACCTGCCGCTGCTTAAGAACGCAGCCAACGGGGTCTACACCTTCCTGGCATCGATTCACCTTTCGTGGGCGAACGAGCTTGCGACCTACATGTTCGTGTGGATGGCGAAATTCGGCGCCGCGCTAGGCGTGCGCACCGGCATCCATGTCGGCGTCGATGTTTTCGTCAAAAAGCTTTCGCCGGGGGCGCGCAAGCCCGTGATCGTGTTCGCGCTGCTTTGCGGGGCGTTGTTCACCGGCATCATCGGCACGCTCGGCGCATTCTATTGCTACGAGCTCGACCCCGACGAAACGTCGCCGGAGCTCGAATGGCCGAGCTGGATGATCTATCTGTGCATTCCGCTCGGTTCCTATCTGATGTGTTTCCGCTTTTTGCAAGTGACGTGGCGCTTCCTGCGCACCGGCAGGGTGCCGCATCAAGGCCACGGCATCGACTACGAGGCGCCGCATGAGACGGCGGCGCCAGCCGGCGAGGCGGCACGATGACCGCTGTTTCGGAGAGTTCAGAATCGGCCGCGCCGCGGTCGCTTGGCAATTCGATCACGGCGGTGCTGATCATCGTCATTCCGATCGCGCTCACACTGGTCTGCATCGCCGCCCGATTTCACATCATCGAGCTGTCGCACACGGTGCGCGCGGAGCTGTTGTTCGCGCTGCTGCTGGCGCTGATGGCGACCGGCATGCCGATCTCGATCGCGCTCGGGCTGTCGGTGCTGACCTATTTGTTCATCCTGTCGGATGTCGATCCGAAGATGGTGGGGCTGAAGCTTTTCACCAGCATCGATCGCTTCGAGATCATGGCGATCCCGTTTTTCATCCTGGCCGGCAACTTCCTTACCGCCGGCGGCGTGGCGCGGCGCATGATCGACTTTGCCTCGTCGCTGATCGGGCACTGGTACGGCGGTCTCGGCTTGGCCGGCGTCGTCGCCTGCGCCTTGTTCGCGGCGATCTCCGGCTCCTCGGTCGCGACCGTCGTCGGCATCGGCTCGATCATCCTGCCGGCGCTCGCCGAGCAGGGGTATCCGCCACGCTTTTCCGCCGGTGTGATCGCGACGTCCGGCGCGCTCGGTATCCTGTTTCCGCCGTCGATCAACCTCGTCATCTTCGCGGTGGCGACCAGCGGCATGCAGCCGAAGGGGCCGACCGGCGCGGTTGTCGATTCCGCGTCGATCGGACAGCTTTTCATCGCAGCCCTCATACCGGGACTGATCCTCGCGACCATGCTCGGCGCGACGACCTGGTATCGCGCCTGGCGTAACGACTATCCGCGGATGGAACGGTCGAGCTGGCACGAGTGCTGGCGGGCGTTTCGCGAAAGCGTTTGGGGGCTGCTGCTGATCGGCCTCGTTCTTGGCGGCATCTATTCCGGCCTGTTCACGCCGACCGAGGCCGCTGCGGTGGCGGCAGTCTATGCCTTCGTCATTGCGGTGTTTGTCTACAAGGGACTAAAATTTTCGGAAGTGCCCGCGGTGCTGCTCAAGGCGGCGTCGATGAGCGCGATGATCCTCTACATCATCACCAACGCGGCGGTGTTCTCCTGGCTGCTGACCTCGGAGCAGATCCCGCAGTCGATGGCCGAATGGATGACGGCGCAAGGTTTCGGCATGGTGGCGTTTCTTCTTGTTACCAATGTCGTGTTGCTCGCCGCCGGCAATTTCATGGACCCCGCCGCGATCACGCTCATCATGGCGCCGATCTTGTTTCCGATGTCGGCGCTGCTCGGCGTACACCCGGTGCATCTTGGGATTCTGATGGCGGTGAACATGGAAGTCGGCCTGTGCCATCCGCCGGTCGGCCTCAATCTTTATGTCGCTTCCGGCATAACCAAAATGGGCATCACCGAGCTCACCGTAGCGGTGCTGCCATGGCTCCTCACCATGTTGGTGTTCCTGGCCATGGTCACCTACATCCCCGCCCTTTCGCTGTGGCTGCCGCACCTATTGGGGATGCTCTGACGGACCCAACTCCGCAATTCATCAACCGCCGCGGGGCTTGTCGATGAGAAGCGTATACAGCAGCGGAAACTCGGCCCCGCTGCTCATAGTTTGTTGGCTGACTGCGTCAAAAATTTTTCCATCTTTCGCGTTGTAGCGGGCCACCCGCTCCACTTGGCCGTTGGTGTCGAAATAGATAGCGTTCACGTGGCGTCCCGTCGGCACTCCGCCCAACGAGGCCGCATTCTCACCAATATCGTAATACAGCGAAACCGTGCCATTCGGCGTACCAGCCGAAATAGTCGGCGAGCCTAATACGGCAACAACCCGCTGGCGGCTCGCGCCGATTGCGATCTGATCGAGTGCGTTGTCACCGGTTGACATGTTCGGCGCTTTTCGAGTCGCGAGCCATGCCGTGCGTATGGCGTGATAAACGGTGCCATAATCTTCATTGAGCCCGGTTATCTGACACTGTTTGATATTGCCGCTCGACCACAATGATAATTGCGGCTCCGAACCGACCTTGATCCGCGCATATTGCCTGCCGCGCCTGCCGCTGAACTGGCTGACGTCGGTGACGTCGGACCAGCGAACGCGCCAATTGCAGAACAATCCGCCGGCACTCACCATGACTCTAGGCGCGGGGGTAAGGACATTCGTTGCTACATAACCTACGAGGCACACTTCGGCGAAGCAAAGAAGAAGCAGGACGACCAGTTGCTTGCCGCCGCTAAAGCCCGCAGGAGTTTTGTTCCGCGCCGATGCCATTACGACCGCGGCGAAACCGCAAAGCAGTGCCCACATCAGAGGCTGAGCAATATCGGCGTAAAAGGCAATCGTGTCAGCGGTCACCGGCAGTGCCGCTACGCGTTGTTGATAGATTTGAAGCGTGATCCAAACGAGAGTCGCGGCGGCGAGAAACGCCTGACAAATCCAACCCGGGACTTTGTTGCGGCTGCCAGCTCGTTTTAATCCATTGAGCAGTGGCCCAAGATAATAGTGCAGCATTGCTCGATCGCACAGGATCGCAAGCGCCATTGGCAGCACGAACGCGGCCAGCAAGAGAAATGGGTGGCTGTAAAACATCGCCAAGGCAGCGATAAACAACGGGATCGCGAGAAAAAATGGCCAAATGCCGAAGCGTTTCGCGTTTGCGCGATATTGCACCATGGCGACGCGCAAGGCTTGTTCGCGCGCTTCGTCTGGCACCACGTAACCGTGCCAACTTTCACCGAATGGATAAAACAGTGTCCGACCGGCCTCGTCCGCAATGAAGGCATCGGTAGGACTTGGCGTAGGAGCCGGGGCGTCCGGTGTTGCGTCCATGCTCATGCGAAGATGTCGGCTGGCGAACAGCGTCGGTACTCGGGAAGCGAGATAGGTCGCGATATTCGCACAGAGCGTGTAACGAATCTCTCGAAACCGCTAGCGAATGCACAAATTTTGGCTTGGATGTCTAACCGATGCGTCTCCGGTCTGGCGGGGTAGCTTGATCGGCGGAAATCTCGCTAATATGACCGGAATGCGACGGGCGGGAGCTCGCGTGGTTCGCCGAGATTGGGGGGGAGGATTTCATGACTGAAGCAACCGCCGCTTTGCCGGTATCTGCCGCCGCACCGGCGCGTAAGCCCTGGTACAAGATACTCTACGTCCAGGTTCTTATCGCCATCGTGCTCGGCGCTCTCGTCGGCTGGTTGTTTCCCGACTTTGCCAAGAACGATTGGATCAAGGCGCTCGGCGACGGCTTTGTGAAGCTCATCCGCATGGTGATCGCGCCGATCATCTTCTGCACGGTGGTGTCCGGCATCGCCCACATCAACGATGTGAAGAAAGTCGGCCGGGTTGCAATCAAGGCGCTGGTTTATTTTGAAGTGGTGTCGACTTTCGCGCTGGTACTCGGCCTTCTGGTCGCCAACCTGCTGCATCCGGGCGCGGGTTTTTCCGGCCAATCCAACGCCGCGGCAGTCGCGGGCTATGCCAAGCAAGCCACCGAAATGAAGTCGGTCGATTTTATTCTGCACATCATCCCCGACAGCGCGGTCGGCGGCTTCGCCGCCGGCGATATCCTGCAGGTGCTGTTGTTTTCGGTGCTGTTCGGCTTTGCGCTGATGGCGCTGGGCGACCGCGGCAATACGCTGCGATCGCTGATCGACGATCTGGCGCACGCCGTATTCGGCATCATTTCCATTATCGTCAAAGCGGCGCCGGTCGGTGCGTTCGGCGCGATGGCCTATACGATCGGGCGCTATGGGCCGACCGCGCTCGGCAATCTCGCCGGCCTGATCGCGACGTTCTATTTTACGTCGATTCTGTTCGTGGTGGTCGTGCTCGGCACCATCGCCAGAATCGCCGGTTTCTCGATCTTCAAGTTTATCGCCTACATCAAGGACGAGCTCCTTATCGTCTTAGGCACAAGCTCGTCCGAGAGCGCGCTGCCGCAATTGATGGAGAAGATGGAACGGCTCGGCTGTTCCAAGCCCGTCGTCGGGCTGGTGGTGCCGACCGGCTATTCGTTCAATCTCGACGGCACCAATATCTATATGACGCTGGCGGCCTTGTTCATCGCGCAAGCGCTCAATGTGCAGCTGAGCCTGGGCGATCAGCTCATTATCGTCGTGGTGGCGATGCTCACCTCCAAGGGCGCAAGCGGTATCACCGGCGCCGGTTTCATCACGCTGGCGGCGACCCTCGCAGCGGTACGGCCGGAACTGGTTCCCGGCATGGCCATCGTGCTCGGCATCGACAAATTCATGAGCGAGTGCCGGGCGCTCACCAACATCATCGGCAACGGCGTCGCCTGCATCATCGTCGCCTGGTGGGAAGGCGAACTCGATCGCGGCAAGCTCAATGCCGGGCTCAACCGCGAGATCGATCCGAGCAGCATCGAGACCGCGGTGACGACGGGGTGATCGCGTCATCGTTGATGTGATCTTTCGCGCCGGTGGAAGCCGGCATTCGTGAATTAAGATGGCGGCGCGCGGCCATCATCCATTGTGACCGCGCCCACGTTTCTTATCTGAGCAATGATCCGAGAGGAGCGTTGCGATGACGGCGAATGCGTTCTTGCAGCAGCTCGGTATCCAGCATCCGATTATGCTGGCGCCAATGGCGGGAAGCGGCGGTACGCCTGAGCTTGCCGCCGCGGTTTCCGACGCAGGCGGATTAGGTGCATGGGGCGGCGGTTATACGAAGCCCGAAGAAATAGTCGCAGCGATCCGCCGCATCCGGCAACTCACGCCGCGACCGTTCAATGTCAATCTGTTCGCCGGCGGTTACGAGACTGGCTATGTCGCTCCGCAGCCGATGCTTGCGATCGTGGCCGAGGCCCACGCCAGGCTCGGATTGCCGTCGCCTTCGCTGCCGCCAATGCCCAGCAGTCCGTTCGATGCGCAGCTGGAAGCGGTGTTGGAGGAACGGCCGCCGGTGTTCAGTTTCACTTTCGGCATACCATCGTCTCGACAACTAGCGGCGCTCAAAAGTCGCGGCATTGCCGTGGTCGGCACAGCAACGACCGTGAGAGAGGCGCGTCAGTTGGCAGAGGCCGGCGTCGATGCGATTGCCGTTCAAGGCGCGGAAGCGGGCGCCCATCGCGGAACCTTCGATGCGTCATTCGAGGACTCCATGGTGCCGATGGCGACGCTGCTGCGCGAGACATGCGGCAATGTCGACCTGCCGGTGATCGCCTCGGGCGGCATCATGGACGGACAAGATATTGCCGTCGCCCTGAAACTCGGCGCCGCCGCCGTGCAGCTCGGCACCGCCTTCCTGCCATGTCCGGAATCGGGTGCGCCCGAGGCCTATAAGCATGCACTGCTCGAAGCCAAGATCGACAATACCGTCATCACGCGGGCTTATTCCGGCAGGCCGGCGCGCGGTATCCCGAATACTTTCATCGCTATGGTCGCCGGCAAGGAGGCCTCTATCTTGCCGTTCCGCCAGCAAAACGATCTCACGCGTCCGATGCGCAATGCCTCCGGCGCGCAGGGCACCCCTGAGTTTATTTCGCTGTGGGCCGGACAGGGCGTTGCGCGTTCGCGCGCGTTGCCGGCTGCGCGCCTGGTCGAAACGCTGATGGAAGAGACGTTCCGCGGGTGCCAAATAGACGGTTCTTGAATCCGCCGATTGTGCTCAATAGAGCATCACTTGTTGTTAAAATCGTCCGGCGTTAGCGCGATCGGCAGGCCGTGTGGGGTTCGCGCGCAGGCGTGCTGCCAGGCGTCGCGGGTGCGCGTCAGCAATGCCGGATCGGCGATGCCTTTCTCGGCCACGATGCGTTCGAGCGCGGCCAGCCAATGATGGTAATACGTCTCCCCGGTGTCGGGGTCGCCGGCAGCTTGCGCCTTTTTGATCTCGTCGCCGAGCGTGGTCGCCCACTCCTTCCAGGTGAACAGCCCGCGCTCGCTGAGTGTGACCGCCAGCGCAAAGGCTTCCGCTTCCCAGGGTTCGCGGAAGACTGGACCGCCGTCGCCGTTGCGCGGAATGCTCGGTACAGACTGCGTCGCGCGAAGCGCTGCCGTGTCGGCGCTCATGCGGGGTCCAAATAAGGCTCGAAGGCTTCGATCGAGACCTTCAGCGTCGGTTCTGCCCCGTCGCCCCATAATTCCCGGCCCTCGAACAAGACCGTGTAGAGCCATTGCGGATTTTCGCCTTGGCCGATCGCGACGGTGTCGGGAAAGACGTGGCAACCGCGCAGCGCTTCGATCACGCCGACGCGGCCGCGGGCATAGCGCGGCAGGCGCGTGTGCGTATCCGGATGGATGATCTTGGTGCGCACGCGATCGCCGGGCTTGAAGCGGGCCGGCGCTTGCGCCGGACGGGCGTACGAACCGCGCGACAGTGAGTTCGGCACATCGGCGGCGGTAAGCTTGCGTGGGAGCGGCTTGCCGGAGCGCAACGCATGTCCGGCGGCGATCTCATCGGCGCCGGCAAGCCCGAGCCCGACCACACGCCGTTCCAGGCCCATGGCCCATTTTTTGTAATAGGAGCTGGTCAGATAAACGTCGGGCGGCATGGCTTCTATCGAAGCGCGCGACGCATCGATCGTATAGACGCCGGTGTAGCCCATGGCGCGGTTGAGCGCGAGCGAACGGCCTTCCCACGCCTCGTGAAACACCGGCTCGTCCGGTTCCGGTTCGACTTTGCCGAAGCCGTGCATGCCGCCCATGTCGTGGATGCTATCCATCACGCCGCCTCGGTCGTGGGTTTGGGCAGTCCGGTGCCGATCATGCTGTCGCGGGTGACGAGGCTTGCGAGTTTTTCCTCGCTCCAGCCCTCGGTGCCGGCCGGTCGCATCGGCAGCACGATGAAACGTGTTTCGGCTGTCGAGTCCCAGACGCGGATGCCGGTGCCGGCCGGCAGCGTCACGCCGAAATCGGCCAGCACGCCGCGCGGATCGCTGACCGCGCGCGAGCGATAGGGTGCGGATTTGTACCAGACCGGCGGCAGGCCGAGCACTTCCCACGGATAGCAAGAGCACAAAGTGCAGACGATCATGTTGTGCTGTTGTGGCGTGTTCTCCACCGCGATCAGATGATCGCCGACACGGTTGAGCGCGCCGAACTCCAGCACCGCTTTGCTGCCGTCCTCAAGCAGCGCCTGCTTGAATGCCGGGTCGCTCCACGCCTTGGCGACGACGCGCGCGCCGATATGCGGGCCGACTTTGGTTTCGTAAGCCTCGATGAGGGCGTCGATCGCAGCCGGATCGATATAGCCTTTCTCCGCCAGCACAGTCTCAAGCGCGCGCACGCGCAATTGCATTTCGGACAGTTCCGAGCTGTGCTCGTGATGATCGTCGTGACCGTGGTCGTGATGATCGTGTGCCATGGGCCCATTATAATGGGTTCCTGGGTGTGGTCACAATGCGCAATTGCTCGTCATTGCGAGGAGTGAAACGACGAAGCAATCCAGAGCCTCACCGCCCGGCTGGATTGCTTCGCTCCGCTCGCAATGACGATCATAAATCATCCAGCCCATACTCCTTCCAGCGTGCTTCCACCCGCGCCGCGTCGTCGGCATGAGGCTTTACCGTCGGCGGGAAGCGTTCGTTGTTCCATTGCGGCCGCCTGGGATTTTTCCAGGAGCGCGTGGCGTCGATCAGCATGCGGTTCCATAAGCCGGTACCGAGCTGCGCGACGTCGCGGTCTTCCATCGGCGTCGATGGATCGATTGGCGAGCCGAAAATTCCCGGGAAAATTACCACGCCGCCTTCGCCGGCATTGACGCGATGCGCGAAGGCCCATTCGACCTGCTCGTCGGCGGAAGGATCGATGTCCTCTTCGACCACGGTCACATGCTTGTAGCGATATTGCGCGGCGCTGTTGCCCCACAACGCCGCCGCGATCTGCTTGGGCTGGCCCTGATAATGTTTCTTGATTTGAATGCGGATGTTGACGCCGTTGGTGATCGGCGGCGCATAGACGTCGAGGATGCCGGGAATGCCGGCGCCGTTCAAAATATTCCAGGCAATCGCCGCGCGCTGCACCGACGACATCACGCTGTTCTCGCTGTAGGAGCCCGGCAGCGTGCCTTCGAGCGAGCCGACGAAGACCGGATCCTTGCGATGGGTGATGCAGCTCACCTTCATGGCCGGGCGCGGCGTCGGCAGGTCGGACACGTAGCCGGTGAATTCGCCGAACGGACCTTCGCTTTCGTAAGTCGCCGGGTCGTCGCTGATCGTGCCCTCGATGACAATCTCGGCGCCGGCCGGCACCGCAAGATCGACCGTCTCGCAACGCACCAGCTGAACTGGTTCGCCGCGATAGCCGCCCATCACGTCCCATTCGCAGACGCCTGACGGCAGTGGAGATCCGGCCAAAAACGGCATAATGGGATCCCAGCCGATGATGCAAGCGACCGGCATCGGCTTGCCGCGCGCCGCCCATTTGACGAAATGCGCGCCCCAGTGCTGGCCGCCTTTGATCAGCAAAAACGGCGCGGTGTCCTTGTGACCGATCATGCCGCGGTAGAGACCGACATTCATCACGCCGGTGTCGGGATCTTTCGTGACAATGGCGGAGAAGGTGTGGATGTAGCGGCCGCCTTCAAGGTAGTGCCATTTAGGCACCGGAAATTCGTTCTGGTCGATGGCATCGCCGCGCAGGATCACGTCCTTCACCGGCCCGCTATCGACATAGACCGGTGCAATGGTCTCGCGGTTCATTTTCATGACGTGCTGCACGAGTTCGCGATTGGGGGCGTCGGGCGGAAAGCCGAGCGCCAGCGCCAGCCGCGAGCGCGAGCCGAGACCGCTGGCGAATAATTTGGTGCAGCGGCCGGCGTTGTAGCCTTTGATGTTTTCGAACAGCAGCGCCGGGCCCTTCTTCTCGAGAACGCGGCGCGTGACGGCGCCGATCTCGCGGTCCCAATCGACCTCGGCCTTGATGCGCCGCAGCTCGCCCTGCTGTTCCAGGCTCGCCATCCATTGCCGCAGATCGATAAAGCCCATCCTTGCACTCCCGAATTCCCGCGACGCGCTGACGGCCTCGCGCTTGATCGCGGCATTAAATCCCGCAATTCTCCGGCTCCGCAATGGCTATCGCCAGCGAATGCCGGAGGAGAGCATGAGCGCCAAGGATATCTTCGATCTTGCCGGCAAAGTGGCGCTGGTCACCGGCGCGTCGAGCGGGCTTGGCGTGCGTTTCGCCGAGGTCTTGGCGGAAAATGGCGCCTCGGTCGTGCTGGTGGCGCGGCGCGCCGACCGGCTCAAGGCGCTGCAAGGAAAAATCGAAAAATCCGGCGGCAAAGCTCTGGCGGTCGAGGCCGATGTTGTCGATCGCGAGGCGATGCAGGCGGCATTCGACACCGCCGAGAAGACATTCGGCACCGTGACTGTTCTGGTCAACAATGCCGGCGTGGCGCATGCCGGCCGCGCCGTCGATATGCCGGAAGAGGAATGGCGGCGCGTGCTTTCGACCGATCTCGACGCAGTATTCTACTGGTCGCAGGAAGCGGCGCGCCGCATGCTCGCCACGGGCAAAACCGGCGCTATCGTCAATATCGCCTCCGTGCTCGGCTTCGGCGTCGACAAAGGCGTCGTCGCCTATGCCACCGCCAAGGCCGGCGTGATCCAATTGACCAAGGCGCTGGCGCTCGAGCTTGCCTTCAAGGGCATCCGCGTCAATGCCATCGCGCCGGGCTGGATTGTCACCGAGCTCAACCGCGACTATCTGCAAAGCGAGCGCGGCGCCAAGCTCAAGCGCGAAATTCCGATCGGCCGCTTCGGCGAGGAGCGCGATCTTGACGGACCTTTGCTCCTTTTGGTCTCCGACGCCGGCCGCTTCGTCACGGGCGCCACCATCGTCGCCGACGGCGGCCAGATGGTTGCGTTGCGCGGCTGATTTCGCCCGGCGCCAAGCAGGATTTGCATCAAGAAGCGAGATTCCGCCTCAAGTGGAAGTGTGCGGCGCGTTATTCCCGAGGCAATATAACGCTTCCGACAATATAACGCTTTTCTTCGACGTGACGCTCGAGTTCTAGACGACAAGCTTGGCGAATCTCGCTCAGCGATAGACGGACGGGACAATCATGACCTTGCTGGTATTGGCCTATCTCGGCGGCGTCCTGACCATCGTCAGTCCCTGCATCCTGCCGGTGCTGCCGTTCGTCTTTGCCCGCTCCGACCGGCCGTTTATGAAAAGCGGGCTGCCGATGCTGGTCGGCATGGCCGTCACCTTTGCCGCCGTGGCGACACTGGCCGCGGTCGCGGGCTCCTGGGCGGTCGACGCCAACAATTATGGCCGGGATGCGGCTTTGGCTCTTCTGGCCGTGTTCGGATTGACGCTGGTGTTTCCGAGTCTCGCCGATCGCGTCATGGCGCCTCTCGTCGGTCTCGGCGCCAAACTCTCCAATTCCGCGAGCGGCGGCGCGGAGCCGCGGGACGCCGCGATCCTGCCGTCGTTTCTCCTCGGCATCGCGACGGGTCTGCTGTGGGCGCCCTGCGCGGGACCGGTGCTTGGTCTGATCCTGACCGGCGCCGCGCTGCATGGCGCCAATGTCGGCACCACATTTCTGCTCCTCGCCTATGCCACCGGCGCCGCGACCTCGCTGGCGCTGGCGCTCGCGGTCGGCGGGCGCATATTCGCCGCGATGAAACGTTCGCTCGGTGCCGGCGAGTGGGTCAGGCGCGGCCTCGGCGTTGCCGTACTGGCGGCCGTCGTCGCCATCGCGCTGGGTGTCGATACGGGCTTTCTGACTCGCATTTCGTTGTCGAGCACGGCGTCGCTCGAACAAAGCCTGGTTGACCGGCTGCGGCCGTCGACCGGCGGTCCGTCGATGACCAACGCCGCCGGCGCGGATGCCAATCTCGCGGTGGAGGGCGGCTTCCCGTCGCTTGCCGGCGCGACGGAATGGCTGAACTCGCCGCCGCTGACGGCGGAAGGTCTCAAGGGCAAAGTCGTCGTAATCGACTTCTGGACCTATTCCTGCATCAACTGCCTGCGCTCGATTCCCTATGTCAGAGCCTGGGCCGAGAAATACAAAGATCGCGGCCTGGTGGTGATCGGTGTGCACACGCCGGAATTCGCCTTCGAGCGCAATGTCGCCAATATCCGCACCGCCATTGCCGACCTGAAGATCACTTATCCGGTGGCGGTCGACAACGAATATAAAATCTGGCGCGCCTTCGATAACGAATACTGGCCGGCGCATTATTTCATCGATGCGCAAGGCCAGATCCGTTATCACCACTTCGGCGAAGGCGAATATGACGAATCCGAACGCGTCATCCAGCGGCTGCTTACTGAGGCCGGCAACAAGGACGTTCCGTCCGGCATTGCCGATGTGAACGGGTCCGGCGCCGAGGCCGCGCCAAGCACCAGCGATCAGTCGCCGGAGACTTACGTCGGCTACAATCGGGCCGATAATTTCGTCTCCCCGGGCGGTCTCGTTCCGGACGAAAGTCACGATTACGCGGCAGCAGCTGCGCCACGGCTCAATCAATGGAGCCTGGTGGGCCGTTGGACCGACGGTGGTGAGCGTGCGGTGCTTGATCAGCCGGGCGGCCGTATTGTCTTCCGCTTTCATGCCCGCGATCTGCATCTTGTCCTCGGCCCTGCCGCGGACGGCAAGCCGATCCGGTTCCGCGTCACGCTCGACGGCGCCGCTCCCGGCGCCGACCATGGCGCCGACACCGACGCCGATGGCCAAGGCACCGTCGATGGGCAGCGGCTCTATCAACTGGTGCGGCAGAACGGCGCGATCACGGATCGCACTTTTGAAATCGAATTCCTCGATCCCGGCGTCCAGGCCTACGCTTTCACCTTCGGCTGACGCTCCCGCCCCTCGGTATTGCCGCATGTTGTGCTAAGGTACGCACAGGCGGCAAATCGGGGAGGGGATTGGCGTGGGGATGGAGCAGGTCGCCTTTGTCTTTGCCGGCGCCTTGGCCGGCGGCATCGTCAATGGGCTTACCGGCTTCGGCACCGCGCTCACCGCGATGGGGCTCTGGCTCTATGCCATACCGCCTACGGTCGCGGCCTCGCTGGCCATTGTTTGCTCCTGCATCTCGCAATTGCAGACGCTGCATCTGATCTGGCGCGACATCCGCTGGCGCCGCCTTTTGATCTTCGTGCTGCCGGGCGTGATCGGCGTGCCGATCGGCACATTGATCTTGCCGCATATCGAGCCGCGGTTTTTCAAGCTCGGCATCGGCATATTCCTTGTCGTCTATTCCTCCTACGTGCTGGCGCGCCGGGTGCATGTGAAAAGCGACTGGGGCGGGAGTGCCGCCGACGGCGCGATCGGCTTCGGCGGCGGCGTACTTGGCGGCATCGCCGGTCTTTCCGGCGTGCTTCCGATTGTCTGGACCGACATCCGCGGCTGGACCAAGGCGGACCGGCGCGCGGTCGTGCAAGGTTTCAATATCGCGATTCTATGGCTGGCCTTCGCCTCGCACGCGGCATCCGGATTGCTGACGCGCCAGGTGTTGTTGCAGGCGGCACTCGCGCTGCCGGGCACTGTCGGCGGGGCCTGGCTTGGCGCCTACTTCTACCGCCGCCTCGGCGATCACGGCTACCAGCGCGTGGTCATGGTGCTGTTGTTCATCTCCGGCGTCGGTCTGATCTGGACCGGCCGGTGAACGGCGTCGACTGAGCGATGTTACGCATCAATAGACCGGCGGCACGTATAAATCCTTCGGCACGGGGTGCCGTGCGTAATCTGGTTTATGCTCGCGCTCCGGCAGCACGATCGCGGCGTGCCGCACATCTTGATACGGCACTTGCTGCAACAGGTGATGGATGCAGTTCAGCCGCGCTTTCTTCTTGTCGACGCCCTCGACCACCCACCAGCGCGCCTCGGGAATGTGAGTGCGGGCAAGCATTTCCTCCTTGGCCTTGGTGTAGAGCTCCCAGCGGCGGCGCGATTCCAGATCCATCGGACTCAATTTCCATTGCTTGAGCGGATCGTGGATGCGCATCAGGAAGCGCTCATTTTGCTCTTCGTCGGTGATCGAGAACCAGTATTTGACGAGGATGATGCCGGAGCGCACCAGCATGCGTTCGAACTCCGGCACGGTGCGGAAGAATTCCTCGCAGTCGGCTTCCGTGCAAAATCCCATCACCCGTTCGACGCCGGCGCGATTGTACCAGCTGCGGTCGAACAGCACGATCTCGCCCGCCGCGGGCAGATGCGAAACGTAGCGCTGGAAATACCACTGCGAACGCTCGCGCTCGCTCGGCGCCGACAGCGCCACGACTTTGCAACTGCGCGGATTGAGCCGTTGCGTCACCCGCTTGATAACGCCGCCTTTGCCGGCCGCGTCACGGCCTTCGAACACGACCACCAGTTTGAGTCCCTGATAGGCCACCCAATCCTGCAGCTTGATCAGTTCCTTCTGCAGCCGCAGCAACTCCTTGAAATAAGCGTGGCGGTCGAGACCGTCTTCCGGCCTTGCCACCCCGTCCGCCAATAGGCCGGACAGCCTGTGGTCGTCGATCTCCAGCTCGATTTCCTCGTCGACGGCATCGATCATCTCGTCATGAAGACGTTCTTCGAGCGAAGCATTCTTGTTGGCCATCTGCGTGCACTCCGGAAATCGTCAAGGTAAAGTCGCCAAAGGGTGGTGCGCCGATATGACGGCCGTACGACAGCCTTGCCCCGCCGCTATGGAGGGCAATGATCGTGGCGTCGATACTGCCCTATCGTATGCGGATTTCCTAATCGCTCCGATGCAGATAACGTCGAACGTTGTCGCAGGGTAGAACCACGCAGCCAGAGACTGCGCGAAATTAACAAAGTGGGGAAGAACATGAGAGAGAGCAAAGCCGCGGCCAGAATGTCGCGCCGTGTCGCCATCGCCGTGCTGGCATGGGTGGGAGTGACGCAAATAGGCGCTGCGTCCGCGCAGGACAGCAAGACCCAGGACAGCAAGACCTATGTAATGAGATTGAGCACGGCGACGCTCAACGATGTTCAGCACGAATGGATGAAGCGTTACGCGGCCGCGATCGAGAAGAAGACCGGCGGCCGTATCAAGACCGAACTCTATCCGGCAAGCCAGCTCGGCACCATTCCCCGCCAGATCGAAGGAACGCAGCTTGGATCGATCCAGGTCTGGGTCGGGCCGCCCGAATTCCTGGTCGGCGTCGATCCGAATTTTGAAATGCTCAGTGCGCCCGGACTTTTTCCCAACGAACAAGTGGCGCTGAAAACCATCAGGGACCCCGAATTTTCCAAGGCTTTCACCAATGTCGGCGTCGGCAAGGGCCTGGTCGGCTTGGCTTTGAATGATACCGGCCCGATGGCCTTCGATATGCGCGCGCCGGTCAGGACACTTGCGGATCTGAAGGGTAAGAAAGTACGGGTCCTGGCGTCGCCGTTTCAGACCGAACAGATGAGCAGGCTCGGCGCTACCGGCGTTGCGATGTCGCTCGGCGACGTGCTGCCGGCGATACAACAGGGAGCGATCGACGGCGCCATGAGCTCCACAGGGGTGTTTACCGCTTTGAAGTACTACGACGCCGCCAAATATTTGACGGAATCCAACCACGCCTATGTTTTGAGCATATCGATGGTCAGCAAACGCTGGCTGGAGAGTTTGCCGCCTGATCTTCAAGATATCGTGGTATCGACCGGCAAGGAGGCCGCCGACGAAGTTCTGCCCTGGTCACTCGATTTCGTCGCCGCTCAGCGCAAAGCATGGGTCGCCGATGGCGGCGAGCTGATAAACTTCTCGCCGGAGGATTCCGCCGAACTGATGAAGATCATGGCGCCAATCGGCGGTGATGTCGTCAAGACCAGGCCGGACATGCTGCCGCTGTGGAATCTGCTGAATACGACGATCAAGCGGGTCGAGTAGCAGTTGCCCGTACCCGTCGTTCTCAATGATTGGGTTGCATACCGCCGTTAAGCTTGGCGAGTTCACCTTGAGCGGCGACCTGATCGGTCATGAACCGCCCGTATGCTTCGGGGGTATTGGGTTGCGCGGCGAACGTCATCCCGAATTGGGCGATGCGCTTTTGCAAGTCGGCCGAAGCAAGCGCCTCATTAACAGCCTTGTTCAAGACCGCGATCACCGGCGCCGGCGTATCGCGCGGTGCCGAAATCCCGACAAAAGCGTCGTGCTGGAAATTTTTGAAACCCAATTCGGTCATTGTCGGTATGTCCGGCAGGTTGGCGAGCCGATGGGCGCCGGCGACCGCGAGCACACGCATTTGCCCGCCATCAACAAAACCCGCAACGCTAGGATAGAATACAAAGCCGCCTTGCACGTCGCCGCTGACGACCGCCGTGGCTGCCGGACCGGAGCCGTTGTAAGGCACCGGCGTGATTGCCGTTCCGGCAATCGAATTGAGTTGGGCGACGGCAATTGCCGGACTCGACGCTGGCCCCGTTGTCGAAAGATTTGTTTTGGTCGGATTCGCTTTCGCATAAGCGATGAGATCGGCCACGCTCTTCAAGTCGGACTTGCTGTTGACCACGAGAACGAGCGGTGGGCCGTCGGCGATCTTTGCCACCGGAGCGAAGTCGGTCAGAATATTGAAAGGCACGTGGATGTAATAAAGATTCTGCACCTCGGCGATGGCGCTGATCAGCAAGGTATAGCCATCCGGTGCGGAACGAAGGACATAGGAGTCGCCGGTGACGCCCGAGGCGCCGGGTTTGTTCTCGACGATGACCGGTTGCCCGATGCGCTGCTGCAGCTCCGGCGCCAGCATTCTCGCGGGCACATCGGTCAGGCCGCCGGGCGCAAACGCCACCACCAGTGTTATCGGCCGGTTGGGAAAAGTCTTCGGCCCGCGCGACGGACGTCAAAGCGATTGTTGCGAGCAATAGTCCGAGCGAAAATCGTGCGGTCATGATGGAGTTGCTGCCTCTCTTGCCTACGGTTTCCCGGCCGGCATGTTGCACACGGTCAAGGCCGTTGCCAGGTAGATCCGCGAGGCAAGCACCACGTCGTCCAGCAGCACGTGATCGCCGATTTCATGCATCGATCGTCCCTTAGCGTCCGGATGCAGGCGGCCACCCGGTCCAAACTGTACGCACGGGACGTCGTAACGGGTGAGGTGAATGGCGTCGGAGCCCGGCCGTCGCAGGAACGTGGTGGTCTCCTTGTCCCATCACGGCTGCCTGCGCTCGCGCCAGTGCCGTCACGACCGGCAGGTTCTCATCGATGGTAAGGGCGGGATCGGTGACGATAAAGTCCAAGGACGGCATCTTGTGTTTGATGGCGTTCGGCGAACTGTCGCAACACTGCTCGCAATTCGCGTTTGACATCGTCGGCCTTCTGACCCGGCACCGTGCGGATGTCCAAATAGATTTTGCACTCGTAGGCATTGCGTGACAGCCGCCACGGGTCGCCGCCGCGAATGCCGGCGAGCGTGACATTGGCATGCTCGCCGAGATAGACGTGGGCATTCATAAATTGCTTGGCCCAGGCATCGATGTCGTCGCAGAGCATCCGCGCCACGTTGATCGCATTTACCGTGCCGGGCTTGTTGGTCAGCGCCGCGTGAGCGACGGTGCCTCCGACCGATATCCTCGCCCACAAGCAGCCCATATTCGCCGTGCAGATGCGCAAGCCCGTCGGTTCGGCGAGCAGCGCGTAGTCGGCGGTGACGCCGTGCGACACCAGATGCTTGGTGCCGATGCCGTAGCCGGAATATTCGCGTCCCTGGAATTCCTCGGCCGGCGCCTTCTCGATCTCGCCAACCACGGCGCCGAGCGAAATATCGCCGCGCAGCTTGATGCCGGCCTTGGCGATGGCCTCGACCGCGACCACAAGGCCGGCGAGACCGCTTTTCATGTTGCTGGCGCCAAGGCCCCAGATCCAGCCGTCGCGATAGATGCCTTTGGGCCGGAAGCCTTCGCCGGAAAGATGCGCTTCGTCGCCGCTGTAAGACGTGTCCATGTGGCCGGTGAACAGCAGATTCAATCCGTCGCCGCGGCCTGGCAGATGCGCCAACCGCATTGGGACGATCGTCCTCGACAAGCTGGCGCGACGCGTCGAGGCCGGCGCGGCGCAGACGGTCGACGACGTAGTCCGCCATGCCGGCTTCCGAGCCGGTCGGGCTGCGGATGTCGATCATGTCCAGCAAGGTCTGGCGCACGACGTCCGGCGTTACGAAAGCTTCGGCTTTGTGAAGATCTGGATGGCTCATCTATGCAACGCCTTGCTCTCTTAATTCTCTGTTTGCGGGCCGCTATTCAATTGGCGCGGTATAGCGGCGCTTCACCCTTGATCAAGACCCGTTCGACATTTTGCCAGGCGGTGCGAAACAGAAATGCAGCCGATTGCCGCGTCACGCCGGCGATATGCGGCGTGAGCAAGAGACGTTGCGCCGTCTCGCCATCGAGGCCGAGCAGCGGATTGTCGGATGACGGCGGCTCGGTCGAATAAACATCGACGGCGGCGCCGCCGATATGTCCGGCGCGCAGGCAGTCGGCAAGCGCCGCCTCATCGACAATGCCGCCGCGCGAAGCCTGGACCAGGATGGCGTTCTTTTTCATGCTGGCGAGCTGTTCCGCGCCGATCAGGCCTTTGGTCGCGGGCGTGAGCGGTACGTGCAGCGTCACCACGTCGGCACTTCGCAGCAATTCTTCGAGCGGCATGGCTTGCACGCCGAGACCCCGCGCCGCCTGCGGGTCGGCCGGCGCCGGGTCGTAATAGCAGACGCGGCAATTGGCCCCGATAAAGGCTCTCGCCACCGCGAGCCCGATGGTGCCGAGACCCACCACGCCGACGAGCAAGCCTTCCAGTCCGGCGAGATTGTCGGCGATCAAACGGGCGCGAAATGCGGCGTAATTGCCGCGCTTGATCTCGGCGCCGGCCCAGCCGAAACGGCGGAGCAATTGCGAGGAAACCGTCAAGGCATATTCGGCAAGCGCGCTGTTGCTGCCGCCCGGCACATTGGCGATTGGAATGCCGAACTGCGTGAGTGCCGCGATGTCGAGCCGATCGAGGCCGGCCCCGGTCACCTGGACGAGCTTGAGCGCGGTCGCTTCGAACAGCGCCGGCGCAAGCTTGGGGCCGACCGCCGGAATAACCAGAACTGCCGCCTGGCGCATCAGCGCCGCCACATCGCCATCGGTGGGCGCGCGGTAATCGACCGCGAGCGAAGCGGGCGGCAACGCGTCGACGCGGGCGAAATCGGCCTGCGGACGCAGACAAAGCACACGTGTCATGAGATTAGAAACTCTTGAATTCGGTCGTGCCGGCAGTGACGTCCGGCACCGGGAAGAAGCAGAGCAGGCGCAGCAATTCGCTGCCGGTGTTGACGGTCATGTGCTTTTCGCCGGCCGGTACCAGCAGGATATCGCCCGGTCCGGCATTAAAGATCCCGCTCTCGGTGTGCATCGCGCCTTGGCCGGACAGGACGTAAATGCATTCCTCGAAGTCGTGATGCAGATGCGGGCCGCGCGGCGGTGCGCCCGGTTTCGGCGGCGCGATCTCGGCGATGCGGAAACTGACCCGCGAGCCGAGCGCGCCGGATACCGGCTCCAGCGATGTGCGTCCCGGCAGCTCCAATCGTTTGGCGTCCGCTTGCTTGATAAGCCGGGTCATCGGATTGTTTCCTTCAGATCGCTTGGCGCAATTGTTTGATCTCGGCGGTGCCGCCCTGCACGGTGTCGAGCTGCCGGAAGATTTCCATCGCTTCCTTGGCGATGGCATCGGTGATGTCGGCGAGCATCTTAGCGCCTTTTTCCGCCGTCGCATGTTGCGGGCTGCCGAACCAACCGGTCGGCGCGATCGAGCGGATATCGGTGAGGACCGGCTGATAGCTGCGCGTCCGCCGCAGCTTGTCCATCTTGTGGCCGTGGCTGTGATCGGAGGAATTGCTGATGCGGTCGAGATGCACAAGTCCGGGCCGGTAGGCCAGCACGGCCAGGGCCTCGATCTCTCCGCCATGGGTGAGGCCATTGCACGAATGACCGTACATTTCCTCCGCGACATAACAGGCCTGCACGGTGAGAACGGTCATGCCGTGTTCGCGATGCAAGGCCTCGGCGGCAATCGCCAGCGAGGGGATATTGCCCTCATGCCAATTGAGGATGAGCAGATATTTGGCGCCGTGCTTTGCGGTCGAAACGCAGGTCTCGGTGACCACGCGCATATAGGTATCGGGCGTGAAGCTGATGGTGCCTTCATACGGCATGTGCATCGGCGTGACGCCGAACGGCGTCGACGGCAGCACCAGCCCGTCCATGCGTTCCGCCACCGCGTGACTGATGATGTTGGCGGCGAAAATATCGGTTCCGGTCGGCAAATGCGGACCGTGCTGCTCGACACTGCCGGCCGGCAGGATGACCAGCGGGTTCGCCTTTAGCTGAGTGGCGATCTCCGGCTGGGTCAGGTCGATGAAATAACGGCTAGGCAACATGACGTGCACCCTCTGCGCTGCCCGCTTCGGCGAGAATATCCGCGATAGCCACAAGCTCGCCCCGCCGTTCGATCGAACGCAGCGCGGCATTCACGATCGCGACGGCCACATTGCCGTTACGCGCGGTAAGCTCATTCGGCTTGCCGGTGCGGCAGCTATTGGCGAACATTTCCAGCTCAATGCGGAACATGTCGCTTTCCGGCACTTTCAATTCCTCGCGTTTGGCGTAACCGTCCTTGCCGCGCTGGATATAGAGCGTCGATGTCTCGTGGAGCTTTGCCGGGGTATCCCAGGTGCCGAAGTCGATTTCGTAGTGCATCAATCCCTTGGAGCCGAAGACGCGCACCGCAAAGATGCCGGGCGAGGTCCAGCACGAGCCGACATAGCCGATTTTGCCGTCGGCGAATTTGAGCAAGGTCATCGATTGATCGTCGACTTCGGCGCCGACCGGCGACAGCTTGGACGCCATCGAACTCGCGCCCACGACTTCGCCGCCGAGATAGTGCAGCACGTCGAACTGATGAATGGCGAGCTGCGAGAGCGGTCCGCCCGGCGCGCGATCCTTGTACCAGCGCCAGGTGGCGGGCGTCAGTTCGAGCGCGCGCTCGTTGGAGAAATTCGCTTCCATGAAGGCGACGCGGCCGAGTTCGCCGGAGTCGATGGCTTCGCGGATCTTGCGGATGCCCGCCATCAGCCGGGCGCTGTGGCCGACCGTCACCGTCACGCCGTAGCGGCTCTCCAGCGCCTCGATTTGCAGGCCGTCTTGCAGCGTCGCCGCGATCGGCTTTTCGGTATAGACGTGCTTTTTGGCCATCGCCACCTCGCGCGCCACCGGCAGATGCTGTTCGTTCGGCACCGTCAGGATGACGCCCTTAATCTCCGGATCGGCCAGCATGGTTTTCATGTCGGTGGCGGCCGGCACGCCCATTTCCGTTGCGAAATTCTGACGCTTTTCTTCCGAACGGCTGTAGCCTGCGACGATCTGGACGTGATCGGAGCCTCTGCTCGCCCGGGTCAGGACCTTGGCCCAGCGGCCGAGACCGACGATGCCGACTTTGACGGGAGCAGCGCCCATGGAGGTTTCCTCGTTGAAAAGTCTTTTCGGACGGTCTCGTATTACGATAGTCCGATTAGGGCAACCGGTGGTGCGAGTTCACCGTCGCCGAAGCCGAGGACCTATGCGGCAATTAAGGATGGCGACGTCGGCAAAGCGGAAATTCTGACACACGAAGAAACCACGCATGCCGCCGCGAAGTTATCCGCCTGGCGGCAGAGTAGAGCACCGAGGCGAAGTGACAGCGCAAGACCGCGAACTTAATGTCAGCGACGCTTCGATTGCTCCCGCACCAGATTGATGATGCCGGAAAAGTCGTCGCCGCTGTGGCCCTCTTTCGCGAATTGCTCGTAAATCTCGGCCGCGTGCGCGCCGAGCGCGGTCTTGGCGCCGACCGAATGCGCCGCTTCGCGGGCGAGCTTGAGGTCCTTGAGCATCAGAGCGCCGGCAAAGCCGGGCTTGTAGCCATTATTGGCCGGGCTTGCCGGCACCGGCCCCGGCACCGGACAATAACTGGTCAGTGACCAGCATTGGCCCGAGCTTGCCGAGGCGACATCGAACAGCGCCTGGTGCGACAAGCCGAGTTTCTCGCCGAGCACGAAGGCCTCGCTGACCGCGATCATCGACGCGCCGAGGATCATGTTGTTGCAGATCTTTGCCACTTGGCCGTTGCCGGCTTCGCCGCAATGCACGACGCGCTTGCCCATCTGTTCGAGGATCGGCTTGCCGTGGGCGAAGGCTTCCTTCGAGCCGCCGACCATGAATGTCAGCGTCGCCGCTTTCGCGCCGCCGACCCCGCCCGAGACCGGCGCATCGAGCGTGGCAATGCCGCGTCCCGCGGCGAGCGCATGCGCTTTGCGTGCGCTCGCCACATCGATGGTCGAGCAATCGATGAAAAACGTGCCCTGCCGCGCAAGCGGCACGATGTCGTTCCACACTGACAGCACATGCTCGCCCGCAGGCAGCATGGTGACGACCACGTCGGCGTTCTCGACGGCCGCTCCGGCATTGCCGACGATCTGCACGCCGTCTTTCGCGGCGGTGTCGCGTGACGCCGACACGACGTCGAAGCCGGAGACGTGTGCGCCAGATTTGACCAGATTGGCGGCCATCGGCCCGCCCATATTGCCGAGACCGATGAAGCCAATATGCGCCATGGGCGTCTCCTCGATGCTAGAATTTCAGTTCACGCGCGCCGAGCGATTGGAAGTGGCGATCGACGATCTCCGGCGTCACTGCTTCGAGATTGTCCGGGCGCCAGACCGGATTGCGGTCCTTGTCGACAATGGCCGCGCGAACGCCCTCGATGAAATCATGTCCGGCAATGCACGCCAGCGAGATACGGTAGTCCTGCTGGAAGCACTCCTCAACCCGCTTGAATGACGCCGCTTCGCGCACGTTCTGCAGCGTGATCTTGAGCGAGGTCGGCGATGCTTTTTTCATGATCTCAAGCGCTGCGTCCGCGTCGGGCAGGTCTGTACCGCGTAGCCGCTCGAAAATATCCTCGACACGCTCCGCGCTATAGCAACGATCGATCCATTCTCGCCCTGCCGGCAGCCGGCCGGCAGCGGGCGGTTCGGCGAATTCGCCGAGCCGCTTTCGCACTTCAGCGTCGGCGCGGCATTCGGCCAGCGCCATTGGCAGGGCGGCGAGCTTGGCCGAAGGAACATGGATATCCGCGAGGCCGCATTCGATCGTATCGGCCGGCCCGATACGGCTGCCGGTCAGCGCGAGGTAATAGCCGAAATGATCGGGCGATCGCGCTAACAGATAAGAAGCGCCGATGTCCGGGAAATAACCGATGCCGACTTCCGGCAGGGCAACGGCGGAGCGCTCGGTGACGACGCGGTGAGTCGCATAAGCCGATAGGCCGACGCCGCCGCCCATCACCAGCCCGTCCATGATCACGATGACCGGCTTCGGATAGCGCGCGATCAACGCGTCGAGTTTGTATTCGGTCGACCAGAATAGCGCCGCAACGGAATTGCCCGCTTTGGCGCCGTCGTACAGCGCCCGCAGGTCGCCGCCGGCGCAGAAGGCGCGGTCGCCTGAGCCGTCGATGAGGATCGTGCCGACGGCTGGATCACCAGCCCAGGCCTGCATATGGCGCGTCATCGTCTCGGACATGCCAAGCGTGAGCGCGTTGAGTGCTTTCGGCCGGTTCAGCGTGAGCCGCCGCAGCGCACCCAGTTCCCGGACCAGAACGTCGCCGTCTTCAACGATTGTTTCGTTCATCGCCCGACAAGGCTTCTCGCCACGATCAGGCGCATGATCTCATTGGTGCCTTCGAGGATCTGATGCACGCGCAAATCGCGCACGATCTTCTCGATGCCGTATTCCGACAGATAACCGTAGCCGCCGTGCAATTGCAGCGCCTGATTGGCGACGTTGAAACAGGCGTCGGTGACAAAGCGCTTGGTCATGGCGGAGAGCTGCATCGCGTCAGGGTCTTTGCGATCGAAGGCCGCCGCGGCGCGCCACAGCAAAGCGCGCGACGCTTCAAGCTCGGTCGCCATGTCGGCGAGGCGAAACTGCAGCGCCTGGAATTCGTCGAGCCGCTTGCCGAAAGCCTTGCGCTCTTTCATGTAAGCCAGTGTCTTTTCCAGCGCCGCCTGCGCGCCGCCGAGCGAGCAGGCCGAGATGTTGAGCCGGCCGCCGTCGAGCCCCGCCATCGCGATCTTGAAACCGGTGCCTTCGGCGCCTAGCCGGTTTTCGGCCGGGACGCGCACGTCCTGAAATATGACGGCGCGGGTCGGCTGCGCATTCCAGCCCATCTTGCGTTCATTGGCGCCGAACGAAATGCCCTGCGTATCGCCCGGCACGATGAAAGCCGAAATGCCGTTCGGCCCATCGCCGCCCGAGCGCGCCATCACCACATAGAGATCGCCGGCGCCGGCGCCCGAGATGAACTGCTTCTGTCCGTTGAGCAGATAGTGATCGCCGTCGAGCGCCGCGCGCGTCACCAGCGCTGCGGCATCGGAGCCGGAGCCCGGCTCGGTCAGGCAGTAGCTCGCCAGCAATTCCATCGTGCACAATCTCGGCAGCCACATTTGGCGCTGCGCTTCGGTGCCGAAAGTGTCGATCAGCGACGCCGTCATATTGTGGATCGACATATAGGCCGCGACCGTCGGGCAGCCGGTCGCCAGCGCCTCGAAAATCAAAGTCGCCGTCAGCCGCGACAGGCCGGAGCCGCCGACGTCTTCGGCGATGAAGATGCCGCCCATGCCGAGCGCCGCCGCCTTGCGCATCTCGGCGACGGGAAAGTGCTTTGCTTCGTCCCAGGCGAGCGCGTTCGGCGCAAAGACCTCATCGGCGAAAGCGCGCGCCATGTCGCGGACGGCCACCTGGTCGGTGTCGAGCGAGAAGGGAGGCGTTCCGCCTGAGGTCTGGTCGAGCATGGCATTTTAAGCCGGTTGAAAGGGAGTTTGAAGAACTCCGGCGTCAGTGACAAGGCACGATTGGCAATCCCGAGTGCCCTAAGTTCCTATCCGGACCGCCTGTTCCTAGAGCCGTAAAAGGGCGCGGGCGTTGCCGGCAAGAATCTGGTCGAGCTCCGGTTTCGGCAGGCCGAGTTCGCCGACGCCGCGGATGGTATCGGCGATTAAGCCCCGTCCCTGTTCGGCGTCGAACGGCGCGTCGGTGGCGAACAGGCAGTGATCGGTGCCGAAAAAGGCATGGCCGCAGCGTGTCGGCGCCGCTTCGCCGCCGAGCGCGGTGTCGGCATAGAGCATTTTGTAATACTCGATCGGCCGCTTTTTCAGGCCGCGCTCCTGCGCCACCGGATTGCCGTCGCGGCTGCCGAAGAAAATCTGGCGGAAGCCGAGATTAATCTTGGCCGGAAAATACGGGATCATGCCGCCCATGTGATGCGAAATGATCTTCAGCGCCGGCAGTTCGTCGAACAGTCCCGAATAGATCAGCCGCGTCATGCAGGCAGTGGTCTCATAAGGCCAGCCGAAGCTGAACCAGACTTCGTCCTGCGAGGTTTTCTCGCTGGCATAATCCGAAGAATCCGGCCCGCGCATCGGATGCACCCACACCGGGAGGTCGTGTGCGGCCATGCGGTGGAACAGCGGACGGAATTGCGCATCGCTGAGCGGCACGCCGGCGACATGGGTGAAGACCTGGATGCCGCGCGCGCCCAGTTGGGTGATAGCGCGATCGGTCTCAGTCAGCGCCGCCTCGACATTATTCATCGGCAAAGCGGCGATGAAGGCCGGGAAACGATCAGGGTGCTTCCGGCAGATTTCGGCGAGCGCATCGTTGGCGATCCGCGCCAGTTCCGGCGTGACATCCGGCGGCGCAACCAATTCCAGCGGTGGATTGGCAAGCGACAGCACCTGCGCGAAATCGCCGAACGGCTCCAGGAGTTTCAGCCGTGCGTCGACGTCGACCAGCGTCTTGAGGCGAGGAAAGGCGGTGACGGCGACATGGCCGGGGATGAGCTCCGCGAGCCGATCGAGATAGGCCTGCGGCATGAAGTGATTGAAAACGTCGATGATCATTGCGGCGGCGCGGCTCCTGCAATGGAAGTGCCGCACCAGCCCTGGTGCCGCAGCCTCCTTGTCACTTAAATCATTCTATTGCAGTCTTATTCTATCGCCGTAGTGCGGTCGAATGAGAACACGCCAGCGCAAAAAAGCGCAGCGGCTTTTGGGGGAAAACATGCCGGACGATCGTCAGACGTCTGCCGAACTGATCGCGCGGCTTGAGCGGCTGCCGTTCTCCAAATGGCATCGCGATTTCTTCATTCTCGCCTTCTTCGGCATCGCGCTCGATGCCGCCGACTTCGCGATGTTCGGCGCCGCTTTGCCGCCGGTCGCGCGTGAATTCGGTCTCGGCCCGGCGCAGGCCGGTCTGCTGGCGACGGCGGGATTGATCGGTGCGTTTCTCGGCGCGCTGTTTTGGGGCACCGTCTCCGATTACATCGGCCGGCGCACATCGTTCCAGGCGACCGTCGGTTTGTTCGCAGTGTTCACCGGGCTGGTGGCGGTGTCGTGGAACATCGCCTCGCTCACGGTTTTCCGCTTTCTTTCGAATTTCGGATTGGGCGGCGAAGTCCCGGTCAACCTCACGCTGAGTGCGGAATTCAGTCCGGGTGTGATTCGCGGTCGCATGTCCGGGAGCATTATGGCGGCATTCCCGGTCGGCCTCGTCATCGCCGCGGCTCTAAGTCTTCTGATCATTCCGCATTGGGGCTGGCGGGCTCTATTCGTCGTCGGCGTCGTCCCGGCGGTGATGTTGTTCTTCGTGCGCCGCTACATGCCGGAATCGGTGCGCTTCCTGCTGAGCAAAGGCCGCGTCGCCGAAGCCGAACGCACCGTTGCCGATATTGAAAAGGTCGCGCTTGGGCACGCGCTCGCGCCTCATGAGATCAAGGCGCTGCCGAATGTGCGGCCGGAAGTCGCGGTTTCAAGCAAAGTCACCGTGTTCGAATTGCTGGCCCGCGGCCGCGCCAAGAACACGCTATTGCTCTGGATCGTTTCGTTTGGCTTCCTGTGGGCGTCGAACGGCATCCTGTTCATGCTGCCGACGATTTTGCAGCAGCGCGGTATTCCGCTGACCCAAGCCATCACCTTTCAATTGGTGCAGGCGCTGAGCGCCGTGGTCGGCTACACCGCCTGCGGCTTCCTGATCGACCGCTATGGCCGCCGGCCGGTGCTATTCCTTTACTTCTTCATCGGCGCGTTCTGTCATCTGTGGTTCGCGATGGCGAGCGGGATGTGGCTCTACTTCGCCGCCGCCGCCGTCGGCTGGGTCAATCCCGGCGTCTATGGCGCGACCGGTATCTACGTCAGCGAATTGCATCCGACCCATCTGCGCGCCACCGCGGTCGGCTGGTTCTTCGGCATCGGCCGGATCGGCTCGTTCCTGGCGCCGACAGTGGTCGGCTTCATGCTGGCTTATGGCGCCGGCGCCTATGTGCTGCACACCTTCGCCCTGGCTTATTTGATCTCCGCGATTGCGCTGTGGCTCATCGGTATCGAGACCAAGGGCCGCGTGCTTGAACAGATCACCCAACAGGACGGTATCGCCACCGCAGGCGTCACGGAGCAGTCGCCGCTTGTGGCCTAGCGGTTTCTTTCCTAAGAAACGCAAGCATGGATTTCACCCTTCCGCCCGAGATCGAGGATCTGCGCCAGCGCACGCGCGCCTTTGTCGACGAGCATGTGCTGCCGCTCGAAGCCGATCGCGAGAATTTTTCGGATCACGAGAATATTCCGCACGACCGGCTCGAACCGGTGCGCGCCAAGGCCAGGCAGGCGGGACTCTGGGCGCCGCAATCGCCGAAGGAATTCGGCGGCATGGATCTGCCGATCGTCGCCTGGGCGGTGATGTACGAAGAGGCCGCGCGCTCACTGTTCGGGCCACTGGCGTTCAATTGCATGGCGCCGGACGACGGCAACATGAACGTGCTGAAAAAGCTCGGCACGCCGCGGCAACAGGAAAAGTGGCTCAAGCCGATCGTCGAGGGCAAAGTGCGATCGGCTTTCGCGATGACCGAGCCGGCGCCGGGCGGCGGCTCCGATCCGAGCATGATCAGGACCTATGCCGAGAAGAAGGGCGACGTCTGGAAGATCTACGGCCGCAAATGGTTCATCACCGGGGCCGACGGCGCCGCCCATTTCATCCTTGCGGCGCGCACCTCCGACGACAAGCGCAAGGGCATCACGACTTTTCTGTTCCACAAGGATCAGCCCGGCTGGCGCATCGTCCGCCGCATCGAGATCATGGGACCGGAGGAGCACGGCGGCCATTGCGAACTCGAATTCGACGGCCTTGAAGTCCACGACGACGACGTGTTCGGCGGCTTGGGCAATGGGCTGAAGGTCGTGCAGGTGCGGCTTGGCCCGGCGCGGCTCACGCATTGCATGCGCTGGCTCGGCTGGTCGAAACGTTGCGTCGAGATCGCACAGGATTACGTCAACCGCCGCGAAGGTTTCGGCGTCAAGCTCGCCGACCGCGAAAGCGTGCAGATGAAGCTCGGCGAGGTCGGCCACAATATCCAGGTCGGGCGCCTGCTCACCATGCACGCCGCCTGGAAGCTCGATCAGGGCGATTTCGCGCGCAAGGAAGTATCGATGGCCAAGATCCATTGCGCCAACATGCTGCACCAGGCCGCGGACGTCGCCATCCAGCTCAACGGCGCCCGCGGCTATTCCAAGGACACCATCGCCGAATGGGTCTATCGCGCCGCCCGCGCCGCGCGACTGGTCGACGGCGCCGACGAGGTGCACAAGATGGTGCTGGCTGAAATTCATGCGCGACGAGGGCCGCGACTTCTGGAGCTGGAGCGCGGGCAACAGGGTGTGACGGTTAAACTTCACGCCGCGTCCTCGATATAAAATTCCAATCTGGCCAACGCAGCGCTAAGCCGGTAGGGATACGCTCACTTCCTCCCCAAGAAACTCCAAGGAGCAGCAATGAAACTCGCTTTTTTCGATGACTTCCGATTTGGCGTCGTCACCGGCGACAAGATCGCCGACGTGACCGACGTGGTGAAGGACATCCCGCATCTCGGTCCGCAGGACATTATCCGTGGCGTGATCGAAAAGTTCGACACCTTCAAGGGCAAGCTCGCCGACGCGGCCGCGAAGGCGCCGTCGAAGTCCGTGTCCGCAAGTTAAATTCCGTCCGCCGCTGCCGAAGCCTGAAAACATCATCTGCATGGCGGTGAACTACATGGAGGACGGCACGCTGCCGGAGCCGGCGCCGATCAACGCCTTCATGAAGTCGCCGAGCGCGATCATCGGCGACGGCGACACCATGGTGCTGCCCGACATGCCGGCGAGCGTGTTCGAGGGCGAAGCGGAGATCGCGGTGGTGATCGGCAAGCGCGCCTCGAACGTCAAGGCGGCCGACGCCATGAGCTACGTGTTCGGCTACACCAATTTCATCGACGGCTCGGCCCGCGGCGTGGTGCCGCCGACCAACGTCTTCTATCAGATGAAGTCGCGCGACACTTTCGCGCCGATCGGTCCCTATATCGTCACCGCCGACGAGATCAAGGACGTCAACAAGCTGCAGATCAAGCTCACCAATAACGGCACGGTGATGCAGAACTTCAACACCGACGACATGGCGCACAAGATTCCGCGCTGCATCGAATGGGTCACCGCGATCCACACCCTGCAGCCCGGCGACATTCTCGCCACCGGCACCAACCATCGCGGGCTCAATCCGTTCATGGACGGCGACAAGATCGAGCTCACCTGCGAAGGCTGCGGCACGCTCCACATCACGGTGCGCGACGATCAAAAGCGCACCTGGGCGCGCATCACCCGCCTGCAGCACAAGCAAAGCGGCGCCGAAGGCGTCCACACCAAGCAGACCGGCGGCAAATACGCGAAGTGACAGGCTGAGTTTGCGACGATTTCGGATTTGCGGTGCAGCGTTTTCACGCTGCACCGCATTCCGGGAAGCACGAATTGTAGTTTCTTGTTCTAGGTGCTTGCCGGGCCTTTATCTGAATCTGTGCAGTTGTGCGAAGCGGCGCGGGGTTGGCTTCACGACAGCAGAGACAGCGTGCTTTTGTTCTTCGGCCGTCGCAGTCCATGATCCCCAGTGTTGTCCGCCTTCGGAGTCGTAATAGTGCGGCAACATCGCCGCATCATGGCTCTGTGCTTGCGCTAATGCCGGCGCGGATCCAACAGCGGCGACCGCTCCGAATAGACCAAGGCCCGCTGCAACAGCGATCGCATATTTGATTCGACGCTTCGCCGGCGTATTTGAACTGCCGATTGCGCTTGTGCCGAAAGCGGATTCGGAGGCTGGAATTTGGGTAAACATGGGACCTTCCTTTTCGGATGCTCGGGATGAGCTACTCCCATGGGATTGCACACCCAGGCTCGTCCTTAATCGGAGGTCCGCTGAATGGACTGTTCATTGCGGCGAACTAATCCGGGAACTTTTGTATATTTTGTCGCCTTGCGGCCAATGAGGGTGATCCCTACCTGATAGCCGGGACTTCTAACTGCGGCGCGATCGCGTCCGCAGGGATTGCGAAATGCGCGGTACTCAGTTTGCCGAGCTCAGCGCCTTCGTGGCCGTGGCAGAGCATCGGAGCTTCACGAAGGCAGCCGCCCAGCTGAGCATTTCGCGCGCCGGCCTGAGCCAGATCATTCGTTCTTTGGAAGAGCGTTTAGGCGTGCGCCTTCTCAATCGCACCACGCGTAGCGTGGCGCTGACGGAGGCTGGCGAGCGTTTGTTGAATGATACGCAGCCGGTCCTGGTGGGCATTCAGAGGGCGATTGAGGGTGTCAATGCATTTCGCGATAAACCAAGCGGCGCATTGCGTCTGAATATGCAGCGGGCAGCCGCGGTGTGGCTTGTCGGTCCGGTACTGCCGAAATTCCTGGCGAAGTTTCCGGACATAAATCTCGAAATCGCTGCAGACAATAATCATACCGATATCGTAAGCGGCCGATTCGATGCCGGCATTACCCGCGGCGAATGGATTGCGAAAGATATGATTGTCGTTCCGCTGCTCGATCCGCAACGCGTGACGGTCGTCGCCTCGCCGGCCTATCTGGCAAGCCACCCGCCGCCCGTGAGTCCGCAAGATCTCCTCGTACACAACTGTGTGCGCTTGCGCTTGGATTGGGATGCCTCGATTCAGTCCTGGGAGTTCGAGAAAGACGGACGGAGGCCCGAGGTGGCGGTCGACGGTTCGCTTATACTCAACGATTGGCACCTCGTGCTGAATGCCGTGCTCGAGGGAATTGGTATCGGCTATTTTCCCGAGATTATGGTTTCATCACAACTCGCCGATGGCCGCCTGGTCCGACTTTTGGACGATTGGTGCGGGCACTTCTCGCCAGTGTTTCTCTACTATCCAAGCCGTAGGCAAATGCCCGGAGCGTTGCGCGCATTCATAGACTTCATGCGCGCTCAATCCCGCGCCCACCGCACCCCGGAGCGGATGGATAATAAAGTCGACGTTGATTTTGCGCAAAACGCGGCTGTTTAATTCCGCCAGGTCGGATCGATCTTATCGAGCATGCGCAGATAGGCCGGCCAGTCGGCCGAGCCGCGGCCGGAATTGTGATGCTCGTATTGATGCGCGGTCTTCTCGCAGATCGCCGCCGGAATCTCGATCAGCTCGCCGCCGGTCGCTTCCATGGTGAGCTGGATATGCGCCGCCTCGAGCAGCGACTTCATCAGCACGAAAGCCTCGCGCGGCGTCTTGCCGACGGTGAGCACGCCGTGATTGTGCATGATCAGCGCGCGGTTGGCGCCAAGCGCTTTGTTGATGCGGGCGCGCTCGCCGAAGTCTTCGGTGATGCCTTCATAGTCGTGGTAGCCGACGCGATTGTAGAAACGGATCGCAGCCTGCGAGACCATACGCAGCCCATGCTTTAAGCCTGCGATCGCCATGCCGGTTTCGGTGTGGACGTGGACGGCGCAATTGACGTCCGCCCGCGCCGACAGCACGCCGCCGTGCAGCGTGAAGCCCGGCCGGTTGACGCCTGCGCTTTCGTCAAGATCGTCGTCCATGCTGACTTTGACGAGGTTCGACGGCGTCACTTCGGTGTAGAGCAGCTCATGCCGCTTGATGAGGAATTTGCGCTCTTCGCCGGGCACGCGCAGCGAGGAATGATTGTAGATGACGTCGCCCCAGCCGTAATGCGCGATCAGCCGATAGGTGGCGGCTAGGTCGATACGCGCCTGCCATTCCTCAGGCGAGATGTCGGCCTCGGCGACGGCGGCAATCTTGACGTTGGCGACATGGGTATTCATCGGACGGCCTCCCTTTTTCCCTGCGGTATTTGAGTAAGTCTAGCATGCTGCGGCGCCGTCTTGCAGCCCGCTTTCGGCGGCAGCCAAGGTCACACACATGAGCCGCGCCATAAGCGCGCAGGGCCGCGCGGGCGAACCATGTTAACGCTTCGTAAACCCGCGGCGATAAATTGTCCTTTATGCAAGGTCTGCATTTATTTGCCGCGAGGAAAATCGCGGCACTGTTGGGCGCTGTGGCGCTGCTCATCGGCGCCGGCGGTACGATCTACGGCGCCGCCGAGGGGCTGCATGCGCTGCGTCAGCAATACCGGCGGCCGGCGCAGATCCCTTATCCAAAAGACAATCCCTATTCGCACGCTAAATACGAACTCGGCCGCTTGCTGTTCTTCGATCCGATTCTGTCCGGCTCGAAACTGCGGTCCTGCTCAAGCTGCCATAATCCAGGCTTGTCGTGGGGTGATGGCCAGCCGCGCGCGATCGGCGAGCACCAGACCCAGCTCAGCTCCGGATTGCGCACCCCGACACTCCTCAATGTCGCCTGGACGCCCAAGCTCGGCTGGGACGGACATTTCTCCACCCTCGAAGGCGTGGCGATCGGGCCGATCACAGCGACCGACATTATGAATTTGCCGGAGCAGACGATGCTCGATCGGCTGTCGGCGGTGCCCGGCTATGTGAAGGCGTTCGATGCCGCCTTCGGCAAAGGCGACGTCACCACGCTCAAGGTCGAGCAGGCGTTGGCGACGTTCGAACGCGGCATCGTGTCGGACGAGGCGCCGTTCGATCATTGGGTCAAAGGCGATGAAGCGGCGATCGGGCCTGCCGCCAAACGCGGCTTCGTATTATTCAACGGCCGGGCTAAGTGCGCGGCGTGTCACAGCGGCTGGGCGTTCACCGACGCGTCGTTTCATGACATCGGCGTGGCGCAAAACGACGATATCGGACGCGGCCGCCTGTTTCCGACCTCGGTGAAATTGAAATACGCCTTCAAGACACCGACCTTGCGCGACGTGGCGCGGCGCGGCCCGTATATGCACGACGGTTCGCTCTGCACGCTCGGTGACGTGATCGACCTCTACGACCGCGGCGGCGTCGACCGGCCGAGCCGCGACGACGCCATTCATCAGCTCAATCTGCCGGCAAGCGACAAGTCCGATCTGGTCGCGTTTCTGCAGACGCTCAACGGCACGCCGAAGCCGTTTGCCGTGCCGACATTGCCGAGATAGGCAATCGAATTGCTATCAGAGCACCGCAGGCAGCGCGTAGCCCGACAGCGCCAGGCCTGAGATCAGCAAAAAGCCGGCACCGGTTTCGATCGATTCGATGTGGGCGGGAAAGCGGCCGGCCGCATAGGCGACGACGGCACCGACCATAAAGCTGAACAAGCCACCTGCAGCGATCATCGAATTTCTCGCGCGCTAGACCATGAGCAAAGAGCTGAGCGATAGCGCGGCGGTTCTAGCGCCCCAATGCTTACCAAGGGCCTAGCTTCAATCAGACAAGTAGCGCCGTACCGCAGACGAAAGTCTCGCAAGGTTAACCAATACTCAAGACTAAAGTCTCGAGGTTAACCAATACTCAAGACGAAAGTCTCGAAGGTTAACCAATACCTAATTTTGCCCCGATTTGGTGACCAAAAACCTAAGAACTGTGGTAAAAGATTCAAGTATACCAGTGAGCTGCGTGGGGCAGCGTAACTGGCCTGTCAAATCCGGTCTTGGGACGCTGGGGATCCCTCTCATGGTACGGCTGATCAAACGGTTGCCGATCGCGGCAGCGCTCCCCCTTGCGTGCTTGGTTGACGTGCTTTGCGTCGGCCCGGCCAGCGCCCACGTCAAATGGTTCTGCGCCTATGATGTCGCCGGACAGCCTGACGGCCTCGAAAATGTGCTCTGCCCCGATTTCGAGTTTCTTACCGGCCTGTCGATCCTGGCGCTGATGACCGGGAGCGTATTGGAAGGCACGCCGGTCGGCAGTGCCTTGCTGCGCGCCCTCGATCGCGCAACGGCGATTGTCCGTGATAACCTCGAACTGATTTTCCGCGCCGCCTGCGCCTTCTTCTTCATCGCGATCTGGGGCGCCGGCGGCATTCTGCTCACGCCGGAACTGAAAACGGATTCGACGCTGGTCGGCGCCATTCAACTCGGCATTGCCGCGGGCATGCTGTCGCGCAAGACCATGCCGCTATCGGCGGCCGGTATTTTCGTATTGTACGGAATCGCCGTGTGGAACTACGGCCCGTTTCACTTGGCCGATTATCCGATCTTCCTCGGCGTTGCCGCCTATCTCGCGCTGGTCGGCGGGCGGACCGATTTCTTCGGCGTGCGCCCGCTTGATGTGCTGCGCTATGCCGCCGGCATTACGCTGATGTGGGCGTCGATCGAAAAATGGGCCTATCCGGAATGGTCGTATCCGCTGTTCATTACGCACCCGGAAATGACCATGGGCTTCACGCCGGACTTCTTCATGCGGGCGGCGGGCGCGGTCGAATTCGCTCTGGCCTTCGCTCTGATGTGGACGCCGCTGGTGCGCCGCGTCGCGGCGGTGATGCTGGCGGCGATGTTCATCAGCGCGGTTTTGGAATTCGGCAAGATCGATATGATCGGCCATTCGCTGATCGTGGTCGCCTTGTTCGGCATCATTGCCGACAATGCCGCCGAGCCGGCGCGGCTGCGCCATACCTGGCTGCTGCCGGTGAGTTACACAGCGTCGCTGGCGCTATTCCTGTCGGCCTACTATTTCGGCCACGCCGCGCTGTTTGGCACTGCGGTGCTGTGACGGTAGCGCGTGCGCCCATCGTTACTTGACGTGGACAGCGAGCCGCATTTTCGGATGGATGGCGCACAGCACGTCGAAGTCGCCCGCCACCGGGAAGGTGATGTCGGTCTTGCTGCCCGGCTCCTGGTCGCCGGAATCGAATGAGAATTTGGGCGAGTCGACATAGGCGTGATGCAACAGATCGCCGTCGTCGTTGACGATTTGAATCGTCTCGCCGCGCTTGATCGCGATTTCGCCGGGGTGGAATTCGCGGCCCTTTTGCGAAATCGAATATTGCGGCAGCGCCAGTCCCACCAATGTCCCCAGTCCGACGATGAACACCGCTCCGAGAGCCACGGCAGCCGCGCGGCGCAGCCAGAAAGCGACATAAGGGCTCATATCTTCGTCTCGTTTCCTGTTCGATAAACGTCTATCGGCGCGTGCTTGCGGCAAACGTGAACGGCCAGGATTAATGGTCCGTTAACGGCCGCATAAGCTGCCATTAAGGAACCTGCGAAGATTGGACCGGCTGCTGGAATGGCTTTAACGGCTGCCCCTATAGGGAGTAAGCCTTATAGCGAGGGTTCCGGGCATCACATGCTGGGCGGGCGGATTTACCCCCTGATCTACGGTTTGGAATCGCGCCGGCGGCAGGGCATCGCCGGTGCCATTTCGCTGTGTCGGACGATCCGCGGGCGCATCCTGGTCGCGTTCCTCATCATGAGCGTGATCACCGCGGCGCTCGGTGGCTACGCCGTCATGGGCATCCGTAATGCCGGCGTGCTGGTCGACAAGACTTTCGACGAGTCGCTGATGTCGATCAATTTTGCCCGCGCGGCGGCAGCCGATTTCGCGTCGATGCGAGCCGCCTTTGCGCGGCAATGGATCGCCGCCGACCCGTCGATGCGCGTCTCGCTCAACAAGGAGATCGACAAGCTCGGCGCCTCGCTGTCGGCAGATCTCAAGATCGCGGCCGAACGTTCACAGTCGGTGCGCGCGACCCGCGCCGCCGAGAACGTGCAGATCGCGGTGAATGACTGGAGGAACATCTGCGAGCGCATGCTCGACGGCAGCAGGCTCGACGTGAACTGGGACACGCTCGACCATTATGCCGGCAAGGTCGATGACCAGATCGACCTTCTGGTGAATTACACCGCCGGTGACGGCTTCCTCTATCGCCAGTCGGCGCGTGCCGCGGTGGGGCGCGATGTTCAGCTCAATATCGCCGGCACCGCGCTGGCGCTGTTGCTTTCCGCGCTCGTTGCTTGGGCGCTGGCCCGGCGTATCGTCGGTCCGGTGGCGGTTGCCTCCGGCGTCGCCGAGCGCATCGCCGCCGGCAAGCTCGATGTGGCGGTGCCCAAAGGCAGCGCCGACGAGCTTGGCGCGCTGCTCACCGCAATGGGCGTCATGCGCGACAACATCAAAGCAATGATGGATCGCGAGGTCGCGCAACGGCGCTCGGCGCAGGCGCGGCTCGCCGACGCCGTCGAATGCTCACCGGAAGGCGTGGTGGTGGTGGATGCCAATGAAGGTATCGTGCTCGCCAACGCTCAAGCCGCGGATTTGCTCGGCGTACCGGCGCGCCTGCTCAAGCCCGGCACGCCGCTCAAAGAACTCGAAGAGGCGCTGCAAGACACCGCCGATGCCGCCGATCTGCTGAGCCGGCGCGACCAGAACCTGCAGGCGACCGGCGAAACCCTGATGGCGGACGGCCGCTGGCTGCGCATCAGCCGCAGCCCGACGCGCGATGAAGGCTTCATCGTGCTGTGCAGCGACATCAGCCGGCTGAAAAAGCAGGAATGGTCGCTGCGCGAAACCAATCTGCTGCTCGATGCCGCGCTCGAAAACATGTCGCAGGGCCTCTGCCTCTACGATTTACAGAACAGGCTCGAGGTATTCAACAAGCGTTACCTCGAAATCCTGCACTTGCCGCCTGATCGGATCAAGCCCGGCATGTCCTACAAAGACGTGCTCGAAGTCAGCGTCGCGGCGGGCAATCATCCGAACAAAACAGTCGACCACTTGTGGGCGGAGCGCATCAGGCTGGTGGGCGAGGGCAACACCGCGCCGCATCTCTATGAATTCACCGATGGACGGGTGGTGTCCTGCCTGTACAGTCCGGCGGCCGACGGCCGCTGGGTCGCGACCTATGAAGATGTCACCGAGCGCCGTCAGGCCGAAGCCAAGATCATTCATATGGCGCGGCACGACGCGCTGACCAACCTGCCGAACCGCGTGATGTTCCGGGACAAGATGGTGCAGGCGCTCGGCCGCGGCGATGGGCTCGCCGTCATGTTCCTTGACCTCGACCGCTTCAAGAGCGTCAACGATTCGCTCGGCCATTCGGTCGGCGATGCACTGTTATGCGCGGTCAGCGAGCGGCTGCAAAGCGTGGTGCCTGGCGCCGAAACGATGGCGCGGCTCGGCGGCGACGAATTCGCGATCGTGCACCGCAAGACCAATCCCGCCGATGCCAGCGAGCTTGCCGCCCGCATTATCGACAAGCTCATGGAGCCGTTCGATGTGCACGGCCATCAGGTGATCATCGGAACTTCGATCGGCATCGCCATGGCGCCGGCCGACGGCAACGAGCCCGATCAGCTGTTGCGCAATGCCGATATGGCGCTCTATCGCGCCAAGGCCGACGGCCGGGGCACCTACCATTTCTTTCAGCCGGAAATGGACGCGCAGATGCAGGAGCGCCGCAAGCTCGAGCTCGATCTGCGCAAGGCGCTCTTGGCCGAACAATTCGAGCTGCATTATCAGCCGCTGATCGAGGTCGAAAGCGGCAAGGTTTCAGGCTTCGAGGCGCTGGTGCGCTGGAAGCATCCCGAGCGCGGCCTGGTGCCGCCCGATGCGTTCATTCCGGTCGCCGAAGAGATCGGCCTCATCGTCCCGCTCGGCGATTGGGTGCTCAAAGAGGCGTGCCGCGAGGCCGCGACCTGGCCGGGCGATCTCACCGTCGCGGTCAATCTGTCGCCGGTGCAATTCCGTAATCCGACCTTGGCGCTGTCGGTGGTGTCGGCGCTTGCCCAATCCGGACTGCCGGCGGCGCGGCTCGAATTGGAAATCACCGAAAGCGTGCTGCTGCAGGACGACCGCGCCGTGCTGGAATCGCTGCATCAGTTCCGCGAGCTCGGCGTGCGGGTCTGCATGGACGATTTCGGCACCGGTTACTCGTCGCTCAGCTATCTGCGCAGCTTCCCGTTCGACAAGATCAAGATCGACCGCACTTTCATCCGCGAGCTCGGCAAGAAGAGCGATTGCGTCGTTATCATTCGCGCCGTGCTCGGACTTGGCGCGAGCCTCGGCATGATCACCACCGCAGAAGGCGTCGAGACCGAGGAGCAGCTTGCCATCCTCAAGGCGGAGGGCTGCATGCAGGTGCAGGGCTATCTGTTCAGCCGGCCGATCCCGGCGGCCGGGCTGCCGGCCTTGCTGCGAAAGCTCGAGCCCCGCATCCGGGCAGCGTGACGGGCGCTGGTTTTAGAGCAGCCCGGCGAGCTTTGCCTTCTCTTGGTAGTGTTCCCAAACCTTTGCCGCGCGGAAATCGTTCTTGGCGTAGCTTGCCCCGATCAATTCGGCTTCCTCCGGGGTGATCGGTTTGAGCGGTCCGAGGCTTGCCGCATGAACGGCACTCCGCGCATTTTCCTCCATCTCCAGACTATCGACGAAGACCTCGGCGACGCTGTTGCCGGCGACGACGCTGCCGTGGCCGCGCAGCAGACAACAGCGGCACCCACCCAGCGTGCGCGCCACCGCATCGCCTTGTTCGCGGCTGCGGATATGCGTCGGGTCGGGGTGTACCGGCGTGCCGATGAAACGGTAGCCGTAATTGCGGACCGCGATCATCGGCCGATCGACGACCGTGAACAATGTGGACATCGGCGGATGACCGTGGCCGACGACCTGGACGTCGGGCCGCGCGCGGTAGACGCTGGAGTGAATATGGGTTTCGGCTGGGCAAGGTCCGTTGCCGGCGAGAACCTTGGCGTCGAGGTCGCAGACCAGAATATCGTCGGCGGTGATGCCGGCGCGGCTGGCGTCGCGGCGGGGAATCAGGAAGCGGTCGGGGCCGATACGAGCGCTGACGTGGCCGCTGTAATCCAATAGCTCCGCCATCACCATCATGCGCGTGCAGTCCACCAGCTGCGCCCGCAGCTCGTCTTCGCTCGGGTTCGGTCGGGACATTCTCGCCGCCCTTCAACTAAACCGCGCCGCCGGCGCCGGTTAAATGCGCACCGAGGTCATGATACCTTTCGGAAATATTTCTTCCGGTTTGGCATGACGCTTGGCGATGCCCTGCTCATAGGTGTAACGCAGGAACTGCTCGAATGTCGGGCGGTTCTCCTCGATGCCAAACGGAAACGGATCGCCGCCGAACATGTCGCTCATCTTGCGCGCATAGGTCGGTAGCCACGCCAGCGGATAGCGCGACACCGCCGGATCGAGTATCCGTTCCAGGCTGCGGCGCTTCGACTCGGCGAAGGCGTTGAACAGATTGCGCGCGACCCACGGATTTTTATCGAGCACGGCCTTCTGCATGACGACGATATGCATGATCGGCCAGACCTTGCTGCGCTGGTAATAGGCCTCTTCCATCTCCCAATAGTCCGGGAACAGACGCACCACGTCCGGATGTCCTTGCTTGAAGCAATCCGGCGGCCGCGCGATCAGCGCACAATCGATCTCGCCGCTCGCCAGCATATCGCTCAATGACCGCTCCGCGACCCGGGTGAGCGTCACGCCGGCCGGGAGATTCAATTCGACCTTCTCGACCCGGCCCGCTTCGTTGGCCCCGGCCTGGTACCAATGAACGTCCTTGAGGCCGACACCGTGCTCGTCGTTGAGCCAACCGCGCATATAGACCGCCGCCGTATGCGCCCATTCCGGCGAACCGATTGTCTTGCCCTTCAGATCCGCGGCGGTTTTGATCTTGCTTTTCTTGTTCACGTAGAACGAGGAAAAGCGGAACAGCCGCGAACAGACCACCGGCAGGCCGATAATGTCGGAATTTTCCCGCGTCAGCTGGGCGACCGCCTTGGCGAAGGAAAGCTCGCCGACCTCCCATTCGCGGTTGAAGGTGAAGCGCGCGAAAATTTCATGATGGCCGAGCGTCAGCCAGGTGTGGTCGATGCCCTCGGCCCGCACCAGGCCGAGCCGGAAATCGCGGAAATGGTCATAGTCGGTGGTCGCGATCGCCAGCTTCAGATTGGTCATGCCGTGTTCCCCTCTAAATCACGCCGACAGGAAAGTCGCGCTTTAAGCGACTCCGCGCCGGCGGGCAATAGGAGGGAGCGTTCGGATTTTGTCATGCACCTTTCGGTTGAGGCTAGTTGATGCCCGAGCGTGACAAAGCGAAGAGGCGAGCGGAGCGACGCCGTTCTTCCAACGGCTGTGCCCGGCCGTGACGGCAATAAATGAACCCGCGCTTGGCAACGGCGCTATTAGGAAACCGATGCGCCGGGGTGTTTGTCCGAATGAGCCCGGCTAGGGCTAATCCCAAGCCGGGCTCCGGGGTGTTCCTATGGATTATAACCCGGGCCGCTGTTGTAGCCGTTGGGAGAGGCACTGATGCCGCCGGGCGAGAGCGCATCGCCATGTGGGCCATTGAGCGAATAGGTTGCAGCCGAAACGTTATGTGAGTTGGCGGCAACACCACCAACGAAACCCGGTCCGCCCTGGTAGCTGTTGGGAGAAGCACTGATCCCGCCGGGCGAGAGTTCTCCGTTCTGCGGGCCGCGAAGGGAATACGTCGAAGACTTCGCCTGGGTCCCGTGAAGTTGCCCCATGAAACCCGGTCCGCCTTGGTAGCTGTTGGGAGAGGCACTGACGCCGCCGGGCGAGAGCTCTGCTTCCGGCGATGTTGGGGCGGAATTCATCAAGGGTCCGGAATGATGCTTTGCTGTCTGCGTGGTCGACTGCGCTAACGCGGGAGCTGACGCAAGGGTGGTGCCGACCGCAAGCACGGTGACGCCGACTATGATCCGTGAACGCATGGTTGGTTGAGTCCTCCATAAAATTTATTCGCTTCGCTGGGACGCAGCCCGGCGAGCGCGCGCTCACGGTTTTGAGTTGATTGGATGCGCAAATATATGGGTGCGGAAATAAATACCGAGATCAGATACGTAACATCAGGGTAGCTTTTATCTGAAAATTCCGCCTATAGAGCACTTGTGTATGCGATCGATATGTTCATGCAAAATTTATTCAGCGAAAAATCAACGCGGCAGCAAGCGTAGCCCGGATGAGCGGAGCGAAATCCGGGGCATCATGGCGGAAGGGTCAGATACCGGCGCAATCGTAGTGCAGGCGGAAAATTCTCTTTCACGTTGACGCTGGCCGATCGGCGGTCAACCGCGCGCGTCTATCTTGTCCTGCGTTTTGGTCTCGAAATCGCTGGCGTCATGGCGCTCGCGCAGCTGTTCTTGCGGCGGCCCGCTGGCACGGTTGACCATTCGCCCGCGCTTGACCGCCGGGCGCTCGCCGATTTCTTTGGTCCAGCGCGTCAGGTTCTTATAGTCGTGCGTCTGCAGGAACTTGCGCGGGTCGTTGTAGGAGGCACCGTTCAACATGCCGTTGCCGTACCACGGCCAGATCGCCATATCGGCGATGGTATATTCGTCGCCGGCGATGAATTGATGGTTCGCAAGCTGCCGGTCGAGCACGTCGAGCTGGCGTTTCACCTCCATGGCAAAACGGTCAATGGCGTATTTGATCTTCACCGGAGCATAGGCATAGAAATGCCCGAAGCCGCCGCCGACATAGGGCGTCGAGCCCATCTGCCAGAACAGCCAGTTCAGCGCCTCGGCGCGCTTGCCGCGATCCTTCGGCAGGAAGGCGCCGAATTTGTCGGCCAGGTAGAGCAGGATCGCGCCGGATTCGAACACGCGTCGCGGCGGCTCTTCGCTATAGTCCATGAGCGCCGGGATTTTGGAATTCGGGTTCACCCCGACAAATCCGCTGCCGAACTGGTCGCCCTCACCGATCCGGATCAGCCAAGCGTCATATTCCGCGCCACGATGACCGGCGGCCAGCAATTCCTCCAACATGATTGTAACCTTGACGCCATTCGGCGTCGCCAGTGAATAGAGCTGAAGCGGATGCTTTCCGCGCGGCAACGCCTTCTCATGCGTCGCGCCCGCGATGGGGCGGTTGGTGCTGCTATAGCGCCAATTGGGACTGTCGTTCTTCTCCCAGACCCAGACTTCCGGCGGCGTGTATTCAGGCATGTCAGTCATGTCGGGCTCTCGTGTGTCGCTCGATTAAGTTGGCCGAATGGATACAGCGGATTACCGATAACGCGCAACGCCTTGGCGCTTACGCGAACGTCCGCTTTAGGGTCGTCAGCGGCCAAGGCGCCCTAAAATCATCGCGTCCGCTTTAGCAAGTGTAGCCCGGATGAGCGGGGCGAAATCCGGGGTATCGTGGCGGAATGGTCGGATACCGGCGCAATCGTGTTGCTGGCGGAGATTCTTCTTCACGCTGATGCCGGCTAATCGGTGGTCAACCACTCTTGTCGATCATGGCGGCGTGCTTCGCGCCGCGTTTCGCGTGAGCCGGCAAGTTTCAGCAGAATTTTACGAGTGGGTATCGCCAACCATCCGTGCCAGTTGGGCATAACCGAGATGCTGCTGAAAGCTCTGAGCAACCATGAGAACTTTGAGAAATTACTCAGAGAGGGCGATCCAACCGTGAAGGATGCCTGCCTTAAAGTCGCATTGCCAGCTGGTTGAATGTCATCCTCCCAAGTAACCGCTTGGCGCGGGGCATTTTCATCTGGTCAGCCGGAAACGGCTGCAACAGCAAGGCGGGTAACGCCCGCGGAAGCCGCGTCCCAGGAAGCATGGCCTGGAGCTGAGTCAGAAGGGGTAAAAGCCTCTGGCGAGAGCCGCGGTGGAGCGCCGAAAGGGGAGCGCGCCCGCTAGGGGAGCGCTCGATGCTGCCGGTCAAAAACCTGCGGGATATCGAACCGCATTAGTCACTGTAACGGTGAAATGACCCTTGACAGTCGTCACTGCCACAGTTACATACTCTCCCAATTCTCGCTCACTAAGGACGCCGCCGGCGAGGGGACTTTTCGGCGGCGGGGCGAGTGCGGTGCCCGCGGATGGGGCCATCCACCCCGTCCCCGGGCGGCTTGGGCATCATGTCTCCCGGCATTACGACCGGGGCGGGGGGTGCTCCCCTGGACTGGGACAGGTGAAGGCGGGTAACGCCCGTTCAGACCGCGTCCCAGGAAACCTTGGCTTGAAGCTGAGCCTTAGGGACGACGACTCCCTTTGGTGAGAGCCGTGGTGGGACGCCGACAGAGAAGCCGCCCCGCTGGGCGGCGCCGCACCCGATGGTGCGGTGGGTAGGACCAGCGTTTGTCGGCGTTCCGCTTCCTTTTTTATAAGGCGGGCGAAGTTCTTGCCGTGGCGTTGAGTTAGCGAAACGGGCCAAGCGCAGCGCGAAACAGAGGCACCACCCCTCTCGTTTTCCTTAAGCTTCCCGTTTTCGCGATGATGGGATGGGGTTTGGCATGACCCGGGGGCGAAGGGGCGCCGCGGGAATGAATTTGTGCATCCTGCCCCGCGATAGCGGGGGAGGGGGACCACGCGAAGCGTGGTGGAGGGGGCGCGGGAACTAGCGCGCCATCGACGTTTCAAGAGATGAAAGAGGCAAGGCAGGAGCTTGCGTTGCGGCAGAAATAATCTTGCAACTCAGACGCCCCTCCCACCGCGCTGCGCGCGGTCCCCCTCCCCGCTGCGCAGGGCGGGATGAATGCGCGCGACGGTCGCACCGGCATTGCCGCAGGGGGGCCGCGCACCATATCCCTGTGTACAACCGGACCCCTGGCAATATCAGGTCCGGAAGGGCAAACTGCCTGGCACCATCCCTCCGGGAGGCTTCGGCCCGATGCCGCTTCGCGACGTCCATCTCGACGACAAGTTCGACCTCGGTCAGCGCCGCGTCTTCGTGACCGGTTATCAGGCGCTGGTCCGGCTCTGCCTGATGCAGAAGGAGCTCGATCGCCGCAACGGCTTGAATACCGCAGGCTTCGTCACCGGCTATCGCGGCTCGCCGCTGGGCGGCCTCGACGGCCAGTTTCTCCGCGCCAAGCCGTTTCTCGACAAGAGCGACATTCGTTTCCAGGGCGGCATCAACGAGGACCTCGCCGCCACCGCGGTCTGGGGTTCGCAGCAGGCCGAGCTTCGCGGCGAAGGCAAGTTCGATGGCGTTTTCGCCATGTGGTACGGCAAGGGGCCGGGGGTCGACCGCACCGGCGACGTGTTCCGCCACGCCAATAATGCCGGCTCGGCCAAGCATGGCGGCGTATTGGCGCTGATGGGCGACGACCACACCGCCGAATCCTCCACCACCGCGCACCAGTCCGAATACCACTTCATCGACGTCATGATCCCGATCCTCAACCCCGCCGGGGTTCAGGAGGTATTGGATTACGGTCTCTACGGTTGGGCGATGTCGCGCTTCACCGGCGCCTGGACGGCGCTCAAGACGATGCACGAGACGATCGAGTCCACCGCGGCGATCGACGCCAGCCTGGAGCGGATCAATATCGTCATCCCCGACGATTTCCGGATGCCGGAAGGCGGCCTCAATATCCGGCTCAACGATCAGATCCTGGCGCAGGAAGCGCGCCTGCACGATTACAAGCGCGACGCCATGCTCGCCTTCGTGCACGCCAACAAGCTCAACCGCATCGTCACCTCGGGCGGCCGCAATCCCAAGATCGGCATCATCACCACCGGCAAGAGCTATCTCGACGTCCGCCAGGCCTTCGACGAACTCGGCATCGACGAAATCAAATGCAACGAGCTCGGCATCCGGCTGTTCAAGATCGGCTGTTCCTGGCCGATCAGCCGGCGCGAACTTGCCGCCTTCGCCGACGGCCTCGATCTTATTATCGTTGTCGAGGAGAAGCGTTCGCTGATTGAAGTCCAGGTCCGCGAAGAACTCTACGGCACCGCCAATCAGCCGGTCTGCATCGGCAAGCGGGACGAGGACGGCAACTGGTTGTTTCCGGTCAAAGGCGCGCTCGATCCCAACGAGGTCGCGATCTGCATCGGCGACCGTCTCCTTAAATATCACCGCAACGACGATCTCTCAGGTCGCGTCGCGCGGCTCAAAGACCTGCAGCGCGCCGCGGAAGCAGCGAAAGATGTCGCGCAGCGCGTTCCCTATTTTTGCTCCGGCTGTCCGCACAACACCTCGACCGTGGTGCCGGAAGGCATGCGCGCCTATGCCGGCATCGGCTGCCATTTCATGGCGCAGTGGATGGACCGCTCGACGCTGGGCTTCACCCATATGGGCGGCGAGGGTGCGAACTGGATCGGCGAGGCGCCGTTCTCCAGCCGCGGCCACGTTTTCCAAAATCTCGGCGACGGCACCTATAACCATTCCGGCTACATGGCGATCCGCGCCGCCATCGCGTCGAACACCAACATCACCTACAAAATACTTTTCAATGACGCGGTGGCGATGACGGGCGGCCAGGCCAATGACGGCGGGCTGACGGTGCCGCAAGTGGCGCGGCAGGTCGCGGCCGAAGGCGCCAAGCGTGTCGTCGTCGTCACCGACGAGCCCGACAAATATGCGCAAGACACGGCGTGGCCGCCGGGCCTCACCATCCATCATCGCGACGAACTCAATACGGTGCAGACCGAGCTTGCCGGAGTTCCCGGCGTCACGGTGCTGATCTACGACCAGACCTGCGCTTCCGAGAAGCGCCGTCGCCGCAAACGCGGCAAGTTTCCCGACCCCGACAAGCGCGTCATCATCAACGATCTGGTGTGCGAAGGCTGCGGCGATTGCGGCGTGCAGTCGAACTGCGTCTCGGTGCAGCCGCTCGATACCGAGTGGGGCCGCAAGCGCACCATCGATCAGTCGAGTTGCAACAAGGATTTCTCCTGCGTCAAAGGCTTCTGCCCGTCCTTCGTCACGGTGCACGGCGCCACGCTGAAAAAGGGCACCGGCGTCGCCGGCGACCACGATCTGGTGCCGTTGCCCGAGCCCAAGCTGCCGGCGATCCAGCAGACCTACAACATCATCGTCACCGGCGTCGGCGGCACCGGCGTCGTCACTATCGGCGGCATTCTCGGCATGGCGGCGCATCTCGAGGGTAGGGGCGTCGGCGTGCTCGACATGGCGGGCCTTGCGCAAAAAGGCGGCGCGGTGTTCAGCCATATCCGCTTTGCCGAAAAGCCGGACGATATTCACGCCATCCGGGTCGCGGCCGGCCGCGCCGATCTGGTGCTGGGCGGCGACATCGTTGTGGCCGGCGGCCGCAAGGTTCTGGGCGCGGTCAAGCACGGTGCGACCGAGATGGTCATCAACACCGACATGTTCCTGCCCGGCGAATTCACCCACAATGCCGACTTCTCGCTGCCGAGCGAGCGACTCAAGCGCGCCATCGTGACCGACGCCGGCGCGGAGAAAACACACTTCATCGACGCCACCCGCATCGCCCAGGCGCTGTTCGGTCAGTCGATCGGCGCCAACATGTTCATGGTCGGCTATGCCTATCAGCTCGGCGCCATTCCGGTGTCGGCCGCCGCCATCGAGCAGGCGATCGCGTTGAACGGCGAGGCGGTCGCGATGAACCGCGCGGCGTTCCATTGGGGCCGCCGCGCCGTGGTCGACCGCGCCGCGGTCGAGGCGGTAGCGAAGCCGGTGGCCGCGCTGGCGAGCGATGCCGAGCGGCTGTCGGAATCCTTCGACGAGATGGTGGCGCGCCGTGAGAAATTCCTCACCGCCTATCAGAACCCGGCCTATGCCCGGCGCTATCGCGCCATGGTCGACAAGGTGAAAGCCGCCGAAGCCGCACGCGCACCGGGCAAGGAGGGGCTAGCCGACGCCGCAGCGCGCTATCTGTTCAAGCTGATGGCCTATAAAGACGAATACGAGGTGGCGCGGCTCTACACCGATGGCGCGTTCGAAAAGCAGGTCAAAGCCGAGTTCGACGGCGCCAATCTGCGCTACGAGTTTCATCTTTCGCCGCCGCTGCTCGCCGGCATCGACAAGAACACCGGATTGCCGCGCAAGATGAGCTTCGGGGCGTGGATGCTGCCGGCGTTCCGGGTGCTGGCGAAATTCAAATTCCTGCGCGGCACCGCGCTCGATCCGTTCGGGCACACGGTCGAACGCCAGACCGAACGCAAGCTGATCGACGAGTACGAGGCGACGCTCGGCGAAATCGTGACGCGCCTCACGCCCGAGAACCATCACCTGGCCGTCGGTATCGCCGCGATCCCGGAAAAAATCCGCGGTTTCGGCCACGTCAAGCTCCGCCATCTGGCCGCGGCCAAGGCGGACGAAGCGGCGCTCCTCGAGCAATTCCGTGCCGGCGCGCCGCCCATGCTCAAAGCGGCGGAATGATCCGACCCTCGTTTGTGGGCGTAACACCGTGGAGTGATTGGAAGCGATGAGCGACACCGCGCCCGATATTGCGCCTGCGCCAACCAAAGCGAGCGACGTCGCCCCAGCCAACGTTGCTGCAGCCGGCGTTCCCGCAGCCGCCGGCGTTGCCGAAGCGCCGGTATCTCCAGCCATCGAGGACGAGCCGGCAGTCGTAACTCCTGCCGCGCCGGAAGCCGCGCCTTTGGCTCCGATCAATCCAGGGCCAGCGATCCCGCTGTCCATGAGTGCCGCTATGCCGGCACCGGCCGTGCCGGGGATCGGCGTGCTCCTGGTCAATCTCGGCACGCCCGATGCGGCGACGCCGGAGGCGGTGCGGCGGTATCTGAAAGAATTTCTCACCGACCCGCGGGTGATCGAAAAAGACACGCTGTTCTGGAAGTTTTTGCTCAACGGTCTCATTCTGCCGATCCGATCGCGGCGCAAGGCGCGCGACTATCAGAAAATATGGAATCGCGAGAAGGACGAGTTGCCGTTCAAGACCATCACGCGCTCGCAGGCGGAAAAACTCGGCATCATCCTCGAGCCGCTCGGCAAGCATGTCATCGTCGACTGGGCGATGCGCTACGCCAGCCCGTCGATTGCGTCGCGGCTCGAAGCGCTTACCTCCCAGGGCTGCGAACGCATTCTGGTGATGCCGCTCTATCCGCAATATTCGGCGGCGACGACAGCGACGGTGTGCGACGAAGTTTTCCGCTTCATGGAGCGGAAACGCCGCCAGCCGGCGTTGCGGGTCCTGCCGGCCTATTACGACGATCCATATTACATCGAGGTGCTGGCGTCGTCGCTGACGGCCGAACTGCGGGCGTTGCCTTTCACGCCGGATGTCATCGTCGCGTCCTTTCACGGCATGCCGAAGGAATACGTGCAGAAGGGCGATCCTTATGAAGCGCAATGCGTACGCACGACCGAGCTGCTGCGCGCGCAACTCGGCTTCGACGACAAGAAGCTGATGTTGACGTTCCAGTCGCGCTTCGGCCGCGCCAAGTGGCTCGAGCCCTACACCATCAATACGGTGAAGGCGCTGGCGAAGAAGGGCGTGAAAAATCTCGTCGTCATCACGCCTGGCTTCTCATCGGATTGCATCGAGACGCTCGAGGAGATCGCGGTCGAAAACGCCCACGTGTTCAAGCGCCATGGCGGCGAGCATTTCGTCGCCATTCCCTGTCTCAACGACAGCGAAGCCGGTATGCTGATGATCTGGCAATTGGCGATGCGTGAATTGAAGGGCTGGGTGTGAGCGATGCGCGACGGCTCGCTGGTGTCCTGGGTCTGGTTTTTGTTCGCGCTTTTCTTTTTCGTGATCGAGGCGATCCGTCCCGGCCGTTTCGCGCTGTGGCTCGGCTTCGCCGCGATCCTTGTCGGCGTCATCGCTTCGGTGGCGCGCTGGCCCTGGCCGGCGGAAGCCGTTGCGTGGGCGGCACTCGCCCTTTTAATGGTGCCGGCGTGGCGCCGTTACGAGCGTAAAGCCTGAGGGCATCTGCGGTTTTGACCGCGGAAGGTACGCGTCAACCTCTCATTAACCATAACAGTTTACCTCCGTTAACCACCGGCCGGCCTCAGGTGGCCCGGATGGATTAGTGGCTACCGAGGTAACGCGGACGGGCAGGGGCGGCTTCGGGGACGAGGAGGTCGCAGGTGCCGCGCCGTTGCCGATCACGAAGCGTCATCGGCTTGGCTTTCCTCGTGGTGGCGTTGCTGCCGGCGCTGGGCCGGGCCCAGACCGCGCCCGCGGAGACGGGCGATCTCCTGCAGCCATCGCTCGAAGGCAATCCGAACAATCCGCCGACTTTCGCCCCGCCGGGAAGTCCGTCACCTAACCAAACGCCGCCGCCAGGGCGATTCAGCCGAGGCTCGATCGCTGCGACGCCACCGGTCTATGGCAGCCCGACCGGCTTCGGCGCCGGCGACACCGGCTTTGATTCCTCGAATTCCCGGAAACGGCAGGCGCAAACGCCGAATTCAGGCAGCACGATCGCGCCGAACGCGACATTCGATCAGGTGCCGGCGGAACCGCCACAAGTGTCGTCGCGGCCGCCAGTCCTGCCGCCGCCGCCACCGCCCGTGGTCTATCCGGCCCGCGCCGCCTCGCGCCCCGGAGCCACCCTGCCGCCGCCGCCGGACGAATTGCCGATCTCAAACCCGCCGCCGGAGGTGCATCCGCTGTCGGCGGCGAATTGGCCGGGCGCGGTCCTCGCCCTTCCACCGCCGATCGATTACACCGCATCGACTCCCCCGCCGGGTCTCCCCCTGCCGGGCACATTGCCGCTCGGAACGCTGCCGTCGCGCACACTGCCGTTCGCCGGCGTTGATCCCTATGAGGCGCTCGGCATCAAGGCGGGCAATTTTCTGATCCTGCCCGCGATAGAACTTTCGGCCGGCTACAACAATAATGCGGCGCGCGTGCCCGGCGGTCCCGGCTCGATGTATTACGTGGTCGCGCCGGAAGTGCATGTCCGCTCCGACTGGGCCAGCAATTCGCTCACCGCCGACATTGTAAGTTCCTACACCGCCTACAACGGCGATGCCCTCACGACGTCGCTCAATGCACCTTTTTTGAACGCCAAGGTGGACAGTCAACTCGACGTCACCCGCTATACGCAAATTCAGCTCGAAGGCCGTACCATCGTTTCCACCTACGCGCCGGGCAGCCCAAACATTCAGGCCGGCCTTGCCAAACTGCCGGTCACCACCACGGTTGGCGGTACTTTCGGCGTGGCGGAAGCGTTCGGCCGCCTTGCCGTTTCGCTCAAGGGCACGTTCGACCGCTCGATGTACGCGACCGCTCAATTCACCGATGGCGAGACTTCAGAATCAGGATTATCTGGACTTCGATCAATACGCCGGCATTATGCGTGTCGCCTACGAGATCGATCCCGGCGTCAAGCCGTTCGTGGAAGTGAGCGAAGATACCCGCATCCACGATCAGCAGCTCGATATCTACGGCGAGGACCGCAACTCCAATGGCGCAAGCGCGAAGCTTGGTGGCGATTTCGATCTGTTCGGTTCGCTCACCGGTGAAATGGCGATTGGTTACATGGAGCGCGACTATCACGATCCAACTTTGCCGAATATCGGTGGGATGACGATTGACGGCTCCCTGATCTGGCAGGTGACCGGGCTGACGACAGCGAAAATGACCGCCGCCACGGCGGTCAATGAATTGATCCTGCAGGGGGTTTCCGGGGCATTCAGCCGCGATATCGACTTCGAGGTCGATCACGCGCTACGGACCTGGCTCATTGCCAATGTACAGGCCGGCTACGGCAATGACGACTATGCCGGTCTACCGCGCGACGACAATCGCTTTTTCGTGGCCGGCGGCCTCACTTATAAAATGAATCGCGACGTCTGGCTGAAAGGCGAACTGCGTCAGGACTGGCTCACCTCGTCGCAGCCGGGCAACGCCAACCAGGCAACCTCGGTGCTGCTGACGCTCCGTTTGCAACGGTGATTGATGCGCGCAGCACTATCGCGCGCTTCAAAGCAAGTCGGTAAATCCACCTACTTGTAGCCGCCTCAGTAATGCCTGTAGGTTGAATGTTCGTTGGCGACGAGAGGGGTGCCGATCGTGCGTCTCGACCCGGAACACCTGTCGCGTCTTCAATTCGCATGGGTGATTGGCTGGCATATACTTCTGCCGGCGTTCACGGTCGGTCTCGCCTCCTTCATCGCTTTTCTTGAAGGCGCCTATGCGCTGACAAAACGCCACGTCTTTCTGCATCTCTCCCAATTCTGGTTGAAGATCTTCGCGGTATCGTTCGGCATGGGTGTCGTGACTGGCATCGTCATGCCGTTTCAATTCGGTACCAATTGGAGCCGTCTGTCCGACGCGGCCGGCAACATCATATCGCCGCTCTTGGCTTATGAGGGGCTGACGGCATTTTTTCTCGAAGCGACATTTCTAGGGGTGCTCCTGTTTGGCCGCAAGCTCGTGCCGCCGTCCATGCATTTCGTCGCCGCCGTTCTCGTGGCCGCGGGCACATTATTCTCGTCGTTCTGGATCCTCGCCACCAACAGTTGGATGCAGACACCGGCCGGCTACCAGGTAATCGACGGACGGTTTTTTCCGAAGGATTGGTTTGAGATTGTTTTCAGTCCGTCATTTCCGTTCCGGTTGGCGCATACGGTGAGCGCTTTCTATGTGACGACGGCTTTTGTCGTCCTCGGGGTCGGCGCTTACACGTCCCGGCGCGGACAATTCGTACCCGAGGGCCGCATGATGTTGCGGCTGGCGCTGTGGTTTCTGGCGATCTTCGTGCCGTTGCAGATTTTCCTCGGCGACATGCACGGACTGAACACGCTAGCGCATCAGCCGGCGAAGCTCGCGGCGATGGAAGGTCTTTGGGATGGTGGCAACGGGGTGCCGGCGTCGATTATCGGCTGGCCCGATCAGACAGCGGAGCGGAATATCGCCGAAGTCGCAATTCCGCATGTCGGCAGCCTTTATCTGACCCACTCGTGGGATGGTGCGGTCAAAGGGCTGAAGGATTTTCCGCCCGATCAGCGCCCGCCGGTCCCGATCGTCTATTTCGCGTTTCGGATCATGGTGGGCATCGCCTTGTTGATGCTGACAATGGTGGTTACGGGCTTTGTATTGATGGCGCGCGGCCAGCTCGATCAGACACGGTGGTATTTGCGCCTTTGTCAGATGACCACTTGCTTGGGCTTTATCGCGGTAATCGCGGGTTGGACAACGACGGAAGTCGGGCGGCAACCCTGGACGGTCTATGGCTTGATGCGAACGGCCGATTCTGTCTCACCCTCCCTGACCGGCGCCAATGTGTTGCTCTCGCTCTTGCTGTATGTCGCGGTTTATCTGTTGATTTATCCGGTGGGATTGACGGTCATGCTGAGACTGGTCTGGCGTGGTCCTGTCCCGGCCGATGAGGCTGTTCCGATCGGCGGCGGACGTCCGAAATCAGCGATCGAGGCCTTGCCCGCGATCGATCCAACAGCGTCTCCGACGGCAGAGACCGCGACATGAACCCATCACTCAGCCTCGTTCCGATCTGGACGGCGATACTGGCCATCGGCGTCTTCCTCTATGTCGCGCTTGACGGTTTCGATCTCGGCGTCGGCATGCTTTACAATTTTGCGCCCGATCGCCGCGCGCGCGACTTGGTGATGAATTCGATCGCGCCGATTTGGGATGGCAATGAGACTTGGCTCATTCTCGGCGGCCTCGGCCTGCTGGCCGCTTTTCCCGTCGCCTTCGCGATCATCATTCCCGCCGTCTATTTTCCGATTTTGCTGATGCTACTCGCCCTGATTTTCCGCGGGCTGGCGTTCGAATTCCGCTATCGAGACGCCGAGCACCGTACGTTTTGGGATCACGGCTTCGCCATCGGTTCGGCGTTGGCGGCATTTGCTCAAGGCGTCGTCCTGGGTTCGTTTATCCAGGGCTTTCAGGTCGAAGGGCGGCAGTTTGTCGGCGGCTCATTCGACTGCTTCACGCCGTTCTCCATTTTTACCGGTGTAGCCTTGATGTTCGGCTACGCCCTGCTCGGCGCGGGCTGGCTGGTGATCAAAACAGAAGGGCACTTGCAAGATTGGGCGCGCGCACTCGGACGCGTTTGTTTGATCGGCGTCACGATTGCCGTCGCCGTTGTCAGCCTGTGGACGCCCTATGTCGACGCCCACATCGCGACGCGATGGTTCTCCTGGCCGAATATCGGTTTTCTTGCACCGGTACCGTTGATCACCGCCGCTTTGGTTTGGTACGAATGGCGATCGCTTAATGATCAATCGGAATACGCTCCCTTCCTCGCCGCGTTGGGCCTATTCGTGATGTCCTATCTCGGCATCGCCATCAGTCTATGGCCGATGATCGTGCCCGGGCATTTCACGCTCGAGCAAGCCGCGTCATCGCAAAGCACGCAGGCTTTCCTTTTGATTGGCACACTCGTCTTGCTGCCGACGATACTGCTCTACACCGCTTGGTCGTATTGGGTATTTCGCGGTAAGGTGCGGGGCGATATCGGCTATCACTAGAAAGCGCGCCTTGGCGACGCCAGCAATGACGCCCGCTAACCGCCGTTGATCTCGCCGAGTATCTTTTTGATCTCGGCGCGGAAACCCGGCGCGATGTCCGGGCGCTCCAGCGCATAGGATACATTGGCGGCGAGGAAGCCGATTTTCGAGCCGCAATCGAAGCTGCGGCCATCGAATTGCAAGCCGTAGAAAGGTTGGCTCCCCGCCAATTGGATCATGGCGTCGGTCAATTGGATCTCGCCACCGGTGCCGCGTTCCTGGGTGCCCAGCGTTTCAAGGATTTCAGGCTGCAAAATATAGCGGCCGGTCAGGATGAGGTTCGACGGCGCGCGGTCGACTGGCGGTTTCTCCACCATGCTGGTGATCGAGAACATTTTGCCTTTTCGCGCGCCGACGCCGACCACGCCGTATTGATCGACGCGATCGTGCGGCACTTCCTCGACGGCGACGATATTGGCCTGCTCCGGCAGTTCGCGGGCCGCCTCGATCATCTGCGCCAGGCAACCTTGCGGGTGCTGCACTAGAACGTCGGGCAATAACAGCGCGAACGGTTCGTGCCCGATCAGCTCGCGGGCACACCACACCGCATGGCCGAGCCCGAGCGGCTCCTGCTGCCGGGTGAAGCTTGCCGCGCCCGGCACCGGCAAATCCTGTTCGAGATGTTCGAGCGCCTTGTGCTTTTGCCGATCGCGCAACGTCATTTCCAGCTCGAACTGGCGGTCGAAATGATCCTCGATGACGCCCTTATTGCGGCCGGTAACGAAGATGAAATGCTCGATGCCGGCCTCGCGGGCCTCGTCGACGACATGCTGGATCAGCGGCCGGTCGACGACCGGCAGCATTTCCTTCGGCATAGCCTTGGTCGCCGGCAGGAACCGGGTGCCGAGGCCGGCCACGGGGAAGACAGCTTTGCGGATGGTTTTCATGTGATTTTGATGAGGTTAGCGCGTCGCGAGGGTCAAAAGCCGTCCGCTTTATTGCCCAAATTATCGTTCAGGGTGATGGTTTCCGAGCGGCGAAAGCAAATAGCTTAGACTGCATCGTGTGGCTGCATTGTGAATGCCGGGGCTTAAAAATCGTCAGGTGCGGAGCGGCAAGAACCTGCTGTTAGTGATTCGCGATACAGTAGCAGGTGTCTGTTGCTGCGGCCATAATTCGAAAATCCGATGATTAGATTCAAGCCTGCCCCTTATCTCGCTTTGATCGGTCTCACTACCGGCGTGTTCGCCGGTGCGGCGTATGCGCAAGATCCAGCCGGCAACTGGTTGACACGCCTGTTTCAACCCCCGTCGGCTAGCTCGGTTCCCAGCTCCGGCGATGCCATGCAATGGAGCGGCCAATCCGGTGCTTCGGGCAATCCGCAGATGACCGCAGACGCCATCCGCGCTGCAGCCGCGGATTTCGGCAACTGCATTGCCGGGATGTGGCCTGACGCCGCACGGCGAGGCGTTACGCGGGAAAATTTCGATCGCTTCACTGCGGGGCTGACGCCCGACCTGCACATTATGGACCTACTCGACGGGCAGCCGGAGTTCACCAAATCGCCTTGGGACTATCTCGACTTGTTGGTGAACGATGACCGCATCGCCCGCGGCCGCGAGCTGCTCGCGCAATATGCGCCGACCTTCGCCGCGGTCGAACGGGCCTATGGAGTGGATCGCACCATCGTCACGGCGATTTGGGGCGTCGAATCGAATTACAGCACGCTCGGCGGCGACCGCCCCGTCATCCGTTCGACCGCGACGCTGGCGTGCGTCGGCCGCCGCCGCGATTATTTCCGCGAGGAGTTTTTGTCGGCGCTGGAAATTCTGCAGCATGGCGATGTGCCGCCCGAACATCTGATCGGCTCCTGGGCCGGTGCTTTCGGCCCGACGCAGTTCATGCCGACCTCGTTCAAGCGTTATGCGGTCGATTTCGACGGCGATGGCCGCCGCGACGTGGTCGACTCGGTTCCGGACCTTGTCGCTTCGACCGCGAACAATCTGAAAATGGACGGCTGGGTTCCCGGGCAAACCTGGGGGTATGAAGTCGTGCTGCCGCAAAACTTCGATTATCTCTTGGCCGATCGTTCGCGCCAGCTCACCGTGCGGCAATGGCAAGATCTCGGCATCCGCCGCGCCGGCACCGGCGGGTTCCCGCATCCCGACGAGCGCGCTTTTCTGCTGCTGCCGGCGGGCGCACGGGGGCCCGCGTTCCTGATGCTGCAGAACTTCCGCGTCATCATGAAATACAATCCGGCCGAGGCCTATGCGCTTGCCATCGGTCATCTCGCCGACCGGCTGCGCGGCGGCGCGCCGTTCGTGCGGGCCTGGCCGCGGGACGAGCGCGTGCTCACGCTCGATGAGCGCTATGAAATGCAGCAACTGCTGGCCCGGCGCGGGTTCGATATCGGCGATCCTGACGGGCTCTTGGGTCCACGCACGCGTATCGCCGTCCGCAGTTTTCAAGCATCGGTCGGGCAGGTTCCGGACGGCTTCGCCTCCAGCGACGTGCTCGACCGCTTACGCCAGCCGTGAGGACCCGCCGCTTTTTGCGCCTCTGCTGACGGGAGCTTTTTTCGCCGTAATAGCCTAGTATGACAAGCCATCCGTGGAAGGCTCATTATAATACCGCCATGGCAATCGTGAAAAAGCGACAGCGTGTAGTTCCAGGCCTTTCGGCGGCGCTCGCCGTCGCTACGGCGCTGACGGCTTTGCTCGCTTTTTCCTTACCGGCTCTTGCTCAGTTCTGGGGCGACAACTGGCAGGATCAGCGTCGTTATCAGCCGCCGCCGCGGCGCGATTACTTTTCATTCCCATTCTCCAATGGCGGGTTCATACGGCCGCCGCCGGTGGTCGATTCCACCCGGGCGCCGCCGCCGCGCAAGCTCGACACGCCACCGGCTAACACCGTGGTTGTGATCGGCGATTTAATGGCGGATTGGCTCGCCTACGGTCTCGATGAGACCTATGCCGATCAGCCCGATACCGGCTTCGAACGCAAGGTCCGCGCCTATTCCGGACTTATTCACTACGACGCCAAGAACGACACGCTCGATTGGCCGCAAGCGATGAAAGATGCGCTGGCCAACGAAAAGCCGAACGCCATTATCGTCATGCTTGGTTTGAACGACCGCATTTCTCTGCGTGCCAGCACACCGCCGCCCGCGGCGGCGCAGAAAAAAGGCGAGACGCCGGCTGCAGCGACGCAACCGGCACAGGCATCGCCGCCGGCACCGACTCCGGCACCAGCGAATAGCGAAGCCGCGCAGCCAAACAACGCCGCGGCCAACGAAGCGCGCGTGACACCGGGCGGCTCATACGAATTCCACACCGATCAATGGGCTCTGCTCTACTCAAAACGCATCGACGATATGATCGCCGCACTCAAGGCCAAGGGCGTGCCGGTGCTTTGGGTCGGGCTGCCGGCCGTGCGCGGCACCAAATCGACCAGCGACATGAGCTATCTTGACGACCTTTACCGCGAGCGCGCCGAGAAAGCCGGCATCACTTATGTCGATATCTGGGACGGTTTTGTCGATGAGCGAGGCCAATTTGCCGTGCAAGGCCCGGATTTCGAGGGCCAGATCAGGCGGCTCCGCACCGGCGACGGCGTCCATTTCACCAAGCCCGGAGCGGTGAAACTCGCAAGCTATGTCGATCACGAATTACGCCGCTTGATGTCGAACCACGCCACGCCGGTTGCGTTGCCGGGTCCGGAAGAAAACGCGCCGCCGAAGCCGGGCATTGCCGGCCGTCCGGACGTCGGTCCGGTGGTGCCGCTGGCGTCCTCCGGCGGCAAGGAGTCCGGCGATCTTCTTGGCGCGAGCCGTCCAGCGCAAGCGACGCCCGACCCGGTTGCAGCGAAGGTGCTCAGCCGCGGCGATTTAATCCCTGCGCCCGCCGGCCGCGCCGACGACTTCTCCTGGCCGCGTCCGGGCAGCGCCGCTGACGCCACGCCCGACGTCGCGCCGCAGCCGGTCGTCTTGACGCCGGTGCCGCCGGGGAAAAAGGGCGCAGCCGCCACGGATGCCAAAAAGGCATCTGACGGAAAGAAGGATGCGAAGAAATAGGCGAGTATCGGCCAGCGAGTATTAGCGCGGCAGGACCGACGATCCCATCAGATACTTATCGACGGCGTGCGCCGCCTGACGGCCTTCGCGGATCGCCCAGACGACGAGCGATTGCCCGCGGCGCATATCGCCCGCGGCGAAGATTTTATCGATCGAAGTGCGGTAGTCGTCGGTCGTGGCGCTGACATTGCCGCGCTTGTCGAGTGCGAGATCGAGGCTTTTGAGCATACCTTCGTGCACCGGATGCACGAAGCCCATCGCCAACAGAACGAGGTCGGCCGCGATCTCGAATTCGGTGCCGGGAACAGGCTTCATCTGGGCGTCGAGGCGCGTGCAGATGAGCTTCTTCACCGCACCGTTCTCGCCGACGAATTTGGTCGTCATCACCGCGAAATCGCGCGTAGCACCTTCTTCGTGGCTCGACGAAGTCCGCAGCTTCAGCGGCCAATTGGGCCAGGTGAGCGCCTTGTTCTCCTGCGCCGGCGGTTCCGGCATGATTTCGAAATTGGTAACGGAGAGCGCACCCTGACGGAACGAGGTGCCGATGCAGTCCGATCCGGTATCACCGCCACCGATGACGACGACGTGCTTGCCCTTGGCGAGGATCGGTTCGCCGTCGGCGGCGGCCTCACCTGACACGCGCCGGTTCTGCTGCGGCAGAAATTCCATAGCGAAGTGAATGCCCTTGAGTTCGCGCCCGGGCACCGGCAGATCACGCGGCTTTTCGGCGCCGCCGCTCAGCACGACGGCGTCGTAGTCCTTGAGCAAAGCATCGGTCGTGACATTGACGCCGACATGGGCGCCGTAATGAAACACGACACCTTCGCCCTGCATCTGTTCGACGCGGCGGGCGACGTGATGCTTCTCCATTTTGAAGTCGGGAATGCCGTAAGTGAGAAGTCCCCCGGCTTTGGCATATTTCTCGTAGACATGGACCTCGTGCCCGGCGCGCCCCAATTGCTGTGCGCAAGCAAGTCCGGCCGGTCCCGAACCGACGATTGCGACTTTCTTGCCGGTCCGCGTCGTTGGCGGCTCGGGTTTCAGCCCCTGGGCAATGGCACGGTCGGCGATCGCGCATTCGATCGATTTAATGGTGACGGGATTCTCATCGATATTGAGCGTGCACGAGGCTTCGCATGGCGCCGGACAAACCCGCCCGGTGACTTCCGGGAAATTGTTGGTCGAATGCAGATTGCGCGCAGCCTCGTCCCAGTTGCCGGTATAGACGAGATCGTTCCAATCCGGGATCTGGTTGTTCACCGGACAGCCAGGCGAGCCGGGCGCCACGGAGCCGGTGCCCTGGCAATAAGGCACGCCGCAATTCATGCAACGCGCGGCCTGGGTGACGTATTCTCCCTCCGGCAGCGGCAGCACGAATTCGCGCCAATGGCGAACGCGGTCGGCGACTGGTTCGTAGTCGCGATCCTCACGCTCATAGTCGAGAAAGCCGGTGATCTTGCCCAAAGTCTCGCTCTCTATCTCTTGGGACTCTTTTGGTCGCGCTATTCCGCGGCGATGGCCGCGGTCTTGAGTTCGTTGAGAGCGCGGCGATATTCCACCGGCATCACTTTACGGAATTTCGGGTACCACGTTTTCCAGTCGCCGAGGATTTTCTCCGCAACGACCGAGCCGGTAAAGCGCGCGTGACGCGAGATCAGATGATGCAGCCGATGTCCGTCGAAACTGCTCATGTCCGACATGATATCGACCATGCCGTGGGCTTCGAGATCGCGGGCGTGATGGAAAACGCGTGAATTGATGTCTTCTTCGCCCGGCATCGGCTCGAGTTCGACCATCGCCATGTTGCAGCGGGAGGCGAAAGTGCCATCCTCGTCGAGCACATAGGCGATGCCGCCCGACATGCCGGCGGCGAAATTGCGGCCGGTCGGACCGAGCACCACGACCACGCCGCCGGTCATATATTCCAGGCAATGGTCGCCGGCGCCCTCGATGACGGCAACCGCGCCGGAATTGCGCACGGCGAAGCGCTCACCGGCCACGCCGCGGAAATAGCATTCACCGGCGATGGCGCCGTACATCACCGTGTTCCCGACCACGATCGATTGCTCCGGCACGATGCTGGATTCGTCGGGCGGCCGCACGACGATGCGTCCGCCGGACAAGCCTTTGCCGACATAGTCGTTGGCGTCGCCGTAGAGTTCAAAGGTGACGCCGCGGGCGAGAAAGGCACCGAAACTCTGGCCGGCGGTGCCGGTGAAACGGGCGACGATCGTATCGGCTGGGAGGCCGGCATGGCCGTAACGCCTGGCGATCTTGCCCGACAGCATGGCGCCGACGGTACGGTCGACATTCTTGATCGGGAAGCTCAGCTGGACCGGCGTGCCGGTTTCGATGGCGGCCTGCGACTGTGCGATCAGCTTGCGATCGAGGATGTCGTCAATCTTATGGTTCTGGCGCTCGCTATTATAGGTGGCGACGCTCTTCGGCACGTCGGGCTTCATGAACAGCTTGGAAAAATCCAGCCCGGCCGCCTTGCCGTGAGCAATGAGCCTGTTCTGATCGAACATATGCATCTGTCCGATCATCTCGTTGAATGTGCGGTAGCCTAGCTCCGCCATCAGCTCGCGCACTTCCTCGGCGACGAAGAAGAAATAATTGATGATGTGCTCGGGCTGGCCGGTGAAACGCTTGCGCAACACCGGATCCTGCGTGGCGACGCCGACCGGGCAGGTATTGAGATGACACTTGCGCATCATGATGCAGCCGGCGGCGATCAGCGGGGCGGTGGCGAAGCCGAATTCGTCGGCACCGAGCAGCGCGCCGACTACGACGTCGCGGCCGGTGCGGATACCACCGTCGACCTGTACGGCAATGCGTCCGCGCAGCCGGTTGGCGACCAGCGTCTGATGGGTCTCGGCGAGACCGATTTCCCAAGGCGAGCCGGCATGTTTGACAGAGGTGAGCGGCGCCGCGCCGGTGCCGCCTTCGAAGCCGGCGATCGTCACATGATCGGAACGCGCTTTCGACACGCCGGCGGCGACGGTGCCAACACCGACTTCCGAGACCAGCTTGACCGAAACGTCGCCTTCGGGATTGACGTTTTTCAGATCGAAGATGAGCTGCGCCAGATCTTCGATCGAATAGATGTCGTGATGCGGCGGCGGCGAGATCAGGCCGACGCCCGGCGTCGAGTGGCGCACTTTGGCGATGGTCTTGTCGACCTTGTGGCCCGGCAACTGCCCGCCTTCGCCGGGCTTGGCGCCTTGCGCGATCTTGATCTGCATCATGTCCGAATTGACGAGATATTCGGCGGTGACGCCGAAGCGTCCTGACGCGACCTGCTTGATCGCCGAGCGCATGGAATCGCCGTTCGGCAGCGGCTTGTAACGATCGGATTCCTCGCCGCCTTCGCCGGTATTCGACTTGCCGCCGATGCGGTTCATGGCAACGGCGAGCGTGGTATGTGCCTCGCGCGAGATCGAACCATATGACATGGCGCCAGTCGCGAACCGCTTGACGATTTCCTTGGCCGGCTCGACCTCTTCGAGCGGCACCGGGCTGCGTCCGTCTTCCTCCGCCGACTTGATGCGGAACAGGCCGCGGATGGTGAGCAGCTTCGCCGTCTGATCGTTGATGACCTTGGCAAATTGCCGATACTTGTCCTGCGAATTGCCGCGCACGGCATGCTGCAGCGCCGATACGGTCGCCGCATTCCAGACGTGATCCTCGCCGCGGACGCGGAAAGCATATTCGCCACCGACGTCGAGCATCGAACGATAGATCGGCGCATCGCCGAAGGCGTCAGAATGTCGGCGCACCGTGTCTTCGGCGACTTCGGCGAGCCCGATGCCCTCGATACGGGTGGCGGTGCCCGTGAAGTATTTGGCGACAAAGTCGGTCTTCAATCCGATCGCATCGAAGATCTGCGCGCCGCAATAGGATTGATAGGTCGAAATGCCCATCTTCGACATGACCTTGAGCAGGCCCTTATCGATCGACTTGATGTAACGCTTGATGATTTCCTTATCATCGAGCTTTTGCGGCAGCTCGCTTTTCATCGCCACGAGCGTTTCGAAAGAGAGATAGGGATTGATGGCTTCCGCGCCGTAGCCGGCGAGACAGCAGAAATGATGCACTTCGCGCGGTTCGGCCGATTCGACGACGATGCCCACCGAGGTACGCAAGCCCTCGCGAATGAGATGATGATGCACGGCGGCGCAGGCCAGCAGCGAAGGGATCGGAATGCGGTCGGCGCCGGCGAGGCGGTCGGACAGAATGATGATATTGATGCCGTCCCGCACCGCGGCCTCCGCCTTGGCGGACAGCTCGGCGATAGCGCCTTCCATGCCGGCGGCGCCGGCATCGGCCGGCCAAGTGGTGTCGAGTGTGAGCGACTTGAAATGGTCGCCCATGTCGGAGATCGAGCGGATCTTTTCCAGATTGGCGTTGGTCAGGATCGGCTGCTGGACCTCGAGCCGCTTGGTTTTCGACGAGCCTTCGAGGTCGAACAGGTTCGGCCGCGGCCCGATGATCGAGACCAGGCTCATCACCAGTTCCTCGCGGATCGGATCGATCGGCGGATTGGTGACCTGCGCGAAGTTCTGTTTGAAATAGGTGAACAGGAGCTTCGGTTTGTCGGACAGCGCCGATATCGGCGTGTCGTTGCCCATCGAGCCGACCGCTTCCTCGCCGGTCGTCGCCATAGGCGTCATCAGGATTTTGATATCTTCCTGGGTGTAGCCGTACATCTGCTGACGATCGAGCAGCGCCAGGTTCGAAATCGGCGCCGCGTCCGCCGCCGTCGGCATGTCTTCGAGCACGATCTGCGTGCGCTGAAGCCATTCCTGGTACGGATGGCTTTGCGCCAATTGCGACTTGAGCTCTTCGTCGGGAATGAGCCGGCCCTGTTCGAGATCGACAAGCAGCATTTTGCCCGGCTGCAGCCGCCACTTGGTGACGATGTCGGCTTCCGGCACCGGCAGCACGCCAGTCTCCGAAGCCATGATGACGCGGTCATCGCGGGTGACGATGTAGCGAGCCGGACGCAAGCCGTTGCGGTCGAGCGTGGCGCCGATCTGCCGGCCGTCGGTGAAAGCGATCGCCGCCGGGCCGTCCCACGGCTCCATCAGCGCTGCATTATATTCGTAGAAGGCGCGGCGCTGTTCGTTCATGAGCCGATTGCCGGCCCAGGCTTCCGGAATCAGCATCATCATCGCGTGGGCGAGCGTGTAGCCGCCCATCACCAGGAATTCGAGTGCATTATCGAAGCAGGCGGTATCGGACTGGCCTTCATAGGAGATCGGCCACAGCTTGGTGATATCGGTGCCGAACTTCGGCGACGACACCGAAGCCTGCCGCGCCGCCATCCAGTTATTGTTGCCGCGCAGCGTGTTGATCTCGCCGTTATGCGCGATCATGCGATAGGGGTGCGCCAGCGACCACGTCGGAAAGGTATTGGTGGAAAAGCGCTGATGCACGAGCGCCAGCGCGCTCTCGAAATCCGGATCGTGCAGGTCGGGATAATAGGTGCCGAGCTGGTCGGCGAGGAACATGCCCTTGTAGATCACGGTGCGGCAGGAGATCGACACCGGATAATAGTTCGAGGTCCGCCGCTCACGCTTGGCGTAGAGCTTGCCGGAAATGGTCTTGCGCAAGATGTAGAGCCGGCGCTCGAACTCATCCTCCGACGTTTTCGGATTGCGCGCCAGAAACAGCTGCATGTTCACTGGCTCGGTCGGCTTCACCGTTTCGCCGAGTGTCGAATTGTCGGTCGGCACGTCGCGCCAGCCGAGGATGGTCATGCCTTCCGCGGCGGCCACTTCCGCAAAAGTGTCCATGATTTCGCGGCGCCATGCCTCGTCATGCGGCAGGAACAATGCGCCGACCGCGTAGTGACCGGGCGGCGGCAGCGTGAAGCCGAGTGCCTTGGCCTTTTTGGCGAAGAATTTATGCGGCACCTGCACCAGGATGCCGGCGCCGTCGCCGGCGCGCGGATCGGCGCCGACCGCGCCGCGGTGTTCGAGATTGACGAGTATCGTCAGGGCATCTTCGACGATTTTGTGGGATTTGCGGCCCTTGATGTCGGCAATAAATCCAACGCCACAGGAATCCTTTTCCAGGGCCGGATCAAACAGACCGAAACCAGACACGTCCATAGCCGCACTCGTGCTCCTCGCCGCCACCCCGAACGCGCTCTGCATCGAGGTCCCGACGTAATTCGCCCCCGCGCATCCCTTTCCTCGGTCCCCGCAGGCGGGGAGGGAAGAAAGAGCGTGCATCGAAGGGCGAGCCACTCTTCTTGGAGGCAACCTTCGTGCCGCTAGCGGCCGGAGGGTTGCTTGTTAAGCCGCCGTCCGACGCGCCCTCGCCCACCGGCAGCCGACCCGCGCGTTTTGACGCGCTTGGTCACCAATTGGGACAGCAATGCTGTCCTATACGGAACATGGCAAATTCCGGGCGCCTATTCAAGCGCCGGACCTTCCCGGCGGGGAGATTATGCGCCCGTTCCGCATGCGAATTGGATCATGGTAGGTCTTGAAGCGCAATGGCTCTTCAAGGCGTAAAGCGCGCGAGGCATTGAATTGGACATTGAATTGAATTGGGTCCCGGCTACCTTCCTCGAATGAATTTTGCCAGCGATAATACGGCGGGCGTTGCGCCCGCCATCCTCGAAGCTCTGGCCGCCGCCAATAGCGGTTACGCCCGTGGCTACGGCAATGACGATTGGACCGCGCGCGTCGAGCGGCGCTTGGCCGAAATCTTCGAGCACGAGGTCGCGATTTTCCTGGTGCCTTCCGGCACCGCGGCCAACGCACTGGCGCTGGCGCAGGTGACGCCGCCGTGGGGCGTGGTGCTCTGCCATGCCGAGTCCCACATCGCCACCGATGAATGCGGCGCGGTCGAATTTTTCGGTGGCGGCTTAAAGCTCGTCGGTTTGGCCGGCGACGATGGCAAGATCACACCTCAAACGCTGGACAAATCGCTTGCCGGCTATGGCGGACACAGCCCACATCAGATGATCCCGTCGGCGCTGTCGATCACGCAAGCGAGCGAGGCCGGCACCATCTACCGCCCCGACGAGATCGCGGCGCTCTGCGCGATCGCGCATGCCCGGTCGCTCGCCGTGCATATGGACGGCGCCCGGTTCGCCAACGCCCTGGTGCGGCTCAATGCGACGCCGGCCGATCTCACCTGGCGTTCCGGGATCGACATCCTGTCGTTTGGCGCCACCAAAGGCGGCGCGCTTGCCGCCGAGGCCGTGGTGATTTTCGATGCCGCCCGCGCCGCGTTTTTCGGCGAGCGGCGCAAGCGCGCCGGGCATCTTCTGTCGAAGCACCGCTTCATCGCCGCGCAGTTCCTGGCTTATCTCGACGACGATCGCTGGCTCACATTGGCGCGCCATGCCAATGCCATGGCCGACCGGCTGGCGGATAAACTGTCGGCGGTCGGATTGCAGCCGATCTTTGCGGTCGAAGCCAACCTGATTTTCGTGGTGATCCCGCGCGCGCTCGATGCGAAGCTCAAAGCTGCCGGGGCAAACTACTACGTCCGCACCAGCGAAAGCCTCGAAGTTGGCGCGGATAACGTCCTGGTGCGGCTCGTGACTTCGTTTTCCACCGAGACCGACGACATCGAGCATTTTGTCAGCCTTTGTAAAAAATCCTGACTGCGCCCAAGCGCTGCCCTAATTGCGGTTAACCTAATGCTGTACGTTGGGGCATAGTGGCGCGAGCGGGGAGGGAACGTCGGTCGTGCGTGCAAGAGTATTTGGGGTTGTCGTGTTCGCCCTGGTTCTGGTGCTGGCACCCTCTTTTGGATTTGCTCAGTCTCCGCCGCAACCGGCACCACTGCCGTCGCCGGGTTTCGTGTCGCCTTACGAAATCATGCGCACGGCGCGTGCCGCAGGCTTCGATCCGGTATCGCCGCCGTTGCGCGAAGGCACGACCTATGTGCTGCGCGCCTACGATTTCCGGGGCATTCTGATGCGTGTCGTGGTTGATGCGCGCAGCGGCGCCATCCGCGATGCCAATCGAATTGTGCGGGATATTTACGATCCGGATGCCGAGGATGAAATCGGAATGATGCCGCCCTATGGGCCGCCGCCGGGCTACATGCCGTCGGCCTACGGCCCGCCGCCGGCTTATGGAGCGACACTCGATGCGAGTCCAAGCGGGGCGCCGCCCGCGGCGCATAGTGCCGCCCGCGCAACCGGCTTGACGGCACCGCCATTGCCGCGTCCACGGCCTGCCGAACTTGCCTCGCGTAAACGCCCCGACGATGCCGGGCCGGGAGAGACGGTTAAGTCAGATTCTGGTTCTGGCGTGCCGGCGGCTGTGAGCAAAGCGCCCGCGGTTTCACCGCCACTCAACGACTGAATGACCTCGAGCCTGACAACATCGGCGAGGCTCGGCAGCCCTGCGCGAGCTAGTCTAATCACTCAGCATTTTCACGAATGAAAGCGCCCCGGAAGACCGGGGCGCTCCTTTTACGTCAGCAAAGCAAGAAGAACGCTTACGCGGCCTTCTGTGTCTCGATTACCGCCGGGCCGTTGCCCTGGCCGGTGGCTTTGCCATTGCCGATCGGGATCGAGCGCGGCTTTTTCGCCTCGGGGATCTCGCGCACCAAATCAACGTGCAGGAGACCGTTCTCGAGGCTCGCGCCCTTCACCTGGACGAAGTCGGCGAGCTGGAATACGCGCTCGAAGGTACGGGCGGCGATGCCCTGATAAAGCACTTCACCGCGCTTCTCTTCTTCCTTGGCGTTTTTCTCGCCGCGGATGGTCAGCGTATTCTCTTTGGCCACGATGGAGAGTTCGGGCTCATTGAAGCCGGCGACCGCAACCGAGACGCGGTACGCGTTTTCGCCGGTCCGCTCGATATTATAGGGCGGATAACCCGGAGCGGCGCCGTCGACGCCTTGGTCGAGCAACGAAAACAGCCGGTCGAAGCCGACGGTCGAACGATAAAGGGGAGCAAGATCGAAAGTTCGCATGGCATATCCTCCTTTGAAGCGACATGCAGATGGCCCACCCATTGAAGGGTCGAACCTATGAATGCGCCGCCGATTGGCCGGCGCAAAAATGATATGGGAACGGTTTTCGGCGCCGCAAGGGGCCTTATTTGGGTACCGCGGATGGTCTCAAGTCTTTGAAAGAATTATAGAAAGCTATGATAGTGTCACTGGCCTTGCGGGCCATGATGGGCGAGCATCGAAAGGCGATGGCCCGGCATCTCACAACCACCTCGTTTACGCGATGCTGCTATAAGCGAGACCAACAAGGCTGCGGCAAAATCCAGTTATAAGAATTGCCTTCCATGAAACTCGTTTCGATTCCCGCCAATCCCGTTCCAGAAAACTATGTCACCGGTACGCTTAAGACCCGGGACGGCGTGGCGCTGCGCTTTGCGCGCTGGCTGCCCCCGGCCGGCCGGCGCGGCACGGTGTGCATTTTTCAGGGCCGCAGCGAGTGGATCGAAAAATATTTTGAGACCGTGCGCGATCTGCGTGCGCGAGGCTTTGCCGTCGCGTCGCTCGATTGGCGCGGCCAGGGTTTGTCGAAGCGCGCCTTGAGTGACCCGCGCAAGGGTTATGTGCGCGACTTCTCCGAATACGACACCGATCTTGAGACTTTCATGCGCGAGATCGTCTTGCCGGATTGTCCGCCGCCGATTTTCGCCATGGGACATTCGACCGGCGCGACCGTGCTGATCCGCGCCGCCCATCGCGGCCATCGCTGGTTCGATCGCATGGTGCTGTCGGCGCCGCTGATTGCGCTTGGCGGCAAGGACTATTCGGTGGGCGCGCCTGCGATGCTGATCCGCGCCATGCGTCTCGCCGGCTTCGGTTCAATGTATGTGCCGAAGTCGCCCAAGAGCGAAAGCGGCGTCATCGAGTCCCGCCCGTTCGTCGGCAATATCCTGACCTCCGATCCGGTGCGCTATGCCCGCAACGCTGCCATTCTCGAAGCCGAGCCGGCGCTCGCGCTCGGCGCGCCGACGGTGGCGTGGTGCGATGCCGCCTTCACCGCCATGCGGGCGTTGCGCGAGCGCTCTTATCCGGCGCGGATCCGCCAGCCGATGCTGATAGTCGCCGGCGGCAACGACGCTGTGGTTTCGAATGCGGCGATCGAGGATTTCACCAGCATGCTGCGCGCCGGCTCGCATCTCGTCATCGTCGGCGCTCAACATGAAATCCTGATGGAGCAGGACCGCTTCCGCTCGCAATTCTGGGCGGCGTTCGATGCCTTCGTGCCGGGCACGCCGTTGTATTGAGCGATTGCTATCCGTTCAGCAAAGCCATCGCCTCGGCGTGAACGCGTTTGTCGCCGGCTGCGATGATGCGGCCGCCATTGCCGGCCGGCGTGTTTTCCCAGGTGGTGATGATGCCGCCGGCGCCTTCGATGATGGGGATCAAGGCCATAACATCATAGGGTTTCAGCTCGGTCTCGATGACCAGGTCGACGTGGCCGGCAGCTAGCACGCAATAGGCGTAACAATCGCCGCCGTAGCGCGACAACCGCACTTTTTGCTCGACCTGCCCAAATCTCTCCCGATCGGCTTGCTTCATCAACAGCGGACTGGTGGTGCACAGCACTGCGTCGGCAACGGAGGCACAACTGCGTACGCGCAAGTCGCGATCGCCTGCCGGTCCGCGGTAACGCGAGCCGCGCCCGTCGCCGGAAAATTGCTCGCGCGTGAACGGCTGATGCATCATGCCGTAGATCGGTACGCCTTGCCGCGTCAGGGCAATCAGCGTGCCCCAGGCCGGCATGCCGCAGATGAAGGATTTGGTGCCGTCGATCGGATCGAGCACCCAGACATATTCGGCATCCGGACGCTCGGCGCCGAATTCTTCTCCGACGACGCCATGCTCGGGGAAAGTCCGCCTGATCAGGGTGCGCATGGCACCCTCGGCGGCACGGTCGGCGGCGGTGACCGGATCGAAGCCGCCCGAACGGCTTTTATTCTCCAGGCCCAGATTGTCGGCGCCAAGCGCGCTTCGGAAGAACGGGCGGATGGTTTCGCCCGAGACGGCGGCGAGTTCGCCGATAAAAGCCGCGAAATCGATTGCCGTCATGAAAGGCCCTCCCAGGTTCGGCTTCGAGGTATCGAAGCTGGAACGAAACGGCAATTGGAGTGTTGCGGCCTCATGACAGTCGGACGGGTTTAATGGCCATGCGCAGGGGACAGATCCGGTTCCCGTGAACCGTCGGCTCGGTGGCGCATTTTTATGCAAACATGGAACCAATTGAATTAACTCGTTTATTGGATATCCTCTTGCACCGGCAGCTATGCCGGCGACCGGTGGAGGCACATTGTGAGGCAAATAGCTGGGAAAACTCCACGGCGTGAAGTTTGCGGGACTTGTATTTTGTGCGGCGCAGTGTATGTTGTTGCAGTGCGGTAGCGAGAGGCTCTCTCCCGTTACCGTCGCCCTCCTTGGGCGTTTCCTCCCTAGACTTGGGCCGCTCCCGAATGGTGAGCGGCCCTTTTTCTTTTTGGCGCCGCTAAACTTTGTTCAGCTATCGAGCTATTCCGCGGCCGCTGCGCGATAGGGCCGCAATTCTTCCATCGGTATCGCCGCGAGACGATCGGCCAGCACTTCGAACTGACGCGCAAGCTTGTCGAATGAGACCGACTTTTCGTAGCGGCGTTCATCCATATACAGCGCGCGGTTGATCTCAAGCTGGATGGCGTGCAGGCCCGTAGTCGGATTGCCGTAATGTTCGGTGATGAAGCCGCCGGCATAGGGCTTGTTGCGGCTCACCGAATAACCGAACTCGCGCATGCATTGCTCGACCGTCTCGGCAACGACACCGACGCAACTCGTGCCGTAACGGTCGCCCAGTACGAGGTCGGCGCGCGGCCGCTCGTCACGGCCGCCGGTGGTCGAAGGCATCGAATGGCAGTCGACCAGGATCGCGGCGCCGAAATCGCGCTGCAGCCGCATAAACAGGCGTCGCAGGGTGCGATGATAGGGCTTGTACAATCCATCGATCCGCCGCAGCGCTTCGGCAACGGAGATACGCTGATCGTAGATTTCCTGGGCGTCGCCGACGACGCGCGCCACAGTGCCAAGTCCGCCGGCGACCCGCATCGAGCGGGTATTGGCGAAGGACGGCAACCGGCCGTCGAACATCCGCGGGTCGAGCTCGTAGGGTTCCCGATTGACGTCGACATAGCAGCGCGGGAAGTGCGCCCGCACGACCGGGTGGCCGCGCTCCACCACGCCCTCGATCAATTCGCCAACGAAACTGTCCTCAGAGCGGCGCAGCGTCGTCAGGTCGAGCCGTGACGCCAAAAGGAAAGCTTCGGGGTAAACGCGTCCGCTGTGGGGCGAATTGAACAGCAGCGGGCCGCGGCACGCCGCCGGCTCGATGGCCTCGAATGGGGGATCGAATTCGTCTTCGATTTGCGACATGACGCCTGGCAGGCAATCCCTGAGGACTCGCAACCCCGGCAACGTTCCCTAATGCGAAGCCCTTGTCCATAGGCGTACAGCGACCATAGGATCAGGCTGCGGGGCTAGAACTCGCCGAGCACGTCCCGAAAAGTTACGTACCACGACCGATTGTCGCCGTCTTTCACCTCATGTTTACCGGCCATCCGGCTAATGTGATGAAGGGGGCCGGCGGAAAGCCGGATCAAAGCTACCATGTCCAAAATCCTGCTCGCCGAAGACGACATCGACATGAGGCGGTTCCTGGTCAAGGCGCTGCAGAATGCCGGATTCGACGTTATTTCCTACGACAACGGCCTATCGGCCTATCAGCGGCTGCGCGAGGAGCCGTTCGAGCTCCTATTGACCGATATCGTCATGCCGGAGATGGACGGCATCGAATTGGCCCGCCGCGCCGCCGAACTCGATCCTGACATCAAGATCATGTTCATCACCGGCTTTGCCGCGGTTGCGCTGAACTCCGATTCCACCGCTCCCAAGCACGCCAAGGTGCTGTCGAAGCCGATCCACCTGCGCGAACTGGTCAGCGAAGTGCATAAGATGCTGGCGGCTTAAAGGCCTACGACAGCTGCTTGCCGATGCCGCGTTCGATCGCGCGGCGCAAGATGAGATCGGCAAAGGCAACGTCCTCGAGTGCAATACCGAGTGACTTGAATAAAGTAATGTCGGCCGGCCCGCGGCGACCGGCGGCTTTACCCGTCAGAATGTCGCCGAGTTCGGTGATGTCCGTCCATTGCAGCCGGCCGGCGGCGACGAGGTCGCGATATTCGGCGGCTTCCAGTTTGGCCTGACTGATCTGGTCGGTCGCCCGCACTGTGGCCCGCAGCACGGCCTCGGCATCGACTTCGCGCCGCAGCGGCGAATTGGCACCCGCCGCATTGATGTGGACGCCGGATTTAAGCCAATTTGCCCGCAACACCGGTTCCGCCGATTTGGTGATGGTAATGGCGATATCGGCATCTGCGATGGCAGCTTCGGCCGACGGCATCGGCAGTGCCGTGATGCGCAGCGCGTTCTCGATCTTGCGCGCGAAGGCGTCGCGGTGTCCGGCGGTGCGGCTCGACACGAAGATCTTCTCGATTTTGCGCACCACGCAGACGGCGGCGACCTGGGTGAATGCTTGCCGTCCCGTTCCGATCACGCCGAGTGTACGCGCGTCCGGCTTGGCAAGCAGCTTCGTCGCAAGCCCGCTCACCGCGCCGGTGCGCATCTGGCCGAGATGGTCGGCCTCGATCATCGCCTTGAGCTTGCCGTCTGTCGACGAAAACAAAAGTGCGTAGTAACGGCCGTCACCGCCGCCGCCGAAATAGGCCTTGAGCCCGAACAGATTTTTCGGGCCCCACGCCGCGCCCATCAGGTTGAATGTGCCGTCGCCGGCTTTCGCGCGCTGCCGTGGCATGTTGATCGTCGTCGGGTCGGACCAGGTCGCAAACAGCTGTTCCAGCGTCGTGATCGCATCCTTGACGCTGACAAGGCTTTGCACGTCGCCTTCGCTGAGAAAGATCGGTCCGTCGTCGCGCGCCTTCGTCTTTGCTTTGGGCTTGGTCCGCGTCTTCGTCGCGGACTTTGTGCCGGACTTATTCTTTGCCGCAGTTTTAATCTTCGTTTTGGTTCGCCGCGGGCTCATCTTGGTTTTGGTCTTTGCGTCCAACTTGGCTTTTATCATAATGTCCGGCATGCCATACGAAGAAGACTGAGGGGAAGGAAGCACATGAAGGCCGAAAAAATCAAATATGCCATGGGCAAGCTCATCGCCGAAGGCGCGCTAGTGTACGATGATTCGGTATCCGGCAAGCGTCCGGCCATGCTGATGGCGCCGAACTGGATGGGCATGACCGACAAGGCGATCGAGCGCGCCAAGCTTGTTGCCGGCGACCGTTACGTGGTCTTCGTCGCCGACATGTATGGCGAGGGCAAACGCCCTTCCGACTTCGGCGGTGCCGCGGCCTTGGCCAATCCGCTTCGCGAAAACGCGGTCGAGCAGCGCGCCCGTATCCGGGCTGCCTATGATGCGATGATTGCCGAAGCGGGCAAGCGCGATCTGATCGATGACCGGCGGGCCGCGATCGGCTTCTGCTTCGGCGGCGGCAACGTGCTCGAGCTCGCCCGTGACGGTGCCGATATCGCGGCCGTGGTCGCGATCCACTCCGATCTGATAACGGCGGAGCCGGCCAAAAAAGGCACTATCAAAGCGAAACTTCTCGTCACTCACGGCGCCCCCGATCCGGTCGCGCCGAAAGAACACCGGGACGCTTTCGAAAAGGAGATGGATGCCGCCGGCGCCCAGCTGGGAAATGCTGCTGTTCTCGGGCATCCTGCATGCCTACACCGATCAAGGCGCGGATGTGCCCGGTATCGCCGGCTGGCACGAGCCATCGACGCGGCAGACCTATACGCTCGCGCATCAGTTCGTCGCCGACGCGTTCGCCGGAAAGCTCTAGGTCTCTTCGGCTTGTCCGTTTGCTGTTCCTGTCTAGATTTTAGCTGGACCATGATCCGATCGGATTGAATTGGGTCATGGTCTAAATTTTCACTAGAATTCGATCTTTTCCGGCTTTGCGTGAGTTGTCGAAACGCGCGATGCAAGGGCGGCGCGCCGATTTTTGCCGCGCAGACGCGCAATCGATTCACCGTGACGGCCGATTACGCATTTCCACGAATCAACGAAGTCGGCGGCGCCTCCATTATGTTTTCAGGAGCGTAAATTCCGCAGCAGCTCCGATAGCCGACTGAGATGGAAAGCTCGGCGCCCTCGTCTCTCAGGTGGGTTCGTCGATGCCGGCGGAACAAGGAGGATACCGTGAAAATGCGAATGAATAGCAGCGTATCGAAGTTGCTCGTTCTGGGCGCGGTGCTCGGCCTCGTGGCGGTGCCGCCCGCCCAAGCTTGTACGGGAATCGAACTCATTGCCGTCGACGGCAGCGTCGTTCATGCCCGGACTTTGGAGTTCGGTATCGATCTCAAGTCCAACGTCATCATGGTGCCGCGCGGTTATGCGCGCACCGGAACCACCCCCGACGGCAAACCCGGCAAGACCTGGACTTCCAAATACGCAACGCTCGGCGCCAATGCGCTCGGCATGCCGATCCTGATCGATGGACTGAACGAACGGGGTCTTGCCGTCGGACTGTTTTATTTCCCTACGACTGCGCAGTATGAGCCCTATACCCCCGAAGATGCGGACAGGACGATCGCGCCATGGGAGCTTGGCTCATACATGCTTGAGAACTTTGCGACCGTTGACGAAGTACGGGCGAACCTGCCGAAGGTCGTCGTGCCGGGCGTTGTTCTTGCAGCCTGGAAGTTCTCGCCTCCGGCGCACTACGTCGTGCACGATGCCACCGGCAAGAGCATTGCCGTCGAGTACACGGACGGCAAGCTCCACATCTACGACAATCCGCTCGGCGTCATGACCAACTCTCCGGCTTTCGATTGGCACATGACTAATCTCCGCAATTACCTGAACTTTTCCCTGACCAACCAGCCACCCGTCAAGGTGGGTAGCGTCACGCTCGCGCCGTTCGGCCAAGGTTCAGGGATGCTCGGACTGCCGGGAGATTTCACCCCGCCGTCACGGTTCGTGCGCGCCGTTGCCTTCAGCCAGTCGGTGTTGCCGTCGCAGACCGGATATGACGCGATCCTGATGGCTTTTCACATTCTCAATAATTTCGATATTCCGAAAGGCTCTTCGCGGGCGCCCGAAAAGGACGCTAATGGAAACGTCATAGCCGACTACACGATCTGGACCAGCGCCAGCGATCTCAAAGCCAAGCGGTTCTACTTCCGATCCTATGAGAACAGCGAAATCCGCATGGTCGATCTCACCAAACAGAAGCTGAACGCCAAGGACATCGTCACGTGGTCGATGAAGGGCGATGAAGTGGTGAAAGAATTGGCGCCGCCGTCATTGTAGGAAAAACGGACAAGGCGGCGAGCCTCCGTTAATGGGGCTCGCCGATGTTCTTCAGTCGGTGCTGTAGGCTCGATAAGACTTAACGCCGTGATCGCGTGCTTGGACTAACGGATCACGGGCAGGGCGATCAGCGGCGCTCTGACCGCCATGCTCGGAAGCAGCACATCCGGGACGCGCTGCCAAACCGTTCCGCGGTCGAATTGCAGCGTGAGGCCATCCGGAGAAAAAATCGCGCCCTGGCCGAATCTATCGATCCAGATGTGACCGGGATAGTCGATCCATGCGCGGGACGGCTCGCCCACATCGTTGAGGACGTTCATATCCCAGCCGTTTTGCGTGATGAAGGCATAGCTGCCGATCGGGCCTAGACAAAGCGCTCTGCATTGCCATCGACCGCTCAGGTTTTGCGCCGAGGCATCGCCCGCATAGAGCGAGGCAAGTACGGCGACGGCACCCAATATGGCTTTCATTTGCTGCTCTCCAATGGACATGGCTTCGCTATGCTCAGCCGAGGAAAGTTGAGATGAACTAGCGCGGATCGTTCGGCGGTTCCGCGTCAAAGTGCTCGGATCCTCATGAATCAAATCAACGCGGGCGAGAGCGGGGTCTCTCGTCGCTCTGCCTTATCCAAATCAGCAAGGCGGATTTGGATAAACTCCGCATCCGACGCTGTTGTAATAGCGCGGCGCCAACGCCGCGGCTCCGACTGCAGCCGCGCCGACCGCAGCAGCACCGCCGCCGACGCCTACGCCCACATTGACATTCCGGCCCGCGTAGCCGCCGTGATATCCGCGGCCATAGACGCCACCGGCATGAGCGCCGCCATGGAACCCCGCGCCACGGAACCCGGTGCCATGGCCGCCAGTGTGAAATCCGCCGAAATGATCGCCACGAAATCCGCCGCGGCCGCCGCCGCGAGCCATAGCGTCGGTCGAAACACACGCGATGCCGAGCATCGCAGCCGCGGCAATTGAGATGACCGCTCGATACGACATGAAGTTTCCTTTCTCCGGTTGGGAAACTGATAACGGTTATGTCTTTCACCGTAGCGAGCACCGATGAGCGTTACGCACTGGATGACACTCTCATCGCCTCGTTCTCGCGCCGGTATCGCGTCAAAGTGATGGGGCAATCGGACGGCGCGAGATTAAGTTTCAAACGCGCGGCGGCTTATCTTTGAATATGATCAAATGAATCTTTAGGAACGTGCATCTTTCTTACGTCTCTCGCCATCTCGAGACATGTGATCAAGTCCGTATAACTCGCTTCGCCACCCATCGTCGCTTCTCGGGTGCAATGTTCCTTGTCTGCCGCTGCGAAGTCCGGCCACGCTTTGACCAGTTGTCCCCGCACTTCCTGTTCGCTTTCAAGGCACTGAGACATTGCCAGATCTGGTCCGCCGGTTTCGGAGGGGTCCATCGCTTGTTCGGCGATGCCGTGGCAAACTTGTTTAACGTCGAGGAGGGGAACATCGTCGGACCGAGCCGCAAGCATTGGCGTCATCAGCAAAAATACTGAGGCGCTTGCTATCAGAATCTCACGCATCGGAAATACTCCTATTTCCAGAAGCTATGAGATCGAACCAACTAAGAAATTGGTGCGCGGGTTGAACGCAATAATTTCAGATTGTTTCGATTGTGCGCTCGGATGGCGACGAATTCAGTTGGGGGTGTTCAAAGTTGCACAGCGTCAAGAAGTGGCGTGGTAAAATCACATGGGACAAAGGTCAAAATACATCCTGGTTGAAAGCTCACGCGCGCTCTCACGGTTTGACGAGCGACGCCCCCGCGCGCGGTAGAACGATCTTGAATTCGGTAAATTGACCCGGCTTGGTATCGACCGCGATGGAGCCGCCGTGCTGCTTGACAATGATGTCGTGACTGATGGATAGGCCAAGTCCGGTCCCTTCGCCGGCGGGCTTGGTCGTGAAAAACGGGTTGAACATTTTTTCCTTGACCTCGGGAGGAACGCCAGTCCCGTTGTCGCGGATTCTGATTTCAACGCTGTCGCCAAGACTCTTGGTCGTAGCCGTGAGCGTGGGCTCGTAGCCGCCGGCATCGATTTGCGCCTGACGTTTGGTCGTTGCGTAAAAGCCGTTTGAAATCAGGTTGAGGAGCACCCGCGTGATCTCCTGCGGGAACAGATCGGCTTGGCCGGCGGCGGCATCGAAGGAGCGTTCCAAGATGATATTGAAGCCCGGTCTTTCGGCGCGCGCCCCGTGATAGGCGAGATTGAGGCTCTCCTCCACCAGGGCGTTGATATCGACCGGCCGATGCTCGCCTGAGCCTTCGCGCGAATGCAGCAACATGTTCTTGACGATCGAGTCGGCGCGCCGGCCGTGCTGCACGACCTTGTCGAGATTGCCCTGCAGCATCTCGGCGATCTCGCCGATTTCCGCGCGCACCTTGGTATCCAGTTGCGCTCCTGAAAGCGCCTCGCGCAATTCGTCGATCAGTTCGACCGAAACGGACGAGAAATTATTGACGAAATTGAGTGGGTTCTTGATCTCGTGAGCGATGCCGGCGGTCAACTGGCCGAGCGAGGCAAGTTTTTCCGTCTGGACTAGGCGATCTTGCGCGTTGCGCAAATCCTCGAGTGACTTGCTTAGCTCCCGAGTCCGCTTCTGAACGTCGTCGAACAGCCGTACGTTCTCGATGGCGATCACGGCTTGATCGGCGAAGGTCGTGACCAACGCTAGCTGACTGTCCGTGAAGGGCCGCACGACACGACGCATCAGAACCATAACGCCGATCGGAATTCCTTCTCGCAGGAGCGGCACGCCGAGCATGGTGCGAGAACCCACTTTCTCATACCAACCTTTCATAGTGAATTCCGGATCAACCCGTACGTCGGGAATGTGAACAACTAAGCGTTCCATGGCGGCTCGCCCGCTGATCGTTCCTCGCCCGGCTTCGATCGGAACATTCGCTATCGACTCCAGCTGTTCAGGCGACAGGCCGTAACTGGCGGCGACTTGGTAGGCCGTTCCTCTGAGCCGATTGATAACCGCCATCTCGGCTTCGCACAGCTGCGCCGCTGATTTGAGCAGCGTGTCGAGCACGCTCTGTAAATCAAAGGTCGATCGGCTGATGACCTTGAGCACGTCAGCGGTGGCGGTTTGCTGCTGCAGCAACTCTCGCAGCTCGCTAAGCAGCCGCGTGTTTTCGATGGCGATGACGGCCTGGGCAGCGAAGTTCGTTAGAAGCTCCGCCTGCTTGTCGGTAAACGGCCGAACTTCCTGACGATAGATCGCCGACGTCCCGATGAGTTCGCCGTCCTTCAGGAGCGGCACCAGGATCAGGCTGCGCGCGCCGGTCGTCGTGGCGAAGTCGCGGATGAGTGGATCGTCATTGCCATATGCGGCGAGGTCCGGCACCTGAATCGCCTGTTTGGTGGTGGCCGCCTGCGCGGCAATGCGGCCCATTTGTCCGGTCGGCACCCAGGTCGGTTCGCGACGCCGCAACTCGGCATAGGCTGGCGGCGGATTGTGCATTCCAACCACGCGAAGGCGATCACCTTCCTTGAGCGACAATACGCCGAAATCAGCCTCGCAGATGCGCGTGCTGTTCTCCAACATGGTATGAAACACCGGCTGCAAGTCGCCCGGCGAAGAGCTGATGACGCGCAGCACATCCGACGTGGCGGTCTGCTGATCGAGAGATTCGCGCAATTCGCTAAGGAGCCGCGTGTTCTCGATGGCGATGACCGCCTGGTCGGCGAAGGTGCGCACCAGCTCGATCTGGCGCTCGCTGAACGGCTCTACACGCTGGCGCGAAAGCCCGAATGCACCGATTGCCTCGCCCTCCCGAAGTAGCGGCACTCCCAGGATTGTCCTTATGAAGCCCTTATCCGCGGCGCGCCGGGCGACATGTTCATGGTCGCTGCCAATGTCCGATATCTGCACTGGACGGCATTCTTCCAGGGCTCTGCCGACGGCCGTTCCGCGGCCGGGCGCATATGACACCGACCGGATCATCACCTCCATCTCGAGCGACATCGCGGCGACTGCAACACTTCGATAATCGTCACCAACCGGAAGTGCGAGATGTCCTGCATCCGCCTCACACAATCGCCGCGCCTTTTCCACCATCGCCTCGAACACAGGCTGGAGGTCGCCACGGCACGCGTTGATTACGCCCAGCACTTCGGCGGTCGCGGTCTGCTGCTCCAGCGACTCTCGCAGCTCGCTGAGCAGCCGCGTGTTCTCGATAGCGATGACGGCCTGAGCGGCGAAGCTCTGCACCAATTCGATTTGCTTGTCCGTGAACGGCCGGACCTCCGTGTGGAAAATGGCGATTACGCCGGCTACCTCATCGTCCTTCAACATCGGCACAGTGACCATCGTGCGGATGCCTCCGATGTCGGCCGAGTGAACTGCCTTCGGATGACCGGCGAGATAGGCTGCTGTCGCGCGCAGGTCGACAACCTGGACCGGTTGACGTCGTTCGATTGCCTGAAAGGCAAGGAGCCTGGTGTCCGGCGCAAATATCGTTCCACTGCGCCATTGCTCGGTCCACGCTGCTGGCATCTCTCCGTGCATCGCCGCCGACCGCAGGGCTTCGCCTTCACGCAGGAATATGGTCGCGAATTTGGCTCCGCAGATGCGCGTTGCGTTAGCCAACACGACCTGGAATACCGGCTCTAGCGACCCCGGCGAGCTTGAGATGACGCTCAGCACTTCACTGGTCGCCGTCTGCTGCTCCAGCGATTCAGTCAGATCGTCGGTGCGCTGATGCAGTTCATTGAGCAGCCGCGTGTTCTCGATGGCGATGACCGCCTGGGCGGCGAAGCTTCGGATCAATTCGATCTGCTTGGGTTGAAACGGTTTCGACGAGCCGCGCGCTGCGATGATCGCGCCGATGACCTTGTCGCCCCGAAGCATGGGCGCGGAAATCAGCGAGTTAAAGCCGAAGTCGCGGGCAAACCGTACGGACGACACCGGCGTTTCGGGATTGCCGATCATTGGCGCCAAGTGAATGACATGCTTCGACGACATAGCGCGTCCGGGTACGCTACTGTCGTCGAGCGGCAAGGGATATCGCTCGGCCATTCTCTCGAAGCCCGGCTCGCCGTCGAGCGCGCCGACATGAATCATCCCGTCTCGCAGAACGGCCACCAGGGCGGTGCTCGCACCGAACAGCCGCAGCAGATTGCGCACGATCGCGTCGAATACGGGCTTGGCATCCGTCGTCGAACTGCTAATTGCGGAGAGTATTTCGCCGGTTGCTTTCTGATGCGCCAGCGCTTCGTCGCGCTCGCGCCTGAGCCGCGCGACCTGCTTATTCTGGGCGGCGGCGGAGGAGCCGCTGCGGCGGCCGGGTTTTGGCGCGTTGCGGCGCTTCGGCGCGGCCGCTTTGCGGTCGCGCCCTTTTGTCCGTTTCCCGCTCGCCTTCGATTTCCGTCGCATTGCCTTCCCTAGGCCAAGGACGAGCCATGGTACCGGGTCATGGCGATGCTCTGGAAGGGGCGGGTGGGGAAATCCGCCCCTAATGTTTCTTGCGCATCTCGCCCGATGAATTGACGGTGGCGTGCAGGTTGCGGGCAAATTCCACCGCGCCGTACACCGCCATGTCGGGGGCGGTCTTCACGTATTCCTTGACGCCGTAAATCGCGGGCTTTGGCGCTTTGAGGATTGCGGCGCACAGCGTCTCGACCGCTGCGTCGAGCCTGGCGGCGGCCACGACATCGCTGACAATGCCGAAGCTCAAGGCCCGCTCCGGCGTGATTTCCGCCGTCGAGTAGACGAGATAGCTGATGGCCTTGCGCGGCAAGCGGTCGATGAAAGACGACATCACCATGGTCGGCAAAATGTTGTGGGCCATTTCCGGCACCTGGAAGACCGCCTTGTCACCGGCGAGCGTGATGTCGCAGGCCGCGGCGATGGCGCAGCCGAAACCAAGCGCGCGGCCCTGCACCACCGCGATGATCGGCACTTTGGCGTTGCGCATCGCGCCGTAGCAATCGAACACCACATCGCTGAAAGCGCGGCGCTCGTAAGCATCCGGATCGCTCTTTGGCGCGGCGCCCATTACGGCGCGGCCGACGCAGAAATCGGCGCCGGCGCCGCGCAACACGACGACGCTGGCGGTCTTCTCCGCGCCTGCGATGATGTCGGTAAGCGCAGCGACCATCTCGTCGGAAACCGCATTGCCACGCGCGGGCTGATTAAGGGTAACAGTCAGAATCGCGCCGTCTTGTTTGGTCAGAATGTCAGGCATTTTTGCTCCTGTTGTCTCGTCATTCCGGATCGCCGCGAAGCGGCGAGTCCGGAATCTATACTCCCGGAACAGGGAATATGGATTCCGGGCTCCTCGCGGAGCCTGTCATCGGGCCGGCCAAAGGCCGGACCCGTTGGCTCGGCCCCGGAATGACGTGTGGATTTCATTTCTTGGCCGCGTGAATTGCCCGCCAGATTTTCTCCGGCGTGATCGGCATTTCGATGTGGCTGACGCCGAATTCGGCCAGCGCATCGACCACGGCATTGACGACAGCGCCGAGTGCGCCGGTGGTGCCGCCTTCCCCGGCGCCGCGCACCCCGAGCCGGTTGGTCGGCGTGAGCACCTGGCTGATATCGGTGGTGAAGGACGGCAGGTAATCGGCGCGCGGCATGGCGTAGTCCATGAATGACGCGGTGAGCAACTGTCCCTGCGCGTCGTAAGCGCAAAGCTCCCACAACGCCTGGCCGACCCCTTGCGCGACGCCGCCATGGGTTTGTCCATCGACAACCATCGGATTGATGGCGCGGCCGACATCGTCGATAGCGGTGTAATTCACAAGCTGCAGCGCGCCGGTTTGCGGGTCGATCTCGACCTCGCAGACGTGAGCGCCATAGGGAAAACCGAGCTGCAAGATCGTCTCGTCGCAACTGGCGTCGAGCGGCCCCCGCAACTCCTCAGGCACGCTTTTGCCGTCGGCGGCCGCTCCCGCCGCATCGAAGATACTCACCGAACGGTCGGTGCCCTTGACGGTGAAGCGGCCGGCGGCAAAGCCGATGTCGTCCTCGGCGGTCTCGAGCAGGTGCGCCGCGATCCGCTTGCCTTTCTCGACGACGGCGTCGGACGCCTTGCCCATGACGATGCCGGCCAAACGCATCGAGCGCGCGGAATGCGAGCCGCCGCCTTCCTTGACGATGTCGGTATCGCTTTCATTGACATGAACGTCGTCGAACGGCACGCCAAGCCATTCCGCGACGCATTGCGCGAAGGTGGTTTCGTGGCTCTGGCCGCTCGATAGCGTCCCGACCACGACGTCGACCGTGCCATGCGGCTGTACCGTGATATCGGCGCGCTCGCGCGGATAGCCCCCGGTGGTCTCGAGATAATTGCACAGCCCGATGCCGCGCAGTTTTTTGCGTTTCTTCGCTTCGGCGCGTCGCTTCTTGAAGCCGTGCCAGTCGCCGAGCTCCATCGCCCGGTCCATCACCACGCGATATGTGCCGTTGTCGTAGGTGATGCCCTGCGCGTTCTTGTACGGAAAGGCCGACGGCGGAATGAGATTGCGCTTGCGCAAAGCCAGGCGGTCGAAGCCGTGCTCTTGCGCGGCCTTATCGATCAGCCGCTCGATCACATAAATCACCTCAGGCCGGCCGGCGCTGCGGTAGGGCGTGGTCGGCATCGTGGTCGAAAGCACGGCGCGGGCGCTGATATGGGACACTGGAATCTTATAGCCGGCCGTCATCAGCCCAACGCCTTTGACCAGCGGCACGTAAGAACCGCTATGGGCGCCGACATTGCTGAGATTGGAGCTGCGTAAGGCCAGGAAACGGCCATCGGCGTCGAGCGCGAGTTCGGCCGACACCGTAAGATCGCGGCCCATATAGTCGCTGACAAAGGCCTCATGGCGTTCGGCGGTCCATTTCACTGGCCGCCCAATGCGCCGCGAACCCCAGGCCACCATGGCGAATTCGGGAAAGAAGCTGTTGCGCGTGCCGAAATTGCCGCCGATCTCGCGGGCGACGACGCGCACCGATTCGAACGACACGCCAAGGATCGCCGACAGTTCCTTTTTCTGGCGGACGATCCCGCCCGAGCCAGCATAGAGCGTGTAGCGGCCGGTCGCGGCATCATAAATGCCGACTGCGGCGCGCGGCTCCATTGGCACGCCGGTGACGCGATTGACCCAGGTATCGAGCCGGGTGACATGCGCCGCGCGCGCGAAAGCTTCGGCGGTCGCCGCGGCATCGCCGATCTCGGCATCGATCATGATATTGGGCAAATCGTCGTAGAGGCGGGGGGCGGTCCGCTCGACCGCAGCCTTCGCGTCGATCACGGTCGGCAAAGGCTCGTACTCGACGACGATGCGTTCGACGGCGTCCTTGGCGGCGGCGACGGTCTCGGCGATCACGAAGGCGACGGCGGTGCCGACATGGCGCACTTGGTCGATCGGCAGGATGGGGTGGGGAGCTGCGGGCACCGGTGAGCCGTCGCGGTTATGTAGCACGATATCGGGTGCCGTGCCGGGGGCGACCAGATGCGGGATGGCCTTGAGACCGTCCTTGCGTGCTTCCTCGCCGGTCAGCACATCGAGCACACCGGGCATGGCGCGCGCCGCCGATACGTCGATGGAGCGGATCAGGGCATGGGCATGCGGCGACCGTAGCGCCGCGCCAAAGGCCTGCCCTGGAAAGTTGAAGTCGTCGCTATAGCAACCGCGGCCGGTGAGAAGGCGTAAATCCTCCTTGCGACGTACCGCGTCTCCGATCCCTGCGTGCATGTTTTTTCGTGTTTTCTTCCGAAGCCCCAGCCATCCTATAGTCTGCAACGAGGCGATGCGCCATCACTTGCCGGTTGTCGGCGTCGGCCGGCCGTGACACCATTTAGACCTCGCCCGCTCCGGATTTCGAGCCCCATGCCGCGCAAGAGTTTTCCCTGGGCCAGGCTGCCCGACGACGAGTTGCTGGAGGTCCGGCTCAAAGACCTCAGGGTGACCATCGAGGGAACTTGGCTCGAGACCTGTCTGCATAATCTCCATGCCGAGCTCGCCGACCACGGCATCCGGGCGCGGCCCCATGCCTGGATTTCCAGCGAGTGGTTTTCGCCCGAGAACACGCCGGGCATCGCCGTACCGTTCTTCCTGGCACATCCGCGGTTGATGCAGCTTGAAAAGAAAATGATCCTCGAAGTCGAGGGCGGCACCGTCTCCGAATGCATGCGGATTCTCCGTCATGAATGCGGGCACGTCGTCACACACGCGTACCAGCTGCATCGCCGCCGCCGCTGGCAGCAATTGTTCGGCCCGTCGTCGCGCCGATACCCGCGCTATTACCGGCCGAACCCGGCGAGCCGCAATCACGTCCAGCATTTGCGGCTGTGGTACGCCCAGAGTCATCCGGACGAGGATTTTGCCGAAACTTTCGCGGTGTGGCTGCGGCCGCGCTCGCAATGGCGCAGCCGCTACGCCGGCTGGCCGGCGCTCAAGAAGCTCGAATATGTCGACGAGCTGATGGGCGAGATCGCGGGCAAGAGGCCCGTGCTCACGCATCGGGAAAGGGTCGATCCGCTCAGCACGCTCAATCAGACACTCGGCGATTATTACAAAAAGAAGCGCGCGCTCTACGTCGTCGATACGCCGAAAACCTACGACCGCGACCTGCGGCGCCTGTTTTCCGAAGACCCTAAACATCGCCGGTCCGAAGCGGCATCGACATTTATCAGGCGCAACCGCTCGAATGTTCGCGAACTGGTCTCGAAATGGACCGGCGAGTATCAGCTCACCTTCGATGTCGTGCTCGATGATATGATCCAGCGATGCCGCGAGCTCAATTTGCGCGCCGTCGGTTCCGAGCGCAAACTGATCATGGAATTTACGGTGCTGTTGACCGCGAAGACCATGCATGCATTGTTTGGTTCGTCGCGGCGAAGGTGGATCGCGCTATGAAACGGCTTCGCGTCCTGATGCTGACGCATCCGGACCTGATACCCCCGGAATCAAGCAAGGGGTACACCGAGCAAGAAATCAACGTTTGGAAAACCGAATACGACGTGGTGTCGACGCTGCGCGCCGCCGGTCACGAGGTGAAGCCGCTTGGCGTGCACGATGAACTAAAACCAATCCGCGAAGCGATCGAGGCGTTCAAACCGGACGCGGTGTTCACCCTGCTCGAGCAATTTCATGGCGAAGCGATCTACGACCAGAACGTCGTCAGTTATCTCGAGCTTCTCCGCGTGCCCTATACCGGCTGCAATCCGCGCGGCTTGATGCTGGCGCGCGGCAAGGACTTATCGAAAACGCTGGTGCATTATCACCGCGTGCCGGTCCCGGACTTTGCCGTTTTCCCGCGAGGCCGCAAGGTGAAGCGGCCGGCGCGGCTTGCGCTGCCGCTTATCGTCAAAAGCGTCAACGAAGATGCGTCCTTCGGCATTTCACAAGCCTCCGTTGTCGATACCGACGAGAAACTGGCCGAACGCGTGAACTTCATCCACGAGCGGATCGGCAGCGCCGCCATCGCCGAGCAATATATCGAGGGCCGCGAAATCTATGTCGGCATTGTCGGCAACGAGCGGCTGATGGTGCTGCCGGTCTGGGAACTGCAATTCCAGAACATGGCGGAGGGCGACTGGCTGATCGCGACCGAGAAGGTCAAGCACGATCCCGATTATCAAGAGCGTCGCGGCATTCGGCACGGGCCAGCCAAGGACCTCGCGCCTGAAATTTCCGCGCGCATTCAGGACATGGCGAAACGGATTTATCGGACGCTCGAGCTCGACGGTTATGCCCGCATCGATTTCCGCCTGGCCGTCGACGGCACGCCCTATTTCCTCGAAGCCAATCCGAATCCGGAAATCGCCGAGAGCCAGGAATTCGCCACCGCCGCGCGGCACGTCGGCGTCAGCTATCCCGATTTATTGCAGCGTATCGTGGCGCTCGGCATTCGGCGCGGCGCGCCGGGTGTCGCGGCGAGTTGAATAATAGCAGGCGCTTACACGCTTCGGCGTCGCTCATGCGCGGCGTGAAGCATGTGCTCGGCCTCGCGTCTCGCCTCGTGACGTTCATGGACGGCCCGGCGAACTTCACGGTGTTCAGGTCGATCGTGGCCGTGTTTGTGCTCGGCGACGCGTTGATGGTCGTCCTGTTCGGAAGTTGTCGCGGTCGTATCCGCCGGTAATTCTTCCGGCTCTTGCTGTTCGACCTTGGCCGCTTCCGCTTGGGCCTCTTCGAGCTGAGACTCCTCGAGATCGGCGTAAGCGGGCAGGCTGCGGCAGGGCAGCTGCGGCGCGAAAGTGAGCGCCGCATTGTCCACCGGCATGTTGCGCCACGCATCGACCGAAAGACCGGTCACGCGCACGACATAGGTGCGGGTCTCCTGCGGCAGGCTGCTGCGGTGCATCAGCCAATCGGCGACACGGCGCGGTCCGGCATTGTAGGCGGCTGCGACAAAGCCGAGATTGCCGAATTGCAGCCGCAACTCGCGCAGGAAGCGCGCCGATGCAGGGAGCGCCTGCATCGGGTCGAACGGATTTGCGAGACCTTTCTCGACGGCGGTCTCCGGCATGAATTGGGCGATGCCTTGTGCACCCTTTCGGCTGACGTCGTCGGCACGCAACCGGCTCTCTTGCCAGATCAAGTTGGCGAAGAATTGAACCGGCAGGTCGTTATCCTGCGCCGAGGTGTAGACTGCCTGACACAGGTCGTCGACGGAGGCCGCGGCGTGTGCGTTTTCATTTTTGGGATCAAGACCGGCGGCTTCGTTGACATCGGATCCGCTACGCGCTGAAGCGAAAATCAGCGGCCTTACGAGGCGGGTATAATCGAAACCGTCGTCGAGCAAATCCTGTCGGGCCGTTTCTTGTTCGGCCGATACTTGTTCAGCCACATCTTGTGTTTGGGCGGCGGTAAGCCGGTCGCCGCGGCCGATGGACGATTCGATTTCAATGAGCGAAGTGCCGGCGTTGGCCGTCTGCACGTAATCGTGGATCAGCGAGGAATATTCCGGCTCGGACGCTGATCCCCCAATGCCAAGACAAAGAATCGCAAACGCAATGATAGGCCGCATCGGCTCTCCCGACAGAGTCATGCCCTCGCGACGTGCCCTCAGGCACGTGCGCGGATATGGTTAATGAAAGGTTTTCCCTCGTGCGGTCCCGCAGATGCAGGCCTAAACGGGCGGCTTTTTGAGCGGAATGTGCGGCATTCGAGGCAAATTGCGGCGAGGAACAGCGGCTAGGAACTTGGAACCATTCCAAAGTCCTTGCGCCATGCGCCCGAAAGGAGGATATTGGTTACAAGAGAGACCAATTATTTTCCCGTCATTACGGGCAAAAGCGGCATAGACCAGCCGGATATTGTTGGGTTGGAAGCGTCGTTTCTTTGCTCATGACGGCGGCAAAGCGGCAGCCGGGAGGTTCATGATGAATCAGGAAACCAAAATCCGGACAGCGGAAGAAAAGCCCACCTCCATAGGCGCCCCCCTGCAATATCGATCTGGCTTCGGCAATCATTTCGTCTCAGAGGCGCATCCGGGCGCATTGCCGGTTGGACGGAACTCGCCACAGCGGCCGCCGCATGGGCTTTACGCCGAACTGATCTCGGGCACGTCGTTTACGACACCGCGCGGCGAAAATCGCCGCACCTGGACCTATCGCATCCAGCCGTCGGTGGTGCACCGGCCTTATGCACGGATTGAAAACCGTCTCGTCCGCAGCGCGCCGTTCAACGACGTCGACGCGACGCCGACACAATTGCGCTGGAGCCCGATCCCGATCCCGAAAGAGCCGACCGACTTTGTTGAAGGCCTGGTTACGCTTGGCGGCAATGGCGACGTCGCGACGCAGATTGGCATGGCGGTGCATATTTATGCCGCCAACCGTTCGATGACCGATCGCGTCTTTTACAATGCCGACGGCGAAATGCTAATCGTGCCGCAACTGGGCCGCGTTCGATTCGTCACCGAGCTCGGCATCATCGAAGCTTCACCCGGTGAGATCGTCATCATCCCGCGCGGCTTGCGCTTTCGCGTCGAGCTGCCCGACGGTCCGTCACGCGGCTATGTCTGCGAGAACTACGGCATGAATCTGCGGCTGCCGGAACTCGGGCCGCTCGGCTCTAACGGACTCGCAAATGTCCGCGATTTCGAGGCGCCGGTGGCGGCTTATGAAGACACCAAATCGCCGTGCCTCGTCGTAACGAAATTCCAGGGCAATCTCTGGGCCGCGGAGATGGACCATTCGCCGCTTAACGTAGTCGCCTGGCACGGCAATTTCGCCCCTTACAAATACGACCTGGCGCGCTTCATGGTGATCGGCACCGTCAGCTTCGATCACCCCGATCCGTCGATCTACAGCGTGCTGACTGCGCCGTCCGATGTGCCCGGCACCGCGAATATCGACTTCGTGATCTTTCCGCCGCGCTGGCTGGTCGGCGAAGATACATTCCGGCCGCCCTGGTATCACCGCAACGTCATGACCGAATTCATGGGGCTGGTACACGGCGTCTACGACGCCAAGGCGGAGGGCTTCCTTCCCGGCGGCGCCAGTCTGCACAATTGCATGACCGCGCACGGTCCCGACGCCGAAACCTGGGCCCGCGCCAGCGTTGCCGAGCTAAAACCGCACAAGATCGAAGACACGATGGCCTTCATGTTCGAAAGCCGTTTCGCCATGCGGCTGACGCGCTACGCCGTCGAGTCATCCGAATTGCAGCACGATTATTTTGAAGGCTGGCAGGGCTCTGGAGAAGCACTTCAAGAAGTGAAGCCTCTCCATGCTGGAGTTGTACCATCACGGCTCGTCTGTCTGCGCGGCGAAGGTGCGCTTCGCCTTGGCGGAAAAGCGACTGGAATGGACCGGGCACTACGTCGACATTCTGCGCGGCGAACAGTTCAAGCCGGATTTTCTCGCGATCAATCCCAAGGCGGTCGTGCCGGTTCTGGTGCATGACGATGTCGTCATTCCGGAATCGACGGTGATCTGCGAATATGCGGAAGAAGTATTTCCGCAGCATCCGATCTTTCCCGCGTCGCCTCGACATCGTGCCGAAGTCCGGATTTGGACCAAGGCGGTCGACGAGGAATTACATCCGGCCTGCTCGGCGATCACCTACGTGGTGTCGCATCGCCACACGATTTTGCGCAACGGCGCCGGCAGTTTCGATGAGTTTCTCCGACAAGGCGCCAGCGAAGGCACTGCGGCGCGTATGCTGAAATGGCAATGGGTAGAGCACGGTATGCAGGCGCCGGGCGCTGCCGACAAGCTTCGGCTGTACGATGCCTATCTTCGCAAGATGGAGACGGCTTTGGCCCAATCCGATTGGCTCGTCGGCGACGCATTTTCCGTGGCCGATATCGCGATGACGCCTTACGTCAATCGGCTGGCCGCGCTGGCGATGGACGGGCTGTGGCGGGGGAGGCTGCCTCGGGTCGAAGATTGGTTCGAGCGCGTGCAAAGCCGGCCGACGTTCAAAGGCGCTTTGCTTGACTGGATGCCGCCGCAACTTGCGACGGAAATGTATGAAAACGGCGTCAAATCATGGCCGGAGGTCAAAGCGGCGATCGGTGTGTGATTTGCCGGTCGCTTGGCCGGACATATAAGAAGAGCCGAATACTCTTTGCGCAGCGCGAATCGCGGTAACAGCCAAATCATGGGCGAGCAGTCCAGCTTCATCGAAAAACACGGGTTGTGGAGCGACGACCAAAGACGCCAAGTCGGCGAAATCAAGCGCCGGCTTGAGGCGGACAAATTCCGCTATGTGAGGCTCGCTTGGGGCGACACCCATGGTTATTCGCGGGCCAAGACGCTGACCGTTCCGGCTTTCGTCTCGGCGCTGAACAGCGGCTACAACATCGGCGTCGCCACCACGACGCTGGATTCCGCGGGCGCGCGCGTGTTCGCGTCGTTCACGCCGGGCGGCGGAATGGGCCTCGAGGAAATGACGGGATCGCCAAATCTCACCGTCGTTGCCGACCCTTCGACTTTCCGGACGCTGCCATGGGCGCCCGGCGTCGCCTGGATCCTCTGCGACGAGTATTTCAAAGACGGCAGGCCGTTTCATTTCGCGCCGCGCCAACTGCTGCGCAAGGCGCTGCAAAAACTCGCCGATCGCGGCTGCGCCAGCATCATCGGCCCGGAGATCGAATGGTACCTGCTGCGCGTCGCCGACGACCATCTGAGTGAAGACAATATCGGTGCGCCCGGCACGCGCGGCCGTCCCATCCAAACCTGGCCGGCCGAGCCGGGTTATCACTACCACTCCGAATCCAATATGGATCTGATGCAGCCGGTGTTCGACGCGCTGGGCGATGCATTCGAAACCTTGGGGCTTGGGCTGCGCTCGATCGAAAACGAGTGGGGACCTGGGCAGGTCGAGTGCACCTTTTCTCCGCGCGCGGCGATGGAAGCGGCGGACAATGTGCTGCTGTTCCGCACCGCGACGCGGCAGATATGCCGGCGTCTCGGCTACTTCGCGACCTTCATGGCGCGGCCGGCGCTCAAAGGATTTTATGCAAGCGGCTGGCATCTTCATCAATCGCTGGTCGATACGGCGAGCGGCGCCAATCTGTTTATGCCGAAAGGTGCCGGTGAGGCCCTCTCGCCAGCCGGCTTTGCCTATCTCGCCGGGCTTCTCAAATACGCGGTGCCGGGCACGGTATTCTCAACGCCGACCGTCAATGGCTATCGGCGCTTTCGGCCGAACTCGCTGGCTCCGGACCGGGCCACATGGGCCTGCGATCATCGCGGCGCCATGATCCGTGTTCTGGGCGGTGTGGGCGATGCCGCTACCCGGCTCGAAAACCGCGCCGGTGAGCCGGCAGCCAACCCGTACCTTTATATCCTGTCGCAAGTCGTTGCCGGTCGCGCCGGCATCGAAGCGGGACTGCAGCCGCCGCCGTCCGGACGACACGCCCTACGCGGCCGAGCGGCCCGCACTGCCAAAGAGCCTGCCGGAAGCACTCGACCTGCTCGAAAAGGAGCCGTTGTTCCGTCGCGAACTCGGCGATACCTTTATCGACTACTTCATCAAGCTCAAGCGGACGGAAGCCGGCAGGTATCTGAACTCGCTCGGGGAAGTCGGGGCTTCGGCCCAAAGCGATGAACCGAGCACTTGGGAGCAGAACGAGTATTTCGATTTCTTCTGAGTTTAGCCGTCGTGACCGGGATGAGCCCCGGCCATGAGGAGTGAGTAACAAGGAGCATGTCATGACGGCGTTGGAAAAGATCGGTTCGCCGCCGACACGGCTCGGCGGGACCGCACTCTACGACTGGGATTATCTGGTCCAGGAGGACAGGGCCCATCGCCTCATCTACACCGATCCCGCGATTTTCGAAGCCGAGATGACAAATATCTTCGGCGGCACCTGGACCTATCTCGCCCACGAAAGCGAAATTCCGAACGACAATGATTTCATAACCCGGCGCATGGGCCTGCGCCCGCTTATCATCGTGCGCGACGGTGCTGGCAAAATCCGCGCGCTCTACAACCGATGTACCCATCGCGGCACGACGCTATGCCGCTGGGACAAAGGTAATGCCAAGTCGTTCCAGTGCCCGTATCACGGCTGGAATTTCCTCAACACGGGGAAGCTTCGCGGGGTGCCGTGGCCCGAGGGCTATGCCGAAGATATGCGCGATCCGAAATACAATGTCGCGCAAGTGCCGCGCGTGGAGTCCTATCGCGGCTTCATCTTCGCCACCCTGAACATGGATGCGCTTCCGCTTGCCGAGCATCTCGGCCCGATCGCTTCCATCATCGACGAATGGCTCGACCGCAATCCCGGCGGCAAGGTGGTGGTGTGCGAAGCCAACAGGTTCAGGTTCAAGGGCAACTGGAAGCTCGCCTACGACAATTCGTGCGACGGTTATCACGTCGCCTATTCGCATCGTTCGCTGCTCGAAACCGAGAATCGCTTCGCCGGCGAAAATGCCAAGGGCATGGCCTATTACCGCAACTCGCCCGACAGCCAGCCGATGTATATGCGCTATACCGGCCACGGCAATCACTTCAAGGACAAGCGGCCGAATCTCGAAAAGCGGCCCGGCGGCTTATGGGCGCTGGAAAGCGCACATCCCGGCATGGAGCATTTTGAAGCCGAATTCATCCGCCGCTACGGCGATCATGCCTTTGAGCTTCTCGATCTCGCCGGCTCCGAGCCCGTCAACATCAATGTCTTTCCGAATTTCTCGCTGCTCGGCAATCATATCCAGGTGTTCGAGCCGATCAGTGTCGGCGAGACCAATGCCATCTGGTACGGCACCATGATCGTCGACGACGGCCGGGTCGGTGACGCCGTCGATGACATAAACACGCTGCGCATGCGAACCCAGGAAGGTTTTCCGAATTTCGGCGAGGTCGACGACATCGCCAATTTCGAGCAGATCCAGCGCGGCTTGATGGCGCTGGAGGACGAATGGGTCTACATGAATCGCGGCCTCGGAATTCCCGACCGGATCAAAACGCACGAAGACGGTAGCATCACCGCGCCCGCAACCGACGAAGCATTCATGCGCGAGCATTTCAAGGAATGGAAAAAACTCATGAAGGCGCGGCCCAACCTCGCGATCCAGCGAGAGCCGTGACATGAATGCACCGGCGCCGCTCGATCCGTCGCGCAGCTCGTATTACATCAGCGATGCGCTTTATCGCGAACTGATCGAAAATTTCTCCAGCTGGCAGGACGACGCCCAAGCCATTACCGATGTCGCGACCCGCGATGAATTTCGCCGGCTCCTGGAACGTGAAGCGCGGCTGCTGGACCAGCTTCGCTATGAGGATTGGCTCGCGATGTACGCGCGCGAGTGCGTCTATTGGGTGCCATCGACGCCGACTGCCGGCGATCCGCGGCGCGAGATTTCGATCATGTTCGATGACCGCCGCCGGCTCGAGGACCGCGTCTATCGCCTGCGTACCGGCTTCGCCTGGTCCCAGGCGCCGGCGTCACGGACAGTGCGCCTCATCACCAATGTCGAAGTCTTCGCCACCGCCCGCGACGATGCGCGTATGTTGCGGTCCAATTTCCTCATCAGCGAGTTCTGGGGCGATGAAACGCGGGTTCTCACCGGCTGGGCGGGATACCGTCTGCTCCGCGACGACACCGGCTGGAAAATCCAGGCCAAGCAAGTGAACCTGATCGACTGCGATCAGTGCATCCGCAATCCCAGCATCATCCTGTAGCTCACATGAACAAACTCAAACTCACGCTGGCCTGTGGCCGGTACGATCGCACCCAACCTCTAATCGACGGTCGGGTCGAGCCGGAAGGCGTCGATCTGACATTCATCCCGCTGCGCCCCGGCGAAACCTTTTGGCGCATGCTCAATCATGGTGAGTTCGACGTTTCCGAAATGTCGCTCTCGTCCTATACGATCCTGCGCTCGGAGGGCGATACGAGGTTCATCGCCATTCCGGTCTTCCCGTCCCGAGTGTTTCGGCATTCCGCTGTCTATCTGCGGGCAAACTCCAAAATCGAAACGCCACAGGACCTGAAGGGCAAGCGCATCGGTGTTGCCGACTATCAGATGACGGCGGCCGTCTGGGTGCGCGGATTCTTGAAGAGCGAATACGGTGTCGCACCCGAGGATGTCACTTGGGTGCTCGGCAGGCCGGTTCGCACCATCAAACCGCCAGCGGGCATCCGGATCGAAGCCATGCCGGCCGAGACGACGCTGGAGGCGATGCTTGAGCGTGGCGAGATCGATGCTCTCGCTTCCGTGATGATCCCCAAGGCGCTCGGTTCTACAATGCGGCGCCTATTCCCGAAACCGCGCCAGGTCGAGCGCGCCTATTATGAGAAGACCGGCATTTTTCCGATCATGCACACCTTCGTCCTGAAAACGAGCATTTACGAAAAGAATCCTTGGCTCGCGGTGAGTTTCTATCGCGCCTTTTCCAGAGCGCGCGACATCGCCTATCGGACGATGTATGACACGGACGCATTGACCGTCAGTCTGCCTTGGGTGATTGACGAAGTGGAAGAAACGCGGAAGATTTTCGGGCCGCAAATCTGGGATTATTCGATCGAAGGCAGCCGCCCGACTCTGGAAGCGCTTGTTTCTCATCTCGACGAGCAGCGGCTGACGCGGCGCCGGATGAATGTCGAAGAGCTTTTTGTCCCTAATATCGGGCCCGGTCTCGCGGAGTATTTGCGGGGCACTGGCGAAGATGGAGAGTAAGGAATGGTGCCGCGACAGAGTTTTTCCATAGCGATCGTCGGCGGTGGCATCGGCGGGTTATTCACCGCGAATGCGCTCATCGCGCATGGCTTTGCCGTGAAGGTCTATGAACAGGCGCCTGCACTCGGTGAAATCGGCGCCGGCGTCTATCTCACGCCGAACAGTGTGCGCCAGCTCGAACGAGTAGGCCTCGGGCCGGCCGTTGAGAAATTCGGCGCGCGGGTCGGTTCGAATTCAAGCTACTTCCGTGATGATGGTACGCGGATTGCGCCCGTTCAGGTCACCGATTCATCGGGATGGAACGCCACCTTCGGGATGCACCGTGCCGATTTCATCGATTTTCTCGCTAATGCCTTGCCGAGCGGCGTCGTCCATTGCGACCATCGCTGCACGGGATTCGCCGAAGACGGCAATATCGCCCGGCTGTCGTTTGCGAATGGCGCTACGGTGGAGGCCGATCTTGTCATCGCCGCCGACGGCATTCATTCCGTACTGCGCCCGTTTGTGACACCGGCTTCCACTCCGGTTTTTTCCGGCTCGGTTGCTTATCGCGGCACCGTGCCGCACGAGCGCGTGCCGGACTGGCCGATGGATCGCTGGCAGATGTGGCTCGGCAAGAGCAAGCATTTCCTCAGCTTCCCGCTGCGCGCGGGCAAGGTGATCAACTATGTCGGCTTCGTGCCGGCCGACCAGCAGATGAAGGAATCCTGGACCGCGCCCGGCGATCCTGACGCGCTGCGCCAAGAATTCGCCGGCTGGGATCCAAGGATCGGGCTGCTACTCAAAGAAGTGCAGATGACCTTTCGCTGGGCGCTCTACGATCGGGATCCGTTGCCGAGTTGGACGCGCGGCCGGTTGACCCTTCTTGGCGACGCCGCGCATCCGATGCTGCCGCATCTCGGGCAGGGCGCCAATCAGTCGATCGAGGATGGCATGGCGCTGGCGGCGATCCTCAAGCAATACGGCCATGAACGATTGGACGCGGCGCTTGGCGTCTATGAAAACCTGCGGCGCGAACGTGTCGCGCAGGTGCAGCGCGGCGCGCGCGAGAATGGCCTGCGTTACGACACGGCTTCCGGTAACATCGGTGTTCGCGACGCCGAGATCACGGCTCACGCCGACTTCCGCCGGCGGCTGTACGACTACGATGTCGTGACCGAAGCCCGCGCTGCCGCGAGCGCCTAACGCATCACTTCACTCGGCAGCCGCTACGCGGCCGGCAGCTTGTTCTTCGTCATGGAGCCGCGTGAGGATGCGCCGGGCCTGGATGGCGCCCGCGTCGGCGGCGATGTCGACCTGCGGCGGATTAGGCATCAGGTCCAGGTTTCGCTGTTGGCCGGAAAACACGTCGACGTCTTCGAGGAACGCGGTACGAATCTGCTCGAAAATCTTGTTGGTGGTTTCGGGATTCTTGACATCGAAGTCGTGCGCTTGACCCCAGAAATAGTGCGATGTCGTCTCGGTTTCCGGCGTGATGGCGTTGAGATTGCGCATATTGATGCCGCCCACCCGTTTGCCGTCCGGCGCGCCGGTACCGGTAGGCGTCGCGCCGACATCGAGGCGTAGGAAGGCCGGCGGCACAAAATCGATAATCTGCCAGCGATCGACGTTGCCGGTGAATCCACCCACCTTCTTGAAAGTCGGCGGAGCATCCTGGTCGATAATCCAACGTGTGACGACGACGTTGTTCGCAGCGCGCGTAACATTCACTTTCGCATGCTCGGCCAGCGCCAGATTACCGATCGTGGTTTCATGCACGAAAGCAAGGTGAGTGAGATCGAGCAGGTTGTCGACTACGAGCTGCCAATTCGCCTTGACGTGCAGATAGGAGGTTTTAGCGCCCCAGTTCGCATCGTCGAGCCAATGAAAATCGGTGATAGTGGACGGGTCGGCAAGCGCGGGATCGCCCATCCAGATCCAAATCCAGTGATAGCGCTCGACGACCGGATAGGTCCTCACCTTGGCAGCCTGCGGAATGTGGTCTTGCCCCGGAATGCGCACGCAACGACCGTCCGTGCCAAATCTGAGACCGTGGTAGCGGCATTGCAGATCGTCGCCGACGAGCTTGCCCATCGAGAGAGGAAGATGGCGGTGCGGACAGCGATCCTCGAACGCGATCGGCGTTCCCTGTTCGCTTCGAAAGAAAACGATGGGTTCTCCGAGGATGACGCGGCCAATGGGCTCGCGTCCGATCTCGGTGTCCGTTGCGGCGACGTACCAATAATTTCGCAGGAACATCGGCATCCTCCCTTCACCCATTCGCGCCGGAAGTGCGATAATCGCGGTCAACGAATGAGCCGTTATTGCAGATATTGTAATTCAGTTTGGAACAATAGAGCAAGGTAAAATGATTAAATGCGATGGCAATTTTCGTCGGACGGCCTCGCAATTTGTTCCATTTGGATCGAAAAAAATGAAGAGAGCTTTTGATCATCAAGGTTATGTGCCCTACCTTTTACGGCGTATCGCGGATACGCTGATCGAGCGATTTACCGCTGGGCTCACGCCGTATGGAATCACTTTGCCGATGTGGAGGGTGCTCGCCGTCCTGCATCGGCGCGGAGGCACGCGATTTGGTGTTCTGGCCAGTCAAACTCTTATCGAACCGCCGACTTTATCCCGGCTGATCGCCGCGCTTCGAGCCAAAGGCTTCGTTAGCAAGAGTTCGTCCGAGGTTGACGCGCGCGGCGTGTTGATCTCGCCCACCGCGAAAGGGCTGAACCTGATAGAGCGTCTCACGCCGCATGCTTTCGAGGTCGAGAAGGAAACCCTTGCCGGCTTGACCGAGGATGAGGCCGAAATGTTCCGCCGCCTGGTTCGAAGGGTTTGTGCGAACCTGGCGCCGTTTGCACCCGACAATGAAGGCCGAGACTGAAATGGCGACCCGTCGCAACGCGTGTGCCGCAGAAAATCTCGAAGCTATCAGGGCGTAGCGCCCGGCCGCGCGGCCCTGTGTCGCAACTATCTTGATATCTGGCGGGTACGCGAGAAGCATAGTAACAGATAGCAATCTGCTCATTGGGGGAATGGCGCTGTGAAGACTTTTTTTGGAGTCAAATTCCTGCTCAGTGTAGCCGCGGCGCTGGCTGCAGCCAGCGTCTACGGCCCAGCTCAGGCCCAAAGCTATCCCACCCATCCCATCACCGCGATCATCCCGTTCGCCGGCGGCAGCGCCAGCGATGTGGTCAGCCGCATCCTGTTTGAGCGCATGTCGAAGTCGATGGGCCAACCGATCATCGTCGAGAACCGCCCCGGCGCCGGCGGCAATACCGGCAGCGCCTATGTCGCCAAGGCCACGCCGGACGGTTACACGCTGCTCGGCGGCGGCTCGGGACCGGTTGCCGCCAACGTGTCCCTGTACAAACAGCTCGACTATGATCCGCGCACCGATCTCGAAACAATCTCGCCGTTTGCCGCTTTCACCATCATCGTCGCAGCCAGCAACAAGCTGCCGGTGAACAGTCTGCAAGAGCTGATTACCTATGCCAAAGCCCATCCCGGCGAGTTGAATTACGGCTCGGTCGGTATCGGCAGCTCGCAGCATCTTGCCGGTGAATTTTTCAGCCAGCTCACCGGTGTGAAGATCACCCATGTGCCGTACAAGAATATCGGACAATATGTCCCCGACCTGATGTCGGGCGCGGTGCCGCTCGGGTTCCAATGGTATCCGAACGTCTCCGCGGCCCTCCAAGGCAAGGGCGCTAAGGCGCTGGCGGTCGCCGGCCCCAATCGACTCGATGCTTTGCCGGACACGCCGACCACCAAAGAAGCGGGCCTGCCGGACTATGTCGTCTCGGGCTGGTTTGCGCTTTTGGTGCCGAAGGGCACGCCGGCGCCGATCGTCGCCAAACTCAACAGCGAAGTGAAGGCCGCGGTTGCCGATCCTGAAGTGCGCGCCAGGTTCCAGCAACAAGGTGCCGAGACGGTCTATCTGCCGCCGGATCAGGCCAAGCAGTTCATCGTAGATGAGATAAATAAATATCGCGACATCATCACCAAAGCGGGCATCCCGCAGATCGAATAGTGCCAGTGCGCAAATTTCGTGATTTTGGGTTTGCTGCGCCGATCAGCCGGCGCGGATTGCTGTTGGGGACTGGTGCCGCCGGCATCGTGGCCGGCCGTGGTCACGCCCAAAGCCAAGGTCAGGCACCGAAGATCGATCACACCATCCGGATCGGGCCGGTCTCGCTCGAACTCGCGCCGGGCAAAACGATCACGACGACGGGCTATAACGGCACGGTTCCGGGCTCGGTGTTGCGGCTGCGTGAGGGAACGCCGGTCAACATCAATGTCATCAATGACGCCGGCTATGCGGATCTTGTCCACTGGCACGGTCTCTATCTTCCCGCCATCCAGGATGGTGCGACGGAAGAGGGCTCGCCGCTCATCCCGCCCGGACAATCGCAGCTTTATTCCTTCACGCCGAAGCCCGCCGGAACGCGCTGGTATCACAGCCACGCCATGGCGATGAGCGATCTCACCCGCAGCACCTATTCGGGAGAGTTCGGCTTTTTGATCGTCGAGCCGGCGGCGGGCGATCCCGGCCAATACGATCGCGAGGTGCTGCTCGCTGCGCGGCGCTGGGAAGGCGAATGGGTCAGCATGCAGGACATGCGCAAAGGTCCGCCCGCCGATAACGGCTTGGAGGTCATGTATCGATCGGCGACGCTCGGCGAGCGGATGCTCGGCCACGGCGAGCCGCTCCGCGTGCGCCAGGGCGAGCGCGTGTTGTTCCGCCTGCTCAATGCCAGCGCGACCATGGACGTGTCGCTGGCGTTGCCGGGGCACAGCTTCACCGTGCTGGCGCTCGACGGCAATCCGGTCCCAGTGCCGTCGAGCGTCGACGTTTTGAAGCTCGATGTCGCGGAGCGTGCCGACGTAATTGTCGAAATGAACAATCCCGGAGTTTGGGTGTTCGGATCGGCCGACGACATGGACCGGAATATGGGCATGGGGATCGTCGTCGAATATGAAAACCAGAAAGGCGAGCCACAATGGATCGCGCCGCCGAAAACGCGGTGGGATTACACGGCCTTCGCACTGCCGACCCACGCGGTGGCGCCTGACGAAACGATCGCGCTGAAATTCGAGAAAGTGCCCGGCGGCCGCGGCGGCTATAACCGCTGGACCATCAACGGCAAATCATGGCCCGACACCAATCCGCTGTTTACGGTGCAAGAGGGCAAGCGCTATCGGCTGGTGATGACCAACAACAGCGGCGATACGCACCCGGTCCATACGCACCGGCATACATTCGAAGTCGCGAAGATCGGCAATAGCGCGATCTCGGGACTGATGAAGGACACGCTCAGCATGCCGCGCTATTCGACCGCAGAAATCGATTTTATCGCCAATGATCCCGGACCGACGTTCTTTCATTGTCACCATCAAGACCACATGGACGAAGGTTTCGCCGGACTGATCACCTACGTGTAAGCCTCATTCGTCATATTGTGGTCTAGGCCAGCGCCAGCGCAATTCCCCCGATCGCGCTGATCACGACAACCAGTAGCGGCGGCGCGCGCCAGACCGTCAGGAGTACGAAGCCGACGAGCGCGATGGCGAAATCGCCCGGCGTATTGACCGAACTAGTCCAGACCGGATTGTAGAGTGCCGCACCCAGCAGGCCGACAACTGCGGCGTTGACGCCACGCATCATTGCTTGCGCGCCGTTTCGCTGGCGAAAGCTGTCCCAAAACGGCAGCGTCCCGAGAAGAATAAGAATGCCGGGAAGGAAAATGCCGATCAGGCCTATCATTGCGCCGGTGACGCCGTGCGGTGACGGAGCGGCGACCGTGCCCAGATAGGCGGCGAAGGTGAAAAGCGGTCCAGGCACGGCCTGTGCCGCGCCATAGCCGGCAAGGAAAGTGTTGTCGCTGACCCAGCCCGGGCTGACGAAAGCCTCGCGCAACAGCGGCAGCACGACATGTCCGCCGCCGAACACCAGCGCGCCCGAGCGATAGAATGCTTCAAACAGCGAGATGCCCGGCGAGATGCCGATGTTGCGCAGGATTGGCAGGCCAGCTAGCAGAACAAAAAATGCCATCAGCGCCGCGACGCCCGCCGTGCGGGACACGGGCATGGTGATGTGGCCGGCCGCCACGGCGGCCGCGTCACGGCATAGCCACAGGCCTGCGACGCCGCCAAACAGGATGGCGCCGATCTGGGCGATCGACGAAGCGCTGAATAAAATGATCAGCGCAGCTACCACAGCGACAGAAGCCCGCTCCCGGTCCGGGCAGAGGGTGCGCGCCATGCCCCACACCGCCTGCGCGACAATGGCGACGGCAACAAGCTTGAGACCGTGCAGCAAGCCCGTTCCCGCGGGGCCGGTAAGCGCGCCCGCGCCATAGGCGAAAAGAACGAGTGCGATGGCTGAAGGCAGCGTAAACCCGATCCAGGCTGCCAGCGCGCCGCGATAGCCGGCCCGCAGCAGCCCGATCGAAAATCCCACTTGGCTGGAGGCCGGGCCCGGCAAGAATTGGCACAAGGCGACGAGGTCGACATAAGCCTGCTCGTCGAGCCAGCGCCGGCGCACGACGAATTCTTCGCGGAAATATCCGATATGAGCGATCGGGCCGCCGAAGCAACTCATTCCGAGCTTGAGAAAAATCAGCAGAACTTCGAGCGGTGAGCCCATGGGCCGGTCCCCGTTGCGTGGGCTACGTCTCCAGCCCGCCGCTGCGCCCGGTGCCCAGGCCTTTCATGAAACGGCTGCGGATCAGCGCTGGATCGCGCGGCGTCTGGCCCTTGCCGGACTCGTCGTCGATCTTGGCCGCCAGCAGAAGCGGACCGCCGTCATCGAAGCGACGGTCGAGCAGTGTGTTGAAGTGCGCTTCATCGCGCACCCATTCGCTGTTCGAAATGCCGGCCCCGCGCGCCACGGCGACAATATCGGTCATGCCGCTTGTCGCGGCCGGCTGCTTGCCGGTGATCTGATAAATGCCGTTGTCCCAGATGATGACGGTGAGATTGCGCGGCCTGATGTTGGCGATGGTGGTGAGACAGCCGAGCCCCATCAGAATAGAGCCGTCGCCCTCAAGCGCGATGACGCCACGCTCCGGCTGTCCGAGCGCAACTCCGAGCGCGATCGGGGAAGCGAGGCCCATACTGCCGAGCATGTAGAAATTCTGTGGACGGTGCCCGGCGCCAAACAAATCGAAATTGGCGTTACCGATGCCGGCCACCACCGCCTCGTCGTGCTTGAGCTTTTGCACGAGAAGCTTGGTCAGCACAGTGCGGTTGAGCGTTTTCGCCGAAGCGCGTTCGTTATTCACAAGACCTCTCAGACTTTCAACTTGGCATGCGCCGCCGGGTTGCCGCCGGTGAGAAGCGGCGACAGGATGAAGGCAACCGGCGCCTGGGTGGCGAAAGCCTGCTTGATCGATGAGTCGACAATGAACGGCATGGCTTTTTCGTCGGTCAGCGTGTGATGGGTGATGTTCAACGCATCGAGCGTGGGCCGCATGGTGCGGGCGACCAGCGATTGGCCGATATTGAACTCGCCCAGGGTGCCGCGCTCCGAGATCACCATGATCGAGGGGATCTGATACGGCACCGTCAGCGAGGCAAGCGCGTTGGCGATCAGCGCAAAGCCCGAAGTCTGCATCATTACGGCGCCGCGCAGGCCGGCCATATAGGCGCCGGCGACGGTGCCGATCGCCTCGTCCTCGCGCGTCGCGCCGACCGAAAGGAAATAATTGTCAGCGGTCACGCCCTTGAGGAGCGGCGTAAGCACATTGTCCGGCACATAACTGATGAGGCGGACGTCGTTGTCCTTCAACAGGCCGAGGAAGGTGTCGGACCAAGCCATTCGATCTCCTCGGACCAAGGTTTCTTATTCGGCAGGGTGGTAACGACTGACATGACAAGGGGCCGAGCCAGCGGCTAGGCTAGGGGGTAGGCTTACGAATATCGGCCCTCAGCGGCTACCGCTGCAACAAGAAAATGGAGGATCGCTTGACGAGGCTCATGACGCTGGCTGCGGCTGTCGCAACGGTTGCGGCGATCGTATTGTCGAGGCCGCTCGCGGCCGACGACTACCCGAGCCGGCCGATTGTGCTGGTCATTCCGCTGCCGCCGGGCGGCACCAACGACATCTTGGCGCGCGCCGTCTCCGACAAGATGAGCGCGGCGCTCGGCCAGCAGATCGTGATCGAAAATCGCAACGCCGGCGGCGGCGGTACCGCCGGCACGCGCCTGACCGCCCGCGCCGCGCCCGACGGCTATACGATCCTGCTCGGCTATACCTCGACGCTAGCAACCGGGCCGAACCTCTACAAGGACGTCGGCTATGACCCGCGCAAGGATTTCGCGCCGATCGGGTTGATCGCATCGGCGCCGGCGCTGTTGCTGGTCTACAAGGATTTGCCGGCGCATTCGGTCGGCGAATTGATCGCCATGATGAAGAGCGCCAAGGAGCCGGTGCAGGTCGGCACACCGGGCGTCGGTACGGTCAATTACCTCGCTTCGATCCTGTTCGCGCAACAGGCCGGTGTCAAAGTTGAGCAAATCCCCGAGAAGGGCTCCAATCCGCTGATCACCGACATGATCGGCGGCTTTGTCAAAGTCGGCTTCAATCCAATCCCGGTGTCGCGCGCGGCGCTCGACGGCGGCTATATCCGCGCCCTGGCGGTAACGTCGCGTCAGCATTCGACACTGATGCCGGATTTGCCGACGCTCGCCGAATCCGGCTTGCCGGGCTTCGACGCGACTTTGAATTATGGCCTGCTGGCGCCCGCGGGCACGCCGCGCGCCATCGTCAACCGGCTGAGCAAGGAATTGCGTGCGGCGCTCGCGACCCAGGAGGTGCAGAAACGCATCATCAACGAAGGCGCCGAGCCGGCGTCGACGACGCCCGAAGAATACGCAGCCGTGATCGACCGAGACGAGAGCAAATGGTCGGCAGTGATCCGTGCCGCCGGTATTCCAGCGGAGTGAGGGGCGGCTATGCGAACGCCAATGCGGGCGCTGGCGGCATTTTGCGTCGTAATCTTTTTCATTGCGGCCGCGTTTGCCGCCGCCGTCGCGGATTACCCGACGCGGCCGATCACGCTGATCGTTCCCTATCCGCCGGGTGGCGGCAACGATGTGATCGCGCGCCTCGTCGCTGCCAGGATGAGCACGAGCCTCGGTCAGCCGATCGTGATCGAGAACCGCGGCGGTGCCGGCAGCACTATCGGCACCCGCGATGCGGCACGAAGCACACCGGATGGTTACACGCTCCTCATTGCCACCAGTTCGCTCGCGATCAATCCGTCGCTTTATCCCGACGCGGCCTACGACCCGAAAAAGGATTTCGCGCCGATCGGGCTGATCGGATCGAGCCCAAATTTGGTCATCGTACCGGCATCGTCGTCGCTGCATTCCGTCGCGGATCTGATCGCACTCGGGCATGCGCAGCCGGGCAAGGTCGATTTTGCTTCGACCGGCACCGGGACCAGTACGCATCTTTCCGCTCAGCTTTTTGCCGCCATGGCCGGCATCAAGCTCACGGCGGTGCCGTACAAGGGCGTCGCGCCCGCGCTCACCGATCTCATGGGCGGCCAGGTAGGGCTGATGTTCTGCCCGATGGCGAGCATTGTCGGTCTGGCGCACGGCGGGCAAGTCCGTGTGCTGGCCGTGACCGGCGCCAAAAGGTCGCCGCTATTTCCGGAAGTGCCGACGGTTGCCGAAGCCGGATTGCCGGGTTACGTCGCCGAACTGCATTATGGCCTAGTCGCGCCTGGCGGCACGAGCCCCGACATCATCGCCAAACTCAACGCGGCACTGAACGATGCCCTCGCCGATGGCGGCGTGCGCGACAGGCTTGCCGTCGATGGCGCCGTGACGCTGCCCGGTACGCCACAGGCTTATGCCGATGACATCGCCGGCGAAGAAGCCAAATGGGCGGCGATCATCCGTTCGACTGGCGTTGAGCCGCAGTAGGGATGCCCCGCAGCGGCTAGGCTACCACGGCCGCTCGGCCACCGATGTAATGTGTTCCAGATTCGGCGAGGTCAGGCAAAGCCCGATACAGGTGTAATTCAACTCCGGATGCGGGTTATGGCCACGGTGGTATTTCCCGATCGGTTCTGAGTAGACGTCGCCGGGCTTCGCCTTGACTAGTGTGCCTTCCTGGAAGTGCGCTTCGAACAGACCTTGCGTTGCCACGAAAAAGGTCGCGCCATTGTGGCAATGCCAGTTGGTGTAGCCCAGCGGTGCGATCTCCGCGGTGAAGACCAGAACCTTGGCTTCGGGGTCCTTAGGCAGGAAAGCATACATGCTGTCGAGGAGGAGCCCACGCTTATGTTGTTCGCCGGGGCCTAGTAGGCCGCCGATTTGCAGCTTCAGATTGGAATAGTCTTTAGCGTCCACCATTTCCGTCCCCGGATTTTATCGAGGTGCTTTATAGCGGAGCACGCTCTTCCGGGCGAGAAAAAGAACGCCGCGCGAGGAATGCCTCCGCGCGGCGCGCTTTTGGTAACTTACAGCGAATGGTAACTTACAGCGAACGGGATTACAGGCGCCGGCCGAAGCCGCCGCGGAAGCCCGTGGTCGCCAGTGAGATCAGGAACAGCACCAAGGCGACGAAAAAGACGATCTTGGCGATGCCTACCGCTGCTCCCGCGATACCGCCGAATCCCAAAATGCCCGCGATCAGGGCGATGATCAAAAGCGTAACGACGAGGCTCAACATCTCTGTGCTCCGCAAATCGGTTGTCGGATAATAAACTCACGACAACCGTGGCGGTTCCGGCGATGCCGGGTAGCACCGTTAACGGCTGAAACGATCTAGACCTGGTCAGGATCGTTCTTCGGCGGAAAAAGCAGAACGCCCAGGACGAGGAGCAGCGTCAGGGTGGTATAGATGTGTAATTCGGAATTGTGCATCGCGGTGGCGAACTGGCCGCAGATGCGGTCAATGCCCGCGAGCGTCGTACCAATATCGCCCATCCGGTGATCCCCTCTGGCTGCCGAAGCCCCGGCGCGGGGTGTTTCAATTCTGATGTGAGCGAAAGTGAGGCGCAGGCTGTAAAGCCAAGGCCGGCTAGTGCGAGATCGCGCCTTGAGGGTAAAGTTCCTCCTACAGCCGCAAGGCTTATAAGCCAGGGACGTGCCATGAACTTTGAACTCACGCCGGAGCAACGCCAGTTCGCGGACAAGGTCAGGGGCTTCGCGCGCGAGCACCTTGCCGCGGGGGCGCTCAAGCGCGCACATGATCCAGGTTTCCCCTTCGATGTCGCGCAACTGATGGCCAGGCACGGCCTGATGGGAATCACATTGCCGGAAAGCGAAGGCGGGCAGGGCGGGACGCTGATCGATGCCGTGATCGCCATCATGGAGGTTGCCGCGATATGCCCGCGTAGCGCCGATGTGGTGCAATTCGGCAATTTCGGGCCGATCCGTACTTTTGCCGAATACGGCACGCCGGCGCAGAAGGAGCGCTGGCTCGGCGAATTGCTGGCCGGCCGCATGGTCATGAGCCTCGGCATGACCGAGCCGGACGCCGGCTCAGCGCTGACCGACCTCAAAACCAGCGCGCGGGCGGACGGCTCTGATTACGTCATCGATGGCAGCAAGGTATTTTCCACTTTCAGTCCGGACGCGCAGATCTTTCTGGTCTATGTGCGCTACGGTCCCGGTCTAGGCGGCATCGGCTCGGTGCTGATCGAGCGCGGCACGCCGGGATTTTCCGTCGGCGCGCCGTCTGCCTTTATGAGTGGGGAGGAGTGGTCCGAACTCTCTTTCGCTGGCTGCCGCATCCCTGCTGACAATGTCCTGCTCGGGCCCGGCGGCTTCAAGAAGCAGATGGCGGGATTTAACGTCGAGCGCCTTGGCAACACGGCCCGCTCGCTCGCTTACGGCCGTTACGCTTTCAACGCAGCGCGCGATTATGCGATGACCCGCCGCCAGTTCGACCGGCCGCTGTGCGAATTCCAGGGACTGCAATGGAAATTCGCCGACATGGCCATCAAACTCGATGGTGCCGAACTTCTCCTCTATCGCGCCGCGACTAATGCCGATCGCGGCCTGCCTTCAGCCTATGAGACCGCAGTAGCCAAGGCTGCATGCAATCAAACCGGCTTCGATGTTGCGAGCGAAGCGGTCCAGATCATGGGGGCTCTCGGCTATAGCCGCGAAACGCTGGTCGAATATTGCATGCGCCGCACCCGCGGATGGATGATCGCCGGCGGCTCGATTGAAATGCTGAAGAACCGTATCGCCGAGCACATCTTCGAGCGGCGCTTCGATCAGCGCAAACGGCCGGCCGTGGCGGCGGAGTGAGCGCGGTTGCACACAACGCAGTATCGCCTTATGCAGCGGCCGGATGGAGCGCGACGATGACCGCTGCCGATCGCTTCGATCTTTTTCGCCGTAGTGAACTCCCGCAAATTGCAGATTGGCTTGGGTTGGGCATCGCGGTGTCGTTGCCGTGGTCGACCTCGGCGACCGGAATCCTGATTGGGCTCTGGCTGGTCGCTATTCTGCCGACGTTGAGCTTCGAGATGATTCGCCGTGAAGCGACGACGCCGGCCGGCGGTCTTCCGGTCGCGCTGTGGCTCTTCGCGGCGCTCGGCATGTTCTGGGCGGATGTCAGTTGGTCCCAACGCTTCGGCGGACTGGATGGTTATGACCGGCTCTTGGTCATTCTGGTCCTGCTGGCGCAATTCCGCCGTTCCACCAACGGTCCTTATGTGCTGTACGGCTATCTGGTCTCGGCGACGTGTTTGTTGCTGACCTCATGGGCTTTCGCGATCATTCCCGCGCTCTGGTCGTACGGAAAATTCTACGGCGTGCCGGTCAAGGACTATATTCTGCAGAGCGATGAGTTTCTGGTCTGCGGCTTCGCGCTTCTCGGCTGTGCCGGCGAGTTTGCGACGCGGCACAAATGGCGCATCACTTTCACGCTGCTGGCTCTCGGCGCGCTGTTTCTTACCAACCTGTCTTTTGTTTTCACGAGTCGCACCAGCCTTGTCGTCGCACCGTTTCTTATCGCCGCGCTCGGCTGGCGGCTGTCCGGTGTGAGAGGCTTGATTGTGGCGTGTGCGATTGCCGTCGTGATCGCACCGGTCCTGTGGTTTAGCTCGCCCCATCTCCGCGACTTCGCTTTGCAGTCAGTTGCCGACTTGCAAGGCTATTTCACCGCCAATGCCGTGACATCATCGGGACTGCATTTCGAATTCTTGCGCAAATCGATCGAGATCATCGAAGCCGCGCCGATCTTTGGTCACGGGACTGGTTCCATCGCCGAGGAGTTTCGCCGGTTCGCCACCGGCGCTTCCGGCGCCAGTGCCGTCATTTCGATCAACCCGCATAACCAGATCTTTGCCGTGGCGATCCAGACCGGCAGCATCGGCGCTGTGCTATTGGCAGCGATGTGGATCGCTCATCTGTTGCTGTTTCGCGCTGCCGGTTGGACGGCTTGGATAGGTATGGTCGTGGTCATCGAGAATGTCGTGTCGTCAACCACAAACTCGCACTTGTTCGACTTCAGTCAGGGCTGGCTCTATGTGTTCGGGGTCGGTGTCGCGGGCGGCATTGTGTTGAAGAAGAAAGACACCGCTCCAGACCCATCCGCTGGCTAGACTATCGTTTGCCCCTTGCAAATTCGGCGAGCAGCCAGGCCACCAGCGCGGCGCCGGCGGCAAGCGCAGCTAGATCGTTAAATTTTCCCGGCAGAATCACGATTGCAATCGCGAGCGCGGCGAGGCCGAGATTGATTGTAAAAACCCTCGCAACCACGTCGATGACGGTAAAGCCTCCATCGGTCGCGCGCTGATAAAAATGGCTCCGATGGGCCTGCCAGACGGGTTCGCCTTTCATCAATCGCCGCAACAGTGTCAGCGTGGTGTCGGCAACATAATATAATGGCAACAGCAGCGCTGCGGCACGGCCGCCATTGCCGGCGAGAAGTACGAGCAGCCATCCGAGCAACAGGCCGATCGGAAGGCTGCCGACATCGCCGAGAAAGAGTTTCGCCACTGGGCGATTGAAATAAGCAAAGCCAATCATTGCGCCGCAAAGCGCTAGACTAACGAAGATCGCCGAGGGTGGAAGCATGCCACAGAGGCCAATGACAGCAAGCGCCGCAGTAATAGGGATGACTTCCGCCGCGGTAATCCAATCGAGCCCGTCCATGAAGTTCACGAGATTGACGAACCAAACGCCGCCGAGAACCATCAAAATCCGCTCGACCCACCACGGCAGTGCGGGCACCAGGCGCAGATCCGCGGGTAACGCATAAATCACAGCGGCGACTATCAAGATTTGCAGCAGCAGCCGCGGTGCAACCGAAATCGGACGAAGGTCGGCCGTGACGCCAATTCCGGCCATCGCGATCGCCGCTACAAGAAGTACAGGCGACGGCGCCACGCCTGCGCTGCCTGACATGAAAAAAAAGAACGCGCCATAAGCCACAGTCATTGTTGCCGCCACGACAGCAATACCGCCGCCTTGTGGTGTCGGTATTTTGTGCGAGGACCGTGCGTTGGGTTGCGCTAGGGCATAACGCTGCAGCCAAGGCCGAATGAAAAAGATCAGCCCGGCACACACAATCGCGGCAATGACAGCAATCGCCACGCTGAAAACCACCGACATCGCCGAGCTCAGGTCCGCTTGCCGAACATCGACTGTTCAACGAGGGTGCAGACCACGTGCGCAGCGGTGATGTGAATTTGCTGGATCAGTGGCGTTTCCTGTGACGGCGCGAACAGGCAAACGTCGCATAAATCCTTCATCGTGCCGCCGTCGGCACCGGTGAATCCGATCGTCGTTATGCCGAGGGCGCGCGCTGCGCTCAGCGCCGCGAGGATGTTGGGCGACCGGCCCGATGTGGAAATGGCAAGGAACCCGTCGCCGTGCTTACCCAAGCCGCGGATTTGGCGCTCGAACACCTGCTCGAAGCCATAATCATTGCCCACCGCCGTGAGCACCGAAGTATCTGTGCTCAAGGCTATGGCCGGAAGCGGGGCGCGATCGAAATTAAGCCGGGACAGGAATTCTCCGGCGACATGCTGCGCGTCGCCGGCGCTGCCGCCGTTGCCGGCCAGCATCAGCTTGTTGCCGGAGCGGAAAATCGTCTCGATCAGATCGGCGATGGTTCGGATAGTGCGATGTAGCGTCTCGTCACTCGCCGCTCGTTCCATGGCGGAAACCGAGTGGCGAAAATAGGTGGTGATGGGGTCGTTTGCGGGTTTGTCCATAGGAACTTCACATTCGGCCGCCAAATGAGCGCCAAGGAGACGAAGGATTTGTCTCAAGGACCGAAAGCGTCTAAGGGCTTGTAATCGCTGGTCGGCTTGATAGCAAGTTTCCCCGTCACGCAATTCCTTCTTTCATTTGAATAGCTTAGCTTTGTGTTCACGTCGTGAACGAAGGGCTTGACGTTCACCACATGAACACGGTAGCGATTGGGCGAGGGTAAGGGGACCCATGCTCGACGCCGCCAAAAGCGAAAAAGCCGAGGATTCGCGCATCCTGCTCGACCTCCTCAATTCCGTCGAGCGCGATGGCGGCCTATCGCAGCGCCGGCTCGCCTCCGAGCTCGGTATCGCGCTTGGCCTGGTCAATGCCTATTTGCGCCGCTGCGTGCGAAAGGGGCTTGTCAAGGTCACGGAAGCCCCTGCGCGCCGCTACATCTACTATCTGACGCCGCAGGGTTTCAGCGAGAAATCGCGCCTCACCGTCGAATATCTTTCGGTGTCGTTTGGCTTCTTCCGACGCGCCAAGGCCGAGTGCGGCGTCGTCTTCGGCATCGCGGCTGAACGCGGTTTTCATCGCATGGCGCTCGCCGGCATTTCCGATTTGGCGGAAATTGCAATGATCTGCGCGCTCGATACCGGGGTTCAGGTCACAGCCATTGTCGACGGCAAGTCGACGCTGTCGCACTTTATCGGCGTGCCGGTGGCGCCATCATTTGAGGCCATCGCCGGTAACTGTGACGCCGTTCTCATCACCGACTTGCAACACGTGGCCACGATCGCCGAGCAGGCCAGCGCGTATTTCGGACCCGAGCGCGTGCTCACACCGAAATTGACCCTGCCACCGCCGCGGGTGCCGAACGGGAGCATGTCATGACCGAGCACATGCCGGCCGACCGCCTGATCGCCGAATCGGCGTGGCACGTCGTTCAGGTTCATACCCACGCCGAGGCCAAGGCGCAGATGCATCTCGGCCGCCAAGGTTTTGCCACCTATCTGCCGCGCTATCTCAAGCGCCGCCGCCACGCGCGGCGGACGGAGACCGTCGCAGCTCCGCTTTATCCGTCATATCTGTTCGTGACCTTCAATCCCGCGATTCACCGTTGGCGTGCGATTCAATCGACCGTCGGCGTCACACGCCTGGTCTGTAACGGCGACGTTCCGGCGACGATCGACAATACGATCATCACCAACCTGAAGAGTCGCGAGAACGCAGACGGGTACATTCAACTCGACCGCCGGCCGCAGTTCGCAGTCGGTGACAAAGTGCGCGTGCGCGACGGCGTATTTACCGATTGCCTGGGGCTATTCGAAGGCATGGGCGATCGCGAACGCGTTGCTATTCTTCTCGAACTGCTCGGCCGCAAGGTGCGCGTCGTTCTAGACGAGGAGTTTGTCGTCGCGGCGTAAGCCGCATCCAGAGCATGATCCGAATGGGCGGCAGCATGTTGCCCGCTAGGTCATGCGTTGAAAATTGGCTTGATCGGGAGGCCTCGAGTCACCCGATGTGCGGTAGCGTGGAAGAGAGATCGTTTCAGCTGCCGACGGGCAAAACGTCTGACGTAAGACATGTTCCATGCAGAGTGCTCTTTGATGTCGAAGATATCGATTCCTGACCTTCCGCGCAGTCGTTCGGCGTCGGCGAGAAAATTTCGCCGGTGCGTCGTTCGCTGGATCTAGCGGAGATATTCGGTGGCCCGAATCGCTCTTGAAAACGTCATCGCCGACTTCCCCATCTATGGAACTCAGCCGAGCCTGCGCAATGCGCTGTTCGGGCGCGTCGTCGGCGGCGTGCTGCGGCGTCAAAGTGAGCATGGCAAGCGCGTCGTGGTGCGGGCGCTCGAAAATGTGACGCTGACGGTGAACCATGGCGATCAGCTTGGCATCGTCGGGCATAACGGTGCCGGCAAATCGACGATGTTGCGCATCTTTGCCGGCATTTATGAGCCAAGCGCCGGGAGGATCAGTATCGAGGGGCGGGTGTCGCCGCTGTTCAGTACCTCTCCGGGCCTGGATCTCGACGATACCGGCTACGAAAATATTGTGACCTGTGGCCTGCTGCTCGGCATGAGCCGTGACGAAATCGAGCAAAAACTGCCGGAAATCGAGGCCTTCAGCGAATTGAGCGACTACTTGGCGCTGCCGGCGCGGACTTACTCGACCGGCATGCTTGTTCGCCTCGGCTTCGCCATTGCGACCGCGATCGATCCGGAAATCCTGCTGCTCGACGAGGAACTGGGCGCCGGCGACGCGCGCTTTGCCGAGCATGCGGCCAAACGTGTCGAAAGCTTGATCGAACGCTCAAGCATCGTCGTGCTCGCGTCGCAATCCGTCGACCTGATCCGCCGGATCTGCAGCCGGGCCATATTGTTGGATCATGGGCGGGTCATCGCCGATGGCCCCACAGAGGAAGTGCTCGAAATTCATAGTCGGATGAATAAAGAAACGCCGGCGAATACGCCGTCCTCGGCGGCAGTTTTGGACGAACCAGGTCAATCTGATCCGATAGCCGTCAGCGCAAACTAACATCAATTGCCGTCACGGCAGGGAAATGACGAGGAAACCATGGACCTTGTAAAACACGTCAAGATATTCGCCGACGGCGCCGACCTCGATGGTATCCTGGCGCTCTACAAGAATCCATTGATCAAGGGCTTCACCACCAATCCGACCTTGATGCGCAAGGCTGGTATCGAGAATTACGAGACCTTCGCGCGGAAACTTGCCGCCGCGATAACCGATCGCCCGATTTCTTTCGAAGTATTCGCCGACGACTTCGACGAGATGATCGCGCAAGGCCGCGTCATCGCCTCATGGGGTAACAACGTCAACGTCAAAATTCCTGTGACAACGACGAAGGGTGCGTTCACCGGCCCAGTCATCCATGCACTTGCCAGTGCAGGTGTCATCGTCAACGTCACCGCCATCACGACCCAGCAGCAGGTTGAGCGGGTCGCCGAATGCCTGGCGCCCAATGTCGCTGCTATCGTGTCCGTCTTTGCCGGTCGCGTCGCCGATACCGGCCGCGATCCGGTTCCGCTGATGCAGGCGTGCCTGCGCACGCTCGCCGAACGGCCAAAGGCAGAGCTTCTTTGGGCAAGTCCGCGCGAACTTCTCAACATCTTCCAGGCCGACGAAATCGGCTGCCACATCATCACCGTCAGCCACGACGTGCTGGCCAAGCTGTCGCTGGTCGGCAAGGACCTCGACGCTTATTCGCTCGAAACCGTGAAAATGTTTCACCGCGACGCGACGGCGGCCGGTTTTACCATCGCTACGCCGGCGCGCCGGGCGGCATCCTGAGCTAGAATTCAAGGGATTAGGGAGACGAGGCAATGGCAAATAAGTTTTCGCGCGTTTTCGTGACTGGGGGAGCCGGCTATATCGGGTCGGTCCTCGTGCCGAAATTGCTCGACCGCGGCTATAAGGTTACGAGCTACGATATTACCTATTACGGCGATAATTTCCTGCCGAAGAACAATCCAAATCTGCAAGTCATTAGCGGCGATATCCGCGACACGGCTAAACTCGCCAAGGCCGTCGCCGGGCACGACGCCTTTGTCAGCCTCGCCTGCATTTCCAACGACGCAAGCTTCGAGCTCGACGAAAATCTCTCGACATCGGTCAATCTCGATGCTTTCGAGCCCATGGTGCTGGCAGCGAAGAAGGCCGGCGTGAAGCGTTTCGTTTTCGCGTCGTCGAGTTCGGTCTATGGCGTGTCCGACCAGCCGAACGTGACCGAAGAGCATCCGCTCGTGCCGCTGACGCTTTATAATAAATACAAGGGCATGTGCGAGCCGCTGTTACTCAAGCACACCGATAAGGAGTTCGTCGGCGTCGTGTTCCGCCCGGCAACGGTGTGCGGTTACGCGCCGCGGCAGCGCTTCGATCTGTCGGTTAATATTCTTACCAATCACGCCATCAACAACGGTAAGATCACGGTGTTCGGCGGCGAGCAACTGCGCCCGAACCTGCACATTCTCGATTATTGCGATGCGGTGCAGGTGTTGCTCGACGCGCCCGACGAGAAGATCGCCAACGAGATATTCAATGTCGGCTATCAGAACATGTCGATCATGGATATCGCGCTTTTAGTTAAGCGCATCGTCCAGGAGGAGTTTCCTGAAAAGGGCGACATCGGCGTGGTCACGACGCCGAGCGACGACAAGCGTTCGTACCATATCAACTCCGATAAGGTGAAACGCGTGCTCGGCTATGCGCCGAAGCGCTCCATCGAGGAAGCGGTGCGCGATCTATGCCGTGCGTTTAAGGATGGCAGGCTGCCGAATTCGATGGCGGACGACATCTATTACAATGTCCGTCGCATGAAGAATCTCCAGGCCGCGTAATAAGCGCACCGAGTAAGCGTCAATGAGTGAGCGTATTGGGGTCGTCACCGGCGGCGCCGGTTTTATCGGCAGCCACATGGTCGATCAGTTGATGGCCCGCGGCTATCGCGTGCGGGTAATCGATAATCTGGTCGGCGGCCGCGAGGCCAATCTTGCCCATCACGGCAACGATACGAGGCTGACGCTGGAACGGTGCGACGTGCGCCAGCTCGACGCCGCTGATGCCTTGTTCAAAGATGCCGCGCTCGTTTTCCATTTCGCCGGTATTGGCGACATCGTGCCGTCGATCGAGCGCCCGATCGACTACATGGAGACGAATGTCCAAGGCACGGTGCGCGTGCTGGAATGCGCGCGCGCGGCAAAAGTGGAAAAATTCGTCTATGCGGCGTCGTCGTCTTGCTACGGCTTGGCGGATGTTCCGACCCGCGAAGATCATCCGATCGCGCCCGAGCATCCTTACGCCTTGAGCAAATATCAAGGCGAGATGGCGGTGCTGCATTGGCACCGCGTCTATCGGCTGCCGGCGAATTCGATCCGCATCTTCAACGCCTATGGTCCGCGCGTGCGCACCACCGGCGCCTATGGCGCGGTGTTCGGCGTTTTCTTCAAGCAAAAGCTTGCCGGCAAGCCATTCACGGTGATCGGCGACGGCACGCAAAGCCGTGACTTCCTCTTTGTCACCGATGTCGCAGCGGCGTTTCTGCGCGCCGCCGAGAGCGATTTCACCGGCGAAGTCTGGAATCTCGGCGCCGGCAATCCGCAGACCGTGAACCGGCTGGTCGAGCTTCTCGATGGCCCGGTCGTCTATATCCCGAAGCGCCCCGGCGAGCCCGACTGCACATTTGCGGATATAGGCAAAATTCAGCGCGACCTTGGCTGGAAACCAGTGGTGCCGTTCGATGAAGGCGTGCGGCGGATGATGCAGGATATCGATCTCTGGCGCGACGCGCCGTTGTGGGATCCGCAGTCGATCGCGGTCGCTACCAAGACTTGGTTTCAGTATCTGGGCGGGGAGGCCTGACGCCATGGAATCGTTCGGCAGCCATTACAAGCACAAGATCAAGACCGCGGCGGAGATCGCGCAGCTTATCGGCGAGCCGCCGCGCAAGCGCAAAGTAATTATGTGTCACGGCGTATTTGATGTCGTGCATCCTGGGCATCTGCGCCACCTGCTGTATGCCAAGAGCAAGGCCGATGTCCTGATCGCAAGCCTGACGGCGGACCATCATATTACCAAGGGCCGCTATCGGCCGCATGTGCCGCAGGATTTACGCGCCATCAATCTCGCGGCCTTTGAGATCGTCGACTATGTCATCATCGATCCCGAGCCGACGCCGCTGAAAAACCTCGCGCTGATCAAGCCTGACATCTTCGCAAAGGGTTATGAATATCAGGCGAGCGGGTTGCCGCTGAAGACTCAGGACGAGCTTGAAGTGATCCGCAGCTATGGCGGCGAGATCATCTTCACGCCCGGCGACTATGTATTTTCGTCGAGCCAGATGATCGAAGCGGCGCCGCCGTCGCTGCGCATCGAGAAATTGATGACTCTGATGGAGACCGCGGGGCTCACTTTCGACAAGCTGCGGGGCACACTCGATACGCTCGGCGGCCGCCGCGTTCACGTCGTTGGTGATACTATCGTCGATTCCTTTACCTATACGAGCATGATCGGTGGCCAGACCAAGACGCCGACAATCAGCGTGTTGTTTGACAAGAGAACGGACTATATCGGCGGCGCCGGCGTCGTCGCTGAGCACTTACGAGCAGCCGGCGCGGATGTCGCATTTTCGACTGTGCTCGGCGAAGACGGATTCAAGGACTTCGTGCTTGAGGGCCTGAGCAAGACCGGCGTCGAGTGCCGGCCAATCATCGACAAGACACGACCAACCACAAACAAGAACGCGATCATTTCCGGCGGCTATCGCCTTTTGAAGGTCGATACGCTGGATAATCGTTCGATTTCCGACGAGATCGTGCTGTCGCTGGCAAAGTCGATCGCTACCGAGAAGGCGGAAGCCCTGGTGTTCAGCGATTTTCGCCACGGCATGTTCAACCGCCGCACCATCCCGACGCTGACCGATGCGATCCCCGCCGGTATGTATAAGGTGGCGGACAGCCAGGTGGCGAGCCGCTGGGGCAATATCACCGAGTTTCGCGATTTCGACCTGATCACGCCGAATGAGCGCGAGGCGCGGTTTGCGCTGGGCGATCAGGATTCCGGCATTCGGCCGCTGGCGGCATCGCTTTTTGACGCGGCGCAATGCAAGACGCTTATTCTCAAACTCGGTGACAAGGGCGTGCTGACCTGCCGCCACGGGGACCATCAGGCGCTCGACTCATTCTTTGTCATCGATAGTTTTGTCGACCATCTGGTCGACGGTGTAGGTGCCGGCGATGCGCTCCTAGCCTATTCCACACTGTCGATGCTGGCTAGCAAGTGCGAGTTCACTGCGACGATTATCGGCACCTTGGCGGCGGCTTGCGAATGCGAGAAGGACGGCAATATCCCGATCAATATCGAGGATGTTCACCGTAAGCTCGACGCGGTCGAACGTGAAGTGAAGTTCGACTAGAACGACATCATGCGTAGTATTGTTGTTGGGCTTGGCGTTCAGGGCTACAAACGGCGGCGTTTTGCCGGAGACGACTTCGTCTGCTCCGTGGACCTGCATAATCGGGAGGCCGACGTCCGTGACCTGCGCGATGTCCCGCTCGATACGTTCGATGCGGCGCTGCTCTGCGTTCCCGATTCCGCCAAGATCGAGCTGCTCGACTATCTGGTCGATCACGGCAAGCACGCGCTCGTCGAAAAACCACTGGTGGCGGAAGACGAAACGGTCCTGTCGCGGCTTGAGCAAAATGCGCGGCAGAAGGATGTCGTCCTCTATACGGCCTACAATCACCGCTTCGAGCCGCATTTCGTACGGATGCGCGATCTCATCGCGTCCGGCGCTTTGGGTACGGTTTATCGGTGCCGCATGTTCTACGGCAACGGGACGGCGCGGCTGGTTCGCAACTCCGATTGGCGTGATCAAGGCGCCGGCGTACTCGATGATCTCGGCTCCCATGTGCTCGACACCGCGCGGTTCTGGTTCCGCGACATCGGCGACGCGTTCTCGATTGTCTCGGCCGATCGCTTTGAAAACCGCAGCCCCGATCATGTCGTTTTCGCTTCGACCCATAGCCGGCCGCGGCTCGAATTCGAGATGACCCTGCTCAGCTGGCGTAACCATTTCACCTGCGACGTGTTTGCCGAGAATGGCAGTGCGCATATCACTTCGCTCTGCAAATGGGGCCCATCGGAATTCACCCATCGCGTCCGCGTGCTGCCGAGCGGCCGCCCGCCTGAGGAATCGGTGACTTTGATCGAGGACGATCCGACCTGGACCCTTGAATACGCGCACTTCAAATCGCTCTGCGGCGAGCGGCGGTCGACCGACTTGGCGAACGACATCTGGCTCAATCGCGTGTTGCGAAAGCTTGGCGCCCAAGCATTGGAAGTGAACCCATCGTGACAAAGCCGGTCATCGGTTACGCCGGGATGACCCATCTCGGCCTGCTCTCCGCGAGTGCCGCCGCGGCGCAAGGTTTCCGCACCATTGCGTTTGATGCCGATACCGCCTTGGTCGGCCGCCTGAATGACGGCGACCTTCCCGTGAACGAGCCGGGACTGCCGGAATTGATCGCCAAGCATAAGCGCGATCTAGTCTTTAGCGCCGATACGACCGCCCTTTCGGAATGCGACCTCGTTTACGTCGCTGTTGACGTGCCGACTGACGACACCGGGCAAAGCGATCTGAGGCCGATCAGAGCCGCGGTCGAGCGTGTGCAGCCGAAATTGTCCGGCAAAGCGCTCCTGGCGATCCTGTCGCAGGTACCGCCGGGCTATACGCGAGCGCTGCCGGTGCCGGCCGAGCGGCTTTACTACCAGGTCGAGACGCTGGTATTCGGCCGTGCGGTTGAACGCGCCACCAAGCCCGAGCGCTTCATCGTCGGCTGTGCCGATCCACGCCTGCCAATTGCGCCGGCATTGAAGACTTTTCTTGAATCGTTTTCATGCCCGATTCTACCGATGGCATATGAGAGCGCAGAGCTCGCCAAAATCAGCATCAATTTCTGCCTGGTTGCCTCGATTTCGGTAGCCAACACGCTGGCCGAGATCTGCGAGCGCGTCGGCGCCGATTGGTCGGATATCGCGCCGGCGCTAAAGCTCGATAAGAGGATCGGGCAGGGCGCCTATCTCGCTCCTGGACTCGGTATTGCCGGCGGCAATCTGGAGCGCGATCTACGTACGATCATTGAGATCGGCGTGACCGAAAAAACCGATACCGGCGTGGTCAAGGCCTGGCTCGCCAATTCGGCGCACCGCAAGGATTGGCCGTGGCAGGTATTGCAGGATTTCGTAGCGCATCCCGGATCGGCGATCGCGGTTCTCGGCTTGGCCTATAAAGAGAATACGCATTCGACGAAGAATTCGCCGTCGTTGGTTTTGCTGGAACATCTGCGCGGCAGGACGGTCAAAGTTCACGATCCCGTTGTTCCCGCTTCGGTCGTCCCTTGGACGACCGGCGCCGCCGATCCTGTAGCGGCGGCAACCGGCGCTGATGTGCTCGTGATCGCAACGCCGTGGCCGCAATACCGCGAACTTCGCCCGGCCGACCTCGCCCGCGTCATGAAGGGGCGCACTGTCCTCGATCCTTATCGCGTGCTTGACGGACAAGCCTGCGCAGCGGCTGGTTTGACCTATCACACCCTCGGCATGCCACCTTTGGCGCCGGCAGCCTGAAGAAATCGATGCTGCACCATCATAACGCGACGTCACATTTGCCTCGTCGCACGCTCATCCTCGGCGCCGGCGGATTCATCGGCGGCGCGATTACGCGCAAGCTTGGCGGCTCCGGCGCGGCCGCGCTCGGATTTGGGCGGAAGGAACTTGATCTCCTCGACGGTTCGGCCACCGAAAAACTTGCAAGTCTCTTACGTTCGGACGATGCGCTTGTTGTTGTCTCGGCGCGCGCACCCTGCAAGACGCCCGCGATGATGCTGGAAAACATCGCTATGGTAGCGCCGATCTGCGAGGCGCTAACAAAGCAACCGGTCGCGCATGTCGTTTATGTGAGTTCGGATGCGGTCTATGCCGATGGGCCGCTGCCGCTCAACGAAGCTTCGCCGGCGGCGCCGACAAGCCTGCATGGCGCTATGCATCTCGCACGCGAGCAGATGCTGCTTACCGCCGGGGGCGCCACGCCACTTGCGATTCTGCGGCCGACGCTGGTTTACGGCGCCGACGATCCGCACAACGGCTATGGCCCGAATAAATTCCGGCGCCAAGCCAATCGTGGCGAAGCCATCGTGTTATTCGGCCAAGGCGAGGAACGCCGCGACCATGTCGATGTCGATGACATTGCCGAGATCGTTCGCCTGGTGCTGACGCACCGTTCAGCCGGGATATTGAACGTCGCCACCGGAGCGGTCGAGAGCTTCCGCGCTTTGGCCGATAAGGCCGTCGCATTGTCGCCCCGCAAGGTCGAGATCAAAGCTTCGCCGCGAACCGGACCGATGCCGCATAACGGCTATCGCCCTTTCGATCCCGCGGCGACAAGCGCGGCGTTTCCGGATTTCCACTACACCGCCATCGATGCCGGCCTGGCGCGGGCGCAACGGCAGGAATTCGGCTGATGCGACATCTCGATCTGTTGCGCGCTTTGCCGAAGACCAAGCGCAATATCCAAAAGCGCGCCGAGGCCAAGGATCCGGCCGTCGTCGCTATCGCCAAGCAATATGGCGAAATGTATTGGGATGGTCCGCGCGAATACGGCTACGGCGGCTATCGCGACGATGGCCGTTGGCATCCGGTGGCGCGGGATATCATTGCGGAATACGGCCTAAGGCCGGGCATGCGCGTCCTCGATGTCGGCTGCGGCAAGGGATTTCTGGTCAAGGCGCTGTTGGCTGAGTGTCCGGGGCTCGAAGCCTTCGGTCTCGACGTCTCACTTTATGCGCTGATGCACTGCTCGCCTGAAGCAGTCGGCCGAATCCATCTCGGCACTGCAGAGAAGTTGCCGTTCCGCGATGCCTCGTTCGATTGCGTCATATCGCTCAACACCATCCATAACTTTCCTCGCGCCCGTGCCGTGACCGCGATGCGTGAAATCCAGCGCTTAAGCCGTGGCCGCGCTTTCGTTCAGGTTGACTCTTATCTCACGCCTGAGCAGAAGGAAGTCTTCGAAAGCTGGGTGCTGACGGCGGAATTCCACGATTTTCCAGAGGGTTGGCTGAAGGTCTTTGCCGAGGCCGGCTATACCGGCGATTACGATTGGACGATCATCGAGTGAATGAATTCTCCGCTCATGCCTGCGAAAGCGGGAATTTGGATTGGAGCGGAGTGCAAATAAACCGGCTCCCCGCATTCGCGGGGACGAGTGGGGATTGAGCGGGTTCATGGGTAAAAGATACGCAATATTGGGCGGCGGTGGATCGTTCGGAATCCATTCGGCGCTTTATCTGCTCGATCATACCGATCCGGAATTGGTGATGGGGATCGGCCGCAATCTCCTGCGGCCGGAGCCGTTTTCGCTGAATATCGAGAAGCGGCCGCGCTATGAATATCACGCCTATCACGTCACCTATGAGCTTGACCTTCTCCTTGAGCTTCTCGATCGCAAGAAGCCGCAAGTCATCATCAACTTCGCCGCACAGGGCGAAGGCGCGGTGTCATGGAAGCATTCCTGGCGTTTCTTCGAAACCAATTCGATGGCGTTAGCCCGGCTGACGGAAGAGTTGATGAAGCGGGATTGGCTGGAGCGCTTCATCCAGATCGGCACGTCCGAAATGTACGGCTCGGTCGAGCACGCCACGACGGAAGACGAACCGATCAAGCCGTCGAGTCCCTATGCCGCCTCCAAAGTCGCCTTCGACATGTACCTCATGTCGGTGCACAAGTTCCTCAAGTTTCCGATGAACATCATTCGGCCGTCGAACGCTTATTGTCCGGGCCAGTTGCTGCACCGGGTGATCCCCAAGGCGGTGATTTGCGGGTTGAAAGGCGAGAAGCTGCCACTGCACGGCGGCGGCCGCGCCGAAAAATCCTACATCCACGCTCGCGATCTCGGCCGTGCCATTCATATGGTCGCGGAGAAAGCGCCGCTGGGCACGGTTTACAATGCCGGGCCGGCGTTGCCGACCTCGATCCGAGAAGTGGTGGAGCGCACTGCCAAGGCGCTCGGCATTCCCTTCAATCAAATGTGCGAAGTCACCGGCGACCGGCTCGGCCAGGATTCGCGCTATTGGCTCGACTCGTCGGCGATCAAGCGCGAGGTCGGCTGGGAACCCCAGATCGGCTGGGACGAAGGCCTGGCCGAGATGGTCGCCTGGGGCCGCAAATATTTCGACGCACTGAAAACCTGGCCGACCGATTACACATTGCGAGCGTGAGAGAATAAGCGTGGACACCAGTGCCGTAGCGCTCAGACGCAACAGCCTCGATCTAGCGGCTGCACGGCGGCGCTGTCTCGGTTACCGCCGCCGCATTCTTGATATTTCGCAGCAGGTCGGCGCGCTGCACATCGCACCGGCGTTCTCCTGCACCGAAATTACCGACGTGCTCTACAACAGCTTGATGCGCCACGAATCCGACGGCGGCTATCGTGATGTCTTTCTGATGTCGAAGGGTCATGGCTGCATGATCCAATACGTCATCCTCGAGGAGCAGGGTGTTCTTTCGCGTGCCGATCTCGACGCCTACTGCAAGCCGAATGGCCGTCTCGGCGCGCATCCCGATTACGAGACACCGGGGATTGCCGCGTCGACGGGATCGTTGGGCCACGGGCTCGGCATGGCGACCGGCCAGGCCTATGCCGAAAAGCTCAAAGACACCGACGTTTTGATTTACTGCGTGCTGTCCGACGGCGAATTCCAGGAGGGCTCGACCTGGGAAGCGATGATGATGGCGGCTAATCTCAAGCTCGACAATCTGATCGCATTGATGGACTTCAACGACTTCGGCGGTCTTGAGCGGATGAGCGACGGTCATCAGGCGTTTTATCCGCTGGTGCCGAAGGCCGAAGCCTTTGGCTGGGAAGCGGTCGAAGTAGATGGCCATGACGAGGCGGCGATCCATGAGGCGGTCCTGAGCCGCCGCGGCGGTCGCCCCATGCTGGTGGTGTGCCGTACCGTGAAGGGCAAGGGCGTTTCCTACATGGAGAACGTCCCTATCTGGCACTACCGGTCGCCCAACAAGGACGAATATCAGCAAGGCCTCAAAGAGCTGGCGGAGGCGCCGCTGTGAGAAACCGCTTTGCCGACACGTTTTACGAATTGGGCAAGGCCGATCCGCGGCTTTGCGTCGTTGTGGCGGATATTTCACCGGCGGGTTCGATTGCGAAATTCCGCAGTGAATTTCCGCGTCGCTTCATCAATACCGGTGTGTCCGAGCAAATCATGATCGGGATGACAGCCGGCATGGCGCAGCGGGGCCTCAAGCCGTTCGCCTACACGATCGCGACCTTCACGCTCTATCGGCCGTTCGAGATGGTGCGCGACGATCTCTGTTACCAGAATCTTCCCGTCACCATCGTCGGCATCGGCGGCGGCGTGACCTATTCGACGCTCGGCGCCACGCATCACGCGCAGGAGGACGTCTCGATTGCCACTAGTCTCCCAAATCTATCCGTCGTCGCGCCGTGCGATCCAAGCGAAACGGAGGCGGCAACCCGCTGGTGCGCGGCGCAGGATCAAGGACCGGTTTATCTTCGGCTTGGGAAAGCCGGGGAGCCGGATTTCTCCAAAGCGGCGCCCGATCCTTGGGTTTTCGGCAAGCTGCGCCGGCTGCGCGAGGGCCGCGACGTCTGCATTCTCTCCTACGGTCCGATCATGAAGCGCGCTTTTGCGCTGGCGGAACGATTTGAGGCGGCTGGCAAGAGCGCGGCGATTGTTTCAGCCCATACGCTCAAGCCGCTCGACCGGCAGACGCTGACTGAAATCCTGCGCAGTTATGCTCATGTCGTCGTCATTGAGGAATGCGCGCCGAACGGCAGCTTAGCCATGCGCGTGAAGGAACTGGCCTGGGACGCCGGGGCGGCCTGCCGGCTCGATACGTTTACGCTGAAGGACGCTTTTATCCATTGCTACGGCAGTCACGACGACATTCTCGACGCCCATGGACTCGGCTTGCCCGAAATGACCGCCCGGCTCGGCCTGCAATGAGTGCTGTTTGGGGGATCGCATGAGCGCCATCACCGTCGGACATAACAAGCTTCAGCTTGCCATCGACGGCGGCCAACCGGTGCGCAGCCGCCCCATGCCGCCACGCTTTGCGCTCGGCGACGCCGAGATCGCGCAGATTCATAGTGTGATCGCGCATTACCAGGAAAAGCAGATCGATCCCGGCTACGCCGGTGTTTTCGAGAAGGCCTATACGGACGCCTTCGTCAAATTCATGGGCGGCGGTTACGCCGACGCGGTCGCGACCGGGACAGCTTCTCTCTATATCGCGGTGGCGGCGCTGGATTTGCCGGCCCGCAGCGAGGTGATCGTGTCGCCGGTTACCGATCCCGGCACATTGGCTGCGATCATTCTCAACAATCTCGTGCCGCGCGTCGCCGACAGCGAGCCCGGCACCTTCAATATGGGTCCCGAGCAATTTGTCGCCCGTATCACGCCGAAGACCCGCGCCGTCATGCTGGTCCATTCGCTCGGCCGCGCCGCCGACGCCTTCGGCGTGACCAAGGAAGCCCACGCGCGCGATATCCGCGTCATCGAGGATTGCAGCCAGTCGCACGGCGCCCGCGTCAAGGGCAAGCCGATCGGCAATTTCGGCGATATCGCCGCTTTCTCGACCATGTACCGCAAGGCCCATATGACCGGCGGCGCCGGCGGTGTCGTGTTCTCGAACGATATCGACCTGCATCATCGCGCGCTTGCCGCGGCCGATCGCGGCAAGCCGTCATGGCGTGAGGATTTCGACGATCGCAATCCGAACCAGTTTCTGTTCCCGGCGCTGAACTTTCACACCGACGAAATCTCCTGCGCCATCGGGGTCGCGTCGCTGCGGCGGCTGCCCGATACAATATTGAAAAGACTGACGTTTCTAGCCGAGCTAACCGGCCGCCTCAACGACCGTGCCGATATTTGCAAGCCCTATGGCTATTCGCCAAATGATGCGCCGTTCGTTTATCCGATCGTCGTCGATGTCGAGCGGATAACGTGCACCAAGGAGCAGTTCGCCAAGGCCGTACTAGCCGAGGGTATCGGGCTTAATCCGCACTATCGCTATTTGGTGACCGACTGGCCGTGGCTGAGGAAATATCTCCCCGACGATTTCAACACGCCGAATGCCCGCGATATTCGTGATCGCTCCTTCATGCTGTACCTCAACGAAGCCTACGGTAATTCGGAAGCCGCCGATTGCGCCAAGGCGATCGTCAAGGTCGAAAACCATTTCAATCGTTGATCGTCCCATAGTCCGAACGCGCCGTGCTCCCCGTTCACTTCCTCACCGATAATCATCCGCTCCGCGGCGACGACGCCGTGGCGGCGATCATCACGGTCGAGGACGGCCGGTATCTGATGCAATTGCGGGACGATATTCCACGGATCTTCTATCCCGGCCACTGGGGTTGTTTCGGCGGCGCAGTTGGCCCCGAAGAAGACCCCGTACAAGCTTTGGCGCGCGAACTCGCCGAAGAACTGGAGATGCAGGCGACCAGCGTCGATGAGTTCGTCAGGCTCGATTTCGATTTGCGCAAGCTCGGGCAAAAGCAGTGCTACCGGACTTATTACGAAATCAAGGTCACCGAAGACGAGGTGTCGCGTTTCGTGCTGCATGAAGGCGCCGAAATGCGTTTGTTCGCACCTGCCGAATTATTTGACGAACGGCTTACGCCTTATGACTCGTTTGCCCTTTGGCTGCATTTCGCCCGTCGCCGGTTGACACCGGAAGCTGCCCAATGAAATTTGACGCCGTCGATATCGATTTTGCCGAAAACCTCACCGACAAGATCGCTCATCCTCATCCTCTCATCAGGATACTTCCAGGCGCGAAAATCATTCGCTCGAAAGTCTTGGGGCCGCTTTATCTCAGCCGCTACACGCAACTCGGCCCGGATGTAACGATAGGAAAATATTCGGGAATGAACGAGCATGGTTTTATCGCCCGCGCGACCATGGGCGCGTTCTGCGCCATCGGTGCCCGAACCGCGATCAATCCGTTCAATCATCCGACCGATTGGCTCAGCATTCACGAATTCCAATATCACCCGAACTCGTACGATTGGGTGGACGAATACAAGTCGATGGATCGGCTCAGCCGGACACCGGATATGTTCAAGCAGGTGTCCATCGGCAATGACGTTTGGACCGGCCACAACGTCAATATCATGAGCGGCATTAATGTCGGCGACGGCGCCGTGATCGCCGCCGGCGCAGTGGTCACCAAGGATGTGCCGCCTTACGCCGTCGTGGCTGGCGTTCCAGCGACCATCAAGCGCTACCGGTTTTCGGAAAAAATCATCGAACGACTATTGCGCTGCAAGTGGTGGGACCTCGAACTCGCCCAGCTTGGCGGGCTGCCATTCAATGACATCGAGCGCTGTCTCGATGCGATCGAACGCATCAAAGAACGTCAGCCCGCCGAATGCTGATGTCGCGCACGCGTGAAAGCGACGCGCTCCTGCCGCTCCTGGAGCGTATGCGGGTCCCCCCGGACGGCGTTCTGGTCGTGCACAGCGCGATCGCGGCATTGAGCCGACGCGGGTTTCGTGCCGAAGCCATGATCGAGACATTTCTTGATTACATGTCGAATGGCACCGTCGTAATGCCAACCATGAGCTGGCGGACCGTGACACGGGACCATCCGTATTGGGACGAAATCGAGACCCGCTCGGAAACCGGCATCCTCAGCGAGATCTTCCGCACTCGTTATGCGTCGCACCGGAGCATTCATCCGACCCATTCGATTGCCGCTCATGGTGCCAAGGCGGACGTTCTGGTCGCACGGCATCATCTCGACGACACACCGGTCTCACCCAACAGTCCGTATGGCCTGATGGGACCTTATCAGGCCTGTGTGTTGATGATCGGTGTCGGCCTCGAGACCTGCACGGCCATCCATCTCGCCGAGGAAACTATTGCACCGGATGTTTATCTGCGGCCGCTCGATCCGTCTGAGCTGTATCGATGCCGCGACCGTGCCGGCCGCGTTCACGAGGTCCGCACCAGGCGGCACTGGCGGCTCGATCGCGACTTTCCACAATTTGCTGTCCCGCTAGAGCGAAGCGGTGTGTTGCAATCCGGCAGTCTCGAGGGTTGCGGTTACACCATCGTGGGACTGAACGATCTCTTGAATACCGTCGTTGCGGCGTTGAGTGTCGATCCGCAAGCTACCTTGCGGGCACCGGCTGTCTAACCCAAGGCACAAGTGCCCCATCTTCACGAACGTCTCCGAATGAACAGGTCATCTGCATGTCAAACACGCTAGCGCTCAATGTACCCCATGCTGGCCCCACGATGCCATCACACCGCGTCGCGTGTATTGATGTTGTCGCGGGAATCCGCGCTAGCGATATCTGGGGCCGTTTGGGCTGGCGGGAGACTAAGCGGCGTTATCGCCGCACGGCGTTCGGGCCGTTTTGGACAACTGTAAGTCTGGCGCTCTTCGTCGCCACGCTCGGCCTTGTCTGGTCGAATTTGTGGCATAAGGATGCCAAGACATATCTCCCGTATTTGACATCGGGAATGTTGTGCTGGGTGCTTTTTGTCGCGATCTGCACCGAGGGCTGCTCCAGCTTCATTGCTTATGAAAAACTCATCAAGCAACTGCGGATTTCATATACGTTGCTTGCGTGCGCGGTGGTTTGGCGCAATACCATCGTGTTTTTTCACAACGTGATAATATTCGTTCTGGTTGCCATATATGCCGGCATATCTGTTACTTCGTCGACCTTTCTCGTTATTCCCGGCTTTGTATTATTGTGCCTGAACGCGACGTGGATCGTCATTATTCTGGGGGCCGCCTGCGCACGCTATCGGGACTTGCAGCAATTAGTCGCCAATTTGCTTCAAATTTCGCTTTTTCTAACACCCATCTTCTGGTCACCCGATCAATTGACCGGACGTGCGAAGATTTTAGCGTTATTCAATCCGCTCTATCATTTGATTGCGATCGTCCGCCAGCCGCTATTAGGAATAGCGCCGGAGCCGTTGAATTGGGCTGTCGCCGGACTGATAACGATCGTCGGTTGGTCTGCCGCACTTCTGGTCTTGACCAGGCTTCGTCACCGCATCGTGTATTGGCTCTAGGCTACGCTGTCATCGATTTGAGCGGTCGATGTCCCGGCTATCTGCCCAGGTCTCCGGAGCTATGACCGGTGCCTAACAGGAATGTCCGTACAAACCAGGCAATGCGTCCCAAGGCCGCGCGGTCGCCGCGTATCACCTTCACGAAATGAAACCAAATGCGCTGTCGAAACATCCAACCGTAAGCAATGAATCTCAGTGCCCCCAGCGAAAGTCCTCGCGCAGGGGTCGCAGTCTCCTTGGATGATGCCGTAGCCGAAGCCGCCTCATTGGGCGGCTGCACCCAGCGGCGCAGTTCGCGTGCGGCGCGCTCCTCAACGGCAGTCCATTTGGCATTAAGCGGCTTTGCGTGCCATCGCACCGGTAAAAAGAACAATTTCCGTTTGAGAGGGTCGAAAAAGCCGCTGTAGAAGCTTTGCTTGAAAAAAAGGCCCGCCAGACGACCGTCGAACGGAAACCTGGTTTTCTTCACCGGCCTTTCCGCCAGCGGTCCCCAGCTTGCCAGGAAAATCTCGTCAGAATCCTGGACGACGTGGACGCGCTTGCTGTTATTGAAGTTATTGAACAGATAATCGCCATCGAGCGTCCATTGATCGAAAGTGGAGGTGTCGTGATCGCCGATCGAGGCGTAATCGAGCAATAGCGGCGCCCAACTTAGGCTGTGCAGTACTATGCCGTCCTCGCCGGGAACGCGCCACCATGCTGCCGGGCTTATAGCCATCAGGCCCGGCGCATCCCATTCATAGGCCAGAGTTTCGCTGTGGAAGCCGTTAACGGCGGCATAGGCCATCTGGCGCCCGCTCAGAGTGATCGGTTTTGCATCTTCGCCGCGGCTTCCGGCGGGTAGGCCACCCATATCGCGAAGATGAGCAAAGAATGGTTCCTCGCCAAAGCGCAAAGCGGCGGTGAGCACGAGTTGCGTACCAGTTTGAGCAAGCTCCTGCAGCCGCGCGATGCTGCCGTCTGAAAGCATGGAGTCCGGCGTGAGAACAACCGCATAGGCTTTGTCACGATGGGCCATATCCAACGCGATACGGTGCCCAATGCCCATATGTTGGCAGCCGGAACGGCCTGGCGGACACGGTGGAATTTCAATAAAAACAGGTTCGACGTAGCGTTCGAGCAGCCTGAAGATCGCCGCGCTGCGGAACGCGGCCCAATCGTCGGGACGTGTCGCAATCAGGAATTTGCTGCGACTTGAGGTGTTGAGCGCGGGTATATTGCCCGGCGATAGGACGCTGGCGAGGCAACATTCAAGGAAGTAATTCCGAAATGACTGCCCCCATAAGACGATAATAAAGTAAAACGGCCGATCAAGTGGCCCCGACAACGGCATTTCACCCTCGCTTTCGGCGGACATTAAAGCCTCGACTTCATGACGGTGGAAGAGCTACCCGCGATCAATGCATATGTCCACGCTATCTGCGGCAGCGTAAGCTACATATAGGCTTATTACAGGCAGAGCGAAAATCTGTCGTTGCGCCGATAGCATAATGGTCTAATTTACGGAAGTTACGACAGTGTGCCGTGTCCAATACCGCACAATAGGTTTAATTAAATGGGGCGATCCTTGAAGGTAAGCGCCGCGTGTGCGGCGATAGACTATCCCAAGTTTCTGCCGGAGTTCCCAAAGTTCAAATAAATCAAGTTCCTTCACTCGCGTCTTCCGAAACTTCACGTTGGATCGGCATTGATCGTGTATCCGGTTTGGAGGATATGCGCGAAACAATGCGAGCGTACCATACAACGCTCGATGTTAAGAACTTGCGATCCCTAGCGATCGTTGGCGCCGCCGGCGAAGGACAAAGGCTGGCTCATATCTGCCAGGCCCAAGGAATCAAAATCGACGCTATCGTCGATGACGATTCGACAAAAAGACATCTGGTGATCGCCGGATTGCAGGTGCTGCCAATCCAGACGCTCGCGGCGCTGCCGAAATCCACCCCAATCATAATTGCCTCACACCGGGTGTTGCGCGTTACGCAAAGGTTGCGCGAAGTCGGCTTCAAACATGTTGTTCCGTTTGCGATGCTGCAGGTTTTAGCTGGCGAGATTTTCCCGCCGCACATGTTCTACAGCGGGTTACTGGACGATCTCTGGACAAATCGTTCGGAAATCCAAACGCTTCATGATCGTCTGGCCGACGATCATTCGCGACGAGTGCTGGAGGCTGTCATTGGTTTCCGACGCACGCTCGATCCTGCCTTATTGCAGCCTGTAGTCACTGAGCACGATCTATATGCGCCAGAAAGGCTATTTAAATTCGCCGAAGACGAAGTCTATGTCGACGGCGGATCTTATGACGGCGATACGATCCGCAGTTTTATAGGGCGGGTGCACGGTCGGTTCGACGAGATTTATGCCTTTGAACCGGACCCGGTGACATTTGAAAAACTCAAAGCTAATTTCCGCGACGAACCGCGGGTGCATCCCATTCATGCTGGCCTTTACAGTCGTGGCGGCAGCCTGCGCTTTCGTGACGACGCGAGCCGCGGCGCAATTTTCGCAGCCGACGGTGAAATCGAAATGCCGGTCACCACAATTGATGAGGTGCTTGGCGACAAGCGGCTGACATATATCAAGATGAATATCGAGGGTGCCGAGATTGACGCGCTGCAAGGAGGGCGTCATTCGATCAGCAAGTGGCATCCGCGTCTTGCGCTTTCGATTTATCATCGCGCCAACGATCTCTGGCGCATCCCGCAATTGGTGTTGGATCTCGATCCGAACTATCAGCTTTATTTGCGCCAGCACGACGGCGGCATCATCGAGACGGTCCTATACGCGCTCCACAGGAAGTGAGAGCGGCAAGTGAACTGCGGAGAGCATAATGAGTGACCACTCCCACGCGCCGTGGGTCGATCCGAGCCTCGGCTGGAGGCCGTTACCGGTTTCCGAATTGCCGGAGCGTGTGCTGATCGACTACGCCACCAAGTGCAACCTGCGCTGCCCGATGTGTCCGGTCTGGGGCTCGGAAGACAATGAGGCGATCGATTCCGTCAAAGGCATCATGAACGCGGACTCGTCCAAGCGTTTGCTCGATGACATCGCCCCGGGGCATCCGCTTGTTCAGCCCAACATGTATGGTGAACCGCTATTGGTGCCGAATCTGCGCGAACGCCTGCGTGAAATGAAATCGCGGGGCATCGCGATCGCGTTCAACACTAACGGCTTGACGCTCGACGACGATCTGGCGCGATTCATGGTCGAGATCGAGCTCGACTCCATCTCGTTCAGCATCGATTCGGTGACGCGCGGTACACTGGAGAAGATCCGCGGTGTCGAAAAGCTGGAAAAGATCGAGGCGGCGGTGTTTCGCATGCTTGCGGCGCGCGGCGATCGCGATCTGCCGCGCATCAGTGTATCGTTCACGCTGCAGGATAATAATCGCCACGAGGAACAGGCATTTGTCGAGCGTTGGAGCGGGCTCGTCGATTGCGTGCGCGTCAACCTTTTGTTCGAGAACGGCACGTTTCCGGACATGAAGCCGCCGGAAAAGCGGCTGCCTTGCCCGACGCTCTACAAGACATTGCCGGTGCACAACGACGGCACCGTTACGATCTGCTGCCTCGACGGCTTCAAGAGCACAAATGTGGGGAATGTCTTCGAGGCCGGCGTGAAAGCGGTATGGAACGGCGAGGAGTTTGCGAAGGTTCGCTACTATCATGAGACCGGACAATGGGACAAAGTTCCGTTCTGTGCGAGTTGCAACGGCTGGGCGCAATACGAATACGAAGAAGAAATCCGCGACGGCCTATTGATCCGCCGATCGCCGGAATTCACCTATTATAATCGGATCGAGCGCCTGAAGAACTGGAAGGGCCAGCTTCTCGGCGGCCACGACGCGCCGCCGTCGGGGCTCATAGAGATTGCAGATACGGGCGCCGCGCAGGCATAGTCTGCGTAATATGCGGGGACGACGCAATACGGGGTGCTGACTGAATGATCGGTCATTTCCGTTCGTATATTAGATCTATCTAGAACAAGCATTCAACGTTGATGTCGTTCGCATGCGTTCCGGTGCGGTATTGAATCGGTCTGCGCCAGGGTCGGAGTTGGATTCCGCAATGATCGGTGCGACTGCGCCAATCTCGCTGTCAGTGATTCTGCCTAATTACAATCACGCCAAGCTCATACCGCGCGCGCTCCACGCTTTCCTCAATCAGACACCGCCGGCCAAGGAAATTATCGTCATCGACGACGGTTCCACCGACGATAGCGTGAAGGTGATTGAAGAATTTGCCAGCGGCCATCCTTCGATCCGGCTACTCCGCCAAGCGGCTAATTGCGGCATCGTTGCTGCAGTTAAATCCGGCCTCGAAGCGGCAACGGGGGAATTCTTGTTGTTCGGTTCGGCCGATGATTTCGTTTTTCCTGGACTGTTTGGCCGCGCCCAATCCGCATTGAGCGAAAATCCGAACGCCGCTCTGTTTTGCGCCGGCGTCGCGCTTGTCGATGACGACGACCAAGTGATTGGATTGCGCCCCGTCACCCAGCCCTGCCGTGACCGGGGGTATCTATCACCGTCCGAGGTTCGCCGCGCAATCCGCACAACCGATTTCTGGTATCTCGGAACCACGACCATTTATCGGCGTAAGCTATTGGTTGAAATAGGATATTTTGATCGGCGGCTGGGCTCGATCGGCGATACTTTGGCAAACCGACTCTTAGCCTTTCGCTACGGCTTCTATTTTGATCCAACGGTTCTCGGCGCCTACAACAAAGACCCGACCAGCTTTTCCGGGCGGAGCGCGCTATCCGTCAAAGATAGTTTGCACCTTCTCGATACCGCGCGGCTGTGGATTTCCCAGAATTTTCCCGAGGACGTTCGTGAAGAACAACAAAGTGTGTTCGATCGCCGGATGCGTTTCGGTTTTGCGCGTCTCTGGGTTATTTGGCGCGACGGAAAAGCCAACACGGAGGCGATCGCCGATATCCTTGGCTTTCAGTCGTTCGATCGCAAATTCCTATCGATCCTCGCGCGGGTGCCGCTGATATCCGGGTTGCTTGTGCTGGCTTGGATGACGATACGAATGAGACCGTTCGGTACTTTCGCAATGATCGAAGCATGGCGGCGGAATTTTCGCTTCAAGCATTTCGGTCGCGCGGCGATTCAGCGAGAGGTGGATACGCTGCAGGAAATACCGAAATGAAAAGTGACCAAGATAAAACCGAGTCGCCGAACGTACAATTTAATAGACCCGCGATTACCGGCCGCGAGCTCGGCTTGCTCGAAGAAGCACTTGGGCGGCGTGAACTCTCCGGAGATGGCCATTTCACGAAAGAGTGCGAAGCTTGGCTTCGCCAGCGCCTAGGTATCAAACGCGCGCTGCTCACGCATTCATGTACTGCCGCGTTGGAAATGGCGGCCATCCTCGCCGGCCTCGGGCCGGGCGACGAGGTCATCATGCCGTCTTTCACGTTTGTGTCCACGGCCAACGCCGTTGTGTTGCGCGGCGCCGTACCGGTCTTCATTGATATTCGCGCGGATACGCTCAACCTGGACGAGGCACTGGTTGAGGCCGCCATTACGCCCCGGACCAAAGCGATATTCGCGGTGCATTATGCCGGCGTCTGCGCGGAAATGGACGCATTGAAGGCCATTGCGACCGCCCATCATCTCCTCCTGGTCGAGGCCGCGGCGCAGGCACTGCTTTCAACCTATCGCGGGAAACTTGCCGGCACACTCGCAGATATGGCTTGCTTCAGCTTCCATGCGTCAAAAAATATCATCAGCGGCGAGGGTGGCGCGCTCGTTACCGACCGAGCCGACGTTGCCGAGCGGGCCGAGGTTATCCGCGAGAAGGGCACCAACCGCTCGCGCTTCATGCTCGGTCTGGTCGATAAATATACCTGGACCGATCTCGGTTCTTCCTACATTCCGAGTGAACTCGTAGCGGCGTTTTTGCGTGCGCAACTCGATGAGGCTGAAGCCATCACGGCGGATCGGCGGGCGATTTGGCATCGTTATCACGCTGCATTTGCCGACCTTGAAGCCCGGGATAACGGGGCGCGACGTCCGGTCGTGCCCGCGCATTGCGAGCATAATGGACATCTATACTATTTATTGCTTCCCGACCGCGCGCGCCGCGACGCCATGATTGGTGCACTGCGTAGCCGCGGCGTTGGCGCGCCGTTCCACTACGTTCCGTTGCATTCGAGCGAAGGGGGGCGGCGTTTTGGACGCGCCTGCGGCTCGCTCGTTTTGACCGACGGTCTCAGCGAGCGGCTGATCCGTCTGCCGATGTGGAGCGGCATGCGCGACGAAACCGAGCGCGTCATCGACGCCGTCTATGATATCATTCACTGAACGCGGCTGGCGATTTCGACATCATCTGTGTTGTGGTCGACTTTTGCCGCAATAATCACGCGCGAACCGCCAGCGGGAAAATGGATGCCGGAAAGAGTAAGTGCGACTTCAAATTGAAGCACGGCCTTTAGCACCTTGTTGGCAAGCTTCGGCAATTCAAATTCCCTTCGCAGGGAGTTAGACTGATCCGTGTCATTCAAACGACTTGCCACCATCAATGGAAGCAACAACGCCGTATATGACGCAGAAAACAAGACGCGAAAGCCGGCAGCTTGAACTTTCCGCTCCAGTTCGCCCCTTCGATAGCGGCGAACGTGTTGCGCGCTGACGTCCATATTTGACCAAAGCCAGGGATGTTGCGGCACTGTGAGCGCTAGGCCGCCTTTCGACCGGATTGCACCGTGCATGGCGGCCAAGACGGCGACGTCATCTTCAATATGTTCAAGGACGTCGAAAGCTCCGACAACGTCGAAAACTTCGCGCGCTGGAATCGTCCTTGCATCCAACTGGATGAACTCCGCGCGTTGACCAAGGCGCTTGCGCGCGATGGCCATGCCCGACGGGTGCAGTTCGGAGCCGACCAGGCGAATCCATGGCTTCATGTCCGAAATGGCGGAAAGCACAAATCCGCTGCCGCATCCGACTTCCATTAAACTCTGCGCGGCGGGAAAATAGCGCGCGAGCAGTCCCGTTATCAGATGGTTGCGCGGAACGAACCAGTAATTGTCCTCTTCCCAACTCGCTAGCTTCCCAAATAATGTGGGATCCATTCCGCTGACCGTGTCCGCCAGAGCGGGCGCGAATATTGGAATGGCTTCGCGTGTTTCGACGGTGTGACCGCACACGGAACATACCCAATCAGGAGGCCATACGGCTTCGCTATCCCGAATCTCGGAGCTTGCGCTGCAGCTCGGGCAAACCCGATGGGGTACGTCCAACTTGATCTGCGTTTGCAAGTAGCAGTGCTCCAGAATCGAACGCGATCAACGTGTCAATGTGCTCATCGTCACCCCGATCACGATTAGCGCCATACCGAGAATCTGGAGAGGCGGCAATGGTTCGTGGAACATAAATCTTGCTCCTACCGGGACGAGCACGAAACTTAGCGCCATGAAGGGATAGGCGAAGCCGACATCAAGTCGTTCAATGACAAACATCCACGCGATGGCGGCCAAGGCAGCTGCCGCTAGGCCGCTGAGTACGCCAGGATCAAAGAACATGCCCTTGAAATAGGAAAATCTATCGGCTGATCCGGCTACGTCAGCTCCATGTGCTATTGCGCGCGCTTTAATGATCAGCTGACCATAGACCGTCAGTGCGAGAACGGTAAGAAGCAACAATGTTGCACGCGTTTTCACTTCCACCGGCGTTCTCTATCTCGATAGTTGGGAGTTAGGAATTGTTAGTAGGGTGCATAAAAGGGGCAGTCCAAGCGGTGTCCGGCATTAGGCGGCGACTTTGAAGATATTTAAAATGAAAGGGCTCACCGTTTTCCTTGCATGCTTCTTCGATCCGAAGTGTGCCGCTACCGCAAACCACCGGCGCACGCCGATCTTCGAGCTGCCCGAGTTTCCCAGGATTTCGAATGGCAAAGACAGACCTGATCCGTAGGTCACATTCTGGATAGTAACGATTTGATTGTCCATATGCACCTGGCACCACTATATGGAAATCCAAGAGCGTGCACAAAGCGTAAAATTTCGGGCGCGCTTGTGCGCCAATCGATGAAATAATCATACTCGTCACGCCAAAGGCTAAGTGTGCCGGCATTCTGGTCCTGTTCTTGTTCCACAAGCGCGCCATCCGAGACTCTTTGTAAGATTTCAATTGCCAGATCGACCATTGCCCGTGACTGGAGTTCAAGCGCACTGCGAATTGATGTCCCGGAGGAAATTTTGATACTGCGCCGGCCATAGATTGGGCCGGTATCTTTCCCCTCATTCGGACGAAGGGCTGTCACTCCGATGACGTCTGAGTTGAGGATTAAGGCTGTCACCGTTGGAGTAAATCCTCTCAACTCCGGTAACAGCGAATCATGAAACACGACGCAGCGATTTAGTGCGTTATGTAGCAGAAACTGCCAGCCCACCAAAAAAACAAGCGAGTCCTCGGTAATATCGGGGCGGTGGCTCTCCTCGAATTCGATGCCCAGATTGCCTGAGAGTTCGATCAAGCGACTGAATGAATTGGATTTATCGTCAGATTGATGATAACTGACGATTCGAAGTGGTTTTACTCCCGCGTCTAAAAGCCCCGTTACAAATAACGCGCCCTTAAATCCGGCAGCAAGAACCGTCGGGCGTATAGTTTCTCCAGCAGTCATCACCAATCAAAAACCTCACCCAAAACGGAAGCTGGTCTCTCCCGGCAGCTTATCAGACTTTATCAAGATTGAGGGTATCCTTGACGATATAAAGCGGGCGGCGCTTTGCTTCATCGAACGTCTTGCCAACGTAAATTCCGAGAACGCCGATTAAAGCAATTTGGAAGCTGCTGACGAATAAGATAGTGACAAAAAGACTGGTCCATCCGACAACGCTGGTGCCGAAGAAGAGCGCCCGGCCAAAGTAGATAAGCGCAACTAAAAATGTAACGGCCGACATCGCAAAGCCCAGTACCGCAACCGCTTTCAGCGGGACTTGAGAATGGGCCAAGATAGTATTCCCAGCAAGCCTTATAAGTTTGCCAAGCGTGTAAGACGATCGACCTTGAGCTCGTGCGTGATGGGGAAGCTCGACATGAGCAGCCTCGAAGCCCATCCACTCAAAGGAAGCCGGAACAAAGCGAAGCTGCTCCCGCATTTCTCGAAAGCCATCGGCAACTGCATTGGAAAATATGCGAAAGTTTCCGATCGACCAATCCAATTCTACGCCGGAAAGAAGCCCAAAAAGTGCGTAGAAAATTTTGGATATACTTCGCTTTACGGGATGATGGCCTTCCTTCCGTCGCACTCCGATAACAAGGTCGTGGCCTTCCCGGGCTTTGGCGTAGAGGCGCGGAATATCCTCTGGAGCGTCTTGCAAATCGCAGTCCATGATGACGTACCAGTGAGCGCGCGCGGCATCTATCCCAGCTGTGAGAGCATAATGCTGTCCGAAGTTTCGGCTTAGTCGAATACCTTTGATTCGTAAGTCGTCGCGCGAGAGTTCGCGAATAACAGGCCATGGATTATCCGGTGCCGCATCATCGACCAAGACGATGATGAAATTGTTCGGTAATCTTGCTCAACGCTTCGGTGACGCGGCGACAAAGTTCTCTGAGCATCGATCGGCCGTTGTAAACAGGCACAATCACGCAATCTCCGGTATCGCCACGGGTGACGTAATTATCCGACATACCAAGCCGCATTCTATCACTCGTCATCAGCAACGGCCGTCTCCGCCGACACAATTTACGCTTCTACCGCGCTACATGTCGTGAAGTGTGTAGTAGCGGTTCTATTTGTTCAATGCAATCGCATCGAATGGCGCCACGGCCTGATCGCTTTAAGATTGCCGCAGGCCCGAATTCCGACGTCGCCTAATTTAGGGACCTAGCCAAGCCCGCTCCATTGGTCTTCCAAGACACGCAGCAAATATGATCGATAGTCGGATGTCGGTATTTGTTCGGCGAAATCTGTGAAGGCGGCGCGATCGATAAAGCCCAAACGATAAGCTAACTCCTCGGGGCAGGCGATGCGTAGTCCAGTCCGGTCTTGAATCACCTTTACGAATTGACTCGCTTCATACAGATCGTCGGGCTTCCCGCCATCAAGCCATGCGACACCGCGGCCAAGATTTCGTACACGCAGCCGACCTTGCTGTAGAAATAATCGGTTCAGGTCGGTAATCTCAAGCTCCTCCCGCGCGGATGGGCGTACCTGCCGTTGCGACGTTTATAACGTCCGCAGAATAGATGTAGAGTCCGGTGATCGCTAGACGTGATTTCGGGTTAAGCGGCTTTTCCTCTAGCGCGACCGGACTGCCATTATCATCCATTGTCACAACCCCGAACTCGCTGGGATTGGCAACTTGGTAGCCGAAAACGGTTGCTCCAGGATTGCTACGCATCGAATCCTTAAGAGTGGCGGCAAGGCCTGCGCCGAAAAAGATGTTATCGCCGAGGATGAGGACGACGTTGTGATCCCGTATGTCGGTTGTAGCGACGCGCAGTCCGTCGACAATGCCCGCCGGTCGAAGCTGCACGCGATAGCTAAGCTCGATACCCCATTGGCTACCGTCTCCAAGCAGCGTCTTGAACTGCTCCACACTTTCAGAGCCCGTGACGATTATTACCTCGCGGATGCCGCCCAACATTAGGGTGGTCAGCGGATAATAGATCATCGGCTTGTCGAAAACTGGAAGCAGATGCTTGTTGACAACGCGTGTCAGCGGGGTCAGGCGGCTGCCGGTGCCACCGGCGAGGATTACTCCCTTCCACGCGTTCACAGCGTTGCTCCGATGATACTTGCATTGCGCGATCCGAGCCGTCCGAGCACCGTGCCCGGCACCAGCCATTCGGGATTGGCAAGGTACCAATCGATTGTCTTAGTCAGGCCGGTTTCAAGTTCTTCACTAGCCTTCCAGCGAAGCGTATTTTCAGCGTGCGACGGATCGATCGAATAACGGAAATCGTGGCCGGGGCGGTCAGTAACGAGATTCGATTTGCGAAGCATAGCTCTTTTTGTCGCTGCGCGGCACTCGCGTATCCAGTATGCGGCAGATCTCGTGCGCAAGATCTAGATTGCGAACATCACACCGTCCGCCGAATAGATACGTGCTGCCTGGCCTGCCGTGTTGCAGTGTGGCCATCAGTCCGGCGACGTGATCGTCGACATAGATCCAGTCCCGGATATTCTGCCCGTTTCCATAGACCGGAATTGGCTCACCGGCCCGGGCATGGCGTATCACCGTCGGTATGAATTTCTCGGCATGCTGTCGCGGTCCATAATTGTTCGAGCAATTGGTCACGATGACAGGCAGTCCATAGGTCCGCTCCCAGGCTCGCGCCAGATGATCGGCTGCGGCCTTGCTGGCGGCATAGGGCGAGTTGGGTGCGTAGCGGCTATCGAGATCGAAGCAGCCGTTTTCGCCGAGCGCACCGAATACTTCGTCAGTCGATATGTGAATAAAGCGAAATTCGTTGCGGCGTCGCGACCAATAGCGTAGTGCCGCTTCGAGTAAGACGAAAGTACCCTGCACATTGGTGGTGATGAAGGAATTGGGATCGTCGATCGACCGGTCGACATGGCTTTCAGCGGCAAGATGCAGCACCGCGTCGGGTTCGAATTCGCCGAACGCGACGTCCATGGCTCGGCTGTCGGTGATGTCGGCCTTGAGAAATTGATGGCGCGGAGACGCGCTGACCTCATTAAGCGCCTGCATGCGCCCCGCATAGGTCAGCTTATCAACGGTCAATACGGCGTGGCCGTCCCGTATGGCGCGGTATACGACAGCAGAACCGATAAAACCGGCGCCGCCGGTTACGACGAGCCTCATTAGAGCCCCCAACTGGCTACTTTAGGTCATGTTATAAGCTACAGCTAATAGCACTCACGTTACGCTTGCAATCCGGTTCTATGAACGCGGCGGCACTTCGCCGATCTTCAGCGCCCGCGCATCGAGTAAATCCCAAAGTCGGCATGCGGGATTGAGGAACGGTCCGGTCCGGATCGACAACGTAGCGTCTAATCGCCCCGAAAATAGGATGCCGGTCTCAAGGAGGTTCGCTCGGAACAGAGTCGTCTTTTCGCCTTCTGTGACATTCGCTTCGAGGCAGCGGCTGAATTCAAGAGGGAGCAGCAATATTGAGCGTCCATCGCTCTCCGCCTGAACGCGCAGCGATTGACCAAGAAAGGTCAGGCTCGCACCCTGGGCTGGCACCAATCGTTCTCCCTCTTCCGCGGTATCGGCGATGATCTCGGTTTTCGGATCGAAATCCGAGTTGCCTAGCCGAGTGATGATATCGGTCGCAGTGGCCAGCCTGCTCACATTGGTTGGAGAATAGTTTCCAAGATTGGGGTCGGCGATTTCATAAAGGAGTAATGTTTGATCCTTGACGGGGACGCTCGTGCGCAAGCTTGCCGGCCCACCATATTCTCGATCGGTGATCACGAAGCGCACGCCAAGCATTGCCAGAATGCGCGGATTAATGTCTCGGAGCACAATGACATTCCGCATCTGCTTGTCCCCCGGCAGGCCAAGCAGACGTGATGTTACGGCGTAAAGAAATGGGCTGATCGTCGGGGTGTACTGAAAAAGACCCGGAATTCCAAAATAGTGCAAGCCGACAACTCGAAGTTCGTTTCCAGTCGCCTGCACGAGGCCAGCGTCCATACCGTGAAGTTCAAGCCAGTCGACGTTCCGATCCACCGACCTCCCGTTCATATCGGCAGTACGGCCGCGAAACACCGAGCCCGGCCGTAGTGCGGTTTCGTGCGAAAGGATGCTGGCGATCGGCGTTAATGTCGGCGGATAGGAAAAGCCAAAATCTTTTCGGGACGTGACAACCGCCAGCGCCAGGACAACGACGATAGCTCCGCCTATCAGTCTAACCTCAACGTTGCGACGGCTCGGCAACACCCAGCCGCGTGAATGCCATAAACGCTCGAGCATCCGCCCCCAAAAGAGGACGGCGAAGATTGCGTAAAGTGGAATCACGAAGAATTCGAAATAGAGCGGAGCGGGGCCTCGCCAAAAGTCGAACAAAACAATCAAGATCGCGAATGTAAGACGGCTGCCGAGATAAGTAAGAAGCGTAATGGAAAAGATTCGGAGAGTAGGGTGGGCTCGATCCCTTGCCGCAAGCACGGCACCGGCAATTGAAGAAATCACGAGCAAAGGGCCGGCCGGGCCAATCGACTTCCCTTGAAACAAGATCGAAGCAAAAAAGAACGAGCCGCGATCATTCGCGAGTTCTTTAGGAAATATTACGGCAGCGGTGTCGACGATTGTACTGACCAGGTAGATCGCTGGACCGGTTGCCGCCAGAAACAAAGCGGCAACGATGAACAGACCGATCTTGCATCGACGTTCTGCCGGGCTGCCTGCAGCAATCGTCCCCGAAACTGCGCACAGGAGAAGAAACGGTGCGGCAAGCAGAATGATGGTGACGCTGACCAACGCCGACCACGCGAGGAGTGCGAGGACGATCAGAGCGTATGGAAGATCGGCCAGCCAGTTGCGGCGACCGTATGCAAGAAATGAGGCGCCCGTCAGTAATGCGCTCGCTATCAGCGAGCCCATATGTGGCGTTATAGGCAGAATCCCGTAGATCAGAGTCGGATGTGCGAACGGCAGAAGCGTAAGACAGATTACCAGCGCTGCCGCGATGGCGACGGTTCGCGATGTACCCAGCGCGATTGCGAACGCAATGGTCGCGAACGAAAGTTCGCAAAGGACCACTTCATAAATGGCAACTTTTGCCGCGGTAGTACTGGCAAAGAGCGAGCCGACGATGAAAGCGGGTAACAGCCTGAAATTAACGGCAAAATATACGTCGCCCAAGCCTTGGAACCAATCCATGCTCGCCGACAGGAGCGGCAAGTGCCATTCGAATTGGCGTTCTGCCAAGTTCATCATGTACCCGCCGTCGAAACCGATGAGCAACTGCGAGTGCTTCCAGTAAAACGCGAGTGTGGTGCCGCATAGCCACAAAGTTACAAGCGCAATCGGCGTCAAGAAGCCGGTTGTTCCAAACTTTCGATCAGCTTTGGTCGTGCGGGAGACTGCGGGCTTCCTCTCGCGTGCAAGAATGTATTCGGCCGCCTCGGCGAGCGACCCCACCGTCCTATCCGGCTCCGCCGGCTGATCCTGCACATAGCCATAATCGATGAAGATCGTGCGGCAACCGGCCGCCTCGCCGGCATGGACGTCCTTCCAGCGGTCGCCGACGAAGTAGCTCGATTGAAGATCGATGCCGTGCCTCTTGGCGGCCTCCAGTAACAGGCCCGGCTTGGGTTTGCGGCAGCCGCAATTGTCGGCGTCGTTATGGAGGCAGATCATGATGTCGTCGATCGGCATCAGTCTGCGGATTTCGGCGTGCATCGCCTCCATGGTCTCTTGCGGCGTGATGCCGTTGCGCACGTCCGGCTGATTGGTGGCAATCACGAGCAGAAAGCCCGCGTCCTTCAAACGCCGCGCCGCTTCGACGACGCCGGGCAGGATGCGGAATTCGGCGAGCGTGGTCGGTGCCACCGGCTTGCCGTGCCGTTCCAGGTTCGCGTTGATCACCCCGTCGCGGTCGAGGAATACGGCCTTCACCATTTGGTGGCGTTTTTCTGCAGCTTCGGGTGCGACACCAGGCAATGCCAGACGACGGCTTGGAACGCTTCGGCGTGCGGCGTGACGCGGCTGTCCTCCACCGTGGGAATGACGACGACGCAATCGCCCGCCTTCTTGGTGTAGCCGCCGTCGCGGCCGACAATACCGAGCACCCGCAAACCGCGCTCTTTGGCGAGCGCGATCGCAGATACGATGTTGGGGCTCACGTTCTTTTCCATGTTGCCGCCGCCGACCGAAAGGATCAGGAGTGCGTCCTTGGCATTGGCGCGGCTCACCTTCAGCCATTCCGAGAACACCGTCGGCCAACCCTCGTCGTTGGTCCGTGCGGTAAGCTCCGATACGTTGTCGGTCGGCGCGTAGGCCTCGATACCGCACAACTTGCGGAAATCGTTCACCGCATGTGCGGCATTGCCGGCGCTGCCGCCGACGCCGATGATGAAAAGACGGCCTTCCCGATCGCGCAGGCCGAGAAGCTCGCTGCACAACGCCTCGATCGCCGCCGGTTCGATGCGGCGGGCGGTCTCGACGACCTCGCCGAGATATGTTGCCGCATGGCTCATTGCCTGTCCCCCATGAACCCGACCCTCATGACCAAAACCCGATCGGCGGCCCAGTTTCTAACCTTTGTCGCGGCTCGATGTACAGTGTATCGGAGGGGCTGTTTTGTGCTCATGGCCGGGTCGTTGGGCTCGTGGGCAGTGCCTGAGGGCAACGGGTGAGGTTGTCGAACGTGACGATGTCGCAACTACCGGTCCTAGTGACCGGCGCCGCCGGTTTTATCGGCTTTGCGCTGGCGCGGCGGCTCCTTGAGGGGGGCCGTACCGTAGTCGGCGTCGACAGCATCAACGATTATTACGACCCGTCGCTCAAGGAAGCCCGCCTTGCGGTGCTGCGGCAATTTCCGCACTTCGTCTTTCACAAGCTCGATCTCGCCGATAGGAAGCCGGTCGAGGCATTATTTAACGGCGGGGATTTCGGTCCGGTCGTACACCTCGCCGCGCAGGCCGGCGTGCGTTATTCGCTGGAGAATCCGCACGCTTATCTCGATGCCAATCTTTCCGGCTTTCTCAACGTGCTGGAGGGGTGCCGTCACCGCAACACCGGCCATCTTATCTTTGCCTCATCGAGTTCGGTCTATGGCGCAAATACGCGGCTGCCGTTTTCCGTCCATGACAATGTGGATCATCCGATCAGCCTCTATGCCGCCACCAAAAAATCGAACGAGTTGATGGCGCACGCCTATAGCCATCTTTACGGGCTGCCATCGACCGGCTTGCGGTTCTTTACGGTTTACGGTCCGTGGGGCCGCCCCGACATGGCGATGTTTATTTTTGCCAAGGCCATCGTCGAAGGCCACCCTATTAGGCTGTTCAATTACGGCAAGATGCTGCGCGATTTCACCTATGTCGACGATGTTGTGGAAGCCGTCGAGCGGCTCATCGACAAAGTTCCGCTGAAAGGCCACGCCTTGCCAGGCACCGAATCCGATCCGGCAACCAGCGCGGCGCCGTGGCGTCTCTATAATATCGGCAATAATCGCAGTATCGAGATTTCCCGCGTCGTCGAGCTTCTTGAGCATGAGTTCGGCCGCAAGGCCAATACCGAGCTTCTGCCGATGCAGCCGGGCGACGTGCCGGAAACCTGCGCCGAGATCGACGACCTGATGCGCGATGTCGGCTTTAGGCCCTCAACACCGATCGAAGACGGCGTTCGCATGTTCGCGGCCTGGTATCGCGACTATTATCGGCAATGATTTTCATGGCCATAACATTGCGTGACGCCGGTTCGTCTAATCGTGAAGTCTGGCCTATAATGACGCCATGATTGCATTCTTCCGCAACCCCCGCCGTGTGCTGATCGTCGTTCATGATCTCGTCATGACCGCGCTGGCGCTCGTGTCGGCGCTCTATATTCGCGTCGAGAACGGCATCAATGGCGGCCTCGAACCGCGTTACCATTGGCTTCTCGTCATCCTGCCTTGCTTCGTCGTCTATGCCGCCTGCGTCTATTGGTATTTCCAGCTCTATATGGGCAAGTGGCGTTTCGCCTCGGTGCAGGATCTGGCGAATATCGTCCGCGCGGTCACCGTGCTGGCGATCTCGCTGTTGGTGCTCGATTACGTCCTGCTTTACCCGACTTTGTACGGCACTTATTTCTTCGGCAAGATCACGATTGCGGTTTACTGGCTGCTGCAGATGTTTCTGCTCGGCGGCCCGCGCTTCGCTTATCGCCTGTTCAGGCACGCGCGTACTCAACAGCACGTTAAATTTTCCGATGCCGTACCGACGCTCCTTGTCGGCGTCGCCGCGGACTCCGATGTGCTGTTGCGGGCCATCGAGAACGGAGCCGTCAGGAAGGTTCGTCCGGTCGGTATCTTGTCGCCGTCGCGGTCCGACCAGGGCCTCGCGGTCCGCCGCATTCCAGTCCTTGGCCTTCCGGGCGATCTTGAAACGGTCGTAACCGGTTTAGCGGCGCAGGAAGTCCGGGTCGGCCGTCTGGTGCTGATGCCGAGCGCGCTCGAACCGGAGCGCCATCCCGAGACAATGCTGATGCTGGCGCGCCGCCTCGGCCTGACGACCAGCCGGTTGCCGTCGCTGGAAGCAGGTGAAGAGGCGCTGCAATTGGCGCCCGTCAATGTCGAGGATCTGTTGCTGCGCCCGAGCGTGCGGATCGATTACCGGCGGCTCGAAGATTTCGTCCGCAGCAAGACGGTCGTGGTCACCGGCGGCGGCGGCTCGATCGGTTCCGAAATATGCGATCGCGTCGTCGCCTTCAGCGCCGGGCGGCTTTTGGTGATCGAGAATTCCGAGCCGGCGTTGCACGCGGTGTTAGAAAACCTCGCCGAAAAATCGAGCGCGACAATCGTCGAGGGACGCCTCGCGGATATCCGCGACCGCGAGCGCATGTTCCGCCTGATCGCCGAGTTCAAGCCGGATCTGGTGTTTCATGCGGCGGCGCTCAAGCACGTACCGCTGCTGGAGCGCGATTGGGATGAGGGTATCAAGACCAACGTGTTCGGATCGGTCAACGTCGCCGACGCGGCGCTTGCCGCCGGCGCCGAGGCGATGGTCATGATATCGACCGATAAGGCGATCGAGCCGGTCTCGGTGCTCGGTGCGACCAAGCGACTTGCGGAAATGTATTGCCAGGCCTTGGATTCCGGAGGGGCCGCTCACACGAACGGCGGCAAGCTGCCGATGCGCATGATCGCGGTGCGTTTCGGCAATGTGCTCGCCTCGAACGGCTCGGTCGTGCCCAAGTTCAAGGCGCAGATCGAAGCCGGAGGTCCGGTCACTGTGACCCATCCGGACATGGTCCGATACTTCATGACCATTCGCGAAGCATGCGATCTCGTCGTCACTGCCGCGAGCCACGCGCTCGGACCGGCCCGCTCCGACACCTCCGTCTATGTTCTCAATATGGGTCAGCCGATCAAGATCGTCGATCTCGCCGAACGCATGATCCGGTTGAGCGGACTTGAGCCCGGCCGCGACGTCGACATCGTCTTCACCGGCATCCGCCCCGGCGAGCGGCTCAATGAAATCCTGTTCGCGAACGAGGAAGGCAGCGCCGATGTCGGCATCGAAGGCGTCGTCGCCGCCAAGCCGGTCTGTCCGTCGCTCGATGTCGTGAAGGGTTGGATCGCGCAATTGAAGAACGATCTCGACGCTGGCGAGCGTACGGCTATCGACGGCGTGTTGCGCGATGCAGTGCCGAATTTCAACGGGGGATTTCAATCGGCCAGTAAATAACAATCTGATAATAGACAAACAAACTACATAAACAACCACACGACATAGGGAGGATGAGATGCGCTATCTGGGAATGCGCCAAGGCGAGCATGGCGGCATGATGCGGGCGGCCGCCGCTTTGACAACTGTAGTCTTGATCTTGGCGCTGCCGCTCGGCGCGGCGCGGGCGCAAGACAAGACCTACACGATGAAAATATCGCTCGCCACCATCAATGATCACATTCACGCCTTCAGCAAAAATTTCGCCGCTACCATCGAGAAGAACTCCGGCGGCCGTATCAAGCCGGAAATTTATCCAGCGAGCCAATTGGGTTCGATTCCGCGACAGACCGAAGGCGTTCAATTCGGCGCGATCCAGTGTCAGATCGTTCCGCCGGAATTTCTGGTCGGTCTCGATGAACGCTTCGAGATGATGGCGGCACCGGGACTTGTCGCCTCGATGGCGCAAGGCCAGAAACTTGCGGCTGACCCCGAAGTCTTAAAACTTATGCTCAGCCTCGGCGCCGATAAGGGCCTGCACGGCCTCGGGCTGTTCATGGTCAATCCGTCGGCGATCGCGTTTAGGACGCCGGTTCGCCATCTCGCCGATTTCAAAGGCAAGAAGATCAGGATATTCGCGTCGGCGTTCCAAAGCGCGTCATTTGATCGGCTCGGCGCGACAGGGGTGGTGATGAGCTTGGGGGATGTGCTGCCGGCGCTGCAACAAGGCGCCATCGACGGCGCCGTCGCTTCGACTGCGATCTTCACCGCCTTCCACTATCAGGACACTGCGAAATACGCGACCGACACCGGCCAGCCCGCCGTCTTCGCCATCGTTGAAGTATCAAAAAAATGGTTCGAACTCGCTGCCGGCCGATCTGCAGCAAGTGATCGAGCAAGCTGCCGCCAAGGAATCGGTGGCGATCAATCCGCAAGCGACCGCCATCACCGAGGCTTCGCGCAAAGCCTGGACCGACAGCGGCGGCGAATTGATCAGCCTGCCGCCGGATGAGCAGGCGTCATATCTCAAATTGCTGTCGAGCGTCGGCGCCGACGTGTCGAAAGAAAAGCCCCGGCTAAACGAGGCCTATCAGATCGTATCCCAGGCTGCGGCGCGGGCGCGCTAACGGCATCGGCGCGCGCGAGCGACCGCGCTCCAGAGAAAAGGGGCGCGGCAGTCCGTCACATCCTGGGATTCCGGTCTAGCGCGCCGGATTGCTGTATCCTCGCTTTCGGTAGGATAAGGCCGCCGCCGCCTCGACGCGGAGGTGCGGGCATTCCAACAGGGAGGAAGTCATGAACAGCCAGCAAGGTCGCCCCTTTGCGCGATCGCTCCTCGCGGTCGGGGCGCTCGCTCTGCTTTCGGTGCTGCCGTTCGGCGCGGCGCGAGCAGCTGACCCGATTTACGTGATGAAGATCACGTCGCCGACCATCAATGACGTGCCCGATACTTATGCCCGCAACTTTGCGGCCGCGGTTGAAAAGGCTTCGGGCGGCCGCATCAAGGGCGAGGTCTATCCGGCGAGCCAACTCGGCTCGATCCCGCGGCAGATCGAGGGGACGCAATTCGGCGCTATCCAGATGGCCTCCATGCCGCCGGAGTTTTTTGTCGGCGTTGATGAGCGTTTCGAGGTGCTCGCGGCGCCCGGCTTGGTCAACTCGATCGAGCAGGGGCAAAAGCTCACGGCCGACCCGGCGGTGCGCAAACTGTATCTTTCCTTCGGTGCCGAAAAAGGTCTGCATGGGGTCGGATTGTTCATGTCGGAACAATCGGACGTGATCGCCAAGAATCCCATCCGCCATCTCGCCGATTTCAAAGGCAAGAAGCTCCGCACCTTCGCCTCACAATTCCAGACCGAAACATTTTCTCGGCTCGGCGCGACGGCCGTGGTGATGACGCTCGGCGATGTGCTGCCGGCGCTGCAGCAAGGCACCATCGACGGCTCGGTCGCCGGCATGGGGCCTTTCACCAAGATGCACTTCAGCGACGTAGCCAAATCCGTCACCATGACAAATCAACCGGCGATCTTCGTCGTCGCAGAAGTCAACAAGAAGTGGTACGAACTCGTTAGCCCCGGATCTGCAGAAGATCATCGACGATGAAGGCGCGGCGCAATCCGTCGCCATCAATGCGACGGCGCTGGAGATGCGGCAAAAAGCCGAAGCGGCCTGGACTGCGGCTGGCGGCGAATTCATCAAGCTGCCTGCGGATGAGCAGGAATTGATGATGAAAACGATGTCGAGCGTCGGCGCCGACGTGTCGAAATCGAAGCCGCAACTTACCGATGCCTACAAATTGGTCAGCGATACTGCCGAGCGTCTGCGCGCCGGCATGTAACGATTGCTGATGAACCGTTGTCGCGAGGGTATCGATCATCTAACGTCACGGCGGATTGTCGCAGCCGATCGGAAGATCGGGTGTGGCGGTCCGCCGAATAAAATGTTCGGATAAAAAAATCAGGGGGAGAACGAATTGCGTTTCGCCGTGTCTGGAATTGCGTTTTGGGTTCGGCCGTGATCGTCGGCATCACCCGAGGCGTGCGGTGGCTTCTCGCGATTACCCGCGCGGCAGCGGGCACTTTCCTTATCGCCAGCGTGGCAATCAATTTCGTCAACATCATCGGACGGTATTTCTTCAGCATTTCGATCCCATGGGCCGAAGAGATCATGCTCTTTCTCATGGTCGGCTGCGTGTTCACTGGCTGCTGCGCGGTCGCGTGGGAGGGACGGCAGATCAGGATGGACGTCGTGCTGATGCTGCTGCCGCCGAAACTGCGCGAATGCATTCACGTGCTTTCCGAGCTGGTCATGCTGGCGGCCGCGGCCGCGGTCACGGTATTCGCTTGGCCGGTGATTACCCAACTCGCGGCGTTCGACGAGCGCAGTCAGGCGGCGAACTTTCCGCTGGTCATCCCGCAAGCGATGGTGCCGATCGGCTACACGCTGATGGCGCTCTTGGTCGCCTTCCGTCTGCTGGTGCGCTGGCAAACCGGTGTCGATCGCGCCGTTCCTGGCGACGGCGACGAAGCACATTGAAGAGCGGGCGTTGATGATGGGCTATCTCATCTATTTCGGCCTGCCGGTTGTGCTTCTCGTCCTGGGCTTTCCAATCTTTCTCATCTTGCTCGTCACCTCGATCGTCGCGGTGCTCACTATCGCCGACGTGCCGACCGAGGCCATTCAAACCTACATGTTCGGCAGCCTCGACAATTTTCCGCTGCTGGCGGTGCCGTTCTTCGTGCTCGCCGGCGAGATCATGGCGCAAGGCGGCATCGCGCGGCGCGTCATCGCCATGGTCATGGCCATTGTCGGCCGCGTGCCGGGCTCGCTCGCGGTGACGACGGTCGCTGCATCGGAACTGTTCGGCGCGATGTCGCATACCGCCGTCGGCACAGTGGTGGCGATGGGACGCATGCTTTATCCGGCATTGCGTGAAGCCGACTACAATGAACGCTTCGCGGTGGGCCTGATCGCCTCCTCCGGCGCGATCGCGGTCGTCATCCCGCCCTCGATCGCGATGATCCTTTACGCCGTTTCCGCCGAGCAATCCGCCGTGCAGCTCTTCACCGCCGGCATTTTGCCAAGCCTTTTGATCGGCGCCATCGATGCCGCCTTTGTCATAGGCTACGCCAAATACAAGCGCGTGCCGCTCGGCGCACGTGTCCATTGGGCGACGGTGTGGAAGACCAGCAAGGAGGCGAGCTGGGCGCTCGGTTCGCTGGTGGTGATCTTCGGCGGCATCTATGGCGGCGTGTTTACGCCCACGGAGGCTGCCGGCGTTGCGGTGGTCTATTCGCTGTTCGTCACCATGGTCATCTACCGCGAGGTCGACCTCGCCGGCTTCTGGCGCATTCTGATGGCGTCGTCCTTTCTGATCGCGCAAATCCTTCTGATCGTGACCTCGGCCGGAATCTATTCCTGGCTGCTGACGACAAGCGGTATTCCGCAGCAGATCGTCCAAACAATCAACGGCATGAACATGCCGAAATGGGAGCTCCTGCTTATCCTCAACGCCGGTTTGCTGTTGGCGGGCAGTTTTCTCGAGCCGCCGGCGGCGATCCTGATCCTCACGCCGCTGTTGCTGCCGATCGTGCGCGGTGTCGGCGTCGATCCGATCCATTTCGGCATCATCGTCGCGGTCAATCTCAGCGTCGGCATGTATACGCCGCCATTCGGGCTGAACCTGTTCGCCTCGCAGGCGATCTTCAATGCGCCGCTGAGCCGCATCTACCTCGGCGTGTTACCGTTCCTCCTGATCAATTTCATCGGCTTGATGATCATCACCTACGTACCCGCGATCTCGATGGTGCTGTTGCGGCACTGATTTTTCTCGATTGCTTTTTCCGTTTGCTTTCTCCCCGCCATCCGATAGTCAAGCGAGCGCCTATCCAGGGCGCAAGGAGCGGCATTTCTCATGACCAAGGCGGTGCTCGGCATTATCGGCGGTTCGGGGGTTTACGATCTTCCTGGCTTGGAAAAGGTCCGCTCAAAAACCATCAAGAGCCCATGGGGTGATCCGTCGGGGCCGTTGCGCATCGGCCAGATCGCGGGCCTGCCGGTCGTCTTTCTGGCGCGTCACAGCCAGGGGCACCGCCATTCGCCGTCCGACATCAATTACCGTGCCAATATCGACGTGCTTAAACGTGCCGGCGTCACCGATCTCATCTCGTTGTCGGCCTGCGGCTCGTTCAAGGAGAATTTGCCGCCGGGCACTTTCGTGCTGGTCGACCAGTTTGTCGACCGCACCTACAAACGTGAAAGCTCGTTCTTCGGTAAAGGCTGCGTGGCGCATGTCTCGATGGCGCATCCGGTGTCGCCGCGGCTGCGCATCCATCTCGCCGAGGCCGCAATGGCGGAGGACATCGCGGTGGTGCGCGACGGCACCTATGTCTGCATGGAGGGGCCGCAATTCTCCACGCTCGCCGAGAGCCTCACGTACAAGAGCCTCGGCTATTCGGTGATCGGCATGACCAATATGCCGGAGGCCAAGCTCGCCCGCGAGGCGGAGATTTGTTACGCCACCGTCGCCATGGTGACCGATTTCGATTGTTGGCACCCCGACCATGACGCGGTCACGGTGCAAGACATCGTCAGGGTCCTTGTCGCTAATGCCGAGAAAGCGGCGCGACTGGTGGCGCGGCTTGCCAAGGACTTTCCGCGCGAGCACGAGCCGTGCCCAATCGGCTCCGACCGAGCTCTCGACAATGCGCTGATCACGGCGCCGAAAGCCCGCGATCCCAAGCTGGTTAAGAAGCTCGACGCGGTCGCCGGGCGGGTCTTGCGGAAACGGTGAGGCCGTGCCGAGGAGGCCGTTTTTAGAGGCAACTCCCATCGCGGAATAGGCCGGCAGACGTAACGATTCTTAATCAAATTGTGTAAGGTTCCGGTATCCGCTAACTACCGGATACCGCCCGGCGAAGGCTTGGTGCAGACGCAAACTGGTTGACCTCAACGTGGCTCTCCCGATCATCCCTCTGATCATGTGCGGCGGCGCCGGCACCCGGCTGTGGCCGGCGTCGCGCGAAGGCCGGCCCAAACAATTCCTGCCGTTGTTTGGTCCGATGTCGACATTTCAGGAGACGATCCGCCGCGTCTCCGATCCGGCGTTGTTCGGACGACCGATCATCGTGACCAACAGTCAATATCGGTTCGTCGTGGCCGAGCAGCTCGCCGCCATCGGCGTCGAAGCCGATATCATGCTCGAGCCGATCCGGCGCGATTCCGGGCCGGCGATAGCGGCCGGTGCCGCCTTCGCGGTCAAGCGCGGCGGCGATCCTTTGGTCGTGGCACTCGCCGCCGATCACGTCGTCACCGATGCGGCGGCTTTCGCCAAAGTCTGCGGCGAGGCGGCGAACGCCGCGGCCGCCGATCGCATCGTCACCTTCGGGGTGCGGCCAAGCCGGCCGGCGACCGAATACGGTTACATCCGCGCCGGTGCGGCGCTCGGCGCTGCATTTGGTCCCGACATTTTTGCCATAGAGAAATTCGTCGAAAAGCCCGACGCGGCGACGGCCGAGCGCTACGTCAAGGAAAGCTATCTTTGGAACTCCGGCAACTTCATGTTCCGCGCCGGCTTGCTACTCGACGAGTACAAGAGTTTCGAACCGGAGAGCGTTGCCGCGGTCGAAGCAGCCGTGGCGAGCGCCGGCACAGATCTCGGTTTTGTCACGATCGACAAGGATGCGTTTTCGCGCGCCACCGCGAAGTCGATCGACTATGCGGTGATGGAACGGACCAAGCGCGCCGCCGTCATGCCGGTGTCCTACGGCTGGTCCGACGTCGGCTCCTGGCAAGCGGTGTGGGAGTTGTCCGGCCGCGACGCACTCGGCAATTCCGCCAATGGGGCCGGCCAGGGCTCCGTCGTCTTCGTCGATTTACGGGGCTCCTATGTCACGAGCGACAAGCAACTCGTGGCGCTATTCGGTGTCGAGAACCTTGTCGTGGTAACGACCGACGATGCCGTGCTGGTGGCCAAACGCGAAGATGGCGACGGCATGCGCCGTCTGGTGAAGAAACTCAAAGAGGTGGCACCCGCCGTTACCGAGGAGCACCTCAAGGTGCATCGGCCCTGGGGCTCCTACCAGTCGGTCGATCAAGGGCCGCGCTTTCAGGTCAAGCGCATTGTCGTAAAGCAGGGCGGCCGGTTGTCGTTGCAATTGCATCATCACCGCGCCGAGCATTGGATCGTGGTGCAGGGTACCGCGCGCGTGACGGTCGGCGACGAAACCCGGATCGTGCACGAGAATGAATTGACCTACATCCCGATCGGCGCCAAGCACCGTCTGGAAAATCCAGGCAAGATCGATCTTGAATTGATAGAAGTACAGACCGGCAGCTATCTGGGCGAAGACGATATCGTCCGCATCGAGGACGATTACCGGCGCTCGTAACATATGGCGGTATGGTTCCGGATTTAGCTTCCGGCTTGGCGGGGCGGCCAGGCTGCTGTAGTCAAACAACAGAGTATTTCCGGCGGGGCCCGCATATGCATCGAAAAATTCTGATCATGGGATTGCCCGGTGCCGGTAAGACGACGCTGGCCAATACGCTCGCTCCGCTTCTCAACGCGGTGGTTTTCAATGCCGACGCCGTGCGCGCCAATCTCTCGCGCGATCTCGGCTTCAGCGTTGAAGATCGTGTCGAGCACGCGCGCCGCATGGGCTGGATGTGCGATCGTGTTGTTGAAGCGGGCGGCACTGTTATCGCGGACTTCATTTGCCCGACGACGGAGACACGCGCGGTTTTTGGCGACGCCTTCACCATTTGGGTCGACCGCATCGATGAAGGACGTTTCGCCGACACCAACCGGTTGTTTGTTGCGCCGGATGAATTCGATCTGCGCATCAAGCCCGAAGGCACGCCGCAATATTGGGCCGAGCAGGCGCTGGCGAAATTGCGGCCGCCGTTCGATCCGCAAAAGCCGACAGCCTTGTTCATCGGCCGCTATCAGCCGTTTCATGCCGGCCACCAGCGGCTGATCGAAGAGGGTTTGCGGCGCGTCGGTCAGGTCTGCATCGCGGTGCGCAATACCCACGGTATCGACGGGAAAAATCCGCTGACGTTCTTTGCTGTCAAGCAGCGTATCGAGACTGCGCTGTCGGCCCATGCCGGACGTTTCGTCGTGGTGCCATTGCCCAATATCACCAACGTCTATTACGGCCGCGACGTCGGCTACACGGTCGAACGCATCCTGCTTGACGAAACCACCGAAGCGATCTCGGCCAGCAAGGTGCGGGCGCTCAGCGCCGCGCCGTCGTCAGGCAATTGAGCCGGAATTATCCAGTTAAAGGCTGTGTATAATTTATAGGCATTCCTGGCCGCATAACACCGCAGGCGCCCTTCGCGGCCCTGCAACAAACTGAATCCAAACGTGTTCACAGGCTTTTGCGGGTCGGGTCGCCAGTTGGCCCAGAGCATGCTAGTGGGGGTACCAAGTGGGGTGACTGAGCTTCGGGGACCCTTTTGGGGCATGAGTGAGGGCAAGGTGGCGGGGGATACTGCGTTACGATTAGGCGTCGTAGGCGTAGGCGTCATGGGCAGCAACCATGCCCGCGTCTTGTCCGAACTGCCGGGCGTGAAACTCGTCGGCGTCGCCGATCCGGACCGCAAACGGTGCGACCAGGTGGCAACGACGCTTGGTTGCGGTTCATTCAGCGATGCCGAGGGGTTGATCCGCGAAGGCATCGAAGCCGTCACTATCGCTGCGCCTACGCATCTGCACCGCGATATCGCGACCGAATGCGCCGCGCGCGGCATCCACATCATGGTCGAGAAGCCGATCGCCTCGACGGTCGAGGAAAGCCGCGCGGTGGTCGCCGCGGCCCGCCGCGCCGGCGTCACGCTGATGGTCGGCCATGTCGAGCGTTTCAATCCGGCGGTACAGTCGATCAAGCGGGCGATCAAGGATCAGGACATTCTCTCGATCGCCATCACCCGCGTCGGCCCGTTTCCGCCGCGCATGTCGAATGTCGGCGTCGTCATCGATCTCGCGGTGCATGATATCGATCTGATCCGCTGGTTCACCAATTCCGAGATTGTCGAGATCCAGCCGCAAACCTCGAGCGCGGTTGCCGAGCGCGAGGATATCGCGCTGTTGCAGTTTCGCACCGCGTCCGGCGTGCTCGCGCATATCAACACCAATTGGCTCACGCCGTTCAAAGCGCGCACCATCCATATCGCGACGCGCGACAAATACGTGATCGGCGACCTTCTCACCCTGCAAGTCACCGAATGCTTCGGCTTTCAGCCTGACGGCAGTTATTCGATGCGGCATTTGTCGGTCGGTTACGCCGAGCCGCTGCGCTCGGAGCTGATGGCTTTCGTTAGCGCCATCCGCAGCGGCCAGCCGCCGGCGGTGACCGGCGAGGAAGCGCTCGCCAGTCTGGAAATTGCCATTCGCTGTCTCGATGCCCGCTCGGCCGAATCGGCCGCCCCCGCGCGCAAGGGACCGCGGCGCGTCGTCGGTTGATCATTCCCACCGCCGGCTCCGACACAGAAGCAAACAACAAAGCGATCATGAATCAACACACGCGCCTTGAAACATCACCGATACCCTTCATCGATGTCGGGGCTCAGCGCCGCCGCTTGGGCCGCGCCATCGACGACGCCGTGACCCGCGTCCTGACACACTGTCAATTCGTCAATGGGCCGGAAGTGGCTGCGTTCGAAGCTGATCTTGCCACCTTTTGCGGCGCGCGGCACGCCATCGGATGCGCCAGCGGCACCGACGCGCTGCTTCTGGTGCTGATGGCTTGGGGAATCGGCCGCGGCGACGCCGTGATCTGCCCGTCTTTCACCTATCACGCGACGGCGGAAATGGTGGCGCTGCTCGGTGCCACCCCGATCATCGCCGACGTTGCGGCGGAGACGTTCAATCTCGATCCGGCAAGCTGCGAGCGCGCGGTGGCGGCCGCGAAACGGCTCGGACTGAAGCCGCGCGCCATCATTCCCGTCGATCTGTTCGGCCTGCCGGCCGATCATGATGCGGTCAATGCGATCGCCGCCACGCATGGTCTGTTGGTGCTCGATGACGCGGCACAGGCGTTCGGCGCGACCTACAACGGCCGCAAGCTTGGCGCTCTGACCACGGCTACCGCGACAAGCTTCTTTCCGGCCAAACCACTCGGCTGCTACGGCGACGGTGGCGCCGTCTTCACCGACGACGATGCGCTTGCGGCGCGGGTGAAAAGCATCCGGCTGCATGGCGAAGGCGTCGACCGCTCGGAGGCGGTGCGTATCGGCATTACCGGGCGGCTCGATACCATTCAGGCGGCGGTTCTCATCGAAAAGCTGAAAATCTTCCCGGACGAAATTGACGCACGCAATCGGGTGGCAGCCCGTTATTCCGACGCTCTTGCCGATCTCGCGATTGTGCCCGGCACAGGCAATCGGGCGACCTCGGTGTGGGCGCAATACACCATCCGGCTCAAGCACGGCCGGCGCGATGTGCTCGCGGCGAGGCTGAAAGCACAGGGCATTCCAACGGCGATCTATTACACCAAGCCGCTGCACAAGCAGCCGGCCTATCGCGATTTCCCGCTCGCCGACGGCGGCGTGCCGGTGAGCGAGCAGCTTTCCACCGAGGTGATCAGCCTGCCGATGCACGCCTATCTCGAGGAGCCGATCCAGGACCGGATTATCGAGGCGGTGAGCAGCGCGCTTAAAGGGTGATCTAGCTCCATTCCCCGCGGGCGCGGCGCGGCACGAGGCGTATCCTCGCGGATCGTGATAACTACGCGGCCATGATCGGGAAGATTCTCACCGTCGGCGGCTATACGCTGCTATCGCGCCTGACCGGCTTCGCGCGCGATATCATGCTGGCGGCCATTATTGGCGCCGGGCCGGTGGCGGACGCGTTTTTCGTGGCTTTCCGGCTGCCGAACCATTTCCGAGCCATCTTCGCCGAAGGCGCGTTCAACGCCGCCTTCATCCCGGCCTATGCCCGCATTCGCACTCAGGGCGGCCCGGAGGCGGCGAGCCGCTTCGGCGACCGCATCTTCACGCTGCTGCTGGCCTCGCAGGTGGTGTTATTGGCGCTAGCGCTCCTTTTCACCCCGCAGGTGATCGAGCTCTTGGCGCCGGGCTTCTCGCGCGAGCCGAACCAGTTCACACTCGCGATTTCGCTCACCCGCATCACTTTCCCCTATCTCCTTCTCATCACGCTGGTGACGCTGTGGAGCGGCATCCTCAACGCGTTGCATCGCTTCGCCGCGGCGGCGGCCGCGCCGATCCTGCTCAATGTCGCGATGATGGCGACGCTGGCGCTGACTTTCCGGTTTCCGAGCGCCGGCCATGCTGCGGCCTGGGGCGTTCTGATCTCCGGCGTGCTGCAAGCGGCGCTGGTCGGCGGCGCTGCCTTTTACGCCGGCGTCATGACGTCGTTCCGAGCCTTGCGCTGGGATGATGATGTGAAGCGCTTTTTCAAAGCGCTGGTGCCGGCCACGATCGGTTCGGCGGGCACGCAGCTCGCGCTGTTCGCCGACACCATCATCGCGAGCTTTCTGTCGGCGGGCGCCATCTCGGCACTTTACTACGCCGACCGTATCGACCAGCTCCCGATCGGCGTGATCGGCATCGCGGTCGGCACCGTGCTGGTGCCGGAAATGACCCATCGGCTGGCAGCCGGCGACGAGCATGGCGCGCGTTCGGCGCAGAACCGGGCGATTGAATTTGCGCTTCTCTTGGCGCTGCCTTGCGTCGTCGCCTTCCTGGTGGTGCCCGGCCTGATCATGCGGGCCTTGTTCATGCGCGGTGCGTTCACCGATGCGGATGCGCATGCCGCGGCCATGACGCTGATGGCCTACACCATCGGACTGGTGCCGTTCGTTCTCATCCGCAGCGTGGTCGCGCCGTTTCTCGCTCGCGGCGACACCGCGACGCCGGTCAAAGCCGCCTTGATAGGCACCGCGGTCAACATCGCTTTCAAAGTGGTGCTGATGGTGCCGCTGTCGCAGGTCGGCCTGGCGCTGGCGACCTCGATCGGCGCCTGGATCAATTTCATCCTGGTGCTGTTCTTCGCGGCGCGCGCCGGCCTGATCGCCCCGGATGCAAATCTCAAAGCTTCGCTCATCAAGCTCGCCGCGGCCGGGATCGCCCTGGCGTTGGTTCTGGTGATTGCAGATCCGCTCGTCACCGCACTGTCATCGTCGTTGTCCAGGTTCCGGGACGAATTGGCGCTGGCCTTGTTGGCTTTGCTCGGCGGGGTGGTCTATGGGGAACTCGTGGCCGTGCTGTTCGGACGGCGCTGGCTGCGGCTGATGCGCCGCGGCGCGGAGGCGGCACCGGCCGCGACGCTCGACGAGCTCGAAGGCAAGCTCGAAACCACGTCCGCGCCGGTCGCCGGGCCGGATCGGGTTTAGGTCTAAACGGGGATTGCGATGCGCGTGACCATGATCGGTGCCGGATATGTCGGGCTCGTTTCCGGCGCCTGCTTTGCCGACTTCGGTCATCAGGTGACTTGCATCGACAAGGATGCAGCCAAAGTAGCCGCGCTCAACCGCGGCGAAATCCCGATTTTCGAACCCGGCCTCGCCGATCTGGTCGAGGCCAATATGCGCCAAGGTCGCCTCGAATTCGCCGGCGACACCGCGCGCATCGGCGAGGCGGAAGCCGTCTTCATCGCAGTCGGCACCCCGTCGCGCCGCGGCGACGGCCATGCGGATCTGTCCTTCGTCTATGAGGCGGTACGCGAGATCGCGCCGCTTCTTGGCCCGGCCGCGGTGGTCATTACCAAATCGACGGTGCCGGTCGGCACCGGTGACGAGATCGAGAATATCCTGCGCGACAAGCGCCCCGACGCCGAGATTTAGGTCGTCTCCAATCCGGAATTCCTGCGCGAAGGCGCCGCCATCCAGGATTTCAAGCATCCCGATCGCATCGTGGTTGGCACCGACGACGCGCGCGCCCGCGAGGTGCTCGCCGAAATCTACCGTCCGCTTTATCTGAACGCGCCGCCGATCATCTATGTGACCCGGCGCACCGCTGAGCTGATCAAATATTCGGCCAACGCGTTCCTTGCCACCAAGATCACCTTCATCAACGAAATCGCCGATTTGTGCGAGGCGGTCGGCGCCGACGTGCAGGAAGTGGCGCGCGGCATGGGGCTCGATAATCGTATAGGTTCGAAATTCCTGCACCCTGGTCCGGGCTTTGGTGGTTCGTGTTTCCCCAAGGATACCAGCGCGCTTCTCAAAACGGCGCAGGATAACGGCGTGGCGCTTCGCATTGTCGAAGCGGTGACGGCGGTCAACGATCAGCGCAAGCGCGCCATGGCGCGCAAGGTGGTGGCGGCGCTCGACGGTTCGGTCCGCGGCAAGACCGTGGCCGTGCTCGGCCTGACCTTCAAGCCGAACACCGACGATACCCGCGAACTCGCCGGCGATCCCGCTGATCACGGCACTGCGCGATCTCGGCGCCACGGTGCGGGGCTATGATCCGGCCGGCATGGAACAGGCGAAGCCGCTCCTTCCCGACGTGATCTATTGCAAAAGCGCTTATAGCGCGGCCGAAGGCGCCGACGCCGTCGTGATCGCGACCGAATGGGAACAATTCCGCGCGCTTGATCTCGCCCGGCTCAAGAACGTGATGGTGCGGCCGGTGATCGTCGATCTGCGCAACATCTACCGGGCCGAAGAGATGAAGCGGGCCGAGTTCCGCTATTTCGCAATCGGGCGGCCCGGAACGGAATGACGCTGCCCGGCGCTTGATGTAGCCTGCGGCGCTACGTGGAGCGATTGATGGCAGCGGAATCGAGCGATGCTCATCCGGGCGCGATTGAGCGGCTTGAGCGGCTACTGCGGGAGAGCGAGGAGCGCTATGCGCTCGTCAGTGCAGCCGTTGCCGAGGGAACCTACGATTGGAACATCGAGGATAATTCACTCGTCGTCTCACCGCGCTTGATGGGCATCTTCAGTTTTACCGGCGCCGCGCTCACGTCCGGGGACTGGACGCGAGGGTCCATCCCGACGACAGGGAAAACTATCGCGCCGCCTTGCGCGATTGCTTCAAGCAAATAACGCCGAAGCTAAAGTGCGAATATCGCGTCAAGGCCGCTGACGGAACCTATCTCTGGGTTGAGGATCACGGCCTGCCTGTTCGCAACGAAGCTGGCCGCGCGATCCGGCTGGTCGGCGCTGTCAACGATATCAGTCGCCGCCGTGAGACCGAACAGGCCCTTCGCGACAGCGAACAACGCCATGCCCTCGCCATGCAGGCGGTCAATGAAGGCGTTTTCGATTGGAACATCGCGACCGGCGAAATCTATTACTCACCGCGCGTTCTCGATGCCGTCGGCCTGACGCCGGCCCAACTCGGCAGCCGCGCCGACTGGCTCGATCGCATCCATCCCGACGATATCGCCGGTTACAAGCGGACCTTCGCCGCGCATTTGAAGGGCGAGACCGATCGTTTGGTATGCGAATATCGTTATCGCCATCTGGACGGGACCTGGCATTGGGCGCGGCAGCACGGAGTCGCGCTCCGCGACCAAGGCGGCCGTGCCTACCGGATGGCCGGATCGACCGGCGACATCACCGCCGAGAAGGAGACCGCCCGCCAACGTGACGCACTTTTCCAGGAACTCAACGCCGTGCTCGATACGATCGACTACGGCGTTCTTTTTATGAGTCCGGACTTACGCGCCAAGATCATCAACCGCGCCTTCCGCCAGATGTGGGGGATTTCGGACGAGTTCATCCGCGAGACGCGTCCGACAATGGCCGATCTCATCAACTACAACCGGCACAACAATCTTTATGACGTCTCGCCGGGCGAGTTCGACAATTATGTCGCACTGCGCGTCGAAGCCGTCCGCAGCGGCAACACGTCGACGGGCGAGATACGCCGCCGCGACGGGCGCATCGTACAATATCGGATCATGGCGCTCCCGGACGGCGGCCGCATGCTCACCTATTTCGACATCACCGATATCAAGCGCAGCGAAGAACAGGCGAGGAACGCGCGCGACTCGGCGGAAGCCGCGCTGGCCGAACTCAAGGACGCCCAGGACAGGCTCGTGCATGCTCAGAAAATGGCGTCGCTTGGCGAGTTGACCGCCGGCATCGCCCACGAGATCAAAAATCCTCTCAATTTCGTCAATAATTTCGCCAGCCTTTCCAGCGAACTTGTCGAAGAATTGGGTGATGTCGTTGCGGGCACGCAATCGGGCAACCGCGGCGCGCCCACGGAGGCGCGAGAGCTCATGGACACGCTGCGCGGCAACCTCACCAAGATCGTCGAACACGGCAAGCGCGCCGACTCGATCGTCAAGAACATGCTGTTGCACGCGCGGGCAAGTTCCAGCGAGCACCGGCTCGCCGACGTCAATGCGTTGGTCGAGGAAAGCCTCAATCTGGCGTATCATGGCGCGCGGGCGGAACAACAGCGGATGGACGCCGCGCTGGAGAAGTCGTTCGATCCGGCCGCCGGCGAGGCTCATCTCTTCCCGCAAGAGATCACCCGCGTTCTCCTCAACGTGATCTCGAACGGCTTTTATGCCTTGGCAAAGCGAAAGGCGGAGGACAAAGCGGGAAATTACGAATCCGTCCTTGTGGCCGCCACTAAGAATTTGGGCGACCTTGTCGAGATCAGGATCCGCGACAACGGCACCGGCATGCCGAGAGAGGTCAAGCAAAAGATCTTCGATCCGTTTTTTACGACCAAGCCGCCCGGCGAGGGAACCGGTCTCGGTCTGTCGCTGAGCTACGACATCGTGGTCAAGCAGCACGGCGGATCGATAGAGGTCGAGACGCAGCCAGGCGAATTCACCGAGTTCCGGATCGTATTGCCGCGGGCGCCCGCAAAAGCGTAACGGCGGTGCGTCGCGTTTGACAAACTTCGTCAATCTGCCGGCAAGCACGTTCGCCATCAGCGCTCACCTACGTAAAACTCCGCACGGCACAAATTTTAATATTTGCGAGTCCAGATGCATTGATGCTCTGGAGGAGCGCCATGCGACAAGATTCTCTTTTGAATCACTTTGTTTGTTTGACGATGACCTGCATTGTCTTTGCAGGAACAATCGGCACGGCGATGGCGGAGGATCTACCCGCCTATATGCAACCGATTTCGGGACACGTGTACTCTACTCCCGCTGAAACCGCGACGAACGATGTGCTGGCGCTCAATGTCGGCATGTTCGAGCTTTACGGCGATGCAGCCAAAATCTTCCAAAGCAACATTCTCAGCCAGCATCCCGTTATCCTCGGCCTGTTTTCCGGTGCCGGCGGGAGATTCATCCTGTATCGGCCCGGCCAGGCTCCGCTCGAGGCGCCGCCGGTGCCGGTGGTTTATCAGCTCCTGAAATCTATCGGCCACAGCACCATGGCTCTGGCCGAGGTGGTGGGGCCTTATCTGAACAATCCCGACGATCAGGCCTGGCGCGGCTCGATGCTCGCCTATCGCAGCCGGATGAAATCGGCGCTGGACGGCTTGGACGCGACAGCGATGCCGCCGGAGTGGCGTGATAACAACCGGACCATCCTGACAAACAACATCGCGTTCATGGATGAGTGCTTGAGCAAGGGTGCGATCTCCGTTGCCGCGTTGAAAGCGTTCGCCGACAAACAGGGCCCGTTCTTGAAGCTCAATATCGCCTGGGCGGCCCAGACCCAGGTCGGGCATTGGATGACCGTGATCGCGGACTGGAAGAAGATGCTCGGCAGTGCGTGGGACCAGACCTATGCCGCCAGCAACACCATCTATGTCGCGCGGCAGAACAATGTCCTGTTCAGTGTATTGGCGCAGTTCTTCGGTCCGGACGCCATCAACGATCGGCTGCTGCTGATCGAGACGATCTCGTTCACCACGACGCCGGCCGACATGCTGGACTCGCTGACCCGCATCATCGCCGACCGCTCCGTCGGCGCGATGTTCTTCGGCAATTATCATCTGATGGACTACGAGCTGATGGGCGGCGACGCCCGCTCAGCGATCATCGCGGAAGATGCCAAGCGCGGCATGGCGGCGTTTTTGCCTCCGGGGGTGCCGTTCGGCTCCAAGCAATGGCCGACTTTGGTCACCCCCGGACCCGGCCCCGCATCCATTGCCGACCTTCATTGAGCCGGAAGACGTGACGGACGAACGATAGTTGGAGTGCGGTCCGACAAAGGGCGCGTAAATCGAGCCTACGCGAAACGGTAGCAGCTCATGGGAATTTCGCGGCGCGAATTTGTCAGCTTGGCCACCTCAAGCGGTATTGCGCTCAGCCTTTCGCGGGTGGCGTTTGCCGAAAGTCCCTCGTTCGATAGCCGCGAGACGCTGCCGGGACGCCAGAGCTGGAATCCGGCCGCGACCGGAGCGGGTCGTGTTGACGGCGTCGCCAAGGTCACAGGAGCGAAGCTCTACGCCTCCGATTTTCGCGCCGCCGATCTCCCGGGCTGGCCGGCGAATACGTCGCACGCCATTCTCGTCCGCGCTCCGGACGCCACGCACGTCTATACCGGCATCGATCTCGCGCGCTTGAGCGGCCCGTCGAAGCCGTCGGTGGTCGTGACCGCGGCGGATCTCGAAAAAATCGGCACCCGCGTTCCGGAATTCTATAAGGGCGACCTGTTCTGCCCGGTCGGCACGACGCCGATTTATATGGGCCAGCCGGTGGCTCTGCTGCTCTTCGAAAAATTCGACGGCTTCGATTCGGCGCGGCTCGCGCTGCGCGATGGCACGTTCGTGAAATTCGGTGAGGAAACCGGCCCCGTCGTGATGCCCGATTACGGCGCCTTTCGCTTCACCCGCGTGGCCGGCGCGACACCTGACGCACCCGATATTTATTCGCCGGTCCAGGCGGGTTGGGTCAGTTCGGGAAAAATTCAGGACACGGCGCTTCCGGTCTGGTCGCCGCTGGCGAAAGAATCCGGGGCCGCCTACGCCAAGGCGGCGATCTATGGCGAACAAATCCGCGCCGAGCTGGCGGCAACCAATCCGGCGCTGCTGGTGCTCGATCGCGAATTCGAAACGCAATCCGTCGATCCGGTGTTTCTGGAGCCGGAGGGCGGGCTCGGCTGGTACAATGCCGGCGCCAAAACCCTTGAGCTCGTGCTCGGCGTGCAATCGCCATACGACGCGGCTGAATCGCTTGCCTATATGCTCGGCAACGCGCGGGCTCCCTTCAAGCCGGCGCACATCAAGACGCTGTTTGCCTATATGGGCGGCGGATTCGGCGGGCGCGATCATACCCCTTTCCCGTTTTATGTCGCGCTGGCGGCGCTCTTCCTGCCTGGCCGTCCGGTCCGGCTGGCGCACGACCGCTATCAGCAGTTTCAAGGCGGCATCAAGCGTCACGCCTTCAAGATGCACACGCGGATCGGCGTCGATCGCGCCACCGGCAAGATCACCGGATTCGCCGCCGATCACGTGCTGGACGGCGGCGGCCTTGCCAATTTTTCCGGCACCGTTGCGACCGTCAGCGCCATCGCGGCTCTCGGCATCTACGAGATTCCGAAAGCCGATATCACCACCGTCGCGCTGCATTCGCGCGGCGTTACCGCGGGATCGATGCGCGGTTACGGCACGCTGCAGACGATGACGGCGCTCGAGGTGCTGATCGACGAAGTGGCGGCGGCGCTGCCGCTCGACCCGATCGAGTTCCGGCGGCGCAATGCGCTCAAGAACGGCGGCAGGATCGTGACCGGAAACACCTATAGTGTTTCCGTCCGCACGCCGGAGATTCTGGACAAAATCGAAAAGCACCCGATCTGGCAACAACGCACCGAGGAGAAGTCGCGCGGGCAGGAGCGCGGTATCGTCGTCGGCACCGGCGTCGCCTGCGCCACCAAGAATTACGGCGGTGGCGCGGATTGCGCACAGAGCACGGTGGAAATCGATGCCGAGGGCCGGATCGCCATCCACAGCGATCAGGTCGATATGGGCAACGGCATCGGCACCGCGCTGGCCAACCGCGTGGCGGCGCATCTCGGCGGCGTGGCCGACGAAGTCACGGTGCAAGACGTCGACGCCTTTGGCCCGCTTGCGCTCGTCACCTCAGGCAACTCCTACACCATGAACCAGGCGACCCAGGACGCTGCGGCAAAAAATCCCCGCTGGGTGCCGGTGATCAGCACCGCCACCTACGCTTCGAACGGCGCGCATGTCGGCACGCAGGCGGCGGCGGAAGCCGCGCGCGTCATATTCCGCTTCGGCTTATGGCCGGCGGCGCTCGAGTTGTGGAGGATTGCACCAACCCATCCCACGGCCCAGCAGTGGGAGGCGGCGCGCTGGAAAGACGGCAACCTGCTGATGCCGGGCTCGGCACCGCTATCGTTGCCGACGATCGCCGCCAAAGCCCATGCGCGCAATGGCGTGACCGGGGCCATGGCGCACGCCTTCTCGCGCTGGGGGTGGTCGCGGGCGAGTTTCCCCATCGCCGGGCAGACATGGAGCGCCGATATCGATGCGCTGGCCGTGCGTAAGGGCGGCGGCAAATATGCGCGCCTCGATCGGTCGAGTGTGAAATTTCCGCCGACCGCGAACAACCGCTCCGGCCCTGTCTACACGGCCGGCTGCGCCACCTTGGTCCGCGTCGAGATCGAGCGCGCCACCGGGGCATTGCGCATCGCCAAAGCCTATAGCGTGTTCGAATGCGGCACTGCGCTGGTGCCGGAAATCGTCGTCGGACAGGCGCAAGGCGGCTTTGCCATGGGCGTCGGCTACGCCCTGCTTGAAACGCTGCCGCTCTACGAAGGTGGCCCCGGTGATGGAAAGTGGAATCTCGGCCGGTACGTGATCGCCCGCGCCGCCGACTTGCCCATGGATGGGGTGGAGATCGAGGTACTGCCGTCGCTCGAGCCGAACGAACCGCCGAAGGGCATGGCGGAGGTGGTGATGATCCCCGTCGTGCCCGCGATTTTGAATGCGATTTACGACGCCACCGGGCATCGCTTCCAAAGCATGCCGGTCACCCAGGCCATGCTCAAGGGAGTGTTGTCGTGAGCAAGATGAGCGTCACGATCAATGGCAAAGCCTACGGACCGTTCGACGTCCGTGACGAATTGTCGATGAACGATTTCCTGCGCGAATATCTGGGGCTGACCGGCACCAAATTCGGCTGCGGGCTGGCGCAGTGCTTGAGTTGCGCGGTGATCGTCGACAATCCCGACGGCACCAGCGAGACCAGTCCGACCTGCATCGTGCCGGCGGCAAGCTTCGCCGGCAAGGCGATCCGCACCGTGGAGGGCCACGCCAAGAACGGGCAACTCTCCGTGCTGCAAAAGGCTTTCGTCGAACACTTTGCGTTTCAGTGCGGCTATTGCACGCCGGGTTTTTTGAACGAGAGCCAAGTGCTGCTCGAGCGCCTGGCGAAAACGCCGGTGGCGCGCGCCGAACTCGATACCACGATCCGTGATGCCCTCAACGGCCATCTTTGCCGCTGCACCGGCTACGTCAAATACCACGAGGCCGTGCGCGACGTGATTCTGGCCGATCCTAATCGTTATTTGAGCTAGCAGGACTACGCCGCGCTGCCGTCGCGCGCAGGAGATATCGATCATGACTTCGGCCAAGCGCGTGACGTTGTTCGTAGCGCTGATGGCGGTGCTCGGCCTGCCGCTGCTGACGGAGGTTTATTCCGCGGAGCCGCCGGCGGCGCTGGCGACGCCGCAAAGCTTTGACGGCATAGGCGACACGGCGGCGCGCTCGGCCGCGCTGTTCACGGAAGCCGGCAAGGTGCTGACCTCGGCACGCTGCGTGAATTGTCACCCGGCCGGCGATCGGCCGCTGCAAGGCGAGACCCATAGGCTGCATCAGCCGCCGGTCACGCGTGGCGACGACGGCTTCGGCACGGTATCGATGCGCTGCGCGACGTGCCACCAGGGCAGTAATTTCGATGCCGCCGGCGTGCCGGGCAATCCGTATTGGCATCTGGCGCCGCGCGAGATGGCTTGGCAGGGCAAGACCTTGGGTGAGATCTGCGCTCAGATCAAAGATCCGGCGCGCAATGGCGGCCGTTCGCTGCAGCAGATTTTGACCCACATGGCGACCGACACGCTGGTCGGCTGGGCCTGGGCGCCCGGCTTCGGCCGCAAGCCGGCGCCCGGTACGCAACAGGAACTCGGCGCGCTCATCGACGCGTGGATTAAAACCGGAGCGGCATGCCCGGCGTAAGCGGCGCGCTCAGGCTTTCTCCAATTCGAGCACGAAGCCGGTGAGCGCCGCGCCGATGCCGAATTGCATCGCCAGCACCGCACCTAAAGCGGTGCGCGTCGAGGCCGGGTCGAAGCTGCTTTCGATTACGTCACGGATATTCGCCACGTCGAAATAGAGCAGGGCCAGGCCGAGGATCATGCCGAGCGCGGCGCCCATGGCGAAATGGAGCGCGATGCGGGGCGCCAACCGGCGTTTCTGGACGGCACGGACTATAAGGCGCCATTTCGAATTGTTGCGCATAAAGCAAAGCCACGTTGAACCGAAATTCAACGTGGCTTGCAAAATGTCGTTCCGGGCGGTTTCGATATTTCTTGTTAATTCTTGTTGCCGTCGATTTTAAGTCTTGTTGGCAATTTTACGCTTGTGCGATCGGCCCGGCCTGGGCGCGCATTAGATTGCCTTCGACGCTGAGGCCGAACAGCGGGCGCAGATAGGTGCCGAAAATGCTGCCGACAAAGGCGGCGACGAGCCACAGCCAGCCATGCAGGCTCGCCGAAGCAATGCCGCTGAAATAAGCACCGATATTGCAGCCGTAAGCGAGCCGGGCGCCGTAGCCGAGCAGAAGGCCGCCGATGACCGCCGCGATGAGCGAGCGTGGCGGCACCTTCCAGCCCGGATGGAATTTACCGGCGAGGCCGGACGCCAAGAGCGCGCCGAGGATGATGCCGAAATCCATCACCGAGGTGATGTCGGCAAACACGCTTTCTTGCAGCGCCTTGGCCCGCTCGGCGGGATGCCAGTAACCCCACGAGGCGACATCGACGCCGGATGCTGCAAACAGCTTCGAGCCCCACAGCGCGAAGGCGGACGTGATGCCCCAGGGCCGGCCGGCGAGATAGAGCGTGGCGAAGTTGCCGACGGCGAGCGCCACAGCGCCGGCGAGGAGGGGCCACGGTCCGTGCAGGAAGCGGGTAAAGCCGCGGCGGTCGGTAACGACGCCGGAGCGAAGTTCGCCATAGGTGCGTCGCTCGATCACCACGGTGAAGGCGGCGATGGCGGCGAATGCGACGAGGCTCACGGCGAGCGCAGGCATCCAGCCCCACGACTTGATCAATGATACCGATCCGATATTCGGCGTCGCCGACCACCACGGCAGATGCCAGGCGCCAAGCGCCGAGCCGACGATGAAGAAGAATAGGGTTACCAGCATTCGGCTATTGCCGCCGCCGGCGGTGTAAAGCGTGCCGGAGGCGCAGCCACCGCCGAGCTGCATGCCGAGCCCGAAGATAAAGGCGCCGACCAGAACCGACACGCCGACCGCGCCGTATTCGCCGTGGACCGGCTGGCCGAACAGCGTGCCATGGTCGAGCGCCGGGAAGAACAGCACGACGGCCGCCGCCAGCATCAGCATCTGCGCGCGCAAGCCCGCGCCCCGCCCGTCGGCAATGAAGACGCGCCACGCCGAGGTGAAGCCGAAAAGTGCATGATAGAGCACGAGCCCCAGTGCGCCGCCGAGCAGAAACAGCATGCCCTGCCGCCACGTATAGGCATTGGCCAGCGCGATCGCGCCGGCGCCGAGCACGGCGGCAGCGAGGATAACCACCCACGTATTCATTGCAGGAGCGGCGCCGCGCTCGCTCGCGAGCAGGCGTGGGTCAACGGAAAGATCGGTCATGAGAAACCTTCGTTGTCACGGTGGCCAGCCGACTCAATAGGCGGCGGCGGGCGACCGTCCTGAAATTGCCGAAGCGGCATCAAAATTTAGGCGCCCGCTGTGATTGTTCCAAGCTCGATCTGTTTCGTAGTTGGCGCGGCGATGACTGAAATATTCTGCTAATTGCAGCCAGCGTAGAATTGTCTTTTAAACGACATTGCACTGGAGCAATCGCGACAAACCAAACACCGATTCTTGAGCGGTAAAAAAACACCAATTCCTGCGTGGTAAAACAGCACCAGCCATTACGTGGTAAAACAACACCAATTACCTGGTAAAACCACACCAATTATTACGTGATAAAACTGCCACAGACGGCAGAATTCTCATCGAATACTTAAAAGCACTAGCAAATTACCATTCTCGTCGATTGATTCAATTGCTTCCACTTCGTGCTCCGTTATCCTCGCCCGCGCAACGCCGTTTAGCTGTCAACTTGGGGTGACGCACATGCGGTACTTTTCAGTCGCGACGATTTCAGTGATTTCGGCCATGGCTCTCGGCCAAGCCGCATCGGCCGCTGACATGGCGGTTAAGGCGCCGCCGCCGGAGCAGCCGCCGCCGGCGCCCGTTTACACTTGGACAGGCTGTTATGTCGGCGGCAACGGCGGCGCCGCCTGGACCGATTTGAGATTCCACCAGGTTGGGACGGTCGGCGGGCCCGCTGTATCCTATGATTACGGGCACCAAAACGATACCAGCCCTATCATCGGCGTTCAGGTGGGATGCGATTACCAGGCGGGACCCTGGGTGTTCGGCGGCAGAGGTCAGACCGAATTCACTGACTTGAATCACAACAATACAATAACCGCTTTCCCTGCTTTCTATATGACTGCAGTCATGCGCAACGTGACCACGGCGACGGGCCGGATTGGCTACACCATTGCGCCTCAATTCCTGCTCTATGCGCAAGGCGGCGGTGCCTGGGTCCATGACGACCTGAATGTGTATGCAGTTACGCCGTTCGGAACCCCTGTCGAGGGCGCGTCGTCAATCCGGGATGGCTGGGTCGCCGGCGGCGGCCTTGAATGGTTGTACTCCCCCAATTGGTCGGTATTCATCGAATACAATTACATCGACTTCGGCACGAGGAATGTCAGTTTCGTCGCGGCGCCCGGAACTTGGTGCTCCCGGCATCATAGGCGTCAGGCAAACGGTGCAGACCGCCATGGCAGGCGTCAACTGGCACTTCTGGTCCGGCGGTGGCTACGGTACCTACAATACCCAGTAAAAGCGAAAGTCCGATCACCGAAGCTTAAGAATTTTTTTGACGATGGGCCCCGGTTCTCCCGGGGCCCTTTCGTTTTCACATTGCAAATCGGCCGTACTTGAATGCCGACATTGGGCGGCGCAACCATCCAGATATTTGAGGAGGTTGCTGCGCCCTAATTTTCCGCCGCCGGCGCGATGACGGCGTCCGGCTGCTGGGCGCGGTCGAGCGCCTGTTTGATGAAGCCGGAAGCTTTCATCTCCTCAACGAAGCCGCGCAGGTATTTCAGGCCGGCGGTACGGCCGAGCGGCGTGCCCATCGCCTCCCTGATCTCCTGGAAATGGCCGTCCATCACCCGGACACCCGGAGCGGCTTTGGCGAATTGCACGAGTTGTTGCTTCACGCCGGCGGCTGCGTCGAGCTTGTCGGGCATGAAGCTCTGCAAGGCGAGCGGCGGGCTCGCGTAATGAACCAGGCTCGCATGCTGAAGTGTCCGCGTCAGATAGAGGTCGTAAGCCGAGCCGCGGGCGACGGCGATGCGGACGCCATCGTGGTCGACATCGGCGATGGTTTTGAGCGCTGAGTCCACAGGCACCATGTAGGTGCCTTCGATGATGACATATGGCGCGGTGAAGCCGATCAGGGCGGCGCGCACCGGCTCGATGGCGATGAAGCCGATATCCCATGCTCCGGTTTTCGCGGCCTCCGTCACCTTGCCGGCGGTGTCATAGACAATGAGATCAACCGGGACGCCGAGCCGCCGGCCGAGTTCGTGCGCGAGATCGACGGTGATGCCGCTCACGCCGCCCGCAGCGTCCTTCTGCACCAAGACCACATTGCCGGCATTGATCGCCGCGCGAAGCCGGCCGGTCGGCGTCAGGTCTTTGACGGCGTCGGGCGGGGCAGGCGATTGCGCGACCGCTGCGCTGATTGCAAGAACGATAAACAGCGCAGCGCAAAGCGCTTTGTGCATGGGCGTTCTCCCTATACGAGCCGTTTTGCCAGCTTCTCATTGGTTCCATCTTAGCAAGCGGCGCGGCCCGCACCGGCTATCTCCCTTGAATCGGTCGGTCGCAGGCGATAACTTTTAAAAAAAACAGTCCGGGTGGAAATAACGCGCCGGTGTGCTCATGAAAACCTATGAGGGAAAGCGCACCATCGACGGCCTTGTCGTCACCGTCGACGGCAGTCCTTTGCGCGAGCACTACGAGGTGAAGTGCTTCACCAAATACGGCTTCGAGTGGACCTATGACGGCGACAGCCCGCAACAATTGGCGCTGGCGATCCTGTTCGACCACACCGGCGACAAAGATCGCGCCGTCGCACTGTCCGCGCCTTACATGAAAGATGTGATCGCCAATCTCGATAACGATTGGCGGCTGACCGGCGACGAAGTCGACGCCTATCTTCGCCGGCACGAGGAGCCCGCCACGCTTTAGGGAGAACGGCCATGATCCGTCAGCGTCAGATCGATTTTCGCAACGAATATCGCCGGCGGATCATGGGGTGGTACGACGGCTATTTTCACATCGCCATCGTCTACGCGATGGGGGCCGCAGTGTTTTATATTTATGTCGCGCATATCCACGGCGTGACCGCGCTCGAATGGCTCACCGTGCCGGTGACTTTTCTGTTCACCAATATTTTCGAATGGGCCGTGCACAAATACATCATGCACCGGCCGGTCAACATCAAAGGCCTGCGCGCCATCTACGAGCGGCACACGCTCAACCATCATCAGTTCTTCACCGACGACGAAATGCGCTTTCGCGATCACAAGGATTGGCGGGTGACGGTGTTTCCGCCTTATGCGCTGGTGGTGTTCATCCTGATGTCGATCCCGCCGGCAGCCGTTCTCGGCACGCTGTTATCGCCGAATGTCGGCTGGCTGTTCATGGCCTCGACTACCGGCATGTATCTGATCTACGAATTCATGCATTTCTGCTGCCACGTCGATGAGAACGCCTTCGTGCGGCATTGTCCGTTCGTCAATACGCTGCGGCGCCATCATACCGCGCACCACAACGCGCGGCTGATGATGGAGGTCAACATGAACCTGACCTTTCCGCTGGCCGATTGGCTGCTCGGCACCTCGGATCTCGATCGTGGCCTCGTCGGCACGCTGCTCAATGGTTACGATACGCGCTACCTGAAGAAAAATCTGCGCGGCGCACCGCGGCGTCCCGACGAGGCGGCAGCGGCGCCGGTGGGCATGAATTAGTTCAACCTGGGAATCCAATCATGCCGAGCGATGTCAAAGCAGCCGTATCGGCGGTCACGCTGATCGTCGCCCTGGTGCTCGCGTTCTGGAGCGAATCGCCGATCCGCCATGACCTTTCCACCTTCGTCGTCATCGTCGCCATCTTCATGATCGCGGCGATGTGGGTATTTCCCGAAGCCGGCGTGAAGAAGAGCGATCACCGCGGGATGGGTTGAGCGGAAGCGAAAGTGAAAGCCATCGCTTATTTACGCCGCAGCCCTATGATGGGTCTCGCCCTGCTGAGCTCACCCTAAAAAGACAGCCGATATGACTGTAACGATCCTCATCGCATTGGCCGGCCTGATGGGCGCCGGCGGCGTGATCCTGGCGGCCGCCGGTGCACATATGGCGCCTGGCGCAGGGGTCGACAGCGCAGCTTACATGCTGCTGTTCCACGCCGCCGCCGTGCTTGGCGGTGCCGCGCTGGTGCAGCACGGCGTGCTGTGGCGGCCGTTGGCGCTGATCGTGCTTGCCGCCTGGGTGCTCGGCGCCATGCTGTTCTCCGGCGACATCGCGCTCCGTGCCTTCGCCGGCCACCGTTTGTTCGCCATGGCGGCGCCGTCCGGCGGCGTGATTCTCATCGGTGCTTGGCTCGCACTCACCGTAGCCGCGGTTGCGGCCATGCTGCGAGGCTAACGGTCTTCGTATACAGCGCGGTCGTCACCTTTCCGCGCGCCGCCGCTCCTGCGGCACCACCGACACCGTCAGCCGTTCCACCCCGCGCAGCACGTCGAGTGCGACCTCGCGGCCGATTTTCTCACCGGTAAGCGCACGCACCAGATCGTCGGCGCCGGCGATGACTTCGCCGTCGATGCCGACGATGATGTCGCCCGCTTTCAACCCGGCACGCCCGGCCGCCGAATCCGCCTCGACGGTGCCGACCATGACCGCGCCGTCTTGCGAAAGCCCGGCGGCGCGGCGGCGGCGTTGCGGGATTGCGGTCTGTTGCGCGGCGATGCCGATGAAGGCGCGGCGCACCCGGCCGTGACGCACCAGCTCGCCGAGCACGAAGCTTGCGGTATTGGCGGCCACCGCGAAGCAGATGCCCTGCGCGCCCAGGATCACTGCGGTGTTGATGCCGACCACTTCGCCGCGCGACGACACCAGCGGTCCGCCGGAATTGCCGGGATTGAGCGCAGCGTCGGTCTGGATCACGTCGTCGATCAGCCGGCCGTTGCGCGACCGCAGCGAGCGGCCGAGCGCCGAGACCACGCCGGTCGTCACCGTCGATTCGAAACCAAGCGGATTGCCGATGGCGATGACGAGCTGGCCGCGTTTGAGGCGTTTGGAATCGCCGAGCGGCGCCGCCGGCAAGGTCACCGCCTCGTCGACGCGCAGCAGCGCGAGGTCGGTATCCGGATCGTCACCGACAAGGCGGGCACGCAATTCCTGGCCGTCGGCGGTCGTCACGTCGATGCGCGACGCGCTGCCGGCAACGTGGCTGTTGGTCAGGATGAGGCCGTCGGGCGCCACAATGACGCCGGAGCCTGAGCCGCCACGGCCCCCACCCTTTCCCTCCCCGGCATGCGGCGGAGAGTAGGGAGGGGGAGCGGTCTGGACCGCGAGCCGGACGACAGCGGGCCCTACCGTGTCGACCACGTCGATCACAGCACGGGAATAGGCATCGAGCAGCGCCTGGTCGTCGGCCGGAACGGGGTCCGCTACGGCGGCGCCTTGGCGGTTGCGGAGGGCATCTGAGAGCGGAATGATTGTCATGATTTTGCAAGCCATTAGCCCGTCATTCGTGGCGGGTCTTGGTGATTTCAAAGATTGGGCGCACATATGGGAAGCCTTGCCGGGCGCGAAAAGGGCGACGAGCCGGCGGCATCCGTGATTGACGAATGCGGACGCCTATGGTGGCAAAGCGCTTATGGGGAGAGTCATGAATTTCGCCAACGCGGCGCGAATTGCCGTGCTGTTTTCGGTGGCGACCGTGCTTTCGGTCGCGCTGGCCGGCTGCGGGCAAGGCCAGCAGCAGAGCGCCGCTGCGGAGCCGCCAGCCGTTACTGTCGCTAATCCGGTGCAGCGGACCGTGGTCGATCAGGACGAATATGTCGGCCGCTTCGTTGCGGTGAATTCGGTCGAGATCCGTGCCCGACTGTCCGGCTACCTGCAACGAATCGATTTCACCGATGGCCAGATGGTGAAGCAGGACGATCCCTTATTCACCATCGACCGCCGGCCTTTCGAGATCGCGCTTGAGCAGATGCGCGCCAACCTCGCCCAGGCCCGCGCCAATCTTGCGTTTGCCGAGGGCGATCTTGCGCGCGGCCAAAGCCTGCTGCAGAACAAGACCATCACCGAACAGGCCTACGATCAGCGCACCCAGGCCAAGGCCGTCGCTCAGGCGTCAGTCACCGCGCAGGAAGCCATGGTGCATTCGGCCGAACTCGATCTCAACGAGTATAGCGAATTGCGCGCACCGATCGACGGCAGAATCGGCGATCGCCGTGTCGCTGTCGGCAATCTCGTGACCGGCGGCCCAGGCGGCAACACCACGCTGCTTGCCACCATCGTATCGGTCGATCCGATCCGTTTCGAATTCACTTTCGATGAGGCGTCGTATCTGCGCTATCAGCGCTTCGCCGGAAAACAAGGTGGCGTCGATGGCGGCGTTCCGGTTGCGCTGAGGCTGATCGACGAGAACGATTTCCTCCACACCGGCAAGATCGACTTTGTCGACAATGTCATCAGTCAATCCTCGGGCACGATCCGCGGCCGCGCCGTGTTTGCCAATCCCGACGGTATTTTCACTCCCGGCATGTTCGGCCGCATCCGCGTCCCCGGTTCGTCGCCTTATACCGCGCTCCTTATTCCGGATGCCGCGATCGGCTCCGAGCAGGCGCGCAAATACGTGCTGGTGGTCGGCGACGACGGCATGGTGGCGCAGAAATATGTCACGCTGGGTCAGCTCGACGGCGGCCTGCGTGTCATCAAAGACGGACTTGCGATCGGCGACCGCGTCATCGTCAACGGTCTGATGCGGGCCCGCGCCGGCATCAAAGTGAACGCGGAAACGCAAGGTGCACCGGCCCCTTCGCCGCCGAAAACAGGCAACGAAGCCAAAGCCGGTTGATGGGGCAAAGTCGGACAATGAGCGTCGGATCAGCGGCTCATCCCGGGCGCGGCGCAGCACAAAGTGGTGTGCTGCAGACGCTGGGCCTTCGCACACTCCGAGCCTTTAACGATCCCGGATCAGCGATGCACCGCTTCGCGCTGCATCGCGTCCGGGAAAAGCTATTTGTGTTCTAATGCGCATCTCGCATTTCTTCATCGACCGGCCGATCTTCGCCGCTGTGGTGTCGATCGTATTCCTGATCCTTGGCGGCGTGTCGTTCGCGCGCCTGCCGATCGCGCAATACCCCGAGATCGCGCCGCCGGTGATCAACGTCTCCGGCCAGTATCCCGGCGCCAGCGCCGACGTCGTTGCCGCGACGGTCGTCACGCCGATCGAGGAACAGATCAACGGCGTCGAGAACATGCTGTACATGTACTCGAACTCGACCGCTGACGGCCGCTTCACCATCCAGGTCAGTTTCGATCTCGGCACCAATCTCGATATCGCCCAGGTGCAAGTGCAGAACCGCGTCGCCATTGCGCAGCCGCGGCTGCCGGCCGACGTGCGCAATATCGGCGTGACGGTGACCAAGGCGTCGCCCGATCTGATGATGGTCGTGCACCTTTATTCGCCCGACAAGTCGCGCGACGCCTTGTTCATCTCGAACTACGCCACGCTCGAAGTCACCGATCCGCTCACCCGTGTCGACGGCGTCGGCTCGATCTCGGTGTTCGGCAGTCGCGATTATTCAATGCGCATCTGGCTCGATCCGGACCGCCTGCAATCGCTTGGTATGACCGCAAGCGACGTCACCAACGCCCTGCAGGCGCAGAATATTCAGGTCGCCTCCGGCGTGCTGGGGCAGCCGCCGGTCGCGCATCCGGGCGCGTTCCAGATCGCGGTGCAGACGCTCGGCCGGCTCGATAATCCCGACGAGTTCGGCTCCATCGTGGTGAAGCAAACGCCGGGCGCCGTGGTGCGGCTGAAAGATGTCGCCGACATCCAGCTTGCCGCGCTCGATTATTCGTCGAATTCCTATCTTGACCACGATCCAGCCGTGGCACTCGCCATCTTTCAGCGGCCGGGCTCGAATGCGCTCGACACCGCCAAGGGCGTCATCGACCTGATGGCAGACCTGTCGAAGCGCTTTCCGCCTGGCGTCAAATACGCCATTGTCTACAACCCGACGCAATTCATCCAGCAGTCGGTAGATGCTGTGATCGAGACGATCGGCGAGGCCATCATCCTCGTTGTGCTGGTCGTGATCTTGTTCCTGCAGACTTGGCGCGCCGCGATCATTCCACTGGTCGCTATACCGGTATCGCTTGTCGGCACCTTTCTGTTCATGGCGGCGTTCGGCTACACGCTGAACAATCTCACGCTGTTCGGCCTCGTTCTCGCGATCGGCATCGTGGTCGACGATGCCATCGTCGTGGTCGAGAATGTCGAGCGCAATATCGCGTCCGGCCTGCCGCCGCGCGAGGCCGCGAAGAAAAGCATGGACGAGGTCGGCTCGGCGCTGGTTGCGATCGCGCTGGTGCTGTGCGCCGTGTTCGTGCCCTCGATGTTCATTACCGGCATATCCGGGCAGTTCTACCGGCAATTCGCCCTGACCATTGCCGGCGCCACCGTCATTTCGCTGATCGTGTCGCTGACATTGTCGCCGGCGATGTGCGCGCTGCTGCTCAAGCGGCATGAAGCCGACCATCGCGACCGCTGGTGGGAATGGCCGCTTCACCGCTGCTTTGGCTATTTCAACAGCGGCTTCGACAAAGTCGGCATCGGCATATCCTGGCTGGCGACGCGCACGGTGCGGCGAACGGTTTTGATGGTCGCGGTCTATCTGGTCGTCATCGGGCTTGGTTTGAACGCGTTCCGATCGACACCGGTCGGTTTCATTCCCCAGGTCGATGCCGGCTATATCATCGTCGTCGTGCAATTGCCGCCCGGCGCTTCGCTCGCCCGCACCGACGAGGTGCAGCAGCGCGTGCTCGACATCGCGCTGACCGTGCCCGGCGTGGTGCATGCCGTAAATGTCGTCGGCTTCTCCGGCGCGACCTTCACCAATGCGCCCAATGCCGGAGCGCTGTTTCTGACGCTAGACGACTACAAGAAACGCGGCCGCGATTCGCGCCAGTCGGCGATCTCGATCCAGCGTGAATTGATCCGCAAGCTTGCCGGTGTCCAGGAAGCCTTCGTCGTCCCGGTGCTGCCGCCGCCGGTGCGGGGCATCGGCACCGCCGGCGGCTTCCGCATGATGGTCGAGGATCGTGAAGGAAAAGGACCGGCGGCACTCCGCGAGGCCACCGATGCTTTGATGGCACAAGCCGGTCACACACCCGGTCTGTCCCAAGTGTTCACGCTGTTCGAGACCTCGACGCCGGAAGTTTATCTCAATATCGACCGAACCAAGGCGCAGCTGCTCGGCGTCAATGTGCAGGACGTGTTCAACGCGCTGCAGATCTATATCGGTTCGTCCTACGTGAACGACTTCAATCTGTTCGGCCGCACCTTCCGCGTCACTGCGCAGGCGCGCGACCAGGACCGGATGAATGTCAGCGACGTGCTGAAGATCCGCGTGCGCAATTCCAACGGCAATACGGTGCCGCTCGGCTCTTTCACCACTGTGGATAGTATCGCGGGGCCCTACCGAGTGCCGCATTACAATCTCTATCCCGCGGCCGAGCTCGATGGCGCGGCCGCGCCCGGCTATTCGCAGGGTCAGGCGATCGCGGCCATGGACAAGCTCGCGGCCGAGACGCTGCCGCCGGGCTTTGCCACGGAATGGACGACGCTCGCTTTTCAGCAGATCAGGGCGGGCAGCACGGCGATGTTCGCCTTCGTGCTGGCAGTGGTGTTCGTGTTCCTGGTACTGGCGGCGCAATATGAGAGCCTGACTCTGCCGCTCGCGGTGATCATGATCGTGCCGATGTGCCTGGTCGCCGCCATTACCGGGGTCATTATCCGCGGCCAGGACAACAATATTCTCACCCAGGTCGGTTTCGTCGTGCTGATTGGCTTGGCGGCGAAGAACGCCATCCTGATCGTTGAATTCGCTCACCAGCTTGAAGACCATGGCCGCAGCCGGTGGCAGGCGGCGGTCGAGGCAACGCGGCTGCGGCTGCGTCCGATCCTGATGACGTCGTTCGCCTTCATCCTCGGCGTGACGCCGCTGGTGTGGGCGATCGGCGCCGGCGCGGAACTGCGCCAGGCGCTCGGCACCGCAGTGTTCTTCGGCATGATCGGGGTGACGGCATTCGGCCTGATCTTCACACCGGTGTTCTATGTCATCGCGCGCCGGATCGCCCAGGTTGGGTCGCGGCGCGGCAAGGGAAAGCACGATCCCGGCCGGCCGGCAGAGGCGGCGGCGGGGATTTCATCTGATGGAAACACAGCGTAGGCTAGACTTCGTGGCGGCGGAATAAGCTTGCCGAGCTGGTGTTTAATGCATGCCGGGTGCTACGCCGTGCTGGTATAATTGCGTCGGGCCGACGTCCGATCGCCTTGAGGAGCTGTCCCATGATTCAAAAACTTTTCGTCGTCTTTGCCGTTCTATTATTCGGCGTGACCGCCGCATCGGCGCAGAGTTGTCAAGACATAATCGATAAGCGCCAAACACTGATGAAACGCAGTGCTGACATGGCGAAGGTCGGTTCTTCGATGATCAAGGGCGAGACGCCTTTCGACCTCGCTAAGGTCAAGGAGATTTTTGCCGCCTTCGCCAACGATGCTGGTCAGATGCCGACATTATTTCCCGATTGTTCGAAAACCGGCGATCACACCACCGCAGCGCCGGCGATCTGGGACAAGCCGGACGACTTCAAGGCGGCCATGGCGAAATTTTCCGCAGACGTGAAAGCGGGGCAGGACAACACCAAGGATCTCGACAGTCTGAAGGCCAATTTTGCTACCATCGGCAAGGATTGTAGCTCCTGCCACGAAAGTTATCGCATCAAGAAAAGCTGATAGGCTTGTCGCCGGTTGGCGCGGGCGGGCCAACCTATGGTTGGCTCGCCCTTCGCTTTTTTGCGCTCGATTCGCTATGTCTGTCTCGGGGGCGACGACTGAACTGATTGAGGCCGCTGCATGCCGGCATTGCGGAAACTCGTGCTCGTTGCCGCGCTTGGCATCATTGTCGGCCTCGCTGCGTTCTGGATCCTGACCTTGCCGGAGGTTGTGCCCGCCTCGGCACTGCAGCCCTATACGCCTAATGTCGACAACGGCAAGACCATGTTCGCCGCTGGCGGCTGCGCCTCCTGCCATGCCGTCCCGAACAAGGATCCCAACAAAGTCGATCGCACGCGGCTTGGTGGGGGGCTCGCGCTCAAATCGCCGTTCGGGACATTCTACCCGCCCAACATTTCGCCGGATCCCAAGGACGGCATCGGTAGTTGGAACGAAGCGAATTTCGTCACCGCACTGTGGAAGGGGACGTCGGAGCACGACACCAATCTCTATCCGGCCTTTCCTTACACGTCGTACCAGCACATGCGGCTCGACGATGTGCGCGATCTATTCGCCTATCTGAAAACCTTGCCGCCGGTACCGGGCCGCGCGCGCCGTCACGATCTGACGTTTCCTTTCAACGATCGGCGGCTGCTCGGCGGCTGGAAATTGTTGTTCCTGCACGGCGGCCCGTTCGTGTCCGATCAGGCGCAATCGGCGCAGTGGAACAGGGGCGCCTATCTGGTCAATGGGCCGGGCCATTGCGCCGAATGCCACTCGCCGCGCAATGTGCTTGGCGGCATCATCGAAAGCGAACGCTTCGCCGGCGGCCCGGCGGTGGATGGTGAAGGCTGGGTGCCGAATATCACGCCGGTCGGGCTGCGGCAGGGCGAGAATGTCTGGTCGGAAAAGGATATAGCAAGCTTTCTCGATAACGGTATGACTCCGTCCGGCGATTTCGCCGGCAGCGCGATGGCCGAGGTCATCGCCAATACGTCGCTGCTTGGTGCCGACGACCGCGCCGCGATCGCCAACTATATCGCTTCGTTGCCGCCGGTGCAGGGGCCGCCGCGGCCGCCGAAAAAGAACTGAACCGCTTTCCCCGCCGAGCGCGCATGAATATCGGCAAAGGAATTTTTCTCAAGCTTGTCTCGGCGGTGCTATTCGCGGGGATGTCGGCGCTGATCCGCTATCTCGGCGCACGCTATCCGATCGGCGAAGTGGTGTTCTATCGCTCGGCTTTTGCCATCGTGCCGGTAATGGTCGTTTATGCTTGGCGCGGCGAGCTTATGGCGGCGGTACGGACCGAACGCCCGCTCGGCCAGGCGAGCCGCGGCGCCATCAGCATCGTCGGCATGTTCTGCAATTTCGGCGCGCTGGCGCGGCTGCCCTTGATCGAGGCCAATGCCATCTCATTTACGTCGCCGCTGTTCAGCGTGGCGCTGGCCGCCTTGGTGCTCAAAGAGCGCGTGCGCTTCTACCGCTGATCCGCTGTCATCGTCGGATTTATCGGCGTGCTGGTGGTGCTGGCACCGCATTTTTCCGGCGAGGAATTGGCCATCGTGCTTGCCAGCGCCGTGAGCGTGGCCGGCGTGTGCTATGCGCTGGCCGGTTCGGTCTGTAATGCCGGGGCCATGATTCAAACCCGCAGGCTGACCACAAGCGAAACGACATCGTCGATCGTATTCTACTTCTCGCTGATCTGCGCACTGGCCGGAACTCGTGACCTTGCCGTTCGGCTGGATCACGCCCACCAGCGCCGAGTTTCTAGCCTTGATCGGCACCGGAATTCTCGGCGGCCTGGCGCATATCATCATGACCGAAAGCTATCGCTACGCGTCCGCCTCGGTCGTTGCGCCGTTCGACTATACGTCGATGATCTGGGCGCTTCTGCTCGGCTATGTGATGTTCGGTGAAACCCCGACGGTCATGATCACCCTCGGCTCGGCGATCATCGCCGCCGCCGGCCTGTTCGTGATCTGGCGCGAGCATCAACTCGCTTTGGCGCACAAGCGCGATACCGAGATTGCAGCCGCCATGGCCGGCGGGGCTATAACGCCCCGAACGCCTTGAAGGTCAGGATGGTGCGGGTGTCGGCAATGCCGGGAATGACCTGTACTTTCTCGGCGATGAAATGACCGATGTCGGTCGATGGATCGACGTAGAATTTTACCAACAGGTCGAAGTCGCCGGCGGTGGAATAGATTTCCGAGGCGATTTCGGCGTCCGCCAGCTTGTTGGCGACCTCGTAGGACTTGCCGAGCTGGCACTTGATCTGGACGAAAAAGGGAATCATGCGCGTCTCCGAAATCGGCGTAGATGCTATATAGCACATCCGTCATCCGGGCACGCCTGTAATGGAGTATGTTGATATGCCGGTCGATGTTCGTCTCAATGCCATTGTCGATCCCGAGCGCGCCGGCGGCCGCGATCTCGCCGAATTGGCGCGGCTGTGTGCCGCGGGCGGCGCGACGCTCATTCAACTGCGCGACAAAAAAGGCGACACGCGGGATATGGTCGCGTCGGCGCGGGCGATCAAACAGGCGCTCGGGCCGTTCGGCGTGCCATTTGTCGTCAACGACCGCGTCGACGTCGCGCTGGCTGCCGAGGCGGACGGCGTGCATCTCGGTCCGGAGGACATGACGGCGGGGGACGCCCGGCGGCTGCTCGGACCGAAGGCGTTGATCGGCATCTCGATCAAATCGACGGACGCGGCGGAGGCTGCCCCCATCGAGCTGATCGATTATGTCGGCTCGGGCGGCGTCTATGTCACACTGTCGAAGCAGCAGAAGAACGTGCCGATAGGCACCGAGGGTTTGGGCCGCATTGCCGCGGTGTTGCATCGCCGCGCACCCAAATTGCCGCTCGCCGGTATCGCCGGTATCGATGCCGGTAACGCGGCCGCCGTCATCGGTGCCGGCGCCAACGGTATCGCCGTCATCTCGGCGATCTCACTTGCGCCGGATCCGGCCGCAGCGGCACGCACGCTGCGCCATATCGTCGATACAGCCCTGGCGAAACGAGGCGGATGATGGCCGTGCCGGTTGCCGTGACGATTGCCGGCTCTGACTCGGGCGCGGGCGCCGGCGTGCAAGCGGATCTGAAAACATTCTCCGCGCTCGGCGTCTATGGCACGACCGTCATCACGGCGCTTACGGCGCAGAATACCAAAGGCGTCTTCGGCATTCACGAGGTGCCGGCGGATTTCATTACGGCGCAGATCGACGCGGTGTTTTCCGATTTCGATGTGGCGGCGGTGAAGATCGGCATGCTGGGAAGCGGCGCGGCGATCGGGGCGGTCGCCGCGGCCCTCGACCGCTATAGCGCCCGCAATGTGGTGCTCGACCCCGTCATGGCTGCGAGCTCGGGCGAAAAGTTGTTGCGTGCCGATTCCATCGACGCGCTGCGGAGACTGATCGCGACGGTAGATTTGCTCACGCCGAATTTGCACGAGGCTGCTTTACTCGTGGATACGTCAGTCGCGGCCGACGAAAGCGAGATGCGCAGGCAAGCGCAAGCGTTGCTGGCGCTCGGTCCTGGCGCGGTGCTGATCAAAGGCGGACACGGCGGCGGGCCGGAAAGCGTTGATCTTCTCGTCGATGCCGACGGATTTACGCGGTTTGCCGCGCCGCGCAGCGAAACGAAAAACACCCACGGCACAGGCTGCACCTTATCTTCGGCCATTGCCGCCGGCTTGGCCAAGGGCCAAGCCCTTGCCGGTGCGGTGCGTGACGCCAAGGCCTACATCACCGCCGCCATCGCCGCGGCCGACCGTCTCGGCGTCGGCGCCGGCCACGGCCCCGTGCATCATTTCGCGAACTGGTGGTAGAGACCGCCTTTCGGGCCATCCAAAAAATCGATACCCTCATACTGGCGCGACGTCGGGCGGCAAACGCGGTCTCGCGCCATTACAAAAGTAACCACCGGGAGGATCGATTATGCGCAAATCGGCAATTTTATCTGCGGTTGCTGTAGCTGTTGGCATCTCTTCATGGATGCTCTTGCCGCTCCGCGGTCACGAGGCTGCGGCTCAGTCCGGACCTTATCTGGTCAACTTGGTCAATCTCGACATCGTGCCGGAAAGCTTCGACAAGTTCATGGCGGCGGCCAAGGAAAATGGCGCGGCCTCGCCCAAGGATTCCGGCTGTCGCGAATTCAACATTATAGTCGCGGACAACGATCCGCATCATGTGGTTTTCTTCGAAGTCTACGACAACGCGGCCGCGCTCGAAGCGCATCGCGCGACCGATCATTTCAAGAAATTCGTCGCAACCACGAAGGACATGGTGGCCAAGCGCGATGTGCGGCAGTTTTCTTCAGTGGCGATGAATATGAAAGGGATGTAACCCAATCATCCCGCTGCCGGCGCCCCCGGTTGCTTTAGCGGGTGGGCACGGGCAAAGGCGTCGATCTCGGAAAGCTCGGTTGTAATCCGCGAGAAAATCGGGAAAGGCGCGGTGTCGACGTTGAAAAATTTCGCCCCCGCCGCCTGACTGGCGAGACAAATATCGGCGAGCGTGATCGTGTCGCCATGACAATAGCGGCCGGTGGCGTTGTCCTGCAGATGGGTTTCGAGCGCGGTCAGCGCCGCTTTGTGCCAATGCTGGCACCATGTGGTCCGCGCCGCCTCGTCGATATGCAATTCATTTTCAAGATATTCGCGCACCCGCGGCACGATCAGCGGGTGCGAGTCGCAAGCGATGATCTGGGCGATGCCGCGGACGCGGGCGCGGCCGCGCGGATCGCGCGGCAACAGCGGTGGTTCCGGATGGGTTTCGTCGAGATATTCGATGATAGCGAGCGATTCGAACAAGGCCGGTCCGGCACCGTCGACCAGCGCCGGCAGCGCCATCATCGGATTGACCGCGCGATAAGACGCTTCGCGCTGCGCGCCCTTCATCAGATTGATGTCGATCACCTCGTCCGGCACGACGCCCTTGAGATTGAGCGCGATGCGGACGCGATAGCTCGCGAGCGAGCGCCAGAATGCAAAAAATTTCATGACGACAGCCCTTCGTAGGATGGGTTGAGCGAAGCGAAACCCATCAACCAGCTGCGGAGAAGGGTGGCTTCGCTTCGCTCAACCCACCCTGCAACAACTAATCAAGTCCCGGATCGGCCTTGAGGCTCGCCGCCTCGATGCCGGCGATGGCGCACATTTCGTCCTTGTCCGACGTGTCGCCGGAAATGCCGCAGGCGCCGATGACATTGCCGCCGCCGTCGCGGATCAGCACGCCGCCCGGATTGGAGATCATGCGGCCGCCGCTTGCCGCCGCCAGCATGGTGAAGAATTGCGGGGTCTTGGCCGCGCGGCTCGCCAGCGTGCGCGAGCCGAAGCCCATGCCGAGCGCGCCCCAGGCTTTGCCGAAGGCGATATCGAAACGCAGCAGGCCGGATTTATCCTCGCGCTTGAAGGCGACGAGGTGGCCGCCGGCATCGAGCACGGCAACGGTGAGCGGCGCGAGATTGCTGTCGCGCGCCTTCTTCAGCGCGACATCGACGATGGTGGAAGCTTGCGCAAGTGTAATCGACATGTTGGCTCCGATGTGTTGACTGGAAAATCCTCACCGCTTGTTGCGGTTGGCCCAATAGACCGAGACGGTGGAGATTTCGGCGCCGCCTGAGCGATGGCGCTTGGTCTCTTCGTAGCAGGCAAGCGCACGTTCGACGAGCGGCAAGTCGATGCCGCGCGTCTTCGCCTCGGCGAGCATCGATTGCATGTCCTTGATGCCGCCGTCGACATTGAATGTCACCGGGCCGGCATCGCCGCCCTTGAGCATCGACGCGACGCCGGACCCGCGCACTTTGAGGACGTTCGGGCCGCCGGAGGTTTCGCTCAACAAATCCATCAGCCGCGCCGGATCGACCGGCAGGGAGCGGGCCAGCGCCAGCGCCTCGCCCAGCGCCTGCCAATACACCATCAGCGGCAAGTTGACGGTAAATTTAAGGATGGCGCCGGAGCCGACCGGCCCCGCGTGCTCGACCCGCCGGCAAAGCTGCTCCAGGATCGGCCGTGCGCGGGCGGCGTCGGCGTCGTCCGCGCCCAAGAGTCCGATGAGCTTGCCTTGCCGCGCCGGTCCGGTCGAACCGCCGACCGGACATTCGACAAAGGCGGCGCCTTTGCTGCGCACCGCCGCGGCGAGCGCGATCTCTGTGGCCGGCATGACGGTGCTCATTTCGATGAACAGTTTGCCGGTGACATTGCCGCTCAGCAGGCCGGACGGCCGATTGTAAACCGCGTCGACGGCTGCGGCGTCGGTAAGGATTGTGATGACCGCTTCAGCGCGTTGCGCCAGTTCAGCCGGCGTTGCCGCAGCTGTTGCGCCGGCGACGGCCTTGGCTTTTTCAGGCGTCCGATTCCAAACCGCGACTTCGTGGCCGGTTTCGATCAAGCGTGCCGCGATCGCCGCACCCATTTTGCCGATGCCGGCAATTCCAATACGCATGTGGTGTTCTCTCTCCCCGTCATTCCGGGGCGCGGGCTTTGAGCCCGCTAGCCCGGAATCCATAATCATTATCGTCAGAGACCAGCACTCCGGCGCCGGTTCTGCAAGGTCTGTGTTTATGGATTCCGGACTTGCCGCTTTGCGGCAATTCGGAATGACGATGTTGAGAAAGCCGCTTGCGCGGAGGGGAGCGGATGCCATAGCGTCGCGCGCTTTGAAAAAGAGAAGGAAAGCAGCATGGCAAGCAAAGGCGTCGTCGGTGTCGTCGGCCTCGGCATCATGGGCGGTTCGTTCGCGCAAAATCTGGTGGCGTCCGGCTGGCGCGTGATCGGCTTTGACGTCGCGCCGGAACGGCGCCGCGCGCTGGCGAAACTCGGCGTCGAGATCGCGTCCGACGCCGTCGATGTCGCGCGCAAGGCGAAGACCGTCATCACCAGCCTGCCCAAGCCGGAAGCGCTGGCGGCGACCGCGGCCGCGATGGCCAAAGCGAAGCTGCCGCCACATGTCATCGTTGAAATGTCGACCTTCACCATCGAAGACAAGACCAAGGCCGAAGCTGTGCTGCGCAAGGCCGGCCATGTCCTGCTCGATTGCCCGGTCAGCGGCACCGGCGCGCAAGCGAAGACAAAAGATCTGGTGGTCTATGCCTCGGGCGGCGCCGCCGAAATCAAAAAGCTCAAGCCGCTGTTCGCGGGCTTCACACGCGCGGTGCACGACGTCGGCGAATTCGGCAATGGCAGCCGGATGAAATACGTCGCCAATCTGCTGGTTGCCATCCACAACGTCGCGAGCGCCGAGGCGATGGTGCTGGGGATGAAGGCTGGCCTGCCGCCGCAGCTTATCTTCGATCTGATCCAGACCGGTGCCGGCAATTCCCGCGTGTTCGAATTGCGCGCCCCGATGATGGTGAAAGACAATTACAAGAACGTCACCATGAAGATCTCGGTCTGGCAGAAGGACATGGACGTCATCGGCAGCTATGCCCGCAAGATCAAAGTGCCGACGCCGATGTTCGATGCCTCGAGCGCGATCTACGACAAGGCGCTCAAAACCGGCCGCGGCGCCGAAGACACTGCCGCCGTCTGCGCCGTGCTGGAAAAGATGGCGGGTGTGAAACGCGGGAAGAGCAAGTCAAAACGCAAAGGCTAAGTATCGCGTTATTAACTCGTCATTGCGAGGAGCGAAAGCGACGAAGCAATCCAGACCTAGCGCCGTCTAGATTGCTTCGCGGAGCTTGTCATCGGGCCGGCCACTTCGGGCCCGGACCCGTTGGCTCGCAATGACGCCTGGATTTCAAGCCGCCGTCAGCGTCGGGATTTTCTTGAGTTTGCCCGCAAGATCGTGTTCCGCAACCGCAAGATCATAAGTGCGTTGCAGATTGATCCACAGATCGGGACCGTTGCCGAGAAGCTTGCCCAATCGCAGCGCCATGCCGGGAGTCACCGGCTGTTTCTCGTCGAGAATATCGTAGAGTGTCTGCCGCGAAACGCCGAGCAAGCGCGCGATCTCCGTCTTGGATTTGCCAAGCGCTGGCAGCACATCCTCGCGCAACATCTCCCCCGGATGCATTGGCTTTAGACCTCGAACAAGACGATTCTTGCCCATTAGTGATAATCCTCCAAATCTACGTCGACCGCATCTTCGCCATTCCAAGCGAAAGTTATGCGCCAATTTCCGCTCGCATCCACGGCATAGCGGCCACGATCCGAACCCTTCAGGGCGTGAATCGAAAGCCCGGCACGTTCATCGTCTCCGGCGATCTGGCTGCATTAAGCGCTAGCAAAATGCGCCTTATGCGATCAGGGTTCCGCACGCTGAGTCTTGACGGATCGCCGTGTTCAGCGAAACGCCTTAACCCCTTGCTTCGAAAGGATCGGATCACGGTCGAATTGTAAGGCATCGCCTTACAATTGTCCAGTCACGCATTTTAGGCGCGGGGACCCCTAGCATCACAAAATTGATGCATTAAGCTGTCGCCAAAACAGCTGGAGGAAACGCATGTCATCGCTTGAAGGCGAAGCCCGCATGGCGGCGAGCGTGGGCGACCGCAAGAGCCACCAACAGCGCAGTGAAACGCGCGACGGCATGCACATCGATTGGGACGTGCCGATCACCATGGATGACGGCCTCGTGCTGCGCGCCGATGTGTTCCGGCCGGTCGCTGCCGGCCGCTACCCGGTGATCCTGAGCTACGGCCCTTATGCCAAGGGGCTCGCCTTCCAGGACGGCTATCCGAGCGCGTGGCAGCGCATGGTGGAAAAGCACCCTGACGTCGCCGCCGGCTCCAGCAACCTCTATCAAAGCTGGGAAGTGGTCGATCCGGAGAAATGGGTGCCGCATAATTACGCCTGCGTGCGCGTCGATTCACGCGGCTGCGGCGTATCGCCGGGCTTTATCGATCATTTCTCGCCTCGCGAGACCAAGGATTTCTACGACTGCATCGAATGGGCCGGCGGTGAGCCGTGGTCGAACGGCAAGGTCGGGCTGAACGGCATCTCTTATTACGGCATCAATCAGTGGCACGTGGCGTCGCTCGAACCGCCGCATCTCGCCGCGATGTGCATCTGGGAAGGCGCCGCTGACTGGTACCGCGACATGACCCATCATGGCGGCATCGTCTCGACGTTCTGGGAAAACTGGTACGACATGCAGGTCAAGACCGTGCAATACGGCTCGGGCGAGCGCGGCAAGCGGAGCCGCGTGCACGGTGAATTGGTCTGCGGGCCGGAATTCCTGTCGGAAGAAGAGCTGGCGAAGAACCGCAGCAATTTCGGCGCCGACATCGCCGCTCATCCGCTCGATGATGACTATCACCGCGCCCGTTCGCCGGTGTGGAGCAAGGTCAAGGTGCCGTTCCTGTCGGCGGCCAATTGGGGCGGGCAGGGGCTGCATCCGCGCGGCAATTTCGAGGGGTTCGTGCGCGCCGCGTCTAAGCAGAAATGGCTCGAAGCCCACGGCATCGAGCACTGGACGCATTTCTACACCGACTACGGGCGTGAGTTGCAGCTGCGCTTCTTCGATTATTTCTTGCACGGCAAGAAAAACGGCTGGAACAAGCAGCCGCCGGTGCAGCTCCAGGTCCGCCATGTCGACAGTTTCGCCGAGCGTGCCGAGCAGGAATGGCCGCTCAAGCGCACGAAATGGACGCGGCTTTACCTCGATCCCGCACAGGGCGCACTGACCGGCAAGCCGGCCGGCGCGAAAAGGAAAACGGCGCTCCGGTTCGAGGCGATGGGAGACGGCATTACGTTTGTCACACCGCCCTTTGCGCAGGACACGGAGATCACCGGACCGTCGGCGCTGAAACTCTTTGTCTCGTCGTCAACCAGCGACGCCGACATCTTTGTGATGCTCCGTGTGTTCTCGCCCGACTTCAAGGAAGTGGTGTTCCAGGGCGCCATCGATCCGCACACGCCGGTCGGTCAGGGCTGGCTGCGGGCGTCGCATCGCCAACTCGACAACAAGCTGACCAAGCCCTATCGGCCCTATCACACCCATACCAAGGAGCAGCCGCTCAAACCCGGTGAGGTAGCGGAGCTCGACATCGAAATCTGGCCGACCTCAATCGTCGTGCCGGCCGGTCACCGTGTCGCGTTGACCATCCGCGGCAAGGATTACGTCTATGGCGGACCGAGCGGCGGCAAGCTGTCGAATTTCAAGAACGAATTGACCGGCTGCGGCCCATTCCTGCACGACGATCCGCGCGATCGGCCGGCGCAGATCTTCAGCGGCACCACGGCGCTGCATTTCGGCGGCAACGCGCGTCCTTATCTGCTGTTGCCGATCATCCCGGCACAGAAGCCGCAAAAGCTGGAATCGAAAGCCGCGAAGCGAAAAACGTGAGCGAAAAATGCAGAATGTAAAAGCCAAGAAATGATCGTATAAGCGCTGCGCAGTCCATAAGCCGGTAAGCAAACACTGCGGCGTCGCACTAATGGCGCCCATAGAGGGGGAGGACGGAATGTCTCGCGAGGGCCTGTCACATAAAGTCACGCGCCGCGCGCTGCTTGCCGGCAGTGCGGCGGGCGCCGCCGCGGCGCTCGGCGGCTTTCCGGCTCCCGCCATTGCGCAAGCCGCGCCGTTCAAGCTCGGGCTTCTCACCGTGAAGACCGGGCCGCTCGCCCAGGGCGGCATCCAGATGGAGCAGGGCGTTCTCACTTATTTGAAGGAGACCGATTACACGATGGCCGGCCGCAAGGTCGAACTGGTCACCGCCGACACCGGCGGCGCTCCGGCCGGCGCCAAAACCAAGGCTCAGGAGCTGATCGAACGCGACAAGGTCGATGTCATCTTGGGCCCGCTCGCCGCCTTCGAGCTTTTGGCCATCACCGATTACATCCGCGAGCAGAAGACGCCGCTGTTGAGCCTCGCGGCCGCCGACGACCTGTCGCAGCGGCGGCCCAATCCATATTTCCTGCGTGCGTCGGCGACGTCGTCGCAGGCAATGCACCCGATGGGACACTACGCGGCGACCGAATTGAAGTTAAAGCGCATCGTGACCGTCGCGGAGGATCTCGCTTTCGGCTACGAGGAAATGGGCGGCTTCCAATCCGCCTTCGAGGCTGACGGCGGCTGCATCGTCAACAAGCTGTGGCCACCTTTGGTCACGCCGGACTACACGCCCTATATCGCGCAGATCGCCGATTGCGACGGTGTCTGCCAGGGCTTTGCCGGCTCCAATCCCCTGCGTTTCATGAAAGCCTATGCCGGCGCCGGTATGAAATATCCGGTGGTGACCGGATGGACCGGCGGTGACGATGCGCTGCTGCATAGCTTCGGCGACGAGGCCATCGGGTTGATCTCCTGCTCGGCCTATTCACTCGACCTCGATACCGAACGCAATCACCGCTTCATCGACGGCATGGCGAAGAACTTCAACAATGTTCCGGGCTTCTATGCCGCCGGGCTTTACATCAATTGCCAAGTGGTCGAGGCCGCGCTCAAGGCGACCGGCGGCGACGCCGGCGACAAAGACAAGCTGATGGCGGCGCTGCGCGCCGTTCAACTCACCGACACGCCGCGGGGGCCGCTGAAGTTCGATCACTTGGGTAACGTGGTCGGCAATTTCTATGTCAGGCGTTGCGGCACCGAGGGGGCCAAATACGGCCTAAAACTGTGGAACAAGGTCATCAAAACCTACGAAAATGTCGGCCAGTTCTGGACCTGGCCGGAGCAGGACTTTCTCGCCCACCCGGTCTATTCGCGCGACTATCCGCCGCTGAAGAAGTGCTGAGGCCGCGACACCGGCGGTGTTTAATACAGCCACAGAGCTTCGCCGATGATGGCAAGAAATACCGGAGCGCGGGGGCGCAACCGGCGCACACGTGCCCGATAATAATCGGGCACCAGAGGGAGGATCGGAATGTCTCGCAAGAATTCGTCTCGCAAGGTTTCGCGCCGCGCGCTGTTGGCTGGATCCGCCGCAGCAGCGGCGCTGAGCCGTTTCCCGGCACCCGCCATCGCGCAGGCCGGGCCGTTCCGGCTCGGCCTGTTGACGGTAAAGACCGGCCCCCTCGCCCAGGGCGGCATTCAGATGGAGCAGGGCGTCCTGACCTATTTGAAGGAAACGAATTACATGATCGGCGGCCGCAAGGTCGACTTCATCTCCGCCGATACCGGCGGCAATCCGGCCGGCACCAAGACCAAGACCCAGGAATTGATCGAGCGCGACAAGGTCGATGTCATCCTCGGTCCGCTCGCCGCTTTCGAGCTTTTGGCCATCACCGATTATATCCGCGAGCAAAAGACGCCGACGCTCAGTGTCGCCGGAGCCGACGACCTCACGCAGCGCCGTCCCAATCCGTATTTCTTGCGCGCGTCGGCAACCTCCTCGCAGCCGATGCAGCCGATGGCGCATTACGCGGCGACGGAAATGAAGCTCAAGCGCGTCGTCACCGTCACCGAAGACTTTGCCTTTGGCTACGAGCAGATGGGCGGCTTCCAGGCTGCTTTCGCGCAAGACGGCGGCTGCGTCGTCAACAAGCTGTGGCCGCCTTTGGTGACACCGGACTACACGCCCTATGTGGCGCAGATCAGCGATTGCGACGGCGTCTGCCAAGGCTTCGCCGGCTCCAATCCGTTGCGCTTCATGAAGGCGTACGCCAGCGCGGGGCTGAAATATCCGGTGGTGACCGGCGAAACCGGCGGCGACGATGCCTTGCTCAAGAGCTTCGGCGAAGAGGCGCTCGGCCTTATCAGCTGCACACCCTACACGGTCGATCTCGACACCGCCGGCAACAATCGCTTCGTCGAGGGCATGCTGAAAAACTACGATACCGTTCCGGGCCAATATGCCGCCATCATGTATGTCAGTTGCCAAGTGGTGGATGCCGGGCTGAAGGCCGTCGGCGGTGACGCCAGCGACAAGGACAAGTTCATGACCGCGTTGCGCGCGGTCAATTTGACCGACACGCCGCGCGGACCGGTCAAGTTCGACCACCTCGGCAACATCGTCGGGACCTTCTACATCAGGCGCCTTGGTACCGAGGGTGCCAAATACGGCCTGAAATACTGGAACAAGACGATCAAGACCTACGAGAACGTCAGTCAGTTCTGGACCTGGCCGGAGCAGGAGTTCCTCGCCCACCCGGTCTATTCGCGTGACTATCCGCCGCTGGCGAAGTGCTGAAGCGCGCGACACTAGCGGTCTTTACACGGCCATAGAGCTTCGCCAATGATGGCTGGAAATGCCGGAACGCGGGGGCGTAACCGGCGATTACGTGCCCAAAAAATAATCGGGCGCCAGAGGGAGGGTTGCAATGTCGCGTAAGAATTCGTCTCGCAAGAATCCGATCTCATAGGATTTCGCGCCGCGCGCTGTTGGCCGGTACCGCGGCCGGCGCGGCCGCCGCCCTGACCCGTTTCCCCGCGCCTGCCATTGCGCAGGCCGAGCCGTTCCGCCTCGGCCTTTTGACGGTAAAGACCGGCCCCCTCGCGCAAGGCGGCATTCAGATGGAGCAGGGCGTCCTGACCTATTTGAAGGAAACGAATTACATGATCGGCGGCCGCAAGGTCGACTTCATCTCGGCCGATACCGGCGGCAATCCGGCCGGGACCAAGACCAAAGCGCAGGAATTGATCGAACGCGACAAGGTCGATGTCATTCTCGGCCCGCTCGCAGCTTTCGAACTGCTGGCGATCAGCGATTACATCAAAGAGCAGAAGATGCCGACGCTCAGCCTCGCGGCGGCCGATAACCTGACGCAACGGCAGCCCAACCCTTACCTGCTGCGCGCCTCGGCTTGCTCCTCGCAGGCGATGCATCCGATGGGCCACTACGCGGCGACCGAAATGAAGCTCAAGCGGGTCGTCACCGTTTCAGAGGATTTTGCCTTTGGCTACGAGCAGATGGGCGGCTTCCAAGCTGCTTTCGCGCAAGACGGCGGCTGCGTCGTCAACAAGTTGTGGCCGCCTTTGGTGACACCGGACTACACGCCCTATGTGGCGCAGATCAGCGATTGCGACGGCGTCTGCCAAGGCTTCGCCGGCTCCAATCCGCTGCGCTTCATGAAGGCTTACGCCAGCGCCGGCCTGAAATATCCGGTGGTGACCGGCGAAACCGGCGGCGACGATGCCTTGCTCAAGAGCTTCGGCGAAGAGGCGATCGGGCTGGTGTCGTGCTGTCCCTACACGCTCGATCTTGAAAGCGCGGCAAACCAGCGCTTCGTCGACGGGATGATGAAGGGCTATGACGTCATCCCGGGTTTCTATGCCGCCGGCCTCTATGTCAATTGTCAGGTGATCGATGCCGCATTGAAGGCCGTCGGCGGCAACGCCAGCGACAAAGAGAAGCTGATGACGGCGCTACGCGCCGTGCAACTCAAGGATACGCCGCGTGGTGCGATCAAATTCGACCATTTCGGCAACGTGATCGGCAATTTCTACGTCAGGCGGCTGGGTACCGAGGGTGCCAAATACGGCCTGAAATACTGGAACAAGACGATCAAGACCTACGAGAACGTCAGTCAATTCTGGACTTGGCCGGAACAGGAGTTCCTCGCCCACCCTGTCTATTCGCGTGACTATCCGCCGCTGGCGAAGTGTTAGCGTCATTTCGGGCCGAGCTCCGCGAGGAACCCGGAATTCATAATCACCGTCGCATTGAAGATGGCTCGCAGCGTCAGGAACCCGACCGTCAGAGATTATGGATTCCGGGCCCGCGGGCTAAGCCCGCGTCCCGGAATGGCGTTCCGAAAAACTAGAGGCCAGCCGATATGACGTTCTGGGTGCTGCTTACCGTCAATAGCGTGACGTTCGGCGGTCTGCTGTTCCTGTTGTCGGCAGGATTTTCCCTGATCTTTGGGCTGATGCGGATTCCCAATCTGACGCATGGCTCGATGTTCATGGTCGGCGCCTATCTGGGCACCTCGCTCTTGTCCGGCGCGCTGGGTTTCACGCTCAATTTCTGGCTGGCGGCCGTGATCGGCGCGCTCGAAGTGGCTGTGCTCGGCGCATTGATGGAGCGGTTGCTGCTGCGCCGGCTTGCCGGCCAGCAATTGGCGCAAGTGCTGGTGACACTCGGCGTCTCCTTCATGGCCGCCGATCTATGCTTGATGGGCTGGGGCGGTGATCCGATTTCGGTGGCGACGCCGGCGGGCCTTACCGGATTCGTCCGCGCCGCCGGCGCGGTGTTTCCTTTGTACCGGCTGGCCGTAATCGCGATAGCGGTCGTATTCGCGATCGCGCTGTGGCTGATGCTCGATCGCACCCGGCTCGGCGCCATGATCCGTGCCGGCGTCGACGATCCGCAAATGGCGCGCGTGGTCGGCATCCGCGTCTCGCAGCTTTTCACCCTCGTCTTCGCGCTTGGCGCAGGCCTCGCCGGTTTTGCCGGCATGATCGGCGGCCCGATCCTGTCGGTCTATCCGGGGCTTGATCAGGACATGCTGCCACTCGCCCTGGTCGTCGTCATTCTCGGCGGCACCGGCAGTCTCCTCGGCTCGTTCGTCGGCAGCATCATCGTCGGCTTCATTTATAATTTCGGCCAGGCGCTCCTCCCGGAGCTCGCCTATTTCGTGCTGTTCTTGCCGATGGTCCTGGTGCTGGTGCTGCGGCCGCAGGGATTGTTCGGAGGACAAGTCCTGTGAGCAATACCGCGAGCGTTCCGGTCACCGTGCGCCGCATCGCCATCGCGGTCGCCGTCCTGGCGCTCATTGCGGTGCCATTCGTGGTCAGGGAAATCTATTACGTCAATATCGCAAGTCAGATCCTGCTCTACGCCATCTTTGCGTTGGGGCTTAACGTGCTGGTCGGCTATGCCGGGTTGGTGTCGCTCGGCCATGCCGGGCTGTTCGGCATCTCGGCTTACGTCACCGCCTATCTGCTCGCTGCCGGCCATGGCCATACCGTTTCGATTCTTGCCGCAATCGCGGCGGGATTGGTCGGCACTGCCGGCTTTGCCGCGCTGGCGCTGCGCGCCACCGGCATCAGCTTCATCATGATCACGCTCGCGCTCGGCGAAATCATCTGGGGCCTGGCCTATCGCTGGATCAGCCTCACCAATGGCGACAACGGCATCAGCGTGGCGACGCGGCCGCAGCCATTCGGATTCTCGCTCGCCAATGCGCGCGGCTTTTACGACGCGACACTGGTCGTTTTCCTCCTCGCGGTCGCGGCTTCGGCGATTTTCGTCCGCTCGCCCTTCGGCGCCGCATTGTGCGGCACGCGCGACCAGCCGCGGCGGATGAATGCGCTCGGCTATCACGTCTGGATGATCCGGTTCGGCGCCTTCATGTTTTCCGGACTCTTGACCTCGGTCGCCGGTATTCTGTTCGTCTATTACAACGAATTCATCAGCCCGCAGGCGCTGGCGCTGACCGCGTCAGCGGAAGGCTTGCTGATGGTCATCTCGGGCGGCGCCGGCACGCTGCTCGGGCCGGTGGTCGGCGCAGCGCTCCTCGTCATCGTCAAGAACGTGGTCAGCGCCTATGTGACGCGCTGGAATTTCATGCTCGGGGCGATCTTCGTTGCCATCGTGATTTTCATGCCGGAGGGAATGGTCCCCGGCGCGGTGCGGCTAACACGTGCGGCGTGGCGCGCGAGCCATAAAAAGAAACCGGCGACGCCGGTCGTGGAAAAACCATGACCGCGCTCGTCATCAAAAACCTGAGCAAATCGTTCGGCGGGCTCCGGGTCACGACCGATGTCAATCTCAATGTCAATCCCGGCGAGCGCCGGCTGATCATCGGGCCGAACGGCGCCGGCAAGACCACATTGTTCAACCTCATCACCGGAGAATTGTCGCCGAACGGCGGATCGGTCGAGCTGTTCGGCCGCGACATCACCCGCATGCCGAGCCGCAAGCGCACCCATCTCGGCATGGCGCGGACTTATCAGATCATCACGCTGTTCGCGCGCGACACCATTGAGCGCAATGTGATGCTGGCTTTGCTGGGCTTGTCGCCGCTGCGCTGGAATCCGCTGGTGGCGCTGCATCGTCAGAACCATTTGCGGGCGCAGGCGCGCTCGGCGCTCGACCGCGTCGGCCTCGGCGACATCGCGGCGCGGCCGCTGTCGGAGACCTCCTACGGCGAACGCCGCCGCGTCGAGATCGCGATGGCGCTTGCGCAAAATCCCAAGCTCTTGCTGCTCGACGAACCGTTCGCTGGGCTTTCTATCGATGAGCGGCAGGATGTCCGCAAGCTGCTGCTGGCGATCCCGCGCGACGTCACCATCGTGATGATCGAGCACGACATGGACGTGGCGCTGGATTTTGCCGACCGCATCACGCTGTTGCATTTCGGCAAGGTGATAGTCGAAGGCAGCCGCACCGAAGTCGTGGCCGATCCGCGCACGCGGGAGGTCTATCTTGGCGAATAGCGCGCTCAATCTTTGCGACGTCGATGCCTTCTACGGCGACAGCCATGCGCTGCAGAAGGTGTCGTTTACGCTCGGCGAGGGCCGGCTGCTCGGATTGCTGGGCCGTAACGGCGCCGGCAAATCGACCTGCATGAATGTCAGCGTCGGACTGTTGCCGCCACGCCGCGGCTCGGTCGAAGTGTTCGGAGCGCCGGTGACCAGGCTTGGACCGGAGATGATTGCCGCGCGCGGTGTCGCGCTGGTGCCGCAAGGCCGCCGTATCTTCAAAAGCCTCACCGTGCGCGAGAACCTCCAGGTCGCCGCGGCGACGGGCTTTGCCAACCGCCACGCGCCGTGGACCGAGGCGACCGTGTTCGCCATGTTTCCGCGGCTTGGCGAACGGCGCACGCAGATGGCGGGATATCTTTCCGGCGGCGAGCAGCAGATGCTCGCCATCGGCCGCGCGCTGATGGCCAATCCACGGGTGCTGTTGATGGACGAGCCGTCCGAGGGGCTGGCGCCGCAGATCGTCGCCGAGGTCATGGCGACCATCCGCAAGCTCAAGGAAAGCGGCCTCTCGATCGTGCTGGTCGAGCAAAGCCCAAAGCTCGTCTTCGATATCGCCGACGACATCGTCATTCTCAATTCCGGCCGCGTTGCCGTGGTCTCCACCGCGGCTGCGCTGAAAGCCGACAATGTCGATCTGCGTCAGCATTTGGGCGTTTTTTGAAATTCTATAGTTTGCGTTGCGGCCGCCGTTCATGCTTGGCGCGAAACTGTTCGATTTGCAGCGCGCCAAGATCGGACCGCATCGCCATAACATGACATTTACGTGACCGGAACGAAACGGAAGTTCAAGGTGTTTTGGAAATTGATGTGTTGATTCTTACGACAAACTTTCCACGCCCATCGCCATAGTTCCGAAAGACGGGGACATTGCGTGCTGACCAATCTCGATCCCGCATCATCGCTCGCCGTCGGACTTCTCATTTTCGCGCTCCTGCTCGTCATGGCCTTCGAAGCCACCAATGGCTTCCATGACGCGGCCAATGCGGTCGCGACCGTCATCTATACGAAGTCGCTCAGGCCGGTCCCGGCGGTTATCTGGTCCGGGTTCATGAATTTTCTCGGCGTTCTCATCGGAGGCATAAGCGTTGCCTACGCGCTGGTCGAACTCCTGCCGGCCGAAGTGCTGTCGCCGCCGAGCGGCGCGCCTGCGGTCGGTATGCTAGTGGCGCTATTCATCGCAGCATTGTTCTGGAACATCGGCACCTGGTGGTTCGGCTTGCCGAATTCGAGCTCGCATTGCCTGATCGGCGCATTGATTGGCGTCGCGCTGGGCGATGCGCTGATCCACGACCGAGGCTTTGGCGACGGCGTGCATTGGCCTCAGCTCCGGACTGTGCTGGAAGCGCTGGCGCTTTCGCCAGTGCTCGGTGCGGTGCTGTCGGCCTTCTTGTATCTGGGTCTCCGCAAGTTTGCGCATGATAGCAATCTCTACAAGCCGGCCGATGAGAACCCTCCGGTCTGGTGGATGCGTGGAATTCTTATCCTCACCTGCACGGGCGTGAGCTTTGCTCACGGTACCAATGACGGCCAGAAAAGCATCGGGCTGATCATGCTGACCATTATCGGACTGTTCCCGGCCTTGTTCGCACTCAACCCGATGGCGGTGCAGTCGCTCAACGGTCTGCAAAAGACGGTGCAGCAGGCGGTCCCCTTGATCGACAAATATGGGGACGACCAAAAGAAATCCGCACTGAAGGCGGCGAAGCGGCTGGAAAGCGCACCGGTCCCTACACCGCGACCGGCGAGCTTCATCGGTTTTCCGACGCTCGATCACGCCGCGTATCGCGAGCTCGGCCTGCGCAGCGAGGATGCCAAGCAGCGGTCGAGCGTACGAGACGACGTCTATCGGCTCATTTCCCAGCTCGAGCATGTCGAAGACGCGAACGGCATCAGTGAGGTCGATAAAAAAATCGCCGAAAGCCTGGGCAAGGAGCTCGCCGACACTGTCGAATATGCGCCGTGGTGGGTGCGCGTTCTCAGCGCGCTCTGCCTCGGTATCGGAACCATGATCGGCTATCAGCGCATCGTGACGACGCTGGGCGAACGGCTCGGCAATGTGCATCTCACGCCGGCGCAAGGCGCCTCCGCCGAATTGGTATCGAGCGTCTTGATCGGCATCTCCGGCTTTACCGGACTTCCCGTCAGCACCACCCACATCGTGACGTCCGGCATCGCCGGTACCATGGTTAGTTCGGGCGCCGGATTGCGTTATGGCATGCTGTCGCGTATCGCCATCGCCTGGCTGGTGACGCTTCCCGTTACTATCCTGATTGCAGGCGGGCTTTATTATCTGCTCGATAATCCCTCATTCTGAACAAAGCTACGAAAACCCGAATTGGCTTTCCAGCCGATATGGCGTTTGCCTATGATTCCGCATGGTTTGGACGCAAAGCGATGTTCAAATTCGCCCGCGTGTGCGGCTTCGTGCGCGTGACCTCGACCGCACAAAAATCAGCAGCGGCGATATTGCAAATCATCAAACTCGCCGTCACGATGGCGGTCGGGTTTGAGGGGGGATTACGTGATTACCGTTCCCGAGTTATCGGCGGAGGCGCTCGGCTCATACCTCGCCGATCATCTGACGCGGCGGTTCGGCTCGACCCATGCCGATTTGACCGAGCTTATTCCCTCGATCGCCCGGCTATCGATCGAATGCATCGGCAACAGCGACGCGCTTTATCACAACGTCGAACATACCATGCTGGTGACGTTGGTCGGGTACGACATCATGAAAGGCCGGGCGCTGCTGACGCCAACCTATCCCAGCGATTACGCCCATCTGCTGGTCGCCTGTCTGCTGCACGACATCGGCTATGTGCGCGGCATTCTCAAAGGCGACGGCAATGACGGCTATGTCATCGACGCCAAAGGCAACAAGGCCAAATTGCCGCGCGGTTCCTCCGACGCGGCATTGTTGCCCTATCACGTCGATCGCTCGAAACTGTTCGTGATGGACCGTATTGCGAAAATCGAAGTCCTCAATGCCGAGAGGATCGCTCGCGCCATCGAATTCACCCGGTTTCCGTCGGCGCACGAGCCGGACGACGCCGACAACGAAGAGGGCCAGCTGGTGCGCGCCGCCGATCTGATCGGCCAGCTCGGCGATCCGCATTATCTGCGCAAGGCCAACGCGCTCTATTTCGAATTCGAGGAGGTCGGCATCAACAAGCAGCTTGGCTACACCTCGCCGGCCGACCTGACCGATCTTTACCCGCAATTCTACTGGAACAGCGTCTCGGCGCATGTCCAGACCGCGATCCGTTATCTCAACGTTACGTCGAGCGGACGGCAATGGATCGCCAACATGTACAGCAATATCTTCCGCGCCGAGCGCGAATTAAGCCTCTGCGGTCCGCAGCACTGATCGGGCCACGGCCCCCGCAATGACGGGGTATTGCGCATTACCGGTTGCCGTGCTTTCCCGGTAAACGCAAACGCCGATTTCAAGGAAGCATCAATGCCCGAGCAATGGAATAAATACGCCCCGACCGCCGCGCGCCGCCATGGCAAGCCCGGGCGCGAGACGCGGCCCAAAAGCATCACCATCGACATTCATTCCCATGTCGGCGTGCCGGAGGCGGCCAAGTTCGTCGAGCCGCATCTTGACTGGTCCACCATCCCGCTGGCGCATTTCGCCAATGCCGAGACCAAGGCGCTGAGCCAGAAGCAGGAAGCCGATATCCGCGAGCGTGCCGGTCATGAAGAGAGGCTCGCCGATCTCGATGCCATGGGGATCGATGTGCAGATGATCGCGCCGCCGCCGCCGCAATGCTATTACACGGTGCCGCTCGAAATCGCCGTGCCGGCGACGCAGATGGTCAATGACGGGATCGCCGCGTTCTGCGCCAAGCAGCCGGACCGCTTCAAGGGCTTCGGCACGGTGCCGATGACGGATGGCAGTGAAGCGGTCAAGGAGCTCGAGCGTTGCGTCAAACAGCTCGGCTTCACCGGAGTTGAAATTCTCACCACTATCGCCGGCAAGGAGTTATCCGATCCCGCCTTCGCGCCGTTCTGGAAAAAAGCGGAAGAGCTGGGCGTGCTGGTGATGCTGCACCCGAACGGCTTCACCGAAGCGTCCCGCTTGTCGCGGTTCTATTTCAACAATGTTCTCGGCAATCCGCTGGAGACGACGATTGCACTGCATTATCTGATCTTCGACGGCGTGCTCGAGCGTCATCCCAAGCTGAAGATTCTCGCCGTGCACGGCGGCGGCTATCTCGGCGCTTATTCCGGCCGCATCGACCATGCCTGGGGCGCGCGCTCCGACACTCACGGCGACCTGCCGCAGCCGCCGACCAGTTATCTCAAGCGCATCTATGTCGACACCGTGGTGTTCACGCCCAACCAGCTGGCCGAGCTGGTGCGTGTATTCGGCGCCGATCACGTCGTGATGGGGACCGATTATCCCTACGATATGGCTGAATACGATCCGCTCGGCCATATCACAGGCGTCGAGGGTTTCGACGCCGCAACGGTCGCGGCGCTCGCCGGGGGCAATACAAAGAAGCTCTTGGGGCTCTGAACGAGGTGAGGGCATGACGCTTGCGCCGCTTCTTGAGGCCGCTCCCGCGATCCAGGTTCATGCCTTCGCCGCCATGGCGGCTTTTTCTCTTGGGCTTATTCAGCTCACCGCGCCGAAAGGCACGCTGCCGCACCGTACGCTTGGTTGGGTTTGGGTGACGCTGATGCTGATCGTCAGCACCACCGCTTTTTTCATCCATCAAATCCGGCTGTGGGGGCCTTGGAGCCCGATCCACTTTTTGGCGATCTTCACCTTGATCATGCTCCCGGTCGCGGTCTTCGCCGCGCACCGTCATAAGGTCGAGCGGCACCGCTGGAGCATGATCGGCTTGTTCACCGGTGCGCTGGTGATTGCGGGGCTGTTCACGCTGGTGCCGGGCCGCATCATGCATGCGGTGGTGTTCGGCCCGTAAACACGATAACGCAAGCGCCCTCTCTTTGCGGCCCGGCGGTTCCGGCATTCCGGAAGCGTGGCGGAACCTTGCCGGGAGGATGCGGATTGTCCGGTCAACCCGTGGCATTTGACCCAACGGACAGGAGAGAGCCATGAGAAAGATTGGACTTTTAGCAACGGTGTGCATTTTGTTCGCCGGACCGGCTTTGGCGCAGTCATTGGGCGAAAGGACCGGCGTGAATTCCGCCCTCGGCATCGCGCCGAAGACCAGCGATTTCGTCAAGAAAGCCGCGATCAGCGATATGTTCGAAATCCAGTCGAGCCAGCTTGCCGAACAGAAGACACAAGGCGACGTGAAAAGCTTCGCCGATCAGATGGTGACGGACCATACCAAGACCTCGGCGGAATTGAAGAGCCAGGCCCCGCAGGCGCATGTGCCGGTGCCGACTGCCTTGGACGAGACGCACCAGAAGATGCTCGACAAGCTTCGCGGTCTCAACGGGTCGGATTTCACCAGGCAATATATCGACGATCAGGTCAGCGGTCATAAAGATGCGGTGTCGCTGTTCCAGCGCTATGCCAAGGGCGGCCGTAATGAGAAACTGAAATCATGGGCCGCAAGCACGTTGCCGACGCTACAACACCATCTCGATCTGGCGCAGGGTTTGAGCAGCAAGGTCGTCGGCTCCAGATAGCCGAGCGCCGTTAGACCCGCACTTCGATCGTCGGCACTATGAGCCTGCGACGCAAGCTTAAGATTGCGCTCGACGAGAACCGCCTCATGGTTCTCGGCACGCAGGTTCTTTTCGGGTTTCAGTTCAACGGCATTTTTCAGGATATGTTTCAGCAGCTGCCGATGCGATCGAGGCTTCTGGAATGTTCCGGTCTGACGCTTTTAATGATCGCGATCGCGCTTCTCATCGCTCCCTCGATGGAACATCGGATCGCCGAGCGCGGCGAGGAATTGTCGCGCGTTCTCGATGTGGCAACGGCTTTCGCCGGTTGGGCGCTGGTGCCGTTCTCAGTCGCGGTGGCCTTCGATTTCTATGTCGTCACCAGCGGTGTCGTGGGACTTTTCGGCGGTTTGCTGTGCGGCGCCGGCTTTTTCGCCGTCGCTGTCCTGTTGTGGTATGGCTTGGGGTTTTCCATGCAGCGAACAAAAAAGGCCCGGGCCGAAACGCGATCGCACGCGTCGGTGGAAACCAAAGTCGAGCAACTGCTGACCGAATCCCGCATCATCATTCCCGGCTGTCAGGCATTGCTCGGATTTCAATTGACCGTCATGCTGACATCTGCGTTTTCGCAACTCCCCTGGGAAACCAAGATGGTCCATCTTGCGGCCCTGTGCTGCGTCGGTTTCGCGGTCATCCTTCTGATGGCGCCGGCGTCGCTGCACCGCATCGCTTTTAATGGGGAGGATGACTTTGAATTCGTCAGGATAGGTTCCTGTTTCGTCATTGCCGCGCCTCTGCCGCTCGCTTTCGGCATCGCTCTCGATACTTTTCTTGCGGCGGGGCAGGCGGTGCGGTCACAAGCGGCGGCGATAGCGATGGCCGTGGTGGCGATTTTGGTTCTTGTCGGCGTTTGGTATGCCTATCCGATCATTCGCCGGCTGACACGGAAGTCCATTCGGGCATGACCTCCGTTATTTCTTTGGCTTCGTCCGCGGAGTTTTGAAATGGCAGCTCAATCCGCTCGTCATACGATACTTTCCGAAATTGCGCCGTTCAGCAAGGAGGACGGAGAGCTGCGTATTGTCATCGAGACGCCGAAGGGCAGCCGCAACAAATACGACTACGATCCCGATTGCGATTGTCTGGAGCTCGCGACCGTGCTGCCGGAGGGCATGAGCTTTCCGTATGATTTTGGCTTTATCCCTTCGACGCTGGGCGCCGACGGCGATCCGCTCGACGTGCTGATCTTGATGGACGCGGCCGTCGTGCCGGGTTGCGTGGTCAAGGCCAGGCTGCTTGGCGCCATCGAGGCCATGCAAAAGGAAAAAGGCGGTGACTGGATCCGCAACGATCGGCTGCTCGCGGTGGCGACGCATGCGCAAACGCATCAGGCCTTGAAAAGCCTCGCCGATCTTCGTCCGCATTTGCTGGACGAGATCAAAGGCTTCTTCATGGAATATAACCGGCTCCGCAATCGGAAATTCAAGCCGAAGCGAGACGCCGGGCCGGTCAAAGCGCAAGAGCTTGTCCGCGAGGGCATGAAGGTCTTCGCCAAGAAGCAACATAAGGCCAAAAGGAAATAGGCGCGCTATCGGCGCCGTGCCTTCTTGGCCTTACCCGGCTTCAGTTCATGTACCGTCGCCGAGACGCCGGCGCTCCGCCGCAGCGCTTCTTTGAGACTGGCCGGCCTTCCGTGTTTCTTGAGCAGGTCGCGGAACGCTTCGTCGGACAGTTCCTGGAAATCTTTCATCTGATCGCAGCGCAGCAGATCGATCTGCTGCCAGGTCTCGTCGTCGAATTGTACCCGCTTGCCGGGCATCAGCTCGCCTTCTTATGCCGCGTCCCGGCGCGCGAAGCTTTTTTCGGTGCGCGCGCGCTCGATCGCGCCGGCGTGCGCCGGGCGCCGGCGCCGCCTCGTTCCTTGGCGTCGGCTTTGACGCTTTGCCGCAGCGCGTCCATCAGGTTGACGACATTCGACGGCGCGCGCTCCCTCGGCGCCTCGATCTTCTCGCCCTTCTGCTTCTTGCGCAGCAGATCCTTCAGCGCATCCTCGTACTCGTCCTTGAATTGCTGCGGTTTGAAGTGGCCGGTTTTCGTCTCGACGATATGGACGGCGAGATCGATCATGTCCTTCGGGATCTTCTCGTTCTCGATGGTGTCGAAATAGTCCTCTTGCTTGCGCACCTCGTAAGGATAACGCAGCGTGATGCCCATCATGCCCTTGTCGCGCGCTTCGAGCGCGATGATGTGCTCGCGCGAGGTGAACACGACCTTGCCCAAGGCGACCATGCCTTCCTTGCGGATCGCTTCGCGGATGACGGCGAAGGCCTGCTGGCCGACATCGCCGTCCGGCACGATGTAATAAGGATCGCGCATATAGAGCTCGTCGATTTCGCCGCGCGGCACGAATTCGTCGATCTCGATAATGCGCTTGCTCTCCAGCGCCACGGCGTCGAGCTCTTCGGGATCGAGCTCGATATATTCACCCTTCGAAACCTCGTAGCCCTTGACGATATCGGCGTTCTCGACCTCGTCGCCGGTCTCGGCGTCGATTTTCTTATAGCGGACGCGGTTGCCGGTCTCTTTGTTGAGCTGATGGAAGCTGATTTTCTCCCGCTCTGAGGTCGCCGGAAACAGCGCGATCGGACAGGAGACCAGCGACAGCTTCAAGTAGCCTTTCCAATACGCACGCAGAGCCATCGGCCATACTCCATGACTTGAAGGGCGTAAGCTCAACGATATCAAGGAACAGGTGTTCCACAAGGGAACTTCCGGCCGTGTTTCTTCTTTGTTCCGTCCCGGGCGAGGAAATGGTGGATACCGCCCGGCCGAAACCGGGAAATCGCGGTCCGTATAGGAAGCAGATTGCGGCATGAAGATCGATATACTTAAGGCGACTTTTTTGGCGGCTTGGGTAGCGGCGCTTATTCTTGTTACTGGCGTCTTCGGGAACCACAAATACATTGTTACCGCTCTGGCCCTGATCGGAATAGCAATCGCCATAATAAAACATCATACGGACGCTGGAAAAAATTCAAACTGAGACATTACCCCGAGCGGCGCCTAACTCTGAGCCAGTCCGATGATTCGCGAGCGAGAAGCCATGCCGCCCCGAAGCCCCCTCAAACCGACCGCAAAAGAAAATACACGGCTGTTTCATGCCCGCATGCTGGTGACCCGGGTGGAGGAATGGTGCGTCGAGGCGGCCACGGCCGAGGAAGCGCGGGTGCTGATCGCCGCGGGGGGCGGCCATCGTTGCACGCCCGGCGACAGCGTTCATGCCGAGCTGGAGCACCTGATCGACGACTAGCGACCGCTCGCCGCGCCGTCTGCGGATACAATTCGGTCAAGCTTGCCCGTATAGTGGCGCCAGGTTTTGGAGCCTTGGGGTTTCCGGGCTTCGCTGATGAGACATCAACCAATCCGCAACAATGCGCCGACGCGTCTTTAAGGAACAGTCGATCTCGCGGCTCTCCATCTGGGCGCGCCGCATCGCCTTGTTTTCACTGGTTGCGACCGTGATCGCCATCATCATCGTGCGCTCCGGGGCGCTCGATCTGGTGCCAGCGCTGTCGACGCTCGCCGGCGCTTTGGTGCTGGCCTGCGTCGCCATCCTGCTCGCCTTCGGCGCCGGCATCGTGATCTGGCGCGAGGGCGTCGGCGGCGGCAGCTACGCCGTCACGGCGTTTTTCATCGGTTTCGCCCTGATCGCCTATCCGCTTTATCTCGGCGCCAGGGCCTATCATCTGCCGGCGATCTACGACATTACCACCGATCCGATCGATCCGCCGCGGTTCGACGCCATTGCGCGGTTGCGGCCGCGCGACGCCAATCCGATCACCTACGCCGGTCTCTATACCGCCGAGCAGCAGCACAACGCCTATGCCGACATCGAGCCGGACGATACCACCGTGAGCCCGCAAGAGGCCTATGACGCCGCGATGAAAGTCATCACCAAGCGGCGCTGGCGCGTTGTCGATGCGCGGCCGCCGCAAGGGGGACCGCCGGCGGCGCCGCCGCCGGGCGCACGGCTCCGCGCCGCCGCCGACACCCGTTCCTCGCCAAACGCGACGGCGCGCGACGGCATCATCGAGGCGGTGGCGCGCACGCCGATCCTCGGTTTCCGCGACGACGTGGTGGTGCGGGTGCGCGCCACCAGCGACGGCGCCCGCATCGATGTGCGCTCGGCGTCGCGTTACGGCCGCAACGATCTCGGCACCAATGCGTCGCGGGTGCGCAACCTGATCGACGATATCGACGACGTTTTGGCCGCGCCGCAGAAGAAAGCGCCGGCGCCGGTTCAGCCGCCCGCCAAAGGCGCGTCGGTCAAGCGATAGGTGCCGGTGATCGACGGCGGGCCCTCGGTTTTCACCGTGCCGCGGGCCGCCATGTCTTCGAGATGCGCCAGCACCGAAAGCCCGGCGGCGCCATTAAGCCGCGGATCGAGCCCGATATAGACCGCCCGCACCAAAGTCGGAATGTCGGCTGCGCCCTTGCCGAGCCGGTGCAAGAGCGAGGCTTCGCGCGCTTTGCGATGCCGGATCAAATGCTGCACATAGCGCGGCGCTTCCGGGATCGGCGCACCGTGTCCGGAGAGATAGAGCGGCTCGCGCCGGCGCGCGAGCTTTTCCAGCGATGCCATGTAGTCGCTCATCGCGCCGTCGGGCGGCGCCACGATGGTGGTCGACCAACCCATCACATGATCGCCGGCGAACAGCAGATCGGCTTCCTTGAAGGCAAACGACATGTGATTGGCGGTGTGGCCGGGCGTCGTCACCGCTTCCAGCGTCCAGCCGTCGCCAGTCACGACTTCACCATCGGCGAACGCGACATCGGGACGGAAATCCATGTCGGCCGAAGCGTCGAGCCGATGGGTTTCGCCGGTATGCAGCGGGCGGGCGAGGCGATGCGGCCCCTGCGCGTAGACTGTCGCGCCGGTCGCCGCCTTGATCTTCGGCACCGCCGGGGAGTGATCGCGGTGGGTATGGGTGACGAAAATATGGGTGACGGTCTCATTGCGCACGGCATCGAGCAATGCAGCGACATGGGCGTCGTCATCGGGGCCGGGATCGAGGATCGCCACTTTGCCGCGGCCGATGATGTAGCTCATCGTGCCCTTGAAGGTGAAAGGGCCCGGATTATCGGCCACCATGGCGCGGACCCCCGGCGCCACCTCGCGCGCGGTGTCGGGTTTGAAATCGAAAGCTTTGTTGAAGGTGATGTCGTCGCTCATGCGGCCTTATAGGGCCGGAAAGCCGCTGTCGCTATGCCCAGTCGTCATTCCGGGGCCGAGCCAACGGGTCCGGCCCGAAGTGGCCGGCCCGATGACAGGCTCCGCGAGGAGCCCGGAATCCATACTCCCGGTCGGTCCAGATATTGCGCGACCTAGTAAGAATTTCGCCTAACAGTGATTATGGATTCCGGGCTCGCGCTGCGCGCGCCCCGGAATGACAATCCGTACCCAGAAAATAATAGAGCCCCGGTGCCGGGAATGCCGGGGCTCTAGCAACCTCAATTAATCACGGTAAGTGAGACCGAGATCGCATCCATGGTTATGCAAGCCTGGTGCCAAGTAGGGTGCCAAGTCGGGCCGTAGCGGATGCGCTCTGGAATCCGCACCGATTCGCGCGCTGCTTTACGTCCAACCAAGCCAAAAGCCATGCACTGGCCGGTTTACGGGCGTTTGCTGGCTAAATTGCAGGCAGGGTGAACCAGCTGTTCAAAATGGCGTCCGGCTCCGCATCGCGGCAGCCAGTGTGCCCTCGTCGAGATAGTCGAGTTCGCCGCCGACCGGCACGCCGTGGGCGAGCCGGGTCACTTTCACATCGGCCTCGTGGAGCAGGTCGGTGATGTAGTGCGCCGTGCTCTGGCCGTCGACGGTGGCGGACAAGGCCAGGATCACTTCCTTGACCGCCGGTTCGCTGGCGCGCTTGACCAGCGCCTCGATGGTCAGATCGTCCGGCCCGACGCCGTCGAGCGGCGAAAGCGTGCCGCCGAGCACGTGATAGCGCGCATTGATGGCATGCGCCCGCTCCAGCGCCCACAGGTCGGCAACGTCGGCGACGACGACAATGGCGGATTGATCGCGCCGGGGATCGGTACAGACCGTGCAGGGATTCTGCGTATCGATATTGCCGCAGGTGCGGCAGATCTCGATCTTCTCGATCGCCGTCTGCAGCGCCCCCGCCAGCGGCGCCATCAGCAATTCGCGCTTCTTGATGAGGAACAGCGCGGCCCGCCGCGCCGAGCGAGGGCCAAGCCCCGGCAGGCGCGCCAGCAATTGAATCAGACGTTCGATTTCCGGACCGGCGATAGCGGGCATTAAAACAGCTTCAGCCCCGGCGGCAGCGGCAATCCGCCGGTGAGTGCCTGCATTTTTTCTTGCAGCATGGTCTCGAGCTTGCGGCGCGCATCGGCATGTGCCGCGACGATGAGGTCCTCGACGATTTCCTTCTGATCGGGCTTGAGCAGCGAGTTGTCGATGCTCACCCCCCGCAGATCGCCCTTGCCGGAAATCTTCACCGTGACCAGGCCGGCGCCTGCCGCGCCGTCGACTTCGATGCGGTCGAGCTCGGCCTGCATCGCTTCCATCTTGGATTTCAGTTCGGTGGCTTGCTTCATCATGCCAAGAAAATCAGGCATCGAGATCGCTTTCGTTCGGAGGGGGTTCCAACACATCGTCAGGACCGGCCGCATTGCCGGCCGGCGCGCGGACATCGACAATCTCTGCGCCGGGAAAGCGCGCCAGCACCGCCTGCACCAGCGGATCGGCGCGCGCATCGTCTTTCATCTCGGCCTTGCGCGCATCGGCCTGCGACCGCAGCGAAGGCAGGCCGGCTTCGGCCGAGACCGCGACCATCCAGCGCCGGCCGGTCCATTCGCCGAGCTTTTTGGAGAGTTCGCCAACCAGCGTCGGCCGTGCGCTCGGCTCCAGCGCGACTTCCAGCGTGCCGTCCTCGAAGCGCACCAGCCGGACGTCGCGTTCGAGCGCGCTTTTGATGCCGATGTCGCGTTTTTCGGTGGCGAGCGCGATCAGCTCTTGAAAAGTCTTGATGGCGCGCGCCGGCGCGGCTTGATTGTTTTGCGCGATCGGTTCGTCGAACGGCGCTGCAGCCGGTGCGGCGGACGCGAGCGGCCCGCGTGCGCGAGAATCGGAGCGCAACTCCGCGCGGGGCGCAGCAGCCGTCGGCGTGGCCGTCATCGCCGCGGCGCCGTTGCCGCGGCTGTCGCCGAGCGAGCGGATCACTTCATCTGGTGTCGGCAAATCGGCGGCGTAGGCGATGCGCACCAGCACCATCTCGGCAGCGTCGATCGGGCGGCCGGCGGCTTCGACCTCGCCGATGCCCTTGAGCAGCATCTGCCAGGTGCGCGCCAGAACCCGCATCGACAGTTTGGTTGCAAAGGCGCGGCCGCGGGTGCGTTCGGCTTCGGTCAGCGACACATCGTCGGCCAGCGCCGGCACGATTTTGATCCGGGTGACGAAATGGGTGAACTCGGCAAGATCGCCGAGCACCATCGCCGGATCGGCGCCGGCATCATATTGGCCACGCAATTCGGTCAGCGCCGCCGCGATATCGGCGCGCATCAGCGCTTCGAACAGATCGATCACCCTCGTGCGATCCGCAAGCCCGAGCATCTGCCGGACATCCTCGGCGCGCACCGGTCCGGCCGCATGCGCGATCGCCTGATCGAACAGCGACAATGAATCGCGCACCGAGCCTTCGGCGGCTCGCGCGATCAGGCCAAGCGCTTCCGGCTCGGCCTCGATCGCTTCCTTTCCGGCGATCGCCTGCAGATGCTTCACCAGCAAGGCGGCATCGACCCGGCGCAGATCGAAGCGCTGGCAGCGCGACAATACCGTGATCGGGACTTTGCGGATTTCGGTGGTGGCGAAGATGAACTTGGCGTGCGGCGGCGGCTCTTCCAGCGTCTTCAACAGCGCATTGAAGGCGGCGCCGGACAGCATGTGCACTTCGTCAAGGATATAGACTTTGTAGCGCGCCGACACCGGCGCGTAGCGGATGGCGTCGTTGATCTGGCGCACGTCGTCGACGCCGTTATGCGAGGCGGCGTCCATCTCGATGACGTCGAGATGGCGGCTTTCCATGATCGCTTCGCAATGGATGCCAAGCACCGGCATCTTGACGGTCGGCGCGGTGATCGAGCCGTCGGGCAATTCGTAATTGAGCGCGCGCGCCAAAATGCGGGCCGTGGTGGTCTTGCCGACGCCGCGCACCCCGGTGAGGATCCAGGCCTGCGGAATGCGGCCGGTCTCGAAGCCGTTCGAGACCGTGCGCACCATGGCGTCCTGGCCGATCAGATCGTCGAACGTCGCCGGCCGGTATTTGCGCGCCAGCACGCGGTAGGCGGATGGGTTCGTCGTGTCGTTCATGGCGTTTGATCGTAGCCCGGGTTGAGCCAAGCTTCGCTGCCGGATGGAGCGCAGCGCAATCCGGGCTTCGCTCATCCGGCTACATTATGAAAAGGGTGGGAGGCTGACGAGCGACCCGAACCGCGCTCGTTAGGGCTGCTTCCTTCCGGACCTGACCCGGTTGGCGAGTGGCTCGTCCACCGCCAACCTCCCGGCTCCTATATCGTCGGAAGAGGCGGCGAAAGCAAGATCGGGCCAAAAAGCAGGCCAAGATCGGACCATGCGCCCCACCTTTGGATTGCGGCGTATTTGCGGTAAATCTGCCTGCGATTAATGCTTCACCTATGCATCGAATGTCGTCGCGGCGGGTTACTTCACGGCGGCGGTTTGATAGTCTTGCCGCGACTCTTGATCACTTCCCAACAGCAGAAGAAGAGGAATCGCTATGCTCCGCGTGCTTGCCATCGCCGCGATGGTCGCGTTTGCCTTGCCAACACTGGCGATCGCCCAGGACCATCCCGACGAACATCGCGGTCCGCCGCCGCATCCGGGCGGCCCGCCCCATCCGCCGCCGCATCCGGGCGGTCCGCCGCCTCACGGTCCGCCGATGCACCCCGGACCGATGGGCGGCCCGCCGCCGCACGGGCCGGGGCCGGCCTTCGCTCATCCGGGCGGTCCACCACCCGGCGGCCCGGGGTTCGCTCACCCCGGCGGCCCGCCGCCAGGCGCTGGGCGGTTCAGCTTCCACGGCCACGACTTCGCCCGGGTTCACGTCCGTCCGTTCCTCTATCCGCACGGCTGGGCATATCGCCAATGGGCCGTCGGCGCAGTGCTGCCGCCGCTGTTCCTGACGCCGGAATATTTCTATCCCGAATGGGCCCAACTCGGCCTTGAGCCCCCGCCACCCGGCGCGCAATGGGTGCGTTACGGACCGGATCTGCTGTTGGTCGACACTACCACCGGCCAGGTTATCGATACCGCGTACGGAGTGTTCTACGACGACTAAGCCCGTCGGAAGTGCCTGATAATGAGATGGCCGGGCTTGTCCCGGCCATTTTTTTGCGCCGGCAACTCGGACGCAGACGCATCGCGTGAATGATGGCGCTCATCCTTCCCCGCTGTTGCAGGGCAGGAAAAAGTCCCCGGATTTCTCTTTCGCGCAATCCGGGCTACAGTCACCGAAACATGGCGGGAAACGCCAGAAGAGCGAAACAGAGGAACAGCGCCATGACCTTCCGCATCGCCGTTGTGCAGCCGATTTCGCACCGCCCCGGCGAGGACGAGCGCAACGTTGCCGACGCGGAGCGCGCGATCGAACGGGCCGCCGGCGAGGGCGCGCATTTCGTCTGTTTCCCGGAAACCTATCCCGGCCCCTGGCGCATGCCGGCGACCTACGACCCGACCGCGGCGCTTGCCGCGGCAGCGGCCAAACATGGCGTCCATGCGGTGTTCGGCACCATCGAGCCGGTCGATGCGAAAGCTGCCACCGCCTACAATCTCATCGTCATGGCCTATCCCGATGGCCGGGCGCCGGCGCGCTACCGCCGCACCCATCCGAACGGGCCGTGGATCTATACCGGCGGCCGGTCGTGGGAATTCCAATATGTTGCCGGCGACGATTTTCCGGTGTTCGACACCGCGCATGGCAAAGTCGGGCTGGCGATGTGCAGCGAAGTCTATATGCCGGAAGTGACGCGCGCGCTGGCGCTGCGCGGTGCCGAGCTGATCTTCATGCCGGCCGGTGTCGACAAGAACCGGCTCTGGGCAACCTGGCGAACGCTGATCTTCGCCCGCGCCATCGAAAATCTGGCGATCGTGGTGACGACGCAGAATTTGTTCGATCATTCGCAGCGCGGGCTCGCCATGGTGGCGACGCCGGAGGAGATTTTGTTCGAGAGCACTGCGGCGGGCATCAGCACCGTCGACGTCAGCCTCGACCGGCTGCGTTATCTGCGCGCGACGCGCGACGAAGTCGGCTCCTCGGCGCAATGCGGCGCCAAGCAGGGCGTGCTCGGGCCGCAATGGCAGCGGCCGGACCTTTACGACGCTTTTTATCCGCGTCCGCGGCGCGAAGCGGCGGAATGATGCAGATGATAGTTTCTCTCGTCATTCCGGGGCCGAGCAAAGCGAGGAACCCGGAATCCATATCCACGATTCGTGAATATGGATTCCGGACTTGCCGCTTCGCGGCAATCCGGAATGACCATGTGATTTTTCCGTAGCAATCGTGACAGGCCGCCCCGATCTCGGCCCGCCGCCCCGGCTGGGCTACATCGAAAATCCGCTCGACCGCGCCGCGCTGTTGCGCAACGACGCGGCCGCGATGGCGAAATTTGCCGCGCAAGACCGTGCGATTGTTTATGTGATCGGCGGCGAAAACATCGTCATGAAAGCCAATGGCGGCGTAAACGAACCGCTGTTCGCGCCGGCCGAAGTGCGTGCGCTCGGCGCCGTGCGCGACAGTGTGTTCCTTGGGCTGCTCGGCGATGTACCGCGCTTCGGCTTTAGTCTCGACGCGCAAGCCATAGAACCGCTGAAAGCGCGCAATGATCTGACCGTCACCGATCTGCGCTCGATCGCGGTCCAGGGGCTGGTCGATGCTCGACACCTGCCGCCGCTCGCGGAAGCAAAGGCGCTGCTCGGCTGGCACGCGCGGCATCGCTTCTGTTCGAATTGCGGCTCGCCGACGCAAGCGGTGCAGGCCGGCTGGCGGCGCGATTGTCCGGTCTGCGGTGCCGAACATTTTCCGCGCACCGATCCGGTCGTCATCATGCTGGTGATCGCGGGCGAGCGGGCGTTGCTCGGCCGCTCCCGCCGTTTCGCGCCGACCATGTGGTCGTGTCTCGCCGGCTTTGCCGAGCCGGACGAAACGATCGAGGAGGCGGTGCGGCGCGAGGTGCTGGAGGAAGCCGGCATCCGCTGCGGCCGAGTCAAATATTTTGCCTCGCAGCCTTGGCCGTTTCCATCGTCGATCATGATCGGCTGCCACGCGCTAGCCGTGACGGAAAACATCGTCGTCGACCGCGAGGAGTTGGAAGACGCGCGCTGGTTCACGCGCGAGGAATTGGCCGCGATGCTGGTACGGCAACATCCGCAAGGCTTGACCACGCCGCCGCCGGTCGCGATAGCCCACCACATCATCCGGGATTATGTCGAGCATGGCGCCGATGTCCTCAGCTGACACGCCGCGTATCCTCTGCGCCGGGATCATCGTGCTCGACGAAGTATTTCGCGTCGAAGAATTTCCGCAAGCGGACGGCAAAGTGCAGGCTAACGGCTTTTTCGTCGTCAATGGCGGTTGCGCCGCGAACGCCGCCGTCGCCATTGCCAGGCTTGGCGGGCAGGCCGCGCTGGCGGGCCCGATGGGCGGACCGGCGGGCGAAGACGACAATGGCGACCGCGTGCTCCGCGCGCTTAAACGCGAACAGGTCGATTGCACGTTCTGTCAGCGTGTCGACGGGCTTGCCACTGCGCTATCGGCGATCTTCATGAATGCACGCGGCGACCGCACCATCGTCACCTATCGTGACGAACGGATTGCCGAGACGAAGCCTTCCGACCCGGCGGCTATCGTCGCCACCGCCGACGCGGTTTTGATCGACAATCGGTTTCCCGCTTTCGTGCAGCCAATCTGCGAAGCCGCGCGGCGCCGTGGGCTGCCGGTCGTGCTCGACGGCGACCGCCCGACCTTCGAAGACGATCCGTTGTTTCGCATCGCCACCCATGTCATTTTCTCATCGGAGTGCCTGCGCGAGACCACCGGCATCGGCGATCTTGCCGAAGGGCTCAAACGCATCGCCCGCAAGACCGAGGCTTTTCTCGCCGTCAGCAACGGCCCGGACGACATCGTCTATCTCGAGGGCAAGACGTTGCGCCGACTGCCGGTGTTCAAGATTACCCCAGTCGATACACTCGGCGCCGGCGACGCTTTTCACGGCGGCTTCGTGCTGGCGCTGGCTGAGGGGCAAAACGAGGTCGCGGCGATGCGCTTCGGCTCGGCTGTCGCCGGGCTCAAATGCACAAGGATTGGGGGTTCGACCGGTGCGCCCAACCGGGCCGAAGTCGAGGCTTTTTTGGCCGAAAAGTCCGCCTTGGCGCCGGCACCTTGATTTGGAAAATTTTTCTCTTTAAATAGAATTTCCGCCTAATGATTGGAAATTAATACTCCAGAGGTTCAAGTGGACGCCATAGATCGCAAAATTCTTGCTGTTTTGCAGGAAAATGCCGCGCTTTCCGTCGCCGAGATCGGGTCGCGAGTCGGCCTGTCCTCGACGCCATGCTGGAAGCGCATCCAGAAGCTCGAGGCCGACGGCGTCATCCAAAAGCGCGTGGCGCTGGTCGACCAGGATCGCATCGGGCTCAATATCAGCGTGTTTGTTTCGGTCGAGACTGGCGATCATTCGCAGGATTGGCTCGACCGCTTCGCCAAAACCGTCACCGCCATGCCGGAGGTGATGGAGTTTTATCGCATGGCCGGCGATGTCGATTACATGCTGCGCGTCGTGGTGCCGGATATCGCGGGCTACGATTCGTTCTACAAGCGCCTGATTGCGGCAGTTCCGCTGAAGAACGTCACGTCGCGTTTCGCCATGGAAAAGATCAAGTCGACGACGGCACTGCCAATTCCGGAAACCAGATGATCACGACGCCGTTCGCGCGACCGAGGTCGATTGGCGCGGATGCATGTAGATCTGATCCTTTAAGTTCAGCGTGCCGGTCATGACGTAAGCGTAAGTCGGATTGTAGCTGTACTGGACCTGGGCGAGCAGCAAATAACTATTCGGCACCGCGAGCGACGATGGAATGGTGACGGCCTGGCCGGCGGTGAGCGCCGTGCCATTGAGCGTGTCGCTCCAGACCACCGAGGCGACACCCTGCGCATTGACCGATATTTCCGAAATGACTTCTTGAAGATTTGCCGCCGCATAGGGCGCAATGATTGCCGACCCCGCAGCGAGGATGTTCGTCATCTCTGCATTGGTAATGTCGGTATATTGGCTCGACAGATCGGCCAGCGCGCGCGTGGTGATGGTTACTTTGCGGTGCGCCGCGATGCCTTGCGATGCTTCAACGCAGCCGAGATAAAGCGTCATCATGACCGGCAACAGCAGCGCAAATTCGATCGCCGATACGCCGCGGCGATCCTTGGCGAAACTCGCCAGCCGGCACAATGCGGTTTTGATCATCGGACGCATGATGCTGCTCATGACGGTGCGTAGGGCTCGTTCTTGAACACGGCGGTGGCGGCGAACAGATTTGTGCCGTTTTTGAGATTGCTCAGATTGAAGCCGAGCAGATTGACGAAGACTGGATACTGATAATACAGCCGCAACATCACGATATCGCCGGGTCCGCCGGGGTTATAGCCGAGCGCCGACGAGTTGAAGACGCCGTTGGTCACCGGCGCGCCGAGACTGATCGACGAGAACGAGGGATAGGTTTCGACGTCGACATAGACGCCGCTGTTGCAGCTGAAAATGCCGTGGATCTGATTGCACACCTGGGACTTGAACTGGGCGGCAGTCCAGCCGTTGGTTTGCGCTTGCCCGGTTTGAATAAGCCGCGCCGACGCGGCGGCCGCGGTTTCCAGCGTCTGGCCGGCGAAGAATGTCATGGCGGTTTGCAGGATGGCGAACAGGCCGGCGACGAACGGGGCGAGAAGAAGCCCGAATTCCACCGTCGTCATCGCGTCGCGCTGGCGGATGAAGCGGGAGACCAGCCGCGCGAATGCATTCCTGCCCGCTAGGAGCTGATTCAACATGGGGCATCCTCAGCCGATGTACTTCGCGCGGCGGTGCGCGAAGCCTCACGCTGAATAACTAGCAATGCCCGATTGTCGATTTATTGCGGCGATGATTGAAAACGCGGCAGCCGGCTTTAACCGGTGCTAACCTTGTCAGTGCGCGCCAGCGGAGAGCGCCTGCGTGCTGAGGACGGTGGATTGGGCAATCGTCTTGTTGAAGAAGTCCGGATCGTCGCCGAGGCCGATGCGCGGCGAACATTGCGGCGTGCAGCTATAGGTGCTGCGGGCGACACCGCGATAGACAATAACAATGGGATCGGGCGGCCCTTTGACTTCAAGATTGCGGTCCAACAGCACGGCGCCGCTGCGGTCGAACACGACGAGATTGGTCGAGCCGTAGCTCTTTCCGGTGATGACGGCAAGGCCGCCCGGCTGAATCGAAACGTCGGCAATGAGCGGATCGCCGAGGACAAGAGTGGCGGCGCGCTCCGGAAGCTTGATGATGCGCGCCTGGTCGAGCAGCACCGGGATCACTTCGTTACTGGGAGCCCGCAGCGTAACGGGCACCGGGGCGGGCGCCGCCTCGTCGGCGACGGCCCACGATGCCGTGAGCGCGACACCGGCCACGAGGAGGAGCGCGGCCGCAAAACAATGCAGCCTCCTGGAGGCCACGAGGCCTCGTGCGCTCAACGCCGTCATCGATACTCTCCGAAACGCTACGCGGATTCGACAACTAACAAGCCATTACAGTGGCCCGTCCACTTGACTGTAAATTCATGAATGAAGTGCAAATCGGCGCGCCGAAATCGGCGAGATACGGGGCCGAAAACAGCCGGCAACGCTTGCTTAACGATAACTGCGGAAGGCGCGACGCTACAGCGTGAACGGATGAACGAGTTGCGCCGGAAAGCTCGCCGGATATTCCGGCTCGCCGATGCCGTAACCATCAGGCAATTCGCCCTTCGGCATATAGAAGGTGCCGAACAGGATATCCAGGATCGGGAAGGTCGAGGCGAAGTTCTTCTCGCCGCCGCGATCGGCCGCGGTGTGGTGCCAACGGTGAAACACCGGCGTCGCGATCACGTATTTGAACGGGCCGAGCGTCCAATTGAGATTGGCGTGGACGAAGGCCGAATGAGCGATCGTCAGCGGCCCGAGCACGACCAGCACATTGGGCGAGATGCCGATCAAAAGCATGATCACGTCCGCCGAGACGCCGCGGAGAAACAGCTCGACCGGGTGAAAACGCGCCGCCGAGATCCAGTCCAACTCCTCGGATGAATGGTGCACGGCGTGGTAGCGCCACATCCTTCGGCCGTGAAACAGGCGGTGCGCCCAGTAAAGGATGATATCCTCGCCAACCAGGAAGATGACCATCTGCAGCGGCAGCGGCAGCGCCGCCAACGGGCCGTGACCGTTATCGTAAAACGCAACCAAGCCGTCGGCGGTGGTGATCCGGAACAGGAGCGCGGCGCCGACAATCAATAGCCCGATGCGCAGATAACGGGCGATGACCGGAATGAAGAACCAGTAACACAGATCTGTCACGAGATCGCGTTTGCGCCACCACGGCTGGCCCGGATTGCAGGCCCAAAACGCGGTGAGGACGGTAAATGCTGCGGCCAGCGCCAGCGAGATCGGAATGGTCTTCTCGAAGGTCTGGCCGAGGCTGATGAAGAAGGCGAGAAATTCTTAACTCATGGTGTCACGCGCTCGCGCCGCCGCCTTCGTTCGGATTGTAGGCTACTTCTACCTTGATAGGGCCGATGCGATTAAGACGCCGTGAATGTTGCCGGCACGAGCATTGCGTCAACAGACGAGCAGATAAGTCGTACATGCGCGGCGGCGACCGGTATGGAACGTCGTCGACGCTTGTGCGTTCGCTCGCATGACGCAGGCCGTTTCGCGGCAGCGTTTGGTGTATCAGTAGTAAATAAATAACGGCCGGCGCGCCCGCGCCGAACGCCGATGTTTTTTGCAAGGCGATGTTAACTACACCGCCGAAAGCGGATTTATACGTAGTTTTCCCTGAGCGATTTAACCCTGTCGAAATTTCTGCCCGATAGTTTCCCCTCACGATCTAGACGGTTCTGAAAATGCCGTTGGGTCAGATCAGACAGTTACGTGTGGACCTTAAGGAGCCAGCTCATGAAGACCCTTTTCTCGCGTTTCGTGAAGGACGAGTCGGGTGCCACGGCCATCGAATACGGTCTCATCGCTGCCGGCATTTCGGTTGCGATCATCGCCGTCGTCCAGGGCCTCGGCAGCAAACTGAACACCACGTTCAGCAGCGTTTCCAGCGCCCTCAAGTAAGCGTCGTCTTTCAGGAATGCTACGAGAGGGCTCCGGCCAATCTACCGGGGCCTTTTCGCTTTTCTGCCATCCGCAATGAAACGTCATCGGACAGATTGGTCATGTTGACTGAAGCGATCAGTTTGACGTTGTTTCCGGGCATGATGGCATTCGCTGCGTCGAGCGATCTCTTGACGATGACGATCGCCAATCGGGTATCGCTGGCATTGATCGGCGGCTTCGTCATTCTTGCCGCACTATCGGGAATGAGCGGCACCGACATGGCAACCCATGCCGGTGCGTCCGCTGCGGTTCTTATCGTGGCGTTTATTTGCTTCGCTCGCGGATGGATCGGCGGCGGCGACGCCAAGCTCGCGGCGGCGACGGCGCTGTGGCTGGGCTTCAGTCACCTGTTCGACTATCTGGTCTATACATCGCTGCTTGGCGGCGCGCTGACTTTGCTGATCGTGCAGTTCCGCCACTTGCCGCTGCCGCGGATGCTGGCCGGCCGGGATTGGGCGGAACGCCTGCACCGCGAGGGCGGCGGCGTTCCTTACGGCATCGCGCTCGCCGCGGCAGCTCTTCTCGTCTATCCGCAGACCGAATGGATGACGATGCTCAAGCTATAGCGGCAATCGGCGAGTGGCCATCAACGCAACATTAACTCGGTTTGGATACGCCTCATTAACCATGCCTTGACGTTTAGCTGCTGAAATCCAGCGGTACGACCACACCGGTCGTGACGTCACGTGGGAAGCGAAGCGTAATGAAGGCCGCGCGTCTCGTGGTATTGGGTGTCGCTGTCGTCGCCGGCGGCATCGCCGCGTTTTTGGCGGCCGGCAACAAAACAGCCGCGCCGCCTGCCGCACCGCCAGCGCCCCCGCAAATTGCCACCGTCGAAGTGCTGGTCGCCAAATCCGATCTCAGCCGCGGCACGGTGATCGAGGCCCCCGATATCGGCTGGCAAGAGTGGCCTGCTGCCTCGGCCAACGCGACCTACGTCAAGAAGACCGACCGGCCGGATGCGATCAACAATTTCGTCGGCGCTATCGTGCGCGTGGCCATGGTGGCGGGCGACCCCATTCGCGACCCCAGTGTCGTGATGGCCAAAGGGTCGGGCTTCATGGCCGCAGTGCTGCCGCAAGGCATGCGCGCAGTGGCGGTCGAGATTTCGCCGGAAGCCGGAGCCGGCGGCTTCATCCTGCCCGATGATCGGGTCGACGTCGTTCTCACGCACCACGACAAGGCGGCGGAGAAGGCAAATGGCGTCGAGAAGTTCGTCAGCGACACGATCCTCCGTAACATCCGCGTGCTGGCGGTAGATCAGAACATCGACGAGAAGGCCGGCGTTAAAGTCGTCATCGGCAAGACGGCCACGCTCGAATTGACGCCGCAGCAGGCTGAAACCCTCCAGCTCTCGCGTCAGATGGGCTCGATCACGCTGACGCTGCGCAGCATCCTCGATAGTAGCCAGCCCGTTGGTGACGACGGCGACACCGCGAACAAGGACAAAAGTAAGCCCATCAATACGGTGCGCTACGGCGTCAGCACATTTGGGGCCACCAATTGAGCGCGCAGAGGAACCTGATGAGGAGAACCAGGCAATCGACCCGCGCGGCAGGGCTGGCGGTTCTCATCGCCGTGTCTTGTATCACCATGACTTGGATCGCCCCCCGCGCTATCGCCGGCAACGTCGTCTTCAATCCGCCGCCGACGCAGACAATCCACGTTTCCGCCAGTGACGCCGAATCCCAATCCATTGCGCTCGGTGTCAGCAAATCCGTCGTCATCGATCTGCCGCGCGACATCCGCGATGTTCTCGTCGCCGATCCCAAGATCGCAAATGCCGTCGTGCGTTCCTCGCGCCGTGCCTACATCATCGGCACCGCGGTCGGTCAGACCAATGTGTTTTTCTTCGATACCGAGGGCAAGCAGATCGGCGGCTTCGATATCGCGGTGACGCGCGATCTCAACGGCATTCGCACCGCGATCCACCAGGTCTTGCCGGACGCCGACATCGCGGTCGAGGGCATCGGCGAGGGCGTTATCCTGTCCGGCTCGGCGTCGAGCCAGGAGGAGGCGCAACAGGCGTTCGATATCGCGGCTCGATTGCTCGGCGCCGGCAGCAGCGACACCGCACTGGCCGGCACCAAGATCGTCAATGCCATCGTGGTTCGCGGCCGCGATCAGGTCATGCTCAAGGTGACGGTTGCCGAGGTGGAACGCGACATCCTCAAGCAACTCGGCATCAATTTGGCGGGCTCGCTGAATTACGGCACAGCCGTGGTCAATTTCAATACCAACAATCCATTCGCGGCGACCGGTCAAACGCCACCCAACAACATTACCGGCAGTTTCAAGTCGGTGAGCGCCACCTTGCAGGCGCTGGAACAGGCCTCGGTCATCCACACGCTCGCCGAGCCGAATCTCACGGCGATTTCCGGCGAGAGCGCGACATTCGTGGCCGGCGGCGAATTTCCCGTGCTCAACGGCTTTAGCTGTTCCACGGCGACGACTGGAAGCAGCGTGTCGACCTGTCAGCCTTCGATCGACTTCAAGAAGTTCGGCGTCAGCCTCAATTTCACGCCGGTTGTGCTGAGCGAAGGCCGCATCAGCCTTAAGGTGATGACGGAGGTTTCGGATCTGTCGCCGGAAAATTCGCTCAACATCTCGGTGCCGGGAACGTCACAGAGCGTGACGGTTCCTTCGATCCGCACCCGCCGCGCCGAAACCACGGTCGAGATTCCCTCCGGCGGCTCGCTCGCCTTGGCCGGCATGATTCAAGACTCGACCAAACAGGCCATCAGCGGGTTACCCGGCTTGATGGATCTGCCGGTACTTGGCGCTCTTTTCAAGAGCCGCGACTACACCAACCAGCGGACCGAGCTGATGGTGCTGGTGACGCCGTACATCGTCCATGCGGTGGCACAGAAGGATCTTGCCCGTCCTGACGACGGCTACGCCGACCCAAGCGACCCGTCGGCTGTCCTGCTCGGCCGGCTCAACCGCATCTACGGCGTCAGCGGCGCTCCGGATCCGGCCGACACCTATCACGGCAAATACGGCTTCATCCTCGATTGATGGGCCGTGGGAGACGACGCATGCAGACGATCCGCATACTGGTGACCGGCCGCAGCAGCGTCGCGGCGCTTGCGGCGCGCGCCGCCATCGCGGTCAGTTGCGCGCTCTTCCTGTCCGGCTGCAATACCGATCAGCAGGTCGCCGGCGCGCCCGACGTTTCGCCCGATTACCGCTTGCGTCATCCGATCACGCTGCAGGAATCCAGCCACACGATGGAAATCTTCATCGGCACCAACCGCGGCGAACTCAATCCGACGCAGCGGGCGGAGGTTCTTTCCTTTGGCCTCGGCTGGAAGCGCGAAGCAACGGGCGGCATTGTCGTCGATCGTCCGGTCGGCAGCAGCAATGAACGCGCGTCGTCCGATGCGATGCGCGAAATTCTGTCGATCCTCGCCGCAAGTGGCATGCCGGCGGACGGCGTCGTGTTGCGGACCTATCCCGCGACCGGACCCAACCTCGCCACAGTGCGCCTCAGCTATCCGAAAATTTCGGCGCAAGCCGGACCTTGCGGCGTTTGGCCGAACGATATCGGCCCAACCTTAAATCGTGATTTTTACGAGAATCAGCCGATTTGGAACGCCGGTTGCGCAACCCAGCACAATCTCGCCGCAATGGTCGACAATCCGGCCGACCTGGTGCAACCGCGCGGCGAAACCGCCGCCTCCACGGCACGGCGTACCGTGGTGCTGGAAAAATACCGCCAGGGGCAGGATCCATCGACCCAGGCTTCGAGCGGCGCCAGTTCCGCCAAGATCAGCGATGTCGGCAAATAAAGCATGAGAAGACCAAATAGCGCCCGAGCCAGTAACGCATGAGAAAGTAACCGTGAGTTAGACCGGCACTATGAGAGAAGCCAGCCAAGCCGTGCAGGAGGACTCTGGTCCCGTCGCCGTCGCCGCCCGAGAAGACCATATCGCGCCGGCGCCGCGGGTGTCGGTGCAGGCCTTTTGCGAAAACGTCGATACCGCAGCCGCCATACAGGCGGCCGGCGAGGACCGGCGCATGGCGAAAGCGCATCTGCGCATCCAAATGGGCGGTCTGACGGCGGCCATCGAGGCCTATCAAAGCTCGCCGACGCCGAACGTCATTATTCTCGAGTTCGGAAAATCGCCACGACGACATTCTCGGTGCGCTCGATCAACTCGCCAATTACTGCGATGCCGGCACGCGCGTTGTCGTCATCGGCCGCACCAATGACGTCACGCTGTATCGCGAACTGGTCCGGCGCGGCGTCAGCGACTACCTGATCTCACCGGTCGACGTGCTGCAGGTCGTGCGCGCGGTGTGTGGACTGTTTTCGGCGCCTGACGCCAAGCCGGTCGGCCGCGTCATCGCCGTGGTCGGCGCCAAGGGCGGCGTCGGCGCGTCCACCATCTCTCATAATATCGCATTCTCAATTGCCCGCGATCTCACCCTCGATGCGGTCGTGACCGATCTCGATCTCGCCTTCGGCACGGCCGGCCTCGATTTCAATCAGGACCCGGCGCAAGGTATCGCCGAGGCGGTGTTCTCGCCCGACCGCGTCGATACCGCTTTCGTCGATCGGCTGCTGGCGAAGTGCACCGATCACCTCAATCTGCTGGCAGCGCCGGCGACGCTCGACCGCGTTTACGACTTCGGTGCCGAAGCGTTCGAGTCGATCTTCGATTCCTTGCGCTCGACGGTGCCGTGCATCGTGCTCGACGTGCCGCATCAATGGACCGGCTGGACCAAGCAGACGCTGGTCAGCGCCGACGAGATTCTGATCGTCGCGACGCCGGACCTCGCAAATCTGCGCAATACCAAGAATATCTATGATTTCCTCAAAGCGGCGCGGCCGAACGATCATCATCCGCACTATTGCCTTAACCAGGTCGGCGTTCCCAAACGGCCGGAGATCAAGGCCGCGGATTTCGCCAAGGCACTCGAAGACGAGGCCATGGCGATTATTCCGTTCGAGCCGCAGCTATTCGGCGCGGCAGCCAATAACGGACAGATGATTGCCGAAATTTCCGCGGGTCATCGCACTGCCGAATTGTTCCGCGAATTGGCGCAGCGACTCACCGGGCGGTCTGAACCAAAGAAGCAGATTTCCGGTCTGTCGTCCCTGTTCCAAAAGCTGCTGGGATAAGCGTGGACTGTTGGAGTTGAGTTAGTGTTTGGCAAGCGTCCCACTACAGGCAGTTCGGCACCCGGCGCACCGCCGCCCGCGGCCGCTGTGCGCTCGCCGGCGCCTGTTGCGCCGCCGCCGCCCGCTGCGGCGCCGGCCGGCGGCGGCCGCACGCCTTTTCCGTCCGCGGGCCTCGGCGCGCCGATCATCGGCGCTCCGACCGGAAAACCGAATGTCGGCGGCCCGCTCAATCCACCGGCGCCGATTCCGACCGCCGTCGATTCGCGCCGCTCGGAAACCTATTACGAAGTCAAAGGCACGATTTTCGGCGCGCTGATCGAGGCGATCGATCTTGCGCAACTCGCCAAACTCGATGCCGATTCCGCGCGCGAGGAAATTCGCGACATCGTCAACGAAATCATCGCGATCAAAAATATCGTGATGTCGATCGCCGAGCAGGAGGATCTGCTCGACGATATCTGCAACGACGTCTTGGGCTATGGACCGCTCGAGCCGCTCTTGGCGCGCGATGAAATCGCCGACATCATGGTCAACGGCTCCGGCACGGTTTACATCGAAGTCGCGGGCAAGATTCAAAAGACCGGCATCCGCTTCCGCGACAATCAGCAGCTCTTGAATATCTGCCAGCGTATCGTCAGCCAGGTCGGCCGCCGGGTCGACGAGACCTCGCCGATCTGCGACGCGCGCTTGCCCGACGGCTCGCGCGTCAATGCCATCGTGCCGCCACTGGCGATCGACGGTCCCGCGCTCACCATCCGCAAATTCAAAAAGGACAAGCTCACGCTCGAGCAACTGGTGCGGTACGGCTCGATTTCGCCCGAGGGCGCGGAAATCCTCAAGATCATCGGGCGCTGCCGGGCCAACACCTTGATCTCCGGGGGAACCGGTTCGGGCAAGACGACGCTGCTCAACTGCATGACTCGTTATATCGACGACGACGAACGCATCGTCACCTGCGAGGACGCCGCCGAATTGCAATTGCAGCAACCGCATGTGGTGCGGCTGGAAACACGGCCTCCCAATCTCGAGGGTGAAGGACAGATCACGATGCGCGATCTGGTCCGCAATTGCCTGCGTATGCGGCCGGAACGCATCATCGTCGGCGAGGTGCGCGGTCCCGAAGCGTTCGACCTGCTGCAAGCGATGAACACCGGTCACGACGGCTCGATGGGCACGCTGCATGCCAATACGCCGCGCGAGGCGTTGTCACGCCTTGAATCGATGATCACGATGGGCGGCTATTCGCTGCCGTCACGTACCATCCGCGAGATGATCTGCGCTGCCGTCGACGTCGTCGTCCAGGCGGCGCGCTTGCGCGACGGTTCGCGGCGCATCACCCACATCACCGAAGTCCTCGGTCTCGAAGGTGATGTCATCATCACCCAGGACGTTTTCCTCTACGACATCATCGGCGAGGACGCCGACGGCAATCTCGTCGGCCGCCACAAGTCGACCGGCATCGGCCGCCCGAAGTTCGCGGAACGTGCCCGTTATTACGGCGAGGAAAGGCGTCTCGCCGCCGCGCTCGATGCGGCGGAAGCGGCCAATGAAACGGTCCATGCCTGACGTGCTGATCGAACCGAGAGTCGAGCCATGAACTCTTACCTCGTGTTTTGCCTGGTGGTCATCGCTATCGGCGGCGTGGTTTGGGTGTTCGTCTATCCCCATCTTTCCGGCGAACGCAAAACCGAGCGCCGGATGGCGAGCGTGGCGCGCGCCGAGCCGATCGCGGCGCGGCCGGTGCGAACGGCGCAAAAATCGCGGCGCGAACATGTCGAAGGCACGCTCAAGGAAATCGAAGAAAAGCGGAAGAAAGCCGCCCGCCCGCCACTGTCGGTTCGGCTGACGCAGGCCGGGCTCGCTTGGTCGAAGCGCCGCTTCGTGATCACCGCGGCCGCGCTCGGGGTCGGGGCTTTCGTCGGCGCGGTCGTGTTCGGCCTGGCGATAATTCCCGCGCTCGGCTTCGGCTTCGCAGCGGGATTCGGCCTGCCGTTTTGGGTGCTGAAATTTCTCAAGAAACGGCGCGAGGCGAAATTTCTGAATGCCTTCCCGGACGCCGTCGATGTCATCGTGCGCGGCATCAAGGCCGGTCTGCCGCTGCTCGATAGCCTCAAATTGATTGCCGCCGATGCGGAAGAACCGGTTCGGAGCGAATTTCGCGCCATCATCGAGACGCAAACCATCAGCCTGCCGATCGGCGAGGCTTGCCTCAAGCTCCACGAAAGCATGCCGGTACCCGAGGCCAACTTTTTCGGCATCGTGGTCGCCATTCAGCAGCGTGCCGGCGGCAATCTCTCCGAGGCGCTCGGCAACCTGTCGCGCGTGCTGCGCGACCGCAAGAAGATGAAGGCCAAGATCCAGGCGATGTCGATGGAAGCCAAGGCTTCCGCGAGCATCATCGGCGCGCTCCCGATCGCGGTTGCAACGCTGGTCTGGCTGACGAGCCCTGCTTATATCGATCTTCTTTTTACCGACCCGTTCGGGCGGGTGATGATCGCCTGTTGCGCCGCCTGGATGACAATCGGCGTCTTGGTGATGCGCAAGATGATCAATTTCGACTTCTGACGGCCGCGCCATGAACTCGCTGATCGCGCAATATTTCGACATGAAGACGCTGACGGTGATCTTCGCCGCCATCGCGGCGGGGGCGACCGTGCTGACGCTGGCTATGCCGCTTCTGGTTACCGACACGCTCGGAAAACGCATGAAAGCAGTCGCGCTCGAGCGCGAGAAAATCCGACAGCGCGAACGAGAACGGATGGCGCAGGGCAACAAGATAGCGTTGCGGCAATCGCCGCGATTGTACATGAAGCGCGCCGTCGACAATTTCAATCTCGCGAAATGGGTCGGCCAGGAAGAGGCGCGCGCCAAGCTGATGCAAGCGGGTTTCCGCGGCCAGGCGCCGTATGTCACCTATTTGTTCTTCCGCATGACGATGCCGGTGGTGATGCTGGTGGTGTCACTGTTCTATATCTTCGTCGTAGTCGACCTCGACTATCCGCCGATGCTCAAGATCGCGGTTTCGATCGGCTGCGCTTATTTCGGCATGCACAGCCCGAACCTTTTTCTGAAAAACAAAATCCAGCGCCGCCAGGTTTCGATCAAGCGCGCATTCCCGGACGCGCTCGACCTGCTCTTGATCTGCGTCGAATCCGGCATGTCGATCGAGGCGGCGTTTCGCAAAGTCAGCGAGGAAGTCGGAACCCAGTCGGTGGCGCTCGCCGAAGAATTCACGCTCACCACGGCCGAGCTTTCCTACCTGCCGGACCGCCGCCAGGCCTATGAGAATCTGTCGCAACGCACCGGCCTTGAAGGCGTCAAGGCGGTGTGTCTGGCGTTACAGCAGTCGGAGCGTTACGGCACGCCGTTGGCGACGACGTTGCGGGTCTTGGCGCAGGAAAACCGCGACATGCGCATGTCGGAAGCCGAGAAGAAGGCCGCCGGGCTGCCGCCGAAACTGACGGTGCCGATGATCCTATTCTTCCTGCCGGTGCTGTTTGTCGTCATTCTCGGCCCGGCCGCGATCCGGGTGATGGCGATCAATCATTAGACGCCATTCCGCTCATTCCCGCGAAAGCGGGAATCCAGGGCAATGCGAAGGGCGGGGAAAGCTGGGTCCCCGCTTTCGCGGGGACGAGCGGAGGAGTTAGCTCGGGCCCTGGCCGTAGCGGCCGGCCTGATTGCTCAACGGCACATTGTCTTTGTGCGCCAGCATCTGCCGCAGATAGGCGACATTGGCGGCGGCCTGATCCGGCGGCAGATCGGCGCGGGCGATTGTCTCGGCTTCCGCGAAACGGCCCTGCAAGCCGACCACCAGCGCCAGATTCTGCCGCACCCGCGGATCGACGGGCTGATGCACCGCGGCACGCCGCAGCGTCGTCTCGGCGTCCTTGAGATTTTTTGACAGCGCGTAGGACAGGCCGAGATTGGACAGCACGGTAGGGTCGTCGGGCATGATCTTGAGCGCGGCGAGATAATGGCGCTGCGCTTCGTCGTGACGGCCCATCTGGTCGAGCACGGCGCCCTGCGCTGATAGGATGTGCCAGTCGGGTTGCTCCGGCGTGTGAGCGCGATCGAACACTTCAAGCGCTTGTTCGTATTCGCCGGCGTCGGCGAGCGCGCGGCCGTATTCGCCGAGCACGACTTTGTTCTTTGGGTTCTGCATCGACGTCTGGGTCAGGATGGCGACCGCTTGGGCGCGCTGCCCGGTGGCGCGCAACGCCTGCGCATAGCGCACCGCGACAGCGGCGTCGGCCGGATTCTCCTGGTATTTTTGTCCCAGTGTTTCGACGTCGTGCCGCCAGTCGGCGTCGCTGCGGTCGGTGGGCGCCAGAGTAATCGAGCCGGTGGTTTCGGTGCTCTGGGTCGTCTGGCATCCTGCCATCACAGCGGCGAGGCCGATGACGATCGCGGCCGAGGCAAGGAGGCGTGTGGAGCGGGATCGGGTCGAACGCATCTCTAGATCGCTGCCGGTACTGCCAAGGGGTAGAGGTCGCTGCACTGGCGCAAGCGGAAGCCGTGCCGCGGGGACCGGTCAGCAATAGACCGTTAACCCTAACGAGCCGTTAACGGATTATGGCGCGCCACAGATCATTGTTTGCGCAGGAGCTTTTCCGCATTGCCGGAAAAGATCTTGCGCCGGTCGTCGGCGGAAAGATCAAGCGATTTGAGCGCCTCGATGGCCGGCTTGATCGGGCCGAGCGGCGTATCGGTCGCGAACACAACCCTGTCGGCGCCGAAGAACTCGAAGCCGCAGCGCAGCGCATGCGCGCCGCCGCCGAACATCGCGGTATCGGCATAGAAGTCGCGCAAGTAATCGAGATGCGGCCGCTTCAGCGACGGCAGGATTTTCGAATAATCCTCGTCCGAGGTACGCGCGCCGAGCACGTCGAGACCGGGGCCGACCCGGCCGTCGTAAAACGGGATCATGCCGCCCAGATGATGGGTGATGATTTTCAGATTGGGATAGCGATCGAACACGCCGCAAAAAACGAGCCGCACCATGGCGACCGAAGTGTCGTAGGGCCAGCCGAAGCACCACCACATTTCGAAACGCGATTTCTGTTCGCTTGGGTAATCCGGCATGGCCGCGGTGCGCGCCGGATGCAGCCAGATCGGCCGGTCGAGTTGCGCCATGGCCGCGTAAAGCGGCTCGAACACCGGTTCGTCGAGCGGCCGGCCGGCAAGCGGCGAAAAAATCTGCACGCCCGAGGCGCCGAGCTGATTGATCGCGCGCTTGGCTTCCTCGACCGAGCCCATGACGTCTGTCAGCGACAGAGCGGCGACAAAACCGGCGAAGCGGTCCGGATGCTTGGCGCAAAGCTCGGCCATGGCGTCATTGGCGACGCGGGCCAGCATCAGTCCCTGGCCCGGCGCGGCGAAATCCTCGATCGGTGGATTCGGCAATGAAATCACTTGGCGGTAGTCGCCGAATTCATCCATCTCGCGAAACCGCGCGTCGAGATCGTAGATCTTGGTGACGCTCCGCAGACGCGCGGCGATAGCGCCGAGCTTCGGCGCCGCCTTGTTCATCTCCTGGAAAAAACGTTCCGGATAGATGTGGCAATAGAGGTCGATCAGCGTGTCGGTCATGGCACTCTCTCGGCGATCAGGTCATCACGCGGACCGGTTTGCCGTCGAGAAAGCCGCGAATATCCTCGACCACGCCGGAAAAATAGCCGCGATAATTCTGCTCGGAGACATAGCCGAGATGCGGCGTGATGACGGCGTTGTCCATCTTGCGCAACGGATGATCGAGCGGCAGCGGCTCGACGTCGAAGGTATCGAGGCCGGCGCCGGCGATCTTCTTGTCGCGCAATGCCGAAAGCATCGCTGCTTCGTCGATGATCGGGCCGCGCGAGGTGTTGATGAGGAAGGCGGTGGGTTTCATCAGGCCAATCTCGTGCGCGCCGACAATGCCGCGGGTGCGCTCCGACAGCACGACGTGAATGGAAAGGAAATCGGACTGGCGGAACAGTTCGTCCTTGCTGACATAGCCGACTCCGGCCTCTTGGCATTTTTCCGGTGTGAGGTTTTGGCTCCAGGCGATCACCTTCATGCCGAACGCTTTGGCGATATTGGCGGTGCGCACGCCAAGCTTGCCGAGACCGAGGATGCCCAGCGTCATGGCCTTCGAGATCGGGACCGATCGTGGTCTGCCAGGCGGCGCCGCTATGCATCCGCGCGTTTTCGTAGCCGATATGGCGGGTCAGTTCGAGCATCAGCCCGATGGCGATGCCGGAGGTCGGGCTGCCGAACGAGGAGGTGCCGCAGACGGTGACGCCGCGTGCCTTCGCCGCCTCGGTATCGATCGAGGCGTTGCGCATGCCGGTGGTGATCAGGAGTTTGAGATCGGGCAGCGCGTCGATAACCTCTTTCGGGAAACCGGTCCGCTCGCGCATGGCGACGACGATCTGGAAGCCTTGCAGCGCGGCGATGACCTTGTCGGGCCCGCCGAGATGTTCATTGAACACCTTGAACTCGACCTCGCCTTTGACTTTCGACCAGTCGGCGACTTTGAGGACGACATTCTGATAGTCGTCGAGAATTGCGCAGCGTAACGCCATGATTTCCACCCCGTCCAAGCATGTTTCCGGAAGATGCTTCTAAAGCATGCCTGGGGTGAAAAGAAGCTCTCGCGTCATTCCGGGGCGCCGCAAAGCGGCGAACCCGGAATCCATAATCACAAGCAGTGCAGAATCTGCACCGGCAGGGATTATGGATTCCGGGCTCCTCGCTATCGCTCGGCCCCGGAATGACGAGAAGGAAGTTACGCGCGGTGTTGCGCCAGATCGTGGAGCGCCGGACCGGCTGAGCGGTTCATCGGCTGGGTCTTGGGATAAAGAGTGCCGTACTTCGCCTGCCACTTCGGGCCGGGACCGCGCATGTAATGCAGGTCGGGCCGGTAGGCGCCGCCGTCCGGGGTGGAAAGACGCCACACTTCATGGAGAGTTTTGCCGAGATCACGCCACATGGAACGCTCCCGTAGTCCTTTGCCTTGGTCTGCCGTCCCTTGCCGTTAGGGCCGCCGGTGCGGCCAGTGGTTCAAAAGCGGGCCAACTATTTTTCAAACGCGTGTTTGAGCGAATTGTCGGCGACAAATCATTAAAATTTGTTGCGATTTCGGCAGAGGGGGGCCCTAAATGTGATTAGGCTTTACGGAGCTTTACCGTTCGATTTTCCCGGCCGAGGGACGGCGGTGGAGCGGCGCGGCTCTGTTCCGCGATCTGCCCGGACTAGGCATCGGGACAATGTCTGGAGCTTGCCGTCAGCGTGCTGGATCGCTACATCAGCGCGGTATTTCCCGAAATGAGCGCCTATACGCCACGCCTATGTTTTGTGCATAGGCCGCGCGGCGCCAACCGAGAGGGCAGGGCGCCTCAAGCCCGGACCGAAACATGGCCCGTCAATTCATCTATCACATGCAGGAATTGTCGAAGACCTATCCGGGAAACCGGAAGGTATTGGATAACGTCTATCTGCAGTTCTATCCCGACGCCAAAATCGGCGTGCTCGGCGTCAACGGCGCCGGTAAATCGACGCTGCTTCGCATCATGGCGGGGATCGACAAGGAATATACCGGCGAGGCCTGGGTGGCGCAGGGCGCCCGCGTCGGCTACCTGCCGCAGGAGCCGCAGCTCGACCCCGAAAAATCCGTCCGCGACAACGTCATGGAAGGCGTCGCGCCGCAGAAGGCGATCGTCGACCGCTACAACGAACTCGCGGTCAATTATTCCGACGAGACTGCCGACGAGATGACCAAGCTCCAGGACGAGATCGAAGCCAAGGGCCTGTGGGATCTCGATTCCAAGGTGGACCTGGCGATGGAGGCGTTGCGCTGTCCGCCGGACGAGGCCGACGTGACCAAGCTCTCCGGCGGCGAGCGGCGCCGCGTCGCGCTATGCCGGCTCTTGCTCGAACAGCCCGAACTTCTTCTCCTCGACGAGCCGACCAACCATCTCGACGCCGAGTCGGTATCGTGGCTCGAAGGCCATCTGCGCAATTATCCGGGTGCGATCCTGATCGTCACGCACGATCGCTATTTTCTCGACAACGTCACTGGTTGGATTCTCGAACTCGACCGCGGCAAGGGCATTCCCTACGAGGGCAATTATTCGTCGTGGCTGGTGCAGAAGCAGAAGCGCTTGGAACAGGAAGGCCGCGAGGAAGACGCGCACCAGCGCACGCTCGCCCGCGAACAGGAGTGGATCAAGTCATCGCCGCGCGCGCGGCAGGCCAAGTCCAAGGCGCGCTACGAGCGCTACGAGGAGTTGCTGAAAAAGGCCGGCGAGAAGCAGACGCAGACGGCGCAAATCGTCATCCCGGTCGCCGAGCGCTTGGGCCAGCATGTTGTCGACTTCACCGGTCTGAAAAAGGGCTTTGGCAGTAATCTCCTGATCGACGATCTCACCTTCAAGCTGCCGCCGGGCGGCATCGTCGGCATTATCGGGCCAAACGGCGCCGGCAAGACCACGCTGTTTCGCATGATCACCGAGCAGGAAAAACCCGACCAGGGCACCATCACCATCGGCGAGTCTGTTCAGCTCGGCTATGTCGACCAGTCGCGCGACTCGCTCGACGGCAAAAAGAACGTGTGGGAGGAAATCTCCGGCGGCCTCGACCAGCTCATGCTCGGCAAGCGTGAGGTCAATTCGCGCGGCTATGTCTCCGCCTTCAATTTCAAAGGCGCCGACCAGCAGAAGAAGGTCGGTCAGCTATCCGGCGGCGAGCGCAATCGCGTGCATCTCGCCAAGATGCTCAAATCCGGCGCCAATGTGCTGTTGCTCGACGAACCGACCAACGATCTCGACGTCGATACGCTGCGCGCCCTCGAGGAGGCGCTGGAGGATTTCGCCGGCTGCGCCGTCATTATCAGCCACGATCGGTGGTTCCTCGACCGCATCGCCACGCATATTCTCGCCTTCGAAGGCGATAGCCACGTCGAGTGGTTCGAGGGCAATTTCCAGGACTACGAGAAAGACAAAATGCGGCGCTTGGGCACTGACTTGATCGTGCCGCAGCGGATCAAATACAAGAAGTTTTCCAGATAAACCGGCATTCTGCGCGGAATCCCGCCCGCTATTGCCGTGGGCGGGGTTATATTTTCGCATTTCCATACCTATTTAATAGGCAGGCAGCCGGAAGCTCACTTTATCGGCAGCATGAGTTTAAACGCGCGTGCGATCTGCGGCAGGAGAGAATATTGGCAACCAAGACATTAGAGGCTGAACCCACCGAGACCAAAGCTCGCGCCGAGGCGAATATCAAAAAGGAAGAACGCGCCAAAGACGGTGCCAAGGCCATGATGGAATATCTGGCCAACAGCCGCGACATTCGCGAGCGGATGGCCCAATTGAGGGCGCTGCGCCTGGCCAAGGAAACGGAGACGAAAAAGGCCGAGGCGAAAAAGCCTGAAGCGAAAAAAGCCGAAACGAAAAAGGCAGAGCCGAAAAAGGTCCAGCCGAAAAAGGCAGAGCCGAAAAAGGCCGTTAAGAAAGCGGTTAACGGCTAAATCCATCCAGCGAATGATTTGCCTTGAAACCACCACATCAACGGCGCATATGAAGGTAGCGGCCGATTCGGCCGGCGGCGAACCGCGTGTTCGGGATGCCATTAGCGGTTTCTGGCTAGACGGCTTCCGGTTCGCTCTTTTACACCCCATCGACAGCCCTGATCGCGCGGGATGTCTCTTATTCCCCGCAATGCCGGCCCGGCGCTTCGCGCGCGGCCGTGGCATCGCATGCAATAGAAAGTCTATTCTTTGACCGAATTTCGCGACTTTAATCTTCACGACGCGATTACCCGCGCTCTCACTGAAGAAAAATACACCATCCCAACTCCGATCCAGCAGCAAACCATACCGATCGTCATGTCGGGCCGCGACGTGATCGGAATTGCGCAAACCGGCACCGGCAAGACCGCCGCCTTTGCCTTGCCGATCCTGCATCGTCTGGCCGGTAACCCGCGCCAGACCGAGCGGAAAAGCTGCCGTGTTCTGGTCTTGAGCCCGACACGCGAGCTGTCCGGCCAGATCCGCGACAGTTTCCGCGCCTATGGCCGCCATCTGCGGATCAGGTCGGCGCTGGCGATCGGCGGCGTGTCGATGGGGGCGCAAGTCCGCTCCTTGCTCGATGGCGTCGACATCCTCGTCGCCACACCGGGCCGCTTGCTCGATCTCGTTCAGAGCAATGCGCTTCGCCTCAACCAGGTCGAATGCCTCGTGCTCGATGAAGCCGATCGCATGCTCGACATGGGCTTCATCAACGACATTCGTAAGATCGTCACCAAGCTTCCGGCCGCACGGCAGACGCTGATGTTTTCCGCGACCATGCCGCGCGCCATCGCCGATCTCGCAGCCCAGATGTTGCGCGACCCCGCCAAGGTCGCGGTTGCTCCGGTGTCGACCACGGCCGAGCGGATCGAACAGCGGATCATCCATGTCGATCGTGCGGCGAAGCCCGCGATCCTCGTCGAAGTGCTGCGCAGCGAAACAATCGACCGCGTCCTGGTCTTTACCCGCACCAAGCACGGCGCCGACAAAGTCACGCGGCGGCTCGTCGAGGCCGGTATCTCGGCCGAGGCGATCCACGGCAACAAGTCGCAAGGCCAGCGCGAACGCGCACTGGCATCCTTTCGCAGCGGCAAGGTCCGCACCCTCGTCGCGACCGATATCGCCGCGCGCGGTATCGACGTCGACGGCATCAGCCATGTGGTGAATTTCGATTTGCCGAACGTGCCGGAAACCTATGTGCATCGCATCGGCCGCACGGCGCGCGCCGGTGCGGAGGGAATTGCCATCTCACTGTGCGATGCGGAGGAGACAGCGTTTCTGCGCGACATCGAAAAGCTTATCCGCGCCTCCATTCCGTCGAGCGATCGGCGCACCCATCGTCAGGGTGGCGAGCCGTCCCAGGAAAGACATGCGGCGCCGAGAAATGGAGCGGCGAAAAACGGCTCCGGCCGTCATCCGCACCCGGCGCCGGCCAAGGACCGGCATTGGCATCGCGGCAATGGTGGAAATGGCGGCCGCAAGCAGCAGCGCCGTCACCAGCAGCCATCCGGTCAGCCGACGACGGGCGACGCGGGTATAGCTTCTGTTGCCTTCATGCATCGCAATGATCATGCGCGGCGCGACGATTCGCATCGGGGCTCGCGCTCCTCTGGAAATGCAAAGGTTCAATAGATTAAAGGGGATGTGACTTGGCCAAGGAAGAACTTCTCGCATTCGAAGGTCTGGTAACCGAAATCCTGCCCGATGCCCGCTATCGCGTTCAGCTCGATAACGGGCACCAACTCGTCGCCTATACGGCCGGCAAGATGAAAAAGAACCGCATCAAGACGCTGGCCGGCGACCGGGTGACGGTCGAAGTGTCGCCTTACGATCTGGAAAAGGGGCGGCTGATCTTCCGTCACAAGGAAGAACGCTCCAGCGCAGTCGCCCGGCCTCCGGTGCGCAATCAGTTCCGGCGGCGCTGAGACTGGCCAAGGCCGGCTGCGTACGGATCTAAGAAAATTTGCGAAGAAATTGCTACTTCGCCAGCAGCCCGTTGAGCACCACATCGAGGTGGGCGTCGAAATAGGCTTTCAGGTCGAGCGGTTGGCGGTCGTCGAACATCATCAGCCAGACATCGACCAGCGCGATCGGCGCGATCACGACCTGCGGATTGTTGATGATCGAGGCATTGCGGATTTCGCCGCGATCGATGCCGCGCTGGATGGTTTGTTTGAGCATTTCCTGGCATGGCTGCAAGATTTCCGCGTGATAGCGGTCCGCCAGTTCCGGAAAGCGTCCGGCTTCGGCGATCAGCATGCGCAGCACTTCGCGCCGGCGGCGGTCCTCGACAATATGTTCGTAGATGAAGCTGAACTGGGCGTGTAGCAGTTCGGCGGTCGAGGTGTCGCTATTCTCGAGCATGCCTTGCACGGTCTCGGTCGCCGACTTGGTGAACTCGCGCACCATCGAAATGAACAGGTGCTCTTTGCTCTCGAAATAGACGTAGATCGTGCCCTTGGTGACGCCGGCGCGCTCGGCGATCTGATCGAGGGTCGTCGTGGCGTAGCCGCTGCGAGAGAACTCGGCGAATGCAGCTTCGATGATTTCCTGCGGACGCTCCGCCTTGCGGCGTCGTCGCGTCTCGGGCCGGAGCGCCAAGATGTCCGTCATGGACTCACATAGGCACAGGCGACGCGAAAAGTCAAGTTATTGACTAACCAGTGAGTAAATAACTACTATGACACCTCAAGGGTTAGGGAAGTGTTTATTTTCAGTCAATTCACCGGACGTGATCTATTCGCGCGTCCACAGCATAGCTTTGCGTCGCGAGGTTTCAGTCGTGGCGGTGGGCCATTGGCCGCCGCGCTGCTGTCGCTCGTGACGCTATCGGCTTGTGCGGTGGGACCGGATTTCCTCCCGCCGCCGGCTCCGCCGGTAGCGGGCTACACGCCCGAGGGCAAACCCGCAGCGACCGAATCCGCCGACGTTGCGGGCGGTGCACGGCAGCGGTTCGAGATCGGCCGCGATATTCCGGGGGAGTGGTGGAAGATGTTTCACTCCCGCGAACTCGACGGCTTGATCGCCGAAGCGCTGCAAGCCAATCCCAACCTTGAAGCTGCGCAGGCCGCGTTGTGGCAGGCCAAGGAGAACCTCTACGCGCAGACCGGCAAGCTCTTACCGCAGGCCGACGCCACGTCATCTGCCGAACGCCAGCAATTTTCGCCGGCGGCATTCGGTCAGCCGGGCGGCCCGGACCTTTTCAATCTGTACCAGGCCTCCATCAACGTCTCCTACGCGCCAGACGTGTTCGGTGGCCAACGCCGCCAGATCGAGGCGACGGCGGCGCAAGCCGACTATCAGCGCTTCGAACTGGAAGCGACCTATCTCACATTGACCGCGAATGTGGTGACTGCGGCGGTGCAGGAAGCTTCCCTGCGCGGCCAGATCGCAGCGACCCTCGATATCATCAAGGTCGAGAGCGATCAGCTTGTCGTCGTGCAAAATCAGTTCGATGTGGGTGCCGCGGCAAAGACCGATGTGCTGACCCAGCAATCCGAGGTGGCGACCGCGCAGGCGTCATTGCCGCCGCTGCAAAAGCAGCTTGAGCAGCAACATCACGTGCTGCTCGCGCTGATCGGCCGCTTTCCGAGCGAACCGCATGGCGATCACATCACGCTCGCTTCGCTCCGGCTGCCGACGAACCTGCCGTTGAGCCTGCCTTCGCAACTCGTTCAGCAGCGTCCCGATGTCCGTGCCGCCGAGGCTCAACTCCATCAGGCCAGCGCCCAAATCGGCGTCGCCATCGCCAACCGGCTGCCGCAATTCAATCTCACCGGAGCCTACGGCACCGCGGCGCTGACCACGGCGGCGATGTTCTCGCCGGCAACGCTGGTATGGAGTGCCGCGGCGAGCGGTACCATGCCGCTGTTCCACGGTTTTACGCTGTTGCATCAGCAACGTGCCGCCGAGGCCGCATACAAATCGTCCGCCGCGCAATATCGCAACACCGTGCTCGGCGCTTTCCAAAACGTCGCCGATGCTTTGCGCGCGCTGCAACTCGATGCCGCGACACTGAAGGCGGATCGCAACGCGCTGCATGCCGCATCCGACACGCTCACTCTTGCGCAGGGCCAATACCGTCTCGGCGCCATCACCTATGTGACGCTCCTCAATGCACAGCGTCTTTATCAACAGTCGCTTCTCGCCGTGGTGCAGGCGCAAGCCGCGCGCTATGCCGACAGTGCCGCGCTGTTCCAGGCGTTGGGCGGCGGCTGGTGGAATCGTACCGACGTGGCGCCCAATCCGCTGAGCCCCGACGCTGCGGACGACGCGCCGGCCGTCGACCGCACGACAACGCCAATAACGGAGCTCCACCAATGACCAAGCGCATGGTGATCATGCTGGTCGCCGTCGCCGTCGTGCTCGGCGCGATGTACGGATTCCAGGTGTTCAAGGGCATCATGATCAAGAAGTTCATGAGCGCCTTGGCCAATCCGCCCCAGACAGTCTCGGTAAGCAAGGCCGCCTATAGCCAGTGGCAGCCGACCATCGAAGCGATCGGCAGCCTGCGCGCCGTGAAGGGCGCCGATCTGTCGATCGAAGTCTCCGGCGTCGTCGATTCGATCTCGTTCAATTCGGGCGACGACGTCGAAGCCGGCGCGGTCTTGTTGAAGCTGCGCTCCGAAGACGATGTCGCCAGGCTCGAATCGCTGCAGGCGACGGCGCAGCTCAACCAGATCACTTACGATCGCGATCAGAAACAGTTCAAGCTCCAGGCGGTCAGTCAGGCGACGCTGGATACCGACGCGGCCAATCTGAAGAACGCCAATGCCCAGGTCGCCCAGCAGCAGGCGATCGTCGACAAGAAGACGCTCCGCGCGCCGTTTGCCGGCCATCTCGGCATCCGCGCCGTCGATCTCGGCCAGTATCTCGGTGCCGGCACCGCGATCGTGACGCTGCAGGCGCTCGATCCGGTGTTCGTCGATTTCTTCGTGCCGCAGCAGGCCGTGGCGCAGGTGCAAATGGGCCAGTCGGTCGCGGTGAAAATCGATGCTTACAAGGATCAGGTTTTCACCGGCGAAATCACCGCTTTGAATCCCAAGGTCGACGCGTCTAGCCGCAACGTCCAGATTCGCGCCACCTTGAAAAATCCGGATCACAAGCTGTTGCCGGGAATGTACGCCACCGTCGACATCTCGACCGGCGCGCCGCAAAAATACATCACGCTGCCGCAAACCGTGATCACCTATAATCCGTACGGCGACACCGTTTACATCGTCGACAGCAAGGGCACGGATGCCAACGGCAAGCCGCAACTGACCGCGCGGCAAACCTTCGTCACCACCGGGCCGACGCGCGGCGATCAGGTCGCCGTGCTCAAGGGCGTCAACGACGGCGACACCATCGTCACCGCCGGCCAGATCAAGCTGCATAACGGTTCGACGGTTCTGATCGACAATTCGATAGCGCCGACGGCGGATGCCACGCCCAACGTTCCGCTGGACCGATAGGCGAGGCGGCGGCCATGCATTTCACCGATATCTTCATCCGCCGGCCGGTGCTCGCATCGGTCGTGAGCCTGTTGATCCTGGTGCTGGGGCTACGCGCCTATAGCGTGCTGCCGATCCTGCAATATCCGCGCACCGAAAATGCCATCGTCACCGTCACCACCATCTATTACGGCGCCGATCCCGACGTGGTGGCCGGCTTCATCACCACGCCGCTCGAGAACGCCATCGCCCAGGCCAACGGCATCGACTACATGACGTCGACCAGCCAGAGCGGCACCTCGACGATCATGATCTACCTGCGGCTCAATTACGATGCCGACAAAGCGCTCACCGAAATCAATACCAAGATCAATTCGGTGCTCAATCAGCTGCCGCCCGGCACGCTGCAGCCGACGCTGACCGTCAAGGTCGGCCAGACCATCGACGCCATGTATATCGGCTTCAACAGCGACACGCTGGCGCCGAACCAGATCACCGATTACCTCGTCCGCGTCGTGCAGCCCAAGCTGCAGGCGGTGACCGGCGTGCAGACCGCCGAACTCCTCGGCCAGAAAGTATTCGCGCTGCGGGCCTGGCTCGATCCGAAAAAGCTCGCCGCTTTTGGCTTGACGGCAACCGATGTCAGCTTGGCGCTGACGTCGAACGATTATATTTCCGGGCATCGGCACCACCAAAGGCCAGATGGTCCAGGTCAACCTCTCGGCCTCGACCAGCCTTCACTCCGCCGACGAGTTTCGCAATCTGGTGATCAAGCAGGTCGGCGGCGCGGTGGTGCGGCTGAGCGACGTCGCCAATGTGACGCTCGGCTCGGAAGACTATGAATCCGAGGTCGGTTTCGACGGCAAGCAGGCGGTCTATATCGGCATTCAAGTCGCGCCGGCGGCTAATCTGCTCGACGTGATCCAGGGCGTTCATAATGTGTTCCCCGAGATTCAAGCGCTGCTGCCGCACGGCCTCAACGGCGAAATCATCTACGACTCCACCGAATTCGTGCACAGCGCGATCAACGAGGTCATCCGCAGCCTGGTCGAGGCCTTGGCGATCGTCACGGTCGTCGTGTTTCTGTTCCTCGGCTCGGTGCGCTCGTCGCTGATACCGACCGTCGCCATTCCGTTGTCGCTGGTCGGCACTTTCATTGTGCTGCTGTCGCTGGGCTACTCGATCAATCTGCTCACCTTGCTGGCGCTGGTGCTCGCCATCGGCCTGGTCGTCGACGACGCCATCATCGTGGTCGAGAATGTCAGCCGTCATCTCGAGGAGGGTCTGTCGCCGATCGACGCCGCGATCAAGGCGGCGCGCGAGCTCGGCGGTCCGATCATTGCCATGACCGTGGTGCTGGCCGCGGTCTACGTCCCGATCGGTTTCCAAAGCGGCCTCACCGGCGCGCTGTTCGCGGAATTCGCTTTCGCGCTGGTCGGCGCCGTCACCGTATCGGGCGTCGTGGCGCTGACACTGTCGCCGATGTTGTGCTCGCGGCTGCTCAAACCGCACCATAGCGGCGAGCGCGGCTGGGAGTCGCGGCTGACGGATTTCATCGACCGCAGCTTCGCGCGGCTGCGCGGCAGCTATCAACGGCGGCTGCATGGCAGCTTGAACACGCTGCCGGTCACCTTGGTCTTCGCCGCTATCGTGCTCGGCAGCATCTATTTCCTCTTTACCAGCGCCAAGACCGAACTGGCGCCGCAGGAAGATCAGGGCGTCATCATCACCCAATCGATCGCGCCGCCGAATGCGACGCTGCAGCAGCGCCAGCTTTATTCGGGCGAAGTGTACCGGATTTTCGCCAAGCATCCGGAGACCGAGCATGTGTTCCAGCTCGACGTGCCGGGCCAGTCGATCGCCGGCATGGTGCTCCGGCCGTGGGATCAGCGAGCCAAGACAGCCGACGCGCTGCAGCCGGTCCTGCAGCAGGAACTGAACAAGATCGCCGGGCGTGCGGATCGCGGCATTTCAGCCGCCGGCGCTGCCCGGCAGTATCGGCTTGCCGGTGCAATTCGTCATCACCACCACCGATCCGTTCGATCGCCTGAACGATGTCGCGCAGCAATTTCTGCAAAAGGCGCTGCAGACCGGCATGTTCATCTTCCTCGATAACGATCTGAAGATCGACAATCCGCAATCGAACATCACCATCGACCGCGACAAGACGGCACAACTCGGATTGAAGATGAGCGACGTCGGCGGCTCGCTGTCGGCGATGCTCGGCGGCGGCTATGTCAATTATTTCAGCATCAGCGGCCGATCCTACAAGGTCATTCCCCAGGTTCAGCAGCAGTTCCGGCTCAATCCGCAGCAGCTTCTCGATTATCACATCCGCACCGCGGACGGTTCGCTGGTGCCGCTGTCGACGGTTGCCACCGTGTCGACCAAAACGGTGCCGGAATCGCTCAATCACTTTCAGCAGATCAACAGCGCGACCATCCAGGGCGTCGCCATGCCGGGCGTGGCGCAGGGCGACGCGCTCGCTGCCTTGCAGAACCTGGCGAAGCAACTGCTGCCGCAGGGCTATTCAGTCGATTACGGCGGCTTGAGCCGGCAATATATCCAGGAAAGCAGCGGCTTCATCACCACTTTCGGCTTCGCCCTGATCATCATTTTCCTGTCGCTCGCCGCATTGTTCGAAAGCTTCCGCGATCCGGTCATCATCCTGGTGTCGGTGCCGATGTCGATTGCCGGCGCGCTGATCTTCGTCACGCTCGGCTTCGGCGGCATGTCGCTCAACATCTATACCGAGGTCGGGCTCGTCACGTTGATGGGCCTGATCAGCAAGCACGGCATCCTGATCGTGCAATTCGCCAATCATTTGCAGCAGGAGGGCCGCACCAAGCGCGAGGCGATCGAAGAGGCCGCCGGCATCCGGCTACGCCCGATCCTGATGACGACCGCCGCGATGGTGCTCGGCGTCGTTCCGCTGATCACCGCAAGCGGCGCCGGCGCAGTGTCGCGCTTTCAGATGGGCGTCGTCATCGCGTCGGGGCTGTCGATCGGTACGCTGTTCACGCTGTTCGTCGTGCCCGCGGTCTATCTGGTGTTCGCGGCGGATCATCATTCCACCGCGCCGGTCGCGGGATGAAGGATCGGCCATCGGTCCTCATGCGACGGCCTGAGTAGTCTCCTCTCTCTACTGAGCCCCGGACGTAAGGGTTCCACCTCGATTTGCCCGGTGCTATGGGTCGGCGCCGGACATCGAACGGAGAATCGCGGCCATGGAAGACTGGAGTGCCCGCCAATACCTCAAATTCGAGGACGAGCGCACCCGCCCGCCGCGCGATCTTCTCGCCCAAGTGCCGCTGGCGCGACCGCATCGCGTCGTCGATCTCGGCTGCGGGCCAGGCAATTCGACCGAACTTCTGGTCGAGCGCTTCCCGCAATCGGACATCGTCGGGCTCGATTCATCGCCTGACATGCTGCGCAAGGCACGCGAGCGGCTGCCGCAATGCAGTTTTGTCGAGGCCGATATCGCCACCTGGAAGCCCGAGCCGGGCACCGATCTGATCTTCGGCAATGCAGTAATGCAGTGGCTGCCGGATCACCCGGCGATCATGCGCCGTATGCTCGAAGGCATGGCGCCAGGCGGCGTACTGGCGATCCAGATGCCGGACAATACCCGCGAACCGGCCTTGCGCTTCCAGCGCGAAGTCGGCGAGAGCGGACCGTGGAAGGACCATCCGGAGATCAAGGCCGCGCCGCGTGACGATCTGCCGACGCTGGAAGAATATTACGATCTGCTCAAGCCGGTTTGCTCGCATATCGACATCTGGCACAGCGTCTATAATCACGTGATGGCGTCGCCGCAGGCCATCACCGAATGGTTCAAGGGCTCTTCGCTGCAGCCGTTCCTGTCGCCGCTCGACGCCGCCGCGCGCGGACAATTCCTTGCCGCCTATACCGCAAAGATCGTCGGCGCTTACAAGCCGCGTTTCGACGGCAAGGTGCTGTTGCGATTTCCGCGGCTGTTCATATTGGCAGTAAGATGATTACTCCCTCTCCCCATGGGGGACAGGGCCGGGGTGAGGGGGCTCGGGCCTTCTCGCCGCTACCGGAACCCCCTCACCCCAACCCTCTCCCCGAAGGGGAGAGGGAGCGCGGATTCGCAGGCGGACTGTTTGTTATTGTCGCGATCCTGCTGTCGTTCATTTTCTCGACCTCGCCAGCTTTTGCCGACGCGGCCTTCGACACCTGGCTGCAATCACTGTGGCCGCAGGCGCAAGGGCTCGGCGTTTCGCGCGCGACATTCGACGCGGCGACACGCGGGCTTGAACCCGACCTGACCTTGCCCGATCTGGTATTGCCTGGACGGCCTGAGAAGCCGCAGGCCGGGCAGGCGGAGTTTGTCCAGACGCCTGCGGATTATATCAAAGAGCCGGCGATCGAGCGGCTCGCCGTGCAGGGCCGCAAGCTGTACGAGCAATATCGCGCGCCGCTGACCGCGATCGAGCGGCAGTTCGGCGTGCCGCCTTCGATCCTGCTCGCCATCTTCGGCCGCGAGACCGATTACGGCCGCTCCGCCGATACGCACAGCGCCATCCGCGTGCTGGCGACGCAAGCCTATCTCGGCAAGCGCAAGGATCATTTCCTCGACGAGTTTTTGCTGGCGCTGAAAATCCTGCAGCGCGGCGACATCAAGCTTGCCGATATGAAAAGCTCCTGGGCCGGTGCCATGGGGCTGACGCAATTCATGCCATCGGACTATTTGAAGGATGCCGTCGATTTCGACGGCGACGGCAAAGCCGATATCTGGAATTCGGTGCCGGACGCGCTCGCGTCCGCAGCCAAGCAACTGGTCGACAAAGGCTGGCAGCCGGGTGTGCATTGGGCCTATGAAGTGCATCCGCCCGCTAGTGTCGATTGCACCATTGGTGTCCCCGAGTACACGCTGCCGATCGGCGATTGGCTCAAGCGCGGTTTCGTGCCGGCCTACGGCGCGGCATTGACGGTGGCGGAGCGCGCCGAACCGGCGTCGCTGCTGCAAGCCGCCGGCCTCTACGGTGCGTCGTTTCTCACCACCAAAAATTATTTCGTCATCAAGGAATATAATTTCTCCGATCTCTATGTGCTGTTCGTCGGCCATCTCGCCGATCTGATCGCCGGCGGGAAACCGTTCGAGACACCGTGGGGCAAGGTCGCGCAACTGCCGACCGCCGATCTCGACCGCATGCAGCAGATCCTCACGGTGCGCGGCTATTACCACGACAAGATCGACGGCAAGGGCGGCATGAAAACCCGCGCCGCGCTCGGCGATTATCAGAAGCGTAACGGGCTCAAGGTCGATTGCTGGCCGACCGCGGCGGTGCTGCAGCACATGGAAGCCAACAATCGGTGATTAATTCGGCGTCCGGAATCACTGCAGCGTGGTGGCGGTCGGCGCTTGCAAACTCACGGATGTTTACGCCGTCGTTACGGCCGGAGAGCTTACCAGCCCGGCACGACTAAGTTACAAGACGGCTTGCATCGACAGTCCGTCGCGGGCTTTTCGGAAGGATAGCAATCATGGATCGTAGGCACTTGTTGCAAGGCGGCGGTGCGTCACTGGCGATCGCCGCGGCAACGCCGCTCTCTTTGTTCGATCCGCGCGAGGCGCGGGCGGAAGGCGCCCCGTTCAAAGTTCTTTCGCCGGACGAGGTCACGACGATCGAGGCTGTCTCGGACGCGCTTGTTCCGGGCGCGCGCGACGCGGGCGTCTCGCATTATATCGACCATGAGCTCACGAGCCCGTCGCCCCGGCTGATGCTTCGCTTTGCCCAGCTGCGCGGCGCGATGGCGCCGTATTATCACGGCGCGCTTGCCGCATTCGCTGCGTCGATGACGGCGCAGGGCAACGGCGCGTTTGCATCGCTGTCGCCCGATGCGCAGCACAGCGTGATCGAGGCATTGCGGACCGGGACGATCAAGCCGTGGGACGCAAGCGGCGGAGTTGCCGCGCCGGTGTTCTACGGCATGATGCGCAATGACGGCGTCGACGTCGTGTACGGCTCCGTCGATGGCTTCAAGAACCTCGATATCCCTTATATGCCGCATATCATGCCGAAAGCGACGTGGTGACGACGATGGCTGCTGCACAGAACACACACGTCGACGCGGTCGTCGTCGGCTCCGGCGCCGCGGGCGCGCTCGTCGCGGCGAAGCTCGCGGCGAAGGGTAAGAAGGTCGTCATCCTCGAAAGCGGACGCTCGGTGAAGCCCGAGGACATGATCAGTGCCGATATCTACGCGCGTTCGCTGCACTGGGGCGGCGGCATGGCGGAGCTTGCGCTCGCCTCGCCGGTGACGATCCGCACATATTTCTCGACCGGCTCGCAGACCGGCGGAACGGCCGCGCATCATTACGCGGCGTGGTTCCGTCTGCATGACGAGGACTTCCACATGAAGTCCACCTTCGGTCAGGGCAACGACTGGCCGATCGGCTACGCGGATCTGCGTCCCTATTACGATCGGATCCAGGAAGAAGTCGGCATAGCGGGCGACGCCACGGCCGAGGTCTGGCGCCCGCCGGGCGCGCCCTATCCGATGCCGGGACTGCCAACGTTCCAGGCGGCTCAGGCGCTCAAGCGCGGCTTCGACAAACTGGGCTTGCGGACGGCCCCGCTGCCCGTCGCGATCAACACACAGCAATACAAGGATCGCCCGGCATGCCTGTACGACGGCTGGTGTGACGCGGGCTGCCCGATCGGCGCGCTGGCAAATCCACAATCGATCTATCTGCGCCAAGCCTTCGCGCACGGGGCGACGCTATTGAACGATGCGCGGGTGACGCGCGTGCTGACGACGGCAAACGGCAAGCGCGCGACCGGCGTCGAATACGTCGACCCCACCGGGAGCAAGCACGTGCAGAACGCCGATCTCGTCGTGCTCGCAGCCCTCACCCAGACGCCGCGCATCATGTTCAACTCGGCGACCGGCGCGCATCCGGATGGGCTTTCCAACCGCAACGGGATGGTCGGCAAATACATCCTCGTCCACCCGACGCTCAACGTGTACGGCCTGTTTGAGGAGGAGATAGAGCCCTATCAGGGCGTGAGCATCGGCCTGATGGTATCGCAAGACGACTACGAAAAAGATCCCAAGAAGGGATATCTCGCGAGCTATCAGTGGCTGCTTGCGCCTGCGGTAAAGCCGAACGGGCTAAACGGATTTGCGGGATCGCGGCCCGACATCTACGGCGCGGCGCTCGATCCGTGGATGAAGCGCGCGGCGAAGCACTTCACCTACATCCAGATGGTCGGCGAGATGATCGCGCGGCCGGAGAACCGGATCGAGCTCTCAAGCGACAAGGATGAATTCGGTCTGCCGATTTCGCGGCTGACGATCGCCTTCAGTGACAACGAGCGCGCGCTCTACAACCATGCCTCGACGGTCGGTAAGTCGATCCTCAATGCCGCCGCCGCAACCGAAGTGTGGGCGAGTCCGCTCGTCAACCAGCACTTCATGGGCGGCACGATCATGGGCAACGATCCGGGTACGTCGGTGACCGACAGCTACGGCATCACACACGAAGTCCCGAACGTCATGATCGCCGGCAACACGCTGTTCCCGACCTCGGCCGGGGTCAACCCTACCTTCACGACGCACGCCGTCGCACTGCGCGCCGTCGAACATGTCCTCGCGCACTGGCCGGCGTAACCGGCCGGCGCCGGGGTGGGCCGACACATTCGGTCGCGACTGACCGGACTCTACACTCAGGAGGCCGGCATCAAACAAAACAGCGCGCCGAAGGCTCCGGCGTTACGCATGTAGAGGCTGTCAAGATTGAAGCGCTTTTTGGCCTCTGCGGCGAACTCGCTGTAGAGCGGGTGGATCGGCGGCTTATGCTCCTCGAAATATTCGTCGATCTCGATGAACATGCGTTCCGGTTTCATCACCTCCAGCAAAAAATCAAATACGAATTTATAGGATGAGGCGATGTTGACGTCGAGGAAGGCAAAGCCGATCTTGCGGTTTTCCCGGCGCATCATCGCCTTGAACTCGTCATTCAGCGTGTCCTGAAAATATCCTGGCACAATAACGCAGCGGTCTTTTAATTTTCCAAAAGCGTCAAGCTGGTAAAGCGGTGCGGCGACTTGAAATGGATTGCGCCAGTGCTCGAAATAGGCCCGATCTGCTAATGATGTCCCGCTTCCTTGATCGGGATTGCCGAAGATGTCGAAGGCGTAAAAGCGGGAATCCGGAAACCGTGCGGGGAGACCATTGAGATCGAACGCGGCGAGGAAGCTGCGAAATGAATTGAGGCTTCCTGCGCCAAACTCGAAATAATCGCCGCCTGGATAATTCGAGGCGACGTCGAGCGCGATCTCGGATCTGGCGCGGTAGTTCCTGGCGCTCGCAATGAGAGATTTCCGCTTCGGCGACATGTGTGCCACCGAGCGCAAAATGCCGTAATCATCACGAATTGGATTTTGACCGAGTAAGACCGCTTGCCTCGCCGCGCGCGCTATCTCGCGCAACTTCGTCGGAATCATGGCCCTCTCCGCTGTTGCCGGGCGGACTATAAAGATCAGGGAAGACTGACCCAAGACATTATTGACCCATTTTCGACGCCTTCGCGGTTGGGCCCTAATCCTCCCCCGGCTCCGCAATCGGCAGGCGATCATCGTCCTCGCCGGTATAGCCGAGCGGGTGTGGCGCGCGCCTTTGACCTTGATCGAACCGGTCACGCCCGGATCGCCATATTGGCCGTTGGAGGCGAACGACCGATGATTGATTGCGCATCCGGAATTGTTGCCGTTGGGCATGGCCAGACTCGTTACTGGCTCTACCCGATCGCTCATGAGCCGGAGCGGAGGCGCGGTCAAACGCCGGCAGTTATGATCTCTCGTCCCTCGAGTAAGATTCGTTGCCAAAAAGCCTGGTCAGCGCATGCCTAAATCGGAGCTGCTGACTCGATTAGGCCATATCTATGCGGCTCGGACGCCGGCGATAAATTTGTCAACATGCCCACGAAGCTCGTCAGATTGACGAGAGAGCTGGCCAGCGGCATTAAGAACTTGATGGGCTTCGATCTTGTTGGCCCCGGTAGCCTCCTCTACGGTTGTGATTGCGTGGGTTACTTCTAACGCGCCGATCGATGCCTGCTGCGCACTGCGAGCGATCTCGCTGGTCGCTGCTCTTTGTTGCGTTACGGCGGACGCAACGTCTGTGGCGATCTCGTTCATTTCGCTGATGGTTACAATAATCTCTTGGATTGCAGCGACTACCTTATCGGTAACCGATTGAATTCTTATGATTTGCGTTTCAATTTCTTCGGTAGCCCGGGTGGTTTGTGTTGCGAGAGATTTGACCTCCCCCGCCACCACGGCGAAGCCGCGGCCAGCCTGACCAGCGCGCGCCGCCTCGATGGTCGCATTGAGCGCCAGAAGGTTCGTCTGCTGCGCTATTTGTCTAATCAGACTAATCACCTCACCGATTTGCTGCGCGTCTGTGACCAGGGCCTGTACCGCTTCATTGGTTCGATTGGCGTCCGCCGCAGCTTTGGTCGCAATTGACGATGAACGAGCAGCCCGATTGCCAATTTCCTCAATTGAAATCAAAAGTTCTTCGGTGGCGCTGGCTACCGTCTGAACATTCGCGGTCGCCTGTTGAACCGCGGACTTTACGCTTATTGATTTTTGCTCTGCCTGGTCGGTGCTCGCGAACATCGTCTCGGCGCTTTCTTTCAAATTCGCGGCAGCGAATGAAAGGGTCGACGTCAGCGCGCTCGCCGCCGCTTCAAACTGCGAATTGAGCGCCTCGATCGCCCTGGATCGCCCCTCCTTGGCTTGAGTTTCAACCTGACTTTGGCCAGCGAGCTGATTAGCCAGAATCTTATTTTCCTTAAATACCTGCACAGCCTTGGCCATAGCGCCAATTTCGTCGCGACGGGCAACGTGTGGGATTTCGATGTCGGTTCTTCCAGCCGCAAGTTCCCGCATTATGGCCGTGGTTTGACTGATCGGTCGAGCAATTCCTCTACCGATAAGCAGAGCCAAAACCACGCCAACAAAGATCGCCGTCACCGCTGTAAGTAATGCCAGTCGACGGGATGACGTCACGGCGATTTGCATTCCCCCGACGGTGCCAAGCTGGGCTTCCGCGCTGGCGAACTGAATCTGATCAGTTGCTTCTATCAAAGCAGCGGCCCTGACGTGCCGATCGGCTGCGATGTTCGAAAATCGCTTGGTGGTCTCGATCAGTCCACCCAATGCGTCAGTGTATCGTCCGAAGGGGTCCGTCAGCGCCTTTAGAAAACGTTCCGCCCGTTGGTTGTCGATGTGGCGCGTCATCAGGCTTTCAAGAGCTTGGCGCATCGCTAGGATATCTGTTCGCGCCGTGTCGGAGTCGGCAGGGTTGCGGGTAGCCAGGAAACGCGTCGCACTTACATTACTGCTGTAAAATGCCTCCATCAGCCGAATAGCGTCATTTACGATATTCGAGTTGTTAGGATCACGGGCGAGTGTCTCGACAATTGCCGCTACCGTCGTACTCAGCTCCGTTGCGCTTCTTACGAGTTCGGCCGCATGGGCACGGCGGTCATTAATGACGTCTATAGTTGCAGTTACGGAATCGCGATATTGATCGGCGAAAGTTCTTAGTTGATCGAGCGGTGCGGCTTTATTCCCATCAGATCGAGCGTATGCCTCGGCGACTAGACGCATCTCGTCCTTTAATAGTGCTAAAGAGTGCTGCGCCGCCTGCAAATCATTATCGTTTTCCGAAAGCGCATACTGGGTCACATGGGAATGGGTATCCCCGACACGCGTGGCAAATTGAGCCACTGCCAACGCTTCTGATACGCTGGAGGTGACATAATCTACTTGGGTCTCAACCGAACGTATAGTTCGCCACGAAATAATCGATAATGTGATGAGCAAAAGCAGGATGATGCCCATCCCGCCGCAGATTCGTTGTAAAACCGATAGCCGATCGAGACCGAAAGCCGGCACCAGCTTCGTTGCCGCGCGATCGAGGAGTAAAACGAATTGCCTCACGACTCGATCTCGGCTCGAACCGGATACGTGATCACTTGAAATCTCGTATTTTGCTAACGAGCTCACCGCCAAAGCGGCGGTCGAATTCGGCATTGGCTGGCGCCATTGCGGCCGCAAACCTGCTGCGGTCTATATCCTTCGTGACCCGCATCCCCGCTTGAGCAAGCGCGGAGACCCCTTTTGCCTCCGCCGTAGCAGCAAATTGACGTGAAGCGTCGCCCGCCAGCCGCGCAGCTTCGATGAATGACCGCTTGTCTTCATCCGATAGTCCGTCGAAATCGTCGGTCGACATAAACAAAATTGCCGGATCATAGACGTGCGCGGTGAGAGTTAGATATTTCTGCACCTCATTGAATTTCGAGGATTGAATGGTCGCAATTGGATTCTCTTGCCCGTCGAATTGGCCAGACTGCAGCGCGCCATAAAGCTGTGGAAATGGAAGCGGGCTGACATCCGCGCCGATGGCCTTAAATCCGGCAAGCATAACGTCAGATTGCGGGAGACGCAGCTTCAGACCTTGGAGATCCTCGGGAGAGCGTATCTCACGTTTGGAGTTGGTTATGTGCCGCATTCCATTTTCGCCCCATGCCAACGCGACCAGATCCTTGTCTCGGAACTTTCCTAAATAGGACTGCCCGATCGGACCATCGAGCACTGCATGGGCGTGCACGACATCGCGGAACAGAAATGGAATATTGAAGATGCCTATATCCGGCAGGAAGTTCGGAAGTGGCGCGCCTGTGATGAAAGCCAAGTCTACCGTGCCGAGTTGCACGGCTTTCAGCATTTCAACCTCGCCTCCCAAAGCGGAGTTCGGGTATTGCTCGATTCTGTAGCGACCATGTGTGCGTTTCGCGACTTCGTCAGCGAATACTGTGCCGCCGGCGCCGAGCTGCGAATCCGTCGACAGGATATAGCCGAGCTTCAATGTTTTGATATCTTGCGCTGAGGCCGGTGAGAGCAAGCAAACAATTGCGATCGCAAAGCCTGCCGGTGAGTGACGGCATCGTTCCATAAAACCAAAAACACACTTGAGCGTGTGCATGCCCGTTCCCCGACGAGATATCAGGAAGGAAATTGCCAGCTAACAGTTTAGAGTTCGTTAACCTTGAATGTCTATTTGGCGCTTTCGCCCGGTCCAGCCGTAACACAGCAAATTTTGCAGTGGATGAGTCCGTTCGTGGCCCTTCACGACCTATATTCTGAAACAAGTGTTGGTCGCTTTCGGGGCATGGCGGACATCGCGAGCTGAAAGCACGGGCGCTGTTATGCGCTCGAGGCCTAATCATCTCCCGGCACGGCCATCGGCAGGCGATCGTCGTCCTCGCCGGAATAGCCGAGCGGGTGCGGCGCGCCTTTGACTCTGATAGAGCCGGTCACGCCGGGATCGTTGTAGTGCTCGCCATAATGCTCGCCGCCGTGCTGCGCGGCAAAGCGCGAACGCACGCGCTCGGCGACGACTTCGCCGGGGACCGCCGTCGGTTCGCAGATGTGACGACCGTTGTAGTGTCGCATCAGATCGACGTGGATGTGATTGTAGTGATAGACGTTGGCGCCCGGCGCCAGCACGGTGGTGAACTCGTCGCAGGCCGCCGATTGCACGTCGTGCAAAAAGCCCTGCTCCTCGGGCGTACCCTTCCAGCCATATTGCACGCTGATCTTGTGACCGTCGGCGAGATCGAATTCGGCGATGTCGAGCGCATTGCCGAAGGCGTGTTCGGAAATATGGGCGTTCGGATCGCCGTTCATGCCGCGGCAGGAATAAGCGGAGATTTGTTTGATGCCGACGACGGGCTGGCGGAACCAGTGCAACGCCGCCGGCTGCACCGCGCCGTCGATCCATTGATCGAGCGCGGAAACGATCGGACAGGCGAGCGTTGCCGGCGGTTGCACCGTCACCGGTCCGGCCGCGGCGCTGACCATCGGATCGCGGGGCGGACCGAGCGCCGGCAGCGGCGCGCCTGGCGGCGATGGCGACGGGCTCATGCCGTAATAGGGATGCGGCGGGCCGCCCGGAATGCCGAGGTCGTCGGCTTCGGCGGGCGGCAGTCCCGGCGGATTGAGCGACAGCGGTTGGCCGGTTTGCTGACTTGTTGGATAGGGCTGACTTGTTGGGTAAGGCTGATTTGCCGGGTAGGGCTGCGAGGCCGGATAGGGCCGCGGCGTGACCGGATAGGATTGCGGCGCGCTTTGCACCGGCGGCAAAGCGCTCGATTGAATGGCGTTCGATTGAACAGCGCTCGACGATGCGCCCGGCCAGCTTTGCGGCATCGAACTGTTCGGAGCCGCGGCATTGGGGATCGAGCCCGGCGGCCGCACCGCCTCGTCGTCATAGCCGAGCGGCGGTCCGTCACCCAGTGCGGAGATGCGGAGCGGATAATCGATGCCGCAGGCGCCGGCGCCGCTGACCGAGGAGATGCGCACGCGCTCCGGCGTCTCTTTCACCGCGCCGGAATTCAGACATGACAGTTCCGCCTCGTGCCGCCATGGTTCGCGCTCCGCCAGCAGGTAATGACTGCAACCGGCGAGCGCGATCAGGGCACCGAGGACGAGGGAGCTGACGAGATACCAGCGAACTCCGCGCGTCATTCGCTGACAATGCGAGGAATATCCTTAAGGACTGTTCAATGCTACCGGGAAGCCGTTTCGGAAAGACGATGTTAACCATGAGCGGCAGGCCTTGATCCGGAAGCCGCTTTGAGGCCACATCGCCGCTGTGAGAGGACAGGGATCCATGGAAGGCGACGCGAATACTAACGTTGCGGCCGGGCAGGCATGATGCTCTCGGCGCTCGATCTTGCCCGCCGCATTGAAGCCGGCGAACTCACACCCCGTGCCGTTATCGAGCTTTGCGCCGAGGCGATCGCCGCGCGCGAGACCGATATCGGCGCTTTCGTTACGCTCGATCTCGACGCCGCGCGCCGCGCCGCCGAAACGCCCGGCATCGCGTCGTCGCCACTGCGCGGTCTGCCGGTGGCGTTCAAGGACATCTTCAATACCGCCGATCTGCCGACGCAATACGGCTCGCCGATCTATGCCGGCAATCGGCCGCGCGCCGACGCGACCGCCGTGGCGCTGACGCGGCGGGCCGGCGGCATCGTCATCGGCAAGACGGTGACGACGGAAATGGCCTCGCTGGTGCCGTCCCGCACGCGCAATCCGCGCAACCTCGCGCATACGCCCGGCGGCTCGTCGTCGGGCTCGGCCGCCGCGGTTGCCGCGGCGATGGTGCCGATTGCGTTCGGCACGCAGACCGCGGGTTCGGTGATCCGGCCGGCGGCGTTCTGCGGCGTCGCCGGCTTCAAGCCATCCTACCGGCTCATTCCCATGGTCGGCGTCAAGGACGTGTCGTGGCATCTCGACACCGCGGGCGTGTTCGGTGCCGGCGTCGCCGATGTCGCTTTCGCCGCCGGTGCGGTGCTCGGGCGCGATCTGCGCGTCGACGGCCAAGTGCCGGCCGCGCCGCGCATTGCGCTGCTGCGCAGCCACCTGTGGCCGCAGGCGAGCGAGGCGATGCAACGGGCTATTGAAACCGCAGCGCGGCTGGCGCACGCCGCCGGCGCGCAAATGTCAGAAATAACCCTGCCGCCGATTCTGGAAGACGCTTACGCCGCGCAATATCTGATTCAGGATTATGAGCATTTTTGCGCGCTCGCCTATGAATACGATCATCACCGCGACGAGATCGATCCGCGGCTGCGCGAGCAGCTCGATGCCGCCGCGACAATCACGCCAGAGAAATACGACGCGGCGCGGCGCACCGCGAGCCGCGGCCGCCAGGCCTTCATGGATGTGATCGCCGATTGCGACGCGATCCTCACGCCATCGGCGCCCGGCGCCGCGCCGGCAGGCTTTGCCTCGACCGGAAACGCGATGTTCAACCGGCTGTGGACGCTGATGGGCACGCCTTGTGTCAATGTTGCAGGCCTGCACGAGAACGGCCTACCGCTCGGCGTCCAGATCGTCGGCCGCTTCGGCCGCGACCGCTCAGCGCTCGAAGCGGCGTTGTTTCTGGAACAGGCGATCGCGCGCGGCGCGGGATAAAGCGCGTCATTCCGGATTGCCGCTTTAGCGGCAAGTCCGGAATCCATATTCACAGGTCAGCGAATATGGATTCCGGGTTCGCGCTTCGCGCGCCCCGGAATGACGCCTACTCCGCCGCGGTTCGCGCCAGCGGATCGTAATTGAGGATCGGCGAGAGCCACTTCTCGGCTTCGGCGATGCTCCAGTTCTTGCGCAGCGCGTAGTCCTCGACCTGATCGCGCTCGATCTTGCCGACGCCGAAATAGGCGGCCTCGGGATGGCTGAAATAAAGCCCGCTCACCGAGGCGCCGGGCCACATCGCAAAGCTTTCGGTGAGCTTGATGCCGGTCGCCTGCTCGGCGCCGAGCAGCGCGAACAGTGTTGCCTTCTCGGTATGGTCGGGCTGCGCCGGATAGCCGGGCGCCGGGCGGATGCCGCGATACTGCTCGGCGATCAGCGCGTTGGCATCGAGCGATTCATTCGGCGCGTAGGCCCAGAATTCGCGGCGCACGCGCCGGTGCATGTATTCGGCCAGCGCCTCGGCGAGCCGGTCGGCCAGCGCCTTCGCCATGATCGCGGAATAATCATCATTGTTGCGTTTGAAACGCTCGGCGACGGCCTCTTCGCCGATGCCGGCGGTGACCGCGAAGGCGCCGATATAGTCGGCAAGCCCGCTGGCGCGCGGGGCGACGAAATCGGCGAGCGCGATATTGGCGCGGCCTTCGCGGCGCGACAGCTGCTGCCGCAGCGTGTGCAGCGTGACGACAGGCTCGTGTCGCGCCTCATCGGCAAAGATCAGAATGTCGTCGCCTTCGCCATTGGCCGGCCAGAAGCCGATCACCGCGCGGGCGCGGAACCATTGCTCGGCAACCATGCGCCGCAACATCTGCTGCGCATCGTCGAACAGATCGCGTGCCGCTTTGCCGACTTTGTCGTCGTTGAGAATCGCCGGGTATTTGCCGTTGAGCTCCCAGGTGGCGAAGAACGGCGACCAGTCGATGAAATCGACCAAATCGGCGGTCGGCACGTCAACAAAGCGCTCGATGCCGAGGCGCCGCGGCACTGGCGGCGTGTAGCGGCCGGACCAATCGAGCTTGAGCGCATTGGCGCGCGCGTCCGACAGCGACAGCCGCTGTTTGTTCGCTTCGCCGCGCGCATGCGCCGCCGCCATCCGCGCATATTCGGCGCGCAATTCGTCGACATAACCGGCGCGCCGGTCGCGTGACAGCAATTCCGAGACCACGCCGACAGCGCGGCTCGCATCGTTGACATAAACCGCCTGGCCGCGGCGGTAATTGGGATGGATCTTCACCGCGGTGTGGACGCGGCTGGTGGTGGCGCCGCCGATCAACAGCGGCAGGTCGAAGCCCTGGCGCTCCATCTCGGCCGCGACGTGACACATTTCATCAAGGGAAGGCGTGATCAGCCCGGACAGGCCGATGATATCGGCGCGTTCCTCGATCGCTGACTGGAGGATTTTTTCCGCCGGCACCATGACGCCGAGATCGACCACGTCGTAATTGTTGCACTGGAGCACGACGCCGACGATGTTCTTGCCGATATCGTGCACGTCCCCCTTCACCGTCGCCATCACGATCTTGCCGTTGGCGGAAGCGTGCTCGCGGCCGTCCTTCTGTGCCTCCATATAGGGCAACAGATAAGCGACCGCCTGCTTCATCACCCGCGCCGATTTCACCACCTGCGGCAAAAACATCCGGCCGGAGCCGAACAGATCGCCGACCACATTCATGCCGCCCATCAGCGGGCCTTCGATCACGGCGAGCGGGCGCGGCGCATTGCGGCGCGCTTCGTCGACGTCAACCTCGATGAAATCGGTGATGCCGTGGACCAGCGCGTGCGACAGCCGTTTCTCCACCGGCCATTCACGCCAGGCGAGATCGGCTTCTTTCTTTTCCACGCCGTGGCCGCGGTGCCGTTCGGCCAGCGCCAATAGGCGCTCGGCAGCGTCGGGCCGGCGATTGAGGACGACGTCCTCGCAGGCCGCGCGCAATTCGGCATCGAGATCGTCGTAAACCGCCATCTGCCCGGCATTGACGATGCCCATATCCATGCCGGCCTTGATGGCGTGATAGAGGAACACCGAATGCATCGCCTCGCGCACCGCTTCGTTGCCGCGGAACGAGAACGAAAGATTCGACACCCCGCCCGACACATGCACATGCGGCAGGCGCTGCCGGATCGCGCGCGTCGCCTCGATGAAATCGACGCCGTAATTGCTGTGCTCCTCCATGCCGGTGGCGATGGCGAAGATATTCGGATCGAAAATAATATCCTGCGGCGGGAAGCCGATGCGGTTGACCAGAATGTCGCAGGCGCGCGCCGTGATCGCGGTCTTTCGCTCGAACGTGTCGGCCTGGCCTTTCTCGTCGAACGCCATGACCACGACGGCGGCGCCGTAGCGGCGCACCAGTTCGGCGTGGTGGATGAAAGCCTCTTCGCCCTCTTTCAGCGAGATCGAATTGACCACGGCTTTGCCCTGCACGCATTTCAGCCCGGCTTCGATCACCGAGAATTTCGACGAATCGATCATCACCGGCACCCGGGCGATGTCCGGCTCCGCCGCGATCAGATTGAGAAAGGTGGTCATGGCCTTCTCGGAATCGAGCAGGCCTTCGTCCATATTGACGTCGATGATCTGGGCGCCGTTCTCGACCTGATCGCGCGCCACTGCCAGCGCCGCCGTATAGTCGCCGGCGGTGATCAGTTTACGGAAGCGCGCCGAGCCGGTGACATTGGTGCGCTCGCCGACATTCACGAAGGGAATTTCCGGCGTCAGCGTGAAAGCTTCAAGGCCGGACAGGCGCAGCCGCGGCTCGGCCTTCGGGATCGCTCGCGGCGCCTTGCCTTCGACGGCGCGCGCGATGGCGCGGATATGGTCGGGCGTCGTGCCGCAGCAGCCGCCGACGATATTGACGAGGCCCGCTTCGGCGAACTCGCCGAGCAAAGTGGCCATCGCTTGCGGCCCTTCGTCGTAGCCGCCGAATTCGTTCGGCAGTCCGGCATTGGGATAGGCGCAGATCAGCGTGTCGGCGACGCGGCCGAGCTCGGCGATATGGGCGCGCATCTGCTTGGCGCCGAGCGCGCAATTGAACCCGACCGACAGCGGCATCGCATGCGCGATCGAATTCCAGAATGCTTCCGGCGTCTGCCCGGAGAGCAGTCGTCCGGAACGATCGGTGATGGTGCCGGAGATCATCACGGGGAGGCTGATCGCGCGCGCCGCGAGCTCTTCGGCAATGGCGAAGATCGCCGCCTTGGCATTGAGCGTGTCGAATATGGTCTCGATCAACAGCGCATCGGCGCCGCCATCGATCAGCCCGCGCACCTGCTCGCCATAGGCGAGGCGCAATTCGTCGAAGGTGATGGCGCGAAAGCTCGGGTTCAAAACATCCGGCGAGATCGACGCGGTGCGGTTGGTCGGACCGATGGCGCCGGCGACGAAACGCTCGCGGCCGTCCTCGTTCTGCGCGGCGACGGCGGCTTCGCGGGCGAGGCGGGCGCCTTCGAGGTTCAGTTCATAGGCGATCTCCGACATGCCGTAATCGGCCTGCGCGATCCGGGTCGACGAGAACGTATTGGTCGAAACGATATCGGCGCCGGCACGGAAATAAGCGAGATGGATGGCGCGGATCGCATCCGGTCGCGTCAGGATCAGCAGATCGTTGTTGCCGCGCACCTCGCGGTTCCAGGCATCGAAGCGCGCGCCGCGGAAACCCTGCTCGTCGAGCCCGAGCGCCTGGATCATCGTCCCCATGGCGCCGTCAAGCACCAGGATACGCTCCGCCGCCGATCGCCGCAGCGCGCTTTCAGTAACGGATCAACTCGTTGATTTGGACACAGGACTACTCACTGGTGCTGCACACTCCCTCTCCCCGACGGGGAGAGGGAGCATGCCGAGATTCTGGCGCGACCCGATCCAGGATTGGTCATCGGACTACTCACTGGCGCTGCGCACTCCCTCTCCCCATGGGGGAGAGGGTGGGGTGAGGGGGCTCAGACCGATGTCGCTCTAACGTCGCCCAAATATCTTCAAGCACACCGTCAAGGTTGCCCATGACGTCGTTGTTCCAGTAGCGGAGAACAAGGTATCCCATCGCTTCAAGAACCTTTGTTCGTTGCGCGTCGGCTTCCACCTGCACGGCATGCTGTCCGCCGTCTAGTTCAACGATCAGGCGCGCTTCGACGCAGCAGAAGTCGACGATGAAGCGGTCGATCGGAAACTGCCGTCTGAATTTCCAGCCGCCGAGACGACGGTCGCGCAAGCGAAACCACAGCACGCGCTCGGCGTCTGTTTGATCGCGGCGTAACCGCCGGGCTGTTTGGGGACTAGCTTTCATCGCCGGAACCCCCTCACCCCAACCCTCTCCCCCAAGGGGAGAGGGAGCGCGCAGAGATTTCGCTGCGCGTGAGACTGAAGCAAACGCTCGGTATCTGTTTGATCGCGTGCGGCGCAATTAGCGCTCAAAACGATCGTCGACGTAAATGGAGGACTCCTCGTTGGCGCTGCGCACTCCCTCTCCCCAACGGGGAGAGGGTGGGGTGAGGGGGCTCCAGCCGATGTCGCTTTAGCGCTGCCGCGCCAAAATGAATACAGCGCAATCCGCTTGAAATTTTCCTTCATCGCCCGAGCCCCCTCACCCCGACCCTCTCCCCCAAGGGGAGAGGGAGCGCGCCGAGTTCCGGCCGCAGGCCGAGCAGGTGGCAGATCGCATAGACCAGGTCGGCGCGGTTCATGGTGTAGAAGTGGAATTCGGTGACGCCGTGATCGACGAGATCGATCACCTGTTCGGCGGCGACCGCGGCGGCGATCAGCTTGCGGGTCGCCGGATCGTCGTCGAGGCCGTCGAAGCGCTCGGCGAGCCAGCCGGGCACCGAGGCGCCGGTGCGCGCCGCGAAATTCCGCGTCTGCTTGAAATTCTGCACCGGCAGAATGCCGGGCACGATCGGGATATCGATGCCGGCCGCGCGCACGCGGTCGAGATAGCGGAAATAGAGGCTGTTCTCGAAAAAGAATTGCGTCATCGCCCGCGTCGCGCCGGCATCGACCTTGGCCTTGAGCATGTCGATATCGGCCTCAACCGACGGGCTGTCCGGATGCTTCTCCGGATAGGCCGACACCGACACTTCGAGATCGGCGATCCGTTTGATGCCGGCGACCAGATCGGCGGCATTGCGATAGCCGCCCGGATGCGGCGCGTAGCGCTCGCCGACGCCACCCAAAGGATCGCCGCGCAGCGCCACGATGTGGCGCACGCCGGCCTGCGCATAGGCGGCGATCACCTCATCGACATCGGTACGGTTCGCGCCGACGCAGGTCAGATGCGCCGCCGGCGTCAGCATGGTTTCGGCGAGGATGCGTTTCACCGTGGCGTGGGTGCGCTCGCGCGTCGAGCCGCCGGCGCCATAGGTCACCGAGACGAAATGCGGCCGCAGCGGCGCCAGCCGTTCGACCGATTCCCACAGCGACGCTTCCATCTCCGCGGTCTTGGGCGGAAAGAATTCGAACGAGACGCGGAGATCCGGCCGCGCGCCGGCCGAGACGAAGCGGCTCTTGCGGGACTCGGTCATCACGCCACCTCGCGCGCAGCCGGCTGCGCCAGCACGATGCGCGGATCGCGCGCCAGCCAGAGCGAAATTTCGATCTTGCCTTCGGGGCCGGGCGGGAAGGTCTGTTGGCGCAGCACGTCGAGGCCTGCGGCTTCCAGCCATTGCGTCACCGTCTCGGTAGCGAAGCCGAGACGGCGGTGGGCGTGCTCCTCGCGCAGGAATTCGAGATCGTGCGGCGCGAAGTCGACCACCAAAAGCCGGCCGCTCGGCCGCAGCACGCGCGCCGCCTCGCGGATGGCGCGCGCGCTGTCTTCGAGAAAGTGCAAGACCTGATGGACGATGACGACGTCGAACGAGTCGCGCGGCAGCGCGAGGTCGTAGATGTCGCCCTGGCGCACGCTGCAATGTTTCAGCCCGCTGCGGTCGAGCCGTTCGCGCGCCAGCGCCAGCATGTCGAGCGACAGATCGAGCCCGAGGCCGCGCTCGATATCGCCGGCGAAGAGTTCGAGCATCCGCCCGGTGCCGGTGCCGAGATCGAGCAGCGCGCGGATCGGCCGGTCGGCGAGCGCCGTGCGGATCGCCTCTTCGACGGCGGCGTCAGCGACGTGAAGCTTGCGGATGCGGTCCCACTCGGCGGCATGGCGGCGGAAATAATTCTGCGCCGCGGCGGCGCGGCTCGCCCGCACGGCCGCCAGCCGCTCGCGGTCGCGGGCGATGATCGGGTCTTCGGGATCGAGCCGCCCGATCAGCGCGCGCGCGATATCGGCGCCGCCGCCGCGTTCGCCGAGCCGGAAGAACGCCCAGGAGCCTTCGCGAAAACGCTCGACCAGTCCGGCTTCGGCCAACAGCCGCAGATGGCGCGACAGCCGCGGCTGCGACTGGCGCAAAATTTCCGTGAGGTCCGACACCGTCAATTCGGCCTCGGCCAGTAGCGCCAGGATGCGCAGCCGAGTCGCCTCGCCGGCGGATTTGAGCGTGGCGGTCAGGCCGGCGAAGGTCAGAAGCTCGTTATTCATGGTCATTTACGTGGTGCGGAGAGCGGGTTTTCGGGATAGCTCAATTCATATAAAGATATCTTTATGTCATTAAATGTGGGCAGGCAAGGCAATAGTGGGAGTTGTCCCACGATGCAAGGATACAGATGCAGTGCGACGCCCACGCTGCCCGGTCTGGCGACCGACCAAAGCCCATGCCAATTTGCGGCCATGACCGCGAACAAATCCGAAAAAACGGCGCCAGCAGGCGCGTCAAACGACGAAAACTATGGGCTGCGCGAGGGCGAAATCGCCGCCGCGCTGCCGGCCGCGTTCGATGCCTCGCTTTATTACATCGGCCGCATCCGCACGCCGTGGCGGCGGCGCGAGGAATGCCCGAAAAACGGCCGCGAGACCGAAGCGGTCTGCACCGTCGAGGTCGATTCGCGCTGGGCCGCGGGGCTAACCGGGCTCGACACCGTCAGCCATGTGGTGCTGCTCTATTGGATGGACCAGGCGCGGCGCGATCTCGTTCTGCAATCGCCGCGCCATTACGCCGAGCATCGCGGCACCTTTGCGCTGCGCTCGCCAGCCCGGCCCAATCCGATCGCCGTCTCGGTGGTGCGCCTCCTCGGCATCGACGGCACCAAGCTCAAGGTCGTCGGCCTCGACTGCCTCGACGGCACACCGCTCCTCGACATCAAACCGTATTTCGCTTCGACGGATTCAGTGCCGGATGCCTCGGTCGGCTGGCACGCCAAGCGCAGCCGACCAGCTAGCGACTCCCTCTCCCCGCGTGCGGAGAACTATGATCCGTCACCCTGAGGTGCTCGCGCGAAGCGCGGGCCTCGAAGGGTGGAGGCTGCACCGCCGTGCCGCCGTCGCCCTTCGAGGCTCGGCTTTCAGCCGAGCACCTCAGGGTGACGGACTCACATCTCAGCAAGCGTGGCCCGGATCAGCGGAGCGAAATCCAGGGATGGCCTTTGTGCCGGTCGATCTTGAAGCTCGCCGGTTCCGAACGCATCTCCCGACCGGCAAACAGCTTGGCGTCTTTGTTTGCCATGGAACATGGAACTCGGGAGACGACCATGATCAAGAAAGCCCAACTCGCGCTTATCGCCGCTGTCGCGGCGTTTGCCATCGCATCACCGGCACTGGCGCAGAGCGACTACACGACCGGCACCGAAGCGAGCGACGTGAGACACGGTTATCCGTCGCCTTATGGACACCATGGACACCGACACGGCCTCTACGCCTACGCCCGGGGCTATGGTTACGGCCACTACGGCCATAGTCACTATCGGTGGCGCCGGGGTTAACGGCGTTCAGGCGTTCGAGCCACTCGATCGTTCCCGCATCTCGCTTCGCTCATGCGGGCTACGAAGAGCAGAGCAACCGCGAAACGCGGCGTATTTTTCTCGCGTCATGCCCGGGCTTGTCCCGGGCATCCACGTCTTTTCTCCGCACCTTCAAGGAAGACGTGGATGGCCGGAACGAGTCCGGCCATGACTACACGGGGTCACGTTTCCCGGGCGCAGCGCAGCACGCAGTGGTGCGCTGCAGACCCGGGATCTTCACAAGCTCCGAGCAAAGGAGGGTGCCGAAACCGCGACGATCCTGGACCAGCGGTGCACCACTACGCGCTGCACCGCATCCGGGAAATGCCGCAAATATTCGTCCTCATATCGGATACGTCCCTCTTGACGAATGTCCCCAATAACGTTACATAGCCTTGCGAATCTTGCTCACTAAGGACGCTGCCGGCGAGGGGACTTTCCGGTGGCGGGGCAAGTGCGGTGCCCGCGGGTGGGGCTATCCACCCTGTTCCCGGGCAGCTTCGGGCATCAGTCTCCCGGCATTATGACCGGGGCGGGAGGTGCTTCCCTGGACTGGGACAGGCGATGGCGGGTTACACCCGCTGGCGATTTGCCAGCGCATGAGCTTCCGGAAAACTTTTCCGGATCATGCGTCAGACCGCGTCCCAGGAAACCTGGCCTGAAGCTGAGCCTTAGGGACGACGACTCCCTTTGGTGAGAGCCGTGGTGGGACGCCGACAGACGAGCTGTCTCCCGCTGGAGGCAGCGCCGCGTCCGATGGTGCGGCGGGTAGTACCAGCGTTTGTCGGCGTTCCGCTTCCTTTTTTATTTATTTGGTTGGTATCGGCGAAACGGACTTAGCGAAAAAGGGCTGGCGATCAGAGAAACAGAGGCACCACCCCTCGATTTTCTCTTTCCTCCCGATCTTCGCGCTTCACGTGACGGGGTTTGGCATGACTCGGGCGCAACGAGGCGCCGCGGGAACGATGGCGCTTATCCGCCCCGCGTAGTGAAACGGAGCGGGGGAGGGGGACCACCCGAAGGGTGGTGGAGGGGGCGTCTGAATCGGAGCTCCGTTGCCGCCACAGGAAATCAAGACGACGTGACGATCAACAAGTACCCTTCAACGCCAGGGTTGCTTCACCGCCCGCGCCCCTCCCGCCGCGCTGCCCGCGGCACCCTCCCCGCTATCGCGTGGCGGGATGAAGCGGCTCGCTTCGGATCAAAACAACGCCGGCAGGGTGCCGAGCGGTATGAGGCCGAGATAGACGGTGCCGTCGTCGATGCGGAGCGGCAGCGCTATCGCCGGCTGTTTGTCGATCTCGGTCGGCTGGCCCATTTTCTTGATGTTGTCGATCACGCCGGCATTGGCGTTTTGGCGCACCACGCCGCTCAGCCCCGGCATCAGCCGGTCGAGCGCGCCGAGCCCTTGCGACGGCGAGCCGTTGCCGCCGGTCAGTTTGTCGATGCCTTGGCCGATCAATTGATCGATGCCCAAGAGCGGCACGATATTGTCGATGCCGGCGACGTCGAGATGGATCAGGCCGTCGAGCCTGCCGTTGGCGTTGATGGTCAGCGTGCCGGTGCCGACGATGATGGCGTCGGGACGCTCGATCCGCAGCGATTTGATCTCGATGCCGCCCCCCGCCGCCTGCATGTCGCGAAACAGCGCCGGCCACGGCTTCGGCGAGAAGTCCTTGAAGCCCCGCAGCACGGCGTCGATATCGCCCTGCAGCGGCTCGCCTAGCAAAGGATGAAACGTCGGGGCGGTGACGCCCACGAAATGTCCGGTCGCCTCGATCACCGGATTGTTGGTCGCGGTGCCCTGGATGATGCGGCCATCGACCGCGGCACTATCGGCCTGGAAGATCATGCCGCTATTGGCACCGGCGACGCGATCGAGCCGCGGCTTTTGCAGTGTGACGGCGACGCGCTCCGGCTCCGGCGGCAGGCCGAGCAGGCTCAGGCGCGCATCGGTCCAATTGGCGACGAAGACCGGCGGCTGACCCGGATCGGCCAGCGTCACCGGGCCGCCGATCACGCCGGTCAGCAGCGTCGGCCGGAACACCTGGGCCGAAAAGGTGACGTCGCCGGCTTTGACGTCGAACGGCGGCCGGTTGTTTTTGAATTGTGCCGCGGCATCGGTGCAACGGCTGACGATGCTGAAGGGAAAGCCGCCGATGCTTTGCGTGCCGCAGGCATAGACGCGGCCAATCGCCGCCTCACGCTCGATCCAGCCGGTGAGCGCGCGGTCGGCGATCGAAGCGGCGTAGTACCAGAGCCAGCTCCAGCCCACTGCCAGCACGATGACGATCGCCACCGCGACGTAGGGCCACAGCCGCCGGCGCCGGGGAACCGGGCGCTTGCGCAGCGGCCGCGGCGCCGATTGCATCATGCTGAGGGGAGATTCGCCGGCCATGGTTCCTTAACGCCCCAAAACGCGGCGTCATTGTGCCGCCGCCGTCATCCTGTTAGGCGAGCGAAAGTCGGGTGGGAAGTCCGCTTAGAGCATGATCCCGAAAAGTGGACACCGGTTTTCGGAGAAGATCATGCTCCAACAATAAATCTACGAGGAAAAATGCAAACCAACGCCGAACATGAGACCGGCGACCTTTGGGTGTTCGGCTACGGTTCCCTGATGTGGCGGCCCGGCTTCGATTTCAAGGAGCGGGTGTCCGCCCGGCTGATCGGGCTGCACCGGGCGCTTTGCGTTTTCTCCTTCGTCCATCGCGGCACGCCGGAGCGGCCGGGCCTGGTGCTCGGCCTCGACCGCGGCGGCATGTGCCGCGGCGTCGCCTATCTGGTTCCCGCGGCACAGCGGGTGGAAACCATCGCCTATCTGCGCGAGCGCGAGCAGGTGACATCGGTCTATCTGGAGACCATGCGGCAGATCGAGCTGGAAGACGCCGCCCGGCGGCGGGTGCGGGCGCTATGCTACATCGTCGATCGCAGCCATGTGCAATATGCCGGCCGTCTGACGCTCGATGAAAGCCTGCACCTCATCCGCCAGGGCCGGGGCTCATCGGGCGCCAATCCCGATTACGTGGTCGAAACTGTCCGTGCGCTCGAAGCACTGGGCTATCGCGAAGGCGAGTTGCATCGCCTCGCCGCGCATCTCAAAGGCGCGCACGAGACGGGGCACGAGACGGACATCGGCAGCGCCTAATCGTTGATCGGAGAAATCGGCGATGAGCTCTGATTATAGGCTACTGATTTCCGGCTTCAGCGACCAGACTGGCCGTGGTTTCTTCGATTGCATCCTCAAGCCGGGCCACAAATGTCTGTCGGTCGAGGCCGGGCGCGATCGGGTCGAGAACTTGAACGACGATGGTGCCGGGCAGGCGAAGCAACGAGCGCCGCGGCCAGTACAATCCGGAATTGAGTGCGAACGGCACGCAGGGCACCCCGGCTTTACGGTACAGATAAGCGACGCCGGGCTTGTAGCTCGGCTCAGCGCCCGGCGGCCGCCGCGTGCCTTCGGGAAAGATGACAAGCTGCCGCCCAGCGCCGAGCGCCTGCTGCGCGCGCGCCGTCATCCGCGACAAGGAGGCCATGCCGGCGCTGCGGTCGATCGGAATAAGTCCGGCTTTCCACATGTACCAGCCGAACAAGGGAATCCACATCAGCTCACGTTTGAGGACATAGACCGGATCGTCGAGCACCGCATAAAGCGCGAAGGTTTCCCACGCCGACTGATGTTTGCAGGCGACGATACAGGCGGCTTTCGGGATTTTATCGGCGCCGCGCCATTCGACCTTGGTGCCGCAGACGACACGCAGCAGCCACAGGCTGGTCATCGCGTAAGAGCGAATGAAAAGGCGCAGGACCGGATAAGGCAGAACCAAAGTCGGCAAAGCGACCAGGAGATGAATGGTCAAGTTCACATAAAACAAAATATTGAACAGCAGCGAACGGATCGGGATGAAAAAGGAACGGGACACAGAGAGCCTGTTACAAATTTTTCCGGGTCAGGACAGCGCGTTTCGAAACTACGCGGCGTCAAGGTTGAGCGGCGGCAATGCGCTCGTCTCGGCGAACGAGTCGAATTGCATGCGGACCTTGGCGGCAAGGTATTTGAGATATTCCGACAGCACCAGCCGGGTCGTCGCTCCGTTCGACCACCACGGTTCGATGCGCAATTGATCGGACACGACCGGATAGGGGATCAAGGCGATATCGGGAAGCTGATGCGACAATTCGGCCAGCGCGCGCGGCATGTGATACATCGAGGTGACGACGATCAGCGAGCGGAAGCCGTGCTCGAGCGCCCAGCGCCGCGTCTGCATCGCATTGCCGAGTGTGTTGAGCGCCGAATAGTCGAGGTCGACGCAGCAGGCCATCAGCCGGTCGTAGTCGACGACGTGGCGCGCGATCGCGGTTTCCGAGGTGGTGACATTGACCCCGCTGATTAAGAGCCGCTTGCCGCGTCCGCTGGAAAGCAATTGGAGCGCGTCGGCGATGCGCGATGTGCCGCCGGTCAGGACCACGATGCCGTCGGCGTTCCGATCCGGCTCGACCTGTTCGCTGGGCAGGAGCCAGGTGAAAACGGCGAAGCCCAGGATCAACGCAACCGCGCATAAAGCGGCGAGCCTCAGGCTGACCGACCTGAGCCGCCGCGTCTTCACTGCGGTTTTAAGGCTGACCATCGTCGCGCTTCCCCCGCGCCAATCCGTCGTCAAAAATGAGCGCCCAACCGGCCGAAATTATAACCGGGATTCTGGCGGCAAGTTGAATTTGTTGCCCGGATCATTCGATATTCTCCAGGGTATGATTGACGGTCCGCCGGGAGGTCAAGGCCGTCACCGCGGCCATCAGTACGATCTGGCCGAAAACGGCGAGATAGCCGCCTACTCCCATCGACGAGGCGCCGAACAGCGCGGCGGCCTCGTCGCCGCCGGGCGTGCCGGCAATCCAGGCATTGATGACACCGAGGAGAGCAAACAGCACAATGGCCGCCCCGCCGCCGATCGCGCCGCCCTTGAGGCCGAGCAACAGAAAATGGCGCTGAAACTGGCCGGCGAGAAAACCGTCCGTCGCGCCGACATAGTGCAGCACTTCGACGATCGGACGATTGGCCGCCATGGTGCCGCGGGTGGCGAAGGTCACCGACAGCACGGTGGCGGCGACGACGAGCGCGAGGATGGCGAGGCCGCCAATAATCGCCGCGTCCGCCATAGTCCGCATGCGGTCGATCCAGCCGCGATGATCGTCGAGGATGGCGCTCGGCACTTGCGCCGTAAGCGCGGCACGCAGCGGCGCAAGATCCGGCACGACACCCCGCTGAAGCTTGACGACAATCATGCGCGGGATCGGCAGTTCGCCAAGCGCCAGTCCGGAGCCGAGCCAGGGCTCGACGAGCTGTTGGGATTCTTCTTTGGTATAAGCACGAACGTCGGCGATGCCGGCTGTGCCGCGCGCGATGCCGACAGCGGTGCGCACGTCCGTCTCGATATTGCGGCCGGCGATCGGCCGGACCTGGATGGTGATCTCGCGCCCGACATCGGATTGCCAGTCGTTTGCCGACTTGACCACGATCATCACGGCGCCGGTCGTGATGACCGCAAGGAAGGTCATGATGGCCACGACCGCCGTCAGCGAACGGCCGGCGATCGACCCGCTCGGTACGATCGGCGTCGGCGTGGGCAGCGCATAGTTTCGCACCGTTGCCGCATGCTGGTTGTCCCACGGCTCGGCGGGCGTTTCGAAGGGCTCAGTCGTAGACATGAAGGCGTCCTTCGTGCAGCACCAGACGGCGCGCGTCATATTCATCCATCAGGGCGATATCGTGGGTTGCGATGACAACCGCGGTCCCGGATTTGTTCAGTTCGATGAAGAGGCGCAGCAGGCGCTGGCCGAGATTAGGGTCGACATTGCCGGTCGGCTCATCGGCGAGCAGGAGTTGCGGCCGCGCGATCACGGCACGCGCGATCGCGGCGCGCTGCTTCTCGCCGCCGGAAAGCACCGGCGGCAAGGCGGTCAGCCGTTCGCCGAGACCCACCCAATGCAGGAGTTCGATCACTTCGGCGCGATACCCCGCCTCTTCCTTGCCGATCACGCGCAACGGCAGCGCCACGTTCTCATAGGTCGTCAAATGATCGAGCAGGCGGAAGTCCTGGAACACGATGCCGATGCGGCGCCGGAGCGTCGCGCGATCATCCTTGCTCAGCCTGGCGGTGTCGTGATCGAACATCGTGATCAGGCCGCGCGTCGGCTTAAGCGTCAGGAACAGCAGCCGCAACAGCGAGGTCTTGCCGGCACCGGACGGCCCGGTCAAGAACTGGAACGAATGGGTGTCGATACGGAAACTGAGGTCGCGCAAAACCTCGGAGCCGAGCCCATAGCGCAAACCGACATTTTCAAATCGGATCACGCGGTCCTCCGCAACAGCTGCCGCAGCGATATGCCCCGCAGCCTGATTCGCCCGTCCGTGAACTTATCACCTCGCACCGCCGCGGGATTGCCGTTCGGCCTTGGTTTCCAATTCGTTAACGGATCGGCTGCTACGGTCCACCGGCAAGCTGCCGCGCCCCTGATTCGACCATGCTCATCGTCTGCCCGAATTGCGCTACATCTTACGATGTCGACGTGGCAAGCCTGCGGCCGAACGGCCGCCGGGTTCGCTGCGTGCGCTGCCGTACGATTTGGCAAGCCGAACTGTCCCATGCCGACAAGCTGCTCGCCGCGGCGGACGCGCTTGCGCCGGTGCGGCGCACTGTCGAAGCGGCTGCCGCAGCCGCTGGCGGGCTACCGGAAATCCCGGGTTCGGCAGCGCATTTTGAAGCTGCAAGCGACGCTGCATCGGAGGGTTTCGGGCCCCCGGAAGGCGACGATTCATCCGGCGCTGCGGCGAGCGCGGACGAAGCCGCGCGGAACAATTTTCCCGAGATCGAATCCCCTCCGACCGCGCCCGACGACCTCGATGCCGACGGTGTTCCATACAGTGCCGCGGACGCCGCGCCTATGCCGGGGGAAACCATCGCGGCCGAGCCGCCAGCGGACATCAAAAGCAGCGCCGCGCGCCGCGCCCTGGAACGCATCAATCCTGGGGGTTGGGGCTGGTCGCTGTCGTTGCAGCAATGGGGCATCCTGGCGCTTATTATCCTCGACGCGATCGTGATCGGTTGGCGCGCCGATTTCGTGCGCTTTATGCCGCAGACCGCCTCGTTTTATGCCGCGATTGGCTTGCCGGTGAATCTGCGCGGGCTCGCGTTCACCGACATTACCACGACCACCGAGCAGCACGAGGGCGTGCCGATCCTCGTGGTGGAGGGCACGATCGTCAACGAAAGCCGCAAGCTCGCGGACATGCCGCATCTGCGTTTTGCGGTCCGCAATGCCGCGCATCAGGAAGTCTATTCATGGACCGCGACGCCGCCGCGGACCATGCTGGCCTCGGGCGAGGCGGTTTCATTCCACACCAGGCTTGCCTCGCCGCCGCCGGACGCCCGCGATGTGCTGATCCGCTTCGTCAATCGCTACGACATTATGAACGGAGCCCGCTGAATGAACGGAGGCCACTGATATGGCACGTATCATGATCGCCGAAGACGAAGAAGCGTTGCGCGCCATGTGTGCGCGGGCCTTGTCGACCGCCGGCCACGAGGTCAAGACCGCGTGCGACGGCGGCGATGCGCTCGACTTGCTGCAGCGCGAGGAGGGGCGCTTCGATCTTTTGCTCACCGACATCCGCATGCCGATCATGGACGGCATCGCGCTCGCGCTCTCCGCGGCGCGTGATTATCCCAATCTGACGATTCTGTTGATGACCGGCTATGCCGATCAGCGCGAGCGCGCGCACGGCCTCGACGCGATCATCCACGACGTGATTACGAAGCCTTTCACGCTGGCGATGCTGCGCGGCGCGGTCGACGAGGCGCTGGCGGTCAAGGCGCGCTGATCGATTCAGTTCTCGTCCGAAACGGCGTAGGGCCGCGGCAGCGGCTCGATCGGCAACTCGGGATGGGCGCGGCCGAAATCGGGCGCCGGCGAATCCTGGCCGATCTGGACGATGCCGCGGCGGATCGCGCGGGTGCGCGTGAAATGGTCGAACAAAGCTTCCCCATCGCCGCGGCGGATCGCGCGGGTCAGTTTTGCCAGATCCTCGTTGAAGGTGCCGAGCATTTCCAGCACCGCATCCTTGTTGGTGAGAAAAACGTCGCGCCACATCGTCGGGTCTGACGCGGCGATGCGGGTGAAATCGCGAAATCCGCCGGCGGAGAATTTGAGCACTTCCGAGCGCGTCACCTCGGCGAGTTCATCGGCGGTTCCGACGATCGTATAGGCGATGAGGTGCGGCAAATGACTGGTGATCGCCAGCACCAAGTCGTGATGGGCGGCCGGCATCTGTTCGACATTGGCGCCGAGCGCGGTCCAGAACGCGGCGATTTTCTCGACCGTCGCCGGATCGGCATCCTCAGGCGGCGTGAGGATGCACCAGCGTCCGACGAACAATTCGGCAAAGCCCGCGTCGGGCCCCGAATTCTCGGTGCCGGCGACCGGATGGGCCGGGACGAAATGCACGCCGGCCGGCAAATGCGGGCCCATGTCGCGCAGGATCGCGCCCTTGACCGAGCCGACATCGGAAACGACCGCGCCGGGTTTCAAATGCGCCCCGATCTCCTTCGCGATGTCGCCGCAGGCGCCAACCGGAGCGCAGACAATGACCAGATCGGCACCCGCCACCGCCGCGGCGTTGGTTTCGACCACCTGATCGACGATGCCCAGTTCGGCGACGCGCCGGCGCGTTGCGGGGGAGCGGGCGCTCGCCACGATCTCACGCACCGCGCCCTGCGCCCGCGCAGCGCGCGCGATCGACGAACCGATCAGGCCGACGCCGATCAGCGCCAGCCGGTTGAACAATGGTGCGGGTTTTGCCACCGCGTCAGCCGGGCTTTGCGTCACTTCGCCAGAAAATCCTTGAGCGCCGCGATGACGAGACGATTGGCCTCTTCGGTGCCCACGCTCATGCGCAATGCATTCGGCAGCTTATAAGCCGAAACCCGGCGCAGAATGAGTCCGCGTGCCGTGAGGAAAGCGTCGGCATCCTGTGCGGTGCGGCCTTTCGTTTCCGGAAAATGGATAAGCACGAAATTGGCGACGCTCGGCGTCACTTTCAGCCCGAGCTTACCGATCTCGGCGGTCAGCCATTCGACCCAGCGCGTATTGTGTTCGCGTGAGCGTTCCTGATGCTCGAGATCCTCGATCGCGGCGATACCGGCTGCGATTGCCGGCGAGGTGATATTGAACGGGCCACGAATCCGGTTGACGGCGTCGACGATGTGGGCCGGGCCGAACATCCAGCCGAGCCGCAACGCCGCGAGGCCGTGGATTTTCGAAAACGTGCGGCACATCACGACATTCTCGGAGGTGGCGACGAGTTCGATGCCGAACTCGTAATCGTTGCGCTGCACATATTCGGCGTAAGCGGCGTCGAGCACGAGCAGCACATGCGGCGGCAGCGCGCGGTGCAGGCGCTTGACCTCGTCGAAGGCGAGGCAGGTGCCGGTCGGATTGTTCGGATTGGCGAGAAAGACGATTTTGGTCTTGGCCGTCACCGCAGCAAGGATGGCGTCGACGTCGGCGGTGAAGTTCTTCTCCGGCGCCACGACGGGTCTCGCGCCGGTCCCGAGCGTGGCGATCGGGTAAACCAAAAAGCCGTGCGTGGTGTGGATCGCCTCGTCACCGTCGGACAGATAGGCGTTCGCCAGCAGGTGCAACAAATCGTCGGAGCCGGCGCCGCAGACGATGCGGTCGGGATCGAGTTCGAACACTCGGCCGATCGCTTCGCGCAGCTCGGTTGCCGCGCCGTCGGGGTAATCCTCGAGATGGTCGGCACAAGCTTTATAAGCGGCGATCGCGCGCGGGCTCGGCCCCAGCGGCGTCTCGTTGGAGGACAGCTTGAAGACCTTGGCGACGCCCGGTGCGCTGCTCTTGCCGGGCACATAGGCCTCGATATCGAGCACACCGGGACGGGGCAGGGGACGCGTTGCAGACATCATCTTATCTCTTTGTACACTAGGCGCTATCTGGTCCCTTAAAGCGGAAACGGAAAACTCAAGGCACCGTATAGCGGGTCGCGTGACTGCCGACGAGGGCCGAGGAACGGATCGACACGCCGGTCTTGAGAAGTGCCTCCGACACCGCGCCGATACCGCCGCGCTCGACCGAGACCAAAAGTGCCGCGCCGTCAAAGGCCTGATCGGGCACCGCGATGACATCGGCCAGGGCCGCAATCGCATGGACCGCCGCCGCGCTCCAGCCGGAGACCCGCAGGCTCCAGACCTCGCTCTCGGTCACCATGGCGTCGGCCGCGACCCGGGAAATAACAAAGACCGGCAGTGCCGCCGGGTGATCGGCGCGCTCGACGAACGGCAGCCGCGCAATGATTTTGGGGGCGCTCGCGAATTCAAGCGCCGGCCACCAGGGACCGGCGCCGGCGACCGCAAAGGCCGGAACCAGGCCGAGATCGCCCCGGGATTCCGAGACCGCTTCGACCACGCTCGAGGCGCCGAGATGCGGTTCGAACGGCACCGTAAAGCCGAAATGAAACCGGGCGGAATCGCGCATCAGCGCGTCGCCTGCGGAGAGGTCGGCGTGTACGGCGAATGGCGCCTGCACATAGGTGAAAGTGGAAATGATGACGCGCCAGATGCTCTCGGCGGTGTCGAGCGGCAGAATGCCGTGATGACGGGCCACTAGCCGCCGCATCATTTCGGCCTCGCGCGCCGGGCGGAAAGCGGAGCCGGTCTCCTGGCTCTTCTTCACCGCGATGAGGCGGCCGATGATGTCGCCACGCTCGATCAAGAGCGCATGCATCTGTTCGTCGATTCGATCTATGTCACGCCGTAGATCGGCGAGCGATATGTCTTTCTGAGGCGGCGGCTTTGGCATGGCTAAACCCGGCAAATTGGCCCGATTGATAGGTGTCGTTAGGCTCGAAATCAAAGAAAACGTTGACTCCGGGGTGAAGCGGCCTATTTACGCCCCTTTGACCGCCCGGTTGGCGGTTCGACCACGCCGGGAAGCGTGGCATGCCAGGGACGTGCTAGGTATATAGTGTAATGGCCGACCTCAGCGCCACGCTCGATCTCGCCGATCGCACCCGCGAAGCGGACAGCCCGCATTCGCCGGTGGTGCGATTTGCCGCCAATAATCCGCTTCGCCTCGACGCCGGTGTCGATTTCGCGCCTTTGCAGATCGCCTACCAGACCTATGGCTCGCTCAACGCCGCGCGGACCAATGCCATCCTGGTTTGCCATGCGCTGACTGGCGATCAGCACGCCGTCAACGATCACCCGGTGACCGGCAAGGCCGGCTGGTGGGAGACCATGGTCGGGGCCGGCCGGCCGATCGATACCGACCGCTATTTCGTCATCTGTCCCAATGTCGTCGGCGGCTGCATGGGCAGTTCCGGACCGGCTTCGACCAATCCGGCGACCGGCATGCCATGGGGCCTCGATTTTCCCGTCATCACAGTGCGCGACATGGTGCGCGCGCAGGCGATGCTGCTCGACCATTTGGGCATCGAAACCTTGTTCGCGGTCGCCGGCGGCTCGATGGGCGGCATGCAGGCGCTGCAATGGGCAGCAAGCTATCCGCATCGCGTGTTCGCATCGCTGCCAATCGCGGCGGCGACCCGGCATTCGGCGCAGAATATCGCCTTCCATGAAGTCGGCCGCCAGGCGGTGATGGCTGACCCGGACTGGCGCGGCGGCCGCTATTTTGCCGAAGGCGTCTATCCGCGCCGCGGGCTCGCGGTCGCGCGCATGGGTGCGCACATCACCTATCTGTCCGACGCTGCGCTGCATCGTAAGTTCGGCCGCCGCTTCCAGGATCGCGACAATCCGACATTTTCATTCGATGCCGACTTTCAGGTCGAATCCTATCTGCGGCACCAGGGCATCACTTTCGTCGAACGTTTCGACGCGAATTCCTATCTCTATCTGACGCGCGCGATGGATTATTTCGATATCGCCGGCGATCACGATGGCGCTGTGGCAAATGCCTTTCGCGGTGCGCCGACGCGGTTTTGCGTCATCTCCTTCACGAGCGATTGGCTGTTTCCGAGTGCGGAATCGCGCGCCATAGTTCATGCGCTCAATGCCGCGGGCGCCCGCGTTTCGTTCGCCGAGATTACCACCGACAAGGGCCATGACGCGTTCCTGCTCGACGAGCCCGAATTGTTTGCGATCGTGCAGGGTTTTCTCGAAGGCGCCGCGAAAGCGCGTGGCCTGCCGGCGAGGTGAGAATGCTGTCGCGTCTCAAATACGATCTCACCATGGCGGAAGCGGCGCGCGGCGCCGGCGGCTCGCGCATCGACTTGCTGGTCGTTGCCGCCATGGTATCGCCCGGCGCGCGGGTGCTCGACGTCGGCTGCGGCGACGGGGAATTGCTTCGGCTTCTGGAAACCCGCGGCGTCGACGGCCGCGGCATCGAATTGTCGCGCGAAGGCGTCAATGAATGCGTCGCCAAGGGCCTCGCCGTGGTTCAGGGCGACGCCGATACCGATCTTGAGAACTATCCGGACGACGCTTTCGACTTCGTCATCCTGTCGCAAACGCTGCAGGCAACCCGGCAACCGCGCGTCGTGCTCGAGCATATGTTGCGGATCGGCAGTCACGGCATCGTATCGTTTCCGAATTTCGGCCACTGGCGGATCCGGCTGCAGATCGCGCTCGGCGGCCATATGCCGCGAACCGACAATCTGCCTTATGCGTGGTGGGAGACGCCGAATATTCACTTCTGCAGCATCAAGGATTTCCGCCAGCTGTGTCACGCCGCCGGCGCCAAAATGGAGCAGGCGGTGGCGCTCAATGCCTGGGGCGGCCGAATACGGCTGAAAATGCCCTGGTGGTTTTGGAATCTATTCGGCGAACAGGCGGTGTTCTTGCTGAGCCGGCAGGGCTGAGGAAAATTCTGCTATATAGTCTCAATCGATGCTTCGTTCTCCCGCAAATCGCCGGGAGTGCGGGCCCGTAGCTCAATGGTTAGAGCTAGCGGCTCATAACCGCTTGGTTGGAGGTTCGAGTCCTCCCGGGCCCACCACGAAATCATTGGCTTTTTCGGCTTTTAATTTTTGCGTTTTCCCGCTCAACCAATGATTTGACCAATAAAACGTTTTTCTTTTGTCCCGAAATGTTCGCCGATTGTTTCATGGTGATCGCCTCGGCAGCGCCACGCATGTAATCCGGGTGATGATGGCCATAGGTGCGCTCTAGGGTCTGTACCGACATGCCGAGATAGCCCGCCGCCTGCCAAATCGGCACACCTAGCTGCATCAACCACGTCGCCGCCGTGTGGCGAAGGGTGTGCGGCGTAACTTTCCCCTCTAGCCCGGCGATGGCCACGGCATGTGCAAAGCCGGTCTTGACCGACTTCACTGGCGCGCCATGCCATTCCACGAAATGGGTCGTGACGATCGGCGAGGCCTAAGTAAAGTCAGTGACCATCCTGGCGCGCCAAAGAACCAGGGTCATCGTCTTGCCTACTTTCGATTTCCGGCGCGGATCCTGGTCGCGTGGCGCCTTTGCGACATGTGGGTCTCGGCGTCAACCGGCGTTGCGTGTGCCGATGCCTTACGGGGGCCCCAAGAGGACTAAACGAGTAGCCCGGACTCGATAGGTACTTTCCAGGCGTCGTACCCGTATAGCCAATCCGGGTTGGTTGCATTGCGCATCCAGGTATTGGCACTGGATCCGGCTTGTACGGCGCTTGTGCGAGGTTTGCGGATCGCTTCGAATGTCTTGTGCACGTCATCGATTTGGTCTGAGCCAATTTCTGCGAGACATCGTGCGAAAACCACGGCATCTTCGAGCGCCATAGACGCCCCGGACGCCATGTAAGGCGTCATCGGGTGGCATGCGTCGCCCAACAGAACGACACGGCCGCGGCTCCAAGTCGGTAGCGGGTCCCGTTCGAATATACCCCATTTGTAAACTTCAGGAGCAGCTGCCAGAACGGCGCGCACGTCAGGATGAAAATCGGAAAAAGCCAAGCGCAACTCGTCCAAATCGCCCTTCGCGGACCAAGACTCTTTGGTCATCCAATCGGCAGATTCTGGCTGGCTTGTTACAAAATAAACTTCGTCCCTTGAGGATGTGACGAAATAGATCACGATGTGACGATCGGGCCCCCACCATTTCGTGCGGGAGGAGCCGATGTCGATATTCAAGCGGCTCGCTGGATACGTTGTCCGATACGCCAGACGACCGGTGAAACGCGCAACGGTCGGGCCAACAACATAATCACGTACCAGGGAGTGCACCCCGTCTGCGCCGATCAGAACATCAAGCTCCATGCGGCTGCTATCGGCGAAGGCTAGATGTATACGCTCGCCCACCTCGTTAATTGAGATAAGCTTTTTGCCGAGTTCAATTGAGTTCGACGGTACCAAGTCGAGTAAAGCCGCGTGCAAGTCGCCACGATGAAGTGTGAGGTAGGGCGCGCCATATCGTTCTTCGACCGACGAACCGAGAGGATGGTTGTTCGTCACCGCTCCGGTTAAGGCGTCGCGATTAAGCGAAGTTGCAGGACAAAATGAGATTCGTCGAAGGCGGTCTTCGATGCCTAATCCGCGATGCACCTTCATAGCATTCGGGCTTTGCTGGATCCCGGCGCCGACGCGAGCAAAGAATTTTGATTGTTCGAAAATCGTCGTCGTGAACCCCACTTGGCGCAAAGCCGCCGCGACGGCTAAACCCCCAATCCCCGCTCCGATGATGCCGATCGCTAGTGACTTCCGGGTACCCATGACTCCTCCGATCTCAATTCCAAACGGGCAATGCGTATCGGCCAATTCCCCAGGCGAACCTTGCCGCGAGCGTGCTCGAGGTCAAGTGGTTCCAAGGTAATGTCGGACTCTGGGGGCGGCGACGGTCAAGCGTCTCACAGCCAAAGATGGGGATAACGCGCTGCGTCGACCCAACAGAATGTGCGGTCTTTCGCTGAGCCACTTGGGCCATCACGCTTCACCCACGATCTCAATCTCTCCTGGCGCAATTTAGCCATCAGGTCATTGGCCGCATGGCAGAGATCGCACAGCTAAACACTGCGTTTTCCGACTCGAGGCCTTCCACTTAGTCCAGCGGCCGGACATGATGATCAGCTAGCCCGTTCGGTGCCCCGGATAACCACTTCGCGGAGGAGTTGATGACAGTTGGACAGTTCGTCCGCTATTGCGTAGTGGCCTTTGCAATATCCGCGTTGGGGGCTGCGGAAGTAGAGGCGCAAAACAGCGTCGAGGCGACATATCCTAGCCGTTCTATCCGTATCATCGTGCCCTATCCGCCGGGTGGCCCGACCGACATCATGGGTCGTTTGATGAGCGATATCCTGTCGGAAGCGTTCGGCCAGCAGGCATATGTCGACAATCGTCCGGGCGCCGGCACGACGCTTGGCGGCAAGATTGCAGCGAGCGCTGATCCCGACGGTTATACCCTCCTCGCCGCCACCGCCGCCACCTTTGCCATCGGGCCGACCATCTATCCGGAATCAGGGCTTGATCCGAAAATGTTGCTGCCCGTGGCGGCTTTCGCCACGGTACCCTACGTGATGATTGCAGGACCGAACGCGCCGCCAGGTACTCTAAGCGACGTCATCGCCTACGCGAAAACCCATCCGGGTAAACTCACCATCGGCGTCCCCAATGGCGCGCCACCGCACATGCTGGCGGCGTGGTTCAAAAGTCTGACCGGAGCTGACATTCTGATCGTGCCATATAAAGGTGCCGCGAACGGCATGACCGACCTGATGGGCGGTCAGATTGACCTGGGCATCGAGACGACGTCGGTGGTGCTGCCGCATATCACTGACGGCTCCTTACGCGCACTGGCGACCGCTACGCCGAAACGGCTTCGGGAAACGCCGAATGTCCCAACAGTTATGGAAAGCGGCGTCGCCGGGTTTCTGGCAAGTGCGTGGACTGGACTTGCTGCGCCGTCCGGCACATCCGAAGCTATAGTCGACAAGCTGAATGCAGCGATCAATACCGGGCTGCAATCGCCGATGATGCAAACTAAGCTGAAAACGCTCGGCGCCAAGAGTATCCCTGGCACAGTCGCCGATTTCAAAACGTTTGTAGCCGCCGAGGTGCCGAAGTGGACCGCAATGGCTAAGTTATCCGAACTCCAAAGCAAGTAGCCGGCCAGCCGCTTTGGATGACGAAAGCCTAGAATGCGGCGAGGACTTCGGCTTGCCGAACCGTAAGCGCCTTGCCGATCATTGAGTAATCGATGAAGCTAAATCCCGTAGGACTGCCGCCCCGATGCTCGACTCTTGACGGGCTAATTTCGCCGATTACGACGAGGCTTCGCTGATGTCTGCTAAATTCGATCCGATCGTCGGCCGCTACGTGTATCTTCGTTTGCAAGGTCGTGAACATCGAGTCTATTTCGAAGAGGCGGGAAGGGGTGTTCCCCTTCTCTGTCTTCACACGGCCGGCGCTGACGGACGGCAGTTTCGCTACATGATGAACGACACGGCGATTACTGACTATTTCCGGGTCGTTAGCTTCGATCTTCCCTGGCACGGCAAATCGACGCCGCCGGATGGCTGGCAGGACGAGGAATATCGTCTGACGACCGATGCCTATATCGAAGCGATCAGAAACTTTCGCGACGCGCTTGGATTGGAACGGCCTGTCGTACTTGGTTGCTCGATTGGCGGCCGTGTCGTTTTAAGTCTTGCCATCCGCCATGCGAAAGAATTTCGGGCCCTCATTGGGCTTGAGGCGGCGGCGCATCAGACACCTTGGTACGACAGGGATTGGCTTAATCGTCCCGACGTCCACGGTGGGGAGGTCTGCGCCGGACTCGTCTCCGGCCTGATCGCGCCACAGAGCCCCGATTCCGCCCGCTGGGAAACACTGTGGCAATACATGCAAGGAGGCCCTGGCGTATTCAAAGGCGACCTCTATTTTTATCGTGTCGATAGCGATTTGCGCGGCGAGATCAGCAAAATAGATACGCGCGTTTGCCCGCTTTATCTGATGACGGGCGAATACGATTCGTCATGCGCCCCGGAAGACACAGCGGCTACTGCAAAAGCGATTTCGGGGGTGGAAATGACGGTGATGAAGCAGCTTGGTCATTTCCCCATGAGCGAGAACCCGAGCCAGTTTCGGCGCTACATTCTTCCGGTGCTGGATAAGATCCGCGGCGCAAGTGAGACTGCGGAGTCGTGATCTCCGCGTTGCGCCCGCGAGCGCATCGTTGCTGGATTTATCGGCGCTAGTCGTTCAGCATGACATTGACGATTGAGGTCCTGCCGCCCTGAACCGCGGCATAAGCCTCAGCGAGCTTGAGCTTTGCCGGCTTGCTCACCTTGTAGCCGACGCCGCCGGTCCATTTGGCGAGGTCGGAATAGTCCGGATCCTCGACCGGCTTTTTGGCCGGCCTCTAACATCGGGTCCGACTGTGCGACAGTGCAAAAATGTCAAGGTCGATTGCCGGTGACGGCCTCGGCCATCAAGCGTCAGGGATGTCGTTCGATTGCCGCCTTAGGAGCGCCAGCCGACGCTTTCCGCGGGCGTAGTCGGAGCGAAGCAATCCTGCTGCTCCCGGCCGCTCGAATGACGAATCCGGTCCAATAGGGGAAGCAGATAAGACCGAAACTTGGTTGGATTCTCGCTCATGGCGAAATGGCCGATGTCCCTCATGATCACGAGCTCGGCGCCCGGAATTCGCTCCGCCGTGTCTCGGCCATTCTGGGGCGTGCAAGAAAAATCATATTCGCCGGTCATCAAGTAAAGCGGACAGGTTTTAGTGTCGATCTTGGCCAATTCGCCGCGCAGATCGGAATCGACGCGGTAAAAATGAATGTCGCCCCTGAATACGCCCGGGCCGCTCTGCATATATTGCCACAAGGTTTCCCAGCGGTTCACGTCCGGGCTTTGTGGCGCGATAAGCCCGGAAACGAAGCCGGCGCATGCTTCCCCGCCGTGCACGTCGGGCCGGTGTAGCCATGTCGAGTCGTACCAGCCTGTTTGATAGGCCGCGGCATCGATGCCGATCAACGCCCGGAACTCTCGGGCATGACGGATTGCCAGACTGAGTACTATCCGCCCCCCGATAGAACAACCGAGCGTAACCGGCTTATGCAAATCAAGCGCGTCGCGGACGACACGGATCGCCTCGATATAAGCGTCCGTCGTCAACGCATATTCATCATCCTGCCAACCGTCGGGTGGCGTCGACTTGCCGTGCCACGGCATGTCAAAGGCGATGACGCGGAAATGTTCGGTGATCGCACTATCCGTCATCATGTGACGAAACTGACGTCCGTCGGCACCGGCGGTGTGGAGACACAAGAGCGGGATGCCTTGCCCCGCCTCTTCGAAGTAAATGCGATGCGCGCGACCGCCCAGCATCACATTGATGTACCGGCCGACAATCGGATCGAGATGCGCGGCCATCAATGCGCCTTCAACTGCAGGGCGCGGGGCGCCGCCAGCAATCCTTTGAAATAAAGAAGATTAGTCAGCAGCGGCCGATAGTCGCCCTCAATGCGAAACTCCCCAAGTTTAGCCAGCGCAAAAATATCGTGAAAGTTCGGCGGTGGAAATGGCTGCCAAAACGTCTGCCAAGCCGTTTCGCTGCCACGGACGGCGAATGACCACGATCGCATGACGACCGGGCCGCGCTGAAACGCGCAAATTTTTCCGTGCTCGATCGAGAGGTAATAGGGCTGCGAGCCGATTTCGATCATGATGTCGGCGGTAAGGTACCGGCCGCGCCGCAGCAAAGACGCATCGCCGTTGACGAGGTCCGGCAGGCGCTCGACCATCGCCGAAACGGGATGATCTCCTGATCCCAGAGCGGTTTGAGCTGAATTTTCGGTCGCCACCTGTCCTCCCAATCGCGTTCGACGCGGGGGCTATGATCGTTGATCGCCGCCGCTACGAATGCCCACTTTTCTTGCGCGTTTTTACCGTAAATTATGCAGCCAAGACAGGAGTTTATCACGGATCATGCGGCTGGACCCAAGGGGAACAAGTGGAGGCGGCCCGCCCCCTTCGCCCATTTGACTTGGGCGGACAAATTCGTAATGGGTAAGGGCGGTTGAGTTTTCGTCAAAGGGGACGCGTTTTGGCTTGGTCGGTACCGCCCCTCAATCCGTTGCATGTATTCGAAGTAGCGGCTCGCGTCGGCAGCTTCACCAAGGCAGCGGAAATTCTCAGCGTTTCGCCGTCGGCCGTAAGCCGGCAGATCGCAACGCTTGAAGCCTTTCTTGATGTTCGCCTTTTTCACCGGGCGCGCGATGGTAACGTCCTGACCGAGGCAGGGGAGGAATATTACCGCGGCATCTCGCCCGCCTTCGAAATCATTACTTCTGTGACCGATCGCGTCACGCGCGCCCAGGACAGTGCCCCGCTCATTGTCCGAGTCCCGGCAACATTCGCCGTACGCTTCCTCATTCCGCGCCTTTCGGAATTCAAAGAAGAGCATCCCGACACCAATGTGCGCATTGTCACAGGCTTTGGTCCGGTCGACTTCGTACGTGAAGACGTCGATATCTCGATTCAGGTCGGTACAGGGGATTGGCCGGGCACCGAGAGCAAGGAGTTGTTCTCCAATTGGGCGCAGCCCATGTGCAATCCGAAATTATTCAAGAACGGCAAACCCATCGAAAGCATCGATGACCTGCGCGGTCAGCGCCTCCTGATTTCAAACAACCGACGTAGCGACTGGCGCGATTGGTTGACCGAAATGGGTCGCGCCGATTTTCCGCTCGATGAAATGGAGATGATCGAATTCCCCAATTCGATGCTGGCCTATCAGGCGGCTGCCGACGGCCTTGGCATTGTGATCGGTCAGGTCCCGGTGCTTGGTCCTGAATTCGCCGCTCAGTCCCTGGTGCCGCTGTTTGGCAGGCCGATACGCCAGGGCTCTTACTGCGCGGTGTGGCGCGCCGAAACCGGACCGAGCCGCAAGGCGAGGCAATTTCAGTTCTGGCTGCAGCGGCAGCTCGATCCCATTCTGGCCCGCTTGCCCCCGATAACGGTGGCGGCTTAGAGGCTGTGAAACACGCGTGAACAAAAGTCATGCGGCCGTGCCGATTGTGAAGTTGCCTGGCCTGGATCGGGGCTCCATAAGCATCGAAAGATGGCGCGTGTGGATCAACTGGTCGGCCCGCTCGCCACACCGTCCGGAAATCCATCATGGCCGGAGCTAAAATCGAGAGCATGGGAGGCAGCACGTGAGTGCGGACAAATCTTACGAACAGGGAATGGAAGTACGCCGCTCGGTTCTCGGCGATGCGTGGGTCGATCGTACGCTGAAAAATCGCACTTCGTTCAATACCGAATTCCAGGAAATGATCACTCGCCACGTCTGGGGAGAGATTTGGACCCGGCCGGCGATCGACCACAAGACGCGACGCTACATGGTCCTGTCGATGATGATCGCTCTCCATCAGTGGGAGGAGTTCAAGCTCCACGTGCGGGCCGCCCTGACGCACGGCTTCACCAAAGATGATATCAAGGAAATCATTCTTCAGGCGACCGTTTATTGCGGTGCGCCGGCGGGCAATCACGCCATGCAGGAAGCGGCCGCAGCCTTCGCTGAAGCCGGCGTTTGAATCCCTCGGCGCCTCACAATTCGTGTAACGGCGCGTATCTTTACTTGAGTTTTATTCCAGCCTCGTCAATGACCGTTTTCCACTTTACCGCGTCGGTCTTGATGATGTTGGCATAGGCATCAGGCCCGGGATCGCCGAAGCTTGCACCCTGTTTGGCGAGGACTGCAAGATAATCGGGATCTTTTTGGGCAGCGCTCATCGCGTTCTGGAGTCGCTTGACGATAGGAGCCGGCGTTTTCGACGATGCGACAAAGCCGAACCAGCTTGCCGCTTCGACATTCTGCTGACCAGCCTCAGCCATCGTCGGCACATCGGGGATTGCGGTCTCACGCTTCTTTGCCGCGACAGCAATGCCGATGATCGTTCCAGCTTTAATTTGCGACGCGATGATCGGCGTGTCGCCGAACAGAGCGTCGATTTGTCCCGCCATCAATGCGGGAAGGCTTTCGCTGGTGCTGTGATACGGAACATGGGTCAGTTCAATTCCGGCCTCATGCATGAACAACGCGATAGCGAGATGAGTGACGGAACCTACGCCGGCAGAACCGATCGTAAGCTTGCCGGGATTGGCCTTGGCGTAAGCCATGAAATCCTTCAACGTCTTGACGCCCAAGGTCGGGCTGACGGCAAGCGTCAAGGGGGAACTCCACACCAGGCCTAAAGGCGCGAAATCGTTGATTGGGTCGTAGGTGACCTTTTCGGCGGCGGGAATAATGGTCAACGGGCCAATGGCGCCGAGAAGGAGTGTGTAACCGTCCGGTGCATATTTCGCGTAGGATTCGGTCGAGTTTAAACCGCCGCCTCCGCCTTGATTTTCAATGACGATGGGTTGGCCGAGCTGGCGGCCCAGGGGTCCAGTCATCAGCCGGGCGCCGGTGTCGCTCGGACCGCCCGGAGCATAACCGACAATTACCCTTATCGGCCGTGTGGGAAAATCGCCGGCGGCGGCAAACTGCTGGCCAAAGGACCCGAGCATTCCAGCCGCAAGAAGAGCTTTAACAACAAAGCGCATCAAATCCGTCCATATCCCCCCGCCGAGCGGCGTTGCAAAGTTTGACAGGCCTATAGCATCGACTTCGAAAAGCAAACTTGCAATAAACTCACAAGTCTGTGCCGATAAGGAAATTGCCGGCCTTCGGCAAAGCTTTTAGCGGTCAAAGGCTCCGTTCGGACGTTTTGACGCGTAGAATGATCCGGCGGTGACGATGCGCCGCAGCCTGCGTCTTAGGATGGCGGCGCAACCACAGCGAATAAACCGAGCAAGCAATCATGATCATCGATGCCCATGCACATTTCGTCCCTCAGGCTTTGCTCGACGAAGCACTTAAGCAGCGCGCGTTTCCTTCGGTAAAGGCCACAACTGAGAACGGCGGTGTCCGCTTTGCGTTCGCCGGACAAGAGGCAAAACGCCCGGTCCCCGCCGGCATGAGCGACGTCGAGCGCCGGCGCAAATGGCTCGGCGACCGCGGCATCGATAAGCAAGTGGTCGGCGGATGGCTCGACATGTTCGGCTACGACCTGCCACCCGACGAAGGTTTGGAATGGAATCGCTTCCTGAACGGTCATTTGCTCGAGGCTACGAAGCAGATCCCGTTTCTGGTGCCGCTCGCCACCGTGCCGATGCAGTCCGGTAAGCGCGCCGCACAGGCGCTGGAAGAGGCACTCGACCAAGGATTCCACGGCGCAATGATCGGCACCCAGCCCAAGGGCGCAAGCGGAGTGCTTGACGATCCCGACCTCGATCCGTTTTGGGAAGCCGCCTCGGCCCGCAAGGCAACCTTGTTCGTCCATCCGACCTTTGGGGCGCGAGACGATAGGCTGAAGGCCTACGGCTTGGTCAGCGCCGTCGGCCGGGTGACCGACACAACACTTGCGGTAGCCAGGCTTCTATATTCGGGTCATCTGCTGCGTTATCCGAATGTCAATCTTGTGATCTCGCATGGTGGCGCGGCACTGCCGATGGTTTTGGGCCGCCTCAAGCGTAGTTTCTCGACGGCGCCGGCGCAAAACGCCGATCCGGCACTGGGCTTTCATAAGCTCTATTTCGATTCTGTCGTCTACGATGCCCTGACGGTTCGCTTTGTCTGCGATATCGCGGGTAGCGATCGTGTTCTAATGGGAACCGACGAGCCTTTCGCCATCGCCGAACAGCAACCAGTCAAGCTGATCGACGCCTGCAATTTCAGCCCCGCTGAACGGCAAGCGATTCTGGGTGGCACAGCCGCCAAGCTTTTTGGAATCTCGTGACGCCTGCGGCCACTTGAATTGGCGGCATAGCGCGAGGACTCGATATGCCCTGCGTGACCATGACAGTGAACGGACAAGTCCGCAGTGCGGAGGTCGAAAACCGTACCTTGCTGGTTCAGTTCTTGCGCGACCACCTGCGGCTGACAGGTACGCATGTCGGGTGCGATACGAGCCAGTGCGGCGCCTGCACCGTCCATGTCGACGGTATCGGGATCAAATCCTGCACCGCGCTCGCGGTCGAATACGAGGGCTCTGTTGTCACCACGATCGAAGGTTTACAGCAGGGCGATAAGCTGCATCCGATGCAGCAGGCTTTCCATGAGAAGCACGGGCTGCAATGCGGCTTCTGCACGCCCGGCATGATCATGTCGGCGGTCGAAATGGTTCGGCGCAACGGCTACGACCTCGACGAACATACCGTTCGCAAGCAGCTCGACGGCAATATCTGCCGCTGCACCGGCTATCATAATATCGTCCTCGCCATCCAAGCCGGCGCCGCCGCGATGCGTCCGGAGTAACGGACGATGTATGACTTCACTTATCACCGGCCGGATAGTATGATGCACGCCGCCGGGCTCATTGCAAATCGCGAAGCGAAACTCCTTGCCGGGGGTATGAGCCTATTGCCATCATTGAAATTGCGGCTGGCGCGGTATTCCGATCTGGTTGATCTGAAATCGATACAGGGACTGCGCGGCGTCACCCGTGATGGCGGAACATTGACGATCGGGGCACTGACGCAACATGCCGTCGTCGCCGCGTCCGATGTTGTTAGACAGGCCATACCGGCCTTGGCCGTTCTCGCCGGTGGCATCGGCGACCCGTTGGTCCGCAATCGCGGCACCATTGGGGGATCGATCGCCAATGCCGACCCAGCAGCGGACTATCCATCCGGCGTGCTCGGCCTCGGCGCCACTGTCGTCACGCAGGAACGCGAAATTCCCGGCGACGGCTTTTTTAAAGGCTTGTTCGAGACGGCCCTAACGCCGGGTGAGATCATCACCGCTGTACGTTTTCCAATTCCGGAACGCGCGGGTTACGTCAAGCTGCCACATCCGGCCTCACGCTTCGCGATGGTCGGCGTCTTTGTTGCCAAGACGGCGGACGGCGTTCGTGTCGCTGTCACTGGCGCCGGCGCATCCGCGTTTCGCTTTCGCGATGCCGAGCGGGCGCTCGGCGCCAATTTTTCGCCGGTGGCGCTGAGCAAGATCGCGATCGACCGCGCGGGGCTAAACTCGGATATCCACGCCAGTGCCGAATATCGCGCGCATACTATCGGCATTCTGACAAAGCGTGCCGTAGCAGCCGCTATCGCGGCCTAGGAGACGACGAATGCACGGTCCCGCGAACAGCGCTCGCATCGGTCAGCCGGTTCCACGCAAGGAAGATCTACGTTTCGTTGCCGGCAAGGGCCGTTATGCCGACGATTTCAATGTCGACGGCCAAGCCTATGCATGGATGGTGCGTTCACCTCACGCCCATGCCGTCATCCGATCGGTTGATGTCCAGGAAGCGCTTCGCGTCCCTGGCGTGATCGCGGTCTTGACCGGTGCCGATTTCATCGCCGATCAGATGAATCCCATCCCCAACAAGACCTTCTCTTTGCATCCCGCAGAATTGCCGCTGATCAATACCGACGGGACGCCTGCGTTCAATGTTCCCGATTATCCGTTGCCGGCCGACAAAGCGCGCTTCGTCGGCGAGGCCATCGCCATGGTAATCGCGGAGAGCATCGCAGCGGCCAAGGATGGCGCCGAGTGCGTCGCTATCGATTACGAACCGCTCCCCTGTGTTACCTTCACCGTCGACGCGGCCGCGCTGGATGCGCCCCGCGTGCGTGATGAGAACGCGTCCAATGTTTGCATTGATGCCCAGGTCGGGGAGGCGGAACCGACCGAAGCCGCATTTCGCAAGGCGGCGCATATCGCCAAGGTCAAAACCTGGATTCCGCGCGTCACCGGTTCGCCGATGGAGCCACGCGCTGCGACCGGCGAATACGATCCGGCCACCAACCACTACACGATACATACCTGCAGTGGCTCGACGCTGCGGTTGCGGCGCGACTTGTCTATCGTTCTTAACGTGCCGGAACCGAATGTCCGTCTGGTCATCGGCGATGTCGGCGGTAATTTCGGCACCCGCGGCGCGATTTTCGCCGAACAGCCGCTCGTCGCATGGGCGGCGCGGCGGATTGGTCGTCCGGTGAAGTGGACCAGTGAACGCAGCGAGCTTTTGCTGAGTGACTATCAAGGGCGTGATCTCGCCGTCGAAGCGGAGCTCGCAATCGACAAGGACGGCAACTTCCTGGCGATGCGCGGCTCCAATGTCGGTAATCTCGGCTCGCATACCGGGAATTTCTCGATGGTCCAGAAGGGCGTCGAGATCATGTCGAGCATATACCGGATGCCGGCAGCGCATTTTCGGGCGCGGGCAGTGTTGAGTCACACCGCACCCACCCGTCCGTACCGGAGTTCCGGACGCCCTGAAGTTATTTATGTCATGGAGCGACTGATCGACATCGCCGCACGACAAGCGGGATTCGATGGTGTGGAATTGCGACTCCGCAATCTCGTGACGCAGTCCGAGTTGCCGTACAAGAATCCATTTGGCCTGGTCTATGACAGCGGCGACTATATCGGCGTCATGAAGCATGCGGTGAAGCTCGCTGACTTGGACGGTTTCTCGGCGCGCAAGGCTGAAGCCCGTCAGCGCGGCAAATATCGCGGCATCGGCATCGCCAATTATGTCGATACCGCAACCGGAATTCCACGGGAGAAGGCCAAAATAACGGTGCATCCGAGCGGTGGCGCCGATCTGGTGATCGGCACCATATCGAACGGTCAGGGTCACGAGACGAGCTTTGCCCAGCTTATCCACGAATGGCTCGGCGTCCCCTTCGAGAAGGTGAAGCTTATCACCGGCGATACCGATCTCGTCGATGTTGGCGGTGGTACGCATTCCGGCCGCGGCATGCGGCTCGGCAGCATCGTCATTTGGCACGCCGCCAATAAGATCATCGAGAAAGGGAAAAGGGTTGTTGGATTGCTCACGCAACAGGATCCGGCCCAGATCAATTTCAGTGATGGAAATTTCTTCGCCGGCGGCGATCAAATCATGGCTTTAAGCGAGGTCGCTGCTGCCATGGGTTCGCGCACCGATCTGCCGGAGGATTTCCGCGGGCCTTTAATCGGCGAATGCGATCAGACTGTGAATGAAGCTGGCTTCCCGTATGGCTGCCACGTATGCGAAGTCGAGATAGACCCGGAAATGGGCTTTGTCGAAATCATCCGCCACACCACGGTCGATGACGTTGGTAGGGCGGTGAACCCGCTGATCATCCATGGTCAAACTCACGGCGGCATCGCCCAAGGCGTGGGGCAGGCTCTCCTCGAGCATTGTTTCTACGACGCCAGCTCGGGGCAGCTTCTGGCGGGATCGTTCATGGACTACGCGATGCCCCGCGCCGACGTTCTGCCGTTTTTTACCACGGACATCAGCGAAGTGCCGTCGACAACGCATCCGCTCGGCATGCGTCCGGCCGGCGAGGGCGGCACGACGCCGGCGCTCGGCGTCGTTATCAATGCCATAGTCGATGCATTGGCAGAGTTCGGCGTCACCCATATGGAAATGCCGGCGACACCGGAGCGTATCTGGCGCGCCATTCACGGCAAGCCGCAACGTTCACGCATCGTACCGGACGAAGTTGAGCAGGAGTTTTCGCTCCGCTGAAGAGTTGCGGCTAAGCGCCCGAACCGCCCTCGTGCTCCAGTGAGCGCACCGGCGTCTCGGGCTTCATGCCGCCGCGCCGTCGCGCGAACGTGTTGGCGCCGTTTTCTTCCCATTTTCCCGCGGTCGCATTCTGCGCAAATTTTTCCCAGCCATCGCTCCAGTCGCCGAGCTGGTAGCCATGCCACGGTGCTTGAAATGAGATCGGTGCCAGCTTGAGCTTGGTCCACAATTCGCGGGCGCGCTCCATGTAAGGCTTTGCCGGCAATGCGATGGGCGGCATGACGTGCTTGAGCGTGGCGTCGATGAGCAGGGTGGAATTTGCCGTCCGCGGATCTTGCGGCGTGTTCGAGCCGCTATCCGAGCTTGGGCCATGGTCGGGCGCGCGAAACGGCAGCACTTGCAGATCTTCGATGGGATTCGAGCGATAGGCCATCGACCAGAACACCGCATTGGCGTTGTTGGGATCGACGTCTTCGCTGACGGCAATCACGATCTTTCCGCAATCGGCGATGCGCGAGGAGGCCGATTGCAGCGCGCGCCAGATTTCCGTCCGTGTCACGCCATTGGCAAATTGCAGGAAAATAAGCGGGCGGAGGTTACTCAAAGTCTCATGCATCACCACCTTGCGGATGCCGCCGATGCCGATTTGGCGAAGATGCGTCAGGAACACCGGCTCCATCGCCACCTTGCGCATGACGCTCGATTCGCTTGGTGTCACTTGACTGATAATCGATGGGAAGACCGGCGAACGCCGATGTGTGATCGCGGTGACTTCCATTGAGAGATTGTAATCTTCAAGGGCAACATATCCGGTGCTCTCGCCAAAAGGCCCTTCGGGCTCCAGCAACTCGGTGCTTATGAGGCCCTCGATGACGATTTCGCCGTTCGCTGGAACCATCAGATCGACGGTTTTCGCTTTCACCACCTGGATCGGCTGTCCGGCGAGCGCGCCGGCGACTGTGATCTCATCGAAGTCAGTCGGTAGACGCTGCGGACCGTTATAAACCACGACCGGAGCGCAGCCGAGAACGATGGCGATTGGCATCGGCTTGCGCATCTTTTGATATTTCTGCCAATGCAGGTAGCCGCCGGTGCGCCCAAGACGAGACGCCATGCGGACACCGAGCCGGTTGGTGCTTTTCAATGCGGCCCGGTTCATCGACATATTCGGAATACCGTTGTCGGGGTCCTTGGTGATACACAGTGTCGCCGTCAGGGTCGGCGCGGCGTCAAATCCAGGCGTCGACACGGGCACCGGCAGCATCGCGAGACCGCCACCGGGTTTGGTCAAATCCTTGCCGGTGATCACAACCTGCTGACAGGGTGCGGAAGTGACCTCCACCGGATGTACCGGATTCGCAATAGCCTTCACCCATTTGCCGCTAATCTCCTCGACCGCGCAGCCCATGCCGATCGAATAGATTTCCGGCGACGCGGCGAGGGCACCGACCGCCACCGGCATCCCGTATTTCTTGCCGGTCGAATCGATCACATTGGTGAACAGAAATGCGCGGCGATCCTGCTCGGCAACACCACCGACGAATTGGCAGCGCACCAGCGGATGCAACTCGGTATCTTTATTGATCGGCTCGTCAATGCGAACAAGAAGACCTCGCTTTTCGAGATCGGCGAGGTGGGACTGGAAATCCAAACTGACAGCTTGTTTGCGTGGCGCGGTCATGCGGCGGCTTGTCCTTCGGCGTTGTGATCTGAAAAGTCGCTCTGCCTCATCATTCGCGGCAGTAGCGAAGATCGGTGAGATTTCGGCAAATTGCTTTCAACGAGGCTTCGATACTCCTACTGGATCAGCTCCGCTTTGCCCGCGAGATCCGTCCATTTCTTGATGTCTCTTTCGATCGAAGAGTGAAGTTCCGCCGGTGAGTGCGGATCAACGAAAATGGCTTGATTAGCGAGATCTCTCTTGATCTCGTCCTGCACCAATATCTGATTGATATCGCGGCTCAGCGTCTCAACGATATTCGGAGGCAATTTGGCGGGAGCAATTATTGCCATCCAAAGCGTAGCTTCGAAACCGGCCAAGCCGGATTCAGCAATCGTCAGCACGTCAGGCAGACTCGCGATGCGCTGCAACGTGGTAACTCCGAGCGCCCGGAGTTGGCCGTTGTTGATATAGCGTTTTGTCGTGGTCAGAATGCCAAATTGAGAATCGATACGTCCCGCGAGCAGATCGATGACGGCCTGCGTCGAGCTTTTATAGGGAATTTGATTGAGTGTGATCTTGGCTGTTTTGGCAAACAGTTCGGCGCCAAGCCGCGCAAGGCTCGCTTCCCCGTCCGACGAATAGGACAGCGAGTTCGGGTTTTGCCTTCGCGAGCGCGATATATTCTGCGACGGTGGCGGCCGGCACTCCCGGATAGACGACCAGCACGAACGGTGAATACCCGATCATCGCAATCGGGGCGAAATCGCCCAGCGCGTTATAGCCGACGCTCTTATTGAGCACCGGTACCGTTACGAGTGTCGTCGTTGTCGCCAAGCCGATTGTGTAGCCGTCGGGATCCGAATTGGCGAGTTTGGCTGTGCCGATCGCGCCGCTGGCCCCGTCGCGATTATCAACGATGAACGGTTGCCCGAGCTTATCCGCTAATTTCGACCCGATCAGCCGTGCCACTGTGTCGGCGGCAGAGCCTGCAGGAAACGGCACGATAATATGGACGGGACGGTCGGGCCATTGGTCCGCATTAGCGTTTTTCACGGGTGCAAAAGAGCCACCCGCGATCGCCAATGCGAAAGCAAAGGCTGCTCGAATAATCATCATTCCTCCCCACTGCGGAGCGCTTTTGCGAAGGTATTTCTTTCACCATATCGCGCTGCTTGGAAAACACTCAATGAACATTTCAGAATTCACGCGTGAGGTTTTGGTAAGTGTGGGTTTTTGCCACGATCGGGTTAGTGCAGCGCGTATCGTCGAGGGCAAACCATTCCCTGCGCTAGTACGTGTGAGGCCGTTTGATGAACGTTTACTAGCTTATTGGCGCGCGGGAGCGATTCTATGTTGACGACAATAAGCCGGTCGCGACCGGTAGTGCCCGATCGACTTGTGAAGAAGCTCACATTTCATAACCGGTGGCTTGTTCGTTTGCCCCATTCGTCATCCTCCGTGGGCATTGCCCATCGCGCTTGCTTGCCAAGGCAGAGGTCGTGGATTCGGATCGAATTCTCGACAAGCTGGCCCTGTACGTCTCCGAGAAAATGCGAGAAACTCAGACTTGGAGCCTTTTTCAATCCCACTGGCATCACCTCGCAAATGGCAGCAGACCGAATCCTAAGCCGACGCAGCCGACCCAATTCCTTGTACAGTCGGTCTGCAATCGGCTGTGGCGTTCCGGCCGGTGCCAGCAGGCCGCAGGGTGTGCCAACGACATTGGTCCCCACGCGGCCTACCTTGCAGGGTCCGATCAGGTGAAGGACCGATCGCGTCCGAGGCTGGGACCGTGCTGACTTCAACGCCCGAAAAGTATGCTGCCGGAAGTGGCTCGTGAAGATGGCATCCGGGACCGGCTGATCCAGGCCGTAAATATAATGTTGGAAGGGAGGACGCCGATGAACGTTGCGGAAAAAGCTAGTGCGAAGCTACGGCCGAATGCAGTGGACTTCGAGCGCTTCCGGTTGCGCCGCTTCATCGAAAGCCTTGGCACGGAGGAACTCGACACCTGCAACGCGGCCGTCGATCTCGCCGCCCTCGCCGGTGTTATGGAGGGCAACCGGAAAGCGGTGCTGTTCCGCTCGGCGGGCCCGGAGCAGGCCGAACTTGTCGGCAATGTCATGGGGAGTTCGCGCCCGGATCGCGACGGCGTTCGGCGTCAAGCCGCACGAGCTCATGAAGGAAGTGGCGCGGCGGCTACGCAGCAAGCCAGACATTTTCGAGGTTTCGAGTGCCGAGGCGCCCTGTCAGGCGGTAGTGTTGGCCGGCGCCGATGCCGACGTCACCAAGCTTCCCGTGCATCTTCAGCACGGCGCTGACGGCGGCCCCTATATCTCTGCCTCGATCGACTACGTCATCGACCCCAAGACCGGGTTCACCAATGTCGGGCTGCGCCGGCTGATGCTGCGCTCGGAACACGAGACCGGCATCGATCTCGTGGCGCCGAGCGATCTCAGGGCGATCTACGAGACCAACGCTGCGGCAGGCAGGCCCACACCGGTGAGCTTCGTGGTCGGCGCGCATCCGGCCGATCACGTCGCCGGCGTGATGCGACTGCCGGTCGACGAACTCGGCATCGTCGCGAGCCTGCGCAACGCGCCGTTGCCGGTCGTCAAGAGCATTACTAACGACATTCGTGTTCCGGCCGATGCCGAATATGTCATCGAAGGTTATCTCGACGAGCGTGGTCATGTTGAATTGGAGGGACCGTATGGCGAATTTCTCGGTTATTACGGGGCGGTCAAGCGCAATCCAGTGTTCCACGTCACGGCGATCACGCACCGCGACGACGCGCTGTTTCAGACCTCGACCATCGGCGGCAAGACTCTCGGCCGCACCGATACAGCACAGCTTTCGGCGTTGCGCACCGAAATCACTATTTGGCACGCCCTCGAAGGCGCGGTGCGAGAGCCGATAGCGGTTTTTGCCACGACATCAAGCGGCGGCGCCTTCAACGTTCGTGTTGCATTGCGCCAGCGCGTGCCCGGCGAAGCGCGCAACGCCATCGGCGCCTGCATGGGCGCGCTCGCCAACTGCAAGAACGTCTATGTGGTTGACCCCGACATCGACATCTTCTCAGACGAGCAGATGGATTGGGCGATGGCGACGCGCTTCCAACCCGACCGCGATCTGATCGTGATGAGCGGCATGCGCACCCTGCCGCTTGATCCATCGCTGCCGCCGGGATGCCGGGTCGGCGCCAAAGCGGGTTACGACTTGACCTGGCCGTTCGGTCAGGGCGATCGCCTCGAGGCCCGGGTCCCGGCCCCGCCAACCTTTCTTGGCAACCGCTTTGCCTCGGTCGAGGCCGCGCTGGCTGACGGTCCCAAATTCTTCGAGGAGCTGATGACCGCGGTGGGCAGTCGTGACGGCCGAGAGGTGGTGCGCATACTGGGCGGCCTGCGCAAAAGGCTGGCGCTCGATCGTGACGGGGAAGGGCGCTACATCATCAAGTCAGGCAATAAATAAGCCGAGCGGCCAATCAGCGGACGGGGGGAATGACCGTGAGAGTGTTGTCATGGGTTGTGCTGGCTGTGTTGAGCGTAGCCGGATTCGGCACCGCAAGTGCGCAGGAGAAAACCGTCAAGGTTGGCATTGCTCGCTCGACTTCCAACGCTGCCGAGCTGATGGCGCTCAAGCGCGGCTACTTCAACGAAGCTGGCATCAAGCTGGAATGGGATGACATCGACACCACCGCGAACGTCATCGCGCTGTTGGCACAGAACCAATACAACATTGTCGCCGGGGGCATTTCGGCCGGCATCTTCAATGCGCTTGAAAAGGACCTTCCCATTACCATGCTCGCCGATCGGGTCTCTACGCCGATCGGGCATAATCTGATGCTGCGACCTGACCTGAAGGACACCGTCAAGAATTTCAAGGACCTCAAAGGCAAGGTCATCGCGAGCAACGGCCAGGGTTCGGTGTCCACTTACGAGGTCGGAAAAATGCTCGAACGCGAGGGCTTGACCATCGCAGACGTCGATCTGAAGGTCATTCCGTTTACCCAGATGGGCATCGCCTTCAAGAACAAGGCCATCGACGCGGCCATCGTCATCCCGCCATTCGTTTGGCAGCTTGAGGAGCAGGGATTGGCCGTCCCTTTCGGAAACGTCGATAAACTGGTGCAGCCACAGCCGATGACCATTGCCGTCATCATGGCCAACACCGATTGGATCAAGGCCAAGCCGGATCTTGTCGAACGCTACGTGACTGCGTTGCTCCGTGGCGCCCGCGACTACTGCAATGCCTATCACGGCGGGGCGAGCCGCCAGGAAATCATCGACGAGCTAGTCAGTAGCGGGACAGAGCCCCGAAGGGAACTGCTCGAGAAGTATCCGTGGCCGGCGCGCAGCCCGAACGGCACGATCAACGCCGCCAGCATGCTGGATATCAATGCCTGGTACGTCACCAATAAGCTCTCGGCGCAGAAATTCCCGGCGGAGCGTGTCGTCAACTCAACCTTCATCGATGAAGCTAACAAGAAGCTTGGGCCATTCCAGCTCGAAAATAAGGACAGCAAGCTGCCGGGCTGCCGCGAATGAAAGAAATACCGGGAGGAGAGGTTTGATACCGGTGCCTCGGCGTGGTGCGGCGGTCGAGATCGCAGGCCTGCGGCACGAATATCTCAGCGGGCAGGGCAGCACCGTCGCGATTGACCATGTCGATCTGCGCGTGGCGCCGGGTGAATTCCTCTGCATTGTCGGCCCGAGCGGCTGCGGGAAATCGACACTGCTGCGCATCCTGGCCGGCCTCGACCGCCAGACCGCGGGCAGTGTCACGGTCGACGCTGCGGACTGGGCGGTCGAGAACGCCATGGTGTTTCAGGACAGTGGACTGTTCCCCTGGATGAGCGTGGCGACGAATGTGCGTTTCGGTCTCGACACACGCGGCGTGCCACGCCAGGAGGCCGATCTCCGCGTTGAAGCGGCCCTCAAGCTTGTCGGCCTCACGCGCTTTCGCAACCACTATCCACATCAGCTTTCCGGCGGTATGCGACAGAGAAGCGCCATCGCCCGTGCCTTCGTCACCGATCCGGGCATGCTTCTAATGGACGAGCCGTTCGCGGCGCTCGATGCGCAGAACCGCATCCTTCTTCAGGGTGAATTGGTGCGGTTGTGGGAGCAGACCGGCAAGACCGTGATCTATATCACCCACTCGATTGAAGAGGCCCTCCTGATGGGCGACCGCACCGTGATCATGACAGCGCACCCGGGCCGCATCAAACAGATCATCGACGTCCCTTTTCCCCATCCGCGGGACCTGCTGCAGCTTTCGGCGTCGCCCGAGTTCGGTAAGCTCAAGCTCGACATTTGGCGGGTGCTCGAAGAGGAAGTGAACCGGGCGCGGTCGGAGATGGAAGAATGAGCCCCAAAACCCAGGAGCGGCTGCTCTATCTCATCTCGCCGATCGGACTGATCGCGCTGTGGCAGATTCTTCTCATGGTCGGCATCGGCGATCGCCGCTTTGTGCCGGCGCCGAGCGACATTGCCTGGCGCTATTGGGAGATGGTTGTCAGCGGCGAGCTTGAGAAAAATACGCTGGTGACGCTGTGGCGCGTGCTCGCGGGCTTCTTCCTCGGCAGCGTCCCAGGCATCGCCGTGGGCCTGCTTATGGCGATGTTCCGTCCCGTTCGGATCTTCTTCGATCCGCTGATCGCAAGCCTCTTCCCCATTCCAAAGATCGCGCTGATGCCACTTCTTCTGCTCGCCTTCGGCTTCGGCGACGCCTCCAAGATCGCGCTAGTGGTGACCGCGGTGTTTTTCCCGGTAGTGGTGAACGCCTATGTCGGCGCGGCTAACATCGAACGGATCTACTGGGACGTGGCGAAGAACTATGGCGCCAGCCAGTCCATGATCTTCCGGCGCATCGTCTTCTTCGGCGCGCTGCCGATGATCTTTGCGGGCCTTCGCATCGCGCTCGCAGTTTCGTTCATCGTGTTGGTCGCGGCCGAGTTCGTCGCCACCAAGTCCGGCATCGGCTATCTGATCTGGAACTCGTGGCAGCTTCTTCAGGTCGACGTCATGTTCGTCGGCATCGTTACGGTGGGCGTGCTTGGCCTGATCGCAACGGTTATTCTTCAAGAGATCGAACGCAAGGTCATTCCCTGGAAGACGTAAGTAGCGAGGTGCTCCCAAACCGACTGATTAAGAAATTCATATTTCTTCATAAGCCCAGGCCGGTTTTGCCAAGATCAGAAGGCTGTTCGCATAATGACGGATCACGGAATGTCAGGGCGGGGCAGGGGCTCTCGCTTGGCGCGCCAGAGAGCGATGTCCGCTTTATGCCCAAAGGCAGAAATACCAAGGGCAGAAATAAATGAATTCGGCCTCATTCGTTTTGTGTAGTTCGCAACCCGTTCATTGCGCTATTGCAAGCCCAGGAACAACCGATGCCAGTTGGTTATTGATTCACGGGGCAATCGGCTTGGAGGAGATCATGACAAGATCAGTACGGATCGTCCTAGCGGCGGCCTTGTTATTGGGCGAAGTTACCTTTGCAATAGCTCAAAATGATCTGGCCACGAGAGCGTACCCACCGGGCACGAAAAACCCGAACCCTTACGGCGACTATGACTACTACGCGCGGCCTCGCTATGCGCCATACTACCGTGAAGCCCCCTACTATATTCTGGGCTATCCCGTCCCACACTACGGCTACATGGGTTGGCGCGGCGGACGCCCTTGATGAAATGCTCGCGGCCTATCTGCGCAATCGTCTCCACGACCAGCATCCCCAACCGCCTGCTTCGTTCCGAAGCAGGTAGCGCAACAGCCCAACCTATAGGGGGCAATTTTGGACGCCGATCCCCCTGCTTAGGAGGTTAATATTGCAGGCCGTGAGAGCTCTGCCCATCTGACGACCATGGTCGCCGAAATTAGCCGCTTGACCGACCTAGTGCGCGCTTTCAAACTCGCTGCGGTCTGACTTCGGCACCTTCTTCTGTGACAAATTTGGAGCACGTCGCAGATTTCGCGTGAGCGTGCGGACTTCTGGTCCGACGTTGTCGCGCCCGGCGTGTTGCACGCCGAGATGCGAGCCAAGAATAGCCGCGGCTTTAGCGGCAGGCTGGCGAGCCGCACCGCGGTAGGTATCCGTCTCGTCTCCTTCAAGTCCGCGGCACACCGCATTACTCGCACGGCCTTGCAAGCGGCGCGTGGCGAGGCGCACGTGATGGTCAGTCTGCAACGCCGAGGTGTTTCGCACATCGCGCAAGGCGTGCGGACGCTAACATTGGGACCGTCCGGCATCGCCATGCTCGACAGCGCACGTCCATTCACCATTGAATTTCCGGAAGAAGTGGAACGTCGGCTCGTCCTGCTGCCCCGCCGCTTAGTCGAACCTTGGCTTGGACGGCTTGCCGACGGCCCGCTGATGATCCCCAACGGAAATGCGTCATTCGCTATCGCGCGTCAGGCGATAATGCAGATCACCGATACCGACATCGCCTGGAGCAACGGCGATTGCGTCAGCGTTGCGGAAGCACTGTCACGGCTGCTGCGGCGCGCGCTTGAAGAGACCTATCCTATGCCAGCCCCTCCCGCCCGGCTACGAGTCGACGCGATCAAGCAGGAGATCAATCGGCGCCTGCATAAGAGCGACCTCTCGCCAGCCGATATGGCAGACCTGTTTGCTATCTCGGCGCGTACGCTTCATCGACTGTTCGAAGTCGAAGGGCAGAGCTTTGCGCGATATCTACAATGTGAGCGGCTGACTCGCGCTCGCGCCTTGATCGAGCGCGCCAGCGGCTTGTCGCTCAGCGCCAAAAGCACAGGTCTTAGCGGTAATCCGGCCTCAGGCGTGAATATCGCACGACTGATCGGCCTTCGACGCTAAAGAAGGAGCGCTCGGCGCGCGCCAGTAGGCGAAAGCCGCTAGATATTGCCAGAGTGGTGCCCATAGGAACGCTCTGCAGCGACAAGCGTTGCGAGCATCGAGCCTTACGATGCTCGCCTAAACTCGGCGCCCACGCCACTCGCGAACGACTCGGAAATCACGGGTTTGCTGTGAAAGGACGCTCTCCGGAGGATCAGAAGCATCCATCGCGCCGCGACGAACGATCTGCGGGTTTCGATTGTGAAACAACTTGGCGTGACGCGGACGAGTTCTTGAGTGCAACGGTGCCGATCTGGATTGAGAGCCGTTCCGGTCCCACGTGCAGCCTATGGCGCGTATTCGGGGCGCTTCGGCGTGAACACGTCGAGATTGATCACCGGCTCGTCGCCGACGACTTCGCCCCAATGCGTCACGTTCGATGGAATGACGACGAGGCCGCCAGGACCCACGTCGTGCACCTGATCGCCGATGTGAAAGCGCAGCGTGCCGGAGACGATATAGGCGATCTGCTCGTGCGGGTGGCTGTGCGGCTTCGGCTCATGGCCGGGCATCAGGCGATGCAGGGCGACCGTCGCGCCATTGCCGGAGAAGGCCTTCTGCTCGACACTCTTGTTCAAAGCCCGCGGCCTTGACGAACCGCAGATCGACAAATTTAGATCGCGCAATAGAGTTGAATGAGCGTTTTTGACGTCGTTGACCCGGCAGGGGACGTGCCCGAACTTGATCGGAGAAATGCCGGCCTCATGCTCGCTATTGGCGGCAAACGCGCAGTTCGCGTAAATCTCGACGACCGCGCCCTCCGGATCCGTGAAGGTCACAGCTTTTCGCACACCCGGCGAAATGTCGCTGCGCTTTTCCGCCTGGATGCCTGCTTGATACAGCGCTGTGATGATTTCGTTGAGATCGCTTCCCAGCTTCATTTGAAAAGGTAATCGGCGCAGAAAACCGCGCTCCAGCGCAATCGTTTCCTCGCCAAGCTGGGTGCCGAGAAAGCAATAATCTTCGCCGAGGATCTCGGGCCAATAGGCGATCTGCTGTTCAAGATCTGGAGTGCTTAAAGTGGCGCGCCCGAGTCGTTTTGCTTGAAACAACTCCTGCTCCCTCCGCCTGGTCCGGCCTGTCTGTTGTTTATAACCCAGACGTTGCAATGGATTATGCACAAAATGTTTTGTCACGCAATGATTGGTGATTGTTTCGGAAAACAGCCGGATATGCGATCTTGGCAAGGCCACGGCCCGGACAGTCTGGTGTTCAGGAGCAGACGAATCAAGCGTCGCCCGACCGATCGGGCTCGATTAATTCGATGATGGCGAGGAATAGTGCTGAAGCGCAAAGCTATCGCCATGGGCGCGTGCAAGCCGTTGAGCAGGAAAGTAGTTCACCAGAGCCATTCTTAATACGTCGCATAAACGTTACACGAAGTCCTTGCATTGCTTCCCTGAGAAGGGCTGCCGATCAGGTCCGTTCCTGGCTCATAGCTGACACGCCAACTGGCGACAGCTTTTGGGCGGTGAGTTCAACCGGTCAGTGCAACATCAGTCGCAGTCTATCGGCTGGGGTTTCGAATCCCAAGGTCTTTCGTGGGCGTTGATTGAGCCGCAGGGCGATCGCGTTGAGGTAGGTCTGGGAGAAGCGCGAGAGATCAGTTCCTCTTGGGAAGTACTGTCGCAGCAGGCCGTTGGTGTTCTCGTTGCTGCCGCGCTGCCAGGGACTGCGCGGATCGCAGAAGTAAACCTGCACGTTGGTGGCAACCGTGAAGCGCTTGTGGCCAGACATCTCCTTGCCTTGGTCCCACGTCAGGGAGCATCGCAACTCCTCGGGTAGTTTGCGAATGTGCTTAGCGAGCGTGGCCACCACAGTTGTCGTGTCCTTCCTTGGAAGCTTGACGAGCATCGTAAAGCGGCTGTGGCGCTCGACGAGTGTCGCGATGTGCGTATCGTTCGCTCCTGTAAGAAGGTCTCCTTCCCAGTGGCCTGGCACAGCGCGGTCCTCAGCTTCAGCGGGTCGTTCGCGGATGGAGACCATATCGAGTATGTGTCCCTGTTCATTCTTGGCCCTGCCGCCTTTGGCGTGGCGCATCTGCCGCCTGGTACGCAACTGCGCCGTCAGTTCCTTCTTCAGCATGCCGCGTGTCTGAACAAAGAGACTGCGATAGATCGCTTCGTGAGATATCCGCATGTCTCGGTCGGCCGGGAACTGCTGCTTCAGCCAGCCGGAGATCTGCTCCGGCGACCATTGCAGCGCGAGCTTCTGCGCCGCCCGCCATCGTAGCTCCCTATGGAGCGCCAGGCGACAAGGCTTGGGCCGCAGCGCCCGCTCCCACGCGCGCCTGTCGGCCCGGTTTGCACGGTAAGCCTCCGAACCGCCGTTGCGTCGAATCTCCCGGCTTATCGTCGATGGGGATCGCCTGAGACCTCGCGCGATTCGACGTACCGACCGGCCGGCCGCAACACCACGGGAAATCTCTTCGCGCTCCTCAAGCCTCAACGCCGCCGCCGCTCTGCGGCGTGGCGCCGGCGCGATCCCTCCGTGGACAGCCACAATCCGCTGGACGCCGGTCTTGTTCCTCCGTTCGAGCGCCCGGGATATGGCCAGCACACTTTGCCCGTTCTTCCAGCGCTCCCATAGTTCGGCCTTCTGCTTCGCCGTGAAAAATATCCGTGACGTCACCATGTGACACCTCCTCATCCAGCAAGATTAGAAGGTGTTGCGCTGACCGGTTGAATCCGCCGGCGTAAAGCGGACGCCAAGATTTTGGCCACGCGCGTCCGCTAAATCCGACTCGGCCTCGCAGTGCCCATCGCAGCAGCTTGTGATATTTCCGCGACGGCCAGCGCTCGAGGCGCGCTCAGCTAAGGCTCGCTACCACCGCCAAGTGCTTGATCTTCTGCTCTTTGAATGCCTGTAGGAAGACGTCGTAGTTGCGGAACGAGACGCAGCCGAACAAATCCCCATTGGGACCAAGCAAGTAGGTGTGAGCCAAAAAGCCACTGCGGCCGAACACGCGGGACTCGTCAACCGGAATCAGCCGGATCGCTTCCACGCCGTGGAACAAGGTCTCGCGCGGTTTCAGGTCATAGACATTGACCGGCGTGGAGCCTTGCATGCGTTCGTTGGTGTGACTCGGATCGTCGAGCGCGCTGCCGCGGCCCGAATGCGCTTCCAGTACGCTACCGTCCGGCAGATAAACCTTGTGGGCGGAGATGTCGTACACCGCGGTCCACTGGTCGTAGCGGCCGGCGAAGTTTCCGACCAAGCCGGCGCCGCCGGGCACCGCGTAGGCCAGTGCCACCGGTTTTGGATTGCCGAACAATTTTTCGAAGAACGAGGTCTTCTCGGTCTCGGCCGTTTCGACGACGCTGTTGGCGGCTGCGGCGGCGTGACTTGATACGTTGCGGATCGCCTGCGCGATGTGGATGGCGCGCGACGGATGCGGCGTGGCGGCGACTTTCGCAGGCGACCGGTCCGCCGCGGTGGTCGGAGCCTGCGGATCTATAGCGGCGGCTTGAGATGCCGTCTCCTGCGCGTCGCCGCCGTCGTCCTGAGGCGCAGCGGTGGCGGCGAAGCGCGCCGCGAAGCTCGCCTCCGTTGCGCCCAACAGGTGCCGCGCATCCATCAGTAGATCGTAGCCGCGGGCGGTCGCGAGCCGCCGCGCATACTTGGTCAGCGCATCCGACATTTCAGTGTAGGAGTGCGTCTCAGCCTTGGATTTATCCTGTGACGTTGCGTTCGGCGTAGCGTTGCCGCCGAGCTGCGAGAGGATATTGGCGGTGGCGAAACACGCCAGCGCTACGCCGCCGACGAGCCGCCCGCCGAGCGAATCGTTCGGCAAATTTATCGCATCGCTCCGCGCGTGATCGCGGCTTTGCGCGGACTCGTGACGCCACGCCGTGCTGATAGCCATCCCCCGCCAGTCCCGATTCCCTTGCCTGCCGGCATTCCGGCTCGCGCCGGCCCTACAGGCATTTCCCCGAACGATAACATCAATTCAACGTGTCCGTATTTATTCTTCGGACCATTCGTCCGCAGGCGACGCAAGCGATGGCGTGTAGTCGATGCTTTTTAGTTCGTTTTGTATCGCGTCGCTCAGAAGGAATTGCGCCTCCACCAGGATTGACACGGCTGTTTGTGGATCTCCGCTTTGGTGCACCTCGGTGCTCTCGTTCAATAAAGAAACAATCTCTTCCCGCACATCGCGGAGCAACAGGCCCCTCATCCCGATACTCCACCTGCGAACGCAAGAAGGAACAGTCCACAGTTGGAATATGATCTCAATAAGGCACGGCTTAGGATAGCCCGCCGGGCTGTTGAAAACTCGCGATGAAATTCGAGAGGGGCGTACCGGATCTTCGTACCTACCTCCCCAGCCTATCAGGCGATTCTTCCACTGCGACTTAGCTCAGCAACGACACCGCCTTCATCGCCGAATGCGTGCCGCCGCAATGAAGTAGCGTCCCGCCGTTCTGATTTATCCGGGGCGCGTTTGCTGCGGTGCGTGAGGCCGCTGTTGGCACTAATCAGACATCGGGATCTCGGCAGCGGTAGTCCGCTTGCTAGCTAAGAGCAGACATAGCGCTCTGCGGATATATCGTCCGCTTCGTGCCGGGGACGGACGCTCATCATTTACGGTGAAATCGGTCAAGGTGGTCCAACCGCTAGGGAAGCGGGGCAGCCGAAAATAGCGTCTGTGCTACTTGGCAATCCGGATGGAGCGCAGACGGCCCGTTTCCGCCGAATCCAGAACGCCAGCGGCATCTACGGCAACGCCGTAACGCGCTTGCGCCGCCGCTGCCGTCACTTTCCCGTTCCAGACGTCGCGGGCGACGGCTTCCGGCGCGCGGCGGAAAGGATCGCCGTGTCCGCCGCCGCCGGCCTGGTGATGCACAAGCAATTCGCCACGGCGCATCACTGTTGTAAGTTTCCCCGGAACGGAGCGCATCGCTTCGTCTTGGCCCAGCCAATTTTCGGCAAAGCCGCCCGGATCGCCGCCGGCCAAGCCATAGGGCGGAAACCGCAGACGATCGGCACGCAATTGTAAAACAGCGTCTTTAGCAAGCAGCCGAAAGGACCGACTCAAGCCGAGACCCCCGCGAAAGCAGCCGGCGCCGCCGGAGTCCGGCACCAGTCCGTATTCCTCGATGCGCACCGGATGCTGCCGCTCTAGCACTTCAACCGGCGTGTTCGACAGATTCTGCGACGGGTTCGTGATCGCATCGATGCCGTCCTGATCGGGACGACCGCCCCAGCAGCCGCTGATCATGTCGACGAGGATAAAGGGACGGTTGTCCGGAAGACGCCCGCCCAGGCAGACTACCGTGTTGCCGCCTTCGCCAGCCGCCGGAACGATGTGCGGAACGATTTGCGCAAGCGCCCCGAACATCGTGTCCGTGACACGATACCCTGTGAGCGCCCGAGCGGCGACCGGGGCCGGCGCGATCGGATTGAGCACGCTGCCTTGCGGCGCCGTCACTTCGATGCAGCGAAATACGCCGGCATTGTTCGGGATGTCGCTACGCAGCGCGCAACGCACGCTGAGAAACGTGTTGGATTTTGTGAACGAGAGCGTGGAATTGATCGCCGCACGCACCTGTTTGGACGAACTGTCCCAATCGACTTTCAGCGTGCCGTCGGCGCGCACTGTCACCGCCACGGTGAGCGGCACCGGCTCGTCGGACAGCCCGTCGCTGTCGATATGGTCAGTGAAGCAATACGTGCCTTGCGGCCAAGTCGCGATCTCGGCCCGGGTCATGCGCTCGGCATAATCGAGTAAGAGAGCAAAGTAGCCACGGATCTGCGTGTCGCCGTAGCGCACGACCAAGCGACCGATCTCGCGCGCGCCGACCTGGCAGGCGGCATATTGCGCGCGCAAGTCGCCAGCGACCCGGTCCGGCACCCGGACATTCAGGCCGATCAACGCCTCGAGCGCTTCGTCCATGACGCCACGGCGGAACAGTTTGAGCGGTGGGATGCGCAATCCTTCCTGATAAATCTCCGTACTGTCGGCCGCGTTCGAGCCCGGCACGCGGCCGCCGACATCGGTGTGGTGACAGATCACCACCGACCAGGCGAGAATGTCCGTACCGTCGAAAATCGGAAAGAACATGAAAATGTCGGGCAGATGCATGCCGCCGCAATACGGATCGTTCATGATGACGGCGTCGCCGCTCTCAAGCTGGCCGCCCCATCTTTGCTGTACGGCAGCCATGGCTTCGGGAATGGCGCCAAGATGCTGCGCGATGGTTTTTGCCTGCGCCACCATCTCGCCTTTCGCGTCGCAGATGGCAGCGGAATAATCCATCACGTCCTTGACGATTTCCGAGCGTGCCGTCCGCACCACCGTGTAGGCGACCTCATCGACGATCGCATCCAGCGCATTCTTGATCACGGCGAAGGTAATGGGATCGCCTTGTAAGATCGGGGTCTCAGGCATCGGCTTCTCCTATCTCGATGGCAATGCAACCAGAGCCGGCAGCGCGCGCAATACAGCCCGGCGGCACTACGATCGTGGTGTCGTAGCTTTCGATAATCGCAGGGCCGGCAACGAACGCGTCTTCCACTGCGACGCGCGGAACGAGACGCGTCGCAATGCGCGGTGCGCCGCGGCTGAACGACACCATGCGCTCGCCGGTCACGCCGGCCAGCGCGTGGGCATCCAAGGTCAGGTGCTTAAAATCGAGCCGGCTCTCAGCTTTGCCGATCGCCGACAGGCGCATATTGACGAGTTCGACCGGCTCGCCCGCAGCAACATATCCAAATGTTTCCGAATAAAGCCGCTCGAAGTCCGCGTGCAGGGCCGCAGGGTCGCAATAGCCGCCCCGAATTTGCACCATGAGCTGCGACGATTGCCCGACGTAACGCAGGTCGGCGGCGAAGCGAAGTTGGATCGCCGCTTTGTCATAGCCTTCGCCGGCGAGTGCGGCGCGGCCATCGGCGGCCATGCGCTCCATAGCATTTTGCACAGCAAGCGGGTCTGCGTTCGCGAGCGGCGCAAGTATCGGATGCACGAATTCGTGTATCGCCTCAGCGGCGAGCATGCCGGCCGCGGAGAACACACCCGAGATCGGGCTAATCAGCACGCGCTGTATACCGAGGAGGCGCGCTACATCAACGGCATGCAGCGGCCCGCCGCCGCCGAATGCCATGAGCGCCAGATCGCGCGGATCCTTGCCGCGTTCGACCGTCACGGCGCGAATGGCGCGGGCCATGTTGACGTTGGCCACCTGACGGATGCCGTGGGCGGCATCTTCGAGACTCAGCCTGAGTGGACGGGCAACGTGAATATTGACCGCGCGAACCGATAGCGCCGCATCGACCACAAGGGAGCCACCGGCGAGCGCGTGAGGGTTAAGAAAGCCCAGCACCATATTGGCATCGGTCACTGTCGGCCGTTCGGTGCCGCGCCCATAGCAGGCTGGCCCAGGATCGCCGCCCGCGCTTTCCGGTCCCACGACCAAAAGGCCGCCGGCATCGATGCGAGCGATGGAGCCGCCGCCAGAGCCGACTTCGGCGATGTCGATCGATGGCGCCTTGAGCATGTAGCCGGCGCCTTTAACGAAGCGGGACGGCGACGAGATGCCGTCGCGGAATTCATACTCGCTGACAATCTGCAACTCGCCGCCTTCGACGATCGCCGCCTTAGCCGTCGTCCCGCCCATGTCGAACACAATCAGATTCTCGGAGCCGATCGTCGCGCCGACCCGCGCGGCGCCGACCACGCCGCCGGCGGGACCCGAGCCCACGGCAAAAACCGGTCGATCGCGCGCGGTATTGAGGCTAATCATTCCGCCATTGGATGCCATCATCTGCACCGGCGCCTTGACGCCGATCGCAGACAAGCGTTCGGCGAGCTTCGACAGATAGCCGCGCATGGCCGGCAGCAGGTACGCATTCACGACCGCCGTCGAGGTCCGCTCATATTCCTTGATTTCCGGCAGCACTTCGCATGACGCCGTCACCAGCATTGCCGGTGTGCATTCGCGCAGAATGGCGGCGGCGCGCCGTTCGTGGACGTCATTGGCGTAGGAATTGATGAAGCAGATCGCGACGGCCTCGATCCCTTCCGCCAGTAAAAATACGCCCGCTTCCCGAACCGAAGCTTCGTCGAGCGGCACCACAATACTGCCGCCCGCTGAGATGCGCTCCGCAGCTTCCACCCGCCAGCGCCGCGGCACTAGCGGCTCGGGCTTCCGCCACGTCAGGTCGAACATGCCGGGAGTGCGGATGCGCGCGATTTCCAGAACGTCGCGAAAGCCGCGCGTCGTCAGCAGTCCCGTACGGCCACCACGCTTCTGCAGGATCGTGTTCGAAGCGACGGTGGTCCCGTGCACGATCTCGGCAACGTTGCCAGGCGCAAGTCGAGCCTCGGCCAGCACTGCAGCGACACCTGCCGCCACACCCTCGCCAGGGTCGTCCGGCGTGGTCGTGGTCTTGTTCACGTAGACGCGCCCGTCAGGCAGCGTCAGAACGACATCCGTGAAGGTGCCTCCGACATCGACCCCGATGCGCGCCACGGCGGCTGAATTCTCCCCGATCGAACCCATGATGGCCGGACGCGCCCCTTAATTCACCGCCGAAGAATAGATGATTAAAGACTAACCCGGAAAGTCCATAGGAAAGGGCGTGTCGCTTCAATTTGCGCGTCGAATATCCTACTAACCGAATTTTCCAATCGAGGTCACTTAGCACACCCGCAGGCGATACGGATATCCGTACAACGTCCGCTTTTTGAAGCGAAGCGGACATCCGCCAACACGATCACGATGTCCGCTAATGACCGATGCTGTCGAAAAAGGAGGCTTTTCTTCAGTGCGCGTCTGAGATGGGAGCCGCGACGAGCCATCCGATGCTTCAAGTGGAGGATGGCGACCGTGATCTCGAAGGGACTGACGCGATCTTTGTGACTAAGCAAATGATACGCGGCGTCGGACGGGTGGCGGACCGAGGATTCGAAGGGCGAGTGTTTTGAGGTTCTGCACGATTGCGGCGAGATGGAACTCGTCGCTGGCGCCGGAGAGACCGCGAAGCCGCATACGTTCGAAGCCATGATGGGTCTTCAAATGCGCGAACCGCATCTCAACCCGCTTTCTTTCATCCCGTGATTTGGCGAAGGCCTTTGTCTTCATCTTTCGCCGCGCCACATCGCGGGCGTCCTCGTGGAGGTCGCGGGGGATCTTGCGCGCCTGGTCGGTCGTGCAGCACTTTGCTCTGATCGGGCAGTTGTCGCAGTCATGCTTTGAAGCGCGGTACAGCAGCGTGCGACCGTCATGCACGGTGCCACTGGTCCGCAGCAGTTTACCATTGGGGCAGACATAGACGCCGCGTTTACTGTCCCAGCGGAAGTCCGAGCGTGAGAAGATGCCGTCCTGCCGATCGCTCATCTCCCAAACCGGGATGTGCGGGGTGATCTTCTTTTCCTTGACCAGCCAGCCCAGGAACTTGCCGGTGCCATAGGCGGTGTCGGCAGCGAGTCGCTTCGGCTTTAGATTGAAGCGCCGCTCGGTGCGATCCAGCATCGTTTTGGTGGCGGCAACTTCATCGTAAGTGTGAGCCGGCGTCGCCTCGACATCGACAATCACCGCATTTTCGATATCGATGAGGTAGTTCAGCCCATAACCGAACTGCACGCGCTTGTTGGCCTTGGCTGTCCATGCCGATTGCGGATCCGACGGCGAGATCACCTTGGGTGGCTTGCGCTCGTATCGGCGCGGCCGCTTGCCCTCGGGGCCGCCGCCAGCTTCATCGTCGGAAGCATCATTCTTAATTGTTGCTTCGGCTTCGAGTGCCGCCAGATATTCAGCCACGGCTCGCTTCTGACGCTGCTTCTCTGTCCAATCCAACTCGCCGGGCGCCTTGCCGTGATAGCGGCTCGCGTTCGCTTCCATGACGCTCGCATCCACGGCAAAGCCCTCGCCCTTGACAAGGCCCGTCGCCATCGCCGCCATCACCACCCGCTCGAAAATATGGCGCAGAATATCGCTCTCACGGAAGCGGTTCAGACGATTCTCGGAGAACGTCGAATGATGAGGAACCTTGTCGTCGAGATCGAGCCGACAGAACCAGCGATACGCTAAATGTAAATCGACTTCCTGGGTCAGCCTGCGTTCGGAGCGCAGTCCATAACAGTATCCAACAATCAACATGCGGATCATCAGTTCAGGATCAACCGATGGCCGACCGATCTCGCTACAATAGGGCTCAAGCCGCTCGTGAATATCAGCCAGCGCCAACGTCACAAAGCCATCGATGCGCCTGAGCAAGTGGTCCTTCGGAACGCGCTCATCGAGCCGAAACTGATAGAAAAGGCTGGCCTGATCGCCCCGCCGCCCCATCATCGTCGCCTCCAAGCTCGTGATCCACACAATCAGCGGAATCACTGTTCGGCGACTTCATCAAGCCTTTTTCGACAGCATCGACCCAACTGCGACATCGGCTGCTTAACTTCAGTGCGACGCAGCATGTGCCGCACATAGACTAACGGGTAGACCTCAACTCAGCCGTTTGGCCAGGTCGTCAATCATTGAGGAGAGGCTTTCCAGGTCGGTAGCTTGCGTGAGGATGTGATCCGCCATTTTGACGGCTTCCTGAGGGCGCAGCTTGCCGCCGGTGAGTGTCCAGATCAGCCGAGGCGTCATCAGCCGATGCAAATCGTGCACCCTCAGCCCTTTGCCTCCTTCGCCCTCGCGCGGATAGGTCTTGTCGTAAGGCGGCGTGAAGGACCGCGCATCAGGTCGCGGCGCACTGCGCTGAAATACGCCTTCAAAGGTGGGAGCGTGGTCGGCGCGGTCGCCCAAGCCCCAGCGGGCTTTGGGGATGCCGTGCCAATGCAGCAGCGTCGCCAGAATCGAAGTCGAATCGTAGACCACCGGCGTCGGTGACCGGAACACCGTTTGCTCTTCGATCCAAGGCGAAACAAGAATGGTCGGCACCCGCACACCCATCAGGTCGTAGTGGAAGCCGTCGTCGGCGTCGTTTGGCCAGGGTTTCTCGGCATAGGGCGGCGGCACGTGGTCGAAAATGCCGCCATGCTCGTCGAAGGTGATGATGAAAAGCGTCTCGTTCCATGCCGGCCCGGTCTTGAGCGCATCGTAGATCTCGTTGAGCGCCCGCTCTCCCAGCACCAAGTCCCCACCGGGATGATAGGAGCTGGTTCCGGCCAGCGAGATCCAAATCGGCTCCAGAAAACTGAACGTGGGCAGCTTGCCAGCTTTGGCATCCTGCTTGAACCGGTCGATTGTCGCGATGTGATTTTTGACGTCTGCATCGACAGAAGGAATCTGGCCTTGCAGGAACAAGTGGTAGGTGTGGACAAAATTCTCCCACTTCACCGAGTTGTAGATCTTCCAATCTGTGAAACCGTTGCTCCACAACACTTTCCAAATTGAGGGGCGATGCGGGGCCTCCGGCCAATTGGCGTACTCGACGCCGTTCTGGAAATTGTTGAGATGACCGAGCGCGGAACCGGTAAGCGCGAAGGCTCGGTTGGTGTCTGTAGGTCCCGGCATCGAGCAGAACCACTCGTCCGACACCGCGAAATGGCGCGCCAAGCCGTTGAGCACCGGCAGCTGCTCGGGAGTGAAGGTCGTCATGACCGCGTCGACGCCGTTGTTCCAGACGAAGCCTCCCATGTCCGGCTTTGCGCGGCGCGCGTAGCCATCGAGATCTCCGTAAAAATACTGGCGCATCACGTCAGACTTATCGTGGTACGGGTCGTCGCTCAGACATTCCAAGTTCCAGCCGTCGCCGAGCTTGCCGTTCTCGTACTTGTTCAGGAACACCTTTCGGCCGCCCTGCGGATCGGGGTCGACGTTGAACATGTCGAAGCTGGCACCTTGGAAGGGCCCGTCCCGCCCGACAAAGTGGATGCCCGTCTCACCCTTCTCGTAAAGCCAACCGCAGACGTGGTCGAACGAGCGGTTCTCAAGCATGAGGTAAACGACATGCTTGATCTTGATGCGCATGAAGTCGAACGTGCCCGGTGTGTCCTTGCGGGCCTCATCGATCGGCAGCAGCGGCTGGATGACGGTCAGCGTCGTTTGCGCGTCGAAGCCGTCCGGCAACACTCCGCTGCGGACCGGTCCCGTCAATGGGTTGGCGCATTTGGGGTCGAAGCGCCACAGCCGATAACTGCGATCCGCCGGAACCCAATCGAGGACGTGGTCGCCGACAGCCACGAGTTGGTGACTGCCGTCGATGTCCTGCCAGCGTCCTAGCTGGATGGCCGGTTGCGTCAGGGCTGTGTCGCTCTGCGGATCAAAGCTCCACAGCCAGTAGTCGCCCGAGCCAGACAAGCGGTCCAGCACGTAGTTGCCGAGCGGAATGAGGTCGTGGTCGGCCTGTATCGAGTCGAAGGAGCCCTGAGGAGTGTATGGCTGCGGCAGGGGATCGACGCCGGACTTGAGCGGGCTCGGGTCAAAATTCCAAAGTTGGAAAGTGCCGCGGCCGGCGGTCGGGATGACGTTGAGCACGAAATTTCCGAACGGCAGGAGCATCAGATCTTGGCCGGATTGGTAGCTTTTGTGGGCGCCGCTCGGATTGCCGAAATCGGCGCGGTAGCCCCAGAACTTCGACTTGGTCCAGATGCCCTGCTGCACCGCCGCGGCCGCCAGCGGGTCCGCGCTGGTCGGGTCAAATGCGAATAGCCGGTACGGGTAGCAGGGCCAGTATGGCTGCAGCGCCAGTGGCCCCCATTCGAGCAGGTAGCCGCCGATCGACACCAGTTGGTGGGTGCGGTCGAACGTAGCGTCCGGGGCGAGCGGTACCGATCGCAGCAGATCGTCGCCGTGGATATCGAGCCGCCAAAGGCGATAGCGGTCGTCGTCCTGCCTCCGGCTCAGCACAAAGTCGTAGCGCGCGAACGCACCGCCGATATTGTCTGCCATTTTCCCCCTCCGGTGTCGGGCGCGCTCCCCGCGCCGCAAACCGCGCTCGGTGCATGGCGTGCGGCCTCGTTGCAATCTAGCATAACACCCTTAGTTGTTTGCATAGCCGGAAGTGGTCACCATAACGGATCCAACTCTCCACGCGCGACGAAGGACAATGGCTTTCTGGTATTTCGGCTACGGCTCGAACATGGACTTCGGATCGCTGCGCGCCAAGGGCGTCGAGCCGCGAGTCTCCGAGCGTGCCGTTCTGCGCGGCTGGCGGTTGCGCTTCAATGTCCATCATTTCTTTCGACACGAGGGCGGCGTCGGCAACATTGAGCCGTCCGGCGATCATTCGGACGTCGTTTGGGGCGTCCTTCATCACTGCGAGGACGAGCACCTCGCGCTGCTCGACGCTGCCGAGGCCTATGGTCACGGCTACGATCGCGTGGACGTATCGCTGCTCACCGACCGCGGCGAGCAGCAAGCCATTGCCTACGTCGGCATCCCTTCTTTCCTCGACGAACAGTGTTTGCCCACGCAGCGCTACCTGAACATCCTGCTGAAAGGCGCCGTGGCCGCCGGCCTCGATGCCGCCTATGTCGAGGCCTTGCGCCAACATCCCGTGTTCCAGCGTCAACCAGCCCCACCGTTCGTGCCGCCGCCCGGATGCGAGCACCGCGTCTTCACCGCTGCGACGCTTGCCCAGCACCCGTTATTCACGGCGCTGGCCGGCGCTGTTTTCGACATGTCCGGGGCGCGCTGGCAACACAGTTTCCTCCACGGTCTCTTCGGCGGCAAAGACATGACACTCTTTCATCTCAAGCGGCTCGACAATTCCGACGGCAGCGAGACACTTGAGGATATCAAACTCGACCGCCTGAGCCCCGCGCAGCGCAAATATCTCGACGAGTATCTGCATGAGTACAACACAGAATACGTTTATGCCGGACGTTATATCTACGACTAGCCGCGCATTCGCCGACGCCCTCCGAGGCGGTTCTGTGGTGGCATCCTCGACCTTGTTAAGCTACTGTGTCGAACCATTATTTGGTCTTTCGCGAATTGGAGGAACGCAATGGAGCAATTGCCCCCAGCATTGCCGCATGGGCGCTTGGAGGAGATATTTCCGGACGTCTTTTTCGTCAGCGGTGCGATGAAGACGGAGCTGATGGGCGCTCATTGGCAGTTCAGCCGCAACATGACCGTGGTGCGCGACGGTGACGCGCTGACCTTGATCAACTCCGTGCGTCTCGACGACGACGGCCTGGCGCAGCTCGAAGTGCTCGGGCGCGTCGTCAATTTGGTCAAAACAGGATCGCTGCACGGCAGAGATGATGCCTTCTACAAGGCGCGCTACGGTGCGACGTTTTGGGCTCTTCCGGGCATGACGCACGAGCATGGCCTTGTGGCCGACCGGCCGCTCAGCCCGGACGGCGAGATGCCATTTGCGGGCTGTAGCGTGTTCGTCTTTCAGACGACCAAGCTGCCCGAATGCATTGTTCGCATCGACCGTGCTGGCGGCATCCTGGTGGCCTGCGACTCGCTGCAGAACTGGCTTGAGCCGAACGAATACTTCTCCGCCGAATCCCGCCAGATGATGACCGAGATGGGCTTCTTCCAGCCCGCCAATCTCGGTCCGCTGTGGATGAACGTCAACGAGCCGCAAGGGCAGGATTTCGTCCGCCTGCGTGAACTGTCATTCCAGCACGCTTTGTGCGGCCACGGCTCGCCGCTGCGCGACACCGCCAAGGAAGCCTACGCGGCGAGGTTCCAGCGTGTATTTGGCCTCGCTTAGCGGGAGGTCGAACGAACGAATATGGTGACGATTGCCGGGTATGAGATTGGCGCGCCTATCCATCGATCGCCGCTACGATCGATCTACGCGGCAAAGCGTCTCGCCGACGGCGTGCCGGTCGTCATCAAGACGCTCAACGCCGAATATCCGAGTAAGCAAAATGTGGCCGAGCTGCGCCGCGAATTCCAAATTACGCAGCGGCTGCAACCTGTCGGGCGCGTCATCCGGGTGCATGTGCTTGAGTTCATACGGCAATGGCAACCTCGCAATCGTGCTCGAGCCGTTTGGTCGTTCCTTGGCGGAACAGATCGCGGCGCGCAGCCATCGGGCGATTCCGCTCGAGCGCTTCTTCAAGATCGCGATTGCCGTTGCCGAGACTTTGGCGCGGGTGCACGAGTTCGATGTGGTGCACAAGAACGTTGAGCCGCACAGCATCCTGATCGACGGCGCGGACGATCTGCGGCTGATCGATTTCGGACTGTCGTCGGAGCTCTCGCTCGAGCGCCAGCACTATTCCCTATCCAAACGCCTCGAAGGCAAACTGCCCTACATCTCGCCTGAGCAGACCGGTCGGATGAATTGCGACCTCGACTATCGCTCGGACTATTATTCGCTGGGTGTCACTCTCTTCGAACTGCTGACGGGCGAGCTGCCGTTCCATGCGGATTCCGTCCTCGAATGGGTTCACAGCCATATCAGCAAGCAGCCGCGTTCGCCGAGCGAACTCGATCAGTCGATCCCGGAGGCGGTATCGGCCATCGTCCTGAAGCTGATGGCCAAGAACGCCGAAGATCGTTACCAGAGCAGCTACGGACTGATCGAAGACCTGAGCCGTTGCCAGCGCGAGCTAGTCCAGACTGGCGCGGTGGCTTCCTTTGCCCTGGGCCAACGCGACGTCTCCCGCAAGTTCCAAATCCCGCAAAAGCTTTACGGCCGTGAGGCGGAGCTCACCGTGCTGCTGGCGCTGTTCGAGCAGGTCGCCGCGGGCAGTACGGCCTTCTGCATGGTCTCGGGCTATTCCGGCGTAGGCAAGTCGGCCTTTGTCAATGAGATCAGCAAGTCGCTGGTGCGCCAGAAGGGCTACCTGATTCAGGGAAAGTTCGACCAGTTTCAGCACAGCACACCCTATTCGGCCGTGGCAACCGCGTGCCAGAGCCTCATCCAGCAGCTGCTGGCAGAATCCAACGAGCGGCAGGAAGCTTGGCGTCAAAAGCTGCTCGCCGCCGTGGCCTCGAACGGCCAACTGCTGATCGGCCTGATGCCGAATTTGGAATTGATCATCGGCCCACAGCCGCAGGTGTCGGAGCTGCCGCCGACCGAGGCTCAGAACCGTTTCCACATTGTATTTCTCAACTTCCTCAAGGTCATTGCCAGCGACCAGCCCTTGGTGATTTTCCTCGACGATCTGCAGTTCAGCGACGCAGCGACGCTCAATTTGATCCGCAGGCTGGCGACCGCGCGCGAGATGAGCCGCCTGCTGATGATCGGCGCCTACCGCAGCAACGAGGTCGACGTCGGTCATCCTTTGCGCCTGGCGCTAAACGAGATCCAGGAGAGCCGCTCGATCCATGAGCTGCCGCTTCGGCCGCTCAATCTCGCCTCGGTCGAACAGCTCGTGGCCGATGCGCTGCGCACCGATCTTGCCGCTTGCCGCGCGCTGAGCGAGCTGTTGCATGAGCGGGCCGAAGGCAATCCGTTCTTTCTCGCCGAGATGCTCAAGACGCTCGAGCAGACGCGGGCGATCGCTTTTGCGCCGGAGACGGGCCGGTGGCGTTGGGACATGGACGCGGTCCGGCGCCGCGGATTAGCCGGCAACGTCGTCGAGCTTATGGTCGCGAATCTGCGGAAGCTCGCGCCTGCGACCCAGCGCACGCTGCAATTGGCTGCGTGCATCGGCAATACCTTCGACCTTCGGACCTTGTCGATTATCCATGAGAAATCGATGGATGAGACCGGCGAGGAGCTTTTGCCGGCGCTGCAGCGGCACATGGTCGTCCCATTGCACGAGGACTACCAACTGGTCGGCAAGGCGGCCGGCGCCGGTGGCGATACGGCGGCGGGAGATGGGGCCGACTTAAATCCGACCTATCGATTTCAACACGATCGCGTACAACAGGCGGCCTATGGGCTCATCGACGAGGAACACAAGCAGGCCGTCCACCTCTCGGTCGGGCGGCTGATCCAGCGCCACGCCACCCGCCAGGAACTCGATCGACGGTTGATCGACGTCGTCGGCCACCTGAACAAAGGCCGCGGGCTGATCGACGATCCGGCCGAGCGCAAGGAGCTCGCGCGTTTGAACTTGACCGCCGGTATCCTTGCGCAACGCTCGTCCGCGTATGAATTGGCTTTGGGCTACCTGCAGATCGGTCACGAGCTCTTATCGGCGGACAGTTGGACCAGCGACTACGATCTGACCATGGCGTTGGCGACGGAATATCAGCAATGCGCCTACCTGACGACACGTTACGAAGAAGCCGAATTGTGGATCGAGCAGATACTCGCGCGCGCCCGGACAAACTTGGAGAAGGCCGAGATCTTGTCGATGCGGACGCGGCAGTACGCGACGACGGGCAAGATGGAGGCGTCGATCCGGGCCGCGATCATGGGCTTGTCGCTGCTCGGCATGCGGATCACCGACAATCCCGACCGCGCCGCCGTGCTTAGGGAAAAGGCCAAGGTCGAACGTAATCTGGCCGGAAGGCAGATCGCCGATTTGATCTACGCGCCGCCGCTGTCGGACCCCGCCAAAATGACGTCCATTCGGCTGCTAATGGAGATTTTCGCCGCGGCCTTCCTCTCCGGCAGCGGCAATCTGTTTCCGTTTCTGGTGCTGAAATCGGTCAACATATCGTTACGCGATGGCAATAGCCCGGAGTTGGCCTTCGCCTATGCGGCTTACGGCATGTTGCTTTGCGGGGTGCTGGAAAATCCCGCGCGCGGCTACGAGTTCGGCAAACTCGCGGTGGCGATGAACGACCGCTTCGACGACATCGCGCTCAAATCGCGCGTGATCTATCTGTACGCGATGTTTGTTCACCACTGGAGTAACCACTGGTCCAGCATGACGCCCTGGTTCCGCAAGGGCATCGAGTCCGGCTACCAATCGGGAGACCTGCTCTACCTCGCATACAGTGCACAGGACTGCATCATCTGGGACCCCAGGCTCGACCTCGAGACGGCAGCGCGAGAGCACGCCGAGTACCTGAACATCGTCCGCGATTGCAAGTACCAGGACTCGCTCGATTCCGGCACGCTGTTTCTGCAGATGCAGCGCAATTTTCTGGGCCTGACCGACGGTCGGTGCTCAATGAACGACGACCGTTTCAACGAGCAGCGTTGTGTTGACGGCATGCTGCGGCGCAAGTTCATGACCGGCGTTGCCAATTATCACATCTATAAAGCGGAGATCTGCTTCTTCTATGGTGACCATGCCGAAGCGCTCGTGCATGTGCGGGCGCAAGATCGGCTCATTGCATCGGCAATGTCGCTGCCGCAGCTTGTGCGTTTTTATATCGTCGCCTTCCTGACTTTGGCGGCATGTCTGCCCAGCATGGATGTCGCCGAGAAGGTCGAGACACGCAAACGGATGCATGCCGACTTGAAGCGCATGACTCGCTGGGCGGCGCATTGCCCAGCGAACTTCCGGCATCTGCAGCTACTCATGCAGGCAGAGCTGGCGCGACTTGACGGCCGCGCCGAGGCGGCGCTGCGCCTTTACGAGGACGCAATGGACGCCGCTCGGGCGAATGAATTCTGTCGCGACGAAGCAATGGCCAACGAACTGGCGGCGCGGCATCTGCTCGCGGCCCAACGTCGCAAGGCCGCCGAAGGCTATCTCCGTGCGGCGCGGCATCTTTACGAGCGCTGGGGCGCCCGGCGCAAGGTCGAGCACCTGGACGAGGAATTTGCGCAACTGCTGCGGCCGCAAGTGGCATGGTCGGGCGGCGCGGAGTTGCGCTCGACGAGCCTGACGGCGGTCGACTTGGCCGCGCTCGACTTGGCCTCGATGATGAAGGCGTCGCAGGCGATCTCGAGCGAAATCGTGCTCGAACAACTGTGGACGACCACTATGCGGATTATGCTCGAGAATGCGGGCGGTCAGCGCGGCTGTTTCGTGGTCCGCAAGGATGCCCAGCTCGTTATTGAGGGCCTGAACGAAGTCGGAAACGACGTGGCAGCGGCGCGTTCGATCGCGGTTGACGGCGCCGAAGGTGCGCTCGCGCTCCCTATCTCCGTTGTCTACCACGTATTGCATACCAACAGTCCGGTAGTCGTGCACGACGTGTCCCGGGCTGGCCCCTTCGCCAGGGACGCCTACCTGCTGATGCACAAGCCTCAATCAGTGCTCTGCATTCCCCTGGTGCGCCAGGGTAAATTCGAGGGCGCCCTTTACATGGAAAACCGCCTGGCGCCCGGCGTGTTCACCGAGGAGCGCATCGAAGTCATCAAACTCCTCGCCGCGCAGGTGTCCATCTCCATAGAGAACGCCAAGCTCTATGCCGACCAGCAGCGCTTAATCGAGGCCCAGCGTCGTTTCGTACCGAGCCAGTTCCTCGACAGCCTTCACCATCATGACATCGCCCGGGTCGAGCCGGGCGAACACGTTGCCAAGACGATGAGCATGATGTTCGCGGACCTGCGCGGTTTCACCTCGCTCGCCGAGCGGCTCGATCCGCGCACCGTCATCGAGCTGCTCAATCGCTATTTCGTGAGCATGGAGCCGCAGATCGTGGAGAATGGCGGCTTCATCGACTCGTTCGCGGGCGACGAGATTATGGCGCTGTTCGACGCTTCCGCGGACGCCGCCGTGCGCGCCGGCATCGGCATGTGGCGGGCGCTCGAGGCGTTGAACCAGCGCTCGGCCGCGCTGGGCCAGCCCGCGTTGCAAATGGGGATCGGCGTCAACACCGGGCCCGTGGTTCTTGGCGTCGTCGGCGGGCGCAACCGTATCCAATGCTCGGTCGTCGGCGATACCACCAACTTGGCCTCCCGCATCGAGCAGCTCACCAAGCTCTATCGCACACGCTTTCTTATCGGCGAGCACACCTTCCGGCGTCTGACCGAGCCGGACGCCTTCGCAATCCGGATGATCGACCGTGTGGCGGTCCAGGGCAAGAACGCCGCCGTCGAGCTGTATGAGGTGATCGATGCCGAGGCTATCGCGCGGCGCGATGCCAAGCTTGCGACCCGCGCGCTGCTGCGTTCGGCGCTGGAGAGCTATTTTGGCCGGGATTTCAAAGCCGCGCGGAAAGCCTTCGAACGCATGTCCCGGGAAGATCCTGACGACGCCGTGCCGGCGCTGTTCGTTGAGCGCTGCGCTCGTAACCTCCAGGACCTGCCGCCGGAGGACTGGGCGGGTTTTGAGCGGCTGAGCCAGAAATAGGCGGCAGTTGTTTAGTTCGCCGCAATCGCCTCCTCATCGCGAACTTGCGCGCTGTTTATGGGCGGCAACGCGCCGCAGCCGAAGCACGGCGAGTAATCCTTGCCGCCCATCTGCTCGCAGCGGGCCTTCGCCTGTTCGTAAGTGAACTTCGGCGCCAACTTGACGTCGTCGAAGCACAGGTCCCACTGCGCCATTGCGCAAATCGTCAGCTTGTCTTGGGGGGCTGGCGGATTGGGCGGGCCGCTGCCGTCGGGAGTGCCGAACCAGCGCTGGCATGCTCTCTTCTTCGCCTCGAGAGGGTCGATGCCCTGCTGTCCCGGCAGCGCGTATTGGCTGAGGAACGTGGCCGCGACGAGGTCTTGCGCTTCATAAGTCTGGATATTGGGGATTTTCTTGGCCGGATCGTCCGTGCAGCGCCCGGTGACGCCGGCCGCGATCATGTGATTCGCGATCATGTAGGGCGTTTTCTTGGCGCTGTTCGGATTGACCTTTATGAACCCCGCCTGAAGCACGTCGACGGTCGGCGTCTTGTACTGATCAACGGGCAGCTGGTCCTTGTAGCACGTGCGAAACCAACCGGGAGCTTGCGGATCGTAGAGCGGCGACCCGCAGACGAGAAGCGGAAGCGTGTAAGGATTGGCTGCATTGGCCGGCGGATTGAGCATCAGATCGAGCATCGAGCGGACATAAGTCAGCCCTTGCTTGTCGTTGTCGAAAAACAGCGACGTCAGGTTGATCGGAAAATAGTCGTTCGGATATTCGCTCTCGCCTGATCCGGGGGCGGCAATCGGATCGACGTCGAGGATCGAGTGATAGAGCTGCGGGCGTTTGATGTCGACGCATTCAAGCAACTGTCCCCAACGATGTAGGGTATTATTGTTCAAGTAGTTCGCCGTCCGGTAGGCGATGATGGGCGGATAGTGCAGCAGCGTCACCGCGCGATGATTCACGATCGGCATGCCAAGCGGCAAGCACGGCAGCCACTCCGATGGGCCGTCGCTTTTGTTGACGGGGTAACCGGCCATCGGGTTCCACGCCGGCGTCGGCATGCAAGCGTCCGCACCTGCGAGCGCCAGGCCGAAGTGAGAGTCATCGAGCATCATGATGTGCATCGCGGCGAATTGCCCGGCCTGCTCCGCGAATTCTGGCAGCGGCTCGAAGCTCACCGCGTAGCCTGCCTCGCCGTCGCCCTTCTTCACACCGAGCGAGCCGTCCTTGATCGCGATGCCATCCTCGGCGAGCGAACTCGCGGTGAAGTGCGCAATTACATCTTCATAGGTGCTGAGGGTTTTCCTGATGTCAGGAGCGAGCAGAGCCGGATTGGGATAAAGCCGTTCCTGGTAGCTTCTGTTGCCGGGGAGCATGTACTGGATCATAGCATCACCTCTGCGCACACATCGTTCGAATTGGCGCACACTGACGGAAATCGGCGTCGAATTTAAAGCGATAGCATTCCATTCCGCTGCTTAAGCGCGGTTTCATAGAGGATCTTATGCCGATCTGGACAATATGGTGCGATAATAGGCGCAGGAGGCGCAAGAACGAATTCTGAAGGGATCACTGTACCCATATTCGCCTCGCTCCGATGTGATGGATGGTGGTGCCCATGGAATTGCTGCAGTTGCTCAGGTCCGTTCCTGTGAAGGTTTTCGGATGCCGGCCGCTCACGAGTAGTGTGGGATGCACCGGCGGCCGGCGTCGGAAAACCTCCAAGGGAGGAAACCGCGGGGGGAGGATCGAGGCGATGCGGCTTGCGCTATGGGGATTTGAGCGTCGCGGTTGATGCGGTGGAGTGCAACTCAGCCGCTCGATGACAGCGATGGCCGGTGGTTGGGCTGACGACAGCCGGATTTTTCAGGGCGAAGGCTGTGAGTTGTTGCGGGTCTTGTGCGGTTGGTTGGGTGTTTGAACAAATTCTGCCGGTGCCGGCCGAGAACCGGAGAAGCGCGCGAGCGGATTTGTTGGCTTGCAGCTTGGGCATCCTCATGACGTGTCAATCCTGATGGCGATGATTGGACCTGGAGGTCGATAGCGTGGTGCGGCGCCGCGTTCGAACGTCTCGATGATGGTCATGCGTCCGCCACAGCAGGGACAGGTCTGCGCGGAGGCTGGCGTATCGGCGCCGGCAGAGTGATCGGGACCAGCGGGCTGGCGTTGCGGCTTTTGCGCGCCGAGTAGTTCGCGGGCACGGGCGATATTGTCGGCGGCGGAGGTTTTGGCGAAGAGACCGTAGTGGCGAATGCGGTGAAAGCCTCCCGGTAGCACATGGATGAGGAACCGGCGGATGAACTCGTGGGTGGCGAGCGTCATCAGCTTGTATCGATCGGGTCCTTCGACGCGGTAGTCCTTCCACTTGAAGGTCACGCCGGTACCGTTAAACGAGATCAGACGGCTGTTGGCGATGGCGACGCGGTGAGTGTAGCGGGACAGATAGGCGAGCACCGCTTCGGGTCCGCCGAACGGGCGCTTGGCGTAGACGACCCAATCGGTGTTGCGCAGTGGCGCGAGATACGCGGCGAAGGCTTTTGCGTTAACGAGATGGGCGTAGTCGGCGAAGAAGTTGAGGCGACCGGCAGCCTGGGCTGCGGCGAGCCTGTTGAGGAACCGCCGGCGGAACAGGCGCGAGAGCACGCGCACGGGCAGGAAGAAGCCCGGCCGGGACGCCACCCAGCGCGAGCCATCGAGCGCGATGCCGCCGCCCGGCACGATCATGTGGACATGGGGATGGTGCGTGAGCGCCGAGCCCCAGGTGTGGAGCACGGCGGTGAGGCCGATCCGAGCGCCGAGATGCTTGGGATCGGCCGCGATGGTGGTCAGCGTCTCGGCCGCGACCTTGAACAACAGATCATAAATGACGGCCTTGTTCTGGTAGGCGATGTCGGCGATGGCGGCCGGCAGCGTGAACACGATGTGAAAATAGGGCACCGGCAGCAGATCGGCCGCGCGCTCGGCGAGCCACTGCCTTGCCGCCGCGCCCTGGCACTTCGGGCAATGCCGGTTGCGGCAGGAATTGTAGGCGATGGTCGTGTGGGCGCAGTCCTCGCAACGTGCGACATGACCGCCGAGCGCCGCGGTGCGGCAGCGCTCGATAGCCGACATCACCTTCAATTGGTCGAGGCTGACATGGCCGGCGTGGGCTTGACGCCACGCCGGTCCATGGCTGCGGAAGATATCCGCGACCTCCAAGCCCGGCCGCGACACGCGCGCCGCGCCTTAAGTCGGGGGCTGACCCTCCTTGAGTTTTGCCGCGATGTGCTCCAGCGGGCTCATGACTTGCTGGATCGTCTTGGTAGCAACGCGCGTATAGAGCGCGGTGTTCTCCAGCTTGGCGTGACCGAGCAGGACCTGGATCACCCGAATGTCGGTGTTCTGCTCCAAAAGATGGGTGGCAAAGCTGTGCCGCAGCGTGTGCAGCGACACGCGCTTGTCGATGTTGGCCAATTGCGCCGCGGCGTGGCAGGCGCGATTGAGTTGGCGCGTGGTCATCGGCTGCACCGGATCGCGGCCTGGAAACAGCCAGCCTTGCGGGCGCGCCGTCTTCCACCACGTGCGCAACAGCTCGAGCAGATGAGGCGAGAGCATCACGTTGCGGTCCTTGTGGCCTTTGCCCTGCTCGACGCGGATCAGCATGCGTTCGCTGTCGATGTCGGAGACCTTCAGCGCAACGACTTCACCAGCGCGCAGACCGGCGCCGTAGGCCACGCTCAGCGCCGCCTTGTACTTGAGCCCCGGTGCCGCATCGAGCAGTCGCGCCACCTCTTCCGGGCTCAGCACCACTGGCAGCTTGCGCGGCCGATCAACAAAATGCGTGTGCTCGACGATGGCATGCCGCTTGAGCGTAACCCGGAAAAAGAACCGCAGCGCAGATATGTTGTGATTGAGAATAGGGGTCCGCGCGCCATTGTTGACAAGATGCAGCTGAAAGCGTCGGACATCCTCGAAGCTCGCAGTATCCGGCGGACGGCCGAGAAACGCAGCAAGGTTCTTGATGGCGCGGATGTAGCCTTGCTGGGTCTTCGGCGCTAACTTGCGGATCGTCATGTCTTCGATCATGCGCCGGCGCAACGGGCTGATTGCCTCGTCGGTCATGGGGATGCTCCTGTCTGATGTGAGGTTGGCAACCCCTCATCTTCAGACAGGACGCTCCCCGGCGTCAGCGCTCCTGACTCGCCGCTTGCCCTGGCACCCTACCGCGAGAGCGGTTTAGTCCGTTGGCACTTAGCGGACGTTCCGGTCGCGGTCGGACACGTCCGCTTTTGAGGGAACAGCAGACATTCTGAAAGCCAAGACGAAGTGGCCGATTTATGAATGCACGCCCTAGCACTACTTTGGCAGAATATGTTTGCGCCACTGTTTTTCAAGGATTTGCTTTCGGCAATATGGGCACTGCTGAGACGGCGGCCGAAGGATGAGATCGACGATGGCGTGACGTACGGCGGGCATGGTTGGTTGAGGCGGAGGCCCGTTGATTCTTTTTTTTCCGCCCCGCGTATGCGAGGCGACGATGTTGCAGGAAGGCGTAGGCAATCATTGTCATCAGGGCGTGGCGATGAAGACCTTGCCATGATCGCCCTTCGAAGTGATCAAGTCCAAGCTCCTCCTTCAACTGCTGATGCGCCTGCTCACAAATCCACCGTGCCTTGATGGTGGCGGCCAGCGTGCGCAGATCCGTCGCCGCCGGAAGATTGGCGAGATAGTATTTCTTCTCCCCGGAGGCACGTTGCTCGCCAATGAGCCAGGCTTCGTCGCCTGGGAGATGCTGCTGACCTTTATCCCATATCCGCTGCGGAGGGCCGTCGGCGGTCCGGACACGGAGAGCAGCAAATTGGGCTTTGAGCCGACCTTTCGTCCCGCTACGCCAACTCACGGTTTTCCATTTGGCGCTGGCCAGCATTTGTTCTGCCGCAATCGATAAGATATCGGGCACGTGGTGCTTTCGTGGTTTCCCGCGGACTTTGGTAATCGGCCAAATGAGCTTCACATCGACCGGATACACTTTCAGGTGCCGAGGGATACCGACAGCCCAGGGCAGCCCGCGCTCTGTTAGCCCTTGTCGAAACGGTGCGCTGAGGCCGTATCCTGCATCCGCCAGCACACATCCAAAGCGCACGTTGGCTGCCATCGCACGGTCAATCTCGGCCAAAGCAATCTCCGGCTTGGACCGTGGCATTCGGTGTTCGACTGGCACGCGAGCGCGCTTCAAACGAGATATGTCGCTTGTCCAACTGTCAGGCAGAAAGAGACGTAACGCGACCATCACTGGCACTTCGCCGCGCGCAAGCGTTAAAGACACCAGCGTTTGGCAATTTGCCGTTTTACCGAGAGCCGACGCATATTGAGCCGCAACACCGACCGAGCGCTCACCCTTCTTCGGCAGTGAGGTGTCATCAATAACCAGCACCGCATCCCTGCCGCCGACAAGTCGGTCCGCCTGGTTGAGCAACTCTGTCTCCAGCGGCGTCGCATCCCAGACACCGTCCGCAATGAAATGGTGCAACTGGTCGTAGTTGCTCGTGGCAAGACGTTCCGCCATCGGTTGAACGCTCTTGCGATCGCCAGGACCGATTAATCCCGCAACATACAAAGGACACATCCGCTGCCGGGTCTTATGACCCAGCCGGTCCAAGAACGGCATCAGCCAGCGTTCGAGTTCGTCTTCCCATCCCGGCATGGTCAGCCCTCCAAGAGCCGACCACCCATGAATCATTGAAAAATTGATTCGGGAATCCTATAAATGCGACAAAATCAACAATCTGCCAAAGTAGTGCTAGTGTCCTGATTCTGAAGTTTCTATGCAGCTGTTTCGTGAGCGCTGATTGTCCGGCGGCAGAACCGCTCGATCGACGCGAGGATGTCGTCGGCCGATTTGGTCCATCGGAACGGTTTTGGATCAGCGTTACGGGTCTTGATATAGGAGTTGATCGCAGCTTCCAGCTCGGCTGTCGATCGATGCACGCCACGTTTGATCTGCTGTTCCGACAGGAGCGCGAAGAAACGTTCGACCTGATTGATCCAGGATGACGACGTCGGCGTGAAGTGAACATGCCAGCGGCGCCGCTTGGCGAACCATGCGCGGATGAGCTTGGTTTTATGGCTCGATGCATTGTCCATGACAACGTGGATGTCGAGATTGGCCAGAACGTTCCGCTCGACCTCGTCGAGGAACTTGCGGAATTCCCGCGCGCGGTGACGCGGCATGCACTTCCCTACGACCGTTCCCGCCTTCACATCGAGAGCTGCGAACAAGGTGGTGACGCCATGACGCTCATAGTCATGGGTTCGCCGCTCGGCTTGGCCAGGGCGCATCGGTAGCAGCGGTTGTGTGCGATCAAGCGCCTGGATTTGGCTCTTTTCATCGACGCAAAGCACCAAAGCGCGCTCCGGCGGGTCAAGGTAGAGGCCAACGATATCGCGCACCTTCTCAACGAAATGCGGATCGCTCGAGAGCTTGAAGGTCTCGCTGCGATGAGGCTGCAGCGAGAATGCGTTCCAGATGCGATGCACGGTCGAAACGGACAGGCCCGATGCCTTCGCCATCGAGCGCGTGCTCCAATGCGTCGCGTGAGACGGCATTGTTTCCAGCGTCTTCCTCACCACATCGGCGATCTTGTCGTCTCCGATCTTGCGCGGCGCGCCACAACGCGGCTCGTCATCAAGACCATCCAAGCGCTGTGCGGCAAACCGCTTGCGCCACGTCAAAACCGTCATCCGGGAAGCGCCGATCTCGTCGGCGATGGCGCAATTGTTCAAACCATCGGCCGCCAGAAGGACAATCTCGGCGCGCATCGCATCCGCCCGCGCGATCTTGCGACGACGCACCCGTGCTTCCAACTCGCCACGCTCCATCGCGCTGAGAACGATTTCCACCGCAGCAGGCCCAGTCATTGCAACCTCCGAATCATCCCGATGCAGAGATCGAATCACGATCCGCAATAAATGCCTAGAAATTTCAGAGACAGGACACTAGTTTGGATAATTCAGTAAACGCAGCGTGTTGTCTTATTTCGATGACGTCATGTGGTGTTTCTTCTTGGACGTCGACATGTTGTAGAGACGGTGGCTTCTTTTCACCTGGGGGCTCTGATTTGGGTTCACCTGGGCGCTCCAATTTGGACTGGCAGGGCTGGCCGCAACACCACCCGGTGTATTGGTTTGTGGAGGAAGGACGGAACTGTCGGGCGCGATTCCTGGACCCTGAGCAAACGCAAGTGAAGTCGAGCCAACAAATGCTACCGCCATTGCCAGCGTCTTAAATGTCGTCATTTTCTCTGCTCCTGTTTTTCGCCGCACCCCGCACATCGCGATACGGGCACCCATCAGGCATCACCCATGCTTACGCGGAAGTTTCGAGCGCCGAAATTGTTCCCTGTGTCTGCTATCCCTGAGAGAAATAAAGGTCTGGCCGAACGAATGTACGTCGTGGAAGACGACTTTGCGGGGGCACGCCACCACGCGCCGTGAGATTGGCGCTCCTTGCCACTTCCGGTTCTGATGCTGTGGACGGCTCCTCCACCCGGCACGTAAGTGCCATGGATGTGGGCGCTGATAAGGCTCCCACGATTCGGAGGAGCTACCCATGCAAGCGATCACGACAATCGGTCTCGACATAGCCAAGTCGGTTTTTCAGGTTCACGGCATCGACGCGGAGGGCATTGTGGTCGTCCGTCGTCAGCTCAAGCGGCGGTACGTACTGACATTCTTCCAGAAGCTGCCGCCGTGCCTAGTCGGTATTGAAGCCTGCGCGTCGTCACATCATTGGTCGCGCGAACTGCAGGCGCTTGGCCACACCGTTCGCCTAATGCCGCCGGCCTACGTGAAGCCCTACGTCAAGCGCCATAAGAACGATGCAACTGACGCCGAGGCGATCTGCGAAGCGGTCACCAGACCGAACATGCGGTTCGTCGCGACCAAGATGCCTGAGCAACAGAGCTGCCTGACGCTGCATCGTACCCGCCATCTGTTCATCCGCCAGCAGACCTCGGTGATCAATGCCATCCGCGCTCATCTTGCGGAGTTCGGGATCGTCGCGCCGGTCGGGCGCAATGGCGTCGAACAACTGCTCGGCGTCGTGGCCGATGTAAGTGACAAGCGATTGCCCGAAGTTGCACGCGCGTGTGTTGCCGCCCTCGGCACCCAACTGCAGACGCTGAAGGCTCAGATTCTGCAGTTCGACCGTATGATCGTGGCTTGGCACCGATCCAGTGAGACGAGCAGGCGGCTCGACGATATACCCGGCGTCGGTCCGGTGTTGGCGACCGCTCTGGTTGCCAGCGTTGCTAATCCGAAGATGTTCCGGTCAGGAAGGGACTTCTCGGCCTGGATTGGGCTCGTACCGAAACAGAACTCGAGCGGGAGCAAGGACAGGCTCGGCAATATCAGCAAACGAGGCGATCGCTATCTGCGCAGCCTGTTCACGACCGGTGCGCTGGCCGTCATCCGCTATGCCAAAATCCATGGCACCAAGCATCGGCCTTGGCTCACGGCGTTGCTGACGCGGCGACCGACCAAGGTCGCGGCCATCGCGCTTGCCAACAAGATCGCCAGAATGGCGTGGGCGATCATGGCCAAGGGCGAACGCTACAAAGAACCCGCCGCACTCGCGGCGTGAACGAGATCGCATCGGCCATCCGGTGTGATGTGAAGGTCGGGAGGACGAACAGCACGTAATGCAGAGCCGGTCGATCCGGCGATCAGGACAACCCACATGGGCCACAGCATTGTCGAATGCGTCCTTTTGACCGGGACCTGATCCGCGGAGGGCATTATGGCCAGCGGTCATGTGAACCGCACTCAAAGGCCGAACACATGGCCGCACCGACCAATGCTGCGTTCGTGAAGAAAGTCCTTGCCAACTCGGAGCCGTCCACACATGGCCCATCTGTATGGACCGGCCGCGCGTTGCAAGCCGAAAATAAGGGTTTGGAGAAGGTTGGTCTTGCGCATCTGTATCCGGCCTATTGATGGAGCCTTTGAGCCCCTGGCCATCATGGATATCCGCGCGCGCTCGATCTCATTCGCGTCTCGGCCCCGAAGGCCAGATGGGCCACCTGATCACGAACGCGCTGGCGAGACCTTTCTCCATCTCCTCTTTTAGACTCGCAGACCTGGGCGGGAAAGCCAACTCTTGGTTTCGGGATCAGCTTGAGCCGTCAGCCATCCCCTTGGTGAAATTGAGTACGTTCATTCAGGCTGCTGCCGTCGTGACGCGCGCTTCATAGCTGCGCTGTTGAGCCAGCACAGTCCAGGCGATCCGCGCCAGCTTGTGGCAAGAGCTGCGGCCAAAACGTTGGGGTGGAGGCGCTGAGTCGCGCGAGCAAGCCAGACCCCGAAGCCGTGTTTCGGCCAGCTCGCCGGCCGCAACAGAATAACCCGGGCTGCCTGCATGAAGAGCGTGCGCAAGTAGCCGTTGCCGCGCTTGGTGATGCGTCCGAGAATGGTCCGGTCTCCGGTCGACATCTGCTTGGGAACGAGGCCGATCCAGGCTGAAAAATCCCGCCCTCTCGCGAACGCCGCGCCACTGCCGATCGCGGCAACCATTGCACTCGAGATGATCGGACCGATGCCCGGCACGGTCATGACCCTTCGGCAACTGTCATCACTTTTGGCCAACGTCTCGATCTCATCAGTCACGGCTTCAATGCGCTCATCGAACTGCCGCCAGTCATTGGCGAGATCAGCGACGATGCGGACCATGCGGGGTGAGAGAACGTCTGTCCGCTTGGCTAGGATGTCGGGCAACGCCTGGCGAAGGAAACGCAGTCCTTGCCGGACGATAATGCCACGCTCCAGAAGAAAGCCGCGTATCTGATTGATCACAGCGGTCCGCTCGCTGACGAGGCGAGACCGGACCCGGTGCAGTGCTTGCAGATCCAGTTGCTCGTCGGTCTTGGCTGGAACAAAGCGAGTGGTTGGCCGCTGCACCGCCTCGGCTACGGCCTGGGCATCTCGGAAATCATTCTTGTGCCCCTGCCGAAATGGCTTCGCATACGTGGGCGGCACCTGCTTCACGTCGTGGCCAAGCGCGGCAAGCTCGCGAGCAACATAGTGCGTCGCCAGCCCTGCTTCGATGCCAATGAGACAGGATGGCACGTTCGCAAGCCTCGATGTAATGCGTCCGCGCGAGACCTTCTCTCGCAACACGATGGCGCCGCGCGAATCGAGGCCGACCATGTGAAGCGTGTTCTTGCCCATATCCATTCCGATGGCGGTCACTGCATGAACCGTGGACGTGCGAGGCATGGTGGTGCTCCTTCTCCTGACAAGCCCCCCGCGCACTCTGAGAGCCGTTGGGGGCGGGAGCGCGGCCGGTCCATCCCATTCGCGGACATTGAGCCGCGGCATTCCCGTGTCCTCTGTGGATGGCTCCCGCATTGCAAGAGGTAAATTGGCGCGGTGGCATTGGTCGGATGCAGTCTTCTGTCCGGCCTGTTGATGCAGTCGATTGAGACTGCTGGCCCTGATGGAGTCCGCGAACAAGGTCCCATTCTGTTATGCAGGCTATGATGCCTTGGACACGAGGTGGGTTGTCCCCGTTCCCGGTCTGACCGGTTTGCCATCACGTCGCATCGCTCTCGCAACCTCGTGAAGCTGATCTCCTCTTCAGCTATTCGTGTATTGCCTGACTTATGCGGCCAGTATCGGCCGGTGGCTGGCACGATAGATCTCGCCGCGTGTCATAATTGCCCAGATGGTGCGTGCCGTCTTGTTTGCCATCGCGACGGTTGCGACCCGCACGGGCTTTCGCGCGAGTAGATTGGCTAATCGTGGATCGATCTTTTCGGGCCTCGACTTTGCACGGCTCACAAGTGAGGTCATGCCGACAATGAGCAGCTTACGCAGGTACTTGTCGCCCATCTTAGTGATGCGGCCGAGCCGCTCTTTGCCACCGCTCGACTTCTGAAGTGGCGTCAGTCCCAACCAGGCGGCGAACTGCCGCCCCGAACGGAACTGATGCGGGTCGGTGACCGATGCGGCAAGTGCCGTCGCTCCGACCGGCCCGATGCCGGGGATCGTCATGAGACGCCGCGCGACATCGTTGCCACGTTGCCAAACGAGCAGATCGCGATCGATTTGGCTAGCCGAGCGTCGATGTCGAGCGCCTGCTGTGACAGCATGCCAACCATCTTCGCGGCTTCAATCGGCAAGTCTGGTGCTTCACCATCGACGATCCGTCGCGCCATCAGCAGCGCCGTCCGAGTCCCTTCGCGATGTCGATGCCAAACTCAGCGAGCAAGCCTCGAATCATGTTGACCATTTGCGTGCGCTGCTTGACCAGCAGATCGCGCGTGCGGTGCATCGATAGCGCCGCCTGCTGCTCAGGCGACTTCACCGGCACGAACCGCATGGTAGGCCGTGTCACTGCCTCACAAACCGCTTCTGCATCGGCAGCGTCGGTCTTCCCGCGCTTCACATACGGTTTGACGTAAGCCGGCGGCATCAGCCGCACCTCATGACCGAGCTTGGTCAGCTCGCGCGCCCAGTGATGCGACGTGCCGCACGCCTCGATGCCGACCAGGCAAGGAGGCAACTTGGCAAAAAATGGCAGCATCTGCGATCGTCTAAGCGACCTACGAACAATGACCTGGCCGGTCGCATCAACGCCGTGGACCTGAAAAATGCTCTTGGCCAAATCCAGGCCGATGGTGGTAATCTGCATAGCGGATGGCTCCCATTTTGCTCGTGAACGCCTGATGGCCTTCACACTTTGGCACCCAGATGCCGTGAGCGGGAGCCATCCACCTCATCTGTTATGAGGGGTGTTAACGTGTAGCGCGACAGCTATGCCTCCGATAGCCGACACGAACGCTGACGCTTGGTGACAAATGGCGCGACCGAAATCCCAGCGATGGAAAGATAATCGGCCGAGCATTTCCCTGATCGCTGGGCAAACGCAATCAGCTATCCGGCTTCCGGAATCGCTTCGACGCTTCGGCAAGCGTATGATGGAGTACGACGCAATAGAAGAGACAGACTAGATGCCGCAATTTTACCAGCCGGACCTAAGCCAGAACATCGATAGCCCGTTCGTCCGTGACGGCGCCGGTAAGTTGATCCGCCGCTCTTACTGGCTGGATATGGATGATCGTACGCTCGTAATGGTCATGACCAGTGGCATTGGCGCAAACTTGACGAACGAGGAGAAGCCGGCGCACTTGGCAGATATCGGCCGAGCGCGTCTTATCGATCAGGTCTGCATTCAGGAAATACTTCCGCCTGAATAAAACGCAGCCGGACGCCCAACGATGGATCAATGATCTGCCGAGCACTTCCCGTGTCGCTGGGGGGCGGCATCGAGTAAGCGCCAATCTGCCGAAATGCAAACCAGAGGACATAAGCGGGCATCGCGAATGTGCGCTTTAACGTCGAAAGCGGAACTCCCGGACTTTTCCCGTCAATGTCCGCGGGCCATAATGCGACGTTGCCGGTTCGCATCAGATACCACAAAATCCCCTGGGCCGAGTATTGTGGAGAGATATTTCCAATGGTCGATTCCGCTGATCGAGTTCCGATTGAGCCGCAAAGCATAATCGCGCCTCTCTCGCGCGCCGCGATATTTCTGGTTTTGTCTATCGGCAGCACACTGGAAGCCATCCGGAGGGTGCGCGGTGCGATTGCCGATATTGGCGGACTAGTGCGGACGGTCGGGTTTAGGGATTTGCAAGGTCGGCTTTCTTGCAACGTGGCAATTGGAAGTGCGGCCTGGGATCGATTTGGGCGGTCGCGCCGTCCCGCGCAACTCCGGCCCTTCGTCGAAATCCGGGGACCAGTACACACTGCTGTGGCAACGCCGGGAGATTTGTTGTTCCACATACGAGCAGATCGCGCCGATATGTGTTTTGAACTCGAGCGGCTCATTCTCGACGCCCTGGGCGACGCCGTGACGGTCGCCGATGAGGTCCAGGGCTTTCGATACTTTGATTCCAGAGACCTTCTCGGCTTCGTCGATGGCACCGAAAATCCCACCGGTGTTGATTTGACACAATCGGCTCTGATCCAATCGGAAGACCCGCCATTTGAGGGTGGTAGCTACGTCGTCGTGCAGAAGTACCTTCACAAACTGGACAAGTGGCGCTCTCTGGAAACGGCGACGCAAGAGAGCATCATCGGGCGAACTAAAGCGGATAATGTTGAACTAGAGGACACTGGACGGGAATCGCACAAGACACTAACGACCATCGTTGACGCAGAAGGCATTGAGCACGACATACTTCGTGACAACATGCCTTTCGGAAGTCCCGGCCGCGGAGAGTTTGGAACGTATTTTATCGGCTATACGAGAAATCTATGGGTCATCGAAAAAATGTTGGCGAATATGTTCGAAGGCGTCTCCGCGGGCCGCTACGATAGAATATTGGATTTCTCGACGCCGACGACGGGGACAACATTCTTTGCACCCTCATATTCGATGCTCAAATACCTTGGTTGACCAAGGACGCATGTTAAGAAATATCGATGATCCCTATCTGGGCAGGCGCGAGATCATTCTCCGGGGATTAAGGTCGGTGCCGTAAAAAGCCGAATGGTCGATTCAGGTCATTAACCGACGCGACGCGGCCAAATTGGATTGTCCGCTTTACCCGCGAAAGCGGCCATCGAAATAACTTCCAGTACATCTCTTGATTGTAACCAAGCAGAATGAAAGTTTTCAAGCGCTTGAATACGCGCCATAGTGGATTCGCCGTTTCAGGAACGATCGGTTTCCGAATGTGCCAGGGGCGCTTTGCGCATGTTTGGGGAGTATCTGATGCGAATATCACGACGCAAGCTTCTGTTAGCCGCAACTGGCGCTGTCATGTCTTCGGCGCTGCCGCGCATCGCGCGGGCCGATACCTATCCGTCCCGCTCGGTGCGTATGATCGTGGCATTTGGGGCCGGCGGGCCTGGCGACGTCTTTGCCCGGCTGATGGCGGAAAAATTCTCCGAACATTTCGGCCAGCAGTTCTTTGTCGAGAACATCGTTGGCGCAGGCGGTAATATCGGCACCGAGAAAGCGGCAAAGTCGGCGCCCGACGGCTACACGATCCTCATCAACGCCAATAATCAGATCATCAACCCGCTGCTCTATGAGACAGTGCCCTATGATCCTGTGAAGGACTTTGCGCCGGTGTCGCTTGCCGCGGGTTTCCCGACCGCGTTTTCGGTCAATCAGGCGGTACCGGCGAGGACCGTCGCCGAGCTTGTTGCGCTGGTGCGCGCGACACCCGGCAAATTCAGCTATGCCTCTGCGGGCGTCGGCACGCCGTCACATCTTCTCGGCGAGCGATTTCGCCAGGCACTCAATCTCGATATCGTGCACGTGCCATACAGCGGCACCGGCCCGGCAACGCAAGCGGTCCTGGCCGGCGACACGCAAATCTGCTTTGCCGGGCTCACGGCTGCGGCGCCGCTCGTGCCGACGGGAAAAATTCGCGTGCTCGCGACCATGAGCAAGACCAGGTCGCACGCTCTGCCTGACGTGCCGACCATTGCTGAGGCCGGCTACCCCGGACTTGACGGCGAAGGCTGGGAAGGCATTTTCCTTCCTGCCGGCACGCCGCAAAACATTATTGGTTTGCTCAGCGAACAGACCCGCGCCGTCCTGGCGATGCCGGACGTGGCGCAGCGGATCGAAACGCTCGGCTTCGCGGTGATCGGCTCGACGCCGGAGGCCTTCGCCCAACAACTCGTCGAGGAAAGCCAGGTCTGGGCCAAGGTGATCAGCGCCGTGGGCCTCAAGCTCAAGTGAGGCGCGCGGCTTTGTAGCGGCGCGCCTATTTCTTCGGCGGCAGCGCGGCGAATTTCGAGCCGCGCACGCAGATGCGGCCGCGCGAGTCCTGCCACAGGCGTTCGGTGGAATGCAGATGGCCGAGTGCGCGCGCCACCGTCACGAAATTATACGACGAGAATCGCTCGGCTATATCGGTGTAATAGAGCGGCGCCTGGTCGACGGCGGCGAGGATTTCCGCGGCAAGATTTTGCACCGTGATGTTGTCACCGCCGTCGCCCGCGGGGTCGGCCTTGCCTTTCACATAATCATCGACGCGCGCGGTGTCGGCATAGGCGTAGGTGATGCGCTCATAATGCTCGAGCGGAATGCCTTCCGGGATCGTCGCGTCGATGCCGACTTTGGCACCGGTCGGCGCCACGCCGAAGCCCTGCGGCAAGCTCGGATCGAGCGGCTTGGCACGGGCATTGCCGATGATCATGATGTCGCGGTCGCCCTGCACGCGTGTCGCGATCGCCCATTCGACCTCGGTCGGATCGAATACGTCGATATCGTCGTCGACGACGACGACATGTTTGAGGTCCATGACCGACAGCGCGGCAAGGAGCGCGTTCTTGCCTTCACCCGGCTGCTTCTTGATCGAGATCACCGCATGCCAAAACGCGCAGCCGCCCAGCGTCACGTTGATGTCCTTGACGACGACGCCCGCGGTCTTCAGCGCCTGGCGAATCGCGGCGTAGCGGGTCGGCGCCGCGAGCCAGGTGTTCTCCCAAGGCATATGCAGATTGTAGTAGATCGCGTCCTTCTTCATCGCGATGGCTTTGACGCGCACCAGCGGGTTCCAATGCAGGCCGCCCATCAGGCGAGTGAATTCGCCGAACCGGCCTTCCGGATAGGTCCAGCCTGTCGGCAAAATTTCCGCTTCCAGCACGATCTCGGCATCGGCGATGCAGGGCAGGTCGATGGTCCGGCACTGCGCGAGTTCGACCGGCGCCCCACGTAAACCGCCTGCAATCGCCATCTCGTCAGTGCCAAGCGGCGCGCGATAGCCGGCGCCCGCGATCTCGATCGGATGGGTGCCGATGGAAATCGAGATCGGCAAGGGCTCGTTACGCTCGAGCGCGCGTCTGGCGAACATCCGCATATTGTTCGGCGTGACGATGTCGATGCCGGTCAGATTCTTTTCTTTGACCATGAAGCGGTAGATGCCGCTGTTGAGGCCGTATTCCAGGTCGCGCGCGATGACGATGCCGGCGGTGATCATGGGGCCGCCGTCATAGATCGAGGACATCGGGATCGGCAGCTTGTAGAGATCGACGTCGTCGCCGGTAAGCAAGATCTCGTCGGCGGGTGATTTCTTCACCGTCTTCGAGGCAATCGGCTTGGTGATGGCCTGCTGCAGCTTGTCTTCGATCTCGCGGTAGGTCTCGCAATGCATCGACATCATCGCCCGTTCCTTTGTGCGGATGATGCCGGATACCACCGGCACGTCGTAGCCGATGACGTTGTGGAAAAAGAGCGCCGTTTTCGCCTGGTCGACGAGAGTGGCGATGTGGCGGATATCGACCGGCTGATGCAGGTCGACGAGTTCTCCGGCCTGGCGCAAACGGTCGAGGAACTGACGGAAATTCTCTTGCATGGACGATCCTTCGAGCTGACAGCCGGCTGTCGGTTTAAAGGTCCTGATAGGCAGTGCAATCAGGACGCCGATAATGCGCAGAATTCGCGGAGAAGGAAGCTCTTAGATATGAGCATTCTGTGATAGCAATATACTAGTTTTATCGTTATATAGAGTACAATCTACTATATTTAGTCCATAGAATAGGATAAATGGACTGTTGAAACAAGGCGCGGCCGTTCGACCGCCCTTCAGACGCCGTCCAGGCCTGAAATTTCATAGGAGTTTCAAATGCCTGAAGCAGCCCTCGCACCGTCCGCCTCTCGGTCCGCTCCATCACTGGCCCATGCCGCTAAGGACGCCGGACTCGGACAACTTGCCGCCAAAATCACCGCCGCCTGCGACGGAGCGCCGGACCTGACGGCCCAGCGCGTGGTTGCAGCCCTTCAGGCCGCCGCCGCCGATCCCATCTTGCTGACGGCCGATCAATGTCTCGCCTGCCCGGACCGCTACGCCCGTCACGTCCTCTACGTCGACCCGCAAGGCCGCTTCACCATCCTTGCGCTGGTCTGGTCGGGCGGCCAATTCAGCCCGGTCCATGCTCACAACACCTGGTGCGCCTATGCGGTGCACCGCGGTGCTCTCGCCGAAACGCTATTTCGCATCGATGCCGCAACGGCACAGGCGATGCCCTTGCGCACCGAGAGCCGGCGTGCTGGTTACGGCTGCTTCGCCCGGTCCGGGCTTGAGCAGATTCATCGGCTCGGCAATGCCGGCCTGGACCCCGCAATCTCGATTCATGTCTATGGGGTCGATGCCGGGCAAGTGTGTTCGCATGTGAATTGGGTTCTCGATGCCCGGAGTTGAGGAGACAGTGGTGACGGCAAAGACGATGAAGGCGCTGCTGCTGCGGCAGCATGGCGGGCTCGATAACCTCGTAGTGGTCGGCGATTATCCAGTGCCGCAAGCGATCGAGGGTCACGTCGTCATTCGGGTGCGGGCGTCTTCCTTCAACTTTCATGACCTTTTCACCGTCAAAGGTATGCCGGGCATCAAGGTGCCGCTGCCGGTCATTATCGGCCTCGACATGGCGGGCGAGATTGCCGAAGTCGGCGCAGGCGTTGCCGGTTGGAAAGCCGGCGACCGCGTGTTGGTAAATCCGGTCAATAAGAAAAAGGGCCTGATGGGCGAGATGCTCGATGGCGGCATGGCCGAGTATTGTCTGGTCGCAGCCGACCAGCTGGTCAACATTCCTGATGGCGTCGATTTCGCGCAAGCCGCATCGCTTCCCGTGGCCTATGGCACTGCGCACCGCATGTTGATCACCCACAACACTGTCAATAAGGGCGACAAGGTTCTCGTCCTCGGCGCGAGCGGCGGCGTCGGCACCGGCTGCGTGATGCTGGCAAAACTTCTCGGCGCCGAGGTCATCGCCTGCGCTTCGAGCGAGCCCAAGCTTAAACGGCTTAAGGAAATTGGCGCCGACGAGGTCGTCGATTACACCAAGGTCGATTGGTCGAAATGGGCGGTCGAGAAATATGGCAAGCCGCAGCGCCGCTCCTATGAGGGCGGCGTCGATGTCGTCATCAATTTCACCGGTGGCGACACGTGGGTGCCGTCGCTGCGCTGCATCAAGCGCGGCGGCAAGCTCCTGGTCTGCGGCGCCTCTGCGGGCCACGATCCCAAGGAGGATCTGCGCTATGTCTGGAGCTTCGAGATCAACATTCAGGGGTCGAACAGCTTCTATGACGAAGATCTGAAAGGGCTGATGGCGCTGATCCAGCAGGGCAGGATGAAGCCCGTGATCGACGTAAGTCTGCCGCTTGATCGGGCGATCGAGGGCTTGCGCCTCATCCAGGATCGCGAAGTCTTCGGCAAGGTCGTAGTTACGCCATGAGTGAGAGCACGGGCGAAAGCGTGAACCGAGAAGTTACCAAGCCGGACATCACGCTTGAACAAGCGCAAGCGATGATCACGCGCGCGCCGTATCATCAGTGGCTCGGCCTCAAAGTGACCGCGCTGCACGACGACGGCATCGAGCTCACCGCGACCTGGCGCGAGGAATGGGTCGTCAATCCGACGCAGCGCTATACCCATGGCGGCGTGCTCGCGGCGCTAGTCGATCTCACCGCCGATTGGGCGATGCTCAAAAAAGTCGGTCGCCCTGTGCCGACCATCGATTTGCGCGTGGATTATCACAGCGCGGCCATGCCCGGGGATCTCACCTGCCGAGGCAAGATCCTGCGACTCGGCAGCCAGTTTTCCTCGTCTGAGGCCTTCGTTTTCGACGCCAAGGGCAAGCTGCTCGCCAGCGGTCGCGGCACCTATTTCAGCGCGCCGCCGAAAGCCTGATCGGGCGCGCCGCGGCAAAGTGAAAGGCAGATGTTTCCGTTCAAGAATCTCGGACAGTTGATCGGCCGGGACCGCGATCCGTCAAAGATCGCGGTGATCGATCTCGGCGGAGAGGGCGGTCCCCGCGAACTCAGCTATGCCGTTGTCGACGCCATGGCAAACGGGGTTGCTCGCGCGCTCATCCGCGATGGCTTCAGGCGCGGCGACCGCATCGCGATCCTCTCGGCCAACCGCACTGAATATATCGCCGTCTGTTTCGGCATCATGCGCGCCGGTCTGGTGGCGGTTCCGGTCAATTTCAAGTTTCCGAAAAAGACCATCGATTTCGTCGTCCGCGATGCCGGCGCGAGACTTGTGTTCTGTGACAGCGAGCGGCGCGGCGATTGCCCCGCAGGCCTTCCAGTCGTTTGCTTCGATAGCGGCAAAGAAGGTTTCGACGAATTCCTCGACCCCGGTGCGTTCAGCGAAGTGGTGCCGGCGCCGAATGAGGCGGCGATGTTTCTTTACACGTCCGGCTCGACCGGAACCCCCAAGGGCGTTGTGCTCTCGCACCAGAGCCATCTCTGGGTCGTGGAGACGCGGCTTGCCGGTCAGGATTTTTCGTGGCAACGCTATCTGATCGCGGCACCGCTTTATCATATGAATGCACTGGCGCTGGCGCAGCTGGCCATTGCCGCCCACAGTACCATCGTGCTGTTGCCGAATTTCACGGCGCGCGCCTATATCGAGGCAATCGAGAAGTATCGCTGCACCTGGCTCACTGCCGTGCCGCCGATGATCGCCATGATGCTCCGCGAAGCCGAGCTCCTGGCAAAGACCGATCTGTCGAGTGTGCAATTCGTGCGCATGGGCTCGGCCCCGGTCAGCCAAAGCCTGATGTCGGCGCTCAAGCATGCGCTGCCGAAAGCCGCCGTCACCAATGCCTATGGCACGACCGAAGCCGGCCCGGTGGTGTTCGGCCCGCATCCGAAGAAATTGCCAACACCTGATCTGTCGGTCGGCTATCCGCACCCGTCAGTGCAGTTGCGCCTGGTCGATGGCAGTGACCGGAACGCGGCGCAGGGCGTGTTGGAAATGACGTGCCCCGCCGTGATGATCGGCTATCACAATCGCCCGGACGTCACATCACCAATCGGACCGGACGGCTTTTACCGCACTGGCGACGTGTTCCGCCGCGATGCCGACGGTTTTCATTATTTCATCGGCCGCGTCGACGACATGTTCAATTCTGGCGGCGAGAACATTTATCCGAGCGACGTCGAGCGTATGCTCGAGACGCATGCCGACGTCAGCCAGGCTGCCGTCGTGCCGATCGACGACGACATCAAGGGCCAGAAACCGGTTGCTTTCATTATTCCTCGGGACGGGCGGCACCCGACTGTCGAAGACATCAAGCGATATGCGCTCGCCAATGCGCCGGCTTATCAGCATCCGCGCTTTGTCTGGTTCCTCGACAAGCTGCCGCTTGCCTCGACCAACAAGATCGACCGCGCGACCTTGCAAAGGCTCGCCGAGGAGCGGGTGAACGCCGAGCGGGGGCGCTGACGAACAGGCCACGTGCCAGGACGCCCACGGAAAAATGATGATCAAGCATTCCACGCATGCATTTTGCCCGTGCGGCGACCGGAACAAGCGCTTAGAGTGAGCCGCTTCAAACGTGATTTGCATCGAAGGAACTTACGGCGCAGGTCAGATTGCTGTGACGCTGCGGATATACGTGGTTATTGTCGCCAAAATTCGCCCAGTGGCGCTGAACATAACGCAATAAGTGAATGGTTCTTCCGCGTGCCCGCCGACAAAAGTGATCGTCAGCTCCCGCTCCAGGAGCAGATTTTTCTCGACCATGTCGGCCACTTCGTGTCCGAGCCGGAGGCCGCGAGCGCAGCGCTTGTCGCCGCAGGCTTCTTTGCGACGCCGCGCTCAGTGCAGGTCAACCCTGACGGCAAGGGCGGTATGGCTCTAACCGGCACCGGCAATGTGACCAGCATGTTAGCGAGCGGCTATATCGAAGTTCTCTACAAGACCGCGGATACCGCGCTCGGCCGCGAACTTGAGAGTGCAATGTCGCGCTATGCCGGTGTTCATCTCGCGGCCTTTTCCGTCGCTGATGCGTCCTCCGCACATCGCAGGCTTCGGTCGTCCGGCTTTCGTACGCGACCGCTCGCGGATATGGAGCGGCGGGTCGAGACGGAGGCGGGGCCCGACATCGCCAAATTCACCGTCGCGCGCGTCGAGCCCGGCGAAATGGCCGAGGGTCGCATTCAGATTCTGACGCACCACAGCGAGGCGGCAGTTTGGCAGCCGCGCTGGCTCACGCATCCAAACGGCGCCCTCGGACTGCTGGACGTCGTCATTGTCACCGAAAATATCGAAGAGGCCGCTAGCCGCTTTTCGCGCTTTGCCGGCGCAGCGCTCGCCGATAGCGCTTTTGGCAAGGCCATCCGCCTTGACCGCGGCGCGGTGCAGCTCATGTCGGCCGAAGCATTTTCGCGATTGAAGCGGGATATTACCATCCCATCATTGCCGTTCATCGGCCTCTACGCCATCGCGGTGCGCTCGCTTGCGGTTCTGTGCGAAAGCTTGCGGCGGGGCGGCCTCTCATTCGCCGCATATGACGGATTTGTGCTCGCGCATTTCCCGTCCGCTCTTGGCGTTGGCGGCTGGGTCTTTGCTGAGACGCCGGAACGTCTGCCCTGGCGCGCAGCTAGCATCTAAAGCCGACGACGACACCTTCGGATGCCGCTCTACGTATGAAAGATGCCTCTGAAATTTAGGGGAGATCGCTGTTGAAGAAAAAATAGACTAGCGCGAGAACGATTACCGCTGCGACAATTACAATGATAGAAGATAATGGGCTCGACCTTTTGGCATGCTGTTGTCCAAAATGATCTTCATCCGTTGAGGGGTCGTCTTGTTGTCTGGCCACCAGAAATTCTCCTGCGCCCCTCAGCGAATGCCATATTAGCACGATGGCCACGCTGAGTCAGATGCCCTTGCATCAACGCGCATAACCGTGACCGGACAGGAATCGGTCGCGGGCCTGACCGTCCACCACCCCACCATCTCACCTCAGGTCGCGTTCGGATCCCGCCCCGGACCCTTTGAAAGGGTTACAATGAAAAAGAATACTAATCGCTATTTCTATGACCCGGACCGGGCCGATTTCGAATCCCCCTCCCTTGAAAATGGGCGCAACGAAGACGTCGTCGAAGCGGTCGAGCGGCTTAACGGTGGCAAAGGCGTCGATCACATGATCGAATGCTCGAGGAGACGATGGTCGATGTGCCGCACATCGTCCGCAACAACATTTATCTCTATGGCATCCGCGCGAGGGCAAAAGCGCGACCCATCGCGCCGAGGCATTCATGTCGCAGAAGCGCTTCGATGCCACCAAAATCCAGACCCATACCTTCGCGCTCGACTATCTGCCGAAGCGTTTTTTCCGTCATTTCACGCGTGTCATCGTGGGAAAAGCACCTCCTTATCACAGAGGCAATGATCATTCTCCACCCAGCCTGGCGGCGTCATCGGCCGATGCGGATCCTTATAAGTTCCATCGCCTTTGCGGCGGCGCCGCGCCGCTTCGGTATCGACGTCGCGTTGCCTGTAGGCGCCGGCATTGCCGGTTGAGTTTTCATCGGATTTTATTGCGTAGAGTCAGGCGCGGCGCGGCCCAAGGCACACCTCTCGTAGCCTTGTTCCAAATCCGACATTAAAGTCTCCAACTTGGCGCGTAATTTGCTTTCCGTTCGCACACATGAGGACACCTAATGTATCATCGTCGTGACATCATTCGTGCCGGCCTCGCCACATTTGCGGCGGCGGCGGGCCCCTTCCCCGCGCTCGCTCAGAGCAAGCCGCTCGTCAAGGTCCGCTACAACGAGGTCGTGCATTCGCTGCTCTATGCGCCGGCCTACGTCGCTATCGCCAACGGCTACTTCAAGGATGCCGGTCTCGATGTCGAATTAGCGACCGCCAATGGCGGCGACAAATCGATGGCTGCGCTCTTGTCGGGGAGTGCCGACATTGCCTTGATCGGGCCCGAGACCACGATCTATGTGGCCAACAGTGACTTGTCGACCAAGGCCCACATCTTTTGCGGCTTGACGGCGACCGATGGCTTCATGCTGGTCGGCCGCGACAAAGTCGACAAGTTCGATTGGAGCATGCTGAAGGGCAAGGATATCCTGGGCTTCCGGCCGGGCAGCACGCCGATCCTGTACTTCGAAGAAGCGATGCGGATGAACGGCATCAATCCCGACACCGATGTCAAACTCTCCAACAATATCGCGGTACCTGCGCGCGTCGGCTCCTGGCTTGCCGGTCAGAACCAATATGCGATTTTTATCGAACCGGACGCCTCGCAGCTCGAGATCGACGGCAAGGGCTATGTTCTGGCTTCCATCGGCGCCACAGTCGGCTTTGCCGATTACACCGCGTTCATGTCCACCGATAAATATCTCAACGATAATCCGACGATCGTTCAAAGCTGGACCGATGCGATCTATCGCGCTCAGAAATGGACCGCCGCCGCTTCAGTAGCGGATATTACGCAAGCGCTGGCGCCGTTCTTCCCCGGCATCAGTCCGCAAGCGTTGAACATGGCCGCAGGGCGCTATCAAAAACTCAAAATCTGGAAAACGTCACCGGTGATCGAACCGCAGGCGATCGAACGCTTTCAGGATATTCTGGTGAACGGTCACGTTCTCGACGCCAATAAACGGGTGACGTTCCAGGATCTGGTCCGCACCGATTTTGCCAGCAAGGCAAAATAGACCGTGCCGCAGGCCGCTGACACGAACAAGACCGCGCCGAAGGTCGAACTGCGCGAGGTCGGCGTGCGCTATTTCGGCTTGGAAGGCGAGACCGAGGCGCTCAAGGGCATTTCGCTTTCCGTTGCGCCGGGCGAGTTCGTCGCCGTGATCGGGCCAAGCGGCTGCGGCAAAAGCACTTTGCTGTCGCTGATTTCCGGTCTGGTTACGCCAACCGAAGGTTCGGTCTTGATCGACGGCAAACCCGTGAGCGGACCGAGCCGCAAGGTCGGCTACATGTTGCAACAGGATTATCTGTTCGAGTGGCGTACGATCTTGGAAAACACGCTCTTGGGAGCTGAAATTCAGGGCGTTCCGATGGCCAAGGCGCGCGAACGTGCATCCCAGCTCTTGACGCGTTACGGGCTCGGACAATTCCTCAACCATCTGCCGCGCCAGCTGTCGGGCGGTATGCGCCAGCGCGTGGCCTTGGCGCGCACACTTTGTACCGAACCCGACATTGTGCTGCTCGACGAACCGTTCTCAGCGCTCGATTCGCAGACGCGGCTTGCGCTCGCTGACGAGATCACCGGAATCCTCAGGAGCGAGGGCAAGTCCGTCATCCTCATCACCCACGACATCGGTGAAGCCATCAGCATGGCGGAACGCGTGGTCGTGCTGTCGCGGCGGCCGGGTCGGGTGAAATCCGATCATGCCATCCGTTTCACCACGGCGAACGAAGGACGGCCGACGCCGCTTGCGGCGCGCGACGCCCCAGCCTTCAACGATTATTTCAAGACCCTGTGGCAGGAGCTCGACATCCATGTCGAACAATAGCGCCGTCGCATCCGACGCGATGAGCCAGCAGTATCGCGATTGGCTGCGCCGCGAGCGGCGGGGACGCGTGACGGTGCGCCTGGTCCAGATCGCGATCCTCGTGGTTTGTTTGGTGCTTTGGGAAGTCTTGCCGCGCGCACAGATCATCAATCCGTTGTTCACCAGCTATCCTTCGGCGATCTGGCCGACATTCGTCGGCATGCTGAAGGCTTCGCCGCAGCAGGCAAGTATCCTCGCACACACTCTGTCGACGGTGATTGCGACGGTGATCGGCTTCAGCGCGGCGATGATTCTTGGTACCGTGATTGCGGCGGCGCTGTGGTGGTGGAACGCACTCTATAAGGTGCTTGACCCTTATCTGGTCGTCGCCAACGCCATGCCAAAGACGGCCTTCGTTCCGATCTTTTATATTTGGCTTGGCGCGACCCTTTCGATCTACGGCATGTCGCTCGCCATCTCGTTGTTCGTCACCGTTTTGATGATCTACGGCGGCTTTCAGGGCGTCGACCTCAACAAGATCAAGCTCGCACAATCCTTCGGCGCAACCAAAGCGCAGGTCCTCGGAAAGGTGATCCTGCCGGGCAGCGTGCCGACCTTCATCGCTACGTTGAAAGTCAATGCCGGCCTGTCACTGGTAGGTGTCGTCGTCGGCGAATTCGAATCCTCCAATCTGGGATTGGGCTATCTCATTCAATACGGCAGTCAGATCTTCAAAATGAATATCGTGATGACCGCGGTGACCATCCTCGCGATCGTCTCGTCGCTGATGTATCTCGCCATCTCGTGGTTGGAATTGGCGGTGATGCGCCGGCGATGACTGTCCGATCAGGCGGTCCGGCGGGCTTGAGCCGGCGCCGGCCGGGCGATGGCGTCTTCCGTCAGGCCAACGGACTGACCTTGGTTGTCCATGCCGAGCATGGATCGCTGGGCGAGACAACCTTCGGCGGCACTCGATCAGGATTGGGTTGCGCATCGCTCTCGAGTGCTGCCAGATATTCCTTGACCGCGCGCGTCTGGCGTTCCGGTTCCGCCCACCCGATCTCGTCCGGCGACTTGCCGTGATAGCGGCTGGCATCCGCCTCCATGACGCTGGCATCGACCGCGAAGCCTTCGCCCTTGACCAAGCCCGCATCCATGCAGGCCCGGACCATCGCCTCGAACACATGGTGCAAGATGTCGCTGTCGCGGAAGCGGCCATGACGATTGACCGAGAACGTCGAATGGTCGGGAATCTTATCGTCAAGGTCGAGCCGGCAGAACCATCGATAGGCCAGGTGTAGATCGACCTCCTCACACAGCCTCCGCTCATAACGAATTCCGAAGCAGTAGCCCACGATCAGCATCCGGATCATCAACTCCGGATCTACCGATGGCCGGCCAATCTCGCTGTAGAACGGCACGAGCTTCTCACGAAGCTCACCCAGTATCCGTGTCACGAACGGATTGATCCGGCGCAATAGATGGCCCGCTGGAATGCGCCGTTCGAGGTTGAATAAGTAAAACAACTGGCTCTGACCGCCGGTCTGCCGACCCATCATGGCGAACCTCCGCCCCTTGATAGCCTCAAGCAGACGGAATCACGGTTCGGCGAAAATCACGAGCCCTTTTTCAACAGCATCGACCCACAGCGGACATTGGCCAGCCGCTCAGGTGCCTGTGGGCAGTCGCTTCTATGCCACCTTATGAGAAGGCGCCTGTCCATCTCGAATTCATATGCGGTTGGGAGCAGATTCACTCCAATAAAGAGCAACGATAATTCACGAGCATCGGGCAGGGGGCCATAATGGTGAAGCGTGAGGACGAGCGCAGGCAAGAAGCGAGTACGGCGATGCTTTTAGTCTTACCTGACCTCTGACCAGGGCAGGACAATTCGTTCTGCAAGAACGACGGCTGCGAACAACAGGACGCCAAGCACGCTCAGCCACACCAGCGCCGCCCAGGCAAGAGGGCTGTCGAGCTGCGAATTCGCAGTTAAAAGCAAATTGCCCAACCCGCCGACGGATCCGATGAATTCACCGATAACCGCTCCGATAACCGCAAGTGTCACCGCGACTTTGGCGCCGGCGAAAATGAACGGCAGCGCCGCAGGAAACTGGATCTTCAAAAAAATCTGAAGCGAAGAAGCCCGCAGCGAGCGCGCAAGTTCAAGAAGGCCGGGAGGAGTTGCACGTATACCCGCCGCCGTGTCGACCACAATGGGAAAGAACGCGACTAGAAACGCGATCACGAGCTTGGATTCCATACCCAGGCCAAACCAGACCAGGATAATGGGAGCAACGGCGACCTTCGGAATGGATTGCGTTGCAATCAGAATTGGGTAGAGCGTCAGATTGAGAACACGCGAACTCGCCACGCCGACTGCGAACGGAATACCCATTAAAACCGCCAATGCAAACCCAAGAACGCTTTCTAGGAACGTTGGCCAGCTTTCTCGTAACAGGACATCCCAATGGAGAATAGATGCCCTCAGGATGTCCAGAGGACTTGGCAGCACGATGCGATTAATTGCGAAAACATGCGTATATATCTGCCAAGCCAGAAGGATCACGGAGACGCCGAGTAGGGGATAGATGGCGCTTCTGATGTCGCGCAGCGTCATCACGTTATCCCCAGAGCGCGGCCCGCTCTGTGCTCAAGGTCAGTGAATCCGGCAATGTATCGCATTCGCGCCGAACGTGGATACGGCAGATTGACTTCGATATAATCGGCGACGACCGAGGGCCGCTTGCTGAATACGACGATATAATCCGAAATATATACAGCTTCGCTGATGCTGTGGGTCACGAACATGATTGTCGCGCCTGTCTTTGCACGAATGTCCAGGAGCAAGTCCTGCATTTCCATGCGCGTCAACTCGTCGAGCGCACCGAACGGCTCATCCATCAGCAGCAAATTCGGTTTGTGGATTAGCGCACGGCAAAGCGCGACGCGCTGCTGCATGCCACCAGAAAGTTGTGAGGGATAGGAGTGCTCAAATTCCTCAAGACCGACGAGCCTCAGCAATTCTTTGGCGGCGGTCGTCGCCGCAGTACCAGTTCGGCGAAGGATTTCCATCGGAAACAGAACATTGTCCAGAACCGACCGCCAAGGCATCAGGTTCGCTTGCTGGAAGACAATCCCGAAATCCGGCTGTGGCTCGTGAACGTCGCGACCATTGATCTGAACAGTGCCGCCGGAGGCAAGAACGAGCCCGCCCACGATCTTGAGAAACGTCGTCTTGCCGCAGCCGCTAGGCCCAAGCAGGGTGACCAGATGACCGGCCTTCAGATCAAAGCTAATATTTTCGATGGCAACAAGCGGAGGCTGCCCTGAACGGCTGAAACTTTGGCTGACGTTCTTGAAATGACCAAAGGGAGTTCGGTCAAAGTCCGCCGGCATGAGTGGTGGAATCATAGAGTGAATCTGATTTGTCAGTTCTCTATCAAGGTGTGACCGGGGTAGTCGGTAGAAACCCCGCGGCGTAAATATCCGTCCCGGCTGGAGGCGTGCCGTTGACACCGACGTTCTTCGCAACAAAATCGACGTTAGCTTTCATCTTGTTCGGGTCAAACCACCCGAGGCCGTTTTTCTTGGTCTCGGCGGTCACCGCGAGATTGGCTACGACGGCGATTTCCGCGACGATGCCTTCCGGCTTAAGAGTCGGGACATATTGGATCTGATCCGCTGCAGCTTTTTGGGGATTGCTAATTGCGAACTTCCAACCCTTCAGCGAGGCACGAACGAAGCGCCTTAAAATATCGGGGTTTTTGGCGATATAGTCTTCCGTTGTGGCAATACCGTTGCCATAGAGTTCAAGGCCATAGTCGGCAAGTAGTAGCGTTCGCAGTTCTGCGTTTGATGCTTTCGCTCCGGCCTCAAGGCCGGGCTTCGCCATGACGAAAAATTCAATCGACGGTATTTGCCCCGACAACAGCATCGACGCCCGGGCCGGCGGCGCGACATTACTGATCGTCAGCTTGGCGGGATCAAGTCCCTTTTGCGCCATAAAGCCCTGGATAATTTTAGGTGTGAAACTGCCGGCGCCACTGCCGAGATTCAAACCTTCCAATTGTTTTGGCTCAGTGACGTTCGCACCGTTGCTCAGGCTGAATACCGCGTAGGGTGCCTTCTCGTAGTTCACTGCGACCATCTTGAGCTTCGATCCATTGCCGCGGGCAATGACGACGCTCGGGACGTCAACAAAACCGATGTTCGCCGTTCCGGACTCTACTGCCTGGATTACTTGGGCGGTGCCCTGGGCGGGAATGATCGAGACGTCTAGGCCCTCGTCTTTGTAGTAGCCTTCGGCCAGAGCGGCGTACCAGGGCGCGTGCCGCCCCAGCGGGATGAAGTCGAGCGAGAACACCACCTTGGTCAGGGCTGCTGGTGCGCTTTGGGCCTGATCTGGGTTTGGCAACGACGCAACGAGTGACACGGCGCAAAACGCCACTCCGCTCAACCGATACCACGAGCCCATGCGAACTCTCCATTGCAGCAACCCGGCCGGATCCCTAATCGTGCCACCGATAGTTTCGGCTCGTCAACATATTTTCGAAAATCCATTGCCAATAATAAAATACGGATGTATTTCGATGATGTAATAACCGGAGGTTCAATGCCGTCGACGCTCGCTAAACCTGTTCCTGCTCAGACCTTGAATGCCTCAGTCCTGACTCAGCTTCGTGCCGACATCATTGCCTGTCGCCTCATGCCGAAAGAGCGCTTGCGGGTTGAATCTTTGCGCGACCGGTACGGCATGGGCATTAGCCCCATTCGCGAAGCTCTGATGCGGCTCGAGGCGGAGGGTCTCGTTGAGCTCGAACAGAATAAGGGATTTAGGGTTTCGGAGGTTTCGCGGGAAAATCTACTCGACCTGATGCGGACGAGGGTCGAAATCGAATCGATCGCGCTGCGCTGGTCGCTTGAAAAAGGCGGGGTCGAATGGGAAGCCAACCTTCTCAGCGCTTTTCATCGGTTATCTCGCCAGACAAAGATCGATCCGAGCAATCCCGACGCTATCAGCGAAGCATGGAGCAAGGAGCACTCGGACTTCCACTCGGCGACAGTTGCCGCCTGCGGTTCGCCAACTCTGTTGTCGATTCGGGAGCGTCTTTTTGAGCAAGCTGAGCGCTATGTTGCGCTGTCGATCATGTCGAATGGGCCGCTTCGGGACGACGTAACCGAACATAAGCAGTTGATGCGCGCCGCCTTAAGCCGCGAGATCGATAAGACAATCGAACTTAATCGCATTCACATCACTAGGACGCTGGACAAAGTGGCGGCGTCGCTCGCGGCAGCCGAGCCGGCCGCAAGGCTGTCGGCAATACCCCGGATGGAAAGCAGGAAGACGTTCAAATGAACGTAGAAGCTCCGGTCGGTGTGCAGTCCATTCCCGCGGCAAAGTTATGCGAATTTGTCGCGAGTTTATTTGTCGCCGCAGGTGTTCCCGCCGCAGCGGCGGCGAACGTTGCGAGAGGCCTGGTCGAGGCCGATCTAGAGGGCTTGCCATCGCACGGTGTGATGTTGACCGATATGTATATTGAGCGTTTGCGCGCGGGCTCCGTATCGCGCCACACCAGCGCTACTGTCGTGTCTGATAAAAAGGGCGCCGTCGTCCTTGATGCGGGGCATGCCCTCGGTCAGTTGACCGGCACGCAGGCCATGACTTTCGCGGTCGATAAGGCGCGGCAATTCGCTGCCGGCATCGTGTCGGTCCGTCATGGCTTTCATTTCGGCGCGGCAGGACGATATGCGATGCAGGCCGCGGAGGCCGGCTGTGTCGGAGTTGCGATGTGCAATACGCGGCCTTTAATGCCGGCGCCCGGTGGGGCCGAACGTGCGGTCGGCAACAATCCGATTGCGATCGCGGTCCCGACCGAAGGCAAAATTCCTATCGTACTCGACATGGCGACCAGCGAAGCCGCGATGGGAAAAATACGCATGGCGGAAAAGGCCAAGGAAAAAATTCCGTCGACCTGGGCCGTTACCGCGGAGGGTACGCCGACAACCAATCCCACGGACGCAATCGCTGGCATGTTGCTGCCGTCCGGCGGTGCCAAGGGCTTTGGGCTTTCATTTTTGATCGACCTGCTTTGCGGCCTGCTCTCGCAGGGAGCGACGGGCTCGCAGGTCCGGCCGCTTTATGGCGATTTTGCCATCCCATATGATTGTTCGCATCTCTTTATAGCTATCGACGTAGGGCATTTTTGCGAACTCGAATGGTTTCGCACGCACGCCGCCGCTGCCGCCGAGCGCATCCGTGTTGGTCAGCGGGCGCCCGGCGTCGAACAGCTCTTTACGCCAGGCGAACCGGAGTGGCGCCGCCGCGAACTCTCCGGCGGTTACGTCCAGCTTGAGCCATCAGTGGTCGAGATGTTGATGCGTTATGCCCAACAGTTAGGGATCGCCACCACACCGTTTCAGAATCGTATGCAGGAAAAGCACCATGCCTAAGGTCCAGCTCTCAAGCCCGAAACTGCGGCAGCCAAACGGCGTTTTCTCTCACGCCACTGCGATCGAGGCGACCGGCCGCTTCGTGTTCATTTCTGGAATGACCGCACGCCGGCCCGATGGCAGCATCGCGGGCATCGGCGATATCACCGAACAGACCCGTCAAGTCTGCGAGAACGTGAAGGCGGCAGTGGAAGCGGCCGGCGGCACGCTCGACGATGTTTGCCGTGTCGATGTGTATGTCCGCAACATGGAGCATTTCGATGCCATCCATAAAGTGCGGGCGCAGTACTTCAAGCCGCCCCTGCCGGCCTCGACCATGGTGGAGGTCACCAAGATGACGTCGGCTGATTATCTGATCGAAATCAGCGCTATCGCCGTCATTCCCGCGAAGTAAGGATCATGCCGATGGAAGACAAATCCGGCTTAAAGATCGCCGCTAATCGTGGAATTGCTCTGGGCGAAGTTGGCCAGAAGATCTTGCTCGAAAATGAGTTTATCCGAATGTGGGAAGTCCGGCTTGAGCCGGGCCAAACGATCGATTTTCACATTCACTTCCATCCTTACCTCGTCGTTTCGCTGGAAGGCGGTGAAAACGAAATCGAGACCATTTCCGGCCGGAAGATTACGACCGATGAGCCCGCTGGCTCCTTCGTGTTCATCAACGAAATGCGGGAAGTGCACCGGCTGACCAACAAATCGAACGTTACCTACTTCTCGCGGCTGATCGAGATCAAATCTGTGACCTGGAAGGCGGAGAGTTCAGATCTCTAGCCCTTCTTCCATTCGCCAACTTAATGTAGCTGATGTAACTTCATGATGAGGTCCCCTATGACGAAACTTCCAGACGGCGCGCCGAGTCTCGCGGAAATTCTGATTCAATCGGAAAATGTCGAGTGGCGGGAAAAATCGCTCAAAGGCATCCATGAAAAGATGCTTTGGCGCAACGAAGAAACCGGCGCTTCGATCGCGCTCATCAAGTTCGACAAGGGGTCTGGAATTCCGCAGCCACACCTCCATGCCGCAAACCAGTTCATGTTTTGCCTAAAGGGCAAGTATGAATACACCGCGACCGGCGTCGTTCTTACAGCGGGTTGTTTCTATTGCAACCCGAAGGGCAATGTACACGGTCCGGCAATCGCCCACGAGGAAACGGTTGTTATGGAGATGTACGACGGCCCTCACTACCCGCAAAAGCCCTCTTGGTACGCGGACGAACGAGACGCTCACTGATCAGCGATCAAGGCTAGGCCGGGCAAGGGGGCACTCAGCATGACCATTTTTAAAGCTGCTGCGCGATGTGACGATCAAGCCACGAGGTTGCGTTGCGACGCCGGAACCGCGCACACTGCAACTTGTTGCGGAAGACGGAGATTCTTGACCGGCATGGCGGCGCTCGGCGCCGGAGCTGTCCTTGGGCCACGAAGCGGCGGAGCGCAGACACCTATCGCTGCGAACAAGCCGTTCCGGATCGATATCCATCACCATATTTCGTCGCCTGCGTTCATCAAGGAAATTGCCGGGCGGCGAACCGGCCAAGTCCCGCTGATGAAGTGGACACCGCAGCAATCGATCGACGATATGGATCAGGGTGGTGTCGCGACGGCCATTTTATCGGTCAGCGAGCCGAGCGTCTTCTTTGGAAATTACGACGCCGCGATCGCCCTCGCACGCGAATCCAATGACTACGGGGCAAAGCTAATTTCCGATTATCCCGGCCGCTTCGGCATGTTCGGCACGCTCCCTTTGCCGGATGTCCCAGGAAGCTTGCGAGAAATAGAATACGTGCTCGATACGCTCAAATTCGACGGCGTCTGCATGATGACTGACTATGGCGGCAAGTATTTGGGCGATTCGGCCTTCACGCCGGTGATGGAGGAGCTCAATCGACGGAAGGCGATTGTCTATACCCATCCATTCCGCAATGAATGTTGCCGAAATTTGGTGCCGGACGTATTCGAGCCGATCATTGAACTCGGTACCGACACCACGCGAACGATTGCCAGCCTTGTGTTCAGTGGCACCGCCGCCAGATTTCCCGACATCAAATTCATTTTCTCGCATGGCGGTGGAACGTTGCCGTTCCTGATTTCAGCGGTTCCAATTCCTTCCCACGGTTCGAAAAGATCTTCAGGCGCGAATTCCTGAAGGCGTCATGCATTATCTTCAGGGGTTCTATTATGATACGGCCAGTGCCTCCACAATCTATCCCCTGTCCTCGCTCATGAAACTTGTGTCTTCGTCGCAAGTCGTGTTCGGCACGGATTTTCCGTTCCTGACCGCCAAGGCGACCGCCGCCGAACTGCGTGGAACCGGCCTGTTCAGCGCAGCGGATCTGCAGGCGATCGAACGCGGAAACGCCGAGAAATTGATGCCGAAATACCGGACTTGATCGACGAAAGTATTCGCCATGTTAATTCGCCTCATGGCCATCGTATTCGCGGTTGTGGCCGGCCAGTCCGCTCATGCCGAGGAGTTTCCTAATCGTACGGTCGTCATCGTATCGCCTTACCAGGCGGGCGGCAGCAGCGATATCATCGTTCGTATTCTGGCGGAAAAGCTGTTCGAGCATTGGGGCAAAAGCGTCATCGTTGAAAATCGGCCGGGAGCCAATGGCGGGATTGGCGTAACGTCGGTCGCCCGCGCGCCTGCTGACGGACATACTCTGCTCGCGGTTGCCTCGAGTGCGCTGACCATCAACCCGCTTGTCTATAGTGACCTCTCCTATGACGTTGACCGTGACCTTGCGCCGGTCACCCGCACCGGCAGTGTTGCAAACGTTTTGGTGATCAATCCGTCTGTCCCAGTGACGAATGTGCAGCAACTTATCGATCTCGCGAAGTCCAAGCCCGGTCAACTCAGTTACGCCTCGCAAGGGATTGGATCAAATGGCCACGTTACAGGAGAGCTATTCAAACAGCGCGCGGGCATCGATATCTTGCACGTTCCCTATAAGGGAAGCGCCCCGGCGGTTCAGGATCTTCTTGGCGGCCGAGTGCAATTGATGTTCGACAACATGCCGTCTGTGCTGCCTATGATTCGGGCCGGCAAGCTTCGCGCTTTGGCGGTTACGACGATCGAGCGTAGCGGGCAACTTCCCGATACGCCGACCATCGCCGAGTCCGGCTTGCACGGCTTCGATACGAGTGCATGGTTTGCGCTATTGGTGGCGAAGGCAACGCCGGAGCCGGTGCGCGCCGAGATCGAGAGCGCAGCCATGGCGGCTCTAGCTACGCCCGATGTGCGCGGACGTCTGAGCGCCGCAGGCGTCGAAGTCGCCGCCGATGGTTCCGCTGCACTGCAAAAACGCATCGGCGACGAAACTCAGATGTGGCGTGACGTCATTAGTAAGGCCCGGATCAAAATTCAATGATCTCCCACTTCGCCTGAGCTGGGTAGCTGCCACGGTGGATCAAAGTCGGCAACGCAACTCGTGACCGCGTGCGCGAATCCCGCCAATATCCAAAAACCCCGTGCCGAGACCGGTTCGCGTTCTGTCACCTACCCGGTAGTTCGCCCCGAAGGTGCATGAGCGCCTTGTGCGGCTCACAGGCGATAAGTCTCATACGATATTTGCCAGTTCGAATCCTCTCTACCCTCAGGCGCGATTCGATTTCGAACCGGCATCACTTACCCCAAGGGAGCCCGTGCCTCGACCAATGGATGACCAATGAAACGCTGCAACCGGAAGCGCACGTACGTCACCAATCAAGTTCGAAAATGCCAGTAATCATTGATTTTCTCGGGTAAGGTATTGCGCTCATAACCGCTTGTCGCCGGCTCCAACAGCCTCATCGATAGAAGGTCTTTTGGCAAATGTCACCCGGCCGGGTCCCCGCTGAACTATGCCGCGTATCGCGAGCTCAGGTCCAGTACAGCTCATCATTAGGATGAACTGGTCGGGCGCCCCCGCACTGGCGAAGAGTGGGGGGTAGCAAGTGGAGGCCGGTTTTGGCGCGGTCGCAGCTCTGGGAGGCTCGGCTCGCTTGCGCAAATGAGGGGCCGCGACAATGGAAATTGCCGTTGAGACGCAACAATCGGCCAGCATGTCTACCGAATTTCCACTGGATTTCCGTGGCGGATTTAACGGAACGGTGATTGGCTTCCCTAATTTATTCAATAACATGGTCTCTCTAGACCAGTCTGAGGCCGTATTGACCCGTAAGGTCCGGCTTCCAACCGAAGAGAGCTCAAATGATCACGCTCACGGTCAATGGAACACAGCACGACATCGACCTGGAACCCGATACCCCCTTGCTCTGGGCATTGCGCGACGCCGTTGGGCTGACTGGCACGAAATTCGGCTGCGGGATCGCGCAGTGCGGGGCCTGTACCGTCCACATTAATGGGAGGGCGATGCGCTCATGCTCGGTACCGATCGGCACCTTGTCCGGCGCAAGCATCGTCACCATCGAAGCACTTTCGCCTGACGGCAAGCACCCGGTGCAGCAGGCATGGCTGGCAGAGGATGTGCCGCAATGCGGCTACTGCCAATCCGGACAAATCATGGCGACAGTCTCATTTCTCAAACAATACCCGAATCCGACTGACGCCGAGATCGATGCGAACATCACCAATATCTGCCGTTGCGGGACATACGAACGGCTTCGCCGCGCGATCCATCGCGCGGCTGATCTGATGAAAGCGTGAGGGCTTAACCATGAACTCGAATCTCACTCGCCGCCACTTCATCTTGACCGCAACAAGCGCCGCTGGCGGTCTCATGATCGGCATCGGCACCGCGCCCGCGATTGCGGAAGCCGCGACAGTCGTCGCCCAGCCCTGGAACGACGACAACGCCTACGCCGCCAACGAAATCGACGCGTGGATCGCGATCGATCCCGACGATTCCATTTTGATTCGCTATCAGCGCTCGGAAATGGGCCAGGGAAGCATGACCGCGCTTCCGATGATCATCACCGAAGAACTGCATTGCGATTGGTCGAAAGTGCGGATCGAATATGCTTCTCCCAACCGAAATCTCCGCGAAAACAAAGTCTACGGTCCCATGTTTTCGAACGGGAGCCGCTCCGTCCGCGCATCGCAAAAGAAGATGCAGCAAGTCGGCGCCAGCGGGCGCGAACGCCTCATCGCCGCGGCCGCCGCTCGGTGGCACGTACCAGCCTCGGAGTGCACAGCCGCATCGAGTGTCGTCACCCATGGCCCGTCGGGACAAACGCTGCGCTATGGCGAGTTGACCGCGGACGCGGCGAAAATAAAGCTCGCGCAGGAACCCGCAATCAAGACGCCCGACCAATTCACCTTCATCGGCAAGCCGATGCCGCGCATCGACGTGGTGCACAAGATCGATGGCTCGGCCAAATTTGGAATCGACGCACAGCTACCAGGTATGGTTTTCGCCGCGATCAATGCCTGTCCCGTTCAGGGCGGCAAGCTGAAGAGTGTCGACGAGTCAGTTGTGGCCGGCGCGCCCGGCGTGCTTCAGGTGGTCAAGCTGACCAACGCCGTTGCTGTTGTCGCCGAAGGCAGCTTCTGGCGCGCCAAGCAGGCATTGGCCCGGCTGCAGCCGGAATGGGACGCTGGCGAAGCGGCCTCTGTCGACAGCGACAAACTCTCTCAGGAGTTCCACAAAGCCTTGAGCGAGACGATGGTCGCCGCGCGCAATGACGGCGATATCGATCAGGCGATGTCGGGCGCCGCGAAAACGTTCGAAGCGATTTACGAAACACCTTATCTCTCGCATTCGCCCATGGAGCCGATGAACGCGACGGTGCACTTGCAACCCGATCGTCTCGACGTCTGGGTCGGCACGCAGGCCGCGGACGAAGCAACGGAGGCCGCAGCCAAGGCCTCCGGTCTACCAGCCGGAGCAGGTTTATGTGCACAACGGCTTTGTCGGCGGTGGCTTCGGGCGGCGTGACGCCAGCGATGAGATCATTCAGGCCATCGCAATCGCCAAAGCCGTTCAGAAACCGGTGAAACTGGTTTGGACCCGCGAGGAAGATACGCGGCAGGACAAATTCCGTCCGCATGCTGTCGTCGCCTTTAAGGCTGTTGCCGGCTCCGACGGTTTGCCAACTGCCTGGTCGATGCGCGTCGTCACCTCATCGATCTGGGCGAGTGTCGGCATAAAGCCTCCGGGGAATGGCAAGGGACCAGAACCGCAGGCCGTCGCGGGATTGGCCGACAATGGCTACAAGGTGCCGAATACGCGCGTCGAAGCGCTGATCAAGAACACGCACCTACCGGTCTGGTTCTGGCGGGCCCCTGGCGCGAACCAGAATGTGTTCGCAATCGAGAGCTTCCTCGACGAGATCGTGTCGGCGAGCGGCCTTGATCCCTATCAGGTGCGGCGCAAGCTTCTTGAAGGAAAGCCAGACTGGCTGAAGGTGCTCGATACGGCTGCGGAAAAAGGCGACTGGGGCAAACCGTTGCCCCGTGGCACCGGACGCGGCATCGCAATTTGTGAAGACACCGACAGCTTGTGTGCGCAGGTCGCCGAGGTCACGGTCAAACCGAACGGCGGCGTGAAAGTGAATCGCGTCACCGTCGCCCTCGATACACGCTACATGGTCAATCCGCAGACGATTGCCGAACAGGCTGAAGGCAGCGTGATCTTCGGTCTGACGGCCGCGCTGTACGGAAAGATCACGATCAAAGGCGGCGTTCCGGTGCAGGGAAATTTTGACACTTACCGGATGGTGCGGTTGGCAGAAGCGCCAAAGATCGACGTCCATCTGGTCCCAAGCGGCGGAAAGGTCTGGGGCGGTGCGGGCGAGCCGGCGACGCCACCAATCGCGGGCGCGGTCGCCAATGCGATTTTTGCCGCGACCGGCAAACGCATCCGCACGCTGCCGATCATGGACCACGACTTGTCGTACAGCGCGGTTTAGAGCGGGACCGTTCGCCGGTCCGCACCCCCAATCCGATTCATCGCTTAGCGCTCTTTGGGCGCTGCGCCTGAGAGTGTTCAGATGATCATGAGCCGATTCACGCTTCTTGCCCTCACCCTTCTTATGGCAGGCATTAGCTCCCCTTCGCATGCACAGCAGACGGGGACACCGACCAACAAAGGCGAGTATCTGGCGCGCGCCGGCGATTGCGTCTCCTGCCACTCGGTCCGGGGCGGCAAGGCCTTTGCCGGTGGCTTGGCAATGGGGACCCCTATGGGGGTGATCTATTCGACCAACATCACTCCGGATCCCGAAACGGGCATCGGCAATTATTCGCTGGAGGATTTTGATCGCGCAGTCCGCTCGGGCGTCGCCAAGGATGGACATCACCTTTATCCGGCGATGCCATACCCCTCATACGCCAAGATCACCGACGAGGATGTGAAAGCGCTCTACACGTTCTTCATGAAAGACGTGCCGGCCGTGAGGCAACCGAACAATCCGAATGAAATTCCCTGGTATTTGAGCCCGCGCTGGCCGTTGGCGATCTGGAATGCGGTTTTCGCACCGAAGACCGGCTTTGCGTTCCATCAGGATCATGATGCGCAGTGGAATCGCGGCGCCTACCTCGTCGGGGGGCTTGGCCATTGTGGCGCTTGCCACACGCCGCGCGGTTGGGCCATTGAGGAAAAGGCGCTCGACGACAGCAACTCTTCATATTTGCAGGGCGCCGAGCTTGATGCGTGGTCCGCGCCGAATCTGCGGGGCGATAAACGCACCGGTCTCGGCGGATGGTCTGTTGAGGATGTTGATGCATTCCTGAAAAGCGGCCACAACGACAAAGGTGTCGCTTTCGGTTCTATGCTCGATGTCGTGAACAATAGCACGCCATACCTGACCGGCGACGATACCAAGGCGATGGCTGTTTTCCTCAAGTCGCTGCCGGCGACGGCAGACCAAAGCCAGTTCGCTTACGACGATAAAGCAGCAAAAACCCTGCAAGGTGGTGAAGTGCAACAAGCAGGTGCCGCGACATATCTCGGTTCATGCGCCGCTTGTCATCGCGCCGACGGCAAGGGCCAGGCGCCATTCATGCCACCGCTGGCAGGCAACCCGGTCGTGCTCGACCCGAACGCATCGTCGCTCATCAATCTCGTGCTGAACGGCGCGGAACCGCTTGTCGTAAAAGGCGTGCCAGATGCGTACCGCATGCCGCAGTTCCGCGTTCAGTTGAACGATGAGCAGATCGCGGAAGTGCTGTCTTTTGTGCGTGGTTCTTGGGGAAATGATGCCGGAACCGTATCGAAAGATCAGATCAAGAAACTGCGACCGACAACCGATCCCAGCAGTGATCAGGTCATTGTTTTAAAAATGCGCTGACGGACCGTCCTTCAAGAGCGGTCCCGCGCAATACCTCACGCCGCTGCGGGCTAAATCGCTCTCAGTAATGAGGAGTTTGATATTTTCGGCACACCGGGCCGATGTTGCATGGGGAGAGCTCAACTGGCTTCGGCGTCATTGTTGGCTGCGCCGCGCTTTCGTCGCGTTGCAATAGCGCTCTGCGTCGCGATGCTGAATGGAGCGTTTGAAATCCACTCGGCGAGAAGCGAGAGCGATTGCGGCGAGATCGGGCGCGGCTATCAACTCGTTAAGACGCAGGCCGATTCCATTCAGATCAACGCGGCACTATTCGCTGCTACCAGAAGCGGTTGCGATGACCTGGTTCATGAGCTCCTCGACGCTCGCGCCTCGCTCCTGGCGCGTGACCGGACCGGCGCCATGCCGCTTGCCGTCGCCGCCGGCGAGGGCCGGCGCAGCCTGGTAGAGCTTTTTCTCGCTCAAGGCGCGCCGATCGACGCGCGCGATCTCGATGGGTCGACAGCGCTCTTTGCTGCCGCCGCGCACGAAAAAACGTCGACGGCGCGGTTACTGTTGGCCAAGGGCGCTGATCCGAACCTTCCCGGGCGCTCAGGAATTACACCGATCATCGCTGCCGCCTTCGTTGGTAACGATCGGATTGTCGAAGAACTCTTGGCCCGTGGTGCCGATCCGAATGCGCGCGATGCAACCGGCAAAGGCGCGATCACTTACGCCGCCGCGCGCGGCTTCGACGACGTCGTGCGCCGCCTGCTCGATGCCGGCGTCGATGCGCGAGCCCGCTACGGCAACGATCTGACGGCGTTGATGTGGGCCGCGGGACACGACGAAGGGGTCGGTGCTATTGCGGTGGCGCGCGTCGTCGATCTTTTGCTGGCGCACGGTGCCACGCTCGAGGACGCCGACAATCGCGGCCGTACCGCGTTGATGATTGCCGCTGGCCTCGGCGACGCCGATGCCGTCGATCTCCTGCTCCATCGCGGTGCCGACCGGTCGCGCAAGGACAATGAGTCCAAGACTGCGCTCGATCTCGCCGCGAATGACGCCGTGCGCGCGAAGCTCGCGGCGCCCTAGGCGATCGGCCGGACTTCTCCAGAGTTGCAAGCCGGCGAGATAGGCGGCGAGCGCGGTGATGTCGGGTTCCGGCGTCGCCTTCATCAGGTCGGTCATGCCGGGATTATTGGCGCGCGCGCGAGTGCGGAAGTCGGCCATGGTCTTTGCCAGATAATCTTGGCTTTGTCCGGCGAGCCGCGGCTGACTGCTGTCGCCTTTGTAGTTCTCCTGATGACAGCCGGTGCAGCCGAGCGAGGCATTGGCGCGCTGCGCCTGCGCTGCCACGGCCCCCGGTGCCTGCGGCTGTTGCAGATTGGGCCATGCCCTTTGCGAGAAATATGTGGCGAGCGGCAACAGATCGGCCTGTGCGAGGCCTTGCGCGATCGGCGACATCAGTTCGTTCTTACGATCGCCGATCCTGAAATCGCGCAATTCGATGAAGAGATAGCCGAGTTGTTGCCCCCAGATGACGGGAACATTTTTCTGCTGCGGTACGCCGTTTTCGCCATGGCAGGCGGCGCATGCCTGGGCCTTCTTTTCAATGGTCTGGGCATCCGCGACGCCGGGTAGGGTGAAGAGTAGAATAACTGCAATGGCTCTCGGCAACGCGGACATTAGCGGATCATCCAAAATAGAGGGGCCGTTCGCGGCCCCGTCTTTATTCTTAGCAGCGATTAAGGTCGAACCCGCTCCATTTTAGTCGAGCGTGAACGCAATAATGCTGTTGCCGCGTTTGGAGTCGATCTGCACATTGCCGCCGGCGCCGACCACGACATATTGCTTGCCGTCCACGGTGTAGGATGACGGTGGCGCGTTGACGCCGGCGCCGGCCTGGAATTTCCACAAGATGCTGCCGTTGCGCGCGTCATAAGCCTTGAACCAGCCGTTCGCCTCGCCGGCAAAGACCAGGCCGCCGGCGGTCGCTAGGATGCCACCGATCATCGGCTGCGGCGTCTTCACCTGCCATTTGATTTTCCCGGTGTCGTAATCGACTGCGGTCACGTTGCCGGCCTGCGTTGCACCCGGGATCACCTTGAAGGCGCCGCCGAGCCACAGCTTGCCCTCAGGATAAGGTGAGCTGTCGACCGTGTAGGTCATCGGCTGGTGCAGGTTGATCGCATAAGCCAGCCCGAGATCCGGGTAGGTGGCAAGCGGCGACCATTCGACGCCGCCGTTGGCGCCCGGAAGCATGCGCGCGCCTTCCGGCGTCGGCAGCGACCACATGTTCTCCTGCTGCACCATGGGCTCGGAGAAGCGGATCAGGCTGCAATCCTTCCGATCATGCACGTAGATGTAGCCGGTCTTGCCGGCGTGAATGACGCCGGGGATCGTGTCGCCGTTCTTGGCTTTGACATTGACGAGAACGGGCGGGCTTACCGCATCGAAGTCCCACACGTCGTGCGGGATGTATTGAAAATGGCAGACAAGCTTGCCGGTATCGAGATCGAGCGAAACCAGCGAGTCGGTGTAGAGGTTGTCGCCCGGGCGTTGCGCGCCGTCGAGATCGGGCGACGGATTGCCGACCACGAAATAAATACGATTGGCAGCGAGATCGACAGCCGGATTCTGCCACACGCCGCCGCCGAGCGTTTTGTATGGGTCGCCGTTTTTGCTCAGCGTGACCTTTTCGGCGGCGATGTCGCGATGAAGATCCTTGCCGGTCGGGTCTTTGGTCGCCCAGACGCCGACGGAATTTTCAGGAATTGTATCGAAGGTCCACAGCGGTTTACCGGTATCGGCGTCGAAGGCTTTAAAAAAACCGCGGATGCCGTACTCGCCGCCATTGGTGCCGATTAGAATCTTGCCGTTGACTGCGGTCGGCGCCATGGTTTCGCTATAGCCCAAGGTCGGATCGGCAATGTCGGCGGTCCACACCGGATTGCCGGACTTGGCGTCGAGCGCCACCAGCTTGGCATCGAGGGTCGCGAAATAGACTTTGTCGCGATAGATGGCGACACCGCGATTGTTGGGACCGCAGCAATAGGTCGTGATCGGTCCCATATTGTATTTGTAGTGCCAATACATCTCGCCGGTCTTGGCGTTCAACGCGTAAACGTGGTCGAACGCCGTCGTCACATACATCACGCCGTTGACGACGATAGGCGATGTTTCGAGCGATTCGCGGACGTCGGTCTGGAATATCCACGCGGCGTGAAGGCCGCTCACATTTGAGCGATTGATCTGGCTGGCCGGATAGAAGCGTTGCTGATTGTAGTCGCCGTTGGTTTGCAGAAAATTCTTGCCGTCTCTTGCGGCGCCATCGAGCATGGCCTGGGTGACGTCAGATCCGGGCGCGGTGGCCGGCATGAGTGACGTTGCCGGGGGCTTGATTTCTTGTGCGGCTGCGCAAACGATCCCGCTGGCCGAAAGCGCTAATATGCCGGCGCACAGCGCCGTGATGCGATTCATGGGCCGCCTCCCGCGTGCATGTCGGCTCTGCCGATCGTTTCGCCGGCCTTCAGCCTTCGCTTCAAGATTTGTCTTTGCCAGAAGTTCCCGGCAAGCCTGACAATGCTGCCGCATGCTGTCAAGGCGATGCCGGCCGACAGTGCCATGTCACCGTGGCCGCTCCGAATATACGTCGAACTTCCGCCAGCCTGACATTTCAGCGGCTCATTGCGGGCCGATGCAAGGTCGAAAGCCGCGGCACTTTCGGTCTGGGCAACACTGCCCGATTGGTTTGTGCCGGTCGCCTGCATTGCCAAAACTTCCCGGGCCGATTTGGCAAAACCTGCCCTAACGGAAGTATTCGGATAGTGGCAAAGTCCGATGGGGCAGGGGCGTCGAAAGTATGCGTTGTGTTCACGGTTGGCTTCGTCAGGTCGCGATAACGACGGCATTTCGTGGCGTGTTGCGCGCCGTAGCCTTCACCGCGGCAGTCTCGCCGGCTGTTGTCGCCGCCCAGGAAAGCCCGAACGGTTCGTCTGCGGCGCCTTCTACCCCGCTCCCTGAAATCCGTGTTATCGCGACGACGCCGGTGGCACCGCCGCCGCGTCAGGGCGTTCCTCCGCGGGCTCAGTCCAACACGGCTCCGTTTCCGAGATCACCCACTTCGCAGCGGTCTGCGAACGGCGTGGCCTCGCCCACCGAGCCCGGCGTGGTCGACCGCGATAAAATTCCGTCCAACGTGCAAACTCTTTCGGCCTCGGATTTCGATCACGCCAAGGCGCCAGATCTGTTGGACGGCATTTTCCGTGCGTTGCCGGGAGTATCGCTGAGCGACCAAACCGGAAACGAATTTCAACGCGACCTTAATTATCGCGGCTTTACCGCGTCGCCCGTCATCGGCACGCCGCAAGGCCTCGCTGTCTATCAAAACGGCGTTCGCATCAACGAAGTGTTCGGCGACACGGTGAATTGGGATTTCATTCCGGAGAGCGCGATCAATGGGATGACACTGGTCCCGAGCAACCCAGTATACGGGCTCAACGCGATCGGCGGCGCTCTCTCTTTCGAGACTAAGAACGGTTTCACCTATCACGGCGTTGAAGGCGAGGTGAACGGCGGTTCCTTCGGGCGAGTTGATACGTCGGTCCAAGCGGGTGGCCAAAACGGCAATTTGTCGGCCTACATCACGGCCGACGCTATCGACGATGCCGGCTGGCGCGATGATTCACAATCGCGGTTGCGGCGAGTTTTCGCCGATTTCGGTGCGCGCGGCGACCAGACTGAATTCCATCTGACTTTCACCGGTGCCGACAATCTTTTCGGCGCGGCCGCGGCGACCCCGATGCAAATGCTCAGCCAGGACTGGTCGAGTGTCTACACAATCCCGCAAACCACCCATAACCAGCTTGCATTTCTGACGGCGAGCGGCAGCTGGAAGCCGACCGATACGTTCTCGATCCAGAGCAATCTTTACTATCGCGGGTTCTGGCAGAGCCATGCCGACGGTAACGGCACGGATGCGCAGAACAGCGGCTGTCCCGATCCGACCCTGCTGTGTTTTCCCGATCTCTACGGCAATTTGCCCCCGCCCCCGCTCACGACGATCGGCGGCGGCACGGTGCCTGCGACGGGTGCGCTCGGCAGCAGCGTATTGGGCGAGATCGATCGTACCTGGACCTCGACCAATAGCTTCGGTGGCTCGCTGCAAGCCGCTTCGTCGGAAAGATTATTCGGTCACGACAACAATTTTGTCGTCGGGATGAGCGTCGATCGCGGATTGGTGCAATTCACGACCACGAGCGAGCTGGGCACCATCAATGCCGATCAATTTCCATCGGTCGTCGGTACGGGGCTTTTCATCGACCAGCCGTCCGGCGATGTGGCGCCGGTCAGGCTGGGCGCGACGACGCTCTATACCGGCATCTACGCCACCGACACATTCGATGTCACGTCGCGTCTGTCGCTTACTACAGGCGGCCGTTTCAACATGGCCCAAATCGATCTGCAGGATGAATTGGGCAATAACCCGGGCCTCAATGCCAATCATAATTACAACCGCATCAATCCGACCGCCGGCGCCACCTACAAGCTTACGCCGAACCTCACGCTCTATGGCGGCTATTCGGAAGCCAACCGCGCGCCGACTCCGCTGGAGCTTGGCTGTTCCGATCCGACCCATCCATGCTTGATCGATAACGCGCTCGTCGGCGATCCAGACTTGAAGCAGGTTGTCTCCCACACGTTCGAGGCAGGTTTGCGCGGGCGTTACGACATCGACAAGGGACTGTTGAGATGGACGCTGGGCGCGTTCCATACGCTGAACTCCGACGACATTATCAATGTCGCGAGCCCGATCATCGGCCATGAATTTTTTCAGAACGCCGGCGACACCCTGCGCCAGGGAATCGAGGCCGATCTCTCGTATAAGCGGGACCGCTGGAATGTCTATGCCAACTACACCTACGTCGATGCCACGTTCAGGAACGCTTTGCTGCTGTCGTCACCGAACAATCCGGCGGCCGACGCTAACGGCGAAATCTCCGTCGCGCCGGGCGATCACTTGACCGGTATCCCGAATTATCGCTTGAAGGTCGGCGCCGAGTACCAGATCACCGAGCCATGGAAATTCGGCGCCGACCTCGATGTCATCGGCAGTCAATGGCTTGTCGGCGATGAGTTGAACCAGAATCCGAAAGTCCCCGCCTATTGGACGGTGAACCTGCACTCGTCCTATCAAGTGACAAAGAATTTCGAACTGTTCGGCTTGGTGAAGAACCTGTTCAATCAGCGCTATTATGTGTATGGCACATTTTTCGAGACCGGCTCGTTTCCCTATTTGAATTTGACCGATCCGCGAACGTTCGTTCCCGGCATGCCGCTCGCCGCCTACGTGGGCGCACGCGCGACCTTCTAGTCGTTGTCCCGCATAGCCGGATGACATAGCTGTCGCGACCGCGGGTGCCTTGCCGTCGGCGAGGCGGCGGCGCATTATCGCTGTGCCCGAGTGGCCCATAAAGAATCAAGAAGGGGGGATTTACGATGAGGACGCTCTCACCCGTCGCCATGCTGATCGGATCGCTGCTGCTGGCGAGTGCGCCGGCTCATGCGGCCGACATGACTTTCGAGCGCGCGCTCAATGCTAACAAGGAGCCGCAGAATTGGCTGCTCTATTACGGCAATTACCAGGGATACCGATATTCCCAACTCAAGGAAATCAATACCGACAGCGTCAAAAATCTGAAGCTCGTCTTCAGCGTTGCGCTCGGAGGTCTGCAGAGTGGCGGCCGCTACGCGTTCGGCAATCTCGAAGGGACCCCGATTGTCGACGATGGCATGATGTATGTCACTGACGGCTGGGGTGGTGTCTACGCTATCGACGTCTCGACGGGCAAGAAGGGATCGATCAAGTGGAAATTCGATCCGGGTATCGATCGTGCCTGGGCCGGCGATGTTGCGTGTTGCGGCGTCAACAATCGCGGCGTGGCGTTGTGGAAAGATAAGGTAATCTCGATCGCGCTCGATGGCCGCATGTTCGCACTCAACCGCGCGACGGGTGAAAAAGTGTGGGAGCGCAAGATCGCCGATCCCGCGCTTGGCGAGACGATCACCATGGCGCCGCTTGTCGTTCGCGATCTCGCGATCGTCGGTCCCGCCGGCGGTGAATTCGGCATTCGCGGCTTCATCGACGCTACCGACCTCAATACCGGTCAGCAGGCTTGGCGCACCTATACGATTCCCGGCGCCGGCGAACCCGGTAATGACACCTGGAAGGACAGCGATTCACACTGGAAGCACGGCGGTGGTCCGGTTTGGGAAACAGCAACTTATGATCCGGAAACCGATACGATCTATCAGGGTGTCGGCAATGCGGGAGCCGATTGGGATCCGCAATACCGTCCTGGCGACAATAAATGGGCTGCCAGCGTGCTCGCGCTCAATCCGGCCGACGGCAAGATCAAGTGGGGCTTTCAGTACACGCCCAACGATCCGTTCGACTTCGACGAAATCTCCGAGCATCCGGTCATCGACACCAAGGTCGACGGCAAGGACCGTAAGCTCGTCGTTCACGCCGCGCGGAACGGTTTCTTCTACGCGCTGGACCGCACCAATGGAACGTTTGTCGCCGGCAAACAATACGTCGACAAGCTGAATTGGACGCCGGGTCTCGATCCGAAAACGGGTCTGCCGTCGAATTACGATCCGACCGCCGGCGTTCAAACCTACAATCCCGGAACGCACGGCATGCGCGGCAATCCGATGGCTCTTACCTGTCCGTCGCATTTCGGCGCGAAGAACTGGGAGCCGACGGCTTATAATCCGAGCTTGCACTTGATTTTCGTGCCGTCGATCGAAGGCTGCGACGGCATCGAAACAGTGGCGCAGAAGGATTTCGCCGACCAGGGCGGTACGGTTCAGCCGCGCGACCGTTTCAGCGGCGGATCGTTCAAATTGAACGGGCGCCTTTACGGTAGTCTCAAGGCGCTTGATCCGACGACCGGAGAGACCAAAGCGGCCATCAATCTCGACTTCCCGAATTATGCCGGCGCGCTCGCGACCGCCGGCAATCTCGTCTTCCTCGGGCAAGCCGACGGCACCTTCATGGCCTATGATGCGAAAACCCTCAAAGAAGCTTGGAGCTTCAATGTTGGGACCGGCATCAATGCGCCGGCCGTCACCTATTCGGTGAACGGCAAGCAATATATCGCGGTTCTCGCCGGTTCGCGTCAGTCGCCGTTCGTCATGCAGAACGATCCGCAGCTGAGATACACCTCAACCACATCCATGTTGTTCGTCTTCGCTCTATAGACCGATCCGATAAAGATCGCGCCGGCGTCCTGCCGCGGACTGCCGGCGCGAACTTCAGCAAAAACACTGAACACGGGTCAGACACAGGATGCATCTACGTTCCGTTCGCCTTTATTCGCTCGCCATTCTGGCCGCCGTGGTTCTCGCAGCAATCTCAATCGGGCGCCTACAGGCGCAAACGCCCCGCTCCGCGGAAGAGACGCGGGTCATCGAACACGGCAAGGATATCTTCAAAACCAAGGCGACGTGCCAGTTTTGCCACAAATGGGATGCGTCCGGCGATCAGGGCTATGGCGGCAATGCACTGTCGCTGCGCAAGACCCAGCTGACGCCGGACCAAGTCGCCGAGGTCGTCAAATGCGGTCGTCCCGGCACTGGCATGCCGTTCCACGATCAGTTCGCCTACGGCGACAAGCGCTGCTACGGCGCGACGCGGGACGATCTCGGTAATGACATGCCGCCGGAGCCGAACGCTTTTCTCAATTCGGACGAGATCGATGCGGTGGTGAAATATCTGTTCGCGACCGATGTGGGACGCGGCCCGTCCACCTATGAAGACTGCATCGCCTTCTGGGGCGCGGATACGCGCCAGTGCGACGCGATGAAAAAATGAGGTCTCGGGTGCAATGGCTGGGGCAGGGCGCTTTGCTGGCGGTCGTCTTCGCGGCGGCGTCCGTGGCCGTCGCGCGGACCGGGCAAGATCCGGGTGAAGTCCACGGTCTCAAGCTCGGCCTTAGCGCCGCGTCCATGACGATGGACGGTTGGGGCGAACTCGCGTGCGGCAGCAATGGCGGGCCGCCACGGCAAAAGCTCGACGCGTGGTCTGAATTCAGCAAGTGCGCGCCGGAGGCCAGCGGCCTGCGCGAGATCGCCGCGCGTTTCGACGACGAGGATGATTATATCGGCAAGGCGATCGACGATCCGCTCTACGCGGCGCAACGAACCGGCACGCGGGTGGCTGGTCATCCGGTCATTCTGTCGGCCTTGTTCGACGATCGGGGAACGTTACGCGGCATCCGCATGATCAGCGATCCGCGCGCCACGCCGCTGGAGCGCCGCATGGCGCGACTGCTCGGTCTGGCGGTGATCAATCATTACGGTCCCGAAGGATGGACCTGCGCGGATATTGCCCCGGCCGAGGGTGAGACGCCGGTGGGCGGCGTCTTCATCAAGCAGCGTTGCACCAAAACGACGTCAGAGCGCGCCATGACGGTCGAAACCCATTTTCTGCGCAAGCCCGGGCAACATGATATCGATCCGGAAACGCACGATTATACGCAAGGCCAGTTCGAGAGTTGGGCGCGGTTCGAGTTGCTCGATCCGAATTACCGCGCGCCGTGATCAGGCGCCGGCAGTACGGGAACTCGATCCAAACCTATTTGGCGCGGCGGCCGTCCGGCATGATGGCGGCGCCGAATTTGACGCCCTCGTTCTGCACGTCGCTCATGATGGCGTCGTCGAGATTGGCGCCCTCTAGGTTGGCCTGGCGCAAATCGGCGCCGTGCAGGTTGGCGCCGTAGAGATTGGCGCCCGTGAGGTTTGCGCCGCGCAGATCGGCGCCGCTGAGATCGGCGTTGACGAAGTCGGCCATGGTGAAGTCGATGCCGCGCAGATCCATCTCGCGCAAATTCTGACCGTTAAGCGTCACTCCGCGCATATCCGCGCCTTTCAGTGTGGCATCGGCGAGGCGCGCCTCACGCAAATCGGCGCCGGTCAACTTGGCGTTTTGCAGATTGGCCCTATTGAGGTGGGCGCGGCCTAGGCGGGCGCCGGTCAGATTGGCTTGTGAAAAATCGGCCCCGGAGAGATCGGCTTCGTAAAGCAACGCGTCAGTAAGGTCGGCCTTGATAAAGTCCGCCCATTTGGCGTCGATCAGATTGAGGTTGCTTCGTGCGAGATTTGCGCCGCTCAGATCGGCATGCTGAAGCGTGCTGCGGAACAGACTTGCCTCCGCAAAATTGGCGTTGCTCAGCTTAGCATGGTCGAGATTCGAGAGCTTGAGTTCGCGACCGCGAAAGTCGCGCGCGGAAAGATCGCATTCGACGCAGTTGCGATCGGTCCCCGCCAGAAACGAATCAAGGTCGGCCGCGAGCGCGGACGAGACGAGGAGTGTCAGCGCCGTAGCGATCAACGCTCGCTGGTTTAACCGGAGAATTCCCTTCATGGCGTGCTCGGCTTTGGCACGGACGGCTAGGGCGACGAGACGATGCGGTTGTACCACGGCAGCGCATCGACGCTGACGACGCGTTCCGTACCGTCCAACAATTGGCCGATCTTACCGCCCGACGCCTTGAACTGGAGCTCTTTGACGCGATCTGCGACATTAATCGTCGCGTTACGCATGATGTCGAGGCCCTGGTCGATCTTCCATATTTGGTACCGATTGGGGTCGCTGGCGGAAAAGAATTTGACCTCGGAACTGAGTTTACGGGCGATGCCGCGCTCGTAGGCCACATGCAACTCCATGTGTTCGCCTCCGGCCGCATCGAATTGCCAGGTCTCCTCGTTGCGGATGGGTTCCCCTGAGACGGCGCGGGTCGATCGTTCGACGCGGTGGCTGGTCGCGGTCTGATAAACGCCGAACGGCCCCGGCACGTCCTTCGCATCGGCCGTCAATCCGTCGATGACCATTTGGCCGGTCACATCCGTGCCGGTCTTCTTGATCGGCGAGGCAAGATAGACGAACTGGTTGGTTCCACGCGGCGTGCCGTCCTCGCCGGTAATGTCGACGCGGTCGACGAAAATCATCCGGATATTGCAATCCTTCGCCGGTCCCGCGGTTGCCACAGCGGGTTCCCAACCGGCCGGCAGCAGGGCCTTGAGCGCCGGGGCGGAAACCACGAGATCGAGCTGCATTCGCACTTCGGCGCCTTGCTCGACGAATGTTTGGGCGTGGGCCCCGCCAGCCAAGTTGGCAATGGCAGCGACAGCCACGACAGCGCCTATCGCGCTAGCACGCATTAAATCCTCCCCCATGTCAGGCGAAATCCCGCTTCGCGGTGTCGCCTATGAGGCGATGCTAGACGAAAAGCCGACTGCTCCGAAGCGGTAAATCGGCGGGGCATACGGTCGGGCGTGACGGGATGGCAGACGTTCGGCTAACATCGACCCCAAGCCGTAAGAACCCGCCATCAGAGCCCGGCATTGGAAACCAAGGGAGGACGACCATCGGCGCGCAATCCGCATCCGCGCTCGCAGTGTTGCCGCGACCGTCTGTCTTTCCGCAACGTCTGCTGGACGCACTTTGGTTCGGGCGCTCCGTTCGAGCGCAGCTCCTGCTCGTATTCATCCTCATAGACATTATCGCCGTGCTCGCCGCCGGCAGCGTGATAATCCTGCGGGCGAGAATGCAAACGCGTGTCGAGGTGACCTCGTCGATGCGCCTCGCCGAATTGCTCGTCGGCGATGCGGTTCGTCTCGCGCATCAGGAGCAGCCCGCCGAGCAATTCCTGGCGTCATTGCCGGCGCAACTGCAAGCGATGCGCCACGTCCGTTTTGTGGTTCGAGACGCGGCGGGCGTTCCTATCGCCGCGACGCCGCCCGGCGACGTGAGCCGCCGCGACGACACGCATGCTCCGGCGCCGGATTGGTTTGCTGCCCTAGTGGCGCCGCTCGTCGTCGCCCGCACCATTCCGGTAACCGTCGACGACAAGGTCGTAGGCCAGATCGAAATCATTGGTGAGCCGGCAGACGAAATCGCCGAAGTCTGGGACAATGTGACTGTGATGGGCATCGTTGCTGTCCTGCTCAACGGCACGATGATCGGCATCCTTTATGTTCTTTTCGGTCGGGTGCTAGATCCGCTCTCAGTGCTCGCCGACGGTCTCTCCGATCTCGAGTGTCAAACCTATAGCGTGCGGCTTCCGCGGCCGCAGGCCCGCGAATTGTCCATAATTACCGAGCACTTCAACGCGCTTGCTTCGGCCCTTGAGTCGCTGCGCGCCGAGAACCTGCGCCTCAATCGTCGGCTGATCACGGCGCAGGATGACGAGAGACGGCGAACGGCGCTCGAATTGCACGATGAAGTCGGCCCATGTCTGTTCGGACTGCAGGCCAACGCATCCTCGATTGCGAAGGCCGCGGAAAATCTGCCGGCCGCCGTGAAACGGAGCGTGACGGAACGTCTGCACGATATTCTCTCGATCGCCGGCCATCTGCAGGCCATCAACCGCAGCATGCTTGCCAGGCTTCGGCCGATGGCGCTGGGCCACGTTCCGCTTGAGGACATGCTCGATCAACTCATCGATGAGCGATCGCGGCAGCATACCGATATCGCCTTCTCTTTTACGTCCGAAGGCATGCTGCGCAGCTACGGGGACTCGATCGATCTCACGGTCTATCGCTGCATTCAGGAGAGCGTGACCAATGCCCTTCGCCATGCCGACGCCAAGAACATCACCGTCAAACTTATCGGTGCTGCGGTCCGGCTGGCACTGACAGTGTCTGACGACGGCCGCGGGATAGAACCGGGTAAGCCATCGGGTGTCGGCACCCGAGGCATCAGGGAGCGTGTCGAAGGCCTCGGCGGCCACTATTTCATCGAAAGCCGGCCCGGCAGTGGTACCGATGTGAAAATTTCCATTCCACTCACGGAGTCCGATCACGCCACGGCTGATGGCGGTCAATGGAGCGGTGCCGGCGTATGACCGAAGTTCTCGTTGTCGATGACCATCCAATTGTTCGGCAAGGCTGCCGGCGCATGCTGGAGGACGCGGGTGTGGCCACGGTCCACGAGGCGCCAGATGTCGAATCCGGTTTCAAGCTCTATCGCCAGCATCGTCCCGATGTCGTCATTGTCGATCTTGCCATGCAGGGCAGCGGCTTGAGCGGTCTGGCGCTGATCCAGCGCATCAACGCTCACAATCCGGCGGCGCGTGTTCTGGTTTTCAGCATGCATAGCGACCCGGTAATTATCGCCCGCGCTCTTGCGGCTGGCGCCACCGGCTACGTTCTCAAAGACACGTCACCCGGTGAACTGATCAAGGCATTTGAGAAAATCCGGAGCGGAACGCATTATTTGAGCGAAGACCTCGCCATGCAGGTGGCGCTGGTTCACGCGCCGGCGCGCCAGAGTCCGCTTGCCGAGTTGACGCCGCGCGAATTGCAAACGCTGTCGCTGTTGGCTGAAGGCAAGCCTTATGGACGGATCGCCGAGGAACTCAACGTCAGCTACAAGACGGTCGTCAATGTATGCGCGCAGCTCAAGCAGAAGCTCAATGCGCACAATCTGCCCGAATTGATCCGCTCCGCCGTGCAGCTATTGGCGACGGCTTCATAGAGCAGGGGGCCTGCGCCGTCGCGGCTAAGAGCGATCTCGCGCCGCTATTTTTCGTAAGCGTGGGCGCGGATGTAGTGCCATAGCTGGTCGATGTTCTCGTCGGTGAGAACGCCCTTCCACGGCGGCATCTGATTTTTGCCGTTACGCACCGAATTCTCGAAGCGGGGGCGTTCGTCCGCCTTCAGTTTCCGCAGGTCGAAAGTCTGGCCGGTATTGACCAGATCGTCGCCGTGACAGACCGCGCAACGCATATTGTAGACGTTCTCGCCGGCGTCGATCTTGGCTTGGTCGTCGCTCGATGCCGCATCCTCGGCCTTTACCGCGGATATCAGCGACAGCATTGATAAAAGGATGATCGTCAAGGTGAGGGCAGCGGTTATGCCGCTGAAGGATTGCCGCCGATTACGTGACATGTGCACCGGGATTTTATGCTGTGAGGAGATTTCGGTCGTGAGATGGGAAGAGGCCGCAACCGGCGGCCTCTTCGTTGCAGCGAAGATTTTTACGACGTTATTTGTCGAACAGGGCGAAAGTCCATAGCGTCACCCCGGTTGGCAGGTTTTCCAGGTTGGGATCGCCGCCACGCTGTGCATAGACGCCGCCGAGCCCGCTTAGAACCGTAACGTATTGCTTGCCGTTCTTCTCCCAGGTCACCGGCTGGCCGATGATCCCGGACGGTGTCTGGAAGCTCCACAAGATCTTGCCCGTATCGGCATCGAGCGCCTGGAACTCACCGGTCATGACGCCGGTGAAGACGATGTTGCTCGCCGTCACCAGAGTCGAGGAATAGTTGGGGCTCCGGTACGGCGTTTCCCATTTCGACTTGCCGGTCATGGGATCGACCGCTTTGAGATAGCCGCGCACATTGGGATCGTCGGTCACGACGGTCCGCTTGACGGTCGGAACGCCGGAGGGCGTACCGGGCGTGAGCTTCGGCGGTTCGGGCGCCTGATAGGTCATGCCGACATTCAGTGTGTTGATGTACAGCATTCCGGTCTTCGGGCTGAACGAAAAGTGCTGCCAGTTGGTCACGCCGGAAACCGACGGCCACACCGTCACCTTTTCGCCGGCGAGAGCGCCCTTGAAGACGTCGGTCACGATCGCGCGGCCGGTCTTCATATCGATGCCGCTGGCCCAGTTCACCTTGCCGAACGGGTTGGCGGCGAGCAGCTTGCCGGTCTTCGCGTCGAGCACGTAGAGGAAGCCGTTGCGGTTCGCCTGCATCACGACCTTACGCGGGCTACCGTCGACCTTGATGGTGGCGTTGATCGGCGTCTGCACGGCGTCGAAGTCAAACGGGTCGCTTTGCGTGGCCTGATAGTACCAGACCCGTTCGCCGGTCTCCGGCCGTATGGCCCAGACCGAGTCGGTAAAAAGATTGTCGCCGGTACGCGCGCGCGCATTCCAGGGTGCCGGATTGCCGACGCCCCAGAAAACCAAGTCGAGGTCCGGATCATAGGTCCCGGTGACCCAGGAGCTGCCGCCGCCGGTAAGTTCGGAATCGCCCGGCCAGGTTTCCGATCCGGGCTCGCCCTTGGCGGGAATGGTGTAGGTCCGCCACAAATGCTTTCCGGTTTTCGCATCGTAGGCTTCGATGAAGCCACGATTGCTGAATTCGGCGCCGGCCACGCCGACGATGACGATGCCCTTGACGATCAGCGGCGCGCCGGTCATCGCGTAGCCGTTGGCCGAAACCGCCGGGTCGGGAGATTTCGCTTCCCAGATTTGCTTGCCGGTCTTGGCGTCAAGCGCGATGATTCGATCGTCCAACAGCGCGCGAATGATCATGCCTTCGTAAATCGCGGCACCCCGATTTACGATACCGCAGCAGACGACGCGCAACGCTTCCGGCGGATAATCGTGCTTGACCCGCCAGATCTGTTTGCCGGTCATGGCGTCGACGGCCGCGGTCGAATTGTGGGTGGTGACGTAGATCACCCCGTCGTTGACGATGGGAAAGCCTTCGCCGCCCTGGAGATCCGCGAGCGAATAGGACCAAGTCGGCACCAGCTTGCTGACGTTGCTTTTGGTGATCTGGGTGAGCGGACTGTAACGGTTGCCGGAATATCCCATTCCGTAAACGAGGACGTTGTCCGGTGTCTTTTCGTCATTCTTCAGGTCGTCGGCCGATTGGGCGAACACTTTGATCGGCATGGTCGCCGTTGGAATAGCCGCAAGTACCGTCGTCAACACGACAGCAAGAAGCGTCGAGCGCGTCATACGTTTCCTCCCCATTATTTCGATTTGCATTCGGCGGGACGCCCCCATGTTAGGCAGTTTCTTCGGCGGCTCCAATAGGGCGGGGCAACATTGCTCACTTCGAGCTTTCCCGGCGCGGTGAGCTGTGTCACCTTCACGCAAAATGCGGCGATGCGTATGCCGATATTCAGGGGAGAATGAATGCCTTCGATCCGCTTTCGGCATTTGCCGTGTTCGCTCGTGCCTTGTGAGGCAAAACGACTCCGCTTCGCGCCGATAGCCATGCCAAAACGGCAGCTCACCTATTCGCCAGCGCTAAGCTGAGTCGTGCAGGCCGGTAGATTTATTCGCATGACCCATTGCCCGTCTTGGGGACGTACCACTTGGCGTCAGTGGGTGCTGGTGACCGCGCTGCTGACATTTGCGGCGTCGAACGCGGTCGCTGCCGACCGCATTCGTGTCGTCGCACAGAAAACCGGAACGTTTGCCTGGGAATTGGAGGTTCTCAAGCAACATGGCCTTGATAAGAAGGCCGATCTCGATATCGAGACAATCGAGCTCGCCAGCACCGAAGCGGGCAAGGTTGCGCTGCAGGCTGGTTCGGCCGATCTCATGCTGTCCGATTGGCTCTGGGTGGCGCGGGAACGCGCCCTCGGCGATGATGTCGTCTTCTATCCTTATTCGAGCACGCTTGGTGCGGTGATGGTGCCCGAAAATTCGGCGATCAACGGCGTCGCCGATCTCAAAGGCAAGAAGCTCGGCGTGGCCGGCGGCCCGCTTGATAAGAGCTGGTTGCTGCTGCAAGCGCTGGCCCGCAAATCGGGAATCGACCTCAAGACACAAGCCGAAATCGTCTATGGCGCCCCGCCGCTTCTCACCGGAGAAGCCTTGCAAGGCAGGACCGACGCCACGCTGACGTTTTGGAATTTTTGCGCCGAGCTCGAAGGCAAAGGCATGCGGCGCGCGGTGCTGATATCGGACGTCATGAAAAATCTGGGCGCCGCCGGACCGATCGCCATGATAGGTTATGTTTTCGGCGACGGATGGGCCGGACACAATCACGCGGTGCTCGATCGTTTCTTTGCCGCCACCCGAAACGCGAGGCAAATTCTCGCGAAGTCACCCGAGGAATGGCAACGGCTCGCACCCCGTATCGGCGTCACCGATCCCGCTGCGCTCGAGATTTATCGTCGGCGTTATCTCGATGGCGTTCCGCAGCGCTCTATAGCCGACGAAGCATCGGATGCGAGACAGCTCTTTCGGGTCCTCGCCGATATCGGCGGCACCGATCTTGTCGGCCCGGCGCGCGAATTGGATCCCGGCACGTTCTACAAGGCCGGAACCAGCGAATGAACCTGCTGATCCGCATGGCCTCGCTTGTCTTGCTGCTGGCGGTTTGGGCTGCCGCCTCACACTTGGCCGGCGCACGCATGTTGCCGACGCCACAGGCCGTGGGGCTTGATATTCTCCAGGAAACGCGTTCGGGGGCGCTCGCGTTCAACCTCGGCGTGACGCTCGCGCGCGTGGCTGTTTCATTCACGATCGCGATGGCGCTCGGGTCGGCGATCGGCCTGGCGATGGGCCGCGATGGCTTCTTTGATCGACTGGCCGACCCTTGGCTGGTCGTTCTTCTCAATCTTCCGGCGCTCGTGATCATCGTGCTCGCCTACATTTGGGCGGGTCTCACCGAAACCGCGGCGATCGCCGCCGTTGCCCTTAACAAGCTGCCGATCGCCACCGTTACCGTCCGCGAAGGGGCGCGGTCGCTCGACCGCGGTCTCGACGAAATGGCTGTGGTGTTTGGCATGAGCCGATGGGTGCAATTACGCCACGTCGTTCTGCCCCAGCTTGCGCCCTATCTTGCCGCCGCCGCCCGGTCCGGCTTGTCGCTGGTCTGGAAAATCGTGCTGATCGTCGAATTGCTGGGCCGTCCGAACGGCGTTGGATTCGAAATCGGCGTGGCCTTCCAATTATTCGACGTCACGCGCATCTTGGCCTATGCTCTCGTCTTCGTCGCCGTGATGCTCGCTATCGAAACCCTCCTGGTGCAGCCGCTTGAACGACATGTCTCGCGTTGGCGACACAAGGCTGCTTGATATCGGGATCAAGCGAAAGTCCTTTGGCACCGCTTCGCGCGGCCGCTTGGACGTCCTCGGCGAACTCTCGATCACCCTGGCACCGGGCGAATTTGCGGCGCTGGTCGGGCCGTCGGGCTGCGGCAAGACGACTCTCCTTCGTATTATCATTGGGCTCGATCGCGATTTTGAAGGCACCGTTCAATTGCCGGCGGACGGTAAGCTCGGCGTCGTGTTTCAGGAGCCACGGCTGCTGCCCTGGCGCAACGTCGAAGACAATGTCCGGCTCGCCGCGCCGCAAGCGAGCGACGCCACGCTCGACGGATTATTTGCAACACTAGGTCTCGCCGAGCATCGCCGTCATTTTCCGGCCGAACTGTCGCTCGGTCTCGCCCGCCGTGTCGCTTTGGCGCGGGCGTTTGCCGTCGAGCCGCAACTGCTGGTGCTCGACGAGCCTTTCGTTTCACTCGACGCCGCGCTCGCGCTTCGGCTTCGCGCCGAACTCACCGAGCTTGTCGGTCGCCGGCCGGTCATAACGCTCTTGGTCACGCACAGCATCGAAGAAGCGATTGCGCTGGCCGACCGCATATTCCTGCTCTCGGAGAGCCCGGCCCGGATCCTGGCAGAGATACCGATTTCGATCCCGCGGAGCGCGCGCACCGGCAATCAGATCGCCGCCATTGCCGACGAGATTGCGGCGCACAAAATTTCCGCGGCCAAGAATTCAGCGCCCCAGAATTCCGCGTCCAAGATTTCCGCGGCAATCGCCGGCTAAGCCGGCTGCGCCGCCGCGGTGCGGCGGATCATGCCGCGTTGGGGATTATAGCCGAGTACCGCAAGCAGGAAGAACAGTACGGTCGCGCCGGAAACGACCAGCGCCGAGGTCGGCTCGAACATGCCGTAAAGCGCGAAGCGGATGAGTTCGACAACATAGGTGAACGGGTTGGCGAGCGAAACGAAATAGATCGTTTCGGAGCCGCCCTCGCGCAGTCGCCAAAGCGGGTAGAGCGCCGACGAAAAGAAGAACATCGGAAACATCACGAAATTCATGGCGCCGGCAAAATTCTCCACCTGCCGGATATAGACCGAAAGGAAAAGCCATAGCGCGCCAAGCATGAGCCCGGAGACGATCAATGCAGGCAACACTTCCAGCCAGGCGATTGGATCGAACGTCACGCCGAACGGAATGCAAACGATGAGAAACACGTAACAGGTGATGACCGAAAGCGCGGTGCCCGCGGCAAGCTTGCAGGCCAGCAAGACCCAGCGCGGCAGCGGCGCAGTCAGCAACAGCCGCATCACGCCCATCTCGCGGTCATAGACCATCGACAGCGACGACTGCATGCCGTGGAACAACAGAATGATGCCGAGCAGACCGGGCACGATATAGACCTGATAGGTGATGTAGGTCTTGTACGGCGGAATGATCGAGACGCCGAAGACGTTGTAGAAACCGGCGGCAAAGACGGCGAGCCACATCAGCGGGCGCACCAGCGCCGACAGCAGCCGGCCGCGTTGGTGAACGAATTTGAGGATCTCGCGCGTCGTGACGGCGCGCAGGGCGCGCAGAATGTGAACCAGTTGCATGATCTAGCTCGTTATCGGCGGGACGGCGTGGTTAACCGCTCGCGTTGCCTTTCGAATTCGCTTCACTTGTCCAAACGGCACGGTGATTCCGGGCGGTCGTCGCCGAGCGTGTCGAGGTCGTTGGTCTGATGCAGAAAACCATCGATCGGTGCATTGGCGACGACTTCGTAGGGCGCCGTCAGCAGGACCGCCTGACGGACCTGGTGGTCCCAGGGTCTGACACTGACCGCAAGGCCTTTGTCGGCGTCGAAGCTGTTGTCGCCGAAGATAAAGGCACGCTGTTTCGCAAAATCGGCGGAGCGCGTGCGCAGCGCCGATTGCACGATCATCTTGACGGCGACCCAGGCCGCCCAGTCGGCGCTTTCCATGTGGCGGCCGCCCGATTTCTTTTCAAAGCGCGAATTGACCTGGGGAGCGCCATTGTGATCCCAGGTCCAATGCCAGGCGGCCGGCTGCAGGTCGATGCTGCCGACGATCGGTCGCGGGCGTACCAGGTGATAGGGCACGGTGCGTGCGAAATCGAAGTCCTGGTCGGCGACAAAGACCGCGTCGAAATCCCGGTTGATCGCACTGAGCAAAGCCGGATCGTTCTGTTCGCGGTCGCGCGGGTCGGTGCCGGGCTTGAAATGCTGATCGGCGACGATGCGCGCGCCGAATTTTTGCGCCGAATGGGTGAAGGCCGCCGTCATCGCCGCGTCTTCCGCCGAGGGTCCTTCGAACTCCAACAGGTTCGTCCATTTGCGCGAGACGAGGTATTGCATCAGCCCATCCATGAGCTGGGCGCGGGCCGGATAGACGTGAACGAACTCGGCGGCACACACATCGCGCCGCAACGAATCGCCCGCTGTCGATACGTTGAAGAGGACGACGTCGCGTCCGGCGGCGGCGGCCGCAAGCGGCTTGTAGGCTTCTGCCGGGGCGTCGATGAGGAAAAAGTGCGTGCCGTTGTCAAGCGCGTCGAGGACTGCGGGTGCCACATCCGCGGGCGATTTCACAGCGATGCGATCAAGCGTGAACGTGGTATTGAGGAGACGCGTCAGCGGTGCTGCCTCATCTACGCCTACTTCCGCGCCGGCGAAGGGATGGTCCGGCGTCTTGAGAATAATCCGGTCGGACGCCCGGATCGGCTCGTACCGGGGGTCGCCGTCGATTTGGACAAAGCCGATTTTGACGGACTGCTGCGGCGCGGACTGTACCGGCGCCGACGTGTTTTGGGCCGGTGCGTCCTGGGCTCTTGCCACCGGCGCTAAGCCGCCAACCAACAAGGCGAGGACGGTGACGCCCAGTGCCGCTTGAACGAGCCGCGCTCTATTCATCGACGACGATACCCCAGGGAACGCGGCCGACCGGGATGGAAACTGTCGCCCTCCTGCTTGCCGTGTCGATCAGGGTGATGTCGTCGCCCAGGCCGTTGGCGACGTAGAGGGTCTTTTCATCACGCGACAGCGTGAGCCCCCAAGACCGCTTGCCGACCAGAATATAGCCCAGCACCGCGCGAGTCGGGACGTCGACCACCGCGACGTGCGCCGCGTGCCCGAGCGTCACGTAGGCGGTCTTGCCGTCCTTGGTCATGACCAGGCCCACAGGCGTCACGTCGGACTTGCGCATGCCCGGCGGCAGGAAATCGATCTTGCCTGTCACCGCCAATGTCTGCCGATCGATGATGTAGACTTGGCCCGACATTTCGGTGGAGACCCACAACTCTTTTCCGTCCGGCGTGGCAGCGAAGCGCCGCGGACGGGTGCCGACGACCACATCTTTTGTGACGTAGCCGGCATTGGCGTCGATCGCGTGAACCAGATCGCCAACTTCGGAAGTGGCATAGACGGTATTGCCGTCGGCGCTGACAAGGACACCTTCGGGCTCCGCGCCGGTCGGTATTTCCTTTACGATCACGTTCTGATCCATATCGATGACCGCGATCGACGAGGCCTCTTCGTCGGAGACATAAATGCGGTGCCGCGCTTCATCCATCGCGAAGGTTTCAGGACTCGGTCCGGTAGCGAGCTTGCCGACGATTTTGGAACTGGCGACATCGAGAATATCGATCACGTCGTCATCGCCGCAGGCGATGTAGAGCTTGGTGTGATCGGCGTTGAAATGCATGTCGCGCGGACGGCGCGACACCGGAATATCGCCGACCACCTTGTCGGTTTTGGGGTCGATGACGATGATGTTATTGGTCTTCTCGTTGCTGACATAGATCAGGCCGGTATCCTTGGCCTGGGCCGGAGCGAACGCGAGCATCGACAAAAGCGCCAGGGCCAAACTTCGCATCGGGAAAAACCACTCATTGCCTCGTGACGAGCCTACGTCTTAATAAGTGGACTATGCAAGGCAAGGGCTGGGGAACAAATGGCAACGAACGATCGCGCGCCGGCGCTGCTGCTGGACAATGTAGTCAAGACCTACGGACCGATCCGCGCCGTCGACGGGGTCAGCCTGAACGCCTTCGCCGGTGAATTTATCGCACTGCTCGGCCCGAACGGCGCCGGCAAGTCGACCCTGTTCCAGCTTCTGTCCGGGCTGTTTCTCCCTGATTCGGGCCGCATCGAAATCATGGGACAGAACATGCTGACCAATCCGGTGCCTGCATTGGCGAAGCTCGGTATTGTCTTTCAGCAGCCGACGCTCGATCTCGAATTGACAGTCACCGGTAATCTGTTGTTCCACGCCGGGCTTCACGGTATTTCACACGCCGTAGCCAAGCCGCGCATCGATAAAGAGCTCGCACGACTGGGATTGACGGAGCGGGCGCACGACAAGGCCGGCCAACTGAGCGGCGGCAACCGCCGGCGGGTGGAGCTCGCCCGCGCGTTGTTGCACGAGCCGCGCGTTCTGCTCATGGACGAAGCTACGGTCGGGCTCGATCCATTGAGTTCGCAATGATTTGCTCAAACTGATCTTGACCATGCGGAAAGAACGTTCGGTCGCGGTGCTGTGGGCCACGCACCTGTGCGACGAAGTTTCTGACGCCGACCGCGTGGTCGTGCTTCACCGCGGCAAGATCCTGGCCGATGCGCCTCCGGCACAATTCGTCAGCAGCGCCGGCGCTGCCACAATCGAGCAGGCGTTCCTGAGGATGACGGGCGATTGCGCTGCCTAGATTGTAGCAGGCGGCAATTGCCTCGCTCATATTTCTGACCCACAATGCGTTGTATCTCCCCGCCGCGGAATATCACCAACCATCAAATTTTCATGACTGCCTTTCGGCGAGTGGCGCCACGGGCTTGCTTTTACCTTTCGGCGGAAACGGGCCAGAATGGGACTTGAGACCGACCATCGAGCGGCCAGTTTTTGAAAGGAGGTTTTATATCCTTTCGCTTTTGTAATTTGACCTTCAGCGGGCGTCGCCTAGGTTTGGTGGAAGCGACGGGTACGTAACTAACGGAGCGTATCGTGGCATCATCGAATGAATATCGCGCAAATGCGGCCGAGTGCGTGGGCTGGGCGAAGAGTGCCAAGTCGGTTAAAGAGCGCGACATCTTCTTGCAAATGGCTAGCACTTGGCTGAGCGCCGCCATCAATTTAGAGGCTGACTCCAGAGCTGTCGGATATCGCGACCGCCCGGCTCGTCCGCGCCATATGACTCCTCTTAAGCCGTCTGACATGCTGCGCCATCGAGGCCCGTGATCCGGCGATCGTCATCAAATTGCGCCGAGCAGGAATTGTCACTTGGCGGCCACTCCGCGCGCGACAAAGAGCCTATAAAACGTCAAGTTTTCAGTTGCGAATGTATGCGGCTTAGCTCTGACTCCAACGAGCCAAGTCGGGGGTGACTTTGAGCAAATGCCAGTAATCATTGATTTTTCGGGTAAGGTAGTGCGCTCATAACCGCTTGGTTGGAAGTTCGAGTCCTCCCGGGTTTTTTGGCGCTTCCGAGATCGGTTTCCGGCTCACCCACGATATAACCAGCGCCGATACTAACGCGGAATTCTCATAAGCTATTGAGCGATCGAGAGCGGAAGCTGGCTATTTTTTCCTGGCCGATGTGCCGATATAATGCCCGTTTGGATATCGCATCGACAGGAGTGAAAGATGGCGCACAAGTTTCAGAATATTCTTGAAACGGTCGGCAATACTCCCGTCGTGAAGATCAACAGGCTCGCGCCGCCCGACGTGAACCTTTACGTGAAGATGGAGGCGTTTAATCCCCTTGACTCCGTCAAGGACCGGCTGGCGCTCGGCGTCATCGAGGCGGCCGAGCGTTCCGGCGACCTCAAGCCGGGGCAGACGGTCATCGAAGCAACGAGCGGCAACACCGGCATCGGCCTTGCGATGGTGTGCGCCCAGAAAGGCTATCCGCTGGTTATTACAATGGCCGAGTCGTTCAGCGTCGAGCGGCGAAAGCTCATGCGGTTTCTCGGCGCCAAGGTGGTCCTCACGCCGGCTTCGCAACGCGCCGTAGGAATGGTGGTGAAGGCAGCTGAACTGGCCGAGACCCACGGCTGGTTCTTGACCCGCCAGTTCGAAAACGAGGCCAATCCCGACATGCATTCACGCACCACGGCGCGCGAAATCATCGAGGATTTTTCCGGCGAGCGGCTTGACTACTGGGTCACCGGATATGGCACCGGTGGCACGCTCAAGGGTGTCGCGCGCGTCCTTGCCAAGGAACGTCCGGACACCAAGATCATCGTGTGCGAGCCCCAAGATGCGCCGTTGCTTGAAAGCGGTATTCCGCAACAGCGCAACTCCGATGGCTCCGCCGCTTCGGGCCATCCGGCATTCAAACCCCACCCTATGCAGGGCTGGACTCCCGATTTCATTCCGAAGCTGACCGCGGACGCGGTGGACATGAACGTCATAAACCGCATCATCCCGATCGCAAATGCCGATGCGATGCGCTGCAGCCGCGATTTGGCACAGAAAGAAGGGATATTCGTCGGCATTACCGCGGGCGCGACATTTGCAGGCGCTCTGCGTATCTGTGCGGAGGCGCCAAAAGGCGCGACCGTGCTCTGCATGCTACCGGACACCGGCGAACGCTATCTGAGTACGCCGCTGTTCGCAGACGTTCCCGTCGATATGAGCGAAGAGGAAATGGCTATCTCGCGTTCGACGCCGGCGGCGCAGCTTGCCGCCTGAAGCAGGGGCGTCGCCGCGCTGAGTTGGCGCTATAAATCCGAATTGTTGGCGCTTGGGGGCGATGCTCTGACGCGAAGGCTATCTGTCCGATTCGGAGCAATTGCTAGGCTTGATCGGCAGCGCAAAGATCAGCTCGACCTCGCGCGGGCCAAAATCCGCGTTGATCGTGCGGCTCGGTTGCCGGGCACTGCGATCGCCGCGCATCGGCCTTGAATTAACTCGCCAGTGAATTAAAACATTGAGCGCCTCTGGGTTCGGCCAAGAAAAACCAGTCGCCAGGAAACGCAAGGTAAAGGGAGCGCTCGTCATGCGACTCACCGTCAATGAACGGAATTACGAGGTCCGCGTCGACCCGACTACGCCGCTGCTCTATGTCTTAGCCGATGACCTCAATTTGAAGGGCCCGCGTTTCGGCTGCGGCCTCGCGCAATGTGGCTCATGCTCGGTTTTGCTCGACGGTCGCGAAATCAGGTCGTGCGTAACCCCGGTGGGGACCATAGAAGAGGGCGCCGCTATCACGACATTAGAGGGCCTGCCGCAATTCCATGCCCGCAACAGGAAATTGCCGTCTCCGCCGCCGCTGCATCCGGTTCAACAAGCTTTTCTTGACGAACAGGCACCGCATTGCGGCTATTGCTATAATGGCATCGCCATTAAAGCTGCTGAATTGCTTTCGCAAAAATCCAACCCAACCGAGGAGGAAATTCGGCAAGCAATGGACGGACATCTTTGTCGTTGCGGAACCTATCCGCGGATTATGAAAGCAATCCGCCGTGCCGCCGCGGAGATGCAAAAATGAACGCAAACGCCTCTATCGGATTATTGCGCCGGGACGTGCTCAAAGGCCTGGGCGCTTTGATTGTCGGGTTCAATGTCAGCCCGGGTGACGGGCTTGGCCGTGCGGTTGCGGCGCCGTCGCTTCGCGACCCGAAAGTCGCAAACTCATGGATTGTGCTCGGCAAGGATGGCAACGCCACGGTCTATCTCGGCAAAGTCGAGCTTGGGCAGGGAAATAGTACGACGCTTCTGCAATTGGTCGCGGAAGAACTCGATATCGAACTCTCGCGCGTATCAGCGGCTGCGGTCGACACAGCTCATTCAATGAATCAGGGTGCCACTGTCTCGAGCACCTCCATCCAGCAGGCCGGGCCGCAGTTGCGCAAGGCCGCGGCTGCGATTCGCCGCGAGCTGTTGAACCGTGCATCTGCGAAATGGGGGCTGCCTGTCGATCAACTCGTCGCCACCGATGGGACGATTAACGCCGGTGGAAAAATCATCAGCTACGGGTCGCTCATCGGGGACGAGAGCGAGCAGATTTCGCTTCCCGACGATATTCCACTCAAAGATCCGTACCTCTACAAAATTGTCGGCACGCGCATCCCGCGGCGCGATTTGCCTAGCAAAATCAAAGGTACCTTCGCTTTCGTGCAACATGCCAAGATGCCGGGCATGTTGCACGGTCGGGTCGTGCGACCTAAAGGTCAGGGCGGTTACGGTTATGCTCCGAAGGTTCGATCGATAGACGAAGTCTCCATCAAAGATTTCCCCGGCGTCCAGATTATCAGGCAACGCGATTTCATCGGTGTGGTAGCCGCTCGGCAATGGGACGCGATTAGGGCCGCCGAACAATTGAAGGTGGAGTGGGGGCTTCCGGCGTCCTTGCCGGGGAGTGCGAAGCTGCATGAGAAATTGCGGTCGGCCAAGACCATCGACAGCGTCATGCTCAAGGAAGGCAGTGTGGAGCAGAGCGGCTCCGCTCATGTCGTATCCGATGTCTTTTATGGCCCCTATCAGGCCCACGGACCTTTTGGACCAGGCTGCGCTGTGGCGGCTGTGAATACGGATCGCGTGCTGGTGCAATGCTCTAGTCAGGACGTGTTCGTTCTTCAGGATCGGGTGGCAACCCTGGCCGGCGTTCCGAAAGAGCAAGTGCGAGTTCAATATTACGAGGGCTCAGGCTGTTTCGGCCATAGTTGCTACGATGATGCTGCACTGGCCGCTGTGGTCATGTCGAAAGCCGTCGACAAACCGGTGCGTGTTCAATTTATGCGCTGGGATGAACTCGGCTGGGACAATTATGGGCCAGCCCATGTCGGCGAAGTTCGAATTGGCGCCGATCAAGACGGTCGCCTCACGTTATATGAATATCACGGTTGGCATCATGGCTGGATGATCGAAGAAACGAGCGAGCATCTCGCCACGGGACAGCCGGTTCATGAGTACAACAAGGGAGCCGGGTCGCTTTTCGTCAACAAGTTCAACGCCGGCGGCATGTACGACATTCCAAACCGGCTGCTCGTTAATCACGCTGTGTCGGGACTCGATGGCTATCTCAAGGGGGCCAATCTGCGGTCGCCGCTCGATCTTTCGTATTCCTTCGGTTCGGAGCAATTGATCGATCGATTGGCGCGCCTGTACAACATTGACCCCCTCGAATTCCGACGTCGTAACATTAAGGATCCGCGCTGGCGCGGTGTGCTCGACGCTGTAGCCACGGCCTCGGCGTGGCAACCCCGGGTGCCTTCCGCCGCGAACGGGGGCCCTCTCGTTCAGGGCCGCGGCATGGCACTTGGAACACACCGGGCATCGATGGGCGGCGCAGTCGTCGATATCACGGTCAACAAGACTGACGGCGCTATTGTGGTGAAACACATCTATGCAGCTCTCGACTGCGGGATCGCCGTTAATCCCAGCATCGTTGAAAGCCAGATTGTCGGTATGGCAATTCAGGCAACAAGCCGCGTACTCAAGGAGGCGGTTGAGTTTTCCGAAACTAACGTTTCGAGCCTCGACTGGCAGAGCTATCCAGTGCTCCGATTCGCCGCGCACCCCGAGGTGACTCCGATCGTCGTGCCGCGAAGCGATCCGTCGCTCGGCGCTGGCGAGGAGGCGTTGGCGGCCGTCGGCGCGGCGATCGCGAATGCTTTCTATGACGCCACCGGTGTGCAGCTTACTGAATATCCGATGACGCCCCGACGCGTTCTAGCCGCCTTGAAGGTTTGATAGCGATCCGATAGCAGCGTGGCCATGGTGTCACTGTACGTCTGGCGCCCTAGGACTTTATTGGTCAACACGTCGAGACGTCGCACATCTCGATATCGCGAGCGACCAGCTACGCAGCTTTAGCGCGAAGGTAACTCATGAAGCTTTGCCCGCTCTCATTAAGCAGACCGGTATGGCCGCAATATAATTTCAGTTGCGGAAGCTGGGTCTTCACTGTGAGAGAAACCAATGAGCCGGCATCGAGTTCGGCGGCCACCGTGCAGCGCAGAAGGCAGGCGATAGCGCGCCCGCGACGTACCATTTCTCTGGTTGCGGTTGCCTCTTCTAGCTCCATGGCTACGTTGTAGGACGTAATTCCGAGGCTCTTGAGGGCCGCATCTGTCATTCGGAAAAAACGTGAGTTGCGCAGACCGGTGACAAACGGGTAGCGGCAAAGATCCTCAGCGGAGATCGTCCTCTTTTTAGCCAACGGATGTTGCGGCGCGACTACGAGCGCCAGCCGCTCGTGACCGAGAACTTCACAGTGGATACCCGAGACCGGCTTTAGCGCGAGGAACAGCCCGATGGTGGCCCCAGCGGTACGCAGGAGGCCCACGACTTCGTCGATGGTGCCGACGCGGGTGACCACATGCACGCGCGGGAAATTGTCCGTGAACGCCGTAAGCCGCTCCGGTAGAAAGTGAGCGGCGATGTCGCGATGCACGGCGATAGTGATTGCTTGCGTAGCCGCTGAACGCAGGCCGGCGAGCGTCCGAGTGGTGCTCTCGGCTCGCTGTAGTACGTCGATGGCGAACGCATAAACGGCTTCTCCTGCCTTGGTAAGGCGAGGTCGGCTGCCCCGAATACGATGAAACAGCGGCTGACCAAGTTGGTCTTCCAGCGCTTTGATATGCGCACCGACCGAAGGCTGGGCGATACCAAGCTTAACCGCCGCAATATTGAAGCCGCCGCAATCGACGACGCTCTTGAACACGCTCAATCGACGGGCGCTGGCGGAGATCATGGCCGCAATCACGTTGTCACTGGGGTTATAGCCAAAGGACTATAGCTATTAAGCCGCAAAACCCGTTGCTTGGCCAGCGTCGTGCGGTCACTGTGATCGTAACAAAAAGCCACATGCGGGGAGGCCCAAAACGTGATTGCCGTTGCAGTCGATATCGGCGGCACATTCACCGACCTGATCGGTTTCGACGATCGGGCCGGCCGTTTCGTTGAGGCCAAGAGCCTGACGACTCCTGCGAATCTGGTCCAGGGCATCATCGACTGTCTGCATAAAAGCGAACTCGCCGCGAGCGTAATCGACGAGCTGATCCATGGCTCGACCATCGCCATAAACACTTTGATCGAACGCAATGGCGACAAGACGGCGCTCGTCGTCACGAACGGCACGCGCGACGCTTACATTATTGGCCGAGGCAATCGACCCGAGGCCTACAATCTTTTGTTCCAGCGGCATCGCCCTCTAGTGCCCCGACGTCTCACGCGCGAAGTCGCCGAACGGGTGCTGGCCTCCGGTGCGGTGCAGGAGTTGCTCGACCGCGGCGGCGTCGAAGCTGTGGCGCGCGCGCTCGCCGCGGAGGGCGTCGATGCGGTCGCCGTTTGCTTCTTGCATTCCTACATCAATCCCGACCACGAACGCGCCGCTGGCGAGATCATTCGCGCCGCGTTGCCAAATGCTTTTGTCTCGCTGTCGCATGAAATTCTTCGCGAATACCGCGAGTTCGAGCGCACCTCGACCACAGTGGTCAATGCCTATATCGGGCGCAAAGTCGGCGGCTATGTACGCAGCTTGAATTCGAATCTTGGCGCGATCGGGTTCAAGGGCAATCTGTCCATCATGCGCTCTAACGGCGGTGTGATGACGCCCGAAGTGGCGCAGCAACGGCCGGTGGCAATGATGGAGTCGGGCCCCGTGGGAGGCATCATCGCTTCCGCACGGGTCGGCGAAAAACTCGGCTACGGCAATATCATCTCGTTCGACATGGGCGGAACGACCGCCAAGGCAAGCTTGATTCGCGACGGCGAACCCACCATGGCACCCGGCTATTACGTCGGCGGGTATGCCAGCGGGCATCCGGTTATGGTGCCGATGATCGACGTCGTCGAGATCGGCGCCGGCGGCGGTTCGATTGCCTGGCGCGACGATATCGGTGCCCTCAAGGTCGGACCGCAAAGCGCAGGTGCCGATCCCGGCCCGATCTGCTATCGAGGCGACGGTACCGAGCCGACCATTACCGACGCTAATGTCGTCCTGGGCCGACTCGATCCGCACAATTTCCTCGGTGGCACTATGGTGCTCGATGCGGCTGGCGCCAAAGAGGGAATCGAAGAGAAGATCGCCAAGCCGCTCGGCATGAACGCGGCGCAGGCCGCGCAGGCCATTATCGATATCGCCATCCACAAAATGTCGCTCGTGGTTCGTGAAGTATCGGTCGAGAAGGGTTACGATCCGCGCGACTTCGTCATGTTCGCGTCAGGCGGTGCCGGACCGCTCCACGTTCTCGCTATTGCGCGCGAATTACATATTCCAACGGTGATCGTACCGTTATTCCCATCGCATTTCTCGGCGCTAGGCATGCTGCTCGCCGACGAGCGTCACGATTTCATCCGCACATATTATGCCGATCTCGCCAGCGCCGATTTTGGGAAGCTTTTGGAAATCCATGATGAGATGGTCGCGGAAGCGCAGGCCGGGCTGCGGCACACCAAGTCTGCGGTGCAGCAAGTACATCTCGATATTCGCTATCAGGGCCAGGAATTTACGCTCCCGGTGGCAGTGACCGTAGCGCAATTGAAGAAGGGCGACCGCCGCGGCATTCGCGCCGCCTTCGACCGGCTTTACGAACAGCGCTATGCCCACCATTCGCCCGATGAGCCCGTCGAGATGGTCAATGTCCGGCTTGCCGTCATTGGCAAGAGGCCGAAGCTGACATTTCCGCGGAAGCGCGGCGGCAAGCTACCGCCGATCCGACGCCGTGCCGTCTATCTCGGCAATACCGGAAAGCCGGTCGTTTGCCCGGTCTATGCTCGCGCCGCACTACCGGCGGACGCCCGTATCGCAGGTCCGGCCTTGATCGAGGAGCATGGTACCACGACGGTGCTCTACGCCGGCGATCGGTGTCGGGTGGCTCCGTCGGGCGAGATGATCATTGCGGTCGGAGGCACCAAATGACGCGCAAACCCCCGGCCAAATTCAAACTTACATCTAAGTCCGGGAAATCCAGGGCTGGTAAAGCGACATCGCGGTCGTCGACAAATCAATCGCGGTCCAAGCGCGGGGCTGCGCTCGACCCTGTCACGCTGGAAGTCATTCGCAATGCGTTGCCCGCCGTTGCCAACGAAATGGCCGCCGACCTGCAACGCACCTCATACAATATGATGATCTATGAGGTGCGCGATTTCTGCACCGCGCTGGTCGATCCCAAAGGCCAACTCATCTCACAGAATGTCGGCGGCGTTTCCCACTTCGTTGCCGACCTTGGCGTAATCATTACCAACGGCATGAAGCGTTACAGCGAGAAAGGTTTCGCGCCCGGCGACGTTATCATCACCAATCATCAAGCGGTGGCGGGACAGCATCTCAATAACATCGTCATTTACATGCCGTATTTCTATCGCGGCGAGCTTCTGATGTTCGCCATGGTGCGCGCGCACTGGATTGATGTCGGCGGTACTTCGACCGGTTTCGGCGCTGGACCGCAGGTTGCCGATCCTTGGCTGGAAGGATTACAGCTCGACCAGCTGAAGATCTATCGCGATGGCGTGCTTGACGAGACGCTCTACCGCGTGATCAAGGACAATATTCGCTTTCCGGAATCGTCTTTGGGCGACATGAAATCGCAAATGGCGGCGTGTCGGCTGGCGGCTCGCCGGATGGACGAGTTGTTCGGCAAATACGGCCGTGAGACCATACTGGCGGCAATCGACCGCATTTTCGATGAGACCGAGCGCAAGTGCCGCAACGTGGTAACGCAACTGCCGGACGGCATTTACGAAGCTTCGGGCTCAATCGACGACGACGGCGTCCGCAAAAACGAGCCGGTACCGATCCACGTTAAGGTCACGGTCAAAGGCTCGTCGATGACCATCGATCTGTCCGGCTGTTCGCCGGAGCGCAAGGCCGGCATCAATTCTCGGACGCTCGCCGGCGCGCGCGTTGCCTACAAGGCGCTGACCGGTCCTCTCGATCCGGTCAATGAAGGCTCTTTCCGCGCGCTCGAGGTTATCATTCCGGAAGGCAACATCATGATGGCGCGCTTCCCAGCGCCGATGGCCGGCTGGAGCGCAATCGTTCCCACCGTGGTCGACTGCATTGTCGCTGCGCTCGCCAAGGCGATGCCTGACAGAGTGCCGGCCGGCCATCACGGCCTCCTCGGCGGCGCCGTCGTGTTCTTTGGACTACATCCCAAGACCGGGCGGCGTTTCGTGGTGCAGAGTCTGGAGGGCGGCGGCTGGGGTGGACGGCCGTTCCAGGACGGCGAGTCCGGCACCGTTTCGGTGTGTCAGGGCGACGTCCGTAACGGTTCGATCGAGGGTATCGAACTGAAATGCCCTGTACTGGTTGAAAGCCGGGCGCTGCGGCGGGATTCGTGCGGCGCCGGCAAATACCGCGGCGGTCTCGGCATCGATATGCAGGTTCGCAACCTGGTCGAGGGTTTATGGAATTTTGAGCAGACGCGGCGCGCGCAATGTCCGCCTTGGGGATTGTGGGGTGGAACTCCAGGTGAATCCGGCGCCTATCTGCTGCGGCTGCCGGAAGAGACGGAATTCCGCGAATTAGCGGGCGCGCGGCTTCCAGTACCGGTCAATGCTTCAGCGATTGTTCGGACGGGCGGCGGTGGCGGCTGGGGCGACCCCTGTGAGCGCCATCCGACAAAGGTGATCGACGACGTGCGCGAGGATCTCATTTCGCGCGAAGCTGCGCGTGAGCTCTACGGCGTCGTGATAGATGAAGACCTGCGATGCGATGATGCGGCAACGGACGCATTACGTGCGGAATTGCGCGGCAGGAATAATACCAGTCGGCAAGGAGGCGCCGGCGGCTAGAGTAAAAGAGCGCGCGACAAACAAAAAGAAAATGACGGCCCGGCCTATCCGCCGGTGGAAGAAACAAATGGGGAAGGGTTGTCTGATGGAGGATTTGCCGGGATTGCGCCATGCGGTCCGAAGCGCGCTTGCTGGCGTCTGCGTCTTCGCAGCCGTCGTTGTCGCACTGCCGGCCGCCGCTGATACGCTTCGGGTTGGCAAAGCTGGCGCAACGGCCTTCTCTTTCGTGCCGATCGACGTCGGCACGCAAACCGGCATCTTCAAGAACAACGGCCTGGATCTCGAGGTTGCCAGTTTTGGTGGCGACGCGAAGGTGCAACAGGCCATGGCGGCCGACAGCATCGACGTCGGGTTGGGATCGGGGCCGTCGCTCGCCTTTGTCGCTAAAGGCATGCCTGTGAAAGGCATTGCAGCCATGGCCGGGCCGCCGCTTTTGTTCGCGATGGTCGTGCGTAATGACGGCAGCATCAAATCGGTTGACGATCTGAAAGGTCGCAAAATCGGCATTTCAACCGTCGGCTCGGTCACTAGCTGGATCATCGACGAAGTGTCGCGCCAGAAGGGCTGGGGCGACAACGGCATGACTGAGGTAACGATCGGCGATGACGGCACCCGGGTCGCTGCCTTGAAGTCGGGCGCTTTAGACGCGGCCATTGTCAATCTTGCTGTGGCGTTTAATTACGCGCAGCGCGGCGATGGGCGGATCCTCCTGCGTTTCGGCGATCTGGTGCAACACTTCTATATCCACGTCATCTTTGCGACCGATCGGGCCATCGCCGAGAGGTCCGACGCGCTCCGCCGTTTTCTCGCCGGTTGGTTCGAAACCATCCGGTTCATGCGCGCGCATAAGGAGGACACGATCAAAATCGCCATGCCAGTGATGGGCACCGACGCGGATCTCACCGCGCGTATCTACGATGAACTGATGCCAATGTTCACCGACAATGGAGGCTTCGATCCTGAGGCGATGGCCGTGCTGCGTCGCTCCTTCGTCGAAATGAAGATTCTGCCGCAGGAACCCGATATGCGCGCGCTTGTCACAGAGGCATTCTTGCCTAAACAATAACGAGAACCATCAGCAGCACATGCGAGCGGAGGGAACCTATGCGTAGAATGCTCATGGCGTTTGGCATTGCTGCAGTCATGCTGGGTGCCGCTGGCACAATTGGCCTTTCCACCGGCGCCAAGGCCGACGATGTGCTGCGAGTCGGCAAGGCGGTCCCGGAAGCGTTTTCGTTCGTGCCGCTCGATGTCGGCATACAAACCGGCATTTTCAAAAAGCACGCCCTCGACATTCAGCCGATCGCCTTCGCAGGGGACGCTAAGCTGCAACAGGCGATGGCAGCCGACAGTATCGATCTCGGATTGGGTTCCGGACCCGGAATGGCCTTCATTGTCAAAGGTTCACCGGTGAAGGCGATTGCGGCCATGGCCGGTCCGCCGTTGCTTCTCGCTATCGTGGTCCGCCCGGACGGTCCGAGGACGCCTGCCGACCTCAAGGGCAAGAAGGTCAGCGTTTCTACGGCAGGGTCCCTTACTTCCTGGCTGGTCAGTGAGACGGCACGCCGTCAGGGCTGGGGCCCCAAGGGGATCGACATCGAGCCCATGGGCGCCATGCCAGGCCAAATTGCGGCGCTCAAGCGCGGCGACATCGACGGCATCATCATGGACATCGGCAACGCATTCAATCTGGAGAAGAATGGCGAAGGCCGCATCCTGGTGCGCTTTACCGACATCAAGGATTTCATCATCCACGTCATCTATGCGACCAACAAGGACGTCGCTGGCCGGCCCGATGATCTTCGCAATCTCTTGAAAGCTTGGTTCGAGACGATCGCCTTCATGCGCACGCATAAGGAAGAAACCATCAAGATCGCCGGGCCCGTGATCGGCAAGGATGCCGAAATCACCGGTCGCACTTACGACGAACTGATGCCGATGTTTTCCGACGACGGAAAATTCTCGCCGTCGGCGCTCGCGGTGCTGTCGAAGTCATGGGTCGAGCTGGGCACGCTGCCGGCCGAGCCCGATCTCGCGTCGCTTTACACCGAAGAGTTCCTTCCGAAATAGGCGCATGACCCCCAACGAAGCCGCCATCCGGGTCCGCGAAGTCTCGCACCAGTTCGGTGAAGCCGGACAGGCGCGTCACGTGCAAGCGTTATGCAACACTTCGCTTGATGTGGCACGTGGCGAGTTGCAGTGCTTTATCGGTCCTTCGGGTTGCGGCAAGTCGACCTTGCTCAGCATCATGGGCGGGCTCATGACGCCGACCTCAGGCACCGTGACGGTGGCGGACAAGGCGGTGCATGGTCCAATGCCGCACGACTTGGCCTTAGTGTTCCAGGATAACGCGCTCTTCCCTTGGAATACGGTGCTCGAAAACATCATGCTCGGAATGAAATTCCAGGGAGTCGCCAAGGTCGAACGCCGCGACCGGGCCCGCCGCGCTTTGGAGGCAGTTGGGCTCGATGCGTTCGCCGCACATTTTCCGGGGCAACTATCAGGCGGCATGCGCCAACGCGCGGCGCTCGCTCGTGCGCTAAGCTTACAGACGGACATCCTGTTGATGGATGAGCCATTCGGCGCGCTCGACGAGCAGACGCGCATGGTCTTGGGCGAGGACCTTTCCGTACTCCTGTCGCGTTCGCGCAAGACGATCGTCTTCGTCACGCATAGTCTAGGCGAGGCGGTATATTTGGCTGATCGGGTCGCGGTGTTTTCGGCACGGCCTGGCACCATCAAGCAAATCATCGAGGTTGACGAGCCGCACCCGCGCAAGCCGTCATTTATGACCTCGCCCAAATTCCACGCGCTTCGCGACCAACTCTACGGGCTCCTGCACGATGAAATCCGTAAAGCGATGTCGGAGAGCGCTTTGCTCCGCCGGCGTTACGATGAACCGGCGCCCGGTGCCGCTGGCGGAGATGCGGCATGAGCGATGGACGCGAAGCCTCGGAGAACCGGCTCAGCAGCGGCCTCGTGCAGGTAGCATTTCTCGCAGCGTTGCTGCTGCTGTGGTTCCTCGCGACCACAGTATGGGGTGTGAGCCGCATCCTGCTGCCGGGCCCGGTCAGCGTCTGGTCCCAGTTGGTCGATGTAATCGCTTCCGGTGAATTCATCCCGGATCTGCGGGTCACGCTTGGCGAGCTTGCCGCGGCCTTCGCTATCTCGGTGTCGCTCGGGGTGACTATTGGTTATTTCATCAGCCGTTCGGCTTATCTGGTAAGGGTATTCGAGCCATTATTTGCCGGCATTTATGCAATACCGATCATTCTATTTCTGCCACTCTATGTCCTCGTTCTAGGACTCGGGCCGGCATCGAAGATAGCGCTTGGTGCTACCATCAGCTTCTTTCCGATCGTGCTTAGTACCGTCGTTGGCTTCAGCCATGTCGAGCCGGTGTTAGTAACTGCCGCGCGGTCGATGGGCGCCAGCAATTTTCGGATGTTCCGTCACGTACTCTTGCCGGCGGCACTGCCGATGATGCTCGCCGGGTTGCGCATGGGTTTTACGGTGGCGCTATTGTCGGTGATCGGCAGCGAGACCATTGCATCGTTGGCAGGACTGGGGCACCGCATCGTTAATCTCGCCGAAAACATGGAGATGGCGCGAATGTACGCCTACATCGTTTTCGTCGTGGGCATTGTCGCGGTTCTTAATGGCGCCTTGGCGCTTATTGAGGCGCACGCCCGATGGCGTTGACTCCCGCCGAAGCCACTTTTGACCCCGCACCCCCAGGTAATATGCCGGTGCGGCAGTGGTTATCGCGCCGTCCCGGCACGGCGCGTCTTGGACTGGTCGTGTTGCTGCTTATCATCTGGGAGGTCGTTGCGCGGTTCTTTCTCGACCGCGACTTCATCAGCCCGCCGTCGCTGGTGGTGATGTCGCTGAGGAATCTGCTGGAGACAGCCGGATTGCCTGCGGCGCTGGTGCTGACCTTTTATGAGATCGCGATCGGCTTTCTCCTCTCAGCGATCATCGGGGCAGCTATCGGCCTGGCGGTCGGGCTTAGCCGTTTTGCTCACCGGAGTTTCATGCCGATTATTCTCTTGCTCTACGGCCTGCCGCAAATCACCATTCTACCGATTTTCGTTCTGGTGTTTGGCATAGGCGCGGCGTCGAAAATAGCATTCGGCGTCAGTCACGGTATGTTTCCGATCATGATCGCGGTTGCGGCCGGTGCGCGAAAGATCGATCCGGTTCTGCTCGCCAGCGCCCGCTCCATGGGGGCGAGCCGTCGACATTTGCTGCGATATGTTGTCCTTCCGTCCGTCGTGCCGAGCTTATTCACGGGCATGCGGCTCGGCATGACGGGCGTATTGCTCGGAGTTTTATTGGCAGAGCTTTATGTTTCGACGGCGGGGATCGGGTATTTTACCAGCATCTTCACCCAGAACATGGATCCGACCAGACTGATCGGTCTGGTATCGATGTTGGCGATGATCGCTATCGTGCTCAACGAAATCATACGGCAGGCCGAGCGGCACTTCGGCCGTTGGCGAGACTGACGTGATTGGCGAAAACAGGTAGGCGAGCGGGAAGCGCAATGAGCAAGCTGAAATTGTCGGTGGCCTGCGGCGATTACGACATTGTACGTCCGCTGATGGAAGGTGCGGTTGAGGCGGAGGGCCTCGATCTGATTTTCCTGTCGGAGATGGGGCCGCGTGAGCGCCACTGGCGCATGGGCCGCAAGCACGAATTCGACGTCTGCGAAGAAAACGTCGGCGCCTATTTCATGATCCGCGATCAGGGCGAGCCGCTGACAGCGATCCCGGTTTTCCTGCATCGCCGCTTCAGGCATGGTTTCGTGTTCGTCAACGTCCATGCGGGTATCAAATCGCCGAAGGATTTAAACGGGAAAATTGTCGGCGGCACCAATTTCCAGCCCGCCGCCAGCATCTGGATCCGCGGCATCCTCGACGAGCATTACGGGTTCGATCATCGTTCGGTCACTTGGCTTGTTGAGCGCAGCGAAGACGTAGCTTTCACACCGCCTTCCGGCCTGCAAATCGAGATGAAGAAATCCGATAAGCCTCTGAGCGACATGCTGGCGGATGGCGATATTCCAGCAATGATCTCACCGACACTGCCGCGCCCTTTTGTGCAGGGAGACAAACGCATCGCCCGGCTGTTTCCGAATCACAAGGAGGTCGAGTTGGAATATTTCAGAAACACCGGGATTTTTCCAATCATGCACGTCACGACGATCAAGCGGGAACTCGCCGAGAAGTATCCCTGGGTCGCCACCAATCTCGTTAAGGCGTTCGAGAAAGCGAAACAGCTTGCTTATCGTCGGCTTGCAAATCCACGCATGGTGCCGCTGGCATTCGTGCGAACGGCAGTGGAAGAGCAGGAGGCCACGCTTGGCAAAGACCCCTGGTCTTACGGGCTCACGCCGACAAATCGGAGGAACTTGCAGACCGTCCAGCGCTATTGCCACCAGCAAGGTTTGATCGATACGATCACGCCACTCGACGATCTGTTCGCCGACACTGATCTCGGCGACGCTGTCGGTGCCGGTTCAGAAGAGTTCTGAAGAGTTCTGAACGGCGTGCCATGACATTCGAACAGCGTCTCGCCAATATTCGCGACAGGTTGATCGCGGCAGAGCTTGATTATCTGATCGCGGTTCACGATGGCGCCCATTTCATCGAGAAGCCGGATCCCGTGATGGTGATCACCGGCTTTAAGGCGCTGGGACCGGTTGCTGCGGTGCTTGATCGGGACGGCGCAATCAGTCTCGTGGTAACGCCGTCCTGGGACGCTGAGCGTGCAAGAGAAACCTGTCCGAATGTGACAGTCGTGGCTGCGGACGATCTGCTGGTTGGACTGGCAACCATCGTCCGCCCGTCCGAAAGTAGTGCCGGCATCGGTATCGCTGGGCTTGGCGGCGGCGCCGTACGGTATCGCGAGACGTTTGACCGATCTTTTACGGCGCAGCCGCTCGGCCGACGCCATTATATTCGACGCCGCACAACGAAAAACGGATACCGAGCTTGCGCATGCGCGTGAGGCAACCCGAATTGCCGAACTTGGCTTCCAGCATCTTCTTGATCTGGCACGACCGGGGATATCGGAAGACGAATTGGCGGTCGAACTGCGGTGGCATTCGAAGTCTCTCGGCGCTGAAGATAATTTCACGTTGTTGTGCGCTGGTCCGCACAACAGAGCGGTTGCGCCGTCAAATGGCCGGCGACTCCAGAAAGGCGACATCATCGTCTGCGAGCTGACCCCGAGTTATCGCGGCCAGCTCGCGCAAATCTGCCGCACGGTGGTCCTAGGCGAGGCGCCCGCTTTGTTGAGGCAAAAATACAATCTCGTGGTGACCGCAATGAACGCCGGTTTCGTCGCAGCCGTGCCGGGCGTTCCGATGGCCGACATCTGCCGCGCTATCAATAGCGTGCTTGAGGTCGAGGGCTACGGTGAATTCTGCCATCCGCCGCACATCCGGCGGCGTGGCCATGGCCTCGGGTTCGGTTCTATCGGACCGGGCGACGTTGCGCTCGATAATGAGATCATTCTCGAGACCGACATGTTGTTCATGATACATCCGAACCAGTATCTGCCGGAGACGGGCTACCTGCTTTGCGGCGAGCCGGCGGTGATGACGTCGCAGGGTGCACGGCCAATGACCCGTCAGCAAGCTGCCTTGGCGGAAATCGTACTCTAAAGAGGTGCCGGACCGATGCAAACCATGCATCCCACATTGCTGATAGGGCCGGCCGACTGGAATCCGAATGTGACGCCGCGCGCGGAATTCGACGAACGTCTTGCGGCGCTGTGGCGTGACCATGGAAAAGCGGTGGGTGCCATCGTGTATGGCGACAGCTGCAACCATGCGGCGCTTGCCTATCTCACGAACTTCACGCCGAAACTGGAGCCGGCCTTGGCGCTCATTCCGCGCGACGGAGTGCCACGAATGTTGATAGGGGGTGGCGTCAATATGCTTCCGGCGGCGAAGCCTTTGACTTTCATTGAAAACCTCGCGCCATTGCGAGATGCCGCGAAGACTGCCGTCGCGTGGACCACTACCCTACCGGCCGGCGGCAGTATCGTTTTTATTGGTGGCGACGCGATGCCGAACGATCTGCGCAAGTCACTCGATGATGCGCTGGGCGCTGCTATCGCAATTGAAAAAGGTGACAACGCAATTCACGCGCGGATGCGGGTGAAGAGCAGGCGGGAATTGAATCTCATACGCGGGGCTTGCACCATGCTCGACGCTGCGGTTGCTGCGCTGCGCGACGCGGTGCGCATAGGAAAAGGCGTTACCGACTGTATTCTGCTCGCCGAGCATGCGGCGTTGCAGTGCGGCGCCCAAGATGTGCGGAGCTTATTCAGTCTCGATCGAGGTCGCACTCTGCGTCCATTTGAAGTGCCGATCCCTCGGGCCTACGACCCGCTCCAAGTTTATCTTGCGGTCCGGAACGGAGGGTATTGGGCGGAAGCTTTTGTTCGCGTCTCCGCTCTGGATGACGCACTCCAAGCCAAGGCTGAAAATTTGCTCCGCGCCATGATCAGGGCAGCGAAGCCCGGCCTGTCGTGCCGAAATTTGACTCCACGCGACGCCGTCGAAGGTGGGACGCTACGGCTTCACCCCCTTGCCGACGAAGTGGCCGGCACTGGCATCGGCATGTCGCTCGACAAATCTCCAATTCTCGCCCGATCCGGCGGAACGACTTTGGAGCAGGGCGCCGTCTATTCATTACGGGCCGGCGTGCTCGATAACGACGGGACAGGCGCCATTGTCTCGGCCTTGGTGGCGCTCACCGGCCAAGGTAGCGAGATCATCTGGCCGATCGGCGAGGGACTATGAACGGAATTGATGACCTTGCCGCACTAATCTGCGGGCTACGAAGCGAAGACATCGCCGCCGACACGCTAGAAAAGCTAAGACTTCATGTCGCTGACACGACAGGCGCCTGGATCGCTGCGAAGCAAACGGCCGAGGGCAAGGCTCTCATTGCGTTTCGCGACAGCCAGCGTTCGATGCCTTGGTCGACTGGCAATAGCTTGCACGATGATCTCGCGAACCACTGCGCGCTCGTGCGGCTAAGTGAAGTCGACGACATTCATCTTGCCTCGATGACGACGCCTGGTTCGATCGCTATCCCCGCGGCGATGACTTTGGCGGCGGCGATGCCGCATTTTGAGATCGCCGACGTCATTGTGGCAATGCTCGTTGGCTATGAAGCGATGATCCGTTTGGGCTTGGCGGTCAAAGGCCCGAATATTCTCGATCGCGGCATTTGGCCGACCTATTTCGCCGCTGGCTTTGCGACAGCGGCGGTGGCAGCGCGCCTGATGCGGCTCGATCAGCATCGGACCGAGAATGCCCTTGCTCTGGCGCTGACAATGGCTGCGCCGTCGGTCGGCCAGCATCACGCGCCGACCACGGCGCGTTGGCTTTCGGTCGGCAACGCGGCACGCAACGGCCTGACCGCGGCATTTGCCGCCAAGTCGGGCTTCACCACCGATACTGGCGTGTTGCAGTCCCGCCTGTTTCCTGACGTATACGGCATCGAGCCCGATCTCGCTGTTATGAGCGGTCGCGCTGGCGGCGCGTTGGAATTTTCTCAAGTGTCGTTCAAGCCCTGGTGCGCTGCGCGCCAAACGATGGCAGCGACCCATGCGTTGCGTGAGATTCTGCAAGCCGGCATTGTCGTGAGCGAAATTTCCGAGGTGGAAGCCCATGTTCTATCGCCGCATCTGAAAATGATCGACCATGGCGTTAGAATTGGAGATCGCGCATCGTTCCTCACTAGCTTGCCATATCAACTCGCTGTGGCCGCCACGAAGCCCGACGACATGTTTGACCTCAACCAGAGCCCGACCGACGCCTTACCCGCAATCCAGGACTTCATGGCTCGCGTAAGGGTTACGGCCGACGATACGCTGCTCGTTGATTATCCAAATACCTGGCCGGCGCGTGTCACCGTAACCACCCCATTGGGGCGATATGACAAAAGCGTTTCGGCTATTCCTGGTGACACAAAGCGCGGTTTCACGGCTTCTGACATTCGGGCTAAGTTTGAGCGTGTCCTCGGCGCGCATCTTGGCGAAGACGCAATCGCGGAATTGTGGCGGTGCGGTTTAGGTACCCTCGATTCGCGCGAGGCGCTTTTGTCGACTGCTTCAGTCCTAGCCTCTCAAAGCAGCTCGGCAAAATAGGGGGAACATAGATTTCACGTTAAGCTTTTATATTGCAGAGACCGAGATCGGTGCGACGGGTGGAGCGGGCGGTGGGCTCTGATCTGCTCGAGTAAAATTGCGTCAGAAAGCCATTCCAACGCCGTTGATAGTTCGCCCCGGGTCAGTTTCCCCATTTACTTACGTAAAATGTCAGCCAAAGTGCCGGACACAAGAACGCCCCGAAGGGAAGCTTGGTGGTCGCATCAACGGGCCTGCCGCGCTGGTGCGCCAGCAGGACCAGAACGAGCGCGCTACTTGTTGCGAGCGCAAAGCACAGTGGGATGGCATCGGTCGGCAACCAAGCCCCGATACCGGCCGCGAGCTTGACATCGCCAAGCCCGATCCCCTCGCGCTTCCGTAGCCCGGCATAGCACCAGCGCACCGCCAGCAGGACCGCCGCGGTGCCAATCGCCCGCAAGACGGCCGCGCCAAGAGCTGGCGCCGGATCGTGCAGATTAAGGAGCGGGGCGGCGAGGATGCCGCTCAGAAGCGTTCCACCAGTGACCATATCGGGCAGCAGGAACGTACGCGCATCGATGTCGGCGCCGGCAATCATCAGGGCTCCAAGGAGCGTTGAGGCAAGGGCCGCCCGATCGCTCAATGACGCCAAGGAAAGACCGGCGATCGCGGCCGAACCGATGAGCATAATGGGCAAGCTCGGGCGTAGAGTTTCGTTCATCGCGGGCTGTTCCGCCTTGCGGATCGTCAGTGCTGGCGGCCCGTTACGGCCTGCGGATCATCGGAGTCGGATCGGTGCATTGACTGCAAGCTCTTCCGGAATTCTTCGCTCACGGCCTGCATGTCGAGGCTGTTGCGAATGACTTTCGGTGTGATGAACATGATGATTTCCGACCGCTGCTTGTTCTTCGCTGTCGTGCTCAGAATGTCTCCCAAATACTGAATTTGATTGATGCCGGGCAGTCCGGATTTTGTGTTGTCCTGCTGCTCGCTGATGAGGCCGCCGATCATGGCCGACTGACCGTTTGTCATGACGATTGTCGAGTGGATACGCCGCTCCGAAATTGTCGGCGTCAATGTCTGCTGGGCCGGATTGACGACGTTTGATATTTCCTGCTCGACCTCAAGCTCCACCGTATCGTTGGCGTGAACATGAGGAAGGAATTTCAGGATAATCCCCGTGGGTTGCATGGTGATGGTATTGACAACGGTGTTTGAGGTCGTGAGCACGGTGGCTGAGCTGGTTTGGATCGGGATGTCCTGACCCACCTCGATCATCGCCGGCTGATTGTCGAGCGCGACCAGCGATGGCGACGACAGCACTTTGACCTCGGTGAGGGTGGAAAGCGCGGACAGGATGAAGCTTGGCTGTGCTTCGGATCCGAGCAGAAGGTTGAAGCCGGGCAATGTGCGCGAAAGCAACTGGTTCGCGATAGCCGACGTCGCCGATGCGGTCGTCGACGTCGCCGTGCTTGTAGCGAGCGGCGCGGTCGTGGATGGAAAAATGCCGATCGAGCCTTTGTCTGCCGCCATACCCAGGTTGCTACTGGTCAGGTAGTTTTGAACGCCGTATTGCAGATCATCCGTCAGAGTGACTTCGGCCACTGTGGCTTCGATCGCGACCTGCAATTTTGGGCGATCGATGTCGTGCAGCGCGCGCTCAATGATACGGTAATCCTCCATATTGGAATAAATGACGATCGAATTGTTCCCGGTATCGGCAGTGATGCGGACGTTCTGAAACAGGCCGCGCGGCAAATTTCCGGCGGCGGTCGGGGCGGAATCCTGGTCGCCGCCCGCCTGGTCGGAAAGGCCCGGAGAACTCGTCGACGTCGTCCCACCGCTTTGCGTGCTCGTGCCGATACCCGACCCCGCACTTGTTTGCGTAGCGGCGACGGACGAGGACGACCCGGCCGCGCCGCCGAAGGCGCTGCCGGACGTTAGCGAATCGAGACGGGAGTGGGCCGTCGCCGTACCGGGCGCGATCTGGCTCGACGGCGTCTCAGCGCCAGCGGAGTGGCTGACGAAGATATCGGTCATGATTTTTGCCACTTGCCGCGCGTCGGCATTTTGCAGGCGATAGATGCGCAGCGAGTCGCCACCGGTATCGGATCGATCCAGCCGCTCGATCCACAGCGTCACGCGCTCGAGCAGTTTCGGATTCTTGGCTACGACCATCACGGCGTTCATTCGCGCGATGGGCTGGAAATGGATGATGCCCTGGCCTTGGCCTTCCTTGGTTTCGAAGATGCGGTCGAGCTCCTGAATCACCGTCTCCGGCTGCGTCGTCTTGAGCGGATAGACACCCACCGATTGATTGCGCAGCCATTCGACGTCGAAGGAGGAAATGACGTCGATCGCCGCTTGCCGTTCCGTCGTGGTGCCCTGGATCAGGACGAAGTTGTCGTCCGTATCGGCGCGTAAGGCGCCCGGCCGCGTCAAAAAGCTTTCCGCCAGCTTTGCGACGTTTGCGGCGGAGGTGTAGCGAAGCGGCACTACGGAAACGCCGAAGCCGGCCGGTCCGACGCCGAGACTGACAACGCCGCCTCCCGCGGCTTCGGGCGCCGGAATGATCTTCACGAGATCGCCGTCACGCAGCAGCGCCGCGTTCGACATTCGCAGAACATTCTCGAAAATCGGCAGCACTTGCTTCCGATCGACCGGGCCGACCGAAGCAAGCGTGACCGTGCCTTGCACGCGGGGATCGACGACGAAGTTGAGGTGCAGGATATCCCCGAGCAGTGTCTTGGCGGCGGTCTGGATGTCGGCGCCGTCGAGATTGATCTCAATGCCACCGGTCGTTGTTGCGGTCGGGTCCGACGATGCAACACGCGTTTCCACGCCTGCCTCTCGCGGAGCGGCGGTCGCCGAGGCGGCGTCCGCCCCCGGCACAATCAGGTAACGACTTGGACTGCTCAGTTGGCTGGCCTGCGGATTCGCGGCGACGGGATATCGGGCCGTGAAATCGGTGCTGCGAACCGGCGCAACGGCGTCGGGGTCCGGAATTGATTTGTCCGCGCCCGAGCAGGCGAGCAAAGGGGCGAGCAAGATGCACCCCATGCACAACCGTGAGATCCCACGCAGGATATGCCGGTCGAACGAACGCAAACGCACGAATTCCCCTCCAACTCCAGAAGATCGTGATGGGTGCTTGCGACCACTTCAGGTCCACAGCTGCTCCTCCGCCCCCGGGGGAATTTCAGCGGGCCGCTCGCGGCCCACTACGATGTGCCCAACGCTATACCGACTGCTCTCATCCTATGTCTGGGCGCCTCGATCCATTCAGCCGAACGATACTCGGCCGCGTGACGCCAAAGACAACGGTACTGTGACACCGGGATGACGCCATTCCATCCCGATGGTTCTTTGCAAAAAGCGCTGCGTGTCTCCTACTCGCCTATCCATCGTGTCGCGCTAGTCCGGACAGCTTGGAGGAGGCATCTAATCGTACTGCCATCGCCAAAGCACACGCCGGTCGTGGTGGCGCGAAACGGTCCATCCGGCTCAGTCGCTTCACTTAGCTGGCTTGTATCCGTCGTTCAGCGTCTTCAGGAACGCGATGATGTCGGCTTCATCCTGGGCCGTCATCGCCGGCGTTTCGCCGAGATGCCGGTCGAAGGGCGGATCGCTCACATCGACATTGGCTTGATACTGTACCGGAATGTCGTTGAATTTCTGGACCGTCCCGTCGGCCGCACGCGGATAGATCTTTTCCGGATTGGTATCTCGGAAATTGTAAAAGTCGAGCACCTCCTGCAGCGTGTGGAATACACCGTTGTGGAAGAAGGCTCGGCGCGTGGCGGTGTTGCGCAAGGTCGGCGTCAGAAACATCCCGCAAAATTGCGTCTGGTCTGCGATGTCGGTGCGAATCGGTCCGCAAATCCCGAGATCGAAATAGCGGGGATCCTTGTTATCCGTGAGCGCTGCATTGCGCGGCCCAGCCAGGGCCTCATATTGATGATCGGTAAAGAGCGGCGGCAACCCATCGAGACTTGGCTGCGAAATATGGCAGCCACCGCAATTCGCCTTGTCCGGATCATTGAACAAACGATAGCCGCGCATTTCGCTGTCGCTGAGGCGGGCCTTCCCCTCAAGCCAATAATCGAACTTGCTCGTGTAGGGATGAAAGCTCGGCTCCTCGATCTCATAGCGCGCGACCGCAAACATGGCCTCGGACATCAGCATTTGCGGGCTTTGGAAGATGTTGTCGCCGAACAATTCCTTGAAACTATCGGCATAAGCGGCGTGTTGCAGTTTCCCGGCCACTTTTTCTGTGCTGCCACCGTCCATCTCGCGCGGATCGAGCAGCGGAACGGACGCCTGCATCTGCAGCGTGTCAACGCGGCCGTCCCAGAACATGCCGCCCTGGGGAACGACGTTGGCCGCGCTCTGCGAAGTCTGCGTCGCGGTCTTCTGCGCTCGCGCCGAGGTCTGGCCGAGTGCGGCCATCTGCGTCAGATTCACGGTCTCAGAAATGCGATCATCCGGACCAACGCTAAAGTCCGGCTGCCGATCCAGATAAGTCAGTGAAGGGACGGCACGCGCGCCCGGCTGCGTGAGCGTAGCGCCGCCCAGCATCACCGGCCCATCGTTCGGGGGGCCATAGGCGCGATCCGGACTGTGGCACGATGCGCAGGACAGCTTGCCCGACGATGACAGGGCGGGATCATAAAATATTTGCCGGCCTAGCTGCGCCATCGCGGAAAAGGGCGCTACGGGGCGGCGGAGGAGATGGATGGGATGTGGGTTTTCGCCGGGCAAACCTTGCGGTTCACCCGCGAAGACGGCGCCGGCCCAGAGGCCGGCGCCCAGAAGCCACAAGAATGTGCGGCCGTACTTCATGCTTGATTGATCAGTGGCCCTGGCCGTTCGACGCCGTTTTCGAAACCACGGTGCCCGTCGAGGGATCAAGGAGGAGCTTGTTGTTCCAAGCATCCGGACCGAAGCCAGGACGGAATTCAAACATGTCCATGATCGAACCGGATGTGGCATCGAAGGAGCCGCCACCGAGCCGCTGGCCGTCGAGCCAGTTATCCTCGATGAAGTGGACCACGGAGGCCTGCGAGATCCGGTCGTGGGCGACGTAGTTCTGCTTGGCGTAGGGCGAGATCACCAAGAACGGGATTCGCGTGCCGGGACCGCAGCGCCCGTTCACGGGTTTGCCGTTGAGACCGTCGGGCTGAGTGCCGGTGCCGCACTTGTCGGCCCCGTTCAGCTGATCGGCGGTGGAGAAAGACGAACTCGTCGGCGTGGCATAGTCGTGGTCGTACCAACCGTCCGAGTTGTCATAGGTGATGATCACGGCGGTGTTCTTCCAATCAGGCTGCTGCTGCAGGAAATTGATCAGAGAGACCACTCCCTGCTGCTCATCGAGCGGATCGGAATTGCCCGGGTGACCGTCCTCATAGGCCGGCATCTTGATGTAGGAAACCGACGGATAATTGCCGGCCTTCACCGCCGCGTAGAAGTCATTGATATCATAGTCATGATTGGCGGGATCAGCCGTTTTGCCGTCCTGCGTCGTGCTGTAGCCGATCGCCTGGATGGAGCTCGGGCGGGCGTGGGTCGGATTGGCGGTCGACGTGAAGTACTGGAACCACATATGATGCTGCACGTAATCGGGCACGTTACCGCCGAGGATGGCTGAATAGGTGCTTCGCGCGCAGCCAGTGGTGCCATTCGCGTTGACGGTTTGCAGGTTGAAACCACCCGCGAATGAACCCCAGGACAGATGGGCCGCATTGAGCAGATCGCCGACGTTCTTGCCCGTCAACATGACCTGGCTCGTCTTGCTCGAGCACACGTCATAACCGGGATCGGTATCGCCGTTCTGCGTATAGCCGCCTTGGCCGTCGCTGACCCCAGTCGGATTACCGACGGGGTACGTGGCGCCATTGGTCTGGCCGGAGAACACTTCGAGCGCTCCGGGGGTGGATGGACCAAAAGTATCGGTATAGGCATTGTCGCTCATCGCGAAATGCTGAGCGTAGTTCCAATAGCCGGTGACGGTGTTGCCGTCGAAATAGCCCATCACTTGGCCCTTGGTGCCGAAGGCGCCCGCGCCGCCCGCAGTGCCACTGCCCGTATGCAACGGGAATTCGTCCATCTTGCCGTTGTCGTAGGCCTCTTCCTCGTTCGTATAGGCGTGGCTCTGATCGGCCGTGTTCGCCTGGGTACGATCGAGGCGGAACGGATTGGCCGCGCCCGTGCCGTTGGCGGTGTTGGTGAAGTTGGGATTGTTGGTGAGCAGGCCTGGATTCGCAGAGAGGTTGTTCACGGCCGGCGTGTTCCGGGCTGCGGTGAACACCGGTTCGCCCGACGGATTTTTCGCAGTCGGATAGGTGGCGAAGTAGTGATCAAACGACCGGTTCTCGTTGAAGATGACCACGAGATGCTTGATCGGGGTCGCAGTCCGCGCCTGGTTCGGCGTGGTGCCGTGATTGCCGTTGTGATTGCCGTTGTTGTCGTGATTGCCGAAGTCCGGGCCGTTGCCATGGAAATCATCGGCGGAAACCGGAACGCTCCAGGCAACAGCAGCCGCGACGGCAGACATCGCAACAGTGGAAAGCAGATATTTTCTCATCTTGTGCCTCAAAAAAGGATGGGTTAACGCGACGAGTTATAAGCCGCGGCAAATGACAGGCCTGTGTAGGTTTAAAGTCGCCGTTCGCGCTCGATCAGTCGAGGATCGCTTATCGATGACAGGCTTGTGTCAAAGCTGTTACACAAGCCGCACTTTGAGTGAGGTGGGCCACAGCTTCAGTCTCAGCGAAAGTACCAGTCGTCCCGATACTGCGCATTGAAGCTAACGCTTCGTCGACTTGCGGTCGCCGAACGAAGTCTCGCAACTGTTCTTCGTTTACGTCGGGCTTCGCCGCCAAAGCGCGTGCAAGCCGAGGGTGACCCGCAATGGAGCATTTGCGGCGTCGGCCTGCGCCGCGCCGGCGGCCGGTCGCACCGTCATGGAATCGACAAAGACATACGGCGTGCCGGTCTCCAGGTCGTAAAGCAGAATCTGCAAGGCACTTAAAGTGATGTCCATGCTGGCCTCGATGCGGACATTGTCTGCCGAATCAGGCGCGGTAGAAGACTGAACCGCAAAGGAAACCAGCGTCGCATGTTGACTCGCAAGTTGTGTGACATGCGCTTCCAACGTGGCGCCCGCGAGCCCCAACGTCGGTTCATTCAGGAATGCGGCCGCCGGAGCCGCAGCCGCCTTGGCCGGTCCGCGCGGTCCCGCTTTCGATCGGGCGCCGGCCTCCAAACGTTCCAGGAGATTCTGCTGTTCGGATAACTCCTGCGCCGCGTCGAAGCGCATCTGAAACGACCATGCCACGATGCCTACGCATAGCAAGACAAAGGCACAAAATGCGCCGACCGCAATTCCTTGCTCCTGGGTCAATTTGCGCATGTCTAATTCTCCGGCGGCGCCGGATGCGGCGTCGTTCGTCCCTCGATATGAAATACGAACGAGGATCCGTCGGACCCACGGGTCGTCGGCGCGAAGAAGTGGACTTCGGCAAATTGACCGGATTGTTCGAGGGGCGCAATCAACGAGGGGGCATCGCTTGTCATGCCGACGATACGAATGGTCGCGTTCTGCAATGTCAATTCGGTGATATAGGCGTCGTCCGGTATAGTGCGTGACAGGACTTCAAGGATCGCGACCGAAGACGCTGACATCTCCTTCAATTGCCAGGCGCGTTCGGCCGGATCGTGCGAAGTGCCTGACGGGCCGCCGTGGGCTCCCTGAAGTTGGCGTTGCAGCGTTGCGGATCGCGCTGCAACCTCGTCGCTGTCGGATCGGATGGAGGCAGCCGATATTTGGGCCCACGCGGCCAAACCACCGCTTAGCCCAAGCACGGCGATTATGCCAAAGGCGATGGTGCGTCGTGCGCGCTCCGCAATTTGCTGCGAGGCGCTGTCGAGGCGCGACCAGACAACGACCGGAGGTCCCGCTTCGGGATTTCGCTCGCGAACGACCATCCGATCGATGACAAGACAGGTTGCGGCAAGTTCGGCGCGGGCGGCGTCAACCACCGCATTCGACGCCATCAGCACCCGAACATCGAGAGTGCCCGCGTCCTTTGGCTTGGCCTCGGCGGAGAAGCCGTAGGTGACCTGATCGCCCTGCCACGGCGAAAGTCGCTCGATCTGATTCTGGATAATGCCGGCGAGAAACTCGCGTGCTCGTGCCGGCACACTGATCCGCTGAATGGCAACTTCGTCGGCGGCCAATTCGAACGTGATGAAGCGGCGCTGGCTGGCGCGAACAAATTCCGGGGATGCCGGCGCGCCTGGGGCAAGCGTCGCTACGACGGCGCCATCGACCGGTTCATCCCGTCGTACGATAAAGCTGTCTTTATCGCGTGCGACGACCAACGCTTGTCGCGTACGCCATGTTTCTCGCCATCCCAGCAGCAACGTGGCCAAGATGCCGATCCACCGCTGCAACATCAGATCTACGCGCACGATTTCTCCATGGGTGTCGACGATCCATCAAAGCCGAGGCTGCGGCGTTGACGGCTTCCAGGCGAGCACGCGATAGGGCTGAAGGTCTCCCTTCAAGGAGACGATGACCGCCTCCGCATTGGCGGCGTATCCGTCCTCCAGGTCAGCGGACAGTTGAACGGATACCGCTTGTGGCGCTTTAGCTGCGAGAAAGCTCTGCGCGTCGACCAGGAAGCCGGCCAGACGTGTCGCGTCGGTGGGATATAAACGGCGCGCTTCCAGAAAGGCGGCGAGTCGCGCCCCGGTTACACCGGGCAGCACCGCGATAACCGACGCCGGCGCGGTGAGCGGATTTACAGTTGGGTTTCCATAAACCGTTATAAGTGGCGCTGCTGCCGTAACCCATTCCGGGCGCATGCCGGGAACTTGCAGGAGCTGGCGCACGTCGCTGAACGCCGGCACAACTGCCGCCTGGGCCGTCGCTGCCCCGGCTGGATTGGCGCTGACGCCGCTTGCGGGGGCACTCTGCGTACCGGCGACATCGTCACTGCGCCAAGCGACGATCTGTTTGGCAATTGCATCGGGATCCGGCGCGCCGATCGCGCGGAAAAGCGCCGCCAGCAACTCCGGCGGAGCCTGTCCGATGTCGACGCGACCGCCTTCATCGTCAAGACGCAGGTGAACCGAGCCTGACGCGAGCACGACGGTCGTTTCCACAGCGTTTAGCGGAATGTCTCCAGTGCTCGAAACGAGGCCGCCGGCGACCTCCAGACCGGCCGCGAGCAGTCCGTCAGCCTTTGCGCGGTCCCGCTCGACAGCGGTGACTCCGGCAAAACCCCGAAAGGTCAACGAGGCAGCCACCGCGAGCATCGCCAACAGTGCGACTGTCCACAGTACCGTAACTAAAATGACGCCGTCACGCGCACCTGCCTTCACGGCGAACTCCTCGGCGACTGTTGCGGGGCCGTCTGCGGCGATTGCTGCGGTTCGGAGCCCGAAGCGGACAGGCACTCGGCGCCTGCGTCCGCAGCAGCGCAAGGCAATGGTGCGTCGGCGCGGATGGCGAACTCGGCGCCGCCCAGCAGATCGGCGCCGGACACACGGTCACGCAGAGCGAGCTTCACCAGGCGCGGCAACGTATGTTCACCGGCCCAAGTGTCGACCCAGCTCAGCCCGCCGTCGGGGGCTGCGCGTGCAAATGCGAATGCGGCGTCGAAGGAACCTTTAAGGAGCACGACATCGTCTTTGAGTGCGACGTCTTCGATGGATGTGCGGGGGCCCGGCCAAGACGCACGACGTCTGACAATCTGGGTCCCCTCGTCGGCCGGTTCGACCGTCAGGCTTACGACCTCCTGGCCGTCGGATTGGTGGTCGTGCCGCTGCGGCCCCGCATCAGCGCCTTCGAACCCGACGAAGACGACTCTCGCCGGCGCCCCGGCAAAGGCAACCGCAATGCCAGCCGACGTCTTCTGCAGGACAAAACCAGCCGAGGCGATGTCGGTCGCCAGGCGATCGGCGGCGATGGCGAGGCGTTCGCCGCCGGTGACGCGGCTGGTGCCGCGGTCAAAAGAAAGGGCTACGTTATGCAAAAGCGCGGCCGCCGTAAGAATGATTACCGATCCGATCGCGAAGGCCGCGACCATCTCCACCAGCGTAAATCCGTTTTGATCTTCGCGCTGGTCGCGTGCGTGGTGCTGCTGCACGGTGCCTCACTCCGTTGTACCGAGACGCACAGTTTCGGCGCTGATGGATTGTCCCGGCGCCCACGACACGCTGGCGATCACCCGGTAGGCTTTCCATTGTGCGGGAGGTTCGCTCGCCTTTTGGCCCTGCGATTGCGATGCATGAGGAGGAAAAGAGGCCGCGATGTCGGCCGGCTGCGCGGTGATCCGCCACTGCAGGCCTTCGGTCTCTCCCTCGCGCTGCAACTCGATGAGATTCATGCGGCCGACCGGATCCTGCAACAAAGCCCGCAGCAGGATCTGCGCGGCGACCCGTCCGTCGGCGTTGACCGTGATCCGGCGCGCATGAAACAGCAGCGGACCCAATACCTCGGCGAAGGCCAGGATCAGTGTCAAAGAGACCAGCGCCTCGAGGAGCGTGAAACCGGCCTGGGTGCTATCGGGGTTGCGCGGCAACGATCGAGACGCCGCCGGTATACCAATTGACCCGAACCTCATATCCGGCCTCTTCGCGCGTATATTTAAGTACCGCCCCCGACGACGTACCGTCCGGGTCGAAACGAACGACGGCACGGCGTCCGTCCCACAAATCATCCACGCCGACCAAGTCGAACACGATGTCCTTCGGGATCGCGACACGATCGCCGCCATCTCCGACCAGCAGCCGACGGTCGTCGCTGAACGAGACCCGTGTTGTGCGTCCGCCCAGGATCGCGCTCACGCGCTCGCGTCGCAGCATGGCCGCGGTCTGAAGAGTGATGGCCTTCAGTCCCGCGCGCCCGGTGCCGGGCGTGGCTGCGATCACGAGCGATGAAACCAGGGCGATGATCAGCAGCACCGCCATCATTTCCAGCAGCGTGAATCCGGCCTTTCGTTCAGTGCTCCACATTCGAAATGTCGGCCGCCGTCCCGGTGCCGCCCTCGTGGCCGTCGGAGCCCAGCGAAATGATCTCGTATGGCGGAAGGTGTTCGACGGGCGAGCGATACTGGTAATTATTCCCCCACGGATCTAACGGCAGGCGAGAACCTTTGATGTAGGGCCCATTCCACACCTCCACGTCGGAGGGGCGCTGCACGAGCGCGGCGAGGCCTTCGGAACTGGTCGGATAACGCCCGGTATCCATGTAGAAAAGATCGAGCGCCGAACCGAGGTTCTCGATCTGCAGCTTGGCGGTCTTCACCCGCGATTCGCTGAGATAATTCAATACCCGGGGTCCCACCAGACCCACGATGAGACTAATGATCGTCAAGACCACTAGCATTTCGATCAAGGTATAGCCGGCCATGCCGGCGGATTGTGCGCGAGCGATCCCGCGTTGCGCAGCAGCCTGCGTGTGTGTCGGTTCCGCAGCAGCCTGCGTATGTGTCATTGTGCCAGATCCGTGATGCTCAAAAGAGCGCTCATAATGGAAATGATTAACGCTCCTATGACAATGCTAACCAGAACTATGGCCGCCGGGCCGACCACTCCCATCAGCCGGTCGAGACCGACGCTCAGTCTGTGCTCGTAGAATTGCGCGGTATGGCTGGCGATGGACGCCAGATCGCCGGTCTCATCGCCGACCTTGAGCATGCTGATCGCCAAGGGCGGAAGAAGGTCCGTGTCCGCCAATGCATCGGCAAATCGGCGGCCGTTGCGAACTTGATCGTACAGCTGGTCGATAGCCGCAACGTAATGCGGTTCGGAAATAATATTACGCAGGATTTTTAAGGTAGCTGGAAGCGGCACTCCGTTGCCGACCAGCAGGCCGAGCGTGCCGACAAGTCGAGCGGTACGTCGATCCCGCATCGTCCCGGCGATGCCGGGGAGCTTTGCGAAGAACGCGGCAAGCCTGGCGCGCCGCCCGCGGTCGTGCAGCAGCAGCCAGCCGCCGAGAATGATTACGACGCAACTGCCGATGACCAGATCGAAATCAGCGCGCAGCCACAAGGATGCTGCAAGCACGAAGGCCGCGCCAGGATTGAGCCGGTTCTTCAGATCCGTGAACACGTTCTCGAATTGCGGCACCACGTAAATGAGAAAGAACAGGAGGATGAGGACTGCCGAAACGACCAGAAAGATCGGATAGCGGATCGTCGAACTGATGCGCTCGGCCATCTGTTCGCGCCGTGTCCGGTCATCGACAATGGCACGCAGTACCCCGTCAAGCTTTCCGGAGGCTTCGCCGGCACGAAGCATTGCGACATAAGCCGGCTCGATGATCGACGGATGGCGCTCCAAAGCCTCCGCGAAGCTCTGACCGGCGGAAATCGAGGAGCCTAAATCTTCGGCGAAGAGCGCAACCGCCTTGCCGGCGTCGGCGGCCAATGTTTGCAGTGCCGCCTGCAGCGTCAGCCCGGCACCGACGAGAAGGGCAAGCTGGGTCAGGAAGGTCGTGATGTCGCGGGACCGCGGCGCTCGCGCTGGAAAGCCAAGGCTAAGTGTGCCTTTGCTTACGATTTTCGCTTCGATCGGCAGATGGCCGAGATATTCTATGCGCCGAATGACCTCTTCCCGAGTGGGTGCCTCGGCCTCACCGATGACAACTTCGCCAGCTTGCGTGACGGCACGATAGTGAAATTGCGGCATGCAAAAACCTACAGACTTGCCGCGACACGGAAGATTTCATCGACGGTCGTCAGTCCCGATCGGCATTTGGCGACGCCGTCTTCGATCATCGTGATCATGCCTTCGCCGCGCGCGACCTGCTCCAGTTCCATCGTATCGGTCTTGCGGCCGATCGCACGCCGGACCGCCGGCGTCACCTCGATGATTTCGAAAACGCCCTTGCGCCCCCGAAAGCCGGAAAAGCCGCACCACTCGCAGCCCTTCGGGCGGAAAATCGTCTCCCCGGCCGCGAGGCCCAGCGCAGCGTATCTTGAATCTTGGGCGACATCGGCCGTCGACAACGTGTGTTGTTCCTTGCAATGTTCGCAAAGCACGCGGACCAGCCGCTGGCCGACGATCGCCCGGACACATGAACCGAGAAGAAAGCTCTCCACATCCATGTCGATCAGGCGCGTCATGGCCCCGGCCGCCGTGTTCGTGTGCAGCGTCGTCAGTACGAGATGGCCTGTAAGTGAGGCATGAACCCCAATATGGGCGGTTTCGGAATCTCGCATCTCACCGACCATGATGACGTCGGGATCGTGCCGCAGAAACGAACGCAGTGCGGTCGCGAAGGTAAGGCCGATGGCGGGATGAATCTGGGTCTGGTTGATGCCAGGAATCTGATATTCGATCGGATCTTCAATCGTCAGGATTTTGCGGCTCGGCTCGTTGATATAGGCGAGCGACGCGGCGAGCGTCGTCGTCTTGCCCGATCCAGTCGGGCCGGTCACGACGATCATGCCGAAGGGAGACTGCAAAGTTGTGCGCAGTATCGTTTCGTCGCGTTGCGAAAGTCCGAGCTTGTCGAGTGAGACGACTCCCGAACCTTTTCGAAGCAAGCGAATGACACCGCTTTCCCCATACATCGTGGGCGTGGTCGCGACACGCAAGTCGATCTCGGCGCCATTGACGACGATGCGAGCGCGCCCGTCCTGAGGCAGGCGCCGCTCGGTGATATTCAGGCCGGCCATGATCTTGAGGCGGGACAGCAGTCCCTTTGCCATGGTCATCGGCGGCGCCGGAATAGCCTTCAGCAGGCCGTCGACGCGAAGCCGCACTTGCAGCGATTGACCGAACGGCTCGATATGCAGATCGGTGGCGCGTTGCTCAACCGCCAGCCTGAGAAGATCGTCGATAGCGCGCACCACAGGGGCCCCCCGGGCGAGATCGCGCAGATCGTCGAGGTCGTCCTCGGATGCCGTAGTCTCGGCGGCAATCGCCGGACTCGGTTTGGAAGCCTCGAGCTTGGTGGCAAGCGCTGCATCAATATCGTCGCTGGTGGAAACCATGACCGCGACCGGGCGGCGCAATGCCACCTCAACCGCGCGGACAGTTTCGTGATCGGTCGGAAAGGCAAGCGCAAGCGCAAGCGCGCCCGATCGATCCTCGAACGGAAAAAGCCGGTGCTCACGCAGGAAGCGCCAGGACATTTTTTCGCCGGCGAACTGGCCGGAAAGAAGATCGCCGCGTTGGACGCGGGCGTAACCGTAGAATGCCGCAAGCTCGTCTGCGAAAGCCGATGGCGTGAGCTTCGTCAGCCCGAGCCAATCGATATCGTCGGCCGCGCCATTGGCGGTGTTGTCCGCAGCGCTGCCACGATCGCGATCGTGTCCGTTGTGCAGGACGCCCCTATCGGCGAGGTGGGCGATGAAGTCGTTGGCCAACATCCGCAAGCTTTTCCGTCGTATTGGGCCGCAAACCGATTTTGGTGCGGCGCCGACCTACTGTGGGTTCGGTTTCGGCTACCTTTCTCGCGACCGACCTTCACTGTCCGCCGTAGGGAAGCCACGGCAATCGTCCCCCGGATACGATATGCGCCGTCCGCGAGCAGTCCTCGAATGCGGATTCGGTGACGGTCGACCAGGTGATCGTCCAGACCAGAGATTTGAAAATCGCGGCACCGTTGATGATGCATGCATTCCAGGGCGGCAGTACCACCTTGAGGTCGTAACAACCGGGCGGAAGGTTCGACACCGTGAAGCTTCGCGAACTTTCCACCAGCGTACCCGTCAGCTGGTTGGGCCCCCAATGCCGGCCGGCGCACGGCGATACGTAGAGCTGGTCGAGTACAAGGCCTGACTGGTTCACCAGCACGAAATCGGCGGCGTCCGCTTCGCTCGTCGCGAGCACGGTGATCAGCGCGGCCAAACCCGAAATTAGAAGCCGCATTTTCCGCATTTCAAGGACACCCGCACGCTGGCCACCATCCAACCGGTTAGCCAAGGCCTGTGACAGTTATGCGAAGGCTATCCTCGCCGCGTCTTTACGGTGAGGCCTAGGGACGCAGGGCGGGCTTAATGCCCTGCGGATTTGGCTTCCAGCACGGGCGGCGCATGGCTGATTGCGCCGGTATGCTCCTCCGCATGACCTGCGCCGAACATCGTGAAGGTGACCGAGCGATCGTCGAGCGACAGCATGAGTTGGCGGTCGTCGATCTGCGCTATCTTCCAGCCATCGAGATCATCGCCGACGCGCACGCGTACGGCTTTCCCGGAAGGCGTGTCGCGGACGATGGCGCTCGGTCCCTCAGCATCCACGAGAGTTCCGAATAGCGTCAAGTTCGGCGGTGGTGCGGGTGTCGGCTCGACGCGCTGAGCCATCGGCAGAGGCGGTGGACGACGACTGGGAGTAAACAGCGGACGGTCTCGCGTGGCGGCGAATTCGTCAAGCGAACGTGCTGCCAGGGGATTGGCGGCGATGGCGGAAGGGACTTGTGGCGGCGCCAATTCATCCGCGTGAACCGGTGCAGCCCACAGAGTCGCTACAGCAACGACGGCGAAGATGGGCAGCTTACATATCATGCCGTGGTACGCACCGAGGGGTCGAGCGGTTGCGCACCTGCAGCGCAGCCGCACCAAATAGGCGGCCGGAAGCACGCCGTCAATGATCGGGAAGCTGCCTAGTGTCCCGAAATCTAAACTTTGCCATATTGCAAATTCACGCCGCCGTGTCAGGCTTGTCGGGGCATGGAGCGGATCATGGCGGGGCGACAATTGGCGGCTTTGGTGCTCAGTGATGCGGAGCGCGCGGAGCTGACGTCGCTTGCGAGGCGGCGCAACACCACGCAGGCGCTGGCGTTGCGGGCGCGGATCGTGCTGCGTTGCGCGACCGGCAAGCAGAACAAGCAGGTCGCGGCCGATCTGCAGATCGACCAGACCACCGTCGGCAAGTGGCGCCGGCGCTTTGTCGAACATCGCATGGATGGATTGCGGGATGAGCTGCGCAGCGGCACGCCGCGCACGATTGATGACGCCCGTATTGAGGCGGTGATCGTGCGCACGCTCGAAAGCGTCCCGCCGGATGCGACGCATTGGAGTTCGCGCGGCATGGCGCGAGCCTGCGGTCTGTCGGTATCTACCGTGCAGCGGATTTGGCGCGCCTTCGGCCTGCAACCGCACCGGCTGGAGAACTTCAAGCTCTCCACCGATCCGGACTTTGTCGCCAAGGTCCGCGACGTGGTCGGTCTCTACGTTTCGCCGCCGGCTCATGCCGTCGTCCTGTGTGTCGATGAGAAGTCGCAAATCCAGGCGCTCGACCGCAGCCAGCCCATGCTGCCGATGCGTCCCGGCCAGCCGGCACGACGCAGCCATGACTACAAGCGCCATGGCACCACCTCGCTGTTCGCCGCCCTCGACATCGCTACTGGCCGCGTGATCGGCAAGTGTTACGCGCGCCATCGCGCCATCGAATTCCGCAAATTTCTCGATGAGATCGAGGTCGCCGTGCCAGCCGACATCGACGTGCATCTGGTCCTCGGCAACTACGCAACCCACAAGGCTCCGTTGATCCGAAACTGGTTGAACCGGCGTCCGCGCTGGCACGTGCATCTGACGCCGACCAGTTCCTCCTGGATCAATCAGGTAGAGCGCTTCTTTGCCTTGCTGACCGAACGCCAAATCCGACGCGGCATTCACCGCAGCGTCGTCGCTTTGAAGGCTGCCATCACCACCTTTATCGATCAGCACAACGCCAACCCAAAGCCGTTCCGGTGGACAAAATCGGCCGACGACATCCTCGCCTCAATCGAGCGCTTCTGCGTCTACAACACTCAGCTAAAAGTCCAATCTCAATGATGCGAACTTTTGACCCAGGACACTAGCTGGCTTTGGCCGTTTCTGCTCGACGGGGAAGTTTCCAGTTGGGGCGTACGAAATGGCAAGTGTATCCTTGCGGATATTTTTCCAGATAATCCTGGTGTTCCGGTTCGGCTTCCCAGAACGGACCGGCCGGCGCGACCTCGGTCACGACCTTGCCTGGCCAGAGCCGAGATGCTTCGACATCCGCGATGGCGTCTTCCGCAATCCTCTTCTGTTCGGCACTCACGTAATAAATTCCCGAGCGGTAGCTGGTGCCTCTGTCATTGCCCTGGCGATTGGGTGTGGTGGGATCGTGAATTTGGAAAAAGAATTCGAGTAGCGTTCGGTACGACATGACTTTCGGATCGAATATGATTTCGATCGCTTCCGCATGCGTGCCGTGGTTGCGATAGGTGGCGTTGGGGACGTCGCCACCACTATACCCCACGCGTGTCGAAAGTACGCCCGGCATTTTGCGGATCAAATCCTGCATACCCCAAAAGCATCCGCCGGCGAGAACGGCGCGCTCTGTCGATGATGTCATCGTGTTTCCTTTCCAGGCCGCAAGGAAGTAAGTCCAGTGTGACATTGCCGGTTTCGCTCGGCAACGCGTTTGGGAGCCGGCACGGCACCCCCAGGTCATAACTTCGGTCAACCCATTACACTAAATGTAAGTGCGCAAAGTACGATCGTGTAGAGGCCGTGATTATGGCGGTGAGCCCCGAAAGCAGCCTATGCGTTCGGCCGAGATGCAAGAAAATCCGGCGTTATGTCCTTCAGCCTTGCCGCGCCGGCGAGTTGCATGGTGCGCACGAGTTCGACGCGTAGGTGCTCAAGGACCATTTTGACCCCGTCGGCCCCCTGCATGGTGAGGCCCCAGATCACGGGCCGGCCAATCATCACGGCGCGGGCGCCGAGCGCCAGAGCCTTAAAAATGTCCGAGCCGCGCCGGATCCCGCCATCGACATAGACTTCCACCGTGCCGGAAAGCGCGGACGCAATCTCGCCAATTGCCGCGGCGGTCGTCACGGTGGTGTCGAGATGACGGCCGCCGTGATTGGAGACCATGATCGCGCGGGCACCGCAATCGACACAACGCACGGCATCGTCGGCACGCAACACGCCCTTTACAATGACCGGCATCGGCGAACGCTTCACCAGCCACTCCAGATCAGGCCAGGTAGCCGGATATAATACCTGTCCGACGAAATCGGGATGGTAGAAGGTGCGCGCCATCGGCGAGCCGGGCATATTGATGTTGAGGATGTCGGGTGACGGCTCATGCTGCTCGCGTGCCGCACGCGGGCTCCAGCCGCCCGCCGGCGCATCCACGGTCAGCACCAGGGCCGTGAATCCCGCAGCCGCGACGCGGTCTATCAAATCCTCGACCTCCGCGCGGTTCGGCCAGTAGTAAAGCTGGAACCACTGTGGCGCCTCAAGCCGCTCGGCGGCGACATCCTCGATTGTCACGTTGGCGTTGCTAGCCATCACATAGGGGGCGCCGGCTGCCGAAGCGCCGCGTGCTGTAGCCCGTTCGCCTTCGGCATTGAACAATTTGTGGCGACCGGTAGGTGCCACCATTATGGGAGTTGGCACGCTATGGCCGAGCAGGGAGACCCGTGTGTCGATATTTGAAATATCATTCAGCACGCGCGGCCGCAGCCGCAGGTTACGCCAAGCGGTTATGTTCTCAACGGCGCTGATCTCGTCGTCAGCACCGGCGGCGCAGAATGCGAACGACGCCGGAGCCATTTTTGCCTGCGCCTGCGCTTCCAAGGCATCAAAATCGACACTGTCCACTTTGCGTTCCCCAGATCCCCTTTCTTGTTGCCCAACATGCGCCGCTCACGCAGTTGTCAGGCCCCCGTCGATGACAATTGTTTGCCCGGTGATGGACGCCGCGCCCGGCCCGGCGAGAAAGACGGCCGCCGCGGCGACTTCCTCCGCCGTCGCCAGCCGATGCAGCGGGATACGTTTGAGCATGGCTTCCATGTAATCTTTGTTCGATCCGGTTTCGGCGCGTGACGGTGAAGTGGTATCGAGGCGCCCGGGCGCGACCGCATTCACGGTGATACCGTATTCGGCCCATTCGACCGCGAGCATGCGCGTCATTTGCAGCAGCGCCGCTTTGCTGATGCCATAGGCCGAACGCTCGGCGGCCCCAACCAGTGCATGGGCCGACGAGATCGTGATGATGCGCCCTGGCGAGTGCCGTGCGATCAGATAGCGGCCTATCTGCTGCGTCAGGAAGAAGGTGCCTGTTACGTTGGTCAATAAGACATCTTCGAACTCGTCGCGCTCGGTCTCGATCGCCTTACTGCGCAGGTTGACACCTGCATTGTTGATCAGCACGTCGACTTGGCCAAAAGCTTCGATCGCGGCTGCGGCTACTTTTTCTATGCTCAATTGCGAACGAAGATCGAGTTCAATGCCAAAAGCATTTTGACCGGTTTCGCGCACAGTGGCCAAAGTCGCGTCAAGATTGCGCTCGCGGGTCGCGGTAAGGACGACGTGGAAGCCGTCGCGTGCGAGCGCGAGGGTGGTAGCCGCGCCGACGCCGTAGGAGGCCCCTGTAACCAGTGCAACCTTCATAGGTTCGACCGAATGCTTTCTAGGCCCAGCCGCGCGGTTCAGAATTCATCGCGCCCGCCGCGGCCAATTGCGCGAGCAGAACTTTCGTATCAGCCTCGCTAAGACTTGTCAGTGGCGGACGCGGCGTGCCGCAATCGCGTCCCATTGCCCGCAAACCCGTCTTGAGCCCACCGACACCGGCGTCGTGCAACGCTCGATATAAGATTGCTGCTTGCTCCTGTGCCGGCCTGGCTTCGGTGAATTTCTCGGCCATGCACAGCGCGTAGAGGCTGCCGATCAGCTTGGGCGCTATCGCGGCGAGGGGTGAGAGCAGACCCGTGGCACCGATTGCCGCCGCAGAGATCATATATTCGTTTCCGGAAATAAGTTGGAAGTCGGGGCGCACGGCGCGGGCGACGGTGATAACCTCGATCATATATTGCCAGTCGAGACTCATATCGATCAGGCCCGCCATGTTCGGCAAGCGCTTTAATAGATCGGTCACGGAATTGCTCGCGATTGTGACCTCGTTCATCTCGCCAGGTGAATTGAGGAGAAAGAGCGGAATTTTAGCCGCGTTGCCGATGGCGATGAAATGCTCAACGAGCATGCTTTGCGGCGGCGTCCAATAATACGGAACGGTGGCGATGATCGCCGCGGCGCCTGCCTTCGCGGCATGGTCCGCGAGCGAGGCCGCGATTTCGGTGCCGGCTTCGCTGACATTTGCAATCACAGGGATACGGCCTTTGACATGCTTAATGGCGAATTCGAACAGAGCTTCGCGTTCGCCAATCGTAAGGCTTACGGATTCACCCACGTGCATCGGCAGTGCCAATCCCTCGGCGCCGCCGCGCAAATGAAAATCGAGCACCTTGCCGTAGCCGATTAGATCGACTTGGCCGTTTGCGAAGGAAGTGACGGGAGCATGCACCAAGGAAAATTTGAAAGCAGTCACAGAGTTATCCTCTCGTTACGCGTTATTCGGGACCGAACTTCGTCACCAGCCGTGCGGCTCGCTTTGCAGAATGCCGAGGGCCTCCAGCTGCTGCTCGATGAATTTGATGCGCTCCGGCGATGCGGTGGGCAGCGGCGGCCTCGTCGGACCAACTGGCCGACCCATGATGACGCAGCCGCCTTTGAGCGAGGAGGGATATTGATCGCGGAATAACAGCCAGAGCTGCGACAGCTTGTATTGCAGTTCCCGCGCACGTTCCCATTTGCCGGCGGCGCAGCAATCGTACAACTCGACGCATAAATTGGGACAAATCGCGCCTGCGGATGAATAAGAACCGGCGCCGCCGAGCGACACCGACGGCAGGAGATATTCAACACCCGCGATCATCGCGAAGTCCGGCCGCAGCGGCAAAGCTGCACGCAGGATTTCAAAGAATTTTCCGCTGTTGAAACTGGCTTCCTTCATTCCGATAAGATTGGGCAACCGCTCGATCAGTCTTGCCGTCAATTCACCCGTGAATTCGATCCCGGCGAGATAGCTCGGCGAGTTGTAGGTGATAAGTGGCAGATCGATCGAAGTGCCGAGGTCGACGAAATAATCGTAGATCGCCTCCGGCGGGTATTTCCAGAAATAGGGCGTAATCGCGATGATCGCGTCGGCGCCTGATTTCTGGGCGTGACGAGCCAGGTCGTAGGTGTCTTCGAGCGCCAGCGTACTAACGTGAATTGAAATCGGAACACGCTTGGCGACGGTCTTGATCGCCACTTCCGCCAGGGCCTTGCGTTCGGCAATCGTGAGGTTGTGCGACTCCGCCTTGTGGTGCGGCCACGAAATCGCGGTTGCGCCAGTGCGCACGTGAAAATCGACGAGTCTCTCGAAGATTTCGTAGTCGGGACTAAAATCCTCCTTGAGCGGTGTCACTGGGCTTTGCATTACGCCCTTGAGGACGAGTGTCATTGCAACTCCTGCATTTCAAAACTTTACCGATGTTCCGTTTACTGGGCGGCGATATGGGCGTCTTCGACCACTTTGCCCCAGCGTGCGCCTTCGTCGTGAACGAATTTGGCATAGTCTTGTGGCGACGCGCTGGGCGCCGGCGTCATGGCGAGCTCCTCGTAACGCTTCTTCACCATTGGATCGGCAAGGGCCTTGGTGACGGCGGCATGCAATTTGTCGACTATGTCTTTGGGTGTGCCGGCCGGTGCCGCGAGGCCGAACCATTGCACCGCCTCAAAGCCCGGCAAGCCGGCCTCCGCGACTGTCGCCAGATTGGGTGCAGCCGGCGAGCGCGCTGCGCTGGTGACGCCGTAGGCGCGTAGATTTCCAGACTGAATATTACTGAGCGCAATGGTTAGATCTGGCATCATGACCGCAACCTGGCCGCCCAGGACATCGTTGAGCGCCGGTTGTGTGCCGCGGTAGGGCACATGCAGGAGCTTTACGCCGGCGTCCTGTTCGAACAGTTCGACGATTAAATGTGAAAGACTGCCGACACCTGCGGAGCCGAATGTGATTTTTCCAGGATTGGCTCTCATATAGGCGAGCAATTCTTTCAGATTCTTCGCCGGCAAGGTGGGATTGCCGATGAGAACCTCCGGCGCGGTGACAGTGCGCGAAATCATCGCAAAATCATGATCGATATCGTACGGCACGGACTTCAGAACGAAGGGATTCATAACGTGCGAGGAGATCATAGCCAGAAGCGTGTAACCATCCGGGTCTGCCTTCGCTACGGCTTGGGCGCCGATATTGCCGCTCGCGCCGCCGCGATTTTCAATGACGACTGTTTGTCCGATCAACTCGCTAAGCTTAGGGGCGAGGATGCGGGCTTGAGTGTCGGTGCCACCGCCGGCAGGGGCTGGGACAATCAGCGTAATGGAATGACTAGGGTAGCTTTGGGCATCTGCTTCGGCTGCCGGCAGGCAAATAACCAAAGCCGCGATCGCGGCCAGCGCGAGCTTTATGGCCGGAAGAGAGTTGGCCTCTGACATTATCGGAGTTCCTCCCATGTAACGCGAGCGCGTCGTTCAACTCCAAACTTCGCGCGCGGTCTCCACCACCAATTCCAGCTTGCGCTTCTCGTCATCGAGGCTAAGCCGATTGCCGCCGATCGTGGAGGCGAAGCCACACTGTGGCGATAGCGCGAGTCGTTCGAGCGGAACAAACTTTGCCGCTTCTTCGATGCGGCGCACAAGCGCGTCCTTGCTTTCGAGCGCGGGCTTCTTCGTCGTCACGAGGCCGAGCACCGCGACCTTGTTCCCCGACAGATGCCGCAACGGCTCGAAACCGCCGGCGCGATCGGTGTCGTATTCTAGGAAGAAGCCGTCGGCGTCGATTTGCCCGAATGCGACCTCGGCGACCGGCTCATAGCCGCCCGAGGCGACCCAGGCGCTTTCGTGATTGCCGCGGCACATATGCATGACGATCCGCATATCCGCCGGCCGATCGCGCGTCACGTCGTTCAGCAATTTCGCATAGGTGTGCTGGATCGTCTTCGGATCTTCGCCGATCGAGCGCACATGGCCGTGCAGTTTCGGGTCGCACAAAAACGGAAAGTTCGTCTCGTCGATCTGGAGGTAGCGGCAACCGGCTTCATAAAGCGCGGCGATTTCCTCGCGATAAACGAGCGCAAGGTCGGAAAAATATTCGGCGATGTCGGGATAGGCTTTCATGTCGACGCCGGCCCGGCCACTGCGGAAATGCAGCAGCGTCGGCGACGGGATCACTTGCTTCGGCATTAAGCCCGCGGCGTCCGCGAGCGGCTTGAAATCCTTGAATTCATCGACCGCCAGCGCGCGCACTCGCTTCAGCTTGCGTGCGGTGATGACGCGCGGCGGAGCAAATTCTATCGGCCCGGACTCCGTCTGGAAGGTTGTTTTCAATCCACCCTCGAAGGCGACACCTTCGATTCGCTCGACGAAGTCCATAAACCAATGACGACGGTGATATTCCCCGTCTGTGCAAACCCTCAGCCCGACGCTCTTCTGCAGGGCGACGGCTTCGCCGATATGGGCGCATTCAATGTCCCAAAGCGCCTCGCGCGTGAGCTTGCCCGCGCTATGGGCGGCGCGCGCGTCAAGAATGGCTTGCGGTCGCAGCAGCGATCCTACGACGTCGGCTTTGAATGGGGGAATGAATTTGTCTTTTACCTGTGCGGCCATGGTTGCTCCCGGCTTTTTTGGAACTGGATTTAAGGTGATAAGGCCGCTATGCGGCGGAATGTTTGGTTACTAGTATGCGCGATAACTTGTTTACACCAGTCTCTTAAGCTTGACCTAGCTTGTCAGCTGCGTCCTGCCAGCGCTTGGTGGCGGTTGGGTTGGCAACAATGTCGTCGACATTGGCGAGCGTAACCCGATCGCGTATCAGCCCTTTGTAAAAGTCAGCCTTTGAAACCGGCGGCACGTCGGCAATTATCGTCCAGCTGTCGCCGCCATCGGTACTCTCGAAAACCTGGCCGTCCGTATCGACGGCATGGAGCGACCAACTCCCCTGACAGGCTTCGATTGTCAAAGCACTGAACAATGCCCGCTGGCCATTCGGCAGGCCGCCGAGAAGCCGCTCCCAGGTCTGCCCGGCGTCGCGACTGCGGAAGATCTTTCCCCGCGCACGGCCAAGTTCATACCAATGTAGCGGCCAGCCGACGCCAGCCGACATGAACAGAAGATCGGGCTGATCCGGGTGTACGACAACCGCGTCCGGATAATTCGCCCCGGCCGGCATCGGATTTTTCGCCAAGAGGCGCCGCGGTCTTCGCTTGTCATCATGCCCACCAGACCGTTGGCGATGATGATGCGATCCGGGCGGTCCGGGTGCACGAGAATACGATGGATGTCGCATTCCTGCGGATCCGGATCGACGGGGAGCTCAATAAAACTCTTGCCGAAATCGTCGGACACCTGGAGCGATCCTATCTCGACGCCAACAAGAAGGCGCACACCATCAATCACGATATCCTTGATGTGCCCGATGCGCGGCGGTGGCGGAAAGGTCCATTGCGACACGCTCTTTGTTTCACGGAATGCCTTAAGCTCGCGCCAAGACGTACCTTTGTCCTCGCTGATATAAAGATGGGCGGGCAGGGCGCCAGCGAATACAACGTCGCGGCCGTGCAAACGGCCGGCGCGCGTTGACCAAAACTCGTAGTGCGAAAGGCCATCGTTGATCCAGGTCCATTTAATGCCGCCATCGTCGCTCCGCGCCATGCCGACGCCGCGCGTCGAAGCAAACAATGTCCCATCGTCCAGCGCCGTCACGCCACTGACGAAGACGCCTCTTATGGCACGGTGTTTCACCGTCCACCCGTGTGCGGTTCGCGCCAGCAGTGCAATGCCGTCGACGGTGCCGATCAGGATGGTATCAGACGGTGCCGCGCTCCTCTGGACGTTGGTTCCACCGTTGGACAATAAAATCATAACTACTCCCATTCGTAGGTGAAGCCGACGCGGCGCTCATCGGCGAATCAGTCGTAGGTCTCCGGCCACTCGTAAGCACAGCGATCGCCCAAGCCCCTCAGACTGCGGTGAATCCGTCGAAGCAGTCGGTGACATAGCCAAGGCTATCCTTTTCGCGACGGGCTTGATTAGCGGGGAACTAGGCAAATGCGGCCATCGCGGCGCTGGAGATTCCAGAGCCATGCCTGTGGCGCTATTTGTTGCGAGCAGCAGCGTCGATGACTACGTTGACCGCCTTGTTCAGCGCCGGTTTGTCCTTCGACAGCGCGTCGGCGATGTCGGAAATCTTGGACATGAAGGCGGCCTGCTCATCCGCGGGAAGAGTGATCAACTCGCCGCCCTGATCCGTCCATGCCTTGCGCTGCGCGGCGTAGAAGTCGGTCACGAAGGGGATAATGCCAGTGGAGTTCGCCGCCGCGTCGTCGCGCACGATCTTTTGCAGGTCGAGCGGTAGTGCTTCGAGCCATTTCTTGTTCATGACAACGATGGTGTTAACATAGGGTTGGCCGATATCGGTGTCGTATTTCGCGGCATCGACGTAGTGCATCGGACCGAATACGGGGATGGAGCCCAGCGCACCATCGAGCGCGCCCTGCTGCAACGCGGTCAAAACGTCGCCGAGCGACATCGCGACCGGCGAGGCATCGATCCGCTTTATCATCGCCAATTGGAACGGCGAGGCCAGCACGCGAATCTTCATACCTTTGAATTCGGCGAGATGACGCACCGGTTTGCGTGTGACGATTCCGGAGGGTGCCAGCGGAAATAACCCGATGCCGGTCAGGCCCTTATTGGCGCCCAATGCAAGCATCATGTCGCGAACGGCAGGATCGTTGATCAGGCGCGCATCCTGCTCGGCGGCAAATGTGCCGGGCGCGCTCAGCGCCTCATAGCGTTCGTCGACGCCAACCAAAAACTCCGGGGGTCCGATCCAAGCCTGGATCGAGCCGAATTGAGTGCCTTCGATTTGGCGCGGAATCGAACCAAGCTGGCTTGCCGGATAGATTTCACCTTTGATACGGCCGCCGGAATCTTTCTCTACCGCCGCGGCAAAACGCTTCATCCACTCGTGCTGGGTATCGTTGATCGTCGCGGTGCTCAACTTCATGACGTAGGTTTTGCCGTCCTGAGTTTTGCTGTCTTGGGATAATGCCGTTGAGGGTGCTGCAAGAACTGCAGCAGCCATCATTGCCGCAAGCGCAACACCGCGTACCGATCCATTTCGTTTGCTTATCATTTCTTTACCCTCAGCTCCCCGGGCGGGACCGCGTTTCCCAGTCCTTCGGAAACATCACGATAGCATTAATTTCCAAAAGTCCGTCAATCACGCCATGGCGTCAGATCGGCGCAGTTCATCCAGGGCCCTCTCCGGGGCCCTGCGTAAGCGTGGCTAGGCATCTCGGGAAAGCCGATCAGTCGCCCTCGATCGGAACCAAGATTTTACCGTTGTCGATGCGCTTGATGCCGTCGACATAGAGCGTCGGATGCAGGATCACACCGTCCATGTGAATTTTCGATTTTATCGAACCGCCGACATCGACATTGGTGCCGAGCCCGAAATGCAGCGTACCCATGATGTTCTTGTCTTCGCGCTGAATGCCGCGCACCACCGCTTTGGCGTTGACGCCGACGGAGGCTTCAGCCGGACACATATAAGCGTTCTCGTCGCCGTACTCTTCCAAATAGTCGCGTAGAATGCGCGCCTCGGCGCCGCCGTCGATATCGATCACGCGGCCGTCTTTGACCGTCAATTCGATCGGTGTCAGCAGGCGGCCGATGTGATGCATCGTCAGGTCGATGACGAGCTTGCCGTTGGCGCTGCCTTCGACGGGCGCGACGTTGAACTCGCCGGTCGGGAACAGGTAATAGAGAAGATTATTGCCCGGCCGATTCTCGTCCTTGGCAAAATTGACGATCCCATAGGGATCGAATTTGTCGGTCGGCAGCGGCGGTTGGGTGATACGGTTGGCGACGTTGTAGGTGAATTCGGTGCCGTATTTCGACGTGACGCGGCATTCGCGCGCGTTCGGTCCAAACACGTTCTTGGCAACGTAATGTTTGCGCACCGCGATTTGCTTCATGTCATCGGTCACCGCACCGGACTGGAACCATTCGAGCTGCATGCCGCCGTCCATGCAGATCGCCGGAATACCGGCCGCCATGGCGGTAAAATTGGCGTGGCAATGCAACATGCCGGTCGACGACAGCAGCACGTTGAAATCCGACTTCATCATCGCTTCGCAGACCGCGGATGGCGGATCGTAATAATCGGCCGGCCGGCGCTCAAACAAGGCGACGGTCGTTTCGGCGCCGAGCTCCGCGCAGATGCTCTGCACCACCTGCCAGACCCGTGGATCGTGCGAGAAATCGCTGAGGATGAGGACGCGATGACCCGGTTTGATGGTGGCGACGAAGGGGCGGCGGATATAGTCCATATTGCCGGTAACGAATGAGCCTGCTGACATCCTTGCTCCTGCGTTTCCTCTGAAAATTGCCCGAGCGGGCTGTGACTGGCATCACCCCATTATGTCGACACTCAATCTCGGAATCCGAATGTCGTCAAGGCTGCTACGGTCAAAATGTCCCTGTTTTAATGGGGTTATCGCGAAAGCGTCAGAAAAGAGTGTCGACAATCTGGTGGCTGCAGTCGTATGTTGTTCGACATGATAATGTCTAGCCCTTGGTTGGAAGGATCATCGCCATCGACGCGTCAGCAAAGTTCAGATCCGCGGCGAAACCTGTCCGTGACGCGCGTTCATTCGCGCGGGCGCTTGAGGCCGTGCGCGGCATCATTGCCGAGCATCATGATCGCCCGTCCTTAGTGTCGAAGATCGCCTGCGAACTCGCGGCTGAAATCATCGAAGAGTTGCGCGGGGCCGGTGATGATTTGAATTCCGTCGAACTGTCGCGCCGCTTTCACACCAGCCGCACGCCGATCCGCGAAGCCTTGATGCTGCTCGAAAAGGAAGGGCTGGTGCAAATTCCGCCGCGCCGGCGGCCGCGTGTGGTCTCGCTGGATGTCAACGAAGTGCGCGATATTTACCGTGCCCGTGCGGCACTATTCCAAGTAATTGCCGTCGATGTGGCGCGCAACGGTCAGGCGGCTGACATCACCAAGCTGCGCGAGCCGCTTGGCGCCATGGAACAAGCCGCGCGCAGTAACGACCTCAACGGATTTGTCTGGGCGAATGTGGATTTCTACGATCGCAATACCCAGCTTGCCGAGAACAAAACGGTCAAGCGCATTTTGGACTCCTTGCTGCTGCGAACGCTGCGGCTGCGCCGCCTCAGCCTGTCGCAGCCCGGACGCATGCAGTCGTCGCTCGACGACCACGCGCGCCTGGTGAAAGCTTACGAAGATCGCGATGCCAATCTGGCGGCCGCGCTCATTCGCTCCAATCACATGAGCGCGCTCGCGGCGCTGGAAAAATGCCTGCCCGAAATATCGGATATCGCTGCGACAAGTGAGCTCTCGGCCTGACGAACTCTCCTAGAAGGAGGACATCGCAACCGAGATCATATTCTGCGCCAAATGCGCCGATGCACCAGCGTCGACATAAAGCGCGCTCCAGAGATATTCCTTGATAGTGGTGAGCGCGCCGCGCGGCTTTTCGACCAGATTGGTGACGATACGGTCGACCGCGGCATCGAGCTCGGCACGCTCATTGACCTGACTGACGAGGCCGAATTGCCGCGCCTCGTCGGCCGTGATGGTCTGACGCGTATAGACCAAATGCGCGATAGTCTTCGGTGGCACCCTCTGCAGCAATGCCGACATCGCCAGAGTTGGCGGGATGTTGGTGTCAAGTTCAGGTAGCGAAAACAACGCCGTGCGCGACGCGATGGTAATGTCGCATTGCGCCGCCACCGCACAACCGAAGCCGCGGGCTTCACCCTGGACAACGCAGATCACCGGGATCGGGGCGTTCCGGATGGCCGCGTAGAACGCCATGATCGTATCGGCGACGCTACTGCGCATCTCCAATGCCGTCGGGCGGGTGTGGCTTCGGGAATACGGCCGAGGCAGAAATGGTCGCCTTCGGCACGAAGCACCAAGAGCTTGTTCTTTTCATCTTGACCGGCATCGCGGATCCCCATGGCAAGCGCGGTGATATCGGCGCCGGTCAAGCGATTGCCGTTGTCCGCTTTGGTCAAAGTCAGCGTGGTGGTGTGACGAGCGCTATCGAACGCCTTTGTGAAGGTTTTCTCGGTCATCAATCAATTCCGTTGGCGCGGCCGCCGGTAGGCGTTGGCCACAGTGAGCGAGGCGACGATTTTGTCGGGCAAAAGCGGCGTGTCGGAGAAGGTGACACCGAACGGCAACAACGCATCCTCGACGGCGGCGACGATAGCGGCCGCCGCCGGAATGGTGCCGCCTTCGCCCGCGCCTTTGACGCCGATCGGGTTGAGCGGGCAGGGCGTCTCGACATGTTCGATGACGCAATCCGGTACGTCGGTCGCCATCGGCATTAGATAATCGGCGAAGGTCACCGTTATCGGCTGCGCATTCTCGTCGTATTGCATGAACTCGAGGAGTGCGTTGCCGATGCCGTGCGCGACGCCACCCTGGACCTGGCCGTCGACGATCAGCGGATTGATGACGTTGCCGCAGTCATGCGCGACGACGTAATTGGTGACTTTCACGCCACCGGTGCCGATATTGACCTCGACTTCGGCGACATGCGTTCCGCTGCAATAGGCAGCCTGCGGCGGCATGTAGAAAGCAGTGTGCTCCAGACCGACACTGTCGCCCGGCTCCATCGAGAAGCCCGGCATGCCCTGCGACGCGAATGACAGCCGGCCGAAGCTGATCGATTGCCGGTTGCCGGAGCGAGATATCGCCATGCCGTCTTCAAGGTCGATCTGGTCTTCCGGCGCACCAAGGTGACGGGCGGCAACGCGGAGAATCTGCTTGCGCACTTCCAGGCCGGCGATCCGGGCCGAGGAACCGGCATTGACGGCCTGACGACTGGCGAAGGCACCTAGTCCGTTGGCAATCGTCGCGGTGTCGCCGAGCGTCATAACGATGTCTTCCATCCGGCAGCCGATCGCGTCGGCGACGATCTGCGACAGCGTCGTGCGCGTGCCCTGGCCTTGATTGGTGGCACCGGAGATCACGCGCACTTTGCCATCGGGCAGCACGCGGACCGTCACGCCTTCGAATGGTCCGAGACCGGTGCCCTCGACATAATTCGCGATGCCGACGCCGATATAGCGTCCCTGTTTCAGTGCTTCGGCCTGGCGTTGCTTGAAACCGCTGTAGTGCGAGAGTTCGAGCGCAACCTGCTGTGCCTTTGGGTAATCGCCGCTGTCGTAAACCAACGGCTTGCCGTCGCGGAAGATAAGGCCGACCGGATAGGGCATCTGCTCCGGCTTGATGAAATTGCGGCGCCGAACTTCGGCGGGATCGAGCTTGAGCTCGCGCGCGACCCGATCCATCAACCGTTCCATCGCAAAGACGGCTTGCGGACGGCCGGCGCCGCGCACCGGCGTCGTCGGTACCTTGTTGGTGAAAGCTACCGTCATGTCGAGGCGATAAGCCGGGATGACATAAGGCCCCGGCATCGTCGTCGCAGCGATATAGGGCATGATGATGCCCCAGGGCAGGTACGCGCCGGTGTCGTGCAGCAAATGCCCGCGTACACCAAGGATGCGGGCGTCGTCGTCGACCGCGATGGACACGTCCCAATATTGATCGCGTTCTTGTGTCGCGCACAGGAAATGCTCGCGCCGATCCTCGACCCATTTGATCGGCCGGCGAAGCTGCAGCGCGATTTCGGCGATGACGGTGTCCTCGCAATACATCGTCGCTTTCGGCCCGAAGCCGCCGCCGACGTCGGGTGCGATGACTCGGATCTGATCGAGGTTGCGGCCCATCAATTCGGCGATCATGCGCCGCGTCGTGTGCGGCACCTGCGTCGCCGACCACACCGTCAGCAGATCGTTCATCGGATCGTAATTCGCCAGCACCGCGCGCGTTTCGAGCGCATTGCCGCCGCCGCGGTGCTGCCAGATGCGCTCCTCGAAGACATGTTTCGCATTGGCAAAGGCGGTATCGACGTCACCGTAGGACATCGGCGCCGCCGCAACGATATTGGTGCCGAGATCGGGATGGACTAAAGCCGCGCCAGGCTTGAGTGCGTCGCGCACATCGTTGAGCGCCTGCCGCACGTCGTAGTCGACGCTGACACGATCGGCGCCATCCTCGGCGATGTATTGTGTATCCGCCAACACCACCGCCACCGCCTGTCCGACGTGGCAGATCTCGTCGAAAACCAGACAGTGCTGCGTTCGCAGTGTCTGCATCGCCGCGTTAGGCACGAGTTGCGGCATGCGCATCGTGCGCATCGGCTGCGGCAGATCGGCGGCGGTGAATACCGCATGTACGCCCGGGAGTGCCAGCGCGGCACTGGCATCGATGCCGCGTAGCGTGGCCGCCGCGTGCGGACTGCGCACAAATACCGCATGTAGCGTGCCGGGCAGTTTGATGTCGTCGGTATATTGGCCCCGGCCGACCAGAAGCGCCGGGTCTTCCAGGCGTTGAACCCGCGCGCCGAATTGCTTGGTTCCCACGGCTTAGCCTCCCGCGCTGCGGCCGTGCTGGGCCGCTTGCCGCGCCGCTGCGACGATGCCGGAATAGCCGGTACACCGGCACAGATTGCCGGTAATCGCCTCGCGTATCTTAGCGTCATCGGGATTTGGATCGTCGCGCAACAGCTCGGTCAGTGTGATCAGCATGCCGGGCGTACAGAAACCGCATTGCAAGCCGTGATTATCGGCCATCGCCTGCTGCAGCGGACTAAGCCTACCGTCAGGCCCGGCAAGTCCCTCAATGGTCGTCACTTGCTGGCCGTTGGCCTGCACGGCAAACGTCAGACAAGAACGGGTCGAAAATCCATTTAGAAGAATTGTGCAAGCACCGCACACGCCGTGCTCGCATCCGATATGCGTGCCGGTGAGATTGATTTCGTGCCGGAGGAAATCGGCCAGTGTCAGGCGCGGTTCAACCTCGCGCCGGTATTGCTTGCCATTCACCGTCACGGAAATGGCCTGTTTGACCGTCATGATGCTGCTCTGATTTTTCCACGGCGCGCGCGCTGGTTGGCTTCCCGCAATGCGCGCGCCGAGAGAACACGGGCGAGATGTTGACGGTAAATCATCGTAGCGTGGTGATCTTCGAGGACGGCGACATCGCCGGCCATGTCCGTGACGTCCTCGATAATCTCGTCGGTGAGGATCTGTCCGAGGAGCGCGGATTCCACCGCCGGCAATCGTCTAGGCATGGCGTCGACGCCGCACAGCGAGATAGCTGTTCGCGTGACCCGATCAGCGTCATCGAGGTCGAGCAGGGCAGCCACGCCGACGATGGCGAAGTCGCCGTGACGGCGGGCATATTCAAGAAAGCAGTAGCCATGACCTGCCGGCCACAAGTCGATTTCGATCGCGGTCAGTATTTCGTCGGCTTCAACCGCCGTCGTCATGAAAGTCTGGCCGAATTCGGCGATCGGCATCATACGATGGCCGTGAGGTCCGTGGATTTCTATCCTGGCGTCATGAGCGGAGCACACATTGGGCAATTCTGCCGAAGGGTCGGCATGGGCGAGACTGCCGCCGATGGTGCCGCGATTGCGCGTCTGCCGGTGACCGACGAGCAGTATTGCCTCGCGCATCAGCGGACAATGTTGTGCAATTTCCGCATTGAATTCCAAATCGCGCTGCCTGGTCGTCGCGCCGATCCGCAATCGCTTGTCTGAGATCGTGATGCCGGCTAGGCCTTCGACGTGATTGACGTCGATCAGATGATCAGGCGTAACCACGCGGAAATTCATCATCGCGACCAGCGACTGCCCACCGGCCAGGATTTTCGCATTTTCGAGTGACCCCAGCTGGCGCAGGGCTTCCTCGAGAGATTTCGGTGCGTGGTACTCGAACGATGCGGGCTTCATGGCATGTCCGGAAAGATCGCTGCTGCAACACAGCGGTCGATGTTTGGACTGCAAGCCAGGAAAACGAGCGGCGCCCCTGTGGCGCCGGTGGTCATAGCCAAATTCACGCGGCTCTCCCCACTTTGGGTTTTTATTTTTGCTCAACAAGTCGTTGATTGCATATGTCGACACTAATCAGCCGCCGATTTGGTGTCAACGGACGGCGTTGCGGCATTTTGAAGTTGGATCAGGTCCGATCAGTCGACACGGTTGCGCTGGTGTTTGACGTGCCGCCACCGATCGTCGGAGCATTTTATTCGAGCATGAAGGCGTGGGTGTCTGCAACCGTCGGCTGCCTTCAAAATGTCAATTAAATAGGTGCGAGTTCATATGCTGTTGGCCCAGCCGTGTGATGGTAGCCGGGATGAAAGGCCTTGGGGCTGCTGCTTTTGATTGCGGCTGTCGGATGATCGTAGCGAGTTCAGCCGAGATCTCGCTAAGGCGTCATCAGGTAGATCGTGCAAATGCGGGCGAATTGGTTGACAGCCCGAGCAAATGTCGACACTATTTCTGGCGCGGCCGACAATAATACCAACAAGAACTCGTAATGGGAGATGTTGCTGATGAATTACGCGCCGGCGGTCGTAGCGAATACCGAGAAGCTGAGAGTTTCGGTCGATTTCCAGGATCATCTCAGGCAGCTTGAAGCGCGCAACCTCGTCACGCGGATTGACCACCCGATCAATAAAGACACGGAATTGCATCCGCTGGTGCGATTGCAGTTCATCGGCGACCTGGCGGAGAACGAACGGCGTGCGTTTCTGTTCACCAATGTGGTGGATGGAAGCGGTAAGCGCTTCGATATCCCCGTTGTTGTGGGTGCTTTTGCCGCCTCGCCTGAGATTTACGCCCAGGGCATGGGTTGCGCGGTGGGCGAGATCGGCGGCGCCTGGCTCAAAGCGATCCGCAATCCGATCGCGCCGGTGCAAGTCCCCTCGGGCGAATGCCAAGACGTCGTAATGACCGGCGACGCGCTTCGCGGCCCGGACGGCGGATTGAAGAAGCTGCCTATTCCGATCTCGACGCCAGGATTCGATTCAGCGCCCTATTTGACCGCGACGCTCTGCGTTACCAGGGATCCCGAGTCCGGCATCCAGAACATGGGGACATATCGCGCCGGCCTCAAAGCGACCGACCGGGTCGCGGTGCGCATGGTAGTCGGTGAAAACGGCGCCGGCGGTTACAAACATTGGCGGAAGTATAAAGCGCTCGGTCAGAAAATGCCGATCGCCATCGTGGTCGGAGTGCCGCCCGTGGTGATGTTTACCGGGCCGCAGAAACTACCGATCGACGTCGATGAAATGGGCGTCGCCGGTGCGCTCGCCGGCCAGCCGATCCGCGTTGTGAAGTGCAAGACGATCGATCTTGAAGTGCCGGCCGCGGCCGAAATCGTCATCGAGGGCCTGATCGATACCGACCTCCTCGAACCGGAGGCGCCGTTCGGCGAGAGCAACGGCTATGTCGCGCTCGAGGCCTTCAACATGGTGATGGAAGTGACCGCCATCACGCATCGGCGCTCGCCCGTATTCGCCTCGATCATCAGCCAAGTGACGCCGAGCGAGTCCAGCATGGTCAAGAAAGTGGCTTACGAGCCGCTTTGGCTTAACCATCTTAAGGAGAACTTGAGCGTCCGCGGTGTGCGCCGCGTCGTCATGCACGAGCCACTGACCAATCTTCGGCCGGTGATTTTCGTGCAATACGCTCCGGGCACGCCGCGTTCCGAGGTTTGGCGCGGATTGCACGGCGCTTCGACGCTGATGGCCGATTGCGGCAAGATCTGCATCGCCGTCAGCGAGGACATCGAGCCTTCCAACACCGACGCCGTGTTCTGGTCGTTCGCCTATCGCTGCAACCCGGCCGAGGATGTCCACATCGCGCCGTATCGCGGCGGCGTCCAGGGCGCCCAATATGGCAGCCGCGCGTCGGACTCCACGCTTCTGATCGACGCAACCATCAAGGGGGCGATGCCGCCGCTGGCATTGCCCAAAAAGGAATATATGGAGCGCGCCCAAGCGCTATGGGCCGAGCTCAAGCTGCCGCCTGTCAAGCTGAAGATGCCATGGCACGGCTACACGCTCGGCAAATGGACCGAGAATTGGGAATTGTTCGCGCAGCGCGCCACGCGCGGTGAGTGGGAAAAGAACGGCGAGGCGACAAAGCCGCGTCAACGCGGCGGGCTCACTCCCGAAACCATGGTTTGGCGTGTCGAGAAAGAAATAGACGTCAAGGAGTAGAGACCCGCCGGTCACGTTAAGCGTCCGGCGGCGAAAGAAACATATCGGGGAGGAACGGTCATGGGGCAGGGCGACGCCGTGACAGTAAAACCGCGGGCCATGTTTGACGTCGGCATTCACGAGAAGCTGCCGTTCGGGCAGCTTTTGTTGCTGGGCTTCCAAAATATTTTCGGGATGACCGGAATTTTCGTTTTTCCGGGCTTGCTCGGCCGCTCGTTCAACATGCCGCCGGAGCAGATCGCTTATCTCTACGGTATGACCTTCGTCACCTCCGGCCTGACCACCTGCTTCCAATCGGTGGGATTGCTGCGCATGCCGATCGTACAGGGGCCCTATTTCGGCACCTTTATCGCGATCCTGATCATGGGCCATTCGCCCGGCATCGGGCTCGGCACCGCCTACGGCTCGCTGTTTGTCGCCTGCCTGATTTGGGCCGTTCTGGCGGTTCCGATCCGCGGCTTTAGCATCATCGGGCTGTTCGGCCGTTTCTTTCAGTCTTCGATGATCAGCGGATTGATGGTGATTCTGATCTCGTTTCAGATCGCGTCGGTGTCTTTGCCGAACTGGCTTGGGCTCCGCACCACGCCCGGTTTTCCTTTCATCAATCTTCTCGGCGGTTTCATCGCCGTGGTGGTATTTATCCTGGTGACCCTCATGGGTACCCGCCGTTTGCGGCGTACCTCGATCTTGCTCGGCCTGGTCGCGGGCACGCTGACCTATTCGGCTTTTCTGCCGATTTCGTTCACGCCGGTGGTCGCGGCACCGTGGCTGGTCGTGCCGCAGGCGTTTCCCTTCGGCTTTGGCGTTCAGCCCGAGGCGGTCTTTCTGTTCGTTCTGGTCATGGTTCCATGCAGCATCACCTGCATGCCGCTTTATCAAGCAGTCGCGAGCTGGATGGACGAGCCGATGCCGGCCTCCCGCATGGCCGAAGGATGCTTCGGCGCCGCCGTCGGCTCCGCCTTCGGTGCAGTGGTCGGCAGCTTCGCGATGAACGTTTATCCCGACAATATCGGCATGCTGCGATCGACGCGGGTCGGCTCGCGCTATGCAACGCTCGCGGCCGGCGTGTTGCTGGTCGTGCTCGGCTGCTTCATCAAATTCGATATGCTCTTGGTGCTCGTTCCGATCGTCGTCTTGGGCGGTCTAGCGACTATCCTGTTCGGTATCGTTTTGGTGCACGGCATCCATCTCTTGAACAATGTCGAGTGGCACGATCGCAATCTCATTGTCGCTGGCTCGGCATTGATGATTGGCCTCGGCGGACTGTTCATCTCGCCGGACGTCATGGAGCATCTGCCGTTGGTCGCGCAACTGATCCTCAAGCAATCGGCGGTGACCGGCGGCATCACCATGCTCATCCTCGATCCGCTGCTCAACAGCACCAAAATAGCCGAGGCGGGTGCCGAAACGGACGCGGAGACAAAATCGGAGCCGATCAGCGTGCGGGCCGGATGACCCGCGTCGAGCGCTGGTCGCACCTGATCCGCGACAACCCTTATTTCCATCCTTGAGAGAGAGAGAGAGAGAGAGAGAGAGAGAGAGAGAGAGAGAGAGAGAGAGAGAGAGAGAGAGAGAGAGAGAGAGAGAGAGAGAGAGAGAGAGAGAGAGAGAGAACGCTAGGTTGATCGGTAGGCCTTTCAATCGGCTCGATGCGTGGGGCGCGGTGGCTCAATGGTCACCGATTGGCTATTGTCAGTGTTGTTCGATGTTTCGGATTTGGTGGCCGCTTTCTCCGGAAAATCAAAGGTCACCTGGCAACGCAAGCCGCCCGGGAGAAGATTGTCGGGATTTGGCAGGCTGAGCCGCACGCCGAAAGTGCCGCTCGCGGCATCGAATACCTGGTCGACGATACTGACCTTGGCTACTTTATTGCCGCCGACTGGCTCGTCGGGATGCACGACCGCCGTATCACCGACTTTGAGCTGCCCAAAATATCGCACCGGCAGATAAGCTTCGACGTTCAGCGGATGGATGCTGGCGACGGTCATAATGTTGGCATCCGGTCGAACATATTCGCCTGGGCCAAGCGCTCGCTCAACAATGATGCCGTCGAGCGGGCTGCGGATAGTGCGCTGTTCCAAGAGCGCGCGTGAGCGGCTGAGTTCGAGTTCGGCCATTTGTTTGTTCAGCTCGGCTAAAGCTACGTCCTGCTTGGCGACATTGAACTCGGCCTCAGCGGTTTCGGTGTCTTGAGCGCTGGCGATGTTGCGCAACGCAAGTTCCGACTTCCGCTTGAACACGCCGCTCTTTTGCTCAAGTAGCGCTTGCTTTGCTGCGATCTCCGCGTTGCTCGAGGCGCGTGCTTCGTTAGTCGCGACCGCGGCTTGCTCGACCGACGATTCCATCCGGGCGACGACCTGTCCCTTTTTGACCACATCGCCGCGATCGACCAACACCTCGGAAAGCACGCTCGGCACTGGGCTGCCAAGCTTCACTGTGAGAAAAGGATTCATCACGCAATCGAACGTCGCGGCGGAGGCGCTGGTACAGAAGACAGCTACGGACAAGCCCAACAAGGCGGCGGTGCATCGATCGAACGCCATCGGGCCTTGATCCTCACCGTAGGTGACGAGCCTTCGTACCAAAGGCAAAATCATTGGTGGATCCCCGACATGACCCCTCGCCGAATGTGGATCGGGGATGGCGGTCTTACCATGCCGGCCCGAAAGGAAGAAATTTTTTGCGGGGGAAATTCGCGCCGGCGCGTGCGGCGGAGAATTCTGGTTAGCGATCGGGCTATAATGAAATGGTTAAAAGAAGCCGCGCTCGCTTCCGCCTTGCTCTCGCCACCATGCCGCCCTAATCTCCAGCAAAGCGCCCGTGTAGCTACCCCACTTACAGGACTCCTATTGACGGCACGACGCATTGCACTCGTCTGCATGACGCCGAAGTCGGACGCCGATGAACTCGGTCACCTTCAGCTGCCGAGCTATGGCATCCGCCGTATCCAGGCTGCCGTTGTCGGTGACCGGCGCCACGCGCATACGGTCAAGCTTGTTGACCTCGGCCGCGACGATGTTGGCGGCTACGTGCGTGAGATTCTCGCATTTGATCCCGATCTCGTCGGCTTCTCGATCTATGTCTGGTCGACGCCGACGCTGGTCGCGGTCGCTCGGGAAATCAAGGCTCGGTCTCCCGGCTGTGTCATCGTATTCGGCGGACCGTCCGCCCGATCGGCATTGTTCGATCTCAAATATTATCGTCATCCTGTGGCATATTTGGATGCTGTTGTGGAGGGTGATGGCGAATTCGTGTTTCGCGATCTCGTCGCGCTCGCCGATCTGTCCCGCGCGTCGCTGGAAAAAGTTGCCGGCCTAACGCTGCCGGCCAACGGCGGATGGCTGCGAACGCCCAAGCGTTCCAGCCCGGCTGATCTCAGTGCGATGCCGTCGCCGTTTGACCTCAACTTGATGCCGGCAGGCGCCGTAGCCTACCTTGAGACCTATCGCGGCTGTCCGATGTCGTGCCGGTTCTGCGAATGGGGGACGCCCGAGCAGATCAAAGCGGTTTTCTCCGTCGATTACATTGCCCGCGAACTGCGCGCTTTTGAAACGCTGCAAACTCCAGCCGTCTTTCTCCTCGACGCCGGCCTCAATCTCAATCTCCGCGCCTTTCGCAATCTGCGCGAAGCCAACAGGCAGACTGGGTTTCTGAAAAAAACACTGTTCTGGGCCGAAATCTATCCGTCGGTCATCCGCGACGAGCATTACGTATTTCTGCAGGAGATCGGCCCGAGCTATCTAGGCGTCGGCATGCAATCAATGGATCAGGCGGTGCTGAAACTGCACCAGCGGCCGTCGGACTCGCCACGCTTCGAGCAGGCTGTGCGTGATCTCGCGGCGGTAACCAGTATCGAGCTCCAGATCATTTTTGGACTGCCCGGCGACACGCCTGACGGCTTTCGCCGTACGCTCGATTACGCGCTTTCGCTGCCGGCGTCGGTACGGGTCTATCATTGTCTGGTGTTGCCCGACGCTTTGATGACCCGCAGCCTGAAAGACTGGGACTTGCGGTTCGATCCGCTGCATCTGGCGATGGTCTCCTGCAAAGGTTGGAGCGAGGACGCGATTATCGGCCTGCGGTCCGAACTCGACCGCCGCGCCGTTCGCGCCGGCGGCAAACGTGGTCGGTATTGGTGGTCGTTTCCGCGGCCGCAGCCGCTTGGTACGAGGGCAATTCCGGCGTGAGTGAAATGCCCGAAACCGTACCGTGGGAGACCTCGGTCGCGCCGCGCCATTTTAGGTTGCAGGAATTGCCACGCCGTGCCGGACGCCGTGTCGCGCTTCTGGCGCGCTATCCCGATCGCGACCCGGCGATGCCGCAGTTCATTCCCAACCTCGGTCTATACATGATTGCGGCAGCGTTGCGGGCGCCGGTACTGCCCGACCTTGAAGTCAAGACCTGGGACATCACCGGGGGCAATGCCGAGCGTGTCGCCGCCGAGGTCATCGCTTTCGATCCCGACATTGTCGGTTGCTCAGTGTACCTCTGGTCGTTGCAGTTCTTTCTCGATGTCGCGGTGATGGTTAAAGTTGACGATCCGGCCCGGCTGGTGACTTTCGGTGGGCCGTCGGCGCGGCCGGTCATGCTGAACCTTGAGCCCCATCGGCAGAAGTCCTCGGCGGTTGATCTTCTAGTCATTAACGAGGGCGAAATCACCTTCCGCGAGGTGGTGGAGCGCAGCGATCGTTCGTCCGCGGCGCTTGCCGGCATTCCTGGCTTGGCGGTTCGTATCGAGGGGGTGTGGCGCGAAACTACGGCGCGACCGTTGGGCGACCTCAATCTGCTGCCTTCGCCTTATGAGATGAGTCTCATGCCGGGCCGCGGGCTCGGCATTCTGCAAACCTATCGCGGGTGCCCATTCACCTGCTCGTTCTGCGAATGGGGGACGATGGAATCGCCGAAACGTGTGCGCACCGCGGAGAGCCTGTCCGCGGAATTCGACGCCATGAAGCGGATCGGCCTCCGGGGAGCCCTCTTGGCCGACGCCGGTCTCAACCTGAATCCGGCAGCGTTTCAAAATCTTCAGCTTGCCGCCCAAAAGACCGGCTTCCTGGCGAACCGCGGGCTGATTTGCGAAGTCTACCCGGCGAAGGTACGGCAGGAGCACCTGGATTTCCTCGGCGGCGTGGGCGACGCATATGTCGGCGTCGGTTTGCAATCCTTCGACAACAAAGTGCTGGCCAATGTCGAGCGCCGCTACGATGAAGCGCGCTTCGATGACACGCTGCGCGCGCTTCGCGAGGTGGCTCATGTCGCCGTTGAGATCATACTCGGTCTGCCGGGCGACGCGCCGGAGAATTTTCGCCGGAATTTCGAGCGGGCACGGCGACTGCCCTGCGCGCTGCGGGTTTATCATTGCGTAGTGCTGCCATCCGCATTGATGGTCCGTTCGCCGCCCGAGCACCAGCTAGACTATGATCCGGTGACGCTCAAAATGCGGTCGTGCCTGGGCTGGCCGGCCGATATGCTGGCGGAAGAAGCCGCTTTCCTGACAAGGGAGGCCTTGGCCGTCGGCGGCCGGCCCGGAGAATATTTCTGGGTGTTCCCGCCGCCCAACACCAATTAGAACGGCGCGAAAAGCGTACCCGGGTAGCAAGCCATGCCTTTTTTCCAGACAGTCACGCTGACGATGGCAGAGGTCGCGCAATCCCCGCATTTTCTCACACGCCTCCGTCATCGCGAGATTGAAGGTATCGTCGTCAAGGAAGTCTACGACCGCCAGATGTGCGGCGCGCTTTGCGCCGAGTTGGAAGCGGGCGATCACGGCCTGATTAGGACCGACTTCCCGGCCAAGTTCGCCGCGTTCTTTTATGGCATCAATCTCAATCTCACCCATCCCGATCTGAAGGAATACTTTGCCGAGACTGCCAAATTTCGGGATGCGCTCGAGCGGTTGCTGCCCGGTGATCAGGGTCTGGAAACGCGGCTAACACAGCTGATGTCGGGGCTGGATCGCGGCATCGCCTACACGGCGGCTCCCGGCCCACGGCCCGGATTGAATTACATGTTTACGACCATTCGCGCCCATCTGCCGGGCGGCTATATCCCGGCGCATTTCGATGACGAGCAAGCAACGCGACCGAGCTATCGGCACCTGTTGCAGATCATCCAGATGAAATTGTTCTCCTTTGTACTGGCATTGTCAAAAACGGAGGGGGGCGGCGCTCTGGAGATTTTCAACCTCCAGCCGGAAAGGGAAGGGCAGCGCATCGCCGCCGCCGATCGCAGCGCGGCAAAGCCCGACCTCGATGCCGTCGAGAAGGTTTCGTTTCGGCTCGATCCGGGAGATATGATCATCTTTAGCTCGGGCCGTTATCTGCACCGCGTCACGCCGGTGACCGGCAAGAGGACGCGCTGGACCGCCTGCAGCTTCATGGCCGAAAGCAAGAGTCCCGGCCAAGTCTATTGTTGGGGCTGAGGCGTGCTTCCGGGAGTGCCGAGTTATTTCGATCCTCTGATCGAGGCGTATCGGTCCCATCAAACGGGCCGTCATGTTCATCTCGGCTATTGGGATGACCCGCCGCCGTTATCGACGAGCTGCAGCCACTACGAGTTCGGGAAAGCGCAGGCGCGCTTGGCGGATGTCCTGATCGACTTGGCGGATCTACAAACCGGTCAGGCGGTGCTCGACGTCGGCTGCGGTTTCGGTGGCACGCTCGAAGCTATCGGCAAGCGGCCCTCGATGCAGCTCACCGGCATCAATATCGATCGCCGCCAGTTGGATATCTGCCAAAGCGTCCAGCTTGCAGAAGGCAGCACGTTGTCGTTGGTCATGGCGGACGCTTGCGCGCTGCCGGTCCGCGCCTCGAGCTTCGACCGCGTGTTTTGCGTTGAGGCGATGTTTCATTTTCGCGAGCGAGCTATTTTTCTGCGCGAGGCCGCGACCGCGCTTCGAAGCGGCGGGCACCTGGTTCTATCGGATATCCTTTTGCGCGATCCGGGCTTACAGGCCGCGTTGGACGTCCCCGCAATCGCGGCAGCGTTGCGGAGCGAATACGGCCCATGGCCGCAGCTTTGGGTGGAGCGCGATGAAGTCCTGGAATGGGCCCGGCGCGCCGGTTTGAAACTTGAGCGCATCCTCGATGCGACGCGGCAAACCTTGCCGACTTATCGCTTCACCGCGCCGCATCATTTGGATAGGGCGCTCAGCCATTCACTCGGCGGGCCAGGCGCTGCGCTGGCTGCACGACGAAGGTTATCTGTCCTATCTGTGCATGTCGTTCGTCAAGCTTTGACGCAAGGGAGTTCGGCGTTGATCAGGGTTCGATGCTGTGCCGCGTCAGCGCGTCCTTGATCCGCGATGCGGAGTTCTTCCGGCGATTTAAGGCCGTCGAGGACCAAATCGGCCGATGCAGAGATTTGCTGGCGTTGGGCAACATACATCGGCCGAATGAGCGGGTAATTCACCATATACTGTGTCTGCCATTGGATGAATTCCGCTGCCGCATTCGGTAATTGGTCACGTTGCGCTATGCGCAGAAAGGCCAATGTTGCACGGGCGAGCGCAACGTCGAGCGGTGTATCGACCCAGACCAGGAAATCGATGAAGGCGCCGGTCGCGCGATGCAACCGTCCGAAGGGCGATTCAAAGATAACAAGGGGTCGGCCGGGCCCGGCTGGACGAAACTGGGACTGTCGCGTGAGCTCGGCCACGAGCTCGGCGAGAGGAAATTCGTTGGGATCGGCACCGCGCCCGAACCAGTCGCGCACTTGCTCGGGCGACATGGTTGTGATCGTTTGAAACGCGTCGTAATAGACGACGCGCGCTTGGCCGAAGACCTTCAGCAAGAGCTTGGTCAGTGTCGTTTTGCCGGAGCCCGGAATACCCGACAGGCCAAGGACGAAGGCCCGCTCAGTCATTGCGCAAGTCCTTTTTCAGTTTTGGCCTTTTGGCTATTCGGGTTTGCCGGAAATCGCCAGCGTTTTCGTCTGCCACTGATCCGATCGTAGCAGATCGACCCGCATGCGGGCGTGCAGCTGCTCTGCCCGCCGTTGGGCATAGCGCGAGACGAAGCGTCCAATTGCGTCGCCCCTCGGTCCGGGAATGGACTTCGCGAGGCGGGCAAGCGCCCGCCCGGACGGAAAATCCAGCAGCGCATCCTCCAGCGAGAGGATCGCTTCGAAGCTGCCCGGCTGACCTTGGCGGCCGGCGCGGCCAGCAAGCTGCAGGTCGATACGCCGTGCATCGTGACGCTCCGTCATGATGACGTGCAGGCCGCCGAGCGCTTCTACGCCCTCGCCGAGATGAATGTCGGTGCCGCGCCCGGCCATGTTCGTGGCGACCGTGATGCGGCCGCGCTGACCGGCGTTGCGCGACGATCTCGGCTTCGTGCTTGTCCTGCTCCGCATTGAGCACGGTGTGCGGCAGGCCAGCGGCTTGCAATTCCGCGCTCGCCCGTTCGGAAGCGACAACCGACCGCGTACCGATGAGCACGGGAGCGCCGCGCTGCGTGTAGGGTCCGCACGCGATCGATAATCAGTTTCCACTTGGCGGCATCGGTGTCAGCGACGATCGCCGGATGGTGAATGCGCTGTACCGGCTTTGCGGTCGGAATGCTGACCACCGGTTGCCGATACACTCGCCATAACTCGCGCGGCCACCGGCTGCAACGTGCCGCTCATGCCGGCGATCCGCCGGTAGCGGCGAAAGAACCGCTGATAGGTGATGCGTGCGATCGTGGTTCGCCGTTGCGACTGCGCACAGCCTTCCTTGTGCTCGATCATCTGGTGCAGCCCGTCGCTCCAGAACCGGTCGGGCATGACGCGGCCGGTGTATTCGTCGACGATCTGCACCTTGCCGTCGGCGACGACATATTGCTCGCCGCGCCGAAACAGATGAATTGCCGCCAGGGCCTCGCGGGCCAGTTCTTCGCGGGTGATCACGCTGTTCCAGGGCCGCGGCGAGGCCTTTCGCAAAGTCAGTCACGCGCTCTTGTCCGTGCGCCGTCAGGAACACCCGCCGTTCCTCGACCGCCAAAAAATAATCCACGCCGTCTTCCAACGTTTCGGCCAGCTCGAGGGCGCTTGCAACCGCATCGGCGTCGATATCGGACTCCGCGAGGCCGGAAATGATCAGCGGCGTTCTTGCCTCGTCGATCAGCACGCTGTCGGCCTCGTCGATCAGCGCGAAATGCAGTCCGCGCAAGCGTAATTGGCGTGACCGCGGCGCCGCGCTGGATATCGCTTCCATCTTCAACGTCAGGTCGCCTGGCGACTGTCCAAGCAGCATCCGATCGCGGAGATAGTCGAAGGTGAGCTCTTTGTTGGTGCAGTAGGTGATATCGCAGGCGTAGGCGTCGCTGCCGCTGCTGCGCGGTCTGGCCGGCGATGACGACGCCGACGCTGAGTCCGAGCTCCCGGTACAGCGGGCCCATCAGCTCGGCGTCGCGCTGCACGAGATAATCGTTGACCGTGATGACGTGGACGGGAACGCCGGCCAGCCCCGCCGTGCCGGCGACCAACGTTGCGGTCAGCGTCTTGCCTTCGCCGGTCGCCATTTCGGCCAGCATGCCCTTGATCATCGCGAAGGCACCGATGATCTGAACGTCGAAATGACGCTGGCCCAGGATGCGATCCGACAGCTCGCGGATCAGTGCAAAGGCGCGCGCGGTGGCCAGATCGGGAAAATCCGGCGTCCGCCGCAGCGCGCTTGCAACCTCGCGTACTGACGGCGCGCAAGTCCTCTATCGGCAGCGCGCGGAAAGTCTCCGCGTGACTTTCCACCAGCGGCACGATTCGGCTCAAGCCTTCGCGATCGCGCCCGCGACGTCGCCGCGACAAAGGCCGCTTCCGCCGCTGTGACGATCGCATCCAGTGCGCTTTCGCGCCGTTCCGGACGTTCCGCGTAGATGTGCTGGCGCGGCAAGCTGTGGGGCATCGCCGATCCGCGCAGAGCGATATCAGACACGGAACTGCCCGAGGAAGAACTGCCGCATGCCGCGGAGGATACGCCAGGCTACGGGCTCGTTGCCGTGAAAGAATCGGACATAGACGCGCGATCCCTGCGTGGGCATCTTCATCGGATCGAGCAGCTCGATATCCAACTGAAAGAGACTGAACAACGCCTGCGGTCGCTGCGTCTTGGATGGGTCGAGCGCGATAGTGCCGCCGCCCCTGTGTGGTCAAAGCGAGGCTCGGCACGTCTTGCTGTGCCGCGGGTACTTCGCGCAAGAATGCGTGCCGCCATCGGGCGGTCCAGATCTTCGACAACGTGGGCTTCCACTCCGGTGGTCCGGCGGTGGATCAGGTCGACGTCGGACTGCGATGCGACCGCCCGCACGACCAGGTCGTCGTCCGAAATCACGTAGCCAAGGAGTTCGCCGCGTTTGGCGTAGCGGCCGGGTCGATCCTGCGCCTCCGCTATGACGAAGCGACCGGCCTTGTTGCGCCAGAATGGTGAGATCTCGCCGCCGCCCCTGAAAGTCTGCGAGCCTATCGGCGAGGTGATTTGCCTGATCTTCCAGCATCTCGGCTTGGACGCGGTCGACCTGCCGCACCCCATCAAGGCGCTGGCGTGTCTCATCGAGTTGCGCCGCGATGACCGCGACCCGCGCATCCAAGCGTCGGATCTTCAAGCGCCACCAGCGGCTGCCCCGGAGCGACGACCGAGCCGGGTGTTGCCAGCACCTTGGTGATGAAGCCTTCGGTCTTGCGCGCGGACCTCGGCCTGATCGGGCACGATGACCACGCCTTCGGCGACCGTCGAATAGGGCAGCGGAATCAGGAACAGGATGATCAGCGTCGCGGCGGCGATGCCGCCGACGACGCTGAAAGCGTGCTGCCGGCGTCCGCGCAATCGTGGGCTGGTCGCGAGGAATCTGATGCCTTTGAAGATCGGCACGACGGCGATTGCGCCCATCGCCCAGATTGCCATTACGATGCCGATGGCGAACATTTTTGCTGCCAGAAAAAGCGCAATGCCGACCGAGACGGCCAGCCGATAAATGAACGAAAGAACCGAATATGACAATCAGCCATTTCGGTTCGCCGGGGCCGGTGACCGGGTTCTCGACGCTGTCGATTTTGAACAGGTGTTTCTGCATGAGATAGAACAGATAAGCGTTACCGCGAGTAGCGAGATTGGGAATCTCGATGAGGTCGGAGAAGATGTAATAGCCGTCGAAGCGCAACAGCGGATTGCCGTTGAACAGCAACGTCGAGACGCCGCCGATCAGAATGACGTTGAACGCGACCGTTCGTCCGAGGCCCGGTGTGGCATGTATCCAGACGATGAGGGCGATGGCCGCGAGCGCCATCTCCACCATGATTCCAGCCGCACCGACGATGATTCGACGATGCTTCTGACGAAACGCCGCGGAAGCGGACGCGTCGACGTAGAGAACCGGAATGAAGACAAGCAGCATCACGCCGACTTCATGAACTTCACCGCCCCAGACCTTGGTCGCGTAAGGCGTGGCCGAGTTCGTGTAGACTCTTGACGACCGGATAGACGCACATCATCAGGGCGACGTTTTCGGTGGCCAGCACGCGGTCGGTGACGTCGGAGGTGAGTTCCGGCCAATGCAGGATGGCAAGGACGACACCGGTCAGCACAAGCGCGAGCCAAGCCAAAAAGCCGAACACCGAAAAGAGCGGGCGCACCAGCGGCAGCGTCAGCGTCGAGCATTCGATCGGGATCGAATAGCGGCACGCGTACCGCCAGCGGGCTGCGCAGCCGCTGCATCAAGCCGACGCTGTCCGGCCTTTTCCGAACGTTCCGCCATTTCCTCGAAATCGGGCGGAATCTCGCCCTGCAGCAGGTCGGCGTTATGCAACTGAGCGAGCAGGTGGATAGTTTCGTCCTGTGTGGGAGGATCATCCTTCGATCTGCTGCCGGCGGCCTCCCAGATGTCGCGCATGGTCCGGCGGCCATCCATGAGGCACAGCATCAGGTTGGCGATCGGCGACAGCCGATGAAAACGACCGGTCTGGTGATCTTGCAGGACGTACCAGATCTGCCCGCGAAATACCTGACGGTGAACGGCGGTGTGCGCGCGCAAGCGGGGTTTGAGATCGGCGACCCGGTACCAGGCATTACTGAAAAGCGACGTTGCCATCGGACCTCAGGGCAGCCAGTGCCAGGACCAGATCCGCAGCCAGTCGATCAGCGGATGCAGCCAAATCCAGGCCAGACTGCGACGGCCGATTTCGATCTTGCCGACGCCTTCCATGCCGGGCCGCAAATGCTGCGGATTGTCGGTACAGCAAGCCTTCGACGCGGAAGACGTTGCGGCCGGATTGGGCGTCGGCAATGGGCGTGATCTTGTCGACCTTGAACGAGAGCGTTTCGTTCGGCAGTGCCGAGACGACGAGATCGCCGGTCTGTCCGGGTTCGACTCTGCCGATTTCGCGTTCGTCGACGCTGAGGATGACGCGATAGGAGTTGAGCGGCGCAACCTCGAACAGAAGCTGCCCGCGCTGCACGGAGGCGCCGATCATCTGGCTGAGGTCGCCGGAGACGACCAGGCCGGCGATCGACGAGCGCAGCTTGATGCGGGCCAACTGCTCGTCGAGCAGCTTGATCTGTGCGTCGGCCTGGTCGATCTGGCGCGCGAACGACGTTGATGGTCGCCGGCTGGCGGGTGGCAAGCGCCTTGTCGTATTCGAACAAATGCTGCTGTCGCTCCGTCACCCATTTGAGCCGCTCGAGCAAGAGATCGCGGTCTTCGAGCGTCGCCAACACCTGACCTTCTTCGACGGTATCGCCGGCGCGGACGTTCGCTTCCTTGATGAAGCCGTCATAAGGCGCAACGACGGCGCGACGCACCAGGCCTTCGATCTTGGCATCGGCATCGACGCGATAGGTGGTGTGCGCGAATGTCAGAAACAGGACGACCGCGACAAGAGCGGCCACGATCAGCTTGCGCGCGAGATGACCCGGCCCGAACAGCCGAGCGAGTTGCAGACGCAGGCTCTCGACGACCTTGAAAATGATCCAGCGATCGTTTTGGCGCTTCTCCTCGAGCACCGGGCCGATGACAGTCGTCACGTTTTCGAGCAATTCGATCGTTTCCGGCTCGAATTCAGAGCCGGATGGTCGTTCGAAAGTGAGCGCACCGACGAAATGATCGCCGACCAACAGCGGCACGGTGAGAACCTGGCCGTCGTGCTGCACGCGGGATAGCTCGGCATGCGCCAGCGTGGCCAGCATCTGGTCGGCGGGATCCGGATAGAGAACGACGGAACGCTGATCGAGCGCCTCGTCCATCGCCGCGCCGAGGCAGGTCACGAGGTTCATCTGCTGGCCGAACTGCGCCGTATGCGAGATCACCTTGACCGCGGTTGCTTTACCATCGCGGAATCCGAGGCTCACCCGCGAACATTTCGCGCGCAACGCCAGACCGGTAACGGTCGCCATTGCGGCCGCCTCGAAGCCTTCGTGATCGAGAGCGCCGCCGAGCAACTCCAAAGCAGTGCGCGATCGATCGAGCAGGCGACCTTGGGCCTCGCCGCGAGTCTGGCGAAGCCGCTCGCGAATCCAAGCGGCGCCCCATTGCAGTTGCCGGAGCGCCTGCCGACTATCCTCGGTGCGGCCACTTCGCAGCGTGATCGCAACCACGCCCTCCACTTCCGATTCGAGCAAGATGGGCACAGCAACATGCGGCGTGCCGGTGGTGTCGCTTGATTGCAGACTGTCGCCAGTTGCAACGCCGCGCCGTTCACGCAGCGCCATTTCGGCGATTTGCGCCAGCGCGGCGGATCGGCCCGAACCTTCCGGCCAAAAGGCGGCGGCGTCGTAACTGTTGGCTTCCGCGCCTGCCAGCAACACGATTCCGCGGATCGCGCCGTCGATCATCTGGCATTGCAGGGCGAGCCAGGCGCGAGCAACGTCAGCAAGGCTGCCGGCATCGGTCAGCCGCTTCCAGAGCGCCGGCTCAAGAGACGCAATAGGCGCCGGCGCGGCGCCGTCATCCACGTCAAAATCGGCTGGGGCTTTGGTGGCGTCAGGTTGTCCGGTGCTCCCCGTCGAAGCAGGGTCGCCTACCGGCTGGCGGCTCTGCGGCCCCCGGCTCATAGAGGCTACCGCTCGACGTCGAGAGGACCGTGGCGCGTCTCGTACTCACGCAGCACGCCGCCGAGTACCGTCCAGAGGCGTTTGGCGGCGAACGGCGTCAAAATGATCCTGTTCGAAAGATCGACGGCGACCTGGCCGCTTCCGCCGACGTTCCAGGTCTGGTTGGTGCCGAAAAACAGGTCGACTTGTTCGCGCGTGCTTTGCACATTCACCACGTTCGCAAAATGCGTGGCCATGTTCTTGTCGATCCACTGCACCGTCGCCGGGCGGACCGGTTCGGGCGCGGATGGTTGAGATTCAGAAGCGGCCGGATTCTTTGCCATAAATCGATGATACTCCCTAATTATTTATTGGAGGGCGGACTTCTTTCAGCCCCGCCCAACGATCGCATTGCATCGGATCATAACAAAATTAAGGTCGCGCGGGAACTCAAGCCACCAACACGATCAAAGATGCAAAGCCAGCCCAACCGTTGCCGACGCGGCCGAGGGCCGTATGGTGAACTCGTTGGGCACCACGCCCTGAAAGATGATTTCGTGGCCGGTATGGGTATAGAGGCCCTCGACCCGGACGCTGACATAGCGGGTGAGGTAGCTCTCGACGCCGAGCCCAGCCTCATAGCCGGACATCGTGGTGGCGGGAGTCGTGTTGATTGGGTTTTCCGCGGTCCAATAGGTGTTGTTGGGGGTCACTCTCAACCAAGCCGGGCCGCCCTTTACGTAGAAGAGCGTCTCAGGCTTTGCGAGCCAGCCGACCCGCCCCGTTACCGCAAACTCGCGATCGACCCTGGCGAAGTTAGCGATCGGCGCGCCGCCGGTCGCGTTGTTGAAGCTCGTGGCCGCATAATTGCCGCTGGCCTCGGCGCCGACGACGAACTGCTGGATCTGGTAATTGGCGCCGGCGAACCAGCCGCCGCCGAAGGCGAAGTCGGTATAGGGTCCGGACGCGGCGAGCGCCGAATCGTTATACCTCATCATATTTCCGTTCGCCGAGACGAAGCCACCGGCTTCGAGTCCAGTCCAGTTAGGCGTATTAGCGACCGCCGCGACCGGGGGCGGGGCCTTGTAGAGCATGGCGGACGACTTGGGGGCGACAGCCGACAACGCGTCCTGGACGGCCGCCGGACCCGGATTTCCCCAACCCGACGGCACGTCGAACTTGTAGGCCAAGCCGAGTTGGACCTGGAGAAAGCTCGGCCGGTAAAGGTCGGTGCCGAAGTTGAGCGACAACAGCTTGTCGGCGTAGGTGTAAGAGGCTTCGGCTCGCAACGCGATATTCTGCGTGACGAGGGTCTCGATGCCGACGCCGGTCTGAATGCCAGGAAGCGTTTGCTGGAAAGCGGTACCAAAGCCCTCGAAGCCTTGAACTCTCATCCAGGCCGGTCCGGCCTTTCCGTAGATCATCGTATTTGGCCACAACAGAAAGCCGGCGCGTCCCGTGACCGAATCGATGCGACTGGCCTCTTCCAGAAAGTCAAAGGCCGGTCCGAGCTCGCGAAAGGTCGCCAAGCTGAGTTTGGTATGCTCGGCTTCGACGCCCACAACGGCCCAAGGCAAGATTTGGTAGTTTAGTCCGCCATAGATGCTGTAGGTCGGGCGGGCATCGATGGCTCCGATCGAATCATCCGAAAGCCCCGACCCGGGCCGGTTGAAGCGGGCGGTGTCGAATACACCGCCAACCGCGCCACCGACGTATAAGCCGGTCCAATTCACAGCCGCCACCGGCGTGATGAGGCTCGGCGGCGGGGCTTTGGTGGGGATCAGGTCTGCCGCGGATGCGATTGGGGCCGAGCTCGCTCCGGCGAGCGCCACAGCGGCAAAACCGAAAATCCGCACCCGTCGATCCATGTTCATTCCGAAATCGCTTTGCTTCGCCTGAATATTTCGGCAACGCCAGGACCGATACACCGCCGGTCATTCTGGCCGGCCATCGAAAGAAACATTCCCGAGAAGGAAGAATCCCCTATACTACATTACCGGCCGAGCCAGAACTCAGTCCATCGTCGAACCGAAAACAGTTGCTCACCGTGACATTTACGCTTCACCTCAGCCGCGGGCGGATCATGCCGCGTCATATCAAGGCGGCTCGCGATGGTTGGAGTCGGTGCGTCCGGCTATAATTGCGGCCCATGCCCGATTATGAATTTCTCTGCGTGAGTGCCTTTCTGAGCACCGAAATGGATGCCCGCGCGATCAAGAGCGCGATGGAACTTGGCATTTTCGACGCGCTGACTGCAGGCGCAGCCGTTTCGCTGCCGTCATTCGCGGCTGAGCGCCCGATCAATCCGGTCGGTTTGCGGCTTCTGATCGATCTGCTTGAGGTCAATGGCGTGGTCGCTCGGACTGGCGATCTGGTCGAACTCACCCCGGCTTTCCGAGCGGCGCTGCGATTTCGCGATCTGCTCGAAGTCCCGGATCGCATTCGCGGATCTGGTGTGGCCCGACATTCACACCTTGTTCACGTAGCTTCTGACAGACCTGCCGCAATTTATGGCACGCTCAAAGGTATTCGACCTCTTTCGCTATGACCGCTGTCTCGAGGTGACGCCGGAAAATCTCCAAGCGGCGTCGGCGTGGACGCGTTTTACGACCGTCCTGACGAAATATGAGTCGGCGGCAGCGCTTGACATGCTGGACCTCGCTTCGACAGAAACCTTCATCGATTTGGGCGGCAACACCGGCGAATTCGCGCGACAAGTCTGCGAGCGCAATCCAAACATCCGCGCGACCGTGGTGGATCTGCCGGTGGTTTGCGCCTTGGGCCGTGAACATCTCGCAAGCCATGCGGATCGATCGGTTGCCGAACGGGTCTCTTTTTTTCCGACGGACATGCGCAGCGGCGAATTGCCGGCCCCGGCTGACGTGGTGTCATTCAAATCCGTCTTGCACGATTGGCCGGATGCCGATGCCGAGCGGTTGCTTGAACGCGCCTATAGCCTAGTACGACCGGGCGGCCGCCTTGTGATTTTTGAACGCGAGCCAATCTCGATGCGTGGGAAGCGCATACCCTACGTCATGGCCTCAGATTTGGTGTTTTTCCATTTCCTCCGACCCGCCGATCTCTATCTGAACAAAATTGAGGAGCTTGGCTTGACCCTGCTCGAGCACAGCCGTGTTGATCTCGACGTCGGCTTCCAGTTTATCGTGGCGCGGCGGCCCCAATGAATGGCCAGGTTACCAGCGGTGTGATGAAAGCCGATCGCATCCAACGCGTCGTTATTGTCGGCGGTGGCACCGCCGGCTGGATGGCCGCTCTCTACATTAACCGGTTCATGCGCCGGATGAACGGCAAGGTCATTGTCGTCGAATTGCCGACCATTGGCACGATCGGGGTCGGCGAAGCGACGATCCCGACACTGGTTCATTTCATTCGTTTGTTGAATCTCGATGAAAATGAACTCATGCGCCGCTGTTCCGCGACGTATAAGCTTGCGATCAAATTCGAAGACTGGATCAAACCGGGCCTCACATATTGGCATCCGTTCGGCGTTTGTGGGCGCGTGAACGGACTGGATCTTTTTCATTTTTGGCTCAAGCGCCGCTTCGAAGCCGGCAGCAAGTTCTCCTATACGGATTATTCGGTGCAGGCTCATCTCGCCCAGGAAGAAAAATCGCCGTGGCCTTACGGCGGCACGTCGCCGATCTTCGACGCCGGAGGCTACGCCTATCATCTCGATGCCGCCGCACTCGGCGACTATCTGCGCGAACTTTCGACCGCGGAGGGCGTCGAGCATCTGTTCGGGACGGTACAGGACGTCGAACTCGACCGCCGGGGCTACATCGCCAACCTAAAGATCGGTGGCGATCGCACGATCGCCGGCGATCTTTTCATCGACGCGACTGGGTTCGGTGGCCGTCTGATCGGCCAAGCGCTCGGCGATCCTTGGATCGACTGGTCGCGGTACATGCTGTGCGACAAGGCGGTGGCGATGCCGCTGGTGCGCGACGAGCATTTTCCGCCTTACACGCTATCGAAAGCGCTGCCAGCAGGCTGGATGTGGCGGATCACGCTTGAGCAGCCGCACCGGCAACGGCTACGTCTATTCGAGCGCGCATCTTTCCGCCGACGCTGCCGCCGAGACGTTGATCGCACAATCAGGTATGCGCCGAAAGCGCGCCGCCGATCCGCGGTTTATCGACATCCGGGTCGGCCGGCGGACGAACTTTTGGTTGCGCAACTGTGTTTCGATCGGGCTTGTCGTCGGGTTTCATCGAGCCGCTTGAATCGACCGGAATTCATCTGATCACCAAGGCGGTCCGGCTGCTCGTCGACTATCTGCCCGATCGCAATTTCAACGAAGCGCTCCGCCGTTCATACAATGAGGCAATGGGTGCGATCTACGATGAGGTGCGCGATTTCATCGTGCTGCATTACATCCTCACAAAGCGCGATGAAGCCTTCTGGCGCGACGCGCGTCACGTGCCGCTGCCGGACACATTGCGCGAAAGTCTGGCAGTGTACGACGAGACCGGGCGCATTCAGACGCCGCGGCTGCAGCTTTTTTCCGAACCAAATTACTTTTTCATCCTTGCGGGCAACGGACGGCTGCCGCGCCGGCTCGTTGCCGAAGCCGACCTCGCGCCGCCGGGAGAAATCTGGCATCTGCTCGATCGCATCCGGGAACAGAATCGGCAATCTGTCGCCGCGCATGCCCAGCCACAGCGCCTACCTCGCCGAACTTCACCACAGGTCGCTGTGATGCCGTCGGCGTCAGATCTCGTCGGTTTGGTGAAAAAGCTTTGCGCGCCTTTTGGTCTTGAGCGATCGGTAAAGATAACCCCCGGCGGCCTCGATCATGAACGTTGCCTGCTCAGCGTCGGCCGCGCGGCGTTCGGCGACACGGCGGAAAACCCGCTTCTCGACATGGCGCGTGCTCTTCAAATTCCCCAGGCCTTCGCCGACCGGCTTCCCGCGACGCTTAAGGGAGCCGACATTATACATTTCGGTTACGAGGCAGGGGGCGGCCGCGGCGTCTACAAGATTTATTTTGAATATGCCAATGCTGCACGTCGTGCGATGCAGGCAGTAAACGGGACGCCGACGCTTGTTCACCTTGCCTACAAGTGGACGCCGGGCAACGCGGACAACGATACCGTGACCCGCTATACTTGGGTGCCGTCTCGGACGAGCGGCGAACTGGAAATGAGGCTGCGCAGTCTGGTGCCGGAGGATCAAGCGCCGAATGCGCGCCGATGTATGTTCGGGTTGCTGTCGAGGATCTCGGGTTTCGCTGATACCGGCGAGATGTTGCTGATGGAGGTCGAAGAGCCCGGCAATCCGCGGCGCTCCTGCGATCTCAACGTTTATGATGCCGAGATACGGATTGGTCAGATTGTCGATCTGATCGAAGGGGCTATGGCGGGCTTGTCCGTCCCGGCAGCCGAACGCCGGGACGTTTTCGATCGCGCGGCGGACAAGGCGCTTGGTCATATGTCTGCCGGAGTTGGCAGAGACGGCCGTGAATTTGTGACGATCTATTTCGGAGTCGAAGCGCATTGACCGCGGTCACCACGAATCTTTCCGGTCAGACGCTCGAACGCGCCGCGCCGGGTGATCGCTATGCCGATTACTGCCTTTGGGATTACGAGCCGATTGCGCCGTCGGCCGGCAAGCTCCGTTGCGCCAATCTGTTGTGGCGCGCGATCGACTGCCGTCGGCGGCGAGCCACCTGAAGGCGGCGTTGATGGCGTTGCGCGAAACGCTTGGGCCATTCCGCACGGTATTCGGCGTCAAGAAATTCGCCGACCGGCTAAGCTTCGAATTCTATTTTTACGATTACGCGCGGCTCGAGCGGGACGTTTCGATCAATAAGGTGCTCAAACTGCTGTCGCCATTCGTGAATTGTCCGCTGAACTATTCGGAAGGCCGCCCGTATTTTATGTTCTCGATCGATCTCGACGACGACATCACGGCTGGCCGCAAGCCGCTTGACGTCATCAACGTCTATGTCGGCAATCCCGGCAGCAGCGTGTCATCGGGAATCTGCTACGAGCTTTCCGCGTCCGCTTTGCGGCTGGCGAACTTTTATTTCTTTTTCAATGCCCGCACCGAAATGAGCGACATCGTCGCCAAGGTCAATTGTTCCGCTCATCATGATTTGCGCGGCTCGCCGATTTCCGCCATTCTGCGTCCCGAACTGCTGGACTGCGAAGTGGTCGTGGTCGCAAACAAGAAATTCAACGACGGGGTCTACTTCTCGCGCATCAAGATCGATCCCCTGATCGGCTTTCTCGAACGCGAGCAGTTCCCGGCGGATCTGGTCGACTTCGCCAAGGAGTATCGTAACGGGCTCGACCACATGCTATATGACGTCGGGATCGACTACGTCGTCGAAGGACGGCGCGGTGAAGGTCGTGAAAAGCGCGTTTTATGGCCTGTTGTAACGGCTGACAGTGCGCTTAACGCGATCCGACCAAGGTGTCGGCAGCGCGGCGCCGAGAGGCGCAGTCAGCCGATCCGCATTGGCTCTGGAGAGCTCGTTGCAGCGTTTTGATCACCGCGATTACGTCTCGATGACGATGGAGTTCCGCTGCAACCTGCGGTGCGTGCATTGCATGATCGAGGACACGATGCATCGACTGGCGCCGGAGTCGGCCGAGCGTTTCGATGAGCTTCTCGCGGAGAACCGGGAGCATCGGCGCTGGAAAGGACTGATCCTGACGGGTTCAGAAATCACCTTGCGCCGCGACCTTCCCGATCTGGCGCGGCGCGCGCGGGCGGCAGGCTTCGAGCACGTCCGCATTCAGACGCACGGCATGCATCTCGCCCAGCAGGCCTATTGCAACGAATTGGTGGAGGCCGGAGTCGACGAATACTTCGTCAGTGTCGCTGGCCCGATGCTGAAACCCACGATGTCATCACTACAGTGCCGGGGTCTTTCGACAAGACGCTCCGCGGCCTCGAGATTCTCGACGACAACGCGAAAGCGGTCACGCTGACCAACACCGTCGTGACGACGCGAAGCTTTAAACTTTTGCCGGCGGTTGTCGATCGTCTTGCGCATCTGAGGCGGCTCGTGCAGATGGAGTTTTGGATCTACTGGCCGATGAGCGAATCGGACGACAAGGATCTCGTCGCCTCCCACGCCGACATTGCGCCGTATCTGCGCGAAGCGGTCAGCCGCGCGCGCGCGCTCGGCCGCGGCGTCGAAGTCAAGAATTTCCCCGAATGTCTTTTGGGTGACGACGGCGCCGCGCTGATGAACACCCAGCCACAACTATTCATCGATCCAGCGTTCTGGCCGGAGTTCATGCGCAACGGATTTTACCAATGCGTTTATCGCGACCGATGCGCATCCACCGAGTGTCTGGGGCTGAGCACAGCGTACATCGCGAAGCACGGTTACGAAGAGAACGTCTTGCGTCCGATTCAGCGTCGCTGAATGGGCATGCAGCTCCCTCCGGTCGCACACCCGGTCCACTCATAAAATCCGGTCAATTTGCGGTTGCTGACCGCAGGCGCAGACTCTCGATGAGTCGCGGGACGGCCCGCGCAGCCCGCAGCGGGCGTCGAGCCCCGTTCGCGCGGATGAATTTTTGGCGACGTTTTCGCGACATCTAGAGTTCCAATCCGCTGCAATACCTAGTTGAATTATGGCGGGTTTTAGCCTAGCGGACGGCATCCTGGTGTGCTAACGAACCCTTACCGGAGCGCCGTGAGGGGCCCCCGAAAAATTTGCTCTAGTCGCGAAACCTGGTTGGTCAGTAGGGAAGACGTATGCCTAAGCAACTGCTGATCTACGAGAAGGCCGTGCCAGTCACGGTCAACCGGCACAAAGACATCTCGATCAAAGCGGGCAAGCGACTACGGATTTGCCAAGAACGTGAACTCCGTCCCGCTGCTGGCGTCTGAATTCGATTTAAGCAGTGCCGAGTATGCGATTGTCTTCTCCGGTGAAGGCAAGGACGTGATGCCGGCCGCACTGCTTGGCATTCGCGATCAGGAAAATCTTTACGTCGATGAAAGCGGCGCGTGGAAGGCCAAGTACATTCCCGCGTTCGTGCGGCGGTATCCTTTCGTCTTTTCGGCGCAGGACAAGACCACCTTCAATCTATGCATCGATGAGGACTTTCCCGGCGTCAATCGCAAAGGCGCTCGGCGAACGTCTGTTCGACGCCGAAGGCGAGCGCACGCAGTATCTGCAGAACGTCCTCGGGTTTCTTGCAGGCCTACCAGGCGCAATTCGAAGCGACGCGCGCTTTCTGCCAGCGCCTCGTCGATCTCAATCTGCTGGAGGCGATGCAAGCGCAGTTCCGGTTGCGATCCGGACAACGCATCACGCTCGGCGGTTTCATGGTTGTGAACCGCGATCGACTGCGGGCGTCTGTCAGGAGACGCGCTGGCGCGACTTGCCGCGACCGGTGATCTCGATCTGATCTACTTGCATCTTCATTCGCAGCGGAACTTCACGCCGACTGCGGAGCGGGTTGTTCGGCATTGCTCGAGCCGCCTCAGGGCGCGCCTGAACCGGAGAAAGTAGCGGCGACGGCAGATTGGGCAGCGGACTGAGTATTAGAGTGGTACGAGTGCAGGTGGTTCGGCCGTGATGTGTCTTTGAGTTCTCGGCCCTCCATAAGGCGAAAGCGAGATTTTCCGGTCGAAGATTCACCGTCACGCTTTTAGGAGCTCAGAGTGGCTTTCCCGTTTAAATCGACCGGCCTATTTGGCCGACCGTCCGGGCGCCCACCGTCCTCTTCCCATCCCGCGCCACCGGCGCGCTTTGCCGCGATGGCTGTGGCGGTCGATCGCCGAAAGCGGCGCGTCCGAACGTCGCAGGCGGCTACGAGCGGCTGGTGTTCGATCCGCTTGAGCCGCGGCTTCTGCTCAACGCCGATGTCCTGACCGTCAATCTCGCGCAGCAGGCTGGCGCCGCGCCGGTCGATCACAGCCTCATCGTGCAGATGGTGCAGGCGACCGAGCAGGTCAACAACCAGGCGGTCACCGTTCAGCGCGTCCAGGTCGTCGATCAGGCCAACAACAATGCGATTCTCGCGTTCGGCGATCTCGAACGAGATATCCGGGGTCTCGATCGAGACCGGCAACGGCAACAACACCATCACCATCGACGCCGTCGTCATTCGCCGGCCAGCAAGCGCCGGCGATTTCGATTGATGGCGGCAGCGGTCAAAACACTGTCGTGTTCGACAACACGACCAACACCACGAACTGGCAGCTCACCGGACAAAATTCCGGCACGGTCAGCGGTGCCGGCGTCAACGCGTCGTTCCAGAATGTCGAAAATCTGACCGGCGGCACCAACAACCCCAACACGCTCACGGTCGAGCAGGGCGGCGGCTTGTCCGGCGTGTTCGACGGCGGTCCCGGCAGCGACAATTCGCTCGTCTTTGAGAACAGCGCACATCAGGGCGCCGAACTATTCCGTTGGGCCGCAATACGACACGATCACGCTCGACGGCCAGTCGCTGAACTATCACCGACGTGCGACGGCGAACATCGGCGATCCGTACGTCGTTCTCGGCGACCTTGCCCGAAGGCGTCACCGGCCGACCTCACGCAGATCGGCGGTCGAGCTCGTCCTGTCGGCTGAGGTCAATAACACCGGTCCAAGCTTCACTGCGCTGATAGCTACCCTTCGCCCGATACTAATTTCACGCTGTCCTGCAAGCGGTGACATAGCGATAATGTCAGCGTCGGAGCTCTCGATCTCGACGACGTTCAACACGCCGCTCGACATCGACGGAAACGGCTCATCGATGAGTTCACCGGTGATGTCACGGCAGCTCCGCGGGGCATCATCCGCGCTGGTCGATAACTCGGACACGCAATCGATATCCGCCTCCACGGCGGGAGCGGACGACATCACTCAGCCCGCGTCGATCAGCGCCAGTATCACCGTGGATCAACGGTGCCACGCATCAGCGCCAGCACCATTTCGCTGACGGCGAACTCGTCGTCGACTGAAACGATCACGAACACAGGATCACGCTTCGACTCCGTTCTGGTCACCAGCGATGGGATCACGCACGACAGCGTAATACCGCAACGATCGCCATCAATGGCAGGCTCGAAGCGACAGGGGCGGTCTCCGTCCTTTCCAACGTCAATGTTACCGACAACATCGACGATGACGAGATGCGCCTTTTGCTGGACGGCGTCACCGTCAACGCCACCGACACATCGACCGTAACCTTCTCCTCGACCGTCCGTCGTTTCCGCCGGCGACCCTTGATGCCGCGCAAACACGACGGTGAACGTCAACATCAACGCTGACCATATCGGCGCCGGCCTCGCTTCCCGGATTTATCCCGGCCTCAGCTGCTCGACATCGCGGTCGAGGTCGCGGCCAACATCACCAACACCACGACGGTGACGGTCGATACCGGCGCGTCCATTACGGCGTCGGCTACGGAAGCGGCGGACACCGCCAGCCTGAGCCTTTCGGCCGCCGACACCACCAACGTCACGACGACACTCACGCTCGACAATCCGGTCTCGATTCCGGTCGTCGGCAATGTTCTGGTCTTTCAGCGCGCTCGACAGCCAGGACACGCTGACGCGCACGACCGCTGTCGACGTCGGCAACGGGGGAACGCCAAGCGGCGACACGCTCGACGCAACCGGCGGCGACATTTCGCTCGTCCGCGACCAGCGGCGGCGCGATCAGCGATATCCGAGATGTCGGAAGCGATGGGCACCGTCGAGATCGATCCGAACGACGGCGGGCTCGATTCCACGTCAGTCGTTGTCGATGGCGCCGACGTTCAGGGCGTCGGCCTCTTCATGACGGCCGAGAGCGACACGAGTTACGCCGTATCGGGTCTGGTCTCTTCGATCGCGGTCACCGGCGAGACCGCTACTCCGAAATTGAAAGCAGCACGGTTACCGCGACCGGCAGCGATGGTGTCATTCTCAGCACCGAGGACGATTCAAGCCTCAGCTCGACGGCGACATCGCCAAGCTACGACTCGACACGCCAAAGTCTCACCGGGACGAATACAGACGGCTCAAGCGCGGCAAACGAGCCGACCGGCACCATCATCTCGCTGAGCTACACGACCGCGGAAAATACCTTCGACAAGAACATTTACTCTCTCATCACCGCTTCGACCGTTACCTCCGACGGCGTGGTCCGCGTCCAGGCCGTCGACAACGTCGCGCTGTCTTCGAGCGCCGACCTCTCGGTTGTCGCAGCAACGACCGGCAGCACCGCGGCAAGCGGCGGCGGGATGATCGCCGTCAATAACGTCAGTGGTTACGTGTCGGCGTCGATCCAGGGTTCGACGGTCACCACCACGGCGGTTCGAGCGACGTCCAGGTGCTCGCCGGCGACACCTCGACCATCACCGCGCATGCGGAAACGATTTCGACGGTTTCAAGTTCGAGCACGGCGGTGAGCCTTGCCGGTACGATCGCGCTCAATGCCATCGGCTGGACGCATGCCGAGTGGCTTGTTGAGCGCGACCGCCGATACCATCGCAGGATTGTTTCTCGGAACGTCCGGGTGGACGGACAACGCGCCGTCGAGTTCCACCGAAAATGCCGGCACCGGCCAACGGGTCAAGACCCGACCGACGTCATCGCCAGCATCACCAATTCGACCATCACGTCCGGCGGCGCGCTGCTGTTGAAGGCGCTGGCCGACGGCACCATCGCCTCGACCGTCACCAACGTGTCGTCGGCGACCGCGACCGCGGCGACGAATTCGACCAACAATCAGACAGCGGTCGCGGTCGGCGGCCTCATTGCCACCAACCGGGTCAGCCGCGCCGCCAACGCCTTTATCACCAATTCGTCGACATCGACGGCCATCACCGACAGTGCAGGCGGGCGCCGTCACCGTCGACGCGGAAAACAACGCGTCGATCACCTCGAACTCGACGCTGGTGACGTCGGCGGTCGCGATCGCCGCCGGCGCCAAGACCACTTACGTCTCGACCCAAGACGCCGGGTGACCCGCAAGACGCGCTGGGCTCAGAATCCATCGAGTTTCAGTAACACGCAGAACCTCACCAAGGGCGACGAGGTCACCCTCGACGCCAATTACGACACGCCGACCTACACCATCGGCAGCAGCAATTCGCCCGATGGCACGGCGCTGGTGACCGGCGACGTTATCGCGGACACCAACGGCAATCTCTATCGCTATGTCGGCAGCGGCGGTACGTTCGATCTGCAAACGGATCCGGGACTTCGCATCCGACACCGCCGACTTCATGCAGATCGGCGGCGGCAACGGAGAGACCTACGTCTTCACCGGCAACGCTTCAGCAAGGCATGGGCCTTGATCTGGCGAATACCAATTACACCACACGGCCCGTGGACGCTCGCTGCCCCAACCCAGACGGTGAACTTCGGCGATACGGTCCTCTTCCAGGCGAACTACAACACCTCGAACCTGTTCGGCATCACCACGCCGAAGACGGTGACAATTTCGGCCGGCCAGACGGTTGCTGATCTCTTCGAATTACACCGGCAGCAACGCAACGGTCGATCAGATATACGAATATACCGGTCCAACGGCTTCGGTAGATCTGGAGCAAGCTACATACAACAGTACTGCTGCGGATAATCCCTGGAAGCTCATCCAGGGCGTGCAGAACGACGCCGTCTATGAGTTCATGGGGGCGAACGGCACCAAGGTAAATCTGGCGACGGGTCAGCTGTTCGACGCCAACAACGCCGCCGTCGCCGACTCGGTAACGAGCGGTGCGACCAGCTACGGCGATCTCGGCTACTGGTATCAGGTTCCGGCCCAGCAACTCACCAGCGGCGACAGCAACCAGGCCGGTAGCGGTCCATCGGCGAGCGGTGATGCCGTCGGCGGCATTGTTGTTGTCAACGAGGTGCACGGCGGCGCCAACGCCATTGTGCTGGGCACGATCATTACTACCCCTGGCCCGACAGACGGCCTGACAGACTTGAACGTCTCCGGCGCGTCGCTGACGGTCAGCGCGCTCGACAACGCGACCATCTCGGCGACCACCAACGCCACCGCGAGTTCCTCCGGCCAGTCGTCGTTCGACAGCAACTCGGTTGCGGTCAACGGCGCCATCTCGATCAACGAAATTCTAGGCGACGCCCAAGCCTATATCGACACCAGCGCTTTCACCACCGGCGATTTCGGGCGACGTTGACGTCAGCGCGACCAATACCGCCGAAATTACCGCCTCCACGATGAGCGCCATCACGTCAAGCGGCGGCAATTCCACCACTGTCGGCGTGCTGATGGCCTTCAACACGATCGGTGCGCAGTTCCTGGACTTGGTCGACCTGGCGATCGACACGCTGGCCGGCGGCAACGTCGTGGGAACTTCGGCGCCGACCGAGACCACGGCCTATATCCACGATTCCAGCCTTGGCACTGTCGCGCACCCGATCGGCGCCCTATCGGTGACGGCCAACTCGACCGAGTTCGATCAACGCGACGGTCGGCAATTCCACTTTTGCCGACGCGCCGCCGTCCGGCAGCAGCAGTAAGAGTTTCAGCGCTTCGGCCGTCCTGACCGAAAATCAAATCCTGACCTCGGTCACTGCCTACATCGACGAGGACAATAACGCCCACGACACCGTCACAGGCACCGGCGCTGCCGATGTGTCGGCGACCGACAATGCCTCGATCGTCGCCACCAGCACATTAACAGCTCTCGGCACCCCGGCCGCGACCGGTCCGGCGAACGATTACGCCAGTCTCGCGATCAAGAGCTACAAATACACCAACTTCTCGGCCAACAATGCCGATACCGGCGCCACGACCGTACAGCTCGCGTTCGGCGATCAGGTCGCGGTCGAGCAGCCCAATGGCTCCATTACTGTTTACGAGTATATGGGCACGTCGGGGTCTGTGAACCTTAGCACCGGCAGTCCGACTCATCCGTACTCGGATCTTGAATACTGGAAGCCGTTGTCGGCGGATCAGCTTACCGAGGAGGCGGAGGCTCAGTCGGCCAATCCGGCGTTGGGCTCCGCGCAAAGCGGGAAGCCGGGCGAGACGGTCCAGCAGTCGTCATCGTCCCTCAGCCTCTACGTCCTCGTCGACTATAATAATGTCAACAGCAGTACGTCGGCCTATATCACCGAGGCCAATGTAACCAGCGGCAGCACTTCGGTTTCTGCGTCGGACACGGCCAGCATCACCGCGACCGACGGCAGCGTGGTAACCACCAATCCCGGCGGCACCGGCGCCGGCGGCGTCATCGCCACCAACCACGTGCTGGGTTCGGCAACCGCCTATATCGACGATGCCACCGTCAACGCGACTGATGGCGATGTCACAGTCAACGCCCAGAATACCTCGAGCATTACCGCAACAGAAACGACGGCGCTGACCGCCGATGGCAACGCGGTGTCGATCGAGGCTGGCTTCAACGTCATCGGCTGGCAGACCGAAAATATCGGCGAGCTCGCCCTCGACACCCTGTTCGGCGATCCGAACTTCTTCGGCACCGCGACGCCCGACCAGACGCTCGCCTATATCACCGGCGGCTCGACGGTGTCGGCGTCGGGCAACGTCGCCGTAACCGCCAATGGCGCCGCCTCGATCACAGCGACGGTTGGCGATCAGGCGACCTCAGGCAATGGCGATGCGACCGCGAACTTAAATGTCGGCGGCGTGCTCGCCTCCAACGAGATCGATACCGCGACCAACGCTTATATCGGCAACGCCCCGGCCAACCTCGGGGTGTCGGTGGATACGTCATCGGTCACGGCAACTGCGGGCACGGTGACGGTCAGCGCCACCGATGCGTCGACGCTGACGGCTAATTCGTCCATCACGCTTAGCGCGCAAGCCTCGACCGGCGGTGCCGCGAGCGCGCTGTCCGGCGACTATAAATACACCGATCAGTCGGGCCAGCAGAAGCTGAACAAAGGCGATCAGGTCTATGTCGGGGGGACCGTTTACGCCTATCAGGGTGCCGACGGCACTTCGGTCAGTCTCACCGGCGACAATTCGCAATATTCAAACTTGCAGAACTGGAAGCCGGCCGGCGACGGCTCCGCGCCGGCCAACACCTCGAATGCCGAATCCAAGGCGGTCGGTTTCATCTTTGTCGTCAACGACGACCAAGGCGGCGCGACTGCGACGATTGACGTGGCCCCGAACGGCACAGCTGGTACTGGCGAGATAACCGGCGGCGACGGCGTCAGCGTCACTTCCAACGAAGCAGCCTCGATCCAGGCGACGACGACCAGCAATCTGACGTCGACAGGCGGCGGCAACGGCACGCAGGCCGGCACCGGTTCGCAAACGGCGCAATCGAAAGCCCCCGACGCAAGCCAGCCACCCAACGATCCTGGCAACGATCCCGGCAACACGACGACCACACCCGGCGGCGGTTTGGCGCTTGGCGGTGCCATCGTCACGAACCTTGTGCTCGCGGAGTCTCAGGCCTCGATCCAGGACGCGACGCTCAGCGCCGGCTCGGGCGGCATCAATATCAACGCCGAAGACAACGCAGTGCTCAACGCGACAACAAATGTCGCGTCGTCGACCGGTGGCGCCGGCTCGCAAAGCGCCTACGATCTTTCGATCGCGTTCAATTCGATCGGCTATGCGCCGAGCAACTTCCTGTTCAACGCCGTCGATGCGCTGATCGGCGGCGACTATCTGGCGAGCCCCCAGCCCGACAACGCGACGGCGTACCTCAGTAACGCCATCGTCACCGCCGACGGCGGGAATCTGTCGGTTACCGCGGAAAGCAACGAGCAGGTCAACGCCACCGTCAGCAATGCCGCGACGTCGACCACGTCGGCGTTGTACGACGCATCGAGCACCGGCTTCGGCGGCGTACTCGCCTCGAACAAGGTCGACGGTAGCGCCGTCGCCTATATCGACAATGCCGGCGCCGACAGCGCGACCAATATTCCGGTGACCGGAAATCTGGTCGTTACCGCCACCGATAATGCCGGCATCTATTCGAACGTCAAACTGGTTTCGAGTTCGATCGTCACCGGTACCGGAGCCGCGACGCCGTCGACTTTTACGGCGCTCGGTTCGAATCCGTCGAGCTACAGCAATTCGCAGGCTCTCAATAACGGCGACACGGTCACGCTGGACGCCGACTACGACACGCCGACCTATACCGTCGGAAACACCAACACCACGAACAGTACCGCGTTGGTGACCGGTAACGTCATCGCGGACACCGATGGCACCCTTTATCGCTACATCGGCAGCGGCGGCTCATTCGATCTGCAGGCTGATCCGGGACTGGCGACCGATGCTACCGATTTCGTGAAAATCGGCGGCCTCTCCGGCGACACATACAGCTACATCGGAGCGAACCAGGCCAACGTCAATCTTGCCGACGTCGATTATTCCGACACATCGAATTGGCAGCGCGTCGCCAATACCTTTCAGGCGTTCGGGACGAATGGCGCGGCGGGCACTAATCCCGTGACGCTCGCCTTCGGCGACCTGGTGCAGATCAATCCCGGCTACGCCGACCCCGACTATACGATCGGTACAACAGGTCCGAGTTCCGCCAATCTGAACACCGGCGACGTCATCCAGGATGGGTCGACGCTTTACCGTTTCGTCGGGACCAACACCGAGGGTCAGAATTTCAACCTGACGAGTGACTCCGCCATCCTGTCCAGCATTGAGTCGCCGAGCAATTCCAGCGGTGAGTTCACGGTCATCGGCGGCACCGACGGCGCCACTTACAAATATCTCGGCGCCACCGGTTCGGCTGCTGCATCAAACGTCGATCTCAGCAACACCAACTATACCAACCTCGGCTATTGGCAGCTTGTAAGCCAGACCGACCTCGTTCCCGGGGGATTGAAGACGCAGGCGCCGGGCACGAGCAACCACGATGCGTTGGGTTCGAGCCCGTCAAATTTCAGCAACCCGACTACGCTGAACATCGGCGATACCGTCACCCTCGATTCCAACTACGACACGCCGACCTACACGGTCGCCAGCGACGGCTCGACCAGTCAGTCGCTGTCCAAGGGCAATGTTATCGACGACGGCGGCACGCTTTACCGTTACCTGGGCGGCGGCGGGTCGTTCAATCTGACAGACGGCAACTACACCGCGTCCGGCTCGCAAACGAGTGTATCGATCGGGTCCGACTCCACCGATTTCGCGAAGATCGGCGGCACCGATGGAACGACCTACACGTTCAACGGATCTGCCGCCACCACCGGCACCAGCCTTGATCTGGCGAACATCGATTACACCGACACCACCCTGTGGACCGCGCAACCAAGCAACGGCGCCGAAAATTCCGGACCGGCTTCGAACGACTCGAGCAGCGCCGCCAAGCCGTCGAGCGCGACCGCCGTTGGCGGTATCCTTGTCCTCAACGACGTTCGTTCGGCGACGCAGGCTTACGTCACAAGCGCGACGATAACGACCGGCGGCACCGCGTCGATCGCCGCGCTCGATAAGGCAACCATCTCGGCGCAGAACGACAGCACCGTCAGCACGCTGCCGGCTTCGGCGTCGCAGAACGCATCGCTGGGCGATCCGAACAGCCTGTCGGTCAACGGCATTATCGCTACCAACCTGGTTCAGAACACCGCCACCGCCGACGTAACATCGAGCTCGATCACGTCGAACGATCCGGCGACGCACACCGCAGGCACCGACGCACCGGTGGTTCTGTCGGTCGACGCAGAAAACGATGCCAACATCAGCGCGATCAATGACGCGCAGACCTCCGGTGGCGGCAAAGCGGCCGGTGTCGTTTTGGCGTTTAATACGATCGGGCTCGCTTCGAGCAACTTCCTGTTCAACACAATCGACACGCTGCTCGGCACCGATCTGCTGGTTGGCCAGAATCCGCTGACGACCGTCAATGCTTACGTGCAGGATTCGACGCTGACCGGTACCGACGGCAGCATTTCGGTCACAGGTTACGAGCAGGCGAAGATCAATGCGCTGACCACGGACGTCACTACCTCGCTTGGCGCCGCGCTCGATAACGCCAAGGCAGTTGCAGTCGGCGCCATTCTCGCCACCAATCAGACCGACACGTTGGCGAAGGCTTATGCCGACACTTCTACCGTCAGCACGACAGGCAACGTCAACATCAACGCTTTCGACAAGTCGCAAATCAACGCCACAGACGATCAGGTTGTTTCGGCGGTGCTGCAAGACACGGCCCCGAATCCGTCCAGTTCGAGCGACAGTCTGTTGTCGAAATACGCCGCGCAGATCGAGCAGGGCGCGCAATATACCTCGAATTCCGGCACGCAAACGATCGCACCCGGCACCATCGTCTATGATGATCCGGCGAGCGATACGACCGGGCTGAACGGCACGTATTACCTCTATCTCGGCGAAGTAAGCTTGACCGGCGGCGTCAATACGGATCCTGCGCCCATCAATCTTGGCTTGGTAAATTACGGGATTACGGTCGGCTTTTCGGCAGTACAGACGCCGACGCCGGAATGGGTCGAATTCACCAATTCGAGCCTGCTCTCCGACCTTTCGGCGTTCACGGTGCAGGGCCCATCTCCCACGCAGGGCACGGGCTCGAGCTCGACTGCAGTCGGCGCGATCTTCGTTCTGAATACTATCTCCGCTTCGGTCACGGCTGACGCCACCAATTCGACCTTGGATAGCGGTGTCGGTTCGAGTGCGACGCAATACGGCGGCGAAGTCGCCGTCAGTGCCCAAGACCTCAGCACGATCGACGCCAACAATACCAGCACGATTACTGCGTCCGACGGAACGCAGGGCCCCACGACCAGCTCACCCGGCACGGGCCTCGCGGTTAATGGCATCATCGCCACCAACAGCATTCTCGGGGATACGGACGCTTACACCAGCGGCGGCAACATCACCGCCGACGGCACCGACGGCAACATCGACGTCACCGCGCTGTCGGACGCGACCATCAATGCGGACAACGACGCTTCGACCGACGCCAAGACCGATTCAGTTGGCGTCGTGCTCGCCTTCAACACGATCGGCTATGCGCCTGGAGACGGCGGATTCCTGGGCGGCACGGTCGACGCCTTGTTCGGCACCTCGCTCGGTACCGACCAGCCTGACCAAGCTTACGCCTACATGTCCGGAACGACGGCGAGCGCCGACGCAAGCGTCGACGTTGCAGCGACGGAAACCTCAACCATTACCGCCGAGATCAGCAACGCCGAGACCGGTTTGTTCTCCTCCGGTACCAGCGTCGCGGCAACTGTCACGCTCAATCGCATCGACAATGATGTCGAGGCCTGGATCGCTGGCGGCAGCACGACAGCAGGCGCGAATAGCGGCGCCGGTGATATCGACATCGCGGGCCTGGATCAGGCGACGATCACCTCGACGGTGCTGACACCGGTCGTCAAGCTCGCGGCCAATTTCTCGTCGTCGGGTGGCGGCAACCAAAGCTCGACGACCATCGGTGTCGGTATTGCCCGCAATATCATCGACACCACGTTGCTCGCTTCGGCTGGGTACACGTCGGATGACATAACGACGGGCGCCTCGCTCACCGCCAACCACGGCGACATCAACGTCACCACCAATCAGTTGGCGCAGATCAGCGCCACGGCGTCATCGGCGGCGATCAGCATCGCGGCATCACAAAGCGGCTCGAGCGAGGGCTTTGCCGGCGGCGGTGCTGTTGCCGTCAACAACATCCTCGGTAGCGATATCGCCCAGAGTCTCAATTCGACTCTCAGTGCGACGCAGTTGTCTTCAAATCTCGCGCACACCGGCAACATCACGGTGTCGTCGACCTACGGCGGCCTGATTGATGCCAATGTCGCGGCAATTGCGGCTGCTATCACCGCCAGCGACAGCGCAGCCAACGCGGTCGCGATCGGCGCGGCGGTCGCGCTCAATCTCATCGGTTGGGGCGGCACGATCGCCGATGAGACTCAGACGTCGGGCGATACAATAGACGTGAAGGCGACGATTTCCGGCACCGGCACGGTCTCGGCCGCAAATGCGCTGTCGGTGACGGCGCGGTCCACCACACTCATCGATGCAACGACGGACGCCGTTGCGGTCGCCGTCGCAATCTCGGGCGGCAGCCAGGGTGGGGGAAATAGCAACGCTCCGACATCCGGCGGAAAGCCTGTCTCTCCGACCGATGCCAATACGGAGGGCCAAGGGTCCAATCCATCCGGTGACGGTCAGGCGCTATCGCCGCAACAAAGCAGCAGCACCAGTCCGTCGAGCGGTCTGTCGATGATCGACGAGGGCAGCGACGTTCCGGGCAGCAGCGAAACCGACTCCACCGAAGCGAGCGGAGCGACCACCGGCGAGGGCAGTGGCAATTCCGGCTCGAGCCAGACCCAGGCCGACAGCGGATCGACGTCCCATCTGGGCCTGACGGCCGCAGGCGTTTATACCGAGAATAAGATCGCGACGCAGGTCACCGCGTCGATCGAAAACGTAACGAGCATCACCAACGGCATTGGCGGCGTGTCGGTCGGCGCCACCGACCATGCGACAATCACGTCATTCGACGGCGCGGCTGCGGTGACCGCCGATCTTTCCGGCGGCGAAAGCGAGAACAACGCTGTTGCCGTTGGCATCGGCATTGCGCGCAACACCATTCAGGATGGTGTCGACGCTCATATCCTCGGTTCGACTATCACCGGTGCCGGCACGCCGGTTTCCGTCTTTGCGACCGAGAATGACTCGATCGAAGCGACGTCGCTCGCGGCCGCCCTTGCTATTTCCGCCAGCACAGGTGGCAGCACGCTCGGTGTCGCGGGCGGCGGTTCGCTCGCCGATAACCTGATCGGCGTTTCCACGACCGCCTACATATCGTCCAGCACGCTCGGTACGACAGGTCAGAATGGCGTCGCGATTGGCGCGGTGACCGTGGAAGCGTCGGACACGTCGACGATCGACGCGACAGTCGCGGCGTTTGCGGCTTCGGTTTCGGTGAGCTTAGGCGCCGGCAGCACGGCAGTGGCGATTGGCGCTTCGCTCGCGCATAACCGCATCGGCGGCGGTACCGATTTGGGCGACGGCTCGGTCAATGCCTACATCGCCACCTCGAACATCAACGCTGCATCCGTCGCTGTCTCAGCCACGTCACAGCAAACGATTTCGGCGCTGACCGCGGCGGCTGCCGTCGCTATTTCCGGCGGCGACGGGTCGGGTCTCGGCGTATCCGGCGCTGGCGCGGTGGCACTGAACGAGATCGATCTCAGCGTCAACGCAACCATCGACGGTTCGGCGACCGACAGTGCCGGCCTACCGGGCAGTACGACGACGCCGACCTACGACATCGCCACGACCGGCGGTGCCGTTTCGGTTACGGCCGAGGATTTGTCTGCGATCGATGCACTTGTGGCCGCCGCTGCGGTCGCCGGCGGCTTCGGTGGCGAGGACGGCTTGGCAGTTGCCATCGGTATTTCGTTTGCGCGCAATGCGATTACCAATCCGGTCAACGCCGCCATCACGAATGTGCTTCAGCTCACGACCTCCGGTGGCGCCGTCATTGTTGCCGCGACCGAAGCGGCCCAAATCGATGCGGAGACTTACGCGGCCGCGGTTGCATTATCAGGCGGCGGCACAACCGGTGGGGCGATTGCAGGCGGCGGCGCGATTGCCTGGAACGTCATCGGCGTCGACACGACCGCGACGATTTCCGGCACGACTATCGGCGGGACCGGCAATGCTGCTGGCGATATTATTGTTACCGCCATCGACAGTTCCGAGATCAATGCCCAGGTGGCTTCAGTTGCCGCCGCTGTCGGCATCGGCGGCGAGGGCGGGGTCGGTGTCGCGATCGGCGCGGCGCTTGCGGAAAACGAAATTGGCAGCGGTGGCACGCTAACCGCGAGCATCAATCTCGGCAGCGGCAACACTATCAATAGCTCGGGTGCTATCGAAGTCGACGCCTATTCGACCCAGACCATCAACGCCGACACGCTGGCCGCCACGGCCGCAGTTGCCGGCGGTGGTGAGTTCGGGCGTAGCAGTTTCGGCGGCGGGCGTTGCCGTCGAAAATCTCATCGCACTTGCGATTACGGCGGAAATCGTTGGCGCCGGATCAAGTAGCGTGACCGCTGGGCGCATCGAAGTCGACGCCTACGATGAATTGAAGATTGACGCGGTCGACGGTGCCGCAGCAGTCTCCGCCAGTGTTGCCGGCGAAGGTGCAGTCTCGGTCTCAATCGGCCTGTCGCTCGCGCAAAATACGATCCAGGATCCGGTTTCCGCCTTGATCCAGGGCATCTCGGCACCGAACGCGACCGTCGATAGTGCCGATGATCGCGTGCTGCAGAACGGCGACCTCGTCACGCTTGCCAACGGCTCCGTGTATGAGTGGACCGGCGCAGACAACTCCACTGTGAATCTCAACAGCGTGAACTTTACGACCGGTACCTGGACGCAGGTCGGTTTCGTCACCACGGCCGCGCAAGGCGGTACTGCGCAGAATGTCGCGCTGGCGTCCGGCGACACGGTCACTATCGGCACCAATTACGTCGTGCCGACGTTCCACCAGTCACAGGGCCAGGTGACGCTGACCGGCACCAACGAGACGGTCGAGACGGCACAGGGCGTCATCTATCTCTATGTCGGCGCCTCGAACTCGCAGATCGACCTGACGCAAACGAATTTTGGCGACACCACGCTGTGGCGGCTGCTGCCGTCGGCCGGCGACACCTACACCTATGTCGGACCGGCCAGCAGCAGCGTCAATCTAAGCAACCAGAACTATTCGAACACGGGGCTGTGGATCCCGGTCAACAGCGACGTCGCAGCCGGCGCCAGCTACACGCAGACCAGCTCCGGTTCACAAATCAAGACGTTGTTGCTTGGCGACACCGTCACCACGACCACCGGTCTGGTATATCGATATATCGCGACGACGCCGAGTGCGCCGCTCGACATCAACATCACGTCGAACCTCACAGGGTCGTCCTGGGTCCTCGGCCCGACGCCGGAGCAGACCGGCTTCACCGTCGCCGGCGCCCAAAATGCAAACGCGCAAAATCAGATTCTTGTTTATGGCGATACGGTAACACTGACCGGTTCTTATGCCTCTGGCATCCAGCCCGGCTCGGTCTATCGTTACATCGGTCAAGAGCAAGAACTTAACATCGATAATGCGACCTATTCCGATCAGACGCTGTGGCAACCGGTGGTCGCCAACGCGCCGCCGTCGCATTACGTCGTCGGCTCGCCGTCCGCGGCGCAGATCCAGGTCATCGCCGTCGAAAACGCCTCCATCCAATCCGTCGGCGTAGCGGCGGCCCTTGCGATTTCGGTCGGCGGTGGTTTCGGTGTCGCGATCGCCGGCGGTGCCGCGGTGGCGGAAAATGCCATCGAAGCGCAGACCAGCGCGGAGATCGAGGGTTCGACGCTTGGCAGCAACGGAAACGACGTAGGCGCTGTCACGGTTTCCGCGAGCGATACGTCGTTCATTAAATCCGAAGTCATTGCCGCAGCGGCAGCCGTGGGCGTCGGCGGCGATGGCGGCGTCGCTGCTGCCATCGGAATTTCGGTGGCGCGCAACATCATCGGCAATGGGACGGATTCGGTGCCCACCGACGATGAGACACAGCCGGGTACGGGGCTGACCACCGGCGCCGGAAATGTCGAAGCCGAGATCCTGGACTCGAGTGTCTACAGTAGTGGTCAGCTTTCGGTTTTGGCCACGTCGAGCGAGACCATCTCAGCTCTCGTTATCGCAGCGTCGACGGCGGTGGCAGGCGGTACAGCTGGCATTGGCGTGGCCGCCGGCGGCACTTGGGTGGACAACCAGTCGAACGTCGCCACCAGCGCCTCGATCATCGATGACCGGACGACGCCGGCTTCGCAGATCGACGCTGGTGCCGTGACAGTCGACGCGGAGGACACATCGGCAATCCACGCCTTTGCTTTCGCTGGCGCGTTGAGTGCAGGCTTTGGCGAGGTTGGAGTCGCGGTATCGATCGGCATCTCCATTGCGGCCAATACGATCGACGATCCGGTGACGGCGACAATCAAGAATGTGCCGTTGATCAACACCGGCTCCGGCGCGATCGTGGTCAAGGCCAACGAAAATGCCGAGATTGACAGCGCTGTTGTTGCGGCGGCCATCGCGATTAGCGGGGGCGCAGTCGGTGTCTCTATTGCCGGCGCCGGCGCGGACGCCGAAAACACCATCAATGCCGATACGCAGGCATCGATCGATTGGACACACGCAGGAACCGGCACAGTCGATTCCGGTGCTCTGACCGTCGAGGCGTTTGATACTGCGGCCATCAGTGCCGACGTGCTGGCCTTGGCCGCTTCGGTCGCTGTCGGCGCCACCGGCGTTGGCGTTGCGGTCGGCATATCGGTCGCGCAGAACCTCATCGGTGATGGCACTGACGATGGCACGGGCACCATCAGCAACTACCAGGCGCTGGGCTCAAATCCATCAATTTTCAGCAACACGCAAACACTCACGTCCGGCCAAACCGTCACTCTCGGCGCCAATTACGACACGCCGACCTATACGGTTCAGGTCAGCAATTCATCCAGCACGACGCTGGCGAAGGGCAATGTCATCAACGATGGCGGCACCCTGTATCGCTATGTTGGCAACGGTGGCTCGTTCGATCTGCAAAACAATTCGTCGATCACCTCCGACACCACCGATTTCAAGGTAATCGGCGGCACTAACGGAACAACCTATATCTTCAACGGTGCGTCCGGCAGTAACGTCGATCTCGCAAATACCAACTACGCCAACACCAGTCTGTGGAGCCCCGTTCCCGCCGCAACCGGCGCCGGCGGCGTCAGCGCCGCGGTGACAGACACCAACGTTACGAGCTCGGGGCTTGTTACAGTCGAGGCATACGGCAAGGAAAACATTTCGGCCCTGACCGCCGCATTGTCGGTGGCGCTGGCTGGCGGCGGTGCTGGTGTCGCCGCCGGCTTAAGCGGCGTGTTCAATAATAATGACGACGACGTCGCGATTGCGGCCAGCATCACCGGCGGCACGATTTCTGCGACGTCAGGGGTCAATGTTTCGGCGACCGACGATTCCGCGATCACGGCCACCGCTGCGGCCGCTTCGGTTGCTGTAGCGTTTGGTGCCACCGGCGCGGCCCTGGCCGTTGGCATATCGCTCGCCTGGAACACGGTGAGCGACACGGTCGACGCCTCGGTATTGGACGCTTCGATCAGCGGCGGTGCGCTCAGCGTGTCGGCGCTGAAAGATGCCGACATCAATGCGATCTCTACTGCGGCGTCGATCGCGGCAGGCTTCGGCACCGTTGGCGTCGCGGTCGCTGGCGCCGGTGCGTTCGCCGAGAACATCATCACTTCGGATACGCAAGCCTCGGTCACCGGCTGTACGCTTGGAACGGTTGCCGCGCCAATCGTCGGTGTTTCAGTAAGCAGCCTCGATCAATCGACTATTGAGGCGCACATTGTCGCGTTGTCGGCGTCCGTCGCGGTCGGCGCGGTCGGAATTGGAAGTCTCGATCGGCGGGTCGGTGGCGCTGAACACGATCGGTGGCAGCGGCAGCACGATCACGGCGACAATTGCAAGCACCAACACGGATGCGACCGGAACGGTCGCCGTCAACGCGGAGTCCCTGCAGCAGATCACCGCGCTAGTCGATGCGGCTGCCGCGGCGCTCGCAGGCGGGATTGGCGCTGGTGCGGGCAGCGCCGCGGGCGTCGGCGCCACCAATACGATCACCCAAACCATTCTCGGCACGATCACCGGCAGCGGAGCCATCCAGGCCGCGGCGGTCAGCGTCAATGCCCAGGATAATTCGACCATCAACGCGCAAGCTGGCGCGGCTGCATTGTCGGCTTCGATCGGACTGGTCGGCGTCAGCCTTTCGCTCGGCGTCGCAGTGGCAACGAACACCATCGCCAATACGGTCGAGAGCTACATCACCGGCGAGACCATCAACGCCGCGCTCAATTACAGCACCAGCGGTGCGCCGACCCAGGTGCAAACCATCAGCGACGGAACCACGGTGCTGGTGGGGCCGGGCTATGACTCGCCGACTTACAGTGTTGCCAATGCGCTCGTGACGCTCGGTCACGGACAGATCGTCCTCTATAACGGCAAGTACTATGAATATCTCGGCTCGACGGAGACTGGCGTCGATATCGGCAACGTCGCCACTTTGCAGCTCCCGGCCCAGTCGAATGCGACCTGGAGCATATTGACGACCGGTACCGCTTTCAACTACAGCGTCTTGAGCGGCCTCGTGACCGTGACGGCCGGGCAAATAGTCGAAACCACCGACGGTTCGCTCTATCGCTATACCGGCTCCACGCCGCTGACGAATTTCGATCTCGGCGCACAGACTTCGCCAGGCCTAGGCGCCAACAACCAGTGGGCGCTGATCAGCGGCACGGCGGGCGACACTTATAAGTATGTCGGAACGGCCAACCCGACCGCCACGGTCGATCTGAATAACCAGAACTACAACAACACTGCGGACTGGCAGCTCATCGGCGTCACCATCACGGTGGCCCAGGACCTCAGTCCGCCCAATCAGTACGCAGTAACCCACGCCGAGGGCGCCGCGTCGCAAGTCGCAAACGTGCAGACCGGCGATACCGTGACGCTCACAGGTTACGGCGCGGGCACTTCCAACGGCGCTGTGTACGAGTACACCGGACCGACCACTTCGCTCGATCTCAACAGTCAGAACTATACGGCGTCGTCGAACTGGGAATTGGTGAGCTACACCATCCAGAGTGGCGACACCGTCACGCTGACAGGTTACGGCGCCGGCACGTCTCCCGGTGACGTCTACAGTACACCGGACCGACCACACGGTCGATCTCAACAATCAGACCTACACGCCGCAAAACGGCTGGCATCAGGTCGGTACCGTCACGGTTACGGCGCAAGAAAGCGCCACCATCCATGCAACCGGCTCGGCTGCCGCCGCCTCGCATCAGCGGCGGCGGTATCGCCGTCGCGCTCGCCGGCGCCGGCGTCAACGTCACCAACATCATTCTCGATACGACCGAATCCTACATCCAGGGCAGCAAGATCACCGCTGCATCCGATGTCGACGTTGGCACGACCGCGTCGGCGACAATCGATGCTACGGTTGCTGCGCTAAGCGCGAGCGTTGCCGTCGGCGTCGGCGCGCGTCGCCGGCTCGGTCGGTGTTGCCGTTGCCGAGAATTACATCGGCTATGCTCCGCCCACGGCCGCGAACCCAACCGAACAGCCCGACCAGGTCTCGGCCAATATTTCCAACGGCGGTACCGCGAGCGACACGATTTCGGCCGGCGGCATCGTCTCCGTCACGGCGTCCGATTCGACCTCGATCAACGCGACGGTTGCCGCGGCGTCCGCTGCGGTCGTCGTCGCGCTGGTCGGCGATGCCGTCGCCGGCGCGGGCGGCACGGCGTACAACTGGATCGCCGTCAACGACAGCGCCACGATCGGCAGCGCCTCCGGACCGGCCACCGTCGTCAACGCCGGGTGGCGTCGACGTAGACGCGACCGATACATCGCAAATCGGCACCTTTGTCGGTTCGGTCTCGCTGGCGGCGACCACCGGGTTGGGCGACGCCGGCGCCGCCTCCATCTCGCTTGCTCAGAACACCATCAACAACAGCGTCACGGCCGAGATCGAAGACGCGTCGGTCGCGAGCAGCGGCGACGTATCGGTCGATGCCACCGAATCCGCCACGATCTTTGCGTTCGGGGTTGCGGCGGCTTTTGCCGGCGGCACGAGCTTTGCGATGAGCGCGGGCGGCGTTTCGGCCATCGACAACATCGACACCGACACCGGCGCCTATATCGACGACTCGACCGTCGACTTCGACCAACGGCAACGTCAATGTCGTGGCGAACGACGCGCTCGTCGGCCGATGCGGAAACCGCCGCCGCCTCGGTGGCGGCGGCCTTCATCTCAGTTGCGCTCAGCGGTTCGGACGCGACCACCAACGTGACCGACATCGTCAACGCCGAAATCGAGGGCGGCTCGACGGTCACTGCGGCGCAAGCGGTGAATGTGTCGGCGACCGCGTCGCCGGAGGCGAGCGCGTTTGCCGCCGGCGTGACTGCCGGCACGCTCGCGGTCGGCGAATCCGCGGCGACTGCGAATGCAAATCCGACGGTGACCGCCACGGTCGGCGGCACGGTCAACGCCGGCAGCATGGACATTGTCGCAAACACGGTGTTGCCGACGGCGACCCAGTACACGGCGTTGAGCAACCTGGCGACGGCGACGCTCTTCGGCATTACGCCGAACCTGCCATCATCCGGGCGATACCGCGAGCGCCCAAGCGGTGGGCTCGGCCGGCGGCCTGATTGGTGTCGTTGCCACCGATGGTGAAGTCACGACGACGTCGGTTTTGAGCGCCGGCATTCTGGCGTCATCCGTCGTCAACATTGCCGGCGCGCTGGTCATCACCAGCCTTGGCAACAATCAGCAATTCGCCGAGGGCGCCAACGTCGCCGTGGGTTTCGTAGCCGCCGGCGCAGCGAACTCGAGCGCCACGGCGAACAGCACCAACAAGGCCTCGATCGGCAACAATGCGCGGATCACTGCCGGTACCGTGCAGGTGAACGCCGTACAAAATGACAGACAATTTCGCCGAAGGCATCGCCGGAAGCGGCGGCGTCGTTGCCGGCGATGCCGTGACGCCCAGCACCAACGACACAGCTACGACGGATGCGTCGATCGGCTCCGGCGCCAACATCGACGTCACCGGCGGCAGCATCAACGGCGCGTTCGATATTGGTGCGGTGCATACCGCGACGGTCAACACCCAGGTCATCGCCGTCGGCCGTCGGCCTGTTGTCCGGCGCCGGCGCCGACGCATCCAACAATATCAATTCGAACGTCAACACCGACATCGACGGGACAGTGACCGCGCTGTCGATCGTCGGTGTCGCGCAAAACAATTTCGAACATCCGGCGCTCGCCGAACGGTACCGACAATATGGACGGTGACACTGGCGGCCTCGCCAGTGCGGCAGGCGGTACCGACGAAACGACGATCGATTTCTCGACCATCGTCGATGTCGGCTCGTCCGCGAATCTGGACGTCGATGGCGAGCTCGCCAATCCGGGCAACCTGTCGCTGTCCGCGCTGAACACGTTCAACGGCTACGATCAGGTGACGTTCAAGACCGGCGGCGCGCTCGCGGGAGCGGAGGCGCTGGCGCAGATCCAGACCAACGAGGACCTCGCCGAGGTCGACGTCGAGGCTGGCGCGACGCTGAACAGCGTCGGTCAGGTCGTCCTCGCCGCCGACGGCAGCGGCGACATCACCACGCAGGTCAATACCGATACCTACGGTGCCGTGACCGCTGCGGTAGCCAATAGCAACATCTATCTGACCCCGGACAACCAGGTCATCGTCGGCGGCAACGCACATCACGGCCTATGGCAACCTCGACCTGCTCGCAGGCGAGGACGCCAACTTCAACCTGGATGCCTATACGGCCGACGCCTACACCGATGCGTTTGCCGGCGCGGTGATCCCACTGAGTTCGGTGAACGCCAACGCTTATGTCACGCAGACCAACGAAGTCACGGTCAACTCGGGACGCCACGCTCAACACCGGCGGCGACGCCAATCTGATCGTCAATCAGAGCGGTTTCGCCAGCGTTTTTGCCCAGGCCAAATCGTCAAGCTGGGCGACTGCCGCCGCCGGCGCGGTGCTCTCGCTCACCGGCGGCAATCCGGCAAATGAGTTCAACGGCACCGGCTTCTCGATGTCGCATGGCATCGTTGACGTCAATGGAACGATCAACACCGGCATCGCCAGCAACGTCAATGTGACATTCAACGAGGACGCGAGCGGCAATATCACCGCGACCTTCGGCACCGGCAGTCCGCAGCTCACCTGGTTGCTCGAAACCGAGGAAGAGCAGTCCGGACTGGTCACCGAATACCAATCGCTCGTGCAGCAGCTCAATACCTATCTGGCGATGCAGCAGGCGCTGAAGGATGCGGCGACATTCACGCCTCAGCACCAGCTTCAACAGTGAAGCGCTGGTAAGCGGCAACACGGTCGAGGACGCGAACGGCAATCTTTGGCAGTACAACGGCTCCGGCGCGAACCTTCGATCTTACGAATTCCGGACCTTCACTTCGGCGAACGGCTTCACTTCGATCCCCTCGGTCGAGGACGATCCGACCATCGACGGTCAGGTCACCTTCGACCAGCAGGAAGTCTCCTCCATTCAGGGGCAACTGCTCGCCCAGGACCTCGCCGTGTGGCAATTTGCCGACGGGTCGTCGTCCCCCACCTATTCGGCCGGCGCGACGTTTGAGCTCGTGACGCGCACCATTCAGGTGATCGACATCCCGGCCTTCAGCGCGCAAGCCGGACAGATCAACATTTACAGCGATCAAGTCGAGGGCACTGGCATTCTCAATGCGCCGATCAGCGCCAATGTCACCATCACCAACAACACCGAAGACTCGCTGCAGATCGACGGCATCAATATTCCGCAGTTGCTCGGCGGCATTTACGTCAACGGCGCGTTGCTGACGGAGACCAATGGAGCGGCAGTACAGCCGTGGCTCCGGCCACGCTCACCTCGGCGCAGCAGCAAGCTCTTCAGCAGCGGCGCTCGGCCAACTCAACACCGCCAACCAGAACGCGGCGAACCAGGCATAATTCGACGCCGCCCAGCAGTGGATTCCAGGAGACCGCTGGCGACGCCGCATTCCGCTTCGTCACGCTGGCCGCCCCGCCGGCCCCGCCGGCCCCGCACCAGCCGGCGATCGGGCAGATCGTCATCACAGACAATCTGCCGACTCCGCTCCCCGATCACCGAGAATGGCCAGCTTCCAAATCCGCCGGATATCATTATCGACGGCAATATCACGGCGCTCGACGCCGACCTGCACGTCACCGACAATATCGGCAACATCGACATCACGGCGCCGATCATTCAGGTCGACAACGAATACATCACCGCCAAAGACAACCTGACCTTCAACGAAATCAACTTCTTCGCGTCCGGCGATCCGGCAGCGCAATTGCTGTCGAGCGAACTGGGCACGCCGTTGAGCCTTAACCCGATCAGCCAGTCGCAGATCGGTACTTACGATAGCGCATCACCGGTCGTCAGCGACGACGCGCAAACGATCGAAATCAACGCGGAGGTGGTCGACCTTAACGGTTCGCTCGTTGCCGGCGACGCTACCCAGACCTGGTGCTCAATCCCGACCACGGCGCTGACCAATGAAATCGCGGAGATCCAGAAAGAAGGCCTGACCGGCCTGGTCGCGCTGAATAGCGTCTCCACCAACGATTACGTCGTCTACTACAACACCGCCAACAACAGCCTTGAAGTCGACAACACGGTGGTGGCCGGCGGCGTCATCGCCATTACCGGCGCGGTCTACAGCACGTCGCAAGCGTCGCTGAACGCCTTCGGCTACTACGGCGCCATCAATATCACCAACAACACCAGCTACAATTTGATCGTCAACAAGCTTGACGTGTCGACGCCCGGCGCCGGGGTGATCAACATCACCGATCTCAACTACACGACGACCGAAGGCGGTGTCGTCTATGCGCTCGATACGACCTATCTGTCGCAACAGTCAGGCGGGATGCAGATCCAGTATCAGTATATTGATCCGTTGACCGGCAATATCCTGTTCCAGGAGAGTAACGGCACCTATGTCGGTGTGAATACCAGCACGACCAATGCAAATAATCTGCCCAATCTTGCCGGTCTCACACAAGTAACGCCGGCGGGTACGTCGGCTCTTCAGTCGTCCAACAGCAGTTCGACCGACTACAACCCGCTTTCCGGTGCGCGCTACACCTTCTCGGTAGCGGAGTCTTTCCAGACGACGATTACCCGGCAATATCAAACGAGCAGCTGGCTCGGCATTATCGGTCTCGGAAATTCCACCAACTACTCGTCGCAAACCGAGGTCACGTCGGCGGCGCAGATCGAGGCGTCGAGCGAATACTTCTACGTTGACACCAACTGGTACCTGCTCGAGCCCAACGGTCTTTACCAAGAAGTGGCACCGAACACGCCCGGCGCAGTCCAAGACCCCAACTATCTTTATACTTCGACCACCGACCAGCTGAACACGACCGGGTTCCAGCCGACGGCGAATTGGAGCACCAGCACCTGGTACGGTAAGAAGACCTACTACCAGACAGATACCGAAATTAACGGCAACGAGACGATTGTCGCCGACTCTATCAGAGCCGATCTCCCGGTCGGGATTAAATTCACCGGTAATACGACCGCGAGCATCAATATCACTTCGGATACCAGCGTGACGCTGCTGGGCAATCTGAACAACGTCAACGGCTCGACCTCGATCACCTCCGGCGGCTCTATCACCATGCCGAACCCGGGCAATTTGGTCGAAGGCACGCAGATTTCACTCACAGCCGCTGGCAGTATCGGCACCAGCGGACAGCCGATTAATGTCGAGCTCGCCGGGACCTCGGGCCAGAGCTTTACGGCTTCGACGACTAACGGCGGCATCTACGTCAATGCGCCGCAAGGCGCATTGGTGATCAACGCCGTCGATGCAGGCGGCGATCAGGCTGTGAGCCTGACGTCGGAGCTCGGCATGACCGGGTTCAATTCATCGAACCTGATCACTGGCGGTAATGTCACGCTCGACAGCGGCGGTATCGTTGGCGCGGTGACGACGCCGATCAACCTCGATGTCGGCCAGGAAGCTGCCGATCAGCTTAATCTGACCGCGAAGGGCGATGTCTACGTCACGCAGGAATCCGGTAATCTGCCGCTGTTCGCGCTAAACACCACGGGCCAAGCCGACATTGTTGTCGACAACGGCAGCCTTGTGAACGTCAATACCAATGAGCACATCGATCCGCGCACCGAGCAGCAGCTCGAGAGCGGGGTGTGGTCGGAGCTGCAGCTCACCGGCACGGAAGCGCAGACCAAGATCCAGGATACGCTCAACGAATATCAGTTGACGCAGGATCAGCAGTATCAGGCCTATTGGGCTGACGTGGACCTTCTGGAAGCCAACGGCCTGACCGGCGATCAGTTGAATCCAACGGACAACTCTAACCTCATCGTGCCGTTGTCGTCGTCGGATATGACCTATTACACCAATTACTTTACCGCGCAGGGTCAGGCGCAAGGGTTGGTCGGGTCATCGCTGACGAACTTCGTCAGTAATGAGATTACGACCACCGAAGCTACCAACACGCTGAACTACGATAATCTCTTCGCCGTGTATGGGCAGGGCGGCACCTACAATCCGTTCATATCCACGGCCTCGGGCGGCAACACTTACGATGCGGAAGCCGGCTCGAGCGGCGCGAACATCGTATTTACGGCGGGCGAAGGAACGTCGGCGAACGAAACGGTTCTCTTCGGTAACGTCGGCAGTGGAAACAATGAAGCCGGCACCATCACGCTGGCGAACGGCAGCAGCTGGGCGGCGCTGGGCTATGCCGTCGGACAGAGTCTGTATATCAGCTCGGCGAGTGACCCGAACGCCAACACCGCCGGGAATCCGTATTACACGATCGCGGCGGTAAACGGCGCGGTCGTCACCTTGGTGGCGGGCCAGACTCTGGCCGCCGAGACGGGCACCGGGAATGCCGGTGTTACTGTTGGTGTTGCCAATGGCAACGTTACCACCGCCAATGGCGCAGTAATCGATACCTACAATCCCAACGTCTACGATCCGAACTTCACCTATCTGCTGACTTCGGCGCAGAAAAATACGCTCACCAACAGCATTTACGTTCCGACCGTCAACCAGTTGCTGAGCGGCATCAGCGCCGGGCTTCTGGAAACCACCACCAGCACGCAGCTCAATATCGAAGCGGCGAACATCACCGCGACCAACATCATAATCACGGCGGCGAACGGCAATATCGGCTCGCTGATCAATCCGGTCACCAGTCCGGTCGAATATGTGCCGGGGCAGAATTTACAGGACGGTTCCACCGACCAATTGGCACTGGCGTCGGCAAACCGCACCGACCTCAACTTGCTGCAGGACGCGAGCATCTCCGCGACCGTCAATTTCGCCTCGTCCGGCAGCGGCGCCAACGAGATCGGCACGATGACGCTGTCGAGCGGCACGTGGGCCAATAGCGGGTTATTCTCGGCGGACGAACTCGCCAGCCCGACCGGCTTGCAGCTCTATATCGGCGGCAGCGCGAACGCGACGACGACAGGCGGCGATTTCCTGACAATCCAGTCGATCAGCGGCTCGACTGTTACCTTCCAGACCGGCACTGCCATCACGGCGGGAACGAACCAGTCGGTGACGCTCGAGCTCGCCTTGGTGCCGCTGACTGTCAATTTCGGTTCGACCAGCAGCGGCGCCAATCAGCAAGGCACGATGACGCTGAGCAACGGCGACACGTGGGCCGATACCGGTCTGTTTACTCAGGCGGAGCTCAGCAATCCGCAAAACCTCCAGCTCTTCATCGGCGGCTCGACGCAGAACGCGAGCGATAACACCGGCAGCTACCTCACGGTCGAATCGATCAGCGCCGACGGCAAGACGATCACCTTCAAGTCCGGGCAAAACGTCTATACCGAAAACAGCCAGACCATTCTGACCGCGGTGGTTATCGGCAGCACCGACCAGAGCACGCTGAGCGGCGCCACTGTTCCCACGCAGGTCATCTTTGGCGACACCGGCAGCGGACCGACAGAAGCCGGCACCGTCACGCTGGCGAATGGCGGCAGCTGGCTGGCGCTCGGCTACTCGGAGGGCGAGGGCATCTTCCTCGGTTCACCGTCCAACGTGAACGCCAATGGCGCGAGCTTCAACACCAGCGCGCCGGCTTACTACACGATCGCCTCGATCGGCGGCACGAACAACTCGGTGATCACACTGGAGCCGGTGGCGGGCAAAACGTTCACGCCCAGTGTTTCGACCAGTGTCGCGGCGGTGGCTAACGGTGCGCTGAGCGGTGCGCTCACCGCCGCCGACGTCATTTACAGCAGCGCGAATGGTGTTGATACCATCACTCTCGCGAGCGGCGCCAACTGGACGTCTCTCGCCGGGTTCTCGGGCATCACCAGCGGCGACGGCATCTTTATCAGCTCGAACTTCGACGCCAATTCCAATGGCGCGAGCTTCACCGGCAGCAACGACTATACGATCGCTTCGATCAACGGCGACCAGATCACGATTACGCTAGCGTCAAACCAGACGTTCACGGCTGGGGCGATAGTCAATGCCTCGCCGGTGACCATCAGCGGCACCCACGGTTCAACGAGCACGCTGACGGCGGCGCCGCCCGTTACTACGGAGGTCTCGTTCAACAACACCGGTGCCGGCACCATCACGCTGAGCTACGGGGGCAGCTGGGCCAGTCTCGGCTACTCGGTCGGCGGCGGTATCTACATCCAGGGCACAGGAACGAACGGCAACGGCGCGAGCTTCACCGGCAGCGACTACTACACGATCGCCTCGATCAACGGCGATGAACTAACCCTTCAGAATGGGCAAACGCTGACAGCCGGTACCGATGTCACCTTCAGTTTTGCTCCAGTAACAATCTCAGCCTCGCCAACGGCAGGCGCTACGACCTCGCAAGAGGTGACGTTCGGCAATAGCGGCAACAACACGGCTGGCACGGTAACGCGCGCCGACGGGCAGAACTGGTCGAACTTCGGCTATACCGTTGGCAACGGTATTTTCATCGGAACGACTTCGTCCGACCCGAATGCAAACGGCACAAGCTTCAGCGACAGCAGTCCGTCCTACTACACCATCACCGCCATCAACGGTGACGTGCTGACGGTGACGGCGGCGCAACCGAACGCCGAAGGCAACACCTTCGTGGTCGAGGACAACGCGACGATCGAAGCCGCGCCGGTCACGATCGACATCAACCCGAACGCCAGTGCCGTCGGCATGGTGCTGGTGACACAGGACCGCGACGTCGCCGTCGCGCCGACCGGAACGGTCACCGCCGAGGCTGGCGGCTTCATCTTCCTGGGTTCACAGGTCAATCTGAACCTGAACACCATCGTTGCCGGCGCCGATGCCCGCATCAAGACCCAGGGCGACGTAGTCAACGATTCCAGCGGCGCTATCAGCGTCGCCGATGGGCCGGTTCAGACCGGCGTCACCTTCGGCGACAACGTCACGACCACTAACGGCACGACTGTTGATACCGGCACGATCACCCTCACGCAGTCGAATGGCCCGAGTTGGGCGGAACTCGGCTATGAGGTCGGCGACGGTATCTTCATCACCGGTGGCGCAAATAGCGAAGGGGCGAACTTCAACGCCAACGCGCCGGTTTACTACACGATCGCAGCAATCAGCGGCGATAAGATCACGCTGGCGACTGGCGAGTCGCTCGTTGCCGGAACCGCGACGGTCGGTCTGGCGCCGGTCACCATCAGCATCAATGACAACATCGATCACAGCTACCTGACGCCGGCGGGAAGGCCGACCCAGGTCACCTTCGGCGACACGACCGTCGGACAAAGCGAGGCCGGGACAATCACGCTCGCCAGCGGCACTTGGGCGAGCTCTCGGTTATGCGGTTGGCGACGGCATTTTCGTCGGCGGCGTCCTTGTCAACGGTGCGCTGACCACGGATCCGAACAGCAACTCCACGCTGTTCAACCTCGCGCAGGGCAATCCGTTCTACACCATTGCTGCGATCAGCGGCGCCGTGATCACGCTGCAAGTCGGGCAAACGCTCGACGCCTGAGGCGGACGTCACCATCAATCTGGCGCCTGTCTCCGTCAGCTTGAGCAACGCCAGCGCGATCAATGTCAAAGGCACTGGAATCGTGATCGAAGCCGGGCAGGGCTTCCTCGGTTCATCCGCCGCGCCGGTCACGGTGGATGTGCTCAGCGGCGGCAGCCTGACGCTCCGCGCACTCGACAGCATCTATGTGACGGCGCCGGTAAGCGACATTCCGGTCGACTGCCATGTATTCGGCGTCCGGCGACATCACCCTTGTCAGCTCCGGCGCGATCTATGACGCGGTGAGCTCGGACTTTGCCAAGATACAGGCCAACAGCCTTACGCTCGACGCCGGCACCGCTGCCGACGGTCAAGACAGTATCGGTCTGAACGGCCAGGCTCTGCACGTTAATATCGTTGGCGGCGACCTCGTTGCGGTCGGCCAAGTCAACATCAACGTCGATCAGACCAACGGCAGCCTCAACGTCCTCGACGCGCTGTCACAGACCGGCAACGTCACGCTGGGTGCCGGACAAAACATCCTCAGTGCGGGCTATCTCAGCGACCCGACCAATCCGTTCTCGGATGTCAACGCGCCGACCGAGACAGGCCCGGCCAACATCATTGGCAACAGCATCACGCTCTCGGCGGGCGAGAATTCGCTCGGCGGCATCGGCACCGGTGTCGGCGCCGACACGATTTTCATCCGATCCAACTACAGCAACACCAACATCGCCACCAACCCCGGCACGATCACGGCGGTCGCCAACCAGAACATTTACCTGACCGAGCTGACCGGCGACATGTATCTGTATTCCGTGAGCGACAACGGCGCGGTGGCGCTCATCACGGCTCTGTCCGGCAGCATCTGGAACGGCCGCGCCGACAACGATCCGATTATTGTCTCCGGCCAGGCGGAACTTGTCGCCTTGAACAGCATCGGCGCGAGCGGATACCGCAACAACAATCCGTTGCTGACCAATCGTATCGTCGGGTCGGTGCACAACATCGAAGCCTCGGCGACCACGGGCAATATCTACTTGTGGAATATCGGCGCGCTGGATGTCGGCCACGTCACGGGGATGACAGCCCGTTCGCGCTTTATGCGCCGGAAGGCACGATCTCGGTGCAGACCTCGAGCCCGCTGGAAATCACCCAGGACATTCTGGCGGAAGGCTCAATCACCAAGCAGGCCGGCACCGACGTCACCGGCAACGACAACGTGGACGACAATCTCACCGTCGATCCCGGCATCACGATCCAGTCGCTGACGTCCTCGATCACGCTCGACGCCGGCAACAACATCTGGATCGGCCAGGGCGCGCAACTGGAAGCCGTCACCGGCGTCACGCTCGACGCTGGTTACTTCGATACCGGCTCGATCGCGGCTGCGCCGATCGATGCGTCCGTCAATTTTGGCGTCAACACGACCAGTACTACCAGCAACGGCATCGTGACATACCAGACGTACCTGGCGTCGATGACGCTCGCTCCAGGGGCTCCTGGAGCGGTCTTGCCGCGGGCGATCAGATTCTGATCGGCAGCGTTGCCGGCGGTTCGACGGCGGACACGACACCGGGCGACAACTATCTCACCATCGCCAGCGTCAGCGGCTCGACTGTCAATTTCGTTCCGCAAGAGTATCCGGACCCCGCTAATCCCAACGTCAAATTCAGCACGCAAACCGACGAAGCCGTCGCCATCACGGTCAATCCGGCGGCGCCGGTCTCCGAGCGGTCAATTTCGCCGAGGTCAACGGCGTCGCCACCATGACGCTGACGCAAAACGGCACCAGCTGGAATCCAGCGCTTGCGGTCGGCGAAGAAATCGAGGTCGCCGGTTCGCAGTCCAACAACACCAGCGGCGATCAGTATCTGCTGATTGAAAGCATCACGAACGGCACCGACCTCGCCCGGCGTCATCACATTTGCTGCCGGCAACACGGTGACGGACGAACCAAGGTGCGTCGGTCACGCTGACGCCGGTATTGCGCGACGTGCGGCTCGATCCGGGGTCGGTAATCAACACCACCAACGTGCCGTCACCACCGCGTCTGCGTCACCGATCCCGACGAGCGCCGGCTCGATCAACATTCGTCGGCGCGGACGCGGGGCATTGGGCCGGCGCAGATCATCGCCGGCTCGGCCGGCGCGATCAACATCAACGCGGCCTATCTGTTCGTCAACGACGCCGACGTTCAACGACGCCGGCACCGACGTGAATCTGTTCGGCTCGTTCACCGGCGAAACGCTCACCGTCACGACCGGCGGCGGCGACGACGTGGTGACGTTCAGCCCGTCGGCCATGGCGATCATCGACGCCACCAACATCGACGCCAGGGCAGCGGCAGCACCATGATCGTCGAAGACCTGCCGACGATGGCCAGTCTGGCGACCATCGACTACTCTCGACGGCCAGATCTCCGACGTCATTAATCTCGACGGCGACGACGACGCCGACACCTACGTCATCGATGCGACCGACGAGACCAACTACGTCATCAACGTCAACGATACCGGCACCGATTACCTGGACGGCCAGAACAACCTGATCATCAACGGTGCGGCGACGACCGAAGGGCAGGAATTCCTGCTGCGCACCAGCTTCGTCGCCATTGTCGAAACCAACGGCGGCAGCGGCAACGCCGCGCCCCACAACGTCTACCAGCGCATCAACTACAACAACACGATCCTCGGATCGACGCGCTCCAGATCAACGGCGGCAACGTCTCCAACACCGCGTTCGGCAATTTCTACTATCTCGACGGCAATTCGGCGGTGACCACCATCAATGCCGGCGACGGCGCCGACTTCTTCCAGGTCGGCCAAGTCTACAGCCTGCAGCGACTTCAACGGCCCGACCGTCGTTGATAACGACGGTGTTAACGAGCTGGTCGGCAACCCGATCCTTGGCACCCGGCCCTCTCGTGCGGCGGTGTCGGCTCGGTCGCGGGCGACGGCCTCAATCTGACCGGCGTCGAGCTTGGCGTGGACCCGGCCACGTTCGCCGAACTGTCCGACGGCGTCGACTACTCGACCGTGCTCTATGGCGGCGCCGGCACCGACACGTTCGAGGTCTATTCCAACAAGGCCGATCTCTCGATGATCGGCGGCAGCGGCAACGACACCTTCATCGTTCGCGCCTTCCTGGTTGCGGCCGGCACCCACATCGGCGTCAAGGGCGGCAGCGGCAACGACACCATCGAATACAACGTCGACGCGCCGGTCGATATCGAAGGCGGCACCGGCTTCAATACACTGGTGCTGCTCGGCACCGCCGCCAACGACACCTTCGTCGTCACGCGAGGACGGTATCTTCGGCGGCGGCCTGAATATCACCTACACCAACATCCAGGCGGTCACGATCGACGGCCTTGAGGGCAACGACACCATCTACGTCGAATCGACGCCGATCGATGTGGTGACGACCATCAACGGCGGCGCCGGCGACGACACCACGATCGTCGGCGGCGACGTCACCGGCGCGGTGATCTCGTCGAGCTCGCAGGGCTCGTCCAGCGTCACCGACAATGCGGTGACCAGTAACGACTCCGCCAGTACAACAACATTTTCGCGGCCGGCCTCCAGGTCACGGTCGGCAACACCTCCGGCGGCGCGGTGATCAGCCAGCAGTCGCAGTCGGTCGTCCATGTCGGCGATCCGAGCTCGATCTCCTACTTCACGGTGAGCGCGCCGACATACACCACCGCGGGGGCCAGACCGTCGCGCTCCAGACGGCCAGACGGCTTATGTCGACGTGACGCCGACGCTGCCGTCGGCGGAATGGGGGTCGGAAGGCGCCGATTCGCTGCAGGTTTCGATCGACGGTGGCCAGACCTGGTCGTCGAGCGCTGTCCTTGCGTTCGACGGTCCGAACGCGGCACGCAAACCGTGCTGGTGCGCGCGGCGCCGACGACGAATTTCAGCTTCACCCACAACGAAACCATTGTCGTCGCGAGCACGTCTATGTGCCGACCGGCCCGAACGCAGCGCCGCTTTCGACTCGCTCGTCCTGCCGGTGGTCAAGGTGACGCTGGAGACCAGCGCGACCGGCCTGATCATCGACCAGGGGCTGCGACGTCGACCAGCACGGTCGCCGGTCAGAGCGTCACCACCTACACGCCGCAGGCGTCGACGATTGTCGCCGGGCAAACGACCTACACCTACAATCTGTCGCTGAACCAGCAGCCGGCCGGAACCGTCTATGCCGCGATCGCCGTGCCAAGCGGGATCGTTCTCAGTGATGCGAACGATACGCTACCGACCGCGGTCGTCGACGGCGTAACCTACGCCTACGTCGAATTCACGCCTTCGGACTGGAATACGCCGCAGGCCATCACGGTGTCGGCCACGTCGAGCGGCACGCCGCAACCGGAACAGGACATCGACCTCAAGCAATTTGTGTCGGATGTGGCGCCCGGCAATCCCGCTTTTACGGCGACGGACGAAGCCGGCGACGTCAACCTCACGGTCGCGGCGACCAACACGCCCGGCGTGCTGTTGTTGCAGGCGCCCGGCTACGGCGCCGTCACGCCGACGCAGACCTACACCTATCAGATGGTGCTGACGTCGCAGCCGACCGCGCCTGTCATTGTCACTGTCCAAAGCGACGGACAGACGTATGCGACGAGTTCCGATCCGGGATTCGACCCCACGGCATTCGATCCGAACGGCGGCAATCCGTACTACGTCATCACCGGCGTCAACTATGATTCGACGACGAACACCACAACTCTGAATTTGCAAGCCGCGCCGGGATTCGCGTCGACGACGTTCACGAATGAGAGCGACGTTTCGGTCAATCTCGCCCCGGTCTCGATTACCGAGGATGCCGCGACGAACCAGAGCTTGACGTTCGGCAATACCGGCTCGGGCTCGACCGAGGCGGGCACCATCACGCTGACCAACGTGCCCTCAACCACCACCTGGGCAAGCCTTGGCTATACCGTCGGCAATGGCATCTACGTCCAGGGCAGCGGTCTCAACGGCAACCGCGGCGGCGGTACCTTCAATCCGACGCAAGCCGGCGGCTACTACACGATCGCATCGATCAACGGGAACGCTGACGCTTGCAGCAGGGCCAGACGCTGACGGCCGAGACGGCGAGCTCCAGCGTGGCGCCGGTCACGGTATCGGCGGGCTCGACAACGACGACGCAGGTCGATTTCGCCAACCAGCGGTCAACACGATCACTGTCAGCGGCGACGTCACGCGGCGCCTACACCGCCTGGTCAGGGCATATTCGTCGGCTCGGTGACCGACGTGAACGCCAATTCCTTCAACCAACCGTCACCTACACGCCGACGACGAGCACCGTCTGCCGATCCTTCGCCGACCGCCTGGAACGTCCCGGTTTCGATTACGCTGCACAACAATGCCAATTACGTTCTGCCGAGCAGCGCCCCGACAACCAGGCCAGCAATCCGTCGACGGATATGAGCTTCCCGGCGCAGCCGCATACGCTCGCCAACATCCAGGGGCCGCTCATTGTCGACGGCAACACAGAAGCGGGACAGCCGAACGCTGACCGCTTCAGTGGCGCTGCCCTATGAAACGCAGAACACGCCGGTCCCCGAGCCGACGGGCCCGGGTGAAGGCGCGGGCGAGCCGGGAATCAATTCACTCGAGATTTTCGACGACGGCACCCACGGCAACGAAGTCGGTTCGCTGACAACTCTTCCGCCAGATGCGCTGTTCGGAGCGCCTGTCAACACCGGCGACCCGAACTTCTACAGCGGCTATGGGGACAACATCAGCGGGCTCGATATTCCGCTGCTGGTGGTGCCGGCGACGCAGCCTACTGGCGAAACCATCACGTCTACGTCGATCACCAGCAACCTCGGCACCGTCTATGAAGACGGCATAAGCTTCGTTAACCTCGATGCGGTCGAGCTGTTCCTCGGCACCGGCAACGACACCTTCAACATCGACACGACAGAGCCGACGCTTAACGCGACCGATGGCCATCAAACCATGATGGTGATCGAGGGCGGCGGCGGCTGCCAACACCATTAATGTCATCGCCAGCAGCGATCCGCTGGTGCTTTACGGTAACAATTCCGGTGACGGTTCCAGCAGTGGTCCCAACAGCAGTCCGAACGGCAGCGATGCTGGCGGCGGCGTCGAATACAGCGGCCTGCCGAGCGAGCTGACGCCGGACGCCTACAACTTCATCGCCCAGGGCTACAGCTACGGCTACGACACCATCAATGCATCGGGCGCGACCGGCACCGTGGTTATCGTCGGCGGCCCCGACGGCAACACCATCACCGGCGGCTCGGGCATCAACTGGATCGCCGGCAACGGCGGCGGCGACATCATCACCGCGTCGGGCACGCAGAATTACATCTTCGGCGACTCGAGCTTCATCGTCGGCGAAGAGCAGTCGGTCACCTTCGATAGCCAGACGTACTATGTCCTGAATCTGACCGACCCGATCGTGACCATCGACAACAACGGTACGTCGGCAGGTAGCAACGTCATCACCGTCACCGGCAGCGGCCAGAGCGTCGTGTTCGGCGACTATGCGACGATGCAGATCGACGGTCAGGCCCTCGGCATCGCGCGATCCGTTCGAGGCCTTCGGCGCTGCCTGAGGTCATTCAGACCATCAAGTCGGTCAACACCGGGCTCGGCGGCAACAACATCATCAACGTCAGCAACGTCAACAGCACCGACATCGTCATCGGCGGCGCCGGCGACGACCGCATCATTCTCGGCTCCGGCGGCCAGAACATCGTTCTCGGCGACAACGGCGAGATCGACTACACCTACAATGCGACGACGCAGACTGACGTGCTGACCTCGATCGAGTCGATCGATCCGGCGCATGGCGGCGACGACGTCATCAGCGGCCAGTGGGTCACCGGTCTGCCGACCGCCGTGACGTTCGGCGACAGCAACGGCGCCGGTACCATCACGCTTGCCAGCGGCACCTGGGCGAGCCTCGGTTATGCGGTCGGCGACGGCATCTACATCCAGGGCACCGGGACGAACGGCAACGGCGCGACCTTCACCGGCAACAATTTCTACACCATCGCCGCGATCAGCAACGGCGGCGCGACGCTGACCTTGCAGGCCGGCGAAACGCTGACGGCGTCGCAGACAAGCACGACCGTCAATCTCGCGCCGGTCACGATCACCAGCTCATCGCCGCTCACCGGCATGCTCAGTGCGGTGCCGACCGCGGTCGCATTCGGGTACTCCAGCAGCAACGTCGCAACGATCACGTTGGCGAGCGGCGGCAGTTGGGCAGCGCTCGGCTACACGGTTGGCCAGGGCGTCTATATCCAGGGCAACGGACGCCAACGAAAACGGTACGAGCTTCAATCCGACCGCGGTCAACGCCTACTACACGATCGCCGCGATCAGCGGCGCGACGCTGACCCTGAAAGCCGGCACTGATTTCACCCCGAAACCAGCGTGACGGTCAACCTGTCGCCGGTCGCGATCAGCATCGTCAGCAATGTCAATCAAAGCACGCTGGTTGGCGTCACGAGCCCGACGCCGGCCGGCGCCGGCAACAACATCGTCATCGGCGGGATCGGTGACGACACCATCGATATCGGCGGCACGAACAACACGGTGCTCGGCGATGACGGCCAGGCGATCTACGACCAGCACGGGCCTGATCACGTCGATTGCCTCTACCGACTCCGGTTACGGCGGCAATGACATCATCAACGTCTCCGGTGGCGGCAATGCCATCATTGGCGGCGGCGGGCGCGGACACGATCACGGTCGGCGGACCGAACAACGCCATCCTCGGTGACGATGGCCAGGCCGAGTTACAGCGCGACTGGCGTGTCGACTTGCTCACGTCGACCGGCGACGATGTTCCCGACCGATGGCGGCAATGACGTCATCGACGTCGCAGGCTCGGCGACAACGTCATCATCGGCGGTTTTGGCGCCGACACCATCACGGTCGGCGGATCCGAACAATACCGATCCTCGGCGACAACGGCGTGGCGACGTTCAATGCCACGACCGGCGACGTCACTGAGGTCACTTCCTTCACCGGGCTTGCCGGTGACGTTCCAAGCGTCGGCGGCAACGACACCATCAATGTCAGCAGCGGCAATAACGTCATCATCGGCGGTGTCGGCGCCGACACATCACCATCGGCGGCTCCGGCAACACGGTGCTGGGCGACGACGGCGAGGCCTTCTTCAACAGCGATGGCGACGGTCTGCTGAGCAACAACAACGCGCTGGGCATTGCCATCGAGACGACGGACCAGACGCTCGGCGGCAACGACACCATCACGATCAATGGCAACGGCGACAACGTGATCTTCGGCGGCTCCGGCGCCGACACCATTGCCGTCAACGGCAACGGCGACAACGTGATCTTCGGCGACAATGGCGCCGCCAGCTACATCGACGGTGTGCTCACGGAAGTCGCGACGACGGGCGAGACTGCTCCGGCGGAAGTATTCGGCAATATCGTGTTCTCCGAGCTCGAAGTCGAACAACACCGGCGTCGTCTATGGCGGCAACGACACCATCACCGTCGGCAACGGCAACAACGTCATCGTCGGCGGCTTCGGCGCCGACACGATCACCACCGGAACCGGCAACAATGTCGTGCTCGGCGACAGCGGCTTTGCGGTATTCAATCCATCGACCGGTACGACGACGTCGTTCGGCAATCTCATCGAAATCGCGTCGGATCCGTCATGATTGTTCGCTCTGGTGCTCCGCAGCTCGATTTGACGTCATGGCAGCACCAACCTCGGCAGTCGAGCAACGATACGATCACGCTCGGCGACGGCAATAACGTCGTCATCGGTGGCGCGGGTGCCGACACCATCGTCGTCGGCGCGACCGGCGCCAATGTCATCATCGGCGACGACGGCGAGGCCGACTACACCAACGGCATCCTGACCGATATCTTCTCGACCGACGGCACGCTCGGCATCGGCGGCAACGACACCATCAGCGGTCCGAACGGCACGCCTGGCGGCTCCGGCGATAACGTCGTCATCGGCGGTATCGGCGCCGACACCGATCACGCTCGGCGGCGCCAACAACACGATCATCGGCGACGACGGCGAAGCGACGTTCGGCACGTCGGGTCAGATTCTGACCATCACCGACGCAGGATCCCGGCGTCGGCGGCGATGACACCATCACCGTCACCGGCGGCAACAACGTGATCTTCGGCGGCACCGGTGCCGACACGATCAACGTCCAGGGTGCTGCGGGCGGCAACGTCATCGTCGGCGACGACGGCGACGCGACGTTCACCAGCGAGCCGGTCAGCGACACCGTCGCGACCAGCGTGCTCACCTACATCGAGACGACCAATCAGACCGACGGCGGCGACGACATCATCACCGCCGGCGACGGCAACAACGTGATCTTCGGCGGCTCCGGCGCCGACACGATCACGGTCGGCGATGGCAACAACGTCATCCTCGGCGACAACGGCAACGCGACCTTCGCGGTCGCTTTAGCGAGCGGCTCGGTCGCCGCCGGCGACGCCACCTACAGCCGGACTTTGACGCAGATCGAGACCACGGCCCAAGAAGCCGGCGGCATGCAAACGTCCAGCCAGACCACCGGTGGCACGGTCTATGGCGGCGACGACAGCATCACCGCCGGCAACGGCAATAACGTCATCGTCGGCGGTCTCGGCGCTGACACGATCACCGCGGGCAACGGCAACAACATCGTGCTCGGCGACAGCGGCACGGCGAACTTTGACCCGACCACCGGTATTCTCACATCGATCTTCTCGACATTCGTCGGCGCGCCGGTCGGCGGCACGACCGACACCGGCACCTCGAGCAACGACACCATCAAGGTCGGCAACGGCAACGACATCGTCATTGGCGGCTCCGGCGCTGATACGATCACCGCCAACTATCAAACCCAAGTCACCGTCAACACGTCGTCCAATACTGTGAACGACATCCTGATGGGCGGCGACGGCGAGATCGATTTCATCAACGGCGTCGTCAGCACGGTGACGAGCACCGACACCAACGACGGCGGCGACAACACGATAAGCGCCGGCAATGGCAACGATCTCGTCATCGGCGGCCTCGGCGCGAATACGATCACACTTGGCAACGGCAGGGATATCGTCGTCGGTGAGAGCGGTGAAGCTTTGTTCACGAGCGGCGTTATTTACACCGTATTCGACATCGCCCCGGCCGCAGTGGGTGGCGGCACGCCCGATACCGGATCGTCTGAGAACAATACGATCACCGTGGGCAACGGCAACGACGTCGTGATTGGTGGATCGGGGAGTAACTCGATCGGTGCCGGCAACGGCAACGACTATTTGGTCGGCGCCAATGGTGTGGTGGATTTCGTCGTTGTCAGCGGAACGCTTATGGTTTTACGCGCCGACTCGGCGGACCCGGTCTATTACGGCAATAACACCATTATGGCCGGCAACGGTGTCGACTCGATCATCGGCGGCAGCGGTAGCGATACGATTACTACCGGCGACGGCGCCGATATTGTCCTCGGCGACAATGGTGAAATCGTCCAGGCCTTCGGCACCAACGGCCTGCCGACGCTGAATTCGGACGGCACGCCACATCGGGACGTCGTGCTCGAAGAGATCGGCACCATCACCGGATCGATCCTGCTGGACAGTGCGGGGGATGCAGCCTCCGGCGATCTCGCCGGCATCAGCAGTGCGGATCTCATCCTGCTCGCCGGCGAGTTCACTACCAATGGCTCGCAAGTTCTTTCGCAAAGCTCGGGCGCCTGGGAAACGGAGGCCTTGCTGGTGGCGGTCCAAGCCGACGGCAACGACACGATCAAGGTCGGCAATGGCACGGACGTGGTGTTCGGCCAGGGCGGTAACAATACGATCACGGCTGGTAACGGCAATGATACGATCTTCGGCGACAGCGGCGCCAATACGGTATCCTACGCGACCGATCTGCCGCATATCGTCGATGGCATCCTCATCGTCGGTGCGGCGAACACCACGTCCATTGACTTGCCTGCCGCCGGTCAGCTCATCACCCCCGCAATCAATCTGCTGCCGTCGGCGCTCACGCCCAGCACGCCGCAACTCGTGCTCGGCCCGTCGACCGGCGCCGGGTCGCTGCAGGATATGGCCGGCAGCGGCAATCTGGCGGACACCGACGGAACCGTTGTCCAAGTCTTCGCTTCCGTGGTTCCTGATCTGATCCAGAGTCAGAATACGCTGCCGGGCAACAACACGATCACGGTCGGTAACGGCAACGATGTCATCTTCGGCAATTTCGGCCTGATCGCGGCGTTACCGTCGACCGGCATTGCGCAGATCGACAATCAACTGCAAGGCCTCTCCGTGACCATGCTGGGTCTGCTCACCCAGCTCTCGGCCCTGTCGACCGCCCAGGACGCACTCAATGTTGCCGACGGCAACTCGACCGCGCCGTTCACGATCTCATCCGGCAACGATCACATCACGGTTGGCAACGGCAACGACACCGTATTCGGCGACGACGGCGAATATCTCGTCCCCGGCGTGGCTTTCGCCCAGAGCCCGGGCTCGCTCGCCAGCAACGCCGTTGCGCTGGACACCTACCTCCTGGAAATGCAGGAGGTCTTCGCCGACATGTCGTACGTGGTGAATCAGGAGGGGCTTGCGGTCATCAACAGCTACGCCACGGTGACGAATTTCTCAGGCGTCTATAATCCGGCGGCGGCGCTGCGCGCGCCCACCCACCAACTCGATCTTGACAATGACGTCATCATCGACGGCAGCGGGATGGATCTCATCATCGGCGGTAACGGCTTCGTCATTATGCCGGGTGTCGGAACGGCGACTCCCAATTGGGCAACCGGGGTCTCGAGCGCGACGCTGCAATCGGTGGAACTGCAGCTCCAGCAACTCGAAACAACATTCGATGCCACGCTGGCAACCCAGTTGGCTGCCGATCATCCCTTCACGGCGAGCGACAGCGCCGCCGCGCAATATTTGTTCGACGGCGGTACCGGTTTCCTACTCGACATTGGGAATAATCAGATCTCGGGAGGCGCCGGGAACAGTATTCTGATTGGAGGGACCGGCCTTATTCTCGATCCGGTCTTCGCACCAGGCGCGAACGGCGCCGCGGACGCGAATAATCTCCAGGGCATCATGGAAACGGTGGTGGACCGGCTGTTCTTGGGTCCGACGTCTTCGGCTGGCGCGTCCGCGGAATCCTGGGGCGTCGTCGCCAACCTCTACGCGAGCGGCGCTACGGATTGGTCGAGCGGCGGCGGCTACGTTTTCAACGACCCCAACAAGAATGACATACGGATCGATAGCGATACCATCAGCGCCGGCAACGGTAGCGACGTTATCTTAGGTCAAATGGGTGTTGTATTGCCAAGCTACGGATCCTCGCCTGGGCTCGGCTCGGCTTTCTATGCCTATCCGGTGGATGAGCCCGGCGAAACGTCCACTGCGAACTACAGTTACGCCTACGGGTTCGGGCAGTTCGGCTCACTTCAACAATGGAGCAGCGACCCAGCGGCCCCGTCGAGGTATGCGGTCGACGCCGACACGATCACCGGCGGCGCCGGCAACAACGTCATTTTCGGCGAGTTGGGTGACGACACAATCACCGGCGGCTCTGGCAATGACCAGATTTCCGGCGGCTACGGGTTCAACATCCTATCGGGCGGTGGCGGAACCAATCAGATCGTCTTCAACCGCAACACCGACACCTACGTCCCTGGCGGCGGAACCGATATCGCCCGGACCTCGCTCAACGTTTCGGCGGGCAGCTCCATTCTTGGCGGCAGCTGGTCGTCCATTACCGGCACGGACCTGGCCGCGGCCATGGAGGCCGGGCAGACGGGAGGTCAGACCGGAGGTCAGGGGGCCGGGCAGACGGGAGGTCAGACCGGAGGTCAAGGGGCCGGGCAGAGCGGAGCTCAGGGGACTGTCCTTTCCAACAACGGCATTACCGAATTGGTCCAGGTTGGCAGCAACTATTATGTTTACGCAACCGGCACCACGACGGGCCCGGAACTGACGTACAATAATACGCCGTATTTTGCGGGCGAATTCGGCGATTGGACACCGATCGGCGCGGTCGCCGTGAATGGCGGTTACGACGTGGCCTGGAAGTCGCAGAGCGCCGGTGAATATCAGGTGTTCAGCTACACCAGTGCTGGCAACTATACCGCGACCGTCATCGGCGCAGTGTCCGGCACGAACGCTGCCCTCGAGCAAATAGAAACGGTGTTCAATCTAGATTTGAATGACGACGGGTCTATCGGAGTTCCGGGAGCCGGGCAGACGGGAAGTCAGACCGGAGGTCAGGGGGCCGGGCAGACGGGAGGTCAGGGGACTGTCATTTCCAACAACGGTACCACCGAATTGGTCCAGGTTGGCAGCAACTATTACGTTTACGCGACCGGCACCACGACGGGCCCGGAACTGACGTACAATAATACGCCGTATTTTGCGGGCGAATTCGGCGATTGGACACCGATCGGCGCGGTCGCCGTGAATGGCGGTTACGACGTGGCCTGGAAGTCGCAGAGCGCCGGTGAATATCAGGTGTTCAGCTACACCAGTGCTGGCAACTATACCGGGACCGTCATCGGCGCAGTGTCCGGCACGAACGCTGCCCTCGAGCAAATAGAAACGGTGTTCAATCTAGATTTGAATGACGACGGGTCTATCGGAGTTCCGGGAGCCGGGCAGACGGGAAGTCAGACCGGAGGTCAGGGAGCCGGGCAGACGGGAGGTCAGGGGACTGTCATTTCCAACAACGGTACCACCGAATTGGTCCAGGTTGGCAGCAACTATTACGTTTACGCGACCGGCACCACGACGGGCCCGGAACTGACGTACAATAATACGCCGTATTTTGCGGGCGAATTCGGCGATTGGACACCGATCGGCGCGGTCGCCGTGAATGGCGGTTACGACGTGGCCTGGAAGTCGCAGAGCGCCGGCGAATATCAGGTGTTCAGCTATACCAGTGCCGGCAACTATACCGGGACCGTCATCGGCGTGGTGTCCGGTACGAACGCTGCCCTCGAGCAAATAGAAACGGTGTTCAATCTAGATTTGAATGACGACGGGTCTATCGGAGTTCCGGGAGCCGGGCAGACGGGAGGTCAGGGAGCTGGGCAGACCGGAGGTCAGGGGGCCGGGCAGAGCGGCGTTCAGGGGACTGTCATTTCCAACAACGGCACCACCGAATTGGTCCAGGTTGGCAGCAACTATTATGTTTACGCAACCGGCACCACGACGGGCCCGGAACTGACGTACAATAATACGCCGTATTTTGCGGGCGAATTCGGCGATTGGACACCGATCGGCGCGGTGGCCGTGAGTGGCGGTTACGACGTGGCCTGGAAGTCGCAGAGCGCCGGCGAATATCAGGTGTTCAGCTATACCAGTGCCGGCAACTATACCGGGACCGTCATCGGCGCAGTGTCCGGCACGAACGCTGCCCTCGAGCAAATAGAAACGGTGTTCAATCTAGATTTGAATGACGACGGGTCTATCGGAGTTCCGGGAGCCGGGCAGACGGGAGGTCAGGGAGCTGGGCAGACCGGAGGTCAGGGGGCCGGGCAGAGCGGCGTTCAGGGGACTGTCATTTCCAACAACGGCACCACCGAATTGGTCCAGGTTGGCAGCAACTATTATGTTTACGCAACCGGCACCACGACGGGCCCGGAACTGACGTACAATAATACGCCGTATTTTGCGGGCGAATTCGGCGATTGGACACCGATCGGCGCGGTGGCCGTGAGTGGCGGTTACGACGTGGCCTGGAAGTCGCAGAGCGCCGGCGAATATCAAGTGTTCAGCTATACCAGTGCCGGCAACTATACCGGGACCGTCATCGGCGTGGTGTCCGGTACGAACGCTGCCCTCGAGCAAATAGAACCCATCTTCGGCCAGGATCTGAATGGCGATGGCGTCATAGGGCTTTATGCTGGGCCGGGTACTACGCTGGTCATCAGTCAAGCGCTGAGCGGCGCGTCGGGCGTTGCTACGATCGGTGCTGGCGCGACGCTCGAACTCGAGGCCGCCGATTTCCTCATCGGTGACGTTCGCTGCCAACACCGGTAAGCTGATCATCGACCATTCGGCGTTGTTTACCGCGCAGGTAATCGGCTTCACCGGTACAGGCGTTTTGTCGACTTCCGATGTCATAGACATCAAGGACGTCGCGAACGCGTCGGCGACCGATTCGTTCAACGGCACCGCGTCGAGCGGCACCCTGACGGTGAGCGACGCCACGCATGACACTGCAAACATTCTTCTTACCGGCAACTACACGAACTCGACATTCACGCTTTCGCCCGATCCAGGCGTTGGCACAAATGTGATTGATCCGCCGATGACCCAGACTGCCACGACCGCTGGGTCTTCGTTTGACAGTTCGTCTGTGAGAGGAACGTCGGCTCTTAGCATGCCGCCGGAGAGCGGCGTCTCGACTTCCGGTAAGACCACATCGAGCGCGGCGACCCTTGTTCAATCGTTCGATGCAGCTGTCGCAAATGGCTCACCCCTCGTGGCGAGTATCAATTCGCTGCCGCAGCCAGCGCCAGCGGCCGCCGGGAGCCTTGCTACCTCAAGTGCCAGCGATAACGTCGCCTTTGCAAGCATTGGCCGCTCGATCGAAACGAAGCGGACTTTTGATCCGGCGTCGAATGTTGCTGTCGGTGCCATGGTCTCTGGCGCGGAAGCCAGCACGTCGACTCGCGCCGCAGTCGCCCGTGAAATCGTTTCCGCAGATGACGTGATCCGCGCGATCAAGACGGGCGACATCGCGATCAAACGGACCGACGGTAATGCCAATCGATCCGGGTTGCCCAGTCGCGCTTGGCTTTTCGACGATGCCGAAGGCACTTTTGTTCCTCCCGCGCCGGAGCCGTTGACGATCGTCATCGACCGCGGACATGCGAAAACCTCGTCCGGAGAGGTCGCAGAGAACCTGGAGCTTGCCGCCACTGCAGCGATTGTTTCGGCCAAACCCAGCTGGCTGAGCATCATGCGGCAGTTCGGACGCAAGGCGGCGAGGGTCGTGAGCTGGGAAGCCAATGAATGAAGCAAAGACGAGAGCTAAGACCAGAGCGCTGAAGAAATACGAGGCCGCGCCGATAGCCTACGCCACTGAGGCGGGCGATCCTCCGCTCAGCCTTTTCTCGCCTTTCGGCCCGCTGATCGCGCAAGCGGCGGCGCCCGAGGCGCTCGTCGAGAAAATCAATCGCTATGCCGACCGTTTAGTGCGGGATAGCGCCGGGGCGGAGTTTCTGCTGCCCCGGGAGCTCGCTTTTGATGGTGGTGAGCAGTCACTCACGCATTACACTGAAAAGCTCATCCGCCGCTATCTCCACACCATCGACGAGGACGCAGCCAGCCGAATCCGGATCGACGTTTTCTGGATCGTAAGCCAGGGTCCCGGAACGCCAAGTCCGGTGCATTTTCATTCCTGCGACATTTCCGGTGTTTTCTATCTTCGCCTGCCGCAGATCGACGACGAAGACGATGAGTTGCAGAAAACCTACATTTCGGGCCGGCAGGCGGGTTACATCAATTTCCTGATTGGAGGCAAGCAGCGCTTTTCTAAGTCGTTGGTGAGTTTTCGGCCGTGCGTCGGCGATTTCTACATTTTCCCGGGCTGGCTTCTTCACGGTGCGGAGCCGTTTCGCGGAAAGGGCGAGCGCCGTTCGCTCGCCTTCAACGCCTACGTTGACACGCCCGCCGGGTGACCCATTGCCCGCGCCTGCCGGCGATCGTCCCTGCCGGTTCGAGCGCCGCGGCCGCCCTTCACCGCTTTCGGCCGCCGACCTATGATGCGACCGTCGGTGCATTAAAGCGGAGTTGCCCTTTAGAACGGATTGCGATCCATTAGAAGTTCTTCTGCCTTCGATTAGTGTTTCTGGGATTCACCCTTTGGCCTTGCGTGCTATCGGGTGAGGCTCAATCATTCTCGCAACGCATCCCAACAGTGGAGGAACGGCGCCATGGCAAAGCTTCGTCACGTCGCATTGATCGTCGAAGATCCCGAGGCTTCGGCGAAATTCTTCGAACAGGCCTTCGATATGAAGCGCGCCGGCACCGCCCGTCGCGGCATCTACATGTCCGACGGCGTCATAAATGTCGCGCTTCTCAAGAAGGAGAGCGACAAGGAAAAGATCGGTATCTATCATTTCGGCATGTGGGTCGATGACCTCGATGCTGCGGAAAAGAAAGTCGTGGCGGCAGGCGGCGAATATCTTGCCGGGCGGCCGACCTCGGCGAATTCGTTTTATGAGGCCAAGTATCGCAATCCCGATGGCGTCGTGTTCGATCTGACCCATACCGGCTGGGCGGGCGCGGTCAAGGAAGTCGTCGCGAAGTAATTACTTCGAGGGCGCGGTGGCAGAGATGAAGCCAGTGATCGTGATTGGCGCAGGCCCGGTCGGCCTGTGCCTGGCATTGGCTCTGGCACAGGCCGGTATCCCGGTCACAATCGTCGAGACCATGTCCGACGATAACTTTCTTTCTCAGGTGCCCCGCGCCGGCAGCAATCATCCATCGACGCTGGAGTTCTTCGACAAAATCGGCCTTTACGAACGGCTCGTCCCGCGTGGCATTATCGCGCCGAAATTTCAGTACTGGGACCGCCAAAGTTCGGCGATTATTGCTGAGTTCGATCACGTCCATCTCAAAGACGACACCAGATTTCCCTTCGTTCTGCAATGCGAGCGCATCAAGATCATCGAGGAAGCTCTGAAGATGGCGAAGGCGCATCCGCTCATTGCCGTGCGGATGTCGAGCACATTTACCGGCTTCAGTCAGACCGAAGATGATGTCACTGTCATGGTGACGAATAATGAGGGCGACGCCGAAGCGATTACGGGCAGCTTTCTCGCCAGCGCCGAAGGCGCGCGGAGTATCGCGCGTAAGGATTTAAGCGTTGAATTTGAAGGGTTTACCTATCCCGAACGTACCCTCAATATCGAGGTCGCCTATGATTTCACCAAACACGGCTTTACCGAGCGGAATTATATTTCCGATCCGGTCGAATATTCGAACCTGTTTCATTGGAAAGGTCCGCCCGACCGCTGGCGCATCCATTTTCCGACCGATCCAGATGAGGACGAAGGCAAACTAACCAATCCCGAGGCGCTGCAAGCACGCCTGAAAGGATTTCTTGCCATCGACAGCGACTTCGAAATTTGTGGCTGGAATCTCTACGCCGTTCACCAACGCGTGGCGAAAAAGTTTCGCGTCGGACGAGCGATTCTGCTGGGCGATGCGGCGCATGTGAACAGCCCCATCGGCGGCATGGGTCTCAACAGCGGCGTGCACGACGCCTTCAATCTTGCCGACAAGCTAGCGCGCATCTTGCTTGGCGAGGCGGATAAAGCCGAGCTCGATCGTTACGACAGACAACGCCGGCACATTGCCGTCAAACATACGCAGGCTCAGACGGTGCGCAATAAGCGTTTGTTGGAAGAGCGCGACCCGGCGGTCCGAAAACGCAATCACGACGAACTTCGGCGATCGGCGGATGATCCCGTGCTGGCGCGCCAGTTTTTGCTGCGTACCTCGCTTATCGAAAGCCTGCGCGAGGCGGAGAAGATCCAGTAGCGTGTTCCGTGGAGGCGTTAAATTGGTCGTCGACCACCACGAGATGATCGGCCAGGTTCGGCATCCTGGCTTGCAGCCGCGGCAGATAATCCTTCCGCAATACGCCGCGGCAGAGCGCGACGATCTTCCTGGGCAAATCTCCCAACTCGCCCTTGCGGGCGACCAAAACAATATTTCGTCCAAATCCCGGCTTCGGCAGCGTGCGCAGTTCAACCGGCAAGTCCGGAGTTACCGCATGCACGACATGGGTTGGCGCGGTAATCGCCCAGCCCTGGCCCATGCCGATCATGGCAAACAGGTCCTCGGGCGAATCGAAAGTGTGGCCATGCGGAATGTCGAGCCGCAGGCGCCGCAAATGCTGCTCGACCAGCCGGCCGATCTCGGTGCGCGCCGAATAGCGGATCATCGGCAGGCGGGCGGCCATGTCGCGGAGACTGGTTTGACGCGTCAGCTCGCCCTTAGGCACGATGAGCACAAACCGCTCGTGGATCAATTCATGCCGTTCCATGCCGTCGACGTCCATCAAGGCATTCGACGAGATCACGATATCGACTTCCCGCCGCGGCAGATCGCGGGCATGCTGCACGGCCATGCCGCGCAAGATCGATATTGTTTCGACCGGCAGCTTTTTGTGAACGACCGCCTTCACCAAGGCAGGCGCAAGCGTTCGGGCCAATGTTCCGAACATCGCGATGCGCAAATGCGGCAATGGCCGGGACGTGATCTGACGAACTTCGGCGCGCACCTCGTCGGCATGAAGAAGAATTCTCAGCGGCATGATGCCGGAGCAAATGCCCCGCCGTTGTCAGCCGCAGCGGCCGGCTGTCGCGGTCGATCAGCGTCACGCGCATTTCGCTTTCCAGAAGCTTAAGCTGCTGCGAGATTGCCGATTGCGTGATCTTCAATTGGCGCGCAGCCTTGGTCATGCTGCCGGCGTCGGCGGCCGCGATGAAAACCTCAAGCGCCCGCAACAGGTCGATTTTCTTATGCTCGCGCATGCTTTTGCATCAGTTCTAAAACCGGCCCACAGGCCCGATGAGTTTATGACATGATCCGGACCTCTTTGGCGCTACTATCTGCTTTGATGGTGTTTCTGGCGGCGGTACCGAGCTGCCAGGCTGCCGATTGGCCGGAGCGGCCGCTCAGGCTAATCGTTCCGTTCGATGCCGGCAGCAGCTCCGATACGATTGCGCGAATTGTCGCTGCCAAAATGGGCAATCAGCTCGGCCAGCAGATTGTGGTCGAAAACCGGGTCGGCGGCGGCACGCTGATCGGGACTGCGGAGATCGCAAAATCCTTGCCGGACGGCTATACGTTGGGGCTTGCCAATACCTCAACGCATGTCGTCAGCGCGGTAGTCCACGCCCAGGTCCCGTTCGATCCGTTGCGGGACTTTGCGGCCATCGGCATGATCGGCAGCTCTCCCTTCGTCCTGGTATCGACGCCGCACCTTCCCGCCACCACGCTGAAGCAGTTTATCGATCTCGCCAAGACCAAGCCGGGGTCGCTGAGCTATGCCTCGGCGGGAACCGGCACGCTGGCGCACCTCGCCGGCGAATTGTTCAAACGAAAGGCCGACGTGGACCTCGTCCACATTCCCTATCACGGCACCGAGCAATCGATGTTGGATCTCATGGAGGGACGTATCGATCTGTCGGTCAGCACCATTCCACCGACGCTGTCCCAGGTTCAGCAGAAAACGGTTCGGGCACTCGGGGTCATGAGCGACAAGCGCAACAGCATGTTACCGGATGTCCCGACCGTGGCCGAGGCCGGCGTTCCCGGCTGCGAGGCAGCGCTCTGGACAGCAATTGTGGTGCCTGCCGGTGTTCCCGCCGCCATACGCGCTCGGCTTACCAAAGTCCTGACCTCGGTTGTCAATGAACCCGAAGTACAGAAGGCGTTGCAGACTCAAGGCGTCGATCCACAGCCGGGACCGCCGGAAGCGGTAACTGCGGCAATCAATGCCGACACGCCGAAATGGCGGGACGTGGTCAGGGTCGCGAATATCGCCGAAGCGAAATAAGTTTGAACGTCATCAACTACTAAGTGACAAATGCTGGTTCCACCCACGAGGCTTGCTCAATCATCTTCGCTTTCGTAATGGAGCATATGGATCACATACTGAACCGGGTGTTGGTTTAACGCGCATGCCGCTTCTGAACCGCCGCGCCGTTCTTGGCTTGCTGCCGCTACTCGCAAGCGGCGCCCAAGCGGAAACTTCTACTGATGCGGCGGATTGGCCCCGGCGTACGGTTCGCTTCATCGTTTCAGCCGCGCCGGGCAGCGCCGGTGACGTTGTCTGCCGGATCGTTGGCCAAAAGCTCAGCGAACGGCTGGGCCAACAATTCATTATGGATAATCGCCCTGCGGTTGGCGGCACACTTGCAGCCGAAGCCTTGGCGCGATCGGTATCGGATGGCTACACGATAGGCATGGTGACGACCAGCACCCATGTGATCGCCAAGATCATCGATCCGCACCTGTCTTATGATCCGATCAAGGACTTTGTCCCGGTGTCGATGATCGGAAGTTCGCCTTACGTGCTTGCTGTGTCTCCGACCCTGCCTACGAAGTCCGTTGCCGAACTTATCGCGCTGGCAAAATCGAGACCGCAACCGCTGAACAACGCAGCGTTCGGCACGACGAGTTTGGGTTATCTTGCGAGCCTCTTGTTCGCACAGCGGGCCGGAATCAAGCTCAATCAAATCTCCTATCGTTCATCGGCACAAGCCGTGGTTGACGTCATGGAGGGGCGCGTCGATATGCAGTTCAGCACCTTGCCGCCGTCGGTACCGCTATTGAAAGCCGGCAAGTTGCGCGGGCTCGCCACCACCGGCACCCATCGGGTGCCGAGCCTGGCGGAAATTCCCACTCTCGCGGAGGCGGGACTAGCGGACTTTGATGTCGCCTTATGGATCGGCATAGCGGCTCCCGCCGGCACGTCCTCGGCGATCGTTGCGAAGCTCAATCGCGAAATGACCGCGATCCTCAGCGCACCGGAGACACAGGACGCGCTGCAGCAGCAGGAATTCGTTGCCGAGCCGGCGCTGCCCGGTTATCTCGCAGGCCGTATTCGTGACGATCCGGCGGTCTGGCGCGCAGTGGTGGCCAAGAGCGACATTGAAGTGCAGTAAATGAAACGGTGCTGCGTTTGCGGAATGCCCGGCCGCTCTCATCACATAGGACAAACATTGCGCGATAGAGTGCAGGCCGATAAAGCCGCTCAGTAAAACAGAAGCCAGGGGGGTCTCATGCCGCGGACGGGCTTATTCAGCCTGACGTTCATCGGCGTCGTCTTAGCGGCACTGACCGCGCAGGCCGACGACTACCCAACACGGCCCGTCAGGGTCGTCGTGCCGTTTGCGGCGGCCGGAGTGACCGATATCGTGGCTCGCGTCCTGTTCGATCGGGTATCGCAGGCGACCGGAAAGACCCTGGTGATCGACAACCGGCCGGGGGCAGGGGGCACGATCGCGGTCGAGCAGGTGGTGAACGCCGTGCCGGATGGCTATACGCTGGTGATGGCCGATCCGTCGGGCTCGCTGCCCGCCAACGTCACGCTTTATCCAGAATTGAAATACGATCCCCGGCGCGATCTTCTCCCAATAGCAAATCTGGGTTCGTCCGGTGCGGTGCTTCTGGTTGCCAATACGCTGCCGGTGAAGACCGCCCAAGACCTGGTGGCGCTGGCCAAGAGCGAGCCCGGTGAATTGACGTACGCTTCTACCGGCATCGGCACCCCGGGTCATCTCAATGGCGAATTGTTCTGCAGGCTCGCCGGCATCAAGGCCGTACACGTGCCCTATCGCGTGGTCGGGCAGGGCGTGACCGACCTCCTCGCCGGCCGCATATCGTTCTGGATCGCCCCGATCGCGACCATGCTGCCGGAGATACAACAAGGTCTGCTTCGGCCGCTTGCCGTCGCCGGTGACGAAAGATCTCCCGACCTTCCAGGGGTGCCGACGGTCCGGGAAACCGGCATCGGCGACTTCGATGCATCGACGACTTATGCGATTTTCGCTCCGGCCGGTACGCCGAGAGAGCCCGTCGAGTGGCTTAAAACCCAGATCAAGAATGCGCTCGACAACCAGGGTGTCGTGCAAAAACTAAAGGCGGCGGGCGTGCAGCCGAAATACGGTCCGGCTGAACAAGTCACGCGAATGCTCGAAGTGCGAACCCCGCAATGGGCTGACGTCATCAAGAGTGCGGGTATTCGTCTCAACTAAGCGGCTATTCGTCTCAACTAAAAAGGATTTCACGTGTCCTATGTTATTGCCGTCGATATCGGCGGCACGTTCACCGATCTAGTGGCTTGCGACGTTGAAACCGGCGCGGTCGCCTATACGAAAAGCCCCACGACCTATGGCCGCTTGGGCGACGCGATTTTCGAGTGCATTGGCAAAGCGAAGCTTGATCCGCACAACGCGAGTTCGGTCAAGCACGGCACCACGCTCGTCATCAATGCGCTGCTGCAGCGTGCCGGCGCCAATACCGCGCTGATCGCCACCAAGGGCTTTCGCGATATCTTGGAGATCGGCCGCGGCAATCGCACCCAGCCGTTCAACTTGCGTTTCCATCGTGAGCCGCCGCTGGTACCGCGTGAGCTGAGATTTGAGATCGACGAGCGTGTCGACGGGGCGGGGCGCGTGCGCACGCCGCTGGTGGCGACCCAACTCGCCTCCTTGGCCGAAACGCTCCGGTCGCTTGAGGTCGAGGCGGTCGCCATCAGTTTCCTGAACTCCTATCTCACGCCGGACCACGAACAACAGGCGGCGGCGGAGCTGCGGCGCCTGTTGCCGGACGTGTTCGTCACCACCGGCACGGAGCTGACGCGCGAATGGCATGAATTCGAGCGCACCGCCACGGTCGCGGCGAACGCCTATGTCGGACCGCAGGTCAGCAAATACGTCGCAGAACTGGATTTCGGCTTACGCGCGAGCGGCTTCAAGGGGTCGTTTCTTCTTATGGGATCGCACGGCGGCGTCATCTCGGCCGAGCGCAGTTGCCGGGAGCCGGTAACACTGGTGGAGTCGGGACCGGTCGGCGGCTGCATTGGGGCTGCGCGTTATGGCAAGCTTCTCGGCATCGATAATCTCGTCGCTTTCGACATGGGCGGCACGACGTCGAAATGCGCCTTGATCGAGCGTGGCCGCTATGCGGTCGAATTGATCTATCACATTGGCGGTCCCGATAACGGCTTTCCGATCCGGGGCAATGTCATCGACATTCTCGAGGTCGGGGTCGGCGGCGGCTCGATCGCCTGGCTCGATAGCCAGCGCCGCCTCGGCGTTGGGCCGGTCAGTGCGGGCTCGATGCCAGGACCGGCCGCCTATGCGCGTGGCGGCTTGGAGCCGACCGTGACGGACGCCAATCTCCTTCTCGGCAGGCTCGATCCTCACAACTTTCTCGGTGGCGAGATGCGGCTCGATCTCGATCTGGCCCGCAACGCCATGGTGCGGCGAATTGCCGAACCGCTTGGCTATGGCGGCAGCGACAGGGATATCCGCGCCGCCAAGGGTGTCTTGACGATTGCCAATCTGACAATGTCTTCGATCATCAAGAAGATTTCGATCGCGCGCGGCTACGATCCGCGCGATTTCGCCTTGTTCTGTTACGGCGGCGGCGGACCGCTGCACGGCATCGAGCTTGGCCCGGGCGTTGAAGATACCGCGGGTGATCGTGCCGCCGGAGCCTGGAAACTTCTCCGCCATCGGAATGCTGCTGGCCGATCCGCGTCTCGATATCGCGCGAACCTTCATTGTCCGGCTCAATGCCGAGAGCATCGCAACAGTGAAATCGATCTTCGCCGAGCTGGAAACCGAGGGACGAACGGCGTTGCATCGGGAATTCGGCGAGGGAACGGTCACGATCGAGCGTGAAGCCGAGATGCGCTACAAGGGCCAGCACCATTCGATCAAGATCGGCATTGCCGAAGACGACGATGCCGACAAGCTGCGGGCGCGTTTCGACGAGGAATATTTGCGCCGCTACGGTCACGCCAATGCCACGGCGGAAGTGGAAGTCGTCGTCCTGCACTCGCTTGCGACGCTTCACACCAGGCAGCCGGACATAGCGCGGCTGGCGCGTGGCGAGCGTAACGGCAAGGCGCCGCTGTTGGAAACGCGCCCGACCTTCTTTTTGGAGGAGAATCGCTTTCTGCCGACCGATATTTATGATCGTTATGCGCTTGGCGCCGAATTCGTCGGGCGCGGGCCCGCGCTCATCGTCGAATACGGATCGAGCACGCTGGTCGGTCCCGGCGATACCTTCACGATTGGCAAACTCGGGGAGATTCACATTGACTGCCGCCACTGACACCGGGCGCCGAGAGGCCGCCGCCACGGCGCCGCTCGACCCCATCACCGTCGAAGTGATCCGGCGCCGTCTCGTCGCCATTGCCGACGAGGTCGACGTGAATATCACGCGTACCGCGTTCAGCCCCTATATCTACGAGTACAAGGACTATGCCGTCGGCGTGGTCGACGCCAACGGCGACCTGATCTGCCAATGCACGGCGGGGATGCCGGTTTTCGTCGCCGATGTGATGCGGGCGGCAGTGCAGGACGGTCTTGCGATTTATGGCCGCGATCAGCTCAACAATGGCGATATCGTCGTTACCAACTATGCCGGCACCATCGGCCAGCACCTCAACAACGTCACGATGTATACGCCGATCCACGCCGCGGCGGAGAACGCGCCGATCGGCTTCATGGTCGTCGTCATGCATTGGATCGACGTCGGTGGCCGCGATGTCGGTTCGATCTCCAAATTCGCTACCGATATCTTCCAGGAGGGAATCCAGTTCCGGACCGTGAAGCTGTACTCCCGTGGCGAGCCGGTTCGTGAGATGTATCGGATGATCGAGCATAATACCCGGTTTCCGATCGAGATGATGGGGGACATCAACTCGCAGATCGGCGGCTGTCTGTTGGGCCGCGACGGCGTCGCCGAACTTGCCGATCGCTATGGCAGCGCGATATTCCTCGGCGCTATTGAAGAGATCTGGAAGCAATCCGAGAAGGAAGCCCGCGCCATCATTGCCGCCATACCGGACGGCACTTACGCAGCGGAGGCGACCCTCGACAATGACGGCCTCCATCCGGAGCCGCTGCCCTGCAAAGTGACGGTCGTCGTCAAAGACGATGAGATGACGATCGATCTGTCGGCACTGCCGCGCGAGGTCAGCGCACCGATGAACTCGGGGAGGAGCGGCGGCGGCTCGACCGTGGCGCGGCTGGCATTTCGCTATCTGTTGCTGCCGGAGGGGGACGCCAACGAAGGCACCTTCCGTCCGCTCAATCTGATCCTTCCCGAAGGAACCATCGTCAGCGCCGGACCGACCGCGCCGATGGGCTCTTACAATTCGGCGCTGCCGCTTCTGATCGATCTGGTGATCCGCGCGCTCGGCCCAGCCATGCCCGATCGGGTGGCCGCCGCCCATTACGGCACGTTCTCGACGCTTGCCTATGCCGGCCGGCAGCCGGACAGCGGGGTGTTCTGGCAATGCCACGACAGCGGCTTCGGTGGCTGGGGCGCGCTGTGCGACATGGATGGGCCGGGACCATTCCGCACCATGTGCCACGGCGACACGCGGCTCATCCCGATCGAACTGCACGAAGCAAGCTATCCTTTCATTTTCGAGAGCTTCAGCCTTCGAACCGATTCCGGCGGTCCGGGAGAATTCCGTGGCGGCCTTGGCCTCGAACGCCGCTATCTGATGCTGGCGCCGTGCCGTATTTCGACCCGCATCGAACGGACGCTGAGCCCGGCATGGGGCATGAACGGCGGCGGTGAAGGGGAGCCTGGCGCCGCGATCATCGAGCGGGCCGACGGCACGACCCAAAGCGCACTCAAGGACGTGGTGAATGCTCAATGCCGGCGACCGGGTTCGCGTCCACACTGGCGGGGGCGGCGGTTATGGTGATCCGAAGCGGCGCGATCGCGACCGTGTTCGCAACGATCTGCAGCGCGGCTATATTTCGGTCACCGCCGCGCGCGAAATCTATGGCCTGGAAGACGCTTCTGAGCATTCGCGCTGAGGACGGATGGAAACGGAGTTCTCATGCACGCCCTGAAGCACGCGCCAATCAATCTCGATGCCTGGATCGAGAAAAACAAAGAGTCTCTGCTGCCGCCTATCAACAACAGGCAATTCTGGAAAGACGACTGGCAGAACATGATGGTGATGATGGTCGGCGGTCCTAATTACCGCCCCGACTATCATGACGATCCTGGTGAGGAGCTCTTCATTCAATTGCGCGGCGAAGTGACGCTCAAGCTGATCGATCCGGCGACCAAAGAACGCGGCGAAGTAACGGTACGTCAGGGCGAAATGTATCTCCTGCCGTCGCATGTCCGCCATTCGCCGCAACGCGGCGAAAATACCCATGGCCTGGTGATCGAGCGTTACCGGCAGCCCGGCGAGGTCGACGCGCTCGAATGGTACGACGTCGCCGGAAATCTGGAGTTTCGCGGCGAGTTTTTTGTCAAGAATATCGAGCGCGATCTGGTGAAAGTGCAGAAGGCGTGGAAGGCGTGGGCGAAGGAGGCCAGCCGGCAGATACCAACAGTCTGGCGCGTCGGCGAATAGACCGAAGTTTCGCGACGCCGGAACGCCGATCAGTGTTCATCGGCAATATGGGTCCGCAGCGTGCCGATGCCGGTGATCTCGACTTCGAGGGTGTCGCCGGGCTTCATCCACAATGGCGGCTTGCGGCGATGACCGACCCCCTCCGGTGTGCCGGTGGCGATGATGTCGCCAGGCGATAGCGCCGTGAAATCCGAACAGAACGCGATGATCTGCGGAATCGAATAGATCAGCAGATCGGTTCCCGATCGCTGCATCTCCTGGCCGTTGAGCCGTGTCGTCAGCGTGAGCTGCCTCGGGTCCGGAATTTCGTCGGTGGTGACAAGCCACGGGCCGAGCGGTCCAGTCGAGGGAAAGTTCTTGCCCGATGTCACCGAGAATTTCTGGAAATCGCGCACGCTGCCGTCGACAAAGCAGGTGTAGCCGGCGACATGGTCGAGCGCGTTCTCGGCTTTGATGTGACGGCCGCCGGCGCCGATCACCACGGTAAGCTCGCCTTCGAAGTCAAAATTGTCCGAGACCGTGGGCCGCACCATCCTGCCGCCATGCCCGACCAGCGTATCGGCAAATCGCGCGAACATGCTCGGCTGCCTCGGCAACTCACGGCCGGTCTCGGCGGCATGAGAGCGGTAATTGATACCAGCGCACAGGATCTTTTCCGGCTGTGGCATGACCGGCAAAAATACGATGTCGTCGAGCTCGTGATCCGGCTTCGCATCTTTGGCTATTTGCCGCATGGCTTGCAGCTTGCCGGCCGCGAGCGCCGAGCGGAGATCGGGCTCGCCGACCTTGTCATTCAATGTCACCACGGCATTGCCGTCAGCCGCGCCGAACAATTTCCTGCCGCCCACGGCAAAGCTCAAAAGCTTCATGCTGCACCTTCTCGGGTGTGATTATTGCGGTACCTTGGCGAATTTATCCGCAGGGTGCAAATCGCGGCACACGGCGGCCAATTGTTGGCGCATCCAGATATGCGCCGTCTGCTTGGTCAACGACCGATTCCAAACCGCAACGACCTCAACGTCGAAACGAAGTGGCGCGGCGGTGATATGAAGCTCTTTGAGGTCGAGATGGCCCATCACGCCGCGCAGCATGAAGGCGAGAAAGTCGGTATGGGTGAGGATCGGCGGTGCGGCGAGAAACTGATCCACCGTCATGGCGATATGGCGTTGCATGCCGCGCGCGGCGAGTACCCGGTCGATTTGGCTCGCTCCCTCGTGCCGCGGCCGAACCGCCAGGAACTCCGCCGTCTTGAAGTCGGACAGCCGCAGCGGACGGACGGCGAGAGCGTGGTCGCGTCGCATCAGGCAATCGTATGTGTCTTCGAACAGCGGCATGCGGCTGAAGCGGTTCTTCAGTGGCGGGATGACGCCGATGGCGAAATCGATTTCATTGGCGTCAAGCTGTTCGGCGACTTCGGCATTGACTTTGGGGCGCAGGATCAGCCGTACGCCGGGCGCTACGCGAGCCAGGTGCTCGGTCAGCTTCGGCAGCATGACGATCGAGGCGTGATCGGAAATCGCGACGCGATAGGTCCAGGTCGAGCGGGACGGGTCGAATAATGACGGCTCGAGTGCGCCCTGGAAGAGCTGCAGCGCCTGGCGGATGGGCGGCGCAAATCGCAGCGCAAAGGGGGTCGGCTGCATGCCGGCGCCCGTCCGTACGAACAACTGATCGGCAAGCAGATCGCGCAGCCGGTTGAGCGCGTTACTGGTCGCAGACTGCGACATGCCGATGCGGGCTCCCGCAAGCGAAACGCTGCGCTCGGTCATAACCGCGTCGAACACGACAAGAAGCTTGAGATCGACCGATCCTAAATTCACTGACATGATAATACGTTCGAAGATTTCAATTTGCCAAATAATGCGGCCGATGAAATGGTCTCGTCAACAGCCGTGCCGCCAAGTTTGGCGAGCCAACGAGCGTCGTCCGGAGGAAGTTGCCAGTGCAGCAGGAGGGATTTCGCATCGGCGTCGATATTGGCGGCACTTTCACCGATCTCGTCGTCCTCGATGAGCGTGCCGGCGAGGTGCGGACGCTCAAAGTCCCGTCGACCCCGCACGACCCTTCACAGGCCGTTCTAAACGCCGTCCGCCGCCTGCGTGGCGAATTCGGCATCGATCTCTCGCAGGTGACCCTATTCACCCACGCCACAACAGTTGCCTGCAATACCATTCTGGAAGCGAGCGGCGCCCGCACCGGGCTTCTGGTCACCGACGGCTTCCGCGACGTGCTGCAGATCCAGCGTCACAAGCGGTTCCGGCTCTTCGACCTGGCCTATAAGAAAATCCCTCCGCTCGTTCCGCGGCATCTGACCTACGGCATTCCGGAGCGGATTGATGCCGCCGGTGCGGTGGTGCGGCCGCTTGATGAGGAAGCCGTCGCCGCCGCCGTGGAGGCGCTGGGGCGCGAAGGTATAGAGGCGCTGGCGATCTGCTTTCTGTTTTCGTTTCGCAACGCCGCGCACGAACAGCGCGCCGCCGAGATTGCACGCGAAATCCTGCCGAACGCCTTTGTCACGATTTCGAGCGACGTCCTGCCCCAGTACCGCGAATACGAGCGCACCAGCACCACGTCGGTCAACGGCCTCCTCGGTCCGCGTATGTCTCGCTATCTGCGCAACATGAACGGTTCGCTCGAGGGAAACGGCATCCGCGCGCCACTGCATTTGATGCAGTCGAACGGTGGCGTGCTGCATTGGCAAGAGGCGAGCCGCATGCCGTGCCGCATCGTGGAGTCGGGACCGGCGGCGGGTGTCATCGCGGCAGCGCATTTCGGCGCGGTCGCCGGACGCAAGCATCTGATCGCCTTCGATATGGGCGGCACCACCGCCAAGGCCGGGCTGGTGGAGAACGGTAACGTCCGCCAATCCGATGGCCAGGAGGTCGGCGCCGGCATCAATATCTCGCGGGTCCTGCAAGGCGGCGGTTATTACATCGGCGCCCCGACGGTCGATCTGGCTGAAGTCGGCGCCGGTGGCGGATCGATTGCCTGGCTCGACGCAGCGGGAATGCTCAAAGTTGGCCCGCGCAGCGCGGGCGCCGATCCCGGGCCGATCGCTTACGGCCTTGGCGGCGAAAGCGTCACGGTCACGGACGCCAACCTGCTGTTGGGCCGAATACCGGCGGACCATTTCCTCGGCGGTGAGATGCAGCTCGATGTCGAACGCGCCCGCCGCGTGCTGGAGGAAACCATCGCCAAGCCGCTCGGCACCTCGGTCGAAGATGCCTGTGCGGCTATCATCGAAGTCGCCAATGCCAGCATGCTCAAGATGCTGCGCATCGTGACGGTGGAGAAGGGCCTCGACCCGGCCGATTTCACACTGGTGGCGTTCGGCGGCAACGGTCCGGTGTTCGGCATCGAACTGGCCGACGATCTCGGCATGCGCGAGGTCATCATCCCGCCGGCGCCGGGTCTTCTTTCGGCTCAGGGCTTGCTCGCCGCCGACCTGCGTTACGATTTCCGTCAGACCTTTGTCGGCGCGGTTGCTTCCGCCGATCTCGCCGAGATTGAAGCGCGCTTCACCGCGCTCGAAGCGCAAGGGCGAAACGCACTCCAAAGCCACGGCATCGGCGATGCCGCGATAGTCGTGACGCGGTCCGCCGACATGCGTTATCGGCGACAAGCCTATGAACTCAACGTGCCACTGCCGCCCGGAGCGCTGTCGGCGGCGACTCTTCCGGCGCTGGTCGAGAGCTTTCACCAAGCCCATGAGCGCCTTTATGGCCGCCGCGATGCCGCGGGCGCCGTCGAGATCGTCAATCTCTGCGTCGCTTTCACCGGCAATGTCCGCCGTCCCCAATATCGCGAGATCGCGACCGGCAACGGCAGTGCGGCCCACGCTGGCAAAGGTAGGCGTAGCGTCTTCTTCGCCAATCGTGGCTCGTTCGACTGCGTGTGCTACGAGCGCCCGCAGTTGCGCGCCGGCGACAGTTTGCAAGGCCCGGCCATCGTCGAAGCGGCGGATTCGACGACACTGTTGCCGCCGGATTGGTCGCTGCGCTGCGACCGGATCGGCAACCTGTTCGCGACACGGAACGGATGATGGTCATGAGCAATTCTCCGCGCCTCTCCCTCGAATCCTATCGTCTCGAAATCCTGTCGAACGCGCTGACCGCGCTGACCGAGGAAATTCAGATCACGTTGCTGCGCTCGGCTTATTCACAGGTCGTCAAGGAAGCGCAGGACGCCTCTTGCGCGATCTTCACCGCAGCGGGCCGCATCGTCGCTCAGCCGGTCGTTATTCCGGGCCATCTCGGCTCGATGAAATTCATGCTGGCGGAGGTGTTGAAGGATATTCCAGCAGAAACACTGGCGCCCGGCGACGTGCTCGTGAGCAACGATCCCTATCGCGGCGGCAGCCATCTGCCCGACATCGCGGTGTTCCGGCCGATCTTCTTCGAGGCACGCCTGGTCGGCTTTGCCGGCTGCATCGTGCATTACACCGATGTCGGCGGCATGGTTCCCGGCAGTAATCCGCAGCGCGCCACCGAGCTCTATCAGGAAGGCCTGGTGATCCCGCCGAGCAAGCTTTACGAGGCCGGTCGGCCGAATGTCTCACTGCACCGCATGATCAAGGCCAATGTGCGCGATCCCGATATTTTCTTCGGCGATATGCGTGCCCAGGAGGCAGCCTTGCTCAAAGGCGAGCAGCGCGTCTGCGATCTGGTCCGGCGCTACGGCGCCGACGAGGTTTGCCGCGCCATGGAGGGGCTGATCGAACATACCGAGGCACAGGCCAAGGCCGCGATCCGGGCGATTCCGAACGGCGTGTTCGAGTTCATCGACTTCATGGATCACGACGGCATCGACCTGACGCGAGCCGATCCGCGTCCAGGTCCGCGTCGAAATCCAGGACGAGAAAATCAAGCTCGATTTCACCGGCACCGATCCGCAAGTCAAAGGGCCGCTCAATGCGCCGCTGGCAAAGACCTGGACCACGGTGTTTTACTGCCTGCGCTGTATCCTGCCCGACGATATCGCCTTCAATGACGGACTGACCAGCGTTCTCGAGATTTATGTGCCGGAAGGCACGCTGCTCAATCCACACCACCCGGCGCCGGTGAATGCGCGCTCGGTCACGGTCAATCGGATCGCCGATGCCGTGCTGGGCGCCCTGGCACAAGCCGTGCCGGAGAAGGTGGGTGCCCAGGTTTGCGGCGTGCCGACCGGCGTGTCGTTCGGCGGCATTGATCCGCGCAGCAATCGCAGCTTCGTATTTTACGAAAGCTATTGCGGCGGCATGGGTGCGACGATGCACGGTGACGGTGCCGACGGCATCAGCACCGGGACGTCGAATGCGATGAACATTCCGGTTGAGGCGATCGAGATCGACTATCCGATCCGCATCACGCGTTACGAACTGGTGCCCGACTCCGGTGGTGCGGGCCAATTCCGCGGCGGTCTCGGCCTGTTGCGCGAATACGAGATGCTCGCCGAGGACGCGAGCATCAATGTCCGCGGCGACCGCACGATATATCCGCCGCAAGGCGCCGCCGGCGGCCACGATGCCAATAAGGCCGCGTATTTTCTGGAAAACAAGGATGGCGACAAGCAGCCGATACCGAGCAAATACAGCGATCGTATCCGCCGCGGCGAACGGTTGATGGTCACGACGGCAGGCGGCGGCGGTTACGGCGACCCGAAACGCCGCGACCGCGAGCAAATCGTCGCAGACATCGCCGAAGGCATGATTTCGGCATCACAGGCGTGCAAGGATTACGGCATCGATATCGACGCCGAACTCCGAGCAGCATAAGAAAACTGCGTGATACCAAGAAAACGAGCGAGGGAAGTGAAGTGTCGGTGATCGAGACGTCGTCCAGGAGCCGCCTCCGCCTATCCGCCGACATCGGCGGCACATTCACCGATGTTGCCGGCTTCGACGAATCGACGGGGGAGCTGCGGCTCGGCAAGACGCTCACCACGCCGTCGCGGCTGGTGGAAGGTATTCAAACCGGAGTCGAAAAGGCCGGCGCTTCTTTCGATGCCGCGCGGCTTCTTCTCCATGGCACCACCGTCGCCATCAATACCATCCTTGAGCGCAAGGGCGCGCGTTGTGCGCTTTTGATCACGCAAGGCTTTCGAGACGTCTACGAGATCGGCCGCATCAATCGGCCCGAAGCCTATAACCTGTTCTTCCGCAAGCACGAGCCTTTGATCGAGCGAGCGCTGCGCTTCGAAATCCGCGAGCGCGTCGACGCCCAAGGCAAATTGCTGATCGGGCTCGACGAGGAACAAGTGCGGCAGGCGGCGAAAGCGGCGGTCGCCGCTGGTGTCCAGGCGATCGCCATTCTGTTTTTGCATTCGTATCGGAATCCGGATCACGAGAAACGGGCGAAACAGCTGATCGAGCAGGATCATCCGCAGCTTTACATCACCGCCTCGCACGAATTGTCGCAAGAGTACCGCGAGTTCGAGCGGACTTCGACGGTCGCAGCCAATGCCTATGTCGGCCCGCGCGTCAAAACCTATCTCGAAGAATTACGCGCGCGGATCGAGGAGAAGGGCTTCGCCGGCTCGTTCCTGATCGTGCAGTCGAATGGCGGTCTGTTCGACGTCGAGGAGGCGAAGCGTTCCTGCATTCGCATGCTGGAATCGGGGCCTGCCGCCGGTGTTATCGGCACCAAGGCGCTGTGCGATAGCATCGGGCTGCGCAATGCCATCGCCTTTGATATGGGCGGCACGACCGCGAAAGCCGGTGTCATCTATGACGGCACCGTGCTGATGACCGGTGGCTCTTTGATCGGTGGCTATGCCACCGGCTTGCCGGTGCAAATTCCCATGATCGACATTCAGGAAGTCGGAACCGGCGGTGGCAGCATCGCGCGCGCCGGCCCGGCCGGGGCGCTCCGTGTCGGGCCGGAAAGTGCCGGCGCCGAGCCGGGCCCTGTTTGTTATGGGCTGGGCGGTGTCGAACCGACCGTCACCGACGCCAATCTCGTTCTCGGCCGTCTCGGCGCCGATCGTTTCCTCGGCGGCGAGATGCAGCTCGATCTCGAAGCGGCCCAAAAGGCACTTGCGGACAAAATCGCGAAGCCGCTCGCGCTCGATGTCACGGCGGCGGCGGAGGGCATCATCCGTGTCGCGACGACGCGGATGTCGCATGTGGTGCGCTGGGTCACGACGGAACGCGGGCTCGACGCCGCGGATTTCGTCATGGTGGCCTATGGCGGAGCAGGGCCGCTGCACGCAGTGATGGTGGCGCGCGAGATCGGTATCGCCAAAGTGATCATTCCGCGCGCGCCGGGACATTTTTCCGCAGTCGGCATGCTGGTTGCCGATCTGCGCCGCGATTTCGTCAGCACCTGGTTCACGCCGCTTGCCTCCGCGAGCTTCGCCGAAATGAAGGCGCTTTACGAAACCATGGAGCAAAGCGGATCGCAGAGCGTGAAGCAGAGCGACATTGCGCTGAACGAGGTCGTCCTGACGCGCTACGCCGACATGCGCTATGTCGGCCAGGAACACGCCGTGACGGTCGAACTGCCGCTCGCCTTGTTCACGGCCGAGGATCGCGCCGGCATCAAGCGCCATTTCGACGACGTGCACGCGCAACGCTACGGTTTCTCGTCACCGGACGAAAAAGCGGAGATCGTCAGCCTGCGCAGCGCGGTGAGCGGCATTCTGCCGAAGCCGCCATTCGAGAAGATCGAGGCAGGCAGCGCACAGCCGAAAGCGGAAGCCTCGGCCGGCGAGCGGCCAGTCTATTTCGGCGAGGCGCGCGGCTTCGTCCGCACGCCGGTGTTTTCGCGGCCGGCGCTGCTCGCCGGCAATGTGATTGCCGGCCCGGCGCTGATCGAGGAGCACGCCTCGACCACCGTCGTCCATCCAGGCGACAGGCTGGAGGTCGATGCCTTCGGTAATCTCGTGATCGATATTCGAAGGAGCTGAGATGAGCGAAGCATTCGCCAGTCCGATCGATACCGCCGAAACCGGAGCTCGACCCGGTCACGACCGAGATCGTCCGCAATTGCCTGATCGCCGCGACGGAGGAGATGAAGACGATCCTGATGCGGACCGCCTACAATATGATCATTTACGAGGCGCTCGACTTCACGGTCGGACTATTCGACGTCGAGGGCAATACGCTGTCGATCGGTATCGGCCTGCCGATGTTCATCCGCGGCATGGCGGAGACGGTGAAGGCCAAGATCAAGCACTACGGCCTCGCCAAGATGAAGCCGGGCGACATCCTGCTGACCAACGACGCCTACATCACCGGCAGCCATCTCAACCACATGACGTTTTCTGTTCCGATCTTTCATGACGGAAAGGTCGTCGGCTTCTCGTGCTGCATGGCGCATTGGCCCGATGTCGGCGGCACGCTGCACGGCTTGACCACGGACATTTACGCCGAAGGCCTGCAGATGCCGATCGTCAAGGCCTATCGCGGCGGTGAGCCGAACGAGGATGTGTTCGACATCATCCGCATGAATGTGCGGATGCCCGACCGCGCTATGGGCGATCTGCGCGCCCAGATCGCCGCGGTGAAAGCCGGCGAACGCCGTTTCCTGGAGATGATCGAGAAATACGGCTGCCGGGAGGTTTTGGCCTCCTTCGCCGCTATCATGGACCAGAGCGAGGCGATCGCGCGCGCGCGTGTCCGTGAAATTCCGGATGGCGTTTATGAAGCGGAATCGTTCATGGACGACGACGGTGTTTCGATAGGTAAGCGCATCCCGATCCGCGTCAGGGTCGAGGTTTCCGGCGATCGGATGAAAGTCGATTTGAGCGAGGTCGCCGCTCAGGTCACCGGCTTTTACAATTCCGGCGAGACCGCCGGGCTTTCGTGCTGCCAGGTCGCGTTCAAATGCCTGACCTCGCCGCTCGATCTGCCGATCAATGACGGGCAATTCCGTGCGATCGACGTGGTGCTGCCGCCGGGAAAGGTCGTCAGCGCGGTGCGTCCTTCGGCGATGCGGATGTGGATGCTGTTCCCGATGACCGTGATCGACACGATCTTCAAGGCATTGGCGCCGGCATTGCCGGACAAGGTGATCGCCGGTCATCACGCCGATCTGGTGATCACGCGTACCAGCGGGCGGCGGACGCATGACAACAGCCTGTTCCTGTTCAGCGGTTTGATCGGCGGCGGCTGGGGCGCCAAGCACGATAGCGACGGCATGTGCGGCACCGTCGCCATCAACGACGGCGATACCCACAACAGTCCGGCCGAGCAGATCGAGGCCAAATTCCCGTTGCTGGTCGAGCGCTATGCACTGCGCCAGGACTCCGGCGGCGCCGGCCATTTTCGCGGCGGGCTTGGCGTCGAGCAGGTCGTGCAAGCCCGCTCGGAAATCCGCTTTCATGCCCAGATGGACCGGACCAAGTGCCGGCCCTGGGGTCTCTATGGCGGGCTTGCCGGGTTTGGCAATGCGGTTGCGATCCATCGCTTCGGCGAGGACGAGCACCGCTTCGACAACGGCAAGGCGTTCAATCTGGTGCTTGAGGCCGGCGATGCCTTCATCAAGCGCTCAGGCGGCGGTGGTGGCTTTGGCTCGCCACTCGATCGCGACCTCGATCGAGTCGAAGACGATTTGCACCAGGGCTACATTTCGAAGGAGTTGGCCGAGAAACACTACGGCATCGCCTTCACGTCCGGCACGTTAGTGGCGGATCGTCCGGCGACCGAGGCTCGGCGTAAAGAGATGCGCGCCAGGGGGCTTCCGGTCGACGACCCGGTGCCGCCGGAGCAAACGGCAAAGCCCGACGGACACCATCACCATCATCACCATGGCGAACATGCACCTATGACCGATGAGGAACGTCTCGTGATCGCGCTGTCAGGACGCTGCTGCTCATGAGCATGGTCCGCAACAGCGCCCGCGAACGCCTGGCCGCAGGCGAACTCGCGATCGGGGTCGGCGTGCGGCTTGCGCGCACGGTCGAGATCGGCAAATTGATGCAGAGCTGCGGTTACGATTGGATGCTGATCGACCTCGAGCACGGCACGATCTCGCTCGATACCGTGTCGCAAATCTCGATTGCTGCCCTCGATGCCGGTATCGCACCGATCGTGCGGGTGCCGCAGGACGAATATGCCATGGCGGCGCGTGCCATCGACGGCGGCGCACTCGGCATCATCATGCCGCATGTCGATACGGAGGAGCAGGCCAAGCACACCGTCGCGCAATTGAAATATCCGCCGCTTGGTCATCTCTCGGCGGGCGGCGTGATGCCGCAATCCGGATTCAAACCGGTCCGTGGCGCCGAAGCGGCGCAGGCGATGAACGAGACCATCCTGCTCGCGGTGATGCTAGAGACCCCGACGGCTATCGCGAATGCCGACGCGATCGCGGCGGTGCCCGGCATCGACATCGTCATGATCGGCACCAACGACCTAATGATGGAAATGGGGATAGGCGGCAATCCCGACCATCCCGAGGTCAATAAAGCCTACGCCATCATGATTGCGGCATGCCGTCGGCACAAAAAATGGCCTGGCATGGGCGGGGTCCATCGTGACGAATCGATGAATGCCTACGTCAAGGTGGGAGCGCGTTTCATCCTTACGACAAGCGATCTCGCATTGCTGGTGGCGCAGGCGACGCAACGAGAAAAATTCGTCCGCGGCCTGAAATAGAGGCCGCAAGTGTGACCCGCAGACGCCATGCCGGTACACGGGGAGCGACACCAACATGACGCAGATCGATAGCACCGATCACGCGCCGCAGCCCATGTTGATTGCCCGTCTCGAGCGCTTGCCGGTGACACGACTGCACGTCATGGCCCGGCTGATCGTCGGTTGCGCCACGTTCTTCGACGGCTACACGTCGCTGACGATTGCCTATGCGCTGCCCGTCCTGGTCCGCGAATGGCATATGGATACGCAAAGCGCGGGATACATTATCTCGGTGGGCTATCTCGGCCAGCTCTGCGGCGCTTTGTTTTTTGGCTGGCTGGCGGAAAGAATGGGGCGGCTGCGGGTGACCACAATGACGGTCGCGGTCTATTCGTTGATGAACCTGTTCTGCGTTTTTGCCTGGAGTCCGCTGTCGCTTGGACTATTCCGTTTTATTCAGGGTATCGGCATCGGCGGCGAGGTGCCTGTCGCGGGTACTTATATCAATGAATTGTCGTCGGCCCGCGGGCGCGGCCGTTTCTTTTTGCTCTACGAGATCATCTTCGGTGTCGGGCTGACGGCCGCCGGCGTCTTCGGCTATTTTTTAGTGCCGGTGTTCGGCTGGCAGGTGATGTTCTACATCGGCATCATTCCGGTCGCGCTGCTCGCGCCGCTGCGCTTGCTGTTGCCGGAATCGCCGCGCTGGTTCATCTCGAAAGGGCGTCTTGGCGAGGCGGAGGCGATCATCGCGCGCATGGAGAACATGTGCAAGAAGCGCGGCATCGATTTGCCCGCGCCGGTTCCGCTCGCTTGGCGTCCCGTTGTCGCCGAGAAGGGTGCCTGGCGCGAATTGTTCAGTAAAACCTATCGGACCCGGACATTGATGTTGTGGGTGCTCTGGCTTTGCTCCTACCTTGTCATCAACGGCATGGTGACGTGGCTGCCGACGCTTTACCGCTCGATCTTCAGTCTGCCGTTGTCCACCAGTCTCGCCTATGGTTTCACGATGACCGGGGTTTCGACCTGTCTCGGCGTCGTTTGCGCGCTCAACATCGACAAGGTCGGACGACGGCGCTGGTTCACGCTGGCGTTTTTCTGCGGCATGGTTCCGCTTATCGTACTCGCCATGACCGGTGCGAAGTCGGCGATCGAGGTTCTGGTCTTTGCAACCGCCACTTATTCCATCATCCAAACGATCTCTGTGAGCCTGTATCTCTATACAGGAGAGCTCTATCCGACGCGGATCCGGGCGATCGGCACGGCATTCGGATCGGCCTGGCTGCGTCTCGGTTCGGCGATCGGGCCGGCCTTGGTGGGGCTGATTGTCGCCGGCTACGGCATCGATCTGGTGTTTCTCACCTTCGCCGGCGTCCTCTGTATCGGCGGCGTGATCTGCTATCGGTTTTCGTTGGAAAGCAAAGGGCGGATCCTGGAGGAATTGTCGCCTTGATGTTCGGCACCTCGCTCGCGATCACTCTGCCTTGGCGGCGATGGCCTCGACCTCGACCTTGAACTCCGGACGGGTGAAGCCTGTGACAATGACCAGTGTCGAGGCCGGCGAGGGTTGAGCCACATAGCGGTCCCGTACCGCCATATAGGCGGCCATATGAGCGCGGTCGGTCACATAGGCGTTGATGCGGACGATGTCGGCAAACGACATGCCGGCTTCGGCAAGGCAGGCTCCGATCGCATCGAAACAAAGCACAGCTTGGTCTTCCGCCGCGCCCGGAATTTGATCGTCCGCCGCTATGCCGAGTTGTCCCGAGCACACCAGCCATCGCGCGCCGGGCGGAATTTCGACGGCGTGGCTGTAGCGCGCGAACGGTGCGCGGATCGATCTCGGCACAAGATGACGCAGCCAACTCATGAAACGGTTGGCGTGGCTGTCATCGCGGCGCGCAGAGTTGCCGAGACCTGGCGGCAATATTCGTTGTAACGCGCCGAGGTGCGAAATTCCTCGGTGCGCGGATAATCCGCCGCGATCGGCACGTCGGCCATGACCCGTCCCGGCCGCGAACTCATTACGATGATGCGGCTCGACAGATAGACGGACTCGTAAACGCTGTGGGTGACGAAAATCACCGTCAATCCTTGCCGCGAGAACAATTCCAGCAGCTCGTCGTTCAGTTTCAAACGCGTGATCTCGTCGAGCGCGGCGAACGGCTCGTCCATCAGGAGGATGGCCGGCTTGGTGACCAGTGCGCGGGCGATCGAGACGCGCATCTTCATGCCGCCCGATAGCTGCCGCGGATAGGAATCGCCGAAGCCGCGCAATCCGACCTGATCCAAGACCTGGTCAATACGATCGCGGACTTCGCGTTTGGCGGTGCCGGCCAGGAGCAGCGGCAGATAAACGTTTTCGGAAACCGTCCGCCACGGCAACAGCGTCGGCTCCTGGAATACAAAGCCCAGCGCGGGCCGCGCGTTGCCGTCTGCATCGTAGGCCGACTGCGGCCAGTCGATGGTGCCTTCCGTCGGTGCGGCGAGGCCTGCGATAAGCCGGAGCAGCGTTGATTTTCCGCAGCCGGACGCTCCCAGGATGCTGACAAACTCGCCGGGCATGATTTTCAGATCGACGCCCGTCAAAGCAGTCGTGCCGGTGGCAAATGTCTTCGAGATTCCGGCGAGCGTCAGCAGAGCGCGCCGCGGCGCGCCGGGCAACGGACTCATGATCGGCGTCGATGGGGACATCGCCTTGATGGGAATTGCAGCGGTCACCTTGCGGGACTTTCCGCCTGGGGCACGAAGCTTCGCATTTTGCCGGGATTGAGCAAGCCCATCGGATCGGCGACGTGCTTGAAACCCAGTTGATCGGCATCGACGCGCTTATAGCGGCTGCCGTCCTCGACGGTCACGACATGAGGATTGGCGATCATCACGCCGCTCGCCTCATAGCCTGCCATGATCTCATAGACGCGCTCCGGCGAGCGGTAGCGCAGCACCGGAATGCCGGTCGCCGTCATCAAGCCGTTCACGCGAATAAATTCGAGGTGTTGCGAGACTTCATCGCCGAACTTCTCCCGCACGCTTGCGACCGACTCGACCAGCCGGTCATGCGGATAGAGGCATTGCAGATAGGTGACGCCGCGGTCGGTCTTGAGCGTTTGCAGCGTAGTATGGTTCCAAGCGTGCTCGTAGAGCGGCGTCTTGCCGAGTATGTCCTCGCTCGGCGCCTTATAGGTGACGGTCCCGCCGTACGACGCCAGCAGTGTTTCGAAGCCTTCGATCGACATTTCGCCGATCATGCCGAGCAGCACGCTTTTGCCGTCTGGGCATGAAGCGCGGAACGCCGTGAAGTGTTGCGGCAGCGGCCATTCGACCGGCGTCAAAAGTTTCTTGACGATGCCGTCGGCCATGGCGATGGCATGCCCGAAACGCACCGCGTCGATGAAGTCGTCGAATGCGACGATGACATCGATCCACTGCTGCGCCGGCGCCAGCGGCATTTCCAGCACAGTGATGATGCCGGTCGTGCCGAAGGCGCGGCTGATCTTCTGCGCGGCGTCGCCGCGCAATTCGATGACGCGGGGTTCTTCTTCGAGCGTGACGACCCGCGCCGCCACGATATTGCCCGGTTCGCGCATGCCCCCGAACGTCACACTGCCGACCCCGCCGCTGCCGCCGGCGACGAAGCCGCCGATTTGCGACATGCGTTTGGTCGACGGATGCATGCGCAACTCGAAACCGTTCGGGCGCGTCGCGGCATCGATGTCGAAGAGTTTTGCGCCGGCTTCGACGCGAACAAGTCCCGGCTTCTGCCACTCGATCCGGGTCATTGCGGCCATGTCGAGGACCACACCGCCTTCGAGCGGAACGCATTGCCCGTAATTGCCGGTGCCGCCGCCGCGCACCGTCAACGGGATGCGACGGCGGGCACAGGCCGCCGCTACCTTGATCACCTCGGCTTCGCTGTGCGGCGTGACGATCACGTCGGCATAGAGGTCCTTGAGCTGCGCGTAGAGGATCGGGCTGTACCAGAAATAGTCCCGCGATTTACGCTTGACCTCGATGGGGTCGGTTGTCGCTTCAATACCGGCGATATCGGCGAGCAAGGCGCCGATCGGATAGCGGGCCGATTTATGTTCGGCGGCGAGGGCGGCGCTCTGTGACATGGTCTATGTTTCCCTGACGATGGCGCTGTCGTGCCAAGAGCCGAGCGCAAGTTTGGATAGGCCGACGACGGCCAAAAAAAGCGCAAGGCCGGCGAGCGTGATCAGAAACAGCGCGGCAAACATGCGCGGAATGTCGAGCTGATAGCCGGATTGCAGAATCTCATAGGCCAGGCCAGTATTGCTGCCGCCTGTGCCGGCGACGAATTCGGCGACGACCGCGCCGATCAAAGCGAGCCCGCTGGAGATGCGCAGCCCGGCAAAGAAAAAGGGCAGTGCGCTCGGAATGCGAAGATAGATCAGGTTTTGCAGGCGTGACGCCCGATTGATGGCGAACAGATCCTGATGGCCGGCGTCGATGCTGCGCAGGCCGATGGTGGTGTTGGAGATGATCGGGAAAATCGCGATGATGGTCGCACAGATGATCAGCGCGCCTTGGGTGTTCTTCACCAGGATGATGATCAATGGCGCGATGGCGACGATCGGCGTGACCTGCAAGATGATGGCATAGGGAAAGAAGCTGCGTTCGATGATGGGACTCTGCACGAACAGGAAGGCGATCGCGGTGCCGATGGAGATCGACAGAGCGAGCGCGATCAACGTCACCCGCAGCGTAACGGTCAGCGCGTGCAGCAACGCCGGCGCGTCCTCGACGAAGGTTTGGCCGATCAGGCTCGGTGTCGGCACTAGATACGAGGGGATGCCTAAAAGCCGGCAACTCGCCTCCCATCCGCCCAGCACAAGCACGCCGACGATCAGCGGCGGCAGCAGGTCTCCAAGCTTTTTACGGTAGATTGATAGCATCAGGCACCCGGCATACCGTTAGAATTGCCGGAATGAAGCAAGTCTGATGCCGGTCCGGCCGGTTCCAAGGGAGCCGCCAAAAGGGCTGCCAGGAAGGCTGCCAAGAGACTCACTTGCAAAGCTGCCAGGGAAATTACCAGGCGATCTTCAAGTCTTTGACGAAGTCGGTGGTATAGGCCTTTTTCCAGTCGGTCTCCTTGGGGAGAAGGCCCGAACTCACCATCAGATCGTCGGTTGCCTTCCAGCGCGCTTCGGTCATGATGCCGATGCCCATGGTCTTGGCGTCACCGCCGTCGACCACTTGCAATTCGTTCATCCGCTTAATGCCGAAGGCGATCTGGGCATCGCTCATGTTTGGATTGTCGGCCTTGATCAGCTTGTTGCCCGGAGAGGGGGCGTCCTTGAGATAGCTCTTCCAGCCCTCAAGCGAATCCTTGACGAAGCGGCGTATGACGTCGGGGTGTTCGGATACGAACTTGGTCGTGGTGACCATGGTCGTGCCGTAGGGCGGATAGCCGTAATCGGCGAACAGGAAGAAGTTCACCGGAACATTCTTCTCCATCGCCTGGAACGGCTCCGACGACGGATAGGCCTGCTGGGCGACATTATTGTCGGCGAAGAACGGCTGCAGATTGAATGTGTAAGGCTGCAGCTGCGCGTCGGTGTAGCCGAATCTTTGGTGAACCCACGGCCACCACGACGTCCGTCCCGACGACGCGGTGAGGATCGTCTTGCCCTTCAAATCGCCCAGATCCTTGACGTCGGCATGCGTCATCATGCCTTGCAGATCTTTCTGAAACGAGGTGCCGACGGTGATGACCGGCAGGCCTTTGGCGATGCCGCTGAGCACCTGGAAATCGTAACCCATGATGATGTCGGCGTCGCCGCCAAGCAGAAGCTGCATGGCGTTCACCTGCGGCCCGCCCATCTTGATGGTGACGTCGAGATTGTCCTTGTCGTAAAGCCCGGCCGCTTTGGCCTGATAGAAGCCACCGTGCTCGGCCTGCGCGTACCAGCTGGTGAGAAACGTGACCTTGTCGGCCGCGTAAGCGGGGCCGGCAGCGATCGACGCTGCGGCGGCGGCAAGAAATGCGATGCGGAACGGCGACATGATCAGTCCTCTGCGGCTCACATTCGAGCAGGCCGGCCGCAACCGCGGCGCAAGCCCCTCTTGCGCCCAATGTGGCCCAATCCAATGCTCACAATAAGCACCAAATTTCGCTTATACTGATGCCTATTAGGCAGCATTGCCCAACCCTTAGGCCGGCCGATGAAAGCCTGTGCAGTGCTCACCGAACGGTGCAGAAGAGTGTCGAAATCATGTTGCATTCCAGGCTGTTGAGGTATCTCGACGAGGTCGCCCGGCTTGGCTCGATCCGCAAGGCTGCGAGCCGGCTCAACGTCGCTTCATCGGCGATCAACCGGCAAATCCTGGCGCTTGAGAGTGAAATCGGTGCGCCGATTTTCGAGCGCATGCCGCGTCGTTTGCGCCTGACCTCGACCGGCGAGGTGCTGATCGCCCATGTCCGCGAGACGCTCAAGGGACACCAGCGCGTCGAGGCGCAAATTGCGGCGTTCAAGGGGTTGACGCGGGGCGAAGTCACTATCGCCACCATGAACGGCCTTGCCGCGGGGCCGCTGCCGCGTTTTCTCAGCACCATTCTCGACCATCATCCCCGCGTGCATATGCGATTGCGCACGCTGCCGTTCGATCAAATCACCAATGCCGTCTTGACCGGTGAAGCCGATCTGGCGCTGACGTACAATCCGCCGAATAGTCCGGGGCTTCGTATCGTCGCCAGCCGCGATCTGGCCATTGGCGCTGTGGTTTCATCTGGGCATGTATTGACCAAGCAAAAGACGCTGCGGCTTGCCGATTGCATTCAATTCTCGATGGCGGTAGCGGATCACTCGATGACGATCAGGCCTGCGATAGATCTGGCGTTCACGCGGGCCAATATGCTGTTCCAGCCCACCATCGAAACGAATTCCATCGAATTCATGAAAAAGATAGCGCGCAGCGGCCAGGCCATTACGTTTCTCAATAAGGTCGATGTCGCCGATGAAGTTGCGGCAGGTCAGCTGCGGCACTTGCCAGTGCAGGAGATCGGGGCGCATTTGACCTCACTAAAGCTGCTGGTGCGCGCGCGGGGGGGTCTCGATACATTTCCAAGCTTGGTGGTCGAGGAGCTGCGCAAGGCGATGCCGCGGCTCGAAGCGATCGATGCCGGGCGGTTGGCGTGAGGGTAGCGTGGCATCGCGAAAGTGGAGACTGGCTGTGCCGAGACGAACGTTCTTTTGGGCTGAATTAAAGAGCAACGACTTCCGGTCGCTCGATCCGGAAAAGACCATCGCCGTCCTTCCGGTCGCGGCCATCGAACAGCACGGCCCGCATCTGCCGGTGATGACCGATACCGCCATCGCTCAAGGCATGCTCGACTTGCTGCGGGAGCGGTTGCCCGAAGATGTTCAGGCACTGGTGCTGCCAATTCAGACGTTCGGGAAATCGAACGAACATATTTTATCGCCCGGCACTTTGACCCTTTCGGCTGAGACGCTGTCGCGCGTGCTCGTCGAAATCGGCGAAAGCGTGCATCGCGCCGGCTTGCGGAAAATGGTCCTGGTCAATTCGCATGGCGGCAACGTGCCGGTGCTCGGGATCGTCACCCGCGAGCTGCGAGTGCGGCTCGGTATGCTGGCGGTTGCGACCCAATGGGGCCGGTTCGGCCATCCGGACGGGCTCTATCCGCCGCTCGAAATGCGCCACGGCATCCACGCCGGCGATATCGAGACCTCGCTGATGCTGCAATTCCGGCCCGACCTCGTCGACATGGAGGCAGCGAAGAATTTTGTTTCCTCCGGCATCGCCATGGAGAAGGAATTCACGCATCTCAGCGCCACCGGCATGCATGGGTTCGGTTGGATCGCCCAGGATCTCAACCCCGACGGCGCGGTCGGCGATGCCTCAAACGGTACAGCCGAGAAAGGGCGAAAGTCCGCCGAGCACCAGGTCGATGGTTTCATCGCGCTGCTGCGTGACATGAGCGCATTCCAGCTCAGCCGTCTATTTGAACCGCACGGCTAGAATTGGCGGCGGGCGGCTCTGGACGGTCAAGGCCTGATGGACTATATTAACTTAGGGTCCTAAGTGTTTTCGATCTCGGATCGCCGATAATACGGGAGGGTCGCCTCGTGCTGACTGCTGCGGAAAATGATCTGCTGTGCCGCGTCGAGGGCCAGGCGCCGATGGGGCGGTTGATGCGGCGCCATTGGGTGCCGGCGATCCTGTCGGAACAGCTTGCCGAGCCGGACGGTGCGCCGGTTCGCGTTCAGCTTTTCGGCGAGAAGCTCATCGTGTTTCGCGACAGCCGCGGCAAAGTCGGCGTGCTGGGCGAATCCTGCCCGCACCGCAAAGCGTCACTGGCCTTCGCCCGCAATGAAGAATGCGGGCTGCGCTGCCTTTATCACGGCTGGAAGTTCGACGTGGAAGGCAACGTCGTCGACATGCCATCCGAGCCGAAGCAGAGCCAGTTGGGCGAACGGGTCAAGCATCTGTCCTATCCAGCGCGGGAAGCCGGCGGCTTCGTCTGGACCTATATGGGCCCGGCCGAGGCGATGCCGGAATTCGAGGCGCCGCCATGGGCGCCGCAGGAGGACACTCAAATTGCGATCTCGAGGATCGAGCTTCCCTGCAACTGGGCGCAGATCATGGAAGGGCAGATCGACTCGGCGCATTCGTCGACACTGCATTCGAGCGACATGAGACCGGCGCGGGGCGAGGCTGCGGCCAAGAACGACCACTGGGTGCGTCCGTCGACCGACAAGAATCCGCGCATCCAGGTGCAACTCACCAATTACGGCATGAGATACGCGGCGATCCGCCGTCCGATCGTCAATGCCGCGACGCACGACTATGTACGGATCACGACCTATGTCGCGCCGTTCATCGCGCTCATTCCGCCCAATGCGAATTACAATATCGTGAGCGTCATCGTGCCGCGGAACGACACCAGCAGCTATTTCAGCTTCATCGCCTGGAGGGAAGGCGATCAGGTCGGCATCACCACCGATGCGTGGCGGAAATTCTGCTACCTGCAAGTGGGCGAGGACGTCGACGCCGAGTTTCGGCCGATCAAGCGGCACGCCTCCAACAATTATCTTCAGGACCGCAATCTGATGAAGGAGAGAAATTTCACCGGCATCCCGGGCATTCCCAATCAGGATATTGCGATGTGGGAATCCATGGGCGGCATCGCCGACCGCACCCAGGAGCGGCTCGGGGCAAGCGACATCGCCATCGTTCAGTTCCGGCGCTTGATGCTGGATGCCGTGCAGGTGTTTCAGGAGAACGGCAAAACGATCGGCCGCATCGAGCCGCATTTGCCGCCGGTCAAGCTGCGCTCCTATCAGGGCGTGGTCGAAAAAGCGGTTTCCTGGCGAACGCTGGGCGCCTCCGCCGAGGAGGTTTCCGTTCTCGCCGGATTGGAAGAGGACGAAACCGATCGCGAAATGTCGGGCGCGGCGGCCTAATCACCTACCGGAAAAGCGGCCATGGCCTTGATCCGCATCGAGCCCGTGAAGGATGAAAGCCTGGACCTGTACTACGTCGCGATCTATCACCCCGCCGACGCCGAGCAGCCTTTCGTTACGACCCAGGCGCGCTACAAAACGGCGGCAGCCGCGGAGAACGATGTGATCGCCATCATCGCATCGAGCGCCAACCGACCCGGCTGACGCGTCAGATCTGTTGCTCCAGGCGAATTTCCTCTTTGCTTGCGGCCGAGCGGAGAATGGCGAGACAAATCTCGAGCGTTCCCATGCCCCATTCGCCGCTGTGCAACGGCGCCTGTCCTAGCACGACCGCGGCATAAAGCTCATCGCCGACTTCGCCGCGCGGCACTTCAGGCCGCGGGAGCTTTTCCAGATGTTTTTCGTCGTTGGCATAGATGAAAACGCCTTCGGGCATCGGCCGCAAATCGGCCAATTCGCAGCTCGCAACGACAAAACCGAAATGATTGTGGCCTAGCCCCTTGCCGCCGCGGAACGCGTCGCTCGCCGATGGTCCATAGGCCCGCCGGTCCTTAAGACGGGTTTCTTCTTCAGGTGTTGATGTCTGGCGAAGCAGCGCGCGGGCCGTGCCGTAGCTTTCGGAATCGCGCGTCTGGCCGAGCTCGCCGGACCAGCCATTGAGCTCGTCGGTGTCGAACCGGCCGTATCCGCTATAGGTCAGCGAAGCGAAAGCCCCCCCGTCGAACAGGACTTGCGCGTTGTAGGCTCCCTCGGTCGGCCGCGCGGCATCCCATTGGCCGGTGAAGGCGCGCACCGATAAGGCGCGGCGGCCGGCGAGAAGCCGCACCACGTCGACCTGATGCGCGCCCTGACTGAAGACGACGCCGCCGCCTTGCGCAGTGACCAGTTCCTCTGGTCGGCGCGGGCGATAAAGGAAATCGGTGAAATTCACCGCATTGATCATGCGAACCTGGCCGTATTTCCCACTGGCAATCAGTTCGCGGGTGCGCAGATAAGGCGTGTCGTAGCTGTGGCTGTGGCCGACCAGGAGCCTGATACCGCCGTCCTTCGCGGCGGCGATCATTTCCTGGCAATCGGCGATGGTGAGTGCCATCGGCTTTTCGACCAGCACATGTTTGCCGTGCTTGGCCGCGAGCTTGACGTGCTCGACATGGAATTGGTGCGGCGAAGCGATGTACACGGCCTGAACCGCAGGATCGGCGCACAGCGCGTCGGCGGACTCGTAGACATTGGCGGAAAAGTCGCTGGCGAAACGGGAACGCGCGTCGGACCGCGGATCGCAAGCGGCCACCAGGTGGATGCGCGGATGCGCCAGATAGGTCGGCAGCATCAGCGTGAAGGCGCGGCCCAGCCCGATCACCCCAAGCCTTACGGCGTCGTTTCTAGTCGCTTCGTTCACTGATGTATCCGATCAGATGTCGAGGGTGAGTTCAGGCGACTTGGCGCGGGAAACGCAGATCATGATCTCGCTGCGCTTCTCGCGGTCGGAAAGGACCAGGTCGCGATGATCGGGCTCGCCGGAACTATAGCGGGTGCGGCAGGTGCCGCAGGTGCCGCTTTCGCACGAGCTGGGCAGCACATGGCCGTGCTGGCGCAGCGTATCGAGGATCGAGGTACGGACCGGCACCTCGTAGCGTTTGCCGCTTTTGGCGAGATTGACGAAGAACGCGGTGTCGTCGGCGTGGATCGCCGTTGCACCAACGAAATCCTCGAAATGGACCGCGGAGTCCGGCCAGTGACCGGTCATGTCGCGCACGGCATCCATCAGGCCGCGCGGGCCGCAGCAATAAAGATGGGCGCCGCGCGGCTCTTCGAGTACAGGCCACAGATCGTAAGCCTGATCCGGATCGCCGTCGTCGTGATGCAGCACGACGTTTCCGGCAAATGCGGATGACGCGAACTCATCGCGAAACGCCATCAACGACGGCGTCCGGGTGAAATAATACAGCTTGAAATTCGTCTGACCTTGCGCCGCAAGGTGCCGGATCATGGAGCGGATCGGCGTGATGCCGATCCCCCCGGCGATAAAGATGTAGGACTTCGGGGTTGCCGGCGCCATTTCGAAATCGTTAGCCGGCGGTTCGACGTCGAGCTCCGTGCCGGCTTCGGCCTTGGTGGTCAGGCTCAACGATCCGCCGCGCCCGGATTTCTCCTGCTTCACGGCGATGACGTAGCGGTCGCGCTCTTGGCAATCGTTGCACAGCGAATAGCGCCGCTTTTGGCCGCCCGGCGTCGTCACGGTAATGTGGGAGCCAGGGGTGAACGCCGGCAGTTCGCCGCCGGACGGGTGCCGAAGCTCGAATAGATAGATGTCATCGGCGATTTTTGACTTTGTCGTTACGGTCAGCTTGAGCTGTCGTATGTCGGCGGCATCCGTCATCGTCAGGCTGGTTCCTCCAGCCGGAAACTTAGTCTTCTAAGCGAAAATGGCAACACTGGAATTCGACGCGGCGGCGAGGAAATGTTACCTGCGTAGCGTTGCTTCGGTTTTGGCTGGAATTTGCGCCGATGAAAAAGAACGCTCCTGGCAGAAACCCGCAGGTGCGTAAGATCACCGCCAAAGAGCCGCTCGTCGATCTTCCCTTCGGGGAAAGTGTCGGATACCAGATTCGCGCCACGCATCGTCTGTTGCAGCGCTACCTGCAAATGAAGATCGAGCCTTACGGCGTCACGCCGGGCATCTGGTATTTCCTGCGCGCGCTGTGGACCGAAGACGGCCTGACGCAAAAGGAGCTTTCCGATCGCATCGGCACCAGCGAGCCGACGACTTTGATCGCCATAAAATACATGTCGGCGCACGGTCTGGTCAGCCGGGTTCGCAATAAAACGGACCGGCGCAAGCTGCATGTCTGGCTCACGCCCAAAGGCATGGAGATGAAAAAGGAACTGATCCCGCTGGCGCGGCATGTTGTCGGTGTTGCCGCCGAGACGCTGTCCGCAACGGAAGTACGCCGTTTGCTGAAATCGCTCGGCGAGATTCAAAAGAATCTGAGTGCGGCGATCAATGCGCCGGAGGCCAGCCCACGCCGCTCTGCCGGTGAATGAGGCTGGCGAGACTGAGGATGAGCGGTTCCTCGAACCGCGGCGCCACGATTTGCAGGCCCACCGGCAGGCCGTCGCCGGTCATCCCGGCAGGCGCACTCCCCGCCGGCAGGCTCACCAGCGTCACCAGGAACGCGGGCGCGATCCAGTCGATGTAATTTTCGAACGTCTGTCCATTTATCCGGTCGGGAAAGTTCTTCTCGATCGGGAAGGGCTTCACCGGCGCCGCCGGCGTCAGTAAGACGTCGAAACGCTCGAACAGCTTGCGGAAGCGGTGAAATACCTCCTGCCGTGTTAGCTCCGCCGCGGCAAAATCGGTCGCGGTGACCTTCAAGCCGGCTTCGACATTGCCGCGCAGGTTCTGGCCAAATTTCTCCAGCACGCCGAGGCGCTGGTATTGCTGGCCGACCATCCAAAGACCGCGCCAGGCCTGGTAGGGCGCCCGGCCGTCGCCGACGTTGAAGCCGATTTCCTCGACGGATGCGCCGGCAGCTTTAAGCGCGACCGCCGCCTTGCGGCAGATGTCGTCGATTTCCGCCTCGACGCCGATCGCGGCGATGTCGGATGCGTAAGCCACGCGCAGGCCCTTTGCATCCGGCCGGGCCTGCATCGCAGCAAGTGCGCTTGGCCACGGCGGCGCGACGGAGATCGGCGAGAGCCGGCTCAAGCCAGTGATGGCGTCGAGCATCAGTGCCGCGTCCTCGGCGTTTCGCGTCAGCGGACCGTGAACCTGGCCCGGATCCCAGGCGAGCGGCATCGGATAATTCGGGGTGAGGCCCGGCGTCGGCCGCAAGCCGACAATGCCGCAAAACGCCGCCGGTATGCGGATCGAGCAGCCGAAATCCGTGCCTTGCGCCAGCGGCACCATGCCGGTCGCGGCGGCCACCGCCGATCCGCCGGATGAACCCGCCGGGCTCAGCGCCGGATTCCACGGATTGCGCGTCGGGCCGAAAAGTTCGTTCGTCGTATTGGCACCGCAGGCGAATTCCGGCGTGTTGGTCTTGGCGAGGATGATGGCGCCGGCCGCTTTCAGCCGACGTACCACCTCGGCGTCCACGTCCGGCACATTGTCCTTGAAAAGCGGCGAAGCATACGTCGTGTGGATGCAGGCGGTCTGGGTGACGTCCTTGATCGCTATCGGCAGACCGTGCAGCGGGCCGAGCGGTTCGTTGTTCACGACCGCCGCTTCGGCGCGCCGGGCGGCATCGCGCGCCTGATCCGTGGCGAGCGTGACAATTGCGTTCAGTTTCGGATTAAGGGTCTCGATGACCGCAAGATGGGCGTCGAGCACTTCGACCGGACTTACGGCGCGCTGGCGAATGAGTTCCGCCAATTCGCGCGCCGATTTACGGGTGAGCGTGATGTCAGCCATCGCCTGCGTCCGCCAGAAAGCTACTTACCGGCCCAATGCACGAAGCGGCGCTCGATCAGGATAAAGAGCAAATTGAGGCCATAGCCGAGCGCGCCAGCGGCGAATATAGCGGCATACATGCGCGGCATGTCGAATAATTGCTGCGCCTCGAACACGCTGTGGCCAAGGCCGTCCTGGGAACCGATAAACATCTCGGCGACGACGATGATCACCAAGGCGAGCGATACGCCGTTGCGCAAACCGACGAAAGTCTGCGGCAGCGATTCCAGCAGCATGACATCGAACAACACGCGAATCCGCGAGGCGCCCATCACCTTGGCCGCCAATAGGCGCGTCTTGCGTGCGTTCATGACGCCATAGGCGACGTTGAACAGGATCACCAGAATGGCGCCGAAGGCCGCCACCGAAATCTTGGTCTCGTCGCCGACCCCGAAGAGCACCAGAAACAAAGGAAACATGGCGGACGCCGGGGTCGAGCGGAAAAAATCGATGACGAATTCGAGCGAGCGATAGACTTTCTCCGACGATCCGAGAACGATGCCGAGCGGAATGCCGATCACCGCGGCGATCGCCGTCGACGCCGCGGTGCGATACACCGTCTTGACGAAATCGAATCCCATGGCGCCGCCGTCCATGCCGGTCCACAGCGCCTTGGCCGTTTCGATCGGCGAAGGCAACAGCACCGGATCGACCCATTGTTGCCAGGTGACGAACGACCAGATGGCAAGGAGGCCAACAACGCCGACGATCGGCAGGAATGGCTTGGCGGCTTCCGAATTCATGCCCGCCTCACTTCGCGCTGGAACACGTCGAGGCAATGCGCCTTGGTGCGTACGAAATCCGGATCGGAAAGCGTCGCGTCCGTCCGCGGCCGCGGCGCCGCGACGGGCGTGAAGTCGGCCACCAGCGCCGGATGCCGCGACAGCAGCAGCACGCGATCGGCGAGGAATACCGCTTCTTCGAGATCGTGTGATACCAGCACCGTGGTGGTGCCGGTCTCCATGAAGATGCGCTGCAATTGCGCGCGCATGAACAAGGTCATTTCGTAATCGAGCGCCGAGAACGGTTCGTCGAGGAACAGGATTTCCGGCTCGACGATCAGCGCCCGCATGATCGAAACCAGCTGCTGCTGGCCGCCGGACATCTGATAGGGATAAAGATTGAGGTCGATCTTGACGCCGAGATGCGCGACCAGTTTCTCGGTGCGGGCGCGGCGCTCGGCCGGCGCCACCTGCATCATTTTGAGCGGATAAGAGATATTGTCAAAGGCGCGTAGCCAGGGAAATAAGGCCTCACGATAGTTCTGGAACACATAGCCGAACTTGATCTCGTCGAGCCGCATGCCGTCGAACAGGATCTGGCCGGCGTCGGGCGCAATAAGCCCGGCGATCATGTTGATCAAGGTGCTCTTGCCGCAGCCGTTCGGTCCGAACACCGAGATCAATTCGCCGCGCGGAATATCGAGATCGAATTTGTCGTAGATGACGGTATTGTCGAAACGCTTGCTCAAGCCTCGGATAGTGACGTGCGGGCGTATGCTCGTGCTGGAAGCCGGCGCGGGTGGCGCGCTCGTCGGCTCCGGTCGAAGCGCGGGCACCGCCGCGTTCATCGAACGTCACTCATCACGATCTCGCGTTAGAACGATTTAAGGTCCTGCTTCACGTCGATCTTTTCCGGCACGACGCCGATCTGCTGGCCGAAATCGGCGAATTCCTGCAGATAGCCGAGCTGCTTCGGCGTCATATCCTTGACCATTGTGTAGCCAAGCATCGGTACGGTATCGACGACGTTATCGGGCGTCATCGTATTCTTGGCGAGAAATTTGCGCGCCGCTTCCGGATTGGCGCGGATGTAGTCGATCGCTTTGCCCCACGCTTGCGCGAAGCGCTTGGCGACGTCGGGGCGGCTCTTGATGAATTCGGTCGTGAAGGCACAGCCGGCGGCATAAGCGTCGGCATCCGGACTGCCGAGAATATATTTCGCGATCACGCCGGCCTCGACCGTCTGCGCGACGCCGAGATTGTGCATGATGGTGGCGGAAGGCTCGAGTGTATAGCCGCCGTCGAAGGTGCCGGCCTTCATCGCATTCACGTGCTGGCCCATGTCGAGCTGGTCGATGGTGTAATCGCCGTCCTTCAAGCCCACTTTGGCGAGAATGCCTTTGGCAGTGTTCACGTTGGCCGGCCCGGGCGCCGACATCAGTTTCAGGCCCTTGAAGTCGGCCAAGGTCTTGACCTTGTCGGCAAGGCCTGAGCGCACGACGAACTGTTCCATTTTGTAGGTCGCGGTCTGGCTGTGCATGGCGACATACATGGCAACGCCGGGCTTTTTCACGTCGGCGTTGAGACCCTCGAGCGTGACCAGCACGGCGGCGACTTCGATTTGATTGGTTATCAGGGCCGCGACGTTCGGCGGGCCGCCCATCAGCGTCGACAGTTCCGGCTCGATATTGAGTTCCTTGAAGTAACCGAGGTCACGCGCGACAAAAAGCGGCAGCGACGAACTGATCGGGAAGACGCCGACTTTGACCTTGTCTTGCGCAGAGGCGGGTGAAAGGGCGCCCAGGATGATGCAGGTGACGGCGAGGAGAAAGCCGCACAACGTCCTCCAAATCTGAAGTCTTTTCATCGGTTTGCTCCCGGTTGCACGTCACGCAATCCCTACGGGTTCACGCCGCCTCCATGTTGCAAAAGCCGTGCCGCAAATCCCGCGCCGCAAACGCGTGCCACCGTCAGTCGCCGGCATCGATGATGGCGATGACCGGGCCGCCGCCTTGCGGGCCCTGATGCATGGCGTCGACCGACACGAACACCGCCGCATCGCCGATCGCGGTTGCGGCAACGCCGCCCACCGCGGCCTTGATGTGGCGGTGCCAAGGCACATCGGAATCGTCCATCATGATCTGGCGCCGGCCGCGCAGCGTGCCGTTGCGGTCGGCTTCGCATTTCATGAAGCAATTCACGACGCGGCCCTTGAGGTCTTCGGCGCGCGGACGGTCCGGCAATTCGAGGCCGGCGTTGCGGATCGACTCGTAGATGCCGTCGATATCGAGCGCATCCTTCATTACCGAATGGCCGATGCGATAGCGGCCGCCGGCGCCCGGCTTGTTGCCGAGCAGAACGATCTGCGCTTGCGTCAGCTCGACACCGGACGAGCACGACGCCACCGACGAATAGAGATCGAGGTTGTGGCAAATTTCTTCCGCTTTCGGCATGCCGATTTCACCGAGCGCGACCGCGATACCGAGCCCGGTGGTGCCGTTAGACACCCCCATCGACGTATGGACTTCGCAGGCGACGCTTTGGCCGCGCGATTGCGCGTCCTGCACCGAACTCGATGGTGAGGAGTGGTGTCTTGGTCTGCACGTAATGCACGTCCGCAGGATTTTCGATTCCGGCATCCTTCATGGCGGCCTTCACGCCGGCGGCGACTTTTTCGACCATGGCCGGCCGGCCGATATCTTCCGGCAATAGTTCGACGCTCATCGCCGTGCCGATGGCGAGGCGGGACTTCGACGCCGAACCGGTCTTGTCGTTGCGCGCAAAGACGGTCGCGTGCGGCGTGATCACGCCGTCGCAGCCACCCGACCATACCATCGGGATTTGCGCGATATGCGCTTCCGAGCGATGGCCGTGCTTCATCAGCACTTTGCGGAACGCCTGATCGGCGAGAATGCGGGTGAAGTCGTTCACGCCGCCATTGCCTTCGGTCTTGCCGATGACGGCGATGACCTGATCGGCGGTGAACTGGCCCCTCTTAATGCAGGCTTCGACGCCGGAGGCGTCCTGCACCGTTTTGAGTTCGACCTTTGCAACTTCAATAGCCATCCCGAGCAATCCTCTTTTAGCTTTCGAATTTCACGCGGAGCGAATCCACGGCTTGAACTCGCCGCGCAGCATGCGCTCGAAGCCCTCGCCGCGATCGATGATCGGCCGGTCGCCTTTGCGCTCGCCGTTGAGCCGTGCACGCAGGTCAGCCGTCGCCCGTTCGTCGAGCGAGTACGCACCATTCTTGCCTGCAGCAACCACGACGCCGTAATGATCGCGCGCCGCCGCCGCCGACACTTTGCCGTCGACGATGTCGCCGAGCACCAGTTCGGCTTCGCGATCGAGCGGGTCGCCCCAGCCGCCGCCGCCGGTGGTGAGCACGCGGACGATCTGGCCGGCGAGCACCGGTTCGCCGTCGACCAGCCCTCCGAGATCGCGCGGCGCGCCTTCGGTATCGATGGTCACGAGGAATGGTAGTCCGGCATTGCCGCCGTTGACGCCGTAACAGCCGAGCCGGACGCGGTCGGCGGTGACGATAGTTCGGCAGTCCACCAGCGCACGATAATGCTTCTCATAGCCAAGCCCGCCGCGCCTTTTGCCGGCGCCGCCGGAATCCGTGCGCAGCGCGAGCTTTTCGACCAGGATCGGAAAGCGCGTCTCGGTGAATTCTGCCGGCTGATTGCGCGAGTCCGGCACGATATGGATGGCGTCGTTGCCGTCGGCGTAATAACGGCCACCGGAGCCGCCGCCCAAGACTTCGCGCGACAGGAATGACTTGCCGTTGTTATCGGTGCCGTAGAAGCCGGTGTAGCGGATGGTTTCCTGGTCAGCCGGCATCCGGCCGTTCACCGCGGGCGCAATGACGCCGGCAAGCAGGCCGATGCAGCGCAGCAGCACGAAGGAGCGCGCATTGGTTGCCGCCGGCCATTCCGGCGTGATCAAGGTGCCCTTCGGCGGGAAGATCACATCGAATATTTCGCAGACGCCTTCATTGACGTGGATTTCCGCCGCGCGCTCCGGCGTGTCGGCTAGATTGCGCAGGATCGGCGCGATCCATTTGATCAGGAAGGCGCCGCCGGCATAATCGGCCGGCCAATTGATCGGCCCGGAAGATTGCGGATCAGTGCCGGTGAAATCGAGCGTGATCCTGTCCCCACTCTTAATCATGGTGATCGCGAGCTTGTGCAGTTTGGGATCGGTCAGGCCGTCGTGTTCGACATAATCTTCCCAGCGATAGGTGCCGTCGGCGATTTTCGGCAACAGCTCATTACGAAAAATATCGCGACATTTGTCGAGGATGGCCTGAAAGCAGGCTTCGACCGTGTCGCGACCGAAGCGCGCAAACAGCTCGCCCATGCGGCGCGCGCCCATCAAACAAGCCTGCACCTCGCTGTCGAGATCGGCCGCGAGCATGTCGGGCACGCGGGTGTTGCGCTTGATGATGGTATAGACGGCGTCGTTGCGCACGCCTTCGCTGTAAAGCTTGATCGGCGGCACGGCGAGGCCTTCCTCGAACACCGTCGCCGCGGTGCCCGGCATCGAGCCTGGCACGCGACCGCCGACATCGTCGTGATGGCCGAAGGCCTGGATATAGGCGACGACTTCGCCGTTATGAAACACTGGCACGGTGCTGCACAGATCGGGCAGGTGGCCGATCGAGCCTTCGGTCAGATAGGTATCGTTCATAAGGAAGACATCGCCCGGCTTCATGGTCTCGGGCGGGAAGTCGCGCACCACCGCATTCGGCATCGCCGAATAGGAGCGGCCGGTCAGCTTGCGGCAATAGCGGTCGAACAGGCCGACACGGTAATCGTGCGCCTCGCGGATCATCGGCGAGCGCGCGGTGCGCTCGATGGCATATTCGATTTCTGCCTCGATCGAATTGAGCGTGCCTTCGACGATCTGCAGCACGATCGGATCGATGTGGACGCGGCTTTGCGCGCGGTGCGCTCGGCCACGGCCAGGTTTGCGGTTGCACGGTCATGGGGTCGCCTCGCTCTGGCGCCGCACAATCAAAATGCCGCGCTCGTCGACTTCGAGCGACTGTCCCGGGAAGACGACCGTCGTCGAGCCGAACTCCTCGACCACCGCCGGCCCTTGCAGGCGGAAGCCGGCCGCTAGCATCGAGCGATCGTAGATCGGCGTGTCGTGAAACGAGCTGTCCGAAATAGACATTGCGGCTGCCGTGCGCTGGCTGGGCGTTTTTGTCGGCGGCAAGTTTCGGAATGGTCGGCCGCTCGATCATGCCGAAACCGGAAACGCTGAAATTGACGATCTCGATTTTCTGCTGGCCGGCATAATTGTAGCCGAACGCCTTGAGATGCGCCGCCTGGAAGGCATCGTTGATACCGGCGACGAATTTCGCATCGATCGCGCCAGATGGGGCCGGCACGCGGACTTCCATCGACTGGCCGGCGTAGCGCACGTCGGCCTCGCGCGCGAGGCGGATGCGCGAGCGCTCGATGCCGTCTTCTTCCAGCGTGGCGACCGCGTCACGCTCGAGGCTTGCATAAATCTCAGCGATCACTTTCAGATCGATAGCGTCCTCATGCGTGACCTTGGTCACGATGTGATCGGTGCGCCAATCGACGGCCAGGAGACCGAAGGCAGAAAGGTTGCCGGGATTGGGCGGCACGATGCAAGCCTTCATGCCGATCAGCTCCATCACCGCTGGCGACTGCGCCGGGCCGGAACCGCCGAACGACAGCAGCGCGAATTGGCGTGGATCGATGCCGCGCTGGATCGTCATCTGCCGGATGGCGTTGGCCTGATCCCAATTGGCGATCTCGATGATGCCCCCGGCCAATTGCTCCGGCGACATGCCGCCGGGCAGTTTCGCCGCCAGCGCGGCGATACCGGCGCGCGAGCGCTCGATGTCAAGCATGATGCCGCCGCCGATCAGCGCCGGCGGCAGCCGGCCCAGCACCAGATTGGCGTCGGTGATAGTCGGCTCAGTACCGCCTTTGCCGTAACACATCGGTCCGGGTTCGGCGCCGGCGCTCTTCGGGCCGACTTTCAGATGGCCCTCGCGGGTGATCCAGGCGATCGAGCCGCCGCCCGTGCCGATGGTCTTGATATCGATCATCGGCACCCGCACCGGAAAACGCCCGACCACGCCGCCATTGGTGACATTGGGCTTGGCGTTTTCGATCAGGCACAAATCGGTCGAAGTGCCGCCGGCATCGAGGGTGACGAGATCGGGAAAGCCCGCGATCTCGGCGATCACCGCGCAGCCGATGGCGCCGGCCGCCGGCCCGGACAGCGCCGTGGTGATCGGCTTCCGCATCACCTGATCGGGACTGGCGACGCCGCCCGATCGACTGCATCACCAGGAACGGCTTGTCGTTCAGTCCTGGCCCGAGCTCGTGGCGGATGCGCTTGAGATAGCGGCCCATATGCGGTTTGACGAAAGCATCGACCAGTGTCGTCACCGCGCGTTCGTATTCGCGATATTCCGGGAAGCACGTCGCAGGACAGCGAGACGACGCAATCAGGATATTCCTCGGCGATAATTGCGGCGACGCGCCGCTCATGGGCGGCATTGGCGTAAGAGTGCAGCAGGCAAACGCCGATAGCCGCGATGCCTTGGTCGCGGAAGAAGCGCGCCGCCTCGCGCACCGACGCTTCATCGAGCGGCCGCAGCTCTTGGCCGAGGAAATTATAACGGCCGCCGGCCTCGCGCACATAGCGTAGCGGGACCAGCCGCTCGGGCTTCACCCAGAAATACGAATTGCCATAGCCCTCCGGCACCGCCTGGCGCGCGATCTCCAGAATATGCCGGAAGCCCTCGGTGACGATCAGGCCGAGGCCCGCGATCTCACCCTGCAACAGCGCATTGGTGGCAACGGTAGTGCCGTGCGCCAGACCGGCCAACGCGTCGAGGGACGCATCCGCCATGATGGCTTTCACGCCGCGCACCAGACCGATCGCCGGATTCGCCGGCGTACTCGCAACCTTGGTGACGCGCATGGTGCCGGCGGCCGAGTCGACGCACACGATATCCGTGAACGTGCCGCCGGTGTCGATACCGATACGCAGGTGAGGAACTTTCCCGGTCATTTCTACCACTCAACCAAACACAACGGCGAAAGCCGGCCGTCGCTAAGACGGCCGGCAGTCGCGTTGGCTGCCGTCGAACGACGGCGTTATTTCATCGCTTCATAAACGGCGTGCGTCCACGCGCCTTCCGGCTTCTTGGTGATGACCGGATCGGATTTGCCGCTCATCAGGATCGCCGACCGTGCGATCGTAATCCTTCGGATCGAGTTCGCCGGTGCCCGGATCGAGCAGCTTGCCGACTCTCGCCCATCATGCGCTTCTGATCCTTCTCGGTCTTCGAACCGGTGGTGTCGGTCGCGAGAATGATCTTCACCGCTTCGTCCTCATGCGCCTTGGCATAGTCCCAGCCCTTCATCGAGGCTTTGACGAATTTGCCCATCTTGGCGACGAAGGCCGGATCCTTCAGCTTCGGCTCCATGGCGTAAAGGCCGTCTTCCATGGTCGCGACGCCTTCCTTCTCATAGTTGAAGATGACCAGATCGGACGGCTTGAAGCCGCCGTCGATCACCTGCCAATACTCGTTATAGGTCATCGCCGAGACGCAATCGGCCTGTTTCTGCAGGATCGGATCGACGTTGAAGCCCTGCTTGAGAACCTTCACGCCGTCCGGCGAGCCGTCGGTCTTGTAGCCGAGCTTCGACATCCAGTTCAGGAACGGATATTCGTTGCCGCCGTACCAGACGCCGACCGTCTTGCCCTTCAGGTCTTCCGGCTTCTTGATTCCGGTGTCCTTGCGGCAGACCAACTCCAGGCCCGAATGCTTGAAGGTCTGCGAAATGTTGACCAGCGCCACGCCCTTCTCGCGTGACGCCAGCGCGGACGGCATCCAATCGACCACCGCATCGGCACCGCCGCCGGCGATGACCTGCGGCGGAGCGACGTCCGGACCGCCCGGATTGATGGTGACGTCGAGGCCGGCGTCTTTGTAGAAGCCTTTTTCCTTGGCGACAAAATAGCCGGCGAATTGCGCCTGCGCGACCCATTTGAGCTGCACCGTCACCGGCTCGGCGGCGTGCGCCGTAGCGACCGGCAGCCCGAAAGCCGCGGCCGCCGCAATCATCGTGATTTTTCTCATGTCTACTCCAGACGATATGCGGACCGCCGAGTCAGGTCCGATAAGATGGATGCCAAAAGGTCGTCGCACGCTCGGCGAGCGCGACAATCCCGTAGAATGCCATGCCGGCGATCGCCGCCAGCGCAATCTCCGCCCAGACCACGTCGAGCGCCATGCGTCCAGCCATGATCGAGATGCGAAAGCCAATACCCGTCGTTGGAGTGCCAAAGAACTCGGCAACGATCGCGCCAATGAAGGCGAGCGTTGAATTGATCTTCAGCGCGTTGAAAATGAACGGCATGGCCGCCGGCAGATAAAGTTTCTGCAGGGTCTGCTGATGTCCGGCAGCGTAGGAGCGCATCAGGTCGCGCTCAATATGGCCCGCGGCATTGAGGCCGGCGAGCGTGTTCACCAGCATCGGAAAGAATGTGATGACGACGACGACCGCGGCCTTCGACTGCCAATCGAAGCCGAACCACATCACCATGATCGGCGCGATGCCGACAATCGGCAAAGCCGAAACAAAATTGCCGATCGGCAAGGAGGCCGCGGCCGAGAAAGGTGTAGCGGTGCGCGACCACCGCGGTCAGGAAGCCGGCGCTGCAGCCGATGATGTAGCCGCTGACGACGCCGAGAATGAATGTCTGGAAGAAATCCTCCCAGAGCATCCGCAGCGAAGCAGCAAAGCGCACGGCGATGGCGCTCGGCGCCGGAAACAGCACCGACGGCACGCCGAAGCCGCGAACGGTGACTTCCCACAGATAAAACAGAAAAGCGCCGAACAAGAGCGGGATCGCGAGATTGACGGCGCGCGATAATGTCTTGTCGGCCGTTTCAATGTCGGCGAGGCTCGCGACGCCGGCCCAGGCCGCAATCCAATTCGCCAAAACTGGCAGCCAGAAGCCCCATGCCGCAGAACCGGCAATGGCATAGTCGTTCAGCAAGGCCAGAGTCGTCCAGCAGCCGAGCAAGACGCCCGCGAAAGTCGCCGCTATCGACGGCCAGCCGGTGAGCAGGGCCGCGCCAAGATAAAGGGCGGCGGCGACCAGGATCGCAGCGCCCAGCATCGGCCGGGCAAATAAACCGGCCACCAGACTCGGTCGACAGTGGCGACGCCGCGGCGGCCAATATCCCGATCGCAGCGGCAAACAGCACGACCCGGTGCCAGCTCAAATTCATGAGCGCTCACCCATGAACTGCGCCACCCAACGCTGGATAAGGTCAACGATGCCGATCAGTCCGACCGCCAAAATCGAGGCGGCAACAAGCGCCGCCCAGATTTGGACCGTCTGTCCGTAATAGGAGCCGGCAAGGAGCCGCGCCCCGATGCCGGCCTGTGCGCCGGTCGGCAGTTCGGCGACGATGGCGCCGATCAGCGAGATGGTGATCGAAACCTTGAGGCTGGTGAACAGGAACGGCACCGACGACGGCCAGCGCAGTTTCCAGAATATCTGCGACCGGGTCGCCGACCAGGTTCGCATCAGGTCGAGCTGGATCGTATCGGGCGAGGTAAGGCCTTTGACGACGCCGATGGTGACCGGGAAGAAGCACAAATAGGCCGAGATGATCGCCTTCGGCAGCAGCCCGCGCAGCCCGATCGAGCCCAGCACGACAATGACAATGGGCGCCACCGCCAGGATCGGCACCATCTGCGAACAGATGATCCACGGCAGCAGGCTTTTTTGCAGCGTGCGGGCGTGAACGATCAGGACGGCGAGGATCACGCCGAACGAGGCGCCAAGCAGGAAGCCGACAAAGGTCGCCGACAGCGTCACCCAGCCGTGATAGACCAGACTGCGCGGCGAGGTGATCGGCCAGCCGAATACATCATCAGAAAATGTCTCGATGATCTGATGCGGCGCCGGCAGCAGCGGCCGTTCGGCGTTGAGCGTGCCGGCGATCAGGTCGCCGGTGCTATAATGAACATCGTCGCGCTCGAAGGCGTCGCGCACGATGTTCATATTCATCAATATCGCGGCGACGTACCAGATCGCGATAATGGTCGCCACGATCACCACCACGGGCGCGTAGCGCGTGAAGGCTGGGTGCCAGCGGATTTGAGCGGGGCGCGCCGCCGCGGGAAGGGTGCTACTCGTCATAAGAATGACCCGAACGCAGGCCGGCGCGGACGCGCTGAGCGATCTTGATGAATTCCGGCGTCTCGCGGATTTCCAGTGTGCGCTCGCGCGGGAAGTCGGTGGCGATGACGTCGATGATGCGGCCCGGCCGCGGCGACATCACCACGATCTTGGTCGACAGGAACACTGCTTCCGGGATCGAATGGGTGACGAAGACAACGGTCTTCTTGGTCTGGTTCCAGAGCTGCAGCAATTGCTCATTGAGATGGTCGCGCACGATTTCGTCGAGCGCGCCGAACGGCTCGTCCATCAGCAGCATCTTCGGCTCGAACGACAAGGCGCGGGCGATCGAGGCGCGCTGCTGCATGCCACCGGAAAGCTGCCACGGATATTTGCGCTCGAAGCCGGACAGATTGACGAGTTTCAAATATCGTTCGACACGCTCGCGGCGCAACTTGGCGTCGTAACCCATGATCTCCAGCGGCAGCGTTACGTTGCGCTCGATGGTCCGCCAGGGAAACAGCGCCGCGGCCTGGAAAATATAGCCGTAGTGGCGCTGCAGGCGCGCCTGGTCCGGCGTGACGCCGTTGACCGAAAGGCTGCCGGCGGTCGGCTGTTCGAGATCGGCAATGACGCGCAGCAGCGTGGTCTTGCCGCAGCCCGACGGTCCGATGAAAGAGACAAAGTCGCCTTCGGCGATGTCCAGATCGACGTTGGAGAGCGCTTGAACCTCGCCATCGGCTGTTTGGAAGGTCAGCGAGACACCGCGCACCTCGACTGCAAGACCGGTGGAGTTGGCCGCCGGCCGGCCGAAAGCGCTTCCGTGATCTGGTGCTCGCATACGCCCCGCCACCCACGATCGCTCAACAACAATTGGGCTTTGCAACACAATGCAAAAGCCGTGCTGACCAGTTCGGCCCTGACCGCCTTGCTTTGCGAGGGATCAGTACAAAATATGACAGACCTTCTTACGGATTTCCCGCCCAATGTTTGAGCTAACGCTGAGAGTATATTGGGCAAGGATAGAGAGAGGAACCAGATAAATTGACCGGCGCCGGGTTGCAAACAGGCGGTAATGTTTTGACTCGCCGCAGCAATCCTTCCCATACTTTGGCGGCAGCGCACTTCGCCCTCGATTGACCTTTTAGGCACATGAAACCCGCACGGTTCAAATACATTGCCGCCCAAAACATCGAGCAGGCTCTCGCGCTCAAAGCCGAATATGGCGACGAGGGGCGGTTTCTTGCCGGCGGCCAAAGCCTGATACCGACGCTTAATTTCAGGCTGACACAACCTGCGGTATTGATCGATATCAACCCCCTCGCGGCCTGCGCCGGCATCAAAACGGCCGGGACGGGCAGGCTGCGGATCGGCGCGCTGACGCGCTATCGGCAGTTGGAACGCGATCCGGGCGCGGCGCGCGACCTGCCGCTGATCCATGAGGCATTGCCGCATATCGCCCACCCGCAGATCCGCAATCGCGGCACCATCGGCGGCAACCTCTCGCATGCCGATCCGGCTTCCGAAATGCCGGCGATCGTGGTGGCGCTCGACGGCCGACTGCGCCTGCAGTCGCAGCGGCGGTGAGCGTTGGATCGCGGCGTCCGAATTTTTTGAGGGTGCGCTCACGACCGCGCTCCGATCCGACGAGATGCTGATGGAAGTAGAATTGCCGGTCGCCGAACCGCGGTCCGGCAGCTGTTTCATGGAAGTGTCGCGGCGGCGCGGCGATTTCGCGCTGGCCGGCGTGGCCTGCACCGTGCAACTCGATGAGGATGGAGAATGCGTGGAAGCGCGGATCGGGCTGTGCAATGCGGGTGAAACGCCGATCCTGGCCGACGAGGCCGGCAAATCGCTCGCCGGCCGGATTATTGACGCGGCGCAAATCGACGAGGCGGCCGACCTGGTTCAGGAAGCCATCGATCCGGGTGGCAACTGTCCACGCCACCAAGGAATTTCAACGCCATCTCGCTGGCGTGCTGACGCGCCGGGCGTTGATAAAAGCCAACGAACGGGCACTGCAACGAACGAGCATTGCGTGACAACTGATACAGACGATATCGACATCCACGCCGTCGTCGTGACCGTGAACGGCACGGAATATCGGCGCAATGTCGAGTCGCGTTTGCTGTTGAGCGATTTCCTGCGTCACGATTTGCTGCTGGCCGGCACCCACGTCGGCTGCGAACATGGTGTCTGCGGCGCTTGCACGGTGATCTTCGACGGCGCCGCCGTGCGCTCCTGTCTGATGCTGGCGGCGCAAGCCGATGGTCACGACATCATGACGGTCGAAGGTCTGGCGGCGGATCGCGATCACCTTCATCCGCTGCAGGAATCGATGCGCGACTGTCATGGACTGCAATGCGGCTATTGCACGCCCGGCATCCTGATGACGATGAAGGTCTTTCTCGACGAGACGCCGGCGCCGGACGAAGCGCAGATCCGCGACGCCTTGTCGGGCAATCTGTGCCGTTGCACCGGCTATCAGCACATCGTCGAAGCGGTGCAGCTGGCCGCCGAACGGCTGCGGAAGTAACCGCCATGTCCGCGCGCAAATTCGGAGCCTCGATCAAACGCAACGAGGATGCTCGCTTGCTCAGCGGCCAGGCGTTGTTCATCGACGACGTCGAGCTTCCCAACATGCTCTATGCGGCACTGCTGCGCAGCAATGTCGCGCATGCCCGGATTCTTTCGATCGATGTGTCGGCGGCGCGGACGCGCCAAGGCGTCGTCGCGGTCTATACCGCCGCCGATCTCGGTCCTTACTGGGCGCCGGGCCCGGTCGTGGTGCCGCCGCCGCCGATCGAGGGTGCGATCTTCAATGCGCGCACGCAGGTGCCGCTTGCCAAGGACAAGATCCGGCATGTCGGCGAACCATTGGCCGTGGTGTTGGCCGAAAGCCGCTATATCGCCGAGGATGCGCTCGCCGATATCGTGGTCGAGCTCGATACGCTGCCGGCGGTCGTCGATCTGGAAAAGGCGCTGGAGCACAGTTCCACGACGGTCCACGACGACGTCCGCGGCAATCTCGCCGCCCATGTCAGGCAGACCCGCGGCAATTACGAGACCGCGCGCAGCAAAGCCGCGCATATCATTGCGCGGCGCTTTCTCTACGATCACGGCGCTTCGTCGCCGATAGAAACACGCGGCGTGGTGGCGCGATGGGACGCCCGCGCCAATCAGCTCACGGTATGGGACACGACGCAGGCGCCGGTGTTCTTGCGCAACGGTCTCGCCGGCGTGTTCGGCATGAGCGAGCGGCAGGTGCGCGTCATCGCGCCATTTGTCGGCGGCGGCTTCGGGCCGAAGATCGTGATGTTCTATCCCGAGGAGATCATCGTTCCCTGGGCGGCGATCAAGCACAATCGCCCGGTCAAATGGATCGAAGACCGGCTCGAACATTTCTTCGCCACCACTCACGAGCGTGGCCAGACCCATGACGCTGAAATCGCGCTCGACGCCGACGGCCGCATCCTCGGGGTCAAGGACGTCTTTCTCCAGGATACCGGCGCCTACAATCCCTACGGCCTGACGGTGCCGATCAACAGCCAATGCACGCTGCTCGGGCCTTACGCGATCCCGAACTACGATTCGACCTTCACGTCGGTGTTCACCAACAAACCGATCGTCACGCCCTATCGCGGCGCCGGGCGGCAGCACGGTGTTTTTGTCATCGAGCGGCTGCTCGATATCGCCGCCCATGAGCTGAAGATCGACCGTGCGGAAATTCGCCGCCGCAATCTCATTCCGCCGGATGCATTTCCTTACAACTACGAGATCATCTATCAGGACTTTGCGCCGCTCTCCTATGACAGCGGCAATTACGAGCCGATCCTCGACAAGGCGCTGGAGCTGATCGGATACAAGGACTTTCTCGCCACGGAGCAGCCACGGCTGCGCGCGGAGGGGCGCGATGTCGGCATCGGCATCGCCTGTTACGTCGAAGGCACCGGCATCGGGCCCTACGAGGGCGCCAAGGTGCAGGTCCAGGCCAACGGCAAAGTCGGCGTGGCGACCGGGATCGGCACGCAAGGGCAGGGGCATTTCACCGTGTTCGCCCAGATCGTCGCCGACCAGCTCGGTGTCGAAGTGTCCGATGTCGATATCGTGACCGGCGACACCGACCAGTTCTATTGGGGCGCCGGCACCTTTGCCAGCCGCGGCGCCGTGGTGGCGGGCAACGCCGTCAATGAAGCGGCGAAAGGCGGTGCGGCAGAAAATCCTCAAGCTCGCCGCCGATCATTTCGAATGCGCCGAGGAAGATCTCGTGATCGAAAACGGTCAGGTATCGGTAGTCGGCGTTCCCGGTCAGGCGATCAAGCTCGGCGCGCTGGCAGTCAAAGCCAATCCGATGCGCGGCGCGGTGCAGCCGGGCACCGAACCCGGACTGGAATTCGACGCAATATTTCGGTCCGCCCGGCGGCACGACGGCGAGCGGCGTGCACGCCATGATCGTCGAAGTCGATCCGCAGACCTTTACGCTCAACGTGCTCAAATATGTCGTGGTGCACGATTGCGGCACGGTCATCAATCCGTTGATCCTGGCCGGCCAGATCCATGGCGGTGTCGCCCAAGGCATCGGCAATGCCTTCTACGAGCAGCTTGTGTTCGACGACGACGGCCAATTGCTCAATGCATCGCTCGCCGATTATCTGCTGCCGACCTCGCTTGAAGTCCCGCATATAGAGATCGCCCACACCGTGACGCCGTCGCCGCTCAACCCGCTCGGCATCAAGGGCGCCGGCGAGGCGGGCGCGATTCCGGTCGGGCCGTTGTTCGCACAAGCCATCGAAGACGCGCTCGGGCTGCTCGACAAAAAGGTCGAGCTGCTTGAGATTCCCTTGAGTCCCAACCGGCTGTTCGAATTGACGACCAAATGATCCTCGTCACCGGCGCCAGCGGAAAGACCGGCCGGGCAGTTATCGCCGCGCTATTGGTCCGCGGCGCGAACGTGCGCGCTTTGGTGCGCCGCGCCGACCAACAAGCGGCGTTCGGTGCCCTTGGTGTCGATACCGCCATCGGCAGCTTCGACCAGCCGGACACGCTGGTTCCGGCGTGCGAAGGCGCCGAGGCAATCTATCACATCTGCCCGAATGTCAGCGCCAGCGAACTCGACTATGCGCGCTACATGGTGGCAGCCGCCAAGGCGAACGGCGTGCAGCGCTTCGTCTATCACTCGGTGCTGCATCCGCAGATCGAGGCGATGCCGCATCACTGGGCGAAGATGCGGGCCGAAGAGATGTTGTTCACAGCCGGTCTCGATCTCACCGTGTTGCAGCCGACGGCCTATATGCAGAACCTCCATGGCGCCTGGCGCGGCATCGTCGAGCACGGCGTCTTTCGCGTTCCCTATCCGGCGGAGACACGGCTCAGCCTCGTCGACCTCAACGATGTCGCCGCGGCCGCCGCGCTGGTCCTGACCAGCGACGGCCACGTCGGCGCGACCTACGAATTGGCCGGCACGTCGCCGCTCAGCCAGAACGAAGTCGCCGCCGCGATCGGCGCCGTGCTGCAAAAACCCATTCGCGTCGAAGTGGAAACGATCGACGCCTGGCAGGCGCGTGTCCGCGCTGCCGGCATGGGCGAGCACGAGCAATCAACGCTCGTCGCGATGTTCCGCTATTACGCCGAGTATGGCCTGATCGGAAACGCAAACACGCTGCGCTGGCTGCTCGGCCGCGCGCCAACGGATCTGGTGGGTTTTGTCTCTGCGAAATTGCTGACTTGGATCCGTCACCCTGAGGCGCGAGCGAACAGCGCGGGCCTCGAAGGGCGACGGCGGCTCGGCCTCGTAGCGGCATCCTTCGAGGCCCGCGGAGCTTGTCATCGGGCCGGCCACTTCGGCGGACCCGATGGCGGCCACCTCAGGGTGACGGCAAGTTCCGCTTACGCCTTCAACAGCCGTCGCGGGTCTGCTTCAAGCTTATGGTCCATCACCCATTTCGCGATTTCGCCATAGGACGCAAACCAGACATTTGGGAATTGTTTCATGTAGGTGAAGATCTTCTGGAAGATCGCCGTGATCATCGGCCGCCCGCCGAACTGGCTGTGCATCGACAGCGGCAGATAGGAGCCGGGCTCGCGGAGATAAAGATAATCGAATGTCTCCTTATAGACGTCCCACAGGTCGAGCGAGCTTGAGCGCAGCACCCGGTTGTCGGTGAAATCGCTGCCGGGAATGTGCACGATCGGGCCGTGCTTGGTCGGCACCACGCGCGGCAAATCGGAATCCCGCGCGTCGCCGTGCCACAGCATTTTCTCGGCAGCGAGGAAGTCGCGGGTGTGCGGCGTGAACGCCATGCTCGGGCTGATCCAGCCGGCCGGGCGCATCCCTGAGACTTTTTCCAGGAGGCCGAGGCAGTTTTTGATCATCGCCTGTTCTTCATCGGCGGACATCGCCGATTGCACCTGGTCCTGCAGATAGGCATGACCGGCGACGTCGTGGCCGGATTTGACGATCTGCGCCACCGCGTCGGGAAATATCTCGGCGCAGCGGCCGTTGACGCAGAACGTGCCTTTGATGCCGTGTTCTTTCAGCAGATTGATCAGGCGATAGACGCCAACCTTGCCGCCGTAGCTGCCCCAGGCGATGCCGGCGAGATCGACCGTGCCGGCTTTGAGCGGGCTTGCCTGCACCGAATAGGGCGGTGCTTTTCCTTCCGACCAGGTTTCGAGCATGACGGTGACGGTCACGGCAATGCGCTTGCCGTTCGGCCAGTGGAATTCATTCGCCAAGGGAGCCTCCCTGTTTAAGCGGCAACTTGCGTTTTCACTGCTTGCTGATTACTGCTTACTGATTCCTGCGTCCGCGATCACCTTCGCCCAACGCTCGATCTCGGTTCGCATGAGTTTATCTTGCGCGTCGGCGGGCAGCGCGCGGGCATCGAAGCCGATTTCCTTGAATTGCGCTTTGACATCCGGCCGTGCCAGCGCTTCCGTCGCCGCGCGCGCCAGCACGTCGACCGCCTGTCTGCGGCATGTCCTTGGGGCCGTAGAGGCCGTTCCAGGAGCTGACGACGAAGTCGTCGACGCCGGCTTCCTTCATGGTCGGCACGTCCGGCAATTCCGGCAGCCGCGCCGCCGATGTCGCCGCCAGCGGGCGTATCTGCTTGGCGTCGATCGCCGCGCGCAAGCCGCCATAGGCATTGACGACGAGATCGACGTCGTTGCGCAACAGCGCCACGGAAAGCTCCGCCGGCCCGCGATAGGGCACGACGGTGAAGTCGAGATTCTGCGCCGATTTGAACAATAGCGCGGTGAGATGATTGCTGGTGCCCGCACTCGACGTGCCGGCGCTCAACGTGCCCGGCTTCTGCTTTGCGGCGCTCATCCAGTCCGCCAAGGTCTTGTACGGCGAGCTCGCGCTGGTGACGAACAGATAAGCGAATTCGCTCACACCGACGATCGGCCGCATCTCGCTGCGCGGATCGAACGGTTCGCGAAACAGGCTGACGCCGATCGCGGTGTTGTTGCCGACCCAGGCGATGGTGTAGCCGTCGGCTGGCGCATTGGTCACCGAGCGGCCGGCAAGAACGCCACCGCCGCCCGGCTGGTTTTGCACCACCACCGGCACCTTCAAGAGGCCGGACATTTTCTCGGCGAGAATGCGCAGCGCAATATCGGAGGCCGCACCGGCGGCGAACGGCGTGACGACGCGGATGGTGCGGGAGGGGTAATCCGACTGCGCTCGCGCCGGACCGAAAGCGCCGCGAGGACGAGCCAAAGCGCCGCCATGAACGCCGCGCCGGTCCGTGTGGCACGAATGCCTTCGCCATAGGGCGTTATCTCCCGGGCCGCCGCGCGCTTTGCTGTTTATTTCACTTCAAAGCGGCAATCGGCACTTACGCCGCAGGCGCGAAGCTTGTCCATTCCGATTGGCGAAGGCGCATCATATCGAAAACATATCGACTGAGAGCCTCATCCGGCCCGCTTGCGGCGCGGAGGATGGGCGTGTCCGTGCCCATGTCCGCGTCCACGGCCGGTGCCGTGGACATGAGTAGCGGTCGCGCCGCGGTCGTGGCTGTGCGCGCCTTCGGTCGGCAGATAGACGACGTGGCCGTGGCGCACGCCGCGCTCGGCGATGATGCCGTCGGCGAATTCCTGCACGTCGGTGCCGCGGCCCTTGAGCACCGTGACCTCCATGCAGCTGTCGTGATCGAGATGCACATGCAGCGTGGTCTGGGCCAGATCATGGCGATGGTGGAAATCGCGCGTCAGCCGCTTCGGCAGATCGCGCGCCTCGTGGTCGTAGAGATAGACCAGCGCCGCCACGCATTGGCCCGGTCCGCCGGTTTCGACCGAGGCCTGTTGCAGACCGGTGCGGGCGAGATCACGGATCGCCTCGGAGCGGTTGGCATAGCCGCGCGCCTTCATGAAGCGGTCGAGCTCTGCATCAAGCTCGTCATCGATGGTGATGGTCACGCGCTGCATCGCTCGCTCTCCCTGATGGGCGGATCGGCGATCCTATCGCGATTTGCAGCGAGGGCCCATCTCATCCCGTCAGTATGCAGATTTATTGACATCATCATACTGCCGTTCCATCGTGCGCCGGGGTTCGGCGGCGAGGGCGGCAGTGGCGCCGCCCGTTGAGTGCGCGACCTGGGGGCGTTGATGAAGTCGCGTCGGTTCGCGGTGGTGGCGTTTGTATTGTGCTGGCTTTGCGCCGGCGCGCGGGCGCAGACGCCGCCGGCAACCGCAATCCGAGTCAAAGCCGCAACCTCCGACACAATCGAAAATCACGCCGCTTCCGCACCATCGAGGTTTCCGCCAAGCACGCGAAGTCGCGTGCCGCAAAGCCCAAGCCGAGCACCTGCGCCGGCGACCGGCGCGCCTTCGCCGGCGGTGTCTTCTGCGCGCATCCAATGTCGCCGGCGGTCCGGCGGTCGCGCCGAGCATGGCGAGCCAGATGACGGTGTCCGGGCAGGACCTCAACAACCGGCGGTGACGCGGCCGGGCGAAATCCTCGAAGCGGCGCCGGGCCTCGCCGTCGTCATGCATGCCGACGGCGGCAAGGCCAATCAATATTACCTGCGCGGCTACAATCTCGATCACGGCACCGACTTGGCGATCTTTGTCGACGACATGCCGATCAACCTGCCGACGCATGCGCACGGCCAGGGCTATGCCGATCTCAACTGGCTGATGCCGGAAACCGTCAACAGCCTCGATATCCGCAAAGGTCCCTATTTCGCCGATGTCGGCGATTTCGCCAGCGCCGGTGCGCTGTTCATCAACCTGCGCGACAGCGTCGACAAGAAGATCGTCGAGGCGACCGCCGGCAGTTTCGATTACCAGCGCTTTTCACCATGGGATCGACCAAGCTCGGCGGCGGCTCGCTGCTCTATGCCGGCGAGGTGAACACCTATAACGGCCCGTGGACGACGCCGGACGACATGAAAAAGCTGAGCGGGCTGTTGCGCTACAGCCAGGGCACCGCGACCGACGGCCTGTCGGTCATCGGCGATGGCTTATTCGAACACCTGGACGTCGACCGATCAGGTGCCGCTGCGCGCAATCGAGTCCGGACTGATCGGGCTCTACGGCGAACTCGATCCGACCGACGGCGGCGACACCAGCCGCTTCTCGCTATCGGCGCGCATGGCGCAGTCCGACGCCGACGGCTCGTGGAAGGCCAATGCCTATCTCGTGAAATACGAGATGGACCTGTTCAACGATTTCACCTGGTTACCTCACCGATCCGGTCAACGGCGATCAATTCCATCAGCACGACAACCGCGTTTATGGCGGCGCCGGCGCCTCGCGCACCGTCGACGGCACGCTGTTCGACCTGCCGACGCGAAACCGTCTTCGGCATTCAGTCGCGCTATGACGACATCGACCTGGGCTTGAGCAATACCGTAGCACGCCAATTCCTGTCGGCCATCCTCGACGATCATGTCGACGAGGAGAATGCCGGCGATCTATGCCGAGAACACCGTGCACTGGACCGATTGGCTGCGCACCACCGCCGGCTGGCGCGGCGATTATTTCGCGGCGTCGGTGAACTCGATCACTGCAGCCGGCGAATTCGGGAAAGGACCAAGCCGCGATCGGCAGCCCGAAATTCCGCATGGTGCTCGGGCCGTTCTATGAGACCGAATTATTCGTCGGCGCCGGCATGGGCTATCACAGCAACGACGCACGCAGCACGGTACGGTCACCGAAGTGCCCGGCGATCCGGCGACTCCGGAGGGCGCCTCGCCCTTGCTGGTGCGCTCGCGCGGCGCCGAGGTCGGCGTCCGCACCAAGATCGTTCCCGGGTCTCGACAGTTCGGTGAGCCTGTTCACGCTGCATCAGGATTCCGAACTGTTCTTCGACGGCGATACCGGCGACACCACGGCCGGGCCGGCCCAGCCAGCGCACCGGCGTCGAGATTCACCAACGACTATCGGCCGGCGTCGTGGATCCACGTCGATGCCGATCTCGCGCTCACCCGCGCGCGCTTTCTCGGTTACGACGCCGCGCAGGAGCAGCTCTACCAGTCGCTGGCCGGCTATCCGCAGGCGCAGATCGGCAATGCGCCCGGCAATTACGTCTATAACGCGCCGTGGATGGTGGCGTCGGCCGGCATCACGCTCGGCGAACAGACCGGATGGTTCGGCGACCTACGCTGGCGCTATATCAGTTCGCGCCCATTGACTGAGGACGGTGTGTTCCAATCGGCGCCGCTGAGCATCTTCAACGGCCAGGTCGGTTATCGCTTCGACAATGGTTGGCGCATTCAGCTCGACGGCCTCAATCTGCTCAACGCCCGCTCCGACCAGGCGACATATGCCTATGGCTCGCTGCTTAAGACGGACAGTCTGTTCACGATGTGCAATTCCGCGGCGCCGCCGCCCAAGGCGGTCTGCCAGAACGGCGTGATGGATTATATTCTGCACCCGATCGAGCCGCTGGCGGTGCGGCTCACGCTCGCGGCAACGTTTTAGCTTCCTGCGCTTCGAGCCTGTCGAAGCCGCCGGCGCGGTAGATGAGATAGGACGCGATCCAGCAGACAATGAAAAAGCCGACGATCGAATAGCCGACCATACCGAAATTGTCGGTGAGCATGGCAATGAAACGCCAGAGCGGGCCTTCGAGCCCGAACCGGTCGCCGATCAGTCCTAAAACTTCAATGCCGCCGATCACCAGCGCCGTGACCACGGAGGCGAAGGTAATGGTGATGTTGTAGTACAGCTTCCGGATCGGTTTGACGAAAGCCCAGCCATAGGCGCCGACCATCACCGTCGAGTTGGTCGTATCCATCAGCGACATGCCGACGGTGAACAGCGCCGGAAATATCAGGATTGACCAGATCGACAATCCATGCGCGGCCTGCGCCGCCGAAATGCCGAGCACGCCGATTTCGGTCGCGGTGTCGAAACCGAGACCGAACAACAGCCCGAGCGGATAGAGCTGCCAGCTGCGCTCGATCATGACGAAAGCCGGCCGCAGCAAGCGGCCGAGTAAGCCGCGCTTGGCGAGGATGTTGTCGACATCCTCCTCCTCGAGCCGGCGGCCGCGCCGCGCCGCCTGCAGTGCGCGGCAGACCTGGATCAGCACCAGGATATTGGCGAATGCGATGGCGAACAGAAACAGCGCCGAAACCGAGGTGCCGATCAAGCCGCCGATATCCTTGAGTGTATCGAAGCGGCTTTGCAGCGCCGTCGTCGTGAGCGCGACGGCCAGCGCCAGTCCGACGACGACGGTCGAATGGCCGAGCGAAAAGAAAAACCCGGCCGCGATCGGATAGCGCCCTTCCTGCATCATCTTGCGGGTGACATTGTCGATCGCCGCGATGTGGTCGGCGTCGAAAGCGTGACGCAGCCCGAAACTATAGGCGAGGAAAGCGGTGCCGAGCAGCAGCGGGCTGTTGCGGAACTCCGCGAAGGCCCACAGCCACACGGCAAGGTTCGCGGCGACAAGGATCGCGAACAGGCCCGTCACTTTGCGGCGTGCGTAGGCCGGGCTATCGTCGAACAGTTGTGAAAGCATGCAGTTGTGAAAGTGTCTTCCGGTAAGCTGTAAGTCCAAAAATAGCATACGCGCCGCGACGTCTGTAGCATCTTTTCGACCGCTGGGGAGGGGTGCGTGACATCTTATGTGTTGGCGATCGACCAGGGCACGACCTCGACGCGCGCCATGCTGTTTCGCGCCGACACCTCGATTGCCGCCGTCGCCCAGCAGGAATTCCCGCAGCATTTCCCGGCCGACGGCGAGGTCGAGCACGAGCCGGACGATTTGTGGGCGACGACCCTTGCCACCTGCCGCGCCGCGCTGCGCGACGCCAATGCCGGCGTCCGCGACGTCGTTGCCATCGGCATCACCAATCAGCGCGAGACGACGCTGCTGTGGGACCGCGTCACCGGACGACCGGTGCATCGCGCCATCGTATGGCAGGACCGGCGCACCGCGGCTCTATGCAACCACCTTCGCGCCGCCGGTCATGAGGCGCTCTTCACCGCCAAGAGCGGCCTGCTGCTCGATCCGTACTTTTCCGGGACCAAGCTTGCCTGGTTACTGACGCATGTTCCAGGCGCCGCCGATAAGGCGGCGCGGGGCGAACTCGCCTTCGGCACGGTCGATACGTATCTCTTGTGGCGGCTCACCGGCGGCAAGGTTCACGCGACCGACGCTACCAATGCCTCGCGCACGCTGATGTTCGATATCCATGCCGGCCGCTGGGACGATCGGCTTTTGCAATTGCTCGGCGTGCCGGCGAGCGTGCTGCCGCAAGTACTCGATTCGTCAGCGGCGTTCGGCATGACCGATCCGGAATTGTTCGGCTCGGCGATTCCCATCTACGGCATCGCGGGCGATCAGCACGCAGCGCTGATCGGGCAGGCCTGCTTCTCTCCGGGCATGCTGAAGGCGACTTACGGCACCGGCTGTTTCGCCTTGCTCAATACTGGGCGGACGCCGGTGAGATCGGACAACAAGCTCCTTACCACCATCGCCTATCAGCTCGGCGGCGTCCCCACCTACGCGCTCGAAGGTTCGATCTTTGTCGCCGGCGCCGCGGTGCAATGGCTGCGCGACAGTCTCAAACTCGTGTCGAGCGCGGAGGCAACCGGCGACCTCGCGCAAGCTGCCGACCCGAGCCAGGACGTCATTCTGGTGCCGGCGTTTGTCGGACTGGGCGCGCCCTATTGGCGGCCCGACGTGCGCGGCGCGCTGTTCGGTTTGACGCGCGCGACCGGACCGCGTGAATTTGCGAAAGCCGCGTTGGAAAGCGTATGCTTCCAGACCGCGGATCTCCTCACCGCCATGAAGGCCGATTGGCGCGAAGGCGAAGGCGAACAGAAGATCCTGCGCGTCGATGGCGGCATGGCGAATTCCGACTGGACCATGCAAAGGCTCGCCGATCTGCTCGGCAGCACGGTCGATCGCCCGCAGGTCAAGGAAACCACCGCGCTCGGCGCGGCCTATCTCGCCGGCCTCCATGCCGGTTTCTTTCCCGAGCCGGATCGTTTCGCCGAGCATTGGCGCCTCGAGCAAAGATTCGTTCCGCACATGGATGCCGAAGCGCGGCGGCGGAAATTGGCCGGATGGACGTCGGCTGTTGCCCGCTTGCTAACTTGAAGTTCTCGCTCAACATCGGTTGAAGCCTGCCAAGCTATTGCGCCGCAACGAGAAATGTTGCGGCAAGTTTGCCTAGTCTTGGCCGGAACTTCACTTCCCATTGCCGCGTTGATGCGGACCTTGAGGCGGCGGCGAGCCGGCTTTGACGCGGGCTTGTAACCCCTTGTAACTCCTGGAAATGACTAAATGTGCGGCATTTGCGGTGAAATAACGTTCGACGGCAGCCCGGCGGCCATTTCGAGCGCCGGCGCCAACCCGCTTGCGGCCATGACGTCGCAGATGCGGCCGCGCGGGCCGGATGCCGGCGGCTGCTTTTCGCAGGGCCGTGTTGCATTTGGGCATCGCCGGCTGTCCATTATCGATCTTGCTGCCGCGTCGCAGCAACCGATGATCGATCCGCAGCTTGGCCTCGCCGTCGTCTTCAACGGTTGCATCTATAATTATCGCGAGCTGCGCGGCGAACTGGTGGCGAAGGGCTACAGCTTCTTCTCGCAAGGCGATACCGAGGTCATCCTCAAAAGCTATGCCGAATGGGGACCGCGCTGCGTCGAGCGCTTCAACGGCATGTTCGCGTTCGCGATCTGGGAGCGCAATTCCGGACGCGTCGTATTGGCGCGCGACCGCCTTGGCATCAAGCCGCTCTATTACGCCGAGACGCCCGGCCGTTTCCGCTTCGCCTCGACGCTGCCGGCGCTACTCGCAGCCGGCGACGTCGATACCTCGATCGAACCGGCGGCCTTGAATCATTACCTGAGTTGGCACGCCGTAGTACCGCCGCCGATGACCATCATCAAAGGCGTGCGCAAGCTCGCGCCTGGAACGATCTGCATCATCGAGCCGGACGGCAGGCGGCGCGAGGAGACGTTCTGGCAGCTCGAGGTCGGCGAGCGCGCCGAAGATCGCGGCATGACCGAGGCCGATTGGCGCGATGCCGTTCGCGCGACGCTCGGCAAGTCGGTGGCGCGCCGCCGCATCGCCGACGTACCGGTCGGCGTGTTGCTCTCCGGCGGGCTCGACAGTTCGCTCCTGGTCGCGCTGCTGGCGGAACAAGGCCAAAGCAATCTGAAAACCTTCTCCGTCGGTTTCGAGAAAGTCGGCGACGTGGAGGGCGACGAGTTTCGCTACTCCGACATTATCGCGCAGCGCTTCGGCACCGATCACCACCGCATCAAAATTGACTCCTCGCGCGCCATCGACGCCTTGCCGGGCATGGTCGCTGCGATGTCCGAGCCGATGATGAGTCACGACGCCATCGGCTTCTACATGCTGTCGCACGAGGTGGCGAAATACGTCAAAGTCGCGCAAAGCGGGCAGGGCGCCGACGAGATCCTCGGCGGTTATCACTGGTACCCGGTGCTGATGCGCTCGAACGACGCCGTCGGCGATTACGCCCGGGTCTATTTCGATCGCGACCATGCCGAGATGGCGGAACTGGTGGCGCCGTCGCTGATGAACGGCGACTACAGCCGCGAATTCGTCGACAATTTCTTCCGCAATTGCCGCAGCGCTCGCCCGATCGACCAGACGCTCCAGCTCGACGCCCGCATCATGATGGTGGACGATCCGGTCAAGCGCGTCGACAACATGGCGATGGCGTCGGGCCTCGAGACGCGCGTGCCGTTTCTCGATCATGAAATGGTCGAGCTCGCCGCGCGCGTGCCGGCCGATCTGAAAGTGCGCGACGGCGGCAAATATATCCTCAAGGAAGCCTCCCGCGGCGTCGTGCCCGACGCCGTGATCGACCGGCCGAAAGGTTATTTCCCGGTGCCGGCGCTCAAATATATCCGCGGCGCCTTCTACGGCTTCGTCCGCGACGTGCTCGACGCGCCGCGCGCCCGGCAGCGCGGGCTGTTCAATCGCCGCTATATCGATCGCCTGCTGGCAAACCCCGAGGGCGAGCTCACGCCCAAGGGCCATTCGAAGCTCTGGCAGGTCGCGCTGCTCGAATGCTGGCTGCAAACCCAAGGAATCTGATCGTGCGTGTGAAAAGTAGTCCATCGTGTGTGAGGAGTAGTCCGGAGTCTGAAGAAAATATTCCAGGAATTGAAAGGACGACCAACATGGAATTCAGATTCGACCCTCAGGACCGCAGGCTTCACATCCGCACGCTGGTCCCCGCCGGCCGCGAGCCGCGCATTTTCGTGCCCGACGATCAATTCCAGTTCGGTATCGAGGAGGAATATTTTCTCGCCGACTCGGAAACCCTTGAGGCGCCGGGCGAGACGCCGGACGCGCTGTTCAAGGCGGCAGACTTCGGCACCACCGGCCGCATCGAGCGCGAATTCCTCCAGGCTCAGATCGAGGTGGCGACCGAACCGCATCAGAACGTCGCCGAAGCGCGGCGCGAACTTTTGCAGCTGCGCCAGAACGCGGCCGGTGCCGCGGCCGAATACGGACTTTCTTTATTGGCCTGCGGCACCCATCCGCGCGCGCGCTGGCGGAATTCGGTGCAGAGCCCGAAGGAGCGCTATACCAAGGTCATGGACGACCTGCAGATGATCGGACAGCGCAACATGCTGTGCGGCATGCATGTGCATGTCGAGTTTCCCGACCCGTCGCGCCGTGTCGACGTGATGACGCGGATGTTGCCCTACCTGCCGCTGTTCATTGCGCTGTCCGCCTCGTCGCCGTTCTGGCAGGGCCACGCCACCGGGCTCAAAGGCTACCGGCTCGCGGCCTATGACGAATTGCCCCGCACCGGACTGCCCGAGCTGTTCCGCAGCGCCGCCGATTACGATGCCTATGTCGATGCCATGGTGAGTTCCGGCGCCATGGCGGACGCCAGTCATTTGTGGTGGGCGATCCGGCCGTCGCTGCAATATCCGACGCTGGAATTGCGGGCGTCGGATTCCTGCACCCGGCTCGACGACACCGTGTCGATCGCCACCCTTTACCGGGTGCTGGCCCGGTTTTTGTATCGCCATCCGGAGCACAACGCGGCGATCGACGTGGTCGACCGGGCGATAGCGGTCGAGAACAAATGGCGCGCCCAGCGCTATGGCGCCCAGGGCAGCTTCGTCACCCGGTCGTCGGGCGCGCTCGCCGTCGGCGAGATGCTCGACCGGCTGTTGGAGCAGGTCGCGGACGACGCCGAGGCGCTAGGCTGCGCCGAGACCCTTGGGAATTGCCGTACCATCGTGTTGGAAGGCACCTCGGCCGATGCCCAGATGCGGATATTTACGGAAAATGAACACGAAGGTGCCGAGATTGCACTTCATAAGGTCAGTCAATGGATTCGCGACGCCACATTGGTGGCGTGACAATTAAGGCCTGAAGCAAAGGCGTATTATGTGCCGCTGGATTGCCTACCGGGGTGAGACCACAGCGCTTGAGCATTACGTCACCGAGCCGAGCCACTCGCTGGTCTCGCAGAGCATCCACGCGCTCGAATCGACCGCCAGCGTCAATGGCGACGGGTTCGGGCTCGGCTGGTATGGCCAGCACCCCGAGCCGGGGCTTTACCGTGAAATCCGGCCGGCCTGGTCAGACGACAATCTGCGTTACCTCTGCCGGCACCTGCAGTCGCATCTGTTCTTCGCCCATGTCCGCGCCGCCACCGGCACGGCGATCACCCGGCCGAACTGCCACCCTTTTGCCTCCGGCAAATGGATGTTCATGCATAACGGCTTTGTCGGCAGCTGGAGCCGGCTGCGCCGTCGCGTCGAGGCGCTGATCCCGGACGCGCTTTATCCGGCCCGGATCGGCACCACCAACTCGGAAGCCATTTTCCTCGCCATGATGGGAGCGGGCATGGACCAACCCGTGGCGGCGGCGGAAAGCGTGCTGGGGCTGATCACCAATCTCGCCAATGAGACCGACCCTGGCGACCGCTTCCGCTTCACCGCGGCGCTGTCGAACGGCAAAGACCTCTATGCCTTCCGCTACGCGGTGAACGACAAGGCCAACACGCTCTATTACCGCGAAAACGAGCGCGGCATCGTGATCGTCTCCGAACCGCTCGACAGCGATCTCAAGAGCTGGACGGCGGTGCCGGAAAACACGGTCGTCATCGCCAACCCCAAAGGCCGTGCCCGCATGGTGCCGCTGTTCCAGCGCCAGCAGGAAGCGGCGGAGTAGGATCGCTTACGGAGGCGCAGGGCATGATCCCGAAAAGTGGATCCCGGTTTTCAGAAAAGAGCATGCCTCCAACAAAAAATCTAGTGTCGCGGATCAAAAGTTCGGCTCATTGAGATTGGGCTTTAGGCGGTTCCCTTGCACTTCCCGGCTAGCGCGGGACAGGATTAAAAACGAAACCCAAAGAAGAACCGGGAATGATGCCGCGCATGACGCGGTTTCGGATCTGGCTTGATGGCGGGGCTGTCATCAATGAAGGCGGTTTGTGTGGTGGAATAGGCGTTTGCTGAGTCTGTTTGCGCCGGGCTTGCGACAGAGCTTTCAGCTGGAACCGGCGGCGGGCTTTGAGCGGCGGTCTCTGCAGCGGCAATCGGCGATGGCGTATTTCTGCTCGGTAGCTGACGCCGCTTGCGTTACATCTCTTGGTGCCGCGTTGGCCGTTTGAGGCGCAATGTTTAGCGGTGGCGAAACGTTATCGCCTTGTGCGGAGGCGGTCTCCTGCGGCGGTGCACGCTTCAGGCACCGTTGGTCGATATAAGGCCAAGTCTGATCCCGGCAAAACGCGGGATCAACAATTCTTACATCTGTGACATCGCCGTGCGTTACGGCGGTGGGCGCTATGGTTGAAGTTTCAAGGTTTCTGGTGCCGATCGCAAGAACCGCCAGAACACAGGCAACGGCGGTTGCCGCGACGCGCTCGGTAGTCGCCGTTTTCTTCTGCTCACCCGCAACGGGGAAGGCGAGCGGCGGCTGTGCAAGGTCATCCATTGGACTGCAGCGATTTTGTTAAGCGGCAGCTTTAACCGCAGGGTTGCATAATAAACGTCGCCCGAGGCTTTGCGGTTCCGAAGTTCGGCGACCTTTGGTGATCGTTTAACGGGAAAAAGTAATGAGGGAACCGCTTGCTTCTACGAACATTAAGCTTCGGCACCGGGCATGAAAGAGAAGCATGCAGGACGATTCATCCGACTTCTGGACGACCAATAGACATCGTTTAATGGATGATCTTCTTCTTCCTTCCGACAGTGGCGTGATTGCGCTCCTCGCTGCGGCGTCGCTGGTGTTCTTTTGTGCAATAACGATTTTTGCTGCTTCAGCTGGAGATATGTCGACGAAGACCAACACGGCGAATTTTCGCAGTTGGCTCCGCTCAGAACTTGTCGCCGACGCACGATCGACCCCGAAGGCCAATGCCGGATCGGTTGCGGCGCATGCTGGGAGCTCGCTACCTTGATGGGGTCGCTCATAGGATTCCGGATCGTGCTGTCGGCTCCTGCCGGAACATAAAAGATACACGTCGGTTATATCTGTAGACACCAACCAGGGAGCCGATGATATGCGCAAATTAATTCTGGCCACGATGGCAGCGGCCATCATCACCGCGCCAATGGCCACCGTCGTCAAGGCGGAAGACACCACTGTTATCAAGAAAGACAATGACGGCGATCGCAGCAAAACCGTCATTAAGAAGAGCGACGATGTGAATATGCTGCCGGTGCCGCACACCGAGGAGAAAAAGACGATCATCAAGAAAGAAAACGACGACTAATAAGAACGATTGGCTTCAATAACTTGAAAGGCTCGGTAGCGTGCTACCGAGCCTTTCTTTTCATTTTATGATTGTTAGCCGGGTGGGGGCTATTTCGGCTTCCAATCCTGCTGCCACGCTGGCGGCGCCGCGGCGTCGATCAGGACGAAGGCGATGCGGCAGGGCTTGGTGCCGTTGTTGACCCAGGCGTGATTGGTCGCTTGCTGCACCAGCACGTCGCCGGCCTTGACGTGGACTTCGGTGTCGTCGAGCAGCATGTCGATTTCGCCGTCGAGCACGATGGCGTAATCGACGGTCTTGGTGCGATGGGTGTTCTCGTGGCGGCCGTAGCCTTGCGTCGCCGGGTCGATGCCCATCGATACCAGGATGGCGTGATGATCGACCGGCCCGTCATGCGGCTTGGTCGGCGCGAAGTCGACGATGCGCAACACGGTGCCGTTCGGGGTCGGCGGCACGCCGTTGTGGCCTAACGCCCGATCGGTGGAGGCATTGGCGTCGAGGGGAAATTCGTTGGTCGTCCAGAGCAGCGTCATGCCGTTGCCGCCGGTGGCGCGCCGCTTGGCCTGGACCGGGGCGTCGTACACCACGATCGCCTTACCCTGCGCATCATGGCCGGTGACGATGCGACGCGTCGATCTCAATTCCATGGTCGTTTCCTTCTGCAGATTTCAAATTCGGACGGAGCTCACTTGGGGCCCTTACTTATACGGCTTTGCACAAATGATGACAGTCCCGCAACCGAGCGACGGGCCCGCCGCGCTTCCTTGCCATTCGAAGGCGCATTGTCAATGATGACCGGGCCGATAATGACTTGGTGATAACGACTTGGCCGATGCTCGCAAGCGTCGCCGGTGCAAGGGGAGGAAGCGTGGCTAAGACATCACAACCGCTGCTGCAGTCGGCGGAAAATCCGGGACCGCATTACGATCGCGAACCGGCCTATGCGTCGATAGCGCGCGATATGGACGTCATGGTGCCGATGCGCGACGGCATCAAAATCTGCGTCGACATCTATCGGCCGGAGGCGTCCGGCAAATTCCCGGCGTTACTGGCGTTCGCGATTTACAACAAGGATTTCCAGGGCCCCGATATGGCGGAGGCATTGCCGCCACAGCCGGCCTGGTCGCCATTATGGACCGGACCGATGGAGGCCGGCGATACCAAGTTCTTCGTCTCACGCGGCTATGTTCATGTCATCGGTTCGCCGCGCGGTGTCGGCAAGGCCGAAGGTGGCGGCTCGCGGCGAATGGGATTGCTACGATCTGATCGAGTGGATCGCTGAGCAGGATTGGTGCGACGGCAATGTCGGCATGGTCGGGATTTCCGGTTTCGGCGCCGAGCAATTGGCGGTCGCCAAGCAGCAGCCGCCGCATCTAAAAGCGATCTTCCCGTTCGATTCGCGCGGCGCCTATGGCGAGCTCGGCGGCTTCCGCGACGAATATCCAGGCGGTGTCATCCATCTGTTTCGCTATCTGGTCGGACACTTCTCGGCGATGCATCAGCACAAGGGACCGCCCGGCGCACTGCCCGCCGAGCGCGAGAAGCTCTGGCAAAAGGCGATGAACAATCCCGACTACAAGATCTATCCGCACGTCTACAATCTGATCGCGCAAAAAGGCCAGCACATGCCGCCTTACTACAATGTGCTGGTCGATCCGTTCGATTCCGAAGCGGCGGTGCAAAAGAGCGAAGCGGAATTCAAAGACATCAAGGTGCCGACCTATACCGGCTCCGGCTGGTACGGCTACACCTACAAAACCCATCTCAACGGCTGCCAGCATTGGTACAGCAATATCGACGTGCCGAAGAAACTGCTGCTGGCCGGACCGGCGCATCTCGAGCGGCCGTACCACACTTTCCATAGCGAAGTGCTGCGTTGGCACGATCACTGGCTCAAGGGCCTCGACACCGGCATCATGAACGATGCGCCGGTGCGGTACTGGCTGATGGGCGCCAATGAATGGCGCAACGCCAGCGATTGGCCGCTGCCGGAGACGCAATGGACCAAGCTTTATCTCAAAAGCTTTGAGCGGCTGACGGAGGACACGATTGCGCCATCGAGTGTCACCGAGATGCAGCCGCCGGATGCCTTCGTGCAAATGCCGCCGTCGCAGACGACGACGGTGCAGCGCCTGCGCTACATGACAGATCCGCTGCCGCACGATGTCGTGGTGGCCGGACCGATCGTGGTCACGCTCTATGCCGCGATTGATCAAGACGACACCAATTGGATCGTGATCCTCAAGGACCTCGGCCCCGACGTGTCGGTGATGAGCGTTCGTGAGGGCGAGCGCGAAGTGCGCAGGGATCTGTTCGAACGCGAGATCACCCGCGGCTGGCTCAAGGCGTCGAACCGGGCGATCGATCCGAAGCGTTCAAAGCCGTATTGGCCGTGGCATCCGCTCACCCGGGAGGCGGCGAAATCGGTCACGCCGGGAGCGATCGAGGAATATCAGATCGAAGTCATGGCGACGGCGAATATGTTCCGCAAAGGCCACCGAATCTGTCTCGATATCACCAGTCTCGATCTGCCGACCGGCGTCGCCGGCGCCACCAATGCCGAATATGTGCCGTACCATATTTGCTCCAGCAAAACGGTGCTGCATAAGATTTATCACGACCGCGAACATCCGTCGCATCTGTTGCTGCCCGTGATCCCGGAGTAAACTGGCCCGATGTTGAGCGATATTCCCGTCGTCGATATCCGAAACGGCGGACCGCTCGCTCATCTGCGGCAGAGCGAGCGCGAAGCCCGCGCCTTGCGCGACGCCTGCCTCGGCTTCTTTCCGCGCCCGGCGATGCCACTGGTGCCGTTGCTCGACCGGGCCTCGCGGCATTGGCTGGCGCGTTCGCGCTCGCCCTATATGGCGGAGCTGGCGCAACTCACCGCCGAACTCGATTACTCCGGCGTCTGGTTGCTCAATGCCGCCTATCAATGGGCTTGCACGGCGCTGGCCCGCGAAGAGGCCGGGAAGCTTTGGCTGCTGCGCACGCTCGATTGGCCGTTCCGCGGTCTCGGCCGTTATACCGCGGTGGCGCATATGGCGGGCGGCTGCGGCGATTTCTATAGCGTCACTTGGCCCGGCTATGTCGGCGTGCTGACCGCGATGGCGCCGTCGCGGTTTGCCGCCTGCATCAATCAGGCGCCGATGCGGCGGCGTACCACGCATCAGTGGCTTCGGCCGTTCGATTTCGGCGTCAACCTGGTCACGATCTGGCGCAGCAAGAATGTCATGCCGCCGGATCAGTTGCTGCGGCTGGTTTTCGAAACGTGCCCGGATTACGTCGCGGCGCGGCGCTTGCTGGAGACGACGCCGGTGTCGCGGCCGGTGATCTTCACGTTGATCGGCTGCGCTCCGGACCAGCGTTGCGTGATCGAGCGCACCGAAACCGATTTTGTCACCCGCGAGCAGGAAACCAGCGCGGCCAATGATTGGGTGCCGGCGCGCGCGGGATGGGAAGGCCGGATCGGCACGCGGCGTTTCCTGACCAGTTCGTTTGCGGACGCTGCCGGCTACAGCCGGGCACGCCGCGAATCGCTGAAAGGCTGGCAAGACGTCGCTGTCGGCGCCGGGCTTCGGCTGGGTACGAGAGCCGGTGCTCAATCCCTATACCCGGCTGGCGGTAGCGATGTGTCCGGCATCGGGATTGCTTCGCGTTGCCGGCTACGACCGCGAAAAGGATGCGTTGTTGCCGGAGCCGGTGACGCGTATGCGGGAAATCTCGGCAGCAGCCTGAGTTTGCGCGATTGTTGCGCATGATCAGTCGTCTGCCGCCCTGCAAACGCGCATTTATACCTCCGCCAATGCCTTAAAAAATATCGTAATTTCAATAGCTTAATAGGAAAGCGCCAAACTGTGCTGGCCATCACACCCCGCACTGCAAACTCAACCTATTTAACCATCAATGATTAACCGCCGGAAACGGAGCGAGCCATGAGCACCACCACAATGACTTTCCAGACACCGCACAGGTCCCGTTGGGATCAATTAAAGCACCGTTTTGCCGAATGGCGGCGCCGGTCGCGGTCGCGACACGAATTGAGCTATCTGAGCGATGCCACGCTGAACGACATCGGGGTGACCCGCTGCGACGTTCACCGTGAAATGAATAAGCCTTTCTGGACGGCGTGATCAGCGACAGCTCGCGCTGTATCAGGCAACGCGGATGGGTCGTCCGGCGACGGGCGGCCCGTCTTTTTTGTGCGCCGGCGCCCCGTGTTTGCAGGCCGCCGCGCAATGTATGTAGCATGCAGTTCCGATAAGCGGACGCAGCAGCGCCGCTGCGAAACCGAGGAACGCCATGCCCAAATTCAAAACCGCCGACGGCATCGAGCTTTATTACGAACAGGCCGGCAGCGGCACATCCGTCGTCTTCGTTCACGAATTCGCCGGCGACTATCGCACCTGGGAACCGCAGATGCGCCGCTTCAGCCGTTCGCATCGCTGCGTCACCTACAGTCAGCGCGGCTATCCGCCGTCTGACGTGCCAAGCGACCCGGCAAAATATGGCCAGGACATCGCGCGCGGCGATGTGATCGCGCTGATGGATTCGCTCGGCATCGACAGGGCGCATGTCGTCGGTCATTCGATGGGCGCCTACACCGCGCTCCATGTCGGCATCAAGCACCCGAACCGCTGCCTCTCGGTGACGGCCGCCGGTTGCGGCTGGGGCTCGCTGCCCGATCCAGCCGCGCGCGAGGCGATGCGCGCCCAGGCGGCCGAGACCGCTAAAATGTTCACCGAGAAGACGATGGCCGAAGCCGCCGCGCTTTATGCCGACACGCCGACGCGGCAGGCCCAGAAAAACAAGGACCCGCGCGGCTATGCCGAATTTGCGCGGATGCTCGCCGAGCATTCCGCGCAAGGCCATGCGCTGACCATGACGCGGCTGCAAAGCAAACGGCCGACGCTGTGGGACATGGAGACAGACCTGAAAAAATTCGCGGTGCCGCTTCTCATCATCTGCGGCGACGAGGACGAGACTTGCCTCGACGGCAGCGTCTTTCTCAAGCGCACCGCGCCGACCGCCGGGCTTCTCGTCGTGCCGCGCTCGGGCCACACCATCACCAGCGAAGAGCCGGAAACGTTCAACTCAGCCCTCGCCGAACTGTTCGCCGCCGCCGAAGCCGGCCGTTGGCTTGCGCATAAGCCTCGGGCTTAACGGGATGAGCGGGGCGGCGGACTCAACCTCCAGCCGCACGACGTCGTTCGCCGCGCCGTTTCGTCATCCAGCCTTTGCCGTGCTCTGGAGCGCGACATTGGTCTCCAATGTCGGCGGCTGGATGTACAGCGCGGCCTGCGCCTGGCTGATGACGAGCCTGAACCCTAATCCCTTCATCGTCGCGATGGTCGCGGCGGTTAACACTCTCCCGATCTTTCTGTTTGCGATTCCGGCCGGTGCGCTTGCTGATATTTTCGACAAGCGCAAATTTTTGATCGTGGTCGAAATAGCCGCCACGGCGGTATGCGCGATCCACGCAATTATCGTCGGACTCGGTTGGTCGACGCCCGGGAATTTGCTGGTGCTCACGTTCCTGGTCGGCGCTGCCGGCGCATTGACGGTGCCGGCGTGGCAGGCCGTCGTGCCGCAACTAGTGCCCAAGGACGATCTGCCGCCCGCGATTGCTGCCAACAGTGTCGGGGTCAATATTTCGCGCGCGATCGGTCCTGCGCTCGGCGGTGCGATCATTTCGGCCTATGGCATCGTCGCGCCGTTCTGGATCAACGCCATCTCGAACTTGGCGATCGTCGGCTCGCTGGTGTGGTGGCGCCCGGCGCGGATGCCGGTCACATTGTTGCCGTCCGAACGCTTCGGCCAGGCCATCTTGGCCGGCCTTCGCTACGCCAGACATAATCGGCACTTGCGCGCGACCTTGGTCCGGGCGGTCGGCTTCTTCTTGTTCGCTAGCGCTTACTGGGCGCTGTTGCCGCTCGTGGCCCGCCAGCAGATTGCTGGTGGCGCAAGTCTTTACGGCATTCTGCTCGGCGCCATCGGCGTCGGTGCCGTAGGCGGCGCTTTCCTGTTGCCCTGGTTGAAGCAAAAGTTCGGTCCGGATCGGGCGATGGCGCTCGGCGCGCTCGGCCAGGCCGTTGCGATGGTACTTTATGGATTGGCACACGAACCGGTAGTCGCGCTGGTCGCAAGCGTCATCGCAGGCGCGACGTGGATTGCGGCACTGGCGACCCTCAGCGTATCGGCGCAAACCGCGTTGCCCAACTGGGTACGTGCACGCGGTCTTGCGATCTATACCACGGTATTTTTCGGCTGCCTGACGCTCGGCAGTATCGCGTGGGGCGAAGTCGCCAATCTCATCGGGCTTTCGCTGGCGCATTTTCTGGCCGCTGCCGGCGCCGTCACTGCCATCGGGCTGACCTGGCCGTGGAAATTACAGACCGGCGCTGGGATGAACCTCACGCCGTCGATGCACTGGCCGGCGCCGATCACCACGCAGGCAATCGCGGAGGACCGCGGCCCGGTCCTCGTCGAAGTCGAATACCGCATCCGTCCCGCAGACCGCCAAGCGTTCCTAGAAGCACTTGCCAAACTCGAGCACGAACGGCGCCGCGACGGTGCTTATGCTTGGGGCGTTTTCGAGGACGCCGCCGAAGAAGGACGCATTGTCGAAACCTTCCTTGTCGAATCCTGGATGGAGCATCTGCGCCAGCATGAGCGTGTTACCGAAGCTGACCGCGTTTTGCAGAACGCGGTGCGTCGTTTCCATTTAACCGGCGAGCCCAAAGTCACGCATTTGATTGCCGCCGAATTGTAACGGTCAGTCAGTGCGCCGGATTTGCATTTGTCTTCAATTCGGGAAATGCCTCGGACAGTATTGTTTTGGCGATCGAGTCCCAGGCTAAGTTCTTCAAATTAATCAAAGGCGGGTTATCGAGCACTTTGACCGACGCGCTGTGCTGATTGCAACCGGCGACCAGGACCGAAATCTTGATTTCGCCGTCGGTGTAATAGCTATCGCCCTCGCCGTTGCGGCCGGCGATGGTCGGACCGATGCCGGTGACTTCGTAGATCGTTTGGACGACTTTCGCTGCCTTAGAATCTGCGGTGAGGAGATCGCGATCGGCGTCGATGTCGGGCGCGATGTGATGGGTGACGCGGCCGTCGTCGTGACTCAAGCCGACGCCGCGGTCGAAGGTCGCCGCGCCGAGCCAGACAGCGCGGCCTTCCTGGCCGCGTTCGAGTACGCGCCAGAAACGCACATGGTGCCGCCTGTCGGCGCTCTTGCCGACAGGCTTTTCGAAAGCCAGGTCCTGCCGCTTATTGTTGTAATACAAATGACTGACCGGCGCGGTGCGATAGGGCCGGTCGAGCAGGACGCTGCCGACGATTTCAATGCTCGAGCGCATTGTGATCGGGTCCGCCGGCTCCCAACCGGCGGCGTTCATGGCGCATAATACGTCGTCGCGCGAGCCGACCAGGCCGACATTGATCGGATCGGCGGGAATGCCGCTCGCCGTGTGCGTGACCATACTGAAGCCTTCGAGGGCGTGCTGGTGCTCGTAGTGGCGCCAAGTCAAAGGCAGCACGACATAGCTCAACAGAAGATACACCCCGACAACCGACACCGCGGTGGTGATCGCGACGGCTCCCCATTTGATGTGATGGGCGCGGATTTGCATGGCTTTGACCCTAACTCACCCCGTGATTTCCGAGTCGTTCGCGCGTCGCGTGGGCGCCGAGTTTAGGCGAGCCAGACTGGGGTCACGGTTTCAATCCGTTTGGCCGGAACGCCGCGGGCCTGGCGCCAAACGGATGGAGGTCTTGAGCGATCTTTGTGCCGGCGGTGCGGGTTTGCGCAGCGAGATTTCGAGCTCTTGCAGCTGACGCGTGGCCATCGCCGTGGCCTTGGTCTCGATCGCTCGGTATTTCGCGATGAGCTCCCGCCCGAATTTCGTCAGCGAAGCGCCCCCGCCCTGCACGCCGCCGGGTTGCTTGATAACGACGGCCTCCCGAAAGCTGTGATTGAGGTCGTCGACAAGAAGCCATGCGCGACGATAAGACATACCGAGCGCGCGGCCGGCCTGCGTGATCGATCCGGTCTTGCCGATGGTTTCGAGGAGCTTGATCTTACCGGGACCGAGTGCCCGATCCGAGCCAAAGTCGACGCGCACCGTCAGCCGTATTCCACTCATCGAACGTCCTTCACGATTTGGCGCAGCCTTTGCGGCGTGACCGGAAGCTCTCGCACTGCGCCGGGCCGGCCAAGCGCGTCGTCGATGGCGGCTGCGATCGCGGCGCCCACCGCATTAGCACCACCTTCGCCGGCGCCCTTGACGCCGAGTGTATTGAGCGGGCTCGGCGCGTCTTCCGTGATCAGCACGTCGACCGGCGGAATTTCTCGTGCCGTCGGCATCATATAGTCGGCGAAGTTGACGCAGAGCGGCTCGCCGCGATCGTCATAGAGAAATTCCTCGAACAGCGCGCCGCCAATTCCCTGCGCCACGCCGCCCGTGATCTGTCCGTCAATCAACATCGGATTGACCGCCTTGCCAATGTCGTAAGCGACGAAATAGCGCTCGATAGCGACGCTGCCGGTATCGCGGTCGAGGCGAACCACGGCGACATGAATGCCATAGGGATAATTCATATGCCGGGATTCGAACCAGCCGTCGGCGGCAAGTCCTGGCGCCGCCTCATCGAGAAGCTTCGATCCCGGATTGAGCGCACAGGCGACGTCGCCCAGCGTCACCGATGGACCAAGCGCCCCTCCTTTGCGGACGACCTTGCCGTCGACCACATCGAGCGCGTCAGGCGGCGATTGCAGCAGGTCGGCGGCCGCGGCGATCGCTTTGCCGCGAAGCTTTGTCGCCGCAATGCGGGTAGCCTCGCCGGTCATCACCGTTACCCGGGAGGCAAATGTGCCCATGCCAAAATCGATGCGATCGGTCTGACCGTGCACCACGCGCACTTGGCGGTAATCGACCCCGAGCGCATCGGCGCAAATCTGCGCGAGGACGGTTTCCATGCCTTGGCCGACCGAGGTCGCGCCGGTCACGATTTCGACCATGCCGCTGGTATCGATGCTGGCGTGGACGCCGTCATAGGGTCCGAGCCCGCTCTTTTCGACGAACATGGCAATGCCAGCGCCGACCGCCTCGCCGGCGGCACGGCGGCGCTGTAAGTCGTCGCGCAATTTTGGCCAGCCGATCGCCGCGAGCGTCTTATCCAGCAGTTTGGTGTAGTCGCCGGAATCATACGTCATCTCGGTGCCGAGCGTGTCGAGCGGCCGCGCGAACGGCATTTCCGCTGCGGCGATGAGGTTGCGGCGTCGCACTTCGATCGGATCGATACGAAGCCGCGCCCCAATCGCATCCATCAGCCGCTCACGCACAAAGGTGCTTTCGTAGCGTCCCGGCGCGCGATAGGTGCCACAGGGCGTTTTATTGGTGAGGCGGATGCGGCCGTCCATGCGATAGGCGGGCACGCGATAGGGGCCAAGCAGCATGGTGGCGGCGAGGTCGGGAACGGTTGCGGCATGGGTGCGCACATAAGCGCCCTGGTCGTGGAAAAACTCGCCGTCGATGGCGAGGAGCCGTCCGGTTTCATCGACGGCGGCACGGACGTGGTAATGTTGTTGGCGCGAATGATTGGCCGCGATCAGATGTTCGCGCCGATCCTCGATCCACTTCACTGGGCGCTTAAGGCGCAGCGCGGCGAGGCAGGCGAGCACATCCTCGGGGTAAAGCTCGCCGCGAATGCCGAAGCCGCCGCCGGTATGGCCTTCGTGTAGATGCACCGAGGAGGTAGGGCGACCGAGCATGCGGGCGAGGCTGTCGCGATTCCAGTGCGGCACTTTGGCAGCGCCATAAAGCTCGAGGAGGTCATGGGCGGCGTCGTAGCGCGCTATCGCGCCGCGCGTCTCCAGCGGCACGCCGCTGTGCCGTCCGGTCTTCAGTTCGAGCGTGACGATCGCGTGCGCGGCAGCGAAAGCTGCGGTCACGTCGCCAAAGCCTTTACGGACTACGGCGGGTTCGGTGGAATGACCGGCTTCGAATTCGCCGGGCGGCGCAGCGGCGTCGATGAGTTCGGGCAGACTCTCGATTTCCACCGCCACCAGATCAGCGGCATCCTCGGCGCTATAGGGATCGGCGGCGAACACGACTGCGACCGGCTCGCCGACATAGCGCACGCGGCCATTGGCGAGGATCGGCTGGCGGTAAGGCTCAAGCCCCTCGATGCGGGTGAGGCGGAAATCAATGGGCGGAATGCCGGCGACATCGGCCGCGGTCCATATGGCGGTCACGCCCGGAATGGAAAGCGCTGTGCCGGTATCGATCGCAACGATACGGCCATGCGCATTCGCCGAGCGAACCACGCGCATGTGCAATTGATGGACAAACGAAACATCGCCGGCGAAGCGGCCTTGGCCGGTGACCAGGGGGCCGTCTTCCAGGCGCGGCAGGGAGCGACCGACATAGGTCATGGTTCAGCCCGCTTTCCGCGCCGGTATCATGCGAGTACTATTTCCATCCAAGCCACTCAAGGATGGCGCGGCCCATCACCCATTCCTTGTCTTCCGCCGAGAGGAAGTCGAGCGTTTCGGTGAAGTGGGTGACGCGCTGTTTGTAGGTGGCTTTGCTGTACGAATTGGTCAAATCGGTACCCCAATAGCTGCGGCGCGGGCCGAAGGCGTCGAACAGGCGGCGGATATGGGCCGTCATGTCGCGGAACGGGTAGGCCTCCGCCGAGTAGAATGGCGTCGTCGACAGTTTCACCGAAACGTTCGGATATTTGGCGAGCGCCGCGGTCTCGTCGATCGCTTCCACCATTTTGTCGGATTTCGCGACTTCGCCGGTGACGCCGAGATGGTCGGCGATCATCGGAAGCGCCGGATATCGCTCGGCGACGCGGGCGAAGTTCGGCATCGGAGCGCCATAAAACATCACCGGCAGCTGATACTTCTCCGCCAGCGGCCAAAACCAGTCGACAGTGCCGTCAGTGAGCCATTTCCACTGCGGCGGGTGAAACGTCAGCCGAATACCGACCATGCCTGCCTGCTTTTTCCAGTCCGGCAGCAGCGCGGCGGATTTCGGGTCCTCCACCGGAATGCGTCCCATGATGACGAAACGTCCGGGATATTTCGCGACCGCTTCGAGCGCGCAGTCGTTACGGTCGCCCTCCCAGGACGGCGGCACGATAACGGCGCGATCGACGCCTGCCTCCTTCATCATCGGTACGAATTTATCGGCGGTGAAAGGCTCGGGAAGCTGCGCGACGCGGTCGGGCAGCCAGGGACGATCCGGCGTATTGGCTTTCCAAAAATGAACCTGCGCGTCGACGATCATTATTTCCCCCCGTATTGAGCACGAAGTCTGCCGCGCGAGGCGTCGCGCCGCAATGCCGTTGAAGGCGAGGGTTTAGAGCCGCCGCAGCGGCAGCGACCAGGCGAGGAGGGTGCCGACCCCGGTGAACGCGGCGATGGTCATGAAGGCGGCGCGGAAAGCATCGCCGATCTGGGCTTCGACTACGGCCTGTCGCGCCGGCGCGAGCGCGGCCAGCGCCTCAGGTCCGCGTTCGATAATGCTACCGAACAAGTTCGCCGTGTCGCGATCGGTCGCCGTGAGGATCGAAAACAGGATCGCGGCGACCGTCGCGGTACCGAACGCCGCGCCGACCGAACGAGAAAACTGGACCATAGCGGCGCCAGTGCCGAGAAGCCGCGGGCCCGACACCGCCTGCACCGTGACCTGGACCACACCCATTACCGTGCCCATGAACAGTGCTATTCCGCAGAACGCCCAGGCCATCTCCGGGGTGGTCATGTGCGAGATCGAAAAGGCAAGAATGAAAAGGCAGATGGTCGCTCCCAGCAGGCCGTAAGTCGGAAATACGGCGGTGAATCCCGTCCTGGTCACCAATTGACCGGTGGTCATCGAGCCGATGCCGATCCCGGCGGTCAGCGGCAATAGGATCAAGCCGGTCTCGGCCGGCGAGGCGCCACGCACGGCGCGTAGATAGATCGGCAAAAACGTAATCAGCGAAACCAGGGCCGCGCCATGGCATGCCGCCATGGCGTCGGCTCGCCAGATCGAAGCCTGGCGGAACAGTTTTGGCGGAATGAGCGGCGAAGTGGTGTTCCGTTCCTGCCAGGTCAGAAGGCCGAGCGAAACCAGTCCGAAAGCAAGCAGCCCGAGCGCCATCGGTATGGTGCTCAATTGCATGCGCTGCACCTGTTCGAGAGCCAAGATGACCGGACCGACGAAGAAGATAAACAGCACCAGGCCCGGCGAATCGAAGGTAGTGCGGCGGCGGTCGCCCTGGCGCGCCGGAATCCGGAACACGAACAAGACTGCGAGAAGCCCGAGTGGGACGTTGATGAGAAAGATCGATTGCCAGCCAAACGCCTGGGTGAGATAGCCGCCGGCGACCGGGCCGAATGTATTGGAACTGACCGCGATGCCCGCGAGATATCCCTGATAGCGGCCGCGTTCGCGCGGAGCGATCGATTCGCCGATCATCGCTTGCGACAGCGTCATCAAGCCGCCACCACCGAATCCCTGTATCACCCGGAACAGCGTCAGCAGCGGTATGTTTGGCGCCAGCGCGCAAAGCACCGAGCCCAGTATGAAAATACCGAGCGCCATGAACATCATCCAACGCCGGCCGAAGGTGTCGCCAAGACGGCCGTAAACCGGCGCGGCGATGGTATTGGCGATCAGGTAGGAGACCACCACCCAGGAGGCGCGCTCGATTTCGCCCAGGCTCGACGCAATCGCGGGCAGCGCGGTGGCAACGATGGTCTGATCCGCTACCGCAAGAAACATCGGCAGCATGATTGGGGGAAACACCCTGAGGAATTGCGAGCCTGCCGACGGCGCCTCGGGCACGGCCTCGCCGGCTTGCGTTGCCGGCGTTGCGGCCGTGTCGTCAGCGGGGCGATCCATAGGTTTTGGATCGGGGGCTGCCGGTTGGTTTGAGGAATCGTTCATTGTTCCGACGGTGAGCGAGTGGCTGGCGTTGAATGCGGCATGGCGCCGATTGGCGCAACCCCGCCTGCGAAGCGTTCGTAATGTTCCATTTCTTGGAGATTTGAACCACGGCAAAATCCCGACGGGTAGGCGTTCGCCGGGAGGGAGGGCCGGTGACCCGAACGCCCCGCATCGCGCCGGCGTCGCAGGCATGGATGGCATCGTCTTCGACGGGCCGGAAACTATTCTTCGCCGTTGGCGTTCCACGGATTGGGTTATTTCAAGTATCCGTCGATGGCAGTCATGAGTTTGACGGACTTACGCGCAGTTTTTGCGGCTTTGATTATGTGCTCGCCGGCTCTGGCGCACGATAATGGTCAGTTCGGTGATGTCCCCGATAACGTCCGAGCTTGGTTCAAGGCGGTCAAATCGCACCAGGGCGTGCCCTGCTGCGACATTGCCGACGGCCATCCCACCGATTTCGACATACGGGAAAATCAATACTGGGTCCCGATCAACGGAACATGGATGCCGGTCCCTCCCGAAGCCGTGATCAAAGACGATGGCAATCCGACCGGCGAGGCGGTCGTCTGGTACAGTGCCTACGGGAACCAGGTATATATCCGCTGTTTCGTCCCCGGCGACGGCGCTTGATAGCGGCCGGCCGCGGCGAAGAGGCAACCGTCTCGTAAAGCGGCATTTGACAGAATAAAAGCGCCGGCCGCCTGGGGAGGCGGCCGGCTTTTTAGAAGGGCATTTCAGCCGCGTTCAGCCGACGAAGCTAACACGCTCCTGCTCGCGCGCCTCTTCCTCGGTAGCCGGTTGCGCCGGCAATTGCAGCACGGTTGCCAACTGGCCTTCGCATAACAACGTCAGCAGCACGGTGCGCCCATCTGGAAACTCGAGCGCATCGTGATGAGCGGCCAGCTTGTCCTTGTTGGTTTGCCGAAAGATGGCCGTTTGGTGGCCGATGGTCTTCGTCTTCCAGCCGAGAAGTCCGGCCGGCAGGCAGGCAACGTCACTGGCGAAGGCCAGCTCGGTGCCGGGCATGATGCACACTGCCAGTCCGGGATCATCGGAGGCGGAGAACCCGCGGGTTCCCGTTCCGAAGTCACGGGTCACGAGCTTGTCACCGACTTTCGCCGGCCTCGACCGAACGCTTTGAAGGCTAAAGTCACACATTGGCGACTCCTTTTCCCTGTTGCGCTAGTCAGCCCCCCAACCCACTCAACGACATTAAGCAAAATTGGTGCCGTGCCAGACGGAGTAGAAAACATTAAATCGCACGCGCGCTGCCGGCCCGCGGTCTCTCCCGCCGGAAATTACGACTTTACTTAGCCAGAGCTTGCTCGAAGGTCGGTCGCAGCGATCCGGGAAGCGGCCGCCATCACAGCGTCGCGACTGACGCGGATAAATTTTTGATCAACTTGCCTGTGACGAAGGCGAGGCCCAATCCTTAATAAGATCGCACCAAGAAATCGCGCCGCTATTCGACCGTGATCCCACCCACCATGCCGTTCCAATCGTGGTCGGAGCAGCGCAGATCGTAAGTGCCCGGTTTGCCGGGTGTAAGGAAAATATCCTTAACGTCGCCGGGCTGCATTACGATCTCGGTATGCTCGCGATTGAGCACGTCGGGATTGTCGATCTTGGCGGCGGCAAAGAAGATAGGCGCGGTGAATTCGTGCGTTTCCTTGCCGTGATTTTCCAGGTGCAGCCGATAATGCGTGTCGTGTTGGAATATCAGACGATCCGGCACGAATTTGTAGTCGCTCATGACCACGCTGACTGTGACCGGAACCGGCGCCACGGCCGTCAAAATTACCCCCAGCATCACCAGTACGCAGTACCGGACGACGCTTCCCTTCACTCCCGTCATGACGGCCCATCCTTGGACTTATATTATCGAGGCCGCCCCAGCTCTCGCAACTTCTTGATAGTATGTTGGCAGGACACAATCCTGCCTGTCGCTTTCTTGCACTATATCAGGGATCTGCCATATCGGTGACCCGCTGTCAGTGTCCCACCGCCGCATGCCCGCCTTGAACCTGTACCCGTCTCACCAGTAGAAGGACGAGCGGAATCATCAGGGCCGCTACGATGGCGCAGACGTAAAACACGTCGATATAGGCCATGAGCGCCGCTTGCGTCCTGATCATCTGGCCGATCAGTCCCATGGCCTGACCCTTCGCATCACCCATGTTAACCCCGTGCTGCTGAAAATATTTCGTCATCTGTTGCAGTGTCGATTGAAAAACCGGTGAAGAGGGTATGGTGTTTTCAACGAGGCGCGATTGATGAAACTGGGTGCGCTGGGTCAAGACCACGTTGGCGATCGAAATGCCGACGCTGCCGCCGAGATTGCGGGCGACATTCATCAGGGCTGAAGCCTGGTTGGTCTTGTTCGGCGCCAAGCCATCATAAGCCACGGTGTTGATCGGAATGAACATGAAGGGCAGGCCGACCATCTGATAGACGCGCACCCAGCCAAAGTAATCGAAGCTCGCGTCGGGGGGCAGCGAGGTCGAATACCACATCGACAGCGCTATGCCGGCCAGCCCGATCGACATCAGGTATTTCGGTTGAAAGCGGCCGGTTACCTGGCCTGCGATCGGCATGATGACGAGCATGGCAATGCCGCCCGGCATCATGGCCATCCCCGATAGCATCGCGGTGTAGGGAAATGTCGTCTGCAAGAGCTGCGGCATGATCTGATTCGAGCCGAACAAGATCGCGCCGATCATCAGCATCACAAAAAACGCCATGCCGAATTGGCGGTGAAACAGCAGTCTCAATTCGACGATCGGATCTTCGTGCATGAGCTCCCACGGCACAAAGATGAGGAACGATAGTCCGGCGAGCACGCTGAATGTGACGATCATGCCCGATCTGAACCAGTCGTCGATCTGCCCTCGATCCAGCACGACTTCGAGACAGCCGAGTGTCATCGCGATCAGGAAAAAGCCGACCCAGTCGACCTTCAGCCCGTTGGCGAGACGCTCCTGACGTTCGCGTTCAAGGACCTCAGGTTCCTCGACCAGCCAGTGCACCAGCGCCAGTGAAGCAAGCCCGATCGGCACGTTGATGAAAAAGATCCAGTGCCAGGAGAAATTGTCGGTAATCCAGCCGCCGATGGTCGGGCCGACAGTGGGCGCAACAATGACGGCAATGCCGTAGAGCGCGAAGGCTTGGCCGCGCCTCGCCGGTGGAAAGGTGTCGGCGAGAATGGCCTGCTCGCTGGTCGGCATGCCGCCGCCGCCAAGCCCTTGCAGGATGCGAAACACGATCAGCAGGCTCAGATTAGGCGCCAGCCCGCAAAGCAGCGAGCTTACCGTGAACACCGCCACGCAGATCATGTAAAAGCGCTTGCGGCCGAGAACGTTCGACAGCCAGCCGCTCGCCGGCAACACCACCGCATTGGCGACCAAATAGGTCGTGACCACCCAAGTGCTCTCGTCAACGCTGGCGGCGAGGCTGCCGGCGATGTAGCGCAGTGAGACATTGGCAATCGCGGTGTCGAGCACGACCATGAAGGTCGCGATCGATACGACGACGGCGACCAGCCAGGGATTGCGGTCGCCTGCGGCTGAACGGCTGTTGTCCCAGCCTCCGCGCCGCGACTGATCGCTCATCGCACCTTCACCGTCGGCACCACCGACATGCCGGGGCCCAATAGCACATCGGGTGGCTCATCAAACACGATCTTGACCGGCACGCGCTGGACGATCTTGACGTAGTTGCCGGTGGCGTTTTCCGCCGGCAGCAAGCTGAACGCGGTGCCGCTGCCGGCTTGGATGCTGTCGATATGCCCTTTAAAGGTGCGGCCGGGAAAGGCGTCGACCTCAATATCGACCGGTTGCCCCGGTTGCATCTGGGCGAGTTCGGTTTCCTTGAAATTGGCCGTGACCCAGACGTCCCGCGGCACGAACACCAAGAGCGTTGCGCCGACGGCGGCATAGGCGCCTTTGGCGGCCGTCAGCCTGGTAACGCGGCCCGCGACCGGCGCCGTGATAACGGTGCGCGACAGATTGGCCTTGGCCTGCTCGAGCGCGGCGCGCGATTGCGCGAGTTGCCCGGTGGAAAGTTCGCGCTGCGCGCCGAGCACCGGGTCCTGTTTTTCAGCCGCGATGGCGTTGGCTTCGGCGGCGGCAAGCGAGGCCTGGTTCTGAAGCAGGTTCGAGGAGTATTGCTGCGCCTGCTCGACGGTGGTGGCGCCTTGCTTGGCAAGCAATTGGTAGCGGTCGGATTGTTGTTGCGCAAAGGTCAGCGCCGCTTGCGCTTGCGCAACCTGCCTTTTGGCCTGGTCGATGCGGGCCTCCTGCGCGGCGATCTGGGCGGTAAGATTGGTGATGCTGGCTTGCCCTTGCTCGACCTGCGCCTTCGCCTGATCGACCTGGGCGACGTAGTCGCGATCGTCGAGCCGGACGAGCTCTGCGCCAGCATCGACCAACTGATTGTCGGTTACTGGAACGTCAGTAATCGCCGCCGCGACTTGAGCGCTCATCTGAACCGTTCGCGTGTCAATGAATGCGTCGTCGGTCGAAACGTATTGCCTGGCATGCAGCCACCAGAGCAGGATCGCCAAGAGCAAAACGACAATGCCGATCGCTATCGCGATCGTCAGGATGCGGCGCTCACGGAAAGTCCCGGACCACGAGCGTTTCTTCGCCACCGTGCCGTCGGTGGGTTTTTCCTCGCGGCTCGGTGCGGTTTCGGTCCGACGCTCGTTGTTGACGCGCTGATCCATTGCTGATGTTTAAACGCTTGTCGCGCCAATATGTTGCGAGGCAAGAAGGCCCAAGAATCCCCACGATTTGAGCACTTTACTTTAGCCGGTAACGGCCGTCGATACCAGTCAGGAGGCCTTCGAAGGACGCACCGCAGCCGAAATTTTCTGGGTGAACTCGTCCAGCTCGTCGGGGGCGAGATCGCTGACCGCCCAGAAATCGAGACCCTGCTGCGTCCAGTGGCGGACATTGTAGCCCTGAATGGTCTCGGATTTTGCCGCGGGGCGGGGGGTGCCCAGGCGCTGCGCGACGAACAGGTTGATGACATGCTTGCGCCGCCGATACACCACCGACGCGACCGGCTCGCCGTCGATGTAGTCAAGACGGCCGCCCAACAGTGTGAATCCCTCTGCCGTCAAGTCAATGACCGGTGGCGCCACATCGAGCTTGCCGTTAAACCACGGTTTGACCGTATGCTGATCGCTCGTCTCCACGTCCATCAGATGTCCCGCTTGCAGCGAGCGGATATGCGCCGATACGACATCGTCGGCGATGGTCTGCTCCTCGTTGTTGCGAACGACAGTGACCATTAGTGTGGCGGCGAGTGCCGCGGAGGCCACCGCGCCGGTGGCAAGGCCGCCGAAGAACGAGCGGCGTGTCGGCTGCATGAATTTACGCGGCGTAATGATTTGCGCCGACGGTGCGGGCAGGGCCGCTTCGATGCGGCGGCGCAGGCCGGCAGGAGCTGCTTCGATCAGATTGGCTTGCGCGATCGCGTCGCGCATGGCGCGAAACGCCGCGAGCTTCTCGGCACAGGCCGGACAATCCGCCGCGTGCGCCTCGACCTCGCGCGCGTGACCGGCATCGAGTTCGCCATCGATCAGCGCATGCAACAGGATTTCACACTCGGCGCAATTCATGGTGACGTTCCTGATCTCGCCGCCGGCGACAGCTTCCGCGTTGCGCCTTCCGCGGCATTCCATGCCGAGCGCAGCATCGAACGCGCGCGGGCAAGCCGCGACATCACGGTGCCAACCGGCACGCCCGCGACCTTGGCGATCTCGTCGTAAGACAACTCATTCACCTCACGCAGCACGACGGTCTCGCGGAACGGCTGCGGCAGGGCGGCAACGAGCCGGCGGATCGCTGCATCGTCCTGTCGGCGCAACAGTACGGATTCCGGTGATGTTTGCGGTTCCTGCCACATCGGCGGTTCTTCCGCGGTAGTTTCGGCGCCGGTGTCATCGACCGGAATCTCATGTTTGCCGCGCCGCGCGAATTCGGCGTTACAGACGTTTCGCAATATCGTCAGCAGCCAAGGCTTCATCGCCGGACCGCGATAGCTGTCGAAATGGCGCAAGGCGCGCAGATAGCATTCCTGTACGGCATCCTCGGCATCGGCGCCGTTGCCCATGAGATAGCGCGCCAGCGTGTACACATCGTCGAGATAGGGGAGCGCGGCGTCGCGAAAGCGCCGCGCCTTATCTTGTTCGGTATTGGCGTCACCTGACATCGTGTCGCGCTCAACCGTTGGCGAGGTCGATCGAACCCCATCGCGTAGGGTCACCCATTGCCCGGTTGTACCACGATCGTGCCCGTCATATGCGGGTGGACGTAGCAGAAATATTGGTAGGTGCCCGGCGTGGTGAACGTGAACGAATAGCTGTCGTCGGTGTCGAGCGCCTTCGATTTGGTAAAGGCATTGTTCGCCGAGGCGATGCCGTGGGGGATATCGTCCTTGTTGATCCAGGTGACGGTGGTGCCGGCCTTTATCGTTACGCTCGGCGGAGTAAAGGTGAAATTGTCGATCGACACGGCGCTCGCCGGCGCTGCGGTTTGCGTGTGGCCCGGCAGGACGACAGCGGCCAGCACGGCGGCGGTCGCCGCGCCGAGCGCCGCCGCGACGACCGCACTTCGCATAGTATTCGCACCAGACACGGGGGCGGGCATCGCGGTCTCCTTAAGCCTGTAGCGGCGAGTTGATGATGGCGAGCCTCTGTTCGTTCTGTTTGAACGTGACATTGGCGATACCGAGCATCTTGCGCAGCTGGTCGTCAGGGACCTTCATCGGTCCGGGCGAAGGGGCTTGGCCTGGTGCCGGCTGCGGAAACGCCGTCGAGCGTGCGGTGTGGAACGTGACGCCGCCCTCCACCTTCTGCATCACCTGGTGGATATGGCCGTTGAGCACGGTCACCGAGCCGAACCGCTTGAGGTAGGAGAGCGCCTGGGCGGCGTCGTCGGTGCCCCAGCCCCAATCCGGGTAGATGGTCCACAGCGGGATATGCGCGAAGACGACGATCGGGGTAGAGGCCGACCGCCCCTTCAGGTCCGCTTCGAGCCATTCGAGCTGGTCGCTGCCGAGATTGCCGAGGCCGCCAGCCTTGAGGTTGACGACGTTGACGAGCCCGATGAAGTGCACGCCGTCGGCGTTGAAGCTGTACCAGCCGGCGCCTTTGGTGCCGGCGCCGTAGCGGTCTCGATAGAACTTCTGTTCCGGATCGAGGAAATCGTGCTCGCCGGGGACGTAATGCACGTCGAGCCGCGTCTGCGAGATGATACGGTCGGCGTCGTCGAACTGCGATGCCAGCGATAGGTGACTGATATCGCCGGTATGGATCATGAACGACGGCTTTTGCGGCAGGGCGTTGACCTTGGCGATCGCCTCTTCGAGTGTGCCGAGCGCATTTGGATTAGCCGGCTTATCGAAGCCGATATGACTGTCGCTGATCTGGAGGAAGCTAAGCCCTTTCGCCGTTTGCGCCTGCGCTTCGCCCATCAGGCCCAGTGAGTGCGGCACACCGCCGGATATGGTCCACAGCACGCCCGTGCCGACCCAGGTCATGCATTCCAGCACTTTGCGACGGCTGAGGCCGTCATCGCGATCGGATTTGCTCATTGCGTCTACTCCTCTGCAGGGAAGCGCGCTCCGTCGTGGCGCTTTTTGCGCGTTAGGCGGCTTTTTCGGCTTCCATGGACGAGATTGGCGGGGCGGCGGCTTTATTCCCGACGGATGAGAAATTAATGGGCGAGGGTGGGGTCCGCTGCTATATCTCCAGGTTCCTAACCGCGCCGGGCGCGCCAAGAACGCGGGTTAAATGCTAAGTCCGACAGTCGCATCGGTCGAGACGCGAACGTCATGGCTCGTTGCCAGCGTCGTGTTGGTCATCATGGCGATTGCCTTCGGCGCCCCGTGGGTCACCGTGGTCGCGCTTAAAGACATCGCCGCCGAGGTTCACGGCGAGCGATCGGTGCCGGCATTCGCCAGCGCGCTGATGTGGCTTGGTTCCGGCTTTGGCGGCATTTTGATGGGCCGCGTCGCCGAGCGTCTCGGTATCCGATTCACCGTCATTCTCGGCGCGGCAATGATTGCGCTCGGTCTCGCTTTATCGACGTTCGGACCGTCCTGGCCGCTCTATGTGGGGCATGGGCTGTTCATCGGCTTGATCGGGATCGGCGGCATCAATGCGCCGTTTTATGTCTATGTCAGCCGCTGGTTCGACCGTCGGCGCGGCTCGGCGCTGGCGCTGATATCGAGCGGCTCCTATCTCGCCGGTGCCATTTGGCCGCCGATCTTTGCGCACGTGATCGCTTATGCCGGCTGGCGGCAAACAATGTTGTATTATGCCGCGCTCGAACTCGTTCTGATCGTGCCGGTTGCCGCGGTCGTGTTGCGGCCGGCACCGGATGTGCCGCATCATTCAGCTGCGCCGGCCGTTGCAAAGACCGGCAATACCGTCTTGGGCTGGCCGCCCAACCTTGTTTTCGCGCTCCAGGCGGGCGCGATTTTCACTTGCTGCATTCCTATGTCGATGCCGCAGGCGCATCTCGTTGCGTTTTGCAGCGATCTCGGCATCAGCGCCGCGCACGGTGCGGCCATGGTGTCGGTGCTGCTCGGCGCGGCGTTCTTCAGCCGCCAACTCTGGGGCGCGATCTCGGATCGCATCGGCGGCCTCTATACGATGCTGATCGGTTCGGCGTTCCAGGCCCTCGGTATGGCGGCCTTCGTGTTCACCCAGGATGAGGCCGGCCTTTTCACTGTCGCAGCGCTGTTCGGTTTCGGCTTTAGCGGACTGGTTCCGGCCAACATATTGGCGTCGCGCGAGATGTTTCCGAGCAGCGAGGCTTATTGGCGGATGCCGACGCTGCTGTTGTGCAGCGGCAGCGGCATGGCGATGGGCGGCTGGTTCGCCGGCCTGCTTTACGATTATTTCGGCTTCTATGCGCCGGCCTTCGCCGCCGGACTTGGGGTCAATCTTTTGAATTTGGCGATTATCAGCACGCTGGCTTTTCGCCGCCGCCTGACGGCACCGGCGTAGCTTTGCTTAGCGCGTCGCGCGCGCGTTCTTTGTCATCGGCTGCGCTCGCGCCGCACAAAATTGCTCGACTGCGGCAACAACGGCGGCACTGGTCAGCGCGCGGCGCTCCGGACTTGCCAGTTGCGTCTCTTCCTGCCGGTTGACGATCGACCCGGCTTCCAGAAGCACAGCGGGCATGCGCGTCGTCCGCAATACGATCAATTGATCGTAGCGGTAAACGCCGGCTTCGGCGTCGACCAGTTCACGGCGGCGGTTTCCCATCAGCGGCAGCGTGTAATGCGGCGTGTAGTGCAGGCCGCGGGCCTGGAGTGCCATGCCCAGGAGGTGGCCGAACATAAGGCTGCCGGTATGCTCCGGATTGTCGTTCGAGATGAATAGAGCATAGCCAGGATAATCGTCGTTGAAATGTTGTTCCTGGCCTTCATAGTTCCAGTTTTGCAGCAACGCATCCGGAACGGAATCGTGATGGATGGCAATGAACAAATCCGCCGGCATGCTGTTGGCTTTGATCGCGCGCTGGATCAGGCCTTCAGGCGGCGCCGCGGCGGTAATCAACAATACCGCGCCGCTGAAGCCGGCGTCGGCAAGCGCCTGTTTGATGTCCTGACCCAGCTGCAGATTGAAGACATATTCGGGAACGCCGCGGGCGCTCATCGCGCCCGGCACGGCGACGGTATGGCCGACATCGATCACGACATGGAAAGTCGCGCGTTGGCAACTGGCGGCCGGCTTTACCGTGGTGGCCGCATGGATCTGGCCGCTTGCCGGATACCGGCCGGCGCTGACGGCTAGCGTCGCGACGACCGCGGCGACGGCAATTCCAACGTGGCGTGGGCCAATCATCGGTGTTTGTATGGCTGATCCCGTGTTGCTTTGGCGACTTACCGGGCTTCGTGCGCTTTGTCCACGGCAAGGCCCCCGGGGACGGTGCGGCCTTGTGCCCGATCCGCTACTGTCGTACCAAATAAGGCAATTTACGGTTGGGTGGGGCCAGACAATTGATAACCAGATTTGTAGGTGCTTGCGTTGGCATTTTCGTGCTTGCGGTCGGCTTCGTCGTCGTAAGCCATGCGCAGGATTTTGCCGCGCTATTCGAAGCGTTGCGCGCCGAGCCGCTGACGCAAAAGCTCGCTTGGTTCGTCATCGTACTTATCCCGCTGGCGCTGATCCCGTCTGCGATCTGGCTGTGCGATGCGGTGATCCGGCAGCGCAAGGCGGCCGACGAACTCGAACTGCGGCTCGGCGGCATTCGCCAGGCCGCGCGAGAGCTTGGTAAGACGCAAGTCGATGTCGACGCGGCGATACACCACCTGGCGCGCACCGATCCAGAGACCGCCATCGGCGACGTGACAGCGCGCCTCACCGAGGCCGAGCGAGTGCTGCAGGTACAGCAAAATCGCAATGAGGTTGGCGATCTGCAAGCCAAAGTCGATGCGCTTCGCGTCCAGCAGGATGCATTGCGCGAACGCCTTGTCCCGGTGCTCGAAAAGCGGAGATCGATCGAGCAACTATTTGCTGAACTCGACAGCCACGAAACCGATATCGATCGTGCGCTCAGCGAAATTGCGAGTGGCGACGACGCGATCACGATCGACATTCGCCTTAAGCAGCTTATGGATTTCGTGCGCAAAAACCACGAGCGCTGCGACGAGATCGAACAGGCATTGAAAACCGTTGCCGGTCTGAAGAAAGACTATGGTGGCCTGCGCGAAAAACTCGCGCCCTTCGTCGCTGCGAAAGACGGCGTCGCGCACCGATTGAAAGAGTTGAATGAGACCCACGATCGCCTTACCGCCGACATCGATGCGCTGCAGAAGACGCCGCAAGGCAGCCTCGACGCGCGCGTCCAAAACTTCGCCGACGCCAAGATCAAGATGGACGACAGCGCGTCGAACCTTGACCTGCAATTCTCCAAACTGGCGTCACTGCGCGGCGACATCGAACGCGTGTCCGGCAAATTGGACCGGGCGCTCGATCGCCTTGGCCGGCGGGAGGATGGCGATGCCAAGGATCCGGTCGCCTCGGTTTCCGAATTCGTTTCGGCGACGCAAGTACGGTTTGACGAAATCGAACGTACCATGGGAGTGGTCGGCGAGTTGCGGGCAAAGCTCGGCGAGTTGCAATCGAGAATGGTCCCGATGGAAGCGTCGGACGGTGGCGTGGCCGACCTTCTCGCCCAGGTCAAGGATATCCGTGACCGGCTTATCGCCAAGATCGATAACATCGAAGCCGATGAAGACGGCGATCTTGCCACGCGCGTGAAAAACTTCGTCAAGACCAAGCAGGAGCTTGAAAAGCGCGTCTCCGGCGTAACCGATAATTTTTCCAAGCTCGCGACCATCCGCAAGGACATCGCGGGCCTGTTCGACAAACTGTCGAATGCGGCCGATAACGCGTCGAACTAAGCTACTCTTTCTGTCTCTGCTTTTGTGCATGACTGTGCCCCAGGGCAAGTCGCAAGATGTTGTTTCCGCTTGCGGGGCGGCGGACGCTGAGGCAAATTCCCGCAACTCATAAGGGATTCCGGACCGGCGCAATTGCCGAGTTCGGTGGAAATAGGGAGGTCTGTATGAAGCGGGCAGTATTCCGCCTCGTTGCGGCGATTGCAGGTGCCGCGTTCCTGGTTGGCGCGCCGGCCCGGCTTTACGCCCAAAACGCTGTTGCTATCGATAATGACGATATCGGCGGCGTGGTCACCGGACCGAAAGGCCCCGAAGCCGGCGTCTGGGTGATTGCCGAAACTCGCGATTTGCCGACCCGCTTTGCCAAGATCGTCGTGACCGATGACAAAGGCCGCTATGTCGTTCCCGACCTGCCGAAGGCCAAATATCAGCTCTGGGTGCGCGGCTATGGTCTCATCGATTCGCCAAAGGTCGATGGCGAGCCTGGCAAACACGTCAACCTGACCGCTGTTGCCGCGCCCGACGATGCCGCAGCGGCAAAATATTATCCGGCGATCTATTGGTATTCGATGCTGAAGGTCCCGGATAAGGACCAGTTCGGCGGCAAGAGCGACATTCCAGCTGACATCACGCAAGTCGACTGGATTACGACATTGAAAAACCGGGACTGCGTCGGCTGCCATCAATTGGGTCAATTGGCGACGCGGACCATCCCGGCGGCTTTGGGTCATTTCGATTCTGGCACCGACGCCTGGGCGCGGCGGATTCAGTCCGGTCAGGCTTCGCCGAACATGGTCAATCCGCTGGTCGGCAAGCTTGGCGGCGTCCCGCTGGTTTATTTCGGCGATTGGACCGACCGCATCGCCAAAGGCGAACTGCCGTTCGCCAAGCCGCCGCGGCCGCAGGGCATCGAGCGCAATATCGTCATCACGACATGGGATTGGGGTAACGAGAAACAATATCTCCACGACCTGATATCGTCCGACAAGCGAAATCCGACGGTCAACAGCAACGGCTTGCTCTACGGCTCGCCCGAATACGCGACCGATCATCTGCCGGTGCTCGATCCCAAGACGGCGAAGATCACCTACATCACCCCACCGGAGGACCCGAGCGTGCCCGAGGCATTCGGCCCGGGGCATGCGGCGATCGAGAAGCCGCTGGCGCCCTCGGCCTATTGGGGCATGGAGCAGGTCTGGGATACGCGGGTCGACAATCACAATGACATGTTCGACAGCACGGGCCGGCTCTGGCTGACGGGAACCAATCATGCTCCCGGAACGCCCGCGTTTTGCAGAAAGGGTTCGGACAACCCGTATGCCAAGATAGCGCCGCTCGACACCAACGAACGTCAGTTGGTGATGTTCGATCCGAAGACGTCGAAGTTCACCTTCATCGACACCTGCTTCGGCACTCATCACCTGCAATTCGGTTTCGACAAGGACAACACGTTGTGGACGAGCGGCGCCGGCGTCGCCGGTTGGCTCGACACCAAGGTATTCGACGAGACCGGCAGTGCCGAAAAGGCGCAGGGCTGGGCGCCGTTCGTTCTCGACACCAACGGCAACGGCAAGCTCGATGACTTTACCGAGCCGGGCAAGCCGCTGGACCCCAACAAGGACGCGCGGGTTGGTGGCTCGGGCACTTACGCCGTGATGCCGAATCCGGTCGACGGCTCGATCTGGTACACGTGGAATGTGTTCGCTGGGAGAGGCGGTGTCATCCGCTTCGATCCGAAGACCAAGCTGTCTGAGGTGTACTACGTCCCCATGCCGGGCTTCGGCCCGCGCGGCGGCGATATCGACTCTAAAGGCGTGGTTTGGGTGTCGCTGGCCAGCGGTCATCTCGGCAGTTTCGATCGCTCCAAATGCAAGGCGCCGCTAAACGGTCCGAAGGCGACCGGAGATCATTGCCCTGAAGGCTGGGCCTTCTACAAATATCCGGGTCCCGGCTTCCAAGGCATCGGCGATAACAGCGCCGAGGCGAGCTACTACACCTGGGTGGACCAGCATAATGCGGTAGGATTGGGCAAGGACGTGCCGATCTCAACAGCCAACGAGAATGACGGCTTCACGGCGCTGGTCGACGGCAAGATGGTCATGATGCGCATCCCTTATCCGATCAGCTATTACGCCAAGGGTCTCGACGCCCGTATCGACGATCCGAAAGCCGGCTGGAAGGGCCGGGGCCTTTGGTCGTCCCAGGGCGACCGCACGCCCTGGCTCAAGGAAGGCGGCAAAGGCATGACGCCGATGGTCGTTCACATTCAGGTTCGGCCCGATCCCCTGGCGCATTAAAACCAGCCAGTTCAGACCCTCGACAAATGAGCGCCCGGTGCGACATCGCACCGGGCGCTTGATTTTGTGATGCCCGTCATGCGGAAATCGCTGCACCGCAAGATTTGTTTGAGGAGGCGGACATGATTCGCGAACCGATACTTACGACCGTCGCCATTATTGACCTGCGTCCGACCCAGATCACCGTCGGCATGCGCGAGGTTAAGGCCAAGCGCGAACATTGGCGCGAGGTCGCAAAGAAAAAGGGCGAGAAATTTCTCGGCAAGCACATGATTCCGGTGATCCTCGGTCCAAAACAGCGGAATTATGTGATCGATCATCACCACCTGGCGCGCGCTCTCCATGACGAAGGGGTGAATGATGTCGCTGTCACCGTTATCGCCAATTTGAGCAAGCTTGAGCCCGATGCATTCTGGACAGTGATGGACAATCGCTCCTGGATGCACCCGTTCGATGCCAAGGGTGTGCGCCGTCAGTACAAAGATATTCCCAAATCCATCGTCGACCTGGTGGACGATCCGTTTCGGTCGCTGGCCGGCGAATTGCGGCGTGCCGGCGGCTATGCCAAGGACACCACGCCGTTCTCCGAGTTCCTCTGGGCCGATTTTTTACGCCGGCGGGTCAGGGTCAAGAAAGTCGAGCGCGACTTTCCGGCCGCCGTCAAACAGGCCATGGTCCTGGCCAAGAGCATGGACGCCAATTACCTGCCCGGCTGGTGCGGGCCGGTGCCCGAGGAATGAGTGACAGGGGGCAGCTTGGATGCCGCAGGCCATGAATGCCGTATGGCTCGGTTCGAGCCATTTGGTATAATTCGCGCAATGGCGGCGTAACGGACGGGTTCGGCGAGTGCGAGCGGCGAGAACAGGCTTTCGAACAGGTTTGGTGGTGCTGATGGCAACGGCCGCTCTGGCCATTGCCGGTTGCAGCGGCTTCGGCGGATCGAAGCAAGCGGAGGGGCCGCCGCCCGATCCCAATACTTTTCCGGCAAACTACCGGACGCAGATTGCCACATTCCTGCGGCAATCGCTGACCAATCGCGTCGACTTCCGTGGCGCCACAATTGCGGTGCCGGCCCTCAAACCGATCGGCGACAGCCAGCGCTACATGGTATGTGTCCAATTCAATGCCAAAAGCCAGATCACGACCAAAGTCGCAATCTATCTCGCTGGCCAGATAACCCAATTTGTCGACGCCACGGCGGAACAATGCACCGGCGCAGCCTATCAGCCGTTCAAGGAACTTGAGGCCGCGACGCCGGCGAGTTAATCGGAAAGATCGGCAGCTCAGCCGACGAGTGGAAAACAATGGACAATGACGTTTTGATTGTGGGCGCAGGCCCGACCGGCCTGACGTTGGCTATCGATCTCGGCAAGCGGGGGGTGCGATGCACCATTATCGAGCAGAAGGACCGCCCCGCCTTTCTGCCGAAAATGGAACGCATCAACGCACGGACCATGGAAATCTACCGGCGCATGGGTCTGTCGCAGAAGATTCGCGCCGCTGGCTTACGGCCGGACTGCCCGATGGATGTTTTTATCATCCTCGCGCTGACCGAGCCGCCGCTGTACCACCAGTCCTATCCTTCCGTTGAGCAAGCGCAGGCGAAGACGCGGGCAACTAATGACGGGACGTCACCGCTCGAGCCTTATCAGCTCATCTCGCAATATACGCTCGAGCCATTGTTGAAATCGATCGCAGAGACCATTCCTTCGATCACGGTGCGCTACGGCTGCGAATTCGTGTCGCTGCAGCAGGATGAGCGGGGCGTTACTGCTCGTGTGCAGACGACCGGTGGAACGCAGGAAATACGCGCCGCCTATCTGGTCGGGTGCGACGGCGGCGCCAGTCTGGTTCGCAAGGAACTCGGCATCGCGCTTTCCGGCGAAGGCAACCTGTTGGGCCTGCGGCAAGCTCTGTTTCGTTGTGACGAGCTATTCGACCGTCTGCCGATCGGCAATGGGCCCGGCAGGGGGCGGCATTATCACGTCGCCGATGACAAGGCCACGTTCCTGATCATGCAGGATTCGACCAAACATTGGACGCTGCATTCGATGGTCGATGGCGACGAAGAAATGAAAGCAGCGTTCGAACGGACCGTCGGCATTCCGGTCAAATACGAAATGTTGTCTTGTGCGCCGTGGCGGCAGAACCTTCTGCTCGCCGATCGCTACGGCCGGGGCCGTGTTTTTCTCGCCGGCGATGCGGTGCATCTTGTCATTCCCACCGGCGGGCTCGGCATGAATTCCGGCGTCGGCGACGCCGTTGATCTGTCCTGGAAGCTTGCGGCGACGATTGCCGGCTGGGGTGGCCCTAATATTCTTAAGTCTTACGAAATCGAACGCCGTCAGATCGGCGACCGTAACGTCGGCGCTTCCCGTTACGCTACGATCGGACGGCGCAAATGGCGCGGCATGTGGCGGCCGGATATCCGCGAGCAAACGCCGGCCGGTGCCGAGACGCGCGCTAGGCTCGCCGCGGTGGCCGATGTTGAGCAGCGCAAAAGCAATGAGATGATCGGTGCCGAACTCGGCTACCGCTACGTCGACTCGCCGATTATCAGCAACGTGCCGGGTGGCCCCGAGCATTTGTTTCGCGATTATCAGCCGACCACTTGGCCGGGCGCGCGGCTGCCGCATGTCTGGCTCGACGACGGCACGCCGATGCAGGACCGCATTCCCGACGGCTATACGTTTCTTAGGCTCGGTAACAGCAAAGCCGATACGACCGGACTGGAACGCACCATCCGCGCCCGCGGCGCGCCGGTCACGGTGCTCGAGGTGCCGGATAAGATTGCGCGCGAAATCTACGGTTACGATCTGATCCTGCTGCGGCCGGACATGCATGTCGTCTGGCGCGGCAACGCGGTACCGGACGACGCCGAAGAAATCGCGGCCGTCGCGACGGGGCATGCGGTCGATCGCTTGCGAACCTGACTATTGCACCGCAATGCCGGCGCGTTTGACCACGTCTGCCCATTTCGCGATTTCGGCTTCCAGGAAGGGATTGATGTCTGCCAGCGGCATGTCGAGGGGTTCGCCGGCAGCTGCGAGGATCTTTGCCTTTACCACCGGATCGGCGATCGCTTTCTTGATTTCGGCATGCAGCTTATCGGCAATCGGCTGCGGCGTGTTTTTCGGCGCCCATAAGCCGAACCATGTGTAATAGACGTAGCCCGGCACGCCCGCTTCCTCGACGGTCGGCACGTCGGGCAAGAGCGGCGATCGCGTTTTGCCGGTCACTGCGAGCGCACGCACATTGCCGCCTTGAATCTGGCCGAGCCCGCTCGCCAGATTGTCGATGAATACCGGCACCTGTCCCGATATGACGTCGGTATAGGCCGGCGCCGCGCCGCGATAGGGCACATGGGTCAAGTTGATACCGGTCATCAGCTTGAACATTTCCATCGATAGATGTTGCCCAGTGCCGTTGCCGGCCGATGCATAATTGATCTCACCGGGGCGGGATTTGGCGAGCGCGATAAGTTCCTTGATCGAGTGCGCCGGAAAATTCTTGCTCACCACGACGACGAAAGGAAATTCCGCCAACATGCCCACCGGCGTGAAGTCGTGGACCGGATCGTAAGGCAGATTGGCGAACAAGCTTGGATTGACCGCCATGCTGGCATTCAGCCCGGTCTGCAGCGTGTAACCATCCGGTGTCGCTTTAGCGGCAACGACGGTGCCGGTCAGCGAGCCGGCGCCTGCGATATTCTCGACGACAAAGGGTTCGCCCGTCTGTTTGGAAAGTTGTTCGGCGGCGATGCGCGAAATAATGTCGGTGCCGCCGCCGGGCGTGGAAGCGACGATGATGGTGACGGGCCGGCTCGGGAAATCATCTGCTGCGAGAGGACCAGCAAAGCCAACGCTGCCGAGAACGGCGGCACATGCCAAAGCATGCAGTCGGTCTAGCACCATCGGTCTCCCCCCGCTTCCGTCGAACGGCCTTATTATATTTCTGCCGTGTCGCTATTATTCAGCGGTATCGCGCGCATTGGCAATTGGTCATTTGCGCCTATTGCCAAAGAAGGAGATCAACGCTATGCGGCGAATGGTGCGTTAAATGGCATCGCCCGCAGCAAATGCCGCGAGCGTAGCGATTAAGCCTCTGTAGCGCTGTTGATTGTTAGGACTTTTCCGTCGAATTCATCGATTCGACGAGAGCAAGCACGGCGCGTTTGGTCTTAGTGTCATTGAGTTCGGAAAATGCCTGGACCATGCGCAACGACACCGGGTCCGCCAGCAAATCGTAAGGCGATGAATTACGCAAAGCCGATGGCGGTTCGCCTCCTTCAAAGAAGGCCGTGACTGGCACCTCAAGAATGCCCGCGATCTGATAAAGGCGACCGCTGCCGACCCGGTTGGTGCCTTTTTCGTATTTCTGCACTTGCTGGAAGGTCACGCCCAGTTTTTCACCGAGGGTTTCCTGGGTCAGCCCCTTAACCAAGCGATGCACGCGGATATTCCGGCCAACCAGCTTATCCACCTTGCTTGCTGATTTATTCGATGTCTTTGGCATTATTTTATTCCAATAGTTGAACTCTACTCCGGGCAGCCGAGCGAAACAGTTCGCTATCGTATTCTTCCGATCAGCGCAATTCTATGTATTCACAATCCATAGTTGCCAACGCTGCAACTGCCAACGCTGCCCGTTTACATTGTATCGTGACGGGATGGTGCCTTCGCAATAGTGGCAATTCCCTATTGGCGTATATACTAGAAGTTACCTTAACGGCGGCGAAATCGGTCGCCACCGCAAGGAAGTGTTGAAAACCCGCCTGTTACCTGGTCCGCTCCGAGCGAAACGCGGGCGCACCAAGCCCCCATGCAGAACGCGGCTCTTGAGCCAGGAACGTCCAATCCGGATCTCCAGGGCACGCAACAGGCCCTCTAATCGCAGATTCGTGGCGACCGCTGCTATCGTTATTTGAGCAGGCGGACTGGGCGCCGGACGAATTGCCGGACGAATTAATGAGAAGGTCGGGGAAGTACTTTGCTCCTGCCTTGGAAGGGATTTTCTCTGTAGCGGCCGCAGAATGTAGAGATCTTCTCGTGTATTCTTGTAAATTGGCAGAATTTTCTACTATTTGCTTCAGAAAAATAGGCCATATATAGAATATCATTCTTCAGACGAACGGCGCTCGAAGCATTTTCCGCGAGAAACCCAGACCCTACAGATCCCGACCATGAGGGCACAATGACCTCTCCGCTCGAACAGAAAAAAATCAAAGTCACCGGTCCGGTGGTGGTAACCGCCAACCGCGTTGGCGACGGTGCCGTTGTTTACCGCCGTGCGGATGGCGGTTGGACGACGAAACTCGATGCCGCCGCCGTTGTGACCAATGCAGACGGCGCGCAAGCGCTGATGTCGGCTGCGGTTGCGGACGATTTAGGCGCGGTCGGCCCCTATGTGGCGCCGGTCAAGCTTTCGTCGGGCGGCCACGTGCGTCCCGGAAATTTGCGTGAACTGATCCGGCTCGGCGGCCCGACGATCACTCTGCCAATGCCATTGGGATGCTGAGTTCCGTGACAGCGAAAGTCCACCGCGTTTTCGCGGCGGGCCGGTTCCGCCGAGTGGTGCTGCCAATATACAAAGCAGGATAATAAAGTCAGGCGCCCATGTACGTTTACGATGCCTTCGATCGGACACTGGTCACCGAACGTGTCGCGGAGTTTCGCGATCAGGTCGCGCGCCGGCTGTCGGGTGAGCTGACCGAAGAAGAATTCAAGCCGCTGCGCCTGATGAACGGCGTTTATCTGCAGCTTCACGCCTATATGCTGCGTACCGCGATACCTTACGGTACGCTGTCATCCGAACAATTGCGCATGCTCGCCCATGTCGCGCGCAAATACGATCGCGGCTACGGCCACTTCACCACGCGGCAAAACATCCAATATCACTGGATCAAACTCGCCGAACTGCCGGACGCCATGGCGGACCTTGCCAGCGTCGGCATGCACGGCATGCAGACTAGCGGCAATTGCGTGCGCAACATCACCACCGATCAATGGGCCGGCGTCGCACCCGATGAGATCGAGGATCCACGCGTTTTCGCCGAGCTGATCCGCCAGCACGTTACGCTGCACCCCGAGTTTTCGTTCATGCCGCGCAAATTCAAGATCGCGGTCGGAACAGCGGCCCACGATCGCGCGGCGCTGCGGATTCACGATCTAGGGCTGCAGCTGCATCGCAACGCGGATGGTGAAACCGGTTTTGAAGTCATGGTCGGCGGCGGTCTCGGCCGCACGCCATTTCTCGCCAAGACCATCAAGCCGTTCCTGCATAAGCGCGACGTCTTAAGCTACGTCGAGGCGATATTGCGCACCTACAATCAGTTCGGCCGTCGCGATAACATCTACAAGGCCCGGATCAAGATATTGGTGCACGAGCTTGGCGCGGAAGCCTTCGCCAAGGAAGTCGATGCGGAATGGCAAAGCATCAAGGACGGCGCGCTGGCGCTCGATGATGCGCTGGTCGAGGAGATCGCCGGCCGCTTCGTCTATCCGGATTATGAGCGGCTTGCCGACAGCCCGCGGGAATTTGCCGAGGCGCGCCGCGCCGATCGCGGATTCGCAAACTGGCTCGACAATTCGGTTTCCAATCACAAGGCCTCCGGGTATGCGATCGTGACGCTCTCGCTAAAGCCGGAAGGCGGAACGCCAGGCGACGCGACGGCTGCGCAGATGGACGCCATCGCCGATCTAGCGGATCGCTATTCGTTCGGCGAAATCCGCGTCGGCCATGAGCAGAATCTGGTGCTGCCGCATGTCGCGCAGCGCGATCTGCCGGCACTCTGGCAAGCTCTTGGCGAGATCGATGTCGCCACGCCGAATGTCAATCTCATCTCCGATATCATCTCCTGCCCCGGGCTCGATTATTGCAGCCTGGCCAATGCGCGCTCGATCCCGATCGCGCAGGAGATCACGCGGCGATTCCACAATCTCGATCTGCAACGCGATCTCGGCCGGCTCCACGTCAACATATCCGGCTGCATCAATGCCTGCGGCCACCACCATGTCGGTCATATCGGCATTCTCGGCGTCGAGAAAAATGGCGAGGAGTTCTATCAGATCACGCTCGGCGGCAAGGCTGACGAGGGCGCGAGGCTCGGCGACCTGATCGGTCCTGCGGTGCCTTATGCGCAGGTCGCCGACGTCGTCGAGGATATCGCCGCCGCCTATCTCGAATTGCGGCAGCGGCCGGATGAATTGTTCATCGACACCGTCAAGCGTACCGGCGTCGAGCCATTCCGGGAGCGTGTCTATGCCGCTCGTTGAAAACGGCAAGGTGGTCGAGGACCGCTATATCCGCGTCGCGGATGATGCACCGCTTCCCGAAGGTGTGCCGGTGATCGTATCGGCCAAGCGTTTCCTCAGCGAGGCCGACGCGCTCTCAAGCCGCGACGGCTCGCTCGGTGTATCCTGGCCGAATGATCGCCGGGTGGCAGAGTTGAAACCGTGGCTCGGCCGCTTGGTCCTGATCTCCCTTGATTTCCCGAAATTTCGCGACGGCCGGGCCTACAGCCAGGCGCGGTTGCTGCGTGAGGGCATGGGATTTACCGGGACGCTTCGCGCTACCGGCGATGTGCTGCGCGATCAATTTACGTTCCTGGTGCGCGCCGGCTTCGATTCATTCGATGTGAAGAAGCCGGCCGATGCCGCCGCGTTCGCCAAAAGCGTCGAACGCTACAGCGTGTTCTATCAGCCGACCGCCGACGGCCGCGTTTCGGCGCTGCGGCGGCGGTTGCAGAACGCCGCGGCTGCGAAACCGCGCGAAACGGTGTAAAGCTACGCGCGAAAGCGTATAGCGCGAGGATATCATGAATCCTGTCGTTGCAGTGGTCGCGCCCGGTGCGATGGGCGCCGCCGTCGGCAAGCGGCTTGCCGAAAACGGACTCAAAGTGCTCACGTCGCTCGAAGGCCGCAGCGCGGAAACCGCGGCGCGCGCCAAGGCCGCGGGCATGCACGCAGCGAGCGACAAGGAAATCGCGGCCGCCGACTTCATTCTGTCGATCTTGCCGCCGGGCGATGCGCTGTCGCTCGCCGAACGCTTTGTGCCGGCGCTGACCGCGAGCAATGCCAAGCCCGTCTACGTCGATTGCAATGCCATCAATCCGAAGACGGTCGAGCGCGTCGCGGCGGCAATCGCGCCGACAGGTTCTCCCTTCGTCGATGCGGGCATCATCGGGCCGCCGCCGAAGCCCGTGCAGCCGGGCGAGGACAAGCTCGCGGGCAATACGCGCATCTATGCGTCAGGCGATGCCGCGCCGCGTTTCGCCGCCTTGCGCGACTATGGACTCGATATCCGTGTCCTCAACGGCGCGATGAGCGCCGCATCGGCGCTGAAAATGTCCTATGCCGGCATCACCAAGGGCACGCAAGCGATCGGTGCGTCGATGATGCTTGCGGCGGTACGCGCCGGCTCCGCCGATGAATTGTTCAAGGAACTGCAATTGAGCCAGAAGGAAATGTTCGGCTGGTTCAAACGGCAATTGGGAACCATGCCGCCCAAGGCCTATCGCTGGGTCGCCGAAATGCACGAGATCGCGGGCTTCGTCGGTGACGATCCGGCGGCGCGCGAACTCTATGAGGGCGCCGCGGAATTCTACGAGCGGTTTGCTGAAGACTTCGAGGCGGACAAGCACGACGCGTCGGCGCTGGCGGACTTTCTCGGCAAAAATCCCACAAATCACTGATCGTCATTGCGAGGAGCGGAGTGACGAAGCAATCCAGATTTTGCGCTAGATTGCTTCGCTCCGCTCGCAATGACGGCTACTTATTCAGCCACCGGCGCGCGAAGCCCAGCAGGCCCTGTGGCAGGAAAATAATCATGACGATGAAGATGATACCGAGCGGAATCAGATAAGGGAATTGATCGCCAAGGAAGCGCGCCAGCAATTCGCGCATCAATTGGAAAAATCCGGCGCCGACGATCGGGCCGACCAGCGTGCCAATACCGCCCATGACGTTGTAGATCACCGTATCGCCCGAGGTGATGAAATACACGAAGTCGGGCGCGGCGAATTGATTTTGCAGCGCATAGAGCACGCCGGAAAGTCCGGCGAACAAGCCGGACAGCATCACCGCCACCATTTTATAGCGTTCGACCGGATAGCCGATGGCGCGGGTGCGGGCCTCGTTCTCGCGGATCGACTGCAGCACCATGCCGAACGGCGACTGCGTCACCCGCCGCAGGATCAAATAGGACCCCGTCACCGCCGCGAGCACGAACCAATGCATGGTCGTCGAGGTGAAGCGCGCATCGTAGAGAAAGGGAATCGTCAGATGCGGCCGGGTGAAGATCAGGCCGTTCTCGCCGCCGGTTACCGCCGTCCAGGTGAAGATGATGACGTAGAAGATCTGGCTGAAGATCAGCGTCGTGATGGCGAAATAGATGTCGCGCAGGCGTATCGAAAAAAACGCCACGAACAGCGCCGCACCGGCGGCGCCGGCGAGCCCGAACAATATTGCGAGCCAAAGATTTGGCGGCCCGACTGCGATCAGCGCGCCCGCCGCGCCGTACATGCCAAGCCCGAAGAACGCCGAATGGCCGAACGAGATCATTCCGGTGTAGCCGATCAACAGATCGGACGACAT
>CAVTOV010000008.1:0-158011 GCA_963736435.1 uncultured Alphaproteobacteria bacterium | reverse complement strand
CTCCGACCATTCTTTCCAATAGCTTAGCTGCCTTCGCGAGCCGCCTTCGTTATGGCCTATGATACGGCCAATGATTGGTGGCGACACGAGGAGTGCTACCAAACCGCGATGACGGGAAAGCGCCTTCGTTCTCAAAAGGCGTCTCAGCTTTTTTCAAGATTAAAATTGACTGTTCGCAAGATGCCCCTGACGTCGCTGCCGGCTTCCGCCGACGAGGTGATCGAATAAGGCCGCCTTCGATAACGGATTTTCCCTGCACCTGCTCACGCCAGCTTTTGGCACCTCAGCAATGTTGAGCCAACGACGGCCTCGTCGGCGGTGTCGAAGCAAAGCGGACAGATTCCAATACCGAGTTACCGTGCCGAGCCCGCTCATGCTGTGGGAACCGATTGATTGAATTCGACTTACCCTGACATCGGATGTCGCACCCGAAGAATGTTATTTGCGATTTCCTTCGCATTCCAGGCCAAGCCATGGCCTATCGATTTTGCGCGAGGGATCAATGCTGTCACGCCGCGCCCTTTTGTTGTCCGCCGCTGCGACTTCGATCGCACCGACACTGGCTCGCTCGCAGCCTGCGCAGCGTGCAAATCAAGACGCAAGCGGTTTCCCGCAGACCGTGCTGCGGCTCGAGCGTCGCGGCATCGAGGTGAATGGCAAAGCCGCTTCGGTACTCGGGATCACACAACCCGACGGCACCTCCGGAATCAGCACGCACGTGGGAGCGCGGTTCAACGTCCGCGTGGAGAACAAGCTCGGCGAGCCAAGTCTGATCCATTGGCACGGCCTCGCCCCGCCATGGCAGCAGGACGGTGTTCCGGGAATATCCGGACCGCCTATACAACCGGGCGAAAGCGCGAACTATGACTTTCCGCTGGGTTTCGGTGGAACGTTCTTCATGCACTCACACGAAGGATTGCAGGAGCAACTGCTTATGGCGGCGCCTTTGATCATCTCGGATGATCGCGACCAGCCCGATCAGCAGGAAGTCGTCCTGATGCTCGCCGACTTCAGCTTTACACCTCCGGAAAAAATATTCGCGGCTCTCAAACAAAGCGGCAACATGCCGGGCATGGCCCAGATGCCGTCCGGTGGTTCTGCCGATAGAGGCAAATCAATGCCCGGCCCAATGGCCGGCGGAATGACGATGGGGGACAAGCCGGATCTGAATGACGTGAAATACGACGCGTTTCTGGCTAACGATCGCACCTTCGGTGATCCCCAGGTGGTAGCCGTCGAGTCCGGCGGCCGCGTGCTGCTCCGCATCATCAACAGCTCGGCGATGAGTGCCTTTCATGTCGATCTGGGACAGCTCGATGGCGAACTGATTGCGGTGGACGGATTCGAGGTCGAACCGATAACCGGGAAGCGCTTTCCGATTGCGGTGGCGCAGCGGCTTGACATCCGCCTAACGATTCCCCGCGAAGCCACCGCTTATCCGGTGCGAGCGCTCCTTGAGGGAGATAATAAACAGACCGGTATCATTCTCCGGGCGGGAAATGCGTCCATCGCGCGCGTCGCCGATACGGCCGCCCAGATAACGCCCGCGCTGACGCTCGACCTTGAGAGCCGGTTGCGCGCCAAGGTGCCACTCGATCCGCGCAAAGCCGATCGCAGGCATACGCTCAATCTTACCGGCAACATGGCCGCCTATGTCTGGTCGATCAACAACGTGGTTTGGTCCAAGGATACGCCGCCGCTTCCCGTTGCGCAGGGTGAGCGTGTCGAGCTTCTTTTCGTAAATCAGACGGGGATGCCTCATCCGATGCACCTTCACGGTCATCAATTTGAGGTTATGGCGATCAACGACCAGCAATTTCCGGGTGCCGTGCGCGACACCGTGATGGTAGCCCCAGGGACTCGTGTGTTGGTCGCGTTCGACGCCAATAATCCGGGGCGCTGGGCGCTGCACTGCCATTTGTTGTATCACCTCGATGCCGGGATGTTCACGACCGTGCAGTATGTCTGAGGCGGAGAATCCCGTCACGCCGGGTCAGTCATATTTGACCGGTGATTGGGGCGGACTGCGCACATTCCTCGACACCCATGGCATTAGTTTTCCTCGCAGTGTCGAACATTGAGGCCGGACCAATAGAGCGACTCTACGCTCTCTGGTACGAGCACAATGCGCCCAACGACCTCTAGTCCCTTCGCTTCGGCCTCATGCTTGCCGACAGCCAATTCGTGCAGAGCAAGTGTGCGTCAAAGGCTCATCTCTGAGGTGCGGGAAGGACGACCAAGCGTGGCCTTGTGCCGCAAACACGAAGGTCCATAATGCGCGGAAGGCGAGGGCGATTTGGAGGATTTGGCGATGCGCTCGTTTTTGGCAGCCTGTCTTGCAATCGTGATTATCGGCGCTGCCGGTTATTTTTCGCTCAATGCCATGCAACAGCCGGCGGGCGTCGCTTATTCGACCAGTGCAGTGCGCATAAATCCGGCCTTGAGCTGGCGAGCCGTGCTTTCTAAAAACGTTGCCGGCGATCCGACAACTCATCAATGCACGCCGCGCAGAGCGTCGCAGTGGATCTTCGTGGATCTTCGCGACCCGAGGGGCGAGCCGGAGCTTTGTTCGTTTTCGCAATGAGCGGCCGAATATCGGATCGGCTGGGTAAACGATAACCGAAAGGGATCGATTTCACTCTGCCGGGGTCGCCGAGGGCTGACGTTCCATTTCGCCGGGGCCGGTGCGGGCATTTTCCTCCTCGAGCCAAAGGCTGTGGTGCTCCTTGGCCCAGTTGAGATCGACGGTTCCCTCTCCCATGGCCTCGAACGCACCTTCCATCCCGATCGTGCCGATATAGATGTGTGCGAGCATGACGGCGACAAACAATACGGCGACGGTGCCGTGGATGACCTGAGCAATCTGCATGTTCGCGATGTTCGTTCCGTAAAACGGGAACATCAGAACGTAGCCACTGGCTGCAGCCGCCGTCCCGCCCAGCACCACGATCCAATAGACGCCCTTCTGGCCCGCGTTGAAGCGGTAGGCCGGCGGGTGGCTGTGACCGACCATTCCTCCTCCCTGTTTGAGCCATTGGATATCGGTGCGGTCAGGAATGTTTCCGCTAAGCCACATCAAAAAAATCATGATGACGCCGAGCGCGAAGGGAAAGCTGGTGAAGTTGTGCGCGTATTTTGCCGCCAGCGACCACGCCGAGAATGCATCCGGCCCGATCAGCGGCAGCAACACATGCTTGCCGAAAGTAATGTTGAGACCTGACAGCGCCAGAATGATGAAACAGGTCGCGGTCATCCAGTGTGTGAAGCGCTCGAAGGCATTAAAACGCACCAGGTTGATGCCCGAACGACCCGATGCGATGCGAATCTTGCCACGAATAAGATAGAAAACGGTCAGCAGCAAAAGCATGCCAACAACCGCGATCGCCCCGATCCAGCGCAGCCATACCTCATGGAACTGGCGCCATACACGGCCCATCGGCTGTTCCAGCACATAGGATTTGACATCGGGAATGGTGCCGAGGCCCTGGATGCGGTCGGACTGTTGCAAAAGCTCATGCTGTTTGACGGCGTCGGCGGTCGGGTTGACGGGTCTTATACTCGTCGGCCGTAGCCGTATGCGCGACTGCGGTGACGACAAGGATTGCGATTACCGCGGCAAAAAGCCGAAACCGGCTCCAGACCTTCGCCATGTCTCTCGCCATGTCGTCTTTCGCCATGTCGTCTTTCGCCATGTCGCTCCTCGTTTCTATCCACGGCAGGCGGACTTTCGCCACAAGGCGGATTTCTCGCCGCCTGCTTGTCAGGTCTCGACAGTCTCGTGATAGGCCGTCGGCCATCCCCAGGCGCCGGAGCCGTATCCGCGCTTGGCGACGCGATCCTTGTAGATCTGCGCGATGATGTCGCCGTCGCCGGCAAGCAGCGATTTGGTCGAACACATTTCCGCGCATAGCGGCAACTTGCCTTCGGAGAGGCGATCGGCGCCGTATTTCTCGAACTGGATTTGCGTGTTGTCGGGTTCGGGGCCTCCCGCGCAAAAGGTGCACTTATCCATCTTGCCGCGTGAGCCGAAATTGCCAACGCGCGGATATTGCGGCGCGCCGAACGGGCAGGCGTAGAAACAATAGCCGCAGCCGATGCAAAGGTCCTTGGAGTGCAGCACCACACCGTCCGCAGTCGTGTAGAAGCAACTCACCGGGCACACCGCCGCGCACGGCGCGTCCGTGCAATGCATGCAAGCCATCGAGACCGAACGCTCGCCCGGCTTGCCATCATTGATAGTGACGACGCGCCGCCGATTGATACCCCACGGCACTTCATTCTCATTCTTGCACGCGGTCACACAGGCGTTGCAGTCGATGCATCGATCAGCGTCGCAGAGAAACTTCATTCGCGCCATGTGCGCCTCCTCACGCCGCCCTGATCTGGCAAAGCGTGGCTTTGGGTTCCTGCATTCCGGTCGCCGGATCGTAGCCGTAGGTCGCAAGCGTGTTGATGCTTTCGCCGAGCACGAACGGGTCGGTGCCCTTCGGATATTTGCTGCGCAGATCGACGCCTTCGAACCAACCGGCAAAATGAAACGGCATCCAGGCGACGCCCTTGCCGACGCGCTCCGTCACCAACGCCTTCATGCGGGCCTTAGAGTTGCTTTCGGCGCCGGTGACCCAAACCCAAGCGAGGTCCTTGATGCCGCGCTCTGCGGCATCAGACGGATTGATTTCGACAAACATGTCTTGTTGTAGCTCAGCGAGCCACTTGTTCGAGCGCGTCTCCTCGCCACCGCCCTCGAATTCGACAAACCGCCCCGAGGTAAGGATGAGCGGGAATTGCTTGTTGGTGCCCCGGTCGACAGCCGCTTTCTGTATCGTGAAGCCAACATTGGGAACACGGAATTGGATGGCGTCCGGCAAGGTCGGATATTGGCCGACCAGATCCGGCCGTGAGGTGTAAATCACTTCGCGATGGACCGGGATCGGATCCGGCAGATTCCAGGCAATCACCCGTGCTTTGCCGTTGCCGCAGGGAGCGCAGCCATGCTCGATTGCCACGCGTTGGATGCCCCCTGACAAATCGGTCGACCACGATACGGTATCGGGGTTCGTCGCATTCACCTGTTGGATGACTGCCAATTCCTCTGCGGTAAGATCCTTGTCCCAGCCGAGCTTTTTGAGCACGCCGAGGGTAAATTCGGGATAGCCGTCCTTGATCTCGGAGTCCTGAGAATAGGAGTCCTCCGCAAGCAAGGTGGCGCCGTTGCGCTCAACGCCAAAGCGCGCACGGAATGCGCCGCCGCCGTCCTTAACCGGGAGCGTGGTGTTGTAAAGGATCGCCGACCCCGGATGCCTTAAATCCGGCTTTCCCCAGCACGGCCAAGGCAAACCATAATAATCATTGCCCACTTCCGGATCGTCTTTTGGAGCCCTCAGGGTGACGACGTCGAATTTGGCTTGATTTTTCATATGCGCCTTGAGGCGCTCGGGCGATTGACCGCAATAGCCCGTCGACCAGCCGCCGCGATTGATCTCCCGCAAAATATCCTCGGCGGATACCGCGCCGTTTTCGACCTTGATGTTCTTGAACATCTTGTCGGCAAAACCGAGCTTATTGGCGAGCATGTACATCACGTCATAGTCGTTCTTCGATTCGAAGACCGGCTTGACGATCTGCTCGCCCCATTGGAGCGAGCGGTTGGACGCAGTACGCGAGCCGTCCATTTCGAAGCTGGTGCAGGCCGGCAGCAGATACATATCGTTTCGACGTTGCGAGAGCACCGACCAGGCGGTCGGATAGGGATCGCAGACGACCACAAGATCCAATTTCTCGATTCCGCGGATCGCATCAGGCATTCTTGTGATCGTATTGGCGCCATGGCCCATAACGAACATGGCCTTGATAGTGTTGGGCTGACTGACTTCGTCCTTCGGCAGCAGCGTCGCATCGAACCAGCGCGTGCTCGGGATGCCGGGCGTCTCCATCAATGTCTTGCTGGCGAAGCGGGACTGCATCCAATTATAATCGGTCTCCCAAACGCGGCACCAATGCCTCCAGGCATCCTCCGTAAGTCCGTAATAAAGCGGCAAAGTTGTCACATCGAGGCCGAGATCGGTCGCGCCCTGAACGTTGGTGTGACCGCGAAAAATATTAGCGCCGGCGCCCGCATGACCGACATTGCCGGTGGCAAGCAACAGGATGCAGCTGGCCCGAACATTCGCCGTCCCGACGGTGAATTGGGTCTGGCCCATCGCCCAGATCAGCGTTGAAGGACGGTCTTTGGCGAATATTTCGGCGACGTGCTCGACCTGCGCCGCCGGCAAGCCGGTGACGCGCTCGACCTCGTCGGGCGGCCATTTGTCGATCTCCTTACGGACCTCGTCGAAGCCGTAAACACGCTGGCTGATGAATTCCTTATCCTCCCAGCCATTCTTAAAAATGTGCCAGAGCATGCCGTAGATCGTCGGAATGTGCGTTCCGGGACGCACGCGCACATATTCGGTCGCGTGGGCTGCCGTGCGTGTCATCCGAGGATCGATAACGATCATATTGGCGCGGTTGAGTTCCTGACCTTCCAGAATGTGTTGCAGCGACACCGGATGCGCCTCGGCCGGGTTGCCGCCCATGATCATGATGGTCTTGGCGTTGCGGATGTCGTTGTAGCTGTTGGTCATCGCGCCGTAGCCCCAGGTGTTAGCTACGCCCGTGACCGTGGTTGAATGACAGATGCGCGCCTGATGATCCGAGTTATTTGTTCCCCAGAAGGCGGCGAACTTGCGATTAAGATAGGCGGCCTCGTTGGTGAACTTGGCGGAGCCAAGCCAATAGACGGAGTCCGGTCCCGACTTTTCCCGGATTGCCGTGATTTTGTCGCCGATTTCGTCGATAGCCTGGTCCCAGGAGATCCTGGTCCATTGACCGTCAACGAGCTTCGTCGGATAGCGCAATCGTCGCTCGCTCAACACATCGTCACGGACTGCAGCACCTTTGCAGCAGTGCGACCCGCGATTGATCGGGCTGTCGTAGTCCGGCTCTTGGCCGATCCAGACGCCGTTTGCGACCTCCGCGATGACCGAACAGCCGACCGAACAATGTGTGCACACGTTCTTGCGACGGCTGACGACCGCGCCGGCCGGCGGCGGCGCACCGGCTTCCGCGCGGCGCAGATTAGCGAGCGGCAGTGTACCAACCGCCGCGAGGCTCCCGGCGACAAAACCGGAGCGACGCAGGAAGCCACGACGATCAATACCGTGCTCCGACGAGCGCTGCTCGGGCATGGCTCCAAATGCCCCGCGGCGCGCTAAAGGTTGGGTTCGCTTGATCAGCACAGGTCGCCTCTTTGAACTTTGAACGGTTACTTCGACGGATAGCGATTGACGCGGTAGAAATCTTGGACCTCCGGCGAATTTGCCTGATAGCGCGCTTTCCGTTTCTCTTCGTCGCTCTCGGGTTCGGCCGCCGCATTCTCAGCGAACGACCCTGAAGTGACGACGGCCGCCCCAGCGCCTGCGCCAAGCGCACGGAGGAAGTCGCGTCGTCTGACCTTCTTGTCTGTTTTGTTTGTCATCCCGCTCACTCCTTGCTCGGCCTTCTTCGGCACGTTCGCGGGCCGTGATCATGAGTCACTCAAGCGCGAAGGCTTCGCTTTCTATCGTTATGAATGTCCGGCCGACTGTTCCTACCCGCCGGTAAAAGTCCGCCGCGTGCGCATGCTCGAGATCGGCAAAGAATTGACCAATCCACGGTGCCAGGTGCTTTTCGAACGGTCCGCGGTCCGCCCCGGCCGGGGCGCCTAAGTGTCCGCCTGCCAGTCCTGCCATGAGCTCGCATAGAGCGGCGGCGTGGTCTTCCGGCTCTGCATCATTCTCGACCCGCTCAATGCCGAGCCGTGCAAGATCGTCACGCAGCCGAGCCAGCGGGCGTTCGTTGAGAAAGCCGGTGAGATAATACGATCCGTAGGGCACCAGTTCGCCGCGCCCAATGCCGACGAAGAGCTCGAAGAACTCACGCTCTACTCGGGCGACATTTGTTTCCACCGCCGCCTCGGCGAGCGCGACATGCGCTAGACCTAGCGGCGACGAATCTCCACCTAGCGTAGCGATCTTGGCCAGAAGATTGGAATCGGGCGCGCGCCGCAGCAAGACCGACAGTAGCGCATATTCCCGAGCACGCGCCGCGTCTGTTTCGTCGACTGCAGTGATATTCGGCGCGTTAAATAGGTCGGGCCGGAGCGTCGTGCGATGGATACCGGTCAAACTCTCGACGGCCAGCACACGCTCGGTGGGCACGCGATTCCAGTTGGACAACGACGGTTGCGCAATGCCAACCTTCCGGGCGAGAGCGCCAACACCCCCGGCAGCACGGATCGCTAGGTCGAGACCTTGATCGCGCATGGCCGCCCTTCGAAATGTTCCGAGAGAGGACCGTCTAAAAAATAGGCTTGAAGCAAATAAGCGTCAATAGCCAAAGGCTATGGGTGCGTTATCGCTTTGGCGCCGACGTTTCCTGTTTGAAGTGGCTCGGCTGCAAGGTTTCGTCCTTAGGACGGTCCGTCAATGCGAGTTCCACAGGGTCGGCATCGACTTTCTCAACCTGTGCTGGTGATCGCCCGGCCTTGGGATCGCATTCACGCGGTGCCGAAGCTATCGCCGACGACGGCGTTTCCGCCGGTATTTCATCAACGTGAACTTGTTCGCGTGGCTCGGTGTCAGCGAGGCGCGTTGGCGTAGTTTCCGCTGGAGAGTCGCTAAACAGGTCAGCGATCATGCGACACAACTCCGGTGTAAGTTCGAGCGAGCCGAATCCGGGGATGCTGTCGGGCTTGTTGAAGTCCCACTGGTTCTCAGCCACACCCACGAAGTCGCGGATCGCCGGATCCATAACCCAGACGCGTCGAAGGGCGGCACGCTTGATCTCCTCGGGAACCCCTGGCGCCAGGAACGCGCGGATGTCGCTCGATGCGCTGATGGATTCGATCGGCGGCAGGGTGGAGGGATCGAAGGCCGGTAGATCGACTCCGCTTTGTGCCATGGGTGGTGGAGACGCATCCGGGTCGGCATCCGAGGTTTTCTGAAGCGGTGGGTCGGAGTCGTCGCAGGTTGGAGCATCCGCGGCCTGCTTAAGCCGCGACCAGCGTTGCAGAAACGTCTCGCCCTGGTCTTTCGGGTCGATCATCTGCGATCCTTAAGCAATCTGCGCCGCGCCATTAGCTCTGGATCAGCGTGTTCGCGTTGCCGCTTGATAAACGGATGTTCGACGTAATGGGCGGCAACAAACTCGGCAACCACCAGCCGCACCGGCTCCGGCATCGGCACGGTTTCGACAATATGGCCGGCATTCTCGGTCAGGGCTTCGCCCTCGCTCGGCTCGGCTGTTACAGCGGCGATTTCGTAGGGAGGCTCAGCGCCGGTCGGCCGGATAGCAACCCATAACAGCGCGGCACCGCTTGCCACATTTTCACGATAGCCGGATGCGTCGGCGCGGTGCAGTAGAATTTCGGAGCTACCCCCATAGAACATCATGCACTCGGCGTCGCCTTCGAGCGCAGTCCATGGCGCGGCATCCGGGACGCCCGGCAATACTGCGACCGCACGCCAGACAAAATCCGTCCACGCACTCTTCGCCCGGCGCCGTTCGATGACAACGCCGACGGGAATACGGATGACCGGCCGGACGCCGCTCACTGCGCAGACTCCTGATACCGAATGGGAAGGCCCGTCAGCAGATTTTGTGGCTTCATACGAAGAGTGTTGTCTGGCGTCGCCGCCAAGATGAGAAAGACCGGCTCGCCGGCAATGCGGTCTATGACAACGCCCGCATCCCGAAATATCAGGCGAAAAAGCCCGACAACGCGCGCGCGCGTCGCCTCGTCAATCGTTTTGCCGTGCCAGAGCGCGTCGCCGATCCTCGTACCGTCGGCATCAAGGCCGACATACCACGCGAGCGCCACGTCGCGCAGCTCCGTGAGCGGCTCGACGACGACGTCAATGGCGAGCAGGTGCTTGATCCAGCACGCGATCACACTGGCGAGGGCAGCGAGACCGCGGCGTCCCGCGGTCATATCGAGCGCCAGATCGAAGCGATCGCTCCGCCGCCAATAATGCGCTGCATTGTTATCGCAGAGCACCTCAACCGCAGGCTCGGTTTCCAACGCAAACATTGCAGCGAGCGGCGAAGCAGCGGCGGCGTTAGCGTCGACCTGTTCGGCGTCGGCTGCGAGGAGTGAACCGTCATAGAGCGTCATACGCTGTTGGCGAAAAAACAATTCGGCAGCGCGAAGCACATACGGATCGTGGCATTCGTCGAGCGCATTGCGCAGGATGAGATGTGTAAGTTGATCGAGAAAAAGCGGTGGAAGTCGAACGCCTTCTCGCGCCAGGGCTATATAGGTCGCTTCAAGTGTACGGTGGCTCGCCAAGCGGTCACGAAGCGCGATCATTACTTGCCAGTTCTCCCTGGCATCGGCTTCCGCGATAGCCTCGATCTCAGCCGGGACGACGGGCCGCCACGGATCGGACGACAGCGCGTGATACAGCGTGCGTTCGATCATGCACGCGTCGGCGGGGGGCACTAGCTCCGGCCGGGCGAGATAAGCCTTCATGAATTCATCGGTCACGCTCAACCGGCCGCACTGATCGCGGTCGAGCAGATGATGACCGCAAGACAACCAGAAATCATTCATGTCGCGCTCGCAGAACGGGACCGCCGGTCGCCGGATCGAACCATGATGGTGTCGCCAAGGCGGACACCAAGCTTCGGCACTCCGCATTGGAATGGCCAAGACGATGTATGAGTAGGTCGCCGTTATCGTTGATGGTGCACCGCACATCGCTTTCCGATGCGAAGCGCGACAGATAACTTCTCGCTACTTCGTCAAAGCCTTCCTGCTGCCAGGCGTTGACGGTGACCATAAAATGGCGCGCGAAGCTCTCCAGCAAGTGGCCAGATCCGACGTTGAAACCTTCAGCATCGAGCGTCGTCGCCCGCGGATAGAGCCCCGGCTCCTGCTCCCCGACCGGAGTGGCACCGATCATCGCGCCGAATATAAGCCACGGCAGGGGGGCATCCTCGTCAACGGGCGTCGGCCAAGCAAGGCGCGCCCCGCCGACCAATCCCCCATTTATCCGGATTGCATCCGGCCATTCGAAGCTAATCGGCTTTTCCGGCGGGGCGTATATCGCAAGTGCATCGGCCAGGGCGACGAGCCCGGCGTAAATCGCCCGTCTCGCGGTGCGCAACGGCTCTTCAGGCTCCAGCACAACGGCGAATTCCACCAGATCGAAGCGGCCGACATGGACCAACGTGCCGGCGCCGGAATCCGGCGCAATCCTTATCGCATGTGCGAAGGCATCGCCGGCCTCGCGCAACGCGACGGCATGAAATGGAGGCGGCAAATGAAAGGCCGGGGCTAAATGCGGTTGCAGCGGCATAGCGGGGGCCCGGACTCGTACTTTCGATCATCTATAACTATAACTCTAGATGGGTCGCGGCTAGTCTCGGTAAATCCGCAGATTGGCGAAATTAGGCGGAAATACGAACTAATGGTCGACCGCCCGCAAACCATTTTTCTTTGCTCGTGCGAGGACACGATGCCGCTCGATGTCGGCGCGGTTCGGCGCGGCTGCCGTGGCGCAAAAATCGAGAGCGCAAATCAATTGTGTCGCGCTGAACTGGAACGCTTTCGCGGCGGCGTGGCGCCCGGGACCGCAGTGACGGTCGGCTGCACCCAGGAAGCGCCGCTGTTCGCCGAAGTGGCATGCGAGAGCAACAAAGAAACTGACGTTAAATTCGTCAACGTCCGCGAAACGGCAGGCTGGTCTGCCCAAGCTCTTGATGCCGGGCCAAAGATGGCAGCGCTGCTTGCGAGTGCCGCCGAGACGGTGCCTCCGGCTTCCTTCATTACTCTCACTAGCGGAGGCGTGATCCTAATTTACGGCCGCGACGAACAGGCGATCGAAGCCGGAAACTTGCTCGAGCAGCACCTCGACGTGACGGTCATGATTGGCGGGTCCGCCGCGCTCACGCCCACACGGGTCAATAACTTTCCGATTGTGAAAGGCACGATCCGCTCAGCCAAGGGGCATTTCGGCGCCTACGAGATCATGGTCGACGATTTCGCAACCGCGGCTCCGTCCTCACGCGATACGCTCGCGTTCGGCCCCACGCGTAATGGCGTCGTGTCACATTGTGACGTGATTCTTGATATTTCCGGGAACGCGCCGTTGTTTGCAGCGCACGAATTGCGCGACGGCTATCTGCGCGCCGACTTTCGCGACCCGAAAGCGGTCCTGCGCGCGGTGCTTAAGGCGCGCGATTTGACGGGCACCTTCGAGAAGCCGCGTTACATCGCATTCAACGAGGAGCTTTGTGCGCATTCGCGTTCCGGCATTGTCGGCTGTCATCGTTGTCTCGATCTCTGTCCGACCGGCGCGATCGAACCTTCCGGCGATCACGTTGCCATCGACCCCAACATCTGTGCCGGTTGCGGCCAATGCGCGGCGGCTTGCCCAACCGGCGCCGCGGCCTATGCGCTGCCGCCGGCCGACATATTAATGCGCAAGCTCCGCACGCTGCTGACTGTCTATCGCGAGGCGGGGGGATTGCATCCAATCCTGCTGCTCCATGACGACGAACATGGGGGCGCGCTGCTCGATGCGCTCGCTCGCCATGGCGACGGCCTTCCGGCGAATGTATTACCGCTCGCGATCAACGAAGTGACTCAAATAGGTCTGGAAACCATTGCGGCCGCGTTTGCTTATGGTGCGAGTGCGGTACGTCTTCTGTTGCACGCCAAACCACGCCACGACATTGCCAGCCTCACAAAGACTATCGCACTCGCCGATCCGATTCTCTCTGCGCTGGGGTACGGCTCGGTAGCGGCTATTGAAACGGACGATCCCGACGAACTGAGCGCGGCGTTCTCGAAGATCAAAACGCAGGTATTTTCGGTGCATCCGGCAAGCTTCTTACCAGTCGGCGGGAAACGCGAATTGATGCGACTTGCATTACGGGAACTGCGTCGCGCGGCGCCGATCCAGATTGAAGTTGTCGCGTTGCCTGCGGACGCGCCCTTCGGCGCGGTGGAGATCGATGTCGCCGGCTGTACGCTTTGCCTTGCTTGCGTCACGGCCTGTCCGACCGGCGCGCTCAGCGAAGATTCGGAGCGTCCGCTGCTACGCTTTTCCGAGGATGCGTGCGTGCAATGCGGGCTGTGCAAGGCGACCTGCCCGGAGAAGGTAATCAGTCTCAAGCCGCAACTCGACTTCCGCGTTGCGACAGCCGCGTCCCGCGTCTTGAAGGAAGAAGAGCCGTTCAATTGCATCCGCTGCGGCAAGCCGTTTGGCGTCAAGAGCACGATCGACCGTGTGATAGCAAAGCTCGAAGGCCAGCACTGGATGTACGCGAAAAACTCGAAGCGGCTTGAAGCGCTAAAAATGTGTGAGGATTGTCGCGTCATCGCCGCCACGGAGGATGGCTTTGATCCGCACGGCGCGCCGACGCGACCTTTGGCACGAACTACGGACGATTACCTGCGCGAGCGCGAAAAATATCAACGCGACGACAAGCGAGCATAAGAGGGCCGGCTATTCTGATACCAGGCTTTCGATGATCGCCAAGACCGCGCGGCACGTTTTTTTGTCACTGATCTTCGAAAACTCCTGTGCCATTTGCAATGTTAGCGGGTCGCTCAGCAAATCAAACGGAGAAGAAGCCCGCAATTTCGTCTGTTTTTCTTCACCGCTGTAAAACGACCCGAGTGGTGTTTTCAGAAGTTCTGCGATCTGAAAAAGCCGGCCACTGCCGATTCGATTGGCGCCGACTTCGTATTTTTGTATCTGCTGAAATGTGACGCCGAGCTTTTTACCGAGTTGTTCTTGCGTCATACCCATTGCTAATCGACGGGCGCGGATATTGTTGCCGACACGCTTATCGGTTTTAGTCGCTGACTTGCTCGATGTTTTGGGCATTGGACATGCTCCTGGACTTGAGCTTGCGCTGGACGAAATAGGATTTCGAACCCGGTTGGTCGAAAAAAGAGCCCCAAGGAGTGGGGCTCTCGGGGCCGACGCGTCATGACCATCCGTCCGCCCCGGGCATTTTTGTATCCGAAGCGGCGCCGCCTGAATGTGCAAAACAGGACACCACGGGCCCGGTTTATTGGTCCGGGCCGATACAACTTGCCGTAATCAGAAATCGGACGAACAGAGACAGTCGCGAACGAAAATGGCCGAAGATTAAAGGAAGCCCAAGTTGCCCGGGTCGGGGGACAAGGGGGATCGCGGGTTCGAACCTGCCCGCGCCGGTCGAGTTTTTCCCCAATTTTCTCCCTACAACGGTGTCAGGAAGCAAATCGACCGGCAGTCTTCATCGCCAGCTCGCGCTAGACAAATCTCTATCGCCCTATCCAGCAAAGACGTAAGCGGCGAGGATGACGAAGCCGCTCACAGCCAGCGTGGCATGGATGCCGATCAGTATTCCCGCGGGCCGTCTTTTGAGTAGCCGCGTCACGAAAAAGCTGACGCCGAGCAAAGCTGTCAGCGCGATCAGCGCTGTTGCGATCACGCCGAAGGAGCCGATTGCCTCATCGAGCTCGCGCGTCGGCCCTCGTAATGCGAGAACGAGACAGCCGAAGCCGCCGATGCCGAATAACCCGTGCGTCACCGCGAGTAGCCAAGGCGGTGCCCTGCGACCCTCCGACTGCAGGTGCATAACTCCCAGCGCGAAACCCAATAAAACGGCTATGGCAACGACGATGAAAGCTATGACCGGCATTTCAATCGCTCCGCGCTCACGGCATTATCGCATCACCCGGCCCATGCCGCGGATGCGCCGTGCCATGGCGCCCATGATGTAGAGTGCGAAATTCGGCACCTCGTCGACCATGAAACGGAATTTGCGCCGATCGATCACAGAGACTTCGCAGGCTTCCTTGACCCGCGCGGTCGAGGAGCGCGGTGCTTCGTCGATCATCGACATGAAGCCGATGGCTTCATTGGCACCGCAGACTTCGACGACTTGATCGCCGATCACCATCTCGATGACGCCCGACTGCACCACATACATGCATTCGCCGGCATCGCCCTTGTTGAAAATCACGCTTTCCGCCGCGTAGTTGAGGCTGGTACCGGCCTTTTTAGCGAAAAGCCGCATATCGATATCGCTGCTGGTCATAATGGCCGTCCCGCCCGTTCAACTGTTTGCAAGTCGCCGTCCTGCTAACAGAAATTGCCGGGTGCGCCAATGCCAGGCGGAGATAAGCGGATGGGCGGAGTGGAGTTTCGACAGAACTTGGCCGCGCATGCGTCGCGGGAATAATCGGCGTGCGCACAACGTAAGAACGGATGGAAGAGAATCTCGAGCGGCAGTCGCCGCTCGCTGACGGCGCCGCGGCTTAGATCGCGTTCTGCAGGGTCGTGAAAATGTCGACCAATTTCACGCCGACGTCCTTGATGGAGGGGATGATCGCCACCGAAATGCCGGAGGTAATGAGGCCATATTCGATCGCCGCCGCACCGGATTCGTCTTTCAGAAAACGCTGCATTTCCTTGAACATGTCGCCCTCGATCAACAACTGCCTCGGTCACAAAGCTATGACAGAAAAACCATGGTAAATATATCGCGTTCCAAATTAACGATGAACCGGTAAACGCGCCCATTTCATTAACGATAGCTCGCACCCATATGAAGGGTAAGGGAGCCAATTGGGCGCTTTATTCGGAGTTCCGATGTCGAAACCGTTCGTTGTGTCGATACCGCATCGCCTGGGCAAGGACGAAGCGCTGCGCCGCCTGAAGTCCGGGCTGGGCGCCGCGCAGGCCAATTACAAGCATTTGTTTACCGTCCAGGAAGAGACATGGACCGGCGACCGCTTGCAGTTTCGTATCAGCGCGCTGGCGCAGACAGTGAGCGGCACCATCGATGTCGCCGAGGATCAGGTTCATCTGCAGGTATTCTTGCCCTGGCTGCTGTCGAAACTCGCCGAAGCGATTCAGCCACTGGTGCGCAAGGAAGGCACATTGTTGCTGGAAAAGAAGTAGCCCGCACCGTAGTGATGCCGAAATCGCTCCGGCGTTCACAGTTTCTCGCCGAGGAAGTGCATCAGCCGCGGTGCCAGAAATTCCGGATAGCTTCCCTGTTCGATCGGATCGCTCATCCAGTAATGCGGTGCGCCTTGCACGACGCAGGGCCGCACGAAGAAGCCCGCCTGTTTGAGGGCGAGCTGAAACGGATCGGTTTGCACTTTGCGGTCGACCAGATCGTCCTCGGTGCCTGTGACCAAAAGAACCCCGATCCCGTTGTTGTCATAGATCGCATAGCTGAGGGGGGAAGCGTCGAAATAGATTTGCCGGTTTTCCATCGGCGAGGCGCCGATGAATTTCTGGATATTGTTGTCGCGTCCGCCCTGTACCTGATAGGCGGTCCACATCGCTCCGACGTCGTAGATGCCGTACACGCCGACGAGCGCCTTTACACCGGCATCAACGGAAGCAAACGGATCGCCCGGATAGCCGCCGGCGAATTTCTTGCCGCCGAGCGCGGCCAAAGACGCGAGATGCGCGCCCGCCGACGCGCCGAGAAGCCCAATTCGCGCCGGATCGATGCCGAATGAACCGGCCTTGCCGCGGACGAATTGCACGCCGGCAAGCACGTCCTGCACCGCCTCCGGGAAGGTCTTTTCCTTCGCAGCCAGCCGATAGCTGATCGAGAATAGCGCAATGCCGCGTGCCGCGAGGTAGTCGCCCCAATACTTGAACACTCCGCGCATGCCGGTCACCCAGCCGCCGCCATGCACGGCGACAAGCGCCGGGACCGCCTTCGCGTCCTTCGGCAGATAGAGATCGCCGGCGAGTTCAACGCCGTCGTGGGTGGCATAGACAATGCCGTTGTGAACCGTGACCGAACCCGTCATTTTCGCGCCTCCGCTCTGCGCCGCACCGCGATGGTAAAATACGATTGCCGTGGTAGAACAACCGGCCGGGCTTTAAAAGCCTGCATGCGGGAGTGAAGATGCTGCAAGCGGCAGAGAGCGAGCCAACGCTCGTCGTCGAGGGCATACGGGTCGATATGATCGAGCGCGGCGCGGGCCCGCCGCTCCTTTTCCTTCACGCCGAAAACGGTATCGAGCCGGTGCTTGGGGCGGTCGATGCGTTGGCCGAAACCACGCGTGTCATTGCGCCGACGCATCCTGGCTTCGGCCGCTCGGAATTGCCACAGGGCATGCGGACGATCGACGATCTGTCCTATTTCTATCTCGACTTGCTCGACCGGCTCGATCTTACCGATCTCACCGTAGTCGGCGTTTCGCTTGGGGCCTGGCTCGCCGCCGAGATCGCGGTGAAATCGACCGCGCGCATCTCGAAGCTCGTCCTTGCCAATGCGGTCGGCGTCAAGGTCGGCGGCCGAGAGACGCGCGACATCGCCGATATTTTCGCGATCACCGAGCAGGAATATCTCGAGCTTACGTATTGCGATCCGAACATCGGACGGCGCGATTACAAAGCGCTGCCGGATGCCGAATCGCTGGCCGCGGCGCGGGCCCGCGAGGCGACGGCGCGTTTTGCCTGGAATCCGTATTTCCATAATCCGCGGCTGAAAAGCCGGCTGCACCGCATCCGCATTCCGACCCTATTCTTGTGGGGCCGTCACGATCGCATGCTCAGCGAGACCTATGGCCGCGCCTATTGCACGATGATCCCCGGCGCGCGGTTCGAACTCATGGAACGCGCCGGACATTTTCCGCATCACGAACAGCCAAAGCTTTTCGCCGAACGCGTTTTGGCGTTCACCAAAGGCAAATGACAATATCCAGGTAAGGGAAGCGCGCGCATGAGGGTCTATCAGTTCTCCGAGCAGCCCTATTATCCGGTATGGAACGATCACTCCGGCTCGCTGCGCGTCAATCTCCTCAATCGCAAATGCGATCCGCGCGTCGCCGCCGATCTGTTTCACCGCTATTACGACGAGTACCAGCTCTGCGACGAACTCGGCCTGCACATCATGCTCAACGAGCATCATCAGAGCGCGACCTGCATGTCGTCGACGGTGCTGGTCGGTCTTTCAGTGCTGGCACGCGCGACCAAGAAGGCGCGGCTTCTGGTGCTCGGCTATCCGATCGGGCATCGGCCCGACCCGTTGCGCGTCGCCGAGGAACTGTCGACCATCGACGTGATATCGCGCGGCCGGCTCGACATGGGGTTTATCAAAGGCATCCCTTACGAGATCGCCGCTTCCAACCGTAATCCGACGGAACTGATGGACCAATTCTGGGAGGCCCATGATTTCATCATCAAGGCGATGACCACGCATGATGAGATGTTCAATTGGGAAGGCGAATTCTTCCATTATCGTCAGGTCAATGTCTGGCCCCGGGTGTGGCAAGAACCGCATCCCCCGGTCTGGTCGACGACCGGCAGTTCGACCCAGGCGCGCGTCCTCGGCGAGCGCGGCTACGTCATGGCGACGCTCGGGACCGGCTTCGGCACCCGCCCGATCTACGATGCTTACCGGAAAAGCTATGCGGCGAAATTCGGCAAGGCGCCCGGCGCCGACCGCTTTGCCTATCTCGGCCTGGTTGCGGTCGCCAATGACGAGAAGGAAGCCCGCGCGCGGGGCCGCCACATCGCCGGCTATCTACGCACCGCCGCGATTGTTCATCTGCCGTTTCGCAATCCGCCGGGCTATCTGCCGCCGCAGGATAACGCCCGGATGCTTCGGGGCGAGTCGCCGCCGCGCGGGTTCACCAAGGATGGCCGCCCGGTCAATATGCACGCCGCGAGCCTCGATGATCTGATCGATGCCGGCATTCTGTTCTGCGGCACGCCTGACCAGGTCTATGGTCAGATCGCCGGCTTCTGCGAGCATTGCGGGGGCATGGGCAATCTCCTGATGATGGGCCACGGCGGCGAATTGAGCCACGAGCAGACCGTCGACAACCTGACGCTGTTTTCCCGCGAGGTTCTGCCCCGGCTCGAAGCCTATAAGCAGCCCGACGCCGAGGCATCGGCTGTGGCGGCGTAAAGCCTGTTCAAGACCGCCACCCAACCTTGATTTTGCCGCTGGCCTGTCTCATTGCTCTCTGGGGCATGACGGCAACTGGCGAGCCTTCGCATCCGCGCCCCACGTCGTCGGCAAAACTCCGCCGGCCGCCGTGCCCGCGCATATCAGCGCGGAAAAGGCGCTTTGTCCCGGTCGTTTCGCACGACTGGATCAACGCCGAGACGATTGCGTGGCGGGTTGTGAATTAGTTCTTGGAGAAAAAAATGACGGGTTTTCCCGACAAAGCGGTGATGGCCGAGCTTACGGCAAAAATGCTGCTCGAAGTGGATGCGATCCGCTTCATGGCCGACAAGCCTTTCATCTACACGTCGGGCTGGGCGAGCCCGTTCTATACCGATTGCCGCCGGCTGATCTCGTTTCCGCGGGTACGCCGGACGCTGATCGATTTCGGCGTGGCCACCGTCGAGCGCGAGATCGGTTTCGAGCAATTCGATTCGGTCGCCGGCGGCGAGACCGCGGGCATTCCGTTCGCGGCCTGGATGGCCGACCGCCTGATGCTGCCGATGCAGTATGTGCGCAAGAAAGCCAAAGGCTTCGGCCGCAACGCCCAGATCGAGGGCCACCTCGATCCCGGCGCGCGGGTGCTTCTGGTCGAGGATTTGGCTTCCGACGGCCGCAGCAAGGTCAATTTCTGTGAGGCGCTGCGCAGCGCCGGCGCCGTTGTCGAACATGTCTTCGTGTTTTTTTTCTACGATATCTTTCCGGAAGGAAAGACGATCCTCAGCGACCTCGGTATCACTTTGCATTCGCTCGCCACCTGGTGGGATGTGCTGGAAGTGGCGAAGAAGAGCGGCAGGTTCGACCAAGGCAAGCTCAAGGATGTCGAAGAGTTCATGAAAGATCCGTCGGCGTGGTCGAAAGCCCATGGCGGCGCCGCGCAGGCAGCCGAATAAAACGAAATAAAAACCAGAAAAAGCCGAACGGAATTGCGGATGTGATTGTTGTTGGTGGTATATTCGCCAAGATCGCCGGCAAGAACTGATCGGCATCGTCATGGATGTAAAAGCCGAGCGCCCGCTTAACGAGCTTTCCACGACCGAGATCGTGGCACAGATCGCGGATGGATCAACGACCTGCGAGGCGGTCGTGCGCGATTGCATCGGGCGCATTGATGCGCGCGACGGGGTCGTCAAGGCCTTCGTGAATTTCGACGCCGAGGCCGCACTCGCGCAGGCGCGCGCGCTCGATCGCGGTCCGCGGCGCGGTCCGCTGCATGGCGCGCCGATCGGCGTGAAGGACATTATCGACACCTTCGACATGCCGACCGAAATGGGCTCGCCGCTTTATCGTGGTAACCGGCCGCGGTCGGATGCCGCTTGCATCGCGCTGCTGCGGCGTGCCGGAGCGGTGATCCTGGGAAAGACCGCAACTTGCGAATTTGCCGGCATGGCGCCGTCGGCGACCACCAATCCGCACAATCCCGAATATTCCCCCGGCGGCTCGTCGAGCGGATCGGCCGCGGCGGTTGCCGATTACATGGTGCCGGCGGCGCTCGGCACGCAGACCGGCGGTTCGGTGCTGCGGCCGTCCTCCTATTGCGGAGTTTTCGGTTACAAGCCGACGTATAATACCATCAACAAAGCCGGCGTCTGGCCCGCGGCCGAAAGCATCGACACGATCGGCTGGTTGGCGCGCTCGATCGACGATATCGCGCTCCTTACCGCGGTCGATGGGACCTTCACGCCGCGGCCGCGGCGCGCCTTGGATACCGCGCCCCGGATCGGTCTCTGTCGCACGGAATTATGGGACACCGCGCAGCCCGAGACCAAAGCCGCGGTGGAAGGCGCAGCGCTTGCCCTCGGCAAGGCTGGCGCGGCGCTCCGTGATATTGAACTGCCGCAAGCTTTCGCCGGCCTGTCCAGCTTGGCGCGCGGCACGATCAATTACTACGAACGCGCCGCTTGCATGGCCTCGCTTTGGGACTGTCACCGCGCCGGCCTGTCGCCGCAGATGCGCCGCTACATCGAGAACGGTCAAAACACCTCGCGTGACGAATATGTTGCGGCGTGGCGCCGCGTTGAAGAATGCCGCGCGCTGTTGCCGGCGGTGTTCGAAGGCCTCGATGTATTGTTGCTGCCATGTGTCACCGGCGAAGCGCCGAAAGGTCTCGAGTTTACCGGCGATCCGAGCATGCAGGCGATGTGGACGGCCTTGCATACGCCGACCATGACGCTGCCGACCCATCGCGGACCGAACAATATGCCGGTCGGCATCCAAATCGCCGCGCAGCGTTATGACGACGAACGGCTGTTCGCGGTCGCGGAATGGATGTGGGACAAGATCGGCGCGCCGGAGCTGGTCGGGGCGGCACGTTAGAAATCGGCGTCATTCCCGCCGCGGCTGCGGTCATTTCCGCGATCGAGGACGCGCTATCGCCCTTCAATGTGCGGATCGCGCAGATGGCGGTGATGCCCCACAAGCTCGTCGAATTGATCGCCCAAGGGCGAACAAAGGCCTGAGGCGATAAAGCTTTTGACCCGTGGGCGGCGGCGGCGCAGACTGCGTGTGCCGGTACGGTTGCTTTGGGGGATGGAGAACCGGATGAATCGCTTGAAACTTGCAGGGCTTGCTCTACTCCCGGCGATGCTGGCCGCCACTGCAATTGTTCCCGCACATGCCGACGACTTTCCGGATCGTCCGCTTCATCTGATCATTCCCTATGGACCGGGCGGCATCGTCGATTTCACCGGACGGGTGCTGGCTCAGAAATTGGGCGATGCGCTGAAACAGACGGTCGTTCCCGATAACCGCCCCGGAGCGGGCGGCATTGTCGGGACCGACTTCGTCGCCCATTCCGACCCCGACGGCTACAACCTGGTCATTATCGATCCCGCTATCGTTATCAACCCGACGCTACAAAAGTCGCTGCCGTACGATATTTTCAAGGATCTGGTGACGGTATCGCGCGTCAGTTCGTCGCCCGAGGTGTTGGTGGTTGCGCCGCAGCTTGGCGTGAAGACCTATGCCGAGCTCGTCGCCTACGGCAAAGCCAATCCGGGCAAGCTCAATTACGCCTCTGCCGGGGTGGGCACGGCGCCGCACCTCGCCGCCGTGTTGTGGGAGCAGGGGACGGGCGTCAAGGCCGAGCACGTGCCCTATAAAGGGATCGGCGGGTCGTTCACCGATATGATGAGCAACAAAGTTCAGATGGCGTTTTCCAGCATCCCGGGGGCGCTGCCGTTCACCAGCGATGGCCGCGTGCTGCCGCTGGCGACGACCATGCTCAAACGCTCGGCGGTCTATCCCGATCTGCCGACTGTCGCTGAGTCCGGCTTGCCCAACTACGACGTCGACGTGTGGCTTACGCTTTACGCCAGAGCCGGCACGCCGCCGGCCGTGCTCGCCAAGCTCAACAGGGCCGTCGCCCAGGCGCTCGGTGACAGCGAACTCAAGGTCTCATTCGCCAAATTCGGTCTGACGCCGGTTCCGACCAGCCTGCAGGACGGTGCCGCTTTCACGAAATCGGAGTACGACAAGTGGAAGAAGGTCATCGACGACGGCCACATTACGCTTGATTGATGATGACGGAAAAGAAGCCAACTCCTTGGCCGACCGAATTGCGACTGCATAAGGATCGCAAGACGCTTACGGTGACCTTCGATAGCGGTGAGAGTTTTGACCTGGCGGCCGAATATTTGCGCGTGCGCAGTCCGAGCGCCGAAGTGCAGGGTCATTCGCCGAGCGAGCGACGCACCGTCGGCGGCAAGCAAAACGTACAAATCCTCGAGTTGAATCCGATCGGCAATTACGCGGTGCGTCTCGTTTTCGACGATATGCATTCGACCGGAATCTTCAGTTGGAATTACTTATCCGAGCTCGGTCGCAATCGCGCCGAATACTGGCAGAATTATCTTGATGAATTGGAAGAGAAGAAGTTATCGCGCGCGCCACTCGTCCGATAAAATGCTCGAATTTTCGAAATTCTTTTGCTGATAATTCGCGCTGCCGTTTTAACAGCCTAGTTCATCCCTATCGGTATTTTCACCTACGCGCGTTCGAGCGCGCACCCAAGCATCGCGTATGCAGGGGGCGATTCCAACGGGTGAGAGGATCAAGTCATGAAACTGCGCGGTTTATTTTGGAGCTTTCTTAACAATGAGCAAGGCGCGACGGCGATTGAATACGGATTGATAGCGGCCGGTATTTCCGTCGCCATCATTGCCACCGTCACCGCACTCGGCTCCAACCTCAACACGACGTTTTCGAGTGTCTCGACCAGCTTGAAGTAAGGGGCGGTCTCGCATCGCCGGCGTCTTTCGGAACGGCCTCGGTCCCATAGGGACCGAGGCCGTTCGCATTAAAGCACTGGCGTCGGCATTCTTGCGGCATGGTTGATGGAGCGTTTTCAAATCCCTTTCATCTTGACCGGTGCCGGCGATACTTGCGTCTGCATCCAATGAAAATGCTAGGATGATCGGGGCAGCCGAAAAACGATGCTGCCAGCTAGGGAGGGATTCCAATGAAGTTGATTTCTTTGACAGCTATGGCGCTGGTAGCTGGCGTTCTTGCCGGTCCGGCCAATGCGCAGCAGGCCGCTGCACCGGCGGCGCCGCCCGATCTCAATGCCGTCCCCGACAAGATGCCTTTCAATCTGCCGTTTGGGACACCGATTACGATGGAGCGGGCTCAGGCATTAATTCAGGCTGCGGTCGCGGAGGCCAACAAGCGCGGCTGGCCGGAGGATTTCGCGGTGGTCGATCCCGGCGGCAATCTGGTCGCTTTCGCGCGAATGGACGGCGCTCAGCTTGCGTCGATCGCTATCTCGGAACACAAGGCCCGTACGGCCGCAAGATATCGCCGCCCGACCCGCGCTTTCGAGGATGCGGTGCAAAAATTCGGCTTCAACTACGTTTTGACGCTTGATGATGCCATCGCTTCCCGTGGCGGTATTCCACTCGTTGAGGAGGGCAAGATCATCGGCGCGATCGGTTGTTCCGGTGGCACCGGCTCACAGGACGAGGCGCTCTGTAACGTGGCCGCGGCCACAATAAACAAGTAGCTGCGAATCCAGGACTTTTCGTCACACCAGAAAAACGAGGGCGGCAGTATGCCGCCCTCGTTGCGTCACAGAATCGGGTATTAGAGCGGGGGAATTGGGGGGCTCAACCGGGCCTGGCGCGGCAACGCGTCTTGAGGGAACAGCGAAATGGCGAGTGCCGCGACCCGCCGCTGCCTATGTTATGGGCTCATGGCGGCAGTTCTTCTTTCTCCTATGATCCTGCACGCTCAATCCGCGGGCCAGCCGCCAGCGGCGCCGGCGGACGCCGCAGTGGCGATGGCGCAATACCGCCAAGCGCTCGACGAATACAATCGCGCCCGGCAGGTCTTTGCCGCGGTGTCGAGCGCCTACTGGGCTTCGATTTCGGAAAAGCGCAAAGCGCGCAATGCCAAGCGTGCCCGCGGCGAGCCGCTGGCGCTCGACGATTATGTGCTCGATCAGCCGCCGGTCTATACCGGGCCGCCGAAACCGCGCAATCCATTACAGCCCGAGGCGCCTTCGCATCCGGTCTATGTGCCGGTCGTCGCCGATTTTCTCTCCGCCGCCCAGCAAGAGTTCAAGTTCAGCCCGCGATTGCCGCAGAATGACGGTGAGTTCAAACGCGCCTATGCCAAAACTGCCGCAGCCGCCGGACTGACCAAAGACCAGGCCGTGCGAATTTACAGTTTCGAGGCGACGGGAAACGGCAATTACGACATCGAGGCGGGACTTGAATTCAATAAGCACGCCCGCGCCGTCACCACGGCGCTCGGTTATAATCAATTATTGGCGACGAATTCGGTCGAGGTCCTCGCCGAGAACGGCGATCAATTCGTCGCGCAGTTACGCGCGGCAGCCGTGCAGATGCCGGCAGGCGGCCGGGCGCTCGACGGCAAAATTGAAATTCTTCGCCGCATGATTGCCTTCACTCGAAGCGTCCCGGATGCTTGGGGTCAACATGAAATGCTGGCGAATACCGCCAGGGGCTTAGGCGTGCATGCGCTCAATCTCGACGTCGATATAGGTCCTTTGTTGCAAACCCAGAAACTTCTGAATTCGGTCGTCTTCGCGCGGCGCAGAGGATTTACCACGCCCCTTACCGCAGCCGAACTGGAGATGATGAATCTCACCGGCGACGGCAACGGTTTCGACATGGTGACAATGCCGTTGCCGTGGCGCGACAAGGTGCCGACGGCGAATTTCTTTCAGCCCAGCGGCTATGGCGATAATCCGGTCGCGCAGCGTAACAACGTCGTTGCCAAGCTGATTGCGGCGACCGACGGGCGGATGGACGAGGAAAGCAAGAAGCCCGGTGCCCAGGAATTGGCGGCAGCGTTCCAATGATGGGACACTATGAAGCGCCGTGAATTCATTGCGCTCGTCTCAGCCGCCGCCGCGTGGCCGTTCTCGCAGCGGGCCCAAGCACAGGCACCGTCCGGCCAGGCCGTAGGTGCAGTAAGCGACGCTCCGGGTTCGATCGGGCAGATCGCGACATTACATGGCACCGCCACCGTTGCGCGGGCCAATGTGGCGCCCACGGCGCTGAAAATCTCCGATCCCATCTTCAAGAACGACACGCTTGAGACCGCCCTGGATTCGACGCTCGGCGTTACTTTTGACGACGAGACGACGTTCAGCCTGTCGGCGAATACCCGCATCGTCATCGACCAATTCGTCTATCAGGAGGGCGGCAACGCCAACGCCGCCACCTTCAATGTAGCGCTCGGCACCGCGGCTTTTGTCGCCAGCCTCGTCGCCAAGACCGGCGATATGAAGATCGCGACACCGCAGGCGACGCTTGGGATTTGGGGCACCACCGGTGTCGTCGAAGTGCCGCAAGGTGGTGGGACCGCCGTTGCCCCGACCATAAAACTCTATCCGGATACGGACGGTCACGTTGGACAGATTGAAGTGTTCGATCGGCAAGGCGGCCGGCTCGGCACATTGACGCAAGGCGCGAGTGCATTTGCGCTGCGTCCAGGTGCGGGCGGCCGTTTCGCCGCGGTGCCGTATCAGATACCGCCGCAAGAGGCGGCGCGCGATCGCGGCGTGTTGCAGCGGCTCAATGTCTCGCATACGATCGGCCGGCAAATGACGATTCAGCGGCAGCAATTGCGCTCACGTAATCAGCCGAATAACCAGCGGCCCAATAATCAACGACCCGATCAACGACCAGGAGGGCAACCGAACAACGGCCGTCCGCAGAACCTGCGTGGCAACGGCGGTGCTGGCAAAGGGGGACCCGGCAATCCGCGCGGCCAGCCAAATAATGCGCGGACGCCGGGCGCACTGCAGCCGCGTCCGCAGCGCCCGCGGCGGGGCAAACCCGCTTCACCTAACAAAAAACAATAACTGCAGATCACGAGGTTTTCCATGCGTGCCTATCAACTGCCCAAAGGCGGGGCCGGTATCGACGCCTTGGTGCAAGTCGAACGTCCGGATCCCAAGCCGGCCTATCGTCAGGTGCTGGTGAAGGTCAAAGCCTGTTCACTCAATTTCCGCGACCTCGGCATCGTGCGGGGCACCTATCGCGTGCCGGTCAAGGAAAACATCATTCCGCTGTCGGACGGCGCGGGCGAGGTGGTTGCGGTCGGCCCCGGCGTCGTTCGCGTCAAGGTCGGCGATCGCGTAGCCGGCTGTTTTTTCCAGCGCTGGTTCGGCGGCGAGTTGACGGCCGAAGTACATGCCAGCGCGCTCGGCGGCAGCATCGACGGCATGCTCGCGGACTATGCGGTGCTCGAGGAAGACGGTGTGGTGAAAATTCCGCCGCATCTGTCGCTTGAAGAAGGCGCCACATTGCCCTGCGCCGGGGTCACCGCATGGCATGCGATGATGGAACACGCCAAGCTCAAGGCCGGTGATACGATCCTGCTGCAAGGCACCGGCGGGGTTTCCATCTTCGGACTGCAATTTGCCCATGCCATGGGCGTGCGCGTCATCATCACCTCCTCAAGCGGCGAAAAGCTCAAGCAGGCCGAGAAACTCGGCGCCGCCTTCGGCATCAACTACAAAACCTCGCCCGACTGGGAAAAGGCGGCGATGGAATTCACCGGCGGCGCCGGCGTCGATCACGTCATCGAGGTCGGTGGCGCGGCAACGCTGGCGCGCTCGTTCGGCGCCATCCGGGTCGGCGGCAAGATCAGCATGATTGGCGGCTTGAGCGGCGGTGCGACCGAGCTCAATCCCGGGCTGATCTTCTCGCGCCGCGCCAATGTGCAGGGCATTTCGGTCGGCTCGACGCAGATGTTTCTGGCGATGGCCCGCGCCATCGAGATCAACGCCATCAAACCGGTAATCGATAAGGTGTTCGCTTTCGCCGATGCGCGGGAGGCCTACCGACACATGGCGTCGGGTGCGCATTTCGGAAAGATCGTCATCAGCGTCGGGTGACTGACCAGCTCAGCTGTTGCGTTCCAGTGACTTGCGGTCCCATTTGGCCAAGTCGGCGGCGGCACCATAGGTCTCTTGCAGAAATCCGAGCAACAAAGCGTCCGGATCTGGCGCTTGGCGTACCGCGTCATACGGCAAAATAAATTGGGCGAGATTCTTGTCATAAAAGGCGCCGGCCGTGGTGAGTACGGCGTCGCTATAGCCCGTTGGTTCCGGATAAGCATAGACGTAGAAAGCGGCGCGGCCGTAGCCGCCGTTGCCGGGCCAGAAGCCGCAGCTTGAGACTTCATGCGAATAGGCTTCGGCCATCACCCAGCCGGCGACGTTGGGTGTGACGCTCTTCGGCGCCGGCGCGGTGCGACCGGAAAAACGCGTCACCGCCAGATCGAAACTGCCCCAGAAAAAATGCACCGGGCTTGCTTTGCCGATGAACCGCGTGCGAAACGCGTTCATGACTCGATTGGCCTGGAGCAGCACACGCCAGAATCTCTGGACATAAACCGGATCGTATTGCGCGTGCGTGCGATCCTGATCGAACGGTATGGCATTCTGGATTTCGCCCGGCATGGTCCAGATGGGGACATCGATGCCGAGGCGGCGCAGCTTTTCCATGAAGGCGGCGTAGAAATCGGCCACAGTCATCGGCTTGAGCGCAAAGCTCTCGGTCCGGCATTCGCTCGTCACGATCACCAGCTGATGGTTGGCAAAGTCAAAGACGATGTCGAAGGTGCCGCCTGGATAGGCCATGGCCGGCGCGGCAAGTCCGCGCCCGGTCACGAGTAGTGTCGCATTCCACCAATGATTTATGAGCGGCGTGCACCCGATCCGCACTTTGCCGACGACCTGAGTCCATAGATGCAACGTGTCGCAGGTCTCGCTCCATGCCGTGAGCGGCAGTTCGGGCCAATGCGGATTATCGCTCATGCGCGCATCTTATCAGCGGCGCCAAACTTGTCATCGCGTTTGCGATCGGTTGGCATCGCACGGTACGATTTTAGCTCTTGTCATGTTCGAATCCAGTCGTCATCTTCCGCGCCACGTGGGATGAGCGGTCGATTATTGGAATGAGGTTAGGGAAATGAGCATAGAGCGTCACGAAACTGGGCCGCGGTTGAGCCGTGCAGTCGTCCACAACGGCACGGTTTATCTTGCCGGGATCGTCTCGGAACAGCCGAAGGGCAAGAACACAACCGATCAGACCAAGGAGATCTTGGCGCAAATCGATTCATTGTTGGCCAAAGCCGGCAGCGACAAAGGAAAGCTATTGTCGGCGCATGTCTGGCTCACCGACATGGCGAACTTCGCGGAAATGAATGCGGTCTGGGAAGCGTGGCTGCCGCCCGGCGCCGCGCCGGCGCGGGCTACAGTGCAGGCGGCGCTGGCCTCAGCAGACCGCAAAGTTGAGATCATGGTCATCGCGGCCAAGTGACCGATGACGTGTCATTGAACAACTGCCGAAGTCGTTTGGCGCGATAGTTATCGCTACCGCGGTCACGGGCGTGGGCCAGCCACGTATCTGATCGCGGTAGCGACGAAAGCTGTAATAGCCGGGTTCGTCGATTTGATCGGTGCGGCCAGCGCCAGCGAATAGCCGAGCGGGGTTTTTCCTGCGTCGATTTCCAAGTACGCGACATTGTCCAGCCGCACGACGCGCATGCTGCCGGGAATGAGCGCGATGCCGAGCCCCCCGGAGACGAACGACAATTTCGTCAGCATTTGCGTCGCGTATTGCACGACCCGCGGATAGAATCCGGCCCGCTGGCACGCCGACACGAAAATGCCCTCGAAGCTCGGGCCCTCAGGCGGCGGATAGCTGATGAAGGGTTCCGCCGCGAGCATTTCGATCTTGACCGATTTGCGCCCGGCCAGCGGATGATCGGCCGGAACGGCGATCAGCATTTTTTCTTCGCACAACACGGTCACCTCCAGTCCGCGTGCATCCTCGATCGGCACGCGGATCAATCCGAGATCGACCTCGCCGCGCCTGAGCATTTCGATTTGATGAAACGTGCCCGCCATGGTGACATTGAGTTCAATGCTCGGATAGTCACGCTGAAAATGCCGTAGCAACGGCGGCAATAAGCCGAGTGTCGCGCTGCCGAGGTGGGACAGGTGAAGGACGCCGTTGCTGGCGCTTTGCGCGATCTGCACCGCCCGCTCCGCCTGCGCCAAGATGCGGCGTGCTTCGAAGAGGAAGAGGTAGCCGGGCTCCGTGAGCTTCACATGGTGCTTGCTGCGGTCGAAGAGCGGCCGGCCGACTTCGGCCTCGAGCGCTTTGACCGCCGCTGTCAGCGGCGGTTGCGACATATGAAGGCGCGCGGCGGCACGCCGAAAACTGAGTTCCTCCGCCACCGCCACAAATTGTTTGAGCTGCCGCAGCTCGACCATCGGTGATCGGTACCACATATCACCCACTAATAAAAATAGTATTGGCGATATCACGGACGCTTATTCAGACTGGGATGCGGGGGAGTTGATCGCATGGTCGAGTTGGAATTTTACGACCCATCCGGGAAGCTGGAGATTACGCAGCGGCACGCGCCGCGCCTCGACACGCTCAACGGCAAGCGCATTGGCATATTAAGCAACGAGCAATGGCAGGCGCACCGCACCTTGCCGATGCTCAAAGCGATCATGGAAGCTGATTTTCCCGGCAGCGACATATTGCCTGTCGACGCCTTTCCGCAGGGTGAGCACGCGGTCGGCGCGGATTCGACCATTGCGCTTGTCAAAGAAAGCGGTGTTGACGGCGTCATCATCGGCAATGCGGCATGCGGTTCGTGTTCGACCGCCTTGGCGCGCGCTGCCGCCAAGCTGGAAAGCCTCGACATTCCCACCGTGCTGTTGGGGCGAACCGATTTTCTCGGCGTTGTCAGGAATGCCGTTTCCGGCATGGGCCTGCCGCCGGAAATGCCGGTCGTGGCTTTTCCCGTCGAAACGTTCCTGCCAGGCAGTGACCTGACCGGCGTTCAGGCGCGAAAGCAGGAATTCTATGACGGTTTGACGTCATGGCGGTCGGCGGCAAACTTCCTGCCGTCCGATGCCACACCACTGATCAAAGTGACGGGCGCGACCTATCAGGACGCGCTGACCAACGCCAACAATATGCTCCTGACCAATCTGTGGAGCGACGGATTGCCGATCTGGCCCGCCACCGAAGCGCTGGTGGACTGGATTCTCCAAGGTACCAACACGCCACGCGATACGGTCCTTGGCAGGGTCATGCCGCGCGGCGGAATTGCGACGGTCGAATCCTGCGCCATCGCGCTGGCGATGGCGGGTGGCCGGCCGGAATATTTGCCGGTGCTGATTGCTGCGGTCGAAGCATTTCTCGATCCGCTCTCCGACAGCGAACACATGCAGGCCGATTCGGCGGGCGCGTTCCCGGTCATTATCGTCAACGGGCCGATCGCCGGGCAGATACGTCTCAACACGTCATTCGGCTGCCTCGGTCCCGATCCGCAGCGGCCTGCGGGTGCAAGCATCGGCAGGGCACTCCGTCTAATGCAGCAAAATCTCGGCGGCGCGTTGCCGGGCGTCGGTGCCATGGCGATGTGGGGCGCCATGCGTTTCACCAATGCCGTATTCGGCGAGGACGAAGACAATCTGCCCGAGGGCTGGCTGCCGCACGGCACCGAACGCCATGGCTTCGAAAGAGGCGTCAGTTCGGTCTCGCTGGTGTGGGCGACCGGGGTGACCAACATCCGGCGGCGCGGCGTCAAGGCTGAGACGCCCGAAGTCGACGCGCTACGCGGCATGCACCGGATGGCAGATTATCTACGTTCGCCCAATCTCGGCTGTCTGATCGGATACAGCGCGGGAACGCCGGGGATATTGATGCTCTCTCCGGTCGTCGCCAAGGCGATGGCGGCGATCGGGTGGACGAAGCAATCTGTTCGCGAATTCTTGTGGGAGAACTCCAAGATTCCCGCCGACGAATTACGCCGCGATGGAATCGATTCCTGGATCGCGGCCGACCGCGATCCGGTCGTACGCGAGAGCCTGTCGCTGCCGCACTGGCCGCATGCGGTGCGCCCGGAAAATCTCGTGCTGCTGGTCGCCGGCGGTGGCCATCCGACCAACAGCCATTGGATGGAAGGCTATTCGCCACATGTCGTCGGCCGAACAATCAAAACGCCGAAGGATTTCGCAAAACTGCTCGAGCGAGCGGAGCGCGATATTGGCTGCGGCGCGGAGGCGTGCCGAATCTGATGAAGCTTCAAACTTGTAACAGGTGCGAATGAAAGCGTGACCCACGGCCTATGTCACCCATGGAGCGCCGAGCCCGGCGGCGATCTCATGGCGTTCCAGCGGTTACGCTAAATCCGAGGAGTTGATCATGTCTAATGCTACGGCGACTATCGAGCGGCACGCTTGGTATCAAAATCTCACCCCGGTGCAATGGAAGACCGTTGTCGCGTCCAACCTCGGCTGGGTGTTTGACGGCTTCGAGGCCTATGCACTGATCCTCACCGTCGGCACGGCGCTGCACCAGTTGCTCGAGCCGTCTCAGTATTCGCAGATCCCGACCTTTGCCGGCGCCATCATCGCGACAACGCTGATTGGCTGGGCGATCGGCGGCATGATTGGCGGCGTACTGGCCGATTACATCGGCCGCAAACAAACGATGATCCTCGCCATCCTGACCTATTCAATCATGACCGGCTTGAGCGCATTCTCGTGGGATTGGACGTCGTTCGCGGTGATGCGTTTCCTGGTCGGGCTCGCCATCGGATCCGAATGGGTCACCGGTGCATCCATGACCGCCGAATTCTGGCCCGCCGACGCGCGCGGCCGCGGCGCCGGCCTGTTTCAATGCGGTTTCGGTATCGGATTTTTCCTTGCGGCCGTCGTGTGGCTGTTCGTCGGCGCGACCGGACCCGGCGCCTGGCGGACGATGTATCTGATCGGCGTCTTGCCGGCGCTGCTGACGCTGTGGATCCGCTACGCGATTCCGAAGTTCGCCGCTTTGGGAGCGGGCGAACGAACAGCGCCGCGCCGCCACGAAACGCCAACAAAGCGGCGCCGCCGCATCGGCGCAGGATCGCGCGCTCACCCGTTTCACGCTGGCCGAACTGTTCGTTGAGCCGGAAATCCGGGCGGCGCACCATTATCGCCCTGTTGACCGCGACTGCCTCGGCGGTGGGCTTCTGGGCGATTTCGACCTGGGTGCCGCCTTATGCCGGCTCGCTCGCCGCCAAGGCGGGATTCTCGGCGCCACAATGGGCGAGCTATACCGGCATGACGTTTACCGCAGGCACGATCGCAGGCTATGTCGGTTTCGGTTTTCTCGCCGACGCCTTCGGGCGCAAACCGATCACGCTGCTGTTCATGGCGCTGTCGCTCGTCCTCACGCCCGTTCTGTTCTTCTGGACCACCGACTTGAGGATGCTTCTCGTCATCGCGGCGTTGTTGGGGTGCTTTTCCTCAGGGCCAGTTCACCTGGACGTCAACTTGGCTGCCGGAACTCTATCCGACCCGGATGCGGGCGACCGGCGCCGGCTTCATATTCAATGCGGCGCGAATACCGGCAGCGTTCGGCGTGCTGATCGCCGGCACCTTGATCGCCAAATTTGGCGGCTACGGCAACGCCGCGATGATCATCGCGCTGATCTACGTGCTCGGTTTTATATGCGCGCCGCTGTTGCCGGAGACGCGGGGCAAGCCATTACCAGCCTAAGCGCCTAGCCAGGAAGCAACATGACAAACAAGCTCGACTTCATGGCCCGCGCGATTGAGCTTGCGCGATACGCCGTTACCGGCAGCCATGGAGGCCCCTTTGGCTGCGTCATTGTCAAAGACGGCGCCATTGTTGCCGAAGGTTTCAATCAGGTTCGTTCAACCGCCGATCCGACGGCGCATGGCGAAATCGTCGGACTGCGCGCCGCATCTCGCCGGCTCGGAACCGCCGATCTGTCCGGTTGCGAGATCTACAATATTTCGATCCCGTGCCCGATGTGCATGGCGGCGCTGTATTGGGCGAAGATCGACAAACTCTATTATTGCTGCCTGCCGCAAGACGCCGACGACTTCGGTTTCGATAACGTCAAGATCGCCAACTATTTGCGTCAGCCACTGGAAGCGCAGCCTTTGCGTAGTGAGCGAATCGAAGCGCTTTATCCCAGTGCTCTCGATGCCTATCGAACCTGGACGTCGGCCGGCGGAGCGCCGTCGCGCTGATCAAATTGCCGCTGCTCCGCATTGCTCCGCCGTGGATTGTGTTCGAAATTTTCCGATCGACAGATAACTATCGTCGCGGCTATATCTCGCGCGAATGAACGCGGCCTCGAAACATCCTCCGGGAATACGAGCGTTTCGTCGTTGCACGGAACATGATCGGGCAAGAATATAAAAGAACGCCGAATCAGGAGGGGACATGCGCCTTCCGACGCTGCTGGCTGGGGCGGCCGCGTTGTTGTTCTTGGTTGGGAATGTGGTCTCGGCGCCGCGAGCGTTCGCTGATGACGTAGATACATGCGCTAACGGGACTGGCGATGCAGCAATCGCGGCCTGCGCTCGTGCAATCAATTCAGCCAACTTGCATGACCGCGATCTAGCTATCGAATATTACAACCGGGGCATAAAGTATGCCGCTAAGCGCGACTACGACCACGCCATCGCCGACTATACCGAGGCGATCCGGTTCGACCCCAAATATGCCGAAGCTTATGGGAATCGTGCCAATGTCTATCGTGCTAGGAACGATTTCGATCACGCTCTTGCTGATTACAACGAGGCTCTGGAGATTAGACCTGGGGCAATAGACTACTTCAATCGCGGCAATACGCTTTATGAGATCAAAGTGGATTATGACCGCGTAATCGCTGACTACACAGAAGCGATCCAGCTCGATCCGACATTCGCCCAAGCCTATTATAACCGCGGGATTGCGAAGCGAGCTAAAGGCGATTCCGCCGGTAGCATTGCAGACATCGCCAGGGCCATGCAGCTAAATCCAAATGTGGGAAGGTGAGGTCTGGCCTAAATATAAGACTCGCTGGCGTCGCGACGCGAAGCCAATGACGTAATGACTCGACTGACGAAGATTTCGGATAGTACCGGAAATGCCCTGTAAATGCTGCCGGTGATCGAGGCAAAGATGGAACCAACAATTGTCCTTAGCAAAACCTGATGGATATCCACTTTATCGGGTGCAAAGCGAACATTAGAGCGGGTGCGGAAGGTGCTGGCGGGAGGGATGAACCGAACGCCTACTGTGTTGTTTAACATCGAGTATCCAGCGTTATTTGATTGATCGTTGTACGTCTCTTGCACGCTTCGACGTTGGCATAAGCCTTCTTCTGGGACCAGAGGGACTGGTCGCTTCAGCCGGAGACAGGAACTCCTGTGCCGGTCCGGCGTTCATCTGGCGGGTTCCGGTATTAGGAACTGCTGTTTCGGTCATTTGAACGCCGCCACCGTGCATCAGCGGGAGAGAGTGCTATGTCTGACCGCAAAGACGCCGCCATAAGGGACGGCTCGATACCTCCTGGAATCTTTTCGCGTCGCCGACTTCTCGGCACCACGAGTGTCGCGGTCGCGGCGGCGTTGGCCGCCGAACAAAGCGCTTCAGCGCAACAGCCACAGGGCGCCACGAGCGGCGAGCACAATGCAAGCGCGAGCGATCCAGGACCGCAGAACGAAACTCTCCAAAGGCTCAATCCGGACAGCTTCACGCCTCCGGCAACCGACCATGGCTTACCGCAGACGTTCTGGAGCTCCTTTGCCCCGATGCATCGTCGCATCCAGGATGGCGGCTGGTCACGCCAAGTCAACGTTATCGATTTTCCGATCTCCAAGGATATCGCAAGCGTCAACATGCGGCTGACGGCCGGCGGCATCCGCGAGTTGCACTGGCACAAAGCAGACGAATGGGCCCTGATGCTCTACGGCAATTGCCGCCTTACCGCACTGAACTTCGACGGATCGACATATGTCAACGACGTAGCGGCGGGCGACCTTTGGTACTTCCCGACCGGCATTCCCCATTCCTTGCAGGGTCTCGGACCGGACGGTTGCGAATTCCTGCTGGTGTTCGACGACGGCGAATTCACCGAGGAGGGTACGACGCTCCTCTCAGACTGGGTGATCCATACGCCGCACGAGGTACTGGCGAAAAATTTCGGCGTACCGCAAAGTGCGCTCGATCCGCTGAAAAATGTGCCGCCGGAAGGGCGCTACATCTTCCAGGCTCCGGTGCCGGGGGCGCTCCAACAGGATCAACAGGCGGCGGCGCGTTATGGCGATGCCGGTAACACTGCATTCCAGTTTCGTATGATGCAGATGAAGCCCCAGAAGTCGACGAAATCGGGCGAGGTTCGGATCGTCGACTCCACCAACTTCCCGGCTGCCGCCAATATCGCCATGGCCCATGTTACGCTGAAGCCGGGCGGCCTGCGCGAACTGCATTGGCATCCGAATGCGGACGAATGGCAATACTACATCCAGGGTAAGGGCCGCATGACGGTGTTTTTCAACAAGGCCACGGCCCGCACTGCCGATTTCAACGTAGGCGACGTCGGTTACATACCGCAGACGCTTGGGCATTACATAGAGAACACCGGCGATACCGATCTCGTCTTCCTGGAAATGTTCAAGACGTCTCACTATCAGGACTTGTCGCTCAACGACTGGCTCACGCATCTGCCGCCGGAACTCGTCGCCGCTCACCTCGGCATTTCCAACGAGACCCTTGCGGCCATTCCCAGAGCGAATGTGGCGGTGCTGCCGACCTGACCAGTCCACCTGCTGTGATGCTCGGACGACACGGAGCCGCCGCACCCTCGGAGATATTGTCGCTGAGTTTTTTCAGGCGCAGACACCTCTCGCGACTGCCGCGGAGGGAAGTAAGTGAAATTACGTATGACGCAATTATCACATGAAATTCCAAACATTCTTCGCGGCGTGACGCCGTCTTGCAATCACGATTGAAATGTTAAAACATCGACTCGAATCTAAGAAAAAAAACGGGTGAGGCTGACGTTCGTCAAAGGCGACCTCTTGTTGGCGACCTCTTTGTTCCATTGCGTGGAAGTCCGGTGGCAGGCCGGGACTTTCGCAGATCGCTGCCACCGTACGGGATGAATACTCCAAGACGCTAGCCGAACAGGCTTGGCGAGTGGTTGTTTATCGGACGGCTGGGCGAAATATGAAAATATTTGCTGTCGCAGCGATGTTTCTCGTGCTTGCTGGTACCGCACGAGCGGCTGATGGCACGGGCACCGACAGCATCATGGCCACTAAGGCTCCGCCGCCCGCCGCGAAGTCTTCGCCATCTACGCCAGCTTCGTGCACCAACCTTTGGGACTTTGTCAGCACGGATTGCCCGCTGAGTTGGTACGGCATTACTGTCTATGGGACGGTGGACCTGGGCGTGACGTGGTTGAGCCACGGGACGCCTTACAGCCCGACCTCCGCCGTTGGCGCAGAGTATTTGGTTCAGAAGGCTAGCAATCGCTCGCTGTGGAGTCAGGCGCCGAACGGGCTGCAGAATTCAGGTATCGGCATTAAAGGAGACGAGCAGTTCGCTCCCGGATGGTCCTTTATTTTCGATCTGGAAGCCGGTTTCGATCCCTATTCCTTTCAACTCTCGAACGGACCGTATTCGGTCGCTCAGAATACCAGCGTGCCGCTCAACAGCCAGAACGCGGGCTCGGATTCGAGCCGGGCAGGCCAATTTTACAATGCCCTGGGCTATGCCGGTGTCAGCTCGCCGACCTACGGCACCCTGACGTTTTTTCGCCAAAACGCGCTGACTTTGGACGGTGTCTTTGCCTACGATCCGTTGAGCGCTTCCTATGCTTTCTCGCCGCTCGGCTGGCAAGGGATAACCTGCGGGTTTGGGGATACAGAAACGTGCAGGTTCACGACTTCGGTCAAGTATCGTGTCGACATCGGCCCGTTCCGGGCGGCGGCGCTCTGGCAATTCGGCGGCTACGCGCAGAACAATCCCTCCAACGGGGCCTACCAATTCCAAATCGGCGGCGACATTTCGCACTTGGCTAACGGCGTCCTGTCGCTCGACGCAATTTACAGTCACTCCAAAGACGCCGTTGCGGTGACGCTCGCCGGCAATCCCGGGCCACCACTGCCGTTCGAGACGTTGACGGCTACAATTTCGGATAACACCAGTGTGATGCTGCTTTCCAGATACACCAATGGCCCGCTCAAGCTATATGCCGGCTACGAATGGATCCAATACGCGCCGCCCAGCGATAACATCTTTTCTTTTACCGATATTGCCGGGAACTTTCTTTGCGCGGACTGTGCTGCGATCAACAACACCAATATCGTCAACACCGCCTTCAGCGGTTCCGCCGGTTTTCGCGATAAGATATTCCAAGTCGTCTGGACCGGGGCGAAATACGCCGTTACCGACAACCTCGATCTCACCGTCGCTTACTATTTCAACGCCCAGAACAGCTATGTCGTGACCGGGCCAAATGCCGGCTGCTCCAGCGCCATTGCGCCCCAGTGCAGCGGGACGTTCAACGCCGTTTCCTTTGTTGCCGACTGGAAATTTGCGAAGAAATTCGATGCTTACGCCGGCATTATGTATTCGGAAGTCAATAATGGACTGGCAAGCGGCTTTCTTAAAACTAACAACATCGATCCCACGGTTGGGCTTCGCTTCCGATTCTGAGAGGACGGCAAGCGGAACCCATCGTCGGGGTATCCGTTCTTACATGCAGGCGGCGGTCATTCTCGGGCCGCAGGCCGCATCGGCCTTCGATGTCATGGCGCGCCGCGCATGAAGATGAACGCCGCCGCAAGGCCGATAACCAGACAATAGCTTCTGATTGCCGGCGTAAGCGCGCAGCGCTTCCTTTAGACATCGTCAGGAGGAACACGTTCTGGTTCCATAGCGGCTAGTACGCATCGCCTAGTCGGTGATGGACTACCGAAGAACGAGGGCGCACATGAAGCAACTTGTGTTGATCACTGCACTGGTCACATCACTGCTCTTGGCAACTTGGCCAGCGACAGCGCAGGTCGTTACCGGAACGACAACGGGCACCTCAATAGGAACGACAACGGGAACAACAACCCGAACAACACCGGGCACCTCAACCGGCACGACAACGGGCACTTCAACCGGCCCAACGACCGGCGTTATCTGCATCGAGGAAATAACGGCGACGTTCTGCAACGTACCCACAGGAGCGAATACGAGTGGCTACGGAACGAGCGGCGCGACCGGGTTGAGCAGTGTGTCCGGCTCGAGCGCCGCGGGCGGGGCGGGCAGCTTGTCCGGGTCGAGCACCACCGGCGCCGCTGGCAGCAACGCATCGTCCACTCCGCCCTGTTCGGAGTTTCCGTCGGCAAACGAACTGTGCAACTGACCTCGCCAGGGCTTTCAGGCGCTTTGCCGTGCCAATGAAACCGCTGCAAGAGGCGTCTGCATAGTGACGCTAATCAGCCTCGTCATGTAAGTCGTAGGGAATGTGCCGGAGTCGTGCTGGCGCAATTTCACGGCTACTAAGCAGTTCGTCCCATAGGACATAAGAAGGGGGCCGGTTCGAGGAGACAGGTTCAAGCGGAGGAGATGCGTATGCCGGCACCGGTGCCTCCCTTCACGCGGGAGTCTGCTATCTTCAAAGTGCGAATGGCCGAGGACGGCTGGAATACCCGCGATCCGCAGCGGGTATGTCTGGGCTACACTGAAGATTGCCGTTGGCGCAATCGTGCCGAGTTTCCCGTCGGCCGCGCCGAGATTATTGCCTTTCTGACCCGGAAATGGGCCAAGGAGCTGGAATACCGGCTGATCAAGGAACTGTGGACATTCGCTGACAACCGCATCGCGGTGCGCTTTGCGTACGAATGGCACGACGACAGCGGGCAGTGGTTCCGATCCTATGGCAACGAGAATTGGGAGTTCGACGCGCAAGGCATAAACCAACACCGTTTGGCCTCGATCAACGATTTGCCGATCAAAGAAACGGAACGAAAGTATCGCTGGCCGATCGGCCGCCGACCTGACGATCACCCGGGCCTCTCAGACCTCGGCCTCTAGACCATGATCCGGAAAATGTTGCCAACGGAGTCGTCCGCGAGAGATGGTGGGCGCTGTAGGGATTGAACCTACGACCTCTCCCGTGTGAAGGAAAAGCCTGATCGTTATGTTTCAACGACTGCGCTCTATGTTTTTTTCATTCCCCACCTATTCCCCAGATTTGTGTCTCGAAAAAATCTGCCCATAATAGAATGCTTGTCGGGCGGGGAGGAATTTGCGTGGCTAAGAAGGCGATTGCCGTCGATCCGGCCGATGGGCTGATCGTCGGCGAGGTTGGACCTTGGGCGATCGAGAAACACGACCGTCTGCGCAAATACATCGACGCCTCAAGCGGTGCGCGAGCGAAATTCCTGCCGCCGAAAGGCGCTGGGGCGTCCTACATAGAACTTTACTCAGGCGCGGGCCGTTCGCTCATCAAGGACACCACCACGATCATCGACGGCAGCCCGCTTGTCGCCTACAAGGCCGCCGTATCGAGCGGCGCGCGCTTCTCTGACCTGCATTTCGCCGATCTTGATCCGCCCAACACCGACGCGCTCGCACAGCGAATCAAGGCGCTGGGCGGCGCGGCGAACAGCTACGTCGGACCGGCCAATGTCACCGTCGATGCTGTTGTCAACGCAATAAGCCCTTATGGCCTTCACCTTGCCTTTCTCGATCCCTTTGGGCTTGGCCACTTGCCGTTTATAATCATCGCCAAGATGCTGAAAGTGCGCCGCGTGGACATGATCGTCCACGTCAGCCTGTCCGATCTGCAGCGCAATCTCGACGACTACAGCCGGATTGGCGATCGGACACTGGACAATTTCGCGCCGGGCTGGCGCGACGCGATCGACACCAAGCAAGCGATGGCCCCGCTGCGCGCTGCGTTAATCGAATATTGGCTCAATCTGATTAGATCGCTGGGGACACATCCATCGACCGGCATTCCGCTGGTGGTCGGGGAGCAGAACCAGCGTCTGTATTGGCTCGTGTTCGTCAGTTCGGACCCGCTGGGCCACAAACTGTGGGATGACGTGCAGAACCTGACCGGCCAGAAATCGTTGTTCGGGTAAGGAGGACCGCGGATGGCCGACACTGCGATCGAGTGGACCGATGCGACCTGGAATCCGGTGGCCGGATGCACCGTGGTGTCGCCGGGGTGCACCAATTGCTACGCCATGCGCATGGCGGCCCGGCTCGACGCGATGGGCATGCCAAAATATCGTGCATTGACCCGCAAAAGCGGACGCCGCGCGGTGTGGACCGGCAAAATCCGTCTCGATCACAAAGCGCTCGCGATGCCTTTGCGGTGGCGCAAGCCGCGCCGCATCTTCGTCAATTCGATGTCCGATCTTTTTCACGACGGCGTGCCGATCGCGTTCATCGCCAAAGTCTGGTCGGTGATGGAAAAGACGCCGTGGCACACCTTTCAAATCCTCACCAAGCGTCCGGATCGCATGGCGGACGCCACCGCGTCACTGCCGGTGCTCGCGAATGTCTGGCTCGGCACCAGCGTCGAGAACGCGGATTATCTGGATCGGCTCGATGCGCTGCGCGACGTGCGCGCGGCGGTGCGGTTCGTCTCGTTCGAGCCGTTACTGGGATCGGTCGTCGCCGCAGACCTGACCGGCATTCATTGGGCGATCGTCGGCGGTGAGAGCGGCCCGCGCGCTCGGCCGATGGCCGAGGAGTGGGTCGACGAGATCGAGGCGCTGTGTCGTGACGCAGGCGCGGCGTTTTTCTTCAAGCAATGGGGCGGCGTCCGCAAGAAGACAACCGGCCGCGTGTACCGCGATCAGACCTTCGACGAGATGCCTCTGCGCTCACCCGCCGCTTGACGCAAACCACCTCGCCAGAGACCTATTCCGTGATCATCGTTTTGCTGGACCCGGGGAGGGCCGGTGAGCCGCTGAAGTGCCGGTGGAGGACTTCACGGCATTCCGGCAGGACTTGGCGCCTACGACAAGGCGGGGATGCCGGCCGGCATATCTAAGAACCGCTGCGATGGGTATGTAGACTTGGCGCTGACGCTCCTGCGGCAAGGGACCCGGAAAGAGCGCCAAGGCTGCGGCCTCAATCGCGGATTCGTTGAGTAGCCTTAGAGGTACATCACCCAAGTAGTCGATCAATTTCTGAAGTTCGGTGATCTCGCCGCCCGCCTGGACGTATGCTTCTGCGGCGGTTCGGAAAGTAGCTTCGCCCTGCACGGCGGTGAAAGACCGCTGCTCGATTTCAAGCCGCCACTGTAAGAGGATGCGTTCGGCAACCGAGCGCTTGTCCGTCTTCGTGCTTCGGTCGATATATTGCCCCAAGTAAGTCCCTCGGACTGACCAGAAGCGGGTCTTTCCTTGCCTCGGGGGACGGAGCTTTAGAGGCATCGTGTTGGCGGTATCGTGGTGCAGCTCTGTCGATATGTTGCACCAGAGTATCTACATCGAACCGCTCAATGGCAACGACGAGACATGGCGCGCCAGGAAGGGTAGAGGTCAAGCCGGATTTTCATTCCCCACGTATTCCCCAGCATGATGCGTCATGTTCGTGCATCGTTCTGCACTGAAGCGACAACTTGGAATTTTGGGGAGATAGTCAAAAAGCCCAATAAACAAGGGCTTTTCCATGGTGGGCGCTATAGGGATTGAACCTATGACCTCTCCCGTGTGAAGGGAACGCTCTCCCGCTGAGCTAAGCGCCCGTACCAATGCAAATGTGCGGAACGGCCGGGGTTGTAGGGCGCCCGGCTGCGGGGGTCAAGCGAACGGCTTCCATGAAACCGAATGAAAGAATGAAGCCGCCCGACCTCGCGAAAGCCGGGAACCAATCTTCGGTCTTTGTGACTTGGATTCGCGCTTTCGCGGGAATGAGCGGGAACAGACGTAAAACTCAGTTTGTCGAGGCGACGCGCGAGGCGGTCGATTGCAGCGCGCGGATGCGGTCGGCGAGCGTATTCTTGTTCTCCGGCACGGTGTCGCCACCTTTGCCTGTGGCCTCGTCGCGGTTGCTGTTGGCGCTGGCTACACGGCTGGCGCTGACCGCGTCGACGGCAAGCATGGATTCGATCGGCGAGCCCGGGCCTTCGAGCGTCGCGGTGAGGCGGGCGACTTCGGCGGCGACGTCGTTGATGCGCTCGCGCAACAGCGCGTTCTCGACACGCTCCGCCGCCCAGGTCGATTCCGTGTCGCGCTTCATGGTGCCGAGTTCGCGCTGCAGCTTGGTGCGGTCTTCGACCGCGGCCGCAAGCTGGGCCTCAAGCTGCGCGATATCGGTGCGGAAACGGTCCACCGCATTGCTGCTGCGGCTGCCGGTGGTCGCGAGTTCGCTGCGCAGATCCGCCTCGAGCTTGCGCGCGCCGTCGAGTTCGCCGCGCAGGCGTTCGAGCTGGTAGTCGCGTTCGGCGAGCATGCGGCCTTGATCGCCGAGCCGGGTTTCAAGCTCCAACACGCGCTTGTTGAGGATTTCGGCCTCGGTCGTCTGCATGTAAAGCTGCCGTTCGAGCTCGGTGGTGCGGCTGCCGAGGTCGCCGAGCTTGCCGCGTGCCGTGGTCAATTCCACCGTTGTCGCTTCGGCGTCGGCACGTTCGCGCGTCAGCCGCAACTGGGTTTCGTTTACCGCCCGTTCGTAATCGGCGACGCTGACCTTCATCGCTTCCACCTGGGTGCGGAAGGCCGCGATTTCAGTCCGCTGGCTGTCGGCGACGAGGGACCGTTCGCCGAGTTCGCCAAGCAGCTTCGATAATTCAGATTCCTTATCGGCGAGGTGGCGCTCGGCTTCGCGCAGCGCACTCGACTTGATCTGGAATTCCTCCTCGGTGCCGCGGAGCTGATCGCGCAGCGTTCGGTCGCGTGCTTCGAGCGCGAAGATCGTCGCAGTCTTCTCGCCTAATTCCTTGCGCAGCTGATTGATGGCGTCGGTCTTTTTGCCGAGCTCGGCGAGCTGCGTGGTCGTCCGCGCCTTCATCTTCTCGACGCTCATTTCGAGCCGCCGGGTCGACATCGCAAATTCGGCGCGCAGCTGATCCTTGTCGGCGCGGATCTCGGCGATCGACAATGGCGTCGCCGCTTCGAGCCGCCGCATGGTCAGTCGCACGGCGCGATTATGCACCAGCGGAACGAACAGGAGGCAGAGCAATGCCGCGACGAGGAACCCGATCCCGAAATACATGACCGGTTCGATCATGACGCTACGCCTCCAAGCCCCCTCGATAGAGGGGGAACGCGGCACAACCATGCCATGGGGGTGCGGGCGGCACCACACTCAACGGCAATTAACCTAAACCGACTTCGTCCGTTACGCCAAGCGTATCAAAACGGATTCCAGGTCGGCCGTTCGGTGAATTTGAGGTAGCCGAGATTGGCGCCGAGCCGGAGCCCGACACCGGAGCGGATCGGCACGATGGTGATGTTATCGGCGATGAGCGCCGTCATGCCGAAGCCGCCTATGAAATAGGCCGAGCCATTGATACCGCCGAACCGGTTGAAGATCGCATGCGTCTGCGGCAGGTTATAGACCAGCATCATGGTCCGCGCGCCGTCGGCACCGGCATCGAATCCGACAGAAGGGCCCTGCCAGAACACCCGCAAGTCGCCGGCGTTCTTGGTATAGAGCGTGCCGTCGCCATAGCGCAGGCCGCCGACGAAGGCGCCGCTGGCTTCCTCGCCCAAAACATAGCCGTTCGGCTGGCCCCATTGGCTGACTGCCTTTTCGACCACCATGGCGAGACCGCGCGATACGCCGCCGAAGAAGCGGTGCCCGGCATCGATCAACTCATCCGGCGAAAACTCGCGCGACGAGGACGAGGGCGGTGGTGCGGCGTCGGGCGGGGCGGATTGCGGGGGCGGCTGATACGGCGCCGCCTGCGGCGGTGCTTGATATGGTGCGGCCTGCGGCGGCGGTGCCGGCATGGATTGCACCGGCTGCGTCGGCACCCCTTGGGCGCCAGCCGGAACGGCTTTGAACATCACCGCCAGCGCTGTCGTAACGGCGGCGACAGCCGCGATCCGCGAGGTCAGATTCATGGTCAGTTCCCCGGCTTAACCCCTTGCTCACGCGATCCGGTCTAAGTGAAGGCACGAGCAATACGAATCAGTCCAGCCTTTGCCGAAACTATGACGACAGGACGGCAAAAACGAAAGCGATACGGCGAAGGCCACGCGCCGCGGTCGGTGTGGTCTCCTCCTTCGTCTCTTTCGTCTGCTTTTGCATCTTGGCTCGCTGCCTGCGCCGGTTTTGCGGTCTATACGGGCGTCGTGCTCGCTGTCGGCGTGCCGGCCTCGCGGGCTGACGCGAATGAGCAGGTCGTCGTCGACTGGCACACTGGCCTTGCCATTTCCGGCTACGATCCGGTCGCCTATTTCACCGACGCCAAACCGGTGGAAGGGAGCCCCGACTTCGAATTGCGGTATGCCGGTGCGATCTGGCGCTTTGCCAATATCGGTAATCGCGCCGCCTTCGCGGCGCGGCCCGATATTTACATGCCGCAATATGGCGGTCACGATCCGCTCGGCGTGGCGCGCGGCCTTGCGGTCGCGGGCAACCCCAACGCCTGGCTGATCTCGAGCTCAAGACTATTTCTGTTCTACAATGATGACCGGCGCGACAAATTCGTCACCGATCCGAACCGGGTCATTGGCCCGGCGGACCGCAAATGGCCGGAGGTGCAGCGCACGCTTACGCCGTAGTCGGGGTGCCGCTGGCGAGAAAAGCCGGAATCAGAAGATCGGCGGTGCCATAGACCAGTGGTGAGCCATCAAGCGCGGTTACGGCCCCGCCGGCCGCTTTCAGGATGGCGTGGCCGGCCGCGATGTCCCAATCGTGGGTCGGTGCAAACCGCGGATAAAGATCGGCGGCGCCTTCGGCGATACGACAAAATTTAATCGAAGAGCCGCATTGAATGACCTTGGCCTGCGGCAGGCCGTCCAAGTAGGCGGCTGTGCGTCCATCAAGATGCGATCGGCTCGCCAGCGCGACGAGTTCCTCCGCCGAACGCGGCCGGGTCCGGATGGGCTGCGGCGCCGCGCTTTTGCCGTCAGCCGCGGCGATGCGGTCGGCGCCGCGGCCAACTATGCCGCGCCAGGTCAAGCCGAGGGCCGGTGCCACGATGATGCCGAGGACCGGCGCACCGCCCCGGATAAGCGCGATATTGACGGTATATTCGTCCCGCCCGGCGATAAATTCCCGCGTCCCGTCAAGCGGATCGACCAGGAAATAACCATCCGCCGCACACTGCGACGGTTTCGGTTTCTCACACGCGGCCTGCTCCTCGGAAATGATCGGTACATGCGGCGCGAGCCGTGCCAAGCCTTCGCAGATCACGGTTTCGGCGGCTTCATCGGCTGCCGTGACCGGCGACCCGTCGGCTTTCGTGCGTACTGGCGCGTTGCCGGCCCAATCCCTGATCGCTTGTGCGGCGTGCTCGCCGATTCTGGTCAGTTCCGCCAGCAGTTCGGTGTAATCGGCAATATCGAAGGCAGGCAAAGATGGCTCCAGACTGTCGCGAAGCGGCAAAACGCGGTGCGGTCTAGCACGAGAGCCGAAGAACCGCATAAGGCCGATTATCAACCGGGGAGGGCGCCAAACAGGGCGCGATTGCCGAATTGCGTGGGCTGTGACACGGGACAGGATCGAATCCCATTGTAGCGGAGTCGTTTCATGTCCGCCCCTGCTCCTGTTCCTCCGATGCCTGCTTCCGTCCCCATGACCATGGGCGCCCTCGATCTTGCGGCACTTTTGTGCTCGCGGGTTTGCCATGACCTGATCAGTCCGGTTGGCGCCATCGTCAACGGGCTCGAAGTCCTGGAGGAGAACAAGGACGAGGAGACCAAGACCTTCGCGCTCGACCTGATCAAGAAGAGCGCCGGGCAGGCCTCCGCCAAGCTGCAGTTTTGCCGTCTCGCCTTCGGCGCGGCGGGTTCTGCGGGCGCGCAGATCGAGCTCGGCGACGCCGAAAAGGCCGCACGCGGCATGATCGAGGACGGCAAAATCACGATCGTGTGGAATTTGCAGCGGGAATTGGTGCCGAAGAACCGCGCGAAGCTGCTTTTGAACATGCTGGTGGTTGCCGTCGGTGCGGTCCCGCGTGGCGGCACGCTGACCGTCGATGCCGTCGGCACCGGCTATCGGGTTACCGCTACCGGACTCAATGCGCGTCTACCTGCAACCGCGGCGGAGCTTCTCGGCGGCAATCCAGCCCATACTGTCGACGCTCACGCCATTCAGCCGTTTTATACCGGTATCCTGGCTCGGGATTGCGGATTGAGCGCATCGGCCGCCGTGGAGGGCGAGGCGGTGGTGGTAGCCGCGCAGTGACGGCCAAAGTTACCGGCCAGTTCGGCGGTTCCTGCAACTGAAATTAAACCCTTTACCAACAGACTGAAGCTGCCCGATCAGGCGTCATGCGCCTGGCGAAGGCGGCGCGCGCAGTGCGCGCCTTACATCGGAATACACGTTTTGCGTGTGCTGGCGACTGCCGGCGGCGATGAGGCGCCTGGGTATGGACGAGTTGCTGCGGGACTTCCTGACCGAGACCGGGGAAAGCCTCGACCTGGTCGACGCCGAACTCGTACGTTTCGAGCAGGAGCCGAATAACGCTCAAATCCTCGGCCATATTTTTCGGCTGGTCCACACCATCAAAGGCACCTGCGGCTTTCTGGCCCTGTCCCGGCTCGAAAAACTCACTCACAGCGCCGAAACGCTGATGGGCAAATTCCGCGACGGCATGCCGGTCACGGCGCCAGCCGTGACGCTCATTCTTTCGACCCTCGATCGCGTCAAAACGATCCTCAACGCGCTTGAAACCAAGCAGGAGGAGCCGGCGGGGGACGACACCGATCTTATCGAACAGCTGGCAGCCATGGCCCGCGGCGTGCCCGCGGCCCCGCCCGTGGCTCCGCGCGCCGAAGCCGCGACGGCGTCCGCCGAAGTTCCGCAGAGCGGGGAAGAGCAGCGTCGTGAGCACGACCGCCGCAACGCTGATGATCGCCGCTCCGGCGATGAGCGGCGCGGCGAGCCGGCTTCCGCTGAAAACGGCGAAAAATTCGCCACGCATTCGATCCGCGTCAATGTCGATACGCTCGATCATCTGATGACCACGGTTTCGGAACTTGTGCTGACGCGCAATCAGCTTCTTGAGATCGTGCGCCGGCACGAGGATTCCGATTTCAAGGCGCCGCTGCAGCGGCTGTCGAACGTTACCGCCGAGCTGCAGGAAGGCGTGATGAAGACGCGTATGCAGCCGATCGGCAATGCCTGGCAGAAATTTCCGCGCATCGTGCGCGATCTGTCGACCGAACTCGGCAAGGACATCGAACTTGAAATGACAGGCGCCGAGACCGAGCTCGATCGTCAGGTGCTCGAACTGGTGAAGGATCCGCTCACGCATCTGGTGCGCAACTGCGCCGACCACGGCATCGAAAGCCCGGCCGAGCGGATAGCCGCCGGCAAACCGCCGAGCGGCACGATCAGGCTCAGCGCCTGCCACCAAGGCGGTCACATCATCATTGAAATCAGTGATGACGGCCGCGGCCTCGACATCGCCCGCATCAAAAACAAAGCTATCGAAACAGGGTTCGCCACCGAAGCCGAGATGGCGGCGAAATCCGAGGGCGAAATCTGCAATTTGATCTTCGCCCCCGGGTTCTCCACCGCCAGCCAGATAACGAGCATTTCCGGCCGTGGCGTCGGCATGGACGTCGTCCGTAACAATATCGAGCAGATCGGCGGCACGGTCGACCTGAACTCCACTCCGGGCGCCGGCACCTCCTTCACGATCAAGATTCCCCTCACACTGGCGATCGTATCGGCACTGATTGTCGAGGCGGGCGGCGAGCGTTTCGCCATTCCGCAGCTGTCGGTGCTCGAGCTGGTGCGCGCCGGCGGCGCCGGGGAGCATCGCATCGAACGGATCAAGGACACGCCGGTGCTGCGGTTGCGGGATACGCTGTTGCCGCTGCTGCATCTCAAGGAAATATTGCGCCTCGGCACCAGCGACGGCGAAAGCGGTTTCGTCGTCGTCACGCAGGTCGGCAATCTCGTATTCGGGACCATCGTCGACAGCGTGTTTCATACCGAGGAAATCGTCATCAAGCCGATGTCGTCGAAGCTGCGGCACATCGGCGTGTTTTCCGGCACCACGATCCTCGGTGACGGCTCGGTGATCATGATCCTCGATCCGAACGGCGTGGCTCAGTCGCTGGGCCGAGCTATTCAGACCGCCCGCGCCGAGGCGCCGGAGCGCAAGTTAAGCGAGCAGGTCGCGAGCGAGGCCACCGTATCTCTCCTGGTGTTCCGCGCCGGCTCGCAGCAGCCGAAAGCCGTGCCGCTGTCGCTCGTCACCCGCTTGGAGGAGATCGATTGCCGGCGCATCGAGATTTCCGACGGCCGGCATCTGGTGCAATACCGCGATCAGTTGATGCCGCTTCTGTGCTTCGATACCGAAGCGAGCCTGAAACGCGAAGGCACCCAGCCGATCCTGGTGTTTTCCGACCATGGCCGCTCGATGGGTCTTGTGGTCGACGAGATCGTCGATATCGTCGAGGATAAGCTCGATATCGAGGTGGCGAGCAATCGTCCTGGCCTGCTCGGCTATGCCGTTGTCAAAGGGCTGACGACCGAAATCATCGATATCGGGCATTTCCTGCCGCAGGCCTTTGAAGATTGGTTCCGCAGTCGCGACGGCGCGGCCACGCGGCCGAAGCGCAACGTCCTCTTGGTCGACGATTTCGCTTTCTTCCGCGACCTCTTGGCACCGCTCATCAAAGCGGCTGGCTATCAGGTTGTCGCGGTAGCCTCGGCGGCCGAGGCGTTGCGCATGCTAAAATCCGGCATGCGGTTCGATCTTGTCGTGACCGATATCGAAATGCCCGACATGGACGGCTTTGCGCTCGCCGAGGCGATGCGGGGCACCCCGGGCACCGCGGACATGCCTATCATCGCGCTCGCCACCATGGTTTCCAACGATGCCATCGAGCGCGGGCGCGCCGTTGGCTTCCACGATTTCGTCGCCAAGTTCGACCGCGCCGGGCTGATCGCGGCGATCAAGGAACAGGGCGCCGAGGTCGATCGGGCAGCGTGACATGATGAACGAAACAGACAACCTGGCCGAATACGTTACTTTCACCGCCGGCGGGCAGATGTTCGGTCTGCCGATCGAGCGTGTGCAGGACGTCTTCAGGCTGGCCAATATCACCCGCGTACCGCTCGCCGGTTCGGAGATTGCGGGCGTGCTCAATCTGCGCGGCCGTATCGTGACCGCGATCCATCTGTGCAACCGGCTTGGTTTGGAAGCGCGCAGCAAATCCGCGGCCCAGTCGGTGCCGATGGCGATCGGCATCGAGATCGGCGCCGAATCGTTCGGCCTCGTGGTCGATAGCATCGGCGAGGTGCTCAAGCTGCCGGCCGCCGATCTCGAGCCCAATCCGATTAATCTCGACCGCAATCTCTCGCGCGTATCGTCTGGAGTATTCCGGCTCGACGGGCAGCTTCTTGTCGCGCTCGACATCGACCGGGTGCTGGACTTCGGGGTTGAGGCCGCGGCGGCATGAACAATACGGATGCAAGGGACGGACATTGCGGCGGCTTCGCCGCGGAGTGAGGAAGCGATGAAAACGTGTTTGATAGTGGACGACTCCAGCGTCATCCGAAAGGTGGCGCGGCGTATTCTCGAAGGCCTCGAATTCCAGATCGTGGAGGCGGAGAACGGCGAGGAAGCGATCGAATCGTGCCGGGCGCAATTGCCCGATGCCATCCTCCTCGACTGGAACATGCCGAAGATGGACGGCTATGATTTCCTTCGCGTGCTGCGCAGGCTGCCCGGTGGCGACCGGCCGAAAGTGGTGTTCTGCACCACGGAAAACGACGTCGCCCACATTGCGCGTGCGCTTCATGCCGGCGCCAACGAATACATAATGAAGCCGTTCGACAAGGACATTGTCGAAGCCAAATTTCAGGAAGTCGGTCTGATCTAGGTCGGCGCCGCACCGCGTTGTTGAAGTGAATTTATCGAGTGTTTGAGGCCGAGTACCCGGAAGTGCGCACATCATGAGTAGCGTTCTCGCCGCCGCGATCTCCGCATCCCCTGCTGAAGCGCCGATCCGCGTCATGGTCGTCGATGATGCCGTGGTTGTGCGCAGCCTGTTGGCCCGCTGGGTCGACGGCGAGCCCGACATGCGGGTTATGGCATCGCTGCGGAACGGACGCGAGGCGGTGGCCCGGATCGAGCAAGGCGATGTCGATGTCGTCGTTCTCGACATCGACATGCCGGAGCTGGACGGCATTTCGGCACTACCGCTGCTTTTGCAAAAAAAGCGCGATCTCGTTGTCATCATGGTGTCGACGTTCACCCGCCGCAGCGCCGAGATCAGCTTGCGGGCGTTGGCACTGGGGGCCGCCGATTACATTCCGAAGCCCGAGACGGCGCGCGAGGCTACCACCTCGGTCGAGTTCCGACGCGAATTCATCGAAAAAATCCGCACGCTAGGCCGCAACCGCTCATCGCGTGGCCTAGCCCGCGTTCCGGCACCGGGAATTGTGCCATCCCCGACGAGCAAGCAAACGCCGGCACCACGCAGCCGCAAGAGCTCGCAATTCGCGCCCGAGACCGGTGCGGTTCAGTTGCGCCCGTTTGCGCTCACGCCACCGCGTGCGTTGTTGATCGGCTCATCGACCGGAGGGCCGCAAGCGCTCACCGCTTTGGTAGAAAAACTTCCCGCCGCCGTCGACCGCGCGCCGCTCCTGATTACGCAGCACATGCCGCCGACCTTCACGACCGTGCTGGCCGAACACCTGTCGCGGATCGGCGGCCGCGGCGCTCATGAAGCCGAGGACGGCGAACCGGTGCTTGCCGGCGGTATTTACGTGGCGCCGGGCGGCCGTCATATGCGGGTCGTCCGCGCTTCCGACGGCGGCATCAAAATTGCGCTGGGTGACGATCCGCCGATCAATTTCTGCAAGCCCGCGGTGGACGCGCTGTTCACCTCCGCTGCAGCAGTCTGGGGCGCTGCCAGCCTTGGCCTCGTGCTGACGGGCATGGGGGCCGACGGCACGCGCGGCGCCGCCGATATCGTCGCGGCCGGCGGCAGCGTGATAGCCCAAGACGAGGCGAGTTCGGTGGTCTGGGGAATGCCGCGCTCGGTAGCGCAAGCCGGCTTGTGCTCCGCGGTTCTGCCGCTCGATAAAATTGCACCAAAAATCATTCGACTGTTTTCGGGGGACCGATCTTGATTCACGATGATTACGAGTTCCTGCGCAGACGCCTCAAGGAACGATCGGGTCTCGTCCTGTCGGCCGACAAGCAATATTTGGTCGAAAGCCGGCTGCTGCCTGTGGTGCGCAGGTCGGGGCTCAGCAGTCTGGGTGAACTCGTCGCCGCGCTCAGAGCGGCGCCTGAATGCGCACTGATGACCGCGGTCGTTGAGGCTATGACGACCAACGAGTTCTTTTTCTTCCGTGACAAGACGCCGTTCGAGCATTTCCGGCAGACCATCTTGCCGGCATTACTGGCGGCGCGGCGGGCGTCGCGCAGCATTCGCATCTGGTCTGCCGCCGCCTCGACCGGGCAGGAGCCCTATTCGCTCGCGATGTGCCTTAAAGAGATGGGGCGCGATATCGCCGGCTGGCATATCGAAATTATCGCCACCGATCTTTCCAACGAAGTTCTGGAAAAGGCGCGGGCAGGGCTTTACACCCAGTTTGAAGTGCAGCGCGGTCTGCCGATTCAGCTTCTGATCAAGCATTTCTCGCAGTGCGGCGACTTGTGGCAGATCGCACCGGACATCCGCGGCATGGTGAAATACCGGCAGCTCAATCTGCTGCACGATTTCTCCCAGCTCGGTCCATTCGATCTCATCTTCTGCCGCAACGTGCTGATTTATTTCGATCAGGACACCAAGACCAGTGTGCTCAACCGACTGGCAGCGCTCACCGCCGCCGATGGCTATCTGGTCCTCGGCGCGGCCGAAACCGTGGTCGGACTGACCGACCGCTTCAAAATGGCCCCCGACAAACGCGGTCTCTATATGCCGAACCTGACGCCGCGAGCAGCGGCAATTCCCGTCAGGAGCGTCCCGCGTCTTGTTGCGATCGGCGGCGGCCGCTAAGACGCGGGCATATCCAATAAAAAAACCCCGGCCAATGGCCGGGGTTTTGATTTCGGGGACGGCGAGGGACGTTACGCCGGTATCCTCACTTCGTCGTCGGATGGTTCGCGCAGCACGTAGCCACGGCCCCACACCGTTTCGATGTAGTTCTTGCCGCTCGAGGCATTGGCGAGCTTCTTGCGGAGCTTGCAGATGAAGACGTCGATGATCTTCAGCTCCGGCTCATCCATGCCGCCATAGAGGTGATTGAGGAACATTTCCTTGGTCAGCGTCGTGCCTTTGCGCAGACTCAAGAGTTCCAACATCTGGTACTCTTTGCCGGTGAGATGCACGCGGGCACTGTTCACCTCGACCGTCTTGGTGTCGAGATTGACGCAAAGGTCGCCGGTATTGATGACCGACTGGGCGTGACCCTTGGAGCGGCGCACGATCGCGTGGATGCGTGCCACCAACTCGTCCTTATGGAAGGGCTTGGTCATGTAGTCGTCAGCGCCGAAGCCGAGACCCCGCACCTTATCCTCAATTCCAGCTAGCCCCGAGAGGATCAGGATCGGCGTCTTCACCTTCGACACGCGAAGGCTGCGGAGCACCTCGAAGCCCGACATATCTGGCAGGTTCAGATCGAGCAGGATGATGTCGTAGTCATAGATCTTGCCGAGATCGATGCCTTCTTCGCCGAGGTCGGTCGTATAGACATTGAAGCTCTCGGATTTGAGCATCAGCTCGATCGATTGCGCGGTGGCGCTATCGTCTTCAATTAGCAATACGCGCATGCCAGTCCCCTTCTTCGCCACACGGGCTTAAGGTCGGCGCGCCGCTGCGGCGGCCTCTGGAAAACGCCCTCTACAAACTGATTCGGAACAATACCCGGGCTATGGTTAACAAAACCTGATTCCGTCGCGCAAGCTCTCATTAGGCGAATTCTTACGAATCGCCTTAAGATGTTGCGAGATAGTGATTTTTCAGCCACGTCCACGTTCATGTATCAGTTTAAGTACCGGCGCTAACCGATTCATCCGACTCACCCGTCCCGTTCTGGGGTGGGCGAGCTTGCCTTGGCCCTAAGGACAACTGCGCAATGATTAACGGCCCGGGTAAACAAGCGATTAAGATCGTGCGGCCGGGAGTAACCATTCTTTTTCCCTCACGACCGACGAATTGGCGAATCTGGAGCGAGGGAAGCCGATGAAGGCACTTGCCGAACAGATCAATGAACTCGACGGCATCGAGATTTATGGCCGCGTCGTCGGCGTTCGCGGTCTGATGGTGGAGGTTGCCGGTCCTCTGCATGCGATGTCGGTCGGCGCTCGCGTGATTATTGAAACCCCGGCCATGAACATTCCTTGCGAGGTCGTCGGGTTCTCGGGCGTTAACGCGCTGCTGATGCCGTTCGCGCCGCTCGAAGGAGTGCGGCGCGGTTGCCGGGCGCTGGTCACCGCGGTCGCCGGCGCGGTGCGGCCGTCGGCCGGATGGCTTGGCCGCGTCGTCAATGCTTTAGGCGAACCGATCGACGGCAAGGGCGCTTTGCTGTTGGGCCCTTCGCCTTATCCTTTCCGCAACACCCCGCCGCTTGCGCATGCGCGCCGCCGGGTCGGCTCACCGCTCGACCTCGGGGTGCGGACGCTCAACACATTCATCACCTGCTGCCGCGGGCAGCGGATGGGAATTTTCTCCGGCTCCGGCGTCGGCAAATCGGTCTTGCTATCGATGCTGGCCCGCAACGTCGCCGCCGACGTCACCGTGATCGGGCTGATCGGCGAACGCGGCCGCGAGGTACAGGAGTTCTTGCAGGACGATCTTGGCGATGCCGGTCTTGCCCGCTCGGTCGTCGTGGTTTCGACCTCCGACGAGCCGGCGTTGATGCGCCGCCAAGCCGCCCATGAGACGCTCGCCATTGCCGAGTATTTTCGCGACGAGGGCAAAGACGTTCTGGTGCTGATGGATTCGGTAACACGCTTTGCCATGGCACAGCGCGAGATTGGACTATCCGCCGGCGAGCCGCCGACCGCCAAAGGCTATACGCCGACGGTATTCACCGAATTGCCGCGGCTTCTGGAGCGGGCCGGCCCCGGTACCGACCAAGGCACCATCACCGGCATCTTTACTGTTTTGGTCGACGGCGACGACCACAATGAGCCGATCGCCGACGCGGTGCGCGGCATTCTCGACGGCCATATTGTCATGGAACGCGCCATCGCCGAGCGCGGCCGCTACCCGGCCATTAATGTCCTGAAATCGATCTCGCGCACCATGCCCCGGGCGGCCGATCCGGCCTATCTGCCGGCTATCACCCGGGCGCGGCAGGTCATGGCTACCTACGCGGATATGGAAGAACTGATCCGGCTTGGGGCCTACCGCGCCGGCACCAGCCCCGAGGTTGATGAGGCCATCCGCCTGCACAAGCCGCTCGAGGACTTTCTTGCCCAAGGTAAGGAAGAAGCAACCAGCTTGGCGGAAGGATATCGCCGATTGGCGCAGATTACCGCGGGCGCGGAAACCTAACGCTAACGTTATCGTGCCACGATCTGACCTTCGGGGGCCCGGTGGCCCCCGAGGTTCTGGCTTGGCTTCGGGGGGTAGTAGTCGATGAAGTCCCGTGAGACGCTTATTCGCCTGAAGAAATTTCAGGTCGACGAGAAGCGGCGCAAAGTCGCCCAGATCGAAACCATGATCGCTGAATTTGAGCGCATGGCGGGTGATCTCGAGCGCGAAATCCGCGTCGAGCAGGATCGCGCCGGAATCCACGATCCCGGCCATTTCGCCTATCCGACCTATGCCAAGGCTGCGATCGCTCGCCGCGAAAATCTCAAGCGCTCCGCCGACGAACTTCGCATCCAGCTCGATGATGCGAAGTCCGCGCTCGGCGAGGCCTTCGACGATCTCAAGAAGGTCGAACTGCTCGATGAGCGCGACCAGATGCGCGAACGCGAGGCGGAAAGTGCCGCCGAGCAGGCCGAGCTTGACGGTATCGCGCTACTACGCGCGCGCGGCATCGCGCCGGCGTAAGCCCCTCAAGCCAGCTTTGAGTTTTCCAACGGAATTTCCGTTTTTGCGGGAATGAGCGCCAAGCTGTGTCAAAGTGAGACGCATTTAGCGTCAGTTCGATCGTATTCGCTCTCGACGAAACCCTGGGTCCGCGGCGATAATCGGCCAGGGTGAGACCCCGGTGTTTCAGGGGCGTTGATGTTGATACAGTCCGAATTGGTTTGGCTGCTTGGGGCCGTCGCTCATGGCGACGAGGCCGCGTTCGAGCGCTTATACGTTGCGACGCGCGCGAAACTCTATGGGGTGCTGCTCCGTATCTTAGGCAGGCCGGCCTTGGCCGAAGAGGTCATGCAGGAAACTTATCTCAAGGTCTGGAAAATGGCGGCCCAATTCGACCCCGCGATCGCGAGCCCCATCACCTGGATGGTGGCGATGGCACGCAACCGCGCCATCGATATCGTACGCAAGCGCGGCGACGTTTCGATCGAGGAAGAACCGGAGGCGGTTGAAGTCGCCGCCGAGGCGCCGCCGCCGCTCGCCCGGCGAGAGATGAACGAGGAGCTCAGGCGGCTGTTGACCTGCCTCGGCAAGCTCGATCCGGAAAAACAGCGCATCGTGCTGTTGGCCTATTACAGCGGGTGGAGCCGCGATCAACTGGCGGCGAAGCTCGACATCCCGGTGAACACAATCAAGACCTGGCTTCGCCGCAGTCTGCTCGAAATTCGTGAGTGTATGGGTGCCAGAAACTGATTCCGAAGGCTGATCGCCGCAGCTTTTGGACAAAATCATGCCGACAATGAGAGATCTGTGAATGTACGATGACGACCGGGATGCACTAGCTGCCGAATATGTTTTGGGAACGCTCGCGGCCGACGAGCGCGAACAGGCCGAGGCGCTGCTCGTCATCGATCCGGGTTTCGCCGAGATCGTGCGCGTGTGGGAACGCCGGCTGGGTGAACTCAATGTCATGGTCGAGGCGGTCGATCCGCCGCCGGATCTCTGGGACAAAATCCGCAGCGACATCGGTAGCCAGCCGCGCGACACGGCCGAGGCGGAAACCGCTGAGCCGCCTTTCGAACACGCCTCGCCCGAGATCGCGCCGGAGCCGCATCCGGAAACCAATCCGGCGCCGGATCCATTATTCGACCCGGCGTCGGACATTTTGGCCGAGGTCCCGCAAGATTTGGACGAATTGAACCCGCCGCGCGATTTGGATGAACTGAGCCCCCCGCGCGATTTAGATGAACTAAACCCCCCGCGGGATTTGGACGAGCCGAAGTCGAATTTGGACGACGCATCGCTGGTCGACGCCTTGGCCTCGAGCTTGCTGGAGCCGGAAGGCGAGCCGCAGGAACCAGAGGTGACGGCTGAAACGCTGTTGCCGCCCGAGCCGCCATTGGCGATGTCGCCGCCGTCCGCCGAACGCAGTGCCGAAATTATCAGACTGCGCCGCGGCGTGCGCCGCTGGCGCGGCGTCACCGTCCTTATGACGGCGATTGCCGCGGTGCTGGCGCTCTTCGTCGCTGTCACGCAATTTGCGCCGGGCCTCATTCCGCTGAGCCGGCAACCGCAGCCGATAGTCGCCGCACAGCCGCAGCCGCCCGGCGCCCGGCTCACCGCGGTGCTGAAACAGGAGCCCACCGCGCCGGCCTTTCTGCTCACCGTCGATCCGCAAAATAAGAGCTTCACGGTACGCACGGTTTCGGCAACGCCTGAAAGCGGTCGTAGCTATCAGCTGTGGCTGATATCGAACAAAAATGCGAATCCGCGTTCGCTGGGTTTGGTCGGTGGCGAGGAATTCACGACCCGCCCGCTGCCCGCGGGCTTCGATGTCGCAACGATGCGAGCGGCGGATTATGCGGTATCGCTTGAGCCTGCCGGGGGCTCACCCAGCGGCGCGCCGACCGGGCCGATCCTGTTCACCGGCAAGATGTTCGAATCGGTGCCGGGCTCGCCGAGCTAACTCACTGATGGGCATAAACGGAAATGGCCGGGGCATAAGCAAGTGGAGCGACGCCGTCTTTCGGACGGCTATGTCCGGCCCAACTTTTTTGCGATTTACGAATTGATGAAAGCGGTTAGCGAATATCCGGAAGCCGTCCGCTCATGTTGGTCGGCTGGCCCGCTTTCACCAGCGCTGCGGTGCCGAGATCGAGGTCGCTGCTGACGTGAGAAAATAAGCCCACCGCCGCGACAACAGTCGCGCAAAGCAGACCAATGACGACGATCTTCAAATGTGTGCCGCGGTCGGCGCTGTACATCGAATGATTCATAATAGCCTCCCGTTTTGCCTATTAGTCGCAGCAATCCGGTGAAAGGGTTCACCCCGACAATATCGACCTAAGTACCCGTTCCGCTTTAAGGAACCCGTCCTCACCATTCGGTGATGACCCGTGATAACGAGTGATCGGGGCGTTGGTTCCTGGAACCGTCTGACCGCTTTGGATCAGAAAATCAGATACTGCCGACAGTTTTCAATCGGACGCGTGGGTGAATCTCCGATTGCGCCAGGACGCTGGTTTGGGCGCGAAATCGTTCGACGATACCGCGCACGAAGGGCCGTATGCCCGACGAAGTCACCAGCACGGGGGCCTCGCCGTCGCGTGCGGCCTGCTCGAATTTCTCACGAATCAGATTGATGAACTCGGTCAGTTTCGACGGTTGCATCGCGAGATTGCGATCATCGCCTTGGCCGACGATCGATTCGGCGAAAGCCTGCTCCCATTTGGCGGTGAGGGCGATGATCGGCAGCGTGCCGGTGGGGGTGACATGCTGGGCGCAGAGCTGACGCGCCAGGCGGGCGCGCACATGCTCGGCGAGCATCGCGGCATTGCGGGTGCCGGGAAGTCCGTCGGCAATGCCTTCGAGGATCGTCGAAAGGTCGCGGATCGATACCCGCTCGGCCAGCAGGATTTGCAGCACGCGCTGGATGCCGGAAATGGTGATCTGCGCCGGCACGATATCCTTGATCAGCTCGCTCTGCTCCTTCGGCAATTCTTTGATCAGTTTCTGCACTTCGCCATAGGACAAAAGCTCCGACATATTGGCTTTGATCAGCTCGGTGAGATGGGTGGCCAGCACGGTCGGAGCATCGACGACGGTGAGGCCTTTGACGCCGGCCTCCTCTTTAAGCGCGCTGTCGATCCAGGTCGCCGGCAACCCGAAGGTCGGTTCGGTGGTATGGACGCCCGGCAAGGTGACCAGGCCGCCGGACGGATCCATGACCATGTATTGTCCATGCCAGACCTTGCCGCTGCCGGCCTCGACCTCCTTGATCTTGATCACATAGCTGTTGGCATCGAGCTGCATGTTGTCGAGGATGCGCACGGCGGGCATGACGAAGCCCATTTCGACCGCCAGCGACCGGCGCAGCGCTTTGATCTGCTCGGTCAAACGGTCGGAGCCGTCGGGTGCATTGACCAGCGGCAACAGCGCATAGCCCAGCTCGATCTTGAGATCGTCCATCTTGAGCGCCGCGGCGATCGGTTCTTCGACCGGCGCGGCCTTGTCAGTCTCGATCTTTTTGGTTTCGACAGCGACGGCCTTTTTGGTGCGGCGGTTGATCAGATAAGCAAGGGCCGCCGCGCCGCCGCCGAGGGCGAGAAACGGCAGCATGGGAATACCGGGCAACATTCCCATCATCAGCATGACCGCGCCCGACATGCCGAGCGCCTTCGGATAACCGGAAAACTGACTAAGAAGCGCTTTGTCGGCGGCGCCGGAAATGCCCGCCTTGGAAACCAGCAAGCCCGCCGCGGTCGAGACGATCAAAGCCGGCACTTGCGTCACCAGGCCGTCGCCGACGGTGAGCAGCGTGTAGGTGCGTGCCGCCTCTGCGAAGCCCAAACCCTCCTGCATGATGCCGATGACCATGCCGCCCATGACATTGATCAGAACCACGAGCAGGCCCGCGATGGCGTCGCCGCGTACGAATTTCGAGGCGCCGTCCATGGCGCCGAAAAATCCGGATTCGTCTTCGAGCGCCTTGCGCCGCCGCCGCGCCTCTTTCTCGTCGATGAGGCCGGCATTGAGGTCGGCGTCGATCGCCATCTGCTTGCCCGGCATGCCATCGAGGTGGAAGCGGGCGGCGACTTCGGCAATGCGGCCGGAGCCTTTGGTGATGACGACGAAATTCACGATCACCAGGATCGTGAACACGATGATGCCGATGACGAAATTGCCGCCCATGACGAAGCGGCCGAACGCCTCGATGACGTGTCCGGCGGCGGCGGTGCCCTCATGGCCGTGGGCGAGAATAAGCCGCGTCGACGCGAGGTTGAGCGACAGCCGCAGCATAGTCGAAATCAGCAGCACGGTCGGAAACGCCGAGAATTCGAGCGGCGTCTGAATGAACAGGCTTGTCATCAGGATCAGAATGGAAAACGTGATGGAAATCGCCAGCGCGAAGTCGAGAAAAAATGGCGGCAGCGGCATAATGAGGATCACCAGGATCGTCATCATGCCGAGCGCGAGCGCAATGTCGCTGCGCCGCAGCATTGTTGAAATGTCGGCGAGCCGCGATAGAGCGGTTTCGCCGCGCTCGGCCGATACTACGTCGGTCATGCCGGGTGATTTGCCACGTTTGCGGTCGCGTGATTCAAAACTATGCACCGCGGCTGGTGGGCCGCCGGCACGGAGAATAGGAGCCGCGCTCGAGTCCAAGGCCGCCCCCGAGAGTCAGGTGGGGTGGAAAGCGGTATGCCTCCCAGGCAAAATGTGCCGGGTATATGGTTACTAGGGGGTTAACGAATGGCGTTTAGATACCGCAATGGCCTCTAAACTGCCCGGTAAAGCACGAGGGACGAATGCCTGCATTATTTCGTACAGCGGCGATCATTTTCGCCGGGCTCATGGCTACGGCGGCGCACGCTGACGGCATCGAAGCCGGTCTATGGAATGTCATCACCCAGACCGCGGGCGATGTCGGGCCGCCGCATCAATCCACCAAATGCCTGACCAGCGAGCAGACTCAGGATCTCGCGACGACGTTTTCGCCGGTGGCGACCACCGTCAATTCGGAATGCGCGCCGATGGAGCGTAGTCTGGTGGGAACGCGGCTGACCTGGCATCTCGTCTGCAAGGGACAGCTCGATATGGAACTGAGCGGCGAATTCAATTTCGACAGTCCGCATCATTACACGGGTAAAGTGCGGACGCTGGCGACGATGACCGGCATGCCGCCGATGGATCAGCAAAATACGCTGGAAGGCCAATGGATATCGGCGTGCAAATAATGTCGGCCGATCTACGGCGACGAGCGGAAATCCAAACTGAATCGGCAGAGTAATAGCGTAACATCTTGTTTTGATCCTATTCTGCGCTTGTTGTTCGAACGAGGTGCCTGGTGCATTCGCAGTTTGTCGACCCGTGGACGCAGAATCACACCTTCCTCGGCGCGCATCATGCCAGGCATGAGCGGCGCACCTGGGGCGTCGTCGCGCTGACTGCGGTCATGATGGTGATCGAGATTGCCGGCGGTACGCTGTTCGGCTCGATCGCGCTTGTCGCCGACGGCTGGCACATGGGAACTCATGTCACGGCGCTGGCGATTGCGGCGTTGGCTTATTTGTTCGCCCGCCGTCACGCCGACGACACCCGTTTCTCGCTTGGCACCGGCAAGTTCGGCGAATTGGCGGCTTTTTCCAGCGCCATCATTCTCGGCATCATCGCGCTCGACGTCGCCTACAACTCGATCATGCGTCTCGGCCATCCGGTTGCGATTCATTTTCGCGAGGCTATACCGATCGCGGTACTCGGCCTGTTCGTTAATCTGGCGAGCGCCTGGCTGTTGCGCGACGAGCATCATCACGCCCAGGAGCACGCGCATGGCGGGGCACACAATCACGGGCACTATCATGCGCCGCATGACCACAATGCGCACGACCACAATGCGCGTGGTCGCAGCGCGCATGGTCACGACATCAATCTACGTGCAGCCTACGTCCACGTGCTCGCCGATGCCTTGATATCGATCCTCGCGATCGCAGGTCTCTCGGCGGCATGGGCGTTCGGCTGGAATATTTTGGATCCGCTGGTGGGATTGATAGGCGCTGTGGTGATAGCGAGCTGGTCGCTGAGCCTGTTGCGCGCCGCCGGTTGTGTGCTGCTCGACACCGTGCCCGATCCGGATCTGGCGCGGCACATCCGCTCGCTGATGGAGCTCGATGGCGACCGGGTCTGCGATTTGCACGTCTGGCAGGTCGGACCCGGGCATCTCGCGGTCGTGGCTTCCGTCGTCTCCGCCGCGCCGCAGGCGCCGGCGGTTTATAAGGCGCGCCTTGCCGGCCTTACCGGCCTGTCGCATGTCACGGTCGAAGTGCATGCCAGCCCGCATTAAGGACTGCTTTTTCATTGCGCTGCTGACCGTGTCCGGCGTGCATTGCGCGCTCGCCCAGGAACGTCCCGCCGCATTTGTCGATGCGGCGACCGTGGTGCCGGGGCTGGTCCTCGACATGCGTTATGCCGGTTCGCACAATTTCGTCGGCCGGCCGATCGATGGCTACCAGGCGCCGCATTGCCTGCTCACCCAACCAGCCGCCGCCGCGCTCGCCGAAGTGGCGCGCGATCTCGAGCCGCGTGGCCTCGTCATCAAGGCGTTCGATTGTTACCGGCCGGTGCGCGCTGTTGAGAATTTTATGCATTGGGCCCGAGACCTCGCCGATACCGCCGGCAAGGCCGAGTTCTATCCCGATGTCGATAAACGCACGCTGTTCCGCGACGGCTATATCGCCTCGCATTCCGGCCATTCACGCGGCTCAACCATCGATCTGACGCTGGCCCGAGCGGACGGGCACGAACTCGCTATGGGCACGCCGTTCGATTTTTTCAGTCCGAAATCATGGACCGCCGATTCGACGATCAGCACCGAGCAGCACGCCAATCGCATGGTGCTCGCGGCGGCCATGCACCGGCGCGGCTTCCGCGGCTACGACAAGGAGTGGTGGCACTTTACGCTGCGGGACGAACCGTTTCCGGAGACTTATTTCGACTTTCCGGTAAAGTGAGACGCCTCACAATCCCAGATAAAATTTCTTGATCAAATCGTTATTGTTGAGTTCATCCGTCGAGCGGCCTTCGAAGGCGATCTTGCCGTGGACGATGACATAACCGCGGTCGGCGATGCGGATGGCTTGATTGAAGTTCTGTTCGGCCATCAGCACCGTAAGCGAATAACGCTGCTTCATTTCGTTAATGGCATCGATGGTGCGGCTGACCAGAATCGGCGCAAGACCGACCGAAGGTTCGTCAACCAGCAGGATCTTCGGCGCCAGCATGACCGCACGGCCGAGCGCCAGCATCTGCTGCTCGCCGCCGGACATGCTGCCGGCAAGCTGCTTGCGCCGCTCGGCGAGGCGCGGAAAGGTCTCGAAGCAAACCGCGAGATTGCGTTCAAGCTCGCGACGGGCGGTCGGGCGATAGGCGCCGAGCAGCAGGTTTTCTTCGACCGTCAACAGCGGGAACAGCCGGCGGCCCTCCGGCACCAGCGCAATGCCGAGATCGACAATTTCCTCGGTGGTGCGGCCGACCAGATCGTGATGGATGCCGTCAATCTCGGCGACAATCGAGCCTTGGCTCGGCCGCACCATGCCCATGATGCATTTCATGAGCGTCGACTTGCCGTTGCCATTGGTGCCGAGCAGCACGACAGTCTCGCCGCCGTCGACCTTGATCGACACATCATCGATCACGCGCACCGCGCCATAGGACGCGTGAATGCCGTTGATGCTGATGCTACTGGCCAAGATACGCCCTCTCGACTTCGGGGTCGCGCATCACTGCGTCCGGCAATCCGTCGGCGATTTTCTTGCCGGACACCAGGACGACTAGACGCCGCGAGAAACTCATTACTGCCCGCATGATGTGTTCGATCAGGATGATGGTGACGCCCTGTTCGTTCAGGCGAAGCAGCAGCGTCAGGATATCCTCGACTTCGGAATGCGTCAGCCCCGCCATGGCCTCGTCGGCGATCAAGAGTTTCGGCTCCGCCGCCATGGCGCGCGCCAGTTCAAGCTTGCGCATTTCGACCTGGGTGAGGTCTCGCGGCAGCAGGCGGGCTTTGGAGTCGAGGCCGACTTCGCGCAACAGTGCGAAGCATTTGTCGTCGATCTCCTGCTTGCCGTGAACCGCGCCACGCGCGGCGACGGTATAGAGCAGCGGCACGCGGATATTGTCGGCGAGGCTCAAGCTCAGGAACGGCCGCGGCAGCTGGAAGCTGCGCGACAGGCCGAGGCGAGTGCGCTGATGCGCTTCGAGCCCATCGAGCTTGCGGCCGTCGAAACGCACACTGCCTTGCTCGTTGCGCAGCGTGCCGCAGATGCAATTGACCAGCGTCGACTTGCCGGAGCCGTTCGGCCCGATCAGACCGAGCCGCTCGCCCGGTGTGACCGACAAGGAGATATTGTCCAACGCAACAAAACCGCCGAAACGCTTGCCGAGATTGTCGATCGCGAGGAGGTCCGTCACGGCACGGTCTCCGGCGACTGGGTCTCGACATGGCGGCGGCCGACGAATTCGTCGGGCTTGCGCTGAAAGTACTTGTGATAGAGTCCCACAATACCGTTCGGCGCGACGATGACGAAGCCGACCAGAAGACAGCCGACGATCAGCAAATTGACCGCCGACGAAATGGTGACGGTAGCGATCTGTTGCAGCGAGCCCAGCAAGACGGCGCCGATCAGGGGGCCGACCCAACTGGTCGTGCCGCCGATCAGCGGCATGGCGATCGAATTGACCGCATAATCGAGCCCGAAAGTCGACGACGGCTGCAGATAGCCGATGTAATAGGGGAACGGCGCGCCGGCCATGCCCATCAGCGCACCGGAGATCGTGGTGGCAACGAGCTTCAACCGCAGCGTCGGCACCCCGGAAGCCTCCGCCGCCAGTTCATCGTCACGGATGGTGGCGAAGCCATAGCCGAGCCGTGACCGTTCGATCAGCCGCGCGATTGTGATCGCTCCGACCGCGAGCAGCATCATGATCAGGAACAGATAGCGGATGTAATTGCCGATCGGATAAATTTCCTCCGGCCGCACGATATAGGCGCCGCGCGAGCCCCCGACATAATCCCAGTTGACGACCAGCGTTTCCAGCACCACGGCCAGCGCCAACGTCGCGATGGCGAAGAACGCGCCGCGCAGCCGCAGCGTCAGATAACCCATGCCGAAGCCGACGATGCCCGATACCGCGCCGCCGAAGACGATCAGGATCGGAATCGGCAACGGGTGGAATTTATAGATCGCCACCGATGAATAGGCGCCGAGCGCGAAGAAGGCGGCGGAGCCGAAATTCACATAGCCGCAATAGCCGCCGAGGATATTCCATGCGGTCGACAGCACGACATATTGCATCACCACATAGCCGGCGAAGAATACGTAATCATTGCCGAGCGCGGCCGAGCCCGCGAAAACCGCTGCGGCAACGACAAGCCAGATGAGGAGGAAGATCGGCGTGCGCACGGTTTACCGTCCCATCAGGCCTGCCGGCCGTACCGCCAGCGTCAAAAGGAGGAAGCCGAAAGATACGGCGGGCGCCCAGGACGGGCCGTAGAATGTCGAAGTGAGGCTCTCGACGATACCGAGCAGCATGGCCGCGATCACGGTCCCCGGCAGGCTGCCCATGCCGCCCAACACGCAGATCGCGAACACCCGGCCGATATATTCGCGCCCCACCGATGGCTCGACCGGCTGAATGATAATGAGAAATGCGCCGGCGAGTGATGCCGTCGCGATCGAGATACCGAAAGCGATGCGCTTGATGCGTACCGGGTCGATCGCCATCAGCCGCAACGCCAACTGATCCTGAGCGACCGCCATGATGGCCCGGCCGATAAAGGTGCGCGTCAGGATCAGCTGCAGGATCGCTATCAGCAGGAGCGATACCACGCACGGCACCAGGATGCGAAACGGTATGTCGAGCATGGCGAAGTGCCAGGCCGGCCCGATATAGGCGGCATCGACGTAGCGGTAATCGACGCCGAAATAGAGAACGAGCGAAACTTCGGTGATGAACAAAAGGCCGAAGAAGAAAGCGAGCCCGCGCAGCGATTCCTGGCCGCGCTTTTCGAACGAAACATAATAGACCTGATAGATGGCGGCGCCGAGCACGTAGAACAGCGGCGTCGCCAAGATCGCGGTGACGATCGGATCGAGCCCGAGGCTCGCATTGATCGTGTAGGCGATGTAGGAGCCCAGAATGATGAAAGCCGGATGCGCGATATTGACGATGTCGAGAATGCCGAACGAAATCGACACGCCGCATGTCACCGCCGCATAGAAGCCGCCGATCAAAATGCCGGATACGATGGCGTTGATGAGAAGATCGTAAGAAAAGATCATTACTTGGTCCTGCGTAAACCTGCAGGAACTCTCCCCTCTGTGACTACACCGCTTTTGTTTTCATTGTCCGACAAGACGAAACCCGCCGAGTCGGATGGTGCGGTGGCTATTGTGGCTGACGCTCCCCCAAGCGTCGAGAATATTTCATGCCCCGCTTTCGCGGAGCTTGACAGCAAGAAAGCGGGCGCCGGACACTAAGCCGCGGCGCGGACTCGATCCGGAATCGCGAGCGGCTTGTTGGCGCTGTCAAGGAATTCGATGGTCATGAAAACCATCTCCTTGTCGCCGAGGTTCTCGAGGTCGTGAACCTTGAACTCCCCCGCGCCGTAAGTCTCGTGGCGGGTCTCGCCGGGCTGGTAGCTGTATTCGACGGTGGTGCCGTCATGGATATGCTGGCGGCCGCGGCCGCCCGACACCGAGGTCCAGAAATAATCGAGGACATGGCGGTGGAAGCCGATCCGCTCGCCCGGCGCCAACCGGATCATCCAGACCCGCACACGCTCGCTCTCGGAAACGAGCGTGGTGCCGACACAGCCGTTATTGTTCTGCCGCTCGCGCTCGAACTCGGCCGCGATCGTCGCCGGCCAGGCTGTTTTTTGGCTGCTGTCGGACGTCTTATCCAGCATGGTCAGAGCCATAGCGTTCCTCCACGATTTGTAGGCACACTATAGAAAACCTTTCCGGATTAGGAAATAGCTTAGAGAAACGCCCGGATGCTCGGATGGTAAACCAACGTCGCGCTTTGATCGTCGGCGGCTCGATGAGCGGGCTCCTGGCCGGCCTCATGCTGACGCAGCGGGGGTGGGACGTCGATATTTTCGAGCGCGCCGAACGGGAACTGGCCGGCCGGGGCGCGGGGATCGTGGCGCAGCCCGAATTGATCGCCCGGATGAAGGCGCTCGGGCTCGACATAGGGGATCTCGGTGTCGCCGTGACGACCCGCAAAATTCTCGATGCGGCGGGTCATGTGAGCCTCGCTCTCGAATGCCCGCAAGTGCTCACCGCCTGGGAGCGGGTTTATCGCCTGTTGCGCGATGCTTTTCCGCCGCAATGCTATCATCGCGACCGTGGGGTCAAGGCTTTCAGCCAAAACGGGGAGGGTGTCGTCGCGCAGTTGAGCGACGGCAGCACGGTCGCCGCCGAGGTTCTGATCGGTGCCGACGGCTTGCGCTCCACCGTGCGCCAGCAATGTCTGCCGCAAGCCGTGCCGCTTTATGCCGGCTACGTCGCCTGGCGCGCGCTATTGGCGGAAAGCGCAATACCGCCGGATATCCATCGCGAACTGTTCACGGCAATGACGTTCTGCCTGCCGCCGGGTGAGCAATGTCTCGGCTACCCGGTCGCGGGGCCTGACAACGAGTTGCGCCCCGGCCAGCGGCGCTACAATGTGATCTGGTACCGGCCGGCCGACGAAGCGAGCGAATTGCCGTCGCTTCTCACCGATAAAAACGGCGCCGTACATTCGATCTCGATCCCGCCGCCGCTTATACGGGCCGAACCGATCGCGGCGATGCGGGCTGCGGCCGATCGGTTTTTGGCGCCGCAATTCCGCGCCATCGTCGGCCTGATTGATGAGCCGATACTGCAGCCGATCTACGATCTCGGAAGCCCGCAACTCGCATTCGGGCGTGTCGCTCTTATCGGCGATGCCGCTTTCGTGGCACGGCCGCATGTCGGCGCTGGCGTCTCCAAGGCGGCCGACGACGCGGCGGCGCTTGCCGAGGCGCTCGATGCTCAGGAGGTCGAGGGCGCGTTGCGCCGCTTTGAGAGCGAGCGACTGCCGGAAAACAAAAAAATCATCGAACGCGCGCGCCATCTCGGCGCCTATCTGCAGGCAACACAGACAGCCGAGGAGCGCGCCCGTTCTGCGCGGCACAGCATTCCTGAAGCGGTGCTCGCCGAGACCGCGCTGATTGATTTCTTACACGCCCGAGCGGTGCCTTGACCTATTGAAGCCGCACGCTCAATCTCTATCGCCTGCAATCGCAAAAAATTTAGAGGAAACGCTATGAGGCCGTCTTTCACCTTCGCATTTTCATCTTGCGCGCTCGCAGCAATTCTTTCGACCACCTTTCCTGCCGCAGCCGCCGATAACGAGCAGGCCGCCTTGCGTGCCGATCACGCACTGTCGCAGGCCCTCGGCAAGAACGACAAGGACGCCGTTTCCCAATTGCTCGATGCGAAATTCGAGTTCACCGATACGGATGGAAAAGTCCACGGCAAGCCTGACGTGCTGGGCGATCTCTCAGGCTTGGCCAACATGAACGGCGAGGAGTTCGGCTGTAGAGACGCACTTTTATGGAAACGTCGAGACCGTTCTCGGCGCCCACCACGGCGCGCGCTTCTTGCGCATCTGGGTCAAGCGTCCGGCCGGATGGAAGGCTTTCGTGGCGCTGGACACAGTGGTTACGCCGGCGCCGCATGCTTCGGTCGAAGTCGCGGCGGGGTCAGGGGACTGCGACAACCCGTGTAAGACCGTGCCGTACACGCCGACCACGAAAATGGACAAGGAAATCCTCGCCGCTTGGCAGAAAACCAAGATGGAGGAATTGCACTACGACGCCGACAATTGGGACAAGGATATCGGGTCGGAGTTCTACATCATCAACAATACGACGATGCGCAATAAGGCCGAGCGCACGGTGATTGCGAGGAAACAGCAGGCCGATAAAGTCGGCGCGCCAGGCGATCCGGTCACAAAGATGCAGATTTTCGACTTTGGGCCGACCGCCGCAGTGATCTTCACCGACCACGTGCCCTACCGCGGCGGCAAGCCCTATCATAACGTTCGCGTCGCCGTGAAACGCGACGGCCGCTGGCAATTGGTCATCAGCCAACAAACCAACGTCAAGGATGCGGCGCCGGTGCCTGCGGTCGCCGCAAGCAAATAGCGCCATAGACCTTGACTGGCTCAGTCCGCTCAGCCCAGCTTGGCGTCGAGCGTGATCTCGGCGTTAAGCACCTTGGAAACCGGGCAGTTCTTCTCAGCGGCACCGGCCAGCCGGTTAAAGGTAGCCTCGTCGAGGTTTGGAACCTTGGCGCGCAGCGTCAGGGCCGACTTGCTGATCTTGAAACCCTGTCCTTCGGCATCGAGGCTTACCGCCGCTTCGGTGCTCAGTTCGGTCGGCGTAAAGCCCGCGGCCTGGAGCTGAAAGGCCAGCGCCATGGTGAAACACCCGGCGTGAGCCGCGGCAATCAGCTCTTCCGGGTTGGTGCCCTTTTCGTTTTCGAAGCGGGTCTTGTACGAATAAGGCGTGGTGGCGAGCACGCCGGAATCGGTGGAAAGATTGCCCTTGCCGTCGCGGCCGGTGCCGCTCCAGACAGCTTTTGCCTTGCGGATCATGGGAAGCCTCCTGTGTGAAGCGGGCAATTCTGGCCGCGCTGTCGCTTAGAACAAATCGCCGCCGGGGGAAACCGGCATTCTCTGCAGTCTTGATAATATGTGTGGCATTCATCTTTGATGACAGTATCAAAGGCGCAGTTGGGATTGGGTCCAACAGCGGAGGAAATTACATGACGATCGCCATGGAAGAATTTCATGCGCTGTCCGGTCTTGACCAGCTTCGTGCCATTTTCGCCGGCAAGACCGACTATGAGGGCATCATCAAAACGCTCGGCCTTCGTCCGGTTTCGGCCGAGGAAGGTCTTGTCGTGTTCGAAGGCTCGCCGACGCAGGCGGTCTATAATCCGATCGGTTCGGTCCATGGCGGTTATGCTGCGACCTTGCTCGATACCGTCACCGGCTGCGCGGTACATTCGCGGCTCAAGGCCGGGCAGCGCTACACCACGCTTGAGCTCAAGGTTGCCTATCATCGCGCCCTTACCGATAAGAGCGGACCGGTGCGTGCCGAGGGCCGCGTGGTTTCGCTCGGACGGCGTGCCGGCTTCGCGGAAGGCAAGCTGTTCGACAAGGACGGCAATCTTTGCGCCAGCGCCACGTCGACCTGTCTGGTGTTCAGCCAATAATATCTGGCGAGGCGCGAGACCGCGCCGGCATCCTACAAATATCCGGTGCCGACTTCGGCGGCGAAGCGGGCAGGTCCGCCTTCCCAGACGATACGGGCGTGTTCGAGCACATAGACGCGGTCGGCGTGCGGCAATGCGAAGGTGACGTTCTGTTCGCCGAGCAGCACCGTGATCGCGGTGGTCTGCCGCAGGCGTTCCAGCGCTTTCGATATCTGTTCGAGAATGACCGGCGCCAGACCCAGTGTCGGCTCGTCGAGGATCAGGAGCTTCGGCTTCATCATCAGCGCGCGGGCGATGGTAAGCATCTGCTGCTCGCCGCCGGAGAGCGTGCCGGCGGCCTGCTTCTGCCGTTCGCGCAGAATGGGGAAGAGCTCGAACAGCCAGCCGATCTGATCGGCGTTTTCGGCGGGCGGCAGATGCTGGCCGCCGAGATCGAGGTTTTCGCGCACCGTCATGTCAACAAAGAGGTCGCGGCCTTCCGAGCATTGCACGATGCCGTTACGCGCGATCGTGGCCGCGGTCTTGCCGCGCAACGCGGCGCCTTCGCGGCGGATGTCGCCGGCATAAGGCAGCATGCCCGATATGGCGTTGAACAGGGTGGTTTTGCCGGCGCCGTTCAATCCGACTACCGACACGAATTCGCCAGCGTGAACGTAAATCGAGACTTTATCCAGCGCCTGCGCCTTGCCGTAGAAGACACTGACATTGTGGACTTCAAGGAAAGGCATCGTATCGCGGAACGAGGATTCCGGGCGTGCCGCGGTCTGAATGTCGCCGCCGAGATAGACGCGCCGCACGGTCTCATTGCGCATCACCTCGTCGGCCGACCCTTCGGCAATGCGTTCGCCGACATACATCGCAAGCACGCGGTCGACCAGGCGGGCGACGCTCTTCACATTATGATCGACCAGCAGCACGGCACGGCCGTCGTCGCGCAACTCGCAGATCAGGTCGGAGAAGGCCGCGGTTTCCGTCGCGGTGAGGCCGGCGAACGGCTCATCGATCAACAGCACCTTGGGATCGCGCGCGATCGCTTTGGCGATCTCGATCTTGCGCAGATCGGCGAACGGTAGCGTCCCCGGCCGCCGGTCGAGCACATGGCTCAAACCGACCCGTGCGGCGATGGCGCGGGCGCGGGTATCGGTATCGGGGTCGGCCAGCAGCCGGGTCAGCTTGTCGGGCAAAAGCGCGAGCTTGATGTTCTCGAGCACGGTCTGACGATGCAAAGGGCGCGAATGCTGGAACACCATGCCGGCACCCAGCCGCGCGATCTTGTGCGACGGCGAACCCGCCACCTCGACGCCGCTGATGCGCACCGAACCGAAATCGGGGCGCTCGATGCCCATGATCAGCTTCATAACCGTCGATTTGCCGGAACCGTTCGGGCCGATCAGGCCGAGGATTTCGCCGGCGCGCACGGCAAACGACATGTCCTTCACGGCGACGAGACCGCCGAACCGCTTGGTGAGGCCTTTGACCTCGAGGTGCGCGGCTTCGGTCATGCTTTAGCCCGGCTCTTTGGTGCGGGTGAGCAGGCCGAAAAAGCCGCTGGGGAAGAGCAGTACGACGACGAGTGCCATGGCGAAGACGACGAAGTTCGCCAGATCGCCGATTGGTCGCAAGGCCTCGCTCATGGCAATGAGAAAGACAGCGCCGAGGACGCCGCCGAGGATGGTGCGTCGGCCGCCAAGCACGGCGGCGATGATGATCTGCACGCCGACAGTAATGTCGACCAGCGTTCCCACCGAGGCGGAACCCAGATAAAAGACAAGCATGCCGCCGGCGAGGCCGGAGAAGAACGCGCTGATGATGAAGGCCGCAAGCTTGTGCTTGGTGACATTGAAGCCGAGTGCGCCGGCCTGCACCGCATCCTGACCGCTGGCCTGCAATATGAGGCCGACCGGCGAGCGCGACAGCGCGAACAGGATCGCGCCGCTCACGGCCATGAACCAGAGCGCGATCTCGTAGTTCTTGGCGTCGCTGATGGTGATGACATCGGGCACCGTCAGCCCGATCTCGCCGCCGGTCAGGCTGGCGTCGACGACGATGAAATTCTGCAGCATCAGCACGGCGACCAGCGTCGTCAGTCCGAAATAGGGGCCACGCACCCGCAGCGCCGGCAAAGCCAATACGACGCCACCGGCCACGGCGGCGAAGGCGCCGGCAACAAGGCACAGCCAGAATCGGCGGCTGATAAAGATTGTCGAGGATGCCCGCGGTGTAGGCGCCGGTGCCGATCAGGAAGGTCGGACCGAAATTGACCTCGCCGGCAAAGCCGAACAGCAGGTCCCAGGCCATGGCGAACACGCCGAAGTAATAGGCGATCGTCAATAGTCCGAGGATATAGCCGGACACGCCGAGCGGCAGAAACGATGCCAATACGATTACGCCGAGAGCGATCAGCAGCACGCGTGTGGTGGAGGACAAACGCATCTAGCGGCGCCCCAACAATCCGCGCGGGCGGACATACATGACCGCGACCAGCAACAGCAGTGCCGGGATGGTGCGATAGGCCGGCGAGATCAAATAAGCCGTGAGGGTCTCCAGATAACCGACCACATAAGCCGCGATCAGCGCACCAGAGACGCTGCCGAGGCCGCCCAAAACGACGATCGAGAAGGCACTCGCCGTCAGCGGTCCAACGCTGTAGGACGAGACGCCGAGGAACATGCCGAGCAGCACGCCGGCAACGCCGACCAGCACGCCATAGATCGCCCAGACCGCGATATAGACTTGCGACAATTCGATACCGAGCAGCGTCACGCCGCGCGGACTCATCGAGGCGGCGAGCACCGCCTTGCCGCCGCGCGTTTTGTTGACAAGCAGCCAGAGCATTCCAATGGCAAGCCAGCACACCACCGCGGTGAATATCTCGTTCGACGGCGTGCGCACCCCGACGATCGATACGACGCCTTGCACGATCGGCGCCACCGTCTTGGCATTGTTGGTGTAGAGGTATCCGATCAGTTCCTGGATCATGATGCCCCAAAGGAGCGTTGCCGTAAGGATGAAAATCTCCTTTTCCTCCTCGCGGATCTTGCGCGAGTTTTGCAGCGGGCGGACGATCAGAAAATAGGTAAGAAGCGAAGCGCCGAAGCCGACCGCGACGCCGATCGCGGCACCGGCATAGGGCCCGACATGCAGATCGTTGCCGGCGGCCCAGGCGGCGACGACGGCAGCGACCATCAGCGCGCCGTGCGACAGATTAAGAACGCCGGAAACGCCGAAAATCAGGGCAAAGCCCATGGCGCCGAGCGCATAGAGCGAACTGATCGCAAAGCCGTCGATCAGGATTTGCCAGAACACCACGCCCACGCGGAGAGCCCCTTCACGAAATCTCCCCGCTCGCGGGTGCGGGCGGGGAGTGTTTCGAAAGCACCGATCAGCTTCTCATCAATTGGCCGTGCCGACCTTGATGAATTTCGGGAACCGAAGCTTGCCATTGGCGACATTGGCCGGCCACAGATTGACCTGTTTGCCGTCCTGCCATTGCAGCATCAGGCCGGTGATGGTGTCCGGGCCGACCTTGAGCGCGTGCGGATTGGGCGAATCCTTGCCCTTGAACTGGACGCGGCCGATCGTGCCGACGTAATCCGTCTTTTCCAGCGCATCGACGAGCTTGTCGGGATCGGTCCCGCCCCGCTTGATCGCATCGGCGATGTAATAGACCTCGTCGTAAGCGGTGTAGCCGCAATAGGACGGGAAGTTGCCGTATTTGGCCTTAAACGCGTTGACAAATGGCAGCGTCTTTGGCGTTACCGCGACATCAGGACCGGAAACAGCCTGGTACAGCACGCCTTCGGTCGCACCGTTGGTATCGTTCCAAAAGCTCGAATTGGTCGCTTGCGAAGCGACGCCCAACATCGGGATCGGGACTTCTTGTTGTTTCCATTGCACCGTCGGCTGCACGCCGACATGCGAGATGCCGGTAATCATTACGTCCGGCTTTTCGCCTTCGATTTTGTTGAAGATCGGCGTGAAGTCCGTGGTATCCGGCGAGAACCGGACGTGGTCGACCACGTTCAAACCGATCTCCGGCAGGCATTTGACGTATTCGGCATCGAGCGGAGTGGTCCAGGCCGCATCCTCGCTCATCACCACGGCCGTCTTCAGGTGTAGCCGGTTCACCAGAAGATCCTTTGCAGCCGCGCAGGTGGAGTCGGCAAGGCTGGTTGATGTCAGATAGCCGTGGAAGGTGTATTTGAGATTGTCGTAATCCTTGGCGATGTTCTGAGTGATAACGTCCGAGGCGGCGCCTGGCGTCACCATTACTGTCTTAAGACGGCCGGTCCACGGCTCGAGCGCCAGTACGACTTCGCTGATATAGCTGGCGATGACGGCGTTGACGTGATCTTCGTTGGCGGCGCGTTGGAAAGCGCGTACCGATTCAGCGGCGGAAGAGTGATTGTCGTAGGAGATGATCTCGATCTTGCGGCCGTTGACGCCTCCCGCGGCGTTAATCTCGTCGGCCGCGAGTTGGGCGGCTTGTGGGATCGACGAACCGGCGACGGCTTGAGCCTCGGCGATGACGCCGATCTTGATCGGGACGCTGGCGGATTGCGCGTATCCCGGCGTGGCCAGCGCTAAAGCTAGCGCGGCGGTGGCCGGAAGGCCCAGGAGCGCCGGAAGGCCCATGAGTATCGGCGCAGACATGCTGCGCCCTTGAGACTTACGCATTGTCATTCCCTCCCTGAAATCTTAACGTCGTCCTTGCAGGCGACGGCTTGTCATCAGTCTATCGGAACGCCCCCCCACGGCAAGCTGGTTTATCTCAAGAGCAGATGAAGTTTTGCCGCAGGCGGCCGCGCCGCCGGGCTGAATTTGTCTTCGCAATTAAAACGGATCATAGACAGGAACTCCCATGAAGGCAGCGTTCTTTGAACAATTCGGCGGTCCCGAAGTCCTAAAATACGGCGATCTGCCGGATCCCGCGGCGGCGCCGGGCGAGGTGGTCGTCGATGTGGTCGCCGCCAGCGTGAATGCCGCCGATTGGAAATTCCGCGCCGGCGAATACCCGAACAAGGACACGACGAAATTTCCGGCGATCCCGGGACGCGATTTTTCCGGCGTGGTCGGGTCACTCGGCTCGGGCGTCGACGATCTGAAGGTTGGCGATGCGGTGTTCGGCGTTCTCGATGCGGGCCGCGAAGGGACCTATTGCGAAAAGATCGCGATCAAGTCAGCGCTGGTCGGCAAGAAGCCGGACGCCTTGTCGCACGTGGATGCCGCGGCCTTGGCCTTGACCGGTCTTACGGCGATGAGCGCGGTCGCCGATACGCTGCAGCTCAAACCCGGCGAGACGATTTTGATTCAAGGCGGCGCCGGCGGCGTGGCGAGCTTCGCCATTCAATACGCCCACCATATCGGTGCCCGCGTCATCACGACGACGAGCGCGGCGAATACCGCCTATGTGCGCGCGCTCGGTGCCGACGAAGTCATCGACTACAATGCGCAGGATTTCACCCAAGCCGTCAGTGGCTGCGACGCGGTGTTCGATACAGTCGGCGGCGACGTCGCGCGGAAGTCCTTTGCGGTGCTTAAACCGGGCGGTCGCGCCGCCTTCATTGCATCCGGAATGCAGGCGCCGAAGTCCGACCGCGGCGACGTGACATCGCTGCGGCCGCCGGTCGCCCGCTCGCGTGCAGGCATGGAGCGTATTGCCGAACTGGTCCGGATCGGCGCCGTTCGCCCGCCGGAGACCAAACTCTATCGTTTGGCCGACGTTGTCGAAGCCCACCGCTTGAGCCAGTCGCGCCATTTCCGCGGCAAGCTCATTTTTCAAGTGCGTTGAGTAGAAAGAGCCGAGTATGCCGGAAGCGAACATCGTCCATGTCGGCGACGTTATCGAGACGCAACAATCGAGCTGGTTTCAACGCAACTTGATCTTCTGGATCGCCATTACGATGGTGATCGAGGGTAACGACAACCAGGTGGTCGGCTTTGCCGCGCCGCTGATGACCCAAGCCTTGCATATCGACAAAGCAAGCTTCGGTCCTGTGTTCGGTGTCGGTCTGTTCGGCTACATGCTCGGCGCCTTGGCGCTTAGCGCGGTCGGTGATCGTATCGGCCGGCGGCGGCTGGTCATCGCCGGCGCGATCGTGTTCGGTATTTTCACGATCGCCACCGCTTATTGCGTGACCTTGTCCACGCTGTTGCCGATCCGGTTTTGCGCCGGCGTCGGGCTTGGCGCGGCCATACCCAATGCGATCGCGCTGATGGCGGAATATGCGCCCAAGCGCACCCGCGCCACGCGCATCGCGCTGATGTTCGTAGCCTATACGCTCGGCAGCGCGTTCGGCGGCTTCTTCGCGGCCTGGCTCATGCCCCGATACGGCTGGACCTCGGTCTTTCAATTCGGCGGTTGGAGCGGTCTCGTTCTTGCCGCTGCTTTGTATTTCACGCTGCCGGAATCGGTACGCTTTCTCGCGGTAACGCATGCTCGGCTCGGCGAGCTTGCCAATACGCTCAAGCGTCTCGATCCGCGTCTGCAGATCGGGCCACAAACAAAGATCGTCGCCGACGAGGCCAAAGAGCCGGGCGTGCCGGTAAAGCATCTGTTTCTGGAACACCGCGCGACGAAGACCGCGCTGTTGTGGCTCGCCTTCATCGCCAACCAGATGACGCTTATCTTCATGACCAGCTGGTTGCCCACGGTCATTCATGAGAACGGCATCAGCCTGCAAAATGCCGTCAACACCGTTTCTTTGCTGCAACTGGGCGGAGCGGTCGGCAGCGTAGCGTTCGGCCGGGTTCTCGATCGGCTTGGCGTCTATGCTCTGGCCGCTGGTTTTTTGATTGCCATACCTTTCGTTGTTGGCCTCGGCTCGGCTGGCGTTTCCGTCGCGCTGCTCATGGCGATCGCGACGATGACGGGTTTCTTCATCGCCGGCGGCCAAGCCGGCATCAATGCACTCTCCGGCACGATTTATCCGACCTATATGCGCTCGACCGGCTCCGGCTGGGCGTTCGGCATCGGCCGCACCGGGTCGATCCTCGGCCCGGTCATCGGCGGCGTGCTGCTGGGCCTGAGTTTGCCGACCCAATATCTGTTTTTCTTCGCGACAATCCCGGTGCTATGCGCGGCCGCCGCACTGTTCTTTTTGGGCCGTGTCGCCGGCCGCTTTCCGGAGGACGGTGGCGGTTAGGTTTGCCGCTTAAAGCATGATCCCGAAAGGTGGATACCGATTTTCGGAAAAGATCATGCTCCAGTCTAGACGTGCTGACCGCCATTGATGTGGATTTCGGCACCGTTCACGTAGGACGCCGTGTCGGTGCACAGCACGTAAATGATCTTCGCCACTTCATCGGGCGTGCCGAGCCGGTGCATCGGGATATTCTCGACGATCTTTTCCGTGCCCGGCGACAGCATCGCGGTATCGATCTCGCCCGGCGCGATGGCGTTGACGCGCACGCCGAAGGGACCGAAATCGGCGGCCATCTCGCGCGTCAGCGCATTGAGCGCCGCCTTCGAGGTCGAATAGGCGGCGCCGGCGAACGGATGCACGCGCGAGCCCGCGATCGAGGTGACATTGACCACCGAACCCTTCGCCGCCTTCAGTTCATCGAGCAAGCCGCGCGCCAGCATGATCGGCGCAAAGAAATTGACCTGAAAAATGTGATGCCAGTCGTCACGCGACGTTTCGATCGACGACAGCCGCTTGCCGCCCGGGGCTTTCGGCGAAATCGCCGCATTATTGACCAGAGCATGCAACTCACCGTGCAGCCGGCTTTTGGTTTCGGCGATCGCCGCTTCGGTATTTTCGGGGTTCGACAGGTCGACCTGGATGTGGTCCTCCGGCCCCGCCTCCCACGGACAGTTTTCAGGAAACGGATGCCGCGAGCAGGTGACCACACGCCAGCCGGCGGCGGAAAATCGCTTCACCGTGGCGTGGCCGATACCGCGGCTTGCTCCGGTGAGGAGCAGCGTTCGCCGTGGCTGATTGCTGGTTGTCATTAGAATATCCTTGCCGTCATTGCGAGCGAAGCGAAGCAATCCAGTACGGCGTGTAAGTTCTGGGTTGCTTCGTCGCTTCGCTCCTCGCAATGACGATTGCTGATCATGTTCATGGATAAAGCCGCGTCTTCGTCCACGGCGCGTTCAAGCTCGGACGCGTGAAGGCGACGCGGTCGTGCAGGCGGAACGGCCGCTCCTGCCAGAACTCGATCTCCTGCGGCACCACGCGATAGCCGGACCAATAGGGCGGCCGCGGCACGGTGCCGATCGCATATTTGGCGGTATAGCGGGCGATCGCTTTCTCGAAGGCTAGCCGGCTTTCCAGCGCCGAGGATTGCTTGCTGGCCCAGGCGCCGATCTGCGCCATGCGCGAGCGCGAGGCGAAATAGGCGTCGGCCTCCGCCTGCGATACCGGCTCGACACTGCCGCGCAGCCGCACCTGCCGCTGCAGCGATTTCCAATAAAAGGTCAGCGCCGCCTTCGGTGCAGCGGCGAGTTCGTGCCCCTTGTTGCTGTCCTGGTTAGTGTAAAATACGAAGCCCCGCTCATCGAAGCCTTTCAACAGCACCATCCGCGCATTGGGCAACCCGTCGGCATCGACGGTGGCGAGCGTCATGGCCTCGGGATTGACCGGCTCGGCGCGCTTGGCGTCTTCGAACCAGGCGGCAAACAGACGCAGCGGTTCGTCGGCCTCGGTGAAGTCACCGCCCGTTAACCCTGCCGGGTGTTCGATGGGTGCCGCTTCGGACATTCTCGGAGTATCCAGGTGCTTGCGTGGGGCGATCGGAAGGAGTGCCGCCAGCCTCTATATAATCGAAGGGCGGCGTCGCGCCTATGTCAGTGGTTCCATAGATTGCAGGGCTTTCCAGCGCGCGGCCCTGTGCACCAGGCCGTTTACGGCGTCGCGCTGGCCGCAGCCGTGGCGAGCGTGTTGGGGCTTTGTGGCTGCTCCTACCGGCTGGCTTCGCTCGTTTCCCAGAGTGACAGCGATACAATGACGACCGGGTCGATAGCCGCTCAGGTGGTGCCGGAGGCCCGGGTGGCCGGTATGTCATCCGCGGTGGAGAGCGATCTTACCTATGCGCGGGCGGCCGCCGCCGACGTGCTCGCACGCGGCGGCAAGGATTCGAGTATGCCCTGGGAAAATCCGCAGACCGGCGCGGGCGGTAACATCACCCCGCTCGATACCGCCTATAGTGAAGGCGGCGAGCCGTGCCGGGATTTCTTGGCGAGTTATGTGCATGGCGGCTCGCAAGACTGGCTGCAAGGCGCCGGCTGCCGCACGCTCCAGGGCCCCTGGGAAGTGAAGCGCTTAAAGCCGCTGAAGCCGCACTAATCGGGCTATCATGGCTTGAAACCGGCCTCCGATTCGCTGGTTTCACCGATCTGTTGCATTGCGTGGCGCTCGCTTTGATCCCACATTAACGCGACGTGGAACGGGGCGGCGGGGCTGGCCCGAAACAACCAAAAGCGGAGGCCGTAGGGAATGCGTGATCCCTATGAAGTCTTGAGTATTGATCGCAAGGCGAGCGCTGGCGACATCAAGAGCGCCTATCGCAAGCTTGCCAAAAAGCTGCATCCCGACGCCAATAAGAACGACCCGAAGGCGGCGACGCGCTTTGCCGAATTGAACGCCGCGCACGAAATCCTCGGCGATCAGGATAAGCGCAAGGCGTTCGATCGGGGCGAAATCGATGCCGAGGGCAAGCCGCGGTTCCAGGGTTTTCCCGGCGGTGGCTTTGGCGGCGCCGGTCCGCGGCCCGGTGGACCGGGAGGCGGCTTCGGTCCGGACGTGCATTTCGAAAACTTCAATTTCGGCCCCGAGGGCTTCACCCGTTCGACGCGGCGTGGCCGCGCGGGTGGAGGCGCAGGCGGCGGTGGGGGCTACGGCGGCTTCGAGGATATCCTCAAAGAGGCATTCGGACGTGGCGGCCGGCCGGGCGCCGGCTCGACTTTTGAGCCGGAGGATTTCGGCGTCGGTGCCGATGTCCATGCGGCGCTGACGGTGACACTGCCGGAAGCGGCCCATGGTGTCACCGAGCGGCTGCGGCTGCCGACCGGCAAGGATGTCGATGTCAAGATTCCGGCCGGCATCACCGCCGGCCAGCAGGTCAGGCTCAAGGGCCAGGGCATGGCCGGGCAGGGCGGCGCCGGCGACGTGCTGATCACAGTTTCCATCGCGCCGCATCCGGTGTTCACGCTTGAGGGCGCGGATGTGCGGCTCGATCTGCCGGTGACGATCTACGAGGCCGCGCTTGGCGGCAAGGTCCGGGTGCCCACGTTGGACAAGGCGGTCGAGCTTACAATCCCGCCATGGACCAATAGTGGCCGCACCTTCCGTCTCAAGGGCAAGGGCTTTCCCGCTAAGTCCGGGCACGGCGACCTTCTCGCTACCGTGCGCATCATGCTGCCCGAAAAAGGCGACGATGAGTTCGAAGCGCTGATGAAAAAGTGGCAGGCCGAGAAAGCCTACGATCCGCGCAAGGACATGTGACCTTAGTCGGCAGCGGCACGCCGGTCAGGCCCGCACAGTCGTCCGCTGCATTCAATTCCGGGGAAATTCTTGCCTCAGCTTCGAACTCAGCTCCCCTGCGCAGCGGGGCGGCGATCGATCTGGTCGTAAGCCGTTTGTGCGATGGAGCGAAGCTTGTCTTGCTCGGCGGGTCCGCTCAGAACATAGGCCAAATTCCGGTCGACCCAATAATAGGCGGCATTGTCCCGCCCGGCCGTGTAACGCAATGCTGTCTCTTGATCGCTGGTGCGCCCGCAATAGAGCGTAAAGCGCTCTCCGGACGGGCCTTCATACATGAAGAATGCCGTTGCCCCGGTCGGGCCGGGCAAGAGCCTGCCGCCGACGAGCTTCAATCCCACTTTGTCGAGTTCGGGGGGACGCAGCGGTGAGCCGACCCGCTTCGACAGCCATTCCGTCAAATGCGGCCGCTGGTCGCCCGCCACCTCGACCGGATGGCGAACCTCGACGGTATAGAGCCGATAGGCATCCAGCGCGTCGCTGGTGAAGAGCGCGAGATCGGTCGGTCTCGCCGCCGTCTCAGCGCCACGCGCCATCCAGCCGCCGGCCCCGCCGATCAAGAACGCGGCGATGATAGCGGCGGCGGCTGCGGCGATCGCGCCGTGCCGGCGCCGGGTAAGCCTCCCAATATCGAACCTGCGCGGCGGCACTTCGTCGGCCACGGCGCCGTAGCGCGCGCGAATAAGGTCGGCCTGTTTGCGCCAGGCGGCAACTTTTTCCGCATCATCGGCGTGGGTTGCGAGCCACGCCTCAACCGCGGCGCGGCGGTTGGCCGGAAGCTCGCCGTCGACATAGGCGTTGAGTTCGTCTTCGGTGACAGGCTGGTCTCGATCGGTCATGGTCGTTTCTCTTTTGTCACTTCACACGGCGCAACGCTGGGCGTTCGCCGTCAAGATAGGCTTTGATTTGCGCCCGGGCGCGCGCCAGCCGCGACATTACGGTGCCGATCGGCACGCCCTGCAGTTCAGCGACTTCACGATAGGTGAGGCCCTCAAGCACAACGAGCAGCAGCGCCGAACGCTGATCCTCGGCAAGCTCGTCGAGCGCGCGGCTGATATCGCGCCCGCCGCCGTCCGGCCCGCCGGTCATGGCATCGCTGTCTTTGATCGGCGCCAGCACCGGCCGCCGCGACAACGAACGAAGGCGGTTCCGGTTCAGGTTGGTCAGGATGGTGTAGAGCCATGCTCTGGTATCTCCGCCATGAAACAGATGCTCCGAGCGTAATGCCCGCACGAGCGTATCCTGCACGATATCGTCCGCAGTCTCGGCGTCGCGGGTGAGCGCGCGGGCATAGCGCCGCAACGCCGGAATGGCCGCCTTGATCTGCTCGTTGAACTCACCCAAGCATCGCACCTGTATTGAGAGTTAAGGCCTGTGCCACCTAGACTTAAGCCGAATACTGGTTGCGCGTGTTAAGTTTTGCGCAGTGTTTAGCGTGGCATCTGATGCAACAACACCGCCCGGCACCGGCTATTCCGCCCTGGTGTTCCCGCGCTTGCTGGTCTATGGGCCCTATGCCATAGGAGGCCGGGGTGTAGGTCGTCGTACGGGGTCAAGAGAAATGCCGGAAATCTCGGGCCTCATGCGGGGAAAACGCGGCCTGATCATGGGGGTCGCGAACCATCGCTCGCTCGGCTGGGGCATTGCCAAAGCCTGTCGCGGGCATGGGGCGGAACTCGCTTTCACCTATCAGGGCGATGCGCTCAAGAAGCGTGTCGAGCCGCTGGCCCAGGAGGTCGGCGGCATCGTGGTCGGCGATTGCGACGTGACCGAGCCGAAGAGCATCGATGCGGTTTTTGCCGCCGTGCAGCAAGCCTGGGGCGGTCTCGATTTTTTGGTCCATGCGATTGCGTTTTCCGACAAGGACGAGCTCGACGGCCGCTACGTCGACACCACGGCGGACAATTTCGCCAAGACCATGCTGGTGAGCTGCTACTCGTTCACGGCTGTCGCGCAGCGCGCCGAGAAGCTGATGACGAACGGCGGCTCGATGCTGACACTGACCTATTACGGCGCCGAAAAGTGGATGCCGCATTATAACGTCATGGGCGTCGCCAAGGCAGCCCTCGAAGTGTCGGTCTATTATCTCGCCGCCGATCTCGGCGTAAAAAACATTCGCGTCAATGCCATCTCGTCGGGGCCGATCAAGACGCTGGCCGCGTCCGGCATCGGCGACTTCCGCTACATCCTCAAATGGAACGAGTACAACGCGCCGCTGCGGCGCAACGTCACCATCGAGGAGGTCGGCGAAGCCGGCGCTTATCTTCTTTCCGACATGTCTCGCGGCGTTACCGGCGAGGTGCATCACGTCGATGCCGGCTACCATATTGTCGGCATGAAGCATCCTGACGCGCCCGATATCACCGTCGGCAAAGACTAAGGTCCTGTCGGGCTATTCCCGCGCCAGCGGAATCCGGTAATTTGTCGTGCCGGGTCATTGCCAACCGGAATAATTATGCCGGTCCTCTATTACGTCCGCCACGGCGAGACCGATTTCAACGCCGAAGCGCGTTTGCAGGGCCGCCGCGATACGCACCTGAATGCGCGCGGCTGCGCGCAAGTGAAAAAATGCGGACATTTGCTGCACGATCTGTTCGCGCGCGACGGCCGCCGTGCCACAGATTTCGCCTATGTGTCGAGCCCGCTGCGGCGCGCCCGCGACACCATGGAAGGCTTGCGTGCCGTCTTGCAACTCGATCCTAAGGCCTATGCGCTCGATGATCGGCTGGTGGAGATCTCCTACGGCGAATGGGAAGGTCGGACGCTGCCGGAGATCGACGCCGGTATGCCCGGCGCGCTCCTCGAGCGGGAGCGCGACAAATGGGATTTTGCGCCGCCCGGCGGTGAGAGCTATCGCGTCCTCACGAAGCGGATGGCAGCCTGGTATGCGGAGCTTACCACGGACACCGTGGTCACCGCCCATGGCGGCGGCGCGCGTGCGCTGATGGCGTTATTCAACATCATGTCGCGAGACGACGCGACTCATGCGCCGATCGCGCAAGGAGTAGTCTATGTTTTCGCCGACGGCATGGTGTCACGCTACGCGTGATCGCTCTGGCTGAACCAAAAGCAAAAGCGGCCGAACCTGAGTTCGACCGCTTGACGAGATCGGAGATCTCGCGAAAACCGAAGTTGACCGCGCGGCCCCAATACGAGGCCCACGCTCATGTCATTTACTTCGACTTCTTCTTGGCCTTTTTCTTCTTCGTCGCCATGACGCTGTTTCCTTGGTGTGTGTGAACCTACGGCAGGGTTGGTTCAGTCGCAGGCTTTAAATCTCGGTCCCTGGGCCTTCGCCGCCTTACCGAGCATGACAATGGCACGGACTCGTCGGCGCCGCAATCCAAAAACCAAAATAATCCTTATTTTTCCGTAGCTTAACGGTTATTCAGGTTGCCATTAATCGGCGTTCAGCGACATGAATGGCGGATGAATATCGAGAGCGACGCTGCGCATTTCGTTGGCAGAATCCCAAGAGGATTTTCGCAAGCGCGAGCGCGCCGGGCTGTTTCTACCGCAGTTGCGAACGCCGCGGCGCGCTTGTTGCCGATTTGACCCCATGGGGCACGCGGGCTACCAAGCCCGAACCGGCGCCACTCTGGCTCCGCGCATTCATTCAGCGTCATCCGTGCGCCATGTCGTTCAATACTTTCGGTCATTTATTTCGGGTCACGACCTTCGGTGAAAGCCATGGGCCGGCGATCGGCTGCGTGGTCGATGGCTGTCCGCCACGCATCCCGCTGACCGAGGCCGATATCCAGCCTTATCTCGATCGCCGGCGGCCGGGCCAATCGCGCTACACCACGCAGCGTCAAGAACCCGACGCGGTGAAAATCATATCGGGCGTTTTTTCCGATCCCGAAAGCGGCGCGCAAGTCACCACCGGCACGCCGATCGCACTGTTGATCGACAATGTCGATCAGCGCTCGAAGGACTATTCCGCGATCAAGGACAAATATCGTCCCGGCCACGCCGACTACACCTACGACATCAAATACGGGTTGCGCGATTACCGCGGCGGCGGCCGCCAATCGGCGCGCGAAACCGCGATGCGGGTCGCGGCCGGCGCCGTCGCGCGCAAAGTGGTGCCGGGATTGAACGTCCGCGCGGCGTTGGTACAGATGGGGCCGCATCGTGTCGATCGCGCAAAGTGGGACTGGGCCGAGGTCGAGCGCAATCCGTTCTTTTGTCCGGACGCCAAGACTGCGGCGATGCTCGGCGATTATCTCGATGGCTTGCGCAAGAGCGGCTCGTCCATCGGTGCGGTAATCGAGGTCGTGGCCGATGGCGTGCCGGCAGGTCTCGGCGCGCCGGTCTATAGCAAGCTCGATGGCGATCTCGCCGCGGCGCTCATGAGCATCAATGCCGTCAAGGGCGTCGAGATCGGCGCCGGTTTCGGCGCGGCCGAACTGACGGGCGAGGAAAACGGCGACGAAATGCGGATGGGCAATGACGGCAAACCGCGGTTTCTGTCCAATCAGGCCGGCGGCATTCTCGGCGGCATTTCCACCGGGCAGCCGGTCGTGGCGCGCTTTGCCGTCAAGCCGACGTCGTCGATCCTCACTCCGCGCCAGACCGTCGACCGCTACGGCCACGAGACCGAGATCTCGACCACCGGCCGCCACGATCCGTGCGTCGGTATCCGCGCCGTTCCGATCGGCGAAGCCATGGTGGCGTGCGTGATCGCCGATCACTATTTACGCCAGCGCGGCCAGGTCGGCGATACGCCGGCCTGGCCGTTTGCGGCGCCATAAGGCTTGAGAACAATAAAATGGAAGACGCCCACCAACGCATTCGCGCCGCCATTGCCGCATTCGCACGCGGCGAGATCCTCATTGTCGCCGATGACGACGACCGCGAGAACGAGGGCGATCTTTTCGTCGCGGCGAGCCTGTGCACGCCGGAAAAAATGGCGTTCATCATTCGCCATACCTCGGGCATCGTCTGCGCGCCGCTGGGACCTGATGAGGCGCGGCGTCTGCATCTCGACCCGATGGTGGCGCTCAACGATGCCCCGCTCGGCACCGCGTTCACGGTCTCGGTCGACGTGCGCCACGGGCTCACCACCGGCATTTCCGCGGAGGAGCGCACCAACACCGTACGCGCGCTCGCCAACGGCAATTCCGGCGCGTCGGATTTCGTACGGCCCGGTCACGTGTTTCCGCTGGTGGCGCGGGAAGGCGGCGTGCTGATGCGCTCCGGTCATACCGAGGCTTGTGTCGATCTTTGCCGGCTCGCCGGCTTACCGCCGGTTGGCGTGCTCTCCGAACTGATGAACGACAACGGCACGGTGATGCGCGGTCCTGAGCTCGCCGTCTTCGCCGAACAGCACAAGCTGCAACGTATCAACATCGCGGAACTGATCGCCTATCGCCAGGCCCGCGACAAGCTGATCGAGCGGGTGAGCGAATTTCCGGTGGAATCCGAGATCGGCACACTTGCCGGCTACGCGTTCCTGACGCCATTCGATGCGGTCTCTCACATGGCCTTCGTGCACGGCCGTATCGGCGACGGTAAAAACGTGCTGACGCGGCTGCACCGCGCCGACATCATTTCCGATGTGTTCGGCGGCGCCAAGTCGATCCATCATGCGCTGGCGCGCTTCCAGGCCGAGGGCAGGGGCGTGCTGGTACTGCTGCGCGACGGCACCGCCGGCGTTCCGGTGGTTTCGCTTCCGAAGTCGGGTGACACCGCGTCGGGCGACGCCCGCACCCGGCAGTGGCGCGAAATCGGGCTCGGTGCGCAGATCCTCAAGGATCTTGGGGTGGTATCGATCAAGCTTTTGACGTCCTCGCGGCCGACCACCTTTGTCGGCCTGTCGGGCTTCGGCATCGAGATTGCCGGCACCGAACCCGTCGAGGGCTGAACTGTTTCACGCGTTTGTGCGTCTCATGCTGAGCAGGAGGCCGGAATGCCCAATATCATTTCTCGTATCCGTATCGCTTTCGCCGTCATCGGTATCGGCCTGACACTGTCGGCTTGCGGCTACAACACCATCCCGACGCTTGAAGAGCAGGCCAAGGCGCGCTGGTCCGACGTGCAGAACCAGTATCAGCGCCGCTCCGATCTCATTCCCAATCTGGTGGCGACGGTGCAGGGCTATGCCGCACAGGAAAAGAGCGTCCTCACCGCCGTGGTCGAGGCGCGCGCCAAGGCGACGCAGATCAAGCTCGACGCCTCCGACCTCACCGACCCGGACAAGCTGAAAGCCTTTCAGGACGCGCAGAACCAGCTGACCGGCGTGCTCGGCCGCTTGCTGGCGGTGACCGAGAACTATCCCGACCTGAAATCCAATGCCAACTTCCTGGCGCTGCAATCACAGCTCGAAGGCACGGAGAACCGCATCTCGGTGGCGCGGCGCGACTATATCGACGCGGTACGCGCCTATAACCTATCGCTGCGGACTTTCCCCACCATCATCTGGGCGAAGACGGCATTCTCCGGCGAAAAGCCGATGGCGGAGTTCACCGCCAACGAGGGCGCGCAAACGCCGCCCCAGGTCAAGTTTTGATTGCTGCTCGTCATTCCGGAAGCCGCAAAGCGGCTGTCCGGAATCCATAGTCACAGGTCTAAGAACGTGATCTCGGCCGGCGCAAAACACCAATGCTGGTGGTTATGGATTCCGGGCTCGCGCGTCGCGCGCCCCGGCATGACGGCCTGTATCGCGCTTGCCTGCTCTCTACTTGTTAGCTTCGCCTTCGCGCTCGATTTCCCGCCGCTTACCGGACGTGTGGTCGATCAGGCCAATGTCATGAGCGCGGAGAGCAAGAGCGATATCGAGACCAAGCTCAAGGCGCTTGAGGACAAGTCCGGCATTCAGCTTGTCGTCGCCACGGTGAAATCGCTGCAGGGCGGCGACATTGAAACTTACGCCAACGGGCTATTCCGGTTCTGGAAAATCGGCCAGGCGCAGAAAAACAACGGTGTGCTGCTGCTCGTCGCACCGGCCGAGCACAAGGTCCGCATCGAAGTCGGCTACGGCCTCGAAGGCACGCTGACCGACGCGCTGTCATCGGTCATCATATCCAGCGCCATCATTCCGCGCTTCAAGTCCGGCGATTTCTCCGGCGGCATTCAACGCGGCGTCGACGGCATTATCAGCGTGTTGAGCGGCGATACGGCGGATTGGCAGCCGAAGCCCAATATCCGGCGCGAGGACGCTTCGGGCGACGTCGACAAGCTGTTCCCGATCTTGTTCTTTTTCGCGGTTCTTTTCGTCTGCTGGTACTTGATCCGCCATGCCAATGGCGGACCGCCCTCTGGCGGTGGCGGCACGCGCCGCCGCGGCGGCGGCCCGGTCTTTATTCCTTACGGCGGATCGAGCTGGGGCGGTGGTGGATTTGGCGGCGGCGGTGACTTTGGTGGCGGCGGTTTTTCCGGGGGCGGCGGGTCGTCGGGCGGCGGCGGCGCGTCGGGAGGCTGGTGATGCATTTCACCAAAGCGGATCATGATGCTGTTTCGGCTGCTATCCGTGAAGCGGAGCAGCGGACCTGCGGACAGCTCGTCTGCGTGCTGGCGCATTCGTCGTCGGGCTATGTGCATATCCCGATTTTATGGGCGAGCGTGCTCGCGCTGATCACGCCGTGGCCGCTCATCGTGTTCACGCAGTGGAGCGTGGAACGGATTTTCATGACCCAGCTGGCGGTCTTCATTGTTGCCGGTCTTGCAATCTCCTTCATGCCGCTACGGTTGGCGCTGGTACCCAAAGCGGTCAAGCGTGCGCGCGCCCATCGCGCTGCCCTTGAGCAATTCATGCTGCGCGGCATTACCCGCACCAAAAACCGCAGTGGCGTCCTGATTTTCGTATCGCTGGCCGAACACTACGCCCGCATCATCGCCGACGAGGGCATCGCCGCGAAGGTCGGCAATGCCGAGTGGCAGGCGGCGATCGACGCACTCACCGCCCATATGCGCGACGGCCGTATCGCCGCGGGCTTCACCGCGGCGATCGAGCGATGCGCCACCGTACTGGCGGCGCACGCACCGCCCGACGGTTCGCCGAACGAATTGCCGGACCGGCTCTATGTTATTTGAGCCGGCGGCGCGCCCGGTTTAGCCGGCCGCCTGCGCCCGCTTCGGAAACAATTGCGGCCGCAGCTTGGGATGACAGCCCATCATCTTCGGCGCGTAGGGCGTCTCGGCGCCGAGCTCTTCGGCGGCGTGCCAGGCCCAGCGCGGATCCCACATGGCGCCGCGGGCAAGACAGATCATGTCGGCCTTGCCCGATGCCACGATGTCCTCGGCCTGCTGCGCGCCGGCGATGAGACCGACCGTCATGACGGTGATGCCGCTTTCTTTTTTGACTTTCTCTCCAAACGGCACCTGATAGCCCGCTGATAGCGGAATTTTCTGCTTCGGATCGAGGCCGCCGGTCGACACGTCCATATAGTCCATGCCGCGTTTTTTCAGCTCTTTCGCAAGCAGCACTGTTTCTTCCGGCGTCCAGCCGCCTTCCACCCAGTCGGTCGCGGAGACACGCATGCCGATCGGTTTTTGCTCCGGCCATACCGCGCGCACCGCCTCGTACATCTCGATGGCAAAGCGCATGCGGTTCTCGGTCGAGCCGCCGTAATCGTCGGTGCGCTTGTTGGAAAGCGGCGACAGGAATTGATGGGCGAGATAGCCGTGAGCGCCGTGCAGTTCAATCACGTCGTAGCCGATGCGATCGACGCGCTTCGCCGCCGCTGCGAATTCGCCGATGCAGCGCTTGATGTCGTCTTTGGTCATGGCGTGTGGTACCGGCCAGCCGGTGTCGTAGGGAATTGCCGACGGTGCCTCGGGCGTCCAGCCGCCTTCCTCTTTGCTGAGGATCGGCTTGCCGCCTGCCGCCGGCGGCGTGGTCGGACCTTTGCGTCCGGCATGCGCCAGCTGCACGCCGAGCTTGGCGACACCATAGGTGCGGCAGAAATCGTGCACGCGCTTGAGCGCCGCCTCGTTGTCGTCTGACCACATGCCGGCGCATTTCGGTGTGATCCGCCCCTGCGGATTGACGTCGGTCATCTCGCACATCACCAGGCCGGCGCAGCCGAGCGACATATTGCCGAGATGCATCAGATGCCAATCGTTCGCCGAGCCGTCGTTGGAATTGTACTGGCACATCGGCGACACCACGACGCGGTTGGGAAGCGTAAGCCCGCGCAGCGTGATGGGAGAAAACAGGACGCTAGCCATTTTTGTAGATCCTTCGGTGTGGAGAGATTTTGCGAAAAAGGGAGGATGCAATACCACGAAACCTCAAGAGGGGGCCAATAGGCAGGCAAATGGTGTGACAGTGCTATTTTTCCAGCCGGGCCACGACCTCGACATGGGCGGAATAGCGGAATTGATCGACCGGCGTGACGGCCGTGATCCGGTAACCGCCGCCGATCAAATGGTGCAGGTCGCGTGCCAGCGTGCCGGCATTGCATGACACCGCGGCGATAACCGGCACGTCACTCGCCGCCAATGCGCGCGATTGCGCGTCGGCGCCTTGGCGCGGCGGATCGAACACCACGGCATTGAAGCGATTGAGTTCGGCCGAGATTAGCGGGTTCTTGAACAGGTCGCGACGCTCAGCGGCGATTGGTTTAAGCCCGGTCGCGCCGGCGGCCGCGCGCTCGAGTGCGGCGATGGCTGGTTCGTCGTCGTCGAATGCGGCGACCCGTGCCTGCTCGGCGAGCCGAAGCGCGAAGGGCCCGATACCGGCGAACAGGTCTGCGACGTTTTTTGCGCCAGCGCAGGCTTCGCGCACTAGCCGCGCCAGCACGGCCTCACCTTCGGCGGTGGCCTGGAGAAATGCGGCCGGCGGCAGCGGCACGGTTGCAGCGCCGATGCGCAGCGTCGGGACGCGCGCCTGAGCGACGAGTTCACCGTGACGCGTGAATCGCGCCAGTTTTTGTTTCGCGGCAACGCGCGCAAGCGCGGCCGTTGCGGAAGCCGTCAGCGGGCCGGATCCACGTACGTCGATATCAAGGCCCTGGTCCGTCGCCGTCGCGTGGATGTCGAGTGGTTTTTTGATTGGCGCGAGCATTTCGGCGATGGCCCAGGCCGCCGGCAGCGCGCCGTCGAGGCTTGTGGCGAGTACCGGACAACGGTCGATGGCGACCAGGGTATGCGCGCGTGCCGTGGAAAAGCCGACGGTAAGTACGGTGCCGGCGCCGCGGGCGTGAAACACCACGCGGCGGCGGCCGTCGCCGTGGGCGTCGATCAGGTCGCCGACCGGCGCGTCGATGCCCGCCTGGCGCAATGCCGCGACAACGAGATCGCGTTTCCAGGCGCGGTATGGCGCACTCTGCCAATGCTGCAAAGCGCAGCCGCCGCAGACGCCGAAATGCGGGCAGATCGGCGCCACACGCTCGGCGCTCGGCGCTTCGATGGCGAGAAGAATGCGCCGGTCCGGATGGCCGCGCACGGCGTCGACCTCGGCGGTCTCGCCCGGCAAGCTGCCGGGAACGTAGATCGGGCCGTCGGTGCCATCGGCGACGCCGTCGCCGCGCTGGCCGACCCGGTTGATGAGAAGGCGCTCAACCACGTGAGGCCTCGATGAAGAATTCGCGATTGCCGTCGCCGCCAGCTATCGCTGAGGCAACGACGCCGCCTGATCGCCAGCCCAGCGATTCAATATGCGCGGCGATATCCTCGCAGACCGCCTTATGGACGGCTTCATCGCGCACGATGCCTTTTTTGAGGCGGCGGCGCGCCGCTTCGAATTGCGGCTTGATGAGCGCCAGCAGTTGCGCGCGCGGCGCAAGCAAATGGCCCGCCGCCGGCAGGACGAGTTTCAATGAGATGAAGCTTACATCGATCGTCGCCAGATCGGGCTGATCGGACATTGCCGACGGATCGAGATTGCGGATATCAGTCTGCTCGATGCAAACGATGTCGTTGCGGCTGCGCAGCCGCGGATGCAATTGGCCGCTGCCGACATCGATCGCATAGACCCGCTGCGCGCCGCGTGTCAGCAGCACTTCGGTGAAACCGCCGGTCGAGGCGCCGAAATCGAGACAGACGCGGCCGGCGACATCGATGCGGAACTCGTCGAGCGCCGCCGCAAGCTTCACGCCGCCGCGCGACACGTAAGGGTGATCGGCAAGTGCAGTGATCACGGCGGCCTGCGAGATCTCTTCGGACGGCTTGCGCACGACGATACCGTCGGCGGTCACGAGGCCGGCCATGATCGCGGCCTGGGCCCGTGCCCGGCTTTCAAACAAGCCGCGCGAGACCAGCAGGCGGTCGGCACGTTCTCGGGTGGTCATGGTGAATTATACGCAGCATCGCTTCCGCTCATCCCCGCGAAAGCGGGGACCCAGCATGTGGATTCCCGCTTGCGCGGGAATGAGCGGAAGAGATGTAATTTTGACCCTAGGCGAGCTTCACCGCTTCGCCACGCATGTTCTGGCCGAGCGCCTCGAACGCCTTGGTGACGATGCCTTTGGCATCGAGGCCGGCCTTGGCATACATCGCGTTCGGCGAATCTTGATCGATGAAGATGTCCGGCAGCACCATCGACCGCACTTTCAGGCCGCGGTCGAGCACGCCATGCTCGGCGAGCGTCTGCAGCACGAAAGATCCGAAGCCGCCGATCGAACCTTCTTCGATGGTGAGCAGTACTTCGTGCTCGCGCGCGAGCCGAAGCAGGAGATCGACGTCGAGCGGCTTGGCGAAGCGCGCATCGGCAACCGTGGTCGGCAGTCCATAGCCGGCCAGCTCGTCGGCCGCCTTGAGACATTCGCCGAGCCGCGCGCCATAGGAGAACAGCGCAATCTTGGTGCCTTCGCGCAGGATGCGGCCCTTGCCGATCTCAAGCGGCTTGCCTTCTTCCGGCATCGGCACGCCGCGGCCTTCGCCGCGCGGATAGCGCAGCGCCGAGGGCCGATCGTCGATCGCGACCGAAGTTGCCACCATGTGCACCAGGTCGGCCTCGTCGGCCGCCGCCATCAGCACGAAATTGGGCAGGCAGCCGAGATAGGCGACATCGAAGGCGCCGGCATGGGTTGGACCGTCTGCGCCGACAAGCCCGGCGCGATCCATGGCAAAGCGCACCGGCAGACGCTGGATGGCGACGTCATGGACGACTTGGTCATAGGCGCGCTGCAGGAAGGTCGAATAGATGGTCGCGAACGGTTTGAAACCTTCGGTCGCCAAGCCCGCGGCGAAAGTCACACCGTGCTGCTCGGCAATGCCGACATCGAAGGTACGCTTCGGGAATTCTTTCTGGAACAGGTCGATGCCGGTGCCGGACGGCATCGCCGCGGTGATGGCGACGATCTTGTCGTCCTTGCGCGCTTCTTTGATCAGGCTCTCGCCATAGACTTTCTGATAGGCGGGCGCGGACGCTTTGGCTTTGACCTGGGCGCCGGTCGCGACATCAAATTTTACGACGCCGTGATATTTGTCTGCTGATTTCTCAGCCGGCTCGTAGCCTTTGCCCTTCTGCGTGACGACGTGAACGAGGATCGGCCCGTTCTTCATGTCGCGCACGTTCTGCAGCACCGGCAACAGGTGGTCGATATTGTGACCGTCGATCGGGCCGACATAGAAGAAGCCGAGCTCGTCGAACAGCGTGCCGCCGGTGACGAGGCCGCGGGCATATTCTTCCATCGCCATCGCCCGCTTCTCGAGCGTCTTCGACGGCATGCGTTTGGCGATCTGATGGAGCAGCTTGCGCAGACGATGATAGCTGCGGCCGGATACGCGGCGGGCGAGATAGGCCGACAGCGCGCCGACCGGCGGCGCGATCGACATGTCGTTGTCGTTGAGCACTACGATCAGGCGCGAATTCATGGCGCCGGCATTGTTCATGGCCTCATAGGCCATGCCGGCCGACATCGCGCCGTCGCCGATCACGGCGATGACATTGTTGTTCTTGTTGTCGAGGTCGCGCGCGACCGCCATGCCGAGGCCCGCGGAGATCGACGTCGAGGAATGCGCAGCGCCGAACGGATCGTATTCGCTCTCGGCCCGCTTGGTGAACCCGGACAATCCGCCGCCTGTCCGCAGCGTGCGGATACGGTCGCGGCGATTGGTGAGGATTTTGTGCGGATAGGCTTGGTGACCGACGTCCCAAATAAGCCGGTCTGCTGGCGTATTGAATACATAATGCAGCGCTACGGTGAGCTCGATCACGCCGAGACCGGCGCCGAGATGGCCGCCGGTCACTGCGACCGCATCGATGGTCTCGCGGCGCAATTCATCGGCGACTTGCCGCAAATCACGCGGATCGAGGCGCCTGAGATCATCGGGGGTCTTGATTTGATCGAGCAATGGGGTCTTTGACGAAACCGTCACGCTACGCTCCTTAGTTATCAGAACAATACATTGTTTCGGCCTAATGCCGATTGTTGGGGCTCGCCGCAGCCCGGGCTTGGATCGTGCGGATTCTCAGGTCCTTACACCATTTTACGCCGGATACGCAATTTCATCAGCACTGCACAAGAGGAAGCGCCTGGAACCGCGACCCTAGACGTAACCTTATATTTAGAGCCCCGTTTCACCTGGACAACTATTATACATAAGGAAGGTTCGACTTATTGCCATGGCAGGACAGGCATTTCGGTCGAATTCAGGCATTTACGAGGGAATTTACCGCAAAAAGGCACGCCAAGAACCTCCAGGCAGGTGTTGAGGCACCCGTGGCACTCGAAATTTACCGCAAGAAGCGAAAATTTGGCGTCACAGCCGAGCCGCGCGGTCATAAGGGCTGCGGCAGCGGCAACCGCTACGTCATCCAGAAACACGACGCCACCCGGCTGCATTATGACCTTCGCCTCGAGCTCGACGGCGTAATGAAAAGCTGGGCGGTGACGCGCGGCCCGAGCCTCGATCCCGGCGAGAGGCGGCTCGCGGTGCATGTCGAGGACCATCCGATCGAATACAACAGCTTCGAAGGCACAATTCCGGAAGGCGAGTATGGCGGCGGCACCGTGATGATCTGGGATCGCGGTCGCTGGATACCGGACGGCGATCCGCACAAGGGTTATGCCAAGGGCCATCTCGATTTCGTGCTGGACGGTGAAAAGCTGCATGGGCGCTGGCACTTGGTCCGCATGCGGCCGCGCGCCGGCGAGCGCCGCGAGAACTGGCTCCTTATCAAGGGTAATGATGACGAGGCACGTAGCAGTCGTGCCAAGGATATTTTGGACGAAGAGCCGCTGTCAGTCGCCAGCGGCCGCTCGATGGATGAGATCGCCGCCGGCAAGGGCAAGAAACGGGTCTGGCACAGTAATCGCGCCGACAGCGCCGCTGCTGCCGCCCGGCCGCAGACCCAGCGCGAGTTCAAGGTGCAATTGAAGGCGGAAGCGGAAAAGCGGATCAAGTCCTCTGTCAGATCCGCAAAGTCGAAAGCCAAAGCGGCGGTGCCCACCAAGTCCACTAAGAAATCGGCGGCTATAAAACCGGCGGCGAAACGCCAAAGCCGCGTGAAAATGCCGCGGACCAAATCAGCCGCCGCCAAAGCCGCAATCAAGAAGAGCACGGCCAAATCGGCCGTCAAAGGATCACGCCCAGCGTTGCCGGATTTCATTCCGCCCAGCCTCGCCACGCTGCACGACGCCGCGCCGAGCGGAACCGCTTGGCTTCACGAAATAAAGCTCGACGGCTATCGCATCGAGGCGCGGCTCGACCGCGGCAAAGTGCGGCTCCTTACCCGCAAGCAACTGGACTGGACGCACCGGTTCGAGCGCGTCGCCAAAGCTGTCGCCGCGCTGCCTGTGCAGGCGGCGCTGCTCGACGGCGAGTTGGTGGTCGAAGACGACAGGGGCACTTCCAGCTTCTCGCTGTTGCAGACCGACTTGAAGGACGATCGCGGCGATCGTTTTGTCTATTGGGTGTTCGACCTGTTGTATGTCGACGGCCGCGATCTGACCGCAGAGCCCTTGCTTGCGCGCAAGGCGGCGCTGAAGCGGCTCCTCAAGGGCAATAGCCGAACGGGACCCCTTCGTTACGCCGAGCATTTCGACGAAGAAGGCGGCGTCATCTTCAAGCATGCCTGCGAGATGAATCTTGAAGGCATCGTATCGAAGCTGCGCGATGCGCCGTACCGGCCGGGACGCTCGGAGAATTTCGTCAAAACAAAATGCCACAACGCGCAGGAATTCGTCGTTGCCGGATTTTCGCCGTCGGCCGCGATGCCGAAAGCGGTCGGCGCGCTGACGGTGGCGTTCCACGAAAACGGCAAGCTGCGTTATGCCGGCCGCGTCGGTACCGGCTACACCCACGCCGCGGCGCGCGATTTGTGGAAGCGGCTCGACGCATTGCGGATCGATCGCCCCGCGCTCACCCTGCCAAAGGACGAGCGGCGCAAGAATGTCATCTGGGTGAAGCCGGAAGTGGTGGTCGAGACGGAATTTCGCGGTGTCACCCATGACGGGCTATTGCGGCAAGCTTCCTATAAAGGGCTGCGCGAAGACAAGCCGGCGCGCGAGGTGGTGCGCGAGCGAGCCGAGACCGAAGCAAAAAATACCTCGGCGGCGGCACGGAGGCCGGAGGCCATGGTGAAGAAGGCAAAAGTCAGCACGAGCAAGGCATCAAAGCCGCAAGCCGCGCGCGGCAAGGGCGGCGCCGAGATTTCCCATGTGCACCTGACCCATCCTGACCGGGTCTATTGGGTCGATGTCGGCGTTACCAAGGAAGATCTCGCCGAATATTATGTCGGCGTCTGGGATCACATGGCGCCGCATGTCGTCGATCGGCCGCTTGCCATCGTGCGCTGTCCGGGCGGCACGACCGGCGAATGTTTCTTTCAGAAGCACATCGCCTCGAACGTGAAAGAGTCCGCGCTGCGCCACGTCGTGGATGCCAAGGAGCACGACGTCATCGCGGTGGAAAAACTCGACGACCTGATCGAACTGGTGCAATCCGGCGCGCTCGAGATTCACACCCGTGGCTCGCGGCTCGGCGCGCTCGAAGTCTGCGATCGTATCGTGTTCGATCTCGACCCCGGCGAGGGCGTGAGCTGGAAACAGATGATTGCCGCGGCGCAGGAGACGCGTGATCGCCTTGCGGCCTTAAAGCTCAAAAGCTTCGCCAAGCTTTCCGGCGGCAAGGGCATCCACGTCGTGGTGCCGGTCGACGGCGCCGATTGGGAGACCACCAAGACGTTTACGGCGCATATCGCCGCGGCGATGGCCGCCGACGGCCCGGAGCTCTATCTCGCCAAGATGACCAAGGCGCTGCGCAAGGGAAAAATCTTCATCGACTATTTCCGCAATTCGCGCGAAGCGACGTCGGTCGCGCCTTATTCCACGCGCGCGCGCGCCGGAGCGCCGGTTTCGGTGCCGGTGTCATGGGAAGCGCTGCCGCGCACCACCGGGGGCAATCAGTTCACCGTGCTCAATCTGAAAAAGCATCTCAAGCAGGATGCCTGGGCCGACATTGGCAAGGTGAGTCAAAAGCTGCCGGCCAAATGATATTGTCCGCCCTACAGAACGCGCTGGCCCGCCCCTGCTTCGCGAGCCGGGCGGGCCAAGCCGACAAAGGTGTCGATAATTCAGTAGGCCACGCCGAGAATGAGCGGCATCGTGGTGTAGGAGATCGCGCTCACGGGGGCGTAGTCATAGAGTGGCTTCGCCGACATCGCTTTCTGATGATGCGCGACGTGCCTCAGCTTGGCCGGTGCGCGGACGCCGTCGTTCCCGGGCGTCAAAGTTCCATTCTGCGCCAGTGCGACGGCACTGGAGAGTGACAATGCAGTAGCGGCCAATAGCAACGATCTAACCATTTTTTGCCTCCATACGATCCAATGTTCACACGCGTCGGCGAACTGTTGTTCCCGCGGAGGTAATATTGCACGGAGTCGTTCGTAAGAACTTATCAAGGGGGCGTCGGCAAGGCCGCTGGCCGGCGATTTCGACAATGGCGCTAAAAAATTTGTAACCGCAATCAATAAAAATGAGCGGATGGCCGGTGGAACTACGGGCAAGACGGATAAAGCGCTGCCAGTTCCCGCCCGCTCATCGTTGTGATCTGTGGGGTTAATCCGCCATGCCGGTTGATCCAGGCGCGGATCGCCTGAGGATAAAGCCGCATGACCATGTCGGTGCCGGCACGGGTCGGCAACAGCGAGCGCGAGGCGTCATTGTAATAGGAGGCGGCGTGGAAACCGAGTGCGGCGCGACCGGTGACGCAGACATGATCGCGCGGGATGATGCCGGTGAAGAGCGTGCAGGACGACCGGCAGGACCCGTCGATCACGATATGCTCGCCCGCGGCCCGCATCGCCTGGTATTTGCGGATATAAGCCGACACTTCGCCGCCCGGGTCGCTGACAATGCGCACCTCCGCCGAAACGGCGCCGATCTGCAACACCATGACGACCGACGCCAATATGCCGGCCAAAGCTGTCTGCCATTTCATGGAGTAGACCTCCCCGAAGAGTGCGAACAATCGAATTGGTCGCGTGGACATTATTCGAGGCGGCGCAAGGCGCAATGCGTTGTTGTCTGAAAGCGCAACGAACTTCGGCGTAAACCTTACATGTTATGGTTACGGGGCGCGTTTGATCGGCCTTCTCGCCCGGCGGCTCTGTTATTAATGACAGTAGAGACCACAGGGGAGCCTTGGCCATGTCGTGGTAACGTCTCCGCAGAGCGCGGGCGCGAGTTGATCTGGCCATGACAACCTACACCTATAGGCAACCTGTGACCGGACAGGCGTTCGTCGATCTCATCGAGGGTCGGCACCCGAAGATGACGCTCGACCGCTTTGTCGGAAAATATGTGGCCGTCTGCTGCTTCGGCTCCAGCCGGATTGGTCCGGGACGCGCGGCGCTCGATGCCATGCGGCGACACAAGGGCGATTTCGACAACGTGAAGACGGTCTTTCTTGGGATCGCCATTGATCCCCGGGAACATGTCGACAGCATCGCGCTAACCGGCGTTTACTATCACCTCGACGCTGACGGCGCGATGAGCCGCCAGTGCGGAGCGGTGCCGCTGGAGGCAGTACCGTTTGGAACGCAGTTTCGAGTCGCGTGGACTATCGTCGATCCAGCGTTGCGGGTGCGAGCGCATTTTCATACCAACGAGGATCCTGCCGAATTCGAGGCGGTGTTCGCGCTTCTGAACAGTCTTCCAGAGATGGACCAACGCCAATCCTGCGAAGTTCCGGCGCCCATCCTCGTCATTCCGCGCCTGTTCGAGCCCGGCTTCTGCGAAAAACTGATCGGTCTTTATGAGGAAGGCCATCCGCATGACAGCGGCTTCATGCGCAATAACGTCGAGATATTCGATTACTCGTTTAAGCGGCGCCGCGACTACTTCGTCGGCGATGAATCCGTCAAGCAACAAATTATAAAGCGCATCTCGATTTGCGTGATCCCGGAAATCAGAAAGCTATTTTTCATGGAGATCACGCGCATGGAGCGCTATCTCGTCGCCTGCTACGCCGCCGAGGAGGAGGCGCATTTCCGTCCGCACCGCGACAATGGCCAGCGGGTGACGGCGCACCGGCGGTTCGCAATTTCGGTGGCTCTCAACGACGACTTCGACGGCGGCGATTTGCTGTTTCCGGAATACAATCAGCGCCCTCACAGGATACCCAAGGGGTGGGCGATCGTATTTCCAGGTGCCATCCTTCACGCGGTAACCCCGGTGACGCGCGGCCGCCGCTATGTTTTTCTGCCGTTCCTGTTTGACGAGGGCGGTGCCAAGCTCCAAGCGGGAGCTGCCACAGCCGCTGGAGCATGATCCCGAAAAGTGGATACCGGTTTTCGGAAAAGATCATGCTCCCACAACGAATCTAGATCTGATCCCATTCAATTGGATCAGAGTCCAGCGGACCGCCGATCAGTCGGCGACAGCGGCGCGGATGAAGATAAAGATCAGATAGGAGCCGGCCAGCAAGCTCAACGCCGCTGATAGCCCCGATACCACGGCGCATAATTTGGCAAGAATGGCGAGCAGCCCTTGCCACCAAGCTTCGCGCGGGTATTTCGACGAGCTCCGCCATATCGCCACCGAGACAAACACGACGGCAATGCTCGAAAGGGTAAAGAGCCCGATAAACGATCCCGCAATCCATGGCTGCCCGATACCGCAGCCGATCACCATGCAGCCGCCGCTCGCATCCCACACTAGCGCGAGCGGTAGCCCGATCAGCCAGAATGTGCACCACAGAGCGATTTCGCCGGTAGCTAGTCTTGCAAGGAATCGCATGGCCGCAGATTAGCAGAAGCCGAACGGAGCGGGAGGCGGAAGTCGATGTTTGCGTTCAGGCTGCCGCGGTTCCCCCGGCCGCTTACGACATTCGCCGTCGGTGCGATGAATGGGCTCGATCACAAAGTGAAGCGCCAATCTTCCAATTTCGTCCGCTGTCGCTAGAGTGGCAGACGGGCTATCTGTCGATGGTAGAGATTTGCGGTCTTCTTGAGTGACCGAAGAGGCTCGTCTTCGCGAGAAGTCGCCGCGGAAGGTTCTTGGATACCAGCCACCCGGATTCGTCGCCGGCCGTTTCTTCCTCGCCTTCATACGCTGAAAGTGCATGACTCCAAAGTACATGACTCCAAAGTACATGGCTCCAGTCAAATCCATCGCAGCCGTCTTGATTGCCCTTTGCCTGGTCGGCACCGGCACGGTCGCGGCGCCGCTCGACCCGCCGGGTGCCGCCGAAAAGACGGCGGCCGAGCCACGCGGCCGCGCTTATTTGTTCCGTGGCCTGATCGGCCTGATCGATTGGGGCATGGACGAACTGGCGGGGCGCATCACCCGCAGCGGCGTCTCGGCGAACATCGGCTCGCATCTGATGTGGAGCTCGGTCGCCAGTCAGGCCATCAGCGATTACCGCCGCGACCCCAAGCCGATCACCGTGATCGGCCATTCCATCGGCGGCGATTCCGCTGTGTCCTTTGCCGAGACACTCAACGCCGCGCATGTCCCGGTCGGCCTGCTTATCACCTACGATCCGACCCGCATGGCGGGCAGGGTGCCGGCGAATGTCGAGCGCTATATCAATCTCTATCAGTCCTCCAACTTCCTGGGCGGCGGCGACCTGGTGCAGGGCGGCGGCTTCCACGGCCACTACGCCAGCTTCAATCTCAAGGACCGGCCCGAGATCATCCATATCAATATGGACAAGTTCGATCGCATCCAGGAGCAATTGGCTTCGAAGATCAGAGCGCTGGGTGCGACGCCGGCGCGGGGCGAGGGCGAAGCCGTACCGTTGCATATCGTCTTTCCGGCCACCGGCCCGATCGATCTGTGGGACTCCGGTCTGCCGGTCACGGCCCATGCCGGCGACACGTTGCAGTCTCTCGCGACAACCTATCATGTGCCGGTCTGGGCGATCACCCAGATCAACAAGCTGCCGGAGAACGCGACGCTGACCGAAGGCCAGCGTGTGGTTGTCCCGCGTTACCTGGTGCCGAAGGCCGCCCCGGTCGCAGCGGCGCCGCAAAAATCAAATTGATCCTTCCAGAAACCAAATCTTTGCCAAACAATAAAGGCGGCTCGCTTCGCCACCGTCGCATTCCCCATTTTGAGCAATTTTGAACAGTCCCGGCCGGGGCCGGGCGGTACTAATGCGCGGCCGAGAAAAGTCGGCTTACCGGCTGGCTCAAGCATCTCCACAACCCGAGCTTTTTCGACTGTGTCTCGCGAGTGAGAAGCTGGATGAGTGACACTATTCCAACGCGAGAGCCGGCATTTAAAACTCCCTGGGGCGGCTGGCTTTGGTTCGCTGCGCACAAGCGGAAGCAAAAAGACGCGATGGCGGCCGAATTGCAGGCGGCACGTGCCCGGGAAGAGGCTTTGATTCGTGAGAAATCCGACCTCCAGGCGCGCCGAGACATCGTCGCCCAGGAGTTCGAGCACCGGCTCCTCAATAGTCTGCAAATCGTCGTCAGTCTGCTGTCGTTGCAAAGCAGAACCGCCGGTCCCGAGGCTGCCGCGCAACTGACCGTCGCGGCCGCCAGGATCGTTTCGTTCGGTCGCGTACATCGCTGGCTCCATCGCCTCGATCACCAGGAGAGCGTGAAGTTAAAGCAATATCTTGAGCGTCTCTGCGAGGATATTTCGGGGCTGTTGTTTCACGGCGAGACCGCGCGGACCATCGCGGTCGAGGGGCCGGAAATCGATATACCGACGCAATTCGCCACGCCGCTCGGCTTTATCGTCAACGAGCTGATCGTCAATTCGGCGAAATACGCCAAGAGTAACATTATCGTTCGTTTGGCAACGACGCCGGCGACCGGTCATTCGCTGTCGGTGTCGGATGACGGGCCCGGCTTGCCGGCGGATTTCGACCCCAGCAAGAGCAAGGGGCTCGGCATGAAAATCATAGCCTCGCTGGTGAAACAGATTGATGGAACATTGCACATCGCATCCGGCGAAAGCGGCCGTGGGGCGCGCTTCACCGTGACATTCTGCTCTCCAGATTCGCGGCGAACGGAAATTAATTCGCGGGTGTTCTAGGCTGCCAGTCCCGGCGATGATTTGCGGGCTTTAATGGAAGGGCTTGTGTTTTCACAGGCCCGCACTGCGCACATTCGAGCTTATGGATTGCAACATCGCTTTTGGTTGGATGCCGGTCGATAACTGCATGCATGATTGGCTTGCCGCATTTCGGGCAGGGGCCGCTAAAATGAAAAATGAGAGACATGTTGAGTTCCTTTCGCGTTAGGCGAAGAGGCAATTCAAACCGGTCCCAGTGCGGCCAGTAGCCCCGACTGCCTCAGCTTGAAGCGTTCACAGCGCATATTATGTCCCTCTTCAGGCCGCAGGTCGAGTGTTTGTACGGTTCTAGACAGAGCGCCGTTTAAATTTGATCGGATTAGATTTGAATTTTGGTGCGATTTTACCCGAACCAAATCACGAGAATCGGCGAATGCGCAAAATAAGGACGACGACGGCCTTAGTGTTTGCCGCGCAAGTACCGTTCATGAAAAGATCAACAGACATTGTGAGCCTCTTCGCGCGCGGCAAACCGCGGAGGTGCAAAAGGGTCACTCAGAATTGTGAGGCCCTGGGCACTTTGCGAGAGCGCTCGATCAAATTGATGAGGTGCAACGACCGTAACCCGGAATCGGGATCGGCCGAGGAATACCGCTGTTGTAATGCCGCTTGCGTCCAAGTGCGCGCCAGCTCAAGCAAACTTTTCCGGTCGTCATCCGTCTTGGCGGCGGCGGCCGAAAGCATCGCTTCTTTGGCGTATTGCCAGAACTGATCCGTTATCGACTGAAATATTATCGGCTGATCCGCTGTCGGCTGATCTGCTTTCGGCATGGGCAACCTCGTGCCCCGATCCCGATGCAAGCGTGCCTTCACCGGCAGCAGGCGTCTGTTCAATATTACTCATCCCGCCGCCAATTCTGCGCGGCAAAATGAACCGCCACCTAATGCGCGAGGCCGCTTTTGCGGAGGACGGCGCAGGCCTTTGCAATGGCGAACAATCACCCGGCGAGCCGGAGCCGCTCCGCCTTCGGCTCGAAACGCGATTTGAAAATTTCGGCGTCGAGCGGGTCTTCGAAGCAGTAGCGCACGAAGGCCGCGTAATCGTCTTCGACATACATGTCGAACTTGCCGACATAGCGGATCAGGAAATCCATGATCTCGCTGTCGTTCGCCAATTGCTGCCGCGGCAGCACCACCTGATAAGGGCATTCCGCGTCGAGCTTGCGCAGGAAAGCGCTTCTTTTGTCCGAATCCATCGTTGCCTCGCCCATCGATCCGAACGGATGATTGTTCCCTATTTGTTCTAGTTTGTCAAGCGCCGTCGTAGGGTGGCATCGCAGCGACGATACTAGGCACGTGGCCAAATCGCGCTCGCGCGGTGTGACGCGGCCGTGAACGGACGATTTTGCTCGCCCTACGCCTCCACTTCACTTCCGCCACTGCATCCAATTCTTACCCTTGCCTCTTTGCTTCGGATCGAACCATTCACCGCCGAACCGCTGCAGGAATTTCTCGGCATCGCCGCGCTCGGAAAAACAATAGACGTTGAAACATTGGCCGGCGTGAACGACCCGATGTCCCCGCGGGCAAAGCGAAAGCGCTTTACAGAACGCATGGACGGCCTTGTAGCCGTTGTTCAACGAGACGCTTTCCGGCAACGCGACTTGATGCGGCCAGCCGGTGTCGATCATGGCGGGGGACAGTTCGCCTTTGCGATACACCATCATCCTGGCGGACCTCCGCACGCGACTTGACTCTTATGTTCCCGTTTTGTTCTAATGCTCCTTTGGCCAAGAGTCGAGGCCAAGAAGTGATGCTGCGAGTCGAACATGTGCGGCCTTGTGAGAGTGCGGTCCAAGGAAGATCCTTTCATGTCAGATACCCGCGTCGAGGCGCAGCTTTATCGCGAAACCGACGCCAAGCCGTCGGCTGAATTGATGGTGTGGCGGCGTCACCCCGATACCGGTATTCCGGCCGAAGGAATGCTGCGCTGGGGCCTCATCCCGCATTGGATGAAAGGACGTCCGGAAATCCGGCCGATCAATGCGCGCGCCGAAACCATCGGCGAGAAGCGGATGTTCAGCGAGGCTTACGCCAAGCGCCGCTGCATCGTGCCGATGGATGCGTTCTATGAGCGCGACAAGCAAAAGAAGCTGCACGCCTTCGCCATGAAGGACGGCAGGCCGTTCGGCGTCGCCGGCATCTGGGAGAATTGGCGCAACTCGGATGGCGAATGGGAGCGCACCTTCTGCATCATCACCGTGCCGGCCAACGAACTGGTCGGCGCGATCCATGACCGCATGCCCGCCATCATTCCTAGCGAACAGCATTCGCGCTGGCTCGGTATCGAACCCGATCCTCGCGATCTGTTACAGCCGTTTCCCGCCGACCAAATGAAAGCGCTGCCGCGCAAGCCACGCCGGCGAGGCGGATGATTGTCACCATAACGAAGATGTTGCCGCGGCATTCGTCGCGCCGACGGTGTCGCGAGCGCGATCTAATTGGCGGTGACGTGAAGTTCAGACGTCGTGACGACGCGACGTATCCAGAATTTTACTGTGATTATTCACAGTGCCCATCCGAGAACCGCTGAAGTTTACCGCGTCATTACCAATTATTAATTCGATTTGCCCGGCCGGTTGCTGTACTTCAACAGACATTGGTTAGGCACATCCGTCGCCCCCGTGTCTGGCCAATATCGAAAGAGCCCCAGCTCCTCACGGAGTTGGGGTTTTTCGTTTTCCGGCCGGGCCTTCAACAGCACAGCGCGACGAAAACAAAATCGTCGGCCGCTCGGGCCTGCTCGATCAGATCAAACAACTCGCCGCCGTTGCGCGGTTGGGCCAAAGCCGCAATGCCCGCCGAACTCATTTCCCGGGCGCGGCGCAGCAAAAGCGCGTTCCGCGCGTCCCTACGCGCTATGGCGTAGCGTAGTGATGCACTGCAGACCCGGGATCTTCACAAGCTCCGAGCAAAGGATGCGCCGAGCCTGTACAATCCCGGAACAGCGGTGCACCGCTTCGCGCTGCACCGCATCCGGAAAACGCCAAAATAAATGTCCCGATAATGGAGACGCATGCTTGACATCCGTCCCTGTTATGGATACATAGCTATCCAATGCTCGCTCGATACGGACGCCACCGGGAAGGGGACTTGTCGGCGGCGGAGCGAGTGCGGTGCCCGCGGATGGGGCCATCCACCCTGTTCCCGGGCGGCTTGGGCATCATGTCATCCGGCATTACGACCGGAGTGGGAGGTGCTTCCCCGGGCTGGGACAGCGAAGGCGGGTAACACCCGCTGGCGATTTTGCCAGCGCATGATCTTTACCGATCATGCGTCAGACCACGTCCCAGGAAACCTGGCCTGAAGCTGAGCCTTGGGGACGACGACTCCCTTTGGTGAGAGCCGTGGTGGGACGCCGACAGACGAGCTGCCCCGCAGGGCAGCGCCGCACCCGATGGTGCGGCGGGTAGTACCAGCGTTTGTCGGCGTCCTGCTTCCTATTTTTTATTGGCTTGGAATTGAATTGGCGAAGACGGCGTAAGGCGTTGGGAAACCAGGGCGCCCCACCCCTTTGGCTTTCTCACGCTTCCGGTCTTCGCGCTTCACTTGGCAGTTTTTTTACAGCTCGGGCGCGAAGGCGTGCCGCGAGAACGCTCCGTTATTGCGAGGAGCGAAGCGACGAAGCAATCCAGTACCGTGGCGCCGTCTGTCTTCGCTCGCAATGACGAAATTCCTTCCGCACGCGCGATAGCGGGGGAGGGGACCACGTGAAGCCGGGCAGGATGAAATAACTGATGAACGGATTACTCGACGTCGAGCGGCTCGGTGCCCTTTGGTCTCCCCGAGGCATCGAGCGTGATTTTCTCGACCCGGGCTTCGGCTTGGCGCAACAGCTCTTCGCAACGCTGCTTCAAGGCTTCGCCGCGCTCGTAGATCGTTACCGATTCTTCGAGCGGCACCTTGCCTTCTTCGAGCCGCTTGACGATCGATTCAAGTTCTCCGATCGCCTGCTCGAACGGCAGTTTTACGACATCGCTGTTGTTGTTCTGTGCCATGGTCCGTCCAATGTAGGCCGCATTGCGCGGCGCGCAATCGGGAGGGGGGATTTATCCCCGCATCAGCGCCGCTACGTGGGCGGCGGCCGAATTGGCGAGGCCTTGCAGATCATAGCCGCCTTCGAGCAGCGACACCACGCGGCCGCCGGCGTGCCTGTCGGCAATGTCCATCAGCTTGAGCGTCCCCCAGGCAAAGTCGTCTTCGACCAGATTGATATTGGCGAGCGGATCGCGGTGGTGGGCGTCAAAGCCGGCGGAAATGATGACAAGCTCCGGCTTGAACTCGTCAAGCCGCGGCAGGATGCGGTCCTCGAAGGCGCCGCGGAATTTTTCGGCGCCGTCGCCGGGGCGCAGCGGTGCATTGACGATGGTGTTGTAGTCGCCGCTTTCGCCGACCGCGCCGGTGCCCGGAAACAGCGGCATCTGATGGGTCGAGCAATACATCACCGATTTGTCGGCCCAGAATATCTCCTGCGAGCCGTTGCCGTGATGGACGTCGAAGTCGACGATGGCGACGCGGCCGATGCCATGCTGCCGCTGCGCATGGCGCGCGGCGATGGCGGCATTGTCGAAAAAGCAAAAGCCCATCGGCCGCGCCGTTTCGGCGTGATGGCCGGGCGGCCGTGTCGCGACGAAGGCGTTGGCGGCTTTTTTGCTCACCACCTCGTCGACGGCGAGAATGCCGCCGCCGACCGCACGCAACGCCGCTTCGTAACTGCCGGGCGACATCGAGGTATCGCCGTCGAGCTGGACCATGCCTTGCTTCGGCGACGCGTCGCGAATGCCGACGATGTAATCCATCGGATGGCACAGCGCGATGCTCTCAAGCGAAGCCATCGGCGCGAGCTCACGCGCCAGCGTCTGAAATTTTTCCGCTTCGAACGCGCGATCGATCGCGCGCAGCCGGTTGGGCCGCTCGGGATGCCCGGAAGGCACCAAATGGTCGAGGCAAGCGGGATGTGTGATCAGCAGCGTGGTCATGGTTCACACTTAAGGTGCAACAGCGTAAGAGGGAAGCCGTCAGGATGCGAAAACGGCATCGGCATTGAGCACGCCGGCCGCGCCTTCGATCACCGTGCGTTCCAGCGCGCCGGCCTGCACCGCGTAGTTCTCGGCAAAGAAGCGCACCACGGCGACACGCGCCGTCGCGTCGGCGTTGAGCCGCTGCGCCGCCAGTCCCTCTTGCGCCAACAGGCAGCCGCCGGTCGCCAGCCCAAACAGCCGCAGATAAGGCGTGGCGCCGGCGAGCGCCGCATCCGGTTCTTTATCGAGGCAGGCGAGCAGCCAGTCGGTCGCGCGCGCCAGGCTGTCGACGGCTTCCTTAAGCCGCAGCGCCGTCCAGCCAAAAGCCGGGTCGTTGCTTGCGCTCAAAGCCTCGACGATGCCGCGCAAATCGCCAATATGGGCGGCGACCACTGCGCCGTTCTTGAGCGGCAGTTTGCGGGTGACGAGGTCGATCGCCTGGATGCCGTTGGTGCCCTCATAGATCGCGGCAATGCGCGCATCGCGAAAATGCTGTGCCGCGCCAGTCTCTTCGATAAATCCCATGCCGCCGTGGACTTGAACGCCGAGCGAGGTGACCTCGTTGCCGATATCGGTCGAGAACGCTTTCGCCAGCGGCGTGAGCAGCGACGCGCGGTCGGCTGCCGCCTGCCGGGCCGCGTCGTCGCTCGCGCGCTCGGCGCGGTCGAGCGTCATCGCGGTGGTGTAGCAGATGGCGCGCGCCGCCTTGGTCAATGCGCGCATGGTCAGCAGCATGCGCCGTACGTCGGGATGCGCAATGATCGCCGCGCTCTCGTCGGCTTTCATGCCGGTGGCGCGGCCCTGGCGCCGGTCGCGCGCATAGGCCAGCGCCTGCTGGGTGGCGCGTTCGGCAATGCCAACGCCTTGCAGGCCAACGGACAGCCGGGCGCGATTCATCATCGTGAACATGCACGCCATGCCGGCATTTTCCTCGCCGATCAGAAATCCGATGGCGCCGCCGGCGTCGCCGAAAATCATGGTGCAGGTCGGCGAGCCATGGATGCCGAGCTTGTGCTCGACCGAATGGGCGCGCACGTCGTTGCGCGCACCGAGCGCGCCGTCGGCTTTGAGCATGAACTTCGGCACCAGGAACAGCGAAATGCCGCGCGTGCCCGGCGGCGCGTCGGGCAAGCGCGCCAGCACGAAATGAATGATGTTGTCGGTGAAGTCGTGGTCGCCGTAAGTGATGAAGATCTTCTGGCCGAACAGCCGGTAGCTGCCGTCGGGCACACGCTCGGCTCGCGTCCGCAAGGCGCCGACATCGGAGCCGGCCTGCGGCTCCGTGAGCTGCATCGTCGCCATCCACTCGCCGGACACCAGCTTTTCCAGATAGATTTTCTTGAGAACGTCGCTGCCGTGGACGTCGAGCGCGTCGATGCCGGCCATGGTCAGCATCGGCCCGTTGGCAAAACCGATCGAGGCTGCATGCCACATCTCGGTGCACGCCGCCTGGACGGTTTGCGGCAGCGCCTGGCCGCCCCATTCGAGCGGCGCCGTCACCGCGTTCCAGCCGCCCTCGCGCCAGGCCTTGTAGGCTTCCTTCCACCCCGGCGCCGTCGTGACGACGCCGTCCTTGAACGGCGTGCCATATGTATCGCCGATCCGGTTGAGCGGCGCGATGACTTCGCCGGCAAAGCGTCCCGCTTCCGTCAGCACCGCGTCGACATCGTCCAGCGTGAGCTCGCCGAACAGACCTTGCTCGATCGCGCGGTCAAGTGCTGCGCCGTGCTTGAGCGCGAAGCCGATATCGGCGAGGGGGGCTTGGTAGGTCACGGAGAGGGGGGCTTGGTAGGTCACGGAACACCTCCGGAAGCGGATACGACGACATTAGCGGGCGGCGGAATATGGTCCGGCACGAAGAAGTCGGATATCAGCGGCCGGCTCGGATCGACGCGGTAATGCTCGAAATCGCGCACGCCGTTGTCGGCAAGAAAACTATCGTCGATGAGGAAATGGCCGGTGAAGTCGCGGGCGGGTTTGGCGAACACGGCATAGGCGGCGTCGGCGACGATGTCCGGTTTGCGGCCGTGCTTCATCATCGTTTCGCCGCCGAGGAGGTTCTGCACCGCGGCGGTAGCGATCAGCGTTCGCGGCCACAAGGCGTTGACGGCAATGCCTTGCGCTCGCAGCTCGCCGGCGAGCCCGAGCACCACGAGGCTCATGCCGAATTTCGCCATCGCATAGGCGGTGGCGGGTGCGAACCACTTCTCTTTCATGTCGAGCGGCGGCGACAGCATCAGAATATGCGGATTGGCGGCCTTGGCCAGATGAGGGATCGCCCATTTCGACACGACGAAAGTGCCGCGCGCGTTGATCTGGTGCATCAGATCGAAGCGCTTCATGTCGGTGTTGGCGACGCTCGCGAGCGAGATCGCGCTGGCATTGTTGACGACGATGTCGATGCCGCCGAAATGCGCCGCGGTCTTGTCGAGCGCGTCCTTCACAGTCGCTTCGTCGCGCACGTCGACCACGAGCGGCAAGGCCTTGCCGCCGGCGCGCTCGATCTTCTCGGCGGCGGTGTAGATGGTGCCGGCCAATTTCGGATGCGGCTCGGCGGTTTTGGCCGCGATCGCGATATTGGCGCCATCGCGGGCGGCGCGAAGCGCAATCGCCAGGCCGATGCCGCGCGAGGCGCCGGTGATAAAAAGCGTTTTGCCGGCAAGCGACATGACCGTTCCTGTTTCCTGGCTCACTTCTTGCGGTCGAGAAAGGCGGTGAACGCGGCACGCGCTTCGTCGGATTGCAGGCGCTCCTTGAAATGCATGGCTTCAGTATCGATGCGTTCGGCGACCGTGTCGGCATTGCCGCGCAATAGCTGGCGCGCCAGCGTCACCGCCCCCGGCGGCAGCGCTGCGATCTCGCGTGCGGCGGCCATCGCGGTTTCGTCGACGGCTGAGGCCTCGACCACGGCATTGACGATGCCGGCCGCTTTCGCTTCCTCGGCGGCGAGCGGCCGGCCCATGACCAGCATGGCGAAAGCGCGAGCATGTCCCATGCGTAACGGCGCCAGCAGGCTCGATGCCGCTTCGGGGATTAGCCCGAGCCTGGTGAACGGCGTCGAGAATGTGGCGGCAGTCGCGGCGACGACGAAGTCGCAGTGCAGCAGCATGGTGGTGCCGATGCCGACGGCGAGGCCGTTCACGGCCGCGACCAGCGGTTTACGGTTGCGCGACACGGCCTTGAGGAAGTCGATGGTGATCGGCTTGAGCCCGCCTTCTGCGGCCTTGAGGAAGTCTGCAATATCGCTGCCGGCGGAAAACGCCCCCGGCGCACCGGCAAAGACGATGCAGCGGATCGCGGCGGTTTCCCCGGCTTCGTCGAGCGCCCGGGTCATCGCCGCATACATCGGCTGGGTCAGCGCGTTCTTCTTCTCCGGCCGGTTCATCCGGATGACGCGCACCGCACTGTCGTCGGTGACAAGGACTGAATCGGACATAGTTCCCCGGCTTGGCGAAAGGCGGCCCATACCGGACCGGCACCAGACCTTATTATTGGGGCAATGCCATTATAATGTCACGGCACGCGAGAGGGCCGGTTCCGGCCGCCTTTGGAGCCTTGGCCCGCCGATCCACGGGCTATTGACGGCTGAACCTAGGCACATTGATCCGTAGCATTCTCGCCGCTATGTTCCGCCCCGCGCGCCGGCCAGCCCGGCGGCAATCCCACGGTAAATTGGGGCGTAGCCAAGTGGTAAGGCAGCGGATTTTGATTCCGCCATTCCCTGGTTCGAATCCAGGCGCCCCAGCCAACCAGTCCCGTCTCCGTTTTTCACTTGAGTGATCTCGCGGAGGACCCCGCCAATGCGGGTGTTTTGCACTTGCGGAAGTCGTCTCTCGGCTCCCAAAAGGTTGTGTCGGCCTACAAGCTTACCGAAAATCTCTGCTCGTCTTCGGCATTATTCCCGTTTTTCAGAGACAGTAAGTAGGAGACTCGGTTCGATCCCGCTGCCTGGTCGGCTATCAGTCGAAACCGCGTGGCGGGTTCGATTTCCACTCGCTCCGCCAGGCTCTATTCATAACCCGTCCTCCGGCTCGACTAACGCTGGTTAGAAAAGCTGAATTTGGCTTCTTCAGCGCCGAACCTCTGGACTTCGGCATGTCCTCCGTGGGGAGGAATTCTGCTCTCTCGTGCCGGGTTTCTCCAAACCTCTGGACTTCTGATCCAAGTGTACGGTTTTGCAAAGCTCGATAAAACGGATGTTTCTTTGACGCGTATTCCGGGCGATTTCGAATCTCGCTCGCACGAGCAAATCCCTGTTCAAACTTGACCGATCATTTCACGGATCGAATCCCGTCAATCGGTGCGTTCGGCGATTAAATGGGTCATAGTTCGAGTTCTGCCGACACCACCACGCGCTCCGACATTCGCAGACATTTCCCGGTTACGACAACTTGCGCCCAGTTGGCCGGCTTGTTCACACGGGCTTTGTCTCTGCGATGATCTTTTGGGATCTCCGGGGACGTTTCGGCACCCTTGTCTCCGAGCACGAAATTCCGATTGACCTCATCCGGACTCGCGTTGCTTCGGATTGCATGGGTGGTCCGCTTAATAGATCTGCATGTCGGGCTAATTTGCGTGCCCTCAGGCCCCCCTTCATCGTGGGATTCTTTGCTTTCCATTCGAAGGGGCACCGAGTTCGCTCCTTCTGACCGCGAACAGCGGGGAGAACTTCCAGATCATCCCTCGGTTTGCAAAGGGAATGAATTACAATCCACAATAGATATCTTTCGGGCGGGAGGAGCGTGAATATGGCGGAACCGATAAGGGCTGCTCTGCCCGATGATGAGCCTTCGGACTTACCGACAGCACAAAGGCAGATTGTCGAAGAGGCGGCCCACGAATTCGTATTCGCCGTGGTAGGGCGCATCGGTTCGGGCACTTCCCAGGTCACAAGGGCTTTCAAGGAATTGCTCGAACGGCAAAACCCGTCGTTCGACACCCGGATCCTTAAGGCGACCGAGGTTATCGAGAACTGGGCTAAACGAGAAGGCCAACAGCACCCAGCACGAACTGGTGCACGCACGATCGACGACGCACAGCGCTGGCAGGACCTGGGCGATGAAATGCGGAAGAAGACGAAAGACAATTCCGCTGTCGCCAAAGGTCTGATTGCAGAGATCAGAAACGCTCGCGGCGCTGCCATAAAGCAAGAGGTAGTGAACGGCGAGCCTGTGATGCCAGACGGAAAACCACGCGCGTACATTTTGGACGCGCTGAGGCATCCCGCCGAAGTCAATCTGCTCCGGCATCTATACCAGGAGGCGTTCGTCCTCATCGGGGTCGTGTGCGACCAAGAGGTTCGCCTTGCGAGGTTGGAGAAGAAGTTCGGAAGTCCGACAGGTGCGAGCCTGAACTCGTTCATGCAACGCGACGAGAAGGATAATCGGACCCACGGACAGCAGGTCGCAAAAGCCTTTCAGTTGGCTGACTTCTACGTCGACAATACCCCGGATCGGTTCACCTACACCGAAACCGGAGCTATCCGGGACGAGAACCCATTGTGGGACATTAACGACAAGCTGCAACGCTTGGTTCGTATCGTTAGGCATGACGGCATCGAACGTCCGGAAATCTCCGAAACGGCCATGCACCATGCTTACAGCGCGCAGATGCGAAGCGCCTGCCTGTCGCGCCAAGTCGGTGCGGCTCTCGTCGACCGTGAAGGCAATCTGCTAGCGACCGGTACGAACGAAGTCCCGAAGGCTGGAGGAGGGGTCTATGGGGAGGGCTTCGAGCGCGACACCGATAAACCCCGTGACGACCACCGCTGTGCGTTCCAGAAGGGCGAACACAAGTACTGCAGTAGCACAAGAGAACAAAATGTCATAATCGAAGATATTATCAAGGAAGTTTCGTCGTCTCTGGAGACATTCCCTCCGGATAAGGTGGCTGCGCTACGCTCTAAACTGAAGAATGGCCGCGTCGGTGATACGATCGAATTCAGCCGCGCGGTCCATGCCGAGATGGACGCGCTGCTGTCGGCTGCAAGATCCGGTGCATCGACGGTCGGTACGCGACTCTTCGTTACGACCTATCCTTGCCACTACTGCGCCAGACACATCATTTCGGCGGGCGTGGACGAAGTTCAGTACATCGAGCCCTATTTCAAAAGCCTCGCTGCGCGCCTGCATTCAGACGCAATACAGCAAAGCGTCAAGGGTTGGTTGCCTCCCAGCCAGCAAGGCCAGACTCTTTTGTTCCGTCCTTTCACTGGCGTCGCGCCGCGGCTCTATCGGCGGGCATTCCTAAAGGACCGAGATCTAAAGAACGATGATACCGGTGACCTCTGGATCGGAGCGCCAGGCTGGGGTACCCCCTGGCACCTCAGGAAGAAGAGCTACATTCAGCTAGAAGCTCAGATTACGAAGACGGACTGACGAACCCGTTATGGCCAAAAGAGCTACTCCAAGGTTTTTGAAGCTAGTTCACTCCGAACAACCCGCACGTTCGGACGTGGCGAATTCCGAGTCAGAAAGTGTGACTCAGGAAAGCTTCCTGCCGTCCAACAAGTCTTCGTCGCTGATCTTCCTTGCGTGGGGTAAGATTACTTACGATGACATCCTCGACGTCTTCGAACTGACGAAACCGAAGATGATCCTCGATATGAGGGTCGCCCCCCGGTTTGATCTCGCTCGGATGAACCGAAGGCAGTTCTTCTCGCTCCTCAGGCAATATGACTGCCAGTATGTGGATTTGCTGGGCCGCATCGGGGTCGCTTCCCTTCACGACGCGCTCGCCAATCCGAAACTGATTGCGGTCCACGCCACTCAGTTCACGGGAGGGATCAGTCCACCCCACAGTGGACCGCTGGTGTTCCTCAACGACGAAGATGCGGTCGATGACGAGTATCTGACCCTGCTGTCTCGCGCGTTGCCGTCCAGCGTTGGGTCTTGGCAAGTATACAAACCAAATGTCGCAGCTTCGTCGGCGCCAGGGAGTGTGCCAAGTCCGGAGGTTCTCCCGCTTACCCGCTCAATTGTCTTCATCAGCCACGCAACTCCCGAGGACAACGACTTCACACTTTGGCTAGCGAGTAAACTAGGTTCGGCAGGTTATGAGGTATGGAGCGACCTGACCCACCTGCAGGGTGGCGACGGCTTTTGGGGCAATATCGAAGAGGTGATCCGTACCCGCGCCGCAAGATTCTCTTCGTTCATTCCGCCAATGTGGCCGATAAGAAAGGGACCCGGAAGGAAGTGTTTCTCGGCCTCAAGGTAGGCGAGAGACACCGTTTGTCGCGCTTCGTCGTACCCCTACGCATTGATGCGACCCGTTTCGACGACACGTTCATCGAACTGATCGACATTCAATCGATCGACTTTCGAAGCGATTGGCTCAGCGGCCTACAAAGTGTATTGAACCTCCTCCAGCGGGACGGTGTCCCAAGATCTTCTAGTTTTCGTGCGGACCAATTCGGAGAGATGGTTGCAAGCCACCGGCGTCGCCCGATCAATTTGGCACGCACGCCCGAAGCGCTTGTTTCGAACATCCTGCCGATTGTCACGCCGCCGCCTAACGTCAACTTTTTCAATGTCTCGGGAATCCAAACCAACAAGTTGAAAGAGGTCGCGAACGGCCTTTCCGTGCCGGCTTTCGATCACTACGCACTGTTGGGGACCTGGGCCTCTGGAGAGAGGCTTCAGAAGGCGCTCGACGAACTCAACCGGGGCGAAACCAAAGTGTCGCTGCGAAGCTCGGTTCCGCTTTCAGATTATTTGCACGCCAAACATGGCGATCTGCCGGAATGGAGACGTTCCGACGCCCGACACAAGACATTCGCCATGTTCCATTTCGCATGGTGGAAGCATGCAGAGTTCGTGGGGGATACGCTGGTCTGCTCGCGAACGATCGCTACTTCACGTTCTTCCGGGCCGGCCACCTGCCTGATAACAAAATCCAATTTGCCGATTTCTCTGGCCGCATCGTTCGCCGCCAGCTCGTTGGGTTTAGCAAGAAGCGCCGCGTGTATTGGCACTTCGGTGTGCAAGCGCGAAGTATCCTTGAGAAAGATCAACCTTCGTACTCGCTAACACCCCATGTCACCTTTTCTGTGGACGGCAAGAAACCGCTCGAAAGCAAGTCGCAACTGCACTCTCTTCGTCGATCTTTCTGCCGGAGCTGGTGGAACGACAGATGGCGCGATTTGATGCAAGGATTCGTCTCAGCGATTAGCGACGCCGGCGATATACGCATCGACGTCGGTGCAGAAGAACCGGTTCTGGTGTCGACGCGCTTCCTGGAGTTCGAGAGCCCGATTTCACCGACGACGGAGGGGCTACCAGCTATCGCTGGTGCCGAGCTTTCCGAGGATGTCGCCGACCAGTGGGACGAGGACGAGTTCGAGGAATTTGACGAGACCGATCCATCTTCCGATGCTTCGGAACCGGAGTAGAGCTTGAAGCAAGAACTTACAATTATAGGCGAGCCTCTGCTTGAGTTTGGTCGGAAGCAGCGCTCCGCCAATCCGAAGACCGGCCTGTATTTCTTCGGACCACCCGAAGAGCAGTCCCGGCCGCGCCACATCAAGATTGGAGTTGTTGGCACTAGGGATGGCATTAACCTTTATGGCGATTGGGCAAGAACTATAAACACATTCATCAATCCGCTTTTATATTCGTCCGCCAACCACGTCCCCTTTCCGGGCCTCAATGCGGTATTCGGCGTGACGATTGGCGAACGGTCGGAGTTGCAAGTCGAGGTTTCTTCCTCGAAGCTGGCCGCGGCCATTCGTACCGGGCGACGGCATGAGGCCATTAAGGATGCGGTCTCGATATACGAAGATGCGATACGAAAGACCCGAGGTGAAGATGCCAGCGTCGACCTGTGGTTCGTTGTCATACCGGATGAAATTTACCGGTACGGCAGACCCAAGTCTGTAATTCCTAAGGACGAAGTTGAGCGCTCCCGACTAGCGATTTCCCGGCGACGGGCCACGGAAATCCTGTCTGGCGCTCCCTCACTTTTCCCGGACGAGAACGAAGCAGCCGAAACGTTCTTGTTTGAACCGAATTTCCATCATCAGCTTAAAGCCAGAATGCTCGACGCCGAAGGTGGAGTCCTGCAGATCATTCGGGAAAGCACGTTGAGCGGTCTAATGAGCCGCGAACTCGACAATCCGCAGCGTCGGCGCATGCAGGACGCTGCGTCGATCGCCTGGAATCTCTCGACGACCCTGTTCTATAAAGGGGGCGGGCACCCCTGGCGGCTTGCGAGCGTACGACCGCGGGTCTGCTACATCGGCCTAGTCTTCAAACTATTTCCGGATAGCCGCGATAGCGGCAAGAAAGCCTGTTGCGGCGCGCAAATGTTCTTGGACAACGGAGAGGGACTCGTCTTCAGAACGCTACCCGGTGAATGGTACGACCACGTCACAAAACAGTTTCATTTGACCGAGGATGTCGCTGAGTTGCTCATCGCACGGATCATTGCTGCATACAAAGATCGGGATGAACAAAAGTTGCCGCCGACTGAGTTGTTTATCCACGGCAAAACAAGGTTCAACGAAACGGAATACCGCGGCTTCTGCAAGGGGGCTCCGGGCGTCAAGGTCACCACGGTCCGAATATCGGAAATCGGGGACATACGGCTATACGCGCCGCGAGAAACGCCGGTTATTCGCGGTACTTCGCTGTTCGTCGACGAACGTCGCGGATACCTTTGGACCCGCGGCCTGATAGCCGAACTCGGGACTTATCCCGGTCGCGAGGTGCCGCGGCCGCTTTCAGTTGAGGTTGTGAACGGTACTACGGATCTTGCAATCGTGATGGAGGATCTGCTGATGCTGACCAAGCTGAACTTCAACGCCTGTATCTTCGGCGACGGTTCTCCGGTCACCCTTCGGTTTGCCGACGCGGTAGGAGAAATTATTACCGCCGTCCCCGAGCGATTGAGCGCACAGGCCAACATTGCGCTGCCGTTCAAACGGTACATCTAGTAGCGTTCGCAGGATCTCCTGCGTACAGCACAGCGCATTGTGCAGATATTCCATAATGGAGGTTACGCGTTACGCCGGACGCTAATTCCCAATTGCTGCCGCTGCTCGCGCCAGGACTGTGACACCGTTTCATACAAATCTGTGAGGGTCAGGGACTTCGTTTGTTCGCCGAGTATGATTGCTTCGGTGATGTCAGGGGCGAGGAATGCAAGCCTGATGCTCTTACGAATTACTTTCGGATGCATATTTATCGAAGTCGCAAGGCTTTCGATTGAGGTATGCACCCCCTCCAAGAGCATCGTAGTCCAGGCGTGTGCCCTAGCGACCGCTTGGATCAGTGCAGGATCCGGCTCATTGCCGCGCGTCGTGCTCTCGTCAACACGCGCTAGTGGGCCTTTCGGACTTTGACGCCATGGAATGTCGATGTGACGCGCGGCACAAAGCCTGTCGAGTTCGCTGGCTTCCGATCCATTGGTATCTGGTTTAGGTCCGACAGATTCGTTGGATGCCTTTAAATCTAAGCGAATGTTGTTTTGGCCAACCACGATGCGATCCACGAGGCTAGCGAGGTTTTCCCGATCAGTCGTGGGCTCTTCAACCGGCAGAAGCACCTTTTCGTTCTCAAGGGCAGTGAGAACGGCCGCCTCCAGATCCGGTCCCGAAATCCTCGACAGTGTTCCGGCCTCCTGTTTGCGGCCCTTTAAGAGGGCGGAGCTGACATAGAAGCGATAACGAACGTCATTTTTTGTACTGTAACTCGGGGTCATGCGGTTGCCGCGGTCGTCGTAGACAAGACCGGCCAATAAGGCGCCATTCGCGGATTGTTTGTGCTTACGTGCCACCGCATTAGTCTTCATCAGCGCCTGCACTTGATCGAATATGGCTCGGTCAATTATCGGCGCGTGTTCGGCAGCGAACCATTTGCCCTTATGGCCAATTTCGCCGAGGTAGATCCGGCTTTTGAGGATATAGGCGAGGGGACCGTAGGTCAGTTTGCGTCCGCCGGTCTGACGTCCATTCTTGCCGTCTCGCCGTTTGGTCGCGATTTTTCGCCGATCGAGGTCCTCTTTGAGGCTTCGCAGGTTTTGAAGATCGAGATATCGCTTAAAGATAGTCCGAACGATCTCGGCCTCGGCGGGATTTATGACGAGCTTCTTATCGGCAACATCATAGCCGAGCGGCACGCTGCCACCAGTCCATTTGCCCTTGCGCCGGGAGGCGGCGATCTTGTCGCGGACCCGCTCGGACGATAGTTCCCGCTCGAATTGAGCAAACGACAAAAGGACGTTCAGCGTCAGCCGGCCCATGGATGTGGTGGTGTTGAACTGCTGGGTAACGGCGACGAAGGAGATGCCCTTCTTCTCGAAGATTTCGACCAGCTTGGCGAAATCCGCCAGCGACCGCGTGAGTCGGTCAATTTTATAGACCACCACGATATTGACCCGGCCGGCGCCGATATCGGCCAGCAATTGCTGCAGGGCAGGGCGCTGCAACGACGCCCCGGAAAAGGCCGGATCGTCGTAGTGCTGGCTAAGCGCCTGCCAACCTTCGTGCTTCTGGGAGTTGATATAGGCCTCGCAAGCCTCGCGCTGGGCGGCCAGCGAATTGAATTCGAGTTCGAGCCCATTTTCGGTCGACTTCCGGGTATAGATGGCACAGCGCATTGGCTGTGCTTTTTTCGCGATCATTGGGCGCCCCCGGTCTTTGAAGCGGATAGAGTGGCGCGCACCGCGGGTGGGCGGCCCCGTCGCTTCGGCGGCTCGTCGTTTGTCGCGGTGCTGGTGGCTTTCGTGGTTCGAAGTCCGAAGAATTTAGGGCCATTCCATCGCGTGCCAGTAATCAGTCGCGCGATTTCCGAGAGGCTAGGGTAGACACGGCCTTCGTAGCCGAAGCCGGTATCGAGCACCATGACGCGGTGCGACTTGTCCTTCCACGTACGAACGAGCACAGCACCGGTCTTAATGCGCCGGGGCAGTTCAATTTGGCCGCTGGGCTTGTCGGCCATGGCTTTGATGATTTGATTGAGCTGCCTCTGCACGGCCGGCGAAAGCCCACCGTAACGTCGTTCCTGCAACCGGTGCGTAATACTACGGCGAAGGAGGTCCGGGCCGAACACCGCGGGCGGCTCGGTTCGGAATAAGACGCGCCATCGGTCGCGTAGCTCCCGGATTGGGGCTTTCGATAGCGCGGCAAGTTCACTTTCGATATCGGCATTTTGGTCGGTCACATTCAGCATGGTCGGCGGCTCGGTTTTCGGTCCACCATGCATGCTCCGATGTGGTGAGATTGCCAGCGCTTAAACGACGGTCCCGTTGCAATGAGGCAGCTTGGAGTTGCTGCATTTGGCACTCGGCTGATAGATGTGTCGATGCCGAGGGATCGACAACGGTAGACCTCAACCCCGATCGCAAGTGCCACTGATCCATGGCCAAACCGTTTTCCGTACGGCGGCGGCGGTGGTGGCGGCCTCGCAATGGCATCTACGATCCGCTGATTTATCCCTAGCCCACCTGACTGCGGGCAGACTGGGCGTTGCCTTTGGGCTTGGGCGACTTTGCAGTCATGATCCGGTACACGCGATCACCGTCGATCCTTTCGGACGTCAGGGTGAGAGCAAGCTTCCTACGCACCACGCCGGCAAAGAAGCCGCGGACTGAATGTTGCTGCCAACCGGTCGTGCTCATAATGATCGCAATCGTTGCACCTTCCGGCCGTCTTAGCAGGCGGAGTACTTTCTCCTGCTTGGTATCGGCTCGGCTCTCGAGCCAAGCCAATTCCACGATAGCACGACCTTTCAGCCGCACGTCCCTTCTGGATCCCCGTTTCGGCTTTCGGTGGCTCTTGCTCTTGGCCATGGTGATCTCCTCTCTCAGGTCGCGGACGGCGCATAGTGCCGCCACCAGCGCGACCCCGCGGAGGCCAAACGGCGCTGGCGGGGAAAGAGAAGGGATCTGTAAGACAATCAGGTCCGATGAGGCGGCTGTTCACGTTGGCGGCATTAAGGCCACGGGCGACCTCGTAGATCAGTCAGCATGCATGCTCGTTTGTATAATAATTACCAGCCCCCAGCAGGTGCTCTATCCGGGTCTTGCATCCCCCGGCTGCTGCGGCGCGCGTTGGTCAAGGTAATTGAGCGATGGTTTCCGATGGGGCCTAGCGTTCAATTCCGTGGGTGCAACGTCTAAGTTTTTGAACGCTGGGGATCGTACCGGGCTCGGCAATCCCGAATCTCTTACTTCGATCTGAACTACGCGAGCCTCAAACCCATGAATAAGTCCAGTCAAAGCTGCCCTTAGAATCAAACGCGAGCGCCTGACTTATACTATCCACTTGATCGTCGTTTTTGCCTTGGGGAAACGTCAGCAGTTCGGCTTCGAGCGTCGGCAGAAATGATGCACCCCGAGGAAAGAGCACTAGACCAGCCTCGAATTTGGCTTGATGGACGTATAGTCGGCCGATTTTATCGCGCTCGATCGGTACGAGCCTCGTGGCCCCTTCGAAATAAATCGATTTAAGTTCCTGCGCGAGCGCGGTCCCCGTTACGGCGTCCTCAATTAAAATAAATTGAGGACGATGTTTTGTCGCCTGCGCAATGGCCATCGCCTTTAGCCCGGGGTATTCGTACCGCCCCCGGGTAAGGTCAATCAGGTAAAAGTGTTTGTCGACCAGCATCCAAGTTGTGCACACCGACCAGTCATTTTGCGCACCATCTTTCGTGGCTGTATCCCACGACTGAATGATCCGTGCTTTATAACTGCGGTCTGGGAGCCTGTCGTAATATCGAAGCTGATTTCTCTTTATCATCGCGCCGCCCGGCGGCACTGGAGATTGCTGGTATTGGGCTGCGAAAAAGTCCGGTCCTAATCCCCTTCGCAGATTTTCAAGCACCGACAGGGGTTCGCGCTCCGGGTGTAGAGCTTCACCCACGCGGCGCTTGTGGAACGCACCATTCCCGATTGCGATCTCTTCATCGATCTCGGCGATGGCCGGGAGGCTCAGAACAGTCCAATCTCCAAATTTCTCCAGGAGGTAACCCGTAAGGTCATTCAGGTGCACGCGTTGCATCACGACTATGATGATGCCCGTGACCTTGTTATCGAGCCGGGATTCCAATGTGCTGGAAAACCAATCATTTAAACTATTCCGTAGCGCGTCCGACTGCGCATCGATGGCTTTGATCGGGTCATCGATGATGAAGTAGTCTCCACCGAGGCCGGTTATGCTGGCATATACGGAGGTCGCCTTTCGATAGCCGCGATGTGACGTGTACACATTGAGATCCGCCGAACGCGCGATGTGCACGTTGGGAAAGGCGTCCCGGTACCAAGCCGACTCCACGATAGAGCGAAAATCGCTGGCGTGTTTTGCGGCGAGATCCATGCCGTAGCTGATGCCGAAGATCTTTTGGCTCGGATCGTGGCCCAACAGGTAGGCCGGAAAGGCCACCGAAACAATGATGGATTTGAGCGAGCGCGGAGGCCCGTTGATGATGAGCCGCGTCACCTCGCCAGCCAAGGCTTTTTCCAAGACGTGGGCGATGGCCTCGATGTGCCAATTCGGAATGAATGGCTTACCGGGATTAAGCGTCAACATACAACGATGCAAAAAAGCCTGGAAATCGGCCCGCAGCGCTGCATTCAGAACAACTCGATCATTGCGGTTCATGTTTTTTCTTCCCTCTTCGCACGTTGTTCTTCAAGGCGCTGGGCGAACGCTTGGAGAACTTCCCGGTCATCCTCGCCGATGTCGTTCGGCTGCAGTTCGCCCGAGACCAGCGCGGCATAGCGATTGAGCAAAAAAGCCGCGCTCTTTGTGTTGCCCTTTAGCGAATCCTCAGCGATCCGCAGCAGGATTCCCTCCATGACCGTAATTTTTCGCACGCGCGCTCCCGATCGGCTGTCGATTTTTCGGGCGAAAATCTCGCGCAGGATGGTCGACTTATTTTTTGCCCCCCGGGGCCGACCCTTTGAGTTGCCACTCTGCCCAGGTCTAAATCGATGCTGTGGCGGCGGCTTACCGTAGCCGACGTCGGCGCCGCTTGGTTGTTGCTTCGGCGGTTTGCGTGTGGCGGATCGACGCCCTTTTTGCTCAGTGTTCATTTCGGCGGCCCGGAAGACGCGCATCGGCCACTTCGGAAAACGTCTGACCGGTTCGCTTAAGAATTGCGTCGCGTCTGGTGAAGTTCTGCCAACGCCGAATAGCGGCATCGACGTATTGTGGATCGATCTCGACCCCATAGGCCCGGCGGCCGACGCGCTCGGCAGCCATGATCGTGGTGCCGGAGCCGATGAAGGGGTCGAAAATGGAGTTGCCGCGGCGGGAGCAGTCACGCATAGCGTCGGCGATTAGCGCTACCGGTTTGACCGTCGGGTGAACCGACAGATCATCGAGTTGGCCAGCACGAAATGAGTTGTTCCCCGCGTACGTCCATAAATTCGAGCGGTTGCGCCCTTGCTCTCCAAGCCGGAAATTATTGGTATGTGGCGCGTCACCATTTTTAAACGCGAAAACCAGTTCGTGTTGTGACCGGTAAAAGGTGCCCATACCGGCGTTCGTCTTGGCCCACACCACCAGGTTCTTCAGCTCAGTATACGCCTTGTCACCAGCCGCGAGCATTTCTCGGATGTGGCGCCAATCGCCGAACCAGAAGGCAATCGAACCTTCGACTGAATGTTTTCTCGCCAACACCATCGCGGTGCGCAAGAAACGAGTGAATTGTACTGACGACATCTCACCCGAAGCCTGCGCGAATTCGCGGTGCTTGATGTGACCGAGGCCTTGAACGTCATTGATTTTCAAATTGTAAGGCGCATCTGCAATAACCAGGCGGGCGAGTTCGTCGCCCATGAGCTTATGAATGTTTGACGCTCGAAGTGAATTGCCGCAGAGCAGGCGGTGTTCACCCATCTCCCATAGGTCGCCAAACGCACTGACCTTTTGCTGGTCCAGGGAGGGCATTTCATCGGCGGGATCAATCTCAGGATCGGAGAAATCCCCAAACAGGCTATCGATCTCCGCCGGCTCAAAACCGGTGATCTCAAGACCGAGGTTGTATTCCGGCAGCAGTCGGGCGAGTTCGCCCAGCTCGGCGGCCAGGAGCTTGCGATCCCAGCCGGCGTTACTGGCTACCTTGTTGTCGGCAAGGGCTAGGGCGCGTTTTTCGGGATCACTGAGCCCTGAAACCACAATCGTGGGTACCTCGCGCAGACCAAGCTGACGAGCAGCGTCATACCGACCGTGCCCCGCGAGAATAAAATGGTTCTCGTCAATAAGGATCGGACAAGTCCAGCCAAATCGTCGAATGCTCTCCGCGATTTGTCGGGTTTGTTTTTTTGAGTGAGTCCGGGTGTTACGCGGGTTCGCCTTCAGCGTACTTAGAGAAGCCAACAAGACGGTACGCGGCTTTGACATCCGGGGGCCCATTCAAGTTTGAATGGGGGCAACTATAAAATATTGCCGCGAACGGCACAGAAAGGCATAACAAGTATAATAAAATCAATATTTTACAGTTAGCGGTGTAGTATCAGGCGGATGTCGCTAGCGCGCGCAGTTCGAATAAGCCTGACTTTTTCAACGCCATTCTCACGGTTTCCATCGACAGTGAGGTTGGAAAATCCGCGTACCAAAGATAGCGGTCACTCGGCTTAAAATAGCAAATTTGATATCGAGCATCGCCGCGGTCGGCTATTTCACGCAGACGCTGATTCACATATTCGTACACGGCCTCGGTCTTTGGCATGCGTGATGCAATGGCAATGTACTCCTGCATCGTGCGATTAACGCGGGCCTCGCCGAGCCATTCGTACAACAGATTTACGACAATATTTTCCTTGGACGTCAGGAACTGGTGCATGATGTCGATTTAAGTATTCATATTTGAAGCTTTCGCAAGACGGAGTCATTCGCATAATGACAGGTTACGGAATGTCAGAGCGGGACACGGGCTCTCGCTCGGCACGCCAGAGAGCGATGTCCGCTTTGCTCCCGAAAACGGCCGCGGCACGCGCTGACCCGGGTGTCCGTTAGGGGCCAAAAGCGACCTTCATCAAGCAATAGGCGCTTGATTTGGAGACCTGGGCGCGTCAGGTTCGCTTCGCGTGACGGATGGAAGACAGCAAGTTGCGGCGTTGCTCGAAAAACTTGGCATGTCCGAGTATACGAAGCGTTTTGCCGAAAACCGAATTGATTTCTCGGTCCTGCGCGATCTGACCGACCAAGATCTAAGAGAACTCGGTGTTGTCCTCGGCGATCGTCGGAAGCTGCTGCGCGCCATTGGCGAGCTTAGCGGGGCCGACCCTAAGGCTACCTCAGGAGCTTCGGTCGCTCCTCAAGGCTCCGCCGAACGCCGTCAACTCACCGTCATGTTCTGCGATCTTGTCGGTTCGACCGCGCTTTCGGCCGAATTCGATCCAGAGGACCTGCGAGAGATCATTGGCGCTTATCACCGCTGCTGCGCCGCAATCGTCGAACAGAATGGAGGTTTTGTCGCCAAGTACATGGGTGACGGCGTGCTCGTCTATTTCGGCTATCCGCAGGCGCACGAACACGACGCCGAGCGCGCCGTGCAGGTTGGGCTGGCGCTAGTCGAAGCGGTGCCGAAGCTCCTCACTTCGGCAGGATCGCCGCTGCAAGTACGAGTTGGAATCGCGACGGGGCTGGTTGTGGTCGGCGACCTGATCGGATCGGGAGAGTCGCAGGAGCGCGGTGTCGTTGGCGAGACGCCAAACCTTGCGGCCCGTCTGCAAGGTGTCGCCGAGGCGGGCATGGTCGTCTTAGCCGAGGGCACCCGTAGGCTTCTCGGTAATCTCTTCGAACTTCAGAATCTTGGCGCGAAGGACCTGAAGGGCATTGCCGGGCCGGTTCAGGCTTGGGCGGCTTTGCGGGCTAGCACCGTCGAAAGCCGTTTTGAGGCGTTGCGCGCGACTGGTGCGGTTGCACTGGTCGGACGCGAGAAAGAATTCGACCTCCTATTACAGCGTTGGTCAGAAGCAAAAACCGGCGAAGGCCAAACCGTGCTGATCTCGGGCGAGGCCGGCATCGGTAAGTCGCGGCTCACCGCTACGCTTCTGGAGCGCGTAGGCGCCGAGCCGCATGCGCGGTTGCGTTATTTCTGTTCTCCCCAGCACGTTGACAGCGCGTTTTATCCGTTCATCGCGCAGGTCGAACGTTCTGCTGAATTATCGCGAGAGGATTTGCCGAAAAAGAAGCTCGACAAGCTCGACGCCATGCTTGCGGTAACCGCGACCTCTCCTGAGGATGCTGCACTGTTTGCTGAGATGCTGTCTCTGCCGAACGACGGCCGCTATCCTACGTTCGATCTAACGCCGCAGCGGCGACGGCAGAAAACGCTGGAAGCAATTGTCACCCAAATCGCAGCGCTGGCACGCACCAATCCGATGCTGATGATCTTTGAGGATGCGCATTGGAGCGATCCGACGAGTTTGGAAGTGCTCAGGCTAGCCATTGATCGGCTTGCAAGCCATCGCGTGCTGCTGATCGCGACATTCCGGCCGGAGTTTGCGTCGCCATGGGTTGGGCAACCGCATATCACGACCCTCGCCATCGATCGGCTGGCGCACGATGACGTCAGCGCTATGATTGATCGGGTTGCTGGCTCGCAGTTGCTTCCAGCCAACGTCCGTCAGGACATCCTTGAGCGCGCTGACGGCATTCCACTGTTCGTCGAAGAAATGACGAAGGCGGTATTGGAAGCGGAGAGCGAAAGTGAAGCGCGGCGCCCCGCTGTCAGAGTGCCCTCGCCGGCTCTTGCCGTGCCGGCAAGTCTACATGCGTCATTAATGGCGCGTCTTGACCGGCTCGGTCCCGCCAAGGAGGTGGCACAGATCGGCTCGGCGATCGGTCGTGAATTTTCGCACGCCCTGCTTGCGTCGGTGGCGCGTAAATCGGACTCGGAACTCGTTTCGGCACTTGACCACCTTTTGACTGCGGGTTTGCTGTTCCGGCAGGGCCTGCCGCCAGACACGGCCTATCTGTTCAATCATGCACTGGTGCAGGACGCCGCCTACGGCACGCTTCTCCGCGAGCCGCGTCGCGCGCTCCACGCTCGCATCGCCGAGACCTTCGAACAGCAATTCCCCCACATCGCCGAAAGCCAGCCAGAACTGCTGGCGCGTCACTACACCGAGGCGGGCCTGATCGAAAAAGCTGCGGGCCTATGGGGTCTAGCCGGACGCCGGGCGCTCACGCGCTCGGCGCTCAAAGAAGCGGCTGAGCAGCTCGCGCGAGCGCTTGGCCAGATCGCAACCTTGCCGAGCACAGCGGCGCTGCGCCGCGAGCAGATAAAATTACAAGTCGATCTCTCGAACGCGCTTATCCACACCAAGGGCCATGCTTCTCCCCAGACCAAAGCGTCCTTCGAGCAAGCGCATTTGTTGATCGAGCAAGCGGATGCGCTCGGGGAACCTACCGACGATCCCTTGATGCTGTTTTCCGTTCTCTACGGCTTCTGGGTCGGCAACCGGATGGCATTCAAGGGCAACGTCGCGCGCGAGCTTGCGGAGCAGTTTCATGTCCTTGCCCAGAATCAAAGCGCGCCGGTCCCGCGCATGATCGGGCATATGCTCATGGGAATATCTTTCGTGCTCGTAGGCGACATCGCGGACGGACGGACTTATCTCGATCGCGTGATCGAGATGTACGATCCCGGCCAACACCGGCCACTGGCAACGCGATTTGGCCACGATGTAAGGATGACGGCATTCTGTTGGCGGGCGTTGGCATTGTGGATGCTAGGTCATCCCAAGGCTGCTGCCACGGACATCGGGCTTGCGCTCAAAGATGCCCGCGACATGGAGCATGCTGCGACGTCGATGTTTGCACTCGGCCACACGTCGCTCGCGCACATCCTTCGCAGGGATTATGCGGCAGCTGGCGCGCTCGCCGAGGAGCTTGTCGCTTTGGGCGAAGGTAAAGGCAGTCTGTACTGGAAGTCGTACGGAATGATGCTGCAAGGTGCGCTTTTCGCGCAGAGCGGTAAGGCTTCCGATGCCGTCCCCGTGGCTACTTCGGCAAGTGCCGCGATGCGGTCGACGGGCGCGACCGCTTATATCCCGTGGTACATGTCATGCTTGGCGAGCGCCTACTCGCAGTTGGGACAGTTTGGTGACGCTTGGAGTTGCAGCGCCGAAGCGGTGAAGGCTGTGGAAACTACAGGGGAAAGATGGTGCGAGGCCGATGTTCACCGCGTAGCCGGTCAAATCGCGCTGATGTCTGCCAACCCGGACCCAGCCAGAGCAGAATCCTCTTTCAATCGCGCCCTGGCGGTCGCACGAGCCCAGAATGCGAAGTCGTTTGAATTGCGCGCTACGACGTGCCTGGCGCGGCTTCTGCGGGATCAGGGTAAGCATCGGGAGGCGCGCGATCTTCTCGCGCCGGTGCTTGGCTGGTTCACCGAAAGCTCCGACACATCTGACGTGATCGAGGCCAAGACGCTGCTTGATACACTGTCACCGTAAAAAAGGCCCTTCCGATGGAGTGCAGCGCCGGATGTCGGAAAGCTTCGACCAATGTCCGACTTGGGTCACTCGCGACCGGCGCCAACCGGCATCAAGTTCGGCCATGTCCGTTGTGCCCCCGATAGCGATCAAATTCCGCATTTTGCCCAAATGACGCGAAGGGCCAAAAGGGGGCCTCTAAACGAAGAAAGAGGAAAGAGGAAAGAGGAAAGAGGAAAGAGGAAAGAGGAAAGAGGAAAGAGGAAAGAGGAAAGAGGAAAGAGGAAAGAGGCAACGCGAGCCGGCAGGAACTCGTGCAATGTTCGATCAAAACTTCCAGTTCAGGCCGGCGCGTATCGTTTGGAAGATAACACTGCTGTAACCGGCAATGAATGACGTCGGCGGCGTAGGACCAAACGGGACTCGGGCGACGACATTCGTCTTGGCGCCATCGCCCAGGTCGACATAGAGATATTCGGCCTTCAGACTCACATTGTGCCAGAGCAAGTATTCGCCGCCGCCGCCGACGGCAAAGCCCGCTTGGGTGCGCGACGAATTGCCGACGAAACAGTTCCTCGCGCCCGGGCCGCCGGCGAAAGTACAGTTGAAGGACGTCACTCCATTCGCCTCCGTGACCGTAGAATTCAAGCCGACATTTGTATCGACGCGTCCATAGGCCAGACCGGCCGTGCCATAGAGCAGCACATTGTTCAGCGGCAAAAACCCGACGCGGGCTCTGACCGTGCCGAACCATTTAACATTCTCGGAGGCGACAAAGCTCGATGAAGGGTCGAAGACCAGCCTGAAAGAGTCCGTTCCGGTTCCCTTGATGGTGGACCAGTCAAAATCTGCTTCCGCGCCGACCAGCCAATTCTGATTGACCTGGCGATTATAGCCGATCTGAAAACCGCCGAGCCCGCCGTTGAGATTGAATGAGGCAGATGGAGGACAAGCGCCGCCACCGAGCCCCCCGGTGCAAGTGACTCCGTTGGCCAAGGGGTCGCCCGGCGTGAACGTGACCGTTGGGTCTTTGCCGCCCCAACCGCCGTTGACGCCGACATAGAGACCGGTCCAGTCCGAGGACGGCGCGGGGGGCGAGGGCGGGGCCTTGGTCGCCATGTCCGCCGCGAAGGCTGAGGTGTAGAGCAGCGCTGCGACGGCAGCAGCGGCAGCTATAGCAATTTGGCATTTCATTGAAAGCTTCCCAGAATCGCCCTCACTGTAGCACTGCAATTCCCGCCGTGTGTTGCGCGCTCGCCACAAGGATCAGCAATCGGTGGGCATACACGTTGCTACGCCGTGGCAAGCGATGTCACAGACGGGTCACTCGCGACCGGCGCCAACCGGCACCAAGTTCGGCCATGTCCGTTGTGTCCCGATAGCGACCAAATTCCGCATCTTGCCTAAATGACGCGAATGGGATGGACCGGCCGCGCTCCCGCCCCCAACGGCTCTCAGAGTGCGCGGGGGGCTTGTCAGGAGAAGGAGCACCACCATGCCTCGCACGTCCACGGTTCATGCAGTGACCGCCATCGGAATGGATATGGGCAAGAACACGCTTCACATGGTCGGCCTCGATTCGCGCGGCGCCATCGTGTTGCGAGAGAAGGTCTCGCGCGGACGCATTACATCGAGGCTTGCGAACGTGCCATCCTGTCTCATTGGCATCGAAGCAGGGCTGGCGACGCACTATGTTGCTCGCGAGCTTGCCGTGCTCGGCCACGACGTGAAGCAGGTGCCGCCCACGTATGCGAAGCCATTTCGGCAGGGGCACAAGAATGATTTCCGAGATGCCCAGGCCGTAGCCGAGGCGGTGCAGCGGCCAACCACTCGCTTTGTTCCAGCCAAGACCGACGAGCAACTGGATCTGCAAGCACTGCACCGGGTCCGGTCTCGCCTCGTCAGCGAGCGGACCGCTGTGATCAATCAGATACGCGGCTTTCTTCTGGAGCGTGGCATTATCGTCCGGCAAGGACTGCGTTTCCTTCGCCAGGCGTTGCCCGACATCCTAGCCAAGCGGACAGACGTTCTCTCACCCCGCATGGTCCGCATCGTCGCTGATCTCGCCAATGACTGGCGGCAGTTCGATGAGCGCATTGAAGCCGTGACTGATGAGATCGAGACGTTGGCCAAAAGTGATGACAGTTGCCGAAGGGTCATGACCGTGCCGGGCATCGGTCCGATCATCTCGAGTGCAATGGTTGCCGCGATCGGCAGTGGCGCGGCGTTCGCGAGAGGGCGGGATTTTTCAGCCTGGATCGGCCTCGTTCCCAAGCAGATGTCGACCGGAGACCGGACCATTCTCGGACGCATCACCAAGCGCGGCAACGGCTACTTGCGCACGCTCTTCATGCAGGCAGCCCGGGTTATTCTGTTGCGGCCGGCGAGCTGGCCGAAACACGGCTTCGGGGTCTGGCTTGCTCGCGCGACTCAGCGCCTCCACCCCAACGTTTTGGCCGCAGCTCTTGCCAACAAGCTGGCGCGGATCGCCTGGACTGTGCTGGCTCAACAGCGCAGCTATGAAGCGCGCGTCACGACGGCAGCAGCCTGAATGAACGTACTCAATTTCACCAAGGGGATGGCTGACGGCTCAAGCTGATCCCGAAACCAAGAGTTGGCTTTCCCGCCCAGGTCTGCGAGTCAAAAAGAGGAGATGGAGAAAGGTCTCGCCAGCGCGTTCGTGATCAGGTGGCCCATCTGGCCTTCGGGGCCGAGACGCGAATGAGATCGAGCGCGCGCGGATATCCATGATGGCCAGGGGCTCAAAGGCTCCATCAATAGGCCGGATACAGATGCGCAAGACCAATCTTCTCCAAACCCTTATTTTCGGCTTGCAACGCGCGGCCGGTCCATACAGATGGGCCAGGAAGCGACAAAGCGCATTGCAGGAAATTGCTCCCTATTCCATCACCTCGTCAGCAGTGGCGAGTAGCGTCGGTGGAATGGTGACGCCGAGCGCCTTGGCAATCTTGAGGTTGATCACCAGTTCGAACTTGATGGGCTGCTCGACTGGGATATCACTCGGCCTCGCCCCCCGCAAAATCCTGTCGGCGAACTCAGCGGCGCGACGGTAAAGGTCGGGCAGGTTTGGTCCATAGGACATCAGGCATCCCGCTTCCACGAGCTCTCGAAACCCGCACATCATCGGCAGTCGCGCTCCGAGCGCCGACGTGCCGATGAGTATCCGGTTCGCGTTCACAAGCGGATCGCCAACGAGTACAGCGCATCCGCCCGGCTCTTGACCAACTCGAACGTAGAATCGACGTCCGCGGTTCGGCGAATCTCTGAGGTTACAACGTCGAGGCCGAACGTCCGGGCCGCTGCCTGAACCTCGCTCACCTCCAGCATAACGTTGGGACTGCTGGGATTGGCTAGGATCGCCAACCGATGGAGACCAGGGACGATCTCACGCAACAATTCGATCCGTTTACCGGTTGAATCGATCGACTGGATCGAAAGGCCGGTAACATTGCCGCCCGGCCGCGCCAGACTTGCGACCAGGCCATAGCCGACCGGATCGCCTGACACTGCAAAGACCATCGGGATTTGCGGTGCCACCTGCTTCATGACGATGGAGTCATTAGTTGATGACGTGACGATCAGATCAACTTTCAGCTGGACGAACTCTGCGGCAATCTCGTCGAGTCGTTCGGGGTGTCCTGCTGCCCAACGAGACTCGATTGTGATGGTTTGGCCCTCGATCCAGCCTAGTTCGCGCAGCCGCTGCAAAAATGCGCCCGTACTCCGGCTTGGGATCAGAGGATTGGTCGGTGCGACATAGCCGACAATTGGCACAGGCCGGGCTTGCTGCGCCCGCGCCGCAATCGGCCATGCCGCCGCGCCACCGAGCAGTGTGGTGAACGTGCGCCGCCTGATGCCGGGCATGGCTTTCCTACTAGGCAATCCTGATGATTCTGAATTGAGGCGAGGTGCTTTGAGCCTCCTCCTCATGCTCAATCAAAATGATAACACCACGACGGAGTGGCAAACAGCCTACTGAACCGCGGAATTTCGCTCGTCTTGACCCCCGGTTTAGGTCTCCTTCGGGTCACTCGCGACCGGCGCCAACCGGCCTCAAGTTCGGCCATGTCCGTTGTGCCCCGAAAGCGACCAAATTCCGCATATTGTCGAAATGACGCGAATGGGATGGACCGGCCGCGCTCCCGCCCCCAACGGCTCTCAGAGTGCGCGGGGGGCTTGTCAGGAGAAGGAGCACCACCATGCCTCGCACGTCCACGGTTCATGCAGTGACCGCCATCGGAATGGATATGGGCAAGAACACGCTTCACATGGTCGGCCTCGATTCGCGCGGCGCCATCGTGTTGCGAGAGAAGGTCTCGCGCGGACGCATTACATCGAGGCTTGCGAACGTGCCATCCTGTCTCATTGGCATCGAAGCAGGGCTGGCGACGCACTATGTTGCTCGCGAGCTTGCCGTGCTCGGCCACGACGTGAAGCAGGTGCCGCCCACGTATGCGAAGCCATTTCGGCAGGGGCACAAGAATGATTTCCGAGATGCCCAGGCCGTAGCCGAGGCGGTGCAGCGGCCAACCACTCGCTTTGTTCCAGCCAAGACCGACGAGCAACTGGATCTGCAAGCACTGCACCGGGTCCGGTCTCGCCTCGTCAGCGAGCGGACCGCTGTGATCAATCAGATACGCGGCTTTCTTCTGGAGCGTGGCATTATCGTCCGGCAAGGACTGCGTTTCCTTCGCCAGGCGTTGCCCGACATCCTAGCCAAGCGGACAGACGTTCTCTCACCCCGCATGGTCCGCATCGTCGCTGATCTCGCCAATGACTGGCGGCAGTTCGATGAGCGCATTGAAGCCGTGACTGATGAGATCGAGACGTTGGCCAAAAGTGATGACAGTTGCCGAAGGGTCATGACCGTGCCGGGCATCGGTCCGATCATCTCGAGTGCAATGGTTGCCGCGATCGGCAGTGGCGCGGCGTTCGCGAGAGGGCGGGATTTTTCAGCCTGGATCGGCCTCGTTCCCAAGCAGATGTCGACCGGAGACCGGACCATTCTCGGACGCATCACCAAGCGCGGCAACGGCTACTTGCGCACGCTCTTCATGCAGGCAGCCCGGGTTATTCTGTTGCGGCCGGCGAGCTGGCCGAAACACGGCTTCGGGGTCTGGCTTGCTCGCGCAACTCAGCGCCTCCACCCCAACGTTTTGGCCGCAGCTCTTGCCAACAAGCTGGCGCGGATCGCCTGGACTGTGCTGGCTCAACAGCGCAGCTATGAAGCGCGCGTCACGACGGCAGCAGCCTGAATGAACGTACTCAATTTCACCAAGGGGATGGCTGACGGCTCAAGCTGATCCCGAAACCAAGAGTTGGCTTTCCCGCCCAGGTCTGCAAGTCAAAAAGAGGAGATGGAGAAAGGTCTCGCCAGCGCGTTCGTGATCAGGTGGCCCATCTGGCCTTCGGGGCCGAGACGCGAATGAGATCGAGCGCGCGCGGATATCCATGATGGCCAGGGGCTCAAAGGCTCCATCAATAGGCCGGATACAGATGCGCAAGACCAATCTTCTCCAAACCCTTATTTTCGGCTTGCAACGCGCGGCCGGTCCATACAGATGGGCCATGTGTGGACGGGTGCGCCGGGAGACCGGCAAAAGGCAGACGGTGGAAGTCCGTCACGGTGAAGGAGTAGCGAACCGCACCGACCCCGAGTGATGCACGGGTTGTCCGCGAGGGCAGACGTGAAGCGTTCACAGGGGAGGGCGTAGGCGAGGTATTGAGCGGCGTAAGACAAGTTCGGGGTGCTGATGTTTTCCGTCCCACAGAAGGCAACACGGCAGGTGTCGATATCGCAAGACACATGCCGACCCCGCGTCGTCGTAGACCCTGGCATGCGCAGAAGCCTTTTGCACGGGAACCGGGAGATCTCCATCGCTGTCCCCGCCAGTCGTGGCCGGGACGTTGTCGGGAAGGCCGGAGGCTGTAGCCGACGATGAGCGCGACGGAGAAGTCGGACCTGCCCGAAGTAGCAAAGAAGCGAGCGAACAAAGCGGCCTCGGCTGCGGCGGAGCACGTGGAGCGAAGGGGCGGGGCCAAGGAAAATGCGGATCTGCAAAGCACGGTCCGGACGCAGAGCCGGGCAGCCGTGTCACAAGCGCAGGCCCGCATACGAGAAGCCGTCATCAGGAACAGACAGGACAAGCTGACGGCGCTCCTGCATCACCTCACCGTTGATGTTTTGCGGGCGAGCTTTTTCGGTCTGAAGAAGTCCGCCCCGCCGGGTGTCGACGAGGTGACGTGGACCGAATACGCGGAAGGCCTCGAGGAGAACCTCTCGGACCTCCACTCTCGCGTCCAAAAGGGAGCGTATCGAGCGCTGCCATCGCGCCGGACCTATATTCCGAAGGCGGATGGCAGACAGCGGCCGCTCGGCATCGCTGCCGTAGAGGACAAGATCGTCCAGGCAGCGGTGGTGGCAATCCTGATGCCGATCTATGAGTCGGAGTTCCTGGGCTTCAGCTACGGGTTCCGGCCGAAGCGTAACCAGCATCAAGCGTTGGATGCGCTCGCGTTCGGGATCGGGAAGCGGCGGATCAATTGGGTGCTCGATTGCGACGTACAATCCTTTTTCGACAAGGTCAGCCGGGATTGGCTGATGCGTTTCGTCGAGCATCGGATTGGCGACCGCCGGATTATCCGATTGATTGCCAAATGGCTGACGGCTGGCGTGCTCGAAGATGGACGCGTGATCAAGACGGAGGAAGGGACGCCGCAGGGCGCGGTCATCAGCCCGCTCTTGGCGAACATTTACCTCCATCATGTCTATGATCAATGGGTCCACCAGTGGCGGCAGCGATGCGCTACTGGCGACGTGATTGTCGTGCGCTACGCGGACGACTCTATCGTTGGCTTCGAGCATCGGCACGAAGCGGAGCAATTCCTCGCCGATCTCAAGGTAAGGCTCGCTCGTTTTGGACTAAATCTTCATCCCGATAAGACGCGGCTCATCGAATTTGGTCGGTACGCGATTGCGAACCGCCGCGCTCGAGGCCTCGGTAAGCCGGAGACGTTCGATTTCCTAGGGTTCAAGCATTATTGCGCGACCCGGCGGGATGGCAGCGGCTTCGTGCTCGGAAGGAAGCCGATGGCCAAGCGAATGCGAACCAAACTTCGGGAGATCAAGGAGCAGCTCATGGCAACCCGCCACGACGGGATCGATGGGCAAGGTAAATGGCTTGCCCAGGTCCTGCGGGGCTGGATGGCCTACTATGCTGTGCCGATGAGCGGCTCAGCGATCTCAGCATTCCGCCATCACATGATCGAACGTTGGCATAGCGCGCTAATGCGTCGAAGCCAAAGACGTCGACTTACGTGGTCGAGAATGAAGACGATCGCTGACCGGCACCTGCCGTTCCCGCACATCCTGCATCCGTGGCCGGAAAAGCGGTTCCTCGTCACCATCCAAGGTGGGAGCCCTGTGCGTTAGCAGCGCCCGCCGGGATCTGTGCGGGGGGCGGAGAGTAATCTCCGTCCCTACCGCGACCTCCGAGTTGGCAAGGACTTTCATCACGAGTGCAGCATTGGTCGGTGCAGCCATGTGTTCGGCCTTTGAGTGCGGTTCACATGACCGCTGGCCATAATGCCCTCCGCGGATCAGGTCCCGGTCAATAAGACGCATTCGACAATGCTCTGGCCCATGTGGGTTGTCCTGATCGCCGGATCGACCGGCTCTGCATTACGTGCTGTTCGCCCTCCCAACCTTCACATCACGCCGGACGCCCGGTGTGATCTCGTTCAAGCCGCGAGCGCGGCGGGTTCCTTGTATCGTTCACCCTTGGCCAGGATCGCCCACGCCATTCTGGCGATCTTGTTGGCGAGCGCGATAGCCGCGACCTTCGTCGGTCGTCGAGCCAGCAACGCCGTGAGCCAGGGCCGATGTTTTGTGCCGTGGATTTTGGCATAGCGGATGACGGCGAGCGCGCCGGTCGTAAACAGACTGCGCAGATAACGATCGCCTCGTTTGCTGATATTGCCGAGCCTGTCCTTGCCTCCACTCGAGTTCTGCTTGGGGACGAGGCCGATCCAGGCCGAGAAGTCCCTTCCTGACCGAAATACCTTCGGATCAGCGATGCTGGCAACCAGAGCGGTAGCCAGTACCGGACCGACGCCAGGAATCTCATCAAGCCGTTTGCTCGCCTCATTCGAACGGTGCCAGGCCATAATCAGACGATCGAATTGCAGAATCCGAGCCTTCAATGTCTGCAATTGGGCGCCGAGAGCGGCAACGCACGCCCGGGCAACATCGGGCAATCGTCTGTCATTTGCATCGGCCACGACACCGAGCAGTTGTTCAACGCCATTGCGCCCGACCGGAGCGACGATGCCGAACTCCGCAAGATGAGCGCGGATGACGTTGATCACCGAGGTCTGCTGGCGGATGAACAAGTGGCGGGTCCGATGCAGCGTTAGGCAGCTCTGTTGCTCTGGCGTCTTAGTCGCGACGAACCGCATGTTCGGCCTGGTGACCGCCTCGCAGATCGCCTCGGCGTCAGTGGCATCATTCTTATGCCGCTTTACATAAGGCTTCACATAGGCGGGCGGCATCAGGCGAACGGTGTGGCCAAGCGCCTGGAGTTCGCGCGACCAATGATGCGACGAGGCGCAGGCCTCGATACCAATCAGACACGGCGGTAGCTTCTGGAAGAAGGTCAACACGTACCGCCGCTTTAACTGCCGGCGAATGACCATTTGGCCACCGGCATCAACGCCGTGGACCTGGAATACCGACTTGGCAATGTCGAGACCGATTGTCGTTACCGTCTGCATGGGTAGCTCCTCCGAATCGTGGGAGCCTTATCAGCGCCCACATCCATGGCACTCACGTGCCCGGTGGTGGAGCCGTCCACAGCATCAATAAGCGACATTGCCGCCGGATGCAGAATAACTGACGCCCGAGACAGAATGATCCTGATTTCGGTAAACTCGCCCGGTTGCCGTGCCACGGGAATCGAACCATGCCGCAAAATCCGCTCACTGATACGATCAATGCGCTTACGGATACTGGTTTTCCCAAACCGGCATTTTGGTTTCTGCTGCTTGGCTGCGCCGTTGCGGCCACACTTGTCTGGCGCAGCGAACCGTCGCAACGCTCGATGCACGATGCCGGCCGCTGCCTGCTCCGTGTCATCGTCGGCTCGATGTGGTGGCAGCAGTCCCTATGGAAGGTACCGCCGCACACGACTGGGGGCTGATCCATTGGATGCAGGAAATGGTCGAGCACGGCTCGATCCAACTGCAGAGCGACCTCGTGCGCGACATCGTGTTACCCAACATCGCGATATTCGGGCCGTTAGTCTACGCGATCGAGGTCGCGATCGCCGCTTCGCTGATCCTTGGATTGCTCACGCGTCTGGGTGCATTGCTTGGCACCCTGATGGCGATCAACTTGTGGCTTGGGCTTTACAATGCACCCGGTGAATGGCCCTGGACCTACATGTTCCTGGTCGTCATTCAGCTCATTTACCTGATCGATCCTCCTGGTCGGAGTCTTGGCTTTGATGCACTTCTCTGGCGGCGCAGAGGAGCCCTCCCGGGAGGATCAACTCCGCTGGCCCTTGTCGCCTGAAATGGCACGCACCCGGTCACTTTAGATTGCGGGCGAGCGCTTCCAGCACGCGTAACGCCTCATCCGCTCCCTGCGCTTCGCCTTTTTCGAAATCCTGACCGGCAAGACCCATGGTGTTGGTGACATGGGCGAGGCAAAGCACTCTGCGGCCCCGTTCGCGGGCAAACGTGTAGAGCGCGGCAGCTTCCATTTCGACTGCAAGAATACCCTTGGCGCGCGCCGCGGCGATTGCCTCGGCGGTTTCGCGGAACGGCGCGTCGGTCGTCCAGCTCGGACCGACATGGGCGGAGACGCCGGCCTCCCGCAACGCCCGTTTCGCCGCGTCTATCAGGCCGGGATTGCCCTCGGCGAAAACGTCAGGGGCGGAGTAATGATAACTCGTCCCTTCGTCGCGCAGCGCCCGGTCAATAATCACGAAATAGGGCGGCGGCCCCGCGGACACGATCTGACCGGCCGAGGTCACGCTGATCAGTACCTGGCATCCGCAAGCAAAAAGCTCTTCCGCGACCAGCACCGCAAAAGGCGCGCCGACAGCGCAGCCGACAATTCCGACGCTTCGACCGGCCAGGGTGAAGTCATATAGAACCGTGTGATAGCAGGGCCATGTCTCGACGGGCCGCGCCTCGCCGGAGCCCTTGAGGTAGCGCACAATGTCTCCGTCGGGATCGAGCACGCAGACGGGCGGTACATCAGTGGCGGGCAGCCCTTTTTGCCGCCGCGCTTCGCGTAGGAGCGCAGCCGGCTCGAACACGGAAGGCGCGCCCAGGTCCTTATTGTCGAGAATGGGGGCCGATGGCATATACACTCCTGACGGTGGTGAAAGTCGATATGACTGCGCTTGAAAGACAAACCCACTGGCAGAACGTTTATCAGACTAAGGGCGAGCGCGACGTCAGTTGGTTCCAGGAAACGCCCACGATTTCGCTCGACCTCATTCGAGCGACCGGAGTGGGTCCTGACGCGTCCATTATTGATATTGGGGGCGGTGCGTCTCGCCTTGTCGATGCTTTGATCGCCGAGGAGTTTCACTCGCTTAGTGTGCTTGATGTCTCCGAAAAGGCGTTGGCTACGTCGCGGGAAAGGCTTGGAGCGGAAGCCGCGAACGTTACATGGATTGTTGCGGATATAACCGGATGGCAGCCCGGTAAATGCTACGATCTTTGGCATGACCGGGCGGCGTTCCATTTCCTGACCGCTCCGGCCGACCGCGCTGCTTACGGCGCGTGCGTGCGAACCGCGGTGGGTCCCGGCGGACACGTTATCGTCGGCACATTTGCGCCGGATGGGCCGGAGCGATGCAGCGGACTACCTGTCATCCGCCATGATGCGGGTTCGATCGGAGAGGTGCTCGGTCCCTCATTCAAGCTTATTGAAAGCCGGCGGCATGACCATCTGACACCCGGCGGCACTACACAGCGGTTCCAGTTCAGCCGATTTCAAAGGCAAGCGGGATAGCTGATGTTCGTCCTACGAGTTGAGAATATAGGCGGCGCGGTCCAACTATACTAAAAAAAGACCCGCCGAAGCGTGGCTTGAAAATATACTGCCTGATAAGCCGGGACTATTTTCTATCCGGAACCCAAGCTGTTTTATCGCTGTCGTATTTCAGGCCCTGGGCGGCTTTCAGTTCATCCTTCGTCGCGTCCAGCGTCAAATAGTTCTTATTATCTTTGGTCGTCCATTTAACCGCACTGAAGGGCACGGCAACGTCCTTCTCGCCGGCACCGAGAAATCCGCCCACGCCGATGACTAGCGCAGTGATCTGCCCATTGTCGGACACCAGCACATCGTCAATCTTTCCGATCGAACTTTTAGATGGATCATACACGTCTTGCTTGTACCAGTCGGTGACGGTTTTGCTGGACGAGGGCACACTCGACATAGTCTGAGCCGCGTGGGCAGCCGAGCTTACGAGGGTTGCGGCGATCACCGCACAGTTCAAAAGCTGTTTCATGAAGCATTTCCTCTCGCCAAATAGTGGTCTTCCGAGCGGATAACCTCGCCCCAGGTGGGGTGGTTCCAAAAGATCCCATTATTTGGTGTGGAGAGCGGATTTGGTGTGAGAGTGATTTCTGCCCGGAACCATAGGTACGCCGTCGCTCGCGCCGGGCGTTTGACCCGATCGGAGCGCGCTAGTTCTGATGCGGGCGCCCGCTTAGTGCAGGCCCAGGAGGAAGGCCGCCATCGCGCCGGAAGATTAAAGGCTGCGCTTTGCTCTGGCTCCTGAAGTCGCAGGCAAGCCGTGTGGCCCCACGCGGCCTAGGGCGGACTTTCACCGCGGCAGCTATCGGGTGAAGTCTGGTCGCGCGGCATTCTTTTTGTGACAATTCCGGTTCGAAAAACCCGTTGTGCCCCGATAGCGACCGAATTCCGCATCTTGCCGAAACGACGCTATGGGCCATGTGTGGACGGGTGCGCCGGGAGACCGGCAAAAGGCAGACGGTGGAAGTCCGTCACGGTGAAGGAGTAGCGAACCGCACCGACCCCGAGTGATGCACGGGTTGTCCGCGAGGGCAGACGTGAAGCGTTCACAGGGGAGGGCGTAGGCGAGGTATTGAGCGGCGTAAGACAAGTTCGGGGTGCTGATGTTTTCCGTCCCACAGAAGGCAACACGGCAGGTGTCGATATCGCAAGACACATGCCGACCCCGCGTCGTCGTAGACCCTGGCATGCGCAGAAGCCTTTTGCACGGGAACCGGGAGATCTCCATCGCTGTCCCCGCCAGTCGTGGCCGGGACGTTGTCGGGAAGGCCGGAGGCTGTAGCCGACGATGAGCGCGACGGAGAAGTCGGACCTGCCCGAAGTAGCAAAGAAGCGAGCGAACAAAGCGGCCTCGGCTGCGGCGGAGCACGTGGAGCGAAGGGGCGGGGCCAAGGAAAATGCGGATCTGCAAAGCACGGTCCGGACGCAGAGCCGGGCAGCCGTGTCACAAGCGCAGGCCCGCATACGAGAAGCCGTCATCAGGAACAGACAGGACAAGCTGACGGCGCTCCTGCATCACCTCACCGTTGATGTTTTGCGGGCGAGCTTTTTCGGTCTGAAGAAGTCCGCCGCGCCGGGTGTCGACGAGGTGACGTGGACCGAATACGCGGAAGGCCTCGAGGAGAACCTCTCGGACCTCCACTCTCGCGTCCAAAAGGGAGCGTATCGAGCGCTGCCATCGCGCCGGACCTATATTCCGAAGGCGGATGGCAGACAGCGGCCGCTCGGCATCGCTGCCGTAGAGGACAAGATCGTCCAGGCAGCGGTGGTGGCAATCCTGATGCCGATCTATGAGTCGGAGTTCCTGGGCTTCAGCTACGGGTTCCGGCCGAAGCGTAACCAGCATCAAGCGTTGGATGCGCTCGCGTTCGGGATCGGGAAGCGGCGGATCAATTGGGTGCTCGATTGCGACGTACAATCCTTTTTCGACAAGGTCAGCCGGGATTGGCTGATGCGTTTCGTCGAGCATCGGATTGGCGACCGCCGGATTATCCGATTGATTGCCAAATGGCTGACGGCTGGCGTGCTCGAAGATGGACGCGTGATCAAGACGGAGGAAGGGACGCCGCAGGGCGCGGTCATCAGCCCGCTCTTGGCGAACATTTACCTCCATCATGTCTATGATCAATGGGTCCACCAGTGGCGGCAGCGATGCGCTACTGGCGACGTGATTGTCGTGCGCTACGCGGACGACTTTATCGTTGGCTTCGAGCATCGGCACGAAGCGGAGCAATTCCTCGCCGATCTCAAGGTAAGGCTCGCTCGTTTTGGACTGAATCTTCATCCCGATAAGACGCGGCTCATCGAATTTGGTCGGTACGCGATTGCGAACCGCCGCGCTCGAGGCCTCGGTAAGCCGGAGACGTTCGATTTCCTAGGGTTCAAGCATTATTGCGCGACCCGGCGGGATGGCAGCGGCTTCGTGCTCGGAAGGAAGCCGATGGCCAAGCGAATGCGAACCAAACTTCGGGAGATCAAGGAGCAGCTCATGGCAACCCGCCACGACGGGATCGATGGGCAAGGTAAATGGCTTGCCCAGGTCCTGCGGGGCTGGATGGCCTACTATGCTGTGCCGATGAGCGGCTCAGCGATCTCAGCATTCCGCCATCACATGATCGAACGTTGGCATAGCGCGCTAATGCGTCGAAGCCAAAGACGTCGACTTACGTGGTCGAGAATGAAGACGATCGCTGACCGGCACCTGCCGTTCCCGCACATCCTGCATCCGTGGCCGGAAAAGCGGTTCCTCGTCACCATCCAAGGTGGGAGCCCGGTGCGTTAGCAGCGCCCGCCGGGATCTGTGCGGGGGGCGGAGAGTAATCTCCGTCCCTACCGCGACCTCCGAGTTGGCAAGGAGAATCTTCACGTCGCAGGGTTGGTCGGTTCAGCCATGTGTTCGGCCTTTGAGTGCGGTTCACATGACCGCCGGCCATAATGCTCTCCGCGGATCAGGTCCCGGTCAAAAACCCGCATTCAAGAATGCTCTGGCCCACGTGGGTTGTCCTGATCGCCGGATCGACCCTCTGCATTACGTGCTGTTCGTCCTCCCAACCTTCACATCACGCCGGGTGATCGGCGCGATCTCGTTAGACCTTCAGCGCGGGTGGGTAATTGTATCGAGAAGTCCCAACACGGGTCCGATCAGACTGACGCTAACTCGTTAAGTCCATCCCACCCCAAGGGCCAAAGGTCCCAGCCCAAGGGCCAAGCAACATATTTTCAATCGTGCTTGGTCGATACGTGAACATGCGTGCCTTTGATCGCGCGCTTTAGCAGCGACCAGTGCCCTTCAATAGAATGTGTATGGTGGACGCCACGCACGTATTCTTTTGCGCTGTGGTCCATGTAGCCATGCTCGTAATCGCCAGCAGGATCGCGATAAGCGTAATGCCCGTCACTGCTAACAATCGCACCGGATTCGACGTTTTCATGGATAATCGGCTCCGGCGTGTATTTGGTTTCGTCCGGTACGGGACCCGCGCCATATGCCCGTCACCTTCGATAATGCCGAAGACGGTCGCTTTGTTTAGGCGATGCTTGCCCTTGCCATAATGACTCAATTTCCCGCCGACTAGCGTTTCGTCTGCCTCAACGTGCTTACCGGGACCGCCAATCTGACCGCGTGCGTCGGCAGAGGCCATAAGCTTCCGAAGTTCATGGTAGATGCGCCAAGCGCATTTGTGGGTAACACCGGTCTGCCTCTCGATTTCCTTGGCCGCGACGCCGTGCCGCGTGCTGGTCTGTGAATTGGCATCCAACCTTTGACCCCATCCAAACCGCAGCAACCCGTTGAATGGCAGGTATTGCTATTGCGCAGCCAAATCGTTACTGCCGATCGCCGTCACCAGCGCCCTGGGCGCGAATGAGGGCCCCGTTGTGCAGCCGTACTTCGGCCTCTTACGGCAACAAAGCTGACCTATTGCGATGTCGGCTCCTAAAGCCTGCGCCTCCGCGCCTCGAAGCCATATTGTCAATTATTGTCTTGCAAGTACGACGATACAGGCGCTCACTTCCACGTCGCAGGCGCTGGGTAGCAGCCGGGATGGATGTTCGATTGACCTATGTAATCAACGAGAGTTGCATCAAATGTAAGCTGATGGATTGCGTGGAAATCTGCCCTGTAGATTGTTTTTACGAGGGTGAGAACATGCTCGTCATCCACCCGGATGAGTGTATCGATTGCGGTGTGTGCGAGCCCGAATGTCCAGTCGATGCGATAAAGCCAGACACGGAACCGGGTATGGAAAGGTGGGTTGAAATCAACGCCCAATACGCAAAGAGATGGCCCAACATCACCGTCAAAAAGCCCCCTCCAGCTGACACCAAGGAATGGGAAGGTAAACCGGACAAGCTCCAGCACCTCTCATCAAATCCCGGCACAGGTGATTGACGGAACCGATCGGATCACGTCCGCTGTAATCTGAGGAGATGTTTTGCGACGCACAGATCCGCAATTTGACTTAGCGACTGCGCCGAACTTTACGATCGAGATGATAGATCGCGATGGAATTATCGAGCTCCCTCGGCAGCGTCGCTATCAGCGGGGGCAATAGCGGCAAATAAGCTGTTCGCCCCATACACCTCCCCACGCCGAGGCCAAGAGCGTCTCACACAGTCAAATAAAAGCTGAGTTGTGCGTCACAGCAAAATTGACGCACCGATGTTCGAGTTGGGTCGATGCTGTTGAAAAAGGCAAAAATGCACTGACCTAAATTTTTGCCTGCGCGCCCGTCGAAACTGGCTTTTCGTAATCCAACGCGTCACAGAGAGCTTACGAAGGTTGCTGGTTGAAAATCGGATTGATTATGTGTCCCCCTACATCATTTTCGGACCACCGCAGCGGTGCGCTTTTAAAAATCTGTTGGACCCCCCGAAAAACCTTTTTCAACATGGGGTAATTCCGGGATCGAGCCAGACAAAGGCACAGGGAATCAGCTCTCCAGGAAGCTATGAGGCCGGCCTCATGTGGTCTCGCAACGATGGAGAGCTACGATGGAGCGTTATATTGGACTGGACGTATCATTGAAGCAGACGTCGATCTGCGTCGTGAACCAGGCGGGATCTATCGTACTAGAGGGCGTGGTCGACTTTGATCCTGAAGCGATTGCGGCGTTCGTGAAGTCGAAGGCGTCGGGAACGGTACGGATCGGCCTTGAGACAGGACCAACGACCACCTGGTTGTGGACCGAGCTCAAGCGACTTGGCCTGCCGGTGATCTGCATCGACGCGCGCCACGCCAAGGCGGTGCTCAAGATGCAGATCAATAAGAGTGACCGCAACGATGCGGCCGGCATCGCCCGTATCATGCAGACCGGCTGGTTCAAGGAGGTGCGCGTCAAGGATCTCGATAGCCACGCGGTCAAGGCGCTGCTGGCGAGCCGGGCGTTGCTGGTCAAGATCAAACGCGATCTCGAGAACCAAGTCCGAGGCCTACTCAAGAACCTCGGTCTCGTCATCGGCCGTGCCAAGTTTAATGTCTTTGCCGCTCGAGCCGAGGCGCTGATCGAGGGTCGTCCCGAACTGGGGGCTGCGGTCCGACCGCTGCTTGCCGCGCGCAAGGCCATCGAGCAGCAGGTCGGCGATCTCGACCGCAAGGTTCACAAGCTGGCGCATCATGATGTGCAGGTCCGCAGGTTCATGACGGTACCCGGTGTCGGCCCGATCACCGCACTGTGCTTCAAGGCGACGATCAACGATCCGACGCGCTTCAAGCGATCGAGAAGTGTCGGTGCCTATATCGGATTGACCACCCGACGCCATGCCTCCGGGGAGATCGATTGGTCCGGCCGAATCTCAAAGTGCGGTGACGCCATGTTGCGCATGTATCTGTTCGAAGCGGCCGGCGTGCTGCTGACCCGCGTGCCGAAATGGTCGGCGCTCAAGGCTTGGGGTACGAAGCTCACCAAGCGAAACGGCCTCCGCAAGGCCAAGGTTGCCGTCGCGCGGAAGCTCGCGGTCATTCTGCACCGCATGTGGATCGACGGAACCGAGTTCAACTGGTCGACCAAGAAGGCTACCGCGTAACACGCATAAGGAGATCACAGAGCTCCCGCAATACGGCGGGAAAAGTCGTCCCTGCCGGGACGGTGGCGGTGGTGAGATCGTCCGATTCTTTGCGAGCGTCCAAAAGGGCGACCGCGCTTTCAACATTGATCCGCCAACGTCGTCTTACGCCATCATGCGGAGGGCATGCCCCTACCGCGGAGAGAACAGTGGGCCCGGCAAGGATGATCGTGGAGAGCTTGACACCCAGACCCGGAATTAGAGAACAGCATCGGTCAATTTCTGCCGCGCCGGCTAATGGCGAGCGCGGCAGGTTCGCACCCGTAAGCAGACGCTGACCCGCGAGTAAGTGTAGTTGAGTTGAGACCATGCTGGTCGCTCTCATAAAGGAGGAGAATGACCATGCCCCTCTTTCCGGCCATCTCGCACCGCTCGTCGGCTGGATGGCTGCAAGTGCTCCGCACTCCTCCACTCCGTTCTGGTCGTAAGCGATGCAGCCGCCTCCTCCGGCGCACGGGCCTCTACCAGAAGGCCGCGATTGGCGAGGCCGGAAAACGTTGGAGGAGACAATGCGCAAAAAAAACGAGGCCGCAACGCGGCGGCCTCGAAAGCGACATTCGGCCAGATCTTCATGGATCACCATTCCGTCCAGCGGTCGCCGCTCCAATACCCGCGACCTTCGTGCTCGCGGAACGTGATGCCCGGGCCAGGCCGCCAGTCATCGTCGTGAACAATTACACGGGCCGTCGGTGGATAGTCGTAGCGTTCATGGCTGTGCCAGCAAACTGGGCCAGTGCATACAATTGCCGCCGATGCGGTGGCTGCGGAGAAAGCGAGAATGCATGCGCCCGTCGCCACACCCAAAAGGGTCTTGTTGAGTGGTTTCATTTTGGAACTCCCATCATGACTTCTCGACAAAAAAATAAACTGTAAACCCTTCGTCGAGTTCCGGCGGACGGCTGCGCGACAAAAGATCGCTTCTGACTGCGCGAGAAAACATAGCGTAGCTAATCCGCCAAATAATTTTTTCGCTGCTCGCGAACCGGCGCCCCGTTCCCGTTTTGGAACAAAAAAGTGCGGAACCGTTCAGGTCGCGAATCGTTGCTCGGTTGGAGCGCTCTCGGTCGGTGGAAACAGAGCGCTTCAAGACCAAGCCCGAAATTACGCTCATCGGCCAAGTTTTTTTCGCTTGGGGAAAATGCTGCGCCGGCTTCGATGAAGCCGATACCCGCCGCTACAAAATAGGAGGTAGCCCATGAACGAATATGATCAGAGCAGGAAGCTTGCCAACAAGAGTGCAGCCGCGGCCAGCGAGACGCTAGAAAAGGGCAAAGATGCGCTGGAACAGTCAGCCAGCATAACGTTGGAAAACATCCGAGCCCTTAACGCCAAGATGATCGACATGATCCGCGCTAATACGGAGGCCGCCTTCGACCTTGCACTCAAAATAGCGACCTGTAAGACACCAGCCGATGTTATGGAGGTATGGCCCGAACATGCCCGCAAGCAGTTCGAATTGCTGAACGAACAAACCAAGGAACTGAGCGCTCTCGGACAGAAGATGGCCGGCGAAACCGTCGAGCCGATCGCACGCAGCGTCAGTCAGGTCTTTCGGAAAGCCTCTTGATGTAAGGAGCCTATGGGCGGCGATGCCGCCATAGCTGCCCCGCACGGCAGCCGTCTAGAATCTGCGGAGTATCGGGCTATGCGGAAGGAAATCAATAAATGAGCGCCGAGGTATGCGACGCCTCGGGTCAATATAGCCAACCATCATTCGAAGCTGAAATTAAATCGTCGATGGCCTTTTAGCGAGCGGAACGCCGACGCGGCGCATAATCTTCGGCACTGATCTGTCGGGGCGTCGCAACGGCTCGCTGACTGGTGGCGGAGCCAAAGAACTTTTCTTCGATCTCTACAGAGATTTGATATAGCCATTTCTCGGCGCGGTCCGCCCGAGCTTCATGGTGCCGGACATCTGCTTCAAGATCTCTAATCCGAGCCTCGGCAGCCTGAAGCTGAATGGAAAGCTCGCGAGCGGCATCCAGTGCTTGCTTACTTTTTTCTGCTGCCATTTCAGCAGCTCGGCCAAGCATGCCCACAATGGTCTTCCCGGCGCTGTCCAGGAGGTCGGCGCCATCCGGAACCGGCGTGGCTCCAGCAGTACCAAAGGGGACGACCGTATCCGCCTTATCTAATGTGGTACCTCTCACGGCAACCGTTCCATGCATGGCACTTCACTCCGCTAGTGTACAAAACCCGCCATCAAACCATCACAATCCAAACTCCGGCTTGAGGCAACTCGAGCTGTGGATAAAGTATCAGTGATGGATTGGCCTGCATGCTTATTATGATGGTTCCGGCTCGGTGGTTCAGCGGCGGCTGACGGGAGCGTCGTCCGTTGGGTCCATTAGCTGCCGTCACCGCGATAGTACTTGGCGTCCGCTTTGCCACTGAAAGCGGCCGCAGCAGTAGGTGGCCGGTGCGGCAGTTATGGGCCGATGCTGTTCTCTAATTCCGGGTCTGGGTGTCAAGCTCTCCACGATCATCCTTGCCGGGCCCACTGTTCTCTCCGCGGTAGGGGCATGCCCTCCGCATGATGGCGTAAGACGACGTTGGCGGATCAATGTTGAAAGCGCGGTCGCCCTTTTGGACGCTCGCAAAGAATTGGACGATCTCACCACCGCCACCGTCCCGGCAGGGACGACTTTTCCCGCCGTATTGCGGGAGCTCTGTGATCTCCTTATGCGTGTTACGCGGTAGCCTTCTTGGTCGACCAGTTGAACTCGGTTCCGTCGATCCACATGCGGTGCAGAATGACCGCGAGCTTCCGCGCGACGGCAACCTTGGCCTTGCGGAGGCCGTTTCGCTTGGTGAGCTTCGTACCCCAAGCCTTGAGCGCCGACCATTTCGGCACGCGGGTCAGCAGCACGCCGGCCGCTTCGAACAGATACATGCGCAACATGGCGTCACCGCACTTTGAGATTCGGCCGGACCAATCGATCTCCCCGGAGGCATGGCGTCGGGTGGTCAATCCGATATAGGCACCGACACTTCTCGATCGCTTGAAGCGCGTCGGATCGTTGATCGTCGCCTTGAAGCACAGTGCGGTGATCGGGCCGACACCGGGTACCGTCATGAACCTGCGGACCTGCACATCATGATGCGCCAGCTTGTGAACCTTGCGGTCGAGATCGCCGACCTGCTGCTCGATGGCCTTGCGCGCGGCAAGCAGCGGTCGGACCGCAGCCCCCAGTTCGGGACGACCCTCGATCAGCGCCTCGGCTCGAGCGGCAAAGACATTAAACTTGGCACGGCCGATGACGAGACCGAGGTTCTTGAGTAGGCCTCGGACTTGGTTCTCGAGATCGCGTTTGATCTTGACCAGCAACGCCCGGCTCGCCAGCAGCGCCTTGACCGCGTGGCTATCGAGATCCTTGACGCGCACCTCCTTGAACCAGCCGGTCTGCATGATACGGGCGATGCCGGCCGCATCGTTGCGGTCACTCTTATTGATCTGCATCTTGAGCACCGCCTTGGCGTGGCGCGCGTCGATGCAGATCACCGGCAGGCCAAGTCGCTTGAGCTCGGTCCACAACCAGGTGGTCGTTGGTCCTGTCTCAAGGCCGATCCGTACCGTTCCCGACGCCTTCGACTTCACGAACGCCGCAATCGCTTCAGGATCAGAGTTGACCACGCCCTCTAGTACGATAGATCCCGCCTGGTTCACGACGCAGATCGACGTCTGCTTCAATGATACGTCCAGTCCAATATAACGCTCCATCGTAGCTCTCCATCGTTGCGAGACCACATGAGGCCGGCCTCATAGCTTCCTGGAGAGCTGATTCCCTGTGCCTTTGTCTGGCTCGATCCCGGAATTACCCCATGTTGAAAAAGGTTTTTCGGGGGGTCCAACAGATTTTTAAAAGCGCACCGCTGCGGTGGTCCGAAAATGATGTAGGGGGACACATAACCAATCCGATTTTCAACCAGCAACCTTCGTAAGCTCTCTGTGACGCGTTGGATTACGAAAAGCCAGTTTCGACGGGCGCGCAGGCAAAAATTTAGGTCAGTGCATTTTTGCCTTTTTCAACATGGGGTAATTCCGGGATCGAGCCAGACAAAGGCACAGGGAATCAGCTCTCCAGGAAGCTATGAGGCCGGCCTCATGTGGTCTCGCAACGATGGAGAGCTACGATGGAGCGTTATATTGGACTGGACGTATCATTGAAGCAGACGTCGATCTGCGTCGTGAACCAGGCGGGATCTATCGTACTAGAGGGCGTGGTCGACTCTGATCCTGAAGCGATTGCGGCGTTCGTGAAGTCGAAGGCGTCGGGAACGGTACGGATCGGCCTTGAGACAGGACCAACGACCACCTGGTTGTGGACCGAGCTCAAGCGACTTGGCCTGCCGGTGATCTGCATCGACGCGCGCCACGCCAAGGCGGTGCTCAAGATGCAGATCAATAAGAGTGACCGCAACGATGCGGCCGGCATCGCCCGTATCATGCAGACCGGCTGGTTCAAGGAGGTGCGCGTCAAGGATCTCGATAGCCACGCGGTCAAGGCGCTGCTGGCGAGCCGGGCGTTGCTGGTCAAGATCAAACGCGATCTCGAGAACCAAGTCCGAGGCCTACTCAAGAACCTCGGTCTCGTCATCGGCCGTGCCAAGTTTAATGTCTTTGCCGCTCGAGCCGAGGCGCTGATCGAGGGTCGTCCCGAACTGGGGGCTGCGGTCCGACCGCTGCTTGCCGCGCGCAAGGCCATCGAGCAGCAGGTCGGCGATCTCGACCGCAAGGTTCACAAGCTGGCGCATCATGATGTGCAGGTCCGCAGGTTCATGACGGTACCCGGTGTCGGCCCGATCACCGCACTGTGCTTCAAGGCGACGATCAACGATCCGACGCGCTTCAAGCGATCGAGAAGTGTCGGTGCCTATATCGGATTGACCACCCGACGCCATGCCTCCGGGGAGATCGATTGGTCCGGCCGAATCTCAAAGTGCGGTGACGCCATGTTGCGCATGTATCTGTTCGAAGCGGCCGGCGTGCTGCTGACCCGCGTGCCGAAATGGTCGGCGCTCAAGGCTTGGGGTACGAAGCTCACCAAGCGAAACGGCCTCCGCAAGGCCAAGGTTGCCGTCGCGCGGAAGCTCGCGGTCATTCTGCACCGCATGTGGATCGACGGAACCGAGTTCAACTGGTCGACCAAGAAGGCTGCCGCGTAACAGGCATAAGGAGATCACAGAGCTCCCGCAATACGGCGGGAAAAGTCGTCCCTGCCGGGACGGTGGCGGTGGTGAGATCGTCCGATTCTTTGCGAGCGTCCAAAAGGGCGACCGCGCTTTCAACATTGATCCGCCAACGTCGTCTTACGCCATCATGCGGAGGGCATGCCCCTACCGCGGAGAGAACAGTGGGCCCGGCAAGGATGATCGTGGAGAGCTTGACACCCAGACCCGGAATTAGAGAACAGCATCGGCCATAAGCGGACGGTTTGCATTTGGTGAGGCATTGACCTACATCGCGTTCCACAATGCCTGACGGTTCCGCCACAGCTCATCTCTACCGTCCAAAACTGGTTACAATCGTTGCCGAAGGCTACCGCTTCGAGGCCTTTCGGAGCGACCTCACGGCCGCGCTCACCGTAGCCGTGGTGGCGCTTCCATTGTCCATGGCTATCGCTGTAGCGTCCGGTGTCGAACCGGTGCGCGGTCTCTATACCTCCATCATTGGCGGCTTTCTTGTCTCGGCCCTAGGGGGCAGCCGATTTCAGATCGGCGGCCCCGCCGGCGCTTTCATCGTTCTGGTGTCCGCCACCGTCGCAAGATTTGGGCTGGATGGGCTGCTCGTCACCGTCTTTCTTTCAGGCGTGATGCTCGCCATTGTCGGCCTGTCCAGGCTTGGTGCGCTAATCCGCTATATTCCGCATGCAGTAACCGTTGGCTTTACCTGCGGCATTGCTGTCACGATCCTCGCCAGCCAATTGAGGGACCTCGGCGGTCTGACGCTGACCGGGGCCGAGCCGGGGCCGCTTTTTCCTAAGCTTATTGCGCTCGGGCAGGCGCTCCCGACCGTCAATCCCTCCGCTTTCGCCGTCGGAGCTTTTTCGGCCGCGTTGATCTTCGCCCTGCAACGTTGGCGGCCGGCCTTTCCCGCGATGCTGATCGCCGTCGCGTGCGCTTCCGTCGCGACCCGCCTGTTTCACCTGCCAGTAGAAACCATCGGCAGCCGTTTCGGCGGCATCCCAGGCGGCCTGCCCATGCCGCACATGCCGCTGTTCACCGCGCAGCGCCTGATCGACGTGTTTCCCGCGGCGCTGTCGTTTACGCTTCTCGGCGGCGTGGAAAGCCTGCTGTCCGCAAAGGTCGCCGACGGAATGACCGGGCGAAAGCACCGCTACAATATGGAGGTGGTCGCGCAAGGCATCGCCAACATGGCATCCGCCGTGTTTGGCGGCATCAGTGTCACCGGAACGATCGCGCGCACCGCGACGAATATCCGCGCCGGGGCGCGCAGCCCGCTTTCCGGAATGCTCCACGCCGCATTCATTCTCGTTTTCATGGTGGCGCTTGCGCCGCTGGCGAGCTTCATTCCGTTGTCGGCGCTGGCCGGCGTACTGGTCGTGGTGTGCTGGAACATGGCGGAGAAACGGGAGTTCATCGCCCTGTTCGCCAACTGGCGCACAGGATTGGTACTGATCACAACGTTTGGCCTGACGCTGCTCAAGGATTTGACCTTCGGCATTGTTGCCGGCTGTCTCGTTGCGGCGCTGTTTGCACTCATTCACCGCGCCATCCCTAGCGAGGACGCGCCCTAGTGTCCATTTGGGTCATCAACTGCCGCGCCATCTCGATGGAAGCGCGGCAGCCACCCGGGTGCGGTTCCGCATTGATCCGCGACGATTTCGAGTTCAGTGGCCATTACAATCAGGGCCTCGCCAGCCGTCATCTGGTGAGCGAAGGGGTCGATGGGGCCGCAAGCGCGAAGGCTACTCCTACGCGACAAGGGTCACCAGCTTGAGATGCCGCCCTTTCGGAACAAATTTCACGTGGGACCCGCCCCGCGATCGGCATCCCCACGCATGGGATGCCGAAGGGCGAGGCCGAGATGTGTTGATGGATATTCTCTGCCGGCCATTGTCTGCAGCGGCGACGCGAATATTGACCTCAGCCGCAGGGTTTACTGGCACTTTTTGAAGACGGTGCCGGTGGCCATTTCTCGCAATTTGGTCGCCAGACGGGAACCCATTTAGCCTGCACTGCGCACGTTCAAGGATTGCTGGCGACCCGGCAGCGGACGAACCATTCAGCGCCCTGGCCGTTGGAGCTTGAGAGCCGGCCGCCGCCTCTGCGCGGCACCGCTCGCAATCGCACAAATGGAGGCGAAAATGACGAGATCGCTGATTGTGGCCGTCACTGCGCTCACGCTTTCCGGCGCCGCGGCCTCGGCGCAACCCGTCTACGATGTTGTCCCGGGCTATGGCTATGTGGCGCCGGCTTACGTTGCGCCGGCACCGGTCTATGTGGCGCCGGCACCGGTCTATGTGGCGCCGGGTGGCCCGTATTACGATTACGCTCCCGGCTACGTCGGTTACAACTACGCTCCCGCCTACTACGGTTACGCTCCCGGCTACTACGACGCCTACGACGTTCAGGCGCCGGGCTGGGGCGGCTGGCGCAGAGGCTGGGGCTGGTAACGCCGGCTGCGGCTACGCTGTAGACGCCCTTGGCGACTTCGCGACACTGGGTGACGGGAGCTCGCAGTTTTGCGCCGAAGTTGTATCAATGGATTTTGCAGGATCGCATACGTAATTTATACGGCCGCCTCAGGGGTGTCGAAAAAGCGATGCAGGTAAAACTGACTGTGTCGCAATTGACGGCGCTGCAAATCGATCTGGGATCCATCCTCCAGGCATCGGCAATCCTTCCGATGCGACACTCGGAGCTTTTTTTCGGCTGCGGGAATAAGGCTGACCCATATGCCATTATTCCGCGCTCTACTTCGATGGGCAGCCCGACGCTTACTTCGCCCCTCAATCCAATTAAACATGCGGGAGGGTAGGACCCATTAAGACCGCATGAAACGCCTGGACAACCAGCGGTGCGACTAATCTTGGGGACCCCCTGGAACTAATATTTCTCACGCTACTTATGTCATTTGGCATACTAGGGGTGGGCAATGGCCGTTGTGCTGATCGTCGATGACGAGGAGCCACTGCGCGTTCTGGCAGAATCGATTATCCAGGATCGGGGCCATACAACACTTTCCGCGAGCCCCCTTGAGCAGGCCATGGCGCTTCTCGACGGCGACCAGACGGTCGAACTGCTGTTCACCGACCTCGGCCTGCACGACGATTTGCAAGCCGGCCTGAAGGCGGCGCAGGAGGCGGTCAAACGCATACCCGGTCTCCCGGTGCTCTATACCACCGGCCAAGGGATAACCGACGGCATGCGAGCGATGTTCGTCGAGCGAAGCGGTTTCATTGCCAAACCCTATACAGCCGACCAGCTCTACACCGCGATCGACAATCTGTTGCGTTGACGGGCGGTTCGGCGATGACGGCGCCGCACCTCGGCGGTGTTGGCGCTCAGCAGGCCGATTATCTCCTCGGTCAATCGGTGGTGCGCGTCCTGTATTGGTGGAGTATTTCGGTAACGCTTATTGCAAGCGGGTACCAAGTCGAGTTTTCGAGTGACCCCGGACCATCGGATGGCAACGAGCACCGCGAGCAGCCGTGAGGCCCGGAATTTCTCCGGGCCCCGGCGTGAGGCGGAAATGAGCCGCTTCAGTAGTCCATACCTCCCGGTGCGGCCGGATGCGAAGCTTCTTTTTTCGGCAGCTCGGCGACCATGGCCTCCGTCGTGATCAGAAGACCAGCCACGGAAGCTGCATCTTGCAATGCCGTGCGAACCACTTTGGCGGGGTCGATGACTCCGGCCCCCACGAGGTCCTGGTACTCGCCGATCGCTGCATTGAAGCCCCAGTTGTACTTGCTGTTCTCCAGCAGCTTGCCGAGGACCACAGAGCCGTCCTCGCCGGCATTCTGGACGATCTGGCGTGCGGGCACCTGGATCGCCCGCCGTACGATTTCGACCCCCGCCTTTTGGTCGGGGTTGTCGACCCGTACGCTATCGAGTGCCTTCAGGCCACGGAGCAAGGCCACACCACCACCCGGAAGGATGCCCTCTTCGACCGCGGCGCGGGTAGCGTGCAGGGCATCGTCCACGCGGTCCTTGCGCTCCTTGACCTCGACCTCGGTCGCCCCGCCGACACGGATGACCGCGACGCCACCCGCAAGCTTGGCCAGCCGCTCCTGCAGCTTCTCCCGATCATAGTCGGATGTGGTTTCCTCGATCTGCGCCTTGATCTGCGCTACGCGGCCTTCGATTTCTTTCTTCTTGCCCGCACCATTGATGATGGTCGTGTGCTCTTTCTCGATCACCACCTTTTTGGCACGGCCCAGCATCTGCAGCGTGACATTCTCAAGCTTGATGCCGAGATCTTCGGCGATGGCCGTGCCGCCGGTGAGGATCGCGATGTCTTCGAGCATGGCTTTACGCCGGTCGCCGAAGCCTGGCGCCTTGACGGCCGCGACTTTGAGACCGCCTCGCAGCTTATTGACCACCAGAGTGGCGAGCGCTTCGCCCTCAACGTCTTCCGCCACGATGAGCAGCGGCTTGCCCGTCTGCACGATGGCTTCGAGCAACGGCAACATGGTTTGGAGACCCGAGAGCTTCTTTTCGTGGATCAGGACGTAGGGCTCTTCAAGCTCTACTCGCATCTTCTCGGCATTGGTCACGAAGTGCGGGGAGATGTAGCCACGGTCGAATTGCATGCCTTCGACCACCTCGAGCTCGGTCTCAAGGCTCTTGGCTTCTTCGACGGTGATCACGCCCTCGTTGCCGACCTTCTGCATCGCTTCGGCGAGATAGCGTCCGATTTCGGCGTCGCCGTTGGCCGAGATGGTGGCGACCTGCGCGATCTCGTCGTTCGAGGTGACCTTCTTGGCGTGGCTCTTCAGGTCCTCGACCACGGCCGCCACCGCGAGATCAATGCCGCGCTTGAGGTCCATTGGATTCATGCCGGCCGCCACCGCCTTGGCGCCTTCCTTGACGATGCCGTGCGCGAGCACCGTTGCCGTCGTGGTGCCATCACCGGCCTGATCGTTGGTCTTCTGGGCGACCTCGCGCACCATCTGCGCGCCCATGTTCTCGAACTTGTCGCCAAGCTCGATCTCCTTGGCGACTGACACGCCGTCCTTGGTGATGCGGGGTGCGCCGAACGATTTGTCGAGCACCACGTTGCGGCCCTTGGGGCCGAGCGTCACCTTGACGGCGTTGGCAAGAGTTTCGACGCCGCGCAGCATGCGCTCACGGGCGTCGACGGAAAATTTGACGTCTTTTGCAGCCATGACAATTCACTCCAGATGAGTTTGGTTGGACAGATGAGGTGGGTCTGTATGAAAAGGTCCGAACTCAGGCCGCCTTCTTGCGGGCGGCGGGCTCGTCAAGCACGCCCATGATGTCGGACTCCTTCATGATCAGGAATTCCTCGCCATCGATCTTGACCTCGGTGCCTGACCATTTGCCGAAAAGCACTCGGTCTCCGATACGGAGATCGATCGGGATAAGTTTCCCGGCCTCGTCGCGACCGCCAGGTCCCACGGCGATGATTTCACCTTGCGACGGCTTTTCTTTTGCCGTGTCAGGGATGATGATGCCGCCGGCGGATTTCTCCTCGGCCTCGATACGACGGACGACGACACGATCGTGCAATGGACGGAAATGCATGAACTCCTCCTTTCTAAAAGCCAGCGATGTTGTAAGACCGATCGGTTCCCCCGGGTCTTCGGCGGACGAAGTTGGTGGCCGCCGGCCGCCATTCAAGATGCCCAGGTGAATTTTTTTGCACAGCCGGCCATGCAGGTCGGCGTTCGTTTATTTGGTTGCTGATGGGGGTTGCCCCATCAAATATCGCGGCCCGGGCATAGGCGGACGGCAGTGCATTGTCGCCGTCGCCTTCGGTATCGCTCGGGCGGAGGCCATTGGCGCCAGGGAAGCGCGGAGCTGGCGGATCGGGGGCGCGGCTGAAATCGACCCGGATGATGTTGCTTTCCCGTGCGATCACATACCGATCAACGGCGTTTAGCATTGGTAAATTCCTCCACACGCCGCAGGCGACGCGTTAGCCTCCCCGCGGCGCATCTGATCTTGTGCAGGCTACTGAGCTAAGGCGCCGCGGCCGTCCGAGCGGCTTGTCGGACCTCGCCGCAGCAGGCCGCGGCGATGCAGCACCCGCCGGTAGCGATGGCCGTTCGCCTGCTTATCGAGCGTGCGCAGCGCTTCCATGATGTCGTCGAACCGGACTGGAGCGCCGCCGGGATTTGAGCCCAGGTCGGGCGCCGCCTCGACTGCGCAGGCATCTGATGCCCAGGACGCGAGAATGGCGCGTTTTTCGTTGAGCGTCAGGTCTGGGTCGTTCACGACTTCGGACGGAGTCGCGAAAGCCTGCGCCGGGTGCAAAAGCTGGTTGAGATCAAAGTCATCGCGTGTTCTGTCGTTCATATCCTTTCTCCTTCGACAGAGGTTAAGATCAAGCTGATCAGGACACCTGAATGGTTCGCGGTTTGGCCTTTTCGGCTTTCGGCAGCGTCAGCGACAGCACACCATCTTTCAACTCCGCGCCGATCTTGTCCTGGTCGATCGCGTTGGAAAGGCGGAAGCTGCGCGCATAGTTGCCGATGTTGTATTCAGTGTAGAGCGGTTGAAGGCCCCGGTACTTGGAAAGATCAAGGCGGCCTTCCACGAACAGCACGCCTTCCTCGACGCGAACCTCGACATTGCCCTTCTCGACGCCGGGCATTTCCAGGGTGACTTTCAGGGAATCCCGGTCTTCATAAATGTCTGCGGTCGGCACGAACGTCCGGGTGGGGACCGTGCTTTCCTCCTTTGCTTCAAGCTCACGCTTTTTCTGAACTTGCAAATCCTGCGGACTTCATGACGTTCACTCCGATAGTTGCTTATGGCTGATGGTTGTGGCCGTCAGTTGATCGCGATCGTTCGCGGCTTGTCGCGCTCGGATCGCGGCAAGAATAGTGCCAGGATGCCATCGCGATATTCGGCCTTGATGCGATCGGACTCCAATTGGACAGGAAGGGAAATGGTGCGGTCGAATTCGCCTGCGACGCGTTCGAGGCGATGCACGCTCACCCCATCCGAGTACGACACCGTCTTCTTTCCCGCGATTTGGATGGTGTTTTCCTTGGCTTCGATCTGCAAGGTGCTCTTGTCGATACCTGGCAGCTCGATGATCGCCAGAAGATCGCCGCCCTGCTGGAAGACGTTGATGGGCGGGAAAGGGCCTGGCTGGTCGTTTGGTCCTGTAGCCAATCACTGGCTAAACGCGCTTCAAGCGCTCGCTGCAGGTTAAACAATGCTTCGAATGGATCAACGAAAGTTGTGACCATGTTCGCGCTCCGTATCATCCCGCGGAGGACGGCTTCGACCGGTAATTGGCTTCCTCCGCGGCAATTTGATTTGGTTTGGGCTTTGGCACTGTCAAGGGGGAAGTGCCAAAAATTTTTCCTTGATTTAACTAATTGATATTGCGTCAATATTTTTATGGAAGACCGCTTGATTTAGTGCCTGAATTTCCTTGCGTTGCTAATCGATTTTTAACCCCGAAATTTTAGCCAGACCAGCCGAGAAAACCCTCGTTGGAGTTTTGGAGGATGAGCCCCACAGACAGCCGCTATGCCAGCAAAGCTTACAACCGCGTTGCGCGAGAGATTTTGAATCCGCGCGAACTTGAGGCGGACTTGTTGTTGAAATCCGCAGCCAAGCTCCAGGCCGCCCTGGACGGATGGGAGCAGAAACCCCCGCGAATGCTTTCAGACGCCGTGCTGTACAACCGCCGAAGCTCTGGATCGTATTCATCGATGCCGTCATGCGCGATGACAACAAATTGCCGTTGGCGATCCGTCAAAATGTACTGAATTTGGGCGTCTTCGTCTTGGCCGAGACTTTTTCCCTCATGACCACGCCGACACAGACGCCTGTGGAAAATCTCCGTTCGGATCAATCGCGCCATTGCCGCCGGGCTCGGCAGCAGGGCTGATGAGGGTCGGCCGACACGCGCAGCCTAGGGAAGGCGGAGCGAAGCAGTACGCGCTTTGGGAGAATGGTCATGTACTTCGTCGGCGGTTAGCTGGCTCAACAAGCATGGATTTAGGCGTCTGCGGTTCGACCGTCGTCGCGGGCTCCGCAACGAGAGCGCAAGAAGTCGGACCTCGTTAATGCCGACTGCGGAAGAATATAAGCAGAGCGCCGAAGAGTGCCGCCGCATTGCCGAACAAGTGCACGATCCGCTCGAGCGCGGATCATATTGAGAATGGCTGAGCAGGGGGACCGGCTGGCGCGCCGCAAGACGCAAATGGAAGCTGCTAAGAAAGGAGAGGCCGACGGCTGAGGCGTACCTGGGCCTAAAATTTCGCGGCACAAATTGCCGAAGGCCGTCGTCACGCAATAATAGGAAACGTAATCGAAGTCGTGGTACCGTGCCCCGACGTTTGCTGATCCACCGTACCCCCGATTTGCCGGGCGAGGCCGACGATCAGCCGTAGTCCAGAACCGTTTGGATTAGGTTTACGAATGCCGCGGCCGTTATCCGACACGATCAGTCGGCCCTCACCATATCCAACCCCACCTGCCAAGCGAATGCTAATCCGCCCACCCTCGGGTCCAAAGGCATGCTTGACGCTATTTGTCGCGACCTCATTCAATATCAGCCCAAGGGGCACCGCGCGATCAATAGCGAGCTCCACTTCGTCGGCTTCGAAGTCGATTTCAATATTCTCGGCCTGCTGCTTTATCGAGAAA
>CAVTOV010000007.1:0-786497 GCA_963736435.1 uncultured Alphaproteobacteria bacterium | reverse complement strand
TCAGCTCGGCGGCGATCGTCTCGTGCGACAGGTGGTCGGGGTTGATGCCCAGACCGAGCAGCCTCTCCGCGACTTCCCAGATCTCATTGTGACAGGCCAGGAACACGACACCGCGGCGCTGCAACGCCGGGATGGTAGCTCCGGCCGGTCCGAATACGCTCTCCGGGTCTTCGAAGTCCGAAGGGTTGGACGTGGCTTCCTTCGCAACGATCAACGTATTCGTCTTGAAGTCGGCGCCTGCCAGTTTCGCGAGTTGGTACTTGTCCCAAGTCTTCTGATCGAAGAGCGCCAGATGTGCCGTCCCGTGTGTTGCAGACACGGCGAGAAAATCGGAATGGCGGAACGAGAACACCTGTGTGTTGAGGGAATTTCGCATGAGGTTCAGCCAAAAACCTCCGATGGCGGTGTTGTTCCAGACTTGCTTGCCGGCGCCGCGGTAGCCGATCACCTCATTAAGAGGGGCGGCGTCCCAGAGATCGGGATGATCGAGGATCATCGGGACAGTTTTGAAATCCCGGCGCCGCGGCACCTTGCTAAGACGCGCCGAAAGGCCTTGCAACTCACCGGCGTCATGGGCGATCGGGCTTTCCGCGGCAACGGCGCGGTCGGCGGCGGCGCTTACCACGGCAGCGCCGAAGGCTGCCGAGCTGAGACCGAGAAGGGTGGTTCGGCGGCAAAATTCCGCGGCCATTTGGTGTCTCCTTGACGCGTCGTCAGGCGCAACCGCACGGTGCCCTCTGGCTCAGAAGGCTTTCGCGAAGCACTCGGGAGCGTTGCGAATGATCGGCGGCCAATCTGAGCAAAATGCGCTCCGACTGAAGAGATAGGGGTCCTAGATGATCCTTCAACTTACATAACCGGTGTCTTGATAGAAATTGGATGGCAACTGCTTGGCGTAAACCCAGCAGTTTATCGCGAAACGAGAATCCTCGAATCGACCGGATGGACAGACGACCGGCGTAACTTCGTGCGAATACCAAGATGGAAAGAAAATGAGCTTGTCGTTCGCGGGTTCGATATCGACGAATGACTCTGGATTGCCGCCTATTGAATGTATGCGCAGGAAGCCACCGTGAAACGATTTTGGCCGGCCATGAAAATAATAGACAGCGCTGATCGCCCGGTAGCTGGTCATTTCCGGTCGTATAATCGTGTCGGCGTGCCGAGAAAAATGCGCGCCGTCACTATGGGCGACCATTTCGAACTCGAGCGAGGCTGGCTCAAAGGGTGTGCAGCCAAGCCGATCGAAAATAAGCGGTAATGCCTTTTGGAGGCGCTCCTTCAGTTCGCTTTCCACTTCGCCAAGTTGTTTGAGTTTGCTGGATCGCCGTCGCGCCAGATCAACTCTTTTATTTTCGCCGTAGCCAATGTCCGAGGGGACGAACTGATCGCTTGAATTTCGCGCAAAGCTCAATATGCGCACGGCCGTGTCCGTGCCGAGCCAATTGGATATGTCGCCAAATTTTGGAGGCCGCGAAACAATATTTGAAGGCATGCAATGCAACCTTGGCTCGTTGCAATTAAGCAACGAGACGCCCGGGGTGAAAGGTCCGCCTCTCTGACGCGCCGCGAAGCTCGTCTCAAATTTGATCAGGCGTGATAAAAGTTTAATCGATTATTCAATTCAGTCTGCTGCGACTTTTCACCATTGGCGCCAGCCAGAAGAGTTACCACTGATGGCTATGTCGGCTGCGGTCCGACAAGCGCGCAGTACAATGGGGACGAATTGTCGACAGGTGACGCGGCGAGGTCGTCGTCGGTGCTAGAAGTAGTATCTGAGGGAGTTGAATTGGACGAAGTCGTCTGTCGATGGCGCGCCGCCGATGCCGTTGAAAGCCGTACGTTTGATGTATTCGAACTCGCTGCCGAACACGAAACGGCCGTAAGGCCCCTTGTAAATGTCCCACCAGTAGCCGCCCTTAACGTCCACGAGGCGCTTGTTATCAGCGATGCATGTCGCCGACGTGCCGGTGGCGAAGCTCTCAACCGTCGGTGTCATACAGCCACTATTGTCAAAAACGGGATTGCCATAGCCGAATGTGCCGAAGTAGCTCGCGTTATTCTGCTCGATGCCGGCATAGGCGTAGAGTGTCAAAGTCTCCCACGGATAAAACTGTATCCCCGCCCAGGCATGGACCGCGGTGAGCGGGACCAGCGAGCCGTCCGGGCCGATGGTCGCGTCGGGCAACCCCCCCGCTCCGTAGCGACCAATTCCACGGCCCCACGTCGCGCCTCCCATCACTTCGAGATAGTTTTTAACGATCGGCAGCAGGAAGTTTCCGCCCACACCGTAGCCGAAGGAGGTCTTGTCAGCGGTCGTTCCGACTGTGCAGCCGGTCGGCGCCGCCGTCACGCACAGAACATTATCTACAAAAAACCGTTGTATGCCGAGCGCCTCATAATGTCCCCAGCTGGGGTCCCATGCAACCTTTTCGATAATGTCGGGCGCTACGCTCGGAGTGACGGGCACGTCGGTAAGGAAACCTCCTGTGCCGGTATTGGTGACGTTGACGGCCAAGCCGTTGAAGGTGGTGGGAATGCCGGGAGCGAGGCCTGTTGCAGGGTTTTCGATTGAAAGTCCGAACCAGAGCTGTTTGTCGAAATCCTTCACAAACCGCAGTTGCCAGTTGTCCGTGAATTGATACCCGACGAGATAGTTCGCGTTGATCGTTAGTGGAATGAGCTCCTTTCGGGGCAAAATACCGAACTCCATCGGCATCACCATGCTCCAATTCTGGCCGCCGAGAATGTGGATGCCGAGGTCGTCATTGTCATAGGTGCTATAGACGTGGCGCAGGCGCTGCGCCCAGTCGTTAGTAACCAAGTAGTTGGATTCAGTCCCGACGGCCAGATAGTCCCATTCCAAATAGCCCGACAGCTTCTGCGTGGGATCAATGTTGGCCTCGGCCAATAAGGAAAACTGGCTCTGCCGCGCGCTGCCGTTGAATTGAGGTTCCTTATAGAGCGGCGAGTTGGGATAGGGGATGGCGTTGAAAACGGTCAACATATCGTTGACCGTATTGTGGTTGCGGTATATCGTTGCGGCCTCAATCCAGCCCCAGAACGTGAACTTGATCGCGCCGAATTGCGGCAGCGTCGGAGTCACCGCCGGTTGTATGCCGCTGAGGATTTCCGCCTCCGTCGGAACGTAGGTAGGCTGCTGCGCCTCCATCGTATTGACCGATGGCTCAGACCGCTTCGCCAGCGCGGTCTCCGCCGTATTCCTGTTGACCGATGGCTCAGACTGCCTCGCGAGTTCGGTCTCCTTCTTCGCGGATTTCCTTTTCGTTCGCGAGGCGTCCTGTTGCAGCCCCCTAATCAGATCATTTTGGCGGGCGACCTGATTCTGCAACTGCTCGGTCAGTCGCTCCAGCCGGTCGATCTTCTCGGAATCGGATAACGGCTGCTGTGCTGCCGCTGGGCTAAGAACCAGGAAACATGCCGACACAACAGCGCCGCCAGTCAAGGTCTCTCTGAGAGTCAAGGCCGCCTCCAACGCAGCGACCATAATCGCTACGAGTTGCAACCTCCGACTCTCAGTCCCAGACCCTCAGCGAAATCTGAGTCCTAAGCGATTAGCAAATCGCCCTTGTGCTTTTGCTGTGGATACCGAATGATTATTAAGTCCTGGCCGCCGTCGATCAAGGGCGGCCAGTGTTCGATTTGATCCCCTAAATTGGCATAACGTCGGGCCGGTTCTTGGGAAATTGTGCGATGACGGACGGATCAATCTGCAGCGTCTCGGCAACCATGTCTATCGGACTGTGCGCCAGCCAATCGGACAGCGACACTTCCTCGAACCGCGGTGCTCGGAAGACCTCCATATACACCATATCGGTGTTGCCGGTGTTTTCGAGAAAGTGGCCGAACGCCTTTTTTATGTAGCCGATATCGCCGGGATGAAAGTCCGCAGTCATCGCCTGCGGCCCGGTGTTGAAAACGGTCGCACGTCCGGTGCCCTTGAGAATGTATAGCCATTCATCGGCATTAGGATGCCAGTGCATCTCTCGCAACGCGCCTGGCTTAATCGTGATCATCGTCGCCGCAATCGTTTTTGAAACAAGGAAGTTGGTGCTATCGGCAACCCGTACTGACCCGCTCTTCGTCACCCGGCTTGGCTGCGTATCGGAGAGATTAAACACGAAGGGATTTGGTGGCTTGCCTGCCACAGCCGCCATTTGCGATTCGACCGTTTCCAGCGGCTGGGCCGGGGTATTTGTTTGATAAATCCATTTATTGTGCAGGGGAATGTTCTTGAACGACTCCGCTGGAACGCCGAAATTCTTAGCGAGTACATCCGGCGGTGTATGAGCGATCCAATCGGTCACCAACAAAGTGTTGAATTCGGACGCTGCACCGTTGTCGAAGGCGATGACAAACTCGGTGCCGTCAGGGTCCAAGCCCTGCAATGAATGGGGATAGCCCGCCGGGAAGTACCACAGACCGCCTTCCTTCACGTCTGCCACTTGCGGGCGGCCATTCAGGTCCAGAATCGTCACGCGGCAGACCCCGGCAGTCACGATCGCCCACTCCGCTTGCTGGTGCCAATGAAGTTCACGTACGCCTCCCGGCCCGAGGCGCATGTTGACACCAGCGATGTCTGTCGAAATGTAGAAGTCGTGCTGGGTTATCTGCCGCGCCCAACCGCCGTTCTGAATGCGCTTGGGAGCAAGATTGAACGAAGTCCAAAATTGGGCCATGCCGTTGACGTCGGTGGCCGGTGGGCTGAGAAAACTAGGCTCGTTGCCTGCCATGCCGGGGTCCTGAGGCCCCGGATCGGTCAGCGCCTTGGGATTGGTGGCGTTGATCGCACCCTCGGCCGGTTGATCGGGATTGCCGAACGTTCCGGGCGCCTGCGCCGCTGCTGCGGTAGCAATGCCGCCTGCGACTGCGGAACCGAGAATGGTGCGTCGAGAGAGATTATTCATACTAGACATAACGCTACCCCTTTTGTTGTACCGCTACCGCCCAGCTCCCAAACAAAACACTACCTCCCAGCCAAAACACTACCTCCCAGCCAAAATGCTACCTCCTATGACCCACTACCCATCTCTGCTGCAATTTGATTCACAGTTTGTCTGACGCACGCGCGGCGCAATCATGATTCTGTCGGGTCGGTATGCCGGGGCCATGCAAATATTTGGCGACGAACGCCGTCCGCTTCGCACACCCACATTCGCGCCGTCGTCCTGTCATCAGGATGGCTGCGTCAAGATGGCTGCATCCGTAACCGAGTGATGTGAAATTCGTTCCGAAAGACAGAACATTTTGGTGACGTCTCGGCCGAGAACATTGACGCGTTAGACCCGCGTAAGTCCTCGCTGTAGCCGGTCGGTAATGGAAGTGAAACAAAGAACAAAGAAAACAAGGTGCGGATTGACACGAAGATCGGAATGAGTGCCGGCTAGGTGGGTGTGGCGGCGCGGCGCGGCCAATGGCATTGCAGAAGTTGGGACGGAATTCCGGGGCAAGTGGTTACGGAGTGAAATCGCGGTCGGGCCTCGCCGCTGTCGCCCGGTCGCCACCTCACGCGTCTAGACAACATGATCCGCAAGACGAAGGCCGGCGGACGCCGTTGCCGCAGTTCACGTTCAGGATGCAGAACCGAGGCAATTCGCGGCTGCTCTCGGAGCGACGGGCCTGTGTTTCGCAGCGGCTTTGCGATGGATCGTTTTGTGGCTTTGAACGTTGAGGGTCAACGACGATTGTGCTTGGCGTTGCGCGCCGTAGTCGCACGACGAAGCCGGGCCGGGTCGAAACCACATTTTACGGTGCAGTAATGGTGTTCGCCCTTACTGAGCGCAGTTGCGGCTTCAGCGCGGCTCCGGTGAGTGCGGGTGGGACCAGCGTGGTGGCAAGTCCGGCCGCTTCGTCAAACTTATTTCACGCAGCCCGAAGCTCCCGGCTCTACGGGATTGATGAGTGAGGGAACCGCCCATGCTCAAGGTCGCGCCGAGGAGACTGATTACGATGGCTGTTGTGGCCGCCGTGATCGTCGGCGGCGCGCTGACGTTGAAATACAAATCCGATTCCCAGCCCGAGGCGGATGCGGCTGATTCACCGGCTCCGATCAGTGTTGTCGCGGAACAGGTCCAAGCTCACGACGTGCCCATTTACCTGCGCGGTGTAGGAACGGTCATCGCGTACAACAACGTCGTGGTGCGCAGCCAGATCACCGGCCAACTCGTCAAAATCAGTTTCGTCCAGGGGCAGACGGTGAAGACGGGCGATGTCCTCGGCGTGATCGACCCGCGTCCCTACCAGGCCCAACTCGACCAGGCGAACGCCAATCGTGACCGCGACCAGGCTCACCTGCAGAACGCCCAGATCGATCTTCAACGTTACAAGACGCTCGCCACGCAAAAATCGATTGCGCTGGAGCAAGCCCAGTCGCAGCAAGCGATCGTCGATCAGCTTGTCGCCATGGTGAAGGCGGACGAAGCGATCATCCAAAACGCACAGGTGAATCTAGGTTACACCAATCTTACGTCGCCGATCGACGGCGTGACCGGCATCAGGCAGATCGATATCGGCAACATAATCCATCCAACCGATGTGAACGGCCTCGTCGACGTGACGCAAATCGAGCCGATCTCGTTGATCTTCACGCTGCCGGAGACGAATTTTACGCGAATACAAGAACAAATGACTAAAGGAACGCTGACGGTCTTCGCCGACGCCCAAGACGGTATTCAGCTCGATCAAGGCAAGCTCAATCTCATCGATAACCAGATCATTCAGACCACAGGCACGATCAGATTGCGCGCCGAGTTCCCCAACACGAAGCACCTTTTGTGGCCGGGTGAACTCGTCAACGCGCGGCTCTTGCTCGACACCCAACCCAATGCGCTCACCGTCGACTCGTCCGCGGTGCAACAAGGGCCGAAGGGCTCCTACGTCTATGTCATCGACAGCGACAAAACCGTGAAAATGCAACCGGTCAACGTTGCCCAGATCGACGGCGGCCAAGCTCTGATCGATCAGGGTCTCACTGCCAATCAAGAAGTGGTGGTCGCCGGGCAATACAAGCTTCAACCCGGCTCGCACGTCGTCGAATTAACCGGCAAGGCGGCGGAGCAGGTCCGGCAGAGCGAAGTGGAGCAGTCAATCCCGTGAACCTCTCCGCCATCTTCATCCATCGGCCGATCGCGACTGTCCTGTTGATGATCGGGCTTTTGCTCTGCGGCATAGCCAGCTATCGCCTGTTGCCGGTCGGCGCATTGCCAAATGTAAATTTTCCAACCATCCAGGTGAGCGCGCAATTGCCTGGAACTGATCCCGAAACGATGGCGTCGACAGTAGCGACCCCGCTCGAGCAGCAGCTTTCGCAAAGTCCGGGGCTGACACAACTGACGTCGGCGAGTGGGCTCGGCTACACGCAGCTTTCCGTCCAATTCGAACTCAGCCGCAGCGTCGACGGCGCTGCGGGCGATGTGTTGGACGCGATCAATGCGGCTAGTCCCTATTTGCCGCTTGACATGCCTTACCCGCCGACAATTAGAAAAGTGAACCCCGCCGATCCGCCGATTCTCATTCTCGCTCTCACGTCCGATTCATTGCCGCTGATCCTGGTCGATGCTTACGCGGAGAACATCCTCCTTCCGAAGATCTCCCAGATTTCCGGTGTCGGTCTGGTCGGCATCGGCGGTCAACAGAAACCCGCCGTCCGCGTGCGGGTCGATCCGCAGGCGCTGGCGAGCCGGGGAGTAAGCCTCGAAGACGTACGCACAGTGCTAGGCGAAGCTAATGTTGAACAACCCAAAGGCACGCTCAATAGTCCGAGTCAGACTTTAACGCTCAACACCAACGATGAACTTCGCCACCCCGACGCCTATGACAATTTGATCATTGCTTATCGCAATGGTTCGCCCGTGCGCATCCGCGATGTCGGCCACGCCTTCGCCGCATCGGAGAATATTCTGTGGAAAGGCTGGGCCAACAATACGCCCGCGATCCTTCTGGCCGTCGAGCGCGTGCCCGACGCCAACGTGATTCAGACCGTGGACAGCATCAAGGCACTGCTCCCGCAGCTCGAGGCGTCGATTCCTCCGGCGATCAAGGTCGCTGTGCTTTCCGATCGCACGCAGACCATTCGCGCCTCGATCAAGGACGTGCAGAACTCCCTCCTGATCGCCGTGGCGCTGGTCGTGATCGTGATATTCATATTTTTGCGCAGCTTCTGGGCAACTATCATTCCGGCGATCACGGTGCCGCTGGCGCTCGTCGGCACTTTCGCCATTCTGTATGTATTGAATTACAGCCTCGACAACCTATCACTCATGGGACTGACGATAGCCGTCGGCTTTGTGGTGGATGATGCCGTCGTGGTCATTGAAAATATCGTCCGCCACATCGAGGACGGCCTGAGCCCCATGGAGGCGGCGCTCAAAGGGGCCGGTGAGATCGGCTTCACGATCGTCTCCATCACCTTGTCGCTGATCGCGGTGTTTATCCCGCTCTTTCTGATGGGCGGCTATGTCGGGAAGTTGTTCCAAGAGTTCGCGGTTACGGTGAGCGTCTCGCTGGTGCTCTCGCTCCTGATCTCATTGAGCCTTACACCGATGCTATGCTCGCGGCTGCTGAAATCCGAGGCCGGGCAGGAGCATGGCCGGCTCTTTCTCTGGTTCGAAAGCATGTTCGATGGATTGCTGGGATTTTACGAGCGCGGCCTGAAAGTCGCCCTGCGGCACCAATTTACGACCTTGATGGTCATGCTCGGCACGATCGGTCTCACCGGTTACCTTTATTACATCATTCCCAAAGGCTTCTTTCCGGAACAAGACACGGGATTGATCCTCGCCATCGCGGAGGTCGGGCAGGATGTCTCGTTCAAGAACTTTTCTCAGCGCCTCGAGGTGATAACCGATATCGTGCTGAAGGATCCGGCAGTTGCCACCGTCGGAGGCATAATTGCGCCGGGTGGCTCAACCGTCGCGGCAAATCAGGGGCGCGTGTTCATCACCCTGAAGCCGCAAACGCAAAGAGACGCGAGCGCTTTTCAAGTTATGCGCCGCTTGCAGCAGAAGCTCGCGCGGATTCAGGGCATCACGCTTTATATGCAAGCGGCGCAGGACATTACCATCGGCGCGCGGCTGACCCAGTCCCAGTACCAGTACAGTCTGACCGATGCCGATAGCGACGAACTCCGCCGCTGGGCGGCGATCTTCCTCGACAAGCTCAAGACATTGCCCGAGATCACCGCCGTCGCCACTGATCAGGAGAATGCGGGGCCTCTGCTCAACGTCACCATCAATCGCGAGGTCGCATCGAGCTACGGCATCCTGCCGTCAACAATCGATAATATTCTCGAAGATGCGTTCGGCCAGCGCATCGTCTCCACCATTTACACCTCGCTCAATCAGTATCATGTCGTTCTGGAAGTCGACCCGCAATTTCAATATGGTCCCGACGCGCTCAGCAGAATTTACGTGAGCTCTTCCAGCGGCCAGCAGGTGCCGTTGAGCACGTTGGTCACCAGCGTCATTAAAACGACGCCGGTCGTGGTCAATCACCAAGGCATGTTCACTTCCGCTACGCTGTCGTTCAATTTGGCGCCCGGCTACTCGCTCGGAGACGCCGTGAACGCCATCAACCTTGCGACAAAGGGGATCGGCAAGCCGGCGTCGCTCGCCGCCGCGTTCGAGGGCACCGCCAAGGCGTTCGAATCTTCACTGACCGGAATGCCGCTCCTGATCGGAGTCGCGCTCGTGGTCATCTACATCATTCTCGGCGTGCTGTACGAGAACGCTATTCATCCGATCACGATTCTCTCGACGCTGCCGTCGGCGGGGATTGGCGCATTGTTGCTGCTCATGGCCTTGCGCATGGATTTGAGCGTCATCGCTCTGCTCGGCATTATTCTCTTGATAGGCATCGTGAAGAAGAATGGCATCATGCTGGTCGACTTCGCGCTGGAAACGGAGCGGACTGAACACTTGAGTTCCACGGAGTCCATCACCAAGGCGTGCCTGTTGCGGTTCCGGCCGATCTTGATGACGACCATGGCGGCCTTTTTGGCCGCAATTCCGCTCGCGCTCGGCAACGGCACAGGCGCACAACTCCGCCAGCCGCTCGGCTACACCATCGCGGGCGGTTTGGCGCTGTCGCAGGTTTTGACCTTGTTCACCACGCCGATCGTTTATCTCTACCTCGACCGCCTGAGCCTGTGGTTGGAAAAGTTTCGCGGCGGTCACCCGCCGGCGTTAAAGAAAGTCGCGAGTTGAAACGAACTGCCACGACCGCTGCCAGGTTCGGCGCGGCGGTTCCGGCGCGGACGTCGCGGCGATCATTCCCGATTGTTGTCAGCAACTCGGCGCACTTGCAGTGCCGGTGAGACTTTGCGAGCGGTTGACAATCGTGCCGTTCAGGCTTTGCGCGGGATCGGGGACCGTCGCGTCGAGGTTCCTCGCGGTATCGTCGGTGCCCGCGGGTAGCAATGAGGCATTAGGTATGTCCGTGGCAGACACGCCGGCGGACATGCCAGATGTGCTGTCCGATGTCATGCCGCCAGATGATGTGCTCGTCATAAGACCGGTCGTATCCGAGCAGGTCGAAAGAAAGCCGCTCAGATCTGTGGCTTTCGGTGTCTCTTCCAATTGCGTCCCCGTACTGCCAGCGGATATGCCCAGAGCGCTGGTACCCAGAGCCGCGGTCCCGAGCGCCGTGCTGCCTGACGAGGAAATCGGAGTCGAGATCATGGAACTTCCCGGCGAGGCATTAGCGCTGGTTGCGTCCGTGGAGCTTGATGACGTTGGATTAGTGTCGGTCGCAGCGGTGGAACTTGATGCCGAAGTGGCAGTAGTCGCGGCCGTGGAAGACGAAAACGCCAAGCCGGACGCCGAGGTGCTCGGTTGCGCAACACCGCAAGTTCCCGAAGCGTCGCTCGTTCCGCCTGTGGTCAGGATCGACATTGAAGAAGTGAGTTCCGGCGCGCCTGAGGGTCCCGATGAGGATGTCGTCGACGCCGCTGTCAGAGAGTTCGACGGAATCACCATTCCGCCGCCGTCGAAAGTCGACAGCGCTGCGGTATTTGAAGGACCGGTATTGCAGGGCACGGGATTGCCAGTGCTGAGCCCATAGGCGCTCGTCACCATTGGGCTGCCAGCGGTGAAGCCGGCGCCGAGGGGTGACGTTGCTGCTATGCTTGCAGGTAGCGTCGATCCGCCGCGCTGCGCCAGGCTTGGGCTGCCACCGAGCGCGGTAACGGCGAACATTGATACGGCCCAGAGGAAACATCTCATGACTGTCCCCAACAGCTCGCGGGTTTTTCTGCGTCCTCGGCGCGACATCGCCATCAAGTGTGGGTCGCTTTGAAGGGACGCGTTCACTTCTTAAAAAATGTAAATCGCCGCTTGAAATGTCAACGGAGAGATCGACCATGCCGTCCCTGGCGAACGATTGGTCATCCGCCAGTTCAACCGCTTATTGCCGGAGCGCGGATCGTTCCTTAGGCTTCCATTGATATGAGCGTCCACTCTTTGGTTGAGCGCAGGCTTGCCATTGAATGATTTACGATGGCGATCGTCGTCGCTCTTGCTAAAAGTCAATATTAAAGTTTTTTTACAATCACGATCCGATCTCAAGATGATAACAGGGAGAGCGGGGGCCGGCGATATGGAAAGGATTGATCAGAAATAAAAATTGACCGGAAATCGGATATTCGAATTCGTTTCATAAACACGTGTCCGTGAAACTCTTAAACGATAATTCAATTGAATGTCGGCTGGGTGGCACGCATCTCCTGCTCATCAAAGCAGCTTGGCATCCTGCCTTTGCTTGCTATGAGACTCAGGAGAAAGATCATGGCCAAGAAGATCAAACTCACACTTATTGCTGCCGTTGCGGCCTTGGGTATCGCTTTGCCTACCGTCGCATTTGCGCAGAGCGCCTATACCACAGGCACAGAGGCTAGCGACGTCGCAGCCGGTTACCCATCGCCCTATGGACACGGAGCGTGAGGTAGCGAATACGCGCGAAATTGCCGCGTCAGCCAGTAAGCGGCGCGGCAATTCCTGACCTAGGGCGATCAATCAATCGCGACGCTTGCGGCCATAACCTACCCCATGGCGAAGTCTCAATAAGCGAGCGGCCCGTGCCGGCAGCAATCCTAACCCAGCATCGCAACGAAATCAGGCAAACGCAGCATCACATTGAGCGTGAGCAACAAGCCGATGGCACAAAAAACGGCAACGGTCACGAATTCGGGACTTGCCAAGGCTTCCACCAGGGAGGCCGCTTTGCCGGCGGGTTTCGATGGATAGGTGCGCGCTATGGTCGGACGGGTCATCTGGCTCTCCTTGGCGGGGCGTTTCCCCAGCGGTTCGAGCGTTAACCTGCCGGCGGCCGGAAAGAAGTGATTGCCGTCACAGAAACTCATTTCAGACGAGCCAGTTTTCCACCTTCAGCGCGGCAAGTGTCGAAGGTGTAGGCCACCGAAACCGGGATCAGAAGTCTCGGAGAGCATCCGGCCATTCGGAGAGCCATGCTTCACCGCTCGGTCAGCTTCAATTCGATGCGGCGATTGCGGCCGTAGGCATCCTCGGTGGCACCGGTGTCGATCGGTTGGAATTCGCCGAAACCGGCCGCGACCAGGCGGGAAGGCTTGACGCCCTTGGCGATTAAATATTGTACGACCGAGATGGCGCGCGCCGCCGACAGATCCCAGTTCGACTTGAACTGTCCCGTGATAGGCCGCACGTCGGTGTGGCCGTCGACCCGCAGCACCCAGGGGATGTCAGCTGGAATCTGTGTCTCCAGAGTAACCAGCGCCGTCGCCACCTTGTCGAGATCTCCGCGGCCCTCCGGTTTCAGGTCGGCTCTACCTGTGTCGAAGAACACTTCCGATTGCAGGACGAAGCGGTCGCCCACAATGCGCATGTCGGGTCGGTTGCCGAGGATGTCCCGCAGCTTACCGAAAAAGTCGGATCGGTAGCGTGAGAGTTCCTGAACGTTTTGCGCGAGCGCAACGTTCAGCCGTTGGCCAAGATCGGTTATGCGCTGCTGCGATTCTACGTCCTTCTTATTGGTGGCATCGAGCGCGGTCCCTAGCGCCGCGAGTTGTTGGCGCAGCGCGGCGATCTGCTGGTTGAGCACCTCGACCTGGCTTAGCGCCTTGGCGGAGGTTTCCTTCTCACCCTCAATCTGGCCGGAGAGATCATTGACCTTGCTTTGCGCGGCCGCCGCGCCGGCGGCGGCACCCTCGTAGAGGCCTTTGTATTTGTCGCGGTCGCTCTGGGTCGTGGCAAGCGATGCTTGCAACTGGCCAAGCTGTTTCTCAATATTGGCCTTACCGGTCTTCTCCATCGACAACATGTCGGTGAGCTGGCTGATTTGCGCATTGAGGCGCTCCAGCGCGGAGTTTTTACCTTGCACTTCCTGCTGCAAATAGAATTGAACCACGACAAATATAGTGAGCAGAAAGATGATGCTGAGGATCAACGTCGACAAAGCGTCGACGAAACCAGGCCAGTAATTCATGCCGGCTTCGCCGCGGCGAGTTCGTGCGAGCGCCATGTGCTCTATTCTCTACCTTTCGCCGTCACTTTGACTGCGGATGAAGTGTGATGGACATTGTTGCTTCGAAGCGGTGAAGCAGGTGGGACGGCGAATTGATCTCACCGTTTCGCATTCTCGCTCGCCATGACTTCCAAAAGCCGCTTGACCTCACGTTGATGTTCAGCCTGGCTGTCCGCCCAATCTCGGATCATCTGCTGTTCGGTACGCATGTTATAGACCAGACCTTGGATCGCCTCGGCCAGATCGGACATGGCGGCGGAGGCGGCTTTATTGCTGCCTGCCTCGCTGACCGCGAGGCGCAAGCGCTCAATAGCATTACGCATTTCGCCGGAACTGCCGGCGCGGACGAGCGGTTCCGAGGCTTGCTCGTAGACCGTGGTGGAGAGCCAATCCTCCAACTCGGTGTAAAAGCGGTTCTGCGCCTGACCGGCTTGTAGATCGAGAAAGCCCAGGACCAGGGAGCCGGCGAGCCCGAACAACGAGGACGAGAACGAAATTCCCATGCCGCTGAGCGGGGCGGCGAGACCCTCGCGCAGCGAATCAAACATCGAGGCGGCGTCTCCGCTTGCCTTCAGTCCCTGAATAACGCTGCCGACTGAACTAACAGTCGCGATCAGCCCCCAGAAAGTGCCGAGTAGGCCCAGGAACACCAGCAGACCGGTAATGTAACGCGAGATGTCGCGCGCCTCATCGAGGCGAGTGGCAATCGAGTCGAGAATGCCGCGCATCATTTGCGCGGAGATTGCCATGCGGCCCGTGCGGCTACCTAAAATCGCCTTCATTGGCGCCAGAAGCACCGGCGGTCGCTCCGTTGCGAGGTCGGGATCGGCTAGGCGAAAGCCGTTCACCCATGCGATTTCAGGATATAGCCGCAATACTTGCCGCAGTGTCAGCGCTATGCCGGTTATAAGGACCAGGATGATCAAGCTGTTGAGGGCGGGATTTGCCATGAACGCGACCTCAATCTGCTTGTAAAGCAGTGAGGCGACCAGTCCGCAAAGCAGGACGAACACCATCATCCGGAACAGGAAGACGCGTGGGGAGGACAGTTTGTGGGGGTCGAGTTCTCTCGCCATTGTTCCGAAAGTAAACGAGAATCTTTAGGTCGCAATATGGCACACGCCCACAGGCAAAAGCGATCCCGAGGAGAAAGCTTAACCCGACGCCGGTCCGGAGCCGGCTAGCGAGTCCGTCCTGTTATCGTGCCCATCTTCTCGCGGCATTTCTTTGTCGTACTTGTCTTATTTGTCGCACCGGGGTCCGTCCTGTCTGCTATTTGCGGTACAACAGAAAAATCGCAAAGATACGACGTCGTCGTACCAGGGGCATGAAATGGGTTAAAATGAGCCGAAATTGGTACGAAATGAGCCAAAGTCGACGTCGTTAAATGGCCGATAAGTCGCAAATACGTCGCAGAGTCCGGTCCTGGCGATTCTCGGTCGCTCCGATGATGGAGTGCGAGAACTTTCGGCAAAAAGCCTTGAAACTCTGTAGGTTAGGGTAGGGGGGCGCTTCGTTATTGTCGTACTGCTCGTCGTACCGCTTTGTCGCAATAGCCGCGCCTCTGGCGAGCCCAAGAATCCGCTCTTTGACGATGGACTGTGCGATCGTAGATGATGCCGCCGTTTCATTCGTAAGCCGCTTTATGGGCGAAATAGCGCGTGTCGCCAAACGCTGACGAATTGAAAGAGGGAAGGCGGAGGACCTCGGCGCCGACGCTACTGCATTTGCTGATGAAGTGGCGAAGCAAACGCAAGGGCGCTATCGAATCGAACAATATCCAAACTCCGACATGCTGATCTCTGTTACAAATGTCCGCTCTTGGCGGACAGACCAATTTTGTCGGCGTAGCGGCCGCTACTAACCTCGCGTCGTGATTGGTGGCCCGGCTGCCGGCGGAAGTTGTACGCGACGATGATGCAGGTTTTCGCGTCCAGCCGAACAAAATCTAGGCCGTCACCGCTGCCGGCGGTCGGGCCGACAGTACCTGCGCGCGTTTGAGCGGCGGACGACCGCGGATGGCATCGGCGGCCTTTTCGGCGATCATGATGACGGACGCATTGATGTTGCCGCCGACCAGATCCGGCATGACCGAGGCATCGACCACCCGCAGCCGTTCCACGCCTTTGACCCGAAGGCTGGTGTCCACCACGGCGTTATCGACGCTATCGTCGCCCATCCGGCAGGTGCCGAGCGGGTGATAGACGGTCGTCGCCGTACGGCGGATATAGCCGTCCAGATCCGCGTCGGATTGCACATCGGGTCCCGGCGCGATCTCGCGATCGAGGAAGGGACGCACGCTCGCCGCGTTGAATATCTCGCGTGCAAGCCGGATGCCGCGGCGCGCCACTGCCATATCGTTGTCGGTCGACAGCATGTCCATGTGAATGCGCGGGGCCTGCGCCGGATCGGCCGAGGCGAGCGTGATGAAGCCGCGGCTTTCCGGACGCAGGGGTGTCGGCCGGCAGCCGAAGCCGTCGCGATAAGGATAACGGAACGGCGGCAGGTAGGGCCCCGCGGACATCGGCGCGACGCGAAACAGCAATTGCAGATCGGGTGCCGACAGGCCGGGCTCGCTCTTGAGGAAAGCCATCACGTTGTTGGGCAAACTCGCCGCCAGGCCTTTGCCGAACAGCCGCGCCTTGATCAATTCCGGAATGATCCGATCGAGCCGGAGCGCCCTGTTGAGCGGACCCGCGCCGGCGCGCAGGCAATCGACATTGGCGGCGATGTGATCCTGCAAATTCGCGCCGACGCCGGGGGCGGCCGCCCGGCACGCAACGCCGTGCCGGCGCAGAGTATCCGCGGGACCGATGCCGGAGAGCATCAGGAGGCGCGGCGAATTGATCGCTCCCGCCGTGACAATGACCTCGCTTTCGGCGCGAAGGTTCATCGGCCGGCCGCCGCGCCGCGCCACTACGCCGACAGCGCGACCGCCCTCGAACATCAGCTCGCTGACTTCGACGCGCGTCATCACGGTGAGATTGCGGCGGGACCGCGCTGGCCGCAGATAGGCGACCGCGGCGCTGCAACGCCTGCCGTCGCGCACCGTGGATTGGCCGCGGGCGAATCCCTCCTGCTGTGCGCCGTTGAAGTCTGGCGTTCGCGGCAGCCCCAGCGATTTCCCGGCTTCGAGGAACGCTTCCAATAGCGGATCCGGAAACATCGGCGAACTGACCGTGAGTGGCCCGCTATCGCCGCGGTAAGCGTCGGCGCCTCCCTGCCAGGTCTCAGCCCGGCGGAAATAAGGAAGTACGTCGGCATAGGACCAGCCGGGAGCGCCTTGCGCCGCCCAGCGGTCGAAATCGGTACGATGGCCGCGCACATAAGCCATGGCATTGATCGACGATGAGCCACCGATCACACGGCCGCGGTAGATCGGGATGCGTCGATTGCCCATGTTCGGGCTGGGCTCGCTAGCATAGTGCCAGTCGTGACGCAGTCGCAGGACCGTTCGGCCCCAGGCAAGCGGATATGAATGAAAGGATCGTTGTCCCAGCCGCCCGCCTCGAGCAGGAGCACTTCGCACGCGGCGTCCTCGCTCAGGCGATTGGCGAGAACACAACCGGCCGATCCGGCGCCGACAATGATGTAATCGTACGTCTTGCGCATGCGCAGCCAATTAACCCCAATCGAACTTCAATCGTCCGCCAGCCAAGCGCGGAGCGGCTGCGGCGACGGGGTTCCGCCGTCAGTTCTTTGCGGTGCCTTTATGCTGCTCGCGCTTGAGCACGTAATAATCGGCGACGGTTACGGGCTGATATTTTGGCCCATCGGCCGGACCGATGCAGGTCGGCAGGCATTCGACCACCGTGTCGTAGTTCGGGTGATGGAAGAACACGACCGACAGCCGGCGATTGCCGCCGAGCGCCTCCTCCGGCGGGTTGGCGACTCGATGCAGCGTTGAGAGCCAGTGATCGTTGGTCCACCGCGCCATCATGTCGCCCTGGTTGATGACGAACGAGTTCGGAATCGTCGGCACGTCATGCCAGTTGCCGTCCTTATCGGCGATCTGCAATCCGCCGACGGAATTGCCTGGCCGTAGGATCGTTACCGTCCCATAATCGGTGTGCGCGCCGGCCCGCAACTGGCCTGGCAGTGGCTTCTCCTTCTGCGGCGGGTAGAGCTTGAAGCTAAGCCTGCTGATATGGCGGTCGATCTTGTCGTCAAAATAGTTCTCAGGCAGATCGAGCGCGAGCGCGGATAACCGCAAAAGGTCGCCCGCAAGCTTCGCCATCTTTTTGTAATACTCGGAGCACGTGGCCTTGAATTGCGGCCGGCTGGCCGGCCAGCGATTCGGCGGCACTATCTTTTTCGCGGCGGGCGTCTGGAAATACGCGCTGTCCGTGTCCGCATCGATCTTCGATATCTGGTATGACTCGTGAAGATCGGGCGGCGTCTTTTCGCCCCGGGTATAGGCGAGACTGCGCGCACCCATGCCGGCGTAGCCGACCGCTCCGGCTTCCGTGCCGGACAGCGCCATTTTCTCGTCAAGCGGCAAATCGAAGAAGTCGCGCGCGGCTTTGTCGATGCCGTCGACCATCGCCTCCGGCACGCCGTGACCAGTGATAATGTAGAAGCCGACTTCCCGGCACGCCCGGCCGATCTCGGCAGCGACGTGGCGCTTATCCGTGTCGCCGCCATTGAAATACGGCGATATGTCGATCACCGGAACGTAGCCGTCGCCGAGGCTCACATTCTGCTTCGGGGTCTCTATCACTTGGTTCATTGGTGCACTCCGCTGCGCCAGGGTTGGCCGCCGCGGCCCGCGAGACGGCTATTTGTTGTAAGCCTAAGGGCGCGGCCCTATAATCAGAAGTTCTTTCTTGGAATAGGCTTATAACTTTTTAGGGGGGCCCTATCCGCCAGCTCGATCAGATCAGGAAGCGCCTGAAGCTACGGCAACTCGAAATGCTGTTCGCGATCTGCGAGCAGGGCAGCATGGCCAAAGCGGCAGCGCAATTGTCCATCTCGCAGCCCGCGGTGTCCAAGGCGATCAAGGACATGGAGCAGACGCTCGGCGTGTCTTTGCTCGACCGCACCGCGCAGGGCGTGGAGCTCAACGGCTACGGCAAGATACTGCTCAAATGGACGACGACGGTTTTCGACGACCTCAGACAAGGCGTGCGCGAAATCGAGTTCATGGCGGATCCCGGCGTCGGGGAGTTGCGTATCGGCGCGACCGAGCCGGTCGTTGTCGGCATTCTTCCCGCTATTCTCGAGCGGCTGTCGCGCAGCTTTCCGCGGTTGTCGTTCGAGGTCGTACAGGTCAACGCCGTTGCCCAACAGCGGCAATTGCTGAACGACCGGAGAGTCGATCTTATCGTCGGCCGTAGGCTGGCCCCGGACGCCGCCGAAAATTTCGAAACCCGCGTACTGTGCCAGGAGCCGCTTTTCGTCGTAGCTGGCGGCAATAATCCCTGGTTGCGGCGGAAGAAGATTGCCTGGCAGGAACTACGCGACGAGAAATGGTCGCTGCCTTTTGCCGACACCACCATCGGCCTCTACATCACCGAAGCCTTCCAGGTGAACAGGATCGAACAGCCGGTCTCTAGCGTCAGGAGCAATTCTTACAATATTCACGGCGCGATGGTCGCGACCGGCCAGTTCCTATCGATGGTGCCCGGCTCGGTGCTGAGATTTTCCGCCCATCGAAGCATGTACCGCGTGCTGCCGGTGAAGCTGCCGAACAAGCCGTCGCCGATTGCGGTCACGACGGTGAAGAACCGCACCATCAGCCCGGTCGCCGAACTATTCGTCCAGACCGCGCGCGACGTCACAGCCCCGTTGCGCAAGGAGTTCGGCTGACCCGGGCAAACGCCGCATTATTGGCAAAACAAATAAATCACGCGCGCAACGATATTTTACGGACCCGCATAGCTTTCGTATCCATGCCCGCGTCGAAGGCCCCGAAGCGATTGAAGCAGACGGGCAAGGCCCGGGACGACCGGCATGACGCAATCGGGAAACACCGTGGCGGCGCTGATGCGGCTTTGCAATCTCGATGATGTGAGCGAGGACAACCAGTTTCGCGCGGAAGTCGACGACTTCGCCTATGCAGTCTTTCAGGTCGGATCGGATTATTTCGTCACGGCCGATCTCTGCTCGCACGGTCCGGGCTGGCTTTCCGAGGGCTATCAGGAGGACTATGAGATCGAATGTCCTTTCCATCAGGGACGTTTCGATATTCGCACCGGCGAAGCCATCCTCGCGCCATGCGAGCTTCCGGTCCGTACCTGGAAGGCGATCGTGCAAGACGGCGCCATTTTCATCGACGCCGAAGCGCCGGCCGATTGATCGCGCGATTCAAGCCGCGATCGGCATTCGCGGGTCTGTCCGCGGAAGCCGGCGTTTTCATGTGGATCAGTCGACCGATACGCCCGCCGCCTTCAGCGGCGCGCCATTCTTCTCGATCTCGGGTATGATGATGCTTTGGAAATATTCCGTCGAACGCTGTTCTGGCGGCACGACGTAAGTCCCGTTGTTGGCGAGCAGTTGTTGCACCTCCGGCGTCAGCATGGCGGCGACGCTGGCATCGTGAAGCTTCTTGACGATCGCCGCCGGCGTGTTCTTCGGCGCCAGGAAGCCGAACCAGGTCGAACCATCGAACTTGATGCCTTGCTCATAGTCCGTCGGCACATCCGGCAGCGACGGCATGCGCTTGGGTTTGAACACCGCGATGCCCTTGACTAGATTATTTTGCACCGGCGACACCGCCGATCCGCTGATCGTACAGAAATAATCGAATTGACGAGCGATCAGGTCTTCCATCGCCGGTCCGCTGCCGCGATAGGGAATCGGCTGAATATTGACGCCGATCATGTCGTTGAAGAGTGCACAGTCCACGGTTCCGGTCGCGCCGATGCCGGCGGAACCCATTTTCACGGTGCCGGTGTTCTTCTTCACGTAATCCACTAATTCCTTCAAATTGTTGACCGCGAGATCCTCGCGCACGACCAGCACCGTCGGCTGATCGGCGACAAGAACGACGGGCGTGAGATCGTCCTTCAGGCTGTAGATGGGATGTTTGTAGAGAAGTCATGTCGATCGCATCGGAGCGCGAACCGAAGACGAAGGTATAGCCGTCGGGGTCCGCGCGGGCGACATGCGCGGAGCCAACCATGCCGCCGCCGCCCGGCAAGTTTTCGACGATCACCGGCTGGCCCAGGATTTGGGTCATGCGTTTCGCCATGATGCGGCCCATGACGTCGGTGCCGCCGCCGGCCGCCCATGGAATTACCATGGTCAGTGGATGCGTTGGCCAATCCTCCGCGAAAGCAGGTTCGAAGCTGCAAAAAGCAATCGAAGCCGCGGCGATGATGAAAGCAAGCATGCGCACGTGGACACATCCTTTCGTCACTGCACCCTCCCGACTCGAATTAAGGGAGCGCCAGTTCAGGGAACCGCCGTTGGAATGAGAATGATCGCAGCGGTTATGAAGCTCTCAGCAGGCGTTGCACGAGCCGTGCCAGTCTCGCGTTCCGGCTTGCGCACCGACTTCATCATGATGCGAGCGCTGTCGCGCTACCGTCAAATTCAATTTACGCGCCCTTTTATTCTTATTTTGAAATAACAGGACCAGGGGCAATGAATATCGCAAAAGCGCGATGGCCACGCCGCTTTGCGGCAACGGCCATGGCGTGTCATTAGCTCCAGCGAATAATTGACGCCGAGTTTCATATTGGACAGCCTAGTTGCGGTGCCCTACGAACCCAACCTGACGGCTATTCAAAATTGCAGCGAGAGAAGGCGGAGCGCAATGTCCAAAACAGCGGAAAAGTACGTGTACCGTGACGACGTTGCGGAGCTCCTGGGATCTTTCACGGCGAACGTTTCAGGCGAACTGACACCCGCCATTCAGCGCGCTGCCAAGCGCGCGCTCGGCGACTCCATTGCCGTTTCGCTGGGCGCTTTGGGGCATCCGGCCTCCAACGCAGCCTTGCGCCACGTCGCTCGATTTCCAATGCCGAACGGGCCGGTCGTCTGGGGCACCACGTTGCGATCGACGCCGGACCTTGCCGCGCTCGCCAACGGCGTCCTGCTGCGCTGTTACGACTACAACGACTTTTTTGTCGGACGCCTCAACAGCGGCCATCCGAGCGACATGGTCTCGGGTCTCGTCGTTGCGGCCGAATGGGCCAACGTATCCGGCGAGCAACTGCTCTCCGCGCTTGCGGTCGGTTACGAAGTCGTCGGCGCCGTGTTCGACGCATTCTCGACGGCGCCGGGCGGCTGGGACTACACCAATCTCACCGCTGTCGGCGCCACCGCCGCCATCGCCCGCGTGCTCAGGCTCTCGGCCGAGCAGGCGCGCGAAGCCTTTGGCATGACCGTGATCCCCCATTTCGCCAGCGACGAGGTGGAGTCCTGCGAGCTGAACAGCCGCGGCGACCTCACCATGTGGAAGCGGTTCAACGGCAGCGATTCCGTCCGCAATGCGCTCCAGGCGTGCCTGCTGGCTTCGGTCGGCATCGAGGGCGCGGTGCGTCCGTTCACCGGGAAGCACGGCTTTATCGCCAAGCTCAAGACAGCGGACGATCCGCTCCCGGTTCTCATGGAACGGCTCGGCTCAGGTAAGCCGCTAGCCCGCATTGCCGACACTTACATGAAGCTCTGGCCCGTTGGCTCGATGGCGCAAAGCGCGATCCAGGCAGCGCTCGAAGCGCGGGCGCAGATCGCCGACGTGAGCCGCATCAAGGCGGTCCGCGTTTTCGCCGAGGAGGGCGCCTACCAGCACTTCATCACCATGCGCCAGGACGCATGGAATCCAATTTCGCGCGAAACCGCCGATCACTCGATGCCTTACATCGTCGGCAGCGCGGTGCTCGACGGCATCATCGGCGTCGACAGCTTCGACGTGGAGCGCGTGCTCGACCCGCGGCGGCAATCCTTCGTCCGCGATAAGGTCTTCGTCACTCCGGCGCCCGAGCTTGGCACGCTGGCAGGTGGCAAACTCAAGCGCGCCGAAGCGGGTTACCTGTCGCGGGTCGAGATCGAAACCGTGGACGGCAAAGTCGTGCACGGGGCAGCGAAACCGTTCCCGGGCCATCCGAAGGCCCCGTTCTCCGACGCCCAGCTCGAACAAAAGCTCCGCGCCAATGCTGAGCCGGTTGCGGGAAAGACGGTCACCGACCGCATCGTCGAAGGCTTGAGCACGATCGAGCGGATGGACCGCGTCGACGCGTTCACGTCGCTCCTGGCGTTCGGTTCCGGGGCGGCGCAGAAAAGCGCGGCCGCCTGACCGGGGCATCGACGAGCAATCGTGACGTGCGCGTCAGCCGGCCGAGCGTCTGGCGGCGCGCGGCGCGCCGCCAGCGGCCTTGGGTTCCTCGATATTCCGCTTGATGATTTCGATGAACTGATCGCGCAGCGCGCTGCGCTGCCGCGTATTCGTCACCAGGAGGATCGAGCTTACGGCTTCCTGGCCGAGGTCAAGTTCGCGCCACACGATATCTTCGACATGGATTGCTTGCAGCAATGCGGGGGCGATGGTGATTTCGATGCCCGCCGCGACCATGCCGAAAATGGTCGGCGGTTCGGTCGCCTCCTGCACCACGTTCGGAGCGAAGCCGGCGCGCGAACAGATTTGCAGAACCTGCTCGTAAAAGCCGGCGCCGGTTCCGCGCTGGCGCAGCACGAAGCGCTCCCCCTCGAGTGCCTTGAGCGGAATCCGGCCTTTCCATCGGGTCAACGGATGATCGGCGGGAAGCACAAGCAGCAGGCGATCCTGCACGACAGGGAAGGCGGAAATGCCCGCCGCTATCGGATGCGACGATGCCGGCCGGATCAGGCCGACGTCGATATCGCCGAGGAGCAGGCTGTCGAGAATGTGCTGCGATATCTGAATGCGCAGATCGAGATGCACGGCCGGCAGCGCCTCGCGAAATTCGCGCACCGTGCGGGTGAACACGGTCGTCAGCGGCGCCGAGGTCGTAAAGCTCACGCGAAGATTGCCGACCTCGCCGCGGGCGGCACGCTTGGCCGTATCGACCGCGCGTGCCGCTTGCGCAAGCGCGGCGCGCGCTTCGACGAGGAACAGCTTGCCGGCTTCCGTGAGCTCGACCTTGCGCCGGTTCCGGTTGAACAGCGTGACGCCGAGTTCGCGCTCGATGGACTGGATCTGGAGGCTCAAAGGCGGCTGCCCAATATGCAGCCGTTCCGCAGCCCGACTGAAGTGCAGTTCTTCAGCGACCGCCACAAAATAGCGAAACTGGCGCAGCTCCACTCTTATTTGTCCAAGCGAATAGCAAGACCGCAATTGTATATTGGACGCAGATGAGCGGGCAATGCAATTGTTGCGGCGCCGGCAAGAACCGGGTGAGCCCATGACATTGTCGCCAAACGGCGAATTTAGAGGGATGAATGTTGCGGTTGTCGGTGCCGCCGACGGCGTCGGCCCCGCCGTCGTTGAGGCGCTTCGCAAAGCCGGCGCCAGTTTGGCCGTGGACGCAGGGCCGCCCGAAGCTTGCACTATCCCTCTCAAGCACGATCCGGCGGCCTTCATCGAAGGTTGCGAAGCAGCCCTCGGCGGTCTCGATGTCCTGGTCATTTCGGCCCGGCCGGTTCGGAACAAACCGGTGCTTGAGATCACCGCCGAGGAATTTCGCGAAGTCGTCGAGCTCGATCTCGTCGAAGCTGCGCTCTGCATGATCGAGGCGGGAAAGCGCATGGCGAAGCGCGGCCGCGGCCGCATCATCGTCTTCGCTTCGATGTCCGGGAAAACCGGACCCCATCACAACGTCGGCCCCTTCGCGGCGGCAAAGGGCGGCTTGCTGGCATTTGTCCGTGTCCTGGCGGCGGAACTTGCCGAACACGGCGTGACCGTCAACGGCATCGCCACGGCGCTATTCGAGCCTCAAGTCGCGGCCATGACCGAGGAGAAACGTGCGGCACTCCGGCGTGGCATTCCCGTCGGCCGTTTCGGCCGGCCCGACGAGGCGGCGCATGCCGTTCTGTTTCTGGCGTCCGGCAAGGCCGGATTTGTCACCGGCGAGTGCCTGAATCTTTCCGGCGGACGATTTATGGATTGACCGGACGTGTGCCAAACCGATGCACAGGGTAAGTTTCGACCCGGCGGAAATCGCCGTCCGCGGCCGTACGCCTGCGCCGCGGCAACCGGATCAGCTCGCGAGATTGCCGATCAGGTCGCTGACATAATCGGTGTCGGACGTGGTGACGAAAAGATCGCAATGATTGCGGGCGCGGGAAAACTTCTCGTCGGTGACGACCAGCGCATTGGCCACCTTTTGCACGAGAACGAACGTGACCAGGGAACCCGGTTTGTTGTCGTCGCCGTCGAACAGCATGTGGTCGCCTTCGCCGCAAACGATCACGACCATGTTGACGCCGGAATTGGCGGGGGAGCCCGCGATCTCCTGCCAGCCGACGCGCCGCTCGCCGGATCGCACCGCTACATTCGAACCGGAATGACTGCCGATATTCTGAACGATCTTCGAACCCTGTTCGCCGAGACCGTAGAGCCGGACCGAGCGCGGTTGCGAGTTGCGGTAACCGTCGATGCGGCTGCCGGGAATTGATGCGTCTGGAGATAGCTGCATGACCCGGTTTCTCCTTCTGACGAACTTTCGCTCCGCGCTCGAACTCTTCGTCGCGCGCGCCGAAACTGCTATATTTGACTCAAACGTGCAACACTGTCCGGCGCGCCGACATTCCGTCACGCGCCGGGCCATCGCGAGGTAGATCATGATCACGCAGGAACAGAACGAATATTTGTGCCGTACCGGCCCGCACACGCCAATGGGCCAATTGTTCCGCCGCTACTGGATCCCGGCGCTCCTGTCGGACGAACTGCCGCGTCCCAACTGTCCTCCGGTGCGCGTGCAGCTTTTGTCGGAGCGATTGATCGCCTTCCGCGACACCGATGGGCGTATCGGGTTGATGGACGAGTTCTGCGCGCACCGCGGTGTCTCGCTGTGGTTCGGACGCAACGAGGAGAACGGCCTACGGTGCTCCTATCACGGCTGGAAATACGACGTTAACGGCCAGTGCATCGAGGTACCGTCGGAGCCAGCGTCAAGCGGCTTCTGCAAGAAGATAAAACTAAAATCTTATCCGACGGTCGATCTCGGAGGTGTCATCTGGGCCTATATGGGGCCGCCCGAGGAGCAGCCCCCGCATCCGGATTTCGAGTGGGTGCATCTGCCGAAGTCGCACGTATTTATCACCAAGCGCTGGCAAGAGAGCAATTACCTGCAGGCGATGGAAGGCGGCATCGATTCGAGCCACGTGTCGTTTCTGCATCGCTTCGATCTCGATCGCGATCCGCTCCATCGGAACACCGACGGTGCCCGTCACACGCGCAACACCAATACGGTATTCGACATCATCGAGTTGCCCGGCGGGCTGTTGATCGGCGCGCGGCGCGATGCCGGTGCGGACCAGCATTACTGGCGGATCACGCAGTGGATTTTGCCCTGGTATACGCTGATCCCGCCGTACAAGGGCAACGCGCTCAACGGCCATGCCTGGGTGCCGATGGACGATTATAACAACATGGCGTGGACGATGACCTTCCATCCGGTCCGGCCGCTGAGCGACAAGGAACTGGAGGGTATGAAGCGCGGTGAGGGCGTTCACACCGAGCTTATCCCCGGCACGTTCCAGCCGGTCGCCAATCGTTACAACAATTATCTGATGGATCGTGCGGCGCAGGAGGCCAATCTGACGTTCAGCGGCGTGAGCGGGCTGGCGATGCAGGACGCTTCGATTCAGGAAAGCATGGGCCCAATCCAAGACCGCAGCAAGGAGAACCTCGTTTCGACCGACAATGCGATCATCATGGCACGGTTGCGCCTGCGCAAAGCCGCCTCGGCCGTGGCCAAGGGCGAGCCTGCGCCGGGGCTCGAGGCCGAGGCGCAAAACGTCAGGTCGGCGTCCTTCGTCCTGCCGAAGGACGAAGCATTCAATCAGAAAGCGCTCGATGCGTCGAAGGTGCGTAAGGGCGAGCCTCACGTTGCGGTCTAAGCGGTCTTAATCGTAAGCGTTGCGGTCGTTGGTCGACGGCGGGTCGGGACCAACACCGTTACATCGAGTAAATGCGATCCGGATCGGCCAATGCTTCTTTATTCTCCCTTGATCCCAGCCTGTTTAATGATAGGCCACCATTTTCCGACATCGGCGCGGACAAGCATACCGAGCGCCTCAGGTGTTTGTCGCTCTCGCGGGAAAAAGTCCATTCCGAGATCGGTGAGGCGCGATCGAACTGCCGGATCGGCCAGTGTCTCCACAGCTGCAGCGTCGAGTTTGTCGATGATGTCTCTCGGTGTGCCTTTAGGCGCAAAAAGTCCGTACCAATTCGAGAAGGAGAGCGATGGCAGTCCCGTCTCGGCGAAAGTGGGAATATCGGGTGCAAGCGCCAGTCGCGTATCGCTGGTCACGGCATAGGCCTTTATGCTCCCAGCCCGCGCCAGCGATAGTTCAGCCGGCGTTGTGAAATACAGGTCGATTTGGCCGGCAAGGAGGTCCTGCATTCCGGGCGCACTTCCCCGATAGGGTATGAGCGCGAAGTGTGTCCCGGTTTCCTTTTCAAAGAACACATTGATGACTTGGAATGTGAGAGAGGCGTACCCTGCTGACGCCTTGTCGGGATTCGTCTTCAGCCAGTCGATCAATTCCAATAAATCTTTCGCCGGCATGGATTTCTTTGCATAAAGAACAAGCGGGGTCGTGACCAGCGGCGAGATCGGAGCGAAATCATTCAACACGTCATAGGGTAGCGAATATAATGCACCGTTCATCACCTGCGTGCCGGTGACACCGAGGATTATCGTGTAGCCGTCCGGTGTCGAGCGAGCAGCCCGTTCGGTCCCGATGCTTCCTTGCGCTCCGCCGAAGTTTTCGATGACGACAGGTTGTCCAAGCGATTTTGCCATCCGTTCGGCAATCACTCGTGCAGGCGCGTCCGTTGGGCCACCCGCAGGAAACGGCACGATCATGGTGATTGGACGTGTTGGATAAGTTTCTGCCGCAGCAGGGACACTCGACAAGCCGGCGCCGAGTGTAACGGCGCATAAGATCGCTGCCGATCCCAGGCATGCAAGCACGGATTTTCGGCCGGTAATTCGCTTGTCAAATTTTCTCACCCCAAACTCCATTGTCCGGTCCCGATCGGCGTTAACGTCGCGACGAGGACTTCGACGCTGCAAAACTTGTGCCTTTTTTTCGTATGGGCTCTTTCAACTAGGCTTTGGACTTCGGCTTGGGGGGAGGCGGCAGACCGGAGCTATGGCATCGTCGCCGAATAGTCTCCGCCAGCCGCAATGCCTGTCAACTCATCGCGAAGGTTGTCCAAGTATGCAATAATGCCGAGGCGATAGATTCTGCCTCGTACAACGCCCACAATGGAGACGCTCGTGGAGTTATTTGCCCTAGTTGAGACGCTGCGCGCCGATCGTATTCCTGCCGATCGGATGAGTGGCCTGCCGCAATTCTGCGCCGCGGCTAATTCGGCTGCTTGGGCTTAGTGGCTACGTCGACGATCTCATCAACAATCCAGCGAGCTAGGCTATGACGGCGGTCGGGAATCGTGCGCGCGAACGGTTGGAGCGGGGCGAGCTTTCGCTCGGCGTAGGCATCAGGGTGATAGGCGGCGTGGAGATCGCCAAGGCGATGAAGAGCGTCGGCTTCGACTGGCTGTTCATTGATCTCGAGCATGGCGCGCTTTCGATCGAAACTGTTTCGCAGATGTGCCTCGCCGCTCTCGACATCGGTATTTCGCCATTGGTGCGCGTTCCCAACGGCGAATATTCCCTCGCGACGCGGCTTCTTGACAACGGCGCTGTCGGCATTGTTGTGCCTCATGTCGAGACCGCTGAGGAAGCGAGCAGGATCACCGACCGGCTGCGCTATCCGCCCCAAGGCCATCGCGGCGTGTTCAGTATAATGCCGCAGTTTGAATACAAGCCGACCGCCAATTTGACGACGTCACTCAACAACTCGAACTTGATCGCGGTTATGCTCGAATCGGCAACTGCGATAGGCAATGCCGAGGCGATTGCTGCCGTCCCCGGCATTGACGTGCTGCTGATCGGAACGAATGACCTGTGCATCGATATGGGCGTGCCGGGCGAACTTGGCAACGCCAAGATCGTGGATGCTTACGAACGTATGATCGCAGCCTGTCGAAAGCACGCTAAGTGGCCGGGAATGGGTGGTGTTTACGACGAAGAGCTTATGCGACGCTACATTAATATGGGCGCACGCTTTATTCTCTCTGGGAGCGATCTCGGGTTTCTCATGGATAGTGCCTCAAGACGGCTCGGCCTACTGCGTAACTCCAACGTTTGAAATGGAATTGTCGGCGCCGAGCTTGCTACGTAGAGAGGCTAAGTTAGTCCGTTCCTAACCGCTTGCTCGGGTCGGTACCGCGGGCAATGCCGGATGTTTTCAGCGAGTGCGAAAATACCGGCGCAAGCGTAGTGGTCATGGGCTCCTGGTCACACGCCGTAAGAGACATGTGCGCTTACGATCTTCCAGCCGTTGGCCGTGCGCATCCAGGTCTGGCTTTGTCGCCCGATTTTTTCGGAGTTGGCGGGGATGAATTCGGTATTGGCGACGCCGAAATCACGTCCGAACGTGGTGATACGCCGGTTCCTGAGCAAACGTCGCTGATCGACGGCGCCACGACTGATGCGGAATGCCGCGATCTCCTCGTGGCCGCGCTGGATTTCGGAGACCCGCGTGCCGTAGCGCAGGGTCAGGGGGCTATCCCAGAACAAGGCGTTCAACCCCGCGATATCATTATCCACCAGCGCACGCTCGTAGCCTTCGAATGCAGCAACCAGTTCCGCCAGAACCTCGGGGATATCGATTTCCAACATTGCACATCTTATCCGGCAACGAGCTGGAAATGCTCCCACTCGGTTGGGATCTGCCTTAATGCGGCGGGCCAGCCGCCGGCTCTCTTTCCATCCTCCGGCGATACAGGGCGTCCGCTGAAAGCAAACTCTCCGCCCTCGGCGGCAAATGGGAAGGGCGAAAGGCTGTAAGTTCTTTGGCCCGCGGGCCGGATCGTAATCGTCACATCTTTTTCGGATGTCATCGGCACGTTCTCGAACACCTGCTCGACGCGTTCCGTGAAATGAATACGATTGAAATATAGCGCAAGCGTATCGACGAATTGCAGGGCCTTGTAGTTCTGAAACAACTTACGCTCGGTAATCCAGGCGGCTGCCTGCGGATCTTCGGACAGCTCGGCCTTGAGACGCTTCTGCCGATCGATCTCGCCATTAAGCATCTTATCGGCGAGGGGGCGATCCTTTGCTGCGATCTTGTCGAGCAGCACCAGCTTCGAGAGGCCATAGCGCCCGTTATACAGGCCCCAACTGTGCATGCTCGAAATCAACCCGCAATAAGGATGATGACGCTGGTTGAATTCCGGCGAGAGCCGGCTGGTCGTAGTGATGTATGCCGGCGGCGTATCGACGAGATTGTACGGAAAGCTGGTCTCGGCATCGATCTGCGGATCGCGGTCGAATTCAAGCCAGCCGGCATCATGATGAGAGATCACGTAGATCATCAGGTCAAGCGGGCTTAAAGCCTCGAACTCCCGATTGCCGAACGCGTTGGCAAAATGCAGGCAGAGAGCGGTGTGCTCGTACATCGTTACCGCGAGCCGCGGTGTGCCTTTCGGTGCAGTCTGGATGATCACGGTGCGTGTCTCCATAGAGCAGAGCTGTGATCCATCGTGCTTTTGCGGCTCGCCGGATCCACGAAGGTAGATGCAACATAGATAGTGCCGCGCGCGAACGCAGCCTTACAGATACGCTAACAATTCCGCTACTTTACGGTCAACGGCTTGATCGAAAATAGAACGGTGAGGAGGGGCCAACCAATAGGAAGTGCTGATGCCGTTCTCCGTTACAAGCTCGCAATCAAGTGTATTGCTGTTGTGGTCCCAAAGGCACCGCAACCGCATCGTAGCCAAAAACCCAGGTGGGATCGGTCGGATAACGCAGGAAGCTGTTTTCGGCAGAGATCTTTTGCACCTTTCTGACGCGAGGCAGCCGGCTCGCTTCGTAGAGTGCAAATGCAGCAGCATGGTCCTGTGATTGGAGCAAGCACCGCGCCAGCACTGCGGCATCCTCGATGGCCATCGCCGCGCCAGAAGCCATGTATGGCGTCATGGCATGACACGCATCCCCCAGGAGCACTAGATTGCCTTTACTCCATTGGTCGATCGGCTCGATATCCAGGATCGGCCACTTGGTGAGTTGTGGCGCGGTCTCGATCACTTTTCGGACTTCGGGATGAAAGCCGTCAAATGCGCGCATGACCTCCTCCCGGCTGCAGAACTCCCAGGCTTTCTGCGAATCCCACTCGCCTTTCGCGCTGGTCACCAGATAAATCTCGTCGCGCGATTGTTCGATGTAATAGATCAAAATGTGGCTGTTGGGGCCCCACCACTTGGTGCAATTCCGCAACTCCATGCCCGCGAGCAGGGAAGAGGGATAGATCGCGCGATGAGCGACCGCGCCGACGAAGCGTGACTTGCTGGGGCCTGCGACAGCGTCGCGGACCTTGGAGTTTACACCGTCCGCGCCGATGACCACGTCGGCGTCAGCCGTTGACCCGTCGCTGAAGTGCAAATGTGTGGTGACTCGGTCCGATGTCACATCGACTAGCTGCTTGCCGAACGCGATCGTGCCAGGCAGCACCTTTTCCAGAATCGCCGCATGCAGATCGCCGCGGTGGACAGTGATGTAGCTGGCGCCGTACTTTTGCTCACCCGTTTCGCCGAGAGGCAACTCGAATAGGGTCTCTCCGGTATCCCATTTACGGCTGGTAAACTTATCCGGGTGGATGCCGATTTGGCTCAGCTGATGCTCAGCGTCGAGATGGCGCAGCACTTTCATCACATTTGCCGAAACATGAATGCCGGCCCCGATCCGTTCGAAGGCTTTGGCCTGCTCGTAAAGCCGAACCTCAAAGCCCTCGCGCTGCAGGAACGCCGCGACAGTGGCGCCTCCAAGTCCGGCACCGATCACGGCGATACGCGTTGTGCGCTTCATGAAAGAGTTATTCCCTGGATGAATTTGATGCGTCGGCGGATGATTCTGATGCATCCGCGATGAGATCAGTGCGACAGGCATTGCCGGTCGGCACGACATACCGGCCGGGCTACAAAGTAATGTCGCTGCTATCGACCTACTTTCAGCGGATCTTTGACTGCTTCGAAGGTCTTGAACTCAACCGACCAGGGTTCGCCGTCCACCCTCTCGACTTTGCGGATGTAGACGTTCTGAACGATCTCGCGAGTCTGCGGATCGATCGAGATCGGGCCGCGTGGGCTTTCCCAGGCCATCCCTTTCATTGCGGCTAGAACGCTGTCGGCATCGGTTTTGCCTCCGGTTTTTTTCAGTGTTTCGTAGATAAGGTGCATGCCGTCGTAGCCGCCGACAGAAATGTAGTTCGCGCGGTGGCCGGTGGCCTGTTTGTACGCCGCGACATATTGCTTGTTGAGCCCCGAATGGTGGTCAGCGGAATAAAAGCCGGCTGTCACGACGCCGAGAAGTGAATCGCCTGTGTTCGGCAGGTCGTCGTCGTCGACTATGTCGCCCGTACCGATGAGCTTGATGCCAGATTTATCGAGCCCACGCTCAATGAATTGTCTGGCGAATGCCGCCGCCTGTCCGGCCGGCAAGAAAACGAACAGGGTGTCGGGCTGGGCATCGCGCGCCTTTTGCAGGAAAGGCGCAAAGTCGGGATTGGCCAGCGGCACTTTGAGCGTATCGAGCACAATGCCGCCGCCTTGCGTGAAATGTTGCTCGAATACTTTGCCGGCTTCCGCGCCAGGCGCGAAATCAGAAAGGATCGATACCACTCTTTTGCTGCCGTTCTGGGCGGCCCAATCGGCGATAATCCCCGATTGCTGGCCGAGCGTGAAACTGGTGCGCACATAGTAAGGCGATCGTTCGGTCACGACTGATGTTCCCGATATCATAACGACAGTCGGGATCTTGGCCTCGGTGACGATCGGCGCCATCGACAGAGCGGTCGGACTTAATCCGGCCCCCAGCAAATCCACTTTGTCATTGACGAGGAGTTCCTGCGCCAGACGCTTGCCGGCATCCGGTATGCTGCCATCGTCCTTAACAATGAGCTCAATCCTCTTACCGGCAACGGTAACGCCGTGCTGCGCCATGTAGAGCTTCGCGGCATCGACGGCCTCCCTACCGTTCGATGCCAGCACTCCGGTCATCGGCATAACCAGGCCGAGCTTTATCGCGTCCTGTGCGCCAGCGTCGCTAACGTTCAGTGCTGCGATCGCAAAGCAACCGGCGATAAAATGCCGCAAATATTCAGTGCTTGTTGGGGTCAACTTCCATGTCGGCCTAGCTAGGAGCACTTGCCGACGGCCGCAGAGGCTAAATGCAAAGGTCATCGCCTGTCACTTCCTTGTTGTACGAGGCATATGCAATATTTGCAGATATCGCGTGAATGTAAATGCATCGGCCAGATACTAATCAATCCGGTATCTCTTCGTACAGATCGAACGTTCCGCGAGCATCGGGATCGCCAAAGCGGAATTTACGACGTAGATGGGCGGGAGTTCTGAATGAGGTCCCACAAGCGAGGCGGCGTCAGAGGCAGGTCTCTAGGCTGAACGCCGAAGCAACCGAGCGCAGACGCTATCGCATTTGTAACAACACCGCCGACCGGAATAACCCCGCCTTCGCCCGCGCCTTTTGCGCCGAGCGGATTGTTAGGCGAGGGAAACTGTTCGAGAGTGACCGCTCGTATGTGAGGATAGTCGGTGGCAAGAGGAATTAAGTAATCCGCGAGCGAGCCGACGAGCAGTTGGCCGTTTGCGTCGTAGACAAGGTTTTCGCTGAACACGCTGCCGAGACCTTGCACAGCGGCGCCCGTGACCTGTCCGTGCAGCGTCAGGGGATTTATGACGCGGCCGACGTCGTCGACCACGATATAGTCGAGAACCTGAACGGACCCGGTCTTGGGATCGACCGAGACATGTGCAGCTGCGGTTCCGTAGGTATAGGTCTGTTTCGAACTGCTGAAAGTCCCTTCGCCGGCCAGCGTGTCGACTGCGGCGGCCTCGGCTAAGCTGATTGAGCGACCATCCGACGCGCGCGCGATGCCTCCTGAGACGGAAATATCGTCCTCGGCAACGGACAGCTGCAGAGCCGCCGTCTTACGAAACACTTTCAACAGTTCGCCGACGGCGAGAACAATGGCCGAGCCGCCCATGACGGTCGACCGAGATCCGTAAGAGCCGAAACCTTCCTTGAGGTAGTTCGTCGAGCCATGCAGCACACGGATGTTGTCGAGGGGTATTTCGAGCGCATCCGCCGCAATCTGAGCCATGATAGTCTCGATACCCTGGCCGACGGCGGAAGATCCGACGTAGATGCTGACCTTGCCATCGGCTTCAACCTCGGCCTTCGCACTTTCGCGAGGGCCGGACGCGCCGCCTTCGATGAAGCACCCGATACCCAGGCCATGATAGCGACCGTGATGCAGCGTGCCTTCGAGTTCTTTCTTTTTGTCCCAGTTGAATTCCTTGAGGCAGCGATCGAACGTCACGCGATAGTCGCCGCTGTCGCACTCCGTATCACCGAAGCCGTCATTCGGCGATACGCCGGCAAGCGCATAAGGCATGTCTTTGTCGGTCAGCAGGTTTCGCCGACGCATCTCGACGCGGTCGATGCCCAGTTCGAGCGCGGCTATATCGAACAGGCGTTCCGAGAAGTAACAGCCTTCGAAGCGTCCGGGACCTCGATAGGTACCGGCCGGAGTCTTGTTTGTGAGAACAGCATGCCCCTCGAAGTGCAGATTGGGAATTCGATAGGGTCCGGCGAGGAATTGAACGACATTCCTTACGGGCGTCATGCCGTTCGGCCGCACATAGGCGCCGATATCGACGTGAATCGTCCCGCGCATTGCGAGTACAAGGCCGTCCGCGCGACAGGCAATCGCGATGTCGGCCTCCATTTCCCGCGCGTGCGCGATGGCCAGGAAATGCTCGCGCCGGTCTTCGATCCATTTAATGGGACGAGAAAATTTGCGCGAAGCGAAAGCGACGAGGAAATCTTCAGGATATAATTCACCGCGAGCGCCGAAACCTCCGCCGACGTCCAGTTCGATATAATCGACGGAAGTTTCCGGAAGATTCATCATCGCCGCGAGCGCGCGGCGATTAAAGAACGGGAGCTTGGCGGCGCCGGAAACCGTCAGCTGCTTTCTGTCTTCGTGCCACTCCGCCAGCAGCCCTCGGGTCTCCATCGGAAGGGCCGTGTGACGCTGCACACTGAAGCGCTCGCGCCGGACATAGGGCGCATCAGCAAAGGCGGCGTTTGCATCGCCGCACTGCGCGGTGAATGTCGACGCGACATTGGTTTCGGCGCCCGGAAGGAGGAGGTTGGTACCGGCCCTGGACGTTTGGCAGTTCACGTTGGGCGGCAACGGTTCTATTTCGATCGTGATTGCCTGCAGAGCGTCTTCGGCGAGTTCCGCGCTCTCCGCCAGGATCATGGCGATGGGCTCGCCAACATATCGAACATAGCCATGCGCAATGACCGGCTGCGCAAACGGTGCGATCGTCGGATTTGGGCGCCGAAAAGGAATTGTCGGAATGGGACCGGGAATATCGGAGGCTGTAATGACCGCGTGAACGCCGGGCATCGCCCGTGCCGCAGCGGTTTCAATCCCAATCAGGCGTCCATACGCGACCTGACTTCGAACAATCGCGGCGTGCCACTGCCCGTCACGTTTAATGTCGTCAATGTATTGGCCCCGGCCGCGGAGAAAGCGCAGATCCTCCACTCTTTGAACCGGACTGCCGATGTAGGTATTGACGGCCTTCATCCGGTCTTGATCTCCCGGTTTTTCGCGTAATGCTCGCGGGCGTCGAGTGCCGCCTCGATGATCGGAATATATCCCGTGCAGCGGCACAGATTGCCGGACAAGACGTCTCGGATGCGCTCTTCGTCCGCACCGGGCTCATCGCTGAGCAACGCGTGAAGCGTCATGAGCATTCCGGATGTGCAAAATCCGCACTGCAACGCGTTGTGTCGGCGAAATGCCATCTGCAGCGGCGATAGCTCGTCGTTGCGGGCGAGGCCCTCGACAGTCAGGATGCTGGTGCCCGATGCCTGGGTTGCTAGGAACAGGCAGGATCTGACGGCAAGCCCATCGACGATCACGGTACATGCGCCGCAAACGCCGTGCTCGCACCCGGCGTGAGTTCCAGTGAGGTTGAGCTGCTGACGTAGGCAATCGCACAACGTCGTCCGCGGCGTGACGTCGACTTCGATCGACGCGCCGTTTATCTCACATTGTAGCTTCATGACATGGCAACGCGACTGGACGCAGCCGTGAGCGTCCGTTCGACCAGCGTCCCAACGAGCGCGCGCCGATAAGCGGCGCTCGCATGAATATCGTCGTCCGGATCGACCGATTCACTCGCGGTCTTCGAGGCGAGGGCGACGGTATTCGTGTCGGGCCGTTTGCCGTTGAGAGCTTCCTCGACCGTCTCCAGTCGACGCGGCACGGAAGTCGCGCCGATAACGCCGACATGAGCGTTGTCAATCGTGCCATCCGGCTGTTCGTCGTAATAGAGCGCAATGCCGGCGAACGCGAAATCACCGCGTCGTTGGGAAAATTCATCGAATGCCCAACGCCTGGCCGACGGCCAAGGAGGAAAATGAATTGCCTCGATTATTTCGTCATGAGACAGACATGTCGTCAGCGGCCCGAGAAAGAAGTCGGCCGCATCGACGCGCTTTCGGCCCACTGCTCCGGAAACCTCTATTTGGCCGTCGCAGGTAACGACAATGCCGGGCATTTCCGCTGCCGGATCGGCGTGAGCCAGACTGCCACCGATCGTACCCCGGTTCCGTATCTGGTAATGCGCTATGTAATTGACGGCTGCGGAGATGAGAGGATTGGCGGTCGGCAAGCCGGGATGTTTTTCGATGTCCCGCCAGCTAACCATGGATCCGATTGAAACGCCGGTCTTATGGATTTTGATCTCGTTGAGACATGGTATTCCGGCCAAATCCACCAGGACGCCCGGGTTCGCAAGGCGAAATGCCATCATTGGCAAAAGACTTTGGCCGCCGGCGATAATCTTTGCAGCACCGCTTTGGTCCGACAGGAGCCGAATGGCGTCTTCAAGGGTCGCCGGTCTTTCGTATTCAAACGCCGGAAGCTTCATCGTCGCATCCCAATGAGAGCAGTCAGTTCGGTATGAAATCTCCGAATTTCGCGCGCACGTCCCGTTCCAGTTCGTCGCTGGCGCGAACAACGATAGGGAAGGTTGCGCGCCTTCCAAACGGCTTGCACGCGTCGATCACGACACGGGCATTGCGTGGATCTTGTTCGGAATAAGCCATGGGATCGAGAGCCGAGCTCCAGCAGCCACGCAGGATTTCCATGCCCTCGCGTGGATCGCAACGCGTGCACATCGCCCAAATAACCTTGTCCATGTTGGCGGGGTCGATGTCATCGTCGACAACGACGACGAAGCGATTGACGTAGGCTCCCGCGTGGCATTGCGAAGCAATCAATCCGGCCTGCTTGGCGTGGCCGGCATACTGTTGTTTGATCGCAACCGTGAGCCACAGACGACTGCCGCCGGCCGCGTGGGACCAAACGCCCTTCACCTCGGGGACTCCCGCGGCCTCGAGCTGATTCCATACCGCGCCCGAGCGATAGGAGCCGCGGTAGAAGGAATTGTCATCGGGGGGAATCCCCGGAATGGCTCCGAGTAAGATAGGGTCGTTGCGCATCATCATGGTTTCGATGCGGATCGCAGGCTCTTTTTTCAACCCGCCTGCGTAGTAGCCGGTCCATTCGCCCAGCGGGCCCTCATCAATCTTGTCGTTCGGATGAATAAAGCCTTCAAAGGCGATCTCGGCGTGAGCCGGAATCGGTAATCCGGTCTTTGGACCGCTGATGACTTCCACGGGCTCGCCGATCAGTCCTCCAGCGGCATCGTATTCATTTTTGCCGTGTGGAATCTCGAGTCCCGCGATCATAAAAAGAGCAGGGTGCATGCCGCATACGACGGCCACCGGGCAGGGCAGGCCGCGTTCGTGGTATTTCCGCTGGATCATGTCGCCATGCTTGCCCTTTGAGCACATGACGGTGGCGAGACGCTTGTCATGCGCCTGCACACGATAGGCGCCATAGTTGATCCATCCGGTATCCGGGTCACGCATAATCACCATGTCGCCGGTGCCGATGTAATAGCCGCCATCGTGTTCATGCCATTTGGGGACCGGTATCTTGAAGAGATCGATTTCATCGCCGGTGAAAACATTGTCCAACAGGGCGCCCGACGTCACTTCGACTGGCGGGATGGTTTTCGCCTCCTTCATGTAGCGACGCCAATGCTGAACGAGTTCAATCTCCGTTCCGTTACCAGGGTTTCCTAAGGTGAGATTGATCCGCCGAATGGATGTGAGCAAATTCGCGAGAACGCGGTGCCCCTTCGGGTAGCCGGGGATATCGTCAAACAGGACTGCGGGATTGCCGATTTTGCGCTGATAGATGTCGACGATGCCGCCGATCTCGCGTTCGCGATTGGCGCCATTGATGTGCCGGATTTCCCCGGCCGCATCCATTTCGCTAAGCCAGAAACGCAGATCCTGCTTTGAAATGTTGCGATTCAGGGATGACGGCTTGATCATCGTATTCATGTGACGCCTCGTTCGCTTGGCTCCGCCTGAGCCGGAACCGAATATCGGTTAGGGTACAGGCTTTGGATATTCGGGCACACCGTACCATGTCGTGCCCGAACCGGCTCGATGATCAGGACACGATCTTCGTCATCTAATCTCCGCCTTCATGAATATTCGCGTCCTTTATGACTTTTCCCCATCTTGCGATCTCTTCGCCGACCCGCTTGGCAGAACTCCTCGGGAGATATTGCCAACGGACTGAACCCCAATGTGTCGAATTGGCTTTTGACATCGGGTGACGCAACGATCTTGCGGAGTTCGCCGCTGAGCTTGTTCACAATGCCTGGAGATGTTCCCGCCGGCGCTAGGACAAACAAGAGTGTCGCAGCCTCCTGTCCGGGGAAACCCGCCTCTGCCATGGTGGGTACATCGGGAAGCGCGCTGACGCGATTCGGACTTGTCACCGCAAGCGCGCGGACCAATCCGCCTTTGATCAGCGGTATAGCCGCAGGCAGACTCGAAAACGTGATGGGGGTAAACCCGCCGACGGTAGCCTGTAGAGCCGGGCCGGCGCCTGCGAAGGGCACATGAACAAGTTTTATTCCAGCCGAAAGCCGGAATAGCTCTCCGGAAAGATGAGGCGTCGTGCCTATTCCCGCGGAACCAAAACTGAATTTGTCGGGATCGCGCCGAACGGCTTCCGCGAGCTCCTGCATATTTTTCGCGGTCACATTCGGGTTCACGACCACGACATTGGGCGAAGACGCCGCAATCGCTATCGGCTCGAAATCCTTGATCGGATCGTAGGGCGTTTGCGCGTGAAGGCTCGGATTGATGACGAAGCTCGAGCTCGTCATCAAGATCGAATAGCCGTCGTTAGTCGAGGAGGCCGCGTTGCGCGTCCCGATGTCGCCTCCGGCTCCGCCCAGGTTCTGGAGGTAGAAGTTCTTTCCGAGATCGCCTGACAATTTCTGCGACAGCAGGCGCGCCATCACATCGACAACCCCGCCCGGAGCGAACGGCACGATCACGCGAACGGGGTGGTCGGGATAATCCACCTGGCCTAGCGCTGCCGTTACGGCTGTAACCAGAAGGCCGACGCCCAAAAGAAGAATCCTTGGATACGATTTCATCCGGTCCCGATCGAACGAGGGCCATTTAGCATTGTCGATGGCCGCGCTTCCGAAAAGCAACCATCATACCAATTTTGGTACGCTGTACATTATCGGGTATTCAAGGGATAATCTACCGTCCGCGCTCAGTCTGTACCGAAATTTGTCTTCGGCGTGATTTGGACACGTGGTTGGGTACGAAAGGTTTTGGGACGATTGGCGGCCAATTGCATCGCATTGACCGAGTCCACTGAGAAACGGGGTGGGGCTTTATGCTCTTTCGTCGTCGTCAATTCTTGAAGGTTGCCGGCGGCGTTGTACTAGCTTCCGCACGCACGCCGTTTGCCTCCGCCCAAGACGACTACCCGTCTCGGCCGGTTCATATTGTTGTCGGTTATGCGGCCGGAGGCCTTAGCGATATATTGGCGCGCCTCATCGCGGAAAAGCTGTCCGAACATCTTGGCCAGTCGTTTGTCATCGACAACCGGCCCGGCGCCGCGAGCAATGTCGGCGCGGATATTACAATTCACTCGCCTGCAGACGGCTACACTCTGTTTCTCGCGGGCATTTCAAACGCCATCAACGTCTCGCTCTATCCCGACCTCGATTTCAATTTCGCGCGCGACATGGCGCCGGTCGCCATTTTCAGCCGCAGTCCCTTGGTTATGGAAGTGAGCCCATCTTTCCCGGCAAAGACTGTTCCCGAATTCATAGCCTACGCCAAAGCAAACCCCGGTGTGATCAACATGGGATCGGCCGGGACCGGAGGAGCGACGCATGTAGCCGGCGAGCTATTCCAAATGGTGACCGGTACCAAATTGGTGCATGTGCCTTACCGGGGCTCGCCACCTTCGCTCTCCGACCTTCTCGGCGGGCGGATACAGGTCATGTTCGATAATATCGCTGCGTCGATCTCGCTGATTCGGGACGGAAAGCTGCGGCCGCTGGCCGTAAGTTCCAAGACGGATGCGTTGCCGAATGTCCCTCCTATGAGCGACTTCGTGCCGGGCTACGAGGCCTATGTTTGGAATGGGCTGGCAGCTCCGAGAGCTACTCCACCGGAGATCATTCGCAAATTGAATACGGCGGTGAATGCGATCGTGGCTGATCCCTCGTTCAAAGCTCATCTCGCCGACCTTGGCAATTTGGCGGTTTCGGATACTCCGGAAGGGTTTGGAACTCTCATCAAGGCCGATACCGAGAAGTGGGCCAAGGTCGTGGCGTTCGCTGGCATAAAGCCAGAATGATCACGAAGGCACTTGCATCGTGGCCTAAGCGGTCGCGAGATTTGGTCTTTTCTGATCCTTTAAGAACAAGAATCCGAGCACGACGACCATAAGTTCGCAGCCGATGACCACGACGTTCATGGCCCAAAGCGGCCCCAATAGCGGAATAAGCGACCCGACCAGCGGTCCCGCGAGCACGGCAAACAAATAGCCAAATCCTCCCGCCATTCCGGTCGCGACGCCAATGCCGCTCATCGACGCGGATGCGACTGCATCCTGAGTGATGGTGTAGCCGAGCGTATATAATGAATTCAGACCGAAGCCGACGCAGGCGCCAAGAACAACCATCGTCCAATTGGCGGGCGCCAGGTAGAACAGCATAAACACCATAGCGCACATCCAAAGTCCAAAGAAGCAAACCACGGGCCGCCGTCCAAACCGGTCTGCCCACATCGTGCCGAGAGGCACGAACAGGCCGCCGGCCCCGACACCGGCGCCGAAAACGAGCGCCGTGAATGCTGGATCATAGTGCCGGTACTGGATGAAGATGTAATTCCCGAGACCCTGGATGCCCCAATTGGGGATCATGTTGAAGGCATGTATTGTCAATGCCTTCCACACCTGAGCATTTTTGACGACGAGCTTTAGGGTTGGCCAGAATCCCAGTTGAGCTTTGGTCGTCTGCGCCTCATTGCGGCGTAGATACTGTCGTTGAAACAGGAACAGCGAGATAACCGCGTATGACATTGTGAGGCCGCCTAGCCACCATAGCGGCAGCTGCCAAAATCCAGGATGCTTGTGGAGGAGGGAGCCGACCAGCGTCTGGCCGCTATAAGTGCCGATGCCGTAAAAGACCTGGGTCATGCCGTTTACGAGTGCGCGCTGGTTCGGGAGAATTGAGCCGGCGATTGCAAACTGGGTGATGTTGTAAAGGCCTTCCATGACTCCGAAGAGGACGCGATAGACCAGTGCCGACCAAAATCCTGTGGCGAGCGTCACCAGGGCGGTGAACAGGCCTAAACCAAACAGGCCGACGAAAATGACCCGCTTGCGATCAAACCGGTCCGCGAAATAACCGGCCGGGATGTCGATGAGTGCCTGGCCGAGAAGAAAAATTGTGCTGAGAATGCCGGCCTGAAAGGCGGTCCACTCGAACTCCTTTCCCATCGCCGCGAGACCCACGGGAAATCCGGTTCGGCAAATAGTATAGCCGAGCATGCCAAGTCCAAGCAGAAGAAATTGCCGCCAATAGGGAGCGTTGCTGGTCACAGTTTGTCTCCTCCTTAGTGCAATTAGCTTGCAAATAGCATGCCGTACATTACGCGCGAGACGAAACCCCTAGTCAACTTACAGCCGCCGACGGGCACGCCAACAGCTCATTATTGGGCGAAAGGGAAAGCTCCGGTCAGGATGCGGCCCAGTTAGGACTGCTGCAAATAGCGGTTATACGTCAACGGGCGCGACCACGCTTTCGTCTGCAAATCGGCGAAACACTTTCCGAACTTCGACGCATCGTTGCGCAGCTGTTCCAGTCGTGCGGCTACTGCCGGCATCAAGGATGCCAGTTCCTTGAGGAGCTTCTGTTCGTCAACCGTAATCACAGCGCCATTCGCGACGACGTGGCGGCCATCGACCCATACGTGGCGCACCGAGCGGCCGGTTTCGCTATAAACGACCTGTCTTGCGACACTGTTCAAGGGTCGAAAGGCGGGGTCATTTAAATCCAACGCGACGATGTCGGCCTTCAGGCCGGGCTCAAGAGCGCCAATCTTATCGCTGACGCCGGCTCGTTCGGCGCCTCCGACTGTGGCAAGTCGAAAGGCTTCAACGGCCGTCGGCGCAAGCTCTTCCGGCTCCATGATGCCGCCGAGCAGGCAGTAGGTCTTCATGACTGGAAAGAGGCTGTGAATATCCGAGCAGCTGCAATTATCACTGCCCAGCGCCAGCGGGACTTTGAGCCGGCGATAGGCGGAAATCGGGGCGACACCGTTGCGTAGCCGGAGATTGCTCAACATGTTCAAGACGACGCCCGTTCCGGTGCCGGCCAGAAGATCGATCTCTTCGGGGTCGGGCCACACACCATGGGCGATACTCACATGCGGTCCGAGCAGGCCGCAGGCCTCCATATACTTGAAGATAGTCCCGCCGAACTCGGCGTATTGTTCGCGGGCAAAAATGCGTTGCGAGCGCGATTCGTATACGTGGGTGAAGACGGGGAGGGCTCGCCGTTTGGCGAGATCGGCCGCGCCTTTGAGCAGCGGCAACGAGCAGCGTTGCGGCGCAGAGGGACTCAAGCACCAGATTATTCTGCCGCCGCGATCGCCGATGCGATCCAGCTGACGTTCGACAAAGTCCAGCTGCGACCGACCGTCATCGGCGGCCTCGCCGACGAGCGGCCACAACTCTCTTGGTACGACCTCGCGTGCGTCGAGGATTGTGTCGAGTTGGGACCGGTCTCGCACGGTGATCGAGTAAGCCACTCGGATCCCGACCTCGTCATAGGCGCCCAAAATAGTATCGACGACCTCATCGCTCAGCGGCGAGAATGAGCTGAAATCCTGAACGGTCGTCACGCCGTTGCGCAATGCCTCGACCGCGCCCACAAGCGTGCGCATCCGGATTTCTTCGAGGCTTCGGTTGTTGGCAATCGGCCCGGCGATAAGACCCCATTGCTCCAACGGCAGAGACTCAAAAGAGCCCTTCGCCAACACATCGTGTGAGTGGTAGTGTGCGTTTACAAAACCGGGCAGCAAAACGTGCCCCGACAGATCCATTCTCCGGGCCGTCGCATCCAGGATCGCATCGGCCCCGATGGCCTTGATCCGTCCGTCAGAAATAAGGACGTCTTGAATGGGAGGAAGGTCGGTATCGCCGTTGTGCCGATAAACCCGGGCACCCGTGAGGAGTGTATCGCCTGGAATGTTCATGCTGAATTCCCACTGCCTCACCCGATCAAATCATGCACGCCTGCCGACCGCTTTTCGCTCCACAGGCGACTAAACTGTGAAGCTACCAGACGATCATAAGGGACCGGCTTCGCGATAAGCCCAATGGCATTGGCGAACTTGTTCAGCCCTTCGACCGCTTTCAGCGATATGCTCGCGTCGTAAAACGGGGCATCGCGGGCGATCAAGTCGGCAATAAGTGGCACCTGCTCCGAGGGAAACAGCTCATCTGCGATTCCGGTAGCGAGCGATGGATCCGCCTTAAGCGCTTTCTGCGCCTTGACGATGGCGCGGATCGCGGCGGCGGCAACTTGCGGATGCTCGTCGATGAATTTTTCAGTCGTAGTCAGGGCCGGGAAGTTGTACCAGCGCGCTCCGGCCGGACCGTCGCCGCGCCGCAGATCGAGGTGGAGCTTGGCAATTCCGTGCCGCTCACCGAGAGCAAGGCGCATGCCATTGCCCCAATAGGCATCGGCAATGTCCTTCTCGATGGCATCGATGCCGGCGCTCCCCTTCCATCGTGCGTCGACGCTCTTTGCCGGAGGCACAATCCGGACGTTATCCCGCTCTGGGTCTATGCCGGCATCGGCTAGCAGATGTCTGAGACCCATTTCCGGCCACGGTTGCGAGGCCGATATCCGCAAACCTTTAAGGGCGTTGACGTCGCCACGTTTGACATCGAGATCGGCGCGGATCGCCAGGAACCAATAGGAATACTGCGAGAGCGCACATAAGAGTTTTGCCCCGCGCCAATCAGGAAAAGCCTGGCTTGCGACATACGCCGGGCCCCCGAGGAAATGCACTGCTCCGTCACGCAGGAGCGCAGGACCTTTCTCGGCGCCATAATCGCGTACCAACTCGACGTCGATCCCCTCCTGCTTGAAGCACCCAAGTTCCGCCGCCGCGGTGGCGACAAAATACGAAGGCGAATCCAGGTCGGCGACCAACAGTCGAAACATCCTAAACCTCGTTACAACCGCCGGGCTCGTCGCGCTTTGTCATAGCGTCGCGCGTTATTCGGATGAGATGTGTCCGTCCTCGATGACCTTTTTCCATTTCTGGTATTCGGATTTGGTAAAGGCGTTGCTATCGGCCACGCTCATGCCGTGCGGCGTCAGGCCGAATTTCGCGAACGACCGCTTGAGCTCGTCGTCCTGCAAAGCTGCCGCGGTCGCTTTGTTAAGCGTCTCGACGATGTCGGGCGGCGTACCGCTCGCGGCATAAACTCCGAGCCATAGATCGACTTCGTATCCGAGCGCCCCGGCTTCAGCCACTGTCGGAAGGTCCGGATAGACTGATGAGCGAGTCTTGCCAGTCGTCGCGAGCGGAATGACGCGGCCGTCGCTGGTGAAGGGTAACGCACCTGCGATACTGGAGAAGGCCATCTGGACCTTGTTGTCCATCATGTCGGTGAAAGACGCTCCGATCCCCTTATAGGGCACATGAATTGCGTCAATGCCTGTGTCGAGCTTCCACATTTCCGCACCTAGGTGCGGCGTCGTCCCTACACCGGCTGAGGCGTAGTTAAGCTTTCCTGGATTGGCCTTTCCGTAGGCAACCAGCTCGGCATAGGTCTTTATGCCGAGCTGTGGTGCGACGACCAGCACTTCGGGCGACGAACTTACGATAGATATCGTTGTGAGATCTTTGAACAGATCGTAAGGCAACGACTTTTGCAAAGTCGAGTTGATCACGATTGCCGGATCCATGATGGCGATGTTGTAGCCATCCGGTTGAGCATGAGCGACGTAATCGACACCAACGATACCGCCAGCGCCTGGACGATTGTCTGGAACAATCGTCTGATGTAACGCGGCGCCGACTTTCTGTGCCAGTACACGGCCAGCAAAGTCCACGATGCCGCCTGGTCCGTAAGGAATGATCAAGTGGACCGGTCGGTTCGGGTAGGACTGCGCAAAGCCGTGCGTCGGAACGATCGACGCGAATAGGGCCAACAGCAGGCCAGCTGCGGAAAATTTCATCTCACTCTCCACTCTTCCTTATTCGAGCGCGTACTGGCTGGCAAAACTGATGCCTGCGAAGTGATAGACGACTGAGTTCTAATGACGCAGTTGCGGGCAGCCCTCTGGTTTCGCATCACGGCAATCGCTTGCGAAGAAGTCAAACGACATCGATTTCGGTCGGCTACTGCGGCTTTCCTGCCAAGCCGGCCTGTTCGATAATGGCTTTCCACTTGGCAGTCTCTGCGCCGACGAAATTCGTAAAATCCGCCGGACTCATCGGCTGCGTCAAAAATCCGTTTTGCGCGAAGCGTTCCCGTACATCCGGCATGGCAACGGCTTCTGTTGTCGCGCCATTCAACTTGGTCACGATCTCCTCGGGGAGTTTCGCCGGCCCGGAAAAACCGAACCACGTATTGTCGAGAAGCTCTGGATGATTCAGTTCTTTGAACGTCGGGAGATCAGGAAATTCCGGCAGGCGCTGTTGCGAAGTGACTGCGATGCCGACTAGCGACTTCGCTTGCAGGAAGGCCGACGTCGACGAAAGCGTGAACGTCGAGAACGGCACTTGGCCGGCGACAACATCGGTCAGTGCTTCTGCTGTGGATTTGTAGGGCACATGCTCCGACTTCAAATGCAGCGCGTCCGCGATGGCCACTCCCATCAAATGTCCGTCCGAGCCCATTCCGGACGAAGCGAATGTGAAGGCATGTCCAGGCGCGTTCGCGTAGGTCACAAAATCATTGAAGCTTTTGATGCCGGTCGCTGGATTTGCGGCAAGAACCACCGGCGACCCGCCGATATAAGCAATATGCTTTAGGTCTCCGAGCGAATTGTACTTCGCCTCTGGATTTATGATTGGAATAAGCGACATCGTCGAGAGATTGGTGATGCCGATCGTGTATCCGTCCGGCGCCGCGGTGATGACCTGCTGGGTGCCAACGATGCCGCCGGCGCCCGGGCGGTCCTCAACCACAAACGGCTGGCCGAAGCGTTCCGACAGGTGCTGTGCCACGATGCGCGCGAGCGTATCGCCGGCACCGCCGGCGCCGAATGGCACGATGATCCGCACCGGATGTGCGGGCCAACCATCGGCGAATGTGGGCGAAGAAAACAGGGAAGACGACAGAAATGCCGACGCCAGGCTGCCCAGGAAGGACGCCAAAAAAGGATATCGTCTGCAGACCCTCATCATCCCTTCCTCAATCGAAAACGCCCCTTGCCCAACAATATCTACCCTGTGCCATTATTGGTATATCGTCAACAAATTTGGTACTTGTGCAAATATTGATAATGCCTCGGCGGGCTGAATTCAGCCTCGAAGTCTAGCCCTCAGGGGACGCAGGCAGGAGGCAACTCGGCCGCGTATTTTGCGATCTCGCCCGGCGTCGTCACCCACACCGTATCGAAGCCTGGGTGCTTTTTCAGGGCTTCCAAGGCCTGCCGCACTTGATGAAGTCGAAACGGTTGCCCGGTGCAGAACGTATGGAGCGAGATGCCGAAGACGAGCGACTGCTTTTGCGACAGCCGCACCATTTCGGCGAATTGATCGAGAATCATGCCGCGAAAATCAGTCGCTGGCTGTGCGCGGCTGAGCATGGTCGGCGTATCATTGATTTCGATCGGATAGGGCACGGACATGATCCGCCCCGCACGGGTCTTCATCCAGAATGGCTGGTCGTCGGCAGGCCAGTCCATCAGGAAAGTGTAGCCGTTCTCCTGCAAGAGATCGGGCGTCACTGCCGTTTCCGAAATCCATGGACCCATCCAGCCGTAGGGTCTCTGGCCGCAACTTTCAGCCAACGTCTTGGTCGCGCGAGCAATCATCTCCGCCTCGGTCGCCGCATCCATTTCGGACTGACGCTCCGAATTCGTATAGCCGTGGCCAATCACCTCATCGCCGCGCTGTCGGATACGCGCCGGAATTTGCGGCATCTCCTCACACACCGATGCGTTCAAGAGATGGCACATCGGAAACTTCATTTCGTCCATCAGGTCGAAAATGCGCCAAATGCCGACGCGAAGGCCGTAGTCGCGCCAGCCGAAATTGCGCACGTCGGGCTGTGGCCCAGGCGTCGTCGGCGTATGGCCGAGGCCTTCGCCAAAACTGAAATGTTCGACATTGAGCGCGACATAGAAGGCGAGGCGCTTGCCGTCCGGCCAGGTGAAATCCTGCCGCTCGGTGATCGGCGAATAGGCGTAGCGATTATGTTTTTTTAGTTTCATCGGTAGCTCTCTCATCGCGTTTTCGAGCCGCATTCAGCAGTTCAAATAGGTCGCGCGGTCGGACGGGAAACTGATTGAGCCGCACGTCGAAGGGCGATAGTGCATCTTCGATGGCTGAGACGATGCAGGCAGGCATCGGCACTACGCCCGACTCGCCGATCCCTTTGACGCCTAGCGGATTTAGCGTGGTTGGCGTCTCGCGATGGCCGAGCACAAGCTTCGGCATTTCGGAGGCTGTAATGAGTAGGTAATCGGCGAGCGTCGTCGTCAAGGGCTGGGCCTCGTCGTCGTAGGCCATCCACTCGTACAGCGTGTTACCGATGCCGTGCGCGATGGCGCCGACCACTTGGCCTTCGGCGATCGTCGGGTTGATGAGCCGCCCCGCATCATGGACGAAAGTGACGCGCGTTACCTTCACAGCCGCGGTGCCAATATCGACTTCGACTTCGGCGACCGCACTGCCGTTGCCATAAGTCATGGCATCGATGACGACATTCTCGGTCGCCTCCAAGCCCGGGGGCAACCCCGCTGGAAGCACGAAGCCGGCGGCGCCCGCCATGGCGCGCGCAATGGTGCCGAGCGACACCTTCATGCCTGCTACACCTTTGACAACGACGTGATCGCGCTCGATATCGAGATCTAAGACATCGGCTTCAAGCAGATGGCTGGCGACGAGCAGTGCCTTTTCGCGAACCTTCACGGCGGCGATGTGAGCTGACGACCCGGCCATCACGGTTTGGCGGCTGTTGAAGCCGCCAAAACCCATCGACACCTTGCCGGAATCGCCGGTAGTGACGATGACGCGATCGATATCGCCGCCAAGTTGTTCAGCGACGACCTGCGCGATCATTGTCTTGGTGCTTTGACCCATCGCCGCGGCGCCTGTGGCAACTTCAATAATGCCGGACGGCGTGATCCGAACCTGCGCCTGCTCATAAGGGCCGCGGCCGGTCGCCTCGACGAAGTTGGCGAGGCCGATGCCGAGATAGCGGCCCTCCGCGCGCGCCTCACGTTGGCGCCTTGGGAAGTCGTCCCATTCTGACTTGCGCAAGGCGTCGGCCTGGCAGGCCGGGTAGTCGCCGGAATCAAGCACGATCGGAATGCCGCCACGCGTGACGAAGTCCTTCTTGAAAGGCATCGCGTTCGCCGGCACGAGATTGCGACGGCGGATTTCGGCGCGATCAAGTTTCAGCTTTTTGGCGGCGAGATCGAGCAGGCGCTCCATCACGAAGATGCCTTGCGGCTGACCTGCGCCGCGAATTGGCGTCACCGGCACCTTATTGGTCAGCGCGACTTTCACGTCCATTTTATAAGCCGGCACGACGTAGGCTAGCGAGAGCGCAGCGACTGCTCCCTGCGGCACGGTAAGGCCGCGTGCAGTGTAGGCGCCATGGTCGTGGATCAATGTGCCGCGAAGACCAAGGATCTTGCCGTCGGCGTCGACCGCGACCGAGGCGGTCCAGTATTGGTCGCGCTCTTGGGTTGTCGCGATGAAGTGCTCGCGGCGATCCTCTATCCAGCGCACCGGCCGGCCGACCATAAGGGCTGCTGCCGCCACCGCGGCTTCCTCCGGATAGAAAACAAGCTTGGGGCCGAAGCCGCCGCCCACATCCGGTGCCACGACACGGATGGCAAATTCCTCGCGGCCGAATAGCTCTGCCAGCAAGCGAGCAGCGACGAGCGGTGTCTGTGTCGAGCTCCATAAAGTGATCTTGTCCTCGACGGCATTATGCTCGGCAACGCAACCGCGGCACTCCATCGAATGCGCGACGCCGCGATGGCTCCAGAAGCTGTCCCCCACGACATGCGTGGCGCGAGCAAAAGCGGCATCGACGTCGCCGTAGCCGCTGGCAAAGGCCGCCGCGAGGTTGTGCTGGCCATCGCTATGCACGGGCGGCGCGCCGGCTTCCAGCGCGGTACGACAATCCCCGACGGCAGGCAGCAGGTCGTATTCAACCTCGACAATGCCGGCGGCGTCTTCCGCGAGGTAGGCGTCGGCTGCGATCACCATCGCAACGGCTTCGCCGACATGCACGGTCTCGCCGTCCGCCAGAATGAAACGGTCCCGCTGTTGCTTGTATGTCTTATCGGGTAGGGCAACGGCGAGCCGGTTGGACGTCGTCAGGTCTCTCAGGTCTTCGGCAGTCAGCACGGCTGCAACGCCAGGCACAGCCTGCGCGGCACTTTTGTCGATTGCGACGATGCGTGCATGGGCATGCGGACTTCGTACGAAGGCGGCATGGAGCATATTCGCCAGACGAATATCAGCGACAAAGCGCGCGCTGCCGCATAACAGGTTACGGTCTTCAATACGCCCAGTCGATTTCCCGAAAACCCTGCTCACTCATCCGTCCGTTACATCAAAGCTGGCGGCTTATTGCGAGAACTACGCTTGGTCTTCGCAGGCGGCTTGATAAAGTCATCATCCGCGGGCAAACGGTTGCTGCTCAAGAGATGGCGCACGAGATTGGCCGCGGCTTGGCCTTTCAGGGCGCGCCCCCACATTTCGTCGATTGACGCCTCGTGGAACGCGAGTGCGTCGGATGCGGAAGTAATCATTGCGACGCCGACGCGGATATTAGGCTCGCCGCCGAGACGGAACGGGCTTAACACCAATATCTTGCGATCCGGTTGGCGAAAAATCTGGAAGCCCGCATGAGGCAGTGTGTCCGTGACAATGCCGATCTGCACCCCGATCGGCGGGTTTTCGAGAAGCCGCACGAAGTGCTCTATTTCTTCTCGCGCCAATGCCTTCCGCTGTTCCAGCACATCATCCGGTAGTCCGCTGCGGCCGACCAATCCGTGATGGACGAAGCGCTCGATTTCCATTGCCGACATCAGGTTGGCGATGGCGGGCCGGCGGCGGTGATAGGCTTGCTTGCGCTCGCGCAAGATGGTCATCAATTTCGGAATATCGCCGAGTGCACGTTCCCGGTTGGCGACATTCTTGGTCACGTTCTCGGTCAGCACTTCCTCGAGGGTGAGCATAAAATTGTCGGAAGCGAGCAGCAGCGAGATCGGACCCGATAGCACCATAATCTGATCGCTGGTCTCCTCGATCTGCCGTAACCGCTCGAAATAGCTCACCGCCGATGGCACGTACTCGATGCCGACGCCGAGCAGGGTAGGGATCGATACGCCGAGTAATTCGGCGAGTCGCTCCAGTGTCTCGATTTTGGCCAGTTCGCCTTTCTCGAAGCGATAGAGCGCCGTGCGTGAAATTCCGAGTTGATTGGCGATCTCGTCGGCGCTGAGGTTGGAGCCGAGCCGATAGGCCTTGAGCCGGTTGCCGATCTCATCGTAGCGGAAAGTCATCGATCTCTCCGATGAATCAGGGATTCGGTTCCAGCACAATACGGCTGGTGGCACGCCTGTCGACTATATCCTGGAGCGCGGTCGCGAAGGCCTCTAGCGGAACGGTGCGGAAGGGAGCCGGCTTCAGCTTGCCGGCGCGATAGAGCGCAAAGATTTCGCGTATGCATTCGGTCATCAGGTCCGGCGTGCGCTTGCGGTAGTCGCTGACCTGCAGGCCGGTAACCTCGATATTTTTTACAAGCAGATAGTTCGCCTTCACCTCCGGAATGCGACCGGAGGCAAAGCCGATGACGACAAGGCGCCCTCGCCAGGCGAGGGCGCGCAGGGCCGCGTCAAAAGCATCGCCGCCGAGCGGATCGAGGACAATATCGACGCCTTTGCCACCATTCTTGGCGAAGACTTGCTCGCGTAGGGAATCGTGCAGGTTCGGCTGCGACAGATCGATGAAGTCGTCCGCGCCGGCGCCCAGCGCTACCGGTGCCTTGGCGGCACTGGATACACCCGCGAGCACCTTGGCGCCCATCGCCTTGGCAAGCTGTACCGAGGCGAGGCCGACACCACCGGTGGAACCAAGCACCAACACGCTTTCGCCGGCTTGAATGCGGGCGCGTTCGCGTAGGCCGAACCACGATGTGTCATAGACGAGCGCCATCGAGGCGGCCTCGCCGAAGGTCATCGCGTCGGGCAACGTGAAACATTGCTTGGCGCTTACTGCGACCTTCTGGGCGTAGCCACCTTGCTCGGCCAGCGTCAGCACCCGGTCGCCGATTTTGAATTCGGTGACGCCCTCACCAAGCGCGGTAATCTCACCGACAGGAAGCTTGCCCGGTGCAAAAGGGCGTTCTGGCAGAAACTGATACTTGCCGGTGACGACCAGGCTATCAACAAAATTGACCGCCGCCGCCTTGATGGTGACGAGGACCTCGCCCGCCCTAGGAATCGGATCTGGCAAGTCGCCGATCGCGTGGCTGCTGATTGGACCGAATTCCTTGACGACGGCGGCGCGCATGGACAGAGCCAATTTTGAGAAAACCATCCCATTTTTAGTACAGACGAGCAGTCGGTGCAACCGGACAAGAACGCCTCTGCGCCATAAACAACGATAAAATCGAGGCTTTACCGCACAGCGGAAGTATGTAAACTAAACCTTTGAACTGTAGCAATAAGTGTACAGCGGATGAAGCCGGCCCCCTTCAACTATTATGCGCCGTGCTCGGTCGGCGAGGCGGTGGCGCTTCTTACGGAATATGCGCCGCAGGATGGCCGCGTGTTGGCCGGTGGCCAGAGCCTAGTGCCAACCATGGCGTTTCGTATGGCGCGGCCGGCGCATCTGATCGACATCAATGGGATTGCCGAACTTGCGATACTGAAGGTCGAGAATAGCACGCTCAAAATTGGCGCCTGCGTGCGCCATAGTGCCTTCGAGAGTGAGACGGTGCCGGGCGCGACAGGCGCGCTATTGCGCAAGGTAGTACAGAACATCGCACATTATCCGATCCGTACGCGCGGCACATTCTGCGGCAGCGTCGCCAACGCTGATCCGGCTTCGGAATGGTGCTGTGTTATGGCCGCGCTCGACGGCGTTGCTGTGCTGGCGAGCCAACGCGGCGTGCGCCGCATTGCCGCCGCCGATTTTTATCAAGGCGTGATGACAACGGCGCTCGAGGAAGACGAACTGTTAGTCGGCTGCGAGCTTCCGATGCTGCCGGCCGATACGCGTTCTGGGTTTGTCGAATTTAGCCGACGTAAAGGTGATTTCGCCATCGCGATGGCGCTTGTCACTTATCGTGTCGAATCTGGCAAAATCATCGATCCTTGTGTTGCCATCGGTGGCGCCGAGCCGAACGCGCGGCGTATTGAGAATGCGGAATTGGCGCTTGCCAACGCAGCGCCGGATGAAGCCGCCTTCATCAAGGCGGCAGAAATAGCAGCGGCATCTTGCGACCCTATGGAAGACATCAACAACACCGCTGAATATCGGCGTGCTCTGGTGCGCACGCTGGTCGAGCGCGCCCTGGTGCAGGCAGCATGAGCGAGCGGCGCGATATTACGCTGAACATCAATGGTGAATGCTTCACGGCAACCGTCGAACCGCGTCGCACACTGGTCGACGTGATCCGCGACGATTGCGGCCAGACCGGCACCCATATCGGCTGCGAGCATGGTGTCTGCGGGGCCTGCACCGTTTTAGTCGATGGCGAACCGATGCGTTCATGCCTGATGTTCGCAGTGCAGGCAGCCGGGCGGCATATTCGCACCGTCGAGGGTCTTGCGGACGGCGATAAACTGCATCCTATGCAAGAGGCATTCACGAAATATCACGCGCTGCAGTGCGGCTTCTGCACGCCAGGTTTTTTGATGCTCGCGGTAGGCGCCTTGGAAAAGAACCCGGATCTAACCGACGAAGAGATTGTCGATGTCCTATCGTCCAATCTCTGTCGCTGTACTGGGTACGAAAACATCATCAAAGCCGTGAAGGCAGCGGCGGCGGTGATGAAGGCGAAGGAGTGACTATCAAACCGACAGAGTGGATTGGCGCCTCGGTCGAGCGACTCGAAGATCGGCCGCTCATCACCGGACAGGGCCGTTTTGCCGGCGATATCGCCTTTCCTCATCAGCTGCACATGCGCGTCGTGCGCTCACCTAATGCGCACGGCAAGCTCAATGATATCGACACGACGGAGGCGCGAGCGCTGAGCGGCGTAGTCGCAATCTGGACTGCCGCCGATATTGCCGATCTCACGCCGATCGACTTTCGCGAAGGCCCCAATGAGAAGCTCGCCCCGTTTCGCCAACCGGTGCTGGCGAGAGGCGTCGTGCGTTACGTCGGCGAACCGGTCGCTGCGGTTTTTGCAACAGATCCTTATGTCGCCGAGGACGCGGCCGAACTCGTTACGCTCGACATCGAGGAGATCGAGGCGGTTGTCGATGCCGCATTGCCGGCCACCGATTTTGCACAATGCCTGACGACCGAGGCCACCATCTGCAAACAAGGTTATGGCGATGTAGCGCATGCCTTTTCGCAAGCTGCGCATGTCATCGAACTTGATCTTTCAGTCGGCCGTCATTCCGGCGTTCCGCTCGAGACGCGTGGCGCGATCGGGCGCTATGACGCCGCACGCGACGTACTCGAATTGCACGGAGCCGCAAAAGTACCGCATAGGAACCGAGAATCGCTTGCGCGCATGCTTAACCGGAGCACCGGCGGGATCCATCTCTACGAGGGTCACGTCGGGGGCGGCTTTGGCGTCCGGGGTGAGATTTATCCCGAAGATATTCTGGTCCTAGTCGCAGCTATGCGTCTGCGCCGTCCCGTAAAATGGCTGGAAGATCGTCGTGAGCACATGATCGCGGCCAATCATTCGCGCCAGCAACGCCATCGCATTAGGGCTGCCGTAGATAAAGACGGTCGTCTTATCGGCATCGACGACACCTTCTACCACGATCAGGGCGCTTATATCCGCACGCACGGCACGCGCGTCGCTGACACCGCCTGTGGTATTCTGCCGGGGCCCTATCGCCTGCCGCATTTCCGCGTCAACGCGCACTTTCGCCTTACGAATAAGACGCCGGCGGCGACCTATCGCTCACCCGGTCGTTATGAGACGAATTTCGTCCGCGAGCGTCTGATGGACGCGATCGCCAAGAAACTCGGTCTCTCGCGCATCGAACTGCGCCGGCGTAACCTGATTGCGCCGGAAGAAATGCCTTATGAGCGGCCGCTCGTCGCGTTGGGCGATGAAGTAGTGCTCGATTCGGGCCGCTATGAAGAACTGCTCGACAAGGCCCTCGTGCGTTTCGAGTGGGATACGTTCGAGGCGGACGTGAAGAAGCGACGCGCGGCGGGCGAAATTGTCGGTCTCGGGCTCGCGATGTACGTCGAAAAAAGTGGTCTCGGTCCGACCGATGGCGCGCGTGTCAATGTGCACACAAATGGCGAGATTGAGGTCATCACCGGCGGGGCGTCGGTCGGGCAGGGCTTCGAGACGGTCATCGCGCAGGTTGCGGCTCAGACGCTTGGTGTTGATTATCGAAAGGTGCGGGTTGTTCATGGGCGCACCGACCGCATCGAGTACGGCATCGGCGCCCATGCGACACGTGCGACGGTAATGACAGCGAATGCGACCATGGTTGCGGCCGAGAAGGTCCGCGCCAAGGCGCTCGATATGGCCGCGCAATTACTTCAGGCTGATGCCGCAAATCTGACCATCGTCGACGGTGTCGTTTTGCGGGCTGATGGCAGTAGCGCGAACATCGATCTCGGCCAATTGGCGCATCATCTGCGCCCGACCTCTCCCACGCGCGGTGAGCGTGAACCGGGGCTCGCGTCGGACGGGTGGTTCACCACCAATCACATGACGTATCCCTACGGGGTGCAGCTTGCACTCGTGAAGCTTGACCCCGGTACGGGCGGCGTAACCGTCGAAAAGATGTTGATTGCTTTCGATGTCGGCCGCGCCATCAATCCAATGTTGGTGCGGGGTCAGCTTGTCGGTGGTTTCGCCCAAGGGCTCGGCGGCGCTCTGTTCGAGGAGTTTCAATACGACGAACGCGGTCAGCCACTCTCCGTCACCTTCGCCGATTATCTGATACCGACGGCGCACGAAATGCCGGACGTCGACGTCATGATGGCGGAAGACGCACCGAGCACATGCAATCCGCTCGGTATCAAGGGGGCAGGCGAAGGCGGTGTCGCGGCAGTCGGCGCGGTCATTGCGTCCGCCGTTGACGATGCGCTCGGCGGCGAGGGATTGATCACGCAGATCCCGATCCGGCCCCAGATGATCAAAGCGCTTCTCGATAAGCGGAGAGTTTGAACTGCGTCGGCTCCGTCTCGGCCCGCGTTGAGCCCGCCGCTCTTGGTGCTTAAGCCGTGCTGAACGTGCCTCTACCGAGCGCAACGATTCTGCTTTGGCAATCGAGAATCTCGATATCGACACGCGCCACCGTGCGACCGGTCTTGAGCAGCTTCGCGTGCGCCATGAGTGCGTCGCTCTCGGCAGGACGCATATAATCGATACGCAGGTCGATTGTCGGGGCCATCCGACCCAACTTCACCGCGACAGCGGCGTGACCGGCAAGATCGATAAGAGCCGCAATGACGCCACCGTGAAAGGCCTTGTCGCCTTTCGCACGCGCTAGCTTGTCGTGGAAGGAAAGCTTGATGGTGACGGTGCCGAGTTCCGGATCGGCATCGATTGCTTCAGGTCGCAGCACCTCGTGGAACGGCGGTGCCGCCATTTCCTCGCGCAATCGCGCCAGTGCGTGGCCGGGATCGTCGCTCATTCGGCTTTTGCCTGAAAGCGTACGGCTTGGGGTGACACGCGGCCTTCCGCAATCCAGTCAGCCACGTCGCGCTTACGAATCTTGCCACTTGCCGTAAGTGGAATCTCGTCAACGTGCAGAAAGAACTCTGGCATGTCGTATTTCGACAAGCCTTCCTCATCGAGATGCTTCAGGATCTCCTGCGCTTCGAGCGACCGGCCGGGCCGCACCATGACCGCCAGGCAGACACGCTCGCCGAGCCGCTTGTCCAGCACTGGAACGGCGGCAACCCGTTGGATGGCATCGTGTGTCGCGGCGAGCAACTCGATCTTCGCCGGATAGATATTGTGGCCACCGCGAATGATCACGTCCTTCTTGCGTCCGGTGATGCGGAGATAACCCTTCTCATCAACCCAGCCAAGATCGCCGGTCATGAACCAGCCGTCGCGATTGAAGGCCTCTTCAGTCGATTTTTGGTCATCGAAATAGCCGAGCATCAGGCTCGCGCCGCGGCCGCCTATCTGGCCGATTTCACCGGCCTTCAATTCGCGGTTCGGATTATCGTGATCGAAGATGCGAATTTCGTACCCGTGGCAGGAACGACCGCAGCTCTCCACGATCAGGCGGGGATCATCGTTCGGCAGCGTGTATTGGTGCGAGCAGGTTTCGGTCATGCCGTAGCCGCTCTGTGGAACGATGCCGCGCGCAATCAATTCGGCAACGAGCTCGGGCGCCGCTTGGGCGCCAGAAATACGAAAGCCTCTCAGCTTGCCGACGCCGGACAGATTACGCGCTTCCACCTCGGCGAGCAGGTCGATCGCATGTGTCGGAACACCGACCAGGAAAGTAGTACCGGTATCGATCAGCCGGTCGACAACGCTTGCGCCGCGCGGGAGGTCGTGAATGACGATCTGTCCACCCATGCCGAGTGCCATGATCATAGCGCCGAAGCCTAGATTGTGGCTGAGCGGGCTCAACGAACAGACGACAGAGGTCTCGTTAATGGTCCAGTCGGCCGCGAGCGCGCGCGCATTGGCGAGCAGCGTATTGTCACTGTGCATCACGCCTTTCGGCATGCCGGTCGTGCCGGAAGTGAATGCGAGATAGAGCACGGTATTGGGGTTGCCCCTGGGGGCACACTGTCACTGCACCACCCGGCGTGACAATACCGGCCGCGCGGCCGGTCGTGCTCTTCTCCAGACGATACACCTTGCGCAGCGTCTCGACGCTGTCCAGTCGGGTAAAGAAATCGTGCTTGTTGGCGTCGGCGCCGTAGCCTGTTTCGGCCACGACAGCTGCCGCGCGCATCCGCTTCAGGAGGTCGACGATGTCGCCGACGGTATGGTCGCGATGGAGCGAGGGACAGCAGATGTAGCCGTTGCGGCTGCAGGCGAGCAGGGCGACGATGGTTTCCGGGCGGCTAGGCAGCCACACTGCAACCCGCTGGCCTTGTGTGAGCCCGGCTGCATCGAGATCGCTTGCGAAGGCGTTGGCCAATTCGATCAGTTTGCCGTAGGTGAGGTCTCCGCTCGCGCTGCGCACCGCAATGCGATCCCCCGAGCGTTGCGCCCAGCCGCGCACAAGGTCATAGAAAGTGTCATCGCGCCAGAAGCCGGCCCGTGTGTGCTCCTCCAGGCGGTCGCTATCGAACAGCGTCAGGAGCGTATTCATTTCGCGCAGGCCTGTGACGGGGTATATCCACTTTCGAAACAGTTATCCATTCGATATTCTGCTTATTTAACAGCTATATGGCGATAGGATAGCCATCCACAGCAAAATGTGTTCCATTTTTTATACATTCCTTGTTATATTACAAGCCAGTTGTCCTCGATTGTCGCTGCATGTCGTCCGGAAAGTCCCCACCCCTTCACCACAAACCGAAATGTGCGCCTGTGAGGCCGTGCAGGGTGCTTTCGGCCGTGTCTGCAGAGCGCGGTACGCAAAGCAGGTGGGCCGGTTCTTCTCGGCGCGGGCACGATCGCTTAAAGAGTGCGGATCTTCAAATGAGAAGATGTTGAGAGTTCTGATGGCTGATTTGACGAAACAATACGACGTTCTTGTCGTCGGCGGCGGGAATGCGGCGCTGTGCGCCGCCATTGCGGCGCGGCGCGACGGCGCGTCAGTGCTGGTACTGGAGGGCGCGCCGAAATTCTACCGCGGCGGTAATACCCGCCACACCCGCAATATCCGCTGCGCGCACGACAGCGCGACCGAGACGCTCACCGGGCCCTATAGCGAGGAAGAGCTTTTCGAGGATTTGCTGCGTGTCACCGGCGGCAAGACCGACGAGCCGCTCGCCAAGCACATGATCCGCGAGTCAAAGGAAGTGCTGGTTTGGCTGCAGGAGCAAGGCGTGCGCTACCAGCCTTCGCTCGGCGGCACGCTGACGCTGGGCCGCACCAACGCGTTCTTCCTTGGCGGCGGGCGAGCCATGCTCAATGCGCTGTACCGCACGGCGGAAGAGCTCGGCATCGACGTCATGTACGACGCGCCGGTGACGGCGCTCGAAATCGATGACGGCATGTTCCTGTCGGCGACGATGACGCATGGTGGCGCCGCGCATCAGCTGCGTGCCCGGGCGCTGGTCGCCGCGGCCGGTGGTTTCGAATCGAATATCGAATGGCTGAAGGAATATTGGGGCGAGGCAGCGGAGAATTTCCTTATCCGCGGCACGCCACATAACCGCGGCACAGTGCTCAAGATGCTGCTGAATGCGGGCGTGCAGGAGACCGGCGATCCGACGCAGTGCCATGCGGTGGCGATCGATGCGCGCGCGCCGAAATATGACGGTGGCATCATCACCCGCCTCGATTGCGTGGTGTTCGGCGTCGTGGTCAACAAAAACGCGCTGCGCTTCTACGACGAAGGCGAGGACATTTGGCCGAAGCGCTATGCCATCTGGGGTCGCCTTGTCGCGCAGCAACCGGACCAGATCGCCTATATCATCTTCGATGCGTCGTCGTTGAAGCTGTTCATGCCGTCGTTATTCCCGCCGATAACGGCTGGCAGCATTCGCGAACTGGCCGGCAAGCTTGAACTCGATGCCGACGTGCTGGACAAGACGATCAGCGACTTCAACGCGGGCGTTCGACCGGGCACGTTCAATCACGCGGACCTCGACGACTGCCGCACCGAAGGCGTGACGCCGCCGAAGACGCACTGGGCGCGCAAGATCGAGACCGCGCCGTTCTACGCCTATCCGGTGCGGCCGGGCATCACCTTTACCTATCTCGGCGTGCGCGTAAATCTTGAAGCACGCATGCTCATGGCAAACGGGAAACCTGCGGCGAACATGTTCGCCGCAGGCGAGATCATGTCCGGCAATGTGCTGACCAAGGGCTATGCCGCCGGGATCGGCATGACCATCGGTAGCGTCTCGGGGCGCATGGCGGGACGGGGAGCGGCGAAGAATGCGCGCAATTGACATGCACACGACCACAACCCATCCGACGGAAGCGCTGCGCGAGGCCGATCGATTGATGGTCGTCTGCAATTCGTGCCGCTATTGCGAGGGCTTATGCGCGGTATTCCCGGCGATGGAGCGCCGCCGCCTGTTCAACGACGGCGATTTGAATTATCTCGCCAATCTCTGCCATAGCTGCGGTGCGTGCTATGCGGATTGCCAATTCTCGCCGCCGCATGAATTCGCGGTCAACGTGCCGCGAACGCTGGCGCAGGTGCGCGGCGATTCATATCGGGCCTATGCGTGGCCCGGCGCCTTGTCCGGCCTGTTCGCGCGCAATGGGCTGGCAATCAGCTTGATTGCTGCGCTCAGCATTGCCGTCTTCATTCTCGGCTTCGTTGCCTACGCTGATCCGGCCGTACTGTTCGGCGTAAATGACGGACCGGGTTCTTTCTATGAGCTGATGCCGCACAACGCGATGGCGCTGCTGTTTGGCGCTGTGTTCGTCTATGCTGTGCTCGCGCTGACCTTCTCGATGCGCGCTTTTTGGCGCGACATCTCTGGTGACACGCCGCCCGGCGGCGTCTCGGCCTTCCTGCAGGCCGTGAAAGACGCCAGCCGCTTGCGCTATCTCGACGGCGGCAAGGACGGCTGCATGAATGACGACGACGCGCCGACCGATATGCGCAAGCATTATCATCACGCGACTTTCTACGGCTTTCTGCTCTGCTTCGCTTCGACCTCGGTCGCGACGCTCTACCACTATCTGCTCGCTCGCGAGGCGCCCTACGCGTGGTGGGATCTGCCGGTGGTGCTTGGCACGCTGGGTGGCGTCGGCCTTGTTGTAGGCTCGGTCGGGCTGCTCGCGGCCAAGTTTAGGCGTGCGCCGGAGCTTCTCGACGAAAGCCGCTTCGGTATGGACGTCGCCTTCATCGTCATGCTGCTGCTGACCGCCATCACTGGTCTGGCGCTGCTTGTTCTGCGCGCCACGCCGGCCATGGGCGTTACGCTGGCGGTGCATCTCGGCGTCGTTTTTGCGCTTTTCTTGACGTTGCCCTACGGCAAGTTCGTGCACGGCCTCTATCGCTTTCTCGCGCTCGTGCAATATGCACGCGAGAACAAGGCCGGCCACTGAGATGTTGAAGCATGGCGGCCGAGGGTCGACCGGACTTTTGAAGACCGGACTTTTGAAGACTTGGGAATGATCGGTCAACTCAATACGCTCACTGCCAGCGAAATCGTTGCGGCGACTACTTCCGGTACCGCGACTTGTGAACAGGTGGCGCGCGACTGCCTTGCCCGGGTAGAGGGACGCGAAATCTGTCATAAGAGCTTTTTCCTTTATCGATCCCGATCTTGTCCTCCGCCAAGCAAAGGCGCTCGATGCCCGCGTGGCGCGCGGCCCCCTTCATGGCGTGCCGATTGGCGTTAAAGACATCATCGAGACTTCCGATATGCCGACGCAAATGGGCTCGCCCATCTATCGAGGATATCGGACGAAGTCGGACGCTTCTTGTGTTGCGCTGCTGCGCGGAGCCGGGGCGCTGATTTTCGGGAAAACCGTGACCTGCGAATTTGCCGGTCCGACTGCGGGAGCGACGACCAATCCGCACGATCCGAAACGCACGCCGGGCGGCTCGTCGAGTGGTTCCGGAGCAGCTGTCGCCGACTGCATGGTGCCCTTTGGTTTTGGTACGCAAACCGGCGGCTCGGTGCAGCGGCCCTCATCATTCTGTGGCATCGTCGGCTACAAGCCGAGCTTCGGATTGATCAATTCGCAGGGTGTAAAGCCCGCCGCCGAAAGCCTGGATACGGTAGGCTTGATGGTACGCAGCGTTGAGGACGCCGCGCTTTTTCTTCGGGTGCTGACTGACGATGAGCCCGTGAAATGGCTAGCCACCGACGTGTCGATCCGCGTTGGGCTTTGTCGCACTTACGCTTGGAATGATGCGGAAGAGGCAACGCGCAACGCGGTGGAGGATGCGGCTCGACGACTAGAACGGGCAGGTTTCTCCGTACGGGATATTGATCTTCCGTCACCTTGTGAAGAATTGCCGAAGACCCGAGAAATCATCAACGATTTCGAGCGCGCTCGCGGCATGGCCTGGGAGTGGAATACGCATCGCGAACAAATCAGCAATGCGCTTTCGAAAGCCATTAGCAACGGGCTCGCTACGTCTCGCGCACGCTATGTTGCGGCACTCGAACGGGTCGAGATCTGCCGCCAGCGTATGGCGCGGGCGTTCGACAATGTTGATGTGCTGCTGACCCCGACGGTGAACGGCGAAGCACCAATCGGCCTCGCACACACTGGTGATCACCGCTTTCAGAGCATCTGGACACAACTGCGAACTCCAGCGGTGACGCTGCCGACGCATGCGGGACCGAACGGCATGCCGGTCGGTATCCAACTTATTGGTCCGATTTACTCGGACACCAGGCTTCTTGCGATTGCGCAGCGAATATTTGCGATCCTTGGCAGCGGTCCGCAGATCAAGATCCAATAAGCTGACTGATTAAGAATAATTTGCTGCATCGGCTTGGGCTCAAATACAGGTGCCGCTCTAAGCCGCTCTGGACGATAAGTCGTGGTCTATGATCGGCAGCGTGCGAATGCGTTTGCCGGTCGCGGCGAAAATCGCATTGGCGACAGCGGCGGCGATCGGCGGCGTTGCGGGCTCGCCTGCGCCGCCCCAGACCTTTCCGCCGCTAGGAACCAGATGAACGTCGATCTTTGGCGCTTCTGCCAACCGCACCGCAATAATGGGAAATTGCCGTCGAGGCGCGGGCCCGTCGACAATGACTACGGAGTTTACGCCAAATTTTCGTGACGGATTGCATGAAGTCGATGCGCTGTGTGAGCGTTGCAGAATGGCGTGAACAGTGTTGTCTCCATCGGTCTTGCCCAACGACGACAAAGCGGACATTCTAGGATAACTTGAGATGCGCAGGTCAACGCGCGCCGAGTGCCGTCACGAAGATCGCCAGTGCGTCGTGCGCAGTGGGTTCGCCGATGGGGACCGGGAAGGGGAGGAATCACTCATGCGCAAACACGATGAAGCGCGCCGCGCTTTTCTTGTCGGCACGGCGCTTGGAGCCGGTGCCGCCGCGACCACCGCCCTGGTACCCGACGCGCTGGCAAAAACCGGTGATCACCAAGCGGCGATGGATGCTCCCGCGGCGGAGTCCATGGCCGCCATGAGCGGCGGTCATGGCGCGTTTTTCAACGACGACGATTCCCGAACGATCACAGCCTTCGCCGAGCGGCTGATGCCCGGCGCTCCGGGCAAACCGGGCGCGACCGATGCGGGGGTTCTCAATTATATCGACCTTGCATTGTCGGGCGCTTATTCCGACCAGCAGGATTTTTACCGGCGCGGCATCGCGCAACTTGATGCCCACTGCGCCAAGACCTATGGCATGCCGTTCCACCGCCTTACCGCGGCACAACAGGACGAAACCATCACCGCGATCGAACAGGGCAACGCGCCCGAGTTCATTTGGCCGCCGGCGCAGCTGTTTTTCCGCACCGTTCGCACGCACACCATGGAAGGCATGTTCGCCGACCCGATCTATGGCGGCAACAAGGATTTCGCCGGCTGGCGGCTCGTCGGGTTCCCTGGCGCGCAACCGCAATTCACGCAGGAAGACATGCAGAGCAAAGAGGCATTCAAACGTGAGCCTATCGTCGGCCTGCAGGCCCGAGCCAAGAGCAAGAAGGGCTAAGCCATGGCGACAGAGAAAACGGACGTCGTGATTGTCGGCGTTGGCGCGGCCGGCGGCATCCTCGCCGCAGAACTCGGCAAAGCCGGTATGAAAGTCATCGGCCTTGAGCGTGGCCCGCGGCTGCAGACTTCGGATTTCGAGCCGCACGACGAATTGCGCTATTTCCAGCGCTTGGATCTGCGTCCGCTGCCTAAACACGACCCGGTCACGTGGCGCCCCAACGCTAACGCACGGGCGACGATCTATCCTGTTCTCGCCAACGGCAATCAGGCCGGCGGCGGGACGGTGCACTACGGCGCACTGTCATGGCGCATGCACGAGGACGATTTCCGCGTGCGCTCCAAGACGATTGATCGCTACGGCGCTGCCGCCATTCCGCAAAACTCATCGCTCGCCGATTGGCCGGTCAGCTATGACGAGCTTGAGCCGTTCTACGACAAGGCCGAATACGAACTCGGCGTGTCAGGAACCGCCGGCAATGTGCAGGGCAAGAAAATCGACGGCGGCAACGTTTTGGAAGCGCCGCGCCGACGCGAATATCCGTTGCCCGCGCTGTTCGTCGATCAGTCCGGCCGTTTGTTCGAAGCTGGCGCCAAGAAACTCGGCTACCATCCGTTTCCCTCACCGCACGCGATCTTATCGGAGCCCTATAATGATCGGCCGGGCTGCACCTATTGCGGCTTTTGCCAATCCTTCGGCTGCCACGTCGGTGCGAAGTCCTCGATCCTGGTCACCAAACTGCCCGAGGCTGACGCGACTGGAAACTTCAAGCTCATCACCGGTGCCATGTGTTATCGCGTCAACAGCGATAACACCGGCAGAGTGACCGGCGTGTCGTATTACGGGCCGGGTCGATCGGACAATACGATAGAGGCCGACATCGTCATCGTCGCCCCGTTCATCTACGACAACACGCGTCTGATGCTGCTGTCGAAGACCGACAAGTTTCCCAACGGTCTGGCCAATTCGAGTGGACAACTGGGAAAACACCTGATGGCGCACATCATGGCGCCGGTATACGCCACGTTCGACGATCGCTACGTCAACAACTTCATGGGCCCGAGCGCTCAAAAACACAGCATCGACGACTTCAACGCCGACAATTTCGACCATAGTGGTCTGGGCTTTATCCGGGGCGCCCAGGTTTCGATCGGCACGCCGAACCTGCAAGGCGGTCCGATCAGTGCTACCACGATCACTCCGCCGCCGGGCGTCCCGGCATGGGGAGCGGCGTATCGCGACTTCATCTCCAAATACTATGCGCGGCACGGCGCTATGGTCGCGCAGACCGAGAACCTGCCATACGCGGATCAAACCATCGATCTCGATCCCGACGTCCGCGATGCCTGGGGACTACCGGCGCCTCGTATGACCTACGACTGGCGACGGCCAAACGAGCTTGCTCGCGTCGCCTTCCTGCAGCAAAAGATGGAAGAGATCGGACGCGCGATGGGTTCTGCGCATGTCTGGAAGGGAGCGGTGTCCCCCGGTCCGCCGGGCGCACACCACGAAGGCGGCACGCGCATGGGCAACGATCCGAAAGACTCGGTCGTCAACAAATACGGCCAGACGTGGGATCATTCGAACTTGTTCCTAGTGGGCAGTTCGACCTTTCCCACCATGGGAGCCGGGTTTAATCCGACGCTCACGATCCAGGCCCTTGCCTATATGACGGCGGATGCCATCGTTAACCGCTACAGAAAGAGTCCGGGCCCTCTTATTTGAAGCTAAAGTTCAGGCTTACAGACAGACGCGCTTCTATTACGCTCGGCCAGCTTATTCTTACCGACGGCTAATCGGTTGGCAGAGGGCGTAGAAGCCGCTTACCCTGGCAAAAATGCCACGCGGCCAGCTTCCCGATCGGAAATCAATTCGACGGGAGATCCATAGAGCGTCTCCAATTGAGCCCGATCGAGAACTGTCTCGACTGCACCTTCACCGATCTTCGCACCGTCGCGGAGCAGATAGGCCCGATCGGCCGCCCGCCTTGCATGGTTTGGATCGTGCGTTGTGAACAAGACACCATGACCCGCTGCTGCCAGATTTCGGATTTCGCGGATTACTTTACCTTGGTTGCCGAAATCCAAACTCGCGGTAGGCTCGTCGAGTACGACGAATTGCGGCTCTTGAGCGAGCGCTCGTGCCAGCAAGACCAGTTGCCGTTCGCCGCCAGAGATCATGGTGTAGGGCCGTTCGCTCAAATGGGCGATGCCCATTCGTTCAAGCGATTGCTTGGCTACGGTGCGGTCGGCGGTGTTCGGCCGGCTGAAAAGATCGCCGTGCGCGGTTCGGCCCATAAGCACGACCGTTTCGACCGTGAAGGCAAAGGTGGCGACATGAGACTGCGGCACATAGGCGAGCAGGTGTGCGCGCTCCTGGCTCGAAAAGTCTCGCAACGCCCGCTCTCCCAGTTGAATTTCACCTGATTGCGGGGCGATCAGTCCCATAAGCGTTTTTAGGAGTGTGGTCTTGCCGCTTCCATTGGGGCCTAGCAATGCAAGCACTTCACCTGTCGCGACCGAGATATCGAGATGTCGCCCAACCACGTTGCTGCCATAGCCGATAGTCAGATCGTGTCCGGCTAGCCGCATGCTCAAGACCAGGTTTTCGAAACGCCGGCCAAGAGCCAGATAAAAAACGGCGTGCCGATGAGTGCAGTGAGGATGCCGAGCGGGATTTCGATCGGCGTCGCCGTGCGCGCTACAGTATCGATCAGGAGCAGAAAGCCGCCGCCGAGAAGGGCCGCAGCAGGAATAAGGCGCGAAAAGTCGGGACCGACCAGCGTTCGCGCGATATGTGGCACGACAAGCCCGACCCAGCCTATGATGCCGGCGGCAGCAACGCTTGCGGAAGTTACCAGTGTTGCCGCGGCGATGATGACGATACGTAATGGCCCGGTCGGCAAGCCAAGCGCGCGCGCCTCTTCGTCCGGCAACGACATGACGTTCATGCGCCAGCGCAGTATCACGAGAACCAACGTTCCAAGGGCGATAGGGCCGAACAGAGGCAGCAGATCGTGGTCGTTGATAGCGGCGAGGCTGCCGAGTAGCCAGAAGGTCATGGCCGGCAACTGATTGTAGGGATCGGCGACATATTTGACGAGGCCGACACCGGCGCCCAGCAAGGCACCGATCACTACGCCCGTCAGGACAAGAACAAGGATTGGATCGCGGCTGCTGGTCGCAGAGCCAATCAGATAAACGGCAGCAACCGCGACGAGTCCGCCAGCGAAAGCAAACGCCTCGATGGCAAAGATCCCAAGCGAAAGATAGATGCCGAGCACCGCGCCGAGCGCCGCACCCGACGATGCGCCGAGCAAGTCGGGCGACACCAATGGATTTCGGAACAAGCCCTGAAACGCCGTGCCCGAAACCGCGAGCGCCGAACCTATCAGCGCTGCCGCCAAGACGCGCGGGCCGCGCACCTGCCAGATCACACTACTCACCGCAGCGGGCAGTTCGGGCGGCTGGCCCGTGAGCTTTGCCGTCAAAAGATCGAGCAGATCGGCGATACTGATCGGGTAACGTCCCAACATAATCGCCAGCAAAAGTGCGGCAAGGAGAAGGAGGAGGGCGATCAGCATCCCGGGAGCGGAAGAACGGGCCATTCCGTATAGATATCAGCCGGCCACCGATAACACACGATCGATCTGCGCATCGGTCAGCGTCAGATGAAAGAACCGTTGGTAGAAATCGCGCGTCAGCGGCCGTAGATCCTCGGGAAATTGATCCGGGTAGAGGATCTTGGCGAGCCACCACAACCCGATCAGCCGGTTTACCGACGGCGGGAAGTCCACCCAACCGAACGGAAGCTCCGGCGACACATAGACCCGCCCGGTTCTTACGGCCTTGATGGGAGCCCAGACCGGATCGTTTCGCACGTTCTTCGCGAACGCGGACTCGATGGCGACGATGACGTCAGGGTCCCATGCGAGCACCTGTTCGGCGGATACGGTCGCCATGCCGCCTTTGCGTTCGGCGGCGACGTTGTGCGCGCCTAAAAACTCGATCGTCTCCACATTGATCGAGCCGCCGAGGCCGGTTTCCAGCCCATTCGGCCCCCGCGCGTAATAAACCCTGGGTCTTTGGCCGGCGGGGATCTTGTCGATCCGGCCCTTAATCGTGTTGACCGTATTCTCGGTGTAGCGCGCAAACTCTTCGGCATGGTCCTGCCGATGGGTAATTTCGCCGAGCTTTCGATAAAGCTGCGCACTGGCGTCGAACCGGCCGTCCAGCAACACATAGGGTATGCCGGTTTGTTGCTGGATATTGGTGGCGAGCGAGACGTAGGTGTCGTTGATGGTTCCGACATCAAGAATAAGGTCCGGTTTGAGCTTGAGCAGCACTTCGAGATTCGTCGTGTTGCCGCGCCCAGTCAGACGCCCGACTTCGGGCTTGTCGCAGGCGCCCGCTCCCAAGAATGCGCATTGCGCCGGCTCCGGACTCCGGGTCCAGCCGAGAAGCAGTTCCGGTGCGAAGGTGTAGAGAAGAATGGCAGCCGGCGGTCCTGCGGCGAAAATGCGTTCGACCTTGTCCGGGATCACGATTGCCCGGCCGGTGATGTCGGTGAAGGTTGCAGCGCGGGCGATGCCCGGCGGGAGCAGTGTCGCCGACAGTCCGATTAGAAGTCTACGCCGATCGATTTTCATGCCGGGCCTTTCAGCATGCGGGTTTCGGAGCGCAACATAATGCAATTTAGCTCTGTCGACCGGCCATTTACTTCGCGGCGTCATGTCCGCTGACCCCGAAGCAGACGCACCGTTCGAGTTGATGGAACCCATTTCCAGGGGTCCAGGTGCCGGGTAACCGTGCCCGAAGCGCCCTCACGCCTAAGTATATCCTCCATGCCCGACATCGATTTCGCAAATGCTTTGCCGGAAGCGGCTAGGCGTGGCGATCTTGGTCGGTCGACGCAGCAGTGGCACTTCTCGGGTTCGACTATGCCCTTATTGCTCCGTTGCACGTTTTGCAAAATACTTGACTGACTACCACACGCACGTGAGCGAGTTAGCGTGGTAATCTCAACGTGGCCTTAGCAAAAGTTGTCCTCAAACGCTTTTCCGCCAGATAAAGTGCCAACCAGCGTTCGAGGCGACCCTAGGCGCCACCATCCCGACGGGCCAGGCTGCGCACGATCGACGACTTCACCGACAGCACGTGCGCGCGCATGAGCGTTTCGGCCTGTCGGCCTTCGCGACCGAGGATCGCCACGTAGATCTGGTGATGTGCCTTGTGCCGCTCGCGCACATCGGTGAGCTCGAACGCCATCACGTTGTGCGCGGCCGCCTGCGGCATGCGCTGGCAGGCGTGCACCACATCGTTGAGCAGATCCGATCGCGCGGCAGCGTGAATGGTTGAATGGAAGGACTCGTTGAGGATCGCATAGGCGGCGCGCTGCGCTTCGCGGTTCACGCGCCGCGACAGGACGGCATCGCCTTCGGCCAGCGCTTGCTCAAGCGTGCGGCGGAACTCGTCGCTCAGGCCGCGCTCCGCTGCAAGCCGCGCGGCGAGGCCTTCGGCCAGCGCCCGCATCTCGTAGGCGACGACGACCTCGGAGAGCGGAAACTCGCGGACTACGAAGCCCTTATTGGCGTGGTAGCGCAGCAGTCCTTGGCCGGCGAGCACATGCAGCGCGGCGCTAATGGGCGTGCGAGATACCTTGAGCTGCTGGCTGAGGTGCACCTCGTTGAGGCGGCTGCCGAGCGGGTATTTGCCATCCAACAACGCCTGCCGGAGATGCTCCGTCAGCCACGCCGAGCGCGTCGAGCTCTGCGGCTCCGACGCCAGCGGCGGCGAAGCGCGTCGCCGGCGTTTGCGATCGACTTGTGCTGGCATCCCGCGCCCGCTCTCCTGTGTCGCCATGTCGCGCGCCTTCTAGCACGAGGGAGGGGCAGAAGATAATTGTATACACTTTGTTCTTGACGAGGTCGTAGTGTATACAGATGATGGAGCTGCTGAAAGGTGCCAATGAACACAACAGATCGCGGTGTGGCGGACGGCTTCGTCATCGCGCACGACATCCATGCGCTGCCGATCGTCGGATCCGCAGCCAAGTTTCCGGTACGCCGCATCTACTGCGTCGGCCGCAACTACGTTGACCACATCCGGGAAATGAAGGAAGCCGACGAGCGCGACCCGCCGTTTTTCTTCCAGAAGCCCGCCGACGCGCTTGTGATGGACGGCGGGACGGTGTCCTATCCGACGGTCACGAGCGATTGTCACCATGAGATTGAGCTCGTCGTCGCGCTCAGCCGCGGCGGACGCGCAGTCGACCTCAAGTCCGCGCGCGACCTGATCTTCGGCTACGCGGTCGGGCTCGACATGACGCGCCGGGACCGGCAGCGCGAGTCGCGCGAGCGCGGCCTGCCGTGGGAGATCGGCAAGTCATTCGATCAGTCGGCGCCGTGCGGACCGATCTTCCCGGTGGCCCAGGTCGGGCATGTCGAGAAGGGCAGCATCACGCTGGCCGTGAACGGCAAAGAGCGGCAGCGCGGCGACATCGCGCAGCTCATCTGGAACGTGCCCGAGATCATCGCCAACCTGTCGCGCGAATATGAGCTGCACGCCGGCGACCTGATCTTCACCGGCACGCCCGCAGGCGTCGGGCCGGTCGGCCCCGGCGACCGGATGGAAGGGGCGATCGAAGGGCTGGGGACATTGTGCATTTCGGTCGTGGGCCAACCTGACTGACGGGAGCGAAGCCCGGGTTCGTCGCCGCGGCAAGATAAGACATCACAAGAAAAAATCACGAGGAGCGTCCAAGTGGATGCCAATCTCAAACCGGCGGGTGCGACGACCGGTGACCGTCGCGCCATCACGATCGTCGCTTGTTTCGCCATCGCCGTACTGATCTGCTCCTATGCGATCAACGGGATGGATCGTGTGCTCTTCCCGCTGTTACTGACCGATGTCCGGCGTGAATACGGTTTGGGGCTGCCGGAAGCCGGGCTGCTGTCAACCATCTTCACGCTCGGCATGGCGCTCGCCGGGCTGCCGACCGGCTATCTGATGTCGCGGTTTTCCCGCAAGACCGTGACTTAGATTGGCATGCTGATCTATTCGTCCGGCACGATCGTCACCGTGCTCTCTGCCGGCGTCGCCGACATGATCGTCTACCGCGCCGCGACCGGCATCGGCGAGGCCATGCAGCTCACCGCGCTGCTGGCGATCTTCTCCAGCTATTTCTCGCGCAATCGTGCGGTCGGCGTCGGCACGCTGAACTACGCCTACGCGTTCGGGGCGATCATCGGTCCGATGCTCGGCACCAGCCTGCTGCTGCATTACGGCACATGGCGCGCACCCATGATCGCCTTCGGGGTTTTGGGCTTGGTGTTCATGCTTCTGGTCGCCGTCGCGGTGCGTCCCTGGCTCAGCGAAGCCGACAGCAGCACGCTGCGGGAGCTGCGGGTCGGCGGCGCGCCGACGCTCGTCAATCGCAATACCATCGTGCTGGCGGTGTTGAGCGTGCTGCTCGGCTTGGGTCTGTATGGCTATCTCGGCATGTATCCGACGTTCCTGCGCGAGCAGCTGCACTTCGCGCCGACCGACATCGGCCGGGTCATGAGCATCTACGGCCTGGGCGTTCTCGTGTCGCTTGGCACCGGCTGGCTGGGCGACCGGTTTCCGGCCCGGACGGTGTTGAGTCTGAGCTTCCTGTTCGGCGCCGGCGTGTGCGCGCTGCTGTTCAACGGTCCGGCCAGCTTTATCGCCCAGGCGGCGTTTTCATTCGCGCTCGGCGCGACCTTCAGCGGCACGATCTTCGTCAATCTCGCCGGCTATCACGTCAAGGTCGTGACCGACCCGCTGGCCGGGCGAGCCTCCGGAATCTTCGTCACGACCCTGTACGGCTCGGCGACCGTCGCCGGCTATCTCATCGGCTGGCTGGTGCGCCTGTCGGATTGGACGACCGCCGCAAACCTGCAGCTCGTCCTTCTGTGCGTGATCGCGGCGGCAATTTCGCTCTTCGTTCAGTCCTCGCCCGTATCCAAGCCGGCTGCAGGGTAGGGGTCGTATGGCAGGTGATGCGTAATGACTGATCAGCGCCCGCACATCAGGGTCAACGTCTTCCCCGGCGGATTCAATTGGGACTTCTACGTCGCGATCGACCGCGGTATGTTTTCGCGCTACGGCATCGACGTAAGCATCCTGGGCACGCCGAACTCGGTCGCCCAGATGACCGAGCTGGCGCAGGGCCAGTTCGAGATCGCCATGACGGCGGCCGACAATATTGTCGCCTATGTGGAAGGGCAGGGCGAAGCACCGATCGGCGCGCAGCCCGAGTTCTTCGCCTTCATGGGGAGCGATAGCGGTTTCCTAAGCCTCGTCAGCCGACCCGAGATCGCGCGGGTTTCAGACTTCGCGAAGCGAACACTGTCGGTGGACGCCCTGACGACCGGCTATGCTTTCGTGCTGTTAGAGATTCTGCGCCGCAATGGCCTGGAACGTGGCGACTACGATATCCGCCGGGTCGGTGGGATGATGCAACGCTTCAACAGCCTGCGCGAACGCAATGAGGACGGCACGCTGCTGTCGGCGCCCTATAACATCCTCGCCAAGGATCACGGGCTGATCGATCTGGTCAAGCCGACGGCGGTGCTCGGCCCTTACCAGGGCAATGTCGCCGCTGCCCGGCGCCCATGGGCGGAGAGCAACGAAGCGCAGGTCATTGCCTTCATTCGCGGCTACCGCGAAGCCATCGCCTGGCTCTACGAGCCGGCGCACCGCGAGGAGGCGATCAGCATCCTGGTGCGGAACCTGCCGCAGATGCCGCGGACGGTGGCTGAGGCGAGCTACGCCGAGCTGCTAAGTTCCGCGGATGGCTTCTTTCGCGACTGTGACATCAGCCTTCAAGGCATGAATTGCGTCCTCGACCTGCGCAGCCGGTATGGCAGCGGTGCGCGGCCCTTAACAGACCCGATGAAATACTGCGATCTGCGCTACTATCGATCGGCCATTCGATAAACACGATGGTTTCTCATCCGTCCACCCGGTTTGAAGTTCACACAGTCAACGAGGAAACTCCAGCGATGCTCAAGCTGCCGCATCACAAGCGCTACGACTACATTCCGATCACCAAGCGGCAGAATTACTCCTGGCCGGGCGGCAAGCGGCTAGCGTTCTTCATCGCCCTGAACATCGAGCACTTCGCGTTCGGGGCCGGACGGCGGCTTGATCCGCAGAGCGGCTTCGGCGGTGCGCCAACCACACGCAACTGGGCGTGGCTCGATTACGGCAACCGCATCGGCAACTTCCGGTTCTTCGAAATGCTGGACGAACTAAAGCTGCCAGCGTCGATCCTGCTGAATTCGGCGGTCTGCTACGAGTATCCGGAGATCATCGAGAAGATCAAACAGCGTGGCGACGATGTCCTCGGACATGGCCGCACCAACGCCGAGACCCTGCAGGGGCTCTGGGAAGACGACGAACGGCGCCACATTAAGGAGTGCGTCGAGGTCATCACCAAATACATCGGCGTGCGGCCGACCGGTTGGATGGGCGCCGGCGCCGCCGAGACCGCGGTGACGCCGGACCTCCTGAAGGAGGAAGGCTTCACCCACTTCCTCGATTGGCCGGTGGACGACCAGCCGATTTGGATGAAGACCCGTTCTGGTCCGATCCTGTCGGTGCCTTACCCGATGGAACTCAACGACGCCGGCACCTTAGGTGTTCGCCATCATACAGGGCGCGACTTTGCCGACATGGTGGTTGATCAGTTCGAGGAGTTGCTGGAAGCATCGGAAGAGCAGCCGCTCGTCTGTTCGATCGCGCTTCACGGTTACATCCTCGGTCAGCCGATGCGCCTGCGGCCGTTGCGAAAGGCGATCAGGCATTGCGTCGAGCATAAGCACGCCGACCAGGTCTGGTTTACGCGCGCCGGCGACATCGCCAAGTACTGCATCGACATGAAGCCTGGGATCATCCCGGGCAGCTGAGGTCGGGTGAAGGAAAGAGTGGCGGCGGAAGGGATATTAGATGTCGACGATCACGCGACCGAACGCGGAAACCAAGCTGCTCCGGGCCACCCCGGAGACGGTCCACTGGGGCTATCTCGACGCCACCATCCCGCCGGCGCTCACCATAGATTCAGGTGAGCGCGTGCGGATCGAGTGCGTCACCGGTGGGCCAGACTGGCTGCCGCCGAAGGATCGTGGCTTTGATCTTCTTCCCGACCTCGTTGAGGTCCTCGACAAGGTCAAGAAGGGCTCCGGCAACCATATCTTCACCGGGCCGGTCTACGTCCGCGAAGCGGCGGTCGGCGATGTCCTGGAGGTGCGGATCCTCGACATCGAGCTGCGCCAGAACTGGGGCTGGAACATCTTCCGCGGCTACATGGGAACGATCCCCGAAGACTTCCCTTACACCCGGCTGACGCACGTCGCGCTCGATCTCAAGTCCAACCACGCGATCATGCCCTCCGGCTTCAAAATCCCGCTGGCGCCATTCTTCGGCCAGCTCGCGGTCGCGCCCGCGGCGGTCTTCGGCCGCCAGAACAGCAAGGAGCCGCGCGAATTCGGCGGAAATCTTGACTGCAAGGAATTGACGGCGGGCAGCACCATCTATCTGCCGGTGTGGAACGAGGGCGCCTTGTTCTCGACCGGCGACGGCCACGCCGCCCAGGGCGATGGCGAAGTCGACGGCACGGCGATCGAGACATCGCTCGCAGGCACCTTCGAGCTGACGGTGCGCAAGGGGTTGGGCTGGAAGATGCCGCGGGCGGAGACGCCGACCCACTACATTACGTTCGGCCTCGATCCCGACCTCGACGATGCCGCCAAGCAATGCCTGAAGGACATGATCGCGTGGATCGTCAGCATGACCGGCGTCCACAAGGACGAAGCGTATAGCCTGTGCAGCTTCGCCTGCGACCTTCACGTCACCCAGACGGTGAACAACGTAAAGGGCGTGCACGCGATGCTGCCTAAGCAGATCCTGGTCAACTAAAGACATGAGAGATGGTGGCGAGAGTACAGCCAAGGCTTCCGGCGGGTGGGACTTGCGATCGCCTCGGTAACGACCCTTTCGCCCCGCCAAAATCTGCGCTTTAACCCTTAGCAGAAAGATCGAGATGCGATTTGCGCATATGAAGCGCATCGTACGGCTTGATCGACTTCGCCTGCGCGGCTTGAGCGGAGTAAAGGACGAAGCGTTGCTAACGGCAATCGCCCAGAATCTTCGACGGCTCGTTAAGTTCAACTGCCGGCCGCTACCTTTGGCAGCCGTGACTTGTCTGGCGTAGCTGGTGCGTCAGGCGTTGGTGCGCCGAAGCCGCGCTCCCTCATCGGCAGAGCGCAATATAGGACACGGCAAAAACCACGCCTGATCCCCAATGCAAATCCAGCCGAGTTTTGCAACACAATCGGGCCTAAAGCGGACACCGCAATTTAAGGACGCCGTTTCTGCTTTTGACCGACACTGTTGAAAAGTCGAAAACGGGTCGCCGGCGAAATTTTCGCATTCAGCCGCTGCACATTATGTTTCGCAATTGTATGCACGCCCAGCTCTGCAAATGCGCATAGGATAATTGCAAAACCGCGACGAGGCCTCGCATTGCCTCTCTAGGCGCGGAACAAAGTTCCCGCCTGAAAAGCTTTGCTGCGAATGTGCCAAAGCGATGCTCTACATTCCAATGATAGCGTCGCTTGAAGTATGAATTTCCAGACGCTGGGCCGCGCATGTTCTATGCCAAATTGGAGGCAGAATTTTATCGTTGTCGATCGCTTATGTCAGCACCACTAACCAATCGATAATTGCGATTGCCAAATCGTCGCAGTTGGCAGACGCTAACGGCGAAAAATAAATCGGGAGGACGTTCTCAATCTCTGCCTTCGGGGACATCGGCAGAGAATTTCCAATTTGCTGACCGCGCATAAAAGAATCGTCGAGGTTTGACTGACCCACGACACGCTCGTGGCAATGTCTTTCCTTGACGCATGGGCCACCTTTGTCGTGCCGCGTGCTGATCTTCGGATCGGCCAGCAAGCGATGGGGCGTGGGGATAAGGGGCGTTACCCGCATCCGGAATAAACCGAATCGGGTCCAGCAGTGGGAGGTTTGCGTTATGTCACTTGTTGATAAGCTCAAATCCAAACGAACAGTAAGGCGTGCGACCTACTTCGCCATGGCGGTTCTACTAGCCGCACCTTGTGTGGCGGCAGCAGACGAAGTGTTCAAGGTGAAAACTACGATAAACATCCCGGGAAACCCATTGGCGTCATTCGATATCAGCTGGGTCGACCCGTCGTTACACGCGTATTTTCTCGCCGATCGCTCCAACAAGTCGATCGACGTGATTGACACAGAAACCAAAACCGTAACTCACCAATTCCCCGGGTTTGTCGGATTTTCTGGAAGCAACAACACAGCTGGTCCGGACGGCGTTCTGACCCTCGACAACAGAGGCCAGACCGAGATTTGGGCGGGTGATGGTAACAGTACCCTCAAAGTCATCGACTATCCTTCTGGAACGGTGACCCACACGATATCGACAGGTGGGTCGAATTGGGCCGACGAATTATGCTATGATCCCGCCGAGCATTTAATCCAGGTCGCCAATGATGCTGATTCTCCGCCGTTTATCAGCTTCATTCCAACCCAAGGACCGAATGCCTACAAGGTTGTTAAACAGATCAAGTTCGACGGCCTCCCCGGCGACGGTCCCAACGCCACAAATGGTATAGAGCAGTGCCAGTGGAACCAGCGCGTTGGGCTGATCTACTTGAACGTCCCCGAGGTGAACGGTTCGGGTACTGATACAGCCGACGGAAATGTCGTCGTCATCGATCCGCGGAGCATGGCCATCGTCGGAAAATTCGACATACCCGTGGCTGATTGTGCCGGACCGCAAGGCATGGCCATCGGCCCGGCGCCACAGATTCTGCTCGGTTGCAACGCACCGTCAATTCCCAGTGGAATACGGAACGCGGCAATCATCAATGAGAACACGGGCAATATCCGTAAAGTTCTCATCGACGAAGGAGGAGCCGACGAAGTCTGGTTCAATCCAGGCGATGGCCATTACTTTTTAGCCGATGGCTCGCATCGGCCGGACGAACAGCTTGCCATTGTCAATTCCTCCGGCGATACGCAAGACCAGACTGTCGTCATAGCTCCGACCGCCGGCGCGGGTAGCGCGCACTCGGTAGCCGCTGACCCGTTGGAGAATGAGGTCTATTTCCCCATCCCAAATAACGCAGGCAGTACGATTTGTCCGACTGCCAATGGTTGTGTGGCCGTGTTCAAGGCCAACCATGATGACGATCGTGTCTTCGTCCGTCGCGATCATGATCACGATCATGACTAGTTAAGTCTGTTGCATTACTTGGTTTGGCGCCGCGGCCGGGTTGGCCGCGGCGTCTTCGCGGCTACATTTGTATTGTCGCTATGCATGTGAGACAGCTCTGGGACGACCGCGAAGGTGTAATTCTTCCTTACGTCGCGATCATGCTTATCGCAATCATCGGCCTGTCGGCCCTCGCGCTTGACGCCAGCCGTTTGATGAGCGTGCAGACACAACTGCAAAACGCCGCCGATGCGCTGGCGTTGGCCGGTGCTGCCGAACTGGACCGGCGGCCGGATTCGATCATCCGGGCAGAAGCTGCAATTCGCAACCTCGTCGCCAATCCGGTTGCAGGCGCCGGGATCGGGAAGACCGCCGAAGTCGCTGGCATAGACTTCTTACGATCATTGCCGATTAGCGATGACCTCCCGTTGACAGCGGCCAATCTGACTGACGATCCGACTTTGGCAGGTTACGTGCAGGTCACGGTCAAGCCGATCGACATGCAGATGATTTTTCCAGTCTCGTTGGCGGCAGCGGGAAAAATGATAACCGTCGGTGCGCAGTCTGTGGCGGGCTACGACCAAGTTGTTTGCAACCTGACGCCGCTCTACGTTTGTAACCCTTTCGAAACGCCCGGCATGACCTATTACCAAGCTACCCAGGCGCTGGTAGCGGCCGACGCGAGTTCTGGAGATCAGCGTCGCCTGATCCGATTGGCTGACAGCCAATTAAATAACACCGGGTACAGCGCCGGCAGTATCGGATATATCGCACCAAACACGGGTTTCTTGCCGGCGACAGCGTGTGGGCCCGGAGCGGGTTTCGGCGTACCGCAGGGGCTCGCGGCATCGCAGGTGCGGGCCTGCTTCCGGCTCAGCGGCACCCGTCTCCTGCCGGGCGACCATCAGCCTGCCATGGACGGCCTGAACACTCGCTTCGATATCTATGCCAACGGATTCAATTCCTGCCGCATCTATGCGCCCGACCAGAACGTTCGCAAAGGCTTTATCGCCATCGGCAATGCCGACTGGTGCAATGCTTCGCCTGCCGCGCCGACTTGGCCAATGTCTTCCCAGTCCGCTGCCGCTTTGCCGGTCGATCAGAACATGATCCGGCAAAATGGAACTGTCGATCTCGGCATCAGCATCGGCAATGGCAGTTGGAATTGCGCCGCCTATTGGAGTGTTGCGCACTTCTCAGGTGCCGGAAGAACGTCCCCTCCTGCGGGCTGCACCGCCAGCGCGACGATAAGCCGGTATCAGGTATACAGGTATGAGATGAATTTTCTAAGCGATCGCTCTCGGGGAGGCGAAACAGGAGCGCCACAATGTGCACCCCCCGGTGAAGACAATCGCCGTATCATTGACGCGGCGATCATCAATTGCGGCAGCACTCCGGTTCCCATGCAGAGCGAAGCACGAGACGTTCCCATTGCCGCATTTGGTCAATTCTTTCTGGTTTTGCCGGCGAATCAAGCCACGAACGAAAATGCCTACGCAGAGTTTATGGGATTGATAAAACGCTCAAATCCTCAAAGCTCGGACATTGTTCAACTTTACCGCTAGCTTGGATAAATTTCGCACATCGCACTCAGCGCCGAAAATCGGCTTCACTGCGTGTCCGGGGACCGCTCGATGAATTGGTTGCTCGAATTGAGCAGCTTGATGTTGTTGAGAATGGTTGGATTTTGCGGCTCACGCTCGTAGGCCTTGAGTAGTGCCTTGCGCGCAGCCTTCAAGTCGCCGCGTAGCATATAGGAATAGCCGCGATTATTGAGAATTGCCGTCGTTTCGCCTTCTAGTCGGATCGCTTGGCCGTAAGCGCGGTCGGCAAGATCGAAACGTCCGAGACGATCATCGCTTGCCGCCAACCCGATCCAGGCCGATGCGTCTTTAGGAGCCTTTTCAACCGCGTCGCGGAAATAGCGTTCGGCAATGCCGAAATTACCGCGGTTAAATTGCTCAATGGCTAGCCGCAACGGCTCGTCGGACGGATAATATTGGACGCTTGCGTCATTTTGGACGGTCGCCGTTTTGATGGGAGGGACACCCTCCGCCACGTCCGGCGGCGGCGCGGGCTCAGCGGTCAGACAACCCCCGAGCGCCAGGGCACAAGCCATGCTAACGCAAGTTATGAGACTACGACCTCGGGCTGGAATTGGCCCCACTTACTCCCCCACCGTATGCTACCTGCAACTAGCTACTTGAAAGCATTAAACAATCGAATGACCACCGGCAATAGAATTACCATTAGCACGACCGGCAGAATAAACAAAGCCAGCGGCATGATCATTTTCACCGACAATTTATTGGCCTGTTCCTCGGCCCGCAGCAGCCGTCTGTCGCGCATCTCATCGCCGAAAACGCGAAGCGCCTCTCCGACGTCGCTGCCCAGCTCGAATGACTGCCGCAGCAACGCAACCAATGACTTGGCCTCCGGAATCATGAGACGTTCAGCCAGCGTTCCTAAGGCTTCGATGAAACTTCGTCCGGCGCGCATCTCGGCCGCCATGACCTCGAGATTAATGCCGAATGTGCGGCTCCGACGGTTGCTTACCTCGCCAGTGATCCGATTGAGTGCAGTCTCAAGACTTAGGCCGGCATCGGTGCAAACCACCAGCAAATCCAGGAAATCCGGAAATATTGTTCGATATTCTGCGCTTAAATAGCGTTGTCGACGTGAGATGAAGGCATCTGGACCGAGCACGCCGAGGCCGACGGCGATTGCAATTATGACGAGGCGAGTTCCGATCTGTGTGCCGGAAAAGAGCGTCTCGAGTAGTAGATAAGCGCAGATCGGCAGAAGTATCACGGCGGCTATTCGCCAAAAGACATAGAAGTTGATCGCGTCGTTGCGAAAATAGCCGGCTCGCACCAGATTCAGACGCAGCTTCCCGCGCAAGCTGTCATCCACGCCAAATCTTTTCTCATCGAAATGCTTCGCAACGAGGCGACCGATATGGCCGCCGCCTTCGTGTCCTGCCGAAAGATCTCGAGGAACAGGCAACCGGCGTCGCAACCGGGCAAGTCGCGCATAGTATTGACCGGCTACGAACGCCACTCCGGCCATCGCACAAAACGCCAAGATACCGACGAGAAATGGGGTCCAGTCGACCATTCGTCTAATACTTGAAATTGATCATGCGGTACATGATGAGATTACCCACGAGCAGAAAAAACAAACCGAGATAAATGGCCGGCTCGACGAGCGGGTTCGATTGGATCGCGCCGTAATAGGTCGGGGAAATAAGGTTGATGATAAAAAGAAGAATAAATGGAAACGCAGAGAGGGTAAGCGCCGAGGCTCGACCCTCGGCGCTCAACGCCCTGATCTTCAGCCGCATGTTGGCGCGGTTTCGCATCAGGCGTGATAATCGCGAGAGAATTTCTCCCAAGTTGCCGCCGGTCTGCGTCTGGATGCTAACGGAGACGGTTAGAAACAATAAATCCGGCTGACCGACACGGCGATAGAGATTGTCGAGGGCGCTTCGTACGTCCAGCCCGAACCCGATCTCGTCAGCGAGCATGCCGAACTCCGTTCCCACCGGATCGGGCATTTCTCGGGCCACCAGAGCGACGGCGCTGATGAAAGGCAGGCCAACGCGAACCCCTCGTACTATGACATCGATGGTATCGGGTAATTGTTCACCGAACAAAGCAACGCGCCGGCTCCGTTTACGAATTAAGAATAAAATCGCGAATACGATTGTCAGAACGATCGCGATGATGAACGCGGCAAATCCCATGCCCAGGAACTTGCTGGATGCGGCCGCTAAAATAAGGAAAGTAGCCGCTAACGCGACAATGAATGTTCTGTTCCCCACATCGGTTCCGGTTTGAGTCAGCCAATCGCTGATCTGACGAAGCCTGGGGTCATTAACATTTCGGATGCCCCGCTCGGCTCGCAGCTCGGCGAGCACTGCGGACGAATTGCGCAGTTTCTTACTGAGTTCAAGTCGGCGATTGACGGTTTGTTGTTCGCGGCGGTTAAATACGAAAATCCAATAAAATCCATATATCGAAAATGTCGCCGCCAGGAAGATTAGCAAAAAGATGATGGAAAGGTCGCTCACGGCGATTACTCTTCACAGTCGCTGGCCCGGTTCAAAATATGCCGCCGGCAGTGAGATGCCATAGGGTAGCAGGTCCTGAAGAAACTGCGGGCGAACACCGGTGGCCGCAAAATGACCAACGATGTTGCCGTTCGTGTCGGATCGCTCCTTTACGAAGCGAAAGATCTCGCTCATTTGGATGACGTCGCCTTCCATTCCCGTGATCTCGTCGATGCTGATCACCCGTCGCCGCCCGTCGGGAAGTCGTTGCAGCTGCATTACGAGAGTAATTGCGGAGGCGATCTGGCCGCGAATGCTCGCGACGGGAAGACCCATGCCGGCCATCGTAATCATCTGTTCGAGTCGCTTAAGAGCATCGCGTGGTGAATTAGCGTGGACCGTGGTCATTGAACCTTCATGTCCGGTATTCATCGCTTGAAGCATATCGAATGCCTCCTCGCCGCGACATTCGCCGATTATGATGCGGTCCGGCCGCATACGAAGCGCATTCTTCACCAGATCGCGTTGACGGATTTCGCCTTTCCCCTCAACATTGGGAGGCCGCGTCTCGAGCCGTCCCACGTGCAATTGCTGAAGTTGCAGTTCGGCCGCGTCTTCTATAGTGATCAGCCGTTCTTCTTCGGGAATGTAATTCGAAAGGGCATTGAGAAGGGTTGTCTTGCCGGTTCCCGTGCCGCCCGAAATGATCAGGGATATGCGGCCGCGTACTGCGGCCTTCAGGGTATCGCCCATCGCCGCACAAAGCGTCTCGACCTCTACGAGGCGGTCAATATTATAAGGCCGCTCGGCGAACTTGCGAATCGAAACCAGAGGGCCGTCAATGGAAACCGGTCGAATGGCCACGTTCACACGTGAGCCGTCGGGAAGTCGGGCGTCGACCATCGGCGATGATTCATCCACGCGTCGGCCAATGCCGGATACGATCTTGTTTATGATACGGAGGAGATGCGCTTCATCTTTGAATCGGACATTCGCCCGTTCCAGCTTTCCGAACCGCTCCACGAAACAGAGGTTGTGGGTGTTTATGAGGATGTCGCTTACGGTCGGATCCTTGAGGAGCGGCTCGATGGGGCCGTAGCCTGTCATTTCGGCTAAAACCTCACCGGTAAATGACTCTAGCTCCTTTTGATTGAGTGAGATTCGCTCGGCGCGGATGTAGTTTGCCACATATATCTGCACCTCACGGCGCAGCTCTTCCGGCGACAATTTTTCCAAAAGAGCCAGATTGAATTCATCGATGATTCGGCCGTGTAGCTTGAGCTTTTCGTCCAACAGAGCCGGTCGCCGGGCAATCAATTCGCTAGAATCGTGGTCGATGTCCGCTTGTGGCTCTTCGGAACGGAGCGGCTTCAGCTCCATCCTCGCCGCCGCTTTGCCGTTCGGATTCCCAGAATTGCCGAACAGAAAACTCATGAGACCACCGCCTTGATACTTCGCTACTCTAGCATCGTCGCTTCCTGACTTTCCAGGATAACTTCACGCCGGATCAGCGATACCGTGAGTTCCGGCGGCCACAATCGCAAAAAGCTCCCTGCGCAGATGCAAGCGGACATCAGGCCGAAGTCCAACGGCGGGATCGCAGTCCCGCACAAAAGTTCGCCAATGGGCCGAAATCCTTTCGTAATTTACTCGTCGGGGCGTTCAGCATCATGGGTGCGCCCATATTCACGCTCTCGACCGCCTCAGGCTTGGTCGCGAAAAAGAACACGCGCTCGTCCCGAAGCACCATTTGCGCGTGCTTTCGCCGGGAGATTGACCCGAGCAGCGTGCGTTCGCAGCGATTGATCGCAACGGCAATTTGCAAAGCCGTAGATCCGCTGGAGCGCACCATCGCGAGTGTCTCGGAAACCTGGCGCAAGCACGGAATGGTATTGATGCCGGTGATGATCGCGCCATCGGATGCGGCGATGATCTGCGGTGTCCAGCGGAACCACGTTACTGGATAATCTATCAAGACTAGATCATAGCGCTTGGCAATCATGCCGAAGAGGGCGTCGAGCGCATCGATATTAAGGTCCTCAGAAGGATATTTCGATCGCGGTGCCGCAAAGATGTCAACGCCGCTACTGTGACGCGTCGTAAAGGATTCAAACAGATGCTCATCCAGACGTTCGGGAGCGCCTGACAATTCCGCAATCTGCAAGCGCGCTTCACCATCGAGATAATCGCAAATGTGGCTGGTTTGGAAATCCAGATCGACCAGGCAGATCTTGCGGTTCGAAGACGACTTGTCGGCCTTAAGGTACGCGGCCGCTTCCACGGCTAGCGTGGCATTGCCGACACCGCCGGCGCTTGGCACAAAAGATATCGTGACCGGGTAGTTGCCACCTGACCGCGCGGCGACCGCGGAATTGAAGTCATTTGCGAGGTTGCGACGCCGAGCAATAATTTCGGTCACGTCACTTGGGCCGACTTTTGCCGATGCCCAATCGGCACCTCCGGTGCGCAGCAGGCGCTTATAGTCACTGGCCGGGATCTCGTCGCCGATCAGAATAAGGAAAAGCTCCTTGCTGTATCGACCCGAAATTTCGACGAGCCGGTTAAAATAACCGTGGTCACCGGCGGGCATTACAATGAGGACTATCGCGGGCCCATCGCGGTCGTTGGGCGCGCCTGACGCAAGTATCGCCTCGAGAGATGTTACCTCGACGAGACCGGGAATCGCTTTCTGGAGGCCGGCTTCAGTAGCGGTTCGTTTTGTGCTGTTTTCTTGCAGCAGATAAACGGGCATCACTGCTCTCTCACCCTGTTCACGATCCGCACGCTCCGCTGTCGCCACCAGAGCATAGATCTTCGGCCGTTACGGTCGTCGTCATTGGCGGAATCGCAATATCGACGCCCAAAAGCGGAGTAAGGAAAAAGAATTGGAATTTCATCTTCTGCAGTGACACTGAGATGGTCGGAAGAGGACCGCCTGGCCGACCGGCATAACCGAGGCCGGTGTGGCTATACAATATCACCACGTTGGCCGGTGTAATGGACGTCAGCACGTCGCACATTCCGGTCGCATAATATGAAGTGGCATCGCCGCAAGTGGTGCTGCCTCGTCCAAAGATAATTCGGTTCATCGCTGAAGGGTCATATGAATTTGTCACGATACCCGTGCACGTGCCGCTGCAGGAACAAACACCGTCGCTGCAAGTGATATTAAACGCGGGCATCGGACGGCCAGGCATCAGACCATCGAAGACGGCTTGATTGCTCAAATTGTTAAGACCAGTGACAACGGGGTCGGAAACCGCCGCTATCCGCGCACCGACCTCGACCGCCTTCGCCGCCGCGTTCCATTGGTAGAATGCATTGAGGAAGTCTATCGAACCGCAGATCACAATGACGATCATTGGCAGCAATAGCGCGAATTCAGCGAACACCGCACCGGATTCGTCCTGCCAAACCGACATGCGCATCTTCGCAAACACTCCTATCTCGGGGCGGATCCGCCGATAAAACGCTCCTGATGGGATACATTGATCGTCGGCTTCTTGAGACCAAGGAGACCGAAAAATCCGAGGGACGGATCGACGAATGAAGTTGACACGGTCACGAGACGTATCGCCGATGCGCTGCTGTATGTGCCGACGTCATTATACACTGCGTTGACGGCGATCGCGACATCGGAGGTATTCCACCCGGAAACGCGGCGTGAGCCGCCGTCGATCGAACCGGTCACAGCAAGGTTCCGGGCGTCGGTTTGGTAGGTCGGGTTGGTCGGATCGGCGGTGAGTGCAAGATAGCGTGCTGCGTCGCGCACACCCGACGCGGCCAGTTGTTCTTGATAAAGGAAAAAACTGAATTCGTAGACGCCGCCGACTAGAGTCAAAAATACCGGAAGAATTATGGCCGTCTCGACCATCGCGGTGCCTTGGCGTGACTGCCAGAGAGACCTAAGCCAGCGTGAAACCATGATAATTTTAGCTCGCAATGTTCAAGGAGCTTGATTGGCCCGCGGACTATTCGAGACGCAGCAGCTCAGGTCGGGGTAAATCATATCGCTCCAATATCCTGCAAATGGATCAGTATCCCCCCGATAGAGGTTGCAATGGCGTGGGTGGGCCGGCCCCCAGATTCGTGGCTCCCATACTGGGTGCGCCAGTCGGACCGCCGCCGGAGGTTCCACCTCCACCGGCGTCCTGCCTCTCGAATGGATCGGGAACCCGATACATGCGTTCGACCGACTCTGCCGCGCGACGTCCGTTCCCGGGAATTCGCGTATAGCCCACATAGGGAGGCCACGGATCAATCGTATGAATCGCCGCATTGGCGTCCTTCGCGTTGCCGGCGCCTAGCGAAATGGTCACGCTTCGTTGCAAATAGTCGGAAAACGGATCATCGGGAACCTGAGCATTGCAGCGATACGACCAAATGACGACGCCAAGTAACCCGATCACGATCGATAGCCGTTTCATCTGCCCCCTCATTTGCTCATTTCGGAATCGTTTGGTCCCTGCGCCACACCGATCATGTAGCCGTACGGCCCCTGTACGTCGCCTCCCTTCGCTACGTAGTCGGTATATTGTTTGCGCTTCTCCGTTTGTCCGAGGAGGAAAAAGTCGACGTCATTGCTTGGCACGCTGTTGTCGAACGGCGTCGCCAAGCGAGCTCCCGGCGCTGCCGGCTGTACAAAGGTCGGAGTCACTATAATTACAAGGTCGGTTTCATCTTTTTGATAGGCCGCGCTGCGGAACAAAGCCCCGAGGACCGGCACGGAGCCGATCCACGGCAATTGTGAAATGTTGCGAGAATTATCTGCCTGCAGCAGACCGGCGATCGCAAAGCTCTGCCCATCGCGCAGTTCAACTGTCGTCGTCGCAGTCCGCCGCGTGATCGCCGGAATGGTCGTTCCCGAGATCGATACGGCATTGGTGAAGTCGAGTTCGCTGACCTCAGGATTGATGGATAGATTGATGATGCCATTATCGAGTACGGTCGGCCGGAATTTCAACAGCACCCCGAAGTCCTTAAATTCAATGGTCGGTGTTGCGATGCCTATGCCCGAAGTTACCGCGATAGGTACGGGAAATTGGCCGCCTGCCTGAAAACTCGCAGTATCGCCGGAAAGCGCGACCAAGTTTGGCTCGGCTAACCTTTGCAACAGACCCTTGGTCTCGAGCGCGGTAATAAGACTGTCAATCTGCACGCCCTTGTTGACAATCTCGGCGAGAATTACGCCGAATGGCGAACCGACATTCGCGCCGACCAAGGTCCCTACGGTCTGAAAGATGCCGCTCCCGGCGGGCGCACATATACCAGCCGGCTGACAGCTTGTTGACGTCGTCGTTGTCGTCCCAACTGTAGTTGTCGTTGTTGTCAGGGACCCACCAAGCGTCGGCGGCTGAGTTGTAAGACCACCCAAACCCGTCGTCACGCCTCGGGTTCCAGACCCGTTGACGGCGTTCAAATTAATGCCGAGCTCCCGGCCGGCGTTACGGTCGACTTCCAAGAAGCGCACTTTGAGCATGACCTGCTCCGGCGATGCAATGCGCATGGCATTGATCGCCACTCCATTTTGCGCCCATGACTTCGCCAAATTGAGCGCTCGATCTGCTGCGAGCGCGTCGCTTGCGACCCCGCTCAGCACAATCTGACCATTATCGCTGCTTACCCGGATTCCGGTATTGCCGGTGACGGCGCGAATTTTCGACTGCAGGTTCCCAATATCGAGCGTAACCTCGACATCAACGACTTTGACGAGTCGCTTACTCTCATCAAAGATCGACACATTAGTGGTCCCGGGTTTCTTCGCCTGGATAAGCAATGTGCGATCGTCCATGGGCATGGCATCGGCGATGTCGGGCGCTCCGACAACAGCAGAGCTAAAGGGCGTCGACAAATCCAAAGTGACAGATTTATTAAGCGCGACTGTAACGTGCTGGACGTAGCGAACGCCGTCGGCACTTATCGACGTATTCGCGAAGGCGACTAATCCGAAAAGCAGCCCGACGACCGCGAAGCCAATGCGGCGGCACGCGCCACTACGAGGCCGACAGTTTCTGGACATGGACTCCCCACTCATTTGCGAGCCGACACTACTCTTTAATTGCGTTGTCACTCAGCGTCGTCGCCAGACCCTGAGCCATTTGTTTATTTTCAGCCATGTTCGGCCGGCGAGTCGTAATCCTGCGGTTTCATTCCATGCCAGATCGTGATGTGCCTCGTCCGCGGCGGTGCGGGTGATGGGGCAGGCGCCTGGGTAATCGGAGACGGTGGCGGTGACGGAACGACCAGTCGTGCCGGAGGAGCCGGCGAATCACCGAGATCTCGTTCCGTAACGCGACGCACTCTATCGGCGCTGGTTTCCACCGGTTGACGTAATATCAGCGACAATCGTCCGATATTTGTAGCAAGAAGAATCTTCTGTGCGTCTTCGGGGCTGACCTCAAGCGTCACCGCTTTTGCGATGGTCGGCTGTTCGGTCCGTTCGCCGGTTATCTGGTCTATCGCAAGAACCTTGCCGGATTGAAGGATCACGTCGGAATAGCTCTCGTTACTTCTCATCTCCGCTTCGGTTCGGATAAGCACAACATCGACCAAGTCGCCGGGTTGAATAAAACCCGCCACACCACGCACGTCGTCGACGCGAACTGTGACGGCCCGCTTTCCTGGGGCCAGCATCGATGACAACGTCGCTGCCTGATTGGGTGCCGTGATTTTGCTGACTAAAATCGGCTCGTTCCGCGCAATTAATGCAAGCGTCATACGACGCCCATCCTTGAGCAGGTTTTCTTTCGTTGCGAATGCGCCTTCCGGGAGCGCGGCCGTACTCCAGGGAATTTCGGTGGTGTTTTCAGCGGTTAGTTGCGCGCCAAAGACAAGCGGCGAGGCGGCAACGACAATCGTGCCGACGCGAGCTTGTGCCGATCCTGCATGGTTAGCCAGCCAGTTGCGTGCCAATACGGCCGCGATGCCGCCCAAAACGATGGCAACCGCCAAAATGACCAAATTGTTGCTGCGCATCCGGAACCCATATGCTGGCCACGAGCAAAACCCACAGCCCGACGGAAGCGCCGCCGGACCGACTTCGGCGGTCGCAAATTCAGGTCCCTAGCACGCTCCTCCTAGGGCGGCGCAGACAGCGGTGAACTTGCCTTGCAGCACATTCGCGAAGTTCGTAACCACAAGGACTAAGGCGCCCACAATCAAGCCGAGAAGCACGACGTATTCTGCCATCGCCGCTCCGCTTTCATCGCTGCGAAGGTCGTTGAAGAGTTTTCTCACTTTTTCGGACACGAGCGCACTCCCTGTCGACGTTTCGACAAGCGGAACGCGTGAAAAGCCAGCACCAGAGCCGTCTGACTTTCATGCCCGCATGCCGCCCTCGGCTAATGACTGACTGCCGAGCGTTGTCACGAATTATCCGAGTCCAATTTTCGCAAGTCAATATAGACTTCATTAATCATGGCTCTGACCCGCGCGGCCAAAGTTCCGTTCAATTCGTAACCCGCCGAAATTAAGCGATATAAGGGAATTCGACGATCCAAAGCCGTAAAACCCACAATTGTAGCAAGTTTGACGAATGCCCATTCGACCGAGGCCATAACGCCGAAGCCCTGACGCTAACCGATCGGGGCAGTCGGCCACGCCGGTCAGGTCGCCTTTTTAGCGAATTGTTAGGGAAGTGGCAGCTGTAGGGTAGCCGAGGCCTGTCTGCGATTTAAGCCAATGTTAAATGCCCCGCCGCAAAATGCGACATGCTGCAAAATGAAAAGCTTCAGCTTGCGGGGCCAATCAGCGTCGTAGTCGCTATCGCATGCGCTGAACTTGGTGCGCAAGCGCTGGCGAGCTGGCCAACATCGTCCTTTCTTTGGTATCTGAATCTCGAAGTCTTTCGGTCGTTCCACTATAGTTTCGAGGGCATTGGTTTCACCAATAGGCTCGGCATCGATGGGCTGGCTCAATCGATCTGGGTGTTAATTCCGCTGCTTGGTTTGATCTGTACAGGCCTGATCGCGAGGAAAAGGCTTCCCTTGGCCATCGCGAGCAATTTGAGCCTTATCTATAGCGCGGCCCTCTTGTACGGTTCGATTGTTGAATATGAGTCCGGATCACTTCGCTTGAATCCGAGCGCGTTAGGTGCTCCTTCAAATATCCTCACCGCGGCGATCTTGCTCGTATCAATTTTATCAACTGCAATATCCCATAGGAACTATTGGCGCGATATTTTCGCATAGTTGTATGGAAGTGACGGATCTATTTCACCGAATTCAGATCGATCTATTACTTCACGGCGAACAGTATGGCCTTGTTATCAAGGCGGTCACGGTCGCGGTTCTTTGTTATGTCGCGTTCACCGATCTCCGAACTTTCAAGATTCAGAATGAGAGCGTCCTACTTTTGGTGGCATTGTATCTCCTGTACGCACTCATCTTCCGGTCGTGGTACGACGTGCTATCGAACGTGATCCTTGCCGTAGCTGTGTTAAGCCTGTTGCTTTGGTTTTATAGCAGGGGCGTACTCGGCGGTGGTGACGTGAAATTGTTGCCCGTCGTATGCTTGTGGGTCGGCAGCCATTGCGCCCTGCTTTTTTCCGCGTTGCTTTTCGTGCTGATCGTATTCCATCTTGTCATCGTCAAATTGGGGTGGGTACGCACAAGAATTGTGCAAGGACGCCATGCCATACCTTATGGCCCATCTGTTGCCGGTGCGATGATCGGCGGCATTCTGTTAGGCTGTCTTTAGAGCCGATCCAAAAAGATATTGAGTCGGATGAATCGGTTGTGATTCCTTGATTGGCGCTTTGATTCGCACAGGAGCGCCCGATGTGGAAGCCCGAACACCGCCGCGCGGCGGAGCGGCATGGCCTTCGTTACCCGAGTGACCTTAGCAACGCCGAGTGGGCGCTGGTTGAGCCGATGATTCCTCCGGCTAAGCATGGCGGCCGGCCGCGGGACGTGAATGTCCGCGAGGTGCTGAACGCGATCTGCTACGTGCTGTCGACTGGCTGCCAATGGCAGGCCTTGCCGAAGGACCTGCCGCCGAAGAGCACAGCGCATTATTACTTCATGCTGTGGGACTGGGACGGCACGCTGGTGCGTATCCACCACGCGCTCTACATAGCGACGCGCGAACAGGCCGGACGCGAAGCGAGCCCAAGTGTGGCGATCATCGACAGCCAGAGCGCCAAGGCCGCTCAAAAAGGGGCTCTGCGCTCGACCCGCAGGGTTTCGATGCAGCGAAGAAGGTCACGGGACGCAAGCGCCATATTCTCGTCGATACGCTCGGCCTCCTGTTGAGTGTGGTCGTCCATCCCGCCGACGTGCAGGATCGCGATGGCGCCCGCCAAGTGCTGCGGACGGCGCGCCGTCTGTTCCCCTTCATCGAGCGCATCTTCGCGGATGCAGGCTACCAGGGGCCGAAGATGGAGAAGGTTGTTGCCAATACCGGTTGCTGGACATTGCAGATCGTCAAGCGCAGCGATGCGCACCACTTCGTTGTCTTGCCAAAGCGATGGATCGTCGAGCGCACCATCGCATGGATCAGCCGCAACCGTCGCTTGGCGCGCGACTTCGAGCGCTACGCCAGAACTGTCGCTGCCTTCGTCCGCCTCGCCATGATCCGCATCATGCTCAGACGCTTGACCAGACCAAGCCTTTGCTCATAAATCTCAACTTCTTGGATCGGCTCTTAGGCTTGCAGCGATCTTTTTCGTCGCACCGTTGTTTCATCGGCCGATAAGTAGAATTCCTGGCTCCATTTGAGCCTTGATGGAGACGCACTTGGCCCAGAGCCGCCAGTCTGGCACCTCAGCTTCCGCGGTGAGTGTCGACGGGTAACCGGATGTGGCGCTCACATCTCAGAAAGCCGAACTGCGAGGGATGGCCGACCGAGCCTGTTGGACCAAGCTTCATGAAATTTATGGCCTCAAGCTCGGCCATCTGCTGATCGGTGAGACACCTGTGAAGCGCTGAAACTACCGCTGCTTCTATTCTGCAGTGTTCCATCAACTCATTGATCGTTGGCAGGTCCCACTTTTCGATAGCCGCTGGCTCGCCTCCTGTTCGGCGGGGATGCAGTTTGGGGCTTCGCGATGAGCGATGGCGCCCCTTTCTCGATGACAATCTGGGCGACGAAAGCCTTTGAGCCGTCTTTGCGAGTCCGTTCAATAATTGTACTCATCTTCCTCAAGGCCGCGTTTGCGAGTAGGCCCTGTCAGTCGGTTCCATCGATTTCCCGGTACGACTGGAACCCAAAAAGTACGACTTTGGGGTGCAAAATAAGCCGAAAACGGTACAAAAAAAGCGGACGCTGGAACGAACTAAATGACTGAGAATGCGCAGAAATCCTCAGAAAGTCGGTCCCATCGATTTTCTGTCGCGCCGATGATGGAGAGCGAGAGCTTTCGGCAAAAAGCCTTGAAAGTCTGTAGGTTAGGGTAGGGGCGCTTCATTATTGTCGTACTGCTCGTCGTACCGCTTTGCTGATGAAGCGGCGAAGCAAACGCAAGGGCGCTATGTCCGCGAGGCGGCGAGGTAGAGATGCTGATCCGCTCAAAGGCCCTCTCATCGAGCGCGCTTAGCAATCTCAAAGTTGGAATCTATCGATCACTATCGCACGGCCTCTGCCTGCGGCCCTAATTGGGTAACGTTCTCAGGTGAGGCAATACGTGGCGTCAACATTCAAAGCCGAAGCACACGCAAGCGGCATTTACATTGGCAATTCTGTCGCGACGGTATCGGCGATCATTTGTGCGGTCGCCGCGGACAGAGTCCAGCCGAGATGGCCGTGGCCGGTATTGTAGAAGACGCCGCGCCGGCGGCCCCTCCCGACGCGCGGCATCATGTTCGGCATCATCGGACGCAGACCTGCCCATGGTTCGACACGTTCAGTATCGACGCCCGGGAACAGCATGCGCGTCCAGTTGATGAGCGGCTTGATGCGGTCATATCGGATATCCCGGTTCGTACCGTTGAATTCGGCCGTGCCGGCAACACGCAAACGGCCGGCTCCTAGGCGGCTGGTGACGATCTTGGCGCGATCGTCAAGCAAGCTGACCAAAGGCGCCGCATTCTGGCTGCGGTCGCTGTCGAGGTGGACGGTGATGGAATAGCCTTTGACGGGGTACACATTCACGCGGTCGCCCAGCATGGCTGCGAGATCTCGACTCGCAAAGCCCGCGCATATGACGACGCCGTCGGCCTCGATGCTCGCAGTGCCTTCGTCTGCACCGGACTTTCTATAGGAGATACGAAAGACGCTATCTTGCACGATCTGATCGACGGTGGCCTCGAACACAAACTGCGCGCCCTGACGCTCGCAGGCTTTGGCAAGGCCGAAGGTGAACTTGTGGATGTCGCCGGTCGAGTCGGACGGCGTGTAAAATCCGCCATAGAAGTTGCCGTGGAGCGTCGGCTCGATCGACGTTATTTCCTCAGTCGTCACCGGCCGGCGGTCGAGGCCGCCTTCGGTCAACAGGGTATTGACCTTCAGCGCATGCTCGAAGCTCGGCTTGTCCCAATAGATGTGCAGGATGCCGTTGTGAGTATGGTCGAAGTCGATTTTCTCCTGCTCGGCGATGGCGGACATGTGCTTGCGTGCGGCGATCGCAAGGCGGGTCGTTTCAATCGTGTTGCGTCGATAGTTGGCGATATTGGAGATAAATGCTGCGAGCCACGTGTATTTGTGCCACGTCGGAGCAGGGTTCATCAGAAGAGGCGCGTCGCGCCGCATCATCCATTTGAGGCCATGCAAAATGGTCGACCAGTGGTTCCAGACCTCGGCATTGCTGGCGGAAAGCTGACCACCATTGGCGAAGGACGTGTCCATTGCAGCGTAGCGTTCACGCTCGATGATGGTGACGGAATAGCCGCGCTGCAACAGCGCATAGGCCGTCGTTACGCCGGTGATGCCAGCGCCGATGATGGCGATATGGGGCATTGATCTCTCCGCGACAAAAGTTGGGCGCGGACCTAAGCCCGCGGTTGCTCCCCAATCTGTCGCTTTACCTGAGAGCTTAACCGCCGCTGCGAGAGCAGCACGGCTTTCCCCTTCGGTGGGCACCAGTGGCGCCTCTCTCCAGATCGTTCAACCGCACGGTCACTTGTGCCTGAGAGTTTCCTGGGGGGTTGCTCCGTCGGCGTCATCCGACGCTATCGCGATCGGATGAACTCTCCCGTGCGGCCTATTGAACGCATCTCTTGATACGAGGCGACCGTGTGCAAAGCAACATCAAAGTGACCCGTAACATTTCAATTTATTGGCATCGCTTTCGCGATGGCATTCATCAAAAACAATCGGAGTTATGGCCGGGTCAAAAATTTGAAATCATTGACCGGCGTTTAAGTCAGCGCCCCGCGCGTCGTCACTGGCCATTGCGTTTCGACATACGCATCCGGCGTGCCGAATCCGCGCACCCCCACATACCAATCATAGAGATTGACCGTCGGGTCGCAGTGGCCTGGGACGAGCAGCACCTTCTGGCCCCAGGCAAGGCGCTGCGCGCCGTCCGCATAGGTGAGCACGCCGTGCTCGTCCGAGGGACGATGGTAGTTGAGATCCGGCCGCTGCCACACGGCGGGAAAGCCGCTGTCGTTCGACAGCGCCTTGTGCCCGGCATCGATCACCGCCTGCTCGGGCGAGGTTGAGCTCATCACCGTCGCGAGCACAAATAGTGCATGTTCGAACATCGGCGCGTTGGCGCCCTCGTCCAGCGTGTTGCGCGCGTAGTCGCGGTCCATGAAGATGTAGGATCCGGGCTGCAGCTCATTCCAGACGCCGGAGCTGCCTTCGATAAGGTACGTGCCGGTGCCGGCGCCGCCGATGGTCTCGCAGGAGAAGCCGGCGTTCGTGAGATGGCTGAGCGTCTCTCTGACCCCCACCTCTGCCGCGTGGATCGCAGCGTGGCGTTCCAGTGGCGTGCGCAGATGCTGCGCCGAACCGTGATAGGCCTGGAGCCCGGCAAAACGCAGGTTGTCGTAGCGCACGATCTCGGCCGCGAGCGCGCTCGCCGCCGCGCCGGGCGCGATCCCGCAGCGGCGCGCGCCAATATCGATTTCGATCAGGACATCAATGCGCGATCCGACGGTGCGCGCCGCCTCAGCCAATAAGCCGATCGACTCCGGCTGGTCGATGCAGACGCCGATGCGCGCGCGCTTGGCTAGCGCGGCGAGCTGCCCGAGCTTGCGCTCGCCGACCACTTCGTTGCTGACGAGCACGTCGCTGATGCCGTCGGCGACCAGCGCTTCCGCTTCGGACACTTTCTGGCAGCAGACGCCGACGGCGCCGAGTGCAATCTGCTTGGCCGCGATCGCCGATGATTTGTGCGTCTTGGCATGCGGACGCAGGCGCACGCCGAGCGCGTTCACCCGAGCGGCCATGCGCTCGAGATTGCGCGTCATGGCATCCAAATCGATGAGAAGCGCGGGCGTGTCAACGGCACAGAGGGGGGCGCCGATATCGGTCGGAGGCGAATTTGGCATGCGTCGAACCCTAAGGCTATCCGGCGTGCGACAGACACGGCGGGGACTGGAGAGTCAATCGGCTTGGCGTGCCAGCCGGCAGGCGGCCAGCACGCGTTCGGGTGTCAAAGGCAAGGAGCAGAGCGGCTTCTCGTGGCCGTTACGGGTTGGCGCGATGGCGCGGTTCAGCGCATTGGCGATGGCTGCTGCAGCCGGAATGACGCCGCCTTCGCCGATGCCTCGTACACCGAGTGGATTAGTGCCGGGCCGCGTCTCCAGATGCACGATGCGCACGCGCGGCAAGTCCGGTGCAGTTGCGACGAGATAATCGGCGAGCGATCCGGTGAGGAGTTGGCCGTTCTCGTCATAGGCGATCTCGGAATAGAGTGCGCCGCCGATGCCATCGATGACACCGCCGACGATCTGGCCGGCGACGATCATGGGATTGAGCGCGCGTCCGGCATCGTGCCCGACTACATAATCGAGGAGCTTGAAGAAGCCCGTGCGCGGATCGAGCCGCACGCGCACGACATGCACTGTGAGGCCGTAGGTGATCGGCTGGTCGGTCTGAAAGACGTATTGCGCTTCAAAGGCTGCTTCGCCCGCGAACAGCGGGCCGCCCGGCGCCACCGCGCGCGCCACGTCGCCAATGGTGAGCGCTGCATGCATCTGTCCGGCCTGCCGGATGGCGCCGTCGACCAGCGTCAGGCTCTCTGGATCACATTGCAGCAGCGTGCCGGCACATTCGAGCATTTTGGCGCGCAGCTTCCGCGCCGCGCCGGCAACCGCGTTGGCGCCGAAGATTGCGCCGCGGCTCGCGAAAGCGCCACGGCCGAACGGCACCAATTGCGTGTCGCCCAGGCGCACATTGACACGCTCATAGGGAACGCCGAGCGCTTCGGCGCAGACCTGAGCATAGGTGGTAAGTTGGCCCTGCCCCTGGGTGGACATCCCGGAGAGGACAGTGACGTTGCCCGCCGGGTCCGCGCGGACATTCGCGGTTTCGAAATTGACAAAGCCCGAGCCTTCGATGCCGCAGGCGAGCCCCCAGGCGAGACGCGCGCCGTTGGCCGCGATCTCGACCGCCTCGCGATAGCCGCTGTCCCGCACCGTGGCGGCCATTAGGCCCGGGAAATCGCCACTGTCGTAGCGTAAGGGAGTGCCGGCAATGGTCACGCCCGGCGTATAGGGCAGGTCGGCCGGTCGCACGATATTCGTCTGCCGCACGGCAAGCGCGGAGAGGCCGATCTCCTTCGCCAGCACATCGACCAGGCATTCCATTGGGAAGGCGGCTTCCGGCTGGCCGGCGCCGCGATAGGTGGCAATCGGCGTCTTGTTGGTCCCGACACAGCGGACGTCGATGCTGACATTCGGGATTTTGTAGCCGTTGCTTAGATGCGCCGCCGCTATTTCCGCTGTCATCACGCCGCTCGTGAAGACATAGGCGCCGACATCAAGCGTCACCTGCGCGGACAAGGCGGTAAAGGTGCCGTTCGTGTCGGAGCCGAGTTCGAGATCGACATCGATGGCGCGCGAATGCGTGGTGGCTTGAAGATTCTCGAAGCGGTCCTCGATCCATTTCACCGGCCGGCGCAGCAGCCGGCTGCAGTGGCTAACGACGATCTCCTCCGCATAGGTGCGCGATTTCGCGCCAAAACCACCGCCGACGTCCTCCGCAATCACCCGCACCTGATATTCTGGGAGGTCGAGAATGGTGGCGAGGTTTTGCCGCACATTGTAGTGCGCCTGAGTGGACATGGTGACGGTGAGGCTCTGCCGCGCCTCGTCGTAATCGGCGACGATGCCGCGCGGCTCGAGCGGTAGCGGCACCTGCCGTACGAAGCGGAACGAGCGGCGCACGCGATGCGCCGAGGCGGCAAGCGCGTGCGTTGCGTCGCCGTGGGTGAAGCCGAAGGCAGCGGCGACGTTTTGCGGCCATTGCTCGTGCAGCAGCGGCGCGCCGTCGACTTGCGCATCCGCCGTTGTCGCGATCACCGTCAGCGGCTCGTAGTCGATTGCGACGAGCTCAGCGAGGTCCTCGGCGCGGTAGCGGCTGTCGGCGACCAGGAAGGCGACCGGCTCGCCGACATAGCGCACGCGCTCCAACGGCAGGAATTTCGGCAGTCCGTTGCGGATATTCGGATGCCAGTAGCGTGTGATCCAAGGCCGATCATTGAACGGCAGGTCGCGCGCCGTGAGGACGCAGTGCGCACCAGCCTTCAGCGCGGGGGAGGCATCGATCGACCGGATGCGCGCATGCGCGATGGGACTGCGGATGAAGACGCCGTGCACCATGCGGTCGAGATGCAGGTTGTCGACATAGCGCGCGGCACCGCGTAGGAGCGCGCATCCTCTCGGCGCAAAGGGGAATCGCCGCTGCGCATCACGTCCCCAGCAGTTCGGTGAGGATATCAGTGGCAAGCACGGCTGCGAGCTCACGGCGATAGTCGCCGCTTGCGTGCAGGTCGCGCAGTGGCTCTGTCGCAGCGAGTTCGTCGCGGATGAGGGCGATCAGATCGGCCGGTCGCATATCTGCGGCAACGAGTGCCGATTCCAGGCCCTGGCAGCGCCGCGGCACCGACTCCAAGCCGCCGATGCCAATGGCCAGTTTCGGCGGCGCGTAATGGCAGGCCACAGCGACGAGGGCGAAGTCGCCATGCCGGCGCACATATTCACCGAAACTGCAGCGCGCACTTTCTGGCGCGACGGGAACGGCGATCTCGGTGAGGATCTCGTCAGGCTCGATGCCGGTGGTCAGGGCATCGACAAAGAACTCTGCGGCATCCGCGAGGCGTCGCGCCCCGGCGCGTTCGATGGTGAAAACGGCGTCGAGCACGCGCATCACCAGCGGCAGTTCGGCGGCGGGATCGCCATGGACCAGGCTGCCGCCAATCGTTCCGCGGCTGCGGGTTTGTACATGGCCGACGTGCGCCAGCGCTTTGGGAAGCAACGGGGCATGGCGCGCGACGAGCGGATCGTCGAGCAGCGTGGCCTGCCGCGTCATCGCGCCGATTCGGAGCCAGTCGCCGTCGTGCCGCACGCCCGACAAGCCGGCGATGCGATTGAGGTCGACGAGCAACTTCGGCTTGGCCAGCCGAAAGTTCATGGTCGGCACGAGACTCTGCCCACCGGCGACGATTTTGGCGTCATCGGCGCTAGCGGCGAGGGCACCCAAGGCCTCGTCAAGGGTCGCGGGCCGCACCATGTCGAAGGCGGCGGGCTTCATTCGGCAAGTGCCAGCACGGCATCGACGATGTTCTGGTAGCCGGTGCAGCGGCAAATGTTGCCCGAGAGCATTTCGCGGATCGCGGTTTCGTCGCGTGGCACCCGCTGCTTTCGCATCAGCGTGTCGAGCGTCATCAGGATGCCCGGTGTACAGTAGCCGCATTGCAGCGCGTGGTGCTCATGGAAGGTGCGTTGCAGTCGGCCAAGCTCGCCATCCGGAGCCAGGCTTTCGACTGTGCGGATGTCGCAACCGTCAACCTGAGCCGCGAAAATGAGACAGGAGCGCACGGGCTCGCCGTCAGAGACTCAGGGTGCAGGCGCCGCACACGCCCATCTCGCAGCCGACATTAGTTCCGGTGAGGCGAAGAGTGTGGCGGATGAAGTCCGACAGCAGCATCCGTGGCTCGACCTCGGCCGCGATCTCCTCGCCATTGACGCGGCAGGCGAGTTTCATGCCTTGGGCTTCACGGCAGCGGCGAGATAGGCCATGTCCACTGTCGGTTGGTTACCGATGAAAGTCAGGACCAACTCGGTGACGCCGATGGTTCCGTAATGGGTAATGGCCGCGAGGCAATCGTCGGCGTCGCCGGCAATGGCATAGGCATCGACGAAACGCTCGTCGAGCACGTCAGCAGCCTTTTCGCCGGCGCGCACGCGGTCGATAGCGCTGACGAAATCCTGTTCCGGAATGCCGCTACCATTGACCATCGCTTGGCGGATCGCGGGCCAGCGCTTGCTCATCGCCCAATAGGCCGACAGCATCTCGCCGACCGTGGCCTTCACCACGGCGCGCGCTTCGGCGCGGTTCTTGCGCGCGACGCAGGGCACATACTGGATGACGGTCGAGGGTACCGGACGCTCCGCCTTGGCGGCGCCTTCGGCGAGCAGTTGCAGCGCGCGCACGGTATAGCCGGGCGGCGACATGTTAGAGATCATCAGCCCGTCCGCGACCTGGCCGCACAGACGCAGCGCCTGGTCGCCGGTGGCGGCCATGTAGATCGGCATGTCCGGCCGCGGCGGGGTGAATTCGAGCTTGGCATTGGTGACAGAGTAGACCGCGCCCTGGTAGGTCACGGCTTCGCCCTTGAGCATGCCGCGCATGATGGTGATGGCATCGCGCACGGCCCCGAGCGGCTTGTCGTAGGACAGGCCCATGCGGGTGACGCGGTCGCCGATGCCCGAGCCGATGCCGATGGCCGCGCGGCCGCCGGCGAGGTCGTCAAGCGCGCCGACTTCCATCGCCATCAGCGTCGGATGCCGGTTGTAGGGATTGAACACGCCGATGCCGATGCGGATGCGCCGCGTCGCCGCGACCGTGGCGCCGACGGTCGGCAGGACACCGCGGTTGAACGGGTTCTCAGCAAACCAGATCGCCGCGAGGCCGTTGCTTTCGACCGCTTCGGCAATCTCGATGCAGGTGCGGGGCGTCATGCCGCCATGGACACGGACGCCGAGGGTGGGAAGTTTCACGATTTAACCTCCGAGATAGACATCTTTGACGCGCTCGTCCTCGAGCAGAGCGGCCGCGGCGTTCTGCATGGCGATGTCGCCGCGCTCGATGACATAGCCGCGATTGGAGACTTCGAGCGCCATGAAAGCGTTCTGCTCGACCAGCATAATGGCGACGCCCCGCTCGTTGATGCGCTTGAGCGTGTCGAACACTTGCTCGACCAGGCGCGGAGCAAGGCCCAGCGACGGTTCGTCGAGCAGCATCACGCGCGGTCGCGCGATCAGCGCGCGGCCGATCGCCAACATCTGCTGCTGTCCGCCCGACAGCGACCAGCCGAACTGCGAGCGCCGCTCGGCGAGGATGGGGAATAGGTCGTACACCCGCGCGAGTTCGTCATCCAACTTCTCGCGCCGGCCGATCCAGCGCGTCGCGGCGACACGCAGGTTCTCGTAGACGGTGAGGCCGGGAAAGATACCGCGCCCTTCCGGCGCGAGCGCGATTCCCAGGCGGGCAATTTCCGCGGTGGGCAGCCCGGCGATCTCCTGCCCGTCGAGGCGGATCGAGCCGGCGCGCGGCCGCAGGAGGCCGGTGATCGCGCGCAGCGTCGTGGTCTTGCCCGCGCCGTTGCCGCCAATCAGCGTCACGAATTCGCCTGCATCCACACTCAGGTCGATACCGTGCAGCACCTCGACGCCGTCCTCATAGGCGGCGCGCAGGCCCTGGACCTCAAGCAGCGGCATGTTGTTCCAGCCTTTTGGACAACTTCTCGCCGAGATAGGCCTTGATCACCTCGGCGTTGCCGCGCACTTCGCTTGGCAGGCCCTCGGCGATCTTGTGCCCGTAGTTGAGCACCGTCATGCGGTCGGCGACGCGCATGACCAGCGGCATGTTGTGCTCGATCATGAGGATTGTGAGGCCGAGCTCGCGCAGCCGCGCTATAATGCGCACCAGGCGCTCGACCTCCACCGGGTTCATCCCGGCCGCCGGCTCATCAAGCAGCACGAGCTTCGGCCGCATTGCATAGGCGCGCGCGATCTCGACCAGCCGCTGCTGCTCGTGGGGCAGATGCGAAATCGGCCGGTGCCGAAGGTGATAGAGGCCGACGAAACGAAGGGCCTCGCCGGCGCGGCGGCGCAGCTCCGCCTCCTCGGCGCGCGCGGCGCAGGAATTCAGGAACACGCCCATCCAGCCGGCTTCGACATCGGCGCGGCAGCCGACCAACACATTGTCTTCCACGCTCAGCGACTTGAACAGCCGCAGGTTCTGGAAAGTGCGCACCACGCCCGCTTCGGCGATGCGCCACGGCTTCTGCGCGGCGATCTCGGCGCCTTCGAAACGGATTGATCCGGCGGTTGGCTTGTAGACGCCTGTCACGAGATTGATGAAAGTCGACTTGCCGGAGCCGTTCGGCCCGATGAGCGCATGCACGGTGCCGCGCCGCACGGTCAGCGCAAGGTCGTCGATGGCGACGAGGCCGCCGAACCGGCAGACGAGCTGGCTCACTTCGAGGATCGGCGCGTCCGCGCCATCGGTCTTCGGCTCGCATTGCGCGGCCGAAAAAGGCGGCGCCGTTTCTTCCATCTCCGCCGGCTCTTCCGTCGCGGCGGGCTTGTGGCGCCGGCGCCATGCCAGGAGCCCGAACAGACCAGCGGGCAGGAACACGATCAGCGCGGCAAGGCCGAGGCCGTAGATCAGCATGTAATAGGCCTTCGACACGCGCAGCATTTCCGGCAGGAAAGTGAGTACGAAGGCGCCCAGCACCGGGCCGCCGGTCGTGCCAATGCCGCCGATTAACACCATGCTCAGGAGTTGCGCGGTGACGTCGAACACGAAGATGTCCGGGCTGATAAAGGTGACAAGATGGGCGTAGAGCGAGCCGGCAAAGCCGGCGACAATCGCGCTCAGCACGAACGCAATGATCTTGAGCCGCGGTACCGGCACGCCGCTGGTGCCGGCCGCGAGTTCGGCGTCGCGGATGGCGGCGAGGCGGCGGCCATATTTGGAGCGCTCGAGCCGCCGGCAGGCGATCAGCACCAGCGCCAGCACCGCGGCGGCGAGATAGTAATACGATTGGTCGTCTTGCAGCGCGAATACGCCAAACGACGGCGCCGGAATATTGGAGATGCCGTCCATCCCATGCGTGACTTCGCGCCAGTTGAAAAACACGACCTTCATGATCTCGCCAAAGCCGAGTGTCGCCAAAGCGAGGTAATGGCCTTTCAGGCGCAGCGCCGGGATGCCGATCAACAGGCCGGACAAGCCCGTGACCGCGCCGGCGGCAAGGAAGGCCGGCCAAAACCAAAGCCCACTGTTGCCGGACGTGAGCAGCGCGGCGGTATAGGCGCCGATGCCGAAGAAGGCGGCATGACCGAGCGCGATTTGCCCCGCATAGCCGAGCACGATGTTGAGGCTAACGGCGAGCAGCGAATAGATCAGCCCCATATTGACGAGGCGCAGGTAATAGTTCGAACTCGATGCACCAGGGCAGCGCGAAAATTACAACAGCCGCAAGGCCGATGAGTGCCAGCCGCGCCATCACGCGCGCTCCGCGATGCGCTCGCCGAAGATTCCCTGCGGAAATACCACAAGGAAGAAGATGAGGACGCCGAACACGATCGCGTCCTTGTAGATCGACGAGATGAAGACAGCGGTGAGGATCTCGAGCAGGCCGACTATAAGCCCACCCGCTACCGCGCCCGGCACACTGCCGAAGCCGCCGATGATCACCGCGATGAAGGCCTTAAGGATCAGGTTTAGCCCCATGTCGGTGTCGACGAAAAAGATCGGGCCGAGCAGGACGCCGGCGACGCCGGCGAGCATCACCGAGATGACGAAGGTGATGGCGATCATGCGGCTAACACGGATGCCCATCAGCGCCGCAACCTCGGCGTTCTGCGCAGCGGCTCGCAGGCGGCGGCCGAGGTCGGTGTGGAAGAACAGCGCGTATTGCAGAACCACCACGACGGCGGTGACGCCGATGATGAAAATGTGCTCCGGCGCCAGGACGATAGTGCCGAGCGAGACCGAGGAGGCCGTGAAAAAGGAAGGCACGCGCAGCGGGTTTGGTCCCCACACCAGCAGCGCAAAATTGCGCGCGGCGATGGAGAAGCCGATCGTGGCGATGACGAAGGCGAGGAAGGAGCGGTCGCGCAGCGGATAGAAGAACAGGCGCTGGAACACAAAGCCCACCACCGCCATGACGGCGAGGGTCAGAAGCGCGGCGGCGATATAGGGCGCGCCCGTGCTAAGCATGGCGTAGAAGACGAAGGCGCTCAACATCACCAACTCGCCCTGGGCAAAGTTGAGGCCGTTCGTCGCGTTATAGATCAGGATGAAGCCAAGCCCCACGAGCGCGTAGATGCAACCCATCGACAGTCCGGTAGCGACGATCTGGGCCACTTGGCTTCTCTCCCCTCAGTCACCTACGGACGTTCAGGGCTTTTGTTCTAACTGGCGCGCGATCTCGATCTTCCCGCCGGGCAGGAATTTCATCACCACGGCGCGATGCCAGAGATTGCCTTCGCTGTCCGCCTTGTAGCTGCCGAGGATTCCCTCGTAGCCCATTTCGGTGAAACCCTGACGGATCTTCTCGCGGTCGACGCCGTACTTCTTCATTACGGCGATAAGCATACTCATGCCGTCATAGTAGAGCGTCGGATAGGCATCAGGCGGATAGCCCATACGTTTCACGAAAGTGGCGACGAAGTCCTGCACCTGCGGCCGCGGATTGGCCGGCGGCAGTACGTCGGGTGCTTCACAATAGTGGCCGGCTATCTCGTCGGCCGTGACGAGCTTCTGCAGGAACGAGATACACAACGAGCCAGACGCGACGTGCGGCACTTTCACGCCGAGTTGATCGAGCTGCTTGACAATCAGTGCTTCGTCCACGGGATGTCCCTGCGAGAAGACCGCGTCTGCACCGGCGTCCTTCATCTGCAATATCTGCGCCGTGAGATCCTTGTCGGTCGGCTGATAGGATGCGACCGCGACCGGCTGCAAGCCGCCGAATTCCTTGAGAAAATTCGTGACATTGTCGCGTCCTGAGTAACCCCACTCGTTCGCAACATGCAGGATGCCGACTTTCTTCGCCTTCAAATCTTCCACCAGGAAACGCGTGGCGACTTCCTTGTCGAGCGCGTCGTGCGTGCCGGTGCGGAAGAAATATTTCGCGCCCTGCTGTGTGACGCGGCGCGTGCTCGGGCCGGCGAGTAGGGGGACTTTTTCGCGCTCGGTGATCGGCATCATCGCGAGAATCTGCGTGCCGAGCGCTGCGCCGAAAACGGCGATCGGCTTCTGCTCGAGTACCTTGTTCAGCGCGTTGATGGCGACCGTGTTTGAAGCCTGACTGTCCTCGACGACGAGCTCGATCGTGCGCCCGTCGACGCCGCCTTTGGCATTGGCCTCGTCGGCCGCGATCTGCAACGCCTCGACAAAGGGCTTGCCGTAGGGTGCCAGTACGCTGGTGATCGGGACGACGACACCGATTTTAATCGGTTCGGCGGCCTGCGCCTGGCCAAAACTTGCAATTGCGATTGCTGCCGTCGCGAGCGCGACCGCACGCGCGGCGGCGCCCCACATCCATTTCGATCTCATGATTTTTTGTTCCCCAATAAGTGGCTACTTCCCGGCAGCACCTTACTCGAACGCATCCTCGTCCTGTCCGCAGCGGAACGCTCCAGGGCGCTCCGCGCAACTTGTTCTCCGATCAAATACCGCCTGGCCTTTGGTCCTGACTTCCCTCGGAGAAGTGTACGTGCACGCAGCGCCATTCGCCGGTCTCTTTGCGGAAAACCATGGTCGAGCGTGACATGAATTGCTTGTCTTCATGTCTCTCGTTCGGACGCGGATCGGTACCGATCCATTTGAGCTGCGTCTTGCGGTGGCACCACACGACAGCGACGTCCGATCCGACAACACCACCGATATCGTAGGGAATCCACTCGCCGGTGGTCATATGCTGCTTGTAGTACTGCCACAGCCGGACCCAATGGTCGCGACCGTTGTACGTATGACCGTTTAGGTTGAAGAAGGTGGCTTCGGGAGCCGTGCTCCAGATCTTGTCGCGCAGCGTTTCCCAATCGAATTTCGAGTTGGCCTCAAGATAGGCCAGAAACTGGTCGTGAACGTTTTTGCGGTCGGCTTCTGTGCCGCCCGTTAGTGACGCCTCGCTCATCATCAAGCTCCTTACGCGATATCCCGGCACTCAAGAAGTTACGGACATTGTCGGGAAAATGTCCAAGCAGGTTGCGCATGGCGCGGTCTGCGGCCACGGCGTCGCCTTTTTTGATCGAGGCGAGAACATCGAGATGACTTTTGATGTCGGCGACGAGCGCTTTTGGATCGAGCCGCGGCAGGCCGAAATACCAGAAGCGGGATGCATTCTTGTGCAGCAGCATCACCTGCCGTTCAACATGCTGGTTCATGGCCGAGGCAGCCATGGTGCGGTGAAACTTGATGTCCATGCCGACGAGTGCACGGAAGTCGCGCCGGCGGATCGCATCCTCGAAGCCGACGAAGGCGGTTTCCATCGCAGCGATCTGCTCCGGTTGCGCGCGCTGCGCGCTGAGCGCGGCGCAATAGCCCTCGAGTACGACGCGCGCCTCAAAGACGTCCTGTAGGTCGCGCAGGCTGAGATCGGGAATAACGGTGCCGATGCGCGCGCGGCGCACGACCATGCCTTCGATAGCCAAGCGGTTCAGCGCATCGCGCACGGCGGCAAGCCCGATACCGAAGCGCGCGACAAGTTCTTTCTCGTCGACGACGGAGCCGGGCTCGAGGTCCGCATAGATGATGGCCAGGAGAAGCTGCTCGTAAGCGTCCGTGCGCTGCGCGGGAGCGGGGTTGTCGCTGAACTTTGCTCCTTTGGACATGTCAATCTTACGCCGCAACTATTTCATCTGTGACATTTCAATTTTGTTGACTTCAAACGTGGAGCAGGCAGGATGAGGTGTCAAGCCGAAAAAGTGGGCGTGCTTCAAACTTAAGCAAACAATGGACCAAGAAACGGAAATTCATCGACTTTCGATCCGACGCATCGCGTCGCTCTACCGCGCGCGACAGTTGTCGCCGGTGGAGGTGGTGGATGCACTGCTCGACCGGATCGACCGGCACAACACGGCGCTGAACGCGTTCGTGACGGTCACCGCGGAGTCGGCGCGGCGCATCGCGCGCGCGGCGGAAGAGAAACTGCGCACCAGTGCCGACCTGCCGCTCACCTTCGGCATTCCCTTTTCGGTCAAGGACACATTGCCGACCGCAGGCGTACGCACGACCTTCGGCAGCCCGCTCTTCGCCGATGTGGTGCCGGACGAGAACGCGGCCGTTGTCGATGCGCTGTTGCGCACCGGCGCCATCCTGATCGGCAAGACGAACTCACCACCGCTCGGCTGGATTCCGGTGACGCAGAACACGTTGTTCGGCGCGACGCCCAATCCATGGAATGCTTCGGTAACTGCCGGGGGCTCCAGTGGCGGCGCGGCGGTGGCGGCGACGGCGGGGCTGACGCCGATCAATGTTGGCACCGATGGCGGCGGTTCGCTGCGCGTGCCGGGTTCCTTCACCGGTACCGTCGGATTCAAGCCGTCCTACGGGCGCGTGCCCAATTATCCCACGGGCCCCAACTGGGGCCTTCAGCATATTGGGCCGCTCGCGCGCAGCGTCGCCGACGCCTCCGACGTGCTCGATGCGATCAGTGCGCCGGATGATCGCGATCTTTATGCGCTGCCGCCCGCCGGTATGCGCTTCGGCGACTGTGTCGAATGCGACCTGCCGGCGCTGAACATTTTGTTCTGTTCCGATCTCGGCTTCGTCGAAGCGATCGATCCTGAGGTAGCGGAGGCCTGCCGGGCGGCCGCGCAGAAATTCGCCGCGCTCGGCCACCGCGTCGCCGAAGCCGTATTGACGCTGCCTTCCCCGATGGATGCGTGGCAGACGTTGTTCGTCACCGGAATCGCGAACCGCCTCGGCCCCTTCATGTCGGCGCGGGCGCATGAGATCGAGCCGACGCTGCGCGAATTCATCGCGCTCGGCCAAAGCATGGCGCCGGATGCCTATTACCGCGCGTGGCTTGTAAAAAATGACTGGTGGCAGCTCATTCGCCCGACCTTCGAGCAGTACGACGTGATCGTGACGCCGACGGTGGCCTGCCTGCCCTTCGCCATCGGCCGCGAGACGGCGGGCGAGATCGCCGGACGTCCGGTGTCCTTCTATGGCTGGGCGCCCTTTAGCGCGCCTTTCAACATGACCGGCCAGCCGGCAATTTCGATACCCGTCGCGCGGAGCGCCGGCGGCCTGCCGATAGGACTGCAGATCGTCGGCCGCCGCTTGGCCGACGCGACCGTGCTGGCGCTGGCGGCCGCTTATGAGCGCGCTTATCCATGGCCGATCTTCGATCGTCTGGACCGATGACCACATCCATCCTCAAGGAGCCGAACGTTGTTTGATGTCATTCTTCGCGGTGGCCGGGTGATCGATCCGGCGTCGAACCTGGATGCGGTGCGCGATATAGGCTTCCGCGATAGCCGCGTGGCGGAAGTTGCCGAACGGATCGAGGAGCCCGCAACTGAAACTTTCGATGCCAAGGGTTGCGTTGTCAGCCCGGGCCTGATCGATATGCACACGCATGTCTATTGGGGTGGCACCTCCATGGGCGTAGAAGCCGAGCCGCTGATGCGCAGCGGCGGCACCACCACGCTGATCGATGCCGGCAGCGCGGGGCCGGCCAATTTCTCCGGTTTCCGCCGTTTCATCATCGAGCGCTCGGCCGTCCGCATCCTCGCTTATCTGAACATCTCCTTCCCCGGCATCTTCGCCTACAGCCGGGCGGTGATGGTCGGCGAATGCTCCGATCTGCGCCTGCTCGACCCATCCGAATGCGTGCGCGCGATCAATGAGAACCGTGACCTGTTGGTGGGAGTGAAGGCGCGCGTCGGCCGCATCGCGGGCGGCACGAACGGGCTGATGCCGCTCGATCTCGCGATTGAAGCGGCGTCCGAGACTGACATGCCGGTGATGGCGCATATCGACAATCCGCCACCGACCCGGCGCGAGGTGTTGGAGCGGCTGCGGCCAGGCGACATCCTCACGCACTGCTTCAAGCCGTTTCCCAATGCGCCGATCCGCTCTGACGGCGAGATCTGGGAAGAGGTTTTGATCGCGCGCGAGCGCGGCATCTACTTCGATATCGGCCACGGTACCTTCTCATTCGGCTTTCGCGTCGCGCGCGGCATGCTCGAGAAGGGCTTCCTGCCGGATGTCATTTCCAGCGACGTGCATGCGCTGAACATCGACGGGCCGACATTCAATCTCCTCACCACGCTGTCCAAGTTCTACGCCATGGGGGTGTCCTTGCCCGACCTCGTTCGCACTGCGACCGCCAATCCGGCGCGCGCGTTGCGCCGGCCTGAACTCGGTACGCTGCGCGTCGGTGCGCCGGCGGATGCGACGGTGTTCGACATCGAGGAGGGCAATTTCCACTTCTTCGACGCGCTCGGCGAGGACCTGGAGAGCCGTCAGCGGTTGCGCCTGCGCGCGACCGTGGTCAATGGAACCCTCTCCCGCGGAGTCAGTCACTGATGCTTTGATACCCTGATGTCCCAATCTTTCGACTCGCCCGCCCTTGTCCCCTCCCAGTCCTGGAATACGATGTCGCTTCGTCCGAACGAGTTGAGCGCCTGCGAAGCAGTTGCGGCGATAAATGATGATCGTCTGTCGGCTCGTGATCTCGCCGAATCCTGCCTCGAACGCATCGAGGCGCGCGATCCCGAAATCAAAGCGTGGGCGGCGCGCGATCGTAACAAGCTGCTGGCGGAAGCGGATGCGGCCGATGCGCTGCCGGCGGCCAAACGCGGGCCACTGCACGGGCTGCCGGTCGGCATCAAAGACATATTCGACACCCGCGCCTATCCGACCAGCTACGGATCGGCCATTTATCGCGATCACAGGCCAGCAGCCGACGCGGCGGCGGTCGCGCTGCTCCGTGAAGCGGGCGCCATCATCGCCGGCAAGACGGCGACCACCGAATTCGCCGGCTGGCCGCCGACGGCGACCCACAATCCATGCAATCTCACCCATACGCCGGGCGGCTCATCGAGCGGCTCAGCAGCGGCCGTCGCCGACTTCATGATCCCCGTCGCGCTGGGCACGCAGACGCTGGGCTCCGTGCTGAGGCCCGCGTCCTATTGCGGCATCGTCGGCTTCAAACCGAGCTATGGCCGCATCAGCCGCGTCGGCGTGAAGCCGTTGGCAGAAGGGCTGGACACGATCGGCATTCTCGCCCGCGAGGTCGCCGACGCTGCACTCGTGTATCGCGTTCTGAGCGGCACCGGCCCCGTCAAATTCGAGAAGGCAGATGCGCCGAAGCTTGCCTTCTCCGCCGGCCCGCATTGGGCCGAAGCCGCTCCCGACGCGCGCGACGCGATTACCATTTACGTTGCTGGTCTGCGCGCGCGGGGGCTCGACATTCCCGATCTGGTCCTGCCGCAGTCCTTCAAGCACTTGGCGCAGGGGGCACGCGTTATCCATGACGTCGAGTGCTATCGCGGCTTCACCAGCGAGCGCTTGGATTACTCCGCCCTGATGAGCGAATCGTTCCAGCAAGGGCTTCGCCGGGCGCGTGAATGGAGCGCGACCTGCTACGAAGAACAGGTCGTATTCGCCGCAACGGCGCGCAGCATGTTCGCCGATCTCGCCGACGGCTATGACGCCATCATCACTCTGAGTGCGGGCAGCGAAGCGCCGCTTGGCCTCCGGTCGACCGGAAATCCGCTGTTCAACAGCACCTGGACACTACTTTATGCCTCTTGTATCTCGATCCCAATGCTGCGCGGGGGAAACGGTCTGCCGATCGGCGTGCAGGTCATCGCACCTTATCTGCAGGATGAGAAGGTTTTGCGCGCGGCGCATTGGCTGCACCGCTTCGGTGCGGCATGAGTGGAGCGCGACCTACTAGGCCCGGGCGTGACCGAGAGTTGCGGGACAATTAGTGCTCTTTTTGGCATAGAGATTTGCGAGGAGCAGCGTGCACAACAGTCTCTAAGGAAGTAAAATGCTTTCGCCCTCTGAGGTCTTGGTCCTTTCACATTCGGAAGCCCTGGCGCTGAGCAAGGATGACGACACTTGCGGACTCATGCGGCGCGCGGCAGCGCTACGCGACCAGGGCTTCGGCAACAGGATCACCTATTCGCGCAAGGTCTTCATCCCGCTGACGCATCTCTGCCGCGACAGTTGCCATTACTGCACCTTTGCGCAGCCGCCGCGGCGCGGCCAACAGATCTATATGTCGCCCGAGGACGTGCTTGGCGTCGCGCGCCAGGGCGAAGCCTTCGGCTGCACCGAGGCGCTGTTCACGCTCGGCGACAAGCCGGAGTTGCGCTACCGCCAAGCCCAGCAGGCGCTACGCGCGCTCGGATATGAAACGACGCTCGAGTATCTGCGCGCCATGGCGGCGCTCGTGCTCAGGGAGACCAGCCTTCTGCCGCATCTCAATCCCGGCGTGATGACAGCGGCCGAAATGGCCACGCTGCGCCCCGTCGCCGCCTCGATGGGCCTGATGCTCGAGGAAGCCTCCGAGCGGTTACTGGTGCGCGGCGGCGCGCATTTCGGCTCGCCTGACAAGGTGCCGGCGGTACGGCTCGCGACCATCGCCGCCGCCGGCAAGCTGAATATCCCATTCACCAGCGGTGTCCTCGTCGGTATCGGCGAGACGCGGCGAGAGCGCGTCGAAACGCTGCTCGCCTTGCGCGATCTGCATGCCGCCCAGGGTCACGTGCAGGAGATTATCGTCCAGCCGTTCCGCGCCAAACCGGGAACGCGCATGGCAGCGCATCCGGATACGCCGGCCGATGAGCTGTTGTGGACCATCGCTGTCGCGCGGATCGTCTTCGGTCCCGAGATGAGCATCCAGACGCCGCCTAATCTCGCGCCCGATCTGATCGGCGAGGTGATCGACGCGGGTATTAACGACTGGGGCGGCATTTCTCCGGTCACCGCCGATTATGTCAATCCGGAAGCGCCATGGCCGCATATCGCCGCGCTCGCTGAGCGCATGCGTCAGCGCGGCCGCATGCTGGTGCAGCGCCTGCCACTCTATCCGCGCTACGGGTGCGATCTCGACCGCTGGGCCGATCCCGGCTTGCACCGTAATCTCTTCAGCGTCGCGGACAGCGAATTCATGGCGCGCGATTCCGCCTGGGCTTCGGGCGATTCCACCCCACCGGCCGAGGATTCGGCCGGGCGTCCGAGTATCCGCCAGTATTCCGATCTCAACTCGATTCTCGACCGGGCATCAAATGGTAAGTCGTTGCCGCCAGCCGAGATCGTGCGGTTGTTCGCTGCGCGCGATGACGAATTCCACGCCGTTTGCAGTGCGGCGGACGAGTTGCGCGCCACGGCCTCGGGCGGGGTTGTGCGTTACGTCGTCAACCGCAACATCAACTACACCAATCTCTGTTCCTACCGCTGCGCCTTCTGCGCCTTTTCGAAGGGCAAGGCGACCGCGCATTTGCGCGGGCCGGCATACGACCTCGATGCTGCGGAGATCGGGCGGCGGGTGCGCGAAGCGCGAGCGCGCGGCGCGACCGAAGTTTGCATGCAAGGCGGCATCCATCCCGATTATACGGGCGACACTTATCTGGCGGTGCTGCGCGCGGTGAAGAACGCCGTGCCGGATATGCACGTGCACGCTTTCTCGCCGCTCGAGGTGCGTCAGGGCGCACAAACGCTCGGCTTTTCGGTCGCGGATTTTCTCAAGCGATTGCGTGACGCCGGGCTTGGCTCGCTGCCAGGCACGGCGGCCGAGATCCTCGACGACACCGTGCGCGCCATCATCTGCCCGGACAAGCTGCGCACGCAGGAATGGCTCGAGATCGTCGAGACCGCACACCGTGTCGGACTCAAGACCACGGCCACGATCATGTATGGCCATGTCGAGCGGCCGGACCATTGGGCGCGGCATCTCTTGGCGATTCGACGGCTACAGGAGAAGAGCAATGGCTTTACCGAATTCGTGCCGTTGCCTTTTGTACACATGGAGGCTCCGATCTATTACAAGGGCCGCGCGCGGCGCGGCCCAACTTGGCGCGAAGCCGTGCTGATGCATGCGGTGGCCCGGCTCGCGCTGCATCCAGTATTGCCGAACATCCAGGTGTCCTGGGTGAAAATGGGCGTCGAAGGTGCGAAGGCCTGTTTGGGTGCCGGTGCCAACGATCTCGGGGGCACGCTTATGAACGAAAGCATCTCGCGTGCTGCCGGTGCCGCACACGGCCAGGAACTGCCGCCGGAGAGCATGGACGAGATCATTGCGTCGCTCGATCGCCGCGCTGAGCAGCGTACCACGCTCTACAAGGGCGTGCCGGAGGAGCAGCGACGCGCGTCTTACGCCTGCGCGCCTCTGTCGCCCGTGATCCAGACTCCGGCAACACGCCACGCGCAACTCGGCGGCCGTCACAGCGCCGCCTACATGTGACTGGAGTATTCGATGACCGAGACCTACACCATCGCTATTCTCGGAGGCACCGGCCAAGAGGGTAGCGGGATCGCGTTGCGGCTTGCTAAGTCCGGCCATCACGTGATCCTCGGTTCGCGCGATGCCGCGAAAGCCGTCGCGACCGCGGTGCAGATGAAGGCCACACTCGATGGAGCCAGCGTCACCGGCATGGCGAACAGAGAGGCTGCGGCCGCAGCCGCGATCGTCATCCTCACTGTACCGTTCGCCGCGCAACGCAGCACGGTCGAGGAGGTGCGCGCCGTGCTTGAGGGGAAGATACTGGTCGACGCGACCGTGCCGCTGGTACCGCCGAAAGTCGGGCGCGTGAAATTGCCGGGCGACGGCTCGGCCGTTGCCGCCATCCAGACGGCGTTAGGCGAGGGCGTGCGTGTGATCTCCGCCTTCCAGAACGTCTCCGCACACCACCTGAAGGACCTTGCGCACATCGTCGATTGCGACGTGCTCGTCTGCGGCGACGATCCGGCCGCGCGCGAGATCGTGATCGGGCTGGCGGCTGACATGGGTTTGCGTGGCATCCATGCCGGGCCGATCGTTAATTCGGCGGCGGCCGAGGCGCTGACCTCAATTCTGATCACCATCAATATGCGCTACAAGGTCCCAGGTGCCGGCATCCGTATCACCGGGTTGCCGGCCGAACAGGCGTGATGAATGCATGAATGTGCTTGAACCACAGGCACGCTTGATCATCGGCGCTTCTGCGCAGGTGCGGTTGACGGCATTGTCCGGAGTCCCCCTCGTGCAGCGCGGCGACGATCTCATCGGCATTCTCCTTGCGGCCCTTGCCGCCTCAGGAGAGACGCTGTGCGATGGTGACGTGCTGGTGCTCGCGCAGAAGATCGTCTCCAAAGCCCAAGGGCGTTTGGTGGATCTCAACACGGTCACGCCTTCGGCCGAAGCGGAGCGGCTGGCGCGCGAGGTCAACAAAAGCACGCGGTTGGTGGAACTGATTCTGCGCGAGTCGACCGAGGTGGTGCGCCATCGCCGCGACGTGCTGATCGTGGCGCACCGGCTTGGACTGGTGATGGCCAATGCCGGTATCGACCAGTCGAACGTGGAGCAGGGCGGCCAAGACGATACGGCGCTCCTGCTGCCTGAGAATCCGGACGGCACGTGCGCCGAACTGCGCGCGGCGCTGCGCTCGCACACCGGCGCAGAGGTCGCTGTCATTATCAATGACAGCCACGGTCGTGCCTTCCGCAACGGCACAGTGGGCGTGGCAATTGGTGCGAGCGGCTTGCCGGCGCTCGCCGACTTACGCGGCGCGCCGGACCTTTACGGCCGCCGGCTGCAGAGCACCGAAGTCGGATTGGCGGACGAAATCGCCTCGGCGGCCTCGCTGCTCATGGGCCAGGCAAGCGAAGGGCATCCGATCGTGCTCGTACGCGGTCTCAACCATGGACCAGGCGAGGGCTGCGCGGCAGATCTCGTGCGGCCGAAGAAGATCGATCTCTTTCGCGCGCCGCCCGGGCCCGATGTCGGCGACGTGCTGCGCCAGCGTCGCTCGGTGCGGCGCTATACGTCGGCGCCGGTTCCAGACGATCTCATCCTTCAGGTGCTCGATGCCGCGATTCATGCGCCGTCCGCGCATAATCGCCAGCCCTGGCGTTTTGCCGTGCTCAAGACGCGTGCATCGAAGGAAAGACTGGCGCTCGCCATGGGAGAGCGCCTGCGCGAGGATCGTGCGCGCGATGGCGACGCGGCCGATGCAATCGAACAGGACGTGGCGCGCTCGATCGCGCGCATCACCGGCGCGCCGGTGGCAATCGCCATCTCTCTCTCCATGGAGGACATGGATTCATATCCGGATGCGCGCCGCGCCGCCGCCGAGCACCTGATGGCAGTGCAAGGCACCGCCATGGCGATGCAGAATCTGCTCGTTGCGGCGGAGGCGGCCGGTCTCAGCACGAGCCTGATGTGCGCACCGCTGTTCTGTCCTGATGTGGTGCGCGCGGCGCTCGCGCTGCCGTCGCTGTGGGAGCCGCAAGCGCTGATCACGCTGGGCTTTGCCGCCAATGCCGGCAAGCCGTTTCGTCGTCGGGCGCTCGCCGAAGTCGTGCGCATGGTGGACTGCTGACGATGATCCTGGCCCTCGCCGGCGGTGTCGGTGGCGCTAAGCTTGCGCAGGGGCTCGCGATGCAGCTTGCGCCGGAAGAACTGCTGATCGTCGTCAACACCGGCGACGATTTCGTGCATCTCGGTCTTCACATTTCACCAGACATCGACACGGTCATGTACTGGCTCGCGGGCCTCAACGATCGCACCCGCGGCTGGGGTCTTGCCGGCGACAGTTGGAATTTCATGGCCGCGCTCCGGCGCTTGGACGGCCCAACCTGGTTCAATCTGGGTGACAGCGATCTGGCCACCCACCTCGTGCGCACGCAAATGCTTGGCGAGGGCGCAAGCTTGGGCGCGGTGACATCAGCGCTGTGCACGCGGCTCGGCATTGCACACGCCATCGCGCCGATGACAGACGCGCCAGTACGCACCTTGGTGCATACTGAAGACGCGACGCTCGCATTTCAGGATTACTTCGTCCGCCTGCAATGCGCGCCAGCGGTTACCGGCGTGAGCTTCGCCGGAGCCGAAGCGGCGAAGCCGTCACCCGCTTTCGCCGCGGCGATGGCCAATCCGGTCCTGCACGCCGTCGTCATCTGTCCGTCCAATCCGCTGCTGAGCATAGATCCCATCCTGTCGATCCCCGGGGTGCGGGACTGGCTACGCCTGCGCCGCGTTCCGGTGGTCGCGGTATCGCCGATTGTCGGCGGTAAGGCGATCAAGGGGCCGGCCGCCAAGATTTTCCGCGAACTCGACCGCGAAGTATCCGTACAGGGGGTAGCCGATCACTATCGCGGGCTCATCGATGGACTGGTCATCGACACGATGGATGCCCCGGCCAAGCCGGCACTCGAAGCGCGGGGTTTGCGCGTCGCGGTCGTGCCGTCGGTGATGAAGAGCGCGAAGGATCAGGCGGCGCTCGCCGCGGCCGTGCTCGCCTTCGCGGCGGACCTGGCGAGGACCGTGCATGCGTGAAGCGCCCTGGCTGCTCATTCCGGTAAAGTCCCTGCGCTGCGGCAAGCGTCGGCTCGAAACCGCGTTGAGCGCGGCGGAGCGTATGTGCCTTAATGAATTCTTCCTGCGTCGTATGCTCACGGTCGCTGCCGGCTTTCCAGGGCTCGAACGGACAGCGATCGTCAGCGATGCCGACGATAGTCTGTCGCTTGCGGCTAAACTCGGCGCGGGAACGATCCGCACTGCGCAGACGGAGCTAAACGCGGCCCTTACTGATGGCCGCGATGATCTGCGCCGGCGCGGCGCGGAGCGGATCGTGATGCTGCCGGTGGACCTGCCGCTGATCGAAAGCTGCGATATTCGTGAGCTTGCCGTGTTGGGTGGACAGCATCCCGTGGTGATCAGCCCCGACCGCAATGGCACCGGCACCAATGCACTGGCCTTGCATGCGGACGTGTCTTTTTCGTTCCGTTTCGGCTCTGGCAGCTATCGCTCGCATCAAGATGAGGCGCGCCGTTGCGGCGTCGTCCCGCTGCTGCACGAGAACGCAGCCATCGCACAGGATGTCGATCTTCCGGCGGATTTGAATATCGTGAGCGGTCTCACCGCCGCGATTCACTACAAGTTTGACTGCACTGCAGAGGCGTCCGCGTGGCGGCTGCAACGAGCAGGGAATAAGCCATGACTGATTATCGCAGCGCAGTGCTGACGTTGGCGCGCGACCTTGTCGCAATCGACAGCCGGAGTTTTATTTCAAATATTCCGATTGCTGCACGCATCGAAGCGGAGCTTCACGGATTCGATGTGGAAAGAGTTGACTACAAGGATCGAAACGGCATAGACAAGCGTGCGTTGGTTGCGCACCGAGGCCCTCCGGGCGGCCTCGCGTTCTCCGGCCATATGGATACCGTGCCGGACACCGGCTGGCGCACCGATCCCTGGAGCGGACTGATCGAGGACGGCGCGCTTTATGGTTTGGGCAGTGCCGATATGAAGGGGCCGCTCGCGGCGGCGATTGTCGCGGCCCGGGCTCTGCCGGAACGCACACCTATCACACTGCTCATCACGACGGATGAGGAGACGACCAAGGCCGGCGCCGAAGCGATCGCACAACACTCGAAGCTGGCGAAATCTGCGCAAATCCGCGCTGTCCTGGTGGTCGAACCCACGCAGATGATTCCAATGCGTGGTCATCGCGTGCACGTCCAATTTACGGCGACGGCTGCAGGTATCCAGGCACACAGCAGCAGCGGAAAAGGACGCAACGCTAATTGGACGTTGCTGCCGTTCCTGACCGAAATGCATAAGATTTACGACATGCTTCGTTCGGATTCGGCATTTCAAGACCCCGCCTATGATCCGCCGTTCAGTGATTTCAATCTCGTCGTTGATAACCACGGCACTGCAGTCAATGTCACGGTCCCGAAAGCGACGGCGATTATCAAATTTCGCTATAGTGCGAATGTCGATCCATCGCCTGTCGTGAACATGGTGCGTGACGCGGCACGTCGTGCCGGAGTGGCGCTTTCCGAAGCACGCGAGGGTGATCCGCCGGAGCTGCCGGCAGATCACGTTTTCGTTCGGCTTTGCAGCCGCCTCGTCGATGCGGCACCCAAGGTCGCGCCCTACGGTACCGATGCATCCAGGCTGCAAGTGCTGGCACCGTGCGTGATCATGGGACCTGGCGACATCGGGAAAGCCCATTCGCCGGATGAGTTCGTCCCGATCGCCGACTTGGAAGCTGCGGTGCCTATATTCATGCGGCTCGCTGAGGAAATTTAGAGCTTGATCACCATTCAATTGGAACAGGCCTAAATGCACATCGGCGCGGGCAGGCGCTTTAGACGCCGCCCGGACGTGGCCCGGAATCGCCCGGCGAGAAATGGGCATGGACCACACGCCATTGACCATCTTCTTTGCGGAAGACGATCGTCGAACGCGAAACGAATTCGGTGTTATCGTAATTGATGTTACGCGGCGGCGGTTCTTTTCCGGTCCATTGCCGCCGTGTCTTGCGATGGCACCAGACGACCGCCATGTTGTCGCTCACCGTTCCGCCCACATCAAAGGGCGTCCAGTAGGTGGACTGCACATTCTGCCCATAGAACTTCCATAATCGGGTCCAGTGCTCGCGGCCCTTGTAGGTGTGGCCGTTGAGGTTGAAATATGTCGCTTCTGGCGAAGGACTGAAAATGGGTTGAAGGTTCTGCCAATCAAATCGTGTGTTCACGTCGATGTAATTTTCGTGAAGCCGCAGTATTTCTTTGCGATCTTCCTCGGTGCCACCGACAAGATTTGTCTCGCTCATTACCGGATACCTCAGGGGATTTTGCCGTCGGCGTCGATGCCAACGGCATCGCTCATATCATAGCCAGCAGCGATATAAAGCCGAAGGTGCCTGGACAAACGAGACGGATGATTCGTACAGCAGTCACGGCAGTCGCAGCCTTGGGGGCTTGCCGGCCCAATATTGCCGAAGGGACAAAGCCTCGCATTTCCCATCATGCCGGTCCTGGCGCGAGTTTTGCTTGCGAAATTTCGGAAATGATTGGAATGTCGCGAAGAGGTGAAATTTAACGATGCATCGCACTATTTCGTACATCATCGCCAGCATCTGTGCTGCGCTTATGGGCACGGCAGCGCTTACGCAGAATGTGTTTAGCGCCGTGACCGATTTTCCGAATCACCCCATTCAAATCGTCGTTCCATTCGCGCCGGGCGGCAACACCGATCTGATCGCCAGGATCCTGGCCGAGCGTTTGCAAACTGCGCTCAATTCACCGGTCATTGTGACCGCACGTCCCGGCGCAGGGACTAATGTCGGCGCCGCCTACGTCGCTAACAGCAAGCCCGACGGCTATACAATGCTAATCAGCGCTCCGGCGTCCTTCGTCGTGAACCAGTTCATCTATTCGAGCCTGGAGTATGATCCGGACACCTCGTTCGCCCCGGTTACGCTCGCGGCGGAGTTTCCCAATGTCCTGGTGGTGCCTCCGTCGCTCGGCGTGATGTCAATCCAGGAGTTGATCGACAAGGCGAAAGCCGAGCCGGGAAAACTGGCCTATTCGTCGACCGGAGTCGGCGCTACGAGCCATCTCGCCGGCGCCTCGTTCGCACAGATGGCAAATCTCGATATGCTGCACGTGCCCTATAAGGGAAGTTTGCAGTCGGCGGAGGATTTGATCGCGGGCCGCGTCAGCATGACAATCGACAATCTCGGTCCGCTGTATCCGTTCATTCAATCCGGACAGTTGATTGCACTCGGCGTGTCGAGCAAGGAATCGGTATCATTGCTGCCGGGCGTGCCGCCGATCGGCTCGGTGCTGGATGGCTACTCCCTGAGTTCATGGGATGTCCTGGCCATGCCAGCAGGCACGCCAAAAGAGATCGTCGACAAAGTGAGCGCGGAATGCGACCGCATCCTGCGCATGCCAGATATCGCGGAGAAGTTTGCAGCGTTCGGCTCCCGGCCGATCGGCGGTACGCCAGAGGACACTATCGCCTTTTTGAAGGAGGAGCGCGTGCGTTGGCAGGCCGCCGTCAAGGCCGCAAAAATCACGAAGGGACAGTTCGACTGATCTTCGCACGATGCGGCCGGGAGAAGAAACGTCAGACCATAGCGGCCATGAATTGGCCACGTCGCAACGTCGCAATTTCATCGATGTTACCCTCGATCGTTACGTCAAAGGCGGGTAGAGCGTGACCAATGTGCGAATGCCGTTGCTGCGCGGAGATCCAGGACGCCCGTGAATCTTCCGACGTGCAGTAATCCGATAAGAAACCTTCAATGAGCGGCGGCGCAACAATGAACGAATTGCCCCATATTAGTCTTCGTCTCCACGGCTCGATGCCGGCCGCCGATTGCGTCGCGTTGGCGAAAATGGCGGAAGAATTAGGATTCGCCGGCATCTGGTTTGCCGAGAATGCGTTCGCGCGCGGCATTCTTCCGGCCGCGGCCGTGTGCGCGGCCGCAACCAGCCGGCTTCAAATCAACACCGGCGTTTTCAACCCTTTTAGCCGCCATCCAACCATGATGGCGATGGAGATCGGCGCGCTCGATGAGCTTTCGAAAGGGCGCGCGACACTCAGTATCGGCTCCGGCATCATCGCGGCGGTGGGAAAAATTGGCTTCGACGCTCATAAGCCGCTCCCCGCGTTGCGCGATACGCTCACGATCGTGCGCGGCTTATTGCGCGGCGAAGAAGTCGATCATGTCGGACCGGCATTTTCCGCCCGCAAAGTGAAGCTCGACTTCGCGCCGCGGGCCGACATTGCAATCTTTTTGGCCGGACGCGGCAACTTGACCACCAAGCTCGCAGGCGAAGCCGCTGACGGTCTAATCATCTCTAATATGTGCTCACCCGAATTCGCCAGGGAGGTCGCGGAACTGACGCGCGCGAGCCGTAATGCCGCCGGCCGTTCAGGAGAGGGGAGGGTCATCCAATACATGCCCTGTGCTGTCGGCGAAGACCGCGCAGAGGCGGCGAAGACGGCCAAACGCGCGATTGGCACAATGCTTCCTGGGTTTTGGAGCCTCGGGCAGAAGCTCGAACTCGGCCAAAAAGGGATTGATCACCGGCACCCACATTGCAGAGGCGGAATTCGCGACCGCCGCCGCTCGGTTGCAAGCCGGCGAGGACGCGGCCGATGTCCTCGACGAGCGATATGTGACTGCCTTCAGTCTCGCGGGAACGCCGGAGGATTGTCTTGTCGCCGCCCGTCGATACCGCGTCGCTGGCGTCACGGAATTGGCATTGACGTTCGATGGGCTGACGGCCCGGGAGAACATACAAAGACTAGGAAACGTTCTCGCTGCGGGTCACCCCACATTTTAGCAACCATGCCTCGCAGCCTTATATGCCCGCGTAGGTCAGAGCATCGCTAAAAGTGCGCTATCATTCGCTGGTACATGTCCGACATTCTCGGACAACGAGTCTCGCCAGGGATGCGCGGGCCCGCGCCATCCCGAGCGAGACGAATTTCCGACACGATTCTTATTCCTCATCGAACACGCCGATCTGCATCAGCATGTCTGCGACATCGCCAATGTCGCCCCGGATCGCCGCGATAACGTTTTTACGGTCGCGTTGGCGCAGCGCCCTCAGCAGCGCAGTGTGACGATGCGCCCGCCAGAGCGACTTTTGCCGCGACAGCGATAACGCCTGGAATGGACCGGTCTGCATCCACAATCCCTCGATGATCGGGATCAACACGTCAGATTGTGCCGCTCTATATAAGTGGAAGTGAAATTCCTTGTTGCGCGTGAGGATTTCCGAGACCGAGCCGGCTTCGGTCAAGACAACGATAAGGCTCTTATGGTTTGCTTCGAGTTCGCGCAGGATTGGCGCGGTCATGTTATCGCACGCTTTGCCGGCAACCAGGCCCTCCAGGAGTTGCCGCACATGGACGAGCTCGAAGTATTTGCGCCGCGTCATACGCGGAACGATGATTTGCCGGTTGGGCATCATTTGCAGCGCCTGTTCGGCGATCAACCTGTTGACTGCCTCCCGCACTGGCATCGCGCTGGTGCCGAGACGCTTGGCTAAATTGCGCAAGCTGACCGTTTCGCCCGGCTGAAAACCACCTGTCGTCAAAAGCCCACGCAATGTTCGATACACTTGCTGCGAAACTGGCCCTGCCGCCGACGTGGCGTGATCAGGTTGTTCAAGCTTTGCAGCCTTCGTCTTCGATTTTTTCTTCGCCACGCTAAGTTGTCCCAGCTGCCGCGAGAAGCGACCCCCCTCGTCATGTCAAAGCCGCCGCCACCGGGTACGTGCACAAGGCGCGGTCGACCTGCACAATTTTATATTCTTGACTCGCCGGTCGTCTAGCGCTGTGATCACAGACGCATCTGTGATCACAGTTGACGGAAGCGTCATGGCGAGGGTGAAGGCGGTAGCGGTCCTGGGCGCGGGTCACGGCGGCTGCGCTGCGGCGGCCGATCTCACGGCGCGCGGCTTTGTGGTTCACCTCCATGCGCGCCGCGACGCCGCCTTAGAGCCGTTGCGGCAGGCAGGTGGTATCAATGCGCGCGGCGTGCAGGAGGGTCTGTTTCCGATCGCCCTAATGACGACCGACCTCGCCGAGGCCATCAAGGGCGTCGATCTGATCATGCTCGTCGTTCCCTCGAGTGCGCATGCATATTACGCTAAGGCGCTCGCTCTGCTGATCGACGGCAGCGTGCCGATTTTCCTCAATCCTGGCCACACCGGAGGTGGCCTGCATTTCCTCAAAGAGCTGCGCGATGCGGGCTATCGTGGCTTGGTGAAAACCGGCGAGACCGTGTCGCTGACCTACGTCACCCGCATGGAAGGGCCTGCCGCCGTCGGCATCTACTCGTACATGCGCAAGCAACGTTTCGCCGCGCTGCCGGGACGCTACGTCGACGAAATGTACGACATCGTCCACACTATCTATCCGGAGATCATCAAGGCTTCGAGCGTCATCGAGACCGCGCTGGCCAACATGAACGCCGTGTTCCATCCGCCGGGAATGATTTTGAATGCGGGCTGGATTCAACGGACCAACGGTAATTTCAAGTTCTACAAAGAAGGCATCACCGACGCCGTCGGCCGCGTCTCTCAGGCCATTGACGATGAGCGCATGGCAGTGGCGAAGGCGCTCGGCGTTCCGGCACGGAGCTTTATGGAAAATTTCTATGGGGCTGGGCTGACCACCAAGGAAGCTTTTGAAAGCGGCTCGATTTCGTTCGCCTGCGAAGAGAGCAAACCGAACGAAACGATCAAATCGCCGTCCTCGCTCGACCATCGCTATGTGCATGAGGATATAGGCTACGGGCTTGTGCCCTTTGCCGCGCTTGGCCGCCTAGCCGGAGTAGCGACGCCGGCGATCGACGCCATGGTGCTTATGGCCTCGATCGGCATGGGCATCGACTACAACGTCGAAGGTCTCACGCTGAAAAAAATGGGCATGGAAGGCATGAGCGTTGGGCAGTTCATGCATTTCGTTGAAACCGGCGAGCGGGGATAAGGCAATGGCGACTTCCCCGGCCGTGCCGTCAGATGAGGTGCCGTAGCGGATCATGCGTATCGCCATCCCCGATCTGATTTCCAATTCCTATTTTCCCGCGATTGCCGCTGCCGAACTCGGCTTGTTCAAGGAAGAGGGACTCGACCTGACGTTGGAGCTGATTTCGCCACTCGGCGATTGCATTAAAGCGCTCAAGGACGGCTATGCCAGCTTCGTCGGCGCGTCGGCACACGCGCCGCTGTTGGCGTTTCCCGATTGGCAGGGCGCGAAGCTGTTGTGTGCCCAGGCGCAGGGTATGTACTGGTACCTCGTCATGCGTAGGGACCTCGGCATTGCGCGCGGTGATCTCGCAGCGCTTAAAAATCGCCGCATCGGCGCAGTGCCCTTTGTCGGCCGGGCGTTGCGGGAGTTGCTGAAAGCGGCTGGCATCGATCCGGCGCAAGCAAACATCGACATCGCGATGCCGCAGGAGACACTCAAGCCGGGTGTTAATTTCGGCGTCGCCGTCGCGCAGGCGTTGCGCAACGGCACGATCGACGGCTTCTTTGCCAATGGAATGGGCGCGGAAGTGGCAGTGGAAGACCGCATCGGCGACGTCGTGCTCGATGTCCGGCGTGGCGACGGCCCCAAGGAATGCTTCAATTATACACTAGGCGCGATCGCGACCACGGATCGTGTGATTGAAGACAGGCCCGACGCCGCGGCTGCGGTAATCCGTGCCGTGCGCAAGGCGCAGCAATTGCTGAAAGCGGATACCAGCAACGCGACCGTCGCCGCCAAGCGGCTTTTCCCCGCGCGCGAGGCTTCCCTTATCGCGAGCGTGGTTGAGCGCGATCTGCCTTACTACGACCCAGCCATTTCTCCAGCGGTTGTTCAGTCAATGAACGCTTACACCCGCCGCATAGGCATGCTCGCGGCGAATGTTGCCTATGAGCAAGTCGTCGCGTTGCAATTTCAAAGGTTGTGGAGGGATTGAGCATTAAGGCGTCACGTCCAGCCTGGAAACCAAGCGAGCCGTCGCCTTGACAACCTCGAAACTGCAAAGTTTTACTGTGATCACAGTGTAGGAAGAGAGCGTTCATGCCGGCCATTAAATCGGTCGAGACTGTCCTGGTTCAGCTGACGACTCGCCGCGAGCATAAATGGACCGGCCTGACCGAACCGATCGGTCGCTATCTTCTCGTCCGCATCACCGACGAACTCGGGTCACGTCGGTTGGGGCGAGGCCCCGGCCCTGAAAGATTGGGGCGGTGAGTTCGGTCGTTATTTCGGCGAGTCGGCGCTCATCGTTCGCACGATCATCGAGAATTATCTCGCGCCGGCAATCCTGGGTATCGAGCTTGGCAATTTCGTCGAGTTGCATAGCCGTATGGATGCGATCATCAAAGGCTATCCTTACGCCAAGGCGGCGGTCGAGTTCGCGGTCTACGATCTGACCGGCCGCTGGCTCGGGGTTCCGGTTCATGTACTTCTGGGTGGTAAGGCGCGCTCAACCGTCGCTGTCACGCATTCGATCGGCTTGCTATCGGTCAAGCTGGCGGCAGAGGAGGCTGCCCAGGTTGTCGCGGAGGGCATTAAGACCATCAAGATCAAAGTTGGGGTGGAGCCGACGCGTGACATTGCCGTGGTTCGTGCCGTCCGCGCGGCGGCGGGACCCGACGTCAATCTCTGCATTGATGCCAATGAGGGCTACAAGACGCCGGGCCAAGCCATCGGCGTGTTCCGCCAGATCGAACAGGAGCGGTTGGAGTATTTCGAGCAGCCAGTGATGGGCATCGAACGCCTTGCCGAAGTCGCACGCGCGATTTCCGCGCCGGTGATGGCGGACGAATTGGCTTGGAACGCGCACGACGCGGCACAGATTGCCGAGCTCAATGCCGCGCAGATTGTCTCCATCTACACCACCAAGCCGGGCGGCCTGTACAAGGCGATGGAAGTCGCTGCGGTTTGCCGCGCTTCCGGCATCATCTGCAATGTCAACGGCTCGGTCGAGACCGGGGTCGGCAATCTAGCGAACCTTCACCTCGCCGCGGCAGCACCGGCGGCTACATTGTCCTGCGTGATTCCGGTCTCAACGCCCTCGGAATACCAGAGCGGACAGATTGGCGGCATCTACTATCGAGATGATCTGATCGCCGAGCCGATGAAGCTGGTCGACGGCGCAATCGAAGTGCCGACGGGCCCCGGCATGGGGATCGATGTCGACGTCAATAAAATCGAGAAATATCGCGTGCACGACTAGTCGCGCGGCGCGGGCTCTATTGAGGTAATGAGAATGCGGCAAGAGATTTTGGAGCGGCAAGCCAAGGCGATGGAGGCGCACGCGCTTGACGCCATGATCTCCTGCTCGCCGGAGAATTTTGCTTATGCGGCGGGCTTCGTGGTGCCATCGCAGCCTTTGATCCGTCACCGCCACGCCATGGTGATTGTCGACGCTTCGGCAAAGGCCGCGATTTTCGCCGTCGACATGGAAGAATCCACAATCAAGCGCCGCGATCCGGACGTGCCGCGGCGAATTTGGAAAGAATTCAGCGACGACGCCATGGCGATGCTCGCCATTCAACTCACCGACCTCGGTCTTGGCGCCGGCGCCATCGGCATCGAAATGGATTATCTGTCGGCCGGTGACTTTGCGCGTTTGCAGGCGGCGCTTCCCAGGGCCCGCTTTTCGCCCTGCGAGGGCATGTTGGCTCGCTTGCGGCAGATCAAGAACGCCGAGGAAATCGGATTGCTGCGCCGGTTGTCACGGATTGCGGATCAGGCGATCACGGATGCGATCGCAAGCGTCCAGCCGGGCGATACCGAAATGGATATCGCGGCGCATCTGACGCGCAATATTTACGAACTTGGTGCCGAACATTTCAAGCTTCTGATCGTCGCCACCGGCGATCGCAGCCGTCTGCCAAATGTCGGCCCCACCAGCCGGAAGCTTACTCGCGGGGACGTCTGCCGTGTCGAGATCTTCTCCGTCATCGGCGGCTATCAGGCCGGCGTCTGCCGTACCGCCGTTGTGCAAGAGGCTCCGCCGATGGCCAACGAAATCTGGCAGCATCTCGTCGCCTGCAAATACCAGATCATGAAGATGGTGAAGCCGGGCGCGAGCTGTCGCGAGATCTACGAGGCCTTCATCGAGAAGCTCCAAAAGGCCAATCTGCCGCCGATCTCCTTCGTTGGCCATGGCATCGGACTGCATCTCCACGAAGACCCGTATCTCGGCAAGACGCCGATCCTTGGGCGCCCTGGGTCTGATGCATTGATCGAGGAGAACATGGTTCTCGGCTTCGAGCCGCTTTGTTACGAAACTGGTCACGGCTTCGGCATGCAGAATAAGGACATGCTGCTAGTCAATGCCAAGGGCTCTGAACTTCTGTCCGATTATGCCGATACCGACAGGCTCCTGGTCATCAAATGATCGCGCCTTCGCCCTCCAGTTTTGTGGACATCAAGGGCGTCAGCCTCGTCTATGGCGTGAAGGAAAAGACCATGGCACTCGACGAACTGAACATGGCTATCGCGGCTGGTCATTTCGTTGCCGTGGTCGGTCCCTCAGGCTGCGGCAAGTCATCGCTGATGAAGTTGGTGACTGGCCTACGCCCACCAACCTCCGGCACGATCGAGGTCGCGGGTCAACGAATTGACGGTCCGCTCAAAATGGTCGGCATGGCGTTTCAGAATCCGACCTTGCTGCCGTGGCGGCGGACTATCTCCAATGTCATGCTGCCGATGGAAATCGTGGAGCCGCATCGGCATACGTTCCGCGCCGATCGAAAGAAGCACGAGGCCAGAGCGCTGGCGTTGCTCAAGTCGGTTGGGCTCGAAGGCTTTGCCACCAAATATACCTGGCAGTTGTCGGGTGGTATGCAGCAGCGCGCATCGTTGTGCCGCGCACTGATCCATGAGCCATCGCTGCTGATGCTGGACGAACCGTTCGGGGCGCTAGACGCCTTCACGCGGGAGGAATTGTGGGACGTTCTGCAGGCCGTTTGGATCGAGCGCAAGTGCACCACCATTCTGGTGACGCATGACCTCCGCGAAGCGGTTTATCTCGCCGACAAGGTGTTCGTCATGTCGGCGCGGCCTGGCCGGATCGTCGCGACCTTTGATGTCTCCTTCGAACGCCCGCGCCGGCCGGAGATAGCGTTCGACCCGGCCTTTACCGACATCGTTCATCACCTGCGTGAACAGATCAGGCATCAACGGCAGGCGACCGACGTGACCGGCACGGGGGGCGTGCATTGAGCAAGGAGCTTCTCGGACGCCTGATGCCGTGGCTGGTGATGGCCTTCATTCTCCTGCTTTGGGAAGGGCTTTGCCGCGCCTTCCATGTTGCCGAATTCATTCTGCCGACGCCGTCGCGGATCATCGCCACGACGATCGAATACTGGGGCGCGATCTGGTTCCACGCCTCACATACGCTCCTTACGACGCTGATCGGCTTCGCGCTGTCCGTGGTGTTTGGGCTGCTGCTCGGCATAGCTGTCGGCTCCTCGCGGCTGGTCTACCAGGGGCTCTATCCGTTGCTGATCGGATTCAACTCGATCCCCAAGGTCGCGATCGTGCCGGTGCTGGTGATCTGGTTTGGCGTCGGCACGGTGCCGGCGATCCTCGTTGCCTTCCTGATGAGTTTCTTTCCGATTGCTGTAAATGTTGCTACCAGCCTGTCCACCGTCGAACCTGAATTGGAAGACGTGTTACGCTCGCTCGGCGCGAGGCCGATGGACCTGATTTTAAAGGTTGGCCTGCCGCGCTCGCTTCCCTATTTTTTTGCCTCGCTTAAGGTCGCGATTACACTGGCCTTTGTCGGCGCTGTGATTTCCGAGTCGATTGCCTCAAGCCGGGGCATCGGCACGATGATGGTCCAAGCTGCCGCCGAATTCCGGGTGGCGCTGGTGTTCTCGGGACTTGCGGTCACCGCCGCGATGGGCATCGTCATGTATATGATCTTCGCCGCGATCGAAGGCCACACCACGCAATGGGCCACCCGCAAGACACAACAAGAGATCTGAGAAAATTTACCTAATAGAGAGGTGTCGATATGACCAAGTCGTTCTTGAGCACGATAGCAGGCTGCGTCATGTCAATGTGGAGCATTTCTATGGCGATGAGCCAGGAGCTTCCGACCGTCAAGCTCGCGCTCGATTATTCTATTCAGGGGCAGCAATCGCCGTTCATTTTGGCGGCGGACGGCGGTTATTTCGAGCGCGCCGGCGTCAAGGTGACGGTCGATCGCGGCTATGGCTCGGCCGACAGCATCGGCAAAGTCGCGGCCGGTACCTACGACATGGCTTTCGCGGACATCGGTGCCATGATTTAGTTCAATGGCCGCCGGCAGGCCGGAAATCTAATCAGCGTCTTTCAAGTGTATGATGATGCCCCGATGGTCGTCATGGCGCTGAAGAAGTCGGGAATCTCGAAGCCATCGGATCTGGTCGGCAAGAAACTCGCCTCGCCGCCTGCCGCTTCCAGTCGTGTGATGTTCCCGCTCTTTGCCGCGGCTACCAAGCTCGACCCGAGTACCATTCAGTGGCTCGACGTCACGCCTCAATTACGTGAGACCATGCTGGTCCAGGGACAGGCCGATGCTTCGGTGGCCCTCATCACTGACCTCGCGGGACTCGATCGGCTGAACATCACCGAGCAAGACCTCAACGTCATGAAGTACGCCGATTACGGAGTGAACCTTTATGGTCACGGCATTATTGTGAAGGAAGAATATGCAAAAGCAAATCCCGAGATCGTCAAAAACGTGATCAAGGGTTTTGTAGCAGCGCTGAAAGCCTCGATCGCAGATCCGAATCTGCCCATCGCCGCGATCAAGAAGCGCGACCCGTTGGTCAGCGAGCAGGTCGAGCGGGTCCGTCTTCAGCACGTCATCGACGCTGCCATTGTGACGGACCACGTGAAGAAGGAGGGTCTTAGCTCCGTCGATCCGGCGCGCATGCAGAAGACCATCGACACCATTGCATCCGTGTTCAAGCTGCCGGCGATGGAGGTGAAATCCACGTATTCGGCTGAATACCTGCCGGCGAAGAGCGACTTGATGTTGAAGTGAGAATGAATGAAGGGCCATTCTCGCGCTTCCTTTAAGGCATTTATTGCAGGGTATTGAGGCTTACGGCCTCGGCTGAGAGAGAACAAACGAATGCGCCTCGGTATCTATTTTGATGGCTTTTCGTCCGCGACCGAAATTCTGGAAATCTGCCATGAGGCGGAAGCCTCGGGCGTCGACAGCCTGTGGTTCGCCCAACACATGGGCTACCGCGAAGCGATGATCATGGCGGCTGCGGCGAGCGCGGTCACCAAGAAGGCGTGGCTGGTTCCGACCGCCATCACGCCATATCTCTGGCCGGCGCTGTCGGTGGCGATGTCCATGGCGACGATGGATGAGATAGCGCCGGGCCGAAACATGATCGCGGTCTCCGTCGGCAATGTCCTCAATCTCAGCGAGTTCGGGCGTGGCGCCGGTGAAGCCGGTGCGTGTGATCCGCGAATATGTCAGCGCGCTACGCATGTTGCTTGCTGGTGAATCGGTGACCATGGACGGTGAGGTGCAGACGCTGCGTGGCGCCCACATGGAGTTCGGCAAGAATGCGAATATTCCGATCTACGTCGCGTCGACCGGGCCGCAGGTGTTGAAGCTGGCGGGCCAGATTGGCGATGGCATTTTGCTTGTCCGCGGGCATGACCCTGGCGAACTGTCGCCGGTGCCTGGACATGGTTGATGCCGGCGCGATCTCCGATGGCCGCGACCCGAGCGCGGTCCGAAAGGCTGGTTTCATCAATTTCCAGGTGTCGAATGATGGACCAGCCGCCAAGGCTGCGTTGCTGCGCAAGCTGGCCTACCTGTTTCGCAGTAAAGGCCATGCCGAAAACATCAAATCCTCCGGACTCGACATTGACCACGAGGGCATCATCGCCGCCCTGAGCCGTCGCGATCTGGATGCCGCGACGCGTCTGCTACCGCTGGAGGCCGCCGATGTATTCGGCGTCGCGGGTACCCCTAAGGAATGTCGGGACCGGCTTGAGGCCTACCTTTCGATCGGCCTCAGCGAGCCTATCATCGAAATAGGCGGCAATCGCGAAGAGCGCAGGCTTGGTCTCGAGGTGGTACGGGAATTGGCGGGACGGATTTAACCAACCTGAGCGGTCGTGGCGACGGTCGTCTGCGTCAGCGATTGCGAGCTCTACGAGATGAGCCAAAGCACGGCTAAACAACTTTATGTCCAGGATCGGTCCTTTGGCCTCGCGTTACTTCAGCTTATTATTGCCCGCCTAACGGAAGATTTGAAGCTTCAGCAAGCCGCTTCTGCTAATAAAGATGGCCTCTCTCGCCCGCGTGACTGAATCCACTCCTTGCCACAGCCTAAATTGCGGTGCCGTAAGGCAAACTCCCTCGTCGGCCATCAGCGAGATCATCGCGTGACTACAATTGTTGCAGCTCACGCGGCAGTTTGGTCAAGAGTTCATGACCGCCGCGACGTATGACGATCATGTCCTCCACCATCATCCCGCCCCAGCCGATCTCGTAATATGGCGTCTCGACGCAAAACACCATTCCTTCTTCGACAACGACGTCGTGATTAGCGGCGTTTAAGGTGGGGAATTCGTGGGCGGCAATACCGATGCCGTGACCGCAATGGGTGCGCTGATAATTTGGGAGCGCACCCTTGCGCACCGTGTCGACGGCGACCTTGAAGAGATCGGATGCGAAGATTCCCGGCTTAGCGACGTCGAGCTGAGCAAGTTCGCCCTCAAGCAACGCATCGTAGCGCGCCTGCTGTTCAGCCGTCGCTGATCCGATCACCGCCGTGCGAGCCGTGTCGGCCCAATAGCCGTCGACCGTGCAACCGATGTCGAGGCGAAGGAGGTCACCTTTTGCGAGCTTGGCTCTGGTCGCATAAGCGTCTGCGAGGGCGGCGCGCTCGCCTGCGGTCACTACGATAAAACGCGGAATTCCCCCGCCAGCGCGAATTTCAGTAGCTATGAGCGTGCTCAATTCGAGCTCCGTAACACCGGGAGCGGCATGACGGAGTGCCTTCTCCATGCCGCGTTCGGTGATCCGGGCGGCGTACCCGATTTTCTCGATCTCCTCCGCCGATTTGACGCGCCGCGCTTGAACGATACGCGGCCGAGCGTCGAAACTGGCATTCGGAACAAGATCCTGTAATTCGCGCAACTCGCCCGGCATGGCGGCATCGAGGCCGACGACGTATTGCGGAGCGACGGTGGAATTTAATGCAGCGCGAAGAGCGTCGATAAATCCGGTCTCAGGTTTCGGCAAGGCCGAGTAATCAACGCTCGACTCGCGGGCCGAAACGAAGAACGTTCCATAGCGATAGATGCAGGCGGGATCGCGGATGACCTCCAATGCCGGTGCGGCGTCGCTTGCGCCGGTTACCAGCGTTGTCTTCTCGCGGGTAACGATCACTGCACTGCGATAGGTGCGATCGACGTCGTGCAGGACGCTGCGATATCCGCAAAGATAACCGACGTGGGCCGGATCGGTGGTCAGCACCGCGTCAACCGCGTCACCGCAAGCCTCAAATAGCTTTGCTCGCGCCTTGTTGGCAATCGTCTTCAAATCGTCTCTGAAAAACATGATTCCAATCTCCCTGAAATGCTCGGCAGCTTCGTTCGATAAATCTGCAGGAGCGCCCCGATCATCATTTGTCGGCTTGCGGCCGCATCAGCGAAAGCATGTTCGTCAACTGGTCCCGGTCCTTCACGCCATAAACGACGATTTCGTCGAGCCCAGCCCTTTGGTAAGCCAAAAGAGCCTCGCGAGCCTGCTCCGGCGTGCCGCTCACGGTGTGAGCCCGAAGCACGTCGTCCGAAATCATCTCATCGACACCTTCCCACCGTTCCTCAGCGAAGGCTCGCGCGAGTTCCTGCTGATCAAGTTTCGTACCGGCCAGTTCGAGGTTGCGTGCATGATGTTGTCCGCGCAGCAGATAGGCGAGCTGCCGCCGCAGTCGGGCTCGGGCTATCGAGCCGTCACGATCCACCGAGCAGAACACGAGGCCGGCTTTGGCGATGGTGCGGCCGCTCCGCTCCTCGCCACGGCGGACATGCTCTAAGGACCAGCGGATGAATGCCGGCGATGTCCCCGCGCTGATTACCACACCGTCCGCCAGTTCGCCGGCTAGCTCCAGCATCTGCGGTCCCGATGCGGCAAGCCAGAGCGGAACGCGGTGAGCGCCCATCAATAGACGACGGCCACCGACCTTGTAACGTTGGCCACTATGGCTGATCGTTTCCCCGGCGAGCAGGGCACGCGAGATTTCCAGCGTCTCTCGAAGCGTCCGCAGGGGCTGTTCGGCGTGAATGCCGGCCGCCTCCAGATCGCGAGGCGCGCCGACGCCGAAACACAATTGTACGCGGCCGGGAAAATACTCATCGAGCGTGGCGGCGGCCATTATCGCATAGACCGGGTGAACCGTATAGGGACTGATCGCCATCAGCACCACGCCAAGGTGTGGCGTCTGCGCCAGTGTTGCCATAGCGCAGGCCACAGGTTCGCGATGAAAAAGATGGGAGGCAATCCAGATATTCGCCGCAGCGGAGCAATCGGCAATTGCCGCCATTGCACCCAATGTCTCCGGCGAATCGCCTCCATCGGAGGAAATGCTGAGCCGCATAGCCGGTCTCATCGACTTCGGGTCTCGATCAGCGCTGCGTTTAACGACGCGATAATCTCGTCAAGCGAACGCGTTATTGAGGCGGACGACACGATCGGGGTGGCTGGGATCTCCTTAAGCCCAGTCGAAGTCAGTACTGCAACTACGGGCTCCTCGATCGGCTCGCCCCGTTGCTTTGCCTCGCGCAGGGCGGCAATACCTGCCGCCCCGGAATATTCCTGCCAGATACCATCGCGCGCCAGTTCGTTGGTCGCCTCGATTAGAACCTCTTCGCTGAAGGTGAAAGCGCGGCCGCGATGTGAGCGAAGTGCCGCCGCAGCTCGGTAGGAGCTCACTGTGCAAGCGATACCCGCAGCCAGCGAGGCGGGTCCGCTGACCTCGGCTGCGGCGAGATTACGTGCCATCGCGTGAGCGAGAGGCGCGCGCCCCCCGGGCTCGGCGGATATGATATGGGGCATCCGCTCTATCACCCCGAACCGCTTCAGTTCCGCAAATCCCTTCGTGACGCCGAACAGAAGCTCACCATAGCCTGTAGGCAATATGACGGTTCCGGGCATCCGACCGTTGAGCTGATAAACAAGCTCGTAGGCAATTGTCTTGTAGCCTTCCGGGCCGAACGGATTGCCGGTGTGGAAGCGGGTGAGATTGCTGGCCGGCATGAAACCGGTTTCGGCAACGACGCGGCGGAGCGCCGTCCAGCGTTCATGGCTCGGAACGAGAAGGAAATCGGTACCGAGACGGCTCTGGAAATGTTCAAACGCAGGCTGCGCCCCCGGTGCTGAGATGACGACACAGCGAAGTCCCGCGCGATTTGCGTAAGCGGCAGCCGAAGCGCCGTGATTGCCGGTGGATGCAACCGCTATTCCGCGCGCCCCGTTCGCGACCGCGGTACTCACGATGCAGTAGTTGAGACGGTCCTTATGGCTCCACGTCGGATTCCGGCTCTCGTCCTTGAGCCAGATGGGACCGTCGAGCCCGATCCATTCTCCGACACGGGTAGACTGCACGAGCGCTGTGCCGCCTTCGCCGAGAGACAGATGCTCGTCAATCGGAGGAAGTACGGGTGCCCAACGATACAAGCCAGGCAGTGGAGCCTGAAGGAAGAGATCGACAGGGACTCGCGAGTAATCGTAATCGATCTCCAGCGGATACTGCATATCGGGTCCGCTCGTTTGCGGGCACCCGTTCAAGAGCGGCGGCTCGAGCGGAAATAAGAGACTGGGGTCGCCAAGCGAGCGTTGACCTAGAGCAGTGGACGGGCTCGCCTCCATGAACATCCTCTTCTCTTTCAAATCGGTCGCGTCACGACTTGCAGCGTCGTCGCGCATTAGTCATTCGCAGGCTTGCGAACTTGATCAGGAGATTTTGGGCCGGACCTCTTCGGCGAACATCTGCATCTGATCCATCAGTTCGTTCACGCTGTTTGCTGCGAAGAAGAGACCGAGGAAATGTGTTACGCCGGCGTCCCGGAAGGCCTGTGGCCCGCTCGACAACCGTCTCGATACTGCCGACGAGATTAATGTCTTCCGATTTGATCGAGGCCTGCTGTTTCAGTGTCGATTTTTTCAGCGACTCGAAATGCTTGAACATCTGGCTTTCGCGATACCGTGCGACGGCCTTGTTCTGATCGCGGCCGAGATGGACGACGTATTGCGGCGCGATTTGCAACTTGGAAAAATCCCGACCCGCCGCCTCGGTCATCTGTTTCAATTCGTCGACCATGGGCCGAAGGGTCTGCAATGGTAGCCCGGCGGGAATCCAGCCATCACCGCTCGTGGCAGTGCGGCGCAAATGCTCCCGATTATTTCCGCCAAAATAGATCGGCAGATTCTTCTGCAGCGGTTTGGGAAACAATTCCACGTCTTTGAATTTGTAGTACTTTCCCTCAAACGACACATCGCGCTCCGAGAACAGCAGCCGCAACGCCTTGACGCCTTCTTCAACCATTTCGCCGCGATGGACCTGGCCATCCGGGTTGAGTGCCTCGAATTCCTCCCGGTAAGCACCGATTCCAACGCCAATCTCGACCCGGCCGTTGCTGAGATGGTCCAGCGTCGCGATCTGTTTCGCCGTGACAACGATGTCGCGCCGCATCGGCAGGACAAGAACGCCGGTGCCGAACTTTAAAGTCTTGGTGTGGGCGGCCAGGAATGCGTAGGTGACCAGCGGTTCCCAGAAGCGCGGCGGGACGGGAAATTCCGCACGCACGTAATGCTGCGTGGTCATGTGGTCGTTGCCCCAGATCGAATGGTAGCCAAGGGCCTCGGCGTGTTGTGCAATGCGGATCAATTCTTGCGGATCGGAAAATGGTATCGGATAGGTGAGACCTTCCATTCCTGTCGGAAAACCAACACTGAAGAGAGCGCTCATCGACACCTACTATTTGCTATTTGTTCAGGATATGCGCTTTCGCGTGCAGCATTAGGATTGCGCGGGAACTTACGTGGCGCTGCCCGTGAGAGCAAGGGCCGAGCGGCATTCTGATTCTGCGCCATCGGTGATTCTTTGGATCAATGCTCGCCGAAGTAGACCCGAGCGGCTTCGTTCTTTTCCGTCGCTTCTTGGATCGAGCCTTCCCAGGCCAGGCTGCCGGCGGCGAGCATGCAGCACCGCTCGCCCACCGCGCGCGCGATTTCCATGTTCTGCTCGACCAACAGAATCGCCACGCCGCCTTGGCGGATCCGGCTGATAGCCTCAATGAGCGTGCGCGTTACTCCCAGCGCCAGGCCCGCGGACGGCTCGTCAAGTAATAGCAATTTCGGATTGGTGACCAACGCCCGCCCGATGGCCAGCATCTGCTGCTCGCCGCCCGACAGCGAACCCGCGAGTTGTTGGCGGCGTTCCCGCAAGACGGGAAACAGCGAGTAGACGGAGTCCAGCGGCATCGGCGTGCGCCCCTCAGCCGCTTTGGTCGCGGTAAGCAGCGTCTCTTCCACAGTGAAAGTGCGAAACAATTCGCGCCACTGCGGGACAAGCGCCAGACCACGCCGTACGATCGAGCTCGCGCTCAATCCGGTGATCTCGTCGCCCATAAACTCCACCTTGCCGCGACGTTTGGGAAGCAATCCGGCGATAGCTTCCACGGCCGACGTTTTGCCGGCGCCGTTTGGGCCGAGCAAAACCACTGCCTCGCCGGCTTCAATCGAAATGCTGAAGTCCCTGACCGCGACCACGGGGCCGTACGACACCGTGAGGTCGGTGACGCGCAACGCGGTCATGCCGGTCCCCCTTCGCCGAAATACAATTGCCGCACGATCGGCAGCGAAATGACTTCCGCCGGCTTACCTTCAGCAACGATTCTGCCGGAACCCATGACCGATAAACTCCGGCACAGCTTGGCGACGAATGGAATATTATGTTCAACGACCAGCATCGCCACGTCGCGCTCGACATTAATGCGCAGCAGGAGTTGCCTCAGGTCCTCAACCTCAGCTTCGGAAAGTCCTGAGACCGGTTCATCGAGCAAGATTAGCTGAGGATCGGAAACAATGGCTCGTGCGATCTCCAGTCGGCGCTGGTCGCCCAGCGACAGCGTGCCAGCCGGAGCATGAGCTTGGTCGGCAAGGCCTACCGATTCGAGCGCCGCGAACGCCTTGTATTCGGCCTCCCGCGTGCGGGCGCCGGAGACGACATGATCGAAGCTCGCGTACATCGCGCGGGGAACGGCGTTGCGGCCGCGACCGATGACCACGTTGTCAAGACACGAAAGCCTTCCGAATATGGCCACGTGCTGAAATGTTCGCGTGATGCCAAGGCGGATACGATCGCGGGATTTAAGATCAAGCAGCGATATCGCGGCGAACTCGATGCGTCCGCCATCGGCGTCAAGGAACCCTGATATAATGTTGAACAGCGACGTTTTACCGGCGCCGTTGGGGCCAATGAGACCGTGAATGCCGGCCACCGGGACTGTGAGACTTACGGAATCGACGGCGTGCAAAGCGTCGAAGTGCTTGTCGACGGCGCTAACGAGCAGCAATGGTTCGAACCGTCCCGGCTTCTGGGTAACCATCGTCGCGGCGGACGCCGTCGCGGGATCAACGAAGCCTCGCCGTCGATCGGGCTTGACGATAAGCGAGGCGGCGCGCCGCAATAGATCGGAAATGCCGCCGGGGAAGAACATTACGACGACAATCACGAGCCCGGCGAAGAACAGGTCCTGATAATCGGCGACCGGCCGTAGCAATTCTGGCAGTATCCTAAGGCCGCCGCCGCCGAGCAGACCTCCCCAGATTGAATACATGCCGCCGACGATGGGGTAGGCGAGCATGAAGATCGACAGCAACACGCCGAAACTGTCAGGATCGATGATGCGAATTCGAGGAGCCGTGAGCGCGCCGGCGAGCGCGATAGCAGCCGAACTTACGATGAAAGCGGCGGTGAGATAGCCGCGCACGTTGATGCCGAAGGCTTCAGCCGCAATCTCGTTGCCTGCTGCGGCCTGGAGATTCTTGCCGAACGGACCGCGCACCAAAACGCTCACTATGAGCGTCATTAAAGCGGCAAGGATCCCGATAAGGGTCAAAAAACCGGCATCATTGGCGATATTCCAGCCAAAAACGGTCGGGCGCGGCACGTGGATGCCCTCGGCGCCGCCAGTCAGCCATGTCGATTCCCGGATCAAAATGATGCAGACACTCTGAAAGACGAGAGTCACCATCGCAAGATTGTGGCCGCGGAACCGCGTTCCCGGCAACGCTATCAAATATCCGGCCGCCGCTCCGGCCAGGATCGCCAACAATAGGGCGGATAAATAAGATATGCCTAGGTCTGATACGGCGAGTGTCGACGAATATGCGCCGATCGCCATGATCGATCCGGAAGCGAGCGTGATGCAGCGACCCAGTCCGACGAGTACCACCAGCGCAACACCCACTAGCATCGATATCGTGGCAATGGCGACTATGTATTGCGGATAGCTGTCGAGCCTCAGCCCGACAATCATGCAGAGAATAATGAACAGCGCGGGCCCGAATGCCGCGAAGTCCAGTCTGCGGTCAGACACTGCGGGCAGCCTTTTCTGGGAACAGGCCGTCCGGCCGCCACATCAAAATCAGGAAGAGCAGCAGGAAGCTGATACAACTTTTCATGGCGCTCGATACGTAGGCGGCGGACAGGCTCTCGGCGATGCCGAGAAGAAGGCCGCCAATGATCGCGCCTCTTGGGCTGTCGAAGCCGCCGATCACGCCCGCCACAAAACCCGAGGTGATGATGGAGATGGAGAGGTCGGCGGAGACGCCCGTCACCGGCGCGATGAAGACACCGGTGAGGCCAGCCAAGGCCCCCCCGAAAAACCAGGCCAGCATATAGACGCCGTCGATGGAATAGCCGCACAATTGCGCGCCGCGGATATTCGAAGCCATTGCCCGCATGCCGCGTCCGAGCCTGCCGTACCGAAATAGTAAGACGCAAGCCACGGCCGTCATCAGTGAGCCGACGATCACCCACAGGCTGTCCTCGGTGACATAAATGTGGTCGATGATGAACGGCGCTCCGGTGAACGGCGTCGGTACCGCCAACAACTCGGTATTGTACGTCAGCCGAAAGCCCTCGGCCAAAGCGATACCGAGAAACACCGTCGCAATGACGACAGTGAACATATCGGCGCGCCGAAGGCGGCGCAGAATCATGAATTCGATTGCGGCTGCGACAAGTCCTATCGCGGGCGGGATGAGCAGATAGGCGGCCCAATAGGACCACTGCCACTGCACAACGATGAGAAAACTCGCAAACGCGCCGAGCATGGCGAAGGCGCCATGAGCGAAGTTGACGGTCTTGGTGGCTTTATGGACGACGACAAGTCCGAGGGCCGCCAGCGCGTAGATGGCGCCGAACTTGATGCCCGCGATTAGGACGGGCCCTAATTCTCCGAGCATTGGCGAAACTCACGGCTCATCGATGACGCGATAAACCTGCCACTTGCCGTCCTGCACGATCGCGGCTCCGACTTGCTTAACCCCCTGGTGTTCGGTCGGCGTGTAGGTTTCCGGAAAGCTCACGTCCAAGCCACCAAGCACTGTGGGCCCCGCCTGCTGGAGATTAGACCAAGCGTTGACCAGATTATCGCGCGTTAACTGGCAACCGGTCGCCTTGACCGCCTCCGCAACCACATAGGCGGAGCCGTAGCCGATCATGTCGTAAACGTTCGGGCGGCCCTGCGGCAATGAACCGAGATATTTTTGCAGCCGTGCCTCGAATTCGCGCGTCGCCGGCGTTTGCCCAGGCAAAGCCGGGGCATTGTAGTAGCCACGCACCCCGTCGGCATCACCCAGGATCGGGATGATCGCGCTATTGACAGCCGAACCATCCAAAACCCAACGCACATTCGACAACCCCATCTCTCGCGCCTGCTTGATGGCAAAGCCGGCTTCGGAAAAGCTTCCCAAGATCAGAATGGAATCGACCTGCTGTCGCGAAAATGATACGAGTTGCGAAGTGAAATCGCGGGCGGCGATGTCGAATTGTTCCACGGCGTAATTCGCCTTTTTCTGCTTCAAGACATCCTCGACGGCTTTCAGTGTTGCCTGCGGAAAGGCATAGGTTCCTGCGAGAATCCCAAATTTCTTGGGCGTGTAACCGCCCTCGTAGAACATGCTGATGAGGGCGGGCGCCGACACCTCCACAGGAACGATCGCGCCGTTGAAGATATTTTTTGAAAATGGCTGGCGAATAATCGGTGTCGATCCGTAAAGATTGTAAGTCGGTACGCCGACCTCGCGTACGTAATCGGCCGCAGCAGCGGCACCGGTACTGCCGGAAGCGAGAACCAGAGCAAAAACCTTGTCCTCCTCCACCAGCTTCTTGACTGCGGCAAGACTCTCGGCGGGAGTCGCGGCGTGCTCAAATTGCAGGTGAATTTTGCGACCGCAAACGCCGCCGTGGGCGTTGATCTCGTCGAAGGCTAGCATCATGCTGTCGCGGCCTGGTGCGCCGATGAACGCAAGAGGCCCGGTCAGTGCACCTATCGCGCCGACTGAGATTTCAGAGCCCGTTATTCCATTCTCCTGAGCGAACGCCGCAGATTTGGGCGTGGCAAGAATGCCGATTGTGGCCGCGATTACTGCGCACAAGGCTAAGCGGCCGCGAGTGTTACGAAGCACGAGACTCTGCATGAATTAAATCCTTCCCCCTCACTCCCATGGGATACATGGTCGTGGCTTCTAGTTCATTGTATCGAAGGTTATCCGCCCGGCTCGGATCCTTAACGGGTATCATATCGTCTGTTTGCTGCCAACTAATCCGCTAACTTGCTCCGGAACCAAAGAGCCCGGTCGATGTGTAGAAGCTGCGCAAGGCTTCTTGCGATCGTTCCATGATCGGCCGCAGTGATCGCATGCTGGGACCGGCTGCGCGCGCCTGTGCCAGCAATTCCCGTTCCATCGCTTCCAAGTCCACGGTTGTCGGGCGTCCGTCGTGAAGAATTTGTCGGCCATTGACGAATACTTGGCGGACATGTTTGCGGGTTGCGCGGGTCAGCAATACGTCCAGTTCTTCGACCATTCCATCGATAACGTCGTGCGCCATCGCATCGTAATCGATAATGACGAAATCGGCTGGCATCCCCGGTGCGATTGATCCGTAGTTTTGCGAGTTCATGGCGACTTCAAAGCTGTCGCGAAGCGCCGCCTCGAACAGTCGTTTGGGCGTCAATGGCGCGGGGCTGTCGTTAAGCGAGTGCAGCCAGTGCGTTACCCGCATTTCGCGAAAAGCGTCGTCGTCATCGTCAAAAGACGAAGAATCTACAGCGAGGGCGAATTTCATTCCGGCCTGGATATAGTCCGAGACCGGAGCGATACCCGAGCGAAGCCGCAGATTCGAGCTGGTGTTAATGGCAATCGAACTTCCGCGTTCCGCCAGTAGCCGGCAATCATCGGCGCTGAGCCAGACTCCGTGGGCGCCGGTAAAGCGTGGCGAAAGAATTCCAAGGTCGTCCAGATAAGGAACAAGCCCCTTCGGATATTGCTTATCGCTCCAACGCCGCATCGTCGCAGTCTCCAGAAGATGAGTGTGTATCCGGCGATTACAATCGAGAGATTCGGCGGCGGTTGCCTCCAGCAGGGCAGGGGTGCAAGCAAGTGGGCTGTTCGGTCCCAGTTGGACGCTGACCATCGGTCCTTCGATTTTGCGGGCAATCTCGCTGACCAAGGCCATGTATTCTGCAGGCGGCGGAAAATTGTAAAGCCATCGCTCGCGGATGATACTGCGATCCTCGGCGGGGTGTTGTGCAAGCAACTCTTCGTCGTCGCCATAGCCCAAAGTACGGCAGTCGCGGAGCGGAACTACAAACGCAAGTCTTATGCCGATCTCGTTGGCCGCACGAGCGACGGCTTCGGCATCAGCGACGAGCCTGTCGACAATGATCGAAGAGTGAACGTAGACGACGGTGCCGACTCCGGCGCGGGCCAGGCGGCCAAAGGCCACTATGGTGTTGAGGTAAGGGTCAACCGGAGGATGCGCGTAGAGCGCCGCTCGCCAAAGCTCGAGCCGCTGATCGCGGGCGCCAAACGCAAGCTGCCGAAGCCCACGGCCATGATCATGAGCGTTGACCAGGGCCGGAAGCGCGAGAAGCCCTCTACCGCTTTGGGCATCGTCTGTGCAACCAGTGGCCGAAACGGAGGATATCTGACCATCTTCCCATCGAATCGTCGCGCCGTACTGACAATGTCCCTGTCCAGGCGAGGCGAGGAGGCGGCCAACAGTGATTTTGCCCGACGTCATGCAGTGGTCCCGAGTATTACCATGGAGCTTCTTCGCCTTGTAAATTGGAGCCGCGCCAACCTCTCTTGGACGCGCCACTGCATTTTGATGAACCATACGTGGCGTAGGACCGGAAGCAATCTCGATCCTTGACGATTAGATTCCCGCACGCCGATCATGAGCCTTGGCGTCACCGGCGGCAACATGCAGCCGCAGGGCCAAGTGCAACTCCTCTTGCGAATGATACAAAATGAGCCGAAAACGGTACGAAATGAGCCGACGCTGGAACTAAATGACTGAGAATGCGCAGAAATCCTCAGAAAGTCGGTCCCATCGATTTTCTGTCGCCCCGATGATGGAGTGGACTGACCGTCACTGCCGGTTTTTCCATCGGCTGCTGACGCGCCGTGCGCTGCTTTATACCGAGATGCTCACCACCGGCGCGGTGCTGCATGGCGACTGGGCGCGGTTGTTGCGTTACGACGCGGCCGAGCATCCGCTGGCGCTGCAACTCGGCGGGTCCGATCCGCACGCGCTTGCGGCTAGCGCGCGCATCGGCGCCGATGCGGGTTTTGCCGAGATCAATCTGAACGCCGGCTGTCCGTCCGATCGAGTGCAGGACGGCCGCTTCGGCGCCTGCCTGATGGCCGAGCCCGATCTGGTCGGTGACTGTGTCGCGGCGATGAAGGCCGCTGTCGCGATCCCGGTCACAGTAAAGTGCCGCATCGGCATCGACGAGCAGGATCCGGAACCGGCGCTGGAGAATTTTGCTCAAGCCATCGAACGCGCCGGCGCCGACGTGCTGATCGTGCACGCCCGCAAGGCCTGGCTCAAAGGCCTGTCGCCGAAAGAAAACCGCGAAGTGCCGCCGCTCGATTACGAGCGCGTCTATCGGCTCAAGCGCGCGCATCCGCGGCTTACCGTCGTGCTCAACGGTGGCGTCGGCAGTGTCGAGCAGGCGCTGAAGCATCTCGATCACGTCGACGGTGTGATGCTGGGCCGCGCCGCTTATCAGGAGCCGTGGCGGCTTATCGCGGTCGATCCGCTGATCTTCGGCGAAGCGGCACGCTTTCATTCGGCAAAAGAAGCCGCGGCTGCGCTCATTCCTTATATCGAGCACGAGTTGGCGCAGGGCACGCGGTTGCATAGCATCACCCGGCATTTGCACGGCCTGTTCCGCGCCGTGCCGGGGGCGCGCGCCTTTCGCCGTCATCTCGCAGGAGCATCAAGTGCACCGCAGGCCGGCGCGGACTATCTCGCCGCGGCGCTGGCGCTCGTCGCCGATAGCGTTCTGGACAGCGAAGGCGAATTGGCAAATGTGGCCTAGTGGCCGTCATTCCGGGGCGCGCGGAGCGCGAGCCCGGAATCCATAACCACATTCCTCTCAGTGGAGCCGCAGTCTTTTTCCTGAAACAATCGTGATTATGGATTCCGGGCTCCTCGTTTCACTCGGCCTCGGAATGACGGAGTTGAGATGTTCCTCGGTGTTCCGTTAAGTGAAATAGCTTGGCTTGCGCTCGCCGTTGTCATCGGCGGGGTCGTTACCGGTGTTCTCGCTGGCCTGTTCGGTATCGGCGGCGGCGCGGTGATCGTGCCGGTGCTGTACGAAGTGTTTCGCGTGCTAGGCGTGCCGGAAGAGGTGCGCATGCAGCTTTGCGTCGGCACCTCGATTGCCATCATCCTGCCAACCACGATTCGCTCGTATCTGACCCACCGCCAAAAAGGTCTGGTCATCCCGCGCGTAATCCGGCTATGGGCCGTGCCGGCCGTCATCGGCGTCATCTGCGGTTCGGTCATCGCCGCCTTTGCGCCGCCGGCGGTGTTCAAGATCGCCTTCGTGCTGATCGCGGGATTCATTGCCACCAAGTTTTTGTTCGCCGGCGATCGCTGGAATCTCGGCACCGATCTGCCCGGCACGGTGCCGATGACGCTGTACGGTTTCGTCATCGGGCTCGCCGGATCGCTTATGGGCGTCAGCGGCGGCTCGCTGTCCAATATCGTGCTGACGCTGTACGGCAAGCCGATCCACAACGCGGTCGCAACGTCGTCAGGGCTCGGCGTGCCGATCACCATTGTCGGCACGGCCGGCTACATCCTTGCCGGCCTGCCGCATCATGACCTGCTACCGCCGCTCTCGCTCGGCTTCGTGTCGCTGATCGGCGTCGCGGTGATGGCGCCAGTATCGACCTTTACGGCGCCCTATGGTGCGCGGCTCGCGCACAATCTTTCGCGACGTCGGCTAGAGATCGTGTTCAGCATTTTTCTCTTGTTGGTCTCGGCGCGGTTTCTGGTCAGTTTGGTTTGACGGCGCGCGCGGCAAGCTGCCGAGGCAGCTTGCCATTATTCATGATTGCGGGCCGATCAACCGGTCGAGGGTGATTGGGAATTGGCGTACGCGAACTCCGGTCGCATGCCAGACCGCATTTGCGACCGCGCCCGCCGTGCCGGTGATGCCGATTTCGCCGACGCCCTTGATGCCCAGCGCATTCACATACGGGTCGCGTTCTTCGACAAGGATTGCTTCGATCGAGGGCACGTCGGCGTTTACGGGAACATGGTACTCGGCCAGGTTCGGGTTCATCGGACGCCCGGATCGCGGATCCATGACGGCTTGCTCATGCAGCGCGAACGACACGCCCCAAATCATGCCACCGCAAAGCTGGCTGCGCGCCATCCGCGGATTGATGATCCGTCCCGCGGCGAACGCCCCGATCACGCGGGTGACGCGCATCTGTCCGAGATCGGGGTCGACCTTGACCTCGGCGAATACGGCGCCATGAGCGTGCATGGCGTAGGTCGATTGCGCCGACGGGTCGGCCGCGCTCTTGCCCCGCCCCTCGATCGCCGCCAGCCCGGCGCGGCCGAGAATGTCGGAATAGCCGTCGCTGCGGCTCTCGTCGTCGCGGCGGAACAAACGGCCGTCGCGGGCGATCACGCCCGTATTGCCGGCGCCATAGAGCGGCGAGCGATTGTCGTTGGTGGCGAGGTCGGCAAGCCGGGCGACCACGTCGGCACCGGCGTTGTGTATCGCCATGCCGGCGGTCGCGGTGTGCGCCGAGCCGCCGGCGATGCCGGCATCCGGCAGATCGGAGGTGCCGGATCGAAAGTCGACCTGGTCGATATCGAGGCCTAGGCCATCGGCCGCGATCTGGGCGAGCGCGGTCCAGGCGCCTTGGCCCATGTCGTGCGCGCCAATCTCCATGATGCCGCTGCCGTCCTGCCGCAGCACCGCTTTGGCCTCGGCCTGGAACATCAGCGCCGGAAATGTCGCGGTGCCGACGCCCCAGCCGACCAGCAATCCGTCACGGTCACGCATCTGCCGTGGCGCCAGGGGACGGCGTTCCCAGCCGAAACGCGCGGCGCCTTGCGCGTAGCAGTCGCGCAACGCCTTTGAGGAGAACGGCTTGCCGGACATCGGCTCCACTTCGGCATAATTCTTGAGCCGAAAGGCCAGCGGATCCATGCCGCAGGCATGAGCCATTTCATCGACGGCACTTTCGAGCGCGATCGAGCCTGTTGCTTCGCCAGGTGCGCGCATAAAGAGCGGCGTGCCGGTATCAAGCCGCACCGCTTCATGCGATGTGGAAATAGCGGGACTGGCATAGAGCGTATGTGAAATATCAGATGCCGGTTCGAAGAAATCATCGAAGGTGCTGGACGTCGTCTTTGTTTCGTGATCGAGCGCGACGAGCATGCCGTCCGTGTCGGTACCCATCCGCAAGGTCTGACGTGTCGGCGCCCGGTGACCGACCGGGCCATACATCTGCTCGCGACGCAGCACCAGCTTGACCGGCTTTCCCACCATGCGCGCCGCCATGACGCCGAGAACCTGCGGTCCGGAGATCAAGCCTTTGGAGCCGAAGCCGCCGCCGAGGAAGGGGCTGCGGATGTGAATCTTTTCCGGCGAAATTCCGAAAAGTCCGGCGAGGCGGCCCTGCGCCATGGCAAGACCTTGGCTCGGCGTATCGATCGAAAGCGTATCGCCGTCCCATGCGGCGACGATCGCATGCGGTTCCATGGCGTTGTGATATTGCGGCGCGGTCTCGTAGGTCGCCTCTATCCGTTTCGACGCCTTGGTGAGGCCGGCTTCGACATCGCCGTGATGCGCCACCGCCGGGTTCCCGACGCCAACGCCTGCCGGCACAAAACTCTCGTTCGAATCCAAGCCGACCCGCGCCGGCTCGGTGCCGTAACGCGGTGAGAGGAGGGTTGCTCCTTCGGTCGCGGCTTCGAGCGTTTTCGCGATGACGACGGCGATCGGCTGGTTGACATAGCGGACCCGGTCGTTTTGCAACAAATCGAGCCGAAACATGAAAGGATTGGATTTCTCGTCCGGATCCTGCGCGAGCGCCGGTTTGTTGGCCGGTGTCATCACCTCGACCACGCCGGGATGCGCTTTCGCGGCCGCGATATCGAGAGACGCGACACGGCCACGGGCGACGCTGCTTACCGCCAGGACTGCGTAAAGCATGCCGGGCGGATGGTTGTCGGCGGCGTATCGCGCTCTACCGGTGACTTTGAGAACGCCATCGCGGCGGGTCAGCGGCTGACCGATGTTCGAACCATGCCGAACATGCGCGGGCGCTTGCGTGAGGACAATCTCAGGCATGGATGACATCTCCGGAAACCGAGGCGAAGGGCGATGCTGGCAGCGCGGGCATTCGCTCGGGCGTACCGGCGCTGGCGAGCGCCAGCGCCCGCACGACAGTCCGTCGCGCGAGATCGATCTTGAAGCCATTGTCGCCGGAGGGCTTGGCATCGGCGAGTGCCGCGTCTGCGGCGCGTTGAAAATGGGCGGCATCGGCGCGTGCGCCGTTGAGGATCAGCTCCGCCTCGCGGGATCGCCACGGTTTCATGGCAACGCCGCCAAGCGCAAGCCGCGCTTCCACAATCGTTTCATCGTCAATGCGCAGAGCGGCGGCGGCTGAAACAACCGCAAAGGCGTAGGAGGTCCGTTCGCGAATTTTCAGGTAACGCGAATGGGAGGCGAAATGGACAGCCGACGCCGGCAAGCGCACCGCGACGATCATCTCGCCGGGCTCAAGCAACGTCTCGCGCTCGGGCGTGTTTCCCGGCAAGCGGTGAAACTTTTCAAGGGGAATCTCCCGCCGGCCCGCTCCGCTGTCGACCTCGACAACCGCATCGAGCGCGACCAGAGGCACGCAAAAATCGGACGGGTGGGTCGCGATGCAGCTCTCGCTCCAACCCATGACGGCATGAAGCCTGTTATCGCCGCCTCGTGCATCGCAGCCGGAGCCGGGCGCGCGCTTATTACAACCGCTGGCAACGTCGTAAAAATATGCGCAGCGCGTCCGCTGCAAGAGATTGCCGCCGACCGTCGCGGCATTGCGGAGCTGAGCCGAGGCTCCAGACAGAAGTGCTTCCGCAACGGCAGGAAAGCGCCGGGCGAAATTCCGGTCGTGCGCCAGATCGGCGTTGCGAACCAGCGCGCCAATCCGTACGCCGCCGTCGGGAAGATTTTCGATTTGATCGAGACCAGGGAGGTGGCTGATGTCGACCAGCCGGTCCGGGCGGGTAATGCCGCCTTTCATCAGATCCAGAAGGTTGGTTCCGGAGGCCAAATAGACCGCTCCGGGTGCCGAAGCGGCGGCGACGGCGTCTCGCACCGTTGCCGGCTTCACATAATCGAAGGTTTTCATGCGACCTTCCTTTGGTCTGCCGCGCCAAGGGTTTTTTGAGCTTCCAGCACCGCCTCGGTGATGCCCTGGTAGGCCGCGCAGCGGCAGAGATTTCCGCTCATGCCCTCGCGCATGCGTTCCGGATCGTCGCCGGCTTGGCCTTCCTGGATCAGACCGATGGCACTCATGATCTGGCCGGGCGTGCAGAACCCGCATTGCAAGCCGTCATGGGCAATAAAGGCCTCCTGCACCGGATGAAGCCGCTCGCCTTGCGCCACGCCTTCGATGGTGAGGACGTCGGCGCCGTCGAGACTGATCGCCAGCGCCAGGCATGAATTGATGCGCCGTCCCTGGACGATGACCGTGCAGGCGCCGCACTGTCCGCGGTCGCAGCCCTTCTTCGTTCCGGTCAAATCAAGACGCTCGCGAAGCAGATCGAGCAGCGTCGCTCGAGGATCGTCAACCTCGATCGTCCGCTTCACGCCGTTCACGGTCAACGTTATCGGAATGCTCATGCAACGCTCCGAATCCTTGTAAGCTTCCACGGCTTCGCCAAGCCGTCAGAAGGGCAGGGTGTGGCGAACCAAGACCTGCGTTAACGCCGTCCTGTGCGTTAACGCCGCCTTGGCGGCGGAGTTCAGCTTTGTCGCTGTTTGCTCGATGCGCGTTATTATATATCAGCGTGCTTAGTGGATATGCGGAGGCAGCCTCCGCTTTTCAAGGCCGTCAAAATGAAAAAAATGAGGCCGCTAGGGAAGGCTAGACGCAAGCCGCGCGCCGACGCCGCACGTAATCGCGAGCGGGTCCTTACGGCGGCAAAAGAGGTTTTCAGCGCCGGAGGGGCGGAGGCGAGCCTGGAAGCCGTGGCGCGCGCCGCCAGCGTAGGCATCGGCACCCTCTACCGGCATTTTCCGACGCGGGAAGCCTTATTCGAAGCGGTGTACCGCCGCGAAGTGCAGCAACTTGCCGATCTGGCCGAACGGTTGAAGCAGGAGACGCCGCCGATCGAGGCCGTGCGGGAGTGGATGCGCTCGAATGTGAAGTTCGTTGCCACCAAAAAAGGCATGTCGGCGGCGCTGGCGCTGGCTGCCTACAAAAACTCGGAACTGTTCTCTTATTCGTTCGATCAGTTGACGCGGGCCGCCGGCGGGTTATTGGAGCGCGCCATCGCGGCTGGCGAAATCCGCGACGACATCAGCCCGGAAGACCTTCTTCGTGCCCTTGTCGGCATGTGCTACATGCACGATCAGCCTGGCTGGCAAAAAAGCGTCTTACGCCTCGTCGACGTCTTCATCGACGGGCTCCGTATCCGGTCGGTTAAGGCCGCTTCCAAGATAAAGCAGAGCAAATCGCGGGTGATGACGACGATTTGAGCCGGGTGGCCGCAATTAAGGAGCTTTTTCCGATCAAGCTTCATTAATCGAGATTTAGAGGCAACGATTTCCTGCGCCGCGAATTGACGCTTTCACATTTCTCAAATGAGGCTTGTCGATCATGTCGAGCAATATGCCGCCAATTCCCCCGGCAATCGGAGCAACAGAGGTGTTACAAATCCTAAGAAAGAGGATCAGGAGGTCGTTGGGAGCGCCGCCGAGAATAAATCGGTGAAACAGGCCGAAAAGCATCACAACGCCGCGGAAGAGGGCGACACGGCCAATATAAAACAGAATACCACTAATAAGGGATACTACCGGGGACGCCGCATGGGCTAACCCCTCAAGGCCACGCCGATTGCCGTATTTACATTCACTTCATCTGCATTTGCGCGGATCTTGGACGGGGCCGAATGGCGTCTGCTAGTTTTAGCCATTCGGCCGCCATCTCTTGTTGAATGGCGCGAGAATCCGGATCGGTTGTAGCACTCACTAGGTACAAACAATGCGCGGCGTAATGCGCGTAATCTTTATATTTGTCACTGTTTTGAAGGCTCATGACTCCCTCCGGGAAGAATCACCCGTATGGGAAGACTGAAGCACCCCTGTCAGGGTGTGTCTGAGCAAAACAGATCAGTTCATATCAAAAGAGCCCGGCGACGCGGTTCTGCATTGATCTCACCCCGTATAAACCCAGGCTTCCATCATCACCGTCGCTCCCGGCACCGGCAGCGGTCCCGGCACCTCCACCGCGGAAAACGGCAGCGGACGCCCGCCGAGGCGGCGCTCCCACACTTTGTAGACGGGATAGAATTCGCGAATATCGGTGTGAAACAACAGCACGCGCACCACGTTGCCAAGCGACGTGCCGGCGGCCTCGCAAAGCCGCGTTATGTTGTCGATGATTGCCTCGGCCTGGGCCTCCGGCGACGACGAGAAATACGGCTGCCGCGGGTTGACGGCGGCCGACGGCAAAAGCCCATCGCGGTCGGCGGCCATCAGCGCCGGAATAAACAAAAGATCGCCGGCTTTCACGGCCTGCGGCTGGTGCCGGAACGCGGTCGCAACGCCGGCATCAACGTGCCGCTTGGCGGCGGGGCTCCCGGGCTTCGCAGCAATGATGTTGATCTCGATCTTGCCGTCATAAGGCGCAAGCCCATGCTCGATGCAGGGAATGATCGAGACGGTCGGTCCCGCCTCGCCGAAATGCCGCGTCCACGTCTCATTGAAAGCGGAATAATCCTCGCGGTCGGCGAGATAGACTTGCGCGTGCACGACGTCATCGAGCTTCGCGCCCGCCAGTGCAAGTGACGCCGTCATCCGCTTGATGATGAATTCGGTTTCGAGCTTGATCGGCTGGCCACCCCATTGTGCGCCTTCGGGCATCAGTGCCGCGGCGGCGACGCCGTTTCGCTGCGGCTCGTCGCCGACCGCGAGCGAGGTAATGCCGGGAATGAAAATGAAATCGCCGGCCGTGACCGCCGCCGAGTAGCCCGAGGTCGGGCGGCCCTGGAGTTGCTCGTGCTTGAGATGCTCGACCTCGCAACCCTTGGCGGGAATAACCGCCATGGCCTGGATGTTCATGTCGGCGCCGGGCAGCAACAACCCCTGCTGCGCGATCGATGTTGAAGGCGGGATGCGGCCGCGGAGAAACTCCCGCCGGACTTGCTGGTAGGGCGGCACGGCCTTTACGGTCGCGTAATACTGATCGGTGCGCACGAGGTTGCTGCGGTCGGTGCCGGCCGCACGCAACACGGTGTCGAGATTCTCGAAGATGCGGAGCGCTTCCTTCTCGCGTTTGGGCAGGCCCGCATGCGGCGCGCGCTCGGCCAACACCTCCGGCGCGATGCCGTTTAAGAAGTTCTGCGCCATCAGCCCGGTAGCGAAGACCCAGCGGCCGGCCTTCACGCCCTGCGCGAATTTGACCTTGCCCGTGCCGAGTTCGACCGGCAGCAGTGGCTCGACGGTTGCGCTCTTGGTCATCGGGACTCTCTTGTGCTGCAATCACGGCCCGAGTCGGGCGGGGTCAGGACATTGGCATTGCAGCGCGGCGCTGAGAAGATGCGCGCGCAGGAGTGACACATGACTAATCCTTCGCGGCGCAGTTCATTGCGGCTTGGACTGCTGCAACTTGGGCTACCGCTGTTCGGCGCGCTCCTCTCTTTGCTGGTACCGAGCGAGGTCGTGGCGCAAAACTACCCCAATCACCCCATCACGATGATCGTGCCGTTCGCGGCCGGCGGCTTGACCGACGTTCCCGCGCGCGTTCTCGCCGGAATGATGCAGGAACGTATCGGTCAGACCATCGTGGTCGAGAACAAGCCGGGAGGCTCGGGCACGCTGGGCGGCGCCTATGCGGTGCGCGCGGCGCCCGACGGCTACACCTTGTTCGCCAATTCGATCGCCGACGTACAGAATCTGTACTTTCTCCCGGTGCCCTATAACGCCATCGACGATTTCGCAATGATCGGGATGATCGTCGAAGGCCCGCCGTTGGTCCTGATCGTCGATGCCACGCTGCCCTACAAGTCGCTCGACGAATTGCTCGCCGATGCCAGGATCAATCCGACCAAAATCAGCTTCGGTACCTCCGGGCCGGCCACTTCGCCGGCAATGGCGCTGGCACAGCTAAATGCTCTCGCCAAGACCGCGATTGCCGGCGTGCCTTATGCGGGCTCGGGCGAGGCCGCCCGCAATGTCTCGCCAAGCGGCGTCCAGGGTGCGTTCGCATTCTACGCGCAGGCCAAGCCGCTCGCGGACGGCGGCAAAGTGCGCGCGCTCGCCATCGCGAGGCCGCAGCGGATCGCAACATGGTCCGAGGTGCCGTCCATGCAGGAGCTCGGCTTTCCCGATTTCGACTACAGCGGCTTCGTCGGCCTCGCTGCGCCCGCCAGGACGCCGGAGCCGGTCATCGCCTATCTCAACAAGGCGCTTAACGACGTCATGCAATCGGAAGCATTCCGCAGCCGCATGGCGGCGCTCGGCATGACCGTGCCGGCGGACAACACGCCTGAGCGGCTCACCGAATACATGCGCCGCGAAAGCAAACATCAGGGCGAGTTGGCGGCGCTCACCGGCATCCAGATGACGGCGCCGCCGAAGTAAGGAGAGCTAGGGCGTGTACTCACAAATCGCGGTTGGGATGCCGTCAACTCAATAAGATAGTGGGGAAAATGATCCTCGAGCGAGTAGAAAGCGCATAGTGCGAGACTGGCCCAGACCGCCAAAGTGAAATAAAGCGACATCCAGACAATCTCGTCCTTCCACTCAGCAAGTTCGTGCGTAACGACCCAACGGGTCGTCACATCACGGAAACCCTCGAAAACCCTCAAAAGCTTCCGGCCATCGGCGACTCCGGCCCGCCATCGGCTCAGATACATCGGGACGTCAATGGTCACGAGAAACGCCACATAGCCTGCAATCCCGATGATCGCGATGGCGAGGACCAAGCGAACCAGACCGTTGAACTCCGGTAGCAACCGACAAAGGCCAATCCCAACGACGGTGAAGCCAAAGCCCCATATCGAATTTTCGATGGCGTGGCCCAAATAGTTGGTCGTGAGCGCCGCGCACCATGAGAAGCATTCGGCAATGAGGATTAGCGGCACGATCAGCCATGCGGTATTCACAGTGGTGCTCGCGCCCGTCATCGTGCCCAGTTGATACAGCAGAATCGCCCATTGCCCCGCGAAGCAGATCTCAGCGACGGTCGCTACCGACCGGCCGACGACTACGCTCGACAACCACGTGTCGAACAAGCAGATCCGCTGAACATCCGCGCGCGGAAGAAACGACCTGAATGCGCAGCCAAAAACATAAGCGGCGCAGAGCAGGAGCATGAGCTCAATGCCAGACGTATTGCCCAGACTGCCGGTCGGCTGGTCATGGAGTCGGCGGTAAAGCGAGAACCAAACCGCGATGTTCGCGGCGCTCACTAGGGTCAACAGGCCCCACCACCAGGCCAGGGGATTTGACCAGCCGAGGGAATTTGATGGCGCCTGCCACTCGGAACTCATGGGTTACTCCGCGTGTAACCCAAATGTCGTATAATTGTAGCGGTTCCGTCACAACCGCCTTTGGGGCGGCACCGCGAAAAAGTGATCGAGTAAACCTTTGCGACGCAAGTAATTGACGGTGGGCAATTGACGCTGTGGGTCGTGAGCCGTCGGCCCCGATCTTCTCCTAATAGCTGCCACGCCCGTCACCCGTCGACACTCACCGCGGAAGCTGAGGATGTATTTGCCGGATTCTCTCACTCTCGTAATGGCCAAGCGAAGCTCAGTTCGTGGCCATCCGGATCGGTCAGATGGAAGAAACGCTCGCCCCATTCGGCATCGCGCGGTGCCGTGTCTGGTCGATAACCGGCCGCGATCACGCTCTCATAGAGGCCGTCGACGTCGGAATGGTAGAAGATGACACGTCCCCACCAAGACCACTTTCGCTCAGCGGGTTGGGCGACGAGATTGAGAAAGCTGGTTCCAGCCCGAAAGCTTGTAAAGGCCGCGTCATCACCACCATGAATGATCTCAAATCCCAGCATGCGGTAAAATGCAACGGCGCGCGCCATGTTGTGCGTGGCCAGCGTGACGGCACTGACACTCTCGATCATTGCGGCACTAAGTCGGTCGAGTCCGAGACACGTTAGGAGTTCGCCTGACTGAGTGCCATCCCCTTTTGGCCAGCTCCCTTTGCGCGTTCTCGTTCTTGGTCAAGTGCGTCAAACCCATGCCGCGGAGGACGTTGGGGGCTTTGGTGAATTGGATATTGTCGTAGCCGACGATCTCAATGCGGTTGCCCCACGGGTCGCGGAAGTCAAGGAATGGGCCCTCGAGCGGCGTAACGCCTGCAGCCTGGAGCGCGGCGCGCGCCGCCTCCTTGTCGTCGACCACTAGGCCGAAATGGCGACCATCGTCTGCTGGCTGCTTGCGGCCTTTCTGAAGGGCGATGAACTGGTCGCCTAGATCGATAAAGGCCATCGTGTCACTCTTGCCGCGCAACTCGAACTCGAAGAGGCGGCCGTAGAACGCCAGTGCCTCCTCGATGTCTCCCACTTCTAGCGCTACGTGGTTGAAGCCCACGACGCGCGGCTTCGCAGCTTGGACCATCAAAGACACTCCTCCTGTGGCAGCCAGGGGCTTAGCTGGGGATGGCGGCGCGGACGGCTTGGTGGTGGCCATATCGAATGCTCGATTCCGAGGTCAGATAGATGAGCCGGCAACGTCTAGAAGGATCTTTCCGCCCCGTTGCGCATGCGCGACAGCCTGTTTGATCGAGGAGATGGGGTAGGTCGCGGCCACTGGTATGTACACCCGGCCGGAGGCGATCATCGCCGCCGCCTGCACGATTACTGGGCCAATTTTGGCGGCAATTTCCGGATGGCCCAGCCAAAAGCCGCGCATCGTGAGAGGCTTGAAGATAACGTCTAGCGGGCTGATGGACATCGGCCCCTCGCTCATGGCCGCGAAGCTGACGAGAGTGCCATGGGGCGAGAGCGTCGCTGCCAGCACGCCCGTCGCCGGGCCACTGACCCCGTCGACCGCCAGGCGAAGCTCCGCCTGGCCAACAGCCGCTTTAATCCTGTTCCGGACATCCAGAGAGTTCGACGACAACGACGTCTCCGCCGATCGCTTCGAGCTCGGCCACGAGTTCCGGACGCCGGACGATGTTGACGGTCTTCAGGCCACGCGTTTTCGCGAAGGCGATTACCCACCGCCCAACACCCGAATTGGCGGCGTTCTGCACCACCCACTCGCCCGGCTGCAGGTCGACATACTCGCTGAGCAGAAGCGCCGCGGTCGGGGGATTTATCGCCAGCATCGCCAACTGCTGCGGGGCCGCGTCAGCGGGTAGCGCGGAAAGGCCGCCGGCCGATATGACTATCCGCTCCCTCCAAGTGAAGCTGGAAAGCGGCGCTAGGACCCGGTCGCCGAGTCTGACGCTCTCCACTCCCGGCCCTATGGCCAGAACCCGGCCGACCCCTTCATTGCCGATAACGGCTGGAAGCGGGGGGCGGAATGCGTAGATGCCCTGTGCGACCATAAGGTCGTTCGGGTTGATGGGCGAATACTCGACGCCGATGAGGACCTGGTTTGGGCCGGGAGTGTCGGGCTCGGGAATGTCGACGCACTCAAGACCGTCTACAGGGTTACCAAAAGCTGTGAGTTGAACAGCTCGCATGGGGTCCTTCTTTTGAACCAGGGCAGGGAGACGACTGGTTCGAGATTAAGTAAACGCAACAAAGCATATGTCGTTGCAATCGAGGCAGTGACCACGGGCTTAATCTTCGTTTCGCATGCCGTTTTGCGGGTCAACAGATCGATGAGTTTTTTGACAGCGAGAGACGTGAGCGAGAGAATGCATCGATTAGCGGGCATGAAGCGCTTTAGAGCAATTTGATTGTAGGGTCTGCATCGCGGTGCTGATATCAGCGACCGGTATCGCGCCCTGAAGCGAACGATGCGGCTCCACGATCGTCACCTCAAGCTCGGGAACGGACTGCCAAACATGCTCCACCAGCGCGGATGCTTTCTCCGGCAGCAGCACCAAAGCGCTTGGCGCCAAAGCTCCTGGCGCCACCACGCTGGCAATGAAATCCGTTTTCGTTGAGCCGGCTACGACAGTTACTTTAGGATGCGTCTGCAGCGGCAAAGGCGCGATGAGAACAACCAAGACGTCGACGGTCGCGCCCTCGCTGCAACGCAACATCAGTCCTGTGACATCTTGATCGGATCGTGTCCCGTCTAAAATTTTTGTCATCGAGATCGTGTCGGGCCCGCCCGCCGGATTGCGCGTGCGCGCCAGCTGCCACGTTCCAGCTTCAGCGGGCTGTTGTTGGGAGGTACTAGAGGGCGGCTTAGAATTTCCTTCCTCGCGGCAGCGCGCCGGCGCACGTTCGTCTTTGGCGGCTTCTTTAGCGCCTTGGCAATGCTCGACTTCGCTGCTGGCCTTCGCCGGTTTTGGTTTGTTCTGACAAAGGGCGGAGGTTGCCGCGATCATGCAGAGGGCGCTGATTGCCGTACACCTTAATGGTGCGAACAACCGTCTCATCCGATCACCTTATCGAACTTATCACTCACTATCCCTTTCGCCGACCAAAGACCAGCGTGCGTAAATAGCAGATTTGGGTCACACGCGCGACGCGGCGGATTTCGCTTAGTGGTTCGCGCGACCTAGTCGGAGGCGCGGCCGCTTCACCTCTCATAATGGACACCAAGGTGGGCTGGCGCGGCCAGTTAAGGGCCACTTGCAGGTATTCCCCGCGGTTGAGTGCCCAGTTTAACATCTCAGGAGCACATCGAGTCTCGGTGATGTGGCAGTGCGCAATCCAATTGCTAGGGATTCTGTCCTTCAGGCTTGTGACACCCGGATGATTCGTAAGGCCGTCGCGGCGCACAACCCGTCTGTGTCATCCTACTACCACCCGAGCGGCGGGACATTTGAACCCATTCGTTCCAATAGCGTTGGTCGGTTGGGAACAAACGATGGGACTCGTCCATGGAGCAGCTTATTCGGGAATTTGGCGTATGGCTTAAGCAGGGATTTGGCTGGCTCGTCGACGTGATTGTGTTCGGCTGCCTCTGGGGCATCAGCGAGGTTTCGCGATTACTTAGTACACAACTGGGCAGCGCATCGCTCTTCAAGATTGCGGTGCTCGTTCTAGTACTTCTGATCGTCCTCTATCTGTTTTATCGGGTATTTGGCCGTTTAATTGGACTGATAAGATGGACTCTCGACAGAATCGCGTATGCACTAGGAGTGATTCTATTTAGCGCGGCGGTTGTATCGGGAGCGTTCGCCAGTGCAGGGCTCGTGGCGGCTGTGGTGATCTGGTTGATGGGCAACATCACATTGGCTTCGCGATAAGCGCTTCGCTTCCGCGCGCTCCGGAGGTGTTCGGGCGATGTCTGCTCTTGCACCAACAGCCGACAGTGGATGAGGCGCGTTTATGAATACACGCCCTAAAAGGTTTCGATACGGCTAGGGATAGCCCTTCAACATCAGCCGGTCGCCCGAGACCTGCCAGCTTTGCAGCCGGTTGAGAAAGCTCATGCCGAGGAGGCTGGTGCGCAATTGCCCGGGCTGCACGACAAGCGCTTCCACCGAACGCTCCTCAAGGCCGCCGATGGTAACACGATCGAGCGTCACCGGCGCAGCATGGGTACGGCCGTTTGCGGTGTCGATGTTCACCGAATAATCGAGCATGTCGAGCGGCAGTCCAGCGGCCCTGGCGTCGGCATGGGTAAGCACCACCGAGCTTGCGCCGGTATCGAGCACCATGGCGACCCGCGTGCCGTTGATTAGCGCGGTGATATCGAAGTCCCCGTCGCTGGTGCGCGCGACTTCGACGGAGCGGCCGTGCGAGATGACATGGCCCGGGATGAGTTCCGCGGCGACGCGATCGGCGACTTGGTTCAATTCGAACCGGTAGGAGTAACCGATGACCAAGACGAGACCGACAACGATCCAAAGCAACGCCGCGGTGACGGCGTGCACGAAGCGTTCGCGAAACAGCGTCGACAGCGCCACGGCCAGGAACACCAGAATGGCGAGTTTATAGGCGAGCGAGGCATAGTCGCCGGTCGACAGCGAGCCGACCGTGACAGCGCCGTGTTGCGCGATGAGCACGAGAACGGCGATCAAAAGCCCGATCAGGAGAAGCCACCAAAGGCGCTGGCGCACGTCGATATCCTCTACGCCTGAATCGCTGTGGCTGTGGCGCCATCAAGCGCGGCTAGCCGTGCCGGCAATTGCGCCGTGATGCGGCTGCGCTCGGCGCCGGTCAGGCCGATCCAAAGCCCAATCTCGTCGAGCGAGCGGCCGCAGCCGATGCACAGGCGTGCGATCGGATGGACCACGCAGACGCGGTTGCAGGGGCTCTCAATGAAGGTTTCAGCGCAGTGCATGGATGATGCTCGAATCGCGAGGCACCATAGTCAGGGGTGGGGCGAAGGCAAGGCGGAAACGAAAAGCCCTTAGCCGGCGCCGAATAGCGCGCGTTTGGCGCGTTTTGCGGAATTTTCGCCCGGTACGCCGGACGAATACGATGCTGACGATGACATCGAGGACGAAAATCCGGAGGACGTATCGGCCCGCGGCTGGATCGGCGGCGCGCCATCGGTAATCGGCGCCAGCGCCGACATCACGCGCTCCGGCGGGAAGGTGACAATCACCTCGGTGCCGATGCGCAGCTTCGATTTCAGCGTGAAAGTGCCGCCGTGCAGATCGATCAGGTTCTTGGCGATGGGTAGCCCGAGGCCGGCGCCCTGTTCGGCCGATTTGATCGAGTTCGAGCCCTGGCCGAACGAGGCGAGGACGATCGGGATTTCCTCTTCCGGGATGCCGGGCCCGGTGTCTTTCACGCTCATATATTGGCCGCCGGATGCGGTCCAACCGACCTTGAGCCAGATCTCGCCGGCTTGCGGGGTGAACTTGATGGCGTTGGACAGAAGGTTGAGGCAAATCTGGCGCACCGCGCGCTCGTCGGCCCATAGCCGCGGCAGATCCGGCTCGAACATTTCGTGGATAGTGATGCCGCGATTGCCGGCGCGTAATTTGAGCAGGTGGTGGCAATCCTCCACCACGCGGTTGAGCGACACGGCTTCTTCGTTGAGCTCGTAGCGGCCGGCCTCGATGCGCGAAAGGTCGAGGATTTCGTTGATCAGGTTGAGCAGATGCACGCCCGAACTATGGATGTCGCCGGCATAGTCCTTGTACATCGGCACCGCATGCGCGCCGAAAATCTCGCCCTGCATGACTTCGGAAAAGCCGAGAATGGCGTTGAGCGGGGTGCGCAGCTCATGGCTCATCTGGGCCAGGAAGCGGGATTTCGCGATATTGGCGGTCTCGGCGCGGCGGCGCGCTTCGTCCGATACCGATTTCGACTGTTCGAGCTCGCCGATCAGCGCATCCTTTTCGGCGCGGGCCTCGAGCGTCGCCAGCGTCGTCGAATAAAGACGGTAGGCGAGGAGGGAGAAGTATCCCTCCGCCGTCAGCGCCATGAGGGCGAGGATGTAGTCGTGCAGATTACCTTTGATGGCGAAGTCGAGCGCGAGCGCGATGGTGACCGGCAAAGTCAGGGCAAATACTGCGATCGGCAGGCTCGACGCCAGCATGCTTGAAATCGCAACGACCAGCAGCATGACGAACAGCATGAAGGTCGCCGCCTGATCGTCGATCCCGATCGGATTGATCAGAATGAATGTCCACGCCATGCCGAAGAACAGATCGAGCAGGATGAAGCGCATGCGCCACGAGCGCAGCAGCGTGGTCGACGGCGGCTCGACGAGGAACTGCCGGCAGGTGCGGATGATGACGAGGTGGATGAGCAAGGTGCCGGCGGTCCACACGCCGCAGACCAAGGCGCCGGTCCAGAGACCGGACAGCGCGCCGATGGTGACGATCAAAAGCAGGATCACCGGCGAGGCGGAAATGCGGTTCTGCGCGAATTGGCGCAGCAATTCATGATCGAACACCGGGCGGGTGCCGCTGGTCGAGGTCAGCCGGTCGCGCGCCTCGCGCACATGCTGGGACGCGAGCCGCCGCGTGGTCGAAGGCGCGGCCGCTGCCGAAGCAAGCTCGTGCGTGTCGCTGATCGTATTGGCCATTGCTGTCCGGGACTGGCGTTGCTCGCCGAAAGTGGCCCAAATTCCTTAAGACGAGGCTTAAGCCGGGCCGGCACGCCAAGTTTTCGTTTACGCTGCGGCGTTCTTTCTCGGCCTATTGGCGGGCCGGCGCCGGCTGCGATAAGTTTATGGCGTCAAAGGGAAATTGGCCGAAAAACCGGGACAGGGAGGCGATCGGGATGAAACTTTATGATGGTGGCCGCGCGCCTAATCCGCGGCGAGTGCGAGTCTTTCTCGCCGAGAAGGGGGTGAACGTCCCGACCGAGCAAGTCGATCTCGGGGGATTGCAGCAGAAAACCGACGCCTATACTGCCATCAATCCGTTACAGCGAGTGCCGGCGCTGGTGCTCGACGATGGCACCGTGATCGCGGAGTCGATTGCGATCTGCCGCTATTTCGAGGCACTGCACCCGGAGCCGCCGTTGTTCGGCCGCGGTGCGCTCGACACCGCCCTGATCGAAATGTGGAATTGGCGCGTCGAACTGCATCTGCTGATGCCGATGTCTTTCGTCTTTCGGCACCTTCATCCGGCCATGAAAGAGATGGAGGTGCCGCAAGTGCCGGCTTGGGGCGAGGCCAACAAGCCTAGGGTTTCGGCCTTCCTTGAACTGCTCGATCGCGAGTTGAAAGACCGGGCCCATATCGCTGGCGCCGATTACAGCGTCGCCGATATCACGGCCATGATCGCGGTGGATTTCATGCGAGTGATGAAGCTTTCGCCGCCAGACACACTCGCGAACCTCAATCGCTGGCACGCAGCGGTCGCGGCGCGGCCGAGCGCGAAGGCGTAACACCGGCGCCTTAAGTCCGAAGCGGCGATTTCCCCCACCGGACTTTTAGGATCGCGAATGAGCGGCTCCGCGTCATGCGGCAATGTCCCTAGGGAACTAAACGCAGTCGAACGGATTAATGGCTCGGGGTGAAGGGGCCTTTACTTTCCATTGGAGGAAATATGGATAAGAAGATCGCCGGCCTGCTGGGAGCGGCCGCAGCACTTACTACGATGGCCGGCGCCCAGGCGGCGACCGCGCAGCCGACAGCGCCTGCAGCGGTTACGAGTTACCGGGATCTGCTTGATCCAGTTCCGAATGCGGTGCCGATGCTCCAAGCCGACAATGCGCGGCTTGCGGAGCCGACGACCGAAGTTGCCCAGGTCACCATCGGGATCGGGCATCATCATCATCACCACCATCATGTTCGGATCATCCCGCGGCATCGTCATCATCACCACCATCATCATCACCACCATCACTATTAGGATCGGTGGCATCGGGGCGCCCTTAAGGGGCGCCCCGATTTATTTTTGTCAATTTTCCAGAGTGGCTGTCCGCAGTGCTCTTTCTCTATTTTTCACGGTCCCGGGCTTTTGCCGCGCGAAGAAGATGGCGATAAGTGCCGTCGAACTCGGTGTCAGTGTCCGACAGCCAGGTCGTATCCTTCGCAAGCACGGGCCGGCTGGCGTGAATGCGCCTGCCGCGCATCTCGCGTTCGGCTGATTCCTCCTCGTCCATGGCAGCGAGCGTGAAGTCTGCGCTTACTGGCAAAACTAAAATCTGCAGCATCGGCTCGCCCGGCCGGAAGATGTGCGTTCCGCCTTCCGGCGGCGCTTTGAAGACGACGAACGAGATCATCGGCCACCATTCGGTGCGCAACAGCGCCGGAATGGCGATCGGGACGGTGTCGGTGAGATCGGTGTAGAATCGCGGGTGCGGCTCCGTCCGCACCGCCCACTCCTTGCCGACTTTCAGATCGAGCAGCAGCTGATAGGTGTAATAATCCTTGCCGAAGCTGCGGAACGGCGGCCACTGCAAATCGCTGTCATCGGGCGGCGGACCGAAATCGCCATCGAAGGCGAGCTGTCCGTCGCGCTTCGTGACCTTCAGTTCGTTGCTGTACGGATAGAAAACTTCGATGCCGTATTGCGCGCCTTCGGTGAAGGGTGCGCAATGCCAGGCATATTCGTGCGAGCCGTCGGCGCGCGGTGCCGGCTTGCCGGCCCAGCCCGGCATTTCGAGCTTGGTCCGCCGCGGCGCGAGACCGGGATTGACCACCCTGAATTTGACTTCCAGCATCACGCCGATCCGATAAAAATTTAGGGAATTGTAATCGCGCTCTCCCAGCCCAGGCTAGACAAGCTTTCGCACGGCAAACAGTTCCGTGAAATGGCCGCGGCGGCGGGCGGGATGAAGTCCAGGTTTTGAAAGAGAACGCTAGAGAACGCTATTGGTCGTTTTGCGTCGCGACCCGGATGACGCCGTAGCCGTCGGTCGTCGCCATGGTGTTGGGTTGGCTGGTCAGAAAGAACAGGCCGAAAACGCCGACCGCCGCATAGAGCGCCGCACAAGTCCATATGCCAAAGGGGGAAACGCCGCGCATCGCTTTGTCCTTCCAGCCGTTTCGCGTTTCCCAACGCGCGATTTCCCCCCGTGTTCCGACCGGCCGTTTCAAAAACCGGGAAAGCTGCTATCACGGCTCCCAACACGTTAAGTCGCTTGTCGTCTGAGGGAGGTTCACTTGCTGTCACGGCGCGCATTCAACGGCGTAATTTTCGGCGCGGCGGTCTTGCCCGCGATTCCCGCCATGGCGGACGATTCATGGCCAACCCGGCCGATCCGGATTGTCAGTCCGTTCTTCGCCGGCAGTGCGGCCGACACCGTGAGTTCGGGTCGTGCTCGACCAGGTGTCGCAACTGCTTGGCCAGCCGATGGTCATCGAAAGCCGCGCGGGCGCCGGCGGCACCCTCGGCTTTGCCGATGCTGCCAAGGCGACACCGGACGGCTACACCGCCGTCGTAAGCTCCTCGTCGATGGCTTCCGAGCTCGTGCTGCATTCGAAGCTGCCCTACGATCCGGTCAAGGATTTCGTTCCGGTTGCGCTGTTCGGCAAGCAGCCGAACGTGCTGGTCGTTCCCGCCGAGAGCGGCATGAAGACGGTGGCCGACCTAGTCGCGGCTGCGAAGGCCAAGCCCGGCATGCTGACCTTTGCTTCAGCCGGCATTGGCTCGGCGTCGCATATGGCCGGCGAGCGTTTCCGTCAGGCCACCAAGATCGATGTGCGGCATGTGCCGTTTCGGGAGAACGGGTTGACCGAGGTGATGGCCGGCCGGATCGATTTCTACGCGATCCCGCTCGCCGCCGCGGCATCGGCGCTGGCCAGTGGCAAGCTCAACGTGCTGGCAGTAACGACGCTCAAGCGCGTGGCGCTCTTGCCCGACGTGCCTTCGGTGGGGGAGGCCGGCTACCCGGCCGCCGAATATGAGTTCTGGAATGGCCTATCCGTGCCGGCGAAAACGCCGCGGCCGGTGATCGACAAAATGCATGATGCGGTGGAGAAAGCGATCGCCATGCCGGACCTCGTGGCGAAACTCGGCAAGCTCGGCGTCACCCCGGAAGCGATGAGCGTCGACGACTTCGGCAAATTCGTCAAAGACGATGTTGCCGCAACAGTGCAGCTTGCCAAGGAAGCGAATATCCAGCCGACGGATTGAACGGAATCCCAGCTGACATCCGTCACCCTGAGGTGGCCGCGAAGCGGCCCTCGAAGGGCGACGGCGGCACAGCCTCGTAGTGTGCACCCCAATGAAATCGACTTCGCCGATTTCAAATTTCCACACTGCCAAGTCGGCAATCGCCGACTTGGTTGGCCGCCTCCGGCGGGCACCTCAGGGTGGCGAACTTAGTTGTCCTCGTTTGGACTGCCTAACAAACCGCCCAACCGTTCCTGCGGCAGCTCCGGCGCGGCGGCGCTGCCGTCCGGCAGAAACTCCGGTCCTTCGGCGCCGTGCACGGCATAGATCTGCGGCGCGCGGCGATTGATGTGAAGCTGAAAAATATCCGGCCTGTTGTAATGGCCGGCGAAATCGTGGCGCAGCTTCATCAGCACGCCAATTTCGAGATTGCAGTCGGCGTAAAGGATTCCCTCTTCGGCGCCCATCGGACCGGCGAGGATGCGGCTGTTCGGCGCGACGATCACGCTGCCGCCGCAGCAGTCGGGGCTGCGCAGGAAACGCTCGGCCTCGGCGCTCGGCTCCAGCATCTCGATCATGCGCTCGTCGACCGTGCCGCAAGCGGAGATCACGAATGCCTTGCTCATCTGCGCAAAGGCCTGGCTGTCGACGGCAACGCGGTTCTTCAACGGGTCGGCGCTGACCGGAAAATGATTGGGCCAGCTCATGACATGGATGCGGGTGCCTTCGGCGGTAAGCGCGAATACTGCGAGCGGGTTTGAATTCTCGCCGCAGATCAGTCCGCTCATCGGCCCGAACTCGGACGGGAAGGCGCCGAACGTATCCCCGTGACCGCCGGTATGGACCAGCCGCTCCCCGACCGTCGGCATGATCTTCTGGTGCTTGCGAATGAGCGTGCCGTCGGGGCCGATATAGAGCTGGGTGTTGAACAGCGTGCCGATGGTATTCGGCAATTTCTCGCACACGCCAATCACCACATAGGCGTTGGCGCTGCGTGCCGCCGCGCATAACACCGCCACCTGCGGTCCCGGAATCTCGACCGCGTTCTTGAACAATTCGACCGAGAGCCGGTTGGCGAGCGCGCCGGTCGCGGCATGATGGTGATACCAGACCGGATGGGCGGGAATGAATCCTTCCGGGAAGGCGATCACCCGCGCGCCATTCCTGCCGGCTTCGGCGATCAGCTTGCAGGCTTTTTCGGTCGAACCTTCGCGATCGAGAAACACCGAAGCCGCCTGCACGGCGGCGACTTTGACGGTGGGATAGACGTCGCCGCTCATGTGGAGGCCACCGGCGGAAAACCGAAAATATCGGCGGGATTGTCGACAAAGATCAGCTTGCGGGTCGCTTCATCCGGCACCCAATCGAGCATCATGTCGAGCAGCGCGACGTCGTTCGGCATCGGTTTGAAATATTGCGGATGCGGCCAGTCGGAGCCCCATAGCAGCCGCGTCGGCGCATGCTCGACCAGTTTTTTGACCAGCGGATCGGTGTCGGAGAATGGAAAATTGTCCTCTTTGGAAATGCGCGGCGACAGTTTCACCCAGCAGCGGCCGGTGTCGAGACATTGCAGAACGAACTTGAAGCCTTCGCCGTCGATGCCTTTTGCCGGATCGATGCCGCCCATGTGTTCGAGCACGAAACGGCCGGGCGAATTGAGGATCGGCTTTTTCCAATCCTGTTGTTCTTCCGCCTTGACCAGATAGTGCATCGACCAGCCATGCTCATGGGTGCGTGCGACGAGCTTCTGATCGATCGACTTGCCGAGCCGGTGGGTGATGCGATAGCCGACCACGCCGGCCACAGTAAGGATTTCAAGTTCGCGATCGGTGATGCCGGGCCACGGCACCACGACGGCGCGCAGCCGGTCGGGAAAGCGGCACTGGCCGTGCAGCACGATCTCGTAATTGTTCTCATACATCATCGACTGCACGTGCAGCCCGCGCGACAGCCCGAGTGCGTCCTGCATCTTCAGCCAGTCTTCGATCGGCGTGTCTTCGAATTCCAGATGGCCGAACACATGGTTCGGCTTGAGCGGAAACAGCTTCTGCGGCCCGATGAAATGAAAATGCGTGTCGCAGGCGCCCGGCGGCAATTTCAGTTTCGGCTTGGCGTAGTTGCGGTCGATTTTCGGCGAAAACGGACGCGTCACGGCATTCACTCCGACACCTTTATGTTGGCTTGTTTCATGACGTCGCTCCACTTGCGGGTATCTTGCGTAAGAAAATCGGTAAATGCTTCCGGTGTGCTGCCGCCGCCCTCGGAGCCAAGCGCGGCGAGTTGATCGATCACCGTCTGCTTTTGCAGCGCCGCGCGGATCGTGGCGCTGAGCTTGTCCACGGTCGGGCGCGGGGTTGCTTTCGGCGCCAGCACGCCGTTGAAGGTGACGCCGCCGACGTCCGGATAGCCGGCTTCGGCGATAGTCGGCACATCGGGCAGCGCCACGGCGCGCTTCGTCCCCAGCACCGCGAGCGCGCGCAGCTTGCCGTCCTTGATGAGTTGCACCGCATCGACCAATTGCTGAAAGCCGATGTCGACATGGCCGGCGATCAGATCGGCCAGCGCAGGCGCATTGCCGTGGTAATTCACCTCGACCCAATCGATCGAGGTTTTGAGCCGGAACAGCTCGGCCATGAAGTGATTGATGCTCACCGGCGTGTCGGTCTCGAGCGTCAGCTTGCCCGGATTGGCCTTCGCATAGGCGACAAGTTCCGCGACCGAATGGATCGGCAGTTGCGGATTGACCAGCAGCACATTGGTGGCGACGGCGAGCGACGAGACCGGCGCGAAAACCTTGTCCCATTGATAGGGCGCATTCGGCATCGCCATCGGGCCCAGCACCAGCGGGCCGTTCGATCCGACGAACAAGGTCTGCCCGTCGGGTTCGGCGCGCGCGACATAGTCGCCGGCCAGCATGCCGCCGGCGCCCGGCTTGTTCTCGACAATGATCGGCTGGCCGAGTGCGTCACCGATGCCGGCCTGCAGGATGCGGGCGCTGACATCGACATTGCCGCCGGGCGAATAGGGCACGACGAATATGATCGGCCGGGTGACGAGCTGCGCCTGCGCGCCCGTGAAGGCGGGTGCGAGCACCAGCGCCGCTACCAGGGCGATCCTCGCGCTCATCGGCACGTTCTTGGCTCGCTTTAGTGATTGAGCAGTGCGATCAGGCTCGATGTATCCCAGCGTTTGCCGCCCATGGCCTGCACCTGCGAATAGAATTGATCGACCAATGCCGCGACCGGCAGGTGGGCGCCGTTCCGCCGCGCCTCGTCGAGGCAGATGTCGAGATCCTTGCGCATCCAATCGACGGCGAAGCCGAAGTCGAACTTGCCGGCGGTCATGGTCTTGTAGCGGTTCTCCATCTGCCAGGACTGCGCCGCGCCTTTGGAGATGGTGGCGATCAGCTTTTCGATATCGAGGCCCGATTTCATGGCGAAGTGCAGGCCCTCGGCGAGGCCCTGGACGAGGCCGGCGATGCAGATCTGGTTGACCATCTTGGCGAGCTGGCCGGAGCCCGAGGTGCCCATCAAATTACAGGCCCGCGCATAGGCCGCGATCACTTTTTCGGCTTTGGCGAAGGGGGCTTCGTCGCCGCCGCACATCACCGTGAGCACGCCGTTCTCGGCACCGGCCTGACCGCCCGACACCGGCGCGTCGACAAAATCGAAGCCCCGCTTCTTTGCTTCGGCGTGCAGCTCGCGCGCGATCGCGGCGGAGGCCGTAGTGTGGTCGACCACGATGGCGCCCTTGGCGACGCCGGCGAAGATGCCATCCTTGCCAAGCATCACTTCGCGCAGGTCGTTGTCATTGCCGACACAGGCCATGACGAAGTCCTGGCCTTCGGCGGCCTGTTTCGGTGTGGGCGCGGTCTTGCCGCCGTGCTGCTTGGCCCATTGCTCGGCCTTGGCGCCGGTGCGGTTGTAAACCGTGACCTCATGGCCCCCCTTGGCCTTGAGGTGTCCTGCCATCGGGTAGCCCATGACGCCGAGGCCTACGAACGCGACCTTTGCCATTTTGTTTTCCTCCGTTATTCGCGGATCGTCATGGCCCGGCGGGCGCCGCCGCGTCAACCGGGGCAGCGCCGCGCAGCAGTGTTGACCGCCACCGTAACGGGCCTATGTAGATCGGCAAGAGTAGGTCACCATGACAAGCCTCAAAGATGACGTCATCGCCGCGTTGGGCAAGGTCGCGAGCCCCGATGGGACTCCGCTGCCGGCTACCGGCAAATTGTCCGAGATCGTCGCCAGCGACGGCAAGGTGTTTTTCTCGATCAGCGTCGACGCCGCGGCGGTGAAAGCGTGGGAGACGGTGCGGGGCGCCGCCGAGGCTGCGGTCCGTACCGTGCCAGGCGTCAAATCCGTCATGGTGGCGCTGACGGCCGAGCGGGCAGGGGGCGCGAGCGCGCCGCCACCCCGGATGCCGCAACGGCCACCTGCCGCCGCTAGACCGGGACCGGGTCCGGGAGGGCACGCGGCCCCGTCGCCCGCCGGCATACCCGGTGTCGGCGCGATCATCGCGGTCGCTTCCGGCAAAGGCGGGGTCGGCAAATCGACACTCGCCGTCAATCTGGCGCTGGGCTTGCGCGATCTCGGACTTAAGGTCGGCATCCTCGATGCCGATATTTACGGCCCATCGCTGCCACGGCTCCTCGCCATTCGCGAGAAGCCGCAGACCATCGACGGCAAACGGCTGCGGCCGATCGAACGTTACGGCATGCCGGTGATGTCGATCGGCTTTCTGGTCGAGGAAGAAACGCCGATGATCTGGCGCGGCCCGATGGTGATGTCGGCGCTGACGCAGATGCTGCGCGAGGTCGAGTGGGGCACGCTCGATGTCATGGTGGTCGACATGCCGCCCGGCACCGGCGATGCCCAGCTCACCATGGCGCAGCAGGTGCCGCTCAAAGGCGCGGTGATCGTCTCGACACCGCAGGATCTCGCCTTGATCGACGCGCGGCGCGGCATCGCCATGTTCAACCGCGTCAATGTGCCGGTGCTCGGCATCGTCGAGAACATGTCGACCTTCATCTGCCCGCATTGCGGCACGCGTTCGGATATTTTCGGCCACGGCGGCGCGCGCCACGAAGCCGAGCGGCTTAATGTGCGGTTCCTCGGCGAAGTGCCGCTCGACATGGCGATCCGTGAAAACTCCGACGCCGGCACGCCGGTCGTTGCGATCGCGCCCGACGGCCCGCACGCCAAGGCCTATCGCGACATCGCCGCCCACGTGCGCGAGGCTTTGCAAGGCGAAAGCCGCGCGGCGCCGAAAATCGTTATCGAGGCGTGATCAATCGCTAGATCAGAAGCTGAAATACCACTGGCCATAGCCGGGGGGCGCCGGGCATTGCCACGGGTGCCGGAAGGGCACGCTGTAGAACGCGCAATAGCGCGGGTCCCAATAATGGCGTTGTAGCCCAAGCCCCGGCTCGACCACGACAATCCGCGCCCGGACTTCAGGCGGGTAGAGCCACGAGCCGGCATTGGCCGCGGCGCCGCTGTACAGCACGATCACGGCCGCAAAGCCCAGCGCGAATGTGATTGTTTTCGCCATCCAATGCGCTCCTCGCACCCCTTTGGCTCGCTTGCGCTTACGCGCCGGCGCGCCTGCAGTCCAGAACGCGGCAACCCCAGCTTTGTTGCGCCACTCGGCCTCGCAACCTTTGCACAGTTAAGGCTTTGAAAAACGATTATTGATCGCGGCGCGCTTCGGCGGCCTTGAGGCGGAGTGTGATCAGCCGCGGTTGCGGCTTAGCGGCGCCGGGTCCCGTATCGCGACCGGCGTCAGCAGCCCTTCAATCTCGTTGGCCTTGCGCAACAGTTCTTCGGCGATGTCGTAGAACTTCGATTTGGCCGCGGTCTCGGTGCATTCGCGCGCCGCACCGAGGCAGCGAAGCGCCATGCCGCGTAGGAATTCGCCGTTCATGACTTCGGCCATGTCAAAATGAGCGTAAGAACGGGGATATCTACCGATAAATCCGCGCGTATCGAGTAAGTTATACAATCTATAATAGATATACGACAGGTGTAAAATGCTTCGGGGATAATGGTGTCTAAATAGGCGCCGCAAAACCGGCCGGTATCATGATGATCGCGGGCGCGGCCTCGGACGGCCCGGCCGCTTCTTGCGTTCCTGCTCGTTCAACTGCATCAAAAGCACAAACAGTTCATGTGATAACTTTTGCGGCGCTTCATAGCGCTCCCGAAGCTCTTGCCCGATCATCGTCTGCATAATCCGATGCAAGGTGACGGGCTCGTCGGCTTGGCGGTGGTTAAGACTGGACTGTGTCGTCATGTGTTGGCCGGCATCGGCAATCCCCTAGTGCGCTAATGGGCAAATCGCCATCTTGTTCCGGCCTGCTCGATCGGAGGAAGCCGCGATGCTGGTGTCGATTCCCTGATCGCGGTGAAGTGTCGCGTTCCGCGTGAAACCTCAGTCAGGCGTGTGCATCGCCGATGATGCAACGATGGACGCTTTTGTACGACGCGCCTTATGCCGACACCTTCAGCCCGCAGAACAAAAATGCGAGGCGCCCGATGTCCATTTGCCTAAATCGACTTTACCAGCCGTCGGGGGTGCATCTGATCGGCGAATTCGGGTTGCGCGGGTCGCATTGGATATAATCGCCGCCGGGCGCGTTGGCCCAAATGGGAGTCATTGTGGCGGCCGTTGCACTGGCCAAAAGCCCCAATGCCAGAAGAACTTTCTTCGCGGTCATGATCGACCTCCTTACGAGTTTTCTGCCCTCGTCCTGAGAAACTCCGCCCTGAGAAATGCTTGTCGGCTATCCGTACTTGGTCATGCTTCGGCAGATCCGCCAGAGCTCGATTTTGCTTTCCGGCACCGGCGCGCGAGGCATGCCGTGAGAGCAGGGGGCTCGAATTGGCCGCCCGGCGGGAGAAAATCGTTACTATGGTTGGAAAATCGTTGAGCGGTTCTTAGCCGGCAACAAGCTGAACAAGAATTTGAATTGGCCAAGCCTTATCAACCCCGTCCCCGTCTCGCGCCACGGCGAATTTCCGCGCAATGGGATCGGCTGTACGGTTGAGAGGCCGGCAACTGAAAGTGATCTACGATCTGGCGGCGCGGGTTATTTTGGGTGCGTGGTGGCCGCTCACTATGGGCGTCGCATCTTCCGCCGCCTGATCGGCGAGCTTGAACCATTCAGCCGCCATTTCGCGATGAATCATGCGTGACGCCTGATCCGGTATTTTCATTACGATCTTCAAGCAATGCCTCGCATAATCCGAGTATTCCATTGCTTTGTCGGATTTGGATATCGTCACAATGCCCCCTCGCCAACCTCGGACGGATTTGCGCACTGCCTTACGGTAGCAGGGTAGCCCATTCACCGTGTAGTTGTGTACATAACTGAACAGTTATCCCCTGAAATATGCAGGGGTTCGCGAAAGATCATTTCCAAGCAAAGCGGTCCAACCTCGACTTAAAAGGGATCGCCTCTGGTCTAAGGGAAGGCCAATGCGAACAACAGAAATCATGGGATTGTCTTCGGCATAGTCCTTTCCGTCCTTCCATCAGTTGCCCCAATTTGAACCAGGACAAAGGGCTCGGAATTAGCCCAGCACCGGGAGGGCAGAGGCCGCACGCCCTGGCGTTGGCAAGGACAAAGCAATTCAACGCGCCCGCCTATGCGGCAGTTGGGATTGCGTGATCGCCCCAAAATGAAAGGGACCCGGCGAAAGGAGGCGAATTTGGCAGAGCTTCTTTATTGGATGACTACTGCTATCGCCGGCCTGATGGTGGCGGCGGTTATCGTGGGCTACGTGTCCGACGCCGCCGCGGGCGAGCCTTTTATCCCGATCGTCGCTTTGCTGGCTGCCGGAGCTATTTGGCTGATGGGGTGGATGTGTCGAAATATGCTTCGAGGACGCTGAACTGGCAAAAGGGTGCGTCGCCAAATTCGAAAGGGGCGGCCTCTGGTCTCAGAGGATATGGAGAGGGGCCGGTACCGGAAATTCCGCCGCGATCCCGTAGCGACTTACCGCCCAGGATCGCCATCGCAGGAAATGCGCCCGACCGCACGTTCGCCATCTCTGATATCCAACGAACAACCGTTGTGGTGCGTGCGGTCTTCGTCGGCCATGTCCTGAATTATCCGCTTGGCAAAGTCGAATGCCTCGGCATCGTCGCGTAGTTTCATGATACCAAGCCTTTCGGACTCGGCCGGGCCGTGATGGATCGCGAAGCGGTATGTGGGCATGATGAGGTCTGCGGGGCTGGAGCGGTATGGATGTAACGCCGGCGTAAACTAACCTATCGTCCGCTCTATCGCTCGATGTAATGAAAAGCCTTACATTAAATTTCGTCAATCTTTCAGCGAGGCTAACCCTAAGGGTTCTGGCCTGTTATGCTTAAAATCCTAGGAATATATTCAGCCTTTGCTGACCAAATGCATGGTGAAGGCGTATTCTATAACGCCAGCGCTATCCAGGATTGGGCTATTCGAATCGGCTCCCACGGTGGTTGTGCAATGAGTTTTCCCCTCGCTGTGGCACTTTTGTAACAGGTCTTTAAAAGGGGCCACCCCGAAATTCAAAAGGAATCACTTGCGATTAGCGGGATGGAAGGGGACCAGACCTAACGGCCGGTACTGTCCGAATTGGGACACCTGGATTTTAATCAGGACCTATAGTCGGGGCTGCCCCTTTCCGAGGGACACTCAATCTCCTTAATGCCCCGGACGCGTCGCCCCGCGTTCGGGGCTTTTTTGCACGGTCTACTGCTCGTCAGACCTCGAAGAGGCCACGCGCCCCGGCAAAAAGGAGCGGCCCTTTGCAGCCCCTAGCAGCCTTTCACCCAGCCCCGATTTTTTGACGTTGGTAACGCGATTGAGCGAAAGCCTGAAGATTCGCACTCGATTCCGACGCGGCGCCCGGATGTGGAAGCTGCGCGGCGACGTAGCGAGCGAGACGACGTTTCAAAATGAAAGAGGCCGCCAACTGAGGCGGCCTGCAAGCTGACGAATGCACGACACAGTTTAAGCGGGAGCGCCCTTACCTGCGGGCGCATTCATTCCTCGCACTGCGATCTGCCAAAGTCTGTCGGGGTCTAGTTCGCCATTCATCGCTGCAACGAAATCCTATTTGCCATCTCGTCACAGGCCACGCTGGACCTGCAACTGCAAAAGCTGGAACACGCCCGGTCATACACGTCCCCAAGGACCGTGAGCGTATCGGGGTCGAAAGTGGAGTCAGCGCGGATGAACTTTAGAATGCTGGACATGGAAAGAGCCTCCCCCCAATGCGGCTTAACGTAAACATCGAGTCCATCTGGCCGACAAATCGTATCTTAAATCGTAGCCGATCTGACTAGAGAGGCCACGAACGGAGGCCCGCTACGCTACGGTGTCCGCATGCATTGGGGCCGGTACATTCCGGTTACGTGATTGCTGGCTTAGGCGCGTTCGTCGTGACGATCAGCCGGAGGGGTAGCAAAGGCGGCCTACGCCCTCTTTTCCGTAACGCCATATAACGGCGGTGGCTGTTGATCGCCGCTCAGGATCAGAGTGCCTTCGAGGCGCATCGCCGCCAGCGTCCAATCGCGCGCCATATCGAGGAAAGCTTGGCGCTCATCGTCCGTGACCTCGGTGGCCCAGCGAAGGCATTCATCCGCAAATTTTCGATATTCTTTGGCTGTGGTTGGCATAGGCTGCCCTCCTGCTTACAGGCGGGAGCGCAATCGGTCTCTCAGTCATCGACGCCTGGGGCAGAACCGCAGTCGATGATCGCATGATTGTACGCTAGCGCACACGTGGGAGTCGAGCGTCAAAAGACGCAAGTCTAATCACTAATGCGGAACCCCTAACCATCCGATCCGCTCGGCTTGGTCGGCGAGAAGCCGCCAGTTATTGGCCGCCTCGCGGAGCATTCGCTTGGCTTCCGGGTCCCAAGCCTTTTCCGCCAGCTTGTCGCACTCGACGGCCTTAGCGCAAAAATCGTCTGCCTTACTCATACGCCGCTCCAACCCCAGACAGGTGAAATTATGCGGGGCCTTCACATGAACTCTAAGGAACCAGCCGACGCTATTGGCTCCGTCTTAACTCGGCGGCTCGCGGAGGTCGAGGACGTGGTTCGGGTCGGGCGCGGAACGTGGGGCCTCAAGGAATGGTATCCGGGCCGCAGCTTTAAGATCAAAGAAGAAGAATGAAAGAGGCCGCCAACTGGGGCAGCCTCTTGGTTTAAGTGCAATACCTAGCGCGGGTCGAAAGAGCTGCCCTGAAACGTATTGCCGAATGCTTGGCTGAATTGGCCGCCGCCGTACCTCTGATCGACCAAATATACAGCCAAAAGACAGCAGCCGAATATGAAAAATAGGCGCATAGCTTGTTCCTTAAGCCGTCACACCTTTAGATTGTACGCTCGATCCGTTATGAAATTGCAAATTAGGACAGCCCGAAGCTCAAGTGCCCGCCATACAGCGAGCGATAAATCCTTGAGGCTTCGTTTTTAAACCCGCGGCTTTCAGCCTCTGGTACCGCTGCCCGCTATCCATACTTGGTCGGGTAAGCCCCCGCGATACCGCGAGTTGCCGACATTCATCGTAACTCCGACCTTTCCCTTCCGCAGACAAACAGGCGGCGGGAATGGCGGAGAATATGATGGCTCCAACCGCGATTAGGTTCCTCATAGATCGCCTCCGGCGGCCACAGCCTAAACCCGGCCATTGTATTTTCAAAACCGGCCACTAGGGGTCGAAACCGGCCAGTACCCACGGGCCGGTACTGGCCCCTTTAGGCCCAAAAGGGACCAGCCGCGATTTGAAAAGGGGCCACTAAATCAAGAGGGCGAGAAGATAGACGGCCATGATGAAGCTGACGATTCCCAGATTGATCGCGAGGCGGAAACGTACCGTCGAATTGTACGGCGGGTCTACAAAGCCAAGCGCAGCACAAAGGAGCAGCGCGGCTCCTATCAAGAAGAAGTCATGCCACTGTTGCGAGGTCATCATTAAAAAGGCCCGGCGGGAAGCGGGTATCAAGCAATGAAAGAGGCCGCCAACTGAGGCGGCCTACTTGATCGGCGGCGGACTCGTCCAATGCTCCTGCGCAACGGAGTTGGTCCATGCCGAGCCTAGGGGCAACAATGTCAGCCACGTCTCGGCTAACTTTCCATCCTCAATCCGATAGGACTGCATACCGGCGCGGGTTCGCGGCTCCCCGGTCTTTGGATCGGACCATTTGAACGTGAAGCGGAACCACGCCCGATTGCCCTCAAACGAATGGTCATACACAGCAACCCGGATACCGGGGCGTTCCGTATGAATTTTGGCGAGTTCCGCAGCGTAGAATTGCCGTGTGACTGTCCGCTCACCGCCCTCATCGTGCCGAATATAATTGTCCGCGACACAGCTAGGGATCAGATCGTAGCGCCCTTCATGCCAAACCTGTTCCCAGCGGTCGAATAGGTCACGCGTCATAGATTCGTCTGACATCGAAGATGCCTTTCCTGTCCCTAAAAAGCCGCCGCTCGCCCCGAAAAGCGAAGCCAGAAGCGAGAGGAAATATCTCCTTTTCATGCTCCTATAATTCAAAAGGGACCACCTTCGTTCTCAAAAGGGACCACCGTGTATGGAAAGGGGGCGGTACTGGCCCACCGGTACTGGCCGGAACCGGCCACTCAATCAGGCAAAACTGGCCACTCGGAATTAGGCCCCAGAAACCCCAAAGGGGCCCACAGCGTGAGCCGGGACCCCTTTGGCGGAGTGAGCGTGGTCCGCAAAGCTTCGTGCACGCGGCAGAGATTGTAATGGGCCACATACAAGCTGACAGCGGCGACGTGGCAATCAAGACGCTTGCCTTAGAACAGAAGGAAATTAAGGGACGACTTTAGTGTCCTGCTTGAGGGGCATCGGCTTAAAATCAACGCGACGGTTGATGCGGATGGCCTCGGGCGTCTCAAGCAGATGGTTGGACAAGTACGAGGAAATTTTAAAACTCTTGCGGTGATGAGGCCGCAACCTGAGGCGGCCTATCGGCTATGGGCGACTAATAGCGCTCGTTTGGCCCGCTCTTCTGCTCGATCAGCAAGCTTGTCGTAATCATCGGCCAAGCGAAGCATGATCGCCGCAGCCTCTTGGCTCTTCATCGAATCCGAAAGGGCACGCATTTCGTCGGCGCGATCATGCCAGTGCTTTGGATCGTTGATGCTGGCTGCTGGCATAATACGCACCCCATGCCGAAGCCGCTCCCAATGACAGGTGATAACCTATCGCATTACCTTCCGTTCCGAAGGGTAATCCGTAAGCGGTGTTCCGACCGCACCTTTCCCGGACATTGGTAATCGCCGAGAGTGACGATCTCTGAGTGGGAGATCGGCTTGTGTCTACGCTTGACCATATGCTTAAGCCGGAGGCGGAACCTATTCGCCGCCTGGAGGTGATTACGGGGGCGGTCCGACGGCGCCGGTTCTCGGATGATGACAAAGCCCGCATTGTCGAGGAGACGTTGGCTCCAGGCGCTGTGGTTTCGGAGGTTGCACGTCGACATGGGCTGTCACCACAGCAACTGTTTGGCTGGCGCCGACAAGCGAGGCTCCCTGTGGCGACAATTAGGGAGGCGGAAGCGGCGCGGTTCGTTCCGGCGGTTGTCGAAGCGCAGGTGCCGGAGCGCACGGTTCGTCGTCAAAGGCGCGGTCCAACGCGTCGAACAGATCGCACTTGCGGGATCATCGAGGTCGAGATCGATGGCGTGACGGTTCGGGTCGGCCGCGGGGCCGAAGCGAAGACGGTGGGGGCTGTGCTTCGCGCGCTGAAGGCCGGCGCGTGATCGGTCCGACCGGCGCGGTCCGGGTGTTGGTGGCAACCAAGCCCGTCGACTTCCGCAAGGGTGCCGAGGGCTTGGCCGCGTTGGTGCGCGAGCAGATGCGGGCTGATCCGTTCACGGGTGCCGTCTATGTGTTCCGCGCCAAGCGCGCGGATCGAGTGAAGCTGATCTTTTGGGACGGCACCGGCGTCTGCCTGTTCGCCAAGCGGCTTGAGGATGGTTCGTTCCGCTGGCCGAACGCACAGGACAGCATCATGCATCTGACGGCCGCGCAATTGTCGGCGTTGCTGGAAGGGCTCGACTGGCGACGGGTCCATGCGACGCGGGAGACTGTGGTACCAGCGCAGCCGAGTTGACCTGCGGCAGAGTGAATCAGGTTTATCCGAACGCTCGCGACGCATGGCGCTTCATGGTCTAATCGCGTCATGACGGCCGACGCGCTTCCCGACGATCCCGGTACGTTGAAGGCGATGCTGCTGGCCGAGCGCGCCCGTGCCGAGCGGCTGGAACAGATCATCAAGGAGCTACAACGCCATCGCTTTGGCCGCCGCGCCGAGACGCTGCCCGAGGACCAGCTGCTGCTTGGGCTTGAAGACGTCGAACAGATGGCGGCGAGCGGAGAATCCGAAGCTGAGGCAGCTGCTCCGGCCGAACGGGCTCATGGCGTCGCCAGGCGCCGCCTCAATCGCGGATCGCTTCCGGCACACTTGCCACGCCTTGAGATGGTAGTCGACATCGAGGATCACACTTGTCCGTGCTGCCGCAACGCGCTGCACCGGATTGGCGAGGATCGCGGCGAACGGCTCGACATCATCCCGGCGCAACTGCGCGTGCTGGTCGTGCGCCGGCCCAAATATGCCTGTCGGGCTTGCGAGGAAGTGGTGGTGCAGGCGCCCGCGCCGGCACGGCTGATCGAAGGCGGGCTGCCGACCGAGGCGACGGTGGCGCATGTGCTCGTCTGCAAATATGCCGATCATCTGCCGCTCTATCGCCAAACTCAGGTCTACGCCCGGCAGGGCATCACCTTGGACCGCTCGACACTGGCCGACTGGGTCGGCCGCGCCGCCTTCATACTGCGGCCGGTACATGAGCGCCTGCTCACGACATTGAAGACATCGACCAAGCTGTTCGCCGACGAGACCGCGGCGCCGGTGCTTGATCCGGGACGCGGTCGCACCAAGATCGGCCAGCTCTGGGCCTACGCCCGCGACGATCGTCCGTGGGGTGGTTCCGATCCGCCTGGCGTGGCTTACGTCTACGCGCCGGACCGCAAGGCCGAACGGCCGATGACTCACTTGGCCGGCTTCAAGGGCATTCTGCAGGTCGATGGATATGGTGGCTATCGCGCCCTCGCCGAGCGTGGCGACGTCGATCTCGCCTTCTGTTGGGCTCATGTCCGCCGGCGCTTCTATGAACTCGCCGTCGCCGGTCCCGCGCCGATCGCCAGCGAGGTCCTCAAACGCATCGGCGAACTCTACACCGTCGAGACCGAGTGCAGAGGACGCAGCGCCGATGAGCGGCATGCGCACCGGCAGGAGAAGAGCGGGCCTATTCTCAGCGAACTCGAGCCCTGGCTTCGGACCAAGCTCGGCCTGATCAGCCAGAAGACCAAGCTTGCCGAGGCGATCCGCTACGCCCTATCGCGCTGGGAAGGACTGACTCGCTTCCTCGGCGACGGCCGCATCGAGATCGACAGCAACGTCGTCGAACGATCAATCCGACCGATCGCGCTCAACCGGAAGAACGCGCTCTTTGCAGGCTCCGACGAGGGTGCTTCATGCTGCTCATCTCATCATGTCATTGATAGATCGAGTAGATTTTGCTGGCGTTCATCGGGTGGCGGGCGACGCGATCGGCGCGCATTGGCTTGGCCGCGTATCTCATCTCGCTCCAGATCGGCCAGCCGAATAATCCAGGGCGCGCCTTTGCAGTGTTGGCTCGCGGGAAGAGCGCCCTCGGCGATGAGACGGCGGATGGTGGTTGTGCTGAGGGCAAGAGCTGTCGCCGCTTCGTTCAGTGTTACCTCGCCACGGTCGGCGCGCTCTCCGTCGCGGTAGATGGCGATGTGATACTGACGGCGCAGAGAGCAAATGCGTCCCCGAGTTCAGCTATTACCGAAACCAGTCGACTTGCCGGATCGGTTGAGCACGGAGGCAATCGTCTCGTCAGGCATCTGGCGCGCCAGAGCGCGCACAAGATCAACAACCTCGGCGTCGGTAGTCCACCGCGTCTGACCGGCACGGTTCCGCTTCACCATCAGACGCGTGTGGTCGCCACCCTGCCAATGAATGATCAGCTCCAAGGTATCGCCGACAATGTCGACAATGATCTCGGATATGACCGTACGAATAATCTTTTTGCAGGTCTCCGGAGTGGCGCCGGGATTCTCCCAAGCTTGCATCAGGTCTTGGCCGAGCGCCATGAGTCGCTCGCGGTCCGTCTCAGTCAGGGTCGGCGCTTTGTCTACGTCGAGCCGATCAATCTCGAGTTCAAGATCGCGGACCGCAACCAGGCGCTCGTTCCATCGATGTTCCAACTCGCCGGCGACCAGGCGATTCTCCGGGTCGGCGGCGTCATACTGGCGTTGCGCCCTGGCGGCTTCGTAGCGGGCTTGCTGTAGGGCCAAATCGAGCTGCCTCTTCTTCTCGGAGCGCCGCTGGTTGCGCGCTTCGATCACGGCCAACGCTGCCTCCACGCCAAGAGGCTGAAGCCTATCCAGCACTTCTTTGGCAATGACCCGATCGACGCGCATCCCGCCGAAGGTGATGCACCGTGCCGCCGCGAGTTGGTTGAAGGCGCCCACGCATTCGTAACGATAGGTCTGGCCATAGCGGACATGAAGTTTTTTGCCGCACCGGGCGCAGCGGAAAATACCGGGCAACAGAGCTTCACCTGAGCGCACAGCGCCTCGGCTCATGAATCGCTTGCCATTGGTGTTATCGGCAATCAGCTGCTGATTCCTTTCGAACTCGGCCCAAGAAATATAACCCTCGTGGTGGTCGTAAATCAAAACGTCCCAGCTTCGCCGGTCGCGCTGCATGCTCCTGACCACTCGTTTGCGCCCGTTCTCGATCGTCACGCGCGCTGTCCTGCGGCCGAACGCGTAGGCGCCGGCATAGACCGGGTTGGTCAGCATGTGATGAACTGTCGGATAGACCGGTAAACGCCAAATGATCCGTTCGGCTGCTGCGCGTGTTTGTGCCAGGGTGGGCAAGAGGATCTTCTCCTGCCTGCACCACACCAGGACCTGACGGATCGTCTGAAGCTCGGCGAATTTGCGGAACACCAGCGCTATGGCCTCTTGAACGCGTCGATCCGCATCCTTCTCGATGCGGTCGCCGCTTGCCTTTACATAGCCAACCGCGACGGTAAGGAAGAGCTCGCCTCGGCGCGCCTTCTGCTTCATCGCCTCGATTGAGCGTTGCCGAAATACCGAGAGCTCCATCTCGCTCATCGTGCCCTTCATGCCGAGCAGAAGCCGGTCATTGGGCGAGGCTGCATCATAGACGCCGTCCTCGTCGACAATCAGCGTGCCGACCAGACCACAGAACTCCAGTAGCGTGTGCCAATCACGCCCATTGCGTGCCAGCCGGGACGCCTCGAGCGAAAGCACCGCACCGACACGCCCTTCGCAGATCGCGGCCAAGAGCTTCTCGAATCCGGGCCGCCGTGCACCTGCGCCGGAACGGCCAAGATCATCATCGATCACCTCGACGTCAGACCATCCCAGCTGGCGGGCCCGCTCGGTCAAGCCATATTGCCGCCGTTGGCTCTCGAGGTTCTGCGCAACTTGAAACGTCGTCGACTGACGAACATAGACAATGGCGTTCCGTGCCAAATGCTCAGCCGTGATCTTGGTCATCGCCCGTCTCCCGCCCACTTCTCAAGGTTGCCATCACCTCCATCAGGAGCAATTGAATCTGCTCCATCGCCTTCGCCCGCTCTGTCGCCCCAAGCTTCATGCCTGGCGCCCGCTCGTCGAACAAATCCCGTTGAGCCCTCGTCCAATGCTTCGCCATCAGAGCCTCCCTCGGGGATCTGTTCCCCCAGATGAAAGGCTAGACCCGAATCCAAGAACGCTCGTAGATCGAGAAGCCGCACGATCGAAATGCACGGAGCATCAACGATCTTGACCGACGCTGCCTTCGGATCGACCATCCAGGCCGGGACCAGGAAGGAAGCGCCTTCTCCTGAGCGAAGAGTCAGATGCCGGCTGCCGTTGTGGAGTTGATCGGCGACTACGATCGCAGGCCGCTGGAACAGCGGGTGAAACGGATATGCAACCTGAACCTCTTGCCCCAGACTCCGGGCATTATGAGGTCGCGTCGGACGGCGGCGGCGAACACTGGGCCATCATCGCTTCGCTGATCGAGACTTGTAAGCTGTGTGGCGTCGATCCGCAGACCTATCTGGCCGACGTCATCACCAAGATCGTCAACGGCCATCCTAACAGCCAGATCGACGATCTATTGCCCTGGGCCTATATCGCCGTGCCCGCGCTCAAGGCCGTGGCCTAAAGACATCGCTTACGGTAATCCAACCATATACCTTATGCAGCCTTACTTGCCCGACCGGATGAGATCGCGAACGAATCCAGCGGCCGACGAATCAACCTTATGAATTTTTCCTTATGCGTCAAATGCATAGGATGCAAATTGCATCACTTCGATTGCATTAGCGCCAACGAATTTTGAGCCTTGGTCTAGCCTTGCGTTATGATGATTGGGTAATGGCTCGGTTTGAAATGAAAGAGGCCGCCAACTGAGGCGGCCTATCAATTACCCTGGCCGGCGAAATGCCGCTGGCGTTCTGCCGCTCGATCACCGAGCCTGTCGTAATCTTCGGCCAAGCGAAGCATGATACCCGCGGCCTCTTCGCTCCTCATCGTATCCGAGAGGGCGCGCAATTCGGTGGCACGGTCATACCAGTGCTTCGGATCATTGATGCGCGGCAGTGGTGGCATAAGCGCCGTACTCGTTACGCGTGGCGAAGATGCTGCCTGTAATAGCTGGAAACCTACCGCATTAGACTCCGTTCCGTAGGTATTAATCCTATGGGGTACCACTGAAATTACCAAAAGGGACCACCCCGAAATTCAAAGGGGCCAGTCGGGATGGAAAGGGGCCGGTCCCAACTGAGGCGGCCTTAGAGTTCGACTCGAAACGATCCATTTGATTTCAAGCTCTTGCGAGGCGTCGCGTGAGGGTACGGATGTGAGCGACGAGGACCCAGGCGACCGCGCTGCCGATGGTTGTTTCAAAGTCCTTGGCGAGCCTGCGGCATCGGCCGAGCCAGGCGAATGTTCTCTCCACCACCCATCGGCGTGGCAGCACTTCGAAGCCGGTGGCCCGGTCGGAGCGTTTGATGATGGCAATCGTCCATTGCCCGATTTTCCTCAAGGCATGGCGGAGCTTGTCGCCGGCATAGCCGCCATCGGCGAAGACATACCGCAGCCAGGGATACAGGAAACGGATCGACGACAGGACGCCGACCGCGCCGTCGCGATCCTGGATGTCGGCGGTATGGACCTGCAACCCGACCAGATGACCCTCGGTATCGGTGACGATGTGGCGTTTGCGGCCCTTGATCTTCTTGCCCGCATCAAAGCCGGGTGGACCGCCGCTTTCCGTGGTCTTGACCGATTGGCTGTCGATGACGCCGGCGGTCGGGCTGGCCTCGCGTCCGGCCTTCTCGCGCGCGGCCATCACCAGCATGTGGTTGATGACAACAAACATCCCCCTGCGCGACCACTCATAAAAATAGCCCTGGACGGTCGAACGGGGTGGAAATTCCCGCGGCAACTGCCGCCACTGACAACCCGTCGAGGCCATGTACAGGATCGCGTTCATCACCGCACGCAGATCGGTCGTCCGCGGACGACCAATCAGCGATGGCGCCGGCATCAATGGCTCGATCACCTTCCACTCCGCATCCGTCAGGTCGCTTGCGTAACGCAGCCCCTCCCGCACATAGTGCGGGCGAGTGATTTCGGTCCAGGCCATCATGATCTCCCTCGAATCTCGCAAATCCGATGGAATCACAACCTCCTGAAATCACTCACCTCCTTTTCGGTCAGGCTCTTACCACCCCAAACGCTCGGCTTGTTCAGCCATAAACCGCCAGATCTTGGCCGCCTCACGGAGGATGCGTTTGATTTCGAAGTCCTTGGCCTCGTCCGCCAGCCTGTCGCATTCCCTGGCCTTGGCGCGGAACTCGTTTGCCTTATTCACGGCATATCATTCCGAGAACGTCAACTAGAACGTTCAAATCGAAATTAGGACAGCCGTAAATTCAAATTAGGACAAAAGCCTCGGAATTTAGGACAGCACCCCCCACCCCAAAAGAACATATTGCGAACATAGAACAGATCATGTACAGTCTGCTTATCGCCAATTGCCAGCAGGCTGCAGCGGGCGAGGGGCCCAAGACCAGGGGGTCGACCGGCTTCCGTACCTTCCGAATCCCGGCCATAAGGAGCACACGACTATGAGTGCAGCGCTTCGTCTCGTTGAAGGACCGTCCATGGACAAATCGAAAGCCCTTGATGCCGCGCTGTCGCAGATCGAGCGCAGCTTTGGCAAGGGTTCGATCATGCGGCTTGGCAAGAACGACAAGTCGATGGATATCGATACCGTCTCCACCGGCTCGCTCGGCCTCGACATCGCGCTCGGCATCGGCGGCTTGCCGCGGGGGCGGGTGGTCGAGATCTACGGGCCGGAATCCTCCGGCAAGACCACGCTGGCGCTGCATTGCGTGGCCGAGGCGCAGAAAAAAGGCGGCATCTGCGCCTTCGTCGATGCCGAACACGCGCTCGACCCGATCTATGCCCGCAAGCTCGGCGTCAATGTCGACGACCTGTTGATCTCACAGCCCGATACCGGCGAGCAGGCCTTGGAAATTGCCGACACGCTGGTGCGCTCCGGCGCGGTCGATGTGCTGGTGATCAATTCGGTCGCGGCGCTGGTGCCGCGCGCCGAGCTCGAAGGCGAGATGGGCGACAGCCAGCCCGGCCTGCAGGCCCGGCTGATGAGCCAGGCGCTGCGCAAGCTTACCGCCTCGATCAACCGTTCCAATACGATGGTGATCTTCATCAACCAGATCCGCATGAAGATCGGCGTCATGTACGGCTCGCCGGAGACCACCACCGGCGGCCATGCGCTCAAATTCTACGCTTCCGTCCGGCTCGATATCCGCCGCATCGGCGCGATCAAGGAGCGCGACGAGGTGGTCGGCAATCAGACCCGCGTCAAAGTGGTCAAGAACAAGCTGGCGCCGCCGTTCAAGCAGGTCGAATTCGACATCATGTATGGCGAAGGCGTTTCCAAGACCGGCGAACTGATCGATCTCGGCGTCAAGGCCGGTGTCGTGGAAAAATCCGGCGCTTGGTTCTCCTACGACAGCCAGCGCATCGGCCAGGGCCGGGAGAACGCCAAAACTTTCCTCAAGAACAATCCCGATGTCGCCGCTAAGATCGAAGCCGCGGTCCGGCAGAATTCCGGCTTGATCGCCGAGAAGATTCTCGCCGGCGAGAAGGAAGAGGACGACGACGCGGCGGAAGCATAGGCAATTTAGGTTTCCCGGACGCGGTGCAGCGTGAATCGCTGCGCCGCTGATCTGGGATCTTAGTAGAATCAGAGTGTGTGACGATCCCGGGTCTGCGAGGCACCACTGCGTGGTGCATCGCGCCCGGGAAATGTCTTTAAGAGATGCGCTTGATTGGCTTACGCGCCGCGGCGTTCCGCGGTCCATGAGCCGGAGCAGGAACCGCCGGTCCACTGGCCGCCGCCTTCGTTGTCGTCGAGGCGGCCGAGGCCGGTGGCGCTCTTGCTGCCGGCGCTGACCGTCACGGTGATGGCGCCGGTCGGTGCCACAGCACCACTGATGGTGAAGGCGTTATCGCCGGCATTGACCAATTTGCCGTTCTCGATTCGGATTGGGTAGCGGTAACCCCGGTCGCAGTCGCCTTTCTCGGTGACCACCAAGACGCTCCACAGCCCGTCATAGCGCGGCCCGGCATAGCTCGTGGTTGCCATCAAACTGGCCGCACCGGCGAGCAGCGCGGCAAACGCGTGGCGCGTGACGCACTTCGACAAATCAGCTTTGCGCGAATGAGAGTTGCTCAAATCAGACTTGTTTCGATCGAACATGGCACATCCCTGATATCTGGCGGATTCCCCGCTCGGTTGGACCCGAAGATGGTGGACTTCGCGTTCGGCGATCGGCGCTTTGTTTGAGTTTCAGTTGGAGATGATCCCGAGGATTTTTGGGATCACCGAAATTTTAGGATCACACTTGGCCGTCCGTTTCTCCCGCATTGGTCCCGTCGGAATAGGAAACGGTTCTACCCAGGAAAGGTTCAAATCCAGTTTATCGAACTCGGTAAAACTGCTTACGGACGCCGTAAAATTGCCGCGAACGAACCAGGCCGCGGCACAATCTTGCCGCGACCCGTTTATTTGTTGAAATCCAGATGAATTAAGGCTGCCGCTTCGTTAATGCGCGCCGTCGGACGCTTGCTCCGCAGTATCTGCCACCACGGCCGCCGGCGGATCGGCCATCACCAGCCGATAACCGACGCCGAGCTCGGTGAGGAGAATATGCGGTTGCGTCGGATCGGCTTCGATCTTGCGCCGGAGCTTACGCACGAAAATACGCAAGTAATGGGTGTCGTCGATGTGCTCATTGCCCCACACCTCGCGCAGCAGATGCTGATGGGTGACGACGTTGCCGGGATGCTGCGCCAGGATTTGCAGCAGCCGATATTCTTTCGGCGTCAGCGTCACGCGCTGATCGCTGATGAAGACCGCGCGCGCGGCGAAGTCGATCGACAGCGGTCCGAAATCGCACGATCGGTTCGCTGCGCGCGGCGCGTAACTGTCGCCGCATCGCCGAATGCGCGCGCGCCAACAGTTCGGCCATGCCGAACGGCTTCACGACATAGTCGTCGGCACCGAGCTCCAGGAGCCTGACTTTTTCCGCTTCGTTGGCGCGAACCGAAAGCACGATCAAGGGCACGCTCGACCAGGCCCGCAGGCGCTCCAGCACGTCGGCGCCGTCCATATCCGGCAGGCCGAGGTCGAGGATCACGAGATCGGACGGTTTGAGCGTTGCCGAGCGCAAGGCCTCGGCGCCGGTCTCGGCCTCCTGCACCGTGAAGCCGTCCAGTTCGAAGCCGGTGCGCAGGAAGCGCCGGATCTGGACTTCGTCGTCGACAACAAGCACGCTCGACGGAATTTCATTCATCAATAGTAGCCTCCGATGGCGCCGTTTCGCCCGATGACGGCAGATGGATCGATACGGTGGTGCCGCGGTCGATGCCGTCGCTTTCGACTTCAACCTTGCCGCCATTGGCGGAGATGAAGGCGTTGGCGATCCACAGTCCAAGGCCGGAGCCGGATGTGGTGGCGGCGTGGCGCGGTCCGCGGAAGAAACGGCCGCCGACCTGCTCTTTTTCCTCGCTGGACAGACCGGCGCCGCAATCGTGCACCGACAGGACCACCGAATGTCCGTTCGGCCGCGCGGCGACGCGGATCGGCGCGCCGTCGAGAGAATATTTCGCGGCGTTGTCGAGGATCTGCATCAGCGCCTGCTCGACCTGGGTTGGATCGGCGCGCACGATCGGCAGATTGGAATCGAGATCGAGCGTCACCGGATGGCCGGCAAGGCGGCGTTGGCGATGTTCGATTGCGGCGTTTACGATATCGACCGGCTCGATCCATTGCGGCTTCGGCCGCACCTGCTGGCTCGAAATCCTGGTGGCGTCGAGCAGGTTCTGAATGTCGTTGTTGAGCCGCTCGGCTTCGTCGCGCACCACGCCGGTCAGCGCATGCAGCCGTTCGTCGCAGACGAGCGCCGGCGCGTTCGACAGGATGGTCGCGGCGCCGAGGATCGAAGCGAGCGGGGTGCGCAATTCGTGCGACACCGAACCGATCAGGGCTTCGCGCAGCAATTCGGTTTCCGAACGCATCTTCGCTTCGTTGAGCGCGCGCGCGACGTCGAGCCGTTCGAGCGTTGCTGCGGCATCGGCAAGCGCGTCGTCGATGCGTTGGCGCATGCCGGCGAGCGCTTCGCCGGAAACACTGCCGAGATCGACGGCGACCATGCCGAAATCCGGCGTCTTCGGCGATACCCGGCGAATGAGCCAGATATTGCCCTGGCCGTCGTCGATGGTGCGCTCGAGGCCTTCGTGTTGTTCGACCCGCGCCACTTCGGCGCGCAATCGCTCCGGCACGCCCTCTTCGATACAGGTTTCGGCGCCGCCGAGCAGAACCACCTTGCGCTGAACCAGATTGGCAAGATGGTTCCGGATCGCGACGAAAATCTCGGCCGCGCTCGGCGCCGCCGCCAGCCGCCGTGAAAACGCGTAAAGGTCGCTCATCTCCTGTTCGCGCTTGCGCGCGATCGTGATGTTGCGCTTGGCCTGGCTCGAGAGGTGCGACACCACCACCGCGACCACCATGTAGAGGACGAGATTGAGCGCCTCTTGCGGCGAGGCGACCTGGAAGCTGTAGAGCTGGGCGAAATACAGATAGCCGGACAGGATCACGCCGGCGACGGCGGTGACCAATGCCGGCACGACGCCGAGGTGGTAGCCCGCGAGCATCACCGGGATCAGATAGAGCACCGAGCCGCGTAAAATGCCGAGATATTCGCGCAGCAGGATCGAAACCGCGGTGGTCAGCGCGACCAGCATCAGCGCGACGATGATGCCGTTCAACTGCTGCCAGATGACCGCGAGTCTGTGATTGAGGCCGGAACTGATTTCCACCCGAACACCGCTCAAGAAATGGAGATTCCCATGCGCCGGCAACATAGGCGCCTCGGGGCGGGCGGGCCATCTTTTTCAAGCCGGTGCGGCAGTTTGCTTGCGCGCAGGCGAACAAATTTTCGTAATTAGCCGCTGGTGTTTATGTCTAATTTACACGGAGTTAAGCTTCCGGCAGTGCCGACGCCACGTTAACAACAATTAAGGATGGTTTTTGGTCGCAGGCGGGGTGCCGCCCAACATCCCGCCGCAATTATAGAGTTGTATAGCTGCAATCCACAGCGGGAAGGCTTCTGCCATCTTCATTTTCCCGCTGCGGACAAAGGCCCCCGGTGACTTCCCCACCGGGGGCTTTAGTTTTTTTGGTGCGGGATACGAACTATTACGAACGCACGACCTCGCCGTATTTCGGCGGCTCTTTGAGGAAGCCGCGGTCGATCATCCAATCGACCTTCTCTTGAAACTCTTCCGGCCGATAGGTTTTGACGCCGACCAGTTCGGGCATCAGGCCGCCGCCGCGCTGCTCGGGGGCGAGATCGCGCAACACTTCCTGCCGGGAGCGGTCCTCGTTTTCGTTGAGCCATTCGATTGCACGATTAAGCGCGCGGCGGAGTTTCGCTGCTGTCTCGTCATCGACATCATCGCCGGCGACGATGCCGCCGCGCCAGCGCAGCTCGGCGATCTTGCGGGCGCCTTTGGCAAGCGCGCGGCTTACCAGCGGCTCCATCAGGGCCGCCGCTTCCGTGGTGCCCGAGAGGAGCGCGTCGAGCCGGTCATTGGCGTGTACCAGCGTGATCTCCTCGAACGCTACGCCGGCTGCTTCCAGGACTTCGATGGCAGCGTAGAACGTGCCGGCATGCCAGGTGACCGCGATCGGCACATTGCGCAATTCGGCCGGCGATTGAATTTTTAAATCCTGTCGCACCATCAGCGCGCCCGTGCGTATCGTAGTGTCGAGCCCGATAATCTTGCCGCCGCCGAGTGCCTGGACCCGTTCGATCGCGCCCCATTCGCAGACCGGATAGACTTCGAGCGCACCGTTTTGCAGCTGCTGTTCTTTCCAGCGCTTGGAGAAATCCTCGACCCGCCCGGCCGCGCCTTTCGGATTGTCCTCGTGGTATTCGACCTTGAGGCCTTCGGCGGCAAAGAAGCCTTGCTCGACGGCGACGCGCCAGGGCCGGTCATGGGCGTTACTGTCGCTCTGTAAACGAATGGTGCGTGCGCTGGTTTCGCTCATGCATTTCCTCCGTGTCAGTCGCCTTCATTCTCGGTGTGAGGCGGCTCATCGTAACCGTGACGGCTCGAATAGAACAAGAGCGCCATCAGCCCGAAACCGAGCACAAGCGAAAAGACGACGCCGAGCGTCATGGCGACATAGCCGACCGCCGGCATCGGCGGTCCTTCGACCGCGGTGAAGGCGCGTGCCGCAAACCACACCGACGCCGCCAAGATCGCAAACAGCGGCACCATAAGCGCCGCGGTGCCCCATCCGCGCCAGGAGTTTGCACGCGAGGGGTTGGGCTTATCGCTGAATCCGACCATGTCCGTAGATAGGCGCGGACGCGAAGATTGTCAGCCGGCCGTGCCAGACATCGCCGCTTTCAGATTGGAATCGACCTTGTCGAGGAAGCCGGTGGTGGTAAGCCACCTCTGATCCGGCCCGACCAGGAGCGCCAAATCCTTGGTCATGAAGCCCGAACTCGACGGTGTCGACCGTGACCTTTTCCAGCGTGCTCGCGAATTTCGCCAGTTCCGGATTGTTGTCGAGCTTGGCGCGATGGGTGAGGCCGCGCGTCCAGGCGAATATCGAGGCGATCGAGTTGGTCGAGGTCTCGCGGCCCTTCTGATGCTCGCGGAAGTGCCGTGTCACCGTGCCGTGCGCGGCTTCGGCCTCAACCACCTTGCCGTCGGGCGTGGTGAGTACCGACGTCATCAGCCCGAGCGAGCCATAGCCTTGCGCGACCGTGTCGGATTGCACGTCGCCGTCATAGTTCTTGCACGCCCAGACATAACCGCCGGACCATTTCAGCGCTGCCGCCACCATGTCGTCGATCAGCCGGTGCTCGTAGGTGATCTTCTTCTCCGCGAACTTGTCTTTGAATTCGGTGTCGAAGATTTCCTGGAAAATGTCCTTGAAGCGGCCGTCATAGACTTTGATGATGGTGTTCTTGGTCGAGAGATAAAGCGGGTAAGCGCGGTTGTAGGCGTAATTCATCGAGGCGCGGGCGAAGTCGCGGATCGAATTGTCGAGATTGAACATCGCCATGGCGACGCCGGAGCCCGGAAACTGGAACACTTCGCGCTTGATCTCCGTTCCGTCGTCGCCGACGAAAGTGAGGAAAAGCTTGCCCTTGCCCGGCACCTTGAAATCGGTGGCGCGGTACTGATCGCCGTAAGCATGACGACCGATGATGATCGGCTGGGTCCAGCCGGGCACCAGCCGCGGCACGTTCCTGCAGATGATCGGCTCGCGGAAGATCACGCCGCCGAGAATGTTGCGGATTGTGCCGTTCGGCGAGCGATACATCTCGTGAAGATTGAATTCCTTCACCCGGCCTTCGTCCGGCGTGATGGTGGCGCATTTCACTGCGACGCCGACCTTCTTGGTCGCTTCGGCGGCATCGATGGTGATCTGGTCGCGGGTCTCGTCGCGCTTTTCCATGCCGAGATCGAAATACATCAGGTCGATGTCGAGATAGGGATGGATCAGCTTGTCCTTGATGTACTTCCAGATGATCCGGGTCATCTCGTCGCCGTCCATCTCGACGATGGGGTTGGTGACCTTGATTTTCGCCATGGAGCTTCGTTCCCGTTGGAGCGCGCTCGGTTGCAGGTTCGGATTGGCAGTGATCGGGCGCGCGCTCTGATGACGCCACCCCGGCGAGGGCTCTATAGCATCGACCTTCTTGCCGTAAAAGCCGCGTCAGCCGGTGAAGACTTAAAGCCGTGTCCCGAGATCAGGTGAGAAGGGCGGCTGGCCGCCGGTAATGAAAACCCGCTCGACGAGTTCGTCGTCGAGCGGGTGATAGTCTCGCAGATCCCGGCGCCGGACCGCGCGTCAGAGCGCGGCGAGGGCTGCGTTCAGCGTAGCGCTCGGCCGCATCGCGGCTGACGCTTTGGCATCATCGGGCAGGTAGTAACCGCCGATGTCGACCGGCTTACCTTGAGCGCCGATCAACTCGCCATTGATCTTGGCTTCGTTCTTGGTGAGCGTCTCGGCCAGCGGTTTGAAGCGGGCTTGCAATTCCTTATCCTTGGTCTGTGCGGCGAGCGCCTGCGCCCAGTACAGCGCGAGATAGAAATGGCTGCCGCGATTGTCGAGTTCGCCGACCTTGCGCGCAGGAGAACGGTTGAACTCGAGGATCTTGCCGATGGCGGTGTCGAGCGTCTCGGCAAGAACCTGCGCCTTGGCGTTCTTGTAGGTCTGCGCCAGATGTTCGAGCGACGCGCCGAAAGCGAGAAACTCGCCGAGCAAATCCCAGCGAAGGTAGTCCTCTTCCTGGAACTGCTCCACGTGCTTGGGCGCCGAGCCGCCGGCGCCGGTCTCGAAAAGACCGCCACCCGCCAATAGCGGAACGATCGACAGCATCTTGGCCGAGGTGCCGAGCTCCATGATCGGAAACAGGTCGGTCAGATAGTCGCGCAGCACGTTGCCGGTGACGGAGATCGTGTCCTGACCCTTGCGGATACGATCGAGCGAGAACTTGATCGCCTCGACCGGCGGCAGAATGCGGATGTCGAGTCCCGACGTATCCTGATCCTTCAGGTACTTCTCGACCTTGGCGATCACCTGGGCGTCGTGCGCGCAATTCTTGTCGAGCCAGAACACCGCCGGAGTTTTGGTGAGCCGCGCGCGGCGCACGCCGAGCTTGACCCAGTCCTGGATCGGCGCGTCCCGGAGCTCGCACATGCGGAAGATGTCGCCGGTCTCGACCTGGCGCTCCAGCAGCACTTTGCCGTCATCGGCGACGACGCGAACCATTCCGCTCGTAGGAACTTCGAAGGTCTTGTCGTGCGAGCCGTATTCCTCGGCCTTCTGCGCCATCAACCCGACGTTCGGAACCGAGCCCATGGTCTTGGGGTCGAACGCGCCGTGGGCCTTGCAGTCGTCGATGACTGCCTGAAACAGTCTCGCGTAGGAGCGATCCGGTATCGCGGCGATGACGTCGTGCAGCTTGCCGTCGGCGCCCCACATGCGGCCGGATTCGCGGATCATCGCCGGCATCGAAGCGTCGATGATTACGTCACTGGGCACGTGCAGGCCCGTGATCCCCTTGTCGGAATTGACCATGGCGAGGCCCGGTCGTTTCGCGTACTCGGCCTTGATGTCGTCCTTGATCGCTTTCTTCTCGGCTTCCGGCAGGGTCTCGATCTTCGTCAAGAGATCGCCGAAGCCGTTGTTGAGATTGACGCCGAGACGCTTCAGCGTGGCGGCGTGCTTCTCGATCACGTCGGCGAAGTAAACCGACACGGCATGGCCGAACACGATGGGATCGGCGATCTTCATCATGGTCGCCTTCACTTGCAGCGAGAACAGCACGCCGTCCTTCTTTGCGGCTTCGATCTGTTCGGCAAAGAAGGCGCGCAGCGCCTTGCGGCTCATCACCGCCGTGTCGATGATTTCGCCAGCCTGAAGCGGTGTCTTCGCCTTCAACACCGTGACGGCGCCGTCGGTGCCGACCAGCTCGATGCGTGCGTTGGTTGCCGACGCGACGGTAGTCGAGATTTCCGAGCCGAAGTAATCGCCGCCCGGCATGTAGGCCACACGTGATTTGGAGTCCTTGCTCCAGACGCCCATCTTGTGCGGATTGTTGCGGGCGTATTGCTTCACCGCGGCGGCCGCGCGGCGGTCGGAATTGCCTTCGCGCAAGATCGGGTTGACGACGCTGCCGAACACCTTGCCGTAGCGGGATTTGACCTCCTTCTCGGCGTCCGTCGTCGGATTGTCCGGATAGTCAGGAACGGCGTAGCCCTTGCCTTGCAGCTCCTTGATTGCGGACTTGAGCTGCGGAATCGAGGCCGAGATGTTGGGCAGCTTCATGATGTTGGCTTCGGGCCTCAAGGTGAGATCGCCGAGTTCGGTGAGTTCGTCGTTGATCCGTTGCGCAGGGGTGAGCTTCTCGGGGAAAACGGCGAGGATGCGACCGGCCAGCGAGATGTCCTTCAACTTCACGGACACACCCGCCGCGCCCGCGAAGGCTTTGACGATCGGCAGCAGGGAATAGGTCGCGAGCGCCGGGGCTTCATCGACCTTTGTCCACATTATTTCGAGATCTGACATGCTTGCACCTCTGGTCGTCGTGCTTGTTCGGGCCGACCGGAAACTGACCAATGATGGCTGCGGGGAAAGGCTTCTCCCCCGGGGCCCTCAAATGAATTGTTCTCGGCGCGGAGACCGCCAACCGGGGATTCGACTGACGGGAATTCGGCGCGCGCCCTATAGCATCCGCACTCCGTTGGTAAAAGCCTTGTCGGCAGGTGCGAGACAACTGCCGGCGGGAGCCGCCGAATGCTTCGGCGGACACGGCGTTGCCGCTTGACGCAAGCGGCCGGCTTGGGCAGGGGCTGCGCGTTCCGGGCATTTGCCCGCCGAGGAGTTCTGCATGCCGGGTGCCGGCACCGACAAAACCAAGGACTGGAGTGCGGGCCCCGGTCCGGTCGTCGTCCTGGTCGAGACCCAGCTCGGCGAAAATATCGGCGCGGCCGCCCGCGCCATGGCCAATTTCGGCCTGTCGCAGCTTCGCCTGGTAAAACCTCGGCAGCCATGGCCGAACGAACGGGCCCGCGTCATGGCGACCGGCGGAGAGCGCATTCTCGATGCCGCGGTCCTCTACGACACGCTTGAAGCGGCGATTGCCGACTGCAGCTTCGTCCTTGCCTGCACGGCGCGGGCCCACGACCAGGCCAAACCTGTGGTCGGGGCGGACGAAGCGGCGACACTGATGGCGCCGCGGGTCGCCGCCGGCGAAACGGTCGCCATCTTGTTCGGCCGCGAGCGCAACGGGCTGGAAAGCCACGAAGTGGGGCTGGCCGACAGTATCGTCACTCTGCCGGTCAATCCGGCCTTTGCCTCGCTCAACCTGGCGCAGGCCGTGGTGATCGTCGCCTATGAATGGTTCAAGCTGCAGACAGGCTCGACGCTGCCCTTCGCCATGCCGGAAAAGTCGCCACCGGCGCCGAAACAGCAACTCCTCGCCTTTTTCGCGGCGCTCGAGCGCGAACTGGAGAAGGTCGAGTTCTTCCGGCCGCCCGACAAGCGCGGCACCATGCAGATCAATCTGCGCAACATCATCACCCGCATCGCGCCGACCCAGCAGGACATCCAGACGCTCTACGGCGTGATCATGGCGATCGCGGAAGGCCGCAAGGGGCCGGCGCGCGGCGGTATCCTCAACAACGACGAGGCGCAAATACTGCGGACGCTTCTGGCCGAGCATGGCGCGGGTCAGCCGTCGAAGGAGGGCGGCGTGGTGCGCGGGCTGGCGCGGCTGTTGCGCCGCAATCCGACCGAGGCCGAGCGGGCGCTGTGGCAGGCACTCACCAACGAGCGCCGTTTCGCCGGCCGCGGCTTCAAGCGCCAGACGCCGGTCGGCAAGAACATCTGCGACTTCGTCTCATTTCCGCTGCGGCTGGTGATCGATCTCGTGCCGGCGGATGAAAGCGCCGAGGCCACGAAAACCCGCGCCGACAAGCGCGGCTGGCTCGAAGCCCATAATTATACCGTATTGGGAATATTTGCCGGGGATATGGAGTCTGATATGCCGGCGGTCCTCGATCGGATCGAGCGGGCCATCGCTGAATCCGGTCACGGGGAATAAAAATCATGCAATTGGCGAATTCGACCACGCGCTACGGCGCCGTGCCGCAGCTCATTCATTGGCTCACGGCGCTGTTCGTGATCGGTGGATGGCTGCTCGGCCGATTTGGCGACGACTTGCCGAAGGACATGCATCACTTCGGTTTGTTCGTTCATATGACGCTCGGTGAAGGCGTCATTACCTTGCTGGTTATCCGCTTGTTCTGGCGCGTCGCCAATCCGCCGCCGCCGGCCGAGCCGACGCCGCTCGGGCGTCTCGTTACGCTTGCGGGGAAGTTCAGCCATTTCGCGCTCTACGCCTTGCTGCTGGCGGTGCCGCTTCTCGGCATCATCGTGCAGCTCAAGCGCGGTCATGATCTGCCGATTTTCGGCATTGGCGAATTCGCCTCGCCATGGCCGGCCGACCGCGCCATCGCGCGGAGCGTTCTCTTCATCCATTATTGGTCGGCCAATGCGCTCTTGATCCTCGCCGGCGTTCATGCCGCCGCGGCGATTGTTCATCACTGGCTGTGGAAGGACCGCACCATGGTCCGCATGCTGCCGGGCGCGGCCTAGCCCTTCAGCACTTTCAGCGCCGCCGCTGCGCCGGCGCGCAGCATGCCGAGATCGCTCATCACCGCCAGGAATTTTACGCCGCGCTTGGCCAGTGCGGCGGCGCGCTCGGCGGAGTGGCAATAGGCGCCGGGAATCTTCTTCGCCCGCTGCGCGGCGGCGAGGATGCGGTCGAGCTCATGATCGACATCTTTCGACAGCGGGTCGAGATTTTTTGCCGTCAGAGAGCGCGATCGAAAGGTCCGACGGGCCGAGGAACAAGCCGTCGACGCCGGGCGTGTCGACAATGGCGTCGAGATTTTGCAGCGCGGTGCGCGTCTCGATCATGGCGAGCGTGACGACGTGATCGTTGGCTTCGCGCAGATAGACCGTCTGGTCGGCAAGGCCGGCCAGCGTGGTGGCGCGGTGCGGTCCCCAGCTGCGTTCGCCGATCGGCGGATATTTGGCCGACGCCGCGAGTGCGCGCGCATCGGCCGGCGTATTGATCATCGGCGCGATAATGCCTTCGGCGCCGAAATCGAGCACACGGCTCACGGTGGCGAAATCGCCGACCGGCACGCGCACGATCGGCGCCGAGCCGGCCTGGCGCAGCGCCTGCGATGGTCGTGAGAATGGCGTTGAGGTCCCAGAGGCCATGCTGACTGTCGAGCGTGACGGCGGGAAAGCCGTCGCGGCCGATCGTCTCGGCGACGATCGGATAGGGCAGGCCGCACCAGCCGGAATACACCGTCTCGCCGGCGCGCAGCCGCTTGGCGAGCGTGAACGCGGAAATGGCCATATCGATTTCCCCCTTGGTTGTTTTTGATCGCCGCGGCGCCGACTTAGCGGCCGGCCTGAATGGCGGCGACTGACTTTGCCATCAGCTCGTTCATGGTGCGGCTCGATCTGATGATCGGACTGAACGACGCCTTTGGCGTCGAAGTCCTTGCGGATTTTGTGTGCGACATCGTGGTCGCCCGTTGCTTCGAACTCCAGCATGACGAGAGCAGAGCGCATAGCTGTCCGCTTCGGCGCCGGTCAGCCCGAGTTTTTCCGCCGCCCAAAGGCCGAGCAGCTTGTTACGCCGCGCGGTCGCCTTGAATCTTGAATTCTTCGTCATGCGCAAACTGCTGTTCAAACGCCTCTTCGCGCTTGTCGAACGTGGTCATGGGGTCGCCTTCACCTGTCGTGGAAAACGCCGTTCAGTCCGCAATTGGCTTGCCGCCTTGCATATCGAGGGTAGCCCGTCAAGGCAACCGCAATTGGTTCCCTATTTCGGCGTTGCGGTTGATCGCGCGCGGGTCTATGCCGATTGTACTCCGCGTCACCTTCGGTTAGCTTTCCGTCGCGGATGGGCTGCCGTGTTGAGTCGCTAGCCCGCTTCCGCCGCCGCCGCGGATCTCGACACCAATATTGGAGCCACGGCATCCATGGATTTCACAAAACCCCGGTACACGCCGATGAGCCGCCGTCGCCGTATTTACGAAGGCAAGGCGAAGATCCTTTATGAAGGACCCGAGCCTGGAACGCTGATCCAGCATTTCAAGGACGACGCCACCGCCTTCAATGCCAAGAAGCATGAGGTGATCGAAGGCAAGGGCGTGCTCAACAACCGGATATCGGAATATATCTTCCAGCACCTCAACGACATCGGCGTGCCGACGCATTTTGTCCGCCGCCTCAACATGCGCGAACAATTAATTCGCGAAGTCGAGATCATTCCGCTCGAAGTAGTGGTGCGCAATATCGCCGCGGGTTCATTGTCGACGCGGCTCGGCATCGAGGAAGGCACGCAGCTGCCGCGCTCGATCATCGAATTCTATTACAAGAACGATCAGCTCAACGATCCGATGGTGTCGGAAGAGCACATCACCGCGTTCGGCTGGGCGACGCCGCAGGAGATCGACGACATCATGTCGCTCGCCATCCGCGTCAATGATTTTCTCTCCGGCCTGTTTCTCGGCGTCGGCATCCGGCTCGTCGATTTCAAGATGGAAACCGGCCGGCTGTGGGAAAACGATCTGATGCGGATCGTGGTCGCCGACGAGATTTCTCCGGATTCCTGCCGGCTGTGGGACATCAAGTCGAACGAGAAGCTCGACAAGGACCGCTTCCTCCGCGATCTCGGCGGACTTCTGGAAGCCTATACCGAGGTCGCCAAGCGACTTGGCATCATGAGCGAAGGCGAGCGGCCGCAAGGTACCGGACCGATTCTGGTCAAGGGCTAAGCTTAAGGAGCGCGTCCCGTGGGCGTTCCGACCATCAAAACGGGTCCGATGACGGTGGAGGAGTTTTATGCCTTCACCGACACGCGGCCTGACGAAGAGAAATGGGAGTTGATCGACGGGGAGCCGGTCTTGAATGCGTCGCCCAGCGAACTCCATCAGAGAATTATCAAGAACGTTGCTTTTGTCCTGACGACGCTAGAACGACGTCCCGGGTCCAATTGGGAAATGCTGCCGGGGCTCGGCGTGCGCGTGTCCGATACCAGCCGTCCTGAGCCAGACATCTTGATCATTCCGGTCAGCGGCGCCTCAGCCGATCCGCGACACCGAGACCGCAGTGACGTGATCGTGGCGTTTGAAGTGCTGTCTCCATCGACAGCTAGCCGCGATCTACGCTGGAAACGGTCAGTCTATACGAGTTTGCCGTCGCTCACTCATTATGTCGTGATCGCCCAAGACGGCGTAGAGCTCGTCATGTTCGCGCGTGACGTCGGCTTTGCCGAGCGTCGTTTCCGATCGCTCGCGGATTTGCTTGAATTGCCCGCTTTAGGCATTTCGCTGCCGCTCGCTGAGATTTACCGCCGAACCGGCTTGAAATAGCCGCCGTACTCCAGGCTTTCGCTGTGCCCAAAACCGCGCTGGATGTTGCGGGTTCCGCAATTCATACCTATTGAAGTGGCTATGAAAGCCCGCGTCACGGTAACGCTCAAATCTGGCATCCTCGACCCGCAAGGCAAGGCCATCGAGGGGGCGTTGCGCTCGCTCGGCGTCGGTGCCGTCGCCAGTGTCCGCCAAGGCAAGGTTTTTGACATCGAGATCGAAGGTGCAGACCGTGCCGGCACCGAAGCCGCCTTGAAAACGGCCGCGGAAAAGCTTCTGGCCAATACCGTGATCGAGAATTACCGCATCGAGGTTTCGGGATGATTTCCGGCGTGCTCCGCGCGGTCCCGGTGCTGGTGGCGCTGGCGGGCGTCGGCGGCGACGGGCTGACGGCGGACCATGCACCGAACGGCGCGCTCTATCCGCAATGGACTGAAGTGCAATGGCCGTTCCCGATCGATCAATGGGGCACCGGCCGCGCCTTCCGCTGCGCGGCGGCAGCTTGCGGCGCGACGGTGACGGTGTATCTGCGGCCGAAGATCGGATTCTGCAATTGTGCGAAAGGCGTCTATGACGACGCTGAACTCGACCGCGTCGACGACTTGACCCTGATCGGCCCGCAATTTTCCGGCCTTGCCGAAGGCCGGATCGTTACGGTGGGCTGGATGAAGGGGCGAAGCCGCCTGTTCGCCGTCAGCGGACCCGATCAGCAGACAACCGCGGCGGCGACCATCGCCTTCAATGACAAATGCGATGTCGTCGTGGCTACAGTGACTGCGGACGCCGATCTGCCGCGTGGCACCCGCCAGGCACTGCAATTTCTCAACTCCGATCCGGTCTTGCGCTGGGCGCAAGCGGAACTCGGCTCGAACGGCAGTTAGGCATGAAATCCGCTGTCATCGTTTTCCCCGGCATCAATCGCGAACGCGACATGGCGCGCGCGCTGAAGCTTGTCTCGGGGCGCGAGCCGGCAATGGTCTGGCACGCCGATACCGAACTGCCGCCCGGAACCGATCTCGCCGTCATTCCCGGCGGCTTTTCCTATGGCGATTATCTGCGTTGCGGCGCGATCGCCGCGCGGGCGCCGATCATGGACGCGGTACGCGCTTTCGCCGCCAAGGGCGGTCTTGTACTCGCGATCTGCAACGGTTTTCAGATCGCGTGCGAGTCCGGGCTATTACCCGGCGTATTGATGCGCAATTCCCAGCTTCGCTTCATCTGCCGTGACGTCTATCTGCGCGTCGAGCGCTCCGATACCGCCTTCACCCGCGGCTACAATGCCGGCCAGGTGATCCGCGTCCCGGTGGCGCATGGCGAAGGCAATTACATTGCCGACGGCGAGACCGTCGCGCGGCTCGAAGGCGAGGGCAGGGTGCTGTTTCGCTACTCATCGCCGGACGGCATGATCGACCCGAACTGGAATCACAACGGCGCCATGAACGCCATCGCCGGCATCGTGAGCGAGCGCGGCAACGTGCTCGGCATGATGCCGCATCCGGAAAACCACGTCGAAGCGTCCATGGGCTGTACCGACGGCCGCGGCCTGTTCGCGGGAATTGTGGATCATTTCAAGTCGGCGGCGTGACAACCTCGTTATACCCAGCTTTATGCGGGCGTGCGCCCCGTCGGTGCTTACATTAAGGCGTGGATGGCCGGGACAAGCCGGGCCATGACGGATGAAAGCCATTTGAAAGCAGATTAGAACACTTCCGTGATCTCCAACGAACCCGCCATTACGCCTGAGCTGATCGCCCAGCACGGCCTCAAGCCGGACGAGTACGAGCGCATCGTCAAGCTTATCGGCCGCGCGCCGAGCTTTACCGAACTCGGCATTTTCTCGGCGATGTGGAACGAACACTGCTCCTACAAGTCGTCGCGAATCCATTTGCGCACGCTGCCGACCAAGGCGCCTTGGGTCATCCAGGGACCGGGTGAGAATGCCGGCGTGATCGATATCGGCGAGGGGCTCGCCGTCGTGTTCAAGATGGAGAGCCACAACCACCCGAGCTACATCGAGCCCTATCAGGGCGCGGCGACCGGTGTCGGCGGCATTTTGCGCGATGTGTTCACGATGGGCGCCCGGCCGATCGCCTGCCTCAATGCGCTGTCGTTCGGCGATCCGAAAAATCCGAAGACGCGGGCTTTGGTGTCAGGCGTCGTCGCCGGCATCGGCGGCTACGGCAATTCGTTCGGCGTGCCGACGGTCGGCGGTGAGGTCCGGTTCGACCGCCGTTATGACGGGAATATTCTGGTCAATGCCATGGCGGTCGGTCTCGCCGAGACCGACAAGATTTTCTATTCGGCGGCATCGGGCGTCGGCATGCCGATCGTCTATCTCGGCTCGAAGACCGGGCGCGACGGCATCCACGGCGCCACCATGGCGTCGGCCGAATTCGGCGCCGATGCCGAGGAAAAGCGGCCGACCGTGCAGGTCGGCGATCCGTTTTCGGAAAAGCTCCTGCTCGAAGCCTGTCTCGAAATCATGGCCAAGGGCTGCGTCATTGCCATTCAGGACATGGGCGCGGCCGGGCTGACCTCTTCGGCCGTCGAGATGGGCGCCAAGGGCGATCTCGGCGTCACGCTCGATCTCGACCAGGTGCCGTGCCGCGAAACCGGCATGAGCGCCTACGAGATGATGCTCTCGGAAAGCCAGGAGCGCATGCTCATGGTGCTCAAGCCCGAGAAGGAAAAAGAAGCCGAAGCGATCTTTCGCAAATGGGGGCTCGATTTCGCGATCATCGGCGAGACTACGCCGACCAAGCGCTTTATCGTCCGCCACGGCGGCGCGGTCATGGCCGATCTGCCGATCAAGGAGTTGGGCAGCGAGGCGCCGCTCTATGATCGGCTCTCGATTCCGAACCGGCGGCCAAAGATCGTGTCGGCGCTTCAAGTCACGCCGCCGCTGCCGAACGCGGATGCGCTGGAAAAACTCATCGGCTCGCCGGATCTGTGCTCGCGGCGCTGGGTCTGGCAGCAATACGATCACGTCATCCTCGGCAATACGGTGCAGCGCCCCGGCGGCGATGCCGCCGTCGTGCGCATCCAAGATGGGCCGAAGGCGCTCGCGCTCACGGCCGACGTTACGCCGCGTTATTGCGAGGCGGATGCGCTCGAGGGCGGCAAGCAGGCGGTTGCCGAAGCCTGGCGCAACCTCACTGCGGTCGGGGCACGGCCGCTCGCAGTCACCGACAATCTCAATTTCGGCAATCCGGAGCGGCCCGAAATCATGGGCCAGTTCATCGGCTGCGTGCGCGGCATCGGCGAGGCCTGCCGGGCACTCGATTTCCCGATCGTGTCGGGCAATGTCTCGCTCTACAACGAGACCAACGGTCAGGCGATACTGCCGACACCGACCATCGGCGGCGTCGGCGTCGTCGACGATTTCACCAAATCCATGACGCTTGCCTTCAAGGCTGAAGGCGAGGCGATCCTGCTGATCGGCGAGACCGCCGGCTGGCTCGGCCAGTCGATCTATCTGCGCGACATCTGCGGCCGCGATGACGGCGCGCCGCCGCCCGTCGATCTCGCTGCCGAGCGCCGTCACGGCGATTTCGTCCGCGATCTGATCCGCGATGGACTCGTGACCGCGGCGCACGACATCGCCGACGGCGGCCTGTTGGTCGCACTCGCCGAAATGGCGATCGCGTCCGGCATCGGCGCCGTGCTGGAAGGACCGGGTACCATCCCGGCGCACGCATTCTGGTTCGGCGAGGACCAAGCCCGCTATGTCGTCACGGTAAAGGACGCCGACACGGTCGCGCTACGCGCCAAGGAAGCCGGCGTGCCGATCACCCGGCTGGGTGCGACTGGCGGCGACATTCTGGCATTCGGGGACGAGCGGCCGCTGCCTGTGAGCGATCTCAGGCACCGCTTCGAAGCTTGGCTGCCGGCCTATATGGCGGGTTCTCAATAAGGCGGCAGCTTATCGCGTCATCGGTGCGAGCGCTTTGTAGCATTCGGCCGACAGATGCGGCCCGTTTTCCGCAAGACAAGACAGAATGGCGCCGCCGCCGGGCGGAACCCCGGCACATAGCGTCTGCTGATCGGCCCGGCAGATCGCAAGAATCGTCACCGCGCGCCGCGGCAGCATCGGTCGTACTGGTCCGAGCGGAGGGAATGCCGGCGCGGCGGCCATAGGACTAGCTGGTGCCGCTGCAGCCGGCTTCGGAGCAGAGTTAGGGCCAGGTGCGACGGTCGGCTTTGGCGCGGCCGAGGCTGGCGGTGCCACGGCCGGGGCTGGCGTCGCGGCAGGAGGGGTCGCAGCCGGAGCGGGAGGTGCCGGCGCGGGCGCCGGGGGTGCCACGATCGCACCTACAGCCGTTTTGCAGGCGCCCGAAAGCTTGGCTGAATTTCGTGAAAGGCATTCGATGGCGTCTTTGCCACCTGGGGTGACGCCGGAGCAATTCGCCATGAAATCGGACCGGCAGGATTGGCGGACCGCATTGATCTGATCTTGGGATGGCTGCTGCGCGAACGTCGGTCCCGCCGCCAAAACCAGGAGCAGAACGCCGGGCCATGCAAATGCTTTTGTGCTCGCTTGTGGAATCTTCATGATCAGTCCTCCCCCGTCCACATGCTTTTGCCAGAATGCAGTGACAAGCCGGCCATGCCTAGTGCAATGTTGTCTCAATGATTTGCGGGGTGGCCGGGTTCGGTGCGGAGGTATAAGGACACGCCATGGCCATGGCAGCCAACGATATCGAGCGATTGATCCGGGCGCGAATTCCCGATGCCGACGTGACGATCCGCGATCTTGCCGGCGACGGCGATCATTACGCCGCAACGGTTATTGCCGAGTCCTTCCGGGGCAAATCCCGTGTCCAGCAGCACCAGATCGTCTATGAGGCGCTTAAAGCCGAGATGGGCGGCAAGCTGCATGCGCTGGCACTTCAGACTGGCACGCCGACCGCTCAAAGCGGCGCTTGACGGCGTGTCTTTGCCGTCATTCTCTTTTCGGCCTAAAGGCTGGAACAGCCTTCTCCCGGAAGGCACAACGGCGCGTTAAGCCTTTTCCGGACTGATTTCCGACACGCAGCCATGCCGTTACTGATACGCGTTCAAGGCTTGGGCTTTGCGAAGCTTTTGCGGTACATATATTGCAGGACAGAGGGCGAGAATCGGCGCGGGATTGCTGCCCGCGGCGCCAACGTGAGGATGACCGCGATGTCAGATGCGAGTGGACCGGCTGTGCAATTCATCGATAATGAAGTGAAGGCCAACGATGTCGTGCTGTTTATGAAAGGCACGCCGCAATTCCCGATGTGCGGCTTCTCGGGCCAGGTGGTGCAAATCCTCGACTATCTGGGCGTGCCCTATAAGGGACTCAACGTGCTCGAGAACGACGAATTGCGCAGCGGCATTAAGACCTATTCGAACTGGCCGACCATTCCGCAGCTTTACGTCAAAGGCGAGTTCGTCGGCGGCTGCGACATCATTCGCGAGATGTTCCAGGCCGGCGAGCTGCAGTCCTTGTTCAAAGAAAACGGTATCGCCGTGAAGGAAACCGCCGCGGCGTCCTAACGCGCACTGCGGGTCTTACGCGACAGCGAAGAGCCCGGAATCCATAACCACTGCCGATGCGGATCGGATAGTGATTATGGATTCCGGGCTCGCCATTTTTGGCGCGCCAAGAACGTTTGGCACCCACGATGGACGGTTATCGCGAGTAATATTCGACGACGAGGTGCGGTTCCATCACCACCGGATAAGGCACGTCGGCAGGCGCAGGGACGCGCGACAGTTTCGCGGTCTGCTTGGAGTGATCGACCTCGATATAGTCAGGCACATCGCGTTCGCCGAGCCCGTTGGCTTCGATCACCAGCGCAAGCTGCTTCGACGCCTCTTTGACTTCGATCTCGTCGCCGACTTTCACCTTGAAGCTTGCGACGTTGACGCGCTTGCCGTTCACTTTGATATGGCCGTGGCTGATGAACTGGCGCGCGGCAAAAACGGTCGGAACGAATTTGGCGCGATAGATCACCGTATCGAGCCGCCGTTCCAGAAGGCCGATCATGTTGGCGCCGGTATCGCCCTTGATCCGGCGTGCCTCGTCGTAAATGCCGCGGAAGTGGCGTTCCGACATGTTGGCGTAATAACCCTTGAGCTTCTGCTTGGCGCGCAATTGCACGCCATAGTCGGAAAGCTTGCCCTTGCGGCGCTGGCCGTGCTGGCCGGGGCCGTATTCGCGTTTGTTGATCGGGGACTTCGGCCGGCCCCAGATATTCTGGCCCATCCGACGGTCGATCTTATACTTCGCCTGGTGGCGCTTGGTCATTCGCGTCCTCGCTGTGCGCTATTGCTGAGGATCGCGCCCTCCTCCTGTTCCGGCCTTTGACCGGAACCGACAGGTTTTGGAGCCGAAGCGCCGGCCCAAACCGCGGGTCGCGAAACACCGCGCGGGCCCATGGGGCCCGCGAAGTGCGCGGTATCTAGGGGGAAACCCGCCGACTGTCAAACCCGGACGATAGTGGGCGCCCGAGGTCAGCCGGCGGCAAAATGTTTCTTCCGCATGCTTTTCAGCACGGTAATGGCGAGGAGGGCGGTCACGGCGTCGAGCACGGCAACGACGATGAACACGGCGGTCCAGCTACCGGTTGTCTCTTTGAGGAAAGCCGCCGCCGGTCCGGCGAGGATCGAACCGACGCCTTGCGCAATATAGAGGAACCCGTAATTCGTTGCCGCGTATTTCGGTCCGAACGTGTCGGTCAGGGTCGAGGGAAACAGCGAAAAGATCTCGCCCCAGCCGAAAAACACCAGGCCGCTCAGCACCACGAACAGCGCCGGTTGGTCGATGACGGAGAACAGGATCAGGATGGCGACGGCCTCGAGCGAGAAGGCGAGCGCCATCGTGCTTTCGCGGCCGATAAAATCGGAGATCCAACCGAAAAACGGCCGGGTCAGGCCGTTGGTGACGCGCGAGAGCGTCAGCGATAACGGGAGCGCCGCCATGCCGAGGACCAGCATATTGGCGACGCCAAAATCCTTCGCGAACGGACCGACGTTGAAGACGACCATCAGCCCGCTGGTCGACATCATGCTCATCATCACGAACATCAGATAGAAGATCGGACTCTTCAGCATTTCTGTCGGCGTATAGCTCTTCGCGCTTTGCAGAGCGACGCTCGCGACGGGCACGCCGCCGGGATGAAAGTTTTCCGGCGGTAGGCGCAGTCCCTGTGCCGCGAGGATTCCGATCACGCCCTGGATGATACCCCATACCAAAAGCGTGTGGGCATAGCCCGAGCTTTTGATCATACTGTCGATCGGGAAGCTGGTGAAGAAAGCGCCGAAGCCATAGCCCGCCGCGGCAAGCCCCGCGGCCAGCCCACGGCGGTCGGGAAACCAGCGCACCATGAGCCCGATAATGCCGACATAGATGATGCCGGTGCCGAAGCCGCCGATTACGCCATAGGTGAGATAGAGCGCCCAGATATTATCGACCCAGGACGACAGAACCCAGCTGCCGCCGGAGAGCAGTGCGCCGATCGAGATCAGAAGGCGCGGCCCGAAGCGGTCGACCAGATAGGCTTGGAACGGCGAGAGCCAGGTTTGCAGAATGACCAACAGCGAGACGGTCCACTGAACCTCCGCCAGCGAGGTACCGAGTTTCTGATTGAGCGGGCTGGTGAACAACGTCCAGACGTATTGCGGACTGGAGATGGCCATCATGGTGATGACGCCGAGGAGCAGCTGATTCCAGCGGTTCGACGTCCAGCCGGCACGCGCGTCTGGAATGGCAATGCTCATGATGGTCTCTCCGCTCTGGCCCCGATATCCGTTGCCTAAAACGGCAGCGTCGCACGACTTTAAACTCAGTAAAGCCGATATTCGAGGCAAACGATGATATCAGATTAGGCAGAAGTCAGGGAACTACGGAACGGGCCGGTTCGGCGTCGATGTGAAAGCGTTCGAGCAAGGCTCCCGCTGCGCGGCCCGACGTGAAAATGGCGCGCCTCGTGCCTGCTGCCGCCGCTACGGCGGGCCCGAGAAGGTCGGCGACCCGCCGTGCGATCGCAGGCGCCGGATCGATGAAATTGACCGGCCATGGCGCGAGCTGCCGCAATCGCTCGATCAGCAGCGGGTAATGGGTACAGGCCAGCACGACCGTATCGGTGCGCGCGCCGTCGTCCCGGAAACAAGGCGCGATCTCCGTGCGCAACGCGGCATCGTCTGCCGGTGCGCCGTTGAGCTCCGCCTCCGCGAGGCCGGCAAGCGCCTTGGCGCCGACCAGGGTCACTTCGCAACCTTGCGCGTAATCGCGAATGAGCGCGCGGGTATATTCGCGCTTTATCGTCGCCTCGGTGCCGAGCACCGACACGCGCTTCGTCACCGAGGCGGCGCAGGCGGGTTTGATGGCCGGCACGGTGCCGACAAAAGGTACGGCGAAACTCTTGCGTAAGGCCGGCAGCACGATGGTCGAAGCGGTATTGCAGGCGATGACGACGAGATCGGGCCGATGCGCCGCGATCAACGCGTCCATCAGGTCGACGACGCGGGTGACCAGTGCCGGCTCGGCGAGCGCGCCGTAGGGAAAAGCCGCATCGTCAGCCACATAGACGAAGTCGGCGTCCGGCCGCACCGTCGCGATCTCGCGATAGACGGTCAGTCCGCCGAGGCCCGAATCGAAAACCAGTATGGTTTGACGTCCCGACACCGCCCGAGAAATGGCACGGGGTTTCGGTGTTTGCAACGTTCCGCCGTTCGACCAAGGGTCGCGCGGCTTTAGGCCTTCACGTTCTCGACCAGACGAGGGCCTTCCTTGGGATTGTTGCTTATCTGCTCCTCCGCCTTCGGCACGTCGGCTGCCGGCGCGACGAGGCCGCTCACGGCGGTGAAGGTCAGGATCAAGATCACCGCTAGATTGCCGTCATGAAATCTGGAAAAGGCCACGGCGCCCATCAGATAGGCCCAGAATGGAAAGGCTATCGTTGAAACGATAGCATTGGCCATCCAGGCGTCGCCTTCCTCACGTACGTACCAGCAGAACAGCGGAGTCAGGATCAGGCCGATCAGCAAAGCACCGACCGCGATGCCGGTGACGGAAAAACCCGCCATGGCCGCAGTGTCGCCGCCGGATACCATCGCCTGCGCGAGGATGGAATTCACCAGCATCGAACCGCCGATGATCTCGGCAGGAATATATTTCACCATTCGGGTGAGATAGTCGTCGCCGGCCACCGCAGCCGTCACCGCCGGTTGTGCACGCGCTGTTTGGAACATGCCGCCGAAATCGTTGGCTTGCGCCGGGGCGGCTTCAGCTAATTTCGGTTTGCGTACCAACCGGCTCATGACCCTCTCCTGCGTTGGTTGGAGCAACCTACGTCAGGGCGGTGAGTCGGGCAAGTTGCGTCATTTTGGGACCGAGCCAACGGGTCCGCGCGAAGCGCGCGGCCCGATGACGGGCTCCGCGAGGCGCCCGCGCGGCGCAGCGAAACCTTTCCATTAATTAACATGACGCGAAGGTCGTACTGCGTCGATAGTTACGTGGGGGTGCACTGATTTGCCATTGAGCGGGGACGCTTTGGCGACGCGGCCCACCATTATTTTCCACATCGGGCTGGAGAAGACCGGTACCGATTCCTTCCAGCGGTTCGCTAAGACAAACAGTCATACTCTCCTCAGCCATGGCGTCCTGTATCCCGTAAACGGGCCTGTTTTCGCCGGGCAAAATCATAGGCCATTGGTCGCCTGTTATCTGCCCTATAGCGACAGTGACTTAAGACCGAAGCGGGCGCGCCCCGCCGTGCTGCGGTCGCTGCGCCGACAAATCGACACGTCAAAGCCCGACACCGTCCTGATCAGCGCTGAGCATTTTTCATCGCGCTTTGGCGATGCCGAAATTGCCCAACTGGCAAAGGATTTCGCTGATTACCGCTGCCGCATTGCTGTGGTCGTCCGCGAGCACAACGAGCGCATTCGTTCCGCCTATGCCCAAACGATATTGAGCGGACAAACACTGAGTTTCGAGGATTTCTGCAACTTATATCTTCAACCAGAGAATCGTTATTTGCGCTATCGCGATACCATCATGCCGTGGGAGCGAACGTTCGGACGTGAGAATATGCAGGTGTTTTCGCTCCGGCGTGGAACGAATGTCGTCGATATGCTGTGCAAAGCATTGATCCCTTCAGCCGCCTTGGTGCAGATGGACCTGGCGTATTGGGACAACAAATCGCCCGGCGCCACCGCTATTGAGGCGCAGCGGCAAATGAACATGGCGCTACCTCCCCATGAGCCGCGGCGCCGCGAACTGACAGGCAAGCTCAAATGGTATCTGCTCTACCTCCCGCGGAAGCGTATCCGCACGCTGATTGCCACGTCGGCGGTCGACGAGTGGCAGCAGGGGCCCTTCCACATGAGCAAGCAAAGTCACGCCATTTTTCAGGAGCTAGCCGACACCGACCGACAATGGCTCGAGGCCAGCTACAATCTCCACCTGGAGTCATCTAACGCTGGGTGCGAACCGCCGCCGAACGATAGGTTGGTGAAAACTCTCGTGGCGCAGGTCAAGGCGCGGCCCTGGGTCAAGCTGCTGACGGCGATGCGGTAAGGGAGTTGCCTGCCGGTCCATTTCAGCTTCGGTTCGAAGGCGACCGATTGGCCGGTCGTTGGCCACGTGACCTCGTTTATGAGTACACGCCCCCTAGGCCCGTCCAAATACGCGGGCGAAGATGGTGTCGACCTGGGCGAAGTGAAAATCGAGGTCAAAAACGGCGGTGAGTTCGGCCTCGCTCAAATGCTTGCGCACCTCCGGGTCGGCTTTGAGGAGGCCCAAGAAATTGCCGCCGGCGGCCCAGACTTTCATGGCGTTGCGCTGAACCAGACGGTAGGCGTCCTCGCGCGCGACACCCTTTTGCGTCAGCGCCAGCAGCACGCGTTGTGAATGAACCAGGCCGCCGAGGTGATCGATATTTTTTTGCATATTGTCGGGATAGACGACGAGCTTGTCGATGATGCCGGCCATCCGGTGCAGCGCGAAATCGAGTGTAACGGTCGCGTCCGGGCCAATCATGCGCTCGACCGAGGAATGCGAGATGTCGCGCTCGTGCCACAGCGCGACGTCTTCCATCGCCGGCATCACATAAGCGCGCACCATGCGGGCGAGGCCGACCACATTCTCCGACAGGACCGGATTGCGCTTGTGCGGCATGGCGGACGAGCCTTTTTGCCCCGCCGAGAAGAACTCCTCCGCCTCCAGGACTTCGGTCCGTTGCAGATGACGAATCTCGATCGCCAGTCGCTCGATCGAAGAGGCGACGACGCCAAGCGTCGCAAAATACATCGCGTGCCGGTCGCGCGGAATGACCTGGGTCGAGATCGGCTCGACGACAAGACCCATCTTCTCGGCGACGTAAGCCTCGACGCGCGGATCGACCTGGGCGAAGGTGCCGACCGCGCCGGAGATGGCGCAGGTCGCGACTTCCTTCCGCGCCCGTTCGAGCCGCTCGCGGGCGCGCGCGAATTCGGCAAAGGCGACGGCGAGTTTCAATCCGAACGTCGTCGGCTCGGCATGAATGCCGTGCGAGCGGCCGATGGTAGGCGTGAATTTGAACTCGCGCGCGCGCCGCTCCAGCGCGGCCTTGAGCGCATCGACATCGGCCAGCAGCAGGTCGGCTGAGCGCACCAGTTGGACGTTGAAACAGGTGTCGAGCACGTCCGACGAGGTCATGCCCTGATGCACGAAGCGCGCATCGGGACCGACGAATTCGGCGAGATGGGTGAGGAAGGCTACGACGTCGTGCTTGACCTCGCGCTCGATCTCGTCGATCCGCGCGGTGTCGAATTTCGCCGCGCTGCCCTTTTCCCAGATTGTCTTCGCCGCGTCCTTCGGAATCATGCCGAGGTCGGCCATGGCGCTGGCGGCATGGGCCTCGATCTCGAACCAGATGCGAAACCGCGTTTCCGGCGACCAGATCGCGGCCATCTGCGGGCGGGTGTAGCGCGGGATCATCGGTCCTGCTTCGTGTTAGGCCGCAACAACATCATGCCGCAAACTTGGCGCGGTCGTGCGGCTGCCGGTAGTCGACCGGCGTTCCTTTGGGGATGATGCCGGTCGGATTGACGCGCGCGATCGAATAATAACCGATCACGTAATAGCGCGGCTTGACGGTTTCAGCGACGCCCGGCACCGCGTAAAGCTCGCGCATATAGTTCAACAGGTTCGGATAGTCGGCGATGCGGTTTCTGTTGCATTTGAACAGCGAGAAATAAGCGACGTCGAACCGCACCAGTGTCGGGAACAGCCGCCAGTCGGCTTCGGTGATCTGATTGCCGACCAGATAGCGCTGCCGGCCGAGCCGCGCCTCGATCTCGTCGAGCGCTGCGAACAGGGCGTCGAAGGCTTCCTCATAGGCGGCTTGCGATTTCGCGAAACCGCAGCGGTACACGCCATTATTCACGTTGGCGTATATCTGAGCGTTGACCTGATCGATCTCGCTTCGCAGCGCCTTCGGATAGAAATCGTATTGATCGGCGCCCACCGCGGCGAACTCGCTGTTGAGCATCCGGATGATCTCGGAGGAACTCGTTGTTGACGATCCTCTTGGTCTTTTTATCCCATAGCGTCGGTACCGTTACCTTGCCGGTATAGTGCGGATTGCTCGCGGCGTAGGCTTCATACAGATGATGAAAGCCGTTGACCCGATCCGGAATGCAATCGGGAAACGCCGGATTGTCTTCGAACTTCCAGCCCTGCGGGCGAAGCCCCGGAACGGCGATCGACACGCTGATCGCGCCGGTGAGCTTCTTGAGCGCCAGGTAGATTTGCGTGCGATGCGCCCACGGGCAGGTATAGGCGACGTAGAGATGATAACGGCCGGCTTCGGCTTTGAAGCCGGACGAGCCGTCGGCGGTGACACGATCGCGGAACGCGCTGTCGACCCGCTGGAAATTGCCGGCGTTGCCGGTTTCCGCCGGCGGATCCTCGTCGCGCCATTGTCCGTCGATCAGCATACCCATCAGGCGGCCTCTCCGCGTTGCAGCGCAGCCGCATTGCGGATCGCCGCGATATTGGCGCGATAGCTCTCCGGCGTGCCGTCCTTGAACACCGCCGAGCCGGCGACGAAGGCGTTGGCGCCGGCGCGTGCGACTTCGGGCGCGACCTGTGGCGTGATGCCGCCATCGACTTCGATATCGATCGGGCGGTCGCCGACCAGCGCGCGCAATTTGAAAAGCTTCTCGACGGCGCCCGGAATGAATTTCTGCCCGCCAAAACCGGGATTGACCGACATGATCAGGACGAGGTCGACGATGTCGATAACCGGTTCGATCATCTCGATCGGCGTGCCCGGATTGAGCGTGACGCCGGCTTTCTTGCCGAGCGCGCGGATCGCCTGTAGCGAACGGTGGATATGGGGCCCGGCTTCGACATGCACGATGATGTGATCGGAGCCGGCTTTGGCAAAGGCTTCGAGATACGGATCGCACGGCGCGATCATCAGATGCACGTCGAGCGGCTTCTTGGTGTAGGGCCGGATCGCTTTGACGATATCGGGCCCGATCGAGATGTTGGGCACGAAATGGCCGTCCATGACGTCGACATGGATCCAGTCGGCGCCGGCGGCATCGACCGCACGAACTTCCTCGCCGAGCTTGGCAAAGTCGGAGGCCAGGATCGAGGGGGCGATGATGAGGGGACGAGCCATGTATTTGTTCCTTGCGCCGTTCGCTAACACGCCACCCAAGCATGAGCAACGCGCACCGCGGCGAGGCGGCAAATCTTGCCGGCCGAGGCGCCGCGGCGGCAGATTCTGACCCATTCGTCCGCAAAGCGATAGAAAAATTCCAATATTTTCAAGTGCATCCGATCGGCCTCGATTTTGCATCGCGACAACCTGGCAGCTGTACTCATCGGTCCCGGGTTAGGGCTTTCGACGCGTAAGGAGTTTGCGATGTCGCTCTCGGTCAATTCAACCAATACCACCAATCCCTTCGCCTTTCTGCAATCCATGATGCAGCAGGGCACATCGCAGACCGGCTCGTCGACCCAATCCGATCCGCTTTCCCAGTTGATGTCGTTTCTCGATCAGGAAAGCGGCGCCGGCGCGGCTTCGTCGAGCGCCTCGTCTTCGTCCGGCTCCTCGACATCCACTTCAGGCGCGGCAACTTCGGCAACGACGCCGCAATTCGGCCAGCAGATGCTGCAAGCATTGTTCGCGCTGCAGGCCGAGGCGTCGAATTCGCTGTCGTCGCAGCTCGGCGGTTCGGGGAAGGCCGGCGCGGCGAATTCGGCCGACCCGAGCCACGGCGCTCCAGGGGCAAGAGGCGCATCACGGCGATCATCATCACGGCGTGTCGGGCGGCGGTGCGAGCCCGGCCGAAATGCTATCGGCGCTATCGCCGTCGGGCGCGTCCGGCCAGACCGTCGCCAATAGCAACGGCTCGTCGACGACGACGATCAGCTACGCCGACGGTTCCAGCGTGTCGATGACGACAGCGCCGAGTTCGTCGAGCGCTTCGGGCAATTCCAGCTCAACCGCCGGATCGACGGCGGCGAATAATAATCTCCTCGAACAATTGATCCAGATGCAGGCGCAATTGCTTAATACCACGACCCCGCAGAGCATCATGACGGTCTAGGCCGTAAGGGCTTGTCGATCTCGGATGTTATTTGGTGATTTTCGTGACGACAGGCGGCCGGCAGCCGCAACTGTAATACGAAAATGGCGTGACCGACGATTTACCCTCATACCAAACCGTGACATCCGACGGGCAGCCTTGGATCGCGGTATTCGAATCCACCGTTACGGCGGACATGGCGCCGCCGCTGGTGCACTTCTTCAGGCTTTCCTTGCACGTGAATTGGATGCACTGGTCCGACAGCACATTTTCTGCAAAGGCCGCCCGTTCGCCGAACGAAATGAAAGTCATCACCGCGCAAAAGACGACGGCACGGGATGGTGTGCGAAAACCAATCATGGACTGTCTCATAAGGTTCGCATGGCTTCGCGCAGCGTGGCGCGAAATTTTCTATCACGCTTGATGTGCCACTCGCGACTCATGGCTTCATTGCGGGTTTTGCAGCTTTCGGAATAGAGCAGAATCCAGGTCCGCCCTCGAGTTCGACTTGGCGCCTAGTCCCGCATTGTGCTGCTGGAGTCGTCTGTCGATGTCGGTTGTCCAGCCGACATAGGTGCGACGATCGTTTTTGCGGCGGCTTCCCAATACATAGACGAAAGCGCGCATTCGCGTTTCGCGAGCGATTTAACCGGGACGAGTCTTATCTCAAATCGCGGAGGAAAAGTCTTCCTCGTCTGCGATCATGGTTGGCTGGCGCGGTGGCTCGACCGCCAGAGTGATTTTCCGCCGGCCGTTGGCGCGAGCATCGAGCGAAGCTTGCGGCGCTTCACGCGACCGCTCGAACAGTGTGGCGCCGGCATTGCCGCCGAACGCCGTCAGATCGTCTTTCTCACAGGTTGCCGCGATCGCCAATCCGATCGAGGCAAGATGGGCGCGGCGGTAGCAATAGACTGCCAGCAATGCCCTTGCCGTTGGCGGCACGGTGGCAATGAGTTCGTTCAATCCGTGCGCGCTGGCACGATACATCTCGCCAAGCGTTTGATCGGTGACGGGACAGGGCTCGTCCTCATGAACTATGTGGTGTTCGGGCAGCATCGCGAGGCCTCCGAGACGGTTGATCCGACGCTGACCATTCATTGCTTCGCGTTAACGCAGCGTTAACCGAACGAAGTTCCTACCGAGTCGGCGCTGAAATGAGCGTCCCGGATTTCGGCTTTCCGCCTCGGCATATGCGTAAGTCGTCCCGGGCTTGATCCGGGCTTCGAGAATAAAGATATGAGCGTGAGAGAAGAACGTGTCTCGTTGACGGACGGGCGGGGCGCTGGATTTCAATTTTCAGGCGTGTGTTTTGCAGTGCCTAACTCGGTCCCGGAGGCGACGTGGCGCGAACCGATATTATCGTCCTTGGCGCCGGCATCGTCGGCACCGCGGTGGCGCTGCATCTGGTCAAGCGCGGGCTTTCGGTCGCGCTGGTTGACCGCGGCGGGGCAGGCGAGGGCACGTCCTACGGCAATGCCGGCATCATCGAAAGCAACACGATTTTTCCGCCGGCATTTCCATCGCATTGGGACGAGCTATTGCGCGTCGCGTTCAAGCGCTCGCCGGTTGCCAATTACCATCTGACTTTTCTGCCGACGATTGCGCCCTGGCTGTTGGCGTTCAGGGCCGCCTCGCAGCCGGCGCGTTTGGTCGAGACGGCGCGGCTGATGCGGCCGATGCTCTCGCAGGCGGCGAGCGAACATGAAGCGCTCAGCGCCGAAGCCGGTGCGGCGCATTATCTGCTGCATCAAGGCTGGCTGAAACTTTACCGTACCGACCGGACCTATGGAGATGCCGCGCGCGAACTCGATCTCGCGGCGCAATTCGGCATTGCCAATCTGCCGCTCGATCGCGATGCGGCGCTCGCGCTCGAACCGTCGCTCGCGCCGGTGTTTCGCCACGCTGTGCATTGGCAGGGCGCGGTGAGTGTGACCAATCCGCTGGCTTTGACCCGCGCCTACGCCGCGCGCTTTGCCGCGCTCGGTGGACTAGCCTTCATCGGCGATGCGCGTTCGCTGCATCGCGCCGATACACGGTGGCGCGTCGATACCGCGGCCGGACCGCTCGACGCCGGCGAGGTCGTGGTCGCGCTCGGACCCTGGGCGCCGGATTTGCTCAAGCCGCTCGGCATCAAGCTGCCGCTCGCGGTCAAGCGCGGCTATCACCGGCATTTCCGCCCGCGCGGCAATGCCGCGCTCGGCCGGCCGGTGCTCGATGCCGAGAACGGCTATGTGCTGGCGCCTATGGAGCAGGGCATCCGGCTGACCACCGGCGCTGAATTTGCCCCGCGCGATGCAGCGCCGACGCCGGTGCAATTCGATCGTTTGATGCCGGCGGCGGGCGAGTTGTTTCCGCTCGGCGAGCCGGTCGAAGCGCAGCCGTGGCTGGGGGCGCGGCCGTGCTTTGCCGATTCACGGCCGGTGATCGGGCGGGCGCCGGGCATACGGGGCCTTTGGCTCGCCTATGGCCACGGCCATTGGGGATTGACGCTCGGCGCCGCGACCGGACGGCTGATCGCCGAAATGATGACCGGCGCAACGCCGTTCTGCGATCCGGCGCCTTATGCGGCGGAGCGATTTGCAAAATAGCCGTCATTCCGGGGCGCGCAAAGCGCGAGCCCGGAATCCACAATCATAGACAAAGCAGTTTTTGTCTGACGCGGAAAATGTTCTGAAACGGCGGTGAGTATGGATTTCGGGTTCGGCCCTGCGGGCCGCCCCGGAATGACGACTATTCGCTGATCGTCTTGACGACGCTCGACTCCGGCCGCGTGTTGTTGCTGGACGAGAACTTGTCCTGCGCTTTGACCATGTCGTCATATTTCGCCAGCGTCGTCACCGGCTGCTTCGGCACCATATGCACCAGCTTGTAGCCGCCGGCATGAAGCTGCGCGAGCAGATCCGACATCGCTTCGGCTGTCGCGTGCTGGAAGTCGTGCATCAGGATGATGCCCTTGCCGTTCTTGGCAAGCTTCGTCATGACCGATTTGATCACTTCATCGGGCTTGTGGATCTTGAAGTCGAACGAGTTGATGTCGGTCGAGAAGGTCGCGATATTGCGGGTGCCGAGATAGGCGACCACGTCCGCCGGCTGCTGCAGATCGGGAAAGCGGAAGAACGGCGCGATCGGCGCGCCGGCCGCCATGTGCACTGCGCTCACGCCCATCTCGATCTCGTCCTTGGCCTTCTCGATGTCCTTGGCATAAGGATTTCTCGCAAGATCCTTGTGCGACCAGGTATGGCTGCCGACCGTCATACCAGCCGCGATCAGTGTTTTGGTGATCTCGGGATGCCAGGTGGCGTGCTCGCCGATTTCGAAGAACGTTGCCTTGGAGCAATTGTCGGTGAGTGCCTTGAGCACCATCGGCGTGTTTTCCGGCCACGGCCCGTCGTCGAAGGTCAGCACGACTTCCTTCTCGCGCACGAAATCGTATTGCTTGAAGTGCTCAGTGCCGAAGGCGGGGCCGCCGGTCGTGTCGATCTCGACGGTGCGCGACAGACCGAGTGCATTTGGATTAGCGCAGGTCGACCCGGCTTTCTCCGGCAGTGCAGCCGGACCTTGCGCTGCGGCCGGCGGCGGCGCCGCGGTCGTATTTTCCGCGACACGGCTCGGCGTGTTGGCAGGCGCGGGCTGATCTGAAAGCTGCACAACCGGGACCGCGACAGGCCGGACCGGTGCTGCCGGAGCTGCGGCGACAGGCGCGGCGGGCGCCGGCGTATTGGCGGTCTGCGTGGGGGAAACGATATGGGCGGCGAGAGCAAGAAGCGAAGCCGTTCCGGCTCCGCTTTGTGTTGCGGTGACGCCGAAGGCCGCAAGACCTAAAGTCAGCAACGCCGCAACGACCATGACGACGACGCGCATCATTCCCTCCGCAACAAAACGATCCGCCCAGCTCCCACTGAACTTCAAGTGAAAGCTCAATCATCCGATGAGTCAACGGAGACAGAGCTTTTGTTCAACCAAAGATATGGATTGTGGTTTCCACGTCATGCGCGCGTAGCACTTTAGGGTAAACGCATAACCCTAAGGTGGTATCCCTAAGATGCCGCGTTAACCGCCGAACCGATCGTTCCAGCTCGGCATCGCGTCGGGAACTGAAAGGGCAGTTGCGGCAAAAACGCCGCGCGCAATGGCACGGGCCACGACATTGGCGGCAAGCGTGCCGAGTTCCGTCAAACCTACCAAATCGCCGACGAGCGGACGCCGTGCGGTCGAGGCTGCAAACAAGACATCGCCGTCGAGCGGACTGTGAACGGGATAGATCGCGCGCGACAGGCCGGATTGCGCCATGACCGCCAGCCTTTTGGCCTCGGCCTTGGTCAAGGCGACGTCGGTCGCCACGACCACCAGTGTGGTGCTGGCGCGTGCGGTGGCCTTGGTGACAGGTTCAAGCGCCGCCGGTGGAAAGTTCTGTGGTAGGCCGCGACCGCCAAATTCGCTGCCGACTTCGAACGAGGCGGCCCAAAACCACGGCCCACGGCCGACAATCACGCTACCGACGGCGTTGACGACGGCAAGCGCGCCGACGATCGATCCGTCGGGGCTTTGCGCCGAAGCCGAGCCGACGCCGCCCTTGCAATTGACCGTGGTCGCGCCGGTGCCGGCGCCGACGCTGCCGAGCGCGAAGCCGGTGGCGGCGGTGGCCGCCGCTGCATAACCGAGCTCGCGATAGGGCGGATAACGGCCCCAATCCTTGTCGCCGCCGCTCAGCAGATCGAACATGATCGCCGCCGGGACGATCGGAACCCGCGCGGTTCGGACCGCAAAGCCGCGCCCCTGTTCGCGCAGCCATGCCTGCACGCCCGAGGCGGCGTCGAGGCCGAAGGCCGAGCCGCCGGACAGCGTAATGGCGTCGATGCCCTGTACCGTCTGCGCCGGATCGAGCAGCGCGGTTTCGCGGGTGCCCGGACCGCCGCCGCGGACGTCGATCGAGGCTACGGCCGGCTCGTCGAAAATGACAGCAGTCGAACCGGAGCCGAGGCGGAGGTCTTCGGCATGGCCGACTTTGAGGCCCGGAACGTCGGTGATCAGGTTGCGCATGAGGCTTTCCCGTCGTTCCGGGCGCGCCGACAGGCGCGAACCCAGCATCCATAATCACAAGTTCTACAGAACTAGCAGTGAAAATTCCGTCTGCCGAAGGGGGCTGGCTTTCGGGCTCGCCGTTCGCGGTGCCCCGCAATGACGCCGCTGTGTCTTGCAATCGCCACCGCGGTCGGTGCATTTCATCCGTCATGCCGAATGTTACCATCATTGCCGCGCTGATCGCTGGGATGCTGAGCTTCTTATCGCCCTGCGTGCTGCCGCTGGTGCCGCCCTATCTCGTCTATCTGACCGGCGCCTCGCTGGAACGGCTGGCGGACGCCGAAGCCGAGCCATTGGTGCGGCGCGAGACGATCACCGCGGCGATCCTGTTCGTGCTCGGGTTCTCCACGGTCTTCGTCGCCCTTGGCGCCAGCGCCAGCGTCATCGGCGCCGTATTGCGCGCCTATTCCGGCACGCTCGCCATTGTGGCCGGCGTCGGCATCATCATTATGGGTCTGCACTTTCTCGGCCTGACGCCGATCGCCTGGCTGATGCGCGAGAAGCGCTTTACCGTCGCCAAGCCGGTCGGCCTGTGGGGCGCCTATCTGATGGGGCTCGCCTTCGCGATGGGCTGGACGCCGTGCATCGGGCCGATCCTCGCCGCGATCCTCGCGGTCGCTGCTTCCCAGGCAACGGTCGCCAAGGGGGCAGGCCTCCTCGCCATTTATTCGCTCGGCCTTGGAATACCTTTTCTCATCGCGGCGCTGGCGGTCGAACCCTTCGCCGCGTTTTTGACGCGCTTTCGTGCTCATCTTGGTTTGGTCGAGAAGACAATGGGCGGGCTATTGGTGCTTACCGGCATCGCGTTTCTTACCGGCACGGTCAGCCAAGCCAGTTTCTGGCTATTGGATACCTTTCCGATGCTCGGAAAGATCGGGTAGCGGTCAAAGTTCTGAAGAAGTAGCCCACGCCGATATTAATGCGGCTCGAAGTACGGGTATTCGCGGGGTTCGCAGGTGGTGCGAATTCGATACCCTGAAACCGAGTCCTGGCTGTGGCATGATTGCTTGGCGGGGCGCTCCGGGAGGGGGGACTGAAGTGTTTCCAACACACCGAATTGCTGCTGCCGCGAGGGCATTGTTCCCGATCGCCGGCGCATTTTGCGTCTTCCTGTTTCCTGTCGCGGACGCGCGGGCCGAAAGTCCAAACAGCAGCTGCGAAGACGCAGCCCAGCTCGCGGTCCTGCCGTCGCCGATGGCGCCGTGGAAGGGCGCGCCGTTGCGCGTCCTCGTTGCCGCGGAGAAGCCGCTCGACGGCGAGCTTTCGCTGATCGCGCCCGACGGAACGGTCGCGGCTAAATCAAGCGATCGCCACGGCGGTCCGCCGTATTCCTGGTTCGCCGAGGTCGCTGTGCCCGCCGCTGGGACATGGCATGCGACGCTGGTGTCGAATGGCGCGCCGGCCGGTTGCGGCGCCATTACCCGCGACATCGTCGTCAGCGCGCAAAAGCCGCCGGGACCGGGGCGGGTGGAAGGCCGCGTCTGGCAGTTGCGCAATACCTGGAACCGGACGACCGAAGACTTGTATTCGGCATGGATCGCGAAGCTTTTCGACGCGCCGCTCGATGCCGAGCCGTCTTGGAAGGCTTGGCATGAGGTGCTGCGCGACAAATCGCGCAACATGCTGTTCAACTATTTGGGTCTCGGCGAAGACAATGTGGCGGTGAGCCTGCGCCCCGATTGCGCCGACTTCGTCTATTTTTTGCGGGCCTATTTCGCTTTCAAGATGGGGCTGCCCTTCGGCTATTCGAACTGCTCACGCGGCACCGGAGGCGCGCCGCCTAAGTGCTACCAGTGGTTCGACATTTTGCATCCCGAGGTCACGCGCCCGGCGCCGCCGCCCGAACAGGTTGCGGCAACGGCCACGGTAGCGCCGAGCCCGGAGCCTGCTCCGCCCGGATCCCCTCTGTCGCGGTTGTTTTCGCCTGCGCTGCCCCCGGCTGCGCCGGTCGCGCTTCCTGTTCCCCCGCCGGCGCCGCCGAAGCCGCTCGGGCTCGCGGCGTCGTTCGCTCAATATCTGCGGGCGGTCGGCGACGTCGTTCACTCCGGTTCGGTGCGCGTCGCGGCGACCGACGACAACACCGATTTCTATACCGTTCCGCTGACCGAGGACGCGCTGCGCCCCGGCACCGTTTACGCCGATCCCTATGGACACGTTCTGATGCTGGTGCAGCGTGTGCCGGAATCAGGCGGCGATGCCGGCGTTTTCCTCGCCGTCGATGCCGAGCCTGACGGCTCCGTCACGCGCAAGCGTTTCTGGCGCGGCAATTTTCTGTTCGTGCACGAGCCCACGCTCGGCAGTCCGGGCTTCAAGCGCTTCCGCCCGATCGTGCGCGAGGCGAACGGCAGCCTACGGCGGCTGACCAACGCCGAGATCGCCAAGAACCCGCAATACGGCGACTTTTCGCTCGATCAATCAAAGCTTAGCACCGAGGACTTCTACGATCGGATGGACGACGTGATGTCGCCCGAGCCGCTCGATCCGGTGCGCGCGATGGAGGGTGCCATCACCTCACTCGAAGAGCAGGTGAAGACCCGCGTCACCGCGGTCGACAACGGCCGGAAATGGCAGGCCACGGCGCATGCCGACGCCACCATGCCGGACGGCCCATCGATCTTCGAGACGAACGGCGCGTGGGAAGATTTTGCGACGCCGGCCCGCGACTTTCGGGTGTTGATCGCGATCGATGTCGTGCGCGGCTATCCGGATCACGTCGCGCGGCGGCCCGAGCGTTACGCAATACCGAACGGCAAGAGCCCGTCCGATGTGAAGGCCGAATTGCAAAGCGTGCTGGCGTCGGAGCTTGCGGCGCGTAAGATTACGTACACCCGCAGCGACGGCTCGCAATGGACGCTCACGCTGAAAGACGTGGTCGATCGCGCCCCGAATTTCGAGATGGCCTATAATCTCAATGACTGTGTCGAACTGCGGTGGGGCGCGCCGGAGGAGAGCGACGAGGCATCGACGTGTAAGCGGCACGCGCCGGCGGCGCAGCGCTCGAAGATGACAGAATACCGTAACTGGTTCCGCGAGCGGCACTGGCCGCACGCTTAGTCGCGTGGGCGAATTACAAAGCTTCGGCGGGACGCGCCGCGCCGGCTTTTACATCGCGCAGCCGGATGCCGGGCACTCGACGTAGGTGATCTTGCCGCTCGGGTCTTTTTTCCAGATATACATCACGTAATCGAGCTTGGTGATGTCGCCCTTTTTGTCATAGGCAAGATCGCCGAGCACGGTCTTGAAGCTCATGCCGGAATGCATTTTATCGGCGACCTTTTTCGGATCGACCGAATTGGCCGCTTCGGCGGCCTGTTTGATGATCTGCACGCCGGCATAGCTGTAGAGCGTATAGGCCTCCGGCTCGAACTTCTTGGCGCGGAATTCCTCCACCACGGCTTTGGCTTCCGGCTTGTTGCGCGGGTCCGGACCATAGGTCATCAGCGTGCCCGCGACGCCGGGGCCGCCGACGGACGCGAATTCATCGGAGGTGATGCCGTCGCCGCCCATCAGCGGCGCCGTGACGCCCTGATCGCGCATTTGCCGCACGATCAAGCCGCCCTCGGTGTAAAGGCCGCCGAAATAAACAAGGTCGGCGCCCGATTGTTTGATCTTCGAGACCAGCGCCGAATAATCCTTCTCGCCGGTGTTGATGCCTTCGTTGAGCACCTCGGTCATGCCGCCTGATTTGATCGTCTTCAACGCCTCGTCGGCGAGGCCTTTGCCGTAAGTGGTCTTGTCGTTGACGAAAGCGATCTTCTTGCCTTTGAAATGCGCCAGGATGTAATCGCCGGCGACTTTGCCCTGCTGATCGTCACGGCCGCAGGTGCGGAAAATGTTCCACATGCCGCGCTCGGTGACGGTCGGATTGGTCGAGGCCGGCGTAATTTCGAGGATGCCGTTTTCTTGATAGACGTCCGACGCCGGGATGGTGACGCCGGAATTGTAGTGCCCGATCACGAATTTGACGCCGTCGCCAGCAAATTTATTGGCGACCGAAACGCCTTGCTTGGGATCGGAGACATCGTCGCCGTAGCCGACGGTGATTTTCTGGCCGAGGATGCCGCCCGCCGCATTGATGTCGGCGGCGGCCTGGTCGACGCCGTTTTTCATCTGCGCCCCGGTCGCGGCATTGGCGCCGGTGATGGGGCCGCCGACACCGAATTTCACTTGAGCCGCAGCCGGCCCTGCACCAGCTGATGCAAAGCCCAACGCAATGGCGAGCGTGGCGATTCTGATCATCGTAAGCTTCCCCTCGGCTGGAACCGGCATATCCGATCGTGAGGGAATGTTATGTCATGGCAGCCTGCGGCGCCAGCGGAACGGCCCGTTTGGCGCGTTGATCCAGCGGTATTGGCTGGTCATTTGCCTGGCCCGGGCGGCCTGGAAACCGGCAAATCCGAATGCCATGCAGATCGCCGCATCGACGGCATAATAATGCAGCGACAGCAGCGTGCCGCCGAACAAGGCGAAATGAATGAAGCGGACCGCGGCGCCGAGCATCAACATATAGGCCACGACCTGCCAGCGCGTCCGCCAGGTTTGGGCGATGGCGCGCCCGGCCAGCGCCGCCGCGCCGCCGCCAAGGATGATCGAGACCAGGACGAAGATCCCGAGCGATCCTTCTTCATAAAACAGCGCGAGGATCGGGCTCATATCTGCTGCCGCCCGCCTTCGAGATAGGCGGATTTAACTTCCGGCCGCTCCAGCAATTCGCGGCCGGTGCCGGAGATCGTGATCAGCCCGTTGACCATGACGTAGCCGCGCTGCGCGAGCTTGAGCGCGTGAAAGGCATTCTGCTCGACCAGGAACACGGTCAGACCGTCCTCGGCATTGAGCGTCTTGATGGCGTCGAAAATCTGCCGGACGATCAGGGGCGCGAGGCCGAGCGACGGCTCGTCGAGCAAAAGGAGGCGCGGCCGCGCCATCAAGGCGCGTGCAATCGCCAGCATTTGTTGCTCGCCGCCTGACAGCGTGCCGCCGCGCTGGGTGAGCCGTTCTTTGAGACGGGGAAACAATGTCAAAGCGCGTTCAAGGTCGCGGTCGAATTCGGCAGGTGCGGCGACGGTCGCCCCCATCTGCAGGTTTTCCAGCACCGTCATGCGCGGGAAGATGCGCCGCCCTTCCGGCGCCTGCGCGAGCTTCAGCCGTGCGATCTCATGGGTCGGCAGCCGGGTGATATCGTGACCGTCGAACAGGATCTGTCCGTCGCGGGCGCGCGGATTGCCGCACACCGTCATCATCAAGGTGGATTTGCCGGCGCCATTGGCGCCGATCAGCGCGACAATCTCGCCGGCATTGACGTCCATCTCGACGCCCTTGAGCGCCATGACGCGGCCGTAGAAGGCCGTCACGCCGCGCACCGAGAGGAGCGGTGTGCTCATCGCGTGGCCCCGGTTCTCCCTCCCCCTAAAAGGGGGAGGGTGGGGTGGGGGTCGGTGCTGCTGATGGGGCGATGACGGAACAAATGGCGCGCGGACCCCCACCCGGCTGCTTCGCAGCCGTCCTCCCCCTTCCAGGGGGAGGATAAATGACGGAGCGCGCTCACAGGCCGACCTCCGCTTCGACTTGCGCTACGTCCTCGTCGGCGACGCCGAGATAGGCCGCAATCACCTTGGCATCGTCGCGCACCGCTTGCGGCGTGCCGTCGGCGATCTTGACGCCGTAGTCGAGCACGACGACGCGGTCGGAAATGTTCATGACCACCGACATGTCGTGTTCGATCAACAGGATCGAGACGGGAAATTCATCGCGGATGAGAAGGAGCAATTCGTTGAGCTCGGCGCTTTCGTGCGGATTGAGGCCGGCCGCAGGCTCGTCGAGGCAGAGCAAGACCGGATCGGTGCACATGGCTCGCGCGATCTCCAGCCGCCGCTGCGCGCCATAGGGCAGGGCGCCGGCAGGATCGTCGGCACGTGGAAGCAAATCGAAGCGGTCGAGCCAGCCGCGCGCCGTTTCGACCGCCGCGCGTTCTGCCGCCGCATATGACGGAAAGCCAAGCACGCCGAGCAAAGTATAACCGGAAGCAACCATCAGCCGGTTGTGCTGGGCGACCAGCAGGTTTTCCAGCACGGTCATGCCGGGAAACAGCCGGATGTTCTGGAACGTCCGCGCCACGCGCGCCCGCTGCGCGACCAGATAATCGGGCATACGTTCGAGGAGGTACAGCGCACCGTCGGCCGTTGCCACGCCGCGTTTGCTGCTGCCGGTAAGATCTTCCAATGACTGCCAGATCGCGGGATCGCCGTGCAGGAGTGCGAGCCGGCCCTCGGTTGGCTTATAGAAGCCGGTGATGCAATTGAAGACGGTGGTCTTGCCGGCGCCGTTCGGACCGATCAGCGCGGTAATTGAGCCACGCTCGACCTCGAAGCTGAGATCGTTGATAGCGACCAGGCCGCCGAAGCGCATGGTCAGATGCTCGATCCGCAGTGCCGGGCCGCCGTCGCGCGCCATCAGCCGCGCCCTTCCTTGATCAGATCGGCGGCGATGGTCTTGCGCACGCGCAGAAACAGCGACGGCAGGCGCGTCGCGATCAGTCCGCGCGGCCGCCAGATCATGATCAGCACCATAGCCAGGCCGAACAGCAGCATGCGGTACTGGGTGGGGTCGAAAGTCGGGCCGAAAATAGTTTTGAGAAAATCGAGTTCACGCAGGAGTTCGGTGCCGCCGATCATTACTATTGCGGCGATGACCACGCCGATCTGGCTGCCCATGCCGCCGAGCACGACAATCGCGACGATGGTGGCCGACTCCATGAAGGTGAAGGATTCCGGCGAAATGAATGCTTCGCGCGCGGCGAAGAACGACCCGGCGAAGCCTGCGAACATCGCGCCCATGGCAAAAGCGGTTAGCTTGGTATTGGTGGTGTTGATGCCGAGCGAGCGGCAGGCGATTTCGTCTTCCCGCAGCGCTTCCCAGGCGCGGCCGATCGGCAGCCGTCGCAGGCGCACGGTGACGAAGCAGGTGAGCAGCGCCAGAGCCAGGATGAGATAATAAAGAAAGATCACGCGATAGAGCGGCGAAAATTCCAGTCCGAATACGGCGGCGAAGCCGTCGTCGTTGGCGGTGAAAGGAATGCCGAAGAATGTCGGCCGCGGGATGCCGCTAATGCCGGCGTAGCCGTTGGTCAGCGCGGTCCAGTTGATCAGGATGAGCCGGATGATCTCGCCGAACGCGAGCGTCACGATGGCGAGATAATCGCCGCGCAGCCGCAACACCGGAAAGCCGAGCAAGATGCCCCAGAACGACGACAGGATGCCGGCGAGCGGCAGCAGCATCCAGAATGACAGGCCGAAGGTTTTGGCCAGCAAGGCATATGAATAGGCGCCGACCGCGTAAAAGGCGACATAGCCGAGATCGAGCAGGCCGGCGAGGCCGACCACGATATTGAGGCCCCAGCCGAGCATCACATAGATCAGGATCTGGACGCCGAAATTGTCGATCCATTTCTGTCCGCCGTTGGAGCCGAGCGTGAAAAAGATGACCAGCGGGTAGGCGATGACCGCGGCGATGGCGAAGGGAATAAACCAGTGGCGAATGAAATCCCGCCATGCCGACGGCTCGGAGCGAACCGGCCGCTCCGCGCGCCGGGCGAGCCACGGCGCAATCGCGAAAGAGTAGAGGAAGCGGCCGGCGGTTATGATGGCGACAAACACCAACAACAGCGGCCAGCGTGTGGTGAGCGTCAACTGATTGCTGCCGTTGACGCCGGTCAGAAAACCGATCAGCGGCAACAGCACGGCAAAAGCAACCAGACCGGTAAAACCCGCCGCCCGCAGGGCGCCGCCCAGATCGACGCGTCCGACTTGCGCGCCGGCCTGCATGTTCAGACTTTCTCGACGTCCGGCCGGCCGAACAAGCCTTGCGGCAGGAAGATCAGAACGATCACAAGGATGGAAAACGCCGCGACGTCCTTATAGTCGATGGAAAAATAGGCCGACCACATGGTCTCGATCAGGCCGATCAAGAGACCGCCGACCACCGCGCCCGGCAACGAGCCGATGCCGCCCAGCACCGCGGCGGTAAAAGCCTTTACGCCCGGCACGAAGCCGTCGGCGAAACTGACGACGCCATAATACATCAGATACATGGTGCCGGCGACGGCGGCGAGCGCCGCGGCGATGACGAAGGTCATCGAAATGGTGCGGTCGACGTCGACGCCAAGCAGCGCCGCCATCTTCTGATCCTGTTCGCAGGCGCGCTGCGCCCGGCCGAGCCGCGTCCGCGTCACCAGATACCAGAATGCCAGCAGCAAGACGCCGGTCACGCCCCAGATGATGAGCTGCTTATACGACAGCGTGACCGGGAAATTGTTGGTGTTGAACAAGGTGAACTCGCCTTGCACCATCGGCGGAATCGACTTGTTGCGGGGTCCCTGGGTCACCTGAACGAAATTCGACAGAAAGATCGACATGCCGATCGCGGAGATCAGCGGCGCCAGCCGAAAGGAGCCGCGCAAGGGACGATAGGCGACCCGCTCGATCACCCAATTGATCAGCGACGTGAATACCATCGCCACGACGAGGACGATGAAAAGCGCAAGCGCGATCGAGGAGATGCCGAGCCAGGTGGTGACGATCAGAAAGGCGATCAGCGCGACAAAGGCGGACGCCATGAAGACGTCGCCATGAGCGAAATTCACCATGCCGATGATGCCGTAGACCATCGTATAGCCGATGGCGATCAGGCCGTAGATCGAACCGAGCGTAATGCCGTTGATGAACTGCTGGACGAAATAATCCATGCGTCCTAAGCCTTTCGAATCCCGGCGCAAAGTCTTAACAGGGGCGCAACGACGCGGCAATGCGCGCCACTTGTACTCAAGCGGCGATGGCGCCATGGTCGCGCCACGTTCTATCCCGAGGTGTGCCTCTGGCACGCCCAGAAAAGGGCGGCGTGAGGAGCGGCTATGGACCGGATCAAGAGCGAGGACTTCATTGCTGGCAAGAACCGGCCGTTCACCGGCGCGGAATATCTCGCCAGCCTGCGCGACGGCCGCGAGGTCTATATCTATGGCAAGCGGGTCAAGGACGTCACCACGCATCCGGCGTTCCGGAATGCCGCGCGATCGATCGCGCGGCTCTATGACGCGCTGCACGACGAGAAGACCAAGGGCATCTTGACGGCTCCGACCGACACCGGCTCCGGCGGCTTCACCCATAAATTCTTCCGCGCCGCGCGCTCGCGTGAGGAACTCATATCGCAACGCGACGCCATCGCGCATTGGGCGCGCATGTCCTACGGCTGGATGGGGCGCTCGCCGGACTACAAGGCGTCGCTGATGAACACGCTCGGCGCCAATTACGAATTCTATGGCAAGTTCGCCGCCAATGCGAAGACCTGGTATCGGCGCGCGCAAGAGAACGTGCTGTTCATGAACCACGCCATCGTCAATCCGCCGGTCGACCGGTCGAAGCCGGTCGATCAGGTCAAGGACGTCTACATCACCATCCAGAACGAGACCGATGCGGGAATCTATGTTTCCGGCGCCAAGGTGGTGGCGACTGCGTCGGCGCTGACGCATTACAATTTTCTCGGCCAGAATGCCGCGGTACCGCTGCACGACACCGACCTCGCGGTCATGTTCATCGCGCCGATGAACGCGCCGGGTGTAAAGCTGTTCTGCCGGACCTCGTATGAAATGACGGCGAGCGTGATGGGCTCGCCGTTCGATTATCCATTGTCGTCGCGATTTGACGAGAACGACGCGATCTTTGTCTTCGATAACGTTTTCATTCCCTGGGAAGACGTGCTGCTGCACCGCGACCTGGAGAAATTGAAAGTCTTTTTTCCACAATCGGGTTTTCTGGGCGGCTATCAATTCCAGGGCTGCACGCGGCTCGCCGTGAAGCTCGACTTCCTGACCGGCGTCATCGCCAGAGCGTTACGCGCCGCCGGCTCCGACGAGTTTCGCGGCAACCAGGCGATGCTTGGCGAAGTCGTCGCCTGGCGCGATCTGTTCTGGGCTCTGACCGACGCCATGGCGATGAACCCGACGCCTTGGGTGAACGGCGCCGTGCTGCCGAACCTGCAGTCCGGATCGAGCTATCGCGTCTTTGCCGGTGACGCCTATGGCCGGGTCAAGGAGATCGTCGACAAGATCGTCGCGTCGTCGCTGATCTATCTGCCGTCTTCCACCAGCGACTTTCAGAATCCGGAGATCGATCGCTACCTCGAACGCTATGTGCGCGGCTCGCACGGCATCGGTTACAAAGAGCGGATCAAGGTGATGAAGCTTCTGTGGGATGCGATCGGCACCGAATTCGGCGGCCGCCACGAGCTGTATGAGCGTAATTACGCCGGCAATCACGAAGACATCCGTATCCAGGCGCTGTGGAATGCGCGTAGTTCCGGCTCGCTCGGCAAGATGATGGACCTCGCCGAGCAATGCATGTCGGAATACGATGAAAACGGCTGGACCGATCCGGCGTGGCTCAATCCCGATGACGTCGCCTATCCGGGCCTGCCGGAAGACCGCCGGGCTGCGGAGTGAGCGATGTGGGCTGTTGCCCGTACGCGCGCTATCCGTCATCTTGCGGTGACAATATTGCGAAGTAACGGAACGCAGGAATGAACTGGATCGATCAGAGACCCGACGACGCCATGGATGGCGCGTTCACGGCGGTGGCGCCGGTGCCCATCGCGAGCGTCGAGGCGGCGGCGTTTCGCGAAGCGATGAGCCGGCTTGGCGCTGCGGTGCATATCGTGACCACGGCGGGGCCTGCCGGCAAATCCGGTTTCACCGCGACGGCAGTTTGTTCGGTCTCGGATCAGCCCGCGACGCTCTTGGTCTGCCTCAATAGGCGCAGCAAGAGCGCGCCGGTCCTTGCCGAGAACGCGGTGTTTTGCATCAACACACTCGCCGCGGCGGAAGAAAAACTCGCAGACCTGTTCGCCGGCCGCAGCGGCGTGCATAGCGCCGACCGGTTTTCTCATGGCGAATGGACGACGCTGAAAACCGGCGCTCCGGTGCTCACCTCGGCCGTGGTCGCGTTCGATTGCCGCACCATCGAGATCAAGGCGGTCGCGTCACACAATGTCATTTTCGGGGCAGTCGAAGCGGTGCGGCTCGGTACCGGCGCGCCGGCGCTGGTGTATCATGATAGGCTGTACAAGCCGGTCTAGGCCGAGTTCCACGCCTGCCTGTCATTTCGCCAGCTTTGGCGAAAATTCTTCCTGCAACTTCAAGGCGTCGCAAATAAATCCGGCACCAGGAACGGGGAACCTCCGTCTTGGCGATCCGTTACCTCTTTTGGGCGACGGTCAGTAGCAACCCTCGAATAACGGAGAACGTCCCGATGGCAAACGATCAGAACAATCAGCGCGACGGTCAGCATCAGCAAGGCAACCCGCAGCAGGGTCAGAATAAACCCGGTCAGCAAGGCGGACAGAACAAACCCGGCCAGCAGCAGAGCGGGCAAAACAAGCCCGGCCAAGGTGGTCAGCAGGGCGGCGGCCAACAGGGCGGGTTCAACCGCTAACGTTCTCCTTTAATAGGGCGGCGGCCTGTCATGAGCGGGCCGCCGTTTTTTTTGACATCATTCCGGGGCGACGCGAAGCGTCGAGCCCGGAATCCATAACCACAGGTCAGCGAATATGGATTCCGGACTTGCCACTTTGTGGCAATCCGGAATGACGCCCTGATTATTTGCTCAGCAAAAATTCCAGCACGGCGTCGGCGTAGACTTTCGGCTGCTCGACATTGGCGAGATGGGCGGCGTCGACCACCGCAATCTTGGCGCCGGGAATGTGCGCTTGGATGAATTCATTGCCTTCGAGCGGTGTTGCCGGATCGTGTTTGCCGGCGATGACCAAAGTCGGCGCGGTGATCTTCGGTAACAACGGCCGATGATCCATGTCGCGCACCGCGGCGCCGCAGCTCAGATAGCCCTCGAGCGCGGTGGCCGCGAACATGTCCTGGACCTGCGCCACGACTTGCGGCGCACGCTCGCGGAATCCCTTGGTGAACCAGCGCTCCATATTGGCCGGCGCAAAGGCGGCGACGCCCTTTTCCTGCACCAGCTTGAGCCGGTCGTTCCAGCCGTTCTTGTCGGGGAAGTAGCTCGATGTGTTGGAGAGGACGAGCTTGTTGACGCGGTTTGCCGCATTGGCGCCGAGCCATTGCCCGACCATGCCGCCCATCGACAGGCCACACCAATTGATCTTGGCGATGCCCAGCCCGTCGAGCACGGCGACGACGTCGCGGCCGAGCCGCTCCATCGTATAGGGTCCCTTGGGCACGCTCGATTTGCCGTGGCCGCGCCGGTCGTAGCGCAGCAAGCGGAAATGCTTGGTGAATGGTCCGACCTGTTCGTCCCACATATGCAGCGTGGTGCCGAGCGAATTCGACAGCATCAATACCGGCGCGTTCTCCGGTCCTTCGAGTTCGGCGTGGATGGTGCAGCCGTCGTCGGTTTTGATGTCCGGCATTTTGTCCTCTCTGATTTTCCGTCATTACGAGCGCAGGCAATCCAGCTCGGTGCATTGATGCAATGACGGCCCCTCCATTAGCCGCATGCGTACGCGGCGGCAACCATGCGCGGAATGCCCTTTCCATGCGCCCTGCAAGGCGTTAATCCATGGCCCGTAATCGATGGGGCGTAATCCACGGGCCGCACGCGCCCAAGGGAGTGACCGACATGGCGATGACAATGAACGGCGAGGTTCAGCTTGCTGCCCAGCCGCAAACGGTTTGGGAAAAGCTCAACGATCCCGTGACGCTGAAGGCGTGCATTCCCGGCTGCGAACAGCTCGATAAAAATTCCGATACCGAGATGCAGGCGGTCGCCACGGTGAAGATCGGCCCGGTCAAGGCGAAGTTCAAAGGCCGCGTCACACTGTCCGATCTCGATCCGCCGAACGGCTACAAGATTTCCGGCCAAGGCGACGGCGGTGTCGCCGGGTTCGCCAAAGGCGGCGCCACGGTGAAGCTTACGCCCAAGGACGGCGGCACGCTGCTCGCCTACGACGTCGAGGCTCAGATCGGCGGCAAGCTGGCGCAACTCGGCCAGCGCCTGGTCAATGGCGCGGCGAAGAAAGTGGCGGACGAGTTTTTTGATAATTTTGCCAAAGCGATCAATTCGGCGGGCTGATCGGGCGAGGGCCGGGACGCCTCAATTTGGCGGTCCGGCCAAATGCAACTCTTGACCCCGGCCTAGGCTGCGGTTCAGAGTAATTATTGTTCCAAGGTACGAAATCGGGGAAAACACCCCAATTCCTGCATGGAACCCGGCTACGGGCCTTATGCAGCCCGCGAATTGTGACGTTTAACTGGATTTTTCAGGAGGAGGCCCATGGCAGCGCAAATGGCGGCCGACATGGCAACCGTCAGCATGACGGTAAACGGCAAACCCATTACCGCGACGATCGACCCGCGCACGCTGCTCGTTCAGTTATTGCGTGAAAATCTGCGCCTTACCGGCACGCATGTCGGCTGCGACACGTCGCAATGCGGCGCCTGCGTCGTCCACGTCGACGGCAAGGCGATCAAATCCTGCACGGCGCTGGCGCTGTCGCTCGAAGGAGCCGATGTGCTGACCATCGAGGGGTTGGCGGCGCCGGATGGCCCGCTCCACCCGATGCAGGAAGCATTCCGTGAAAACCACGGCTTGCAATGCGGGTATTGCACGCCGGGCATGATCATGACCGCGGTCGATCTGGTGCGCCGTAAGGGCAACGAACTCGACGACCGCACCATCCGCGAGGAGCTCGAAGGCAATATCTGCCGCTGCACCGGCTACCATAACATCGTCAAGGCGATCGCCGCCGGTGCACGCGCGATGGGCGGCAGCGACACGGCGAGCAAAGCCGCCGAATAAAAAATCGAGGGAGTAAACGAACCGCGGGGAGGGCAACGCCATGGCCGCGACTGTCAACGGTACCGGTATCGGCGCTTCGGTGCGCCGCAAGGAAGACCAGCGTTTCATCACCGGCAAGGGCCGCTACACCGATGACGTGAACCGGCCGGGGCAGGCGGCGATCTACTTCATTCGCTCGCCACACGCGCACGCCAAGATCAAGAAGATCGATACCACGGCCGCGGCCGGCATGCCGGGCGTCGCCAGCGTGTTCACCGGCGCGCAATTTGCCGATGACAAGCTCGGCAATCTGATTTGCGGCTGGACCGTGCTGTCGAAAGACGGCTCGCCGATGAAAATGGCGCCGCACGCCGCGATCGCGAACGGCAAGGCCAATTACGTCGGCGATGCGGTGGCGGTCGTGATCGCCGACACGCTGGGGCAGGCCAAGGACGCGGCCGAGAAGGTGGTGGTCGATTACGAGGTGCTGCCCGCGGTCATCGATTCGACGAAGGCGGCCGCCAAGGGGGCGCCCCTCATTCACGAATCCGCGCCGAACAACACGATCTACAATTGGCACATCGGCGACCCGGATGCGACGAATACCGCATTGAAGAACGCCAAACATGTCACCACGCTCGAATTCATCAACAATCGGCTGGTGCCGAACGCGATGGAGCCCCGCGCGGCACTTGCCGAATACGATGCCGCTAGCGGCAACCTGACGCTGTGGAATGCGTCGCAGAACCCGCATGTCGCGCGGCTTGTCATCTCGGCCTTTGTCGGCATGGCACCGGAGAACAAGTTGCGGGTGATCGCGCCCGACGTCGGCGGCGGTTTCGGCTCGAAGATTTTCATCTATCCGGAGGAAGTCGTTTGCCTGTGGGCGGCGCGCAAGCTCGACCGCACGGTGAAATGGACCTGCGAGCGCTCGGAGAGTTTTCTCACCGACGCGCATGGCCGCGATCATGTCACCAAGGCGCAAATGGCGTTCGACGGCGATGGCAAGATCGTCGGGCTGAAGGTGCACACCACCGCCAATCTCGGCGCCTACATGTCGACCTTCTCGTCGGCGGTTCCGACGTTCCTTTATGCGACGCTGCTGTCGGGGCAGTACGCGATTCCGCACATCTATTGCGAGGTCGACGCCGTTTACACCAACACCGTCCCGGTCGATGCCTATCGTGGCGCCGGCCGCCCGGAAGCGACCTTCGTCGTCGAGCGCCTCGTCGAAGTCGGTGCGCGCGAACTCGGCATGAACCCGGCAGAATTGCGCCGCAAAAACTTCGTCAAGACATTTCCTTACCAGACCTCCGTGGCTTCGCTCTATGACGCCGGCGATTATGACGCCTCGCTGCAAAAGGCGTTGCAGGTGCACGGCTACAAGGAGTTCGGCAAGCGCAAGCGGGAATCCCGCCGTCACGGCAAGCTGCGCGGCATCGGCTTTGCGACTTACATCGAGGCCTGCGGCGTGGCGCCGTCTTCGCTGGTCGGTCAGCTCGGTGCCGGTGTCGGCCTGTGGGAATCCGCCGAGGTGCGCGTCAATCCGACCGGTTCGGTGGAGTTGTTGACCGGCTGTCATCAGCACGGTCAGGGCCATGAGACGACGTTTGCGCAGCTGGTGTCGGAACGGCTCGGCATCTCGATCGATCAGGTCAATGTCGTGCATGGCGATACCGACAAAGTGCAGTTCGGCATGGGGACTTACGGCTCGCGCTCCGGCGCGGTCGGCATGTCGGCGATCGTGAAGGCGCTCGACAAGGTCGAGGCCAAGGCCAAGAAAATCGCCTCGCATCTGCTCGAAGCCGCCGAGGCGGATATTGTTTTCAAGGACGGCAAGTTCACCGTTGCCGGCACCGACAAATCGGCGGCCTGGGGCGAAGTCGCGCTTGGCGCCTATGTCGCCCACAAGTTTCCGACCAGCGAGATCGAGCCGGGGCTGAAGGAGGGCGCGTTCTACGACCCGACCAATTTCACTTTCCCGGCCGGCTGCCATATCTGCGAAGTCGAGATCGATCCCGATACCGGCAACACCGAGATCGTCGCGTGGACCGCGGTCGACGACTTCGGCACGGTGATCAATCCGATGATCGTCGAGGGCCAGGTCCACGGCGGCGTAGCGCAGGGCGTCGGCCAGGCGCTGCTCGAACACACCGTCTATGACGCCAGCGGCCAGCTCGTCACCGGCTCCTTTATGGATTATGCGATGCCGCGGGCCGACAACCTGCCGTCGTTCAAGATCGACACCACGATGACCCGGTGCCCCTCGAACCCGCTCGGTATAAAAGGCTGCGGCGAGGCTGGCGCTATAGCCGCACCGGCCGCCGTGATGAATGCGATCACCGACGCGCTCGGGACCGAAGACATAGACATGCCGGCAACCTCGCAAGCGGTGTGGGCGGTTCTGCAAAGATCGAACAAGCTGCCGCATGCGGCATGATGCAATTCAATCTCGCCGCGTGGCGAGTGTCTGAAATAACGGAGGACTGCGATGTACGCCTTCACCTTCCATCGTCCGCAAACAGTGCGGCAGGCAGCCGGCCTGCTCGGCAAGAACGAGGACGCGAAATTACTCGCCGGCGGCCAGACGCTTCTGCCGACGATGAAGCTGCGGCTCGCAGGGCCGCCGCAAATCATCGATATGACCCTGATCGAGGGCCTGTCGGGGATCGAATTGACCGGCCGCGCGCTTACCATCGGCGCCATGACCAAGCACTACGAGGTCAATACCTCGCCGGTCGTGCAACAGGCCATCCCGGTGCTGGCCAAGATGGCCGGCTTGATCGGCGATCCGGCGGTACGCCATCGTGGCACCATCGGCGGCTCGGTCGCCAACAACGACCCGAACGCCGATTATCCGGCGGCCTGTCTTGCGCTCGGCGCGACCATCATCACCAATAAGCGCCGCATAAAGGCCGACGATTTCTTCACCGGCATGTTCTCGACCGCGCTGGAGCCAGGCGAGATCATCACCAAAGTGAGCTTCCCGATTCCGAAAAAGGCGGCCTATCAGAAGTTCCGCAATCAGGCGTCACGCTTCGCTTTGGTCGGTGTATTCGTCGCCAAGCGCGGCAGCGAGATCCGGGTCGCCGTCACCGGCGCCGGCTCGAACGGTGTGTTCCGCGTGCCGTCGTTCGAGGAGGCACTGAAAAAACGCTTCTCGCCGAAATCGCTCGAAGGCATGAGCATTCCGGCCGACGGCATGAACTCAGACATTCACGGCAGCGCCGAATACCGCGCCCATCTCGTGGGCGTGCTGGCGCGCCGCGCGGTTGCGGAAGCCATCGGCAAGCCGATAGCTTGATTTGGGAACAACGACGTGGCTTCCTCAACGTCATGCCCGGCCTTGTGCCGGGCATCCACGTCTTTACATGGCAGGAAGACGTGGATGGCCGGGACAAGCCCGGCCATGACGGGTTAAATTGTGATCATGAATAAGCCTTCGCCCCGCCCGCTGCCCGCCTCCATTGATGCCACCGTCGATCTCCTTGGTGAGGCCGAATATCTCGCCGACCGCTCGCTCGGCACGGTGCTGTTTCTTGCCCTCAAAATGGGCCGGCCGCTGTTCCTCGAAGGGGAGGCCGGTGTCGGCAAGACCGAGATCGCCAAGGTGCTGTCGTCGACGCTCGGCCGCCGCCTGATCCGGCTGCAATGCTACGAGGGTCTCGACGTCGCCGCCGCGGTCTATGAATGGAATTATGCCGCGCAGATGATCGCCATCCGCGTCGCCGAGACCGAAGGCGACCGCGACCGCACGCAGCTCGAGCACGACGTGTTCTCCGAACGCTTCCTGATCAAGCGGCCACTGCTGCAGGCGCTCGAGCCGGACATCGCCGGCGCGCCGGTGTTGTTGATCGACGAGATCGACCGCACCGACGAGGCGTTCGAGGCGTTTCTGCTCGAAGTGCTGGCCGACTTCCAGGTGACGATCCCGGAGATGGGAACGGTAAAAGCGGCGCAGCCGCCGATCGTGATCATCACCTCGAACCGCACCCGCGAAGTGCACGATGCGCTCAAGCGCCGCTGTCTCTATCACTGGGTCGGTTATCCGACGGCGGAGCGCGAGCTCGCCATCGTGCGGGCCAAGGTCCCAGGCGTCGGCAAAAAACTCTCCGAGCAAGTGGTGGCTTTCGTCCAGGCGCTCCGCAAGCAGGATCTGTTCAAATCGCCCGGCGTCGCCGAAACGCTCGATTGGGCCGGCGCGCTGTCCGAGCTCGACGTCGTCGCGCTCGATCCGGCAACCGTATCCGACACGCTCGGCGTGCTCCTGAAATATCAGGACGACATCGCGCGCCTCGAAAACTCGAAGGTCAAGGAAATGCTCGACGAGGTGAAGTCGGAGCTGCGTGCGGCCGAGTAGTTTTAGGCCGGCTTTTCGTGCCGGCGCGCCGTGACCGCCAGAGCAAACGCGGCGATCAGCACGATCGGCGCGCCCACGACCCAGGGCAGGCGCGCGGCGAGCGAAAATAGATAAGTGCCGATCGCCGGTCCGACGGTGTCCTTGAGATCGCCGACGACGCCAAACGCGGCCATGTAAGTTGCCTGTGCGTTGCGTGGCGCCAATTCCGACGCGATCGCTTGTGTCAGCGGTCCGGACAGCATGTCGGCCAAGGCCATCAAAGTCACCGCGCCGATCAACAGCGGCAAAGCCGGGGATGCGACAAGGCAGCCAAAGGCCAGCGCCTGGGCAATACCGGCGACAAGAATGATGGCGAAGCCGCTCAGCCGGCCGGACGCTTGCGTCAGCGGCAATTGAGACAAGGCGCTGAGCGCGCCGGCATAGGTGAACAGCAAGCCAATTCCGGACGGCGTCAGAATGCCGGCATTGTTGGCGTAAAGCGGGGTGACCGCCTCGATCCAGCTGGCGCCGATCTCGATGACGGCGATCGGTATCAGCAAAGCGGCGAGACGGCGATCGCGAAAGGCCGCCGAAAGCGCGGTCAGACCTTCGTCGTCCTCTTCTTCGCCCGGCGTCGTTCGTGTCCAGGTTTCGGAAAGAAATAATGCGACCATCACCGCGCCGATCAAAAGCGCAGCACCCGCGCCGAAAAATACCAAGCCGAGCGACCATAGCGCGAGCACCGCGCCCAGCGCCGGTCCTACCGTCCGGCCGGCATTCGACATCACACGCGTGAGCGAAAAATGCTTGCGCAGCGTTTCGGCCGGCACAACGTCGGCAATGACGGTCGCCGCGGTGGGATGAAGGACGCTCTCAAAAATGCCGATGACGATGAGCGACAGCGCGGCCGCAACGACGCCTTTGGTCAGGTAAAGCAGCATAAAGCCCGCACCGACACCGGCGCTCGAAACCAAAAGGACCGGCCGCCGTCCGACCCGGTCGGCGATACCGCCGACGAAAGGCGTTGCCAGCAATTCGCCGCCGGCATAGCAACCGAGCAGTAATCCGATATATTCGGTGGGAATGCCGGCGTCCTGCTGCGCCCACAGCGCGAAGAACGGCATCAGCACGCCGTCGGCAAGGCCGGCGGCGAAAAACAGGAACAGGCCGACCTTGGCCGGCCGGGGCAGGCTGCCGAACATGGCGATGGTCGAGGATAGGATTTTGGTAATAGCGGTCACATCAAAACTCCACGCGAAAGTCCGTGGTCCGGTGTGTCTTACAACCGGTCCTCGAACGAACGCGTTGGCTGACGTGAACGCTTACGGCGTGCCGGTCGGCACGCGGTACGCGTGTTTACGGCATGACGGATCGTGCCGCAAGCGCGTGAGGTCGTTCTATCATGACTGACAAAATGGCTGATGAAGAGCGCTCCGGCCGGCTCGCCGAGAACATTGTCTATTTCGCCCGCGCGTTGCGTGCCGCCGGCATTCCGCTTGGGCCCGGCGCCGTGCTCGACGCGCTCGAAGCGGTGAAGGCGGCGGGCGTCGGCACCCGGGACGATTTCTATTGGACGCTGCATTCGGTGTTCGTGAAGCGGCACGAGCACTCGGTCCTATTCGATCAGGCCTTCCGCATCTTCTTCCGCCGCCGTGGCTATATCGATCAGCTGATCGGCATGATGCTGCCGCAAGCGCCGGGGCCGCCGGAAGCGCCGAAGGCCGGCGCCACGCGCGTGCACGAGGCGCTGTTTGCTGGGATGGATGACAAGCTAAAAAAGGAGCGCGAGATCGAGCTCGACGCCCGTATGACGGTTTCCGACCGCGAAGTGCTGCAGCACAAAGATTTTGCGCAGATGACGACGGCGGAGATCGCGGCGGCGAAGGAGGCGATGAAGCGGCTTGTCATGCCGCTTGCCGAGGTGCGGACGCGCCGGCTCAGGCCGCATCGGCACGGTCACCTCATCGACATCCGCCGCACGCTGCGCGCCAGCATGAAAGGCGGCGGCGATTTCATCGATCTGCGTTTCATCGGGCCCAAGAGCAAGCCGCCGCCGCTGGTGGCGCTGCTCGATATCTCCGGCTCGATGAGCCAGTACAGCCGCATCTTTTTGCATTTTCTGCATGCGCTTACCGATGCGCGAAAGCGGGTCGACACGTTCTTGTTCGGCACCCGGCTGACCAACGTCACCCGGGCCCTGCGCGAGCGCGATCCCGACGATGCGCTGGCCGGCTGCTCGGCAGCCGTGCCCGATTGGTCGGGCGGCACGCGGATCGCCTCGTCGCTGCACAATTTCAACAAGCTGTGGGCGCGGCGCGTTCTCTCCGGCGGCGCGATTGTGCTCCTGATCACCGACGGGCTCGAACGCGATGCCGACGATTCCCTTGCCTTCGAGATGGACCGGCTGCACCGCTCGTGCCGGCGGCTCGTCTGGCTCAATCCGCTGCTGCGGTTCGAAGGCTTCGAGGCGCGCGCCCGCGGCATCAAAACCATGCTGCCGGATGTCGACGAATTCCGTCCCATCCATAATCTGGAATCGATTGCCTCGCTGGTAACGGCGCTCCAGCATAGCGGCGACCGTGCCGGGGACCCCAAAGCCTGGATGCAAAAGGTGGCTTGAGGCGTTATATTCAGACCGATATAGCGAAGGGGCGTCGGCCGCGATATAGCGAAGGACGAATGGCAGACACCGAAACGAGTGAATACCTAACGGCTACGCGCTTTTGCCTCTAAGGAGACTTCCCATGCTCTCAACCGACAACGATATTCTCAAAGCCGCCGAGGACTGGCGCAAGGATGGCCGCGCTGTCGCTCTCGCCACCGTGGTCGAGACCTGGGGATCGGCGCCGCGGCCGATCGGCTCGAACCTCGTCATCGACGGCGAGGGCAATTTCCTTGGCTCGGTATCCGGCGGCTGCGTCGAGGGCGCGGTCGTTACCGAGGCGCTCGACGTGATCGAAACCGGCAAGCCGAAAATGCTGGAATTCGGCGTCGCCGACGAAACCGCCTGGAAAGTCGGGCTGTCCTGCGGCGGCACCATCCGGGTATTCGTCGAGAAGGTGGAGTAGTATAGCGCCGCCATGAAAACCGATCTTCTCAGTGCCCTCAACGCCGAGCGTGCGGCGCGCCGCGCGGCGGTCGTCGTCACCAATGTCGAGAACGGCGAGCAGCGGCTCGTCAAAGCCGCCGATATCGCCAAGGACCCGCTGCGGCCCGTGCTTGCCGAGCACCTGCGCACCAGCAAAAGCGGCATGGAGCAGACGGCGGAAGGCCGCGTTTTCCTCACCGTCTACGTACCGGCGCCGCAACTCGTGATTACCGGTGCCGTGCATATCAGCCAGGCGCTGGCGCCGATCGGCAAGCTCGTCGGCTATGACGTGACTATCGTCGATCCGCGCACCGCCTTTGCCACGCCGGAACGGTTTCCCGATGTGAAAGTGGTGGCGGAGTGGCCGGACGTGGCGCTGCCGCCCCTCAATGTCGATCGCTACACGGCCTTCGTCGCGCTCACGCACGATCCAAAAATCGACGATCCGGCGCTGCTGCATGCGCTGTCGCGCGACTGCTTCTATATCGGCGCACTTGGCTCGCGAAAAACCCATGGCCGCCGGCTGGACCGCTTGAGGGAGCAGGGCGTGAGCGATGCCGATCTCGCCCGCATCCACGCGCCGATCGGGCTCGATATCGGCGCCGTGTCGCCGGCCGAGATCGCGGTGGCGATCATGGCGCAGATCACCGAGCGGCTGCGCGAGGAAGTTGATCCTGCCGTCGAGCCTCCTCGTTATCCTCCTCCGCTTGCGGGGGAGGGCAGGGTAGGGGCCGAGGCCGCGTCATGAAATTCGGTGCTGTCGCGCCAAAAGACGCTCTCGGTGCGACCGCGGTTCACACCATCCGTCAGGGCGCGCTCGTCCTCAAGAAGGGCACGCTGATCGGTCCCGCCGAAGTGGTGGCACTGCAAACGGCCGGCATCAAAGACATCGTCGTCGCGCGGCTCGAACCCGGCGACGTCTCGGAGGATGCGGCGGCGGCCGAGATCGCCAAGGCCGTGGCCGGGGAGGGCGTGCATATCGACCGCGCCTTCACCGGGCGCGCCAATCTATTCGCGCAAACCGCGGGCGTCCTCGTTGTCGATAAGGACTCGGTCGACCAACTCAACCGCGTCGACGAGGCGATCACTTTCGCCACGCTACAGGCCTACAAGCCGGTGGTCGCCGGCGAAATGATCGCCACGGTGAAGATCATCCCTTTTGCCGTCAGCGGTGCGGCGCGCGACGCGGCCCTCAAAAGCATGACGAAACCGCTGCTGCAGGTCGCGCCTTATCGCATCAAGAAAGTCGGCGTGGTGTCGACGCTATTGCCGGGGCTCGCCACCAAAGTCATCGATAAGACGCTCAAGATTACCGCCGACCGGCTGGCGCCGGCCGGCGCCACGATCGTCGCCGAGCGCCGGGTACCGCATGAACGCGAGGCGCTCGCGCGCGCTTTGGATGAGGTGCTCAAGGCCGGCGCGGAAATGGCCATCGTGTTCGGCGCTTCCGCCATCGCCGATCGCCGCGACGTGATCCCGGCCGCTTTGGAATCGGTCGGCGGCCGGGTCGAGCATTTCGGCATGCCGGTCGATCCCGGCAATCTATTGATGATCGGCGATGCCGGTGGGCGTCCGGTGATAGGCGCGCCCGGCTGCGCGCGCTCGCCGAAAGAAAACGGTTTCGACTGGGTGCTGATGCGGCTTCTCGCCGGCCTGAAAGTACCGCGCGAGGACATTACCGGGCTCGGCGTCGGCGGTCTGTTGATGGAAATCGTCACCCGGCCGCAACCGCGCGAAGAGCCGGTGCAGCCGCCCCGCGTGATCGCCGCTATCGTGCTCGGCGCCGGACGGTCGAGCCGCATGGGCGGCCCGAACAAACTCGTGGCCGAGATCGGCGGCCGGCCGCTGATCCGCATCGTCGTTCAGGAGGCGCTGAAATCGCGGGCGCGGCCGGTGATCGTCGTAACCGGCCATCAGCGCGACCGGATTGAGGCGGTGCTTACCGAGCTGCCGGTCAAGATCGTGCACAATCCGGATTTTGCCGATGGTCTTGGCTCCTCGCTTCGGACCGGCATTGCCGCCTTGCCGGCGGAAGCCGACGGCGTCATCGTCTGTCTCGGCGACATGCCGCAGGTCGACTCAGCGATGATCGATCGCCTGATCGGCGCCATCGACCCCGACAAAGGCGCGCTGATTGCGGTGCCGACCATCGACGGCAAGCGCGGCAATCCTGTTGTCTGGTCGCGACGGTTTTTCGCCGAGTTGATGAAAGTCGAAGGCGATGTCGGCGCCCGTTATTTGATCAGCCGCTATCCGGAAGCCGTGGCCGAAGTGCTGCTCGCCGGAACGGCGGCGCTCACCGACGTCGATACGCCGGAAGCGCTCGAAGCGGTCCGGGCGGAGCTGGAAAAGATCTAAAGCCCGGCGTCGCCGTCCAGCGCAGCCAATTTTTTTTTGAAAAGTCACTCCTTATTGGTCAGCCGTGCCCCTCCAAACTGGGCGTGGAAAGCATCGGCAATTACCGGGTCGGCGAAGCACCAGCGGCAATAGTGATGATCTTTTTTGGTCCTCGTCCGGCCGAAGTGCGGAGTGATGTTGTTTAACTGGTGGAAAATCCTAATCGCGCGGCTCAAACGGACATCCAAGCCGGCCAAGGGCAAGTCGATCTCGATAATGTGCGGAAAATCACGCTCCGTCGTAAAGGCTTTGCTTTTTGGAAGAGCTTTTTCCTGTCCAAGCACCAAACCTTCTTGGATTCGGCTGTTAGCGGAATTCGACATCCGTCACCCCCGCCGTGCAGTGCAGAGTACGCTTGCGGACAAAAGACGTCTAGATTGTAGTGAAGCGTGTGACGGAAAGTCAGCCCTACAGTGCTACCAATGATTCACCATCTCGAAACTCTTCCCGGTTAGTTTTATGCCCGACCTCTGGGGAGGGGCTGATGCTAAAATTTCTGCGCAATTTGATGCTCGCGGTAGCGGGCTTCGTTCTCTTGGTCCTCGCCATCGCCACCGCTCAAGCAGCCGGCGCGCTCGCCGTCGGGGCCTGCGGCGCCTACGGCTACGGCTTCGATTACCACACGGAAGTCGACGCCCGTGCCGCCGCGATGAGAAAATGCACTGGCGCCGGCTGCAAAGTCGTCGGCACCGTGCGGCGCGGCTGCGCCGCGATGGCGGTCGATGCGAAAAATCCTTGCGGCCCGTTCGGCTGGGCGATCAATTCGCATCTCGGCAAAGCCGAGAATATCTCGATGCGCCGCTGCTCCGAATATGGCGGCCGCGATTGTGTGGTGCGCGCCTGGGCCTGCGACGAGAAGGGCTGACGGGCTACTTATTTCCCGAACCGCTGGCGATCTGCGCAACGATCGGCGCCCATTTTTTCTGCTCGCTCTGGATAAAGGCCGACGTCTCGACAGCCGACATCGGCCGGTCATCGCGGCCGAGATCGGCGAGCCGCTTCTTGATGTCCGGATCGCTCATGGCCTTGCGCAGATCGGCGTTCAATTTCTGGATGACGGTATCGGGCGTTCCGGCCGGTGCGACCAGCGCCTGCCAGCCGACGGATTCGTAACCCGGCAATGTTTCCGCGACGGTCGGCACGTTGGGAGTATTCGGCATGCGGCTCGCCGAACCCACGGCCAGCGGCACCACATTGCCGGCTTCGACCGCGCCGGCGATGCCGGAATAGGCATCGAAGGTCAGTGCGACACGCTTGCCCATCATGTCGTTGATCACCTGTGCGGTGCCGCCCGAATAGGGCACCATCAACAGTTTGATGCCGGCCTGCTTCTGCAGCAATTCGCCGGTCAGATGGGTCAGCCGGCCGATGCCGTTGACGCCGTAGGACAGTTCGCCGGGTTTTTGTTTGGCGAGCGCGATCAATTCCGAAAGCGTTTTTACGTTCAGCCACGGCGCGGCACCGATGAACATCGGCGCGCCGCCGATGTAGCCGATCGGTGTCACGTCCTGCGGCACCTTGATCGGCAGATTATCCGCGGTTCCGGGCAGCGCCACGAAAGCGGAGACCGCGGCGACGCCAAGCGTATAACCGTCGGGCGCCGCGGTTTCAGCGGTGCGCGCGGCGATCGCGCCACCGGCGCCGGGCTGGTTGATGACGACGGCTTGCTGTCCCCAGATCCGGCTCAAGCCTTCGGCGATGATCCGGGTCGGGATATCGATGGCGCTGCCCGGCGCACCGTCGGTGACGATGCGCACCGGATGGGTGGGGAAGTTCTGAGCTTGGACGGGCTGGATAAAACCGGCCAGCGCGGCAACAAGTGTCAGTGAAGCCGTGATCGTCCGGCGCAGTTCGGCGGGCATTGGCCGTTTCCCCCTTATTGTACGCTCTCAACTGCCCGCATCGAGCTCGCGATGCAAGGCCGTTTCGTCGAGCGCGCCTTCCCATTTCGCCATCACGATGGTGGCGACGGTGTTGCCGAGAAGATTGGTCGGGGTGAGACCCTGCGACATCAGGCGATGGATGCCGAGCACCAGACCGACGCTGGCGACGGGGATCGTCGAGTCGGCGCCGAGGGTTGCCGCCAGCACGACAAAGGCCGCACCGGCGACACCGGCCGCGCCTTTCGAGGTCAGCAGCAGGATCAACAACAGGCCGATCTGATGCCAGACGTCGAGCGGCGTATTGGTGGCTTGCGCCAGGAACACGGTCGCAGTCGCGAGATAAAGGCAGGTGCCGTCGAGATTGAACGAATAGCCGGTCGGCACCACGAGTCCGACCACGCTCGCCTCACAGCCGAGCCGCTCGAGCTTGGAAATGATGCGCGGCAGCACGGTCTCGGACGATGTCGTCGCGATGCAGATCAGCAGCTCTTCCTTGATGTAATGGATCAGTTTGAGCAGGCTGAAGCCGCAGAGCTTCGCCAGCGGCGTGAAGCCGACAATGACGAAGATCACGCAGGTCAGATAGAAGCTGCCGAGCAGCCAGCCGAGCGAGGCGAGCGAGCCGACGCCGAATTTGCCGACCGTGAAAGCGATGGCGCCGAACGCGCCGAGCGGCGCCGCCCACATCACGATGCCGACGATGAAGAACACCATCTTGGAAGCCACCTCGATGATGTCGAGCATCGGCTTGCCGCGCTCGCCGAGCCACACCAGCGCGAAGCCCGACAGGATGGCGATAAACAGAACCTGGAGAATGTTGCCGTCGGTGAAGGCGCCGACGAAGGTGTTCGGAATGATGTTCATCAGAAACGGAACGGGACCGACCTCATGCGTCAGCTTGACGTAGGGCTCGACCACGGCGGGATTGAGCTTCGACACATCGACATTCATGCCGGTGCCGGGCCGCAGAATATTGACCGCGAGGAGGCCGACGATCAGCGCCACCGTCGTCATCACTTCGAAATAGATCAGCGCCTTGATGGCGACCCGGCCGACCCGCGTCATGTCCGCCATATGCGCGATGCCGCTCACCACCGTGCAGAAGATGATCGGCGCGATCAGCATGCGGATGAGTTTGATGAAGGCGTCACCCAGCGGCCCCATGCTGGCGCCGGTATCGGGAGCGGCGATGCCGAGCGCGATGCCGACCGCCATCGCGATCAGCACCCAGACCCACAATTGGGTCCACCATGGCGATTTGGTGCGCGCCGGCGCGGGCTTGGCGGTCGAAGTCGGCAAAGTGAATTTCTCCTGAACAGGGTTCAATATCGCGTGCTGACACCGACGCGTAAATACGGTCCGCTGCGACGGTCGGAATCCATCGACCAGCCGCTGCCCGCCGACCATTCGAACGCGTTCCAGCGCAAGCCGGTGAGGTGAAGGCCGAATTGGAATTGCTGGAAATCGCCGCACCAGAACGCGGCGGCTTCCGGGCCGACGAATACGACGTCGAAGGCGCGGACGCCGAGCGCGCCACGGAGCGATCCGGTGGGGCCGATCGAAACAATCGAGCCGCTCATCGCGGCCATCAGATTGGCCGCCGGCTGATACCAGACTTCGCCGGTGAATTGGCCGCCGAGGTAAAATCCGCGGAGCCGGCTGCCGGGATCGTACGGCGAGAGCCGATAGTCTTGTGCGACCGGACCGGCAAATAACCCGACGCTCAGGCCGCCGCGCGTGAAACGCCAACCCGGCATGGCGGTTGCCGAAAACATGTCGCCGTCAACGCCGCTGTGAAGATCGCCCGACTTATAGTTGTAAGAGCCGCCATTGAGCAAAAGCTTGAGCGCGAAACCGTCCTTGTTCAGGCTGCCCGGAGACCACAACGCACCGCCGTAAAGAAAGTCGCCGTAGCGCCAAAGATCGGTACCGCCGAAGAGGAGAAAATTGGCAGTATCGGCAGCGCCGGCTTGCGCCGTTCCACCGCATAAAAACAAGCCAAACAGGCTCGCAACGGCAAACGTCGTCACGACAACGCCACGCCAAACGAACACGGAAGGACCCGCCGCCAGAAGGGAAATAAATCAACTGCAAGGTGTACGACAAAGACATTACGACAAAGACATACTGTCGCGTAACGGCCCGAGCCGCGAGGCGGCCTCCGTGTGCACGTAAAGATTGCACGATGCCCATGCCAGAACCGGATGCCGGCACGCTACGGAAATGGCCGAAGCAAAACCTGTCCCGCCCGGGTTAGGCTTGTGCTGCTCTGCTTTGCAAAAATCCGATATGTCGGGGTAGCGCTGCGCGTTATAAACTCAAGGAGTTCCGCCGGGAATCTGCGCTATGACGATTTCGACGACGACCGCGTCCATAAGCTCCGCGCCAGCCGCGGCGATTTCGCGCCGGCGGCTCGCCATCGGTTTCATGAACTGGGCGCATGCGCTGGATCATTTCGTCATCCTGATCTACCCGACCGTCGTCATCGAGCTCGAAGCGGTCTATGGCCGTTCCTATTCTTCGCTGATCGCGCTCGCCACCGCGTCCTTCGTCGCCTTCGGCCTGTTCTCGCTGCCGGCGGGCTGGCTCGGCGACCGCTGGAGCCGGCGCAAGCTGATGGTCATTTTCTATATCGGCTGCGGCGTCTCGCTGATCGGGGCGGCCTTCGCGCCGTCGCTTTACGTGCTGGCCTTCGCGCTGTTCGCGCTCGGCGTGTTCGCCGCGATTTATCATCCGGTCGGCACCGCGATGATCATCGAAAACGCCACCCAGCGCGGCCGCACGCTTGCCTTCAACGGCGTTTGCGGCAATCTCGGCGTCTCGCTCGCCGCCGGCATCACCGCGGCGTTGACGGCGGCCCTGTCGTGGCGCGGCGCCTTTTTTGTGCCGGGCGTGATCTGCGTGTCGAGCGGCGTGGTTTATCTCTGGCTCGGGCCGGACGAGAAAGGCCAAGCGGCGGCGCGCTCGACAGCGCCGGACGTCAGGCTGTCGCCAGTTGTCGCCGCGACCATCTTCGGGCTGTTCGTCGTGGTGGCGATTTCGGCCGGGCTTGTGTTCAACACCGTCTCGATCTCCTTGCCGAAGATCGTCGACGAGCGGCTCGGCAGCGATATCCCGCTTCTGGTGGTCGGCGGTTTGACGACCGCGGTGTTTCTCTGCGGCGCGGTGGCGCAAATCACCGTCGGCCGCCTGGTCGAGCGCATCCCGCCGCATATCCTGTTTGCGACGCTGGCGGTGATGCAGTTTTCCGGCGTGGTGTGGTCGGCCTATGCCAGCGGCGTCGTGCTTTTATTCGCGCTCGCTTTCACCATGGCGGCGATCTACGGCCAGATCACGGTCAACGATCTGATCATCGCGCGTTACACCGCCGACGCCTGGCGTGCCCGCATCTATGCGGTGCGCTATTTCCTCACCTTCATGATCTCGGGCGTGGCGGTGTCGATGATCGCGCTGCTCTATGGCCGCGGCGGCTTCGGTCTCGTTCTCGGTGCGACCGCGCTCGTCGCGATGGGCTTTTTAGTCGCGGCAGTTTTGATCGCGATACTCGCGAACGGCGTCGAGAAATCCCGCGCCATGCAGCCGGTGCCGGCGGAGTGATTCGCGGAGCAGATTCTGCGAAATTGATTTTCACAACGCTCGCACGGCAATTTTGGTAAACGCCTACCGGACCATAGCGAAGAAACTCACGTTCCTTGTGGAAAACACCGGGCCAAGGTCTTGTGACAATTGCGTTAAACGTGCGCCTAGTTGACGTTTGAAACGCGCGCAAGGTTGTCGGCGTGGCGTTCGTAAGGCGTTTGACATGTCGGCTTTGGAGCGTTTTGTGCAGGCTCGACGCTTTCGAGCGCGAGCCGCCGAATATTACGAGTTAGCGGCCGGCGCTTTCGGCTTGGATGTTCGTGCGCGCTATTTGGCGATCGCGGACCATTACACCGCCCTTGCCGAAACCGAACTGCGTTCGGATAGACTGGAAAGAAAAAAACGCCTCGAAGAAATGCGCGCCGAGCGAGAGAAGCGCGGCGCCGCCGCAAGGCTGCAGAAGAGCGATGCACTAGCGCCGCGCGCCTCGCAGCCCATCAAGCTTCGCGTCATCCAGGGCCAAGCGGGCGATACGCGAAAACAGAGTCCATCGCCGGCCCCGTCTAGCGGTTCGGTCCTAGCGAGACCGGCGCGGCGGAGGTATTCGCGCCTCGCGTGGTGACAAGGACGGCGAGAAGGGCCACGATCTCACACAACGCGCCGACCCAGCCGAGGCTTGCCACGGAGCCGTGGATCAAGGTGAAGGATCCAAGCAGCGCGCCGAGCGAGAAGCCGAGATACATGAAGGAGGCATTGAGCGACAGCGCGATCGGTGCGACCCGGACCCCGGCATAGCGCATGATGAGGGCCTGCTGCGCCGGATAGAAGCCCCAGCCGGTCAGGCCCCAGACGACGACGGAGACCAGCACCGGCCCGCGCACATGCTCGATCGGCAAGAAACTCGCACTGGCGGACAGGCTGAGATAGGCCAGCGTCAACAGCGCAAAGGCCGGAATGATCGCCGCCCGCGCGCCGAATTTGTCGTTGATCGCGCCGCCGATGAAGAGTCCGACGACAGCCGACGTGCCCCAGATGAAAAACACCAGACCGGCATGTGCGCCATCGATGCCGACGACCTTGGTGAGATAGACGCCGAGATAGGGATAGACCGTGTAGGCGCCGGTCGCCCACAGCGTCGTGACCAGCAAAGCGAGCAGCACGCGCCGTTGTCCGGCGACCGCCAGGCGTTCGCGGAGGCTTGGTGCGGCAATGCCTGAGCCGACATTGCGCGGCAGCCCGACAAACAGGCCGATAAAGGCCACGCAGGCGAGAATGCCGACGCCGACGAAGGTCATGCGCCAGCCGAAAACATGGCCGATCACCGCGCCGAGCGGCACGCCCAGCGCTACCGCCGAGCTGGTGCCGCCATTGACGATGGCCAAGGCGGTGCCGCGGCGCGCCGGCGACACCACGGCGCCGGCCAGCGCGCTGGCGCTCGGCACGTAAAGACCGGCCGCACAAGCGAGCAGGATCCGCGCCCCCATCAATTGCCAATAATTGGTCGTGGTGCTGGCGATGAAATTGGCCAGCGCAAATGCCGCCATCGACGACAGCAACAGATTGCGCCGCCCGACGCCGCTACTGAGCGCCGACAATACCGGCGAGCTCAGCGCATAGGTCAAGGCGAAGACCGTCACCAGCTGTCCGGCGACCGTCACGCTGACCGAAAGATCGTCGGCCAGCCGCGGCAGCAGCGGCGCGATCATGAAGCTTTCCGTTCCGGTCGCGAATGTTCCGAGCGCGAGCCAAATGAGCGGCAGAAATTCGGCGGAGCGTGACGAAGGGGCGGGCGATGCGGCGGAGGAGGGGGAGGACATCGGTAAACTCCGAGACGTTTGTTGTTGTTTGTTTGAAAACGGCTGCGCGAGCGTTCGGCAGTCAGGTCAGGATTTGGCCGAAGGCGAGCTGCATGAAGCGCTCGAACGGCCGGCTGGTTCGTTCGACCCGGGCTCGCAAAAGTGCCCCCTCATAGGCGTCGAGCAGGAACGCGGCGATATCCGCGGCCGCGGTTTTGTTGGTGACGTCGCCGCGTTCCTGCGCGTCGCGGACGGCGCTTTCCAGATCGCCGGTCCAGCGCCCATAGAGATCACGCAAACCGGCGCGAATCAGGTCGCTCTGACCGGAGAGCTCGGCGCTGAAATTGCCGAGAATGCAGCCGCGCTCGAATTTCGCGTCCGTGAAGATGGCATTGAGCCGCTCGAAATGCCGGCGCAAACGCTCCAACGGTGCGATCGACGTGTCAGCGAGAATCTCGCGGCGGGTTGAGTTCGCGCCGTAGCGTTCGACAATCTCGGCGCCGAGCGCTTCCTTGCTGTGGAAGTGGTTGTAGAAAGAGCCCTTCGGCACCCCGGCGGCGGAGGTGATGTCCTGAACACCCACCCCGTTATAGCCACGCTCCAATAGGCATTGGAGGCCGGCCTTGACGATCTGCTCTCTGGTGTTCGGCCTGGTCATAGAAGTCAAATATGACCAGTCATCTTATATTGCAAGGCCTTAGTATCCGCAAGGCGTGGCCGCCGGCGAGAAGCTGCATTATGGCGTCCACATTGAGAATCCGGACTATTCCGGCCTCGCCAAATGGACCGGCGGCGTCGGCCACAAGGTGAGCAAGCCGTTACCCGGGCGCTGTGATCCGACGGGACGGAAATTACTGGGCCGCACAGCGCTGGTAGGATTTGAGTTCATCGAATGAGCGCCCCATCACAGCTGCGTCTTGGCCCTGAGGCCGGATAATAATATTGACGATTTGGGTTTTGAGCGGCCGCGATGCGCTGCTGCACTGCGCATGGACCGCATAATTGGTACCATACGCACCGGGGGTCTCGACGAGCCAGCGGAGGGCGCAGCTGCCATTGGCATCGCCGTATTTGGTGGCTTCAATTACGATATTGGACTTATCGTTGGCGGCACATTGCGCCGTCGTCTTCGCCCACATTCCCAGCAGCGCGGCGGGAAATTCGGTGCGCCGGATCGTGTCGGCATGCGCGGCCTGCGGGAGTACAGCCGAAATGATCGACATCGCGACAACAGCTATGGTTATTTGAACCGGCATTCCCGATTCTGACCCGACACGGAGATTGCGCCTTTCCGGCCTTTCAACAAGACCTGCTTGCGCCGCCGACTGTTGCCGCCATCCACGCGCCAGGAACGGCAGTCGGGCAGCCTGATCTGGCCATTTTTCTCGGCATCAAGCGCGCTGGCCCTGTCGGTTGCTCTTTAGGAGAAAAATGCCGTCGGGGGACAAGCCCGGCGGCTTTTTTCAGCCAGTGTGTGTTGAAGAACTGTCAAGGGGGGACAGCCTCGACGGCTTTCAACTGGCGTTTTATTTGAAGACGCCGGCGGAGCACGACGGTGTCTTCCATCAGGAGGCCCGCTCTCCATTACGGCGAACGGTTAGTAACGCAGCAAAAATTGCGCGCGATACCCGTGATCTTCAAATGGATATTTATGATCACACTGATCATAGCAATCGCGATGGTATGTTCTATAGCGGCTCCTTGAAGCTCCGTGTCGACCGAGTGCTTGTTCAAGTTGTTAGCACATGAACGTGTTGCGGAGTTTAAGACGAGCGGATTTCGACGAATGAAAAGGAGCCCGTGCACTGCGGCGAACTAGACCCGCCATCGCTCGCAAGGTCGTCGTGATCCTCCACTGCATCCGGGTTGATCGTACGTCATTCGAGTGCGGTCAGCGAAAATCGGTTTGAAAATTGTTTGGCAGCTTCCTGGCTCGGCCCCACCGAGCCGGTGATGTCCCGCTGGGACGTTGGCGGTGACGAATGCGTTTATTCGGCTGACGGCGCTTGCTCCGCACGCCGCTTCACACGTTGAGGCGTCTGATCCGGACATTATCACGAGGCGTCAACCGACCTCGGAAAGTAATCATAGCCCAGCGGCAACGTCGCCAAAAAGCTAGACCGAAAGCCGCAATCAACGGGCCGAATTAACAACCATAAAATACGGCGTTCCGAGTTTTTCCGAACACTGTGGTCAAAAATATCAATTGGAACGGCGCGGCTTTTTATACGGAATTGACAGCGACAAAAGCGCCGATGCGCTGTGGATGGTTTGTACCGGCGATCAAACCGCGTGACGTCCATAGATCGAGGGGCTGGTGAAATAAACGGTTCGCAAGGGAGAGGAATGCGATGAATGTGAAGTGCCAGACTCGGACGTCGAAGGGGAAGACGGCGGCGCTCGCCGCACTTCTTGTGGCGTCAGTCGGCGGCTACGCTCGCGCCGCGGATATGCCGGTCAAGGCCATGCCAGCGCAACAACCGGTACCGTTCTTTTCGGCAAACAACACATCGGTGAGTTTCACCTATTATCCTGATGCAACCGATCCGGGCGTTGCCGGCGGCAGCGATACCGTTCCCGGCGGGCATTCCGGACAGGGAAACACGTTCGCCCGCTACCAGGCCAGTATCGATCATTTCGACGCGTGGGAATACGGCACCAATCTGTTCCATGTCGAAATCAACCAATACGGCGATCAGGATCCGAATGGCGGCGTCCCCGGCGCTGAGGGCAGCAGGGAGCTTTATGCCTTCGAACGCAGCACCATCGGCTTAAACGAACTCACCCACAGCACGATGTTCAGCAATCCGTTTTTCAAGGACATGGGCATCGAAGGTGGCGGCACCTATGGCTTTCACGACTCTTTCCTCGCATCGCAACTAACCGAGGGCCTCGTCGGCGTGAACTTCCGCTTGAACCTGCCTGGCACCGTGCTGTTCGCCGTATTGGCTGACCAGGGATACAGCCATAGCGGGTTCGACGGGTGCGGAACCACCGCTCCAAGCTTCGGCGTCGCGTATTCTTTTGCTTGCACCGTCGGCGGCCCCTTCACCGGCGACCGCAATTGGAAAATGGCGCCGAAGCTTGAATTCTCTGCGGCCGAACCGCTCGACAAATTGGTGCCCTTGCCGCTTACTTTCTACGACGTCACAAACGTCACCTTCCCGAAGGGCACCGGCATCTCGACCGCCAACTGCGAGGCCCTCGCCCATGGCGGCTGCACCGCATCGAATCTTGCTCTCAATGAAACCAAGACCGAGATCCTCGAAGACGCCCGCTTGACGCTCGACGCGTCTAAGCAGTTCTTTGGCAAGCCCGGTATCTGGGACACGTATGTCGGCTACCGCTACTGGTTCAACAAATTCGGTGCAAACCACAACGCCCCGCTATTCTCGGAAATCGCTCCGGGCACCGCCATCGAAAGCACGGCCTATGTGGGAACCACATATCACTTCAAGTAGTTCATCGCGCTCGTGCTATCTCTCAACCGCATGCCCGGCGTCGTGCCGGGCATGCGCAGCGTGAAAGCGGCGTTAAATCAATCTATCTGCGGCTATCAGGCGAGGGGGCGCCATTGGAGAATACAGTCGATGAATGAAACACCCTCCAGTGTGCTCGTCGTTGACGACGAAATCCAGATCCGGCGTTTCTTGCGCATCGGCTTTGAGCTGGTCGGCTTCACGGTGCAGGAAGCCAAGACCGGCGCCGAGGCGCTCCGTTTCGCAACTTTCGAGCCCTCAGATCTCGTCATTCTCGATCTCGGCCTGCCCGACATGGATGGGGCCGACGTGCTCGAACGGTTGCGCTCATGGTCGACGGTGCCGTTGATCGTACTTTCGGTGCGCGCCAACGAAGCGGAAACGGTGAGAACTCCTCGAGCTCGGCGCCGACGACTATGTCGTGAAACCGTTCGGCATGGCCGAGCTGGTGGCGCGGGCACATTCGGCAATGCGGCGGCAATTGCGCGCTGCTGGCGGCGAACCGGTGGCGAGGTTCGCCCCGCTGTCGATCGACTTCGCTGCGCGTGCCGTTTACATCAACGACCAGCGGGTAATGCTGACGCCGAAGGAGTACCGGCTGCTACAAATTTTGGCGCAGCATTCCGGCAATGTCGTCACCCATCAGTTCCTGCTGCGTGAGATTTGGGGCAACGAGCATATCGACGACACCCACTATCTGCGCATCCTCGTGCGCAAACTGCGGCGCAAGATCGAGGCCGATCCGACGCAGCCGCGCATCTTGCTCACCGAGTTCGGTGTCGGCCATCGCCTCGTGATGTCGGATCTGCCGACGAGCCCGCCCACCACACACGGCGCCCACGTGGTGGCTCGGTGAGATCAGTGCAGTCAGTGAAAGGTCCGCTTCTCCGAATAAACATAATTTCTTTGAGCGACCATTACACCGACCCGAACGTGTATCATCGTGCCATAGCCGAGGCTAAGCGGCTCGGTCATTGAGCGGATGAGGTGGCCGCGGCTGTTGTGGTGCCGCGGGCGCAGGACGCGATATGCCGAAGAGAAAAAACAACTGGCGAGCGAGGCTGGGGTTCATTGGTCGGGCGAGCGAGGGATACCCGATCAACTGCCGAGATCGGGCCCGAGCGTCAATTTCTTGAGCACGATTTTATTGTCGGCGGTGACGGTCGCAACTCTCAAGCCATCCTCGCGAAACAGTAGGGCGCTGGTCGGGTCTAAAAACTCGGCATTGCCTGCGAACTGGGATTTGACCTCAGCGTAAAGCGCCGGGCTAAAAGAGCCCGCCGGGTTTTGCGAAAGAAGCTCTGCGAGCAAGGTCCGCGAACTCATGTCGATGGCGCGTGGTCGTCACGACATTCGCCTCGAACGTCCGGTCGGCGAATTGCGGCAGATGGAGTTTCACGATGACGCCCTCGGCGCCCCTTATCGCGATGCAATATTTGCGCGTATATTAGAGAATAAAAATATCGTCAACACCATGATTATAATAACTAATTCGTGACGATGTCTAATATTGTGCAACGCAAAATATTTGCTAAATGAACGGCAAGGGCGACGGCGAATCGGAGAATTCAAATGAAATCATTGAACATGAAGCTGACGTTGGCCGCTATTGCCGTGGCGGCGCTCGCCAGCCCGGTCTTTGCGGCGAGTTCGCACCAGCAAGCTGCCCAGCAGCCGGACTACGCCACCACCGGCACGTTCCAGCACGAGCAGTTCTACACCCACCCGAACGATGTGACGAAGACTGGCGGTGCGGAAAACGGTGAAGTGCCGCCGCCGACATGGCGGTGAAGGTGACGCCAATCCGGCTTTACCTGAATAATTATTGAAGCTTTATTTTTGACGCTAAACCCGGGCCCGTCGGCTCTCAAAGCCGACGGTCGGTGCTTTTACTGGGGTTGCCTTGCCGCGAGCGCCATGCCGATCATCGCGGTGCCGCCGAACAGCATGTTGATGCCGACCAGAAGGCCGAGCGCCCAGGTCGCGGTTTCCGGCAGCCCGGCGAAAATAATGCCGGCGAGGATCAGGTCGACGATGCCGCTTGCCAGCATCCAGCCCCAGCGATGGGAGAGCTGGGCGCGGTGCTGGATCGCATACATGATCGTGGCGACCCCTTCGATGAAGAAGAAGGCGATCAGCACCAGTGTGAGCGATACGGTGCCGCTGATCGGCCAAAGGATCAGGATGATGCCCGCGGCAAGGGCGATGACCGCGGAGACGAGCGACCACCAGAACCCGGGGGCGTTGCGCATCCAGAACGTCGTTACCAGGCCGACGCCGCCCGAGATCAGAAACAGCCAGCCGATCACCAAGGTGAAGGCGAGGGTGGCGATCACCGGCACGATGATCGCTGCTATGCCCAGCACGATCAGGACCACGCCTTCGACCAGGAATAGCTGCCAATGGGCGTGGATCGCGCTGGCGACTGAGCGTTGCAGGTCGCCGTTACTCGTCGTTTGATCTAATGTCATGGTTCACTCCTGAAAATGAGGCTCGCTAATGCGCCAGTAAGGGCGCTCAGCGCGCTATTCCTGATAAGACTTTTTGTTAAACGTCTTAGGAACGCGCATAGGCCGAGATTGTTGCATAAATGCAGGCCTTGCGTAATTGCCTTTGGGCGCTTATCTCCACCTTGCGACGTTGAGCTTAAGTGCTCCGCCGCAGGACGGCCACGGAATTGATGGGCGACGCCGGATGTACGCGCGCCAGTCATTCGTGGCCGTTAGCATTTTCAGCTGTATTCGCATCATGTTAAGGCCCAAGCTAGGGCCATGGTCCGGTGCATAAGCCGCCTTTGTTTAGCGGATTCCGTCCTCGGTAATTGTTTCTTCGGTCACCTGGGCGATCTGCTTGTCTTCCTCCGTTAGCCTTGTCTTCTTCCAGCCGCCTTGGGCGAACCAGCATACCGATACCACCGCGGCAGCGACGTTGGCGGCTGGAAACGACCACCACAGACCGTCCGCTTGCAGCGCGGTAAGCTGCGACAGGACATAAGCCAGCGGAAATTGAAACATGAACTGGGAGACGATGGCGATCACCATCGCGACCAGCATATTGCCGGAGGCGCGGAAGGCCGAGACGATACAGAGCTGCACCCCGATCGCGCCCCACGCCAGACACATGACGCGGATGAAGCGGGCACCTTCGCCGATGACGGCTGCGTCGCCCGGTACGAAGAATGCGACGAGCGCGGGCGCGAAGAGGTAGGCGGCGATACCCGCCAGCGAAAGAATGATGAAGCCCCACACCGCGCCCAGCGCCGTTATCCGGGCGGCCCGTTGAATATTACCGGCGCCGATATTCTGGCTCACCAGAGTAGAGACGGCCATCGACAAGCCCATCGCTGGAATGACGATGAATTGCAGAATGTTCGAGCCGATGCCGTAGGCCGCCACTGTGACCGTGCCGAACGCCGTGACCAGAAATGTCATCAACATCGGCCCGAGACCGCGCGTCGAAAGCTCGATCGATCCAGGAAGTCCCAGCAGGAAGGCGCGCTTGATGTAGCGCGCATCGGGGCGGAAATCGGCCCAGGCGAGCTGAATGCCGTGGCGGCCGCGTAAAAAGATAATCATGCCGAGAATGGCGGCAATCGCTTGTGTCACCAAAGTGGCCACCGCGGCACCCGTCACGCCAAGCGCGGGCAGTGATTTCCAGCCGAAGATAAACAGCGGATCGAGGATGAAATTCAGGATCACCGTTCCAAGCACGATGATCAATGGCATCCTGGTTTCGCCGACACCGCGCATCAAGGCCTGAAACATCGCGTACAGAAAGACGAAAACAATGCCGATGAAAGAAACCCGCATGAAGCTCAGCGCGCCTTGATGGACGTCCGGTGCGACTTTCATCAGTTCGAGCAGATGGGGCGCCAGTGCATAGCCGGCCGCGCCGAGCACGGCCGAGGTCAGCGCGACCATCAGCATGGTCTGCGCGGCGACATGATTGACCATGTCCTGACGCCCCGCGCCCATATATTGCGCCGACAAAGTGGCGCCGGCGACGGCGAGGCCGGCACCAAGAGCAATGACCAAAAATGTCACGGGAAAGCTGATGGCGACAGCCGCTACTGCCGCTCCACCCAGCCGTCCGACCCAAAACGCATCGGTCAATTGATAGCCGGTCTGCAGGATGTTGCCGAGGATGATGGGAACGGCGAGTGTGAGCAGCGCGCTGCCGATCGGACCTTCGAGAAAAAGCTTCTGGCGTTGCGCAATCGGCATCGATTCATTGTCTCTTGGCTGACGACCGCTCGTACGAATAGGTGAGGGCGATGTTGGATGTTAGGCCGAAACGGCCGCTGCCGGACCAAGTGTAAACCACTTCATCCACGGCGCGGTGCGGCGACGGAACGATTATTTCAATCGCTCGATAAGCGCCATGGCGCCGGCCGGCGCGCGGACTTTGCCTTCATGGATGACGTAAGCAAAGACGTCACGCGGCGCGGATTTGGATTTCGGCGGCGCATCGACCTGCGGTAAATCATCGGGCGTTTTTCCTTCCGCCCATAATTGCAGGCGCTTGGCCCAGGCCCCGATCTCCTTCGGCGCATAGGCCGTTTCGACCGTGTCCTTGCCCCGCTGCAGGCGCGCATAAGCGAAGTCGCCGGTAAGATCGGCGATATTGGGGTATTTCATATGGTCGGTGAACACTATGGGTTTGGCGAAACTGCGGACGAGTGAGATGAATTCGGGCGTGCGAAAGCTGTCGTGACGGACTTCGATGACGTGGCGCAGCGCGCGGCCATCGAATTTATCCGGCAGCAATTCGAGGAATCCGCCGAAATCGGCGGGGTCGAATTTCTTGGTTGGGGCGAATTGCCACAGCAGCGGTCCCAGGCGATCGCCGAGCTCGGTGATGCCGGAATCGAAAAATCGTTTCAGCGAGTTGCCTGCCTCTCTGAGTACACGGCGATTGACCGCGAAGCGCGGGCCCTTGAGCGAGAACACGAAACCGTCCGGCACTTCGCTCGCCCATTTGCGAAACGTCGCTGGTGTTTGCGACCGGTAAAACGTGCCGTTGACCTCGATTGAGGTGAGCCGCTCGCCGGCATAAGCGAGTTCCTTGGTGTGCGCCAGGCCCTTCGGATAAAACACGCCGCGCCACGGCTCGAAGGTCCAGCCGCCGATGCCGACATAGATTTTCCCGGCTTTGTTGGCTGATTTCGGAGTCATCCAGCTGTCACCAATCGTCGTTAGATTCATAATCGTAGCTGCGACGAAGCGCGTAAGTGTAACGCTTCATCGCCACAACGGCCACGGTGAGATCAGGCGACGCCGGATGAACGCGCGCCCTCACGTGGTCGTTTCCGTTTTATCCGCCCTCGCGAAAGCGGGCGAGGGAGGTCGCCCGCAGGGGGGAGGGCGTGCGATCCGCCGGGCCGCCGCCCGCAACGCCTTGCGTCCACGCCAGCAGGACAAAATAGCCGCCGCTTGCTGTGTCGGCACTTATTGGCCGCGAAGCGCATGCACAATTCCGAGAAACGGCGTCACCAGGCGGTCGGGATTTATCTCCTCCACGGAATTCCACGTGGCAACGACGCAATGTTCGCGTCCGTCCTTCGCGCCGAGCGCGACCGACAGATTCAACACATTGGCTTCCGACCCGCCCTTGTACGCGACCCGCCGCCAATGCCTGCGTTCCACAAGGCCCGAATTGATACGGAAGGCTGGAAGCTCTCGGGTTGCGCAAAGATATCGGCAGAGTTCAGTGGCGGTCAAAAACCATTCGACCTCCGGCGCATTGCCCGGCGCCATGTCTTGCACCGTGGGCAACTCCAGGCTTGCCAGCCGAATAAGTACGGCGCGCCGTGCTTCCGTATCCCCTTCAAGCCACTCCGCGCGCAAATCGGCGTGCGCCGCTGCCTTGAGAATGCAAGCCTCACGCGTTGTGAGAAAGGGCCTACAGGACGGCGCAATGGTTTCGACCGCCGGGCGTCCGGCGAGCCGCAGCAGAAGATCCGTCGCGGTGTTGTCGCTGATCGAGATCATTAAGCCAGCCAGACTTTCGACGGTCAAGCGCGCGCCGGACGGCCAGTCCTGCAAAATGCCGGATGGCAACGAACGATCCTCGTCGCGCAACGGGCAGACCTGCTCCCATTGGAGGCGTCCCTCGCCGACTGCCAAAGCCACGGCCTGCAGTATGGCTAATTTCATGGCGGAGCCGACCGCCAGCGGCAGATCGGCATTGTGGTCGTAATGCACGACGCCGTCGGTCGCTATCAGACAAGCCGTCTGACCCGGCAAAGCGGCGATCGTCTCGACGAAGGAACTTAGACTTCCCGTCGTGGGCGTAGCGGGCCGCAAAAGCAAACCGGCGATGCGGCCGTGCGGATCGAGCGCGATATGAACCGGCGTCTCGGCACGCTCAAGCGTGACGAGATAATGCTCCGGCTCACGGCGAATCCCCTCGAGCTTTCCATATTGTTGTTGCAGCCGGCCGATCGCGCGAGCGATTACGGTAGGCATGTCCTGTTCGCGCATGTTGGCGGAGAACAAATCCTCAGGGACCGATTGGCTCGAAAAAAGACCTGCGAGCGCCGCCTCAGGGTCAACAAATGGCATCGCCAACTTCCCGATGTGCGCGAGGACGAACAAGGGCGCCGGAGTGAAGCCGCTCCGGCGTCGCGATAGCTGCGAAACCGCAGTTTACCTCTTCCACGCCGAGCGGACGAAGCCGATCACCGGATTTTTCCGGCGCAGGAAAGTGTCGCTGTGCAAGGCGACCCTGTGTCAAAGCACTTCACGACCCAGCTTGGCCAACCGACAGGTCACAATCCGATGTAATTCCGGAACATCTCTCGAGCAAAGATCAAACAGGGATAAGTGCCGATGAATGTCACAACAAACAGGTAGAGTCGCATAAAATAGGCGATTCCGAGATGAAACACCACGCCGCCGATGAGATAGACGTAAGCGTAAGGCGCGGGCAGCAGGAAGAACAGCAGGAACGAAACCTGAAAAATGATCACCGAAAGGCAAATCAGCCGGCAGATGATAGGATAGCTGCGAAGCTGTTTCATGAGCCAGTAATTGCCGAATTGAAAGTGGCTCATGATTTCGGTCAGGGCCTCGCCGCGCCGCCAGAGTGGTCCGAATAATTTTGCGCCGCCGGAGGCGGCATAGGACAATGAGATCTGCGCCGCGACGAACAACGCCGCGAAATCCGCTACCGCATGCTCGTTGGGGATCGCTTGAGGCAAAAACGCCGTGATCAGCATGATCGTGGTCATCTGGTCGCCGCCTTCGCCGCCGAGCCGGCAACGCCAGGAGAGAAGAAACTGGCTCAAAATCAAAGTGAGCAGAGGCAGCCCGGCGTTGACGCCAGACCAATAGCAGACCGGCACCAGAAGGGCGGCTGTAAGCCGCGCCAGCAGGAGCGCAAGCAAGCCAGCGCCGTCGAGAACGGGCGTGAAAATGGCGGCGGCCAAAGGGCTGTGATCGGCCCGCAATATGTACCAAGGCCAAACGCCCGTCTCACTGAAGTTGCCGTATCGCCAATGCCAAATTGATTCCGCCGTGGTCATGACCACGCCAAGCGCGGCGCAAATCGCCGCATATTGCAGGGCGAGACTTGCGGTGATTGTCACGGCGCGGCTCCGACGGGGTGGAAGTTGGAGATGAAAAATACGCCTGACTTTCTTTCCGGCGGAAACCCGTGCGATTGAATCAGGGCGAATTGGCGCTGTCCTTCGCGCCGCGACTGTCGCTGGATGAGGTGCAGCAGCAACCAATAATAACTTGTGAACTGCACGCCATCGCCAAGATCGGGATGATCAAGGCGAAGCATGGTCAATCCTGCGACGATGTCGGTTATGGTCTTTGTAACCCTTCGCTGCGGGTTCCATAAAATGAACCGGGTCAAACCCGGACAAATATCGGGGATCTGCATCCAGGGCCCGACAAGATGTTTGGCCGCGTCGACCATCTGCGGCGTGCCGAGCTGCGTCTCGAGAGAGTCGCATTCCCGATAGAGCAGGTGGTAATCGTAGATGCCGGGATGGGGTGCGAAGAATGTCCAGCGCGGCAGCAGGCCGAGCGGATCGTAGGGCGCAAATCGCGTCGAAACCGGGTTGATCTGGTTGAGGGCCGACAATACGAACCAGATCACCAAAATCGCTGCGAGCGCTGACGCCAACATGGTGACAACCCTTCGTTTGCTTTACGCGTTTCCGGTGCGCCGAGACTTCGATTCTTAGGAGAAACGCTGGGCCGCGGCCCTCGTCGGGCCGCGACTGAATTCCGAACGCACCAGCGTCGGTTCACGTGCGAAGTCTCGGCCGATTTGGTATTCCCCAGCCCTCAAGGCTGGTTAGCGCGCCGGCGGAGTTCTATCAGATCGCTCAGCGTGAGATTGTTGGGGTTGAAATGGCCGCCGTGCTGCGGCGATTGCGCCGTGGCGGCCCCGCCGATGATTGACGCGACGACCGGTGCCACGGCCTGCACCACCGGGACGGCAGCTTGCACCACCGGCGCGACGGCTTGCACCACTTTCGTGACGTTCGAAACCGCGCTGGTGAGGGCACTGGCGATGCTCGTAATGAAAGAAAGACCTTGTTCTTGGCTGATGCCTTGCGACTGCGCGATGCTGATCACCAAATCCAGCGCCTTGAGTTCATCGGCAGTCAACGAAACCTTGTACGGATTGTCAGACATGTTACTCCCCTTGTTTGAGCATTGACGACCTAATGGGCTTTCGCCCCATTAGTGAGAGCAACGCCCATCGGCTGACGCGCAGCACGGCATAAATTGCGTGCGACGTCGTGCTCGACGCGAACAGCCGGGCGTTAATTCTGCGGATGAATGCGTAGGGTGCCGCGATGGACGACAAGGCGAACATCGCTGCGCCGCCGATATATTCGGCGCCATCGATTTTCAGAACGAAATCCCGATTAAGATCGATGCCGCGCTTTGCGCAGTCGTCGACAACATCAGGATGCTGTCGCGCGTCGACAAGACGAATGTTGCCGCCGTCCTTACGCAATCTGTGCATCCGCACATACGTGCTGCAAACCGGACAATCGCCGTCGTATATGAGCTCGATGGTGGTCAACGACGCGCTCTCTTAAAAGTTGTAGTTTTTAATCTATCAACCCCTATAATATATCATTGTGGTTGTTGTCAACACCATTACTCGTAATAATTGTGTGGCACAAAATGGCAGGAATGCCAAATGGCAAACCGCCGCCACGCGGGCGCGTCCGCCATTGCCGCTTTCGCAGTTGGAGTAGGTGGGCGCGTTAGCCAGCACACAAAGCAAAAGGCCCGGGATTGCTCCCGGGCCTTCGCATTCAAAGCGTCGTGGATGGACTTAGAAATCCATCCCGCCGCCGCCACCCGGCATCGGGGGCATCGCGTCTTTCTTCTTCGGCAGTTCGGCGACCATCGCCTCGGTGGTGATGAGCAAGCCGGCGACCGAGGACGCGCCTTGCAGCGCCTGACGCACGACCTTGGTCGGGTCGATGATGCCCTTTTTCACCATGTCGACGTAGTCTCCGCCCTGGGCGTCGAAGCCGAAGCCGTAGCTGGCGTTCTCGAGGATCTTGCCGACGATGACGGAGCCGTCCTCGCCCGCATTGGTGGCGATCTGCCGGGCCGGAGCCTGCAGCGCCTTGCGCACGATCTCGACGCCGGTCTTCTGGTCGTCGTTCGCGGTGCGCACCTTCTTCAGCGCCTCGCTGGCGCGGAGCAGCGCAACGCCGCCGCCGGGCAGCACGCCTTCTTCGACCGCGGCGCGGGTTGCATGCATCGCGTCATCGACGCGATCCTTGCGCTCCTTCACCTCGACCTCGGTGGCGCCGCCGACGCGGATCACGGCAACGCCGCCCGCGAGCTTGGCCAACCGCTCCTGCAGCTTCTCACGATCGTAGTCCGAGGTGGTCTCCTCGATCTGCGCCTTGATCTGCGTGATGCGGTCTTCGATGTCCTTCTTCTTGCCGGCGCCGTTGACGATCGTGGTGTTTTCCTTGTCGATCGACACCTTCTTGGCGCGGCCGAGCATCGCGAGCGTCACGTTGTCGAGCTTGATGCCGAGGTCTTCCGAGATCGCCTGGCCGCCGGTCAGGACCGCGATGTCCTGCAGCATGGCCTTGCGGCGATCGCCGAAGCCCGGCGCCTTGACCGCCGCGACCTTGAGGCCGCCGCGGAGCTTGTTGACGACGAGGGTGGCGAGCGCTTCGCCTTCGACGTCTTCGGCGACGATCAGAAGCGGCTTGCCGGTCTGAACCACCGCCTCAAGCAGCGGCAGCAACTCGTTGAGCGCCGAGAGCTTCTTCTCGTTGATGAGGATGTAGGGGTCCTCCATCTCAACGCGCATCTTGTCGGCGTTGGTGATGAAGTAGGGCGAGATATAGCCGCGGTCGAACTGCATGCCTTCGACGACGTCGAGTTCGGTCTCGAGGCTCTTGGCCTCTTCCACCGTGATGACGCCCTCGTTGCCGACCTTTTCCATCGCCTTGGCGAGATAGTCGCCGATTTCCTTGTCGCCGTTGGCGGAGATCGTTCCGACCTGGGCGATTTCGGCGTTCGAGGTCACCTTCTTCGAGTTCTTCTTCAGCTCCTCGACGACGGCTTCGACGGCGAGGTCGATGCCGCGCTTGAGGTCCATCGGGTTCATGCCGGCGGCAACCGCCTTGGAGCCTTCCCGCACGATGGCGGCGGCGAGCACGGTCGCGGTGGTGGTGCCGTCGCCGGCGATGTCGGAGGTCTTGGACGCGACCTCGCGCACCATCTGCGCGCCCATGTTCTCGAACTTGTCTTCGAGCTCGATCTCCTTGGCGACGGTGACGCCGTCCTTGGTGATGCGGGGAGCGCCGAACGACTTGTCGATGACGACGTTACGGCCTTTCGGGCCGAGCGTTACCTTCACCGCATTGGCGAGAATGTCGACGCCGCGCAGCATCTTGTCGCGCGCATCGACGGAGAATTTTACTTCTTTAGCTGACATTTGAATTTAACTCCGGTTGATGGGTTGTTTGTTTGCTTTCCACTCGTCATCGCCGGACTTGTTCCGGCGATCTCGATTCACAGGGCACTGCTGTGCCCGCTCTATCGGGATGGCCGGAACAAGTCCGGCCATGACAAAAGGGTTTGTTTGCTTACGCGGCCTTTCTTTCTTGCGGCCTGATCTTCGAGCACGCCCATGATGTCGGACTCTTTCATGATCAGGAGATCCTGGCCGTCGATCTTGACCTCGGTGCCCGACCACTTGCCGAACAGCACGCGCTCGCCGACCTTGATGTCGATCGGAATCAGCTTGCCGGCTTCGTCGCGGCCGCCTGGGCCGACGGCGACAACTTCACCCTGCGAGGGCTTTTCCTTGGCGGTGTCCGGAATGATGATGCCGCCGGATGATTTCTCCTCGGCGTCGATGCGCTTGACCACGACGCGGTCGTGAAGCGGACGAAACTTCATAGTGTCCTCCTAAGTTATTGAAAAGGCGAAGATTTGCGTGTGAGCGGCGCCCGCGGGTCCCCTTGGTCGACCGCCTGAGGCGCGACATAGGAGCGCGTATTTTTGCCCGCAAGAGGCGTTCGAAAATTTTCTAGCACTCCTCGGAGACGACTGCCAACAAATTCGCGGTTCGGTTAATTCGCTGCGGTTCCATGGTGCAGCGGAAAATATTCTCAAGCCGGGGCAGGAAACGGGAACCAGGAAGTTCCGTTATTGTCATGAACGTGGAGTGGCCGGTTGTTAGCAAACGCAATCGGATGCTGCTAGTGCCTTGAAAATACACAACTTCTTCATTTTTGAGGCTTGCAATGGAGGGGCGAGTCTCGAAAAATTCCCGTGCCGGGATTGGAGGGCATTATGGGTTCGAAAGAGTTTCGCAAACAGCTCGAAGGCTATGGACTGACCACGGCCAATATCCTGTACCGTCGTCCCGACCATCCGTGGTTACTACAGACATATGTCTGGCAGGACTATGACCTCTGCCCGAACTTTCCGGTGCTCAACAAATTCCTCAATTTCTGGCTGGAACAGCTCGAAGGGCCGCTGCACTCGGTCACGGTGGCGCATGCCCGGCTGATCAAGCCCGCCGAGATCCGCGCCGTCGACGGCGAGTTTCGGCTGAACTAGCAGCCGTTCTGCCGCCCGACCGGGCCGGGACGGTCTGGCATCGGGGCTATCGGCCGGTGCATAGTCGGCGCCATGAGTGAGTTGGCGGGCCGGACTTATTACCGGGGCGAGAGCGGTTACGAGGCGGCGCGATCGGCCGCCGTCAAGAACGGCCGCACCCCCGACCGTTTTCCCGATGTCATCGTTCAGGCGTCAAGCGACGCCGACGTCATCGCCGCGGTGCGGCTTGCCAAACGTAACGGATTGAAGATCGGCGTGCGCTCGGGCGGCCATAGCTGGGCCGGCGCGTTCCTGCGCGACGGAGGCATGCTGATCGATCTCGCGGCGATGAATTCCTTCACGGTCGATCGCGAGGCGCGCACCGCGGAAATTCAGCCCGGCCTGATCGGCACCGACTTCAACCGCGCGCTGCGCCGGCACGATCTGTTCTTTCCCACCGGCCATTGCATGAATGTCGGGCTCGGTGGCTTTCTGCTGCAGGGCGGCTTCGGCTGGAATTCGCGGCGGTGGGGTCCGGCTTGCGTGAGCGTCCGTGCCATCGACGTGGTCACCGCCGACGGCGAGATGTGGCACGCCGACGACAAGCGCAGCGCCGATCTGTTATGGGCGGCGCGCGGCGCCGGGCCGGGCTTTTTCGGTGTGGTGACGCGGTTTTATCTGAACGTATTTCCGCGGCCGAAAGTTTTCTTGAAAAGCGATTACGTCTATCCGATCGACGCCTACGACGACGTGCTGCGCTTCGTGCATGCGGCGCAGCCGAAATTGTCGCGCAGCATGGAGTGTCTGGTCTTCACCCGCCGCGATATTCTCGGCCATCCTGGGCCTGGCGCGCTGCTGACCGCGCCGGTGATCGCCGACTCGAAAGAAGAAGCAATCGAAGCGCTCGCCATCCTGGAACAATGCCCGGCGCGCTCCAAGGCGGTGCTGACCAATATCAATGCCGCGACCGAGCTCGATGCGGTGCTGCAAGAGGGCGAGGATCTGCTCTATCCGCCTGGCGCGCGCTATGCCGCCGACAATATGTGGACGAGCGCGCCGGTCGAGGCGCTGCTGCCCGGCATGCGCGACATCGCAACCTCGCTGCCGGCCGCGCCCTCGCACATGATGTGGATGCTGTGGGGGCCGACCGAGCCGCGTCCCGACATGGCGTTCTCGATGGAAGACGATCTCTATATCGCGCTTTATTCGGTGTGGCACGACCCAGCCGAAGATCAAAAGCATCAGGCCTGGGTCACCGATCACATGAAAAAGCTCGAGCCGCTGGCGAGTGGCATTCAATTGGCCGACGAAAACCTCGCCGCGCGGCCGTTCAAATTCATCGCCGAACAGAATCTCGCGCGGCTGGAAACGCTGCGCGCCAAATACGATCCGGCTGGTCTATTTCATAGCTATATGGCGGTGCCGGCATAAATCCGTCACGGCAATCCCAAAAAGCGGATCAGCGCATAGCTCATCAGCCCGAGCACAACGAGCGACGCCGTCACCGCGAGCGTCACGCGCACGCCGGTGCGGGCGACGACGCGGATATCGACGCCGAGGCCGAGCGCCGCCATGGCGACCGTGGTGAGAACCGCGGCGGTGCGGGTGACGTGAAGCACCAAAGCTTGCGGCAACAGCCCGAGCGAGCGCGCCAGCATCAGCGCCAGGAAGCCTATGATGAACCACGGCACCAATTCATGCAGCGCCGGCCGGGCGCGGTTGGATTTGTTGTGCGCCGGGCGCAGGCCGCCGGCCACGAGTGAGATCGCCAGCACCACCGGGCCGAGCATCAGGACGCGCACCAGCTTGATCACCGTGCCGACCTGATTGCTCAGTGCTCCAATAGGCAATGTCGCCGCCAGCACTTGCGGCACGGCGTAAACGGTCAGACCCGCAAGCACGCCATATTGCGTCAGCGACAAGCTCAGCACCGGCACCAGGAGCGGCAGCGTCAGCACCACGATGACGCCGAGCACGGCGGTGAACGAGATCGACGAGGCGATGTCGTCGCCGTCGGCGCCGATCACCGGCGCCACCGCGGCGATCGCCGAATTGCCGCAGATCGAATTGCCGCAGGCGACCAGGATCGCCATGCGCTGCGGCAAGCCGAAGGCGCGGCAGATCGTGAAGCTTACGCCGATCGCCACCGAGACGATGGCGGCAATGCCGAAGATCAGCGCCGGCCCGAGCGCGGCGATGGTGGTGAAGCTCACCGAAGCGCCGAGCATGACGATGGCGACTTCGAGCACGAATTTGGCGCAAAAGCCGATGCCCGGAATCCACAGCGGGGCCGGCTTCCACGCCGTGCGCACCGCAACGCCGAGCAGGATCGCCAGCACCAGCGCTTCGAGATAAGGCTGGCCGGTGAAGTGAACCTCGATCACTTGCAGCAGCATCGCCGCGACGGTGATGGCGATGCAGACGGCGATGCCGGGGAGGAGGGCGCGCAGATACTCGAGAGATTTCATTGTCCGATACTACGCCAGCCGTGCCGCTTTGCCAGCCGATGATCCGTCATCCTGAGGTGCGAGCGAAGCCAGCCTCGAAGGATGCGGCCAACCAAGTCGGCTATAGCCGACTTGGACGCTTAAACATCGGCGAAATCGGCAAGCCGATTTCGCCGGGCGGCGCAGCCGTCGCCCTTCGAGGGCCGCTTCGCGGCCACCTCAGGGTGACGGTCCTAACTCAGCACCCCCACAATCGCGCCGAGCAGACACGTCGTCAGCGTGCCTGACACGATCGATTTCAGCCCGAGCGACACTACTTCGCCGCGCTTCGCCGGGCACATGGTCGACAGACCCGCGATCATGATGCCGAGCGAACCGAAATTGGCGAAGCCGCACATGGCGTAGAGCATGATCAGCCGTGAGCGCGGATCGAGCGCGTCCGGCGGCAGCGCGGCGAGCTGCAGATAGGCGACGAGCTCGTTCAAAATGGTCTTGATCCCCATCAGGCCGCCGGCGGTCACGGCTTGCGACCACGGGATGCCCATCAGCCAGCACACCGGCGCCATGATCCAGCCGAGCGCGCGCTGCAAAGTCAGCGGCGCGCCGAGCATGTCGGGCAGCAAGCCCAAGATCGCATTGGCGAGATGCACCAGTGCGACGAACACGATCAGCATGGCGACGATGTTGAGCAGCAATTCAAGGCCGGCGCCGGTGCCTTTGACGATCGCGTCCATGGTCGAGTCGAAGGCTTGCTCCACTTCGCCGAACTTGCCGCCGGTATGTTTTTCATCCGGGTCGGGCACCATCAAGAGACTGATGATGATCGCCGCCGGCGCGCCGAGCACCGAGCAAACGACGATGTGGCCGGCGGCATCCGGGATCGCGTTCGCCAGGATCGTCGCATAGAGCACGAACACGGTGCCGGCGATGCCGGCCATGCCGCCGGTCATGACGATGAACATTTCGCTGCGCGACAGCCGCGCGAGATAGGGCCGGATGAACAGCGGCGCCTCGACCTGGCCGACAAAGATATTGGCCGCGGTCGACAGTCCCGCGGCGCCGCCGACGTCGAGCGTTTTTTCCAGCGCCCAGGAAAAGCCGCGCACCACCGGCGGCATGATGCCCCAATAAAACAAGAGCGACGACAGCACGCTCATCACCAAGACGACCGGCAGTGCCTGAAACGCCAGGATGAAATCGGAGCCCGGCGTCTTCGGATCGAACGGCGGCGCGCCGCCGCCGACATAACCGAACACGAACGAAGTGCCGGCCCGCGTCGCCGACGCGACCGCATCGACCGCGCGGTTGATCCACTCAAATGCGACTTCGGTCTGCGGCACCTTGAGCATGAGGAGCGCAAGTCCGAAGGTAATAGCGAGCCCGACCAGCACCGGCCGCCACGGCACCGCGCCGCGGTTTTCGCTGACCATGAAGGCGATGGCGAGAATGGCGACCACGCCAAGCGCGGATTGCAGATGCAGCATTGACGATGAAGCCCCAATTCCCCGGCGGGATTGACTATAACCTGATCCGCTCGTCCCCGCGAAAGCGGGGACCCCTGTCCCGTGAAACGGGATTCCCGCTTACGCGGGAAGGAGCGATGCAAGAAATGTCGCGGTGGCAGCGGCTCACAAAACTAGCGGGCAGGGGCAGCCTCACTCCGCGGCACTGACTGGCGGGAGCGCTATCGTCTCGACCGTGGACAGATCGAGCTTGTGTGAGGCGTGATCGATATCGAGGCCGACCACATTCCCTGCTCCGTCAAAATCGGCGACCAAACCGTCGACGATCTCGCGGGCCGTGACGCCCGGCGCATTATTCAGTTCGATATAGAGGCTGTCGGTCTCTGGATAGTAGTGCAGCTTCATCGCTCATCCTCGCGGAAATTCCGGTCGAAGAACGCGTTGTGGACCGTCTCGCCGTCACTCAGTGTTACAACGCGCAGGTATCGCCGTCGAGGCTCGCCCGACAGCTCTATTGCGCCCCAGTGGCGAATACGCTCGTCCTCCTGAACGTCGCGGCGGATGGGCGCCGCGATCACGCTTCGACACCACGCACGCAGGATATATGGGCGCTTGCGTAGCACCTGTTCTTCAAAATACCGCGTCGTCTTCAAGCTGCCCCCCTAAGAGGATGCTAGCCTGGATTGGAGGACGTAAACAAACCCAATAAAACCAAATAGTCACACCCATTATACCGAGGTTTCTTGCACAAGGCGCCTGCTTGCCGTTTCAAATCCGCCCTCCCATGTAACGCCACTATGCCGGGTTCATCACATTGGGAGTGCCACGTGTCGCTTTTGTATTCGAAAACAAGCTTGGGGCCGCTGCAGTTGCAAAACCATCTCGTCATGTGTCCGCTGACGCGCAGCCGCGCCACCGGCAATGTGCCGAACGATCTGATGGTGCAGTATTACGCGCAACGCGCTTCCGCCGGCATGATCGTCTCCGAAGGCACTTCGCCGTCGCCGAACGGCTTGGGCTATGCCCGCATTCCCGGAATCTTTTCCGCAGAGCAAATCGCCGGCTGGAAGAAAGTCACCGACGCAGTGCATGCACGCGGTGCGAAAATGTTCGTGCAGCTCATGCACACCGGGCGCGTCAGCCATGCGCTGAACTTGCCGGCCAGCGCCGAGGTGGTCGCCCCGTCGGCGGTCGCCGCCAAGGGCGACATGTTCACCGATGCCGAAGGCATGAAGCCGATGCCGGTGCCGCACGCCATGACCGAAGCCGAGGTCAAGGCCACGATCGGCGAATACGCGCAAGCCGCCAAGAACGCGGTCGCGGCGGGTTTCGACGGCGTCGAACTGCACGGCGCCAACGGCTATCTGATCGAGCAATTCATCCGGCCGAATTCCAATGTGCGCAGCGACAGCTACGGCGGCGCTATCGAGAACCGCGCGCGCTTTGCGCTGGAAGCCGTGGCCGCGGCGATCGCCGCCATCGGCAAGGACAAAGTCGGCATCCGGCTGTCGCCCTATGGCGTGTTCAACGACATGCCGCTCTATCCGGAGATGGAAGCCGATTACACTTATCTCGCGCACAAGCTCAATGCGTCGGGCCTGCTCTATGTTCATCTGGTCGATCACTCGGCGGGGGGCGCGCCGAAAGTGCCGGACTCGATCAAGGCCGCGTTCCGCAGCGCCTTCAAACGCGCGCTCATTCTCTCCGGCGGTTACGATGCCAAGCGCGCCGAAGCCGATCTCGAAGCCGGCAAATGCAATCTGATCGCGGTCGGCAAGCCGTTCCTCGCCAATCCGGATCTGGTCGAACGCTGGAAATCCGGCGCCGCGGTCAACCCGCCCGACATGTCGACGTTCTACACGCCGGGCCCGAAGGGCTACACCGATTATCCGGCGCTCGCGGGATAAAACAGCGGCACCACCGCTCGTCCCCGCGACAGCGCGGACCCAGCTCTCTCTGGCAAAATGGATTCCCGCTTTCGCGGGAATGAGCGGTGGATGCATGCCGCAGAACTCGCTCGTCCCCGCGAAAGCGGGGACCCAGCACAAAGAGAGAAACTGGATTCCCGCTTTCGCGGGAATGAGCGGTGGTGATGAGAAGCTACACCCGCTCGTCCCCGCGATGGCATTCTGAATAGCCGTTGCCGAAATTGCCTAAATCCGCCGCGCCTCGGCTCTAATTCCGCCGTTGCGGCTGCCTCTAATGAAACGGTCGTTTGAATCCATTTCAGGGAGGTCAATACATGCGCAATTTGGTGAGACTGTCAGGGACCGCCGGCGTCAGGGTCCTCGGCGTAGTGGCGGTCGGCGTGGTGGCGCTCGGTGCGCTGGCGCCGCTGTCCACTGCAAAGGCTGCCGATATGGGTGCGCCGGAATATCAGCCGCCGCCGCAGGCGCAATATGCGCCGCCGCCGGCCTATTACGGCCCACCGCCGGCCGAGGAGGCTTATGGCTATCCGCCGCCTCCGCCGGCCTATTACCCGCCGCCGCCTGTCGGCTATTACAGCTATTACGCGACGCCCTACTATTATGGGGGCGGCTATTGGCGAGGCTACGGCCCGCGTTTCGCTTACGGGTACGGCCGTGGCTATGGGCATGGTTACGGGAATGGCGGCCACTGGCACCGCTGAAGGCTGCCGACGGTGAAGCGCTGCACATTGACGAAATCAGAAATCAGTGACGCGGCTTAAGCCGCGTCATTTTTCACTTCGCCGCTCATTTGTCATAAATGTCATAAAACCCCTGCGCGAGCTCCCGCAAAAAATTAACCGCGTCAAAAAGGAACTGCGTCAAGGCGTCATCGTTTCGCGATCAGCGACGTTGACGCCGGGCGCAGTTCCCTGCGCAGTTCCTTGGCGGCAGCCAAGGATCGCTCATGCGTCTATCGCTCATGCGCCTAGCGCCGCTCAGTTATCGAAGGAGACGTAAACATGGTTGCTGCCAACAAACATCTCGTCGCACTGTTGATTACGACCTCAGTCACGGCATTTGCTTCCCAGGCCTTCGCTCAGGTCGACACCCAGCCGAGACCGCCGAATCGCACCGGCATCAGCGAACACCGGGCTATGGCTCTCAAGAAATGCACCGACGGTATTACCTTCGCCTCCGATCGTTACGTGGCCTGCATGCAGAGCGAGGGCGAAGAGCCCTGATGTAGCCTGGATTAAATAAAGCGAAATCCGGAAGAAAAACGCCGCGGCGTAAGCCGCTCCATATTGATATTCATCTTCATCACGGCAGGGCGTCGCTCCAACGGCGGCGCCCTTTGCTTATGGGGTTTTGCGTATCGGCCGTTTTGCCGTTTTTCTTTCCGCGCGCCCGGTAAAGGTATAATCTTCGCCAAGCTGCACGCGAGACAGGGACCTGCCGGAGTCCATGTCCTGGGCGAACAGGCAGCACCATGCCGCCGGCAGGCAGAAACTCGCTAGTCAGAAAATCGATAGACCGCGCACGGGGGTGCGAGGCTAGCTGCATGTAAGCGGTGCTGCTGCATGCGGAGAGCCGCGCATCCGCCGCGCGGCCACCATTCTGCCAACCTCAGGAGAACGCCATGAATCGAAAAATCGCAACGGGACTGACTTTGCTCGCCGGTGCCGCGATCGGCGCCACCGCAATCGAGGGACTTCACGCCCAGGCCAAGCCGCCGACTTATGTGGTCGTCGCCATCCGGAAAATAAACGACGCCGACACCTTCAAGACCGGCGTTGTCGACAAAGCATCGGCGGTTATCAAGGCTGCCGGCGGCCATTTCGTCGTCCGCACCGACAAAATAACGAGCCTCGACGGCCCGCCGCCGCAGCGCTTTGTCATGCTTCAATTCGACAGCCCGGAACAGGCACAAGCCTGGCACACGTCGCAGGCCCAGAAAGAAATCGATGCCGCGCGGCTGAAGAGCACGGACTCGCTCTCCTTCATGGTCGAGGGTGCAGCTAACTAAGCGCTCGCAAATTTCTCTTCACGCAACATCTAGCCCCGCTCGCGCGGGGCTTTTTTTATTTGGTTAGGGCCGCCAGGCGCGCTCGGCGTCATCCTAAGGTGGCCGCGAAGCGGCCCTCGAAGGATGCTCGGCTAGGCGATGCGGTCTTCGAGGCTCGCGGAGCTTGTCATCGGGCCGCGCGCTTCGCGCGGACCCGTTGGCTCGCACCTCAGGCTGACGACGCGTGAACTCGTAGCCCGGATTATCAATATCGTCACCGGCGCGAACCGATGCCTGCCGCAGTCGATGATATTTATGTTTTGTTTATGCGCCCGGCGTGCTGACGCGAGTTTCCGGCGCCGAAGCATGCGCGGTGAAGCATGCAACGTTTTAAGGCGCTTATCGTGCGAAGTTTACGGTGCCGATCATGCAAAATTTACAGCGCCGATTGCGAAATTTACGGCGCTGATGAACGAACGAAGTGTTGCTCAAGAAGCACTCGCTCCGCAAATGAAAACGGCGCTGACGGCAAGTTGTGGCTTGCATGATGGCAGCGCGATAGAGCGGGCTCGTTCGTGAGTCCAGTCAAGGAAATCCGGAATGAAAAAGCCGCTCGCGCTTGCCGCTCTATTCTCCATGTTGGCTTTGCCGGCCTTCGGCGCCGGTCTGCCCAACAGCAAAGCGGCACCGCAATACGCACCGCCGCAGCCGGCGTTCTCCTGGTCCGGCTTCTACCTCGGTGGCAATGCCGGCGTTTCGGCAGGCAATTTCAACACCAGCGATCAGTCCGGCACCTACGGAATAGGTGATCAATACTCGGCCGACTCCAGAGGCTTCTCCGGCGGTGGCCAGGTCGGTTACAATTATCAGCTGCCGGGATCGAACTATGTCGTCGGCATCGAGGCGGATTTTCAGGGCTCGACCCTGCAAGGCAGCTACGACAGCCTCCAAACCAGTGAAGGCGGCTGGCAAGACGGTGCGAAGGTGAACTGGTGGGGCAGCGTGCGTGGCCGCGCCGGCTATGCCGTCGGCAATGTGCTGCCCTTCGTGACGGGCGGCTTGGCTTATGGCCACGTGACGACCAGCGGCAGCTGTTGGGCCGCGGGGGTATGGCCGTTTTCATGCGACCAATCGCAAGGGTCGGCTTCGGGAACACATGTCGGCTGGACGGCTGGTGCAGGCCTTGAATATGCGATCGCCCGCCAGCTGACGCTCAAAATCGAGTATCTCTATACGGATCTCGGAACAGTGAACACTCCGAACAATTATTTGGATGCAACGTTCGGCGGACCGATCCCTTCCCCGGGCGACGACATGCGGACGAGCACCGCCTTCTCAACGCTGCGCGTCGGCGTGAACTACAAGTTCGACACGTTGGCGCTGCCCGGGTATCGGGCGGATTAGTTGAAAGCGTCATCTGCTGCCTCGTAACGGTTAGGACCGCCGTGCGCGCACGGCGTCATCCTGAGGTGGCTCGCACCTCAGGCTGACGACGCGTGAGCAAGCGCGTAGCCCGGATTACGCGAAGCGAAAAATGCGGGAGAAGAATAATGCGGCGTAAGCCGCATCAACGTCGTCGTTGCTGGGCTTGATGTTTAGCCAGAGGCCATGACGCGCTCTCCACAGGCCCGGCACGACGCTGTTGCCCCGGCGGGCGGCAGCGGGCGATATGCACCGCCCCCTGAATCGCCGCAATGAGTGCCGCCATGTCCGAACCGATCTTCCTCCGCATCGCCACAGAGCTATCCGTCCGTGTCGAACAAGTTAAGGCAACGGTCGAGTTGCTCGACGGTGGCGCCACGGTTCCCTTCGTGGCGCGGTACCGCAAGGAGGCGACGGGCGCGCTCGACGATACGCAACTGCGCACGCTCGATGAGCGCCTCAAATACCTGCGTGAGCTCGAGGAGCGGCGCGAGGCGATCCTCAAATCGGTACGCGAACAGGGCAAGCTCGATGCTGCGCTCGAGGCTGCGATCCGCGCCGCCGACAACAAGGGCCGGCTCGAGGATATCTATCTCCCATTCAAACCGAAGCGGCGCACCAAGGCGGAGATCGCAAAGGAGGCGGGGCTCGAGCCGCTTGCCGACCTGCTGCTATCGGAGCCGCAGACCGAGCCGCAGGCGGCCGCGGCGCTATACGCGGACGCCGACAAGCAGGTTGCCGACGTGGCAGCGGCGCTCGAAGGCGCCCGAGCGATACTTGTCGAGCGCTTCGCCGAAGATGCTGACCTCATCGGCGCGCTGCGCGAAACATTCTGGGCTCAAGGCCATCTCGTGTCGAAGGTGCAGGAGGGCAAGGCCGAGACGGGCGCAAAGTTCGCCGACTATTTTGACTACGGCGAATCCTTCACCAAGTTGCCATCGCATCGCATCCTCGCGCTCTTCCGTGGCGAGAAGGAAGAAGTGCTGAGCTTGCACTTCGAGGACGCGCCGACGCCGTCGGCGCAAGGCGTGCTGAGCCCCTACGAACTTAAGATCATGCATCGCTTCGGCGTTGCGGACCACGGCCGGCCCGCAGATCGCTGGCTACTCGATACCGTGCGCTGGGCGTGGCGCACCAAGATCCGCGTGCACATGAATATCGATCTGCGCATGCGCCTCTGGAACGCGGCGGAGGAAGAGGCGGTGCGCGTCTTCGCCGCCAACCTGCGCGATCTGCTGCTCGCGGCGCCCGCAGGACCGCGCGCCACACTTGGTCTCGACCCCGGCTTTCGCACCGGCGTAAAAGTTTGCGTCGTCGATGCAACGGGCCAAGTGGTTGCGACCACGGCAATATTTCCGCACGAGCCGCGGCGGCAGTGGGACGAAGCGCTGGCCATCCTTGGCAAGCTAGTGGTCGCACACAGGGTCGAACTGATCGCTATCGGCAATGGCACCGCCTCGCGCGAGACCGACAAACTGGCGAGCGAGCTCGTCAGGTTGCTCGGGCCGGAGCACAAGCTCTCCAAGATCGTGGTTTCGGAAGCCGGCGCCTCCGTCTACTCGGCATCGGAGTTCGCGTCACAGGAATTGCCTGATCTCGATGTCACATTGCGCGGTGCAGCGTCGATCGCACGGCGGCTGCAGGATCCTCTCGCCGAGCTCGTGAAGATCGATCCAAAGGCGATCGGCGTCGGCCAGTACCAGCACGATTTGAGTCAGCTCAAGCTGGCTCGCGCGCTCGATGCCGTGGTCGAGGACTGCGTGAACGCGGTCGGTGTCGATCTCAACACCGCGTCGAGCCCCTTGCTCGCCCGCGTCGCCGGCATCGGCACGAGCCTCGCCGACAACATCGTTGCGTACCGCAACAGCAACGGCTCCTTCCGTTCGCGCAAGAGCCTGCTCGCCGTGCCGCGGCTTGGTGCCAAAGCGTTCGAGCAATGCGCCGGCTTCCTGCGCATCAGGAACGGCGAAGATCCAATCGACGCGTCCGGCGTGCATCCGGAAGCCTATCCGGTCGTCCGTCGCATCCTCGCGGCGAGCAAGAGCAATATTGAGGCATTGATCGGCAATACTGCGGAATTGCGTAAACTCAAACCGAAGGACTTCATCGACGACAAGTTTGGCCTGCCGACCGTCACCGACATCCTGCGCGAACTGGAGAAGCCTGGCCGGGACCCGCGGCCTGCCTTCAAGGCGGCGGAGTTCAAGGAAGGAGTCGAGACGCTCAAGGATCTCCAACCCGGCATGATTCTCGAAGGCGCGGTAACCAATGTCGCGGCATTCGGCGCATTCGTTGACATCGGCGTGCACCAGGACGGGCTCGTGCACATCTCGGCAATGTCCAAGACCTTCGTCAGAGACCCCCGCGAGGTCGTGAAGTCTGGCGACATCGTGCGCGTCAAGGTGCTGGAGGTCGATGTCGGTCGCAAGCGCATCGCGCTCAGCCTCAGAACTCGACGACGAAGCCGGCGCGGAGCGTCCCAAAGCGTTCGAGCGAAACGACAAGGCGAACCGAAGCTTCACGACGCGCAAACCGTCGGAGCCTTCTGGCGGCGGCGCGCTCGCCGAGGCAATGCGTCGCGCTGCGGAGAAGAACGCGCAGCAGCGCTAGGTCACTTCATCGCCCGCGCACAGTTGACGCCGCACAGCTGTCCTGTGAAAGCTCTACAATGTCGAGGGCAGGGGCCCTTGACTGAATTTTCTAAATGAACGCTCAGGGCGTCCCCGATCCCGACGATCCCGATCCATAAACCGACGACCCTACGCCCGGCGTGCTCGGCGACACCGGCGTTTCGGGGGATTGGGTCATGGTGTTGGGGTTCGATGAATTGAGGTTTGGGCCGGGCTGTGCCGGGACGCTGACGGTGAGCGGTGGTGCCGAGGAACGCGCGGAGGAGGCGGACGAACCCGCGGCGTGGCCGCCGGTTTGGGCCTGCGCGGCGGTCAGGCACAGACCGCCGATCGCCGTGGCGGCGATCAGGCCTCGCATTGTCTTGCGGATGATGATGGCGCGGCGGGCGGCATAAACAAGCGATTTATGGGCTATTGTCATCAGCATTCTCCATTGAGCGGACAACCCTGAGGCGCTACTGCGGTTCCCGCATCGGAGCGGCTGAAAATGTCGTAACTTTTTTTGTAACGGCGTCTTGACGAATGTCTCTGTTATAGTTACATAGCTTTTCAATACTCGCTCGATATGGACGGCGCCGGCGAGGGGACTTTCCGGCGGCGGGGCGAGTACGGTGCCCGCGGATGGGGCTATCCACCCCGTTCCCGGGCAGCTTCGGGCATCAGTCCCCCGGCATTATGACCGGGGCGGGAGGTGCTTCCCTGGGCTGGGACAGGCGACGGCGGGTAACGCCCGCTGGCAGCGTTGCCAGCGCATGATCGGTTTCATGCGTCAGACCGCGTCCCAGGAAACCTGGCCTGAAGCTGAGCCTTAGGGACGACGACTCCCTTTGGTGAGAACCGTGGTGGGACGCCGACAGACGAGCGTGCTCCGCTTGAGCACGCGCCGCGCCCGATGGTGCGGCGGGTAGTACCAGCGTTTGTCGGCGTCCTGCTTCCTTTTTATTGATTGGTGATGGCGATACGGGCTTAGCGAGCAGAGAAACAGAGGCACCACCCCTCGATTTTTCTCTTTCCTCCCGCTCTTCGCGCGAAACGTGACGGGGTTGGCATAGCTCGGGCGCGAAGAGGCGCCGCGAGAACGCTTAATCCTGCCCCGCGATAGCGCAGGGCTGTCCGGGGAAGTTCAAGCATAAGAGAACTCGAGTTGGCCTGGGGGTGAGTTGGGTTGGCGGCGACTTGGATTGCAGGGGGGCGGCTTGTCGATTTCGGCGATGGGTCTGCGCATGAACAAGCGCTGGCTGATAAGTTCGGTGAGACGCAGCGCCGGCAAGGTGACGACATGACGGCGTGCGGCAAGGCGCAGCAGCAGATAGGCGATCATGGCTGCGAGGATTTGCAGGCGGATGGCGTTTTCATTGTTACCGATGAACTTGCGGATGCGCAGATGCTGCTTGATCCAGCGGAACAACAGCTCGATTTGCCAGCGGCTCTTGTAGAGCGCCGCAACTTCCAATGCGCTGCGGTTGAGATCGTTGGTGATCAGCGTGATCTTGGCGCCGGTCTCGCGCTTGATACGGATGCGGCGGAGTGGAATCGGCAGGACGGAATCGCCCTTGCTGGCAAGCCGCACCTCGGCATCGTCGAGGATGACGAAGCCAGCGCCGATGGCGCGTCCGACGCGCCGCTGCCTGGTGACGCGCCAGCGCGTGCTCACCTTGCTCCGGGTGACGAAGAAGGCCTTGGCGTCATTGATCTTTTTCCACCAGCCGAAGTGATAATAGCCCTTGTCGAATATGTAGCTCGCAGCGGCGATGAGCGGCGTGCGGCGGCCCACCTCGATGTCGTTGATATTGGCCGGCGTAATCTCAACGCGTCGCGGCCAGTCGGCTTGCGGATCATAGACCGCATGAAGCTTCATGCCGCGAATGCGGCCGTTCCATTTGGCCCATTGGCACATCTTGCTTACCATAATCGGGCTGGCGTCGATCAATGCCACCAAGGCCGTACCTTGGCGACGGGTCTGGCGATCGGCCGTGGCCGCCAGCATCGCAAAGGTGTCGGCAAAAACCGCTGCAGGCCGTCGCCTGTTGGCATCCGACAAGGTCGAGCGGGCAAGCTTGCCGACATTGAGGTGATAGTGGGTCTGCGCGTTGGCATTGAAGGCCAGTGCCAGCCCGCGAAGGCTGTCGAGATTGCTCAATTGCGCAAAGATCAACGTCACCAGATGATCCCAGCTCTTGAACGATTTGTCGTAGGCATCGCCGTCATGCTCATCCACAATGGCGGCAAAGCGCCGCCGATCCACCGGTTTGAGCAGACTGCCGATGATGCTATCGAGATAGCGCATGCTCGGTCCTTTCTGAGTCTCGACAACCAGAAACAATCGATTTGCATCGGTTCGGCCGAGCATGCACCGTGACATGGTGAATCATTCCCCGGACAGCCCTGCGCGATAGCGGGGAAGGGGGACCGCGCTTTTGCGCGGTGGAAGCGACTGTCTTGTCGGTCAAGCGGTTTTTGGCTGCCATGGGCGTTTGTCTCGCAAGATTGCGTTGAGGATTGTGAGGAGCTTTCGGGCTACCGCGATGAGAGCGACAAGCTTTGCGTTGCCGGCGGCGACGAGTTTGTCACGGACGGTTTTGAGGATCGGGTTGCGACGGCTCGCCACCATAGCGGCGATAAAGAGAGCGCGGCGCACGCTCTTGCGGCCGCCGCCAATGAAGCTCTTGCCACGCCACTGTCCGGATTGGCGGGTCCAAGGGGCAAGGCCGACCAAGGCCGCAATCTGCCGGCGATCGAGCGAACCGAGCTCCGGCAATTCAGCAATCAGCGTGCGGGCGATGATGGAGCCGACGCCGGGAACGGAGGCCAGCAGATCCTCCTTCTCGGCCCAGACCGGCGAACCACGCATATGATCGTCGATCTCGGCGTCGAGTTCGGTCAGTTCTTTCGCCAATGCCTTGCGCAAGCGCGCGATGCTCTTCTTCACCCGCTTGTTGGTCAGCCGCCGATCGCGTTGCCCCTCAGCAGCCATCATCTCGACGATCTGGCGCCGGCGGGCGATCAGCTCGGCGAGCAAGCGTGTCATCTCATCCGGAAGGGTACGTGGCTGCGCCTTGGTCGCCTCTACGAAGTGGGCGATCACGGCGGCATCGATCGGATCGGTCTTGGCCCGCTTGCCGAGCGCCTGGGCGAAGGCTCTCACCTGCGCCGGGTTGACCACGAGCACCGGCAATCCGGCTCCGGTGAGACCCGCGGCCACGACCGTTTCAAAGCCGCCGGTGGCCTCCACGGCAACGATACGCGGCGCGAACTCCTTCAATCGCTCTGCCAGTTCCAAGATCGAAGTGGTCGTGCGATCGAAGACGAAGCTGTCGCCGCTCGGACGTACGCAAACATCCAGCCGATCCTTGGCGACATCGATTCCAACAAAGGTGGCGTCCATCTGATCCCTTCCTTGCGCAAGCGGGCTCGCTCTGCGGCCCAAGCGACTGTTCGGGTTCGATGGAACGACAGGCGAGGACCCACGCTTCCACACGGGCTTGCTGGCCCTCAGGGGCTTCGGTCTCTCGCCCGCCACCGCGCGGGCCAGCTTAGCCCGTCCGGTGATTCCCAAGTTACAAGGGGCGCGGGAGTCAGCGCACCACGGATGTTTCAAGAAATGAAAGAGGTGAAGTAGTCATTGTCTTGCGGCACCAACAAACTTACGAGTCAGTCGCCCCTTCCACCACCCTTCGGGTGGTCCCCCTTCCCCGCTTCGCGGGGCAGGCGATCAGGAGTTCATCATGCGCATTCGTTTCGACTTCGGTTTGCTCACGCTCGATGCGGAGTTGCTCGACACGCCGACGGCGAAGGCGATCGCCAAGGCGCTGCCGTTTAGCGGCGAGGCGCTGACCTGGGGCGAGGAGGTCTACTTCGAGATCCCGGTCAAAGTAGGACGGGAAGCGGATGCCCGCGCCGTCGTTACGCCCGGCGAAATCGCCTATTGGCCGGACGGCCACGCCATCGCGTTAGGCTTCGGCCGCACGCCGATTTCGAAAGCTGGCGAAACGCGCCTCGCCAGCCCCTGCAATATCTGGGCGAAAGCGCTGGGCGATGTGAAGATGCTCGCCCGCGTGACAGCCGGCACCAGGATCAATGTCACGGTTTTGGATTAGGCGGCGGCGCGTTGTCGCCGCCCCGGCGCTGCGCAAAAAACACCGTTAGATCCCAGGCGTTGCGGATGTTGATCAGCAGCAGAAGGATAAGCGCGCCGGCGAGGAGCGGCGGGCCGATCACCGAGTGGTGCCAAATAAACAGTGCCGCGGCGAGTGTGGCCGCATAGGCGACGGGCGGGGAGGCGCCGTAGCCGATGTGATCCTCGATGTCGGGCAGCCCTCGGCCCAGCACGCGGATGAGGATGAAGATTGAATAGAGGAGGGCGCCGCCCGCGCCGATGCCGATGACGATCGCGAGCGAGGTGTCGGTTTCGATGGGGACGAGCGCGATCAGGCTTACGAACAGAACGAAGGTGTAATGAAACACCACCGGCGTGGTGAAGATGCGGGTCGGACTGTCGCGGCCGGTCGAGAGAAAGCCGGCGCCGATCGAGGCGGCGACGAACAACAGCGCCACCAGCGCCGCCGCCGCGGTGCCGAGGAGTCCGTAAAATTCGTGCCAGCTTTCGAGCATGATGGTATGGGACCCGTTAAATCGTCATTGCGAGCGAAGCGAAGCAATCCAGTCCTCCCGCGCTGCTCTGGATTGCTTCGTCGCTTCGCTCCTCGCAATGACGCAATAAATCTACCCCCGGCCAACAAACGGCATCAAATTCGCCATCACGGTCATGAACAGCACATTCGTATCGAGCGGCAGGCCAGCCATGTAAACTACCGCGCGTCCGACATCGTCGGCGGCCATGCGGGCTTCGATCTTTTTGCTGCCGTCGGGCTGCAGCACGCCTTCGCCCTGCACCATGCGGTCGGTCAACGGGGTGGCGGCATTGCCGATATCGATCTGGCCGCAGCAGATGTCGGTGCCGCGGCAGTCGAGCGCGGTCTGTTTGGTCAAGCCGGTGACGGCGTGCTTGGTCGCGGTGTAAGCGGCGGCGCCCGGCCGCGGCGTATGCGCCGAGATCGAGCCGTTATTGATGATGCGGCCGCCGCGCGGGTTTTGCGCCTTCATGATCTTGATCGCTTCCTGGGTGCACAGGAACACGCCGGTAAAATTGGTGGCGACCACGGCCTGCCATTTGTCGAGCGGGATTTCTTCGATCGGCATGGCCGGCGCGCCGATGCCGGCATTGTTGAACAGGAGGTCGAGGCGGCCGTAGGTCTCCTTGGTCTTTTCGAAGAGCGATTTGATCGCGGCCGGATCGGCGATGTCGGTCGGCACCGTGAGCGCTTCGCCGGGCGTCTGCGCGCCTTCCTTGGCGACTGCTTCGAGCATGTCCTTGCGCCGGCCTGCGAGCACGACGGCGTAGCCCTCTTTCATCAAAGCCAGTGTCACCGCCCGGCCGACGCCGGTGCCGGCTCCCGTCACCAAAGCCACTTTGCGCGCGCTCATGATTGCCTCCCTATCCCTCATTCCGGAAGCCGCCTCAGCGGCTATCCGGAATCCATAACCACGGATTGTGGGATGACGGAAGGGCCGATCGTCATTCCGGAAGTCGCGAAGCGACTATCCGGAATCCATAATCGCGGCGGCTGGAAAACAGATCACGGGAGCAGGGGTTATGGATTCCGGGTTCCGCGCTTTGCGCGGCCCCGGAATGACCGCAAGTGTTCAACCCGCCAGCGCGACGTGGTGCGCGGCTGTGATCCCCCAATCGTCATTCCGGAAGTCGCGAAGCGACTATCCGGAATCCATAATCACTGCGGTTCGGAGATAGCTCACGAGAGCAGTATGGATTCCGGGTTCCGCGCTTTGCGCGACCCCGGAATGACGGCGAGTATTCAACCGGCCAGCGCGACTTCGCGGTCGGGGCTCGAGAGGCTGTGGTCGTCGGGCGCCGCGAGCCGCAGATTAAGCGCGGTGGCGCTCCCGGGCCGGCCGAAGCGGAAGCCCTGCATCGAGTGGACGCCGGCGGCGCGCAAGAACAGATGCTGCTCCGCCGTCTCGACGCCTTCGGCGGTGACCTTCATGCCCAGCCCGCGGCCGAGGCTGACGACTGCGTGCACGATGGCGGCGGCATCGGGCGCCTTCTCGATCGAGCGCACGAAGCTCGAGTTGATCTTGAGCTTGTCGAACGGGAAGCGGCGCAGATAGAGCAGGCTCGAATAGCCGGTGCCGAAATCGTCGAGCGCGAAACGCACGCCGATGGCTTTGAGCCGCAGCATCGACAGCTCAGCGGTTTCCATGTTGCCAAGCAGCGTGCTCTCGGTCAGCTCGAGCTCGAGGCGATTGGCATCGAAATCGGTCTCGGTGAGGATGCGCTCGACCAGTTCGACGAAGTCGGAGCGGCGGAATTGCAGCGGCGAGACGTTGACGGCGACGGTCAGTCCCGGCCAGTCGCGGCCGTCGAGGCAGGCGCGGCGCAACATCCACTCGCCGAGCTCGATGATCAGGCCGGAATGTTCGGCGATCGGAATGAAGCGCACCGGCGGGATTTCGCCGTGGGTCGGATGGGTCCAGCGCGCCAGCGCCTCGACGCCGATAACGGTGTCGCCGGCGGCGTTGACGATCGGCTGATAGGCGGCGCGCAAGCCGTCGCCCTTGATCGCCTGCAACAGATCGCCTTCGAGCAATTTGCGGTTCGACAGATCGGCGTCCATGGCCGCGTCATAGATGCAGGCGCGGTTGCGGCCTTCGTTCTTGGCGCGATAGAGCGCCATATCGGCGTAACGCAGAATGTCGGCGGCGTCGCCGGCCCGGCGGTCGATCACGGCGATGCCGATCGAGGCGCCGATGATGATGCTATGGCCACTGATCGCATAGGGCGCACTGACCGAGGCGATGATGCGGCCGGCGATGGTTTGCAGCGAATAGGAGTCCGACGCGCAATCGGTGATGATGCCGAACTCGTCGCCGCCCAGCCGCGCGACCAGATCCTCGTCGCGCATGATGTGGCTCAGGCGCTGGGTGACGTTGAGGATCAGCGCGTCGCCGGTGTGGTGGCCAAGCGTGTCGTTGACGTCCTTGAAGTGATCGAGGTCGATATAGAACACCGCCGCGGTGAGGCCGCCGCCACGGACGTCGCGGATCGCCTGTTCGAGCCGTTCGGCGAAATAGATGCGGTTGGGCAGTCCGCTGACCGGATCGTGCAGCGCGAGGTGGCGCAATTTCCGCTCGCCATCGGCGAGCGCCGTATTGGTGTACCGGACCACGCGAACACTCAGAAAAACCAGCAAACCGAGGCCGAGGAGCGCAAGTCCGATGAACGGCAGCACGCCATCGACCAATCCGCCCGCCGGCAGCATCGGTTGAAATGCGATGCGGGCGATCACCGCGCCCTGTGCGTCGGTGAGTGTGGCGACTCGCTCGTTGGCCGCCGGCGCCCGGTCGTTGAGCTCGTGCAGGCCGTCAGTCTGCAACGAGTCGCCGATTTTGGTCAGCAGCCGCTCGTTGATGTATTTTACGCCGAATACGATCGGTGCGCCTTGATTGCCGCGGGCAAGGTCGCTGTCGGAACCGATCGCAACGGCGACTACGATGGCCGGATTATTGCGGAAACGCTGGATCAGGGCGGCGCTGCGGCCCGGCCACGCGGCGACCTGGTCCGGATCGACCTGCATGGCATTGCCGGGCATCGCGGCAAGCCGGCCGCGCAAAAGATCGATAAGCGGCGCGAATTCGGAGTGCAGATCAAACGCGCCGCCGGCGACGTCGGCACGGGAATGGCTGTATTTGATCGCATCGTCGGCGCCCGCGACCGCGACGACATTGTAATTGAAATCGGCGAGCACATTGCCGATGCGGCGATCGACCCAGGCGGCGTCGTAATTGTCGCGGATATTGGCGACGGCTTGCGAACTGGCGATGACGCTTTCGACCAGACGCAAAGCGCGCTGGCCGCGATCGACGATGGCCTGCTTGACCAGTTGCTGTTCGGCGGCAACTGCGGCGTCATTGGCCTTGCGCGCGGTGTTGAGCACCGTGACGGCAACCCACATGATCGCCAAAATGAGAACAACGCCGATCGGCACAACCAGGCCGAGCCGCGCCGGATCCCACCGCGACCGTTTGCTTTCCACGGCGATTTGCGGCGGCGCCGAAGGCACACATCCACCCTTTTGACAGCCCTATCTGGCGCGAACCATAGGCAGCAAATATTTCGAATGACTTGCAATTTAGCGGCGTAAATGCGCCAGGCGAGCGCCACGCCCGGTTCTCGTTGCCGTCGTTAACACCGCATTAATAAGGAGAAACACGTATCGACCCAAAACGCCCTGTGTTTTCGCGCTTTGATAAGCTTTTATGGGCTTTGTTCAGCGTTTGTTGGTGTAAGGCGGCCGGGGAATGCCGATATGGGCGGCGCGCAGCGCCGCCGACCAGCGCTCGCGCAGATCGGTGAAATAAGGTTCGCCGGGTTCGATCCGATAGACCAGTTCCGGATCGCAGGTGTCGCGCCGCACCACCAACAGGTCGATCGGCATGCCGACCGAGAGGTTGGAACGCATGGTCGAGTTCGATCGAGACGAGCCCGACCTTGAGCGCGTCATAAAGGTCCATCTCGTAATTGATGGCGCGATCGAGCACCGGCTTGCCGTATTTGTGCTCGCCGATCTGCAAATACGGCGTGTCGGTGGTGCATTCGATGAAATTGCCGGCGGAATAGATCATGAAGAGCCGCATCCGCTCGCCCATGATCTGACCGCCGAACAGGAACGATACGTCGAACGAGACGTCGGAGGCTTCGAGCGCCTTGCCCTCGGCGGCATGGACGGTGCGGATGACATGACCGACGCGCTGCGCCGCCTGGAACATGGTCGGCGCATTCATCAGCGTTTCGCGCTCGCCGGTTTCGGGATTGTCGTAGCCTTCGACCAATATGCTGATGACCGATTGGCTGATCGACAGATTGCCCGCAGTCGCGATCGCCATGACGCGCTTTTTCGGGTCCTTGAACACATGCAGCTTGCGAAAGGTCGAAATGTTATCGACGCCGGCATTGGTCCGCGTATCCGCGAACATCACCAGCCCTTCGCGCACCAGAATTCCGCCGCAATAGGTCATCGACTCAAGGTCTCCCCAGCAGGGGGCTTTATATCACCGTGCCCGGCGGTGCGAAGCGCAGCGAGGGACGACGAAAATACCTTATTGCCCGACCTTGATCGCGACTTCGAGCGTTTCCGCCCCCGGCCCGTAGCGCGTGCCGCGCACCGGCGCGGCGCCGACCGCATCGAGCCCGATGGCGACACGGACATGGGCATCGGTCGGGCAGAAGCCGTTCGCCGGGTCGAAAGCGATCCAGCCGAGTTCGGGTACGAAGGCCTCCGCCCAGGCGTGGCTGGATTTGCCGACGGCGCCTTTGTCCTCGCCGCGGCAATAGCCGCCGACATAGCGGGCCGGAATACCCAGCGCGTGCGCTGCGCCAATGAAAATATGGGTCAAATCGCGCGACGAACCATGCTTGCGGGCAAAAGCCTCCGCCGCATTCGCCACGGTCTGGGATTCATCGGAATCGTGAGTCATGTCGTCGTGGAGCCGGTCGAGCAGCGCGTGCAATTCGGCCAAGACTTCGCCGCTGCTGTCGGCGCGCGCGCTATTGGCAAATTCGTGCATCGCCGCATCGGCCTGTGTCAGCGCAGTATCGCGCAGGAACAGGCTCGGGCCAAATCGCTCCACGGTGCCGCGCACTATTCCATTGGTGCTTTGGGTCTCGACTTCGCCATCGACCTCGACGGACAATTCGTGAAGCGGCCCGTCGGCGGAAAACACGTGCGTCAAATTGCCGAACGCGTCCTCGTGCGCAGCGAGCTTCGCGTCGACCGACAAGTCGATGCGCCAGCGCAGGACATATTGGCCTTCATGGTTGCGCGGCGTGGCGCGCAAGACCTGGATAACGCCCGCGGCCGGCGGGTCGTAGCGATAGTCGGTGCGATGGGCGACGTGGATGCGCATGTGGGAAATTAGTGTTCAGCAACCTGAAGGGCGTACGAGACCGAGCATAGACGACATGAGGCTGCATTGTCCTCTTACTTCTGATCGCCCATTGCCGATTACGGCACCCGATCACAAGAGATATTGCTGCGCGACGGCGGTTCCGAGGCGGTTATTGTCCTCGACGAAGCTGTCGATGAATTCGTGCAGCCCGGATTGGAAGATTTCCTCGATCCGGCTGTTTTCCAGGCGCGCGCGTATGGTGCGGGCCTGCCGTTGCGCCGGGCCCTGGCGGCCATAAGCATTGGCGATGCGATCGAGATTTTGCACAAGGTTCTCATAGCACGAGGCAAGCGAACGCGGCATCTCATCCTTCAGCATCAACAGATCCGCGACCAGCCACGGTTTGACGTTTTCGCGATAGACCCAGTGATAGGCGGTGAGCGCCGACACCGAACGCAGGATCGAGGACCATTGGAAATAATCAAGCGGTCCGCCGACTTTCTCGTCGGCAGGGAGCAACAGATGATATTTCACATCGAGGATGCGCGCGGTATTGTCGGCGCGCTCGATATAAACACCGAGCCTGGAGAACCAATAGGCGTCGTTGCGGAGCATGGTCCGGTAGGCCGAGCCGTCGTAGCGCAGCGACGAGCCCAAGACCCAGCGCAGATAGCGGGCGAATTCCTCGCGCGAGCGCGGGCCGGTGCCCCAACGCTTGAGTTCGAGCCAGGCGCCGTTGATGGCATCCCACATCTCGGTCGTGAGCGCGGTGCGCACCGACCGTGCGTTCAGGCGGGCCGCTTCAAAACAGCTTCGGATCGAGGACGGGTTTTCGGTGGAAAAAGCCAGGAACTCGGTAACGGTTTCCTCGTTCGCCTCCTCATAGGCTTCGAAAAAGGCGCCGGCACAGCCGGCCGTGTCGACAGCAGATTCCCACTCGTTGGTCGAGCCGACATAAGCGAGCGGCAGTGCGGTCAGCCGCAGCGTCGTGTCGAGAATGCGAGCGATATATTCCGCCCGCTCGACATAACGAGCGAGCCAATAAAGATTATCGGCGGTGCGCGACAGCATCGTCTGTTCTCTTCATGCGTCCAACGTCCAATTCTTCATCCGCTCAGGACCCAAATCTTACTCGCCAAGAACCCACGTATCTTTGGTACCGCCGCCCTGGCTTGAATTGACCACCAGCGACCCTTTCTTCAGCGCGACACGGGTCAGGCCGCCCGGCACGATGCGGATGCGGTCTCGGCCGGACAGCACGAAGGGCCGCAGATCGACATGGCGCGGCGCAATGCCCTCGTCGACGCAAGTCGGGCAGGTCGACAAAGCCAGCGTCGGCTGCGCGATGAAATTTTTCGGATCGCTCTTCAGCTTGGCGGCGAAGGTCGCGATTGTCGCTTTGTCCGATTTGGGTCCGATCAGCATGCCGTAGCCGCCGGAGCCGTGAACTTCCTTGATCACCAAATCTTCGATGTTGTCGAGAACATAAGAAAGATGTTCGCGCTCGCGGCAACGCCAGGTCGGCACATTTTTCAGAAGCGGCTCTTCGCCGAGATAAAACTTCACGATCTCGGGCATGTAACTATAGACCGCCTTGTCGTCGGCGATGCCGGTGCCGACCGCATTGGCGAGCGTGACGCTGCCGGCCTGATAGGCCGACATCAGCCCAGGCACGCCGAGCGCGCTGTCCGAGCGGAACACCAGGGGATCGAGGAAATCGTCGTCGATGCGACGATAGATGACGTCGACGCGTTTGAGCCCTTCGGTCGTGCGCATGTAGACCATGTCGCCTTTGACGACGAGGTCGCGGCCTTCGACCAACTCGACGCCGAGCTTGTCGGCCAGGAACGAATGCTCGTAATAGGCCGAGTTATGGACGCCGGGCGTCAGCAGCACGACAGTCGGCTCGGAAGAGGCGGTCTGTGGCGCGACCGATTTCAGCGTGGCGAGCAACTCGTCCGGATAGTTCTCGACCGGCGCTACGCGGTAGCGCGAGAACAGTTCGGGGAACAGCCGCAGCATGATCTCGCGGTTTTCCAGCATGTAGGAGACGCCGGACGGCGTGCGGGCATTGTCTTCGAGCACGTAGAAGGTTTCGGCGTCGAGCCGAATGATGTCGATGCCGGCGATGTGGACATAGATGTCGTGTGGGACCTTCTGGCCGTTCATTTCCGGGCGAAACACCGGATTTTGAAACACCAATTCCTCGGGAACGATGCCGGCGCGCAAAATCTCGCGGCGGCCATAGACATCCTTGATGTAGGCATTGATGGCTTTGACGCGCTGCTCGAGGCCGCGCTGAAGTATCTCCCATTCCTTCGCCGCCAGGATGCGCGGGATGACGTCGAATGGGATGAGACGTTCTTGCGCCTCGGGGTCGCCATAGACGGCAAAGGTGATGCCGATACGCCGGAACAGCAGTTCCGCCTCGCGGCGGCGGAAGTCGAGCACGTCGGGTTTGACTTCGCTCAACCACTGCGACAGTTCGGCATAGGCCGGCCGGAGCGTGTCGTCCGTGCCTTTCATTTCGTCGAACATGTCTGACCCCGACCCAATCGAAGCATAAACGTCTGAGCCACTTATACTTTGCGGCATTTACATTTGTAGCAATCTTCGCGCCAATTGGGAGTGGCAGGGGATAGCGACGAAGCCTTACCCTTATGCCACAATTGCTCACCTTTTAGGCGGTTTGACCACGCCGGTGGCGATGGCGAGGGTCATTCCGGAACCGGCCTGGGCGCGCTAAGTTACGACTTCGTTGGGTACAGACGGGATGCCGAGCTATGACTCAGTCGCTTTTGATCGTCGGAATCGTGATTGCAAGCATCATCTGGTACGTCCAGTACCGGATCAGGCGGCGCGCCAAGGCTTTGTCCGCTGCGCGCGAAAATTCGGGGCTCGAGGTTCTCACCCGGCGTTACGCCCGCGGCGAAATCGATCGCAACGAATATCTGCAGAAAAGAGATGACATCATCGACTATCTCGGCTCATCGCCGGGCCGCGGCTAATCCTCCGTCGAATCACCCGCTTGCCGATCGCGGCGCTTGAGCCTCTGTCGCCGCCGCGGTAGAGGAGGCGAAGCACGGAGATCGAGCATGGCCGACCGCGAGGCCACAACCGACGGCGAAAAACATGCCATCGTCACGGCTGCCGTTCTCGTCATCGGCGACGAGATACTGTCAGGCCGGACCAAGGACAAGAATATCGGCTATATCGCCGAATATCTTACCGGCCTCGGCATCGACCTCAAGGAAGTCCGTGTCGTTCCCGATGAGGAGCCGGAAATCGTTGCCGCGCTCAACGCGCTGCGTGCCCGTTACGCTTATGTGTTCACCACCGGCGGCATCGGTCCCACCCACGACGACATCACCGCCGACTGCGTCGCCAAGGCGTTCGGCGTCACGCTCGAACACCATCCGCGCGCGGTTGAGATCATGCAGGCGCGCATCGCGCTGACCGGCGGCGTGATGAACGAGGCGCGCATGCGCATGACGCGCATTCCGGTCGGCGGCGAACTGGTGCTGAACAAAATATCGGCGGCGCCGGGATTTTGGATCGGGAATGTCATTGTCATGGCCGGCATACCGAGCGTCATGCAGTCCATGCTCGATTACGTTGCGCCGAATTTGAAGACCGGCACAAAAATGCTGTCCGAAACCGTTCGCGCCGACAGCCGCGAGGGTGACATCGGCACCGAGCTGGGTGAGATCGCGAAACAATTTCCCGATGTCGTGATCGGCTCTTATCCGTTTACCGACGAGAACCAGGTAGCCAATACCAATGTCGTGATGCGCTCACGCGATCCGCAAAGATTGGTGGCGGCAAAGGCGGCGGTCGAGGCGATGCTGGTCCGGGTAAAGGCGGAGCTTGCCGGCGCGAAGGTCTGACCGTGCCCCGGCGCAAATTCCGCTTATTGGTGCTAGACCTTCGCTGCAGCGCAATTGCACCGTGATTCGCTCATCAAAAGCAACAGTGACAGCATGAATTGGCGCCTGATCGTCGACCTGGTACTTTTCTGCGTTCTTTCTTGTGCGCTACCGCTGTCGAGAGGCTTCGTCAGCGCGGCAGAGGCCGCGAATCTTCAGGGTTTCGGCATCGTCTATCTGCACGGCAAGGGCGCCTGGCCGGGCGGGTTCAACGGCGGCATTCTTAGCGCACTCGAAGACGAAGGCGCGCTGGTGGCGAAGCCGGAAATGCCGTGGTCGTTCCATCGCCGCTACGGCGCCACTTATGACCAGGCGATGGCCGAGATCGACACCGCAGTGGCGGGGCTCAAGCAAAAAGGGGCCACCCGGATTGTCATTATCGGTCATTCGCTCGGCGGCAATGCCGCGATCGGCTATGCGGCGCGGCGTCCCGGCCTTGCCGGCATCGTCGTTCTCGCGCCTGCTCATCTTCCCGAAGCGGATCCGTTGCGCAGTTACGTCAGCGACGCCGTGGCGCGCGCCAAGCAATTGGTCGCGGCGGGCCAAGGCAACGTGCCGCAAAGCTTTCCCGACATGGCGCAAAGCATACCGCTGCCGGCGACGGCCAGTCCGATCGTGTATCTCAGCATGTTCGATCCGGACGGCCCCGCGGTGATTCCGAAGAATGCCGCTGTCATGGGCGCTGCGGCGGCGCCGGTGCCGCTGTTGTGGGCCGTCGGCAAGCTCGATCCGATCGACAGCCGCGGTCCCGAATATGCTTTCAATGCCGCCGCCAAGAATCCAAAGAGCAAATATATCGAAGTATTCGCCGGCCACCTGACGACACCGCTGGTCGCGCACCGTCAAGTGGTCGAGTGGATCAACTCGCTGTGAGACGCCCGCAGTCCCGGATCGCACCACCGTGGCTTGTTACGACGGGCAGGCATACATAGTTTGACGATACCAAACTCGCGCGGGCGGCAATTCGTGAGCGAAACCGAAAGCCTGTTCAACGTGTTGCGGCAGTCGGCCGATGCCGGCAGCGCCGCCGCGATCGAGAGCGCGATGAGCGACGCGACCGATCGCGATCTCTGCCGCATCAACGTGCTCGATTTTGCCAAAAAACACGGCCTTGACGAAGAACGCGCTGTTGCCGCGTTCCTGCACGCCGCGCGGCTTGGTCTGTTCGAATTGTCGTGGAATGTGCTGTGCCCCGGCTGCGGCGGTGTGCTCGATGCCGGCGCAACGCTCAAGACCGTCAACCACGACGAATACGCCTGCGGGCTTTGCGCTTCAGGCTATAAGCCCACCCTCGACGAGATGGTCGAGGTGACTTTCACCGTGAGCCCGCGGGTGCGTCACATCGCTGCCCATGATCCCGATACGCTCCCCGAAGTCGAATATTATCGTCAGATTTTCTGGAGTTCGGGCGTCGATTTGCCGGAGACTTTGGGCGACAGTCTCGCCGAGTTCACAGTCGATTCGATCGAGCTACCGCCCGGCGAGAAGGCGGTGTTGTCGGTGCAACTGCCCGAAGCCTTCGTCATTGCATTCGATCCGGTAACGCACGGAACGCAATTCATCGAAGTCAAAGGTGAGCCGACGCGCGATCGGCAGACGATGTCGATGGTATTCAACAAAGTGACGTCGTTGGTGGGAACGGTCGAGATGCGGCCGGGCCCGCTGCGGCTGTCGCTCGAGAATCGCACCGACCGCCGCGTATTGCCGGCGCTGTGGATCGCGGGCGATGGGCTTCATCATTTGCTTGGCAAGCGCAAACCATTTCTCACCGCCAAGCGCCTTCTCACCAACCAGACATTCCGCGACATTTATCAGACCGACACGCTCGAACCGGACCAGCGCCTCAAAATCACGAGCCTGACGTTCCTGTTCACCGATCTCAAAGGCTCGACCGCGCTCTACGAGCGCGTCGGCGATCTCACCGCCTACGATCTCGTTCGTCAGCACTTTCGCGTGCTTCATGAGATCGTGGCGGGGGAGGCCGGTGCGGTGGTCAAAACCATCGGCGACGCGGTGATGGCGACGTTTCTGTCGCCCGACCGGGCGCTGAAAGCGGCGTTGCACATGCGTGAAGCCATGGCGCGCATCAATGCCGAGCGCGGCAATAACGACCTGCTGCTCAAGATCGGCATTCACGAAGGGCCGTGCCTGGCGGTGACGCTCAACAACAGCCAGGACTATTTCGGCCAGACCGTAAACTTGGCGGCGCGCGTCCAGGGCCTTGCCTCCTCGCAGGCGATCTTTGTCACCAAGCCGGTCGTGGACGATCCGAAGTCGGCCCAAATCCTGCTGAATTCAGGCCTTCGGCCCGCCGAACAGCGTGCGGCGCTACGCGGCATCGCCGACGAGACGACGGTGTACGAGATTCCGTGATTGCAGGCGGTGCGGGCGGTCTGATATCGAATCCGGGGTCCATAGACTGGCTGTTGGGGACCTCATCACGATGACGCAGACTGACCAGCGCGAAGCCGAAAAGCCGGCCCAACGCGATCCCGCAAAGATCTTTCCGGTCTCCTGGGACCAATTCCACCGCGACTTCCGCGCGCTGGCCTGGCGGCTGCACGCCGCAGGCCCGTTTCAGGCCATCGTCTGCATTACCCGCGGCGGACTGGTGCCGGCGGGCATCGTCGCCCGCGAGCTTGGCGTGAGGCTGATCGAGACGGTCTGTGTCGCCAGCTACAGCCACACCAGCCAGGGTGAATTGAAGGTGCTCAAGGATGTCGCGCCGTCGATCGTGCGCAGTGGTGGCGGCGAGGGGGCCGAGGTGCTGATTGTCGACGATCTGGTCGACACCGGCCAGACCGCCAAAGTGGTTCGCGCGTTACTGCCGCGTGCCCATTTCGCCACGGTTTACGCCAAGCCGATGGGCCGGCCGATGGTCGACACGTTCGTCACCGAGGTCTCCCAGGACACTTGGATCTATTTTCCATGGGATACCGGGCTCGCATTCCAGCCGCCCATCCGCGAGGCCGGATTGTAGTTTCCGGGCCACTGCGATCGGCTATATTACGGGAAAGCTGGGTAACAGGAGAGGCCGCCATGGACGCCGTCACGCCGAAGTCAAAGCACGACACCCCCGACACCCATTCCCACATCGTTCGCCCGGCCGAGATGGAATGGAAGAAGACACGGTTTCCCGGCTGCGAAGTGAAGGGGCTGTTGTTCGACAAGGAAACCGGCGTCGTCACCGCGCTGATGAAGTGGGCCCCGGGCACCACGCTGCCCGACCACGAACATGTGCGGATCGAGCAGACCTATGTCCTCGAAGGCACGCTGGTCGATAAGGACGGCCCGGCCGCGGGCATGAGCGTCGGTCCCGGCGAATTCGTCTGGCGCGAGGCGGGCAGCCGCCATTCCGCTTGGTGCCCCGACGGCGGGCTCATGCTTGCCATGTTCCAGGTGCCCAATAAGTTCTTCGAGAAGGACGGCCGGGTGACCGATATTTCCGGCCTCGATTGGGACGAACTCTGGGGCCACGTTCTCAAGGATTAACCGACCGCGGAGAGCCAATTTGGGGGCGGCGCCGCGCCTAATGGAATGACGACTATGCCGTGGAAACTCACAACGAAACTTGTGGCGGTGAAGCTTGCGGGAGCGGTGGCGATTGCCGCCATGATGACCGGAACCGCCGCCGCGCAACTGCCGATGCCCGGCCTTTCGCTCGGCAAAGACAAGCCGCCGCCGACGCCGGAAGAAATCGAGAGGCAAAAGCAGATCGATAACGCCTATAAATCGGCGACCAGCAAGATTCCCAATCAAACCGGCGCTGCCGCTAACGATCCCTGGGGCGGTGTCCGCCCCGCGCCAGCTGTGCCGCCGAAAAAGAAACAGCCGTAAGCGGACGTCGATAGCCCGAGAGTCCATAGCCCAAGAATTGGCGCTTTGGGTCAGCATTGGCGCCGCGCGCGATCCCTTCATGGCGCCGGTTTCCACTTTAGCCGATCATGCTTTAGAACGGCGCCGGACCGGCAACGGTTTAGCGGACGTGGCGAAATGGTAGACGCAAGGGACTTAAAATCCCTCGGGGGGAAACCCCTGTGCCGGTTCGAGTCCGGCCGTCCGCACCACGGCTCTAATTTATTCAATCGGCACTTTAGTTTACTGTAATCATTGACGAATTACACCGGCTTCGCCCACAATAGCGCTACACATGCCTCGTGTAGCAACCAAGCTCAGCCCTACAAAGTCAGGCGGATGGAGAGCGCGCAAACGCCTCCCGCCTGACGTGCAAGACGCCTATGCCGCGCTGTATGGCGTTCGCTGGGAAGAGCGGCTGACCATCGACCCAATGCCTATTGGCCGTGCCCGTCTGAAGCATCGCGAATGGGAAAATGAAATCGACGCGCGCATCATCAACATACGCGCTGAGCGCAAGGGCGACGGACAAACGCTCACGCCCAAGCAAGCACGGGCGCTATCGGGCGAGTGGTATCATTGGTTCACTGAAAGGCACTTGAAGCGTGCGATGCCTGCGGCGCACTGGGAGGACCTACGCGAACGTATAAACGACGCGTTGCGTGTCGAAGTGCTACCTTATGCGGACAGCGACGACGACGAGCTTGACGAAATCTTGGAGCGCTCTGAAGCGGCGCGAGAGGAAGTAAGGCCGCTGTTCGCGGACCTCGGTGAAACGGCGCAATTCCTCGCATCCAAGCGCTTGGTGCTCGATGGTCCATCGCGCAACCTATTTTTGGATAGCCTTTATCACGATCTTGGTATGGCGCTACGCCTGTTGATCAAACGCGCAAACAGAGACTGGAGCCCCGACACATACCCTCTTCAATTCCCAAAATTCCAGGAAGCTAGAGATGCGGGGCAGGGACCTTGGAAGCTATTCGAACTGTGGATAGAGGCGGTCAAGCCTGCTGCGTCTACCGTGGACAGGTGGCGCGGCGTGTTCCTGCAATTAGATAGTGATTTCGTATCGCGTAGCGCCGGATCAATTACAGAAGACGATGCCCAGGAATGGGCCGATAAGCTGATCACCAGTGAACGGAGCGCGGCAACGGTAAGTGACGTATGGGTGAGTGCGGCGCGTACGGTTTGGTCCTGGGCGCTAAAGCGGAAATACGTTTCGCAAAATCCTTTCAAGTCAGTGCGGGTGACCGTGCCTCGCAAGAAACGCGCACGCGGGCACAAAGCGTTCACACCGGCCGAAGTGAAGATCATTCTCGCAGCAGCGCTGGCTATTACTGACACTCGTAAAGCAAGTGCCGCCGTACGCAGATGGGTGCCCTGGCTCTGTGCTTACACTGGCGCGCGTGTTGGAGAGATTACTCAGCTACGCAAGGAAGACGTGCGTGAGGAGGAGGGCGTTTGGGCAATTCACATCACGCCAGAGGCTGGAACTGTGAAGAACCGTGAGGGACGCGTGGTCCCTCTGCATGAACACCTAATCGCTCAAGGCTTTTTGAAATTTGTTTCGTCCCACAGGAACGGGGCGCTGTTCTATAACGAAGTGAAAGCCGCGCCAGTCGCCAGTGTGGCGTCAAATCCCCCAAAGCCACGGTACGTCAAGGCGCGGGAACACCTTGCGGACTGGGTACGCGGCCTTGGGGTCACAGATAAGGAAATTAGACCAAACCACGCCTGGAGACACACGTTTAAGCAAATAGCCGCTCGTCACAGCATATCCGATGGTACGTCTGACTACATAACAGGCCATGCCCCAGCATCCGTTGCACGGGGTTATGGCGCACCAACGCTTAATGACATGGCGGTCGCGCTGAAGAAGTTTCCGCGATACGTGGTCGAGTGAAATGCATCAGGCTGTGCCAAGCCAGGGGAGTAACTAATGTACCGCATGTCGCAGGGCCGACGACAGGCGGTGAAGGCAACAGCGGCCACAACAGGGTGATGGAATGCATACGGGTACAGGGGCTAAAAGTGATCTAACGTCACTGACGAGGTTCATGGAGCTATCAAGCGAGGTCGCGGCACTCGCGATGAAACTTGGGGACACCGAAGAGGCATCGCTTGGAATGAAGCTGATGGAAACAGCAGACCGGATTTCGGACCAAGTTGGCGTAGCGGCCGAACGAGCCGGCTACACGATGGACGAGGTCACACGGCCCTTGTGGGAGGGGACACCGCTGAACAGGAACGCTGCTGCGTAATCATAAGAGAACTTGACAGCTAGGGAGAGCACTCTACAGCCCTCCCTAGTTTTTCCCTTTAACGGTAATTTCAGCCCTCTAAAGGATCGAAATGTAAACTGAAGCACCGTCAGCCGAACTGGCGCTCATTAGTGACTATTGCTTCCCCGTCGCGCCAGCTTCAGTAATGTGGTGGAAGCCCAAGTAGGGTGATCTTCTGGAGAAATACGGCATTTAACTCCAGCCCCTCCGGCCCTCTTTAAAGCGGTGAAAGCCCAAGTAAGGGTTCTCTTTAGGGGAGATACTGCAATTAACTTCAGACGCCGGCAGTCACCGTCCGCTCAAATCGAGAGCCCCCACGGCCCCTATTGGACACATAACGCCACCCGAGCGTCGCAATGATGCGCAAGAACTCAGGCGTCAGCACATTCCGTGATACCGAACGCCACTCTCGCTTCAGGCGCTTGGTCAGGTCCTTGGTCGTCAATGTCCGTGCTTCAGTCCTGTTCAGAACCTCAAGAACCCTGGTGATCCACGTACCGCTGTCGGAAACGCCGCCCACGGTTCTGATCGTTGCTCCAGGGAATAGCCTGCTGGCATTCGCCATGAACCTCTTCAAATCGCTACCGACCACCAAGCGTTGCTTGCCACACATACCGTTAGCGTCATAGGACCGTGCGCGCCCTCTAAGAGCCAGTTGCTTAGTCCATCGGAGGGCGTGGCCGTCTGCTATGAGGTCCACACCGTGGGCCTTGCTGTTCATGTTCTTCATTGAGCCAAGGTCACCCTCGTGGACCTTGTGTCCCCTGAGGCCCTGAGTGTTTGCTACAGCAACACGCCTGGGGATAAAGAACTCATCGCATAGGAAGACCACGTCAGCTTCACGCCACACGTTACTGCCTACACCTGTTCCCCAATGGGTGGCGCAAAGATGCCTGCCGTCCACGTCCCAGCCATAGTGTTCAGTGAAGCTCTTAGGGTCTTTGAACCTTGGGTCACCTTCAGGCCATTGTGGAACGCGCTCAGCATCGAACAGCGACTTCTTACAGATCACCAGACCCTTTTCACCGGGCTCCATGTTCTCCTTGATCGTCTCTGTCATCCACTTCACATAGTCGCGTTGATTGGAGGCGGTCTTGAGATACTCGCTGAGCCGCTTCTTGGTGTGCTGAGGAACGTGGACAATCTCAAGGTTCCTGTAGTTCGCTGTGGGTATCTCTGCCTGTACCCTCCAGGGAACGATACTCGATACACCGTCAATGTCGGCTGTGGCGTCCAACAGGATCGTTCCTGCACTGCGGTCAATGACCCGCTGTTCCTCGTAACCGAAGAAATGGGCGAGAGCACCGCTGGTAGCTACGCATGCACGGCCGACGACAAGAGCCTTGGCGAATGTGAACAGCTTCTCGACACCTGGAATGTTGCTGGCGGACTTCGCTAAACGTTCCGCAGCGCCAGTTGCGAACCATCCAAGGTCCGTGGCGACTGTGTCAGCATCAAGCTCGATGCCGGTCCTGAATAGCTTGTTAGCGGGTGCGTAGCTGTACTGCTCCATGAACCGCAGCAGAGCGTCTAAGTACTCTTTGGCCTCTGGGTGCCGCTCAATCAGGGCCTCGCGCACGGCCTGAGCTTCAGACAGCATTACGTCAATCGACGGGGCTTCATCGGGACGCTCATCGACTACAGTGAGCGCCCGTGGCTTGCGGTGCCCGTCCCGAACAACGGTGGTAGCGTTAAAGCCTCTGGTACCCAGATAGAACTTGTGCGTCACGACGATTGCCGGATAGTGCCTAAGCTCTTCTGGCGCAAACCGCGCGGCGGGTGTCAGTACCTTCTCAGGCTGTTTGTTGTGTGTATCGTGGTCCTTCGTCCAGATAGCGACCTGCCCCGGCATTAGCTCGTTGAGGTCCCTGTAGACGCTATCGGCCTTCTCTATCTGATCGACAACGAACACCGCACCGTAGGGGGCATCCGGCCGGGTTTCCGCGTAGCGGACGAGCGCCGCAATCATTGCATAGGAAAACGTCGTCTTGCCGCCTCCCGCTGGAGCGGAGACAGTGTGCATTCGGCGTGTACCGCTGACGGTGTCTGTAAGTGCCAAACAGGACGCGTCAAACACCGCGTCTCCAGTCTTGGCATAGAAGTCGGTAGTCAGGATGTTATTACGTGAAGGATTGAGTTCGGCAATCGCCGTATCGTACAGCGGTCTAAGGGCCGCACGTTCGGGCGCAGCCGCAACATTAATAGGCATGTTGAAATGAGTTCTCCATAGCGCGCGCCGAACAGCACGCACCGACTTGTTGGTAATGGTGAGATTATGAATTGTGGTATGTGCCGGTTTTCACCGGAACACTGCATTCAGAAAAAGGGAGCCACTTCAGAGAACCGAAGCGGGGCGTGTATTCGAATGCAAAAGACGCCACCGCCGTAACCCATGCTCATAAGGTGAGCTAAGGGAAACAGCGGCGGCGCTAGTTGGTCAGGCCGTCATGCCGAACAGCCCGAACCGGACAAACGGTTTACGGCGCATTGCGTTCGTTGAACTCTCTTAAGAATGCTGCGGCACTTGCCGGGCTCTCAGGGCAGAAATCAACACTCGCGAAGTACACAGCCAACCGCCACACTGATGGTGTAAGTGTTTGTTGTTTGCGACTTCGCCAAGTTAGCCACCTGTACGCGTATGATTTTAGCGCTTCAATCGACCACCCGGACTTGAGTAGACCGTCTAGTGCAGTCCGAAGATTTATGTTCTCGTCTGAGAAAGGTGCTTCAAAAGGCTTACGACAGGCACGCCACGCCGCAACGTAATCAGGGTCGCGGGGTTCAGGCTTCTTAGGCGCTTTCATTACTTTTTCTGCGCCCACTGCTGCGCAATGGCCTCATTCGAGAACACGCGGTTCAAGGCTTCGGCAGCGTGTGGAAATTCACGCTTCAGATAATCGCGATACTCAGCCGCCGCCTTCTGGGTTTTGATGCCCTCGAAGCGAGCGACGTCACTAGGCGGAATGCCGGGCGCCGCTTGTGTGACGGCCTGCACTTTGTCCCGCACCGTGTTGAGAACGGCGATGGTCTTTGAGAGAAAGGCACCTGAGTTGCTCACAGGGATGCCCGCACTGCGTTGGTCACGCAAGATACGTTGCGCAGCTTCAGCCACCGGCAGGGTCGCATACGGAGCAATCGGCATCTTGTATGAGCCAGAGCCCGTATCCACTGCTACCGTCGTGCTTGCACCTGTCTTAGAGACGCCGGCCGGAACTCGTTGTGCAACGGGCGCTTGAGCGCCTTGAGCCCCATTAGCACCCTGGAGCTTCTGTGCGAGAGCCGCACCGCGCATTATGGTCGCAGCAGGACCCGTGACATTCTTTGGCAACGCCAACGGATTGACTGCGGGCACCGTGTCGGGTGCCGTGGGTTCTTGAGCCTCGCGAAGTTTCTGCGCAACCGCTGCGCCGCGCATGATGTTCGCGGCCGGAGCCGTGACAGTCTTGGGGAGACTGAGTGGATCAATCGCTGGCGCCGGCTGGGGAGCCGTCTGCTGTTGCTCTACTCGCATCTTCTGAGCCAAAGCGGCACCGCGCATAAGCGCGGCTGCTGGGCCTTTGATTGAAGCGGGAAGCGCGAGCGGATTGATTGCTGGCGCCGGCTGGGGAGCCGTAGGAGCGTTCGCCGCTGCGAGCTTCGCGAGGTTGGCTTGTGAGGCCATCTGCGCTTGGATCGCAGGCGGGATGATGCTGCCACCTGCAACGGGTCGCGATTGCGGAGGCGCTGGCGGTCCCTTTCCCCAAGGGGTTGGTGCTGGCGCAATCTTTGGGCCAGTGGGACCGACTGAGGGACCAGAAGGGGCTTGAGGCGCTGGAGGCGCTTGCCGTACTGGCGTGGTGCCGTCAGCGAAGTTGTTGACGAAGCGGCCGGCTGGCGTGCGTGCGTCCGTGACCCTGTCTGCCATCCGAGCAAGCGCTGTAGCTGCCGCAAGAGCCCCTAAGACTTGAGGGCTGTAGGCCATGACGTGTCCCGCACCGCCTTCGAGTGCGGCACCGCCAGCAGCGTAGAGCGCAGTCTTTCCTACGTTGTGGCCCGTCAAAGCCGCACCGACCTCGCCAGAGATACCGCCAGTGAACTTGCCGTTTATTTGATGACCAGTATCACCGACAATGTCCGCGACATGTGCTTGCCGCAAAAGGTTCATTACGTTTGCCGCTTGCGGATCACCGGCTACAGCGTTTTGCACAGTGCCGTAGTCACGCGCCGTCGGCTGCTGGCCTTTCATCGCCGCGTCTAGGACGTTGCTCGCATCTGTAGGCAACTGCACACGGCCCCGCAGATCGCTGACAGCGTCTGACAACTCGTTCTGAACCGCAGCGCGTGCTTTAGTGAATGCTTCAAAGCCCGTCCGTTGAGCGCCGTTAAAAGGCACCACGCCTGTAGTGAGCGGTGCGCCGTCAGCGGCCTGTTGCATCCGATTGGCGAATTGCGTAGCGGCCGGCTGGAGGTCCGGGGTTATCGCCCTGTACTTTGTCGCGTCGAGAGCCTCTCTCGTTGCCGTCTTACCACCGAGCACAGCGCCAGTGAGCGCACCGCCAGCAGCATTGTCCGCGACCTCAACAGGATCCACATGGATGCCGCCTGGAGTGCCTACGCTTTGACCAACTTGTCCGACGACGTTCTGTCCAGCGCTTGCGGCGCCTTCAGAAGCGGCAGTTATCCCAAGTTTCTTGAGCGCGGCCGTAGCACCAGCAAGACCAGTCTTAGCCAGCACGCCAGCGCTTGGGAGAAACCGCGTAACTGGGAGAGCCCCTACAGCGCTTTCACCCAGCGCCGTCAGATCACCGCGCACCGTGTCGGCCGTGCTGGGTGTAGCGTTGGGATTGCCAGTACGATTGGCAGCGGCGGTCTGATCTTCATTGCCGGCGCTCATAAGGGCACCAGCGCCGGCAGCAAGCGCAGTGGCACCAGCAGCGCCGATAGCTTCTGGAGCGACCGTTGCTGCCAATACCGGCAAGCCAATCGCAGCAGCCGCAGCAGGAGCGCGGCGCGCCAGCCACGCAGCGACGTTGCTTGGATGCACTCCCGATTGGTCAACAATGGAAGCCGGGGCGTAATTCGCAGGGGCTACCGCCTTGGCCTTGTCTTCAAGCCAAGTGCCGACAGGGCCTTTGCCCAAGTGTGTCTCAAGCGTTTTACCAACGCCGCCCGCAATATCGGCGACGCCTTGTTTCAGATTATCGACAACCCCAGAGGGCTGCGGTGCTAGGTGCTCAAGGACTTCTGTCGGCGAGTAGCCGGCCTTCAGCGCCGCATTGAACTGATCGGGCGCACGCGGACTGAGAAAATTCACAATCTCTTGGTCCGAATAGCCGGCCGCACGAGCTTGAGCGACGGTGTCAGGGGTAATGCTGGCGAGCGGATTTCGTGGAGACGTGTTGCCGGCCATAACGGCGGCCGGGACCGTTGGAGCGGTGTTGCCGCTCACGGAATTTGTATCAGGCATGATTGTCCGTATTTGGATTTTTAGTTTGGTGGCGTGGGCCTTGAGAGCTTCACAGGCTCAAAGGGGCCCTTGGTGACTGGGAGCACCGCGCGGACGCGGGGAGCCACAGGTTCACAGTGAGGCGCATCGAACGGCGCCCTCTGTAGGTATGGTACCTCGCGATGATTTCCCCTTAAGGGGCTGACAAATAAAGAGTTATTGTCAAACGCTGTGGCAGGTGGGCGCGTAGTGTTTGAGGAGGCGCAACGGCCTACTACTGCCTTCCGTGTAAGGTAAGGGATATAGGGGCCCCGTGAAGTCTAAGGCGTTGACAGAGAACGATTTAATAAGAGAAGATGAAAATCTGAGCCGCGTAGTGTTCGCGGCGCCCGAGGACCCCCTGAGAAAGCCCCATGGCGAACGAGTGCGGTAACCCCTACTGCCGGGCGTACCAATTGACCGTCAACGAGTTCGAGCGCCTTGGCGGCGAACAGTGGACCCAGAGCTTTCGTATTCGCCTGGGACAGCGCGCCAAGAAAATCTACAGCGAGATTTACACAACAAAGAAACTAAGGAAGGAACGCGCGAACACGCGTGCCGGCTATAGAAATAAGGTGACCAAATATCCCTGCGGCGTGCTGGAGCAAGCATACAAGGCGCTGATCGCCGAAGGCATTGCGATAACGAACCCAGGCATCAACAAAGTACAGGCACGTAGAGAGGCTATGGCCCGCAGGCGTGCAGTGGCGACGGGTTCACCAAGTATTCCCGCAGACGTGCCGCAGCCGTAAACGAGCGCATAGGGCTCGAAAGACCTGGAGCCACCGGCCGCTTCCCCACCGGGGCCGAAAATCTATTCGTGACGAGTTACAGGGGACCCGCTCAACGCGCCAAGGCCATACTACTCCTACCCTGGGTTTATCTCTTTTTTGAAAGTCGGGTGCCACTCGGAAAATCCTGAGATTTCCAGCCGGGAAGGGACCCGTTTAATTGTAGCTGGAGTGGGCGCGGCTCGCTGGCGCTGAGCAAGCGCCGGTTAGTTGCCGGCTTCCAAACGCGACAGCAGCCGCGCCGTGGACGTTGCGTGCCACATACCGCCCCTTGGCGTGAGTATGCCACGCTCATTCATTTCAGCAGCGATAGCGCGGACGCTGGTGACACCTTGAGCACGCAGGTCGTCCACGATGGCCCGCAGGTTAGCCGCGCGATGCTCAGCATTGGCCTTCACAGCAGCCACGGCTTGCTTGTTACCGACCTGCTTGCCCAGTAGCGCTCTCGCGCCGTTAGGATTGCCCAGCTTCACACCGCGCGCCTTGGCAGCAGCGAGAGCAGCCTTGGTGCGTTCGCTTATCAGGCCGGCCTCTAACTCGGCTACAGAGGCCATCTGCGTGAGCAAGAAGCGGCCCATGGCGCCTGGAGGCACATGAGGCAAATCGCAGAACACTAAGTCAACATCGCTGGTCACAAGAGACCGGAGCAGGTCCACGTTGCGCGAGAGGCGGTCCAGCTTCGCGAATACAACCGTGGCACCGATGGCCTTGGCGTGCGCAAGGGCCTTAGCGAGCTTTGGGCGGTCACTACGCTTGCCGCTCTCGGCTTCGACGTATTCGGCCACCAGCTTCCATCGGCCGCCGTTCAGGTAGGTCTCGACTGCCGCGCGCTGAGCTTCCACGCCAAGCCCGCTGCGGCCCTGCTTGTCGGTTGAGACCCGGAGATACGAAATGAATTTGCCGTTCGCCATGGCGCCTACCCCTGTCCACAAACCAACGTAACGAACATTAGATCAGTTTGTGTACAATCAATTGGAGGGTTGCGCTAGCGCTCTGGGCGCATGGCTCAATGGCAAGCATTGCGATTTGGGAATCCCTTGACCGTTAAACTCACTGACCCGCTAAGGGTAGCGGCTGGACTAACCTCGTGTCGCTGGGCTCCAATGCCCCATGAGTTCATTCCGTTCCTCACGATGGCATGGCGGCACTGTTGGATTGCAGCCGGTCAAGCCGCGCGCAACTCGCTGGCGTAGTGACGACCTGAGCGGGCCGTTGCCGACGCGCGTTATGCAGAACTTGGTGACGGCCATCCAAAGCTTGCCGGTACGCGGGCCATGGCCAGAAACCGATGAGGAGGCTTGGTGGGAAGCCGTGCTGACAGATTGGCGGACACGACCGTCAAACGCGAAAAAGCTACCGAACAAAGACGCGGCGCTTCGCTTAGATCGTCAACCGGGCGAGGCACTGACGTTTTCTTGCGAGCACTGCGGCCAGTCAGCAACCTTCACCGTTGCCGAGCTTTGTCAGAACTACGGTCCGGATCGTAACGTCCGCACAGTTGGCGTCGAGGTTATCAAGTGCAAGGACAAGCGCGTTCGGCGAGAGGGCTATGACTGCCCGATCAGCTATCGAGGGTGAGTTGTCCACCAAGAAGAAATCTCATTGTGTGGCGTCCAGCGTTGGTTCGACCTCTGCCAATTAGAGCGGCGCGCCACTGAGGACGGGTTTACACCATTCGCCATGGCGCTAGGTCGCGTGGGGAAGGTCGGCCACCGTGTATTCGTATCCTTTGTCTTTACCGGTGATCCTAAATCTCGCTTTCAATTGCTCGCTATTCGGCTATCTTGTGACCTTTAGCATGGCCTCGCCGAGAGTGCCGCAAACCATCGGTTGGAATGCTCGATCCCCATGCTTATGAAGGACAGTCTGTAGATTCTTATCTTCAGGATTGTATTTTGGCATCGCCCGGTCTCCGCGCTGGTGTAAGAGATTAGTGGATTCCTACGTAAGCCCGTGGTGTGAAAGCAAAATGTCGATTGATGCTCTCGCTGAGGCAAGCATTTCATCGAATGTTGGCATTTGCACCACTTTGGAACCGCTGGACCCCAGCACTTGAAAAAGGCGGCGATCTTCACTCGCTATGTTGGCGGTCCACGCAGCCCCCGTTAGAGGCGGGTCTTGCCATGTTATTTCAAAGCCTCTGTAGAGTTCTTTTCGATTGGCAACTCCAGGCCGCGTTATAGACATTCTTTCCCCTCGCATTGTTATTCTCGCTCAGGCGCCCGGCATTTGTTGTAGATTGGTTTGCGCCATCAAGCGAACTATCGAACGGCGTCTAATTCCAATACTCGTCCTGCGGCTCCGCACGCCCGGTAATTGATTTGACCGGAGCGGCCTTCCACCAGCAACGTCTGCAATCCTCTCATTATCCAAGATCGTGTTACCTGGTCTGCGCCATCTAAACTAACGTCAACATTTACGAACGACCTTGTCCCATCCGGCGCCTCGATAACTAACCCGATGACAGTTAGGCCATCATCACCAAATTTCCGCTGCACCACCTTCCCCGATAGAGGCGCGGCGGCTTTACTGCAAGACTGATCTGGGTAGAGGTTAGACAGCGAGATTACCTTCTTCGCGTCGGGGTCAAGTTGATAGCTTGGAGAAGCGTCCAGCCCTGAGGTCTCCGTACTTGTCGCTGTCGGTATAGCATTAGAAACGGTGCGCTTTAATATATGGTCCGCTTCCACATTGATGCGCCAGTCGCCTCCTTCCAACACCCAACCTAACGAAATTGTAGCAGCCCCTTCTGAAATACTCTGGCCGTTGCTGGCCTTCCAGGTCACGATTGCAGTTGCCGCACACGAGGACGCCGTTGTGCAATTCACCGAAACAGACCCGGGCTGAATAAGGTAATTCCTGTTTGGCCACCGCGCAAAGAAGCGCTTCTTATCGGTCATAACTGCGTCGTGTGAGAGCGTTTTCCCGAAATAGTTTACTTGCTCCGCGTATTTGGTTTGCAGAATTGACAGGGCATATTCGCTATTTAGGTTTGTAGTATCAACTAATGACGACATTTGCTTCGTCACCGCCTCAATTGAGGATAAGGTAGTATCGCTTCCTGGCGGCGCAATTTGCTCCGGCGGTTGCGTTCTTTTCTCGACAGCATGAGCGAAGGACCTCACATCAATTTCCACATCTTGAGCGTCGGCAAAAGTAAGCCACTGAATTTCGTTTGGTGAGGCTTCAGTAATGTACATAATTGCTGAGTTCGATAAACCGAGTTGATTTAGATAGGCGCCGACAAGCGCGTTGCCTGCCGAACTCACCGTGACTTGGCCATTGTCGTTGGTGTATACCGCATGAAAGCCGACCTTCGCACCACGCCCCATAAATCGGACATGCCCTCCTAGCCAAGCTAGAGCACATGCGGAAGCACACTGCGTGCCATCAGGAACCAACGTGGAGAATCCCTTGAGACGGATCGCTTTCCCTATTTCGATGCCGGCAACAAGATTTCCGCCCGGGCTTTGAAAGGCGACGATGGCATTAGCCGCGCCCAGTGCAAATTCGATAAACCTCTTGTCATCACCGGGGACTAAATCGCCCACGACAGTAATGAGGTCGAACTGACCGCCGGGTATTGCAACTTTTTGAAATTCGGCCGCGCTGACAGGTTGGTGCTGAAAGGCGCACAAAAAGGCAATGGCTGTGTAGGGGATGAACTTGGAAATCATGTGTGCTGCGCTTCAACGCTCTGCGTTAGCTGTCGCCAAATGAGGTTCTATATTGTTTCCCTTAAGCGTCTCTCGGATTAGCCACGCTTACCCACGGCGTATCCAAGACCGGATGCCTCTTGGCTCCGTCACGAACGCGCCCCAGTGCAAGAACACGGGCGCGCTCAGCACTATTGTACGTCGGTGCTAGCGGAGGCGGTGCGGGCGCTGAAGCGTTTGCAGCTACTTGCCGCTCCAGCCGGCAAAGCTGCGTCGTTAGCTCTCGGTGCTTATGGGTAGCGCCAGCCTGCCTCTGACGCTCGCTGGACCAAATCGCCTTGAAAACGACGAACAGGAGATTGGCTGCGCAGATGTATTCGAGCATAAGGCCCCCTAGTCGCACTGCCACACGATAGCACGTTTGCCAACCGCCGTCGTCCGGAGAGCAAACGGCGAGTATTCGTGTTTCATTTCTCAGATCCGGGTACGCAAACGAAGGTGATGCTGCCGGCGATACTGTATTGGCCCTTGAGCGCGTACCAGGCGTCCAGGAGATGCTCCCATGATCTAGCACCTAAAGCGTGAACGCAAGAGTATATCAGTAATCGAACGAGGCTCTCGATCCGCCTTCATTAACGGGCGTTGAGATTGCGCTCAGCAAAGAAGTCTTCGATTAGCTTCTCATCGCCCATGCAGTCAGCCTTGCCTTGGCACCATCGTGCCCATCTCGACGAGTTTAGTAATGACGCAGCGAGGCAGATCGTGTATTTCACGGTACGGTTGCACGGAGGGGTGAATGGATTGGATTAGCAAAAGAGTAGACAACGCTCGGGCCAAGGCACAAGGCACAACCTCGGAAGTGCCCGACGAGGTATCAAAGGCACTTAAGGAGCTTCTTGCAGACGAACTGCAACGCCCTATCAAACCCGACGCTTTGCGGAAGATTGTCACACGCCTCGCTGTAGCTATGCGAGGTGCCGAGTGAGACTTAAGAGCCGATCCAAAAAGATATTGAGTCGGATGAATCGGTTGTGATTCCTTGATTGGCGCTTTGATTCGCACAGGAGCGCCCGATGTGGAAGCCCGAACACCGCCGCGCGGCGGAGCGGCATGGCCTTCGTTACCCGAGTGACCTTAGCAACGCCGAGTGGGCGCTGGTTGAGCCGATAATTCCTCCCGGCTAAGCATGGCGGCCGGCCGCGGGACGTGAATGTCCGCGAGGTGCTGAACGCGATCTGCTACGTGCTGTCGACTGGCTGCCAATGGCAGGCCTTGCCGAAGGACCTGCCGCCGAAGAGCACAGCGCATTATTACTTCATGCTGTGGGACTGGGACGGCACGCTGGTGCGTATCCACCACGCGCTCTACATAGCGACGCGCGAACAGGCCGGACGCGAAGCGAGCCCAAGTGTGGCGATCATCGACAGCCAGAGCGCCAAGGCCGCTCAAAAAGGGGCTCTGCGCTCGACCCGCAGGGTTTCGATGCAGCGAAGAAGGTCACGGGACGCAAGCGCCATATTCTCGTCGATACGCTCGGCCTCCTGTTGAGTGTGGTCGTCCATCCCGCCGACGTGCAGGATCGCGATGGCGCCCGCCAAGTGCTGCGGACGGCGCGCCGTCTGTTCCCCTTCATCGAGCGCATCTTCGCGGATGCAGGCTACCAGGGGCCGAAGATGGAGAAGGTTGTTGCCAATACCGGTTGCTGGACATTGCAGATCGTCAAGCGCAGCGATGCGCACCACTTCGTTGTCTTGCCAAAGCGATGGATCGTCGAGCGCACCATCGCATGGATCAGCCGCAACCGTCGCTTGGCGCGCGACTTCGAGCGCTACGCCAGAACTGTCGCTGCCTTCGTCCGCCTCGCCATGATCCGCATCATGCTCAGACGCTTGACCAGACCAAGCCTTTGCTCATGAATCTCAACTTCTTGGATCGGCTCTAAGGACATTAGGCTTTCTTGGTTCAGAGGTGCCAGTCAGGAAGCGGCCTTGAAGGCAGACGGACATTCTGTCGCGCTTTACGGCCCTAACGGAAGTGGAAAGTCGTCGTTTGTGGACGGGGTTGAGGTCAGCGTGCGCGGGGGGAAGATCGATCATTTAGCACACGAATACAGCGGACGCTTCCAGGAAAAGGGCATAATTAACACTCACCGACCGCGGGACACGCCCACCAGCGTTTCGATAACACTCGCGAACGACCAAACAGTCTCATGTAAATGGCAGGCGGCAGGCGCACCCACGATAACGGGAGAGGGCTTAGTCGAAGTTAAAGGGTGGGATTACAGACGAGTTGCATTACGGCAAGACGAAATTGCGGCATTTATCAAGGCCAGCAAAGGAGAGAAATACTCCGCTTTGGTGCCTTTGCTGGGACTTCAGCATTTAGAGAGTGTGGCCGATAACCTTCGGCGATTGTCTCGCGAAACTTTGAACTTGTCCAAGCTGGAGCAGCTGAGACGGCAGGTAGCAGAGGTAGAACAACGGCGGCAAAGGATATTTGGCCGAGAGGCCAGCACAACCGACCTTCTTGCTAAATTGGCCGAATTAAATGCTGTCTATGTCAAGATGGCTGCTAGTTCGAACCCGACAGAGATGGTGGGCGCAGTATCTGAGGCCGTACAACAACAACTTAACTCGTTGGACGCCCAAAGCCGTCAGGCCGCAGCTTTGCAAGAGATCGCCGCAAATGCATTACTTCGGTACATAGCCGATGCGCGCGCAACATCATCGCGGATAAAATCAGTCGCCGAGCCGCTCGTAAAGGAACGCTTGGAGGTCTTGAATGCCGCTCGTCTGTTCAATGAAGCTATAGAAGGGACAGAGACTTTTATCAAATGTCCAGCCTGCGGCACCGAAGTCGAGGCTGCGGAGTTTCGTGCTCATGTTTCTAGCGAGCGTGAACGTCTGGAAACAGTCAATGCCCTATTTGTAAATCATCGTGAAGCGATAGGCTCTGTCTGCGATGCCTTTCTTCATTTGCGTAACCTAACTGGAGGGCAAGCTCTCGCTGTCTGGAGGAGAGAACAGTCCGGTAATCTGAAGGCGGTTTTCCTTGAAGTACAGCAGTCCAACATTGCCGCTTTCAGAACAGAGTGCACCGACACGGACCTCACCAACATTGAAAACGCCGGCTCAGCAATTATTTTCGCGGCGAACGCGTCACTACGTGAAGCTCCACCCGGCGTTCAAGAACTCATGCTACACAAAGATCAAGTCACAACAATAAGGGATCACCTAACGGCTTCAGACGCCACCAACCGAATCCATCGTGTTGAGGCATTATTGGGCTTCCTCTCGCTCGTAGAGGAAGAGATTCGCGATGAAATCCGCGAACAAGCAATAGCGGTATTTGGTACAATTTCCGACACCATACAGAGATTTTGGAATATTTTGTACCCACGTCAAACGATAACTGAAATACACCTCGATGCGCCCCGGGATGCTGACAAGGCAATCGACGTAGCATTGAAGTTCTACGGAATCGAGCAACGGTCGCCTCGTTTGACCCTCTCGGAGGGACAGCGCAACGCGCTTGGTCTGTGCTTGTTTCTTGCGATGACCAAGCAAGAGGCGGGATCAGACCGGCCGATCATCCTGGATGACGTTGTGGTCAGTCTTGACCGGGAACATAGGTCCCACGTGTCTAAACTACTTGAGGACGAGTTCTCGGATCGGCAAATCCTGCTCCTAACTCATGACCGCGAATGGTACTTCGAACTTGCCCGATTTCTGAAGCCTTCGCGTTGGAGCTTTCAGCGACTGTTGCCGTGGGATGGTCCGGCAGTAGGTATACGCTTCGCCGATCATGCAACAGACTTCGCCAAAGCAAGATCGAAGATCGATACCGACCCTGAGGATGCTGAAAGCAACGTCCGGCGGATCATGGACCACGCCCTCTCGGAGATCGCCGAAAAACTTGAGATACCTGTCCCTCATCTTAGAGGAGATGAGAATGACCACAGAACGGCTGGGCAGTTCATCCCTAGGCTCATCTCGCGGGCGAATAAGGCCTTTAGACTGAAAAGTGCCGATGGAACCACGTTCGTGAAGAACAACGATGCCATTCGCGCGTTAGAGGCCGTCGCACCCCAGTTGGTCACTTGGGTAAATCGGGCGACCCACACCTTTAGCGCAAGTAGGAGCGAGGCCGAAACCGTGATTAACAACTGTGAGCGTGCTTTGGACGCATTCAGGTGTGAGGATTGCGGGACACCGGTCTGGCACAGGAAGGCGGATACTGGCGTCGCTGATTGCCAATGTGGCCGCCTTCGTTGGAAGGATTAAGACGCAACGAAACTCCGTTCTGTTCAGCAAGTTAGAGGTCAAGAAGTAAATGCCTAGTCACGAGGATCAATTGAACGCGGTTGACCCCGAATTGTGGCCACTTATTAGTCAACCGGACCAAGTAAACGGACTAATCGCACTATTGCAGAGCAAGTATCCGCCCTCGCAGGCGGCTAGCGGCAATGGACTCCAGGCGTGGGACTATTCTGGCCTAGCGCTTTCGTACCAGCGACGCTTTCACGAAGCCCTTCAGGTTCACTGGGAGCATTATCAGCACCTGCTACAAGGGCAGCAGGCTGGCACACGCATCCACAAGGGGACACCCCTGGTGCGTATCAGCGACTGCTACCGTATTTTGGAATACAGAGTTCACGCCCTGCGCTATTTGATGCTGACCTTGTGCGAAGATGCAGTTCAAGACGGAGGAACTATTTCCGCACGAACTACCGGAGTGTATTTTCGTTTGATTGCAGGCGGTGTGACAGACGGGAAGATGCAAGAATACGCCCGGCAGGTGTTCAAGCGTGCCGGCGAGTTCCCAGACGAGGCCCTGTTTCCAGAAGCTCTATTGCAGAGCCTAGACGATGATTGGTTGACCACGCTTCCTTCGCAGGCTGAGGCTTTAATTTATCGAATAAATCCAAAGTACATGGAGCATCTTCTTTCAAAGCTCCCTGACAAGACGGGGAAGACTCTGGAAAAACTCGCCAAATATCTAATGTCTTGTATGGCTGGGTGCCGTGTTAGGACGCGCGCGAAGAGCAAGTCCACTGACTATGATGTGGTTTGCGCGATGGAAGGCTTCGACGTTGATTTTCGATCCGAGCTAGGTCGCCATTTCGTTTGCGAGTGTAAGGACTGGCAAACCCCTGCCGATTTCACTGTGATAGCAAAGTTCTGTAGAGTTCTGGACTCGATCAAGTCGCGCTTTGGAGTACTGTTTTCCTCAAAGGGCCTCACCGGCCAGGGCAGGACAACCGACGCTGCACGTGAACAACTGAAGCTGTTTCAGGACCGTGGGATTGTAATCGTCGTCCTCGACCGGGACGATCTAGACGGGGTCGTCGGAGGGGCGAACCTCATCACCGTTCTTCGTAACAAATATGAAACGGTACGCCTCGATCTTGCATGAGTTGTACCTGTGCTTCGTACGGAGTTGCTAGTCACGGTGTCTTTAACGTTCGGGATTGTGCCGCTTTTCCACTACACGACGCGCTACACGAAGCCTGCCACCTCTCAAAATGTAATTGTTTTATCAATAGCTTAGGTTAATGGTTTTGGTCTCCGGCCGTCCGCACCATATTTTGGCTTCTTGCGACGTGATTCACCGGCCTGTGCGCTTGGATTTCTCGATCGCTCTTGCTATCTCGCGTGCGACTTTTTGCGGGTCCACCTCAATGTCATGCTCCCAGAAGCGTAGCACGCGCCAGCCCTCTCGCTGCAAAATCGTCTGCACCTTCTTGTCGCGCTTTCTGTTCCGGGCCCGTACGCCTTTCGGCATCTGTTCCTATTAAGCATAATCGGGCTGGAGTTACTCCGTTCGGTCTTTGGGCCAGCGCCGAAATCGGAACCGGTGAACGATCCGTTCTGGTCGGAGCTCTGTAACTTTTCCAGCGGCTCGGCGAAAGCCGGAGACACCGGCGAAATAGACAAGCTCTTCCTAAGGCTTCGGTCGCGTCCGATAACGCGTGTTCGGATTGGCGGCAGTAGCGGCCGATGGCCGAAATTGACAAAAACCGCCAATCCCGCTGACGTCTGCGAGGCACTGCTCACGGGTGGAAAAGTAGCAATGGGTGTCGCCGTCCTTGCTGTAGATCGCGCACCATGGATAATCTTCGGCCTCGGCGCGCGTCGCGATCCCGGCCGAGCCGAGTAAGAAACCCAACATGAGTAGTGAGAGCCGCATGGTCGCCTCCTGGCATTCCAGTGGGTCTTACCTATTAACGCCAACATCCCCGTGTTATTCACATCTTTGGGTACTGAAATTCGATCTAAGCCGCGGCCTGCGTCGTCACGGTGTGCCCGACGGGGGGCCTACTAAACAGATAAGCCGCGCAAGCCAATGGAAACAGTTTTCATAAAATTTTAGCCATTAATCGGATTGGCAACCTTCAACAAATACAAGTTGTAAATTGTTAAGCGGTAAGCCGATAACTCTTGGCGGATCATCCAAGAATGGATGGTCGCACGTGATAATGCGCGCGAAGCTGACAAAAGGGCCAGAATGCCCGTCGTTTCGATAATAAACGAAGTCGAGTCCGCACTTCATAACGCCTCCGACGCAAAACGGGTTGACGTATTGCGGCGCGTTACCGACCTCTTTGTTGGGGATGCTCCATCGATTACGTCCGACCAGACCGCGTTGTTCGACAGCGTTATCGGGCAACTCGTCAGGCACGTCGAAAGCCGCGCTCTCACTGAATTGAGCGGCCGGCTGGCACCCATCGCCAACGCGCCGCTCGATACAGTCCGGTTTCTTGCACGGCACGACAATATCGAAATTTCCGGGCCGATTCTGGCGAGCTCCGAGAGCCTGACGGACGATGATCTCATCGAAATCGCAAATACGAAGAGCCATGGGCAACTTGCGAAGATTTCGAGCCGTTCTCACCTCAAAGAGAGGGTGACGGACGTTCTCGTCGATCGGGGCGATTCCGAAGTCGCCCATAGGCTTGCGGCAAACGCCGGCGCCCGCTTTTCACAGATCGGCATGGCAAAGCTCGTCATGCGCGCCGACAGCGACGATAGGCTTACCGAATTGATCGCCGGTAGAGCCGATATTCCGCCGCGCCTGTTTCGGCAGCTGTTGGCTCAGGCGACCGAGGTCGTGCGCAACAAGTTGCTGACATCCGCAGCGCCTGACCGGCAAGATGCAATCAAACAGATATTGGTCGAAATTTCCACTCAGGCGGCACCAAAGCCCGTGACGGCGCAGCAACGGGCACAAGCCCAACGTCTCATGAGCCAATACAGCCAGGATTCCGAGCTGCTGACGAGGAAAACTCTGGAATTCGCCAATTCGGCACGCCTCGCGGACGTTATTGCCGGGCTGTCATTGCTCAGTGGGATTTCGTTTGAACAAATCGGATGCCTGTTTGATGCGGCCAACGGCTTCGGTCTCATGGTTCTTTGCAAGACGATGGCGTGGGATTGGCAAACGGCGTGCCAGGTAATTTTGGTGAGCTGCGCCGACGACGAGCATCTCGAGCTGCTATGCGATCAATATAGGGCGCTCCCGGTTGCCTCCGCCCAGCGGCTATTCCGTTTTTGGCAGGGACGCCAAAAAGTGCTCCAGCATTTCCAGAAGGTATCCTGACCGATAAACCCCATTGTCGCATCGTCGAATGGCCGGGGGCCGCCTTTGCACCATCGGAAAGGTATATTTAACCGGAAGGTATGTCTTTGCTGTCGATCTGTATGACGCCGTGAATCGACAATGCCGGGCTCGCATGTCACCGACGCGAGAAACGATATGATTGAGGGATCGGTTGCCGCAGTTGCCAATACACCGTTCGTTCCAAAGGAGCGTACGGTCCGTGACCGCATGCCGGTTTGCTACATCTTCGACGAAGATACGCAGATTTGTCATTTCCTATCGCTGACTCTGTTCGGCCGTGGCGTTCGGACGGAAGAATATTCCGACGGTTCGTCATTTCTTCAGGCAGTCGATCGCCGTTCGCCCGATTTGGTGTTTCTCAACGTTGGTCCCGACTCCAGGGAAACCATCGAGCTGATGCAGGCGCTCGCCCAACAAGGCTATTTCGGCTTTATACAGCTCATGAGCGCCCGAGGGGCCGCGGTGCTCGATCACGTCAAAAAAATCGCCGAACAGCAGAAGCTGATGGTGCTTCCAGGCTTGCCTAAGCCTTTCCAGGCCCACCACATCGTCGATATCGTTCGCACGCTTAGTCTTGGCGACGCGGCACCGGCCGCGACCCGGTTTGGCCTGGACGAAGCGCTCGACAATGCGTGGATCGAATATTGGTATCAGCCCAAAATAGATCTTCGCCGAAAGCAGCTTATCGGTGCCGAAGCTTTCGTTCGTGCCCGCCATCCGGAATACGGAATCGTGCTGCCTCCCGCGTTCATGCCCGGCGCCTCGGAAAGCGATCTTCTGGCACTGGCGAAGCACTCGGCAACCAGCGTCTTGGCAGCGGGGGCGAAGTTTGCCGAAATGGGGGTCAATCTGCCCCTTTCAGTCAATATGGCGATGAATGCCCTTTTACAGCTGCCCCTCGCCGATTTCGTCGGCCCGAGATCAGGTCATTGGCCCGGCCTCATCATCGACGTCACGGAAGAGCAGATCGTGACCGATCTGGAGGCGGCTATCGCTATTGCGAGCAAATTGACGCCGATCAATGTGCGGCTTGCCGTGGACGACTTTGGCCGCGGCTATTCCGCTTTGACGCGTCTTCCGGAACTTCCGTTTGCCGAGTTCAAGCTTGGCCGCACATTTATCGCCGAGTGCGGGTCCGATAGAAGCCGCGCGCGGATGTGCCGGAAACTGATAGAACTCGCACACAGTTTCGACATCAGAGCTGTCGCCGTTGGCATTGAAACGGCGTCCGAAGCCATGGCTCTGGTGCGCATGGGTTGCGACTATGGCCAGGGCTTTCTTCTGGGTCAGCCGATGCCGCTTGATCGGCTGTTGTCGCTCTTGAGGTTGCGCGCGACCCAGCCCGCGGCTTCTGAAGCGACCGGATGAGCTAAGTTGGGCGCGAGCCCATTTTTTAGCCAGGTCGGCGATGACACGGTTCCAGCAGGCGGCTTTGAAGGTTTTTAACGCGCCGCCATTATCTTGAACAAAGGGCTAGGCCGGGAACCGGGATCATGTCGTTGGAGCGGGTGGAATACGGCGACGTCGTTTTTGTCGAGCCCCGGAATGACCTCCGTGTCATCGTCAGTGTTCCAGGACGATATTCGCTTGCTGACCAACGGAACGCGCGCGGCGAGCGCCGCGTATTTGCGTGCCGCGCGGTCTATCTGTCCGCCAACGAGATCGGCATCGCCGGACCGGTCAGCGGCAAAGTCGGTGAGCGCGTCATCGCCAATATCGACCATCTCGGCAAAGTGGAAGGTCCCATCGCTCGGCTTCTTACGCGCGGCTTCATGATGAAAATCGCGGCGAACGCAGAGCGGCGCGAGGCGCTTGCGGCCAAGATTGAATGGCTGGAGGATTACAAAAACCACGACGCCTCGAACCGGCGCGCCGACGAACGCATCGTACCGGAAAATCTGTATTCGAAGCTGGTCTTTGCCGACGGCAGCATCGAGACTTGCCTCATTCTTAATTTGTCCGTTTCCGGTGCCGCAATCTCTGCGGAAACAGTGCCTGAGGTCAGAACGGTTCTGGCGGTTGGAAGCGTGGTCGGCCGCGTCGTCCGCCACTTCGAGGGCGGATTTGCCGTGCAATTCATCGAACGTCAGAATCGCGGCACCGTCGAGGCCGTGGTGACTGGTGAATGAGAGCCGTGAGTCGCGGACCGCGGCTTCCACGTGGTGCCGCGGCAAGCCATTAGCGCCCAATCCGAGCGGCCGCGCACGCTTCCGATCAATGCAACCGGCGCTATCGGCGCTATGCTTTGCGAACTCGGCTTTCCATAATTGATCTGTCGCGGCATTGTAGCCATCGCGCGCCGTGGGGCCGGTCCGAGATTCCAGCGAAGAAATCCGAAATCCATTGGCGCCTGAAGTCGGGAGCGGGCCGAAGCCGCAGTTACATCAACGAAAATAGAGCCGATTTAGGCTTGAATAAAAAACAGGGAGCAAACGATGAGGGCCTGGAAAATTCTGTTGGCGCTTTGCCTCGCTTCATTAGCGACCGCGGCGAACGCCGCATCCTGGCCGGATCGGCCCATTCACTGGATTGTGCCCTATCCGCCGGGCGGCGGCACCGATCTCCTGGCGCGCGTGATTGGCGCGCAACTGGAGAAGTCGCTAGGCCAGCCAATTGTCGTCGATAACAGGCCGGGCGGGTCGACCGTCACGGGCACTGCTGTTCTCGCGAGCGCCGAACCTGACGGATACACGATCGGGATGGTATTCAATTCGCTGGCGATCAACGCCATGCTCGGCGTTCACACGTCGTACGATCCGGAGAAGGATTTCGCGCCGATTATCAAACTGGCCTATGTGCCGCTGGTTTTCACCGTGAACGCGGAACAAGTGCCGATGAAGACGCTACCGGAGCTTGTTGCCTATTCGAACAGCCACCCCAATTGGTTTACCTTCGGATCGCTCGGCCCGGGCAGTCCGCATGAAATCGGCTTCCTTTGGTTCAAGGCCATGTCGAAAATGGATGCGCTCGTGGTGCCGTACAAAGGGATAGGCCCTGCGTTGCAAGACGTGGTGGCCGGTCAGGTCAAGGGCATGTTCATCGGCGTATCGGTCGCCGACCAATATATCCAGCAGGGAACCCTGCATACGCTGGGTGTGACCAGCCCAAAGCGTCTGGCCAGTGCGCCGGATGTGCCTACGATCGCGGAGCAGGGCTATCCGGATTACGATTACGTGACGTTTTACGGGCTTGCCGCGCCGAAAGGCACGCCGCCCGAGATCGTCGATCGGCTCAACAAAGAGATCAACCGGATTTTCCAAATGCCTGAAGTGCGCGCCCAGTTCACGGCGAACGGTGCGGTTCTGGGCGGCGGTACGCCGCAGGAATTCGGCGATTTTCTCACCGCCAATTTCGCCAAATTCAAGAAGATCATGGCGCTGACCGCCGATAAGCCGCAGTGATGGCTAAAACCCGGCGGGCGAGACACAACCGAGCTATAGAGGTGCGCACGGTCGCAACTGGCATCGAGCCGAAAAGGCGACACGACGGCTCGATTTAAATTATTTTTTCGAGGAGACACTCTTGAGCGAATATGATCGTTGGGAAGCCCGCTACGCCGCACCCGGTTTTGCGTTTGGCAAAGAGCCGAATTATTTTCTTGCATCTTGTAAGTCCTTGCTCCCGCCCAGCGGCCGAGTGCTGACGGTGGCGGACGGTGAGGGGCGCAACGGTGTTTGGCTCGCCCAACAGGGCCTCGACGTCTTGTCGATCGACTTTTCGCCGTCGGCACAGGGCAAGGCGCGCGCATTGGCGGCCGAACGGGGCGTCAGCGTCAACTTTCAGCAAGTCGACGTGCATAGCTGGAGCTATCCGGAGGCAGCCTTCGATGTCGTAGTCGAAATCTTCACTCAATTCAGTTCGCCCGCGGAGCGCGCCTTGAAGTGGGCCGGTATGCGCCGGGCGCTCAAATCCGGCGGGCTCCTGATCATTCAGGGTTACACGCCCAAGCAATTGGACTACGGCACCGGCGGACCCAAGCAGATCGAAAACCTCTACACGCGCTCGCTGATCGAGGGCACGTTTGGCGATTATCGCGACAAGAGCCTCGTCGAAGAGGAACGCGAGATGCACGAGGGCGCATCACATAGCGGCATGTCCGCCGTGATCAATTTCACGGCACGGAAGCCATAGGACAGCGGAAACCAGAGGACAGCCGTGGCGCAGCAGCTTGTTCGTGGAGAAGGGAACGATGGCAGATGATTTTAGCCCGCGGTGCCGTCTGCCGCGGCGGTCTCGAAGCTTTCGATGAACACCAGACCGATGGCACGGGTGAGGGCGCCCGCGGTAAGTGCGGCGGCGCCCATTCCCCATAAAAGGCCGCCCGGCACCACAAACATCAGTGTCGCCGATGTTGCGGTTCCAACTCCGGTCGGCACCGCGCCGCCGATCAGTCCGACAAGCAGCGCCCGCGTTCGGTCGCGCTGGAACGGTACCTGATAAAGATCGGAAAGTTGCTTCACCATACGCAGATTAACGGCCGTGACGCTGGCGATATTGGCGACCGGCAGCGGGACAAGGCCACCCACTGCTGCGAAGTTCTTGTAGCGGCTGACGATCTTGTGCGCTGCCGCCCGCCGCTTTGCCGCTGCTAGCTTGGCTTCTTCGGTCATTAATGGCGACGAATCGTTGGCGATCGGCGCCGAGGAGACCGCAAGCTCGGGTTCGGCCGCGCCATGCGCGGCCGTTGCGGCGGATGCCGGCGCCTCTACCTCAATCGCCGTGTCGGCAGCGAAATCGCGCAGATTGGCGACCGGCCGCCTGATGGCCTTGGGAAGCGGTTTACGGGTCATGCAGCGGCCTGTTGTGCGCCGAGAACGGCGTCTACCTCGTCGGCGATGGTCGCGATCTCCTTCGCCGCGGGTCCTTTCCAGCTGATGAGGCTCGGCGTCGCGCCCCAGAGACTCGCCTCCGGATAGGCCACGCGGTTCGACATTTCACTATTGAGCACCGGTAGGCCGGCCTCGGCGAGTTCGGCGCGGATGTGCCTCGAGATAACGGAATCGCGCGTCGTCTGCGTCAGCAGGCAGCGGAACAGCGGCCGCCGGCCATCGGCGCGGTCAGTCAATATGCCGAGCGTATCCAGCATGCGATCGACGTCGAACGGTGACGGCTTGACGGGGACCAGCAAAAAATCCGCCGCTGCGATGCAGTCGAGGGTCGTCTGCGAGCGAAAACCGGGCGTATCGATAATGACGAGGCCGCCGCCGCCGCTGAGCCGCCGCGCCGTCGTCAACGCGTTCTCGGTCGCGTCCTCGATCACCGCGACGCCGCCCAGCGCGCGTTCGCGGGCGGCAAGCCGCACGATGGAGCGTTGCGGATCCGCGTCGATCAAAGTCGGGCGCCGGCCGCGCAAGTGCCAGTGGACCGCAAGGCAGCTTGCGAGCGTGCTTTTGCCGCTGCCGCCTTTCATGGTGGCTACCGTGATGATCATGCTCGTCACCTCCAGGGCGCCATAAATAATGCGAGCGCGGAGCGAATCGGCACCAATAGGCTAACGGATTCTAGACCCTGATCCAATTCAATTGAATCGGATCAGGGTCTAGATTCTTTGTTGGAGCGTGATCTTTCCCGAAAACCGGTTCCCACTTTTCGGGATCATGCTCCAGGCGAAATGCCTATCATTAAGGCCGCCGCTATTTGGTTTGCTTAAGTTTGGTTTAGTCAGGAAATAACGAGCGGCCGGCGCGCCGCTTTCAGGAACGGCCGGCGTAGCCGGTAGCGCGACAGCTGGTTTTTCACCAGAGGAAAACCGCCGAGCAAAAGGCTCGCCCACACCGCCGCGCTGAAATAGAGCGACATCCAGAGGATTTCGTGATGCCAGCGGGCAATATTATGGGTGACGATCCAGCGTGTTGCGACGTCATAGAGGCCGGCGAGAAGTCCGAATGGCTGTGTTCCGTCCGCAAGCTCCGCCTGCCAGCGCCCGAAATACATCGGCACGTCGACAGTCGACATGAAGATCACATAGCCGACAGCGCCGGCTGCCGTTGCGGCGACGGCCCATTGCGGGATACCGCGAAAGCTTGAGGCGACGCGGGCGAGCGCGATCGCGATCAGCGTAAAAGTCACGGTCCACAACGAATTTTCCAGGACGTTACCGAGGAAGTCGGTCGAGATAACGGCGTACCAGGAACAGCATTCGGCAAGTGCGATCAGAGGCACGATCAATTTCGCAATATTCTTGGCGGTATCGGAATGAGATAGCTGGGCGAGTTCGCGCAGCACGATTGCCCATTGGATGGCGAAACAAAGCTCGGCGACGGTGGCGACGGAACGCCCGACCATCACACTCGACAGCCAGGTGTCGAACAAACAAATGCGCTGGACGTCGGCGCGCGGCAAGATAGAGCGGAAAGCGCAGCCGAATACATAGGCGCCGCTCAGCAACACGAGCGGTTCGATTCCAAATAGACCGGGCCTCCGGTTGTTCGCCGTCCTGACCGCGAATGCGCACAGCTTAAACCACAGCACGACGTTTACGGCGCTGACGGTGATCAGAAATATCCACCACAGCGCAACCGGATTCGACCAGGTCAGCCAAGCGAAGTTCATCGGCCTACTTTACCGTCACGGTACCTTTGTAATAAAATCGACATCTCTGCGGCCAGAATAAGTCTGCCGTGCCGCAGCCCGGGGCGCGCTATGTCAGGGGCCGCCTGACGCCCCGCGACACCGTGAATTTACGGGTCTTTAATGTGCTTTACTTAGGTTTTAGGCTATTGGACCGTTTGCCGGCACGCGGCGGACGGCGAGTAGGTCTTGGTCGTTGTGAGCAATCATCGCAACCACGCCGAATTGCGCAAAAAACCGCGGCAGCAATTCCACTACCATGCGCGGATACAGATCAGCACCGAGGCGCCGCTGGTGCCGTGTGCAGTTGTCGACATTTCGGAGGGTGGCGCGCGGCTTTCCCTTGAAGCCGACGAGCCACTTCCTGAAGCGTTTATGCTCGTGTTAACGCGAAATGGCCGCACCAGGCGGCATTGCCGCCTGGTTTGGCGCAATGGTCAAACACTCGGCGTCGAATTTCCGCAAATCGACTAATAGCGCGCGACACTTTACGAAAACCCTGCCTTATTTGCGGCGCAGCAAGCTGCCACCAAAATAAGGGAATGCGCGCCGAGGCGCGCGCTGGGGCTCGGATGGGAATTCGCGGCGATAGTTTTTCACAGGCAATTTGCTGGCCGAAGCTGTGGCGCGCTACCCATTGCGGCGCGGCGCTGGCGGTTGCCGCCGTGGTGCTCGCCGCCTGCGGCTTGCCGGAAGGCGCGGGGACACTCCTGGTCGATCCCGGCCGTTACAGCGCCTATCACTGCAACGATCTTGCCGACCAATGGAAGATCTTGGTTGCCCGTGAGAAAGAGTTGCGCGGTCTCATGGACAAGGCGGATGCTGGCGGCAACAGCAACGCCGGCGCGCTCGTCGGATCGGTTGCCTACCGGCCTGAATACGAGGCGGTCATGAGCAATGAAAAGCTATTGCAGAATGCGGCGAAGGATAAAAATTGTCCGTTCATTACCGAGTTTCAGAGCGATCATACTCTACACTGACCGAAAGTTTCGCCTGGTGCCAGGTTCGCGATAACCGCCGCAATCTCATCTACTGGAAGTGTTGCATCAGAAGAAATTAGCAATGGCGAGCGCCGCCGCGAGGCCGGCCGCGGCCAGAAGGAGGAGCGCCGCCGCGCTGGCGGCCGTCGCCTTGCCGCCGGCAAAGCTCGCCGCATAAATCGCCTTGAGTATATTATTGGACGACGCAGCAATCAGGATAGCGGCAGTGAGGGCGGTCACGGTGACACTTGTCGTGCCGCCCTGCGCCAGATTGAGCACGAACGGGTCGATGTCGGAAATGCCGACAATTGCCGCGAGCGAATAAATGCCCGTCGCGCCGAACGCCGCGGTCGCTCGGCTCGATACCACCGAAGTAACGATGAACAATACCGCGAAGACAAGCGCCGGACCGAGTTCGAGCGGATTCTTGCTGATCGGTACCGGCATCGCGGCTTTGGCGTCATCCGCGGGTGATTTCAGGTACCAGTATTGCCAAGCGCAAATCACGAATGCCGCAAGCGACAAACCGGCAAGGGGCAGCGCAAGATGGCGCGCTAGCTCCAGATTGAAGATCGCGACGACGGCGAGGATCCGCAGATACATGATAGCGGTGGCGAGCGTGATGCCGGCTTGGGCCTGACGCCGTAGGGCCGGGTCGGCCTTGGCCTGCCGTGCCAGCACCACCGTGGTGGCGGTCGACGAATAAAGTCCGCCGAGCGCGGCCATCCAAAGGCCGCCGGCGGCGGCAGCCCAATAACGCTGCGCCAGGTAGCTGATATAGGAAAACGTGCAGACCACGACCAAGGCCAGCCAGACCTGACGCGGCGTGATCGTGGTCAATGTTGTCACCGGATGGTTCGGCAATAGCGGCAGCACGATGCCGGTGAGGATCAGAAATTCGCCGGCGGTGACGATCTCTTTTATCTCCAGCCGCTGCGCCAGACCGTGAAGCTGTTTGCGGCCGGTAAGAAGGAGAACCGCACTCACCGTCATCGTCACTGCGATCCACGGCGGCAGCGCCAGCGCGACCGCGCCGAGCAAAAAGGCGAGAGTGTTGAGGATCGGCACGACAAGGCCGATATTGATTTCGGTCCTTTCATCATCCTCCCCGACATGTTCGGCGAGATGTTCGCTCACATGCGCGCGGTAATAGACCAGGAGCCATGCGCCCAGCACAAAAAGGCCGCCGGTGAACGGGATAAAATGAACGGGATCGAAAAGATAAAGCACACCGCCCGCGAGCGCGAGCATCGGAAAGGTACGAATACCGCCCGGACGCCGTTCGTCGGTGTGCGCGAAGTAATCCTCGAACGCGAGCCCGAGAAAAAAGCTCAGGCCAAGAAGAAGCGCGATACCGGCTGGCGACGGGGTGGTGATCATGGAAGAGCTACTGGCTAGCGGCGAAAGGTCGCCTTGCGCCGGGACTATAGCCATAATGCCGGGCGATGCGAATAGACCGAGGCGGCCACCGCGTGGCGCATTAATCCATCGCGACAAAAGGGGAGGGCGATGGCTAGCCAAGCAGCGCCAGGAGCTTTGCCTTTTTCTGCCTGACCTGATCGAGTGTGCATTGTTTTGGCGCCTTGTCGGGCCGCCATCGCAAGATGCGTGTGCCGTGCCGGAAACGGTCGCCGGTAAAATGATCATAGCAGACCTCGACGACGAGCTTCGGCTTCAACGGCACCCATTCGCCCGAGCGTTTGGTCGACCAACGGCTCGGTCCACCCGGCGCATTACCCGTGAATCCGGGTGGTCCTATCAAGGGCTTGATCTTCTTGGTGAGCGCCGATTTGTCTCCGCGCTTGAGCGATGAGGTGAAGCCGACGTGATGGAGGAGCCCGGCATCGTCATAAAGCCCAAGCAGCAGCGAACCGACCAGCGAACTGCCTTCATTGTAGCGGAAACCGCCAACCACGCAGTCGGCGCTGCGGTAATTCTTGATTTTTTGCATCCCGCTGCGCTCGCCCGAGCGATAATTGAGATCACGCCGCTTGGCGATAACACCGTCGAGCGCGGCGCTCGCGCGGCGCAACCACCCGTTCGCCTCGCTGAGTTTGGTGCTCGACGGGGATAGTCGAAGGCATGGCGCCCCCCGGCAATATTTGGCGAAAAGCGCTTCCAATTGGCGACGCCGTTCGTCGAGCGGTTTGTCGGTGAGAAGTTCGCCGTCCGGCACGACCAGTAGATCGAACGCGATAAGCAGCGACGGCGTCTCTACTGAGAGTTTGCGGACGCGGCTCGGCGCCGGATGAATCCGCTGCAGGAGGGCGTCGAACGAGAAAGCGCCGTCGGAGGGCACGGCGATCTCGCCGTCGAGCACGAATTGCTTGGGCTTCAGCGCGGCCAGCGCCGCCACGACTTCCGGAAAATAGCGCGTCATCGAACGTCCGGACTTCGACTGCAATTCGATCTTGCCGCCGTCGCGAAACACCAGACAGCGGAAGCCATCCCATTTCGGCTCATAGCGCCACTCTTTTCCGACTGGGATCGTATCGACCGAGAGGGCCTCCATCGGAGGGAATGGGACGCGGAGCGGAAGAGCCATTTGTGCCTCGTCCAATTAAGCGGGCGAGTTCCCCGACGGTTCCTTTTGCCGCGAGCCGCAGCCTCGGAACGGTATGCCGAGCGCAACGTTGCCCCGCTACTCGGGCTCCGCAAACCTCAAGGAGAAAAGTAATGGCAGGAGAACTGACAGGCCGAACTATTGCGGTTTTAGCGACTGACGGCGTCGAGCAAGTCGAACTTACGGAGCCGGTGAAGGCGCTGAAGGAAGCCGGCGCCGCGGTCAAGGTCATCTCGAATAAGGACGGCGAGATCCAGGCCTGGAAGCATCTCGACAAGGGTTCCAAGATTTCATGTCGACGAGTCATTGGACGATGCAGAGCCTGATGATTTCGACGGTTTGGTGCTGCCGGGCGGCGTCATCAATCCGGACGCGTTGCGCCTTGTGCCAGAGGCAATCGAATTCGTTCGTCATTTCGTCGAGGAAGGAAAGCCGATCGGGGCGATCTGCCATGGACCGTGGACGCTGATCGATGCCGGCGGCGTCAAGGGTAAGAAGATGACGTCGTGGCCGTCGCTGAAAACAGATCTGTCGAATGCAGGCGCCAAGTGGGTCGACGAGCAGGTCGTATCGGATGCCGGTCTCGTCACGTCGCGCAAGCCGGACGATCTGCCGGCCTTCAACAAGAAGATCATCGAGGCGTTCAGCCGCGCTCACGTCGCGGCAAAGTAAATGGGCTAAACAAGGCCAACGCGCGGCAACGTCGTGCGTTGGCATTTCCATCAATTCTGATGCGCGATCTCACGCTCGCGGGTTCGGTGCGACGCGATTTCCTCGGGTTCTTTCTGATCCATCACCGTCAGCTCGTTGCGCGCCCGGCCTTCCGCCCGGAGAAGCTCGTCGAGCTTGGCGTGGATGGCTTGCGTATCCCGATTTTCGGCGCGCTGGATGAACAGCGTCATGATCCACGTCGCCACGGTGGCAATACCTTGCCAATTGAATGAACCCGGGTCGAAGGTGAGCCAGGCCACGACGTACAGGCCGACAATGGCGAAGGAGAGGGGATGTGAGGTGGAAACGCCAATCAGCGTCAGCCAGCGACGGATTTGGTTCATCGTCCACAACGCCTGCCTCTGCGTCGATGTTCCGCGCTGGCGAAGCACCACGGGCTACCGTCATTGCGAACAAAACGGGATCGTGATTCAGTCGGAATCCGATCCCTCATTGATTCGCAATCCAAGATGCTGGCGGCGCGCCTGGAAAAGCTCAATCCGCAACAGCGCCGCGCCGTCGAGCACGGCGGCTTGCCGCTTGGAGATGCCGGCCCGCTCCTGATCATCGCCGGCGCGGGCTCCGGCAAGACTTCGACCTTGGCGCATCGCGTCGTTCACCTGATCGAGAATGGCGCCGATCCGCGCCGTATCATGCTGCTGACATTTTCGCGCCGTGCGGCGGCGGAGATGATGCGGCGGGTCGATCGCATTCTCACCACGCTCACCCAAGCGCGCGTTTCCGGCATGACCGACGCCATGAGTTTTGCCGGCACCTTCCATTCGGTCGGCGCGCGCTTTCTTCGCCAATATGCCGAGGATATCGGGCTATCGCCGGGCTTTTCGATCCACGATCGCGAAGATTCGGCCGATCTCATGAACCTTGTCCGGCACGAACTTGGGTTTTCCAAGACCAAGGAGCGCTTCCCCGCCAAAGGCACCTGTCTCGCGATCTATTCGCGCGCGGTGAACAGCGAAATCGCGCTTGAGGAAGTGCTAGGCGCGTGTTTTCCGTGGTGTGCCGCGTGGCACGACGAGTTGCGGCATCTGTTCGCGCAATATGTCGAAGTGAAACAAGCGCAGAACGTGCTCGACTACGACGATCTCTTGCTCTACTGGGCGCACATGATGCAGGAGCCGTCGATCGCGGACGACGTGTCGCAACGGTTCGATCATGTGCTGGTCGATGAATATCAGGATACCAACCGGCTGCAGGCCTCGATCCTGTTGGCGTTGCGGCCGACCGGCAAAGGCCTGACCGTCGTTGGTGACGATGCCCAGGCGATCTATTCGTTCCGTGCCGCGACGGTGCGCAATATCCTCGACTTTCCCGGTCACTTCACCCCGAAGGCGGATGTCGTCACGCTGGAGCAGAATTATCGCTCGACGCAGCCGATCCTGTCGGCGGCCAATGCCGTGATCGAATTGGCGGACGAGCGTTTCACCAAGAATTTGTGGTCGGACCGCGTCTCCGCCGAACGGCCGCAGCTTGTCGGCGTGCGCGACGAAGCCGACCAGGCCCGCTACGTGGTCGAGCAGGTTTTGGAGAATCGCGAGACCGGCATGGCGCTCAAGGCGCAGGCGGTGCTGTTCCGCACCTCGCATCATAGCGGAGCGCTGGAAGTCGAATTGACCCGCCGCAACATTCCGTTCGTGAAATTCGGCGGCTTGAAATTCCTCGAAGCGGCGCACATCAAGGATATGCTGGCGATGCTGCGCTGGGCGGAAAACCCGCGCGATCGTGTCGCCGGCTTCCGGGTCATGCAGTTGTTGCCCGGCATCGGCCCGGCGACGGCGGCCAAGACACTCGACAGCATCAAGACTCAGGCAGATCCCGCGGCGGCACTCCACGACATCAAGCCGACGGCGGCGGCGGCCGCGCATTGGCCTGCCTTTGTCGAAGCCGTGCGCCTTGTGCGCTCGGGCGCGGCCGGCTGGCCCGCCGAGCTCGATCTGGTGCGCCGCTGGTATGAGCCGCATCTCGATCGCATCCACGAAGATGCGATGATGCGGCAAGCCGATCTTCTGCAACTGGTGCAGATCGCCTCGACCTATCCAAGCCGCGAGCGCTTTTTGACCGAACTCACACTTGATCCGCCGGATGCGACCAGCGATCGTTCCGGCGATCCGCTGCTGGATGAGGATTATCTCATCCTGTCGACGATCCACTCGGCCAAGGGCCAGGAATGGAAGTCGGTCTTCGTCCTTAACACGGTCGACGGTTGCATTCCGTCAGAGCTTTCGACCGGCTCGTCGGCGGAAATCGAGGAGGAGCGGCGACTGCTCTATGTCGCCATGACCCGCGCTCGCGATCATCTCCATCTCATCATGCCGCAGCGTTTTTTCGTCCATGGCCAGCGCAACAATGGCGACCGCCACGTTTATGCCTCGCGGACGCGCTTCATCCCGGCCGGGCTACTTGGACATTTCGAGTTCGCGCGCCTGGCCGCCGGTGGCGGCGGCCCGAGCAGCGCAAAAATCGGCACGCGCGCCGGTCGACATCCGGCAGCGTGTGCGGCGGACTTGGCGGTAGCATCGTCGCCCGTGCAGAGGTCCTATGCGGCAATCGTCGACAATTGGATCGGCGCGCGATGATGCGATAATCTCTGTCCCTCGGTCCAAAATACCCGTCGGGTCAAAATGATACGGCACTTCCCGGTCTTCGCCATTATCGCGGCATCGGCCCTCGGCGCAGTTCCGGTCCGCGCGGACGGCGTAGCGCCGGCTCAAGGCGGCGCGGCTAGACTAGAGAACCCGCTGGCCGCACATTCGCTGAATGAATTCACCGCCACGCGGGATCGCCCCCTGTTTACCCCCAGCCGTCGTCCACCCGCTGTGTTGACGGCGGTCCGCGATGTGGCGCCGCCGGCCCCGCCGCCGAACTTGACGCTTTTCGGGATTCTCATCGGCACTGATGGGCCGAGCGCCATCGTCCGTGGTGCCCCGTCCGAAAAGGTCGTTCACGTGCGCGTCGGCGATCAAATCGATGGCTGGAAGATTGCTCGGATCGGCGAGCGACAAATCGTGCTGTCGCGGGACGAACGCTTAGTCATATTTAAGATGTTCACTACGATTCATGTGGCGGAGGAGCATACCGCCGACGCGAGCCCTGCCGCCGCCGAGGCAAGAGTCGAATTACGGGTCCGCCGCCTCAAGTAGAGCGATCGCCAACGCCTGCGGCGTCGCCTTCGCCCAATTGGCATTACGCAGCAAAAAAAGCCCGCCGAGCCGAAAGGGCCGGCGGGCTCGATCTTATGACGGTGGACTCTCGGAGACGCATCTCCGAGAGTTGCACCGAGGCCATGTTAGAAGTTGAAGAAGTCGAACAGGTCGCTGATGGCCGGGCTGTTCTGCGGCACGTAGGGATTGTTGCCTTCGGCGACCGGATTGGGGAAGTTGTCGCGACTACGGTTGGTAATCGTCGGCAGATTCCAGTTACGCTCGATGAACTTGATGATCGAAACGTGGTCCGCATACTCGTGCGAGATGTAGCCGCGCTTCGCGAGCGGCGACACGACGAGCAGCGGGATCCGGGTACCATCGCCGAAGAAGTCGAGCGGCTGCACATAGCCCGAGTCGTAGTAGCCGCCGCCTTCGTCCTCGGTGATGAAGATGACGGTGTCCTTGGCATAATCCGACGCTTCGACTTGATCGACGATCTTCTTGACGAAGCCTTCGAACAGATCAAGCTTGGAAGACGAGGGATGACCGTCGGTGTAGCCGCTCGGCTTGACGATGGAAACCGCCGGCAGCGTGTGATTGGCGACATCCGAGTACAGGTTGACCGAGTCCTGAATGTGCGCAGCCACCTGTTCCGGGTGTGACATGATCGACGTATCATACTGGAATGGGTTGCAGATGTTGCAGTACTCGTCGGCAGTCGGTCCAGCCGTACCATAATTGAGCTGGTACGGATCGTTGACGTAGTTGTTCCACTGGTCCCCGTAGTACTTCCACGAAACGCTCTTCGCGTTGAGAACGTCGCCGATGCTCGGCGTTGATGACGGCGGAACGGTGAACGGCGTGTTGGCCGGATTGGTGTCGGTAGAGGCGTTTTTGCCGTTGCCGAACCAGCCCGGATTATAGTTGTTCAGCAGGTAGTAATGGCCCGGTTCGCAGTTCGGATTGATCGCGCGCGGCAGCGACCGGAGATAATCCCAGATCGGCTTCACGCCGGGCTGCGAGGCATCCGAGCAATTGGTGTATGACCCGCCGCCGTAAACCGGCTCGGCCGTATAGGGCGGCGGATAGCCGGCATTGTAGCTCTCGCCGTAACCGTCTTCCGTATACCAGTTGTTGGTGCCGGAGGCCGGATTCGGATTTTCCACTTCATGGACAGTGCCCGCGTCGGGGGTGCCCCCGAAGACCTGCACGCCGTTCGGCGGCACGGCTGGCTTGCCCGACGTGTCGCTGTAATAGATCATGTCGGCATGGCCGAGCATGATGTGGTTGGCGCCAGTGCCACCATTGACGGACTGGTGGAAGTTGTCGCTCATGGCGTAGGTATCGGCGAGGCTCGTGAGATAAGGCGCGTCGCCCTTTTGCACGTTGTAGAAGCCGAGCGCCGAGGAGCCTTCGCCGGTAGTCGTCGCGCTCGGCGAATACTCGGTGCTGAAGCTCGCGGGCTGTGTGACGCCATTCGTGCCTGCGCCTACCGTCACTTCGACCCAAGCGAACAGATTACCGTTGCACCCCGACGGATTGTCGCGGCTGGCGGCGCCGTTGCTGCAGTTCAACTGCTGCCACATCTGATAGAAACGATGCACCGGACTGGCTGCGTAGTCGTCGTAGTTGAAAGTGCTGCTATTCGTCAGCTGAAACGGTCCAGCCGGCAGGGTATTAACGTTGCTGATGCGCTGGTCGGGTGTCTTCGAGGTTTGGCCGGTGCCGCCGCTCAGCAAGTACGGATAATAGCTCGAACTCCAAGCCGGATTCCGATTGCTGCGCAAGCGTCAGGCTAGCGCTGCACTGAGTGATCGGCGTGCTGCTGGAGCACTCGTTGGGGATGTAAGAGACCTTGGGGCCGCCGACCAGCGGGGCGGGCAGTTGGTCATTCGGGAAGGTCTGCTTCGGCGGGTTGAGCAGGAACGCGTCGTTTGAACCGGGGTCCTGCGCCGCGAGCTGATGGGCCTTTTCGAAGTTGAGTCCTGGAATCGCGTTTTTGTTGGCATCGAGCTTGATGATGCCTTCGGAGAGAAGATTGTTGACGGTCTCGCCGGGCTTCTTCGGCACGTAAGTGGCGAAGATGTGATCGAAGCTGCGGTTTTCGCCGACGATGACGATGACGTGCTTGATCGGCGACCGCGTATGGTCATCGCCGCGGTTCATCGGCTCCGCGGCGAAGACGGGAGCAAGCGAAAGCTGCGTCATCGCCAGGGCACTTAGTCCCAGGCGGCAGCCATATAAGAAACGAGATTTTCGTAACATATACGTCTCCTCTGTCAGGGTTGGTTGGTCGGTACGCCAGAACTCGCAGTATCCGCTGGCTCGACGCGGATTCTGCCCATCATGCCGCCGTCCTCGTGTTCGAGAACGTGACAGTGATAGACGAAGGTGCCGATGGTGTTTGGATCGCGAAAATCCATGCGCAGTCGCACGCCCGGATATTCCAACATGCGGCCGTTGTAGTAGGGGACGTTGACCGTATCGCGCAGAAACGGCTCGTTGACCGGAATGCCGGACCAGTCGAGCAGCTGGAAATGGAGCTGGTGGATGTGGAAATCGTGCAGCTCCATCGAGCGGTTCTCGATGATCCAATCCTCAACGTCACCTTGCTTCACCACGATGTCGGGGACATCGGAATTCGGATCGAACTGCACAGGCTTTTGACCGTCGACCGTGAGGTAAAATTCACTGGCGCTGGTCGGATCGTCCGGGTTCGTCAGTTTCTCGGAGAAATAAAGTTTTCTGGTCCGGACCGGAGTGACATCGCCAATCCAGGGCCGCGCCGGCGGTGGCAGCGATTTAGGGTTGGCTGCGAGCTTCGCGGCCGGTTCCGGAGCATCGTCCGCGGCGGTGATGGATGCGAGCGCGCGGTTCGGATCGTTCTCGCCGCCCGGCCCGGTATCGACCGAGCGTGTTACCAAGAGCGCTGGCACGCCCACTGGCGGACCATTGACGATGAACTCGACTCGCGCGCCGGGCGGCACGCCGATGTGATTGACCCATTCGACGGGGGGAGCCGGAGAGCCGTCAAAGTGAATCGGCACCCCGTCGATGGCGACAATGCCGAGCTGCTGCGCGGTGCGTTGGAAGAGCACCGCGAGATTGAGGTAAGTCATTGCCGAGGCATTGAGGACGCGCCACAGCTGGCGTTCGCCCGGCTTCATCGTAATGGAGGCCGGCGGGTAATCGGGATAGGGCACGGGTACGTAGTTGACCGAAAGATCTTTCGCGGGTTTGCCGAAACCGGTGCCGTTGTTGGCGGCATCGCCGTCGCGATCGATCAGCATTTTGGGAACGACGGGCTCGGATTTTGAAGGTGGGGCCTCAGGATTCACGAGGTCCTGATCGCGGATCACCAACACGCGCTCCGGGAGGCCCGCGACCGCGGGATTTGCACGCTCGATACCTTCAACAATAAGCGCGCCGGACGCTCCGCCGAGCACCTCCGCCTTGCTGTAGCCGTGAATATGCGGGTGATACCAATAGAGGCCGGGCGGTTCGTCGGCCGGAATGCGAAAGCGGTATTCGAACGGCGGATCGCCCGGCTCGATCGAGGTTTGCAGCACGTCATCCTGATGGCACACCGCCGGTACGGTCAGTCCATGGAAGTGCAGGTTGGACGACGTCGCTGTCATGGCGCCGCTCGTGCACGGGTCGGCTCGTTTGTGCGACAGACACAGCGGCCCCGCGATCGGCGTCGCTTGTGGCGGCCCGAGGTCCGCAGTCGGTAATGCGGACTTGAAGTCGATCAAATTGTTTCGGAAACGCAGGATCAACAAATCGCCCGGCTTGAGCCGCAGCGTCGGCGACGGTATGCCGTCGGGCGTCAGGTAACAGTAGCGGATCGAACCGTCGGGCTGTTTTTGATCGTAGATGGTCAGATCGAGCTGTAGAACGCCGTCGTGACTACGAAGATCCTGCGGTTCCGGCACGGCGCTCCCGATATCGGGGCGCGTGCAGAAATCGCGTTGCGGCTGCGGGCCCTGAGCCGAGCTGCCGCCGCCGGGCCCCGCGACAGCGAGAGACACGCCGATCGACAGTCGCTGCGCCAGACGACTCTGGGCAACGCAGCGCAACCAGCCACGTGACGACGCGCCAAGCGCAGACATGCCCCCGGACCCAATTCCATTCCGCGCAGCGTGCGTCGCTGCGGAATTGACGTTAGGCGATCCGGCATATCCATCTTGTGGCAGCTTTCTTACACACCCATGACATTGGTGATGTGTGACGGCGAGTTCCGCTCAGCCGATCCACTGCGCGATAAAATTCGGCGTTGTGTCTTGCAGACTTGCAGTGTCGGCGAGTTGCATGGAGCGTACTCGCCTTTGACATAGAAAAATTTCTACCTATAGCGGAACGTGGCGCAGCCGCAGTGCGTTAGCGGCGACGCTGACCGAGGAGAGCGCCATGGCGGCGGCGCCGATTGCAGGCGAGAGCAGAATGCCGAAAATCGGATAGAGCACGCCGGCGGCGACCGGAATGCCGAGCGCATTGTAGAGAAATGCGAACAGCAAATTTTGCCGGATGTTGCGCATCGTGGCAGCGGAAAGCTGTTGCGCCCGGGCGATACCGGCGAGATCGCCTTTGACCAGCGTCATGCCCGCGCTCTCCATGGCAATATCGGTGCCGTTGCCCATGGCGATGCCGACATCGGCTGCAGCGAGCGCCGGCGCGTCGTTGATGCCGTCGCCGGCCATGGCGACGACACGACCGGCACGGCGCAGTTCTTCGACCACGGCGCTCTTTCGCTCGGGCAGGATCTCCGCTTCGACTCTGTCGATGCCGAGTTTCCTGGCGACGGCCTCCGCTGTAGTGCGGCTGTCTCCCGTGAGCATCACAATCGCGATGTTTTCCGTCCGCAGCGCCGCGAGCGCCGATAACGTCGACGGCTTTACCGGATCGGCGATCGCGAGCAGCCCGGCAAGCTTGCCGTCGATGGCGACAAAGACGACGGTGGCGCCGTTGCCGCGCAGTCGTTCGGCATCGCTTTGCAGCGGATCGATTGCAATGCCGAGTTCGGTCAGAAATCCGGCATTGCCGAGCGCAACGCGCCGCCGCGTGACCATGCCAACCACGCCTTTGCCGGCCGAGGCATCGAAGCCGACGACGCGGGACAATTCGATCTCGCGCGCAGCGGCGGCCGCGACGATGGCGGACGCGAGCGGATGCTCACTCGCCCGCTCGATGCTAGCGGCGGATTGCAAGAGTTCGCGTTCGTCGAATCCTTCCGCCGTCACAACGGCGACGAGCCTGGGCTTGCCTTCGGTCAATGTGCCGGTTTTGTCGACGACGAGCGTGTCGATCTTTTCCATGCGCTCCAAGGCTTCGGCATTCTTGATCAGGATGCCCGAGCGCGCGGCCCGGCCGACGCCGACCATGATCGACATCGGGGTTGCGAGCCCGAGCGCGCAAGGGCAAGCGATGATGAGCACCGTGACCGCGGCGACGAGCGCATAGGCAAAGCGCGGCTGCGGGCCGAAAATCGCCCAGGCGGCGAAGGCCAAAAGCGCCACGGCGATGACCGCCGGCACGAACCAGCCGGCCACCTGGTCGGCAAGCCGTGCGATCGGCGCGCGCGAACGCTGCGCCGTGCCGACCAGATCGACGATATGCGCCAGCATGGTGTCGCGGCCGACTCTTTCGGCGCGCATGACAAAGCCGCCACTCTGGTTGAGCGTGCCGCCGATCACCTTGGCGCCGGGCTCTTTCGCCGCCGGCATCGACTCGCCGGTGAGCATCGATTCATCGATGGCGGATTTGCCCTCGAGGATAACGCCGTCCACCGGCACCTTTTCGCCGGGCCGAACCCGCAGCCGATCGCCCGCTACCACCGCGTCGAGCGGTATATCCTGGTCGCTGCCGTCGTCGTTCATCCGCCGGGCATTTTTCGGTGCCAGTTCGATCAGCGCGCGGATCGCGCCGGAGGTCGAGGCGCGGGCGCGCAGTTCAAGAACTTGCCCGAGCAGAACCAAAACCGTGATGACCGCAGCCGCTTCGAAATAAAGCGCGATGCCGCCGTGCATGTCGCGAAACGCCTCCGGAAACAGGCCTGGCGCCAATGCCGCAACGACGCTGTAGCCGTAGGCGACGCCGGTGCCCATGGCGATCAGCGTGAACATGTTGAGATGGCCAGAGCGCAACGATTGCGCGCCGCGCACAAAGAACGGCCAGCCGCCCCACAACACCACCGGCGTCGCAAGTGCGAACTGGATGAGACTCGAAATGCCGACGGGCAAATGCACCAATCCGAGGTGACCACCCATTTCGATGACGAAAACCGGTAGCGCCAGCGCGAGCGAAATCCAGAACCGGAGCGTCATATCGGCGAGTTCGCCGCCACCGTCGGCGCCGCCGGCCTCGGGCTCCAGCGCCATGCCGCAGACCGGGCACGAACCCGGTGCGGTCCGCCGGATTTCCGGGTGCATCGGGCACGTATAGATCACGTCTTCGGCTGGAGCCGGGGCCGGAGCAGGGCGTTTCTCTAGGTATTTTTGCGGATCGGTCGCGAACTTGGTGCGGCAGCCGTTCGAACAGAAATGATAGTTATGGCTGTGATGAACGTGGCGATGCGGACTTTTCGCCAGATCGACACTCATGCCGCAAACCGGATCGATCACGGTTGCGGCGGTATGCGGAGAACGATCGGAATGTTTCACGACAATGCCTTGAATCATATACCCTATGGGGGTATATAGAGGCCATGCAAGCAGTTGCCAAGACGTCGGTGTTGAAAAGGCTGCGGCGGATCGAAGGCCAGGTGCGCGGGCTTGCGCGCATGGTCGAGGACGAGCGCTATTGCATCGACATCGTGACGCAGCTTTCGGCGGTGCGTGCTGCGTTGCGTCGCGCCGAAGAAGAAATCCTTTCCGATCACGCCGCCCATTGCGTCGAACAAGCGATTGCTTCAGGCAACAAGGCCGACCAGCGGCGCAAGGTCGCCGAACTGATCGATGTCATTTCGCGCAGCGATCGATGACAAACTCTCGCCCGAAACCATCCAAGCCTAAGCCGCGGCCGAAGTCGGCGGCGGCGCCAGTAAAGGGCAGGGCTGTGAAGGCTAAATCCGCATCCATAAAGATCAAACGGGCATACGAAGCGGCTTCGGCCGACGACGGGGTAAGGGTCCTTGTCGACAGGCTATGGCCGCGCGGTTTGTCGAAGGCGTCGTTCAAATATGACTTATGGCCGAAGGATCTGGCGCCTTCGAACGAATTGCGAAAGTGGTACGGCCACGACCCGAAACGTGCGGCGGAATTCCGTCGCCGCTATCGCGGCGAGCTTGCCGCACATCGCGATGACCTTGCCGCGCTTCGCGCCGAGCTGAAGGGCCACAATGCGACGTTGCTCACGGCGACGCACGAAATCGATTTAAGTCACGCCACGGTTCTGCGCGGCCTGCTCGAAAAATAAAATGATTAGCATGAATGAAGCGCAGGATAATCCAGGAATTACCTAGCGGCTGAAACGCCGCTTCCGGACTGCGCTTCGCATCATTCGGGCTACGAGAATCAATTCAGCAGAATAATCGCGCCGGCGGGAAGGTTGAGTTCCTGGGCTTCGCTCGATGTGGCAGGCCTGATCTCCGAAATCGAATAATTATAAACTTCCTGGTTGATCAGGCGGCGCTGCAATTCGCTGCGCGCTTCGCGCTCGCTCGGCGCGGCCACGCCGTATTGCAGATGCACGGTCATCCCCTCGCTATCGGCGAATGAAACAGTGGTCACGAACGGCACCATTGCGCTTCCCTTTTTCAGAGTTGCCTCCATCCAATCGGTTAAACTTTAACGAAATCCTACCGATGGGATCGGCGGAGCTCCGAATTGCGATGTTTTGAATTTGAAGTTGAATGGAAACAGTTCTTGCGACGCCTAGTTTATTTTTTGCGCGCAAGCGCTGCGCCGCGCGCGAGTGCTTCGAGCTTTATTGCGGCAATTTCGCGGCGCATTGGTGCCATTCCGCAATTCGTGCAGGCGATGATTTTTTGCGCAGGCACGAATTCTGCCGCTTTGCCGATCACCGCAGCCACTTCCTCCGGCGTTTCGATGCGATCGGTGGCAACGTCGATCACGCCGATCAGTACGTCCTTACCGGTAAGCAAGCCGAGCACGCTCATCGGCACATGCGAGTTGATGCATTCCAGCGAAACCTGGTCGATTCGGCTTCGCGCCAGGGCTGGGAAAAACTTTTCGTACTGCCGCCATTCGGCGCCGAGTGTCGCCTTCCATTCGATATTGGCGGGGATGCCGTAGCCGTAGCAGATATGCACCGCGCTCGTGGCGGCGACGCCGTCGATGGCCCGATGCAGCGCCTCGATGCCCCAATCGGCGGCGGCGTCCATATAGACGTTGAAGGCCGGCTCATCGAATTGGATCACGTCGATGCCGTCAGCGGCGAGCCCGCGCGCTTCCTGATTGAGGAGGTCGGCAAAGGCAAAAGCCATTTTTACCCGGTCGCCGTAATGGGCGTCGGCGATCGTGTCGACGATGGTCATCGGACCGGGCAGCGTGAATTTGAGCTTGCGCGTGGTGTGGGCGCGGGCCAGCCGCGCCTCGCGCTGATGGACGCGAGCGCGCAGCCGCAGCGGGCCGATCACGGTTGGACACATCGCCTTATAGCGATCGTTGCGGATGCCGATCTCGACGCGCTTATCGAAGTCGATGCCTTCGACCTGTTCGAGAAAGCCGTGGACGAAATGCTGGCGCGCTTGCTCGCCGTCGCCGACGATATCGATGCCGGCGTCTTCCTGCAGCTTGAGCGCCAGCAGCGTGGCGTCGTCCTTCGCCGCAGCGAGTTCTTCGCCCTCCAGGCGCCATGGCGCCCACAGCCGATTCGGCGCCGCTAGCCATGCCGGCTTCGGCAGACTGCCGGCGATGGTGGTGGGAAAGAGCGTTTCCGGCATTTTTGTTTTGCGATCAGGTAATGGAGAGAGCGGCCGGCGGCCGCCAATCATAGAGCCAATCGTAATGATGCAAGATATGCGCGCCGCCCATCACTCGCATCGCCACGTTGCGCAGCATAGCCGGGACGCCTTTGCGGTGATAGCGCATACCGTTTCGCGCCGCGAGCTTCTGGACCTTGCGGGTCCGCGCGCGCCGCACCGCAACATAGGTCCTTAGCCCGCCCGCAAGGTCGTCCGGTGTGCGCGCCAGGCATTGCGCCATCACGGCTGCGTCTTCGATCGCCATCGCCGCGCCCTGCGCGAGGAATGGCAGCATCGGGTGGGCGGCATCGCCGAGCAGTGCCGCCGCGCCCTGCGACCAGTTCATGAATGGGCGACAATCGAACAGCGCCCATTTCAGCCACGCTTCGGGAATCCGTACGATCGCGCGAGCCTGCGGCGACCAGCGTTCCGGGGGAAAATGCGGCAACAGGTCGACCCGGCTCGCCGGCTCGCTCCAGCCTGCCCCGCTGCAGTCGGCCGTGGTGATGACAACGACATTGATCGCTTTGCCGCCTTTGACGGGATAGTGCACGACATGGGCATCGCGGCCGAGCCACAGATGAATCATGGGCTCACGGAATTCGGGCGGCACTTCGTTTGTTGGTATGAGCGCGCGCCACGCGGCGCGGCCGGAAAAGTGCGGCGGTTCCTTCGGCCCGATGCGGTGCCGCGATGCCGACCATAAGCCATCGGCGGCGATCAAGGCGTCGCCGCGCTCATCCCACAGTCCGGCCGAGCCCCGCGCCGACACGGTGACGCCGTTGGCATGGGTAACGAAGTCTTCCACGCTCATGCCGAGCTTGAGCGAAACATCGCGTTCCTGCGCCACCGCGCCGGTGAGCGCGGTCTGCAAGTCGCCGCGATGGATGATCCAATACGGCGCGCCATAGCGCTGCGCCGCCGCATCGCCGAGCGGGATACGTACGATCTCGCGCCCGCTTCGCGCCGAAAGCACGCGAATTCCTGTCGGTGCAACAACGTGGGGGCGCAGCCGATCGCCGAGGCCGAGATCGAGCAGGAGGCGCGTGGCATTGGGCGTGAGCTGAATGCCGGCCCCGGTTTCCTCGAGGCGTTCCGCCTGCTCCAGAACGACAACGCGGAAGCCGCTTCGCGCCAACGCCAGCGAGGCGGTGAGACCGCCGATGCCGGCGCCGGCAACGATGACGACGCGTGAGGCCATCAGGACATCGGCGAGGGGCTAGACGGTTGCGCGCAATTCACATTCCGCTGGCCGTGCCGCGTGGGGCGATAGCGCCGGGTCGTGACGGTAGAGCGTCGAGCAGTAGGGACAGACATAATCGGTGTCGTCACCCATATCGCAGTACACATGAGGGTGGTCGAACGGCGGCTTGGCGCCGACGCACATGAACTCCCTGGCGCCGATCTCGATGACCGCCACACCCGGATCGTTATGGAAATGCGGAACGATGTTGTCGCTCATAGGCGGGGATATCCAGGCTTGCATTACGGCGATTGGCGCCGACATCCGCACCATAACGGGCCGAGGGGTGAATTTCCAGCGAACATGCCGGCCGGCGACTGTTGCTAAAAAGCCGCAAATTGCTGGCAAAACGGCGTTCGATTCAGGGTGACGCGCAGGCGATGGGCCAACATCCAATCATCCGTATTGTAAGTCATCCGGCTTTCGCATTGGCCGGCGCTTTGGTTTTTGCGCTAGCCGCAGCCGTCGCCATTCATGGCGGGATCGACGCACATGCCCGCGCGACCGAGCAAGATCCGGTCAAGATCAGCGACCGAGCGCTCGACCCGGTTTTCAACCGCGCAGTCGCCGAGCGTGAAATCCGCTCTGCGCTCGCCACCGGCGATGTCGATCTGGCGCAGAGCTTTGTCGATCTGGCAGTCGATCGCGCCGTCGCCATCGATCCCGGTCTGGCGGACGAGGTGAATGCCGCGCGGACGAAACAGGCCACCGTCACCAATACCGCCGGGCGCTTTGTGCATGGCCTGTGGACGGGAGAGCCCAGCGATTTCGCGAGCCTCGCCGGCACCGCCTTCGGCGATCTCTTCGTGTTCGGCGATATCCGCGACGCCGCCCGCGAAGGCACGCGTTACCTGACGGGGCAGCATTACGATCCCTGGATTCTCGGACTGGCCGGCGTCGGTCTCGGCATCACGGCGGCGACTTATGTTTCGGCCGGTGCCGCGGCACCGGAGCGGATCGGACTCTCGGTGATCAAAGCGGCGCGCCGGACCGGACGCCTGAACCCGGTTCTGGCCGTGAGGGCAGTGCGGGAGGCGGTGAAGGTCGAAGGCGCCGGTGGTCTTGTCGAGCTTGCGGAAAATACCGGCCGAGTCGAAACCAAGGCTGGCACGCAGGCGGCGCTCGACGGGCTTGCCGTCGCCGAGCAGCCGCAGGACATGTCGCAGCTTGCCAGGCTCGCGGCCGCAAAGGGCGGCAAGACGCGAGCAATCGTCAAGCTGCTCGGCCGTGCCGCGATCGTGCTCTCAGCAACGACGCTGGATTTGGCGCTGTGGCTGCTTTGGGCGGCGTTCGCGGCCCTCGGCTTTTGCTCATCCTGCAAGGCCATGGCCGAGCGCATGACGCAGCGCTATCTCGATGGCCGGCGGTCGCAGCGATTGCGTCAGGCGGTGACGACGGCGACAGGATAAGAGCTGAAGCCGCGAAATCGCGCGCGGCCGCCTCTGACGGGTAGTCCCGCCGGCTCGATCTGCGCGAAGCGTTGCACCAATCGTCCGATCGCAACCCGCGCTTCCATCCGCGCCAAGGACATGCCGGCGCAGGCATGAATGCCGGTGCCGAAAGCCAGATGACGGTTGGGCTGGCGGCGGATATCGAGCCGGTCCGGATCGGGAAATTGAGCTGGATCGCGATTGGCGGCGCCGATGCCGATATGGACGTAAGTGCCGGCCGGCATCGCGACGCCGCCGAGCATCGTGTCCTCTGTGGCGCGGCGGTTGCCGAGCTGGTTCGAGCTTTCCATGCGCAGGAATTCTTCAATGGCGGTCTCAATCGCATCCGGATGACGGCGCAAGTCGCGCATCGCTTCGGGATTGCGAATGAGAAGATCGACGGCATTGCCGATCAAATTCGTCGTCGTTTCGTGTCCGGCGTTGAGCAGAAAGATGCAGTTGTGAATCAACTCCAGCTTCGAGAGCTGTTCGCCTTTACTGGCGTTCCCGGCATAAGCGCTGGCACCGACCAGCGTCGACAGAATTTCCGCCGGATCGTCGGCAGCGTTTTGCAAGCGATCCAAAATAATCTCGTTCAGATACTCTTTGAAATCGGCGACCGCCGTGACGCCGGTTTCGAATTGTTGCGGGCTTAAGACCGGTTCCAGCGCACCGAGGATGGCGAGCGACCAGCCGCGCAACGGCGCGCGTTCGTCTTGCGGAATGCCGAGCATGTCGCCAATGAGCTGGATCGGAATGGCCGCGGCGAAATCCGTGATGACGTCGATTTCCGCCGCGCTCGGCGGCGGCATCGAGCAGGCGATCGACCAGCGCTTCGATGCGGGTTTCAAGCGCCCGCAACGCACGCGGCGTAAAGGCCGGGCGCCAACAGCTTGCGCACCCGCGTGTGGTAGGGCGGATCGTTGAAGACCAGGCTCGTGGTGTGATGTTCGTAGAGCAGGCTGTCTGAGAAATTCGGTTTGAAGTCGAGTTTCTTGTCGGAGCTCCAGGTCTCGGTGTCGCGGTACACAGCGAGGCAATCGTCATAACGCGACAGGAAATAGGACCCGTCCGGCATACGGTGGATCGGATCGAATTGGCGCAGCGCGCGGTAGGTCGGGTAGGGGTCTTCGAGAAACTCAGCAGTGAGTTTTTTGAGATCGAAGCCGGTGGCCAGCACGCGCAAGTCATGCTGGTCATCCGCTTCAAGAGTCTCAGGCTTTAGCGCTTCGCGCATCAGTACAATCCTCGCGCGTCATTGCGAGGAGCGAAGCGACGAAGCAATCCAGGTGCGCGAACCAAGGCTGGATTGCTTCGCTTCGCTCGCAATGACGGCTACCCCTTCACCAACGAACATGCCGGATTGGGCGGTCCGAATGCCTGTTCGCCGGGGATATGCGTGAGGATCTGGTAGTAATCCCAAGGATATTTGGAGTCTTCCGGCTTCTTCACCTGCACCAGCACGAGGTCGTGCACCATCAGCCCGTCCGGGCGCAGATGACCGTTGCGCGAGAAGAAATCTTCGACCGGCGCCTCGCGCATCTTGGCCGCCACTTTGAGCGGGTCGTCGGTGCCGGCGGCCTGAACGGCTTTAAGATAATGCATCACCGAGGAATAGACGCCGGCCTGCCACATTGTCGGCATCCTGTTGATCTTGGCGAAATAGCGCTTCGACCATTCCCGCGTCTTGTCGTCCATGTCCCAATAGAACGAGGTGGTCAGCAAGAGCCCCTGCGCCGCTTTCAGGCCGAGCGCGTGAATGTCGGTGATCAGCATCAACAGTCCGGCCATCTGCTGACCACCCTGAAAGATGCCGAATTCGCCGCCGAGCTTGACCGCATTGACGTTGTCGGGCGGCCCACTGGCGATGCCGATGATCTTGGCTTTGGAGGCTTGCGCCTGAAGGATGAACGAGGAGAGGTCCGGCGTCGCGAACGGATGCGCGACCGCACCGAGAACTTTGCCGCCATTCGCGGTGATGACTTCCGAGGCGTCGCGCTCGAGCGAATGTCCGAACGCATAATCGGCGGTCAGGAAGAACCAGCTGTCGCCGCCGCGCTTGACCACGGCCTGGGCGGTGCCGACCGCGAGCGCGTGCGTGTCGAACACCCATTGCATGGTGTAGGGCGAGCAGAATTTGCCATGGAAATCGGCCGTCCCGGTCGAGTGGGTGATGAAAAGCTTTTTGCGGTCGGTGGCGACGTTCTGAACCGCGAGTCCTACCGCTGAGACCGGCACGTCGACGATCAGATCGACCTGACCGGTGTCGTACCATTGCCGCGCCAGGCCGGCTGCAATGTCCGGCTTGTCCTGTGAGTCGGCGGAAACGAGTGCGATCGGCTTGCCCAAAACCTTGCCGCCAAAATCGTCGATCGCCATTTGCGCGGCTGCCACGGAGCCCAGTCCAGTCGCCGTTGCGGCCGGGCCGGACAGGTCCGTGAGCACGCCGATTTTCACCACATCGTCGGAGACCTGCGCCTGTGCGCTATCGGCAAAAACAAACGGCGCGGCGCAGAGCAGAGCCGAACCGATGAACGAGCCCATACACGAGCCAACGAACCCCATCCGTCGCATCGTCATCCTCCCGGGATTTCGAATTTTTATGGCCCAGCCTAGCCGAAATATCGGCCGCAGCACCATGGCTTGCGTAGCGGCAATTGCGCCGTATGGTGCCGCCGCAAAGGTGGAGTGAGATGCCGCGTTTTTCCCATGATGGTGTGGAGATCGCCTTCCTCGATGAGGGCGAGGGCGATCCGGTCGTGCTGGTGCACGGCTTCGCCTCGAACAAGGAAGTGAACTGGGTCGCAACCGCGCTGGGTGAGCGCGCTGACGCGCGCCGGTCGCCGCGTCATTGCGCTCGACGATCGCGGCCATGGCCAGTCCGCGAAGCTGTACGACCCTGCCGATTATCACAGCGCCATCATGGCCGAAGACGTGCGGGCGTTGCTCGATCATCTCGATCTGCCGCGCGCCGATGTCATCGGCTATTCGATGGGCGCGCGGATCACCGCCTTCCTGGCGCTGGCGCATCCCGATCGCGTGCGCTCGGCCGTGCTCGGCGGTCTCGGCAGCCGTCTCGTCGAAGGGGTCGGTTTGCCGGATACGATTGCCGACGCGCTCGAAGGGCCGTCATTGGCGGCCGTGACCGATCCGACCGCCTATCTGTTCCGCGCCTTTGCCGAGCAGACCAAGTCCGATCTTCGCGCGCTCGCCGCCTGCTTGCGCGGTTCGCGCCAGATGCTGAGCCGTGACGAAGTCGGGCGCATCGCGGTGCCGGTCTTGGTAGCGGTCGGCAGCAAGGACTTGATCGCGGGCTCGCCTGAAGAACTGGCCGCCCTGATCCCCGGCGCGCGGGCCCTTGTCATTCCCGACCGCGACCACATGTTGGCCGTCGGCGACAAGGCCTTCAAAGCTGGCGTCGCCGCGTTCTTGTCGGAACGTCCTTAGGCCTAGGCCATCGGCCCGGCTCCTCGGCCTTTGGCTTAGATATGATGGGCTAGTGGCTGATAAATCAGAGCTTTCCTCGACTACCCTTGGTTTAGAGCATTTCCGCCCCCACTATGATAGAAAGTCAGGCCGTTTTTCCGGGAGACGCAGCGATGGCCCAAAATCAGCCGAAGCCGGCACTGGATAAAGTCGATCCGGTTTGGGCTCGCCTCCGCCAGGAGGCAGAAGATGTTGTGCGCCGCGAGCCGGAGCTCGCGCCCTTCATCTACTCGTCCGTTCTGCAGCGGGACAGCGTGGAAGCGGCGGTCGTGCATCGGCTTGCCGATCGGCTCGACCATCCGGCTCTTTCCAGCGAATTGATCCGAGCGGCCTATGCCGACGCGCTCAAGGACGTTCCGGCGATCGGGGATGCCTTCCGCGCCGACCTGATGGCGATCGCGGATCGCGACCCGGCGACCTATCGCCTGATCGAACCGGTGCTCTACTACAAGGGCTTCCACGCCATTCAGACCCACCGCCTGGCGCATTGGCTGTGGGAAAAAGGCCGCCGCGACTTCGCGCTTTACCTGCAGAGCCGCTCATCGGCGGTTTTCCAATGCGACATCCATCCGGCGGCGCAGATCGGGCGGGGGATTTTCCTCGATCATGCGACCGGGCTGGTGGTTGGCGAAACCGCGGTCATCGAGGACGACGTGTCGATGCTGCACGGTGTGACACTGGGCGGCACCGGCAAGCAGGGCGGCGACCGCCATCCGAAGATCCGTTATGGCGTGATGATCGGCGCCGGCGCGAAGATTCTCGGCAACATCGAAGTCGGCCATTGCGCGCGGATCGCCGCGGGTTCCGTGGTGGTCAAGACGGTGCCGAACAACGTGACGGTCGCCGGCGTTCCGGGCAAGGTCATCGGCGTTGCCGGATGCCCTGAGCCGGCGCGCAGCATGGATCAGATCTTTCATGACGAAACCTAGCAGCCGGATTGGCGACGCTGCCGCCGCGTGTTAAGCGGTGCGCGCTTTTAGTTGCAGACCATCTTTTCGCACAGGCTTGGGAGACGCGCGGTGGACGTTCAGGAAGTCAGGAAGCTCGACGCTTATCTCAAGAAGCTATTCGGCAATGCGCGCATGCGCGTTGTGCCGCGTCCGAAGAAGGACGATTTAGCCGAGGTTTATATCGGTGAGGAATTCATCGGCGTATTGTTCGTCGACGACGAGGACGATGAACGGTCCTACAATTTCCAGATGGCCATTCTCGCCACCGATCTCGACGTGGTGTGACGCCTCATTTCGTCTGCGGGTGAAGTTGCGCGACCAGCCGGTCGAAGGCTGACGCGGCGTTGCGCCAATCGGCAAGCCAATCGCGTGGAAAACGCAGCGTGAGTTCGGCCGTATCGAGCACGCGCTCATTGATGCACGTGCCGGGTACGCTGCGCGCCGCACGCGTGCAGCGGGCGAAGAACTGCTCCGGATTGGCGCCGAGATAAACCAGGTCCTCGCCTTCGTAGGGCGTGCCGGCGCGGAACGGCAAGATCGCAAGCCCGTCCGGTCCGGCGACCGCCTGCGCCTCGACATAACGCGGATAAATGGTGCGCAGCCGCTCGAGCGGCGGCAGCACGGCGCCCAATCCGGCGATGGTGACGAATAGCCGTTTGTTCTCGGTTGCGATCGCCGCTGCGGTGGCGTTCTCGGCATTCAGCGGCGGCTTGTCGGCGCGTTTATCGTCCGGCCGCGGCGGCGTCAGCGACGGCCACTCGAACGCGAGATCGACCCGCTCATGCTGCCCGGGATGGCGCTGCACCATTTCGCGGATCGCCGCCGGCGGTATATCGAACAACACGCCCGCGACGGTGACCGGAATAGCGGGCGCATCGAGCGGCGCCGTTTGGCTCGGCCATGTCGGCCACAGCACGTAAGAGACAAACGCGATGCCGGCGGCCACCAGCAAAACGATGCAGACGAACGGCAGCGTTAGCATGGCGCGTCCGCGCCGTTTGCCGTGGGGAACTGCATGCGCCGTCATGCTTGATGCCGCTCGTTACGAATCAACGGCAGTATCGCATGGTGGGTGGACATCGCGCGGTAATGCTCTGCGCGTGGCTCCTACTGCGGCGTTGGCGTTGGCGACGGCGCGGCCACGGGCTGCGGCTTTGCCGGTGCCGAAATTTGCGCCGCAAGCGTCGCCGCGATTTTGGCATGTGCTGCGGCGTTGAAGTGGATGTGATCCCATTGATAAAAGTCCGGCGGAATAGCCTCGGGATCATAGACGATGACGCGGATGCCGCGTGCCCGAAGCTTTCGCGCCATGGCCGCGATATTGGCGGCGCGAGCTTCCTTGGTGCCGAAGAAACGGAGATCGTTGGCGCCCGGCTGCAAAATGACGATGTTGGTTCCCTTCGGGCACGGCGCCGTCGAGCCGATTGAGCATGCCGGCGGTAACATCGCCTGCCACGCCGGCATTGGTGACGTTGGCGTCGATGCCTTTCTTACGAAGGATTGCTTGTAACAAGGCCGGATAGGCGCTCTGCGCGCCGACGCCGAAACCGGACGTGTTGCTGGCGCCGATCGCGACGATGTTCAAGGGCGCGGCTTGGAGCGGCCCGGCGAAGCCGACCACGGCCGCGATAAGCAAAGCCCGCAAGGCAAAAATCATGCGCAACCTCCGGATGGCAAAGCGGAATAGCTGCCGTTAACCTTTCTTTAATCATTTCGTAGCGGGGCGCCGCGGCGTCTGCAATGGCTTAGGCCGGAAGGGAGACGCCCGCATGTTCGCTTCGTTGCCGACTTTATCACCACAAACGATTGAGTCCTTTTTCGCGCTTGCCATCGGCTTTAGCGTCGCCGGCTTATGCGCCAGCGGCTTTCGGCTGTTCAGCCAGCATTTCCCGAGCTTTCGGCTGCTCGAAGTAGGGCCGGTTCCGGCGCGTTTTGCCGCGATCCCGCTGCTGATGTTCTCGGCCCCCTACATCATCATGCGCAACACGTTGCGCGCCCGCCGCGCCGAAGGCCGCCGTACCGAGATCGTCATGGTGGCGACGGTGGTCGCTGGGCTGTGGAGCCTGATGTCCGGAACCGTGGTCGTGCTGGCGCTTCAAGCGGTGCTTTAACGCCTCGTCCGACTTGCTAGACAGCCCTCAATTTCCCATGCTCGCCCCTAATGCGCGGCTTACCTCCGCGCGCGATGAGCGGGACTGAAATGATCTACGAACTCGACGGCCAAAAACCGGAACTGCCGGAAGAGGGCCGCTATTGGATCGCGCCGAACGCGAGCGTGATCGGCAAAGTGCGGCTCAAGACCGACACCAGCGTCTGGTTCGGCGCGGTGATGCGCGGCGACAATGAATGGATCGAGCTCGGCGAGCGCTCGCAGATCCAGGACAATGCCACGCTGCACGTCGATCCCGGCTATCCGATGACGATCGGACCGAATTGCGTGATCGGCCACAATGTCGTTTTGCACGGCTGTACCATCGGCGCCAACACGCTGATCGGCATGGGCGCGATTTTGCTCAACGGTTCGAAGATCGGCGACAACTGCCTGGTCGGTGCCGGCGCGCTGATCACTGAGGGCAAGACCTTTCCCGAGCGCTCGCTGATCGTCGGTTCGCCGGCGCGCGCCGTGCGCACGCTCGACGACGCGGCGATCAAGATGATCGCCGAGGGCGCCGACATTTACGTGCGCCGCTTCAAGCAATACGCGAAGGCGCTGAAGCCGGTCGGGTGACGGTCAAGGTGTCTCGACCGCCGCGGTTTTCGGCTCGCCGGGTGCGCCATCCGCCCCGGCAACGCGAACCTGGTCGCCCGCGGCTATTCCGTCGGGTGGATTCTCGATGACGCGATTGTCGGCCGTAAGACCCGATCCGATCTCGATCACCTTTCCAAGGTCGCGCGCGATCGTGACTTTCTTGAGAACGACGCGGTTGTTGTTATCGAGGGTCGCGACGCTCAAGCCGCTTTGATCGAAGATGAGCGCGCTCGCCGGCACGTTGACCGCGACTTCGGGGTGCGGCAGGTCGAAGCTTATATTGACGAAATCGCCCGTCATGAGTTCGCCGCTTGCGTTATCGACCATGAGCTGCATCCGCGTCGTACCCGAGGCAACATCGACCGCCTTGGCCGAGGCCTCGACCGTCGCCGAGAACTTTCGGCCCGGATATTCGGGAACCGTCATGTGTGCTTTGGTACCGACCAAAATACTCGGCACGTAGTTTTGCGGCACGTTGACGTAAATACGCAGCTTGCTGGTGTCGGATACGACGAACAAGGGCTGTCCGCCGCCGCCGGCATTGATCAGCGAGCCGACGTCGGTCGTGCGCACGGTGACGAGCCCGTCGAACGGCGCGGTGATCCGCTTATATTGTTCGAGCACCCGCAAACGATCGAGATTGGCCTGCGCCGCCTTGACCAGGCCTTGCTTGTTGCCCGCGTCGGCCGCTCTTTGATCGAGATCCTGTTTCGACACGGCGCCGGAAGGAATCAATTGCTGCCCGCGCGACAGTGTCAAATCGGAAAGCTTTGAATTCGCCTGTGCGCTAGCCAGGTTGGCTTCAGCCTGCATGATCTGCTGATCGAGGTCCGGAGCGTCGATCTCGCCAAGCAGATCGCCGGCTTTGACCGCTGTTCCGATGTCGGCCTTCCAGTCCTTCAGATAGCCGCTGACGCGCGCATAGATTTGCGCCTGCGTGTATGCCTCCAGCCGGCCGGGTAGATCCAAAGTCGCCGTTCTGGGGTGGGTGTCCAGTGCTGCGATCGCCACGACGGGCACAGCCTGAGTCTCAGTCCATTCGCTCAGTTTCGCATCGGCCATTTTGCGGGTCGTGAGGCCCATGACCACCACAATGACGGCGACCGACGCCATCAATAGACCGGTCAAATACAATCCGCGGCGCGACACGATCGAACGAGATTCAGGCGGCATGCGGTTCTCCAATTGCCGGGGCTGGCAGTTTCTCACGGCGTCCGTGAAGCAGACTGAATACGACGGGGACGAACATCAGCGTCGCGAATGTCGCGCAAATGAGGCCGCCGACCACGGCGCGGCCGAGCGGAGCATTCTGTTCGCCGCCTTCGCCTAAGCCGAGCGCCATCGGCAGCATGCCGATGATCATTGCCATCGCGGTCATCAAGACCGGCCGGAAGCGGACAAAACCCGCCTCCATGCGCGGCGGCGACTGGATCGCCGAGTTCATCAAGCCGCTCGCGGGCGAAACTGATGACCAGAACGCTGTTTGCGGTGGCGACGCCCATGCACATGATGGCGCCGGTGAGCGCGGGCACCGACAGTGTGGTTTTGGTGGCAAACAGCATCCAAATGATGCCGGCAAGCGCCGCCGGTAGTGCGGTGATGATCACGAACGGATCGGTCCAGGACTGGAAATTGACGACGATCAGCAGATAGATCAGCACGATCGCGCCGAGCAGCCCGAACAGCAATCCGGAGAACGCGCTATTCATGGTTTCCACTTGGCCGAGCATCATGACGTGGACGCCGCGCGGAAGATTCTTGGCGTTCGCATCCACGACTTTCTGGATGTCGGCGGCGACAGCACCGAGATCGCGGCCCTGCGTGGTGCCGTAGATCTGGATCATGGGTTGGATGTTGTATTGCGAGTACACTGCGGGCGTATTGACGCGCGCGATGTCGGCAACGGCGCCAAGTGTTTGCGACGCCACGCCGGGCGCGGTGATCGGCAGGTTTTTCAACGAGTTCAGCGAATCCATCTGGTACTGCGGCGTCTGCATCACGATGGAGTAGGACACGCCGTTATTGGGATCGAGCCAGTAAGTCGGCGCCACTTGGCTGCTACCGGCCAGATTGACGACCATGCTGTTGGTAACGTCGCGTTCGGTGACGCCGACATACTGAGCGCGCGTCCGGTCGACATTGACATCGAAAGCGGGCCCGCCGAGCGATTGCTGAATGCGCGCGTCAGCCAGGCCCGGAACGTGGCGAATTTGCCGTAACAACTTCTCCGCATAAGCGTAATCCGTTCCGATCTTGGGCCCGCGAATTTCCAGATCGATCGGTGCTGGCGCGCCGAAATTGAGAATTTGACTGATGATATCGGCTGGCAGGAACGAAAAAGTCGTTCCCGGGAAACGCGCCGGCAGTTCTTCGCGCAACATTCGCACATAATCCGCGGTGGGCCGATGATCCTCGCTGAGCTTGATCTGGATCTCGCCGTCCTGCGTGCCGATAGTGCCGGTGTTGTTATAAGTCATGTTGATGCCGGAAACCGGGAAGCCGATATTGTCGACCAGCGTCGTCAGTTCATTCGACGGAATGATCTGGCGGATCGCCTTTTCGATGTCGGCAAATTGGTTGGCGGTCTCCTCGACCCGGGTCCCGACGCGGGTGCGCACATGCAGCAGAATCTGGCCAGCATCAACCGAGGGAAAAAAGTCGCGGCCGAGATAGGGCGCGAGCGCGAACGATCCGAACACGAAGCCAAGGAAAGCGATAACGAAAACGGGGCGATGATGCAGCGCCATTCCGAGGAGTTCGCAGTAGACGGCGCGGAGACGTTCGAAGCCCGCCTCAAATCGCCGTTGCAGGCGGACAAAAGGATTGCGCGACGGCGGCAGGGGACCACCGGGGCCATGGTTATCCGTGTGCGCAGCGTGCTTCTGCAAGAGGTAATTGGCCATCGTCGGAACCAGCGTGCGCGACAGGATGAACGACCAGACCATGGCCGACATCACTGCTTCCGCCATCGGCACGAACAGGAATCGCGACACCCCGGTCAGCAAGTACATCGGCACGAACACGATGCAGATACACAGCATGGAGACAAAGGCCGGCACGACGATCTGCGCGGCGCCGTCCATGATGGCCGTTTCGACCTCTTTGCCCTGTTCCAGATGCCAGTTGATATTCTCGATCGTCACCGTGGCTTCGTCGACCAGGATTCCGACGGCAAGCGCGAGACCGCCCAGTGTCATGATGTTGAGCGTCTCTCCGAGCGCCCACAAAGTCATGATCGACCCGAGCACCGACAGCGGAATCGACGTCGCAATGATCAGTGTCGAGCGGACGCTGCCAAGGAACAGGAGAATCATAATACTGGTCAGAGCCGCGGCGATGACGCCTTCGCGGATGACGCCGCCGATCGCGGCGTTAATGAAAATCGATTGATCGCCGAGCAGCGCGATGTGCATATTATCGGGCAGGATGTCTTTCATCTCCTGCACTTTTTGCTTTACGCCGTCGATGATCGAAAGCGTGGAAATTGCGCCGTTCTTCAACACCATCATCAGGACGGAACGGTTGCCCTCGACATGCACGATATTGGTTTGCGGTGGATTGCCGTCTCGGACGTGCGCCACGTCGTGAATATAGACCATGGCGCCGTTGACGGCTTTTATCGGCAGATTGCCTAACTCAGCGATCACCGAGGGCGCATCGTTGAGTTTAATTGTATATTCGAAAGTGCCGATCTTCTCCGTGCCGACCGGTGTGATCAGGTTCTGTGCCGCCAAGGCGTTGGCGATGTCCTGGCCGGACAGGCCGTGCGCCTGCATCGCCGCTGAATCGAGGTCGATCTGGACCTCGCGCGACTTGCCGCCGTAAGGGTAAGGGATCGCCGCGCCCGGCACGGTGATCAGAGAAACGCGTATTGTGTTCAAGCCGAGGTCGGCCAGCCTCTGTTCGGACATGCCGGCCCCGGACAGGGCGAGCTGGATGACCGGAACGGTCGAGGCATTGTAGTTCAAGATCAGCGGTGGCTGCGCACCCGGCGGCATATTCTTGAGCACGGTCTGCGACACTGCGGTGACCTGCGCATTCGCAGTGCGAATGTCGACGTTCGGCTGAAAGAATACTTTGACGATGCCGACGCCGGCGTACGAGGTCGCTTGGGTGTGCTCGATATCGTTGACCGTCGTCGTCAGGATGCGTTCGTAATTCGAGAGCATCCGTCCGGCCATGTCCTCCGGCGCCAAGCCGGTGTACTGCCAGATCACGGCAATGATCGGGATTCGGATTTCCGGAAGAATGTCGACGGGGGTGCGTGACGCCGCGAGCGGACCGACGATAAGTATCAGTAGCGCCAGAACGACAAACGTATAGGGCCGCCGCAACGCGATGCGGACAATCGCGACCATGCCGGAGCAGCTCCCCCAAACACAGGCCTGGCGCTACGCCAAGCGTCGCGGGCGGCACGGCCGACCCGAACGTCACCCCTCAGCGAGTGTTTCGCTGCGATGCACAATATCTGGATCGACGAGTTCCACAACTCACAAAATCGTTTGTTAGTTGCCTGGAAGGCTATGAAATTTCAACAGAAAAACGCGTTATGTTTATGCGGAGTTTATACGGTACAGGCCGTGCGCGCTGGCTCGGAATGGTTTTGTCTTTTTGGTGGGCAAAAGGAGAAAAAAGAGGGCATCTCTACGCTTGTTCAACGGCAATTTTCTTCGGCCGAATTCCGCCGGCGTGCAGTCCTATCGGTGCTCTTTAGCGGCCAATGCAGTCCATATTGCTCCCGGAGCACGTGACCGCGGTGTCCTGATGGCCGCTGCAGCTGTTGTTGATGCATGCCTTATGCTGCTCAACCAACCACAAACGACATCTGAAAAAGGGTGCGGCCGGTGCCTGGGGGAGCACCGGCCGCGCGCGAACCCGGTCTGGGGACGGGGGAGGGGTGGGGACGTGACCAGGATCGCGTTTCGTAATTCCTTTGTTGCCTAACGCGACGACGCGGTAGCGGGCGCCGGCGCTGAATCGCCCAGCGCAACCCATACATTCGGATCGGATTGCGACTGGCGTTTTACGAAGCGGTAGCCGGTGTCCGACCACAGCAGAATGTCGTTGGTCTGGTTGTCGAGGATGTATTCGCCCTTATCGGTCTTGGCGGTGAGAATGGCGTGGCCGTCGCCGTTTTTATCGCGCACGACGGTCATCAGCAGCGCCTCGCGCGGCCAGCCCGCCTGGATCAGCATCTTGCGCTTCTCCAGTGCGTAATCCTCGCAGTCGCCATAGCCGTCGTCCGGATAGTTCCAGCGTTCGACGACACCCCAATGATCCATATCGGTCATCGGTTTGACGTGCGTATTGACCCACTGATTGACGCGCTGGAGGTCGCCCCAGGCTTGCGCCGAGAGCACGACGTCGCGCGGCACCGAAGGCTTCGTCTTGCATTCCGGGTCGTACTCCACGCAGAACTCGACCCAGCCGATCGGCGGACGCGCGACACCGCCGATCTCGATGAACAGCGGCCGCTGCTCGGCCCGGCCGCCGGTCGGCGAGCCGACCAGCGCCCAAACAGCGATTGCCGCACCGGCGCTGCGCTTGAGAAGCGTTTTTGTGCCCGAAGCCATTACGTGACCCCTTCCCATCTCGTCGGGATCACGTTTCGCATAAAGCCTTTGCGGCGCGGCTAAGTCGAGTGCTTCAATTTGAAGTAAAAGAGCATCAAGACACAGCAAAACTGTCTGGGTCTTCGCGATCTATATTGTATAAAATTCGAACTATTCTATTTTGATTCAAATTTTAAGCAGCCGCGATAACGCCGGTGCCGCGCGGGTTTTTCATGCTTTCGACAGGTCGAACGGGAGGTCGCGAAAAGGCCGGCGCTGCTACTTCGGGCCTTGCGCGCCGTCGCGGGCAGCCCTTAACGGCCGCAAAATGTCGGTTTCGGATTTACCGGCCGGTGACGTTGTGGCCGGAATTGGGTCATTGTTCTGCGCGCCACAACGATCAATAAAGACCGCGCCAAGCCGAGTTTCGCTGGCTCAGGGTTTTGGTTTGGGAGTGTTTTGAGACCGCAAGCCGCTGGTGAGTTTAGTGTGGCCCGACAGTCTGCGTTACGCGCCGCCGCCGGTCACGTTCTCTTCCAGCGAATCCGGATGCTGCAGGCGGGTAAACTCGACGGCGAAGCCTTCTTCCAGATGGCGTACCACGCGGCCTTGCACTTTGCCCAATGTGACCAGCGTCCCCATCGGCGGCCGCTGATCGGTCGCGATACCGGCGCCGGATTCCGACACGTCGATGATGCGGCAGGTGAGATTGACGCCGTTCGGCAGGATCAGGCGGCCCATCGGATTGCGCGGAACAATACGACCGTGGCGACGATCTTCCGGCAGATCGAGAATATTGCGGTTGGCGAGCCAGGTCAGTTGCGCTGCGAGCTTGTCGCGTTTGCGCGCGGTCGCCGAGATCGTCATCGCGAAGCCGTTCTCAAACAGCCGCGCGATCTTGCCCTCAAGCCGGCCCAGATGATCGACATAGGCAATGATGCGCTCGCCGGGCTGGCCGGCGACAGGAACGATCAAGGCCATGCCGCCCGGTGACATATTGACGACCTGACAGGGAAATTCGCGCCGGTCCGGGAGCATATAGCGGCCAAGCAAATTGACTTTGACGCGCTGGTGGCGCCGCCGCTCGTCATTGAGGGCGCGCAATTTCGGTCTTTGTGCAGCTAACGGCATGCTTTCATCGCGTTCGGCCGGCAGGTCCGGAAGCCTAGGCGCGCGATGTTAACGGGGCGTTAGCCGCGCAAGTTGAGCGCCTTAGACGCGGCCGCCTTCATAGATCGTAAAATGACGCCGCCGGGACGCCATGAAACGCGGCAGCAAGCGGGTTTCGACTTCCGCGCCGATGTGACGCCGGCTCCCCAGCGTCAAAGCGCCGATCGGGCTTGCGCCGAGCCATGCCGGGATTTTGACCGGCGCCAACACCCCGATTGTGCGGGCAAGGCTCGGGCGGTTGGCGGACAGCGGCAGCAGCAGAAGTTCGAGCTCGATCGGATCTCCGTCGGCACTCTGCGCGGTAACGCCGGCGACCGTGCCGACGCGCTCGTGATCGAGGATCGCAAGAAGGTCGGAAAGAATCGCCTGGCTGGCCGCAGCCCAAAGTCCGATGAAGGATTCCCCTTTGAGTTCACGACCGAACAGCGCGCAGACCCTTGTGCCGGCTAGCCGGAAGGGATGGCTCGCGCTGCTATCGAGCGCCAGGATGAAGGCGTCGCTGAGCGCCTGGCGGATGGCGCCCGGCTCGATCTCGGCCCGCTCGGGCGCCGGGCGCTTGCCGCGCCTCTCGTCCCAATAGGCATAAAGTTGGCGGCTCGCTGCGTGTTTCATGTTTCCCTGCTCTCGAGCGATCGTGTCGCAGCCGCACAGCTGTCCCGGTTCGGGACAGAGTTTTCGGCCTACGGCGACCTCGCAGTGAGTTGAGCAGGGGGCGTGCCGCTGCGCCGTTGCGGCACCGCGGCGGGCGGCTAACGCGTTATTAAACTTAACGAAACGTTGACGTTGGCGGCGCGCGTCACTCCGCTTAGGGTGCCAGCAGGCCAGGGGGTAGCCCATGGGTTTGCGGGCTAGGCCAACGGATTAGGGGAGTACGGGAGGCGAGGGGATGTGATCGACGTCGAGAATGCCGCGAGCGCACTCCGGCGTCGGCGCGGAAACCCCGCGTAACGAGCGGAAGGGAGGACGGCAACGTCCTCCCTTTTGTTTTTTGTGATCTGTTTTTCGGCTTTTGTATTTTGCGGCCGCGTTTGACCGGACCGCCGTACTTGTTCTCGTCGCAGTATCGGCCTATCTCGGCCGGGTGCCAGCCGAGACGCCACAACCCAATCCAGATTTTTCCGAGCCGCATTTCTCCGAGCCCAAGCGCTGGGAGCCGGTCTTCAATGTGCCGCGGATCGTCGTTGCGACCGTGATCGTTCTTGTGCTCGTGCACCTCGTACGCACTTACGTGCTGACGGATGAGGAAGACGTCGCGTTTCTTCTCGCCTTCGCCTTTATTCCGGCGCGTTACGGCACCGATCTTGCCATCAGCGGCTCTTTTCCGGGCGGCTTCGGCGCGGATATCTGGACCTTCTTCAGCTACGCCTTCATCCATGCCGACCTGATGCATCTCGGCTTTAATCTCGCTTGGCTCGTTCCGTTCGGCACCGCGCTGGCGCGGCGCTTCGGTGCCTGGCGCTACAGTATTTTCATGCTTGTTATGGCGGCAGCGGGAGCGCTCGCACATCTCGTGAGCAATCTCGGCGCGATGGAGCCTATGATCGGCGCCTCGGCCGCCATCTCAGGGGCGATGGCGGCATCGATGCGCTTTGTCTTCCAGGAACGAGGCCCGCTCGGCGTGTTCCGCAACGCCGCCGATGGCGGCTATCATGCGCCTGCCGCGCCGCTGTCGAAGACGCTGCGCGATCCGCGGTTTTTGCTCTTCGTCGGGGTCTGGCTCGGGCTGAATGCGCTATTCGGGCTGGGCACCATTTCGTTCGGCCAGGAGGCGGGACAACAAATCGCCTGGCAAGCGCATGTCGGCGGTTTTTTTGCCGGACTGTTGCTCTTCAGTGCATTCGATCCCGTCATTTCGCGGGCGGAAATCGACACCGTCAAGGACGGCTGACGGCTTCTCGGTTCGATGCTGCGCTGCACGCAGGATAGGTCACCTTTCAAGGGAACCGGTCACCTTTCCAAACATTAATCCTATTACCTTCGTCGTCTCCGGCTCCGCCGTTGCGGGCGGCTGACAGGATGGAGGGATAGGGAGGCTATAATGACCGTCAGCGTCATTCTTGCGGGTAAAGGCCGCGATGTTGCCAGTATCGAACCCAACGCCACACTTTCCGCCGCGGTAGGAATGCTGGCCGAAAAACGCATCGGCGCGTTACTCATCCTTGGTGCCGATCGTCGCGTCGTCGGCGTCCTCTCCGAACGCGACATTGTCCGCGCGCTCGCTGAACGCGGCGCCGAAGCCCTTGGTGAGCCGGTCAGCCGGACGATGACGCGGAATGTCTCGACCTGTACTGAAAAAGAGACGATCTCCAGTATCATGGAGCGCATGACCGAGGGCAAATTCCGTCACCTGCCGGTCGTCGAACAAGGCCGCCTTGTCGGCATCGTCTCGATCGGCGACGTGGTCAAGCATCGTGTCCGCGAGATGGAGCAGGATTCCGCGGCGATGCACGACTATATTCTGTCGGCCTAAGCGCGCTTGCGGGGCTGCCGGACCCCGCCGATGCGGCATTCCCCGGTTCCGCATACCGCGTTATGGTGACGCCTCGCGAAAAAGCCGGAGGCTGTCATGCGGCGGTTATCGACTCTCGTCCTGTTCTTGGCTGTTGGTTGCGTGGTGAATGCTCTCGGCGGCACAGCAGACGCGCAAACCTCCGCCGTGACCGCCTGCATGATGTTGTGCAATTCGCAGGCAGCAGCATGCCAGACCACTTGCGTGGTTCCCGGCACGCCGCCGATTGGGGCGGCGACGTTGACCAGTAATGCGAACGTGAGCACGACCTGCCAGCTGAATTGCTCGACGCAACAGATATCATGTCAGTCGGTGTGCTCGCGGGCGCCGCTTCCTGCTCCGACCGCGGCGCCGTTGCCCGCTCCGACAACGGAAGTTCCGGCGCAGTAATTTGGGTGCGTTGGGTAGAGGTACTTTAGTTTGTCAGCTTAACTCCGCGATCGATTCCTCGATCGAATCCATTGCCTTTTCGGTGGCGGACTGGCCAATCGCGATGGAGTCGGCGGCGCGATGAAAGTCGAGAAAGCCGACATTGCCGATGCGCGGCGTGATGTGGATGTCCGGCGGGTCGCCGGCGAGCCGCATCCTGGTGAGCCGATCCTGCATGATGTTGAATGATTCGATCATCACGGTGGAAAAACCCGGCCGCGCGTCGCCGCCGTCAACGATCTGACGCTTGATCGCGCGTTCGGCGCTGAACAGGCCGCGCAAGCGGGCAAAGCCATTGCGCGGTACGGCAGTCGTCGTGCTGGCCTTGCCGTCGTCGACGTCTGCGCCATGGCTTGCGATCGTGGCGCCGCGGCCGAAACGATCGGCGTCCATATTGACTGCGATGACGACGCGGGCCCCCATCGCGCGCGCCGCCGAGACCGGCACCGGATTGACCAGCGCGCCGTCGACCAGCCATCGGCCACCGATATGAACCGGCGGGAAAATTCCCGGTAGCGCGTAAGACGCCCGCAGCGCCAGGGCGAGCGAACCGCGCGTCAGCCACACTTCGTGACCAGTGCCGATTTCGGTAGCGATGGCGGCGAAACCGATCGGCATATCTTCAATGGCGCAATCGCCGATCGATTCCGCCAGCCGGTCAGCCAGCCGCGAGCCGCTTATCAGCCCCGACCCGCCGATCCTGACGTCGAGATAGCTGATGATACGCCGTCGTGTGAGCGAGCGCGCCCAGGTCTCAAGCGTGTCGAGTTTGTTGGTGATGTAACAGCCGCCGACCAGCGCACCCATCGAGGTGCCGACGATGATATCGGGTACGATGCCGCGCGCCTGTAGCGCGCGCATCACGCCGATATGAGCGAAGCCGCGGGCGGCGCCGCTGCCCAGCACCAAGCCAATGGCCGGCCTGCCGCGCTTGCCGGCGACATGTCCGGCATCGACAATCTTGCCTGGAGCTTCGATACTACTCACTACATCCTCGACTATGCGCTTCGAGACGAGCGGCCGGCAAGACCGGGCCGTATTTTCCGGGGCGGCTGCCGGTCACAAGCTTGCTCCGACGATAAGGTGAAAGTGACGGCAAGTCAGCCAGATATTCCCTGGTATGCTGAACGGCGCGGTGGCTCGCGCTGCTGCAGCCGGCTTGAAAATGCCGTCTTTAGGATCGACAAAAAACCGAATGTCAGGGTGGGGACCCATCGTGTTTCGGTGCTGCGCGGCAGCTTTGGCGGTGGTGGGGATCATCACCCTTCCGCCGGCGCCCGGATTTGCGCAAACGCGTAGCCTCATGGCGCCGGATGCGGTGGCGCCGGCGCCGCTCGTGCCGGGCACCGGCTTGCCTGGCGCGACGCTTGTAGCGCCTGGGCCTTTGACCTCGACGGGCATCGCGACTTCACCGGCCCCAACGCTGCCCCCGAGCGCACCGCCGCTAGCGCAGGTCGCGCCGGCGGTGCCGGCTGGTCACGTGGCGCTCACGGTTGCCGCGCGTTACGGCCGTGACGCGCCACAGATCAGCGGCGGCCTCATCTGGCGCGTCTACGCCGCGAAACCCGACGCCACCGGCGCGTACCGTCTGATCAAAGAAGACCGCGCGGCGGCGCCGACTTTTGTGCTGCCGCCGGGCAGCTATGTCGTTCACGCAAGTCTGGGTCTGGCAAGCGCTGCGAAAGCGGTGCAATTGCGCGCCGAGACGGTGCACGAAATGTTCGACATCCCCGCCGGCGCCATGCGGCTCGAGGGCCGCGTCGGCGACGCGCGCATTCCCCCCGGGCAAATCGCTTTCGACGTCTATACCGGCAGCCAGTTCGACACCACCGAGCGCCGCCCGATCGCGCAGAACGTGGTAACGGGCGATGTCGTGCTGCTGCCCGAGGGGACCTATTACATCGTGTCGAATTACGGTGACGGCAATTCGGTGGTACGCTCCGACGTACAGATCCAGTCGGCCAAGCTCACCGATATCGTGGTGACCCATCGTGCCGCCGTCATCACACTCAAGCTCGTCAACAATTCAGGCGGCGAGGCGCTCGCCAACACGCAATGGACCGTGCTCACGCCGGGCGGCGACGTAATCAAGGAATCCATCGGAGCCTTCCCGCGCCTGGTGCTGGCCGAAGGCGACTACCACGTCATCGCGCGCAACGAGGGCAAGACCTTCCAGCGCGATTTCAAATGCATCACCGGCGTCGACGGCGAAGTGGAAGTGCTGGCGCGATAGGGTGTAACACGGCGCGACCGTATCCTTAACAATGGCCGCGATCGAAGTCCGCCAGACCGAGACCTTCGCGCAATGGTTTAGGCGGTTGCGTGATCGTCGTGCGCAACCCGCACACTCTGTCTCAAACTCAGCATGGCCGCAATAACGCTACGCCGCTGTCTTCATCCGCGCCATGTCCGGTGGCACCGCCTCTTCGGCCAGTGCCGCAAGCGCGGCATCGAGCGGCATGGTCTGTTGCTTGTCGCTGCCGAGCCTGCGGATCGAGACAGTGCGTTCGGCGGCTTCCTTCTTGCCCACGACGAGGAGCACTGGGACCTTCGCCAGCGAGTGTTCGCGAACTTTGTAGTTGATCTTCTCGTTGCGCAGGTCGCCCTCGATGCGCAGGCCCAGGCGTCGGGCCGCGGCGATCGCGTCGCGGGCGTAATCGTCGGCATCGGATGTGATCGTTGCGATCACCGCCTGCTGCGGCGACAGCCATAGCGGCATGTGCCCGGCATAGTGCTCGATCATGATGCCGGTGAAGCGTTCGAGCGAACCGAACATCGCCCGGTGCAGCATCACCGGCGTCACTTTGTTCGAATGCTCGTCGATATAGAAGGCGCCGAGCCGTCCCGGCATATTGAGATCGACCTGCACCGTGCCGCACTGCCAATCGCGGCCGATGGCATCGCGCAGCACGTATTCGAGCTTCGGGCCGTAGAAAGCGCCTTCGCCCTTGTTGAGCGTCCACGGCCGCCCGGACGCTTCGAGCGCCTTCATCAAGGCGGCTTCGGCTTTGTCCCACACCGCGTCCTCGCCGATACGCTTCTCCGGTCGGTCGGAGAATTTGATGCGCACGTCGTCAAAACCGAAGTCCTGATAGATCGTCAAGATGAGGTCGTTGACCTTGATAACTTCCTCGGCGATCTGCTCCTCGGTAATAAAAATATGCGCGTCGTCCTGGGTGAAGGCGCGCACGCGCATCAGTCCGTGCAGCGCGCCCGACGGTTCGAAACGATGCACCTTACCGAATTCGCAAATCTTGAACGGCAGATCGCGGTAGGATTTCAGCCCGTTCTTGAAAATCTGGATGTGGCCGGGGCAGTTCATCGGCTTGACCACATAGGTGCGCTCGTCCTCCTCGCGCGGCTGCACCAGGAACATGCCTTCGCGGAACGTCGCCATGTGGCCGGACGCCACCCACAGCGATGAATCGATCAGTTGCGGCGCATTGACCTCGGCATAGCCGGCCTCCATCTGACGGCGGCGGATATAGTTCTCCAGCGTCTGGAACAGCGTCCAGCCCTTGGGGTGCCAGAACACCGACCCCGGCGCCTCTTCCTGGAAGTGGAACAGATCCATCTCGCGGCCGAGTTTCCTATGGTCGCGCTTTTCTGCTTCCTCGATCTGCTTGAGATAAGCGTCGAGCTCTTCCTGTTTGGCAAAGGCGGTGCCGTAAATGCGGGACAGCATTTCACGGTTTGAATCGCCACGCCAATAGGCGCCGGCGACCTTCATCAGCTTGAACGCATTGCCGATCTTGCCGGTCGAGGTCATATGCGGGCCGCGGCACAGATCGAACCAGTCGCCCTGCTTGTAGATTTTCAACGGCTGATCTTCCGGAATGGCGTCGATCAGTTCGACCTTGAACTGCTCGCCCTTGTCGCGAAAAACCTTCTTCGCCGCGTCGCGCGACCATACTTCCTTGGTGAAGGGCTTGTCGCGCGCGATGATCTCGCGCATTTTTTTCTCGATCGCGGCAAAGTCTTCCGGCGTGAACGGCTCGTTGCGGAAGAAGTCGTAATAGAATCCGTTCTCGATCACCGGCCCGATGGTGACCTGCGTGCCGGGCCACAGCGACTGTACCGCTTCGGCGAGCACATGCGCCGCATCGTGACGGATGAGTTCGAGCGCGCGCGGATCATCGCGGGTGAGGAATTCGATCTTGGCGTCATGCTCGATCGGATCGCACAGATCGGCAACCTTGCCGTCGAGCGCCATGGCGACGGTGCGCTTGGCGAGCGAGGGCGAAATGCCCTTGGCGATCTCGAGGCCGGTTATGTCGTTGGGATAGTCCCGACGGGCGCCGTCGGGGAAGGTCAGCGCGACCATTGTTCACTCCTGTGGCTCACTCCTGCGGACGAGCGCAGGTAAGCGCGGGAAGGGATATAGCAGCCGACAGCCGCGGCGCAACCCTTCGATTTTCGCCCGATTCGACGGCGCCATCAAAGAAATTTGCGCCTGTCACGTTTGATTACGGCAGGGCGCCCCGGAATCTTCAAATCGCGATCATACCGCCGCCCCAATAGCTAACGACCTTTAAGCGTCAAGTCTGCGTAAGGTCGCGTATCACAATTAAACGCGACGATCTTCAAGCGCGGCAAGGGGTGTCGGACGTTGCGGTGTAGGCGCGCGCCTGTGTGTGCGTAGCGCGTGAAACCGCCGCTCGGGGGTTAAGATGAGGGGTGGCTTGCCGCGGCCGGACTGGCCGTTTCAGGTGCTATGCGTAGGGGCCGTGGTTTTGCTGGTGGCGGCCGTGTCCCTTCAATTCGGGCCTTACGAGCGCGCCGGCGTGCGGTCCACGCCGGACAAACCCAGTCTCGGTACGCTCGGCGAACGTCCGAACACCAACACAATCTCGATCATATCGGGTAATCCCGATGGCACCTATTTGATCACCGTTCGCGATTTCTCGGCGGTGCTCAGTGAGGAGACATCGGCAAGGGCGGCAGCGGCAATGAAGGAGGCAGTGCCGGCAGTTTTGTAACGCTCGGAGCTTGAAAGCTAAGGAGGCGATCATGAGTTCTCCGATCCATCACGCTGAAGATGTCGATCCTGTCTTGATTTACGCCCCGCCAAAGGCGCGCAGAGGGATGCGGCCGGCGCCGCGATACAGCGGCGACGTCGCGATGATGCAATTGCAGCTTCAACTGGCGCTCGATCCGGAAGCGGTCCCCGAACCGCCCTCGACCCTACGAGTAACGCGAGCGGCTTGGGATGCCGCAAGTGCGCTATGGCCGACGGTATTGCGGCTTGGCGCCGTCGCCGCCGTTGCAGCGATTGCCGCCTGGGGCATCATTCTGCTCCCGGACGCAAAAAAATGGGGCGCGCTGCTCCCGGACCCAAAAGAATGGGGCTCGGTCATGCTGGCGCAAGCGCCAATGCGCGAACCGGTGCGACAAGCGGCACAAAGATCGGTGCAAAAATCGCCGCAACGAGTGGCGCAAGTGTCGAGGAATATGCAGCCGGCAGAACCAGGCACCAACCCGGTAAAACTGGTGCAAGTAGATTTCGCGGCGATGACGCCGGTGCAGAGCCCGGACAAATTTGCCGCCGCGAACGAGTTGCCATCAACCGAGCCGTCTGCTGTCGCGGCGCTGTCCGTTCCGGCATCGCCATCGATCTCGCCACCGCCGGACAATCAGGAGATCGCCGCGCTGGTCAAACGCGGCAAGGATTTTCTGGTCAACGGCGATTTCGCCTCGGCGCGGCTTCTCCTTAACCGCGCGGCGGAGGCGGGGAGTGCGGATGGCGCCTTGGCACTGGGGGCGACGTTTGATCCCGAGGTGATCAAACGGCTCGGCGCAACCGGTGCCGTGCCGGATATCGCCCAAGCGCGCGGGTGGTACCAAAAAGCCGCCGAACGCGGCGCGCCGGGCGCCGCGGAGCAACTGGCGAAACTCACGCCGGCACCGTGAGACCTGATCGTTCGTCCGGGGCGCGACCGATGGCGCCGCCATGCAGATTAGGCATTCCAAACCCGCGTCCAGCGATGGTGTACCGTACGGTACGGTACATACTTAATGGATGTCAGGATTTTGGAGAATTGTTCAATGTCTGTAGTGACTTCTCATCGGCTCCCGCAACTCCTCGGCCTTTCCGGCAGCCTGCGCCGGCATTCCCACAGCACTGCGGTGCTTCGGACTCTGGCAGAGGTCATGGCGCCGGCCGCCGCGCTGGAGGTGTTCAGCCTCGCCGGCATTCCGCTTTATGACCAGGATAAGGACGGCGAGCATGCGCCCGAAGCCGTACGCGCCCTGAAGGCGAAAATTGCGCAATGCGACGGGCTCATCATCGTCACGCCGGAATACAATTACGGCATCCCGGGCGTGCTCAAGAACGCGCTCGACTGGGCCTCGCGGCCGGCCTACGGCTCGGTGCTCAAGGACAAGTCGGTTTCCATCATGAGTGTTTCGCCAGCCTTCACCGGCGGCGTGCGCGCGCTATCGCAATTGCGCGAAACACTTGCCGCGACCATGTCACGGGTTGTTGTGGGGCCCGACGTCGTGATCGCCGGCATTCCCAACAAGATCAGTGATGGGCGGCTCGTCGACGACGACGCGCTCCGCTTTGCGGTCGATGCCACGCAGCTTTTGCTCGGCGAAATCCGCTATCGGCGGCAAACGGCGCGGACCGCGGAGGCGGCGTAAAGCCATGGCCGTCGATCTGACAACGCGTGACGCTTCTTCGGCGCCCGCGAGATCCCGGCGAGATCGCCCGCCCGTCATTCCGGCCGGCGCGAACAGATCATCGCCGTCGCATCTGAACTGTTTCTCGCGCATGGTCTGGACGGTGTCAGCGTCGACGCGGTGGTCGATCGCTCCGGCGGTTCCAAGAGCAGCGTCTATAGCTATTTCGGCAATAAAGAAGGCTTGTTCGTCGCGGTCGTGGAGCGGCTTTGCTCCGAAATCCTTGTACCGCTTGCCGCGATCGACGTGACCGGTCTGCCGCTCGAAGCGGGCTTGACCAAAATTGCGCGGGTGTTCCTCGATACGATCCTCGCCGAGCGGACGCTCGCTTTGCACAGGCTGGTCGTTGCCGAATCCATTCGCTTGCCGCAGCTTGGTGCGGTCTGGTTCGCCCATGCGCCGCAAGCGACCTATGGCCTCGTCGCGCACTTTCTCGAAGCCTATCAGAGCGCCGGGCGGACCTTGCGCATGGAACCAAATCGCGCGGCAAAACTCTTCCTGGATATGCTCACGTTCGACGTCCATCACCGGGCGCTCCTTGGAGTCGCTGCCGCGCAGTCCGATGAGATTGATCGATTAATAGCGGACGCGGTGGACATCTTCCTGAACGGCGCCAAGTACGGGGCCAAGTACGGGGCCAAGTACGGGGCCAAGTCCGATCGCCGTTCGGACTGAGCAATGCAGTGATTTGGGGCGGGGACGGGCAGGTTCGTCGCAGTTGCGACGGGCTTATCTGAAACACGCACTCGATTGGAGAATACGATGGCGAAACAAGCAGAAATGGAGACCACGCGGATCGCGACGACAGGTCTCGCACCCTCGCGTATCGGGCTCGGCACCTGGGCGATTGGCGGCTGGATGTGGGGCGGCACCGATGAAGCGGAATCCATCCGCACCATTCATGCTGCTCTCGACCGCGGCATCACGCTGATCGATACTGCGCCGGTTTATGGTTTCGGCCGCTCCGAGGAGATCGTCGGCAAGGCGCTGGCCGAGGGCGGACGGCGCGCCCGTGCCGTTATCGCCACAAAGGTTGCGCTCGATTGGAAGGACGAGAAGCCGTTCCGCAATGCGGGGCGCGGCCGCATTCTCAAAGAAGTGGAAGATTCGCTTCGCCGGCTACGCACCGACGTGATCGACCTTTATCAGGTCCATTGGCCCGATCCGAACACGCCGATCGAAGAAACCGCCGGCGCTATGAGCGATTTGTTGAAGGCCGGAAAAATCCGCGCCATCGGCCTTAGCAATTTCAGCCCGGCGCAAATGGATGCTTTCCGCGCGGTGGCGCCGCTGCATGCGGTGCAGCCGCCGTATAACCTGTTCGAGCGCGCCATCGAGGCCGATGTATTTCCCTATGCGCGCGACAAGGGGCTTGCCATGCTGGCTTATGGCTCGCTGTGCCGCGGTCTGTTGTCAGGCCGCATGAAACCCGACACGCGCTTTCCGACGAGCGATCTGCGCAGCAACGATCCGAAGTTCAAGCCGCCGCATTACGCTGAATATATTGCAGCGGTGTCGGCGCTGGACCAATTCGCGCAACAGCGCTTCGGCAAGCGCGTGATCCACCTGGCACTGCGCTGGGTGCTCGACCGTTCGCCCAACACGATCGCCTTGTGGGGCGCGCGGCACCCCGCCCAACTCGATCCGGTCGGCGACGTGCTCGGTTGGACCATCGATGCCGCCGCGATGGCGGAGATCGACAAGATCGTGGCGCAGCATGTGCGCACGCCGCTCGGTCCGGAGTTCATGGCGCCGCCGGAACAGGCCGCCGCTTAATCGATTACAGCATGATCCCGAAAAGTGGATACCGGTTTTCGGAAAAGATCATGCTCCAAGAAAGATTCTAGACTCTGATGCAATTTCAATTGGGATCAGAGTTCTAGACTTCCCCAATGGCGCGGGGCGTCGCATTCGTCCCGCGCCATCGCGCGTAGCGCCAGGGCAGATACCAGCGCGCACCCGGGGGTGCCACCTCGGGCACGAAGTCGAGCCCGGACGTGCCGAACGGCTGACAGCGCAGCAGACGCGCCAGCGTCATCCAGCCGCCGGCCCATAAGCCGTAACGGTCGAGCGCTTGATCGGCATATTCCGAACAGGTCGGCAGATGACGGCACTCGTAGCCGATCAGCGGGGACAGCGTGTGGCGGTAAATTTTGACGAGGCCGCGCCCGGCGAGGCGAGGGGCGTGGCGCGAGGCGTTGAAGAGGGCATCAAGCGGCATTTGGGTCCTCGGCCGTCATTCCGGGGCGCGCGAAGCGCGAGCCCGGAATCCATAGTCGCGATTGGCGCAGAACTAGATGGCGTCGACAGTGACTATGGATTCCGGATAACCGCTCCGGGGTTTCCGGAATGACGAGTTTTACTCCGCCGCGACCTTGGCGGCGCGGCTCGCCTCGATCTGACCGATCGCGTCGACCACGGCGTCGAAGGTCAAGAGCGTAGAGGCATGGCGGGCCTTGTAATCGCGCACCGGTTCGAGCACCGCGATATCGGCCCATTTGCCGTCGGCCGGCGGCGCGCCGTTCTCTTTGAGCATCTTGCGCATGCCCTCGCGCAGCTCGCGCAACTCCTGGGCATTCGAGCCGACGATATTACGGGCCATGATCGACGATGACGCCTGGCCGAGCGCGCAGGCCTTCACTTCATGGGCAAAGTCGGTGACCTTATCGCCGTCCATCTTCAGATCGATGGTGACGGTCGAGCCGCACAATTTCGACAGCGCGGTGGCGGTTGCGTCCGCATCCGGCAACCGGCCGATCCGAGGGATTGTGCCCGCAAGTTCGATAATGCGGCGATTGTAAACGTCGTTCAGCATTGCAATATCGCCAATTCAGCCTGTCGGCGCCGGTTTATTGTGTCCATCCGGCAATCCATTATATAGGCCCTACCAAACGGGTTTTGAAGTTCGGCATTCGGCCGCCGTCGGGAGACACAGTCGGGAGACACAATGGACGCCGTTATCAAGCAATGGCCGAAGGATCCGGTCACCGATCATGTTCATAACGCGGCGGCGCCGGCCGATAAGAAGCCGTCGCGCGAGGAAGCGGAAGCGGCCGTGCGTGCGCTGATCGCCTATCTCGGCGAAGATCCGGCCCGCGAGGGTCTGGTCGGCACGCCGAAGCGCGTGGTCGCGGCCTTGGACGAGCTTTACCGCGGCTATCGGGAAATACCCGCCGATGCGCTCGCCCGTACCTTTGGCGAGACCGAACCGTATGACGATTTCGTATTGATCCGCGACATCGGCTTCACCTCGCATTGCGAGCATCACATGATGCCGTTCAATGGCAAGGCGCATGTGGCATATCGGCCGGTAGAGCGCGTGGTCGGGCTGTCAAAGCTCGCCCGGTTAGTCGATGTCTATGCCAAGCGCCTGCAAACGCAAGAGCAACTCACCTCGCAAATCGCCACTGCGATCGAAGAGGTGCTGAAGCCGCACGGCGTCGCGGTGCTGCTCGAGGCCGAGCATAGCTGCATGTCGGTGCGCGGCGTCGGCAAGCACGGCGTCTCGACGGTGACGACGCGTTTCTTGGGATCGTTTCGCGACAGTCCCGATGACCAGATGCGGTTTGTGATGCTGGTGCAGGGCGCCGCGCGAGACGGCGCGTCGCGCTGACGCTGCACATCGGCGATGCGGGGGATTCTTTGTCCGACCAAACACCATTTGCATCGCCCGGTACCGACGCCGACCTTGAAGAAGGTTTGGCGCTGACGCCGAAATTCGATGCCAACGGGCTTGTGACCTGCGTTGCCACCGACGCCGTCTCCGGCGATGTGCTGATGGTCGCGCATATGAATGCGGAAGCCTTGGCGAAGACGATCGCCTCAGGCGAAGCGTGGTATTTCAGCCGCTCGCGCAACGCGCTGTGGAAGAAAGGCGAGAGCTCGGGCCACACCCAGCGCGTCGTCGAGATGCGCATCGACTGCGATCAGGATGCGGTCTGGATCAAGGTCGAGCAGGTCTCGGGCGCCTGCCACACCGGCCGCCTTTCCTGTTTCTATCGCGCCGTGCCGCTCGGCAAAGCGGGCACGGCGAGGCTCGAATTCCGCGACGAGCGCGCGTTCGATCCGAAGGCCAAGTATCGCGAATAATTCCGGCCTCGGGCGGCCGGGAGCGGACCGCCGTTATTTTATTCGGCCATCGCGCTTCCGATCATTCTTCGATTTTTACATCTCAGCTTTCACGCCGGCCTTTATCAGCCACCAGTTCACGGGATAGCTTGTAATAAAGCCGGCGATCATGGCGATCTGCATAACGAACCAGAACTCGACGGTATCGGCCTTGACCATCACGCCGAACAGCGGTCGGAATATCCAAAACTGAGCGACCGCAATGCAAATATACATGCCGACTTGCCAGGCAGTAAGCGACAGCGCGTCGGCCTTGAGTGCGGCGACAACGCCTTCCCGGAAAGACAATCCGCGCATCGGAACGATGGCCAAATATTGGAACACGATGCCGAGCGCAAAAGCGAGAATGAAATCGAAAATCCAGACTGCGAACATTTTCTCGGCGAAGATAGTCTTCCAGCCAAACCAAACGGCAATCGTCGGATAGAAGAGCGCAAGCGATTCCGCGATGATATCGCCCAGCGTGCAGCCGGCGCCGCAATGGGTAGCACCGATGGCGACAGCGATGGGAAATGATTTGCTGGTCGCGGCCGGCGGAGTGTGGTGCACCATAGAATGCGGCGTGGTGGCTTTGGCCGTCGCTCGGCCATGACGAAGGTAAAACCACAGCGCCAACACGCCGCCGTAGAGGGCGGTAACCGGCCACACGGCGTTCATGACTGCCATGTGTTGCGGACGTCGCCCCACATCGATGGCGATCACAACAGCTGCTGCAATCCCGCTGATAAGCGAGACAATCGCAAGAACGTGCAGCCAAACTGGTGGCATCTTTTGCCTCAGCTAAGACGAGTCCGACTGTCGGGCATGCTCCGTCGGCGGCGGGGCAAATCATGAAATCTTGCGCGAAGGCGAGAAGCGAGTTCAGCGCTGAATTCAAGAAGCCTCGAGTCGCGAAAGCTATTTCGAGTGCTTTTGAAGCCACGCCAGCATCATCATGACTTGATGCTCCTGGCCCTTTATAATTTTCTCAGCAAGCTTACGGTTCTCCGGATCCTTGCCGTATTTGAGTTCGACACGCGCCATTAAAATTGCGCCTTGATGATGCGGAATCATGCCGCAGTTGAAGGCGATGTCGGGATCCGCGGCCTGCATGCCGACCGCCATGTCGGCCCGCATTTTTGCCATGCCCGCCGCAAGCTCCTTATGCGCGTCATCCATCGGCATCGCCATGCCACCGGCGGGCGCGTCGGTGCCTTTCTCCGGCGCTCCAACCGCCATACCGGGCATGGCACCCTTTGTGCAGATTGGAGGCAACGGCGCCGTATCCATCTTTTCCTGCGCGATGGCGGCTGTCGGCACGAGAACGAGCGAGGCGGCCAAAATACAGTCAACGAGACGCATGGTCACAACTCCCTTGATCCAAAGTGAATTGGTTGACACGCGGTATTTTAGGTTGGGGAGCCAAATAGTGACATCCTTTGCCTCCCTTCTGAAACAAGTTCCTTTTTCCCTTTTATTGCGCGGAACTTCGTTAATTGCCTGATTATGTTGCGTATTGTGATCCCATTTTTTTGCTGCACTTCAATTTTGCGTGTTGATGGCCGACTTATCGATCGACGGCTTGGGGAAATGTGCGGAATTTGTGAAAGGATTGTTGCCTCGAGCCATTCGTCGATGGCGGCCAGGCACAAATCTGATCGAAGTAAGGACTCAATTTGGTTGCGGCGCCGCATACATCACGACTGCAGATGGAAGGCCGGCGAGTTCAAGTTCGGAGGGTCCGAGGCTCACTGGATGTTCGGGCGGTCAACTCGTCAATTCTTGACAGGAACATTTTCAGAATCGGCGATGTATTCGCCTTGTGATAGCCGACCACCAGATCGATGATCGGCGCTTCGCCTTTCAGCGGTCGGCTGATGACGGACCATGGCAGGACATTCGTTGCCGAGGCCGGCAACAGCGCCATGCCGCGCGTCGACGCCACCAAGGAAATGGCCATGGCATAATTGTCGACTTCGAGATGTGGCGCGATCTCTATGCCGGTTCGCTTCAGATAATCGGCGATAACCCCGCGCAGCACGCGCGGCACATTCGATATGCCGATAAATGTTTCGCCGGCAAGATCGTGCGGATCGACGGTCTTGTGCTCAGCGAGCCGGTGATCGCTCGGCAGGATCGTGACGATCGGTTCCTCGGCTACTAATTTGTAATCGAGATCGGGCTTCTGCTCCGGACGCATGAACGCGATGTCGAGCTTGCCGCGTTGGAGGTCGTCGGCAAGCACCGTCGAATGATCGCTCGAAACCCTGATTTCAATATTAGGCAATTCATTGCGAAGAATGCCTGTTGCATGGGGCAGCCAATCGCCTTCCTGTCCGATGAGATAGCCCATCGCAAAAGTCGGTTTATTGGGTACGGCGGCGCGGCGTGCCGCCTCCTTGGCGGCATCCGCTTGCGTGAGTGCCAACCGTGCATGGTCGAGAAAGGCCCGGCCGGCGGCGGTGAGCACGACGCCGTGAACGCTGCGGCTCATCAGCGGAACGCCGACCTCGTATTCAAGATCCCGGATTTGGCGGCTCAGCGAAGGCTGCGCGGTGTGCAGCCGTTTCGCAGCTGCGACCGTCAGGCTGCCTTCTTCGGCGACGGCGATGAAGTAGCGAAGGTGGCGTAGCTCCACGGCGGCCTTCCATATCTGTAAGGCATGTCTCTCAAGCTTACAAAGTCTTTTTCCCGGGCGCTAGAGGCCCCCACATCCAGCTTCAACAAAACAAGACTGGCTTCCGCGGCTCGCAAAGCCACTGCCAGGGCTTCCGTTAGACCATGCTCCGCCGGTAGGGCGAAGCCAATCGCGAGGATGAGGATATGAGCAACCCAGTCGTCTTGATCACCGGCGGCCTCACCGGCATCGGGCGCGCCGCCGCCCTCGGCTTTGCCAAGAAGGGCGCGAAGGTGGTCGTCGCTGGCCGGCGTGACGAGGCCGGCAACGCGCTCGTTAAAGAGCTGCGCTCTTTGGGTTCGGAGGCCGAATTCATCAACGCCGATGTCCGCAAGGAGAATGACGTCCGCGCCATGGTCGACAAGACCGTCGCGCGGTTCGGCCGTCTCGATGTCGCGGTGAACAACGCCGCCACTGAAGGCGCGGTCGGCCCGATCACCGACCAGACCGCGGAAAGCTTTGCCGCGACGTTCGAGACCAACGTTCTCGGCGTGGTCCTGAGCATGAAGCACGAAGTGCGCGCTATGCAGGCCCAGGGCAGCGGAAGCATCATCAACATTTCCTCGACCTACGGACACGAGGGCGCGGCCGGCGCTTCCATCTATGTCGGCGCCAAGCACGCCGTCGAAGGCATCACCAAATCGGTGGCGCTCGAACTCGCCAAATCAGGAATTCGCGTGAATGCCGTCGCGCCGGGTCCCACCGACACCGGCATGCTGACCCGCTTCACCGGCACGGCGGAGAACAAGGCGGCTTTGGCGGCGGAGGTTCCGCTGGGTCGCCTCGGCCTCTCCGAGGAGGTCGCCGACGGCATCGTATTCATCGCGTCGGACGAAGCCCGGTTCATCACCGGCCACGTCCTGAATGTCGACGGCGGTCACAGCGCGAACTGAAGGCTCTCCGGAGAGATGCTGCTTCGATGTTTGCGGATTTTCGGCGCGACCGGATCATTCCGTGACCCGTTTTGGCAACATCACAAAATCAGGAAAACGATCATGTCCAACCTCATCGGTAAAATCGCTCTCATCACCGGCGCGCTGACAGGAATCGGCCGCGCCACCGCCTTCGCTTTCGCCGGAGAAGGCGCCGCCGTTGTGGTCGCCGGCCGACACGACGACGCTGGTGTCACGCTGGCGAACGAACTGCGCGCCCTTGGCGTCGAAGCCGAATTCATCCGGGCCGACGTGCGCCGCGAAGAGGATGTGCGCAGTCTGGTCGATAAGACCGTGGCGCGGTTCGGCCAACTCGACATCGCCGTGAACAATGCCGGTACCGAGGGCAAGCCCGGTCCAGTGACGGAACAGACGCCCGACAGCTATGCGGCGATGTTCGACACCAATGTGCTCGGAACGCTACTCAGCATGAAGCACGAATTGCGCGTCATGCAGCCGCAAGGCTCAGGCAGCATCGTCAACATTTCCTCGACCATGGGCGAGCGCGGCGCGGCCAACCTGTCGCTCTACACCGCCAGCAAGCACGCCATCGAAGGCCTGACGAAGTCCGCCGCTCTCGAAGGCGCAGCCTTCGGTGTACGCGTCAACGCGGTCGCGCCCGGTCCGACCGACACCGCCATGCTCGACCGGCTGACCGGCGGCACGCCGGAGAAAAAATCGGCGTTTTATGCCGCGGTGCCGCTGAAGCGTGGCGCCAAGCCGGAAGAGATCGCCGACGCCATCGTCTTTCTCGCTTCGGAGAACGCCTCGTTCATCACCGGCCAAGTGGTGCGGATCAACGGCGGCAAAACCGCAGCCTGATCACAAGCTGAACCTACACCGGAATCCTTCGCCTTCAGACTTCGGAGAACCGATCGTGACCACCCATACGCACCAAACCGCGCCGACGCAGTCCGTCGAAGCTAACGGCATCCGCTTTGCCTATCGCCGCTTCGGCAAGGCGAGCGGCATCCCGCTCATCTTCAACCAGCATTACACCGGCACGATGGACCATTGGGATCCGGCGGTGACCGACGGCTTCGCCAAAGAGCGTGAAGTCATCCTGTTCGACAATGCCGGAGTCTCGAGCAGTTCAGGCGAGGTGCCGGAGTCCTTCGCGCAGATGGGAGCCAACGCTGTCGCATTCATCAAAGCCCTCGGGTTCCAGCAAGTCGACGTGCTGGGTTTCTCGATCGGCGGCTTCGTCGGGCAGGAGATCACGCTCGCGGCGCCGCAACTCGTCCGCCGCCTAGTCCTTGTGGGGACCGGACCGCGGGGCGGCGAGGGCATGGCCGGCGGTACGCCGGAAGGCAACCGAATTTTCAGTGCGAAATATGATGACCCGGATCACCTTTGGCTGAATGTTTTCTTCACGCACGTCTCCGGCCAGCCAAGCGGCAGGGCGCGCGTTTCTCAAGCGTTTCCGGCTTCGGACCAAGGATCGCGATCCCGAAGTCGACGCCAAGGTCCCGCTGGCACAGCGTGCGGCCATCGCCAAATGGGCGGCGCCGCGCGAGCGCGCTTACGACTATCTGAAGACCATCCAACAGCCGACGCTGGTCGTGAACGGCAGCAACGATCCCATCATCTACACGGTGAATTCGTTCATCCTGCAGCAGAACCTGCCGAACGCCGAACTCATCATCTATCCGGACTCCGCGCACGGCTCGCACCACCAATATCCCGAGCTGTTCGTCCGTGACGTCTCGATGTTCCTCGACCGGGAGCGATGGGAGTAACGGCGGCTTCGCCGCTCGAACCATAGGGAGAGTGCTCATGCCTGATCTCGCCGGAAAAACCGCTCTCGTCACCGGAGCTTCACGCGGTATCGGCCGCGCCAGCGCAATTAAGCTCGCCCAGGCCGGCGCCTGCGTTCTCGTCCACTATGGCCACAGCGCCAAGGAAGCCGACGGCGTCGTTGCCGAGATCCGCAAATCGGGCGGTCGCGCCGATTCAGTCGCTGCCGATCTTTCCGCGCCAGACGGCGCGCATAAGCTCGCCGAACATACCCGCCGTATTGTCGGCGAGCGGCTCGACATTCTGATCGCCAATGCCGGGGTCTCCAAGGTAGCGACCATCGAAGACACGACGGTTGCGGATTTCGACACGCTGTTCGCGGTCAATGTCCGCGCGCCATTCTTTCTGGTGCAGCAGCTGCTGCCGATCATGATGGAGGGCAGCAGCATCGTGCTTGTCTCGTCGCTCGTGGCGCGCGCCGTCGCCGGCACGATTCCGGCCTATGCGGCGACCAAAGGCGCGATCGACACGCTGGCGAAGCATTTCGCCGCGCTGCTCGGCGCCCGCGGCATCCGCGTCAATGCCGTGGCGCCGGGCGCCGTCGCCACCGAGATGTCGAGCTTCGTCAAAACGAAAGAAGGCCGTGACTATGCACTCGGTATCCAGGCGCTCAAGCGTTTCGCCCAGCCCGACGATATCGCCGGCGCCGTCGCATTCCTCGCCTCCGACGCGGCACGCTGGATCACCGGCGATACCATTCACGTGGATGGCGGCTCGAAGCTTTGAACATTGGCTGTCTTAGCGGCGGCACGGAAAATTTTTACCGCGATCCCGATGCGGGTCTGGCCGAAACCGCTTATGTTGGCGGCGATGATTTCTCGGCGGATGACATTACCACGCTGGTGACCGTCGATTTTGCCGGCAAAGCCATGAATCTTGCTCCGCCCGCCGCCCATGCCGCGCTGAAGCGTTGGTACGAGAACGTTTCGGGCCGCGACAGCGTTGGGGCCTAGGGCACCAGCCGTCAAAGCCGGCCGCAATAGAGCGCGAGATTGCAAAATGCCGACGTCAGCCGAAGAAGCAAACAAGGCCTTGGTTCTCGAAGCCTTCGACACGCTTTTCAACAAGCGCGATTACAAGGCTGCCGAGCGCTACTGGTCGCCGAATTACATTCAGCACAGCGCGCACATCCCGCCTGGACGCGAGGGCCTATTCAATCTGATCAAGAGCATACCGGCATCGCTCAAATACGAGCCGGGCATTGTCGCGGCGGACAAGGACTACGTGATCGTTCACGGCCGGTTTTCAGGAATAGGAAGGCCTAGGAGCTGGATCGCCGCCGATGTCGTCCGGGTGACCGATGGCGTGTTGGCCGAGCACTGGGATGTTCTGCAGGACGAAGCCAGCGCAGCCGAGTCGCAAAGCGGACTGCCGATGTTCGGCAACAAGTTTGCCGGTTGAGACGCAACTTTGCCGCGGCAAGAGAGCATGCCGCGGCAAAGAGCTAAAGGTTGAGGTGTCAAGCAAGCCCCACGACCTGCCGATGCTTCCCGACATGGGCGATTTGGTGGGCGCCCACAGCGGGCGTTCGTACGACGCGGTTATTGCCGGCATGCGCGACGTGCTCACGCGGAGTGGCGGGCGCTTTTGCGACCCGGTTATTCCCGGCATGTGCGACGAGTTCACGGGGAGCAGCGGGCGCGCGTGCAACCCGGCTATCGCCGGCATGTGCGATCTGGTGCGGCAGGACGGCGGGAGCGCGTGCAACTCGATGATCGGCTGCGGCCGGAGCCGGTGGGCCCCATGCCCCCCAAACAATCTCACCTTCACCGTTAAAGTAGTGTGGTAGCAGACTTCCCTCGTGGCTTAGTGCCTGCGCGAAAGCAGGCGATCCGATGCTCAGCGCCGCAAGTGCCGCAATGATTGCTAGTTTTGACTTGATGGTCATGGACGTTCTCCTGATGAGAATTGCCAAATACGACCGGTCGTATTAATATCAAGATCTGGCGATATGCGTTTTTGGGTGAAGAACCCTCTTGCCCAGCATGGGGCGGCATTATGGGGCGGGATTGGGCGAGAACGGGGCGCCGACTACATATTAGGTCGAATGCGCATTATGTAATGTGCTTGGCGATCGGCACTGAGAGTCTCTGATGACATCGAAAGTACGAGCAAAAATCGTCAGTGCGGCGTTAGACCGCTTTCATGCCCTAGGCTTCAATGCTTGCGGCGTGCAGGAAATCGTCGACAAGGCCGGCGTACCCAAAGGATCATTCTACAATTACTTCAAGTCGAAAGAGCTCTTGGCGCTTGAAGTTGTCGAAATCTATACCCAAGGCATGGGGAGAGAGATCCTTTCGGACAAGAGCCTTGCGCCTCTGCAGCGTCTTCGAAAGCATTTCGAATTCCTGGCCGCTCGTCGGGCTAAGCTTGGTTATGATAGGGGCTGCCTGATGTGCAATTTGGCCGCGGAGAGCTCGAAGGATGTGCCGCTGGTTCGCGAGGCCGTTGCCGAATCCTTGGCGACATGGACCGCGCTGATCGCTGCCGCCATTCGGGACGGCCAAGCGGATGGCAGCATTGCGCCGCACCTCGATGCGGAACAAGTGGCGCGATTTCTGCTCAACAGTTGGCAGGGCGCTGCGGTTCGCATGAAGCTTATGAACAGCGGGCAGCCGCTGAATGATTTCTTCAAAGTCGTTTTTCCGCTTTTAGAATCGTCCAACCTGGGCGCCAAAGCCGGCGTGAAGCCCGGGCGCAAGCGCGCGGCATCCAGGCATTGAAGCGGCCTGCCGAGCGCGACGATAGCGGCGGTGTCGTGCCTTCCTCGTCTCCAAAGCTATGAGCCGCGTGCGGATGGCTTAAGCTGTCGCTTCAGCCGCCGCATCGATCAGCGCGGAGACTCCGATGGGCATCGATGCAAGCGAGCGTGCTTCAGTTCAGGGCGTGGGTGCGTAATGAGTGAAAACGTAGTCGTGAGCTTTGGCAGGCTGGTGGCAGGGAAAACAGGCTTGGTGCAATGCCTCGTCGTCAGGCTTTCCGTCCTTAAAGTCAGCGAACCCCCAGCCGCCCGTCGCGGCGTATTTCTTTGAGTCCTTGACCATGAACTGAACATTGACGGCGGACCCGACGACGAAAGATTGAGCGTCGGGGAAGCGGCCGTCCAGGACTTTGTTGTTGTCCTCCGACGGGACACGATCCCAATGCAGCGCGGCAATGATCGTGCCGTCCGGGAAGGGGAGTTTGCCGTCCTTAAAGGCCTCGATCGCTATGTCGTTGCCGAGCTGGGCGCGCAACTGGTCGAGCTTGCCTATCACGAGTTCGTCCACGGCGATCATTTTCCAGTCGCGGTATCCGGACGGAATGGTGACGCCGTAGATGGGGGAAGCATTGCTGGCGTTAGCAACCGTATCGGCCCGCGGCTGGTCCTGCGCTGCCGTGGGCCTCGTGACATACAGAGTACAAAGCGCGATAGCGGCGCAACTGCCCAAAGCACCGCAGTATCGCCGAGCAGTGGAATGACGCATGACCATCTCCTCGGACAAGTGCTCTCGCGATCCTGTAACGGCCGCGCAGTGTAAATGGGCGTGAGCGTCAGCGCGACCACTCAGTGCGAGACCACCGTCAGCGGACCGTGGTCGTCGCAATGATCGCCATGCGAGTGGTGCAGGCGTCCATCGACCAGATAATCAATATGATTCCCGTGGGGAACAGGCTCATGACCGCAGCCCGGGCCATGCCGATGCTCGTCATTATGTCCGGAAGCGCGATGCTTTGGATCGCACCGATCGGGATTTATCGAGCTAATTTCAACCACGTGTTCTTCAGTGCGCCCGTCGTCAACATGCTGCAAATGACCGTGGTCGAGATAATCGACGTGGTCCTTGTGACGAACGGCAATATGGCCACATCCTGGACTGTGCACATGCTGCGCTTGATTGGTGGAGGGCATGCTTCTTTCCTTTCTTGGTTGCTGTGACTCTGCAATGCATGATCGGCACTATCCAAGACAAGATTGAGGGTCCACGGAATTCCACCTAGGGCATTTAGACACGCCCTCGGCGCGTTCTTTTGGGGGAACCAATCTTCTCAATCCGAGTTTTCGAAGCCGGTTACGGATATCCGGGGAAAGTGCCGAACGAGCCGAAACCCCAAGCGCTGCGCCAAGTATCCTTCGGCCAGTTCTTTGGGCGCAACGGTATCTCCTCATGCCAGGGACGCGGCTCCCAATATCCCAGCGCCTCATCCTTCATCATGTCCATTTCGCAATACATTTCGACGCGCACACCGTCCGCATTACGATGATAGGCAGCGACGTTGTGGCCGACCACGTGGCGCAACGGTCCCCAAACCAGCTGGATATTATTTCTGGCCAGGATCTCACAAGCGCGTTGCAGTTCGCCCCAATCCTTCACCTCGAATGCGATGTGATGAAGCGCGGGCGTTTCGTAGCGCACAAAATTCACGGTGTGGTGGTCAACGCCGCAGCGCATGAAAACGAAATGGTCGCCGATCCAGTCGGATGTGCGAAAGCCCAGGACGTCGCTGTAGAAGGCGGCTTGGATTTGAACGTCACGCACGCGATGCGCCACGTGCCCGAATTTGACGGGACTGATACCGGCGTCGGATTTATCGTGACCATGAAAGCTGCACTGCGCGAAAATCTCGATTTGCACGTCGGCGGGATCCCGAAAGACAATAGCCTCGGAGACCGCGGGCGAAATGTCGGTGCGTCGCTCGTTTTTCACGCCCTTACGATGCAATGCTGCCGCTAGCTCGCTAAGGTCGCCGTCGGGCGGAACCTGAAAAGAGATCCGGCTGAGATGCGACGCGGTGCCTCGCTCGAGAACGATGGCCTCCAACCCGAGCTTTGTGGCGAGAAAAACCCGGTCGGCACTGCGGTCGACGATCTGCAGCCCGATCACACGCGTCCAGTAATCGACCTGCTTTTCGAGGTCCGGCGTTACAAGATTGGCGTAGCCGAGCCGATGCACTTTAAGCATGACATTTTCCTTGACCGGCGCTTTGCTCAATTCGGCGCGACAGCTCATTCGATCTTCACATTCGCCGCATTGATGATCTGACCCCATTTGGCCGAGTCCTTACGCAGGAATTCTGCAAAGGCGTCGAGCGGTCCAGGGAGCGGCTGCACTGCAAAAGGATCCAGGTACTTTTCTGGAATTCGGGGTCGCTGACGATTTTTTGGACGTCGGCATTGACCTTCCGGATGATGTCCGCAGGCGTGCCCATCGGAGCAAACAGCCCGAACGAGACACTCGCTTCGTATCCCGGGACTGTTTCGGCAATTGTCGGCACGTCGGGAAACTGCGGCACACGCTTGTCGCTGCCAAGAGCAAGCATTTTGAGCGCTCCGGCTTTCACCGAACTCAGCGCCACCGAGGGGCCCATGATCACCGCGTCGATGTGTCCGGCGATCACATCGCTCAAGGCCGGTGCCGAGCCGCGGTAATGCACCGACGTCAGTTTCGTGCCGGTGAGATTTTCCAGTTCCACCGCGGCGATGTGCAGGCTGGTGCCGATCCCGGCCGTGCCGAAGGTCACCTCGCCGGGCTTTTTCTTGGCAAGCGCGATCAGATCGCCGACTGAGTTCACCGGCGTCGAAGGATTCATCAAGAGCGCCGACGGAATGGCGCCGTAGCCGGCAACAGGCGTGAAGTCCTTCTCCGGGTCATAGACCAGCTTGGCGTAGAGAAACTGCTGCGTGGTGTAGAAGCCGGTCTCCGAGGCGATGAGCGTATAACCGTCGTGCGGGGCACGCAGCACGAACTCGGCTGCGATTGCATATCCGGCGCCGCCCCGGTTTTCGACGATCACGCTCTGTTTCCACAGCGCCGAGAGCCGCTGCGCGATGGCGCGGGTCAGCGTGTCGGTCAAGGCGCCGGCCGCCGAAGTGACCACGATGGTAACGTTGCGATTGGGATAGGTCTCGCCCAGGGCGGCGGGACTTGCGAGCAGGCAAGCGAGCAGAAAAAGCCGGCTGAAAAAGGCCCTCATTATTCCATCCCATGCGAGGTCCGGTCTTGCGGCGCTGAACCGCCCGCGAACGGCCCGATGCTTTTTCTTAACGATCGAGATAAAGCATCGTAACGGTTCAAGTGGGGATATTGGAAGGCCTCGCTCATGTCCGGAATGGGGTCATGAGCTGCCGTGATGTCCTCGTACGGCGTTCGGCTTTACCACGGACAGGGGCCGCGGCAGCGGTCAGACATTGCAGCTTTGTCCAAAAACAAGGAGTCGTCCGACTGAACCGACCTACCCGTATAAGGATATGATATCGTCGGCCGAAAAATTGCTGGCGTATAGCTTTTTGCCTCGCCGCAAAGATTCGCGGCGATCAGCCGCCGAACTTGTAGTTCAAGCCGCCGCGAACAACATCATCGCGGACGGTGCTTGTGGTGCTTAAGGCAGTAGGACCGGCGGCAAAGGCGAAGGAGTTCGTCATATTGCCGAGATCGAAGTGCAGATATTCGAGCTTACCAGTCCAATTGCCCCACAGCCTTGCCTCAATGCCTCCGCCCGCCGTCCAACCGGTGCGGTTCTGGCTAAAGCTAGCGGCCGCGGGAATGCCAGGCAGCGAGTCGGTTTCTTTCACGCCGCCGAACGCGCCGCCGCCAGTCACATAAAACAGATATCCCTGGTTCGCCCAGCTGACACGACCCCGAGCGCTCGCAAGCCAATCGAGCCGTTGGTCCACGGTGATGTAGGTTATGGGACTGAGCGCCGTCGAACAACTCAACCCGCATGAGGCTCGGCGAACTCGCCGTCGAATTTTGCGATCGCCGTCCAGTTGGCATTGATGTGCAAGGCCCCTAAATCCGCCCCGCACATTTTCCGGAAATTGCGTGTCGCCGACGCGACATTTCGCAGAAATGTGGTGCGGAATTCCAAAGCCCCTAAGAGCTAGACGTAGCAGAGCTAGCCCCAATCGCAAGTGATCGCGGCCGCAACACTCACGGAATTTTTGCCAACGATCTCGCGGAACTCGCCGCTGCTCTCCGCCGAATTCACACTGCAGGTCGCGCACCATCGGCAACGATATCAAAGGCCCTCAGGTTGCCGGTTCGCTGCTGCATCAGGTGCTCGTTATTCTCGACCAAACGCGAGATGATCAGTTGCAGCACGGCAAAGCCGAATGAGCGGTCCTGGAAGTAAAGCTGCCGCGCCGTGCTTTCGGTGAGTTCGAGGACGCTACAATCGGTGCGGCAAATGATCGTGGCGGTGCGCGCCTGATTTGGCGCGAAGACGCCAATTTCGCCGACCATGGCGCCAGGAGCGAGCGCCTTCTTGAAATCGGCGACTTCAAGTTCGCCGTCGATAAGGTAATAAAGACGGTCGGCCCGGTCGCCCTTTCGCACCAGCGTTTCGCCGGCCGCGAATGTCCGCCGTGTCATGTGGGGCAACAGGGTCTGGATCGAGAGGTCTTCGCCCGGGATCTCGCGCATCTGTTGCACGAGCCGATAGAATTGGATCAGCCGAAACGCATTGACCGGGAACAGCAGCGTATGCAGTAGCAGCACCGGGTAGAGATGATCGGCATAACCATAGGCGATGAACAAGACGTTGCTGGCGAGTGCCATGCCGCGCAACGAAATCATGGTGCTCATACAAAAGGTCGCGAGCACGGCCGCCGAAGCGGCGTATCCAAGGAGATCGACCCAAGAATCGATCGAAGCCATGTTTTGGCTGACCCAGGACATGGATCCGCCCTCCCAATCGACGTTAGTGTCGCGAAGCGTTGATGAGCCTGAGCGAAGGAGCCGGCCGGAAACGCATCTTCCGGAGACGGTTTTCACAGAGCTGACGTGCGGAATTCCAAACCTTCACAGCAGCAACATGGTCCAGCACGGGCGGGACAACAACGGAACATTTGCCAACGATCCAACGACGACCCGGGTATCCACGTTCTAAGCGTCGGTGAAGCCGAAGACGCGCATGGCCAAACAAGTTTCATGACGAGCATTGGATTCAATGCTCGAAAAAACTAGTTCGCTGCGCGCAGCACCAGCTGGTAGCAAAGATCGAATCCGCTCATGGCGTCGGCGACGAGACGGTCGAAAGCCTGCAGGACTGGCGGCAGCAGTTCGACAAACGGGCCGCTTGATTTGCTCAAGCGCACAAGGCCCATCTTTTCCGCCGCCTCCAAGAGGTTGCGGACATGGGTGCGCGACACGCCGAAGCGGCCGCCCAGGTCGGAATAAGACACCTTGAGTGGCTCGGCGCCGCCCTCGATTTTGGCTCGCTGGATCATTTTGATAAGGATCATCACGCCGGCGTCGCGGCCCTGGAACAGCATCATGATCGGATTGCCGGCGAGAATCTGCGCCCCGAGCGCGAACAGGTCGCGCGATACCAGGCGCTGCTTCAACTGGAACGCGGGATCGCGTGTCATGATCGGCGCGTAGCCGGGGTCCGGAAATAGAATCTGCAATGGCAGGTGATGCGACACCAGAAAATCCTGGTCCTGCGCGATCATCTTCTTGGTGGGCGTGAGGATGCGGACCCGCCGATCCTGCGGCGCCGCCCGCTGTTCGAGATAGCCGGTCTTGATGAACCGCGAGACGAGGTCGTGGACGCGGCTTGCACTAGCGAGACGATGCGCCGCCATGGAGTCCGCGACCAGGCGCAGCGTCGGCCAGGTTGCGCGATCGGTCTCGTCGTAACGCGCATGGAGGCACATGATCACGCCAACCAGAACGGTGCGGCTCGCTTCGAGCAGCAGCCGGTTGAGAAAGGGCTTGTGCTCGTACAGAGTGAGCATCGCCTTCACAAATTCGTCACGGGCGAACGGAAAGCGCGGATGGGCGAGGATTTCTTCCGGAGAGTGAAAAGCGGGAAGCTTTGTGAATTCGATGTCGGGCATGGAAAGGGAGACTTAGCTCATGAGGAAGCTCCGGTCACTGTGTGTATTGCGGAGCAATCATTGCAAGGTCATGCCGCTCGTGACGGCTGCGAGGCAATCGAATGGCGCAGCACAGCGCGGCGCGCGACCCCTATTCGTGAAGCAGCGTTTGCCAGTTTGAAGGCACCCGACCGGCCGGTCCGGGCACCGGTTGATCCAACGGACGGGAGTGAGGAGCGGGAAGCTTCGGGCCGGCGAGGAATTTCTCTGTACGATAGTCGTAAAACCATCGCTCGCCCGGCTCGAAACTCGTGATGATCGGGTGACCCGTAGCGGCGCTATGTTTCGATGCATGCTGATGGGGTGAACTATCACAGCAGCCGATGTGACCGCATTGGGCGCATCTGCGAAGATGAAACCACCATCCGCCGCGAGCCAAGCATTCGACGCAGCCTGTTCCGCTCGGTTCGGCCGCTGGGTCGATACCATCCATATCGAGCTTCATCTGCTTCTCTCCGACTCCGGTTGGAGGTTCGAGGCGCTTATCTGTCATTCAACAATCGAGAGACGAAGCGGTTCGGTGCGATAACCGCCGTCGGATGTCTCAATAAAGTCGACCCGTACATTCTCTCCCGTGCGCAAGGCGAGACACCGGCCCTCATTGCCGATCGTTGGCAAGGGCACGTCGAGAGGTCTGTTACAAGCGACGTAAAAGGTTCGGCCCTTCACGACAATAGCGTCTTGTTCGCGAAGGGTAGAATCGAACCCGGCGACGCCATCCAATAGGCGTCTATGGTGGTACCTGGTAATGCCAGCAATTCGATATCCATCCAATGTCCCAACCACGGTCTGGTAATTTCCGGATGCGATAGCGTTGCGGTCAACACCATAACGGCCCCACACATGAACCGTCAGCGCAAAGGCTAGACAGCAGATCGCCACAATAACCGATGTCGCGCGATCGGCGAGAAAGTTCCAGAGTTTTGTGGTTCTGGCACTCGAGCTCACAAGGGGGCGGCCGCTTCTCTTCGCGTTACGAAGGCGGAGAGTCAGAAATATAAAAAGGCCGCCGAGGAGAAGAACCTCAATCAAGGTCCCAAGCGCAGACGCGTCAGAGCCATTCTTGACGATACTATAGATCACTCTCTCGTTCATAAGTGATGCTCAACTCCGCGCTCGATTCATACTCCTGCCGGCAGTACGCGAAAAGCCAGTCCGAAAATTGAGGGGGGCTCCTTAGGATTAATTCGATCGTTGCAGGGAACACCACCTATTTCAACCAAACGATTGTGAGCGTCTCGGAACGACAAGGCCCGACGCGCGTTAACCGCGAAAAGTTGCGCCAGCCGGCTTGCCATATCTGACGAGGCGCCGTCCACGCGAAGCGCCGGGTGTATGCGGCACAGATGGGCGAGGGGCATCTCATCAGCTGTGTGAGGCAATGCCGGCATTATAGCTTCCCGATGCAATGTTGTTCGGAAACTGCCGCCCGGGTTCCGGAAACGCCAGTGAGCGATCGCGGCAGTGGCGCAGATTGCTGTGCGGGAGAGGTTGCGATGGAAAGCGACAAGGCGGCCCAGATCAAGTCTAGCAAGGTCGAGAGCCACGCTTCGGACATGTCTGGCCCGGCGTCGGGCTATGCGGATAATACCCCGCTCGACCGCGTACAATATCTCGAGGCCAAGCTCATTCTAAAGCCGGATCCTTTCACATCAGTGCAAAGCTTCCGCGATTTCGGCAAGATCGTTCGGCGAACGGCAAAGCAGTGCGGGGTGAACTTCATCGAGGACAAGAAGACCACCCTCCGTCCGGAAATCAGGGAAGTCATCTTCCTCGACACGTCGGAATTCGCGCTCTACAGCAACAGTTTTATCCTGCGCCGGCGGACTTCCTACGTCGACGGCTTCCCCGTAGGCGACCCCGAGATCGTGTTCAAATTTCGCCACCCGGATGAACGGAAGGCTGCCGCCGTCGACGTGCGGCCTCAGATCGAAGGCAAGTACCGGATCAAGTTCAAAGCCGAGGTGCTGCCACTCAAGGATAGGGCAGGCGGCCGCCGGCTCCTCTATTCGCACAGCTGCCAATTCGGTTTCAGTCAAGTTCGTGAACAGGCGAGATCAATGGCGATGCTCGACCTGATCTTCCCCGCATTGGCGAAGCTCGCCCGATCCGGCAAGGAACGGGTCAAATTGGTGAATGAGGCCATTGTTGAAGAGGTGCTCCTCCCGCTTGGCCAACTTGATTTCGGCAAAGGTGTCTTGGCCAACTGCGACATCGCCTTGTGGCGTACGCGCGGCGAACACTTGCCGCTGGTCGGCGAGTTTTCGTTTCAACTCAAGTTTGAGCACCAAGGGGATGTCGCCGCGAAGCCGCGAAAGCTCGCCGACGAGTTTTACGTCACACTGCAGCGCGAGATCGCCGGATGGCTCGCGCTCGGCGTGACTAAGACCGCTATGGTCTATCGCCTCAAAGGTGTCGGACCTCAGAGTCATGAGTGAGGCGTGTCCGACGCCACAGGAAGCTGCCGGCGGAATAAGCGCAGGTGGCCCTGGAACTGGCCCGCGAACTTGCCCGGGAATTGGTCGGATATTTCTTGAGTTCCTCATCATCGGTGCCACCAGTTTTGGCGGCGTGGTGCCCTATCTCCGCGACCGTCTCGTAACCAGGCGGCGGTGGCTCAGCGACAATGAATTTGTCGAACTCCTTTCGATCAGCCAAAGCCTTCCGGGCTTGAATGCCACGAATATGGGAATCCTGGTCGGCGAGAAACTGGGCGGGGCATTGGGAGCAACCGTCGCGGTTATTGGGATCTGTCTGCCGGGCGGCCTGCTGATGTTCATCGTCGGCATCGGCTATCGAGCCCATGGTGACGTTGCGTGGACGACAGCCGCCCTGAAAGGGGTGGCGGCCGCCTCGGTTGGATTGATCCTCGCCACGGTGGTTCAGCTCAGCAGAAGATCGCTCGAACAAGGTTTTGATTACGTGTTCGTCGCGTTGACCGTGATTGCCATCAGCCGCTTCCATCAGTCGGTGCTGACAACGCTGGTCGTCGTCGGCCTCATTGCAATCCTCTGGCATCGGCCGCGCAAGGGGCGGCAAGCGGAGGCGGTGGAATGAATCAGATTCCGGCGCTTGTTATCGTATTCGCTTATCTGTCGCTGCTGACCGTTGGCGGCGGCGTTGCCGCGTTTCCCGAATTGAAATTCTTGACGGTCGAGGTCAACGGCTGGCTTACATTTCCGCAACTGGTTCATTTGTACAGCGTGGGACAGTTGGCGCCCGGTCCCAATATGATGATGATCGTTCCCATCGGAGACTGGGCTGCTGGTCCGCTGGGTGCGATCGTTGTGCTGGTGGCGTTTTTCGGACCGTCGGCGCTTCTCACCTTCGTGGTCGGGCGCTGGTGGATGAAACTTGCGAATTGGCCGTGGCGGCCATCCATCCAACGGGGGCTCGCGCCGGTCTCGATTGGGCTTCTCCTGTCAGGGTGCTTCAGCATAGCGAAGGGCGCGATCTTCGGGCTCGAGACCGCAGCGATCGCCGTCGGCGTCTTGTTGATCCTGCTGCGAACCAACACCAATCCGGCGTTAGTGGTGCTAGGGGGAGCGGTGATCGGCCTGCTCTCGTTTGACTGACCGCGATCAGACGGGCCAATGAACAAGTCTACTTCCGCCTTGGGTCGTTCCTGAAGCAGCGTTTGCCAGTTTGAAGGCACTCGTCCGGCTGGTCCGGGCACCGGTTGATCCGACGGATGCGTGTGAGGAGCGGCCGATGGTGCGCGGCCCGCAGCATGAATTCGGCAGAGAGCGGCGGCGAGTTTCGCGAGATCGTTGGCAAAAATTCCGTTATTGATACGGCCGCGGTCATTTGCGTTTTGGGCTTGCTCTGGTACGTCTAACTCTTACGGGGCTTTGGAATTCCGCACCGCATTTCTGCGGAATGTCGAAAGAGGTTAGTTCTGTGTCAGAAGATGTCGATTCTACCGTCCCGCTCCCCGATATTCACGACGCGTCCCTTGAAGCCCGATCTCCCCAGCGTCGGTGGTCGCCCCCGAGAGTTATATTGCCTACAGCCGTCGCCGAAACCTCCAAGCTAACGTACACTGCCGAAGAATTGTCGTGTAACTGCACCGCGATTGCTGGGTACTCCTAACAGTTGATCTGCCTTCCAGCATCCTTACCGCAGCCCTCACACCGCGTGGCACCGACCAATCATCCTCATCGGGTGTCCAGCCGGCTTGGGGCGTGGTCGTCGGTAATCCGCCAATCCGCTCAGCGCCCATCCAATCCATCACGGAACATATCCCCCCAAGCAGGGGAACCTTGCGTCGCTCCCGCCGCCCTTGCTCATAAAGCCGGGTTGCCTTGTTCGACGAGACATCGCCCTCAACTGATTGCCTGCTTGATTGCTCACCCGACAACGGCATAACACCTCATGAGCGGCATCTGCGGGTTATTTCGATTTGACGGCGGCGAGGTGTCGTCGCGCGATCTGGAGCGCATGACTAGAGCGCTTGCCACTCGCGGGCCGGATGGAAGCAAGTTCGTGGCCGATGGCCCGGTTGGGCTTAGCCATTGCCTGATGCGGGTCAACCGGGAAGACTTGTTCGAGGTGCAACCGCTTTACGACCGTGAAGCGGCCGTCACGCTGGTCGCTGATCTGCGGCTCGACAATCGCGAAGAGCTGGCTGCGGCCTTCGGCATCGGCACGGCGGAGTTAAGCGAGGTGCCCGACAGCGCACTGGTGTTGCGGGCCTACAAGACCTGGGGCGAGAATTGCGCGGAGCATCTCGTGGGCGATTTCGCGTTCGCCATATGGGACGCCGCCGCGAAAAAACTCGTGCTCGGCCGCGACCATATGGGGCAGCGCTATGTGCACTATCACCTGGCGACAGATTTCTTTGCCTTTGCCACCGATATCAAGGCGCTGTGGTCCTATCCCGACGTGCCGCGCGTTCTATCCGATGCGAAAATCGGCAGGATGCTGATCCACGACCTTTCGCCGGGCGAAGGGGAAACGCCGTTCGACGGTATTCACGGCGTGCCCGGCGCAACGGTCATGACGGTTGGGGCGGATGGGACAATCGGAAAGCGCCGCTATTGGCAGCCGCGCGCCGATCCGGTCCATGAGAACCGCGACGAGGCCTATTACATTGACGCCTATCGCCGGGTCCTCGGCGAGGCCGTTGCCTGTCGCCTCCGGCGCACGATCCGTGCGCCCGGCATCGTGTTCAGCGGCGGCTACGACAGCGCGGCGATTGCCGGCCTTGCCGGTCCCGTGCTGGCCGGTTCCGGGCGCAAACTGATCGCGGCGGCCTCGGTCATGCCCGCCGATTACCGTGGCACGATCCGCCACGCGCGGCGCTGGGTCGAGATGTGCGCGCGCGACATGCCGCATCTCGAGGTTCGGTACGTCACCCGCGAGGGCAAGACAGTGGTGTCTGGGCTGCAGCAAGCGTTTCTGGACAGCGAACTGCCCGTGGGGTCGTACCATTTCGCGATGAGCGAGTTGCTGTCGAGCCTGGCCGATGCCGGCGCCCAGGTGATCATGGACGGCCACGGCGGCGATTACACCCTGCACCCGCGCGGGCAGGCAGCCCTCGCGCGTTTTCTCGCGACATTCCAGCTGCGGCGCTTCGTGTCCGAGCTGCGCGGTCATCTGCGCCTGTCAGGTCATTCGCTGTGGATCACGCTTAAGAACGACATTGTGGCGTTGCTGCTGCCGGCACCCGTCATGGCACTATGGAAGCGCGCACGCCGCGGCTCGGCGCCGATCTGGCGCGATCAGCCGATCAATTCGGCGTTTGCCGAGCAACTGATCGAGCAAGGCGGCGTCGACGAAGCGAATTTACGCATCGCCGCCAAGCCGAAACTCGATATGCGGGAGCAAATAGGCGCGGCACTGCGGCGCGTGACCACAGGGTCCGCGCCCGGCATGGCGGCGAGCGCCGCGCGGCATGGCTTGGAGTTGACGCGGCCGTTCCATGACAAGCGCGTGGTCGAGCTGGCGCTGGCGATCCCGCAAGACCTCTATGTCAAGAACGGCCGCAATCGCTATTTGGCGTGCGCCGCACTCGGCGACATTTATCCGCGCGAATTCCAGAACCGCTGGCGCAAGAACGACGACGAGATTCCGGATTTCCAGCGCATGGCGAAGTCGATTGAGCCGCAGTTGCTGAACGACATCGGGCGCATGGAACAATCCGAAAGGTTATCGCGCATGATCGACTTTGCAAAAATCCGCGCGCTGTTGGCGGCGCGCGGGCCGGACGATCACAACTCAGGATGGGAGCAGGAAACGCAACTGGCCTTGAGCGGATATGTCGCGGCCCGTTACGTCGAATGGTTCAGACGTAAAAACCGATAACGCTTTGGATCCGTAGCTGGTTCTGGGGGGCCACGGCCGGGGATACGCTGGGCTGCGCGAATGGCGGGATGACGAAAAATAAGGGAGCCGGTGGGAAGGGCGGCGGATCAACGCAACGACCGCATCCCAAAGGCCGAGGCCGTCCCGAACAAAGTCCGCTCGGGGACGCTCCACGTTCGAGCACATAGCCGACAGGTCGTGGCTCTCGACGGCCTCGAAAATAGGTAAGAAACGTTATGATGATGGGCCATCAGTGGCGAAACTCGTCGGGATGTACGATTCATGGATATAATAATGCTTAGCAGTTTCTAGGACGTCAGTGGGCGTAATAACATAGGGGGCCGACCACCGACGTTTGGGTGAATGGGTTCCACGCGATGCTTCGGGAACATTGGGAAGAGATATACTAGAATCGCCAAACTCCGACATGGTACGCCTCACACTGCAGTTCCATTAGGTTTAGAGAAACGCGCATGCATCGGTGACACACATCATCGGCATAGCCGAACGCACACCCACGGTGCGGCGCTACGATCCAAAGCCGTGACCCGACAACCAGCCGTACGCAATTTATCGACCCACGTCAGATTAGTCGATGAAAATGGTCCAGTGCATGAGGCAGGTCTTGGCCCGTCGCTTCGGCGCAGCCGTGCTGAAACTGGCGCAAGCGACAATCGAGAAATTCGCCGAACAGGCAACCCGGCTTTATGAGCAAGGGGAAGCGACGCAAGGCTCCCCCGCTCGGGCGATATAATTGGCGCTGGCTCGGATGGGCGAATGGCGGCATGGCCGTCCCGGAGCAAAGTCCGCATCACGGGGCCGGGGCGCTCCAGGTTCGAGCCCATAGCCGATAGGTCGTGACCCACGATGGCCTCACAATAGGCTAACGCCTCATGAGGAAATATCAAGAATTACCAAAAGGCGAGGGACGGTGCGGCGTGGTCGGAAACTCCGTTGGTTGAGGTATTTTGTCGGTCGCTAAAATAGGAGTAGGAAGGATTACTCGGGGCGTCGACCACGCGCGAAACTGTTTTTTTTGTTTCGCGAGGGGCGCTTCGGGGACTTTCGTGTCAAGGATGTGAGAGCTTCGGTCACAATCCGTCATGGATCAACTCGCCGACAGGTTGATCGGCAATTTATCAACCGGCGTCAAATTAGTCCAGGAAGACGTTGCAGTGCGAGAGGAAGGTTTTGGCCTATCGCGACATTTCACGGCCACGCAGCTATTCGGTTGCTTTCGGAGCAAAGCGGAGGTGTGAGGGCTCGGCGATGATGGGGGCGAAGCGGACGTAAGGCGGACACCGAAGAGCCGACGCGAATGACCCAACTCGGAAGTGGCGGCCGCATCGCAGCAATTGGCAAAAGCGCCAACTGAATTCGAGACCGTGCGCAACCCCTGAGATCGAATATGCCTGTGCGGGGGCGTTCTGTTGCTCCCGAAGTACGCGCTCCATCCCGATGCGCTGGCTGTCGCCGCGGCGCGCAAATCGTGACCGCGCTGTCTTGCTTCTGGTCTCGATAACCTCCCGCGACAAAGGCGCGGTCGGGCCGAACAGCGCGAGGCCATTGCGATGGCGTATCTAGACCTGCATCCACGATGTGCGCTGGCCTTTCCCAAGGTTCGCCACAACCGCTTCTCACTCTAGGTTTTGATCACCGCGCTTGAACCAAACTCCGCTCTTTCCCGCTAGCGGATGTCCATGTGATTCGATCTAATTGGATCGGACTCTAAGCGCGACGCAAGGCTCCCCTGCTTGGGCGGTATGTTCGGGCTGGCTCGGTTGGACGAATGGCGGGTTAACGGAAAGTAAGGGAACGGGTGTGGAGGACAGCGGATCGAGGCAACAGCCATATCCCGGAGGCCGCGGCCGTCCCGAAGCAAAGCCCGCATCTGAGAGTCGCTCCAGTTCGAGCAGATAGCCGATAGCGCGCTGGCCTCGTGAACACGAACGCACCTCGCCAAAGGCGTGGCAGCATTATTCGGAAGCGAACTTTGAGGCAGGGCAAATGGCGATAGCTCTCCACCGCAGAGGCCTTCTGCATCTGGCAAGAGGCTCGGTCGCCCTGGCGGCCACGTCACACATGGCGTCGGCCCTCGATTATCCGACGCGGCCGGTTCGCATGATCGTTGGCCTAGCTGCGGGTGGTCCGACCGACTTGGTTGCCCGCGTTGTAGCCCAATGGCTGTCAGAACACATGAGCAATCAGTTCGTGGTGGAGAACCGCACTGGGGCGGGCGGCACGCTCGCCACTGAGGCGGTCGTCAATGCGCCGCCCGATGGATACACGCTTTTGTTTGCAGGCCCGACCGTCACGATCGGCGCATCGCTTTACAAAAAACTGAGCAATATTCTCGAGGAATTGTCACCGGTCGGCATTGTGATGCGCGTACCAAATCTCATGGTCGTAACGCCATCATTGCCGGTCAGAACCGTAAAAGAATTCGTCGACTACGCGAAAGCCAATCCGGGACGGATATCGATGGCATCGTCCGGCGTCGGCGCGTCGCCGCATCTGTCCGGAGAGTATTTCAAATTCTTGGCGAAAATCGACATGGTTCACGTACCATATCGCGGGTCGGCGGCCGCTTATCCTGACCTCATGTCCGGCAAGGTCGATGTGCTTTTCGATAATCTTGGCGGCCCGGTTCTGCAAATGGTGCGGGCCGGCCAATTACGCGCCCTTGGCGTCACCTCGGCACAACGTTGGCCCTTGCTGCCCGATATGCCGACGGTCGCGGAGACTGTGCCGGGTTATGACGTCAATGTCTGGTATGGAATGTTCGCGCCTCGAAACACCGCACCCGAAATAGTGACGCTGCTCAATACAGCACTCAAGAATGCTGTAGCCGAACCCAAGATCGTTGCGCGGTTTGGTGAAGATGGCGGAGCGCCGACGGTTATGACGCCAAACGAGTTCGCAAAATTTCTCGCCGACGATGAGGCGCAATGGCGCAAGATGGTCGAGGTTGCCGGAATAACTGCGGAATGACGGTGTTTGAGCTTCGTAGTGTGAGCTCAGCGGAAGCGCTCTCTCATCCCGACCTTCTCCCCGCGGGCGGGAAGAAGGAGCGTGCTAATAATTGCTCCGCGCGGGCGAGATGCGGGCGGTCGTACATCAGGCCGCCGATGCCGACGACGCCGGCGCCGGGCGTGGCGGCAAAGGCGTCGACGACGGCTTGGGCGTGTTTGAGGGCTTCCGGCGATGGTGTGAACACGTCGTTGATGATCGGCACTTGCGCCGGATGGATCGCGAGCTTGCCCGTAAAGCCGTCGCGGCACGCTTCTTCGCATTCGCGGCGGAAGCCGTCGCTGTTGCGGAAATCGACATAGACGGTGTCGAGCGCCGGCACGCGGGCGGCGGCGGCGCCGGCGAGGCAGAGCGCGCGCGCGAGCCGGTAAGGATCGAGAAAACGGCCTTGCGCGTCGCGATTGGCTTGCGCGCCGAGCTCGGCGGAAAGGTCTTCGGCACCCCAGGTCAGCGCGGTCAAGCGGCGGCTGGAGCCGGCAAAGGTGCCGGCGAGGAACAGCGCAGCCGCGGTTTCGGTGGCGAGCGGGAGAATCTTGATATGGCCGTCGGGCAGATCGTTGATGGCTTCGCGCACGGCGAGCTTGGCGTCGGCGTGGATGACCGAGGCGCCACCTTCCGCTTTGGGCAGCATGATGGCATCCGGTTTCGCTGGCGCGATGGCGTCAAGATCGGCGTCGATCAATCCGGTCTGCAAACCATTGACGCGGACTAGAATGATAGGCCGCGATGTCGCCGCCATCGCCTCTTTGAGGAACGCCACGGCGCTGTTGCGGGCGCGCGCCTTGCCGTCGAGCGCGATCGAAGTCTTCGAGATCGACGATCACGGCATCGGCGCTGCTCGCCATCGCCTTTTCGAGTTTCTTCGGACTATCGGCGGGAACGAAGAGGAGGGAACGCATCGATGTCACCTTGCGTCATTCCGTATCACGTAGCGTCATTCCGGGGCCGAGCGAAGCGAGGAGCCCGGAATCCATAATCACTATCGTGGAGAAGACATACGGCCGAGCCCGTTCTGCCAGTTCAGCGAATATGGATTCCGGACTTGCCGCTTTGCGGCAATCCGGAACGACGGATTATCTCGGCCGCATTCGGATGAAGACTTGGCGGCGGCATTCGGCAACGAGCTTGTTGTTCTGATTGAAGGCACGGTGATGGAATTCGACGATGCCGGCACCGGGGCGCGATTGCAATTCGCGCTTGCTGATGACTTCGGTGCTGCAATGCACGGTATCGTTTTCGAACAGCGGGTGGGGGAATTTGACGTCGGTCATGCCGAGATTGGCGATGGTGGTGCCGACCGTCATGTCCGACACCTGGATGCCGATCATCAGCCCGAGCGTGAACAGCGAGTTCATCAGTGGCTGGCCCCATTCGGTCTCCTGCTCGCAAAAGTGCCGGTCGATATGGAGCGGTTGCGGGTTGAGCGTCATGTTGGAGAACAACATGTTGTCCATCTGGGTGACGGTGCGCGTGTAACGATGCTCGGTCACCTCGCCGGGAATGAAGTCCTCGAAATAAAGCCCGCCGCGCTTGTGCCGGACGGCTGCTTGATGGGTCATTTTTCGTCTCCGCTCGTTCCCGCTGCCATTAAGTACTCGTTTACCATAATCGTTAATGATCGCTAACGCTCAAGACGGCCGATGGGAGTCGGCCAGGGGAGAGCCTTACATGCTGGTCAACTCCAGCAATTCATCCGCCGTTGCGGCGGTCACCGGCGCTATTCACCAGGCGGCTTCGGCTACCGGGACGAGCTTCCAATACCTATTGGCGACGGCGCAAGTCGAGTCGGGCCTCAATCCGCAGGCTGGTGCCTCAACTTCATCGGCGCGCGGCCTGTTCCAATTCATCGACCAGACCTGGCTTGCCACCATGAAGCAGGCCGGCCCGTCGCTCGGTTACGGCCAATATGCCTCAGCCATCACCAAGAACGCATCAGGCAAATATGAAGTTCAGGATCCGGCGATGCGCAGCGAGATTCTCAAGCTGCGCAACGATCCGACCGCGAATGCGGTGATGGCCGGCGCTTTCACCCAAGCGAACGCGGCAGTGTTGTCGGGGCAATTGGGGCGAACCCCAAGCGAGGGTGAACTCTATATCGCGCATTTCCTCGGGGCCGGCGGCGCCGCGCACCTGATCTCGGCCGCTGGCACCAATCCGAATGCCAGCGCCGCCAATTATTTTCCGAATGCAGCGAGCGCCAATCCTTCCATTTTCTATGATCGCTCGACCGGCGCGCCGCGCAGCCTCGCGCAAGTGCGCGATGTCTTGACCGCCCGCTATGACGTGGCGGCGCGCACCGGTAACAGCGCGGTGGCGCAGGCCGCGGGCGTCGAAACCGCGATGCTTCGTCCAATTCCGACGATGCCTATTCCGTCGGTGTCGGGGGCTTCGGCGGCCGCAGCGACAGCCGGTTCCTCGGCTGCTGCAACACCAGACACGGCCGGTATGACCAACGCCTTCGCCGCGGCGGCGCCGCAAGTCGCCGCTCAGGACAAAGACGTGTTCCACGGCCTGTTCTCCGATCCCGGCCGCAGCACGCCGCTGGCGGCGGTGGTGAGCCAGCTGTGGGGCGCATCGGGCCTGACCGGCAGCACCGCTCCGTCGGCCGGCGCGATGATGGATTTGTTCAAGGACAACGGCCAGCACAATTCTTGATGTTGGTCGGGGTTGTTACGTATTCGCCAGTGCTATCCCCTGGAAATAACGGCTTTTTATGGTGAACGCTTTGTTAAGCGCCTCCCGCTAGGATCGCGCCAGGTCCATATCAGCGTACCGTGTTGACGAAGCGATGATCGTCCGCGAATTTCTCCATTGGGTGCGCACCGCGCCGGCCAGCGAGAGGGCCGAGGCTACCAGCGCGCTGGCGCGCGCCTTCCTTTATTCCGATCTATCGCCCGACGATCTCGGCGCCGCCGAAGGCGCCATGTTGATGCTGCTCGACGATCCTTCGCCGCTGGTGCGGCGCGCGCTTGCGGACGCGCTGGCGGCAAGCCCGAGCGCACCGCCGGCGATCGTGATTGCACTCGCCGCCGACCAGCCGCTGATCGCGGCGCCGGTCTATGCGCTGTCACCGCTCTTCATCGACGCCGACCTGGTCGATGCAGCGGCAAGCGGCGGCCCCATCATTCAAACCGCGATCGCAAGCCGCGCCGCGCTGCCGCGTTCGGTTGCCGCGGCCATTGCCGAAATCGGTACGGCGGAGTCCTGTCTTATCCTTGTTGAAAATGGCACCGCCGATATCGCACCGCTTTCCGTCGACCGTATCGTCGAGCGCTTCGGCCACCTCGCCGCAATTCGCGAGGCGCTCCTGCTGCGCGACGAGATCCCGGCGGCAACGCGTCAGAGCTTGGTCATCAAGCTGTCGGAGACGCTCGCCGGTTTTGTTGCCGAGCGCGCGTGGCTCGATGCCGATCACGCCCAACGCATCGCGCGCGAGGCCTGCGAGAAGGCAACCGTCGCCATCGCCGCCGATACGCCCGAAACCGAGTTGCGCCCGCTGATCCGCCATCTGTGCGCCACTGGCCAGCTCACCGCGGGCCTTATTCTGCGCGCTTTGTTATCGGGCAATATCGTGCTGTTCGAGGAAGCCTTGTCGGAGCTCACCGACATGCCGGTGTCGCGGGTGTCCGCCCTGCTTCACGGGCGCGGCAGCGTGGCGTTGCGGGCGCTGCTCGAAAAGGCGCAGCTGCCGCCGTCGACATTTCCCGCGTTCAAGGAAGCGATCGAAGCCTTGCGCGGAGGTTCGAATTACGAGCCGGGCGGCCCCGCACGATTGAAGCGGCGCATGATCGAGCGCGTGCTGACGCGTTGCGAGGATGCCGATCTCGGCGAGCTCGCGCCGCTGTTAACGCTGCTGCGCCGCTTTGCAACCGAGGCGGCGCGCGAAGAGGCGCGGCTGTTCTGCGACGAACTCGTCGCCGAAGAGTTCGATAGCGAACAACAATCGTACGCGGCGTAAGCTATTTCCGCTCATTCCCGCGAAAGCGGGAATCCCGTTTCGTGTTGCGAAGGCTGGGTCCCCGCTTTTGCGGGGACGAGCGGTGGGGCGTTTTGCCGCTCACATATCCGGCGCGAGCGGCGGCGAGAAAATGTTTTTCAGATATTCCGGCCGGAAGCTGTTTTCCCGCTTCAAATAATCATCGGTGACTTCGCGCAGCCGTCGCGTCAGCGCGCCGGCGACATCGGCGACGTCGGGGCGGGCATGTTCGCGGATGATGGCGCGGACCGCATCGACATGCTGGTCGACCAGCTTCAGCGGAATATTCGTCTTCTCCGGGGTATGCTCGAGCAGCCGGCACAGGCTTTCGGCAACACCCGCGACTTCCGGATAGCCGAACGTCGCGGCCTCGCCCTTGATATCGTGGGCGGCCCGGAACATCGCGTCGTGCGTCTTGTCGGTAAAGCCCACGCTCTTGATGTCCGCGCGTGCCTTTTCGAGCCGCTCGCATTCGGAATTCATCCACGTCGAAAACTCGGGCGACAGTCCGGCCAAAGCGGCTTCGGCCCGCGCGACCGGGTCGTCGTCGCCGGGAACTGCTTGTGAAACGGCCTGGCGCAACCTGTGGGGCGGCGTGATTACTTCGTGGTCCGCATAGGTTGCGACCGACGGACTGTCATCTTTACGGTTGGCCATCGCGAAGCTCCTGGCGGTCAGATCGTGACCTTGGCTTTGTCGAGCAGCGGCTGCTGGCGGGTGACCTCGGCCTTGCCGCCCTTGCGCCGTTCCACGCCGACATAGTTTTGGTTGATGTTGCGCCGCCGGTCCGGTCCAAAATAGGTTTTACTCCTGATGAAGGGGCGGGGATTGGCGACTACGTTGAGGATCCGCTCATAAAGCGATTTGGCGGAAATGGGTTTCGCCAGAAATTCAGTGACACCGGCATCGCGGGCGCTGACCACGCGCTTCTTCTCGGAATGGCCGGTGAGCATGATGATCGGGACGTATGGATTGGCGTTGGCGCCGGGCTGGCGGATCATCTGGGTCAATTCGAGACCGTCAAAGATCGGCATCACCCAGTCGGTAAGCACGATGTCCGGCACGTAATGGGTGAAGGCCTCGAGGCCGGCGGCGCCGTCCTCCGCTTCATAGACTTCGCGGGCGCCGAAGCCGTGCAGCAGCGTGCGCAGGATGCGCCGCATATGCGCGTTGTCGTCGATGACAAGAAAGCGCAACCGGTTGAAATCGATACGGACCATACAAACTCCCGCGAGGAGGGCGCCGCAACGCTCGGCCTCGCAAGTTCATGGTAAACAATCGTCGTTAAGGCCCGGTTAAGTCTTAGGGAACCCGGCTTTACCGCTTAATCAATAGCCGAACTGCTCGCCGAGGATGCGCTCATCGAGGCTGTGGCCCGGATCAAACAGCATGTGCATGTCAATGGAGTGATCCATGCCGATCTCGACGGTGCGGACCGAACGCACTTCATCGTGGTCGGCGACGGCGGCGACTGGCCGTTTCGCCGCTTCCAAAACTTCGAGGGTAACCTGGGCGCGGTCGGGCAACAGCGCCCCGCGCCAGCGCCGCGGCCGGAACGGGCTGATCGCGGTCAGTGCCAAAAGCGGTGCGCCGATCGGAATGATCGGGCCTTGGGCCGAAAGATTGTAGGCGGTCGATCCGGCCGGCGTGGCCAGCATGACGCCGTCGGCGACCAGTTCGGCAAGGCGCTCCTTGCCGTCGATCAGAACCCGCAACCGCGCCGCCTGATAGGTCTGGCGGAACAGCGATACTTCGTTGATGGCGCGGTGCCGGTGCACGCGGCCGGCGGCGTCGCGGGCGCGCATCAAGAGCGGGTGGATAACCGTCACCTGGGCCGCGGTAAGCCGCTCGACGAGGTGCTGTTCAGAGTATTCGTTCATCAGGAAGCCGACCGTGCCACGGTGCATGCCGTAGATCGGCTTGCCGGAATTCATGAAGCGTTGCAGGGTCGCCAGCATCAGGCCGTCGCCGCCAAGCGCAACGATGACGTCGGCGGTCTCCGGCTTGGCATCGCCATAGCGCTTCACCAGCCGTGCCCGTGCCCGTTGCGCGGCGGGCACATCGCTGGCGACGAAAGCGATATGCTTAAAGCGAGGCGTTGTGCGGCGTTTCGGCATGACGAAATGACACTACACAATAGGGCGGCGGTCCGCCGCTGGAGAAATCGACATGGACGGCAATAACGAGCGCGCAGTGTTCGTCTATACGACCTATCCAGCCATTGTCGAGGCGCAGGCGGCCGGCCGGACCCTGGTCGAACTCCGGCTATGCGCCTGCGTCAACATCCTGCCCGGCATGGTTTCGCTATATCGGTGGCAGGGCGCCATCGAGCGCGGCGACGAGGTGGTGATGATCATCAAGACCCGCGCATCGCTCGCCGAAGCGGTGCGCAGGGTAGTAAAGCAGATGCACTCCTACACAACCCCTGCCATACTCGTTCTTCCGGTCGACCATGTCGATCCGGACTACAACGCCTGGATCATGGCGGAGACGGCAGGGGAGGGGACACGTGAATGAGCATCGGGCGACGACGCTCGCCATTGCCGCTGCAATTCTCTCCGTAATGTCACAAGTGCGGGCGCAAAACTTTCCCGATCATCCGATCAAAGTCGTATCGGCCTGGGCGCCCGGCGGCCCGAGCGATACGATGGCCCGTCTCGCCACCCGCGGTCTCGACACCGAATTGGGCCAAAATGTTTTCGTGGAAAACATGCCGGGTGCCGGCGGCAAGATTGGTGCGCATGCCGTCGCCCGCACCACAGCGGACGGCTATACACTTCTCCTCGGCGGCACCAACGACAATGCAGTCACGCCGGCGCTCTACAAAAATCTCGATTACGATCCGGTGAAGGATTTTGTGCCGGTCGCCGCCGTGGCCGACGATCCCCAGGTCATGGTGATCAATCCGGCGGTGCCGGTTCATACCCTGGCGGAACTGGTCCAATACGCCAAGGAGAACCCCGGCAAACTATCCTCCGGCGCATCCGTCGGCATAGCGCCGCATCTTCTGCTCGAATATTTTCGGGCCCGTGCCGGAGTCAACATCATCTTCGTGCCTTATAACGGTGCCGCGCCGGCCATCGCGGATCTGCTCGGCAACCACATCCAGATCAACATGACGACCAAAGCGGTGCTGCTGCCGCATATCCTCGCGGGCAGGCTGCGCGCGCTGGCGGTGACGACGGCCGAGCGCTGGCCCGAGCTTCCCGACGTGCCGACATTCCGCGAAAGCGGCTACGACGGTTTTCCGGATTATTTGCGGTTCGGCTTGTTCGCGCCGAAAGGAACACCTGCCGGCGTTATCGCCAAGATCAATGCCGCCGAAAACGCCCGCTTGAAATCGGCAGACATGCGGGACGCGATTACCAAGCTCGGTCTTGAATAACATCCAATGTCACCGGAAGCTTTCGCTGCCGTGATGGATGCGCAGGTACGCCTCTGGGACACCGTGGTGCACGAATCCGGCGTGCACCTCGAATAACTGCAACTCCCTTCCGCTCATTTCCGCGTAAGCGGGAATCCAGAAAAGAGCACGATACGCCGCCTAGGTCCCCGCTTTCGCGGGGACGAGCGGATTGGCTGCTAAGAGCGTATAGACTGCTAATACGTTACGGTGCCGTCGATCGCTTGCTTGAGCGCGGCGTATTCAGGGCAGCCGGTGCCGCAGATGCTTTCGACCTTGGCGAGATCGTCCTTGGCCTTGAGCATATTGCCCTGTTCGGCCTGCCACATGCCGTAATACGACCAAGTCTGCGCGTGATTGGGATCGGCGGCGAGCGCGCGGTCGTACCAGAGCTTGGCATCGTCGTAGCGGCCGAGTTTTCGGCTGGCATAGCCGATCAGCGTCGCCACGTCCGCGTTGTCGTCATAGCCCATCGCGCGCAGCACGGCGATGCCGCCGTCGTAGTCCTTCTTGTCGTAAACCAGCGCGTAAGCCTTATGCCAGTTTTTGAGAAAGTCCTCCGCCGAACCGTTCTTCTGCGATTTCGGCTTTTTGCTTTTCTTCGACGTTGCCGCGCTACCCGGCTGTCGACCTGATTGCGCAGCGGACGGCTCCGCCGGGGGCGCCGGATTGGCGCCCTCGATGGCCTTGGCGATGTTCGGTGCGCCGGTTGCGGCGCTTAGAAGAATGGCGGCGGCAAGCAATGTCAGTTTGCGCATGTTCTTCTCCCGTTGCTGGACCTTTTCGGCACATATGCCGGGACGTGATCGCCTGCCAGGACGCGATCGCTCAAAAGCAACGAACACCGGCATTGTCGCTGTTAATCCCTCGCCGTCGGCGCTTATTTGCCGGCTGCGGAAATCTGCTGACATTACAAGAACTTCACGTAGGTGAACGAAGTCCACCGGCGGACTTCAGGGGGCGTTCAGCGGGCGCTCTGTAAAACTGTACCCAACATCGGCGCGGTGTCGCTATCGCGGTCCGACAACAAATTGGAACAAGAAGGAAAATACCATGTTGAGGAAATTCGCCGTGGCGCTGGTCGCCACCACTTTGATCGCCGGCTCTGCATTGGCAGCCCAGCCGACCAAAACGTCCGGCGCGGCGCCGGCGGCCACCCAAGCCGTCCCGGCCGCCAAAACGACCAAGACAGTAGCCCACACGACCAAGCATGTGCGCAAGCATGTCGCGCGCCGCAAGGCCGGCAACATCCATCAGGCGCGGCATGTGAAGTCCAGCAAAACGCATCAGGCGAGCGTTGCGAAGTCCGCGAAGCACTCCTGACGACGGCATTGCATACGATTCGGAATATGCACCCAACAACGGTGCGAACCGAGGCCCGGATCGTAGCAACGGCTTGCGGGCTTCAGCGGCCAGACCCCCGTCTCGCCCGCAAGCCGAATCTAAACTGACCCAGCGTAGGCGGCACTCGCCGCATTGAACAAAAATAACTCATGCTGGGATCAAGGAGGCCGGTCCAATCAGCCGGCCTCCGATCATTTTTATAGATTCGGCTGCCACTCGACCGGAACGTGCTCGTAGCCGCTCGCGGTCTTGATCAAGTGGCCGCAAGCCGGGAAGGGGAAGTGATAGCCGGTGACCAGCATGCGGTCGGCCGCCGCGCGGTCGAAAAGTCTTTTGCGCGTCGCCACCGCGACAGCGCCGTCGATATCGAAAGCGGCCTCCCAATCGGGATGGCGTGCGAACACGGCCGGGTGTTGCGCAGTGTCGCCGAGCACCAAAAGCGATTGATCGCCCGAATGGATCGCAAAAACAGTGTGGCCCGGCGTATGGCCGGCTGCGGCCAGCGTCTCGATGCCGGGCGCGACTTCACTACCTGGTTTGAAGCGCGTTACCTGGCCCGCGATGTCGGCAAAAATCCGCCGCTGATTGCGAAAGGTGATTTTTAGATCGCCTGCGGCGGCATTCAAATTGGCATCGTCCATCCAGAACGCCCATTCCGGTTCCGGCACCATGATCTCGGCATTGGCAAAGATCAGCGCGTTGTCTTTGTCCTTGATGCCGTTGATATGGTCGGGATGGAAATGCGAGATGACGATCTGATCGACTGCCTTGGGATCGATGCCGGCCGCGGCGAGATTGTCGCGCAGCACGCCTGCCGACGGCGCGATCTGGCCGCCGGTACCGGTATCGATGAGAATGATTTTCTTGCCGGTGTTGACGACGAGCGTCGTGAACGGCGTCGCGAGCTTGTCGTGCGGCATGAAAGCCTCGTCGAGCGCGTGTTCGACGTCCGCGAAACGCGCATTGCGGATGAATTGGTCGGTGATCGGCCGATACCAGATGCCGTCGTAGAGCGCGGTCAGTTCGTAGGTGCCGACCTTGTAGCGATAAATCCCGGGCGCTTGCTTATCCGCCGGCGGCGCTTCGGCCGTGGCGCGGCCGCCGGCGAGCGCTGTGACGGCGGCACCTGCGAGCAGTGAGCGACGCGACAAGGACAGCATGACATTGCTCTCGTGATGCCAGGATTTCCCGATGCCGGGATGTCCTGATGCCAGGGCTCGCACTCTCTAACACCGCCGGAGCCCGGCTATTCGCTAGCCGCCCATGTAAGGTAGCAATGCGGCGAATTCGAAGCTAGCGCGTCGTATGTGCTTCCTTCCACTGAGGATGATTGACTATGGGTGATGCAGCGGCCTGGAACGGCAATTGGGCGTGGAGCCTGCCTTTGATCGCGGTAACCGTGATGTTCCACGTCATCGGCATCGGCATGATCAATGTGCGTGTCATCCAGATTACCAATCTCATGAGAGGCCACCGCCACTTCGTTTATGGTTTCGCGCTGGTGATGGGTGGCACCACTATATTGACGACGCTGTTGCACGCCGCCGAAGCGGGAATGTGGGCGGTCGCGTATCGCTCGCTCGGCGCAATGCCCGACAACAGCTCGGCGCTGGTTTATTCGCTGGGCGCGATCACGACCTATGGTCACGCCGATCAGGCTCTCGCGGCCCATTGGCGGCTGATGGGGGGATTGGAAGCGCTGAACGGACTCATTCTGTTCGGCCTGACGACGGCCTTCATGTACGGCATGATCCAGCGGGTGTGGCCGGTCGAGGAACGGGAATGGCACGCATTCCCGCTGCCCTGGTCCCGGCGCGACAACCCGCCGAAATAGAGCGCCGTCAGAACGTCTCGGTGAAAAAGTCGCGCATCAACCGGTAGGATTTGCGGCAGAGCTTTTCGTCATAGCGCTGCGCCTGCGCGTTCGCGGTCAGGTCGCAGAATGAATGCACGGCGCCGCCGAACATCATGACCTGCCAGTCGACTTTGGCCTGGGTGAGCTCGTCCTCGAAGGCATCCATCTTCGACTTCGGCGTGATCGGATCGGCCGAGCCGTGGATCGCCAGCACGCGGCCCTTGATGTTGCAGGGCGTGCCGGCAACGACGGGATTGGGGTTGGTGACGTGGAGCACGACGAGCGCCTTGAAATCGGCGCCGGCGCGCGCCTGCTCGAGCGCGTAACCGCCGCCGGCGCAATAACCGACTGCCGCGATCTTGCCAGTATCGGCAATGCCGAGCCTGTTCGCCTCGGCCAGCAGCGTGTCATAAGCTTTGCCGCCACACGCGATCGTGAACGGCAGATCTTTGTGGACGGCCAGCATGCCGGCGCGCAGTTCGTCCTGCGTCTTCGGCTTGGCGCCATAGCCCTGACCGAACATGTCGGCCATCAGCACCACATAGTCTTTGCCGGCGACCGCGCGCGCCTGGCCGATGGTCTCGGCGGATACGCCCTTCCAATCCGGCTGCATGAAAACGATCGGGCGCTTGGTCGTTACGCCGTCGTCATAAACGATCATGCCTTCAAACTGCCTGCCGTTGAATTCATACGGCACTTTCTTTTCGGCCATCATGGGCTCCCTGGTTTTGGTATGGGAATACTAGCGGATATCGCCGCCGGTAACTCACGCGCGCGACCGAATCTCTCGCGGCGGTTATTGAACTTCTTATTAAATTTGGCGCTTGAACTGCCGCTGGGAGCCCGTCGGGAACCCCTTGTTGAACATGCGTTCCGACCCATTTGCTCGCAACTGCGGCAGGAAAACGCAGCATTCGCGAATCCCAACGCAGGCGCTATTAAATCCTCGGCCGATCGTTTACAATCGCTTCGGGTGATATCCTACGCGATGCGGTGCAAGTGAAAATTTGCCCGCGCCTGACGGTCCACCCCCGAGAGGGCCGGTTGGCTTTCAGATGGCGCTTTGGTATCCACCAGCGCGAAACGATAGAGGCAAGTGATGGCTAAAGGTACTGTGAAGTGGTTCAATTCTCAAAAGGGCTATGGGTTTATTCAGCCGCAGGCTGGCGGCAAAGATGTGTTCGTTCACATCTCGGCGGTCGAGCGAGCCGGCCTTAGCGGACTCAATGAAGGCCAAGTCGTCGAATACGAAGAAGTCGCCAACAAGGGCAAGACTTCCGCAGAAAATCTCAAAGTTCAGCGCTAACTATTGCTGAGCGGGCGCCAGCCAACGACCGTCGCTTCAATACGGTCGTTGGTTTTGACGCTCTGCCAATTGCCGTCGCGCCATTGGCATGGGAACGGAATGACGTACGTCCCGACGTGATCCTCGCAAAGAAGTTCTTGCGGGTGGTCCGTCGGTGGCGTGCCGTTGTGGGTGTAGGCGTCGATTCGTTCCTGACGTGATGCCATACTATTTCCGACCAGGTTACATTGGGGCGGCGCAGATGTGCTTCGCCTGTATATAGACGTGTCTCTCAATAAGTTCGTTGCGTCATTGTCGCATGGCACTGGGCCCCTTTGGGTGGAAATGAACTAGCGCGATATCATTCGGCCGAATGAACAGCCTCGGAGCGGCGCGTTTTATAATTGCGCTCTGGATTTTTGCTGCGGTCCAGACCGGCCTGTCTCGGAACGAGAAAAATGACGCGACCTTCAACTGCATGGAGGGCTAAGGCTATCAGTGGCGGTCGACCAAACTGGTGCAAGATCCTACCAGCAAACAAAATCCGCCCGGCAAACAGCAAGTGTCGTCAAATAAACAGCACGGACGAAACATCGATCCCGATACCAGGCTGCGCTGTTACCGACTTCGCTTCGGTCTGTGAATTACCGCAGGGCGCCGTCCACTGTACGAACAAAGGTGGCCTCAATTGCGCGCGCGAGTTTCACCAATGTCTGTACGAATTTTTAGCTGCGCCAAGCCGCATGATTGCTCGGGCTGACACCGGGTGTTGTTGTTGATCTGGGGCCGGTGCGGGCACGGATCCGTCCGAACACGGCGGCGGGATAGGGTAGGTTACATCAAGTTATCCACAGCCCATTTTGCACACCTGTGCAAAATTGGACAGCTACGGAAGAAGGATAAATTCAAGATCATACCGGGCGCTTCTACTGTCCCCCACCTCCGGCAGCAGCCCCAGCGCCCGTACTGTGTGCGTATAAAGACCCCGGCGGCGTCCCAGCGTCGTTGGGGTCTTTTCCATCATCGAGGAAAAGCAACAACGATGGTCGGCCGGTCACCGCACTTCTAAAAGCCGGTTTCATCTCCTTAGCACATCGGCACCCCTTTAGCCACAAAGAACGTCCTTCCGTCCGGTTCTCAGATGAACGAGGATGAAATCGCGGCGACAGGTCGAAGGAATATCTCTCACGGCTTTTATTTTGCGCCGCCGCCTGATGTCTGGGGGGAATCCAGTCGCGCACGACATAAAAATCGCCTCCGAATCCTCTCCGTCTGCTCGAACTTTAGCCCGCACTTCTTGTCGCCGCAGCCAAGCTTGCCGCCCGCACGCTGTGGCTCTCGAGAAACTCGTGATGGCGCGTTCCGGCTTGATGCGGTGATTCCGGATCACCTAGCTCGAGCGCCCGCTGTTTGATGTCGAGACAGAGCTGCGGATAGTGAAATGGTATAGGGCCGCTCGATAAATTCAGTGTCGATCCAATACTTCATGGATATCGACCGCGGTGCGGCCGCATCACATGCAAGTAGGTGCCCAGTATCCGTCCCAGTGCTGCTGCCAGATGCAGCTCCGGAACGGACTGTTGAAGCCCCAGCCGAACGGTGAAACATAATAAGGTCTCTCCACTGGACCGTAGGCAATGGTGGCGTAGCTTTCGCGGCTCCGGCTCAAGCGGTGATGTTTGGCGCGGTGTCGGCGCCGGTGCACTGTCCCCGCAGCCGATGCCGCCGTCTTTGGAGTGACGGTTTGCCGAGGCGAGCGAGCGACGGTGCTCGGCAGCGTGTTATCCGGCGGCAAGACGACGTTGGAGTCGGATCCCGGAAGCGCGCTCGGCGGCCCCGGCGAAACCGGCGTCGGGGGCGCTTGCGGCACGGTGTTCGGAACCGATGGATTGAAGACCGGCGGCGGCGGGGGCGGCGGCGGATTCACAAATTGGGCTTGTGCAGTGTCGATGGCCATACCGAAGCAGGCCACCCATCCGGCCACGAAATACGTCGCCGGCGCCATCCGCCCCAATTTCCCTGCAAGCATCGCGGTCTCCCTTACGGAATAGTCGTTGTAGCGGTCAACTGACCACATCATGAAAATACGGTGACCGCGCGCCTAATCCAACGCAGGCGAAGAAACTAGCACGCCATCATAGTGGACAATTAATCCAGCTGTTCCGGGTGATTAAAGCACCTGTCGCCGCAATCTTGCCAATCCGTGTGTGCCGTTGCCTCGCGCCAGGAGCGCCACCGAATTGAATAAAAACGAAGCATCGTTTGCCGGTGCCAATGAATTTCGCGCCGCAGGGCGCAAATGAACCTGAATTTGATGTGGCGGATTGGCCGTAATGGGTTATGGGAAAGGCCATCGGCCTGCCAATAACGGCGGGCCCAGCGAGGTTTGGAACGAGGTTTGGAATATGGGCTTTAAGCTACCGGATATCGGCGAACGAAGAGAAAGCGCTGCGAAGGCCAAGGCCGCGGCTCTTGAGAAGTTTCGCGCCAAAGCCGCTTCGCCGGAACTGGCCGAACGCCTGGCCGCCCGAGCCGCCGCTGCCGCCGAGCGCAAGGCCGCCCGGGAGGCGCGCGAACTCGAGCTGGCGCAAAAGAAAGCGCGCGAGGCCGAAGAAGCGCAGCGGGCAAAAGAAGAAGCCGAGGCCCGCGCCAAGCAGGAAGCGCGCGAGCTCGCCGATCGTGAAGTCGCCTTGCAGGCCGCACAAAAGGCGGCACGGGATGCCCGTTACGCAGCCCGCAAAAAGCGGCGGTAAAGAAGTACGGGTCGCTGAGATCGTCGGCGTACCCGTTTCCCTCATATCCTTCGACGGAAAATCATTGGCGGTCTGATGTTTGGATTGCCCAGGATCGCTTAGTGGCCGCTTAGCGGCCGCGATGCCCTCTCATGATGGCGCGGTCGCTTGACGCTCGCACTCGCCTTATGATTGTAATGTCGCCGTCTTGGCCGCAGCATCCGCACCCTTGCCGACTCCTCGCGTCTTGCCAATCGTGCTTGCTGTGCTCGCCTGCCTTGTCGCGGGCGTCTCCACCGCCGCAGCGCAATCGCCACCCGAACCCGCCGTTCGCCCTGACAACGCGGCAATGAAGCCTATTATGTTTTATCTGGCTCATGGCGAGCCGGATGCGTGCGGGCACGGGTGCAACGAATGGATTGTGGCACAGGGCCGAATCGATGCCGACGCCGCAGGGCGCCTCCGCCATCTGCTCGCACGGTTGCGAGGGCCTCGGCCGCCAATCTTCTTCCATTCGCCGGGAGGCTCGGTCAATGGCGCGATGGAACTCGGCCGGCTCATTCGCGCGCAAAAGCTCACGGTGAGCGTCGGTCGCACGCTTCCGCTGGACTGCGGTTCCGACTATGCCGGTGCAAAATCATGCGACGCGCAAATACGTGCCGGGCAGCAGATCGAGGCCAAATTCGATCCGATCTTGGCGATGTGCAATTCGGCGTGCGTCGACGTTCTGGCCGCAGGTGTCGTCCGTCTCGTTCCGCCCTGGGTGAAGCTCGGCATTCACGACATAAGTTTTGATCAAGCGACGGGCCGCTATGGCGCCGCCCTCATTGCCTTGGGCAAGCGAACGGCCGACGAGCATTTGCGCAGCTATCTGCGCGAGATGGGGGTCAATGATGCGCTGCTGACCGAGGCCATGTCCGTCCCGCACGAATCACTCGAACCTCTGACGCGGGACGACGTCGTGCGTTTCGGGCTGGATCGCCGGGAGTTCGGCGAAACCGTGTGGCAATATGTCGACAAGCCCGCGCCGACAGTCAGGACGCTTTTCTTTGCGCATACCGAGAGCGGCGAGTTCCGCTACCTTGATGGTTTCGTCAGCGTCAGCTGCGGCAAAGGATTTAACATTCATAATGTCCTGGCATTCGGTCGCGAGCGCCTCGGCTCCGATCCCTTGGTGGTCGCGGGTCAGCCTGCCGTCAACTTCAGCCTGAATGGAAAGCAGATTGCGCTGCGCCGCGCGGGAGGATCCCCGAAGCTTTATATCCGTTCGGCCGAACTGCCGCTGAATACATTCGATACTGTTACGGAGGATGCAACCATCGTCTTGCCCGGGAGCGAGCTCGGCCGACAAGAAGGCCCGGCGGGCGACGTCATTCTCAAGATGGACGGGTTTTCGGCGGCATACGCCAAACTGCAAAAAAAATTGTCCTCAACCGGTGTATGAGGCGCACGCGGGGCCCCTTTCGCAGAGCGCCGGCGCGCTGCCGCCGCCTTTGTCCACTCGGCTCGAGGTCGGTAGCAGCCGGTTCCAGGTTGACGCGATTCTTGGCGTGCCGACGAAAACGGTCGGCAATATTTCGCTCTATGGCTATGTGTCGTCGTCCAACGAGCGCAAAGTCATGGTTGCCTATTTCGACATGTCCGGGCGCCTCGAACGGTTTGCGCGCTATGCCTTGAAAGACTGGCAAGTCGTCGACGAGATCAAGCAAAGCGAATTGAGCGATGGAGCGGAGCTTCCCGCTGTACGGTCGTTGCTCTCGGCTTCAAGCAGTGTGCATTAGGAATCCAGGCGCTTCTCGGTGAAGCGCCGCGGATCTGAGAGTTGCCGTGCTCCCGGCCGCCTGAAAGCGCGGCGAAGACTGGCGCTACGCCAGAGGGAGCAATGGCCCAAGCGAAGCCCACTGTAAATTTTTCGCCTGCTGGTAATTTATCGACTTGAGCGCTGCCCCGTTCTCGTCGCCATCTCGGGCTAAGCGATAGAGATACTGGATAACAATTCCCATGCACCGCTAAAGGCCGATCTTCGCACGGCTTTCTTGGTTGTTGAGCAAAGCGAGCAAAGCCCTTCGTCGTCCAATTGATGGCAGTAACGGCCACAGCCACGTCTTTTTCACCAACACCAAGAACCGATGCTGACACTACCGCACCTACCTGTCCCGATTCAGAGACCAGAACATACTTACGTCTCAAGGGAACCCTCGAAACAGTATCGGGTTGATGATCTACAAAAAGGAGGAAATGCTATGCCGATCCTGCTGTGGCTGCTTGGAATTCCTATCCCGATAATTATTCTGCTCGTCCTTTTTACGCACCATTGAGATGTTGGAAAAATTAGATGCGGGCGCACGCGGATAGCACGGCCCCTCGCCGAGGCTTGCTGTGCCAAGTTCCAGATGGCTGGATAAAAGTGGGTCCAGGTGTCCGGCCGATGTTGTCTTTTGGATGAAGCTTGTAAGAGCCTTATTCGCGCGACTTAGAACGCATAACGTCAGAAGTGTCGATGAGAAGTGACGGAGTCCTTGCCGCTTCGTTTGTCGCTAGCATCGGATCTTCTGTCTTTGTTTTATCAGAGACTGGTGCGCTCGACAAAACTCATTCGCATACCAAAAACGAGAGTGTGCGAGCACGATAGCATTCGAGTCATGTTTCTCGCGTCTCCCGGCAAGGTGGCCAAATATATTTCTCTCCCATTCTCTGCTTGACAGCTAAAGCCGTTACTAACGTGAGGCGCTTGCCGATCAGAGCGGCAACCGTCTAGTGACGCGGGCTCGATGGCCGGAAAGTGCACGTATCGCGTTTACGTTGCGAGGCGGTCTTCGGCTTTTCGCTCGTGATTCTTTTGCGCAGCATTCTTCCTGGGCATCACCATGGCAGCTGGTTTCTTTTCGCATGATAGTTCGGCGGTTTGTATCGCTTCTTCGTTTGTGAACGTCTTGTCATCGAGCCGATTTGCGACATCGCGCCATGTAATCTGTACTTCGGTTGCTCTGCGGCTAACGACGGGAGGGGCAGACTGCAGTGGTGCATCCAGCCATTTCATCAAATCCCGTTTGGCCTTGACCTCGAAGCACACAATGTCCAGCTTTCGGTCTGTCGCGTCGGCGCGCTGCCCCAGAGGTAATCCTGGGCCAGTGAACGGAATGTTCAATACTTCCACCCCGAAAAAGTCGCCCTTCAAGGCCTTGCCATCTACTATGATCTCTAAAACGACAGGTTTTGCTTTTTTCAGGGCCTTCTGAAGCAGCTTGCGGCCCTGGAGAAGGTTCTCCGCACCCTCAGGCTTGCTTTCGCCCGAAGCTGAAATGAGATAGTGCGGGACGAGCCCAACTCCAAACGACTCAATGAAAGAGGTGGTGCCCCACGACCCGCGAGCCGCGCCAAGGTCAAACGGTATTGCATGTTGCAGGTCCCATGTCTCAGCAAGCTCCTGTGGGGTTCCCGAAATACCAAGGGATCTCGCAACGTTATTCGCCGTACCCAGAGGGAAGATTGCAATAGGCACCTTTTTCTCGCGCGCTCCTATAATGACTTTCCGAATTGTGCCGTCACCACCCGCGGCGATGAACAGGTCTGCTTTTTGATCGAAAGCCTTCTCGAAACCATCGTTCTTTGTTGAAATGTATTCTCCCTCAATGTTTGCAAGCTTAATGGCTGCTAACAAGGCCTCCTTGTCGAAGCCTTTCGTACCGGAACTTGGGTTATGAAAAATTATTGCAAACACTAGCCTCGATGCCCCTCGAAGAAACTCTTTAAGTAGTCCCATGACCGTATCGGCAACGAGCGCCGATAATCGTCGTCGCGAATTCCCGCAAAGAATTCCGCGACCGCCGCCGCAACCTCACCTGACAATCCTTTGTAAGGATTTGGCTGAAATAACGGCATATCCTCATAGCCATCATCGTCATCATCAATGATGGCGAAGCGCTCTACATTCGGATGGTCAGCCAGCCACGCCTTGACCTCCGTTCCCCGGGAGTGAGGACGTAAATCCGGAAGCACGTCTTCAAACGGAATTCCGAGCTCCCGTGCTTTTCGCAACCCGCCTGTCTCGTGCCTCCATGTCGAGGCTAAAACGACGCGTGCGTTGGCCGAAGTGACTAGGGTTTTGAATCGGGCAAGCAATTCCGTCGCCACGCCGTGTTCGTTTGAGCATGGGACGTCGGCCGACCGATTGAGAACGCCATCAACGTCCAGAAAAATGACTGGCCTTTTAATAACGGAGCGATTCGGGTCCGCCGGGGGGATGCTGAGCAGCGGAAAATTATCGGACTTCAGATCATTTTCCGATCCATTACTTCGAAAGCATGTCGCGCTCATGTGAATGGAACATTTGGGGAAACCGATGGTTCCAATGGGACGTGGTGGGAGGGGTGGATCCAGAGTGAGCATTATGCCGCCTCTTGCCGAAATCGAGGCTCAGGCCGTCGAGCTTGCCTCGCTCGCCGGCCGCGAGATTATGGCTGCCTTCGGAACGATATTCACGGTGCGCTACAAGACCGGCGCTGCCGATACCGTGAGTCTGCGCGACCCCGTTTCCGAGATCGATCGCAATGTAGAGATCTTGATCCGCGATCGGCTTACCAAACGTTTTCCCGATCATGGCATCATCGGGGAGGAATTAGCCGAACGGCCGGGGCGCAATTCCGACTTCGTGTGGGTGGTCGATCCGATCGATGGCACGACGAATTTCGTCAATGGCTTTCCGCTGTTCGCCGCCTCAATTGGCGTACTCCATCGCGGGCGGCCTGTAGTGGGAGCGGTCTGGTGCTCAGTCAGCCATGCACTGCGCGCCGGAGTTTATCACGCCAGCGCCGGCGGGCGATTGCATTTTGACGGCGCCGATGTGACGCCAAAGCTCAACGCGGCGGTGCTGCGGCGGCTTGCTGGTGTGCCGGTGGTCGCCGATGCCGACGAGGCGGGATGGGAAACGCGCAAGACCGGATCCGCCGCCCTCGAATGTGCGCTGGTGGCGGCGGGCCTTCTCGAAGTTGCACGCTTTGCTGCTCCGAACATCTGGGACGTTGCCGGCGGCATCGCGCTGGTGCAGGCAGGCGGCGGCGCGGTGCGCGAATATGACGGCACTCGCTGGTCGGAACTGGAGTTGTTCACGCCGCTCCAGAGGGACGCCGAGAAACCGGATTTGCGCTTCTGGCGTCGTGGGCTCTTGATCGGCACGCCGGGTTCAGTCGCGCGCATGAGCGGAAATCCCGCTGTTTAAGCAGGTTTGAGCCATCCCGTGCGCAGCGAAGTGACGGGGATTGCCAACCTGCCGACGGAACGCTTCTGATGTTCGTCTGTTCTCTCCCAGACGGGGATGGATCATTTATATATGGACTCGCGGATCGAAATCGCAGCGCCGCAGATTGTGCGGAAGGCGCGTTTGCGTGAGGGCGTAGCCTTTCCGCTCGGAGCGACGTGGACGGGTCTCGGCGTTAATTTCGCACTTTTCTCGGCGAATGCCACGAAGGTTGAGCTGTGCCTATTCGATGAGCAGGGGCAGGGCGAAATCGAACGGATCGAACTGCCGGAGTTCACAGACGAGGTCTGGCACGGTTTTTTACCCGATGCGCGCCCGGGAACGATCTATGGCTACCGCGTACACGGTCCTTACGATCCCCAGAACGGCCACCGCTTCAATCCGAATAAGCTTCTACTCGATCCTTACGCGAAGGCTGTGGTCGGAAATCTCGACTGGAATCCAGCAGTTTTCGGCTATCAGATGGAGACGGGCGACGATCTCACCTTCGACGAACGCGACAGCGCGCCATTCATGCCACGCTGTCGGGTGATAGACCCGGCCTTTACCTGGGGCGATAAACGCGCCCCGCGCACGCCGTGGGAGCGCACGGTGCTTTATGAAATGCATGTGCGCGGCTACACCAAGCTTCACCCAGCCGTGCCGGAGGAGTTCCGCGGCACCTACCGCGGTCTGACCGAGCCGGACGTGCTCGATCACATCCGCCGCATCGGTGTCACGGCGGTGGAGCTTTTGCCGATTCATACTTTTGTGAATGACAGCCAATTAAGCGATAAAGGTCTGATCAATTATTGGGGTTACAACACGATAGCGTTCTTCGCTCCGACCCGGCGCTACGCCCACGTGCCTGATTTCGCCTTCTCGGAATTCAAGGAAATGGTGGCGCGCTTTCATGCCGCCGGCATCGAAGTCATTCTCGACGTCGTTTACAATCACACCGCCGAAGGCAACCAGCTTGGGCCGATGCTTTCCTTCAAAGGCATCGACAACGCGTCTTATTATCGCCTGCTGCCGGATCAAAAGCGCTACTACATTAATGACACCGGCACCGGGAACACGTTCAATCTTTCGCACCAACGCGTCCTGCAAATGGTCACGGACTCGCTGCGCTATTGGGTGCAGGAGATGCATGTCGACGGTTTTCGTTTCGATCTCGGCACCATTCTTGCGCGCGAAACCCACGGTTTCGACGAGGGTGGGGGATTTTTGGATTCTTGCCGCCAGGATCCGGTGCTTTCTTCTGTGAAGCTTATTGCCGAGCCGTGGGACTGCGGACCGGGAGGCTATCAGGTCGGGGGCTTTTCGCCGGGTTGGGCCGAGTGGAACGACCGTTACCGCGACGCCGTGAGATCTTACTGGAAAGGTGATGAAGGAAAGCTCGCAGACTTCGCGGCGCGTATCTCTGCTTCCGCCGATCTTTTTAACCGCCGTGGCCGCAAGCCATGGGCGAGTGTCAATTTCGTCACCGCGCACGATGGCTTCACGCTGAACGACCTTGTTTCGTTTGAAAACAAGCACAATGAGGCGAACGGCGAGGAAAATCGCGACGGTCATTCCGACAATCGCTCCTGCAACTATGGTGCAGAGGGCCCGACCGACGATCCGAACATCCTCGAACTGCGGGAACGCCAGAAGCGAAATATATTGAGCACGCTTCTACTCTCCCAGGGCACGCCAATGATTCTGGCGGGCGACGAATTTGGCCGGACCCAGCAGGGTAACAACAACGCGTATTGCCAGGATAACGAAATCTCTTGGGTCGACTGGGCACATGACGAGCGGGCAGAGCTTCTCGACCGTTTCGTGCAGCGGCTGAGCGCATTGCGCAACCAATATCCGGTATTGCGCCGGACCCGTTTCCTGACAGGGACCTGGAACGAAGAGCTCAAGATCAAAGATTCCGCATGGCTCACGCCGAACGGGGACGAAATGACCCCGCAGCACTGGGAAGACCCGGCGGCAAAATGCTTCGGCCTTCTACTCGACGGCCGCTCCCAGACAAGCGGCATTCGCAAACGAGCCAGCGAGGCGACGCTCCTTCTCGTATTTAATGCACACCACGATGTGGTCGTCTTTACGCTGCCCAAGGTGCCGGGCGGCCGCGACTGGCGGCGGCTCGTCGACACGAATTTGCCGGAAGAGGACGAGGAATTTGACAGCGCAGCAATGTTTAAATCGGGCCATCGCTACGAGGTGACCGGGCATTCGATGCTGTTATTCCTGTCGCGGGCCGCCAAGCCGCAGAAGCGAAATTCGCGCGCCAGAACTCTAAAAACGGCAAAGTCGCGGGGATCCGAGGAAAATTATCCGCCAATGGAACTTTCCGATAGCCAATCCGATTAGTGATTGGGCGGTCCCTGATATTCCGGCGCATTAGCTTGTGTCTGCAGGACTTCGTGTAACTGCAATGACGGACGAATCTCGCGAACTATTTGCACCAAAAATATACTATTTTCACCCGCTTTTGGCGGGCCCACGCGCCTCGTGGTCGCGGCATCTCCAGCGCTGCCGCGCGATGGGGTTCGATTACCTACTTACGGCGCCCCTGTTTGCCCCGGGGAGCGGCGGCAACATTTTTCTAACCGGCGATCACGATAAGGTTGATCCTGCGCTTCACAGCACGCTGACTGCAGATGAATTTTCTGCGGAGTTCGCGCGAAGCTGCGGGGAGCACGGATTACAGCTCTTCGCCGACATTGTTGTCGGCCGGGTTGCTGCCGATGGCGGCATAGCGGCGGCGGTCCCGGAGTGGTTTCAAGTCAGTGATCCAGCCGATCGACCGGTCGATCCTCGATCGCCGTTGCATCAGACGGGGGCCGCCTACGTCCGTTTCGACGATCCTAATGTTGCAAAGGAGGTAGCGAGTTGGTGGATCGAGCGCTTATTGCGTCTGACGCGTGCCGGAGTGACAGGTTTCCGTTGCGTCGAACCGCACCTCGTTCCACCCTCTGTGTGGCTCCAGGTGATCGCTGGGGTCAAGCAGAACTTCCCCGGTTGCCGCTTTTTGGCTTGGACGCCCGGCGTCGAGTGGTCGGCGCTTGCCGCGCTTCGGTCGGTCGGCTTCGACGCGACATTTTCATCTTTGCCCTGGTGGAATGGCCGAGCCAGTTGGTTTGTCGAGGAGCATGAGTTGCTCCGTCTTATCGGCCCGGTCATTGCTTGTCCCGAAGCACCCTTTGGGCCGCGTCTAGCCACCCGTTTTGATGAGCAGCCGAATCCGCTGCCGATTTACCGGCGCGCGTTACGTTGCGCAGCCGCAATAGGCAACGGAATCATGGTGCCTATGGGCTTTGAGTACGCCACGAGCGAGAATCTGGATAGCCGCTCTACGGCGCGCAACGGCGCGGTGCTGCTTCAAGATACCAGCAATATCGACTTGTCGACGGAGATCCGGGAGGCGAATGCGCTTGTCAATCAACTGGCGCCACTCGGTACGGGCGAATTGCGCATGCTCACCGAGCCGGAGCAGCCGGTCATGGCTCTGCTTCGCTCGGAGACTTCCGATGCACGGCGGGCGCTGGCGCCGATCGTGGTGATGATCAATTCCGACGTCGAGCACGAGCACTCAGTGCCGATTTCACTTCATCCACTACCGCCGGCGGCAGGCGCCAGCGTCTCTGGGTGCGGCGTGATTGTTGCCGATCGGGAGGCGGGCGCAGCGCTTGATCGCGGTGAAGTCCGCGTCGTGCGGACGCGTCGTAATGAGCCGGTGAAAATGCCTCGCCCCAAAGTCTCGGCGGCGGCCTTGGCGGCGATGCCGCGCATCGTGATCGACAACGTCGTCCCAACCATCGATGGCGGGCGGTTTGCGGCAAAGCGCATTATCGGCCAGACCGTAACGATCGAAGCCGATGTCTTCATCGACGGTCACGACGTGATTGTGGTCGAACTGGTGTGGCGGGCCGCGGACGAGAAGGATTGGCGGCGTACGTCAATGCAGTCGGTTGAGAATGATCGTTGGCAAGCCACGATCCTGCCCGACCGTACCGGCCGCTACGAGTTCACCGTCGAAGCCTGGCTCGACAAATATGCCTCGCTATGCCGCGATCTGGACGTGAAACGCGCGACTGGTGCTGAAATTACGATCGAGACCGCAGAGGCGCGCCAACTTCTGCTGAACACCAAAGAGCGCGCCGAGGACGGCGCGGTCAGGGTGATCACCTCCGCTCTCGATTGGCTAAGCGACACAACCGCTGAGACCGGCGCTGAAATTCTTCTAACGTCCGACCTGCGCGAAGTGATGCGGGAATCCGAACCAAGGAATTTCCGATATCGTCGCGAGCCGGCGCTTCTGCTGGATATCGAACGCCCGCAAGCTGCGTTTGGCGCCTGGTACGAGTTGTTTCCTCGATCTGCGACGGATACGCCCGACCGGCACGGGACCTTTGCCGACGTCATCCGACGCCTGCCTGCGCTCAAGGATATGGGCTTCGACGTACTCTATCTGCCGCCCATTCATCCTATCGGGATAACGAACCGCAAAGGCAAGAACAACGCGCTCCGCGGCCAACCAGGCGACCTCGGCAGCCCTTACGCAATAGGGAATAGCGCTGGGGGCCATGACGCGATTGATCCAGCCCTTGGCACGATCGCTGATTTCCGCCGGCTACGCGACGCCGCGGCCGAGCAGGGCCTAGAGCTTGCGCTCGACTTCGCCATCCAATGCTCGCCGGATCATCCTTGGCTCAAGGAGCATCCGGAATGGTTCAATTGGCGCTCCGATGGTTCGGTGCGTTACGCCGAGAACCCTCCGAAAAAATACGAAGATATCGTCAATGTCGATTTCTATGCCAAGGACGCAATTCCGGGTTTGTGGACGGCGCTACGAGACATCGTGCTGTTCTGGGCGAACGAAGGGGTGCGTATCTTTCGTGTCGACAATCCCCACACCAAGCCGCTGCCATTTTGGGAATGGCTGATTGCACAGGTGCGCTCGCGTCATGCCGATGTAATTTTTCTGGCAGAGGCGTTCACACGGCCAAAGATGATGTACCGGCTCGCTAAAATCGGCTTTTCGCAATCCTATACGTATTTCACCTGGCGCAATTCGAAAAAGGAAATCACCGACTATTTTACCGAACTCACGACATCGAACGTGAAGGAGTTTTTTCGTCCGCACCTTTTCGTCAATACGCCCGATATCAACCCCTATTTCCTGCAGACCTCGGGCCGGCCGGGATTTCTCATCCGCGCCGCGTTGGCGACCACGCTCTCCGGTCTGTGGGGAATGTATTCGGGTTTCGAAATATGCGAGGCGGCGCCGTTGCCTGGGCGCGAGGAGTATTTGGATTCCGAAAAATACGAAATTCGTATTCGGCGTTACGATGCGCCGGGCAATATCGTACCTGAAATTTCAAGGCTCAATCGCATCCGGAAACATAACCCGGCGCTGCAAAGCCATCTCGGGCTACGATTTTATCTGGCGCAAAACGACCAGGTGATCCTCTACGGCAAGCCGTTACCGGCAAACGGCAACATGATCCTGATCGCGGTCAGCCTCGATCCGTTTCACGTGCAGGAGGCGACGATCGAGGTGCCGTTATGGGAGTGGAAGCTTCCGGACAGTGGATCGGTGACCGTGCAGGATTTAATGCGTGACACGACTTTCGTCTGGCAAGGCAAGTTGCAGCGGATACGTCTCGACCCTGGCGATCTGCCCTTTGCGATTTGGCGTATCGCGCCGCGTCCGGAGCTATGATCATGGACGCACAGATCAAACAGGTGTCGATTGCAGGAGATCAGCTCTGGTACAAGGACGCGATAATCTATCAGTTACATGTAAAGTCATTCTTTGACAGCAATGACGATGGCATCGGCGACTTCCAGGGTCTGATCTCGAAATTGGATTATATCGCCGGGCTTGGCGTCAATGCCATATGGCTTTTGCCGTTCTATCCCTCGCCGCTATTGGACGACGGCTACGACATAAGTGAGTACCGTGCGATCCACCCCGACTACGGTACGCTTGCTGACTTCCGCCAATTCGTGCGCGAAGCGCATGTTCGGGGAATTCGCGTCATCACCGAACTCGTGATCAATCACACCTCGGACCAGCATCCATGGTTTCGGCGGGCACGTATGGCAAAGCCGGAATCGCCGTGGCGAAATTTCTACGTCTGGTCCGATACTGACCAAAAATACGCGGGCACCCGCGTTATTTTTCTCGACACCGAGCGCTCAAACTGGACCTGGGACCCGGTCGCGGGGGCTTATTACTGGCATCGGTTCTACTCGCATCAACCGGATTTGAACTTTGACAATCCGCAAGTGCTCAAAGCGGTCCTAAGCGTAATGAGGTTTTGGCTGCAGCTCGGCGTCGATGGGCTACGCCTCGATGCGGTACCCTACCTTGTCGAACGGGAGGGCACCAACAACGAAAATCTACCGGAGACGCACGAGATTCTTAGGCGCTTTCGCGCCGAGGTCGACGCATCATTTCCAGGCCGGATGCTGCTCGCCGAGGTCAACCAGTGGCCGGAAGATTGCAAGGATTATTTCGGCAACGGGGATGAATGTCACATGGCATTCCATTTCCCGCTGATGCCGCGGATGTATATGGCGATAGCACGCGAGGACCGTTTCCCGATCAGCGACATCATGCGGCAAACGCCGCCGATACCGGAAAATTGCCAGTGGGCGATTTTCCTGCGCAATCATGATGAATTGACGCTCGAGATGGTGACCGACAGTGAACGCGATTATCTGTGGGAAACCTACGCCGCTGATCGTCGCGCGCGCATTAATCTCGGTATCCGGCGCCGCTTAGCGCCGCTGCTTGAACGTGACCGGCGCCGGGTTGAATTGATGAATAGCCTTCTTCTCTCAATGCCCGGCACTCCGGTAATCTATTACGGCGACGAGATTGGTCTAGGCGACAATATTCATCTCGGGGATCGCAACGGTGTGCGGACGCCAATGCAATGGTCGCCCGATCGTAACGGCGGCTTTTCGCGTGCCGACCCGGCCGCGCTGGTGCTGCCGCCGCTGATGGACGCCCTCTATGGCTACGGCGCTGTCAATGTCGAGGCGCAAGCGCGCGACCCGCACTCGCTGCTCAATTGGACGCGCAGGATGCTTGCTGTTCGACAGCGCCATCCTTCGTTGGGTCGTGGAACCCTGACATTTCTGTACCCAAAAAACCGAAAGATTCTCGCTTATCTTCGCAAGGATAGCGACGAGACGCTGTTGTGTGTCGCTAATCTCGCGCATAGTCCACAAGCGGTCGAACTCGACTTATCTGCATTTGTTGGGCGAGTTCCGGTGGAACTCAACGCCGGCACGGTATTTCCGCCAATTGGTGAGCTTACATATCTCCTTACCTTATCACCGTATGGCTTTTATTGGTTCGTCTTGGGCAAAGCGAGCGACTGGCCGTCTTGGCATACACCGGCACCCGAACCATTGCCGGAATTCGTGACGGTCGTCGTTCGTGGCAATCTCGCCAACTCACTTTCTTCCGATGGGAAAGTATTGATTGAAGGCGAGGCACTGCCACAATACGTCGTCAAGCGGCGCTGGTTCGGCCTGAAAGATGACACCATCGTATCCATTCGCATCGCTCATTTGACCGACATCGGAGATCGCGAGCGTGAAATATTATTGAGCGAAGTCGAAGTGAAAACGCACGGTGGGACGAGCCGCTGGCTGCTGCCGTTATCGATTTATTGGGAAGATGAACCCTCCGCGGCTTTGCCCAGCCGTCTCGCGCTCGCTCGCGTGCGCCGGGGACGCCGCTTAGGGTTTTTAACTGACGCATTCTCGTTGCCGAGCTTCGCTCATCGGTTCGTTGCCTGCCTGGCTGGAGGCGAAAAGTTCGCGCACACGGATGGCGTTCTGGAGTTTCGGCCGACAGAGGTCGGCCTTAACTCATTGGCGGCCGCGCAGGGCGCGGAAATTGGCTGGCTCGCGGCTGAGCAGTCCAATAGTTCCCTTACGGTCGGCGACATCGTGATGCTGAAAATCTATCGCCGCATTTCGCCCGGTATCCACCCCGAGGCGGAAATGGGTCGCTATCTCACCGCACAGGGTTTCGAGCATGCACCGCCGCTGTTGGGCGACGTTGTTCACATCGCGGCGGACGGCACGCCGAATACCCTCGCCATTGCCCTGGGCTTCGTCCGGCATCAAGGCGACGCGTGGTCGTGGATACTCGACCATTTGACACGCGCGTTTGAGGGAAATGCCCCGGCTGAAACCGCGAAGGAAGAGGAAGCCGATCTGCTTGCCGACTGCGAGGCTGTTATCGCAACGATCGGACGGCGTCTTGGCGAGATGCATTCCGTGCTGGCGCGTCAGACCTCCGAAGAAGCGTTCGCCCCGAGAGTTGCCAAGCCTGCGGACGCAGCGCTGTGGTTTGAAAAAATGGAGGAGAGAATCGCCAAAGCCTTCGATGCGATCGGACGCCACGAGACCTGGGAACGCGAGCAAGACGGCGAACGCGCGAAGACGCTGTTGAGTATGCGAGGCGCTCTCGTGGCCGGGGTCCGTCGGTTCGCCAAGTCGGGCGCCGGTACCTTGCTGACCCGCGTCCATGGCGATTTTCATCTGGGCCAGGTGCTGGTGGCTAGCGGCGACGCTTACATTATCGATTTTGAAGGCGAGCCGGCGACCTCAATGGCTGAGCGACGCGCCAAATCCAGTCCGCTCCGCGACGTCGCCGGTCTCCTGCGCTCCATCGACTACGTTGGCGCGACCTTGACGGATCGCAAAGGTGTCGGCGCGATGCCCGTGAACGAGGCTGCCCGCGACAAGCTCATCGCGCAGTTCGGCAAGCGCGCTTCGGCCGCATTTTTGCGTGGTTACTGGGAAACAAGCTGCTTGAAGAACGATGCGGTAACGCGGACGCTGCTCGATTTCTTTCTTATCGAAAAGGCTGCCTACGAGGTTGGCTACGAAGCGGCCAATCGGCCGACCTGGATCGGCGTGCCGCTCGCCGGATTGTCTTCCTTAGTGACGCGGCTCATCGAGAATGACGCGGGAGGCCGTCATGGCTGACGCCCATCTGCGGGCCTCTTGGCGGCTTGACGAACAGTCCGCTCGTGCCATCGCCCTTGGGAGCCACCACGATCCGTTCGCGGTGCTCGGGCCGCACGACAGCGCGGACGGGCGCGTCGTTCGAGCATTTCTGCCTGGCGCTCGCAAAGTAGATGCGCTTCGGCAGTCGGACGGCGCAGTGCTTGGAGCGCTCGAAAACGCCGCTGAAGCCGGTTTGTTCGAAGGTCTTGTTCAAGAACGCGTACCCTATCGGCTGCGGATCTTCTGGCCGGATGCAGTACAGGAGACTGAGGACCCCTATGCGTTCGGCCTGCTGCTTGGCGATATCGATCTCCATTTGTTTAATGAAGGACGGCATTTTGAATTGGCAAATTGCCTCGGCGCCCAGAGTTCTTTCAATCGACGGCGTGAATGGTGTCCGTTTTGCCGTTTGGGCGCCGAACGCCACGCGTGTCGCCGTCGTCGGCGATTTCAATACGTGGGACCGCTTGAGACATCCCATGCGAGTGCGCCATCGCGCCGGCATTTGGGAGCTGTTTATCCCGCGCATTACGCCGGGATCGCACTACAAATACGACATTATCGGTCCCGGCGGCATCGGCATGCCGTGGAAGGCTGACCCGGTCGCGCGGCAGGCCGAACTACCGCCCCAAACCGCATCCATCGTCCCACAGCCGGAGCGTTATCGCTGGCACGATCAATCCTGGATGCAGGAGCGCGCCGCGCGCCAAGCGCCCGATGCGCCGATTTCCATCTATGAGATTCATCTCGGATCATGGCTCAAGCTCATCCAAGCAGATGGCAAAACTTTCTGGGATGTCGCCGTCGATCGTTTGATCCCTTATCTCCTCGAAATGGGTTTCACCCACGTCGAGCTTCTTCCCATTACCGAACATCCATTCGGCGGGTCATGGGGCTATCAGCCGCTTGGGATGTTCGCGCCCAGCGGACGTTTGGGTTCGCCGCACGGGCTAGCGCGTTTCATCGATAAACTTCACGCGGCAGGGATCGGCATTATTCTTGACTGGGTGCCGGCGCATTTCCCTACCGATCCGCATGGTCTGGCACGGTTCGATGGTACCGCGCTTTATGAGCATGACGATCCGCGCGAGGGCTTCCATCAGGATTGGAACACGTTGATCTACAATTTCGGGCGCCGCGAGGTTCAAGGCTTCCTGATCGCGAGTGCGCTGTACTGGCTTGAACATTACCATGTCGACGGGTTGCGCGTTGATGCTGTCGCCTCGATGCTTTACCGCGATTACAGCCGCAGTGTCGGCGAATGGGTTTCGAACGTCTACGGCGGTCGCGAGAACTTGGAAGCCATCGGCTTCATACGCCATCTCAACGCCATCGTCGCAGAGCGCTGTCCGGGCGCAATCATGATCGCAGAAGAATCGACAGCATGGCCGGGCGTCAGCCGGCCGATCTCCGCCGGCGGTCTCGGTTTTTCCTACAAATGGAACATGGGATGGATGCACGATACGCTGAATTATATTGAAAAAGAGCCGATCCATCGTCAATTCCACCACAACGATATGACCTTCGGCTTGCTTTATGCATTTACGGAAAACTTCATTCTGCCGCTGTCCCACGATGAGGTAGTGCACGGCAAAGGCTCGCTGATCGGCAAAATGCCGGGCGACAGGTGGCAGCGTTTCGCTAATCTGCGCGCCTATTTCGGGTTCATGTGGGGGCATCCCGGCAAGAAGCTTTTGTTCATGGGGGGCGAATTTGCTCACGAACGTGAATGGAATCATGACCGTGAATTAGATTGGCCGTCGCTTGATGATCCCGCCCATTCCGGCGTGCAGCGCCTGGTCCGCGACCTCAATCGTCTTTACGCCGCCGAACCGGCATTGCATCGGCGCGACAGCGATGCGAGTGGCTTTATGTGGACGGTGGGGGACGATCGCTCCAACTCGGTCTTCGCCTTCCTGCGGCTGGCGCCGGATCAGCCGTCTATTCTCGTCGTCAGCAACATGACCCCGGTGCCGCGACATGGCTATCGCATCGGTGTTCCGCACGCCGGCGGTTGGCGCGAAGTGCTCAACAGCGATTCTGGCTATTACGGCGGCTCGAATGTCGGCAATGCCGGCCGGGTCGAAACCTCCGACATCGCGGCGCACGGACAGGCGCAGTCGGTCGAGCTGGTATTGCCGCCGCTCTCCACAATTTTCTTGCGACACGATCAATAGAGAATGTCTTCATTCCCATCAAAGCTTGATTGCGGCGCCGCCTATCCGCTCGGTGCCACCTGGGACGGATTGGGAATCAACTTTGCGGTTTTCTCCGAACACGCCGAGCGTATCGAGCTTTGCCTGTTCGATCCGGCGGGCCGCCGAGAGATCGCCCGGCTTGATCTGCCGGAATGCACCCACGGGATTTGGCACGGTTATCTGCCGGACGCGCGGGCGGGACTGATTTACGGTTATCGCGCGCACGGGCCATACCGGCCGCAAGACGGGCACCGCTTCAATCCCCACAAGCTGCTGCTCGATCCCTACGCGAGACGCCATGTTGGAGCGTTGCGCTGGTCGGATGCGTTGTTCGGATATCGCATCAATTCTCCGCGCGCCGACCTCTCATATGACCGGCGCGACAGTTCGCAAGGTGTGCCGAAGGCTGTGGCCGGCGATGACACCTTCGACTGGGGCGACGACCGTCCTCCTAACATCCCGTGGTCGGACACGATCATTTATGAAGCGCATTTGCGCGGGATGACGATGTTACGCCACGACATCCGAGCCGATGAGCGCGGCACATTTGCAGCGTTGGCCGATGCGAAGATCATAAACTATCTGCGAACGCTCGGCATTACCGCCATCGAGCTGTTGCCGATCCACGCTTTCGTACAGGACCGTTCTCTCATCGAACGCGGTCTGAAAAACTATTGGGGTTACAACTCGATCGGATTTTTCGCTATCGAACCGCGCTATTTATCGGACGGGTCGCGCAATGAAATGCGCGTCGCGATTCGGAGGCTTCACGCCGCGGGAATCGAAGTCATCCTCGATGTGGTCTATAACCATACTGGGGAGGGCAGTGAGCTCGGTCCGACTTTGTCGTTCCGCGGTCTCGACAATGCGAGCTATTACCGGCTCTCGCCTGATAACCGGCGGCATTGTATCGACGTGACCGGGACCGGCAACACCCTCAATCTGTCGCATCCACGCGTGCTCCAGATGGTGATGGACTCGCTACGCTATTGGGTCACGTCATTTCACGTCGACGGGTTTCGCTTCGATCTAGGTATCACCCTTGGGCGTGAAAACGACGGTTTTAATTCCGGCGCCGGTTTTCTCGACGCCCTGCGACAAGATCCTATCCTGACCCGGGTGAAACTTATTGCCGAGCCTTGGGATGTCGGTCCGGGGGGCTACCAGCTCGGTCATTTGCCGCCAGGATTTGCCGAATGGAACGATCGTTTCCGCGATAGCACGCGGCGTTTCTGGCGGAGTGACGCCGGCGAGCGTCCGGAATTCGCCGCCAGGCTCGCCGGGTCCAGCGATCTGTTCGATCGTGATGCCCGCCGCCCCTGGGCTTCGATCAATTATCCGACGTCTCACGACGGGTTCACCCTGGCCGATGCCGTGAGCTTCAGTACGCGCCATAACGAAGCCAACGGTGACGATAATAAGGATGGTCAAGCCGAGAACTATTCCGCGAACTGGGGCGTTGAAGGTCCGACCGAAAATAAAGTCATTTTGGAAACGCGCCTACGCGTCGAGAGGGCCATGCTGGCGACTATGATGTTTGCGCATGGTACGCCGATGCTGCTTGGCGGCGACGAATTCAGCCGCAGTCAGCGCGGCAACAACAATCCCTATTGCCAGGATAATGACATTTCCTGGTGGCACTGGGACTTGGCTGATAGCGCGGAAGGCCGCCAATCGCGGACCTTTGTTGCCAAGCTCATCGCCATCCGCAAAAAACACACAGCGCTTCGAGCGAGGCATTTCTTCCATGCCCAAGTTGAACTGGCCCCCGGCATATCCGACATCGCCTGGTTCGATGCTAAAGGAGCGGCAATACCAGACGATGCCTGGAGGAATCCCGAGGATCGGCTGTTAAGCCTGCGCCGCGCGGAAAAAAATGAAGATGATTCGGTTTCGTTGCTTACCCTCCTCCTTAACCCCACGAGCGAGGGTCGGGCATTCCAACTGCCGGAGCCCACGCTCCCGGCGCGCGTTCTGGTCGACACGGCTTTTCCGGACGCCGCCGAACTCGATCTTAAAGATCACAGCGTCAGCGTGGCAGCGCATAGCGCCGTTCTCGTCCATTCCGTGATGGGAAGTGCGTCGTGATGCCGGATCAAACGTGGCGGCCGTCCTTCGGCGCTAATCTCATCGGGCCGGGCCGGACCCAGTTTCGGATATGGGCACCCGCCCAGCAAACAGTATCACTGGGCATTGACGGCGCCACATCGCTGCCGATGGTGCGGAGCAATGACGGCTGGTTCGAAGTAGAAGCGGCTTGCGGGGCCGGCACGCGGTATCGCTATATCTTGCAAGACGGAATGGCTATCCCCGACCCAGCGGCGCGCGCTCAAGACGGCGACATCCACGGCGCCAGCGTCGTCGTCGACCCATCGTCCTATCAATGGCGCTGCCCCGCGTGGCGGGGAAGGCCGTGGCAAGAAGCGGTCATTTACGAATTGCATGCCGGCATTCTCGGCGGCTTCGGCGGAGTAGCGCGTGAATTGCCACGGCTGGCCGACCTCGGCGTAACGGCAGTCGAGTTGATGCCAATTGCGGAATTCCCGGGAGCCCGCAATTGGGGCTACGATGGCGCGCTGCTTTTCGCGCCCGAGTGCAGTTACGGTACTCCCGATGACCTAAAGTCGCTCATTGATGCCGCGCACGATCTCGGCCTGATGATCTATCTCGACGTGGTCTATAATCACTTCGGTCCCGACGGCAATTATCTGCCGACCATTGCTCCGGAAGTGTTCCGCAATGATGTATCGACGCCGTGGGGACCGGCGATCGATTTTCGCCGCAAGGAGGTCCGCCGCTTCTTCACGGAAAACGCCTTATATTGGCTAACCGAGTATCGTTTCGACGGCCTGCGGTTCGATGCGGTGCACGCCATTGCCGACTCCGATTGGCTCGATGAGATGGCGGCCGAGGTTCGCCGCACGATCGAGCCGGGCCGCCACGTCCATCTAGTTCTCGAAAACGATGACAACGCCGCGAGTCATCTCGCTCGTGATTTTGACGCGCAATGGAATGATGACGGGCATCACGTCCTGCATGTTCTTCTGACCGGCGAACAGGAAGGGTATTACGAGGATTATACCGAAAATGCCGCGTCGCGATTGGCGCGTTGCCTCAAGGAGGGCTTCATCTACCAGGGCGAGCCCTCGCCACATCGTGGCGGTAAATTGCGAGGCGAGCCGAGCACGGAGCTGCCGCCGACGGCATTTGTACTGTTCCTGCAAAACCACGATCAGATCGGCAACCGCGCTTTCGGCGAACGCCTGACGACCCTCGCCAACCCCAGAGCGCTTGAGGCAGCCATCGCCTTGCAGCTTTTGTGCCCACAAATTCCGCTTTTATTCATGGGCGAAGAACAGGCGAGCGTGACGCCATTCCTGTTCTTCACCGACCATAACGCGGAGCTAGCTCAGGCCGTCCGGGAGGGCAGGCGAAGAGAATTCTCCGGCTTTTCGCAATTCTCCGATCCGAAACTTCTTGCGAAGCTTCCCGACCCAAACGATATCGACACGTTCGATCGCTCAAAACCAAGTCCGGATAAAGCTCGCGCTGCCGAACGCGAGCAGCTTTACCGCCGTCTCCTGGCGTTACGCCGTAATGAAATTGTACCACGCCTCCGCGGTGCGCGTGCCGTCGATGCGAGCGCGCTCGGACCGGCTGCGGTGCTGGCGCAATGGACGATGGGCGACGGCTCGCTATTAACGATCGCGATCAATCTCGGACCCACACCGGTCGACATGCCGAGTCCGCAAGGACGCATATTGTTTGCGGAGGTGACCGAAAAAGGTGCATCCTCCGGTCATCTCGATCCGTACTCAACAATCGCAATCCTGGCGCAGCCATGAACGAGGCGGCTATCCACGCGCTCGCCCAAGGCGCCGGGCTGGCCGTCGACTGGCGCGATTACACCAACAATGCGCATCGTGTATCGACAGAGGCCCTTCAACGCATCCTCGCGGCCCTGGGTCTGCCGTGCGGCACTGCGGAGGAATTGTCCGACAGCAAGCACGCTCTCGCGGTCGAGGACATGCCGCCATTGGTTACGGCGACGGCCGGCCAGCCGATCGATTTGCCGCCGTCATCCGCGCGCGGTTCTGATCGAATCCGCGTGACCCAGGAGGACGGCAATGTCATTGAGCTGCCCGCCGGCAAGTGGCCTGGTGGCATGCGGCTCCCGGCTATCGCCACAACCGGCTATCACAACCTTGAGATCGGCGACCGCCGTATCACATTGGCGGTGGCGCCGGCTCGCTGTCCGACGATTGCGGACATCGCGCCGAACGAACGCGTTTGGGGAATCGCCGCGCAAGTCTACGGACTACGCAGTCCCGGCGACTGCGGTATCGGCGATGGTGCCGGTATCGTTACGCTGGCTCGGCAGAGTGCTGCCAACAAAGCGGACGTGCTCGCGCTCAGCCCGGTCCACGCCTTGTTTACGGCCGATCCGAACCATTTCAGTCCGTACTCGCCGTCCAGTCGTCTTTTCTACAATCCGCTCCACGCCGATGCCCGCGCCGTATTCGGTGAGGCCCGCGTAGAGAAGGCCACTGCCGATGCGGGCGTCAGCGTACGTAATAACGCGTTCGAGCAACGGCATCTCATCGATTGGCCAGAATCCGCTCGTGCCAAAATTTCGACCTTTCGTTGTCTGTTCGAGGATTTTTCTGCTACTGATCTTGTCGCCGCGACCCCGACGCCGCTGGCGGCGGATTTTTCACGTTTCCAGGCAGACGGCGGCACGCTGCTCGAAGATCACGCGCGGTTCGAAGCGTTGCACGCCGAGAGATTGCGCATCGACTCCACAGCCTGGAACTGGACCGAATGGCCCGCTCAATGGCGCGATCCTCATAGCGACGCTGTGCGGGCTTTTGCCGCGCAGAACAAAAATGAGATCGCTTTCCATAGTTTCCTGCAATGGATCGCCGATCGCTCGCTGGCTGCGGCTCAGGACCAAGCAAAACGGGCGGGAATGCGGATTGGCTTGATTGCCGATCTCGCCGTCGGCATGAGCGGTGCCGGCAGCCACGCCTGGACCAGCCAACAGGATATTCTGGTTGGACTTGAGATCGGCGCGCCGCCCGACCAGTACAACGCCAAAGGCCAGAATTGGGGCCTAACCACTTTTTCGCCGCGTGCGCTTTCCCGTGGCGGCTTCGCGCCGTTCATTGCGACATTGCGGGCGTGCTTGCGTCACGCGGGTGGCGTGCGCATCGATCATGCGATGGGCTTGCTGCGGTTGTGGATCGTGCCTCGCGGCGCCGATCCGAGCCAAGGTGCTTACCTTACCTATCCGATTGATGATTTGATGCGGCTGATAGCGCTCGAATCGCACCGCCAACGGACGATCGTGATAGGAGAGGATCTCGGTACGGTTCCTATCGGCTTTCGCGAGCGGCTCGCTACAGCCGGTGTGTATGGCATGCGGGTTCTTTGGTTTGAGCGCGAGCGAAACCGGTTTGCGCCCCCCCGAGCCTGGTCTGCCGATACGGCGGCGATGACATCGACCCATGATCTTCCAACTGTCGCCGGCTGGTGGCGAGGCGCCGACATCGAAACGCGCGCTCAAATCGGATTGGTCGAGGATATTAAAAAAGAAGAAGCCGAAAGGACCAAGGAGCGGCGATCGTTATGGCGCGCTTTCCGGCGCGCGGGAGCGGCCGTAGGGGATCTGCCTGCACCGGCTACGCCACTGCCCGTCGCGGATGCGGCGGTCAAATTCGTCGCGGAAACGCCATCGGAGCTTACGCTGCTGCCGCTCGAAGACGCGCTGGCACTTGAAGAGCAACCCAATCTTCCCGGAACGATCGACCAACATCCAAATTGGCGCCGGCGTTATCCGGGCAAAGCCGAAGAACTGCTGGAGCTTCCCCGCGTACGCCAACGAATCGCTCCTCTCGCCGGGCGGGAGCATCGATGACGGTACCCCGCGCGACCATGCGTCTGCAATTCCATCGCGGCTTTACGTTCGCTGATGCCGTGCCTTTAGTTGGGTACTTCGCAGCGCTTGGCATAAGTCATCTCTACGCCTCGCCGATCATGACGGCGCGGCCGGGATCGATGCATGGTTACGATGTGATCGCTCCTACGTGCGTGAACCCCGAACTTGGCGGCGAGGAAGGCTTCCTGCGCCTCGTGCAGGAACTCCGGCAGCATGAGATGGGAATCATCATCGATATTGTGCCGAACCATATGGCCGTCGGCGCCGGAAATCCGTGGTGGATGGACGTACTCGCGGGCGGACGCAGTAGCCGCTACGCCAAGTTCTTCGATATCGATTGGGAGCCGGACGATCCGCAATTGCGCGGCAAGGTCCTGTTGCCGATCCTGGGTCGACCCTATGGTGAGGCCTTGGCCGCCGGCGAGATAAGGTTGCGGCAAGGGCAAGACGCGAGTGACGCCTTTGTTTGCTATTTCGACCATGTATTTCCCATTGCCGGCGCCGACGCGCATCTCGTCATGCATGCGCCTCCAGAGGTTTTCGATCCAGCCTTATCGAATGGCCGCGAGCGGCTTCATGAACTTCTTGAAGAGCAGCATTATCGGCTCGCCTGGTGGCGGAGCGCGAACGACGAAATCAATTGGCGACGATTTTTCGATATCAACGAGCTCGCCGCCCTCCGCATGGAAGATGACGAGGTATTCGAGACCGTACATGCCAAGGTTTTCGAGTTGTATTCGCGAGGACTGATCGACGGCGTGCGCGTCGACCACATCGATGGACTGGCGCAGCCTGGCGAATATTGCCGGAAGCTCCGCGCCCGCTTGCGCGAACTGCAGGTCGCGCGACCGGCGGGTGCGCCGAATAACGACGCTTATTTCGTGGTGGAAAAGATTTTGTCGCGGCACGAGGAACTGCCGCGCGCGTGGGAAACCAACGGCACCACAGGCTATGATTTTATGGACGAGGTGAACGCCCTCCAACATGATTCTGCCGGTGAAGTTCCCCTTACGCGGCTGTGGCAGCGTATCAGCGGCCACGCTGGCGACTTTGATGCCGAAGAGGAGGCGGCGCGCAGGCAGATTTTAGAACGAAGTTTTTCGGCGCAGCGTGAGAGCACGGTTCAAGCGTTTCTTCGCGTTCTGCAAGGCGATCTCGCTACGCGCGACATCTCGCGTGCGGCAATACGGCGGTGCCTGACGGAAATTCTGGCGCAATTTCGAGTCTATCGGATCTATGCACGAGTTGACCAGGCATCCCAGGCGGATTTGACGTTTCTGTCGCAGGCGGTGGCGCGCGCCATGGAAACCTGCCTTCCGGTCGACAGGTGGCTGGTCGAAAAGCTCGGCAAGTGGCTCGGCGGCCAATGCATTCACGCCGACGCGGAGCAGACACAGAACGTCGCGCTCGCGCGCTTTCAACAATTAAGCGCGCCGCTCTGCGCCAAGGCTGTAGAGGATACCGCCTTTTATCGCTACGGCCGGCTGATCTCGCGCAACGATGTCGGCTTCGACATACGCCGCTTTAATTGTTCAGCCTCCGAATTTCACCAGAAAATGCTTGAGCGGAGGCTCAATTTTTCGCACGCGATGCTGTCGACCGCAACCCATGATCACAAGCGCGGCGAAGACGTCCGGGCGCGACTGGCTGTACTCAGCGAATTTGGGCCGGAGTGGAGCGAGGCGGTTGATCGGTGGATCGCAGCGACCAGCGCCTGGGGCGAGGGTATGGCAATGCCAAGCCCAAGCGACCTGGCAATTCTGTTTCAGACCGTGGTCGGTGCCTGGCCAATGACATTGTTCACAGCCGATCCGGCCGCTCTGGCGATCTTTGCCGAGCGGATTGCTGCATGGCAGCAAAAAGCGCTCCGGGAAGCCAAATTGCACAGCGATTGGGCCGCGCCAAATGATGAATACGAACGCGCAGCGGCGGGCTTCGTTAAGCGCCTCTTTTCGGGACCGTCGGACATTCTGAACGAGATCGCCAGCTTTGCCCACCGCGTGGCGCCTGCCGGTGCCCTCAATGGTTTGGCACAGGTGTTGCTCAAACTGACCGCGCCTGGCGTGCCGGATATATATCAAGGGACCGAATATTGGGATTTGAGTCTTGTGGATCCGGACAACCGCGCACCGGTCGATTTTGCAGTGCGGCAAAAGTCGATGCGGCCGTATTTGTTCGATGAATTGGCTCAAATGTGGACGGATGGGCGTATCAAGCAATTTATTATCGCGCGCCTTCTTGCAGTGCGAAAGAAGCAGCCGGGAGTTTTTGCTGCTGGCGACTATCTGCCGCTTGAGGTCCGCGGTCCGATGTCGGAGCATGTCATCGCTTTTGCGCGCAGTTTGCACGGCTTTTGCGCGATCACAGTGATCTGCAGATCAATTGCGGGCTTTTTAAGCGCTGATCATACGCTGAACATGCCGGATTCGCATTGGCAAGATACGCGACTTTGTTTTCCGCCGGAACTTCGAGGCCGATTTTCCGATGCGTTGCGACCCTATCGGATTCACTCATTTGATTCGCAAATCCGTGCCAACGAACTATTGGGCGATTTTCCGATCGCCTTTATGACCAACTATTCGGCTTCGCATTGAAGGAATGCAGCAAACAATTGTGCAAAAATCGTCCCGGTATCCAGTTTCGTCTTGTGAAATTGCACGAGCGCAACTAATTAATTCACATAGTCGCGGCGGCGTGGAATGCAGACACGCGGCAGGGAACGCACGGGAGCCGGGGGCTTCTTAGGTGAGGGGCACCCAAAGCGGAAATCCGAAACGCAGCGGCCACTACCTCACGGTGCGTAGGTAGCGAAAAAGTGGTCAGCCGGAGTGGCGACCGGCCCGCGATTATTTCTCACTCTTGTCAATTGCTCGTTTCGGCCTGCCTGCTTCCGCCCATTCAGGTCCGCTATTCATCCTGCGTTGTGCGAGCTGAACGCGCCAAGTGACGAGGGCTATTACAATGCAGACGTCAGCATCACGTGACGCTGACGTCGGTGCGGTCTGTCCGAGCCGAGGCGGTTCGGCTCGGTTTAACATTCCGCGTCAATGCCCGTCAGCGTGCGAATGAGCGATTTTGTTTTTGCCGCGTGAGCGGCCACCAAAAATTAGCGTTGCGATTCGACGCCCGAACTGGGGCCGGGCTGGCCGCTCACGTAGCCGCTGTAGTTATAAGGGCCGCCGTAACCTGGATTGTAGTTGTAATAGAGCGGCCTCGCGCCGGAATGATGTCGGTGGTGGTGTATGGCGACCACTGCACCGTCGGAAAAATGGCCAGGAATGCCCTGGGCAGCGAAGGTTGGGGCTGAGGCGAAGGCCGTGGCGAGAGCAAGCGTGGCGAAGCCTACCGTGATTTTGAGACGCATCATGTTGTTTGTTCCCTGTTTTTTTTTAACGCCGCCTCCGGCGGAAGAAAGTTTGACTATCGCGTATCGCTCCCCGCCTTTAGTGTAACGTGTGGGGAAGGCCTCGCACGTCACCTCAGTCAATTAAGAGCTTTTGATTATACCCGAGGCTTCTGCGGAAATGCGGGGCTGGTGAGCACCGTGACGATGCCAAGAACTGACAAAACAACGTCGTCGCGAGCGATTTCCATATTTTGCATTCTCTTGTGTCGGTATCATTCAGTGAAATAACATAACCACATGTCTCTTGGTTTTAGATTTTAATGGTCACTGTTATAGATTTTAACGATCACTCGTGTGGTTTCTCCGCCGCCACCGTGATGCAGTCAATTCTTGAACGCTTGTCGCAAGCAAAACTGCGACAGACAACCACACCGTTTGCCTGTGATGAGAAGCGAGCAGTGAGCAAGACGAAAATAAGGCCCGACGATTTTTCGCCGAGCGTGGCCGTGGTAGGGCTTCCGACGCTGGCAGAACGATAATGATCTAGCCGGCAGCTATCGCAGACAGGTGATGCGACACGTCAATCTCAGCCGCGGCGCGGCGCGGCGTGCAAGTGTCGCAATCTGTGCCTTTAGAATTTCTGATGACACTGACCTGATCGCGAGTACAGCTTCTTCGGCTTTCCATCTCTCATCCGCAGCGCGGTTGAATTCTTCTTCGTCTCGGCTGAACTCAACCTCGTCATTCACTCAGTGCGGGTAAAGGCCGGAACGTGAAGGCTCGATGCCGGAAAATATCCGCACGGTACGAACCAGAGATGCCGATACGCCTGCGACGGAAGGCGAGGCGTGGCGCTGGGTTATGAACGAGGCCATTGGTTGGCTGTCGTCACGGGCGACACAGAGGGCTAGGTAGGTTCGGCAGCGCCAGCTCACACCGCAGCGGCGAGCCAAGTTCGGGCCATCTGTATGAAGATTTCGCGTTCACTCGCCGATGCCGACTGACCGAAATCGCTCGGTGAGGATCCGGCAACGGAAGTCGAATTGCTCGATCTGCTCAAACCGGGCCCCGACGCCTGGCATTATCGTGAAAGGCGGTCTAGCCTCGCTCGTGGAAGGCCCCGCAATTGGGGGGGCGGGTGGTGCCGGGTGAGAGGATTGAACTCCCGACCAACGGTTTACAAAACCGCTGCTCTACCGCTGAGCTAACCCGGCCCACCGGGCCTTTTAAGACCTCGGGGCGGAAAATGCCATGGGATTCCTCGGGATTGTCCTGGCGTACACGGCCTTGATCTCCCCCATTCTCGGGCTGTTTAACCGCAACCGAAGCCGTGCGAGAACCCGGCTCAGGGTCATGGTAGAACAGGATCATGAGACGACAATTCGGCATCCCGTCAATCGCCTATAGCTTTGGCGCTACGCTGCTGGCGCTGGCCGCAAGCTCGATCCATGGTCCAGCCCGCGCCGCGACGGCCGACCTCGTGTTGTGCGACCGCGTCGCCGCCGATCCCGCCGATCCGGATAAGCCTTCGGACGTCACCGGCGTTACGGCGATCGCGCCGTCCGACGTCGCGACCGCGATCAAATATTGCAAGGCGGCGTCGGCGGGCGCGCGACGTGCGCTTTACCAGCTCGGCCGGGCTTATGCCGCCAATGTGCAGATGACGGAAGCGATCGGGCTGTATCGCAAGGCCGCCGACAAGGGCAGCACCTCGGCCATGGTCGAACTCGGCGTCCTCTATGGCACTGGATCGAACGGCGTCGCCAAGGATACGGCGCAGGCGCACGATCTGTTCGAACGCGCCGCTAACGCCGGCAATCCGCGGGGCGTCATCAATCTCGTGGCGCTCGCCGACAATGGCGGGCCGCCGGTCGATCCGGCCAAGGCGCGTGCCATGCTGGGGCGGGCGGTGGAGACGACGAACTCGGCCGAAGCGGAGTTTCAGCTCGGCCTGATGGAAGCGAATGGTGTCGGCGGAACGAAGGACGACGTCGCCGCGCGCGCTCTGTTCGAAAAGGCCGCCGCGCAAAATCATCCCGCGGCCTTGGAATGGATGGGCTTGTTTGCGCAATCAGGACGAGGGGGACCCGCCGACAAAAGCGCGGCGAAATCCTATTACGAGCGCGCCGCGGCGCTGGGCGACGACAATGCCAAGACGCTGCTGCGGCGCCTGAACTGTCCGCTCATGCTGTCCGACAAGAAGGGAAATCCTTTGACCGATCTCTGTTTCTAGCGGCTCGGCTCGTTTCCAAACAAATCACTGCGCTCAAACAAATTAATAAATGTGGCGACCGCGCCGCATTTTCCGGTGTGCGACAATAGGGCCAGAATTGGGCGCGCGGGTCCCGTCAGCAGATACCTCGTTATGCAAATAAGGGCCATGTGAAATGCTCCATTGATGCTATCACCGCGCGTCCTTGATCTGATTAGGCCCCGCCATCGACCTCACGGTTTGGCGGGGTTTTCGTTTCAGATGGAGGCAAAAGCAAGAAGTCGTAGTGCGTACCAACTAGGAGTAAGTCGGAATGAAGGTGACGACTGTTTCGGTCGCTGTGGCGGCCCTGTTTGTGTTTGCGCAATCCGCCGAAGCGCGGGGATATCACCACCACTATCATGTGCGATATGCGCATCACACTTCGTCTCGGGGGCGAGGCGGCTATGCCGAGCAAGAAGCCTATGCCGATTTCGGTCAGAGCTTTGGTTATTCGGCGCAGAAGGCGAGCTATCAGCCGACAGGCCATCTCGGCCCGCGGCCGGCCGCCTGGTGCGGTTGGGAGATGAGGCAATTGGTCGGAGCCGATCCCGGTCCGTCGTACAACGTGGCGCGCAACTGGGCGCATTGGGGGCACGGCGGGCCGCCCGGCATCGGAGCGGTCGTGGTATGGCCGCATCACGTCGGCAAAATCGTCGGCCAGCAGAACGGCCGATGGGTCGTCGAATCCGGCAATGACGGGCACGCCGTCCGCACCCGTCCGCTTTCGACCGCCGGCGCTATCGCATTCCGCTGGGGCTAAGCGTCACCCGACGCTGAAGGTGAGGGGCCGCTCACGAAACCGGGCGGCCCTTTTTTATTGGAGGCGAGGACGGTTTTCAGGTCTCATGCACGTCGTGCACTGCGATGGCGCCGCGGCGCCAATAGCCGGCGGCGCGCATCCATTTCGGATTGGCGCCGTGGTCGGCAATCAACTGGTTGCGCAACGCTTTGGCGGCGAGCGACTCGCAGGCGACCCAGGCGTAATAATCGCCCTTCGGCATTTTCAACGTGGCCAGCGTCTTCGCCAGCACATCGCTGGCGCCGGCAGGCGCCCCGTTGCGGTGGGCCCAGGTCACGGTGGCGTCGGCTTCCGTTTTGAAGGCGAGTTCGTCGGCCGGACCGTCCACTTCGCCAACCACCACGGCACGCGTACCGCGAGGCAGTTCGGCGAGCCGGCGGCCGATGGCGGGCAGCGCGGTCTCGTCGCCCATCAACAAGTGCCAGTCGTAGGTGGTCGGGATCACGAAGGAGCCGCGCGGGCCGCCGAGCGCGAGCGTGTCGCCGGGCTTCGCTTGTGCCGCCCAGCGCGTCGCCGGCCCGGCATCGTGAATGGCGAAATCGATCTCCAGCGTGGCGTTAGCGGGATCGTAACGCCGCGGGGTGAAATCGCGGCCCGGCGCGTTCGGCACGCCTTCGGCATTGGTCGTACCGTCGGGAAAGAACAGCTTCACGTGGTCGTCGAAGCCGAGGCTGGTGAACTGATCGAGATCGCCCGCCAAGGTGATGCGGATCATATGGGCTGCGATCTTGTCGATTTGTTTGACCGTCAGCATGCGGCGGCGCGCCTCGTGGCGGACACGGCGCGGGGCGCGCGGATCGGTTTTTTCAATGGCAGGGCTGGCGACGGCGACGTTGCTATCGGACATTTAGAAGGGCTCCAAACAATTATTATCGTTCTCTTAGCGCACTCTTGCCGAAGCTGGCGCCTGGCGGTGTAAATTGCAAGGAGAACAGGTTTTCGCCGCCGATCAAATCGCAACGGCGGCATTTCATACCTGTGCTGCTCAGAAGCAAGAATCTCCCGCGCTCACTTTCGCCTTGACGATCGCCATCTTACATGACGACCTGCAGCAAAGAGCCGCCCGCAACGGCGCACGCGACAGGTCGAAAAACATGGCTCCCTCCCGTCAACTTCACCTCGGCGCCTTCATGCGCCCGGCCAGCATCCATACCGGCGCCTGGCGCTATCCCGGCGCGTGGCCGGACATGAATTTCAATCTGGCCCATATCAAGCAATGCATCCGGACGCTGGAGCGGGCGAAGTTCGACGCTTTCTTCATGGCCGACCACATGGCCGTCCTCAACATGCCGATGGATGCGCTCAAGCGCAGCCACACCTCGACTTCTTTCGAGCCATTCACGCTGCTCTCCGCACTGTCGCAGGTCACCGAGCGCATCGGCCTGGTCGCCACCGGCTCGACCACGTTCGACGCGCCGTATCATGTGGCGCGCCGCTTCGCCTCCCTGGATTGGCTCAGCAACGGCCGCGCCGGCTGGAATATCGTCACCACCTCCAATCCCGATGCGGCGCTCAATTTCGGCCTCGACGATCACATGGAGCATGCCGAGCGCTATCGGCGCGCGCGCGAGTTCTATGACGTGGTGACCGGCCTGTGGGACAGCTGGGCGGACGACGCCTTCATCCGCGACGTCGAGGACGGCATTTTCTTCGATCCGGCGAAAATGCACGTGCTCAATCACAAGGGCAAATATCTGTCGGTGCGTGGGCCACTCAATATCGCGCGGCCGGTGCAGGGCTGGCCGGTGATCGTGCAGGCCGGCGCCTCGGAGTCGGGCCGTCAACTCGCCGCCGAAACCGCCGAGGCTGTGTTCACCGCCCAGAGCGATATTGCCGCCGGCAAGCGATTTTATGCCGACGTGAAAGGCCGCATGGAAAAGCTCGGACGGTCGCGCGAGCATATGAAAATCCTGCCGGCCTGTTTCGTGGTGGTCGGCGACACGGTGGAAGAGGCGCGCGCCAAGCGGCAAAAACTCGATAGCCTGGTCGATTACGCCAATGCCATCGCCTCGCTCTCGATCGCGCTCGGCCACGATGCGTCGAAATTCGATCCGGACGGACCACTGCCGGAGAACATTCCGGAAAGCAATGCGTCGAAGAGCGGACGCGAGCGTGCCATCGCGCTCGCCCGGCGGGACAATCTGACGGTGCGGCAGCTGGCGCAGCGGCTCGGCGGCTATTCAGGTCTCGCCATGATCGGCACAGCACAGACTATCGCCGATGAGATGGAAGAATGGCTCGCCACCGAAGCGTCCGACGGCTTTACGGTGATGTTTCCTTATTTGCCGGGCGGGCTTGACGACTTTGCCAACCGCGTCGTTCCGGAGTTGCAGCGGCGCGGTCTGTTCCGCACCGAATATGAGGGCGAGACGCTACGCGATCATCTCGGCCTGCCGCGGCCGACAAATCGGTTTTTTCAGAACTGAAGAATTGAAGAAGAACGCGCGCCGCTATTCGGAATGGTCGTCCGCGTCGTGGTCGGCCGTCTTCCTGACGTGCTCGGCGAGCCTACGCCATGCCTCCGCCATTCCTAGAAGCAGGTCCTTCTCGGTAGGGTCGCGTGTTTGCCGGGCGAGGCGAAGGCATTCTGCCGCGTGATGCCGATATTGCTCGGCCTTCCCCATGTGCTGCCACTCCACGCCGCTTCCTCATCGCGAACGGCGCAGCGTCTGATTTGTTCCCTTAAGCGCATGAATTTGAAGGGGAACTTTGGCTGGGTTCCACCGGTTTCCTATTGGAACATGTTAATAACAGCGATGCGGATTGCGGGATGGAAAATGATACCTCCGAAAATAATGCCAAGCGATTTCGCGACTACGCCGCCGAATGTCGCAGGCTGGCGCAACGGGCATCGGACAAAGATCGCAAAGTGCTGATGGAAATTGCCGACGCGTGGATCTCCGCGGCTGAGGAAGCTGAACGTAAAAGCCGGTCAGTCAAGAAGGAGTAAGCCACCGGAAAACGCGTACTCACTCGCATGTTGTCCTGAGGGTGGCGTTGTGGCTCGTCGATTGCGGGCCACTTTGCCGCGTCCTAATGTAAGGGAGACCGCCACTTGAGCGGCCGGGGAGGGAAGCGCGATGACGGAGCAACGGCTCGAGGCGCGGGCAGTGCCGTCCGATCGCTGCGATCCGATCGAGACGGCAAGTGCTGACGAATTGCGCGCGCTGCAATTGACGCGGCTCAAGGACACGGTGGTCCGCGCGGCCCAGGTCCCGCATTATCAAAAGCGGTTCGCCGCCGCGGGCCTCTGCCCAGGCGATGTGAAATCGCTGGACGACCTCGCCAAACTGCCATTCACCACCAAAGAGGATCTGCGCCAGAATTATCCGTTCGGCATGTTCGCGGTGCCGATGAAGGAGATCGTGCGCATCCACGCATCGAGCGGCACCACCGGCAAGCCGACCGTGGTCGGTTACACCCGCGGCGATATCGAGATGTGGTCGATGCTGATGGCGCGCTCGATCCGTGCCGCCGGCGGCAAGCGCGGGGACAAGATGCATGTCGCCTACGGCTACGGCCTGTTCACCGGCGGGCTCGGCATGCATTACGGCGGCGAATATCTCGGCTGCGCGGTCATTCCGGTCAGCGGCGGATTTACCGAGCGCCAGGTCCAGCTTATCTGCGACTTCGAGCCCGACATCATCGCGGTGACACCCTCTTATCTGTTGGCGATTGCCGACGAGTTCGATCGCCAGGGGATCGATGCGCGCAAATCGTCGCTGCGTATCGCGCTGTTGGGAGCGGAGCCTTGGACCGAATCGATGCGGGCCGAAATCGAGCGCCGCATGGGTCTCGATGCCGTGAACGTCTACGGGCTTTCGGAAGTGATCGGTCCAGGCGTGGGCCAGGAATATGTGACAGAGAAAGACGGGCTGACGATCTGGGAAGATCATTTTTTCCCCGAGATCGTCGATCCGGCTACCGGTGAGGTTTTGCCAGACGGCGAAGAGGGCGAGTTGGTCTTCACCTCGCTGACCAAAGAGGCGATGCCGGTGATCCGCTATCGCACCCGCGATCTGACCCGGCTGTTGCCCGGCAGCGGCCGCGCCATGCGCCGCATCGAGCGGATCAAGGGCCGCAGCGATGACATGCTCATTATCCGCGGCGTCAACGTGTTTCCGACTCAGATCGAAGCTGCGCTCGCCGCCGAGAAACTGTTCGCGCCGCATTATATTCTGGAAGTGACGCGTCCGGACCGGCTCGACGAATTGGAAGTGATCGTCGAAACCCGCGAGGTGCTGCCGCCGGACGCCATGATGGTGCTGGCGGATCGCGCCACGCATCTGATCAAAGCGCATGTCGGTGTGACGGCGACGGTTCGCGCCGTAGCGCCCGGCGTCATCGAACGTTCGCAAGGCAAAGCCAAGCGCGTTATCGACAAGCGGCCGCGTAATTAACGACGGAAAAGATTTCATGACCCTGCTCGACGATAGCGACAAGACTGACATTCTCGGCCGCGCCGGCCTTCCGCGCGACACCATTGCGGCATGGCGTGCCGGCAGCGATGCGGTCACCGGCGATTATCGGCGCGATGCGGAGGATTTTTCCCGGCAATGGCGCAGCGGCGCCGAAATGATAGCTTTTCTGCCGCCGAAGCCGTCGCGCAACGAAGCGCAAAGCGCCGCCGCAGCAACCATCATGGAACGCGACCGTGCGTCGCGCGAAAAATTTCTCACCGTTCATATCGAGACGATCTACCGCCGCCTGACCGGCGATTTCGTCCATTTCAAACGGGTCGAACAGCTGCTCCACGACGCCGCGGTGTTATTGCCGGGCCTCGTGCCGGACGATGCCCAGCTTCGGCGCGACAGCGGCTTGGCGCAGCGCGACAAAGACGGTGCCGAGATCGATCAGGGTCTGTTTCTCTCGCACGTGCTGGCGCAGCCGGCATGCGGCGCGCATCTATGCCACGCCATGCTGTTGCCGCGGCCGGAAGCGCGCGACGAAGTTCGCCGCTTTGCCGCGAGCGGTAAGCTTGCGTTCGATGGCGCCACGGTCGAACGCCGCGGCAAAGCTGCGTTCGTCACCATGCGCAATCCGCGCTTCCTCAATGCCGAGGACGAGGCGACGCTCGATGGTCTCGAAATCGCGATCGATGTGGCGACGCTCGACCCCGCAAGCGATATCGCCGTACTGCGCGGCGATGTTGTCGAGCACACCAAATACCGCGGCCGCCGCCTGTTCTCGGCCGGCATCAATCTGACGCACCTCTACCACGGTAAGATTTCCTATGCCTGGTACATCCGGCGCGACATGGGGCTCGTCAACAAACTATTCCGCGGCGTGGCGCGGCCGGATCTCAGCCCCGACGAAGTCAGCGGCGGCACCATCGAGAAACCGTGGATCGGTGTCGTCGACGGCTTTGCCATCGGAGGCGGCTGCCAGCTGCTCTTGACGCTCGATTATGTGTTGGCGGCGAGCGACGCGTATATGACGCTGCCGGCGCGCAAGGAAGGCATCATCCCGGGGGCCGCGAATTTGCGGCTGTGGCGTTTTACCGGCGACCGCATCGCGCGGCAGGCTATACTGTACGGACGGCGGCTCGACTGCGACACGCCAGAGGGACGGCTGATTTGCGATGAGATCGCGCCGCCAGCGGCGATCGATGCGGCGCTCGATACCGTGGTGGATAATTTCACCAGTTCCGGTGTCGTCAGCGCCGCCGGCAACCGCCGGGCGCTGCGCGTAAGCCAGGAGCCGCTCGACATGTTTCGCCGCTACATGGCGGTTTATGCGCGCGAGCAGGCCTACTGCCATTTCAGTCCGGCACTGATCGCCAATCTCGAACAGCACTGGAACGCGCAGAACCGCGTCGCCTGAAGCAGCATCCGATTACCGGGAAGCGAAGTCCGTGGCCTGGAAGCGGGACTTTTGCTCGTCACTTAAATGCTTCTCGAAGCCGGCTAACCCGACCTGGATCGACAATATCGCATGGTAGGTCGCATCGAGCCGCGCCTGGATGGCCTGCAGCCGGCCGAGCGCCGTCGGCGGCACCGAGGTCGGGCAATGCGCTTCAAGTTCGCTCGCCGCTTGAGTGAAGGATTGCTTCACCTGGTCGAGCGCAGAACGCTGATCGTCAGTGGGCTGCACCGCCTGATCGATTTGCGTGATCGATGTGTCGACCTCATTGGGCGAACTGCCGCAGGAGACCGCCGCAGTTTCGGAAGCATTCTGCGGTTCGGTCGCGGCCGGCGTACGGATCATGGCAGCGAAACGCGCCTTCTGCTCGTCGTTAAGCCCATGCTCGAAATCCTGCAATGGCTGCCGGACGATTTCGAGCGCGGTCGCCAATCCTTCGATTTGAGCCTCCATGAGTTGCAGCCGCGCCACGGGCTGCGCCGGAATCGAAGCAGGGCAGGACCTGGCGACAGCGTTCGAGGCCGCGCCCAGCGCCCCACCAAGTTTCTGGAGCGCCGCGGCTTGGGCCGCCGTCGGCGCGATTTGACTGCGCAAGCTGCCGATGATCGTCTTTGCATCATCAGGGCTCGCACACAGGCGCCGATCATTGGCCGCGGTGGCTTTGGAGAACGCCGTGGCAAAGATGTCCTGATAGCCGAACGGCCATAACGACGCTTTGGCCGGCAGGAAGACGTTTTGGTAGATCGCCGAAAGCGCAAGGTCAGGATAAAGCAGCGCCCAAGTCTGGTCGCGCGGGGAAATCGTCTGGTCACGCGCGGTTATCTGGTCGCGACCGCCCGGCGTCCTGTCGGGATTGCCTCGCATATAAAGGGATCGATGGCCGTAGTGATGGTGGTGGTGCGGTATCGGTATGCCGATGTGAAAGGGGCCGATGCGCAGACCGAAGGCGTCCGCCGGTGAGGCCGTGAAAGCGAAGACAGCTAGCGCAACGGCGCCGTAAGCACCGATCTTTCGCATGGTCAGCCATCCCTTGAGCGTCGAGTACCCAACAACGCGCAATAGGCCGCCGCGGTTCCATTTGCCGCTATTTGGCCACAGCGTCGACTGCGGGTTCGCCTTGCCGCTTGTCGCCGAGGCGCAGCAGCGGCACCAACACGAAAGCAAAGGCGGTAAATGCTGCGGACATGACAACGAGCGGCGGCAAATGGCTGTAGAAAACGTGGCTATACAAAAACGAGCCGGCATTGTCGGCCAGCGTATTGGCGAGGTTGATGATCGACATCAGCACGGCAAAGGAAAAGCCTTCGGCACGTGGTGGGCAATAATCGGCAGCCAGCGTCAGCGTCGCCACCGTCGCCAGCATGGCGGAAAAGCCGGCGCAGAAATTGATGATGGCCGCGGCGGCCTCGTTCGAAAGCAACAGAAAGGCGGCGGTGGTCACGGTACCGAGCGCGATGCTGAGATTGAGCATCTGCTTGAGCGTCAGGCCCTCGAAGAACCACCGGTACAGCAGCGCGGCCGCGATCCAGCCGCCCGCAGCGACGGAACCCAGAATGCCGATATAGGCCTGTGAGAACTTCAACTCGTCGGTCATGTGAAAATAGAGGGGCGTGCTCAGGCCGGGACTGAAATAGTAGAGGAAGATAAAGCCGGCGACGATCCAAAGCTGCCGCCGCCTGAAGGCTTTGACCAAGCCGCGCAGCGTGTCTTTCATGCCCGCTACATTGGCCGGCATTCGCTGTTCGCGGATCAGCACCAGCGTACCGACGATAACGGCGAGCGGCGCTACCGCGACAATGCCGGCGGCGACATGCAAGGCAGACGCCGGCGCAAGATGCTCCACCAACTGCCCACCGCCGACGGCCGCCGCCATGCTGGCGATGTTGAACCAGAGCCATTGCTGATTGACGAATGTGCCGCTCTCGTGCAGCCGCTGGCCGTTCTCGACCAGAACAGCGCCGCACAATGTGCTCGATATCGCCATGGCATAAGCTGTGAGCATGAGGGCGATAAGAAGATCGTTCGGCGCCACGAGCCGCGTGACCCAGTAATAGCCGGCGACGGCGGCGATATTGGCGATGATCAGATAGCTTTTGCGCCGATAACCGAACAGCGGCACAAAATCGGAAATCAAGCCGTAAACCGGCTTGATGATCCACGGCAGATTGAAAACGGTAACGAAACCGGTGATCTGGAGGGGCGTGAAGCCCTGTACTTCCTTGAGGTAATAGTTCAACGGCTGCGAGATCAGGCCGCCGATCTGGCCCAATCCTTCGACGATATAGACCAGAGCGAAAAATATCAGCAGCCGATTGATGACGGCTTTATCCTCCTGCACCGCAGGGGCAGATGAGGAGAGAGCTTCGTCGCTCATCACCCGGGACTTGGCAGGGGAGCGCTGTGCGCTCGAGTACCGGCCGTGGTGGGACTTTCGACACCAAGCTTTTCTACGATCGCCTCGACGATCTCACGCGGATGCGGTGCGATAGAGACGACGATAGGGTGCTCGTCGGCCTGCGGTTCCTCCAGCGCCTCGAATTGGCTGTCGAGCAGTTGCGGCGGCATGAAATGATCGGCGCGCGCGGCGACGCGCTGCGCGATCAGGTCACGATCGCCTTTCAGATAGACGATGCGAACATTGCGCCGGTCGCCGACCAGGATATCGCGATAGGCGCGCTTGAGCGCCGAGCAAGCGACGATGCCGTGTTCACCCGACGCGCGGATACCGTCGATCCAGTCGGCGATGGCATGCAGCCACGGCCAGCGGTCCTTGTCGGTGAGCGGCTCGCCGTGGTGCATTTTCTCGATATTCGATTTCGGATGCAGCCAGTCGCCGTCCTCGTAAATCCACTGCAGCCGGTGTGCCAGCATGGCGGCGATCGTGCTCTTGCCGGAGCCGGAAACCCCCATCAGCACCAACACGGCAATGTCGTCCGGCGATTTCGCTGCGGGCATGGTCAGTTCTCCGGTGCCACGGCGCGCGTGATCAGCCACACGAGATCGCCATTTGAATGGGCCTGATGCGCCGGCAGATCGTCGCCGGCCAGTACGCGCTTGAGGATAGCGCGCTTGTCGAGGCTTTCGACGATAAACAGCATTTCGCGGCTGGAGGCGAAGGCGGGGAAGGTGAGGGTGACGCGAGGCACATAGGGCTCCATGCCCGCCTTGGCGACGCCGAGCGCCCAGCGCTTTTTCTCGTCAAGCGTCGGTGCCTCCGGAAACAGCGAGGCGGTGTGGCCGTCGATGCCGAGCCCCATCAGCACAAAATCGAAAAGCGGCCGTGCTGAGTCGAGCTGATCGGCGCCATAGAAATCTTTCAGCTCTTCGTCATACCGCTGCGCCGCGGCGTGCGGATCACCGGCATCGGTTGCGATCGGGTGGATATTGGCGGCCGGCGCGCCGACGTGATCGAGAAATGCGCGCCGCGCCGTACCCATATTGCTCAAGGCATCGCTTTCCGGAACGAAACGGTCGTCACCGATGAACCAATGCACGCGATCCCACGGAATTCTGCCGCGCCAGGGCACCTCGGCAAGCAGACGATAGAGGTCTTGCGGCGACGACCCGCCTGTGAGGCAGACCGCCGCGCGATCCTTCCCGGTGACCCGCTCAAGCAGCCGTCGCGCCGCCGTTTCGGCCAAGGCGACGTCGTCTTCGACGACGACGATTTGCCGCTGCGAACCCATGACGGAATTCATGACAGTACCCATGACAGAGAACCCATGGCCGAACTCATGCGATCGGCCGCCAGCGGCGGCCGTCGCGTTGCAAAAGCTCATCGGCTTCACTCGGACCATCGCCGCCGGCGCGATAGGCGAAAAGATCTTTCGCCGGCGCTTCGTGCCACGCATCAAGGAACGGCTGCACGATACGCCATCCGGCCTCGATGCCATCGGCGCGCGGATAAAGGATGGCGTCGCCGATCATGCAGTCGTAGATCAGCGTTTCGTAGCCGGTCGAAGGAATGGTGTCGAAATAGTCTTGGTATTTGAACGTCATGCCGACGCCGCCGATCGCGATCGACGGGCCCGGCACCTTGGCATTGAATTCCAGCCCGATGCATTCGTTCGGCTGAATGCCAAGCACCAGAAAGTTCTGCGACAGCCGATCGACCGGCATATCGCGGAACATGGCGATCGGGGCTTGCTTGAACTTGATTGCTACTTCGGTTCGCTTGCTGCGCAACGCTTTCCCGGTGCGGAGATAAAACGGCACGCCGGCCCAGCGCCAATTGTCGATCATGAGCTTGAGTGCCACGTAGGTTTCGGTGGTGCTGTTGGGATCGACGTCCGGTGCCTGCCGATAGGGCACAACCGCTTGATTGTCGATGTAACCCCCAGCGTATTGGCCGCGGACCGCGTCGCGCCAAACATCGTCGTGGTTTGGTATTTGAACCGAATCGAGCAGTTCCGCTTTTCCGGCCCGCACCGAGTCGGCGGCAAAGCGCGCCGGCGGCTCCATCGCAATCAAAGACAACAGCTGAAACAAGTGGTTCGGCACCATGTCGCGCAGCGCGCCGGTCTTGTCGTAGTAGCCGCCGCGGCGTTCGACCGTCAGCGACTCCGCCACCGTGATCTGCACATGGTCGATGTGATCTCTGTTCCAGATCGGTTCGAACAGCCCATTGGCAAAGCGCAGCACCAAAATGTTCTGCACCGTCTCCTTGCCGAGGTAATGATCGATCCTGAAAATCTGGTCTTCCTTGAGGATGCCGAGCAGCTTTTCATTGAGATCGCGTGCCGAGGCGAGATCGGTACCGAAGGGTTTCTCGATCACGACGCGCCGCCAGGCGCCGTTCTCTTCGCAGGCGAGACGCGATTGTCCGAGATGATACCCGATCGGCGCAAAAGCCGCCGGCGGGGTGGCGAGATAGAACAGCCGGTTGCCCTTGGTGCCGTGATCGCGCTCGATGCGCTCCAGTTCCTTGCCGATCTTCTGGTAGGTCGCTTCCTCTTCGGGATCGCCTTGCACATAGCCGACGCAACCCAGGACCCGCTTGACCACGCTTTCGTCGATCTTGCGGGTCGCGAATTTCGGCAGGCTCTTGGCGAGACCGTCGCGAAACGCCTCGCTGGTCGAAGCGCTGCGCCCGACCCCGATCAAGCCGAAGGCTTTCGGCAGCAGGCCGGAAACACCGAGATTATAAAGAGCAGGCAGCAGCAGCCGGTGGGTAAGGTCGCCCGAAGCGCCGAAGATCACGAGGCAACACGGATCGGGCGGGCGGGCCGTGGTGGCGACAGTAAGCTTGGCATTGTTGCCGGCGGTCGAGATCATGAGGCTTTGGCCTTTGGCGGCGCTTTCGGCTCCGCATGCGAGCCGAACCCCTTGCGCATCGCGGACAGAATTTTTTCCGCGAAAGTGTGCTCGCGGCGCGAGCGAAACCGCGTGTAGAGAGCGGCCGAGAGCACATCCGCCGGCACCGCCTCGTCGATGGCAGCCATGATGGTCCAGCGGCCTTCGCCGGAATCCTCGACCACGCCTTCGAAAGCATCGAGTTTCGGGTCTTGTGCCAGCGCGCTCGCCGTCAGATCGAGCAGCCATGAGCTAACGACGCTACCGCGCCGCCACACTTCGGCGATGTCGGTCAGATCGAGATTGAAGCGCGAATCCGCCGGCAAGGCGTCGCTATTGGCATTTTTCAAAATGTCGAAGCCTTCTGCATAGGCCTGCATCAACCCGTATTCGATGCCGTTGTGTATCATCTTGACGAAATGACCAGCGCCGTTGGGGCCGGCGTGAATGTAGCCTTGCTCTGCGCGCGGATCGCGGCCGTCGCGTTTCGGCGTGCGCGGCACGTCGCCGAGCCCCGGCGCCAGCGCCTTGAAAATCGGATCGAGCCGGTCGACGATCTCTTTCGGGCCGCCGATCATCATGCAATAGCCGCGCTCGAGGCCCCAGACGCCGCCGCTGGTGCCGACATCGATATGATGGATATTGCGCTCCTTGAGCATCTTGGCGCGGGCGATATCGTCTTTCCAAAACGTGTTGCCGCCATCGACGACGACGTCGCCGGCCGTCATCAGTGTGGCGAGCTGATCGATGGTGTCGCCGGTAATTTTGCCGGCCGGCAACATCACCCAGACGGCCCTCGGCGCGCGCAGTTGCGCTACGAGTTTATCGAGGCCGGCGGCTCCCGTTGCGCCGTCATGACTCAAGGCGGCAATCGCCTTGGCGTCCTGGTCGTAAACGACCACCTCGTGGCTGTTCTCCATCAGCCGCCGGCTGATATTGCCGCCCATGCGGCCGAGGCCGATGACACCGATTTGCATGTGTTCTGCTCCGCTCAGCTGATCGCGCGCTCGACCAGCGTCGCGAGCGCGGCGAGGCCGGAATCCAAATCGTCCTTGAGGTGAACACGCAGCGCGCGGCGGCCGCGTTCGGCGAGCACGTCGAAGTCGCCCCGCGCTTGCGCGGCTTTGACGACACCGAAGCTCGCTCGCAGCCCCGGAATGGGTAAATCCTTCGCATCGTCGGAGGTAATCTGCAGGAACACGCCACTGTCTGGACCGCCTTTATAGGCCTGCCCGGTCGAGTGCAGAAAGCGCGGCCCGAATTCGAGACAGGTCGCAACATGGCGGCGGTCACGCATGTCGAGCCGCACTTTCTGCAAGCGCTCGGTATTGTCGTCGTCGTGAGCCAGATAGGCGAGCATCGCCACGTAATCGCCTGCGCAGATGCGGGCAAAGTGCGCACGCAGCCACGTATCGACGTCTCCATTGGCGCCGCCCTTGCGCAATTCGTCGGCGTTGGCCTGGTCGGTGTAGAGCGCGACCGCGCCGTCGGAGCACACCGGGGTCTCGCCGGGCAGCGCGCCGGTTTTCTCGTAGGCAGCAGTCAATTCTCGGGTCTTGATCTTACTCGCCTCGACGTCGGGCTGATCGAAAGGATTGATGCCGATCACTGCGCCAGCGATTGCGGTGGCAATTTCGAAGCGAAAGAATTCCTGGCCGAGATGGGCCGTCGTACTCTGTTCGATACGAACGATCGGATGGCCGGCTTTTTCCAGTTTTGCGAGTTTGGCCTCGTGGTCCGGCTGGCTCTCGCCTTTGAGCGTCAGGTCGATGAAGATGCGATCGTCCCCGTAAATTTCAGGACGCGCCAGCGGCTCGCCGTTGATTGGGATCAGGCCCTTGCCGTGCTTGCCGGTCGATTCCGCGAAAAGCTGCTCGACCCAGGCGCCAAAACTTTGCAGTCCCGGCGAGGTGAAAATGGTGACTTTGTCGCGGCCGCGCAGGGCGGCGGCGCCCAAGGCGGCGCCGAGTGCGATGCCGGGATTTTCCGGCGGCGGCACGTCGGGACCGCAGGAGCGCATCATTATGCGGGTGAGTCGGATGAATTCGGCAACATCGATGCCGGCGATAGCGGCGGGTACCAGCCCGAACGGCGACAGCACCGAATAGCGGCCGCCGATGCTGGGGACGCCGTGAAAAACGTGCCGGAAGCTTTGCTCCCTGGCCCGGCGTTCCAGCGACGAGCCGGGATCGGTGATGGCGACAAAATGCCGACCGGCTTTATCGGCGCCGACGGTGTCGCTGACGCGTTTGAAGAAATAGTCGGTGAGTACATTCGGCTCGGTGGTCGAGCCCGACTTGCTCGAAACGATGAACAGCGTCTTTGAGAGATCGAGATCATCGTCGAGCGCTTTGATTTGCGCCGGTACGGTCGAATTGAGAATGCGCAGTCGCGGCCAGCCGCCGTTCCGTCCGAATGTCGCCGCCAGCACTTCGGGACCGAGACTCGAACCGCCCATACCGAGGAGAATGGCATCTTTGAAACCATCGCCTTTGATTTCCCGTGCCGCCGACACATAGACCGCCAACTGATCGTCGCCAGGGAGATCGAGCCAGCCAAGCCAGCGATCTTCATCGGCACCGGTCCACAGCGATTTGTCGTGTTGCCACAGCCGGCGGATATTGCTCCGTACGCGCCAGTCCTCGGCAATCTCGTCGGCTTTCTTGGCCATGCCGTTGCCGAGCGCGAGTTTTTGCGCGTCGACCTTATCGCTCAAGACTTGGCGCCGCTTCTTCGCTACGGCGGCGAAGAGTTTGTCGGCGGCGTCGGCGAATAGCTGCACGCCCTCGGTCACAAGCTTGCCGGTCACGCCATCGAGCGAAATGCCGGCGCGGCCGAGAGCAGCAAGTTGCTGCTCCGCTTCGGCAGGCTTATCTTCTAGGCTGTTGCGCAATTTGCCGTGGTCGCGGAACGCATCCATGGTCGCGACCGGCATGGTGTTCACGGTGTTCGGACCGATCAGCTCTTCGACATAGAGCACGTCGCTATAGGCTTTGTTCTTGGTGCCCGTCGAGGCCCACAGCAGCCGCTGCGGTTTGGCGCTGCGCGCCGCGAGTTTTTCCCAGCGCGCACCCGAGAACAGCTTGAGGTATCGCTGATAGGCAAGCTTGGCATTGGCGATCGCGATCTTGCCTTTGAGCGCGTTGAGGCGGCCTTTCTCGTCGGGATCGTTCACCTGCGCGATTTTCTCGTCGAGCAATTTATCGACCGCGGTATCGATGCGGCTGACAAAGAAGCTTGCGACACTGGCGATCTTCGACACGTCGCCGCCTTTCGCGGCGAGTGCCTCAAGTCCGGAAAGGTAAGCCTCGACGACCTGTTCATAGACTTGTTGGGCGAACAACAGCGTGATGTTGACGTTGATGCCTTCGCCGATGAGATCGCGGATCGCCGGCAGGCCCGCGGGCGTGCCCGGCACTTTGATCATCACATTCTTTCGGTCGACCGCCTGCCACAGGTGCTTTGCCTCGGCGATGGTCGCCGCGGTATCGTTGGCGAGATAGGGCGAGACTTCGATGCTGACGAAGCCGTCGGCTCCCTTGGTTGCGTCGAATACCGGACGCAAAACGTCGGTCGCTTTCTGAATATCCTCGACCGCAAGCTTTTCGAAGATCTCGGCCGGGCCGCGATCTTGCGCCTTCAGCAATCGCGCGATCGCACCGTCATATTCGTCGGACTGGCCGATGGCGTGCTCGAAGATCGACGGGTTCGACGTCACGCCGCGCAAACCGTCTTGGTCGACGAGCTTCTTCAGGCCGCCTTTGGCCGTAAAGCCGCGCGCCAGGAAATCGAGCCAGACCGCCTGGCCGTGATCCTGCAGCGCTTTGAGAGGATTCATTGCGGACTATTCCCTACGGTCGGATTTCTTTGCAATTTATTTGGCTTCAATCTGCTGCTGGGCCTGTTTTTTGGCCGCTTGCAGTATCTTATCTGAAACGAAACCGAATTTGGCCAGCACATCTTTGATCGGTGCCGAGGCGCCAAAGCTGTGCATCCCGATGATCGTCCCGGTCAAACCGGCGTAGCGATCCCACCCGATCGTCGCACCCATTTCTACTGTCACCCGTGCATGGATATGGGGCGGCAGCACCTGGCGGCGATAGCTCTCGTCTTGGCGCTCGAACAATTCCCAGCTCGGCATGCTGACGACGCGGGCTTTGACGCCTTCGCGCTTGAGCGTTTCATAGGCGCCGACGCATAACTGGACTTCGCTGCCGCTGCCGATAAGGATCACGTCCGGCTCGCCGTTTTCGGCATCGGCCATCACATAAGCGCCGCGCTTGACACCTTCGGCCGCGGCATAGCGGTTCCGGTCGAAGACCGGCAGCTTCTGGCGGCTGAGCGCGAGGCAGGCCGGCTCGGTCTTCAAACCAAAAATGACCTTATAGGCCTCAGTCACTTCATTGGCGTCGGCCGGCCGCAGCACGATCATGTTCGGAATGGCGCGCAACCCGGCTAGCTGCTCGATCGGCTGGTGCGTCGGCCCGTCTTCGCCCAGACCGATCGAATCATGGGTGAAAACGTGAAACACCGGCAGCTCCATCAAACCGGCAAGCCGGATCGGCGGACGCATGTAATCGCTGAAGGTGAGGAAAGTGGCGCCGAAGGCGCGAAGCTTCGAGACCACCAGGCCGTTCACGACCGCGCCCATGGCGTGCTCGCGGATGCCGAAATGCATGGTGCGGCCGCCGGCATCGTTCGGCTCGAGGGAAGCTGCGCCGTCGAACGCGGTCTTGGTGGAGGGCGAGAGGTCGCCTGCGCCGCCGATGAGCCAAGGGACATTCTTGGCGATTTGATTGAGCACCTTGCCGGAGGCTTCGCGGGTCGCTAATCCCTTCTCGTCGGCTGGAAATACCGGCAGTCCGGCATCCCATTCCGGCGGCAATTTGCCGGCGAGCAGAAGCTCGATCTCGGCGGCTTCTTGCGGGTATTTTGTTTTGTAACCGGCGAACAATTTGGTCCAATCGTCGCGGACCGCGCGGCCGCGTTTGCCGATGCCGTCGCGGAAGCAGTCATAGACTCCGTCAGGCACCAGAAACTGCGCGTCCTCCGGCCAGCCATAGAAGCGTTTGGTAAGGCGCACTTCCTCTTCGCCCAGTGCGTCGCTATGGGCCGCTGCGGTATTCTGTTTATGCGGAGAGCCATAGCCGATGATGCTGTCGACGATGATCAGCGTCGGCCGATCCGTGGTGCGGCGGAAAATCTCGATCACGCGCGCGAACGCCTCAGTGTCGTTGGCGTCCTGCATGCGCAGCACGTTCCAGCGATAGCCTTTGAATCGGTTCTCGACGTCCTCGCTGAAAGCAAGTTCGGTGTGGCCCTCGATGGTCACGGTGTTGCTGTCGTAGATCCAGCACAGATTGCCTAGTCCGAGATGGCCGGCAAGCGACGCCGCCTCGCTGGCGACGCCTTCCATCATGTCGCCGTCGCTGCAGATGGTATAAACGTCGTAGTCGAATACCGAAAATTGCGGTTTGTTATAATGGGCGCCGAGCCAGCGCGATGCGATCGCCATGCCGACGCTATTGCCGCAGCCTTGGCCGAGCGGCCCGGTCGTGGTCTCGACGCCGGTGGTATGGCCGTATTCCGGATGGCCGGGCGTCACGCTGTCGATCTGACGAAAGCTCTTGATGTCGTCGAGGCTGACCGCCGGCTTGTCGGTGATGGCCGTGCCGTCGGCGCGGCGCACTCCGGCGAGATGCAGCAGCGCATAGAGCATCATCGAGGCGTGGCCGGCGGACAGCACGAAGCGATCGCGGTTCGGCCACAGCGGATCGGCGGGGTCGTAGCGCAAAAATTGCTGCCAAAGCGTATAGGCAACCGGTGCGAGCCCCATCGGCGTGCCGGCGTGGCCGGATTCGGCCTTCTGCACGGCGTCGATGGCGAGCGTGCGCATCGTATCGATGCAAAGCTTATTAATGTCTTTATCGAGGTTCTGGCGTTGCTCAGCGGTGGCGCGCGGAGGGCGCTTGGAGGTGGCTTGGCTTGTCATAATCTGGGGCCCTTCACTGCATGCAAAATAGACGCACGCAAATACCCCCCGCACGGGGAACGCCCAAAGCGCAAGGCTGTTCCACAAGCCCGCTCCACTCAGCTCATGTTACGAAGATCTTCGGAAGTTCGGCGCAGCCGGCGCGCCAGTTCGCGCGACAGATTACTGAGGAGCTTGGTTGCAATGCCCGGATATCCGGCGACCAAGCTGTCGAAATCGCTGCGCAGGAGCTCATAGCAGAAGACCGGCTCGTCCGCGACCACGGTCGCGGAGCGGCGGCTCGATTCGACGAGCGCCATCTCGCCGAGCGTGGTGCCGCGGGCCAGCGATGTGATCCGCCTGTAACCGCGGCCGTCGCCCAAAGCGAGCCGCACGCTGACGCTGCCCTTGGCCAAGAGCCACATGCGGTCGCCGTCCTCGCCCTCCCGGCAGATCGTCTCGCCGGCGGCGAAATTGCAGGGCGTAAGGAGCGGCTGCAGCGCTTCGAGGTCGCGATCCTCGAGCCCGTCGAGGAAATCGATCTCATGCAGCGCCAATATATCGGACTGAAGTCTTTTGTCGGCGTGGAGATGCAGACTCTTTTCCTCCATCCACTCCAGACAGGCGTCGAGATCGTGTTTGATCGTATCAACGTTCTTGGTCGTTTTTCGAACGAGATTTTTGACGATATTGATGTGGCTCGCCGGCACTTCGCAGAATAGAATATCTTTTTTCAGACCATGGCTTTTGGCTACGATATTTTCGAGAATCGTCGCGCCGGATACGTCGATGTCGCTGACGCCGCGAAGGTCGAGCGTGATCATGTCGGCCTGCGCAAAGAGTTGTTTGATTTTTGCCGACAGGTCGTCGGCATTGCCGAAGAAGAGCACGCCTTCCAGCTGCAGGACCGCCCGCTGGGCGCCGGTTTCGCGGAGAATCGCAACGTCTCGCGCGGGCCGGATGCGCTTGGATTGGATGTCGGCGCCGCCGAATGTGCGGCGAATGACCGGCCGACTCATATTGACGACGAAAATAGTGCCGGCCAGCAGGCAACCGGCAACGACGCCTGCGATGATCGAATAGAAAACCGTGACTCCCATGACGATGAAAACGACCGCCACATCGTAGGTGGCGCGCCGGCGGTTCACCGCCGAGGAGGTTTTGCGAATATCCGCGACCAGTTCCAGGAACCATTGATCGACCAGCAGCACGCCGACCGCGAGCAGAATTCCCGACAATACGACCATGGGAATGGCGCCGAGATAATTCGGAAAAAATATTGCGCAGATCGCCAGCAGCACCACCGACGTCAGCGGCACCAGCCGGCTGCGGCCGCCGGCGCGATAGGCCGCCACTGTCTGGCTCGGGGAGGCGGCATTGATCATCCCGCCGGCGAACGCTGCGGCGCAATTGCCGATCCCCTGAGCGACCACATCGCGAACCGGCGACACGTGCAAATCGCTGACGTTCTGCGCCGAGCGGAACGTCAGCAGCGAATCGATGGTCGCGACGATCGCCAAAATCGCCGAGACCGGAACGATGTCCCATGCGAGGCCAGCGACACGCCGCCAAGTCTCGATGCTGCCAAACGCGGCAAAGGGCGAACGAGAGGGGAATGCGATAGTGCCGAATGTGGCGCCGAGATCGAGGGCAGGGTGGAGAGCCTTCACAATATAAAACGCGCCGATGCCGCCGCAGAAACCGACGACGACGGCCGGAATTCTCGTGAGCCAAGGCAATCGCGGCAGTTGTTTGGTCAACGCCGGATAGAACAACATCGCGGCAGCAACCGCGATGCATAAAGCGAACCGCCAAGGCAGGTCGATCAGTATGAGGTGGCCGGTATTCGCACCGATGAGAAAATACGGCTTTAGCTGAGACAGGATGATCAGCACGGCGACGCCGTTGAGGAATCCGACCAGGACGGGATGCGGCGTGAATTTGATGATCTTGGCGACACCCGCCAGTCCGAACAGGCATTGAAAGAGGCCGGCCAGGAAAACACACAGATAAACTGATGTGACGATCAGATTCTTATCGCCGGCGATTTCGGGCCGCCCAAGAAGAGTGACCAACAGGCTTGCGAGTATCAGGCATTCGCTCGCCCGCGGCGTGGTGCCGACAAAGGAAGAGGTAGCGACGATCGCTGCTACTCCGCCACCGATAATAGCGCCGATCAGGCCGGCCGCCGCCGCCATGCCGGTGTAGGACGGTCCAAGCGGGGCGAATGCCAGCAAGCTCGCGGCGATACTGATCGGCAGGCTGATAATTGTCGTTATCGCGCCCGCCGCGAGATCGTCGCACCAGCTTTTGGCCATGAAAGATTTGGCCATGAAAGCCATGTCACGCGGCCATTTTGCTGGGCCTTGTTATCCGGCCGCTTCGGATGAAACTTCCGCGCTGACGACACGGAAGCAGCACTCTCCCTAGAGCGGTAAGTTGATCACACGCCAAGGAGCGGCATCAAGTCCGCAACGTCCTTCACGGACCAGAATTTTTTGAGTTTTTGGAGAAAACGGACCGTTAGAAACTACGCTCGCGGGCTCACGGCATAGGCGCGCATGAAGTTGCGCACGGCGAGGCCGACGACGTGTTGAACCGCTTCGGGCTGCGGCGCCGGCTGAAAATTGAACAGGATCGGCATGAACAATGTCGACTTGCAGCACTCCATGAACTGCGACGCCGCGACATCGAAATCGTCGATAGCCAAGATACCGGCTTCGGTCTGGGCGCGCAGATAAGCGGCAAGCTTTGCAATACCGACCGCGGGGCCGGTCTCGTAAAACACCCTGCCGATCTCCGGCATGCGGTCGGCGATCGCGATCACGGTGCGAAGCGCCGAAGCTTTTTCGGGACGGCAAATAAAGTCGACATAGGCCAGGCCGAGCCGGGTGAGGGTGGCCTCGACGTCATGGTCGGCCGGATCGAACGTGAAGACGCCCTCAGCATGACTGAGGCACTCCTCCATCACGATGGCTTCGAACAGCTGCTCTTTATTGGTGAAATAGACGTAGAGCGTGCCCTTGGAGACGCCGGCTGAACGGGCGATATCGCTCATGCTGGCGGCGTCGAAGCCCTGGGCGAGGAAGATGGCCCGGGCGCCCTGGACGATCTGCCGCCGTTTAGCGCTGTCCTCGGCCGCCGGTGCGACCGGCTTCAATTGGGCTTGAGCGCTCATTTGTCGTCTCCTCAACGCCGGTCCGACCCTGCTGTCGACAGATAATATAATCGAATCAGCACATTAGCCAGCGTGCACATTTATATTGACCGAACGGTTCGGTCATATTGACTTGCTATTGCGGCTCTGTATATAGAATGACCGAACCGTTCGGTCAATGCGTGGCTTGGCAGCAATTTAAGGTGGAGCGCGGCAATGTATCGCGAAACCAATAAAGACAGCGGTTACGGCGCGGCGGAAGCAGCGTTTGACGAGTCGGGTGTCGGCGGGGAGGGCGTTGCCCCACAAGTCTCTCTTGAATTTGGCCCGAGCACCGCGCCCGACAAAATCACGGAGGCCGAGGGCAGTGCTAAGCCTGTCTCAGACCCGGTGCCGCCACGTTTCGCTCCGGCGCGCTTTCGACCGGCGGACGCTGATCGCCGGCGCGGTTGTCGTGGCACTCGGTGGCGGCGGCGTGTTCGGCGTGCATTGGTGGCTAACCGGGCGCTATCTGGTGTCGACCGACGACGCCTATGTGCGCGCGCATAACACGACCTTGGCCTCGAAGATCTCCGGCTACGTCGCCAGCATCCCGATCGAGGACAATACCGCGGTGCGGGCCGGCGACGTCATCGCCACGATCGACGACGGCGACTACCGCCTCGCGGCCGACGCCGCGCGCGATAAGGCCGCCACCCAGCGGGCCACCGTCGATCGCATCGGCCGCCAGATCGTCGCCCAGGGCGCCAGCATCGACCAGGCCAAGGCCGAGATGGTGTCGGCCCAGGCCGCTTCCAAGAAAATGCAACTCGAATATCAGCGGCAGAAATTCCTCGCGGCGCAAACCTACGCCAGCCAGCAGCAATTGGAGCAGGCCGAGGCCAATCGCGACCAATCCGCCGCCGCGGTCGTGAGCGCGCAAGCGGTGATCGACGCTGCCGAGGCAAACCTCGACGTGCTCAAGGCGCAGCAACAGGAGGCCGAACGGACCTTCGACGAATTGCAAACCGCGCTCGCCAAGGCCGAACGCGATCTGTCGTTCACGATCATTCGCGCGCCGGTCGACGGCGTGTTCTCAAATCGCGGCGTGCAGACCGGTGATTATGTGCAGACCGGTCAGCGGGTCGCGAGCCTGGTGCCGCTCGGCGAGGTTTATGTCGAAGCGAATTTCAAGGAGACGCAGCTGCGCAACCCTGCGCCCCGGCCAGCCGGTGTCGATCAGCGTCGATGCGCTGCCCGAAAAAGCCATCGCCGGCACGGTTGAAAGCGTGTCGCCGGCGTCCGGCGCGGTGTTCTCGCTGCTGCCGCCCGACAACGCGACCGGCAATTTCACCAAGATCGTGCAGCGGCTGCCGGTGCGCATCGAAGTGCCGCCGGACGTCGCGGCCCGCGGATTGTTGCGGCCCGGCATGTCGGTCGTGGTCAGCGTCAACACCAAGCCCGCGCGCAGAACCGAAGCCGGCCTGATCTCCGCCGCACAAGCCGCCGAAGCCGACAAGCACTAAGCGCGAGCGCGTGTCATGTCTTCGCCTGTCACGAGCTCAACAGCAATCGCACTGCCGGTCCCCCGACTGCCGGCTGGGCCAATAGCCGCCGCGGCCGCGATGTCCCCGATCTCGCCGCGGCGGCTCGTTGCTTTCCTCGCCATGTGCTTCGGCATGTTCATGGCGTTTCTCGACATCCAGATCGTGTCGTCGTCGCTCAACGATATTCAAGCGGGTCTTTCCGCGTCGGCCGATGAAATCCCCTGGGTGCAGACGGCCTATCTGATCGCCGAGGTGATCGCGATTCCGCTGTCCGGGCTTTTTGTCGCGCGCTTTCGGCACTCGCATTTTGTTTTCGATTTCCTGCGCCGGCTTCACGCTTGCCAGCATCATGTGCGCCACCTCAAGTTCGATCGACAGCATGATTTTGTGGCGCGCGATCCAGGGTTTCATCGGCGGCGGCATGGTGCCGACCGTGTTCGCGTCGGCTTATCTGATCTTTCAGGGTCCGCGGCAGAAGCTGATCGCGCCGGTGGTCGGGCTGATCGCGACGCTCGCCCCCACGATCGGCCCGACGGTCGGCGGCTATCTGACCGACGCCTATTCCTGGCATTGGCTGTTCTTCATCAATGTGGTGCCCGGCATCGTCGTGACGGCGATCACGGCGCTCCTGATCGACTTCGACAAGCCCGAACTGTCGCTGCTCAAGAATTTCGATTGGTACGGCCTCATCAGCATGGGCGGCTTTCTCGGCGCGCTCGAATACGTGCTGGAGGAGGGGCCGCGCTACGAGTGGTTCGACGACAATACGATCTTCACCGTCGCCATCATCTCCGGTCTTTCAGCTATTGTCTTCTTCGCCCGCGTTCTTACCGCACGCGCGCCGATCGTCGACCTGCGTGCTTTCACCAACCGCAATTTTGCGGTCGGCAGCCTGTTCTCTTTCGTGCTCGGCATCGGGCTTTATGGGCTGACTTATCTCTATCCGGTCTATCTCGCGCAAATCCGCGGCTATGACGCGCTGATGATCGGCGAGACCATGTTCGTCTCCGGCCTGGTCATGTTTGCAACCGCGCCGGTCGCCGGCCGGCTGGTCGAGAAAGTCGATCCGCGGCTGATCCTCGCCGCGGGTTTCGTCTTCTTCGCCGTCGGCACCTGGCAGATGACCTATCTCACGGCGGATTACGATTTTTGGGAATTGCTGTGGCCGCAGGTGTTCCGCGGCATCGGACTGATGTTTGCGATCATCCCGGTCACCAACGCCTCGCTCGGCACCTTGCCGCCAGAGCGGGTCAAGAATGCGTCCGGCCTGTTCAACCTGATGCGCAATCTCGGCGGCGCCATCGGGCTTGCCGCCATCAATACCTGGCTCAACGACCGGCTGGATCTGCATTTGCAGCGTCTGCATGACGCCGTCAACGCATCGAGCGTTCCCGCCGTCGAGGCGCTGACCAAGCTCGAAGGACGTTTCCAGGGCAGCAACGCTAAATCGCAGGCGCTCGCCGAGATGATGGCGATCGTGCGCAAGCAGGCCGAGGTCATGAGCTTTGCCGATGTCTTTCTGATGTTGACCGTGGTGTTCCTCGTCCTCGCCGCCTTCGCGGTGTTGATGAAACGACCGCAGGCACTCGCCGGTGGGGCAGGCGGCCACTGAATGAGGTGCGTCCTCGTAAGACCGCCGGCACCGTAAGGAGCACGGTTGCGGAGCGGTCAATTCAGAAAATTGCGAATGCTTTCGGCGATGTCGCGGGCATGCGTTTCCAAGGCGAAATGACCGGCGTCGAGGAATCGGACAATCGCGCGAGGATTGTCCCGCTTGAACGCCTCGGCGCCAGCCGGCACGAAAGAACGGGTCGTTCTTGCCCCACACCGCCAAAAGCGGCGGCTTGTGAGTGCGGAAATATTCCTGGAATGACGGATACAGCGCGACGTTGCTCTTGTAATCGCCGAAGAGATCGAGCTGCACTTCATCCGCGCCGGGACGGGCCAAATAAAAGTTGTCGAGGTTCTGACCATCCGGCGACACCATCGTTTGGTCGGGTACGCCGTGCGTGTATTGCCAGCGGGTTGTCTCCGGAGTGAGGAAGGCGCGGAGCGCCTTTCGGTTCGCCTGCGACGGGTCTTGCCAGTAGGCCTGATCGGACTCCAGCCCTCGCTAAGACCTTCCTCGTAGGCGTTGCCGTTCTGCGAGATGATGGCAGTGATCCGCTCAGGGTGGCGGACGGCGAGCCGGAAGCCTGTCGGCGCGCCGTAGTCAAAGACGTACACTGCAAACCGATCGAGGCCGATGACCTCGGTAAAGCGGTCGATCACGCGGGCGATGTTGTCGAACGTGTATCTGAATTTCTCTCGCGGCGGCATATCGGACTGACCGAACCCGGGAAGGTCCGGCGCGACGATATGAAATCTGTCGGCGAGCAGCGGGATCAGGTCACGGAACATGTGGCCCGCGCTCGGGAAGCCGTGCAGCAGCAAGCAGCTTCGGCGCATCGGCTCGGCCCCGCCTCGCGATAGAAAACCTTGAAACCATCCGACGTCGGCCGTGCGGTACCTGATAGACGCCATCAAACTCTCCTCTGCTTTGTAACCTCACCTATGACATCGTGGACGGTTATCGTTAGGCAGCGATAACCCTTCGGCTGCAGCCTTAAGGGCATTGCTTCAGTTGCCGGCTATGCGGCGATGGCCTCGCGGATAATGTCGACGACAGCCCTTGGTGCGGTGACGCTCGGTGTGTGATCGACAGCATGCGCCTTTATCTTCGCCTTCATCCGCTCCGCCATGTATCGCTGCGTTTGCGGCACGATCATTCGGTCGTCTTCGGCGACCAGAAACCAACTCGGAACGTCCTTCCAAAGCGGGCGCCCGACGGGAACGGTGATGCAGTCGAGCGCAATCGGCCGCTGGACGGCAGCGAGCACGGCTCGATCGTCCGCCGGATGCGTTTGGCGCGAACGCCGTCGCGAAGGCTCCTTCGGGCAGCCAAATCAAACCGTTGCTGTCGGGTGCGAGCTTTGGCGCCTGGGGATGCGGTTCGAGGCGATAGAAGACGTCTGCGACCTTCTCGCCCTGGTCGGGAGCAAGCGCGGTGACGTAAACCAGGGCCTTCACGCGTTCGGGACGCGCCAGCGCGATCACCGCTCCGGCGTAGGCGTGTCCCGCCAAGACGATCGGCCCCTCTGTCCGGTCGAGACTGCGGTTGAGCGCAGCCACATCGTCGGCAAGAGACGTCAGCGGCAGCGGCGCCGCGGACACCTTCACGGCCTCCGCTTTCAGCGCCGTTATGACCCGCGCCCAACTCGATCCATCCGCCCAGGCTCCGTGGGCGAGCACGACGCTCACATCCTTGCTCACCATCCTGCCGCTCCTGATCGGCTTCAATAATCCGAGCCACATAACCTGTAAAACAACTATTGACAGGTTATGAAAACGTCTCCTAACTTGTCAATGGGTCTCTGACTGGTTATGCGATTGGAACCTTTTGCCTGCTTCGAGGGGAGCCAATCGTGCGGCACGGATCGCCTGCAATTTTTATTGCCAACTCGCTCGGCCTCGACTTCCTGAACTCCATCGCGACGCCGGTCGATACACCCATTGACTGGCTGGACAACGGCGATGGCCTCTTGGAGTGGCTGGCTCAAGCCAAGCTTGTTCCAGCGGACGTACTGGATGAGCTGAAGGCGCGAGCAATGCCCGGCGAACTCGACAAGGTTGCGGGCCAAACGCGGGCGCTGCGCGAATGGTTCCGAGGCTTCGTTCGCAAGCATATGGGCCGGCCGCTGACGCCCAGGGCGCTTCGCGAACTGGATCCTTTGAACAGGCTGTTGGAGCGAGACGAAGCGTTCAGCCAGATAGCACGGCATCACGGTGGCGACGGCAATGGCCTGGAACTGCGAAGGATGCGGCGTTGGCGGTCTGCCAAGTCGCTCCTGCTGCCGATCGGCGAAGCGTTGGCGAAATTCGTGTGCGAAGAGGATTTCACCGATGTGAAAGCGTGCGAGGGACATATCTGTACCCTGATGTTCGCTGATCGTACCCGGCGGCGCGCCAGACGATGGTGCAGCATGGCCGTCTGCGGCAATCGCGCCAAACAGGCCGCGCACCGCAGCCGCCTCAAGAACAAGCACTAACTAGCAGACCAATCCTGGAATTCTGGAGGCAACAAACAGAAGTTTGAGGGCGCAACAAACAGGAGCTAACGACATGGCCGCTCTTCCCTTGATCGTCTTCGATGTCAATGAGACGCTTCTCGATCTTCAAACCATGGAACCGATCTTCGAGCGCATCTTCGGTGAAAAACATGCCATGCGCCTCTGGTTCGACGACATGATTCTGTATTCCGCGGCACTGACAGTGGCCGGCTGCTATGTCCCGTTCACCGAGATCGGGGCTGCGGTGATGAAAATGCTGGCGGATACCCGCGGCATCAAGATCGATGACAAGGACAAGAAGGAGCTCACCGATAAGTTTTCCACGATGCCGCCCCATCGTGAGGTTCCGGCGGCGCTCCGCAAACTACACGATGCGGGGTTCCGGCTCTTTACGCTCACGGACAATCTGCTCGAAGTTCAAACCCGGCAGCTTGAACATGGCGGCATTGTCGATCTTTTTGAGCGGCGGTTCAGCGCCGACGGCGTGAAGCATCACAAACCATCGCGCCAGGCTTATGCCTATGTCGAGAAAGAGCTGGAGGTTAAGGCCGCCGCAACTCTGCCTTATCGCCTGCCACACCTGGGACACGCTTGGCGCCGTCGCCGCGGGCTGGCAGGCAGCCCTGATCAAGCGAGCCGGCAACGATGTTTTGGGAGTCGGTCCTCAGCCGCAGATCGTCGGCAGCGATCTCAACGACGTTGCCGATCAACTCATCGTGCGACACCGGAAAGCAGCCTGACTAACTCGCCGCCCCTCGCGCGGCGGTGTAAACTCTCCGGGCATGCAGCAGACCGACACCAGGCCCTGGAATTCCGCCCGCGCGACGCTCTACGGCGCCTTGATCGGCGGCGTCGCGGCCGCGTTCAAGTTAATGGCGCCGTGGGCCGAGCCGCATTCGGCCGCCGCGATCGCCGAGGAGATCACCGGCGCCGCGCTCGCCTTCGCGCTGCTATGCGGCATCGCGGCCGCGCTGCGCAATTTTGTCGTTCGCCGCCTGGTGGGGACGGAAACGCAGTAGTTTCAGCTCTCGGCCCAGAGTGAGCAATTTTGCACAGAGTTCGTGCGTCAGGGCGCTATGCTTTTCAGGACCCATCTCGCGTGCCGAAAAGCATCGACCGCAAAGCAAACGCGAGTCAAAAATCCCTGACAGCGAAACCCACGGTCCTTTTATCGAGGATGAGATGACGTTGCGCCTGCGTGCGGTCGATCTCGTGCACCGCAGCAAAACGCAAAGCTTTTCCATCGCCTCCTCGGCGTAGCCGTGTGGACGCCAACCCGACCGGGGCCAAATTCGGCGGCGGGAGACATCGACAATATGCAACCCCTGTGATATTTCCTCCATGGGGGGATGACATCATGATACAATTCGCTGGAAGGCTATTCGCGGCCGTTTTTGTATTGCTCGGCACGCAGGCATTGCTCACGAGCCAGCCCGCATTTTCAGAAAATCCGCCGAAGCAAATCTACATCGTACAGAGCTACGAAGTCGGACACGTTTGCAGCGAGCCGCAGGCCGAGGGCGAACTGCAGTCGCTCGCGGCCGCCGGCTGGATTGTCGGGCGCAATCTGGAAGTGAAGACTTATTATATGGATACCTACAAAGTTTTATATGGATACCTACAAAGTTAACACGTCCCCGGAGGCGATGCATGCCCAGGGCCAGAATGCGCTCAAAGAGATAACTGAATTCAAACCCGATCTCGTGTTCGCCAATGACGACGCCGCGGTCGCCGAAGTGATGATGCCGCTAGTCGGCGGAACTACCCCCATCGTGTTCTCCGGCATGAACGGTCAGCCGGAAATGTACAACGAGCGCAAACACTATATGGAGAGTTGGGCGCATCCCGGCAGCAACGTCACCGGTCTCTATGAAAAACTCTATGTCGCCCAGGCGGTGAAAGTCATGGAGCAGGCCGTGCCTGGATTGCGCGGCGCCAAGGTTGTGATGATCACCGACCATACTCCCACCGGCAATGGTTTGACCAAGCAGTTCGAGATTGAACTCAAGGATGTTACCGACGTGCACTGGGAAGTGCAGCGTGTGCAGAATTGGTCGGAATATATGGCGCTGATCGGGCGCCTGAATGAGGATCCGGACGTCAAGGCGATTTATCCCGTGGCGCTGTCGCTGCCCGGCGACGACGGCAAACGGTACTCCGCGGCGCAGATCTACGATTGGACGCTTGCACATTCGCGCAAACCGGAGATGGCGATCAACTATTTCTTTGCACGCATGGGCCTGTTTGGCGGTGCAGTCGAGAATTTCAGCGCCATGGGTAGGCTGGCAGGCCAGAAAGCGGCGAAAATTCTCAACGGAACGAAAGCCGGCGATCTGCCGATCGAGGACGGCCCTGAAGTCTGCGATTGTCTTCAACGTCAAACGCGCCAGGGATCTGGGCATCGAGATTCCCCCGCGGGTGCTTGCAGCGGCCAACGCGGTTTATAAAGACGACCTCCTGCCCCTTGAGGGCCGGCCGCTGCTGTACGATCGCTCGATCATTCCTACCGATTAGTTTGGCGCTTGCGGAGCATCGCGTGAGTTATCCAACTCCCGATGATTTACGCATGGCCGGCACCGGCGACGGTGGGCCGCACCGGCGGCGGTCGTTCAAGACAAGATTGATGGTGCTGGTGGCGCTGGCGGTGGCGCTGCCGGCGCTGTTCACCTGCGTCATCCTCGGCATCCAATTAAATCGTCAGGCGCGCGACCTATTTGCCAGCGGTCTTGCCGCCAACCTGGAAACATTTTCGCTCGTTCTTCAGGACGCCGAGAAAAACGTCTCCGAAGGCCTCAATCGGATGGCGTCCGACAACACGCTGCAAGTGACGCTCGACCTGGAAATGTCGTCGCAACTAAAAAAATATATCGAGGCCCAGCGTCAGGTGCTGGGGCTGGCGTTTGTCGCCGTCTACAACGCCGATGCCCGCAATATCGCATACTCCGGCGCCGACAAGGACGCGATGCCGGGACAGTGGCGCTTTGCTGCGAACGGTGAGCCGAGCGGCGCCGGTTGCGTCGTCGCCCTCGAACAGGCCGAGCAGTTGATCCGTTGCAACGGCACGGTCTATCTCGTGTCCGCGGGACCGGTCATGCGCGTCAGGGACGCCGGTCTGGGCGATGCCAAACATGATCAGGGCTCGCAATTGCTCGGCTACCTGCTCGGCGGTCTGCCGGTGGCCAATTCGGCGCTGATCGGCGAACTGCTGAGCCGGCGCATCCTGCATCCGTTGATCTGGGCCGGCGGTGACCTGATTTATTCGAACGTTGCAACGGACAGCTCGCTTAAATCCGCAAGCTTTGACGGCAAGGCACACGAATACAACGTCGAGCAGACAGCCTATCTCGGCGTGGCGAAGGCGTTGCGGATTGGATCGCAAAGTCTGGAATATGGTGTCATCGCCCCGCTGGCGCCTCTTCAGGATGCGCTTCTGCGGTCGCTCCTGACGGTGGCGGGTATCGGTCTCTTCGTCGTGATTGTGACCCTGATCGCAATCAGTATTTTCGCCACGCGATTGTTGCGGCCGATCGAGCAATTGCGGCTTGGCGCGGCGCGGATCGGCGCCGGCGATCTCGCGCAACGCATCTCGGTCAAGAGCGGCGACGAGTTCGAGGCGCTCGCCGACCAATTCAACGAGATGACGGGACGGCTCGAGGAATCCTACGCCGACCTTGAAAAAAAGGTGGAAGACCGCACCCGACAGCTCGAGGTGGCGAGCCAGCACAAGTCGCAGTTCCTGGCCAATATGAGCCATGAATTGCGTACGCCGCTCAATGCCATCATCGGCTACAGCGAGATCCTTCAGGAAGACGTCGCCGATCTTGGCCAGCAAAGCCTGATCCTCGATCTAAAGAAGATCGAGAGTTCGGGCCGGCATCTGCTCGGTCTGATCAACGATATCCTCGACCTGTCGAAGATCGAAGCCGGCAGGATGGACGTCTTCCTCGAAGACGTCGAGATCGTCCCGCTGCTTGACGAGGTGCGCGCAATCATCGTTCCGATGGTGGAGAAGAACAGCAACCAAATCGAATTCCGCCTGGCCGACAATCTCGGCACGATGCACACCGACCGCACCAAGCTCAAACAAAGCCTGCTCAATATTTTCAGTAATGGCAGCAAATTCACGCATGGCGGCTTGCTCACCCTGACGGCGGATCGATTCGAAGCCGACAGACCTATGGTGCGGTTCGCCATATCGGATACCGGCATCGGTATGACGGAAGAACAGCTTGGCAGGCTGTTTCAGTCGTTCAGCCAAGCCGATGCTTCGACAACCAAAAAGTACGGCGGCACAGGGCTTGGTCTCGCGATCACTCGGAGTTTCTGCCAGATGCTCGGCGGCGACGTCTCCGTCACGAGCCGTCCCGGCGCGGGCTCGACCTTCACCATCACGCTGCCGGATGGCTCTGTCGCGCCGGCGCAGGCGAAGCCGGGAGAAGTGCCGCCGCTCGCAATGGAGTCCAACGGCGCTCCGACGGTGCTGGTCGTCGACGACGATCCTGCGGCGCGCGACTTGTTGACGGCGAATTTGAAGAGCGCGGGGTACCGGCTGGTGCATGCCGCGAGCGGCGAGGAGGCTCTCAGTCTGGCGCGGACGATGCGGCCGGATGCCATCACCCTCGACGTCATGATGCCTAAACCGGACGGCTGGGAGGTGCTCAGCGCGCTCAAGGCCGATGCCGAACTGCGCGACATTCCAGTCGTCATCGTCACGATGTTGTCGGACCGCGGCATCGGTCTGTCGCTGGGCGCGGTCGACGTGCTGACGAAGCCGGTCGATCGCGCGCAACTGACCGCGCTGATCAATGGCCTGTTGCGGCGCGAGGGCCCGGTACTGGTCGTGGAAGACGACGCCGGCGCGCGCGCGATGATGCGGCAGGCGATCGAGAAAATGAGCTTGCCGGCAGCCGAAGCGGCCGACGGCCGCCAAGCGTTGGCGTGGCTGGCGGAACATCCGGCGCCGGCCATGATTCTGCTCGATCTGATGATGCCGGAAATGGACGGATTCGAGGTGCTCGACGCCCTCGCGGCGCATCCGCAATGGCGTGAAATCCCGGTGATCGTCATCACGGCAAAAGAGCTCACGGCGAGCGAGCGGGAGCGCCTATTGCAGCGCGCGTAGAAAGTAATCGCAAAAGGCAATGCGTCGCGGCTGGATATTGCCGCGGCCATCGGCGAGGCGGTGCGGCGGCGGCGGTCCGCCACCGCGGAAATGGGTGCAGGTGAATAAAAAAATAGGGTTGGGGGGCGTCCAATGCCGAAGGTTCTATTGGTCGAAGACAACGAAATGAATCGCGACATGCTGTCTCGGCGTCTCATCCGTCGCGGCTTTGAAGTGATTTTCGCGGCGGACGGCCAGCAAGGCGTCGACCTCGCCAAGAGCCAACGGCCCGACATCATCCTGATGGACATGAGCCTGCCGGTGATCGACGGCTGGGAGGCCACCCGTCGCGTCAAGTCGGACGATGCCACGCGTGCCGTGCCGGTGATCGGATTGACGGCGCACGCCATGAGCGGCGACCGGGAAAAGGCGATGGAGGCCGGCTGCGACGATTACGACACCAAGCCGGTCGAACTCGAACGCCTCATCGGCAAGATGGAAAAGCTGCTTAGCGCCAAGAACGGCTAACGGCGGCCGCGCCACGCCTCTGGGGGGAGCCTTGTCGACAACCGCACCGGACGAACGCCTGAGCCGGACCTTGGCCGCGTTCCTGCGCCAGGAAGTCCAGGCGCCGGCCATGGCGGTCACCGAGTTCCTCGACATGATCATCGAGGATGCGCGCAAGCTGCAACTCGATGAGCCGCTCGCCGATCTCGACCGTATGCGCGGCGCCAGCGTGCAATTGAATACGTTTGTGAAAAGCATCATTCAAAATTCTTCATCGCAGACGCAGGACGGCGAGACGCTCGAAATCTTTCATCGCCGGCTCCGTCACGATCTGCGAACGCCGCTCAATGCCATCAAGGGCTATAGCGAGCTCCTGATCGAGGACATGGAGGGAAACGCCGATCATCCGCTTCGGGCAGACCTCATGAAGCTGAGAGAGTCCGCCGACCAGCTCCTGGGCCAGATCGACGCCATGGCGGCGCTGGCCCGGCATGGCGACACAGCGCTGGATGATGCCGGCGGCCGTGCCGCAAAATTCGACGTCGTCGCCGACGTGTTGTCCACCATCAAGCCGGTCGACGAGGCCTTGCAGCAAGCGATTGGATCAAGCGCGATCCTTGTCGTCGACGACAATGCCGCCAATCGCGACGTGCTTGCTCGCAGACTGACGCGGGAAGGCCACAGGGTCGTGACCGCTGGTAATGGCGCGTCGGCGCTGGAGTTCGTCGCGCGTCAGGAGTTCGACATCGTCCTGCTCGATCTCATCATGCCGGAAATGAGCGGCTTCGAGGTGCTGCGCCGTCTCAAGGCGGACGAACGAACCAGCCACATTCCGGTGATCGTGATTTCGGCGCTCGACGAACTCGATACCGTGGTCAGGTGCATCGAAGCCGGCGCCGAGGACTATCTGACCAAGCCGTTCAACCCGATATTGCTGCGCGCCCGTGTTGGCGCCTCGCTCGAGAAGAAGTGGCTGCGCGACCGCGAGAAAAAATTCATCGCGGATCTCGAACAGGAAAAGCAGCGTTCGGAAACGCTGCTGCTGAATATCTTGCCGCAGAAAATCGTCGCGCGAATGCGAAACGGCGAGATGGTCATTGCCGATCGGGTCACCGAGACGACGATTCTGTTTTGCGATCTCGTCGGGTTTACGACGATCAGTCAGGAGCTGCCGGCCGAGCGCGTGATCGATTTTCTCGGCAAGATCTTTGCCGCTTTCGATCGTCTCGCGGCGGCGCAGGGCGTGGAAAAGATCAAGACCATCGGCGATGCTTACATGGCTGCCGCCGGAATTCCCGAGGCGCAATCGGATCACGCGCTGCGGATTGCCATGCTCGCGTTGCGAATGCTCGAAGCGGTGAACGACATCGCGCGGCAGACCGATATTGAACTCAGGGCCCGCATCGGCGTCATACCGGCCCGATCGTGGCGGGAGTCATCGGCACCCACAAGTTCGCTTACGATATCTGGGGCGATACGGTGAACACGGCGAGCCGCATGGAGTCGCACTCGCTGCCCGGCCGAATACAGGTCTCGGCCACAACACGCTCGATGCTGGGCGATCGTTTCGATTTTGAACCGCGCGGAACAATCGAGATCAAGGGCAAAGGAGTCATGGAGACGTTTTTTTTGAACGCCCGATAATTGCGAGCGCTATTCGCCCAAGCCGATTGCCAAACGCTGCGCTCCGTGTTCAATTTTCCGGCGTCAAACCCACCGGGAGAATCACCCAATGCGCAAAGAACTTGCCTTGCTTGCCTCTGTTGCCGCTCTCTTTACGTTCATTGCATTCAGCGCCCAGGCCATGCCGGCCGCGCCGCTCCAAGGCGCGTCGTCCAATTCCGATCAGGTGATTCACGTTGCCGGCGGGTGCGGCCGTGGCTGGCACCGCGGTCCGCACGGCCACTGCCGCCGTAACTAAGCGCGGCCTTATCGCCGATTGGCCGGGCTCGGCCGGGCGAGTTTTTGCATAGCACAAAAATAAAAACGGGGCGGCCGCGAGGCCGCCCCGCTGCGTTCTTTGGCGAACAACGTGGGCGAATAAATTCAAAACTGCTTCCGTCGGAGCGAGTTTAGATTCTAAACCGCAATTTAATGGTGCCGTCGGGGGGGCGGCTTATATGCGTCTTCCACCCAGATGCTGCGCACCCAAAAATGGGCGCAGGTCAATGGAACCCAACGCAACTGGAGGAAGGGCCAATGAAGAAGCTCATCGCCATCGTCGCTTTCACCGCCAGCGTCATTGCGACGCCGGCATTCGCTCAATCTCCCTATCAAGATTTTAGAACCGGTTACGTGTTGCCGCCGTACGCCTATGGACCAACTGGCGTCCTTTATGACAGCGTTCCTCCTTGGCAGGGCGGCTATTATGTTTACGGCATGTTTCCTGGCAACCCTTGGTATCGAAACGGTGGGGTCGTCACCGGCGCCGTGCAGCCTAACCATTGATGAGATTCGATTTCGCCATCCGCCTAGAGAAAACGGGGCGGCCGTAAAGCCGCCCCGCGATTTCTTATCTATCACGCCTTAGATCTGGCTGATGTCGCGATCCTTGGTCTCGGGCAGGAAGATCAGCGCGACGACGAAGCTCATCGCCGCGACCACGATCGGATACCACAGACCGGAATAGATGTTTCCGGTCGCCGCCACGATGGCGAACACCGTCGCCGGCAGGAAGCCGCCGAACCAGCCATTGCCGATGTGATAGGGCAGCGAGACGCCGCTATAGCGGATGCGGGTCGGGAACAGTTCCACCAGCCATGCCGCGATCGGCCCATAGACCATGGTCACATAGACGACCAGGATCGCCAGCAACAGCACCGTCATCGGATAGTTGATGTCGTTCGGATCGGCGCTCGCCGGATAGCCGTGCGCCTTCACCGCGGCGGCGATCGCCTTGGCGAGGTCGGGCGTGTCGGCGGCAAGCGTCTGGTCGCCGACCTTGACGCTGGCCTTGGTGCCGGCCGGCGCGTTGATGTTGGTGTAGTTCACCGACAGGTTCACTAGAGTGGATTTGATATTATCGCAGCCGGTGGTGAATTTTTCGGTGCCCGTCGCCTTGAACTGGAACGAGCATTCGTTCGGATCGGCGGTAACCGTCACCGGCGCATTGGCCAACGCTGCTTCGAGCTTCGGATTGGCGAAGTGCGTGATGCCGGCGAAGATGTAGAAATAGGTCACCGCCGCGAGCGCAAAGCCAGCCAGCATGATCGGCTTCCTTCCGATCCGGTCCGACAAAGCGCCGAACAGGATGAAGCAGGGCGTCCCGATCAGGAGCCCGATCGCGATCATGATCTGGGCGGGTACGCCCGGCACTTTCAGAGTCTGGGTCAGAAAGAACAGCGCGTAGAACTGCCCGCCGTACCAGACAACCGCTTCGCCGGCAGTGGCGCCAAGCAAAGCGAGGATCGCGATCTTCAGGTTCGACCATTCGCCGAACGCTTCCGACAGCGGCCGCTTGGACTGCTTGCCTTCGTCGACCATGCGCTTGAACAGCGGCGATTCGTTGAGCTTGAGCCGGATCCACAGCGAGACCGCGAGAAGGATGGCCGAGAGCAGGAACGGAATGCGCCAGCCCCAATCGCCGAACGCTTCCTCGCCCATGGCGCTACGAATGCCAAGGACCAGAAGGAGTGCCATGAACAGGCCGAGCGTCGCGGTGGTCTGGATCCAAGAGGTGTAGTAGCCGCGCTTGTTGGCCGGGGCGTGCTCTGCGACGTAAATCGCAGCGCCGCCGTATTCGCCGCCGAGCGCGAGACCCTGGATCAGCCGAAGCGCGATCAGCACAACGGGCGCCATGATGCCCCAGGTCGCATAGCCGGGCAGCACGCCGATGAAGAACGTGCCGAAACCCATCAGGCCCATTGTGACCAGGAAGGTATATTTGCGGCCGATCATGTCGCCGAAGCGGCCGAAGATCAGCGCGCCGAACGGACGCACGGCAAAGCCGGCGGCGAAGGCCAGCAGCGCGAAGATGAAGCCGACATTGGCCGGCACATTGGAGAAGAAGTACTTCGCCAGGAACACGCCGAGCGTGCCGTAAATGTAGAAGTCGTACCATTCGAATACGGTGCCGAGCGACGAAGCGAAGATGACAAGCCGTTCTTCGCTCGTCATGCCGCCTGTTCGTGGCGCGTTAACTGCCATCGTGGTCATGGGCGCTGTCCCCCTGTTTGCATTTTCATTAGGGAGCGTCCCGCGCCGCGATAGCCCCGTGGCGGAGACGTCCCCTTATAAAGTTAATCGGGACGGGGAGGGCTGTCTCTAAGCCGAAAGTCGGGGGGTAGTGGAAATCCGAGGGTAGAGGCCGGTTGTTGCGGCGAATCGCGATTTAGCGCCGGCTCCGAGGGTAGCAGCCGATTAATGTTACCAAATAATTCCGTCGATCAAACAGCTCGTTTTAAACGAATTTCCGCCGCGCCTTCCATAAGGTGCTGGGGAAATTACGTACGTTGATGACGGATTGCCTATGCGTTTTGCCTACGCGATTTTGCTTATGGCCGTCACGGCGTCGCCGGCGCTTGCCCAGCGCGCGCCGGAGATCGTTATTCCGGGCAAACCCGGCGTGCCGGTCTACATCAACGGCATCGATGCTTCGTGGGGCATTGTCGAAGGTGAATTCGGCCTCGATCGTCCCGGCGAGATGACGCCCGTGGTGATCTATCGGCCGCTGGTCGTGGCGATGCCGGCGAACGCGCCGAGCTATCATCCCGAAACTGGCAATCGTCCCGGCTATGGCCGTTTGGAAATCGTGCCGCCCGCGGATCGCGTGCTGCCGCCGCCGGCGCCGACCTATTACCGCAACTGGTCGGCCGGCTCCGCGCCGGGGCCGGTCACGGATTACGCGCCATACCCCGTTCCCCCGGTGGAGATCTCACCGAGATACGGCCGTCGCAACAACAAACCACCGGAACCAAATGGCAAACCTTGAGCGCATCACAGGCTCGGGTGGGCGCCTGTGCACATCAGTAACGAGGCAACGAGTGAGTAAGGGAGTGTCATGTCTTTCAAACGCGTAACCCTGGCGGCTTTGGCCGCCTTCTTTTCCATCGGCATGACGCAGCTTGCGTCGGCCTGTTGCGGCGGCTGGGGCTACAATGCTCCGGTGGCTTATGCCGGCGTCGGCTGGGGCGGCGGCTGCGGCAGCTGCGGCGGCCCGACGGCGGCCGCGGTATTTGCCGCGCCGGTGGCGCCGACGCCTGTCGTGGTGACAGCGCCGGTAGTAGCGGCGCCAATTGCTCCGGCTCCGCTGGTCGCGGCGCCGATCTATGTCAATCCGGTGGTGCCCACCGGCTTCGGCGGTCCGTGCTGCGGCTATGGCGGCTGCGGCAATTGCGGCTTCGGCGGTGATTGGAGCGGCGGCTGCCGTTCTTGTGGCGGCGGCGTTGCCTGGGGCGGCGGCTGGGCCGGCGGTTGTAGCGGCTGCGGTGTGGCCGCCTATGCTGCGCCGGCACTGTATGTCGTCAACCAGGGGCCGGTTTATGACGGCCCGGGCGTGATGGTGCCGTATCAAACCTATTCCCCTGAAACTTCCTACGTCCCGGCCACCAACTACCCGTATGTGCCGGGTTATGGCTATGGCGGCGCCTATCCGCGCCCGTATGGCTATGCCCCGCGCTATGCCTACGGTGCCCATTACGGCTATCGCCCGCGTTACGGCTATCGCCGTACGTTCTATGCGCATGCCGCTTATCGCCCGGGACCGCGCTATTACGGCGGGGCACCGTGGCGGCGCTATCCTTGATCGGCGCGTTCTGAAAATCGAAACAGCGAAGGCCCGCCACGCCGGCGGGCCTTTGTGCTTTACGCCGTCGCGCGTGACGCGATGTAAAGCGCCAGCGCCGTCGCATTCGAGACATTCAGGCTCTTGATCTCACCCGGCAGATCAAGCCGCGCCAGCCGATCGCAAGTCTCGCCGGTCAATTGCCGCAGTCCCTTGCCCTCGGCGCCGAGCACCAGCGCGAGCGGCGCTTGCAGCGGCAGCGCCGCGAGATCGTCCGGCGCGTTGCCGTCCAGCCCGACGACGAGAAAGCCACGCTCTTTCAAGGCGGCAAGTGCGCGGGCGAGATTCTGCACGATCGCAATCGGCACCAGTTCCAGCGCGCCGGAAGCGGATTTTGCCAGCACGCCGGTAGCATCGGGACTGTGGCGCGCGGTGGTTACGATGGCCTTCACCGCGAAAGCGGCGGCGGTGCGAAGCATCGCGCCGACATTGTGCGGATCGGTGACCTGATCGAGCACCAGCACGATGCCCGATGCATCGACATCGTCGATATCGGGCGAGGGGAGGGGGTCGGCTTCGGCGAGCAGCCCCTGATGCACGGCATCCGGCGTCAGCCGCGCCGCCAGCGCGCCCGGCCGCACCACATCCGGCGCCAAGGGCAGCGCGATGTTTTCGTCGGTCAGTCGCCGCAAGGCGTTTTCGGTGACGAAGAGCTTGCGGAAACGGCGCGCCGGATTAGCGAGCGCGGCAGTGACTGTATGCCAGCCGTAGAGGATAATAGGATCGCCTGGCTCGCCGCGCCGCCGCTCGCGCGGCGTATCCGGCCGGCGGCCCGATCCGCGGTCGTAATAATGGCCGCGGCCGCCCTGACGCGATTTCGGTTCACGCTCACGCATGGCCGCTTCTCTGTCACGGCAGGCCCGGCTTTGGCAATTCGGGCCATGGCTGGGCTTTTGGCACTGGGATTTGGCACCAGGATTTTGGACCGGGGTCTTGGCTGAAGGCCTTTTCGATTGACTAGCCGTGGCGAGCCAACCATATAGCGCCCTCGGCTGGCCGACCGGCTGGAGTCCGCGGCTTGGCTGCGGGAGAGTGTCCCGAGTGGCAAAGGGGGCGGACTGTAAATCCGCTGGCTTACGCCTTCGTAGGTTCGAGTCCTACCTCTCCCACCATCCTAATTTATCATTATAAATCAATAACTTAAGACTTGATTTTCGGTGCGCTCTGTAGTGCCACTGTGGGGCAAAATCTGTAGGTGGTTTCCACTTCCGGCTGTAAAATTATTGCACGTTCGAAGTTACCCGGAATTGGAAATAAGCCCGTGTTGATTCCCTTGCACGCTACCGCGCCCGATAGGCGCCCCCGCTTGTGCGGCTAAACCCCTGGCGCAAGCAGGGGACATCAACCGCGTCATTCAGAAAAGCAGAAGTCGAGACCAAGACCACCGGCACGTTGGCTGATCCGCCAGCTTGGCTTGAATTACTTCTCAGCGGAGACTTTGAACCGTCGATCGCTGGCATCAACATTACCCCGCAGACTGCCATGACATGCGCGCCCGTGCGGTGTGCGGTGCAGGCAATCGCCGAATCCGTCGCTCAGCTACCCCTTGAGATTTTTGAGCAAGGCGAGAACGGCGACAAGAGCGCCAACACAAACCATCCCGCTTACACGCTGCTTCACGGCGCGCCGAATGACTGGACGCCGGCAGCGACGTTCATTGAGCAAATCACCCGCGACGCTATTTTGGAGCGTCACGGCGGCTTCGCCTTCATTAATCGAGTTGATGGCAAGCCCATTGAGCTAATCCGCCTTGATCCCTTGGTGTCGCAGGTCACGCCCCGCTACATCAATGGTGAACCGCAATACGTTGTGGTCGAAGGCGGCAAAGAACGGCTTATTGCCCGCGAGAACATCCTACATATCCCGTCGCCAAGTCTGCACGGCCTCCTACACGACGCGCGCCAAGCGATCGGCCTCGCGCTGGTTATGGAACAACACGCGGCGCATTTATTCGCTCGCGGCGCTCGTCCTAGCGGCATTCTAAGTTTTGACGGCAAGACTAAGCGAGGGATCAAGCAACGCAGATGAAGGCGGCGTGGCAAGCCGCGCATGGCGGACGCAACAGCGGCGGCACAGCGGTCTTTGATAAAAGCGCCAAATTCACCCCGCTGTCATTTAGTTCTGTCGACTCCCAATTCATTGATCTCCGCAAATTCTCGATCGACGAGATCGCGCGTCATTTTCGCGTGCCGCCGACGTTCCTTTACGATTTTGGGCGAGCAACGTGGTCGAACGGCGAACAGATGAGCGGAATGTTTCTGACGTTCACCCTTGTCCCGTGGCTGCTTCGCTGGGAAGGCGAGATCGCGCTTAAGCTTTTCAGCCAAGAGGAACGCGCGACGTTCACCGCCGCGTTCAATACCAATTCACTGCAACGCGCGAATTTCCAGCAACGTATGCAGGGGTACAATCAAGCGATTTCGGCGCGCGTGCTCAATCCGAATGAAGCACGCAATTGGGAAAATCTGCCGCCCTATGAAGGCGGCGACGTTTTCCTGAACCCGAACGTCACTCCTGAGACGGTTCCCGTCATGCCGGGGCCAGCCGAATGAGCGAGCTTAAACACCGCGCATTTTTCGGCGACGGCGAGCATGACTTTCTGCTTACCCCCGAAATGATCGTCGAACTTGAGCGCAAGTCTAGACGCTGGTATCGGCGGCGTATGTCGTCGCTTGTTCGCCGGCAATTTTAAGCACGCCGACATCATCGAAACTATTCGGCTGGCGCTGATCGGCGCTGGCACCTCTCCAAAAGATGCCGGCGCTCTTGATTGCCGCCTACGCGATCAATCGACCCCTCTCAGAAATATACCCGCTGGCAGTTTCGATCCTCGAAACGCGGTGGTTTGGCGCTGCAAAGAAAGACGGCAATGGATCAGCTTGAAATCAAAGCAACGATCTCGGTTGACGATGCCGGCGCAATTACCGGCATTGCGTGGCCGTTCGGCGCTGGCCCGGATCGCGTCGGCGACATCATTACCAAAGGCGCATTCAACGCTCGCTGTAACTGATTTGCCGATGCTGCTTGCGCATGATCCCGAAAAGCCCATTGGGCTTTGGGATGAAGTCAAAGAGACAAGCGAAGGATTACAGGTCAAAGGCCACTTGTTCATCGGCGAAAGTAAACGCGCAAAGAGCGTTCGCGGTCTTATTCAAGGCAAGCTGATTACCGGACTTAGCATTGGCTACAAAACCAAAGCTTCCACCAAGCAAGGTTCCAATCGCGTCATCTCCGCATTGGACCTGTCACGAAATCTCTGTCGTTCGGAACCCGTTGCACCCGCGTGCACGTATTTCCAGCGCCAAGGACGCCACGGCAGCAATTGTCGAGGCAATTCAACCGCGCCGCCGTGGCGCTCCGCAAAAAGGACTAATTATGAATACGCACGCCAGCGCGGTCGCGCTTGAACTGAAAGACGATGGCGACCCTATCGACCTTGTTACCAAGGCGCTTGCCGACGTGACCAAGGTGGTTGACGATCGGCTTAAGGTCGTTGAGACAAAGTCGCTTGACGCAACCAAGCTTACCGATCGTCTCGACAAGCTCGAAGCGAAGCTTAATCGCCCGGCGAACGACAACGTCGAAATCGAAGATCAGAAGATCGAGATTAAGGCGTTCGCGAACGTTCATTCGCGGCGGCCGTGAGGCCATCGGCGCCGATGAAATCAAGTCGCTGATCGTCAGCGACGATCCGCGCGGTGGCTATCTCGCACCTCCGCAGATTTCGACTGAACTAATTACGCTGTTAACGCAGTTCTCCCCGGTTCGGGCGGCTGCTCGCGTTGGCCAAACCGCAAGTTCGTCGGTAATTCTGGGCGGTTCGCACGGGTATCACCAATGCGCTGTGGGAAGGCGAAATTGAAGCGGAGACGGAGTCGGAGCCTGCATTCGGCCAAGTCGAAATTCCAATCTTCGGAATGAAGACTTACACCGATATCTCAGTTCAGCTTCTTGAAGATTCCGCGCAAGACATCGGCGGCGGTGCTGAACGACGCGCTTGGCGAGGATTTTGGCAAGGTCGAAGGAATCGCTTCGTCAACGGCACCGGCATTAAGCAGCCGCGCGGCATCATGGTTCATCCGAGCGTTCAGTATTCGCCCGGTGGCGACGCAGCCCTTTTGACCGCGAATGGCCTAATCGACCTGTTCCACGCAGTTCCGCCCGCTTATCGCCAGCTTGGCGCATGGATGATGAACAGCACCACGGTTGGCGCGGTTCGCAAGCTGGTCACTACCACCGGTGCGCCGCTTTGGGTTGACTCGCTCGCCGTTGGCAATCCCGCGACGATCTTGGGTCGTCCGGTAATCGAAGCGATCGACATGCCGGATATCGCGTCGAACGCCTATCCGGTGGTGTTCGGTAACTTCAATCAAGCCTACCGCATCTATGATCGCGTCTCGCTGACGATCGCTTCGCGACCCGTTCACTCAGGCAACCAATGGCCTGGTTCGCTTCCATGCCCGTCGGCGTGTCGGCGGCGACGTGGTGAAGGCCGAAGCCATCCGCAAGCTGAAAATCTCGGTCAGCTAACGAACAACGTGCGGGCGCAATACGCGCCCGTACAAACTCCCTCTTTCAATCGGAACATTCAACTATGCGTGACTCTATTCATAACGAAAAATATCTAAGTTGCCATTCCGCCCGTCGTCGTCACCGACAACACGGCACAAGTCGGCGCCTGGATTGACCGAACCGGCTTCGACTTCGTTTCGTTCGGCTTTCTTACCGGCACGCTCGCCGATGCCGATGCGACATTTACGGTCCTTATGGAGGAAGCCAGCGCTTCCGATCAGTCGGACCATGCGGCGGTCGCCGATCAGGACATGCTCAGTCAGGTCGAAGGTACGGCACCAGAAACGGCGGCTTCGTTCACTTTCGCGAATGACAATTCCGCCAGCAAGATCGGCTACATCGGCGGCAAGCAATGGGTTCGCGTCACGGTAACGCCTGCCGCGAATGCCAGCGCCGCGCCATTGGCGGCTTTTGCCAAGCTTTCACACGCCAGCGTTCGGCCTGTGTAATCCAATGCGGCACGCAGCCAACACGACGTTGAACGGCAATTTTTGTGCAGCAAGGGCTGTCGTTTTGCGTCCATCGCTGCGTGCCGCAGCTACTTTGGAAGGCCGGTATGGTGGCTTTCAATACCTTTTCGCCGCGTGTGCCGACGGCAATCTAACCGTCATGGCTGATGTGATTGAGACAAGTTCAGATACCCGCGACTTTTTGAAATCGATTGCCAACATGCCGCTCAATGAGATCATGCCTTCGCTGATGGAAGCAATTCCTTCGCACATTCTCGCTTTGGCTGGCATCGATCCGGAAAAGAAGTCGGAGTCGGAAAGCGGCGAGTTTATGCCGTTTGCTGAATATTATGAGCGCCTGTTTCGTATCGGCACCGGCTGGCTAGGCTGGTCGCCTGCTGTCACTTGGGATGCCACTGCTACTGAAATCTTGGAAGCTTACAGCGGTCACGTCGAAAAGCTTCGCGCCATTCACGGCGGCAAAGAGGATGACGAAACGCGGCCCACTGACAAACCCGAGGATGCTGTTTTTGATCGCGCCGGGTTTGCGGCGCTTAGGCACATGGGCAGGATTTCCTAACATGCCCATGAAAGGACCAAGCGTTTGTAGCTGCGGTAAAGTCGTCGCATCCGGCATCATGTGTGAATGTCGCCGCGTCCGTAAAGCAAGCTATGACGCCAATAGGCTGACAGCACGCGAGCGCGGCTATGACGTGCGCTGGCAACATGCCGCCAAAGCATTTCCTGGCATCGCACCGCTTGTGCGCGTGCGGCTGTGGCCGTGTTGCCGACATGGTTGACCACATCATCCCACATCGCGGCAATATGAAGCTGTTCTGGGATCGCACCAATTGGCAACCGATGGCTAGTGTCCTGTCTCTGAAATTTCTAGGCATTTATTGCGGATCGTGATTCGATCTCTGCATCGGGATGATTCGGAGGTTGCAATGACTGGGCCTGCTGCGGTGGAAATCGTTCTCAGCGCGATGGAGCGTGGCGAGTTGGAAGCACGGGTGCGTCGTCGCAAGATCGCGCGGGCGGATGCGATGCGCGCCGAGATTGTCCTTCTGGCGGCCGATGGTTTGAACAATTGCGCCATCGCCGACGAGATCGGCGCTTCCCGGATGACGGTTTTGACGTGGCGCAAGCGGTTTGCTGCACAGCGCTTGGATGGTCTTGATGACGAGCCGCGTTGTGGCGCGCCGCGCAAGATCGGAGACGACAAGATCGCCGATGTGGTGAGGAAGACGCTGGAAACAATGCCGTCTCACGCGACGCATTGGAGCACGCGCTCGATGGCGAAGGCATCGGGCCTGTCCGTTTCGACCGTGCATCGCATCTGGAACGCATTCTCGCTGCAGCCTCATCGCAGCGAGACCTTCAAGCTCTCGAGCGATCCGCATTTCGTTGAGAAGGTGCGCGATATCGTTGGCCTCTACCTTGACCCGCCGGAGCGCGCTTTGGTGCTTTGCGTCGATGAAAAGAGCCAAATCCAGGCGCTTGATCGCACACAACCGCTGCTACCGATGCGCCCTGGCCAAGCCGAGCGGCGAACCCATGACTATGAGCGTCATGGCGTCACCACCTTGTTCGCAGCTCTCGATGTGAAGGCGGGAACGGTCGTAGGGAAGTGCATGCCGCGTCACCGCGCGCGGGAATTCCGCAAGTTCCTCGACGAGGTCGAGCGGAACGTTCTGGCCAATCTCGACATCCACGTTGTCATGGACAATGCATCGAGCCATAAAACCAAGCTCATCCGCGCATGGTTCGCCAAGCGGCGCCGCTGGCATGTTCACTTCACGCCGACGTCGTCATCCTGGATCAATCAGGTCGAACGTTTCTTCGCGCTCCTGTCGGAACAGCAGATCAAACGTGGCGTGCATCGATCGACAGCCGAGCTGGAAGCTGCGATCAACTCCTATATCAAGACCCGTAACGCTGATCCAAAACCGTTCCGATGGACCAAATCGGCCGACGACATCCTCGCGTCGATCGAGCGGTTCTGCCGCCGGACAATCAGCGCTCACGAAACAGCTGCATAGAAACTTCAGAATCAGGACACTAGTTCACCGTGCCATTCAAGCCACAAGCAATCGCGTGAACGAAAGAGCGCGCTATGAGGGACGCTGCTAACCGTCAAAACAATACCAAATCACCGCAGCATGGTGCGCAGTTCCTTTGGAACAGTGTCATCCTGCAAGCTATCGATGACGCCACGCATTGGATCAATCCGGACCTTCCGAGTAACAACGCACTGCAACAGGACAGATTGCGTGCGCGTGAGTGGCTAACGATACCAAGCGACGACTTCGACACGGTATGTAACCTAGCAGGTTTAGAGCCGAGTCGAGTTCGCACATACGCACAAGCAAAGATCGCAGACGCAATCGCCAATCCCCCAAAGTCTCGCCGCTGCAAAAATTTGAAAGGCTCGATACCGGGGGTGGTCGAAAACTTTTCGGATGGCCAAGGGACCGGCTGACCCCAGCCACGCGAGAATTCCGCGAAAATAGACTTTCCCAAAATAGAAATTTGACGCCATGTCCGTAGTCCAATTGGCCGACGTCAAGGCGCAACTCAATCTCACGCACCACCGATGACGACGTGTTGGTCCAAGCGCAAGATCGACGCGGCGGAATCGTACATCTCGGCTTTCGTTCAGCCGTGGCCGTACGGCGCTGGTGGCCAGCACCAACGCCGCCTGCGATCTTGCAAGCCATCAAGATGCTGGTTTCGCACCTGTACGAAAATCGCGAGGCGTCAGCTTGTCGGTGTAACCGCGGCGGAATTGCCTTTTGGCCTGTTCGATTTGCTTACGCCGTTTCGGACGTGGAGCTTCTAATTCATGCCCGTCAATCGCGAAGATTTTGAGCGCATGAAGGCGCGCCATAAAGCCATTCCCAAGGCCGTTATGGAAGCGATTCAGCCGACGCTGCGAAAAGCGGCGGCGGATATCGTGGCCGAGATGCAGCGCGAGTGCCCGGTAAGCAAAGATTCGGCGCACGGCAATCCGCCCGGAGCGCTGCGGGATAGCATCACTGCTCACGCCCGGCGGCCAGACGACGCCCGATCATTCTCAGCCGGGCGGCACGACAATGGTGGGAGACTGACTCCGTGCTGATAACTGCCGGCAATTCGCGCGTTCGCTATCCTCATTTCGTCGAATTCGGCACCGTGAAGATGGCCGCTGAACCCTATTTCTTCCCGGCGATCCGGCTCTTGAGAGAGCGCACCAAGGCGACAATAACCAAGGCGTTCTACGACACCGTCGCAGAGCAATGGAAGTGGACGCCGCCGTGGCTGATCCATCCCTCGCATTGCAGGCCATGATTAGAGCGCTGCTGAGCGCCGACGCCGCGACCACCGCGCTTGTGCCGGCGACCAATATCCTTGACCGCAACCATCGGCCCGAACAGTTCCCCGCAATCATCATCGGCGAGGGGCAAGCGATCTTTGCGGACAATGTGCAGGATAGCTACCACGATCAAGCCTTTGTCGATTTGCATATCTGGGCGCAAGAAATCGGCTTTGAGACCGGCAAATCCATTGCTGGGGCGGTAAAGAGCGCGCTGCAAAACGGCCCTTGGGCTATCGACGGCTACCGCGCGATCAATGTCCGCACCGTGAGCGCGAGGTATTTGCGCGACCCAGAGTTAGGCGTAGGGCCGATCTCGCATGTGGTGCTGACCGTAGAGGCCATCGTGATCGAGGTAGTGGCATGAGGCGCGTAGGCCAGATGGATCGGGTCGTCACGATACAGCGCGTCACGGCGACCACGATCGACGATTTTGGCGCAGCCGGTCGCAAACCTGGGCTGACCTTGTAACGCTCCGGGCAAAAAAGCTTGTTGGCGTCGCGACGGATGAAACCCGCACGGATATTGCCGTCACCGATACCGTCGTGAAGTTACAAACTTACTACTATGACGGCCTCACGCTGGAAGATCGCGCGACCTATGAATGCGGCACATATACGATCAAAAGCATTTCGGAAATCGGACGACGGCGCGGCCTGGAAATTCACATTGATAAGTTGGGCCAATAACCGTGCGCGGAAGAAAACCCCAATCAATCATCATCGGATCAGCGCCGCTTGATGCCGCGCTGAAACCGCCAGCGTGGTTCTCAAAGGATGCACGCGCCGAATGGTTGCGCGTTATGCCAATCCTGGCCGCACGCAACACGATCACGAAGCCGACCTTCCGACGCTTGAGAACTACTGCACGGCCATCGGCACGGTTCGCGAGGCGCAGCGCGAAATCAATAAGCACGGGCTGATTATCCATTCCGCCAAGCGGCGCAAAGCGCAACCCCGCATTCGGAATTCAGAACGCGGCGATGACCACGGCGCGGCTTTGCGCGAGCGAATTGGGTTTGACACCGGTTAGCAGGTCGCGACCGTCAATCGAGAAGACGATAACGACCAATGACGACTGGGCCGTGAATTGGGCAGTACCGACGTTGGGTGTTTAATGACAGCCCAATTGCTGACCCGCATGGGCGCGGTGAGCGCGCCGTGCGGTTCTTTCGCGCGTTGCGTCATCCGAAATCGCGCGCGCCGAAGCGGGCATTTGAGCTTGCGCCGTTCTGGGAACGGATCGTTCGGCGCATTTATGGGCCATCCGACGAGAACGGCAACCGGCTTGTTCGCACGGTCTATATCCAAATCCCGCGCGGCGCACGAAAGACAACGATCGGCGCGGGGCTAGGGCTTGCTGCATTCATTCGGCCATGAGCGGACGCCGGGCGGCGTTTGCATCCTGTCAGCCGGTTCCGAAGATCAAGCGCAACTCGCGTTTGACGAAGCCAACGCCTTTGTGAAGGCCACCGCGCCGTTGAAGAAAGCGGCGCACGTTGTCGAATCCGAATTAGAGATTGAGCATATGGCGTCCGGTTCGATATTGCGGGCCATCGCCGCAGATGGCGACGTACAGCATGGCAAGACGCCGTACTTCGTCCTAATCGATGAATTGCACGTGTGGAAAAATCGGCGACTGTGGAAGGCGCTAAAATCCGGGCTTTTCAAAATCCCGAACACGTTGCTGGTAATCATCACGACTGCGGGGCGCGGTCACGACAACCTTGCCTATGAGGAATACCAATACGCCCGAAAGGTCGCGGCTGGCGAGATCGTACAAACCCGTCGTATCTCTCGATCATTTTCGAACCGCCGAAGAAAGTTCGACTGGCGCGATGAGAAAATTTGGCACCGCGTTAATCCCGGTTTGCAATCTGGGGTTTCCCGATCTTGCGGGAATGCGCAACGGCGGCGCTTGAAGCGCAAGACAAGCCTTCTGATCGGGAAGATTTCCGCCAATATAATTTGAATGAATGGGCTCGATCATTCGTCGTCGCCCTTTGTGGACATGGCCGTTTACGATCAGGGCGTCGCGGCAGTCGATCTTGAGGCACTAGAAAAACAACCGTGCTGGCTTGCCGTCGATCTTAGCAGCACCACGGACCTGACGTGCATCGTCGCCGTCTGGCGCGACGGCGATGACGGCTACACCGCTTGGCCGTGGTTTTTCTGCCCGAAAGACAATCTCCGCAAGCGTGCTGAGCGTGACGGCGTGCCTTATGTCCAATGGGCAAAGGACGGCTTCATTACGCCGACGCCCGGCAACGTGGTCGATTTCAAAATCGTTGAAGGTCAAGTTCGCGATCTATGCGAGCGTTTTGACGTGCGTGAAATCGCGTTCGATCCGTATCTAGCACGCAACATGCTCAATAACTTGCTTGAAGATGGCTTGCCCGCTGTCGAAATGCGTCAAGGCTACGTGACGATGGCGCCGGCAATCAAGGAGCTAGAGCGAGCGATCATCGCCGGACGCTTCAGACACGGTGGCCATCCGATGCTGCGGTGGAATTTTTCCAATGTCGCCGTCGAATTCTGACAAAAGCGAGAACAAAACGTTTGCAAAAAATCGCAGTAAAGACCGAATTGACGGCGCGCAAGGGCCGCCATGGGTGTCGGTCGCGCGTATCTTGGGCGATGGCGGACGGCGGAAGTGCAATCTACTGCGATGTTTCAAGGTAGGATGCAAAATGACGACTGAAACAGAACAACTTGTCTATGAGTTGCAAGCGACTTTCGACAAATTCAGCGCCAGCTTCGAGTCCGCAACTAAGACCGCGCAGGATAACTTTGCAACGCATGGATGCCGCCGGCAAAGATGTCTGGCGACCGTATGGCCGAGTCGATGAATTCGGCTGTTTCGAGTCCGTCGCGCAAAGCTTCGCCGGCCTCGAAGCGCCAGCCAAAAAATCGGGCGACACGATCGGCGCGCTGATCGGCGGCGGCATCGTCGCTGGCGTCATCGGTGTTGCGTCGAAAGTGCTCGATGAGCTAATCAACACGCTGGCATCTGCTGGGGACCGTGCCGACGATCTCCGATTCCCGATTAACATCTTGCAGGCACTTGCCGTCGCCGCCGATCAAGCGCGCGTGCCGATGACGCTGCTTAATCAGCGCCTTGGATCAGTTTTCGAACGTCAGTAAACAGTCCAACCACGACGCTGACGAATTTTATAAGGCGCTGACCAATATCGGCCCGGCATGGGTCAAAGCGTTCCAAAGCGCGCCGACCCAGACCGATCGATTGCGCGTCCTTATGAACGCCCTCAAATCCACCACGGACGAAGCCGAAACAAGCCAATCTCAGCTTGTCCGCGTTCGGCACTGATAACGAACGCCTGATCGGTATCCTTTCGGGCGGTAGCGGCGCTATCGAGGGATACATCGAAGAGGTGCGGAAACTTGGACTGGAAATTGACGAAAGCGCCGTGAAAAAAGCCCAAGAGGCGAAGTCCGCGCTTTCGCTTGCTCTCGCGCGTCATGACCGATGAACTATCCAGTTCGCTGGCCGAATTAATTCCATGCGTTTAAGCGAGTTTTTGCCACTCCTAGAGAGCTGTCGCGGGCCACGTTCGCGATACCCTTGCGGGCTTTGCGTCGCCGGAAAATCGACCGTTGATGACGCTTAAGAATGACGCTCAAGCGGCGACCGAGCACCTAACCGAACTGCAACAGCAGCTAAAGATTTGAAAACTACAAGCCGACAACCGGGATCGTCGGTTCGGTTAGCAAAAAGCTAGGCGTCGATACCTACACGGCCCGCGATGATGACGGAAATCTTAAAGGCGTCGCCTTCGATATCGAGAAGGCCCGTAAGAATATTGAAGACGAGATCGTAAGCACGCAATCGGCCCTAGACGAGTACAAAAAGATCATCGCCGATAAGCAAAAGGTCGAAGATAGCAGCAAAGGCCATGACGGCGCGGAAGCGCCCGCGTTCAAGCCCCGCCCTTCGCTGAAAAAGCCGACCGACGACGCTACCACCAGTTTCGATCAGCAGGTCACGTCGCTTAATCGACATGCGGCGGCATTAGACGCCGATAGCGCGGCAATCGGCAAAACAGCGGCCGAAACACAAACCCTGAAAGCCGAATTGGCGCTTTTGCAAGCCGCGCAACGTGACGGTGACGGCGTAACGAATGCTCAGATTGATGCCTATACGAAATTGCGGGCCAGCATGTCGGCGCAACAGGCCATGGTCGCGTCCGGTATCAAGCTAAACGACGCCAACGCGGCAAGTTTCGATCAGGCTACCAGTCGGATCAAGGTAGCCGCGACCAATCTAGACGACGCGAAAAAGCATTTCGAGGGCGTCAACGATGCCCTTAAGTTTGCTGGCTCGGAGCTTATGGACGTTTTCGACAAGGTTGGCCAAAAGGGCCAGAACTTTGAAACCATCCTGACGGGCGTTCTGCAAAACGTCGAAAAGCAGCTGCTATCGGCTGCTGTAACGGGCGGCGGCGCGTTTGGTCAGCTATTCGGCACTGCCGGCGCTGGCGGTGCAGTCGGCGGCTTACTTGGCGGTCTCGCAAAGGTGTTTGGGTTCGGTGGCGCGCGTGCTGAGGGCGGCGACGTGCGGGCCAACACTCCGTATTTGGTCGGCGAGCGTGGCCCGGAACTTATGATTCCGCGCGCCGCTGGCGTCGTCATCCCCAACCACAAACTTGGTGGTTCAGGCGGCAATCAGACAATCACCAATCACGTCAGCAACGTTACGGTCAACGCCACGGGTGGCCGACCTCAGGATAATGAGGATTTAGCTCAGAAAGTGGCTCGCCATGTAAAAGATTCGATGAATACAGCAATGATGACGGAGGTTCGGCGGCAGATGAAGCCCGGGGGCGTTTTGTATGGCTGATCGGCAGTGAAATTGGAAAGGCATCTACTTATAGCACCTTGCACACGTCCCGAACGAAAATAATTCGCGGCCATTCGACCGTCGATCCGGTGACCGAACGCTATAACTCTACCGATAGAACATTGAACCATTGAGACGGAGAATTGAAATGCAATTCGGAATGTCGATAAGAGTCCCTGTGGAACAGGGCGAGCGGCTTAGCGCCATTGCCGACACTCATGGGGTGCCCATTGGTGAGGTAATTGGCCTGTTACTCGATCACGGGGCGCGCACTGGCTTAGGCAACACGCTCGCACTGCCGGGTATTGAGATCACCGCGAAGAGGGAGCTTGTCGAGGTCAAAATTGACGGGATTACGCTTCGTCCGCATTCGGTGGTGCAAGCTCAATCGTTCGCGGCCAGTCTAAGGAGTGTCACGACAACTAGTCGCGGGACGCTCAATATGGATTGCCCGGACCCGATCGAAGTCACCCGAAGGGGTGCCGGTATCGTCGTCACGGTAAGCCGGGCTGACGTGACTATTGTCAGTCGGGTTTTCTCCCGAGGTGTGGTCAAGGCCGTCGCGGATCAACTCGAAGAGGCGTCGCGTCTCGCACTTGCCGCCACCGAAACGCAAAGCGTCGAACAGTTGCTCGGCGATCTCGAAGTCGGCGATTTCAAAATCGACGCAGCCTGAAATAAAAAATCAGCGGGAGCTTTCGGACTCCCGCTGATTATCAACTATGACCAGCCCCGGCGACCAAACCAGAACGAAGCCAAGTGAATTATAGCACTTCCCCACCGATATTACAGGACGACTTGCCCGGTTTTGACGCCGGAAAATCCGGGTCGAAAAAAGTCACCAAGCGCCGCCGCCGTTCGGCTGCAAAAGACCGAAAAGCTATAGCAATTACGCGGGTTTTGGCGCCATCGGCTGTTTCACCCGCCGCTGTCCCTTTAGTAGCAGACGCCACACCCCTTTTATTACCCTCTAACGACAACGAAGAAGCATCAACCGATACGCTCTCTGTAACGCCTCTATCAGTGGCTAAAGGAGGCATAGAAAAAAGTACAAAAGCCGCAAAAATTCACGCTTGGGAACACACCACCGATCTCGGCAAGCTCACTGCCGCGTATCGCGTCCTAGAGGCCAGCGGCGAGGGCTACGCGTTTTCGCTGGATTGTAGCCCCGATGAGATCGCAGCCGCTCTACGGCATCCCCAGGGCTTCACCGACTACTTCGCGCGACGGATCAACCGGGCACTAAAGCGGGCACTTGGTTACGTTCCGCTCTATGGGTTCAGCGTTGATATCGGTGGCGGCGATCGGTTGCATCCCCATGGCGCTATTGCCGCGAACGACAACGAGCTTAACGCCATTCACGGGGCGCTATGTCATGCCGGCGGTAAGTGGGCTTCTAAGTGGCATAGCGAGCACCAGTGCGAGCTAGAACGACTTTACAGCCCGCACGTTTGGGCAAGCTACTGTGTGCGGCATCGGGGCACGGTGCGGCGCATAATCGGCGGCAAGACGATTGCGATCACGACGCCGCTGCGGAGGCGGGCGAAGGAGCTATGGTCGGTAGTACGCATAACGAGGCTCTTGAGTCATACCCACTGACATTGCATCGTTCGGAAGTTTCGGCTGGCGGGAACGGGTCTATGACAATCGAGCAATCTGGTATCGTCTCGTACTTGCACCTCCTATCCGGTTGGACTGAAAAGCACGCCGGTCTTGCGGCGTGGGTTGGGGCGCTTGGTGCAATACTGGCGATCTTTGCGACGTGGTTACTGGCTCGACAGGAATATAACAGAGCAAGAAAACAGGCCCGCGTGCGAAGAAACGCCGAAATCGACCTAATTGGGAATGTAATCTCCGACTTCCATAACCTTGTCACGTCGTACATCGATATTGTCGATACGAAGGAGGCGCTCAATTACTATCGCCACCACAATAACGATCCAGAATGGCACGCGGCAAAAGACTTGGCGTTTATTCCGGTTACTCAATGGCCTTCATTGGCCGCCTATACGAGTTTCAAGAGATATTGGTTTTTAGCAAACAGACTGCTTGGCACGTCGGATTCGAACCCCATCGACGTAATCGATGCCAAAGTGAAAGCTGCTGAATATGAGAGGCGCCACGATACGCTCACGGCGGCCCTAACCGCAGCACGAGAATAGACCTAGCTTCGAGGGCAAGAGCGTCTAGTGAGGGCTTGCGGCGTACCGCTCATAAGTTGCACTGTGCGGCGGGGCGAGTTTAGGGGGATCATGTGGGGAATGTTAGATGCTTGACCATCTGTCTTTTGCTTTCAGGGTGCGCTTCGCAGGGGACAACAGCCAGCATATTCGATAGCCAGCGTCCGCTTTCAGTTGCGGAGCGCGCCTCAATCATAAATTACGTAAAGGCGAAATTCTTTGATCCTTACTCAATTCGCGACGCGACAATTTCAAATGCGGTCGATGGCACCAACCTCTATGGGTCTAAGAGCACCCGAATTTGTGTTCGGGCTAATGCGAAAAATAGATTGGGCGGTTACACGGGCCAGACGGCGACCCTTTTCTATTTCAACAGTGTCGGCGAGATTGCCTTAACCCCGGACGAAAAAGATGATGATAGCGTCGCGCCATTCTGTAACGATTTTCGGCAGCGGTATTCGCCCTTTCTGGAGATCGAACAGAAAACTTAGTGCTGGTCTAAAATAGTGTCCCCATGCAGATCGAAATCGCAATCATCGCGGCCGTTGCGTCTTTTGCCGGCACCTGGTTAGCCGCTCAATTGGCGTTTGCTCGTTTCTCCAAAGAAAAAATATGGGAACGTAAGGCCGAAGCTTACACGGCCATTTTCGAAGCGCTCCATTATGTTGGTCGTTGGTACGAAAAGCACTACGAGGCTTCCATCGTCTGGAAGGATATTGAAGAAGAAAAGACGAAACAGCTTAAGATCGAAGCAAACAAGGCGGAAGAGGAATTGGAGCGTCGTCTAGGAAGCGAGACTTGGTTGATCCCCGTTCCTTGTCGCGAACGATTAGAAAAGATGACGGCAGAGTTGAAAAGCTCAGCATTCAAGAACACAGAGTGGCAGCCCTTCCTTGAGGATGGTTGCTTCATAATCCAATCTGCAACTAAAGACATTCGGACAATGGTGATTAATGATTTAGGGCTGAATCGAAAATGGTACGCTAGAGTTTTAGGTTCGGTCGGATGAAAACCAATGTTGGTTATACAAGCAACAAATAAGTCAATACTGACTTCGTAGACATCGATTCCAAAATGTGGGAATCTATGTCCGTGCGCAACACGCGCTGGAGGCTGAGAAGTCATGGCTACGTTTTTTAAAAAGAAATTGTACGATCAGGTGATGCACAAAGTTGCGACGGTCAAGGCGTGCCCATACGCGGGCGTCGTAACGGCGGATCAGGTGAAGATCATCCTCGGTGAGCTATTGGACATTTGGCCTAATTCAATTGCGGACGACGATGAGTGAGCAATTCCCGCCATGGCAAGCCATGGCGGATGTTCATGCTTGGTTCGATCTATGGCGATTTCGCTAAAATCAAAGAATCCTTTCGCAATCCTATAATGGGTGTCCTATGTGGATACCCTCGGTCAGCATAGAGGGAAACGCCGTCATGAAGAGGGTTGACAGTAAAAAACGGGACACGGCACACGCCGTGGCAAAACGCGCAGCGGAGAATGTAGTCGTTAAAAAGATCGTCGAAGAGGTCATCGCCGAAAAAGCAGCGGTCATGATCGCCGAGACCATGGAAGATAGAGCGCCGTGGATAACGCGATTCAGCGGAGGCGCGATTTAAGAATTCATTGATAAAGGTCTCAAAGCTCCGGAATTTTTTCTGTTTATGAGCAAACGAGAACTGAGCGCACTAGCGGTTAGCCCCAAAGCGCGCGCCGAAATAGAAAACTATCGGACGCGTTTCAAGAGACCTGTTAAAGCACTAGGCATAAACCTACCGTAACTCATCGTCTTATTGCGAGGGCCGGTCTATTACGACCGGCCCTCTTGCTTTTTGGCAGGGATAGCTCGTTCGCCTCGCTTGACACCGTAGATGATGCCCGCAAGCATTCTCGCCCGATTCTCAAAACAAATGCGAGGCTGTAATGGCGGGACTACCGGTTCAATCGCGCGGTATGCGAAGCGGCGGTGGCGACGATTTCCCTTTGACCGTTCAGGACGTGCGCAATGCTATCGATGGTTTGGATGGTGACGTTGAGATCATATTTAGCTCTGCCGTCGTTGCCCCGAAAGGACTCAGATTTTATCGGTTTAAATGGCGCGGCGAGAAATTGTTGCAAATCGAGTTGAACGAGGAAGAGTGATGGGCCGCGAAGGCGCGTGAAGCTGGATACGCGAGGCGCGCTGATCAGCTAAGGAGTGCTAATGTCTAGCAAGAAACGCGGGTCATCGCGCTGTCCGGCAATCGACTGCAGTAAGGGAAATCCCGCTCAACATGACGCCGCTCCGGGGTTGATCGCTACTGGCGTTCAGGGGGATTGGGTTATGGACGCGCACCGATGCACCTATTGCGGTTGCGTGTATACTGGCTTCCGTGATGCCAGAATTATCAAAGGCTATTTGAATAACGGTGTACGTGGAGCAGGGTGGCACCCAATCGGAACGTGATTGTCGCCCGCTGCATCAGGCTAACGTAAAGCCATCAAACCGCAATTTCTCCAGCGCTTCCTTCATCGCCTCGACGGCTTCGCCGTGTTCGTATCCCGCGCCGGCTGAGTTATCCGAATGCCCGGCAAGGTCATCGCGCATTGATTTCGGAACGCCAGCCATTTTCAGTCCTGACTTGAATGTATGCCGGAACGAATGCCACGTTTTGCGGCCGGTAATTCCGAGATTTTTCTTGGTCGTTACGTTGAACGCGTCAGGAATGAAAGCCGACCAATCCCTTTTAGCTTCGCCCCTTTGATACCAGTTCGGCAATAGATGAGTTGCGCCGCTGGCCCGAAGGCTATCCACGCGCTTTTGCAGCCCAAGCCCAAGCAATACACTGTGGACCGGGACGAGGCGTTGCGATCCAAGGTTCTTGGTCTTTTCTTCGATTGCAAAAACAAGAATTCCGCGTTCGTGCCGGATACTATCGAGCTTGATTTGCGCTAGCTCACTGGCCCGCATTCCGCCGAATACCGAAATCAGTTCGGCCCACTGTTCTTCGTTAAGGGGTTTGCTGGTGTCGTAGCGCTTCGGTGAAAAAATCTTGATCAGGTCGCTAGGCGCGAAATTCACCCGGCGCTTAGTCGGGTCCTTCACCACGTCGACGCTAATACCCTCCGCTGGGCTGTCGGGGATCAGGTCGTTATCGCGGCACCAATTGAGTAGGGAACGAAGCCCGCCAAGATAGGTGTTATTGATCGTCTTTGTATCGAGCGGCTGAAACGGCGTTTTGCGCGCCTTATTGTCCCTGATTACTTCCGGTGCCGTAAGCCCCGGAAACCGCTTGGTGCGATTGCTAGGCAACTCTTGGAGCGCGCGTTTTAATTTCAGAGTATCACCCCGCGTAATCCGATAGACCGGCTTATCTTCCTCCAAAATCTCCGCCAATAAATCCACCGTTTTTCTGTAATTGTGGGCGCTCCTGTCCGATAGTTTGCGTTCCCTAATAAAGTCGTCAAGAATTTTGCTCAGAGGCTTTTCACTGTCGGGTCCTAGGATACGGGCGGCGAGGGGGTCCTTGGCCAATGGCTTGGTGGTTAGGAGGGGATGGGTAGGCTGGCCCTCAAAGTCACCTTCGTCCCGTTCGGCAGTTCGGGCGAGGGCTTCCAATTCTGCCGCCGCTAGGGCGCGCACCGCCTCTCGCCAGTCAGGCGTGCCAAACTGAGCGTTCAGGTTGCCGTTGCTTTGGTATGTGCCAGCAATATGGCCCACGGTAGCCTGAAAGCCTTGGTTGTCGGCCGCGCCGCTAATTACGTCCCGAAGTGCCGCCACATAATCGGCATCCACAAATCCATGTGCGGCGTAGCGGTTATCAGCGTTCCGGGTTTCCTGATCGCGCCGTTCCTGGTCATTGTAGTGGGCCACAGCCAGTTGGCGGGGCGTTAGGTGCTTGCCGTGATATGGGGAAGCTTCAACGCGCCCCGCTTTGGCCTCAGCCCGTGCGGCGTCGATGGTGGCTTGGAAGCCGCCGACGATGGCGGGAAGCTTCCGCTTAGCTTGCGCGTGACTGGTGGCGGGTATCGCGGCGTAGAATTCTTGCTTGCCTATAATTGGGCGAAGGGCGTGGGGAACGCTCATTCGGGCGTAATAGCCGCCGCGCTTACCGCGATAGAGGTGCGGGGCAATCTGCCCGAACTCTGGGTGTTTCACCGGCTCAGTGCGGGCATTCATTTTGGCAGCTTCCCTAATAGATTTCTGTAGTAACAATTGTAGCACGTTTCTGTAGTTTGCGCTTAAAAATCAGTAAGTTATAAAAATATCAGAGGCTTAGAATTGATCTGATTTTCGTCCTACCTCTCCCACCATCCGCCCGCCTTCGCTGCGCTACGGCGTGACTAGCTTGCAGATCGCGGGGGACGCAGCGAAGGCGGATGCCACGCCGTAGCGAAGCGAAGGCGGGCCTTAATGGACTACGTCTACACGCTACGAAGCGAAATCGACTCTGATCGATTTTACGTCGGCCTCACGACAGATTTGAAGCGGCGCCTCGCGGATCACAATTCCGGCAAATCCATTCACACGAACAAATACAGGCCGTGGCATCTGGTTACGTACGTTGCTTTTTCCGACAGGGGAAAAGCAGAAGAGTTTGAGCGCTATTTGAAGTCAGGGTCGGGAAGGTCGTTTGCGAAGAAGCATTTTTGAAATTCCGGCGGTGTGGCTACTGCCGTCCTTTCAGAGATTCTTCCATGGGCATGACGTTTCCGTCAGGTCCACGAAATGTCGTTCTATGCGGGCTGTTTAGCGTCCCTGTCGTAGAGCGGGTGCGGATCAGCGCGCTTTGAAGACTTCTACCGCTGTCTTGCCGGCTGGTTGAACCGATGCATCATCGTGAACTGCCGCCCCCACGCATGCAAATTTGCGGAGATGCCAGATGGAAGCGAGTCGCACTTAGCTGAAATCGCGCGACGTCCGACTTGAGTCTCTTAAGCGCTGGCACACCGAGAGCAATAGCTTTCTAGTGTCCCGAATTTAAACTTCGCTATATTGCAGATTCACGCCGCCGTGTCAGGCTTGTCGGGGCATGGAGCGGATCATGGCGGGGCGACAATTGGCGGCTTTGGTGCTCAGTGATGCGGAGCGCGCGGAGCTGACGTCGCTTGCGAGGCGGCGCAACACCACGCAGGCGCTGGCGTTGCGGGCGCGGATCGTGCTGCGTTGCGCGACCGGCAAGCAGAACAAGCAGGTCGCGGCCGATCTGCAGATCGACCAGACCACCGTCGGCAAGTGGCGCCGGCGCTTTGTCGAACATCGCATGGATGGATTGCGGGATGAGCTGCGCAGCGGCACGCCGCGCACGATTGATGACGCCCGTATTGAGGCGGTGATCGTGCGCACGCTCGAAAGCGTCCCGCCGGATGCGACGCATTGGAGTTCGCGCGGCATGGCGCGAGCCTGCGGTCTGTCGGTATCTACCGTGCAGCGGATTTGGCGCGCCTTCGGCCTGCAACCGCACCGGCTGGAGAACTTCAAGCTCTCCACCGATCCGGACTTTGTCGCCAAGGTCCGCGACGTGGTCGGTCTCTACGTTTCGCCGCCGGCTCATGCCGTCGTCCTGTGTGTCGATGAGAAGTCGCAAATCCAGGCGCTCGACCGCAGCCAGCCCATGCTGCCGATGCGTCCCGGCCAGCCGGCACGACGCAGCCATGACTACAAGCGCCATGGCACCACCTCGCTGTTCGCCGCCCTCGACATCGCTACTGGCCGCGTGATCGGCAAGTGTTACGCGCGCCATCGCGCCATCGAATTCCGCAAATTTCTCGATGAGATCGAGGTCGCCGTGCCAGCCGACATCGACGTGCATCTGGTCCTCGACAACTACGCAACCCACAAGGCTCCGTTGATCCGAAACTGGTTGAACCGGCGTCCGCGCTGGCACGTGCATCTGACGCCGACCAGTTCCTCCTGGATCAATCAGGTAGAGCGCTTCTTTGCCTTGCTGACCGAACGCCAAATCCGACGCGGCATTCACCGCAGCGTCGTCGCTTTGAAGGCTGCCATCACCACCTTTATCGATCAGCACAACGCCAACCCAAAGCCGTTCCGGTGGACAAAATCGGCCGACGACATCCTCGCCTCAATCGAGCGCTTCTGCGTCTACAACACTCAGCTAAAAGTCCAATCTCAATGATGCGAACTTTTGACCCAGGACACTAGCGCAGGGTCAAAGCACAAGGCTTACGGAGGAGTCATCGCTGTTTACAGGATCGGCGCCGCCGACGGGATAGTATTTTTGTGTGGCGTCTGTCTCGGACACCCGCGCAAAGCTTTGAGCATTCCAACGCGCTGCCTCGTCGACGGCCGCCCGTGAAATCGGCGGCAGTACCGGATAGAAAAAATCGATGATCTGTTGCCGGCGTGTCGCATCGTCGCCAATCACAGTGCCGAGCGAGATATATTTTTCGATTACCGGTGGGAATTGCGGCAGACCCCCTTTCACAGGCGGATCGCTGCGCGTTACGCCCTCGTATCTGGCAAGATAGGCGCTGTTGTACGAGCCCCACGGAAAGTATTTTACGTTTGGAGTCCACAGGCTGTTGTTGCTGTAATTGACGTGCACACAGTCCGGCTCCATCACCGAATGATAACTGGCAAGGAAAAAGGCGCTGCGCGTGGGGATGAATTCCGCACGCATATGTTGATCGTTCATGATCCAGTTCTGGCCGTCGATACGTATCTCGACAACGGTATGGCCGATTTCGTCGCGTTTTCCGTTTGTCGTGGAAAGTTCCGCAACCAGGCGCACATCGTCGGCGGCAAAACCCAGAATTTCCAGCGCCGCCAGTTTTAATTCGGCAATTTCATAACAACAGCCCTTGGCATCGGTGAGAGCGCCGATCAGGCTGCGATAGGGCCGCGTCGGAGGATCGTAAGAGATTGCCAGATTGATCCACGCGTTCACCAGCAGCGCCTGCATTCTTTTATCGGGAACATCGCGCACATAATCGATCATATCGTTGAAGTGCACAATTGCAGGTGGCCCTTTGCCGTCATGACGGCAAGCGTCCATGCGTCCGATCAATTCGGCCTTCTCGCGGCAGAATTTATTTTGTTCGTCGACGATTTCCTGATGACGCTCCCATCGTGCAGGGTCGTCGCGCCGCTCATTGAAACCGGCCATCGCCAGAGGCCTCGTTGGCCGTGACCGATAACCATGGGCTGATATGTCGAATGTCGAGGTGGCTATCACGCCCGCTTGCGCCAGGGCGGTCTTTAGAAAAAGCCGCCGGTTATGAATTTTTTGGATCATTCGCTTGGGCGTCCCCATCGCACAAGGCAGTTCTAGATTTGATACCTAGGCGTGGCTGACGGCAAGTACCCCGAAAGAGTCCTTTACGCGTTCCGCACAGTTAGAGTTGGCCCACCCAGCGCAGCTTCATGAAATGAATCGATCGGCCTGCGACGGATCGGGCCTATAACAGGTCGGCAGAGCGCCAAACCAGCGCAACCGGTTTCGCGCGACGAAATCGTAAAATGCGTCCCGGAGCGGGCGTGGGAGAATTCTTGCAAGTGCCGCGAGCCGCCACGGCGGCCCCAGCCCTTGGAGAATCCTAATCGACGCTTCGGACCGCAGGTACGCGCGACCGTCCTGCAGTAATATGTACGTTCCGAATTGGATCGGATCGAGCCCGAAGTGTCGATAGAGCGCCGCGCCGATTGGTGACTGGGCGGCCAACAGCCTGAATCGTCCGTTACGATCGTGCCGCAAAATGAATTGCACGAACCGGGAGCAGAGCACGCATTCGCCATCGAAGACGACGATGGGACGATCGTCGGCGAAACGCGGCACCGCGGGATCGGCTCTATAGTCGTAAGGTGCGCGTTGCACGATGGCATCCGTTTTCGCGTATTCCCCGCCCGCCACAATAGCCGGTGAGGTGAACAAAGCGTCAAAGAATCCGCCGTAAATTTAAGCGCAATTCCGCGCGCCGATGCGGCGAATAAACCTTCTTTTTATCGTGTTATTTAAACTGATCTTAGACCCTGGCGCATATGGTCGGGTCATACGGCGGGAGACAGGGCCCGTCGGCGAAAACAAAACAGACTGAAACAGAAGACTGGGAAAGGCGTCACAATGAAAGCCGTCGCAAAGACGGTCGAGCCAGCCGAACGTGAGGCGCGCTTCGACCATATCCGACCGCACTATCTCGAGGCGCTCACCTTGGTTGAGCGTCTGCACCGGCGTCTGCTCGACGTCATCAAGGATGAATTCGACCGCCGCGGCCGTGCCGATATCAACTCAGTGCAGGCGCTGCTGTTGTACAATATCGGCGACAAGGAGCTGACCGCGGGCGAATTGCGCACGCGCGGTTATTATCTCGGCTCCAATGTCTCCTACAATCTCAAAAAGCTTGTCGAGATGGGCTTCCTCGACCATCAGCGTTCGCGGGTCGATCGCCGCTCGGTACGCATCAAGCTCACCGACAAGGGCCGCGACGTTCGCGACGCCGTCGATGCGCTCTATCAGAAACATGTGCGCACGGTGGAGCAGGTCGGCGGCATCAATGCCGACGAGTTCTCGGTGCTCAACAAGGCGCTGCACCGGCTCGAGCGGTTCTGGACCGACCAGATCCTCTACCGGCTCTGATAGCAAAGCGGAGCACGATCCTTTTCGCAAGCCGGCGACAGCCGGGCCGTTTCGGGATCGTGCTCGACGCCTTCATTCGCCAGCTTTTTCAGTCGTACTGGCGTGCCTATGCCCCGGCGAGAATGCCGGGGCCTTTTTTGCGTGGAGCCGGCTCCGATCAGTTGAACCAGATATGGAGCAGCCGGGCGAGCCAGGTGAGAACCGGAAACGGTGTGAAGAGCTGAAACAGCGCGGCGACACCGAGAATGACCAGCAGATAGCTGAGCAGTCCGCGGATCATCCGGTAGATGAGCGGCGGGTAGGGCGGCCGATTATCGGGCGGCCAGGCAAACGCCGCTTCCCACTGCTCCTGAGGAACGTTCGCCGGCCTGATGCGCTCGAACGGCACCCAGGCGCGGTAAGCCGCGATGCCGCGTTCGCGCGCAATTGCGTTGCGCAGCCCGAAGGCATTGCTCCAGCCGAGAAAATCGACGACCGCGCGAATGACGATCCGCAGCAGAAATAAAATCAGCAAACAAACGAGATAGACATAACCGATCATCAAGCCGGCCGTCAGCCCGGATCGGGTGAACGACTTCACGGCAAACAGTTCGGAAAACAATCGCACGCTGGCATCGACGAACTGGTCGAGCGCGCTGAAAATCCGGCCGGCCAGCGAATTGTCGTCGGCCGCCTGCAAGACCAGGATGATGGCAAGGACGACGGCGAGCTGAAACAGCGGGAATCGCACGATGGCTCGTATCGGCGCCGCCAAGAGCCTGATCGCAGCCATGGTCTGCCCCTTCCGCGGCGCACGCCGCAACGATTGTGCAAATCTTCCAACCCAATACTGGCCGGTTCACTTCAAGAGTTGAACTCAAACCCAGATGTTCTGGCGGTCATAAAACCGCCGCGCCGGCCTTGGAGGATGGCCGTGTTCGGGGCTTCAGACGGACAGTTTTGGTGCACCACCGCTTCGTGCTATCTGACCGAAGGGCGGCTTGGGCATTGCTGGATTCGGCGAAGTGACGGATACGCGCTCCATGAATTCACGGCGTGAGAATTCACGGCCTGACGGATCGGGGTTCTTGCCCGAGTCCTTGCCCGGCTCCCGGCCCGATCGGCGCACGGTCCTCCGGCGTTTTGCCGGCGCGGCGACCGTAGCGGCGACGGGCCTCGCGGCCTACCGCGCCGCGGCCGAGGACCAGCCGCTCGATGCCTTGATTGGCGATACCGACAGCGGCCAGTTCGGGCAGGACTTCGATCAGGCGTCGCGCACCATCCACATGCCGAAGCCGACGGCGCCGACGCTGTCGCCGGCCACCGCTCAGATCACCGAGCACGCCATGGGCGCCTACGACAAGATCGTGGCGCAGGGCGGCTGGCCCGAAGTGCCGAAGGTCGACGAATTAAAGCTCGGCATGCGTCATCCGAGCGTGACCGTGCTGCGGACGCGGCTTTCGGTTTCCGGCGATCTCGATCCCAGCGCGGTCGGCAACGAGATTTATGACTCCTATGTCGAGGAGGCGGTGCGGCGCTTCCAGGCCCGGCACGGGCTCACCATCGACGGCGTCTTGCGCGAGCCGACGCTGGTGGCGATGAACGTTCCGGCAACGACCCGGCGCGATCAGCTCAAGGTCAATATCGAGCGGCTCAAGACGCTCTCGACCAATCTCGGCCCGCGTTACGTGGTGGCGAATATTCCCGCCGCCCGTATCGAGGCGATCGAAAACGACGTCGCGGTGTCGCGGCACACTGCCGTCGCCGGCAAGCCCGACCGGCCGTCGCCCGACATCAACTCGAAGATCATCCAGATCAATTTCAATCCGTATTGGACGGTGCCGGCCTCGATCGTGCGCAAGGACCTCATTCCGAAAATGCAGGACCAGCCGGAATATCTCACCGACAATCACATCCGCATTTTCGACGCCCGGCACAACGAACTGCAGCCGTCGCAAATCAATTGGTATTCGAACGACGCCACCAGCTACACGTTCAAGCAGGACCCCGGCGACTTCAATTCCTTGGGCCATATCCGCATCAACTTCCCGAGCGAGTACGGCGTCTATATGCACGACACGCCGCTGAAGAATCTGTTCGGCGACGATTTCCGTTTCCACTCGTCCGGCTGCATGCGGGTGCAGAATGTGCGTCAGCTGGTCGCCTGGCTGCTGGAGGGGACCAAAGGCTGGTCGCTCGACGATATCGATCGCGCCATCAAATCCGGCGACCGTAAAGATGCACAGCTGACCAAGCCGGTGCCGCTGCACTGGGTCTATGTCACCGCCTGGTCGGCCTCCGACGGCGTGGTGCAGTTCCGCGAAGACATTTACAGCCGCGACGGGCTGGGTGGTCCGGCCATCCCGGCGACGACGAAGCTTTAGGTCGTAGCCCGGTTTCGGCTTCCTTCGCAGGCCGCAGATCCCTAAATATAGCGGCGTAAGAGGCTAAATTCCCAAGTTCTTGCGCCGCTCCGCTGGTACGGCGCCGGAGAGCGGTGTATCACCATCCGATCATTCAGCAGGGTAAAGCGGTATGTCGGTACCCCATAAGGCCAATGCGACGGACGAGGAATTCTTCACCGCCACGCTCGCCGACAGCGATCCGGAGATCGCCGAGGCGATCAAGCGCGAGCTCGGCCGCCAGCGCGACGAGATCGAGCTGATCGCCTCGGAAAACATCGTCAGCCGCGCCGTGCTCGAGGCGCAGGGCTCGGTGCTCACCAACAAGTACGCCGAAGGTTTGCCGGGCAAGCGCTATTACGGCGGCTGCCAATTCGTCGATGTCGCCGAGCGGCTGGCGATCGAGCGGGTGACAAAACTGTTCGGCTGCACCTTCGCCAATGTGCAGCCGCACTCGGGCGCGTCGGCCAATGCCATCGTGTTCATGGCTTTGATGCAGCCCGGCGATACCTTCATGGGGCTCAATCTCGCCGCCGGCGGTCATCTGACCCACGGCTCGCCGGTGAACCTTTCGGGCAAATGGTTCAAGGTCGTGCCCTATGGCGTGCGCCGCGACGATCACCTCATCGACATGGATGAGGTCGAGCGGCTCGCCAAGGAACACCGGCCGAAGCTGATCGTCGCCGGCGGTTCGGCCTATCCGCGCATCATTGATTTCCGCCGCTTCCGCGAGATTGCCGATGCGGTCGGTGCCTATCTGATGGTCGACATGGCGCATTTTGCCGGCCTCGTCGCCGGCGGCACCCATCCCAGCCCGTTTCCGCATGCCCATGTGGTGACGACGACCACGCACAAGACGCTGCGCGGGCCGCGCGGCGGCGCCATCCTCACCAATGACGAGGAATTGGCGAAGAAGCTCAATTCCGCGGTATTCCCCGGCATGCAGGGCGGCCCGCTGATGCATGTCATCGCCGCCAAGGCGGTGGCGTTCGGCGAGGCGTTGCGGCCGAGCTTTAAGCTTTACGCGAAGAACGTCGTCGAGAACGCGAAGGCGCTTGCCGAAACGCTCAAAGCCCGCGGCCTTGATATCGTCTCCGGCGGCACCGATACGCATCTGATGCTGGTCGACCTGCGCAAGAAGCGCCTGACCGGCAAAGTGGCCGAAATCGCGCTAGGGCGCGCCCACATCACCTGCAACAAGAACGGCATCCCGTTCGATCCGGAAAAGCCTATGGTGACGTCGGGCGTCCGGCTCGGCACGCCGGCCGGCACCACGCGCGGTTTCGGCATCGCCGAATTCCGCCAGATCGGCGATCTGATCGCCGAGGTGCTGGACGCGCTGGCGCACAGAAATGCCGACGAAGATGCACAAGCCGAAGCAAGCGTGCGGGAAAAGGTGAAACGTCTGGTCGACCGGTTCCCGATCTACGAGGGGTAAGGGATGCGGTGTCCGAGCTGCGCGAGCCTCGATACCCAGGTGAAGGATTCGCGGCCGACGGAAGATTCATCCGTCATCCGCCGCCGCCGCGTTTGCCTGTCCTGTAATTTCCGCTTCACCACTTTCGAGCGCGTGCAATTGCGCGAACTGGTCGTGATCAAGCGCAACGGCCGCCACGTGCCGTTCGACCGCGACAAACTCCTTCGCTCGGTGCAGATCGCGCTGCGCAAACGGCCGGTCGATCCGGAGCGTATCGACCAGGTGGTGTCGAAGATCGTGCGCGAGCTTGAAAGCCTCGGTGAGAGCGAGGTGTCCTCGGAGACGATCGGCGAAACGGTGATGGCGCATCTGCGCGACATCGACGATGTCGCCTATGTGCGTTTCGCGTCCGTCTATCGCAATTTCCGCGAGGCCAAGGATTTCGAAACGGCGCTGGCGGAATTGTCGGGGGACGAGGCCGCCGAGTGAGCGTTCCAACGGGTGTGCCCTTGGGTGTACCGGACAGCGCCGCGGTGCAGAGAGAAGCCGACGATCGGCGTCTCATGGCGCTGGCTTTGACGCTCGGGCGCCGCGGGTTGGGCCGCACCTGGCCCAATCCGGCGGTCGGTGCGGTCGTGGTCAAGCAGGGCGTGATCGTCGGCCGTGGCTGGACGCAGCCGGGCGGACGGCCCCATGCCGAGATCGAAGCGTTGCGCCGTGCCGGGCCGTCGGCGCAAGGCGCGACGCTCTACGTCACGCTCGAACCTTGCTCGCATTTCGGCAAAACGCCGCCTTGTGCCGATGCCGTCATCGCCGCCGGCATTGCCCGCGTGGTTTCGGCGATCGAGGACCCCAATCCCGAAGTCGCCGGCGCGGGTCATGCGCGGCTGCGCGCCGCGGGCATTACGGTCGACGTCGGCATTGGCGCCGAGGCGGCGCGCCGTGATCATGCCGGTCATATTTTTCGGATGCGGGAAGGGCGCCCGCACGTCCTGCTCAAGCTCGCCATATCGGCCGACGGCAAAGCCGGCGCAGCCGGCCGGCGGCCGGTTCCGATCACGGGTGACGCAGCGCGTGACCGCGTTCATCTCCTGCGCGCCCGCAGCGACGCCATCATGATCGGCATTGGCACCGCGCTGGCTGACGATCCGATGCTGACCAGCCGATTGCCCGGCATGGACCCGTACTCGCCGGTGCGCGTCGTGCTGGACGCGAAACTGCGCCTGCCGCTGGAGACGGCCCTGGTGCAGACGGCACGGCAGACGCCGCTCTGGGTCGTTGGTGCTACCGATGCGCCGCGTGCAGCAGAGGAGGCGCTGCGCACGAAAGGCGCCGAAGTCTTCCGGGTACCGGAGAAAAACGGCCGGCTCGATCTTTCGGCGGTGCTGAAGCTTCTCGCGGAGCGGGGTGTCACACGCCTGATGGTCGAAGGCGGCCCCACGCTAGCCGTGGCCTTTATCGCCGCCGATCTGGTCGACGAGGCGATTTTGTTTCACTCAGCCAAGATCATAGGGGCCGACGGCGTCGATGCCTTTGAGGGCGGCTCGGCCGCGCTGATGCAGCGGCTAAAGCAGGTCAAGATCGAACCGGTCGGGGCCGACCGGGCGGAATTCTACGAACGCAGGTGATTTGATGTTCACGGGTATAGTCAGTGACTTAGGCGAAGTCCTTGACGTTCATGAGAAGGCGCAAGGGCTGCGGCGCATCGAGATTGCCTGCAGTTACGATCCCGCCTCCATCGACATTGGCGCCTCGATCGCCTGTTCCGGCGTTTGCCTGACAGTGGTCGAGCGCGGGATGAAGGGGAACCGGCGCTCCTTCGCGGTCGACGCCGCAGCCGAAACGCTGCAGGTGACGACGGCCGCACATTGGCGGGCTGGGACCAAACTCAACCTCGAACGCGCGCTCCGGCTCGGCGACGAACTCGGCGGCCACATGGTCAGCGGCCATGTCGACGGTATCGCCGAGCTGACCGCCCACGACGACTTCCTCGATAGCGCCGGACTTTCGTTCCGGGTGCCGGCCGAACTCGCCCGATTCATCGCCCCCAAGGGCTCGGTCGCGCTCGATGGCGTCTCGCTGACGGTCAACGAGGTCAAAAACGATACTTTTTCAGTGCTGATCATCCCCCACACCCTGAAGGTGACGACCCTTGGAACCGTGCACGTGGGCGGGCATCTGAACGTCGAAGTCGACCAGATGGCGCGCTATGCGGCGCGGTTGCTGGAAACGCGGGCGGGCTGAACCGCGCTTGTGAGTGCCAGCCCGGCTTGATACCACCAACACGTATCAGCGAGAGTGAGTGACATCATGGCCGGCCCGCGGCGAGGCAAAAGAACCGACGACATCGCCAAGGGCGCGCGCATTCTCATTGTCGAAGCGCGTTATTACGACGGCATTGCCGATGCGCTTCTCGCCGGTGCCACCAAAGCGCTCGGGGAGGCCGGCGCGTCGTTCGATCGCGTCAGCGTGCCCGGCTCGCTGGAAATTCCGCCCGCGATCGCGATCGCGCTCGATGCCGCGCAAAAGCGCCGCAAGCCTTATGACGGCGCCGTCGCGCTCGGCTGCGTCATCCGCGGCGAAACCATTCATTTCGAGATCGTCTCGCATCTGTCGGCGCGCGGCCTGATGGACCTTTCGGTGGCGCGCAAAGTTCCGATCGGCAACGGCATCATCACTGTCGACAACGAGACCCAGGCCTGGGCGCGCGCGCGCGTCGAGGATCAGGACAAAGGTGGCGATGCCGCGCGCGCGGCGTTGTCGCTGATCGGCCTTAAGCAAAGCCTCGGCGCGAAACCGGGAAAGCGCTGAAATGACCATCGGACCGAGCGAAGCGCGCAAGGCCAATAAGCGAGGCGCCGCCCGGCTCGCCGCCGTGCAGGCGCTTTATCAGATGGACCTGGCCGGCACCGGCATCAACGACATCATGGCCGAATTCGAGAGCCATTGGCTCGGCGGCGAGGTCGAAGGCGTACAATACCGGCCGGCCGAAGCGGCCTATTTCCGCGACATCGTCGGCGGCGTGGTGCGCGAGCAAACCAGGCTCGACCCGCAGATCGACGCCGCACTGGCGCGCGGCTGGCCGCTCAAACGCATCGAAGCGATATTGCGCGCCGTGCTGCGCGCCGGGCGCCTATGAGCTCGCCTGCCGCAGCGACGTGCCGGCCCGCGTGGTGACGTCGGAATATGTCGACGTCGCCGGCGCCTTCGTCGACAAGGATGAAACCGGCATGGTCAATGCCGTGCTCGACCAGCTCGCGCACGAATTGCGCGCGGCCGAATTCGCCGGCGGTTAGAACATGTCGGGATCCGATCGAGCCAGTTCGATGTCCGCTCGTCCCCGCGAAAGTGGGGACCCAAACAATTCCGCCGATAGGGTGCTGGCCGATCTGGATTCCCACTTTCGCGGGAATGAGCGGAACGATCTCTAGGCCGAAGGTGATCCCATGCCTTCAGACGACATGGCCTCCAGCGACGAGACGTCTGCCGAGGAGCGCCTGATCGCGCGGTACTTTCGTCCGCTCGCGACGTCGCCCGGTGCGTTCGGCCTGAGCGATGACGCGGCCTGTGTGACGCCGCCCGCGGGCTGCGATCTCGTCGTCACTACCGACGGCGTGATCGCCGGCGTGCATTTTTTTCCGGACGATCCGCCCGGCGATGTCGCTCGCAAAGTGCTGCGGATGAACCTGTCTGATCTTGCCGCCAAGGGTGCAACGCCGCTCGGCTTTGTGATGGCGGTGTCGTTACCGGCGACGATCGACGAAAATTGGATTGCCGCCTTTGCCGCCGGACTTGGCGACGATGCGATGCGTTATGCCTGTCCGTTGTTCGGCGGCGACACAGACCGCACGCCGGGACCGATCGCGGTCTCGATCACTGCGTTCGGCAGCGTCCCGTACGGCGCCATGCTGCGCCGCTCGACCGCGACAGCGGGCGACAGCATCGTGGTCACCGGCAGCATCGGCGATGCCGCGCTTGGCGTCTTGCTGCGCCGGGATGATAGCCTCGCCCAGCGCTGGCATCTGACGCCGGCGATGAGCGCGCATCTCAAAACACGTTATCTGCTGCCGCAGCCGCGCAATGCGCTTGCCGCGGCAGTGTTGCGGCATGCTTCGGCGGCGATGGATGTCTCTGACGGTCTCGCCGGCGATCTGGCCAAACTGTGCCGCGCCTCGGGCGCGGCGGCGACGGTGGATGTCGCCCACGTGCCGCTTTCGGACGCGGTGCGGACGGCGGTCGCGGCCGAGCCGGGGCTGATCGAGACCGCGCTTTCGGGCGGCGACGATTACGAGATCGTCTTGACACTCGCGCCGGAAAATTTCGCGGGTTTGCGTGCGGCGGCGACCGAGACTGGCATCCCGGTGACCGAGATCGGCCGCATCACGGCGGGGCAGGGCGCCCAGTTCAATCAGAATGGCAAAACGCTGACCTTCAAGCGGCCGTCCTACAGTCATTTCTGAATGAGCGATCGTTTCTGAATGAGCGATCCTGGGGCGCATCCTTCCGTTACGAAGCCGAACGCGCGGGCGGCTATTCGCTCCCACGCTATTCGCTATAATGACGGCTGGGAGAAACGCTCATGCACGATATGACGGCGGTCGCCGCGCCGACGGGCAGCCTGTCGACCGGCAGCAACGGCAATCCACGCTACGCCGAATTCTACCGGCACTATCCGACCATCGATTATCTGCGGCGCGGCGCGCGGCGGCGCTTGCCGCATTTCGCCTTTGAATATGCCGATGGCGGCTCCGGCAAGGACGATGCCGGGATCAAGCGCAATTGGACGGCGCTGGATGCCGTCGAATTGGTGCCGCGCTACGGCGTCATGCCGTCGCTGCCGCCCTGTGAGGTCGAATTGTTCGGCCGCCGCTACGCCGCGCCGATCGGCATTGCGCCGATGGGCGGCCCGGCAATCGTATGGCCGGGCGCGGATCGGATTTTGGCGCGTGCGGCGCAGCGGGCGCGGATCCCTTACACGCTCGGCATGGCCGGCGGCGCGACCATCGAGGAAATCGCGGAAATCGCGCCGGACGTTTTTTGGTTTCAGCTTTACCGCTTCGCGAACAACGGCCATGCCATCGGCTTCGATACGCTGCGCCGCGCCGCGGCGACCGATTGCAGCGCCATCGTTCTCACGCTCGACGTGCCGGTACGTACCAGCCGGGCGCGCGAAGTTGTGGTCGGTCTCGGCGGCGCTGCGTTTCATCCGGACTTGGCGATGCTGATGCAAATGCTGCGCTCGCCGGGCTGGACGCGCGCACTGTGGCAGCACGGCATTCCGCGCTTTGCGACGCTGCGCCACTATGCCGGCGCCAATCCCTCGCTCAACGACGTCATCGCGTTTGCGCGGCGCGAAATGGGCGGCGCCTTCACCTGGGACGAAGTCGCGCGCTACCGCGATCGCTGGCCGCGAACCCTGATCATCAAAGGGATATTGCACCCGGAGGATGCCGAGAAGGCGGTGGCGCTCGGTGTCGACGGCATCTTCGTGTCCAATCACGGCGGGCGCCAGATCGAGGCGCTGCCGGCGGCCATCGATGCGCTGCCGGCCATTGTCGCCCAGGTCGGCAAGCGCGCCACCGTGATGATGGATTCCGGCGTGCGCAGCGGCACCGATGTGGTCCGCGCCTATGCGATCGGCGCCGCGGCGGCGTTTGCCGGCAAGGCGTTTCTATGGGGCCTCGGCGCGCTGGGCGAAGATGGGCCCGGCCACGTCATCGATCTTCTGATCGAGGAAACGCGGGCCGCGCTCGGGCAAATCGGCGCGCACATGCCGGCGGACGCGCGTGCCGTCGTCGTGCGGCACCGGGCGGCGCTGCAGTTCTGACGGGCGCCAACACCGGTGGTGCCGTCCCACATTCCCCGGTAGAAGAAAAATAAGAACCTCCTTTCAGGCAGAAACGCAGCGAGCCGTGACCGTCATCGCCGATCCCATTGTCGATCTGACGGACGATCGGCTGGCCGCCCGCAACGCGCTCGTTCTCGCCGTGGCGCAGGCGCTTGCCGGCGGCAATAGCACCGTGATCGTCGCCACCTCCGCCATCGTTGCCTCGATGCTGGCGCCGGATCCGGCGCTGGCGACGCTACCGATCAGCATGATGGTTGCGGGCATGTGGCTTGGCACCCTGCCGGTCGGCTGGCTTTCCAAGGCCTATGGGCGGCGATTTGCCCTGCAGACCGGATCGTGTTCGGCATCCTGTCCGGCTTCATCTCCTGCGCCGCAGTGCTGTCCGGCTCGTTCGGGCTGTTGACGCTCGGCACGCTGTGCGGCGGCCTCTACGCGTCGGCGCATCAATCCTACCGTTTTGCCGCGACCGACACGGCAAGTCCGCAGTTCCGCGCCAAAGCGGTCGCCTGGGTTTTGGCGGGCGGTGTTTTCGCCGCCGTCATCGGACCGCAACTCGTGATCTTCACCAAGGACATCTGGCCGGCCTATTTGTTCGCGGCGACGTATATCGCGCAATCCATTTGCGCATTGCTCGCCGCCGCCGTGTTGACGCAATTGAGCATTCCGCGGCCGCCGGTGTCGCATTCTTTGATCGACGGCCGTCCGCTGCGGATCATCCTCGCCCAGCCCAAATTCATCGTCGCGGTGGTCTGCGGCGTCGCGAGCTACGCGATGATGAACATGGTTATGACGTCGGCGCCGCTGGCGATGGTGATGTGCAATCACACCGTCGGCGAAGCAGCGCTGGGCATTCAGTGGCATGTGCTCGGCATGTATGCGCCGAGCTTCGTGACCGGCTCGCTGATCGCGCGTTTCGGCGTGCGGCCCATGATCGGGGCGGGCTTCGCCCTGATCCTCTTGGCGGCGACGATCGGTCTCGCCGGCGTATCGGTGTGGAATTTCTGGATCGGACTGACGCTGCTGGGCGTCGGCTGGAATTTCGCTTTCATCGGGGCGACGACGCTGGTCACGGAATGTCACGATCCGCACGAACGCAACAAGGTTCAAGCCTTCAATGATTTTCTGGTGTTCGGCACCATGGCGGTCGGCTCGTTCTCGTCTGGCGCGCTGCTGGCGCATTACGGCTGGGTCGTGGTCAACGGCGTCGTGTTCCCCGTCATCCTCGCCGCTGTGGTCTTGCTGGCGTGGGGTTCGTTGGCGCGCCGTCCGGCCGAGGCTTGAACGATTTTCTGGTGCTCGGCGCCATGCTTTCAAGAGCATATGGCTTTCAAGAACACGGCGCGCTACGCTCTCAAGAAAGCGGATGGAAAGCCGATGAGGAAGGTGAGGGGAGTTCGCCGCGCCGGCAAATCGGCGGCGAAAAAGGCGGCGCCGGAAAAGCGCGTGGCGCGAACCGCGCGCCGATCGCGCGGCAAGGTGGCGCGCAGCCGTCCGGCAAAGGCGAAAGCGAAACCTGCGCCCCGCAAACAGCGTTTCGTCTTCAATCACCTCGACGCCAATTCCTTCGACACGGGCCTGCGCTCTTACGCCCAATATCGCGATCTCGACATCGCCGCAGCGACCAACGGTCTGGTGCGGGCGCATGTCATCAGGATGGTGCCGCCCTGCATTCCGGCCGTGGTGTCGAAGCGGCATTTTCACGACGTCGAATTTCAGATGATCTATGTGCTCAAAGGCTGGATCAAGAGCGAGTTCGACGGCGCTGGCGCGGTGACCATGCGGCAGGGTTCATGCTGGCTGCAGCCGCCCAAGATCAGGCACAGCGTGCTCGACTATTCCGACGATTGCGAACTCCTCGAGATCATCATGCCGGCGGATTTCGACACCGTTGAATTGAATTAGTCTCGCGCCAAGTCCACGTTCCGCTCGTTCCCGCGTAAGCGGGAATCCAGATCGGCTTGCGCCGTACACTGAGGCGTCTGGGTCCCCGCTTTCGCGGGGATGAGCGTTATTCAACGACAGCGCGAACAGCCTCACTGCCGGACGGCCTTTCGCAGGTGGTTCTCCAACGAAAGGATCGTATGAAGCCGGCTATACGCAACGCCTAACAGGCCCTCGTAGGTCGTTTGACCGTTGCCGGCGGCCTGCAAAATAGTCTCGGCCATTCGCGCTTTGACGGCGGGCGTATCTTGGTCGGCGGGAACTTTGGACATCACCTCATTGAGGATGGCGCGTAAACTCTGGATGTACTCTGGACTGAAACTGTGCACGACGGATTCCCATTCTCAACTGAACGAGGGCAAGGTCGCTCCCGTTCTCACGCCAGATCAACGGGTACCATGAAATATCGATCCATCGGAGGTGTGATTGTGCTTGTCCGACCGCGCACGTTCCTCATCACCGGAACGCACTATGCTTCTGCGGGGGCCGGAATCCCTGGTTCGGAATCCCAGGTTTGGATTCCACGGCGCTTGGCGAGCAGCCAAAACGGCGGCGGAACGATCGTGCAAAATAAGCATAGTCGCGAAATCCGGAGGCATCCGCGATGCTACTCAGCGGCTGGCTACTCTTCACGAAGGCGCGTCGCTGTAAGAGACGCGCGGCGTAATCCAGACGAAGCGAATAGACGTGGCCGCTAAAGGTGGAACCGCGCGCTGCAAACAGCTTCTGAAGATACCGTAGCGAAATCCCGACTCTTGCGGCAACCTCGGTGGGTCCAATGTCCGGATCGGCAAAGCAACCTTTGATGACGGTGCATACACGTCCAAACAGCTTGTCGGAATGAGCGGAGACAGAAGGCGTATCTGTTGCGGCAAACATGGCGCCGAGCAGATCGTAAATCGCTAACTGCATATACGGTTCGGCAGGTGCAACCAATGCATCACGTTCACCGACCGCGTCCAGAACCGTGCGGAAAAGCAGCCGTGCCGGAGCGGTTTCACCTTGCGCGTACAAACCGCCTTCCGGCTCAAATCCCATATGGGTAATCAGCGACTGGCGCGGCAGTCTGAAACTGAACCATCGGCCGCGTCTGCGCTCGGAAATCCACGTCGCCGGGCGAGTACCGTCAACGAGGACAACGTCGCCGACTGCGAGGTTTGCAGTCCGATCGTTCTGCAACAGCGTTGATTGGCCGGCAATTTGAAATGTCGCATAGTAAGAGTCCATGCCGTCGACGCTGACATCTCGACGCGTCCGCTGCACACGGTAAGCGGTGCCACTAAGGTCGATTGCGTCGAACCCGTAAATTTTCTCGGTCCGCACCGAGCCTGCGAACGTGTCGACTGCTATGCCTTCCGGTCTGTATAGACCGCAAAAGGAGCCGAGCAGGGTTGCCCACATTTCGTGATTTAATGCCGGGTCACTTTTGAACGCGTCGCCTGTACTCATTGATACCACTGACAACAGTCATTCCACACGAACGCGATGTAGTGGGTGCGTCAGCAGTCATCAAGCCGTGCGTCATCAAGCAGGTCAGGTGTGATCAAACCGTCATCTGTCATCAAATTGACATCTGTCATCAAGACGGTCCTGTTAGTGATGAGAGAGTTCCGTTCTAAAAGACGTTCGACCACAATATCAACAATTTCCGCGGCTACGCGGCCATCGTAGCGGCGCCGTCTTATAAGATGCGGCGTATGATGGTCTTATGCTGTTTCCAGGATGGACCGCAGACGTTGGGCCAGGTCTGCTCGACGGAAAGGTTTGCGTACGATGGGAAACTCGCCGGCCGCATTATGGCGCGCCAGCACATCGTCTGCGTTGCCCGAGGTAAGCAGGATTTTGATGCCTTTGTTTAGCCTTGTCGCTTCGCGAGCAAGCGCAACGCCGTCTATTCCGGGTGGCATAACGACGTCGCTGAACAAAAGATCAAACTCTTGGCCGCTGGCGAGCATCCGCTTCGCCTTCTCACCATCGCGGGCACAAACGACCTGGTAGCCGAGCTGGGTGAGTGCCGCCGACGTAAGCTCCAGGATATCGTCATCATCCTCGACCAAAAGGATGCGTTCTGAGCCTGTCGGGAGTGCCCGCGTTGGAATGGCTTGCTCCTCCGCGTCGGCCCCTTGAGCGGCTTTGGGCAGATATAGAGTGAAGGTGGTGCCTGCTCCGAGCGCACTCTCGACGGCAATATGGCCGCCGGATTGGTGCACAAAGCCGTAGACCATGCTGAGACCGAGCCCGGTACCCTTGCCGACGTCCTTGGTGGTGAAGAACGGCTCAAAAATTCGATCCCGGACTTCGGACGACATCCCGCAGCCGGTGTCCGTGACAGACAGCGCGACATAGGATCCCGACGCGCAGCCGGCTACTTTCCCCTCGCCGAGGTCAACATTACGTGTCTCGATCGTGAGTACGCCGCCATCGCGCATCGCATCGCGCGCATTCAAAGCGAGATTAAGTAGAGCGGATTCCAAGAGCGACGGGTCGACATAGCACTGCCACAATGGCTCGTCGCTCAGAACTTTGAATTCGCATCCCGTTCCCACCGCGCGGCGGATGATCTCCTGGAACCCACAAAGAAGCCGGCTTGCGTTCACCGGTTTGGGGTTCAGCGTCTGGCGACGGGAGAAGGCAAGCAGCTGAGCAGTCAGCTTTGCGCCCCGATCGGCGGCATGTTGCGCCGCCGCGGCGAACCGTTGGACCTTGCGACTATCCGTTGCACATTTTTCGATCAGCTCGAGGTTCCCGCAAACCACGGTGAGCAGGTTGTTAAAATCGTGCGCGACCCCGCCGGTGAGTTGGCCGACCGCCTCCATCTTCTGGCTCTGATGAAGCTGCGCCTCCATAAGGCGACGCGCCTCCACCGCCTGCTTTTGCTCGGTGATGTCGCGGAAGTAGACCGCGAGACCTCGGTCGGAAGGAAACGCATTGAAAGCGTACCAAACATTGTTGCGAGGACAGGATGCTTCAAACGAGACGGGGCGCCGATCCGACATTGATTGCCGAAACCGGTCGACAATCTCCGTGTCCGCGGCATCCGGAAAGGCTTCCCACAGGTTCATGCCGATGACATTCCGCCCTTCGTCGACCTGGGCCCGGGCACGCTCATTGAGGAAACTGACGCGCCAGTCCGGATCGATGATGAGCACGCTGTCGGTCGTACTCTCGAAAATCGTAATGATCCGTGCAGCGGCCTCCTCGGCCTTTTCCTTTGTCGCGGCCAGTTCACGCTCGCGCCGCTCGAGCGCATCCGCCATCGTATTAAATGCGTCGCCGACCCGGGCGATTTCGGATTTGTTTGGAAGGTTCACTCGCCGGCTATATTCGCCGCGCCGCCATTCGTTGGCGACGTCGACCAGCTGGGATAGCGGGCGATCGATGAATCGTCGCGCTCCCAATGATGTCAGGACCAAAACCAGCAACGTGCTCAACACAATGACGACGACGCCGCGCCGGGTACCGCGTTCGATTGCAGCGAAAGCCCGCGCCTTGTCGAGACCGTAGCCGACAAAAAGTCCGAAATCGGCATCCAAGGGTGAGTAGCCGACGATGCGCTCCACGCCATCGCTGCCGGTAATATCGGCCACGCCCCCGCCTTTCTTTTTCAGGTATTCTTCATTGTGCCTTTGTTTGCCGATGTATTCGTCGTTATCGGGGTATCTGGCAAGGTAAGTACCGTTGCGGTCGGTGATGGCGAGCGCGGCTCCCGCAGGAATGCTCTTTTGGGCGATGTGGTGGGCGAGCCAATCCAGACTGAGCGCTGCTACGATGACACCGCCCATGCGGCCGTCATCCCCGTAAAACGGTAGTGCAAACTGAATCACCCTTCGCCCATTTGACAGACCGATCGAGTATTGCCCGACCGTGAATGCGCCCGTCTTCATGACCCTGGCAAAGTAGGGCCGGGCAGCGACATTGACGACAGATGCGTCACCGACAGTCGTATTGCAGAAGGAGCGGCCATTCATGTCGGCGGCGAGAAAGGTTATGAACGCCGGATATTGCTGTTTCACGGCGGCGAGGTAAGCATTGCATGCTTTGCTATCCTTCGCTTTTATCGCAGGGACTTCCGACAGCGCGATCAGGACCTGACGAATGCCCTCGACGGTCTGCTGCTGTTCTGCCGCCGCGAGCTTAGCCAGCGTGAACGCCTGGTCTTGCACTTCGGCTTGGCGGCCGCGGCGGAGGTCATATTCATGGAAGGCTTGGATAGCGACGGCGGGCACCAGCGCCACAGCCAACAGTATGAATAAGCGGGATAAGATCATAACTTTTCAATCAACCCGACGCGGGCGGCGCAGCGTTGAGCAATTTAAGGAGGCCTGATCCACTAGGGGAGGCGCACTCCTCCTGCTGGGGCCGGACTGGCCCTAACCCAGCAAGGTGCTGTGGACCGATTTAGATCATTGAGCGATGAATGTCGTTGTCCTGGCGTGCACTTTCGCCATCACTGGCGCGCACCGATTTTGCCCCGTTGGGAACCTGAAATTCCATGGCGCTGGCCGTCATCAACCTAGGATACCGCGATCAGGCGATCGGCAAGACATGCGAATATTTCACCTGCTCGAGCGCGAAGCTCGACTCGATCGATGAAATGCCGTCGATCCGCGTCAGTTTCTGCTTGAGGAAGCGTTCATAGGCTTCAAGGTCGGCGGCAACGATGCGCAAGAGATAATCCCGGGGCCCGGTCATCAGATAGCATTCGAGCACTTCGGGCCATTTCGCAATCGCTTTCTTGAAGCGCTCCAGCGCCTCGACGCGCTGGCTTTCGAGCTTGATCGAGACGAAGACGCTCACCGGCAGTCCGACTTTGCCCTGGTCGAGCACCGCGACGTAGCGTGCGATGATGCCGGCCCGTTCGAGACGGCGGATTCGCCGCAGACAGGGCGACGGCGACAGCGCTACGCGGGCAGAGAGATCGGATAGACTCATGCGGCCGTCCTCCTGCAGCACCGCGAGGATTTTCCGGTCGATGTCGTCGAAGGGCTCTTTTGGCAAGAATGCGCTCCTTTATCGGGCCGGACGCAAGAATATGCCACTTTCGGGCGGGATACAGCCAGAATTAGACAGGTTTTTGCCGGCCATCGCGGGCATTATGAAGCTGCCGATGCTCTATGAGATTCGCCTGCCATGACGCCGCAATCGCCGAACCGCGACCTGTCCGTTCTTCGCGAACTTGAGCGCAAGGTGCTGTGGCTTGCGACTTGGACCATCCACAACGCCAATCATCTGCGCGAGAATACCGATGGGGTGAAAGTCGGCGGCCATCAGGCCTCATCCGCCTCGCTCGCCACCATCATGACGGCGCTCTATTTCCATACGCTGCGGCCGGCCGACCGGGTCGCGGTGAAGCCGCATGCCGCGCCGAATTTCCACGCCATCCAATATCTGCTCGGCCGTCAGACCCGCGAAAAGCTCGAAGCGTTCCGCGGCTATAAGGGCGCGCAGTCCTATCCGTCGCGCACCAAGGATACTGACGATGTTGATTTCTCAACCGGCTCGGTGGGCCTGGGCGTCGCGCAGACTTTGTTTTCGTCGCTGGCGCAGGATTACGTGCGCGCCCACGGCTGGGGTCTCGATCGCCCCGAAGGCCGCACGATCGCGCTGCTTGGCGATGCCGAGCTCGACGAGGGCAATATTTTCGAAGCCATTCTCGAAGGCTGGAAGCAGGGCCTGCGCAATTGCTGGTGGATCGTCGATTACAACCGGCAAAGTCTCGACGCGGTGGTGCGCGAAGGCTTGTGGGAGCGGTATGAAAATCTGTTCCGCAATTTCGGCTGGGACGTGGTCGTCCTCAAATACGGCGCGCTTCAGCAGGCGGCTTTCGCCGAACCCGACGGCGAGGTGTTGCGGCAATGGATCGACCGTTGCCCGAACCAGCTTTATTCGGCGCTGGTGTTTCAGGGCGGCGCCGCCTGGCGCAAGCGTCTGCGTGACGAGATCGGCGATCAGGGCGCGGTGACGAAGCTGATCGAAAGTCGCAGCGACGACGAGCTGGCGCGGCTGATGAACAATCTCGGCGGCCATGACCTCGCGGCGATCACACAAGCTTTCGACAGCGTGGATCACGACCGGCCGGTCTGCTTCATCGCTTATACGATCAAAGGTTTCGGCCTGCCGCTCGCCGGCCACAAGGACAACCATGCAGGCCTGATGACGCCTTCGCAGATGGAAACATTTCGGGCCGGCATGAACATCCGGCCCGGTCAGGAATGGTCGCCGTTCGAAGGCTTGAACCTGCCAGAAGCGGACATCAGCCGCTTTTTGGATCAAGTGCCGTTTGCCAAAGCCAGCAATCGCAACCTCGATGCCGCGCGGATAGAGGTGCCGGAAGATCTCGCCATCGCGATCCAGCCGAGCATGTCGACGCAGCTTGGCTTCGGCGGCCTTCTCAACGAGATCGGGCGCAGCACGACGCCGCTTGCCGCACGCATTGTCACCACGTCGCCCGACGTCACCGTGTCGACCAGCCTGGGCCCCTGGGTTAATCGCCGCGGCCTGTTCGCGCGCGAGACCATGGCCGATACATTCAAGAGCGAGCGCATTCCCTCGACCTTCAATTGGGAGTTCTCGCCGAAAGGCCAGCATCTCGAACTCGGCATCGCCGAGATGAATTTGTTCATCGCGCTGTCGGCACTCGGGCTGTCGCATGCCATCAACGGCGAGCGCTTGCTGCCGATCGGCACGCTCTACGATCCGTTCATCGCCCGCGGGCTGGATGCGCTGAACTACGCCTGTTATCAGGACGCCCGGTTCATTCTGGCGGCGACGCCGTCCGGGATCACGCTCGCGCCGGAAGGCGGGGCGCATCAGTCGATCGCCGAGCCGCTGATCGGCATGGCGCAGGACGGGCTTGCCGCCTTCGAACCGGGCTTCGTCGACGAACTCGCCGTCATTCTCGCCTTCGCGCTCGATTACATTCAAAGGAGCGGTGCCGGCGAAGCGTCGGAGCGCAACTGGCTGCGCGACGAAACCGGGGGCTCGGTCTATCTGCGTCTATCGACGCGGCCGGTCGAGCAGATCAAACGCGACATGACGCCCGATCTGCGCCAGGCGATTGTCGACGGCGCCTATTGGCTGCGCGAACCTGGACCTAATTGTCAGGTCGTGGTCGCTTATACCGGCGCGGTCGCGCCGGAAGCGATCCAGGCGGTCGGCCTGATGGCCGAAGACCGCCGCGATGTCGGCCTGTTGGCGATCACGTCCGCCGACCGGCTCAATGCCGGCTGGACGGCGGCGTGCCGGGCGCGCGAGCGCGGGCTGGTCCATGCCCGCTCGCATATCGAGCGGCTGTTCGCCGGTCTGCCGCATCATTGCGGCATCGTCAGCGTGCTCGACGGTCATCCCGCTACCCTGGCCTGGCTCGGCGCGGTCGGCGGCCATCGCGTGCGCCCGCTCGGCGTCGAGCATTTCGGTCAGACTGGCACCGTCGCCGAGCTCTATCGCCACTACGGCGTCGACGCCAACGCCATCATCGCCGCTGCGCAAGCGATCGCACCGGGGCGGCCGATCAGGTATCTCGGGGCGGCGTGATCTAGAGTTCGCGCAGCCACAGGCGTCGCCGAAATTCACCGAACAAATGAACGATGGACCGGCCGCCAGCGGTTTGCCGAAGGCGAGCCGAGGAACGAATTATTTGGCAATGCGTTTCTGATCATCGATTTACGTCAGCATGGACGGCACGATGATCCCGGACGATCTGCCTCCAACCATGCGGGTCGGCCGGCGGCCAATTCACCGATGGCTCGCCGCCTTTACGGCTTCCTGTTTTGTTGGAGCTTTGGCGACCGATCTTGCCTATTGGCGGACGGCGGACATGATGTGGGCCGACTTCTCCGCATGGCTTCTTACCGTCGGGGTGATTGTCGGCTGCGTCACCGTCGTCGTCGCCCTGGTCGAGACATTCGCGGTGCGCTCGCCGCTGCGCGGCCGCCTGACCTGGCCGTATGCGCTCGGCTTTCTGGTCGCCTTGATCCTGGCCACACTCGATATGTTCGTGCACACGCGCGACGCCTGGACGTCGGTCGTTCCCTTGGGACTCTTGCTTTCCGCGGCGACCGTGCTCGTCCTGATTCTGACAGGTTGGATGATGCGTGAATCGTATGGCACCGCCGACACAGAGGTAATCGCGTGATGCTTCAATTTAACTTTCGTTACCGGCGCGCCGGCCGAGTTGCGGCGCTGGCGCTGTTGTGCGTCTCGACCGCGGTGCTGACAGCACGTAGCGCAGACGCTTTCGACCCGATGACTCAGGTCGGTCCGAATCCGGTCTTGCCACCGCTGCAACAATACCTCATGCCGCCGATGCATCTGGCTAAGGTCGTGGGCTGGAAAGAGGGAGAGACGCCGACCGTCGCTCCGGGACTGAAGATCGAGCCGCTGGCGCAAGGCCTCGAGCATCCGCGCTCGATCTACGTCTTGCCGAATGGCGACATTTTAGCTGTCGAATCCAAGTCACCGGACGTCCAGCCGATCCGGCGGCCGAAGGACATCGTCATGGGCTGGGTCGAATCATGGGTGACCTCGGGCGGCAACACGGGGGAAAGCAATCGCATTACGCTGCTCCGCGACACTAACGGCGCCGGCAAACCGGACACGCGCAGCGTCTTCCTCGATCACTTGGCCTCGCCATTCGGCGTGGCGCTGGTCGGCTCCGATCTCTACGTCGCCAACACGGACGCGATCGTGCGCTATCCTTACAATCAGGGCGATACAAAGATTACTGCTCCTGGCGAGCGCCTCACGTCGCTCCCGGGCGGCCCGATCGATCATCACTGGACCAAGAGTCTGGTGGCAAGCCGCGACGGCTCGTTGCTCTATGTCGGCGTCGGCTCGAACAGCAACATCACCGAGAACGGAATGGAGGCGGAAAAGAACCGTGCTGCCATCTGGGAAGTGGACCGTGCCACCGGCCGCTGGCGCATCTTTGCGAGCGGCCTGCGAAACCCGAACGGCCTGACCTTCGAGCCGCAAAGCGGGGCGCTATGGACCGTCGTCAACGAGCGCGATGAGCTCGGCCCCGATCTCGTGCCCGATTACATGACTTCGGTGAAGGATGGCGGATTCTACGGCTGGCCCTACAGCTATTTCGGTCAGCACCTCGATCCGCGCGTCGAGCCGCAGCGACCCGATCTCGTCGCCAAGGCGATCGTTCCCGACTATGCCTTGAGCTCCCACGTCGCCCCGCTGGGGCTCGTTTTCGACACCGCGGACGGTCTGCCGGCGAAGTACCGCGGCGGCGCGTTCGTCGGCGAGCACGGCAGCTGGGACCGGCCGGAGTTCAACGGATATAAAGTCGTCTTCGTGCCGTTCAGCGATGGCCATCCGAATGGCAAGGCCGAGGACGTCGTGACCGGATTTTTGAACGCGAATGGCGAAGCGCGCGGCCGTCCGGTCGGCGTGGCGCTCGACAAAACGGGCGCCTTGCTGATTGCCGACGATGTCGGCAATACCGTGTGGCGAGTGACGGCGGCAGGACAATAACAATAGTGGCCTAGCTCACAACAAGCACAATCTTGCCGACTGAATGTCCTTGCTCGACCGTCTTCAGCGCTTCGGACGCTTGCTCAAGCGGGTATGTTTAGCGCAAGGCCCTTAGTCCCAGTGTCTTCGCCTTTTCTTGGGAGGGGTCGCTCAACGTCGAGACCAGCGTGCCGCCCCGTTTCAGCAGTTTCCACGAACGCTCGCGCGTCTCTCCGTCGATCAAGTCGAAGACCATATCGAGATCGGAGGCATGATCTTCAAAACGTTGCGTCTTGTAATCGATGACGACATCGGCGCCGAGCGACTTCGCGAAAGCGACATTGGAGGTCGAGACCGTGGTGAGAACACGCGCGCCTTTCGCCTTTGCAAACTGGATAGCGAAGTGTCCGACGCCGCCCGAGCCGCCGTGAATGAGAACGGACTGACCGGCTTTCAACTGACCGTGCCGGAACAGCCCTTGCCATGCGGTCTGTCCGGCTAGCGGAATAGTCGCGGCGCAGGTGTCATCGATGCCGGGCGGCTTGCGGGCGATCGCTCTTTGGTCGAGTACGGCCTTTTCGGCGTATCCTCCGCCGCCAATGCCGACCATGCCAAAAACTGCGTCGCCGACTTTGAACGTGGTGGCTTGGGCGCCGCATTTTTCGACGACGCCGGATATATCGCGGCCGAGCGTGTAGGGCAGGCGATCCTCTTTGACCGCCGGGTATTTGCCGCTTCGGATCTTGAAATCGACGGGATTGATGCTCGCAGCCTTCACACCGACCAGAACCTGGGAGGCGTCGGGAAGCGAAGGTTCGACCTCATCTGCCTGGAGAACATCCGGGCCGCCGAAGCGGTGGATCCGCATCTCTCGTATTTTTGTCATTCCAATACCTCTGCCGCTAACCCGCCGGCTTACTACCTCGTTCCAGGAGACGGCGCCGTCGCTCGAGATTTTCTAGAATTCTTAGTGAGAAGGCGGGTCTGGTGCACGAATACCGTCCAGCCGAATCGCGCAAAATTGAAGTTGGATTCCTAAACCGGAATTGAATGGGTTCGACGGTTCTGCTGTTTATTCTCCACCGACACTTTGCCAATTGGCGGCACATGTTCGGTCATTCGATTCAAGCGACGGCGCAGCGGCGTCATTTCTTTATTTGATGGCGGGGGTCGCGCGGCTTGGCGCGTGCAGCGCATCGGTAAACGGCAACAACGAGGATGTCATGACCATAGGACAAGAAGCAGCCACAGCGCTTCGCGAGCGTTGGCTGGCCTATCTGATCGAGGGCATCGTGCTGGTGGTGCTCGGCGTGGCGGCCATCGTGCTTCCAAATTGGGCCACTCTGTCGGTAACAATATTACTGGGCTGGCTTTTTCTCTTCAGCGGTATTGTCGGCCTGATAACGACGTTCTGGTTGAAACAGGCGCCCGGCTTCTGGTGGTCGTTGCTCTCGGCTCTTCTTGCCGTTGTGATTGGTGCCCTGTTGATCGGCTGGCCGGTCAGCGGCGCGATGTCGTTGACACTTGCGCTGCTCATCTACTTCGCGATGGAAGGTATTTTCTCGATCATGTTCGGGCTCGAGTACCAGCGCGCGCTGTCGAGCCGCTGGGTTTGGCTGGTGCTCAATGGCATCATCGACCTGTTCCTGGTCGGAGCCATTGTCATCGGGCTTCCGGGTACCGCCGTCTGGGTGCTGGGGCTGCTGGTCGGCATCGATCTGGTTTACGGCGGCGCGGCGCTGATCGCGTTGTCGCTCGCAGCGCATAGCGGCAACGGTCTAGCCGCACATTCGAATCGAGCGCTCCCTCAAGCTCCGCCCTAAAGGAGGAGCGCCGGCCGCGTGCGATCATTTTGCGGCAGCTACTGATCTCGGCGATGAAGCCTGATGTGGCTTTCAGCACTTAAAGTGCACCGAAAGATAAAAAGCCGCCCCGAAGGGCGGCTTTCTCAATAGGGCCGACTAATCGACAATCTGAACGATTGTATGAGTCCGCGGGTCAACCAACACCGTGTGTCCGTTGACGATCGTGTAGCGGTACTCTCGGGCACGCGAATATTCGGCTGGTACTTCATAGTATGTCACGCCTGCATCCGGGAGCACGGCACCGACACGAAGTTCGTCGCGATACTCGTAAGAAGGGTAATGACGCTCGACGACGTAGCTGTGAAACCGAGGCCGATCGTCGATACCCAATACGCCGTTCACACCGCCTACGACGCCGCCAACGACACCGCCGACAACCGCTCCCACGGGACCGGCGTCGTGCTCACCGACGCGCGCGCCGTGAGCAGCGCCATCTGGTACTCCTTGAGCGTGGGCTCCGGTCGACATTGCAAGCGCCATGGCGCCAACGAATATGATGTGTCGAATCATGTGTATCTCTCATTTGGAGTGAAGGCACGCACTAACGCGCCATGCCGGCGTGAGTTCCCCCTTTTGGGACGCTTAATTTGGCTGATGATCGCGGAGTAGCGCGTTGAATTTGGCGAGCGCTGATAACGAAGGGAAACCGCCCACACGAAAAGACCAACTCGAGAACGCTTTGTCCTAATCGGGCTGGATGCGAAATGCTCGCGGCAATGGCGCGAACCAAGCATTGAAAATTTCCGCCGCCTCGCCTGACGCTTCGAGCTTGAGCAGCGTCTGATTGACGAAATCAAGAAAGCGGGGCTCGTTCTTCTTCAATGCGAAGCCGGCGGTACGCGGCAATTCATAGTCATCGATCAGCGCGAAATTCTCCGCTCGCGCGCTCTTCTGCGCAAACCACGACAGCAGCGTCTTGTCGGCCAAAAAGCCATCGGCGCGCCCGTCCGTCAGGGCGGCGAAGGCTTGGTCGTAATCGTCGAACAACACGATTTCCATGGTCGGAACGGCGGCTTTCAGTTCGGCATCGACGCTTGCCGACCGCACCAAAGCAAGCTTGCGGCCGGCCAGTTGCGCGATGCGGACGATGCCGCTCGACCGGCGCACCAGCACTTTGTGCGGGGAATCGAGATAGGCGTAGCTGAAGGCGATTGTCTCGGCGCGGCCCTTGGCGCGGGTCATGCTGGCGGCGACGAGATCGACGCGGTTCTGCTGGAGGGCCGGGATACGTTCGGCATTGATGATCGGGATCTTCTCGGCGGCAACGCCGAGATTTTCGGCGACGCGCTCGGCGAGGTCGACGTCATAGCCGACGATGCCCTTGCCGGCCTCGCGATAGCTGAACGGCGGCGAGCTTTCGGTCACGCCGACGAGGAGCTGCCCGCGGCTCTTGATGTCGTCGAGCTCATCGGCTGCGGCCGGTACTGTCAGCGCGAAGATCGCGAGTAAGCAAGCGCAACTATGTCGTGCGTTCATTGAGTATCCGTAGTTCGGTTCATTCGTCCTTGCGAGCCAACGGGTCCGGCCCGAAGTGGCCGGCCCGATGACAAGCTCCGCGAAGCAATCCAGCTCGGCGGCAGAGACTGGATTGCTTCGTCGTGGAGCCTGTCATCGGGCCGCGCGCTTCGCGCGGACCCGTTGGCTCCTCGCAATGACGCTGGCGCCCAAATTCTCTCGCCTATTTCAAAGGGACCATCGCGGTGACGTCGATTTCGACCAGCATGCCGGGCCAGGCAAGCTGGCTTATTGTCAGGAGAGTGTGAGCGGGCATCGGCATCGTGCCGAACACTTCCTGGCGGCATTTGCCGAAATCGGCCTGATATCTGACGTCGGTCATATAAGTGACCATCTTCACGGTATCGGCGAGGGTTGCGCCATTCTTTTCAAGCGCACGCTTGATCTTATCAAAAGCGTATTTGCACTGCCCGGTGAAGTCGCCTTTATAGAGAATATCTCCGCCTTTGCCGTTTTCATCCTCAGCGCCGACGCCGGCGAGAAAGATCATCTTGCCGGGGCCGGTAACTGTCACGGCTTCGGAGAACCGTCCTTTGGTCCAGTCGCTGTAGTTGTAGTTCTTTTTTTCGAAGTTTTGAGCCGGCGCTACCGTCGGCAAAATGACAAATGAAAGCACCGCGACGGCAACAATGGCGACGGAATTCCGCATGTACAGCCTCCCTGACTGAGCGATGGGGGAGTTGCCATTCTCTCGGTGTCTCCCCGGCGAACGGCGGAGTTTAGACGATAGCCTGCCGGTCCGTCTTCCCGAAGTTCCAGGTCTGCTACGACCCGAGCGCGACAACGTGTCGTCAAAACCAAAACGGCGTCGCCCAAGATTTTTGACGCACAAGTGTAGACGGAACGAAGTGAAATCCGGGGCGACAGCGAAGCTTAGATCGTACCTGGATTGCGCGGCGCTCATCGAGGGCCAGGTACGAGTGATGATCTTGGAACGAATTCCCCCGCCGGAATGTTGCCCAACAACAAAGGGTTGCGGCCAGGGCGTTCCATGGAAGTTGATTGGCGCGAGTTAGCGTAGGACCGGGGAAAAATGAGAAAAGTGCCAATCATCCTCATTGTCGATGATGAACCATTGATTCGCCAAAGCGCCGTCCAAATGATCGAGGATGCCGGCTTCGAGATTATTGAAGCTGCCAACGCCGACGAAGCAATCCGGATTCTGGAGAGTTGTAGCGATATCCGCGTGGTGTTTACCGACATTCATATGCCCGGCTCGATGGATGGGCTCAAACTTGCTCATGCCATTCGAAACCGCTGGCCGCCGATCAAAATAATCGTGACTTCAGGCCGTGAATTCCTGACGGAGCGAGATCTTCCGGAAGGCGGCCGTTTCTTCGCAAAACCTTACGATCCGTTTCAAATCAGAGAGACATTACGAGCGTGGGCACTGTGAGTTTGCGCCTTCGAGGCCATGGCGGGTCAGAACGTGCAATTGCTTAATGGCGCCGTTGGGCACAATGTAGAGGCGCTTAAACGGCAATAACGTCAGATGACGTGAGGTGGCCTCTGCTGATGAAATCAATGGGCCGTACCTTCCATTGTCACGAAGCCGCCAATCTTGACGCAAGCATCGGAGCCGGGAATTTGAACAAACCCGGCGCCATAAGCGCTGCAGGACTTCATGCGCTGGGCGGACGGTGATTTTGTTGCATCCGGTGCAGGGGACGGTTTTGGCTGAGGGGTTGGCGCCGTTAACGTCTGAGCGACAACGCTCTCGCTCGCCATTGCCGCCAGCATAGCTATGGCCGCCAAACAGACGCCACTGTGAATAATCCAGCGCCCCGGGCGGGATGCCATCCGAGCAGCCATGAGCTAACCTTCAACATTCCGCGTTTTCGATTGGCGTCGCACACCAGCGGCTTTGCACAGAGGATCTGACCGGTTGAGGCTATCCGGCCCGCTCGGGTCCCCACTCGGCTCGGGTGAAAATCTCAAAGAGTCAAAATCACTGTGCAGGGGTGTTAGCACAAATTTGGTCCATCCAAAACCGTCGGCTGCCGGCGGCGCGCACGCTCTGGGCCGGGAACGGACAGTGCTGCGAAAATAATCATGCGGGCTTTCTCCCAGATGATGGGTTTCGCGTCCCTCTACCCATCCTACCAGACGTAACAATTATTGAGACGGCCACTTGACGTACGTCGCCATAACAGTTACATACCCAAAATCCCGCTCGGCGAAGGGCGCCTTCGCGAGGGTACTCCTGAATGCGGAGCGGGGGCGGTTCCCGTGGACGGAACGATACATTCCGTACGCGGGCGGCTTGAGCATCATGCCGGTCCGGCCCACTGCCGGTCTGCGAGGTGCTCGCTGCACTGGTGCCGGAGAGGGTCCTCCCGTTTGCATCCGGTAATTCCAGGAAGCGCTGGCTCGAGCCGAGCCGAGAGGTCGAGGCCGCGGTGGGGCGCCGAAAGGCGAGCGCGCCGGCTCCAAGGGGTCCCGGCGACCCCGGTTCTCTCCGGTACAGTGGGAGAGAGCGGAGCCAAGGCGCGCGCCGCACCGAAAGGTGCGGTACCCGGCGGTGCGTCTTTTGGCGCCCTGCCTCCCTTCGGGGAGGCACAACGGAATGGCGTGGTACGGCAAAACTCGGATGCGCAGGCATCGCGGGAAGGGATGAGCTTGCGCGTGCTTTCGTTTCGTCACCCTGAGGTGCCCGCGCACGGCGCGGGCCTCGAAGGGTGCACGCTACGAGGCCGTGCCGCCGTCGCCCCACCCGAAATCGGATTATCCGATTTCGGAATTCGAAGTGCCAAGTCGGCAGCAGCCGACTTGGATGGCTCGGCCTCCGGCCGAGCGCCACAGGGTGACGGACCGAAGGTTTGCGATGGAGACCCCCCATGCACAACGGCAGCCGTAGTTTTCCCGGCCGGCTGATGCTCGAAGAGTGGCTTCGCCTCCCGTATTCGAAGCGCCTTCCTTTGATAGGCCGGGCGCAATGCGACCTGCTGGGCTCATTCCGTTTTTGCGGCAAGAAGCGTTGCCGCCGGGAGCGGACCTGTTGCGGCGCCGATCCTTTCGAATGCGCGCAAACGCTGTGGCGGATCAGGAAGGTGAGGCCGAAGACGCTGCGGCGGGAATGGGCGCGGCTCTACGATCTCAGGGCCCTGTAAGGTGAGGCGCCGCCCGCCGTAGGAACGATCGTGCTTGCCGCCTCGCGGAAGGCGGGGAAAGGGGCTGATTTCGCGTTGCGCGGCGGGGGTATTTTGTGTCATGTCCGCGCCAATTGCACTGGCCGCCGTCGCATTGTATGCGGGGCGCCATTCCTTTCGGGCCGGCCTTGAGTTCCGGCCCTCCTACAGACCGGGGACTTCCATGAATACCTTGTGGCTCATCGTAATTTGCGGCGTACTGGCTATCGTTTACGCCATCTGGGCCACGCGCTCGGTGCTGGCGTCCGACGCCGGCACCGAAAAGATGCGGGAGATCGCAGCCGCGATCCGCGAAGGCGCGCAGGCTTATCTCAAACGGCAATACACCACGATCGCCGGCGTCGGCATCGTGATCTTCCTGATCGTCGGCTATTTCCTCGGCTGGCTGGTCGCCGTCGGTTTCGCTGTCGGCGCCATCCTGTCGGGCGCCACCGGCTTCATCGGCATGAACGTCTCGGTGCGCGCCAATGTGCGCACCGCGCAGGCCGCCACCAAATCGCTGGCCGACGGGCTCGAGATTGCCTTCCGGGCCGGCGCGATCACTGGTCTTCTGGTAGCCGGCTTGGCGCTCTTGGGCGTCACGCTCTATTTCGGCTTTCTCACCGGCTCGCTGCATCTGGCACCGAACGATCGTGAGGTGGTCGACGCCATGGTGGCGCTCGGCTTCGGCGCTTCGCTGATTTCGATCTTCGCCCGGCTCGGCGGCGGCATCTTCACCAAAGGCGCCGATGTCGGCGGCGATCTGGTCGGCAAGGTCGAGGCCGGCATCCCGGAAGACGATCCGCGCAACCCCGCCACCATCGCCGACAATGTCGGCGACAATGTCGGCGACTGCGCCGGCATGGCGGCCGACCTGTTCGAGACCTATGCGGTGACCACGGTGGCGACCATGATCCTCGCCGCCATCTTCTTCGGTGGCGCCAATCCCGACATGCTGATGAAGATGATGACCTTGCCGCTCGCCATCGGCGGCGTCTGCATCATCGCCTCGATCGTCGGCACGTTCTTCGTCAAACTCGGCGCCAGCCAATCGATTATGGGCGCGCTCTATAAGGGCATGATCGCAACCGCGATACTGTCGCTGATCGGCATTGCCGGCGTGGTCTACGAGTTGATCGGCTTCGGGCCGCTTCCGGGCGTCGCCTATACCGGCCAGACGCTGTTCATCTGCGGCGTCGTAGGCTTGGCGGTGACTGGACTTCTCATCGTGATCACCGAATACTACACCGGTACCAATTATCGCCCGGTGCACTCGATCGCGCTGGCGTCGGTGACCGGCCACGGCACCAATGTCATCCAAGGCCTTGCAGTGTCGCTCGAAGCCACCGCGCTGCCGGCGCTGGTGATCATCGCCGGCATCCTGATCAGCTATAATCTCGCGGGTCTGTTCGGCATCGCCATCGCGGTGACGACCATGCTGGCGCTGGCCGGTATCGTGGTTGCGCTCGACGCCTTCGGCCCGGTCACCGACAATGCCGGCGGCATTGCCGAAATGGCCGGTCTGCCGAAGGAAGTGCGCAAGTCGACCGACGCGCTCGATGCCGTCGGCAACACCACCAAGGCCGTGACCAAGGGCTATGCGATCGGCTCGGCGGGCCTCGGCGCGCTGGTGCTGTTTGCCGCCTATAACCAGGATCTGAAGTTCTTCGTCGCCGGCGCGGCGCAGCACCCTTACTTCCAGGGCGTGGCGCCGGACTTCTCGCTTAATAATCCTTACGTCGTTTGCGGTCTGTTGTTCGGCGGCATGCTGCCCTATTTGTTCGGCGCGATGGGCATGACCGCAGTCGGCCGTGCCGCTTCGTCGATCGTCGAGGAAGTGCGGCGTCAGTTCCGCGAACGGCCCGGCATCATGCAGGGCCGCGACAAGCCGGACTACGGCCGCGCCGTCGACATTCTGACCAAGGCCGCGATCAAGGAAATGATCATCCCGTCGCTGTTGCCGGTGCTGTCGCCGATCGTCGCCTATTTTGTCATCTATTATGTCGCCGGCGGCGGTGCTGCGGGCAAATCGGCGGCGTTCTCGGCGCTCGGCGCGATGCTGCTCGGCGTGATCGTCACCGGCCTGTTCGTCGCCATCTCGATGACCTCGGGCGGCGGCGCCTGGGACAATGCCAAGAAATATATCGAGGACGGCCATTACGGCGGCAAAGGCTCCGACGCCCACAAGGCGGCGGTGACCGGCGATACCGTCGGCGATCCCTATAAGGACACCGCCGGCCCGGCCGTGAACCCGATGATCAAGATCACCAATATCGTGGCGCTGTTGTTGCTCGCGATACTGGCGCACTAACCCCGGTTGTCATGCCCGGCACTCGGGTCTCGCCTCCGGCGAGCCCAAGTGTTGGCTCTTGTGCCGGGCATCCACGTCTTTTTTCTCCGGACTCTCAAGGAAGACGTGGATGTCCGCGACATAGGCGAGCGAAGCGACGCCGTTCTTCGAACGGCTATGCGCGGGCATGACGGAATGAGCGAGGCGCGGTTACGTGCCTTTGCCTTCGAGATTGTGCAGGATCGTCGTGATGACGGAGAGATCGTTACCGGCGGTCGGCGTCGTCCGGCTGACGAATTCGAACACCTTGCCGTCCTTCATGCCGTATTCCGCCAGCCGCTGAACTTTGCGGTCCTTGTCGAAATACACGGCGATCACGCGCTGATCGCTGACCTTGGTGTTGAGGAAGGCGACCGGGCGGTCTGCCTTCTGCGAAATGTAATAAAACGCTTCGCCGCTGACCGTTGCCACCGTCGAAGGAGTGCCGAGCACCAGCAAGACTTGTTCTTGCGAGGCGCCGAGCGGAATTTGCTCGAGCGCACCGTCGGGCAGCACATAGCCGCGCTGAAATGTCTCGCCGCCGCAGCCGGCGAGCAAAAGCCCGAGCGCGAAAATCGCGGCGCGCGCCGTAACCGCAGGCCGGCGTGTCCGCCGGCTTCCGCTATCCGCAAAGCTGCCCCGCATCCTCGTCCCTAACTTGCCGCCGAGCCTAGCACGTAAACTTGCCACCCGGCGCCGCGTGCCGTACCCCCAAAAGCCACCGATTGGCAATCCATCGGCAATCGGCAGGCTCTACCCGCCGCGTCGGCGGATCACGATGACCCGGATTAACCTTATGATCTTGTGGCGTTTTCGACCCAGCTCCGAAGACCGCAGCATCCGCGAGCTCTATGGCGCCATCGTGGCGCAGGCGCGGTTGCCGGTCTTTTACAAAAACTACGGGGTGCCTGACACCGTCGACGGCCGGTTCGATCTGATCGTCCTTCATATCGTGCTGGTGCTGGCCGGGTTCGGCGGCGAGGCAGGTTCCGCCGGCGGCATCGGGCAGAAGCTGTTCGACGTTTTCTGCCGCGACCTCGACGACAATCTGCGCGAGATGGGGGTCGGCGATCTCGCCGTGCCGAAACGCATGCGGCAGTTCGGCGAGGCCTTCTATGGACGTCAGGCCGCTTATCTCACGGCCTTTGCGGCATCCGACGACCGCGAACTTGAGAACGCGCTGGCGCGCAATATCTTCCCCGCAATGGAGACCGCTCGCGCAATGCGGCTGGCACGTTACGCCCGCGCCGTGCTGCGGCAATTTGGTGTCCAGGAAGCTGATGCATTATTGCGCGGCGAGATTGACTTTCCAAAGCCTGAGGCCGTTGCACATGGGTAAGCAAAAGGACGTGGGTAAACACAAATCTTTCGAACAAAGTCCCGCCGAACAAAAGCCGGCCGCACCGGAAACTTCGGGCTTCGGTGAACTCTGGAGCTTTCCGGTGACGATAGAGGAAGTGACCGAAGCCGGCCGGCATGTCGATCTCGTAGCGGACGCCAGCACGCGTGCCGCGGTGGCGCGGGTGGCCGGATTGCGCGATCTGCCCCGCCTCGAAGCCAGTTTCGACGTCATGCGGCGCGGCGCCGACGGATTGCATGTAACGGGCCGGGTCTCGGCGACGGTCGGCCAGGATTGCGTGGTCACACTGGAGCCGCTGACGAATGAGGTCGAGGAAAAAGTCGATCTGAACTTTGTGCCGCGGCGGGCAGCGTTGCGGGAGGAGGGCGATAGCGAATCCGAGCCCCGCGAACCGAAATGGGACGATCCGGAGCCGCTGGTTGACGGGATCGTCGATCTCGCGTCGCTCGCCACCGAGTTCCTGGTCCTCGGCCTCGATCCCTATCCGCGCAAACCGGGCGCGGTTTTCGATCCTCCGGCCCCCGCGGAACCCGAGGACGGTCCTTTTGCCGCGCTCGCCAAACTGACAAAGGGCTAGTGCGCAGGGGGCTAGTGCGACGGAGTTGAAATTCCTATAGTCCCCCCGTGCACGAGCGTAGCGAGTTAAATTCTAAAAACGTACTAGGATCATATGTTTGCCGGGGCGCCTTCGATTCCGAGTTGCGCGTGATAGGGCCGCGGCGTTCACCTGCGAGCATCGGAACCGGGATACGACATGGCCGCTGAACCACTTTGTTTCCGGGCATCGAACCGCTATTCTTGCGCCCGATGGCGTTTTCCCATCTCTCGGACCTAGGACCGCAAGGTCAGACAATGTCAGACAAGGTCCGCATTGCACTTGATGCGATGGGGGGAGACAACGGCCCCGCCGTCATCATTGCCGGTGCCGAACTGGCGCTTGCGCGCCATCCCAACAGCGAATTCCTGTTCTTCGGCGATTCCGCTCAGGTCGCACCGCTCATCGACGCTCGCCCCAAGCTCAAATCAGCCTCCCGCCTCGTCCATAGCGAGGTGGTGGTGCGGATGGAGGACAAGCCGAGCCAGGCGCTGCGCTATGGTCGCTGGAAGTCCTCGATGTGGCTGGCCATCGACGCCGTCAAGAAGGCCGAGGCCGACATGGTCGTGTCGGCCGGCAATACCGGCGCGCTGATGGCGATGTCGAAGTTCAACCTGAAAACCTTGCCGGGCATCGACCGGCCGGCGATTGCGGCCCTGTGGCCGACGGTGCGCGGCGAGTCGATCGTGCTCGATGTCGGCGCCTCGATCGGAGCGGATGCCGAGCACCTCGTCGATCTCGCGGTGATGGGGGCCGCGACGGCGCGGATTTCTGTTCGGCCTGGACCGGCCGAGCGTGGGCTTGCTCAATATCGGCGTCGAGGAAGCGAAAGGTCTCGAGGAAGTCCGCGAAGCCGGCCGCTTGCTGCGCGAAGAGAACCCTTTCGATCTTGAATATCGCGGCTTTGTCGAGGGCGACGATATCGGCCGCGGCAAGGTCGACGTCGTCGTTACCGAAGGCTTTGCCGGCAATATTGCGCTCAAGACGGCGGAAGGCACGGCGCGGCAGATCGGCGAATATCTCAGAGGCGCGATGTCGCGGTCGCTCAGCGCGCGGATCGGTTATCTTTTCGCCCGCTCGGCGTTCCGGCAGTTGCGCGAGCGTATGGATCCGCGCCGCGCCAACGGCGGCGTATTTCTTGGGCTGAACGGCATTGTCATCAAAAGCCACGGCGGCACCGACGCCGAAGGTTTTGCCGCCGCGATCGAGCTCGGTTACGGCGTCGTGCAAGACGAATTGCTGGCCAAGATCAGGGCCGCGCTCAGCCGTCCCAAAGTGCCGCGTCAAGCCGTTGTGAGCGAAGCCGTGGCAACCCCAGCGGTTGCCAGCCAGGCGATCGGAAACCAAAAAGTGGGCGGAGCGGCTTCGTGACGATGCGTTCGGTTATCCTCGGCTGCGGCAGCTATTTGCCGAGCCAAGTCCTTACCAATGAAGATCTCGCCCGCAAGGTCGATACGACGGACGAGTGGATCGTTCAGCGCACCGGCATCCATGAGCGCCGCATTGCCGCGCCGGGCGAGTTCACTTCGCACATGGCGGTTCGCGCGGCGCAAGCCGCGCTGGCGCACGCCCATGTCGATGCCCAGTCGATCGATCTCGTCGTGCTGGGGACGTCGACGCCGGACAATACGTTCCCGGCGAGCGCGGTGTCGGTGCAGGCCGACCTCGGCATCACCCGCGGCGCCGCGTTCGATCTGCAAGCGGTGTGCTCCGGCTTCGTCTATGCGCTGTCGACCGCGGACGCGCTGCTTCGCACTGGCGCTTTTTCGCGCGCGCTGGTGATCGGCTCGGAAACCTTCTCGCGTATCCTGGACTGGACCGATCGGGGCACCTGCGTCCTGTTCGGCGACGGCGCCGGCGCCATCGTGCTCGATGCCCAGGAGCAGCCGGGCACCCGCGAGGATCGCGGCCTTCTCACCGTGCGGCTCCGCTCCGACGGCCGGCATAAATCGAAGCTCTATGTCGACGGCGGCCCGTCATCGACCGGCACCGTCGGGCATTTGCGCATGGAGGGGCGGGAAGTGTTCCGCCACGCGGTGGCGATGATTACCGACGTGGTCGAGGACGCTTTCAAAATCACCGGCTACACCGCAGCCGACGTCGATTGGTTCATCCCGCACCAGGCCAATAAGCGGATTATCGACGGGTCGGCGCATAAACTCGGCATTCCGCCGGGTAAAATCGTCACCACCGTCGACCGGCACGGCAATACCTCGGCGGCCTCGATACCGCTGGCGCTTGCGGACGCGGTCGCGGATCGGCGCATTAAACGCGGCGATCTTTTGTTATTCGAGGCGATGGGCGGGGGCTTCACCTGGGGGGCCGCTTTGGTACGCTGGTAAGGTCGGCCGGTTCGGCTCGCAAAGGCCGTTGACCGTTCCGCTGCGGGCGAGCTAATATTCTTGATAATTCAGCACGATATCAAGATCGACGATTGATCGATCGCCGTGCTCGGGGCTGGCGATGGCGGGAAAGACGGTCACACGTGCCGATTTGTGTGAGGCGGTCTATCAAAAGGTCGGACTGTCTCGCACTGAATCTGCGACACTCGTAGAACTTGTATTGAAGGAAATCACCGACTGCCTCGAACGCGGCGTAACGGTGAAACTATCCTCCTTTGGTTCGTTTGTGGTGCGCAAGAAGGGCCAGCGTATCGGCCGCAATCCCAAGACCGGCAAAGAGGTTCCGATCTCGCCGCGCCGGGTCATGGTGTTCAAACCGTCCGCTATCCTCAAGCAACGGATCAATGCGGAAAGCGACGGCAAGGGAGTGCCTTCGGACTGACGCCGCCTGCCGCCGAAAGTTGATCAAGCGTAGTAGGTTATCGCCGGTTTCGGTTGCGTCACCTTCAGTCGGGGCTGCAAACGCAAGCGCGGGGATTGTCCATTGGAAAAGGCGCCGGACGCATTTCGCACCATCAGCGAAGTCGCTGACGAGATCGACGTGCCGCAGCATGTGCTGCGCTTCTGGGAGAGCCGCTTCCAGCAGATCAAGCCGATGAAGCGCGGCGGCGGCCGGCGCTACTATCGCCCGGACGATGTCGATCTGTTGCGCGGCGTGCGCCACCTGCTTTACGGCGAAGGCTATACAATTCGCGGCGTCCAGCGAATCCTGAAAGAAGAGGGCGCGGCATTCGTCCAGGACGTATGGCGCGCCGGCGCCGAGCCGCCGCCACCGCAATTGGACGAAGACGCCGCGGTTGGCGAAACCGGTGAGACGACAACGACGCGGCCGGAGCCGAACCTGTTTGCTGTTGCGCCGCCGCGGGCGCCGGTTGCGGCTGCCGGGGAAGAACGCCATGAACCGGTGGTGGAATTGCCGTCGGCCCCCGAGCCGGCCAAGGGGCAATCCATCGAAGACCGCCGCAAGCTGCAAGCGGCGCTGGACGAACTCATCGCCTGCCGTACGATCATCGAAAACGCGCTACGGCAAGACGGATAGCTTTTACAAACCCTGCTTGATCGCGCTGCGCAGCAGTTCACGATAGGGATAGCCGCTATAGGGGCCGATCGGCGCGTCGGCGGTAACGAGACCTTCGAGCATCGCCATGAACTCGATCGGATCCCGGTACAGATAAACGTCGCTGTCCTGCAACTCGGCGAATTCGGGGATCGCCGTGCAAATGACGCGGCTGCCGGCGAGCCGGCCTTCGACCACGCAACGGCCAAAACCTTCGCGCAACGAATGCACCCACACGATTTCATGCTTTTTATACTCGACCGCGACCTCGCCGTCGGAAAGCTGTCCGCACAGCCGTAATTGGCCGGAATCGAGATAAGCGGAAAATGCTGCCAATCGCGACGCATCGGTTGCCTTGTGCAAGCCAAACACCGATACGCGAAAACCGCGCTCCAAGAGCCTCGGTAAGTAATCGGCGGTAACGCCTTCGAGATCCTTGTTGGCGGTCGAGCCGGTGCAGAGCAGCAGCGAATTCTTTGCTTCGCGATGCGGTGCCGCGACGCGAAGCAACCGCTCGAACGCGTAGAAGGTGTTCGGCAGGATCGTCACCGGGCCGGAGCCGAACAGGCCGCTCTCGCCTATGCGCAGGCGCGACAGCTCAGAGATGGTGAAAACCGCATGATTGAGCCATCTGATCGCGCCATAGCACGCCAGATAATAAGCCTTCGATGGCGACAGGCCGCGATTGAGCTGTTCGAGGTCGTGAACGACGATCCGGCCGCGCCTCGTGAGCAGATCGATAATGGCGACCGAATTGTACGGATAAAGCGTGAGGTCGGCGCGCCGGATCAATCCGAGGAGCGGCAGTACGGTTTGCTCGACCAGGACCGTAATGACGTAAAAAAAGCTTCGCGGCAGCTTGCGGCAAATCCGCGGGGCGCGGACCACGCTGACGCGAAATCCTTCCTCGTTCAGGCCGTCGATGAGGTTGCGCACATAAAGCGGCATGCCACGATCGAGCACGCCGCCGATGAAGTCGTTGATGAGGATATGCAAGCGTCGTCCCCAGGCCGCGGGCTAAGCCTTACGCGGGAAACGAGATTCTGCAAGAGCGCTAGGACGACCTTGGCAAAGTTTCGCCTGCGCTGGCGATCAGGAATGTGGCTGCGGCTTGTGTCGCGGGGGCGAAGCGCCCGACGGTTTATAGGTGTTGTTCTGCTCACAGAAGCCGCCGATCCCGCTCACGTCGGCCATGCACTGCTCATAGGTGACGAAGCTGCAATTCAGCGCGCCCTTGGAATAATTCGCGCACCACGGATAGTTTTGCGCCTCGGCGTGCCTTCCTATTCCGGCTGTCAAAACGAGAACCGACAACACAAGGAACGCAACTCTCATGGCCGAACACTCCCAGTGTGCTTGTAGTTGCTCAAGCACTAACCCTGAGCCGCCGACGTTATTTCCCAGCGTCCCAGAACAGGTTCCTCACAGGCGGCTCAGCGTAAACTCCAGCACTTTGGCGTAGTTCCTGAAATGACTAATCGCAAACCATCTTAAGTTGGCTGCTCGGGCGCCGATCAATCGAAGCGCGAAAAAGAGTGGCGGTCAGTGCTATTCGAGCCAGCACAATCCGTTGAACATGGATGGCCGATCACACACAGTGTAATCACCTGTTTGCGCTGCAACCGTGCGAAGATAGCAACAAGGGCGCTGATATCCTCCGGCGTTAGATATGGCAGACTGTTATCGACTGCCTCTGCCATCGGTCCGGCGGCGGCACCGTTGAGCGACGTCCAGGCCAGTGACGCAATCCCATAATATGAAGAATCACAAGCGTTTTGAGCGAGCACTGCGCTTCGGCATCTGGTGCTTTCCTTTCGCCGCTTTCAGCCGCAAGGACGGAGGTTCCAAGAGGTCATTACGAGCAAGTTCCTTCACGAAGAAGTCGAGCAGTAGTCGTACTTTTGCAGACAGCAATTTTGTATGACTGACGATTGCGCTAATCGGGATAGGTGGCAATTCGTGTTGACGGAGCACGACCCTCAGGCGTCCCGCGGTGATGTGTTCGAACACCTGCCATGCCGGGGCGTACACGAGACCGCCGCCTTCTAGTGCAGCAGCAACCACGGCGTCCAATGTATTCGCCCGCATTCTAACGGGCACTCGAACGTCTATCGGCTTTCCACACTTTTGCAGGCGCCACTCGGAACCGACGCTCCGCTGTGAGAAAACCAGGCAATCGTGCTTTGACAGCTCGTCGAGCGTCCGCGGTTCCCCGCGGCGATCGAGATAGGCAGGGGCTCCGCTGACGACCCAAAGCAGGGAGCCTAGTTTCCGGACGATCAGGCTCGAATCCTCTAGTGCGCCGATCATGACCGCCAAGTCGATTCCTTCGTCCACGATATTGACGCGCCGATCAAGCAACTTCACGTCAAGGGAGATGCGAGGATAGTCGACAAGGAATCTGGCGAGCAGCGGAAGCATGAATGCTCGACCGAACAAGGTAGGGCCGCAAACACTTATTTTCCCGGTGGGTGCGGAGGCGTCGGCGAGAAGGCTTGCTTCGACTTCATCGAGATCGGCCAAAATCTGTTTGGCTCGCACGTAAAATATGCGTCCTGCTTCCGTCAACGCCAACTTGCGCGTAGTCCGAATCAGAAGCCGGGTGCCAAGCCTCTCTTCGAGGGCCGTCATATGCCGGCTTACGGACGGCAGCGATAATCCAAGCGACCGCGCGGCGCCGGACAAACTACCGATGTCGGCTGCCTTCACGAACAATGCGAGCGCGTCAGTGCGATCCATGAACCCCAATGTATTTCCGAACGCCACTTCGCTGCAAGAACGGTCTCCGATTACGAAATGTTTTGAAAGAGTGTCTTTCGTTTTCCTGCCCTTCTGAAAATCCTGCGTGCGCGTACATCACGCATTGTTGAAGCCGAAAACGAACCGGAGAAAATGCGATGTCCGTGAACCAAAGCCAAACGCTAACACCGGTTGGAAAAGCGTCGATCCGCAATAAAGCGTCGATCCGCAACGCAGTGGGCCTTTTTGCGAGAGGCGTCACAGTGCCCACCACCGCACATCAGGGTCAGTACCGATCGCCCAAGGCGATACGCAATGACAGTGCTGCGCCTTCGGGAGGAAGCGCAGCCGACAGCGATTTGGCGCGCGATCTTGGAATTACCGGCATTGAACACGGGGACAGGGACGCCGAGAGCTATGCCGCGGAACCCGGTGTGGGCGCTGCCGACACGCCCGATGACCTGAATACCGATGACGTCGGCGATTTCGCAGATGACGACATTTGGATCGAATAGGCCGTATGCGGAAGTTGTTGCTTGCGATGAGGAGCCTGGCAAAGCCCTCGTCTTTTGGCGCGGTCGGTGCGGCGGATACCAGCCGACGATTGCCGCGTAATTAGCCGAAATCAGGAGAACGGCATGCGATTTGGATTGTTTGGGAGCGCTCAATCAAGTGCGGAGAACTTGGGCGCCGGAGTAGGTCAGGGCTTTCACGATTATATCGACTATAACGTCGAGGCCGAGGCCCTTGGCTACTACAGCACGTTCCTGGTGGAACATCACTTCACGGGGTGGTCCCAGATCTCCGCGACGCTGAATTTGCTCACTTGGCTGGCTGCGCGGACGAAGACGCTGCGGGTCGGCACTGCCGTTCTCGTTCTGCCGTGGCACAACCCTGTACTGCTGGCTGAGCAAGCCGCGACCCTCGACCTGCTATCTGGCGGGAGGCTCGATTTCGGGGTCGGCAAAGGCTATCGGCACAGCGAATTCTGCGGCTTCTGCATTCCCATTGAAGAGGCCGAGGCCCGCTTTGAAGAAGGCTTGGAAGTCATCATAAAAGCTTGGACGTCAAACGAGCGATTTTCGCACGCTGGACGGTTCTGGAACTTCCAGGACATAATCGTCGAGCCGACTCCCCGTCAAAGGCCTCACCCACCAATCTGGATGGCTGCCGGCAGCGAAGCGTCGATCAAAACGGTTGCCGAGCGAGGCTTCAACTTGTTGCTTGACCAATTTGCGTCAGCGGAAGTCATCGGGCAGCGTATCGAATACTTCAAAAAGCAGGTGGCGACGTCGAAAAACATATTTCATCCGATGAAGGTCGCCGTTGCGCGCGACCTATATGTAGCTAAAAATCGGGCGGATATGGACGAAGCACTGCGGCTTCACCGCAAGATCAGCGAGCGCACGGTCGACGTTGCCAAGGCGCCTGGACGTGCCGGCGGCTCCCATATTCTTTCATATTCGCTCTCGGACGCATCGACCGAGCAGAATGCCTTATTTGGTACGCCGGACGAGATCGTCGATAAGCTTAAAATGCTTGAGGCCGTCGGTGTTGAATATGTCCTTGTCAACGACACAGGCGGCTCCAGGGAAAGTCTTCGTAGGTTCGCGCGTGAGATCATGCCCGACTTCTCGGCGGCCAAGAACGCCGCGACGCCGAACGTGGAATTTGACGTAGCCGCAATATGACGAGAATGGGAAACACCGTCCGATCCTGATAGCGTGGAAAATGCCGTTTTCTTGTGGCGATGCTGTGATCAAGTCGGCCTTTCGCAAATCGGAAAATGAGGGGAGGCGGACGGCTGGTGGGCGCGCCGCAATCTCGCTGTCATCAAAGCTGGCGTTAAGAGCGCCAGCGAGGGCCGCGCGGTTTCGGTGAGCGATCCTAGAAAGCGGAGAGTGACATGGCGCGCATCGATGTCGGCAATATTACACTGAACGTGGAGGAGCGCGGAAACGGAGCGGCCTTCATCTTTATTCCCGGTCTCGTTGGATTGCTGAACGCCTGGGAATTTCAGATGGCGGAATTCTCGAAGCGCTATCGCTGTATTTCCTTCGACCATCGCGGGACCGGCGACAGCGACAAGCCGGTAAACTCCTATTCGACTCAGGCGATTGCCCGTGACGTGATCGCGCTGATGGATAAGCTCGGCATCGAAAAGGCGCATGTCGCCGGCACTTCGACGGGCGGCTGCGTACTGCAGAACCTTGCAATCGATTATCCCAACCGGCTGCGCTGCTGCATTTTCTCCAATACTTGGGTCAAGGCAGACGAATACATCAACCGCGTACAGATGACGCGCAAACGCATCGCTCTGTCCTACGGCCCCGAGGAATATGTGAAGGTCTCCTCGCTGTTCACCAATGGCGCGATGCAATTTCGTTACGATCTCGACAAGGTGATGGAGCTTGAGGGGCGCGCATTGAAGACGGTAGCGCCGGTGGAGGTGCTGGCTGGTCGGCTCGATATGACTATGAGCCATGACCGGACTGCGGAATTGCACAAGATACGCAATCCGTCGCTAGTGATCGGAACGCGCGACGATGGCACGGTGCCGTTCTATCAATCCGAGGATCTCCACAAGGCGGTGGCTGGCTCTCGCCTCATTATTGTGGAGGAAGGTGGTCATTACTCCTATCGGCGGCACTGGCAGGAATGGAACCGTCTATCAGCGGCCTTCATCCAGGACGCCGAGAGCAAGGCATGAGCAAGGAGATATTAGGAAGCTTCCACGCCGCCGATTTCTGCATCTCGTAGCGGGCGCTGCCGCGTTTCCTGGCGTGTCGCGCACGGCAAAGACGGAATCTTATCCAACCCGACCTGTGCGCATTATCATCTTTTGATATGCAGATGGTGGCCCTACCGACATCGTCGCACGTCTGCTTGGCCAATCGTTATCGGAGCGTCTCGGTCAACAATTCATCGTCGAAAAGGGGACTGGTGCGGCTACCAATATTGCTATCGGGCGCTGATTTCCGTAGCCGCCGCGCCTCGTTGCGCGTGAGCAGCTTCGCGGTTGCCCGCCGGTCGGGCTCATCCTCGAAATAGAAAGCGCCGAGCGCTTGGGCTATAAGTGTTTTAGACCATTCTACTGGTTGTTCGGAGTTTGCGTCAGCGTAGTAATCGAATCCGGGTTTATAACCATCATGACTGGGTTTCCACTTTTATCCTTTGCTCGGACGAGGAATGAACTCGGCATTATGTTGATATCGGAGAACCCCGCGTCTTGCAGGTTTTTTTGGACCTGTTGTCGGATCGTAGCTTGGTTTTGAGGCGAGGACTGCAAGTTTTGCGGTGGAGCGTTCTGAGCCCTTGTCATGTCGGGTGCGACAGCCGCTGTTGCGATCGCTGCAAGACTTGACCCAATGATGAGCGCGGATTTTTTCATGCTGTCCTCCTTGCTTGCCCCGCACTGGAACGAAATACTCACGTCCGCGTAAGCCGCGCTGGGGCGACCGCCAACGCCCGCGTAAGCAGTGACGGGGCAGCCGCTCACGCCGAGTGATAACTTGCCTGCAGAACGCGGAGGCCGCTTTCGCGTTCCGATGTCGTTGTCATTCGGTGTGCAATTTTTTTGACCCCTGAGAGGGGCGATGGGCGTCCAAAATCCCCCTGTTGGCCCGATGCGCTGCCGCTTTGATCAGAGCGGGCGGTGGGTGATGACCGTGGAGACGATTGACGAAGGACGAGGCGCGCAGGGGCGACGGCGGCTTATGCGGGCTTGATACCAGCCGCACGGATAACCTTGCCCCCCTTCTCGGTCTCTTGGTCAATTCCGCCACGCAAACCCGCTCTTTCCATGCGCGGAAATACCTCCTGCACGAAATACGGTAGCTCATCGAGATAATTCAGAAAGACGAGCGTAGAGCCCGCAATGCCCAGCGCGGCTAGCTTTTCGAACTCCGCCACCATGTCGTCGGGTGTTCCGATGATGGGATACATCCCGGGAAACATTCCGGGGAAAGGTCGCTTCTGCGCGCCGGACAGTGTCGCCGCGACCGCGCGGTCAGCCGCGGTGTCTCCCGTTTTGGTGCTCGCCGAGACCGTCGTCGCCTTTTGGCGTGCGAAATACGCGAGCGCATCCGGATCGGCCATGTCGACCGCGTAATAGTGCGCGTATTCCTCCGCTTCCTTGCGGGTCGGTTTGCACACGAGTTGCGTCTGGACGTACACGTCTGGTCGCCGACCATACGTTTCTGCCAGCCGGTGCGAGCGTTCAAGCGTATCGCGCGCCTGCTCCACGCTCTGCATGGACGTGAACAGGATGTCGGCCGCTTGCGCGGCGAATACCTGGCCGTCGCCCGATTGCGCCGCGGACATGACGGGCGGTCGCGGTTGTTGCACCGGCAGCGGGTCGGTCGAAAGACCCGGCATATCGAAAAAGTCGCCCTTCCAATCGAATTCTGGACCACCTTCCAGGAGCTTCGTGTAAATCTTGAACCACTCGATGCCCCGATCATAGCGACGCTCGCCATTCAACGTGACGCCGTGCAGCTTGAACTCGTCAGGATTCCATCCGCATACGATGTTGAGTCCCGCCCGGCCGTGACTTGCATGATCGACCGTGGCAATCGCCTTCGCCGCAAACGCCGGCGTGATAAGCGATACGTGCGCGGTCACGAAGATGCCGATGTTTTTGGTCAGCGCGCCGAGCGCCGCAGCCTGGGTGAACGTCTCGAAGGAACGTCCCCACATGTTGGCCTTGCCGCCGAGACCGTGCCATTTTGCGATCGGCAGCAGGAATTCCACGCCAACGTCGTCCGCCATCGTGGCCACGGCAACGATCTCGTCCCAATCCGCGCGCCAACGCTCAGCGGCACAGCTCGGGGTCATTCCGCCGGCGCAATTGAGTCCGAAGAGGCCGAATTTGAACGTGTTAGCCCCGAAGAACTGTCCCATTCCACTTAACTCCTATACCTGAATCAATGCGCCCCCGCGGTAGCCGCCTTAACGTTCGCGGAGCCCACGGACGTATACCGCCGCATCAGCAACAGCAATCCTGCGACGATAACCGGAGGGATCGCAGCGATCATGAAAATCTGATGCGGCGACCAGAGCTCCGAGACCATCCAACCGCCGATCAGCGGACCGATGATGGCGCCGATCCGCCCGATGCCAAGCCCCCAGCCGACGCCTGTCGCTCGGATGAAGGTGGGATAGAAAACGCCAGCCAGCACAATCAGGCTGGTCTGCCCTCCCATGACGCCCGCGCCCGCGAAAATGGCCGCAGTGTGCATCAGCGGCAAAGAAATACCGGCGGTTCCCATGACCACGACGCCGACTGCAGCGGCCAAAAACAACGGGATAAGGGTACGATAAAAACCGATGCGATCGAACAGCGGTCCAAGCGCGACGGTCGCGACGACGCTGCCCACTTGCTGCATCGCACCGGCGAAGACGGCGGTTTCACGAGGCAAGCCGGACGATGCCAGTACCGTTGGCGTCCAGCTCGCCAGAAGAAAGACATCGAACAGCATCAGAAAGAACATCGCCCAGAGCGTGATCGTGCCCCCGGCGCGGCCATCGTGGAATAGATGTGGCAGCGTGAAGCCGCCGCGGCTTTCTTCGCTTATTACGAACAGGCTGGTTGGCTTGATTGCCGGATCTTGCCGAATGCGCGTGAGGATCGCGGCGATCTGCGCTGCCGAGCCGCCCTTGGCTGCCAGATATCGCACGCTCTCCGGCAGTAAGACGAGCATCGCTAGACAAATTAGCAGCGGCGCGATGCCGCCCGCCACGAACAACGGGCGCCAGCCGATATGAGGAACCGCCTGGGCCGCGATGACGCCGCCGATGGCCGCTCCCAGCGAGAAGCCGGTGAACATCCAGGCAGTCAATGAGCCGCGCAGGCGCGACGGCGCATACTCGGCGGTCAGCGCCAAGGCGTTCGGCATGCAGGCGCCCAGCCCGACACCGGTCAGGAATCGCACCATTTCAAGTTCGCGCACCGTCTCCACACGTGAAGTCAACAATGTGGCAATCGCGAAGACGAACACGCTGACGATCATCACCCAGCGCCGCCCCACCCAGTCCGCCAGCGGTGCAAGCAATAGGCAGCCGGCGAGAATGCCGAACAGGCCCGCTGAAAACGCCGGCGCAAGCGCCGCAGGCGGTATTTTGAAGTCTTGAATGAGCGCAGGCGCGACGAAGCCGATGATCTGCGAGTCAAAGCCGTCGAGCATGACCGCGGCGCCGCAGAGACAAGCCACCATAATTTGCAGTGCGCTGACCTTCTGACGATCGATCCATGCGGGAATATCGACGGCAGTAGACGTGATGTTCATTTTCCCCTCCCTTGGTCCTCGGCATCGAACGCCCAGCGATCGAGTTGGCCAGCCGAAGCATTATGTCGGCGACATCGTCGCCTTGTTGGCAAGCGAATCTATATGTCAGTGGGTTGTTGGTCGGAGCGCCGAGATTTGAACTCGGGACCCCCAGTCCCCCAGACTGGTGCGCTAACCGGGCTGCGCTACGCTCCGAGAGCCAGAGCCTCGTTGAAGGAGCGGCTCTAGCGGGTAGTTTCAGAAGGTCTTTTGCCGAAGCACCGGTTCCGGTTTTTCGGGATCGCGCTCGGGGAAAAGCTTGATGGCGCTGTCATTACTGGGTTTCGCGCGGTCTGGCAATTGAAGGCTGGGGAGGCGTGGCCACCTCCATGTTCCTAAGTATAAATTATTCATATATCTATACGCGGCCTATATATCGTACACTTTGGCATATATTCTCCGTATAGTTTACCTCAGTTTTATGTATTAGAACGCCGTATTTACGGCATAAGCCATTTATTTTACGGCGACGTAATCTCTTACTGCTCCGATCCGGCCCGGCAGGCGTCCCGATTTGGTGCACCCCGGACCGTCACATCCGGAGGAAATCATGAAGAAGTTATCTCTGCGTCCGCAGATAGCCATCGTCGCGCTCGCGCTCGGCGCCACGCTGTGCTCGGTGCCTGCTTTCGCGCAGGCCCGTAATGTCAATGACGGCGGCCAGGTCAGCGTGCCAGCCGGCGCCACTCTTAATGGCGGCTCCCATATTGCCTCGGCGCCGAATTTGGGCCGCAACGTCAACGACGGCGGCATTCCGGCGGAGCCGACCACGGCTCAGCTGAAGGCCGCGCAGGCCACGAAGAGCAAGACCGCGCAGAAGCCCGCGCCGCAACACTACGGCCGCAATGTCGACGACGGCGGCCCGGTCGACGTTCAGTAACGACGAATCGGCGTCCTCCAGAAACGCCGTCTGATTGTATCTTCGCGGGTGGACGGACAGGGCGGTTCGCTTTGTTTTGCCGCCCGCATTTTTATTTCGGCCGTCGCGGGTTTCCTAAATCATTGTAATTGCGTCGTTCCAGGCCGATCCGCCGCGTTGACTTAATTCTCAGCCAGCGCTCGCGCGTTGCACTGGCGGAATGTATAGGGTAGCCGCGGTGTGGGCGGCGACCTGGATATTTTTGGATTTTCCCGTGAAGCGGCTTTACAACGCGACCCAAAATTCGCTGCGCGGGCTGGTCGACGGCGTCAAAACCGAACCGGCGCTGCGCGAAGAAGCGGTGCTGCTTGTTATTGCGGTGCCGCTCGGCTTCTTCGTGGCGCCGAATATCGCCTGGTATGCCGCGATGATCGCCGCGCTTCTCGTCGTCCTCGCGATCGAATTTTTGAATACTGCGATCGAAAAGCTTGCCGACCATGTGACGCGCGAGCAGCACGCCGACATCCGCCGCATCAAGGATTTCGGTTCGGCGGCGGTATTTTGCGGCCTGGGTCTCACCGGCCTGATCTGGATTGCGGCGATTACGGTTCGCCTCGGTTGGCTCTGATCGCCGCCAACCGAGATTTTCCAAGCGAAGCGTGCTTTTCCGACCAAAGGGTGCGCGTTTTCGGTAGGCCGATGGGATGAAAGCCGAATCTTGAACCAAGCATTAATGCGAAGCTGGCAGACCTTCCTATCAGGGTATGAGACCGGACCGGCCGATCACCGCGATGCTTCGCCGAAATTTTAAAACCGATGTTCAAATCGTCGATCTGGTCTGGATCGATCCCGCCGCTTTCGGGATCTATACCAGCGCCGAGTCCAACATCAAAAATCTGCTTGCCGACGCCGGCACGAATGTTGTGCTGGTGCGTGCGGAATCGAATTTCGCGCAAATCCTTGCCGATGTGAAAGATAATAATGTCCGCGTCATCGCGATAGGCGAGCGGGCGCGCCTGTTCAAACGCGAAGCCTGGATGTTGTGGCTGGTGCTGCGCGCCAAGCTGCAACGCCGCCACGTGTTCTATACATCGTGGATGGCGCGGTTTTGCCTGGTGGTGTTGTTGCTGCCGATCAAATGCCGACTGTTCGCCCACGATCTCAATAGTTACCGGGCGCGCGTGCATGATGCCCAGTACCCGCAGCCGTCGTTCCTGTCCCGGTTCCATCAGATGCTGTCGATCAAACGCGCAAACGTCGTGCAATGCTTCGCGCGCTCGGTCGCGCGGCAGCTGAAATTGGTCCGCCGCGATACAATTGCAGTCGGCGACCAGACGGTTCGTGTGATACCGGCGCCGGGCGCCGAGACACGTGGCGGCGCCGTAATCTTCCTCGACGACCGTAGCTACAAGGGCGGTTGGGCACTCACCCGTTTTTATTCCTCGCAGCAGGGTTTCAATCTGACCGTGATCGGTAAGATCGATGCGGCGAAAAAGGCGCTCGTTGAATCGCGCGGCATTGCGGTTCGCGCGCTGCGGCCGACGGACAAGGATAAGTTCAAGCTGTTGGCGGAAAGCGATTACGTGATATTCGCTTCGAAATACGAGGGCTACGGGTTGCCGCCGCGCGAGGCGGCGGCGGTCGGCACGCCGGCGCTGATCGCGCGGCGCGCGGCGCTCCTCGATATCCCGGCGCCGTTGTCGCTGTCGATCGACGCGCTCGGCGACCGCATCGATCTCGCCCAGCTTTCGAGCCTTGCGGCGCAGATCGACCGCGATGCCCTTCGGCAATGGGCCGCGGCGTTTCTGGGGCCGGTCTCGACATCGTGGCTGCGGACCGCTTCGCTGCAGTGAGCGCGCCGTGCCGCGCACGAAAAAGATAGAAATATCAATATTATAGACGGCCCGGCCGATTGCGCGGCGTTTCAGCCTATTTTCACTTCTGCATGCGAAAAAGGTGGGATGGCGGGAAAACGTCTCATCTCATATTCCTACATGCTGCTGCGCGGCTCCACGGCGGGCGCGACGCTGGTTGTGGGCCTGTTGCAGACATTCGTATTCGCCCGCGTGCTGTCGCCGGAACGTTTCTCGCTGTTCATTTTTGTCGCGGCCTTCAGCTATTCGCTCTATCTGGCCGACGGCGGCATCGTGAAAGTATTGTTCGTCAATATGCGCCGCCGCTTCCTGCACGGCAGGCCGTTCGGTGCGGTGGCCAATCATGCCACCGTCGTGGTTCTGATCTATTTTGCGCTAGTCGCCGTTTCGACGCTGTTGTGCTTTGGCGTTCTTCTCGCGCGCGGGAAATACCCGATCGCCGACAGCGCGGAACTAGCGCTGTTCTTTCTTTTCAACGCGATCAATCTGCCATGGCTGGCGCTGCGCAATATCAGCATCGCCATCGACGAGTTTTTCTATTTTGAAGCGCTGGAGGCGTCGCGCCGCGCACTCAATATGGTGGCGCTGGTGGCGCTGCTGTTCGGCTTTCCGATCCTGCTGTTTCTCCTTCTCCTCAATGCCGGATGGGTCGCCGCGATCTTTGCCGCCGTCACGAGGCTGCGGGGAAGGCGCGCCATGGGCGGCAAGCTCCATCACAGTCTTCTCCATCTCATCGTGTTCTTCCGCGGCAATAGCCGGCAGCTTCTCAGCAGTGCCGCCCACATGCTCAGCGAGACCTATATCTATAATTTCCCATATTTCTTGGTGCCGTGGGCTTATGGTCTCGGTGCGCCGACGATCATCTTCGACACCGCGAACAAGATTTTCCGTAGCAATTATTTGATCTATTCGGCCATTTGCGACCTGTTCGTGCCGCGCCAAACCCGCGCCTTCAGCGATGGCGACGCGCCGACGCTCGTTCGCGCCAGCTTGCTGGCGCTGGCGATGGGGTCCGTTCCGCTCCTGTTTGTCGTCGGCATATTGATTTTCTGGCACCAGGAATTCTTCGCGCTGTTGCTCGGTCCGGCGGCGGTGATGCCGCCCGAAATCGTGCCGGTCCTGGTCATCCTCCTGACCGTCAGCTTGGCGAAAATGGTGGCCTATTCGGTTCTCATCCACTGCGGTTTCTTTGCGCAGGCAGCCCGGCTGGGACCCGTTTTCGTCGTCGCCATGACGGGGGCAAGCCTCGTCGCCATCGGGCTCAAGCTCGACATCGTCGGCTTCGTCGCGCTTAACGCCGCCGGCTATACCATCGGAACGATGCTGGCGTTCATCAGCATGATCCGCGGTCCGATCCGCATCGCCGGCCAAAAGCGCAATCCGATTGCCGCCAGCACGTTGAGCTATTCCGCTTAATTAAGGCGTGTACTCATAAACCCAATTTGGTCGAAAACCCCTGACAATGTCTGCTGTTCCGTGCTCTGCGGACTCAACTCGGACCTCGCCTGAGGTCAGAGAAGGGCCAGAACCGGAAGTGGCAAGGAGCGCCAAGCTCACGGCGCGTGGTGGCGTGCCCCCGTAAAGTCGCCTTCCACGAAGTACATTTGTTCGGCCAGACCTTTATTTCTCTCAGGGATAGCAGACACAGGGAACAATTTCGGCGCTCAAAACTTCCGCGTAAGCATGGGTGATACCTGATGGGGTTGCCCCGTATCGCGATGTGCGGGGTGCGGCGAAAAACAGGAGTAGAGAAAATGACGACACTTAAGACGCTGGCAATGGCCGTAGCATTTGTTGGCTCGACTTCACTTGCGTTTGCTCAGGGTCCAGGAATCGCGCCCGACAGTTCCGTCCTTCCTCCACAAACCAATACACCGGGTGGTGTTGCGGCCAGCCCTGCCAGTCCAAATTGGAGCGCCCAGGTGAACCCAAATCAGAGCCCCCAGGTGAAAAGAAGCCACCGTCTCTACAACATGTCGACGTCCAAGAAGAAACACCACATGACGTCATCGAAATAAGACAAGACAACACCCTGCGTTTACTGAATTATCCAAACTAGGGCGTACATTCATAAATCAGCCACTTCGTCTTGGCTTTCAGAATGTCTGCTGTTCCCTCAAATGCGGACGTGTCCGAGCGCGACCGGAACGTCAGCTAACGGTCTTGGTTGTGTAAAAACGCTTTGCCGGAAGTTGTCGAAGCGTCACGATCTGGTGGCGCTGGGAGCCTTGTGTCGGGTTTGGCTAGGCCCTCATCGCGGCCATGAGTGGCCGAATGCCCATGATGTTCATGACACGGGTGAGATTGTAGGCCAGCACGTGCAGCGCCATCTCTGAGGCAACCCGTGGCAGCGTCTTCATCAGGAAGTGGGTCGCTCCCATCCTGGCCTTGATGGTGCCGAACGGATGTTCGACCGTCTCGCGCCGCTGGCGCATTTTCTCCGGATGCTCATCGAGCCGGCGCTGCACTGCATCGAGAATGTGCTCGTGTTCCCATCGGGTGATCCGTCGCTCCTTGCCGGTGGTGCAACTGTTCTTGATGGCGCAGCTCTGGCAGGCATTGGTCCAGTAGCGGTGCAGAACCAATCCGTTTTCCTCGGTTGTGTAGTGGTAAGTGAGCTTCTCACCGGCGGGACAAACGTAAACGTCCTCGTCAGTCATATAGCGGAAGTCCTGCTTGCCGAAGCGTCCTTCTGCTTTTGCGTTCGAGGTCATCGGCTTTGGCAGCGTAACCGTGATGCCAGCCTCCTCGCATGCCCGAATCTCTTCGCTGTTGAAGTAACCGCGGTCGGCGACGGCATCCAACTTGTCCACGCCCAGTACCGCCTTGGTCTCGTTGGCCATATGGGAGAGTTGCGATCGGTCAGTCCCGTCGTTGGTTACCTCATGCATCACGATCAGATGATGGTTGGCTTCGACGGCAATCTGGACGTTGTAGCCGACGACGCCGGAACCGCGGCCGCTAGTCGCCATCGAGCGGGCGTCAGGATCGGTCAGCGAGATCTGCTGGTCCGGGGTAGCGAGCATCTCCACCTCGAGACGCTCCAGACGCCGCATCTGCTGCTTCAGCGTCTCGATCTTCTCTTTGAGGCGGCTCGTCTTGGTTTGGAGCGCCTCTGACGGCTCATGCCGGTCGGCAGTATCGAGCTGCTCAAGATAGCGCGCGACGCTCTCCTCGATCTGCGCCATGCGCCGCTCCATCTTGGCGCGCGTAAAGTTCTTGTCGCGGTTGTTCACCGCCTTGAACTTGCTGCCGTCAATCGCGACGCTGGCTTGCGTCAGCAGGCCCATCGCACGGCACAGTGCGATAAATTGAGCACACACTTTGCGGATGGCAGCGCCATTGTCCTTACGGAAGTCGGCAATGGTCTTGTGATCGGGTAATAGTCGACCCATCAGCCACATCACCTCAACGTTGCGCCCGGCCTCGTGCTCAAGCCGCCGGCTCGACTGAACTCGGTTCAGATAGCCGTAGATGTAAAGCTTCAGCAGTACCGACGGATGATACGAAGGCCGGCCGGTCACCTCGGGAGCGACCCCGCCAAACCCAAGCCCGGCCAGATCAAGCTCCTCCACAAAGACGTCGACCACTCGAACCGGATTGTCCTCCCTAATCCAGTCTTCCAGGGATTCTGGAAACAGCGTCCGCTGCCCGCGATCCGTGCCCTCAACGAAGCGTCTCATCCGACCCCTCCACTAATCGCGCAGGAATCATAACGTGAGAATCAAATAATGCAGTGAGTTTTCACACAGGCTGGGTCATTCAGCGACATACGGAAGCGTTCGGCCGATGTCTGCTCTTGCACCTACAGCCGACAGTGGCGAGGCGCCTTTATGAGTCCACGCCTTAGTGGCGGCGGGTGCTCGATACCGTACGAAGCCTCAGGAGAAGGCCGCGCGGATCGGACCCATGATCGCTGCCGCCGCCAGCGCCAATCCGGCGATCGCGAAGATCACGGCATAGGTGGTGAGAAAGCCGACGATGTCGAACCCGGCGACGACGGTAAGTCCCGTCGCTGCGATCATCATGATGGCGAGCAGCGCATTGATGCGGGCGAGATTACGAAAATAGCCAGTATGCTGTAACAGCGCTTCGGCGACGATGTGCAGGACGTTGGCCAGCAATAGTACGACGAGGATGAACGCGATCTGCGGCGGAACGGTTGCCGCCGACCGCAGCAAGAAACGAAACAACGGTCCGCCGGCGAAGATAAGCGCCGCACAGGCGGTCAAGGCGAGGACCGAGCAGAGCCCGACGGCGATCAGCGTGGTTCGTACCATCCGCCGCCCGTCGCGCGCGGCCAAGGCCCGGGTTTGGCCGGGCAGCGTGAGATCGCAGGCCGCGGCGTAGAGCACGCTCGAACCGCGAAAAATGCGGAACGTCACCTCGAGGATGATGGGTGCCGCGCCGAGACCGTAGGCCATCGGCACGAAATAATACGGAAAGGTGGCGACGAACACGCCGCTCAGCGCGCTGGTGCCGCTGCGACCGATCGAACGGCCGTTCGCTCGGACGAACGCGATAATTTCGCGGAAAAAGCCGTTCAGCCGTGCCGCCATGGCGCCGCGCTGTACGAGCCTGGCAGTTGAGGCAAACAGCACGGCGCCCCACAGCACGTCGACGCCGATCAAAAAAACCAGCAGCGGAAGGCCGGCCAGCAGCGACAGCATAGCCGCGATCGTAAGCACACGGCGCGTCAGTTCGAGCTTCTCGTAGAAGATGAAGAGATCGACAGCGATGCTGATGCTGCGCAGCGAATACCATGCAAGGTTAAGCGCGATGAAGAGAAGATAGAGACCGAGCTCGATCGCATCACGCAACGTTGACGCAGGTTGCAACAGCCTCGCCGTGATGCAAACCAGCGATGCGGCAATGCCGAGAAAGACGTAGAAGGCGATGATGGCGGTAGCCTGACGCGCGTCGCGGCGGTCGAGCTTGCCGGCGAGGTGGCCGGCGCGCAGATTGACGAAGAGGATCTTGGCGAGACCGAGATCGGTCAGCCAGAGCGAGTACCCGATGCCGCCGAGGACGATAAAGACCGAAAACCTGTCCGGCGGCAGCACTCGCGCGAACACGAAAGTCTGCACGAAGCCCATGACGAAAGCGCCGCCGGCGGTCGTCACGCGCAACAGAAAATACGCAATCGAGATCAGGCGCTCGGGCGGCTTGTCGACCGCCGCCACGTCATCCGCGGGCAGTACGATATTGGCGTTCATAGGCTTCCGCTCGGGCCGGAGAGGGCGGCTATTTGCGTGCGGCGATATAGGCAAAGCTTGCGATCATGCGCCAATCGTGGCGGCGCGCGAGCCCGGTGAATTGCTCGTGGATATCCCGGATGACGGGAAAAGAGCGGTAGTAGCCGTGGCCGTAAAACGGCTGCACGACGACGTCGCGATAGCCGATCGCTTTCAGCATCGAGCCAACGCGCGCTTCGTCGGCGACGCACCACGAATAGCGCGCCGGGAACACCGGATCGGCATCGTCGGTGCGATGCCCATACATCGCCTTGACGATCGCGGCGGCGAGCTTGTCGGGCAACAGCCAGTTCAGCAAGAACGGCAACGCATACAGCGTCGGTACGAAGGCGAGCGCGACGCCGCCAGGAGCGAGCAATTCGTAGAGATTGGCCCAGGCACGCTGGCCGTCGGCGACGTGTTCGAAAACCATGCGCGAAAAGGCGAGATCGAACGTGCCGCGCAGATTGGCGACAGCGCGAAATGTCGCCGGCGACATCGAAGCGGGCGGTCCGGTAGCCGTACGGGAGCGCCGCAAGCTCGCCGTCGGCGATGTCGTTGATGGTCATCTCGACGCCGAGGCCGTTGATCTCGAGGGGGTTGAACAAGGGGTCGCGGCCGCCGCCGATCTCAATCAGCCGGTGCGCCGACAGGCGGTTGCACAGATTGCGTATCACCGGCTTGTAATTGGTCCAGGCCCATTCGTCGTAATTCTCGATACCGAGCTGCGAAAATGCGTGAGCGAGGAAATCGGACGAGGCCGATCCGACGACATTGGCTGCCGGCGCGACGTCCAACAGTGAAGCTGCATTGTGCGGCATGACTCCACCTTTTCAGAAAGATTTTGAGCTTTTGCTTCAATAACCGCGCCGCCATTTAAATAGTATTAACTTCCGGTTTAAGTTTTGCAGCGAGCGGTAAATGGCCTGCGGAATCAAGGAAACGGCGCAATACGTAACTCGATTTTAAGCGCGCAAAGTTACACGCATGGGATAGTGTGGTCACCGCGCATGCTGCCAGGAATTTCCATTAACGGTCGCTTCCTGAGCCAACCCATGGTCGGGGTGCAGCGCTTCGCGATGGAGGTGGTCAAGGCGATCGACGCTTTGATCGCCAGCGGCGAATATGCAGCGCTGGACGGCCGCATCGAAATCCTCGCGCCGTCTGCGGCGCGGGACTTTCCGCTACGCCACATTCCGGTGCGTCGCTGCGGTTTCGGCAGCGGCTACTTTTGGGAGCAGATCGAGTTCCCGCTTCATGCCCACGGCAGGCTGCTGCTCAATCTGTGCATGCTCGGCCCCGTCGCGATGCGCCGCCAGATCGTGGTCGTGCACGACGCGACCGCGCGCGCGCTGCCAACCAATTTCACCGCGCTGTTTCGCGCCGCATACGGCTTTCTCATCCCGCGGCTCTGCCGGCGCGCTTTTCGCGCGGTCACGGTGTCGGAGTTCTCCCGCCGCGAGATCGGCAAATGGTACGGCGTCGACGTTTCGAACATGCCGGTCTGCTATGAGGGTGGCGATCATGTCGCCGCGGTTTCCCCCGATTACGGAATTATCGAGCGGCTCGGGCTTGCCAGCCGTAAATTTTTCCTCGGCGTCGGCATGAGCAACAACAAAAACGCCGAAACCGCGATCGCGGCGTTTCAAAAGGCAGCACTTGCCGATACCGTGATGGTGCTCACCGGCATGCGTACTTTCATGGTCAACGGGCGGCAACCCGACATCGCCATGGATGGCGTAGTCAATGCCGGATATGTGTCGGATGCCGAGTTGCACGCGCTGTACGATCGCGCGCTGGCCTTGGTCTGCCCGTCTCGCTACGAGGGATTCGGGCTGACGCCGGTGGAAGCCATGGCTTGCGGCTGTCCGGCGATCATCAGCACGCAGGCCGCCCTGGTCGAGATCTGCGGCGATGGGGCGTTGCAATGCAGCCCCGACGATGCCGGCGAATTGGCTCGTCTGATGCGTCTCGTCCACGACGATCCGGCGCGGCGGGCTGCGATGATCGCAGCAGGCCACGCTCGCGTCGCTCGCTTCACCTGGGACTCGACCGCGCGCATATTGCTGGATCTCTGCCTGCAAGCCCTCAACGCGCAAGGCCACGCGTTGCCCGGCGCTGCCATCGTGCATCAAACGGGCTAGGGCGAGAAAATTCAGCGAAAGCTCGGCGCCATAACATCCGCGCCGGTGTTGAACTCGGCGGCCATTCGCCGGCGCCAATTGATGCTCGCCACCGAAAGTCCCCACACCAGTCCGAGGATCAAAAAGAAATGACGCCAGTGGTCGGTGTCGATAATCATCGCCTCGACACACTCGCCGACGAAGGCCGCGTAAGCGGCAATAAGAAAGCTCTGCCAGGGCGTCGGCAACAACATGCTGCGCAGTCCGATCATGAACGTCAGAACGACCGCCGTCAGATAGGTGACGCCACCGAGCCAGCCATAGACCAGGAAGAATTCCATATAGACGTTGTGCTGCTGGCCACCGTTGATAATGCCGAACTGGTCAGGTCCCATGCCGTTCATATTTTCGAGAATGGCGGTGATCGCAAGCTGCTGCAGTGAGAAGCGGCCGCCCGGTCCGACGTCATAAGGCTGAATGGCCTTGGCGCGGACCAGGAACACGTCGTGGACGACGGGGATGGCCATCAGCGCAACCACGATCAAGGCGATGCCAATCCCGGCGATAATGCCGAACGCGACGATGCGCGCGCGCATGCGGCGGTCGGGCGAGGCGACGTAGAGCGCCGCGATGGCGATGACCGCCGATAGGCCGAAGTGAAACCAGGCGCCGCGAGAGAAGCTCAGAAACAGGCCGCCCGCCAAGAACGCCACTGTGGCGAGCCCAAGCACGGTAACGCCGCGCGTCAAAAAGCCGAGTATGAGCAGCAGCATTGGATAGATCAGAAACGGTCCGAAGACGTTGGGGTCCTTGAACGTTCCGCTGACGCGATTGTAGAGAAGAAACATATCGTAGTGCGGCATCAGATGAAAAAATCCGACATAGCCGGCCAGCGTCGCATAGAGCGCCGCCAAAATATAAGCGCGGCGCAACAGATCGAGTCGCACCATGTTGCCATCGCTGAACAGGCAGGCGAACATGATGCCGGCGAAGCCGAGATAAACCGACGTTCCGAAATATTGCAGCGCCTTTGCGTCGTCACCGACCTGAATGACCGACATGGCGCCGCCCACGAGCCACAGAACCGTCAGAAACAGGAGCGGCGTGAGTTTACGGTCGAAATGTACGCGTGCCATCAGGCAAGTCAGAAACAGCGCGAATACCAAAACATCGTGCGGCGACGGTTCGATAAACGCCAAGCCGCTCATCAGGACGGTAATAAAAAGAACGAAGTTCAATAGTTGCCGAGCGAGAGCCGCGGAAGTGCCGGGATGCTGCGCGATTGCAACAGCCATCGCCGGATTGCGGGCATCCATCAATAGGCGCCTTCGCCGCGAATGAGCGCGAAAGGGGTGCGGGCGACGATGTAAAGGTCAAACAGGATCGACCAGTTCTCGATGTAATAGAGGTCGTGCTCGACGCGATGCAGGATTTTCTCGCGGCTGTCGGTTTCGCCGCGCCAGCCGTTGATCTGCGCCCAGCCGGTAATGCCGGGCTTCACGCGGTGACGCGCGAAATAGCCGTCGACCGCTTCGTCATAGAGGTGATTGTCGGCCTTGGCATGGATGGCATGCGGCCGCGGACCGACCAGCGAAAGGTTGCCGGTGAAGACCACGTTGAAAAGCTGCGGCAATTCGTCGAGGCTGGTCTTGCGAATGAAGCGGCCGACCCGGGTAACGCGCGGGTCGTTCCTGGTGACAAGCTTGCTCGCGGTGGCGTCGGTATCTTCCACATACATCGAGCGGAATTTGTAGATCTCGACGAATTTGTTGTTGAAGCCGTATCGCCGCTGCTTGAAGAAAACAGGTCCCTTGCTGTCGAGCTTGATGGCGAGCGCGATGATCAGCATGATCGGCGCGACGCAGATCAGCGCCAGCGTGCCGATGATCTTGTCGAACAGCCATTTCATCACGACGTCCCAATCGGCGATCGGACGGTCGAAAATGTCGAGCACGGCGACATTGCCGATATAGGAATAGGAGCGGGGACGGAATCGCAGCTTGTTGTTGTGGGCGGCGAGACGGATATCGAGCGGCAGCACCCAGAGCTTCTTGAGCATCTGTAGAATGCGTCCCTCCGCCGAAATCGGCAGCGAGAATACGACGAGATCGACGCGAGTGTGACGCGCGAACTCGACCAGTTCGTCGACGCTGCCGAGTTTCGGTACGCCGTTAAAGCCCACCGTGCTGCGGTCGTCGCCGCGATCGTCGAACACGCCGATAACGCGGACATCGGAGTCGCGTTGCGACGCCAGCGAGGCGATAAGGGCATCGCCGGTGCTGCCGGCTCCCACCACGACGGCACGCCGGTCGAGGCGGCCTTGGCGGGTCCAGCGCCGCACCAGCAGGAATAGGGAGCGCCGGAAAGCCAGCAGCGTCAGCAATCCGACGACGTAATAGCTGCCTAGCCAGACGCGGGAAAATTCGTCCCCGGCTTTGGCGAAAAATGAAGCGGTGACAGCGAGCAGAAACACGACCGACCAAGCCGAGGCGAGCCGCATATATTGCTTCTCGTGGCCGCGAAAGGCCTGGACCTGATAGATGTCGGCCACCTGAAACGCCAGCATCGAAAGGATCGAAATACCGAGAATGGCGCCGGCGTAATAGCGGGCAAAACCGTTGACCGGCACGACGTACCAGAAATAGAGCCCGAGCCCGACCGCCGCGACCAAAGCGACTTCGATCACCCGCACAATGCCGGCAAGGACGATCGGCGAGTAGGGGTCCTTGAATTGCTGTGCCGCGACCGCTAGCGCGGCGGCGGACAGCGTGGGCGGCTTTGCCGGCTTCCCGCTCGGGCGCGGCATGGCCCTCACCGCCGAGGACACCGTGGCGGCGGTCTCGAAGAGCGTATTCGGTTCGGAACCAGACATTGCTGACAAAATCTCCCGGTCGGGAACCGGCTACCACCCAGACCGTGCGCTATTGATGCGGGAACAAGGTGAACAATCTTCAAAGATCGATCAGGCGAATTGGCCAACTTTTCGTTCCGCCAACGCCTCGCGATAGGCCGCCAGATTGCACTCGACCATGGTGCTCAGGGAAAACTCGCTGCGCACCCGCGTCTTGAGCGCCTGCGCGGCGCTCTGAATCTGCGTGGGGTCGTCGATAGCCTTGGCGATGGCGCCGATGAGGGCGACCGTATCATCGGCCGGAATAAGTTGAGCGGCCTGCGGTCCGAAGATTTCCGGCATGCCGCCTACATTCGTGGCGATGATCGGCAATCCCGCGGCGGCCGCTTCCAGGACGACATAGGGCAGCGACTCGGCGCGCGATGGGATGACCAGCATTCGCCCCATGGCAAATGCCTCGCGCGCCGGACAATGCCCGATGAATTTCACCTGATCTGAGAGACCAAGCCGATAGGTTTGCGCCTTGAGCTTCTCGTCTTCCGGGCCTTCGCCCGCGATGGTGGCGGTGATGCGCCGGCCCGATTGCTGTAAGACGGCCAGCGCCTCGATGAGGACGTCGATCGCTTTGACCGGGCGCAGTTCGCCGACGCATATGATGTCGGTCGCGTTGCGCCCCGGCGTGACCGGTTCGAACTCGGACTCAGCGATACCGTTACGCACGACACGTAGCATCGCCTCCGGCGGCCCGATCACATTACGGTAGAGCTCGGCGATATAACTGCTTTCAAACAAAAACAAATCGGTGAGCGGATTGAGCACGCGCTCCAGCGTCCGATAAAATCCGCCGCGCAACGTGCCGGGGCAATAAACCAGCGAACCGCCATGCGGCGTGTAAGCGCGGATCGCCTCCGGGGCACCGCGTGTCAGCCGCGCCAAGGCAGCCCCTTTGGCGCCGTGGCCATGCAGCACGTCCGGTTGCAGTTGTTTGACCCGTCGTGAGATGTCCCACAGGGCAAAAAGGTCGCGTTGACTGAGTTCCCGCGGGATCGGCACGCGCGCGATGCCGAGCGCGAGGCGAGGGGCGAGTTCGGCGAGAATGGCGTCGGCACGCGCGCCGCCTGTTGTTAAATCGACGATGAGGCCGATCTGATGGCCGCGCGCCATTTGACCCTGCGCGACATCCACCACGTGCCGGAACAGGCCACCGAGAGGCGCACGCAGAATATGCAAAATCTTCAGGCTAGCCGGCACCACTCTGGCCGCCGCGGTTTCCGCCGCCGGCACCCGCATCGCAATCGGCGGCGCCGCACGGTCAAAAGCCAAGCGGCCGAACGTGGGTTGGAGGGACCGCGGGTCGCTCATACGCAGCTTCCTGAGAGATGCCTGACTTTGGCAGCGCTTAAATTTGGCAACAAAATCTTAAATCCGAATGAGGACCTGCGCGGGTTAATAATTCCTCACTTGTTGCCGGGCGCTTTGACGCGGACATACGTCTTTAACCGGATGGCAACCTTAATAGTCTGTGATCAGCCATGGTCTCACGGTTCATGGCATTGCGTTCCGCCGCCGGCGAGTTTGCGGCGAGGAGTTTCAAGATGAGTACGGCGTCGCCGTCTCCGCGGGCACGGGGACCATTCGACACGGAGTTTGATCTGCCGGCGCTCGGCGCGACGCTGTGGCGCAAGAAAGCCAGGATCCTCGTCCCGACGATCCTCGTCGCCCTCATTACGCTGATCGTGGTTCAGGTCATCACGCCGCGATACTCCTCGGAATCGCGTATCTTCATTGAGGGGCGCGAGAACATTTATCTGCGTCCGGACGCCGATCGCGACGACCGCAGCGTCGTTGATGAGGAGGCGGTGACCAGCCAGGCGCAGATCATTCTTTCGCGCGACCTCGCGCGCGAGGTCATCAACAAGCTCAAGCTCGGCGATCGTCCGGAGTTCGATTCGACATTGAACGGCGTATCGCCGATCAAAGCCGTGCTCGGCCTGCTCGGTATTGTCAAAGACCCCTTGAGCATGACGCCGGAAGAGCGCGTGCTGACCGCTTATTACGAGCGGCTCACCGTCACGCCGGTCGACAAGTCGCGCATCATCAACATCGACTTCCTGTCGCAAGATCCCGAGCTTGCGGCAAAGGTCGCCAATGCGATTGCCGACGGTTATCTGGTGCGGCAGCGCGAGGCCAAGCAGGACCAGGCGAAGAGCGCCGGGCAATGGCTTTCCGGCGAGATCGATTCGATGCGGCAGAAGGTGGAGCAGGCGGAGGCGAAGGTCGAGGACTTCCGTGCCAAGGCGGGCCTGCTGGTCGGCCCCAATAATACGACGCTGTCGGCTCAGCAACTCAGCGAGGTCAACAGCCAGCTTGCCGCGGCGCGCGCGCAAAAGACCGATGCCGAGACCAAGGCCAAGATGATCCGCGATATGCTGCGCTCGGGCCAGTCGATCGAAAGCTCCGATATTCTCAATTCGGATCTCATTCGCCGCCTTGCCGAGCAACGCGTCACGCTGCGTGCCCAGCTTGCCGAGCAATCGTCGACGCTGCTCGACTTTCATCCGCGCATCAAGGAATTGAGGGCGCAAATCGCCGATCTCGACGGGCAAATCAAGGTCGAGGCCGAAAATATGGCGCGGTCGCTGGAAAACGACGCCAAGCTTGCCAGTGCCCGGATGGATGCCCAGACGGCGGTGCTCGATCAGCTCAAAAACCAGGCGGCGTCGAGCAACGGCCAGGATGTGCAGTTGCGCGCGCTCGAGCGCGAAGCCAAGGCCCAGCGCGATCTGTTGGAATCCTATCTTGCCAAATATCGCGAGGCGACGTCGCGGGACACGCCCAATTCGACACCGGCCGACGCCCGGGTAATCTCCCGCGCCACGGTTTCCAATGTGCCGTCTTATCCGAAAAAGCTGCCGACTATTCTGATCGCGACCTTCGCGACCTTGATTCTGAGTTCCGGCATTCTCATGACGCGGGAAATATTGGCCGCGCCCGGCTTTATCCCGCAGCGGGTCGATCAGCCGGCGTTCGGCGGCGACGGCTATGCGCCGCGCGTTGCAGCCTTCATCAATGACCCGCGACCGAGCGATCCGTTTCCGCCGACCAGTACCACCGACAATTCAATCGCTACTGTCGCTTACAATCTGCGTCGGGCGGGCGCTAACGGCGCGCAGCTCGCGATCTTTGGCGCCGTGGCGGGGATGAATACGAGCCAGACCGCGATTAAACTGGCGCGCGCTTTGGCGGAAAATTCCAGTGTCGTTCTCGTCGGCTTGGCCTCCGGCGATACCGCGCTCAGGGGAATCTCAAGCGAACCATCCGCCGACGGGCTTGCCGAACTGGCCCGCGGCATGGCCTCATTCGGCGACATCATCACCAAAGACAGGCTTTCACCGCTGCATTTGATCTCGGCCGGGCGCCAGCCGATCGGCCGGATCGAGATTCTCGGCGGCTCCGGGGACGGTGGTGAGCTTTCATGCGCTGGCGCGCAGCTACGATCATATCGTCGTCGACGCCGGAGAAGTGGCCGGGCCGGAGATCGAGCGCATCGCCGAGGTCGCGCCGCACGCGGTGCTCGTCACCGACACGCTTGGCAATACCGCCACGGCTGCGGCACGGGAGCGCCTGTTGGCCTGCGGATTTGCCGATGTGAGGATTCTGTTTGGCGGCTACGCTGGTTCTACGGCCACGGCTGCGGCGGCATAATACCGTCACAACGCGCGTGAGACTATCAATCGCGACAGCGACTGTTGACGCGGCCGCGATGGTGACAAAAGATCATCAACTCGCATCTGCGATGGTGGACGGTCCGACGAGGGAACCTCCGTGGCCGGCTTGAGACCGACGATTATCCGTGGCGGTTTGGAATCGCTGTATTTCAGCGGCGCGCATCTTATGCTGCGTCCCTTTGTCGGGGGCGTCGGTGCCATCCTGACGCTGCATCACGTTCGTCCACCCCGGCCTGACCGCTTTCAACCGAACCGCCTGCTCGAAGTGACGCCGCGCTTCCTCGCGCAGGTGGTGAAGTATTTGCGCCGCTCCGGGCTCGATCTCGTCAGCCTCGACGAGATGCATCGCCGCATCACCGAAGGCGACTTCTCGCGCCGTTTCGTCTGTCTGACTTTCGACGACGGCTACCGCGACATGCTGCAATGGGCCTATCCGATCCTGAAAGAAGCGAACGTGCCGTTTGCGGTTTACGTGCCGACGAGCTTTCCGGACCGGCTCGGCGAATTGTGGTGGCTGGTGCTCGAAGCGGTCATCGCGCGCAACGATCGCATCGGTCTTGTCATCGACGGGCGCGACCGCAAGTTCGACTGCGCCACGGTGGCGGAGAAGCGCGCGCTTTACGACGAACTCTATTGGTGGCTGCGCGCGCGTCCGACCGATGCGGAACTGCGCAGCACGGTGCGCAACCTTGCCGCCTTCTATCATGTCGATATCGCGGCGTTCTGCGACGAACTCTGCATGACCTGGGCGGAAATCGCCGAACTGGCCTCCGATCCGCTGGTCACGATCGGTGCGCACACCGTCAATCATTCCATCTTGGCGAAGCTCTCGAAAGAGGCAGTGCGCTCGGAAATGGAACTAAGCGCATCGGTGATCGAGGCGGCGCTCTCGGTGCGGCCGCAGCATCTGTCCTATCCCTATGGCGATCGTGGTTCGGCCGGCGCCCGCGAATTTGAGATCGCCGCCGGATTAGGCTTCAAGACTGCGGTGACGACGCGGCCGGGCGTGCTGTTCCCCCAGCACAAGCAACATCTGACCGCGTTGCCGCGGCTTTCGCTCAATGGCGATTATCCGCGCATCCGCTATCTGCGCGTGCTGCTGTCGGGCAGCGCAACAGCGATGTGGAACGGCTTCCGTCGCGTCGAGGCGGCCTAGACCCTGATCCAATTCAATTGAATCGGATCAGGGTCTAGACTCTTTCTTGGAGCATGATCTTTTCCGAAAACCGGTGCCCACTTTTCGGGATCATGCTCTAGCCGGCATTTTTCCGGCTCATCCACCAGATGATCGGCATGGCGGGCAATACCCAGCCCATGCCGGCGATCACATAATAGGCGACCGACAAGAAAGTGTTGTCGCGGATCGCGGGAACCTGCGCAAGCCCCATCGCCAGCAGCGCCCATACGATCACCAGCGCGAACAAGGCGATAGCGCCGATGAACTTGCGCAGACGAATGGGCATGGCGACAGCGATCAACATCGGTTGCGAGGGTGGCGGCAGAACTATATGGTCCGCGCGCCTGCGACAAGTATTGATGATGAGCAGCGGAGTTTCAGACCTGCGTTCAGATTTGCAATCCGACATGCAACCCGACTTGCATTCGCGCGCCATCCGGCTGTGGCTCTATGTGGTGGCCGCACTGGTGCTCGCCATGGTCCTGGTCGGCGGCGCGACGCGGCTGACCGAATCCGGCCTTTCGATCACCGAATGGAAGCCGGTGATGGGCACGCTGCCGCCGCTCAATGCGGCGCAGTGGCAGTCCGAATTCGAGAAGTACCAGGCCATTCCGCAATATCGGGAACTCAATCGCGGCATGAAACTCGATGCGTTCAAGACGATTTACTGGTGGGAATGGACGCACCGGCTGATCGGCCGCAGCATCGGCGTCGTATTCCTGCTGCCGTTCTTGTGGTTCCTATGGCGCGGCTGGATCGCACCGGGATTGCGCGGACGGCTCTGGGTGATCTTCGGGCTGGGCGGCCTGCAAGGCGCCGTCGGCTGGTGGATGGTCGCGTCCGGTTTGGCCGATCGTGTCGAAGTGTCGCAATATCGGCTGGCGACGCATCTCGTGCTCGCCTGTATAATTTATGTGGCCATTATCTGGACCGCGCGGGGGCTTGGCGAAAATCCGTCCGTCCCGGTCCCGGCTCGTATCCGCGGCACCGCCATCGCTTTGCTGGTCCTGGTACTGGCGCAGATTTATCTCGGCGCCCTGGTTGCGGGGTTGCGGGCAGGGCACATCTACAATACCTGGCCGCTGATCGACGGCGCCCTCATACCCGAAAGCGCGCGGCTGTTTTTTGATGTGCCGTTGTGGCGGAATTTCTTTGAAAATACGCTCACCGTGCAATTCGATCACCGCATGGTCGCTTATGCGATATGGGTCGTCGCGATCCTTCATGTGTTCAACGTAGCCAAAGTCGCGAAGCATGGACCGCTTCTCACCGGCGCCGTCGCGCTCGCGGCCGCCGTGACGCTGCAGGCCGTGCTCGGCATTTTAACATTGCTGATGGTCGCGCCGATCGGTCTCGCGCTGCTGCATCAGGCGACAGCGATGCTGGTGCTGACAGTTGCCACGCTGCACGCTGCGTTTGTCGCGGAAGGCGCGCCGCGTCCGATCGTGTCACCCGCGCGCGCCTAGACGCCGTTTCCGCTTATTCCTCCCCGCCTCCGCGGAGGGATGAGAAAACTCAACTCGCCAGCGCCTGTTCCAAGTCGGCGATAATATCTTCCTTGTCCTCGATGCCGATCGACAGCCGCACCACGTCGGCACCGGCGCCCGCCTGGACCTTCTGCGCGTCGGTCAATTGGCGGTGCGTGGTCGAGGCCGGATGGATGATGAGCGAGCGGGTGTCGCCGATATTGGCGAGATGCGAGAACAGCTTCACGTTTGACACCAGCTTGACGCCGGCGTCGTAGCCGCCTTTGAGTCCGAAGGTGAACACCGCGCCGGCGCCTTCCGGGCAATATTTCTTGGCGAGATTGTGATAGCGGTCGCCCGGCAATCCCGGATAACTCACCCAGGCGACTTGCGGATGCGCCGCGACCCATTCCGCCACCGCGAGCGTGTTGTCACAATGCTTTCGCATCCGCAGCGATAGCGTCTCGATGCCGGTAAGGATGAGAAAGGCGTTGAACGGCGAGAGCGCCGGGCCGATATCGCGCAGCGCCAAGACGCGGCAGGCGATGGCGAAGGCGAAATTGCCGAACGTCTCGTGCAGCACGATGCCGTTATATTCCGGCCGCGGGTCGGACAGCATCGGATAGCGGCGCTCGCGCGACCAGTTGAACGTGCCGCCATCGACGATCATGCCGCCGATCGAGTTGCCGTGGCCGCCCAAAAATTTGGTCAGCGAATGCACCACGATATCGGCGCCATGTTCGAACGGCTTGCACAGATACGGCGTGGCAAGTGTGTTATCGACGATGTATGGCACGCCGGCGCGGCGCGCGATTTGCGCCACCGCTTCCATATCGGTGATGACGCCGCCCGGATTGGCGATCAATTCGGTGAAGATCGCCTTGGTCTTCGGGCTGATGGCTCTTTCGAACGAAGCAATATCGTCGGGATCCGCCCAGACCACGTTCCAGCCGAAATTCTTGAAGGCGTGATTGAACTGATTGATCGATCCGCCATAAAGCTTCCGCGACGCGACGAACTCGTCGCCCGGCTGCATCAGACAATGGAAAATCAGTATCTGCGCCGCATGGCCCGATGCCACGGCCAAGCCCGCAGTGCCGCCCTCGAGCGCGGCGACGCGTTCTTCGAGCACTGCATTGGTCGGGTTGCCGATGCGGGTATAGATATTGCCGAAGGTTTGCAGGCCGAACAGCGACGCGGCGTGATCGACGCTTTCAAACACGTAGGACGTTGTTTGGTAGATCGGCGTCGCCCGCGCTCCGGTCGTCGGATCGGGTTGGGCGCCGGCGTGAACGGCAAGCGTGGAAAAGCCAGGGATGTGCTCGGTCATTGGTGCTGCCTTTGCGCCGGTCCTTAATGGGACATGAGATCGGGACGACCCGGTTTATAGGACCGGCTGAAGTCGTCAAGGCGCGGGCAAGGGAGGGAATGTGTTTGCGTTAATCAGCGGAAGCCTGCAATGACCCCGCTCCAAAAGGCGGTCCCACAGCAGGCTTTTCCTGATCAGTGCTGAGCGTGGCCCCTGAATCATAAGGACGAGATCTCGGCCCGTTAGGGCTATGCCCACGTCTATCCCTCGCCTTTTTTGCGTCCATTGATGCGTGACGGAGCAGCGGCGCGTTTGGCCCGTTGATCCCGAAGTCCCATCCATCGAATAGCCCCGGAGAATGTCCGCATGTCATCGCTCGCCAAGCTCTCGCATTGTCTGCGGTCCCGATGAGTGTGGACGCTGACACGAGCGGTAGCGGGGACAAGGCCGCCGCCGAGGGGAGCCCGACTTTTTCCGGCTACCAGAAGTTCGTCATCACGCTGCTGGCCTTCCTGCAGTTCTCGATCGTGATGGACTTCATGATCATATCGCCGCTCGGCGCCATCATCATGCCCGATCTCGCCATAGGGCCGCAGCGGTTCGGCGAGGTCGTTTCCGCCTACGCCTTCAGCGCCGGCGTGTCCGGGCTGCTGGCCGCCGGTTTCGCCGACAAGTTCGATAGGAAGCGCTTCCTGCTGTTCTTCTATGCGGGTTTCATCGTGGGAACGGCGCTGTGCGCGCTCGCGCCCAATTACCCGGCCCTGCTGTTCGCGTGCATCGTGACCGGCGTGTTCGGCGGCGTCATCGGCTCCATCGTGCTGGCGATCGCGACGGACCTGTTCCCGTTGCAGATACGCGGCCGTGTGATGGGCGTGGTGCAGACCGCGTTTTCCGTGAGCCAGGTCTTGGGTGTGCCGGCCGGGATTTACCTCGCCAATCTGTGGAACTGGCACGTTGCCTTCTTGGCGCTCGTTTTGGTCGCGAGCCCGATCGGCTTAGTCATCGTGTTATTCATGAAGCCGGTATCCGCGCATCTCGCGCTCAAGCAAGAGAGCAGCCCGTGGGCGCATCTGATCGACACCGTTGTAGTGCCGAAACATCTGCTCGCATTTGCCACGACGACGTTGCTGGTCACCGGCGGCTACATGCTCATGCCGTTCGGCAGCGTCTATACGGTGAATAATCTCGGTATTCCGCTCGTCGAGCTGCCGACGGTCTATTTCGCGTCCGGCTTGTTCACGATCGTGACCGGCCCGCTGGTCGGGCGCGCGAGCGACGCCTTCGGCAAGTTCAACACCTTCATCTTCGGCTGCGCGATGTCGATCGTCATGGTGCTGATCTACACCCATCTCGGCCATGTCTCGCTGTTTGTCGTCGTTGCCGTCAGCGTGCTGATGTTCGTCGGCATATTTTCACGGATGATCCCGTCGCAGACGCTGATGTCGGCGATCCCGGAGCCAGCGAAGCGCGGTTCGTTCAACGCGGTCAACGCGTCGATGCAACAAATGGCGGGCGGCGTGGCGTCGGTCGTTGCCGGCATGGTGGTCGTGCAGGCCGCGGACGGCAGCTTGAAGCACTTCGATTGGCTGGGCTACGTCGTTGTCGCGACGACGCTACTGTCGCTCTGGCTGATGTATTTCATTCAGCGGGCGGTGGCCCAAGTGGCGCGCTGACGACCCTGGCGGCCACAAACAGTTGAGAACATCTAACGTCATCCGGTTCGCTTCAATACGGCGCCAGCCGCGCTCAATGAGTCCACGCCCTAATCGGCCGATGCTGTTTTTGCTTTGAAATGCGTCAAAGAATTGCGGCAAGCCGGCGAAACGCGGCTGCGGTTGGAGATCAGGCAGGCCGCCACACGCTCGCGGTTGGGAATGAATTGGCCGCAGATCGAGAAGGCGTCCTGCATGCACGCGCCTTGATCGTCCGCCAATGCGGCAGCCGACGAGAGGGCGGTGGCAAAAATCGCAAGCGCAAGCGTGCTGCGGAGCTTCACAGTACCCTCCTGAAGAAGGCGGCTGATCCTACGGCCGGGACGGCCACGCTTTATATGACGCGCGAGGGGGAAAAAGGTTCGAAGCGATTTCTTTTTGGGACAATCCCTTGTAAACGCGGTCGCTAATTTCCGCTTTCCTCGCGTTGCACGCGGTCGGCGGCTCCGGTCGCGCCACCCGGTCCACTCGTCCGATTGAGCGACATGCGCTGGATGCCGCCGATTGTCGCCTTTCTTGAACTCAGCGTGCGGGTATTGACGCCCATCCAGGCGATTTCCGACGACAGTCGGCCATATTCGATTTTGGGGCAGCGGTTCATTATTACCTTCATGCCATTGGTTTCGGCCAGCGCTGCGGCCTCGTCGCTCCGCACGCCGAGCTGCATCCAGATCACTTGCGGCAGCGGTTTTAGTGTCAGCGCTTCCTGGACGATCGGCAGTGCGTATGGCGAAGCGCGAAAGATATCGACCATGTCGACCGGCTCGGGGATATCGGTGAGCTTGGCGTAGATCTTCTGGCCAAGGATCTCCTTGCCGGCCTGGCCCGGATTGACCGGAATCATGCGGTAACCGCGCTCGAGCAGATATTTGAAGGCAAAATAGCTCGGCCGGTTTTCCTTCGCCGAGGCGCCGACCATCGCGATCGTCTTTACAGTGTTGAGAATGCCGCGGACATAGCTGTCAGGGTAGGAGTCGTGATTCATCGTGCGCTCGGACCTCAGCGGTCTTCCCAGCGCGGCTCGCGCTTCTCGATGAATGCACCGATGCCTTCCTCGGCGTCGCGCGCCAGCATGTTCTCGACCATCACTTCGGAGGCATATTTGTACGCCTCGGCGAGTTGCATCTCGGCTTGGCGATAAAACGCCTCCTTGCCGATTTTGACGGTCGAAGCCGACTTGCCGGCGATTTTCTCCGCGAGCTTGAGCGCTTCCGCGTGCTCGTGGCCGGCCCCGACCACGCGATTGACCAGGCCGATGCGGGCCGCCTCGTCGGCCGAAATGAGTTCGCCGGTCAGCAGCATTTCCATCGCGTGTTTGCGCGAGACGTTGCGCGACAGAGCGACCATCGGCGTCGAACAGAACAGACCGATATTCACACCGGGAGTTGCGAATTTGGCGGTGTGTGATGCGATCGCGAGGTCGCAGCTCGCCACAAGCTGGCAGCCCGCCGCGGTCGCCGTGGCACCCACTGCTGCGATTACCGGCTGCGGCAGCATGACGATTTGCTGCATCATCGCGCTGCACAGTCCCATAATATGCTTGAAATAAGCGCGGCCACGGTCGGGGTCGCCGCGATGCGCATTGATCTCCTTGAGATCGTGGCCTGCCGAAAAGGCCGGGCCGTTGGCGGCGATGACGACCGCACGCACCGCGCGCTCATGCGCGATCGCGGTCAAGGCATCGCCGAGCGCTTCGAGCATCGCCTCCGACAGACTGTTGCGCGCTTGTGGCCGGTTCAGCGTGAGGACGGCAATGCCGCCGATGTCCTCGCGCAGCAATATCAGCGCCGGCGAAGGAGCGTCCGTTGTGGTCTTGGCGCTGGCGGTATTGGCGCTCATTGGCTTACCCGGCTTTTTTCAGATTTTGCGATAGCGGCGTCCGCATTGTATCCGAGTATCATGAGCGAGGGCAGGGACATGCTGGGCAAAGACTTGCTGGGCAAGGAAATGGCGCCGCCAAAGCTGACACGCAAGGAGCTCATCGAGCGCCTGGCCGTCGAATTCCCGGAAGCCACCCATGCCGTCGGTGATTTCGAGATCGAAGAGGTATGGTTTGGCGGCTGCCGGGTGCGGCGGCGGTTCAGCCATGGCTCGTTGCGGCCGGGCGGCACGGTCTCGGGACCGATCATGATGGCGCTTGCCGATTTCACACTGTACGTGGCCGTGCTCTCGGCGATCGGCTGGGTGCCGCTTGCGGTCACCACCAACCTGACCATCAATTTCCTTAAAAGACCGGCAGCCCGCGATCTTTTGGCGGAAGCGCGGCTGATCAAGCTCGGCAAACGGCTCGCGGTCGGTGAAGTCGGTATCCGCTCGGATGGGGAGGACGATCTCGCCGCCCATGTTACCTCGACCTATTCAATTCCGGTTCCGTAAGGTAATAACTTACCTCCATAGCAACTGATTGAAAATGTTCGAAATACCAGCGAGACCTGTTGACCTCATACCCAGTCCCAGTTAGAAGCCTGGCCACGGCGCCGGTCATTCGGCGCTCTTTTTCAATGGATACGCACATGAAAACCTTTTCGGCAAAGCCTGCCGAGGTCGAGAAGAAGTGGGTGATGATCGACGCCGAGGGTCTCGTCGTCGGCCGGCTCGCTTCGCTGGTGGCGATGCGCTTGCGCGGCAAGCATAAGCCGACCTTCACGCCCCATGTCGACTGCGGCGACAACGTCATCATTATCAACGCCGCTAAGGTGGTGCTCACCGGCCGCAAGGTGCAGCAGAAGATCTATTACAAGCACACCGGCTATATCGGCGGCATCAAGGAGCGTAGCGCCAAGGCGATCCTGACCGGCCGTTTCCCCGAGCGCATTGTCGAAAAGGCCGTGGAGCGCATGCTGCCGCGCGGTCCGCTCGGCCGCCAACAGCTCGCAAATTTGAGGGTCTACCCCCGCGGCGACCATCCGCACGAGGCGCAACAGCCGGAAGTGATCGATGTCGCGGCAATGAATTGCAAGAACAAGAGGGTCGCGTGATGGCCGATACGGTTCAATCGCTCGAAGAACTTTCGACACTGAAGCCCGCGACGCCGGTCGCTGCCGAAACACCGAAATACGTTCAGAAGCTCGACAAGCAGGGCCGGGCGTATGCCACCGGCAAGCGCAAGGACGCCGTCGCGCGGGTCTGGATCAAGATGGGCGCCGGCAAGATCGTCATCAACGACCGCCCGGTCGAAACCTATTTCGCCCGGCCGGTGCTGCGCATGCTCATCCAGCAGCCGCTGACGGTCTCGAACCGCCAGGGCCAATATGACGTCATCTGCACGGTTTCCGGTGGCGGCCTTTCGGGGCAGGCCGGCGCGGTGCGCCATGGGCTCTCAAAGGCGCTGGTCCGGCACGAGCCCGACTTGCGCTCGGCGCTCAAGCGCGGCGGCTTCCTTACCCGCGATAGCCGTGTGGTTGAGCGCAAGAAATACGGCCGCGCCAAAGCCCGCAGAAGCTTCCAGTTTTCGAAGCGATAATTGTTCTACCGGGACGCGGGCAGTGCCGGCGTCCCGGATTCGATATCCGCAATCGATTCAAATCTCGCATCCAGAAGCGAGGTTTTCGTGCGCCCGTGTGCGGGCGGTTGCGATGCTCGGCTCGCATGGGCCCGTCCGCGCGGCGTTTCCTGACCGAGCGGCGACAAAACAACGCGCCGGTTATTTGTCGTCGAAAACCAGTTGATTTGGCCAACAGCGAGAACGAAAATTCGCAAGATGGCGCCCAAATAATTATTTTTGTAGGGCGGTATGATGCTCTCGGCACCGAACCGGCTTTGCGCGATGATTGCCGCTGTAATGTTAACCGCGGTTCAGCCTGCCCATTCGCAGCAACAGAGGGCAGCTGGTTACAGCGCCGCCGTGGGCGGCACCCTCATTCCTCCCGGCCGCACTGTAATTGACGGCCGGCGCATGAGTTGCGGGTCCGCCCCCACGGTGCTTGATCCCCAGCTTCGCGACTACGGGGAATCATATCCGGGTTTTCTGGTCTTGAATCCGAATCTTGTCGCGGGAGTCAGCACTTCGGTGAAGCTTTGGATCTACAGTCACGAATGCGCGCATCAGAGCGTCGGCCACAATGAGGGCAGGGCGGACTGCGTAGCGGTGCAGCGGGGGCGCCGGGAAGGCTGGCTTTCCACCGCCGGAATTGCGGAAGTCTGCGACCTCATGAGGCGGTCGCCCGGCGACAGCACCCACTTCGCGGGTCCGCAGCGCTGCGCCGCGATGCAGCAGTGTTATGCGCCACGGAGCAGGACCAAGAACTAGAAAAACGCCCGAGAACTAGAAAAACGCCAAGGTCCGGATTTCGATGCTCTCGCGCGGCTGCGCGTCCGGTGGCGTATTCGGAATGTCGAAGGCGGTATGCGCGGTCCAGCGGGCGCGGCCGTCTTTTTCCGAGTTCGAACACCTTGAAAACATAGGCCTCCTCGCGCCGCATGCGCGGGAACCAGAACCATTTGTGCGCCGGATTGTATTTGATCGCATAGGTCTGGCCGATGCGGCCGGGCGCGCGACGCTCCGAGACGATCATGTCGCTCGGTGACAACGTTTGGGCGTCCGCCATGGCGAGCGGATAGGTCTCGACCGGATGGCGGATCGGCCGCCACACCTGGATGATGGCAAAACGGCGCTTGAGCAACTCCTCCGCTTCGTCGGGCAGGATATCGCGTACCCGTTGCGGCGCCGACCATTCGGTGTAGTCGTTGTGCACGCGGCGTACGACCTCGCGGATCTTCTTCTTCTCGCGGGCATCGTCGTCGGCCGTGCGTAGCGTATGATCAAACACGACCACGCGCTTGGCGCCGCTTTCGGCTTTGATGAGCGCCTCCATCTCGGGATAATAGACGCGCCTGATTTCGGCCTCGTCGTCGAAATCTTTCACCTTGGTGTCGTGGCCGACAAAGCGGAAGCCGTTTCGATCCAAAACAAAGCTCTCGGCGTGCGGCCGACCGTTGTGGATCACCACATGGTGCGGATCGGGGGTGCCTCCGGAGCGCGCGTCGCTGCCGCCTGGACTGGCGACGATGGTGAAAACCTTGTTGCCGTCGTCAAGGATGTAATTGAGCACGGCGTCGATCGAGCCGGCTTCCTTGATCTCCGATGCACCGTCGAGTTCTGCCGCTAAAGACATGGCGCGCTCCTGTTGTTTTATCCAATCTAGGTGTGCCGGCGGGCTAAGTGAAGCGGGGGGAAAGGGGCTGACGCTTCAACCCAGGATAAAGAAAAACTCAATTCTGAATGGCATCGAGTTCATGAAATCCATTTCGTGCAATCGTACATTTCATGCAATTTTCGACTTTCATGACATCAATTTTCGATTTCGAAGCGATCAATTTCGCAATTGTTTTCGAGAAAACCTGCGCGGTAGCTCACACACTCGGCAAAGAAACTGCGGGTAAGTGTATTCGCGGCTGGTAAATACACCTAGTGGTGAGGAGCCCTATGATCGCCACCGTAACCCAGGCGGCGATGTCGCTCGACATCGGAACCCTGTTTGTCATCGCAACATGCGTGACGTTCTTGCTTGGTCTGTTCCTGCTGTTCGCCTGGCTGCAGGAGGGGATAACTGCACTGGCGTGGTGGGGGGCGGCCTATCTGATCGGCGGAGTCTCCGGTGCACTGTGGCGGTTCGATGCCGCCCTCTCGCCGCTGCTGCCGACCGGCCTCGCCGATGTCCTTTTGTTCTTCGCCGTCGGCATGATCTGGACCGCGGCGCGCCTTTTTCATGGCCGGCCGATACGCTGGGGCGCCATGTGTTTCGGTGCCGTGGTCTGGCTCGCGGCCTGTATGGTGGCACCGTGGGGACCCGACGCCCCGATGATGCGCATCATTATCGGCTCCACCATTGTCGCCGTTTATACCTTCATGATCGCTACCGAGTTGTCGCAGGAACGGCGCAAATCGCTGATCCGGCGCTGGCCGGCACTGTTCGTGCCGATGCTGCACGGCGCCATCTTCCTTTTCCCAGTGGCGCTGGCGAGCCTCGGCGTCCGCAGCCTTGCGACCGGATGGATCGCGGTCTTCGCCATCGAAGTCGTGCTTTATGTGGTCGGCGCTGCCTTCATCGTCCTGGTGCTGGCCAAGGATCGCACGGTGAACCGCTACAAAGCAGCGGCCGAAACCGATCCCTTGACTTCACTTCTCAATCGCCGCGGATTTTTCGAGGCCACGAGCGCTTTGATGACCAAGAACAAGCCCAAGCTCGCGCCGGTCAGCGTGCTGGCTTTCGATCTCGACCATTTCAAATCCGTCAACGACCGCTTCGGTCACGATGGCGGCGATGCGGTGCTGAAGATGTTTGCAACCGTGATACGCCGGACGATGCGCTCAAGCGATATTGTCGGCCGGATCGGCGGCGAGGAATTCCTCGCGGTGTTGTCCGGCACCATCGCCGAAGCAGGTATTGCCGCCGAGCGTGTCCGCTCGGCGCTCGAAACCGCGGCGATTGCGCCGGATAGCCCGCAGATCCCGGTGACGGTGAGCATCGGCGTCGCCTATGGGTTGCCCACCGTGCCGATCGACGTTCTGATCACCCGCGCCGATGCCGCGCTTTATCGCGCCAAAGGAAACGGCCGCAACCGCGTGGTGCCGGACGAAGAATTGATTACCGGCGCCGAGGTGGGGCCGGCGCAGACGCGCAGCGATGTACGCTCGACCGCAATGTCGGTGCCAGCGCTCGCAGTGCCGATCCTGTTGCGGTGAGGGCGCGGCCCGGCGAAGGGTAGAAAACAAAAGAAACAAGAAAAGAAAAAGGGCGCCGATGGGCGCCCTTTAGTTTGCATCGCAGACTGCAATGCAGGGAGGATGACGCAACGCTACGCTTAGGAAGAGTAATACATTTCGAACTCGACCGGATGCGGGGTGTGCTCGAAGCGGATGACTTCGCCCATCTTCAGATCGATATAGGAATCGATGAAGTCGTCGTCGAACACGCCGCCGGTGGTGAGGAAGCCGCGATCCTTGTTGAGTTCCTCGAGCGCCTGGCGGAGCGAGCCGCAAACGGTCGGGATTTTCTTCAACTCCTTCGGCGGCAGATCGTAGAGATCCTTGTCGATGGCCTCGCCCGGGTTGAGCTTGTTCTTGATGCCGTCGAGGCCGGCCATCAGCATCGCCGCGAAAGCGAGATACGGATTGGCGAGCGGATCGGGGAAGCGCACTTCGACGCGCTTGGCCTTCGGGTTGGTCGTGTAGGGAATGCGGCACGACGCCGAGCGGTTGCGCGCCGAATAAGCGAGCAGCACCGGCGCTTCGAAGCCGGGAACCAGGCGCTTATAGGAGTTCGTCGTCGGATTGGTGAAGGCGTTGATCGCTTTGGCGTGTTTGATGATGCCGGCGATATAGGACAGGCAGGTCTCCGACAGGTCGGCATATTTGTTGCCGGCGAAAACCGGCTTGCCGCCCTTCCAGATCGACTGGTGGCAATGCATGCCCGAGCCGTTGTCGCCATAGACCGGCTTCGGCATGAAGGTGGCGGTCTTGCCGTAAACCTGCGCTACCTGCTGGATGCAGTACTTGTAGATGATCAGCCGGTCGGCCATCACGGTGAGCGGCGAGAACTTCAAGCCGAGCTCGTGCTGGGCCGACGCCACTTCGTGGTGATGCTTCTCGACGACGCAGCCCATGCGCGCCATGGCGGCGAGCATTTCCGAGCGCATGTCCTGAGCGGAGTCTTGCGGCGGTACCGGGAAGTAGCCCTTCTTGGTGCCGACGCGATGGCCCAGATTGCCGCCGTCGTAATCGGTGTCCGAGTTGGACGGCAGTTCGACGGAGTTGAGCTTGAAGCCGGTATTGTAAGGATCGGTCTTGTACTTGACGTCGTCGAACACAAAGAACTCGGCTTCCGGGCCGAAAAAGATGGTATCGCCGACGCCCATGGATTTGACCATGGCTTCGGCCTTCTTGGCGATGCCGCGCGGATCGCGGTTATAGGGTTCGCCGGTGGTCGGCTCGAGAACGTCGCAGATCAGCGACATCGTCGTTTCCGCGAAGAACGGGTCGATGCAGGCGGTGGACGGATCCGGCATCAGGCACATGTCGGACTCATTGATCGCTTTCCACCCCGCGATCGAGGAGCCGTCGAACATCTGGCCTTCGGCGAAGGTCTCTTCTTCGATCATGCTGACGTCGAAAGTGACGTGCTGCCACTTGCCGCGCGGATCAGTGAAGCGGAAATCGACGTATTTCACGTCGCTGTCTTTGATCATTTTCATGACATTCTTTGGCGTCGTCATGGAATGCGTACCTTTCGTAAGTGGTGCTGTTGGATAGAGTGCGGCCGATGCCTCTTTGCGCTGATTTAAACGCGCTCAGGGCCGGCCGGCGTGAGCAGTCGAACCAGCAAATCAGATAGCGTCGACTCCGGATTCCCCCGTTCTGATCCGGATAGCCTCTTCGATATTTGAGACGAAGATTTTCCCGTCACCGATCCGCCCGGTTTGGGCGGCGCGACGGATCGCCTCAACTGCTTTTTCAACCAAGTCGTCGCCGAGTACAATCTCGATCTTCACCTTGGGGAGAAAATCGACCACGTACTCCGCGCCGCGGTAGAGTTCGGTGTGCCCCTTTTGGCGCCCGAATCCCTTGGCCTCGGTGACTGTAATTCCTTGAAGACCTACCTCTTGGAGCGCCTCCTTCACCTCGTCGAGTTTGAACGGCTTAATAATCGCCTCGATTTTCTTCATCGCGTCTCATCTCCCGGCTCCGTGAAAGCAGGACCCATTCCCCGGAACCGTGCGTTGGTTAGCAGGTCCCGTGCCAATGCCGTGGGCGGCCGGGAAGTGCTGTCTTCTCAGAGGGATATAGCTCAACCGGGGTAGTGGTAGCAGGACGGACTAGAGTCCGCAGCATAAAAGGTGAGCAATATGCCTATAAAACCATCAGAGGCGTGCCGCTGCGCCTTGCGTCGCCGGTGATTTCTCTCGGGAGCCGCAGTCGTTATGGTCGCGTGGGATGATCGAGCTCCTGACCAACAGCGAAATGATGGTGGCCGACCGGCTGACCATCGCCGGCGGGGTCGCCGGTATCGATCTCATGGAGCGGGCGGGCCGGGTTGTCGCTGAGGCACTGGTGGGGCTCAAGCGCCCGGGCAGCCGTGTCGCTGTGGTGGCGGGGCCGGGCAACAATGGCGGCGACGGCTTTGTGGCGGCGCGGCTCCTCGCCGAGCAAGGCTACCAGGTGCAGGTCCATCTCCTCGGCGACAAGGGCCGCCTCAAAGGCGATGCTGCGCTGGCCGCGAATAAATGGAGCGGTGCGGTCGAACCGGCCGACCCCGGCGGCCTTGGTGGGGCCGATATCATCATTGACGCGCTGTACGGCGCCGGGCTCGACCGCCCGGTGGAAGGCTTGGCCCGGGCGATGATCGAAGCGATGAATGAGCAGGAGAGCGCTCATGCCGTTCCGATCGTGGCCGTCGACCTGCCGAGCGGCATCAACGGCAATACCGGCGCAGTGATGGGCGTCGCGGCGAAGGCTACGCGCACCGTCACGTTTTTCCGCAAGAAACCTGGCCATCTGCTTTTGCCAGGCCGCCTTCATTGTGGGACGACCACCGTGGCCGATATCGGCATATCCGCATCAGTATTGGCGAAGATTGCGCCGCAGACGTTCGAAAATATCCCTCAGCTTTGGCGCGATAGCTTTCCGGTGCCGCGGCACCAAGGGCAAAAATATGATCGCGGCCACGCCGTCGTCTTATCCGGCCCTTCCTGGTCGACCGGCGCCGCGCGGCTTGCCGCCCGAGGAGCGCTTCGCGCCGGGGCAGGTTTGGTCACGATCGCAAGTCCGCGCGAAGCGCTGGCCGTTAACGCCACAACGAGCCTCGCCGTCATGGTGCGGCCGGTGGATGACGCCGCCGAACTTACGGTCTTTCTCGGCGACGGACGCCTCAATGCGGTGGCGATCGGACCGGGCCTGGGCATCAACGAGGGGACCTGCGAACTTGTCCTGGCAGCTCTCGCCGGCGAGCGCAGCGTCGTGCTCGACGCCGACGCAATCACCAGCTTTGCCAAAACCCCGCAACGTCTCGCCGAGGCGCTAAGGTCACGCTCCGGCGCTGCAGCGATAATGACCCCGCACGGTGGTGAATTCTCTCGTTATTTCGGCTCATTAGACCCGCGTACTCAAGCGGGCTCGAAACTCGAAAAAACGCGCCTTGCCGCTGCGATCACGGGCGCGGTCGTGCTGTTGAAGGGCGCGGATACCGTGGTGGCGGCGCCCGACGGACGGGCTTCCATCGCTGCGAACGCGCCGGCCTTTCTTGCCACCGCGGGTGCGGGCGACGTGCTGACCGGCATTGCGACCGGGCTTCTTGCCCAGCATATGCCTGCCTTCGAGGCTGCTTCGGCCGCGGTCTGGCTCCATGGCGAAGCCGCCAACGCGTTTGGCCCAGGTCTGATATCCGAAGATCTTCCGGAAATGCTGCCGCAGGTCTATCGCGCGCTGCTCGACTGAAATCAGGTCACTTCGAACCAGGTTTCTGGAGCGCCGTCCTTCGCCAGGCCCTCGATTAGCCACTTGCCGGGATTGTCCGCCACAAAAGCAATCCGAATGTCGCTCTGCGGCGCGATCGGCAAGGTGTCGAGCCAGAACGGCTTCCAGCCGTCGTCGAGCGCATCAAGCAGCCGAAAATGATGTCCATGCAGATGGATGAAGCCGTTTTCTCCAGTCGGATTGGAGAGTGCGATGACGACCGTCCGGCCGCGTTTGATGGAAAACAGCGGGCTCGTGCTTTTGGCGTCCTTCGCCGGATGTTTGCCAATAGGGATGCCGAAACGGAGAGCGCCAACGAAATCCATGCGCTCAGGGAGCGGGTTCGGCGGCAGCGGCTGTGGATCCGGGCGCGGGGCTGGCCGGCTGGCCGGTCCGTCTTCGCAGATAATATGGGCTATCGGGATCGGAGCATCAGCAAAATCCGCGACGACCGGCGTCGATGCGCCCGGCTCGAGCGTGCAATCAACGAACACGTCGATGCGGTTTCCCGGCCCTAACGCCAAGCGGCCGCCTCGCGCGGCAAACGGTTCCGCCGGCTCGCCATCGGTCGCCATCATGAAGGTGCGCAGGCCTTCGATGTGAAGGGTGAGTATGCCGGTGGCGGACGCGTTGAGGAGGCGCAGCCGCAGCCTTTCGTTACGGTGAGCGGGTATCTCGAGCTGCGAAGTGCCGTTGACAGTAATCGGCACGGCGTCTGGTCCGGCCGCCCCGTGGTCGAAAATGAGAGATACATCGCGATCGATGTCGACCGGCTCAGCCTCGGTCACGACGAGGACGCCGTAAAGGCCGCGCCGCATCGGCCGGGGCGGGTGATACCAATAAGTCCCGGCATCCGGCGCGACGAAGCGATAGTCGAAGCTCTCGCCGGGCGCGACCGGCGCCTGTGTGAGCGGCGGTGCGCCATCCATGGCGTTAGCCAGCCGCACGCCGTGCCAATGCAATGCGGTCGGCTCGGATAAACCGTTGACGAGGCGCACCCGAAATTCGTCGCCGCGACGCACCTGCAAAGCCGGTCCTGGAATAAGCCCGTCATAGCCAGACTGCTCCGCCCGCAGAACGCGCGGCTCGCTGCCGGCTGCCGCAAGCGGTTTCCGCTCGCTCGCCCCGAGCGTGACAGCGGCGGCGAGCGTCAGCATGCGGCGGCGTGTAAACGGAAGGAGGGTGTTACGAATTGTCCTGCCTCGGCGGCTTGATCTTTCACCCTGCGGGCCCGCTTCGGGAGTTGCAAGCGGGGGCAGAACATGCGCTATTCATTGAGCTATTTTTGTAGTGTGCCGCCGGTTTCGCGGTGATATAAGCCGCGCCACCGTGCCGCCCTGCGTGTCGCGGGCGTGGCGGAATTGGTAGACGCGCGGGATTTAGGTTCCCGTGACGAAAGTCGTGGGGGTTCGAGCCCCTCCGCCCGCACCAGTAGGGCGGTTTTTTTCAAAACTTGGCCGGATCCGGCTAGAGCGAGAGCCGTGTTTTTGAGCCGTGAAGAGTAGCGCCCATGCAAGTGACTGAAACCGCCGCCGCAGGTCTCAAGCGGGAATATCGCGTTGTCGTGCCCGCCATCGACCTGGAAGCCAAGGTCAATGAGCGGCTGGACGATCTCAAAAACCGCGTCCAGTTGCGCGGCTTTCGCCCCGGCAAGGTGCCGGTGGCGCATCTCAAGCGCCTCTACGGCAAATCGGCCATGGCCGAGGTGATCGAGGCAGCGGTGCGCGAGGCCAATACCAAGATCGTCAACGACGGCGGGTTCAAGCTTGCCACCGAACCGAAGGTCGTGCTGCCGACCGACGAGGGCGCGGTCGAGGGCGTCATCGAGGGCAAGTCGGATCTCGCCTATACGGTGGAAATGGAGATCGTGCCGCCGATCGCGCTGGCCGACTTCAAGACCATGAAGATCGAGCGCCAGACTGCCCCGGTGGAGGATTCCGAGGTCGATCAAGCCCTACAAACCATCGCCGATCAGAACCGGCCGTTCATCGCCAAGGCCGATGGAGCGGAAAAGGGCGATCGCGTCACGATGTCGTTTCAAGGCACCATCGGCGGCGAGCCGTTCGAAGGCGGCAAGGGCGAAGATATACCGATCGTGCTTGGCTCCGGCCAATTCATTCCAGGCTTCGAGGATCAGATCACCGGCATCAAAGCGGGCGAAAATCGAACCGTAAATGTCAAATTTCCCGACGTCTATCAGGCACCCGCGCTAGCCGGCAAAGACGCGAGTTTCGCGGTCACGGCGAAGACGATCGAGGCCCCGGGTCAGATCACGATCGACGACGATTTCGCCAAGACGCTTGGGCTGGAGTCGCTGGCCAAGCTCCGCGAGACGGTAAGCGAGCGCGTCGAGCGCGAGCATGCCGCAGCCTCGCGACAGAAGGTCAAGCGCGCGTTGCTCGACCAGCTCGATGAGCGCCATAAATTCGAGCCGCCGCCGACTCTGGTCGAAGAAGAATTCAACAATGTGTGGTCGAGCATTGAGAATGATCTTAAGCAGCAGGGCCGCACTTTTGCCGACGAAGGCACCACCGAGGAGAAGGCCCGCGCCGAATATCGCGGTATCGCCGAACGGCGGGTGCGGCTCGGTCTGGTCATTGCCGAGATCGGTGAGAAGAATAACATAAAGGTGACTGAGGACCAGTTGACCCAGGCAATCGTCGCCCAGGCCAGGATGATGCCCGGACAGGAACAGCGGGTCTGGGAGTATTACCGCAACAATCCGAATGCCCTTGCCGCTCTGCGCGCGCCTTTATTCGAGGACAAAGTGGTCGATTTCCTGCTTGAACTGGTCGAGGTTACCGACAAGCAGGTTTCGCGCGAAGAGCTGTTCAAGGATGACGAGGATGAGGCAGCTGGCGCGGGGCGTTAGCTGACCCTACGTCTTGCCAAGGCAATTCGCGCACTTATTTGCGGTACTGGCGCCGACGGAGGGTTTGGCGCGGAAGTTGGCGTAGAGTTGGCAGGCCGCCGCGGCGGTCGCTCGGAAGATGCGATGCCGGCTTCGACAAGCCGGCCAACTCAAGCCACAGTGCCGACCTCCCATGATTTCGCTCCAATGACTATATTCTCTAATGACTATGTTGTGACCGAAGCCCCAGTGTGACTTAGCCCGAGCTGACTTAGCTCCAGCGACCAGGTGACCCCGATGCGCGATCCCCAGGACACTTACATGAACTACCTCGTCCCGATGGTGGTCGAACAGACCAATCGCGGCGAGCGGTCCTACGACATCTATTCGCGGCTTCTCAAGGAGCGGATCATCTTCATCACGGGCCCCATTGAAGACAATGTGGCCACGCTGATCGTTGCTCAGCTGCTGTTCCTCGAGGCGGAGAATCCCAAAAAAGAGATCTCGATGTACATCAATTCGCCGGGCGGAGTGGTGACTTCGGGCATGGCGGTCTACGACACGATGCAATTCATCCGTCCCCCGGTGTCCACTCTTTGTACCGGCCAGGCGGCGTCGATGGGCTCGCTCTTGCTCGCAGCCGGCGCCAAGGACTTACGGTTTGCCCTGCCGAACGCCCGCATCATGGTGCACCAGCCGTCCGGCGGGTTCCAAGGTCAGGCAACCGACATCATGCTTCATGCCCAGGAGATCCTTAACCTCAAGCGCCGGCTGAACGAGATTTACGTCAAGCACACCGGCCAGCCGCTCAAGAAGATCGAGGATGCCCTGGAACGGGACATGTTCCTGACCGCGGAGATGGCCCGGGAATTTGGTCTTATCGACAAGGTCATCGAGAAACGCCCTGAGGAACCCGGCCTGAAGACCGAGCAGCCAGTTCTCAAGGGTGTGACCTAACTGAGGGAACCCGCATCGCAGGCACTCCCTGAGGAACCCTAACGCCATGAAACGGGCCGATTCGTCAGCCCAGAAGGGGTTCCAACCAGGGGGTCAAGCGCTTTGTCGCACTGTGATGCAGAAAACACACCGACACAAAGTCGCGACATCGTTAATGGATTCTTGATTGGCACGCCATTAGCATGTCTGCTTGTGCTGGATCGCCAGGTGTTGTCACTTGATGTCGCCGGGCTTTGAGATTCGGTCACGCAGCGCGGGCGGTGCTACGAAATGTTAGCGCAGGACTTCTTAGACTGGTCGTTTCAGGACTTCTTAGACTGGTCGTTTCAGGACTTCTTAGACTGGTCGTTTGAAGTGCTGCCCTCGGGAAGACGGAGAATGGAATGAGCAAGGTTGGCGGCGGCGACTCCAAGAACACGCTTTACTGCTCGTTCTGCGGCAAGAGCCAGCACGAGGTGCGAAAGCTCATTGCCGGGCCGACCGTCTTTATCTGCGACGAATGCGTCGAACTGTGCATGGACATCATCCGCGAGGAGAACAAGTCCTCGCTGGTCAAGTCGCGTGACGGCATTCCGACGCCGCGGGAAATCCGCAAAGTGCTCGATGACTACGTCATCGGCCAGGACCACGCCAAGAAGGTGCTCTCGGTCGCCGTTCACAATCACTACAAGCGGCTCAATCATCAATCGAAGCACAACGACGTCGAACTGGCGAAGTCGAATATCCTGCTGATCGGGCCGACCGGCTCGGGCAAGACGCTGTTGGCGCAGACGTTGGCGCGCATCCTCGACGTGCCGTTCACGATGGCGGATGCGACGACGCTGACCGAAGCCGGCTATGTCGGCGAGGATGTCGAGAACATCATTCTCAAACTGCTGCAGTCGGCCGACTACAATGTCGAGCGGGCGCAGCGCGGCATCGTCTATATCGACGAAATCGACAAGATTTCACGCAAGTCCGACAATCCCTCGATCACTCGCGACGTGTCGGGCGAGGGCGTGCAGCAGGCATTGCTCAAGATCATGGAAGGCACGGTTGCTAGCGTGCCGCCGCAGGGCGGCCGCAAGCATCCGCAGCAGGAGTTCCTCCAGGTCGATACCACGAACATCCTGTTTGTCTGCGGCGGCGCCTTCTCGGGGCTTGAAAAGATCATCTCGGCGCGCGGCCGCTCCACTTCGATCGGCTTCTCGGCCCGGGTGGCGGCGCCGGAAGATCGCAAGCAGGGCGAGATTTTCCGCGAGGTCGAGCCGGAGGATTTGCTGAAATACGGCCTGATCCCCGAATTCGTCGGCCGGCTGCCGGTGGTGGCGACGCTGGAGGATCTCGACGAGCCCTCGCTCAAGCGCATCCTGACCGAGCCAAAGAACGCGTTGGTCAAGCAATACCAGCGCATGTTCGAGATGGAGACCGTCGATCTCACGCTTGCCGATGAGGCGCTGTCCGCAATCGCGCGCAAGGCGATCGATCGCAAAACCGGCGCGCGCGGCTTGCGCTCGATCATGGAGAGCATTCTGCTCGACACCATGTTTGATCTGCCGAGCCTCGAAGGCGTCGAGGAGATCGTGATCTCGCGTGAAGTGGTCGAAGGCAGTGCCAGGCCGCTTTATATCTACGCCGACCGGTCGGATCGTGCGGCCGGCGAGAGCGGCGGAGCGAGCGCCTAACGAGTGGCCTCGACCTGCACCGCCGATTCGGTGTGCGGCTTTTGGTCCCGCCAGCGCAAGCCGTTTAATTCAAGCCCGGCGCGAGTTTGCCCGGTGATCCAGCCTTTCTTGACTCGCCTCGGGCGCGACGCCACCTATAGTGTGCGAAGTAAGGTAGCGTACGAGAGATCGCGTCATCTAACCAGGGCGGGCATCCGCCCGCCCTTCGGCAGTCCTTCGTGACAGCGCATCCTGCGGGTCGTGGAGGAGGTGCACAACAATAAGGAAATGGGGCCATGACCAGTGCCGCCAAACCAAAGCCGCTCCTGACGGCCGGCGAAAGCCGAGCCTATCCAGTGCTGCCACTGCGGGACATCGTTGTCTTCCCGCACATGATCGTTCCGCTCTTCGTCGGCCGTGAGAAGTCCATCAAGGCGCTCGAAGAAGTGATGCGTTCGGACACGTTCATTCTGCTCGCGACGCAGAAGAACGCGTCGGACGACGAACCGGCAACGGATGCCATTTTCAATATCGGCACGCTCGCGAGCGTGTTGCAATTGCTCAAGCTGCCGGACGGCACCGTGAAGGTGCTGGTCGAAGGCGCGGCGCGCGCGCGGGTCAAGCAATACACCGACCGTGACGAGTATTTCGAGGCGGAAGCGGAGGTGCTTGCCGACACTGCGGGCGACGCGGTCGAGGCCGAAGCCATGGCGCGCTCGGTCATCAACGAGTTCGAAGGCTATGTGAAACTCAATAAAAAAGTGTCGCCGGAAGTGGTCGGCGTGGTCCAGCAGATCGAGGACTATGCCAAGCTCGCCGACACGGTGGCTTCGCATCTCGCCGTCAAAATTCCCGACAAGCAGATGATCCTGGAGACGCCGAGCGTCACCCAGCGCCTGGAAAAGGTGCTTGGCCTGATGGAGAGCGAGATCTCCGTGCTTCAGGTCGAGAAACGCATCCGGACGCGCGTCAAGCGCCAGATGGAGAAGACCCAGCGCGAGTACTATCTCAACGAGCAGATGAAGGCGATCCAGAAGGAACTGGGCGACGAAGACGGCAAGGACGAGGTCGCCGAGCTCGAAGAGAAGATCAAGCGCACCAAGCTGTCAAAAGAGGCGCGCGAGAAGTCGCAGCACGAGATCAAGAAGCTCCGGCAGATGTCGCCGATGTCGGCGGAAGCCACCGTCGTGCGCAACTATCTCGACTGGCTGCTCTCGATCCCGTGGAACAAGAAATCGAAGATCAAAAAGGACCTCACGCTCGCCGAGCAAATTCTCGATGCCGATCACTTCGGACTCGAGAAGGTCAAGGAACGCATCGTCGAATACCTGGCGGTGCAGCAGCGCGCCAATAAGCTGACCGGGCCCATCCTGTGCCTGGTCGGCCCTCCCGGCGTCGGCAAAACGTCACTCGGCAAGTCGATCGCCAAGGCGACCGGCCGCGAATTCGTTCGCGTGTCGCTCGGCGGCGTGCGCGACGAGGCCGAGATCCGCGGCCACCGGCGGACCTATATCGGCTCGATGCCCGGCAAGATCATCCAGTCGATGCGCAAGGCGAAGTCCTCGAACCCGCTGTTCCTGCTCGACGAGATCGACAAGATGGGCGCCGACTTCCGTGGCGATCCGTCTTCCGCATTGCTCGAAGTGCTGGACCCCGAACAGAACCACGCCTTCAACGATCACTATCTCGAGGTGGACTACGATCTGTCCAACGTGATGTTCATCACCACGGCGAATACGCTCAATATTCCGCCGCCTTTGATGGACCGCATGGAGATCATCCGGATCGCGGGCTACACCGAAGACGAGAAGGTCGAGATCGCGCGCAAGCATTTGATCCCGCACGCCGTCGTCAAGCACGGGCTGGAGCCGAAGGAATGGACGGTCGACGATGGGGCCTTGCTCACGATCATTCGCCGTTACACTCGTGAGGCGGGCGTCCGCAATCTCGAGCGTGAGCTTTCGACGCTGATCCGCAAGGCGGTGAAAGAGCTGACGCTGTCGAAGAAGCTTTCGGTCGAGGTCACCGAAACGACGTTGCCCGATTACCTGGGCGTGCCGAAATTCCGTTACGGCGAAGTCGAGGATGTGGATCAAATCGGCGTCGTCACCGGCCTTGCCTGGACCGATGTCGGCGGCGAACTGCTCACCATCGAGTTGGCCATGATGCCCGGCAAGGGCAAAATGACCGTCACCGGCAATCTGCGAGATGTGATGAAAGAATCGATTTCGGCTGCGGCGTCTTATGTCCGCATGCGCTCGGCCGCCTTCGGTATCGAGCCGCCGATGTTCGACAAGCGCGACATCCACGTGCACGTGCCGGAGGGCGCGACGCCGAAGGACGGACCGTCGGCAGGCGTTGCCATGGTCACCGCGATCGTATCGGTCATGACGGGCATTCCGGTGCATCGTGACGTGGCGATGACCGGCGAAATCACGCTGCGCGGCCGCGTGCTGCCGATCGGCGGTCTGAAAGAAAAGCTGCTTGCCGCGCATCGCGGCGGCATCAAGACCGTGCTCATTCCGGAAGAGAACGCCAAGGATCTTGTCGAGATCAATGACAGCATCAAGAGCGGGCTCGATATCATTCCGGTCTCGCGCATGGATGAAGTGCTGGCGCGGGCTCTGGTCCGGCAACCCGAAGCCATCATTTGGGAAGAGGCGACGGCGAAGCCCGTCGACGTTCCAGAGCCTGTGGTGGAGGAAGATTCCTCCGGCCTCACCGCGCACTAAGCGGCACTATTCGATCGTTGCGAAGCGGCGCCCCCAAGGGGCGCCGCTTTTTTATGGCTGAAGCGTCTCGCGTATTATCGACTTTTTAGCCATCTCGGCCGGCTGGCATGCTCCGTTAAACCCGTGGTGGTATCTTGGCGGTGGCTGTTTTGGGAGCTTCGATCCGTGAACCGCTCGCCGCGTTACGCCAGACCTTCGCCGCGGCGCCGCAATGGCGCGCGCCAAGGGTCGCGACAGGCCTGGGCCATCGTTACCGTCGGCCTTTTTCTTGGCGTCGGCGCGTTCGGGACAGGCCGCTATGTAAGCGTACAGCGCGAGGCTGCTGCGGCGGCGGCCGCTGCATTGGCGGCCGCCTACGACGATGAAATCTATACCGGCTCAATTCTCTACATGCCGAACGTCGGCAATGCCTGTCGGCAGCTCCTCTTCGACAATCAAAGCGGGCAATTCACCGACAATGGTTATGTCGATTGCGATCGCGCGGCCTATCGCGGCGTCAATGCGACACCCAAACAATGGTCGGCTGCGCGCGTACGCGTCATCAGTTCCGGCTTTCGCGACCGCTGATATCCGCACGCAATTACCTCCAGTGCGCAATCCATATTTGCTCGCTGGGCGATTTTCGCTACAATCCGCCCCGGGGGTCATGGGACGGCGCTGTTCGCGCCAATTAAGCGGTCGGGATAAGCGTGCACAAATCTATTCGCCTGTTTACCGCCGGTCTTGCGCTCCCCGTTGTCGCTTCTGCGCTTTCAGGCAGCGCGATGGCTACCGACGATTTTCCGCTTGCCGGCAATTACACCCAGAACGTCGCCTGCAAGGGCGACGGAACCGATCCCGCCGCCGTCAAGGTCTCGATTTCTCCACAGGAAATCGTATCGAATGTCGGAGTCTGCACGGTCCTCGATATCAAAAAGAACCCCGACAATTATTTCGCCCATGTCGAATGCAAATTCGCCGGCGGCCCGTTAATGGGCGACGTCACCTTCACGCCGAAGCCCAACAATACGGTTGAGTTTATCGATCGTGACAGCACCTACAAGGCAGTGCTCTATCCTTGCCCGAAATAACCACCGGCGCCTATACCGGCGCGCGCTCTAAAATCGGCGGCGTAAGCCTCGCCCAAACATGGGGAGTTTCTGCATGAGTTATTATCAAGGTCTGCAGGCGGAGACGGTGACGTTTCGCGGCCATAACGGTGATCAGGGCGAAGCGTATTATGCGCGACCGACACGATCCGGGAAATTTCCCGGCATTGTCGTGATCCACCATCTGCCCGGGTGGGATGAGTGGACCATGGAAGTGGTGCGCAAGTTCGCTCATCACGGCTACGCGGCAATTTCGCCGCATCTCTATTTCCGCGAAGGCTCGGATGCTCCCGACGACATCGGCGCGCGGGTGCGCGCCGCGGGCGGCGTCGCCGATGCGCAAGTGGTGGGCGACGTCGCCGGCGCCATGGATTATTTGCGTGCTCAGCCTAATGCCAGCGGCAAAATCGGCGTCATCGGCTTCTGCTCCGGCGGCCGTCACACTTATCTCGCCGCCTGCACGCTTTCCGGCATCGATGCCGCCGTCGATTGCTGGGGCGGCAATGTCGTCGTCGACAATCCGAAGGACCTCAACGCCAAGCGTCCGGTCGCGCCGATCGATCTCACCGAGAAGCTATCCTGTCCGCTGCTCGGCATTTTCGGCAACGACGATGCCAATCCGACGGCCGACCAGGTGAACCGCACCGAAGCGGTGCTCAAGAAGCACGGCAAGAATTACGAATTCCACCGCTACGACGGCGCCGGGCACGCGTTCTTCAATAACGCGCGCGACGCCTACCGGCCCGACCAGGCGATGGACGGCTGGCGGAAAGTGTTCGCCTTCTTCAATCGCCATCTGGGGGCGTCGGCCGCAAGTATCGCGGCTGAATAATCTCGCAGTCGAAAAATCGCGCGGAGGCTGTCATGTGCTCCTATATCGTCGAGAAAGCTCCCCTCGTTGGCAGTGCCAAGGGTCGCAAAGGTTGGATGCGGATCGACACCGCCAATGTCTATTTCGATCATCCGTACTATTCGACGCTCGATCACGTGCTGGCGATCGACTTCACCAATGAAGGCGAGGGGGGCCGTGACCGCGTCGCCGTCGAGCTCAGCGCGGATTCCGCCCGTGCGCTGGTCGATCGCATTCTCGCCGCGCTCGAAAGCGGCGAAACCGCACACGGACCTGCGGTCCCGGTTGGCGCAACAGCTGCCGAATAGCCAGAGCATGATCCCGAAAAAGCCTGCCCCGGACTTGATCCGGGGTGGAAGCCGGTTTTCGGAAAAGATCATGCTGCAAGGGAAAATCTAGACCGTGATCCGATTCCATCGGGTCACGGTCTAGAGATCCGGCTGTTGTTATCTTACGCCGCCGGCATTCACGACCGCTCCGGTATAATGTTCGAAGCGCTGGCGCAGCTCGGCCACTTGCGCCTGGTTGGTGAGAAAGTCGCGGTAATCGTTAGCGACCTTGTACGACAGGATCGGCTTATAGCCGGCGGGCGGCGGCACGTCGCTGCGGCCTGACCAGGTGTCGGTTGCGATCTGCTGCGCGGGTTCAAGCAGCCAACTGAGAAACAGCTTGGCTGCTTCCGGATGTGGCGCGCCCTTGAAGATCGCGCCGGTCAACGGCCAGATCGGGGTCGCGTCGGCTGTCGGAAAATGCGCTTCCACCGGCATGTTCTGCTTTTTCAGGATCGCGGTGAGGTTGTAGATAGAATCGAACGTCACCAGATTTTGTCCGGCTCCGATGCTGCGCTGCTGTCCGAGATGGCCCTGGATGAAATTAGGCTTGGCGGCCATGTATTTGTCCATGTAGCCCCAGCCGTATTTCTGCACGATGTGATAGAACACCCACAGCGTGACATCGTCGTCCGCCGGATAGGGCGTGACCATCTTGCCTTGAAATTGCGGTTTCAGGAAATCGAGCGCCGAGTTCGGCACGTCGGCAGCGGCGACCTTCTCGGTGTTGTACATATAGGGTACGGCGTTGACCATCGTCGCCCAGAAGGCGCCGGATTTATCCTTGAAGCTTCCGTCGATGGCATCGAAGCCTTTGGGCTTGTAGATGAGCAGCCGGCCGTCGTTCTTCCAGCGCACGAAGTCGGCGATGGTCTGCAAGATGGCGGCATCCACTTCAAGCTTTCCGGCAGCAATCTGGGCGTCGATTTTCTTGTCGAGCACGTTCGAAAAGCCGCCGGTGATCGAGACATTGATGCCCGGATAGCGTTCGTTGAACGTTTTCGCCATGGCCTCCCACGGCGCCGTCGGGCCGCCGACATAGAGGACGAAGGTGCCCTCGCTCTTTGCTTTGGCGTAGAGATCATCGGCTGCTTGTGCGGATACGGCCGCGACGCTGAAACCGAGCGCTGCCACGGCAGCCAAAGGCCGCATGGTCATAGTTATTCCTCCCCTTGAACATCGTCTTTTGGGTGATCATCACCGCATCCCCCCGGCAATACAAGGCTGGCTAGTCAAGACCCTCGCCAAGGCTCACGCCGCCGTGCTAACGGAACGGCGGCATTTCATTACGCGCCGTCAGTGATGGGGGAGTCTCGATGAGAATGATCGCTTACCTGCTCGGTCTTATTTGCGTGATTGCCGCCGTCATGTACTTCGTCATGCAGGCAGGTCAATTGCCGCCTTTCATGCCAGGTTATGCCGAAGGCTCGACCCACGTTCATCATACCCATGCGCTCGCCGCCGCTATCGGTGCTGTCGTCCTGTTCGGTGTCGGTTGGTTTGCCGGCCGCCGCTAGAGCATGATCCCGAAAAGTGGAAACCGGTTTTCGGTAAAGATCATGCTCCAATGGAAAATCGGCTCGTGGGCTATTTCTCGCCACGCACTTTGCGCTGCACCCGCTCGTCGAAGCGCGACACGCTGACAACCACCCGCTGATGGGTGCCGCCGCCGATCGGCTCGATATCGTCGCGGGCCTCGACGCGAAAACTCACGGTGCGCCCCTCGACGTGCAGAACCTCGGCGCGCGCGACGACGCGAAGCCCGATCGGGGTCGCAGCCGTATGGCTGACATCGAGATGGATGCCGAGGCTTTGATGGCCGGCGGGCAGGAGATGCTCGATAGCGGCAAGTGCCGCGGCCTCGATCACATTGATCATGACCGGGGTCGCCAGCACGGCGATTCGGCCCGAGCCGACGAACGGCGCGGTGTGCTCGGGTCCGACTACGATTTCGGCGGTGCCGGTCAGGCCGGGCGTGATCTTGGCGAGGACCGGGCTGACTGGCGCGGGCGAGTTCATGTCGCTTTATAGCGCCGAATCCGCCAAATTCGAGCCACCATTTTCGGGGCTTTCCGCGCCGCCGGATTTCAATGCTAATATGCCACCGACCAATCCTAAGGGGGATAACCCATGCCTCGATACGCCTTCATCGCCGCGGTACTGATCGCGATGCTGCCCAGCGCGCCGTCTTTTGCGGTAAGTCCGAAAGACAAAATGGCGACCTGCAAGTTCGGCGCCGACGACCAAAAACTGGCGGGCGCGGCGCGCAGCACTTTCATGAAAAAATGCATGTCCGATAAGGACGATCCGCGCGGTCCGGCGGCAGGTGCCGGCGCTGCTGCGGTCCCGCCGCCGCCCAAGCAATAAACATAGCGGCCCTGCGGGCAGCGCGCGCCTGCGGGTGTCCAAGGCCAGCCTTCCAAACAATCGCAAGGCCGGAAATAATAAAAGGACCGGGGGAAACGATGAGCATGCAAGCGCCGGCGACGGCCGGCCATTTTCGGCGCGGCTGGATTTATGTCCTGATGCTGGCGCTGGTGACCATCAATTACATGGACCGGTCGGCGCTCGGCGTCGTGGCGCAAGCAGTGCGCGGCGAGTTCAGCCTGTCGCCGGTGCAGATGGGCTATCTGTTTTCCTCGTTCCTGTGGACTTACGTGATCTGCCTGTTGCCGGTCGGCATCATGCTCGACCGCTTTTCGCCCCGGAATATCAACGCGGTCGGCATCACGCTGTGGTCGCTGGCGATGGTCGCGACCGCGGGTGTCTGGAGTTTTGCCACGCTCCTGATCACGCGGTTGATCATGGGCGCCGGCGAGGCAACGTCGATCCCGTCCTGCGGACGCATCGTGCGCGAATGGATGCCGGCGCAAGAGCGCGGCGTTTCGTCGGTGGTGTTCAGCGCCGGCAGCTTTCTCGGCCCGGCGCTCGGTGCCGTGATCGTTGCGTCGATCACGGCCGCTTGGGGCTGGCGCACGGCGTTTATCATCCTTGCCGCGTTTGGCGGGATCTGGCTGGTCTGTAACCTCCTTTGGTTCGATCGGCCGGAGCGCGTTAAATGGCTGTCGGCGGAAGAGCGCGCCAAGATTCTCAATGAGCGCTCCGGCGGTTCGCCCGACGCGGTCGGCGTTCAAGGCCGCTCGGGCGTGATCTTCGAACTTCTGCGATCGCCATCGCAATGGGGCGCGATGATCGCGCAGGCTTCCGGGATTTATACGCTCTATTTGTTGCTGTTCTGGCTGCCGAGCTACCTGCAGGACACCAAGCACCTGACCATCATGAAAACCGGATTCTACACCGCGATTCCGTGGGCGGTCGCGGTGCCGGTCAGCATCGTCATCGGGCTGATCAGCGACCGATTGCTGCGCAAGGATACGCTGCTCGCCGGCGGCCGGCGCGCCATCGTCATCGCCTGTTTGTTGCTCGCAGCGGTCGTCGTCTTCGTGCCGTTCACGGACGATACCACGCTGATCATCACGCTATTCGCGCTGTCGCTGTCGGGGATCAACGCCGTGATCTCGCTCAACCTCGCGCTGGTCACCGACCTCGTGCACCGCGCCAGCGATGTCGGCAAGGCGCTGAGCCTGACGATCCTGAGCGGCAACCTGTTCGGCCTGTTGGCGCCGATCATCACCGGCTATGTCATTGCCTGGTCCGGCTCCTATGATTGGGCCTTCGGAATCGCTGGCGTGCTGCTGCTCATCGGCGCTGCGGCGCTCGGCACCATGACGCGCGCGATCATTCTGCCGGCAACGGAGCCGCTGCCGCGCGCGGCCTGAAAACCCGCATGAAACTGCCGCCGCTCCGGACGCTTTTCTTCGAGGATCTTTCGGTCGGCATGACCGAGACGCTGGAGAAGACCGTATCGTCGTCGGACGTGGTCGGCTTCGCGCAATTGACCGGCGACCGCAATCCGATCCATCTGTCGGAGCACTTTGCCGCGCGTACTTCGTTCGGCAAACGCATCGCGCACGGGCTCTATACGGCGAGCCTGATTTCCGCGGTGCTCGGTACGCGGCTCCCCGGACCCGGGGCGATCTATATTTCGCAGACGCTGAATTTCCGCGCCCCGGTGAAGATCGGCGACACCGTCGTCGTCACCGTGACGGTGAACGAGCTCATTCCGGAAAAGTCCCGCGCCCGGCTGTCCTGCATCTGTGCGGTCGACGGCGAAACCGTGCTTGACGGCGAAGCGCTGGTGAAAGTGCCGAGCGAAAAGGCGGCGAAGGGCAAGCGGCCGATGATGCGGTTGTGAAGTGTAGCGCGCAGGCGTAGTCGAATTAAATCGTCGACATAGTGAGGCGTCTCCGTAATTTCCCTCCTGCCGTCAGCAGGTAGGATTGAATGCAATCGGAACTACCAATTCATGTGTGATGGCAGCCGCTTCTTAATCAACTCGATCGCTTCAGACGGCTGAGCCTTGCACGCTTTATCCCAAATTGAACGTCGTTCAGTTGTTATGCGGCTCTCGCAACCGGCGCACTATTGATGAGGGCCGCCCATTGAAAGCTTCACAAGCTCGCAAAAATCGGATTCCCGGAGGATGCGCATGGGCTGGCCAGCTTCTATTAATTGCTCCGCCTTCCGATGCTTGCTGCTCTTTTCATGGCCGGCTAACTTTTGAACATCCTGGTCACCGACGACCAAAAGCGTCGTGCGCTTCGTAACACTGCCATCGACCTCGCATCCGACACTCGCAGCAAAATCGGCGGCCTCGCGTCGAGGAATCGTCAGTGCTCCTGTAAATACCAAGACCTCGCCGTAAAGTTCTCCATCGGGATTTCCCTCTCTTGCTGTTCGCAATTGAAGGCTGGGATCGATGGGTTGTCGAACTCTAGTGAGCCAAGATTTTAAGCTCAGTCCCGTGTGGGCTATTGCAGCTAGCAGAATATTTCCCGCCGCCTTCGCATCTTCCAAGGCGTCGTGGTGATTGAATTTATATCCAATCGCGTCACAGACATTAGCTAGGCCGTACCCATTCTTCGAAAACTCTTTCCACGCCCTGCGCGCAACGCAGGCGGTATCGAGCCAGGCGCAGGATGGTGGAGAGCTCCTGCATTTTATTCCCGCTTGATAAATCGATACCTTATCGAATGCTGTATGCGCGACGACAACGCGTCCGTTCAAGGCGCCCATTACCCTCTTAGCCAGCATTCCAAACGTCGGACTACCCGCAACGACATTTTTGTCGATGCCATGAATTGAAACATTCATACTGTCAAAATAGTCCTCAGGATCGACGTAAGACTTCCACGCAGCCGCTAGAACTCCATTCTTGAAATTTGCGATGCCAATCTGGCAGATGGATGCCATGTTCGCGTTTGCGGTCTCTACATCGATCGCGACGAAATCCATTTCTGTATCCCGGTCTTCAAAATCACGAATGTTTACCGTGCAAAGGCGGTGCCACGCAGGAAGCCTCGTGCTGAAACGAAGGGGAAAGTGCGAGAGCCCTCAAACCTAGGGCTATCTTCTTACAACTACAGGATGTTCACAAGGGCGAGCTACGCCCTGCATCCATTGGCAACGTGGGCCTCGTTCGTCGAGATTGCCGGGTCGAGCCCAGCAATTACGAAAATAATTGTTACGATAACGGAGACGTTATCTTGACGTCCGTCACTGGTATTGATACATAGCTGATCAAGTCTCGCTCGATACGGACGCCGCCGGGAAGGAGACTTTCCGGTGGCGGAGCGAGTGCGGTGCCCGCGGATGGGGCTATCCACCCTGTTCCCGGGCAGCTTCGGGCATCAGTCTCCCGGCATTATGACCGGGGCGGGAGGTGCTTCCCTGGACTGGGACAGGCGAAGGCGGGTAACGCCCGTTCAGACCGCGTCCCAGGAAACCTGGCCTGAAGCTGAGCCTTAGGGACGACGACTCCCTTTGGCGAGAGCCGTGGTGGGACGCCGACAGACGAGCTGCCTCGCAGGGCAGCGCCGCACCCGATGGTGCGGAGGATACGGATCAGCGTCTGTCGGCGTCCTACTTCCTATTTTTTATTGGTTGAGTGACGGCGAAACGGGCGTAGCGATCAGAGAAACAGAGGCACCACCCCTCGATTTTCTCTTCCCTCCCGGTCTTCGCGCTGAACGTGACAGGGGTTTTTCATAGCTCGGGCGCAATCCGCGCCGCGAGAACGATAGCGTTTGTTTCACCTCTCCCCGCGCGTGGGGAGAGGTCGAGGAGCGCAGCGACGAGGGTGAGGGGGCGCTCGCCGCGACTTCTGAGCGCCGAAGTCTGAGCCCAGCGGAAGCGCCCCCTCATCCCAACCTTCTCCCCGCGTGCGGCCGCGTGCGGGGAGAAGGAGCGCGCCGGGTTGACCTTGCGGTCCGCTGCCGCTTCAAAGATTGGTGAGGATTTCGCTTCGCGCTACCCATCCTACGAATTGACGCCGCTTTACGTAATCGACATCACCACGCCGCCGTCGGCGCGGAGCGGCGAGCCGGTGATGGCGCTGGCTTCGCGCGAGCAGAGAAACAGCACCGCGGCGGCGACTTCCTCCGCCGTCGCCAGCCGCTTGATGATCGAGCTCGGCCGCGAGCATTGTCGATGAAGTCGCGCTGCACCTTGGGATCGTCGCCCGATTTGCCCATCGACTTGAACATGTCCGCGACACCTTCGGTGAGCGTCGGCCCCGGCAGCACCGCATTGACGGTGACGCCGGTCGCGGCCAGCGCTTGCGCAAAGCCGCGCATCAGCGCGAGGTCGGCGGATTTGGTGAAACCGTAATGGATCATCTCGGTCGGGATCTGCACGCCGGATTCCGAGGAGATGAAAACGACGCGGCCGAATTTCTTGTCGCGCATCTTCGGCCCGTAATGCCGTGTCAGCCGCACGCCGGACAGCACATTGGTCGCGAACAGCCGCTGCCAGTCCTCGTCGGGAATGTCGAAGGCGTCCTTGATCTCGAAAATGCCGGCATTGTTGATCAGGATATCGACGTCGCCTGCGGCCTTGATGATGGCGGCGATGCCGTCGGCGGTGGCAACATCGCCAGGCGCCGCCACCAGCCGCGCCTTGGGCAGCTTGCCGCCGATATCCTTGATCGCCTGAGCGACATCGGCGGGCTTGCGCCCATTGATGACGACCTCGGCGCCGTTCGCGGCGAGCGCCTCGGCAATGGCGCGGCCGATGCCCTTGGTAGAGCCGGTGACCAGCGCGCGCAGTCCGGAAAGATCGACTTGCATAATGCCTCGCAATTGCCCTCAACGCGGAAATGGGGGCGGCGCACGTTGGCCCGGCAAGCGCTCAGGTCCAGTGCATTCGCGACAATGATGAAATCGGCCTATAATCGCCGCTCTGGAGAACCCCATGTTCGAACGCGACGAAGTCCTCCAAGACCTGCATGCCCGGCTCAAGGCCGCCGGGATCAATCCGCTTGACCCGAAGGTGCAGACCATCTGCGACATCGTGAACGCCTTCTATGCCGAGAAGACGCGCGAGGTGCTGGAGAAGATGCAGGCGGTACTCAGCAAGATTCCGACCGGATCGTAACAATCCGGGGACTGACTGGACGCTTCATCGCCGGTCCCGGATTACGCTTCGCTCCATCCGGCTACAAGCAAACAAAAGGATACGCCATGACGACAGCTGTTCTCGAAGCCAAAACTGCTTATGACGTCGACGACGTCGAATATCTCCGCCATGGCGACAAACAGCTATTGGCGCGGGTGTTCAAGCCGCGCGGCGAGGGGCCGTTTCCGGCTTTGGTCGAATGTCATGGCGGCGCCTGGTGCCTTTCCGACCGCACCACCGAGCATCTGCGCCACGAATATATGGCCTCGCACGGCATCGTCTCCATCGCGCTCGATTTCCGCTCCGGCTCGACCGATCCCTATCCGGCGTCGCTGCAGGACATCAATTACGCCGTGCGCTGGGCCAAGCTTCATGCCGACGATCTGCGCACGCGCCCGGAGCTGATCGGCCTGTCCGGCCAGTCGAGCGGCGGCCATCTGGCGATGCTGGTGGCGATGCGGCCGCACGATCCGCGCTATGCCGCGATCGCGCTGCCGGGCGGCTCGCCGGCGCTCGACGCCAGCGTGCCCTTCGTCGTGACATCCTGGCCGGTGATCAATCCGCTCGGCCGCTACCGCCACGCCAAGCGCGCGCAGATGAGCGCCAGTCCGCCGGAATGGCCGAAGGGCATCATCGCGCGCCAGGATTCGTTCTGGCGCTCGGAAGAGAACATGGCCGAGGGCAATCCGATGCTGGCGCTCGAGCGCGGCGAGAAAGTGCGCACGCCGCCTGCGGTGTGGTTCCAGGGCCGCGGCGACCTGCTGCATGATTACAAGGACGCCGACTCCGATTTCCCCGGCAACGAGCCGCAGCGCTTTGTCGCCAACTACAAAAAGGCCGGCGGCGAGATCGATCTGCACTATATCGAAGCGGATCGCCATGCCGGCCATTCGCCGGATCTGTCCAAGACCGGCGACATGTTTCCGCGCATGGTGGAGTGGGTGCGCGCGCATACCAAGCGATAACGACAAGTCGGCCGAAGAAGGCGCAACGGGCCGCGGAACTGCGGCCCGACAATAAGCGCCGCTCGTTGGGAGGGACTGATGCAATACCGCAGGATCGCGGCGCTGGTGTTTATTGGCCTGTCTTGCGGCGGCCGGGATTGGCCCGGCCGCTGCGCAGGATTTTTCCGGCAAACCCATTCGCATCATCGTCGGTCTGGTGCCGGGCGGCGCGACCGACGTCACCGCGCGCTTGGTGGCGCAGCGCCTGAGCGCGAGCCTCGGCACCAATGTCTATGTCGAGAACAAACCCGGCGGCGCCTTCGAGCCGGCGTTTCGCGAGCTTGCCAACGCGCCGCCCGACGGCACCACGCTGTTCATGATTTCGGCGGCGGCGCGTGGTGACGCAGCCGGCGTTCAAGGCCTATCCGTACGACGTCCGCAAAATGACGGCGGTGACCGAAGTGTCGGAAGGGCCGTTCATTCTGGTCGGCCGCAAAGCGCTCGGCTTCAACAATGTCACCGATCTGATCAATTTCGGCAAAGCCAATCCGGGCAAGCTGACCTTCGGTTCCGGCGGCGGCGTCGGCAGTTCGCTGTCGCTCAATGCCGAGCTGCTGCGGATCTCCGCCGGCATCGCCATCGTCAACGTGCCGTACCAGGGCGCCGCGGCGGTGCTCAACGATCTGCTCGGCGGTCGTGTCGACGTCATGTTCGACGCCATGCCGGTTCAGGTCGAGCAGGTGAAGGCCGGCAATGTTTCAGGCCTCGCCGTTACCGGCGCCGCGCGCGCCGCGGCCTTGCCCGATGTGCCGACCATGGCCGAGTCCGGCTACAAGGATTTCGTGGTGTCGAATTATTTCGGCCTCCTCGCGCCGCCAAATACGCCGGCGGCGATTGTGCAAAAGCTGCGCGACGAAGTCGCCAAGGCCGTCGCCGCACCCGACATTGTCGACCTGTTCGCAAAGCAGGGCATGCAACCGGTCGCCGACGAGCCCAAGCACTTCGCCGATCTGATCGCCGCCGATCTCGCCCGCTGGACTGACGGTGATCCACAAAGCCGGCATTCAATTGCAGTAAAAAAAAATCGTCCACTGCGAGCGAAGCGAAGCAATCCAGTGCCGCGACGCCGTCTGGATTGCTTCGTCGCGGAGCCTGTCATCGGGCCGCGCGCTTCGCGCGGACCCGTTTGGCTCCTCGCAATGACGATGCGACGAGCTTACGGACGAGTTGTTAGTGCAAGCCTTTTGATTTCATCGCCGACGCTCGCGGCACCATCCGCCGGAAAGAACGCGGCGACGTAGCGATCGGGGCGCAGCAGAAACAATCCCGGCGGATGATCGCCGAGCAGTTTTGCCAGATCGCCGCGCAGATCGCGGGCGGCGACGATCGGCGCCTCGACCGGCGAGGCGTCTTCCTTGTCGAGCACCGCGACGGCACGCAGCGGAATGGCGGTGCCGCCGTGCAGCGCCGCCGCGAGGACGGACGGTGGCGCTCCGGGCGAAGCGACCAGTGCAAAACCGTCGCCAAGCACATCGTCGAGCAGCGCAAAGCCCGTCTCCGTCATCACCAGTGCTTGCGGAAACAATCGGCCGACCAGCGAGGTCCGGTCGTTCTCGGCCGGCGGATCGAGCAGAAAGCCGCGGGTGAATTTTGGCTTCGGCTTGTATTTCATTTCGGCGAAATAGGAGCGCGCCGCCGGATAAAGCCCGAGCACGCGAAAGAAGCTCTGCATCGCCAGCGCCTGCAGGCGGCTCCTCGGCATCATGATATGGCCCATGCGGACGGCAAGCTTGACCATCGCTCCGGCATGGTCGCGGCGTTCGGCTTCATAGCTGTCGAGCAGGCCCGGGCCGAGCTGGCCCCAGACCACGGCGGCAAGCTTCCAGGCGAGATTATGCGCGTCGCGAAGCCCGGAGTTCATGCCCTGGCCGGCGAAGGGCGGCATCAGGTGCGCGGCGTCGCCGGCGAGAAAGACGCGGCCACTGCGCCAGCGCTCCGCCAGTCGGGCGTGGAAGGTATAGACCACCTTGCGCGCCAGCACCGAGGTGTCGTCGGTGCCGTGCCGCCGCAGCAAGGCGGCGACATTGTCGGGCGCCAGCACATCGGCGTCCTGCTCGCCGTCATGCAGCATGAATTCGAAGCGCCGGGTGCCGTTGGGGCCCGGCAGCGACAGGCAGGGCCGTGCCGGATCGCAAAACACTTTGGTGTCGCGGGTCGGATCTGTAGTGTTGGCGAGGTCGACGATCAGCCAGCGTTCCTTGAAGGTCGAGCCGGTTATGTCGATGCCGAGGCTTTGGCGCACCTGACTGCGGCTGCCGTCGCAGCCCACGAGGTAGTCGCAGGTGAGATCGATGGTCTCGCCGCCGCGCCGCAGGCGTAGCGCCACGCCATCCTTGTCTTGCGAAAATTCCAGGAGCTCAGTTTCGAACAGCGACTCGGCGTGGCCGAGCCGGTCGAGATTGCCGCGCAGGATCTGCTCCAGCACTGGCTGGCGGAAGGCATTGCGGCGCGGAAAGCCGTATTCCAGCGTGGTCGGCTTCACCTTGAGGAACGGCCGGCCGCCGGGCGAAAAATATTCCGAGCCGTAACCCAGCACGAGGTTCGGCACCAATTGGTTGATGACGCCGACCGACTGCATGGTACGCAGCAACTCGTCGTCGATCGACACCGCGCGCGGCTCCTGCACCGTGCTCGGATTGCGCTCGATGACCAGCACATCGACGCCGTAGCGGGCCAACAGCCCGGCCAGCGTGAGCCCGGTCGGCCCGGCGCCGGCGACGATGACAGGCCAATGGGTGCGGATGGTCATGCGGAGGCGGATCCAGAGCGGGTGAAGGGGCCACACAAACCATAATTTCAGCGAGGCGGTAAAGGCCGGACCGGGGTCGATTTGCGTCTTGCTCATCTTCTGCGGCAGGTTCCGTAAACATCCCGGTCAGGGCGATGGTCATCGCGGTCCGCCGGCAGAGCCGCTCATGAAAATCGCCAGCTTCAACATCAACAACGTCAACAAGCGGCTGGGAAATCTGCTCGCCTGGCTGCGCGCGGCCGAGCCCGACGTCGTGGCGCTGCAAGAGCTGAAAGCCGCCGACCGCGAATTTCCACACGCGGCGATCGCAAAGGCCGGCTATGGCGCGGCGTGGGTCGGCCAGAAATCATGGAACGGCGTCGCCATTCTGGCGCGCGGCTGTGAGCCGGTTGTGACCCGGCGTGACCTGCCGGGCGATCCCGGCGACACGCAGGCGCGCTATATCGAGGCCGCGATCAACGGCGTGATCGTGACCTCGATCTATGCGCCGAACGGCAATCCACAGCCGGGGCCGAAATTCACTTACAAGCTCGCATGGATGGACCGGCTCGCGGCGCACGCCGCCGAACTCCTGGCGGCCAAGGTGCCGGTGGTGCTGGCCGGCGACTACAATGTTGTTCCGGCCGACCGCGATATCTATCCGACCAAGTCCTACGCCAAGGACGCGCTGTTGCACCCGCAGAGTCGGGCGCGCTTCGCGGGCCTTCTCGAACAAGGCTGGATCGACGCGGTGCGCAAGCTTAATCCCGATATGCCGGCTTATACTTATTGGAGCTATTTGCGAAACCGTTGGCCGCGCGATGCAGGTCTCCGCATCGATCATCTGTTGCTCAGTGCGCAGGCGGCGAAACGGCTCGCCGCCGCCGGTGTCGATCGCGACGTCCGCGGCGCGGCGAATGCCAGCGATCATGCGCCGGTGTGGGTGGAATTGCGTGAGACCGCGGCATCCCGCTCGTCCCCGCGCAAGCGGGGACCCAGGCTGGAATCCCGCTTGCGCGGGAATGAGCGGAAGAATTCGACAATGGAAAAACCGCGTCCACGCCAAGTGATCGACAAGGCCGCCACACCCCGCTCGTCCCCGCGCAAGCGGGGACCCGGGCTGGATTCCCGCTTGCGCGGGAATGAGCGGAAGAGGACGCCGGGGCCGCTGCTGGTGATCGACGGTGACTCGTTTGCGCATCGCTCCTATCACGCGCTGCCCAAAACCATTCGCCGCGATCGCGGCAGGCCCGCCGGCGCCATTCTCGGCTTTGCCAATATGCTGCTGCGACTTTATCGCAGCGAAGCGCCGCGCGCGGTGCTGGTCGGCTGGGACACGCTGGAAGCTTCGACCTATCGGCACGACGATTACCCGGCCTATCAGAGCGGCCGCGAATTCGACGACGACCTGATCGAGCAGCTCGATTTGATTCCGAAATTCGTCGCCGCCTGCGGCTTCGCCAATGCCAAGGGCGCGGGCTATGAGGCCGACGATTTTCTGGCGGCGGGTGCCGCGGCCGGCGAGCGGCGCGGTGGCACGGTGCTGGTGGCGAGCGGCGACCGCGACACTTTTCAGCTCGCTTCCGACCGCACCACGATCCTTTATCCGCAGCGCGGCGGCGAGATGGCGCGGATCGGCCCGGCCGAGGTCCGCGCCCGCTACGGCGTCGAGCCGCACCAGGTGCCGGACTTCATCGCGCTGCGCGGCGACCCGTCCGACAAATTGCCCGGCGCGCCCGGCGTCGGCGCAACGGGCGCGGCGGCGCTGTTGCGGCAATACGGCAGTCTCGCCGCCATCCTCAAGGCCGGGCGCTTTGCCAAACAGGCCGACGATCTGCGGCTGTTTCGCTCGATCGCCACCATGGATCGCAAGGCGTCGGTGCCGAGCCTTGCCCGGCAAAAGCCGACTTGGACAAAGGCCGCGGCGCTGGCGCGCAAGTGGCAGCTGCGGCAATTGGCAGAGCGGCTCGATGCGATGGAGTGACCGGCTACAGGTCAGCCGCGCAAACGGCCGCTAAATTTGTCGAGCAGCCAATAGACCAGGAACGCGACGATGACGCCGATCACCAGCGCGGTGATCACGGTTTGCATGTCAAGCACCGTCGCCCGCCACAACATGCCGGCCGTCCACAGCACGGCGAAGATGACGGCGGTCAGGATGCGATTGGTGCGAGGGGTGATGGCAAGGCCTCCTGCGGTTGAGTGAGTATAGCGTCGTCATTGCGAGGAGCGAAGCGACGAAGCAATCCAGCTCTTCGGCAGCGAGCTGGATTGCTTCGCGGAGCCTGTCATCGGGCCGGCCACTGCGGGCCGGACCCGTTGGCTCGCAATGACGAGGCTGGGTAGGGTAGGCAAAGCGAAGCGTGCCCGCGCGCTACAGGCAGTACAACTTCGCTGCAGTCTCATACAAAATCTGCCGTTGCTCGCTCGGCGGAAAATCCGATACCGCCTCGCGGACGATGCCGACCAGCGTCGCGTAATCGGTCCACAGCTTCTCGATCGGGAAATTTGAGCCCCAAAGGCAGCGCGCGGCGCCGAACAGCGTGACGGTATCGCGGATGACCGGCTGGATATCGGCGAGCGTTGCGCGATGCACGAAAGTACCGAGCGCGGAAAGTTTCACGAACACATTCGGGCAATCGGCAAGCTTGCGCATGCCGGCGCGCCAGGCGGCGCGGCCGGTGTCGCTTAAGTCTTCCAGCATGCCGGCGTGTTCGAGCACGAATGTGGTGCCGGGAAAGGCGCGGGCGAGGTCGGCGCCGGCCGCCATCTGCGAGGTGAAGACCTGCAGCTCGAACAACAGCCCTCGCGGCGCGAGCTGCGCCAAGCCCTGGCGCCAATCGCCGTCCGCCATGACATCGGGCCGCGGCGCGAAGCGGTAGGCTGGATTTTGGTGCCAATGCAATTGCTGGCGGACGCCCTTGAGCCGCGAAAAAAGCTGCATGGCATTCAGCGTCGCCGGCAGCGCATCCTCGGCGAGGTCGGCAAAGCCGACAATGGCGTGCGGAAAGCCATGCGCCTCAGCGACGTCATGTACGAAAGCGACCTCCTCGATGCAGAGCGACGGCGCCCAATTGGTCTGCACATAGACCGAGGCAACCACGCCGCTATTCTTGATGTCGTCAAGATATTCGCCGATCGGATAATCCCGCCGCAGCGCCTCATAAGGCCCGAAAATGCGCGGCACCATCGGCCCGTTGAGCCAAGGCTGATCGGCCCGGCGCCAGATGTGATGATGAGCGTCGATGATGTCGGGGAGGGGCATTTGATCCTAAAATGTAGGGTGGGTAGAGCGAAGCGAAACCCACCGTGACACCGCGAGGAAAGATGATGGGTATCGCTTCGCTCCACCCATCCTACGGGTTACAATTTGGGATGAAAACCATGCCTCCTGCCGTGCATCCGGGTCGTCTGCTGAAACGCGAATTGACCGCACGTGAATTGAGCGCCAATCGGTTCGCGCTCGATATCGGCGTACCATCCGGCCGCATCACCGACATTTTGAACGGCCGGCGCTCGATCACCGCCGATACCGCCGTCCGTCTCGGCCGCTACTTCGGCAACAGTGCGCAGTTCTGGCTCGACCTGCAGAGCCAGTACGACATTGCGGTGGTCGAGCGCGAGAGCGGCGCCGAAATCACCCGCCGCGTGCGCCCGGCGGATGCGGCGTGAATTGTAGGATGGGCAAAGGCGCGAAGCGCCGTGCCCACACCTTCCTTGGTGCCAGAAGCCGCGTGGGCTTCGGCTCCGCTCACCCCGCGCCTGCTAGAATGGAATTTCATCGTCCATATCGGCGCGTTGTTCCGGCGCAGCGAGCTTCGGCTTTGGAGGTTCGAGCTTTTTTGGGGTCGTAGGTTTAGGAAGGCCCACTCGCTCGTTTTCTTGGCGGCCGCCGAAAACTCCAGCGATCAATTTGATCCACTTCCAGGCCGGTTCGAGTTCTTGAGCGGCCTGTCCTCCGGTTCGGGACAGTTCGATGACAACATCGGAGAGGACTTGAACTGGTGTGCGTTCTTTATCAAGCTCGCGTAAGAACTCATTGATGCGATCGAGCAAACGTTCTTTTTTGCAATATCGAGCTTACTTGCCTCAATGACGGTCTTTATTTGCTCCACGTAGTGACGGACTTCTTGCCTTTCGGCCGGTTCAAGACCTACTGAACCTCTCGACGGTTGTCGAATATTTGAGATTTGGATGCGGACTGCGTAGCGATCAATTTGAGTAATAAGGCGTTTATAATATTCCCACATTTCGTTTTCGTTGTCGGGGATCTGCCAACCATCAAGTTCCGCAATTTCCAATGCTTGTGCTGCTGCAATGACGTGATTGACATATTCGTAGAGGTAACTGTTGTACGCCTGTGTATTTTGTGAGTTTTCGAGATTTCTTTCCAATACATTCCGAAAGCGTCGCTCTAGACGGACAAAAGCAATTGGCGGGTCGAGACCTTCAATTACCGAAAAATCCTCTTCTGAGATCATTGAATTGACCTAATGCCAAAATCTGGCGACTTAGTTCTGTCAAATCTAGGCAGTTTGTCTGCCTTCGATCCTCGCCCCTCACAACCCCGCCAAATACTTCGCCATCTCCGCGCGCTCGCTGTCGCTCAGTGCTTTCATGAATTTCGGCATGTCGCCGTTGTTGGTGCGCTCGCCGTCGGCGAAGCTTTTCATAGCGGAGACGAGGTAGTCGTAGCTCAGGCCCGCGAGGCGGGGCGCCGGGGCGCCGCCTTCAAAATTCGGCTGGTGGCAGGCCTTGCACATGGCGATCTTCGCCGGCTCCGGCGTTGCCGCGGCGGGCGTCGCTTTTGTCGGCCAGGTCTTCCCGGCGAAATAGGCGGCGATCGGGCGGGTGTCCGGCTGCGCGATGCCGGCGGCGACCGGCGCCATGATCGGGTTGTTGCGGTCCTCGGCGCGGTAGTCGTGCAATTGCTTGACCAGGTAATTCTCTTTCTGGCCCCAGATGATGGGAATGGTCGGGCTGGTCGGCACGCCGTTTGCGCCATGGCAGGCGCCGCAGACCTGCACCTTGGCCGAAATATCGTCGGCGGCGGCCGGCATGGCGATGACGGTGGCGATTGCGGCCGCGCCGAACGCGGTCGCAGCTATACCCTTGAACATCAATTCCTCCCTGATTTTTATCGTTGTGTCGCAGCCCGAAGGGAACGAAGCCTAATGCGAGATTCCCGGCGCGTCGAGCCTCCTCCGGGCGTATCGCGCGCCATGGGGACAGCGGCGGCGGAACGCCGGTCAGCGGCTCGACAACGGCTCGGCGATATCTTCCAGTGAGCGGCCTTCGGCATCGATGCCGAACAGCACCTCGGTCAGCGCCGCGGCGAGCATCAGCGCCGCCGCCAGAAGATAGCCACCGGCGAGCGGCCACGGCGAATGCCGCGCCAGCAGAAAGCCGAACAGCGACGGCGCGACCACGCCGCCGACGGCGGTGCCGACCGCATAAAAAACCGCGATCGCCAGCGCGCGGGTCTCCAGCGGAAAAATCTCGCTCGCGGTCAGATAGGCGGAGCTGGCGCCGGCGGAGGCGAAGAAGAATATCGCCATCCAGGCGAAGGTCTGGGTCCAGGCGGTGAGCAGCCCGAAGCCGAAAGCGAGCGCGGCAGCGATCAGCAGCAGCCCGCCGAGGCCGTAAGTCAGCGTGATCATGATGCGGCGCCCGACGGTGTCGAACAGCGATCCGAGCAACAGCGGCCCGAGAAAATTGCTCACCGCCATCAGCAGCAGATGCAGCCCGGTGCCGCGCTCAGGGATGTGGTAATAGGTCGCCAGCACCAGGCCGTAGGAAAAGAACACGGCGTTGAACAGAAAGGCTTGCGCGATCATCAGCATCAGCGCGAGCCCGCTGCGGCCGCGGTATTGGCCCCACATCGCACGCCCGATCAGGCCGAAGCCGAAGCTCTTGCGCGGGTGGACGTCGATACGGCCTTCGGCCTCCGGCAGGGGTGCGCCGGTATCGGCGGTCACGCGCCGCTCGATATCGGCCATCGTCGCGTCGGCGCGCTTGGTATAACCGTGAGTGATCAGCCAGCGCGGGCTTTCCGGCACGTATTGCCGCAGCAGCAGGATGCCGAAACCGAGCACGCCGCCGACGGCGAAACCGAGCCGCCAGCCGACATTGGCCGGCAGGATGTGCGGATCGAGAAAGATCAGCGAGGCGCCGGAGCCGGCCGCCGCGCCGAGCCAGAAACTGCCATTGACGATGATGTCGATGCGGCCGCGATAGCGCGCCGGAATCAATTCGTCGATCGCCGAATTGATGGCGGCATATTCGCCGCCGATGCCGAAGCCGGTGACGGCGCGAAACAGCGCAAAGCTCCAAAAGCTCCACGATGTCGCGGTCAGCAGCACGCCGGCGAGATAAACGATCAGCGTGACGTAAAACACCAGGCGGCGGCCGAAGCGGTCGGTCAGCCAGCCGAACAGCAGCGCGCCCGCCACTGCGCCCGTTATATAGGCCGAGGCCGCGCTGCCGATCTGCGTTGCCGAGAGGCCGAGCGTGTCAGTGTTGCGCAGCACCGGCGCGATGGCGCCGACAATGGTGACTTCGATGCCGTCGAGAATCCAGGTGATGCCGAGCGCGAGGAGGATGAGGACATGGAAGCGGCTCCACGGCAGCCGGTCGAGCCGCGCCGGGATGTTGGTGGTTATCTTCGGCCAGGCGCCTGCGGCATCGGACGCTTTTGCGGCTGCTGGCGGCGCGGTTCGGGCAGGGGTTGTCATGGATCCTCCGTACCGCCGTCGCGCGGCCAACGGGTTTTGAGCGCAACCCGGGGCGGCGCATGGAGTTCCTGCGGTACGATGGGGATGCCGCGGCGGCGATTATCGGGTGCGCCGATACTTCACCAGCGCTGAGCCGAAGGCCTCGAACAGCGTGCGGTTCACGGCAATGCGCTGCGCCTCGTATTCGGCGTGCCATTGCACGCCGAGCGCAAAGCCTGGTGCGGCGTCGATGCGGATGGCTTCGATGGTCTCGTCCTCGGCCACGCCCTCGATGACCACGCGCGAGCCCGGCTTGAGGATGCCCTGGCCGTGCAGCGAATTGACCTGGATGGTTTCGGCGCCGAGCAGACTTCGCGAACACGCCGCCCGGCGTGAGGCGGACCTCGTGCCGCTCGGCGAAGATGACTTCGGCATCGGGGTGGAATTCGCCGTTCGGCAGCCGCGGTGCGCGGTGGTTCATGCGCCCGGGCAGGTCGCGGATCTCGGGATGCAGCGAACCGCCATAGGCGACATTCATTTCCTGCATGCCGCGGCAGACGCCGAACAGCGGCACGCCGCGCATGACGCAGACCTCGATCAGCGGCAAGGCCAGCGCGTCGCGCGGCTCGTCATAAGGCTCGTAGCGCGGATCGGCATTCTCGCCGAAGCGGCGCGGATGCACATTGGCGCGGCCGCCGGTGAGCAGAATGCCGTCGACGGTGTCGAGCAGCGCGCCGATATCGGTGATCTCCGGCGAGCCGGCAAAGATCAGCGGCAGCGCGCCTGTGACGTCCGCCACCGCGCGCAGGTTGCGCTCGCCGACGCGCTGCGCGGTGAACTTGCCCTCGATCAGATGCGCGCTGCCGATGACGCCGACGACCGGACGTTTCGTCATGCGGCGGCCCTGCCGGGAGGGAGAAGATTATTCCGCCGCAACACCGTTTGGCTTGGCCGGGATTCGCTTTGAGGGGGGAGCCGCACGGCGGCCATTCTATGCGCCGGATGCGGCCGCCTCAACAAGCGGGCGGCCTTTTGCCATGATTTCGGCGGATGGGACCGCCATGAGCGGGACGCGATGCAGGATCGGGCTTCGGCCCGGTCGCGTTGCCCGTGCCGGCTACGCTAGACTGCGGCCCGGCTGGTGTGTGTAAACGGAAAAAGGGTGAGATCCGTGAAGAAAACTGCGTGGGCGTTTACGTTGGCGTTGGCGATGCTGGGGAGCGATGGATTGCTGGGGAGCCATGGCTTGCTTGCCGCCGGATCGTTCGGCACGGCGGATCAGGCGCACGCCATGCTCGACCGCGCCGTCGCCGCGCTGAAGGCCGATCAGGCCAAGGCGCTGCAAGCCTTCAATGACACGCACAACAAGGATTTCCGCGACCGCGATCTTTTCGTCTTTTGCTTCAGTACCGCCGACGGCAAATTCACCGCTTATGAAATGCCGGTGCTGATCGGCGCCGATATCCGCAAGTTCAAGCTTTACGGCGAGCCGATGGGACAGCGCGCCTATGACGCCGTCCACGACGCGCCGGAAGGCAATGTCGTCAGCATCGACTACCAGATGGCGAAGCCGGACGAGAAAAAGCCGTCGGCCAAAGAAGCCTACGAAGCGCGAGTCGGCGAGCAGGCCTGCGGCGTGAGTTATTTCAAATAAGCGCCAAACGCGCGGGCTAAGCCACGAGATCGCGAAATTCCGGGTGCTTCTCCAGATAGGCACTCACGAAAGCGCAACGCGGCACGACTTTCAGCCCGCGCTCGCGCGCCTGCCGGAGCACCGCCTCGACCAGCCGCGACGCCAGCCCACGGCCGCGCACCGCGACCGGCGTCTCGGTATGGGTGAGCGTGAGCGCATCGCCTGCAAGCCGGTAATTGAGCACGACGGTCACGCCGCCGTCGTCGAGCTCGAAGCGGGACAGAGCGGTATTGTCGCGGATCGCGGACATGGCCTTCACCGGCTCCGGGAGGATGACGGAAGATCTCGCCGCCTCGACATCGACTAGCACGCCCGGCGTCCGACTTCAGCCGGGCGGCGGATAGCCTTCGTATTGCGGGAGGTCGTCGGTGATCTCGAACTACGGCGCTTTGCTGGCGACAAAGGTGTGGCATTGCGGCTGCACCGGCGGATCGTCGAGAACGGCGAGGGCTATGCCGTATTGCGGCGCGCTCACCGGAAATTCGGCGGGCGGTTTCCAGTTCGGCCCGGCGCGATTGATGATCGGCGAGCCGCATTCACGGCAGAACCCGCGCTGATAGCCGCGTGGGCTTTCATAGAACTTGATCAGATGTTCGCCCTCGAGCCAGCGGAAATCCTGCGCCGCGACGCGAACGCGGCTGCGGAACGCGGCGCCGTGCTGCTTGCGGCATTGCGAGCAATGGCAATTTAGCGGGCTCAGTAGCGGCCCGGTGATCTCGAATTTGATGCCGCCGCAAAGGCAGCTGCCGCGAATGGCGCTCATTATCGGTCTCCGATATTGGCGAACGATATTACGATGTAAGCGCTATTGCTGATGCCGTTGTCCACAAGGTCGCAGAAAATACGATAATATCGACGACGCAGGAGCGTTATCCCTTGAGCAACGAGATCGACGCGATCCGTAGTTTGCTGACGGCAAAGGCGCGTCCTATTGGCTGGGCCGAGCGTCGGGCGCGGATCGATGAAATCGGCTCCGTCTGGCCGGTCGCGGACGATATCAAGTTCGCTGCGGTCGATCTCGACGGCGTGGCGGGCGAATGGTCGATCGCGCCCGGCAGCGACCCAGCGCGCGTGCTGATGTTCTTTCACGGCGGAGGCTATTGCTCGGGCTCGATCACGAGCCATCGCCGTTTGGTGACCGAGGCCGGCCGCGCGGCGGGCATGCGCACGCTCGCCGTCGCCTACCGGCTCGCGCCGGAGCATCCGTTTCCGGCGGCGCATGGAGACGCGATGACGGCGTGGCGCTTCCTGCGCGCGCAAGGCATCGCCGCGGAGCACATAGCCGTCGGCGGCGACAGCGCCGGCGGCAATCTCACGATCGCGCTGATCGACCGGTTGCGCGCTCTGGGCGAGGTGCAGCCCGCTTGCGCGTGGTTGGTATCGCCGTGGACCGACCTGACGTTATCGGGGATGACGCTCGCTACCAAGGATGCGGTCGATCCGCTCATTCACAAGGATTATCTCGAAGAACTCGCCGCGGCTTACGCGCCGGCGCCGCTCGATCGCCGCGAGCCGCTGATCTCGCCGCTGTTTGCCGATCTGCGCGGCTTTCCGCCGACGCTCATCCAGGTCGGTTCGGCGGAAACCTTGCTCGCCGATGCGACACGCTTTGCCGCCGCAGCCGGTGCCGCCGACGTTGCCGTCACGCTCGAAATCTGGCCGCACATGATCCATGCCTGGCCGATGTGGAACGCCAGGCTTGCGAACGGTCGCAAGGCGCTGGAGCGGGCGGGGGAGTTTATCAGGCGCTGGTTTTAGCAAACGGACGGCAGGTTGGATCACTTCGCGGCGACCGGCGTCAGCTCGAAGACGCGGCCGTGCTTAGCGGCTTCGGTGACGTCGCAGTCCCGGATATCGCTTCTCGTCCGGGCTAATCTTTCTGGTCGCGTTTCGATGGTTTTCGGACGGCGCCGCTGACGATTCGCGGCAGATCTCGGATCAGGCCATTGAGCGCGTGCTTCACTCCACCAACCTCTTTCGCGACGTCGTCGACCTTGCGTTCGACGCGGTCGAGCCGAGTCTTTATGGCGGCCAAATCGTCGCCATTATGGCGGGTTTGTTCAAGGATGTGACGTGTGACGAGCTTCTCGCCCTCGACTTCTTGTTCGAGCGCGTCGAATTCCTCTCGGGTCACGTCTGCGGGCATGGAATGATATCCTCAACCATCGATACACTATCACCGGGGCCCGGAAAGTCACCCCACCGCGGCGCTTTGCGCCGACCCTCCCCCTGCAGGGGAGAGTGAAGCATAATTACTCCGCCGCTTCGACGCGCTTTTTCTTTGACGCCGGCCCCCGCCGTGCCAGCACCGGCTTTAAGAACGCCCCCGTATAGCTCCGCTTCTCGCGTACAATATCTTCCGGCGTGCCCGCGGCAACGATTTCGCCGCCGCCGTCGCCGCCTTCGGGGCCGAGGTCGATGATCCAGTCGGCGGTCTTGATGACTTCGAGATTGTGCTCGATGACGACCACGGAATTGCCGGTGTCGACCAGCTCGTGCAGCACTTCAAGGAGCTTTGCCACGTCGTGGAAGTGCAGGCCGGTGGTCGGCTCATCCAGGATGTAGAGCGTGCGCCCGGTCGCGCGCTTGCTCAATTCCTTGGCGAGCTTGACGCGCTGCGCTTCGCCGCCGGACAGCGTCGTCGCCTGCTGGCCGACATGGATGTAGTCGAGGCCGACGCGATGCAGCAAAGCCAGCGGCTCGCGCACCCGCGGCACCGCCTTGAAAAACTCCAGCGCTTCCTCGACCGTCATGTCGAGCACGTCGGCGATCGATCTGTTCTTGAACAGCACTTCCAGCGTTTCGCGGTTGTAGCGTTTGCCCTTGCAGACGTCGCAGGTGACATAGACGTCGGGCAGAAAGTGCATCTCGATCTTGATGACGCCGTCGCCCTGGCAGGCCTCGCAGCGGCCGCCTTTGACGTTGAACGAGAAGCGGCCGGGCTCGTAGCCGCGGGCGCGGCTCTCCGGCAGGCCGGCGAACCATTCGCGGATCGGCGTAAAGGCGCCGGTGTAGGTCGCCGGGTTGGAGCGCGGCGTGCGGCCGATCGGCGACTGGTCGATGTCGATGATCTTGTCGAGCAGTTCGACGCCTTCGATGCGGTCGTGCGGGGCGGGCGCTTCGCTGGCATTGTTGAGCTTCCTCGCCAATGCCTTGTAGAGCGTGTCGACCAACAGCGTCGACTTGCCGCCGCCGGACACGCCGGTGACGCAGGTGAACAGGCCGAGCGGAATCTCGGCGGTGACGTTTTTCAGATTATTGCCGCGGGCGTTCACCACCTTGAGCACGCGCGACGGATTTTTGGCGCGGCGCTGGGGCACCGGCACCATCAATTCGCCGGACAGATATTTGCCGGTCCAGGAATCCGGCGCGGCCATCAGGTCGGCGATCTGGCCTTGCGCGATGATGTGCCCGCCATGGATGCCGGCGCCGGGGCCGATGTCGAGCACATGGTCGGCGACGCGGATGGCGTCCTCATCGTGCTCGACCACGATCACGGTGTTACCGAGATCGCGCAGACGCTTGAGCGTTTCTAGGAGCCGGGCATTGTCGCGCTGGTGCAGGCCGATCGACGGCTCGTCGAGCACATAGAGCACGCCGGTGAGCCCGGAGCCGATCTGCGAGGCGAGCCGGATGCGCTGGCTCTCGCCGCCGGACAGCGTGCCGGACGCGCGCGCCAAAGTGAGATATTCAAGACCGACGTCGACCAGAAAGCGCAGGCGCTCGCGGATCTCCTTGAGCACGCGGCCGGCGATTTCGTTCTGCTTCGGGGTCAGCCGCTGGGGTAGCTCAATGAACCATTGCGCTGCGCCTTTGACCGACATCTCCGAGACTTGGCCGATATGCAAACCGCCGATCTTCACGCATAAGGCTTCGGGCTTGAGCCGATAGCCGTTGCAGGCCGCGCAGGGCACGTCGGTGAAATAGCGCGCAAGCTCCTCGCGCGCCCAGTCGCTCTCGGTTTCTTTGAAACGGCGCTCGAGATTGGTGACGATGCCTTCGAAGGCGCGCTTGGTGTCGTAAGCGCGCATGCCGTCGTCGTAGGAAAACCGGATCTCGGTGTCGCCGGAGCCGTAGAGGATCGCCTCCTGCGTCTTCTTCGGCAGGTCCTTCCATTTGGTATCGAGTGTGAACTTGTAATGTTTGCCGAGCGCGGTGAGCGTCTGCGTGTAATAAGGCGACGACGATTTCGCCCATGGCGCGATGGCGCCCTTGCGCAGCGTGCGGTCCTTGTCGGGAATGACCAGGTCGGCATCGATATGCTGCTCGACGCCAAGCCCGCCGCATTTCGGGCAGGCGCCGAACGGATTGTTGAACGAGAACAGCCGCGGCTCGATCTCCGGAATGGTGAAGCCGGATATTGGGCAGGCGAATTTTTCCGAAAAGGTCAGCCGCTCGGCGGTCTCGTTGCGCTGCTTGTTCGCTTTGCTGTTGGTCGTGGCCGCCGTGACCGAGGCATCGGCCATTTCGGCCAGCGCGAGACCGTCGGCGAGCTTGAGCGCCTGCTCCAATGAATCGGCGAGCCGCGACGTTATATCCGGCCGCACCACGATGCGGTCGACCACGACGTCGATGTCGTGGGTGAATTTCTTGTCGAGCGCCGGCGCTTCGGCGATCTCGTAGAACTTGCCGTCGATTTTGACGCGCTGATAGCCCTTCTTCATGAACTCGGCGAGTTCCTTGCGGTACTCGCCCTTGCGGCCGCGCACCACCGGCGCCAAGAGATAAAGCCGGGTGCCTTCCGGCAGCGCCATGATGCGGTCGACCATCTGCGACACGGTCTGGCTCTCGATCGGCAGGCCGGTGGCGGGCGAGTAGGGCACGCCGACGCGGGCCCAGAGCAGCCGCATATAGTCGTAGATCTCGGTGACGGTGCCCACCGTCGAGCGCGGATTGCGCGAGGTGGTTTTCTGCTCGATGGAAATCGCCGGCGACAGTCCGTCGATCTGGTCGACGTCCGGCTTCTGCATCATTTCCAGGAATTGCCGCGCGTAAGCCGACAGGCTTTCGACATAACGCCGCTGGCCCTCGGCATAGATGGTGTCGAAGGCGAGCGAGGATTTGCCCGAGCCGGACAGGCCGGTGAACACCACCAGCCGATCGCGCGGAATGTCGAGGTCGACATTTTTGAGATTGTGCTCGCGCGCGCCGCGGATCGAGATCACGCGGCGATCGGCGGGACTTCGGTCAGACGTAATTCTGTCAAACAGGTTTTTGTCCGAAAGGTCTTTCATTGCCAATCCGCTCGTCCCCGCGACGGCGGAGGACCCAGGTATCGAGTGCTCACGTCCTGACGCAATCTGGATTTCCGCTCGCACGGAAATGAGCGGAGGCAGAACCCGCCACTGCTACCGGGACAGACTTTGGAACGTAGTAAGAACGCCGAGGTTTTTCCAGGGCAGGGCGGCCGCTATTCCCGGAAATCACCGCCCCGATGCCGGTTAAATGGCATGTACCGCCTAAATGACTAGGGCCGGCATCTGGCCGGCCCTAGGTTCCCGCAGCACCTAAGCCGGTACTCAATACCTGGCGCCCAGTGGGGCGCCTCCGCCAAAGGTGAAGCGGTAATTCACGCCAAACGTGATCTCATTCAAACTTGACCGGATGGACGCCGGCACGATCGAGGGAGCGACCGGAGCGAAATTATAGGTTTTGCTACCAAAACCGAAGAAGTCGTACTCGGCTCTGGCCGACACGTTTTCGGTCAAAGCATATTCGATGCCCGCGCCGGCGACAAAACCGGTCCGATTGTCGTTCAACGTCGATGAGCCCGCGGCGCCGCCAGGGCCGAGAATGGTCTCGGTGTATTCGGTATGCATGATCGCGGCGCCGAATTTGCCGTAGAAGAGCCAATCATTGTCAGCATAGCCAAGCCGGCCGGTCGCGGTGGCAAGCCACTGCGGTGCGGAGGTGAAGCTGTTGGAGGAGATACCGGTCGTGTTCGTGACGCGTCCAGAGCCGCTGGTATTGGTGCCGGAGAATGTAGCCTCGACGCCGACCACCCATGTCGAAAATTGGTAATTCGCACCGATCTGCCCACCGCCGATGATGCCGACCGGGCTGGAGTTTGCGGTGCCCGTCAGTGCTGTTCCTAGCGCGTCGGTGCCCGCTCCCGTAATGCGGTCCGCTAGCAAGTCGGCGCCGACATTGCCGCCAATATATATGCCAGTCCAATTATAGATCGCCGGCGGCGGAAACACCTTGGGCGGATAATAGGCCGGAGCGACCGGCAGATCGGCCGCGCGGGCCGGTGCAGCGAATGCCAGAGCCACCAAGCCCAACGCGGCGATACCCGAACCGAGACTTTTCATAAGGCAACCTCAGGCAACCTCGTGTCCCGCCAAACGGCGGTTCTCGCAGGTAATACAATGCTTTCGGCGGCGGCTGGATAGTGCAAAAAAACAACAACCCACCGGAATCAGGCGGCCCAAAAACATTAACACCACCGGCAGGGCCCGCGGCCCGCCGATGGCGCTATTGAACGGTCGGCCGCTGCTTACGTCAGCGGAATTTATAGTCGATGCCGAGCCGGATCAGGCTGGTCGAAAATTTGACGGTATCGCCGGCCGGCGCCCCGCAAGTCCCGACCGAGGAACAGGTGCCGTTCTGCAAATCGACAAACAGGTATTCTGCCCGCGCGGTCCAGTTGTCGGCGAACGCGGCTTCGACGCCGGCGCCGGCGGTCCAGCCGGCCTTGGTCTGAGTCGCGAGATTGCTGCTGACACCGGACTGGATATTGCCGAAAGCGCCGCCGCCGGTGCCGTAGAACAACACTCGATCAACCGCATAGCCGATGCGGCCGCGCGCCGTGCCGAGCCAGGTGTTCTTGGTCTCACAGGTCAGGGTGCAGAACGGGCTGTTGTTGGTGCCCTGGATATCGTCGAAGTCGAAATCGCCCTCGACGCCGAGCACCAGGGCGTCCACCTGGTAATTGGCGCCGACCGTCGCACCGACGACATAGCCGGAAATATTGAAATTGCCGCTCGAGCCCGAGGCATTCAGCGGATTGGTCCAGTCGGTTTTGCCGAAGCCGTAGCCGCCGTTGATGCCGTAATAGATGCCGCCCCAGTTATAGACCGGCGCCACCACCGGTATGTAAGCGACCGGCGCCAGCGGCGGCGGACCCGGCTGCGGCAGATCCGCGGCCCAGAGCGGGCCTGACAAGGCTAAAACAGCTGCTCCCGCGATCAGAGCTCTTTTCATTGCAAGGTCCCCACCAGCGACTCGCTATCGATCTACAAGTTTGCCGCTATATCGGCTGTTGACGCGCCGTGTCGAGATTGACATCCCTCGAATCTTTTGAACGCCAAGCGCGACATGCACATTACACCAGCGAGTCATCATCCGAGAATTGCAATAACAAATCGTTTACCCTGTTCCCGGCGTCAATTCGCGGGCGCTCAGCGGAAAGAGCGCTCAACGGAATTTGTAGTTGATACCGAGCCTTATAAGGTTCGCATCAAATTTGACCGTAACAGGTACAGAGGCGGGTGCGCCCGCGTTGAAGGGGCCGGCGTTTTGCAGGTCGACAAAGAGATACTCGACGCGGGCTGTCCAATTCTCCGAGAGCGCCGCTTCAACTCCCGCTCCTGCGGTCCAGCCCGGCTTTGATGTGCTTACGAAACTGCCTGTAGGGGCGTTGGCTTCGATGTTTCCGTAAGCGCCGCCGCCGGTGGCGTAGAAGAGGACGCGATCGAAAGCATAACCGATCCGGCCACGGAAGGTCGCGAGGTAAGTATCCTTGGTTTCACATTTGCCGGGCGTGCAGGCGTTGCTCGTTCCGTCCAGTCCCATCCAATCAAGATCGGCTTCGAGACCAAATACGAGGGCGTCGACTTGGTAATTGGCACCGATCGTAGCGCCAACAGCAAAGCCGTCGGTCTTGAAGTTCCCGGTCGTTCCGTGGGTGCTGGACCATTCACTTTTGCCGAAGCCGTAGCCACCATTGATACCGTAATAGACGCCGCCCCAATTGTAGACGGCGGGTGCGGGAATATAGGCCACGGGCGCTTGCGCTGGTGGCAGGGCGGGCTGGGGTAAATCGGCGGCGGCGGCTTGCGCGACGGCGGCAAGGACCACAACTCCGGCAGTCAATACTCGCTTCATGCTACTCTCCCGTACCTTGCGTGATGTGCATGAGCCCACATCCCCGCAAAGCTTTCAGGGTATGCACCGTCACTCCGTCGCCAAACCCCATAAATACCCGAACGGCGCCGGAAATGGTGTAACCGAAATGCAACAAGCGGTAGCATTCGACAGGTAGGCGGCTGTTAGCGTGAATTCCGATTGACGATTTGACCGCTTGTTCCAGCCAATTGGCTGGATCGAACGTCGTTAACCCTTGAAACAATTACTCGGCGGCATTAGAACAAAATAGGAACTTCGCGCCGGTGAGGCGACCGCCGACAGAGCGGCGTGTGGATAACAGCGATGGTTGTTGCAGGGCCTAGGCCCCGCACTACTGTCGCCCGGATGATGAGAACAAGTACGAGAATAGCCAGCAGGAGGGCCAGTTATGGCGGGCAGCGTCAATAAAGTCATTCTGATCGGCAATTTGGGCGCCGATCCTGAAATCCGTCGCACCCAGGATGGCCGTCCAATCGCCAATCTTCGTCTGGCGACATCGGAAACCTGGAAGGACAAAAGCACCGGCGAGCGCAAGGAAAAGACCGAGTGGCATCGCGTCGTCATCTTCAACGAAAATCTTTGCCGGGTCGCCGAGCAGTACCTCAAGAAGGGCTCGAAGGTTTACATCGAAGGCTCTCTGCAAACTCGTAAATGGCAGGACCAGTCCGGCCAGGATAAATACTCGACCGAAGTCGTGCTGCAGAATTTCCGCGGCGAACTGACCTTGCTCGACCGTCCGGGCGGCGCGGGGGGCGGCAGCGATTTCGGCGCCGGCGAGGGCGGCGGCGAATTCGGCTCCTCCGGACCGACGCGTAAGGTCGCGGCGGCCGGGGCATCGATGCGCAGCGGCGCCGGGACGGATATGGACGACGAGATTCCTTTCTAGACCGGAGGAATCTCGTTTTTGTCGTCTATGTTCATTTGGGCGCGGAAACACAGGCACTTCTACACGCCAGACAAATCTTGTTTTGTCGTCTAACGCGCAAACTAGAGTGTAGGAATCGCGTTTTTGTAATCTCAGGTCTAAAAGCGAGGCTGTTTCAATCGCTTATTACCTGCGTCGCGCCTGCATTTTTTGCAACTAGCCGCTTGCAGATACCCATGAGACCGTTCGTAGGAGAACCGATGGGGAACCTACGTGCGGCAGGAGCAGGCGCCGTTCCGGACGAAGACGATCCGCCTTCTTGAAGGCGATCTCTTCATTTTCACGACCGATGCCCGCGGCGGTTACGTCGACTGGCCGAACCTCTATTGCGTCGTTGCGCTCCGCCCGACCTCGCTCAGCCTGCGTGCGATGGAGAACCGCATGCGGACGATCTGCCAGTTCCACAATTGGGGAGCGGCGCGCGTCATCGACGTCGAGGAGCGGGTACTTTCGCTCGCCTTCTTCACGACCGAAGAGATCGTGGCCCTGAACGAGGAGCTCAGGGTCAATCTCACGGCCCGCAACCATCCGGAGCGGGAATCGTCGGGCAAGCGACGGACCGTGACGAACGCCCAGGCCGCGGCCCGCCGCGCTGCCGTCCGCGATTACGTCGTGTGGCACGCGGAGGACATTATCCGGCGAATGCCCGTGCGCGATGAGCGCTTGCCGGAAGTTCGCGAGCGCCTGCAGGATTTCGTGAAGTGTATGTCTGTGAAGGTCGCCGCGAGTGCGAAGCTTCCTCGAGAGGGGTTGGGCGAGTACGTTCAAGCGGTCTTCCTGCGCGCCATCACTCCCGGCGACCCCACCAATCCGTTTGCGCTACGCCATCAGTGCAGGAACCATGCGCTGTGGCTGACGTATTTCGACGGCGGCATCAGGCGCTCCGAGGCCTTGGGACTGAAGACGGAGGATCTCACGCTGCGCGGCGCCGACCCGAAACTTGTCGTGCACCGGCGGCCGGATGACCAGGACGAAGTGCGCACGAAGGCGCCGAACACCAAGACGCGGCCGCATCCGGTGTCTTTGACGGAGCGGCTTTCGCGGGCTCTTCACACGTACATCGTGAAATACCGATCTCAGTGCCCCGGCGCGAAGCGCTCGCCATATGTCTTCATGGCGCAGTCTGGCAAGCCGTTATCGATCGACACCATCAGCTACATGTACAGGCAGCTTCGCCAAGTGCCGGGCATGCCCGCCAACTTCACCACGCACCTGCTTCGGTATGACTGGAATGATCGGTTCGGCGAGGCTGCGGAGGCGTTAGGCGTTGAGGCTGACCACGAACAGCAAGTGCGCAATCTTCATCAGGGATGGACGCCCACTTCGAAACAGGGACAGCAGTATCAGAACCGGCGTAATCGCAAACGGGGCGCCCGGATCAGCCTGGCCATGCAGGATCGCGCGACGGGAGGCGGGTCATGACGCACCCCGCGGCGGCGGTCGAAATAAAATTCCCAAGTCAAGGGACCGTACATGATCTGGCAGGGCTTCCGGTCGATTGTACGAATTGGGTTTGGCGCCTGAATGATCCTGTCACTAGAAGAGATGCTCTTTCGTTTAAGCGCCTCAGGTTAGCGTCGGAAAATCTGCTGCTGGCGACCGCACGCTTCATTGCTTACCGGCTCCAATGCGTCTCAACAGCGGACGTTTTCAATACGTTTGAGGCGTTGGGTTTTCTCCAGCACAGCCAACACTTTGTATCCTGTGCTCAATCGGGCGCGACAATCGAGGAGGTGCTCCTCGCCGAGCTCCGCAGCATTCCGAACTTTGCAGCGTGGCGCCTGCACTATGTTCGCATGTGGTATCGCTGGTGCGCCGACGCGCGTCTTCCTCAATTCTCGCGCGAGGCGGCCGATCGGATGGACGAGGTATCGATCGGCGGCAACGAGAAGGGACGCGCCGTCCGCACACGGGATCCCTTGCAGGGGGCTTTCGATCAGCTCGAATTCATCGCCCTTACGACCAAGCTGCGGTCCTCGGAAGCGCGCGAACTCCTGAGCCTGAGCGAGCGGGTCTTGATTTGGCTCAGCATCGCCTTGGGCTGCAATTCGATCGGGTATGCGCTCATGCGGGAGGCGGATTACAGGCCGCTTCCGGAGCGCGGCACCGGCCGGCTACTGCATCGGCTCTACGTGCCTCGGACCAAAAAATTGGCCGATGACGTGCGCAAGGAATTTCGCCCGGAGATGTTGAACGACGAGATTGGTGGTCTGGTCGCAAATCTTGTCGCCGAGAACAGGGAATCTCGCGAAGCAACGGGATGGGCCGACGGCTGCGCCTTCCCGTTGTTCGTCCGCAAGCACGTTAGGACGAATCTGCTCGGCGGCGAGCGTCACGAATACGCGATGCATCTCACCAACGGAGAAATCTGGCAGACGCTGAAAGGAGCCATCGACAAGCTCGACATCGTCTCGCACCGCACCGGCCAGCCGTTGCACGTCAATCCGCGCCGGTTCCGCCGTACCTTCGCGACGCGCGCGGCGGAGGAGGGCGCCTCGCCGATCGAACTCGCAACCATGCTCGATCACACCGATCTGCAGAACGTCGGCGTGTATTTCGAGACGCGATCGTCGCAGGTTGCTCGGCTCGACGCCGCGCTGGCGATGACGTTGGGCCCGATCGCGGATGCGTTCATGGGACGCCTGGTCGAGAGCGAGGCCGACGCGGTTAACGGCGGCAACCCAGCCAAACGGATACCGTGGTTCAGGCGTGCGCCGGGCAGGGCGCCGGAGCGCGCCGGCAATCTGGGCACCTGCGGTTCGGGACCGTGTAGCTTGTTCGCGCCAGTCTCCTGTTACAGCTGCGACAAGTTTCAGCCGTGGCGGGATGGCCCTCACCGGGAGATGCTCGATTGGTTGTGCGCCGAGCGCGACAGGAAAGAGAAGGAGGGGCTCGATCCGCAGATCGTGAAGATCCATGACCCGACGATCCTCGCCGTCGCCGAGGTCGTTCGTCGCTGCGAGGACGGCGCGCCATGAACATCGTGCCCTTTCCCTCGCGAGCGGAACTAAACGCCCGTGAGCGGCTCGACGCGCTGGTTGCACGTGCCAGGAAGCTTCAGGTCTTCGGGCCGACCGTAGATTTCGACGCGCCGGTGTGGGATCTGACGTCGGTCAAGGTGGCGGTGCCTACGGCGGTCAGTCGACGAGCGGGCAGGATCTACTTCACGACCGCCGACAATGGCACTTCCAAAGGCCTCGAAGATCGGACCCTGATGCTGCCGGCTTTCGCAGAGCTGATAAAGGCAATTGTCGTCTTGGACGAATTTGCGAAGCCGAAGACGCCGATGCAGCACCGGGCGATCGTGCGGGCATCACGCCCACTGCACGATGCCCTGGCCAATCGTGCGTATGATCCGGTCGAATTGATCTCAGCGGACTTTCACAATGCCGCTCGATGGTTCGTCAACGTGGCGTCGGTGAACACGGCGTACTCGATGGGAACTAAGCTTGGTCTGATCGCCGACGCGGTGAACCGCTACCAAGTCTCGAAGGTCAGGATCGCCTACACAAACCCCAATCCCAGGGTCGAGGACGAACTCAGATTGATCGACGATGAGGCGCGGGCACGAGGGGCCAAGAAAATGGCCTCCGACGAGGAGATTGATGCGATCATCGAAATGAGCCTGCGGGTTCGCGAGATTGGCGAAGATCCGGATGTCATCCATGCGGCCGCGGCCGAGCTGCTGATGTGCGCTCCCTGGCGGATCAACGAGGCTCTCGGTCTCCTCGTCGACTGCGAACGGCGTGACGCGAATGAAAACGGCGAGCCGCGGCTCGGCCTCGCCTATGGCGGATCGAAGGGCTTTGAGCCATCCATCAAATGGATACCGACGGCGATGCGGCCGATCGCGGAGCGTGCGCTGGCCGACATCCGGCGTATTTCCGAGCCGTCGCGCCAAGTCGCCAAGTTTATGGAGGAGCATCCGGGCCGTGCGTGGCTTCCCGAGCCATGGCGGCTGGCCAATCCGGAAACTCGCGCGACCACAGGGGATTTGGCAGCCATGATCGGTCTGTCGAGCACGGTCGCTGCGCTCCAATGGGCCAAAGGGAAGGGAATTCCGGTCGTAGAACGGTGCGGTTTTCAGGGCCTCTTTCGGCTGAGCGATATTGAAAGCGCCATCCTGAAGATGCAGCCCAAACTGCCGCCGGGGTCGCCGCCGCTATCGAGCTATCTCTTCCTGATCCCGCTTCGGTTCAACAGCACCAGAAACGAACAGAACAGGATGTCCGTCGTAGGCTTCGTGACTGACGGCAGCGTCCGGGACTTTCTCGTCGGCCGCTTGCCCGGCCGTTCGGTTTTCGAAAGGCTCAAGATCTGCGACGCTGGCGGCAAGCCCTACAGCGTGCGGAGCCACAAGTTCAGGCACTTCCACAACACGCGCGCGCAGGAAGGTCGGCTCTCGCAGCTCGACATCGCCCGCTGGTCGGGCCGCAAGGATATGACCCAGAACGCCGTGTATGATCACACCGGCGGAATGCCGCTGGCTCGCACGATGCGCGAGATGCTGAAGTCGGATGCGATGAAGGGCCCGATCGCCGAGACGTTCGCGGCCCTGCCGGCGGTCGACCGCGAGGATTTCCTCAAAAGCCGGTTGTCGACGGCGCATCTCACCGAAATTGGCATGTGCATTCAGGATTGGTCGCTCGCGCCTTGCCCGAACCATGGAGCCTGCGCCGGCTGCGGCGACCATCTTGTCATCAAGGGTGATCCGAAGCGGAAAGATGCGGCAAAGAAGCTGCTTGAAGCGCATGAACACATGCTGGCCGATGCGCAAGCCGAGGCGAGCGACGGGACGTTCGGAGCGTCCAACTGGGTTGAGCATAACAGCAAGCTTGTCGACGGGCTCAGGCGGATAGTCGCGGTGCACGAAGACAACACCATTCCGGACGGGAGACCGGTTCAGGTGGTGTAAGCCAGGTCGCAGCCTACGAGTGGCTCTGTTCAACGTGAGATCTGCTGCATGGGCGTTTCGCAGCGCGGGCAACGAGGCCTCTTTGAGAGAGGTAGGTCGCGTTCCTTGCTGTCGACTTTGAAGCGTTCTTCTTCACCACAGCCAGGGCAGCGATACAGTTTAAGACGAGACATGCAATCCTCCACTGAAGCAATGAGAGACGATGCTCAGTGCGAAGATTGAAACATGCAAGCGGAGAACTCAGCGGCCCTTACATACCCCGGGCGCCGGCCGGCGGCGATTAGCCACCAGGCCGAGGGACCACGAGCAGCGTCTTCTCCTCTCGATGCTTGATGATCAAACTCTGCGCTTTCCGAAAGATGTCGTTGGGGAGAAAACCCCAGTGCCACAATCCCCCGCCGGGTTGCCAAATCTGCCGCGACCGTCTGATATCTGGACCAGGCCAAATAAACCTGTTCACCTCGGTCGTGACGATCCAGGAATGGTCGCCGTCGAGGCCCATGCGTTTTTTTACAGCCAATGGGATTTCGACCGCACCGTCGGTGCGTTGGTGTGTGATTGGAGCTACGTCAGCGATCGACCGCCCTGGCAATTGACTGATCCGCTCGTAATTCAAAATGACGGCACACGGCCGGCTCTTTAGGCCTTCCACCGTTGGATGAGTTTTGCTCTCGCGATGCCAGAGGTAAGCATAGCAGATCACCAAGCCAGGCACCGGGAGGGTGGGCAGCTTGTCCCTCCTGATAATTTCGCTCATCTCAGTGCAGCACCGCGACGTTCGTCGGGAACGTTCTCTTCGTCAGAATTCCAGCGATACTGTTCAGGAATTTTACTGTGCTCGATGCCGCTCGCCACGGCCGCGTCGAGATCCTCGACGGCTACGACTTCGCGATAGTTGTCGATCAGCGCGTGAAACGTTTCGGCAGAGAGAAGAACTGCGCTTTCGCGGCCGTGCTTTGTGACGACGACGGGCTCGCGCATGGCCTTCTCGTGCCATTCGCCGAAGTTCTTCGCTAATTCCGATGCCGCTGCGAGTGCCATGTTAGCCTCATCAAAAATGCTTCTCCGTAAAATACGGAGTTTACGTAAAAAGTCAAGAGTCTTTCTACTGTTGTTGCATAATTTGCAATTTTATGGTAGAAACTAGCATGGATAGCTTATTTCTAGCCGATCTCGATCGAGAGCAGAAGCGCCACATCGAGGACGCCCGCGAACTCTGGAGAACGTGGACGGAGCTCTCGCAGCGTCGGGATGATCTCGCCGGCGCGCTTGCTTGGAAAACCGTGAAGGGACGCGAATACCTGGTGCACTACCGGAACGACGAGGACACCGGCGACAAGCGGATGACCTCCTTGGGGCCCCGCTCGGAGGAGACCGAAAAGCGAAAGTCGGAATGGGAGCGTGATCGCGAGGCGGTCGACGCGGCGATCGCGAAGCTGAAGCCCCGCCTCGAAAGTCTCGGCCGCGTCAGTCGGGCTCTTCGTCTCGGGCGACTTGAGACGGCCGCGGCCGACGTCCTGAGGGAGCTTCACAGGGCGGGCACCCTGGGCTCCAGCCTCATTATGGGGGGAAGCGCGGTGATGCACCTCTACGAAGCCTCTGCGGGCGCTCTGGTGCCCAATTCGGTCCTACCCCATGGTGACCTTGATCTCATGATCGTTGACGAAGCAGTCGATCGAGATGACTTGGTGCGATTTCTGCGCCGCGCCGACAGAGGATTCAGGCCCCGGGATACGCTGACTTTTGCGACCACCGAGGGCTTCCGGGTCGACTTTTTCCCCGAGAGTACGCTGCGCGCGTTCTATTCGCGGATGCCGGATCTTTCGTCAGATCAGCGGCGGGTTATCGACGAGGCGTTCAATCTTCCGCCAGTTCACGCGGTCGGGGTCGCTCGGGATGGCCTGCCGGTGCCGATGGTCGGCATCGATCCGCGGAGCTTCGCCGTCCTCAAATTCGCGCGTGCAGAGTTCGATCCGGACCGGGACCGCAATCCCGCGGAAATAGACCGGGACCAAGCATTCGTTATCGCGGCGCTGGTGGGCCGATATTGGCGGCACGAATTTGACCCTTCCTGGCTGGAGGCTTTCCCCGGCCTGGCGGAAGGATTCACGGGCGAAGCCCCTGAAGACCGGGGGCCCCGATTTTTCATGTAGCGGTTTCTTGTGTGATGCCGGGCTTAGTAACGAGTAAGCGCTTCGAGGCCGGTCTAGAATCGGCTTATGCCGTCATCGTTCCTTCTGCGAACGAAGTGATGGCAAAGCGAATCCTGCATGATCTGGGGCCAGCGCCCGGCGCCGGTCGGCTGCCTCCCGGGCCCCGCCGCAAGCCGCGATCCGGCAGGCGAATGCCCATCACCAGGGATGACGTGAAGATCATCCGTGGCATCATCGAAGGATGGTCCCAGCCGAAGCTCACTTGGGAATTGCTCGGCGCTGTCGTGCAAAAGAGCTTCGGCACGGGGTGGCACAGGCAGAGTTTGTTCGCTCATCCGCAGATTGCAGCGGCATTTCAGGCGAAAAAGCTTGAGCTTCGCAAAGCCGCGAAGACCGGCCGGCGTCCTAAACGGCGCACAAGTGACGGGACGATCCTATACCTTGAGCAGCAGATCCGGGACGCGACGGAAGAGATATCCGAACTGAAAAAGCTTCTCGCCGAGCGCGAAGCGCGGTTGGCGCGGTGGCGACATAATGCCTTCCTTCACGGTGTCTCGGTCGCTCAGTTGGACGAGCCGCTCCTGCCGAACGATCGCGGACGCTCGGACGGGCACTAGCGGCACCCCTTGGTTTAGCGACAATCCGCCGGCACGTGGTCGCGCGCTGCGCTGCCGTGGCGGAACGGGTAGGTCGCGACATCAAGGATTACGAAGGCACTGGCGTCCAAGGACTGCGCTCGGCCATAATCAGCCGCAGAATCGGAAGCTAGATGACATTCGGACCAGCGGGTAGGGAGAAAAAACGTGCCGTATCAAAAGGATATTGCCACAGTCGACAAGAATTCCTGTACTCTATCGTTCTGAGGCGGGCTTGCTTCTGGGCGTTGTCGTGGCGAGGGGGGATGCGGGGCTTGGTACAAGTGTGCGCTCATTCTCGCGCAAGCGGGAATCCAGGCGCGTTATTCGTGGCCTTTGATCTGGTTCCCCGCTTTTGCGGGGACGAGCGGCTATTCTTCGCGCCGCCATGATCGACGTCATCTTCGCCATTAAATTCGCGCACCTGGTCGCCGCCGCGCTGATGCTCGGCACCTGGCTTGCCGTTGCCATTTTCATCGTGCTCGCGCACCGCTCCGGCAATCCTTCGGTCGTCGCCCTGATCTTCCAGTTCGTGGTGCGCGTGGAAATCACGGTGGTGGCGGCCGCATTCGCGCTGGAGCCGCTCAGCGGATTTCCGCTGGCCTGGTCGATCGGGCTCGCGCCGTTCAACGAGCTTTGGATCGATATTTCGCTGGTGATCTATGTTGTCATGCTGGCGTGCTGGCTCTTGGCCGTGCGCACCGAGATGCAAATACACCGATTGACGCGCGAGGCGGCGCTGAACGCCGTGCCGCTCGGGCCGTCCTATCGGCGTTTGTTTCGCTTCTGGTGCGCGCTCGCCGGGCCGATCCTGATCGGCATGACCACCGTCTTTGCGCTGATGGTCTGGCAGCCGCGTTTCGATTAGAGTTCCGGCACCTGAGTTCCAGGTTCTTAAGATATCAGCCGGCATCAATCACCAATTCGTGCGTGGGCTCTAACAGTCCCGGGCAGAACTCTCTTTCCGGCGCCACGTTGGCAAGGCGGACGCGACCCTTCTCGATGTCCGTCAGCGAACGAGGTGTTGTCATGAACCGCAGAATGATTCTTCTTGCCGCCGCAGCGACCGCGGCCGCCGGCCCGGCCCTCGCGCAGACGCCGCGAAGCGGAGAGGCCGAAACGACCCACGCTAACAAAACCGCTCAAATCGGCGGCGCTTCCTTGGTGATGGCCAATATCGCTCTGGACAAAGCAAGCAGCGCAAAAGTGAAGGAATTCGCCCAGTTCGAACACAACGAGCAAACCTTAGCGGGGGCGATCCTGAAATCGATGGATCCCAGTCTCAATCCGCCCAGTCCCCCACCGGATGTGGCCGCGGCAATTGACAAGCTCAAACAGATGAAGCCGGGCGAAGCATTCGACCACGAATTCGTGACGGCGCAAATTCAAGGCCACAACTTGCTGCGGACTATTCAGGAAGACTACCTGAAAGTCGGCCATGATCCCGACGCGGTCAATACGACGAAACTAATACATCTCATGATCGGTGAGCATCTGACCTTGCTGTCCGATCTCGACAAAAACTTGCGGGAGCTGTAGCGCTAACGCGCTCGCCGCGCCGATCCTGATCGGCATGACCAACCCGGGAACATTAACAGGCGGGGATTTCGCTGACCGATAGCATGCGTCGTTGCCGGAAACGGGATTGCCAATTCGTGCGCGCTTTCAAGTCAATGCATCACAATATTGCTCCGATGGCTATGGGGGGCATTGCCCGGCTCGCCTTTGCGCGTGCAGAAGAGGAAGGTGCCGACGTCGACAGCCTGCTGAGGAACTCTCAGCTATCGTGCAAACAGATAGCCGACACGCAGGCCCGTCTCGAAGTGCGAAAGCAGATCAAATTTCTCGACCTCGTCGCGGAGGCGATCGGCGATGACCTTATCGGATTCCATCTCTCTCAAGATTACGATCTCCGGAAAATGGGATTTCTATATTATGTGAGCGCCTCGTCCGACACGCTGGACGAAGCTCTTCAGCGCTGTGCGAGATATAGCTCGGTCGCAAACGAGGGTATCCAACTGACGCTTCGAAAAACGGAACAGTATATAGGTGTCGTCTTCGAGTATGAGGGCGTCGCTCGCCGTCTGGAGCGGCATCAAATCGAGTTTCTAACTGGATCGCTCATTCGAGGCTGTCGACAATTTACCAACCGGGACCTGAAGGCGGACCATGTGAGCTTTGCTCATTGGCGTAAAGCGACACCCGAAATGAACAGATTTTTCGGATGCGAAATCCGGTTTGGTGCCGACGTAGACGAACTTATGTTTCCATCGTCATTTCAAGACTTGGCCGTCGTCAGCTCCGATCCATACCTTAATAAACTTCTGATCAAATATTATGAAGAAGCTCTAGCCCGGCGAAGAGCGCGACAAGGTTCATTTGCTGTGAATGTCGAGAACGCGCTTGTTTTTCTCATGCCGCACGGCAAGGCGCAGGCCCCTGAAGTTGCGCGGAAATTGGGTCTGGGCTCGCGAACCCTTGCCCGACGCCTTTCGTCGGAGGGACTGACATTCGCAGATGTATTGCGAAATCTCCGACGCGATCTTGCTAAGCGCCACCTTGCCGACGAGGATTTATCTATTTCCAAGATTGCTTGGTTGCTTGGCTACCAGGACGTCAGTGCATTCACTAATGCGTTCAAGCGCTGGACCGGAAAGGCACCCGTTGAAATTCGCAAAGGCTTGCAGTGACCGGCGTCACAATGGCCTGACCGTGGAACCAGGCGACGGCCTACGCCAACAGAGCGGCGGCTTTGGCACCGCAAGCCTATCGATCGCTCGTTGAAGCCACACCAATTTCCATCCCACCCGCCGCAAGTGGCCTTTCGGACGGACCGCTTGTCCAAAATAAGCAAATATTTGACCCGGATTCTAAAGGAGCAGCGCTTGTCACCTAACGATATAGGGGAGGTCAGCCAAAGTTAGGAGAGGAATCACAAATGCTGCGTCATACAGTCAAGGCTGTCGAAAGCAACATTGATCGAACGCCGCTTTGCCCGGGTTGCGGAAAGCCGATGCGGCTTGTGCAATTCAGTCCAAAGGACGATGGCGAGCTTGTGTTACTTTCATTCGGGTGCCGAGCTTGCGGGGTTTCAGTGACGGAAGAAGCCTCGCGCTGTGCGCTTCCACAGCCCGCGTTGGAGGCGCGCAATTTCTGCCTCACGTCCGCCTTGGGAAGATAAAGCGGACATTTGCCGGCGGCCCGCTCACGAAGACGATTTATAATTCCACACCCTAGCCGGCGAGGGCGAGCTTGGAATTGCTGTTTGATCGCTGATTTGAGCGGCATCAGTTTGTCTCGCGCCAGCGCGGCAAGTTCGGATCCTCCCAGCACGTAGATCAGGCATTGCGGCAGCGGCTGAAAACCGTTGCGCCGATAGAGCCGATAGATTTGTGGCCCTGAGCGGAAATGCCGGCGTGCAACAGCCGCGGCGCCAACTGCGAAAATAACGGAGATTGCTTGACAACCACACGGCAGCTTCTGGCGCGAAGCGCGCTTTGGCCTGGGCGCGCCAGCGACTGCAATCCGAATTCACAGCCGCCTCTTGCAGTGCGCCGGTTCGCCCCCTAACGATGGTTTTGCGGCGACAAGAAAATCGCACGTAGCCATGCAGGCGCGACAATTAAGCGCCCGCAATAACACAGCCGGTGGCGGCGAAGACAAAGGGGGGTTGAACAGTGAGCACGGTGATAGTGCGCAACAGATGGTGGATCGTGCTTGCATCCGCATTGGCGCTCATTGTCGGACAGGGCCCGATCAATGTTTTTGCCGCGGGAGTCTTCCTCAAGCCCGTTGCCGCCGATTTGGGGTTCGGCCGCGGCGATATCTCAACCGCCATCGCGGTCTGCAATATCATGACCGCTATTGCGGCGCCGTTCTTTGGGCGCAGTCTCGACGTTTACGGCGTCCGGCGCCCGCTTCTCCTGTCGATCGCCTTGTTCGCTTTATCAACGGCGGCGATGGCGTTGTTGCAGCCGTCCTTCGCCATACTCTTCGCCCTTTACGGAATAGCCGGGCTGGTCGGGATTGGGCAGAATCCAACGGCCTATTCCAAAGTGATTGCCTCTCGCTTCGACAACAATCGCGGCCTGGCGATGGGCCTGGCGCTCGCCGGTGTCGGTCTTGGCACGGCGCTGATGCCGGTCTTGTCGAATTTCCTGATCGGAAAATACGGCTGGCAGCTCGGCTATGTCGGGCTGGGGACATTGATCATTCTCTTTGCCTTCATTCCCGTAGCCTTGTGGTTGCCCGAACCTGCGGTCGACAAGACCGGCGATAAAACGGCGGCACTCGTCGGGCTGACGTTTAGCGAAGCCGTCCGGACCGCGAAATATTGGGCCATGGCAATTTCCTTTTTCATCGCGGCGACAGCGATCAATGGATCGCTTGTCCACGTTGTGCCCTTGCTGACCGATCGCGGCGTTCCGGTAGGAACGGCGGTATCCACCGTTGCCGGAGCGGGGCTTGCTTTGATCGTGGGCCGCGTCATTGCAGGCTACGTCATGGACTATGTCTTCGCGCCCTATGTCGCGCTGGTCTTTCTCGGCGGTCCGATGCTCGGCATGGCCATTCTTGCCTTAAATCCGGAGTTTGTCAGTCCGCTGGTCGGCACCATCCTTCTCGGATTGGGAATTGGGGCCGAGATCGATTTGATGTCCTTCCTCATCTCGCGCTATTTCGGCATTCGGGCATTCGGCGCACTTCACGGCTTGATGTTTTCCATATTCGCGCTCGGCAATGCCGCCGGCGCAGGCGCGATGGGCTGGTCGTTTCAAATCTTGCGGTCGTATGGTCCCGCATTCGCAGTATTTGAAGTTATACTCTTCGTCGCGTGTATATTGCTTGCAACGCTCGGACCGTACCAATACCCGGCGTTAGCGCATGACTAGCCGATGGCGCGTTGTTGTTGTCTTTCGCCGAAATATCGGGACGAGGTAAGGTTGGGACTAGGCGTTTACTCATAATCGCCGACCAAATTGCTGTCGTGAAGTATCCGGCGAATTTCCGCTATTAGGGCCAAAGCGGATATAGGCCATTCGCCTCGCGATATAGGCTGATGACCGGAAACCGTCATTTCGAACGCGTCACAGGCGCAATGGGTATTCGCAGGCGCGATTTCATTGCTTGCTTTCTGGCGGCACAAAGCGCTCCTTAATGTGGGGGATAGCAATGACGGCAGGAGGAACACCAATGCCGGCTCGCACACCACAGCAAATCTTTCAGCACCACGCTGACGCGCTGGGCGCCGAAGATATCGACGGCATCGTAGCCGACTACAGCGATGACGCCTTCTTCATGACTCCCGCCGGGGTGGAGCGAGGTAAGGCGGGGATCCGGAGGGCATTTACGAAGCTTCTCTCGGAAATACCCCAGGCCAAATGGAACCTTAAAACGCAGCTTTATGAAAATGACATCTTGCTTCTCGAATGGGCTGCCGATTCCGCCAAGACCAAGATCGACGACGGTAGCGACACATTCGTTTTCAAGGACGGTTTCATCCGGGCTCAAACAGTGCGTTACACATTAAACAAGAAGTGAGTTCCCGTTTACGGTCGTCCCGCTCGTCCTCTATACGCTTCTGCCGGTTTGCTTCCGCCTTGATCAGGCTGGCATCGACTGCAGAGCCGCCAACCAAGCCGTCAGTGATGCAGCGCCGCAGCACTGTCTCAACGCCGTAATGAAATAACACTTGAACTGCGGTGCGGCCGCCGCGGCTTAAATGGATCTGTTGCGGGAATTGCGCGCCGCTTGAGCATTTTTTGTTGCTTGCGACACGCTCCCGATCTTTGCGGGAGGCACTCGTGTGCGCCGCCGCCGGCTCGGCAGTGGACGCATGCCTTCGCTCGGCGTGTCGCCAGTCGCGGGGCGCGGAGGAAACTGGGCGGCACGGCGCATGGTAAGAGCGCGGCGCGCGGCCTCGATGTGAGCAGTCCGCGCCTCCAGCTTTTGCATACGATCGATCTCCCTGTTCACGCGTTTCAGCGCGGCGGCAAATACTTGCTTGCGCTCCAGGGGATGTTCCGCCGTGCCTGGAAAGCTCTCACCCCTCGGCGATCCTTTGCCGCGCGCTTCACGGCGCTTCGCACGCGCCAGAGTACGCTCCTTGTTGCGCATGTCGCGCAGTCGTTGGCGCAGCTCCTTGAGGTCATCAAGCCCCGTGTCATAAATCTCGGGATGGTGACTGCGCAAGATGATCTCATGCTCGTCGTAACTGAGGATGCTGCGCTCGAACTTACAGGGTATGGACATGGCTTTTCAGATTTTCTTCCTTCTGCCGGTTTGCGCTGCCACGGCGGGGAAAGCACCCCTCTATGCTCCGCTGATTGCAATCTTGAACTATTTAGTCAGGCTGACTTGCTGAATGGCGCCCTGAGCGTCGCTTCCTGTTCGTTGGAAAGTGAGGTCTTGAGCATACGAGGCTTTGGGATAAACGCTCCAAATGATGCGGCAATACTGAGCCTTATCAGGCGAACTCCGTTCCACTTACGACAGTCGCAATCTCTGCCGAACTCACATCGTTGTGCTTCTAGCAGCAGGAACTCGGTACGCGCCATGAAGTTCCGGGGATTTGTGAGCGTCAGCGCCAGCAGGCCGGAAGCAAAAATTTGGAGGATCGCCGGATCGAATAGCCTAATGAACGTCGCCTGTTGGGCCCATAGCTGACATCGAGCCGCGGCGCTGCCGTGTCCGTTGAAGGCGAAGTCAAGTTGCGCCAGGATGATCGAGGCAACACGGCTTATCGTTCGCTGGGATTCATTTTGTGGCCGCGATCCTCGCTGTTGCGGAGGCGGCGCGGAAATAGGCGATTGTGGTCAGGGTCCCGCCGAGGATCCACAGGACCGGACCTGCAAGGCCGGGCCAGAGCGGCATGTGCCCCGGGATCAGTATGAAAAAAATCAAGCCCGTATCGGCCAAGGCGAGGACGCCTAGATTGATCCAATAGCCCCACACATCGTTTCGGATATTCAATGTCAGAGCGACGGCAATGGCCGTCGCACCAAAAAACAGGAGGTTCCAGGCGTCCTGGAAAACGCGGCCCTGCACCATTCCCGGCTCGAGACCGGCACCGAGGTGGTAAACTGCATATGCCGCTTGCAGGTGTAAGCATCCCCAAAGCGCATAGCAGATTGCGCCGGCGACGCTCAGCTTGGTAACCGACGAGCGCTCAAGGGGCCGTCCAACGTGGTCGATCGTGGTCATTCTCTTCTCCCGTTCCGCTTCAGTTCAGCTCTCTTCGCCAACTGATCACTTCTCATTCTGCCGCCTGGATGGCCGGCGTCTGTGTCCGCAGGCGCGGTTGGATGGCGCAGGCTTCCTCCCACGTCCGCATCCTCAACGAACGTGCGAATTTTCCAACGCCATCGGTCTCCGCGCACAGAAGGCCCAATTCGACAATCTCTTCCTCGGTAAAGTGCTGCTTGAGGTCTGCGTAGATCTCGTCGTTATCGATTGCGTCGTCTCCTTCCTTGAAGAGGGAGGCGAATCGCAAAGCCGCGCGCTCGCGCTCGTCAAACAGTGGGCTAGATTCGAAGTTCATTGTCGCCATCAGCTTTTCTTCGGTCAGTCCATTTTCGAACGCGATGCGGGAACGCACCGTCGAGCAATAGCCGCAACCGTGCTTCATGGAGATCAGCACGCGACACATCTCCTTGAGCGGCACGGGCAGCGAGCCTCCATTCAGCAGTTCGTTCCAGTGCCGGAGCCAGTTTCGGCCGACCTCCGTGCGGACATAGATCCTGGCACACAAAGGGTCCGGCGCGCCGTTGTGCTCGGCGTTCGCGATCAGCAAAGCCTGCGTCCCGTCGGCCTCGGCATCGCTGAGCGGGCGGATACGGGGTTCAGCCATGGGGCGGCTCCTGTGCTTGACGTTGCGATTCCCAACATAAAGCCTGGGAGAATGATTTACTTACTGCATGATAAGTATGGATACGATACGATACTCGAATGGAAGAGCGAGGCTTATCCGCACCTTTGGCCGCAGTGCGCGCATTTCTTTCGGCGGCTGAATTCAAGAACCTCACGCGCACCGCGGAGGTGCTCGGCATGTCCCAGCCGAGCCTCAGCCGCATACTCGCCAGCCTGGAAAAGGAGCTGGGCGTCGCATTGTTCACCCGTAGTAGGCGTGGTGTGCAGCTTACGGAGGCCGGAACCCGCTTTCGCGCGCGCGCTTCAGGCATCGTGCGGCAAATGGATGGACTCGTATCGGAACTGCGCACGCGAGACATATCGCCCACGGGAAGGGTCGCTGTCGGTCTTCCAGGCGTCATGACCGAACTGATGAGCGCCCCTCTCGCGTCATGGTTCTCACGCGAGATGCCGCGTGCCCGTCTATCGGTGCACGAGGGCATATCGGACGAGATGGAATTCGAGCTGTCGCTAGGGCGCCTTGATCTGGCTCTCCTGATAAGCAGCGATACCAGGTCGCGCAATCTCGAGCTCGATCCGATCGCGAGTGAGCAGGTTTATGTGCACGGTCCGAAAGGCTCCGGTTACGACCCGAACCGGGCGGTGGGATGGAGCGCGCTGTCCAGCACGCCGCTGATCCTGCCTCGGCAGTCAAACTTCCTGAGGCGCAAGATTGAGGAAGCGAGCAAACGGCACGGTTTCGCGCTCGATGTCATCATGGAAATAAACACACCCTCCCTGATCCTGTCGCTTGTCCAACATGGGGTTGGATTCACGGTGCTGCCCGGATGCGCGTCACATCGTCAGCGAGAGCTTGGATCGGTGGTCGCGTCTCCGCTTCGCGGCTTTAAAGTGGTGTGGACACTCGCCAAAAGCAGGACGCCGGCCCAGCCGGCGCTGGTCGCAGCCGTCGAGCGCAAGATCAGGCAACTCGTTGCCGAACAGGCCAAGCGCGGATTATGGCGCTTCGTCGGCTAATGCTGGATCGAATGCGCTCATTCTTAATCTCAAGCGCGATGCTCACCGCGGACATGGTGCGGTCGAATACCATTTCGTCGTGGACGGTCGGCTATTTTTATTTTCTAAGGCCAAGCAAGACGTATCCGTACTTGACCTCATGCTGCGGCTCGCCGACGGCTTCCAGTCTGAATTCACCCAACGTTTGAAACGTCTGAATGCCGCGGTCGGGCATAATGGTGGTTCGGGATTCCTTGGTGTCGGGCGCCCGCCAATAGACTTTCGTCTGGGCGTCCGCGTCCCAGATCGTCAAAATGACGGCGTGGCGCTCATCGTCGTCGACGATGGACTTCGGCGGGTCGCCGACATGGAGAGTGCCGTTTCCCAAGGATTGGAATTTATCGATCGCGCCGAAATCGATCCCCTGAGCGGAGCCATGCCCGGCCGGGAGGATAGTGCCGGCGCACAACAACGCCAGAGCCGCCACGAAATGCAATTGAAGCTTCATTTTACCCGCTGATGCTTCTCTACCGTGCGGATATCAACAATAATTTCCTGGACTGGTTCCCCGCCCGTCATTTTCGCGAAACCGGATCGCGGCTGTGCCTTGCAGGCGCCGAAGGCCGCTCGGCCGCGAACAAATGCTTTCACCTAGTCACGCGCGGGTAGGCGTCAAACTCAGCAAAAGACAAGGCGTTATTTGGCGTTATTTGCGCCTCATGTGTGGACTTGGGAACCACGCCCGCGATTTATCAGTCAACGCCTAGCCGGCGAGCTTGCGCTATTAGGGCCAAAGCGGATATCGGCCATTCGCCGCGCGAATTCGGCTAACGGGCTCATGGCGGACACACTATCGCTATTACGCGACGCGTGTCACCGTTGGTGCGAAAGTGGTGTGAGTGACTGAGACGATTGTGGCCTCCGGACCAGCCAATGTTTCAACTTTGGCGTTGAGGTCTTGCGCGAGCGCCTTGATGGGGACGAGCTTTTTTGAAATAGCGCGCCCCGCCTCCGCGATCGCTTCCGTGAGCCTGCATTCTGCTTCCTGAACCCCAAACCACCCCGTTGCGAGTTGACCAGCAAATCACGTTCGCTACGCGCCATTGCTACCGCCCTCTGATATTCCGCCTCAAGCAATTGGCCGTGGCGCTTCCGATAGCCGAGACCGGCGACTTCGATGGGGAAATTACTCTAGCGCAACATGTCCAGGAGATCGCCGCGATGTCGGCGTCATGCGGTGCTCGAAGCGAGGGAATCTAGGTGAGAGCCGGCATATAGCCGACGCGCGATTCGTGTGCAGTCAACGCGTCAGGAAAATGGATGGCACGCTCCATTTACTCAAAATGTGAGCGAATAATGCAACAAATGACAAGGCACGCATTGCAAAATGTTCAGAAAGAGTTCGCCGGAGCGCTGCGGCGGAGCGTTCAAAGTAAACATCCTATTAAACGCAGCAGCAGGGCGAACTGTGCACCAACTGATGAAGTTCGGAAAGTCCTTCATTGACGGCGCGAGAGATATTTACGGAAGTCGCGCCGGCCTTTTCACCTCGCTTGGAATTGCTTGTGTGCTGATCGTACTTTCAATTTTTGCCATATGGGGAGAGTTCTCGACTAATCGGGCAGCGAACGCGGCGAAGCGATTCAGCGAGTTGAGCGACGCATTCGAACAAGCCCGTTTCGCTGTTGCAGCCGAAGAATCTCTGAACCGAAAGTATCGACTGCAGCCCAGCGCGGAGGTGCTTCGCCTACATCACGATGCGGCTGCCTCTCTGCTAGCGGCGATGGAGCAGGCGCGGCGGTTAGATGAGTTCGCTGACCGCGCCCTGATCAGCGATGTACTTGCGATACACAAGGAATATCTGCTGGCAATCGACCGCATGTTCGCCGCGGTCGATGCTGGCGACCTTACCCGCGCCAATGAACTTGATCGGACCGAAGTTGACCCAAAATTTGACAACATGGAGGCGCGGGTTTTCGCGGCTTCCGCCGCACATCATACGGCGGCAGTGCAGCGTCTCGACGAACTAGCTCGTGTCCAAACAAGCGTCCTAGCCGTGACCCTTTGCGCGTTTGCAATAGGCATTGGATTGGTGATTGTCTTTGAATTCATTGTCCGCGCCCAAAAGCGCCGCGAAGACGACGCGAACGAGCGCGTCCGCCGCAGTGAGAATCACTTTCGCGCATTGGCGGGCCAGCAATACGAGCAATTCAACGCCGCGGTGAACAACATGCCTGTCGGTTTTTGCATGGTCGACGATGCGCAGAGGCTAGTCGCGACCAATAAACGATTTGGAGAAATATATCGTTTGCCGCCTCAGATGCTTCTTCCGGGAACGCCACTACGAACATCGCTGGAATACCGCGCAACGAACGATTCCGGCGACGATCTTGGTCCCGGTTTCGTGGAACAGGAGCTAGCGGCAGCCCGGGCGCGCCAGCCGTGGCATAAGACCGGAGCAACGCGGGATGGGAGAACCATTTCTGTCTTGCACCAACCTCTCGCCGGCGGGGGCTCTTTGTCGACTCACGAGGACATCACAGAGCGCCGCCAGGCGGAGGCGCAGATCGCGCGCATGGCGCATTACGACACACTTACCGATTTACCGAACCGTGTTCTGTTCCGGGAACATCTCGTCAAGGCACTCGAAGACGTCGGTGGCAAGAAACTCGCCGTGCTGTGCATCGATCTTGATCGTTTTAAGACAGTCAACGACACGCTCGGTCATCCGATCGGTGATGCTCTGTTACGGGCGGTTGGCGATCGATTGCAGTCTTCGGCGAGGCCGACCGATCTCGTAGCGCGGCTCGGCGGTGACGAATTCGCCATCGTGCAGGCCGGAATCGAGCAGCCGTTTGGCGCCACCGCGCTCGCGACGCGCCTGATCGCCGAGATCGCTAAGCCATTCGGACTTGAGGGCCATCAGGTGGTGATCGGCGCCAGCGTTGGCATTTCGATTGCGCCCAACGACGCAAGCGATCCGGACAAGCTTCTCAAAAACGCTGACATGGCCCTTTATCGTGCGAAAAGCGACGGTCGCGACTCGTGGCGATTTTTCGAGCCGGACATGGACGCCAGGATGCAGGCGCGCAGGGCCATGGAGATTGATCTGCGCCGGGCGCTGGCGGTGGGGGAATTTGAGGTCTATTACCAGCCGCTCATCACGCTCGAGACCGAAAAAATAAGCTGTTTCGAAGCTCTTCTGCGCTGGCACCATCCCGAGCGCGGCATCGTAGGGCCGATGGAATTCATCCCGGTAGCCGAGGAAATCGGTCTGATCGGCCAGATCGGCGCCTGGGTGCTAAAGCAGGCCTGCTTCGAAGCCGCGAAATGGCCGGATGATATTCACGTTGCAGTAAATCTTTCTCCGGCGCAGTTCACGCGCGGGGCGGTCGTGCTCGATGTCGTCGCGGCGCTTGGTGTTTCAGGTTTTCCGGCACGCCGCCTCGAGGTCGAGATCACGGAAGCCGTGTTATTGGAGGATACCGAAACAAACATTCGATTGCTGGAAGAGCTGCGCAATCTCGGGGTGCGCATTTCCATGGATGATTTCGGAACGGGTCATTCAAGCCTCGCCTATCTGCAAAAATTTACGTTCGACAAGATTAAAATTGACCGTTCATTCGTGAACGAACTTGATCGTCCGGAATCGATTGCAATTATCAGAGCCGTCATGGGCTTGGGCAGTAGCCTTGGCATGAAGACTACTGCCGAAGGTGTCGAGACCGACCAGCAGCTCCAAAAACTCAAGGAAGAAGGCTGCACGGAGGTGCAGGGCTATCTGTTCAGTAAGCCGGTGCCTGCGGCGGAGGCTGCGCAATTGCTGCAAGGCCTAAAGGCCAGGATGGCCTCCTAACCATTCACGATATCCCATGCTTTCGCCATTCGCGGACGCTGTGGACGGCTCTTCCACCCGGCACATGAGTGCCATGGATGTGGGCGCTGCTGAGGCTCGCCGATTCGGAAGCCCCCCAACTGACGGTCACGACAATCGGTCTCGATATTGCGAAGGCGGTCTTTCACGTCCACGGCATCGATGCGGAAAAAGTAGTCATCCAGCGGCGTTTCAAATGACGCCACGGGCTGGCCTTCTTCTAGAAGCTCCCGCTGTTACTGACCGGTCGCGCCGACGGGCTGCTCGATTGAAGTGAGGCGACGCCGCTTATTGATGCTGTGGACGGGTGCGCCGGGAGACCGGCAAAAGGCAGACGGTGGAAGTCCGTCACGGTGAAGGAGTAGCGAACCGCACCGACCCCGAGTGATGCACGGGTTGTCCGCGAGGGCAGACGTGAAGCGTTCACAGGGGAGGGCGTAGGCGAGGTATTGAGCGGCGTAAGACAAGTTCGGGGTGCTGATGTTTTCCGTCCCACAGAAGGCAACACGGCAGGTGTCGATATCGCAAGACACATGCCGACCCCGCGTCGTCGTAGACCCTGGCATGCGCAGAAGCCTTTTGCACGGGAACCGGGAGATCTCCATCGCTGTCCCCGCCAGTCGTGGCCGGGACGTTGTCGGGAAGGCCGGAGGCTGTAGCCGACGATGAGCGCGACGGAGAAGTCGGACCTGCCCGAAGTAGCAAAGAAGCGAGCGAACAAAGCGGCCTCGGCTGCGGCGGAGCACGTGGAGCGAAGGGGCGGGGCCAAGGAAAATGCGGATCTGCAAAGCACGGTCCGGACGCAGAGCCGGGCAGCCGTGTCACAAGCGCAGGCCCGCATACGAGAAGCCGTCATCAGGAACAGACAGGACAAGCTGACGGCGCTCCTGCATCACCTCACCGTTGATGTTTTGCGGGCGAGCTTTTTCGGTCTGAAGAAGTCCGCCGCGCCGGGTGTCGACGAGGTGACGTGGACCGAATACGCGGAAGGCCTCGAGGAGAACCTCTCGGACCTCCACTCTCGCGTCCAAAAGGGAGCGTATCGAGCGCTGCCATCGCGCCGGACCTATATTCCGAAGGCGGATGGCAGACAGCGGCCGCTCGGCATCGCTGCCGTAGAGGACAAGATCGTCCAGGCAGCGGTGGTGGCAATCCTGATGCCGATCTATGAGTCGGAGTTCCTGGGCTTCAGCTACGGGTTCCGGCCGAAGCGTAACCAGCATCAAGCGTTGGATGCGCTCGCGTTCGGGATCGGGAAGCGGCGGATCAATTGGGTGCTCGATTGCGACGTACAATCCTTTTTCGACAAGGTCAGCCGGGATTGGCTGATGCGTTTCGTCGAGCATCGGATTGGCGACCGCCGGATTATCCGATTGATTGCCAAATGGCTGACGGCTGGCGTGCTCGAAGATGGACGCGTGATCAAGACGGAGGAAGGGACGCCGCAGGGCGCGGTCATCAGCCCGCTCTTGGCGAACATTTACCTCCATCATGTCTATGATCAATGGGTCCACCAGTGGCGGCAGCGATGCGCTACTGGCGACGTGATTGTCGTGCGCTACGCGGACAACTCTATCGTTGGCTTCGAGCATCGGCACGAAGCGGAGCAATTCCTCGCCGATCTCAAGGTAAGGCTCGCTCGTTTTGGACTAAATCTTCATCCCGATAAGACGCGGCTCATCGAATTTGGTCGGTACGCGATTGCGAACCGCCGCGCTCGAGGCCTCGGTAAGCCGGAGACGTTCGATTTCCTAGGGTTCAAGCATTATTGCGCGACCCGGCGGGATGGCAGCGGCTTCGTGCTCGGAAGGAAGCCGATGGCCAAGCGAATGCGAACCAAACTTCGGGAGATCAAGGAGCAGCTCATGGCAACCCGCCACGACGGGATCGATGGGCAAGGTAAATGGCTTGCCCAGGTCCTGCGGGGCTGGATGGCCTACTATGCTGTGCCGATGAGCGGCTCAGCGATCTCAGCATTCCGCCATCACATGATCGAACGTTGGCATAGCGCGCTAATGCGTCGAAGCCAAAGACGTCGACTTACGTGGTCGAGAATGAAGACGATCGCTGACCGGCACCTGCCGTTCCCGCACATCCTGCATCCGTGGCCGGAAAAGCGGTTCCTCGTCACCATCCAAGGTGGGAGCCCGGTGCGTTAGCAGCGCCCGCCGGGATCTGTGCGGGGGGCGGAGAGTAATCTCCGTCCCTACCGCGACCTCCACCACCGGGCACGTGAGTGCCATGGATGTGGGCGCTGATAAGGCTCCCACGATTCGGAGGAGCTACCCATGCAGACGGTAACGACAATCGGTCTCGACATTGCCAAGTCGGTATTCCAGGTCCACGGCGTTGATGCCGGTGGCCAAATGGTCATTCGCCGGCAGTTAAAGCGGCGGTACGTGTTGACCTTCTTCCAGAAGCTACCGCCGTGTCTGATTGGTATCGAGGCCTGCGCCTCGTCGCATCATTGGTCGCGCGAACTCCAGGCGCTTGGCCACACCGTTCGCCTGATGCCGCCCGCCTATGTGAAGCCTTATGTAAAGCGGCATAAGAATGATGCCACTGACGCCGAGGCGATCTGCGAGGCGGTCACCAGGCCGAACATGCGGTTCGTCGCGACTAAGACGCCAGAGCAACAGAGCTGCCTAACGCTGCATCGGACCCGCCACTTGTTCATCCGCCAGCAGACCTCGGTGATCAACGTCATCCGCGCTCATCTTGCGGAGTTCGGCATCGTCGCTCCGGTCGGGCGCAATGGCGTTGAACAACTGCTCGGTGTCGTGGCCGATGCAAATGACAGACGATTGCCCGATGTTGCCCGGGCGTGCGTTGCCGCTCTCGGCGCCCAATTGCAGACATTGAAGGCTCGGATTCTGCAATTCGATCGTCTGATTATGGCCTGGCACCGTTCGAATGAGGCGAGCAAACGGCTTGATGAGATTCCTGGCGTCGGTCCGGTACTGGCTACCGCTCTGGTTGCCAGCATCGCTGATCCGAAGGTATTTCGGTCAGGAAGGGACTTCTCGGCCTGGATCGGCCTCGTCCCCAAGCAGAACTCGAGTGGAGGCAAGGACAGGCTCGGCAATATCAGCAAACGAGGCGATCGTTATCTGCGCAGTCTGTTTACGACCGGCGCGCTCGCCGTCATCCGCTATGCCAAAATCCACGGCACAAAACATCGGCCCTGGCTCACGGCGTTGCTGGCTCGACGACCGACGAAGGTCGCGGCTATCGCGCTCGCCAACAAGATCGCCAGAATGGCGTGGGCGATCCTGGCCAAGGGTGAACGATACAAGGAACCCGCCGCGCTCGCGGCTTGAACGAGATCACACCGGGCGTCCGGCGTGATGTGAAGGTTGGGAGGGCGAACAGCACGTAATGCAGAGCCGGTCGATCCGGCGATCAGGACAACCCACATGGGCCAGAGCATTGTCGAATGCGTCTTATTGACCGGGACCTGATCCGCGGAGGGCATTATGGCCAGCGGTCATGTGAACCGCACTCAAAGGCCGAACACATGGCTGCACCGACCAATGCTGCACTCGTGATGAAAGTCCTTGCCAACTCGGAGCCGTCCACACATGGCCCTTCGCAGACACGGCAAGATCTCCGCCCATGTCCGATTTTGGGAAGTGAAGCGGACATTTGCCGGCGGCCGCTCACGCCCGCGATTTATCAGTCAACGCCTAGCCGGCGAGCGCAAGCTTGGATTTGCTTTGCTCGCTGACTTGAGCGGTACCCGCTTTGCCGTCTCGCGCCAGTGCAGCAAGTTCCGACCCCGCCAGCACGTAAGTCAGGCATTGCGGCAGCGGCTGAAAGCCGTTGCGCCGATAAAATTGCTGGGCCGGATTGTCGGCGCGCACCGTGAGCTCGACAATCGGGCTGCCGAGGTCGCAGGCCAAGGCGGCTACCCGCGCCGTCAACGCTCGCGCCACGCCGTGGCCGCGATAGGCCTCTTCGACAAAGAGATCCTGCAGGAAAAGCACCGGCCCGTTCCAGCCGGTGATGATGCGTTGGCTGCAGGTTGCCATTCCCATTATGACATTGCCCACGACGCCATTGCCGGCAGCGGCGCCGTTGTTGGCGCCGGCCATCTCGGCGACGAAAGCCGTAAAGCCCTGGTGTAGGCCGAAACCGTCGCGCAGCCAGTCGGCTTCGGAGGCGGACAAGGCGTGAAGCGAGTTCTCGGCTTCCGCCAGCAAGTGCTTGAGCCGCATCAGGTCTCGTACATCGCGCGGCTCGGCGGCGCGGACGGTGAAACTCGTCATCTGTTATTCCCTTTGGCCAATCCGATCCGCCATCGGCGCCGGATTAAACCTTCACATTAAGCTTACTTCCGACCCCGCTGAGCGAGCGGCCCGACGAGGCGGGGTTCGCGCTTGGCGCGCCGACATCGCTGATCGAAGCGGCGCGATTGCCGCCGTGCCGATGGTGCCCGGACGGCGATAGCGCCTGACTTGCCTGCGTGTTTGCCGATGCTCCAATTGCCGAAACGGCCATTTCGCTCTCCCATGCCAAGTGTGAATCAATGGTGAGCGCGTATGGTTAATGGAGACTTAGCGCGCGGCGGCCCGGGATATCTCAGCCGATCGCCGCCCGGATGCCGTCGACCACATATTGCACGGCGAGCGAGGCGAGCAGCACGCCGAGCAGCCGCGACAGCACGATATTGCCGGTCATGCCGAGCAGTCGGCTGATCCGATCGGCGAACAGGAAGGTGACGAAGCAGGCGGCGGCAACGAGCGCCACCACTACGATCAACACGCCGATCAAAAGCCAATTGCCTTCGGCGCGACCGCCGAGCAGCACGGTTGCGGTGATGGCGCCGGGGCCGGCGAGCAGGGGGATCGCCAGCGGGAAGGCGGCGACGTTGCGAACCCGCTCCTCCATCGCCTGCTCGGCGGCTTCGCCTTCGTGCCGGCTGCGGACGCCGAACACCATTTCGGCGGCGATCCAGAACAGCAAGAGCCCGCCGGCGATGCGGAAAGCCGGCAGCGAGATTTCAAGGACGGCGAGCAGCCGGTCGCCGATCAGCGACGTTCCGATCAGGATCGCGCCGGCGATAATGCTGGCGCGGATGGCGACGCTGCGGCGCGACTTCCGCGGCATGCCTTCGGTGACGACCAGAAACGTCGGCGCCATGGCGACCGGGTCGACGACGACGAACACGGTGAGGAAGGCGGAGACCGCGTATTGCAGAAGCATCGGCGAGATCCCACAACGGCAAACGGTTCCATTTTGGCAGAGCCACTTATAGCGCGCGGAACGGCGTCGAAGCTTCTTCTTCGCGGCAAAAGCGCTCTGGACCTAAAACCCCGCGACCGCTTCCAGCGTTTTGCCCGCCTGCGCCCGGCGAACAGCGTCGAGTTGCTCCGGCGAATGACGAAGCTGTGCTATTTCCGCGGCGAATTCCGGCATTGCGCGCAGTTTCTCGGCCCAGGCATGGACATGCGGGTGCAGCCGCTCGAACGGATAGCCAGCAAGCGTCAGGCGATGCTGGTAGATCAGCCAGGCGATGTCGAGCACGCTCAGGTCCGCGCCGATGAGATAGGCTTGTTTGGACAGCGTCTTGTCGAGCGCATCAAACTCGCCGCGGAACCTTAATGCTGACGCTCGCGCGCGCTCATCGGTGAAGCCTTCCTTCGCTGTGCGCTGCCAAAATTCGATCTGAACCTGCTTCTCGTGGTCCTTTTCGCCGCGAATAGTGCCGGTCCCGTTGGCGATATAGCTGTCGAGCGCAGCGGCGGGCTTCGGCGGGCCCGGTGGTGCGAACACGAAGCGAAAGCTCAAGGTGCGCAGATCGAGATGCAGATCGTCCTCGTGCCGCAGCAGCGCTGCCACCTCGTCCTCGTGGCTCGCCGGAATAAGCTTCGGCGTCGGAAATTTCTTTTCGAGATACTGGATGATGTCGTTGCTTTCGATGTGTACGGCGCCGTCATGGACGAGGACCGGCACAAGCCCGCGCGGATTGATGCCGAGAAACCACGGTTGAAAGTTCTCGTTGCCCGGCAGATCGACCGGATGCGACTGCCACGGAATGCGCTTGAGATTGAGGAAGATGCGAAGCTTCTGCGAGCACGACGAGCCATGAAAGTGCAAGATGTGCACGCCCTTCCAGTCCAGCACCTCGCGCGTCTTGATGTCGCCGTCCAGAAGCTGAACCATCGCTGCCTCCCAAACCCATATAGGTACCGGCATTATAGGGGCCGCACGGGCCGGGGCGAAACGCTATTCCTCTCCTCAGATGCCGGGCACCTCCGCTTACTGTTCCGGCCCAGCATATTTCCCGGCGGTGTCCGGGAACATGGCCTTGATGATCTTCATCTTCGTCACGTCGACCGTGCCGTCCATGTGGAGGAAGATCGCCGCGTCGCGGAACAGTTTTTCGACGCCGAACTCGAGCATCATGCCGTTTCCGCCATGCAGCTCGACGCAGTGCTGAGCGACCCTCATGATCTCCTCAGAGGAGTAGTATTTGGCCATGTTGCAGAGGACGTCGGCGTCGGCGGTTTTGCCGTCGACCGCGCGCGATGCCCGGTCGACGAACGCGCGAACCGCCTCGATGCGCGTCGCCATGTCGGCGAGCCGCAGCGCCACCGCCTGATGCTTGATCAGGATGCGTCCACCCTGGACGTAGTTCTGCGTGTAATCCGACGCGACCTCGAAACAGCGGACGCCGACGCCGAGAGTCTTGGCGGCCTGGATGATCTTCCCGGGGCGGAAGTAGACGACCGCCTTGCGCAGCGCATCACCTTCCGTCAGCAGATGCTCCTCCGGAATCCGCATGTCTTCAAACACCAGTTCGCCGTTGTTCATGAAGCGGCAGCCGAGCGTCTCGTTGCAACGGGCGACCGAGAGGCCGGGGGTATCACGCGGGACGAGGAAGCTCGACGTGCCGTCCAACATCCCGACTTTCGGGTTGGTGTTGGCATAGACGACATAGAGGCTGGCGTCATAGCCGTTCGAAATGAACTGCTTGCGGCCGTTGATGACCCATTCGTTGCCGTCCTTGACGGCGCGTGTGGTCATGGCGGCCTCGGGCACGTTGTACGGCAACCATCGGTCCGAGGCGCCGCGCGGCTCCGTCAGGCAGTGGGCGAGCAAGAACTGCGGATCCTCCAGCAACCGCGCAAACCAGCGTTTCTGCAGGTGTTTCGGCGCCAGCTCGCGGAGCAGCACCGATACCTTCCAGTTCTGCACCAGCTTGTCGGCCAGCCCGGAATCGCCGCGTGCGATCTCTTCGGAAATCAACGCGAAGGTCTGCACCTCGGCGGCGGGGTCGAGCTCGATGCCGCCGAACTCCTCCGGCACGCCGAGCGTCCGAATGCCGATAGCGTCGGCGCCCGCGAGAATCTCAGGCGGGAGGCGGTTGCCCGGAACCATGTCCCATTCACGCTTCCAGTTCTCGCGGATGAACGGGAGGACGACGTCGTCGACGAAGTCGCGGCAGCTCTGCCGCATCATGCGCTGTTCTTCGGATATCTCGTGTTCCATGTCTTACGCCTGCTACTCGCGGTGTGCTTTGGGTCCAGGCGTAGCCTTTGCCGTTGGCCGCGAGCAAGGTTCGTGGGGGCGTGCGAAGCGACAAACTGTTTCGCGATTCGGACAGGCTGCGACGGTGCGAGTGCCCCGGATTGAGGAGGCGCTGAGAGAGCCTTCTCCAATAAGATCCCGGGGCGAGGATCGGGATGCGATCCGTGTGCGGACGAAGCTCGACTGCGCCGAACGCGATCAGTGGACGGCTTGACCGACTTCGCTGACGGCAAACCCGTCGATCATGAGCTGATGACGGAGCGAGTGAGGAGTTGTCCCGGCATTGCGCCGCATCATCACCGAGAAGGCGCTGGACGTGTATCCAAGGAGCGAAGCCACGACTTTGACCGGCATACCCTGCGCGAGATGTGCCACCGCATTGGCAACCTGTACCTGCTCGCGCCACTTCCGGAAGCTCATGCCCAGCTCGCGGTCGAACAGGCGCGCAATCGTCTTCGGACTGCTGCCGATCTCCGAAGCAAGCTGATTCAGCGTCCTGCCCAGAGAGGGTTGTTCCAGAATCTTGTGGCACAGGGACAGCAACCGGCGGTCCTGGGGGAGTGGAATTGGCCACGCGCCACGCTTGGCGGTCATCAACTCCACGACGATCAGCCTCACAATGAGGTCTTTCCGCTTGGTGGTCTGCTGATCCGACCCGATCTTCAACGCGGTCAGGATGAGCTCACGGACAAGTGGGCTGATTTCGACGACTTCGCAGTCGTATCGGGACCACTGCCTGCTTCGCTGCAGGTAGAGTGAATTGAAGCAAACGTCCGTCAGCATGCGCGTCTCATGGACGCAGTCCGGAGGAAGCCAGACGGCACGCTGCGGAGGGACGATCCATGTTCCTTTTGCGGTCCGCACGGTCAGAATCCCGGACGAGGCGTAGAGCAATTGAGGCCAGGAATGAGCATGCGCCGCGACAACATGACCGCGGTTGTAGCTTCTGATGACAGGGGAGAACGTCGCCGACCGACTAACCATGACGCGCTGCCTGTTACTGACCACTGTGTCCGAAGCTCGGATCGATTGTCCGATGAAGTTGATCTATGTCCTACGCCTCTTTGCATCAAGCAAAACCACCCGGCTGATGGCATCTCGCGCATGCCAGAACGCTGACCGTGGGGCATGCTGGTGTGACGGTTTGCGAGGTTAAAATCGCCAAACTTCTGCCGCCATTTCGCTACGCCGGAAAAGGCACCCAAATTGTCGCAATAAGGCCTTGAAAATAAAACGGAAAAACCTATCTACGGGGTGCCGATAAGGGTGGCGCCAGGGCACCCGATCGGCTATTAAAAACGGTGCGATTCGCACCCCAATTCTTAGCCAGGATTCGTAGCTTTTGTCAGACCAGGAAAATACCCCGCCGGGCAATGGTGACGATGGCCCGGGCGGCGCCGAGCCTTCGGACATTCGCCCGGTATCGATCACCGAGGAGATGAAGAAGAGCTACCTCGATTACGCCATGAGCGTGATCGTGGCGCGAGCGTTGCCGGATGCGCGTGACGGGCTGAAGCCGGTGCATCGGCGCATTCTCTATTCGATGCACGAGAACGGCTACGAATGGAACAAGCCGTACCGCAAATCGGCGCGCGTGGTCGGCGACGTCATCGGTAAATATCATCCGCACGGCGACCAGTCGATCTACGACGCTTTGGTCCGCATGGCGCAGGATTTTTCCATGCGCCTGCCGCTGATCGACGGCCAGGGCAATTTCGGCTCGGTCGACGGCGATGCGCCGGCGGCGATGCGCTACACCGAAGTGCGGCTGCAGAAGGTGGCGCAGGCGCTGGTCGACGATCTCGACAAGGACACCGTCGACTTCCAGGAAAACTACGACAATACCGAGCGCGAGCCGGTGGCGCTGCCGGCGCGATTCCCCAATCTGCTGGTCAATGGCGCCGGCGGCATTGCCGTCGGCATGGCGACCAATATCCCGCCGCATAATCTCGGCGAGGTGATCGATGCCTGTATTGCGCTGATCGAGAATCCGGCGCTGTCGATCGAGGATTTGATTTCCATCGTGCCAGGTCCGGATTTCCCGACCGGCGGCATCATCTTGGGCCGGCAGGGCATCCGCTCCGCCTATCATCTCGGCCGCGGCTCCATCGTCATGCGCGGCAAGGTCGAATTCGAAGAACTGCGCGGCGACCGCCAGGCCATCATCATTTCCGAAATTCCCTATCAGGTGAACAAGGCGCATCTGGTCGAGCGCATCGGCGAACTGGTGCGCGACAAGAAGATCGAAGGCATTTCCGCGCTGCGCGACGAATCCGACCGCGACGGCTTCCGGGTCGTGATCGAAATGCGACGCGATGCGGTGCCCGACGTGGTGCTCAATCAGCTCTATCGCTTCACGGCGCTGCAATCGTCGTTCGGCGCCAACATGGTCGCCCTCGACAACGGCCGGCCGCTGGTGATGAACCTGAAGGATCTCCTCACGCTGTTCATCGCGTTCCGCGAGGATGTGATCTATCGGCGCACCAAGCATCTCTTGGGCAAGGCGCGCGACCGCGCCCATGTGCTGGTCGGTCTCGCCATCGCGGTTGCCAATATCGATGAGATGATCAGGCTGATCCGGGCCGCCAAGGACGCCAACGAGGCGCGCGAGCAATTGATGGAGCGCGACTGGCCGGCACGCGACGTCGCCGCCATGGTCACGCTGATCGACGATCCGCGCCATGCGGTGTCGCCCGAGGGCACGACGAAGCTTTCCGCCGAGCAGGCCAAGGCCATCCTCGATCTGCGCCTGCAGCGGCTCACCGCGCTCGGCCGCGACGAGATCAAGTCCGAACTCGACAAGCTTGCGGTGGAGATCGCCGATTATCTCGACATCCTGCGCTCGCGTGCACGCATCCAGACCATCATTAAAGACGAACTCACCGCGATCAAGACCGAGTTCGCCACGCCCCGCCGTACCGTGATCATCGATCAGGAAGGCGAGATGGAGGATGAGGACCTGATCCAGCGCGAGGATATGGTCGTCACCGTCTCGCACGCCGGCTACGTCAAGCGCGTGCCGCTGTCGACCTATCGCGCGCAAAAGCGCGGCGGCAAAGGCCGCGCCGGCATGCAGACGCGTGACGAGGATTTTGTCACCCGGCTGTTCGTCGCCTCGACGCATGCGCCGCTCTTGTTCTTCTCGTCGCGCGGCCAGGTCTACAAGGAAAAGGTCTGGCGGCTGCCGCTCGCCGCGCCGCAGGCGCGCGGCAAGGCGTTGATCAACATCCTGCCGCTGGAGCAGGGCGAGAACATCACCACCATCATGCCGCTGCCCGAGGACGAAAAGACCTGGGACAAGCTCGACGTGATGTTCGCGACCACGCGTGGCACGGTGCGGCGCAACAAGCTGTCGGATTTCGCCGACGTGCGCCGCTCCGGCATCATCGCCATGAAACTCGACGAAGGCGACGCCATCGTCGACGTGCAAATCTGCAAGGAGGACGACGACGTCCTTTTGACCTCGGCTGCCGGCCAATGCATCCGCTTCGCTGTCAACGACGTGCGCGTGTTCCAAGGTCGCACCTCGATGGGCGTGCGTGGCATCAATCTCGCTGACGGCGACAAAGTGATCTCGCTGTCGATCCTGCGCCATGTCGAGGCCACCGCCGACGAACGCGCCGCCTATCTCAAGCGCGCCAGCGCGGTGCGCCGCGGCGGTAACGGCAATGGCAACGGCAATGGCGAGGCCGAGGAGGCCGGCATCGACGCCGAGGAGGCCGAAGGCGCCATCGAGCTCGGCGAGATGCGATATGTCGTCATGTCGGAAGCTGAGCAATTCGTGCTCACCATTTCCGAAAAGGGATATGGCAAGCGCACCTCGTCCTACGAGTACCGCACCACCGGCCGCGGCGGTAAAGGCATCGTCGCCATGTCGATCACCGAGAAGAACGGCCGCCTTGTCGCGTCATTCCCGATCGACGAATCCGATCAGATCATGCTGGTCACCGACGGCGGCCAGCTCATCCGCTGCCCGGTCGACGGCATCCGCATCGCCGGCCGCTCGACCCAAGGCGTCATCGTGTTCTCGACCGGCGACGGCGAGAAGGTGGCGTCGGTGGAGCGCCTGTCGGAAGAGGGCGGCGACGAGAATGGCGGGGAGTGAGGCGAGTCATTGCGAGCCCACAGGGCCGGCCCGACTTAGGCTCCGCAAAGCGATCCGCGCAGCCGATAAAGCTGCGAAATGATAGTGCAAACTAAACGTCGCTATGGACTGTTCCGGAACTTCGCCGCTATGCCATCTAACGTTGAGAATACCGGTTCGACGGCGTAGCCGGCCAAAAATGCAAGGGCCGCGGCCGAGAGGCCGCTGCTTGTTACCAGGCCGCCCAATCCGATCGCCACCCCAGCAAGCGCACCAAGCGTAATTCGAACAAAATGTCTGACCGGTGAGGTCGTCGAAAAAGTGGCGCTGCCAATTTGATCGGACATCAGCCGCAACACATAGGTGCACGCTCCGATGGCTCCAAGCAAAAGCGGAACCAGCGCGGCATAGAAAGCACTTAGCAGATAAACGCTCTGTTGATCCTGAGCTACATTACGCCGTTCTTCATAATAATTCATGACGTTATCGAAGCCGTTCTCCAAAACCGGTAATCGGCTTAGATCCCCGGCCGTATAGGGAATTCCCGAAAAGCTCGTAATAAAAGATATCCCATCTATTTTTTGATGCATCAGGTCACACACGTAATATAAATCCTGCAAACGATCGCGCAGCGTATTAATCTTTGTTCGTGTTTCAGGTTTGATGCGGGGGTCGTCCAGCGAAAATTGCATGGAATTTTCAGCTGGTATCGCCAAGGCGTCGAGATCGGCTTTGATCGAAGTAAGGTCGGCAAAGACCTCGACGGCGATGCCGTCGCCTTTAGTAGCAAGATCGCGAATATCGTCACTCAACTTGCTTGCCGAGGACTGGATAAACCCGAATAGAACTGAGGTCACCAGAAGAGCGAACAATAGAACAAGGTAACGTCGCGTGGTTCTTTGTGCCAGCGAGATTGTTCGGAACGGTCCGAATAAAATCCATTCCCGTTTTTTGATATTGGGTGTGCACGCGTTTATCGTGTCGCGCGTCACGGGCTTGAGTAGGTCGCATAGCGCGCTGTAAGCCGTCCAGAATTTCGTGGAAGTGTCGGGACTCCAGGTTTTATTATCCCGCGCCTGCCACGCGTTTGCGATCGGCAGAACGATGGTTTCCGGGAGAGTCTTGGGACTCTCGGCGGAATACTTGATGAGCAACGCCGCGGTATCCAAGGCCTCGAACTCTGATGGCTGTAAGTCCATAACACCGGTGCCGCTTGATTGTAATTTTTCAATCACCCCATAACTCGTGCAATCGCGCAACTCGTAGGGTCGGTTGATCTCTCGCCATACCTCTCGTCGTCCACGTCCTGATGTGGCTTGCTCCGCGCTATCCGTCCTATGCGTTGGTGGTCGCGGCGGCGGTCGCTCGAAAAGGAGGAGATGCAGGGCGAACCGCGCTCGCTTGGATGGCGGTCTTCACCGATCCGCCAGATAAATCGTCCTGCAATTCCTGGAGGCGCTCAATAACGTGTTGAACAGTGCCGCGGAGTTTCGGCAACGTCTCGGAATCTCTTATTTGTCCAGCTACGTCGAATCGGACCTTTTCCAGTTCTCCTGCGAGGGTCTTTACTTCGTAATATCGATCCCTGGCGTTATCTGTCGCTTCATTGACTTGCCATGCATCTCGCACAGCAGAGATGGCTCCAGCGACGGCCACAATGATCGCGAGAGCGAGTCGCCATTGAAAAGGCGTTTCCTGATTGACGAGATATCCGGCAAGTCCGGTCGAAACAGACGTTGAGATGACGACGACTGTCTGCCAAATCTTGCGCCTGACAATAAGCTGACGATACGTGTTGCCCCACCTGTTTCTTTCAGCGGCCAACTCATTTGCCAGCGCTCGTGCTTTCCCGTCCCATTCTTCAAATTCGGGACTTCGAGAAATGACCGAATGTGCAGTCTGGGCGTTCGTCGTTCATCGCGCAATCCGTCAGAAAATAATTTGCGGTCTTCCTTTCCGGCCGATCTTCCTAAATCTGCCAGCAAAGTTCGTGGAATACAAGTATAAATTGCATGTTTAGCAAGGCTCTAACATGCGGTATTCAGACTTGCCGCTAATGCTTTTCTCAATGACGGCGTAAATGAACGCGACGTGAATCCACCGCGCGGCGACGTTACGCAGAAAATTATAATGCAGAAAGAGGATAGGACCGCGGAGCCTGCCATCGGGCGGCGTTTCGGGCCGATACGTTAGCTCTAGCCATCCGGCGCGCCACGACGCGCAGCAACTATAAGTCCTGATAACAAAAAGTGTGCGCCGGGGGCGACCGAATTGGGGTCTTGCCCTACTGATGCGACCCGCGGAAGTCGCGCCCGGCGAACCGTCCGTGTGGTTGCCGCTATGTTGCGACCCGAACGTGCTACGCAACAGTTATCGCGGCCTCTCGACCCGGTGGAATCATTTAGACCTCCGCGTCAAAAAGGTTACGTGTGAATCTTGGACCAAAGAATTGAGTTGTCAAGGGATCATTCGGCGGCGACTTGAGGCAAATTTTTACCGCTTAGCAGCTCGGGAACCGCAGCGACCGGGCTGGGTTAACTATAGTTGGTCTCAGTTGAGGGACTCTTGATGAATCTGGTCACTCACGAAGCCTCGGAACAGTTTTCTCGCGCGTTAGGCGATGCGGTTGTCAAGAATTGGGCCCGCCTGCCTCACGATGTGCAACGTTTCCTGTTCGCGCACGCCATCAGCTCGCACGGCGAAGGAATGAGACCACAGCTTGCCATCTTTCTGCACGACACCCATCCGCGCACCTGCGCTGCGATCCAAGCTCGCGCGATGCCGGAGCCGGACAGTTTGGGCGGTTAGCAGAGAGAGAGGTGCCGCGTTGTTTGATAAGGGGCGCTGGCGTTGACTAAATTTCAGTCCCGGTTCCGGCTGACGATTGCATTCGCACCCTCCGAGAAAGCAGCGCTTCCCCACTACGGAGCCATGAGCATTTATGGTATGAGGAGCGATGACCAAAATTCATCACCATGAAGACTCTGTAGCCGAACGCTGGAAACACGACGGGGTGCGCGTCATCCCGGGCAACCAGTTGGATCCCAACGTGCCGTCGACGCCGGGCATGGACCGCAAGGCGGCGATCAATTTCGCCCGCACCGGCGCCCAGAAACTGTGGGCCGGGACGGTGACGATCAAGCCGGATGCGAAAACCGGCGCGCATCATCACGGCCATCTTGAGAGCATCATCTATGTGGTGCGCGGCAAGGCGCGGATGCGTTGGGGCGAGCATTTGCAGTTCACCGCCGAAGCCGATCCCGGCGACTTCATTTTCATCCCGCCTTACGTGCCGCACCAAGAGATCAATGCCAGCCCGGACCAGGTCCTGGAATGCGTTCTGGTGCGCAGCGACGGCGAGGCGATCGCCATCAATCTCGATATCGAGCCGGTGGAAAAGCCGGAAACCGTCTTATGGGTCGATCCGATCCATCGCGATACGACGGTCAAATGAGTCGTGACACCGACGACTCGGCACGGTGGGCCCTGTCCGATGCCGGCAGTTTGCTCAAAGGGGAGGCCGGTAGCTTAAAGGGAAATAACAAATGGACCACCCGGTGTCATGAAACCTATTTGCTTTCGGATGCGACAAACGCACACCGGTGCGTTGCACATGCTTGCGCGCCGATTTGTCCTATGTGAAACTTAACTGCGCCATCCCGGGGGCTGAGTCCTAGGATCGCTCAACAAGTGGAGGGGTTTATGCGCCGTTTCGGTCTTTCAATGTCACTTGCTGTTGCGCTCGCCGGTCTTTCTTATACGGCGGCCAGTGCTATGCCGTTCGCTTGCGCTGTTAATACCGCAGCGCACCCGCATGCGCGGATCGTGCTGGCGGGCAGGACGATTGCGTCATGTCAGGCGGGCGGACCCGGCTGCAAGTGCGTCTCCTGCTACGATCTCACCGGCTCTGTTTACTCGGCTTGCTATCCACTCTACGTGGTCGGCATTCCGAGCTTTCCGCGATAAACTAGGTTGCAAACGGCCTGCGATATCTCCATCGCGGGCCGTAGTAATTCTCATGGCATGACGCGGTCCGCCCGTTAGGCGGCGGGCTTTGTTTTTACTATGGCGTATAGCTGTCGCCGTCACGAAATCCGCATCGCAATCGGCGCGCCGAGCCGCACCAGCGTTTCAACGCCGTCCTGGGTGCGCGCGAGAATATCGTCGGACGGCCGCCACAGGCCGGGCTCGCCGAACACGACCACGGCCGAGCCGCCGAACCGGAATACCGACTTCTCATCGCCCCGCAGGAATGGCCGGTCGAGCGGATGCATCTGAACGATGCGCCCGACCGACATGGCGCCGACTTCGACGAAGGCGAGGCGGCCGAAATTGCGGGTATCCAGGATGTTGATCTGGCGCTCGTTGCGAAACAGAATATCCGGCTGGTGCAGCAGCGCGTGCCAGTTCACGGTCCATAGGCGCCGGCCAAGCTGGTCCTGATCCGAGGTCACGCCTGCGTCTGGATAATGGACGTGGTGGTAGTCCATCGGCGACAACCGCGCCAAGATGACCGGCCCCCCGATAAACGGCCGCGCCCGCTCGCCGAAGCCGAGAATGTGCTCGGCGCTGAGCGAATGGCCTTTGATCGGAAAGCGTTGGTCGATCGCCAACTTCTCCCAGCCGAAGTATCGCGCCTCGGCAAAGGCGGCCAGCTCGCCGGGGGCGTCGGTGAATTTGCGTGCGCCGGGGCGGAATTCGCGGTCGAAGAATTCGGCGAATGACCGGTAGATCACCGGCTTGAACTCGCTCATGTCGATGTTGTGCTTGCGGATGAACGGTTCGATCTGGCGCGCGCTGCGTTGTGAGTTCTGGTAAGCTGCGAGCAGCCAGTCGTAGAGCGGCTCCGAACTCAAGCCATTGCGTCAGTGAGCGCCGCGGCCGGCTCTCATAGGTGGAGGGATGATCATCCATGAATTCGTTGAAAAGCCTGCCGGTCTGGCGGTCCCAAACGGGCAGGGGTATCGGCTTACTCATCGGTCCCTTCCGGCCATGCGTCTGCGTTAAACCGCGGCGCAGCCTTTCGGTTCCGGCGTAGCCCGACCGCCCCTTTCGACGGCGCAGCTGATTACGGCTGTGCGCCCATTTCAAACAACAAGTAATTCAAAATTTGTCAGCCGGTCTATTTGCAGCGTCAAACAAACGCGATGTCCACCAGATGAAGCCGATCTAATCCGGCGTCCGATGAATCCCACGATGCATGTCAGCGTGAAGGCATCAATAACAATAGGGAGAATGTAAATGAAACGCCTTCTTCCGATCACAGCTTTGACGCCTGGCCACAACGGCCAGGCGCCATGTCCGGTCCGGCCTTTACTCGGCCGGCGCCGGCGCCTTTTCCAGGGCCTGGTTGTGCCCCAGTGCGAGCACGATGGCCATGGCAATGATCGCCAACGAAGCGATCAGCAATAGCCCGCCGGTGAAATTGCCAGTGGCGTCCTTGATCCAGCCCATCGCATAGGGGCCGGCGAAGCCCGACAAATTGCCGATCGAGTTGATCACGGCAATACCGGCCGCTGCGGCGGAGCCGGACAATACGGCCGTCGGCAGTGTCCAGAACACCGGCAATGCGCCGAACACGCCGCAGGCGCCGATGCTGAAAGCGATGATAGTCAGCGTTGGATCGCTGGTCAGCGTCGAGGCGGCGATGCCGGCGGCGGCAATGAGAAGCGCGATAGCGCAGTGGGCCTTGCGTTCGATCTTGGCGTCCGATCGCCGCCCGTACCACACCATGAATGCGGCACCGATGGCGTAGGGGATGGCGGTGACCCAACCGGTCATCGCATTGGTTAGCCCGAATTGCTTGATGATCTGCGGCAACCAGAACCCGACACCGTAGTTGCAGGCCACCAGGCCGAAATAGACCAGAGCCAGCGCCAGGACGCGGGGATTGAGGATTGCCTGACCGATCGAAAGGGTTTGCGCTGCCTCGCGCTGGCGGCGCTCGCCGTCGAGACGATTGCTGAGCCAGGCGCGTCCATCCGCTTCCAGCCAATGGGCGTCGGCCGGCCGGTCTGTGAGATAGAAATAGGTGACAAAGCCGAGCAGTATCGCCGGCGCGGCTTCGAAGATGAAAAGCCATTGCCAGCCTTCCAGGCCGCCGATGCCGTTCATACCGAGGATCAGGCCGGAAATCGGCGAGCCGATAGCCGACGATAGCGGGATCGCCGCCATGAAAGAACCGATGATGCGGCCGCGATAGACCGACGGGTACCACAGCGTCAGATAAAAGATGATGCCCGGAAAGAATCCGGCCTCGGCCGCGCCCAGTAGCGCGCGGACCGTATAGAAGCTTGTTTCGTTGCTTAATCCGGTGATGCGGGCGATGTCGGGAATGAAGGCCATCAACCCGGACAAAATGCCCCAGCTCACCATGATGCGCGCGATCCATTTGCGCGCGCCGAAGCGGTCGAGAAACAAATTGGATGGCACCTCGAAGATGAAATAGGTGATGAAGAAAATGCCGGCGCCGAAACCGAACATGGTCGCGGTCAGGCCGAGCGCCTTGTTCATTGTCAACGCGGCAAAGCCGACATTCACCCGATCGAGATAGGCGATGAAATAGCAGACGATCAGGAACGGAATAAGCCGTGCCGATACCTTTCTGATAGTACGTGCTTCCAGGCTTTCCATGATTGCTCCTCCCAGCCCGCGCCGATCCGTGCCGGAGCGGATATATTTTTGATTTATTCAACCCGTCGCAGCAGCATCATAGCATATCGCGGTCAGGTGGAACGCCGCCATACAGAGATTTGCCAGTCGGGGAGGTGCGGTTGTGCGGTGCCGGAAGATCAGGCCAGCATGTTGCGCCTGATGACGGCCGTGTAATAGGCCGCACTCAGCTTTGGCGTGCGCTTTTGCGTCGCGTAGTCGACATGGATTAATCCGAAGCGGGTGTTGTAGCCGTCCGCCCATTCGAAATTGTCGAACAGGCTCCACAGGAAATAGCCGTGCACCGGCACGCCTTCCGACGTTGCGCGCTGCAGCATGGTCAGGTAGTTGCGCAAGAACATGATGCGGTCGCTGTCGTAAACCACGCCGTCGGATGCCGGCACGTCGGCGGCGCCGCAGCCGTTTTCGCTGACGTAAATTTCCTTAACGTTCCAGACTTTATGGAGATGCCGCGGCGCCCAATAGAGTGCTTCGGGACCGACGAATTGCCAGGACGATTCCATCCGCGGATGGGTTTTGGAGAACGGTATGATTTCGTAGCCGGGTGCCGTGTCGATCGCCCGCACATAAGTGGGCGAGTAGACATTGATGCCGACAAAATCGAGCGGACTAGCGATCGCCCGCAAATCCTCGTCCGTGAACTCCGGCGCGTCCGCGCCGGCCGCCGTCAGGAACGCATCGCTGTAGCGGCCTTCCAGGATGACGGTCAGATAGCCGGCATTGAGTTCGCGGGTGGCATGTTCGGCCGCGGCGATGTTCTCGCGCGTTTCGATCACCGGCACTGCGGCGGCGATGTTCTCCGCCGGTCCTACCTTGGTGCCGGCTTTGGCGTTGGCCCGGATCGCTTGAACTGCAAGGCCATGAGCAAGCACGGCGTGGTGACGGACTTGATTGAGGTCCGCGGGCGGCAGTTTCAAGCCCGGGGCATGGACGCCTCTGCCGTGTCCCGCTTCGACGAAGGTGGATACTTCGTTGAGCGTGAAGAAGCGCCTGACCCGGTCGCCGAGCTTCGCGCTGACGTAGCCGGCATAATCGGCGAAGGCTTTTGCCGTCTCGCGCGATTGCCATCCGCCGCGATCCTGCAGCGCCTGCGGCAGATCCCAGTGGTAGAGCGTCGGGAACGGCTCGATGCCGTTATCGAGCAACTCGTCCACCAGGCGGTCGTAGAAATCCAATCCTTTGTCGTTCGCCACGCCGGTGCCTTGCGGGAAGATACGCGGCCAGGAGATGGAAAACCGGTAGCTCCGCGCGCCGAGCGTCTTGATCAGGGCCACGTCGTCCTTGAAGCGGCGGTAGTGATCGAGTGCGATGTCGCCGGTGTCGTTGTTTTGGATGGTGCCGGCGGTGTGGGTGAAGCGGTCCCAGATCGATTCGCCTTTACCGTCCGCCTGCCAGGCTCCTTCGATCTGATAGGCCGAGGTCGCGGTGCCCCACAAAAAACCTTGCGGCAGACTGCGCGGCGCATGCGCGTCCGATGCTTTTTGCTCAGCCGCGGTCCGGGCTTCCGCCGGGCCGGCGGAATTCGCCGCCAGCGCACCGGCGCCTGCAAATTTAAAGAGATCGCGACGCGATGGACTGGCTGCGTCGGCGACGGCCGAGGAAGGAGATTTGCGCGATGTCATTAGTTTCCCAGGCCGCCACCGTAGCAATATCGGCAATCCGGATGCAACTGCGGTGCCAACGATCGGCCGCGATGGCCGTCACATGCGGGGGACCAGCAGAGAGAGGATGACCAGCACGGCAACGGCGAAGAGGCCTTGAACGAGCGTGCCTGCGCCGAACGTTACGAACCCTCGCGGCGGCGTCAAGCCGGCGCGATCCGTGATCAACCAAAAATACTCGTCGTTGATATGCGAGAGTGTCATGGCGCCGGCACCGATGGCGAGCGCCGCAAGCGCCTTGCCGTTCGCGTCGTTGAGGCCGAGCGATACAAGAAGCGGCTGCACCATGCCGGCTGTCGCGATAGCGGCAACCAGCGACGAGCCCTGCAAGGTTTTTATTATCGCCGCGACGAGGAACGGGATCAGTACGCCGCCATACGATCCGACGTGCCAATTGCTGAGCCGCTCGCCGAGCAATTCGGCCATGCCGGTCTCCTGGCAGAGCCGTTGCAGGCCGCCGGCCGCGCAAACGATAAGAAGCACGCTCGCGACATTGCCGAGCACGTGCGCGGTCCAGGTGGAGTCGCCGAGAAGCTTAAAGCCATGCCGGCCGTTGCCGATCGCCATGATGCCGACGCCGACCAGAAAAAGGATCAGCGGACGGCCGACACCGAGGACCAGTTCGCGCGAGGTGCCGCCGCCCAGCGGCTCGCTCGGCATATAGCCGATCGATTGCTCCATAAGCAGGAGGAGCGGGATCGCGATTGCCAGGACGAAGACAATCGCCGGCCAAATGCTTTGCTGCACCGGGCTCGCGCGGACTTCATCGACCGCCGGTTGCGGCAGGCGCTGCGCTGCCGCGCCGCGATTTGCCGACCATCGAACCGCGACCGCACTCAATCCAGCCAGTAATGCTGCAAGCGGCAAGCCGACCAGCGCGACGCGACCCCAATCGGCGCCAAGGATGGAGACGGCCGCGATCGGTATCGGTGAGAACAGCACCAGACCATGGCTTGCCGAAATAGAAAGCGCCAGCACCGTCGTTGCGCCCGACCGTTGCCGCGATGCGGCGCCACCGATGACCGGAAGGAGAGGCGTAAGCAGCGCGAATGCCACCGCGGGTGACGCCCCGATGCCGGCGATCAGGCCGAGAAAGGCCGCCGTCTTATGGCCCGTGAGCCACGGCCGGCGCTCGATAATCGCCGTGAGCCGGTTGGGAACGGCACTCACATCGGCGAGCGCGGCAATAAAACCCGCGGCGACGATCACCAGTCCGGGCGAATAAATCATCTCGGCAAAACCAGTGCCGAACGCCTTGCCGAGAAGACTGATGGAAAATCCGCAAACCAGGCCGAAAGCCGCGGCGACGACCACGATTGCCAGAAAGGGATGAAAGCGTCGCGTGGCAATGAGGAGAATGACGACAACAGCAAGAAAGACGAGCGCCTCGACTAACGGCATGCCGGACATCGACGATCTGACCCCGCTATTCGAAGCGCGATCGGCGCAGCTTTCGCGCTTGGCGCTGGGACTGCTTTTAAAGCATGATCGCCCAAAGCGGTCACCGGTTTCCCCATCGTGCCGGCGGAAAATATCAAGTCGCGCCGGTGGCACGATTTTGGCATTGAACGGGGCCTGAAGGGCACGGCTGATGGGCGTTCGTGGTAGAAAAGATAGGCGTCATTTGTCGCGGCGCGGCGCTTTGCTCAGCGGTCTTACGGCAGTGGCAGCGCTGCTCGCCGGCAACAGGCCCGGCTTCGCTGCGCCGCCCGATTTCATCCATGCCGAGGGTGCCCGGCTGGTCGACGGCGGCGGCAACACGTTCGCCGTGAAAGGGATCAATCTCGGCAATTGGCTGGTCCCCGAAGGCTACATGTTCAAATTCACGCATGCCCGCAGCCCGACGGAAATTGACGGCGTGATCGAAGCCTTGGTCGGCCGCGCTGCGGCCGATCGCTTCTGGTCGGATTTCCGCGATGTTTATGTCACCGCCGAGGATATCCGTTTCATCAAAGCAGCCGGCTTCAACACCGTGCGCGTGCCGCTGAACTGGCGGCTTTTCGTCGAGCCGGCCGACGATGGAAATCCCGCGCATGACCGGTTCGCCGGGCAGGGCTGGAGCCTGCTCGACCGATTAGTGCAATGGTGTCGCGATGCCGGCTTGCGCGTCATCATCGATCTGCACGCCGCGCCTGGCGGCCAGACCGGCGTCAATCACGATGACGGTCCCGGCTTTCCGCTGACCTTCTATGTGCCGCGCTATCGGGCGCTCACCATCGCGCTATGGCAACAGCTTGCTGCGCATTACCGCGACGAAACCGCCGTGCTCGGCTACGACCTTCTCAACGAGCCGATATCGCCGTACAGCGACGAGGCCTATCTCGATCCGCGGCTCGAGCCGTTTTACCGCGATATCGCGACTGCCATTCGCGACGTCGACACGCGCCATGTGCTGCTGCTGGCCGGTGCGCAATGGAGCACGAATTTCGCCGTGTTCGGCCGGCCGTTCGACCGCAACACGGTCTACACCTACCATAAGTTCTGGGCCCACCCGACGCGCGACTCGGTGCAGAGCTATCTGGATTTCGGCAATCGCTGGAACGTGCCGGTGCTGATCGGCGAAACCGGCGAACTGTCCGACGCCTGGAACGTCAGCTTCCGCGAGCTGAACGAAAAATTCGGCATCGGCTGGTGCTTCTGGACCTACAAGAATCTCGACTCCGATACCACGGTGGTCTCGATTCAAAAACCCGAGGGCTGGAATCTGATCGCCGCCGCCGGCAGCGTCGAGGTGGGTACTTTAAGTCCGCAATCCTTACCGCCGCGCGAACAGGCGCAAGCGATCCTCGACGCATATCTGGAAGCCGCCAAGTTCAGCAATGGCCGCGTCAACAGCGGCTATCTGGCGTCGCTCGGCCTTGCTGTGCCTTAGGCTGTATGACTCGATTCGTCTATTCGCCGGTCCACTGCGGCGTGCGCTTGGTGAGGAATGCATCCAGGCCTTCGCGAAAATCCTTGCTCATGTAACACATCAGAATCAAGTCCTGGCCTTCTTCGCGCGTGAGTCGCTTCTGCAAACGCGCGAGCGCTTGTTTGGTCGCATTGAGCGTGAGCGGCGCGTGGCCGGCGATCTGGGTGGCAAGCTCGTCGGCACGCTTTTGCAGCGCCGGAATATCCTCGACGACCTCGTGAAGAAGACCGGCACTTGCCGCTTCATCGGCGCCGACCAGCCGCGCGGTGAAAATCAGATCCTTGACGCGAGCCGGTCCGATCAAGGCGGTGAGCCGGCTGATATTCGACATCGACAGGCAATTGCCGAGCGTGCGCGCGATCGGAAAACCCATCTTCACGGTCTTGGTGCCGATGCGCAGATCGCAGCATGCGGCGATGCCGGCGCCGCCACCAGTGCAGGCGCCGTTGATCGCCGCGATTGTCGGCACGCGGCATTGCTCGAGCTTGGTCAGAACCCGATCGATGCGGGATTCATATTCGATGGCGTGTTCCGGCGTGGTGAAGGCGCGGAATTGATTGATGTCGGTGCCCGAGGCGAAGGCCTTGTCGCCGGCACCCTGAAACACCAGAACCTTGATCGTGCGGTCGGCGTCCGCCTGTTCGCAGATTTGGGCCAGCCGCTCATACATCTCGAAGGTAAAGGCGTTGCGCGCCTGCGGACGGTTGAAGGTGACCTTGCCGATGCCGTCACGGATCTCGAAAAGAAGGTCGGTGGAAGAGGCCGTTTGCTCGCTCATTGTTCGCTCGATCCTGTTCGTGCAGCCGCGAAAGCTTTGAAGGCAGCGTCGGCGAAAAGCAAGATATGCCTGCAAGTTACGCCTGAAGTTACGTCTGTAAGCTACGCCTGTAAGTCCCGTCCGCTTGGCCGGTGCGCATGATCCGCAACGCGTCTTGAGGCGGAGTGACGCTGCGACATTCAATCCCTGGAGCCTTTGGCGGCTTTTGTCATTATCGGGGTAGGGGCGGCCCTGAGATACTTTTTGTCATTATCGGGGTAGGGGCGGCCCTGAAGATACTTGCAGCATCAAGCTACCGGCAAAAGGTAGCGATCAGGAGGACGACATGGCTGTTGACGTGGCGCTTTGGTTCATTGTTGCCGGCTGCCTCGCGTTTGTCTCATGGGGCTGCATTATGACGGCCGGGAATAATAGGTCCCGCGAAGAGCGCTTGCCGTAGCTGCGCCGCCCCTGCGAGCCCGCGCCGCACGGGCGTTGAGCGCGCGCTTACGGCGGCTGACATCCGATAGTTGTGCACATCCCGCGCCCACAGGTAGCATTCCACAGCGGCGTGCTGCAGAATCCGCCGGATTCGCGGAGCGCCAATGTTTGAGAGAAGCGGGTTTGCAAAAGGCGGGTTTGCCAAACGTAAGGATGCGCACGCTGTGCTGATCAATGCGCTGGCTGACAAAGAGAACAGCTATCGGCGCTGGATGCGGCCGGCGGACATCATGGCGCAAAACATGAGCGAGCGGCCTAAACCGAAGCCGGTCGCTCTTTCTCCGGGCTTCGCGGAGCTGCTGTGGAATTTCCTGCGCCGCGAATTCAAGCGCAGGACGCCGTCCGGTCTGGCACGCGTCCGATTTTTCAGCGCCGCTCCGCCGCAAGGCTGAGACACTTTTCCACAGCCAAGCGCTCCACAAGTAGGTGCTCTGCAGCCAATAACATTGACGCTCGACTGCCACCTTGGAACAGTGCGTTGGGGTTGTCGGTTGGCGGCAGTCAGTGGGTAGTTGTGCGATGTTGGACCATCTGGCCCGGGCGAAGGTGTTGCGTCATCGGGCGGCTGCCTGCGAACAATCGGCGCAAAACACCGACTCGGTCGGCTTTGGCAATTGCTACCGGTTGCTGGCGCAGAATTACGTCATCCTCGCCGGACTGGAAGAAGACTACGCCCACCGGCAAGTCTCGGCCAAAATCGAAAACAATTTTTTTGCGGCGCGTTAGAGCATGATCCCGAAAAGCCTGCCCCGGACTTGATCCGGGGCGCACACCGGTTTTCGGAGATCATGCTCCAACAAAGAATCTAGCCGCCGTCGGAGCGAGAGGTACGCCGCCGGATCACCCCGGCGGCTTTTTGTCGTTAGGGCCCGGCTTCGGGTGAGGAGCACCAGCAGGAGCGGGATGTGCCGCCGGCCCTGGCGCGGTCGCTAAGTGGGGCGGTTGCGGATTCGGTCCCTTGGGCGGCATTCCGGCTTGGGGCTTCGCGACTTGAGGCAGTGCGCCTTGAGGCACTGCGCCTTGGGGCTTCGCGGCCTGGGGCTTCGGTTCCGTGTTCGGCATTCTCACTTCGGCGCCGGCTGGTTTCGGTGCGCCTAGCGACGGCTTCACTTCCCCGTTCAGCGGCTTTGCAGCACTGGTCGACGGTTTTGCTTCGTTCGGCAATTTCGCTTCGTTGCCGAGTGGCGGCTTGCCTGCGGCGTTCGGCGGCTTCTGTTCCAAACCAAGCGGCTTCGTTTCGGCATTCAGCGGCTTCTGTCCAGTTCGCTCCTGGCTAGGCCGCTCCTCGTTAGGTCGCTCCTCAATAGCTCGTTCTTGGCCAGGTCTTTCCGGGTTAGGTCGTGCCTCGTTAGGCCGCTCTTGGCCCCCAACGGCCTTGGTCTCGGCCGGAGTTGAAGTCAGTGCTGCTCCGCCCGGCTTTGTGGGAATTGTAGTGGCTTTTGGCTCGGCTTCGCGAGCCGCAATCACGCCTTTGCCGGAGAATTCGCCGGGCCTGGAAGTTGCCGCAATCGCCGGCCTGCCGTGGTTTTCCGAAGCCAACAGCGACCGGTCGCTGCTTGCGGTTCGCTCGTGTTGCATCTGCGCCGGAATGGCCGCGACGTGCTGCTCATGAGCGGCGGCTTCTTCTTCTGGCGTGGGCCGCGCCGTGATGCCGCCCGAGCCGCCGTTGAAGCTCACGCGCGGCGCATTGACGTCCACCACAACAGTCTTCTCGTAAACATTGGTGATGGCAACGCCGCCGAAATTATTGACGGTGCGATTATAGGCGAACACGCCGTTATCCCAGCGTCCACCTTCATAACCGGCGCCCGTATAGCCGAAGCCGTAATTGACGCCGCCATAGAAGCCGACATGCGGGCCCCAATAGCCGGCGCTCCATGTGTAGATGCCATCGCGCCAGCCCCAATAGCCCGGCGTCCATAACAATCCGGCCGCAGGCGGTTCGACCCAGGTGCCCGGTACCCAGAAATATCCGCTCGGACCTCCAGCCCAGTAGCCTGGCGTCCAAATGTAACCCGGTGCGGGAATCGGAGGCTGTTCGTAAACTGGCAATTCCGGTGGCGGCACATTATTGCTGACGCAGATGACTTGAGCGTGGGCCGCGACAGGAAGCGCGACGATCGGCAATGCCAGTGAAAGCCAAACAGCAGAGTAATAACGCCGCATCTCCAATTTCTCCGAAATTTACGCCCCTCAAACGGACAGTCCTGCGGCAATGGCGCCACAATAAGGCGCAGATGCGTCGGATTGCGATCGCGTGGAACTCGGGTAGCTGAGCGGATCGCGGAATTTTTCGATAAACTTATCGGCTGGAATTCACTGCCCGCGCCGGGCCGCGCTGGCAAAGCGTTTGGCTTCCTCGGCGGCGCGGAACAAGGCCTTCGCCTTATTGATGCATTCCTGCTGCTCGAAGGCCGGATCGCTGTCGGCGACGATGCCGGCGCCGGCCTGCACATACATGGTGCCGTCCTTGATCAGCGCGGTGCGCAGCACGATGCAAGAGTCCATATCCACGCCGGCGGAGAAATAGCCGACCGCGCCGGCATAGAGCGAGCGCTTGTCCTTCTCCAATTCGTCGATGATCTGCATGGCGCGCACTTTGGGCGCGCCGGACACCGTGCCGGCCGGAAATCCGGCTGCCAGCGCATCGATTGCATCGCAGTCCTTGCGCAATTTGCCCTCGACATTGGACACGATGTGCATGACCTGGCTGTAGCGCTCGATGAAGAATTGGTCGGTGACCTTCACCGTGCCGATCTCAGCGACGCGGCCGACATCGTTGCGGCCGAGATCGAGCAGCATCAAGTGCTCGGCGCGTTCCTTCGGATCGGCCAGGAGTTCGGCCTCCAGCGCCTGGTCTTCGTGGGGCGTCGCGCCGCGTCGGCGGGTGCCTGCGATCGGGCGGATGGTGACGGTGCCGCTGGAAGTCTTGACCAGTATTTCGGGGCTCGATCCGGCCACGGCAAAGCTGCCGAAATCGAGAAAATACAGGTAAGGCGACGGATTGACCCGCCGCAGCGCGCGGTAGAGCGCGAACGGCGGCAGGGCGAACGGCGCTTCAAAGCGCTGCGAGAGCACGACCTGAAATATGTCGCCGGCGGCGATGTAGTCCTTCGCGCGTCCTACCATCCGCTCGAACTCGGCCGGCGTCGTATTCGATCGCGTCTCGACATTGAGCGGGCCGGCGTCGAATTCGGTCGCCGATTTGTCGAGCGGCTTGTCGAGTGCATCGACCACAGCGGAGAGCCGCTCGGTTGCGCGCGCCATCGCCACCTTGGCTGACATGCCGGCGTGCGCGCGCACTGGCGTGACGATGGTGATGGTATCTTCGACCGCGTCGAACGCAATCACCACGGTCGGACGCACCAGAATGGTATCGGGAATGCCGATCGGGTCGGGTGCGTGTGCCGGAAGATCCTCCATCAGCCGCACCATGTCGTAACCGAGATAGCCGAACACGCCCGCCGCCATCGGGGGCAGCAATGCCGGCAGCGCGATGCGGCTCTCGGCGATAACGGCGCGCAATGCGGACAGCGGCGCATCATTCGCCGGCACGAAAGCGGCCGGGTCGTTTTGAACCGTGCGGTTGATCTCAGCTTCGGCGCCGTTAACGCGAAAAATAAGGTCCGGCTCGATCCCGATGATCGAATAGCGGCCGCGTACCGCACCGCCTTCGACCGATTCCAGCAGAAAACTCATCGGGCGCGCGCCGGCGATTTTCAGGAAAGCGGAAACCGGCGTTTCCAGGTCGGCGACCAGGGTCGTCCATACGACTTGCGGCTCGCCGGCGGCATAGCGCGCGGCGAACCTGTCAGCGGAAGGCTCGATCTGCATTCAGTTGGTGTCCGGCGCGCTATTACCCAAAGCCTGCGCCAGCACCGAGGCGTTGATACTGGTGCCCAGATCGTGCTCGAGCGAAGCGACATACTGGCTCATCACGTCGTCGGGCATTTGTTTCTTCACCGTATCCGCCGTTTGCTTGGCCTCGGGCGAATTCGGATCGATCGCCGGCGTCTTGACGTCGGTGACACGAAACACGATCCACTGGCTCGTCGTGTCGCCTTGGGACATGCCGAAATTGTCCTTGGTGGTGCGGAAAATCGCGTCGCTCATCCGTGCCGAAATTGCGCCACTCGCGGCGCCGCGTTTGAGATCGCCTGCGGTTTCGACTTTGACGCCGGCGGCGGTTGCCAACTGGTCGAGCGGCGTGCCGGCTTTTGCCTTGTCGAGAATATCGACCGCCTTGTCTTTCAGCCGCGACGCCATCTCGGCATCGCGCCAGTGCTGCTCGACCGCGGCTTTGACATCGGCGAGGGGGCGGTCATGCGACGGCGTGATGGCGGCCACGTCGTACCAGACATAACCGCCATCGGCTTCGACCGGATCGTTGTCGACGCCGACATCGGAGGAAAACGCGGCCGAAACGACGTCGGGCGCACGCGGTAGATTGACCGCCGGCTTGCCGTCGGCATCGCGGCCGGAACGATCGACATCGAACGTAACGAGGGGAATCTTTTCTTTCTGTGCGGCTTCGGTGAGCGACATGCCGCCGGCGCGGTCATCCTCGATCTTGTCGTGGATGTCCGCCACCTGGGTCTTGGCGCGCTCGAGCGCCAGATCATTGCGCAACTGCGGGGCGACCTCGGCGAACGACTTCGTCACCGCGGGGTCGATTTTGAGCACGGTAAGGATCACCGTGCCGAACTGGCCTTTGACCGGCGCGCTCACGTCGCCTTCCGGCAGCGCGAAGGCGGCGTCGGCCACCGCCGGATCGACGATCGCCGATTTCGCCACCATGCCGAGATCGGCGTCCTGCTCTTTGACGCCGCGTTCGGCCATCAGCGCCGCGAAAGTCGTGCCGCTTTTGATCTTGTCTTCGGCCGCTTGCGCTTCCGCCGGGTCGGTAAAGACCAGCTGCTCGATATGCCGGCGTTCCGGTTTGGTGAAGCTTGCGAGCCGCTCGTCGTAGGCCTTCTTCAAATCGTCGTCGGAAATTTCCATCCACTTCGCGAGTTCTGTCGGCGTGACCGCGATGGCGTCGATCTTGCGATATTCCGGGGCGCGGAATTGCGCCTTGTGGTCGTCGTAATATTTGCTGAGCACGTCGTCGCTCGGCGCCGCAATGTCGCCGGCCTGGGCCGGACCCAGCGCGACGTATTCCACGCCGCGCTCCTGGTTCTGGTACTGATTGATGGCGTCGAGCCAGGTCTTCGGCGGGGTGAGACCACCGGACAACGTATCGACGATCTGCCGCCGCAGCACGGTCTGCCGCTGCGTGGCGATAAAGCGCTGTTCGGTATAGCCCATATTGCGCAGCAGCGACAGGAAGCGGTCGCGGTCGAACTGGCCGTTGATGGTCTGAAGATTAGGATCGGTGGTGATATGGCGCGCGATTTCGGCATCGGAAACGCCGAGCCCCATTTGCTTCGCCCGCTGATCGAGGCCGGCCTGGGCGATCATTTCGCCGAGCACCTGCCGGTCGAGGCCGAGCGCGCGGGCCTGTTCCGGCGGCAGTGGATGCCCTACCTGGGTTTCGATCTGCTGCATTCGGTCCTGATAGGTCTGTTGGAACTGGGCGCTCGAGATTTCGGTCGAGCCGATTTTGGCTAGCGACGACTGGCCGAAACCGTTGAAAATGTCGTTGATGCCCCAGACCGCGAAACTGCCGGCGAGAAGGGTCATGACCACACCCATGACGGTGCGGCCGAGCCAGTTTTCGGAGGCTTTGCGAATACCTCGAAGCATGTGTCCAACGCGTTTGAGTTGATGCCGATCAGGCCGGGATATGCCCCCGGCGAAGGCGCCGCACTATAAGGAGCGTGCTGTTGCGCCGCAACTGACGGGTTTCACTGGAAAAACGCCTCTTTTCCGGCCGCAACCGGTCTGCTAACCGCTGTTTGTGGCATAAATTCAGATCGATGGGAGCAGGCCCAATAATGGCGCTTCGTCCGCTGGTCGCCGGCAATTGGAAGATGAATGGGCTTAGGAGCTCAATCGGCGAATTGGAGAAAATCGTCGCCGGCGCGCGCGGTCTTCGCAACACCGACATTATGGTCTGCCCGCCGGCTACCCTGATCGAAAGCTTTGCCACCGTGGCGCGTGGATCGGCGGTGACGATCGGCGGCCAGGACTGCCACGCCCAGCCAGCGGGCGCGCATACCGGCGATATCTCCGCCGAGATGCTGCGCGATGCCGGCGCCCGGGCGGTGATCGTCGGCCACTCGGAGCGGCGGCAATATCACGGCGAAACCGACGAGATGGTGCGCGCCAAGGTGCTGGCGGCGCTGCGCGCCGAGATCCTCCCGATCCTTTGCGTCGGCGAGACTCGCGAACAGCGTGACGCCGGGGAGGCCGACGCCATCGTGGCCGGCCAATTGCTGCGCTCATTACCGGATGACGTAAAGGATAGGGATTTTGTGGTCGCCTATGAGCCTATCTGGGCGATAGGGAGCGGGGTTACGCCGACCCAAGACGAAGTCTGCCATATGCACGGTCTTATCCGGGAGCAACTCCAAGAGCGCTTCGGCGAACAAAAAGCGCAGCAGGTGCGGATTCTGTATGGCGGCTCAGTGAAGCCGTCGAACGCCAAGGAATTGCTCGCGGTCGATAATGTCGATGGCGCGCTGGTCGGCGGCGCGAGCCTAAAGGCCGAGGACTTTCTGGCGATTGCGGCTGTTTACGGCTAGTCTTTCCGCATCGCCCCTACCAAGAGGGCAACGGGAGGACTTCATGAGAGTTCAACGCGCGCTCGCCGTGCTTGTCGGTTTTACCCTGCCGCTCCTTGCGGTCCAGGCACAGGCAGCGGAGGTGAAGGTCTTCTGCTCGACCGCGCTCAAGACCGTGCTTGAAGATATCGGTCCGCAATTCGAGAAGGCCACCGGCAACAAGCTCGTCGTCACCGTCGCGCCGACCGCGGGGTTGAGAGCACAGATCGACCAAGGCGCGGCATTCGATCTCGTGCTGTTGACCGCTTCCGCAACCGACGATCTCGCCAAGGCAGGGAAAGTCGACCCGAGTAGCCGCGCGGCCATCGCGCGAGCCGGGCTCGGCGCCGCGACGCTCAAAAGCGCACCCAAGCTCGACGTCAGCACATCCGACGCCTTCAAACATACGCTGCTTGGCGCAAAGTCGATCGGCATGAACAAGCAAGGCGCCAGCTCGGCCACCTTCAACGCCTTGTTCGAAAAACTCGGAATTGCGGCCGAGGTGAAACCGAAGGTGAAACTGTTGGACGGAGCGGCTGGAGAAGCTGTTGCTAAAGGCGAAGTCGAACTCGGCCTGACCCAGATCAGCGAGCTTCTGCCCTATGCCGAGGATCAAGCCGCGCCGCTGCCGGCGGACATTCAGACTTATACGACATTTTCCGCTGGTGTTTCGGCGGCCAGCAAGGAGGGCGCTGCCGCCAAATCGCTGATCAAGTTCCTCACCGCGCCGGGCGCTGTTCCGGTGATCCAGGCCAAAGGAATGGAGCCCGGCTAAGCTTGCTCCTTATCGACGAAGCCCGGGCTTTGCGTCTAGTTACCTTATAAGAGGTGGCGGAGCGATTGGATCCGCTTGCGCCGCCGGCGGCGCGATATCGTTTCGTGCCATCACGGTATCCGAGTTGGCCGCACGATAAATGATTATGCCGGCCGCCAACACGGCGAACATGACCGCTGCCGTGAACCAGTATCCGGTCGCATCCGGACAATTCTCGAATTCGAGTTGGACCGGGGCGTCGGGATTGAACTTCAAGCTTTCCTTATTCATTTCGTTATCCATCTGACCCTCCAGTGAAAGGGCGAAGGCAGCAAGACAACGCTCGTAAGCCCTACGGGGTTGCAAGGGCAGGCATGCAAAAGCACTGCAACCGTGTACGCCGTAACGATTCTTCCAGCCTTTGCGGCTGGCGCGAACAAGTCTAGTCTGTTTCTAAATGAATAAGGGTGCCGCGCCTAAGCGCGTGCAGGGGGAGGGAGCCATGGCCGATGAGTTCATTCCGCGGCGCAAATTTCTATGGGGCGCAGGTCTCGCCGGTACGGCGGTTGCCAGTCTTGCCGGTACTGCAGTCGCAACAGGGTTAACGCAGCCAGCAGCCGCCGACGCGCCAGCGCCTCCGGCGGCTGAGACGAATGCGGCGGCGCAACCGGAACCGCTGCTCACCCTGACCGAAACCGAGCACGCCTTCTTAGTTGCCGCGGCCGATGCGTTCATCCCGGCCGACGAATTGTCACTCTCGGGCAGCCAATGCGGGGTCGTTGCTTTCATCGACCGCCAGCTTGCCGGCGCTTATGGCAACGGCGCGCGGCTTTATCGCGACGGGCCGTTTCCCAAAGGCAAGCCGGAACTCGGTTACCAGCTGCCGCTCAACCCGCGCGAATTCTTCCGGGCCGGCATTGCCGCGGCGAACGAATGGTCGCGCAAAACCTATGGCAAGGATTTCGACCGCCTTGCCGTCGCCGATCGTGACGGCGCGCTGAAAGCGATGGAAGCCGGCAAGGCGGAGTTCTCCGGTTCGTCGAGCCGCATGTTCTTCGAAGCGCTGCTGCAGATCGCAATGGAAGGATTTTTTGCCGATCCCGTCTATGGCGGCAATCGCGACATGGCGGCCTGGAAGATGGTCGGCTATCCCGGCCTGCCGGCGACTTATCGCGAAGACATCAAAAAATATTTCGGCAAAAAATACGACAAGGCGCCGCAATCGATCGCGGACTTTTCGTAAGGGGGCGGCGATGACCATCATGCTCAAGGAAACCGACGCCGTCGTCATCGGCGTCGGATGGACCGGATCGATCCTGGCGCGCGAACTGACCAAGGCCGGCCTCAATGTCGTCGGTCTGGAACGCGGCGCCAAGCGCATGCCGCGGACCGATTTCACCATTCCGTCGGTGCGCGACGATCTCAAATACGCGGTACGCCAGGAACTGTTCCAGGAGACCCAGATGGAAACCGTGTCGCTGCGGCACTCGCCGGCCGACACGGCGCTGCCGATACGGCGGCTCGGTTCGTTCCTGCCCGGCACCGATCTCGGCGGCGCCGGCGTGCACTGGAACGGCATGACCTGGCGGCTGTTGCCGAGCGACCACAAGCTGCGCAGTCATCTCACTGAGCGTTACGGCAAGAACGCTATTTCCCCCGAGATGACGATCGAGGATTTTCCGGTCTCCTATGATGAGCTGGAGCCCTATTACGACAAGTTCGAAAAACTGTGCGGCGTGTCGGGCAAGGCCGGCAATCTGCGCGGCAAGATCATCGACGGCGGCAATGTGTTCGAGGGGCCGCGGCAGAACGAATATCCGAACCCGCCGCTCGCCCGCAGCATGGCCGGTACCATCATGGACGAGGCGTCGCGCAGTCTCGGCTATCATCCGTTTTCGGCGCCGTCGAGCAATGCCAGCGAGGTCTACACCAATTTCGAGGGCCAGACGCTGGGCGCCTGCGAATATTGCGGCCATTGCGAACGCTTCGGATGCGAAGCCAACGCCAAAGCCTCGCCCAATGTCTGCATCCTGCCGGCGCTGCTGGCCGATCCGAAATTCGAGCTGCGCAATTACGCGCAGGTCAAGGAGTTGGTTTACGACAAAACGGCGCGCAAGGTGCGCGCGGTGCGCTACATCGATTTGCGCACCGGCGAGGAATACGAGCAGCCGGCCGGCATCGTCATCCTCGGCGCCTATGTATTCAACAATGTTTTGTTGATGCTCACCGCCGGCATCAGCGAGCCCTACGACTACAAGACCGGCAAAGGCGCGGTCGGCAAGAATTACTGCTACCAGGTCGGCGCCGGCAATGTGACGGTGTTCTTCGAGAACAAGGAAATCAATCCGTTCATGGCCGCCGGCGCGCATGGCGTGCTGATCGACGATTTCAACGGCGATAATTTCGATCACGGCGCCCTGGGTTTCTTCGGCGGCGCCTGGATTCAGGCCGGCCCGACCAACGGCCGCCCGATCCTGACGCGCCCGGTGCCGCCCGGCACGCCGCGCTGGGGCAGCGATTGGAAAAAGGCAACGGCGAAATGGTACAACCACGCCTTCAGCATCGGCGCCTCAGGCGCGAACTATGCGCACCGCGAGAATTTCCTCGATCTCGATCCGACTTATCGCGACGCGCTCGGCCGTCCGCTGATCCGCATGTCGTACAATTTCCGCGACAACGACCATAAGCTCGCGGATTACATAAGCGGCGTGCTCGGCCGGCTGGCGCATGCCATGAATCCGACCACCATGAGCACGCCCGCCGGCATTAAGGGCAATTACAATGTCGTGCCGTACCAATCGACCCACAATACCGGCGGCACCATGACCGGCACCGACCCGAAAACCAGCGTGGTGAACCGCTATCTGCAAAGCTGGGAGGCCGACAATCTGTTCGTCATGGGCGCTTCGGTGTTTCCACAAAACGCCTCGTACAATCCGACCGGCGTCGTTGGCGCGCTCGCCTATTACGCCTCCGAGGCGATTACAACGCAGTACCTCAAGAGTCCGGGGCCGCTGGTGCACGCCTGATGGAGCAGCTTTGGGAGCGATCGGCGGAAATCTCTCACAGGTTGTAGAACGAATTGTTTTGGCGGTACTCTAGCCGTACGATGAAGAGCCGCCCGAGCAGACTGCCACCGCCATATCTCAAGCGAGTATGGCTTGATCAATCGCGCGTCAACAATGCCGCGGCCTATCCGTTTTGTCTGCCTTTCCTCCATGACGGATTCGAATTCGATTTCGACCGGCCGATTACCATCATCGTTGGAGAAAACGGGACGGGGAAATCGACGCTGCTCGAAGGGATTGCGGTGCTGGCCGGATATGACGAAGCCGGCGGCGGTAAGGGCTATAGGCCCGTCGATCACTCGGATGCCGTCGAGGTAATGGGCGGCACGCTCGCCAAGGCACTCCGCGCCGCGTGGCTTCCCAAGATCACCAACGGTTGGTTCTTCCGTGCAGAAAGCTTTTTCTCCGTGGCGCGCTATTTGGATAGAGCGGCTCTTGATGTAGACGCGCCTCCTCCCGACTTTCTCTCGCACTCGCACGGCGAAGGATTTCTCCGCTTTTTTGAGGAGCGTTGCCGCCGCCAGGGCATCTTCATTTTCGACGAACCGGAGTCGGCGTTGTCGCCGTCCCGTCAAATCGAATTCCTCAAGCTGCTTCGCCGCATGGAGGCGTCCGGGATATCCCAAGTCATCATGGCGACTCACTCGCCGATTCTCATGGCCTATCCGGAGGCACGCCTGCTGCGGCTTTCCAAGTATGGACTCGATCCAATTACAGTGGATGCGACAGATCATTATCGCTTGATGCGCGAATTCTGCAGCGATCCGGAAACGTTCATCGAAACGGTGTTATCGGATTAATGTGTCGCTCTCGCAAAAGATCGGCGCGTATTGCGGATGACCCCCTCCCGCCGAAATTAAATTCGGTCTATTCTAATTCCAACGAATGATAACCGCCGCGCGGCATGCGCGAGTGGGGGGAGGGCAGCATGACCGACGAGAACATTCCACGCCGCAAATTTCTGTTGGGAGCAGGTTTAGCCGGCACGGCGGTTGCGACCGGCCTGGCGCCGGCCGCCGCAGCGGACGCGCCAAAGGGGCCGGCGCCGGCCGATGCGGCTGACGCCGGACCGCAATCCGAACCGCTGCTCATCCTCAACGAAACCGAACACGCCTTCGTCGTTGCCGCGGTCGATACCATCATTCCCCCCGACGAATTGTCGCCGTCCGGCAGCGACTGCGGCTGCGCGGTCTACATCGATCGGCAACTTGCCAGCGCCTGGGGCGGCGGCGCCAAGACCTATCGCTCCGGTCCTTTTATCAAGGGCAAGCCGGAGCAGGGCTACCAGCTGTCGCTGACGCCGGCCGAGTTCTTCACCTCCGGCATCGCCGCCGCCAATGCCTGGTCGCGCAAGACTTACGGTCACGACTTCGACCGGCTCCATGCGGACATGCGCATCGAGGCGCTCAAGGCGATGGAGAAGGGCAAGGCCGACTTTCAAAACTTCAGTTCGAAGGCGTTCTTCGCCCGCCTGCTCAGCCTCACGATGGAGGGTTTCTTCGCCGACCCGATCTATGGCGGCAACCGCAACAAAGTGTCGTGGAAGATGCTCGGCTTTCCCGGCCTGCCCGCCACTTACGCCAATGTGTTCGAGGAATATCGCGACAAGCGCTATGTCGCCGAACCGCAGTCCATTGCGGATTTCTCATAAAGGGAGGCGGACATGGTGACGCGATTAAAAGAAGTCGACGCGCTCACGGTCGGCCTCGGCTGGACCGGCGCGATCCTGGCGCGCGAACTGACCAAAGCGGGACTGAACGTGGTGTCGCTCGAGCGCGGTCCAGACCGTGTTCCCGGCGAGGATTTCATCCTGCCGTCGGTGCGCGACGAGGTGCGCTACGCGCAGCGGCTCGAACTGATGATGGACAATTCCATCGACACGTTGACCTTCCGCAATTTCGGCAACGAACAGGCGCTGCCGATCCGTCGCATCGGCGCCTTTCTGCCGGGCGAAGGGGTTGGCGGTTCCGGCATCCATTGGGGCGCGTTGCACTGGCGTTTCCTGCCGTCCGACTTCCGCATCAGGAGCGCGCTGACCGAGCGCTACGGCGCCAGCGCGATCCCGGACGACATGACCATCCAGGACTGGCCCGTCAGCTACGACGAGCTCGAGCCCTTCTACGATCGTTTCGACAAGATCTGCGGTGTGTCGGGACAGACCGGCAATCTGCGCGGCAAGAAGCTTGAGGGCGGCAATATATTCGAAGGCCCGCGGAGCGACGCCTATCCGAATGCGCCGATCAAATCGAGCAATGCCGGACTGATGTTCGGTGCGGCGGCAAAGAGCCTCGGCTATCACCCGTTTCCGGCGCCGGTGGCGATCGCGAGCGCGCCTTACGTCAATGCCGAAGGCACGACGCTCGGCGCCTGCGAATATTGCGGCTATTGCAATCGCATTGCTTGCGAGACCAACGCCAAGGCGTCGGCCAACTCCACTATTCTTCCTTCGCTGCGGCTCGACCCGAAATTCGAGCTGCGGGCGCGCTGCTTCGTCACCAAGCTCAATTACGACAAGGCGGCGAAGCGCGTGGTAAGCGTGACCTATACCGACCTGCGCAACGGCGAAGAATACGAACAGCCCGCGGGCATCGTGATCCTGTCATCGTTCGTGTTCGGCAATGTGCAGCATTTGCTGCTCGCCGGCATCGGTCAGCCTTACGACCGCGACAGCGGCAAGGGTCTGGTCGGCAAGAACTACGCCTACCAGTTCGAAGCCGGCGCCAGCGCCTTTTTCGAGGATAAGGAGATCAATCCGTACTGGGGTTCGGCCGGCACCTCGGTCGTCATCGACGACTTCAACGGCGAAAACTTCGATCACGGCGGCTTGGGCTTCTTCGGCGGCGGTTACATCGCCGCCGGCACGGCGGCGGCGCCGCCGATTGCCGGCCGGACCGTGCCGAAGGGCACCCCGGAATGGGGCTCGGAATGGAAGCGTGCGACCGTGAAGTGGTATCACCACGCCGCGCGTTTCAACACGCAGGGCTCGGTCTATGCCAACCGCGCCAATTTCATGGACCTCGATCCGACCTACAAGGACGCACTCGGCCGGCCCCTGATCAGGCTCACTTACAATCCGCCCGATAATGAATTCAAAATGTCGGCCTATCTGCTCGCCAGACTGGAAAACGTCATCAAGGCGATGAACCCGACGAGCTACGACCTCCACCCGCGCCCGAAGACCTTTACCATCGTTCCGTACCAGTCGACCCACAATACCGGCGGCACGATGATGGGATCGGATCCGAAATCGAGCGTGGTCAATCGCTTCATGCAGGTCTGGGACGCTCACAACCTGTTCATCCAGGGCGCCTCGGTGTTCCCGCAGCAGCACGGCTACAACCCGACCGGCACGGTGGGCGCCTTAGCCTATTGGTCGGCCAATGCCATCACTAAAAGCTATCTCAAAAATCCTGGGCCGCTGGTGCATGCGTAAAGCGTCAAGGCCACTCACGGGACGATAGGGGAGGACAATGCAGAACAAGAAAGCCGGCGTCGCGCCGGGCGTCATGACTGTTGCTTTATTGGCGAGCGGAATGCTCGCGCTCGCCACGACTGAAAGCCGGGCCGCCGATGCCGCGCATGGCAAAGTGGTTTTTGCGCAATGCGCCGCTTGCCACAGCGACAAGCCCGACGCGATCGGGCCCAGCCTGAAGGGCGTCTATGGCCGCAAATCCGCCGCCGATCCGGACTTCCACTATTCGAACGCCATGATGCGGGCCAATCTCACTTGGGACGACGCCGATTTGCATGCCTACCTCAAGGACCCGCAGGCCAAGGTGAAGGGCAACCGCATGCCGTTCGGGGGCTTAAGCGACGGCAAGGACATCGACGACGTGGTGGCTTATCTTAAGGATTACAAATAGCGCCGCATCGGCGCGGCCTGTCACAATATCCTTCGCGATTACCCGAAGAATATCGAAGTCAGGTATCCGCTCATACACGCGCGGGCAATGTCCGCTCGGACATTTAGCGCACATTGAGGCGAGAGTTGGTTCGTTAGCCCGGCAATTGACAATCCACGCCTGACCGGCGTCTAATTCAGACGCGGCCCAACAATCCTGGTACGGTGTATGTTGGCGTGATGTCCGACGACCTTTTCGTCGAAAGAGCATCGACAAGTGGCGGCGCAACCGGCGCATCGCTCGAAGAACTATTGACGTTTGAGCGCCTTCTTGCCGATCTCTCTGCGCGCTTTGCCACCGTTTCCATCGTCCAAGTCGAGACGGAAATCGATAGCGCGCTAAACCATCTCCAAGAGTTTCTCGGCTTCGATCGCAGCAACTTCTACGAATTCACCGCCGACGGCTGGGCCACCATCATAGGTTCGGCTGCAAGAGCCGGGGTGGAACGACTCCCGCTAGGCCCGGCACCGGCCGTCCTGAGTTGGTATCTCGGCCAGGTTCGAGTGGGAAAAGTCATGCGCGTGCAGTCGATCGAGGATTATTCTCCGGAAGCGATCGAACAAATTGCATATCATCGCCGCATCGGCATCCGCTCCAGTCTGGGACTTCCGCTCCGTGTCAGCGGCCGCGTCGTCGGCGTCATAACCTTTGTGTCGTTCCGTTCGACGCGGAATTGGCCAGACGCCCTCATTGCGCGGCTAAAACTCTTCGGGGAAGTAATGGCTCAGGCACTCATGCGGAAGCGTGCCGAAACCGCGCTTCTGGCAAGCGAAGGGCGATGGCGCTCAATGTTTGAGGCGTCAAATCTGGGCATCGCGGTGTTCGATGAAAATCTGCACTACGTAGCAACAAATCCGGCGCTTCAGGCGATGCTGGGCTTTACCGAGGACGAATTGCGGCAACTGACGCCACTCGACGTCACCGCCGAGGAAGACCGTGAAACAACCAGGACGCTGCTCACTGAGCTCCAACGAGGAGAACGGGATCACTTCGACACCTCGAAACAATTCCGACGCAAGGACGGCATGCTGATTTGGGCTCACAGTTACGTGTCAGTGGTGCGGGACGGCGGATCTAGACCGAAAATGTTCATTGGGACCGTGATCGACGCCACGGAGGCCAAGCGCGCACAGGATGCCTTGCGGGAGACGCAATCGAATCTCGAGCGCATTACACGCCTGACGACGATGCACGCGGTCACGGCTTCAATCGCCCATGAAGTCAATCAGCCGTTAGCGGCGATTGTGACGGGCGGGGACGCTGCCTTGGTCTGGCTTCGAAAAAATCCGCCGGACGTTGCCGAGGCGGCCAAGATCGTCGACCAGATCATCAGTGATGGTTATCGAGCAAGTCAGGTGGTCACGAGCGTGCGAACGATGTTCAAGAAGGATGAGCATGCAAAGGTGTGTCTTGATGTCAACGAAGTCATTGAAGAGGTCCTCACGCTCTTACGCGGCGAACTGAACAGCAGGCGAGTGTCAGTTTGCACCGAGCTCAGTCAAGAGCTCCCGCCGATCTCCGCCGAGCGCGTGCAATTGCAGCAAGTCGTGCTCAATCTTGTCATGAACGCCGGCGAAGCGATGGACGCAATGCCAGTTGGTGCGCGCAAGCTCACAATAAGGTCTGAGGCCTGTGCAGCCAACGAGGTGATCATTGCAATTGAAGATTCCGGTCCAGGGATCGATGCAAAAGACACCGACCGCATTTTCGATGCGTTCTTTACGACCAAGCCGCACGGCATGGGAATGGGGCTGTCGATTTGCCGTTCGATCGTCGAGTCCCACGGCGGCCGGCTTTGGGCCTCGGCGTGCCAGCCTCAGGGGTCGACTTTTTACGTCAAGTTGCAAAGCGACCTATTGCACGATACCGACAACGATACAGGAGCATCGGAGGCCCTCGCCTGGACCGCTCAAGAAGCTGCTCCGGACCGGATCGGGCCGCGGCGCCGGCCGGTCTATTAGCCGCAGGTAATATGGGACTGAAGCGGCCGTAGAAATGCCGCCCGGGATCGTGTAGAGACGCCGCGACCTCCTATATAGGCCGGTAGGTTAGGGCGGGTTTTGCCGCCATTTCCGGACCTTTGGCCGCAGACGGATACCGCCGATGCTGACTGTTATTATTATCATCCATCTCATGCTGGTCCTTGCCCTGATCGGCGTGGTGCTGCTGCAAAAGTCCGAAGGCGGCGGCCTTGTCAGCGGCGGCACCGGCGGCGGGTTTATGACCAGCCGCGGCACCGCCAATGTGCTGTCGCGGGCCACTGCACTCCTGGCGGCGGGGTTCTTTCTCACCAGCCTGGCGCTGTCGTGGCTGGCGGGTTTTTCGCGTCATCCCGCTTCGATCATCACCGGTGGCGCGCCTGCCAGCCAGAGCGAGCCGGGCGGCGCACCTCCGGCGCCGCCTCTGAGTACCGGCGGCGGCGTTCTTAATCAGCTGCAAAAGGGCATTCCGAGCGCCCCCGCGGGACCGGCACCGGCCCCCGCGCCGGGCGGCCCACAGGTGCCTGAATCGAAGTAGGCCGGATCGCTTTTCTTTTAATCCACAATAATCTCGACGCCGGCCTTTGGTGTTGCCTGAGGATTCCGGCATAACCATATGCGGTCTGACGGTTTTTGTTCGCCTTTATAGTCCAAGCCCACCGCCGCGCAGATAATCGCGGCAGCCATTCCGGAAAATCGCTCGTCGAATCGAATAACGAGGGTTAAGCAGTAGGTCCCATGGCGCGGTACATATTCATCACCGGCGGCGTGGTCTCCTCACTTGGCAAGGGCTTGGCTTCCGCAGCGCTCGGCGCGCTCCTGCAGGCGCGCGGCTATAAAGTGCGGCTGCGCAAGCTCGATCCCTATCTCAATGTCGATCCGGGCACGATGTCGCCGTACCAGCACGGCGAGGTTTTCGTCACCGACGACGGCGCCGAGACCGATCTCGATCTCGGCCATTACGAACGCTTCACCGGGCGGCCGGCGACGCGGCAGGACAACATCACCACCGGCCGCATCTATCAGGACATTCTGACCAAGGAGCGGCGCGGCGACTATCTCGGCGCCACCATCCAGGTCATCCCGCACGTCACCAACGCCATCAAGGACTTCATCCGCGACGGCAATGACGATTTCGACTTCGTGCTGTGCGAGATCGGCGGCACTGTCGGCGACATCGAGGGCCTGCCGTATTTCGAAGCGATCCGCCAGTTCGGCAATGACGTGCCGCGCGGCCATGCCATCTATATCCATTTGACGCTGATGCCGTTCATCCCGAGCGCCGGTGAACTTAAGACCAAGCCAACCCAGCACTCGGTGCGCGAATTGCGCGCCATCGGCATTCAGCCGGACATCCTTCTCTGCCGTAGCGACCGGCCGATCCCGGAGAGCGAGCGCAAGAAGCTCGCATTGTTTTGTAACGTGCGCGAAAGCGCGGTGATCGAGGCGCGCGACGTCGACAATGTTTACGCGGTGCCCGAGGCCTATCACGCCAGCGGTCTTGACGGCGAAGTGCTCGCGGCCTTCGGCATCGCCAATCCGCCGCCGCCCGATCTCGCCACCTGGCATCTGATCAACGAGCGCATCCGCAACCCGGAAGGCGACGTGACCATCGCCGTTGTCGGTAAATATACCGGTATGAAGGATGCCTATAAGTCGCTGATCGAGGCGCTATCGCATGGGGGCATCGCCAACAAGGTCAAGGTCAAGCTCGACTGGATCGAAAGCGAAGTATTCGAGAATGAGGACGCAGCGCCGTTTTTGGAACACGTCAACGGCATCCTGGTGCCGGGCGGTTTCGGCCAGCGCGGCGCCGAAGGCAAAATTCTGGCGGCGCAATTCGCCCGCGAGCGGCGCGTGCCATATTTCGGCATTTGCTTCGGCATGCAGATGGCCGTTATCGAGGCGGCGCGCAATCTGTGCGGTATCGAGCAGGCCAATTCGACCGAATTCGTCGCCACGTCCGAACCGGTGGTCGGCCTGATGACCGAATGGATGAAAGGCAACGAGTTGCAGAAGCGCGGCCTGACCGGCGACCTCGGCGGCACCATGCGGCTTGGCGCTTACCCCGCGGAGCTGCAGCGCGGCTCACGCGTTTCGGAGATCTACGGCGCGACCGAGATTTCCGAGCGCCACCGCCACCGCTATGAGGTCAACACCGCTTACAAGGACCGCCTGGCGCAGCACGGCATGCGGTTTTCCGGCATGTCACCCGATGGCATTTTGCCGGAAATCATCGAATACGATGATCATCCCTGGTTCATCGGCGTGCAATTCCATCCCGAGCTGAAATCGCGGCCGTTCGCGCCGCACCCGCTGTTCTCCTCCTTCATCGAAGCGGCGGTGGAGCAGAGCCGGCTGGTTTAGTGCGTCCGGCGGTCTTTCGGCGTGGCACCGCGAATCGTCAACAGTTTCGGGACACGGCGGGCAGCGAAATCTCGCGGCGCTTTTGTTCGCGCCGCGGCGCGTGACTTTGCACGAAGATCACACGGCACCATTCCACAGACAATCCTTGGGTGTTTTCATGCAACGCCGGGCGCCATTGCGCCTGACCGCCGAATTGTCATTCGACTGGCTGGCGAGATAAGTGTTAGCAGAGGAAGTTGCCCGAAGGCATAAACGCGATGAACAGATTGTTGTTTTGCGGCGTCGGCCTTGCGCTCTCATGCATAGTCTCGGCTCATGCGGCTGATCTGCCGATTGCCGTCAAGGCATCTGCGCCCGTCGCTGGTTTCAGCTGGACTGGCTGGTATGCCGGCGTCAACGGCGGCGGTGCTTGGGGCAACACCGACACTACTGTCAACGCGATCAATGGCGTACCGGGGTTTTTTGCCGCCAGCAATATTCCCGCGGTTAATGCGACCGGGTCGACGTCCTTTGCGACCTCTGGCGGACTCGCGGGAGGACAGCTCGGCTATCTATTCCAATCCGGACAGGTGATTAGCGGGCTTGAGGTTGGTCTCGACTATTTTCATACCAGTGGAGGCGTTTCCGCGACCGGGATTTACCCGGCAAGTCCCGCCGGTACCCCCGAATATTTCACCTTCAACGAGAGGGCCAAGACCGATTTGCTGCTGACGTTTCTTGGCCGCATAGGCATCAACCAAGGCGCTTGGTATCCCTATGCAACTGGCGGGCTCGCCGTCGCCCGTGTGAATTACGCCAATACATTCGTCGACACTTTGTTCGCACCTGGATGCACGACCTGCACCGACTCTATTAGTCAAACAAAAACGGGCTTTGCTGTTGGCGGCGGCGCCGAATGGGCAGTCTCTCAGCATTGGCTGTTGCGCGGCGAGTATCTCTTTATCGACGTAAACGCCATATCCGGCTCCTCGCCAACCTTCGTCAATCCGGGTGCTCCGGCTTTTTTTGCGAGCTTTAACAACAGCGCGAGCTTTAAATCGGACGAGATCGTAAGACTCGCGCTCAGCTACAAGTTCTGAGAAGTCTTAGCTGTCCGAATCGGACGGCTCGCCTTGCTCGTCCCTGAGCGACGACTTGGCCGACCGTCGGCCTCGCGATGGTCACGGTCATCGCGTTTCGGAAACGGAAGCCCGAGGAGAAATCCATGATTTACGAATTGCGAGTTTATTCCTGCATCCCCGGCAAGCTGCCGGCGCTGCTCAGCCGGTTCGAGAACCACACGCTCAAGATCTGGGAAAAGCACGGCATCAAGCAACTGGGCTTCTGGACCGTGCTGGTCGGCGACGGCAACAACGACCTGCATTACATGTTGGCCTGGGAGTCGCTCGCCGACCGCGAGACCAAGTGGAACGCCTTCCAGGCCGATCCCGCCTGGCACAAGGCGCGCGACGAGAGCGAGAAGGACGGGCTATTGATCGCCAATATCAATAGTGCGTTCCTGCGCCCGACCTCTTTCTCAGCCATAAAATGAAATAGGCGGACCTACTTCCGGCCTCAGCTACGTAGCTTCATGAAGCCACGTAGCCGCTGCGGCGCGCCCAATATTCCCAAATGCGGTCAGATGCGAGCGGCGACTCACACATCGCGGCGGTGGCTTCGATTTCGCCCTCCGAGAGGAACGTCACCTCGCCGTGGCGCATCGATTCGGTCTGCAACTTGGCATTGACCATCAGATAGACCGCGAGGCGCACGGCATCGCGTACGGTTTTGCCAGCGACGGTGGCGCCGTGACCGCGCATCAGGATGGCGGTGTTGGCACCGAGCGCTTTCGCCAAACTGCGGCCCTGGGCCATGGTGCGCACCAGCAGGTCGGTGTCGCCGAAGTCGTGGCGAATATCCCAGACCGGAACGTGGCTACCAATGCCGCCCGCGGTGTGGATGATCTGGCGGATCGGCGATTTGCTCACCGAATAAGGAATAATCTCGTGCGCGTGGTTGTGGACGACCGAGTTCACGTCCGGCCGGGCTTCAAAGATCGCGCCGTGAATGGGGCGCTCGCCATAGATCGCGCGGCCGCGCTGGTCGATGGGATTGCACTCGAGATCGAACTCCAGGATATCTTCCTTGGTCACGAGCTCGGGGCTCCGCGACCTCGACAAAAAGAAGCGATCGGGACGTTCGGGATGGCGAAGGCTGATATGCCCGAATCCGTCTACAACGCCTTCATGCGCCAGGATACGGTTCGCAATCACAAGATCTTCGAGCTGTTCGTTCAGTCCGGCCATTCCAACCTCCACCACACATTTTTCTAGGAGCGGTCTTTAGAGAAAAAGCCGCTTGGCGTCGATAAGGATGGTGTTCGGTCAAACTTGGAGCCTCCTAGAAGGACGTGCTGCCGGTCTTCGCTAGGCGCCCCGAGACCCCTAGACGCTCGGTTGACCCCGCCCGTGCGGCGAAGCAAGGTCGCCCGCGAGGAATGTGCATGACCGCAAATACCGCCGCAAAACCGAATTCCACCGTCGCCGTCGGCAAGAGCGCAACCGCCGTGAAGTTCGGCAATGCGTTGCCGCTGGCTCTCATCGCGGGTCCCTGCGTGCTGGAAAGCCGCGCCCACGCGTTCGAAATGGCGGTGGCGCTAAAGGAAATCACGGCGAAGCTGGGTCTCGGCTTCGTCTATAAGACCTCGTTCGACAAGGCGAACCGCACCAGCGCTGCGGGCGCGCGCGGCATGGGCCTCGATGGCGCGCTGTCGATTTTCGCCGAGCTGCGTGAAAAGCTCGGCGTGCCGGTGCTCACCGACGTGCATGAGCCCGACCAGTGCGCGCGGGTCGCCGAAGTGACCGATGTGTTGCAGATCCCGGCCTTTCTTTGCCGTCAGACCGACCTCCTTGTCGCGGCGGCGAAGACCGGGCGTGTCGTCAACGTCAAGAAGGGGCAGTTTCTCGCGCCGTGGGATATGAAAAACGTCGTCGCCAAGGTCACCGGCGCCGGCAATGCCAATGTGCTGGTCACCGAACGCGGCGTTTCGTTTGGCTACAACACGCTGGTGTCCGATATGCGGGCGCTGCCGGTATTGGAGAAAATCGGAGCGCCGGTGATTTTCGATGCCACCCATTCGGTGCAGCAGCCGGGCCGGCAGGGCACCGCGTCGGGCGGCGAGCGCCACTACGTTCCGGTGCTGGCGCGGGCGGCAGTCGCTGTCGGGGTCGCGGGCGTCTTTATCGAAACTCATCAGGATCCCGACAAGGCGCCGTCCGACGGACCAAATATGATCCCGCTCAAAGACCTGCCGGCATTACTTGAACGATTGATGCAATTCGACGCGCTGGCTAAGGCTTGATCGCGATGTGACGCGCTAAGGCGCGAGCAACAAACACGGAATTTTGCTATTCCCCCGGTCCTCAGAATCGTCAGCCTGGTCGTATTCGCTTCGACGCTGTTCTCGCGCGCGGTCGATCCGGTGGTGCCGAAGATCGCCCACGACCTCGGCATCGATATCAAGACCGCAGCGCTGCTGTCGACCGCTTTCACCTTTCCTTACGCCATCGTGCAGCCGGTGCTCGGCACCATCGCCGATTTCTTCGGTAAGACGCGGCTGATGAATATCAGTCTCGCGGTGGTCGGCATGGCAACGCTGGTCTGCGCGGTGGCGGATAACTTTTCGCTTCTCGTGGCCATGCGCATCACCGCCGGCATGCTGGCCGGCGGCATTTTTCCCGTCGGCATCGCGCTGGTCGGCGATCTCGTGCCGGTGAAGGAACGCCAGGTCGCGATCGCGCGGCTCCTCGCTGTCGGCCTGACCGGTAATCTTCTCGGCGCGACGATTTCCGGCGTGCTCGGCGATCTGTTCGGTTGGCGCGGGGTGTTCTTCATCATTGGCGGCGCGGGCGTGATCGTCGCTGCCATCGCCTTCTTTGCCTTCCGCAATATTGCGCGGCCCAAGCCAAAGGAATTCAACCTCGCCGCGGTCGCCGCCGGGTTCCGCAGCGTATTTGCGGATCCCCGCGCCAAAGTTTGTTTCGGCTCGGTCTTTTTCGAGGGCATTTTCATTCACGGCATGTTTCCCTATGTCGCGCTGTTGTTGCTGGCGACCGGGGTGAGCAAGTCTTCCTTCGCCGGCATGGTCATTGCCGGCTTCGGCGCGGGCGGCATCGTCTATTCGTTCGCGGTCGGCTACCTGGTCGCGCGCTTTAGCGAACGCAAGCTGATGCTGGCGGGCGGTACTTTGGCCGCCATCGCGCTCGCTTTGGTCGCGCTGAACTTTCCCTGGTACGAGCTGATGGCGGTGTTTCTGTTGCTCGGGCTCGGCTTCTACTCGCTGCACGGCTCGATCCAGCTTCACGTCACCGAGCTATCGCCGACCGCGCGCGGTGCGGCAATGTCGATGCATTCCTGCACTTTCTTTTTCGGCCAGGCGATCGGCCCGATCTATTACGGCTATGCCTTCAGCCATGCCGGCACCAGCATCCCGCCGCTGATCGGCGCCGGCGTGGTCCTGGTCATCGGCATGATCTGCGCGCGGTTCCTGCGCCACCGGCGGCACGGCCTGACCCTTGCCGATGGGCCCTGAATCCCCCATTATTAGGGCATCGGCCAGGGGTGCCGCGCCCTTCTTTTCCTTTCCCGCTCTCGGGAAAGGGAGCGGAGAGGGGCGGCTGAGATCAAACCCGTCGAACCTGTCTGGGTCATGCCAGCGAAGGGAGCCGCGTTGAGCGCATCTGCTATTTCAATGCCAAATCTCGCCAAACGCCCGCGGGTCGCCATTATCGGCGCCGGCATCGTCGGGCTGGGCATTGCCTGGCGACTTGCCAGCCGCGCCGATGTCGTGGTGTTCGACCGCGGCAAGACGGGCGGTGGGGCGAGCCATGCCGCGGCTGGGATGCTGGCGGCGTGCTGCGAAGCCGAGCCCGGCGAAGAGGATTTGATCGCGCTGGGCCGCGACAGCCAGGCGCGCTGGCCCGGTTTTGCCGAGGAACTCAAGCGCGCCGCCGGCATCGATGTCGAATTGCGCGACGAGGGCACGCTGGTGCTGGCGCTGACCGCCGACGATGCGGCGAGCATCGCGCATCATCTAGAGTTTCAGCAGAAGCTCGGCCTGCCGCTGGAATGGATCAATGCCGCGGCGACGCGCAAGCGCGAGCCGCATCTCGCCGGCAAAATCGCCGGCGCGCTGTTCAGCCCGCAGGATCATCAGGTCGACAACCGCAAGCTGGCGGCCGCGTTGCGTGTTGCCGCGCAAGCGGGTGGGGTGGACATCCGCGAGCACCATCCGGTCAAGGAGATTTCAGTCGTGGCCGGCCGTGCCACCGGCGTCGTGCTTGAAGATGGCACGCAAGTTGCTGCGGACGCCGTCGTACTCGCCGCCGGCGCCTGGTCGCGCAGCATTGCCGGATTGCCGCCGGATCGGCGGCCGCCGGTACGCCCGGTCAAGGGCCAGATGCTGGCGCTGCGCATGGACCCGGCCGCGCCGCTCCTTAGTCACGTGCTATGGGCACCCGGCGCCTATCTGGTGCCGCGCCGCGACGGCCGCGTGATTATCGGCGGCACGGTCGAGGAAAAAGGCTTTGACGACACGATCACCGCCGGCGGCATGCTGACGTTGCTCGAAGCGGCGTGGCGCGCGATCCCGGCGATCGAGGATTTGCCGATCGACGAAATCTGGGTCGGCCACCGGCCCGGCAGCCGTGACGATGCGCCTATCCTCGGCCGCGGACCGCTTGAAAGCCTGTTCTACGCCACTGGCCATCACCGCAACGGCATCCTGCTGGCGCCGGTGACGGCGGACGCCATGGCGCGGCTGATCCTCGACGACGTAGCCGAGCCGGCGATCCGTCCATTCGGCCTGGAGCGCTTTCTGCCGTCGCGGGCGGCAGAGTAGGAGGCGAAATGACGGAGCCAATTATCCGCATCAACGGCGAGAGCGAACCGCTTGCAGTGGCGACTCTCGAAGCTTTGCTCACCGAAAAAACCGTCGATACCGGGGTGCGCGGCATCGCGGTTGCGCTCAACGGTGCCGTTGTTCCGCGCGCCGCCTGGCACGACACGCCGCTGAAGCCCGGCGACAGCGTCGAGATCGTACGCGCCCGGCAAGGCGGCTGAAGGCGCGCCGCACGGAGAAGAACAAGGAGAAAAACAATGTCCGATCCTCTTGTCATCGCCGGCCAGGAATTCGGCTCGCGGCTGTTTCTCGGCACCGCCGGTTATCCGAACCGCAAAATGATGCTCGACGCGATCGACGCCAGCGGCACGCAAATGGTCACCGCCTCGATCCGCCGCATCAGTCTTGCCGGTGACGACGAGAGCCTGATCGATCTGCTCGCCGGCCGGGTGCGCTTTCTGCCTAACACCGCTGGCTGCCAGACCGCGAAAGACGCCGTGCTGACCGCGGAACTGGCGCGCGAGGCGCTCGATACCAATTGGATCAAGCTCGAAGTGATCGGCGATCGCGAACTGCTTTATCCCGACGTCGAAGAACTGATCCGTGCCACGGAAACGCTGGTCGCCAAGGGCTTTATCGTGCTGCCCTATTGCACCGACGATCCGGTGACCTGCCGCAAGCTCGCCGATGCCGGTGCCGCCGCGGTGATGCCGCTCGGCTCGCCGATCGGCTCGGGGCTCGGTATTTCCAATCCGCATCTGATCGAGCTGATCTGCGCCCGCTCGCCGGTGCCGGTGGTGTGCGATGCCGGCATCGGCACCGCCTCCGACGCAGCGCTGGCGATGGAGCTGGGCTGCGCCGCGGTGCTCCTCAACACCGCGGTGTCGAAAGCGCAAAACCCGGTGCTGATGGCCAAAAGCATGCGCGCCGCGGTCGAAGCCGGCCGCCTGTCACGCCTCGCCGGCCGCATCGCCAAGAAGAGCCACGCCGAACCCTCGAGCCCGCAGTTCGGGCTGGTGGGCACGTGAACGACTAAGATACCTGCAAAGCCAGCAAAAAGTCGTTGCTGATGGCGGTCGTGAGTTCTTGCGCTTGTTTTATGTACCATTGAGTGGTACATGTATACAAGCTCCGAGCTTCCGTATGATTGTCAGCTTCCGAGACGAGTGGTTACGCGCATTCTTTGTCGACGATGTGCGATCGCGAAATATTCCGTCCGATCTCGAAAGCCGCCTCTTCCGTAAGCTCCAACTGATCGATGACGCGACGTCGGATCCGGATTTGCGGGTGCCGCCGAGTAATCATTTTGAAAAGCTGCGCGGCAACCTCGCCGAATTTCATTCGATCCGGGTTAACGATCGATGGCGTCTAATCTTTCGGTGGAACGGCGCGAATGGCGAGGCGGAAGACATCTATCTCGACGATCACAGCTATAAGTGAGGTTCAAATATGCTGACGACCAAGCGTAAGCCGATTACGGTCGGTGAGATACTCGTCGAGGAGTTCATGCAGCCGCTAGGGCTGACCCAGGCCGCGCTATCCAGGGCGATGGGCGTTCAGCGTAAACATGTGAACGAACTGTGCAATAACCGCCGGAACGTCACAGCGGCGACCGCTCTCATTCTTGCGCGGGTGTTCGGCAATAGTCCGGATTTCTGGCTCAACGTGCAGCGGCGCAACGATTTGTGGGAGGCGATGAACAGTCGCCGCGAGCGCGAGCGGATTGACCGGGCGAAGCCTATAAAAGCTGTGGCGTGATGTCGATTAAGCCACCATCTCCCGCACCATCGGCATCACCTTCTCGCCGAACAGCGCGATGCAACGCATGATCTTTTCGTGCGAGAGCGTGCCTGCGGAATATTTCATGTCGAAGCGGGAGAGGCCGAGCGCCTTGACGGTCGCGGTGATGCGGCGCGCCACGGTTTCCGGCGAGCCGACATAGAGCGAGCCATGATCGGCTTCCCGCTCGAATTCGGCGCGCTGCATCGGCGGCCAGCCGCGCTCGGAGCCGATGCGGTCGCGCATGCGTTTGTAGTCCGGCCACAGCTCCTCGCGCGCGATCTCGTCGGTCGCGGCGACATAGCCGTGCGAGTGGACGCCGATTGCTTGCAGCGGTTTGCCGGTCTGCGCGAAGCCGCGCTTATAGAGATCGACATAGGGCAGAAAGCGCTTTGGATCGCCGCCGATGATAGCGAGCATCAGCGGCAGGTCGTAGCGCACCGCGCGCACCACGGATTCCGGGCTGCCGCCGACACCGACCCAGTCCGAAGCGTGCCGTTCTCGATCGGCGGAAAGACCCGCTGATTGTTGAGCGGCGGCGCGGATCGTGCCGCGCCAGGTGACGGGTTCATTGCTGAGCAGTGCCGCGAACAGGTCGAGTTTTTCCTCGAACAGCTTTTCGTAATCGGACAACTCAAAACCGAACAAGGGAAAGGATTCGATGAAAGAACCGCGCCCGAGTGTCACCTCGGCGCGGCCGTTCGAAACGGCGTTCAGCGTCGAGAAGCGCTGGAAGACCCGGATCGGATCGTCCGAGGACAATACGGTGACGGCAGAGCCGAGCCAGATCCTTTTCGTTCGCCCGGCGATGGCGGCGAGCACTACGTCGGGCGTCGACACCGCAAAGTCGGGACGATGATGCTCGCCGACGCCGAAGGCATCGACGCCGACCTGGTCGGCCAACACACCTTGCTCGATGACGTTGCGGATGACTTCAGCGTGGTTTTTCGGGCTGCCGCCCGGCTTAGCGGTGACGTCGCCGAACGTGTCCAGGCCGAGTTCGATTTGTTGGGGCATCGATTTCACTGATGTTGGGCGCCGGACGGCGCGATTGGATGAAGAGGTAAGGCTCAGGCGCTACCGGCGCAATATGGAAGAGATCAGATCAATTGCTGTTGCAACTCGTCGGCCAAGGCGCGCAGTTTTGGAAAGAAATGAGAATGCATCGCCTTGAGCGGGCTGCGTTCGCTGTGCACGCCGATATTCAAAGCGGCGATGATCCGGCCGTCGAGTTTTTTCAGCGGCAGCGCGATGGAGCGAAAGCCGATCTCGACCTCCTGATCGGCGACCGAATAGCCGTCGTGCCGGACCTTGAGGATGGCTTTGCGCAGCTCGTCTTTGCCGGTGACGGTGAACTTGGTGATCTTTTTCGGATGAAGAGGGGCGAGGAAGCTTTCCAGATCGCGGTCGGGCAGCGCCGCGAGCAGCACCCGGCCGAGCGAGGTGGCGATTGCCGGCAAGCGAAAGCCGATCTGGGCGCTGACGGGAATGATACGTTTTGGCGAGGCATGCGCGATCATCATCACGTCTTCGCCGTCCAGCACGGCGGCGGAACAGGATTCGCCGATCTGTGCGCTCAACCGCTCCAGCGCCGGCTGCATGATGTCGGAAATGGCGTTCGACTGCAGATAAGCGCGCGCCAAGTTTAAAACGCGCGGCGTGAGCCGAAACCACCGATCGTCGGCTTCGGCAAAACCGAGTTGCACCAGCGTATGCAAGGTCCGGCGCACGGACGCGCGCGGCAAATCCACGAGCTTGGCGACGTCGCTTAGCGTCAACTGCTTGTGCTCGCGGTTGAAGGCCTCGATGACCCGAAGGCCGCGTGCCAGCGCTTCGAGAAAATCGGGACCCGAGCCGTCGATGAGAGCCCGCTCGGCGGCAGATCTGTTGATGGTCGGCATGATCGGCGCCTATCCGCTTGCCAGGTAAAAACTTCTTTGATCTAATTCGAACATACGTTCGGTCAGCGAACATTCATAATGGTCCGCCGCCCGAGCGTAAAGTGAAATCGCGAAGCCGCAATTTTCGGGAGCCATGACCATGCTGAGCGCGGAACAGAACGATCGCATCACCCGGGTCGGACCTGGCAAGCCCGCCGGAAAACTGTTGCGCCGCTACTGGCAGCCGGCGGCCCTGGTCGACGAATTGTCCGGCCCCCGGCCGATCAAGCCGATCAGGCTCATGGGTGAAGATCTCGTGATCTATCGAGACGACAACGGCCGCTACGGTCTGCTCGGCCGCGCCTGTCCGCACCGTGGCACCGATCTGGCCTATGGCCGACTTGAAGATGGCGGTTTACGCTGCGCCTTTCACGGCTGGCTGTTCGACGTCAAAGGCGAGTGTCTGCAAACGCCGGCGGAGCCGGACGACAGCAAATTGTGCCGGAATATTCACCACAAGGCCTACCCGGTGGTCGAGCGCAACGGCATTCTGTTTGCCTATATGGGGCCGGGCGAGCCGCCGGAATTTCCGCATTTCGATTGTTTCGTCGCGCCGGGCTCGCACACATTCGCTTTCAAGGGCATGATCGACTGCAACTGGCTGCAATCGCTCGAAGTCGGCATCGATCCGGCGCATACGTCGTTTCTGCACCGCTTCTTTCACGACGAAGACCCGAAAGAGGGCTACGGCAAGCTGTTCCGCGACAACTCGACCGATTCCGAAATGCCGATGACCAAGATCATGCGCGATTTTCCGCGGCCGCGTATCGAGGTCGAAGAGACCGAATTCGGCTTTCGCATTCTGACGCTGCGGGAGATCAGCGCCAAGAACACGCATGTACGCGTGACCAATCTGATGTTCCCCAATGCCTTCATCATTCCGATGAGCCGGGAAATGACGATCACGCAGTGGCACGTGCCGATCGACGATCGTAAGCATTATTGGTACGCGATTTTCACCAGCTTCGGCGCGCCGGTGAACAAGGACGAGATGCGCCGCCAGCGCCTCGCGCTATACGAATTGCCGGACTACATTCCGCGCAAGAACAAGACCAACAATTACGGCTACGATCCGCACGAACAGGAACACGACACCTATACCGGCATGGGCGCCGACATTAACGTCCACGATCAATGGGCCTGCGAATCCATGGGCGAGATCGCTGACCGCACCCAGGAGCATCTCGGTCGTTCGGACAAGGGGATTGCCGTCTATAGGCGTCTCCTCCGCACGGCCATCGATGCCGTTGAAAAAGGCGAGACGCCGCCGATTGTTTTCGACGCAGGCCTGGCGGCGAAAATGACCGGGCCGGCAGCGATCGACGGCATCGGGCCGACCGACGATTGGCAAGGCTATTGGCAGAAGACCGACGCCAGCAAACGCAGCGCGGCCAGTTGGGCCGCGATGCGGTGAACCCCGGACAGCCAGTGCATGTCGTCCCATAAACGCCGATCGCTTGCACTGAACTTTGTCGACCGGCACGGCCTGTGGACCGACGCGCAAACGCGCGCCGCCGGCGCGGTGGAGAAGTCCATCGGCCAGAAGCGCCTCGAATTGGTGCGCTTCTCGTTTCCCGATCAGCATGGCGTGCTGCGCGGCAAGACTTTGGTTGCCGCGGAGGCGCTGCGGGCGTTGCGCGACGGCGTGACGATGACCAGCACCTTGCTGGCCAAGGACACCTCGCACCGCAATGTATTTCCGGTGTTCGAGGCGGGCGGCGGCATGGGGCTTGCCGAAATGGGCGGCGCCGGCAATTTCATCATGGTGGCCGACCCGGAGACGTTCCGGGTGCTGCCCTGGGCGGACAATACCGGCTGGCTGTTGTGCGACAGCTATTTTCCGAACGGCAAGACCGTCCCGATCGCGACGCGGCAACTCTATCGCGATGCGCTGAAGAAACTTGCCGCCGCAGGCTTCGATTATCTGGCCGGGCTCGAAGTCGAATTTCACCTGTTCAAGATCGAAGATCACCGGCTCGCGCCCGAGGCCATCACCTGGCCGCCGGAGCCACCGAGCGTCAGCCATACCACGCATGGATTCCAGTATCTGACCGAAGGCCGCTACGATCAGGTCGCCCCGATCATGGACGTGCTGCGCCAGCAGGTCGCCGCGCTCGGCCTGCCGTTGCGGTCGCTCGAAGTCGAACTCGGGCCCAGCCAATACGAATTCACCTTCGCGCCCGAAGCCGGCATGGCGCCAGCCGATGCCATGGTGCTGTTCCGATCGGCGCTGAAGCAGGTGGCGCGGCGGCACGGCTATCTCGCAAGCTTGATGTGCCGACCCCGGTTGCCGAATACGCTGGCGAGCGGCTGGCATCTGCACCAGTCGCTGCTCGATTCAAAGACCAAGGCCAACGCCTTCATGTCGCTTGGCGAGAAAGAGGTGCTGTCGCCGCTCGGCAGAGGCTTCCTCGCCGGTCTGTTGGCGAATGCGCGCGCGGCGACCGCGTTCGCCACGCCCACGCTCAACGGCTACAAGCGCTATCGCGGCGTCAACACCATGGCGCCGGTTCAGGCGGTGTGGGCGCAGGATAATCGCGGCGTCATGGTCCGCGTCATGGGCGAGGCTGGCGATCCGGCGACGCATCTCGAGAACCGCAGCGGCGAGCCGCTGGCGAACCCGTATCTCTATATGGCCTCGCAGATCTATGCCGGTCTCGACGGCGTCGCCCGCGGTCTCGAACCCGGTCCTTCAGCCGACGCGCCGTATAAGACCTCGGCCGAAGCCTTGCCGGATTCGCTCGACGAGGCGCTCGCCGCGCTCCGTGAAAATGCCTGTTTCCGCGCCGGATTCGGTGACGGTTTTGTGGACTATTACGCCCATATCAAGGAAGCTGAGATCGCGCGGTGCCGCAAAGAGGCCGTGGACGACGCGGAGCAATGCGACGTTACGGCCTGGGAACACCGGGAGTATTTCGATCTATTCTGAGGCAGGAAGGCAATAGAGGGGGATGCGATGATGAAATTATGGATAGGGGCAACGGCGGTGCTAGCGCTAATGGCCGTGCCAGCCGCGGCCCAGCAGAAGACGGTCAAAATCGGCTTCATTTCGACGTTCAGCGGGCCGCCCGCGGCGATCGGCAACGATATGAAAAACGCCTTCGAGCTCGGTCTCGACGATCTCGGCCGCAAGCTCGGCGGGCTGCCGGTCGAAGTGATCTACGAAGACGATCAGACGAAGCCCGAAGTCGGCGTGCAGAAGACGCAGAAGCTGATCGAATCCGACAAGGTCGATTTCGTCGTCGGCTATATCTGGTCGAACGTCGCTTTGGCCTCGCTGAAGGAACTGGTCGACACCAAGACCATGACCGTCATCACCAATGCCGGCGCCTCCCAGATCGCCGGCGCCCAATGCTCGCCCTATGTGTTCTCGACGTCCTGGAATAACGACCAGACGCCGGCCGCCGTCGGGCAATATATGAACCAACAGGGCGTGAAGACGGCGTTCCTGCTGGGTCCGAATTACGCGGCCGGCAAGGATATGCTGGCCGGCGTGCAATCGACCTTCAAGGGCCAGATCGTCGGTCAGGAGCTCACGCGCTGGCCCGACCAGACCGATTTCTCGGCAGAATTGTCGAAGGCGCGCGAAGCAAAGCCGGACGCCATTTTCGCCTTCTATCCCGGCACCATCGGCGTTCAGTTCATCACCCAATACGCGCAATACGGTCTCAAGGGCCAGATCCCGCTCTACACCGCCTTTATTGTCGACGATCTGGCGCTGCCGCGGTTGAAGGACCTCGCCATCGGCGTCGCCGGTGCGCAGAACTGGGTCGCCGATCTGCCGAATGCCGAAAACAAAAAGTTCGTCGGCGATTTCAAGGCCAAATACGGCACGACGCCGTCGTTCTACGGCGCGCAGACCTATGACGCGGTGAACCTGATCAACTCGGCGGTGAAAGCGGTCAAAGGCGATCTCGCCGACAAGGAAGGTCTCCGCAAGGAAATGGAAAAGGCCGACTTCAAATCGGTGCGCGGCGGCTTTAAGTTCGGCAACAACCATATCCCGATCCAGAATTTCTATCTGCAGGATGCGGTCAAGAATGCCGACGGCAGCTATTCGCTCAAGACCGTGGCGACGATCGTCAAGGACGATCAGGACAAGTTCCACGACCAATGTCCGATGAAGTAAAGCCTGTTCCGGCTTTCAACTAGCGTCATGCCCGCGGCGAACGCGGGCATGACGGCTTGATAACTTGCCTTAGTAACTTGCCCGATTTTTGCATGGCCAAAGCTGAGCCAGTGCCATGATCTATTTCATCGAGCAGACCCTCAACGGCATCCAGCTTGGCATGCTGCTGTTCCTCCTGGCGGCGGGACTGACGCTGATTTTCGGCATCATGAATCTCGTCAATCTCGCGCACGGCTCGCTCTTCATGATGGGAGCGTTTTTCGCGGCGAGTTTCGCGGAGTGGACGGACAGTTTCATCCTTGGTGCGATCCTCGGCGTCCTTGCCACGCTCATTTTCGGCATGGTGCTCGAAGTGATTGCGATACGGCGGCTCTACGATCGCGATCATCTCAACCATGTGCTCGGCACGTTCGGGCTGTTGCTGTTCTTCAATGAGCTGGTGCGGCTGGTCTGGGGCCCGGCCGGCATGACGCTGTCACTGCCGAGCGAAATGCTCAGTGCCGTTCAGATCCTGCCGGGGCTGTATTATCCGATGTACCGCCTGGTCATCATCGCGGTGTCGCTCGCGGTAGCGTTCTTGCTCTATGTGGTGGTCATGCGCACGCGGCTCGGCATGCTGATCCGCGCCGGCGCCTCGAACCGCGAGATGGTCGGCGCGCTCGGCATCAATATCAAGCTGCTCTACACGCTGGTGTTCGGATTGGGCGCCGCGCTTGCGGGCTTCGCCGGCCTGATGCAGGCACCGATCACGACGGTGCAGATCGGCATGGGCGAGAACATTTTGATTTCGGCATTCGTTGTCGTCACGATCGGCGGCATCGGTTCGATCCGCGGCGCTTTTGTCGCCGCGTTGCTGGTCGGCCTGGTCGATACCATCGGGCGCGCTTTCGTGCCCGATCTTCTGCATCGTTTTCTCAGCGATAGCGCCGCCTCAAATCTCGGCCGCTCGCTGTCGTCCATGATGATCTATTTGCTCATGGCCATCGTGCTGGTGCTGCGGCCGGAAGGCCTTTTCCCGGCGGCGAGCAAATGAGCATAACGCCGAAATTCCTTTCCGGCCGCCGGTTTTCACCGCGCATAGCCGTCAACGCGGCCTTGCTTGTCATTCTCGCGCTGGTGCCGGTCTATGCCTCGCTCGCCGGCGATATCTTCGTGATGACGCTGTTTACGCGGGTCATCATCCTGGCGATGGCGGCGCTGAGCCTTAATCTGATCATGGGCTATGGCGGCATGGTGAGCTTTGGCCACGCCGCCTATCTCGGTATCGGCGGCTATGCCGTCGGCATCCTGGCGAAGGAAGGGATCGGTTCGGGTTTTCTGCAATGGCCGGTCGCGATCGCCGTTTCCGGGCTCTATGCCTTGGTGGTCGGCGCGTTGAGCCTGCGCACGCGCGGCGTCTATTTCATCATGATCACGCTCGCCTTTGCACAGATGATCTATTACGTCGCGATCGGGCTCGACCGCTACGGCGGTGATGACGGCTTGACGATTTACAAACGCAGCCAGTTCGGCAGTCTCGATCTCAACAACAAGACGGTGTTCTATTATCTTTGTTTCGCGATCCTGCTGGCGAGCCTGTATCTGGTTTGGCGCATCGTCAATTCGCGCTTCGGCATGGTGATCCAGGGCGCGCGGTCGAACGAGCGGCGCATGCGCGCCATCGGCTTTCCGACCTACCGCTACAAGCTTGCCTGTTTCGTGATCGCGGGCGCGATGTGCGGACTGGCCGGCGCGCTCCTTGCCAATTTCACCAATTTCATCAGCCCGGCAATGATGCACTGGACCCGGTCGGGCGATCTCATGGTCATGGCCGTTCTGGGCGGCATGCAGTCGCTCTGCGGGCCGCTGATCGGCGCGCTGACCTATTTGCTCCTTGAAGAAGCGCTTTCGCGCCTGACCGGATATCCGAACTTGATCCTGGGCCCGGTGCTCTTGCTGGTTGCGATCTATGTCAATGGCGGTATCGACGGTCTGTTCGGAGTGGCGCGCCGTGACTGAACCATTGTTAGAAATCGAGGGCCTCACCAAGCGATTTGGCGGCGTGCTGGCGTCGGACGCGATTTCGCTGTCGTTGCCGTCCGGCGAGCTGCACGCGGTGATCGGGCCGAACGGCGCCGGCAAGACCACGATGATCGGCCAATTGACCGGCGAGATTAGGCCCGACAGCGGCCGCGTCAAATTCGGCGGTAGCGATATCACGGCGATGCCGGTATTTCGGCGGAGCCGGATCGGTCTGGCGCGCTCGTTCCAGATTACCTCGCTGTTTCTCGATTTCAGCGTGCTCGACAATGTCGCACTTGCCGTACAGGCGCAGGCCGGACATTCGTTCCGGTTCTGGCGCGCGGCCCGGTCGGAACCAGCATTGCGCGAGCCGGCGCGCGCCGTGCTCGATCGCCTTGGTCTTGGCGCCCGCGCCGACAGCCTCGCCGCCGATCTCAGCCACGGCGAGCGGCGTCAGCTTGAAATCGCAATGGCGCTCGCCGCCGAACCGCAGCTTTTGCTGCTCGACGAACCGATGGCCGGCATGGGCCCCGAGGAATCGGCGCGCATCGTCGACATGCTGCGCCGGCTCAAAGGGAGCTACACCATTCTTCTGATCGAGCACGACATGGACGCCGTGTTCGCGCTGGCCGATCGTATCTCCGTCTTGGTCTATGGCCGCATCATTGCGTCGGGCGACCCAGCCGCGATCCGCGCCGATGCCACGGTTCGCCAGGCCTATCTGGGCGAAGGCAACGAAGCGGGCGGGGGAGCGGTTCATGGCTGACACGCCGCTCCTTGAACTCGCCGGCGTCGAGACGAGCTACGGCTTGAGCCGTGTTCTGTTCGGGGTCTCGCTTGCCATCGCGCCGGGTGAAATGGTGTCGCTGTTGGGCCGCAACGGCATGGGCAAGACAACGACGATCCGCTCCATCATGGGGCTGACTCCGGCCGCGGCCGGCGCGATCCGGTTTGGCGGTGCCGAGATCGCCAAGCTGCCGGCCTATCGTGTCGCCAAGCTCGGCATCGGTCTGGTGCCGGAAGGCCGCCAGGTTTTCCCCAATCTGACGACCCGGGAAAATCTGGTCGCGACCGCGGCCAATCGTGTCGGCGCCCCGAACCCGTGGACGCTCGAGAAAGTCTGTGCGCTGTTTCCGCGGCTCGGCGAGCGTTCAGGCCAGATGGCGAACCTGCTGTCCGGCGGGGAGCAGCAAATGCTCGCCATCGGCCGCGCGCTGATGACCAATCCACGGCTTCTCATTCTCGATGAAGCCACGGAAGGGCTGGCGCCACTGATCCGCGACGAGATCTGGCGCTGCCTGACGCGATTGCGCGCCGCCGGCCAATCGATCCTGGTGATCGACAAGGACGTTGCCGCGCTCACCAGGATTGCCGACCGCCACTACATCATCGAGCGCGGTCGCGTGGTCTGGAATGGAAGCTCGGCGGCACTGGCGGGCGCGCCGGACATCCAGCATCGCTATCTCGGCATTTGATCTTCCGGGATTGCGGCCGTACATGGATGTCATGGCAAAACCGTCCAACAAAAAACCGCACGTTTCGCAGCCTTCGCCCAAGGAGGATGGCACGCGCGATCGCATCTTGCGCACCGCCGAGCGGCTTTTTGCCGAGCGCGGCTTCAGCAACGTCTCGGTGCGCGAACTCGCCGGCGAGGCGAAGGTCAATATCGCGCTGATCGGCTATCACTTCACCAGCAAAGAAGGCCTGCTCTCCGAGGTCTATCGGCGCCACTGCGAACCGATGATCGAGGAAAGGCTGCGCGGCCTCGAGGCAGCGTCTCGCCAGCGCGGCCGGGCGCGTGTCGCCGCCATCATCGAGGCCTTCGTACGCCCCGCCCTGGAGCAGATCGAGGCCGAGGACGGCGCGACATTCATCCGGTTGCGGGCCGTTCTGTCGGGCGAAAATTCGGATCTCCTTGAAAAGCTTGTCGCCAAGAATTTCGACGAATCCAGCACCGCATTCATCGACGCCCTGTGCGAATGCCTGCCGAATCTGTCGCGGACGGAAATCTGCTGGCGGTTTCATTTCCTGCTCGGCGCGATCTATTACACCGCGGCCGGCCCGCACCGTATCTATGCCTTTTCCAATGGCGCCTGTAATCCGTCCGACAACGAAGCCGTGATCAAGTCGCTGGTGCCTTTCATGACACAGGCGTTTTATGCGCCGCCGAAGACGGCAGCGCCTGCCCCGCGGCGGCGCTAGCCGCTGCGGGTTGCCGATTTACACACCTGTTTAAATCGCGCTTGCGTTTTGAACGCTTGTTTAATATCATTGTAAAGAGCGTCGGAGGTTTCTTCGGGCGTCAAAAAAATAGCTGCGCGGCAGGCTTGAGTGGCGCGCCGGGTGAGGGAATGTCATGACGTTCAAATGGTCGGTTGCGGCCGCGCTCGGCTGCATATTGATGGGGACCGGACTGTCTTTCGCAACGGACGGCGACTGGCCGGTGCGGGTCGTCCGCGCCATCGTTCCACTGACAGCGGGCAGCGCCACCGACATCACCGGGCGGACGGTGCTGTCGCAAGTGTCCAATCAAATCGGCCAGACCATTGTGGTTGAGAACCGGCCGGGCGCCGGCAATACCATCGGCATGGCGGAGGTGGCCCGCGCCGCTCCCGACGGCTACACGATCCTGATCAATTCGTCGTCGCACACGATCGTGCCGGCGACCTTCGCCCATCTGCCGTTCGACACAATTAAGGATCTGGTGCCGGTCGTCCCGCTCGGAAATGTTCCCACCGTGCTCGTGGTGTCGCCGAACAAAGGTTACAAGAAACTTGGCGACCTCGTCGGTTACGCCAAGGCGCATCCCGGCGTGTTGAATTATTCCACCGCGGGCGCGGGAAATTTTTCGCATCTTGCCACCGAGGTTTTCAAGCGGTCGGCGGGGATCGATGTGGTGCACGTACCCAGTGCCGGTGCGCCGGAAGCGATCACGGAAGTGCTGGCCGAGCGGGCCGATTTTTTCTTCTCGCCGCTATCGGTCGCGATGCCTTTCCTGAAAGCCGGCACGCTGCAAGCGCTTGCCGTCAGCGGCGCGCAACGCGCCAGCGCATTGCCGGATGTGCCGACCACCACGGAGGCAGGCTTCCTCAATTCGGAATATAATTTCTGGGTCGCGATGTTCGTGCCGGCGAAGACGCCGCAAGCTATCATCGACCGGCTGCATGACGAGACAGTCAAAGCGGTTCAGACCGCCGAGGTAAAATCCAAACTGGCGGCCCTTGGCATCGATCCGTTTATTCTCAGCCAGGCGGCATTTGCCAAGCAGGTTGAAGGCGAAGTCGTATTGAACACCAAGATCGCGAACGAGGCAGGCTTGAAGATCAACTGACCCGCACGAGGCGTGCGGGTTGCCGAACTGACGCAGGAGGTTCTGATGGGTTCCGCGGCAAAGACGCTGGTCATTCGCAACGGCAATCTGATCGACGGCTCGGGCAAGCCGACCGCGCGCAACGACGCGATCGTCATCGAAGGCAATCGGATCAAGAGCGTCGGACCGCTGCCGCCCGATGTGCAGCTTGAGGACCGGCGCAACGTCGAAGTCGTCGATGCCGGCGGCCAATGGATCATGCCCGGGCTGATCGATGCGCATTGCCATGTCTCTTACGGCTATCCGACGATCAAGGGCGAGGGCAAAGGCAAGGGCACGACGCGGCCGGAGTTCTCGACGCTGAAGTCGGCCCGCAGCGTGCAGAAGGTGCTTCGTTCCGGCGTCACCAGTATCTCGGTGCCGGGCGGCACCTGGTTCACCGATGTCGGCGTGCGCGACGCCATCAAGCTCGGCTTGATGGAAGGGCCGCGCATGTATGTCGCCGGCCGCATGATCGTCACCTATGGCTGTATCGAGGACGACGAGCCGTCATGGGAAGGAACGCCCGATCATTCGATCGGCAAGCTCTGCAACACCGCCGACGAGATGGTCACGGAGGTACGCCGCCAGGGCAAGCATGGCGTCAACTTCATCAAGATGGCGGACAGCCGCTCCGGTGAATCCCAAATGCTGGCGCGCGACGAGATCGCGGCGGTGGTCGGCGAAGCCCATCGACGCAATCTGCGGGTCGGCATCCATTCTCGCGGCGCCGGCTCGACCCGCGCCGCGGCGGAAGCCGGAGTCGATTGGATCATTCATGCCGATCTGGCGACCGACGCCGACCTGGAAGCGGTCGCCAAGGCGGGCATGCCTATCATTCCGACGGCGACCTTCCTCGCCATCGTCATTGAGCTCGGCAACAAAGTCGGTCAGCAGCAGCTTCAGATCGACGTCAACCGTATGAAGCGGCATTACGATCTGCTCGGCGAATTGATGCACAAAGCCCGCAAGCTCGGCATCAAGCTCTTGGTCGGCACCGATACCGGCAACAACTCGTTCACGCCTTATGGCGACAACCACGCCAAGGAGCTTGAGATTTTCGTAAAGCACGGTGGCTTCACGCCGATGGAAGCGATTGTCGCCGCGACCCGCGACAATGCCTACGCCGTAGGTCTTGAGGGGCAGGTCGGAGAGATTGCTGCGGGCCGCCTCGCCGACATCATCGTGGTCAACAAAGATCCGATCGCCGACATCACCGTGCTCCAGGGCGGTAAGAACCTGTCCATGGTCATCAAGGACGGCAAGATCGTCGATCTTGGCACCGAGGGTGAATTGCTCACGTTCCAGCATGCCGCCGAATAATCGGATCGTCCGCCTTCGCGTCCAGATAGACGAGGTCGTTCCGGCCGTCGTCAGGGTCGTCGAGGTTTCCGCTGCGATGCGGCTCGACGATCTTCACTTTGTGCTGCAGATCGCGATCGGCTGGCAGAATTGCCATCCGTTCGAATTCAGCATCGGCAGCAAGACCTGGGGCTTGATAGACCGGGACGCGGAAGAAAATCCGCTGCCGGCCGAGGCCGCGCTACTTTCGGACGTGATCGCATTGGGATCGACCTTTACCTACAGCTACGTCTTCGGCGACGATTGGCATCACACCGTCACAGTCGAGGCGGTCTCGGACGCTGTTCCCGGTGCCGTTTATCCCCGGCTGATCGGCGGCGAGGGACGGTGTCCGCCAGCCGATATCGGCGGCCCGGACGGTTACGAAACCTATTTGCGCGCGATTGCCGATCCGGAGCACCTTCATCACGAAGGCATGGTCGAATGGGACGAACCGGACTTCGATCCGGCCAAGCTCGATTTGGCAGCGCTGCAAAGTAATTTGCGAAATCTCGCCAAATATATCGGCCGCCGCAAAGCCGGTTGACGGCGTGTTGCCGTCTTAATGCTACCCGTTCCGACGCCGACCTTCCCGGTTGCCTCGCGGCTGAACTTGGTGCAGGAGAACGAGCGCGACATTATTATGGGTCCGGGGAGCTCTGTTGTGCCGAAGCTGAGGAAAAGCGTCTCATTGGCGACGGCCGCCATGCTGGCCGTTATCGTTGGCTCTGCGGCCGCTCAAGCCCAACAACAGCCCGCCCCACGCCCGGCGCCGCCACCGCGGCCTGCCATGCAGGCGCAGGCACCGTCACAACCGCAGTCACAGCCGGCGGCGCAGGGCGACGCGCCGCAGAGTACGACTGCGACTTATGGCGATTGGGTCGTGCAGTGCCAGACTCAGGCCGGACCGCCGCCACAAAAATTGTGCGACATGGCCCAGGTCGCACAAGCTCAGGTCCAGGGCCGGACTGTTCCGTTCTCACGCATCGGCATTGCGCGTCCGGCTAAAGGCGAGCCTGTTCGCTTCATCGTACAGGTGCCGGTGAACGTTTCGTTTGCGACCAATGTTCGCATTCAGACCGCGGACGCCGATCCGGGCATCGTCGCGCCGTTCGCGCGTTGCCTGCCGTCGGGTTGTTTCGCCGAGTTCGACCTCAAGGAAGAGATGTTGAGGAAATTCCGCGCCGCCGCCGCGGGCGGCAAATTGAGCTTCGCCGACGCGGGCGGTCACGAGATTTCGGCGCCGGTGTCGTTCGCTGGTTTCGCCCAGGCTTTTGACGCGTTGATGAAAGAATAGCGCGCAACTCAGCGCGGTGGGTGGTGGCGCGCCACTACAGCAATCATGGTTTTTGACACAGCATTCTTCAGCCCGCGCAAGGTAACGGGGTGCCTCGATTACACATAAAATTGAGCGTGACGTGTTGCACGAATATTTCTCTCACGCGTTTGTCATGACGGTGCCGAATATATCAGGCTAGTCTGGTGCTTGGTCGCCTGGAATTGCGGTGAAAGAAACAAAATTTTTAAGATAAGCGACTGCGATTTTTTACGATTCCAGCGGCGACATTGAGCTAGATTTGCACGGCGCTTTGCATGGCGCGAGGAATCGTGGGTGATAGTTCCCTTGTAGAGTCGCGAACGGCGCAACCCACAGCGCCGCCAAACATGGTGTGGATTCCGGGCGGTACATTCCGCATGGGATCGGACAAACATTATCCGGAAGAGGCGCCGGCGCACCGGGTTAGCGTCGGCGGCTTCTGGATCGATCGCACCCCGGTGACAAATCGGCAATTCAAGGAATTCGTCAAAGCCACCGGCCACGTCACGTTTGCGGAAGTCACGCCAGATCCCGAGAATTATCCCGGCGCATTGCCGCACATGCTCTACGCCGGCTCGTTGGTGTTTACGCCACCGGGACGCCCGGTCGATCTAAAAAACTGGGGCGAATGGTGGGCGTTCCTCAAAGGCGCCGACTGGCGCCATCCCTACGGACCGAAATCCAACATCAATGCCTTGGATAATCATCCGGTCGTGCACGTCGCGTTCAGCGATGCTCTCGCTTATGCCAAATGGGCGGGCAAGGAACTGCCGACCGAAGCCGAGTGGGAATTCGCCGCGCGCGGCGGCCTTGACGGCGCCGAGTTCGCTTGGGGCGACCAGTTCAAGCCCGGCGGCAAACATCGCGCCAATACCTGGCAAGGAAATTTCCCGCACGAAAATCGCTGCGACGACGGTTTCGACCGCACCTCGCCGGTGCTGGCTTTCCCGGCCAATGGCTACGGCGTTTACGACATGATCGGCAATGTCTGGGAATGGACGGCCGACTGGTATTCGCAAAAACACCAAGCCGACGCGCCGAAGGCATGTTGCGTTCCTGAAAACCCGCGCGGCGGAGGCGAGGAGGGGAGCTTCGATCCCGCCCAGCCCGCAATCAAGATTCCGCGGAAAGTCATCAAGGGCGGCTCGCATCTGTGCGCGCCGAATTATTGCCGCCGGTACCGTCCGGCCGCGCGCCATGCGGAAGCGGTGGATACCTCAACAAGCCACGTCGGGTTTCGATGTGTCGTGAGGAGAAACTGAAGGCGCAAAAGTTCAATCCAACAGGGAGAGCGACATGAGCGAAGTCGGCGATAACGACAACTCCGCGAAGCGATCCAAGGACGAACAGAAAAGCCGGCAGGTGAACCGCCGCAATATCCTGCTTGCCAGCACGACACTTGCTGCTGCGTCGGCGCTGGGCACCGCCACAAGCGTTCAGAAGGCCGTCGCGCAAGCACCACAAGCGGCGCCATCCGGGCAGCAGCCGAACATCCTCGTCATCATGGGCGACGATATCGGATGGTTCAATATCGGCGCCTATCACCAGGGCATCATGTCAGGCAAGACGCCGAACCTCGATAAACTCGCCGCCGACGGCATGCGCTTCACCGATTACTATGCGGAGGCGAGTTGCACCGCCGGCCGCGCCAACTTCATCACCGGGCAGATCCCGCTGCGCACGGGTCTGACGACGGTCGGGCAGGCGGGAGCCGATGTCGGCATGCCAGACCAATCGGTGACGACCGCGCTGCTGCTGAAGTCGATGGGCTACGCCACCGGGCAATTCGGAAAGAACCATCTCGGCGACCTGAACAAATATCTGCCGACCGTGCACGGCTTCGACGAATTTTTCGGCTATCTCTACCACCTCGATGCGATGTCCGATCCGTACTGGTTCGACTATCCGCAGGAATGGATCGACAAATACGGACCGCGGAATCTCGTGCACTCCTATGCGACCGATGTCGACGATGCGACGGTGCAGCCGCGCTGGGGCAAAGTCGGCAAGCAGCGTATCGTCGATGAAGGCCCGCTGGCGCCGTTCCACGATATGAGCGGCGATCATCAGATGTGGCAGCAGGGCCGCCCCGCCAAATACAACATGCAGACTTTCGACGAAGTCCTGGTCGATCAAACCAAGGGCTTCATGGATCGGGCCAAGCAAGCCGGCAAACCGTTCTTCATCTGGCACAACACCACCCGCATGCACGTCTTCACCTATCTGGCGAAAAAGTATCAGGCGAAGATGAATTTCCAGAGCAATTACGGCCTTGAAGAATCCGGCATGGCGCAGATGGACGACGACATCGGCGACCTGCTCAAGCACCTCGACGACATCGGCGTCACCGACAACACTATCGTGATCTTCACGACGGATAACGGTGCCGAAGTGTTCACCTGGCCCGATGGCGGCATGACGCCCTTCCGCGCCACCAAGGGCACGGTGTTCGAAGGCGGTTTCCGGGTGCCCTGCCTCGTCCGCTGGCCGGGCAAGATCAAACCGGGCTCGGTGGAGAACGGCATTTTCTCCGGCCTCGACTGGTTGCCGACATTGGTTGCCGCTGCGGGAAATCCGTACATCGTCCAGCAGTTGCTGCAAGGTGTGACGATCGGTGACCGGACCTACAAGAATCATCTCGACGGCTACAACCAGATGGATTTGTTGACCGGCAAAGGACCTTCGGCGCGCCACGAATTGTTCTATTTCGGTGAGTCGCAACTCGGTGCCATCCGGATCGATGATTTCAAATTCCAATTCTACCAGCAGCCTTTCGGCTGGCCGGGTGAAAAGGTGACGACCGACATGCCGACCATCGTCAACCTGCGTCAGGATCCGTTCGAGCGGACGCCGTCGATCCGGGGCGAGACGCTCAACGATCAGGGCGGCGGCTACATGAACGACTTCATGGCGCGCGAGTTCTGGCGCTTCGTCCAGGTACAGCAGACGGTGGCAGCGGCGGCCCAATCCTTGATCGACTTCCCGCCGATGCAGCAGGCCGCATCCTTCAACCTCGCCGCCATCAAGGACAAGATCGAGGCGGTGATGAAGTCTCACGAGGGACAATAACGAACGGCGAAGCGGGCGCGTCGCGAAAGCGCGCCCGTTCAAATGCAACGGCCAATTAGGGAGAACGGCATGGACATTCCGAGATTAACAATATGGAGCGTGGCGGCGCTGTGCGCATCGCTTTCGGCGGCCGATGCCGCCTCCTGCTCGAACGACATCGATCATATGCAGGCGCGCATCGATGCCAATGTCGAGGCCATCGCCGCGGCCGGCCCAGGTGTGCCGCCGGGCATTAGCGCGGGCATGGGCGTTCAACCGACGCCGTACGGCATGGCGACCGTCGAAGAAAAGATGGGCGAGATAAAGCCCAGTACATTCGACGCCGTGCACGATGCCATGACACGGGCGCGCAGTGCGAACAGCGCCGGCAATTATAAAGCCTGCGAAAAGGCGCTCGCCGACGTGCGCCGCGTCATGCCGACCGGACTGCAGACCGCCGCGGCGCGGCAAAAACACTGATGTCATCGCTTCTACAAAAGGAGCCGGTGTCGTGATCCGCTATCGTTTCCTGCTCGTGATGTTTGCTTTGGTGCTTGCTATCCCAGCAAACTTTGTAACCCGCGCGGCGGCGCAGCGCCAGCAGCAACCCTGGACCCAAGTTGGCGTGCTGATGTGCAAGGTCGATCCGAGTGTCGGCTTCGTCATTGCCGGCCATCAGCCGATGCAGTGCACTTACACCCCGAGTTTGGCGACGGTGCCGCCGCAATATTATGACGGCGCCATCAACACAGTCGGTATCGATATCGGTGGCAGTGCCGGCGGCGTCCTCGGATGGGGCGTCTTTGCGCCGACAACCGCCGTGCCGCCTGGTGCGCTTGCGGCCGAATATGTCGGGGTGAGCGGCGATGTCGGCTTCGGCATCGCCGGCGGCACCGGACGCACCTTCGTGCTGCAACCGCTTTCTCAGCAGGGCTCCATCGCGGTGAACGCTGTTCTCGGCGTATCGTCGCTCAAGCTGCGACGGGCCACCTGGAGATGATTCAATAAACCCACGAGTTACGTCGGATTGCGACGCCTTGTCAGAACAGGAGCAAGCGATGTCAAACGACGGCGCGGACATCGTCTCCGATCAGTATGACGAAGATCCAACGGTATTGGCGGGGGTCGGGGGGAAAGGGCTGCTTGAGGTAATCGAGGCGACCCATACCGGCACGACGGTCGAGGACTTCAACAAAGCCGTGCTCGACTGGATCGCGACCGCGGAGCATCCGCGTTTCAAGCGGCGCTATACCGATCTTGTCTATCAGCCGATGGAATGGGCGGCGGCGGGAAGCGGCGCACGCTTCATGGGGCTCGTGCATCACACCGACGCGGTGCGCGAATACGCCTACGACCGGCAGTCGAAGGTCGGCAAGCTCGACAAGGCGCTGGACGAGGGCAGGGCTAAAGGCTGGACCATCGTCGATATGAAGAACGACTGGAAGGTGATCTTTCCGATCGAAATGAAGTGAGGCCGTAATGAAGAAGCAGCTCGTTTTCTCCACCGTGCCCCTGTTTGCCGCACTTGCCGTGGCTCACGCCCAATCGCCCGCCGAGGCGCCTATTCCCGTTACCATCGATAATTTCGCGCGCGCGGAGTCCGACCTCTACATGGGCAATTTTGCCAAGGAAGCGGGCGGCGTGGGGCGGTTCGGCAACAATCGCGAGCCCGCCTCCATCGACAATCAGACCGTCATCCGGCTCAACCGCGACACGCTCTACTCGTTCGGTGTTTTCGACCTCGATGCCGGACCCGTGACGATCACAATGCCCGACGCCGGCAAGCGTTTCATGTCCATGCAGGTCATCAACGAAGATCACTACGTTCCAGCGGTCTATTACGGCGCCGGTTCTCACACCCTGACGCGCCAGAATGTCGGAACGCGTTACGTCGTCGTCGGCGTTCGCACCCTGGTCGATCCGAACGATCCAGCGGATCTCGATGCGGTCCACAAGCTTCAGGACGCGATCAAGGTCAGCCAGAGCAGTCCCGGCACGTTCGATGTGCCGAATTGGGACCCGGTGAGCCAAAAGGCTATTCGGGACGCCTTGCTCATACTCGCCAAATATGCCGGAGGCTTCGCCCACGCTTTCGGGGCGAAGGGCGAGGTCGATCCAGTGCGGCACCTGATCGGCACCGCCGCCGGCTGGGGCGGCAATCCCGACAAGGATGCGACCTATCTTGGTTTCAGCCCGCCGAAGGATGATGGCAAGACGTTCTACAAGCTCACGGTCAAAGACGTGCCGGTCGACGCCTTCTGGTCGGTCAGCGTTTACGACGCCGCCGGCTATTTCGAGAAGAATCCGTACAACGCCTATTCGCTCAACAACATCACGGCGAAAAAGGATGCCGATGGCGCGGTCACCATCCAGTTCGGCGGTTGCGACGGCAAAATTCCGAACTGCCTGCCGATCATGAGGGGATGGAACTACACCGTGCGGCTCTATCGCCCGCGGCCAGAAATCCTGAACGGAAGATGGAAATTCCCCGAGCCGCAACCGATCACCTAAGAGAACATCGTCGTCCAGCCTGCTACGTCCTGGACGGAAAGGCCGCTTGACGCTTAATGGTTGTTACGAATTGACTGGTTTTTCTCAAGCGATGACGGGTGAGCGACAATCCATGAAGAAGATCGGCACGAAGGAAGCAAAAGGCGAAGCCTCCGCCTCTCATCTGATCGACGGGAAAATCAAGGAGCTTGGCGACTGGCGGGGCGAGACGCTTGCCCAGGTGCGAGGTCTTATCAAAGAAGCCTGCCCCGAAGTTGTCGAGGAATGGAAGTGGCGAGGCGTTCCGGTGTGGGAGCACGCCGGAATCATCTGCACTGGCGAGACCTACAAGAATGTAGTGAAGCTGACCTTCGCCCACGGCGCCTCGTTGGCGGATCCTTCAGGCCTCTTCAACGCCAGCCTCGAAGGCAATATGAGACGGGCGATCGATATTTCCGAGGGCGATAAGATTAATGAGCGTGCTCTGAAAACGCTCGTCCGTGCTGCTGTTGAGTTTAATCAGGCAAAAAAGAAGAAGGCGCCTGCGGCTACGCGAGCGAAAATGCAAAAGAATAGAAAGCCCGGAGCCTGCCAAGACGATCACCCGGATCGAGATGAAGTTCTAACCGGCAACGCGCACCGTAGCGGTTTGGAAGGTCACGGTACGGCCGTACCTTCTACAACTTACGGGTGGAAATGAACACAGAAGCCGGTAGAATGCGACCACTGGGATAGCCGCTCAACGAGGACGGCGGTGGGGAGGGTGGAATGGGTAGGGCCGAAAGACGACGAGCGTCCTTTTTTCTAACGTTATTTTTTCTCATCGGCGGCGTTGGCGCCTCGATCGCTCAAACCATGAGCTACGCCGATGCGGTGCAACAGCTTGCCACCGCCTGCGGCGCCGATCTGCGCAAATACTGCAGAGGCGTCGAACTTGGCGGCGGCCACCTCAAGGGTTGTCTCGACGCCAATCAGGCGAGGGTATCGCCGCAATGCCAGCAAACACGCCTCGCGGTCTATGCCTCGATTTCGCGCCGCGCGGCGGCGCAGCGTGACATCGGCGATGTTTGCAGCGCCGACATCAACAGATTGTGCGGCACCTCACACGCCGATGCGCATCTGGTGGAATGTCTGGTCAGCGTCGCGCCGTCGGCGCTCAGTCCGCAATGCAATCAAACCTTCACCGACACCGGCTGGCGCACGGAGAGGGCACAACAATGAAACCGCATTATATTTCCGCCGTCGCGGCCGGGATCTTCGCGCTCGCTTTGACGGCCGCCGTCGCGCAGAATCAATTGAGCTCGGGCCAGATCGCCACCAGTCTCGTCGGCGTGAGTAACAATGCCAAGCTCGATATGACCGCGGCCCAGATGCGGCAGGCCGTGCTCGACAATATCCGCGACTATCCGGGAACGCTCCCGCCGCGCTCGCTGACCTTTCCGCAGCTTGCCAATCTCGCTCAGTTCACCATCGAGGTTGAATTCGATTTCAATTCCGCGGCGATCAAGCCGGAATCCTACCGCGCGGTCGGCCGGATCGCCGATGCGCTGCATAATCCGATCCTGCTCGGTTACGGCTTCCTGGTCATCGGCCATACCGACTCGGTTGGCGGCCGGCAGTACAATGTCGGTTTGAGCCAGCGCCGCGCCGACGCCATCGTTGCCGCGCTGGTCGATCCGTTCGGGGTCAATCCGGGCGTGCTGCAAGCAGTCGGCATGGGCGAAGAGCAGTTGCGCGACCCGAAAAACCCGACATCGGGGGTGAACCGGCGCGTCCAACTGGTCAATATCGGCAAGAAATACTGCTTCGGCCGCTCCGGAGAGCAATTCGCCTGCCAGTAGGATTGAGCCGGGAAGCGGGAAAATAGGCCGTATTTTTTTTAGTGACGACCTCTTGATTTTTGTCCCTATACTGGTTACATGGCCTATGCTCGTGCATCGAGGGGCATGTTCTCGAGGCATCCCGAACATGGAGCGAGCGCGGTTCCCGAAGGCGGATTTGCACTCCGTCTGCGGGCAGCTTGGAAACCCGCCCGGCCGGCCCAATGCCGGTCTGCGAGGAGCTCGCTGCACTGGTGCCGGAGAGGGTCCTCCCGTTTGCATCCGGTGATTCCAGGAAGCGCGGAACTCAAGCTGAGCCCAAGGCCGGAAGGTTCTTGGAAACCGCAGTGGAGCGCCGAGAGGCGAGGCGTGCCTTCAACCTGCTTTCCGGGGAGGGTACGTCGCCGCGCCTCACAAGCGCGGCCCACAGGTGCGTCTTTCGGCGCTCTGCTCCCCTCACTTAAGGGGAGTCTTCGTAGCTTTGTTGGCACAACTCGGGCGCAGGCGCGTTGCGAGAACGAGAAGGTCTGTCTTTCACCGCGATCGGCCAGAGGACAGGCCGCCCAGGCATTGCCGTTTGCGGCGTTGCCGGCAAAGAAATCGTGAGGAGACGATGCACGTGGGCAAAGCGACGGTGGCGACCATCCGTTCGGAAAACCTCTCAGCCGAAATTTCGAGTTTGGGTGCCGAGCTGCAGCGGATCACGGACAGTGGCGGCCGGCAATTACAGTGGGATGGCGACCCTGCCGTGTGGCATGGCCGCGCGCCAATCCTGTTTCCGGTCATCGGCCTGTTGGTTAACGGCAGCTACCGGCTGGATGGTACCGTCTATCCGATGACCAAGCATGGCTTTGCGCGCGACTCGGTGTTCGAAATCGTGACGCAAGCGGACGATCGGGTCACGATGCGGCTCACTGCGTCGGACAAGACGCGCGCGATCTATCCGTTTGAATTTCAGCTCGACATTGGTTTTGTGCTCGCGGCCAACACATTGCGGATCACGGCAACGGTCGCGAACCTCGATGCGCGGCCGATGCCGGCGTGCTTCGGCTTTCACCCAGCGTTTCGCTGGCCGCTGCCTTACGGCAGGCCGCGCGACGAACACCGCATCCGCTTCGCCCACGACGAACCCGCGCCGATCCGGCGTATCGATACGCACGGTTTCCTGAAACCCGCTCCTGAACCGACCCCGGTCCGCGGCAACGAATTGGTGATACGCGACGAGCTATTCGTCGACGACGCGGTGATCTTCGACCGGCTCACCAGCAGGCAACTCGTTTACGGCGCGCCATCCGGTCCGCAGCTCAGGGTGCAATTCGACAGCTTTCCAACGCTCGGCGTCTGGACAAAACCGGGCGCAGGTTTTCTCTGCATCGAGCCCTGGCAAGGCTTTGCGGACCCGCAAAACTTCGCCGGCGACATCCGCGATAAGCCCGGCATCATGAACATCGCACCAGGCGCCGCGCGCGACTTCGCGATGAGCGTATCGTTGGTGGATGAAGAGCGGAAATAGCCCAGTTAGTCACCGGCAGTGAACGGTAGATGATTGGACGGTGGCGGTGATCGTCCCGAGCCGCAATGCGGCCTCAACTCTGTGGTTTAAGTGTAGTCGGATCGGCCGAAGCCCGGTAATTCCGCAACTCATAGCCGGGAACAAATGACAGTGGAACACGTCGAACGAAGGCTGGCGGCAATTCTTGCGGCCGACGTCGTCGGGTTTTCGCGCCTGACCGGGGCTGACGAAGAAGGAACGATGGCGCTCCTGCGCGAGTTCCGGTCCGATCTTCTCGACCCGCCTATCGAGAGGCATCGTGGCCGAATCATCAAGACGATGGGCGATGGCATCTTGGTCGAATTTGCCAGCGTGGTGGACGCGGTACGCGCCTCGCTGGAGATCCAATCCGGCGTGACGGCGCGCAATTCCGCGTTCAAACCGGAGAATCGGATCGAATTCCGCATCGGGATTCACGTCGGCGATGTTATGGTTGAGCCTGACGGTGATTTGCTCGGTGACAGCGTCAACATTGCCTCCCGGATCGAAACTGTCGCCGAGCCTGGCGGCATATTTCTTTCCGAAGACGCCTACCGCCAGGTTCGCGATCGTCTGAAGGAAGAGTTCATCGATATCGGTGAGCAGCAGTTCAAGAACATCGCGCGGCAGATTAGAGTCTTTGCCATCAAGACCGCGCGCTTCAAGGGCGCGGCGGAAAACGAGGTGGCGACAAACGAATCCGTAGAAAGTGGCGGCGTAGGTCCGCTAAAGCCGAAACCGCCGCGTAAAGGTCGGGCGGATAGCGCACACCCGCGGCGGCTGAAATTGCCGACGCAAGTGCGGGTGCGCGCGCCCGGTCTGCGCCTGAGCATCAAAACTGCGGAGGAAGCAATCAAGCTGATCGACCGTAGATTGCCAGCCGAGTTGATGAGCCTGCCGCGATGGACCTTTGCGCGGGCACTGCTAACGGAGGCGATCCAGACTGGTAAATCGCGAGACGTGAACGCGGCGGTGCGTCAATTGACGCAGGCACTCCGCAACGAACGCTGGCTCGACGAGGTCGAAGCGGGCTGACTGCGAAACGCCATCAGCACGACAACGCGTCGGCAAGTTCCGTCATCATCCGGAGGCGAGTTGTGAAGGCGAGACCGACCGGTTAAAGACCAACAATCCATTTTGCGCCAAGGACCATCGCCCAGACTGCGGCAAGCTCGACGGCCAGCACAATGATGGCAACTACCAGTCCAATTAAGAGAAGAAGGCCGTCTTCTTCCAGATAGGCCAGTGCGATGAGGCCGATTGCCATCGCGGGAACGACGCCGCTGAGAGGGATTGGAAGGAAAACCAGACTGGTACTCAGGATCGCCACGACGACGCCAACGAAACGCTTTGTCGGCTCGGGCGGCGTGGGCCAGCGCGGATGTATCACCTTTTCGAGATATCTCAGCACTGGTATGGCTCGCTGCACCACGGCCGAAAGTTGAGGTGTGGACAACGGATAGGCCGCGAGCCGACGCGGAAAGACGGGGGAAGATCGGCCCGCGATCATTTCGAATGCGGGGATAAAAATCAGTGCGCCGGCCACGATCGAGACACCGGGCGCGATCGCGATTATGGAGAGAAGAAGCAAGATGATCCCGAAGGAGTGTTTGCTTAGCCCGGCGAGAAGCCATCCCAGAGTGAAATGACCGGCCGGTGCTTCCTCATGCACGCGCTGGAGCGCGACGGAGGCGGGAAAAGGTGCCATCGCTCCGACGTTGGGTGCGGCCACGACTTCTTCCATGTTGTACCGAGCAACCATTCAATCCCGCGGTAGGCTACGCATTCCCTGGCCGAGATTAGTCGCCGGCATGGCCCGCGACCCGTAAGGAACCGCCTTCACCGTGTAGTGGCGAGTCTGGCGCAATTTGCGCTCACGGCACGCTGATATACGCCGATCATTTCGCGGCCGGCCGCAAAGGGGACCTTCGGTCCAGAGCGCGTAGGCGCCCACAATCTGCGCGTTCGAGAAGGCTTTGTGTTTTTCAGTGATCATTTTCCTGGCTTCGCGCGAAGTTAGATTACCGGCCATCATACGCAGGACGCGTGTCGTGATGACATGCTGAACGTCGATTCCAAATTGCCAGGGGCTAAACATAACGACCTTTCTTTCAAAAAGAGACAAGTAGAAACGTGCTTGAAGTGGGTTGGTTCCGATTTTGTTCAAACGCGCTGCTAATGGTGGCGCTACTGCACGCGAGCGTACTGGAGCGGATTTCCAGGCCCAGTGCCGATATCACACCTGTTGCAGATCTTTGCAAGGTGTGTCCGCCAAGTAGCAATGAGGAACGATTAGACTTGCTACAAGTTGTTATTTTGATTGTCACAGGTTGTCCTCATAGTTGATGATGAACCCCGGTCCGCGAAATTACCTGCGTCCTATTGGAAGACTTGGATGTTCGGTGCAACTCGCTAGTTCGGTGCAGCGTTAAAAAAGATTGTCCATGACGAAAATATTACGCTGCTTATGACAGATGTGCAGATGCCGGGATGGATGGGTTCGAATTGACTCGCGGGGCGGTCAATGTAAGACCAAGGTTGGCCGTCGTCATCATGTCAGCTTAGGATCATCCTCGTTCAAATTTTCGGTTTGTTCGAAAGTCATTTTTGGAAACTGACTTAGAAAGAATTGTTGGAGGTGGCCGCGGACAAGTCCGAAATTAGCGTCTCCAACTTTCATGCCGCCCTTGGCGATTAAGGGCGGCCGTCCGACTGTGAAGCCGGTACGGTCCATGACTGCGCCGAGTGACGCCTTCTGGCTACCGCTGCCACCGATTACTTTGATTTGTCCTTGAACGCGGCAGTCAACGGGGTTGGACAGTGGACGGATCGTCGGACGGCGGCTTTTTATTTTCCTTCCCGGTATCCATCTTCAGTGCTGGTTCGTTATTTTCCGCCTTAGTGTCGGGAGGAACCGCATCGGGTGAATTCAAAGGACCCGGGCCAACCTTGTCAGGTGGTGCGCTCTGTTGTGCGGGCGGCGCTGGGGTTGCGGCCTCGCTTTTGTTGCCGGGCACCCGATCTTGCGCGACTGCCAACCCCATCCCCGCGAGCAGGGCGGCTGCAATCAATACTGCTTTCGGCATCGGCACTCCTTGATTGGTGCGAAAGAGCTTCCCGGCGGCTCTGCCGAAGTCCTTTATCCACATTCACTGAGCGCTGGTTTATCGGGCATCCTTACTGCGACAACAACTTCAAAGGTGATTGGTTCAAGCTCGCTGACGTCATTCTGCGCCGCCGGCCTGATGGTCCACGCGGCAGCAAACGTCCGACCAAGTGAACGTTATCGATCTGCAACAGATGTCCTTTGCAAAAAATCGTCTCGGTATCTAGTTTCGTCTTGTGAAATTGCGCGAGCGCAACTAATTAATTCACATAGTCTCGGCGGCGTGGAATGCAGACACGCAGCAGGGAACGCACGGGAGCCGGGGGCTTCTTAGGTGAGGGGCACTCAAAGCGGAAATCCGAAACGCAGCGGCCACTACCTCACGGTGCGTAGGTAGCGAAAAAGTGGTCAGCCGGAGTGGCGACCGGCCCGCGATTATTTCTCACTCTTGTCAATTGCTCGTTTCGGCCTGGCGCCCTTCAGGCCCATTAATTTATCCTGCGTCGTGCGAGTCGAATGCTCCAAGCACATTGCCGATGCGTTGGCGAATATCTGCGCGATAGGATTGAGATTGGATTGTGAGGCGCCAGGAAGAGGAGCCACGCGTCAGCGGCGCGACTGGCGTGGCGCACGGTTTTGCGTCGATGACGGCGTCACGTGGCTCGACATCGCCCAAGAACTCTCGCCGTTCATCGACCCACTGAACGATGCGACACTATATCTGCGAACCAGGTATTTCGTGCAGAATTACTTAGGAAGGAGGGGTACGCTTTCAGAAATTGGCAATGATATTCAATGCCGAACACGGAATGTTGGAACTCAGCGGGGCCGCTTTTATAGCGAATCTGGTTGGTTTAGTTGTGGTAGGGTTTGCCATAATTTGCATCCGTCGCGCCAGACGAAAAGAATCAGTGGCGGCAGCGATGTTTTTTGCCTTGGTGGGCATTGCTATCGTTATCTGCGGAACGACGGTAGTCATCGCGTGCGAGTGATTGTGCCGCAAAGCAGGCAGGGGCGGGGGACGCCTCGGTACCCTCCATACGTTTATTATGGCTCGGCGCGACTATGAGTTACTCGCGGGCTTAGAGTCACCTCTTCAATCTTTCAACGATACAAAGGGCGCAACCCGTTAGCTTATGAACATGCTGCGTTCTGCATGAGATCGACATTGTATCTTGATCCGCCGGCTGCAGGCTTCAGTGGCCGGTTACATGTCTTTTGTGTTTACCCTGGGAAGTGAAGAGGTATACCGTGTTGATCAACGCCACATGCGAAAATGCTTGCGGGAAATTGCCGAGCAGTTCGCCGGCTTTCGGGTCATATTCCTCAGAGAGTAAGCCAACGTCATTGCACAAGGATAACAATCGCTGCAGAAGCTGACGCGCTTCCTCGCGGCGGCCGAGGAGGATCAGGTTATCAGCGAGCCAAAAGCTGCAAGGGATGAAAATGCCCTCTCCAGGAGGCAAGCCGTCCATTCCGGCATCGGTATCATAGCGTCTGACGAGGCCATCGACGAGCAGGTGTCGCATGACCGCTTCAACGGTCGAATGGACCCGCGGGTCTTCGACGGGCAGAAATCCTACCAGCGGAACTAGTAATGCACTCGCATCCAACTCCTTCGATCCGTAGGTCTGCACGAAGGCGCCAAGTTCGTTGTTGAAACCGTGCCGGCACACTTCTTTGTGGATCGTGTCGCGCATCCCCCGCCATCGCTCGAGAGGTCCACAGTTTCCAAAATTTTCGATCGATTTTATACCCCGATCAAACGCTACCCACGCCATCACTTTTGAGTTCGTAAATTGCTGCTTATTTCCGCGCGTCTCCCAGATGCCGTGATCGGGCTCCCGCCAGAGCGACTCGAGATGCGCTAGGAGCTCTGTTTGCAATTGCCAGGCCGCCTCGTCGTTGTCGAGATCTCCTACTCGGCCGTGATGCAGCGCGTCAATGACTTCACCATAGACATCGATCTGCATCTGCTTGTATGCGGCATTGCCGACGCGTACGGGCCTTGAATTTTCAAAGCCGGAGAGCCACGGTATCTCCCGCTCCGGAAGACGTCTTTCGCCGCTCATTCCATACATGATTTGGGCGTGGTCCGGTCCATCGGCGACAGCACGGAGCAGCCAGCTGCGCCATGCCCGTGCGTCATCGTAAAAGCCTGCGTTCATGAGCGTGATAAGCGTAAAAGTAGCATCTCTCAGCCAACAATAGCGGTAATCCCAGTTCCGTTTTCCGCCCAATTTCTCCGGCAGCGAAGTCGTTGGCGCCGCGGCGATAGCTCCGGTAGGCTTGTATGTAAGCGCTTTCAACGTGATCAGGGATCTAATAACGGGCTCGGACCACTCACCCGCCGATTGCGTGCCGCCCGCCCAACCGCACCAAAAAGCTTCGGTCTCGGCTAATGCTGTCATGGGGTCGATTGGCCGGGGCGGAGCCAGATGCGATGAACTGTAGGTCAACACAAACGGGACGGTCTGATCGGCCGATATCGTGAACTCACCTGTTGTTCCTGGTCCAACGTCGTTCAGCCGTACCGGCGTTCGCAACGCGACCATATCGGCCCCCGCGGTGGCAATAAGCGTTTCGTGGTCGAAACGGTCGATCCGGGGCGTGGCGGAGCCGTAATCGAACCGGACCGCCAGCTCGGTCCGCATCGCGACCTGGCCCCGCACGCCGCGCACGAGGCGGACAACATCCGAAGCATCGCCCCGGATTGGCATGAAATCGATCACAATGACGGCGCCGGTTGCCGTTTCGATCGACGTTTCCAGGATGAGAGTATGTTTGCGATAGCGTCGTGAAACTCGCGCATGTGGATCGGTTGCCGCCAACGACCATCTGCCGTTGTCGTTGGAACCCACCAGTGCGGCGAAACAAGCGGCGCTGTCGAAACGTGGCCAGCACAACCAGTCAATCGACCCGTCTCGTCCCACCAAGGCGGCCGTTTCGCAATCGCCAATAAGGGCATAATCTCCAATTGCACGAGTCATCGCCTAAGCTCGCCTCTATCTGCGAGTTCCCTTATGCGGTCGGCCGTACGGCAAGCAATGGCTTGGATCGTGAGCGAAGGATTGACGCCGCCAACGGTTGGAAACACCGAGCCGTCGCAAACCCAAAGGTTAGGAATGTCCCAGCTTCGGCAATTCGTATCCACCACGCTGCTTTTCGGGTCTTCGCCCATGCGCGCAGTACCGTTCAAGTGACAGGTGTCGTCGTCTTGCGTCCAGATGTCCTTGGCATCGATCGCGCAGAGCGCTTGCGTCATGAATTTAAGCGAGTGGTCGATCAACCGTTTATCGTTGTCGCACCATGAATAGGTAATTCGCGGAATACGAAGGCCATACTGATCGACATCATCGGCGAGCGTCACCCGGTTCGATTCCTGCGGCAGCATCTCGCCTACGATTTTCAGGCCGACGACGTGGTTATATTCCTCCATTTCACGAATAAGGTCCTCGCCCCAAAGGCCGCGCGCGCTCATCTGAGTATTGGCCCAGAGCTGGGGGAGCGGACCCTGACTCATGTAGGAATAGCCACCAAAGAAATCCTTCCCCTTGTCCTCGTAATTCCAGTGTTCCGTGATAGCGAGTGATGGCGGTCCTTTATAGGAGCGGACTTCATCATCCAAGAGACCCCAGACTGCCTGGTTGGATTGAGCCATCAAGTTCTTGCCAACCAGACCAGATGAATTGGCGAGGCCGTCCGGAAACTGATCGTTCGCTGAACTCAATAGCAGCCTGGGCGTTTCAATGGCGTAGCCGGCCACAACGACATTGCGCGCGCGCTGAAAGCGCCAACGGCCCTGTCTGTGGTAGTGAACACCGGTCGTATGCCCGGTGTTGTCGACCGCAATCTTGCCGACCATCGCGAGGTCACGGATTTCCGCGCCGGCGGCAATTGCACGCGGAATCCAGGTCACCAGAGCACTTTGTTTGGCGTTGGTAGAACAGCCGGTCACGCAGAAGCCTCGATAGACGCAAGGGTGCGCAAGCCCACGTGGCGCGGACAAGGTCGCCAAAGGGGTTTCGGTCCACTTGACGCCTAACGCTTCGCATCCTTTGGCGAGCGCCCGCGCTGCGGCATTTAATTCATGGGCGCGATAAGGATAACGCGGGCGTGGCGGCCCCCATGGATAATTTACTGGCCCGGATATTTTCAACGCCTGCTCGACTTCGGCGTAATAGCGCCACATCTCGCGCCAATCGAGCGGCCAATCGGCGCCATAACCGAGCACTGTGCGCGACTTGAACCAATCCGGTCGGAATCGCAGCGAGACCATGGCAAAATGAACGGTAGATCCGCCGACTGCTTTGCCGCTGTTATTGCTGCCCATCTGAAGAGGATTGTCGCCGTCGACGATACGATCATCCGTCCAATAAAGCTTTGTTTGTTCGGATTCGTCCGAGGCGAAGTCTTCGAGCGGCCGGAAATAGGGACCTGCATCAAACGCGACGACGGAAAAGCCGTGCTCAGCAAGCTTGCAGGCGAGAGTTGCGCCGCCGGCACCGGTGCCGACAATAGCGAAGTCTACGTCATCCGCATCGCGATGCTCCCGCATTGGCACCCAGCCGCCCGGTCGGAAGACATCTGGGGCGCGGCCTTCGGTCGCTCGCGGTATAGCCAACGGATCAGACATGGCGATTCTTTCGCCGCGCGGCCTCGACATCACCGTCTTTCACTTCGGCCGCCTCCCAAGGGTCGCGCTTATTGAAGCCCATGCGCACGTAGCCGCGGGGACTCGCTGGGCCGCCCCAGCCGATTTCGCTCCACGCCGTGGGGTGGGCGTAGTAGGCAAGGACGATGTCGCGCGCCATGCGCATATGGAAAAACGTCTTCGAATCCATGGTGCCCCAGGCCGTCGCTCTGAGCTCGCCCTTCTGCATCCGGGCGAGCAACTCGTGTTGGTCCTGAACACGCAGATCACGAAATCTGGCACCGAAAGCCTGTCTCGCCTCGTCATCAAGCGCCTGAAGGCCACGGCGCCACGCCTCATGTTCCGGTGGCATGCCGGCGCGCCGGTAACCGTCTTGTTTGTTGAGAGCTAGCTTCTCGTCGACCAAGGCGGCGACCGGTATGGGCGGACGGCTTGTCGGCTGCGGCACGATCCTCGCGGCAATGGCCCTCACTGTCTGTAATTCGTCGACCGTAAAGAATTTCGGGTCGCCCCCAATGGCGAGCCGGTGGGTAACAACTTCACGCGTTTTGTCGTTCCAAGACGGCGACAGACGCTTGGACAGGACGTCGTAGTCGGGAAAGCGCGTCCCAGGTCGACGCGCACGTGTTAGGTCACGCATCGGGGTGATCATCCATCAAGCCGAGGGTGGCGAGACCGGCGAGGGCTAGACCGGTAAAGCTCGGCGGCGCTGGGATGGGCGGTCCATTGAGGATATTCTGGCTCCAATTTCGCCAACCACCCATATTGCGGGATACCCCGTACGCGTGCAGCCCTGCGCCGACAAATCCCATTGCCGTCAAAAGCCGCAGCCACCAGCGCGTGAACCAAAGATTACGTCCCGGTGGTCCCGCGGCGGCCGATGCCATGAGGAGCGAACCGACGGGGGGCAAAGTGACGGGCAGCACCATTAGCGGGTTGTGAAAGGCTCCACGGAAATGCAGGAGTGCCGCTTCCCCGGTTGTCCCAAGCAGTCCCGCGCTTATCACCGCCGCCATCGCGCGCCCGGCCGGCAAATTGAATATCCGGGGGGGCCGCCAGCGTGGCGTGTCACGGACACGTTCCGAGCAAAGCCGAGGAGGCCCGAGAGCAGAATCGCGAAAGGCGCACCTAGTGGAGCGCCGTAAAACACATTTTGCCAGCTGAAACCGCCCGTTTTTTTGCCGACGTTATAGATGTGGAATCCGGTGCCGATCAGGCCGGTAATCGCCGCCAGGACGTAAGTTCCATCCCGGACGGAGTGCGCTATCGGCCGTGAATCGGAAGTCCCGTGTACGCTGGTGGCCAAAGTGAGTGCTGAAACTACGAGCGGCGTAAACATCGCCTTATTTTCGAATGAACCGCGATAATGCTCGATAGCGCTATCGGCGAGGACGGATGCGGCCAGCGTCCCCGCGGCGCGGTTGAGGCGGTGGGCAGCCGTCACTGTGGCTCGGTCAAGCGTTTGATCCACTCTGGACACTAGCGGCGACGATCCTCGCCCTAACCGAACGGACCGCGGCTGTGGCCACCGCAAGAGGACATCCGAAGCGACCGCGATGCCGAGGATGCCAAGCGCCGTGGCGCCTGCAGCCGGAAGAGACAAATCACGCGGCATAAACGGCATCTAAATCTCCTAGGCAGCGTAACGCTCTGCATCCTGATGCTTGAATGCCAGACCATTGCCGGGGCGAGAGAAGTCCGGCCGGATCACGCCGGCGGCCGGAAGGGGCGCGCCCTCAAACAATAGACCTTCGATACGAACGTGATCGTGGAACCATTCGAGATGGCGCAAGCGGGGAACCGCGCACGCCACGTGAAGATGGAGAGCCGGTGCGCAATGGCCCGAGAGATCGATGTGAAACGCCTCGCACAATGCGCCAATCTGCAAAAATGCGGTGATGCCGCCGCAGCGGGTTACATCGGCCTGTTGAACGTCAACCGCTTCGGCCTCCAGCATCGTGCGAACATATGAAATCGTCTAGGCGTATTCGCCGGCTGCAATATCCATTCCGGCCGGGGCACGCTGGCGAATTTCGCGCAAGCCGCGCAGATCATCGGACGAGACCGGTTCCTCAAACCAGGCGACACTCTGGTCGGCGAATTGATTGGCGATTGCGAGAGCTTGTTTCACGCTGTATGCGCCATTGGCGTCAACGAACAGCGTTGCCTTGCCGATCGCGGCCTTCGCGACCGCAACACGTCGCGGATCGTCGGCAGGATTGGTTCCCACTTTCATCTTGACGAACGCGCAGCCGTCGCCTGCCACCCAGCCGCCAAGCTGGCTCTCAAGCTTTTCGTCCGAGTAGGTTGTGAAGCCGCCGCTTCCGTATATCGGGATAGCGTCGCGATATGTGCCCAGCATCGTAGCGAGAGGAATATCCAGAAGCCGCGCTTTCAGGTCATACAGCGCCGCATCGACGGCGGAAATGGCGCTGGCAGCCAGCCCCTCGCGTCCGAGATTGCGGACGGCACACTGCATGGCACGCCATGCGACCTGCGGATCCATGGCGTCAAACCCCAGGATCGCTTCGGCAAGCTTGGAATCGATTAATTTTGTGATCGAGGCTTCCGCGTAAGTATAGGCGATGCCGACAGCGTTGCCGCCTGCGATTTCGACGACAATCAAGGTAGTCGAGTTCCAGGCAATCGTGCCGTCTGCTTCGGGGCCGTCTGTTGGAATAGTAAAAGCCCGCGCTCGTATCTTTCCTATCGGGACGCCAACCTGCATCGTTAGTCCTTCCCGGGCAGGATGCTGGTCAAGAGCTCCTTCGCGCTGTTCTTCAGGACGCTGCCGAGCTCAGGCTCGTCGCGCATCATGAACATGAAATTCTTGGCGTCCTTGAGCGTGATGTGCGGCGGCAAAGGCGGCACATTAGGATCGGTATAGGCCTCGAGTATTACCGGCCGATCAGCGGAAAGGGCCTCATCCCAAGCGGCGCCGACACGTTCCGGGTCGTCGACAAAGATACCTTTTAGCCCGATCAATTCCGCGTATTTGTGATATGGAAAATCGGGAATGGCCTGCGTCAGTTCTGTCTTGCCGGCGCCGAGTTGTATGCGCTCTTCCCATGTCACCTGGTTGAGGTCTCGATTGTTCAGTACAAGAACGACAAGGCGCGGGTTGGACCACTGCTTCCAATATTTCGAAATTGTGATCATGACGTTGATTCCATTCATTTGCATCGCGCCATCGCCCATGCAGGCGATTACGGTCCGGTCCGGAAAGGCCATTTTGCCGGCAACCGCGTAAGGCGTGCCAGCCCCCAGCGACGCGAGGCCGCCGGAAAGCGACGCCTTCATGCCGTGGCGCATTTTCAGATCGCGAGCGTACCAATTCGCGACCGAGCCGGAATCCGCGGTAATGATGGCATTGTCGGGCAGACGCGGCGACAGCTCCCAAAACACACGCTGCGGGTTCAATGGCTCTGCCGAATCCATTGCGCGCTCGTGCAGAATCTTCCACCAGGATTTGAGACCGCGTTCGATCTCGCTCGTCCAGGCGGTATCGGTCTTTTGCTCTAACAGCGGCAACAACGCGCGTAGGGTCGTCGCGCTGTCACCCACCATGTTAATTTCCATGGGATATCGCAAGCTGAGCCTACTGCCGTCTATGTCGATCTGTACGCCCCTGGCAGCGCCGGGCTTGGGAAGAAACTCGCTGTAGGGAAATGACGATCCCACCATCAAGAAAGTGTCGCAGCCCTTCATCAGGTCCCAACTCGGCTTAGTACCGAGCAACCCAATCGATCCGGTAACAAACGGAAGGTCATCCGGCACTGCGGCTTTTCCGAGCAACGCCTTGGCGACCCCCGCGCGCAGCCGCTCGGCGACTGCGATCACCTCATCGGTTGCATCCAGCGCACCCGCGCCAACCAGCATTGCAACCTTTTTGCCGCTGTTAAGCACATCGGCAGCCGCGACAAGCAGGGCTTGTTCCGGCAGCTTTGCCGGTCCGGCATAACCAACGCCGGTGTGTGTTGCGCCATGCACGAGCGGCGGGTCCTGGTAAGGCAAAAGCTGGAGATCGTTCGGTAAAATAACGCAGGTAACCGTGCGCTTCGTATGCGCGATACGAACCGCCCGATCGATCAAATGCCGAACCTGCTCGGGGATGCTTGCAAGCCCAACGAACTCGCCGGCGACATCTTTGAACAGATTCTGTAAGTCAACTTCCTGCTGATAGGAAGCCCCGAGTGCCGTGCGCGCTTGCTGTCCAACCAGTGCCACCACCGGCACATGGTCGAGCTTGGCGTCGTAAAGCCCATTAAGGAGATGAATGGCACCTGGACCGGAGGTCCCGTAGCAGAGGCCGGGTTGACCTGTGAACTTCGCATGCGCCGAGGCCATGAAGGCCGCCATTTCCTCGTGGCGAACCTGCACGTACTCCATAAAGTCCCTGGCCTTTTGCAGCGCCACGTCAAGGCCGCCGACGCCGTCGCCAGGATAGCCATAAACTCGTTTGAGACCCCATTCCGACAGGCGATGCCAGACAAACTCGCTAACGTTTCTTCCCATGTTCAATGTCCGTTGGGGAGGGCGGCAATATTTTATTGGGACCGCTATCTGTATTGAACATTGCAAGGGTGGAAACGTTTCATTCTCAGGCAGCGATACTTTGCCGCTCAGGAGGGCTGATGTCGTGTTGAAGCATTCGAACCTGTCAGGAATCTAATGGTTGGATCAAAGACTGTCGTGATCACAGGAGGAACCGCTGGGGTTGGGCGCGCGATAGCCGTAGGATTCGCGAAGCGCGGATGGAAAGTGGCTGTGATTGCGCGCGGCCGCGACGGACTTGAAGGCACAAGACGCGAGATCGAGGCCTCGGGCAGCCGGACACTGGCAATACGGGCGGACGTCGCGGATGCGGATGCCTTGCTGAAGGCGGCCGATCAGGTAGAGAGCGAACTCGGCCCGATCGACGTGTGGGTCAACAACGCGATGGTGACGATCTACGCAGGAATTGTCGACATCGCGCCCAAAGAGTTCCATCAGGTCACGCAGGTGACGTATCTGGGTCAAGTGCACGGCACATTGGCGGCCCTGAAGCACATGCGTGCCCGGAATCGCGGCATCATCATTTGCATCGGATCGGCCTTGGCATATAGGTCGATTCCGTTTCAAGGACCTTATTGCGCCGCTAAAGCGGCGGTCCGCGGCTTTGTCGATTCCCTTCGCAGCGAACTGCTTTACGAGGGCAGTAAAGTCCGGCTCACGATGGTTCAACTGCCCGCGGTCAACACACCGCAGTTCGATTGGGCGCGAAATAAGCTCGGTCGAAAGGCCGCGCCCGTGCCGCCAATCTTCGAACCGGAAGCGATTGCGGACGCAGTGATTCAAGCCGTGGAACACAAGCCCCGAGAGTACTGGCTCGGCTTCTCTACCGTAAAGGCGATCATCGTGCAGATGCTTTGTCCGTCCTTGGCGGACAGCCTTCTGGCAAGACGAGGAAAGTCGACTGAAACAAGCAATCGGCCGTCCGATCCTGATCGGCCCGATAATCTCTTCGAGGCCGGGCGCGGCGATCCGGGAGCACGTGGCCGATTCACCAACAGGTCGAGTCCACAGGTAACCTCTTTTAATCCGGCTTGGCTTCGTACGGCCTTCGCATGTGGCATAGGTTTAGCGGCTGCGGCCGCTGTACTCCCGCTAGTATCCGATTACATTGCGAACAGTCGCAGCAAACCCCGCGAAATAGATCTCAGCCGACTAAAATCGCTGCTATAAATACTGACCATTCGGGCCATGTAGCAACGTTGCTCATAAGCCGCTAGAGGTTGAAGACCCTTAGTGCAGCTTTCGATTTTTCTACAGTTGGTAATAGATCCTCATTGCGAAATTTGCGAGCCGCTTAAATTTTAAGGCGGCCTCGACGGCGAGGCGGCACGCCATGCTTGAACAAGCCGGTATGGACGGCAGTGCGTTGGCCGCACGGAGCTGCTTTCGTATTATGGACGATTACATTACCAAACGTGAGTTCGGCGGCGAGAAGTGGTCGGTGGGACGCCCACCATCGCCGATGTCGCGCTGTTCTCCGCGATTGCGTTGAGCCGCGACTTTGGCATCGATCACGACGAATTCGCAGCATTGCGACGCTGGATGGATCACGTACGGACCCTTCCGGGGTTCATCACGATGCCGGGAATTCCCTCTTACCACTTATTAGCCGGGGCCGATTCTGGAGCCGGCATCATTGCGTCGCAATTCGACGAGACTTGCCCGGAGCGCATGGATCTCTGAACTTGTAGGAGTTCTCAGAGAAGTTCGGCATCAGTACGGTTTCACCTGCACGCCGCCGAACCATCCGATCGCAATGAGCGTCCGATGTCCGCCCAGGGTATTAACGGACATCATGTGATGTTCTCATACCCCGGTTGGATCGATCGGGGTCACGGAACTCCTATTCCCTGCCACATTCAGGACGTCTCAGAAGGCGGCGCACGACTCGCGTTGAAGAATCCAAAAAGTTTGCCAGATCGATTTTTGCTTCGCTTCTCTCTAACAAGTCCAGGCGGCCGCCTTTGCTTCGTGAGCCAAATCTACAATGACGGGGTGCAGTTTATAAGTAGCCCCGCACTGCCGCACGCTCGTCTGATTGACCGGAGGCTGGCGCGCAATCAGCCGGGCGCGCCCGCGCATAGCAGTTCCAAGAAAAACGCCAATGGCCGGGACGTGCCCGGCCATGACGTCCCTTAAAGCTTCCGTGTGAGCGTCAGCCGTTACGACTTACTGGCATTCCAGCGGCCATTGTACTGGAACGCCGGCGCCGACTTCAGCTCGGCGGCGGTGGCGCTGGTCGAGGCGTGCCATTTGTTGTCGGAGGCGTTGTAAGCCACCTTCACGGCGTTCGGATTGACGGCGACATAATGCTCGCCCATGCCGAGAAAGCCGCCGACCGACAGGATATAAGCGCGCGCGCGGCCTTGCGGACCCATGGCGATATCCTTGATCTGGCCGATGTTCTGGTTCGAGCCGTTATAGACGTCGAGGCCGACCAGGTTCGAACTCAATTCGTCATTGTTGGTGACCGGGACGAATTGCTGATTGCTCGCCGGGGCCGCCGAATTCGATGCGTCATTGGCGCCGTTCGTGCCGGACGTGCCGAGTTCCGCAACTTCCGTGACCGAATCCGGGCTCACGCTCATCACCACCGGATTGCCGTCCTGATCCTTGGCGCGGATCATGAAGGAACTCGGCATCATGCGGATGTCGGAAAACCCGGAACTCTGCAGCATGTTGCGCACATGGGCGCGCAAAGTACCCGCGGTCGGCGCATTTTGGTTGGTGTCGGTCTGGGCCGCCGGGGGCGTCGTAGCGGATGGCGTGTTGGACTGCGCCATAGCTGCTGCGGGAACGAGCAACAAAGCCGTGCCCGCCGCAAGAACTGAAAGTCGCATTGTGTTTCTCTCCTGTGTCGCCTCTCAAGCCTCACAGGAGGAACGGGCGCGGCACGGGCCCGTTCCGTGAATCTTTGGACATGTGGCGATGGCGGGAAAACAGAATGGTGCCCGACGAATTAAAATCGCATGCGTAAAACACAAAACCTCGCGAGGCGGGCTTGCGACACTGCGGCGTGTTGACGGCGGGCAGATGCACCATCGTCAACCGGATCTTGCTGCGTTCATAGAGCAGTTCGCTGCAAAATTTTAAGGAACGGCGAATGAACGCGCGGTTGTTATTGCGTATGCTTCGTCGCCAGTTCGTTCGGGGTGCTGTGGGCAGGTTCTTGCATGGAGGTAGTGGTCTTAGTTCCGTACAGGATGACGCCGACGACGGCTAGCGCTATCACAATGACAGCGGCGACAGTCCAGGACGTTGGCGTGTCTCCGGTTCATGGCACAGGGAACGCAATTGTGACCGCTAGGTTCCGCGTCGGTAAAAATGGGTTTGTTTGTTTATGGTCGTGCATGACTCTGCCCGGTCCAATTACGACCTCGCTCAAATCTCGATTTCCCGGCTGATCTGCACGAAATGCTTGCTTGGGAAATTGAAGCGGTCGGCCGGATGGATCGAGTTGCGGTACAGGAACGAAAACAGCCGACGCCGCCACGCCGCCAGCCGCGGTTTGTGCTTGCGCGCCACCACGTAGTCTCGTTCACTGAAATAGATTGCATCGTCGGATTTGATGGGACACTTGGTCATTTCGCGGTCCAGTGCTCTGCAGACGTCGGGGTTCTCCATAAAGCCGAAACGCACCGTCACCCGCCAAAAGCCCTGACCGAGCGGCTCGACATGAAGCCTGCTCTTCTCGCGCACGCGCGGCGCCGCGGTAAATTGCACCGTTAGCGCGACGGCCTCCTCGTAGAGCGAGCCCATCTGGCGCACGTGGTCGGCAATCAGCTGCGGAATAAAGCCGCGCAGCCGGGTGAGGAAAATCGCGCGGCCGGGATTGCGGGGGATCTTGTGGTCGCGTAATTGGCGGACGAATTGCCCGATCGTGACGGCGTCGCGGTCCTGGCGCCGGTGCATAGCGTCGATGCCGGCGTGCCACGTCGTCATCACCACGAAAATCGTTCCGCCGAACAATAGCGGAATCCAGCCGCCCTCGGCGATCTTGGTGAGATTGGCAACAAAGAAAGCGAGATCGACGCATATAAACAATGAGAACAAGCCAACCGCCGTCCATGCCGGCCAGCGCCACAACACCCGCATGATGCGATAGAGTATCGCCGTCGTCATCAGCATGGTGGTGGAGACAGCCGCGCCATACGCGCCGGCAAGACGGTCGGAACTGGCGAAGCCTACCGTCAGCGCCAGCGTGCCCATCATCATGACCCAATTCACGAATGGAACGTAAATCTGTCCGGATTCCTTGGACGAGGTTTGTTTGACATGCATCCCGGGCAACCAGCCGAGCTGCATCGCTTGGCGTGTGAGTGAATACGATCCGGTAATGATGGCTTGGCTGGCAATGACAGTCGCCACCGTGGCCAAACCGACCGCCGGATAGAGCGGCCAACCCGGCACCAGCTTGAAGAACGGACTATCGCTGCCGCCGGAATTGCTCAGGAGCAGAGCGGTCTGACCGGAATAATTGAGAAGGAGCGCCGGCAACACGACCGCGGCCCAAGCGATGCGAATGGGGTTGCGGCCGATATGGCCCATATCTGCATACATGGCCTCGGCGCCCGTCACGCAGAGGAACACGGCGCCGAGAATGGCGAGAACTCGACGTCGCGTGATGCAAAAGGAACGCCGCCGCATAATACGGATTGACCGCCACTAGGACGTGCGGCGCCTTGCCGATTCCGATAACGCCGAGGACGGCGATAAAGGCGAACCAGACGAGCATCAGAGGACCGAAGGCGCTGCCGACAGCGGCGGTGCCGAACCTTTGCACCAAGAACAGCGCCAACAGAACGATGGCGGCGATCGGCATGGCGTAGGGCGCGAAGTCGCCGCTGGCATTTTTGAGTCCTTCGACCGCGCTCAATACCGAGATCGCCGGTGTGATCATGCCGTCGCCATAGAGCAAGGCGGCGCCGATCAAGCCGAACGCAATAAGATAACGCTTGCGGCCGCGCCAGCTGACTCGGGTCAGCGACGTCAGCGCCAGGATGCCGCCTTCGCCGCGGTTGTCGGCGCGCATCACCACCACGGCGTATTTCAGCGCGACGACGATGAGCAGTGTCCAGATAATTAGCGACAGGCTGCCGAGCGCACTCTCGGCGTCGAAATGGCCGCCATTGATCTTGCCGATGGCCTGGTAAACGTAGAGCGGACTGGTGCCGATATCGCCATAGACGATACCGAGCGCGGTGAGAACCGTGATCGGCTTGAGCGCCTCGAGTCGATGAAATACAGCCGCTTTGGCGTCAGCAATCGCACTCAAAAAAAACCTCACCTGGCGATCCGACCGCAACCCGCGGGCCATCCGCCCGGTAGTTTTTCAGCCGCGCCTGCATCTCCGCGATGTTCTATTGCTATATTCCCACTCGCTCCGTACGCACCTAACGCCAGCGGGTCGGAATGGTTTCCGCCGACGCTATTTCGATCTGCTCGGAGTAAACGGGTTTCATATAGCCTCAGCAGCATGTCGTGACCTTCATCGGATGAACTGCACAAGCGTCCTTCACGACGATGACGCGATAACCGAGGTCGACCGCGTCTAGGACAGTCGAGAGAACGCATACGTCAGTTTCGGCACCGGAGACGATCAAACCATCGGCATCCCGTTCATCCAGGGGAAGCAAGAGCTGCGGTTCCGCGAAGGCAGAATCCCTTCGCCGCTCCCTGTTAGCCTGGCGAGCTTCCCTGCAACACCCTCAAAATTTCCCTGTTCGATTGCGTAGGGAATTTCGCGCATTTATATACTTGACATAAGTAGCGACTTTCGATAGGTTTGCGGGCATAGGGGATGCCCAATGACCAAAGCCGCCATTTTCCAAGACCCCATGTTTCACGATGAGGACAAGGCCCGCGAAGCCCTAGAGGCCGAACTGTGGCCTAACGGTCCCGTGTGCCGTCATTGCGGCAATTCAGACCCCGAAAAGATTGCCAAGATGCATGGCAAGTCGCATCGCCCTGGCCTCTATTTCTGCAATGCCTGCCAGGGTCAGTTCACGGTTACGGTCGGCACGGTCCTAGAGCGATCTAAAGTCCCTTTGACCAAGTGGCTTATGGCCGCGCACATGGTCAATTCAGGCAAGAATGGCGTATCTGCCCATGAAATCCATCGCACGCTAGGCGTTACCTACAAGACCGCATGGTTCATGATGCATCGGCTGCGCGAAGCAATGACGGAGCGCGATAACTCGCCCATGGGCGGCGAAGGTCAAAGCGTGCAGATTGACGAAACATATACGGGCAACACGTCAAAGCGCGCCAAGGGCTACAAAAAGGGTCTTAAAGACAAGCGCGCCGTGGTCGCGCTAGTCGATCCCGCTAACGGTCAGGCCCGTGCCTTCCACGTAAAGAACGTGAATGCCAAGACGGTTCGCGGTCTCTTGACCAAACACGCTGATCGTAAAAGCACGCTCGTTACCGACGAGGCGCTAATCTATCGCAAGGTCGGCCGCGAGTTCGCAGGGCACAAGCGCGTGTTCCACAAACACGGATGGTATGTGACCAAGGAAGGCTTCACAACAAACAACGTCGAGAATTTTTTCGGCGTGTTCAAGCGCAGCCTTCGCGGCACTTATGTATTTTGCAGCGAACAGCATTTGCAGAAATATCTTTCCGAGTTTTCATTCCGCTACAACAATCGCGCGGGCCTCGGAATTAGTGACGGGGAACGGATGGCTAAGGCCCTCAAGGGAATCGAGGGCAAGCGCCTGACGTATCGGCCAGTTAACTAAGCAAAATTCACAGTGGATAAGGCACAACGCTAAGCGGTTTTTGGCTTGGCGGAAGCGCCGCGCGAAGATCTCTTCGCAAGCCTCTTGATCGGCTTTACTTTAGGCTTGCCGAGCTTCATGTCTGAATGTGGTTTCGGCGGCATTCGCAGCAGTGACCCCATCAGTCGCTTCGTGCCTTCGAGATCATAGACTTCTTTTTTCATCAGACACCATAAAGCTGTCGAAACCAAGCGACGAAAGCTTGGGCACTTTGAGCGGTCGGCTGTAGCGTTCGATTAGCGATGGCTCTTCCTATGCTTTGTCCAGGCGGCTCTTGCCAAGCAAGCCAAGTATGCAATCTAGCTTTTGCGTTTGTGTTTAGACTCGGGGTAAATGGCGCTCCCAAATATTTGGCTTTCCCGACACTACTGGCGGCGTGCTCCAGCAATTCATTATTACCGACTGGAACAAGATCGAAGCAAAAGTTTTCGATCATGCCCTCATGTCTATTATCCGGCATAATCCATGCGCCGAATTTTGCCACAATCCCACCAGGGCCAACTATTTGATTTACAATAAACCCTCCGACGGGACATGATTGCGGGGCCTGCGCGTTACATTTGTTGCAAAATTCTCGAATGCCACGCCATCTTTCTTCAAGCTTGTCGTCCGCATCAACCACGACGCCGAGAACTTTTAGGCCACCTGCCTTCATATACTCAAATAGGGTTTCGTGGTTCAGGGCGTCGTCAACGCCGTCCGCTCTTTTAATTTCCACGATCCAATCGTGTTTGTTTGTTCCCCAATTTTTGAGATGGGCTTTCATCAATTCGGCAATGGCATACTGAAGATCAGAATCTTCCGCTATCAGATAGTTTGGTTGCGGCGTCGCCATTTCAGCGGATTTCTATTTCTCGATCCGCCGCTGTTTTTATTTGTTTTTCTGTGAAGCGAATCAACTCGTTTTTGCCGTGTTCAACTCGATGGATTGTTATTTGACTTTCTGAATCACTAACGTCGCGACAGATCGTTGCAAGACTGTGTACACAATCGTAGCTGTGAGTTGTCGCGAAAACCTGAATATTAAATTCTTTGGACACCTTCTCCACGAACCGCCACATCTCGGTCATAACCGAGTAATGCAACCCCGTGTCGATCTCATCAATTAATAAGAGCCCCCCCTTCGCACGACTAAGAGAGACAGCCAAAGCAAAGATGCGCCAAATGCCATCACCAAAACTTCCAATCGGAACCCTATCTTCTGCCTTGCGACGAACAACAAAGCCGCCCCGAATAGGAACGCCCCAATAATAAGGCACCGTAAGAGGCGCAATTCGTTCGATGTCAGGATCAATAAAACGCAATGCCTGAATTACAAGATCCTCCTCAGGTTTAAGAGCAATGTCGTTCCAAATTTGGTTTAATTGAGCGACATTCAGAGATTCTGTTGCAATGAACTGTACGGGCTCGCCAACGCCTTTGGTCGCAGTACGTGTCATTGCGAAGGCTTGGTTATAAATATCGTTTCGCAACGATCCACGGCGAGTAAGGGGCATCACCGGCACATTGATCTTCGGGGAGCCGCTGATCCTAAGCGCCATACCAGCGCCAGCGGGGTCTTGCGACAAAAGCAAATTGAACAAAGCCGGACTATCCTGCGGTTTGGCCTCTGTTACCTGATATCTCACGGTCCTCGGAGGAGATTGGTTTGTGGCCTCAATCGAAAACTCACTCTCGACGCCGACTTGATGGCCGGTGAAGAGATGAGCCACATCCACTTCTTGTTGGGGCTGCCTTCCCGGAGGGATTTCGGGAATAGGCTGCTCGCCGCGCCGGGCCAATGTCTGCCAAAGCGCGCCCAAATCATTGGCAGACCACAAAAGCTGGAGAGCCTCTAGAAGAGTGGTCTTGCCGGTATTGTTCTTCCCGACCAGTAAATTTATGCGGCCAAGCCCACTCATCGCGAACTGGGAAAATCCGCGATAACCATTCAATTTCAAGGAATGGATCATTACGCCATGCGCCCTCGCAACGGGACGAATGTATCGACCTCGTGTAAAGGAGTCACGACCCTCTATGGCGCGGGCGCGGCTTTTTTGGATCATATCGTTTCACAATCATGACGACCACCATTGTAGTGAAACGCACTTTCCCCGCGCGCATTCGCGCAGGACCCCCAAACGCCAGCGGGCTGGTCTTAGTCCGCGCTGGCTGATTGAGAGATACACCTGACTCGTCCCTAGCGGGCATCGGCCTGTCACGCTTGCCGATCTAGGACTTTAGTCCTTCTTATGTCAAGTATATAAATGCGGAATTTCGCCACAAGTAATTGAATTTGCTGCATGGCTGAACGCCGAAACCATAGCTGGGGGCCGGATTCAGCCAATTTCCCTGTTTTTTTCCCTGTTACCAGGGAATTTGGGCCTGAGACTGGTCCGATACTGACTGGCTCGTCAGCCAACCACTGTCGTCTCTGTAGAGTATCTGCGCGCCGCAGAAAAACCTACGTAACTCCCGTAGCTTAGCAGGGGATTGGTAAGTCTCTCTAACCGGAATCGACCCCAATTTTACCGCATGCGGCTTTTTTTCGACGCCAGTCTCCGGTCAGTATTTTTTGATATCCAAATTTTGTTGGCAGAGACTCGGTTCGAACGCACTGAGACTGGTTCGATAGTTGCGCGTCCGTAGTTTTCTGATCGCATGATGCGATTGTGAGCGCGTGAGTTCCCGATTTTGGGTCCATCGTGGCGGCGCTCGTCGTTGACCCTTCGTCCTGTTATCTGAGGTGAAGCTGCCGCGCCAGCGCCACTCTTGTTGCGGCAGTTAATGACCGATGCTGTCGAAAAAGGAGGCTTTTCTTCAGTGCGCGTCTGAGATGGGAGCCGCGACGAGCCATCCGATGCTTCAAGTGGAGGATGGCGACCGTGATCTCGAAGGGACTGACGCGATCTTTGTGACTAAGCAAATGATACGCGGCGTCGGACGGGTGGCGGACCGAGGATTCGAAGGGCGAGTGTTTTGAGGTTCTGCACGATTGCGGCGAGATGGAACTCGTCGCGGGCGCCGGAGAGACCGCGAAGCCGCATACGTTCGAAGCCATGATGGGTCTTCAAATGCGCGAACCGCATCTCAACCCGCTTTCTTTCATCCCGTGATTTGGCGAAGGCCTTTGTCTTCATCTTTCGCCGCGCCACATCGCGGGCGTCCTCGTGGAGGTCGCGGGGGATCTTGCGCGCCTGGTCGGTCGTGCAGCACTTTGCTCTGATCGGGCAGTTGTCGCAGTCATGCTTTGAAGCGCGGTACAGCAGCGTGCGACCGTCATGCACGGTGCCACTGGTCCGCAGCAGTTTACCATTGGGGCAGACATAGACGCCGCGTTTACTGTCCCAGCGGAAGTCCGAGCGTGAGAAGATGCCGTCCTGCCGATCGCTCATCTCCCAAACCGGGATGTGCGGGGTGATCTTCTTTTCCTTGACCAGCCAGCCCAGGAACTTGCCGGTGCCATAGGCGGTGTCGGCAGCGAGTCGCTTCGGCTTTAGATTGAAGCGCCGCTCGGTGCGATCCAGCATCGTTTTGGTGGCGGCAACTTCATCGTAAGTGCGAGCCGGCGTCGCCTCGACATCGACAATCACCGCATTTTCGATATCGATGAGGTAGTTCAGCCCATAACCGAACTGCACGCGCTTGTTGGCCTTGGCTGTCCATGCCGATTGCGGATCCGACGGCGAGATCACCTTGGGTGGCTTGCGCTCGTATCGGCGCGGCCGCTTGCCCTCGGGGCCGCCGCCAGCTTCATCGTCGGAAGCATCATTCTTAATTGTTGCTTCGGCTTCGAGTGCCGCCAGATATTCAGCCACGGCTCGCTTCTGACGCTGCTTCTCTGTCCAATCCAACTCGCCGGGCGCCTTGCCGTGATAGCGGCTCGCGTTCGCTTCCATGACGCTCGCATCCACGGCAAAGCCCTCGCCCTTGACAAGGCCCGTCGCCATCGCTGCCATCACCACCCGCTCGAAAATATGGCGCAGAATATCGCTCTCACGAAAGCGGTTCAGACAATTCTCGGAGAACGTCGAATGATGAGGAACCTTGTCGTCGAGATCGAGCCGACAGAACCAGCGATACGCTAAATGTAAATCGACTTCCTGGGTCAGCCTGCGTTCGGAGCGCAGTCCATAACAGTATCCAACAATCAACATGCGGATCATCAGTTCAGGATCAACCGATGGCCGACCGATCTCGCTACAATAGGGCTCAAGCCGCTCGTGAATATCAGCCAGCGCCAACGTCACAAAGCCATCGATGCGCCTGAGCAAGTGGTCCTTCGGAACGCGCTCATCGAGCCGAAACTGATAGAAAAGGCTGGCCTGATCGCCCCGCCGCCCCATCATCGTCGCCTCCAAGCTCGTGATCCACACAATCAGCGGAATCACTGTTCGGCGACTTCATCAAGCCTTTTTCGACAGCATCGACCCAACTGAGACAAAGCATCATCCTTGTCGTTGGCCCCATGCCAATTCGATTACCGCGCCAATTCGATTACCGCGGGCGGGAAAATCAAGACCATCCCGCTGAACGAGATAACCCAGCGAACCGCCCCAAAACTCCTTTTCGCGACCGTTAACGTTTCATTCACCACAACCTTTTATCGACCGTAGAGGGGCGTCGCGACGCTTGCTGCGAAATCGGTGAGCGCCTTCTTGTGATGCCGCTGTGGATAATTTGCTGCTTGCTCGGTCGGACCGAGAGCCGGGTCATTCCCCGACCATCGGATTTGCAAACACTCTATTGGCCCTCTGCAAAGAGGCATTGGCGCTTCACAGTGCCGGGCGGCATGCCGAGGCGATTACCCGTTACAGTCAAATTCTTTCGCTTAAGCCGGATTTGCCTGAGATCTATCTTTTTATGGGCCATGCGCTTGCAGCGCTCGGAAAGCCTGAGGCAGCCGTTGTCGCATTTCAGTGCTCAGTCGAACTGAAACCCAATAACCCAGAGGCGCTCAGCAATTGGGGCCTCGCCCTGGCGGACCTGGGACTGTTCAATGACGCGGAGACGAAATATCGGCAAGCGATCGGCATCAGCCCTGGTTTTTCTCCAGCTTACAACGACCTTGGACTTTTATTGAAAGAAACAGGACGGTTGACCGAAGCCAGCCAAGCCATCGAGCAGGCTATTCAACTGGCTCCGAAAATGACCTCCTATTACGACAATCTCGCCAACGTTAGGCCATTCGTTGCCGGCGATCCCTATCTTGTAGCGCTGACAGCTTTAGAGAAGGACTCTGAAGCGCTCTCAACCGCGGACAGGATTCCCCTGCATTTTGCGCTAGCCAAGGCCTATGAGAATATCGATCAGCCCGAAAACGCGTTTCGACAATTACTGAAGGGCAATCGGCTTAAGCGCGAGCAGATCGCCTATGACGAAGCCGGTACGCTCGGCATTATGGATCGCGTGCGCGAGTTGACCAGCCGCGACTTTATTCAGGCACGCCAAGGTTACGGCGAGTCGTCAGCGCTTCCGATATTCATCGTCGGCATGACTCGTTCAGGTACGACGCTGATCGAGCAGATATTGGCAAGCCATCCGCAGGTTTTTGGCGCCGGCGAACTGCTGCTCTTGGACCAAGCCGCGGGCTCGATACGCAACGCGCTGCAGGGCTCCCCGCGCTTTCCCGACATGATGTTGAACATGTCCGCAGAGCATTTTCGTACACTGGGGGCGCTCTATCTCGACAGGATCAGGCAGAGGGCGCCTGGAGCGATGCGAATCACCGACAAAATGACGGGAAACTTTCTCTTAGCCGGCCTTATCCATCTGGCGTTGCCGAACGCAATAATCATTCACGCAGTCCGCGATGCCGCCGATACCTGTGTCTCCTGCTTTGCCCAGAATTTTAGCCAAGGGCAGGAGCACACCTACGACCTCGCCGAACTTGGCCGTTACTACCGACATTATCAGTCACTAATGGCGCATTGGCACGAGGTGCTACCGCGGGGCCGTATCATGGACGTGCGCTATGAGGAATTGGTCGCCGACTTGGAAACTGTAGCGCGCCGCATCGTTGCCCATTGCGGCCTCGCGTGGGACGACCGTTGCCTCGACTTTCATCGCACAGAGCGGCCGATTCGTACTGCAAGTGCGACCCAAGTTCGAAAACCCATCTACAAGGACTCGGTGGGGCGCTGGCGTAAATATCGAGCTTTGCTTGCACCGTTGCTCGTCGAGCTATCTCAGAGCGGATACCGTCGGACGATGCCTTGCAGTAGCTTTTGATTCAAGGCGGAAGTCAGTCGTGCTCACTGTCGCGCGGCGACCGTCCACCACGGCAGAACCGCGCCGAAACCGCGCCGACCAAGCTACGCGCGTAATGGAACGTGACAGCTTCACGATGGCGCAAGCGATGCCCTAATGCCGGCGATAGCGCGCGCATCTTTCTATTTTGTAGGCTGTTCGTTCTAGAATCCGATGCCGACGTGCAATTAAATTCGACGGAATCCGCGACCGATAGGATCGTGGATTTGTTGGGGAAGCATCACGCTGTTGCGAGGCAACTTCGGAAAACGAATTGCTGAAAAGCACCCGACAAAAGCGATAGACAAAATTACCCGAGCGCCCAATCTGAATGTCGAACCCGAATTCGTTGTTTTGCGCTCGGGAGAGGCAGTTGCGATATCTTTTTTCTTTTAGCCGCGTCGCTGTCGCGTCGGCTGTTCTGCTTGGTGCGTACGCCGCAAACAATTTCGTATGGGCGCAGCAAGCTCTGCCGAAGGTCATCCGCTGGCCGGACCGGGAAACGCCGAAGGCAAGCCGTATGGCAGCGGTACGCTCGGTGTGCTTAAGGTCAAAGGCTATCTCGAAGACGAGTTCAAAAAGGACGGCGTAGCCATCGACTGGCAGTTTCCGCGCGGAACTGGCCCAGCCATTAACGAGGCCTTCGCCAACGGCCAGGTTGATTTTGCTAGCTATGGCGGGCTTCCCAATATGGTCGGCCGCGGCGCCGAGCTGCGAACCAAGGTGCTCGCAGGATATGGAACTACGCCGACTTTCCTTTTAGCCCGCAATGGCTCCGGCATCGCCAGCATCGCGGACTTGAAAGGAAAAAAGGTTTCCGTTCAGTTGGGGACCGTCTTACAGTTGGCGCTGTCGGAGATGCTGCGGCACGCCTCTCTTTCCGAAAAAGATGTGCAGATATTCGATCTGATGACCGCGGACCAGATTTCCGCCGTTCAGTCGGGGGGCGTCGATGCCATCGTCGGCACATCGAGTGTTCTGTCGACTGTCGAGCGCGGTTACGGCAAGGTCGTATTCTCGACCAAAGGACGGGCCGATCCCGCCAGTAATTTCGGTTCTTTCATCGTCGCTGAAGATTTCGCCAAAAAATATCCGGGCGTCACGCAGCGAGTCCTGCAGGATTTTCTCAGGGCGGCGTACTTCTCGTCCCAGGAAGAGAACCGTAACGAGCTTTACGACATCTGGGCGCGGACTGGCCAGACGCGTGCTTCGTTCGCCGTCGACTACGACGGTGATTCGCTGTTGTTGCGGCAGTTAATCACCCCGAAGCGGACCTTAGGATAATAGCAGCTTCCCCAACCAGTCCTGCTACGCGCATTCCGGATCGTCTACGGTCAGATGTGACCACATTCGTTCGGCGACCTGGCCGGCCCAGTCGGCGCGTGCATCGGCCTCGCGTTGAGTAAGAAGCGGAGCGCGGTCAGGTTCGCCGGCCGCGAGCACCGCGAGTTCGACCCGGCACATGTCTTCAAGAAACCAGGCAAGTGTTACTGCCTGCATCAAGTCGGCGCCGGCAAGGACGGCGCCGTTGCCACGCAAGATGATGCCGTTGTTGTGCCCGAGCGTGTCGGCGACCGCCGCGGCGATAGCATCGGAACGCATAAGGATGGGGTCGTCCCAATAGGCAGGAGTCGGATAAAAGAATGCACCGAAACCGTGCCGCGCCTTGGGCGGCCGGCCTAACACCGACATCGACATGACATGCGGCGGGATGACGCGACACACGGCACCAACATCTGGTCGTCTCTGATAGATATGCTGGTGGACGCGCACCTCGCCGAGAACGCCCGCCGGCAGCGCACCCTCGATTGAACAAATTGTGCCGTCTTCGCCAGCGCCGATCAGTCCCATCGGCCCAGCTTTGCAGACAAGGAATTTGCCTTCGTCGATACGCGTCGAACAGTGGCCATACGCGTTGACGAGGCCGCCGCGCGCCAAGGCCCGTGCCGCGAGCCGAACTTCAATTTGCTTGCGCGTCAGATCGTCTGCCACCGCCAATCCTGAGCTTGTCACTGCTGAACGCCAGTGCTTTCGATCAAAGGCGCCAGCCGAGCCAAGTCGCTGGCGATATAGGCGTCGAACCGATCGGTGGCGAGCACTTCCGCTTTGATGCCCTGGACCTTGATCTTCTCCTGCAAGTCTGGGTCCGCATTCGCCTCGGCAATCGCATCGGCGAGCTTGCGCAAAATTGGTTTCGGCACTTTCTGCGGCGCCAGCAAGCCGTACCAGCTCGCATAGTAATAATCGACGCCTTGCGATATCGCCGTCGGGATTTGCACGGGTTCTGTCTGCGGTTCGTCCGAGCCGATGGCGAGTGCGCGCAAGCTGCCGTTCTGGATAAAGGAGAGAACGAAGGCGAGCGGATCGAAGGACGCCTGGATGGTGCCGCTGAGCATGTCTGAGATGATGTTGGCGCTGACGGTATAGGGTACATGCACGATATCGATGCCGGCCTTATTCGCAAACAGCGCCCCAGCCAGATGCGTTGAGCTGCCGATCCCGGCCGAGCCGTAATTGATAGTGCCAGGCTTCGCCTTCGCCTGCGCGACGAACTGCCTCAGATCGGTGATGCCGAGCTTTGTCGGCACAACCACCACGGCCGGTGCCAGCCCGATCATCGAAACACCGGCGAAATCCCGTACAGGATCGAATCGCAGATTGGGATTGAGAACTTTCAGGATGGCGTGGCCAGAATTGGTAAACAAGAGCGTGTAGCCGTCGCCGTCGGCATTGGCCACGGTCTCGGCGCCAACGGCGCCACCAGCACCGGGCTTGTTCATCACTATCACGGTCTGACCGAGGATGCGTGACAGCTTGTCGGCATAGAGCCGAGCCAAAATGTCGATCGTGGTCCCGGGCGAAATCGGCGCGATCAGCGTGATTGGGCGCGACGGGTAATGGCCGTCAGCCCGCGCCGAGAGCAAGGACGCGATAAGAACCATCCCTACGTAGGCGATTCTCTTCATTCCCACGCTTCACTCCCCAGCTTTGTGGGCGTCCTTTTTGTCATCGAAATGGCGCGGCCGACGCAGATAAGCTTTTTAGATTAGCGCTACCGCGCGAATTGGCGACGCTTCGGCATTGATCAGATTCAAGGGAAAACCAATCAGAGTGAAGCGTTCCTGACCGATGCGGTCGAGATTTTTGAGATAGGGCATGGTGACGACCCCGTGTTCCGACAGCGTCCGTGAATTGTGGAACACCCGCGGCGACTTCGGCTCGTCGTTGCCGTGATAGAAATCATAGCCGACGATAACCACTCCCTTTTCGATGCACCACATGGTGGCGCCAATGGTTAGGTAGGGTGACTCCTTCATCCACTTTTCCGAGCCGCCGTCGTAAGTATTGTTGTGGTCGGTGCGGAGCAGGAGCCGATCACCTTTTTTAATCGTCTTGCCAACGCGCTGCTCAAGATCAGCGGCGGTAATGGGTTTGGACGGCAGCTTCTCACGGAGATCGGCAACGATGGCGTCGCCGATGAATAGTTCCAGCGGCAACTGGTGAATTTGTGTGCCGCCGCGCACATTGTGCTCCGGTGCATCGACGTGACTGCCGGCATGCAGGCGCATATGAACCCCACGCACGATTTGTCCGGCCCCGCCAGGCGCATCGTGTTCCTTGATGACCTCCATTTCGAACTGCATATCCTTCTTGAAGCCCGGGGGCGTTCGCATCGCAAAATGCTTCGGATCAAGTTCGAGGCTGAGATCGATGAGCGTCGGGTTCGGTGCGATCATGGTGGGTCTCGCTGTAGTGATTTTGGAGTGCTTGCGTGTGACGTGTTCAACTGAGCATGGTGCCGGCGCGAATTTCTTGCCGTAGCTCGTCGATAGTGGCAGTGGCCTTCGCGTCGTCCTTCAACTCACTCGTCAGGATGACACGGGTGGTTTCGATGAAATGTTCGATGGTCGCCGCAACCGCCGCGTTGGCGTCCCGGGCCAGCGCGGCGTCCATGATACGCTGATGCTCGGCATCGAAATCGCGGCCAGCCAGACCAGCGCGAACAGAGAGGCGGCGGTAGCGATCGCTCAAGTCGTAGAGCTGGCCGCGAAATGCCATGGTCTGCCGAGACTGGCAGGCACCGACGAGAGCGTCGTGGAACTCTCGATTTTCGCTGTACCAGGCGTCGCTAAGCTTGGAGCCGTCACTTTTCGGGCACCTCTTGAGTCGGTGCGCCGCCGCCACGATCTGAGCCTCCCAATGACGGTCCCCAGCAGCGATCGCCGCGCGTAATGCCGCGCTTTCAATCCAAGCTCGGGTCTTGGTGATGTCGAGTAGGTTCTCGATTGAAACCGGGGCGACGCGAAACCCGCGCTGACCTTCCGCCACGACGAGAGCGAGCGAACTAAGCTTCGACAGCGCCTCGCGCAAGGGTGTGGCACCGACGCCGTATTCGGTGCGCAGCCGCTCTACAAGCATCTTTTCATTGGGCCGGAATCGAGCGCCCAGGATGTCCTTCCGCAGCCGAACAAAGGCAGTTTCGGCCAAGGTTGCGGTCTCAGACCCAGATGCGTGGATGGCCATCTCTCGATATCCGGTAAAAATCTCGATACTTTTCTTTTCTAACCATTTTCTCGAGCCATGTCGAGCCGAAACTCGGCTCCGCACTGTGCCGTACTCACATAATGGCAGTTCACGATTCAGGCGGCAGACCGTCGCAAGTTTCCTGCTCGACAAGTCCTTGCGCACGCGTTCGTAGTACTGAAATACAAAGCCTCGCACTAAAAAATAATCACAGTAGGCGAGCGCTACGACCGCGTGCATTAGATCGATATGCGCATCGAGCAAGGACGCGCCTCTCGCGGGTTCGGCACAATAGAAGAAGTGTGGCGGCGCGCTTCCGTGCCCGTCGCGATTCTTCGGCATATTGCGTCGGCTGACGGCTTCATTAGGCCTGTGACGCCGGGATGCGGCATGGGCGATTAAGGAGCTGAGGCACGAAGCCTTACCGCTTTTTGCGGCGGCGGATGTGCCCCCAGCCAAGTTTTCTTCGTAAGCCGGGAACAGGACGGCTTCGACTTTTTTCAACCTTCCTGACTTTTGGAGGCAGCTGTTGAACCCCGGAAAGAAGGGATAAGTTACGCGGTCCCCGCTCAATGAGTGCCTCAGGGCTTAAAATCAAACAAATCAATAAGATCTAGAATTGGCGGATCTGAAAATTGCGTGGAAGGTGCCGCTGGAACCCCGTACTTTCTTATAATTAGCCGCGCTATCCACTCCAGTCCTGGAGGCCCTCATGAAACCCGAGAGCTATCGATGAGCTTTTACATCCGTGTTCTACGGGACCAACCTCTGGAGGTCTGGAAAATAGATGATGAGGAGGCCCTGCGGCTTGGCATCACGAATGCCCGCGGCGGCGCGGGCACTTATTTCAAAAGGGACGACGGCGAAACCATCTGGGACGCGATCCGCCGGCAAGCTAGTGGTTGGTTTGAGCCGGCTGGTACTAATCCATTTCATCAAAGCGTCTTCCTGCCCGGCCAATTCTATCCACGAATGGCGCGCCCGACGAATGAGAGTACCGTCGAGCCGCTAGGTTGCAACCCTGGCGCGGAGGAGGAAACTCCCTTCATTGCCATGGCGCGGGGTCAGCTCAAAACCCTGACCCGGCAACTCGATCGCATCTGTCAAACCGTCCATCCGGCTGAGGAGACGCTCTCGATCTACGGTCATGACATCAGGAACCTGTTAATCATTGCATGCACGGAAGTCGAAATGCATTGGCGAGGGATTTTATACGCCAACGGTATCGACAAAAACCGATATGACACACGTAGCTATGTAAAGCTCCAAAAAGCAATGAAGCTCGGAGAATACACCGTTCGATTTCCGAACTTTCCATGGCTGCCGCCCGTTTGTCCTTTTGGCGGTTGGGGAGACACAGGCAACCCCACGCAAGATTTGCTATGGTGCGACGCCTAGGCGCCCTCGCTGCGCGCGTCGCCGCAGAGCAGACGATGATTTCCGAGCACCCATAAATCCCCGAGCTGACTAGTGGCGGGGCCGGACGTTGGCTCGGGGGCGTCATCTTCGGGGCCGGTGTTCTCGCGCCGAGCGTCATCGGCATCACTCAAAATGATGTCGATTTCGCCCGTACCGAACCCGATCAGCTCGACGTCGAAATCGAGATCGATGAGCGCCTGCAGCTCGATGGCCAAGATTTCCGGATCCCAACCTGCTAGTTCAGCAAGCCGATTGTCGGCAATAACGTATGCGCGCCGTTCCTCCTCTGATAAATGACTGAGCCGCCGCACGGGGACCGCGGTCATCCCGATGAGTTTCGCAGCTTCGACGCGACCATGCCCGGCAATGATGCCGCCATTGTCATCTACCAGCACGGGGTTCACGAATCCGAAGCGCTCAATGCTCCCGGCGATCTGCCGAATTCTGTTTCTTGGAATGGGTGCGTGGATTGGCCTTGCAGGGGGTGAGCCGCGCCACCGGCATCATTTCAATGGGGGAAGGTACCGAGTTCGCCGATGTGCTCTGGCCAGATCCGGAGGGCAACTGGTTAGCTGCGTTTTTCATAAACTCTCCCATAACAGTCTTGATGCTTCTAATAAGTATAAATATACGCATACGTCAATCAGGCGAGATAAATAAATTCACAAGGTCGATCAGATTAGTCTATTTCTCGGCAGTTTCCGTCTTGCGTTAAGCCCTTAATCGCGTATATATGCACTCATGTAGTTATTTATGTCGGATAGACCGAGCGCCGTGATGGTGGGCGATTTGGGCGAGACCCTGAGACGGATAGAGCAGCGCTTAAGGGAGCTGAATACGTCGGAACGTGCTGCCGCGCTTGCCGCGGGCCTATCACCAGGCCAAATCCGGACGATGCGGCGGCAGTATGCAGAGGGCAGGCAACAAGCAGCGTCCATGCGCACCATTAGCGGCCTGGCGCAGGCATTGCAGACAACGCCTGAATGGCTGCTCTCCGGCGCAGGCCAAGAAGAGCGCGCGAACAGCCACGACGCGCGAGATGGCAAATCGGTGTCGAACCTTTGGCTTGCTGGCACAGTGGCCGGCGGCGTCTGGCTTGAAAGCGAATCTAGTGGCGACCAGTCGACTGTCGTGCAGGTGCCCCCCGATCCGCGTTATCCCGCAGAGTATCAATCCGCTTACGAAGTTCGCGGAACGTCGATCAACCGCTTGGCTCAACCTGGCGACTTCCTCATTGTAGTTGATCGAAGCAAGATGGGTCTGCCGCTTCGATCGGGCGACCTTGTGATCGTGACGAGCTACAAAAAGAGGCTGCGGGAAGTGACGGCGCGCCGATACAAGTTTGGCGCACAAGGGCATACGTTTTATTTCGAATCGAATGATCCGCGTTACAACATGGAAGTCGAACTTCCTAGTATCGAGGGCAACGATTCATTTCATCTCGGCGGTGTTGCAGTCGGCGTTTATCGACCGCTGTCTTGAGCGAGCACAAATCCCCGTTCGTATAATGACAGATTATGGAATGGCAGAGCGGGGCAGGGGCTCTCGCTCGCCGCGCCAGAGAGCGATGTCCGCTTTGCTCTCGAAAGCGGCCGCAGCACGCGCTGACCCGGGTGTTCGTTGAGGGCCAAAAAAACCGACATACTCCGTCGCGCGGGAGGCCAGGACACAACGCCTTGACTGAGGCATCGTCGTAACACGAGCGGCCTAGTTAGCTTGTTCGTTGAGAGGCAATTCGATCTCACAACTGAACCCTTGCGGCGGATAATGCAACGTGATTCCAGGGAACGTCGCTTTCAGTAGTGTGGTCCCGAATCCACACTGGGCTGGTTCGATGGCTGGCGGCCCACCTTGTTCGCGCCAACGGAAACTCAGTGCACGGCCCTGGCCGTTTCCTGTGATCACCCACGCTATTTCAACGTGCCCAACGCCATTCGAGAGCGCTCCATACTTGGAAGCATTTGTTGCGAGCTCGTGCAGTGCAAGGGAGAAATCTTGCGCCTGTTTTGGCCCAAGAACGACATTGACCCCGTCCACCGTGCTACGGTCAACAAATGGTTCCAACTCCTGCCGTACGATCTCTCGTAGATCAACTCCTTGCCAATTCGATTGCATCAACTGCCGATTAACTCTGGCCAATGCTTGAAGCCGCGAACTCGAACGCGGTCCTGGCCTCTTCGGGCGAGGTGTTGCGGGCGAGACTTTGATGCGCGATGGCTTGGATCACAGCAAGCAAATTGTTGCTGCGATGCTGTATTTCCAAGAGCAAAATCCTTTCGCGCTCTTGCGCTTGTTTCTGATCGGTCACGTCCAAGAGCGAGGCTATCCAGCCGATTACCTCGCCGTGCTCATTCTTGTCGGGCGTGTATACGAAACGAATAATGCGGGCGGCGATCCCTTGATAGGCAAGTCGGGCTTCGTACTCCACTTGATCGCCACTGAGGACCTTTTCGACATGAGGAAGGATCGTTCCGAACGCCTCTTCCCCAATGACCTCCACGATTGGTTTTCCGACGAGGTCCTCTGGACGGCGGCCAAACATCGCCGCGTACGATTCGCTGACGAAACGAAAGCGCAATTCTCGGCTGCAACGCGTCAGCATGAATGGAGTGGCGCGGAGCACAGCTTCTAACTCTTCTTCTTTAGCGGCGCGCATTCGATAGCCGTGGCCGGTGCCCAGCATCAGCAATGCTCCGAGCAAACCGATGCTTAACGTGCCCGCGGACACGACAATCCAGTCTTGCCATTCACGGTTTTGGGCGGCATCTTCCGCGGATGTCCCGATCCGAGCTTCGGTGTGAAACCCTCCTGAGAGTCCCCGGCTTTCGAAGTGGATGAAGACGGCAACAAGCAGGGCAAGACACAGGAACATCGGAACGGCAACAGACCAGCCCCGATGCTGCCATAGCAGGCGCGGCTCCCCCGCGAGCACAAATGTCACTGGCAAGCCCACCAGAACACCAAGCGTGTCGCCGATCCACCATGTCCACAAGTTGATTGCGCTGTCGGCGGCCGGAAGTACGCCAAGAGCCCACATGCCGCAGATCGAGGCAGCTGCGCTTATCAAGCATAGGACAGGGGCGAGTAGTAAAAACAACAGAAGGTCGCGAGGATTGTCTAGCGGTGCCGGGTATCCAATGCACTTGCGCAAGGCTAGGCCGCCAGCAGCGGCCTGCAATGCCGAAGCAGATGCGATAATTACAGCGGCGGCAACGTGGACTCCGTCAAGCTCGTGACCAATCGAGTAAGTAACCGACAGATTGAGCAGCAGCGAGCCGACAACGATACCCGGCAGACTGGCGAGGCCAACCATGAATGCTGCCGCCAAGGCGATGCCGGCCGGTAGAAAGACTGCTGTGGCATAGCCGGGCGAAACAGCCAAAATGAGGCCAAGTCGTCCAGAAATAACATAAGCGATCGGCAGCGCCCCGTAGACCAACAGCAATTTGCGCACTGCAGCGTTCATGTCCGGCATCATTTGTCCGGACTCCGATTTAGCAATAGCGCGAAGGAAGTACTCAATAGAGCAAAGGAATTACCAGATCTTCCGTTCCATACTTTATCCGCGCTTCCGTTTCCCTCGAACGCTTTGCAAGCCGCATGTCCGCTATGGGTCTTGGTTGTGTAAAAACGCTTTGCCGGAAGTTGTCGAAGCGTCACGATCTGGTGGCGCTGGGAGCCTTGTGTCGGGTTTGGCTAGGCCCTCATCGCGGCCATGAGTGGCCGAATGCCCATGATGTTCATGACACGGGTGAGATTGTAGGCCAGCACGTGCAGCGCCATCTCTGAGGCAACCCGTGGCAGCGTCTTCATCAGGAAGTGGGTCGCTCCCATCCTGGCCTTGATGGTGCCGAACGGATGTTCGACCGTCTCGCGCCGCTGGCGCATTTTCTCCGGATGCTCATCGAGCCGGCGCTGCACTGCATCGAGAATGTGCTCGTGTTCCCATCGGGTGATCCGTCGCTCCTTGCCGGTGGTGCAACTGTTCTTGATGGCGCAACTCTGGCAGGCATTGGTCCAGTAGCGGTGCAGAACCAATCCTTTCTCTTCGGTCGTGTAGTGGTAGGCGAGCTTCTCACCGGCAGGACATATGTAAACGTCCTCCGCAGCCACATAGCGGAAGTCCTGCTTGCCGAAGCGTCCTTCCGCCTTTGAGTTCGAAGTCATCGGCTTTGGCAGCGTAACCGTGATGCCAGCTTCCTCGCACGCCCGAATCTCTTCGCTGTTGAAGTAACCGCGGTCGGCGACGGCATCCAACTTCTCCACGCCCAGTACCGCCTTGGTCTCGTTGGCCACATGGGAGAGTTGCGATCGGTCAGTCCCGTCGTTGGTTACCTCATGCATCACGATCAGATGATGGTTGGCTTCGACGGCAATCTGGACGTTGTAGCCGACGACGCCGGAACCGCGGCCGCTAGTCGCCATCGAGCGGGCGTCAGGATCGGTCAGCGAGATCTGCTGGTCCGGGGTAGCGAGCATCTCCACCTCGAGACGCTCCAGACGCCGCATCTGCTGCTTCAGCGTCTCGATCTTCTCTTTGAGGCGGCTCGTCTTGGTTTGGAGCGCCTCTGACGGCTCATGCCGGTCGGCAGTATCGAGCTGCTCAAGATAGCGCGCGACGCTCTCCTCGATCTGCGCCATGCGCCGCTCCATCTTGGCGCGCGTAAAGTTCTTGTCGCGGTTGTTCACCGCCTTGAACTTGCTGCCGTCAATCGCGACGCTGGCTTGCGTCAGCAGGCCCATCGCACGGCACAGCGCGATAAATTGAGCACACACTTTGCGGATGGCAGCGCCATTGTCCTTGCGGAAGTCGGCAATGGTCTTGTGATCTGGTACTAGTCGACTCATCAGCCACATCACCTCAACGTTGCGCCCGGCCTCGTGCTCAAGCCGCCGGCTCGACTGAACTCGGTTCAGATAGCCGTAGATGTAAAGCTTCAGCAGTACCGACGGATGATACGAAGGCCGGCCGGTCACCTCGGGAGCGACCCCGCCAAACCCAAGCCCGGCCAGATCAAGCTCCTCCACAAAGACGTCGACCACCCGAACCGGATTGTCCTCCCTAATCCAGTCTTCCAGGGATTCTGGAAACAGCGTCCGCTGCCCGCGATCCGTGCCCTCAACGAAGCGTCTCATCCGACCCCTCCGCTAATCGCGCAGAAATCATAACGTGAGAATCAAATAATGCAGTGCGTTTTCACACAGGCTGGGTCAATCGCTACACATGAGCGGTGTTGACTGAACGTCTGCTGTTCACCCAACTCCCGACATCTCGCCGCGTCGTCAGCATCTTCGATGGCCTGCCGGTACTCGCGCAATACGAGATACTGGGCTGGATGCTCGAAGGTCAGGCTGCACAGCCAGCGGGCGTGCGCCAGCGTCCATGACTTGAGGCCGGGGTAGATCCGTCCGAGGCGTAGGAGAAAGGATTGCAGGTGCTGGCGCTTCTCGCGCAAATCTTCCATGGCAGCTTCGCGTGCCCGCACCAGATCGCGTATGGCGTCATGCCCCGGATCTGGCACCCAGATCGCCGTCAACTCACCGGCGCGGTGAAGTCGCGCCAGGGTAAGGGCATCCCGGCGATTGGTCTTGACGTGATCGCCAGGCCGCTTGGGGATCAGGGAAGGCGCGATGACAGAACAAGAATGGCCGAGAGCAGTGATCTGACGATGCAAACCGTAGCCAGTCGGCCCCGCTTCATAGCAGAACAGCAGCTCGCGGAATTTGCCAGTCAGCTTCCTTACCAAGCGCCTGATCGCATCGGGCGTGTTGTCGATGTCACCGAGAAATCGGACCTCGCCCCGGCGACCCTCTTCAGCCAGCGCCACGGAGACCTTCATTTTGGAGGTATCAAGATCAACAAAGTCTTTGCTATCTTCCTGCATGGCTCGTCCCTGTGCGTGAGGCTCGGCGCCGGCCCATCCGACGCAACCACCCTCGCTCGTCGCATAGCGTGGACGAGTCACTTACGCACTTGACAACAAACATACGGTCTGCCGCCCGAGCTAGTCAGAGGCGCGGCAGCTTTATCCCTCATCACATACACCAAGGCGGCACATCGGCGCGGCAGAAACGGGCCCAAACCGGACATGTCGTCTAGCCAAAACCCAACGCCAGAGTGACGATCCACGACAGCAAGCGCCTCTAGCGGGAGGGCAATTGCATCGAGCGCATGGTCTCGAGATCAATCGCGCGATCGGCACCCGTACGACCAACGTGCAGAGGGCTCCCCTGGGACGTTATTCCTGGCTACTGGATCAAATTTGTCCACGCCGCTTAAAACCGTCGCGCACCTCAGGTTCGATGAAGAAGCTCGGTCGGTTGCGAGCCTACCACGGGAACCGGCATTGCGGGAAACCATGTGCCTCGCTCCAACCGTTTGTTAACCCTACTGCAGTAACGAATAAGTCGTTATTCCTCTGGATACAATCGCGCCTTCGTCCTCTCACCCAGCAACATTTTAGAGGCGATCGTCATCACCTGCGAAGTGGTTGGTAGCCTATATGCGATCGCGCGGGCCGTGCTCACACCGCACGATCCGGCAATGGGCGTCGCAGCCATCTTCGTACCACGAATAAACGGGGTCTCGGCCGTCACGCGAGCGGTGGCAGCCTGTTCCACGGTGTTGTCGGGCGAACAATGGCTCCATTGAATAAAGCCGACACGTACCAGCTCTCAGTAGCTCGCACTTTGACGGCGCTGGTTCTGCCGCATGTCCCAATTTTGGGGCTGATTTGTTGGCTGCTCTTGCGCAATCCAATTACGAGCGTCTTGGCTGCCGTTGTCGTTCTTGTCGAGACCGCGACGCTCATTGGAATGGTCACCGCCTTCCGGAGTGTGCTTGCCCAGGCACAAATCGCACGGCAGCAAGCGGAAATTTCAGCAGCCGACCTAGCCGGCCTGAAAGTAATCGCAAAAAAGCGTGAAGATGACTTGTCCGCGAAGACGATACATACGAAGCGGACCAGTGGTCTTCTCGATCGCTTTGAGCGCGAGATGGGTGAGACCCTCAATATCTTGCATTCGGCCGGGCAAGACTTGCGTAAGAACGTAGACGGGTTCGGCGTGGCGACCGCACGTGCGAGCGCACAATCCATCACTGCGGCAGTCGCCTCCGAGGAAACGATCAATACGGTGAATTCCGCGGCGAAGGCGGGTGAGGTACTTGCGCAGACGATCACGGAAGTCGGCGCTAACACGGCCCAATGCTCTCAGCTTGCTGCCGAGGCGGTGACCGAGGCGGATCTGACCAACGCGACAATGAATGAATTGGCCGCGGTCGCCAATGAAATCGGGAAAGTGACTGATCTCATCAACGCGATCGCCGGACAAACCAATCTGTTGGCACTGAACGCTACCATTGAGGCCGCCCGCGCCGGCGAGGCAGGCCGGGGCTTTGCTATCGTCGCGCAAGAAGTCAAGGCGCTGGCGGGACAGACGGCAACCGCGACCCAGGACATCGCGACGCGGATCCAGGCGATGCAAGGCGCAACCGGACGATGCGTCAATGCGATTCAGGGGATCTCCACCACGATTCAAAAACTCAACGAATTGGCTGCCCAAATAGCGCAAACGGTAGAAGAACAAGCTGCATCGGCACGTGAAATCGCGGGCAATGTCAACGCTGCCGCTAGTAGCGTACGCCATGTGAGCCAAGCAATTAGTGATATCGAGGCGATCTCGGACAAGACGGCGCTGGCTGCCACCGGGCTTAATGTCGCGGCATTCGACGTATCAAATCAAACGAAATTGATCTGGGACCGCGTGCGTGCATTCTCTGTGGAATTTCACGCCATCCAGGCGTGACGACGACTGCAAATGGAGATTGAGATGACACCTGAACAAGTCAAAATCGTGCGTCTTACGTTCGCGCAGGCGATGAATCGAAAAGTCGAAGTGGGTAAGATTTTCTACGAACGCCTGTTTGTAATTGCACCGGATACAAAAATACTTTTCAAGGGTGATATTGAGGAACAATCACGAAAACTCATGGACACTTTGGCAATTGCTATCGGCAATCTGCGCGATACGCCGGCGTTAGTGGGTATGCTCGAAGCGTTGGCGCAACGACATGTGGCTTATGGAGTGTGTGAGCAGCACTACGACAAGGTCGGCGAGGCTCTACTTTGGACCTTGGAGAAAGTCTTCGGCGTGGCGTTCACAGACGAAGTGCGTAATGCCTGGGCCACGCTCTATCGCGTCGTCGCCGAAACAATGCGAAAGGCGGCAACTGGTACAGCGCAAGCTCGGGAAGGACGCAGCGCGTCTGCGTAAGCATCCGTCGAGGCGACGACTGGAATTACAACGTTTCCCGACCGGTTCAGAGCAATCCAAGCGCGAGGGGCAAATGGCCGGTTTGGGTCGATGCTGTTGAAAAAGCCAAAAATGAACCGATCGAAATTTTTACCTTTGCGCCCGTCGAAACGGGTTTTTCATAATCCGACGCATCACAGCGAGCTTACGAAGGCTGCTGGTTGAAAATAGGTCTGATTATATGTCCCCCTACATCATTTTCGGACCGCCGCACCGGTGCCTCTGAAAAAATATGTTCAACCCCCCGAAAAACGTTTTTCAACATGGGGTAATTCCGGGATCGAGCCAGACAAAGGCACAGGGAATCAGCTCTCCAGGAAGCTATGAGGCCGGCCTCATGTGGTCTCGCAACGATGGAGAGCTACGATGGAGCGTTATATTGGACTGGACGTATCATTGAAGCAGACGTCGATCTGCGTCGTGAACCAGGCGGGATCTATCGTACTAGAGGGCGTGGTCGACTCTGATCCTGAAGCGATTGCGGCGTTCGTGAAGTCGAAGGCGTCGGGAACGGTACGGATCGGCCTTGAGACAGGACCAACGACCACCTGGTTGTGGACCGAGCTCAAGCGACTTGGCCTGCCGGTGATCTGCATCGACGCGCGCCACGCCAAGGCGGTGCTCAAGATGCAGATCAATAAGAGTGACCGCAACGATGCGGCCGGCATCGCCCGTATCATGCAGACCGGCTGGTTCAAGGAGGTGCGCGTCAAGGATCTCGATAGCCACGCGGTCAAGGCGCTGCTGGCGAGCCGGGCGTTGCTGGTCAAGATCAAACGCGATCTCGAGAACCAAGTCCGAGGCCTACTCAAGAACCTCGGTCTCGTCATCGGCCGTGCCAAGTTTAATGTCTTTGCCGCTCGAGCCGAGGAACTGATCGAGGGTCGTCCCGAACTGGGGGCTGCGGTCCGACCGCTGCTTGCCGCGCGCAAGGCCATCGAGCAGCAGGTCGGCGATCTCGACCGCAAGGTTCACAAGCTGGCGCATCATGATGTGCAGGTCCGCAGGTTCATGACGGTACCCGGTGTCGGCCCGATCACCGCACTGTGCTTCAAGGCGACGATCGACGATCCGACGCGCTTCAAGCGATCGAGAAGTGTCGGTGCCTATATCGGATTGACCACCCGACGCCATGCCTCCGGGGAGATCGATTGGTCCGGCCGAATCTCAAAGTGCGGTGACGCCATGTTGCGCATGTATCTGTTCGAAGCGGCCGGCGTGCTGCTGACCCGCGTGCCGAAATGGTCGGCGCTCAAGGCTTGGGGTACGAAGCTCACCAAGCGAAACGGCCTCCGCAAGGCCAAGGTTGCCGTCGCGCGGAAGCTCGCGGTCATTCTGCACCGCATGTGGATCGACGGAACCGAGTTCAACTGGTCGACCAAGAAGGCTGCCGCGTAACACGCATAAGGAGATCACAGAGCTCCCGCAATACGGCGGGAAAAGTCGTCCCTGCCGGGACGGTGGCGGTGGTGAGATCGTCCGATTCTTTGCGAGCGTCCAAAAGGGCGACCGCGCTTTCAACATTGATCCGCCAACGTCGTCTTACGCCATCATGCGGAGGGCATGCCCCTACCGCGGAGAGAACAGTGGGCCCGGCAAGGATGATCGTGGAGAGCTTGACACCCAGACCCGGAATTAGAGAACAGCATCGGTCATGAACTGCCGCGCGACCTAGTCGGAGGCGCGGCAGCTTTATCCCGGTGAGTTCAACCGGTCAGTGCAACACCAGTCGCAGTCTATCGGCTGGGGTTTCGAATCCCAAGGTCTTTCGCGGGCGTTGATTGAGCCGCAGGGCGATCGCGTTGAGGTAGGTCTGGGAGAAGCGCGAGAGATCAGTTCCTCTGGGAAGTACTGTCGCAGCAGGCCGTTGGTGTTCTCGTTGCTGCCGCGCTGCCAGGGACTGCGCAGATCGCAGAAGTAAACCTGCACGTCGGTGGCAACCGTGAAGCGCTTGTGGCCAGACATCTCCTTGCCTTGGTCCCACGTCAGGGAGCATCGCAACTCCTCGGGTAGTTTGCGAATGTGCTTAGCGAGCGTGGCCACCACAGTTGTCGTGTCCTTCCTTGGAAGCTTGACGAGCATCGTAAAGCGGCTGTGGCGCTCGACGAGTGTCGCGATGTGCGTATCGTTCGCTCCTGTAAGAAGGTCTCCTTCCCAGTGGCCTGGCACAGCGCGGTCCTCAGCTTCAGCGGGTCGTTCGCGGATGGAGACCATATCGAGTATGTGTCCCTGTCCATTCTTGGCCCTGCCGCCTTTGGCGTGGCGCATCTACCGCCTGGCACGCAACTGCGCCGTCAGTTCCTTCTTCAGCACGCCGCGTGTCTGAACAAAGAGACTGCGATAGATCGCTTCGTGAGATATCCGCATGTCTCGGTCGGTCGGGAACTGCTGCGTCGATGGCGATCGCCTGAGACCTCGCGCGATTCGACGTACCGACCGGCCGGCCGCAACACCACGGGAAATCTCTTCGCGCTCCTCAAGCCTCAACGCCGCCGCCGCTCTGCGGCGTGGCGCCGGCGCGATCCCTCCGTGGACAGCCACAATCCGCTGGACGCCGGTCTTGTTCCTCCGTTCGAGCGCCCGGGATATGGCCAGCACACTTTGCCCGTTCTTCCAGCGCTCCCATAGTTCGGCCTTCTGCTTCGCCGTGAAAAATATCCGTGACGTTACCATGTGACACCTCCTCATCCAGCAAGATTAGAAGGTGTTGCGCTGACCGGTTGAATCCGCCCCCTCATAACAGATGAGGTGGATGGCTCCCGCTCACAGCATCTGGGTGCCAAAGTGTGAAGGCCATCAGGCGTTCACGAGCAAAATGGGAGCCATCCGCTATGCAGATTACCACCATCGGCCTGGATTTGGCCAAGAGCATTTTTCAGGGCCACGGCGTTGATGCGACCGGCCAGGTCATTGTTCGTAGGTCGCTTAGACGATCGCAGATGCTGCCATTTTTTGCCAAGTTGCCTCCTTGCCTGGTCGGCATCGAGGCGTGCGGCACGTCGCATCACTGGGCGCGCGAGCTGACCAAGCTCGGTCATGAGGTGCGGCTGATGCCGCCGGCTTACGTCAAACCGTATGTGAAGCGCGGGAAGACCGACGCTGCCGATGCAGAAGCGGTTTGTGAGGCAGTGACACGGCCTACCATGCGGTTCGTGCCGGTGAAGTCGCCTGAGCAGCAGGCGGCGCTATCGATGCACCGCACGCGCGATCTGCTGGTCAAGCAGCGCACGCAAATGGTCAACATGATTCGAGGCTTGCTCGCTGAGTTTGGCATCGACATCGCGAGGGGACTCGGACGGGCGCTGCTGATGGCGCGACGGATCGTCGATGGTGAAGCACCAGACGTGCCGATTGAATCCGCGAAGATGGTCGGCATGCTGGCACAGCAGGCGCTCGACATCGACGCTCGGCTTCGCCAAATCGATCGCGATCTGCTCGTTTGGCAACGTGGCAACGATGTCGCGCGGCGTCTCATGACGATCCCCGGTATCGGGCCGGTCGGAGCGACGGCACTTGCCGCATCGGTCACCGACCCGCATCAGTTCCGTTCGGGGCGGCAGTTCGCCGCCGGGTTGGGACTGACGCCACTTCAGAAGTCGAGCGGTGGCAAAGAGCGGCTCGGCCGCATCACTAAGATGGGCGACAAGTACCTGCGTAAGCTGCTCATTGTCGGCATGACCTCACTTGTGAGCCGTGCAAAGTCGAGGCCCGAAAAGATCGATCCACGATTAGCCAATCTACTCGCGCGAAAGCCCGTGCGGGTCGCAACCGTCGCGATGGCCAACAAGACAGCACGCACCATCTGGGCAATTATGACACGCGGCGAGATCTATCGTGCCGGCCACCGGCCGATACTGGCCGCATAAGTCAGGCAATACACGAATAGCTGAAGAGGAGATCAGCTTCACGAGGTTGCGAGAGCGATGCGACGTGATGGCAAACCGGTCAGACCGGGAACGGGGACAACCCACCTCGTGTCCAAGGCATCATAGCCTGCATAACAGAATGGGACCTTGTTCGCGGACTCCATCAGGGCCAGCAGTCTCAATCGACTGCATCAACAGGCCGGACAGAAGACTGCATCCGACCAATGCCACCGCGCCAATTTACCTCTTGCAATGCGGGAGCCATCCACAGAGGACACCAAGGCGGCACATCGGCGCGGCAGAAACGGGCCAACAACTGCCTCCCGCACAGCACTATGGCCGAAATTCTGTGGGGTAGGTCGTCGCCTGGTTCCGTGGTCGTGCTATTATGACGCCAGTCACTGCAATTCTTTGCGAATTGCAAATGGTGCCTTTCCAGTCCAGCGCTTGAACGCGGTGGTGAATGCACTGACGTCCTGGTAGCCAAGCAACCAAGCAATCTTGGAAATGGATAAATCCTCGTCGGCAAGGTGACGCTTGGCAAGATCGCATCGGAGATTTCGCAACACATCTGCGAATGTCAGTCCCTCCGCCGAAAGGCGTCTGGCAAGGGTTCGTTGGCCCGGACCCAACTTCCGCGCCACTTCGGGGGCTCGCGCCTTCCCGTGTGGCATGAGCAAAACAATCGCGTTCTCGACATTCACTGCAAATGATTCTTGTCGCGCGTTTCGTCGGGCTAGAGCTTCTTCGCAATATTTGATTAGGAGTTTCTTGAGGTATGGATCGGAGCTGGCGACGGCAATGTCTTGAATTGACGATGAAAACATAACTTCGTCTACATTGGCACCAAACCGGATGTCGCATCCGAAAAATCTGTTCAATTCGGGTGTCGCCTTACGCCAATGCGCAAAGCTCACATGGTCCGCCCTCAGGTGCCGGTTGGTAATCTGTCGACAGGCCCGAGTGAGCGATCCAATTAGAAACTCTATTTGATGCCGCTCCAGGCGGCGAGCGACGCCCTCATACTCGAAGACGACACCTATATGCTGTTTCGTTTTTCTCAACGTCAGTTGGATACCCTCGTTTGCGACCGAGCCGTATCTCGCATAGCGCTGAAGGGCCTCGTCCAGCCTGTCGGAAGAGGCGGTCACATAATATAGAAATCCCATTTTTCGGAGATCGTAATCTTGACAGAGATGGAATCCGATAAGGTCATCGCCTACCGTCTCGGCGACGAGATCGAGGAATTTGATCTGCTTTCGCACTTCAAGACGAGCCCGCGGATCGGATATCTGTTTGCGAGATAGTTGAGAGTTCCTCAGTAAGCTGTCGAGGTCGGCACCTTTCTCTTCTGCGTTCGCAAAGGCTAGCCGGGCAACCCCCCATAGCCATGGGCGCAATATTGTGACGCTTTAATTTGAATGCGCGCACGAATTTCCGTTTCTGGAGTCTACCTACGCCTGCTTATCGATCAGCGAAGTCCACCTTTGCTAATGTCCGGGTCTCCTTTAGACGGCATACCACACCAACAAGGATCAAGCAGACTCGATGGAGGACAGCTGGACTAGCTGCAGCGTCTCAAGCCTAACACCTTGCGGACACGAAGCGGTCGAATTGGAAAACGGACACGGCAGCGCCGAGGCTCGGTGTCAGCAGTGCTATGCTGCAGCGGGACGGTTATGCGAATCTTCGGGGACGATATTCGGCGGAATCGTAGCCTTCATCGTGCATATAAGTCCGGTCTTTTCAAAAGTCGTCTCAACAGCCCCGGCGAACTGATCCAGACCTTGGGACAACAGTCGTAGTCCAATCCGCGACGAGTGGGAGAGGCGATGAGTGGTCCGCCGCTTTCGCGCCATTCGAGTTTCAATGTTCTGTCCTCAACTAACCATCGGACCGTTAGCTTGCCCTCCGCAGTTGATAAGGCCCCGTATTTCGCAGCGTTGGTGGCAAGTTCATGAACCATCAGCGCCATCATCCACGCAAGTCTCGGGGGAAGCGAAAAATCCACCCCGTGCATTGATGTTCGCGATAATCCATAGGGACCGAGTTCGGTGGATAGGATGTCGTCAACGCGCGCTCCTTGTCCCTCCATCGCCATAATAAGGTCGTCGGTGCGCGAGAGCGCAACAAGACGATTTATAATCTCATTTCTAAGCTCGGGAAGCTCACGAAGTTGGTAGCTTATGATGGACTGGATCATAGCAATCTTGTTTTTCAGACGATGCCCAAGCTCATCAACAGCGAGCTTACGCAACCGCTCCTGGTTTTGGACGCTCTTAAACCTCTGGTAGTGGCCCGCTCCCCAAACAAATAGGAGAGCAAGGATTAAATAACTCAAAAATTTAATGTCTCGGTCGAATGGCAGCGGCAAGAGCGCAAAGTGCGGGAGCGCAAATGCCCAGCAGCCAATTACCCCCCCGACTATGGCGGCAAACGCGCCACTTCCAGTTCCGCCCACTAAGGTCGCGAAAAGGACGGCCGGGTAGTATGTCAAATAATGCGCACTTTCGGGATCAACGAAACCAACACCCCAGCGCGCAACACTCCAGCGCGCAAGACTGCCCGCAACAACAAAAACTAGGGCAGCCCCAAACGCTTCGGGGGACCCCGGGCGGATTTGCACACTGCTGCTAATGCTACGCCACCCGGAAGGCAAAGGCCCATCCTATAATTTTACAAATACAACTTCTCTGATAGAAGGCCGACGCGACTCCGAATTTAGCATTTTTTCGCACATCGCGACTGCTTGTTGCCCTGGACTGACTTACATCAACGCCGGTGACGCATGACCTTGGGAGCCTGCCCTAGGGAGGTTTACGCACAGTTCCCGATTTGGAAGGGCTTCCCCAACTGTGCGTCCATGAATGCAGAGCTTGCGGGGTGTGACGAAGGCTTACGCGTGTGCGGTTCCGCATTGATCCGCGACGATTTCGAGTTCAGTGGCCATTACAACTAGCCAATGTCGCACATGGGCCACGACCGGCCTCCCGCCGTGCACAAAAACGGGGAGCCTTTTCGCCGTCGACAGAGCCCAATTTGAGGCGTGATACTCCTCCGACATTGCAGCGATATGGTTTCATTGGGGACGGGGCAAATGGCAATCGACATTGGAAGGCGGCGATTTAAATCGGCGCTCATTACTCGTATGGCCTATCGCACGCTTTTCCACGGATCTGGTTTTTCCTGTGGCGCTGGGATTTTTCTGAGCGCGGCTTGGTATGCATTTTCATCTGCCTTTATTGCCGTATCTTGCTTTTGTTGACTTCTCCTGATGCTTTTTTCCTTTTCCCATTCCCATTCCCATTTGAGCATGAGCGGACGGCACCACGAAGGCAATCGCCATAATCGCTATGAGAAAGCGCAATTCAATTCTCCAGGCTGGGTCGACTGCCCCCTCCTGCACGCCCTCCATTGACCTCAGGTGCCCATCGGCTCTCTAGGATCGCGGGGCGATGGAATCGGCGCCGTGCTCCGCTCGTTCAGCCAGTGTCGGTGGAAGAACAGCATTGGCGGAGGCAGGACTTTGACGGGGAGCGATTCGGTATTGCTATTGCGCCTTTCGGCCAAATCGTTGTTGCTGATCGCCGTAACCAGCGCTCTGGCGTCTTCCGGATCGCCAAGCGCGCAGGCGTGCGCAAACTCAGCCACGTCCTTACCGACCAAAACCTGCTTGACTGCGGCATCGACATCAGTTTCCAGCGCTGAAAGAATCGAGCTGCGCAACGCACGGCACGTAACTTCGCTGGCAAAAATTCGCCCGGTAGGTCGTGTAGAGGCCTACCGCCCCCGCCGGAACCGTAAGCAGAACCCCGCAAACGTTGAGCGTCGTAACGAGCTTCGTCCAAACCATACCGCATTCTCCATGCAGGTCCCGGCATGCCAGAGCTGATCGATCAGGCAGCGATCCACCAACGCGCCGCAGCGCCGGCGAGACGACGGCCTCGGGCGATAAGACCTACGGGCCGGGCTTCTCGATGACCTCGCGGCTCTGAGTGTCCGTGGATTCGGTCACCCAAATTCCGCATTCGGCGCATCCGTAACAAACGACCGCGGCAAGGCCGCAGGAGTCGGCGCCATTGCGAGTTAGCTGCATCGGCCGCCCGCAATTCGAGCATGGATGCGGCCCCCAAGATCGACCAGTAAAGGAAGGCTGTGTTTGGCGCGAAAACATGATGCACCTCATCTCGACGCCGATTCAAACACGTGATTGAAATTCAAACACATGTTTGAGACCGCCCCAGGTCCGAAATTGGGAATTATTGTGCAAGTCAAAAGCGACCGACGACCGCCATGGGTCTTAGCTGCAGCGGCAACGTGTCCGTTACCAGAGGAAGCTGCCTCACCGGATAGTGCGTATTCACCGGAGCCGAACTGTAATCAGGAATCGAAATAGCGAATGGCGTTTCGCCGCCATTCGCTATTCGTATCTTTCCAGAAATCCGCAGCGCCATCGATTCGATCTGAAACGATTGCGCTCTCGGTGCCTATTCGATTAGCGGCCGATGCCGCCGATCGCGCCGGAAAAACCGCCGCTCGAACTGTCGGAATAACCCGTGTAATTGCCCTCTGGGACGGCCGAGTTGTAATAGCCGGAATAGGCGGGCGCCGACCGGACTTGATTGACCGCGTGATGCGTGGTCGCCGCGAACGACGGGGCGGCCAACACCGCGGCCAAGACGGCGCCGAGCGCCAACACGGTTGTTTGCTTTTTCATTTTTTAGTCTCCGGACTTTGTGAAGAAGGAACGTTTTAATAATTGGAAGAAAGTTGGAAGAAGGGAAGTTTGGACGACCACAAGACAGAAGGAAGCCCCTCGTTCCGTCGCTATATGTTTGTGTCGAACCTCCGCAGTTCAAGGCGTGGCGTTCGCGCATCAGTTACACAGAGGGAACTGGGTACCTGGAATTTTATCGCGTACCACGAGGTCCCCCGAAACACCTTTCTCCGAACGGCATGGATTCAGGACGTTCTCTCTTCACTTCCAGCAAAATGCCAATGCAGCCATTTCGACGACGAATATGTGAACACGAATTCGTGTCTCGTATGCCACGCGAAGCAGCACAACAGCGAGATGCTTACAATCGCGCCAGGCGGAGGCTGGTCGCTTTCGGCTCAAAAACTAATCATGCATGACGATGCAAAATTGCGTTGCCGCTTTTGCAGGCGACGGTGATGTGCGAAGCACCCACGCACTCAAATATCGCAAACGTCGAAATTTTTCCGCGCGTAGGGCCGTAAGTGCGCTGCCGACAGGCCGCATGATGACCTTCGCGCCCGCTTGACGCCTTCGAACGCGCGCCGCACGGCGCGGAAGTCGAGCAGCTCGCCGACGAAGATCTCGGCGCCGAGGGCCTTGAGCTTGCGGGTGCGTTCATCTTCCTTGTGAGCGAAGGCGCGAATGGGGAAGCCCTTATCCAGAAGGAGCTTCGTGGCGACGCTCCCAGTCGCCCCTGTGGCGTCGACGATGAGAATGAGCGGCTTCATGATTTCGCCTCCAGCGCTTACTTGTCCTGGTTCAGCAGTCGGAGCGGGCTGAGTTCCATCACCTCAAGCGCAAACTAAATTCTCGATGGTCCTTGTGCTTCAGTTTCGGTACCACAGCTACAGCTAATGGCAGGCGGCGGCTTGCCTGAGATCTGCCCACGAAACGGCGACATGTCGAAATCTCCGTTGACCCACTGGCAGCGCCAATGCCATCGGCTGGCACATTGTAATCCAGAAAATAAAATCCGCTTGCGGTGAGTGTGCCGTCGGCACCCTCAGATGGTCAGCGCGCACATGCGTACTCGTTTGCTTGCGTGCCACTGATCTCACAATGGAGAGTACCAATAAATAATGAAAACCTGACTATTCACTTCAAGGTCAAGGACTTTAATGCATGGCAAACGAGTTACAATGGGAACGAGAAGAATTGTGCAACAGCGGGCATCACGAAAAGCAAAGTGTTTCGCAGTACCGATGATCCCAATGATGTGTTGCTCCTTCAGGATACCGCCGATGTATCGAAGGCCCGTACCTGGTACGGATCAAGTGAAATGAAGTCGGCAATGGAAAAGAGCGGCGTCGTAGGCTCGCCCAGCATCCGCGCCGCGGCCTAAATTGTAGCTGAACACCGATTGTAGGCGGGATGGCGTAGCGTAAGCGTATTGTTGCGTGGCCGTCCCGAAGATGGAAGCCCCAGCCCGCCCGTCGCCCCCGACAATGGCTGGGGCAACCGATCTTCATTCGCTGCGGTAATAAACGGTTCCGGGATACACGTCTGGGAAAAGCCGTGACATCGGAACTGCAGAGCAGAGGCCTGATGGCAACGACTTTGGGGTGCCAATTATGTCAACGAAGTATGCACTGCCAAGTTCTACAACAAAAATGGTGTGCCTTTCTTTGGCGGCGGCGACCTTGATTTTTGTGTCAACATTATTGCTGACAGTTCTCCTTTCGTAGACGAGCGAGTTCCGATCGAGAATCAAGCGAACCAAGACGTAAGTATTATGGCATCAGAGTTCACGGTCTGTGAGCGCGCCGCGGGCATCATATTCGCCCATTAGCTTTTGACTATCCGCGTGTGTTCCTTCAGTTTGAAGCCATTGCTTCACCCCCTTGTCAGTCCAGATCTGAAATCATGCTGAATTTACTTCTGCCGTGACAATGGCCCAAAGGGCCGTGCGCGCACATCCTGTCAGCCTCCCACATACCCTGGGTACAGCGCTTGTCATATGAGGCAGAAGAAAGATATCCTCGCTTCAATGGTCTTCGGAAACACGCATTGCGCCCAAAGTCCTTACGATATTGCAGTCGAGGGTCGACGCAGTGGCGATTCGGCGACCTCTTAGGCGGGCCTATGCATGCACGTAGTAGTGGGTTTCTCAAGGCATGATCGCTGCCCAGGAAACTTCCGCCATGAATTCAGATCAGGCCCGAAAGCGGGCAGAACGAGGTTTCAAGAGGGAAGAGCGCACACAGGACGCTACAAGGTCGATGATGGAATACGAACATCAAGCTGTAGCTACACGAGAAAAGACAGCGCGTTTGAAGGGCCTTCGAGAGGCTAAGGAAGCCGATAAAAAATCGGTAATAGCTCTTTGACCGTTGTAACCTCGCATCGGGATTGGGGAGATCGTGGAACGATATACGCTGGCAGTTCTTGTGCCAGTTCACGGGTCGACACGAAATGGCTGAACCGCGCGTGATCGTCGTACTTACCCGCATTCGGAACTGCCATCGCACTCTCCCGCTGTACTATGACAGATCACTATCGGCCTCCCGCTGACGCGAGTCTGGTCAAAAGGGGCCACCCTCTAAACTCTTCGGGGCGTTCCGCGGTAGGCGCGCGACCAGTCTTGTTGTGTCCCAAATCTCTATGTCGTGGCCGTCGATGGCCTGCATGCCCATCGCTATAGCTTCATCGTCGTCTGCGCACTCTATAACTTTGGGAACACCTTCGAATTTGCCGTCGGGCCCTACTGTGTAGATACGATATGATTGCGGCATTGCGAATAGTCCCGTGTCTCTGCGGTTGCAGCGGTCAGCCATTATGGATGCCGGACGAGAGTTGAGATCTCAGGGGGCGTTACGCCAGCCCTTGATGAATTGACTGTGCGCCTGTCTAGAACCAATAGCGAATCATTTAAGTAGGGCAGCCTGCGGAGTTCTACGTCGATCGACTGTAATCTCCTACATCCACGCGTCCACAATGGCGGTGCAGTCTGCTTCGATGCGAGCTGGACATTGCTCGGGGTTCGATCATGCAGACCAAGGATCAGGCTCTGCAACAGCAAGACCGCAAGTTCTTTGTGTTTGCTCATAAGTTCTCTGAAGTCATCTTCGATGGCAATACCGGGATGGACTGAGACCGCGGAGCGCCTAATAGGCACATATGGATCAAGATGTATTCATTGGGCTCCAACAATGGGGAATTCGGCAGCCAAATGTCCATTAGCTCAGCGTGGAATGGAACAATCCATGGCTTTCGATCTGGCGGCCGACAAGCAAAAGTGCCTTTTGACGTAGGTCAAACATTAGGTGAACGGGGATAGCTCGGATACTCTAGTGAATTGACTTTCCGACTGGATATACACGCGGGCAACTTAACGACCGCGAAGGGGCTTTTTTGAAAACCGAGGTCGTATCTCGACATTCACCGTCAGACGTTCCCGATCCGCCCGAAATGGCTGCCATGGTCCGATTGAAGGACTGGTCCAAAACCATACTAGGTGCGCCCGACAGTTGGCCGCCGAGTCTGACGCTGATCGTAAACGTCATGCTGGCTTCGGGGTTTCCCATGTGCGTCCGGTGGGGTCCCGAATTCGTCATGATCTATAACGACGGTTATCGCTCCATTCTCGGCGACAAACACCCAGCGGCCTTTGGTCTGCCCTTTCGCGAGGCGTGGCCAGAAGTGCAATCTCAACTCAGGCCGTTACACGAGGCCATCCTAACGGGGACAAGCGGCGCGTTCTTTGCCGAAGACCTACTTATTAAAATCCACAGGCACGGCGTACCCGAAGACGGTCGCTTTACCCTCAGCTACAGTCCCGTTCCGGATGAAACGGCACCCACCGGCGTTGGCGGCGTTCTCGTCACCGTCGTCGAAACCACCGGCAGGGTTCGAACGGAAGAAGCCCTACGCGCCAGCGAGGAACGCTTCGCCGGTATTTTCGAGCAAACCTCCGTTGGCGTTGTGCAGTGCGCTTTGGACGGCACGTTTCTTCTCGTCAACAAGCGGTTCTGCGAAATCGCCGGGCGTACGGCGGAAGAACTTATGAGAATCCGAGTGCAGAATATCACCCATCCTGACGAACAAGAAGACATCATCGAACACTTGGCGCGCGTTCGCGTCGATGGCAAACCCTACGTCATTGAGAAGCGTTACTTGCGACCTGACGGTTCGTCGGTCTGGACAAATAGCAACGTCGCTTTGATGCGGAGCGATGACGGCAAGCCCAAGCAATTGATCGCTGTCGTCAGAGATGTCACCGATCGGAAGATTGCTGAAAGCATTCTACGTGAAAAAGAGGCCGATCTTCGTCTTGTGTTGGATTCGGCGACGGACGGCATCTACTGCGTCGATACCGATGGCGTAACATCCATGTGCAACATGGCCTTCCTCAACATGCTCGGCTTTAAACGAGAGCAAGACGCGGTGGGCCGGAAGCTTCATGATGTGATCCACCATACACATCCCGACGGTTCGTATTATCCAAAGGAAAACTCTCCGATCTATCAAACAGCCAAAAACGGCGGTTCTGCGCATGTCGAAGATGAATTATTCTATCGCCTCGATGGAACGGGCTTTCCGGTAGAATATTGGGTCAGCGCTATCGTTCGCGATGGCAAGCTGCAAGGTGCGGTTTGCAACTTTATCGACATCACGGAACGAAGACGTGCGCAGGAACATCAGACATTATTGGTCCGCGAATTAAACCACCGAATCAAAAATCTGTTTGCGATCACTAACGGGATGATTTCGCTCAGCGCGCGATCCGCGACCACGCCTAAAGAATACGCGGCTAATATTCGCGGTAGACTTAATGCGCTTGCCACCGCCCACGAACTGATACATCCGACTGCTGGCGGCGATGCTGACGTAATTGCCGAATCCGCCAATTTGGAAGTCTTGCTGCGGAAGATTTTGTCGCCTTATATTGGCGCGCAAACCGACAGTCAGAACGTTCGCCTACATATCGCCGGCCCTTCCGTACCGCTCGGCGTACAGACCGTTACGAGCTTCGCCCTGATTCTACACGAGTTGGCGACAAACGCCGCAAAGTATGGGGCGCTGTCAGTCGAAGAAGGCAGACTTCACGTAACGTGGACCTGCGCTGAAAACGCTCTGGTAATGAAATGGGCGGAAAGTGGCGGTCCCGCGCTGGACGGGCCGCCGAAGTCGGAAGGTTTTGGGACCACGCTCTCCAATCACAGCGTGCGTGGACAGTTCGGGGGGGCTTTGTCTCACAAATGGGATTTAGAGGGCCTCTCGGTGGAACTTACCGTCCCGATGGAACGATTGACCCATTAAATCGCTTGGCCTTCTCGCAGAGTTTGTAGGAATTTTTACTTGCTCGGATTAGCGCCTATTCTGATTGTCGAAGATGAGCCGTTCATCGCGCTTGAATTGAAAGCGTTGGTTGAAGATGCGGGCGGCACAGTGGTTGGGCCGGTAGGAAGCGTTCAGGCGGCCATTCAGTTATTGGAAAAGGGTGTCGTTGCAGCCGCGATCCTCGACGTAGAGCTTACCGACGGTAATGTAACGCCTTTGGCCGAAGTTCTCCTCGCTCGTCGAATCCCGATGGTCTTCCAAAGTGGCGCCCAACTGCCGTCCGACTTGAGACAGCAATGCCCCGATGTGGTCTTTTACAAAAAGCCAGCATCTGCATACTTACTCCTCGAAAAGCTTGCTGAACTGATCTGTCGTTAGAGTGATTAGCAGCTTGATGACGACGCGAGTGGACGGCCTGTCCGTCCTCGGTGGTGATGAGCGAATAGCCGTAGACGTAGGCATCCTCCGCGATCTGCCGCGCTAGCAATAATGCGTATTTCGCAGGATAAGCAGGATTTTTGGACTAAGATGGATGTGGCTTATCCAAAGCTGAACGACAATAACGTTCTGCTGCCAATGTGCAGCAATTGTGACGGAGCTCCGTTATGCCCGTGCACTGGTGGCACCACCTATGATCTCTGCAATTGCAGCGCGGAAAATGATCACCCGGCGTATTGCTCCGAGTGTAAGCATTCTCCGCTCTACTCAAGCGTGGCTGAGCGAGATGCTCATTCGGCCGGCGAAAAACGCGACTAAATTGCCGAGGCCGCCTCATGTGTGGATGGGTGCGCCGGGAGACCGGCAAAAGGCAGACGGTGGAAGTCCGTCACGGTGAAGGAGTAGCGAACCGCACCGACCCCGAGTGATGCACGGGTTGTCCGCGAGGGCAGACGTGAAGCGTTCACAGGGGAGGGCGTAGGCGAGGTATTGAGCGGCGTAAGACAAGTTCGGGGTGCTGATGTTTTCCGTCCCACAGAAGGCAACACGGCAGGTGTCGATATCGCAAGACACATGCCGACCCCGCGTCGTCGTAGACCCTGGCATGCGCAGAAGCCTTTTGCACGGGAACCGGGAGATCTCCATCGCTGTCCCCGCCAGTCGTGGCCGGGACGTTGTCGGGAAGGCCGGAGGCTGTAGCCGACGATGAGCGCGACGGAGAAGTCGGACCTGCCCGAAGTAGCAAAGAAGCGAGCGAACAAAGCGGCCTCGGCTGCGGCGGAGCACGTGGAGCGAAGGGGCGGGGCCAAGGAAAATGCGGATCTGCAAAGCACGGTCCGGACGCAGAGCCGGGCAGCCGTGTCACAAGCGCAGGCCCGCATACGAGAAGCCGTCATCAGGAACAGACAGGACAAGCTGACGGCGCTCCTGCATCACCTCACCGTTGATGTTTTGCGGGCGAGCTTTTTCGGTCTGAAGAAGTCCGCCGCGCCGGGTGTCGACGAGGTGACGTGGACCGAATACGCGGAAGGCCTCGAGGAGAACCTCTCGGACCTCCACTCTCGCGTCCAAAAGGGAGCGTATCGAGCGCTGCCATCGCGCCGGACCTATATTCCGAAGGCGGATGGCAGACAGCGGCCGCTCGGCATCGCTGCCGTAGAGGACAAGATCGTCCAGGCAGCGGTGGTGGCAATCCTGATGCCGATCTATGAGTCGGAGTTCCTGGGCTTCAGCTACGGGTTCCGGCCGAAGCGTAACCAGCATCAAGCGTTGGATGCGCTCGCGTTCGGGATCGGGAAGCGGCGGATCAATTGGGTGCTCGATTGCGACGTACAATCCTTTTTCGACAAGGTCAGCCGGGATTGGCTGATGCGTTTCGTCGAGCATCGGATTGGCGACCGCCGGATTATCCGATTGATTGCCAAATGGCTGACGGCTGGCGTGCTCGAAGATGGACGCGTGATCAAGACGGAGGAAGGGACGCCGCAGGGCGCGGTCATCAGCCCGCTCTTGGCGAACATTTACCTCCATCATGTCTATGATCAATGGGTCCACCAGTGGCGGCAGCGATGCGCTACTGGCGACGTGATTGTCGTGCGCTACGCGGACAACTCTATCGTTGGCTTCGAGCATCGGCACGAAGCGGAGCAATTCCTCGCCGATCTCAAGGTAAGGCTCGCTCGTTTTGGACTGAATCTTCATCCCGATAAGACGCGGCTCATCGAATTTGGTCGGTACGCGATTGCGAACCGCCGCGCTCGAGGCCTCGGTAAGCCGGAGACGTTCGATTTCCTAGGGTTCAAGCATTATTGCGCGACCCGGCGGGATGGCAGCGGCTTCGTGCTCGGAAGGAAGCCGATGGCCAAGCGAATGCGAACCAAACTTCGGGAGATCAAGGAGCAGCTCATGGCAACCCGCCACGACGGGATCGATGGGCAAGGTAAATGGCTTGCCCAGGTCCTGCGGGGCTGGATGGCCTACTATGCTGTGCCGATGAGCGGCTCAGCGATCTCAGCATTCCGCCATCACATGATCGAACGTTGGCATAGCGCGCTAATGCGTCGAAGCCAAAGACGTCGACTTACGTGGTCGAGAATGAAGACGATCGCTGACCGGCACCTGCCGTTCCCGCACATCCTGCATCCGTGGCCGGAAAAGCGGTTCCTCGTCACCATCCAAGGTGGGAGCCCGGTGCGTTAGCAGCGCCCGCCGGGATCTGTGCGGGGGGCGGAGAGTAATCTCCGTCCCTACCGCGACCCCCCGTCATGCAAGAACTTTTTTGCGTGAAGGCCAGAGGTCGCTTTTTTGCCTTTTTCAACATGGGGTAATTCCGGGATCGAGCCAGACAAAGGCACAGGGAATCAGCTCTCCAGGAAGCTATGAGGCCGGCCTCATGTGGTCTCGCAACGATGGAGAGCTACGATGGAGCGTTATATTGGACTGGACGTATCATTGAAGCAGACGTCGATCTGCGTCGTGAACCAGGCGGGATCTATCGTACTAGAGGGCGTGGTCAACTCTGATCCTGAAGCGATTGCGGCGTTCGTGAAGTCGAAGGCGTCGGGAACGGTACGGATCGGCCTTGAGACAGGACCAACGACCACCTGGTTGTGGACCGAGCTCAAGCGACTTGGCCTGCCGGTGATCTGCATCGACGCGCGCCACGCCAAGGCGGTGCTCAAGATGCAGATCAATAAGAGTGACCGCAACGATGCGGCCGGCATCGCCCGTATCATGCAGACCGGCTGGTTCAAGGAGGTGCGCGTCAAGGATCTCGATAGCCACGCGGTCAAGGCGCTGCTGGCGAGCCGGGCGTTGCTGGTCAAGATCAAACGCGATCTCGAGAACCAAGTCCGAGGCCTACTCAAGAACCTCGGTCTCGTCATCGGCCGTGCCAAGTTTAATGTCTTTGCCGCTCGAGCCGAGGAACTGATCGAGGGTCGTCCCGAACTGGGGGCTGCGGTCCGACCGCTGCTTGCCGCGCGCAAGGCCATCGAGCAGCAGGTCGGCGATCTCGACCGCAAGGTTCACAAGCTGGCGCATCATGATGTGCAGGTCCGCAGGTTCATGACGGTACCCGGTGTCGGCCCGATCACCGCACTGTGCTTCAAGGCGACGATCGACGATCCGACGCGCTTCAAGCGATCGAGAAGTGTCGGTGCCTATATCGGATTGACCACCCGACGCCATGCCTCCGGGGAGATCGATTGGTCCGGCCGAATCTCAAAGTGCGGTGACGCCATGTTGCGCATGTATCTGTTCGAAGCGGCCGGCGTGCTGCTGACCCGCGTGCCGAAATGGTCGGCGCTCAAGGCTTGGGGTACGAAGCTCACCAAGCGAAACGGCCTCCGCAAGGCCAAGGTTGCCGTCGCGCGGAAGCTCGCGGTCATTCTGCACCGCATGTGGATCGACGGAACCGAGTTCAACTGGTCGACCAAGAAGGCTGCCGCGTAACACGCATAAGGAGATCACAGAGCTCCCGCAATACGGCGGGAAAAGTCGTCCCTGCCGGGACGGTGGCGGTGGTGAGATCGTCCGATTCTTTGCGAGCGTCCAAAAGGGCGACCGCGCTTTCAACATTGATCCGCCAACGTCGTCTTACGCCATCATGCGGAGGGCATGCCCCTACCGCGGAGAGAACAGTGGGCCCGGCAAGGATGATCGTGGAGAGCTTGACACCCAGACCCGGAATTAGAGAACAGTATCGGCCAGAAGCTGACTTAGGGAGACCGATTATTGGAAGACTCCGCGAGGGCGCACCGCCTACTGCGTTGCTAAGCGGCGGGAATGCCCGCGCTGCTGCCGGTGATAACTCCGACTTTTTCACGTAGCTCTTTTGTCATGCCACGCTCCTATCCTTCTCCTGCCGGCGCCGCAAATTGCAACCTACTAGGCAGCTGCCTTCGCCGGGAAGGTGGCGTGAGTAATTGAAACGGTTGTGCCCCCAAGGCCGGCCAAGGTTTCAACCTTGGCGTCAAGCTGATGCGAGAGCGCCTTGACGATGCCGGTGCCAAGACCGGATTTGGCTTGAGCGAAGACGCCATCTGGTTTGCCGATACCATTGTCTGATACCGAAAGCTTCCAATTCGTTCCGGCCATATCATAAACGACGGTGATCTGACCTTTGGTTTTTTCGTCAGGGTACGCATGCTTCAAAGCGTTCATGACGAGTTCGGTCACAATCAAACCAAGACTCTCCGCCTCGCGGGATGAAGCGTGTCCTCCGTCGCTAATTACTTTCAGCGAGATTGGCCGGCTGTCGCCGATCATTGAGGTCGCAAGGCTCTCGCACAATCGTGAGAGATAAGGCGCAACTGCTATGGACCCAGCCGTCCCGGCTGCATGAAGCTGCGTTTGCACGGCGGCAATCGACAGGACGCGCTTGTGCGCGTCGTGCAGATGATTACGCGTTTCTTCCGATAGCACCGCCCGCGCCTTCATCAGAATTATGCTGGCGATGATTTGGAGGCTATTGGAAACGCGATGTTGTAATTCCTCGAACAGCGTGTCCTTCTGTTGCAACAATTCGTCCTTTTCACGTTCCAAGACACGCTGGGCGGTGACATCCTCAATGCCGAGCAGAATGGTGGTGTGGGAGCCTCCCTCGTAGAAGACCTGCCGAGCATTCAAAAGCATCGTGCGATGCCCGAGGCCGGGGAACTGGTGCTCGACCTCGTAACCCTCCATCACGCCCTGTTCGGGAACGATTTTCTCAAGGAGCAAATGCAGCTTGGGAATGTCCCATTGTCCATCGCCCAACGTGTAAAGCGGCCTACCTTGGGTATCTTCGGGACTGACCTTGAATGCCGAATAAAAGGAGCGGCTGGCGGCAAGCACGCGGAGGCCTTTGTCGAGCACCAAAAAGGGTTCACGAACCGTATCCACGATCGCTTGCGCAAACGCACGCGCCTCTTCGAACTGGCGTAGCAGTTCGTCCTTTTCGCGCTCTAGGAGAAGCTGCGCAGTGACATCCTCGATGCCGAGCAAAATCGTCGTATCGGCGCCGCCCTCGTAGAAGACCTGCCGAGCGTTCAAGCACATCGTGCGATGCCCGAGGCCGGGGAACTCGTGCTCGACCTCGTAACCTTCCATCACGCCGTGTTCGGGAATGATTTTTTCCAGCAAAACGCGAAGCTGTGGGATGTCCCATTGTCCATCGCCCAACGCGTAAAGAAGTCTGCCCTTGGTATCCTCGGGACTAACTTTGAAGGCCGAATAGAAGGAGCGGCTGACGGCAAGCACGCGGAGGTCTTGGTCGAGCACCAGAACGGGCTCGCGGACAGTATCGACAATGCCCTGAGCAAGTGTCCACGCGTCCACAATGGCGGTGAACTGATCTCTAAAGCCGGCTTGTTGCACAATGCCTCCGTAAAACACGTTCGCACTCCGAAAGGAGCCCGTTCAGGTGCGAGGTCTTATGAATTATCGATTGGGCAATCTGGAGAGCGCAGCCGACAATCATACGCCCGTACCGAATATATGACTGTATGCTATTGACCACTATCACGTGACGCACGCTAGTCGTATATTTTAACGATTGGAGTATTAAAAGTGGAACGAGTTTTAGAAGTAAGAGTTGGCGCCCGATGTCAGATTCACAGTCAAATGCACTCGTTATGATAGTCGACGACGATGTATTCGAACGAATGGGGGCATCCTACATGTTCTCGGATGCGGGATACCGGGTGCTCGAAGCCGAAAATGCCGACGATGCCCTGCAAATTCTCGAATCCACGGCAGACGTCAGCCTGCTTTTCACGGACGTAAGCATGCCTGGATCGATAAGCGGGGCGGACTTGGCCCATCGGGTCGCCGAGCGATGGCCCGGGATCGGCATCATCATAACGTCGGGCCGGCCACAACCTAAGCCGCTCCCGTTGGGCGCCCAATTTCATGCTAAACCCTACCGGCCGACCAACGTACTCCAACATGCCAGGGACATGACGGCTCCGCTCGGGTGACGGTTCGTCGTAAATGCCGGGTCGAATAGAAACATACCTTCTGCCGGTTACGGCCCTCGTCTGCTTCGGGTCACCAAATGCCGAACCTGTAAAAGGCTGTCGTGGCCGGTTTCCCCTCACAACTGACGCGGCGATTGACAGCCGTTGTGGCAGTTTTTGAGCCCGGAACGGTCTATCGCCGGCACAAAAAGTAGCGAGTCATTTCTCTTGGAGGACGAGAGTGAAGCCGCTCACAGACCTTCCGATTGGAATGTGATAACTTTCCCACATCGCAGGGGGAGTAATCCCTTTGAGGCGGGAAATGACAATCGGCATTGGCAGGCGGCAATTAATATCCGCGCTCGGCGGAGCGGTCGCAGCTTGGCCGCTGGCTACGCACGCGCAGGTGCAGGCGACACGACCTAGGCGGGTTGGTTGGCTCGTGGGTCTCACAGAGAAGGACCCGGAAGCGAGCGTTCGTATTAATGCTGTCCTTAAGACACTTCAGGAACTTGGTTGGACGGTCGGTCGAAATCTTCAGATCGATTATCGCTACACGGCCGGAGACAGCGATCATCTTGACGCTCAAGCTGCGGAGTTAATCGCGCTTGCTCCCGATGTTCTAATCACAAACAGCACGCCAGGGGCTCGCGCTTTGAAAAAAGCGACCAGCACGATTCCGATCGTATTCGCGCTCGTAATCGATCCGATTACCAGTGGCTTGGTCACGAGTTTGGCGCGGCCGGGAGGCAATATCACCGGTTTCACGAATTTCGAAGCCAGCATGGGTGGTAAATGGCTCGAATTACTAAAGACGGTCTCGCCACGCATCTCCAAGGTCGCGCTCATCTTCAATCCGAAGACAACGTCATATGAGGGCATGTTGCGGTCGATCGACGCCGCAGCGGCACCATTTCCAATCGAAGTCACCACCCGCGGTGTCGCCAATGCGGCTGAATTGGAGTCCGCTATCGCGGCGGCAGGAAGCGATGCCGTGACGGCGCTGATAGCGTTCCCCGACATATTTAATACGATGCATCAAGAACAGATCATCGCCCTCGCGAAACAACACAGGACGCCAGCGATCTATCCTTACCGTTATTTCGCCGCGGGTGGCGGCCTGATGTCTTACGGCATCGATACGCCTGATCTATTCCGTCAAGTCGCTGAGTACGTCGACCGCATCCTCAAAGGTTCCAAACCAGCCGACCTACCAGTGCAGCTACCTACCAAGTTCGAACTAGTGCTCAATCTCAAGACCGCCCGGGAATTGGGCCTGGTCATCCCGGACAGACTGATCGCGCTCGCCGATCAGGTGATCGAATAACGGCTCCGTGGCCGCTTTGGGTCAAACTCTGGCCGCGACACTTCTCGGGTAGCGCGGCCGCTTCGCCTCCGGAAGCTGCCACAAAAGCAATTCGACATCGAGGCAGTTAAGGGCCGGCCAGAGGCTGCCTCGTGCACCGCAACAAATTCGAGCAGATTTGACGGGGCAATTCGATTACGCAGCACGCTCAACGCGGCTGTCGATTTCGCTGCGAAGCGACCCGAAATCTATCGGTTTGGTCAGCAGCGCTTCGGCGCCGTTCTCCAGCGCCTTGCGCCTGGTCTCCGCGTCGCCATATGCGGTTATCAAAATAACTGGAACATCCGGCCGCAGAGCTTTGGCCTTGGGCAGAAGCTCGAGACCGCTCATCCCCGGCATGTTGATGTCCGACTGGATCAGGATGAGAGACTGATCGACAGCATCGGCGATGCGCTGAAGTGCCATTGGGGCCGATTGGGCAAACTCCATCGTGAAGCGACTGGCGCGAAGTTCACGCCGGAATTGCTGCCGGAACAGCACCTCCACATCGGGCTCATCGTCGACCACGAGAATGAGCATGTTCACGCACGTTCTCCTCGGTTGGCAATGGTGGCAGCACCCCGCGGCAGGACGATCCGAAACTCGGCGAACTCCCCGGGCTTCGTATCGACCTCTATGATAAAAGCGCCAATTGGTTGTATAGCTCAATCGAGATTCCGAGGCCCGGAAAACAAAGGATCACACAGTAGAAAAACAAAATCGTCAGCAAAAGCCCAGCTGTAGAGAAAATGGTGACGACGACGAAGTCGCGATTGCTAATAACGGCGAGAATCTTGTCCCGTATACCAATGGCGGGGGAAACAGCGGTAATAGCGGGTGAAGCAACGGCGATAGTTGTCAGCATGTTTGGCTCCTCGCATCTACCAAAAGTACTGCAAAAAGTGTGGTACGCAGATGCCGCACAGGCACCCGCATTTTGAATGAAATTCGATTTTCGGATTGGGATCGTGCCTACCGACGGCACTGGCTGCCTATTATTGAACGGCGAGTTCGGCACGTCGCCATTTTGTTGGCGGCCCTTTAGTGGGAACTGATCCCATCAGTGCTTAGACGCGCTATTCGTCTGTATAGCAAGAGGGGTATTTCCTCGCGCCGGAGTCGCGACTGATCAAAAAGCACAGATATAAAAATGGACTCCTGGTGTGATGTCCCTTTGGGTCAATTGCGTCGATTAAGGCCTTCGCCGAGCACGTCCGGGATTACCCCGAGAGCCGACATTCGTAGATGCGGCAATATAGGACTGATGCATTGCACCACGATTGACTGGGCGCAAACGGGAAGAACGCCTCGCGACGGTCTCTCCGAACCGGATAGGCAATTTTAGTTACGCAGTTACGATAGAAGCGCCATTCCCCTGCGCCGCATCAACAGCGTTGGCGTCATCGAGACGATGGCAGACGTGATGCTCGAGCGCGGCGTGCCGGAACACATCCGTTCTGACAACGGCCCGGAGATGACGGCGAAGATCGTGCGTGGCTGGTTCGCAGGGCTTGGAGCAACCACGCTTTACATCGAGCCGGGCAGCGCGTGGGAGAACGGCTATTGCAAGTCCTTCAACGGCAAGCTGCGCGATGAATGTCGGAATGGGGAAATCTTCTACAGCCTGAAGGAGGCCCGCATCGTCATCGAGCAATGGCGCAAGCACTACAACCGCGCATCACAACACCCATCTGTCTATGTGGTTGAAGAGAAGAGGCTTTGTTGATCGGGATGCGATCCCGTGGGGTATTTTGGGTTCTGCCGCGCGCGCTCGGTAAGAGCGTGTGCCCGTGATGACGAGAGCACGGCGCGGCTGAAGATCCAGGGCCCATCCGGCAACGGATGAAGCGACTCGATCTCACCAGCTTCCGCTGCTAGCCTGAGCGTTCGGGGCGCGACATGAAGAAGCTGCGCGGCTTTGCTGAGGTTCAGCCACGGTTCAATTCCGTCATCGGTGGATTTGTAGACGGGAATGCGGTGATGCGAGCGCAGCGAGGTGACGCGCTCACGCGTCCAGCGATTGCCATAGCCTGTCACCAATCCGTTTCTGTTCAGAATGCCGGCGATGAGATCGTCATTGGCGATCAGCACCAGTTGTCGCACCGCGGCAATCACATCGGCTGAGGTGCTGTTGCGTTGCCCACGCCGCCGTCTGGGCAGGCGTATCTCGCTGTGCACGCCGCCGACCCAATGGACGACCATAACAATCTCGGCCGCCTCCTGATCGATATCGGCGATCACCTCATGAATGACGGTGCGGACGATACGCTTCTTCAGCCGTGCATCAGTCGAAGGGGCAGCCCAGACGATCTTGAGATCGGCCGCGAGCGTGGCGAGCGATGCCGGATCGGCGGGGACGACCTTGGCGGCATCATGGGCGGCGATCTTGCCTTCGATCTCCGCCATGCGCGCGAGCGCCTTGTTCCAGCGCGCCTCCAGTTCGCCGGCCACCAGCCGATTGGCCGGGTCGGCAGCGTCGTATTGCCGGAAGGCGCGATCGGTTGCGTAGCGCGCCGCTTCGAGATCGCGCTTGAGTGCTTCGTGCACTTGATCCCGCCGCTGGGTGGCCTCTTTCTCGGCGGCTACTGCCGCCGCAATAGCGCCGGGGCCGACCACGGTAAGAAGCGCTTCCTCAATGGCGTCATCGACCCGCAGACCGCCGAAGGCGATGCAACGCGGCTCGCCATTGTCCATCCAACCGCGGCTGCAGCTGTAGCGCGGGATGTGATGCTTCGCGCCCGAGTAGCGAAGCGTCAGCTTGCGCCCGCAGCGGCGGCAGCGGAGCAGGCCCGCCAGCAAAGCGTCGCCATGTTTGGGCGCGCCGTGATGGCGGCTGGTGGGGACGTTGCTGCTCACCATCTTGCGAATCGTCTCGGCCTTCTCCCAGCTGACATAGCCCTCATGGGCGTTCGGCATCAGCGCCAGCCAATCGTTGCGCGCCTTCCGGCGAATCTTCACGCTGACGCCCGCGGCATCATAGCCCGCCGCGACGGCCGTCTTACCATAAGCATAGGCGCCGCCGTAGATGGGGTTCTCGATCATCCGGTGGATGGTGGCGTAGTTTGGACGCCGCCAAGCTGTCTCGCCATCCTTGTTCTTCACCGGCAGATTGAGATCATGCTCATGGAACCAGAGCAGAGTCTGCCGGGCGCTGCCAAGTTCCAGGACTTTGTCGAAGACCAGGCCGATGGCCTCCTGCACGCGGCGGTCCGGGTCCTTCTCGTAACGGTCGCCGGCCTTCACGAAGCCCACCGGCGGGCTGACAACAAGTTCGCCGCGGCGCGCCTTCTCATATCGGGCCGAGAGCGAACGCTGCCGCAACAGGTCAAGCTCGTATTCGTTGAGGCTGCCCTTCAATCCGAGCAGAAGCCGATCGTTGCCGTGACGGGGCGCATAGATCGTCTCCTGATCGATCAGCACGGTGTCGACCACGCGGCACATCTCGATCAGCTGCTGCCAGTCCCGGCTGTTGCGGGCAAAGCGCGAGACCTCGCGCGCCGCGACGGCGCCGACCTTGCCGAGACACACCTGCGCCACCATCCGCTCGAAGCCGGCGCGCTGGACGCCGCCCGCAGCGGAACGGCCAAGATCGTCATCGATCACCTCGATCTCGGACCAGCCGAGCGCAGCCAGACGATCGCGCATGGCGTATTGCAATGCGCTGCTCTCGCGGTTGTGCAGGACCTGATGAGCCGACGACTGCCGCACGTAGAGGAGCGCCTTCCGCTCCAAATGATGAGGACCGACCTTGTCAGAGATCATGACCGGCCTCCGCCACCGAGCCCATTCGGTTCTTGTCGGCATGCTCCAAGATCAACCGTGTCATCAGGTCGGTCAGCGCTGATTGCGTCTCCGTCGGCAACCCGGACCACGCCGGCATGTCGCCGATCGTCGTCTGCGGTTCTCCCGCGAACAGATCGATCTGCTGCGGTGCGCGGCGTCGCGCCGACGTCGGCTTCGTCTCCTGTGGCATGGACCTCTCCCCGATTCTGGTCGCGAGAGAGTCTTGTTGCGCCCGAAAGCGGGGCATTCGATGGTACAAAACGGTCGTTCAACACATGCCGCACCAGCTCAGCAAGCGCCATGAGCGCCGCCATGTTGGCATGAGCATCAGCGCCCACACGCACCCCGGCGCAAGCCAACCGGTCGAACATCCAGGCTGGAACCTCAAGCCAGCGGTCCGCATCGGAACCGCTCAGATTACAGCGAAAAACAACGTCGCCCGACTTCTCGATAGCTTCGTGAACGCCGACCCGAAGGCCAAACCATGGATGCCACGGGTAAAGCAGTTCGCGAACTCAGTTCCGTGGGTGTTCTCAAGCCTTGTTGTACAACACGATCAGACCGCACTCATCCTTGAACTACCGACCACCAGCGCCGAGGACTTCATCGCCCGAAATCCCTCATCTGGATAGGAGCGCAGCGATGCAGTAGTCTCTATCCCGCTGGTTCAAATTATCCGTCAGGTCACGACCGTATTCGATCCCTTGGCACCAGCAGCAAAGTCCAGCGAGACAGAATGAAGATTCCCTACTGTCTCGGATCGGCACCAGCACCGAACCGGCGCCAATCGCCGCGCATGTGTCGATCCATAACTTTCAGAAACGCCGAAGCGGCAATGGTCGCCGACGCAGAAGGGGTGACGATTAAAATCACGGGTCTTGAAAGTGCGCCTGCGCGTAGAGGTGATCGCCGCATTGACAAGGGACGCACACTTACCGCACAAGCCGGGGCGGTTCGACGATGAAGGAGGCGAAAACAGCTTGGAACGTTGGAAGCCACTGGCGATAAAGTTCTTGCGCACCCTGTTCCGCTGTCGCCTCGCATTGCGGTGAATAATTTCGACCCGGAGTATTGAGAACAGCCCGAAGCTCGGTTGCGTCAAAGTGGGTGTCCGTCGTCGCTTGGAATGAAGCCGTCGCTTCATAGATATTAACTGGCAGATTCATAATCCTTCCCAATGTCGAGCTTTGTACGCGTAAGGGCTGGCCCGCAGAACGGAACGTGGCCTCCCACTCCTGTGGGGGAACTGGCCCTGCTTGGAGCAGGCCCTCATTGATCTGCTGCTGCGACGACTGAGCGGTGCGCGGCTCGTCGTTAGCGAACACCATGCACATGAGCATTTTGTCGCTATCCACGTCGTATTTTAGCGTCATCCTACGACCTTCCGCTGACGACATGTCTACCTTGACCCAATCGGGCGGGACGCGGATGTAAAAATCCCATTCCCGGTTGTGATTGATCAGCCAACGGGACGTATTAACGCTGGCTCCCTGTGCCGCAGCGGATAAGTGCCCTAGAAGCGCGAGCGCCGCCACTGCTAGTGAGACCGAGATAATCCGTACCATCACTAGTAACACTCCCTTTTCTCAGAACGAAAACGAGGCCGTAGCTCCGCCGTTGGATACGCCCTCGAAAAATACTTCCTGTATAGTACGGAACCTCGTCCCGTTATTGTGACCGTGGGCTTGGCGATACCACAGTACGTGGCCGTGAAAGGCGCCTAATGGTTAATCCGCCGTCAGTCGTATGAAGGATTGGGATATGGCCACCATTCTCCCGTTTATATCCGACACACCCGGCTCGTTTGACGAACACATGACGGCGGTTATGGGTGAGGCGTTTGATTACGCTTGCGCGCAGCTTCATGACGCTGCGCAACCGGCCATCGTGTTTGAGGTGATAGCGAGACGAATTATAGGAGCGGCAGGAAAAGGCGAGCGCGATCCATTCCGTTTGCGGGACAACGCGTTGGCTGCACTCGGTTCAGAAAGATTGGCGCACTAAGTTCCGGCGTTCGGCGCGCTGGTGACCATCCCGAAGTGGTCAATTTTGAACAGCCGGCGCCGGCATGGTTCCGTATGTTTCGATCCCAGATGGAACGACAGCGAGTTGCACAGAGCCTACCGGAATGCCCGTCTTGCGGATCGGGTATGGCCGCGACGAGTCGTCATGCCACGGCTCCGGTAACGCCGCCGACGTTTGCGTGTCGGGCGTGCGGCATCACGGTGCTGGGATACGATCCGGCGCCCGGCATTCCCGGCGGTCGATAATCGGTTCCGACCGACCTATGTCAGCGTCGCGCCTTGGAACTTTGAGATACCTTGCCTGCCGCCTGATTTGGCGGGGTACTCGTCCCGTTATTGTGATCGAGAGCCGGGCGATACCGCATCATCCTGTCACAGTAAGCCTCGTAAGGTCAGCCGGGTTTATTGAAGGTTTGAGACGTGGCTTCCCTCCCCGCGTTCATCACCCGCGAGACTGTTTCTTTTGACGAACACATGACGGCGATTATGGGTGAAGCGTTCGATGACGCTTGCGCGCGGCTTCATAACGCTGGGCAGCCGGCCATCGTGTTCGAGGTAATAGCGAGACGAATTATATGGGCAGCACAAAACGGCGAGCGCGATCCAGTCCGTTTGCGGAATACCGCTTTGGCTGCACTCGGTTCGGAAAGATTGGCGCGTTAGTTGCGATGATTACTACGATGAACCGTTAGCCTTTTTTCGTGACACTCAACATAGACGCCGAAGATCGATCATGGCAGTGTCGATTCGGCGCCGGGAAAGTCTAAGAATGAATAAGCAGTGGTCGACAGGCGCGGTTCAAGCGGTAGCAATAAGGACATGGCGAGGGCTTACCACTGACGCAGATTTTCTTGCGGTCGTACAATTTTCTCTAATCGGACTTCTACTGGCCCTCAATCTGATATTTCGTTTCCCCGATCCTGGCGCCATAATGGCGCAATATAATCAATTCTGATGTGCTGGCGCCGGCTTCAATTAGAGAAAACGGTCGTCACACTTGTCCACGACAACGCCCCGACATTCGCTGCATCGAAAAGACCGCTCGGTCTGACCGACCAATTTATAAAGCGGAATCGAGGTTTCGAGGATGAGAATGCCTTTTTCACAGACAACGCACGTCGAACCCGCCAGAACATTGCCACCGATTAATGCCATGCGGACACATTAGGCCAAATACTTACCCATTACCTTACCCCAGGTGGCGCATTTGAGATTGCGCCGTGCTCGATCATGCCCAGGTCGCGCTGGTCTATTTTGTCGGCCGGGCGCCGACCTTGCCCGCGCCGTAGATGCCCGCCGAGGTCCACAGATGCTGTTGGGCCAGCCGCTTCGAGTTTGCGGTAGCGACACGCCCTCAATAGTGACCGCAGAGAGAGTGCAAACGATGTTTCTATTAAGAGAGATAGGAAAACTAGCACTCCTCCTTGTAGAGCGCCAAATAAACCCCATGTAAGAGGCGGATGCTTCGACTCACGGAAGCCTCTGCTGCTCTCTAAAAAAATTAACAGCGACATTCCTGAGGAGAATTGCATGCAATTCCGCCCACTGCACGACCGCGTCGTCGTCAAGCGTATCGATGCCGACTCAAAGACAAGCGGCGGGATAATTATCCCCGACACTGCAAAAGAGAAACCTCAAACCGGTGAGATAACGGCGGTCGGGCCGGGAGGGCGCGATGAAGCGGGCAAGCTCACTCCGATTGATCTTAGAGTCGGCGACAAGGTGTTGTTCGGAAAATGGTCCGGCACCGAAGTCAAGCTCGACGGGGTCGATCTCCTGATCATGAAAGAAAGCGACATCATGGGCGTGATCGATGGCGCTTCCGGCGCGCGGATCAATAAAAAAGCCGCCTGATACTTAATACATTTATCGCCGCTCACGCGGCTTGCACCTGCGGGTGCCGAACAAAGAACGGGGTTTTCAAAATGGCCGCCAAGGACGTTAAATTCTCTGTGGACGCGCGCGACAGAATGATGCGCGGCGTCGACATCCTCGCCAATGCGGTGAGGGTGACCCTCGGCCCCAAGGGCCGCAACGTCATCCTCGACAAGTCTTACGGCGCGCCGCGCATCACCAAGGATGGCGTGACCGTCGCCAAGGAAATCGAGCTTGAGGACAAGTTCGAGAACATGGGCGCGCAGATGGTGCGCGAAGTGGCTTCGAAATCGTCCGATTTTGCCGGTGATGGCACCACCACTGCGACTGTTCTTGCGCATGCGATCGTACGGGAGGGCGCCAAGTCGGTAGCCGCGGGCATGAATCCGATGGACCTCAAACGCGGCATCGATCTTGCCGTCAGTGCAGTCGTCGAGCACCTCAAGAGCAACTCCAAGAAAGTGACGTCCAACGAAGAAATCGCCCAGGTCGGCACTATTTCGGCCAACGGCGACGCCGAAATCGGCAAGTTCCTCGCTGATGCGATGAAGCGAGTGGGCAACGAAGGCGTCATTACGATCGAAGAGGCAAAGAGCCTCGAGACCGAGCTCGACGTCGTCGAAGGCATGCAGTTCGACCGCGGTTATATCTCGCCTTACTTCATCACCAATGCCGATAAAATGCGCGTCGATATGGAAGACCCCTACATCCTGATTTACGAGAAAAAGCTCTCGAACCTGCAGGAACTCCTGCCACTGCTCGAGGCGGTCGTGCAGTCGGGCAAGCCCCTGATGATCATTGCGGAAGATATTGAAGGCGAAGCGCTCGCGACCCTCGTCGTCAACAAGCTTCGCGGCGGCCTCAAGGTCGCCGCAGTCAAGGCGCCCGGCTTCGGTGATCGCCGCAAGGCCATGTTACAGGATATCGCGGTCCTGACAGCGGGACAGGCGATCTCGGAAGACCTCGGCATCAAGCTTGAAAACGTCAACCTCCCCATGCTCGGCCGGGCCAAGAAGGTCACGATAGAGAAGGAAAACACAACGATCATTAACGGTGCCGGCATGAAGGTCGACATCGAAGCCCGTATCGGCCAGATCAAGGCGCAGATTGAAGAGACGACATCCGACTACGACAAGGAAAAGCTTCAGGAACGCCTGGCCAAACTCGCCGGCGGTGTCGCGGTCATCCGCGTCGGTGGCGCGACCGAAATTGAGGTGAAGGAGCGCAAGGATCGCGTCGATGATGCCATGCACGCAACCCGCGCGGCAGTGGAAGAAGGCATTCTTCCCGGCGGGGGCGTTGCTCTCCTGCGCGCCTCGGAAGTGCTCAAGAAAATCCATACGCAAAATGACGATCAGAAAACCGGCATCGAGATCGTGCGCAAGGCCCTTTCCAGTCCGGCTCGTCAGATCGCGATCAATGCAGGCGAGGACGGCTCCGTCATTGTGGGTAAGATCCTTGACAAGGATCAGTACGGCTACGGTTTCGACGCGCAGAACGGCGAGTACGTCAATATGATGAGTAAGGGCATCATCGATCCGACGAAGGTGGTGCGCTCGGCGTTGCAGAACGCTGCTTCAATCGCCGGGCTGCTCATCACGACGGAAGCCATGGTGGCTGATAAACCCAAGAAAGACGGCGGAATGCCGGCCATGCCTGGGGGCGGTATGGGCGGGATGGATTACTGAACGTACGCCGATTGAGTTCAAGGTCCGGGATTTTCCCGGGCCTTTTTCGGTCGCCCGTTTGGTGCTGAAGGTGCGATCTCAATGACGACACGGACTAACAACAAGACGGTGACCTTCTCTCGGCCGTTTATGTTGAAGGAAATCGATCAGCGTTTAGCGGCCGGGAGCTATCGCGTCGTAACCGACGAGGAACTTATCGAGGGGCTGTCCTCCCCGGCCTATCGGCGCGTTTCGACTATGATTTTCGTGCCAGCGCAGTCTGGTCATGCCTCTTCGGTGGAGATGGTGCCCATCGACCCTCTAGACCTTCAGGCAGCGCAAGATCGCGACGCGGCGATGCGTGAGAGCGGCGCTTGATAAACGCCGGTAGGCAAGACAACGAGAACCTCTATTTAATCTATTCAGACAACCTTTACACATGGGAGGGTGGTCACCCCGTCCTTCAGCCCGAGTACCCTTGGTAGTTTGTCCAGATCGGTAATTGTGGCTCAGCTATCGAGCTGGACGACTACTGGCTGCTGCTTACCCACGGCGTGGGCCCAGTCAGGAAATATTCGATTGGTGCGATCCTTTTGGACAAAAAAGACCCGTCCAAGGTCCTCGCACGCTCGCGCGAACCGCTGGCTCGTCCCGAGCCCACCGAGCGCGAAGGTTACGTACCTAACGTTGTCTATACCTGCGGCGCCATGCGTCACGCCGATCAGATCATCTTGCCTTATGCGGTTTCCGACACCTTCTCTAATTTTGCGACAATCACGATTGCCGCATTGATGCAAGCCATTACGAGCTGATGACGGGCGCAGCCGCAGTGGACTTATGACGCTCCGAGCTGGCACTCGCGCGTATCGCCAGCTTATAATTTACAAGGACACGTATGATTGAACACCGAGCCAAGCCTACCGCATCGTCCGCGGGGCATTCGAACCGGTGGACGCGGAATTGTGACCGCCACGGTTCTAGACATTCCCCGGACGCACAAAAAGACTATGAACGGTATCTGGCGCTCGCCCGCGCCGAAACTCAGATCGGCAATACAGTCGGCGCGGAGAATTACTACCAATACGCCGAGCATTATTTTCGATCGATGCGATCGGACCCAGAGGAAACGTAAGAGGCCTTATTCGAACGACAACAAGTAGCCACGGCGTCGCATAATAATTCAACAGAGCAACCAAAGGATCGACAATGCAAGTACTCATGCACCGACACGTCGCCCCCCCCAAATCGACCTTCCTCGGCGTTGAATTGGGCTGGTACGGAACGAAAGTCAGCGGAACATTTGTGACCGGGCCGCACGCGACCGAGGCGGAATGCATCCGAAAAATCGGCGAACTCACCGGTCCAATCGAAAGAGCCAAATGACAGGCATCGTTACTACACACGATAGGAAACGAGGCGGCCGCTCGCCACACCGAGCGAGTTCGATAGTGGAGATACCTGCATGTCCGTGACCTACTATGTAGCGTTGCCATTTCTCAAGACTGAGGACGGCATCGCTGCCGGACAGGCACAAGAAGTGCCGAGTGCGTCAGCAGCGATCCGGCGTGCGGAACTAATGTCACGAGATCCGCTTAATGCCGGCGCTCTCGCCTTCAGGCGTACTGGCGATCCAAATACTGGCGATTTCGGAGAACCCTCGGTGCTGAAATCGTTTGGTGACGTTCCCAATACCTTGGACGAATCATGACGCCGTGGTCTTGCGTCGGCGCGAAGGATCAAAATAGTAGCCTATGCACTATTACGTTGCACTTTGGCGAGAAGACTATTTGAAGAAATCATTCGACCGCAACATAACCGATCTGTTCATCTCGCCCTGCTCCTCGAACTTACTTGAGGCTCGAGCTTCAATTTTCGCACGCAGCCTCATAAACTGATCGACGCGCTGATTTGACCCCACGTCACGGCTACCTTCAAGGTCGTCCATGGCCGCCGTGGTAATCGCGCAGGGAATAATCTTGTCCCTGTCGAGCATTGTGAACTGAACGATCATTCGATCGAAGTCGTAGCTTTCCACCACGCCTTGTTGCAGCGGCATTTATGATTCCCTGCGCCCGAGTCCAGTTATCTTGTGGTCATTTCGACTCGATACAGGACTTCTTGCCTGGCTAGAAGCTAACAAGCATAAACCCGACCTGTAATGACCCGTGGTGTCTTAGACCAGACGCCGAACCGAGCACTTGATGTCTTATTTAGCACCGATCCGCTTAGCGAACGGGATCGGCGTCGCGGCAGTCTTGCTTTGAGCCTGTTTATATGCCGACACGGTTGTTTTAGAATGGCTCTTACTGGCTTTCGCTTTCTTATCGTTGCCCTTCGACATTACAATCCTCCTGTTTGTTCATTCTCTTACCCGACTTGCCTCGCAGAATATGCGCCCGCCAATGTACAAACGCTAGCGATTTGAGACCGCTTAGCATCGGTCAACTCGGCTATATCGCTCGATGTCGATCAAGCCTATCGGGGCGAGCAGCACCACGAAGGTATTTTAGGTTCCCACTGATGGAGTCCGCGCTGTGGGTTGACTGCCACGTCTGCTTTGGGTCGATGCTGTTGAAAAAGCCAAAAATGAACCGATCGAAATTTTTACCTTTGCGCCCGTCGAAACGGGTTTTTCATAATCCGACGCATCACAGCGAGCTTACGAAGGCTGCTGGTTGAAAATAGGTCTGATTATATGTCCCCCTACATCATTTTCGGACCGCCGCACCGGTGCCTCTGAAAAAATATGTTCAACCCCCCGAAAAACCTTTTTCAACATGGGGTAATTCCGGGATCGAGCCAGACAAAGGCACAGGGAATCAGGCTCTCCAGGAAGCTATGAGGCCGGCCTCATGTGGTCTCGCAACGATGGAGAGCTACGATGGAGCGTTATATTGGACTGGACGTATCATTGAAGCAGACGTCGATCTGCGTCGTGAACCAGGCGGGATCTATCGTACTAGAGGGCGTGGTCAACTTGATCCTGAAGCGATTGCGGCGTTCGTGAAGTCGAAGGCGTCGGGAACGGTACGGATCGGCCTTGAGACAGGACCAACGACCACCTGGTTGTGGACCGAGCTCAAGCGACTTGGCCTGCCGGTGATCTGCATCGACGCGCGCCACGCCAAGGCGGTGCTCAAGATGCAGATCAATAAGAGTGACCGCAACGATGCGGCCGGCATCGCCCGTATCATGCAGACCGGCTGGTTCAAGGAGGTGCGCGTCAAGGATCTCGATAGCCACGCGGTCAAGGCGCTGCTGGCGAGCCGGGCGTTGCTGGTCAAGATCAAACGCGATCTCGAGAACCAAGTCCGAGGCCTACTCAAGAACCTCGGTCTCGTCATCGGCCGTGCCAAGTTTAATGTCTTTGCCGCTCGAGCCGAGGAACTGATCGAGGGTCGTCCCGAACTGGGGGCTGCGGTCCGACCGCTGCTTGCCGCGCGCAAGGCCATCGAGCAGCAGGTCGGCGATCTCGACCGCAAGGTTCACAAGCTGGCGCATCATGATGTGCAGGTCCGCAGGTTCATGACGGTACCCGGTGTCGGCCCGATCACCGCACTGTGCTTCAAGGCGACGATCGACGATCCGACGCGCTTCAAGCGATCGAGAAGTGTCGGTGCCTATATCGGATTGACCACCCGACGCCATGCCTCCGGGGAGATCGATTGGTCCGGCCGAATCTCAAAGTGCGGTGACGCCATGTTGCGCATGTATCTGTTCGAAGCGGCCGGCGTGCTGCTGACCCGCGTGCCGAAATGGTCGGCGCTCAAGGCTTGGGGTACGAAGCTCACCAAGCGAAACGGCCTCCGCAAGGCCAAGGTTGCCGTCGCGCGGAAGCTCGCGGTCATTCTGCACCGCATGTGGATCGACGGAACCGAGTTCAACTGGTCGACCAAGAAGGCTGCCGCGTAACACGCATAAGGAGATCACAGAGCTCCCGCAATACGGCGGGAAAAGTCGTCCCTGCCGGGACGGTGGCGGTGGTGAGATCGTCCAATTCTTTGCGAGCGTCCAAAAGGGCGACCGCGCTTTCAACATTGATCCGCCAACGTCGTCTTACGCCATCATGCGGAGGGCATGCCCCTACCGCGGAGAGAACAGTGGGCCCGGCAAGGATGATCGTGGAGAGCTTGACACCCAGACCCGGAATTAGAGAACAGTATCGGTCATGAACTGCCGCGCGACCTAGTCAGAGGTGCGGCAGCTTTGCCCCTCATAACGGAAACCAAGGTAGCACATCGGCGCGGCAGAAACGGGCCAAACCCAGTCTTCCTGCCGATCGAACGGCCTTCGATAAATAATTTGCGCGTGGATTGGAACCTACAAATCTGAGGAGCGTTTGAGCGCCAGAACCTGCGCATGTTCCGCGGAGCTTTTAGCGGTGCGCGGTCACATCAATGATAAACTGTCACTGTCGGTGGCCGATCTCCTCGCTATGTCGCGCGTGGATATGCGCAGTTACTCAGTGCTCCGACAATTCGTGGTTATTCCAGCATCGCGTCGATGGCGGGAATAGTCGAAGGCGCCACGGGAAATGTACGCCGGACAGGGGTTCGCCTGAAGAACGTACTCGATCGTGTTGGTGACTTTGGGGACTTTCACAAGTCACTTGACATGAATCATCCTCGCGACGGCGAAATCTGGAGACTACCCCATGCCGCCCGCATTTCGATCGCTCGGTACGAAGATGGCCGTGTTTATCGCAACTTTTATAGCGGCGGCATTGCTGGCTGCGTGCTCAGCAAAACCGCAATCGCTGGCCGATTACATCAGCGCGATCTGTGCGGCGCCTTTTCGCTCGGCTTCGACTGCGGAAGCGCCGTACTTGGCCGAGAATGTCAGCGCGATGACGAAAATGATGATCAACATGGGTATCCGGCCGTCCGGAGACATTGACACTGACTTCGTTGCGATGATGGCGCCACATCATCAGGGTGCGATCGAGATGGCGCAGGCGGAGTTGCGTTACGGACACAACGAAACGCTCCTGCGCATGGCCCAGGAAATCATCGTGACCCAACAGCAGGAGATGGCCGCGATGCGACTGGCGCTCGGCCAACCGCTGCCGCCGTCCGTCCCGTCGCCAGACCAAGTGTCGCCGGCGGGACAGATCAACTCGAAATCGACTCGCTCCACCAACCCAGCTAAGGAGCCGTGATATGAAACGCGCATCGATCTTGACTGTGCTGCTCGCCGCGTCGGTTTTGGTGAGTGTGCGATATGCCTGGGCCGGGCAAGCCCCAGCGGCGGCGTCCTATCCCGATATTCCGATAAGCCATCGCGATCGCGTCTACTCCGCGGAGCAGTTCTCAAACACCGTCTCCGTCACAGATCCCGTCGACAATAAACTCGTTGGCGCGATCCATCTCGGCGATCCGCTGCCGGCAAGTTTCAGTCCGCTCTATGTCGGCCAGTTGCTGGTGCACGGCATGGGCTTTTCGCCCGATCATCGCACCATCGCCGTTGTCGCGATCGGCTCGAATGCGGTGAACTTCATCGATACCGAGACCAATGCGGTCAAGCACGTAAGTTATGTCGGACGCTCGCCGCATGAGGCGTTCTATACGCAGGACGGCAAGGAAGTCTGGGTGAGTGTGCGCGGCGAGAACTACGTCTCGGTGCTCGACGGCACGACCTACGAGGAAAAGACACGGATCACTGTCCCCAACGGCCCTGGTATGACGATTTTCTCGCCCGACGGGAAATACGGCTATGTCTGTTCGTCGTTCACGCCCGAGACCGACGTCATCACCGTCGCCGATCACAGGATCGTCGGCAAAGTAACCCAAGCGAGTCCGTTTTGCCCCAACATCGCCGCGACGCCGGACAGTTCTCAGGTGTGGTTTACCTTGAAAGATACCGGCAAGACCCAGGTCTTCAATGGGCAGCCGCCCTTTAATCTTTTGAAGACCCTCGACACCGGACCGATCACCAACCATGTCAACATCGTGCGCAATGCCAATGGCATGTTCGCCTATGTCACGATCGGTGGGCTGAACGAAGTCAAAGTGTTTCGCACCGACAATTTCGAGCAGGTCGCGACCATTCCGACCGGCAAATTGCCTCACGGCATCTGGCCATCCGGTGACGGCACGCGCGTCTATGTCGGCCTCGAGAACGAGGACCGTATCGCGGCGATCGACACGCTGACGAACAAAGTGATCGCGACCAGCCCAGGGGGGCAGGCCGCGCAGGCAGTCGTCTATGTCCCAAACGCCGTTCCCGAAGGTCCTGGAACCCAAGGGCTCGAGCCGCTCGGCCTCGCCGGGCAGTCCGCCCAGCTATCGCTGACGCCTCCGGCACAGAAAGAGCAAACGCCCCCCACCAGCATTTTGCTGTCCAACCAGGGGATAGTGCAAGTCCTACAGGCGGCGGTAACCGGACTCGAGCCGAAAAAGACTTACCTGCTTGCGCTTGCCGATGAGCCATCCGGCGCCGGAGTCGTCGAGCCGCTGCAGGCCTTTATGACTAACCCGGCCGGCGCGGCCATCGTCAATGCGATCGGACCAATCCAACAAGTGGTGCGCGGCGAGGACAAAATACGGCGTCGCTACCTCGTGATCGCGCCCGGCACCGCCGATCAGCACGGTTCCCCCGTTCAAGTCCAAATGGAGTGATTAGATCGCCGACAGTCGCAACCTGCGCAAATACATGGTGACGGCATTTCGGAAACGCGGCGCAAGTTCCGAGGGTGGCCGGGATGCGCAATTGGAAATGGACGCGAATAGGATGGAACGCAGGCATTTCTTCACTGCGACAGGAGGGACGGCGATTGTGCCATTGCTCGCATCTTTTTTACGCGTCGCAGCAGTAGGCATCGCATCTCCGGCATCTTCTCAGTCGTTCGATACGACCGACGGGACCGGCAACGTACTGCCAGCCTATTACGGCCCGCGCGGCGGGCTCCCTCGTGGATCGTTTGCTCTTCGTCAGAGCCGCCATGAGCGTCGGACGTCAGAGCAGCCTCAACGCCTTCGCCATGGTGCCACACGTTCAAACCGATGACGTGGACGATTCCGATTCTCACCGACGGTGCCAGCTCCGGTTATATAATGAAATGCTCCGGAAAGACCACTGAGGTGATCAACAAGGCGGGCATTACCTCGCGCTCAGCCAGGCGATGACAGGGCAGATACGTCGCGTCCAATTCTATGTCCGCTTTGGGTCGATGCCGTTGATAAAAGGCCAATGAGAAGCGTGCGGGTCTCTGTCGACGCCTTTGATCATTCTATCCTCCCGATTGGCAGGGTCTGTTTTAACCTCCGTTCGGACGCTTGATGAACTGCCCTCACAGGACGCTCAGTGCCGGCGCATCGGGAGGCGGCTGCCAGAGTTGGCTGGCGAGCGTCTTGAGGTTTTGCACGATGGCGGCGAGGTGGAACTCGTCTCGCGCCCCAGAGAGACCGCGTAGCCGCATTCGCTCGAAGCGATGGTGGGTCTTGAGGTGCGCAAAGCGCATCTCAACCTTCTTGCGCTCGTCACGGGATTTGGCGAACGCGGGTGTGCCCATCAGTGCGCGGGCGCGATCGCGGGCTTGCTCGTTAATATCGCGCACGACCTTGCGTGAAGGCGTGTTCGGGCAACACCGCGGCTTGAAGGGGCAGATTTGGCAATCGCGCTTGAGCGCACGGTAGCGCACAACGTGGTCGACACCGATGCTGCCTGTGGTCTTGAGCAATTTGCCGGCGGGGCAGACATAGAGGTCGTGGTCGCTGTCGAAGGCGAAGTCGACGCGTGAGAGCGTGCCGTCTTCGCGGTTGCTTTTATCCCAGACCGGGATGTGAGGCGTGATACCGGCCTCGATCAGCCAACCGAGGAACTTGCCGGTGCCGTAGGCCGTGTCGGCGACGAGACGCTTGGCCTTGAGCCCCAACCGTTGCTCAGTCCGCGTGAGCATGGTCTTGGTGGCAGCGACTTCGTCATAAGTCCTAGCCGGCGTGGCCTCGACATCGACGATGACCGCGTTCGCGATGTCGATCAGATAGTTGAGCCCATAGCCGAACTGCACGCGCTTATTGGCTTTCGCCGTCCATGCCGAGCATGGATCGCTGGGTGAGATCACCTTCGGCGGCTTGCGGTCAGGATTGGATTGCGCTTCGACATCCAGCGCTGCCAGATATTCCTTGACCGCGCGCGTCTGGCGTTGCGGTACAGACCAGTCAACCTCATCGGGCACCTTGCCATGATAGCGGCTGGCATCAGCCTCTATGACGCTGGCATCGACCGCGAAGCCTTCGCTCTTGACCAGCCCCGCATCCATGCAGGCCCGCACCACCGCCTCGAACACATGGCGCAAGATGTCGCTGTCGCGGAAGCGGCCATGACGATTGACCGAGAACGTCGAGTGATCGGGGATATTGTCGTCGAGGTCGAGCCGGCAAAACCATCGATAGGCCAGATGCAGATCGACTTCCTCACACAGCCTCCGCTCAAAACGAATGCCGTAGCAGTAGCCCACGATCAGCATCCGGATCATCAGCTCGGGATCGATCGATGGCCGGCCAATCTCGCTGTAGAACGGTGCCAGATTCTCGCGAAGTTTACCCAGTATCCGCGTCACCACCGGATTGATCCGGCGCAACAGATGGCTCGCCGGAATACGCCGTTCGAGGTTGAACAAGTAAAATAACTGGCTCTGATCGCCGGTCTGTCGACCCATCATGGCAAGCCTCCGCCGCTCAACGTCGCCAGCGGACGGAATCACTGTTCGCCGAAAATCACGAGTCCTTTTCAGAATCGACCCAAAGCGGCTATGGCCGTAGTATGGCTGGGGTCACTTCGGCTTTTGCAGATAATCCAGAAATGTCAGCGCGCGCTGGTATACGGTATTTTCGAACTCGCTGAGTATGTGTTCTAGAGACGAGCCGAATGCAGCCCTTAATTGTTGTCGGGATCGCTAGTTTTGCGCTGGGCTTCTTGGTGGGGTACGCGGTTCGAGCGATTGTTTCACGGTGGCGTCGTGCGAAGGCAAGTAAGCGGCGTATGCTTTAAGGCCGGACGCGGTAGGAAGCGTAACTAACCCCAGAAGTTCTCACAGTCGCCTGAGCAAACTAGAAAATCAGAATTGGAGAGACCGCCGCGGGGCGGTCTTTCTGTTCGTGCCTATCAAACAAAAGCCCGAGCCGTTAGGCCAGGGCTTCAGTAGTTAAACCCGCCGCACTGGGGAGGTTGGCGGGGAGTTGTCTTCGCCACCGGTTGCGGTCGTCTCGGCGCCTAGCGCTCCGATTCGGCGCTATTGCCGCGTCCGGGTCCGTCCGGCCGGAACCAAAGATAGTCGCTGCCGGTATGGAAGGGGTCTCCCGAGGCATAGGGCTCTGGGCCATAAACGACACCGGGCGCCAGCCCTGCATAATCCAACAACGCGCCCCGGGGAATTGCTTGATTGTAAATGGCGCCGCCGGTTCCCGGGGGGCAGGCATAGCAGCCGGGACCGTAGGCCGGCGCGCCGGGACCGGCCACGCCTACCCAGCCGCCGTCTTGCGCAAACGCGGCAGTTGTCGCGCCAGCGACGAGACCGGCCGCGACGATGAGTGTTTTTACTGACACCATCTCCAAGTTGAGGCTCGTATCTATCCGTCGGCAACATGACGCGGTGCACAACAGTTCATTCACAAGTTTTTGCACTGCAAAAAAAGCACAACCTTGTGAACAAAAACATGCCGTCAGACGGATCGGAGGGAACTGGGGAGATGAGTCTCGCAGCGGATGGGTCGCCGAGTTGATTGATTTGCGGGCCGCTAGCTCACGTTTCGGCAATTATCCACCGACCCCCGGGAAGGGGTGCGCTTGCGCGGCGACGGCAAATCAGGGCTCTATGGGAGGGGCAGTGTTTGGCGATTTCCGTGGCACGACTCGCCGCACCTTTGGCTTCCGCCTCTTCGCCCGTTCCCGAATATCCACGAACTGTCGGAGTTGGCCCTGCAATTCGCCGAGCGCTCTTTCTTGGTGGATGCGTTGATCCATAAGCGTTGAGGCAACCATTTGGAGCGCGCTGCGACAGATGGCGTCCTCTAGCATCACCTCGTCTAATCGATTGTCATCGAGATTCAAGTCGGCTCGATCGGGAAGTCGGATTAGCTCACCGAGCAGACCGCCGGAAGGCACGCTACCGACCGTCCTGTAGTATTCGTTGAACGTGTCCACGAAGCCATCGATTTAGTCGACAATGCGGTCTGGCTTTCCGGCGCCGCGGACAACTCGGATTAGATTTGCCGTCAGATTTACGAGCGCAAATTTAAGCGCGACCGTCGCTCTTTCTTTTTCTATTTCTTTCGTCGAGTGCTCACTCACCACAGTCAGGTCTGGCAAACTGGCCTCCCAACCTCGCGCGCCCACAGCGGGCTTGCGCGATCTCGACAATCAGAGATTCTGTCCGTGGGCTTAGCAACCCGGCCTCAAGATGACCTGCGACCCTTTGGCGGGGTTTCGCGGGTTACGCGCTACGAGCCTTGGCGGGCTCTATGCGCATGGTCGCGCCTTGGCGGGCGCGCCGACCTGGCCACTATGGCCGGCAGCGGCGTGCCATGTCCAGAGGGGAAACCCTTAAAAGTGCGTCGGCCTGTCTCTTGAGCAGGTTGCTAACTCCCGGCTGCCGGTCTGACACCGGCAACGGCCTTAGCAAGCCAAAACTCAAGAGCCCAACAATGACAAGCCAATCGGTAATCCGCGCGCGCGACGATCGTGCGCCGGCGCCTGTCGCGTCGGGCGTAAATCGAAGGAGTATTCGAGGGCGGGGGCGACTTGGCAGCTTAAGCAAGCCGCGCATCGGCATCTTGAGGGGGCGCCCGGTCGGCGCCCTCTTTGCGTTTCGCGCGGGCCTTGGTTGCTACGGCGCCGGTGGACATGTTCTTTACAGTTACGGCTCGATCGCGCCCACGTTTACATGCTTGCACTTTTGTAATTTGACCTTTCAGAGCTTTAAGGGTGTTTCCTCGTGAAGAGGGGGTACGTCTGGTCTGGCGGAGAGTGTCGTGGCGTCAGCGAAGGAATGTCGAGAAAACGCACACGAGTGCCTGGGTTGGGCGATGACCGCCAAGTCGGACAATGAGCGTGAAATTTTCTTGGAAATGGCCCGTAGTTGGAAGAAGGCCGCGATCCAGTCGGCGGCTGATCCTCGATTGGCCGCGGGCGGCTCGCTAGGACGCGCTCCGCGCAACATCGTGCCGTAACGGGTCGTCAATGTGGTGGTGTAAGCATCCCGCAGCCGGTCATCTGGCGCGGCTCGCTATTGTGTTCGTCGCAGCAGGCCTGACCGCTGGCTGTTTCGAGCCGCTCTACGGCAATCGGCCTGAGGTCGGCACCGATAACGTGCACGACAAGCTCGCTGCGGTGGAGCTCGCGCCAGCGTCGAAGCCGCCGAGCAGTTCGGGAGCGGCGAGCCCGTCGGGCAATGTGGCTAACCGCCTCTCCGTCGCCATGCATAATGCGTTGCAGTACGATCTGAATGGTGGCACAGGTGCCACCGCGCCGACGCACCGTCTCCTGGTCGCCGTCGGAGGCACCGGCGCATCGTTCATGATCGATATCACGACCGGCCTACCGACCTCGCAGATAGCCGGCGTCGTCGTGGATTATCAGCTCGTTGAAATCGCTACCAACAAGGTCGTACTGAAAGACACCGCCTCTTCGGACGTCGATTACGATACCGCCGGCTCGGAGCAACGCTTCGCGGTACAACGTGCCGAACTCGACGCCGAAGACCGTGCGGTCAAGATTGTCGCCGAGGCGATCCGCAACAGACTGGCCTCGTATTTCGTGGCCGGCACTTAGCGGCTGCACCGCTCGTCCTACGCGTCTGAATTACCGTCGCAGCCGCTTGGGTTAGTGGCTCCGCATTAAGATGCGCAGTCAGCGCATATGAGCCTTGTGGCGTTTGGGGCATTACACCGAATTAATTCGGACGACGAATTGGCCGCAGCCATAATGCCGCAGGGCGCGCGGATTCCTTTTCGGAGGTTTGATGCGGCTTCTGCGCCCGGCTGAGCTAGCTTTTAAGGAATTGCCTTGGATTGCCAGCCGCAGTGTTGCCGGATTTCTCAACCCCGCGGCGGTCGATTTTTATCAAAATCTGACCGCTAGCGGCTATGAGCCGAGCAGGCTGCTCAATGTGCTGCCCGAGCACAAAGTCATCTATGTCACCGTCCCAAAAGCCGCCTCGACGCGAATACGAAGGACATTGGCGAGAGTCGAGGGCCGCCTGTCGCGCTCGATCGACACGTCGCGCCGGCCCAAGTACCGGGGGCCTTATGGTCCGCGCAACATCACGATCGGCTCGTTCTTTCGGCTGGCCACGAGCGATCACACGCTGCGCTTTTCCTTCGTTCGCAACCCCTATGCCCGTGCCGTTTCGTGCTGGGCCGATAAATTCTCCGGCAAGCCGCTCGTTCCCGGCGACCATTTCATCAACATCTACCTTAGCGTTCGACACGAGATCGACGCCGCTCTCCCGGCAGGCGCTGACCGCACGCTGTTGTTCGCCGACTTCGTCCCATTCGCCGCCGGCATCGCCCGGGCGCGTCACGATATTCATTTGCAAGTTCAGGACGACATTCTCAACATGCCGGGCATCGACCTCGACCTGATCGGCAAAGTCGAAAGTCTCGATACCGATTTCCAACGCGTGCTCGATCACGTAGGCGCAAGCGACGAGATACGCCGCGAAGCCGCCGTCGCGGTCAACAAATCTCGGCACGAAGCCTGGCGCGCCTATTACACGCCCGAACTAGCCGGCCGCATCTATCGCGCCTACGAGGTGGATTTCGACCGCTTCCGCTACGCGCGATCGATTTGACGTGGAAAGTAGCGCGGGCGCCGATTGACGGCAGGGAAAGCGAGCGCGCCGCCGCGGCGAAAGAAGCCGGTGTGATCGAGCCACCCGCGACGTGAAATTTGAGTGACCCCGGACCATCGGGGCTGGGGGGCTGAGGAGAGAGCCCGGGGCCACGCACCGCCAATTGTAGGAGTAATCGGCCTGCTGGGGTGCCAATCCCATCGTTGGCGCGGCGTTCCGAAGTTCTCGCAGGAACGTGATGGCGTTATGCTGCCCGTCAGTGTTTTTCGGTCAGAATTATTCCCTCCCACGGTCCCCACTGCGGCGGATTGCCATCGTTGACACTGCGGCATTCAATCTCCGTGAGGGCCTTGTCGCCGACTTCGTAGGAAATGCTTTGGCCATTCGGTAGGTCGATCAAAACACCCCAAATTCCCCGGCTGACTTCCCACGGAATAACGTGGGCGGTTTCGGTCTCTGTGGTCTCGCTCATGACTTGCTCCAATCCAAAAATGCGATCAGATGAGGCCAGCTTCCGCCTGTAGCAGTTCACCTTCTCCAATGTGAAATTCTACAAAGGCACGCGCAGGCGCAGTCGCCGCTTTTGGTCCGCTCTCACCCGGCGGAGTTCCCACGCTATGTCCTCCGACACATCGCGCGACCAGCCTTCAGCGGTGTTTTGTTGAAAGCGACACGCGCAGCGGGTTATTGAATTGGCCGGTCAGCAGATCGTCGATCACGTTGCCGCGGCCGGCTGTCGTCTCGTCTGTCTCGCGATAGACCCGGCCGGCGGCGCCGAAGTCATCGAGTACGATGTGCACCGCAACATCGAAGTCCGGCACAAGGTTTGGTGTGGGGTTACGCGACAGCATACAACGCGACCTACGCAACGACGCGAGTCAACGACACTGCGACGACGTCGTTCCGGCCTTTCTTGACGGCGCCAAAAATCCGGCCACCGAAAGGTGAGCCTCGCCACTCGCCTTGGGGCAGTCGGCAGTCAGGAGTGAATCTGTTCAATTCGGGTGTCGCCTTACGCCAATGCGCAAAGCTCACATGGTCCGCCCTCAGGTGCCGGTTGAGACCTGACGCGCACATCGAAGCATGTCCGTTGATGACCCGAATGTATGGTCCGGCCGTGCGTGGGACCGCGAATGACGGGCGTTTGTTCACAAATGCAGCCAATCGTGAAAAGCGCCTAACATTCAGGGACGCGAGCCCCGTCTGATGCGTAAGCGTCCATTTCTTACACGTGGGTCAATTGGCGGTACTTGACGCGGTCCAATTCCATGGCAGCAAGTCGTCGAGTTGGCTCATCGGATGGCCGTCGCACATGCGTTCGAGCACGTCCTTGAGATAGGCAAACGGCTCGACATCATTGAGCTTTGCGGTGGCCAGCAGCGAGGCAACGGTCGCCCAGCGCGCCGCGCCGCCATCGGATCCGGCGAACAGATGGTTCTTGCGACCGAGGGCGATGGGGCGGATGGCACGTT
>CAVTOV010000006.1:0-599581 GCA_963736435.1 uncultured Alphaproteobacteria bacterium | reverse complement strand
CAATCACCTCATCGATGGCGTAGTGCTCACACCGGGAATCGGCGGGACGATCCCCGAACTGCAGCAGGCCGGCTTCCACTACGCGGCGTGAGGATGCCGGTTCTGGCGTCCGCATTGATCCGGCAATAAGCCCGCAGGAGAATGACATGTCTGCAACAACCTTCGCGCCTCTCGCTGAACCGATCACGACGGAAGCGCAACGCACCTGGCGGATTGCCGCCATCGCACTTCTGCCGACGCGCGTCATCCAAGGCTTCATCTACTGGGGCGGCGGATCGAGGCGGTTCATCTACGATCCCTCAAAACTCGAGCCGAGCGACGCGCATAGCTGGATGGCGAACAAGTTCCAGACGGCGATGCCCGGCGCCATTTTGGGCATGGATCATGTGATCAGCTTCATGCTCCAGCATTTCTATCTGCTCTATGTCGGCATCATCCTGTTCAGCGCCGCCGAGCTTGTTTTCGGGCTGATGCTGATCGCCGGCTTGCTGACCCGCTTGGCTGCCTTAGTCACCATGGGATTCTCCGTTCTGCTGATGCTGATGTTCGGCTGGCAAGGCGCGACATGCATCGACGAGTGGACGATGGCTGCCTGCAATCTCGCGATGGGCGCCACGCTCCTACTCGGCGGCGCGGGCGCTTATTCGCTCGACAATATGCTTCTCCACCGCAACCCCGTCCTGGCTGACAGGCAATGGTTCCGCTGGATGTCGGGAAGTCTGCCTTTGCCGCAGACGGAGGCGGGTTATCAGAAGCTCGCTTTCGCCGTCCTTGCCTTCGTCCTCCTCTTCGACATCGGCACCTACAATTACTATCGCGGCTCGGTGCTCACGGCGTTCCATAGCGGCCCCGTGAGCCCCACCAAACATCAATTGGCAATGAGCCAGGCCATGCTCTTGCCCGACGGCAGTGTGCGTTTCCACGTCTATCTCAATGGCGGTACGCCGGACGCTCCAGCCTATGTGATGGCGGCCGATCTGTTGGACGGCGACGACCACGTCGTCGCGCATTGGGATGCGGCCAATCTCTCCAAGCTGCCCGAAGCCTCGTTCGCGAACGACTATGCCTATAACAAGTTTGAACCCGGCCCGTTTGGAATTCGGGCGCCCGTGGGCGCTGCGGCGACCGTCACCTTGCCCGCCGCCGCAGGCAATACCGCCAACGCCAAGCTCCTTCGCTTGACTGATGTCGACGGACAAACCTTCACGGTGGCGCTCCAATAATCGCTGGATCGTTCCAACGCCGATAGATCCAAGCGCAACACGAGAACCTCATGCCTCACTTGGCTTTGACGAGGCGCCACCTATGTCGCGCTCGAGGTATTGCCCGCGGTACCATTTACCTGCGATGAAAAGCTCGCGCGGTCTTATGGTCATCGCGCCCAAATTGAATTACTGACATAGCCGAATTACGTATTTGCACCTTTAGCGCGGCCAGCTGTCTGGCAACAGGCTTTACATGAACGCCAAGGAAAAAGCGGCGCTCGGATCGATCGCCGCGTCGGCCGGGCTGACGGTGGCAAAGGCGGTGATTGGATTCCTCACCGGGTCACTCGCCATTTTATCCGAGGCCGGACATTCGCTGATCGACTTGTCGGCGACTGTGCTGACCTATTTTGCCGTCCGCATTTCCGGCAAGCCGGCCGACGCCGAGCACCAATATGGCCACGGCAAGGTGGAAAGCGTCACCGCACTCGCCGAAACCGCGTTGTTATTCGTGCTCAGCGTTGTCGTGATCTTCGAGGCGGCGCAACGGCTGATCGTTGCGCAGGCCCATGCCGTCGAAGCCAGCGCCGCGGCCTTTGTCGTTATCGCAGGTTCTATCGCGGTCGACTTCTTCCGCTCGCGCACGCTGCGACGTGTTGCCAAGGCGACTTCGAGCGAAGCGCTCGAAGCCGACGCACTGCATTTCAGCTCGGACATGTGGTCCTCGATCGCGGTGCTGCTCGGCCTTTGCGGCGTGGCGCTCGGCTATTCCTGGGCCGATGCCGCCGCCGCGATCGTCGTCGCGGTCTTCATCTGCATCGCCGGCTGGCGGCTCGGCCGACGCACCATCAACACGTTGACCGATACCGCGCCGGCGGGTGTGAGCGAACGCGTCGCGGCGATCGCGCGCCAGGTGCCCGGCGTCGTCGCCGTCGAGAGCGTTCGGGCGCGTCCGGCCGGTGCGGTACTGTTCGTCGAGCTTGGCGTCGGCGTCAGCCGTACTTTGCCGCTCGACCGCGTCGCCGCCATCAAGGACCGGCTCAATCGGGCCATCCGCGCCGACATGCCCGCGGCCGAAGTGACGATTACGACCGAGCCCCACGCGCTTGACGATGAGACTGTGCGCGAAAAGGTCATGGTGATTGCACGCGACCTCGGCCTCGCCATCCACCACGTCGCGGTGCAGACGGTGGCGGGACAGCTCTCGGTTTCCGCCGATCTCGAAGTCGAAGGCACACTGCCGCTCGCCGCCGCACATGACGTCGCGAGCCGGCTGGAGGACGCCATCCGCGACGAACTCGGCCCTGGCGTCGAAGTCGAGACCCATATCGAACCGTTACCGGCCGACATATTGCCCGGGCGCGACGCCACGCCGTTACGCATCGCCGAAGTTCGCGAAGTTTTGGCTGCGCTCGCTGCCGGCCTGCCCGATCTCGGTGAAGTTCACGATGTGCGGGTGCGCGAAACCGCGGAGGGCGAAATCGTCAATTTTCATTGCCAAGTCGACCCGGCGCTTTCGGTCAGGACCGTGCATGAATTGGTCGACGCGCTCGAGGACCGGCTACGCGCTCATTTCCCGACCATCCAACGCGTGATCGGGCACGCCGAACCACGGCGATAGCGTCCGGGCTACCAATTCTCGCACAAAGCCTTTACATCAGGCCGGCATGCGCACCGAAGAACACCGCCCTGTCCGGCTCAAGGACTACCGCCCGCCCGATTGGCTGATCGAAACCGTCGAACTCGACGTATCGCTGCATCCGTCTGCAGCCAAGGTTCGCGCCAAGCTCAAGCTTAAGCCGAATGCGACCGGCACGCCCGCGCCGTTGGTGCTTGACGGCGAGGAATTGACGCTGACCTCGCTCAAGCTCGACGGCAAGCCGCTCGCCGCAGAGGATTTTGTCGCCACGCCGGACCGGCTGACCATCGCGCAGGTGCCGAACCAGCCATTCGAACTTGAAATCGAAACGGTGGTCGATCCCACCGGCAATACCCAACTGATGGGGTTGTACCGCGCCGGTGCGACCTATTGTACCCAATGCGAGGCCGAGGGCTTTCGCCGCATCACCTATTTCCTCGACCGGCCGGACGTAATGGCGGTCTATACGACCCGCATCGAAGCCGACAAGAACGAAGCGTCGGTGCTGTTGTCCAACGGCAATCTGGTGGCGAAGGGCGACATTCCGAGCGGCAATCGGCATTTCGCCGTATGGCACGATCCGTTCCCGAAGCCGTCTTATCTGTTTGCGCTGGTCGGCGGCAATCTCGCGCACGTCTCTGACAGCTTCACCACCATGTCCGGCCGCAAGGTCGCGCTCGAAATCTACGTCGAGCCGGGCAAGGAAGAGCGCTGCCCCTATGCGATGGACAGCCTCAAACGCTCGATGCGCTGGGACGAAACCGCATTCGGCCGCGAATACGATCTCGATATTTTCATGATCGTTGCCGTCTCCGCCTTCAATATGGGCGCGATGGAAAATAAAGGCCTCAACGTCTTCAACGACAAATACGTGCTGGCTTCGCCGGCGACCGCGACCGACGGCGATTTCGCCAATATCGAAGCGGTGATCGCACACGAATATTTTCACAATTGGACCGGCGACCGCATCACCTGCCGTGACTGGTTCCAACTCTGCCTGAAGGAAGGGCTTACGGTATTCCGCGACCAGGAGTTCACCGCCGACCAGCGCTCTCGCGCGGTCGAGCGCATCAGCGACGTGCGCGGCCTGCGCTCGCATCAATTCGTCGAGGACGCCGGTCCCCTCGCTCATCCGGTGCGTCCGGAGCTTTATCACGAGATCAACAACTTCTACACGTCGACGGTTTACGATAAGGGCGCCGAAGTCGTGCGTATGATCAGAGCGCTGCTCGGTCCCGAGATCTTCCGCAAAGGCATGGACCTTTATTTCGACCGTCACGACGGCGAGGCGGCAACCGTCGAGCAATTCGTGCGGTGCTTCGCCGACGCGAGCCGCCGCGACATGACACAATTCATGCTTTGGTATTCGCAGGCCGGCACGCCGGACGTGCGCGTAGCGCCGCATTACGATTTGCGCGCGCGGACCTATCGGCTCGACATCACGCAGACCGTACCGCCGACGCCCGGCCAACCGACCAAGGAGCCGATGCTGATTCCGCTCGCGCTCGGGCTCGTCGGCAAGGATGGCACAGATTTGCCGCTCCTGCTCGACGGGACGCCGCTGTCTCGCGGCGTCATCGAATTGACGCAGCCAAGCCAGAGCTTTCTCTTCACCGACATCGCCGAACGACCGGTGCCGTCGCTCAACCGCAACTTTTCCGCGCCGATAAAGCTCGCGTTGCCGATCGACGCCGACGATCTGCGCTTCCTTGCCGCCCACGATAGCGATCCGTTCAACCGCTGGCAGGCAGTGCAATCGCTCGGGATGACGTTGCTCAAGGCCAATGTCGCGGCCCTGCGCGCCGGCGGGGCCGTGCGCGAGGATGACGGACTGATGACGGCGCTCGGCGCCATCCTTGCCGATGCCAAGCTCGAACCGGCCTTTGTCGCGCTGACATTGTCGCCGCCGAGCGAGGCCGATATCGCGCGCGAAATCGGCACCGATGTCGACCCCGATGCGATCTTTGCCGCGCGGCGTAAGTTGCGCGCGGCCATAGGTGCGCGCCACGGCGCGGCGCTGGCCGACACTTATCAACGCATGATCACGAACGGCCCGTATCGGCCCGACGCCGAGAGCGTTGGCCGCCGCGCGCTCAAGAACGCCTGCCTCGACCTTCTGGCTATCACTGAAAAGGACGACGAGATCGCGCGCGCGTTCTCGCAGTATCGCCACGCCGACAACATGACGGACCGGATGACGGCACTGGAAACGCTGGCGCAGCACGACCGGCCGGAGCGCATAACGGCGCTCGAGGATTTTTACAAGCGCTATGCCGACGATCCGCTGATCATCGACAAATGGCTGGCGCTGCAAGCGGCGATCCCGGAAGCCGCCACGCTCGATCGCGTGCGCGCGCTGACCCAGCATCCGGCCTTTTCGGCCTCCAATCCGAACCGGATCCGGGCGCTGATCGGCTCGTTCGCGCAAGCCAACCACACCCAGTTCAACCGTAAAGATGGCGCCGGCTACGACTTCGTCGCCGACTTCGTCACGGCGCTTGACCCGAAGAACCCGCAAGTCGCGGCGCGGCTGATGGGTGCCTTCCGCTCGTGGCGCGCGCTCGAAGCGACCCGCCGCGACCGCGCCGAAGCTGCATTGCGCCGGGTGGCGGCAATGCCGGCGTTGTCACGCGACGTCAATGATATCGTGGCGCGCACGCTGGCGGATAGCTGAACCCTGTAAATATCGTTTGCTATCGGCGGCCGCTCGATCGAGCGCCGCCATGAACGAAAGAACGCAATTTGCCCAGGTCGGCGGATTGTATTCGTTTCGCAGCCGGGTTTCCCGCTTTTGCAAATAGCCCGGCTCGAACAACAAACGTTCGATTTTCGCCAAGGCATCGTCCTCATTTGTCGGATCAAAATAGTCGACGAAATCGCCGCCGACCTCCGGGATCGATGTGCGGTTTGAGGCAACGCATATTTTGCCTTGCACCAGGCTCTCCGCGACCGGCAATCCCCAGCCTTCACACAAGCTTGGGAATATCGTGAACTGGCAGGAGCGATAGGCTTGCCGTAGTGCTGCGTCCGACAGATTGCGCCGCAGTTCGATCTTGCCATCCAAATAATTGCTGGCTTCGAGCTCCGTCAACAAGCCCTCGACTTTCCAGCCGAGCTGGCCGGCGAAGATCAGGACTGGTACTGCGTCCGCACCGTGGCGATCGAGCAGGCGCCGCCAAACGCGCGTCAGAAATTGATGGTTTTTGCGCACCTCGATGGTCGAAACAAAAAGCACGAAGCGCTCAGGAAACTTCGCCACCGTGCGATCCGGCGCCGCTCGGTCTGGTGTATTGGGCTGGCGCCTCATAATCGTGCCCGGCTCCAAGACTTCGACGGCAGGCAACGACCATTGTCGATCCGCTGCCGCTGCGATCAGAGCCGAGCGCGAGTACTTCGACATCGTGAGCACGATATTCGCATTGGCTATTGCTGTGGAAAGCCAATCGCGAAACCGGACCACGTGCCAAGGTTCGACGAAAGACTCGTGTTCGAGCGGAATAAGATCGTGAATGAGGATGGCGAATTTGACGCCGTAACGCTGCTTCGCACGAGCGATATGGTCCATATAGCGGGGAATTCCCCACGGCGCGCCGAGCGAGACGACAATATCGCCCGGATTGATCGACTGCTCGAACCGCCGACGCTGCGATCGCGCGGTGAAGATATCGCCGAACGCCGATTTCAGAATCGACAGGAAAAATCCCGGGTGAGTCATAATAGTCAGGAGCGCTGAAGGAAGATTACGCAAAAATCGCGCCGGAGCCCAGATCGTCTTCCACGGTGCCTTTATACCGGACGGATTTGTGTAGGCCGAAGCGATCGCGTCGAACTCAACCGGCATCAACTGCCTGGTGTAGACGCTGAGCCGGCAGAACTTCACGGCGCCGGTATGGCCGTACTGCCGTTCCGCTTCGGCGTAGATCTCGAAGGCGACCCGTTGCAGGCCGGTCGGGGTCGGAAAGTTCTCGAAATATCGAAGGAAGTCTTCGACCTCGAACCACACCACCGGCCGCCGACCGGGGCGGTCACGAAGCCCCGATTCTTCAAGGTCCTGGTCGGCAGCGCGTAGTCTGTTTTTCCACATGGCACGTCAACGTACTGCGATAGTCGGCTTTATATAGGGTTTCAATGCATGATCGGTGCCAGAATTGGCGCTGCTGCACCGCCTCCGGACCGCCTCGCTTTGCACCATGGATTTATTGGCTGGGTCGGCAAGGAACAACTGATTTTCCAACGGTTTGACCGGTCATTGCAAGAGCCCGGGCAAAGCCGATCATTACCGGCGCCATCGCAGTGAATGGCCATGGGCTCCGCGGCCGTTTTCTTCGCTCTATCGCTGCGTGTGCGATTTCGTCAAAAAATGCCCAGGCATTCGCGATCTCTGTGCCGCGAAACACGATCGACCTGCCGTCCTTTCTTAAGCGCGGGGCTCGGACGAGCATGATCCAGTTGCACAGCGTATTGATCCGACTCGTGTTTTGCATTTTGGTGCAAACAAAGACGTTGAAACAAAGTGCATCGCCATCGCACTGAGCTCTTTTGCATCGCAAAAAAATGCTCTGGAAAATTCTTAAAGAATTATTGACTCAGACTCTCGACAAATCACCCCGCATCGATTCTTATCGGGACAATTCGAAGAGCGGGGGTTGCACTCTTCGATGACAAGTGTCGGGCGGTTAATCCAAACGGAGACGGTTGATGGGGCGCGCCGAGGCGGCGAGTGCGTCGTTGCGTTCGGATTCCATCAAGGGCTTGGCGCAGTCAATCGCCAATCCCGCATACCACCGGCTATTGACGGCCGAGCCGCTGCTGCGCCGCGCCGTCCCGGTTCTTATCATCGCCTTCATGCTGACCATCTGTGTCGGCGCCGCCGTCCAAGTGCTCGAACACCGCCGTCAGGTGGTATTCGACGCGACGCAGACCATCGAGGCGCTCGCCGATCATCTATCGGCCGAGCTTGATCGACCGGCGCAGGCAGGACGCCCTCATGCCGCCCGCACTTCCGATACGCTGGAACAGGCGATCCCCGTCTGGGGCAAAGGCTCCGGACGCCGCATTCTGGTTGCCGACGGCGACGGCAAGATCGTCGCCGATCTGCCGAACGACCCGCAGGCGCTGGGCCGGCCGATCCTCGACGTGCTCGGACCGGCGCAGCCGCTGACCACATTCGGCGCGGCCGCCGGCACCATGGAGATCGCCCTCCCCGGCGGCGAAGCCGCCTTCGCCACGGTGCGCGCACTGAAGAACCCCGTCGGACTCGTCGCCGTGATTCAGGACTACGACGATGCGCTCGCCAATTGGCGTTCGACGACGGCGCTGACCGTGACGCTATCGGCGACGACCGGTTTCGTCGTATTGATCCTCGGCTTCGCCTTCCACTGGCAGGCGACCCGTGCGCGGGAAGCCGATCTCATCCACGACACTGTGAGGAGCCGCATCGATACCGCGCTCAATCGCGGCCGTTGCGGACTGTGGGATTGGGATCTGGCGCGAGGCCGCGTGTTCTGGTCGCATTCGATGTTCGACCTGCTCGGCTTGCCGCAAAAGGACGAGCTCCTCACCTTCGGCGAAGTCGACGCGTTGGTGCACCGGGACGATATCAATCTCTACGAACTGGCAACGCAACTTGCCGACGCCAAAGTCCAATCGATCGACCACGCCTTCCGCATGCGCCACGCCAATGGTAGCTGGCTGTGGCTGCGGGCGCGCTGCGAACTGGCGCGCCAGGATGGCGAAGGTGGCCTGCATCTGATCGGCATCGCGGTCGACATTACCGAGCAAAAGAGCCTAGTTGAGCGCACCGTGGCCGCCGATTTGCGGCTGCGCGATGCCATTGAGACCATTCCCGAAGCGTTCGTGCTGTGGGACGCCGACAATCGTCTCGTGCTCTGCAATTCGAATTTCCAGGAATTGCACAGTCTGCCCGACGAGACGGTCGCGGCCGGCACGCCCTACGAGGCGATCGTCGCCGCCGGGCGAAAGCCGATCATCCGCACCACTGTCGCCAATGAAGAGGGCCAGCCGCGCGGTGCACGCACCTTCGAAGCCCAGCTCGACGACGGCCGCTGGATGCATATCAGCGAGCGCCGCACCAAGGACGGCGGCTTTGTCTCGGTCGGCACCGATATTACCAAGATCAAGCAGCACGAAGAAAAGTTGGTGGAAGGCGAGAAGCGCCAGATCGCGACCATTGTCGACTTGCGCACCTCCCAGCAGACGCTTGAAGTGCAAACCGCCGCGCTTGCCGATCTCGCGGAGAAATATGCCGAGGAAAAGACCCGCGCCGAGGAAGCCAACGCGGCCAAGTCAAAATTCCTGGCCAATATGAGCCACGAGTTGCGCACGCCGCTCAATGCCATCATCGGCTTTTCCGAGATCATGGAAGCCGCGATGTTCGGCCCACTCGGCGCCGACAAATACACCGAATATTCCCGCGACATCCGCGAAAGCGGCGAGTACCTGCTCGACGTCATCAACGATATTCTCGACATGTCGAAGATCGAAGCTGGCGGCATCCGGCTGACGCCCGAGGCCGTCGCGCTCGAGCCGATCCTTGCCGACTGCATGCGCGTCGTCTCCACCCGCGCCGGCGAAAAGAACCTCGATCTGGCCGCCAAGATCGACCCGGAAATCCTGCTCAACGCCGACCGCCGGGCGTTAAAGCAGATCGCACTCAATCTCCTCTCCAACGCCGTGAAGTTCACCCCGGACGGCGGCGCGGTCACGGTCCACGGGCGTATACGCGGCGGCGCGGTCACGATCGCCATCGCCGACAATGGCATTGGCATCCCGAAAGAAGCGCTGCGCAAGCTCGGCCGGCCGTTCGAGCAGGTCGAGAGTCAGCTCACGAAAAAGTATCAAGGCTCAGGTCTCGGCCTCGCCATCGCCAAATCGCTGACCGAAATGCACGGCGGCAGAATGCACATCCGCTCGAAACTCGGGCGCGGCACGCTGGTGGCGGTGCGCCTACCACTTCAGGCAAACCAGCCGGCGCGGAATAGCACCCCACCCCTCGCGCCAGAATGCCAATTTGCCTGATCAGCCATTTCCGGATATACTTCCGGAAATAGGATATGATCAATATGCGGCGCGCAAAGCAACAGCCCCTGTCGCTCTATCGTCGGCGTCAGAAACAACGCGGCGTAATCCGCGTCGAAGTCAGCGTTCGGAAGGAAGACGCGGCGCTGGTTCGCGACGTCGTAAAAGCGCTGGGCGATCCGCAACGCGAAATAAAAGCGCGTTCGTTGTTACGTGAGCATTTTGCTACAGCAGGAACCAAAGGCCTTAAGGACTGGCTAGCGGCGGCACCGCTTGAGGGCATCGATCTCAGCCGTGATAGGCACGTTGGCCGCGATGTAGACCTGTGAAGTATCTCATCGACACCAACGTAATCTCCGAGGTTCGCAAGCGCGATCGATGCGATTCCAACGTTGCCGTTTGGTATGCGTCGATCGACGACGCCGACATCTACCTAAGCGTTTTAGTTTTGGGTGAAATTCGCAAAGGGATCGAACGGGCACGAAATACCGATCCGGCGCGGGCTCAAGCTCTTGAAACCTGGCTGCTGTCGTTGCCCCGATTGTATGCCGATCGCGTGCTTCCTGTGGACCGGCTCGTTGCCGACGAATGGGGAAGCATTAGCGCCATACGCTCGGTGCCGCCAATAGACGCATTGCTCGTGGCAACTGCGAAAGTGCATCGCATGACGTTGGTAACGCGAAATGTCGCCGACGTAGCCGATCTCGGGGCCGCGGTATTAAACCCCTTCGAACTTTTTAAGAAGCGTCGTCTATGACGCGGGCGCGTTAGCTCACAATGGCCGCTTCCCCAAAATCCGCACAAAGCATTCGCGCACCTGACGCTGTGTTTCTTCGACATATGCTGTAAGCGCCGGAAAATCGGGCAGATCCGCAGCGCGGGCGAGAAGGCCGAGGACGCCGGCGCTCGCTGTTTTAGGATCGAAGGCCGCGGGCAGGCACAGCCGCAGGATTTGCGTCAGGTCGTGGAATAGCCGTACCGCCGGCCGCAGCACTTCAGCATCCTCGGGCTTGAGCACGCCGAGCCGCGCCGCCTTATCCAGCGTCCGCGCGGTTGAGGTGTCGAGCAGTTCCGGTTTCGTGGCGGCGCGAGTGAGTTGCAGATATTGCGCAATGAATTCGATATCGACGAGACCGCCTGCCGCATATTTAAGGTCCCAAGGATTGGCGTCGCCTTTTTCCTTGGCGATGGCGCCGCGCATCTCAACGACGTCGGCGGCAATGCTGCGCGTGTCGCGCCTGCGGCACAGCACCGTGCGGATAGCTGAGTTGATCCGCGCGGCAAATTCCGGTGGCGCCGAGACCACCCGCGCGCGGGTCAGCGCCATGTGCTCCCAGGTCCAGGCCTCGCGATCCTGGTAACTCACAAAGCCGTCGATCTGGGTCGCCAGCGGGCCGGAGCGGCCGGATGGCCGCAGGCGCATGTCGACCTGATAGAGCACGCCATAATTGGTCTGCACCGTGAGCGCACTGATCAGGCGCTGGGTGAAGCGGGCGAAATATTGCGCGCCATAGAGCGGCCGTTTGCCGTCAGATTGCGGGTGCTCCTGGTCGAAATCGTAGATGACAATGAGATCGAGATCGGAACTCGCCGTCATCTCGCGCGCGCCGAGCCTGCCGAGCGCGACGATGGCGCTTCGTCCGCCGCGAATGCGGCCGTACGACGCGGCAAAGTCGTCCTGCACCAATTTGTGCACGGCGCGCAGAAGCACATCGGCAAGGGTGGCGAATATTTCGCCGGCCTGCTCCGCCGATACCGAACCGGAAAGGATACGGGCGCCAATCAGGAACATGTGCTCCTGCCCGAACTGCCGGATCGCATCGAGCACGGCTTCGTAGCCTTGGGTTTCTTCGAGCGCCCGCGCCAGCGCCGTTTCGAGCCCCGCCTCGTCCGGCAAGGTGCCGAAGAAGCTCGGATCGACCAGCGGATCGATGATGTGCGGATTTTGCGCCAGGATACCGGCAAGACGCGGCGCGACGCCGAGGATCAATGCGACAAAGCGGATCAGTTCGGGATTTTGCCGCAACAGTGAGAGAAAGCGGCCACCGGCGCGCAGACCGCTCAGGAAGCGGTCGAACGCCGCGAAGGCCGCGTCCGGGTTCTCGGCGCGAGCGAATTGATCGATGATGGATGGTATCAGCTCGGTCAGGTTGCTCCGCGCCTGCTCGCCGTGCAGCGCCCGGTAAAGCCCGGACCGCCATTTGCGTACCGCGCCCGCGACTTCGGCCGGCTGACGGAAGCCCATCAGCGCCAGCCGATCGAGCGTCTCCGGATTATCTTCGGTGGCGTCGAACGACAAATTCTGCTGCTCGGCCAGATATTCCGGTGCCCGCTCGAACAGCCGGACATAATGCGCTTCAACCTTGCGCAAATGCGTGAGCAGCACTGCTGCAAATGCGTCGCGGCTGCGGAAACCGAGAAAGCGGGCGAAGACTTCCAGAGCGCCGGCATCGGCTGGCAGCGTATGGGTCTGCTCGTCGGCCATCATTTGCAGCCGATGCTCGACGCGGCGCAGGAAATCGTAAGCGGCGCCGAGTTCATCGCGCGCCGCGGCGTCGACCCAGCCGCCCGCGGCGAGCACGGACAGCATTGCGACCGTGCTTCGGCCGCGCAATTCGCCGTGCCGGCCGCCGGCAATGAGCTGCTGCGTCTGGACGAAAAACTCGATCTCGCGGATGCCACCGCGGCCGAGCTTTATGTTGTGACCTTCGACCGCGATCTCGCCATGACCGCGATAGGCATGAATCTGCCGCTTCATTTCATGCACGTCGGCGATGGTCGCGTAGTCGAGATATTTGCGCCAAATGAAGGGCGACAGGTCGTGCAAAAGCTTCTCGCCTGCTGCACGGTCACCGACGCAGGCACGCGCTTTGATCAGCGCGGCGCGTTCCCAGTTCTGGCCACGGCCTTCGTAGTAATCGAGCGCGGCCTCGGTCGAAATCGCGATCTGGGTCGAAGACGGATCGGGACGGAGCCGTAGATCGACGCGAAACACGTAACCGTCCGCCGTGCGTTCCTGCAAAAGCTTGACGACATCGCGCGTCAGGCGGACGTAAAACGGCATCGGCTCGACGCCCGGCGCAAGCTTTGCCGCAGCGGCGTCGAAGAACACCATCAGATCGATGTCGCTGGAAAAATTAAGCTCGCGGCCGCCCATCTTGCCCATGGCGAGGACGATATAGCCGGACGCCGCCTCGGCTTTGCGGGCGTCGGGCGCGATCAACTTCTTGGCTCTCACGGCTTCGCGCAAAAGATAATGCACGGCGGCGGCGAGCGCGGTCTCCGCGACATCGGTGAGGGCTCCGGTGACGCGCTCCACCGGCCACACGCCGCCAATATCGCACAGCGCGATCGACAGCGCGGCCTCCGCTTTCATGCGGCGCAGGAGGCGCATGACCTCGTCGGACGAGCGCGCCGCGGCGACGGCACTTTGCGTCGTCGCAAGCAGCGCAGCGAGCGCGACATCGGGATCGCTTTCAAGCAGGCGTACAAAACGGGGCGGATCGCCCTGCACAAGATCCCAGAGATAGGGAGCGGCTTCGGCGATGCCGCCCAACACCCGCGTCAGCGCCGCAGAGTTGTCGATGAGCTTCCTGAGCGTCTTGGCGGCGGCGTTCGCCTTCACACTCGCAAGCCATGCCGAAACCCGCGCGGCGGACGACTTCGAAGCTGATGGGAGCGGACCGGCAAGCCGCTGGATCAATGCCGCATCGTTACGCGCACGCTTCGGCGGTTTCTTGACCGGAGCCCGCGTCACGCGCCGTCATCCCTGCCCGACCGGCCCGGCGCGCGGCAGCTCGATAACGCTGCGCAGGCCTGGATGATTGTCTTCGAGCTTCAATTCGCCGCCGTGCAGCCGCGCGACGGCCGAGGCGAGGCTCAAGCCAAGGCCCGAGCCCGGCGCCGACCGGCTCCGTTCCAGGCGCACGAACCGTTCGACGACGCGCCCGCGATCGGCCTCCGGAATGCCCGGGCCGCGATCGGCGACGCTAAGCGCGATATGCGCGCCGTCGTCGCCTGCCTTGACGACGATTTCCGCCGGTACTCCGTTCATCTGTCCATTCGGCCCGCCATATTTGATGGCATTGTCGATCAGGTTCGCCAGCGCCTGGCTGACCAATTCGCGGTTGCCCCGCACCGGAGCGGCGGCGCCGGCGTCGACGGTTAGCGCAATCCCCTTCTCGTCGGCCAGCGGCTCGTACAGTTCACCGATGTCACGGACGATTTTGGCGGCATCGAATTCGCCCATATTGTCGCGCGCCTGTCCGGATTCGGCCCGTGCGATCATCAACAGCGCGTCGAAGGTGCGAATAAGGTCGTCGGATTCGGCAATGGTCGTTTCCAAGGCATTGCGGTAGTCGCTATCGCCGCTCGGATGGCGCAAGACCTGCTCACAGCGATTGCGCAGCCGCGTCAGCGGCGTCTTGAGATCGTGGGCGATGTTATCGGAAACCTCTTTCAGTCCCCGCATCAGCGCCTCGATGCGCTCAAGCATGGCATTGAGGTGCTCAGCGAGCCGGTCGAGCTCGTCGCCGGTGCCCGCCACCGGCAGACGGCCGGCGAGATCGCCGCGCATGATGGTCTGCGCGGTATCGGTCATGGCGTCGATGCGGCGCAGCACCCGCTGGCTGACGAAGAAACCGCCGAGCAGACCGAGCACGACGACGAGCGCCAGCGACCACTGCCCGGCATTGGCGACGATGCCGAACAGCCGCTCGCGCTCTTCGAGATCGCGTCCGACCAGAAGACGAAAGCCGCCCGGCAACTGCACTACCTGGGCCAAGGCGCGATGGTCGCTACCCTCGGGCGCGTCGAGCCTTCGATAATTGGTTTCGAGCCAGCCGGGATGATCGAGCACGCCCGGCTCCAGCGAGCCGACATTGCCGGCGAGCCCCTCCCCGGTCGGCGTGGTCACCAGATAAAGGCTTGAACCGGGGCGCCGCGACCGCAGATCGACGACGATCACCAAACGCCGGATGCCGCCTTGCGCATATTGCTCGGTCAGCGTGTTGATCTCGCCAGTAACGGTCGCGGTGATCTGCTCGGTGATCAGGCGCCGCGTATTGAGCGCGAAATAGCCGAGCAACGATGCCGCGAACAGCACGAAGATCGCCAGATAAACCAGCGTCAGCTTGAACGCGGTGGTGCGGATGAGTTTGCCGAGCGCGATCACGTATCAGACTTTCTCCGCTCGCGCGCCCAATTCGCCACCAGACAATTCGGCCTCGGAAAAATCGTCTTCCCAGAATTCCAGCGTCGCGCGCCGGCCTTCCTGCCGATTTGCCGCCTCGGCGCGGCGCAATTCGACGCGCCGGATTTTTCCCGAAATCGTCTTCGGTAGTCCGGCGAATTCGAGGCGGCGCACCCGTTTGAACGGCGCCAGTGCGGTACGGCAATGTTGGAAGATCGAAAGCGCGGTGGCACGATCCGGTGCGTTTCCCGACGTGAGCGCAAGATAAGCCTTCGGCACCGCGAGCCGCATCGGATCGGGCGACGGCACCACCGCCGCCTCGGCCACCGCTGAATGCTCGATCAATGCGCTTTCAAGCTCGAACGGCGAGATCCGGTAGTCGGACGCTTTAAACACATCGTCGGCGCGGCCGACATAGGTCAGATAGCCGTCGTCGTCGACGGAAGCGACGTCGCTGGTGCGATAGAGTGCATCGTGGTGAGCCGCCACACCGCCATCGTCGCCTTGATAGCCCTGCATCAGGCCGACCGGACGGGGGTCGAGGACCAGGCAAACTTCGCCTTCCTTTTGCGCCTGGTCGTTCGGTCCGAGCAACGCGACGCGGTAGCCCGGAAGCGGCCGGCCCATCGATCCGGCTTTGAGCGTTTGGCCTGGCGAATTGCCGATCAGCGCTGTGGTCTCGGTCTGGCCATAGCCGTCGCGGATGGCGATGCCCCAGGCCGTTTTGACGCGATCGATGACTTCGGGATTAAGCGGCTCGCCGGCGCTGATCAACTCCTTGATACGGACCTTCCAGGCCGCCAGATCCTCTTGGATCAGCATGCGCCACACTGTGGGCGGCGCGCAAAACGTGGTGACGCCGCAGCGCGCAACGGTGTCGAGAAGACCGCGCGCATTGAAGCGGCGCTGGTTGACGATGAAGATCGTCGCCTGCGCGATCCACGGCGAAAAAAAACAGCTCCAGGCGTGCTTGGCCCAGCCCGGCGATGAAATGTTCAGATGCACATCGCCGGGGCGAAGCCCGAGCCAGTACATGGTCGAAAGATGGCCGACCGGATAGCTTTGATGGCTGTGCAAGACGAGCTTCGGCGTCGCCGTAGTTCCGGAGGTGAAATAGAGCAGTAGCGGATCGTCGGCGCGGGTTTCACCGTCCGGGCTGAATTCGGCCGAAGCCTCGTAGCCTTTCTCATATGAAATCCAGCCCGGCACCTCCTTGCCCACGACGATACGGGTGTAATCGCCGGGCAGATCGGCAAATTTCGCGACGGCATCGGCGCTGACAACGATATGACGCACACGGCCGCGGGCGAAACGGTCGGCCAGATCGTTGCGCGTCAGCAATGTCGTCGCCGGCACCACCACCGCGCCGAGCTTCATCGCCGCCAGCATGCATTCCCACAGCGGCACGACATTGCCGAGCATAACCAGGATACGATCGCCGCGGCGCACGCCGAGTGCGCGTAGCGCATTGGCGATCCGGTTCGAACGCTCGCTCAGTTCCGCGAACGAGAGCTTGGTCTCGCCGGCATCTTCATCGACCAGCCAAAGCGCCGGCTGCGCATTGCCGCGCGCCATCACGTCGAAATAATCCAGCGCCCAGTTGAAGCGATCGAGCTTGGGCCATTCGAAGTCGCGATAGGCCGTCGCGTAGTCCTCGCGATGGCGCAGCAAAAAATCACGCGCCGCGACGAACGGCGCCGCATTGTTTGAATATGAAATTCCTGAGCTCATCTCTGCCACGGCGATCCCCCCAATTCGATCCCCAACCGCGGCGTCGCCCTTACCCGGTTAGATCCGGATTTATCGGGCACCGTCGCGGATCATATAACCCGCACCGCGCACGGTATGCAGGAGCGGCTGCGCGAAGCCTTTATCGATCTTAGATCGCAAGCGGGAGATGTGCACGTCGATGACGTTGGTCTGCGGATCGAAATGATAATCCCAGACATTCTCCAGCAGCATGGTTCGGGTGACGACCTGGCCGGCGTGGCGCATCAGATATTCGAGCAGGCGGAATTCCCGCGGCTGCAGCTGGACCTCCTGCCCGGCACGGCTGACTTCATGCGATAGCCGGTTGAGCTCGAGATCGGCGACGCGATAGACGGTCTCCTCGCCGCGGCTGCCGCGCCGGCGCGCCAGCACCTCGACCCGGGCAAGAAGCTCGGAGAAGGCATAGGGCTTGGCGAGGTAGTCGTCGCCGCCGGTGCGCAGCCCTTTGACCCGGTCGTCGACCTGGCCGAGCGCGGAGAGGATCAGCACCGGCGTTTCCACCGACTTGCTGCGCAACACGCCGATGACCGAGAGCCCATCACGCTTCGGCAGCATGCGGTCGATAATCAACACATCGTATTCGCCGTCGATCGCAAGCTGCAGACCGTCTTCGCCATCAGCGGCGTGATCGGCAATATGACCGACCTCGCGGAAGGCTTTGACCAGATATTCGGCCGCGTCGCGGTCGTCCTCGATAATGAGAAGGCGCATGTCTAAAGCCAAATCAAAGAAACGGACTCCACGAATATGACAAGGAATATTGTCACGGCAAGGGCGTGAAACAATGTCGCGCCCGGTACCGTAGCGGCGCGGCCCGATAATAGGTCATTATAACGAAGAAGGGGGCGGCGAGCGCTAGCCCACCACCCCCTTACCTACTCTACCCCAGCGGGGGCGACGGATGCCGGGATAGAGTTGGTATTCGGCGGGGACGGGTCTTGCGACCCGTCCCCTGGAACGCCCGCCAGCGGGGGCGACGGATGCCGGCGGATGTCCCTTTCGATCAGGCGTTGCCGATCGGCAGAGCGACGAACTTGGTACCGTCACCCGACTTCACCCGGAACAACACCGTATGCTTGCCCTCCGTGCGCGCGTCGGCGAGGCTTTTGCGCACATCGGCGGGGGTCGATACCGGCTTGCCGCCGATTTCGAGAATCACATCCCCGACCTGGAAACCATGATCGGCGGCAACGCCGCCTTCGGCGACCGCGGTGACGACAACGCCGTTGCCGTCCGCGTTCGATGACTTGTCGCTGGGCGCAAGCGTCAGCCCGAGCTTCGGCACTTCGCTCTCGGTGGGCGACTGGCGGTCTTTGGGCTCGTTCATGGCCTGCTTCTCGGCCGGCAATGTGCCGAGCGTCAGCGTCATGGTCTTATCCTGGCCTTGATGGACGACACCGAGCTTCACCGAAGTGCCGGGCGACATCGTGCCGATCTTGCGCGCCAATTCGCGGGCGTCGTGGATCTGCGCATCGTCGACCGAGGTAATGACGTCGCCGCTCTGGATGCCGGCCTTGGCGGCGGGGCTGTCTTTCTGCGGCTCCGACACCAGCGCGCCGGTCGCCTGCTTCAAGCCCATGCTGTCGGCTATGTCGGGCGTGACGGTTTGGATTTGCACGCCGATCCAGCCGCGGGTGACAGTGCCCTTGTCGCGCAATTGCGCGACCACGCTCTTCACCGTGTCGGCCGGAATATCGAACGCGATACCGACCGAGCCGCCTGACGGCGAGAAGATCGCGGTGTTGACGCCGATCACATTGCCGTCGACATCGAATGTCGGACCGCCGGAATTGCCTTTGTTCACCGGCGCGTCGATCTGGACGAAATCGTCATAAGGACCGGCGCCGATGTCGCGGCCGCGCGCCGAGACGATACCGGCGGTCACGGTGCCGCCGAGTCCGAACGGATTGCCGACCGCGAGCACCCAGTCGCCGACGCGCGGCGGCGAGTCCGAGAGCTTCACGAACGGGAAATTATCGCCATCGACCTTGATCAGCGCGAGGTCGGTGCGGGTATCGGTGCCGATGACCTTGGCGTCGTGAGTCTTGCCGTCGTCAGTGGTCACTTGAACGTTCTGGGCGTTCTCCACGACGTGATTGTTGGTCACCGCATAGCCATCGCGGGTAATGAAGAAGCCGGAACCTTGGCCGGTGATGACTTCATGGCCACCCGGACTGCCAGGCATATTGGGCATGCCGAAGCGTTTGAAGAAACGCTCGAACGGCGAGCCCGGCGGAAACGGCAAATCGTCGTCGCTGCCGGCGCTGTCCTGGGTGGGACGGTCGATCTTGACTCGCACCGAAATCACCGCGGGCTTCACCTTTTCCACGATGTCGGCAAAGCCGACCGGGCGTTGCGGCAGCTGCTGCACCTTTTCGGTGAGATTCTGCGCCTGCGCCGCGGTGCTAACCAGACCGCCATTCGACGGCATGGTCGGAGTGAAGAAAAACGCCGCGGCGCCGATGCCTGCCGCAGCCGTTGCCAAAAGCGCAATGCGACGCGCGGAAAGAATGCGCCGCGATTGCAAGGGACTGAATGTCATTCGCTGTTTCTCCAAATCGATGGTCCACCGCATGGCGGACGCTATCGGTCGCCCGTATTCGGACCGTTGCTGATCCGAAACATGGGACCCCAACCCTTACCGCGCTCTGTCGGCAGCATTAAAAGTTTGTAATGTTCGGGGGAGCAACAAATTACAAAGCAAACTCAATAGTTTAAAAGGGCCGATCACCCCACTGGGCGCTGCGAGATTACGCCGCGTCGTCCTCGCGCAGCAATTCGGCCACGCGCGCCTCCTCCGCCATCGTCAGGGGCGCTGTGCCAGGCGATACCGCCGCATGGCCGCGCCGCCGGACGACCACGACCAGCATGACGACACCGATCAGCAGCAATCCCGGCGGCAATCCCCACAATGCTGCGGTATGCCAGGACAACCGCGGCCGCAGCAGCACGAACTCGCCATAGCGAGCGACCAAAAAATCGAGTATCTGCGCGTCAGTGTCGCCGGCCTTGATGCGGTCGCGAACCAAAACCCGCAGATCGTGCGCGAGCGGTGCTTCGGAAGCGTCGATCAATTCGTTCTGACACACCATGCAGCGCAGTTCCTCGGATAGTGCGCGGGCGCGCGCTTCCTGCACCGGATTGGCCAGCATCTCATCGGGCTGCACCGCCCATAGCGGCGACGACCAGAGCAAGACGAAGAGGAAAGCGAACGCCTGGAAATGCTTCACCGCGATCACTCCGCCGCTTGCAGCACCGCTCGCGCTTTCGCCGGACGCGGCGCACCGACGCGCAGCCGCCGATCCGAGAGTGACAGGGCGCCGCCGACGAACATGATGCCGGCGCCGAGCCAGATCAAAAGCACCAGCGGCTTGTAATAAAGCCGCACCGGGACCGACCCGTTCTTATCGGAGTCGCCCAACGAGACGTAAATCTGGCTCACGCCGCGCGTCATCAGCGCCGCCTCGGTGGTCGCCATGTTGCGCGACGGGAAAGTGCGGCGGCTCGGCTCCAGGGTGCCGATCAGTTCGCCGTTCATGCGGTGCACGGTGAAACGGCCGACGGTGTCATGATAGTTCGGCCCGGCACGGCCGAACAGACCGTCGAAGGTGATCCGGTAATGAGCGATATCGAGACTCTCGCCGAGCTTTACCTCGGCGATGCGCTCGCTGCCCCAGGCGGTGACGGCGACAATGCCGAGGAGCGACACGCCGATACCGAAATGCCCAAACGCTGTGCCCCAGGCCGATCGCGGCAAACCGATTGCGCGCCGCAACGCAACGCGAAACGGCAGACGCAGCACCATGATGCGTTCGCCGATATCGGTGACCGCACCGGCCATCACGAAGATGGCGATACCTGCGCCAAATGGCGCCAGCACCGGTCCGCCATGTTTGAGCGCAAAGGCGGCGGCCACCGCCAGCGCGGCAAGGAGCGCCGCCACCGTCAGCCGTTGCGTCGCGCCTAAAATATCGCCGCGCTTCCAGCCCATTAGCGGTCCGAACGGCATTACCGCCATCAGCGCGATGAACAGCGGGCCGAAGGTCGAATTGAAGAACGGCGGTCCGACTGAAATCTTGTCGCCGGTCAGCGCCTGCAGCGCCAGCGGGTAAAGCGTGCCCACCAGCACGGTGGCACAGGCGGTGGTGAGGAACAGATTGTTGAAGACCAGCGCGCCCTCGCGCGAGATCGGCGCGAACAAGCCGCCTTGCTTGAGCAGCGGCGCCCGCCAGGCATAGAGCGACAACGCGCCGCCGATGAAGATCACGAGAATAGCGAGAATGAAAATGCCGCGCCTCGGATCCGTGGCGAAAGCATGAACCGAAGTGAGGACGCCCGAGCGCACCAGGAATGTGCCGATCAGCGACAGCGAGAAAGCCAGGATTGCCAGCAGGATGGTCCATACTTTCAGCGCGCCGCGTTTCTCCATCACCACGGCCGAGTGCAAGAGCGCCGTACCGGCAAGCCACGGCATCAAGGAGGCGTTCTCGACCGGATCCCAGAACCAGAAGCCGCCCCAGCCGAGTTCGTAATAGGCCCAGTACGAACCGCCGGCGATGCCAACCGTCAAGCACATCCAGGCAAGCAGCACCCAGGGCCGCACCCAGCGCGCCCAGGCGGCGTCGATGCGGCCTTCGATCAACGCAGCGATTGCGAATGAAAACGATATCGAGAAACCGACATAGCCGAGATAGAGCATCGGCGGATGAAACGCGAGGCCGGGATCCTGCAGGATCGGATTGAGATCCTGCCCCTCGAACGGCGCGTCGGCAATGCGCGTGAACGGATTCGAGGTCATGAGGATAAAGAGATAAAACGCGGCCGCGATCCATGCCTGCACGGCGAGCGCATTGGCCTTGAGCACGCGGGGCAGATTGGTGCCGAAACCCGCGACCAGCGCGCCGAAAAAGGCGAGGATCGACACCCACAGCATCATCGAGCCTTCGTGATTGCCCCAGATGCTGGTGAGCCGGTAGATCAACGGCATTTGCGAATTGGAATTCTCATAGACATTGAGCACCGAGAAATCCGAGGCGACATAGCAAAACGCCAACGCGCCGAACGCGATGGCGACGAAGACGAAATGCACCAGAGCCGCCGGCACCGCCATGTCGATAAGCGCGGGATCGTTGGTGCGGGTGCCGACGATCGGCATGACGCCCTGGATCAGCGCGACGCCCAGCGCCAGCATCAATGCGAAATGTCCAAGCTCGGGAATCATTTGGCGCCTCCGCCGGCCGGCATGGCCGCACGCTGCGCGTAATCATCCTTCCAATGCCCCGACTTCTTCAAGGCGTCGGCGACCTCTTTCGGCATGTAGGTCTCGTCGTGCTTGGCGAGGATGGTATCGGCGTTGAACACGCCGCCGCCGTCGAGCGCGCCCTCCGCGACGACGCCCTGCCCTTCGCGGAACAGATCGGGCAACACGCCCTGATAGCTCACCGGTATCTCGCTTTTGCCATCGGTGACTTCGAAACGGACGGCAAGATTATTGCTGCGCACCACGCTGCCATCCTTGACCAGGCCGCCGAGCCGGATCCGGGTGCCGGGCTCGACATGCTTCTCCGCCACGTCGCTCGGCGAATTGAAGAACACGATGGAGTCGCGGAATGCATTGAGCATCAGCGCGACGGCGACCGCCAGCACGCCGAGGCCGCTGCCGATCAAAACCAGACGGCGCTGCTTGCGGGTCATTTATTTTTCTCTCCGCATCTTCAGCCTTCCAATCCGAGCCCTTTGACGAGATCGTCAATCTGTTTGACCGCGTCCGGATTGACCGCCAGTGCGCGTTTGGCGTCGGCGGCAGCACCTTTAGCCTTATCGCGGTCGCCGAGCACGGTATAGGCGCGGACGAGCCGCAACCAGCCCTCGACATCGCTGCCGTCGCTGTGCAGCCGATCGGCAAGCCGCTGCACCATGCCACGGATCATCTCGTTGCGTTGCGCCGGGTCCATCGTGTCCGCGGCCGCGACATCGCCTGCGTTCGGTCCGCTTGCAGGGCTTTGGCCAGCACTTCCTTGGCCAGTAACGGGCGCGCCAGTCACCCGCGCTAGGGCCGTGCGCACGAAATTCGCCCACGGCGCATCGGGCGGCGCTCCGTCCAGCATGGCCCGCCACTTCGCTGCAGCGCCATCGCGATTGCCGTCCTGCTCGTCGGCGAGCCCAAGAAAATAGCGCGCCTTGACCTCGTTTGAATCGGCGGCGGCCAGCGTAAAGGCATGTTTCGCCTCATCGGTCACGACGCCGTTGGCGGCAGCGACCAGCGCTTCGCCGAGATCGGCTTCGCGCGCCGGCGTGTCGCCGTTGAGTACAATCGCCTTGCGCCGCGCCATGACCGCATCGTCGAATCGGCCCATGCGCAAATAAACCGGCGCAATCACCTCCCAGCCGGCGCCGTCATTGGGATTGCGCTCCAGATGTTCCTCGACCTGGCTGATAAGGCTCGCGATCGACTGCGCGTTTTGTGGCCCGCTCGACCGCGCGAACGCCGGCTGGCCCGGCACATCCGGCGAGCCGAGGTACAAATAAAAGCCAAGCGCGACGGCCGGGATCACCACAATCGCGGCCAGCGCCGCAGTGCGGCGATAGCGCTGCGCCTGCGGCGCCGCCGGCGCCGATGACGTTTCCTCGGCCGCGGCGGCCAGCAGACGGCGCGAGATTTCAATCCTTGCGGACTCCGCTTCGGCTTCGCCGATCATGCCGGCGGCACGGTCGCGGTCGATTTCCTGCAACTGGTCCTGATAGACGAGCCGATCGCTGCCGCCCTCGACCGCCCGGGGCTTATGCCCCAGTGGCCAAAGCACGGCGAAAACCGCCGCAGCGGTCATCACGGCAAAAATGATCCAAAGCGTCATTATGCAAAGCGTCTGTGAGCTGTCTTGCAGCGGGTATAATCACGGTCGGAATGCGGCTGCAATGGGAACCGTCGATCGCGGCAATTGCGCACTGCCGCGAAACCGCGTGCGCCCAAGCGTTTAGCGGTCGTTATGCCCGCTTACGCTCGCTCGCCGCGGTCTGGATGGCGACTTCGGCGGCTTTGGCGAGAAGCCCGGCATATTCGGTCCCGAAAACGCTGCGGCACAGGCGAATGGCCGCTTCCACTTGCGATTGGCGGAACGGCCGGTCGGCGTCGCCGGCATGACGCAGCGAATCGAGCAGCACTTTGGTGCCGGTTTCGAGATAAAGCGTCAGTTCCGAATGGGCGCGCATCGTCACTTCGTTGACGGCGAGCTCGCTGGCGAAGTTCCGGCAGGCACAGACGAATTCGACCCTGTTCTCGGCCTCGGCGACGTCGAAGGAGTCGAGCAGCGAACCCGGCGCGATTTCCTTGGCCGGACGCGGCCGCAAGATGCGCCGCACGCAACCCGGCGTCGTTTCGATCTCGGCCTTGAGCAGCGCGGAAACATCGGCACGCATCGCCGCCAACTGCCGGGCCCAAGGCGAATCGACCGAAAGATCGATTTCCGAACGCATTCCGCGCGCGGCGTCGTGAATGCTCTTGAGCATCGACACGATCGGCCGCCCGGATTTCAGCTCGGCGCGCAGCTCGGTGACCAGACATTGGGTTTCGCTCAGCACCAGCGTCACCGCCATCGCATAAGGCGTCTCACCAATACGGACGGTTTCGTCGCTGTCGGCGGCGCGAACGCCGAGGCGGAGAAGCTGCCATGGCGCCGCCAGGCGGTTCATCACCAAAATGAGGCCATAAAGATAGACGTCTGCCTTTTTGGCCCCGTTGTCGGCGCCGATCTGCGATGCCGCGGCATCGATTTGGGTCTTGATCGAGTCGATCTGCTCGCGATCGAAAACGCGGATATGACCGGGCAGCCGCCGTGCCAAATCCGTAAGCACGTCGCGCAGCGACAGGATGGCAATGATCGCGCTCAGATCTTCCACCGCGCGTGGCGTTCCAGCGTGGACGCCAAGCCGCCGCCGCGCCTTGTCATCGTTCGTGGTCACAGCGATCATCTCGCGCATCCGCACGACCGCGCGGTCATGCAGCGCGCGAACGACCTGATCAGCTTTGCCGCGATCGCCGGCGACGAGCGCGCGGGCGATATCGTCACCCAGGGCCTTGGCCTCGGCGGGGATAAGATCGCGCGCCAGCCACGACCAGATCGGATCGAGCGACACGCGGGCGATGCGTCCAATACGTTTGTGATCGGCGCGAGCGTCAACGAGGAACGGTTCCAGCGGCGCAAAGAACAAGCGATCGGCATCGCCCATCCGTGGCGCCGGCTCGGCATCGGCACGGAGCATGCGGCGCAGTTCCTGGAGGATCAGCTCGTTGCCGGCTGTCTCCTCGCCGCGCGCCATGCTGCGCTCGAGCTCCTGGACGAGCATCGACCGCGCCGCCGGCGTCAATGACCGGAGATATTCGCGCAGCCGTTCGATGGCCTGACCATCGCTCGTCATTGAAAGAGACCGCCGTCCTAAAAGCCTACCGTTAAGGTCTTACCCGGCGCGCGCTTAAGAAGGGGTTACGCAGACCGGCGCGGCCTTCAACACGATAAATTCCCTTGGCGCGACCGATGGGAACTTCAGCGCGGCAGCGCATTGCGCTGCCACCGAGACGGGTCCCACGACCAAGTCCCCAGAACGAACCGATGTTGAAAAAAAGCGCCGTTTATTGCGCCGAACCGATGCAAACCGCGACCAGCGGCGTATTTGACGGGCTGGCATTGGGTCCGCACGAGGCCCCTCTTTCAGCCAGGAATTGGGCTTGATTGCGGGTCGGGCCGCAATAGGCCGCGATTAGCACTTCGTTGTCCTGGCATTGCACGGTGCACCCCGCAGTGCAGTCCGACTTGACCACCCGCACGCTTGGGCTCGGCGGACCGGCCGGACCAGCCGGCCCAGCGGTCCCTTGGGGCCCCGGCGGGCCAGCCGGACCGACCGGACCGGCATCCCCCTTAGGGCCCTGCGGGCCCGCGGGACCGGCATCCCCCTGCGGACCCTTGCCGCAACCCGCCACGGAAATGGATAGGCCCGCCAGCAACGCTACTGCCAATGTCAAATGCGCAATACGCATTTTCAGATTCTCCCAAATTGCTTGAAGAAGCCGCTCCAGCGCCCAGGTTGTAGAAGATCAAACTCGCTGCGCCGGTGCAAGGACGCCGCCATCCATCCTGCTGATTAGTTGCACGCTGTTCAGTTGATGGTGGTCCAACTGCCGTCCGGATTGCGGCACGCGGTGCCGCGCCCGACCTGCGGCGTCGCGTCGATATAGATCGTATAGGTATAGCTACGGCAGGTAGCCCCGTTCGTCTGATAAGCGGGTCCGGGTACTACGTTTCCATAACGCCCGGATGTCGGATTGCGCCAGGCGACCGGCGTGCCCGACGGCCCGGCCTCGAGGGCCTGCATTTGCGCGTCATAGGCCCGGCGCTGATCCTCATCGTCGAGCACAGCCCCGATGCGGTTGCCGAGAAAACCGCCGATCGCCGCGCCGACCAAAGTGCCGGCGAGCCGGTTGCCGGTACTACCGCCGATGGCATTGCCGATCACGCCGCCGGCAACTGCACCCGCCGCGGTGCCGCCGACTTCCTTCGGCCCGGAATTGGCCGAACACGCGGCAACGCCCACGCCGACCAGTGCCACCGCAATTATTCGTTTCGCCGGCATCCCGCCCCCAAAGAAAGCTCGTACGACCAAAGGACCGCATTGGGGCGAAACTCTGTCGCGGCGCAACCGCCGGCCGGTCGAGCGACGCGGCGTTGTGCCGGCTGGCGGCTTCACATTGCTTTGGTTAAGTTCGTCGGCCTGCAACCACGGCTGCTTAACGAGAAAATAAATGCTCAAGGGAAATGCCCGTCGCCGCCGCGGCGGATGGGTGATCGCAACGACGATACTGATATTCAGCCCGCTGGTCTCACCGGCGGGTGCGCAAGACTATCCGACGCGCACCGTGAAAGTCGTCGTGCCGTTTCCCGCCGGCGGCACCGCCGACGTGATGCCGCGCATCTTCGCCGATTGGCTGTCGCGTAAATGGGGCCAGGCGGTGATCGTCGACGACCGCGCCGGCGCCGGCGGCAATATCGGCGCCGAATTCGTCGCCAAGTCGGATCCCGACGGCTACACGCTCTTGGCGTCGCCGCCTCCGCCTTTGGTCATCAACCAAAATCTCTATCCGCATCTCGATTACGATGCGCGGGACTTCGTGCCGATGGCCATCATGAGCCGGGTACCGAATGCGCTTGTCGTCAATCCCGACAAGATCGCGGCCAATACGGTGAAGGATTTCATCGCTTATGCACAGGCCAATCCCGGCAAGGTGACCGACGCCACCCAGGGCAACGGCACCACCTCGCATCTGACCTCCGAAATGTTCCAGATGATGGCGCATGTGAAGCTGCAGAACGTGCCTTATCGCGGCTCGGCGCCGGCGCTCAACGATCTTGTCGCCGGCAGCGTCGATTGCATGTTCGACAACCTCGGCGTCTCGCTGCCGCTGGTCAAAGCCGGCAAGCTGAAACTGATCGCGGTGGCCGCGCCAAAGCGCATGGCGAGCCTGCCGGACGTGCCGACCATCGCCGAAACTTTGCCCGGCTTCGAGGCGGCGGCGTGGTACGCCTTCGTCGGGCCGGCGCATACGCCCGACGCAGTTGCCGAGAAAGTCAACACCGGCGTCAACGAAGCGCTGCGCGACCCCGAAATCCTAAAACGCCTTGTCGACCTCTCTGCCGAACCGGTTGGCGGCAGCGTGCTGGAGGCGGTCAGCTATTTTCGCGAAGAAACCGCGCGCTGGAAGAACGTGATCACGTCGGCGCATGTGACGCTGGATTAACTCACTTCAAAAACCCGATTGAAATCCACGGCACGGCGGCGACAACGATCGTGCCGATGACGAGCGCGACCATGTAGCCGCAGATCGGCCGCATGCCTTCGGCCGGCTCGACGCGGCCGATGGCGCAGGCGGCGTAATAGCCGACGCCGAACGGCGGGGCGAACAGGCCGATGCCCATCGCCAGGATCACGACCATCGCATAATGGACTTCGTGAATGCCGACGGTCCTGGCGATCGGAAACAACAGCGGCCCGAACAGCACGATGGCCGGAATGCCTTCCAGCACAGAGCCGAGCACGACGAAGGCCGCGATCGAGGCGGCCATGAAAGTGACCGCGCCGCCCGGCAGGCCAGTCATTGCTGCGGCGAGACTGCGCGAGAAGCCGGATTGCGTGAGCCCCCAGGCCATCGCCGTGGCCGCGCCGATGATGAGCAGGATCGCACCCGACAGGCTTGCGGTCGCGACCAGCATCGGGCGCAGCGCCCGCCAATCGAACTGGCGGTAGATGACCAGACCCGCGATTGCCGCATAAGCGATGCCGATGGTCGAAACCTCGGTCGCGGTGGCAACGCCTTCGACCACGGCGGCGCGGATCAAAAATGGCAGCGCCAGCGCCGGCAGGGCGATGACAAAGCTGCGGCCGATTTCCCGTTTGGTCGCGCGCGCGACCTCGACATGATCCTCGCGCCGATAGCGCCGGCGCACCACGCAGCAAAGCAGAAAGGCGAGCACGACACCGGGCAAAAGTCCGCCGGTGAATAGCGCCGCGATCGAAACGCCGGTGACCGAACCGATGGTGATGAGCACCAGGCTCGGAGGAATTGTCTCGGTCTGAGCGCCAGTTGCCGCCAACAGCGCGACCAGATCGCCCGGCTTGGCGCCGCGCGCTTTCATTTCCGGAAACAGCACCGGCGCTACCGCGGCCATGTCGGCGGCCTTCGCGCCGGAGATCCCCGACACCAGATACATCGCCGCGACGAGCACATAGTGCAGACCACCGCGGACATGGCCTAATAGGCTCGCCAGGAACGCGACCATGGCGCGCGCCATGCCGGTCATCTCGATGAGGAGGCCGAGAAACACGAACAGCGGTACCGCCAGCAGGATGAGATGGCTCATGCCTTCATCCATGCGGCCAACCAGCACCACAAGCGGCGTATGCGTCGCCAAAGCGAGATAGCCGAACACCGCAAGACCGAAGGCGAAAGCGATAGGCACGCCGGCGAATACCGCAACCGCGACAACACCGACAAAAAAGATCAGAAGATTGAAGTTGCCGAACTGGCGGAACAGCGGCGCGGCCAGCCAAAACGCGGCGACGAGAACGGCCACCGCGCCCAACGACAAGAACAGTGGCCACAGCGCATCGGCCTTCGCAAGCCGCAGCACAGCGAACACGATCATCAGGGCCACACCCGCGGGCAGCGCCGCGGCACGCCACGCATCGGTGATCTCCAAGGCGGGCGTGGTGATCGCCAGATCGTCAATGACGAAATTGAAGGCCGGCCGTATCAACAGGAGAAGGAAAGCAAGGGCGGCGCCGGTCGCGAAAGCATCAAACATCGCGCGCCGCGGCGCCGCCAGCACGGCGACGGCGGCCGTCATCCGCATATGCTCGTCGCGGCGAAGGGCGATGACCGCGCCGAGCATGGCGAGCCACAAAAACAGCATCGAGGCAAGCTCGTCGGACCAGACCAGCGGATGATCGAAGCCGTAGCGCGCGACCACACCGCTGAACAGGATTACGATTTCGGCGGCCACCAGGGTTGCCGCGACGATCTCGACCGCAAAGCCAAGCGAAGATTCGATTGCAGCAATAATCAAATGACGGTTCGGCCCGCGCCCGCTATCCGCTCGTCCCCGCGAAGGCGGGGACCCAGTTGCTGGATTCCCGCCTTCGCGGGAATGAGCGGCAGGCGAACTCGAAGGCGGACGCAAGGTCACGCGAGCTGGCCTACCGCCTTCTCGAGTATGGCCCAGGCCTCCGCCCCGTATTTATCCTTCCACTGCGTGTAGAAACCCGCCGACCGAAGCTTGTCGCGAAATGGCGATGGGTCGGGCAGATTGAATTGCAGGCCTTTGCTCGCCAAATCCTGCCGCAAGTTCGCATTCAGCTTTGCCACGTCTTCGCGCTCTTTTACGGCGGCGGCATTGACGTTCTTGGTGATGATCGCCCGGACATCGTCGGGCAGCGCTTCCCACGCTTGCCGGTTTGCCAGGCACCAGAAACCGTCCCACATGTGATTGGTCAGCGAGCAGTATTTCTGCACTTCGTAGAGTTTCGCGGTGGCGATGATCGCCAGCGGATTTTCCTCGCCGTCGACGATCTTGGTCTGCAGCGCCGAATAGACTTCGTTGAAATTGATCGAGGCCGGTGCGGCGTCGAAGGCTTTGAACATCGAAGTCCAGAGCGGCGACGGCGGCACGCGCAATTTCATGCCGCGAAAATCGTCCGGCGTCACCACCGGCTTGGTCGATGTCGTGGTCTGGCGGAAACCGTTGTCCCAGATCTTGTCCATGGCGACGAGATTGGCTTTGGCGATTTGCGCCCGGATATAGCCGCCGAGATCGCCGTCCATCGCCTTCCACACGGTGTCGTAATCGGGAAATGCGAAGCCCATGCCGTTGATCGACGCCGCCGGCACCAGCGTCGCCAGGATCAATCCCGACAGCATGAAAAATTCGACGCCGCCTGAGCGCAACTGACTGAGCGTGTCGGTGTCGGAGCCGAGCTGGCTCGACGGAAAAATCTGCAGATCGAAGCGGCCGCCGGTTTCCTGCTTGATCGCCGCCGCCATCTCGCGGGCGCGAACATTCATCGGATGGCTGTCGGGAAGATTATTGGCGAATTTATAGGTCCACTGCGCTTGCTGCGCGCGTGCCAAATATGGCGCCCCGGCGAGACAGGTTGCGGTACAGGCCGCAAGCAGACGACGGCGAGATAGTTTCAAAGATAACGCCATTGGACGCCCCTCCCCTAAGAGCGCAATCGCGCTCTTGTTTCCCGTTTTCGTTGGGCGTGATTATAGGAGTGCAGCCCGGATGATGCGAAGCGAAATCCGGTTGTACGGGCGCTATGCCGCCTTTGGCCGCTCGGTGCCTTTGACGAACATGCGGTAGCCGGAACGCACGTTCGGCCAATAGTCCCAGATCGCGTAGTGCTGGACGCAGCGGTTATCCCAGAACGCGATGCAGTTCTTGGTCCATTGGAAGCGCATGCTCCAATGCGGCCGGGCGATATGATCGTAAAGAAATTCCAGGATGCCGTGGCTCTCCGCCGGCGGCACCTCGTTGATGTGGCTGGTGAACTCGCGGTTAGTTGATAAAGATGTTTCGCTGAAGTGGCCCCGCTGAGGTAGCCCTAACATAACACGCCGAATATTAACGGAGCCGAAGCCTGATCGTCATCCCCCCGGCAATGCCAATTCGGCGCGCAGACCGCCAATCGGCGCAGTGCTCAGCGTGAGGACGCCGCCATAGAGGCCGGCAAGCTCGACCACGATCGACAGCCCGAGGCCGGAGCCGGGCTTGGATTCATCGAGCCGATGGCCACGCCGAGCGACCCGTTCGCGCTCTTCCGGTGAGAGGCCCGGTCCATCGTCGTCGACAATGATGCGCACCACAGGCTTGGTGTCGCTGGGCGCCGCTTTCTCCGCCATGACTTCGATCGCCACCCGCGACAAGGCCCATTTACAGCCATTGTCGACCAGATTGCCGATCATCTCCTCGAGATCCTGCTGCTCGCCGCGAAAATGGGCATGCTCCGGCGCGTCGACGGCGATGGCGATATCGCGGGTGCGATAGAGCTTCTCCATCGTGTTGGCGAGCGCGGTGACGACCGGGGGCACATCGGTCAGGGTGCCGACCACGGTCGAACGGGCGGCAAGCCGCGCCCGCTCCAGCTGGCGCGCCACCTGGTCGCGCATGATGTCGGTCTGCTCCAGCACCTTATGCGCCAGCGGATCGTTGCCGCGCGCGGCGGCTTCGTTGACCAGCACCGAGAGCGGTGTCTTCAGCGCATGCGCGAGATTGCCGACATGGGTGCGGGCGCGCTCCACGATCTCGCGATTGGACTCGATCAAGGCGTTGGTCTCCCGCGCGAGCGGCGCGATTTCTACCGGGAACGTGCCCTCGAGCCGCTCGGCGCGGCCGGAGCGGATGGCGGCGAGGCTTTGCGAAATGCGGGCGAGCGGCGCCAGCCCGAAGCGCACCTGCAACGCCGTCGTCAACAACAGCGCCACCGTCAGCGCCATGAAGGTAAAGCTGATGGCGCGATCGAAGCTGCCGGTCTCGTCGTCGATCTCGGAGGCGTCGCCAGCCACCGCGATCAGATAACGGCCGTCATTGCCGAGATCGATATTGCGCTCGACCATGCGCAGATCCTGATCTTCGGGCCCGTGCGCATAGCCCTGGCGGAATTCGCCGGCAGCCGCGGTCTTGTCGTCCGGCAGCCGCGGCAGATTGGCATCCCACAGCGAACGCGAGGAATGTATTTCAGGCTTCTTGGTATCGAGCCGCGTCACCTGCCAATACCAGCCGGACAGCGGCAATTCGAACAATGGCTCGCCGATCGACTGCGGATATTTATCGGCGCCCTCTTCCGGCGAGGCGACGTCGGCAACCAGCGTACGCAGATAGACGTCGAGCCGGCGGTCGAACGAACGTTCGACGGCGTGGCGATAAAGCGTCGACAGCGCTACGCCGGTGACGATGAGAATGACCACGGTCCAGCCGGTGGCCCAGAGGAACAGCCGCAGTGCGAGCGAATTAGCGCGCATCGGGCGGTGTGAGCAGATAACCGAGCCCGCGCACCGTCTGGATGACGTCGACGCCCAGCTTCTTGCGGATGCGACCGACGAAGACTTCAATAGTGTTGGAGTCGCGGTCGAAGTCCTGATCGTAAAGATGCTCGACCAGTTCGGTACGCGACACCACGCGGCCGGTATGATGCATCAGATAAGACAGCAGCCGGTATTCATGCGAGGTGAGCTTCACCGGATTGCCGTCGACGGCAACGCGGCCGGTGCGGGTGTCGAGCCGCACCGGGCCGCAGGTGAATTCGCTCTTGGCGTGACCGGCGGAGCGTCGCAAGAGCGCCCGCACCCGCGCCAGCACTTCCTCGAGATGGAACGGTTTAGCGACATAATCGTCAGCGCCGGCATCGAAGCCCTGCACCTTGTCGCTCCAGCGGTCGCGCGCGGTCAGGATCAGCACCGGCATGGCGCGCCCGGTGCGCCGCCAGGCTTCCAAGACCGAAATGCCGTCCATTTTCGGCAGGCCGATATCGAGGATTACGGCATCGTAGGGCTCGCTTTCGCCCAGATAGTGCCCCTCCTCGCCGTCGAAAGCGCGATCGACCACATAGCCGGCGTCGGTCAATGCCGTCGCCAGTTGCCGATTGAGATCGGGATCGTCCTCAACTACCAGAAGCCGCAAAATACGCTCCGCGGAAAACTCAGAGGCCGCCGATCAGCGTACCTTTCACGGCATCGACCTCTATCCGGGCCACTTTGCCATCATGGGCGAGCACTGTCAGCACATAGACCAGCCCATCGGCACCGTGGCATAGCCGCGCGCGCACCACCGTGCCCGCCATCCGCGTGCGCGCAGTGCGCATGGCGGTCCCGAGCTGGACGAGCTTGCCGGATTCGGCTTCGGCGCGGCGGTCCTTCTGGTTCAAACAGGCGCGAGCGGGTTCGGTAACGGCCGGAGGATCGAGGTCGGCAGCAAGCACTTGCGCCGGCTTCGCCGCGAACGCAAAAACGAGCGCCAAAAAAAGCGCAAGCAAGCGCGACGGGGCTAGCGAAGCGGCCATGGCGAATTGCGGCGGGAAAATCATGCTTTGTTCTAGGGACCCTGGCGTGAACCGCGCCTGAACAGATGGCGCAGAACAGATGAGAATAACGATGGCAGGTCTGAAAATGGTGCTCTGTTCCCTCCGCCGCAACGCGATCCTCACTGGTTCCATGATTGTCGTTGTGTTGGCGGCAGCCTTGTCGCCCGCCTTGGCGATGGTCGGGGGCGCGCCACGGGTGACGGATGGCCCGGGACAATCCGTGGTGACCATTCTCGGTTCCTACGGAACCGTCTGCACCGCGACCGCGATCGCGCGCGACCTATTGCTGACGGCGGCGCATTGCGTGCAGCCTGGTGCCGACTACAAGCTGATGGGCAGCAAGCCCGGCGAAGCGCCGGTGCTCAAGGACATCGCGCGGATCGAACGCGACCCGCAATTCGATCTCAAGCGGCTGTTCGCACATCTCGCCACCGCCGACGTCGCGCTTCTCAAGCTCAAGGAACCCCTCCCGGCGAACATTCCAGCAGCCAAGATCGCGGATGAGACCGCCACCGTCGCGGTCGGCGATCCGCTCACCGTCGTCGGTTATGGCGTCACGGTGCGCGGCGCCGACCGCCTCGACGGCATCGCCCGCGCGGCAAGCCTTGCCGTCACCGGCCAGCCGGGTCCGCTTCAAATCCGCCTGTATGATCCGGCGACCAAAGCCGAAGCCGCGGGCCTCGGCGCCTGCACCGGCGACTTCGGCGCACCGGCGTTCCGCGAAACCAACGGCAGCGTTACCATGATCGGTGTAGTGAGTTGGTCGACCGGTCCGAAACTGACCGGCGGCTGCGGCGGCCTCACCGGCATCACGCCGCTCACGCGTTATCGCGCCTGGATCGTCGACACGGCGCGCGCGCTCGGCTCGCCGCTTGCGCCTTAGAGCCGCCGCTATCGAAGCCAAACGCCACTTGTCCAACAGAAGGACTCCAATCATGGCGCTCACACTCTACTATCATCCGTTTTAGTCCTACTGCTTCAAGGCCCTGATCGCGCTTTATGAAAACGGCACGCCGTTTACGCCGCGGCCGACCAACCTCTACGATCCGGCGTCTGCGGCTGAATTGAAGAAGCTATGGCCCATCGGCAAGTTTCCGGTCTTGCACGACGACGCGCGCCAAGAGACCGTGCCGGAATCGAGCATCATCATCGAATATCTGGCGCTTCATTATCCCGGTACATCGCAACTTGTGCCCACCGACCCCGACCTCGCGCGCCAGGCACGCATGCGCGACCGCTTCTATGATTTTTACCTGATGGATGCGGCAGGGAAGGTCATCGGAAATCATTTCCGTCCCGCCGATCAGAAAGACGCGATCGGCGTCGAGGCCGGCAACAAAACGCTGGCAACGGCTTATGATATGATCGAACAGGAAATCCGCGGCAAAACCTGGGCGCTCGGTGAAAGTTTCACCATGGCCGACTGCGCCGCGGCGCCGGCGCTGTTCTACGCCGACATGGTAGCGCCGTTGCCGAAGAACGCCGGCGCCTATTTGTTACGCTTGATGAAGCGCCCATCTTTCAATCGCGTGCTCAAGGAAGCTGCGCCGCATTTGATGGATGCGTTTCCCTACAAGGACGCGTTCCGGGCCAGCATCCAGCGTGCGATCTGACCCGGCATCACGTTCTCGACTTCAACATCAGCGCGGCGGCGGGCGATTATGGCTATCGCCTGCCAATAGCCGCGGCGCTCCTATTCACAAATCGAGATTGATTGATGCGGCTTGATCGATGTTTTGCCCCGAAAGCGAAAAAAATTCAGCGACAACTAAAACCCGATCATATCCAGCCGCGTCAGCGTCACCTGATTGCTGATGCGCGCCGCATTGGCGAGGTGCCAGGCGGTATAAGCTTCCGGAAACAGATCGTCGGACGACATCGCATCGACCGGCACCACGACCTTGAAGCCGCGCAGCGCCGCTTCGCCGCCGGTATGCAGCACCGAGGTCTGTGCCTGCGTGCCCATCGCCACCACGGTGGTGATGCCCTTGTCGTGCAGCGTCTTCTCCAGATCGCTATTGATGAACTTGTCGGGGCCGAGCGGCGGCAGCACTTGTTCGCCGGCCGCCGGCTTAAGCTCCTTGAGCACGTCGCCGGGCACCGAACCCGGCACTGCGACGCTGTAAATGATGAGCGCGCCTTTTGCGCGTGCCGCCTCCACCAGCGCTTTCACTTTCGGCACCGTGTCGGCGCACCGTTTGCGCTTTTCCGGCGTGCAGGTCTGCACCGTGAAATCCATCACCAGCAGCGCGGTCTCTTTGGGTACGAGCGTCACCGGCTTGAGCTGCGGCGGCGGCGGCAGTTTGGCGTTGGCCCAATCGTCAATGATGGTCTCGGCGCGCGCCGTGACGGCGGCGAACAGCAGTGCGGCAGCAGCAACGGCGATCGAAGTGCGTGACATAGGCTCCCTCCCCTTTTTCATTTTGGGGAACCTTATGCGCTTGTTGCCACCGACGCTACCCGGCGCCCTTCGCCGCGGTTTCGCGGCTGGGAGAAGCCAGCACGGTGCCGCGCAACGGCCGCTCCTCCATGGCGATCAAGGCTACGATCCCCATCACCAGGAAGCCTGCCGCCACCGCGAAGATGAAGCTGAAAGTGCGCAACAGCTGCTCGGGCGTCGCGCCCACCACGGCGGCGGCGGCCGTCGCGGACGCCATTCCGCGCTGCGGCGCGACGCCGAGTCCGGTCAGCATGATCGCGCCCATCAAGGCGACCAGGAAGGCACTCGCCAGCGCGCGGAAGAAATTCATCGTCCCCATGGCGATGCCGACCTGCTGATGCGCCACCGCGTTCTGGATCGACACCGTGACGGTCGGATAGGAGCTACCGGCGCCGAGGCCGAGAAAACACATCACCAGCACGACACCCCACAGCGGCATCAGCGGATCAAACGCCAGCGCCCCGACCGCCACCGCGGCGAAAGTTAGAAGCACGATCGGAACACGCTTATAGTGCCTTGTGTGCAACATGGCGCGGCTCGCCATGAACGAGCCCGGTGTCGTCATCATCGCGATCGGAATCAGCGCCAGGCCGGAATCGCTCGCCGACAGTCCGTGCACCAGCTCGTAATACAGCGGCACGAATATGGTCAGCCCGATCGAGACGCCTTGCGAACAGGACGACGTGAGCGAGCCGACCCGCATCACCGGATTGGTCAGCACCGCGATCGGCAAAAACGGCTCCGGCGTGCGCAGCACCCACCAGATGAACAGCGCCGACAATGCCGCCGCCGCGATCAGCAAGAGCGCAATCTGTTGCGACAGCCACGGATAGCGCGTGCCGCCCCAGGTCAGCGCCAGCAGCAGCGCAATCGCCGCCAGCATCATCAGAGCGGCGCCGATGAGGTCGATCTTGTGGGCGCGCTCGTGAATCGGAAGCAGTTTCAGCTGCCGATGCGACAGCAGCGCCGCGACAAAGGCCAGCGGCAAATTGAGCCAGAATATCCCGGACCAGTGCAGATGCTCGGCGATGACGCCGCCGAGCACCGGGCCGCCCGCACCGGCCAGAATCCAGATCGAGCCGGTATAGGCCTGGTAATAGCCGCGTTCGCGTGGCGGCACCGCATCGGCGATGATCGATTGCGCCAGCGGCACGATGCCGCCGCCGCCGATGCCCTGCAGGCCTCGGGCCAGGATCAGCATGATCATGCTCGGCGCCGCCGCCGAAGCGGCGGATCCGGCCATGAACAGGCCGAGTGCCACCAGCATCATGCCGCGCCGGCCATAGATGTCGCTGAGCTTGCCGTAGAGCGGCGCGACCACGGTCGCGGTCAAGAGATAGGCGATCACCACCCAGGACAGATTCTCAAAATCATCGAAGGCGCGGCCGATATTCGGCAGCGCCGTCGCCACGATGGTCTGATTGAGCGCGGACAAAAACATCGCCAGCGCCAGGCCGCTGATGATGGTGAGGATTTCGCGCTTGCCAAGTCTTTTCTCGGCCGCGGCCGGTGCGGCAGCGGGCGGCGGGGCGGCGCTCTCCGCTCGCCGCCCCGCCCTATCTTCGACCGCGTTATGGTCTTCGACCGCAGTATTTTGGGTCGATGCAATAATCGACACGATCGGCCGCGCCCCTATAAGCCGGCGCGAATTTTGCGCTCCGTACCCCCGCCACGCAAGCCGCAACGGGCGGATCAGCCATGCGCGGGATTATTCGGATGCTTCGGCGAGCCGCACCGGGCCATGCAGCGGCCGTTCCTCGACTGCGAGCAGGCAGAGCAATGAAATGCCGATAAAGACCGCCGCGGCGATAAAGACCCAGTGAAAGGCCGGCACCATATCGCCGTGGTTCAGCGCCAGTTTCTCGAGCGTCATGACGCCGGACCCGTCGGTGCCGCCGCCAAGCACGATGGCGCCAAACGCGGCGACGATGATGGCGCCGCCGAGCGTACGAAAGAAGTTCAGCGTGCCGGTGGCGGTGCCGAGTTGATGCGGCAACACGCCATTCTGCATGACCACGGTGCTTATCGGATACATCGGGCCGAGCCCGAAGCCGACCGCGGAAAGTAGGCCCATCACTTCGCCGAGTGAAAGGCCCGCGGGGTCGATGGCCAGAACGGCGAGCGCTGCGATCGAAACGAGCAGGCCGATCATCGGCACGCGCAGGTAATGCTTCATCCGAACCATGAGCCGCGCCGCGACCTGTGAACCAGCCACGGAGCCGACCATGAAGCCAATCAGCGCAAAGCCGGATTGGCTCGCCGAAATGCCGAGCACCGTCTGGCAATAAAGGGGCGTGTAGATCGTGATGCCGATAATGGTGCCGATCGAGAAAAACGCGGCGCAGGTGATCGACGCGGTGACACGGCTGCGCAAAATGGAAAGCGGGATAAACGGCTCGCGCGCGGTGAGTAGCCGCAACACAAACAACACCCAGAGCGCAGCTGAACCGCCGAACAGGGTCACGATCCGCCAAGACGTCCAGGGATAATGGGTGCCGCCCCAGGCCAGCGCCACCATCAGTGAGATCGCGGCACCGACCATCAGAACGGCGCCGAGCAGGTCGAGCTGGTGCGGCCGATCGTTGCGCGGCAAGCGCCGCAGCGCGCGCTCGGTCATGATCAGCGCCACCGCGCCGAGTGGCAGATTGATCCAGAAAATAAACGACCAGTGCAGGTGATCGGTGAGCAAGCCGCCCAACACCGGGCCGAGGATGCTGGCGATCATGAACATGATGGAGGTGCGGCCTTGGACGATCGGGCGCTCGCGCGGCGACAGCATGTCGGCGATGATCGTCTGTGCGATCGGCAAAAGACCGCCGCCGCCGATGCCTTGCAGCCCGCGCGCCAGGATCAGTGTCCAGATCGTCGGCGCGAGCGCGCAGACCACCGAGCCGAGGATGAAGATGGAGATGGCCGACAACAGCATCGTGCGGCGGCCATAGATATCCGACAGCTTGCCGAACAGCGGCGTGGTCGCGGTCGCGGCGAGCAGATAAGCCGTCACCACCCATGACAGATCGTCGACACCCCCCAAGCTCGCACCGATCGCCGGGAGCGCTGGCGCGACGATGGTCTGTTCCAGCGCGGACAGGAACATCGCCAGCATGATGCCGGCGACGATTGCCTGAATCGTCGCGCGGTCGAGCGAGCGGGATGGAACGTCGTGCGGCGTCGTCCCGGTCGTGGTTGTCCCGGGCGTCGCCGTGGCGGCACGAGCATCCGCGGGCGCCGGCGCGGCGCCGGCACGCTCAGGAGCGACGCGATCCGCGTCGGGAGGGGCGATTTCACTCATGTCGGATTTTCAATAAGGCCGCCACCAATTGGCCGGCCCGGCATAGCATTGCAACAGCCCATTGCGCAGATCAGGGCTGCGGAGGCTACCTTCTTTGCCGCGCCGCCTTCGGCAGCTTGAGCGGCCAATTGACGATGTAGTCTTCGAGGTCCTCGTCCGGCACATCGACCTCGGAGGCCCCTACCCTGCCGCGCACCGAGACGCCCGCGGTGTGCACCGTTTCCGGATCGCCCGAGACCAGCGGGTGCCACCAGTAGAGATCGCGGCCCTGGGACACCAGCACATAGGCGCAGGACGGCGGTAGCCAGGTGATGGTCTTGAGGTTGCGCGGGGTGAGCCGCACGCAGTCGCTGACCTGTTCCTGCCGATTCTCATAGTCGCGGCAGCGGCAGGTCTCGCCGTCGAGCAGCCGGCAGCCGACATCGGTGTAATAAGTGCGGTCGGTTTCCTCTTCCTCGAGCTTATTCAGGCAGCATTTGCCGCAACCGTCGCACAGGCTTTCCCATTCCGAATCGGTCATTTGCGTCAACGACTTACGCTTCCAAAATGGAACTTCTTGCGTATCGACGGGATTGATTGTCGGCTTTGTTGCCATCGTGTTCTCCGCGGAAGCCGACCCTATGCCAAATTTACCCGCAATTACCATTCACGCTGACGAAAACGCTGCGTTGGCCCGCCGATTATCGTCATTTAAGGCATTGCCAAGTAACGCTTGGCCGGCAAACTTCCGGTCGGTTAAAAGGACCTACCCTCTTGATGCCTTCGCCGTGGTTTTAGTCAATTCCCGGAGCGCATTGTTGTGACGGACATGTTCCCCGATCCGGGCGACGACTGGCGGCCCAGATTGAAGCGGGTCCTGCTCGATATCGACGCGCGAATCGATTTCGCGGTGTTCCAGACCGGCAAATGGACGCGCGAAATCTACGAGCGATTCACCGCCTTTATGGACCGAACCCATGTTTCCGGCTGGCGGCGCTGGCTCATTGTCGAGCCGCTGTCGGAGATGGCGACGCTGGGCACCGGCGGCCTGATGCTGATGGCGGCGCTCGCCATGCCGGCCTTCCGGCAGACCTCCGACGACGACTGGCTCAAGAAGGCCGATCTCGCCGTCACCTTCCTCGACCGTTACGGCAATGAAGTAGGCAGCCGCGGCATCAAGCACAACGAATCGGTGCCACTCGACGAATTTCCCGATCACCTGATCAAGGCGGTGCTGGCGACCGAAGACCGGCACTTCTACGAGCATTTCGGCATCGACTTCCAAGGCACGTTCCGCGCCTTGATGACCAACGCCCAAGCTGGCGGCGTGGTACAGGGCGGATCGACGTTGACCCAGCAACTCGCCAAGAACCTGTTTCTCTCCAACGAGCGCACTATCGCACGCAAGATCAACGAAGCCTATCTGGCGCTGTGGCTCGAAACCCATCTGAGCAAGAACGAAATCCTCAAGCTTTATCTCGACCGCGCTTATCTCGGCGGCGGCGCGTTCGGCGTCGATGCCGCGGCGCAGTATTATTTCGGCAAATCGGTGCGCGACGTGACGCTGCCCGAAGCGGCGATGCTCGCCGGCATGTTCAAGGCGCCGACCAAATTCTCGCCACTGGTCAACCTGCCGGCGGCGCGCGCGCGCGCCAATGTCGTGCTCGACAATCTGGTCAATAACGGTTTCATGACCGAGGGTCAGGTCTATGGCGCACGGCGCAATCCGGCGACGCCGATAGACCGCACCGCGGAAGATGCGCCGAACTACTACCTCGATTACGCCTTCGACGAGATGAAGAAGCTCGTCGACACCTTCCCGAAATCCGTGACCGACCGTTATTTCGTGGTGCGCACCGCGCTCGATTCCAACCTGCAGCGTTACGCCGAGCACGAGGTCGAGTCCGAATTGCGCCAATACGGCCACGATTACGGCGCCAGCCAGTCGGCCGCGGTGTTCGCCGATCTCGACGGCGGCATTCGCGCCATGATCGGCGGCCGCGATTACGGCGCGAGCCAGTTCAACCGCGCCACCGACGCGTTGCGCCAGCCCGGCTCCTCGTTCAAGCCTTACGTCTATGCGACCGCTTTGGCGAACGGCTTCAAGCCGTCGACTATCGTTGTCAACTCGCCGGTCTGTATCGGCAATTGGTGCCCGCACAATTATTCCGGCGGCTATTCCGGCTCGATGACGCTGATCGAAGCGATCACGCATTCGGTCAACGTCATCCCGATCAAACTGTCGATCGCGCTCGGCAACGGCAATCCCAAGCTCGGCCGCGCCATGATCGTGCAGACCGCGCGCAATTTCGGCATTCATGCGCCGCTGCCGGATACGCCATCGCTGCCGATCGGCGCCGACGAGGTCTCTGTTTACGAACACGCGGTCGCCTACGCGACCTTCCCCAATCTCGGCCGCGCGGTGGCTCCGCATGCCGCCCTCGAAGTGCGCACCGGCAACGGCCAATTGGTGTGGCGCTTCGACCGCGACGGACCGCAGCCGAAACAAGTGATCAGTCCGCAAGTCGCGCTCGACATGATCAAGATGATGAACTCGGTGGTCGAAAACGGCACCGGCAAGCGCGCCCAACTCGACGGCATCAAGGTGGCCGGCAAGACCGGCACCACCAACAGCTGGCGCGACGCCTGGTTCGTCGGCTACACCGGCAACTTCGTCGGCGCGGTCTGGATGGGCAATGACGACTACTCGCCGACCAAGCGCATGACCGGCGGCACGTTGCCGGCGATCACCTGGCACAACATTATGACCTATGCCCATCAGGGCATCGAGCTGCATCCCCTGCCTGGGCTGCCGGGGCCAGAACATGCGCCGCCGATGACCGATACATCGTTCAAGGGCGCCGAGGGGCCGCACCCGGCCTTGCTGACGCGCAAAGGCACCGACGCGCTGATTGCGGTCGAACGCATGCTGGATGACGCCGATCATGCACTAAGCGCGCAAACGTCGCCGGCCGCTTCGCTTGGTGCGGATAGCAGCGACAACAGCGCCGATAGTGGCAGCACGCCCGGCATCAACACCTTAGCGACGGCGGCCGATCGCGTGCCGGCAACGCCGCGCGGCGACTGAATTTAAGCTCTAACCACTTTGCGGCATTAACTTCGATTTGGAACGGGCATGCGGCTGTTATTCGGTTCGTGTTTCACACTGCTGATCGCAGCCGCGATCGGGCTCGGCGCGACCTGGCTCACGCTGACACGCGGCGTTGCCTTCGGTTCGCTCACAATCGGCGCCTGGACGGCGTGGCCGAAAAGCGGCTCGGTCGATATCGATCCCTATGCGCGCGCCATCATCGCGCGCTCCGGCGAATTGCCGACCGGCACCGGCGACGGCGTGGCGTTCTATGCCCATACCGACGATGCGGGCAATAATTTCGATGGCCGCTGCGCCTTCTCGGTCAGCGGCATTACGCCGGCGGCGCGCTATTGGACGGTGACGTTGTACGACCCGGAAGGCCGGCTGGTGCCGAACACTATCGACCGCCACGGCTTCACCAGCGAGGAAATCGTGCGCGACGCCGACGGCCGCTTCGCCATCACCGTCGCGCCACTGGCGCGTTCCGGCAATTGGCTGCCGAGCGGCGGCGTCGAACAATTTGTGTTGGTGTGGCGGCTCTACGATACGCCGATTGGCCTCGCCAATAAGACCACCAAAGAAGGGCCGATGCCCGCCATTGTGCGGAAGGGCTGCTCATGATCCGCGCTTTGATGTGGATTCTCGGTGCTGTTTTGCTCGGCGGCATCGTGCATCTGTCCACCGTGCTGGCGATGCCGCAGGCGGCAACCCAGGACGCCTATTCGCGACTGCTGCCGCTGGCGCCAGTCAATACGATGGTTCAACTCAACGCGCCGACCTCCGCCAATGCAATCATGCCCTTCATGGATCCGGCCTTCGCCACGGCGGTCTGCCGCTACGATCTCGGCGCCGGATCGCTCAAGCTCAGCACGCCGGTGAGTCAGGCCTACACGTCGGTTACGTTCTATACGCGTAAAAGCGTCGCCTATTACGCGATCAACGATCGCGCCGCCGGCCGGCGCACCATCGATCTTTATTTGATGACGCCCGAACAGCATGCCGAAGTGCCCGAGGAAGAAGACGTGACGGCCGCCGACCGGCTGATCATCGAATCACCGTCGAATTCAGGGCTGATCGTGCTGCGGGCGCTAGCGCCCGAACCGGGCCTGATGCGCATGGCGCGGCGCGCCCTCGCCGGCGCGACCTGCGCCGTGCAGCCGGCGCAGTAGATTATTTGGCGGCGGCCTGTCCTGCCGCGACAGCAACCGGAATGCCCGGCAACGCGACCAGTACTTCGTGGGCTTCGATCATCTGCTGCAATTGCGTCAACACCCGGTCGGCTTCGGCAGCCAGCAGTTCGGGTTCGCCGACGGCGAGATGTTCGAGCGCGAAGCGATAGCTGGCGCAGCGTTGATCGAGCGAATTGCGTACCCAGGCGATGGTCAAGCTGTTCTCGCCGATGCGCGCCTGGGCATTGGCCCGTTCGGCGGGAGTGAGACTTGCAATCTGTTCCATGCTGGCGGCGCGGCGCCGATCGAGATCGACGACGCGGCGGGCCTGCATGAAGAACGGTTCGACGCGCACAATGTCGTTGCGGATATCGTCGATCAGCTGATTGTAGCGGGCCGCGGTTGAGCGCAGCAATTCGCCTTGCAGATGGCGGTAGTAAGCGGTCGGGTCGAATGCCCATAATTCTTTCTGGAATTTTCTTTTGGTCCCGTATTCATAGACCACGGCGTCCCAGCGTATGCGGTCATAGGACGGCTCGATCAAGGGAAAGGCCAGGTCGCGCAGCGTACGTTCGTCGTCGGTGAGATTATCCGCCGAGATCGGCTGACCGGCGTGGACCGCGGCCTCTTCGCCGACCCAGGCATGAATGTCGTCGGTGACAAGGTGGTCGTCCAGGCGGCCGAAATCGCCGATGCTCGAGCAGCCCGGAACAAGCATCGCGATGAGCGCCAGCGCGCCGAGCGCCGCCGCGACAGCCGGCGGCGGGTTGAACTCGCGTCGGCAACGGGCGCGCGGCGACATGGCAATACGCCGTCTAGCGGCGCCTCACCCGTCGGCGACCGCCGTTGTCGGCGGGCGGATTCGAATGCGGCTCGGCCTCTCCGGCGTAGGGATCGGCATAACGCTCGACCCTGACCACCGGCAGAATGATGATCGTCGCGGATTCATCCGCGGCGTCACGGCCGAAGCGCACGATGCGCCCCTCAACAGGGAACTTAATGATACTACCCACCAGCCGTTTTCCTCTGCCGCCGGCAAGGAGGCGTTCTGCCCCGCTGCGCGGAAATCGGCATCGCCATGATTAAGCGCATGCAAGGTTAACGGCCCGCTAACGGCCAAAGCTTAGGCTAGCGATCGAAATTGAGCGGTTCTCCTCCCCTAATCCCTTTGTCCTGGTTGAGTCACGTGTGATGGAAAGCGGAAGCCTATTCAATCTCGACAACCTGACCCGTGTACCGTCGCGTGGCGGCGTCGACATGCGGCCCACTCTTCTCCGCGTCCTCACCGATCTTTATGTGCAGAAGCTCGCCCATACCCCGGACGAGGAGCGCCATTATACCGAGCTTGCGCTCCGCCTCCTCGACGCCGTCGATGTGACGACACGGACGGCCGTGGCTGCGCGTCTGTCGCGTCATTTGTCGCCGCCGGTGGAGGTGATCCGACGCCTCGCCGCCGATCTGCCTGCCGTTACCGAACCATTGCGCGGTCATCCGCTGTTACGGCAGGGCGCCAAATCCGAACCGCCCGAACCGGCCAAAGCCCCGGCCGTCGCGACAACGGAGGCCCCTATTTCCGCGGCTCCTACTGCATCGCCTTCGCATGCCGAGGAAATCGACCAAGCCGAGGTGCCGCGCCCAGCCGCAGATTTGAACGCGCCCATCGGGGCCGACGTCGCAGTCACGCTCAACGAGCTATTTTTTGCCGCCGACGCCGGTGAGCGGCGCCTGATCGTGCTCAATCTCGAAGTCGTAGCGCCGCTTCCGAACAGCCGCGTGCGGCTGTCAAACGACCCCGCCGTCACGCAACGACTTGAGAAGGCGGCGCTTTCCGGCAACCGCGAAGAATTCACTCAACAACTGGCGCAAGCGCTGCAGGTACCACATGCGCAAGCGCGCCGCATCGCCGGCGATGAACTCGGTGAGCCGCTCCTGATTGCCGCCAAGGCGCTGGCGATGCCGCGCGACGTCGTTTATCGCCTTCTGCTCTTCGTCAACGCAGCAATCGGCTATTCGGTGGAGCGCGTCCACACGCTGGCTACACTGTACGACGAGATGACAACACAAGCCGCCGTGCACATGGTCGTGATCTGGCAGGCGATGCAGCAAGACATGCGCAGCGAAGCGCAACATCGTTCGCTGCTTTATAACGACGAGGCTCGCGCCCGCGCGCGAGCCACGGCGGCGACGGTACGCCGCGCCCCAGCGCAGCGCCCTATCACGCGCCGCGACGTATCCTAAACTCTGATCCAATTCAATTGAATCGGATCAGAGTTTAGTTTCGTTTCTGGAGCATGACCTTTTCGAAAACCGGTATCCACCCCGGATCAAGTCCGGGGCAGGCTTTTTCGGGATCATGCTCTAACCCACCACGTCAAGAAAACTTCGTCCGTCGCGGTCTTCGACTTCGACGATCCAGACATCGGAATCGAATTTCACTTCGCGCGCCAGATAAGCCTCGACATTGGCGTCTGGCACGGGTTGTGTGGCAAAGCCGGGCGTGAAAGAGCGATCCGCACCGAGACCTGTCTCGACCGCGCTTTGCGGTGCCGGCCCGTACAAGTCGGACGTGCCATCGAGCCGCGAGATGCGCACGAATACGGCGCCGGCCTCTTCCGCGCCGCGCCGCCGCACCACGCCGTAAACGCCTTCGACCTGACAGCGGCGCAAATAGGCGGCAACCCACAAGGCGGATTTGAGACGCATGGTTCGGCCCCTATCGGCCGAGCAGATATGACTCGATCCGGCTAAAGCCGCAAACGACGCCGCGTATCTGGAGGCTACTCGATCGGATGGCCGAGCAGCACGGCGAGTTGGCTGAGGAGACGGTCGGAGACCCGTCCGGTGACCGGTAGTCTGTGTTCCCGCTCGAATTTCTCGATTGCGGCGCTGGTCGGCCCGTCGAGCGTGCCGGACGGTCTGAGCTGACCGTATCCGTAATCGGACAAAGCGCGCTGCACGGCGGCAATGCGCGGCGACGGCCCGATCAGATCGGCGATCGGATCGTTGCGTCGCACGGCAACGGGCTGTGGCGCCATCGTCGTTACAGCCGGTCGCGCCGGAGCAGAAATCTCTGCCGGTTTGGGCACGCTGTTGGTCACAACCGGCGAGGGCTTCGGCGTGGCGAAAAACGGTGCGGGATGCGAGCCGGACTGCAAATAGATCGCGTTCACGACAATGATCATGCTCACGGCGACCGCGGCAAGGATCGCAAACGAATCCACCGGGCGCCGCGTCGCGGCGGCGCAGGCCCGCAGCGCCAGCGCGCTGCCCGCACCGCCAACGCGGTCATAAAATGAACGATCTGGCTGGCGACGCTTAGGCACTTTTCTTCACCGGTAAATTTTGCGGATCTTCGACGGCGCGGAACTGCGGAATCTCCCGCCCGGCGACCACGCCGGCCACGGAGGGCGCCGCGTTCGTAACCAAATAGCTCACGACGCCGGATGGTTGCACTGCCACGGACTTTTTCGCCGGCCGAGCGCGTCCGCAATCAAGCGGCAGGCGCACAGTGACGCGCGTGCCTTCGCCGATACGGCTGCGGATAGAAAATTCGCCGCCATGAAGATCGATCAAGCCCTTTACGATGGAAAGACCGAGGCCGGTTCCACCATGGCGGCGATCATAAGAATTGCCAGCTTGAAAATACGGCTGGCCGACGCGGAGCAAATCCTCGTCATTGATGCCGACGCCATTGTCCTCGACCGTAAACGTCATGGTTGCCGCGTCGGCGCGGACGCTCAGCGTCACGGTACCGCCGCGTTCGGTGAAGCGAATTGCGTTGGATACGAGATTGATCAGGATCTGATTGAGCGCGCGTTTGTCGGCAATGATTTCCGGCAGATTGGCACTCGAAACTCTTTCCAGCCGAACGCCTGCCTCGCTCGCCCGCAGCGCAAGCAGTTCGTAACACCCGGCGACGACTTGAGCCGGCGCGAACGCTTCCGGCGTGATCTCGAAATTGCCGGTCTCGATCTTCGACATGTCGAGAATGCCGTTGACGACCGCCAGAAGATGATGCCCGGAGCTGTTGATCAGGCCGGCATATTCATTGCGGCGTTTGAGGTCGATCATCAGCGACGTTTCGCTCATCAGCATATCCGAAAAGCCGATGATGGCGTTGAGCGGTGTCCGCAACTCGTGACTCATGGTGGCAAGGAAGCGGCTCTTGGCGGCATCGGCACGCTCGGTCTCGCCGTGCGCATCGGCGAGCGCCTGCTGCTGCCGTTTGCGCTCGGTGACATCGCGCAATACCGCAACGACTTCGTGGCGATCTTGTTCGCCGGCGAGGGCATTTTGCTGGAAAGGCCGGCAGCGCATCTCTATCCAAACGAATTCCGGTGTGGCGCGCCCGTCGGCGCCGATGATCTGCCTGCGAACGCGGAACTCGACCGAACTCGATTCACCGAGCGCCGCGGCATCGCCGAGCGCGGTGAGATAGGCCGGCCGGTCGGCGACATGGACACGGTCGAACAGGCCGTGGCCGTGCAGCTCGGCACTGCGCGCGCCGAACATTTCCTCGCCGGCGGGAGAGACGAACAGCACCACACCGTCGCGGCCGTGGCGCGTGATGACGTCGGTGATGTTGCGTGCCAGTAGCCGGTAACGGTCCTCCTCGGCATAGAGGAGCCAAAAGCTGGTACGCGCCAGCGCCTCCGATCCGAGCGCCAAGCCGGTCGCATAGAGGCCCGCCGACACAATACCGAGTGCGGCGAGCGCAGTTGGCGTGGCCACACTCGGGGACGGCAATGGCAACACATGATTGGCGTTAAGCAGCAGCAACAAACCGGCCGCGCCGAGCGCGAAGGTCGCCGCGGTGGCAACGACACGGCGCGACGCCGAAAGAGCTGCTTCAAGCGGTACGACGACGAGCCAGATCGCAGCGAACGAGGCGATGCCCCCGGTCAAAGCGGCGACCGCGGTCACCATGCCGATCAACGCGAGCGACGACAATACATGCGCGCTCTCGTAGCGGCCGGTGCGCGAAAGAAAATAGGCGATAAGTATAGGGACAACGAGCCAGGCGACGATGACGAGCTCGATCACGCTCGGAGCGCCCCGCAGCAGCAGATAGATCGGGAACGCCGCCAACGCGACGATGCTGCCAAGCAAGCGCGGTGCGATAAAGGCGCGATGCCGCGCCGCAGTCAGCACATCGTGCTGCGCCGACGGGTGGATCAGCGTCTCGACATAATGACGTATCGGCGCGAGCAGTCCCACTTAATCCGCACACGCCCGATTTGCCGGACGCGCTCCCCTTATTGTGGGCGGATCGTGTCAGAGGCCGCTTAAGCGAACGCTAAGGCGGCGGCTGCACGGCGCTGTCCGGCTCGGGCGGAATCCGACAGCACGGTGAATCACTCGTTACCTTCGATCGCGACAGCGTCTGGCCGATTTTCGCGAGTTGCAGATGACGCAGGGTTTTCGAGCCGCAGCAGCGCGGTTCCGGCGCGGTAGTTCAAATTTTAGGTAAATTATATTTTTTCGAATTGATCGAAAATTTGCGGCGTATTCTCCTCGATTATGCGCAAAAACGTACCGGGCGAGCGAACGCCAACTTCAATGCTGCCTGCTAGCTTGCCGACACGTGCGGCGAGGCATGCCGTTGGGGATACGGGTATCATGTTCTTTCTCTTGCGCATGACGTTCTGGCTCGGCCTGGTGCTTATCCTGCTGCCGACCGGCTCTTCACAACCGCAACCGGCGAGCCCCGTCGGCGCAACCGACGCTATTTCGGCCGCTTCCGCAACGGTCGGCGATTTTCGTCAGTTCTGTACGCGCCAGCCCGACGCTTGCACCGTCGGATCCCAAGTGGCGACCACCCTCGGCTACAAGGCCCAAGCCGGCGCGAAGATGCTTTACGATTTCCTGACGGAACAGATGGCGCCGAAGGAGACCGGCTCGGTGGCCAGCAATGGCAATACGCGATCGGGAAAACCCGCGATGCAGCCGGTACATGCCCTGCAGGGCACGCTCACGCCCTCCGATCTTGCTCCGGCGTGGCGCGCCCCGGTACCGCGCAAGGACGCCAAGCATGCCGCCTAGTTCCGGTCGGCACAGCCTCCGAGCAATTCGACCTCGCCGCCCAGGCGCCCTATATACAGGGTGCTCATTGGGGACACCGGCGCGATGGCGGACATCGACGAAATCATCGGCAATTTTTCGGTTTTAGACGATTGGGACGATCGCTACCGTTACCTGATCGAGCTCGGCCGCGAACTGGCGCCTTTGCCGGAAGCGGCGCGGACCGATGCCAATAAGGTGCAAGGCTGCGCCAGCCAGGTCTGGCTCGACACCGCCGTGCGCCCGAACGGTGCCGACGGTCCGGTCCTGAGCTTCGAGGGCGACAGCGACGCACACATCGTGCGCGGACTGATCGCCATTCTGTTCGCGCTCTACTCCGGCAAATCGGCAAAACACATCCTCGCAACCGACGCCGTCGAGCTATTCGAAACCTTGGGCTTGCGCGAACATCTTACCCCGCAACGCTCGAACGGGTTCCGCTCAATGGTGGAGCGCATCCGCTCCGATGCCCGTGGATCGCTTGTGACAACCGTATGACGGGTGTCTAAATTCGTCCTGGATGTAAGCGGTCCTTGCGGTAGCCGCCATCGCGGTCCTGTTGTAAGTCTCTTGCGCACGTAAGTGGGCATTCCGTTGAGCACCCTCAATCTCCGCGCCGGACTGACGGATGTATTCGCCGGCTTAATCTGCAGCGTCTTGTCGATTGCTTATTGTCTGTCTTATGCGGCGCTGATTTTCTCCGGCCCGATCGATCATCTGTTGTCCTACGGCATTGCGGTGACATTTTTGTCCGCGGCCGTCGCCGGCGCGATCGTGGCGCTGCGCAGTTCACTGTCCTTCGCCGTCGCCGGCCCCGACAGTTCGACGTCGGTCGTGATCGCCGCACTGGTCGCAAGCGTGATCCAGCGGGTTATTGCCGCCGGCGGGACCGATCTGCTCGGACCGACGCTCATCGCATTGTCGCTGACGACCGCACTGACGGGGCTGTTGCTCTGTGTGCTCGGCTTCACGCATGCGGGACGCGCGATCCGCTTCGTACCCTATCCGGTGATCGGCGGGTTCCTCGGCGCGACCGGCTGGCTGATGATCACCGGCGCGATGCAGGTGATGACCAATCAGCGCCCGACGCTCGCCACGATTCGGATTTTCCTCGATGCCGCGGTCGCCGCGAAACTTGCACCGGGAGCCTTGGTCGCGATCACGCTGTACGCGCTGCTGCGCCGACGGAAGAACCCTTACATTTTGCCCACAGTACTGACGGCCGCATTCGTGGTGACCCACCTCGTGCTGCTGGCGTCCGGTACGACGGTCGCCGAGGCACAAGCCGGCGGCTGGATGTTCCGGCTGCAACCAGCGGCCGGATTGACGCTACCGTGGAATTTGGGAGCGTTACGCAGCTTTCCCTGGTCTGCCCTGCCCGCAATGTCCGCCGATCTGCTCGCGGTCATGTTTGTTACGATCACGACCTTCCTGCTGAACACAACGGGGATCGAGATCGCGACCCGAAGCGAGGCCGATGTCGAGCGCGATCTTAAAGTGCTCGGGCTTGCGAATATCGCCAGCGCCGCGCTCGGCGGCTATGTGAGTTGCACATCCTTGAGCCGCTCCATTCTCGCCCGCAGCGCCGGCGCAACGAACCGCATGGCCGGGCTCACTGTAGCAGTCGTTTCCGTGGGCATGCTGGTCGCCGATCCGTCCTTCCTCGGTTATGTCCCCAAATTCGCGCTCGGCGGACTGCTGCTCTATCTCGGCGTCGATCTGGTTTATCAATGGCTGATCCAATCGTCGCGGCGATTGTTGCCGCTCGAATATCTTTCGCTGCTCGCGATTGCGGCGCTGATCATCTATTCGGGCTTTATCGCCGGCGTGCTGATCGGCATCGTCATCGGTTGCGCCACCTTCGCGCTGAGCGCCAGCCGCGTCAGCGCGATCAAGTTCAATTTCGACGGCATGGATTACCGGTCGTCGCTCGATCGCGGCCCCTACGAATTGTCGCTGCTGGCCGAGCATGGCGGCAAGATCCAAGGCATCGCACTGCAAAGCTATTTGTTCTTCGGCTCCGCCAATCAGCTTTATCAGCGCGTCAAGGTGCTGTTGGCGAAACAGCCGGATTGCCGTTTCCTGGTTTTCGATTTCCGTCTCGTCACCGGCATCGATTCCTCGGCGACGCACAGTTTTGCGCAGATCAAGCAGGCCGCCGCCGCAAGCGGCACCCGGCTCGTTCTGGTCAGTCTCACTCCGGAGCTGGAGCGGTCCTTCCACACCGCCCGGCTGATCGACGGCGACGTCATCATTGCGTCCGATCTCGACCGCGCGCTTGAGGCTTGCGAGCAGAACGTCATCGAGGCGCACCGTACCGAAGCCGACGACGCACGATCGCTGCGCGCCTGGCTCTCCGACGCGCTGGGATCGGCGGAATATGCCGAACGGCTGAGCGCCTGTTGCCGCCGGCTCGAAGTTGTTGCCGGCGACATTATCGCCCGGCAGGGCGACGCCGCAGACTCGATGCACTTCATTCTTGAGGGCCGCGTCGGCATCATCGTCAATCTCAGTGACGGGCGCACCATGCGCGTGCGCAGCCTCGGCCGGCACACCACGATTGGCGAAATGGGATTAATCACCGGACGGCCGCGCAGCGCCAACATTGCCGCCGAAACCCGCAGCGTACTCTACGAACTCAGCGCGGAGGATTACGCGCGCCTGAAACACGAGGAACCGGCGCTGAGCCAGGCCCTGCTCGGTTATGTGATTGGGGTGATGTCGGAGCGGCTCAGTTTCGCCAATCGTGCGATCGGCGTCCTGCAGCGCTGAGAGAATTCAGTCCCGCTCGCGACGGCGGCGACGCTGTTGGCCAAGGCCCATTTGCTTGGCCAATTGGGAACGTGCGGCTGCGTAATTCGACGCCACCATGGCGTAATCGGGTGGCAGGCCCCATTTTTCGCGATATTGATCCGGCGTCATGCCGTAGCGCGTGCGCAAGTGGCGCTTGAGCGATTTGAACTTCAGTCCGTCTTCCAAACACACGATATATTCGGCGGTGACCGAGCGTTTGACCGGCACTGCCGGCTTCGGTGGCTCGGCCGGCGCCACCGCCTGGCCCCCCGAGACGCGCTTTAAAGCAGCATAGATCTGGCCGATGAGATTGCCGATCTCGGCGCTTGGCACTGAATTGTTGCTGAGATAGGCGGAAACGATGTCGGCAGTCAGCTCAATGTAGACACTTTCACCGGTCGCTTCGGCCATGATCTAATCTCACGACGTGAAATGCAGTATATAAACTTCGTTTATACTGTGTTTTTTCAATAAAAGCAATAAAACCAACCCATTATTCAGTCGAGGCCGCTCTTTCTCAGAAAGTTGCCCGAAGGCCATCCTCCAGGAGCGGCGCCCGGATTTCAAAACATTGGTATGGATCGAAGCGGCCGCGTGCTTACGCGCTCTGCTCGCTTTGCTCGATGTGCTGGCGCAGTTCGGATATCGAGCCGAACCGCAGTGTTCCCTGAGGCAACGCAGCTTCGATCGAGCCATCGGAGAAAAGCGTATAGGCCATACCGTCAACCACACCCGACTTGAGTACGCTGACCGGATGGGGCGTTTCGACTGGCGCAGTTACGGCTGGCGCAACCGTGGTCTCAGCAATCGTGGCATTGGCGCTTTCTTTGTTTGCCGTTGGGTCCGCCATGGGAACAACGGCTGTCGGCGCGGGCACCGGCTGCGGCGTGGCGGACGCAGGCGTGCGCAGCGGCCGCGGCCCTTTCGGCCACATTGAATTGAAGGACGGACCTTTCGGGCGCTCGGGCGGCAAACGTTCGGAAGCTATGCGGTCGGAAGGTGTGCGGTCGGAGGCGAGAGGAAACCGCGCACTCAGATCGAGCCGCGGCGTGGTCCGGACGGGCGTCGTTCCGTTTAGCCGTCGCCCGGCGCGGCCTGTTTTCAAGAGGCCGAAGTCGGTGCCGGCGCTTAGCTCAGCGACCGGCAACAACGACGAATTGGGCCCAGACGGTTTCGCATCCACCGCCAAGGCCGCAGCCAAGCCAGCCGCCAATTCCGATCCCGGATCCTTTTCGATGCCGTGAACGGTTTCGGCCTTATCCAAGGCGGAAGCTTCCGCTCGCGCTTGTTCGGCAAGTGCCTCTGCCGGAAACAACGTATCCGAAAGCGTATCGGCAAAATCTTTCGGCGGCTCCGCTGCCGCCGGTTGAGCGCTTGCAGCCGCAAGTCTGGCGCTAAGCGGCGTCCTTGCCGCAGTTCTCGGAATTGAAGCCCGCGCGGGCTCAACTCGAAATTCGGGCGCCATGATGGTTTCGGCTGATTCCTTGAACCGCGCGGAACGCGGCATCGGCTGGGTCGCGAGCACGTTTTCGATCCGCTGCAGAACGCGAAGCGCCACTCCAAGGCTGATGAGGACCAAACCGCCGATGACCGCAACGATGCCGGGCGTCAGAACAGTGGCATCGAAGGCACGCTCATGGATCGAGATACCCGACGCCGAGAGCACGACGCCCGCCGCGGTCAATAATCCGCCAAACACCAATAAAAGCAGGTACATATGCTTTTCCCGCGCTGCTCCCCGGCTCTCGCCGAACGGTCCAAGAGCGGGGTCTCGTTAAGTAATGTGGCGGGGCGTCCGGCACCCCAGAAGGATTAATACCTGTATTATCGTCGGAATAGGATCGGCTGGCCAGTCAAACTCGTCAAATTCGTTAACGCGCGGACGTTGCCGAACCCCCCGGCTTGGCCGTATCTATTGGCCGCATCTGACGGAACTATTCGCTTTCCCCCACGGTTGCACCGGCGCCTATGCGCCGCTTCGGTTCACATTGAGGAGTAAGACCAATGGCATTCACCCTGCCCGAACTGCCCTATCCGTATGACGCGCTCGCCCCGCATATGTCGAAGGAGACCCTCGAATTCCATCACGACAAACACCACAACGCCTACGTGACCGCCGGCAATAATCTGGCCAAAGGCACGGAATGGGAAAACAAGCCGGTCGAGGAGGTCGTCAAGGGCACCTTCGGCAAGAATCCCGGCCTGTTCAACAACGCGGCGCAACATTACAATCACATTCATTTCTGGAAGTGGATGAAGAAGGGCGGCGGCGGTGAAAAGCTTCCCGGCAAGCTCGAAAAGCAGCTCACCACCGACATTGGCCCGCTCGCCAAGGTAAAGGAAGACCTGACCCAAGCCGGCATCACGCAGTTCGGTTCGGGCTGGTGCTGGCTCGCGGTCAAAGACGGCAAGATCGTTATCATGAAGACCGCGAACGGCGAGAACCCGCTGGTGCATGGCGCCAAGCCGATTCTCGGCTGCGATGTGTGGGAGCATTCCTATTACATCGACTACCGCAACCGGCGTCCGGATTATCTCAAGGCGTTCTTCGATCATCTGGTCAATTGGGACCACGTCGCCGAAATGTACGAAGAAGCGGTGAAATAAGCGCGCAACCACGTGCTGCTTCGAGCGGGGCCTGCGGGCCCCGCCTTTTTCTCCAGCCAATGCCGGCAACCACACACCCCGGCCGATTTGACGCATTGTGGGGTGTGCATTTGAGTCTCATGAGGTCGCCCGCGGGGCAAAACGCAGATCAGGAACCGGGCCGATCGTGCACCAAATTGCGGTGAATTCATTGGCGTCGCCGGCGAAGGCGAGCGCCGCCTCACGCTGGCTCGACGGGCTTGCCATCGGCATCATCGTGCTGACGGCCGTAATCGCCGGCGCGACTTTTCGTGACTACGGGCTCGGCTGGGACGACTATACGCATTGGCAATACGGCGACCTGCTGATCGCCCTCCTCCGCTCCGGATTTACCGACCAGCGCGCGCTCTCCTTCGTTAATCTGTACATGTACGGCGGCGGCTTCGACATGCTCGCCACGCTCGCCGGAAAAATTCTCCCCTTCGCTCCGTTCGAAAGCCGGCGTCTGGTCGGCGCGGCAATCGGCATTGTCGGCTTGTTCGTAACGTGGCGGCTTGGGCGCCGGATCGGCGGCCCGGTCGTAGGCTTGTTGTCGCTTGTCCTGATCGCGGCCTGCCCGCTTTATTACGGCCACATGTTCATCAACGCCAAGGACGGGCCGTTTGCCGCGGTTACGATGATTGCGCTCCTTGGCATCGTGCGCGCGCTTCAGGAATATCCCCGCGCTACACCGCCGACCTTGGCGCTGTGCGGCATCGGGATCGGCCTTGCCGTCGGCACACGCGTCTTAGGCGGCTTTGTGGTGCTCGCCGCGCTCCTTTCGCTGGCTTACGTCGTCTTGGCCAAATGGCGTAGCGACGGGTTCAAATCGGCGCTTGCGGAGTGCGGGACGTTTCTTGTCCCGTTCATTCCTGCTGCCATCCTCGGTTATCTGGTCATGGGCCTGGTTTGGCCGTGGAGCGTGGTGTCGCCACTCAATCCGTTTCACGCTATCGACTATTTTTCGAGCTTCTTCGACAAACCCTGGCGAGAATTGTTCGACGGGCGGCTGATCCTCGTTCCAGACATGCCGCGCAGCTACGCGCCAACGCTTGAAGCGCTCACAAATCCCGAACTGATGCTGGTCCTCGGGCTGTGCGGAATGGCCGGTGTAATCATTGCGGCCGTGCAAGGCAGGGAAAGCATCAACCGTCGTGGCGCGCTTCTGGCGGTGCTGTTGGTTGCCGCGTTGCCGATCCTGGTGACGGTCGCGACGCGGCCCTACATGTATAACGGTGTCCGCCATCTCGTGTTCACCCTGGCGCCTTTTGCCGTGCTCGGCGGCGTTGCCGCCGATTGGATCTGGCAGCGTCTGTGGCGGCTAGGCGCAGCGGCGGCGATCGGCGGCACGTTGATCTTTGCCGCGGGAATTGCTTCGCCGGTGGTCGAGATGGTGCGGCTCCATCCGTATCAGTACACTTATTTCAATCACATCATCGGCGGCGTGGCCGGCGCGCGGCCCTATTACATGATCGACTATTGGGGTTTGTCGATGACCCAAGCATCGCGGCAATTGCGCGCGAAGCTTGAAAACAGCGGCGAAAAGCCACCCGACGGCAAGGCGTGGACGGTGGCGGTTTGCGGCCCTCATCCGGCCGTCGTTGTCGGCCTGGGCGACGGCTTTTCGGCGATCTGGGATCCGAAGGGCGCCGATTTCGCCATGATGCTGGAGGAGTTCTATTGCGCCGATCTCGACGCACCGGTCGTCCTCGAGATCAAGCGCGATGGTATCGTCTATGCGCGCGTCTATGACATCCGTGGCCGCTCGGTTTCGACGCTACTGCGCTATCCGACCGCCAACAGCTCGAACTAGGACGCCTTCAGCAACACGTCCGCCAGCCATTCCGGCTGATCAATCATCACGTCATGGCCGGTGCTGTCGTTGACATAGGTCTGCCAGGTCTTGTCGGCCTTGCACTCCGCCAGAGCCTTCTCGAAAGCGGCCTGCAGATATCTCGGCGCCCGGATGTAGGTCTTCTTCGCAATGGTCTCGCGCTTGCCGGTCAGCTTGATCGGCTGGGTCGCCACGCCGTTCGGCTGCGGCGTCAGCTTCGAGTCGATCCAGGGGTAATCCTTCTCGCTGAACGAAAACGTTTTTGCCGGCGGCGGTTTGCGGCTGATCTCGCCGTTTGCCACTGCCTGTTCCATCGCCTTGCGACTGAAATCGGACGCGTAGTCGGTGCTCTTCTGGCCGTTCTCCGGCTTGAATGCGTCGACCCAGACGATCGCGGCGACGCGATCATGGATTTGTTCGAGCGCGCCCGAAGACGGCCAGCCGCCGTAGGAATGGGCGACGAGACAGATATCCTTGAGGTCTTCCCATGTGACCAGATTGGCGATATCGGCGATGTGGGTATCGAGGATCACATCCTTGCTCAAGAGATGCGATCGGTCACCGCAGCCGGTGAGCGACGGCGCATAGACCTTATGGCCGTGCTGCTCGAGAAGGTCGGCGACACGCCGCCAGCACCAGCCGCCGTGCCAAGCGCCGTGAATGAGGACGAATGTCTTGCGCGCTGCTGCTTGCGCCATCGCGTGTGTCCCTCCGAGCGCCGCGGCGCCCACGGTTGCCGCGCCGAACGCCGTGCGGCGCGTGATCGAATGGTCCGGCATCTTATCCTCCCCGCCTGGCTTGTTGCCGGTATCATAGCGGCGATCTCGTTACGCTGAACAAGCCATCATGCAAGCGCGCTCAAGCCGAGGCGTGGGCGAACTCCCAATAAAGTTCGCGCGCGCGCCGGGCGACCGGTCCCGGCTGCAGACTGCGTTCGTCGATACGCGTGATCGGCGATACTTTGCTGTAATTGCCGGTAGAAAAGATTTCATCGGCCGCCTCGAAGTCGGGATAGCGCAACGTTGCCTCGATCACCTCGACGCCGGCCTCGCGCAACAGTTTGATCACCCGCATGCGCGTGATGCCGGCGAGATAAGTGCCGTTCGCTGCCGGCGTATAGACGACGCCGTCCTTCACCATGAAAATATTGGCGGTGCCGAGTTCGGCGATATTGCCCAGCATGTCGCAGAGCAGACAATTGTCGAAGCCGCGCGTGCGCGCCTCGATCAGCGCCCGCGCATTGTTGGGATAGAGGCAGCCGGCCTTGGCATCGAGCGGCGCGCATTCGCGCGTCGGCCGCCGGAACGGCGACAGCGTGATGGCGGTGCCGGCCGGCTTCGGCATCGGCGCGTCGTAGATGGTGAGACACCAGCGGGTCGATTCCGGATCCGGCCGCACACCGCCGGGAGCGCCCTCCTCGGCCCAATACATCGGCCGGATGTAAAGTTCGGCGTCGGGCGCGAAGCGTTTGAGGCCGTCGCGGACCAGCGCGATCCACTCGTCTTTGCTCACCACCGGCGTGAGACACATGGCTTGGGCGGATTGATTGATGCGCGCGCAATGCAGATCGAGATCTGGCGTCACACCCTCGAAGGCGCGGGCGCCGTCGAACACCGAGGTGCCGAGCCACGCCGCATGCGTGCGCGGCCCCATGATCGGCACATTGCCCTCATGCCAATCGTCTTCGAAAAACGTCAGGGTCTTCGACCAATTGACTGGACGGAACATCGAATCATCCTCCCGCCGGGGCTATTGTCCTCCTGACGGCGATCCTGTCGCGAAGGTCGCTGCCACGGAGAAGCGGCCATGAATGACGCCAAGATTGAAACAAAGAATGAAACGACCGGCAAAACGACGCCGCGCGTCTATGTTTTCGATGCCTACGGGACCCTGTTCGACGTGCATTCGGCGATCGCACGCCACCGCAGCGATGCCGGTCCCGACGCTGAGCGCTTCTCCGAGATTTGGCGAACAAAGCAACTCGAATATAGCTGGACCATGACGCTTGCCGGGCAATACCTGGACTTCTGGACGCTCACCGAGCGCGCGCTGGACTACGCCTTTGCCCGGCTGCCGTCGGTCGACCGCGCGCTGCGGCCGAAACTGCTTGATGCTTACTTCAAGCTCGATGCCTTTCCCGACGCGCGCGTGGCGCTCACGAGCCTCAAGGGGCGTGGCCTCGCCACCGCCATCTTGTCCAACGGCTCGCCGCGCATGCTCGATGCGGCCGTTGAAGCGGCCGGCTTGGCGACGATGTTGGACGCCGTGCTTTCGGTCGATGCCGTGCGCCTGTATAAGCCGCGGCCGGAAGTCTATGCGCTCGTCACCAGCCGGTTCGGCGTCAAGCCCGCCGAGGTCGTGTTTGTATCGTCGAACCGCTGGGACGTAATGGGCGCCGCCGCGTTCGGCTTTCGCCCGCTCTGGGTCAATCGCAGCAACATGCCGAACGAATATCCCGAGCAGCCGCCAATACGGATCGTGGCCGACCTGTCGGCTGTAGTGTCCTGAGTTCCGGCGTAATCGCTAAGCGCTGAGAGCAATCGGCCCCGATGCGACCGGCGCCGGTATCGCCGCCTTTGGCAGGACCGGTTCCGGCGCAACCGCCGGCAACAATTCCGGCGCGACAAAGCGGCCCTGCTCAATGTCTTCGATCTGCCGATCGATCTGCTTCATGACGTAGCGCGAATACGGCCCGACATGCAGGTAAAACGCCATCAGCGTGACGATGGCGCGCACCGACTGCGGGTTTTTCGACATGCAGGTCATGAACGCTTTCCAGAAGCGTTCGCGGCCTTCCGGCAGACGCGACAGCAACTCGTGCACCATATTGATAGTGGAGAGTTTGCGCCTGACATCGCCCTCCGGCAGTTCTTTGCGCCGGCCCGAGCAATCGAGCATCGCCGAGAGACGTTCCAAGCGGCCGCAGAAGACGTCGGGATCGTACACCTTCTCGAGAATCTGGCGGTAATCCCGCAAGATTTCGAGCCGCGAGCGTTTCGTCTCGTAATTGACGCCGGCGGTGCATTGATCGCCCTTATTGGAGGGCGCGGAATCGTGGTCGACATAGAGGCGACCTTCGCGGGCGAGCCGCCGCGTCAGCTGGGTATTCGGCAGCGCATACAGCAGGCCCACCATGGCTATCGGGATCGCCAACTCCTCGATCAGCTCGATCATCGGTTCGGCGACCGAGCCTCTTTCGCTGTCGAAGCCGACAATGAAGCCCGCCGTCACGAACATGCCTGCGTGATAGATCTTGTGCACGCTTTCCGGAATGCTGCGCCGCGTATTCTGCTTCTTGCGCATCGCGATCAGCGTTTCGGTGTCCGGGCTTTCTATGCCGACGAAAATGGCGAAGAAGTTGGATCGCTTGAGCATCGCCAACAACTCGTCGTCGTCGGCGAGATTGAGCGAAGCCTCGGTCGTGAACTCAAATGGATAATCGTGCTGCTCGATCCATTTTTCGAGCGTCGGCAGGAACGCCTTGATCGCCTTCTTGTTGCCGATCAAATTGTCGTCGACGAAATCGACATGGCCGCGATAGCCGAGTTTGTAGAGCGCCTCCAGCTCGGCGAGAATCTGGTCGTGCGTCTTGGTGCGCGGCGACCGGCCATAGAGCTCGATGATGTCGCAGAATTCGCAGGTGAACGGACAACCGCGCGAGAACTGCACCCCGATGTAGAGGTAGTGTTCGAATTTCAAAAGATCGAAGCGCGGGATCGGCGTCTTGGTTACGTCGACCTTGAATTTCTCGGCAACGAACAAGCCTTCGCGTTCACCGCGCTCCCAGGCCTCAATGAATTGCGAAATGATGTCTTCCACTTCGCCAAGGACGCGGAAGTTCGCGGTCTCGTAACGGTGCGGACTCGATGTCGCGTCGGGACCGCCGATCACCACCGGCAATCCGCGCGCGCGGCACATGTCAATGAGTTCCAAGGTATCCGACTGCTGGAACAGCATGCCGCCGGTCATCACCATGTCGGCCCAGTCGAGATCGCTGTCCGCGAGTTCCTCGGTGTTGCGGTTGACCAGCCGCACGTTCCAGGACTTCGGCAGCAGCGCGGCGACCGTGATGAGGCCAAGGGGAATGGCGGGATATCGGGCGCCCACCAGCTCGCAGGCTTCCGAGAAATTCCAGAAGGAATCCGCCATAAAGCGCGGATAAATCATGAGAACATTGCAAGGACTCGCTACCAAGCCGCTTGCGACGATGCTTTGCTGCTGTTCCAAGAATCCCACCCCGCGCCACTACGGCGCAATCTCGCAGTATGGCGGTATTGCCCGATAATTCAAGGAGTAACCCATTTTGCGGCCACACCGCAGAGAATTCGAAAACTGGCGCGCGAACATGGCCTTATGACGGCTCGCGGCGTTCCGAAGGGCTGACCGGCGGCGTCGGCTCCGGTAACCTAGTCATGCTTACGTCCAATTCACCGCCGGGAGGAAGAACGAAATGCGCGCCGCTTACTACGAACAGAACGGCTCCGCCCGCGATGTGCTCAAAATTGGCGAGGTCGACACCCCGACCCCGGGTCCGGGCGAGGTCCGCATCAAGCTGGCGACATCCGGCGTCAATCCGTCCGACGTCAAAGCGCGCTTCGGGGGGACCCGCAAGATCGCTTATCCGCGCGTCATTCCTGATAGCGACGGCGCCGGCGTAATCGACAGTGTAGGCGACGGCGTTTCGCCGTCTCGAATCGGCGAGCGGGTGTGGACCTGGAACGCGCAATGGGCCCGCCCGTTCGGCACTTGCGCCGAATACATCGCGCTGCCGTTGGAGCAGGCCGTGCGGCTTCCAGCCAATACCGGTTTCGAAGTGGGTGCCTGTTTGGGCATTCCGGCGATGACGGCCTATCACGCCGTGGCGGTCTCCGGCGCGGCTCCCGGCGTGACAGTTTTGGTCGCCGGCGGTGCCGGCGCTGTCGGTCACTATGCGGTGCAGTTCGCCAAGTCAGCCGGCGCCACCGTCATTACGACGGTGAGCTCGCCGGAGAAGGCGACAATGGCGCGCGACGCCGGCGCCGATCACACCATCGACTATAAGCGCGAAAATATCGGTGATCGCGTGATGGCGCTGACGGGGAAGAAAGGCGTCGACGCCATCATCGAATTGGACGTTGCGGCGAATGCCAAGCTTATACCCGCGGTGCTGCATCCGCGCAGCATGGTCGTCGTATATGGGACAGGCACGCCCGAGGATAATATCCCGTTGCAATTCTGTCTGCGCAACGCGATCACGCTGAAGTTCATTTACGTCTATGAACTCGACGCCGCCGAACGCGCGGCAGCCCTCGGCGCCATTGAACGCGCCCTCACAACGGGCAAGCTCATCACCAATGTCGGCAAGACGTTCCCGCTTGCCGACACTGTGGCCGCCCATGAAGCCGTCGAGGCGGGCAAAGTGCTCGGCAATGTCGTCGTGCAGATCGGTTAGATCCAGAACCTCCCAAAAGCGCAGGTGACGTCAGGCCGCATCGTCGGCTGTTTCGTCATCCGAGTGTTTCAACGCCGACGTAATTTGCTGCTTGGTCAGTCGCGTCCCATCATCGCCTTCGATCAGAAGCGCGACGCGGCCGCCGTTGTTGATGTGGCGCGCCCAGCCCATAGCCTCGTCGAGGATGTTGAATTCCTTGTACAGATGCCGGTCCTTCTCCAGTGGCGCAATGGATTCGGAACCACGCGGGCCGGAATAGACACGATAAGTCATGTCGTACCTCCTCGTTGAATTTAAGCTTCGTGCAGAGAGTTCCCGGTGAGGAAGAGGTTCCGCACCGTGTGAATATCGAATGCAAATGTGCCGGAGATGTGTCCCGCGGGGTTAAGCCGCGACGCGGTGTCACAGTCAATATGATTGAAAAATTTGCGCAAAAATCGGGCACTACCGCTTGCGCGGCGCCACTTGCTCTCAATTGTACAGATTATTTCTGCGGCGCGAATGCTTGATCGGTGTAGGGCAACACGGTCGGGCGTTGAATCACGATGAAGCCGTGCCCGAGCGTGTGGTGACAAGAATTGCAGCCGGCGTTGAGCTGGTCGAATGCAGTGAAAAATGCCGATTGGTTTTTGTCGTCGACGGCTTTGTGCAGCGCCGCGATCGGCGCAGCGACATTCTGATCGACGATATCGCCGCCGAGCAATTTGGTCACATCGTCAAAACCTTCCTCGAGCTCGTGGATTTCATAGTCGGCGAGCGGCCAGTTGCCGGCGCTCCCGGCGAACCAGATCTTGATGTGGCGCATCTGTTGCAGCGCCATGAAGTCGCCGAGGTCAGGCTGATAGGGCTCCGGCGCCGCCGCTTGTTCGGCCGGCTTCGCTGCATCCTGCGCATACGCCGCCAGCGCCGACAACATTATCGCCGCTGCTGCACCCGCCACCAGGCCTCGCATCTTTGTCTCCTTGCCGCGTTGACGTCGCGCCGACCGTCTCAGCCGGCCGACGTGAGCGGCGCGCTACATGCCTTTGGATAGGCTTGCTGGCAAGCCTGATAGAGGAGCGGACAGGTCTTGGTGGCGTTAAGTGCCGCCTCGATGGTTTTGACGCGATCCCCCGACGCAAGCGATTGCTCGTCATAGATGAGGACCGCATCCACCCGTTCGAGACCGCGATCGGTCATCAGCAAACGCTCGGCCCCCCGAAAATAGACCGTCGCGGTCTTGATCGCGTCGTTGAGCTTCTTGGTGTATTCGGCGTTGATTTTCGGATCGGGTTTCACCGCGCGCGCGTGCACGGCGATTTCGCTGTAGAGCGTGTTGAGCTTGAAGTAGATTCCGCCGCATTGCGCCAGCGCGGCCCAATAAGGCCGGCCGGCATAGGCCCCCTGCCCCGTGACGATGCTGTCGCGTTTATCGGCGGGCGTCGATGGGATCGGATGCTCGACTTCCTTCGGCTCACGCTGCTGCCGATGACGGTGCCGCGTTTGCGCGTGCGCGCCGGCGGCGGCGACGAGCGGGACAAGGAGAAGAGCGATTTTGAGCAGGGTTTTCGACATGCGGCGAGTATAGCCGGATCGCGCTGCCGGACTCAAAACTTCTCGACCCAGGGCCGCAATTCGATTTCCCAGGACCAGGCGCTGCGCGGCTGCTGCAACAGATGCAGATAGCTCTCCGCGATCGCATCGGGATCGAGCATGCTGTCGGGCTTGTCCGGCAGATTGGGCCGCCGCTCGCTCTTGATTCCGCCGTCGATGACGAAGTGCGCAACATGGATGCCCTGCGGGGATAATTCGCGCGCCATGCTCTGCGCCAGTCCGCGCAGCGCGAACTTGCCCATGGCAAACGGCGCCGACTGCGGATAGCCCTTCACGCCGGCGGAAGCACCGGTGAAAAAAATCGCGCCATGGTGTTTTGGCACCATGCGCTTGGCGGCCTCCTGGGCCACCAGGAAGCCGCCGAAGGCAGTGACGGCAAGCGCCTTCTCGACGTCCTCCGGGACAAGCTCGACGAACGGGCCGCGGGTGCGATAGCTCGCATTGTAGACCACCACGTCGGGCGCGCCGAAAGCGGCTTCGACATCGGTGAAGAGCTTCGCCACTTCCGCGCCTTTGGTCGAATTGCAGGCAAAACCTTTGGCGCCAGTCTCCTTGGCGAGCGGCACCAGATTTTCGGCACGCCGCGCGGCGAGCGCGACCTTCATTCCGTTCTTGGCAAACAGCCGCGCCAGCGATGCGGACAGCCCCGAACCGACCCCGACAATCAGCGCAGTTTTATAGATGGTTTCAGCCATCGGACCCTCCCCGTTGTAGCGGATGTGGTGGCGCGATAGCCGACAGTCAATCGATCACGGCGATGGCGTTGATCTCGACGAGACAGCGCGGATCTGTGGCAAGCCGCACCACCTGCACGGTGGTCGTGGTCGGCTTGGCATCGCCGAAATACTCGCCCCACACGCGGTTGAGCGCGTCCTGGTCGGTGAGATCGGTCACGAAGCGATCGGCGGTGACCACGTCGGCAAACGTCGCGCCGACCGCCTCAAGCCCTCGCTTGAGATTCTCCAGCGCCGCCCGCGCCTGTCCGGCCATGTCGCGCGGCATGCCGTCGAACTCCTCCGGCCGGTGCGGATGATGGTGATAAACCGGCGCCGCGGTGACACCGGCCAGATAGACCGTGGTGCCGCCTCTGACCTTGATCGCGGGCGCATAAGGCATCCAGAGGTCGGGCGCGTCCGGCCAGTGGATGTGTTCGATGGTTTTGGGCATGATTGGTAGCTCCTTGCTCTTTGTCTTCAATTATTGTATATACATTAATTCACGATGGCGATCACTTACGACTCCGTGAAACGCGACTGGACGTTGCGGGAGCGTGGAATCGATTTCGATGACGCCGCAGAAGTGTTTGCCGGCCGGAATTACCGACGACGTGATGACCGGCACGACTATAGCGAAACTCGCTTCATCACCATCGGGTTTTTGCGAACCCGAATGGTGGTCGTGGTCTGGACGCCGCGCGGCGGTGATCGGCACGTAATTTCGATGAGGAAGGCCAATGATCGGGAAAAAGCGCGCTACGGTCCGTACTTCGAAGCCGATCGGCAGCGATCTGAGGAAAATGGATGAGTATGTCCTCGGCCCGAAGGACTACGAGGAGATTCCCGAACTCACCGACGAGTGGTTTCGCAGCGCAGACTTGTACGAAGGAGACAAGCTCGTACGCCGTGGCCGTCCTCCTTCTTCCAACCGAAAACAGGCGGTCAGCCTGCGGCTTGACCCCGACGTGGTGGCGCATTTCCGCCGTGGCGGACGCGGCTGGCAGAGCCGCATCAATACCCTGTTGCGCAAGGTCGCTAAGCTGCCGGCGGAGAAGCGGAAGAAGGCGTGATGGCTCGAACAAAAGCAAGAACCCGCCTTTTAACGAATCCCCACCCCGGCGAAATCCTTTTTGAGGAATTTTTGAAGCCGATGGAGTTATCACAAACCGCGCTTGCGCGTGCCATCGGCGTACCGCCACGGCGCATCAATGAGATCGTTCTCGGTAAGCGCGCCATCACGGCGGATACTGATCTCCGCCTCGCACGCTATTTCAATATGTCCGAAGGCTTTTTTATTGGACTGCAGACCGATTACGAATTGATGGAGCGGAAGCGTAGCTTTGGCGACAAGCTGAAAGCGATCAGACCGAGGGCCGCGTGAAGCGAAGTTAAGCTAGGTGAGCCAAAGACCTGGACACCAGCTTCTCACATCCTAAACACCCCGAACCGCGTTTCCGGTATCGGCGCATTGAGCGCCGCGGAGAAACATAGCGCCAGCACGCGGCGGGTTTCGGCCGGCGTGATGATGCCGTCGTCCCAGAGCCGCGCGGTGGCGTAATACGGATTGCCTTCAGCTTCGTATTGCTCACGGATCGGCTGCTTGAACTCTTCCTCTTCGACCTGCGACCACTTTTTGCCCTCGGCTTCGATATTGTCGCGCCGCACGGTGGCGAGCACAGAGGCCGCCTGCTCGCCGCCCATCACGGAAATGCGCGCATTCGGCCAGGTGAACAGAAAGCGCGGGCCGTAGGCGCGGCCGCACATGCCGTAATTGCCGGCGCCGTAGGAGCCGCCGATGACGACGGTGATTTTCGGCACCTGCGCGCAGGCGACCGCGGTCACCATCTTGGCGCCGTCTTTGGCGATGCCGCCCGCTTCATAGTCCCGCCCGACCATGAAGCCTGAGATGTTTTGCAGGAACAACAGTGGCACTCGGCGGCGGCAGCACAATTCGATGAAATGCGCGGCCTTGAGCGCGCTCTCCGAAAACAGGATGCCGTTATTGCCGAGAATGCCGACCGGCATGCCGTGGATATGGGCAAAGCCGGTGACGAGCGTGGTGCCATAGAGCGCCTTGAACTCGTCGAATTCGGAGCCGTCGACCAGCCGCGCGATCACCTCGCGGACGTCGTATTGCTTCTTCAAGTCGGTCGGTACGATGCCGTCGAGTTCGCTTGCGTCGTATTTCGGCTCGCTTGGCTTTGCCAGCGGGATATCGATCGATTTCTGCGTATTGAGCGTGCCGACGATGCGGCGGCACAAATCGAGAGCGTGGCGATCGTTCTCGGCATAGTAATCGGCAACGCCGGATTTCCGCGCATGCACATCGGCGCCGCCGAGTTCTTCGGCGGTGACGACCTCGCCGGTCGCGGCTTTGACCAGCGGCGGACCGCCGAGAAAGATCGTGCCCTGATTGCGCACGATGACGGTCTCGTCCGACATCGCCGGCACGTAGGCGCCACCGGCGGTGCACGAGCCCATTACCACGGCGATCTGAGCGATGCCTTCGGCCGACATGTTCGCCTGATTGTAGAAGATGCGGCCGAAATGCTCGCGGTCAGGAAACACTTCGGTTTGATGCGGCAGATTGGCGCCGCCGGAATCCACGAGATAAAGGCACGGCAAGCGGTTCTCGCGCGCGATCTCCTGCGCCCGCAAATGCTTCTTCACCGTCATCGGATAATAGGTGCCGCCCTTGATGGTGGAATCGTTGCAGACGATCATGCATTCGCGGCCGGAGACGCGGCCGACGCCCGTGATGATACCGGCGCCGTTGATAGCGTCATCGTAGAGGCCGAAGGCAGCGAGCGGCGACAATTCGAGAAACGGCGTGCCGGCATCGATCAGCGTCGTCACCCGATCGCGCGGCAGCAATTTGCCGCGCGCGAGATGGCGCTCGCGGGCCCGTAGCGGGCCGCCTTCGGCGGCCTTGGCGCGCCGGCCCTCGAGTTCCGCGACTAGCGCGTCCATCGCCGCCTGGTTGGCGCGGAATTCCTTCGAACCGGTATCGACGCTTGTGGCTATGGCGGTCATGGAAATCCCCCTCTGGCCGAGGGGGATATCACTATGATGCGGGCGTCAACGCAACGCCCGGGCCGACTAAGACCCTCGCTAGGCCCGCACTTCCTGGCGTTGGAAGACCACATAGCCGATGACGAACAGCATGATCGCGCTGGCGACCATGCCGACCATCTGCGGCCAGGCGATCAAGATGCTCTCGCCGAGCGGCAGCGGCGCGCCGAGGACGGCGCCCTGGAGCTGGCTCAGATAGATCGGCCCAAGCGCCCGGGTGGTCGGATCGAGCAGCGCCACGACGATCTCTGCATAGAGTGTCGATGGCGACAGCCGGGCCAGGATTTGCTCGAGTTCTGCCGTCCCCGGCGTCTGCAATCCGAGCGCCATGTAGCGCGGATCCGGCGGCACGAGGATTTGGGCAAACGCCCCGGCAAGGACCGGCCAGATAAACGTAACCAGAAGCCAAAGCCCGAGCGTGATAAGCGCGGCAGTTGCGGCCGAGCGAAACAGGATCGAGAACAATAACGCCAGCGCCAGCCAGACGCCGGCATAGGCGATCGTCACCAAGAGGAACACGAAGCTGCGGGCAATTTCCTCGGCGCCGGGCGGGATGCCGATCATCAACAGGCCGAGCCCGACGACGAGAAGCCACAGCGTGAGAAGGCTGATCGACAGCGTTACCAGGCCGGCGAGGAACTTGCCGAACAGCAACGCATCCCGATAGATCGGCTGCGACAGGATTCGCGACAGCGTGCGGCGGCTATGCTCGCCGTTGACGGAATCGAATCCGAGGCCGATCGCCATCAGCGGCACCAGGAACGACAGGAACGCGACGAACGACGGCAGCGGATCGCGTGACGTCGTGAACAGCCGCAGGAACAGGAACGGATCCTCGGCAGTGGTGTCCTTGATCTGCTGGATGGCGCCATAGAGCGCGGCGAGCGCCACCAGCACGACGAGCCATTCCAGCACGCGCATGCGTACGCTGGTCAGGTGGTCCGACAGCTCCTTGAGCATGACCACGCCGAGACCGGAAAAAGCGGAGCCTTCACGCTGCATCGCGCGCCTCCTGCATGACTTCGTCGGGTCTCAACTCGAAATAACGGTTGTAGATCGCTTCCAGGCTCGGTTCCTGAACGCCGAGGAATTTGAGCCGCCCCTGCATCGCGACCACTTCGACCGCCGCTTCAGGACGCACATCGCGATCGGCATGCAAGCGAAGCTTGCCGATACCGGTCTTCTCGACACCGCTGACGCCCGGAATGAGCGCGAGCCGTTCGGCAAGTCCGGCGCCATCCGCCTCGATATCGACGACATAGCCACCGCCGAGGACTTCGCGGCCGAGTTCGGCCACCGAGCCCATCAGCGCGATCTTGCCCCCCGAGAACAGCGCGACGCGATCGCATACGCTCTGCACCCGCTCCAGCAAATGCGACGAGAGCAGCACCGAGACGCCTTCGCTCTTGAAGCCGCGGATGATGCCGAGAAGTTCGGTGGTGGCGTGCGGATCGAGCCCCGACGTCGGTTCGTCGAGGATTGCGATCTGCGCGCCCTTCATCAGGATTTCGGCAAGTCCGAGACGTTGACGCATACCGCGTGAGAAGGTGCTGACGCGCTTGTCGGCCTGGTCGGCGAGGCCGACCCGATCGAGCGCCTCGGCGATGCGTTTCTCCCGCTCGGCCGAACGAAAGCCGATCAGCCGCGCGGTGTAGCGCATGTTATCGGACGCGGTCAGGTTGTCGTAGAAACCGACCGTGTCGGGCAGATACCCAACTCGCCGTTTCACCGACAGCGGATCGCGCGCCGGATTGAAACCGAGGACGCTGATGGCGCCTTCCGAAATGTCGGTCAGCCCAAGCATCATCAGGATCGTCGTCGTCTTGCCGGCCCCGTTCGGGCCGAGGAGACCGAAGATCTCGCCGCGCCCGACCGAGAACGTGATGTGATCGACAGCAGTCGCCGATCCGTATTTTTTTGTGAGGCCGGTGGCCTCGATGACGGAATCCTCACTCATCGACGACCGAACCTTGCGACCGCACCGACCATCACGAGAAGCGCAATGCCGATGATGCCGACACCGGCAATGCCCCACAGGGTGGAGGTGGTCACCGTGACACGGAAGGTGGTCGAAGCCGAACTCGCCGCGGGCGGAAGCGCGAATCGTCGTCACGTAATCGCCGGCGATCGCCTTTTCGGTTGGCGTGATCAGCGCCTGCACTTCCTTATTGTCGTTCGGCGCGATGCGGTCGACGGTCTTCGGATCGAACGTGACCTTCCAGCCGCTCGGTGCCGAGCCCGAGAGCTCGACGCCGTCGGCGGGTGCGGTGCCGGTATTGGTGATGACGACTGGCACCGAGGTTTCTTTGCCCGCCGATGCCCGCGTCGAAACCAGGCCTTCGCGGCCGCTGATATCGAGCCTGGGCTGGCCGGTGATGGCCATCTGAAGCTCAGTCGTTGCCGAAGCGTCCTCGGCCGCGACCCGCGCCGTGACCTTGTAGTCGCCGGCCGCCGCCGTATTGGGCGGCGTCACTTTCAGCTTCACGTCCTTGGTCTGACCGGCGTCAATCGGCACTGCATTCACTTCCTGCGAGCCGTATTGCTCGGTGAATGTGGTGTCGAAATTCTGCGGCGCCTGCGCCGACAGGCTGACGGTCAGCTTCTTGCCGCTGTCGTTCTTGATGCCGAGCTGATATTCGAACGCCGATTTCGAGGTGCCGCGCAAATCCGGCAGTTGCGGCGTCAGGGTCAATTTGGCCGGCAGATCCTTCGCCAGCGTCACCGCGATCGGCAATTGCAAATTCGTCGAACCGCCGGTTGCGGAAACCGTGAGCGTTTGCGTTCCCATCGTAGCGCTCTTCGGCACGTCGAGGCGCAACGACAAGGCAACACTGGAATTGGTCGCGGGCATTGCCGCCGCTACCGGCTGACCACCGCCTAACAGCGTCGCAGTCCAGCCTTCCGGCACACCGGATACCGACAGCGCCAGGCGATCAGGCGCCATGTCATAGTTTTGTATCCGAAGATTAACGGACGAGGTCTCACCCGGGCGGAGCGTCACCGCCGGATAATCGCTCATCAAAAAGAGGCCCTTGACGTCCTTGGGGGCGTCGTCCGCCCTGGCGAGCGGTGTAACAAGGACGGCAGCGGCGGAAAAAGCCGCAAGCGCGGCGACAAACCCGTATCGCATTGACGTTAGCTCCCGTGCAGCAATTGGCTGGTTTAAGCCCCCTCCCCAATGCGCTTTATGAGCGGTTGAGGATGCGGGCATTGTCGGCGTAATCGTGACAAAATCATGCAGAGACCGGCATATTTGGCAAGACCATGACGAAAAGTCCTGCGGTAGGTAGCCGCAGGGGAATGAGACCGTATATGCGCCGCCCCAGAGAAGTCAGTGCCGGACTTTTGGTGTTTCGACACCGGGAAGAAGTTGAAGTCCTGCTTGGCCATCCCGGTGGCCCGTTCTGGGCCGGCAAGGACGCCGGCACATGGACTATACCCAAAGGCGTCGTCGGCCAAGGAGAAGATCACCTCGTGGCGGCACGGCGCGAATTCACCGAAGAGACCAATTTGGCAGCACCCGGCGACGCGAGGGCGCTGACGCCCGTTAACTTAAAGAGCGGAAAGATCGTGCATGCCTTCGCGTTGCGAGCGGATCTCGACCTTACCGGATTCGCCAGCAACACATTTGAAATCGAATGGCCACCGAACTCCGGCCGGCGCCAAAACTTTCCCGAAATCGATCGTATCGCCTATTTCACGTTGCCGGTCGCGATGACCAAAATCATCGCCTACCAGCTGCCGTTACTGAATGAACTTGAGAAAACTCTTTAGCCTCCATCCGTTACTCTTTAAGTACCGCCGGCCAATCGACTTCGTCGTGCGGCAGCACCCAAGATTCGCGCCGCGCGGCATCCCGCCATTCGGTATAAGCCGGGAGCGCCATGACCGCGCGCATATAGGCGCGCGCCGTATCGCTGATCTCCACGGCATAGGTGTGGAAGCGCGAAACCACCGGCGCATACATGGCATCGGCTGCGCCAAACCGGCCGAATAAAAACGCGCCGTCACCGCCGAATTTGGCCCGGCAGGCGGTCCAGATGGCGTCGATACGCGCTACGTCCGTTTTGACACTATCGTCGAGCAGGCGCGGTTTGACCGGCCGCCACATATTCATCGGCAGATGCCGCCGCAGCGGAACAAACCCGGCGTGCATCTCGGAAGAAATCGCCCGCCCATGCGCTCGCGCGCCGGCGTCCGTGGGCCACAGCCGGGCAGCCGGAAATTTCTCCGCCAGATATTCCAAGATAGCGAGCAATTCCCAGACCAGCACCGCGCCGTCGATCAGCACCGGCACCCGCCCCGCCGGACTCAAGGCCGTAACGCGCGCCTTGAAGTCGGACGCTTCGAGCGAGATCACGGTTTCCTCAAATGCGATCCCGGCGGCCTTCATGGCGAACCACGGCCGAAACGACCAGGAGGAATAGTTCTTGTTGCCGATAATCAGACGCATGAGCTTGTTGTAGCTTGGATCGCGCGAAGCGCAATCGGGGCCACAAGATTTCGCTTTCGCGCAATCCGCGCTACAAATCGACGATGCCATTATTCTCGAACATCGACCTGATTGCCCTATTTTGGTTTCTTGGCGCCTGGCTCGGCTATTCAGCCTTCATAGAAATGACGCCGCAGGGCCGGCGCGGCTTGAACGCGCTGATGCATCGCTACCGGTCGCTGTGGATGTCGCGCATGCTGGGGCGCGAGGCCCGCATGATGGACGGGCAAGTGATCGCGGCCCTGCAAAACGGCACGGCTTTCTTTGCCTCGACCTCGTTGATTGCCATCGGCGGCTCGCTGACGCTGTTTCACTCGACCGAAGAGATGTTGACGGTCATCGGCGCGTTGCCGTTCGGCGAGACCGTTACCCCCGTTCAGTGGGAGGTGAAAGTCATCGGTCTGATGATCATTTTCATCTACGCGTTTTTCAAATTCGCCTGGGCCTATCGGCTCTACAATTACGTGGCGATCATGGTAGGCGCCGCACCGCCCTCGTCGGAACGCGACGAGCCCGAAGCAAAGGCCTATGCCGAGGCGACGGCAACGGTGATCACCGAAGCGGGACGCCACTTCAATCGCGGCCAGCGGGCGTTCTTTTTCGCGCTCGGCTATTTGGGTTGGTTTTTGGGGCCGTTGCCGCTGATCATCACAACGGCCGCGGTCGTCCTGGTGCAATGGCGACGGCAATTCGCCTCGGCGTCGCGCCGCGCCATACACGGATCTTAGACCCGGGGGGTTGCGCCGCGGTTCCGATGACGAAGAAGAGCTAAACCAGCCCGCTGACGACCGCCAGGAATGAGACAAACAGCACGGCCGCGGCGGTGAAAGTGACCGTCAGCGCGGTTTCGGCCCACTCGCGCGTGTCGGCTGCGGCCTCATCAGCGATTTCCTCCTCCGGCTCGGTGAGCGCGGCTTGCATTTCCGTGGACATGGCGGTCCTTCCCCCAAAAGGACAGAGCAAGAGCTGCCATTGTTGCGCCGCAGGCATGAAGGTTTGGTAAATCGCTACCGTGCCGGAAATAATTCGGCGGTCCTGCCGGTCAGCCGATAGGCCACGAGTCCGATCCATTCATGGACGGCGGTATCGGTCACGGCAAGACCAGCGGGCAACACGGAAAACGGCATCGTCGCGTCGGCCGGACCGCGGGTGCGCCAATCCACCGGATAGGCCTCGACCGGGAAGCCGGCGGCGCGGAAAGTGGCAATCGCCCTCGGCATGTGAAATGCCGATGTCACCAGAAGCCAGTGCTCGCCAGGTTTGGGCTGCGCAAGCAGCTCCGAGAACACCGCGTTCTCGACCGTGTTGCGCGACTGCTCCTCGGCGGTGATGCGGTCAGGGGCGACACCGAGCGCTTCCAACTCCTTCACCGCGGCTGGCGCTTCCGAAATGGTGTCGAACAGCGAACCTGAACCGCCGGAGAAAATGATCCGGGCGTCGGGATAACGCCGCGCCAGTTCGGCAGTGGCTGTGATGCGCTCGGCCGCCTCGTTGAGCGCAACAGCTCCGCGCGCCGCCGATATATCCAACTCGATCGCGCCGCCGAGAACAACAATACCGTCCGGCGCGCCGTGAGACGGGTCCCAGGGCGGGAAGCGCTGCTCTAACGGCAGGATCAGAACATTGCCGAGTGGTGAGTAGCCGGCCAAGACGACGAGCACGAAACTCGTCACCACCAGCCAACTGCCAAGCCGGCGCCACGGCGTGCATAGCAAAACGAGTCCAACGAGCCCGATCGAGATCAGGAAGTTCGAGGGCCAAGCGAAAAAGCCGAGCGTCTTGGAGAGTGTGAAGAACATGGCACACGCTCAGCGATCGTCATGGCGGCGAGCGAAGCGACGAAGCAATCTAAAATCGGCACCGTCCCGATGGGTTGCTTCGCTTTGCTCGCAATGACGAGGTAAAATCACGACCGCGAGTTACGCCAGGCCGCGTAGCGCGCTTTGGCATCGTCGTTCGGCGGATAAAGGCCGGGCAGTTTCACGCCTTTCTCGACTTCGCCGAAGACCCAGCTTTCGTAAAGCTCGTGCTCGGCACCTTCATGGGCGACGAAATCCACCATGGCCTGCGGAATGACCACCGCGCCGTCATCGTCGATCACGATGACATCGCCCGGAAAGATCGCGCAGCCGCCACAGGCAATCGGCTGCTGCCAGCCGACGAAGGTCAGCCCGTTGACCGATGCCGGCGCGGCGACGCCGGCGCACCAGACCGGCAGCGCGCTCGCCAACACGCCGGTGAGATCTCGCATCACGCCGTCGGTGACCAGCGCGGTGACGTTACGCTTCTTCATGCGAGCGCAAAGGATATCGCCGAATATGCCGGCGCTCGGCACACCCATGGCATCGGCGACCGCGATCACGCCCTCAGGCATGTCCTCGATCGCGGCGCGGGTCGAGATCGGCGCCGACCAGCTTTCCGGCGTCGCCAGATCCTCCCGCACCGGCACGAAACGCAGCGTAAAGGCGGGGCCTACAAGACGCCCGCCGCCCGGGACGAGCGGCTTCGGACCGTTCATCCAGCAGCGCCTGATCCCTTTCTTCAACAGCATTGTGGTGATGGTCGCGGTCGTCACCTTGCGCAGAATATCGAATAACGCATCGCTCATTGTTCGCCTCTCAGCCCTTCTTCATCCATGCGCCGATCCGCTCAACCGCTTCGCGCATCTCTTCCGGCGCGCCAGCGTAACACAGCCGGAGGAATCTGCGGCCGTGCCGCGGATCGAAATCGACGCCCGGGGTAGCGGCAACGCCGGCCTCTTCGAGCATGCGCTTTGCAAAATCGAAGCTATCCGCCGCGAAACCCGAAATATCGGCATAGAGATAAAACGCGCCGTCGACCGGCAGGAACGAGGTAAGCCCCGCGCGCGGCAATCCATCGAGCAGAATGCCGCGGTTTTCCTCGTAGCTCTGCTTTATGTCTTCGAGTTCGGCCCGTCCATCGAATGCCGCCTCGGCGGCGATCTGCGATAACGTCGGAACGGAAATCGAGAGATTCTGCTGCAAGCGCTCGATCGGCCGTACCAAGACTTGCGGCAGCACCATCCACCCGATCCGCCAGCCGGTCATGCAGAAATATTTGGAGAACGAGTTGATGATGATCGCGTCGCCGGTCAGCCGCGCCGCGCTCTCCGCCGCGAAGGCATAATCGAGGCCGTGGTAGATCTCGTCCGATATCACGGCAATGCCGGCATCTTCGGCGCATCGGATCAAGTCCGCGAGCGCGGCAGCCGGCATCATCGTTCCGGTCGGATTGGCCGGCGAGGCCACGATCATCCCCTTGAGCGGGCGCCGGCGATGCTCGGCGAGAAGTGCCTCGCCGGTCATTGACCAGCGCGTTGCTGCGCTGGTCTCGATGCAAACCGGCTCACAGCCAAGCGCGGTGAGGATATGGCGGTAAGGCGGATAGCCCGGCAGCGCCACCGCAACGCGATCGCCTGCCTCCAAGGCCGCAAGGAAAGCGAGCATGAAGCCCGACGAGGAGCCGGTGGTGACGACGATACGTTCCGGATCGATATCGAGGCCGTGCCATTCTTTATAAGCCCCCGCTATGCGCCGCCGCAGCGACGGGATGCCGAGCGCCTCGGTGTAGCCGTGCGGACCGCCTGACAGTGCAGCCTGCACCGCGGCGCGCGCGGTTGCCGGCGCGCCGGCCGCGGGCTGGCCGACTTCCATATGGATGATGCGGCGGCCTCGCGCCTCGAGCCGCGCCGCCGCCGCCATGACGTCCATGACCATGAACGGTGGGACATTGCTGCGGCCGGACGGTTGCAGCAGGTTTTTCGCTTTCTCAAGCATCGTCTCGTCCGTAAGCCCCGCCCCGCTGATGCCGTATTCGGCGGGTTTTGTGACGCCGACTTTGTCGCTCTTGACTTTGTGATCCAGGGCACGCTGGGCGCGTGTTGACCCTAAAGCGTTCGATCCATAGTTTCTGCCCCGCAATTGCGACCCAGATGGGGACTGGTGCTTCGTCTCACATGATTGCTTCTCAGGCTCCTAGCAAGGCGCAGGCGGCGAAGCCAGCTTCGCGCGCCATCGCATTCGTCACCGCCGCCGCCTTGGCTCTGGGGAGTATGCCGGCGCGGGCGCAAACCGGATCGCACGCCGGCATCCCGATGATCCGCGATGCCGAGATCGAACAGCTGCTGCGCGACTACACCGCGCCGATCCTCAAAGCCGCCGGGCTGGGCAACCAGAACGTCCAGGTCGTCATCATCCAAGACGAATCCTTCAACGCCTTTGTCATGGATGCGCACCGCATCTTCGTGAATACCGGCGCGTTGATGCAGGCGACAACGCCCAATCAGATGATCGGCGTCTTCTCGCACGAGACCGGCCATATCGTCGGCGGCCATCTTTCGAAGATGCGCCAGGAGCTTGCCAACGCGCAGACAGCGATGATCATTGCCATGCTGCTGGGTGTCGGCGCCATGGTGGCCGGCGCGCGTTCCAACAACAACGACATGGGCAATGTCGGCGGCGCCGTTTTCACCGCGCCGCAGGCCCTGGCGATGAACTCGATCCTGTCCTATCAACGCGCCCAAGAGGAATCGGCCGACCGCGCCGGCGTGCGGTTCCTGACCATGACCGGCCAATCGGCGAAGGGCATGTATGACACCTTCAAGCGCTTCGCCGACGATTCGTTGTTCGCGGCGCACGGCGCCAATCCCTACGCGCAAAACCATCCGATGCCGCAGGAGCGCATGGACGCGCTCGCGGAGTTGGTGAAGACTCCCTATTGGGACAAGAAGGACCCGCCGGAACTGCAATTCCGCCACGACATGATGCGGGCGAAGCTTTACGGTTTCACCGAACGGCCCGACACGGTCCTGCGGCGCTATCCACCGTCCGATACCAGCATGCCTGCGCGCTACGCGCGCGCCATTTCGGCCTACCGTTACAGTGATTTGCACAATGCGCTTTCGCAAATCGACAGTTTGATCGCGTCAATGCCGAACAATCCGTATTTCTACGAGCTGAAGGGCCAAACCCTCCTTGACGGCGGTCATCCGGCGGAAGCGATCGCTCCGCTACGGCACGCGGTTGAGCTCGCCCCCACTCCCGCTCTCATCCAAATCCTGTTGGCACAGGCGCTGGTCGCCACCAACGATCCCAAGCTTTCCGACGAGGCTGTACCAATTCTCCGCACGGCACTGCTCAAAGAGCCGGAAGAAAGCAACGCCTATACGACGCTGGCGATGGCTTATGGCCGCAAGAACGACCTCGCCGATGCCGATCTCGCCTCGGCACAGGCGGCCTTTGCGCGCGGCGACAACAAGACGGCACGCGAACTCGCCGAACGCGCCAAGCAGCGATTTCCTATCGGCTCCCCCGGCTGGGTGCGAGCGGACGATATCGTTGCCTTCAACAAAAACCAGAAAGACAGCCCGCTCCGGGTCGGTAATTGAACGTAAAAAGGACGATGACATGATTTCGATGTTTCGCATTTCCTTAGCCGTGGCGACCACGTTGTTGTTCGCGCCGCTTGCGTCAGCGCAGACGCCGTCAACACCGCCGGCAGAGAGCCCGGCAGCGGCAACGCCTGCGGCTCAGGCTTTCTCGGACGGCCAGCGTCATGAAATCGAAGGCATCGTGAAGGATTACCTCGTATCGCATCCTGAAGTGCTGCAGGAAGCGATGGATGCGCTCGACAAGCGCCAGAAACAGGCCGATGCCGACAAGGCGCGCACCACGATCAAGGACAATAACGCCACCATCTTCAATTCGGCGCACCAGGTCGTGCTGGGCAACCCGCAAGGCAATGTGACGATGGTCGAGTTTTTCGACTATAATTGCGGCTTCTGCAAACACGCCCTGCCCGACATGATGACGCTGCTCAAGACCGATCCCAATCTTAAATTCGTGCTCAAGGAATTCCCGGTTCTCGGCCCGGGCTCGGTCGAGGCAGCCCGCGTCGCTGTCGCGGCGCGCATGCAGGACCCGACCGGCAAAAAATACATCGAATTTCACCAGAAGCTTCTCGGCGGCCGCGGCCCGGCCGATAAAGCGCGCGCGCTCGCGGTCGCCAAAGACGTCGGCTACGACATGGCGCGCATCGAGAAGGATATGGACAGCGACGAGGTGAAGACCACGATCGATGAGAACATGAAGCTGGCCGACGCGCTCGGCGTCAACGGCACGCCGAGCTATGTGGTCGGCAACGAGGTCGTCGTGGGCGCCGTCGGGATCGATGAATTGAAAGCCAAAATCGACGCCAGTCGGAAATAGATCGACCCGCCGCCGTTGCCCGCCGGTCCGCAACCGCCGTCGTTCAGTCGCGGCGGGGACCGGCGACCTCCGTTAACTTGTTCCGGCTTCCCCTTTGCGGGGGCCTTCCCTATAAACGGTCCCGGCGTGGGGCATTAGCCTTCACCCGACGCAGCCGGGAACTGCTGTTACCAATGTCGCAGAATATTTACGTCCTCAACGGACCCAATCTCGATTTGCTTGGCGTGCGCGAGCCGGAACTCTACGGCCATTCAACGCTGGCCGACGTTGAAAAGCTTTGTCAGGCGGCGGCACAGCGCCACGGCTTTACCGTCGCATTCCACCAATCCAACCACGAAGGCCAAATCGTCGACTGGATTCACGACGCTTATGCCGAAAAAGCAGCAGGCCTCGTCATCAATCCGGCCGCCTTTACGACCACATCGGTCGCCATTCTGGACGCGCTGCACGTCTTAAAGGCGCCGATCATCGAGGTGCATATCACCAACATCCACGCCCGCGAGGAATTCCGCCGTCACTCTTACGTGTCGACGGTCGCACGCGCCGTGATTTGCGGCTTCGGCATCGAGGGCTATGCGCTCGCCATCAGCGGCCTCGCCGCGTTAACCGGCGCCAAGGTGTGATTGTGACGCGTAAACCCGAGGGTCCCCCCACTGCGAAATCGCCGGCCGTCGATCACGACGTGATTCGCGAACTGGCGAAGCTTTTGGAAGAAACCGGTCTCACCGAGATCGAGTTCGAGCGCGACGGCACCTCGATCCGCGTTGCGCGGCACCTGAGTGCACCCGCTGGACGAACGCGCGTGGCCGAGCCACCGATTGCCGCGGCGCCGGCACTGCCGGTCGAACCGGCCCAACATGCCGGCGCAATCGCTTCGCCAATGGTCGGAACCGCCTATCTCGGCCCGGCCCCGGGCGCAAAGCCCTTCATCGAGGTCGGCAGCCATGTAAAGGCCGGCGACACTCTCCTGATCATCGAAGCAATGAAGACGATGAATCAAATTCCCGCACCGCGCGCGGGGACAGTGATCCAGATTCTCGTCGAGGATGGCCAGCCGGTGGAGTATGGCCAGCCGCTGCTGATCGTCGAGTGATGTTCGACAAAATCCTCATCGCCAATCGGGGGGAAATCGCGCTTCGCGTGTTGCGGGCCTGCAAGGAGCTCGGAATTCCCACAGTGGCGGTGCATTCCACCGCCGATGAAGACGCGATGCATGTGCGCTTGGCCGATGAGAGCGTCTGCATCGGGCCGCCGGCCGCCAAGGACAGCTACCTCAACATCCCCGCTCTCCTCGCTGCTTGCGAAATCACCGGTGCCGACGCCGTGCATCCCGGCTATGGCTTCCTCTCCGAGAATGCCCGCTTCGCCGAGATCCTCGCCGAGCATAACGTGCATTTCATCGGGCCCCGCCCCGAACACATCCGGCTGATGGGCGACAAGATCGCCGCCAAGCGCGCCGCCAAGGAGCTCGGCATCCCGGTCGTTCCCGGTTCCGACGGCGACGCCGGAACCGACGTGGAAGCGGCTCGCCTCGCGATCGAGGTTGGCTACCCGCTGATACTCAAAGCTGCGGCTGGCGGCGGCGGCCGTGGCATGCGTGTGGTCCGCGCCGCAGACGGACTGGCCGACGCGCTGATGTCGGCCCGCGCCGAGGCGAAGTCGGCGTTCGGCGACGACACGGTCTATCTCGAAAAATATCTGGAGCGGCCGCGCCACATCGAGATCCAGGTGCTCGGTGACGGCAAGGGCGGCGCCATTCATCTCGGCGAGCGCGATTGCTCGCTGCAGCGGCGCCACCAGAAAGTATGGGAGGAAAGTCCGTCCCCTGCCCTCAATACGTCGGCGCGCGACGAGATCGGTGAAACCGTTGCCGCGGCGATGCGCAAGATCAAGTATCTCGGTGTCGGTACCGTCGAGTTCCTATACGAAGACGGCAAGTTCTATTTCATCGAAATGAATACCCGCATCCAGGTCGAGCATCCGGTCACCGAGATGATCACGGATATCGATTTGATCCTCGAGCAAATTCGCGTTGCCGCCGGCGGCGATCTTGAACTCAGCCAGAGCAATGTGAAATTCCACGGCCACGCCATCGAGTGCCGCATCAACGCCGAGAATCCGGTATCGTTTCGGCCGTCGCCCGGCAAGATCGTGCATTACCATCCGCCCGGGGGCTTGGGCGTCCGCGTCGATTCCGCCGTCTATCACGGCTACACGATCCCGCCGTTTTATGACTCGCTGGTCGGCAAGCTCATCGTGCATGGCAAAACGCGCAGCGAATGCCTGATGCGGTTGAAGCGCGCGCTTGACGAATTCGTCGTCGATGGGATCGAAACCACGTTGCCTTTGTTCCGGGCGCTGGCACGTGAAAAAGATATCATCGACGGCGCGTATCACATCCACTGGCTCGAGGAATTCCTCGCCCGTGGCGCGATGGAGCAATAGCCGCCGCTTACGCCGGCTGTGCGGCCATCGTTGCCCGTAGCGTAGCGGTGAGCAAACGTCCGACCAGCGCCGGCTCATAGGGCTTGGGAACAATGGCCGAGCCTGGCACACGCGCGTCCGGTTTGAGAAGCGTCGCCCATGCCGAGGCATAAACGACCGGAAGGTGCGGCCGCATCTCACGGGCGCGACGCGCAAGCGCGGCACCGTCCATGCCGCCCGGCAAATTGATATCGGTGAACAAAACGTCGACTGTTTCGGAAGCCAATTGCTCCAGAGCGTCCGCTGCGTTGCTCACTGTCGCCACGGCGAAGCCCTGTTCCGACAGGGATTGCGAGACCCACTCACTAATGAGGAACTCATCCTCGACGACTAAAACGTGGATCGGTTCCGTCCCGGCTGTGTTTGATTTAGGTTCCATGGCCCGTCCTTCACCCATCTATCAAGGGCGTAACGCTCTCTGCATGGAAGCGTTCAAGGTATCAGAAAATCCTAGTGAATTATGATTTGCGCTTCGTTAATCGCATGGTTGAGACATGTTTGCTTTATTCGGTCGATTGAGCCTCTTGAACCGGGCGGCACGAGGCGGTTAAACGATTCTCATGGCGAGCCGCGAAAACGCACTCATCGACATCACGCCCGAAGTGCTGCTCAAAGCCTATTCCTGTGGCATTTTCCCGATGGCGGAAAGCGCCGACGATCCGGCGCTTTACTGGATTGAACCTGAACGGCGCGGCATTATTCCGCTCGATCGTTTTCACGTTCCGGACCGTCTTGCCCGCACCGTGCGCTCAGACCGGTTTACGGTGGTTGCCGATCGAGATTTCGACGCAGTCATTGATGGCTGCGCCGAACCGATGCCGGGCCGCAGCCGAACCTGGATCAATGTCCGTATCCGCAATCTCTATCGCAAGCTCTACGAGCGCGGCGACTGCCATAGCATCGAGGTTTATGACGGCGAGGCTTTGGTCGGCGGCCTCTATGGCGTCAGCCTCGGCCGGGCGTTCTTCGGCGAGAGCATGTTTCATCGTGCCCGCGACGCGTCCAAGATCGCGCTGGTGCACCTCGTGGCGCGGCTACGGGCCGGGCACTACCGTCTGCTCGACACCCAATTTGTCACCGATCACTTGCGCAATTTCGGCGCGGTCGAGGTGGCGCGGCCCGCCTATCATAAATTGCTCGATGCCGCCCTGGTCGGCGAAGCCGATTTCGCCGCCTTGCCGCTAGATCGTCCGATTTCCGGGGCCGCCGCGCTCAAATACCTGACGGAACGCTGATCGCGTCAATCATCGGTGACCGGCGGCGGCGCAGCAGGCGGTGGCGGTTGACGTGTTCCCGCGGGCTGCCGTGCGCGCTGCGGCGGCGCGGAACCGGCGACGGGCTGCGGGGGTGCCGATTGCGCAACCGGACCGGAGGCCGGAGACGCGCAGTCGGTCAGCCAAACGTCGTAGATCGGGTGCTCGACGGCATGCAGGCCCGGGCTCGCCGCAAACATCCAGCCGGTGAAAATACGCTTGATTTCGCCCTGCAGGGTGACTTCGTCGACCTCGACAAAAGCATCCGTATTCGTCGCCTCGGTCGGCGGCCGCGTGTAGCAGGCGCGCGCGGTCACTTGCAGCGCGCCGAATTGCACCGTCTCGCCGATTGCCGCGTCGAACGAAATGGTACGGCCAGTGATCTTGTCGAGGCCGGCAAACACCGCACGGCCATTTTCGATTTTTTCCGTCGGCGTCGTGGTCACGACCGTGTCGTCGGACTGCGGTGCCGTATCGGCGGGTTGCGGCGGCGGCGGATTGGCCGGCGCGGGGAGATTGTGCGCGCCCTGGGTCGGCGCTTGGGTCGGCGCCGTCGCCGGAGCCCCCAGCGGGGGCGCTGCGGTTGCGCCGGGCGGCGGCGGCAATGGCTGCGCTTGAATGCCGGACGGCGCCCGCACCGGGGTTTGCGGCAGCGGACGGGACTGCGGCGCCGGATAAGATTGCGGCGCCGGATATGGTTGCTGCGCGGGATATTGTTGTTGCGACGGGTATTGCTGCCCGCCGGGATATTGCACCGGCGGCGGCTGCGGCGGAAATCCGCCGTTTGGAACATCGGCCGGCGGTCGAGGCGGCGGCGCATCGTTGAAAAACTGGGCCGTGGCGGGACCGGCGGCCAGCGTTCCGCCGATCACGACCAAGAGTGCGGCGATGCGGAGCATGAAGATCTTGCGTGGCCTGGTTGAGAGCGGCTTGAAAGCCATGACCTCAAAGAAAGGAATCCGGCGCGAAAAAGGGAACTCGGCTTGAATTAAGGAACTCGAAGCGGCCTTCACGCTCCGCCCCGTTAACACGCCGAATACGGCAATTCCAGGATTACCGGTTGCCCGGATTCCATGCCTTGTAGTCGCCAGTCGCCTTGGGGCGGCGGCCCTGCGCCAAGGTCGATCCGCTCGGGCGATAGGCCAAAGCCGTACCCGTCAGATTGGGCAAATGCGGCTTCTCCCAAGGATAGACCCTGACCGTCTCTTCGGTCGGGGGGATATCCACGGTGTGATGCAACCAACCGTGCCAAGAGGGGGGCACCTTGGAAGCCTCGGCGATGCCTCTATAGATCACCCAGCGGCGCTCGAACCCCAGGGTCGGATCGATCTTGCCGCCCTTGGTCCGGTAGTATCGGTTCCCGAATTCGTCGTCGCCGACGACCTCGCCATAGAGCCACGTCGACCACTGCGTGCCGAAGGTCTGGCCGTTCCACCAGGTAAACAAACGCAGCAGAAAAGTTTTCATTGCCGGTCGCCTGTCCGACGATAGATTGCGGCCTTGATGCCATCCCCGCCCCCACCTGTCCAGGGCGGAACTTTATGAAACCCACCCCAAATTGAAGCGTTTTCGTCGTTCATGCTTGTGGAAGCGTAGTGGATCATGTGGCAGGATATTTCGCAGTATCTCCGATTGCAGTTGGATCGATTGGGCTTCGCACTCTCCTTTGCGCCAGCCTGGGCGGTATCCGCGATTATCCTCGTGGTCGCCTTCGTCGCCGCTTTGATCCTTCACGCCACAATAATGACCGTGCTGCGCCGGCTGCCACAGGGCAAGCGGCCGTATCTGCAGAGGATCATCGAGGCGACGAAAAATCCAACGCGTCTGGCGGTCTTGGTCGTCGCTTTCGCTATCGCGCTTCCCGCGGCCCCGTTTGGACCGGAAACAAATCAACTGCTCATTCGTAGCCTGGCGCTGGCGACCATCTGTCTGTTCGGTTGGGCGGCGCTCACGATAACGAATATGGCCTCCAATCTTTATCTTCGAAATTTCCGCATCGACGTCGAAGATAACCTGTTGGCGCGCAAGCACGTCACCCAGGTTCGTGTACTTGTTCGCGTGCTTGACACCGTCATCATCCTGGTCACGGCAGGCTTCGCGCTGATGACATTCCAGTCGGTGCGCCAATATGGCGTGAGCTTGTTTGCTTCCGCCGGCGTCGCCGGTGTTGTCTTCGGCATTGCGGCACAACCGGTATTGAGCAATCTGATAGCGGGTGTGCAGATCGCCGTCACGCAGCCGATCAGGCTCGAAGACGCCGTCACGGTGCAGAACGAGTATGGCTGGATCGAAGAGATCAGCGCGACTTACGTCGTGATCCGGCTGTGGGATTTGCGGCGGATGATCGTGCCCCTCAACTTTTTCATCCAGCAACCGTTTTACAATTGGACCCGGCAGGCCGCCACCAATGTGGGGGCGGTGTTGCTCCATCTCGACTACACCGCGCCGATCGATCGCATCCGCGAAAAATCGGTCGAAATAATCGCCCGGTCCCAGCAACGCAGCGGCAAGATTATCAACGTGCAGGTCACCAATACGTCAGCCCAAGCCATCGAAGTGCGCGTCCTGCTCTCCGCGGCAAATCCGGGCATTACATCCGATCTATGCGCCGAGGTCCGGGAAAAGCTGATCGACTTTTTGCAGCGCGAGCACCCGGAAGCGCTGCCGCGGCGGCGGAACGAAATTGTTGAGATTTCGGCAGGGAAGACGGTGGCGCAACCCGTGCCGCCGCATCAACAGAAGCCGGCTTAATCGCGCGACCACCAAGGGTCGGGAGAAAAATGTCCGGCCGCTTGCTCGATGACCGTACCGAGCGAGAACAGCGTTGCTTCCTCGAACGGCCGCCCGATGAGTTGCAGGCCAAGCGGCAGGCCCTGTGCGTCGAGGCCGCCCGGCACCGCAATTCCCGGCAGCCCGGCCATGTTCACCGTCACCGTGAAGATGTCGTTGAGATACATCTCGATCGGATCGCCACGGCCTATCTCACCGATGCCAAAGGCGGCCGACGGCGTTGCCGGCGTCAGGATGGCGTTGATGCCTTCGGCAAAGCAACGTTCGAAATCGCGCTTGATCAGCGTGCGTACTTTCTGCGCGCGCAAATAATAGGCGTCGTAATAGCCGGCCGAGAGCACATAGGTGCCGATCATGATGCGCCGGCGCACCTCCTTGCCGAACCCTGCGGCACGGGTGTGCTCGTACATGTCGAGAATATCGCGGCCTGGTACGCGCAGTCCATAGCGGACGCCGTCGTAGCGGGCGAGATTGGACGAAGCTTCGGCCGGCGCGACGATGTAATAGGCCGGCAATGCGTATTTGGTCATCGGCAGCGAGATATCGATCAGTTCGGCGCCCGCCTCCTTGAGCCATTGCGCCCCTTGCTGCCAGAGCTTCTCGATTTCAGCGGCCATGCCCGGCATGCGGTATTCTTTCGGAATGCCGATGCGCATGCCTTTGACCGAGCCGCCGATCGCTTTTTCGTAATCCGGCACCGGCAGATCGACCGAGGTCGTGTCTTTAGGATCGTGGCCGGCCATCGAGCGCAGCAAAATCGCGCAATCGCGCACCGTCCGCGCGAACGGTCCTGCCTGATCGAGCGAGGATGCAAAGGCAACGGTGCCCCAGCGCGAGCAGCGGCCGTAGGTCGGCTTCAGTCCGGCAATACCGCAAAACGCCGCCGGCTGGCGGATCGAGCCGCCGGTATCGGTCCCCGTGGCGCCGAGACAGAGACCGGCAGCCACTGCCGATGCCGAGCCGCCCGACGATCCGCCGGGCACCAGCTTGGCATCCGAACCGCGCCGCCGCCACGGCGACACGACGGGGCCGAAATACGAGGTTTCGTTCGACGAACCCATCGCGAATTCGTCATTATTGAGCTTGCCCAAGAGCACTGCACCGTCACGCCAGAGATTGGCGGTGACGCTCAACTCGTAAGGCGGAACGAAATTCTCCAAGATGCGCGAGCAGGCCGTCGTGCGCACTCCGGTGGTGCAGAACAGATCTTTTATGCCAAGCGGCAGCCCCTCGAGTGGACCGCCCTCGCCTTTTGCCAGGCGCTGATCTGAAGCGCGCGCCATGTCACGGGCGCGATCCGGGGTTTCCAGCACGAAGGCATTCAGTGCGCGCGCCTTTTCGACGGCAGCGAGATGCGCATCGGCCAATTCGGTCGCGGTAAATTCTTTCGCACGCAGGGCGTCGCGCGCCTGCGCCAGCGTCAGCGCGGTGAGATCGGTCATTCAGCCGTCGGGTCGTCGCAAGAAAACGGATTTTTCGCCGCAGGTTTTGGCGCCGGCCTTGCGGGCGCTTCAGGCGTCGGACTATCCCACTCCGACTGCCCCGAAAGTGATTGTCCCGGAAGTGGCTGCCCCGGCAGCGGCTGCACCGGAAAATCCGCAAAAAATTTCTCGACTGCATCCGGATCGTCGGGTTTCAACATTCCCTGACTATCGAGATAAGCGAGCCAGATGGCGTCCTGTTCGCAAGCAAGGCACATCAGCCTTAGGTCCTTTGTATCGGCGCGAGATCCTCGGTTCTCGCTACGCTCGCCCGAGGATGGTGGAATGATAGGCTCCCGCACATCATTCCACCACCTTCGGCACGAGAAAGAAATGATGCTCATGCGCCGGCGCATTGGCGATGATGGCATCGGCGATGCCGCCGTCGGTTACTTTGTCGTCGCGCATTTTCATCGCCATCGGCGTGACCGAGGTCATCGGCTCGACACCTTCGACGTCCACCTCCGACAATTGCTCGACGAAAGCCAAGATGGCGTTGAGTTCGCCTTTCAGATTTTCGACCTCGTCTTCCGCAACCGCAATCCGCGCCAAATGCGCAACGCGGCGGACGGTTTGGGCGTCAACGGACATCGGCGGCCTCGGAAATCATGGTGCTATAGAAAATCATGGCGGTGCTATAGCAGAGCGGCCATTTCCAGCCAACACCGCTCATAACCCTCAGTAGGATCGATCAAACGCGTTCGCGGTAAGGGCGGCATTTTCCGCCGGAACGCGAATAGCGAGCACCAAAGCGTTGAGAACCGAAAAAATGAGGGCATAGAGCGGCAGTCCAAGCGCCAAAGGTACGATGGCGATCTCGGCGCAGACGATGGCGTAGTTCGGATGTCGCAGGAATCGGTAGGGGCCGCGCGCCACCAGCCGCTCGCCCGGAACAACGAAGATGCGGATGGTCCAGCGTCGCCCCAGGCTCACCAGCACCCAAAACCGGGCGACCTGCAATAGAACGATCAGCGCCAGGTAACCCAGGTTGACGGAATGGCGATAAGCCAAAATCCACATCCCCAGCATCCAGGCTGCGTGTAAGAGCACGATCAGCGGCAGATGCGCCTTGCCGTATTGCACGGCGCCGGCGGCGAGCAAACGCTGCTCGTTTTGTTTGGCCCACCACAGCTCGGCCACGCGCTGCACGGTGAGAAAAGCGAGTAAGGCTGCGCCCCAGCCGAAATCCATCACAGCTCGACCGCGACGAAATAGGCAGAGAAGCCCGGCCCGAACGCCGCCAATAGATGCGGCCCGCGCGCGCCGGCCTCCATGGCGCGGTCGAGCACGAACAGCGCGGTCGCCGACGACATATTGCCGTAGTCGCGCAGGACGTCCCAGGAATGCTGAAACTGATCGCGCGTCAGCCCCAGCGCTACCTCCATCGTCTCAAGAAGCCTGCGGCCGCCCGGATGGAACAAAAACCCATTGAAATCCGAAAGCCGGAAACCGTTGCGATCGAGAAAACCTTGCAGCGCCGGACCAAGCTCCCGTTCCATCAACGACGGCAGTTCAGCGCTGAGTACGATTCCGAAGCCGTCATCCTTAATGTCCCAGCCCATGATGTGTTCGGTTTGGCGCCAGCTCCATTCGCCGATCGCGAGGATTCGTGGACCGCCGGTGCGGCCCATTTTGGTGTTGCGCAGAAGAACGCCGGCCGCGCCGTCGCCGAACAGCGCGCTGGAAACAAACATCGCGGGACTGGCGTCATTGGAACGTAAGCAAAGGCTGCACAGATCCACGGTGAGAAAAAGTACATGGGCGCCTTCGGCTGTCTGTGCGAGCCGTGTCGAACGCGCCAATCCGGCAACGCCGCCGCCACAACCAAGACCGAAGATCGGCAACCGCTCGACCGTCGGCGCGAGTTTAAGCCGGTTGAGCAGCATCGCGTCGAGGCTTGGAATGGCGAGCCCGGTTATGGTGTTGGTCACGATCATATCGATCGCGCCAAGCTTTATGCCCGCAGCCGCGGTGGCCTCGACCGTGACCTGTTCCAGGAGATCGAGCGCGTGCTTTTGAAACGCGGCGGTGCGCTCCTGCCAGCTATGCGGTTTGAGATACCACTCGATCGGCTCGCAGTTATAGCGAACATCGATGCCGGTATTGTCGTAAAGCGGCCATAGTCTGGTCAGACGCGGAAACAGCTCTTTGGCACGCGTGGCGGCTTCGGTTTGGCTCAAGCGAAAGGGCGGGTTGGCTGTTGCGAGTGATAGGATTTCGACATCAAATCCGGCCGCTACTACATTCCGCCGCGCGGCGGACCTCACCACATCCAACATTTAGAACTTCCTCTCACCGTTGCCGCCGGGGTACTAACACCGCATCTAGTGTGTCTCGTCCACATCGGTTGTCCGATGCCTACGAGGCGCTTAATTTGGGCGACGCGATGCAAAATTTGCGGCCAGTTCATGTCATCGGTGGTGGCCTCGCCGGTTCCGAGGCAGCGTGGCAAATCGCGCGCCGCGGCGTGCCCTGCGTGTTGCATGAAATGCGGCCCACGCGCTCGACCGACGCTCACAAAACCGATGCGTTGGCTGAGCTGGTCTGTTCGAACTCGTTCCGCTCCGACGACGCCGAAGGCAGCGCCATCGGCCTCCTCCATGCCGAAATGCGCCGGCTGGGCTCGCTGGTGATGCAGACGGCCGACCTGCACAAGTTGCCCGCCGGCGGCGCGCTTGCCGTCGATCGCGACGGCTTTGCGGCGGCGATCACGGCGGCGCTCGAAGCCGAGCCTCTGATCGAGATCGATCGGACCGAAATTACCGCGGTGCCGGCGGACTGGGACAGCGCGATCATCGCTACCGGGCCGCTTACTTCGCCGGCGCTGGCCGAAGGGATTCGCGCCCAACCGGCGAAGATGCGCTGTCCTTCTTCGATGCCATCGCGCCGATCGTGCATCGCGACTCGATCGACTTCGACGTCGTTTGGTTCCAGTCGCGCTACGACAAAGCGGGCCCGGGCGGCTCCGGCGCCGATTACATCAACTGTCCACTGACGCGCGAGAGAGTACGACGCCTTCGTCGACGCGCTGCTCGCCGGCGAGAAAACCGCGTTTCACGATTTCGAAGCGACGCCTTATTTCGACGGCTGCCTGCCGATCGAAGTGATGGCCGAACGCGGCCGTGAGACGCTACGCCACGGACCGATGAAGCCGTTCGGTCTCACCAATCCGCATCAGCCTGACACCAAAGACCTATGCGGTGGTGCAGCTTCGCCAGGACAACAAGCTCGGCACGCTGTTCAACATGGTCGGCTTTCAGACCAAGCTTCGTCACGCCGAACAGGTTCGCGTTTTCCGGACGATTCCCGGCCTCGCCAGGGCCGAGTTCGCCCGGCTCGGCGGCCTGCACCGCAACACCTTTCTCGATTCGCCGAAGCTCCTCGATGCAACGCTGCGGCTGAAAGCGATGCCGCGCCTGCGCTTTGCCGGTCAGATCACGGGCTGCGAGGGCTATGTCGAGTCGGCGGCGATTGGACTTCTGGCCGGCCGCTTTGCCGCGGCCGAGCGGTTTGACGAACGGATGCTCGTACCGCCGCCGACCACCGCTCACGGCGCATTGCTGGGCCACATTACCGGCGGCCATATCGAGACCATCGAGGCCGGTCCCCGCTCGTTCCAGCCGATGAATGTCAATTTCGGCTTGTTCCCGCCGCTCTCGCGCACGCCCACCACGGATGCCGAGGGTAAACGCCTGCGCGGACCGGCCAAAGCGGTCGCCAAAAAGCGGGCGCTTTGCACGCGGGCACTCGCCGATCTCGAAGCGTGGAACGCCGGTGCGTTCCACGCGGCGGCGGAATGATCGCCTTCATGCTACAAGCCCGCGCATGAGCGATGTCTCGGATCAACTCGGCGCACGCTGGCACTCCAGCGTCGTCCTCAAGCGCGATGTGTTTTCCACCATCGAGCGCGGCCGGTTTCGCACCGACGCCGGCGAAGTCGAAGCGGTGCTGCGCCGCCTCGACGAGGTGCCGTGGTGGAGCCAAGTGCTGGCGCTCGCGCTATTCCGGCGCGAACGCCGGGCGCTTGCCGCGGCCCGCCCGCTCGGCGTTGCACCCACTTTGTTGTTTGCCGGGCGCCAGTTCCTGGTGCGCGGCTGGATCGACGGCGTGCCGCTGCATATCGCCAAGCCCTATGGCGACACCGCCTATTTTCGCTCCGCCAAGGCGGCCTTGCGGGCGCTGCACCGCGCCGGCATTGCGCACAACGATCTCGCCAAGGAACAGAACTGGCTCTACGCCGGCAGCTGCGCGTTTCTCACCGACTTCCAGCTCGCCGCTTGCTTTCGTCGTCGCGGTCTTGTGTTCCGCCTCGCCCGCTACGAAGACTTGCGGCATCTCCTCAAGCACAAGCGCCGCTACGCGCCCGATGCGCTCACGTCCGCCGAACGGCGCGTGCTGGGACGCAAGACGTTCATCACCCGGGCCTGGATGGCAACCGGCAAGAAAGTCTATTACGCGATCACACGCGGCTTGAATTTTACCGACCGCGAGGGCCGCGGCTTGCGATTTGTTCGCGATGCGCCTGAAATCACGGCGCGGCTGCGCACGCATCCGCAGGTTCGCGATGTTGCCATCGTTCCGTTTCCGGACCGCCGCGCCGGCACCGGGCTCTATGCCTTCGTCGAAAGCAGCGCCAGCGACGGCGAGCTTGCCGCGTTTCTCGGCGCGACGAAGCCCGAGCGATTGCAGGTGGTCGACAGCTTGCCGCGCAATGCCCAAGGCGAAGTGCGCAGCGAAATCCTCGAACTCGTCGCCATGAATCAGGTCGATCTGATCGACCCGCTGATCAAGTCAGACGACGAACGCGCGATCATCGCCCGCATCGTTGCCGAACGCCGGAATCTGCGCGATCGGTTTGCGTTCTAGCCGCGCAATGATCCATGTCCGTCAGGTTGGGGCGGATCGCGTCGTCGGCCCGGCCAGCTATATCCGGTTTGACGCAGAGAACGTTGCCGCTGTGTGACGATCTGATTGCTCATTGCTGACGGGCGGCATCCTCCCACAATCTCACTGATATTTTCTTTCTATTTTTACGCGCCGAGGCCCGCATCGAATTCATATGGCGGTCTTTGTACACACGCGGACACACAGAAGCGTCGTCAGGAACCGCGCTTCGCGTCGACAAGAAAGCAATGTAACGAGTAACAGGTGACTCATGCAGAAAATGATCGTGGCCCTGAGTGTTCTTTCGGCTGTCATTGTGGCCTCGGCGGCTGCCCATGCAACGAACAAAAAAACCGGTGTATCCCCAAGCGAATGCGGCTGGGTTGGTCCCGGCGGCCGTGCCGTTTATCGCTGCATGCCAACTTCCTGACCGAAACGCCGATCGGCGAGCATCCCGACAAAATACAATAAAGCTAACGACCGACGGCTATCGGATATTAACTGCAGATTGCCTCCTGACGCGGATCGGGCGCCCCCCGACGCGTCTTGTGCACTCGGCGGAAGTGGCGGTACGCTACGATCGCGATCGTAACGCGACGTGCCGAGGGAGGAATTTATGCGGGGCTTGCTAGCAGGTCTGTTGATATTGCTGTGCTCACCGGTCCTTAGCCCAGCAACAAACGCCGCCCGTGATCGCCTTCGACTCGGTGCCCAATCCGCTCAAACTGCCGGAGAACATGTATCTGGGCGAAGTGAGCGGCATCGCCGTCAATTCCAAGGGCCACATCTTCGTCCTGTCGCGCGGCAATTCCACCGGTCCGGCCTATGCTGCGGCTGCGACCCAACTCCTCGAATTCGACGCCGAAGGCAAATATCTCCGCGAGATCGGCCACAATCTCTACGCCTGGTCCTTCGCCCACATGGTCAAGATCGATCGTCACGACAACATCTGGGTCACCGACAAGGGCTCCGACATGGTGATCAAGTTCACGCCCGAGGGACGTGTCGCCATGGTGTTCGGGCGCAAGCAGGAAGCTTCCGACGAGGACACCGGCCCGCTGAAGCACCCGAACCCGCCGCTGCCCGCCGAGCCCGGCCGCTTCCGCCAGGTGACGGACGTCGCCTTCGATGCCGCCGACGACACATACATCAGCGACGGCTACATCAATTCGCGTGTCGCCAAAGTCGACAAAAACGGCAACTGGCTCAAATCCTGGGGCGACCGCGGCAGCAATCCCAGCCAGTTCAAAACGCCGCACTCGATCGCGACCGACGCCAAGGGCAACGTCTACGTCGCCGATCGCGGCAACGCCCGTATCCAGGTATTCGATGGCGATGGCAATTTCCTGCGCCAGATGGCGATCAATGTGCCGGTGCCGGCAGACGCGAAACCGGCCATCGGCGCCATTCCCACCGAGGCGCAGATCGCGGGCGGCACTTTCGCGCCGGGTTCGCCCTGGACGATCTGCATCACACCGGGACCAAACCAAGTGCTCTACAGCGCCGACGCCTGGCCAGGCCGCATTTACAAGCTATCGCTCGACGGCAAAGTGCTGGGCATGCTGGGCAGCAGCGGCAAACAGCTTAAGCAGTTCGGCTGGATCCACGAACTCGCCTGCCCGTCCGAAAACGTCCTGTGGGCCGGCGAATTACTCAACTGGCGGGCACAGAAGCTCCTGCTCCACCCCTAGCGCCAGACGCATGGCAACATTGCGCAGGGCGGTAACGAGCTTGACAATCGTCCAATGATCCGGCCCATGCTCCGCCCGGAAGCAGGGAGATCAGTGCCCATTCCTCATCGGGTCTGACGTCGTACCCGATTTCCTCCCATGCAAAACGATTTCGGATCATGGATTGCCGATGAAGCAACGGCCCCGAGGACCAGCGCTTACCAAAGCCGAACTGCGCGCCCAAGCCATCGAGGCGACAGCAGCGGCGACGAAGCCCATTGTAAAGCTGCCCACAAAACACGTGAGACAGTGTGGCCGCTGCGGCGAATTCTCATCGGTGATGGTTGAGCCCGGGCAAGAAGTGCCGAAGTTCACCTGCAAGGTTTGCGACAAGCCGGCAAAACACGCCTAGCTCGCCATTCGGCCTCAACCCGAACGGCGGCCGAAGCGCTATTGCTGGACGGTGACGCCCGCCCGCTTGACGACGTCCGCCCATTTGGCGATCTCGGCTTTGACAAACGGCTCGATGTCGGCGAGCGGCATATTCATCGGCACGCCCGCGTCCGCGGCGATGCGTTCTTTCACCGCCGGATCGGCGAGTACTTTTTGTATCTGGGCATATAATTTCTCGACGATCGGCTTTGGCGTGTTCTTCGGCGCCCACAGTCCGAACCAGACATCATAGACATAATCCGGAACGCCGGACTCGGCGACCGTCGGGACATCGGGCAAAAGCGGTGAGCGTTCCTTGCCAGTAACCGCAAGCGGGCGCACGCTGCCGCCTTTGATCTGTCCCATCGCGCTCGCCAGATTATCGAAGAAAACCGGCGTTTGCCCCGACATGACGTCGGTATAGGCCGGCGCGGCACCGCGATAAGGTACATGCGTCATCTTGATACCCGCCAACAACTCGAACAGCTCCGTCGACAGGTGCTGGCCGGTGCCATTGCCGCCCGACGCGAAATTGATGTCGCCAGGTTTCGCTTTGGCCATCGCGATCAATTCTTTGATGGAATGCGCCGGAAAATTATTGCTGACGACGACGACGAACGGAAACTCCGCCAGCATCCCGACGGGCGTAAAATCGCGGACCGGGTCATAGGCGAGATGAGCAAAGAGGCTCGGATTGACGGCCATATTGGCACTCAGGCCGGTCAATAGCGTGTAGCCGTCGGGCGTCGCGTTGGCGGCGGCTGCCGTGCCAACCACCGTGCCGGCGCCGGCCCGGTTCTCGACCACGAAGGGCTGGCGAAGTTGAATCGAGAGCTGCTGAGCGATGATGCGGGCGATGATGTCGGTGCCGCCGCCGGGCGGCTGCGCCACGATGACGGTGACCGGCCGGGTCGGATAGTCCTGCGCCAAAGCGTGGCTCGATGCCACGGCGATGCTTCCCAGTCCCCCCGCCAAAACCAATGCATAAAAGACCGATGCATAAATCCGATTAAACATGCGCCCCCGCCCCTCTTTGTTCGCTGCGCCGCAGCTTCGGCAACAGCGGATATTCTACTATCCGGCCCCGGAAAAGCGGCTCAGATGTCGCGGCCGCAAATCAAGCCGCGATCCGTGCCGGATTTCGCGCCGCACGCCAGATCAGCCACTGCCGCCGCCACGGCGATATTTCGCTCGGCTTGAAAGCACCACCTCGTTCCAGACGGTCAAGCCAAGGCCGCACCAGCGCTACCGGAAGAAATGCCGGAAGCACGCGCGGCGACAAGCCAATAATGGCCTCGCGCGCGGCAGCGAGACGGCCGCGTGCCAAACCGCGCAATTCGGCGAGTGCCGCATCGAGCGCGGGCGACGGTTTCCCCGCGAACACGTCATGGAGATGCACGCCATGACGCGATAGTAATTCCTCTGGAATATAAAGCTGACCGCGCGCCGCGTGTAACGGAAATGACCGCAACACGCCGGTTATGCCGTAGGCGATACCGGCAGGCTCGGCGGCCAGCGCTACGTCGTCACCGAGAACACGCGCCGCGAGCGTGATCAGCGCGGAAGCGGTACGCAACGCGTAGGACTCAAGATCGGCAAAACTCGCCATCGGATCGTCGTAGAGATCGAAGCGGTGGGCATCGATCAGGTCGCTCAGAGCGTCTGCCGAGAGGCCATGCCGCGCCATGGCCATAAGCAGCGCCGCCGCGACCGGATTGGCGCCTGCCTCCTCGCCGCGTTCCCCGGCGACGACTTCGCTCCACCATTGCAAACGGATTTCACCGGCCAGCGGTTCGCGCGCGACTTCACGTACACGGGTTATTTCAATGTTGAAGGCATAGAGCGCGGTCAGCGCGTCGCGGACTTCCGCCGGCGCGAACAGTGCGGCGAGAAAGCGATCGCGATCGGCTTGCCGCACCAATTCAGCGCAATAGGCGAATGCATCCTGCATAACGCGAGGCTAGCACTATTCGACCGCGATCAAGCCGGCGCCGACGCGGCGGTTTTCCATCAGCATCACGTTATAGGTGCGCACGGCCGGCCCGGTCGTCATGCTGTCGACCGACACGTGGGCGTCGCGAAATCGCATCCGCAGCCGTTCGGGCACAATCCACGGCGAGTTGCCGGTGCCGATGATGAAGAAATCCAGAGCCTCGAGCCGGGCTAGGACGTGCGCCAGCGTCGCTCCGTTGATTTCGGCCGGCGCCGTGACCGGCCAGGCCCAAAGCCCGTCCGGGAGGCACAGCAGCGAACCGCGGTGCGACATGTCGGCGAAACGAAAGCCGCCGCCGCCGTGCGCATCGATCAGCGCCTGACGCGGCAGATGCGGCGCGTCGGCCACTAGCGTCGCCGGGCTCTCGCCCGCTGCGGCGGCGTCGATGGCTTTGCGGGTACCGGTGCCGCTGTCGGCGCCGTGGGCGGCGAATCGGTTTCTTCCCCGCCCCCCATGCGGCCGGTACCGACGCCGAGATAGATCAGGATCGGCGAAGCAATAAACACGGACGTATAAGTGCCGACCAGCACGACGCCGAACATCATGGTCGCGGTGAAGCTGTGGATCGCCTGACCGCCGAACAGCAGCAGCGCCAACAGCGACATCGCCACGGTGACGTGGGTCACGATCGAGCGCGACAGCGTCGCATTAACCGACGCGTTGAGCAGGTCCGGCATCGGCATCCGCTTATAGCGGCGCAGCATTTCGCGGATACGGTCGTAAATCACCACCGTATCGTTGAGCGAGTAGCCGAGGATGGTCAGCAGTGCCGCGATACTGGTGAGATCGAAATCGATATGGGTGAGCGACATGAAGCCGACGGTGAGCACAAGGTCGTGCACATTGGCGATCATAGCGCCGAGGGCGAACTGCCATTCGAAGCGGAACCACAGGTAAATCAGGATCGCGACGATGGCGAGCACGAGCCCGATGGTGCCGTAAGCAAGGAGCTCGGTAGAGACACTCGGGCCCACCACCTCGACGCGCCGGTAATCCACCTCGTCGCCAAGCGCCTCGCGGACCTTCTGCACGGCGGCTTGTTGCGCTTCGTCGCCGCCCGGCTGCTCTGAAATCCGGATCAACACGTCGTTCGGTGCGCCAAACTGCTGCAATTGGAAATCGCCGAGATGCAGGGAGCCGATAGTCGTGCGCATCTTGGAAAGGTCGGCCGGCCCGGCCTTGGTCTGCACTTCCATCAGCGTCCCGCCGACGAAGTCGATGCCGAAATTTAGGCCGTGGAAAAAGAACAGTGCGATCGCGGCGATCGACAGCAACGCCGAAACAGGAAAGCTGATGCGCCGGAAGCGCATGAAATCGAATTTGGTGTCGTCGGGAACGATGCGAAGCAGGCGCACGAGTTATCTTTCAAACAGTGTTCAGTTTGAGCATGATCATTTCCGAAAACCGATGTCCACTTTTCGGGATCATGCTCGTTAGATCGGCACGACGCGCGGCCGCCACATCCGGACCCAATAGGCCACGATCAAGCGGGTCAGCGTGAAGGCGGTGAACAGCGTGGTGAGAATGCCGATGCCGAGCGTCACGGCAAAGCCGCGGACCGGCCCAGTGCCGATATAGAACAGCACCGCCGCGGCGATGAAGGTGGTGATGTTGGAGTCGAGAATGGTGGCGAGCGCGCGCGTGAAGCCGGCGTCGATGGCGCTGATCGCGGTTCGCCCGGCACGCACTTCCTCACGGATGCGCTCGTAGATCAGCACGTTGGAATCGACCGCGATACCGACCGTCAGCACGATGCCGGCGATGCCGGGCAGCGTCAGCGTGGCGCTGAGCAGCGACAGCACGCCAAAGATCATGGCGACGTTTACCGCCACGGCGATATTGGCGAACAGCCCGAAGAGGCCGTAGGTCGCGAACATGAAGATGATGACGAGCGCCGCGCCGGCATAGGCCGCATGCTCGCCGGCGTTGATCGAATCCTGGCCAAGGCCGGGGCCGACGGTACGTTCCTCGATAATGGTGAGCGGCGCCGGTAGCGCGCCGGCGCGCAACAAAACGGCAAGATCGTTCGCCGACTGCACCGTGAAGTTGCCCGAGATCTGTCCCGAGCCGCCAACGATCGCCGAGCGAATGACAGGCGCGGAGATCACCTTATTGTCGAGCACGATGGCAAACGGCTTGCCGATATTGGCGGTCGTTGCGTCGGCGAACTTGCGTGCGCCGGACGAATTGAAGCGGAAGTTCACGACCGGTTCGTTATTCGTCGGATCGAAGCCCGCCTGGGCATCGACGAGATCGGCGCCGGACACCAATACGCGTTTTTCGATCAGATAATTCTGTCCCGGCTCCTCGCCCGGAAGGATTTCCGAATCCGCCGGATGCGATTGCGCCGCCTGCTCCGGCGTCATCGACAAATCGACCATGCGGAAGTCGAGCTTGGCGGTTTTGCCCAACAGCTCCTTGAGGTGCGACGGATCCTGCAAACCCGGCACCTGCACCAGGATACGATCGATGCCTTCGCGCTGGATGGTCGGCTCGACCAGGCCGATCTCATTGACGCGCCGCTCGATGATCTGGATCGATTGATCGACGGCTTGGCGCACCCGCTCGGTGACCGCCGCATCGGTGGGCGTCAGCGTAATCAGGCCACCATTGTTGCTGATATCGATGTTGCGCTGGCCGGTCGTGCCGGCGAAACCCGATACCGGTTGCGAGAGTTCCCGCAGCTTGCTCAGCGCATTGTCGAGATCGGTGTCGCGCGTGATGTGCACTTCGACGGCATTGCCGCGGATCGCGCGGCCGGTGAACGGTATCTTCGCCTGGCGCAGAACGCGCAGCACATCGTCATCGATCGACTGCAGCTGCTCCTTACGCACCGCGCCGGAATCGACCTCCAGCAAAAGATGCGAACCGCCCTGCAGATCGAGCCCGAGCACGACATGGCGTTGCGCCCAGCTCGGCCAATTTTTGACCACGCGCTCCGGAAAGAAATTAGGCACGGCGCAAAGGCACACGACGAGCGCCGTGAGCACGATAGCCAACGCCTTCCACCGCGTGAAAAACAACATGGACTTCGTTATTCCTCGTTACGCTCTCTTCTGCCTTCCACAGCAGGAAGTCACAGGTCGGATCAACTCGCGCTGTCGTCTTTCACCGGCTCGCCCTTGGCGCGCACTTCAGTGACCATGGAGCGCATCTGCCGCACCCGCACGCCGTCGGAAATCTCGATCTCGATCTGGTCGTCATCGACCACTTTGGTGACCTTGCCGACGATGCCGCCATTGGTGACCACGGTATCGCCCCGGCGCAGCGCTTTGACCATGGCCTGATGCTGTTTGACCTTTTGCTGCTGCGGGCGAAGCACCAAAAAGTACATAATCACGATAATCAGGATCAGCGGCATGAACGACGTAATCATGCCCGCTGAATCGCCGCCTAACAGGCCGCTCAAAGGGTTCGATTGCGCATATGCGGGGGTGATCAGCATTATTCCTCCAAAGGGAGCGCAACAGGGCGCAAAGGGGCGGCGGGACGGCGCGCCGCCCGGGATAAGGGCCGCTTCTGCGCGCAAAATCGCGCGGACTATAACCGCCGTTGGCCTAATTGCAACGCTACGGCGCGGGTCGGCCAAACTTGCGGGTACTGCCCTCCCCGGCTAAGGAAACGGTCCGAACCCGGTGTAAACATGGCCAAATCTCTTCCTCGCTTGACCGCTAAATCTTCGAAAAACAGTCCACGCAAGGCGCCGAGCAAAAGCGTCAAGGGCGACGGCCAAGCCGAACTGTTGGCGCGGATCGCGGGCGCCCTGGAACGCCTCGCCCCGCCGCCGCCGGCCGCGCCTGACTTTGCCGCTGCCGAAGCTTTCGTCTGGCACCCGGAGGGGCGCAAGCTCGCGGCGGTTCGCCGCGTCAACCGTGTCGACATGTCGCTTCTGCAGGGCATCGAGCGGGTGCGCGATCTTCTGGTCGAAAATACCGAACGTTTCGCCCGCGGCCTGCCGGCGAACAACGCGCTGCTGTGGGGCGCGCGTGGCATGGGCAAATCATCGCTGGTCAAAGCCGCGCATGCGTCGATCGGTGCCGCACACCCGGAAGCGGGATTAAAGCTGATCGAAATCCATCGCGAGGACATCGAGTCGTTGCCCGACCTGATGGGACTTCTGCGCAACGCGTCGCAACGTTTCATCGTGTTTTGCGACGATCTGTCATTCGACGGCGATGACACCTCGTACAAATCGCTCAAGACCATGCTCGAAGGCGGCATCGAGGGCCGGCCGGACAACGTGATCTTCTACGCCACCTCGAACCGGCGGCATTTATTGGCGCGCGAAATGGTGGAGAACGAGCGCTCGACCGCGATCAATCCCGGCGAGGCGGTCGAAGAGAAGGTGTCGCTGTCGGACCGGTTCGGACTCTGGCTCGGCTTTCATCGCTGCAGCCAGGACGAATATCTCGCCATGGTCGAGGCCTATATCGGCCATTACCACGTGCCGCTTAAGGGCGAAGAGCTACGCCGCGAAGCGCTCGAATGGGCAACGACGCGCGGCTCGCGCTCCGGCCGCGTCGCCTGGCAATATATTCAGGATCTGGCCGGCCGGCTGGGCGTTAAGATGGGAAGCTGATGGGTCATTCCAGATTGCCGTGCAGCGGCAAATCCGGAATCCATACTCACAGGCCGGCGAATATGGATTCCGGGGTCGCCATTTCGTGGCGCCCCGGAATGACGATTAGGCCCCGTTGAGATATTGCGCCGGATCGACCGGCGTCGCGCCCTTGCGGATTTCGAAGTGCAATTGCGGCGAGGTGACGTTTCCGGTCTGGCCGGAATGCGCAATCACCTGACCGCGCTTCACGCTGTCGCCGCGCTTGACCAGGATGTCGCTGGCGTGGGCGTAGGCGGTGACGAAACCATTGGAATGGCGCACCAGCACCAGATTGCCGTAGCCTTTGAGCTCATTGCCCGCATAGGCGACGACGCCATCCTCAGCCGCCTTGACCGGCGTGCCCTCGGGCACCGCGAGATTGATGCCGTCGTTCTGCACGCCATTCGGCTTCGGTCCGAAGGCGGCGATGACACGCCCGCGCACCGGCCAGCGGAAGCCCGCTAGATCGCCGGCGGGCTCGGCGGCCTTGACCGAGTTGTCTTCGGCCGCGGGAACCTGCGTCGGCGACGCGAGCCGCGCGCTATGCGGCGATTCAATTGTGGCAACGCTGGACGTCGTCTGCGGCGCGGCCGGAACATCGGCGCGCGGCGCCACCGGCGCGGCGGCCGGCGGAACAGCACGTGCCTCCCGCATTTCCGGAATGACGATGCGGTCGCCGACCTTCACCATGGTGGTGGGCGGAATATTGTTGGCCTTGGCAAGGACCATGACCGGCTTGCCGTAGAGCCGCGCGATACTGTTGAGCGTTTCGCCCGGTGCGACGATATGTGTGCCGGACGGCGCGACCAGCGCGGTCCGGGGCGGACCGACCGGCGCCGGCATCGGCGGCGCGGTCGAGGCCATGCGGGTTTGCGGCGGCATCGCAGCCACCGAGGAACGATACCGCGGGATAACGAGATGCTGGCCCGGATGCACCGTAGCCGGGTTGCTGATGCTGTTCGCTTCCATCAGCGCCGAGAGGGGCACGCCATGGGCGCGCGCGATTGTTTCGAGCGTCTCACCCGGTCCGACCGTGACCGGCGTGCCGCCTTCCCAGGTCCAAACCGGCCGCGGGGGCGCCGCAATCGAGCCGGTGACTTCTGCGTTGGGCTGGTAGGAGCCCATGCCGCGGCCACCGCCCGAATTGCCCTCGTCGGCGCTGGCAATATGCGGCAGCGGATGGCTTTCGATATGGCTTGCGGGCGCGGTCTGGATCGACCCGGTGACATCGCCGCGTGATGGCGGTGGAGCGCTGGGGCCGAAGCCTTCACCGAAGCGGCCGGAATCGGCGCTACAGCTGGCGGCTGCAAGACCTATTAACGAAATCGCTACCAGCTGAGGCCAGATGGCCGACCGAGGCGATGCGCACATGGTTACTCACTCGCACGCAACTAAAGGGACGAGCGAATAAACAACATTGCGGTAAACAGGGCTTTAAGTGCCGCGGCGTTTCTTTCGATAAATCGTTGCGTGCCTTTTATGTGTCTTCGCAGTCACACATTTACGCCTAAAGCTCGCGCGCCCGGCCGGGCAAAAGCGGCACAAACCGCACCGCAATCAGGTTGTCGCGAACGAGCTTGCCGCCCGGTTGCTTATCGAGCTTTACAATGTATTGCGTGTCATCGCGCGGACCGACCGGCAGGATCATTTTGCCGCCTTCGGCAAGCTGGGCCGTCAATGCTTCCGGTATCTCCTCGGCCGCAGCCGTGACCAAGATGCGGTCGAACGGCGCAAAATCCGGGGCACCATCCATGCCGTCACCGACAACAACGGTGACATTGCTGTAGCCCAGCGTCTCGATCCGCGTCCGCGCCGCTTCGGCGAGCGTCCGGTACCGCTCGACGCTCACCACCTCACCGGCCAGCCGCGACAGGATCGATGCCTGGTAGCCGGAGCCTGTGCCGATCTCCAGCACCCGGTGGGCCGGCTCGATCTGGAGCTGTTCGGTCATATAGGCGACCACAAAGGGCTGGCTGATGCTCTGCCCGCAGGCGATCGGTAGCGCCTGGTCGGCGTAGGCGCTCTCGATGAGATCCGGCGTAACGAAATATTCGCGCGGGACTTCATCCATCGCGCGCAGCACGGCTTGGTCGCTGATGCCGCGCCGGCGCAACGCCAGCTGGAATTCCATCCGTTCGACATCGGCAGCAGGGAGTGCGGTCACCGGCATCCTCGCTTAAAAGGCGCGCTCGGTCGGATTCTAGCATTCCATGGCCCGGCTTACACTGATTCCTGCGGGTTGTGGCTCAAAGCGGTCCGGGGCATAACGCGGTTTGCTGTTATTAAGGAACCAAAGCCCGGTGCCGGCGTTTTGCGGTCGCCCCGCATGGCAACCGGGGATGCGGCTCCGAAAGCCGCAAAAGTTCAAGCACGGGGTAAGAATGTTGTCTGAGGCAAAGCCCGCCCATAGTAAGCGCGTCCTCATCGTCGAGGATGAGCTGATGATCCGCATGCTGCTCGAGGGTATGCTGGAAGATCTCGGCCATACGGTTGCCGGACAAGCCGGCACCATCGAAGAGGCGTTGACGCTCGCGAAACAGGCCGAATTCGACGTGGCGCTCCTTGACGTCAATCTCAATGGCAAGCCGATCACCCCCGTGGTCGCGATTTTGGCCGAACGCGGGCTGCCCTTCGTGTTCGCCAGCGGTTACGGCCAGCGCGGCGTACCGGAAGCCTATCGGGACAGCCCCGCCCTGCAGAAGCCGTTCCAATCGGAGGCGCTCGCCGCCGCGCTGCAAGCCGCAACCCTGAACCCGGTCGCGCCGAAAGTCGGCTAAGTTTTTTTCGCAAACAACGCGGCGAGCCCGGTCATCGTCGGCTGATCGGTAATATCGATCTTGAGCGGTGTGACCGCGACGCGATGGTCGTCGAGAGCAGCCATATCGGTGCCCTGCTCGGATTTGGCCGCACTCATGCCGGAATAGGCGATCCAGTAATACGGATTGCCGCGGCCGTCGGCGCGCTTGTCGAGATGCAAGCGTTCCTGCCGGCGCCGTCCGAGCGTCGACACCGCGATCCCCTTGACCTCTTCCGGCCGGCAATCCGGAAAATTGATGTTGATCAGCACGTCTTGCCCGACACCCTGCCCCAGCACGCTGCGGATGATGTCCGGCGCATACCGCAAACCTGTGTCCCAAAACGGCGGCTGGCCGCTGCGCGACTTATAGGATTGCGACAAAGCAAACGACGGAATGCCGAGGATCGTGCCTTCCATCGCACCGGCGACGGTGCCGGAATAAATCACGTCCTCACCCACATTGCGGCCGCGATTGACGCCGGACAGGACGAGATCGACGTCCTTGCCGTCGAGCAGATGACGTGCCCCCATGATGACGCAATCGGTGGGGGTGCCGCGCACCGCGAAGCGCCGGTCTCCGACCTGACGAAGCCGCAGCGGATCGTTGAGCGACAGCGAATGGGCGACACCCGACTGGTCGGTTTCCGGCGCCACCACCCAGACTTCGTCCGACAACGTCTGTGCTATCGCTTCGCACACGTCGAGACCATGCGAGTGAATGCCGTCGTCATTGGTGACGAGAATGCGCATGGCTTTGTTCGCTTTGACAACGCTCATTGCTTCCCGATGACTTTCAAGCCGCCCATATAGCCCTGCAACGCTTCCGGTACGGCGATCGACCCGTCGGCCTGCTGATAGGTTTCCATCACCGCGATCAGCGCGCGGCCCACCGCAACGCCGGAGCCGTTGAGCGTGTGGACGTGACGCACCTCGCGGCCTTCTTTGGTGCGGTAGCGCGCCTTCATGCGCCGCGCCTGGAATTCACCGCAGACCGAACACGACGAAATTTCCCGGTACATGTTCTGTCCGGGCAGCCATACTTCGATGTCGTAGGTCTTTTGTGATGCAAAGCCCATGTCGCCGGTCGACAGCGTCACCACGCGATAATGCAGCTCGAGCCGGCGCAGGATTTCCTCGGCGCAAGCCAGCATGCGCTCATGCTCGTCTTTCGATTGCTCCGGCGTGGTGATTGAGACGAGCTCGACCTTGGTGAACTGATGCTGCCGGATCATGCCGCGCGTGTCCTTGCCAGCAGCGCCCGCTTCCGCGCGAAAACACGGCGTGCAAGCGGTAAGCCGCATCGGCAATTCGGCTTCGTCGATGATGGATTCGCGGACGAGGTTTGTTAGCGGGACTTCGGCGGTGGGGATGAGCCAATATCGTTCCGGGTCACCGATATTGCGGGTGAACTCGTACTCATAAGCGTCGCGATTACCTTCGTCATCGTATTCAACCGCACCTTCGAGCACCGACGCCGACAATGCGGCGAATTGATCTTCAAAAAATTTCGGTAACTGCGCGGTACCAAACATGATTTCGTCACGTACCAGGATAGGTGGCGCGATCTCCGTGTAATTGTGCGGATCACTAGTGTGAACGTCGAGCATAAATTGCCCGAGTGCACGTTCCAGGCGGGCGAGACTTTTTTTCAAGACCACAAAGCGGGCTCCGGAGAGCTTTGCCGCCGCATCGAAGTCCATTTGTCCGAGCGCCTCGCCGAGTTCGAAATGCTGCTTCGGCGTGAACGCGTAATCCCGCTTGGCGCCGAAGCGATGATGCTCGACGTTGTCCTTTTCATCCTTGCCGTCTGGCACTTCGTCGAGCGGCAGATTGGGGATTTGCGAAAGCGCGTCGTCGAGCGCCTTGGAGGCTGCTTTTTCCTGCGCCTCCATTGCCGGGATCGATTCCTTGAGCGTCGCGACTTCGCTCATCAAGGCCTTGGCTTTTTCTTCGTCCTTGCTCTTCTTCGCCTCGCCGATCTCCTTCGACGCGGCGTTGCGGCGGGCTTGTGCTTTTTCGAGTTCGAGGATTTTTTCCCGGCGCGTCTCGTCGAGCCCGATCAACCGCGCCGCCTCCGGCGCCAGCCCGCGCCGCGCCAAGCCGCGGTCGAAAGCCTCGGGATTGTCGCGAATGAATTTGATGTCGTGCATGGTCTTATTTCCAAACCGTCATGCCCGGCCTCGTGCCGGGCATCCCGATTCAATGGGCACGATGCCCGGCTAAGCGGGATGGCCGGGACCAGCCCGGCCATGACGAATCAAAAAACGCCTCGTCATTATAGACGCCGATCACTCCGCGGGCTTCGCCGCGGCCGCGGCGCGTTCCCGCTCCAGCCGCCGCTCAACCATGCGCACCGACCAGACCGAGCCCTCGTAGAGCGCGACCAGCGGCAGCGCAAGGGACATTTGACTGAGCACATCGGGCGGAGTCAGCACGGCGGCGATGACGAAGGCGATGACGATGAAATAGCGGCGCTTCGATTTGAGCTGATCCGAGGTAATGATGCCGACCCGGCCAAGCAGCGTCAGGATCACCGGCAACTGGAAGGCGATGCCGAACGCCAGGATGAGCTTCATCATCAGGGCGAGATAGTCCTCGACCTTCGGCAACAGTTCGATCGTCGCCTCGCCGGCGCCGCCCAGTTGCTGCATGCTGAGCGAGAACCGGGCCAGCATCGGCCAGACCAGGAAATAGACCACCATCGCGCCAAGCACGAAGAAGATCGGCGTAGCGATGAGATACGGCAGGAAGGCCTGCTTCTCGTTGCGATAGAGGCCGGGCGCGACGAACATGTAAATCTGGGTCGCGATCACCGGAAAGGCGATAAAGGCTGCGCCGAACAGCGACAGCTTGAGCTGCACGACGAAATATTCGAGGAGGCCGGTATAGATGAATTTGGAATTCTCCGGACCCGCGATCCAGATATAGGGCCAGGTCAGAATATTGAAAATGTGCTTGGCGAGGAAGAAACAGACGATGGCGGCGAGGAAGAATGCAGCCAGCGCCTTGATCAGCCGCGACCGCAGCTCGACCAAATGCTCCATCAGCGGCGCCTTGGTCGCCTCGATCTCCTTCTCTTCGTCTTCGCGGCTCATCCGGTGCGCTCGGTGCTCGCAGGCTCGCCGCTCACAGGCTCGGCGCTGACCGGGTCGGGGCTCACGGGGTTGATGTTCATCGGCGCGGCGTTCGCCGGCGCGACGGCATCGGTGGATTGTTCCAGCAATGGTCCGGTCACGCCCGGTTCCGGCGCCGGCGGCAGGGCGGCAGATGCGGCTGGCGGCAGGGCCTCCGGTACGGAAGCGGGGTCGAGGTTCGAGTTGTCCTCAACGAGCTTGGTCTCGCTACCCGCGGTAATGGACTTCTCAATGTCCTTGCCGGCGGTTTCGATGTCTTCACGCACGCTTTTGAGCGGATCGTAGCTCTTGATGTCGCTTGCCATATCGTCGACCTGCTTCTTCAGGTCGGCCATCTCGGCTTCGCGCATCGCTTCCTGGAACTGATTTTGAAAATCAGTCGCCATGCCGCGGATCTTGCGGGTGTACTGCCCGATCGTGCGCATGACGCCGGGCAGCTCTTTCGGCCCGATCACGACCAGCGCGACAATGCCGATGAGCAGGAATTCCGTCCAACTGATGTCGAACATGAAAAAGTCTCCGGCTGCGCTACCGCACGCCGCGCGCAGCCGCCGTCAGCCTTGTCCGGTTAGACCTTGCTCTCGGATTCGGCGCGCCGCTTGATGTCGGCCGTGGTTTGATGGTCGATCGATCGCATCGGCGCATCCGATTTGGTCGCGGCATCGGTGTCTTCGTCGGACATGCCCTTCTTGAAGGCTTTGATGCCTTTGGCGACATCGCCCATCATGTCGGAAATCTTGCCGCGCCCGCCGAATACGACGAGAAGTACGGCGCCGACGATCAACCAGTGCCAGATGCTCAAAGAGCCCATGAAATCCTCCGTCCGCGCAAACGCCCAGGATGACCCAAACGTATGCCGGTTTGAGCGAGAAACTAGGCGCCGGGACCGGCAAAAACAAGCGCGGTGGCGGCGCCGCTAAGCCGCAGGCTTAATATGCTGTCCGCCCTGTATAGCGCAGCGAGAGCGGTGCGAAGCGAGCGCGTTTGGGACTTTTCTCCAAGTCAGACGCCCCTTCCGCCACCCTGCTGACGCAGGGTGGTCCCCTTCCTCGCCAGCGCGGGGCAGGATGATTATTCCTCGCTGCGCTCGGCCGGTGGCGCGAGACCGAGGTCGAGATCGCCCGGCTCCAGCGGATCTTCGTCGTCGCGCAGTGCCGGATCGTCGGACGGAACCGGGACCGCGAAATCGGCCGGGATCGTGGCGTCGACCAGTCCGGCGCCCTTGAGCTCGTCGAGGCCGGGCAGATCGGTCAGCGCATCGAGCCCGAAGTGCGACAGAAACATCTCATTGGTCCCATAGGTGACCGGCCGGCCCGGCGCCTTGCGGCGGCCGCGCAGCCGAATCCAGCCGGTTTCCAAGAGGACGTCGAGCGTGCCTTTGGACGTTGTCACGCCGCGGATTTCCTCGACCTCGGCACGAGTCACCGGCTGGTGATAGGCGACGATGGCAAGCGTCTCGATGGCCGCGCGCGACAGCTTTCGCGTCACCACCAATTCATGGGTGAGCAGCCAGGCGAGATCGTTGGCGGTGCGCAGCGTCCATTTGCCATTGATGCGGACGAGATTGACGCCGCGCGCCGCATATTCGTTCTGCAATTGCAGCAGCAGCGCATGCACGTCGGTCCCCCCAGGCAGGCGGGCCACCAATGCCTTTTCGTCGAGAGGCGCCTCGGCGGCAAACAGGAGCGCCTCGAGGATGCGCAATTCCTCCGCGCGTTCCGGTTCCAGCTCCTCCTCCTTGTCGCCGATAATCACTCGCATCTCCGCGACATTCGACATTGATTCATTCTCCCTCTTACGCATTCCCAGTTTCTGTGGTCGAACCTTGCGGGATTGCACCGCCCGCAAATTCGCCGCCCCCCGTCTGCTGCCGCTTGCGCAGAAACAGCGGGGTGAACGCCCCCTGCTGGTGGAATTCGAGCCGGCCTTCGCGCACCAATTCGAGGCTCGCGGCAAAGCTCGATGCCAGCACGGTAGGAACCATCGAGGGCTCGACCAGATAGGCGATCAGATATTGATCGAGCGCCGACCATTCCAAGGACTGTCCGACCAGCCGTTCCAGCGCCTCGCGCGCTTCGGCAAGCGACCAGACGCTGCGCTTGGCCATGCGGACGAAGGACCTCGCCTTGGTCTGCCGCCGGCCGGCATAGGCCGACAGTAAATCGTAGAGTGTCGCCGTCCATTCCGGCCGCTTGACCTCGGCGATCGGCTCCGGAAGGCCGCGCTGGAAGACGTCGCGGCCGAGCTGTGGCCGGTTGAGCAATTGCTCGGCGACCTGTCGGATCGCCTCGAGCCGCCGCAGCCGTTGCGCGAGCGCATTCGCCAGATCCTCGGCGCTAGCGCCTTCCGGCGCGTGCTGCTCGGGCAGCAACAGACGCGACTTGAGGTAGGCGAGCCACGCCGCCATCACCAGGTAGTCGGCGGCAAGTTCCAGCCGCAGTTTGCGCGCCGCCTCGATGAAGGCGAGATACTGATCGGCAAGCGCCAGGATCGAAATCTTGGCAAGATCGACCTTTTGCTGGCGGGCCAGAGTCAGCAGCAAGTCGAGCGGGCCTTCGAAACCTTCAACGTCGACCACCAGCGCCGGCTCGTCGGAGGCCCGATCCGGAAGGGCACCCTCGAACTCCAAGACCTTGGCGTTCATATCTTGAGCGCTCATGTCTTGAGCGCTCACATTTTGAGCGCCACCGTTTTGGGCATTTTCCGCGTTGTTATTTTCGGCGTTCATGCGGAACCCTGCGCAGGCAGAATGCCCGCCATGAGATTGGAGAATTCCGCCCGGCCGGCGGCGTGATCGATTGGCGTGGGCGAGCGCCGTAACGCCAGCGCGGCGGAAGCTCGTCGCGCGGCCTCGCCCGCGAGCATCGGTGATGCGGCGGCTACCGCGCGCATTTCCGGCATTTTGCCGTTGCAGTGGAGAACAACGTCGCAGCCGGCCATGATCGCCGCCTTGGCGCGATCGCCGAGCGAGCCCGACAACGCGCCCATCGAGACATCGTCACTCATCAAAAGGCCCCGGAACCCAATCGAATCACGAATCACGTCCTGCACTATAGTGACCGAACTGGTGGCCGGTGCGACCGGGTCGAAGGCCGTAAACACAACATGTGCAGTCATCCCCAGGGGTAAATGGTTCAGCGGCCGAAACGCGGCGAAATCAGTGGCTTCGAGCGTCGCCCGGTCGGCCTTCACCACCGGGAGCCGCTCATGACTGTCGGCGGTGGCCCGGCCATGACCGGGGATGTGCTTTAGCACCGGCAAGACGCCGCCTTCCATCAACCCTACCGCGATCTCCCCAGCAATCGCGGCCACTTTGCCGGGTTCCGTGCCGTAGGCGCGGTCGCCGATGATCAGGTCGGCATCGGAAACGGGAACATCCGCAATGGGGGCACAATCGACATCGATTCCGAGTTCCGCGAGATCGGCAGCGATCAGGCGAGCGCCCAGCCTTGCCGCTGCGAGGCCGGTGTCGCGATCGCGGTCGAACAGCGCGCCATAGGCAGCGCCCGGTGGATAAGCTGGCCAGTGCGGCGGTCCGAGCCGCTGCACCCGACCGCCTTCCTGGTCGATCAAAACGGGCGCATGCCACCCCACCACCGAGCGGAACTCGGCGATCAGCCGCCGCAAAGCCTCAGGCGTCTCGACATTGCGCTTGAAGACGATCAGGCCCCACGGCTCGGCCTCCTTGAGGAACTGCCGTTCCTCGGCCGTCAACGCGGGTCCGGCAACGCCGGTGATAAAGGCACGCATTCGGCCGCTTAGCGTGCCGCTCCCGCGAGGGTCAAGCTCGTGGCCGTTAATTCCTTTGGACGATGCAAGAGCCGCCGGCAGCCTTCAGGCTCGAACATAAGCCGGCGGCCTGTTCCACCGAGGCAAAGGGGCCGACCAAAGCGCGATAATAGATGCCCTTGGCGCCTAAATCGGCCTGGCGGATGATCGGTTGCTGGCCGCCGAGCTGGGTCGGATATTTCGCGGCAAGGCTACGGAAGGCGCTCTGAGCCTCCGCCTCGCTGCGCTGCGACGTGAGCTGCACGGCGTAACCGCCGCCGGCCGCGGGGCTTTGTGTCGCGGCCGGCGCCATCGGCTGCACCGCTGCCGTCCGGGTGCGAGCCGGCGGAGCGGCAGCCGTTTCGCCGTGCGTTGGCACGATCGACATCGGGGTGTTGCCACCGGCTGCCGCCACCATCGTACGCGGCGGCATTGGCGCGGCGGCGGGTTTCGGTGCCGCACCTGCCCGCGGCGCTAGTGCGAGTGGCGCGTCGGTACCGCCCGATTGATCAGGCCGGATAGCCACCGTGTGAATCTTTTTCGGCTCGGTCGACGCCGTAGTCGGTGCCTGTGACACAGGCGCCGCGGCGGCTGGGGACATTGCTTGGCCCGACGGCGGCACAGTCGACGCCGGTGCCATCGCGCCGACCGCTGGCGCCGAGGGAACGCCGGTGCCGGCCACTCCGGACGCCCAAGCGCCCGGCGGCGGCGGCGGAGCGGGGAAAATTGGAATCGTAGAGACCACGCGTGGAGCGTTATTGGCCGGCGCCGGCACATCGACGGGCTGCTCTTCGCGCGAAACGACTTTCTCACCCGAAGTGCCGGTGATCGTATTGGCCTGGTCCGAGCCGCTGCCCTGCGCGTTTCTGGCACTTGGCACGATCTTGTTCGGACCAGTATCCGCTTTGATGATGGGCGGCAGCGACGGCATCATCGAGCCGCCAAACATGGCGCGGTAGGCAAAGGCGCCAGCGGTGCCGAGCACCGCCAGTCCGAGAACAGCCGCGACGATGACAAGACCGCCGCGCCGGCGGCCGCTCGGCGCTTCGTCTTCCTCCTCGGCGTAGGGCTCGTCGTACTGCTCTTGATCTTCGTAATCGTAATCGTCGTGCGACTGGGCCGCGAAGGCGGGTAACTGCTGGCCGTAATCTGCCGGCGCTTCCGGATAACGCGGCTCGACCGGTGCGTAAAAGCGCGCATCCTCGCGCGCGCGGTTTGATCGCGGCGGAACCTGCTGAACATAATCGCCGCCTCGCAACGGAGGTGCGGCACGATAAGGCACCGGCGGCTCGGCAAGCCGAGGCGGATCGTAGCGTTCGTCATACCGCTCGTCATAACCCTGTTCGGCGTAACCCTGGTCGGCAACTTGGCCGGGTTCGGCATAATGTTCGTCGGCCGGCCACTCCTGGGGAGCGGCGTCGGCTACCCCATCGTGGTCGAATTCATTCCTCGGATCGTTCTGACCGATGAGCCGCGCCAACTGGGCGAGCGGATCGGCCGGCTCGCGCGCAGGGACGCCGTCGCCGTCATAAGGGACTTCGTCGCGATTGCGATAAGAGCGGTAAATGTTATCGGCCATAGGGGTTATTAGCCTCGGAGTTAGCCCCGATTGGGGCGTTACGGGTCAGCCCTTCGACCGCAACTCACTCAAGCGCACCACCAAGGACGCCGCAAACGGGCGAAGCGTCCCTAGCGCATCTCGTTTGGCGCTTCCACCCCGAGTAGCGCGAGCCCCGAGCCAAGCACGGTGGCGACGCCCTGCACAAGCACAAGCCGCGCCACCGTCATTTGTCGATCATTCTGGATAATGAAGCGTAAATGAGGCGAGGCGTTGCCGAGCGTATAAAGCGCATGAAATTCGGACGCTAAGTCAAACAGATAAAAGGCTATTCGGTGTGGCTCGTGCGCTAATGAGGCGGCCTCGACACTGCGCGGGTAGAGTGCAATACGCCGCATCAGCGCGAGTTCCGCCGGGTCGGACAGCCGGTCCAGGTCGGCGATATCGACCAAATCAGCGATGTTCACCGGCAGGTCGGCGAAGGCGGTTCGGGCATTGCGGAAAATCGACTGCGCGCGGGCGTGGCCGTATTGGACATAAAACACCGGATTGTCGCGCGACTGCTCAACGACTTTGGCAAGGTCGAAATCGAGCGCGGCGTCATTCTTGCGAAACAGCATCATGAAGCGGACGGCGTCGCGGCCGACTTCATCCACAACTTCGCGAAGCGTGACGAACTCCCCTGCCCGCTTTGACATTTTGACCGGCTCGCCGGCGCGCAAAAGCTTCACAAGCTGAACGACTTTGACATCGAGTTCGGCTTTCCGATCGCTCAAAGCCGCGACCGCCGCCTGCATGCGTTTGATATAGCCGCCGTGATCGGCGCCCCAGACGTCGATCAAAGTGCGAAAGCCGCGTTCCAGTTTCGAGCGATGATAAGCGATGTCGGAGGCGAAATAGGTGTAGGACCCGTCCGACTTCTTCAACGGACGATCGATATCGTCGCCGAATTGGGTCGAGCGAAACAGCGTTTGCTCGCGGTCCTCGTAATCCTCGACGGGCGCGCCCTTGGGCGGCGGCAGCCGGCCTTCATACACTTCGCCGCGCTGGCGCAGCCAATCGATCGTCGCCGCAACGCGGTCGACTTCGCCGGCGATCAGCGATCGCTCAGAAAGGAATTCGTCGAATTTGATATTGAGCGCGGCGAGATCGGCGCGGATCGCCGCCATCATCATCTCGATGGCCTTGGCTCGCACCAGCGGAAGCCACGCCGCCTCGGCTTGGGCCTTCAGGCTGTCGCCATGCTCAGCCGCAAGCGCTTCGCCGACCGGCTTCAAATAGTCGCCCGGATAAAGCCCTTCCGGAACGTCGCCAATGTCCTCGCCGAGCGCTTGCCGGTAACGCAGGAAGGCCGAGCGCGCGAGCACGTCGACCTGCGCGCCGGCATCGTTGATGTAATATTCGCGCGTGACCGCAAAACCGGCGAAAGCCAGCAAGCTCGCCAGCGCATCGCCGAATACCGCGCCACGGCAGTGACCGACATGCATCGGCCCGGTCGGATTCGCCGAGACGTATTCCACATTGACCGGCGCGCCCGCGCCGATGGCGCTCTTGCCGTAATCCGGCCCGCGCTTGATCGCCTGCCGCAAGGCCTCGATCCAGGCCGCCGGCTTGAGCGTGAGATTGATAAAACCCGGTCCGGCGACATCGACCTTGGCGACTATCTCGTCGGCGCGAAGCTTCTCGGCGATCGCCTCCGCAAGCTCGCGCGGCTTCCTCCCGGCGTCTTTGGCCAGAACCATCGCCGCGTTGGTCGCCATGTCACCATGGGTCGGATCGCGCGGCGGCTCGATGGTCACGCGCGACTGGTCGATGCCGGCCGGCAAAAGGTCCGCCGCGATCAGCGCGTCATTGGCGCGCCGCACGCGGTCGAGCATATCGGCGAATATGTTGTCTGTGGGCATCGATAATGTGTGTTACAGCGCCAATTCGGCACGCCGCGCGCCTAACGTAATTCCGGGGTCGAGTCAAAGAGCCGGGCATGCTCGGCGAGCGCATAGCGGTCGGTCATGCCGGCGATGAAATCGGCGACCCGGCGCGCCCGGGAGGCTTCGTCGAGCCGGGCCATCCCCTCGTTCCATTCCGCCGGCAGATCGGCCGGATGCGCGAGATAGCGCGCGAACAGGTCGCGCACCACGGCGGCAGCCTGGTCCATCACCTGCATGACCCGTTCGTGCCGATAGACCCGCGTCCAGAGAAAGCTCTTGATGGCGCTATCGGCCTCCGCCATCGCCGCCGAGAAGCCGGCGACAGGCGATGAGGCCTGCCGCACATCGTCGGCCGAACGCGGCGCCAGTGCTTCGATCCGGCGCCCCGTCTCGGCGACGACATCGTCGATCAATAGCCCGATCAATTGGCGAACCAGTTCGTGAACGAGACGATGATTGTCGAGCCCCGGATAATTAGTACGGATTTCAGCGACGATACGCCCCGGCAATGGCAGCGCGGCGAGATCCTCGGATTGGAATAGCTCCGCGCGCAATCCGTCGTCGATATCGTGGGCGTCATAGGCGATGTCGTCGGCGAAGGCCGCGATCTGCGCCTCGACGCCGGCGAGGCTCCATAATTGCAAGTCCTGCAGCTTCGCATAATCCAGGATCGTCGCCGGCACGCCGTGTTCACGATAGCGGCCGAGTGGTGCCCCGTTACGATCCGTGAGCGGGCCGTTGTGCTTGACCAGCCCCTCCAGCGTTTCCCAGGTCAGGTTCAAGCCGTCGAATGCGGGATAACGGCGCTCCAGCGCGGTGACGATGCGCAGCGTCTGCGCATTATGGTCGAAGCCGCCGAACGCGGAGAGGCAGGTGTCGAGCGCCCGCTCGCCGGCATGGCCGAACGGCGGATGGCCGAGATCATGGGCCAGCGCCAGCGCCTCGGCGAGGTCCTCGTCGAGACGAAGTCGCCGCGCCAGCGCGCGGGCGACCTGTGTCACTTCGAGCGTGTGAGTGAGCCTGGTACGGTAGTGGTCACCTTCGTCGAATACGAAGACCTGCGTCTTGTGCTTGAGGCGGCGGAACGCGGTGGCGTGGATGATACGGTCGCAATCGCGGCGGAAGACGCTACGGCTTTTGCTGGCCGGTTCGGGATTCAGCCTGCCCCGGCTCAAGGCCGGATCGCAGGCGTAAGATGCTCGGGATATGGCAGCTTCCATCGCTTTGAGCAGCCCCGGCGCGTGCCTTTGGCCGATTGACCTTGGCTGTTGCCGCACTTAACTATCGGCATAGCGTTGTAATCGGCGCGATTTCCTTAAGCAAAGCCGATATTTTGACGGCAGAGCCGAAAACACCGGAGACGAGATGATGTCTGCCAATGTCGTTGTGACCGAGCGGGCGGCGCAAAAGATCGGCGAAATCCTCGGCCGCGAGCCGGCCGGCACCATGTTGCGCGTTTCCGTCGAGGGCGGCGGCTGCTCCGGTTTTCAATACAAATTCGACACCGAAAAGAGCCGGGCCGACGACGACGTTGTGATCGAAAAAAATGGCGCCACGGTGCTGATCGATCCGGTGTCGCTCGATTACATGGCCGGCTCCGAGATCGACTTTGTCGATGACCTGATCGGGCAGTCTTTTAAGATCAATAATCCGAAGGCCACCGCGTCGTGTGGCTGCGGGACCAGTTTCGCACTTTAACATTTCAGCTTTTAATCCAGCCCGTGCGCATCGCCACCTGGAACGTCAATTCGATCAAACAGCGGCTGGATTCCGCTGTCGCTTGGCTTAAGGAGCGTCAGCCCGATATTGTTTGCTTGCAAGAGACCAAGACGGTCGACGGCGCTTTTCCGCGCGAACCGTTCGAGGCGCTCGGTTACAATCTAGCGGTGCACGGGCAGAAGACCTTCAACGGCGTCGCGCTTTTGTCGAAATTCCCGTTCGATGAGGTCAACAGCGGCCTGCCCGGCGACGCCGCGGATGACCATGCCCGTTTCATCGAGGGCGTGGTCTCGACCGCGCGAGGCGCACTGCGGGTCGCCAGCATCTATTTGCCCAACGGCAATCCGCCGGACACGGAAAAATACACTTACAAAATAAGTTGGATGAAACGGCTGTCGGCTTACGCGAGCGAGCGGTTGTCGCTGGAAGAGCCCTTCATCATGGCCGGCGACTATAACGTCATTCCGACCGCTGCCGACGCCCGCAATCCGAAGGCCTGGGTCGGCGACGCGCTCTTTCTGCCGCGCACGCGCGACGAATTCCGTGGGCTCATCAATCTCGGCCTGACCGACGCCATCCGCGCCACCAGCGACGATGCCGGCCTCTATACGTTCTGGGACTACCAGGCCGGCGCCTGGCAGAAGAACAACGGTATCCGTATCGATCATCTGCTGTTATCGCCACCCGCCGCCGACAAGCTCGGGGGCGCCGGCATCGACCGCCACGTGCGGGCTTGGGAGAAGCCGTCCGACCACGTCCCGGTTTGGATCGATCTCGCGATCGAGGCCAAGTAGTCCCCCGAAGAACGGCTATTCAAGACTGTGGCAGCGGCCGCTCGAGGGAGGGCTCGCCCGACCACCAACTGTGACCGAGCAAGCCCCCTGACAGGCCGTCGGTCGCAAAAGCGCCGCCCGTTAACGTCCCGTTAACCCTATCTGCGCAGTTTGTTAACGAATTGGAATCTTTGAGTCCCGGAGGGGCATCGTGACGAACGCCGCTCTCAAACGACAATCGTTGATGTTTCGGGCGCGCTCCTACATGGCGTTCGTCCTCACGCCACAGCCGCCAATCGTCGATTGGCTTGCCGACCTGGACGCCAGCCTTGAACGTTCCAAGGGATTCTTTGGCGGTCACCCCGTGGCGCTCGATCTTTCGGCGGTCCACTTGAGCGCGACCGCGATCGGGCATCTCATTGACAATCTCGCCGAGCGCAATATTCGCGTCCTCGGGATCGAAGGCATCGAGCCGGGCGACGCCGAAGCACGGCTTCCGCCCATACTTCGTGGCGGCCGCGGTTCGCAGAGCTTCGAACTGCCCGAACGCGCCAGTTCCGCCGCGGCAAGGGAACCGCCGGGATCGCTGCTGATCCAGGATCCGGTGCGCTCCGGACAATCCGTCGTCTTCATGGAGGGCGATATCACCGTGCTCGGCGCGGTCGGATCGGGCGCTGAAATCGTCGCCGGCGGCTCAATCCACATTTACGGGACGTTGCGCGGCCGCGCGATGGCCGGCGCCAACGGCAATGCCCGCGCCCGGATCTTTTGCCAGCGCGTCGACGCCGAGCTTCTGGCCATCGGCACTTACTACACGACCGCGGAAGACATCGACGTAAGCCTACGGCGCGGCCCGGCCCAAGCGTGGCTCGAGGGCGGCACGCTGAAAATCTCAGCAATGAATTAGAACATAGAAAGGTAGCGCATATGGCCCAAGTTTTGGTCGTGACATCCGGCAAGGGCGGCGTCGGCAAGACCACCTCGACCGCCGCGTTGGGTGCCGCGCTCGCCCATCATGGGGAGAAAGTCGTCGTCATCGACTTCGATGTCGGGCTGCGAAACCTTGACTTGGTACTAGGTGCCGAGCGCCGCGTGGTGTTCGACTTGATCAACGTCATCAGCGGTGTCGCGAAATTGTCGCAGGCACTCATTCGCGACAAGCGCCTGGAGAATTTGTTTTTGCTTCCGGCATCGCAAACGCGCGACAAGGACGCTTTGACCGAGGACGGCGTCGACCGCGTCATCGCGGAGCTGCGCACCAAATTCGACTGGATTATCTGCGACAGTCCGGCCGGCATCGAGCGCGGCGCAACGCTCGCGATGCGGCAAGCCGATGCCGCGATCATCGTCACCAACCCTGAAGTATCGTCGGTGCGCGATTCCGACCGCATCATTGGATTGCTCGATTCTAAAACGGCCAAGGCTGAGCGCGGCGAGCGGATCGAAAAGCACCTGCTCATCACACGCTATCACCCGACGCGCGCCGCACGCGGCGAGATGTTGTCGATCGAGGACGTGCTCGAAATCCTCTCGACGCCGCTGCTCGGCATCATTCCCGAAAGCGAAGAGGTGCTGCGCGCTTCGAATGTCGGATCGCCCGTGACGCTCAACAACGCGCTCAGTGCACCCGCGCGGGCCTATTTCGACGCGGCGCGCCGGCTCAAGGGCGAACGCCTTCCCATGCTCATTCCCAGCGAGAATAAAGGCATTTTCAACAGGCTGTTCGGACGGAAGGCAGCATGAGCATATTCAATCTTTTTCGACGCGGCACCGCGCCGGTAGCGCGCGAGCGCCTTCAAATTCTGCTCGCCCACGAGCGCAGCGCACGCAACCAACCCGATCTGCTCGGCATTCTGCGCGAGGAGATTCTCGCGGTCATCGGCCGGCACGTCTCGTTCGAGCCCGACCGAGTGCAGATAAAGATGAATCGCGACAGATCGGTGTCAACGCTCGAAGTCGATATCGAGATTCCGAACGGCCTCAATCCGGTGATGCCGCGATTGCCCGAGCTGCATTACGGAGCGAATGGCGCGCGATGAGTTGGGACGGCGTGCCTGGCTAGTCGCGCCGGCCCTTCATCCAATCTTCCAGATAAACCAGCGCCATGGTGCGTTCGTCTTCGCTGGCGTGCTGGAAGGCTGAGTCGTAGAGCGGTTTGGCAAAGGTGTCTTCGGGGCCGGCGCAATCGCGGCCGAGGGTGAGCCACATCAAGCCGCGTGCCGCCTGCCGCGGTACGGCCTGGCCCTTGAACAGCATGTCGCCAAGCGCCGCCTCGGCGCGGCATTGGCCTTTGGTCGCGGCCAGTTGGAACCAGCGAGCGGCCTGGTGCGGATCGCTCGGAATCTCGCCGAGATAGATTCGCCCCAGTTCGTATTGGGCATCGGCGTCGCCGAAATAGGTCGCGGCATAGCCGAACATATCGCGGGCGCGCGACGGATCGGCGGCGATCTTCGAATTGGGAATGCCGGTGAGATAGTAACGCCCCAGCGCGACAAAGGCGTTGGCGACAAAGCGCGCCTGCGGCGTGCCCGGCGCCTCGTCCGGATGCGTATCCGCGATCGCGCTGAAATAATTGAAAGCCCGCAAGTCATCATGCGGAACGCCGTCGCCCTCGGCATACATGTGGCCGAGTTTCCACTGCGCCACCGGCAGGCCTTGATCGGCCGCGTATTGCAGCGCGGTGAGAGACTTCGTCTTTTCGCCAGCCTCCGGGATGCGCGCGCCCGGCCGCAAGCCATCGGTCGGCGAAAGCGCAGCAGTGCTGGGCGAAGTCGTGCCGTCGAAAGCGTAAGCAGCCTGAGGCGAAAGTTTCGGTCCGGCGCCGAGCAGCAGGCACAGTCCGCCGATCAGGCCGGCGGCCATACCGAAGCCTGCGATGCGCGCTATCTGATTAGATATCGGCATAGCATTCTTTCTCGACCGCCGCGCCCGGATGAGTAAGCGCGCCCTGGCGTGCCGGTCCCACCTGCTGGGCGTATTTCCACAAATAGCCCGAGGTGTATTCTTCCGGCCGTGGCTTCCATTCCTTGGCGCGCCGATCGAGCTCTTCCTGGCTCAGTTCGACATCGAGCGTGCCCCGATCGGCATCCAGTTTGATGATGTCGCCGTCGCGAATAAGCGCGATTGGACCGCCGATGGCAGCTTCCGGGCCGACATGGCCGACACAGAAACCGCGGGTGGCACCGGAAAAACGTCCGTCGGTGATCAGCGCGACCTTGGTGCCCATGCCCTGGCCGTAAAGCGCCGCCGTGGTCGACAGCATCTCCCGCATGCCGGGACCACCTTTCGGACCCTCGTAGCGGATGACCAACACGTCGCCTTCCCTGTACTTCTTGTTCTTCACCGCCTCGAAGCAGGCTTCCTCGCCGTCGAAGCAGCGCGCCGGACCGGAAAACTGCACATGCTCCAAGCCGGCAACCTTCACGATCGCGCCGTCGGGCGCGAGATTGCCCTTCAAGCCAACAACGCCGCCGCCCGGCAGGATCGGCTTATTGGCAGGATAGACGACGGCCTGTTCGTCGTTCCACTTCACCGATTTCAGGTTTTCGGCGATGGTGCGGCCGGTGACGGTCATGCAGTGACCATGGAGGAAGCCATGGTCGAGCATCGTCTTCATCAAAAGCGGAACGCCACCAGCTTCGAACATGTCTTTGGCGACATAACGGCCGCCGGGTTTCAAATCCGCGATATACGGTGTCTTTTTCAGGATTTCGGCGACGTCAAACAAATCGAATTTGATACCGCATTCGCTGGCGATGGCCGGCAGATGCAGCGCGGCATTGGTCGAACCGCCGGTCGCGGCGACGACCGCCGCCGCGTTCTCCAGCGCCTCGCGGGTGACGATGTCGCGCGGCCGCAAATTCTTGGCGATCAGATCCATGATCATCTCGCCCGCCAGCATGCAGAACTTGTCGCGGATCTCGTACGGCGCCGGCGCACCGGCCGAATAGGGCAGCGCGAGACCGATCGCTTCCGAGATTGTCGCCATGGTATTGGCAGTGAATTGCGCCCCGCAGGCGCCGGCTGACGGGCAGGCGTTCTGCTCCAGCGTCTCGAGATCGTCGTCCGACATGCCGCCGATCGAGTGCTTGCCGACCGCTTCATAGACGTCCTGGATGGTGACCGGCTTGCCCTTGAAGGTGCCGGGCAGGATCGAGCCGCCATAGATGTAGATCGCCGGCACGTTGAGCCGGCACATCGCCATCATCATGCCGGGTTGCGACTTGTCGCAGCCGGCGACGCCGATCAGCGCATCGTAGGAATGGCCGCGCACCGACAATTCCACCGAGTCGGCGATGACTTCCCGCGACGGCAGGGAAGACTTCATGCCGGCGTGGCCCATGGCGATGCCGTCAGTCACGGTGATGGTGCAGAATTCGCGCGGCGTGCCGCCGCGGGCGGCGACACCAAGCTTGACCGCCTGGGCTTGGCGCATCAGCGCAATATTGCAGGGGGCCGCCTCATTCCAGCAGGTCGCAACGCCGACAAACGGCTGGTGAATCTGTTCGCGCGTCAGCCCCATGGCGTAATAGAACGCACGGTGCGGGGCGCGGTCGGCACCTTCGGTGGCGTGGCGGCTCGGCAGCCGCGATTTCAAGTCGGTTTTAGCATCCATCAAAATAATCGAGCCTCATTAGGCCCCTCGCCTCCCAACCGGCCGAGGCTTGAACGCCCCGAAGCCGGAAAGCGACGGCTTAAATCCGCGCTTGGATCCGCCGTCGCCTTCGATTTCATGAAATCCTATGGCCAAAAAGCGGCTTTGGGCGTGGCTAGATTGTGATTGTTTGAAATGTTCCCAAGCTGTTGCAACGGAGCCACAGATTTAACGGCTTCGCGCCGACCAATTAACGAGTGGGTTACCAAGACCCACCCGGTTTGCCAGGATGGGCCGTGCCGAAGCGCCTGACCCGCAACTTTTTCAATCGCAGCGTCCACGAGGTTGCACCGGATTTGATCGGCGCGATGCTTTTTGTTGACGGCGTCGGCGGCCGTCTGGTCGAAGTCGAGGCCTACAACCACACCGATCCCGCAGCGCACAGTTACCGGGGCCAAACCGAACGGAACGCCGTCATGTTCGGACCGCCGGGCTATCTGTATGTCTACCGATCCTATGGCATCCATTGGTGCATGAACTTGGTTTGCGAGGCTGCCGGTTCGGCCAGCGCCGTCCTGATCCGGGCTATCGAGCCGACGGCCGGCCTGCCGCTCATGCGGCGCCGACGCGGGCTGAAGGACGAACGGCTGCTTTGCTCCGGCCCGGGCCGGTTGTGCGAGGCGCTGGGCATCACCCGCACGCAGAACGCCATGGCCCTCGATCAACCGCCCTTCGCGCTGTTTGCGCGCCAGGGCGAAGTCGAAGTGGTGGCCGGCCCGCGGATCGGGCTTACCAAGGCGGCCGACCTGCCGTGGCGCTATGGCGAGAAGGGCTCGCGGTTTCTCAGTAAGCCGTTCCCCGGAAGCGCAACCGTGCTATACCGTTAGTTGCACGGTCGCCCGGTTACTCATCTTGCATGAAATTCATTTTGTAGTTACATTCCATGGGCTTCGAGTGGGACGACGCTAAGGACGCGACCAACCGGCACAAACACGGCGTCGGCTTTCTCCAAGCTTCAGAAATATTCCGCGGCTATGTGCTGGTCGCCGAGGACACACGGCGCAATTACGGCGAACGGCGCTTCATCGCGCTTGGCGAATATGACGGCGAAGTAATTCGCCTCGTATTTACGGAGCGTGATCGCAACATCCGCATTATCTCGGCGTGGAAGGCCAACAGGAATGACCGCAAGAACTACCAAGAAGCGCGGGCGCATCGTCAGATATGAAAGCCTCGACGACATGCCGCGACCGAAGCCTCTGAGCAAAGCGTTTCGCGAGATGAGCGACGAGGAGATCGAGCGCCGCGCAGCGGCCGATCCGGACGCCGGTGTTATTCCGCCCGGCTTTTGGGATAACGCTACGGTGTGGACCCCACCAAACAAGCAGCAGATCACGCTGCGTCTCGACCCCGACGTCATCGGCTGGTTCAAACGTGGCGGGAAGGGTTATCAGTCTCGCATGGGCGCCGTGCTGCGCAGCTATGTGGAAGCCAAACGCAAGCGCAGCGCGTAACGCGATGCGTCAGACACGGATTTCGGCTGGCGTTTGCCGCGCCGTTAAATTCCGAGCCTGAAGCCGGGATCGAAATTCAATTCCTTGCGGGCCTTATCGATCGAAACCGCGCCGTCGTCCTCGGCGATGTTATAGACGCCGGGCCGGCCATGGATGATGGCAAGCAGCGCCGCATGCGCCGCCGCATCTACTTGGAGCGGCGCCCGCGCATGCGGCGTGTTCCAGGTCCCGGGACCGTACAGCCGGCCGTAGCGCAACACGATACCGTCGATGCCGGGCGCGTTGAGCACCGCCTCTTCCAGCGCACTCACACCGCGTGCGGTGATGCCGCCGGGCCCGTCCGGGGATGCGAGCGGATCGCTCTCGGCGTGCGGCTCCGGACCATCCGCATAAGCGAACGCAATACTCTGCGCGACGAGTCTTCCGGCTCCAGTCGCATGTGCCGCCGCAACCAGATTGGCGGTACCTTCGATGCGCAGCCGGCTGTTGCGCGCCAGCACGTCCGCCATCCGCGCCGGTTCGATCACGTCCGGCAGATCGGTGAGTTGGTGAACGACGACGTCCGGCCGCGCGCCAATGACCGCATCGCGCAACGCACCGGCATCGAATACATCGACGACGACCGGTTCCACGCCGATTGTTTTGAGTTCGGCCGCTTTCGCGGCCGATCGCGTCGTGCCGGCCACAACGTGACCATGAGCAAGCAGCAGTGGCGTCAAACGAACGCCGATAACCCCGCTCACACCGGCGACAAAAATTCTCACGATCTTGGCCTCACGCCGCGCCTTTGAGACGCTCCAGAGCTTCCGCGATCTTTATCTTGCGCGCTTGCGCCTCGGCGCGTTTCTCTTGTTCTTCCTCGACCACCTCCTCCGGCGCGCGGGCGACGAAATTGGGGTTGCCGAGCTTGGCATCGACGCGGGCGATGTCGGCGTCGGCCTTGGCCATCTCTTTGTCGAGCCGCGCGCGCTCGGCGACGAGATCGATTGCACCCTTGACCGGCAATGCAGCCACCTGCCCACGCACCACTAGCTGTATAGAGCCCTCCGGCATGGCCTCTGAGAATGAAATTTTTGAAACTCGCGCAAGCCGTTTAATGAAATCGGCCCAGACCTGAGCGAATTCTCTCGTTATTGGATCAGCGTTGACGAGCACCAACGGAATTTCAACGGTAATTTTCATCTCCGAGCGAGCCGAGCGGATCGACGTTATAAGATCGATCAGCCAGCCAATCTCCACCTCAGCGCCGGGATCACTATAACTCCTCGGATCATCGAACTTCGTACGAAGCTCTGGCCATTCCGTGAGGGCCAAAAGCTGCGAACGTTTTTCCGTAACATTCCACAGCTCTTCAGTAATGAAGGGCATGAAGGGATGCAGCAGCTTTAGGATTTCGTCGCGAGTCCAAGTGACCGTGGCGCGCGTTTCGTCCTTCGCTGGTCCGTTTGGTCCGAGCAAAAGTGGCTTCGCAAGCTCAAGATACCAATCACAATACAGATTCCAAACGAAGCGGTATGCCATCGTGGCGGCATCGTTGAATTTGTAGTCCTTAATTGCTTCGGTGATTACACCCGCGGCGTTCGCAGTCTCATGTATGATCCAACGATTGATGGTCTGCTCGACAGCTAGTGGGTCGAAATCGAGACCGAGCGTACAGTCGTTGATCTCGGCGAAACGTGCTGCGTTCCATAGCTTGGTCGCGAAATTGCGATAGCCTTCAACGCGCTGGGTCGAGAGTTTGATATCGCGGCCCTGCGCCGCCATGGCCGCGAGCGTAAAACGCAAAGCGTCGGCGCCATATTCGTCAATCAGATTCAGCGGATCGATAACGTTGCCCTTCGACTTCGACATCTTGGCGCCAGTGGCGTCGCGAACGAGTGCGTGGATGTAGACGTTGTGAAACGGCACTTGCGGACGCCCTTCAGCATCCTTCATAAAGTGCAGCCCCATCATCATCATACGCGCCACCCAGAAGAAGATGATGTCGAAGCCGGTGACCAACGTCGAGGTCGGATAAAAGCGCTTGAGCTCCGGTGTCTCATCGGGCCAACCCAGTGTCGAGAACGGCCACAGCGCCGAGGAGAACCAGGTGTCGAGCACGTCCTCGTCGCGCCAAATGAAAACCGTATGGTTATCGGCCATCTCCCGTCGAACGCTTTCGCTAGTCAATTCTCCCCACGAAGCGAGCGCCTTGATCGGTTTCCCATAGAATTCTTTCGCTTGCTCGATAGCTTCAGTTTCGGATTCCGCCACGAAAAAACGATTCTTGCCGCCATTACCTAACTCATACGCAAGATGACCATCGTCGGCATAAGGGCCGTACCACGCGGGTATCTGATGCCCCCACCAGATTTGCCGTGACACGCACCAGGGCTGGATGTTTTCCATCCAGTTGAAGAACGTCGCCTCCCATTGCGGCGGTACGAAAACAGTTTTGCGCCCGCGCACAGCCACAATCGCCGGTTCGGCAAGCGTCTTGGCGTCGACATACCACTGATCGGTGAGGAACGGCTCAAGCACCGCACCGGAGCGGTCGCCATGCGGCACAACATGGGTCGTCGGTTCAATCTTGTCGATCAATCCAGCGGCCTCAAGTCGCTCTACGATTTTCTTGCGTGCTGCGAAGCGATCAACGCCGTGCAACTGTTCACTTAAATCGAGCTCAGCGGACGGCGGTACGCCCGCAAAAAATGCATCATTGGCCGCTAGATTTAATTTTCCTTCTGCGTTGAAAACATTGATCAGCGGCAGACCGTGTCGCCTGCCGACCTCGAAGTCATTGAAATCATGTGCCGGCGTGATCTTGACCGCGCCGGAACCTTTCTCTGGATCGGCATATTCATCGCCGACGATCGGAATGCGCCTGCCGACCAGCGGGAGGACCGCCGTCTTGCCGATCAGGTGTTTGAGCCGCTCGTTCTCGGGATGCACCGCGACCGCGACGTCGCCCAGCATGGTTTCAGGTCGCGTGGTCGCAACGATAATGAATTCATCGCTGCCTTCGATCGGATACCTGATGTACCAGAGATGGCCCTTGGTCTCGACCTGCTGCACTTCGAGGTCGGAGATCGCGGTTTTCAGTTTCGGATCCCAATTGACCAGCCGCTTGTCTTTATAAATCAGCCCTTCGCGATAGAGCGCGACGAACACTTTCAGCACCGCGCGCGACAGGCCCTCGTCCATGGTGAAGCGTTCGCGCGACCAGTCGCAGGACGCACCGAGCCGCTTCAACTGGCCGATGATGGTGCCGCCGGATTCCGCCTTCCATTCCCAGACGCGCTTGATGAAGGCTTCGCGCCCCATCTCGCGGCTTGACGGTTCCTTGCGTTCCGCAAGCTGCCGTTCGACCACGGCCTGGGTGGCAATGCCGGCATGATCGGTTCCCGGTTGCCACAGCACGTCACGCCCGCGCATGCGCTCGAAGCGGCAGAGGATGTCTTGGAGCGTATTATTGAGCGCATGGCCCATATGCAGCGAGCCCGTCACATTGGGCGGCGGAATAACGATACAATAGGGGTCGGCCTTGGCGCGCTCGGGCCGACCGGCGCGGAAGGCGCCGGCCTCTTCCCAGGCTGCATAAATGCGGCTTTCGACAGCTGAGGGCTGGTATCTGTTTTCGATCATTGTGATTTCGCCGTTTCGCGCGGTAGAAACCCCGCTCTGCGTTGACTGTCAACGCCGGGGCTGACGAACAGCCGCATCGAGTGATCAACCTAGTGCTTTATTCACCGACCAAGCCCTTACCTGACAAAACGCCAACCCGCTCGATCGTCTTGCTCGCCGTCGCCGGCTTTGCCAGCCAGGCACAGGTGCGGGTGATGGATTCGCTGTTGCCGCAGGTGGCGGCCGACCTGCACACCACCGTGGGCCTCGCCGCCATGGTGGTCACCGCCTATGCCGTAACCCACGGATCCATCCAGCTCGTCATCGGCCCGGTCGGTGATTATTTCGGCAAATATCGCACAGTCGCCGTGATGTGCGCTGTCGGTGCCGTGCTGGTCGCGCTCTGCGGCGTAGTATCAACCTTGCCCCAGCTCGCAATCGCCCGGCTCGCGACCGGCGCTGCCGCCGGCTGGGTGATCCCGATCTCGATGGCCTATGTCGGCGACGTCACACCCTACGATCGGCTGCAGCCGATCCTGGCGCGATATCTGACCGGCCAGATTCTCGGCCAGCTGTTTGGGCAAGCGGCCGGCGGCATCCTCGGCGACTATCTCGGCTGGCGGAACGTATTCTTCGTGCTTGCCGGCATGTTCGCTCTCGCCTCGGCGGGACTTGCGTTCGAGCTTGCCGTTAATCCGCTGACGCGCCAGACGCGCCCGCGCGGCGCCGCCAAGCGCGGCTTCATCGCCGATTACACGGTCGTGTTGTCGAACCCGTTCGCGCGCATCGTCATCGCCGCAGCCTTCATCGAAGGCGCGCTGGCCTGGGGCGCGCTGGCTTACGTGGGCGCCAAGCTGCGGCTCACCTTCGGCCTGAGCTATTCGATGATCGGCCTGATCGTTGCCTGCTTTGGTATCGGCGGGTTGATTTACGCCGGCATGGTGAAAGTCTTTGTGCGCCACCTCGGCCAGATCCGTCTTGCCATCGGCGGCGCGCTCATTCTCATGGCGGCCTATGTCATCATTGGAACAAGCCCGGTGTGGTGGCTCGCACCTGTCGCGATGACAATGGTCGGGCTCGGCTTCTATATGCTGCACAACACGCTTCAAACTAACGCGACGCAAATGACACCGGAAGCGCGCGGTACCGCCGTCGCGTTGTTCTCTTCCGCGCTTTATGTCGGGCAAACCGTCGGCGTCGCCTTCGGTGCACTCGTCCTTGATCGCCTTGGCGCGACGCCGCTGTTTCTCGGCGCGGCGCTTGGACTGCCTTTGCTGGCAATCTGGTTCGCGAGCGAACTTAAGCAGCATCGGCGGGTTTGACGAAAAATCAGCGCCCTTTGTTTCAATAAAAGATCGCCTGCGGAGTTCCGCAGGCGATCTGACTGTCCAACCAGCGTTTTGAGCGTCTTCAGTTCTTCTGCGGCGCCTGAACAGCCGGCGGGTTCGCCGCTTGGGGCGGCGCCGCCTGCGGGTTGGCCGCCAGATAGTCCTCATAGGTGCGGCCGGCGTAGTTCGGTACCGTCGGCACGGCTGTCATCGGCACTGCCGTTGCCGCAACCGGCGTAGTCGGCAGTTGTGTCGCATCGGCGCTGCTGTCGACCGAAGCACTGGCGGATTCCTTGGTGCAGACATCGGCGAACACCACAAGGCCGCTCGGCGTGTAGGTCTTGGTCAGGCAGGTGCAGGGGCCGGGTCCGGCAGCAAGCGCCGGTTCTTCGTCGACGACGCCTTCGATAACGACCCAGCGACCGTCACGGAGCACCCAGTGATGATGGTGATCGTGAAACGCGATCGGCGGCAGGATCGGATGCACTGGAACGATGGGATGTATCGGAACGATCGGGATGATCGGACGGCCGGGACGACCGGGGCGCCCCGGAAGGATTGGGGTCAAAGTGCGGCCGCCGTGTCCGGTGAAGCTCGCGAACCGAGCGCCACCACCACCGAAGGAACGGCCTCCGCCGAACCCGCCACCGCCGAAACCCCTGGCGTCGGCCGAGAAAGAGGTAAGCGTAGCCACCGCAACCGTAGCCGCAGCGGCGAGAGTGAGGATGACTTTGCGTGACATGGTCGTTCTCCGCGTTTGGAATTTTGATGCCCGTTCGACAGGCGTCGCGGAGAAAGGTTCAAGCGATTTGCGCGTACCGTGATCATTGGAACTTTCCGCGTCCTTAAACAGCCGCGGAACGGCTAAACCCGGAAAAAACCATTGAAACGTCTCCTAATGGACTGCGGGCTTGCTCCGCGAGGCCGAAAACAGCCAAACTCGCCGCGGCCGGGCGGTAGCCGCAAAAGCCGAAAAAAATTCTTTGATTTTATTTGAACCTGCGGGCCGCCCCGCTGCCTAATTGACGAGCCCGATGGCCTGCGATGCAGTCGGTTGCGGATGAAATACTGATCGGCAAGATCGCCAAAGGCGATCGGCTCGCCATGGAGGCGCTGTTCGCACGCTATCGCGTTCGGGTCTTTCGATTCTTGGCGCGCATGGTGCGCAACGAGGCCACGGCAGAGGAATTGAATAGCGACGTGTTCCTCGACATCTGGCGGCAAGCTGGAACTTTCGAGGGCCGTTCGGCGGTCTCGACGTGGATTTTCAGCATCGCCCGGTTCAAGGCGCTCAATGTCCTGCAGCGCCGGCCGGAGGCGGCACTGGATGAGGAGAAGGTTGCTGAAATTGAGGATCAGGCCGACGATCCGGAGGTCGCGCTGGCGAAGAAGGACAAGGCCGCCGTCTTACGGCAATGCCTGGCCAAGCTTTCCGCCGAGCACCGCGAGATCGTCAGCCTGGTCTACTAGCAACAGAAGTCGGTGGAAGAAGTCGCAGCTATCGTCGGCATCCCGGAGGCGACCGTGAAGACGCGAATGTTCTACGCCCGCAAAAAATTGTCCGAGCTGCTGGCGGAGCAGGGCATCGAGCGAGGTTGGCCATGATGACGGCGAAGGAAGGCGAGCCCAGCGAAATCGAACTGCTGCTGCCCTGGTACGCCGCTGGCACGCTCGATCGTCGTCAGGCGCAAGAGGTGGAAGCCGCGCTCGCCAATGACCCCGAGCTCGGCCGCCGCTTCGAATGGGTGCGCGAGGAACTCGGCCAGGAAGCTCTTATCAATGAAGCGTGGGGCCGGCCGTCAGGACGTGACGTGGCGGCATTGTTCGCCAAGATCGACGCCGAACCAGCGCGGCGATCTCGGGCGTCGACGAATATCGCGCTGCGCATCGGTGAGTTTTTTGCCAGCCTCTCGCCGCGGACGCTGGCTTGGTCGGCGGCGGCAGCGGCGCTCGCCATCGTGCTGCAGGCCGGCATCATCGCCGGCGTCATCATCAAGGAGCAAAGCCCGGGCGGCTACGAAACGGCTTCCGTACCGGCAAACACTCTCGGCGAAGGCGCCTATGTGCTGATCCGCTTCCAGCCGCAAGCTACGGCCGCCGACATCGCCGTCTTTTTACAGGCGAACAAGCTCAGCATCGTCGGCGGACCTTCCGGCGGTCAGCTTTACCAAGTGCGCGTCGCGTCAACCAAGCTTCCCAAGGAAGATCTGATGCGCATCGTGAAGGCGCTGCAGGACGACAAGGTGGTCGGGTTCATCGCCATAACCGAGCCATGACCGACTAAACGCCCGCGGCCGAGCCTCAAGCTTTCATCCCTCGCCGCGCTCGCGCGGCGTCACATGGGGAGTCTGCTATGCGAAAGAGCTCCATCAATTCGCGGCCGATGCTGGCGGTTTTGCTCTGCGGCTTGCTGCTTCCGGTCACCTGTATTGGCGCCGCGAGTCCGGCAGCGGCGTTTGGCATGTTCGGTTTCGGTCGGATGGGTGGCTTCCATGGACCAGCCCCGGGAGGCGGCGGGTTGTGGCGGCGAATGCCCGCGCCACAGCCCGGCGGCGGCAGATTTGCTGGCCGGAATCCACGCGGTGGCGGGTGGCCCACCAGACACCCGCCGATTGGTGGCGGCGTCGTTGGGGTTATCGGCGGCGGCGGCAGACACGGTCCGAATTCCAACAACAGTGCCAACAATGGCGGCAACCCTGGGCGCGGCGGCGTGCCGGCGCAAACCGATCAGAGCTTCATGCCCAACGAGATCATTACCGCGTTCGTGCCGAATGCAACACCGCAGGCTATCGATCAGATAGCGCGGCGCTACGAACTGACCCGGATCGAGTTCGCAGAACTTTCCATTGATCGGCTCCAGCCTCTACCGATGGCATATCGGCGGGAGCGGCACGGTCTCGAACGTGATCCGCGCGCTCGGCAACGAAAACATCGTCGCCGGCGTGCAGCCCAACTACGTTTTCACCTTGCAAGAGGAAGCGACCAAAACTTCCGCCGATAAAACGTCTGCCAGCAGGCAAGGCGATGCGGCCCAATATGTCTTAAGCGAATTGCAAGTCGAGCAAGCGCATCAGATCGCGACCGGAAAAGAAGTATTGGTCGCCGTAATTGACTCAGAGATTGATACCAAACATGCCGATCTCGGCGGCACGGTGGTAAAAAGCTTCGACGCAGTGGGCGGTGGTGAAAACCCGCATCTCCACGGCACCGAGATGGCGGGGGCGATTGCTTCGCACGGCAAACTCCTCGGTATCGCGTCGGGCGCGCAACTGTTGGCAATTCACGCCTTTGACGATACGGCCGGTCTCGCCAAGAGCTATTCCTTCGCTGTCTATAAAGGCTTGCAATGGGCGGTCGATAATAATGCACGCATCGTCAATATGAGCTTCGCCGGCCACGCCGACCCGACACTGGGGCGAATGCTCGCGGCGGCATACGGCAAGGGTGTCGTTTTGATAGCCGCGGCCGGCAATGCCGGGCCGCAATCGGAGCCGCTCTATCCCGCCGCCGATCCCAATGTCATCGCTGTAACCGCGACCGACAGCGACGAGCATCTGTTCGCCATGGCCAATCGCGGCCGCTATATCGCGGTAGCCGCGCCGGGTGTCGATATTCTCGCGCTAGCGCCCGGCGACACCTATCAGCTCACGACGGGGACTTCAGTCGCCGCAGCCCATGTCAGCGGCATCGCCGCGCTGCTGCTTGAACGCAGACCGTCCCTGAAACCCAGCGATATCCGCGCCGTTCTGATCACCACTGCCAGGCACCTCGGACCCGCCGTGCCGGATTCCGACTTTGGCGCGGGTCTCGTGAATGCTTACAGCGCCATCACATGGCTCGACCGCAAACCGGCGGAAGCAAACGACGCCGGCGTGCAGGCCAAGCAATAACCGCGTCCTCATAGGTGCCGACGCGGGTGCATTTGAACCTTTCGATAAAACACCGGTCTAACCGCATGCAGGGCCGACAGGTTCGACCCGCGTTAATGGCGGAGACGTGTCATGGCTATCCACTATCAACATACGCAGCGCGGCACGCTGATGCTTGTTGCTCTGATCGTTGGCGCGCTGGTGTTGGCGGCGACGGCCTATCTCAGTCCAACACCGTCGCGATGGCTCTGCCTGGCGCTGGCCTGCGGCTTGTTGATCCTGGCGTGGCTGTTTTCGTCGCTGACCGTCATCGTCGGCGATAACGAGCTGCGCTGGTATTTCGGGCCGGGCCTTTGGCAATACCGCATGATGCTTGGCGAAATCAGGGCTGTCCGCGTGGTGCGCAATAGCTGGACGAACGGCTTCGGCATCCGCATGGGGCCCGGCTTCCGGTTGTATAACGTATCGGGGCTCGACGCCGTTGAACTCCAACTCAACAACGGTGAAACCCGCCGCATCGGCACGGACGACGCGCCAGAGCTTGCCGCCGTTTTGAAGCACGAGTGAAGATTGACTTTCATTTTTCTGTGGATTGCGGATGACATCGCGCGAATCCGCGGCTAACTGCACCGATGCCTTCGCGCTCATTCCGTATCGGCCGGTCGGCGACCGGGCTCGGGCTTTTCGCAACGAAGCCGATCAAGCGCACCGCCTATATTGTGACCTATCGTGGGCGCCGGTTATCGGACGAGGAAGCGACGGAGCTGGATGCGCGCGGCGCAAAATACCTGTTCGTGATTAACAGCCGATGGACCATCGACGGCTCGCCGCGCTGGAATCTCGGGCGCTACGTCAATCACTCATGCCGGCCGAATGCCAAGGCCGTCGGCCGCAACGGCGGCATCGTCTTTGTTGCCTTGCGCCGGATCGAACCGGACGACGAAGTCACCATCGACTATGGGCGGGAATATTACCGCTACTTTGTCGACAATGGCGGCTGCCGTTGCGCACCCTGCCTCGCCAAGGCAGCCAAGCGCCGGCGGCGGAAGAAGTTAGCCGCGCAGCGGCACTGAGTGAGATCGCCGCACTCCGTCGTGTCGCCGGATGCGGCGCCGTGACACAGCCGCGCTCGACCCCGCGCCCTAGTCTTGCCAATCGTTAGGCAATAACAAACCGAAGCATGGTTGCGCGCGTGAAGTAAGCGCCACTTTGCACGCAAATTCCCAGCCGGGGGGAATGATGGTGACGCTAGCACGCATGGCGGGCGCAAAGGGCCCCGCGTCGTTGTCCGATTCGCCTTGCGACGCCGGAGTTGGCTTGGGACGTCGATGCACTGCGCTGCTGGCGCGTACCGATCGCTGCGACCTCCTGGCAGCGGCACTCTTTGGTGTGCTCGTCGCGCTTATCGCGTTTACCTTCCGCGATTATGCGATTTCCAATGATGAAGAAGTTCAGCAGCACTACGGCGCGCTGATCGTTGCCTATTATGCGAGCGGATTTGCCGATCAAGCCCTTTTCCATTTCAGAGATCTTTATCTCTATGGCGGCCTGTTCGATGTCGTTGCGGTTGGGCTGGAGAAAATCCTGCCGCTTGATACTTACGCTGTCCGGCACCTGCTTTCGGCCTTTATCGGGGTCGGCGGCATCGGAGCGGCCTGGGCCACGGCTCGCGCCATCGGCGGCCCTCGCGCAGGACTGTTAGCGGCGGCTGCGCTCGCGGTGTGCGGAATCTGGTACGGCGCCATGTTCGCCCATACCAAGGACATCCCCTTCGCTGCCGCTATGATGGGAGCGTTCTATTTCCTGCTTCATCTCGGCCGTGAATTGCCACGCCCGCGATGGCATTTGGTGTTGCTGTTCGGGGTGCTCTGCGGCTGCGCCCTCGGTATCCGGGTTCTCGGGATTTTTGCGATCGGCTACGCGGGGATCACGGTCTTGGCTTACACGCCGATCGGACGTGGGGGTTCTCGGCCGGCAGCACTCGCTTTCGTAGTCCGTTCCAGCCTCACGCTCGTTCCCGCCTTCGTCATCGCTTACATCATCATGATCGCGGCATGGCCATGGGCCGGTTTGGCGCCGCTCAATCCGCTGCGCGCCGTCGCCGCGTTCGACCAGTTTCATTATCCGATCAACACGATCCTGGACGGTCACGTGTACCGGATGGCCGACATTCCGCGCTGGTACGTGCCGTCCTATGTCTGCATCAAGCTCACGCTGCTGCTCCTTATCGGCGCAAGCCTGGCCCTCCTGCTTGCGACGATCCCTCGCTTCGCGCGGCACGCGGCCGGCGCCGCATGGCGCAAGGAGACCGCGCTCGTCGCGGTGGCGGCATTCCTCCCGCTCATCTGCGACGTGGTAGCGCACGCCCCAGGGGATACGGGGATGCGGCATTTTCTGTTCATTGCGCCGCCGATTGCGGTATTGGCGGGCTTGGGCCTTGATGGCTCACTTTGCCGGCTCCGATCCTTCAGCCCGTTTGCAGAAGCCGTCGGCGTTGCGGTGGTGTTGCTCGCTCTCGGCTCCAATGCGACGACGCTCTATCGCCTGCATCCGGACGAATACCTCTTCTTCAATCCCCTGGTCGGCGGCCTGGAAGGCGCATCGCGCCGTTACGCTACAGACTACTGGGTCAACACAATGCCGGAGGCGGTAGAGGATCTCGAACATTATCTCGATCGAAGCGAACGCCCATTCGGCAAGCAGTCCTTGCGCCGCTACACGGTGGCGGTATGCGGCGAGCGGCTACCTTTCGAGAAGGTCGCCGATGGCCGCTTGCAATGGACTCGCGACTGGGATCATGCGGATTTCTTCGTTGCACCGACGCATATGAACTGCGATCGAGCGCTCAATGGCAAAATAGTCGCTACCGTCGAGCGGCTTGGCGTGCCGATCGGAGTTGTCAAGGATCGCCGCGCCCTCGTCAGCCCGCACCTGGCGCATAATGGCTGACATCGACGGCTCGCCTGGCCGTGCCTACCGCGGCGCCTTGTTCGGCTGAGCGATTGCTACATGCGGAAACGAAAAACCGGCGGGTCGCATGACCCGCCGGTTGAGTTTTGTCAGACCTTGACCAGCGGCACCTTCGGCACCGTGCCGCGGCGCGGCGGATCGCCGCCGCCGGGACCGCCGTCCGAAGTCGGCGGCTTCTTGCGCGGCGAGGAGCGGCGCTTCGATTTGGCGCGGCGCGGCTCGGGCAGTTTTTCCGGACGCGGCTTGATCGGACCATCCGGATAATCGAAGGAGAGATCGGCCTTGCCGTTCTCGTCGGTGACGACGATGACCCGCACATGGCCGCCGGACTTGAGCTTGCCGAACAGCACCTCGTCGGCGAGCGGCTTCTTGATGTGCTCCTGGATCACGCGCGCCATCGGCCGCGCGCCCATCAGCTCGTCGTAGCCATTGGCGATCAGCCACTGCGTGGCTTCGTCGGTCAGTTCGATCGTGACTTCGCGATCGGCCAACTGCGCCTCGAGCTGGAGGACGAATTTCTCGACCACCATGGCGATCACTTCGGGCGACAGATGCGCGAAGGTGATGATGGAATCGAGCCGGTTGCGGAACTCCGGCGCGAACAGCCGGTTGATCGCGTCGGTATCGTCGCCTTCGCGCTTGCTGCGCGTGAAGCCGAACGCGGCGCGCGCCATGTCGGCGGCGCCGGCATTCGTCGTCATGATCAGGATCACGTTGCGGAAATCGACCTGCTTGCCGTTATGGTCGGTCAGCTTGCCGTGATCCATGATCTGCAGCAGCACGTTGAACAGATCCGGATGCGCTTTTTCGATTTCGTCGAGCAACAGCACGCAATGCGGATGCTGATCGACACTATCTGTAAGCAGGCCGCCCTGATCGAAGCCGACATAGCCGGGCGGCGCGCCGATCAGCCGCGAGATGGTGTGGCGTTCCATATATTCCGACATGTCGAAGCGTATCAGTTCGACGCCGAGCGTGGCGGCAAGCTGCTTTGCCACTTCGGTCTTGCCGACGCCGGTCGGGCCGGAGAACAGATAGCAGCCGATCGGCTTCTCAGGCTCGCGCAAGCCGGCGCGGGCAAGCTTGATCGAAGCCGACAGCGCCTCGATTGCCTTGTCCTGGCCATAGACCACGCGCTGCAGCGTCGCTTTGAGATGCTGCAGCACTTCCGCGTCGTCCTTCGACACCGCTTTGGGTGGAATGCGGGCCATGGTGGCGATCGTGGTCTCGATCTCCTTGAGCCCGATGGTCCGCTTGCGCCTGCCTTCCGGCAGCAGCATCTGCGCCGCGCCGGATTCGTCGATCACGTCGATCGCCTTGTCCGGCAGCTTGCGGTCGTGGATGTAGCGGGCCGATAGCTCCACCGCAGCCTTGATGGCGTCGGTGGTGTATTTGAGCTTGTGGTACTCCTCGAAATAAGGCTTGAGCCCTTTGAGGATCTCGATCGCGTCGGGGATGGTCGGCTCGTTGACGTCGATCTTCTGGAAGCGGCGCACCAGCGCGCGGTCCTTTTCGAAATACTGGCGGTATTCCTTATACGTCGTCGACCCCATGCAGCGCACGGTGCCCGACGCCAAGGCCGGCTTGAGCAGGTTCGAGGCGTCCATGGCGCCGCCCGACGTCGCACCGGCGCCGATCACGGTATGGATCTCGTCGATGAACAGGATGGCGCCGGGATAGGCCTCGAGTTCCTTGATGACCTGCTTGAGCCGTTCCTCGAAGTCGCCGCGATAGCGCGTGCCGGCCAATAGCGTGCCCATGTCGAGCGCAAACACGGTCGCATTGCGTAGCACGTCAGGCACTTCGCCATGCACGATGCGGCGCGCCAAGCCTTCCGCGATTGCGGTCTTGCCGACGCCGGCCTCGCCGACGAACAATGGATTGTTCTTCTGCCGCCGGCACAGCACCTGGATGGTGCGGTTGATCTCGGAATCGCGGCCGATCAGCGGATCGATCTTGCCCTCGCGCGACTTCTTGTTGAGGTTGACGCAATAAGCGTCGAGCGCATCGCCCTTCTTCTTCTGCTCGTCGCCGGACTTGGCGTCGGCTTCTTCGTCGGAACCGCGCACCGGGCGCGCTTCCGACATGCCGGCCCGCTTGGCGATGCCGTGGCTGATGTAATTGACCGCGTCGTAACGCGTCATGTCCTGCTCTTGCAGGAAGTAGGCGGCATGGCTCTCGCGCTCGGCGAAAATCGCGACCAGCACATTGGCGCCGGTGACCTCTTCACGGCCGGATGATTGGACGTGAATCACGGCGCGCTGGATGACGCGCTGAAAGCCGGCCGTCGGCTTGGAATCTTCCGCGCCGTCGGTAACCAGATTGTCGAGTTCGGATTCGAGATAAGCGATGAGGCTGCGGCGCAGCTTTTCCAGATCGACATTACACGCCCGCATGACGGCCGCGGCATCCTGATCTTCGATCAGCGCGAGCAGGAGATGCTCGAGCGTCGCGTATTCGTGGTGGCGCTCATTGGCGAGAGCCAGCGCCCGATGGAGCGACTGTTCAAGGCTGCGCGAGAACGTGGGCATTTCAATCTCTCATCGTTTGTATTAGACGCTTCCCCCCGCCGGAATCACTTCTTCTCCATTATGCATTGCAAAGGATGCTGATGTTTTCGGGCAAAGTCCATGACCTGCGTCACTTTGGTCTCGGCGACCTCATAGGTGAAAACGCCGCATTCCCCGATCCCGTGCTGATGCACATGCATCATGATCCGATGGGCCGCCTCCTGATCCTTGTTGAAGAAGCGCTCGAGGACATGAACCACGAACTCCATCGGCGTGTAGTCGTCATTGAGCAGTAGCACCCGGTAGAGGTTCGGCCGCTTGGTCTGCGGCTTGGTCTTGGTGATGACCGCAGTGCCCGGTCCGCCGTCGCCTTTCCGTTTGCGATCGTCATCGGCAAGGCGTGCCGGCGGCACAGCACTGGTAACTTCGGCAGTGTTAGTAACGTCAATCGGCGGCATTGGTTCGTCAGGCTTCCGGACTTGCGACCAAACTCAAACCTGGATGATCGGCTCCGCGTTCCCCAGGCTTTGTGAGTCACCATCATAAAGTTACTGCGATTTGCGTGCCACATCATAGTGAGAGGGCCGCCTGGGCGTAAACGCTCCGCGGCTCGCCATGTTTCGGCGCGGAGCTTGGCAACATTGCCGGGCGAATGGGAGACATAATGCGGGCCTAGCAGCGCACAAGGGGAGGTTTTTGCATGCCCTGTGCGAGGTAGTGGCCTCGCGAAATGCGGGGATCTGCCCACGCAAAAGGGCGGCGACCGGGTCACCGCCCCAATTCAGTCACCGCCGCAATTCACTGCCGTACAGGAGGAATGCTCCGCCAAGTGGCGGAATCTTGATCGCGATACCGGGAGCCGCTGGAACTGCCAGCGAAACGCGTCTTTACTTAAGCGCGCCTTTACTTAAACGACGCCGCCTTGGCCATCGCGCCTTCGAACGGCTTATAGGCTTCCTTGGCGAGATCGACATACAACTCGCCGAGCTTGGTCGCTTCGGCAACAAGCCCCTCATACGAGGTCTTCAAGTAAGCGCCCTGCACTTCCATCACCTTTTCCAGGCTTTTGGCGCCCAGCAGGCTTTCCCAGGCGGCGGCCGATTCCTCGAACGACTTCTTCGAATAATCGACGACCTCGACGGCGATCGCTTGCGCGCTCTTGCTCAAACCGCCGAACGACGACATCGCCGTCGCCATGCTTTCCTTGGTGAACTTCTGCATCTCTTCATTGGTCATGATCGTCCCCTAGGGCAGTGTGCGGCGGGATGTACCAGGCGCGCAGGAGCCGCCTGCCATGAAAAGGCCTTGTGCGGCGTTATGATAATTATAGTGCACTGCACAAAATTCTGCAACGGGTGACGGCAAAGTGCCCAATATCGCGGCGAAACCGGAATTTAACCTTTTCGCAACGGCGTTCGCCTAGCCTACTTGACCGTGCTGTTCGGGTAACGCCGAGCGCGCGAGCCTCTTTCGCCGGCATGGTTTCGGACCGCGGCGAAGGACAAGACGCCGAAGGCGAATAGCGGGAGGCCCTCTGGGGGCCGGGCGCTTCAGGGACGGGGTAAATAATGGCTTTGGATTCGGGAGCCCGGCACTGGGCTCAATCGGGGGCTCGTTGCAGCCTGCTAGGTCTCGTTGTCGCGGTAGCGACACTCACCATCACCAGCGATGCGGCCAACGCCCGGCGCCACCACGGCGCCTCCATCCATTACGTGCATTACAGCCACTCCCGCCATGCCCATTCGGAAGAGGGAGCCTATGATCCGCCGAGCTCGTCGATCGTCGTCGACGGCAATAGCGGCGCCGTGCTCGAAGCATCGAACCCCGACGCGTTGCGGCATCCGGCCTCGCTGACCAAGGTGATGACACTTTATCTGCTGTTTGAGCGTCTCGAAGCCGGCAAGATCAGGCTCGATACGCCGCTGCATGTTTCCGAACACGCCTCCGAGCAGGATCCGACCAAGCTCAACCTCAAGCCTGGTCAGACCATCGCGGTCGAAGATGCGATCAAGGGCATCGTCACCAGATCGGCCAATGACGCCGCCGTCGTGGTCGCGGAGAATCTCGGCGGCAGCGAACCGGACTTCGCCAAGCTGATGACGCAGAAAGCGCGCGCGCTCGGCATGGCGCGTACCACCTATGTCAATGCGTCGGGTCTGCCGGATGACGACCAGATCACCACGGCGCGCGACCAGGCGCTGCTCGGCCGCGCCATCCAGGACCGCTTTCCGCACTTCTACAAATATTTCTCGACCGAATCCTTCGTCTATCACGGCGAGGAGATACGCACTCACAATCATCTGCTCGGCTCGATCGAAGGCCTCGACGGCATCAAGACCGGCTTCACCCGCGCCTCCGGCTTCAACATCCTCACGTCGGTGCATCGCGACGGCCGCTTTATCGTCGGCGTCGTCATGGGCGGCCGTTCCGGCGGATCTCGTGACGCCACGATGCGGGGCTTGATCAGCGAACATATCAAGGAAGCGGCACTGCATCGCACCGCGCCGATGATCGCCGACGGCGCCGGCGAAACCCGCGAGGAGCCGCCGCAGCCCATTGCCTTCGCCCGGGCGCCGATGTCCGCCCATACCGACGCGGCCCCGACGCCGATGGTCGCCCCCGCTCAAGGCGCGGCGCACAGTAGCGCCGCCGCCAGCAACGATCCGATTAAGCCGGTTTTGGTCCGGACCATCACGTTCCGCACCGCACCCGTGCAGGCGACGCCGCTCACGCCGATGCCGTCACTGGTTCCGGTCGCGCCGGCCGCCCCGGCACCGGCTCAGGTTCAAGCACAGCTTCAACCCTCCGCTCCGCAGCCGATCGCCGCCCGGACGCAGCCGGCACCGACCGTTGTCGCCTCGGCCGATCTGGCCGAAGTCAAAACCGTCGTCTCGCCTATTCAAGTCACGCCAATTCCGCCGGCGCCTGCCGCGGTTCGCGTGATGGCCGCCGCAAAAGCCGAGCCTGACGAGACCGATCCGACCGATAGCGAGCCGGCAAATGCGGCCGCCTATAACGGCCCGTCCATTCCGAATGCGGCCCCGGCGCGTGCCCATGGCGGCTGGCTCATTCAGATCGGCGCCTTCGACGACGAGAATGACGCCAAGCAACATTTGAGCGACGCCCGCATCAAGCTGCACAGCGCGCTGGCCTCAGCCGACCCCTTCACCGAGCGGGTCCAGAAGGGCGACAAGGCGCTCTATCGCGCCCGTTTTGCCGGCTTCGACAAGGCCACCGCGGAAGCCGTTTGCCGCCAGCTCAAGCGCAGCGACTTTCAATGCATCTCGATGCGGGACTAGTGCGTTATCCATAAGCTTGTCAGCAATCCGGTAACGAATTTGCCGGATCATCTCGCCCCGAAGATCTCGGTTAGCGGGACGCGGAGTGGGAAAAGTCAAATTCGGACGGGAGACCACGCGAGGTTTTGTACGGAGTACCTCAGCGATGGCGGCGAAGAAGAACATCCTTGGCCTCGTTGACGCGGGCCGCGAGATACGTCGTCCCCCCTTGGTCGGGATGCAGTTTCTTCATGAGGGACCGGTGCGCCCGCGTGATGGCGTCCGCGTCCGCCCCGGGCTCAATGCCAAGGATCTGATAGGCTTCCTTTTCAGTCATTTTGCCGCCCCCCGGCGGCCCCGCAGCGCTGCCCGCACCCGCATCACCTTGCGCGTGCTCACGCCAACCGGGCTCCCGGCGGTCAAGATAAGCTGCCAGTAATTCGCGGCTGTCGCGGTCGATCTCGTCGAACAGGTCCAACAGCGCGGCGCGGCTGAGCGTGTCGAGCACGGCGCCTTGCTGCCGCCCCGCCAGCACGCGGCCGGTCATCCGGCCGCTGTCGTGATCGAGTTCCATTTCGAGGAAGCTCGTGCGGACCTGCGACGTCTGGCCGGCGCTTTTGCTTGAACGTGCCCCGAACGTCGCCGGCCACGATACCCAGCCGAGCATCCCGAGGCCGAAGAACTCCAACCGGTACCGCGACCCCGAATTCGCCGCGAAACAGCAGGAACGCGGCAAACAGCAAGGCCGCGCCGCCGCCAATGGCGCGCAGCACCCGCGCGGCCTGCTTCGGATCGGCTTTCGAAAACGCGTTGACCGCCCACAGACCGAGAAACAGGATGGCGGCGCCGAGAATGATTTCGGGCATGGTTGCTTTAGGGCCCTGATTATTTCATCTGCGCCAGCAATTGCTGCGCACCCGAACTGTTGCGTGCTTTGAGCGCGGCAAGCGCCTTCATGCCGCCGGCGGCATAGGCGGCGGCCGCGCGCAGCAATTCAGCAAGCTCGTGAGCGGCACCCGGCGCGAAGCGGCAGTAGGCACCGCTCGTCAGCCGGGCGATCTCGCGAAACGCCTGCTCGCAGACCGGGTCGAAGCCCTCCTGAAACATGAAAGCCTTGACGTTGCGCAAGCCAAGCTCGCCGGCGCGCGCGCACAGCGCATCGAGCGCCTCCTCCATGGCATCGCCGACAAACACCAGCACCGCAACCTTGCGGTCCTCGTTCTCGCGTTGCGCATGGCGGAGCACTTTGCCGATCTGGGTCTGGCCGCCTTGGCAGTCGATGCGAGCCATCAGGCTGCCGAGCCGCTTCGGCTCCGCCATCCAGGGTGACGCGCGGCACTCGCCAAGCCCGCGATAATAGACCAGCTGGATATCGAGACCGCCGACGGCGGCGGCTTCGCGGAACATGTCGGCCTGCAACTGGCGCGCGGTATCCCAGGTCGGCTGCCGGCTCATGGTGGCGTCGAGTGCAAAAATGAGCCGCCCGCGCTGGCCGGTTTCCATGGAGGCCGGCGCCAGCGTTTTGACCCGATCGAGGAACTGGTCGATCTCCGCCCGCGGCGAAGCCGCGACGGGTTCCTGCTGGGTCGGCGCCGGTGCGCGCTCTTTGCTCATTGGCGGTAAAGTGGCCCTGTCCTCGTGGCGGCGCAATGGAGCGCTGATTACCACGCTGCGCTCCGCAGGCCGGCCTTTCCGCTTAAATAACGACGCTACTCCGCGAGGAGATCGTGGGTCTCCAGCGGCTTTCCCGCCGCAGCGACCCATTCGGCCCGCGCCGCGGCGCGCCGCTTGCCGCGCTCGTCGATCGGCAGGCGGAGCGCCTCGATCAAGCCGCACACCTCGTCGCGCGCGGTGACATGGGAGGTAGTGGGACGCGCCCCGAGCGTATCCTCGGTCAGATCGTCAAGCGCGGTGAGCCCGCGGGGAAAGAACTCACGATAAACAACTCGCTCGGCGAAGCCGTCGACGGGACGGAAGCCAAGCTGCTTGGCAAGGCCTTCGACCCCCTCCCCGACCAGGCGCTTATTGCGCGAGCCCAAGGTCGACAGCCGGTTGCGCACCACAATCCAGTCGGTCAAGCCGCCGTCAACCAGGCGGCGCTGGCGGCGCGCCTCGCGCACCATCTCGGCATAATGGCTGACGCCCGCGACTTGCATCGTGGTCTGGTCGATTACACCGAGCACGTCAAAATCGATAAAGCTGTCGTTGAGCGGCGTGATCAGCGTATCCGCCATCGAATGGGCAAGCCGCATCAGGTAGGAATCCGAACCCGGCGTGTCGATGACGACGAAATCGTGGGTCTGCTCGACCGCGCTCACCGCCTCGGCAAAGGCCGCGAATTCGCGCTCCTCGATCTCGTCGAGCCGCACGCCGAAGCCGCGCGCGACGCAAAAATGCACCGGAATATCGAGCGGCGTACCGCTGCGTTCCGCCCAGACGCGGCGATTTTCAACATAATGGGTGAAGCTTTTCTGGCGTGAATCGAGGTCTATGGTGGCGACGCGCTGGCCGGCTTGCATAAGCGCGACCGCGACGTGCATGGCAGTCGTCGACTTGCCCGACCCGCCTTTTTCGTTACCAAGGACGATGACATGCGCCGAAAATGGCTTGCCGACATCCGCCTGCATCAACATGGGAGACGCGATCCCTGCGTTGCGATTACTTCTCCGGATTGCAACGCTTGTGGTCAAGATACATCATCGCGCTCGACAAGTTAATCATTAACCGCGCGGCGCACCTACAAAACATTCTGGTGTGTTCGCGCAGCCACGCGATCCGACGTTCAATGGTGTTGAAGGGCTTTTCATTGCCGGCTCATCCCCGCGATGGGTTCCCATCGCGCTCACCCCGTTGCGTGGGACGCGGAAAGAACGGCAACGCTGCATTTGGATTCACGCTTACGTGGGAATGAGCGGAAAACTGCGTCGCTGCCATGAAGAAAAAATCCAAGAAATCGAAACATCACCCGCCCGTCACGTTGCGCGTCATCCGCACGCTGCCGGCGCTCCGACGCACCGTGACCGACCTTCGCCTGTGCCGCAAAACCATAGCACTGGTGCCGACCATGGGCGCGTTGCACGACGGCCATCTGGCGCTGGTGCGGCTGGCCCAGCGGCGCGCCGACCACGTCATCGTCTCGATCTTCGTCAACCCGACCCAGTTTGCCCCCAACGAAGACCTCAACACCTATCCGCGCCGGCTGGCCGCCGACCTCGCCGCGCTGCGGAAGCTCGACACCCATTTCGTCTGGGCGCCGTCGGTCGAGACTATGTACCCCGAAGGCGCCGCCACCCGCGTCGTGCCCGAAGGCCCGGCGCTCGCAGGGCTTGAAGACACCTTCCGCCCGCATTTCTTCGCCGGCGTTGCCACGGTGGTGACGAAGCTCCTGATCCAATGCGAGCCCGACTTCGCCCTGTTCGGCGAGAAGGATTACCAGCAGCTCAAGGTCGTCACCCGCCTCGCCCGCGACCTCGGCCTGAAAACCCGGATCGTCGGCGCCCCGACCGTGCGCGAGACGGACGGCTTGGCGATGTCGTCACGCAACGCGTACCTATCGCCGGAAGAGCGCGCAGCGGCGCCGGTGCTTTATCGGGTGCTCAAGGAATGCGCCAAACGGATCGCGTTGGGGACACCGCTCGCCGCGGTTCTTGACGACGGGCGGCAGACGATCACCGACGCCGGCTTTACGCTCGATTACTTTGAAGCGCGGAACGCGGAGACACTAGCGCCGCTGAAATCGCCGTTCGAGCCGATCCGCTTGTTGGTCGCGGCACGGATTGGGAAGACGCGGTTGATTGATAACGTCTCAATTTAGAAAGCGATCACGCAGCATCTGTTGTGACGCTGCTGCGTTTGCGGTTGATGCTCGCTAGTGTCCCGAATTTAAACTTTGCCATATTGCAGATTTACGCCGCCGTGTCAGGCTTGTCGGGGCATGGAGCGGATCATGGCGGGGCGACAATTGGCGGCTTTGGTGCTCAGTGATGCGGAGCGCGCGGAGCTGACGTCGCTTGCGAGGCGGCGCAACACCACGCAGGCGCTGGCGTTGCGGGCGCGGATCGTGCTGCGTTGCGCGACCGGCAAGCAGAACAAGCAGGTCGCGGCCGATCTGCAGATCGACCAGACCACCGTCGGCAAGTGGCGCCGGCGCTTTGTCGAACATCGCATGGATGGATTGCGGGATGAGCTGCGCAGCGGCACGCCGCGCACGATTGATGACGCCCGTATTGAGGCGGTGATCGTGCGCACGCTCGAAAGCGTCCCGCCGGATGCGACGCATTGGAGTTCGCGCGGCATGGCGCGAGCCTGCGGTCTGTCGGTATCTACCGTGCAGCGGATTTGGCGCGCCTTCGGCCTGCAACCGCACCGGCTGGAGAACTTCAAGCTCTCCACCGATCCGGACTTTGTCGCCAAGGTCCGCGACGTGGTCGGTCTCTACGTTTCGCCGCCGGCTCATGCCGTCGTCCTGTGTGTCGATGAGAAGTCGCAAATCCAGGCGCTCGACCGCAGCCAGCCCATGCTGCCGATGCGTCCCGGCCAGCCGGCACGACGCAGCCATGACTACAAGCGCCATGGCACCACCTCGCTGTTCGCCGCCCTCGACATCGCTACTGGCCGCGTGATCGGCAAGTGTTACGCGCGCCATCGCGCCATCGAATTCCGCAAATTTCTCGATGAGATCGAGGTCGCCGTGCCAGCCGACATCGACGTGCATCTGGTCCTCGACAACTACGCAACCCACAAGGCTCCGTTGATCCGAAACTGGTTGAACCGGCGTCCGCGCTGGCACGTGCATCTGACGCCGACCAGTTCCTCCTGGATCAATCAGGTAGAGCGCTTCTTTGCCTTGCTGACCGAACGCCAAATCCGACGCGGCATTCACCGCAGCGTCGTCGCTTTGAAGGCTGCCATCACCACCTTTATCGATCAGCACAACGCCAACCCAAAGCCGTTCCGGTGGACAAAATCGGCCGACGACATCCTCGCCTCAATCGAGCGCTTCTGCGTCTACAACACTCAGCTAAAAGTCCAATCTCAATGATGCGAACTTTTGACCCAGGACACTAGTGCAATCCACCATTGACACGCGAAACGCGGGCACAGTCCGCGTCGTGAAAACCAGGGAGCGTGCCTTACTGCTGCATACACAGCGCCAAGGCCGGGCCCGCCGTATTGCTGCAAGTCGCCGTTTCCGGGCCTCCGTTTTTTGAGATTGCGATCGCTCCGCCCGGACAGGTCACGGAAACCAGGGCTTCGCCCGCGTTGCAAGAGAGGGTGCATTTGCGGCTGGTGCCGCAGCTATCCTGCCTGAGCGCTCGCAGCCCCGATGGTCCGGCTGGACCTGTCGCGCCCGCGGCGCCGGCCGGTCCGGGCGGACCTTGTTCGCCCTTGGCGCCTTGCGGTCCGGCGTTACCTTGGTCGCCCTTCGGGCCCTGCGGCCCTTGCGGCCCCGGTCCGCCTTGATCGCCTTTAGCGCCCTGCGAGCCCGGCGGCCCTTGTTCGCCTTGCGCTCCTTGCGGACCCGGAGAACCCGCCGGACCTTCGGGCCCCTTCGAGCAAGCCGCAAGCGAGAATGCCGCGACAAGGGCAATAATCGTTATTGAAATGCGCATGGCTGGCCCCCTTGCCGAAAAACGTCCGACTTGAACGACGGTGTTGCGGTGACAGTCCGAGAATGACCAGGAAGCAAACAATATGAAGCTAGCTAGCGTGATATCTCTGTCAAACGTTGGAGGGACGCGGAGTCCGACGCCCCTCCCACCACGCTTCGCGTGGTCCCCCCTCCCCGCTACTGCGTCGCTACTGCGGGGCGGGAGAATTACTTCGCGGCGACCTTCATCGGGTCTTTGACGTTCGGGAAGGTTTCGAACTCCTTGGCCCACAGTTCGCCGTTAATCTTTTCGACCTTGCGGATGTAGATATTGCTGACAATGTCGCGTGTGTCGGGGTCGAGCGAGATCGGGCCGCGCGGGCTTTCCCAGGCCATGCCCTTCATGGCAGCGATCAGTTTATCGCCGTCGGCGTCGCCGCCGGTCTTTTTCAGCGCTTCGTAGACCATGTGAAGGCCGTCATAGGCGCCGAGCGAAGCGAAGTCCGGCCGTTCGCCCGCGGTCTTCAGGAAGTCGGCGACGTAAGTCTTGTTGAGCGCCGAGTCGTGCGCGGCCGAATACGGCCCGGCGGTGATCAGACCGATCATCTGGTCGCCGGCATTGTTGAGGCTGTCGTCGTCGCACAGATCGCCCGGCCCGATGAGCTTGATGCCGGATTGGCCGAGACCCTTTTCCGCGAATTGCCGGGTGAAAACCGGCGCCAGCGGACCGGGGAAGTAGATGAAAGCGGTGTCCGGCTTGAGATCCATGATCCGTTGCAGCGGCGGCGCGAAGTCGGGACTGGCGAGCGGGACGCGGAGCGACTCCATGACCTCGCCACCGACTTGCAGGAAGCGGGTCTTGAACGCGGTTTCTGCCTCTGTGCCGGGCGCCCAGTCATTGACCAGCGTAACGACGCGCTTCGAGCCGTTTTTGATGGCCCATTCGGCCATGGTCCAGGCCTGCGGCGCGATGATGAAACCGACGCGGGCGAAATACGGCGACTTGGTCGTGGTGATCGAAGCGCCGGAACTCATGACCACGGTGGCTTTTTTGGCCTCGGTAACGAGCTGGGCTATCGCCAGCGAGGCCGGCGTCACACCAACACCGACGATATCGACTTTGTCGTTGACGATCATTTCCTGGACGATACGGCGCGCATTATCGGCGGTGCCGCCATCGTCGCGGATGATGAGTTCGATCTTCCGGCCGGCGACGGTGTCGCCGTGTTGCTGCGTGTAGACTTTGAGCGCGCCGGTGAGTTCCTTGCCCACGGCGGTAAAGCCGGCGCCCGTCAGCGGCAGACTGCAGCCGATCTTGAGCGTGGCGTTCTGCGCAATCGCGGGCCGGGCCAGCAATCCGCCTGCCGCGGTCGCGGCCATACCTTTCAACACTGTTCTTCTGCGTAACATGACTGTTCCTCCCCGTTGTTTGTTACCCCCTCCTTTGGAGGAGGGGGTAGAATTCATGCCCGCTCGAGATGCGGGATCGCCGGGCGCTCCCCCTGTGCTTTGCCGCTGATCGGCGGCCGCGGCAGACGGGCCGTGCCGCTTTCCATCACGAAGGTGTGGTGGAGCGAATACCACGGCGTCTTGACGTCCGGTGCGTTCTTACAAGCTTCATCGTGTCGCACATAATCGCCGATCAGATGCCGGGTGACGCCGAATTGGGCGTCGGTTTCAATGTTCTTGTCTTCCGGATCGTAAACTTGAGAGATCAGGGTCTTGAAGCCCGGCTTGTAAGCGAGAAAATGCAGATGCGACGGGCGCATATTGTGCCGCCGCGCCGCGCGCAACAGTTCGCCGACCGGCCCATCGACCGGGATCGGATAGCCGGCCGGCTTTATGCTGCGGAAACTGATATGGCCATCTTTGTCGGTGAGAAACTTGCCGCGCAGATTCATGTCGGCCTGGATCGGATCCTGGTTCTCATAAAAGCCTTCGGTCGAAGATTGCCAGATGTCGACTTCGGCGCCCTCGATCGGCTTGCCGCTGGTGTCGCGGAAAGTGGCGTCGACGAACAGATCCTGGCCCGGCGTCGGCGAGCGCACGATCGAGCCGCCGTTCTTGGTGCGCGGCGAATCCATGCGCCAGAACGGGCCGAGCAGATTGGCGTCGGTTTCAGTCTGGCCGCGATTGCCGTTATTGAGGAGGCAGATCAGGCTCGAGAACCCGAGCGAGCCGGACATCAGCACGGCTTCATTGTGAGTCTCGTTCGAATGCTTGCCGATCGCCACGATATAGGCCATCGCCATCTGAAATTCTTCTTCGGTTAGTCTGGCGTCGCGGGCAAAGGCGTGCAGGTGGCGAACGAAAGCGGTTATAATTTCCCGGAGCCGCGGATTCTGGATACGCTCATATTCGCTCAATACAGCCGGGGTAACGTCCTTCTCGCTCTCAATGATCATTCTTCTTGCTCCGCCGCGATTACGCGTGTTGGGGATATTTTAGGGGATCGGCGCGAAAGGCGCCATGGACGGGGACATGCACCGAGGAAGGTAGCGGTTCCGCGCCCGGCTCACATCAAGCCAAGCTCGCGAAGCTCGCGGCGCAGCGTTTCCGGCATCGCGGCAGCGCCTTTGACGACTTTATCGAGGTCGCGCGGCGCGTCCTTGGCGGTGAGATAGCGCCAGCCTTGGAAGGCGCGGAACGGACGCGGCTCGACCAGAACCGGCTTGCCGTCGAGCACGATGCGGCAGCGCCCGATGCCGTCTTTGTCGACGAACGGCCGGATGGCACGGATGGTTTCGCGGCAGGTGATCTCGCCTTTGATCACCCAGAACAGCGAGCCGCCGTCGATCAGCTCGTCGGCGCGCTTCGGCACCATGCGCGTGGTGTGAATGCGTTCCGGCTTTTCGCCGGCTTTGCGTTTGGCTTTGAGCTTTTGCTTGATCCAGTCCTCGAGGTCGCGAACCGAGTCACAGCCGACGGCAAGTTTGATGAGATGAAGGGGCATAGTCCTACTTTATGGGTCCAACGCGGGCGCGTCCGGTTCGATCACCATGATCTGCGCGCCCTCCACAACTTGCGCCCCGATGCCCACAGGAACTTGCGTCACGGCGCCAGCGAAAGGCGCGCGCAGCGTGTGTTCCATCTTCATGGCTTCGAGCACGGCGAGCCGCTGGCCCGCGGTTACCTTATCGCCGACAGCGGCGAGGATTTCCAACACCCGTCCGTGCATAGGTGCTTTGATCACGCCGTCGCCGGTGCCGGCACCCACTGCCGCGGTGGACACATCCTTCAACTGCACCCGGCTCTGCCGGCCGCCACGCAAGACGTAAGCCTCCTCGCCCGCTTCGAACACTTTCGCGTCCAATGCAGGCGCCACGCCGTCGACCGCAACCTTGGTCCCGTCCTTGCTGTACGTGACCACGGCATTTGTGTTCTCACCGTCGACGACAATCGGAATTTCGATGCTGCGCACGCCGCCAAGCTGAAATCCATCTTGCGCCGCCCAAGGGGACGCATCATGCGCTGCCTCGTCATGCCCGGCTGTCGTTGTACTCAGCAAACGCGAGGCTCCCAGCGCCGCGGCGGCCGAATCGCGTGGCTGCGGCACGGCGCCGAGCGTCTCCAAATTGCGGTCAATGAAGCCGGTATCGACCTTGCCCTTACGGAAGCCATTGGAGCGGCACAGGGCATCGAGGAAGGCGACATTGCTGCGCACGCCGGCAATCAGCGTGCGGTCGAGCGCGCCGGCGAGCTTGTCCACCGCGGCTTCGCGCGTCGGCGCATGCGCGATCAGCTTGGCGATCATCGCGTCGTAAAACGGCGTGACCTCGCCACCGGCTTCGACACCGCTGTCGACGCGCACGTCGTCCGGCAATTCCAGCGCCACGATCCTGCCGGTCGACGGCAGGAAACCATGCTCGGGATCCTCAGCGTAAACGCGCGCTTCGATGGCGTGGCCGTCGAGCTGTATTTTCTTTTGCGTCAGCGGCAGTTTTTCGCCTCCGGCAATACGAAATTGCCATTCGACCAGATCGAGGCCGGTCACCGCTTCCGTCACCGGATGCTCGACCTGGAGCCGCGTGTTCATTTCAATGAACCAGATGGCGTCGGCGCGCAGTCCCTTGGTGCCGTCGGCGACGAACTCGACCGTCCCGGCGCCGCTATAGCCGACCGCCCTCGCCGCGCCGACCGCGGCGGCACCGATCTCGGCCCGAAGCTCCGGCGTCATGCCCGGTGCCGGCGATTCCTCGATAACTTTCTGGTGGCGCCGCTGCAAAGAACAATCACGCTCGCCGAGGTGAACGATATTGCCGTGGTTGTCGGCAAAGACCTGCACTTCGATGTGCCGCGGCGAGGCTATGTATTTTTCAACCAAGACGCGGCCCGAGCCGAAAGCCGACTGGGCTTCGCGCACCGCGCCTTCCAGCGCGGTGTCGAAATCGGCGTGCTTGTCGACGCGGCGCATGCCACGGCCGCCGCCACCGGCCGCGGGCTTGATCAGCACCGGATAGCCGATCTCGTAGGCCTTTTCCTTGAGGAATTTCAGCTCCTGTTTGTCGCCGTGATAGCCGGGGACAACCGGGACGCCGGCCTTCTCCATCAGCGCCTTGGCGCGATCTTTCAGTCCCATCAATCGGATTGCCTCGGCCGGCGGCCCGACAAAGGTGATGCCGGCTTGTGTGCAGGCCTCGGCGAAATCGGCGTTCTCCGACAGGAATCCGTAGCCGGGATGAATGCATTGCGCGTTGGATTTCTTCGCGGCGTCGAGCAGATGCTCGATTGACAGGTAGCTATCCCGCGGCTCCGCCCCGCCAATCAAATAGGCCTCGTCGCATAGCCGCATATGGAGCGCGCCGGCGTCGGCCTCCGAATAGACCGCAACCGTACGCAAGCCGAGCCGCCTCGCCGTGCGGGCGATACGGCAAGCGATCTCACCACGATTGGCGATAAGGACGGAGGTAAACATGCGGGGGAGACTAAAGACCAGTGCGGTCTATTGCGAGGGCGTCGCGTTGCTTGGCGGCGCCGTGGCCGGCGCACCGCCCTGCGGGGAAGCGAGCGTCGCACCCGGCGACCATACCGGATCGACGGGCGTCGCCGGAGGCGCGATCTGTTGCGGCGGCGCCGGCACTTGCGCGCTGTTGGCCTGATTGGCCTGCTTACGGGCCGGCTTTTTCGGCGAAGTGGCTGGCGCGGCTGTGGGCTGGGCACCGACCGCTTGCACGCTCGTATCCGCGCCTGCCGTGACGGAGGCGACCGCCGCGCCCGGATTCTTTGGCTCGGGGTTCATGATGCTGACCGGCGGAATGGAGGCCGCGGTCGGAAAGTCGATATCGACCGTGACCTTGCGGCCCGCCGTTCCGGGCTGATTCGCTGCCGAGGGTGTCGACGAAGTTGCATCGGCGACCGGTGTGTCAGGCGCCTGCGCCCAAAGGGTGACGTAGTGATCGAGATATCGGTCCAGCACCTGCGCGCTCAAATTGGCACGGACGCGGCTCGGATCGCGCAATAGCGACAGAGCCTTGCAGTTTTCAGGCGTGCAGCCGTCCAGCACCGCAAGCGTGTGCGCGGCAAAGCCGTAGCGATCGGTCTCGATCGAGCGGCGCAGCGGCGTCAGGATGTTATCGACATGGCTCCCGCCGCGCTTGGTATAGGCGACGATGTCGGCAAGGAGCGCCAGCCGTGCAGCGATGTAGGAAGTGGCGCTTGCCGTCGCCGCCGGCGAGGCAAAGATCGCCTTTTCACAGGCTGCTTCGACACTATCGCCGGCAAATGCATCGAGGCAGGCCAACGCCGAACCGGGCGCCAAGGCGTGCGTGCCAAGTTCCGCGGCACGGGTTTCGAGCGCCTGGCGTTCGGCGAACAAGTCACAATTCGACGCGGTGTCGATGAAGGCCCAGGCGAGCGTCGCGCCGAGAATCGCGCCGACGACGACAACGCCAACCCGTGCTATGCCGCGCGACCGCGCCCACTGGAAGGCGAGCGCACAAAGGAAAACGAGAAGTGCAGCCGATCCGGCCGCAATCCACAGCCGCAATGCCGAGCTTCCGATGTCGGAATCAACGCCGAGCATCACCCCACTCCCCAATGCGGGACCGATTTTAAGTCCAGCCGCGAACTATACCGCGAGAACCATGGCGCAAGGATAGAACAAGGATAGAACTATGCCGCAAGGATTATGGCGAAGGTGCGCCGCCGCTACCGGCAAAACGCAAAGCTTCGGTCAATGTTCGAGCTCAAGCTCCAGCTCAAGCTGGCTTTCCTTGGCAACCCGTTCGAATGCCTCGCCGGCATTCTTGATGCGGTATTGGTAATCGTCACCGTCGGACGGCAACAACCGCACAACCTCATAACTGCCGCTCGCACCGGGACGGCTGATCGGACTCGACGTGTAGAATACGGTCTGACCGACACGGAACCTGTGGGAGCGAGCGACGGTACTTAAAGCGGTCACCTGCGCGACAGTTACCGTTGTCGTCTTCGCCGGTTTCACCGTAGCGATGTCGATCGCTTTGGCAGGTTCGGGCTTTTTTCGCGCCGGCGGCCGCGGCGCAGCCTTGCGTACGGCAGCGCGAGCGGGCGACTTACGAACCGGGGTACTCCGGGCCGCTTTAGCGGGCCGTTTCTTTTTGACTGAACGCTTATTCATGGAACTGACTATATCATCCAAACTCTCGATCGAGCAAAGAATATAGTGTTTTTAGAACAGGTTTCGAGTTTCCTTAATACGCATCCTTAAGGACAAAAAATACCTTATATACCAATATGTTATATCAAATTTCTACAAATATTTGTTAGTTGGTCCAGCTATGCCTGTCGCCGCCAGCGGCCATGCTCATCGGCCTGCCAATAAGTCACCTCGGCGCCCCAGGCTTTGGCGTCGGTCCAGCGTTTACGTGCCGTCTCAAGCGCGTCCGGGTCGTCACCGTCGAACAGCAATACGATGCGGTCGTAGGCCGAAGCATCCGCCGTCATGCCGGCACCGTCGACAAGAAAGCGCACCGTCGCACGATTGGGGTTTTCGTCGTTGACCGTCAGCACAATCGGATGCTCGGCAGCCTCCGCGTCGCGCCAAGTACCGTGCGGCAGAAAAGCATCGTCCCGCCACGTCCACAGATGCGCGTCGAGCGCTTCGACCCGTTCATCCGACGAAGCTTGCACGACAACGCGCCAGCCGCGTTCAAGCGATTTCACAAGCAGCGGCGGCAGCACCTGTTCCGGCGTCTGGCCCTTAAGCTGATAGAACAGGATTTCAGTCATAAGTCCAAGTCACCGCTCATAATAATCATCACCGCTCGTAATGGTCCTCGACGAGCTGCTCAAGAAGCCGGACGCCCCAGCCGGAGCTCCAGCTTTTGTTGATGTCGGTCTGCGGCGAGCCTAACGCGGTGCCGGCGATGTCGAGATGCGCCCATGGCGTCTTGCCGACGAAACGCTGCAGCAATTGTGCAGCGGTGATCGAACCGCCCGACCGACCGCCGGAATTTTTCATGTCGGCGAATTTTGAATCGATCATCTTGTCGTATTCGGGACCGAGCGGCATACGCCATACCCGCTCGCCGGTCGTCTCACCCGCCTTGGTCAGACGCTCGGCAAGCTTATCGTCGTTCGAGAACATGCCGGCATATTCTTGCCCGAGCGCGACGATGATGGCGCCGGTAAGTGTCGCCAGATTGATCATGAATTTCGGCTTGAAGCGCTTGTTGACGTAGTGCAGCACGTCGGCGAGCACGAGACGGCCTTCGGCGTCGGTATTGATGATTTCGATGGTCTGACCCGACATCGTCGTGAGGATGTCTCCGGGCCTGTATGCTTTGCCGTCGGGCATATTCTCGACGAGCCCGATGGCGCCGACCGCATTGACCTTCGCTTTGCGCGCGGCCAGCGCGCGCATCAGGCCTACGACGCAAGCGGCGCCGGCCATGTCGCCCTTCATGTCTTCCATGCCGGCCGCGGGCTTGATCGAAATGCCTCCCGTGTCGAAGCAGACGCCTTTGCCGATGAAGGCGACCGGATCGGTGCCGCGTTTGCCGCCGTTCCAGCGCATGACGACAAGCTTCGATTCGTGCATGGAGCCCTGCCCGACGCCGAGGAGCGCCCCCATGCCGAGCTTTTTCATCGCCGCGGCGTCGAGCACTTCGACATTGACGCCGAGCTTGGTGAGGCTCGAGGCACGGCGCGCGAGTTCCGCCGGATAAAGTATGTTGGCCGGTTCGTTGACGAGATCGCGGGCGAACACCACACCGTCGGCAATCGCCAAAGTTTCCGCTGAGGCTTTTTCCGCCGCATCGGGGTTGGAACAGGCAAAACTCACTTCCGCCTTGTTCGGCCGTTCGTCATCGTCTTTGCGCTTGGTCTTGTAGAGGTCGAACCTATAGGCGCGCAGCCTTGCGCCAAGTGTCAGGTCTGCAATCTGGGCGCCCTTGAGCGCCCCGGATGCGAATTCAGCATAGATCGTCGCATGGGTCGCCGAATTCGGCACCTTTCCCATGGCAACGCCACCGAGCCGGACGATGTCGCGCGGCTTCAAGTCGCTTTCCTTGCCAAGACCGATCACGACCAGCCGCGGCAAAGTGAGCCCGGTGGGCGCCACTATGTCCAGGCTCGAGCCCATTTTGCCGGTAAAACGGTCTGCCGCGGCCGCCCGCCGGAAGAGGTCGCCGATCGGCGCCAAGGCGCGCAGGCTCGCCGGGCCCAATTGCAGGTTCTCGTCGCAGAACATTATGAGAACACCACGCGGTCGGGCATAGGGCACGAAACCGAACTTGAGGGCGGCAGGCATGGATCGGGTCCTTTGCAAAAAAGCCTGTGGAGAGACGGTATGGTATCCGAGTTATGAACGGGCCCGTTGGTCCTGCAAAGCGGCCTTTTCAGGCTTGATTTTGCAGGGAATAGGCGCTGATTTATCAAACGGGCGTATTAACGCTTTAGTGTGCATGTTCAATAGCTTTGCCTTATCCCTTTTGCCTTGTCGCGGCCATTTTGTGAACGCATGAAATGACCTGGGTGGGACCGGCTCCGGACGGATGTGGCGTCTGAGGCCGATGCGGCTATCTCGTGAGCCGTAGCGGGGAAGTTTAGTCCGATGGGGTCGATCGGCCGCTATATGTTTCGCGCCACTCTTGGCGCGTTCGTAATTTCGCTTGTCAGCTTGACCGTCGTGATCTGGTTCACGCAGGCCATGCGTGATTTCGACCTGATCACCAGTCAGCGCCAGACGATGCTGGTGTTCGTCGGTATCACCGGCATGATCATCCCGCTCCTGGTGATGATGATCGCCCCTATCGCCCTGGTCATGTCCGCGGCGCACGTCCTCAACAAGCTCGCTACGGATTCCGAAATCATCGTGATGAACGCGGCCGGCGTTTCGCCGTGGCGGTTGTTGCGGCCTTTCCTCGCGGCGGCGGTCGTGGTTTCGCTTTTGGTCGCGGCGATCGCCGCCTATGTCTCGCCACGCAGCTTGCGCGAACTGCGCGACTGGGCAGCGCAGGTGCGCGCCGACATCCTCACCAATATCGTGCAGCCCGGGCGCTTCACCACGGTCGGCGGCAATCTCACCTTTCATATCGCCGACCGGCGGCCCAACGGCCTCTTGATGGGTATTTTCGTCGACGACCGCCGCGATCCCAACGAGCATTCCACCTATCTCGCCGAGCAGGGCGAGATCGTGAAAAGCGACAAGGGTTCGTTCCTGGTGCTGCAAGGCGGCAGCATCCAGCGGCTCGAAGTCGGTCAGCGTGATCCACGCATCGTGACTTTCGATCGCTATGCGTTCGACCTCTCGCAGTTCACCGGGGGCACGGCGAACGGGAATGGATCGCCAAATAGCAATTACACCGTGCGCGAAAAATATATCTGGGAGCTTTTGTGGCCGCGCGCGGACGATGCGCTCTATAAGGAGCAGCCTGACCAATACCGGTCGGAGTTGCATGACCGGCTGGCGACCCCGCTCTACCCGCTTGTGTTTGTCCTCCTTGCCTATACGTTCCTCGGCCCGCCGCAGACGACGCGGCAGAGTCGCACTTTAGCTCTTCTTGGCATGATCAGTACCGTGGCGCTTTTACGTCTCACTGGATTCGTCAGCGTGATTGTCGGCATCCGCGTGCCGGCTGTATTGGCCGTGCAATATGTCGCGCTGTTCGGCGTTGCGGCGGCCTGCCTTTGGCAAATCTCGCGTGGCCGCGCGGTAGAACCGGCGGCCGCGGTGTCGAAGTTCGCGACCGCGATCTCCGAACGCATCGCGCGGGCAACGAGCTAGGGGAGCGGACAGTGATCACCGGAACGCTCTCTCGCTATTTCGGCATGCGGTTTCTGACCTCCGTCGTGGGCTCATTCGTCGGCGTGGTCGCGCTCGCCGCAATGATCGATTATGTCGAGTTGATGCGTCGGGGCGCAGATTGGCCCAACGCCACCGCGTTGCTCCTAGCCAAGATTTCCATATATCGCGTGCCGCAGCTTACCGAGCGCATCATGCCGTTCTCGGTTCTTGTCGGCGCGATGTCTTGCTATCTGGCGCTGTCGCGCCGCCTCGAACTTGTCGTCGCCCGGGCCGCCGGAATTTCCGCCTGGCAGTTCGTGGCGCCGGCAATGATCGCGGCGTTTATTTTCGGCACAGTGGCCACCACGATCTACAATCCGATCTCCGCGGTCCTGCATGAACGCTCCAAGCGGCTCGAGGCCGATATGCTCGGCGAGAATCCGTCGGCGTTGCAGGAAAGCACCAGCGGATTCTGGGTACGCCAGAAGAGCGCCGACGGCGCCGCCATTATCAATGCCCTTTCAAGCCGCGAACAAGGCGCGGTGCTTGGCGGCGTCATCGTTTTCACCTTCGACAGCAAAGGCCAATTCGAGCAACGCATCGAGGCCAAGAGCGCCACGCTGCAAAAAGGCTACTGGCAGCTTGAGGATGCGCGGGTCTATGCCAGCGGCAAGGCCCCCGACGTCGAGGATAGCTACCGGGTCGCCACCAACCTCACGCTCGAGCAGGTGCGCGAGAGCTTTGCCACGCCGGAAACCGTACCGTTCTGGCAATTGCCCAGCTACATCGAGATGGCCGATCGGGCCGGGCTCGGCGCCGCGGGCTACCGGCTGCAATATCAACAACTCCTGGCGCGACCGTTTCTCCTTGCCGCGATGGTCATGCTCGCGGCGTCCGTCAGCCTGCGTTTCTTCCGCATGGGCGGCGTGCAGAAGATGGTTTTAAGCGGCATCACCGCCGGATTCCTGTTGTTCGTTTTGTCGAAGATTACAGACGACATGAGCAAATCCGAGCTCATGTCGCCCGTCGCAGCGGCCTGGATTCCGGTCGTCGTCGGAGGCCTGACCGGATTTGTCGCGCTATTGTACCAGGAGGACGGCTAGTGGCGGGTTTGCGTGGCCATTTCTGTTCGGGCCTGAGTAGTAGCGTGCGAGTAGGTGCAGCGGCTCTCGCCGCCCTGTTTGCGTTCGCTTTCTGCCTTACCGCGGCGCCTGATCGCGCCGCGGCACAGAGCGTCATGAACAATCTCATGCGTTTTCCGCCGCGTCCGGTGCCCCCGAAAAACGCACCCGCGCTGCAGCCTAACGCCCCGATGCTCGTGCAGGCGACTGAGATCAGATACGACTATACCAACAACACCGTCGCCGCGGTCGGCAACGTCCAGATCTACTACGGCGGCGCCACCATCGAAGCGGATGAGGTGATCTACGATCAAAAGACCAAGCGTTTGCGCGCGCAAGGCAATGTCAGGCTGACCGAGCCGGACGGCAAGATAACCTATGGCCAGCTGATCGACCTTACCGACGATTACCGCGACGGATTCGTGGATTCGCTTCGGCTCGAAACACCCGACGATACGCGCTTTGCCGCGGCCCGCGCCGATCGCGCCAAGGGCAATTACACGGTCCTGCAGAACGGCGTCTATACCGCATGCGAACCTTGCAAGGACGATCCCAAAAAGCCGCCGCTATGGCAGGTTGGGGCCGCGCGTATCATCCACGATGAGAGCGAGAGAATGCTCTATTTCGAGGATGCCCGCATCGAGTTCTTCGGCGTCCCGATCGCCTATGTTCCGTTCATGTCGACGCCCGACCCGACCGTGAAACGCAAGAGCGGGTTCTTGTTCCCAGGCATTTCCGAAACGACGCAGTACGGCTATGCCGTCACGCCGAAATACTTCTGGGCGGTGACCCCTAGTTCGGATCTTACGCTATCGACGCTCTTGAGCACCAAACAGGGAGCGATGCCAGAGGCCGAATGGCGACAGCGGCTGCTGAACGGCGCGTATTCGATCCAGGCCGCCGGCATTTTCCAAGCGGATCCGGGATACTTCGCCGGCCGCGACGGCCCAGATAGTCCAACGGCAAATACGTTCCGTGGCGCCGTCCAATCGGCCGGCCAATTTGCGATCAACGATAAATGGGTTTGGGGTTGGACCGGTTACTATGCGACCGATAGCCAGTTCAACAGCGATTATCAGTTCCAACAATTGGCCGGCGCCTTCGACCCGTTTCAAGTTTCATTGGCGACCGCAGGTATCTCACAACTCTATCTGACCGGCACCGGGGACCGAAGCTATTTCGATATTCGCTCGATTTATTATTACGGATTTTCCGAAGAGGATAACCAGGCTCAGATCCCGGTCATTCATCCGGTTCTCGATTATTCGAACGTGCTGGGCCAGCAAGTTCTCGGCGGCGAGTTCAGCTATAAAGCCAATCTCACCAGCCTGACGCGTCAACAGGCCGAGTTCGACGCCGTTACGCTCAATGCGCAGGGCTCCGGCGCTTGCACTAGTCCCACCGCGGATACCGCCATCCCGGCCAACTGCTTGCTGCGGGCCATACCGGGCACCTATTCACGCTTCTCCGCGGAGGGCGACTGGCGCCGCACGCTCTACACCGACAATGGCCAGATGATCACGCCCTTCTTCCAGCTGCGCGGCGACGTGGCGGAGGTCGAAATCGACAATCAGCCCGGCGTGTCGAATTATATCGCCACCGGCGACAGCTCGCTTGCCCGCGCAATGCCTGCGGTCGGTGTCGAATACCGTTACCCGTTTGTCGACGTCGAGCCGTGGGGCACACAAACCGTCGAGCCGATCGCGCAGGTCATCATACGTCCGAATGAAACGGATATCGGCAAGTTCCCGAACGAGGACGCCCAAAGCCTGGTCTTCGACGACACAAATCTTTTCCAGATCGACAAGTTTTCGGGCTGGGACCGCGTCGAAGGCGGCAGCCGCGCCAATGTCGGATTCCAATATACCGCCCAGATCAACCGCGCCGGCTCGGTCAACGTGCTGTTCGGGCAGTCATACCAACTGTTCGGCCAAAACTCGTTCGCCCAGGGCGATATCACCAATACCGGGCTGGACAGCGGCCTCGACAAGACGATCTCGGATTACGTCGGCCGCATCACCTACCAGCCCAATCAGGTTTATTCGTTTACCGCCCGCGGGCGCTTCGACCAGGCGACTTTCACACCCGAGCGTCTGGAGTTCGAATCCCGCGCTAATTTCGACCGCTGGACCCTGCAGCTTCTCTATGGCGATTACGCAGCGCAACCGCTTCTTGGCTTCCTGACACGGCGCGAGGGCTTTCTCACCGGTGCGCAGTTTAAGGTGACGGAGAACTGGGTCCTGCTCGGTTCCGCGCGCTACGACATCATTGCCGACCAGATCGACCAAACCCGGCTCGGCGTCGGCTATATCGATGACTGCTTCATGTTGTCGCTCAACTGGCTGACCGGCTACACCTATAATGGGACGACCACGCCGACCAAAAACAGCTCGGTTATGCTACAATTTAGCTTGCGCACACTTGGCCCCGACGTCTTAGCGCCGGTCGGGACCACCTTCTAAATTCCGCCGCGAGTCCATGAGTTAATGTCGCAATTGATGCTGTGAGGTTGGAGGAATCAGCCGGTTTGCACCCGGCTGATGGAGAGCAAGAAGCGATGTCGCAAATTGTCATCCGGGCCCGATCGACTACTCCCATCATGGCGTTCTTTGCCGTGGCCGCGACGCTTGTCTGTTCGGCGCATGCGGCCCCCCAAACGCGTGCTCAAGACCACCGCAAAGACGCTGCGCAAGATAGCGCTCAAGACGCGGTTGTCCTGCTCGTCAACGGCCAGCCGGTCACCGCGCTCGATATCCAACAGCGCGCCAAATTCATGGAAATGAGCAGTCATAAAGTGCCGGCGCGTCAGGAAGTCATCGATAGTCTGGTTGATGAAATCCTCGAATTGCGAGAGGCCAAGCGGTACACGGTGGACCCGACCGACAACGACGTGAACGAGGCATTCGCCAGCGTTGCCTCCAATATGGGAGTGGACCCGCCAAAGCTGACGCAGATGCTTGCAAGCGGCGGCGCCAGCGCGGCTACCCTTAAGCTGCGGCTAAAGGCCCAGATGGCCTGGACCAGTCTCGTGCGCGGGCGATTCAAGGCGAGCCTCGAAATCGCCGACAGCGACGTCGAAGCGCAGCTGCAACTGCATAAAACGGCAACCGACGCTAAGGAGCAACAAGTCGGCTACGAATATGTCATGCGCCCCATCCTCCTCGTGGTGCCGCATGGCTCTCCCGATGCTGCATTTGAAGCCCGCAAACGCGATGCCGATGCGCTACGGGCACGCTTCGCCAACTGTAACGACGGCATTCCCTTCGCAAGAGCGCTGCCGGAAACCGCGGTGCGTGACCCGGTCAACAAGTCCTCCACCGATCTGCAGCAGGAACTGCGCGACATCCTCGACAAGACCGAGATCGGCCATCTCACTCCGCCCGAGCAAACGGCGGAGGGCATTCAGATGTTCGCCGTCTGCTCCAAGAAAGAGTCGAAGTCCGATACCCCGGAAGCCAAGAAAATGCGCGATCAACTGTTCGAACAAAAATTCGGCGCGCGCGCCAAACGCTATCTTGCGGAGTTGCGGCGTTCGGCCATGATCGAATACAAATAAACGGGCCCAATATTTTCGTGGCGCGTGTCTCGGAACGGCCGCTGCCGGTTTTTCCGGATCATGCGATGGAAGCAAGACCGTGCAACCTTTGGCATTGACGCTCGGCGAACCGGCTGGAATCGGTCCGGATCTCGCACTCGCGATCTGGCGTCGGCGCGCCGAGCTTGAGCTGCCGTCCTTTTATGTCGTCGGCGACGCCGATTTTCTCGGCCGCCGCGCCGCTCGACTCGGCCTCGATATCACGATAGCCACGGTGACGCCGGCGGCCGCCACAGCGACTTTTCGTTCAGCGTTGCCGGTCGTGCCTGTCGAAGTCCAGGTCACCGCCCAGCCCGGCCATCCGGATCGCTCAAGTGCGCCGGCCGCTGTCGCCTCGATCCGCCGCGCGGTCGCCGACGTCATGGCCGGCGCGGCGGCTGCCGTCGTCACCAATCCGATCGCGAAAAATGTGCTCTATAGCTGGGGATTCGCCGAACCCGGCCACACCGAATATCTGGCAAAACTGGTGCAGGAAGCATCCGGACAAACGCTGCGTCCGGTCATGATGTTGTGGTCGCCCGAACTCGCGGTCGTGCCGGTGACGATCCACCTGCCGCTCCGCGAAATATTCAAGCAGCTTTCAAGCGATCTCATCGTCGAAACCGGGCGCATCGTCGCGCACGATCTTGTCGCGCGCTTTGGCATGGCCCACCCGAGGCTTGCGGTGGCTGGACTCAATCCGCATGCCGGGGAAGCCGGCACCCTGGGCGAGGAAGATCGCGCCATCGTCGCGCCAGCCGTCGCACGGCTCGCTGCCGCGGGCATCGACGTGAAGGGCCCGCTTCCCGCCGACTCGATGTTCCACGAACAAGCGCGCGCGAGCTACGACGCGGCCTTGTGCATGTATCACGACCAGGCGCTGATTCCGATCAAGACGCTCGCTTTCGATCACGCCGTGAACGTCACGCTCGGTTTGCCCTTCGTGCGGACGTCGCCGGATCACGGCACCGCGTTCGATATTGCCGGCACCGGCGGTGCCGATCCGACGAGTTCTGGTGGCGGCGCTTCGACTTGCAGCACGGCTTGCCGGATCAGCCGCGGCGAAACCGTCACGCGCTCAGCCCCAGCCTGCTTCGTGAGCGATGGATCGTGAGCAATTCGGCCGACAACCTCCCGCCGTTGCGCGAGGTGATCCGCCGGCACGGTCTTATCCCGAGAAAATCGCTCGGGCAGAATTTTTTGTTCGATCTCAACCTGACCGGACGCATTGCCCGCGCAGCGGGAGAGCTTGCCGGCGTCACGGTCCTGGAAATCGGTCCCGGCCCCGGCGGCCTTACCCGCGCACTATTGGCCCTCGGCGCTGCGCGCGTCATCGCGATCGAGCGTGACGAGCGTGCGATTGCCGCGCTTGGCGAAATCGCCGCAGTCTATCCGGACCGCCTCGACATCGTCACCGCGGATGCGCTCGATTTCGATCCGCGATCGCGATTTACCGAAGGTCCGGTGCGCATCGTCGCCAATCTGCCTTACAATGTCGCCACCGCTCTGCTGATCAATTGGCTCTGCGTCGAACCATGGCCGCCTTGGTACGATTCCGCGGTACTGATGTTCCAACGCGAAGTCGCCGAGCGCATCGTCTCGGCGGCCGGCTCGAAAAACTATGGGCGCTTGTCGGTGCTGGCACAGTGGCGCTGCGAGGCCCGCATCCTGTTCGACGTGAGCCCTTCGGCTTTCGTCCCGCCGCCCAAGGTCACATCTTCGGTAATCAGACTGGTACCCCGCGCCGAGCCCATGCCGTGCGACCGGCGGCTTCTTGAGGTTGTCACTCAGGCGGCATTCGGACAGCGGCGAAAAATGCTCCGCCAAAGTTTGCGGTCGCTCGGCACCGATACAATAGCCTTGCTCGGCACCGCTGGCCTCGACCCGACGGCGCGGGCGGAAGATATTCCAGTCGCAGGCTTTGTCGCACTGGCGCGGGCACTCGCAATCGCCCGAAAAGCCGGCGCCCGATAGCTCTCCATCGAAAACCGAACGATGATCAGCTCAGATGCGGGCCCGGTCCCCCGGCCGCTTCAAGTACTGCTGCCCGCCATTCCCGTTTGATCGGCAGGATCGGCGGCATCGGACTGGTATCGGGAGCCTCGGTCGGCGCAGCGATCGAATCGATGCTTTCGGTCTTCGAGCCACGGCGCATGAACAGATTGTAGATCAGCCATTGGGCGCGGTGACGCGGGCCACGCAGTGGAAATCGCGCGGCGATCGAAGGCAGCGAATAGAAATTCTCGTACGCTCTGCCTTGGCCGACACGAAGCTCATCGCCGGACATTTGGGCGGGCCGGTAAACTACGTGGCCTTGGTCGTATTTTGTCCAGTCAAACGACACAATGCGGTCGGCCTTCCTCATTTCGTACCAGGTCAGCGTACCCGGATAAGGCGTGAGCACCGAATAAGCACAAGCGTCATAGTAACTGTCGCGGTTGAAGCGCACCGTCTCGTCGAACACCGACGTGTCGTCGCCATCGAAACCGAACATGAAGAGGCCGAACACGATGATGCCGTAGGAATGGATCTTCTCTACCAAGGCGGCGAAATGATCCGGTCTGTTCACGTGTTTATGCACGCTCTGCAGCGTCGAGCGTGAGATCGATTCAAAGCCGATGCTCATCATCGTGCAGCCGCTCTCGGCCGCAAGCTCTAGCATATGTTCGTCGCCGGCGAGCTTCGAGGTCACCCCGGCTTGCCACTGGATGCCGCGCCCTTTGAGCGCACGCATGACCTCCTTCGGCCGGTCCGGCGTCCCGAAGAAATCGGCGTCATTGATGGAGATAATGCGCGAACCGCAATTCTCCATTTCATTGATCACCTCGTCGACCGGACGGTAGCGGAATTTCAGGCCGTTCATCAGCGGCTCAGAGCAAAACGTGCAACCCTGATGGCAGCCGCGCGAGGTCTGAACGAAAGTGCGGTTCACGTAGCGATTCTTTTTCAGAAGGTCGTAGCGCGGCATCGGCATGCCCACCATCGGATGCAACTTATCCGACTTGTAGGTCCCACGCATCGATCCCTGTTCCAGATCGTCGAGCAGTTTATCGATGACCAGTTCGACTTCGCCGATGACGACCGCGTCGCAGTGCTTGAGCGCCTCCTGCGGCATGAAACTCGCATGGACGCCGCCCATCACGACGGGAATGCCCTTGGCGCGGAACCGGTCGGCGATTTCATAGCCGCGATTGACGTAACTCGTCATCGCTGAAATCCCGACCAGATCGGCCTCCAGATCGAAATCGATATTTTCGATGTTTTCGTCCGTAAGCACGACCTCGTACTGGTCGCGGGGAATGACGGCGGCGACGGCGAGCAAACCTGCCAGCGGAGAGTACAATGCCCGATTCATGTAAAGCGGGCGGGTCGTTAACGAGTTGGTTTTTGGATTAATGAGATGGATGACGCGGCTTCGCATGCATTCCCCCTGCGGAATTGCGGATGCTCTGCCACCAACGACATCGCCAAGAAGAAGTTTCCCGGCGCGCAAAATTTTCCTGGCGGAACTCCGCCCGGACGTGCCCGAGGCCGAATGGGATGGTCGCAATTAGATTGATCGTAGTGAGAGTTAGAGCTTGGCCTGAAGCCCGCGGACAAAATCGGAAAGGCCGATTTGCCGCTCCCGCTTGAGCCGCTCCGCCGCGAGGATCGCCCGCACTTCCGCGAAGGCCGCCGCTTTATCGTGGTTGACGATGACGTAGTCGTATTCCGGCCAATGGCTCATTTCGCCCGCGGCCTTGGCCATACGCGACCTGATAACCGTCTTGGTATCCTGGGCGCGATGCTTAAGCCGGCGCTCAAGTTCCTTGACGGTCGGCGGCAGGATGAACACGCTGACAAGGTCGTCGCGCGCTTTTTCCCGCAATTGCTGAGTTCCCTGCCAATCAATATCAAACAAGATATCGCGGCCGGCCTTCAGCGCTTTGATCACCGGCCGGCGGGGCGTGCCGTAACAGTGACCGAATACTTCCGCCCATTCCAGCAGTTCGCCTTTTCTGACCATGGCATCGAAGCGGGCGCGATCGATAAAATGATAGTCGCGGCCGTTAACCTCGCCCGGTCGTTTCTGCCGCGTGGTGACCGATACCGAAAGATCGACGCCGCGATCGCCCTGCAGCAGCAGCCGCGACAGCGTCGTCTTTCCTGCCCCGGAAGGCGACGACAGGACGTACATCAAGCCGCGGCGTGCAATCCTGTTTTTATTCCGCCCCGGTCCCGCCATCGCCTATTCCACGTTCTGCACCTGCTCGCGGAATTGTTCGACCGCGGCTTTGAGTTCCAATCCGATATTGGTGAGATCGACGTCGTTCGACTTTGCACACAGCGTATTGGATTCGCGATTGAATTCCTGCGACAGGAAATCGAGGCGCCGGCCGATTGGACCACCTTGTTCGATGAGATGTCTCGCCTGCGCAACATGCGCGGCAAGACGATCGAGCTCCTCACGCACGTCTGCTTTGGTCGCGATCATGATCGCTTCCTGGTACAGCCGGTCCGGGTCAAAACGCTCGGATTGCGCAAGAAGCGCCGCGACCTGCTCTGCAAGCCGCGCCCGTATCGCTTCGGGCTTGCGTCCCGGCGCCGCTTCGGCGCGCTCCGCCAGGACTGCGATTTCGTTCAAGCGAGCGGAGAGAACACGGCCGAGGGCTGCGCCTTCGTGATGCCGCATCTCGCCAAGCGCACCGATGGCCTCGCTGAAACTCGCGACAACCGCCGTCTCGGCGCTGCGCCGGTCTTCCTCGCGCTCTTCGGCATCGCCGACCTCGATCACGCCTTTGAGCGAGAGCAAACCGTCGATCGATGGCGGCGAGGCATCGATCTTCGGGGCCAGTTGACGCACGGTCGCCAATATCGCCTCGAGGACCGCGGTGTTGACGCGCACGGCCGGCGCGGCACCACTCCGTTCTACCGTTAAATTGGCCTGAACCGAACCCCGCGTCAGCGCTTCGGCGACGCGTGCGCGCACTGGCACCTCGATCGCGTCCCATCCAGGCGGGAAGCGCAATCGAACATCCAGCCCTTTGCCATTGACCGATTTGATCTCCCAAGCCCAGGCATAAGGGCCGCTCACACCATGGCTGCGAGCAAATCCGGTCATGCTCGAAAGCGCCATGGCCACGGTGATCTCCCAAGCGGACTCGAAAATAATGGCGCCGAACTTAACGGCGGCGCGCCACGGTCACAAGTACACTGAAACTTCGATAGGAATGGCTGCGGCGATCAGTGGGCAGGTTGCGTGCGAGGTTTGGCGGAGCCGCGCAGAGGTGGGGTATCGGCGGCGGCCGGCACCGCGGCGGGCGCTGGAGTCGGCGCCGGCGTCGACGTCATTTGGTCGTCAAGCGGCACCTGATCCTTTTGATCGGTTTGGAGCGAGCGCAGCCGCGCGACATTCTTTTGATGCTGCTCGTAAGTTTCCGCGAAAGCATGCCCGCCGGTGCCATCGGCCGCGAAATAGATTTCGCGAAGTCCGCGCCGGATTGGCCGCCGCCTCGAGCGAGGCACGGCCGGGATTGGCGATCGGTCCCGGCGGCAAGCCGTCGATCATGTAGGTATTGTAAGGCGTCGCTTGGGTGATTTCGCTCTTCATGATCGGCCGCCCGAGCGTGCCCTTGCCGCCGACCAGACCGTAAATGATAGTCGGATCGGATTGCAGCTTCATCTTTTGCTTGAGCCGGTTGACGAACACGGCGGCCACCCGTGAGCGCTCCTCGGGCTTACCGGTTTCCTTTTCGACCAGCGACGCCAGAACGACAAGCTGATCGGGTGTCTTGATCGGCAGGTCGGACGCGCGGCGGTCCCAGATTTCGTGGACCAAGCGCGCCTGCGCCTGCTGCATGCGCTCGATCATCTGTTCGCGCGTGAAACCGCGGGAGAAATTGTAAGTGTCGGGCAACAGGCTACCCTCACGCGGGACATTCCTGATATCGCCCGTCAACACATCGTCCTCCATGAGCCGGGCGACGATCTGTTGGGAGGTCAGCCCTTCCGGAACGCTGAGCTGGTGCGCCACCACCCTGCCCTCGACCATGGTCGCAACCACGTCGCTGATGCTCGAATGGGCCTTGAACTGATACTCGCCGGCTTTGAGGTCTTCACGTGCCTTGAGCGCCAATACGCCGCCGAAAAACACCCACGGCTGATCGATAACGCCTTCGCGATTGAGAACATCGGCGATATCGCGTGTGCCCAAGCCGTGCGGGATATTGACGGTACGATCCTGTGCCAACGGCCCCGGCGCCTCGAAACGCTGTTTGCCAACAAACAACAAGGCGCCCCCTGCGACCGCCAACAACACTAATAAAGTAATGATGGCGTTGCCGATGATCACGAGCGGGTGCCGCGCGCCAGCCGAGCGTCGCGGCGGCAATCCTACGGTATCCGGTTCGATGGCGGTCCGGGGGCTGCGCGGCGGCGTGATGCGCTTTTGATCGGCACGCTTGGCATCCACCGCTGCCGTGACTCCAGTTGCCGGCCTTCCCGACAACGGCGGATTAGAATCCGGTGGCGCCGCTGCCGCTCGTCCCGGCTCGCGAGAATTTGCTGCGGACGCGGGCGCGGCTCGCTTGGCCGCGTCGCCGCCCACATTCGGCGTTGCCGCCGCGGCAGGCGGGCGCGCCGGTGAGCCGGCTGGAGCTTTGGCGACGCCATTGCTTCCTGGCGCAGGTCGCGGCGCCGCCGCGGGTATAAGTGGCGCAGGGGGCTTCGGGGTGACAGCCGGCTTGGCAGCGCCAGCGGGCGTGGCCGCCACAGCAGGTTTGGGTGCAACAGCGGGCGTGGCTGCAACAGCGGGCTTGGGCGCAACACTAGGCTTTTGCGCAACAACAGGCGTGCCCGCAACAGCGGGCTTGGCCGCAGCCTGTGTCCCTTGCGGCGCCACCGGCGTTTGCGCGACGTTTGTTTTCGCGGACGGCACGACGCCCGCTGCTCGTTCGCCGCCCTCGGGCGGTGGCTTGGATTCCGTCACCGCCGCATATCCAATCTTGCAATCCGCATGATCAATTGTCGGGCGAAGCCTCAGGCGAGGCAGATGAATGCTTGCAGATTCTACACCATTTGCCCATAGCCGCCGCCCGCGCGGGTCCGCCGTGGAATCGCAGGCGACTGCGGAGCAAGTATGGCGAAACGGTGATGGTCAGCCCTATTGCATTACCCGACGAAATACCAGCGACGCATTGGTTCCGCCGAATCCAAATGAATTCGACAGTACGATATTGACCTCGCGTTTCTGCGCCTTCTGCGGCACCAGATCGATCGCGGTCGCGACCGATGGATTTTCCAAGTTGATGGTCGGAGGCAGAATCCCGTCGCGCATCGCGAGCAGGCAGAATATGGATTCGACCGCTCCCGCCGCGCCGAGCAGATGACCGATCGACGACTTGGTCGATGACATCGCTATCTTGCCGGCGGCGTTGCCGACCAATCGTTCAACGGCTTTCAGTTCAATCTCATCGCCAAGCGGCGTCGAAGTGCCGTGCGCGTTGATGTAATCAATGTCGCCCGCTGAAATACCGGCACGACCGATGGCGGCTTTCATGCAACGATACGCACCGTCACCATCTTCAGCCGGCGCCGTTATATGGAACGCGTCGCCGGTGAGTCCGTAGCCGACCAGTTCGGCGTAGATACGGGCGCCGCGTCGTTTGGCATGCTCGTATTCCTCGAGCACCAAAGCGCCTGCGCCCTCGCCCATGACAAATCCGTCGCGGTCGCGATCATAAGGTCGCGACGCACGTTCGGGTGTCTCGTTGAATCCAGTCGACAATGCCCGGCATGCCGCGAACCCTGCAAGCGAGATTCGGTTGACGGGCGATTCGGTGCCACCCGCCACCATCACGTCGGCATCGCCCAGCGCGATAAGCCGGCCGGCATCGCCGACCGCGTGAGCGCCGGTCGAGCAAGCCGTCACCACGGCGTGGTTCGGACCTTTGAGCTTATGGGCAATCGACACATAGCCCGAGGCGAGATTGATGAGACGGCCAGGGATGAAAAACGGCGAAACCCGGCGCGGGCCACGATCACGCAACACCAGCGCCGTCTCCGCAATACCTTCGACGCCGCCAATGCCGGAGCCGATCAACACACCGCTTGTGATCTGATCGTCATAGGTGCTCGGATGCCAGTCAGCGTCGTTGAGCGCCTGCGCGGCGGCGCCCATCGCAAAAATTATAAAGTCATCGACCTTGCGCTGTTCTTTGGGCTCCATCCATTGATCGGGATTGAAGCTGCCGCCGGAACCGTCACCCCGCGGAACTTGGCCGGCGATCTTGCACGGCAGGTCCGACACATCGAACTTCTCGACCTGCTTGATCCCGCTTTGACCGGCAATGAGACGTTGCCACGTCGGCTCGATGCCGCAGCCGAGCGGCGTCACCAGACCAAGACCTGTGACGACGACCCGTCTCATCAAAGGTGCTCCCGATAGGCGTAGCGGCCAGCGTCCGTATCGAAATTAGGCGCCCAAACTACGCTCGCAAGCCTTCCGCTCGCGCGCAATTCGTTCGCAGCCGAACCGTCCGCGGATGACATGGTGCGGACTGGGCACTGCTGCGCGCAATTCATGCGATAACAGACAGACCGTACGGAGGTCAGCTTTTTGCGTTCTTCTCGAGGAATTTGATCGCGTCGCCAACCGTCAGAATGGTTTCGGCCGCATCGTCGGGAATCTCGCAACCGAACTCTTCCTCGAAGGCCATGACCAGCTCGACAGTGTCGAGGCTGTCGGCGCCGAGATCATCGATGAAGCTGGCGTTTTCCGTCACCTTCTCGGGCTCTACGCCAAGATGCTCCACGACGATTTTCTTAACCCGTTCGCCAATATCACTCATCGTTCCGACCTCATCTTTCAACGCGACCCAAATAGTCTGATCTCGATCCCGTCAAGCTTTTATTGAACTTGCCAACGGGGATCGGCAAGCTCAGTTGGGTCGACACCGATCAGAGGCGGATATTTCGCCCCGCTCTCCGGCATTCCGGCTCCCCCAGCCCGATTTCGGTTCGGTTACCACACTTCAAAAGCGTTGACCAGCGCGCCGCATTTCAATCGCGCCGATCCTATCGCCTTCAAATCATGGTTCAAATCATAGCCATCCCGCCGTTCACATGTATTGTCTGCCCGGTCACATAACCCGCCTCGTTAGAAGCGAGAAATGCCACGGCCGCCGCCACTTCCTCGGGCGTCCCGGCCCGGCTCGCCGGAATCTTCCCGACGATGACCTCGCGCTGCTTATCGTTGAGCTTGTCCGTCATGGGCGTGACGATGAAACCGGGCGCCACGCAATTGGCGGTCACGCCGCGTTTGGCATATTCCTGAGCGACAGCCTTGATCATCCCGGCAATTCCCGCTTTGGCGGCGACGTAATTGGCCTGGCCGGGATTACCAGTGGCGCCCACCACCGAGGTGATCGCGATAACGCGCCCGAAGCGCCGCCGCATCATGCCGCGCACCGCAGCGCGTGTCAGACGAAACGTCGCCGAAAGATTGACGGCGATAACCTGATCCCAATCCTCGTCACGTAACTGCACCAACAGATTATCGCGCGTCACCCCGGCATTCGTGACGAGCACGTCAAGCTGGCCCATGGCCTCCTCGGCACGAGGGACCAGAGTCTCGGTTTCCGCCGGGTCGGCGAGATTGCCGGGCAAGACGTGAACGCGATCGCCAAGTTCGGCCGCAAGCTTATCAAGCGCCTCTCGCCGTGTACCGGAAAGGGCAACGATCGCGCCTTGGGCGTGAAGCGTGCGGGCAATCACGCCGCCAATGCTCCCGGTCGCACCGGTAACCAATGCCGTCTTTCCGGTCAGCTCAAACATCTGGATTCCTCGGCTCCTTCGCCTAATAGCTCAGCCACGCGACGCTTTGAACCGCGCAATATCGTCGGGCGTGCCGACCGCGGAAATGGCGGCGCCATCAGCAATGCGCTTGATCAAGCCGGCCAGTACCTTGCCAGATCCGATCTCATAAAAGGACGTTACGCCGTCCTGCGCCATGAAAAGCACAAACTCGCGCCAGCGCACAGTTCCGGTCACCTGCTCGATGAGACTGCGCACGATATCCGCAGGCGTGCTGACCGGACGGGCCAACACATTGGCAACGACCGGTACTCTCGGTGGCATGACCGTGACATTCGCGAGCGCCTCCGCCATTGCATCGGCGGCAGGCTGCATCAGTGGACAATGAAAAGGTGCGGAAACCGGCAGCAGCATCGCCCGCTTCGCTCCGCGCGCTTTGGCTATTTCAATGGCCCGCTCGATCGCTGCTTTCTCGCCCGATAATACGACCTGGGCACCGCCATTGTCGTTGGCGGCAGCACTTATGCCAACACTCGCCGCTTCGGCGGCGACGGCTTTCGCCTCATCAAGTTCGAGCCCAATGAGCGCCGCCATGGCGCCCACGCCAACCGGGACCGCTTTCTGCATGGCGCGACCGCGAATGCGCAATAATCGCGCCGCGTCCGCAACCGAAAGCGATCGAGCCGCTGCCAGCGCCGAATATTCCCCGAGCGAATGCCCGGCGACGTAAGCCGCGTCGCGGCTCAGGTCGACGCCCGCTTCCTCCTCGAGAACGCGCATCGCGGCAAGCGACACCGCCATTAGTGCCGGCTGTGCATTTTCGGTCAATGTGAGGGTATCGGCCGGGCCATTCCAGATGATGTCGCTCAGCCGCACGCCGAGCGCCGCGTCGACTTCTTCAAAGATGCGCCGCGCCGAGGGGAACGCCTCGGCCAGGCCCCTGCCCATGCCGACAGCCTGACTGCCCTGACCGGGGAAAACGAACGCAGCCGTCATAATCGTGGTGCCGCCCCTGACTAAATTTGCCTTGATTGGAAGGGGCGAAAGATACCGCGACGGCGGCCGTGTCAAGGGAGCCGGGCCGGGTAAGGAAGCGACAACCACGGATTGGTAGGGTCAAGGGTCGAAGGCATTCGACCTGAGACGAGGCTGGGGCGAGCGGTCCATGGGCAGGTTTTCGGCAGTCACGGATATCGACCTGACGCGCGCGCGCTGCGATCCAGCTTTCCGGCAAAAGCTCCTCACCCAGAGCCTTGAAGCCCTCCTGGACGGTATGAAACGCTTGCGCCGCTCGGCCCCCTCGCCGGCCGGCGGGGGTGCCAAACAGCTGCGGGAGGGCGTCGAACTGGCCGTAAAGCTAGCGGAACTCATCCAGCATGCAGGGGGGCAGCCGCCTCGCTTCTGAGCGAATTTGGACCGATTTTCTTACCTATCTCGCCGCTTTGACGGCTTGCGTTTCTGGCCTGGCCGCGTATAACGCCGCCTTCCGCTCGACCCCGGCCGGGGGCTGAACGGACGGCCGCGCACCGACAGCCGCGCGGTAGGGCTCCCTGAACGATTTGGAGCTCGGCGTCCGGTGTCCCCGCCTTCTGAGCATTCGAGCCTTTCCCGAAGGGTTCGAGGGGCTTTGCGCCTGGGCGAGCAAGCTAAATGAGGAAAGGGCAGCTATGCCATTGTATGAACACGTCTATCTTGCGCGCCAGGACGCCAGCGCGCAGCAGGTCGAGGAATTGACCGCGCAATTGAAGGGCGTCATCGAAGGACTCGGCGGATCCATCAAGAAAACCGAATATTGGGGAGTGAAGACCCTCTCCTACCGGCTCCGCAAGAATCGCAAGGCGCATTTCACCCAGCTGGACCTCGATGCTCCGCCGGCGGCGATCAACGAGATCGAACGGCTGGAACGTCTGAACGAAGACGTTTTGCGCTATCTGACCATTCGCGTCGACGAACTCGAAGAAGGCCCGTCCGCCATGATGCGCCGGGTAGACCGTGATCGCGACCGTGATGACCGGCGTGGCGAACGCGGCGACCGTGACCGGGGCGATCGCGGTGACAGAGGCGACCGCGGCGACCGCCCACGGCGCGGCCGCGACGGCGATGAAATTGATAGCGGAACGGGAGAATAATCATGGCCATGTCCCCGCAAAGTTCTGGTGGTGGTGGTGGTGGCGGCGGTCGCCGTCCGTTTTTCCGGCGCCGCAAAAGCTGCCCGTTCTCCGGCGCCAATGCGCCCAAGATCGATTACAAAGACGTCAAGCTGCTGCAGCGCTTCGTTTCGGAGCGCGGCAAGATCGTGCCAAGTCGCATTACCGCGGTTTCGGCAAAGAAGCAGCGTGAACTTGCCCAGGCGATCAAACGGTCGCGATTTCTAGGGCTGCTGCCCTACGTGATCCGCTGAGGGAGATCGACATGGAAGTGATCCTGCTCGAACGCGTCGCCCGGCTCGGCCAGATGGGCGAAGTCGTACGCGTCAAAGACGGTTTCGCCCGTAATTTCCTGCTTGCGCGTGGCAAGGCGCTTCGCGCCACCGAGGAAAATCGTACTCGTTTCGAAACCATGAAGGGCGATCTCGAAGCCCGTTCGCTCACTCTCAAGACTGAGGCCTCGCAGATCGCATCGAAGCTCGATGGCAAAAGCTTCACCGTTCTGCGCCAGGCTTCGGAAAGCGGCCAGCTGTTCGGCTCGGTCTCACCACGCGATCTCGTTGGCCTTATCGGCGAATCCGGATTTCAGGTCAGCCGCGGACAGATCACGCTTAACGCGCCGATCAAGACCATCGGACAGCACAAAGTGCCGATTGCACTGCATCCCGAGATCGAAACCACGGTCACCGTTATCGTTGCACGCAACGCCGACGAGGCCGAACGGATCGCGCGCGGGGAAGATGTGACGCAGCGTCGCGACATGACCGAGCAGGAAGAGGCTTTGGTCGCGGCCGAGGCATTCTTCGAGCCTGGCGCCGGCGAAGCCGCAGAACCAGCGGAAGAGGCCGAGGCGCCAGAAGCCGCCGCGGCATCCGACAGGTCCTAATCGTATTTAATCGGGAATATCGTCGCGCGGCACCGTCGCGCCTTCGCCGGACTGCGGTTCGGCCGGCGCGGCGGCGCTCGTCGTCGGAACCGCCGGTGGGCTAGACCCCGGCGGCGACGCACTGGGCGCCTCGTTGCCGGCAGGCGCAGCTTCTACCGCTGCCGGTTGCTGCGCCGGCGGCGGAGTCTCGGATTCGGGTTTTGCTGTCCGGCTGGCCGTCACCGGTTGCGCATCATGCTCCTCGACCGGACGTTGCGGCTTGGCATTCGGTGAAGCCTCTTCCTCGCCTCTCACCGCGGCGCGGGTCGGACGGACCGCGGGCTTGGCGCCGGATGGCTTGGAATCGGATGGCTTGGTTTCAGACGGCCTCGCTTCGGAAGCTCTAGACTCTGAAGATCTGGTGCCTTTTCGCTCCTCAGATTTGGGCTCCGCAGATTTGGGCTCCGAAGATTTGGGCTCCGACGCCGCTACGGGCTTTTGCGGCGTGCCAGATCCGCCTCCATTGGCCAAGACATAGGCGGCAAGCGCGCTCGCCTGGTCCTTGCTCGCCGTATAATGCTCACGCAGGAAGCTTGAGAGCGCCAAGCTGTTTTGGCCATTCGCCAGGCCCCGTGTGCTCTTGTGGCAAGCCGCGCAATCATTGGCGAAAATATCGGCCGGCGACTTACCCTGGTCGATATTCACCTGCGCGCGGGCCTGTATCGGAATCATGGCCAAAACGCCCAGACTGAGGGCGGCGACGAAGCCTATTTTAGGCGTGAGCCCTCCAAACACCCCTGCCCCCTGAAATCCCATCGGCTTATCGATCATGTCTTCCACCCCCCAGCCGACTGCGAGCACCGCATGCCCGGCTTCCGACGTATTGCCATTGCTGGTCAATGAGGATTTTGTTTTAATGACGGCAAGCGGTTAGATACCCGTGGTCGCGGCGGACTGAGGTGACGAGCCGAATTGGCCGTAAAGCCGAATGAGGTAGCGTCGGCGGTACCAACGTAACGGGCATTGTAAAGCGTGGAGGCGGCCGTGGATCGGTTGCTGTTCATACTGTTACGTCGGTTCATTCGCCACGGGTCTTTTACGGTCACGACGGCGGCGGGCTCAACCTTTACTTTCGGCGACGGTAGTGGGCGGCCGATTGCCGTCCGGTTTACAACGGCTAGCGCGCAGCGCGCGGTATTGATCGATCCCGAACTGAAGCTCGGCGAAGCCTATATGGACGGCACGCTTGTCGTCGAGCAAGGCTCCATAGCGGACGTGATCGCGTTGCTTTTGCGGCAGGAGCCCGTCGCCTCGCCGAACTGGGCCTTGCCGCCGCGGCTTGTCCGCCATCTCTTTCGCCGGCTGCAGCAATACAATCCCCCGTCCCGGTCGCGCCAAAACGTCGCCCATCATTACGACCTCGACGGCCGGCTCTATTCGCTGTTTCTCGATGGCGACCAGCAATACAGCTGTGCTTATTTCGAATCTCCTGACCAATCGCTCGACGATGCGCAACTCGCCAAGAAACGCCACCTTGCAGCCAAGCTAAACCTGAAACCTGGCGCCAATGTGCTCGATATTGGTTGCGGTTGGGGCGGCCTCGCGCTTTATCTCGCCGAAATCGCCGGCTCGCATGTCACCGGCATCACGCTGTCTCGGGAGCAGTTTCAGCGCGCCCAGAATAGAGCGCAGGAGCGCGGCCTCACCGGTGACGTGAATTTCCGGCTTATCGATTATCGCGATCTCGAAGGCAGTTTCGATCGCATCGTGTCGGTGGGCATGTTCGAGCATGTCGGTGTCGGTTTCTACGACACCTTCTTCGGCCAGTGCGCCAACCTTCTCGCCGACGATGGCGTCGCCGTCCTGCATACGATCGGCCGCAGCGGACGGCCGAGTATCACCAATCCATGGATCGCCAAATATATATTCCCCGGCGGCTACATCCCGGCGCTGTCCGAAGTATTGCCGGCGATCGAACGCGCGCAGTTGATTGCCACCGACGTTGAAATTCTACAATTGCATTATGCCGAGACATTGAAGGCGTGGCGCGAGCGTTTCCTCGCCCACCGCGAGGAGGCTGAGCGTCTTTATGACCAACGCTTCGTGCGGATGTGGGAATTTTATCTCGCCTGCTCGGAAATGGCATTTCGGGAAGGCGAAATGGTCGTATTCCAGATTCAGATGGCAAAGCGAAAGGCGATCACTCCGGCGACGCGCGACTACATCGGGCGAGAAGAAGCGCGGCTACGCGCCATCGAGGCCCGCTATTCCGCACCGTTACGACTCGCCGGCGAATGATTGCGCGCTGTCCGTCCGACCGCGTAGCGTCAAGAGCCGGTTGGACTCTCAAAATCGCGCCGGTGAGTAGTGGGGACAGACGCAACGAGCGTTTCCCATCGCGCGCCGGCTCGACTATCGAATGATTGTCTCGTGGTTGCGTGACGGTTGCGAATTAATGTGCCGCTGTCGTTGAGTTATCCGCGATGTTGAGTAAAGACCCAAAATTGGCCACACCCCCATCCCTTGTTCGGGACCATGCCCGCATTCGATTCGACAGCACGCAAGCAGACGCCATCGGAACTCCCGTTCCGTACCGCACCGCACAATATCGAGGCCGAACAGGCGCTGCTCGGCGCGATTCTCGTTAACAACGAAGCATTTTACCGCGTCTCCGATTTTCTCGAGCCGAAGCATTTCTTCGAGCCGATTCATCAGCGCATTTACGAGCTTGCCGCAGGACTGGTGCGCGCCAACAAGGTGGCGACGCCGGTGACGCTGAAGACGTTTTTGGGAACCGATGTCGACATCGGCGGCCTTTCGATCAATCAATATCTGGCCCGGCTTGCCGCCGAAGCGACCACCATCATCAATGCCGAGGATTACGGCCGCACTGTTTACGATCTCTCGGTTCGCCGCGACTTGATCGTGATCGGCGAAGACATGGTCAATCTCGCCTACGATGCACCGGTCGATTCAACGCCGCAGCACCATATCGAGGATGCCGAGCGGAAACTGTACGAAATCGCCGAGACCGGGCGCTACGATGGCGGCTTTCAGCGTTTTGCCCAAGCATTGACCACCGCGGTCGACATGGCGGCACGCGCATACCAGCGCGACGGCAACCTGTCCGGCCTCGCGACCGGTCTCACCGATCTCGACAACCGGATGGGCGGACTGCAACCCTCCGATCTTATCGTCCTCGCCGGCCGCCCTGGCATGGGCAAAACGGCGCTTGCCACCAACATTGCCTACAATGTTGCGAAAGCTTGGGCCGGCGAAGTTCGCGCCGACGGCCATATGGCGACCGTTAACGGCGGCATCGTCGGCTTCTTCTCGTTGGAAATGTCGGCCGAGCAGTTGGCCACCCGCATTATCGCCGAACAAACCGGCATACCGTCGACCAAGATCCGTCGCGGCGGCATCGATGAAGGCGATTTCGAGAAGATCAAAGACGTTTCGATCGAACTGCAGAACCTGCCGTTCTATGTCGACGAGACCGGCGGCCTTTCGATCGGGCAGCTCGCGGCACGCGCCCGCCGCCTCAAGCGCCAGCGCGGCCTCGATATCTTGGTGATCGATTACCTGCAGTTGCTGACCGGATCGAGCCGGCGCTCGAGCGAAAATCGCGTTCAGGAAATTACCGAGATCACGACGCGCCTGAAAGCGCTCGCAAAGGAATTGAACATTCCGATCCTGGCGCTTTCGCAATTATCGCGACAGGTCGAGAGCCGCGACGACAAGCGCCCGCAACTTTCCGATTTGCGTGAATCGGGATCGATCGAGCAGGACGCCGACGTGGTGATGTTCGTGTACCGCGAGGAATATTATCACCAGATGCGCAAACCCCCGGAAGCGCAGCAGGATAAATTCGCCGAATGGGTGGCCGAGGGCGAGCGCGTGGAGGGCAAGGCTGAGGTCATCATCGGCAAGCAGCGCCATGGCCCCACCGGCACTGTCGAATTGCAGTTCGACGCCGCCGTCACCCGCTTTGGCAATCTCGACACCATCCACCGGCCGAGCTTCTAGGCGGCCCTCGGCCGTACATCGCGCTCATTGAACGGGCAGACCCGTGGCATCATCGTAAAGGTCTTCAATCAAGCGCTCGGGCTGTGCAAAGCCACCCTCTCGATCCTCACGAAGGAAATTACGCCAACGGCGAACGCGCGCCCGCCGCGCAGCGGTTTGGGCTTTTTGAATGTGAATCTCATCCTCCATGATGCCATCTCCTCTCGGTAGCACGCATCACATCCCGCGCCTGTAGATCAGGGGTATTTTACCGTTATCGCTTTGCCGGCGGCAGTGTCTCCTGGGTGCCAAATAAGCAGGTATGACGCAACCCGCTTTACCGCCGCCGCCGCTCCGGCCATAAGGCGGGCATGGCTCGCGCAAAGCGGATTTCTTCGGCCGCCCCTGCCCCAGCGGCGCCCGAAACCGGCGGCACGCTGACGGTCGACCTCGGCGCCATCGAGGCCAATTGGCGCGCGCTCGCGCATGAGCTTCTCACCGTCGAATGCTCGGCCGTCGTCAAAGCTAATGCCTATGGATTGGGGCTCGAAGCGGTGACGGCAACGCTCGCTCAGGCCGGCTGCAAGACGTTTTTTGTCGCCGACATCGCCGAGGCACGCCGCGTGCGTTCGCGCGCCGCCGAGGCGACAATCTACGTGCTCGACGGTTTCATGCTGGATTCGAGCGACGCCTACATCGAAATCAATGCGCGGCCGGTCATCAATTCGACGACCGAGCTGGCCGAATGGGACGCTTTTGTCGCGGCGCGTTCGTGGCACGGCAGCGCGGCGATTCATGTCGACACCGGCATGAACCGGCTGGGCGTTGCGATCGACGAAGCGGCAGCGCTGGCGCCGCGCATACAAAATGAGAATCACGGCATCGCATTGTTGATGAGTCACCTCGCCTGCGCGGAAAATCCAAACGATCCGCTCAACGCCACGCAGATCAATATTTTTCGCGAGCTGCATATGCTTTTTCCGGGCATTCCGGCTTCGCTGGCCAATTCCTCCGGCATATTCCTCGGCAGCGCGGCGCATTATGACCTGGCGCGGCCGGGCGCCGCGCTCTACGGCGTCAATCCCACGCCGGGACGCCCCAATCCGCAAAAAAACGTCGTCGAACTGACGGGGCGCATTCTGCAAGTTAGGGTCGTCGATCGCGATCAGACAGTCGGCTATAGCGCGACATGGACGGCAAAGCGCGCCACCCGTATCGCGGTCGTGGCGCTCGGCTATGCTGACGGATTGCTTCGCGCCGGCAGCGGCACCGACGAGCGGCCCGGCGGCGTCGCCATCGTCGCCGGCAAACGCTGCCCGATCGTCGGCCGCATTTCGATGGATCTTAGCTGTATCGACATTACCGGACTTCCCGAAGGCGCCGTCCGTCGCGGCGACCCAGCTACGCTGATTGGCTCTGATCTGCCCATCGACGAAGTCGCGGCATATGCCGGCACGATCGGCTATGAAATTCTCACGCGTCTTGGCCCGCGATCTCATCTCGTCTATCGCGGGGCGTGAGGGAAAGACCATGGCCGCGCGCGCGCAAAACTTCATCTGCCAGAACTGCGGGGCCGCTTACGCCCGCTGGTCCGGCAAGTGCGACGCTTGCGGCGAATGGAATACGCTGGTCGAGGAAGGTGCCGAGGCGCCAAGGGCCGGCTCAAAGCGCCCCGTGAAGGGGCGGCTATTTGCCGTCGAGCCGCTACACGGCGGATCGCAGGACGCGCCGCGGCTGGCATCGGGAATATCCGAGTTCGATCGCGTTACGGGGGGCGGCCTGGTCCGCGGATCGGTGCTTCTGCTCGGCGGCGATCCCGGCATCGGCAAATCGACGCTGTTGCTTGAAGTCGCCGCTGCGTTCGCCCGCAATCAGCATCGCTCGGTTTACATTTCCGGCGAAGAAGCGGTGGCGCAGGTGCGGTTGCGCGCCGAACGGCTCGGCCTCGCCGGCGCGGCTGTCGAAGTCGCCGCCGAAACCGCGGTCGAGGATATCATCGCGACCCTGTCGCAGGGCGTTACGCCGCGGCTTCTTGTCATCGATTCGATCCAGACGATGTGGACGCAGTCGGTCGAAGCCGCACCCGGTACCGTGACCCAGGTCCGCGGTTCGGCCGGAGAGCTGATCCGCTTTGCCAAGCGCTCCGGCGCCGCCGTGATCCTTGTCGGCCACGTCACCAAGGACGGCCAGATCGCCGGTCCCCGCGTCGTCGAACACATGGTCGACGCCGTCATGTCGTTCGAAGGCGAAGGGTCGCAGCAATTTCGCATCCTGCGGGCCATCAAGAATCGCTTCGGCCCGACCGACGAAATCGGCGTATTCGAAATGACCGGATCGGGGCTCCGCGAGGTTGCGAACCCTTCCGAGTTGTTCCTGTCCGAGCGCGATCTCGGCAGCCCCGGCACCGCCGTTTTTGCCGGCATCGAGGGGACGCGGCCGCTTCTGGTCGAGATTCAGGCGCTGGTCGCCCCGACGTCGCTCGGCACGCCGCGCCGCGCCGTCGTCGGCTGGGATCCAAGCCGGCTATCGATGGTTTTAGCGGTGCTCGAGGCACATTGCGGGGTGCGTCTGTCGGGGCATGACGTCTACCTCAATGTCGCGGGTGGTCTACGCATCCAGGAGCCGGCAGCCGATGTTGCCGCCGCCGCGGCACTGGTTTCCTCGCTGGCCCATGCGCCGCTGCCCGCCGACGCGGTCTATTTCGGCGAAGTATCGTTGTCCGGCGCGGTACGGCCGGTGGCCCAGACCGCGACGCGCCTGAAGGAGGCCCAGAAGCTCGGCTTCACCAAGGCCGTCGTCCCCGAAGCAGCACGCAATGAGGCGCCCGCGGGCTTCTCGCTGACCCCCATCGGCATGCTCGCCAATCTTGTCGCCGACATCGCCCGCGACGGGACACCTCCCCTGCGGCGCGTCGGCCGCCACGACGCCTGAGCGGCGCGCTCCGAGACCCATCCTGGGCTTGCGAATCTCTGATTAACGGGTCGTTATCCGACTGGTGAGGCGGAATCTGTTAGCCACCCGACAAGACGGGTGACGGCGTAGCAGGGCCCGGCTATACACCCGGCGGAAAACGAGCCGGAACCCAGCGAGCGGACTATGCCAATCACGCTGCTCGACATCATACTCATTGTCATCATGCTGGTTTCCGCGCTGCTCGCCATGGTGCGCGGCTTCATGCGCGAGGTGCTGGCTATTACCGCCTGGGTTTTAGCCGCCGTTGCGACGCTTTATTCCTACGGCAAGCTCCTGCCGCTCGCCACCAGCTATTTCAACAGCACGGTCGTCGCCACTATTGCCGTGGTCGGTGGCGTCTTCCTGGTCACCCTCCTCGTGGTCTCGGTCCTGACCATCAGAATCTCCGACATGGTGCTCGACAGCCGGGTCGGCGCGCTCGATCGGACGCTCGGTTTCCTCTTCGGGCTTGCCCGGGGGCTGGTTATCGTGGTGATCGCTTATATGTTCTTCGACTGGCTGGTTCCCGACCGCAGCAAGCCGGAATGGGTCTTGCACGCCAAGTCTAAAGTGGTGTTGAGCAGCGCCGGCGATTGGCTCAAGGCCCAGTTGCCGGATGACCCGGAAAACACCATTTTAAAGAAGCTAAAGCGCCCGAAGCCGGAGGATAGCGATACTCCGGAAGTTCCGCCGCCGGATCAGCATGGCGAGCTCGACGGGTTGGAGGGTCGATTTTCATGATCGAAACCGAGACCGTCGATATCGACGGCGACAGGTTACGCGAAGAGTGCGGCGTATTCGGCATATTCGGTCATCCGGATGCCGCCGCGATTACCGCGCTCGGATTGCACGCCCTGCAGCATCGCGGCCAGGAAGCCACCGGCATCGTGTCCTTCGACGGCAAGCGCTTTCACTCCGAGCGCCGCCTCGGCCTGGTCGGCGATGCGTTTTCCGGCCGCGACGTCATCGATCGCCTTCCGGGCAACGCCGCCGTCGGTCATGTCCGCTATTCGACCACCGGCGAGACCATCCTGCGCAACGTGCAGCCTCTGTTTGCCGAGCTCAACGCCGGCGGCTTCGCCGTGGGCCACAATGGCAACCTCACCAATGGCCTGACGCTGCGCCGCCAATTGGTGCGCGAAGGCGCCATGATGCAGTCGACCACCGACACCGAGGTGATCCTTCATCTCGTGGCGCGCTCGCATCGTAACCGCTTCGTCGATCGCCTGATCGAGGGCTTGCGCATGCTCGAAGGCTCCTATGCCTTCGTCGGCCTCACCAACAAAAAACTCATTGGCGCGCGCGACCCGCTCGGCATCCGCCCGCTGGTGCTCGGCAAGCTCGACGGGTGCCCGATCCTCGCCTCCGAGACTTGCGCGCTCGACATCATTGGCGCGCAATATGTCCGCGATGTCGAAAACGGCGAGGTGCTGATCTTCGACGAAACCGGCGTGCATTCGCACAAGCCGTTTCTGCCGGTACCGCCACGGCCGTGCATTTTCGAATACATCTATTTCGCCCGGCCGGATTCGATCATCGGCGGCCGCAGCGTTTACGATGTACGCAAAGCCAGCGGCGCCGAGCTTGCTCGCGAGGCGCCGGCTGATGCCGACGTGGTTGTGCCGGTTCCGGATTCCGGCGTGCCGGCCGCGATCGGCTATGCGCAAGCGTCGGGCATTCCCTACGAGCTCGGCATTATCCGCAACCATTATGTCGGGCGCACGTTCATCGAACCGACCCAGCAGATCCGCCAGCTCGGCGTGCGCTTGAAGCATAGCGCCAACCGCGCCGTCGTCGCCGGCAAGCGCATCGTGCTGATCGACGATTCCATCGTCCGTGGCACCACGTCGGTGAAGATCGTGAAGATGATGCGCGATGCCGGCGCAAGCGAGGTGCATTTCCGCATCGCTTCCCCGCCGATCACCCATCCGGACTACTACGGCATCGATACGCCCGAGCAGGATAAGCTGCTTGCCGCCACGCACGACCTCGAAGGCATGCGCCAATTCATCGGCGCCGATTCCTTGGCGTTCCTTTCGGTCGATGGCATCTACCGCGCCATGGGCGAAAAAACCCGCGACCCCGTGCGTCCGCAATTCACCGACCATTGCTTCACCGGTGAATATCCGACGCCGCTCACCGATCGCGGTGCGGAAGACGCAACGCCACGGCAACTCTCGCTCCTCGCCGAGGCGAGCTAAAGGCGAGATCGACCGATAAATGTCTCAGCCGTTCGCCGATTGCATCGCGCTTATTACCGGCGCATCCCGCGGCATTGGCCGCGCCACTGCGCTCGCCTTAGCGCGCGGCGGTGCCCATGTAGTCGCGGTAGCCCGCACCGTCGGCGCGCTGGAAGAGCTTGACGATGCGGCGCGCGCGGCCGGTAGCTCGGCGACGCTCGTGCCGCTCGACATGCGCGATTATGCCGGCCTCTATCGGCTCGCTGCCGCGCTCAACGAGCGCTACCAGCGGCTTGATGTGCTTATCGGCAATGCCGCCGTGGCCGGTCCGCGCTCGCCGCTCGATCATGTCGAGCCGGCGGCCTGGGACGAGATCATGGCCGTCAATGTCACGGCAAATTGGCACTTGATCCGCGCCATGGATCCGCTGCTCAAGCGCGCCAAAGCCGGCCGGGCCGTGTTTGTCACGTCGGGCGCGGCCACCCATGCGCGCGCCTATAGCGGTCCCTATTCGGTATCGAAAACGGCGCTCAATGTGCTGGGGCAGACTTACGCCGCCGAAACGTCATCGACGCCGGTCCGCGTCAATCTGTTCAATCCCGGCCCGACCCGCACCGGCATGCGGGCGCAGGTGATGCCCGGCGAAGACCCGATGACGCTGCCGACCGCTGAAGAAGTCGCGGAAAAGATCCTCGACCTCTGCCTGCCGAGCTTTTCGGAAACCGGCAAGCTTTACGATTTTCGCGCCGGTAAGCTTTTGCAATTCATGCAGCCGGCCTAAACGTCATTGCGAGCGAAGCGAAGCAATCCAGGCGGCCGCGTCGTTGCTGGATTGCTTCGTCGCTTATTAACGCCGGCGTTTCTTTCCGGCATAGGGATTGGCCTTGGCCCGCATGGTGAGCCTGATCGGCGTGCCCGGCAGATCGAAATTTTCGCGCAAGCCATTGACCAGATAGCGCCGATAGGTCTCCGGCAACGCCTCCGCGCGTGCCGAGAACAGCACGAAGGTCGGTGGCCGCGGCTTGGGCTGCGTGATGTAATCGAGACGGAAACGACGGCCGCGCAGCGCGGGCGGCGGGTTTGCCTCGATCGCGCTGGCCAGGAAACGGTTGAGCGCTGCCGTCGGCAGCCGCCGATTCCACACTGCGTAGGCCTTCATTACCGCTTCCATCAAATGATCGAGCCCCTGCCCGTTCTTCGCGGATAGCACGACAACCGGTACGCCCTTGATCTGCGGCAGCATGCGATCGACGCTGTCGCGCAAACGTGACACCGCTCCCGGCTCCGGCTCGATCATGTCCCATTTGTTGACCGCGATGACGATCGCGCGCCCTTCCCGCTCCACCAGATCGGTAATGCGAATGTCCTGTTCCTCGAACGGCGTAAGCGCGTCGATCAGCACGATCACCACTTCGGCGAAGCGGATGGCATTGAGGGCATCGGCGACCGACAGTTTTTCGAGTTTCTCGTCGATCCGTGAGCGGCGGCGCATGCCGGCGGTGTCATGGATGCGAAACGCTTGTGCCCGCCAGTCGAGATCGACGGAAATTGAGTCGCGCGTAATGCCCGCTTCCGGTCCGGTCAGCAGCCGTTCCTCGCCGAGCAAACGATTGATCAAGGTCGACTTGCCGGTATTGGGGCGCCCTACAATAGCGAGGCGGATTGGTTGCGCCGGCGCTTCAATTTCAATTGCCGGTTCGTCTTCGGTCTCGCGCGGCTCGGTCGCCTCGGGCAGAGCCGCTCGCAGCGCATCGTAGAGGTCGGCCATGCCCTCGGCGTGCTCGGCACTGATGGCGACCGGATCGCCGAGACCGAGCGAGAAGGCTTCCATCGCACCCGCCGCGCCGGCACGGCCCTCGCTTTTATTGGCGACCACGATGGCGGGCTTGCCCGATTTGCGCACCAGGGCGGCAAAGGCGCGATCCGTCCCCGTCGTGCCGGCGCGGGCATCGACCAGGAAGAGCACCGCGTCCGCCTGCGCGATCGCCGCCGCCGTCTGTGCCTGCATTCGTCCCGAAAGGCTGTCCCGCTCGGCGTCTTCAAGGCCGGCCGTGTCGATGACCTTGAACGACAGATCGCCGAGCTTGCCCTCGCCTTCGCGTCGGTCGCGCGTTACGCCTGGTTGATCGTCGACCAGCGCGGAGCGGCGCCCGACCAGGCGATTAAACAGCGTCGATTTCCCGACATTGGGACGGCCGACGATGGCGATGGTGAAAGGCACTTCCTGGGAAGTCGACGACATGGCGAGGGCTACCCAAAAATTTGCTGAAATTCATCTTAGCCGAGATGGCGGGGCCAATGCTCGGTATTCGAATATCTTCGTTCAGGGCAGACGCCATACCATGGCATCCAGCTCGGTGCGTCCGAACTAATGATTGGCTGGTGCGGGTGGGTCCGGCCAGACGGATTGTGCGGGCTGGGCGGATTGCGCCGGCGCGGCTTGCGGGGCAGCCGGCCATTGCACCGGCGCGGCCTCTCCAGCGGGCGCATCCGGCTTCGGGCCGACACTGATCCGGGTCGGCGTCGTTACCGGCGGCTTTGGCTTCGCGACTGCCGCGAGCTTGGGCTTCGGTTTCGGCTTGGGTTTGGCCTCGGGTTTTGCCTCGGCGGTGGCGGCCGGCGCGGAGCCCGCGGGCCCGCCGGCGGCCGCCGGAGGCGGCGTGGTCGCGCTGGCGTCGGTTTGGTCCGGCGGCGGTTGATAGCCTTTCACCAAATCCGGCGGCACACCTGTCGTGGTGCCCGGGACGCCGTTCGGAAACAGCGGCTCGCGTTCGCCGGTCAGCTTTTTCTTGCTGTCGAACACATCGGAACTGAACATTTCAGTCGGATCGAACTGGCCGCCCTTGGTGCAGCCTGCGATCACCAGCACCAAGGCAAGCGCCGAACCGAGACGAAACAGCAAGGAGATGCGCGGTGTTTGCATCGTCAGCCTTTGCTATTCGCTGCGATGAGTTCGCTCAAAACTTCGGCGCGGCTGCGCGTGCCTGACGGCGACTGTGGATCGGTCATGATCGCATCGGTCCATTGCCGTGCCGCGGTCATATCACCGGACTTCCAGGCCGAGAGCGCCAATATTTCGCGGGCGCTGTGGCGGAAGGGCCGGTCGGCTGCCGTCAGCGGTTCGAGCCGGGCCCGCAAATCGGAATAAGGGGCACTATCCACAAGCAGATAGCCGGCGCGCACCGCCGCCAAATCCTGAATCACCCGACCGGCATTTTTATCGCTTGCGATATCGTCATAGGCGGCGACGGCCGCTTTGCTGTCGGTCGGAGCAAGCTCGGCCGCTTGCCGCAGCCGTGCCAGTACCCGATAGCCGACGGTACCATCACCGGCGAGCTTGGCGAAGGCCGCCTCGGCTTCTTGATGCTTACCGGCTTCGGCCAGCGTCACGGCTTGTTCGAATGCGGCGCCCGATTGGGCCGCCTGCTTGGCTTGCCACCACTCATAGCCACGCCAGGCACCGACGCAGGCGACGATGAGAACGCAAAGGGCGACGAGATAGTTGCCGTAACGCTGCCACAGCTTCGTCAGCTGCTCGCGGCGGACTTCTTCATCGACTTCCTGGAATATGTCGCTCACGAACCCGTCCCCAACACTCAGCGTAGCCTAGTATCCGCCAGCTGCCCGGCCTGCGCTTTTGAGGCAACGGGCGGTATTTCTCGAAGAATGCGGATTAACCCAGCAAATACGGGCACCTAGCCCCCTAAAACCTTGTCGCAACTAGTTTAATGATGTGGCGCCAGCAAGGCAAAAACCCGTTGGCGGCTGCGACCGTTATGCATGGTTTAGACCATGATCCGCGGTCGCGGGAGACATTTAGGCCCTCGACGGGCCTTTGCCGCGCTCCGGCAGCTTGGTCACGCCGGCGCTCCGCATCGGATAGACGTGATCGGCCCCGGGAAAACTCCGCGCCCGTACCTCCTCCGCGTAGCTTTTCACGGCCTGCTCGATCGAAGGTCCGAGATCGCCGAAGCGTTTGACGAATTTCGGCACGCGCGGCGACAGTCCGAGCATGTCCTCGAGCACGAGGACCTGCCCGTCGCAGGCCGCGCTGGCGCCGATACCGATCGTCGGAATATTGATCTGCGCCGTGATACGGCGGCCGAGCGGCTCGGCGATCGCCTCAAGGACGACGGAAAACGCGCCGGCCTCCGCCACCGCGCGGGCATCGGCTTCGATCGGCGCCCAATCGCTTTCATCGCGGCCCTGGGCGCGGAATGAGCCGATCGTATTGATGGCCTGCGGGGTGAGGCCGACATGAGCCATCACCGGCACGCCGCGTTCGGTCAGAAACGCGATGGTGTCAGCCATGCGCCGGCCGCCTTCGATCTTGATCGCGCCGCAGCCGGTCTCTTTCATGATCCGGGCCGCCGACGTGAAGGCTTGTTCTTTCGACGCCTCATAGGAGCCGAATGGCATGTCGATGACCACAAGTGCCCGCTTCGAACCACGCATCACCGCGTGGCCTTGCAGGATCATCATTTCAAGCGTCACCGGGACCGTGGTCTCGAGGCCGTGCATCACCATGCCGAGCGAATCGCCCACCAGGATCACGTCGCAATAAGCATCGACGATACGCGCGGTATGCGCGTGATAAGACGTCAGACACACCAGCGGCTCGCCGCCTTTGCGCGCGCGGATGTCGGGAGCTGAAAGCCGTCTGATGTCATTTTGCAACGACATTGTTTCTACTCCAACTTTACTGCGCCAATACCGGCGCGGAGAACGCCGGCACGCCGATAACCGCGGGATGGAAAACGAAGCCAAGCGCCAGATAGATGATGGTGCCGACAACGACGGCGATAATATCGTTTTTGCCGCCGCCGACAGGAATAGGCGGAGAACCGGCGTCGCTGCGGCGTTTCAACGTGATGCGGTCATACACGGCCCAAGCCAAGACCGAACCGAACAGTATCATGCCGCCGAGATCGCCGTTGGCGCATAGATGCGCGAAAGCCCAGGTCTTCACGCCGACCAGCAGCGGATGTTTGAGGACCCGCTTGATATCGCCGGGGATATAGGCAGCCGCAACCATGATGCTCGCCGGCCACATCAGCGCGACCACGATGTGGCGCGTCCAGGCGGGCGGATTCCATACGACGATGAAACCGGCGGCGCGATAGGTGGCGAATCCGTAGCAGATCAGAACGAGGCCGAGGATCGCGACCAAAGAGAACAGGCCCCGGTAGGGCCATTCGCCTATCTTGGCGATCAATTTAGCACGATGGTCGCGCATCGTCACGAAGACATGCGCGCCGAGAAAAATGATCAGTCCGATAATTTCGACCGCAAGTCCCATTATTGACGCCAATCGTTCCTGAATTTCACGTCCCGGCAGGGAAACATTAGGGTGAGTTCCACGCGGCGGCCGCGATCATGGCGAGCGCGCCTCTATTGTCAATGAGGGGGCAAATAAGACGCCGCGGCCGGCGCTTCCGCGCCCTTCGCCTACCGGACGGTCCATGATAGGTGTCGCCTGAATGGCGAACGCCGGGAATATCGATGAAACGCAGCATTGTGGTCGTTCTCGCCGTGCTTCTTGGCACGTTTTCCGCCACGGCTCAGGACTGGCCGGCAAAAACGGTGAAAATCATCGTGCCCTTTGCGCCGGGAGCGACGCCTGATCTGGTAGCGCGGCTGATCGCCGATTACCTGCACGAAAGACTGCAGCAGACATTCATCGTCGAGAACAAGCCGGGCGCGAACGGCAATACCGGCACCGGCGACGTCGCGAGAGCCGAGCCGGATGGCGCGACGCTAGGCGTCAGCATTGGCGGCCCGCTCGCAATCAACACGCTGCTCTTCAGCGCCCTGCCTTACGATCCGAGGAAGGATCTTTCGCTCATCAGCATGCTCGTCACGCAGCCGAGCGCACTTGCCGTGAATGCCAGCCTTGGAGTGAATTCGGCCCGCGAGCTGATCGATCTCATCCGGCGCAATCCCGGCAAATATTCATTCGGGTCGATCGGCGTGGGATCGCTGTCGCACCTCGCCATGGCGGCCATCGCGCTCAAGAGCGGTACCGAGCTCGTGCATGTGCCCTATGCGTCCTCGCCTCAGGCGATGACGGCGCTGATCCGCAATGACGTTCAGATGGTCTGCCTGCCGGCCATCTCGGTGATTCCACAACTTGGTTCCGGCGCGGTGAAAATCCTTGCGGTCTCGACCGCCGAACGCTCCGCGCTCCTGCCCGGCATTCCGACACTGAAGGAAGCCGGCATCGATGTGGAGGCCGATGCCTGGATGGGATTGATCGGCCCTGCAGGAATGCCCGACGCCATGGTGAGGCGGATCGGCGGCCTCGCCGGCGACGCCGTCGCCTCGCGGGCGATCCGCGAAAAACTCACCGCGCAATTGATGGAGCCGGTGCCCGATACGCCCGCTGAGTTCCGCGCCCGCATCGACGCCGACATTGCGCGGTGGAGGCCTTTGATTGAGACGGCGAAGATCAAAGTAGAATAGCGAACGGCCGAATAGCGACCCGGGGTTATAATCCCGAATCGCTATTCGTTATTTTTGTTTGATGCTTCCCGTATCAGTACATTACCAATTGAAGTGGTAATTAACGCCCGCTTTGACTTCCTGCACGTTGAGCGACGCGTTCGTTGTGTAACCCGGCAGCGCAGGCGTGCCGAGATTCAAGGTCTGCGAACCGAAGCCAAGATAATCGTATTCGACCTTCGCCGACCAGTTACGGTCGAGCGCATATTCGAGACCGGCACCGGCAGTCCAGCCGGTCCGCGTCTGTGACGTGCTGGCGCTGCCGCCGAACACATCATTCAGCGTGCTGCGGTCCTGGGCGAAGGCGACACCGCCCTTACCGTACACCAGCAAGCGGTCGAACGCCGCGCCGATGCGGCCGGTAGCAGTCGAGGTCCACTCGGTCTTGGTGTTGATCGAGTTGCCGATCGAGTCGGTGCCGCTGCCTTTAAGGTTGGTCCAGTCGAAATCACCTTCGACGCCGAGGACGAGCCAATTGAACTGCGCGTTGTAGCCGACCTGGCCGCCGCCGATGAAACCGTCATCGCTAAAGGTGTTATGCGAGCCGCCGAACGGATCGCTCCATCGCGAGTCGGCGAAGCCGCCGCCGATATTGCCGCCGATGTAGAATCCGCTCCAGTTGTAAACCGGCGGCGCGTAAGCGATCGGCGCCACGGCCGGCGGCATACGTGCCGGCGGCAAATCGGCCGCTTCCGCGGAACAAACAAACGCAACACTACCAACGGCGAGCACAAAGCCGCCGACGAACGCACGCGAATTCATATTGACCTCCAGCCTTGTCCGAAACTTGCTCGCCCCCGAGATATCCCGACGAGATTTCCCAGCGAGTAAGTCCCCGTCAGCAAGCTCCCCAGTTCCTGCCGTTACCAAGCCGGACTTGTTCGGATAAAGCATGGTCCGTTGGTGGCGGGAAAATGGCTGCCGACATCCAGGGTGGAAAACCCGGTCGAGGCGAAGAAGTTCCGGCTCGGAAAAAATCGCCGAAATTTAGAGTGAAGAGGACGTTACCGGTGCCAACGGCTGGCGTTTCGGAAAACGGAACTTTGAATCTGACATCTCCTGCCCCGCTCCCCTTATTTAGCTATTCGAAATTCGGCATCAGTTTTTTCCGATCGCCGCGCTGTAATCTTCGGGCTTGAACCCAACCAGCAATTTGCCGCCGCCGAGATCGAGCACCGGCCGCTTGATCATGGACGGCTGCGCCAGCATCAGCGCGGTCGCCTTTTTCGCATCGACTCCGGCTTTGTCCTTATCCGGAAGCTTGCGGAAGGTCGTGCCGGCACGATTAAGCAATGTCTCCCAGCCAACTTTCTTGGACCATTGCTCCAGCCGTTCGCGCTCGATTCCGGCCGTTTTATAATCATGAAAGGCATATTCGACCCCGTGCTTGTCCAGCCAGGCGCGCGCCTTCTTCATCGTGTCGCAGTTCTTAATGCCGTAAATCGTAATGGTTTTTGCCATGGCGCACCCTCTCCTCTTCTCGGCGAGACAAAATAGCGGCAGCACTGCCTAACTTATAAGCTTGCCTCTTGAAACAGCATTTGGTTCAAAGGCTGTGAGTAGAAGCGCTCAGGGCCCCGTTTCGACGCCACTTGGTTTCGACACCGCTTGGCCCGGGAGATTGCTCGGCAGAGACGACTCGTTCGTTCCGGAGCCCGGCATTGAGGCGCTTTACCTTCCAGACATTACGTACCGCAAGCGTCCAATTCGAGTCTCCGCGCTCGGCCGGTCTTTGCCTGTGTTCAACCCCGGCAAATGCCGACACCGTTTATGGAGATCAATCATGAACACCCGTGGCAATGCAGCTTACGCGCTCGAAGAGCTCAACAAGGAGCAGACTTTCGGCGGCATGGGCACAACTAAAGCACGCGAGGTGCGCCGCATCGACATGAGCAATTTCGAAGCGCGCAAGGCTGAAATCGCGGACCAACTTTGGGACGCTTCGACCGAGATCGGCTTCTTCCAGCTCGTCAATCACGGCATTCCTCAAGAACAGACCGACGAAGCTTTTGTAATGACGGAGCGCTTCTTTGCGCTACCGCACGAGACCAAAGGAAAATACCCGCTCGGCAAGGGCACCAATACCGGCTGGGAATATAAGAGCCAGGTGCGGCCCTCGACCGGCACCGCCGACAACAAGGAGTCCTATCAGATCACGCTGACGCGGATGGCGAAGCACTGGCCGACCAGCGAGGAAGTGCCGGGCTTCAAGGCGGCGATGCTCGCCTTCGAGCGCGCCAACTGGGCGCTCGGCATGAAGGTGCTGTCCTGCTTCGCGATGAAGCTCGGCTTCGCGCCCGACTTCTTCACCGACTGCCACGATCCGATGTCGCCGGAATACCAGAGCACGCTGCGGCTTCTGCATTATCTGCCGATGGTGAATGCCAAGCCCGACGACTTCACCGGCTGGCGCGCCGGCGCGCACACCGACTACGATTGCCTGACGCTATTGCATCAGCGCACCGGACAGGGCGGCTTGCAGCTTTGCCCCGGCAAAGAATCCGGCGAACTGGCGTGGACCGACGTCGAGCCGCTGCCGGGCGTCATCACCTGCAACATCGGCGACATGCTGATGCGCTGGAGCGACGACAAGCTGCAGTCGACGCTGCATCGCGTGCGCATGCCGCGGGCCGACGAATATCTCGGGCCGCGCTATTCGCTGCCGTTTTTCTGCCAGGCCAACCGGGACGCCGTGATCCAGGGCCCAGCCAAGCGTTACGCACCGATCACGGCGCACGACTATCTACAACAGCGGATCGCGGCCAATTTCGCCGGGTGAGCAAACGGCGCAGTTGTCGACCGAATGAGCGGCGGAGGGCCAAAATCCTCCGCCGCTTTCGTTTGATCGACGGCTACATCCGCATATCCATTATATTGCCGGGGACCATCATATTCGCGTTCAGGTGATACATGATCCACAGCGATCCGCCGATGACGATGCCGATGATCAGGACGCCGAAGGCGAGCGCCAGCGCGTTGTTGGTGTTGTCGGGCCCCGTCGTGATGTGCAGGAAGAACGCCAAGTGCACGCCCATCTGCGCCACCGCGAAGGCCGCAAGTGCCATCGGCACGCCCGGCGTATAAATGAGGCTGGTGCCGCTTGCGACCCAAAATGAGCCGGCCGTCAGCGCGGCGGCTAGTCCAAGGCCGATCAGATAGTTTCGTACGCCCACCGCGGTCTGATGCGGGCCTGTCTCCTGATCGCCCGGCGCGGCGTCGAAGCCATGTTCATGCACCGTGTACTGTTCGCTCATGACCTTACTCGCTTATGGCCTTGCTCGCTCATGGGCTTGTTCCCAGAAGATAGACGTTGGTGAAGATACCGACCCAAATGATGTCGAGTGCGTGCCAGAACAAGGCGAAGCACATCCCCCGGCGCAAAATGCTCGGCGAAAAGCCCTTCGCCCAAAACTGCGCCATCATCGTGCCGAGCCACAGCAGGCCGATCGTGACATGCAAGCCGTGGCAGCCGACCAGCGTGAAGAACGCCGAAAGAAAGGCGCTGCGGCCGGGTCCCGCGCCCTGCGCCAACATTTTCACGAACTCATTGATTTCCAAGGCGAGGAAGCCCGCACCAAGTAAGCCGGTGATCACATAGAAAATCTGGGTCCACGCCATATTGCGGACATTGGTGGCGAGCGTCGCCATGCCGCAGATAAAGCTCGACAGTAGCAGGAACGCGGTTTCGAGCGCGACGATATGCAGATTGAAAAGGTCTTGTGGCCCCGGACCGCCGGCGGTCGCATGCGACAGCACCGCGTAGGATGCGTAGAAGCCGGAGAACATGATGAAGTCGGAAAGCAAAAAAATCCAAAACCCATAAGCGGTAATGATGCGCCTGGGTGCCGGTCCGGCGTAGCCGCCCTCCGGCTCGGCGCGTGGGCCAAGCTTGTGCGGATCGTGTCCGACCGGGCCGGAATATCTGACCGGCGTTATACCGGGTTCGCGGCCCTCCACAATGGCGACACGCGCCTCGCGCCGCTGGTGATCGATCGCGGCGATTTCCTCGGCGGGCAAGTGATATTCCGATACGTCACGCCAAGCGAAAACAACGAAGGTCGCAAAGGCGCCGATAAGGCCGACGACGACCATCCACCAGATGTTCCAGATCAGGGCGAAGCCGGTGACGACGGCGAAGAACGCTGTGACGAAGCCGGTCGGACTGTTGCGCGGCATTTCGATCGGCTTGTAATCGGGCAAGGCGGTGAGCCGGCGCTGCGCAATCGCTTTTTGTTTGAGGCCCCAATAGGCTTCCGTACCCGTCACATTCGGCAACACCGCGAAGTTGAATGCCGGCGGTGGCGAAGCCGTAATCCATTCGAGCGTGCGGCCATCCCAGGGATCGCCGGTGAGATCGCGCAGCTCTTCGCGATTGCGGATCGAAACGACAAGCTGCGTCACTTGACAGCCGATGCCCGCTAGGATCAACGCGGCGCCGCCCGCCGCGACGAGAAGCCAAGGATGCCACGCCGCGACGTCGTAATGCTGCATGCGGCGCGTCATGCCCTCGAGTCCGAGAAGATAAAGCGGCATGAAGGCGACATAGAAGCCCACGGTCCACAACCAAAAAGCGGCCTTGCCCCACCGCTCGTCAAGTTTGAAGCCGAAGGCCTTGGGAAACCAATAGGTGTAGCCGGCGAACGCGCCGAACAGCACGCCGCCGATAATGACGTTATGAAAGTGCGCTACCAGAAAGAGCGAATTGTGCAGCATAAAGTCGGCCGGCGGGACCGCCAACAAAACGCCGGTCATGCCACCGATCACGAAGGTGACCATGAAGGACAACGACCAGAGCATCGGCACCCCAAAACGGATGCGGCCGCTCCACATGGTGAAGAGCCAATTGAATATCTTCACGCCGGTCGGCACCGCAATGATCATCGTCATGATGCCGAAGAAACCATTCACGTCGGCGCCCGCGCCCATCGTGAAGAAGTGATGTAGCCAGACCAGGAAGGAGAGGATGCAGATCGCCATCGTGGCGACGATCATCGAGCGATAACCGAACAGCGGCTTGCCGGAAAAGGTCGAAATCACCTCGGAGAACACGCCGAAGGCGGGGAGGATAAGAATGTAAACTTCCGGATGGCCCCATGCCCAGATGAGGTTGATATACATCATGGCGTTGCCGCCGATGTCGGCCGTGAAGAAATGGAAACCGAGGTAGCGGTCCAGCAACAGCATCGCGAAAGTCGCCGTCAGGATTGGAAAGGCGGCGACGATGAGAAGGTTCGATGCGAGCGCTGTCCAACAGAAGATCGGCATGCGCGTATAGGTCATGCCTGGCGCGCGTATCTTGAGAATCGTCGTGACGAAATTGATGCCCGTGAGCAGCGTGCCGATCCCCGATATCTGCAGCGCCCAGAGGTAGTAATCGACGCCGACGCCCGGCGAGAACCTCAATTCCGAAAGCGGAGGATAAGCAAGCCAGCCGGTCTTGGCGAACTCGCCGATCACCAGCGAGACATTGACCAGGAGCACGCCGGAAGCGGTGAGCCATAGGCTGACGGAATTGAAGGTCGGGAAGGCGACGTCGCGGACGCCGAGCTGCAGCGGCACGGCGAAATTCATCAAGCCTATCATGAATGGCATCGCCACGAAGAAGATCATGATCGTGCCGTGCGCCGAAAAAATCTGGTCGTAGTGTTCCGGCGGCAAATAGCCTTCTGAGTGATAGGCCAGCGCCTGTTGCGAGCGCATCATGATGGCGTCGGTGAAACCACGGAGCAGCATCACCGACGCGAGCGTGCAATACATGACGCCGATGCGCTTATGATCGACCGACGTAATCCACTCGCTCCACAGATAGGGCCAGTGGCCGCGCACCGTGACCCAGGCGAGCACGCCGAGGATCACGACGATCATCAGCGCCGACGCGGCCAATGGGATCGGCTGGTCGAAGGGAATAGCCGCCCAAGTCAGCTTGCCGAGCATCAGGTCCCTCCCCCTGATGCGGGCGACGTGTCAGGTGATTTGCCAGATGATTTGCCGGGTGATCTGCCATGGCCGCCGGGCTGCTCCTCGGGGCCTTCCGCGCGCGGTGCGGTTTGATTGACGACCGCGTCGAATAGCTTTGGATCAACATCGCGAAAAGTCACGGGCTCGACAGCGATGCTCGGCTTGGCGAGCGCAGCATAAGCGGCCGTGTCGAGCGCCGGGCCGCTTGCTTTGGTATCCGCAAGCCACTTCGCATAACCGTCTGCCGGTAGCGCGCGAGTGGTAAAGTTCATGTCGGAAAAGCCGTCGCCGCTGAATTGAGCGGAGAGCCCCCGATAGTCGCCTGCCTCGTCCGCCTGCAGATGGAGCTGCGAGGTCATGCCGGCCATCGTGTAGATCTGGCTCCCGAGCTGCGGCACGAAGAAGCTGTTCATGACGCCGGACGAGGTCAGCCTGAAATGCACCGGCGTGTCGACGGGAATGACGAGCCGATTGACGCTCGCGACGCCTTCGTTCGGATAGATAAACAGCCACTTCCAGTCGAGCGAGATCACCTGGATTTCGATCGGCGCAGTCTTGGCTTCCAGCGGTCTGAAAGGATCGAGCGCGTGAGAGCCGAACCAGGCGATGCCGCCGAGGAAGGTGATAACCAGCGCCGGGATCGCCCACACGATAAGTTCAAGCTGACCGGAGAAGGCCCAGTCCGGCCGATATACCGCGCGGCTATTGGAGGCGCGGAACCACCAGGCAAAGGCGAAGGTCGCAATAATCACCGGGATGACGATGACGAGCATGATCGCGACCGAATTGATCAGGATGAGCCGGGCGGACGCGCCGATGGGGCCGCGCGGGTCGAGCACGCCGCCGCATCCCGCGAGAGGCAATGCGAGGATCGCTAACGCGATAGACGTTCGAGTCATGAAGGTCATAACCGGATACGACCTCTTCCGTCGACACGTTCGCACACTCGAGGAACCAGCTTATAATACCGGCGGCACTTACGGGACCGAAATGCCTACGGGGCAAGCGTAAGCACTGCAATGTCGTTCTCAAGTCAAAAAAACCGTCTGCACCCTTGTATTTTATCGGGGGGAACAACGCCAGTTCGCCTACTACGTTCCACATCCCTTACTCCCGCTCCATCGTCCCCGCGCCCAAATGAAATCGCAAGGGTGCAAAAGGGGTAGTCGCAGAACGGGTTACCTCTATGCTCCGGGGAACTTCTGCGAAGTTGCCATCGTCCAAAGCCGATGAAATTTGGTTTTGCCGCCTAAGCTGCTTCGACCGGCTAGCTTCAAATTTCACGCCTCAGGCCACGATGCCGTATGAGGCTCGGCGCGTCGGTGAGCAATCTATCGAGCTTATTTTCTGGACGGTAACTGAAATCATTCTTGTGTTCGATCATCTTCAACCACGGCGCCAAATGGAAGAAGCTCATCAGCAAATACATCGCGACCATGCCGTTCAACGGCGACGCTTCGTGAGTGGCCGAGCAGAAAATATCCGGCGTGCCGCCACCAAAAAGTCCTGTAAGCAGCGCCATGATCGCGAAAGCCGGCGTGGCCGCGAGGCATAGCCAGTCGGCAGCGGTCCGGACAACCGTGTTGCCGCGGCCATGACGGATAGCGCCGCGAGCGTCTTCGCCGGGATGAGCTTCGGTCATGTCTGCCGTCCTGCAATTAAGCGTCGCCGGGCCACGAAGAATCCGGAGGCGACGCTCCGGATTCTCGCCGCCGCGCGAACGGAGTGTGTCAGGCATTGGCGCCGCAACCGCAGTTCGTTACGGGATCGTGCCCGCCCCGGGCGACGGGCTCAGCCTTGTCGTAGGCATCATGGCGGCGCCACCAAATGCCCGTTTCGTTGCGTCCCTTGGGGGCACGGTCGAGCCATTGGTAGGCGCCCCAAAGGCTGTCCAGTCCCCGCGCATAGGTGGAGTACGTGTGATACACGACACCGTCTTCAAGCACGAACGCGCTCATGCCCGGCCTATCGCGCGTGTATGTGGGCGCATCGGTTCCGCACATGGCCGCGAACTGGACGATGGGCTCGGGGGCCGGTGTCATGTCCATAGCGTGGCCGTCGTGCCGGTAGTTGTAATCGATGGTCCCGGCGCGTTGTTGTTCCTCGGTGAACGAGACGTTGAAGTCGAAGTTGAAGTCGCCGCTGGCCGAAGATGCCCACGGAAACGTCCAACCCATCCGTTGCTTGTAAGCCTGCAACTTCGCGAACGGCGCTCGCGAGACCGCCGAGAACATCACGTCATGATTGGCGAGGTGAACCACGAATCCGTTGAAGCCGTCCGCGATCATGGAGCAGGAAGGACAGCCCGCCGTGTAATCGGGTCCGAACATGAAGTGGTAGACAAGGAGTTGCGAGCGTCCTTGGAACAGGTCTGCCAGCGAAACTGTCCCCTCGTCGGTTTCGAAGCGATACCCCTTATCGATCCGAACCCACGGCAGCTCTTGCCGCCGCCGCGCCAGTTCGTCGCTGCGCCTCGTCAGTTCTTTCTCCGCTTGCAGGAGTTCGTGCCGTGCCGCAAGCCACTGTTTGCGTGTTCCGGTCTTGTGCGTCGTCATTGTCATTCTCCGTTTGTCGGGCGCCACACCGCGTGGTCATGAGATATATTTATTGCCGGGCATCGAAACGCCGGGAGTGACAAGTGTGACGGGATTCCGATGGACTCGCTGATCACCGCCGCGGGGCGTGCACTGGCGGCGGGTGACGCGCTTGGCGCATTGAAGCGGGTGGCGTTGCGCGACGACGCCCCGGCGCTGGCGCTACGCGGCATCGCGATGGCGCAACTCGGCGATCTCCCACGAGCCAAAGCTCTGTTGCGAAGTGCGGCCCGTGCCTTCGGTCCGAAAGAGGCCGTGGCCCGCGCAAGATGCGTCGTCGCCGAGGCCGAGATCGCACTGGTTTCCCGTGATCTAAGCTGGCCGGCGAAGACACTCGACGCAGCGCGGGCGACGCTCGAAGCGCACGGCGACCGCCTCAATGCCGCGCATGCGCGGACCCTCGAGGTCCGGCGCTTGCTCCTGATCGGCCGCCTTGAAGAAGCCGAGCGCAAACTCGCCGCGCTTGATCCCGCGCCGTTTCCGCCGGCGTCGCGGACCGCCCATGAATTGGTCGTCGCGGGAATCGCCATGCGCCGCCTTCGGGCAAAGACGGCGCGCGCCGCGCTCGCTCGGGCCGGACGCGCCGCGCACGATGCCGCTATCCCTGCGCTGACCGCGGAAGTCGAAAGCGCGTCTCTGGTGCTGAATACGCCGGCGGCGCGGCTGCTGTCGCGTGGCGAGGAGCGGCTCCTCCTGCTGGAAGATGTTGAGGCATTACTGGCGTCGAAGACGCTGGTGGTCGACGCATGTCGTCATGTCGTGCGTGCCGCAGGCACGGTGATCTCGCTGGCAAGGCGTCCGGTGTTGTTCGCGCTGGCACGCGCGCTGGCCGAGGCGTGGCCCGACGACGTGCCTAGAAGCACTCTTGTCGCCCGCGCCTTCCGAGGAAAGCACGCCGATGAGTCCCATCGCGCGCGGTTGCGAGTTCGAGATCGGGCGGCTTCGCGCCGCGCTGCGAAACTTGGCCGATGTAAGTGCGACCAAGCAGGGTTTTGTGCTGGCGCCGCGCCGCGCGCGCGAGGTCGTTGTGCTGGCGCCGCCGGTCGAAGGGCAACATGCGGCGGTGCTCGCCTTTCTCGCCGACGGCGAGGCTTGGTCGAGCTCGGCGCTCGCGATCGCGCTTGGCGCCAGCCCGCGCACCGTGCAGCGGGCGCTCGATGTGCTTGCGGCGGAAGCCAAGGTGCAGCCGTTCGGCCGCGGGCGGGCGCGCCGCTGGATGACCCCGCTGGTGCCGGGATTCCCGACAATCTTGTTACTCCCCGGTCCGCTGCCGAGCGATTAGAATGGCGGGCATGAAACAATTCACCGCCGAAATCCTCCATGAGTATGGGCCCTTCCCCGGTGCGGACCGCGTGCATGGCGTCACCTATGACGGCCGGCGCGTCTGGTTTGCGTCCGGCGACAAGCTCAACGCCTTCGATCCGGCGAGCGAGAAGACAGAGCGCTCACTCGATGTCGCCGCACACGCCGGAACGGCGTTCGATGGCAAGCATCTGTTCCAGATTGCCGAGGATCGCATCCAGAAGATCGATCCGGAGACCGGCCGTGTGCTCGCGACAATCCCCGCGCCCAACGGTGGTGGCTCAGGCCTCGCCTGGGCCGAAGGGATGCTGTGGGTCGGGCAGTATCGCAACCGCAAGATCCATCAAGTCGACCCGGAGACGGGAGCGATTGTGCGCACCATCGAGAGCACCCGCTTCGTCACCGGCGTCACCTGGGTCGACGGAGAACTCTGGCACGGCACCTGGGAAGACGACGCGAGCGATTTGCGGCGGATCGATCCGCAATCGGCAGAAGTTTTAGAAACGATCGCAATGCCGCCCGGAGTCGCCGTGTCGGGGCTCGAGTCCGACGGCGCCGATCGGTTCTTCTGCGGCGGCGGAAACAGCGGTAAGGTGCGGGCCGTGCGACGGCCGAGGCGGCACGTCAAGAGTCCGAGAAACGCGCCAACCAAATAGTCCAATCGGCCCGAGCCGGGTTGCTAACCCTCACTATCGCGGCGAGGAGCGCCACGCATCCCACCGGCGATAGACCCAACCGAGCAGCCGCAGCGTGACGCGCCGGACCGGCGGGATGTCTTCGCCGATCAACAGCGCACCGAGCGGCACCATCCAGAAGCCTAGGACCGGCAGAAATCCGAATAAGCCGCCGATGATGAGCGCGATACCGAGCGGCCATCGAACCCATCGCGCCTCGGGCTTTATGACCCAACTGTAAAACCGCTTGACGCGAAGCGGCAGCGCGTCGAGCAGGCGTTGCAGATTCGGATCGTCTTCCATCGTGCGCCCGACGATCACCCGGATGTTTCGGAGTACCGGCTGTGTCACCTGCATTGTCATGACGGATGACAACCCAAGCGGCTTCGCCGGTCTGAGCTTCGCCGGCTATTTGGACAAATAGTCCACGATCAGCTTGGTCGTGGCGGCAGGTTGCTCTTCCATGATCCAGTGACCGGAATCCGGCACGATGCCGCCTTGCACATCGGTGGCGACCTGATCGAGGTCTTCTTTCATCTTGGGGCCGTAGGACTTTTCAGCGCCCAGCGCCAGGATGGGCATCGTCAACTTGGCTTTTGCCAGCAGCGCCCGGTTGTCGATGCCGTCTTGCGGAAACGCCACGAACTGCTCGAACGCATCATGCATGGCGTGGGGTTTGGCATAGAGCGCGGCATAGTGCGCGCGCGTGGCTTCGTCGATCTTCTCGGGATGCGCCGACAACTCGTCATAGAAGCGGTCGAGAAAAATCCGCTCGCGCCCCGCCACCAGCCGCTCTTCGTCGGGGCCGTGGAAGTTAAAATGCCATGTCTTCGGATTGGAGAGTTGCTCTTGCCAGATCACGCCAATGCCCGGCAGCGGCGCGTCGATGGCAATCCATTTCGTAATGCGCTCAGGATATTGCGCCGCTAAGGCGTAGCCCACCATGTTGCCGATATCGTGCGTGACCAGCGCCGCTTGCTGAATCTTGAGATGATCCATAACGCCGGCGATATCCACGGCCTCGTTCTTCTTCGTGTAGCCGGTATCAGGATGCGCGGAGAGACCCATGCCGCGTAGATCGGGCACGATAACCGTGTGGTCTTTCGCCAGGACCCGGGCAACCGGCGCCCACATGTCGCCAGTATCGCCGAAGCCGTGCAGGAAAACGACCGCCGGGCCCGTGCCGCCATACCGCACATGCAGCGTCGTGCCGTTGGTATCGATATCTTGGGCGTGAAAACTCGCCGGAAACGGCTCTACCGCAAAGGCGGACGCCGGAAGCGCAACGACAAAGGCCGCAACTACGAATTTGAACATAGATGCACTCCCGGGATAAAAATCGACCTTCAAGTAAACTCGGATTTATCCGCTTCTCTCACTCCCACTCAATCGTCCCCGGCGGCTTCGAGCTCACGTCATAAACCACGCGGTTGACGCCCTTCACCTCGTTGATGATCCGCGTCGCCACGGCGCCAATGGATTTCATGTCGAACGGGCAGAAAATCCGCGGTCGGACTACGCGGAAACTTTCTCATACAAATCTTGCAACAAACCACGCAGATCGTCTATCGCAGACTGCTCATCTTGCAAGAGCTTTAGCACGGCCGTTCGATAAGTACTGCGGTTCGCAAATTTAAGACCGGAAACAATACGATCAAGCGCGGGGCTCTCTCGCAATGGATAGCGAGCAAGCAAGCCATCCCAATTCGCGGAGGAGGCTAACTCCTCAAAGCGCGCCTCTTCTTGAACACGAAGCTCTGATACATTCACTTCTACTTTCACGACACCGCCATCTTGAATATCTTCTCGCAGCGGTAAATTGCTTCTTATTCTATCTCTAGCGGAGCGGAGAACGGCGCTCGTTACCAGATGTTCCCTTTGGTTCCTTGCTGCAGCAACAGCACCCTCGAGGGCCGTTGTTATCAGCAGTACAGCATCATCCCCCGTGACCCGGGCCTGTCGCTCCGCCAAACGCGCAATGATCTTCGGATGATAGTATAGAGACTTCTACCGAATAGTGCTTAAGAGCCCATATGCCCGCAGATTTAAGACGAGAGATGTCAGAGACCGACCGCTGGTCGTTATCTACGAGGCCCCACGCAGCGATCCCCAGTGCATGTCCCGAGCACTCCGCAAGCCCCTTACAGCCTGTTCAACCTCTCGACAACTCTCCTTAGGTATCACCGATACATCCGGAAACAATAGACTGTAGAGAGGCTTATCAAGGCTTTGCTCTGTTCCTTCGACAAACAGCATTTTTCGGCGCGCACCGAGTAGATCCCGCTTTAATTCCTCCTCAATTCCCACACCGGGAGGAACCACGTCCACAGTCCACGCTCGGACATCTTGGCCTTGATATTCGCAACCACGAACGAGCATTGTCGACGCTTCTGGTGCATCAACCGGAAGCACAAGATCATGCGTTGATACCACGAAAGCGCAGTCTTTTCGCTTATCGAAGAGCAATCTTAGCAGCGGAGAAATAATCGAGCGGTGAAGGTGGCGCTCTGGCTCATCGATTAGGATTAACGTTCCAGCCTTTACCGTAAGAACGTTGGCCGCGATGAGAAATGCGTTACGTTCTCCGTCAGACAACTCGGCAACGCTGTAGCTATTTCCACCGCCCTTTCGCGCAGTTATTTTCTGCCCCTGCTCCAAGTTTATCTCAATTGGAAGATTGGATAGTCGCATTAGCTCATTGATAACTTGAATTGGCGATGGATTTTGGGCCTCCTTTTGAGCGCCCGAAACATCGCCAGTACGCAGGAGTCCTGCAATCTTTCGCTCCTGCATCGCATCAGCATCAATCAGATCAAAGATTGCCATACCGGATCGCCCGGCGCTATTCCACTCCCAATATCTGGACCGCGCTTGCCTATCGAAATTTTTGAGGTTGTTTTCCAAATCCTCCCGACTACGCGGAGTCATATCCAGCGCATTAGATTCAAACCAAGTCTGGCGATGAGCGGAGATGCGCCTCGCATGCATTTGATTTTCGTTGAACAGCCGACTCACAAGACTGGATTTCCCCGAACCATTCGCACCCAGGACATAAAGAATCTCTCCGAGTTTGAGAATAAAATTCGTCGAAACGGCATTCCCGGTTGGAATATTGAATTGAAATTGGCTTGGCATATTCAAAATAGTCCCATGTGTCTTGCCACAACGCAGTGTCACATCTGGTACTTCGAATTGACTATTGAAGTATTCAAGAATGGATTAGGCGTGATCAACAAACTGTCCGGCGGGACCCTACCCTTACTCCCACTCAATCGTTCCAGGCGGCTTACTCGTCACGTCATAGACCACACGGTTGACGCCCTTCACCTCGTTGATGATTCGCGTCGCTACCGCGCCGATGAATTTCATGTCGAACGGATAGAAATCCGCGGTCATGCCGTCGGTCGAGGTGACGGCGCGCAGGCCTACGACGAAATCATAGGTGCGGAAGTCGCCCATGACGCCGACGGTGCGCACCGGCAACAGCACGGCGAAGGCCTGCCAGATGTCGTCGTAGAGACCGGCGCGGCGGATCTCGTCGATGAAAATGTCGTCGGCGAGCCGCAGGATATCGAGCTTCTCGCGGGTGATGGCACCCGGGACGCGGATGGCGAGGCCGGGGCCGGGAAACGGATGACGGCCGACAAAGGCTTCGGGCAATCCGAGCTCGCGGCCGAGCGCGCGTACTTCGTCCTTGAACAATTCGCGCAGCGGCTCGACGAGCTTCATGTTCATGCGCTCTGGCAGGCCGCCGACATTGTGGTGCGATTTGATCGTCACCGACGGGCCGCCGGTGAACGACACGCTCTCGATCACGTCGGGATAGAGCGTGCCTTGGGCCAAAAACTCGGCGCCGCCGATTTTCTTGGCCTCGGCCTCGAACACGTCGATGAACAATTTGCCGATGGTCTTGCGCTTGGTCTCCGGATCGTCGATGCCGTCGAGCGCGTTTAGGAAAATCTCGCTGTCATCCACATGGACCAGCGGAATGTTGTAATGATCGTGAAACAGCGTCACGACTTTTTCGGCCTCGCCGAGCCGCAACAGCCCGTGATCGACGAACACGCAAGTGAGCTGGTCGCCGATCGCCTCGTGCAGCAGCACCGCGGCGACCGACGAGTCGACGCCGCCGGACAGGCCGCAGATCACCCTGCCCTTGCCGACCTGGCGGCGGATCTTGTCGATCGCCTCCAGCTTGAACGCGCGCATGGTCCAGTCGCCGGTGCAGCCGGCGATGTTGCGCACGAAATTGCGCAGGATCGCGGCGCCCTGCGGCGTGTGCATCACTTCGAGATGGAATTGGGTCGCGTAGAATTTGCGCTTGTCGTCGGCGATCATGGCAATCGGCGCATTGGCCGAAGTGCCGATCACTTTAAATCCTTCGGGAAGCGCCGTGACGCGATCGCCGTGGCTCATCCACACCGGATATTTCCGGCCGACTTCCCAGACGCCGTCGAGCAGCGGGCTTGAGCTCGTGACCTGCAATTCGGCGCGGCCGAATTCGCGGTGATGGCCGGCCTCGACCTTGCCGCCGAGCTGCTGCGCCATCGCCTGCTCGCCGTAACAGATGCCGAGCACCGGCAGGCCGGCGTCGTAGATCGCCTCCGGCGCCAGCGGCGCATCCTTGTCGAGCACGGAGGCCGGACCGCCGGACAGGATGACGCCTTTCGGCTTCATCGCGCGAAACGCCGCTTCCGCCTTTTGGAACGGCACGACCTCGCAATAGACCTTTTCCTCGCGCACCCGCCGCGCAATGAGCTGGGTCACTTGCGAGCCGAAATCGACAATCAGAATCTTGTCGTGGGATTCTGTGACGGGTGTCTGGTCGACCGCATCGGCCGGACGATTTTTGGCCGCGGTCGTCATGCGGACCGCCGCAGCATGCTGACAAAGAATCCGTCGGTATCGGTACGTCGCGGTGTCATCAGTAAACCTTCGTCCGAGATAAGCACGGCGCGGCCAAAAAGATAGGCGCGCTCTCCCAGGCCATTGATCACATTGGCCGGCTTTTCCACGGAAAAATTGGCATGGCGGCCGACAAAGGCGCGCACTTGATCGCCGTTCTCCTCCGCCAGCACCGAACAGGTGACGTAAACGATCCGGCCGCCCGGCTTGACCAGCGGCACCGCGCGTTCGAGCACGGCCTCCTGTTGCTTGAGGCGCTCGTTAAGCGCGCCCGGCCGCACCCGCCATTTCGCATCCGGATTGCGCCGCCAAGTGCCGATGCCGGTGCACGGCGCATCGATCAGGACGAGATCGGCATGTCCGGCGAGATCGCCGAGGATTTCGGCGTCACCCCGGGGCGTGCGGACCTGGATATTGCGAGCGCCCGCACGCTCGATACGTTCGTGGATCGCCACCAGCCGGCGCTTGTCGCTATCGGTTGCGTAAATCTGGCCGTGGTTTTCCATCGCCGCCGCCAGCGCCAGCGTCTTGCCGCCGGCGCCGGCGCAGAGATCGACGACCTGCTCGCCCGGCTTTGCACCGGCGAACAGCGCGGCGAGTTGCGATCCCTCGTCCTGAATTTCGATCTGGCCCTTAATGTAAGGCGGCTCGGCATGAATCGCCGGGCTCTTGGCTTCGGCCGCAAGCCGGATGCGAAGACCCGCCGGCGACCATCGGGTCGGCTCGGCATGCAGATGCGCAAGCCTCGGGACAACGTCATCGCGCTCGGTCAGGAGCGTGTTGACGCGCAGATCAAGCGGCGCCCGGCTCGAAAGCGCCGCCCCTTCCGCCGCTCGCTCCTCGCCGAAGGCCCGCGCCAAGTGTTGGTCGAGCCATTCCGGGTAATCGCCCTCGACATGCGCCGGCGCGCCGTCCAGCGAATCTTTGTCGAGCGCCGTACTCTCCGCCTCCGTCAGCACCTCCGGCGCATAACGCGCGCCGCTGCACAGTGCCGCGATGGCGGCGCCATCGAGGTTGCGTTCGCGGCGCAGCATGCCGATCAGCACCGCGCGCGGTGTCGTCTCGCTCATCAGCCAGGCTGAGGACGATTTCCGGCGCAGCGCGTCATAGACAAGGCCGGCAATCGCCGCACGGTCGCCGGAGCCGGCGAATTTGTGCGACAGCCCCCAGTCCTTGAGCGCGTCACCGGCCGGACGCCGCCGCTGCTCGATATCAGTGAAAGCCTCGATTGCCGCGGCAAGCCGCGCTGAAGGTGTCATGTGAAAAATTTCGACAAATGCATATCCTTACTTCTGCTTGAGCTTGACGGTGACGATCTCGATCTCATATCGGCCGCGGCAGGGTCAGAACTTCAACGATATAGATCACCCAGTTGATGAAAAGCGCCAGCGCGGCGATACCGAAAAACGCTCCACGGACGCGAATTTTGTTGTTCGTCACATGCACGAAAGCCTGCAGATAACGGAACAGCACGAATATCCAGGCCAGCACGACGAATATGACGCCGGCGAGATGCGTGACATAGGCGAGGATTGTCAGCACATAGAACAGCACCGGCAATTCGAATTGATTGCTATAGGCGTAGGCGGTTTGCAAAGTGCGCGGCGACCAGTTCGGTTCGCGCAAAGCGACGTTATCCGGCCGAGCCACGCCGGACTTGAAGTCCCGCGCCCGCAATGGCGCCAGCCAGAACAGCAGCAAGAAGGTGAGGATCACCTCGACAAAGAGCGGCAACAGGATTTCTTGAACGGTCATTGATTTCCCCCCGGCTGAATGGACGCCCCAACAAGAACAAAAAATCTAAAGCTTGACGCTGATCGCGGTTTCGCCGTCCTCGTCGATCAGTGCACTGCGCCACGATTTGCCATCGAACAGCGCCTTGCGCACGGCATCGGCCGTACCGCCGTGGTTGAGGTTGGCAGTGATCAGCGTACCGCCGGTGCGCAATAGCCCGCGCAAGGTCTTGTGCAGCGCCGGCACCGGCGTGCCGCCATCGAAGAAAGCAACGTCATAGCCGGGATCGAGCGTCGGCAGCACGCTTGCGAAATCGCCCTCGTGAACCGTGATGCGATGGTCCATCGCCGCCGCCGCGATATTGTTGCGCGCGAGCGTCACATGCTCGGGATCGCGTTCGATCGTATCGACCGTCGCGTCCGGCACCCCCGACGCAAAGGACAGCGCGGTATAGCCGAGCGCCGTTCCCAATTCGACGATACGGCGCGCGTTGGCCGACGCCGCCACGGCGGCAAGCAGCGGACCGTTGTCGTAGGGGTAAGCGCCGCAGCCGTGACGCGCGCGGTGCGAATTGGTGGCGCTGCGAATTTTCGCGAAGGGATCGTTGGCAGCGCTTGTCATGCGGCACTTTATGTCCGGCTCGGATAATTCGGGCTCTCGCGCGTGATGGTGACGTCGTGGACGTGGCTTTCGCGCAGACCGGCCGAGGAGATGCGCACGAACTCGGCCTTGTCGTGAAACTCGCTAAGATCCTTGGCGCCGACATAACCCATGGCCGCGCGCAATCCGCCGGCAAGCTGATGCAGCACACCGGCAACCGGGCCCTTATAGCCGACCTGGCCTTCGATGCCTTCGGGGACGAGCTTGAGCGTGTCCTTGATCTCCTGCTGGAAATAACGGTCTGCGGACCCCCGCGCCATGGCGGTGACCGAACCCATGCCGCGGTAGGACTTGTAGGACCGTCCCTGGTAGAGAAACACGTCGCCGGGCGTCTCGTCGGTGCCGGCGAGCAGTGAGCCGACCATGGCGCAGTCGGCACCGGCGGCGAGCGCCTTGGCGAGATCGCCGGAATATTTGATGCCGCCGTCGGCGATCACCGGCGTGTTGGTCTTTTGCGCGGCTTCGACCGCGTCCATGATCGCCGTGAGCTGCGGCACGCCGACACCGGCGACAATGCGCGTCGTGCAGATCGAACCCGGCCCGATACCGACTTTGATCGAGTTGGCGCCGGCATCGATCAAGGCCTTGGCGCCTTCGGCGGTGGCGATATTGCCGGCGACCACCTGCACCGCGTTCGACATGCGCTTGATGCGGGTCACGGTGTCGAGCACGCGCCGCGAATGACCATGCGCGGTATCGACAACGACGAGATCGACGCCGGCTTCGAGCAACTTCTCGCTACGGGCATAGCCCGCCTCGCCCACCGAGGTCGCGGCGGCAACCCGGAGCCGGCCTTGGTCGTCCTTGCAGGCGTTGGGATTGGCTACCGCCTTTTCGATATCCTTCACCGTAATCAGGCCGACGCAGCGATAATCGCTGTCGACGACAAGAAGCTTTTCGATCCGATGCTGATGAAGAAGCCGCTTGGCTTCGTCTTGGCCGACGCTCTCACCCACGGTGATGAGCTGATCCCTGGTCATCAGCTCGGAGACTTTCTGGCGCTTGTCGGTGGCAAAGCGCACATCGCGGTTGGTCAGGATGCCGACCAGCTTGCCGGGCGCTTTGCCCTGCCCGTTGCCGCCCCCTTCAACCACTGGAATGCCGGAAATGCGGTTCTCCTGCATCAGCGCCAATGCATCGGCGAGCGTCGCTTCGGGATGGATGGTGACGGGATTAACGACCATGCCCGATTCGAATTTCTTGACCTGGCGCACTTGCGCCGCCTGGAGGTCGGGCTCGAGGTTGCGGTGCACGACGCCGATGCCGCCGGCCTGCGCCATGGCGATCGCCATATGCGCCTCGGTCACGGTATCCATCGCCGAAGCGACTATCGGAATATTGAGGAGGATGGTGCGGGTAATGCGCGAGCGGATATCGACTTCCGACGGCATGACGTCCGACAAGCCCGGCTTTAGCAGCACGTCATCGAAGGTGTATGCTTCGCGCGGTAGGTCTTTTGTAATCGCGGCCATTGCCAACTCCGAGGCCCGATGCGGCGGGCTAACCGGGGGTATGCTTCGGGGTAAAACTTGGCGGACGAGCGGAATATGGTCCCCTCGCCCGGCTCTATTCCCCGCTTTTGGGTTGGCGGCGGTCGATAGCACGCCTTGACCGGAATTAATAGCGTTCAAGATAGGGTCAAGGGCAGAAAAACGGGGAGAAGCGCGCCATGAAACGCATGGATGGCAAAGGCTTGGATAAAGCCTTGGATCGGCGGCAGTTTGCTCTCGGGGGAATGGCCGCCGGGACAGCGCTTGCGGCGAGCGGCCGGCGCGTGTTGGCGCAAGCCGTTCCGGTCAAGATTCGCGTTGGCTGGGTGGTGGTGCCAGCCTCGACCGCGCCGCTGGTGCTGGAGAAGAAGGACATCCTGAAGAATTACGGCAAGTCCTATGTCGCCGAGGCGACGCGGTTTGCCGGCACTCCACCGGTCATCACCGCACTGGCCGCCGGCGAACTCGATATCGGGCCGCTCGCTTTTTCGTCGTTCGGCCTCGCCATCCAAAACGCCAACATGGCTGACCTTCGGGTCATCTGCGACGAAATCCAGGACGGCGTCGCCGGTCATGGCTCCAACCAGTTCATGGTGCTCAAGGACGGTCCAGTGAAAACGGTCGCCGACCTCAAAGGCAAGGTGCTCGCCACCAACGCCATGGGGAGCGCCGTCGATGTCGCAATGCGCGCGATGTTGCGCCTGGGCGGCCTCGAGGCCAATAAGGATTACACCGTTGTCGAGGCGCCCTTCCCCGCCATGCGGGCGATGCTGGCGGAGCGCAAGGTCGATCTTATCAGCGCCGTGCCGCCATTCTCGCTCGATCCCGATCTCGGCGCCATCGCACGAACCTTGTTCACGCAGAAAGACGCCTTCGGCATCACCCAACTCACAATGTGGACCGCGCGCACCGGCTTTATCGCGCAAAACCGCGCGGCACTGATTGATTTTCTGCAGGACACGGTGCGCGCGATCCGCTGGTACACCGATCCGAAGAACCACAAAGAAGCCGTCGCCATCGTCGCCCGCCTCAATAAGGCGCCGCCGGAGCGCATGGATTGGGCCTTTACCGAACGCGATCAATTCCGCGACCCGAACGGCACGCCGAACTTGGGCGCGCTGCAGAGCAATCTGCAGCAACAGAAGGAAGTCGGCCTCCTCAAGGCCGATATCGACGTGAAGAAGTATTCCGATCTCAGCCTGGTCGAGGAAGCGGTAAAAAAGCTCACATGAGAATTCAAATAAAAGCCCGCACGGCGCGGCCGGCATGATGTCGACAACTGGGCTTTCGACAATGCAAGCGGTGGGCTAATAGCCGCGCATGGAGCAACCTCCCTACAATCGAATCGTCCCGCTGATTGTCGCCACGGCGCTGTTCATGGAGAACATGGACTCGACCGTGATCGCGACATCGCTGCCGGCGATCGCACGCGCACTTGGCACCAATCCGCTGGCGTTGAAGCTCGCGGTCACGTCCTATCTGCTGTCGCTCGCCATCTGCATTCCGGCGAGCGGCTGGACCGCCGACCGCTTCGGCGCGCGCAACGTATTTCGCAGTGCTATCGTGGTATTCGTTCTCGGATCGATCGGCTGCGCGGCATCACATTCGCTCGAACAATTCGTGTTCGCGCGCATCGTGCAGGGCATGGGCGGCGCCATGATGACACCGGTCGGACGCCTTATCATGGTGCGCAGCGTCGACAAGAAGCTCCTCGTCAACGCGATGTCGCTCGTGACCATCCCGGCACTGATCGGCCCGATCTGCGGTCCGCCGCTCGGCGGCTTCATCACCACCTATGCTTCGTGGCATTGGATTTTTCTGATCAATGTCCCGATCGGCGTTGTTGGCGTCGCGTTGGCATCCCGCTATATCGCCAATGTCCGCATCGAGCATCACGATCCTTTCGACTTCATTGGCTTTGTGCTGTCCGGTCTCGCCATCGCCGGGCTCGCCTTCGGCCTTTCGGTCATGGGATTGGATTTTTTGCCGGCTGGCGTGGTCGCGGCGCTCATCAGCGTCGGCGCCATTGCGGCCGTGGCCTATGTTTTCCACGCAAGGCGCACACCGGCGCCGATCCTCGATCTCAGCCTGTTAAAACTGCCGACTTTTCGCGCCAGCATTGTCGGCGGCTTCCTCTTCCGCATGGGCGTCGGCGCGCTGCCGTTCCTGCTGCCGCTCCTGTTGCAGATCGGATTCCATCTGACGCCGTTCCAATCCGGCCTCATCACCTTCACCAGCGCGCTCGGCTCGATGTTCATGAAGGCCGCTGTGGCAGGCGTGCTCAATCGTTATGGCTATCGCAACGTGCTGATTTACAACGCTTTAATCAGCAGCGCCTTCCTGTCCGCCTGCGCTGCCTTTCTGCCCGGCGTGCCTTATTGGGCGATGATCGTCGTCCTGCTCGCCGGCGGCTTTTTCCGGTCGCTGCAATTCACCAGCATCAACACGATCGCCTATGCCGAGGTCGAACCGCAACGGATCAGCCGGGCCACCACGATGGTCGCCGCGGCACAACAATTGGCACTCTCGACAGGCGTTGCCGTCGGCGCATTGGTCGTCGAGATCACGCTTCGGCTCAAAGGTTCGACGACCATGCACGTGACCGATTTTCCGCCGGCCTTTCTTATTGTCAGCGTGCTGTCGGCCAGCGCGGCCTTGATCTTTATGCAGTTACCGACCGACGCCGGCGCCGAGCTCACCAGCCGGAAGCGCGACACGGTGGAAAAGAAAGCCTAGTTTCGCGTGTGATGGCGAAACCCGCGGGCGAGCAGATAAAGCTCCGCGGAATTGGCGCGGCTCGCCGGCGGTTTGACGTGCTTGACGCTTTCGAAGTCGCGCTTGAGTTCGGCGAGCAGCACCGTCTCGGTACCGCCCTGCAAAACCTTGCACAAAAACGAGCCGCCCTTCGCGAGCACCTCGCGCGCGAACTGCGCGGCCGCCTCCGCCAGCGCCATGATGCGCAAGTGGTCGGTCGGCCGATGGCCGGTGGCGTTCGCCGCCATGTCCGAGAGGACGACATCGGCATTGCCGCCGAGCATCTCTTTGAGACGGTCCGGCGCGGTATTGTCGAGAAAGTCGAGTTTGAGGAATTCGACCCCGGTCATCGGCTTAAACTCGAGAATATCGAGCGCGATCACGCGCCCCTTGGGGCCGATGCGCTTTAGCGCAATCTCGCTCCAGCCGCCGGGCGCGGCGCCAAGATCGACCACGCGGGAGCCTTCCTTGAGCAGATGATACTTGTCGTCGATTTCGGCGAGCTTATAGGCCGCTCGCGAACGAAAGCCCTCGCGCTTGGCGCGTGCCACATAGGGGTCGCTGAGCTGGCGTTCGAGCCAAGTTCGCGACGACAGCGTGCGGCGTTTATGGTCCTTCAGGTGTGCCATGATCGGTCAGTTTTCCCACACCCGGTCTTCACGCATCATCTCGACCAGCATGCCCTCGCGCAGTCCGCGGTCGGCAACACGCAGTCTGGTACAAGGGAAGGCACGGCGGATGGCGTCGAGAATGGCGCAGCCGGCCAGCACCAGATCGGCACGTTCGACGCCGATGCAGGGATTGGCGGCCCGGTCCTCGAAACTCATCGTCATCAGCTCGTCGACGACGCTTGAAACCTCGTGGTCGGCAAGCCAGCAGCCGTCAACGCGGCGCCGGTCGTAACGCCGCAGCCGCAAGAACACGCCGGCGATGGTGGTCACCGTGCCCGAGGTGCCGAGCATGTGAAAGCCGTCGAGGTCGCAGCGATGATCGCGCGCGAAGTTTTCGACGAAAACCGAGACCTCATCCACCATGGCGTCATAAATGTCGCGCGTAACAACTTTACCGCCATAGCGCTCGGCAAGCGTGACGACACCCACCGGCAGCGAGGCCCAGCCGGCAATGTCCGGCAGCGGCGGACCGCCCCGGCAGGCGGCCGGCCGATTAAGCCGCACGAGTTCCGAAGAACCGCCGCCGATGTCGAACAAGATCACGCCGTTCGCCGCGGGGTCGAAAAGTTCGGTGCAGCCGGTCGCGGCGAGGCGTGCTTCGGTCGCGGAATCGATGATCTCGAGCTCGACCCCCGCGTCCCGCGCAATGCGGCCGCGAAACTCCTCACCGTTCTCCGCCGCGCGGCAAGCCTCGGTGGCGATCAGGCGGGCCCGAATGACGTCGCGCGCCCGCATCTTGTCGCGGCACACTAACAGCGCGTCGACGGCGCGCGCGATGGCCGCCTCGCTGATGCGCCGCGACGCGGCAATGCCTTCGCCAAGGCGGATGATGCGAGAGAAGGCGTCGACGACGCGGAAGCCGTCGCTGGTCGGCCGCGCCACCAGAAGCCGGCAATTGTTGGTACCGAGATCGAGCGCTGCATAGGTGGCGGCGTGGTGATCGCGCTGCGGCGGACGCCAATCGTCGCGATGTCCGCTATCGCGGCGAAGGCCATAGGGCGTTCGGCGACCCCAGCGGGCACCCCGCGCCATCTTGCTGCGCGCGGTCCCATCGGCGTCGAGGCCGCCCGGTGGCGAGGCCTCGTCGTCCATCAATGCCTTCCTGCCGCTCCGGAACTCCAGCGTTCAAGGGCTGGGCTCGACGGTCGCGGTCCATTGTTCAAGTTCAAGTTGGGTGAACTGTAACAGCGGTAGCCGGGAGGGCAATACATTGATTTAGCCCGGCTTTCGGGTGGTTTTCGGCTGCCGTTCCGGCCTATGAGCCATGTGCCATGCGCTGTTGCCGGGGCTCGGCAAGTCCATTATGTCACGGCGATAGTGGCCTTATGGGATTGAATTGTCATGAATTTGCAGCAGTCCGCCAAGGCAATAGCTTCCAAGGACTTGGCTTCCAAGGACCTGGCTTCCAAGGACTTGGCGGACGAATTAGCGGCCGAGCGATTAGCGACTGAGAAATTTGCCGTCGGCCAGTCGGTCCCCCGCACCGAAGACCCGATGCTGCTCCGCGGCATGGGACATTATACCGACGATGTCAGCCTGCCCGGGCAGGCCTATGCGGTCATGGTCCGCAGCCAGAACGCCCACGGTATCATCCGCGCCATCGATACCCAGGCCGCGGCCGCGATGCCGGGCGTGCTGGGCGTCTATACCGGCGCCGATCTCAAGGGCTATGGCCCGCTCAAATGCGTCGTGCCGTTCAACAACCGCGACGGCTCGCCGATGAAAAAGCCGCTGCGCGAAGCGCTGGCGAAAGACAAAGTGCGCTATGTCGGCGACCCCGTCGCTTTTGTTGTCGCCGAGACCCTACTGCAGGCGAAGGACGCGGCCGAAGCCGTCAGCCTCGATATCGAAACGCTGCCGGCAGTGACGGCGGCCGAAGACGCCGCGCGAGACGATGCGCCGCGTCTTTATGACGATGTGCCGAATAATGTCGCGCTCGATTACCACTACGGCGACGCCGCGGCGGTGAATGCCGCTTTCACGGCGGCGGCTCATGTTACCAAGCTGCGGCTCGTCAATAGCAGGCTCGTCGTCAATGCCATGGAGCCGCGCGCGGCGCTTGGCTCGCATGACGGCAACCGCTTCACGCTTCATGTCGGCTCACAAGGCGTATTCGGCATGCGCGCCAACATCGCCGAAGCCATGGGCGTGACGCCGAAAGACGTGCACATCCTCACCGGCCAGGTCGGCGGATCGTTCGGTATGAAAGCTGCGGTGTTTCCCGAATATATCTGCGTGCTGCACGCGGCGCGGGCGTTGGGGCGGCCAGTGAAATGGACCGACGACCGGTCGGGAAGCTTTGTTTCCGACAGCCACGGCCGCAACCACGACGTCGACGCCGAGCTAGCGCTGGATGCTGACGGGCACTTCCTCGCTTTGCGGCTGACGAACTTCGCCAATATGGGCGCGTTCCTCTCGCCGGTGGCGCCGATGCCGGGCACGATCAATGCGGTAAAGAACGTGCAGAGCATGTACCGCACGCCTTTGATCGAAGTGTCGACCAAATGCGTATTCACCAATACATCGCATGTTTCGGCCTATCGCGGCGCCGGCCGGCCCGAAGGCAATTATTACATGGAGCGATTGATCGATGCGGCCGCCGCCGAGATGGGCATCGATCGCATGACGCTGCGCCGGCGCAATCAGATCCGGCCGGCCGAGCTGCCGCGCAAGACCGCCTCGGCCGTGACTTACGACAGCGGCGACTTCGCCGCGCTGAGCAAGCAAGCATTCGAGCTTGCCGACGGCAAGGGATTTGCTCGCCGCAAACGGGAAAGTCTTCGGCGCGGCAGGCTGCGCGGCCTCGGTATCGGCAATTTCCTCGAAGTCACGGCGCCGCCGTCAAAGGAACTTGCCGGCATTACGTTCAACGCCGATGGCACGGTGACGCTGACGACCGGTACGCTCGATTTCGGCATGGGTCACGCGACCCCGTTTGCACAAGTTCTGAGCGCGCAACTCGGCATTCCGTTCGACAAGATCAAATTGCTGCAGGGCGACAGCGATCGCTTGATCGCCGGCGGCGGTTCGGGCGGTTCGAAGTCGCTGATGCACACCGGCACCGCGATCGTCGAAGCCTCGGTGAAAGTGATCGAGAAAGGCAAGGAACTGTCGAGCCATCTGCTCGAAGCCGCGCCGTCCGACATCGCTTTCGAGAAAGGCAATTTCACGATCGTCGGAACGGATCGCTCCGTCTCGATCATGGAGCTGGCGCGCAAGCTTCACAGCGGGATCAATCTGCCGGCGGATGCGCCGCAAACGCTCGATGTCGATCACATCAGCGACGGACCGTCCGCCTCGACCTTTCCCAATGGCTGCCATATCGCCGAGGTCGAAATCGATTCCGATACCGGCGCTGTCGAGGTAGTGAAATATTCCTGCGTCAATGACTTCGGTACCGTCGTCAATCCATTGATCGTCGCCGGCCAGCTTCACGGTGGCGTCGTGCAGGGCATCGGCCAGGCGCTGATGGAGAAGACGGTCTATGACCGCGACGGCCAGCTTCTCACCGGCTCGTTCATGGATTACGCCATGCCGCGCGCGGCCGACGTGCCGTCATTCGTGCTCGAAGATCATCCGGCGCCGGCAACGACCAATCCGCTCGGCGTCAAAGGCTGCGGCGAAGCCGGCTGTGCCGGCGCGCTGACCTCGGTGACGAATGCCGTTATCGATGCACTGTCCGATTTCGGCATCCGCCATGTCGATATGCCATTGACGCCGGCCATTGTCTGGCAAGCACTGCAGGACGCAAAGTCGAAATCGGTGTCCAGCCAGCGACAATGACGCAGGCCATTTCTGTGCGCTCGATGCGGCCCGCCGAGTCACGGGTGATTGCCGGCGTCTGCGCCGCGCACCTGATGAGCCACTATTACATGCTCATGCTGGCGCCGCTGCTGGCATTCATCCGCGACGACTTCGATGTGACCTATACCCAATTGGCGCTGGCGCTGACGGTGTTTAACGTCGTCTCCGCCGTGTTGCAGACGCCGGTCGGTTTTCTCGTTGACCGGGTCGGCGCCCGTATGGTGCTGATCGTTGGCCTCGCACTCTCCAGTCTTGCTTACGCTGTTGCCGGCATCGCCAACTCGTTTTGGGTCTTCGTCGCGATGTACGGCGTCGCCGGCCTCGGCAACACGGCTTATCACCCGGCGGATTATTCGCTCTTGTCGCTGCACACGCCGCCTAACCGCTTAAGCCAAATCTTCTCGTATCACACCTTCTCCGGCATGCTCGGCGGCGCCATCGCGCCGGTCAGCCTGCTCTACATGCAGAGCCTGTTCGGCTGGCGCGGCGCTTATCTCGGCGCCGCGATCCTTGGCCTGATCGTGCTGGCGGTCTTGATCGCGCAGCCGGACCCGGCCCGCGAGATAGCGCATGCCGGAAAGGGCGCCGCGAAGGCTGATGCCGATGCGGGAATGAACGCTTGGCACCTCCTGCTCTCGGCTCCGGTCCTGCTCAATCTGGCATTTTTCATGCTGATTTCGATCATGGGCAGCGGGCTTAACACCTATCTTGTGGTGGCGCTTGGCGCGCTGCACGGCACACCAACCGCGATCGCCAATATTGCTCTGAGCGCCCTCCTCGCCATGAATGCCGCCGGTGTACTCGCCGGTGGTATCCTTGCCTCTCGCACCAGCCGCCATGCGCTGGTCGCCGCGACCGGCCTCACGGTGGCCGGCGTCGTGACGGCACTAGTCGGGCTATTCGATTTTTCGGCGGCGCTGCTGGTCGCATTGACGGGATTGAGCGGCCTGTCCGTCGGCGCCACCTTGCCGTCGCGCGACATGCTGGTGCGCGCGGTGACGCCGCCCGGCGCCTATGGCCGGGTGTTCGGCTTCGTCAGCACTGGCTTCAATATCGGCGCCAGCATCGCGCCACTGGTTTACGGCATGCTGATGGATAACGGCGAGCCGCGCGCGGTTTTCCTGGTGTCCGCGGCGGTGAGTCCGTTGTGCGTTTCGACAGTGACGTTCGGATTATCGGGCCGTGCCACGCGCTGAGCCCGGAGGGCAAAACCAGGCGCCATCTTTGCCTGCCGCTCGACGCTTGCTAGTCTTTGCGCAAAGGCAATAAGTACTGAGAAAGTCCAGGGAGGAAACCAATGAAATTGTGCCGCTACGACGACGATCGCTTGGGGGTCGTGCGCGGAGATCGCGTACACGATGTGACCGCGGCACAGACGGAAATCCGGCAATCGTCGCCTTACGCCATGCTGGGAGACGCCGTGGTCGCGGCACTGCCGCAATGGCGCGAACGAATCGAGCGCCTTGCCGATAAGACGGCCGGTACGCCGATCGCCGCGGTGAAGCTGTTGCCGCCGGTGGCGCGGCCGACCAAACTCTCCTGCGCTCCCACCAATTACCAGGCCCATATCAACGAGATGAAAGCCGCGTCGGCGCAGCTGGGCTCGCAGGTCGTCAGCGTGCAGTCGTCGAAAATCCTCGAAGCCGGCATGTTTTTGAAATCCAACTCGTCTCTCATCGGGCCGTCCGAGACGATCCCTCTACGTTTCCCCGACCGGCGCAACGATCATGAGGTCGAACTGGTCATGGTGATCGGCAAGACCGGCAGCGATATTTCACAGAAAGACGCGCTCGATCACGTCGCGTGCTACTGCCTCGGTCTCGATATCACCGTGCGCGGCCGCGAGGACAGGAGCTTCCGCAAGTCGCCCGACGGCTATGCCGTCGCCGGGCCCTGGATGGTGACCGCCGACGAAATTCCCGACCCCGACGCGCTGCCGCTCACGCTCGAGGTCAATGGCGAAGTCCGCCAGCAGAGCAACACCTCCATGCTGATCTATAATTGCCGCCGTCTGATCGAATTCGCCTCGTCGTTCTATACGCTCTATCCGGGCGATCTCATTTACACCGGCACTCCCGAGGGCGTCGGCCCGATCAAGCCCGGCGACACCGTCGTCTGCCGGTCGTCGCCGCTCCTTGGCGAACTCAAGATCGCTGTAAGCGCGCACGAACCCGGACGCGTCCATGACGACAGCCGCGTTCGCGTGCAAGCCTAAGCACGGAATGGGAGCGTAGCGATGCTGCAGATCAAACGCGCGGGACACTCGACCCTGACCACGCCCGACATCGAGCGGACGGCCGATTATTTCACCCGCATCGTCGGACTAAGCCTCGCGGCGCGTGAGAAGAACCGCGCCATTCTTGCCACCAAAGCGGGCCTCGAGGTCGTCGTACTCGAACTTGGCAACGCCGCCGAGGTGCCGCGCCTGTCGTTTCAAACCACGCCCGGCAGCGATCTCGGCGAAATCGCCGCGCGATTGCAAAAGATCGGCGTCAAGAGCGAGCGGCGCAGCGATATCACGCCGGGCATCGGCGAGGCGCTTACCTTCCAGGATCCCAAAGGCACGACGCTCGAGATTTTCTCCGACTTCGCTTTCGCGCCGGATGACAACGCCTTCAATGGCATCATGCCGCTGAAATTCGGCCACATCGCCTACACGTGCCCGGACGTTCAAGGCCTGGTGAAGTTCTATTGCGACGTGCTTGGCTTCCGTGTCTCGGACTGGCGCGGCGACTTCTTCGCTTTCCTGCGCTGCAGCCGCGACCATCACACCGTGAATTTTCTGCGCGATCCCAAGACCGCGATCCACCACATCGCGTTCGAGGTGCGCGACTGGTCGGACATCAAGCGGGCCTCCGATATTCTGGCCAAGAGCAACATCAAGCTCGAATGGGGCCCGCTCCGCCACATCATCGGGCACAATATCGCGATCTACCACAAGAATCCCGACGGCGTGACGATCGAGTTTTTCTGCGAGCTCGACCAGATGCACGACGAGGAGCTCGGCTTCTTCGAACCGCGCCCGTGGCACCAGGACCGGCCGCAACGGCCGAAAGTCTGGGGCGACGGCACGCTGTCGAACTGGTGGGGACCGATGTCGCACAACCCAGGCCGCGCCCCACCGAACGCCGTGACGGGCGCAAGCGAGCCTGCGCCGCGTCCCGCGGCAGCGGCGCCGGCTTTGGCGGCCAACCCGCAGCAAGTCCGCAAAAGCCGGGCTCCGACGAAGAGCCGGCCGCGAAAATCGAAATTATAACGGGAAGCTTCCGTAGCGGGCCTAATTGAGCCACCTCGCTTAAGTCTCGCCTGCTGGTATCATTTTGGATTAGCCCAAGCGGCAACGAAGGCTAGGACAGAGATCGATGAAAACCTTAGTCGCATCGGTATGTATCCTCGCATTATTAACTGGCGTTGCTTTTGCGCAGGAGGGCCGCGCGGCCGGGGAAAATTCAAATACAAAGGCCGCCGAGCAGGACTCGGAAATCCAACGCGCCCAGGCCGAACAAAAGAAACAGAAGGAATTGGATGCGGCGTATAAGGCTGCGCTGACGAGGACGAAAACCCCGACTACTGCCCCCTCCGATCCTTGGGGCGACGTGCGGCCTACTAAACCATCGGCCGCAAATCGCTAGGAATTGCGGCGCTCACGCTGCGGCCTGCCAGGGCCGTTTCATCTCGTCCGGTTTTGCCAATCCGCCCCCATTTCTTGGTCGATCAGACCTAGGACTGGACAGCGAACAGCCCCTGCCCTAAATCGGAGGGATTCGACGCCGCGTTTGCAAAACCGCCTGCAATGATTTGCAAATCCGTTCCGATAAGCCCTTGGGTTTACAGCGGAATTGGTGGGGAATAGTTCAACGGTAGAACTGCGGACTCTGACTCCGTCAATCTAGGTTCGAATCCTAGTTCCCCAGCCAGCTCCCTCACCTCAAAAATTACTAAATACAATCAATGTGTTACCTGAACGGCTTGCGCTTGTACCCCAACGCTGCCCCCAACGCTTTGCCCCTAACGCTTCGAGCAGTGACGTGCTGAGCCCATCGCGGGGCATCGTGAATCGGATCGTGGAGTTCGTCTGCACCATCGTGTCTGACAGGAGCGTCGCGCCAGGTCATTCGTGTCAGCATTCCTTCAAGGCCATCGGTACTGCGGCAGGCATTGAGCATCGCATTCTGGATTCCATTCAGGTGAATCGCCCGCGCAATGATGCTGAGAAATACGGTGGTCATCTAACCATTCACACGCAACCGCGAAATTACTGCAGTGAATTTTGCGTCACACCTGCGTCCCGTTAATTCTGCTACTCTTACGAGCATGGGCGAGATTCGCAATGACTAGTGAAGCAATACACAATCCCGATCAATACATTTCGGACCTGCGGCTGGTGTTGTCACAGGGCCGCAAGCACATTGCCGTCTTAATCGGAGCTGGCGCGTCGGCGTCTATTCAGACGATCGAAGGCAAACCGCTAATTCCCATGGTGCGTCAGCTCACCGACGAGGTGCTAGGTAAACTCGCCGAGGACGACAAGAAGATTATCACGGAAATCACGAAAGGACTGGGCAACGCTCCAACTATTGAGGACATCCTGTCCAAGCTGCGTCTTCTTACAAGAGCCTTGGGCGATCAATCGTTGTTCGGGACGACGGGCAGCGGGTTTCAGGCCCTGGCCAACAAGATCTGCGATCACATCGGCGAACGCGTAAATGTGAAACTCCCAGCTAATCCAAATCCCTACTCTCATCTTGTAAGTTGGATTGCCGGTACGGCGCGACGGTATGGCGTGGAAATCTTTACCCCTAACTATGATCTTCTCATTGAAGAGGCGCTTGAGCGCGCACATGTCCCCTATTTCGATGGCTTCTCGGGTGGTGTTCGCCCATTCTTTGATGCAGCAACGGTATCCAATGACGAGTTGCCACCACGTTGGACGCGAGTTTGGAAACTTCATGGCTCACTTGGCTGGCTAGTGGATGGAGGAGAAGTTATCCGCAGCCAGTCGCGGTCAGCGACACATCTCATCTATCCCGATCATCTCAAATATGACCACACGCAGAAACAGCCCTATGCCGCTCTGTTTGATAGGCTGCGGGCTTTCCTTCGCACCCCAGATGCGTTGCTGATTACCTGCGGATTCTCATTCAGTGATGCACATATCGTGTCGGCAATCGAAGAGGCTCTCGCAGCGTATCCGTTGGCTGCCATCGTTGCGCTTCAATACCGCAACCTGGCCGATGAACCGCTGGCTGCCGCAATTGCCGCAAAGCGTCCCAATTTGAGTGTGTATGCCGCAGATGGTGCAATTATCAGCGGGGTGAGAGGATCTTGGAAAGTTGGTCCCCCGGTCAACGAACAATGGCTTGAGATTCGGCGAACATTTTGGGGGCCGCGCACAGCCGGTTCACCCAATGTCTTCACCTTGGGCTGCTTCAATGAGCTAAGCCGATTTCTTGCGGTGTCCACGAGTGAATTGATCGGCACAACGGAGGATACCGCCCCGGTTACAGGCGATGCGCCCGCCAAGACAGCCAAAGTCGAGGCGTAGAATGAATTTCGACGCTGCCAGTTCGACCGCGATCGGAGTTGTCGGCGGTGTAAACGGCCCGACCCTGAGCGTACAACTGTCGAGCACTGTCGAGTCCGGCACTGTCATATTACTCGGACGCTCCTATAAGATCGGTCAAGTCGGAAGCTTTGTTCGTATCCCTCTGGGCTATCAAAATCTCTATGGCATTGTTGGCGACACGGGCGCGAATGCAATTCCCAGAACCCTGGCTGATGATCCCTCCGTCTCGGGTAGGTGGATTACCGTGCAGCTCCTCGGGGAATTGCTTGGCGGTACGTTCGAGCGAGGCATCAGTCAGCACCCCAACGTCGGTGATGATGTTCATTTCGTCACCGAACACGACCTGCTCACAATTTACGGCCGAACCAATAAAGGCCAGGTCCGCTTTGGGTGTCTGTCAAGCGCCGAGAACATCAGCGTCTATCTCGACATTGACCGCCTTGTGACGAGGCACTCTGCACTGGTGGGGTCGACAGGATCGGGTAAGAGTACAACGGTCGCGTCTTTACTCCGAACGCTTTGCAATGCTGAAGGGCAGTCCTATCCGAGCGCGCGCATTTTGGTTCTCGACATACATGGCGAATACTCGAAGGCGCTTTCTGACACAGCTTGTGTTTTTAAGATTGACCCCGACCCCAGCAAGGGCGAGGAGCACCTTGCCATACCATTTTGGGCACTAGAACTTGAGGATCTTACGGGCTTTCTCTTCGGCACCGTAAGCGAACCGCAACGTGTTGCCATCGCCGATAAGGTTTTGGCTTTCAAGCGAGAAAGTTTGGCGACTGGCAAATACCTGGGTATTTCCGAGCAGACCCTGACGACGGATTTGCCGCTGCCATTCAGCTTGAACCGCCTGTGGCATGAACTCATCGATTTTGAGCTAAAGACCTTCACGGACAAGCAGAGAACCGAGCCAGCGCTTGAAGATAAAGGGGACGCAGTAAAGCTCATCCCGCCTCGCTATACCCCCTTTACATCCGACAACACCGCACCATTCCGGAATCCCGTGGCCCTGGGGCTCCGCAAGCAACTTGACACGTTTCGATCGAAGCTTCTCGATCATAGATTTGATTTTCTTCTGCACCCCGGCAAGTGCGAACCGGCTATCGATGGCAGAATCAATGCCGATCTCGATGTAGTGCTCGCGAAGTGGTTGGGTCATGATCGCCAGATTAGCATTCTCGATCTTTCGGGTGTGCCGGATGACGTGCTAACCAAGTTAATTGGTACGATTCTTCGCATCGTCTACGACGCGCTGTTTTGGAGTTGCAAGAGCCTCGAGGGAGGTGTCCAGCGTCCCCTACTCGTTGTCATGGAAGAAGCTCACCGTTATATAGCGCCCAACGTGGAGAACGCGACGAAGCAAATCATCCATCGGATCGTGAAAGAGGGAAGAAAATACGGAATTGGCGCAATGATCGTAAGCCAACGCCCCTCCGAAGTTGACGAGACGGTCCTCTCACAATGCGGAACATTCGTTGCACTTCGCCTCTCCAATCAAACTGATAGAGCGCGGATTTGCAGTACACTTGCCGACAACTTGTCCGGGCTCACCGATATGCTGCCTATTCTGCGTACCGGTGAAGCCGTGGTGACGGGCGAGGCAGTCAGTTTGCCGATGCGATGTCGGATATCGGCACCGTCATCCGATAAGCGGCCCGACAGCGAAGATCCAAAAGTGAGCACGCGCTGGGCTCTCCCGCGCCAGGCGGAAGATTATAAGCGTATGATAAACTTGTGGCGGGCGAAATCTGTCAGCATCGCGGTGGGACCCACAAAGGAATCGAAGGGAGGCAAATAAATGGAAAGAACGCCGGTGTCGTCCAGTAATTTGGCGTCAGTGGGGTACGATGAAGGACCACAGACTCTTGAAGTCCAATTCAACCGCGGTACGGTTTATCAGTACTTTGGAGTGCCAAAGGTGCTGTACGAGTCGCTGATGGTTGCGTCCTCAGTTGGGCAGTTTTTCAATGCAAATATCCGCGACGTATTCCCTTGTGAACAGGTCGGCTGAGCATCATCTCCCCGTCCCCGCTCTCACATTGAGACTTAAGCGCGGGCCCTCCAAGAAGGCCTGCACAATGGCCGTCCCGTTTAGGTGCCATCAAGGTGCACTTCAACGAGATGGTCTGTGCTGCCCCGCGAGGCCCAATGTCGTCGAGGGATACGGCAAGGTGACTATCAAGAAGCAATCGGCGGCTATTGCGAAGGCATCTCGTTTCAGGATTTATCGTAGCTGTCCGCAATGCGGCGCCAGTGCGCTGGGGGGCGTGCGGTCACTGGAGTTCACTGAAATTGGCGGCGAAAACCTTTCGCGCCATTCGTTGGTTATGCGAAGTGACTGGGTCCACAAGGTTCTAGCCTGGAGCAGAACGATTGCCTTTTGACACAGATGAACGCCTAAAGAGCTATCTCGACACAAATCAGCTTGGACGTGAGCGAATGTGTCGGCACGTGCTGGCGGCTGACAAGCGTTTCTCGAACGTCATTCCTCGGCATCCTCGCGGCGGCCCTGACGGCGGCCGCGACATAGAAGCACTCTATCGGAATGAAGAGTTGACTTTTGGCGCTGTAGGGTTTGTCAACCAGGCCAACGACTCCGCCGAACATAAGCGGGCCATTCGAAATAAATTCAACGATGATCTTGATGCCGCGCAGAGCAATGATCCTAAACCTCGCGTATTCGTGTTCTTTACGAACATCAACCTGACGGCTGGAGAGAAAGACGATCTAACCACATCAGCGAGGTCGCGAGGGCTCTCCTATGCGGAAATCTTTGATCGCGAGAGGATACGTATTGTCCTCGACAGTACCGACGGATTTGCCATTCGATTTCAATATCTCGGAATTTCGCTTTCCGAAGCGGAACAGGCAAGCTTCTTCGGTCGTTGGGGCGACGAAATCCAGTCACTTATTGCCACGGGTTTCCAACGCATCGAATCTTCGCTGGACCGAATTCTTTTTCTTCAGGAAGTGTCGGACGTTCTGTCCACCCTCTATGTGCAATTTGAACTCGATCGCAGCTACGACGCCGATGAAATCAACCATTTCCGTGCTTTTTGCTATCTTCATCCCAAGGAACCAAAGCTTGGAATCTTCGATGTGATATTTGGCTCAACGGATAGGTCGCGGCGAATGCAACCGGGGGCTCAGCCGGAATCCGCGGGACCTCCAGGCATCAAGCACGGTATCTCGGGCGGCGCGTGGGAGACCCAGCTTATCGCCGATCGCGAGGGCTCCAAGCGCAGTGGCCGCGTTAAAGAACGGCAGCAAGTTAGCGGTTTCAGCTCGGTTGGCATGGACCCTGTGCCGTTCCTCACAATTTCATATGCGCACGACCACTCGTTGATCCGACCCTTCCCGCGCTTAAGCCTCAAGGACCTCGACGAAGCGGCGTGGGTTCCCATGCTAAACAGATCCCTCGCAGAGAAGATAAAAGCGATCCACGTGTACGCCAACGGATACAAATTGCTTGAACTTCTTCGGTCGGAATTCTCGATCGATGCTACCCCGTTCGATCCGGAGATTCCTATCGCGTTCACACAAGACGAATTGCAAGACCCCTGGGTGCGTCTGCGCCCGCAAATGGCCTCGACCTTCGAAATTTCCTTTTCGCGACACACACCTCGCAGACTATTTGATTCACCTAAGATCGCCGATAATTTGCCCCGACGAGACACTTCTTGAGGTAAGTCCTTTGCACCGCTATCTGCAAACGTGATGCGTTACGCGCGGATGAGCTTATTGGGCCCTTAACGGCGACAGGTCACGGAGATCGCGATGTCAAGCTGTCCGGCGGTGCGCGGACCAGGCGGTGTCATCCCTACCATTCCGCAGTTGGGTCACCGAGGCAATATCACCACCGCCCATAAGATGACCGTGAAGCAGACCGCCCCACTACCGCGTATCCATGAAGGGACTGCACGGTGGATCACCATCACGACGAAGGTCTTCCACGGCTACCTACATGGGAACTTCCATCCCTGTGTGACTCCAACGGGTACGTCGCGGGCTACAAGAGAGAGAACCGTCGGGCACAGCGTATGTATGGGGCCACGTCATGCCCTCATGACTTACAGGCGGCGGCCATCGCGAAGCTGCCTCGCTACAAAGTGCCGTTGTGATCTCACGCAATGCAAGGCTGCGGATGCCGGAAGATTGCGCGATGATCAGGCTTCACGATGGTGGTGGGGAATTCTTGCTGAGTTCGCCATTCCCCCAACTGCGGGCATGGGCCGAATGAATTGGTAGGGCAGCGTTGGACCAGAAGCGGACAACCAGTGGGCCCAGCAAACGACCATTTCGGGCGTCGGTTGCTAGATAATCCGGAGGAAGTCCATTATGCTGTTAGGCCGCTCAATTATCTGAGCAAGACCTTTAGTTCGGACGTGAGGGACGCCTCGAGCTTCCTGATGCTGTCGTACAGGAGGCAGCGTTGACCCTTTACATCGAACCGCAAATCCGCCGCTTCCCGTGCCAAGAGGACCGTAGGAATGCCCTTGCCCCAGGCGTATCCAACTTCCAAGTACACATTCGGATTACCAGTTGAAAGATCCGCGATGAGAAGACGTGCGCTATCGATCCGCTCTTTGACCCACGCGATTACATCTCCCGTGAACGCTGCAAGGTCCGCGCGTTCGCATAGATACCCGGCGGCGTTCACGGCTTGCTGAATGCCGTAGTGGAAGTAATCGTCGAACTCCGGCGCAAAGGGCATTGCCACAAAAATGTGAGGCTTGGCTACAGATGGCGCCCCGGCGGATCGCAGTCGTTGGAGGTGAGCGGGGACGATGGTGTGCCCCGCGATGGCGGCCTTGGCAGCAGAAAGGATCGTCTGCAGGCGTTGAGCGCGACCAGAGTTGCGTTCGACGATCGTAACGAGCTCAATCACATTGGAGCAATCGCCGCTATCAATTGCGTCGAGAATCCCAGCGAGTTCCGCTCGAAAGGCCTCCGCTTCGTCAAGGCCATAGCCGGCGCCGTGAAGTGTAAACACGATATGCGATGCTGCGGGCTTTGCTATTGCAAGCGAAGTCAGTGCTCGTTTAGAGAACTCCCGTATTGCTTCGTATCCAAACATTTGAAGCGCCGCGACACCGACGAATAGAACGCTCTTCGCACCGAGAAGACCGTCCGTGTCAATCAAACTGGTGGAATCAGGTTTTGGAAGATTGTTGCGAACCGCAGGTATCGGTTCGAGTTCGATCCACGACAAGTTTGTCCACCCCGTACAGCGCTTGCGCGTACTTCAGGACGAGAACATCAGCGGAAATCTTAAGTGCATCGCCTTCAAGTACGCGAATATCCATGATAACTCTCTCCAACCAGATTCCGAAACAGCCTAACATGCACTCCAATACGTTTGAAAGATTGGAAGGGATGGTGCCGACTGACCACCGGCCGCGGCGGGCATTCGCTTAAGGGTTAAACATCGACTTCCCCGGAGTTTTGGGCATGTCCATTTGACGCAAGCTTTTTGATTCTGCTCTCGCCACGGGAAGAGTTGAGGTCCGGTCAGGGTCAAACTCTGCCGCGATACTTCACGGATAGCGCGACCCCTTCGCCTCCGGGAGCTGCCACAAAAGCAATTCGACATCGAGGCAGTTAAGGGTCACAAGCGGCGTCTTTCCACCGCCTCAGGTCTATGCCTTGGGGATTGAGACGTCGTGGGCGAACACATCAAGCGCTTCGGGCCGCGGAAAACGTTCCCCTAAATGCTTCAAAACTCGAACACACAAAGAAAGGGACCAAATCACCTCCTTCGCGCTGAACGCTAGATGATCGTCGCGACCTAGCCCTTCCGGTTCGTCATCAAACTGGATGTGTACGCGGTTGCGAAGCTTACGAAGACGATGCAAATCATCGTAGATAGCCCCACCAAGATCATCGAGAAGCTTGTAGGTTTTCATTGCCTGAATAATGTTGTTGAAGCGCTCGCTCTTGGTTCCGCGTATCTTATACAAATCCTCCACCGGAATGCTGGGAACGCCTTCCCTTGTATAGTTTCGTGCACGATAAATAATCTGATCGAGCGCGGCCTCAACGATAGAACCAGCCTGGACGACCATAAGCTTGTTGAACGCATTGTTCTCGTTCGTGGTACTCAGCCGACAAAGCGCGTTCCCATTCACAAGAATGTTGTCTCCAACTTTAAAGTCGCCGATGAAGTTGCACCTGATTATTTCGACTTCCGCTGCCATGCCGTCACCTCGAAAGGTTTTAACGATGCCCCTGGGCACTTAGCGATCCCTAGATAGCATGAGTGGGATTGCAGCGGGAGCGTTGGGGGTACATGACCGTTACGGTCATTTGCGCCGGATCGCCGATGTCTGCGTTAGGTCCGCTTCGCCCCCGATAGCTGACATCAAGGGGGCATGACGCTCACTACGGCCCGCACATTGGCCACCGTGTTGGATCAGGGTCACTGGCCGCGCAAGGTTGCCGAGGGATACGGCGAGGTGACCATCAAGACACAAGCGGCTGTGATCGCGAAGCTGCCTCGCTATAAGGTTCCATCGTAGCTGCCCGCAATGCCGGGCTGCGGATGCCTTGGGAATTGATTGAGGCCGCGGGCGGGCGGCCTTGTGCGACGCTGAGCGGATTGGAGTTGCGACTTGAACAATTTCTCTATTCGCGAAGCGACAGACGACGACAAAGAGATCTTGTGGAGGTTTCTTGCGATTGCGGCCTACGAATTGAGTGCGGAGGCTGCGAAACGCGTTCCCGTGGTAGCCGCACATCTCGCGGGATGGAAAAGACCAGGGGACTTTGGGGTCATCGCCGAGACCAACCTTGCGACTATAGGCGCTGCGTGGGCCCGACAATATCGGCCAAGCGAGCAGCCCGTGTTCTTTCCTGGGTCACGCATTCCAGAGGTGTCGATCGGGGTACTACCTGCCGCCCGCAACCAAGGAGTGGGCCTCGCGTTATTGCGTCAGTTGGAGCATCGAGGACGCGAAAGAAATTGCGACGGACTTTGCCTCAATGTTCGAGACTCAAACCCCGCGGTTCGCTTGTATGCGCGAGCGGGCTATCAATTGGTTCCGGGCTCCGAGGTGCTCAACCGAGTTGGCGGATTGTCGCTCGGCATGCTGCTCCGGTTTTGAATGACATCGGAGCCAACCGATTTCCGAGATGGGGCATTTTGCGATGTCCGCGTTAGGTCCCCTTTTGCCCCCCAATATGCCGCTTCGTCACCAATCACAGTTCCCATAGGATTGCGAATGGCAATTGTCGTTCGGGCTGCAATTACATTCGTGCATATCGTCTCCTGCCGCACTAGACATAGACAGCAAGACATTCGGCATGATTTGAAAGGGCGGCGGCGGAATGAAGGGAATACTGATTACGATCTTCGTGGGTGTTTTCATCGCGGTTATGTCATGGGTGCCACTATGGATTATCGAGGCGCGCGATCCCTATGCGATGCCGTTCGAGCTCGGCGTGATTGCATTGGCCGCCAGCTTCGTCGGCGGGGTGATTGCCCTAATCGGGCTAATTCGGCTTGTGATCCATGCCTCTCGAACCTCAAAGACACCCTCCTGATCTACTCAGGATACTCGGCCCCAAATTAGGACACTGGACCTTGCCACCCTGTGCGACTCCCAGCGCCCCCATCGAGAGCTACAACGGAGCCATTGGGCACCACGGTATGTGGGGCTACGCCATCGCCTCATCATGATCATGAAGGACAACACGGTGGTCGGCGTGGCGGGGCACCATCAGGGAGTCCATTACGCTTTCCAGGATGCTTGCACGGCATGTGTCCCGTCTCACCGTCTACCGAGCAAAGGGACCCTTGAGGGACGGCTTACAGCAACACTTTCTATGGAGCACGACACGGTGCTCATCATGATGGTGCCCGGTGACACCGAGGCAATACTTCAAGGGCAATCCCAAAATGCCCACCGCCATGCCACCCATTAAGCCCCCGACCATGTAAGGGGCGCCGCCATGACCACGACCATGGGTGTCACCATCATCATGATGGACGGCATGGGCTGCATCCTGGTGTGACTTCAAGGGAGGAGGTGTGTCCCAGACCACCTCACCCACTGCCCTATGCTTGATGGCGTGCATGAAGGACGGCTGACGGGGGACCATCAAGGGATGGAGGTCCGAGGGGGTGTCCCTTCCTCATCGTCATCCCATCGAGGGACTAAGGAGGTTCGCCTTCAAGGCTACGTCCTGAGGCAATCTCCCTTGAAGGTCTCCCTCAATGTTCTCTCTCCCTTTAGAGGAGGCGTAAGACCGGAAGTGCCCGTCAATTGGGCCCAAAGTCGATCTTTACAAACGCGCGAGGCGACCCGCTCCTGTGCATGAATTCTTGCTCCATGAATGCCTTAGCCGTCTCGGCATGCGAGCGGGCAACCAGCACGGAGTCATGCAAGGGCAGCGCCGTGATGCCGTTCTTGAACAGTGCCGTCATCACCGAGATGAGCAAGTCGGACTCGTGGCGCATCAGCTGAAACCCGAGGCCCTGTTCGAACAGCTTCGCGATAGGAGCATGTTTGCGCTTGATGGCTTCCACGGCTTCCTTAGGTTTTATTCCTGGTGGCAGCTCTTCGCGCGTATCGCGTGGCCAACTTCTGAGCGGCCTCCTGGCGAATAGCAGCGCGTTCATGAGTTTCTTCCAGCCGTCCCGACACGTCCCGTCGCCAGTCACATCATAAAGATCGCCGTCCGGCTGTTCGGCCTGAGCCCGCACGTAGGCCATACGAGGAAAGAGCGATCCGTAGTCGACGTTAGCGATCTCCTCCTCGGCAATCCTAATGCGGCCAAAGCGCTCGATGCGCTCCATGGTCATCCAGAAGCCGCCCCAGATACGACCGCCCTGATTCCAATCCTTGTTGTTGAACACGCGACGGAGGGAGCGCCGGTAAAGCTCAACGGGCTGTCCGGCCTTGTCGAGGCGAATGAAGGCGCGGTGGTCATCCTCAATGATCGTGATGGGCGCGGCTCTTAGCGACTCATTTATGGCCTGCACTTCCCGACGCCATTTCTTGGTATCGCGGGTGTCCTCGTAATCGAGCGGAGGGGCGAGACCATCCTCATCCTTCGCGGGCTTGAGGATGATGACCTCCGGCTCTTCCTCGCGTCGGAAGGCAGTCCAATCGGTCGTGCCAAGTGGTAGATAGCCTGATAGACCGCGATTGGCGCTGATCGTTGTCGGCTGACTTGCTGTCGCGGAAAACCGATAGCCCTTCGTGACTGTGGAGATGAGGTTGAGCATCGCCAATAAGTCGAGGATGTCCACGAAGTGTTGGCCGAAGACTGGATTGCGGTAGCGGCCTTTAACCCACATCGCCCCGTGACTTCGGGGGACGCTCAGCGTTGCATCCGGCGCGATCATTGCGGTGACCAGAAGATTGCACGCGATGGCCTCCGCCGCGAGACGGAAGTTGCGCTGGTCGGCCTCCCTCCGAGCCCGTGCGCGGAGTTTGAGACGGCGCTCCTCTGACTCAAGCTGGCGCGTGAAAGCGGCGATGGTGGCCTGCAGGTTTGGGCATGCCGCGCGGCGCAGGGGATCGAATCTTATCGGACTCGCTGGGGTCATGTGCGCTTGAGGCAACTTGAAATTCGGCGCGGAGTGACCGGGCAGCCTTAACATTTGCGTCCCGCCACCGGCGTACTTGATAGCTCGCTTAATTTCGCCGGGCGAGAAATCTTCACAACGTCCGTGCCGGACCCAACGGCGGGCCCATTGCGGGTTGCCTTCAGAGCGACGACTTCGGCTAAGTGATGGGCAATGACCGATTCTGCCTCTGTCTCGATCATCATCCCCAGGTGACGCAGGATTTGTCCCGAGGTCCTAGGGTAACAATCCAACCGAATCTCTTTCACACGCCCGTCAGGCTGCGGTACAGCCCAGCGTCGATGGGTGCCCGATGCGAGCCTATGGGCAGCTTTGGCTACAGCGACAATGCGCCATTCACTTGTCCGATGACAACGCTCAGGCTCCGCTTCGATAAGCGCATGAACGGCCATCGGAATAGCAAGGATGCGCTCGGGCCTCATGTTGGCTTCACGGAGTCGCGCTAACGCGATCTTGGCGCGTTGCTGCGGTGATAACCCCCGTAACCGCGTTGCTAGCTCCACCGGGCCCGCTGAGGCCATAAGACCGCCGACACCCGCCAGTGCTCCGGCAACGAAAGGATCGGAACGATTTACCGCGATGAAAGACACGGCAGCGAAAAGATACGGTCGTAGTACGGCGGCTTGCGGCGACTTACACCACGGAGATCCGTGACGCTGACGGTGTTGTTGGTGATATCGGCACACGGCGGCACTGAGACCGACCTTAGCGGCACGCTGAGTAGGCCGCACACATCCAAGCATCGTGCATCTCAGGAAATGATCGTTATCGCCGGACGTGATCCGCGCTTTCACCCGATTTATCCGGCGGGTGCGGCCTTGCTGTGAACGTGACGACACTACTTCGACCTTTCCAAAGACCGCTGGAGTAAATCGTCAGAGCTTTCTGGCTTCGCCCAAGGATGTTCGTTTGGAGTACCGGGCCTATCATGGCTCCGAGGCTCTAGGACTGAATTTAACTCAGCTTCGGATCGTATGTGGATTTCGATTTCGATTTGTCGCTGTTGAAGCAATTCCCAAAACTGCTTCCGCTCTGCCCTGTAGCTAGCAGGTTTTTTTCTAAATCCGTCTCGCACCCAACCATCAATCCAGCCTTTGGTGAACGGCTCGGTAAACGTATTTGGTAGAGAATGGACTTCGATTGTTCCGTTCGCCTCCATGCTTCGAACGACGTTCGTCATGAATTGTAGTATCGCTAGCGTCTCATTCTCGGGATACACTTCCGTACTGATTTCGTCGTTATCTATTTTGTAGCTGAGACTGGTGTCCGAAAATCCGCCAGAATGAGTGGAAGTTCTCATGTAGACGCGCCGACGCTGATTCATTGCGCGATACCTTGATTTGTGGTGAGCAGCTTGTCACGGATGCGAATTACCGTCCCGACCCCAATTCCGAGGTCACGGGCGATACGTCGGATGCCCCGCCCTTGCGAAAGGTGGGTTCGAACGGTCTCCGCCTTTGCATTTTCGATCGGCTTGCGCCCGAGCCGCTTACCTGAAGCCTTCGCTCTTGATATCCCTGCGATCACACGCTCTCGAATTAGCGACCGCTCGAACTCCGCAAAGACGCCCAACATCTGGAACATCGCCTTCCCCGATGGGGTAGACGTATCCATGCCCTGCTGATGGAGGTATAGGTCGACATTTTTGGCGTGGAGGTCTTTGAGAAATCCGATTAGATCGACAAGTGAGCGCCCCAATCGGTCCACGGACCAAGCTGCGACACCATCGATCTCGCGCCTGTTGACAGCCTTCATCATGGCATCAAGAGCCGGTCGCTGGTCCCGACTTTTGGAGCCAGATATTCCAGCATCTTCGAAGACCCGCACTACGTGCCAACCAGAGCGCTCCGCCACGGCCAGCAGCTCACGCCGTTGATTTTCGGTGGTCTGCTCGCTTGTTGATACTCGAAGATATATCCCTACCCGCTTAGTCATGGACGTTACGCTTTCTTTTGTTTGCGCAGATAATCGATGAGATGCTCTTGGCCCGCTTCATCTCGATATTTCCAATTGACCCAAGCGTTTTCGTGCTTTTTGTCGTTCACCGACAGGCTCAGCTGGTTGAGCGAATGAAACGATTTTCCGCTGTCTCGAATGAACCACCTGTCTAGATGAGCCATAGCCTCCACGCGGTGGCCCTTATAAACGCGATAGATGTGTAACCCCTCCGGAAAGTGGACTCCGCTGCGCTCGTCGTAAAAGCCACCTCGGCGTCCTTCCGAAGTCCCTCGCGCTGGCGGCAATTTCAGCAGTCGCCGTAGGATCGCCTCCTCGGAGTCCTCACCGCTTTTGCGAGCCTGCCAGATCGCGGCGAATACGTCGGTCGAAATCGTAATCGTCTTCATCTCTACAATCTCCATTTGCGGAATATGGAGACTATCTCCGCGATGGTCAAGTGGGTTAATCGCTTCAAGGTCCCGACTTCGGTTGTTCCGAAACGTAATGATTATTGAACACGATGCCGCGTGCGTGAGACGGCCCGCAAAATGAGCATTGTTGCTTTCAGACTTCGAAGGGGATTTCGGAACACCTGGTGAGAACCCTGATGCACACTTCGATGCGACAAAAGGGGACTTACCTCTGCTGCCTAGGTGCTTGCGGCATCATCGCGCACGGCGGGTGAGCATCTCGAAGCGACTGTGCGGATTTCGGCAGCCAGCGTAACAATATCCGCTGCGGAACAACCGCGGTCCCCAGTGCCTTCCCGAGGAGTGACTGTTTGGACAATGCTCAGTCTGGAGTGGACGGCGATGAGTTCAAAGTACTCAGGGGAAGCCGAAGCGGTAAACACCTCACATTGGAGCGAGTGGCCACCGCATTTCTCAAATCGAGGAGGGCCACGGGGGGAAACGTCAGAGCCGCTGCCGCGACCTGACCGCTCGCATGCCGGACCCCAACTTTTTAGTCGGGGCGCGACGTGATCATCAAGACGCAAGCGTAGTCCGCAATGACACGGCCATGCAGTAGCCTCCGGAGTCTGCTCTGGGCCTCAAAGCGGCCATGCGCTTGGCAGAGGAGCTCGCTTAGTGCCGAGAGGCGACTTCTACCGATTGACATTCAGAAGCATCCAGAGACCGCCAACGAGCAATAAAGCCGACAAGATATAGCGGAGTATCGCGGATGGGAGATGCTTCACACCAAGCCATGAACCAACTATTGCGCCGATGGCAACTGCGGTGAGCCAAAACCGCAATTCCGATGGCAGGACAAGCGATGTGCTCCACAAGCCTCCAAGCGCAGCGGCGGAGTTCAGCAGATTGAAGATTGCCGACAAGCCCGCGGCGTGCTTCGTATTCAGCCAGTGGAACGTGAGAACCAGCGGCGCGATGAAGATGCCGCCGCCTATCCCGGTAACCCCCGCGACAAAGCCGATTACCGCGCCTGCGATGATCGAAGGCAATAAGGGTGGATGTAGCGGCGCGAGTTCGTCTGTGGCCGCTGCCGAACGTGCCGATTTCAACATGCGCCACGCGGCCACGATCAAGAGTGTTCCGACGACCGGATGATAAATCGAAGCTGGTAAATGGGTCGCCCCGCCCAAGACTGAGAACGGCAGTCCGAGAAGGATGAACGGATAGATGCCCCGCCATGTAACATGCCCCGCCCGCGCAAAGTGCGCCGTGCCGATCGCGGCGACCAAAGTGTTGAGTGCGAGCGCTACGGGCCTAATTACATCGGGCGTGAACCCGACGATTCCCATTGCTGCAATGTAGCCGGTCGCGCCAGCCTGGCCGACAGCCGCATAGGCAGCGGCAATAATGCCCAACGCGACCGAAAAGGTGACGTGTGGGACGATCAGGTCCACGGCCGTGGCCGAACGATCTTAAGCGTTCGGGTCGTTCGCATTGGGATAGAAAAGCTGTTGCCCTTTGATCTTGTAGCCGGCGATTATCTGCTGCCCTTCCGGCGAAACCAGCCAGTCAATGAATTGCTGACCGAGGTCTTTCTTCACATCAGGATATTTCGCTGGGTTCACCAGCATAACGCCGTATTGATTGAAAAGACGCTTGTCGCCTTCGACCACTATGGCGAGATCACCCCGGTTTTGAAACGCAAGCCAAGTGCCGCGATCCGATAGCACATAGGCATTGGACGCTGACGCCATGTTGAGTGCGGCACCCATGCCTTGGCCGATTTCCTTGTACCAGGGTCCTTTGTCGTTCGCGATTTCGATACCGGCATCTTTCCAGAGGGCGAGTTCAGCGATGTTCGTGCCGGAGCGATCACCGCGCGAAATAAATGGTGCAGCTTTGGCTTTTATCGTTCGAAGCGCCGTCAGAATGTCTTTGTCCTTGATTCCGGCCGGATCGCCCTCAGGGCCGATCAGGATAAAATCGTTGTACATCACCGGATAGCGCTTGACGCCCCAGCCCTCCGCCAAAAACTTCTCTTCGGCGGACTTGGCGTGAACAAACACCACGTCAGCGTCCCCGCGCCGCGCCGTATCGAGGGCCTGCCCAGTACCCTGTGCTAACACTTTCACGACGATGCCGGTCTTTTCCTTCACGATTGGCAGCAAGTAGCCGAATAGCCCGGAGTCCTGCGTCGAGGTCGTCGAGGCCACGACAATCGACTTTTCCTGGGCGGAAGCCCGACTGCACAGCAACGCCCCTGCCGTGATGAAAACCGCGATTGCTGACGCCTTCACGAGATGCGGCCATCGGTCCATGAAACCAATCTCCCCGGCAGAATTGAACATCCTCGCTCGTTCAGCGGGCCGTCAGAGCGCGTCCGAACACGAGGCTGAGTGCACTAACGGTCATCGACAGGATGATGAGAATAATCCCTAAAGCAAGGGCGAAGCTCAACTCACCCTTGCTCGTTTCCAAGGCGATGGCGGTTGTCATAGTACGGGTATAGCCGCGGATGTTACCGCCAACGATGATTATCGCGCCGACTTCCGCGATGGCACGGCCGAAGGCCGCAAGGAAGGCGGTCAGCAGTCCGTCGCGTCCGATCAGCATGACCGGGGGAATAGCTCGCAAGCGCGAAGCGCCATCCACAAGGAGAGCATCTCCATACGCAGCCCAAATATCCACGGTCATCCGATGCACAAGCGCAACGACGATTGGAATACCGAGGATGGCTTGGGCGATCACCATTGCAGTGGGCGTGAAAAGGATACCGAACGAACCGAGTGGGCCGGATCGCGAAAGAAGAAGGTAGACGGCGAGGCCGACAACGACCGGCGGTAAGCCAAGCAAAGCGTTGGCAATAACAATCAATGCCCCCTTGCCCCGGAAGCGATACAGGGCCAACGCCGTGCCGACTGGCGATCCTATCACGAACGCGCAGATTGCGGCCGTGAGGCTGACGCCAAGCGACAAGAAAACAATATCGCGTAGCTCGGGATCGAGGTGAACGACCAGAGCCGCTGCCGTGTATAGCGCTTCGGTGAAGTCCTGCATCGTCCCATTAGTACTCCACGCCTCCGCATATTCGCAAAGTGCACGCATGTCGCTTCGGGCTTAGCGGACGTACGCCTTCATTCCCTTCGAGGTCCGCTTGCCGCAGTTAATGGAGACTGGCTGGTCCGTTAATTCACAAACACTGAGAGGAATCCCACGGGCATCAATGGCGCTCCTCAAGGTGGCTGCCATGGGAAACCAACTTGATGGCCAGGCATGAGGGACAGCTAGCGGGACCATCAAGGGCAAAAGGACCAATGGTCGGACCCATCACCAATCTCATCCCTTGGAGTCTCCCATCAGGCTCCCCTGAGGCTACCCCGTTGGCCGAGAGCAAGCCTTGTATCAATGGGTACCCCCAAGGACGGGAGTGGTCTGGGAAGACCAACTCACCTACTAGCCAACTTGATGGCCCGACAGGAGGGACGGCTGCCTGGTGACCATCAAGTAGTCAGTCCCGATGGTCCAAGCTCATGACCAGCTTCATCTCTGGGAGGACCCCATAAGGCAACCTACCCCTGAAGCTGCCCGTCGAGCGCCCAGGCCAGTTGCCCCTATGCATCCTCGAAGCGGGGCCTCAAGGGATGGAGAGCTACGGGTTAGTCCCCTCCCATCATCTTCATCTCAATGGAGGCCCAAGGCATGGCATGAAGCCCCGGCCCCTGCGGCTCCGCTCAAGGTCGGGCCCCCCAAGGGCTTCCCTTCAGTTCTCCCTCCCTTTAGAGGAGGCGTAAGGACGGAAATGCCCGTGAATTGGGCGAAAGTCGGTCGTTAAGAAACGCGCGAGCGACCCTTCGGAGTCACAGCCGGCAAGCACATCAGTCGGACCCACTCTTCATGAGGAGTGATTATAAAAATGCCCTTTTACAAACAGTGTGGCTGGCCAGCGATGAGTTAAAGCGACTTCAGGCCGTCACGCGGCCGCGAACACCCCACATCAGCGCAAGTAGGTCAGGCATTTTCCCCTCATTGAGGAGGGCCAATGGGGGAAACGTGCAATCCGTTGCCGCGACCTGACCGCTCGCGTGCGGAACCCCAGCCCTTTTTTCAGGCGGCAATTCTAAAGGCGGACCTTATCACTTGAGTTCACAAGTCAGTTAAGCACCAGAACCGGAAATCGCCCACCTAATACGACGAACCCATTTTGGCCCGACCCGCACGAAACGGCGTCACGCAGAACGGCCACACACTGTTACTTAGCTTGAGAACCGCTTTTCTCAAGTTGATCAACGCGCCCAGACAATGACTTCATATCACCCTGAATTTGATTTCAGGTTATTGGAATGGTTCGTGGTGATCTGACTAAGGTCATCAAGTTTCTTCTGTGTGACGTCGGCTTTGCTCTTGAGGTCAGAGATGTCATTTGAAATGACTCCGACTTTGTTAGAAATGCCACTGAACTGCACTGCTAAATCTTTTTGCATGTTGTCGAGCTTCTCGGTCAAATCCTTGACGCGAGTTTCAAGCGCCGTTTGCCCCGCAACCAACTTCTCGCTTTGTGACGGCTCAGTGGTTAAAAATATGATCCCTGCAAGAATGATGATTAGAACAACTGCCAAGACCCCAAATGCGGTCTGGAGATTAAAGCGATCGAGCCAATCTAATCTTTTGGGGCCGTACATGAAGCCGCGACCACCAAAAAACATGCTGACTGCCAGGGCGATCAGTATCAGACCGATAACGATATTTGCCCAACGTTGACCCGTACTACTAAGGCCTGGAAACATTGCCAACAGAACGAACACGCCCGCAAAGATTGCGCCGGCGACCGTAATTAGGGCCGTAGCCATTGCCTTTTCCGACTCTGTCGGCTCGTCTAAATTCCTGATCCCGTTAGACATCGGTCCAGCCTTATCCCGATAGGTACAAACTATGATTTGGTTTCGAAGCGTCGACCCCACAGCTTGGTGTTGTTGAGGCGCAAACGATCAATAACACGGCCCAACCCGACAATTACACTACTGGCCGAGATTTCCGACCTCTCGCGTTCATCCGCTACGAATCTTGTAGATTCGATGATGGTGGGAAGATCGCGCTCGATGTCTGAAAATAACTCATTCTCGGAGGCAAGTTTGGTAGTCGTCAAACGCAGCTCACGCTGAGTTGCAGACCGCATCGGATTAAAGACCATGTCGATGATGTTGTTTGCTAGAAAGTAAACCGCGTCGGGCCGAAGTGTCACCCCGAACTCGTGCCCCGTTGAAAATATCAACTTAAGAAGTCTGGCGTAACGAGGGTCGTGTTGTGCTCTAGCATTCACGAATTCAACGTAGATCTCCCCAATCTCTGGCTCCATTATACCCCCCCTTGAGCGCTTCGCTCACTCCCTCAATTTGTCAAAATCTCGATTGCGTTTCTTCGTTTCTCCATCGAGCCTTGGCGTCCGATGCCCATTGGTACGTCATAACTCCCGTTATCAACCCAGCTGCGACGCCAGTTGAAACAGATAGGAAAGCGTCCTTCGTGAGGGCATGAACGGCAGAATTGACTAGGAGAAAGAAAGCCGTGCTCACCAAGCAGGCGATCGACCAGCCGTATGAGCGATCCGACCACGTTATCATTGAGCTTTCACGCGCCATGTCACTTGCCGTCTCGCGTGCGAACATTCAACTCTGCCTGCGGCGACGCAATATCCGAGTCAGGTGGAGTGCTAACCAATATAGGTATACCATAACTACGGGAAAATAGGCCATCGAACGTCGCATTTATGCATGATACCGGCCGTACTTTGACGCTTCGGCATCAAGGGGGGCCAAAGACGGGGCAGCGGTCTGGGCAGTCCAATTCCCCTACCGGTCGACTTGATGGCCCAGATGCGGGACACCTACTTCGCGACCATCAAGCTGCAGAGTAATGACGGTCAACACCCGTGACCAACCTTGTCTCTTGAAGACGCCGCTCAAGGCAACACTCAAGCCAACTCCTAAGCGATCCACTCCGTGTTTATCTCGAATGGGATGCCAGAAAGGCTTAAGGAGGTATCAGCCACGTCGCCCCCCCCCCCGCGATCCCACCGCTCGTGTGCGGCACCAAATTTAAGAAGTTGCGCTGCTGCCTGCCGGCAATTTCACCGCTTCGACGCACAGCCTCTTTAGCTCGGAAAGTTCAGCCTTAGAATAGAGGTTAAACGTTATTCCGACATCCTTGCGGTGGCCCATGATGGCGGCCACGACGTTCTCGCGCTGTCCAGCCTCCTCGGCTTTCGTGGCGAACCATCTGCGGAAGCTGTGAAAGTTGACCTTCGAGCGTCGCGCTCCTGGTCGCTTGTCATCCACGCCTAGCCGCTTCCGGTAGTACGCGAACCGCTTGGAGACGGCCATGGTCCGGTTGTCGTCCCAGCCCGTGTCTGGCAGGTCAGGAAACAGGAAGGCACCCTCGCCCTTCCCCTTGGTCCGGTACGCCACAAGTTTCTTCAATGATGAATGGATCGGGATCGTGCGAACGGCCGCAGCCGTTTTGCCGCGCTGAACCGTAAAGCAATCGTCTCGGCAATCCTTGATCCGAAGTTGTCCAATCTCTTCGAGCCTCATGCCGGACAAAGCCGCGATCTGTATGAGGTCGGCAAGATCGGCGTCCGCATCTCCTGCCAACAGGATGCGCATCTCGTCATCCGTAAAGGGACGCTCCTGGCCGTCGGGACCATCGGGCGAGACGCGGTGCAGCTTCGGCTTTGCGAGCGACTTCCCCATCCAAGGGTTCGGACGGATGCCGAGGCTCTTGTCCAGCCATGCCCAGTACTGACGAAGCGCGGAGAGTTTTTTGTTGGCTGTTTTGGGGTGGACAGCAGCCTTGACCAACTCTTCGTCCCGGAAATCTGACGCCATACGATCATCAACGGTCTCAATGAATGCGCTACGTTTCTCCCGGATAGACCAATCTCGGAACTGCTTGAGGGCGCTTCGCGCGTCCGCCTTGGTGCGCTCGGTGTAGCCAGATGAGGCGAGCCAGCGATCTTCATAGGTAAGAAGAGGAGTCGCCTTCCCTGTAGCCAGCCGGACGAAGTCACTTGCCTTCTCTGAGGCAACGTCGAGTAGTTCTTCCTCAGGCGAGCGCGGTTGCTCGATGGCCCCGCCCTCCCCGATGTCTATCTGCTGTGCCCGATCAGCGATGTGATACATGAGGTCATCACGCTCTTTGTCATTGGCGCGGGTGAAATGCTCACGCAGTACGAGAGCCTCCTTGCTGATTGGATCCTCATGCGGGGCTGGATGACGCTGTGCTGCAATCTGAGATTTGAGGTCTTGCAGGCCTTTCCATCGGGCGGCACGCGCCACCTCGATTTCGGTCGTCTGCAACGATTGGAGGAGTCGTTTCTTCCCGAGAGTTCCACGGAGTGTCCGGGGCACCTCCACTACGATGTACCAAGCCGTCCCATCGCCGCGTGGCTGGGTCAAATAGCGATAGTCTCCGCGACCGCTTCCGGTCCCGCGTCGAGCCCTTTTTCCCATCGTACCCTAACGCTGCCCCCAACGCTTTGACCCCAACACTTGGGGTGATAAGCTGTTATGTATCAGTAATTTAAGGGGCTCAGCAAGGCTTGGGTTAGGGTCCTAGTTCCCCAGCCAATATTTTATCGGCTCGCCCTCCTACCCCAACGCTCCGGCCCCAACGCTAACTTGCCGAAATTATCGTTCCGGCATGCCGCCAATACCTCTTTCGGGTGAGGGGCGATCCGCGGCAAGGGCTTTCTTCACGCGTGCTGATTGCATTTGGCCGCGATGTATTTGGCCTTTGCTGCGGCATTCGGCAGCAGCCGTTGAAACGGGTGGCGGCCGCACCAAGGTAACCGCAATCACCCGAGGCCGCGCGAATACCCAGTACGAACCATCAGATCCGGCACTACAACCCCGAGCATTGGAAGCGATCCTTGAGTCAGCCTGTTGAAGGGAACTTTAATCACGCGGTCCAAGAGAAAAGGTTGAGAGAAAGAAGGACATCTGCTCATAGAGCCGCGCTTGTGGACAAGTGGCCGACGCAGTTCTCGTTCAACAAGGCTGCCATCTCCGCAACAGGCCGCTTCCTTCAAATTTCGAAGCAGCTACGGGAGCACCGACTTCTCGGTTACGGTGTAGCCTTTCTGACCATCGGCATTGCTACGGCAGTCCAGTGGCTGACGCATGACGAATATAGCGGCACGGCTTTCCTGACGGTATATCCCGCAATCACACTCACTGGCTTGATCGGCGGAATCGGGCCCGGTTTTCTTTCCGCCGGCCTGGCCGGCATTTCTCAATGGGGCTTATTTATTCCAAAATTCCATTGGCTTGCCGTGGTCTCTTACGCCTGTGACGCCACATTGGGCCTGATGATTATTGCATTGGTAAATCGGACTCTTGATGGGCTGCTTGCGAACATCGAGCAAGAAAAGCAGGCGGGTCAATATCAATGTCTATTGGCGAGGGAGTTGCACCACAGGATACAAAATGTGTTCGCTGTGATTCAGGCGGTTATTCATTTCAGCCTTCCCGGCGAGGGATCGATTGAAAAATCTGAGATCAAACAGCGCTTGATGGGTCGCCTTCAATCTATGTCGGCGGCTAATCGTTCGATTACTGATTCTATGGAAGGCGGGGTCTGTTTGATGGACCTCATCAACAGTGAAATCGACGGCATGGAATCAAGGTTCGATATCAGCGAAGGTACCGAACTCATGCTGGCGCCGCAAATGACCCAGAATCTGGCGCTGATCCTGCATGAGCTGGTAACGAATTCTCTAAAATATGGAGCTTTGGCAGTCGCCCACGGCAGGGTGACATTGAAACTTGATTGGACGTCGTCGACATTGACTATTCGCTGGCAGGAACACCACGGGGCACCCGCATCGCCGCCCAGCACGTCCGGGTTCGGCGGCTACATTCTCGGGAATTTCGCGCGAAGCTTTTGCCAAGAGGTTGACACCTGCTACGCGAACGACGGTTTTTCGTACAGGATACGGGTTCATTCCGATCAGATCAGATGCCCGCATGAGAACATTGCGGACGAGGCGGCGGCGGACTTCGCACTGCGGGCGACATCCTGACATTCTCGGAGCCCGCGACCCGGAGGCATTCGAGATTTCCGGCAGAAACTGTCGTGCGATTCAGTCCGGGCGAGAACCGCCAAAGCGTGTGACGATATTCGTTCCGGGTTAAAGCGGGTCCTTTTCAAGAACCCATGTGGCGGACGACCAACGCGGTCTCGGCTAAGGTCTGATCATCCGGGCCAATAATTGTTGAGACACTGTCCGATCGAGCCGCGGAAAGGAATCGCTATTTTGTGATTGGCTCATCGCAGGTTCGTATTGGACGCGAGAATTAAAGGTCTTATCTCGGGCAAGCGGGCTGTTCGTCAGCGCATAACGCAAGAAGCGCGGCATCGTAAGCGCAACTGGAGTTCCTAAATGAAGAAATGGCCGTTTGCTGCCGCCGTATTTGCTTCTTTCATTTGCGTCACGAGTGCGGGTAGCGCCGAGGCTGTCAGTCCAACACCCGTATCCGGCCTTAGCGCGACCGATACGAATTTTGTCGCCCAGGCCAATCTTGGCGCGCCATTCCAGATCGATTCCGGCCGCATTGCGGAAAAAAAAGCGACCTCGGCCCCGATCCGCGACTACGCCCATCTGATGGTCACGACCCACATCCCCGTGGTTGATGCGCTTAACACCATTCTTAAGCGCAAGGGACTTTCAGCGCCGCCCAACACGCTGTTGCACGGGGCCTATAATGCGATGATTGCTTCACTGGACTCGGAACACGGCGCGGCCTTGGACCGCGATTATGTCGAAGGGCAAGTCGAGTATCAAAAGGGCAATGCGGCGCTGTTTCGCTCCGAGATTGACAATGGTGACGATCCCGATTTGAAGGAGTTTGCGCGCCAGACGCTGCCGAAGATCGAGGACCATCTGAACAGGGCGCTTGCCTTAACGAAGAGCAAAAATCTGAATAAAAAAGATTGAGATCAAGCCTCTCTGTGCGGGATCCCCCTTCACTTGGCTTGTCTTGCGCTGCGCTGCTTGGGCGTAGCGCCATGCCCTCCGCGATTTCCCGCCGGATCAACATCTCCTTGCGCGCCAGCTCTTCGGCCGTTTCGAGGACAGGCATGACTTTGCCGCCGGCGCCCGCAAGAACCAGGGGCGCCTCACGAGCCGACGCGCAGCGGCGCGTTGAGCTTTCGTAAGGCCGCGATCGCGCTGAGCGCGGTGATCCTGCCTGTCTTCGGGTTTTCGCTGGGAATATTGCGAATGGTCATATCGAAGCTCGCCGAATCCGCATCGACCGAAATCTGATGCGTGTTGCGGTCAAGCTTCGGATCAGCCCAGATTTCAAGGACGGTGCGGTCGGGCCCGATACCGGCGAGCGACAAGGCCACAGCGACATTGAGATTGGCCGGAAAACCCTTCGCTGCCGCGCGTGCCGAACCTTCGAATATCTTGGTGGCAGCCGTGATGCCGGTAAGATCGATGCGGTGTTCGTCGAGATAGGGCGCCCCCAGAAGTCCCTTTACCGGCTTTATGGTTTTCATTCGCACCGAATGAATGATGCCCTCGGCCGCCGCCGTAACCGCGTCGAGCCCCAGCAAGGCTCCCGTCGGAACGATGATCTGGCCGCCGGCTTTCTTAGCAAGCGCCGACAGATCGGGATGGTCGAGAAGAGCGCCGACGCTCAACACCATGATTTTCTTGCCGCGTTCGAGCAACGGCCGTGCAATCTCTCCCAGGATGGCCGCCGGCGCGCATTCGATTGCGAGGTCGACGGCTTCGGCAATTTCGGCAAGCGGTAGAACGCGGATATCGTCGTCGATCTTTCGAACAAAACGCTCTGCCTTGGCTCGGTCGCGCGATGCGACCGCCACTAATTCAATGCTGTCGATCTCGCCCTTGCCGAGTCTCTGCACGAGCGCGCAGCCGATTGCACCAAGCCCGACAATCGCCACGCGTAACGGCGCTTTCGGTACAGTCGACGGCGGTGTCAGCGGAACCGGCTTTTGTTGCTCGTGGGGCATAGTGAAGCGCACACCTCTTGTGCAAAGAGACAAGGAATATCAGGGGGCAGCGACGTCGGAGAGATGATAACCGCTCGGCGCTCAGCTTTTGGTGCCGGACCGAAGCAGGCCTAATATGCCGCTCGAAAGACGGGCATTGTGGCGAAGCATCGCGTTATAGGCAGCATCCGGATCGCTATTTACGATTGCTTCAACGACGAGCGAGTGCTCATCGTGTGACAAGGCAAGCCTGCCGGTCAGTGACGGCGACTGCGACTGCCGAAACGGCGAGAGGCGTTCGCGCAGATCGCGAGTCATTGCGGCGAGCGTCGCGTTGCGGGCGCCGTTGCAGATCATATCGTGAAAACTTTGATTGATCGCGAGATAACGCGTCTCATCGCGATCGCGGGTCAAAGCCTTGGCCTGTGCATGGCATTCGAGCAAAGCGCCCTTTTCGACCGCGCTCATGCGTTGCGAGGCGAGCCGCGCGCAGAGCGCCTCAAGCTCGCATTCCGCGTCGAGCATGTCGGCGAGCTGGTCGATGCTGATCTGAGCGACGATGCCGCCGCGTCGCGGCACGAGGTCTATGAGGCCGCGCGCGCTAAGCTCACGTAAAGCTTCGCGAACCGGCGTTCGCGACACGCCGAATTCGGTCGCCAACATTTTCTCATCGAGCTTGTAGCCAGGACGCAACTCGCCATTCACAATCTTGCTCGTGAGCGACTTTTGGATTTGAGCCACGGCCGTTGTCATTCGTGAAAAGTCCCGAGCAATTGGCAGAAACGGCTTTTCGTAACGTTCGTTGGCGCCGGTACCGGCAGGTTTGGGCGGGTGACTTTTTCCAGTCACCCGTCGCGCCGGTATCGCTCTTGGAAATTAGGCCGCCGCCACTTTTTCGGCGGGAACGACATTCTTCACCGCGCCTTTCCAGCCATTAGCCGTGACGTCAAACACAATTCCTTCCGGGGTCTTGTATTTGACTTCATAAAACACGTTGGGGTCCTTTTCGAACCTGCCGGTCATATAGCTGCCACCTGCTTGTTTGATCTGTTTGTCGGCTTCGTCGGTATTATCGACCCACATGCCAAAGTGGATGATGCCCTCGTAATCCTTCTGCGTTTCGAAACCGGGGACCGGCTCCTCGCCGAAATCCAAAAGCGCGACGTTCATCACTCCGTCCGTCAGATAAACGCCACGCATCGCACTTCCCGCGCGGGTCATCCCAAAGGCCTTTTCAAAGAATTGCGCAGCCTTCTCAGGATTTTTCACCGCGATCGCGATGTGGCGGAGTTTCGCAGACATGACGTTCTCCTTGTTCACTGGGAGCTCCTTCTTTCACTGTGAGTACCACAGGGCGGCCCTTATGCATACAAAGAGCGCCATTTTCGGCCGGATTATAGAGCCATATTGACTTGTGTATATTCAAACGCCATAGAGTATGCAAGCCGGGTAGCCTTGAAAAGAGAGAGAAAAATGCTTGCCCGATTTCTTGCCGTCCTGTTCGCCGTCTGCACAACGGCGACCGCAGCCCGCGCCGCGTGGCCGGAGCGGCCGGTGACGCTTATCGTGCCTTTTGCTCCCGGCGGGATTACCGATACGCTGGCCCGTATAACGGCAGCACGACTTCAGTCGGCGCTAGGTCAGCCTTTCATTGTTGAAAATCAGGCCGGCGCCGCGGGCCTGGTTGCGACCGAGCGCGTGGCTCGTGCTCGGCCCGACGGCTATACAATTTTGTTTTCGACCATTACTCAGATAGCCATCGCGCCGTTCACCAACAGGATCACCTACGATCCGATTAAAGATTTCAAGCCGGTATCGATCGTCGCCACGAGTCCCTTCATTCTGACGACGGGCGTCGACTTTCCGGCGAAGACGCTTCCCGACTTTATCAGCTATGTGAAGGCTCACGCTGGGCAGTTCACCTATGGTACGGCAGGCTCGGGAAGTCTTTCGCATATTTCGGCGGCCGTGTTCCTAAAGCGCGCCGGCCTCGACATGACCATGGTGCCGTATCACGGTCTGGCGCCTGCCTTCACCGATCTACTGGCGGGCAACGTGCAAATGGTGTCCGCCACGCCGGTTGAATTGTTGCCCTACATGAAGTCCAACGCGGTCAGGCTTTTGGCGTCGAGCGGAGCAACAAGGTCGGCCTTGTTGCCGGACGTTCCGGCGATCGCGGAGACAATTCCGGGCCACGAAGTCATCACCTGGAATGGCATTTTGACCCCGGCACAGACGCCGCAAACGGTGATCGATACGCTCGCCCGTGAAATTCTGGCGGCGGAAGCTGACAAGGAATTTACCGGACGGCTACAGCAGATCGGCGTCGATCCCGCCACCGTAACGCCCGAGCAATTCAAAAAGCGCATCGCTGCCGAAATGGCTTATTGGAGCAAGACGGTGCCAGAGATGGGTCTGCAGGTGCAGTAGTCGTCGCCTAGTATCGAGTCGAAAGGTTGATAATGAAAAGTCGCGGACGCATCATTGTTGTGGGAGCAGGCCCGGTCGGGATCGTATGCGCGCTCGCCTTGAACAAGCGTGGCGTTCCGGTCACGGTGTTTGAGCAGGAACCGGCGCCAGTCAAAGACCAGCGTGCCGCCTCCATTCATCCCCCTACTCTTGAAATGCTGGACGAGATCGGGGTCACCTCGCGCATCATCGACAAAGGCCTCGTCTCGTCGAAGTACCGGTATCACGATCGCCTGGACGGCAGCGTCGTGGCCGAATTCGATCTCGATCAGATGCGCGACGAATTCCGTTTTCCCTTCGTCTTGCAATATGAACAATACAAGCTCACCGCGGATATCTTTGCTGAATATGCCAATGGCTCGGACTTCGATGTCCGCTTCGGCCATAAGGTCTTATCGCTGTCGCAGGACGCTGACGGCGTGACAGTCGAGGTGTCGTCGCCTGAGGGCGTGGAGACCCACTGGGCCGACTATGTGATCGGTTGCGACGGCGGCCGGAGCACGATCCGCAGGCTGGCGGATATCAAATTCGAAGGTTTTCGCTATCCGGAAAAGTTCATAAAGATAGCAACCACCTTCGACTTCGCCGACGTCAATCCCAAACTGGTGTTTCGCAATTACTTCTCGGATCCCGACGAGTGGTGCAATCTGTTCAAGGTGCACGGCGAGCGGCAGCCCGGCCTATGGCGGGCCATTTTCCCGACGCGATCAGATGAGGCCGACGAAGAATCGCTCGCGCCCGACCGGATCGAGGCGCGGTTGCAGCGGTTCTTCCCCAAGAGCGGCCGCTACGAGATCGAATACGTGAATGTTTATAACGTCGCGCAATGCGTTGCCGAGACGTTTCGCAAGGGTCGAATTCTCCTGGCCGGCGATAGCGCCCATGTGAATAACCCGATCGGCGGCATGGGCATGAATGGTGGCATTCACGATGCGTTGAATTTGGCGCAGAAGCTTGCCGCCGCTGTACACGGCGAGGCGGATGAGGAAGTGCTCGATCATTACGATCGGCAACGTCGCCATGTTGCCGTGACTTGTGTGCAGGCTCAGACGATTGCGAACAAGAAAATGATGGAAGAGCGCGATCTCTCTGTGCGAGCCAAAAATCAAGAAGAACTGAAGCGGACCGCGGACGACCGGGCGAGCGCCAGGGCTTATATGCGTCGGGCGTCATTGCTTGAAAGCCTCGAGAGCGCTGCGGCAATTACGTAATCGCGCACACGGTCGGATCATGTCTTTGTCTCAAATCGCAACACCGACCCAATTTCTGTCAGACGATCGCCGCGCCTGACATTCGCGCCAGCCGACTCGGCGCCCAGCAATAACGTCCGTATTTATACCTAGGAAAATCGCTTAGCGCGCATCGATATTGCGCGCATCAATGACTTGCGCCTCTGCGACTCGGTTCAGTTCGGCTGTTGGTCGGCATTTTTTCAACACGTGAATGAACGCGCCGCGCGAGATTCTGAGGCTCATTGTCAAGCTATTAACGCACTCTCGATTCATCGAAGCACCGCGACACGCGCGGCTCTAGAGGTGAGCCGCGCACACCATACATGGTCGACTGCACAGGTTGAATTCCGGAGGAACCATGTTCGCCCGAATATTTCTTTTTCTTACGGCCGGATTTTTGTTGATCGGAACGCTGCCGTCGGCAGCTCAGGAAACAGATTTGGATAAGCTTACTTGCGCGCAGTTTCTGGGAAGCAATGACGCAACCGTGAAGGACATTATGCTTTGGCTGGCTGGGTATAATACCTACGCCGATGACTCAACCGTGATCGACGTCGCCAAAATACAGGATCAAGAGCGCCAGCTCAAAGCCCTTTGCTCCGATAACAAAGCCATGTCGGTGCTGGCGGCTGCCGAGGTCATCATGGACAAGATGTACAAGAAGTGACGTGGAGAGTTCCACTTCCAGTTATGGGCAACAGCCTCGCGCTGCAAAACTTTTGAATCGATTCGACTCAAATGACGGAAAGCAACGACCGTCCGTAACCGCCGGCGCAATTTCAATCGATTGTTCCAAGGGCACTCGCCATGACTTTGTCGCAGCGCAGTTCCTTAGCACTCGCCGACCACCCGCACGGCCGCGGAGTGACGTCCGGCCCCGCTACACGTGGCGCATTTACCGAACGTCGCTCTGCGAACCGGCCGAAATTCGTGGAAAACTGGCGCAAAACGATCGCTCCCGGATCGCCCGACGAGCAGATGGACAACATCGACATCTGGCTCGCTCATCCGGATTCGCTGTTGCGCGCGCATTCCTCCCTGAGGCTCTTGACGCCTGAAGACTGGCAGGTTTTCGACAGGATCGGCGACAGTTCGATGCGCCACTGCGCGATGACGTCCCGTATTCTACTGCGGCTGGGTCTGTCCCGTGCGGTCGCCCACCGAATTGCACCCGTCACTTGGACATTCAAGACCGTCGCACGCGGCAAGCCGGCGGTGGCCGACAGCCTGCCAGATATGAAATTCAGCGTGTCCCACACCGACGGGCTCGCTGCAGTTGCGATCTCGCCGCATCTTGAAGTCGGAATCGACGTTGAAGGCGTCGATCAAAACGTGAGCGAGAACGTGGTCGCGGGCTTTTCCCACCCGCGGGAGAAAGTCGCGCTGAACGATCTACTGCCGCGCCAGAAAGTTCGGGAATTTATCCGGCTGTGGACCTTCAAGGAAGCGCTCGCAAAGATGATCGGAACAGGAATGTCACTCGATTTCGATACCACCCAGTTCCGGCTCGATCCGGTTAAACTCGCCGCTGCAGACAAAAACGAACAGCAGTGTCCGGACACGTACTTTGAAAGCATCTATGTATCCGTCGAACATTTTTTGTATCACGTTTCACTTGCGGTCGAGACTCCAAAAGACCAATGGCGGCCAACGGAAGTGCGCATCATCACTCTAGCGGTGCCAAAGGGCGCCGGTGTTTCGTCATGAGCGCCGGCATCTTGTCAACGTCCCAATCCATCGTGAGGGTGCGGTATGGGTGAAGGCACCATCTCCACGGCACCGGAGCAGCACGCTGCCGCTTACGGCGAACCCGTCTTGCTGCACGCCTTTTTCGAACATCAGGTCGCGTTACGGCCCGATCATCCGGCAGTCGAATGCAAGGGCGAGAACTCTCACTTATAGGGAGCTCGATGAGGCTGCAAACTGGATTGCCGCATCGTTGCGCGCCCGCGGCGTACAACCCGGGACGCTGGTCGCCCTTTATTTGAAAAAATCAGTTCGATTATTCGCCGCCATGCTCGGCATCCTTAAGGCGGGCGGCGGCTATCTGCCGATCGATCCGGGCTTTCCAATCGGGCGCGTCGAAACCATCTTGGAGGATGCCGATGTCCAGCTCGTCATCAGCGACGTCGATCTGGGAGAGACACTGCAGCCGCATATCTCGGCGCAGGTGCTGTTCCTCGATGACGACTTTGTCCAGGAGCGGCAATCGAGCCCGCCCATCGATCCAGTCATCATCGATCCTGACGACGTTTGTTACGTTATCTACACGTCTGGAACGACCGGACGCCCGAAGGGCGTCATCATCGAACACCGCAACGTGGTGAATTTCGTCAAGGCGTTGCGCACCGTTTACAGATTGGACGAAGGTGATCGCATCTATCAGGGATTTTCGATCGCGTTCGATGCCTCCGTGGAGGAGATTTGGGCGGCATTTTCGCTCGGCGGTACCCTCGTCGTGCCTGGCGAGGAAGTCGCTCGATCGGCTCTCGATGCCGCGGAATTCATCAATTCTCATGGCATCTCTTATTTCTCGACCGTGCCCTCCTTCCTGGCCATGATCAATGCGGATCTGCCAACGGTGAGACTTCTTGTCGTCGGCGGCGAAGCTTGCGCGCCGCAATTGGTGAACCGTTGGGCGAAACCAGGCCGGCGATTGCTCAATACCTACGGCCCGACCGAAACGACAGTCGTGGCGACAGCGGCCGATTGCAATCCCGGCGAACTGGTGACCATTGGCACGGCCCTACCCGGCTATGTTGCGTACGTCCTTGACGATCAGATGCGACCGGTCGAACCGGGCGAATGCGGCGAGCTCTATATCGGCGGCGCGGGCGTGGCGCGCGGCTATCTCAATCGGCCGGATCTAACCGCCGAGCGATTTCTTTCCAATTTGCCAGAGGAAGCTCGCACCACCGGCCCGGTCTATCGCACCTTCGATTTCGTGCGCCTCGCCGGGAATGGGGCGCTGCAATATATCGGGCGAACGGATGCGCAAGTCAAAATCCGCGGCTTCCGCATCGAACTGCCCGAAATCGAAGCCGTGTTGATGGAGTATCCGAAAATCCAGGCGGCGGCCGTCAGTGCCGTCGAAATGGAAAACTTTAGCGAACTCGCCGCCCATGTGGTGAGCGAACGCGGCCTGGACGAACAGGACAGGCAGAGCATTTTACAAATGCTGCGTCATCGCCTGCCGGAATATATGGTGCCGAAATATCTGGATCTGATCAGCAAACTTCCGATTACCACAAGCGGCAAGGTGGATCGCAACGTTTTGCCGCCGCCAGTGACACTGCTCGCGGGAGCGAACCGCGCGGTGGTCCCACCCGCAACCGAATTGGAGCGCGAGATCGCCAAAATCTGGGAACACTGCTTCCAAATTTCTCCCATTTCCGTCGAAGACGACTTTTTTCTCGATTTGCGCGGCCACTCTCTCATCGCCGCGCGCGTGGCGACCGATTTGCGCGCGGCACTAGGCACTGTTCGCATGTCGGTGCCCGATCTTTATGAATTTCGAACGGTGCAGTTGCTCGCAGCGCACTTGGCGAGCCTCGGCGTGGAAGCGCCGTCGGCAACCGGTTCCCCTCATGAGATTCAACCTGGTGCAACTGACGCAGCGACACGGAGAGCCCTGCCGCGAAGCCGCTGGATTTGCGCGGCGTTGCAATTTCTCGGCATTCTCGTCTTCTACGCCGTCTCCATCGCACCGCTTGTATTCGGCCTTGTCATCATTCTCGAGGAACTCGGCGGCCAGATTACCTTTGAACAGGCCGCCTACATGGCGACGATTCTCGGCTTTCTCATATGGCCGTCGTGGTTGCTGCTGAGCATCGCGCTGAAATGGATTGTCATCGGCCGCTATCGGCCGGGGCGATATCCGGTGTGGGGCTTCTACTATTTTCGCTGGTGGCTCGTCACCCGATTCCAGATGCTGAGCTGGTCGGAGATGTTCGTCGATACGCCGCTTATGAGCCTCTACTATCGCGCGATGGGCTCCAAAATTGGGAAGCATTGCACGATCGGGACACCGCTTTGCGCGGCCTTCGATCTCGTCACCATTGCCGATGGCGCAAGTATCGGGTCCGAGACGCAACTATTGGGCTATAGGATCGAAGACGGCTGGCTGATATTAGGCACTGTGTCGATCGGCCACGACTGTTTCGTCGGTACCCATTGCTGCCTGGGCCTCGATACCGTCATGCACGACGGGGCGCGGCTCGGCGACATGTCCCTGCTAGCCGATCATGGACGCATCGATGCCGGCCAGGACCTGCGCGGATCACCCGCGGTGCCGACGGTTTTGGATTTGCCCGATCCGCCGAGAGAGCGCCCGCGCCGCGGCAGCACCTTCCTTTTTGGGCTTGTTCACTTGGCTCTCATATATGCGATGGGATACCTGCTGATTTTGAGCATGGTTCCGGCCGCGATTATGGTGGGCTATGCGCTTTACACCTATGGCGCCACGTCGGGCATCGGTGCCGCTTTCGCTTCTGTCCCGGTAACGATCGTCTGGTATTTGCTTCTGGTTTTGGCGGTAAAGCGCATACTGATCGGCCGGATCCGGCCGGGGAATTATTCGCTGCACAGCATCGCTTACTTGCGATACTGGTTTCTCAATTATCTGCTCAACAACACCCGGCATCTGATGCTTGCCTTCTATGCCACGTTGTTTCTGCCGCCTTATCTGCGTCTGCTCGGCGCCAAGATTGGACGCCGCGTCGAAATTTCAACCGCCATGCACATGATGCCCGATTTGCTGGTTCTCGGGGACGGAAGCTTTCTTGCGGACGCCTGCATGGTGGGCGGTCACCGCATCCACCGCGGATTTATCGACATTTCCTCCACCTCTGTGGGCTCCCGCACCTTCATCGGCAACAGTGCGCTGGTCCCGGCGGCGGTCGACATTGGCGACAACGGCCTGATCGGCGTGATGTCCACGCCGCCCGACGGCATGAAACGGACGCCCGACGGAACCCGCTGGCTCGGCTCGCCGGGATTTGAGCTTCCGCTCACGCAACAAATTGCCTGTTGCAACGACGGGCAGACTTTCAACCCGACGCGTAAACTGGTGCTGCAACGCATCGCGACCGAAACGATAAAATTGCTGCTACCGGGCCTTGCCGTAATGGCGAACCTCGTTGGCTTTTGTGGCGTCATCGTGCTCGCATATCAAACCTTGCCGCTCTGGCAGGTCCTGCTCGCCGCGCCCTTTGCCGCTTTGGCGTTCTCCGTCGTAGCCATCGTATTCGTGGCCGTTGTCAAGCTGCTCGTCATGGGCAGGTTCGTGCCTGTCGTGCGGCCGCTCTGGTGCGGTTACGTATGGCGCAACGAGCTCGTGACCGCTCTCTATGAGACTGTTGCGGCGCCCATTATGTCGTTGTTCCTGGGCACCCCATTCATCTCGCCTTTCTTGCGGATGATGGGTTGCAAGATCGGTCGATGGGTATTTCTTGAGACGACGCTGTTCTCCGAGTTCGATCTTGTAGAAATCGGGGACTACGCGGCCCTGAATTTGGGGAGCACGGTTCAAACTCATTTGTTTGAAGATCGGATGATGAAGTCCGATTACCTTAAGATCGGACCCGAATGCTCGGTCGGGAACATGACGGTCATCCTCTACGCCACCACGATGCAGCGGCGATCATCGCTCGCTCCATTGTCCGTCCTGATGAAGGGCGAGACCCTCCCGGGCGACAGCCGCTGGTCCGGAATTCCGACGCGACCGGTGGACGCGGTTTCAGTCGCGGAAATCTGCGAGCGGACCGCAGTCGCAGCGGAACCGGTATCTAACCGCGACGATTCGAAGCTCGGCAGCCCCGATGCAGCGACCGCCGCGAAATCGCGACAGCCAAAAGACATCTACGCCGCCTAATACGCGTTGGCGGAACACTTTCGTTCGGCACGGAAGCTCCGTCTTAACTTACCTCACGGTTCAAAAGGAAAATGCCAATGCCGCACGAAACACCAGCCGAGCCTCCATCGCGGTTACGCCAGCCACTATTCATCGTCGGCCAGAACAGCCAAGGAAACTGGGTAGTTCAGGACCAGAAAGGAGTTTGCGGCGGATTGTTTGTTGATCGCAAAGCGGCCCTTAGTTTCGTGCGCGCGCAACAGAGGTATCGACCGCACGCCGTGATCGTCGTGTCTGGCCCCCTTGAACTTGACATGAAAAGCAATCCTCGGGCGCGGCCCATACGGAAGGCCGAGCTCCGTCTGCAGCAGCGGCGCCGGGTCGCTTGAGCTCCCTGCCTACAATTGCTCTGCACCTTTCAAAACTGTCAGGCTACGCCCCCGCGTTGCTGATACCTTTCGACGCCGAGGAGAAGATCGACATTCCTCGCAGTTCCTTCGCTGTCGGCCCATTCACCGCTCGTCTTGCACGCACCTTCTCCGTGCGTTGTTCGTTCGCCTGATGCCGAGCGCTCTACTAGGCCTTCAAGGGCTGGCGTAAGACACAAAGTTCGAAACGTATCCAGGAACACCAGCGACAATCCCCAAGCACTCCCAATCGCTGCGATCCGTTCGCTTAAGAAGAGTGTCCGGTTCGGGCGATCATCGTCTCGGCCAAAATACGCGCGCGGTGCAGATGCTCGGGATTGGTAGGATCGAGCCGCTCCTCGGTCGCGGTCATCAGGAGACCGCCATCGGGCGTGTGTTCTATCTTGATGTCCGGTGAAATTATGTTGTCCTTGAGCAACGAAGGTCCCAGATAGGCGATCCACGGGACGTGGAAGCGCGAATAGGGAAACCGTGCGGCACCGGGATACAGCGGCACTTCATCGTAATCTACTCGAAAGGCCTGGGCACAGGCCCAACTTCGTTGCCAAATCGCGTTGATGGCCAATAAGGCAGCCCGAAACAGCGGATAGGTCACGACTGACGGGTCCGGAGCCACCATCTCATCGCCGGCCTTTAGCCAAAGATTGCCGTCGTAAATTCCACCGTGGTCGGCAGAAAATGTCATGCGATGTGATCTTGCTTTGATCGTGGTTTGCGCCACGGCTGAGTAGTCGGGCTTCTCCTTGGGAGGACGGATGACATTTCGGCCGATGATCTCGCCAACGCGCGACCGTACTGCTGCCAGCGGATATCCCCTCATGGCATGTAGATCCCCAACCTCCCAATCCGGAAAGACGTTCGAATCGATTTGCGTCAAGTCATCGAGCGTGGCGAGAAACTTGACAGCTATCCACTCCGGATTCACCGGACCGGCCTCAAAGGGTAGGCGGACGGAGTATTTGAAGGCGCGCGAAGTCATCTCGTTCCCCCAGGCTACGGCTCAAATATGATTTGGATATATTGCAGACCGTTGCCAGCATTCTTGAAGATCTCTGCAGCATAATCCGCTACTTGCTTTTGCGAAAAGTACCAGCGAACAGGCCGCATTCCGGCGGCCTGTACTTGGTTCGTGGCCTGCGCGATAAACATCCTTGCTACGAACTTTCTGCCCCAATCACTTTCCAGGAATTCCGCGTATCCATCCTTAATCTCGACCATCGTACCGGTGGAATGTTCACAGTCGTCGAACGACACCGCTTTGGCAACATTCGAAAGCACATATCCCATATAAGACGGTGTCGGATTTTCCGGATTGACGACACGCTTTATATAGTTCTCGTAATCCAGGCCCAAATCATTCGTACGCCGGTCCTTTACGGGATCTGGGCAGAGCCTGGGCTCATCTTCGTCGACCAGGTCGGCTGATACAGCGGCGGCATCTATCGCAACGGTGCCACCTGAAAGGACGCGGCCAATGACTCGGCCGTGTGTGTCACGAAAAACATCGCCGTCCAGTTGCGCAGGGAAGGTGCGTTCATCACCATCGGAATCGTCGTACGTTAAATGAAGTAGAGTCTCATCACGATTCCAGGAATACCGTAGCCCAGGTATTTCCTGCACCTCGCCTTCGACACGGACATCATTAGGAGACGGTATGAATAACAGTCCAAATGCGGACACAGCCGCGCCAACCGGCCCAAGCATCCGCGACGCATAGGAGCCAAGCTCGGCCACCTCCGCCGCGTTGAGGTCGCCGAGGAAACTGGCTGCCGGGGGCGACATTCTGCCTAGCAGAGATGAACCTTGTGCGCCGTCGCCACCCGTGTTGGCTCCGCCGGTTAACGCGCCGTCGGATGTCCACTCGCCGCTTTCTCTGCCGCTACCAGCAGGAACGCGCGGCTCGTCAGAATTGTAGGCCTTCTCGACCGCGTCCACGCACAAACTGCCAATCTTAAGGGCGTGGAAGATGGCGCGTGGACGTAGGCCGGCCTTTATGGCGCACTCGGCTATGAACAACCGGCAAGCGGCTGTTCCAAGCTCACTTGGGGCGTTCAGACCGCTGTGCGCCAAGTGGATATGGGCGAGGCATTGATCACCGTCCCGCCACGATTTCACGGCGCGTTCTATGTTACCTAAAACGGCTGGCGCCACAGCCTTCCCGTAGGCCGCAGCCAACAAGGCGAGCACCCGCATTTCTTGGCCGCGCAGGCTTTGCAGTCGACGTGGCCCGTCCGCCTGAAGGAGCACCGTGCCGGCACCCAGCACGAGCCCGTCAGGCGTGAAAGTCATAACCGGGTAAATCGGCGCGGCGCGCTCGCGCGCACGCCATTGCTCACGCAGCTGTTCGGTCAGCACGTGTCTTCTCCATGGTTCAATGTTGAAATTAAAGCGTCTGTAACGAAGGCCGGCGTCGCCAGATGTGAGCTCTTAAAATGCCGTCCGGTTGGACTTTGCCACCAAAGTTCGATGGGTCATCGCTGTTGCTTGCCTGGGATTCCCAAAACTGCTCAAATGTTGCTCGTAATTCTACACTTGGCGCGAGACACAAAGTCGAAACGTATCCAAGAATCCCAACTACTCGCGTTTCATTACATGGCAAAAGCCCAACCCGATTTGCCGATGTTGGCCCATCGCACCCAAGGTCGATTGGATTAGCTCCATGGGCGCCGACACTACGACTCTCCCGCTCGCGAAAATCGACCTGCACGGCTATCGCCCGGCAGACTTTGTTGGGGCGCCGATGGCCAGGATTATCGAACAGGCGTGGGAGATGGGGGCGGAGCGGCTCCGGTTCATTCATGGGCACGGCCGGGCCCGCGGCAAGTCCCCCGGATTTTACAACACCCACACCGGTTATTTCGGCCTTCGGATCAGACGCGCACTGCGCCACGATCGGAACCTGCGCCGCTGGATAAAATATACCACGCTTGACTGCGGCGACTGGGGCACGACGACAGTCGGATTGAAAGCCAATCCTAATCCGACACGAAGAGAACTCGACATCTCAGTGCTACCCGCGCCGACCTACGCTGACCAGCGGCCGAAGGAGCGGCTCGCCGGTGCCAAAACTTAGTTCACAACTGGCTGAGTTCGAGCCGAAACCGTGACGCAAAAACATAGCGTCTCAATTATTGGCGCCGGTCCTGCGGGCCTGATGACCGCGGAAGTGCTCGCTCGCGCCGGCGTTGAGGTGACCGTATTTGACCGCATGGCTTCGGTCGGGCGCAAATTTCTGCTCGCCGGCCGCGGTGGCCTCAACATCACCCACAGCGAAGAATTGCCGCGCTTTCTGGCGCGCTATGGCGACGCCGACCCGCGGCTGCGCGCCGCGATCGAAAGCTTTCCGCCGACGGCGACACGCGCCTGGTGCAATGACCTTGGACAGCAGACCTTCATCGGCAGCAGTGGCCGGGTGTTCCCGAGCACGCTCAAGAGTTCGCCATTGCTCCGCGCCTGGGTGCGGCGGCTCGCAGATCTCGGCGTTCAGTTCAGGCTGCGTCATCGGTGGCTCGGATGGGACACCGCCGGTGCGCTGATGCTAGAAACTCCTGAGGACACTATTGCCGTCAGATCGCAGGCCTGTGTCCTGGCGCTCGGTGGGGCGAGCTGGCCGAGGCTTGGAACCGACGGCAGTTGGGCCCGGCTGCTTGCGGCACAAGACATCAGCGTCGCGCCGCTTCGCCCGGCGAATTGCGGATTCCTGGTGCCGTGGACCGATCTGTTCCGCGATCGCTTTGCCGGGCAGCCACTGAAACGCATTGCATTATCATTCCGCGGCAGAACGCTGCGTGGCGAGGGGATGATTACGCGGCACGGTATCGAAGGCGGCGTCATTTATGCGCTCTCGGCTTCACTGCGAGACGCGATCGCCGCTGACGGCGAAGCGACGCTTGAGGTGACGCTCCGGCCCGAGCTGCCCATCGCCGAATTGCAGCGCCGGCTTGAAGCGCCGCGTGGCAAACAGTCGTTGGCAACATTTCTGCGCAAGGCGGCAGGACTGTCACCCGTTGCCATCGGGCTGCTGCATGAAGTCTCCCCGGGCAAACTCGCCATGCTTGATGCAGCCGCGCTCGCCAGCTTGATCCACGCGTTGCCGCTGCGGCTGACCGGCACAGCACCGATCGATCGAGCCATCTCGACCGCGGGTGGCGTCTCCTTCGCCGAGATCGACGATCGTTTCATGCTTAACCGTCGGCCCGGCGTGTTCGTCGCCGGCGAAATGCTCGACTGGGAGGCGCCGACCGGCGGGTACCTGCTGCAGGCCTGCCTCGCCACAGGGCTGGGCGCTGCCCGCGGCGTCTTGCAGTGGCTCGAGGAACGACGGTCCGAGACCGGGTGAGCCCTCGATGTCCGCGTAGACCGAAGTCATTTGCCCCGATTCCGTGATCCTTCTCACCTGCGCCGCAAAGCCATTCAAATTGATTTCCTCGCGGTAAGAATTTGTTGGCCATCGTCGCCTCGCGCGACGTTGGGTTAAGGCGCTTGAAACCTACGAAAGTTAGGGTGCGCTTGGTAAATAGGAATTTATTTTCGTGAAGCTCCACATCGCACATCTGCCCAAGCTTATCGCTCAACGGCGAAGCTCGGCGATATTGGGCACAATCATCATCGCAATGCTGTGGGCCGGCATCACGGTGAAGTATTTCGAAAGCGTCCGCATCGACCAGAGCGAAGCAGAACGAACGAACGAAAACTTCGCGATGGTATTCGAGGAAAACGTCCTTCGTTCGCTAAGCGAAGTCGATAAGGCGGTTCTCTACCTGCGCCGCAGCGTCGAAGTGCGGAAGGATACTACCGACTACAACACCATCATCCGGACCACAGACGTTCTCAGCGACATCATCGTCCAGGCCGCGATCGTCGATGCCAAAGGCATCATTCGCGCGTCCACGGCGGGACCGCAACCAGACCCGCCGATCAGTGTGGCCGACCGGGAGCATTTCCTCGTCCAGGTGAGCGACACCGGCGATCATCTGTTTATCAGCAAGCCACTGATCGGCCGCGCCAGCGGTCAGTGGTCGGTACAGTTGACGCGGCGTTTCAACAACGCCGACGGCTCGTTTGGCGGCGTCATCGTCGCTTCGCTCAATCCCCTCCATTTCACCACGTTCTACAACAAGATCGATTTCGGGACGGATGCCGCGATCGCCATGATCGGCAGTGACGGGGTGGTTCGATCGAGCGGCGGCAGTGCGATCGGACGCTTTGGGCTTGGTCAAAATTTGAGCGGCACCGTGTTGTTTCAGCACCTGCAGCAGGGCCGGGACACCGTCTTCGAATATACCGACGCTGAAAATCGAGAACCCCTGTTGATGGCGTTGCGCAAGGTCCACGGCTATCCGGTATGGGTAAGCGTCGGTGTCCGCGAAAGCGACGTCCTGCAACCGGCGTGGACCAGTCTCAAATCGAACATGTTAATCGGACTGGTGCTCACGCTCGTCATTCTCGGCGCCATGGAACACATTCTCCGCAGCGAAGCGGCCGCGGCGCAGAAGGCTAAGCAGCTTGATCTCACGCTCGAGCACATAAACCAGGGCATAATGCTGGTCACCAAGGACCGTGAAATTCCCATCATCAACAAGAGATGTGGTGAGCTCCTCGGCTTGCCGGAAGAACTGATCGATCGCCCTCCCCTGTTTGACGAGCTGATGCCTTTTCGCCGCTCCGACGACGGTCAGGCCGGGACTCCGGAAATCGGAACCGGCATCGCGAAGGAATGGAGCGATGCGTCCGGCGAGTTCGCGGCGTTCGAACACACGCGGCCGGATGGAGCCGTCATTGAGGTTCACAGCACGCCTTTGCCGGATGGCGGCTTCGTACAGACATTTACCGATGTCACGAAGCGATCCCAGGCCGAGGCCTATATCGCACGGCTCGCGTCGGAAGACCCGCTGACCGGCCTTCCCAATCGGCGAGTTTTTCGTTCCACGATCGACAGATTAAGCGGTGGCAAAGGCGCAGCGGACGACGCCGTAATGGCGGACGCGGAGTTCGCCGTCTTGTTCCTCGATCTCGATCGATTCAAAGTGATAAACGACACGCTTGGCCATCGTCTCGGCGACATGCTGCTGATCGAGGTTGCGCAACGGCTGAAGCGCTCATTGCGGACCGGCGACGTGCTTGCGCGCTTGGGCGGCGACGAATTCGCCGTCGTGCTCTCTTCATTCGCCTCCCGCGATTCGCTCAAGCAGGTGGCGAGTGCGATTGTCGACGCCGTCGCCAGCCCCTATGAGATCGAGGGCCACAGCATTCGATCCGCCGTCAGCATCGGAATCGCTATCGCGCCCGGTGACGGGAAAAATGCCGACGAATTGTTGATGGCCGCCGATCTCGCACTTTACGCCGTCAAAAACGGCGGACGAGGCACCTATCGGTTCTTTAAACAGTCGATGAACGAGGAGATCAACGATCGGCGGCAGATCGAACTGGACCTCCGGGAGGCGATCGAAAAAAACCAATTGCATCTCGAATATCAACCCATCATCGATTTGCGGCGCAACGTCGTTTCCGGCTTCGAGGCCCTCGCGCGGTGGAAGCATCCGATCAAGGGCTCGATCCCCCCTGCTGTCTTCATCCCCATTGCAGAGGACAGCGGACTCATTCTTCCGCTCGGAGAATGGGCGCTCCGTGAGGCGTGCACTCAAGCGGCACGGTGGCCGGGCAATCTCAAGATCGCCGTCAACCTCTCTGCGGTTCAGTTCTCGTTGCCCAATCTTGCCGATACGATCCTGCGCATCGTCACCGAAGCGGCTCTCGGTCCCGACCGGTTAGTGCTCGAAATCACGGAAAGCCTCTTCATTTCCGATACCGAGAAGACGCTGTCGACATTGCATCGGCTCAAGGCGCTCGGCGTACGCATCGCGATGGACGATTTCGGCACCGGGTATTCTTCGCTGAGCTCACTGCGCAGCTTTCCGTTCGATGAGATCAAGATCGATCGTGCCTTTGTCTCCGATGTGGGCAAGAACTCGGAAAATAGCGTAATCGTGCAAGCGGTGATCATCATCGCCAACGCGCTGGGGATGACCACCGTCGCCGAGGGTGTCGAAACTGCCGATCAGCAAGCGCTCCTGAAGGCACTCGGCTGCGATGAAGTGCAAGGCTATCTCTACAGCCGCTCGATGCCGGTCGATAAGATTCCGGAATTCATCGCCACGTGGGAATCCGGTAAAGTCAAAAAAATCATGGCGGCCTAGCCTATTGGCTATTATTGCGGGGCGCCGCGCTAGTCGTCGGTAAGCGACTCCGCGGTGATCACGCGCTGTCGCCGTGCCTCATGCCAAAGCAGAAAAAGCCCGGATACAACGACGATAGCCGATCCGACGAGAAGTCCCGCCGAGGGTACATCGCCCCAGGCGAGAAAGCCGATGATCATCGCCCATACCAGCATGAGATAATAGAACGGCGACACCGCGGTCGTCGGCGCGAGGTGCAGCGCCCGCGTCCAGAAATATTGCCCGGCCACGTTGGCAACACCGCTGCCGAATAGCATGGCGGCACCGCCGGCGGTCGGCCAGCGCCAGCCGAAAAAGAGCAGAAAGCTGTGAAAAAAGGCCATCGTCACCGTCTGCCAGATCAACAGCGTATTCGAGGACTCCGTCTTGGTCATGCCGCGAACCGCGACGGTGACGCTGCCGTACATGACGGCGTTGCCCAGCGCGAACAGCGCGCCGAGCTTAAGCGAATCCGCGCCGGGATTTGTCACGATGAGCACGCCGAAAAATCCGACCAGAAGCGCGCTCCAGCGCGCGAGGCCAGCCCGTTCCTTCAGCCAGAAAATTGACACGACGGCCGCGAACAACGGCGCGGAGAAATTGATGGCAACAGCGCCTGCCAGCGGCATCAGGCTGTAGGCGAGGACGGACAGCGTTTGTGAAATCGACTGCGATAGGCCGCGCGCGACATGGTCGCGCGGCCGGTGCGTTGCAAATACGGAAAAACCGGTAACCGGCAGCATGAAGGCCGCGCACACCACAAGTCCGGATAACGAGCGCAGGAACATGACCTCGCCGACCGGATAGATCGCAACCTGCCATTTCGAGAATGCGGCGGCCGCGGCAAACATTATCGTCGCCACAACCATGCACAGGATGCCGCGCGGCACGTGGTCTTTATGGCTTTTGACTTGCTTGCGCGCAGCGGCCGCCATGCCGGGAAGCGCTGCCTGCTGATCGCCGGTGAGGCTGTCCATCTCGTCGCTGCGTTATCGGAGTTCTATCAACTCCATCGCACCGACGACGCCGCCGATCAAGTTGCAACCGAACAGCCGCGGCGTGAGATCGGCATCCGGCCGATCGATCGGCACAAGCCTGCCGGGCAGCGATTCGATTTCGGCGACGAGCTTGCGGCGGCCCGCTTCCGCCTCGGCGACAGTGACGGGCGCGAAACGAATGATCGCGCCGGTCGACATCCGGCCGAGCGCCGGCAAGTCGGCCGAAATCACGGTCGCGATTTTGGGATAGCCGCCAACGGTCTGGCGATCGGCAAGCAGCACGATCGGCTGTCCGTTGCCGGGCACCTGGATCGAGCCGGGCGCGATGCCGTCGGACGTGAAATTGAGCGGCCGGCAATGTTCGAGACGCGGACCCAACAGCCGCATGCCCATCCGGTCGGCGCCGGTGCCGATCTCGTACTCGCTGCTGAAGAAAGCCTCCATGGCGGCGTCGGAGAAATAGTCGTTCTGCGGTCCGACGATGACGCGGAATCGGTCAGGCGGCGAAAGGTCGAGATTGTCGAATTGGCAATCATCCGCGTCGCTTGCCTCACTGAGACGGAGCGGAAGCCGATCGCCCGCGATCAGAGCGCGCCCCTGCCACCCACCGATTGCGCCGCGCATATAGGTTGAAACACTGCCCAGCACGGGCTCGATGTCGAACCCGCCTTCGACACCGATATAGAGCACAGCACCACCCGAGAGCGCACCGATGCGTACCACCTCGCCGCGGCGGAGCCGGACACTGCGCATCGTGTCGATCCGCCTGCCGGTCGAAGCTTTTGCATTGGGCAGAATCTCGATGTCGGCCGAGGCGCCGGCAAACGACAGGCGCGCTTCGGGGGCTTCGATCACCAGCGTGGGTCCGACATAAGCGACTTCAAGCGCACCGCTCGTGGGTGGGTTGCCGACCAGCACGTTGGCCGCGCGCAAGCCGACCGGATCGAGCGCCCCGCCGACGGGAATGCCGAGGGATTGATGACCGGGACGTCCAAGATCCTGAATAGTCGTCAAAAGGCCCGGCGCGAGAACACGAATAGCAGCTGTCACGCGGCGACCTCCATCGTCTCTTCGACGGGTTCGATATGCAATGCGCCGGCGGCGGCCTTTGCCGAGAGCTCCTCGAACTCGGACAGCGACACCGGCGAAAAAGTCACCCTGTCGCCCGGAGCGAGCAATGTCTTGATCACGGGACGCCGCTCCCAGAACGGTACCGGCGAACGTCCGATGAGATGCCACCCCGCCGGAGTATCCAGCGGATAGACGCAGGTCATCGTCGTCGCGATGGCGAGCGAACCGGCCGGCACATGCAATCGCGGCGTAGTCCGCCGCGGCAATCCAAGTTCGGCCGGCACATCGCCGAGATAAGCCATGCCGGGAAGAAAGCCGAGCATGTAAACGTGATACGTCGTCGAACTGTGCAGATCGACCACCTGCGCCGACGAAAGTCCGGTGCGTTCGGCAACGTCGTCAAGGTCAGGTGCGATCGCAGGGTCGTAGCAGGCCGGCAAATACCAGTGCCGGCCGATGCTCTGCTTGAGTTGCAATCCGCGCATGAGATCGACGACGCGCGTCATCAGCGATGCCGTGGACACAACCAATGGATCGAAATGCACGATTAAAGATCGATAGGTCGGAACGGTTTCGACCACGCCGTTTATGCGCGCCTCGGTCAGGCGTTCCGCCAGCGCCAGGACCCAACTGCTGAGCCGCCGCTCGATATGGTCGCCGAATTCCACGACAAGAGCCGTGTCTCCGGCCGGTAACATTTTGTATTCCGGCATGCGAATTTCATACGCAAATTTACCTTTCGTTAGTAATACCGCGGTTTCGCTTCGTCAATTTGATTAACAAAGGATGAAGAGCGTTCAACAGCAAAAGGTTAATGGAGTGCCTGCCGCGATACGCAAAAAGACTCAGGCCCCTTCAATAAATTCAGCCGTTCCCGCTATAGTTGCGTAGAGAAAGCGGCCGCAGCCTATTGAAATTGCTCAACGACAAGTCACATTCGAACCGGGCCGAATTTTACAGATGGCGCCTGCTGATTTCGTTACGCGCAATAGGCGTGTAAAGCTGCCACCACGACCGCCGCCGCCTCCCCTATGGTCTCTATCGCCCCTTCGATCGCTGCGACCGCCCCCGGCTGCTCCGGTAGGGCGTCACCCACTGCTACCACCACACCGGTAGCACCGACTTCCATGGAGATAAGATCGGGATCCCACGCTTTTCTCCAGGGCTTACGTATATAAACCTACTGCGGCTCAAGACCCGCCATTTTGATGATCGGCACCAGGCGCTCGCGTTCCGCGGCGAGATAAGTCCGCGCCGTAGCCGCACTCGCGTCCGTTCGGGCGTCGAGGCCTGCGGCCAACAAAATGCGGATGAAATCGGGATCCCGGATCGCCTTGGCAGTCGCGTCCGATATCTGCGCGACAATCGGCGCCGGCGTCTGCGCCGGACCGAGAACGCCGCAGGTGAGCTGAACGACCAGCCCCGGCAGCGTGGTGACGGCTGCCGGAATATCCGGCGCGGCCTGCAGCGGCGCCGGGGCGCAGACCGCGAGGATCTTGATCTTGCCGTCGCGATGAAAATTCAAAACCTGGCTGGTGATGTTCGGCGTCATCATCGGCACGACACCGCTGAGAAGATCGATCAGACCGGGCCCCGCGCCATGATACGGGATGTGCAAAATATCAGGCGCGTTGATGAGCTGTTTGAAAAGCTCGCCGGCGAGATGCGTTACCGTCCCCGTGCCGGCCGACGCGTAGGACAATTGTTTTTGATGCGCCTTGGCGTAGGCGATGAATTCGCTGAAGTTCGCTGCCGGCACGCTTGGGTGTACGACGATCGCGGTCGAAGAGGTTGCCACCATGGAAATTGGCGCAAAATCCTTGGCCGGATCGTATGGCGGACGCAGCATCAAATATGGCGCGATAATTTGCGAGCTGGTGTCGCCGAACAAGAGCGTGTAGCCGTCGGCAGTTGCATGAGCCACCGTCGCGGCACCGATCGTGCCGCCGCCACCGCCCTCGTTCTCGACGATGACGGTACCAAGCAGCCCCCTCATTTTCTCGGCCCAGTTGCGCGCCACCGCATCCACCACGCCGCCCGGCGCATAAGGAACAATCAAGCGGATTGTCGTTTGCGGATATTTCGATTGGGCCCGCGCTTGCGCAGCGGGGAAAAAACCAACGCCAAGAGCCGCTGCTCCGAAACGAATACAATCACGACGATTCACAGTGGGATTCCTCCTGCATTTCGGGTGAGGCTTCTGCCTCTTGCGCGCATGCCCGGACTCTGCAACGTGCACAATCCGCCTGCCAAATTCTACAGGCCCAGGCCCTTATCCGATCAAGACGCGAGGTACAACCGTGACAGCAGCCAACAATCAGGCTTCGGGATTTAACTGGCCGAACGGAGCGCGCATTGCCGTTGTCGTCACCTGCCTGATGGAGAATTGGTCCGGCGACAAAGGGCCGCCATTCTCGGTACAGACGACATCGCTGCGGCCCAATACCCACGACCGTGCGGCGATGACGTGGGGCACCTATGGCAGCCGCAACGGAGTGTGGCGCCTGCTCAAGATTCTCAATGAGCATCAGGTGCCGGCCACCTTCGTCGCCAACGCGCATTCAATGGAGATCGCGCCGAGCGCGGTCGATTGCATGCTGAAGTCGGGCCACGAGATCGCCGCGCATTCCTATACGCAAGATGCGCTGATGGCCTATCTCACACCCCATGAGGAACGCGCGATCATCGAAAAGTGCGTCGGCGTGTTCAAGAAACTGACCGGAGCGCCACCAAAGGGCTGGCTCAGTCCGGTGCTCGCGCCGACGGCGAGCACAGAAGAACTCATCGCCGAAGCCGGATTTCTTTGGTACGGCGATTACAACAACATCGACCTGCCGTTCTGCGTCAAGACTGCGAAGGGCACACTGGTCGCGCTGCCCCACACGGATTTTGCCGACCACCGCGTCCTTCGCGGCAATCCGCGCGACTGGTTCGACGTTTACAAAGACACCTTTGACTATTTGTACAGGAACGAGCCGACATCATATCTCAACGTCACGGCACATTGCCATTTCGGCGGCCGTCCGCTCATGGCAGCGCAAATCGATCGTATCCTGAAATATCTTCGCGGCTTCCCCGATGTCTGGCTGGTGCGTCACGACGAACTGGCCGAGTGGATCAAAGCCAACAGCATCGCCGAATGGACGAACCAGCAGCGCTTTTTCGCTGGCCAGAATGCCGCTCGATAATTCAAGATCGCAGGCTGGATCGACCGCGAAAACACACGCGGAAAAGCGCCGGCTCTGATTGGAGGCAGAAAGATACCGCCACGAGGCTGCCCGGCGCACGGCCGTTAGGCGAAAGGCCAGGCGCGTCGCGGCCAGTTAATTTTTCCGATTCTGCTCGGCCTGGACGGCTTCGTCGTGATACCAGGCTCCCGACGCGACTTTGACACCGCGCGGCATCTGAAACACTGTTTGAGTTTCTTCACGCTGGACATTCATGGCGAAACGTCCCCGCGGCGGAAACGTATAAATCTTCGCCGTCGTACCTGAAGAATCGGTCGTCATTGCTTTGCTCCTTCGAGCGATGCGCAATCTTCCATGCGCACATTAGTCTGTGAGACTCTATTACTTATATAATGCTTTGCTCGCCGATTGTTCAGCATGCCTCTCATAAAATCAGCGCATGACTACAATATGTGCATTCGTCTTTCTGCTCATTCCCCCGGCATCTATTCCAAAGGGTAATTTGCTGCACCGCCGTTGCCCTGTGCGCTGCGGCATCGATTGGCACGCTAAATGCTTGAAAAGGTCGGCAGTCGGCGGCCGGGTCGCCGTTGGCGCTGAGAGCGTCAGCACGCTCTCACACCTTGCTCACCAGCCTTAAGAGAGATGGTAATGACAAAATATAAACTCGAGTACATATGGCTCGACGGCTATACGCCGGTGCCCAATCTGCGGGGCAAGACGCAGCTCAAGGACTTCGACGCATTTCCTACATTGGAGCAGCTTCCGCTCTGGGGCTTCGACGGGAGCTCGACCATGCAGGCGGAAGGTTCAAGCTCCGACTGCGTTCTCAAACCTGTTGCGGTTTATCCGGACGCCGCGCGCGTCAACGGCGCGCTGGTCATGTGCGAAGTCATGATGCCGGACACCACGACGCCGCATCCATCGAACAAGCGCGCCACTATTCTCGACGATCCCGGCGCCTGGTTCGGCTTCGAGCAGGAATACTTCTTCTATAAGGACGGCCGCCCGCTCGGCTTTCCCTCGAGCGGCTATCCCGCGCCGCAGGGGCCGTATTATACCGGCGTCGGCTACAAAAACGTCGGCGACATCGCCCGCAAGATGGTCGAAGAGCATCTCGATCTTTGTCTGGCCGCCGGCATCAACCACGAAGGCATCAACGCCGAAGTGGCCAAGGGCCAGTGGGAATTCCAGATTTTCGGCAAGGGCTCCAGGAAGGCCGCTGACGAAATGTGGATGGCTCGCTATCTGATGCTGCGCCTGACTGAAAAGTACGGCGTCGACATCGAATTCCATTGCAAGCCGCTTGGCGATACCGACTGGAACGGCTCAGGCATGCACGCCAACTTCTCGACCAAGTTCATGCGCGAAGTCGGCGGCAAGGAATACTTCGAAGCGCTGATGAAGGCGTTTGAGGCGAACCGCGAGGACCACATCGCGGTTTACGGTCCGGACAATCATATGCGTCTGACCGGCAAGCACGAGACCGCCTCGATCCATCAGTTCAGCTACGGCGTTGCCGATCGCGGCGCCTCGATCCGCGTGCCGCATAGCTTCGTGAATAACGGCTACAAAGGCTATCTCGAAGATCGCCGGCCGAATTCGCAAGGCGACCCTTACCAGATCGCCTCGCAGATCCTCAAGACTGTGTCGTCCGTTCCCACGGAAGGCAAAGTCAGCGCCGCAGCTTGAGCGGCGACGGCATGGAGCGTGAGGGTCCTTCGACCCTCACGCCGGCCGGCCCGAAACCAGCAGCACATAAATCGAATTCGAATTCGAAGACGCGAACGCTGTAGCGGCGTTCTCTCTCTCTCAGAATTCCTCGCGCGGGCGATGAAGGAGACCGGCCCGATCTTCATTGATCAGTGGAGATCGATGCCGCGGGGGAGGTACTTGGCGTCCCTCCCCCGATTCATTTGTGGCGCGCCCATCGGCAAAATCGGCACATAAAAAAAGCGCCCCGCCGGCCAGAGCCGAACGGGGCGATGCAATATGTGGATGTGGTGGTATTCGACTTCGCTACGGCGCAAGCCTCACTGAAAATGCGCCAAAACGGCACCAACGGTCCATTTGACCGCGGCCTCAACGATCCAACCAAGAATAACGACCGCGGTCAGCCCGATAGAGGCCCAGCCTTGCGGCACTCCGCCAAGGGCGCCACGTTCACGGCGCGTTGGCCGCGCGGGGTCATTTCGATATCGAAGCTCACTGGCCGGCCTTCGTACAAAAGTCCTAATCCGGCCGGCACGGCGGAGCGGTGGAGGAACACGTCTCCAGAACCGTCATCACGCGTGAGAAATCCGTAACCCTTGGCCTCGTTATAAAATTTCACTCTGCCCTTGGCGTTCACGTCGTCACCCTGCTTGTTGCGCTGATGTTGCGGCGGTTCACGGCCCGGCCACGACACGAAACGACACGCACGACAAAGCGCGGCGTCGCCCTGACGGCGACGTCACCGGCAAAATCGCGTGCAAGATTTGGTTTCGGTCGGGAGGGAAAGTGCAGCGGACGCAGTTCGCCAAGGCCCGCCTGCACGCGAGGAAATGCGCCGATTTCGCCGCATCGTCAAGCGACGTGGTCACCGATCGTCCTTTATTTAGCGACGATGTATTTGATTTATCGGCCGAAAAAAATATTTGCACGAGAGAGCCGCCGAAACCCGATTTTTGCGGCCGAAGCCGTTTCACTCGCAATGATTCGTCAGACCAGACGAAGATTGGCGGCAATGTCGCGAACCAAATTCGCCTTGTAGCGCTCCATCCAGTCGGCATAACGCAGCACGCTCTCGCCGCGCCCGGAAGTTTCGAGCCGATAGGCGCGATAGGCTTTGTTGACGGTCTTTAAGGCGCCGGTTTGCATCTGCCGCTCGACTTCGGCATCGAGGCGCGCGATCGCGCGCATCGCTTCTTCGGCGATCTCTTCGTCGGAAAGAAGCGAAACGCCGAGACGTTTCGCGGCACGCGCGACAGATTCCTGCGCTTGATCGGGAGAAGTTGTTCGGATCAGCCGCACCGCCGCCACCATACCGTCGGCCTGCGACCGGCGTCGGCACCACCAACGCGCTGTCACAGTCTCGGCGGTTGCTAAAGCAGTTTCGCCGTCATGCTCCGCCGCGACGAGGCGGAACGAATCCGCGCCTGCGACCAGCAGCACGGCGGCCAGCTCCAAACCTTCGCGGTAGGCGGCGATCAAACATGCGCGTTTGCCGGCATCGCGGCGCGGCTTGCCGGCGCCGCGGCCGGGCGCGTCGGCCTGAGGCGCGGACATGTCAGCGCACCGGCGCGCGGCGGCGGATCAATTCCCGTTCGATGATGCGCAGCCCTTGCAATTTGCGCGCATTGAAAGTGCGGCGCGTCATCTTCAGCGGCTTGAGCGCCTTGTCGATGTCGCGATCGAACGCCGCCCACAATGAGCCGAGATTGACGGCGCGGGCGACATACTCGTAGTCCTGCCCGGCGAGAAACAGCGACGGCCAGCGCAGCGCCTCCTCCATTCTGGCGATTTCGGCCGGCGACGGCGGAATGCGGACGCGGTTGCGGAGCTTGGCCAGGCGTTCGAGCTCATAAGTTTCGAGCTGCGAATTCAGATCGCCGCGATCGTAGAGATAGACCGGCATCGAGTTGAGATAGCCGCGCGGCCGGCTCGGCATCGGCAGCCGGCCCAGAATGCGGAACGCCTCCTCCATCCGCTCCATGACATGAATGAAGGACCAGCGATCGGGTACGGTCCGCGTGCGGCCGAGCGGAATCGGGGCGGCCTCGCCGATGGCGCCGAGAATGCCGCTTCGGTCGCCGCACAGTTCGGCGCGGGCCGCGGCCGCGGCGCGGCTCGTGAGATTTAGCGCGGCGCCAGCGTGGGAGACTTCGTCCGAAACGCCGGCGCCTTTGCTCCAGGAAGGCATGCACTGCTCCCACTGTTCGAAATTTTGTTGATCTTGCCGGTTTTGGCCGCAGCGGCGCGCGGCGGTATCAAATAGGCACGGCGCATGTGCAGCGCGCAGTAAGGAATGCCGCCGGTGAGATCGGCGCCCGGCGCGCCGCAGAACAAATAATTCCGGCCGCCCAACTGCCCGTACGGCCAGCGGCACATGTCATTCGTCAGATCGAACAAGCCGACCGGCCCGCTCCGCCGCAGCGGCGTGTCCGCGATCGGGTTTTTCTTTCGCCTGCGCCGGTGACGTCGCGCCGGCGCCAGCGGCGCCGCCGCCGGTGCCCGGCTTTTGGCCGGATTGGTTCGCGCTGTTTTGCTTCCAGCCCCATCCTCGGCACCGAGCCGCAGCCGGAAAATCATTCCGAGAACCGCGGAGCGGGACACGCCGTCCAGCGCCGCTGCGATCTCGACCGCGGTTTTGCCGTCGGCCCATAACCGCTGCAAAACGCCGACACGTTCAGTGGTCCATAACCGGCTCCGCATCGCTTTTTCCCTTGCCTTGGCGTCACCAAATGTCACATAATATGTGACGACGACAAGGTCAAGTCACCATTTTAGACACTAGCCGTTTTGCACCGAATCCGTGACAATAGGCCATGGCAAAGCGAACGAAGTCGGCAAAGCAGTTCACCGGCATCTATCACGCGCGCGAAGCGCGCGGCATGAGCCGCAGCGAACTCGTCCGCCGTTCCGGCGTCTCCAAGCAGCAGCTATCGCGGCTTGAAAACGGCGTGATCAGGATGCGGCTGGACCATCTCAAGCCGTTCGCCAATGTGCTGGGCTATTCGCCGGAGCAGATCCTGCTGTGGGGAAAATTGCCCGGCACCGGCGGACACATCGAGTTGAGCGACATCCTGCGCGATGACGACAGCCATCGCGAGCCGCACGGGCCGGCCGAGGACCAGGTGCCGGAACTGGAAACCCGCGCCGGCATGGGCGGCGGCGGCGTCGCCTCGCACGAGCTGCGCAAGGACGGCAAGCATGCCGACCCCTTGAAAGCCGAGGGCTGGGTATTTCCGCCGTCTTTCGTCCGCGAGCAATTGCACACCACGGCCGGTCGGCTGTTGGTGCTCGACACCTTCGGCGACAGCATGGCGCCGACCGTGATGTCGGGCGACCGGGTCGTGATCGATACCGGCCACAAGACACCGACCCCGGACGGGCTTTATGCCATCCGCGACACCTTCGAGAACATCGTGGTCAAGCGGCTGCAGGCGGTGCGCTCGGCTAAACCACGCGTGAGGATCATTTCCGACAATCCCAATCACGCCGCCGAGGAAGTTCCGCTCCACGAGCTGGAAATCTTCGGCAAGGTGCTGTGCTGCCTGAAGCTGTTTTGAGCGTCCGGCGCCGCCGCTAGCGATCCTTCCGCTCATTCCCGCGCAAGCGGGAATCCAGATGAGTTTTCCAGCGTATTGCTGCAGCAGCCTGGGTCCCCGCTTTCGCGGGGACGAGCGGATAATGCGTCGCCCATACTGCTACGCGCCTAATTCGCCCCCTGATTTGGTCGGCTGGCCGATGTCATTATTTTAGCGACGTCCCCCTTGAAACGGTAACTGTAACGGTTACATATCTGGCCGAACCCAGGGTGCGAACCGATGCCCTACCGGCCCCGCGATGCGCGCGAGTTTGAGCGGATACGCTTCGCGGCAGCTTCGGCACGCCGCGAAACCGGCTCGGCGCTGGACGCGGCGCTGGCGGAAATCGGCACCGCCTTCGACCATGGCGCCGCGGTGAATGAATTCAAGCTTCGCGTCGAGCGATGGCTAAGACTCGGCCCGCAACACGGCGCCGTCCGCGCCCGCTTCGGCGCCCGCGCCGCGATGTTGTCCGCGCGCAGCCTCGGCACGGCGGTCGTTGTCGCGGAGCGCTGGTGGCGCGACGAGCGCAGAGCCTTCCAACTGGCGAGCGCCTTGGGTTATGGCAACCGGCATTCGCTCGACGTGCTGCGCGAACTCCGGCTGATTTTGCGGCTGATGCGCGCGAAACGGATGGACGGTGTCTATGACAGGATTATGGGGACGCTGCGCGAGATGCAGATGCCGTTGGCGGCCGAATAAGCTTCAACCGCAAACTAAGGCGCGACTTTTTGTTGGGGGAATTGCTGAGCATATCCCGTCACCCTGAGGTGCCCGCGCGAAGCGCGGGCCTCGAAGGGTGCACGCTACGAGGCCGTGCCGCCGTCGCCCTTCGAGGGCCGCTTCGCGGCCACCTCAGGGTGACGGGACGTAGTCTGGGTGACGGATCGGGGTCAGCAATTCAGCTCGGAGGCACGACGCGGATATGCAGCTCGCGCAATTGCTTGGCGGTGACTTCCGACGGCGCGCCCATCAAGAGGTCTTCGGCGCGCTGGTTCATCGGGAACAGCACCACCTCGCGCAGGTTTTCCTCGCCGCACAACAGCATCACGATGCGGTCGATGCCGGGCGCGATGCCGCCGTGCGGCGGCGCGCCGAGCGACAGTGCATGCAGCATGCCGCCGAATTTCTGTTCCAGCACGCTCTCGTCATAGCCGGCGATGGCGAAGGCCTTCTTCATCACCTCGGGGCGATGATTACGGATCGCACCGGACGACAGCTCGATGCCGTTGCAGACGACATCATACTGGATCGCTTTGAGCGCCAGGATCTTGTCCTTGTCGCCGTCGTTGAGCGCCAGGAATTCGTCGACCGAAGCGTTCGGCATCGAGAACGGATTATGGGAGAAGTCGATCTTCTTCTCTTCCTCGTTCCATTCGTACATTGGGAAATCGACGATCCAGCACAGTTCGAAGCGGTCCTTCTGTACGAGCCCGAGCTCCTCGCCGACCTTGGTGCGCGCCGCCCCGGCAAATTTGTAAAAATTCTGCGGCTCACCGGCGACGAAGAACACAGCGTCCCCCTCTCCGAATGAGGCTCGGTCTAATGCAAGCTGACGCCGAAGCGCCTCTGTTCTCTCCGGTCCAATGTTGTTCGCTAGTGGTCCAACCGGTTCGACTTGCTCAACCCACTTCTGGTAGAGCTGTTCCGCGTCAGCAGTGCGTCCTTCTTCAATCGCTTTTTGAAGGTCCCAAGCGAGCAGCTGTACTTCCTGTGACGATAGACCCTCTGACCTCTTTCGCCAAAAAACGTAACCCAGCCCCGGCTGCCCCTCACCCTGTGCCCAGGAGTTCATGCGGTCGCAGAACGCGCGCGAGCCGCCGCCCGGCGCCGGGATCGCCCACACCGCGGCTGTCGGGCTGCTTTCAAGAATCCGCGCGAAGATCTTGAAGCCGGAACCGCGGAAAATCTCCGACACGTCTTTCATGACGATCGGGTTGCGCAGGTCCGGCTTGTCGGTGCCGTATTTGGCGAGCGCTTCCTTGTAGGGAATGAGCGGGAATTTCGGCGTCACCGGCTTGCCGCCGGAAAACTCCTCGAACACGCCGCGCAGCACCGGCTCGACGGCTGCGAACACATCGTCCTGGGTGACGAAGCTCATCTCGACGTCGAGCTGATAGAACTCGCCCGGCGAGCGGTCGGCGCGGGCATCCTCGTCGCGAAAGCACGGCGCGATCTGGAAATAGCGGTCGAAGCCCGACACCATGAGCAACTGCTTGAACTGCTGCGGCGCCTGCGGCAGCGCATAGAACTTTCCCGGATGCAGCCGCGACGGCACCAGAAAGTCGCGCGCGCCTTCCGGCGACGACGCGGTGAGGATCGGCGTCTGGAATTCGAAGAAGCCCTGCTCCTTCATGCGCCGCCTGATCGAATCGATGATCTGGCCGCGCTTCATGATGTTTTGGTGCAGCTTGTCGCGACGCAGGTCGAGGAAACGGTACTTAAGCCTTATATCCTCAGGATATTCCTGATCGCCGAACACCGGCATCGGCAATTCGGCGGCCGGTCCCAGCACCTCGATGTCGCGGATATAGACCTCGACCGCGCCGGTCGGCAGGTCGGAATTTTCGGTGCCTTGCGGACGCTTGCGCACATTACCGTCGATGCGCACCACCCACTCCGACCGCAGCGTTTCGGCGCGCTTGAATGCCGGGCTGTCCGGATCGGCCACCACCTGGGTGAGGCCGTAATGGTCGCGCAGATCGATGAACAGCACGCCGCCATGGTCGCGAATACGGTGGCACCAGCCGGACAGCCGGACCTCGGTGCCGATGTCGCTCTCGCGGAGCGCGCCGCAAGTATGGGTGCGGTAGCGATGCATCCTCAAATCCGCTTCAAGGTGAAAAGGTGGCGTTCACGCCAAACCGGGCGCAGAAACCAACTCAGGCTCAGAAGCCAAGTCGGGCGCAGAAGCACCGCGCCGCACCGCCTTGTCAAGACTGCCCCGGGCGCGTGTTCCAGCCTCGACAGACGGCCGCCGATCTGCACACTCCGGGCGCGTCAGGGGAGCCAATATGAAGAAGAAACCGGCCGCAGCCACCGCGAAAGCAACACCCAAAACTGGAAACCTCCGCTCATCCCCGCGCAAGCGGGAATCCAGGCAGGCTCCCCGCCTTCGCGGGGACGAGCGGAAGGATGCTGCCGTCACCATGACGGCGGCGGATGCGGTGCTCGAAAGCCTCGTCGCCCACGGGCTCGATACGGTCTATGCGCTGCCGGGCGTGCAGAACGATCACCTGTTCGAGGCGCTGTTCCGGGCGTCCGACCGGCTGCGCACCGTCCATACCCGGCACGAGCAAGGCGCGGCCTATATGGCGCTCGGCGCGGCGCTGGCGACCGGCAAGCCGCAGGCCTATGCCGTCGTGCCGGGGCCCGGATTGCTCAATTCTTCCGCCGCCCTTCTCACCGCCTATTCGATGAATGCGCCGGTGCTCGGCCTTATCGGCCAAATCCCAAACGACGATATCGGGCGGCACCTCGGGCATCTGCATGAGATCCGCGATCAGGCCGGCATCGTTGCGCGCCTCGTCGACCATTCCACGCTGATCCGGAAGCCCGAGCAGGCCGCGAGTGCGACGGCGCTGGCGATGCGGGCGATGAAGAGCGGCCGCCCAGGCCCGGCGGTGCTCGAATGCGCAATCGATGTCTGGGGCAAATCCACTGCGGTAAATGGACCGGCGCCGCTGCCGCCGCCCGTCCCCAAGATCGACAGCGACGCCATCCGCCGCGCCGCGAAACGGCTCGGCGCGGCGAAGCGGCCGATGATCATCTGCGGCGGCGGCGCGCAGGATGCTTCCGAAGAAGTCACCGCGCTCTCGGCGATGCTGCAGGCGCCGGTGCTCGGCTATCGACGCGGCCGCGGCGTGCTCGACAGCCGCGATCCCCTGAGCGTGACTTTGCCGCTCGGCCGCGATCTATGGGGTGAGGCCGACGCGGTTCTGGCGGTCGGCACGCGGCTCCTCACCCAGTTCCGGCAGTGGGGCGTCGATCGCGAGCTTGCGATCATCCGCGTCGATGCCGATGCCAAGGAACACAATCGCCTGCATAAGCCCGCCGTGACACTGACCGGCGATGCGGCGCCAATTCTGCAACGGCTTCTCGCCGAGCTGCCGCGTTTCAACGCCAAACGGCCGGCCCGCCGGGCCGAGATGCAGGAGCGCCAAGCCGGCTGGCGCAAGCGCCTCGACAAGCTCAGCCCCCAGATCGGCTTTCTCGAAGCGATCCGCGCCGAACTGCCGGAGGACGGCCTGTTTGTCGATGAGGTTACGCAACTCGGATTCGCCGCGCGGCTCGCCTTTCCAGTCTATAAGCCGCGCACTTTCCTGTCGCCTGGCTATCAGGACAATCTCGGCTGGGGCTTTGCCACCGCGCTCGGCGCGCAAAATGCCCGGCGCGATGTGCCGGTGGTTTCGATCTCCGGCGACGGCGGTTTCATGTTCACCGCCAACGAGCTTGCCACCGCGATGCGGCATCGCATTCCGCTCACCGCGGTGGTGTTCAACGACGGCGCCTTCGGCAATGTCCGGCGCATGCAGCAGGAACTCTACGGCAACCGGCTGATCGGCAGCGATCTCGCCAATCCGGATTTCGTGGCCTTTGCCAGGAGCTTCGGCGCCGAAGCTGAACGGGTGACGACGCCGCAGGAACTGCGCGGCGCGCTGCGGCGCGCCTTTGGCCACCGCGACGGCCCGACCCTGATCGAGGTGCCGGTCGGTCCGCTGCCGAGCCCCTGGGAGTTCATCCATATGGGCAGAATTCGCGGTAGCTAGGCCTGTTTTCGTCTCCCACGGGCTTGCCACCCCTACGGCATCTGGCCGACACTCCCGCGGTACCAAAGCGTTTGAACATGGCGTTAAATTCTTCCAGCCCCCTCCCTATGCAGCTCATCACGACGACCGCGGAGCTCGCCGCCGTATGCCGGCGGATCGCCAGCCATCCCTTTGTGACGGTCGATACCGAATTCCTGCGCGAGACGACCTATTATCCGCTGCTCTGCGTGGCGCAGATGGCCACGTCGGAAGACGCCGTGGTGGTCGACGCGCTGGCGCCGGGCATCGACCTCGCGCCGTTCTACGCGCTGATGGCGGACGACAAAGTGATGAAGGTGTTTCACGCCGCGCGCCAGGACATCGAAATCGTCTGGCATGCCGCCAAGCTGATCCCGCATCCGATCTTCGACACCCAGGTCGCGGCCATGGTGCTCGGCTATGGCGACTCGATTTCCTACGACCAACTCGTGCAGCGCATCACCGGCGACACGCTCGACAAATCGCACCGCTTCACCGACTGGACGCGGCGGCCGCTGTCCGACGCGCAGCTGCGTTACGCCGTCTCCGACGTGACGCATCTCCGTGATGTCTATCTGGCCCTGGTGGAGGATCTGAAAAAACGCGGCCGCGCCGATTGGGTCCAGGACGAGATGCGGGTGCTGACGTCGCCCGACACCTATCGCATGGAGCCGGACAATTCCTGGCAGCGGCTGAAGACCCGCGTGCGCAAGCCGAAGGAGCTTGCCGTGCTGATCGAGGTCGCCGCTTGGCGCGAGCGCGAAGCGCAGACGCGCGACGTGCCGCGCTCACGCGTCCTCAAAGACGAGGTACTCGCCGACATCGCGGTGCAGGCACCGACCACCATCGAGCGGCTCAAGAACCTGCGGTCGCTGCCCAAGGGTTTCGAACGCTCGCGCTGGGGCGATGCCATCGTCGCCGCGGTGAGCCGCGGCCTGGAGCGCGATCCGAAGACGCTGCCGCTGCAGCCGCGCTTTCAGCCGGCCACCAATGGCGCAGCGATTGTCGAACTGCTCAAGGTGCTGCTGCGCATGGTGTCGGAGAGCCATCACGTCGCCGCCAAAGTCATCGCCACCGTCGACGATCTCGAACGCATCGCCGCCGACGACAATGCCGACGTGCAAGCGCTCACCGGCTGGCGCCGCGAATTATTCGGTGAGAAAGCGCTCGCGCTCAAGCACGGCAAGCTGGCGCTGGCGATTGAGAAGGGCCGCGTCGCGACGGTGGAACGGGATTAAGTTGGAGCTTGTATTTATAAATCGTCGGCGGATCGACCGATCGTACTGACGACGCCGACCGTCCGGAAGAGCGCAGTTCGCGCTGGTACGCCGACGTGGTCGTATTCAGCGAACGTGGTCCAATTGTTGGTGTCCGCGTATTCGCCGCCGATGCCGGCAGTCCACCCCACGCCATCTTGTGGAGGCTGTCGGCGCCCCCGCAAGACCGCCGCACCGGGCCTGATCACCAACACGTTACCTGGAATGTGGGATTAAGTCTTGTGCACTACTGTTCTTTTCAAATGACGGCTGAAGGGGGCGAAGGCGTGGAGTGTAGCCATGCGACAGTCCCTTGAGACGGTATTCCTCCGACGAAATGCCACGCTCAGGGAGGTTTTGGCCCGAGCCCAAATTGTAAATGGTTCTCGTGTCGTTCCTTCAGATTCTTATATCCGCAGCCTTGAGCAAATCCCGCTCTCGCAAGACCAGCCGATTTTGCTCATTGTCGATGCCGGTAACGAGCAGAACGACGTCCTCTCTCAAATTAGGCTTTTCAGAAAGCTGAATCCGTTGGGACGTGTCGTGGTACTTGCCGATCACTTCCGCCGCAGCGACGCAATCTCTGCGTATCAAGCAGGCGCCAGCGCTTGTTTCATAAAAACCAGGAGCTGCAGCTCTTTCATAAAGACCCTGGAATTGGTGATGCTGGGCGAAACTATTTTGCCGCCCGAATTATTGCCATTCATCAGCAATCACGACGACCGTCCCGAACATACGGCCTTCAACGAAGACGATGCTCTGCCGCTACCCGGAATCGAGAATAATGATGCCCGGACGCCAACTAGCATTTGTACTGTGACTCAACGATCACCGCAGACCGGCGCCGTCCCGCTGCTTTCTGTGCGTGAAAAATGCATCCTGCGCTGCGTTTTTGAAGGCTGCTCGAACAAGCGCATCGCTCGCAAGATTGATATCGCCGAGGCAACCGTGAAGGCCCACGTGAAAGCGATTTTTCGCAAACTCCACGTCAGCAACCGCACCCAAGCTGCCATTTGGGCTATGAACAACGCTTCGCTTGTCTGGCCGACAAGGGCTGATGCACCACGACCGAAGCAAGCGCAGCAAGCTAGATGGGGTAACCGGCCGGGGCCGCGGTAGCGGGCCGGCGGCTCGCTAGGGCGAGTTTTGAAACCAGTCCGCTGGATGTGGATTGTCATAACCAAACCAGCGAGGGATGCCATGCCCGCCGCGTTCGGAGAGTCGCCCCATTGCGGTGGGCGCGCTACTGAGCACGCAAGGCGCGCCGAGCAAGCACTCTCACAAGAAGCCGCGCCCCCTCCCGGGAATTGGAACGAAGGTGTGATGCCGCAGATGCTGCCTCCGGTCGCATCACCGCAGTTGTCGGCTTCGTATGTGTCGAGTTGATTGAGGTGTAAAATGGCAAACATACTCGTTGCTATCGCTGCACTTGCAGGCCTCGCTCTCGTCTACAAGCTGGCAATCGCTGGACCCGAAGCGGCATTTGACCTGAACCCGGAGCACTACCGTGACCCTGACCAACAAAAGCTCGTTGAGCTGCTCATTGCTGATGCGACTGGAACAGATGCCCTCGGTCTCGTAAATTTCATCGACAAGCAACGATGGGGCGGCAACCGGCTACGAAACCGCCTCATCTGTGCTGAAAATAAAATACGGCTAATTGCCGAGCCGGCCGTGTACCAACGAGCACAGCAAACGTGCCGTCGCATCATTCTGAAATCTCTTACGTGTGATTATACCGATCCCTGACGGCAAGCGTAGCCCGGATGAGCAAAGCGACATCCGGGATTTCCGCCTTTCAGTAGTCTTTCGGCATTCGCTGACGTTCGAAAGTACCTTCGCCGGCCGGGACGGCGACGCCTCCGACGTGAGCGCACGAAGTCCTGCGGGTATTGAAAAAGCGGGGGCGCACAAACACGCGGCAACTGTTTCGCAGACCGGTGCGAGCTTCTTCATCCTTCCAAGAAATGGCCAAACGCCGCCAAGGGTCGCACCCGGTCGCAAACGATCTTCGATATTGCCAGCATGGGCACTGACAAGATCGCGCCGGGAACGCCCCACATCCAGAACCAGAAGACGAGAGACACGATCACTAGAACCGGATTGAGCGTGAAACGCCTGGCAAGCAACATCGGCGTAAATGTCTCTCCCTCGATTAGGTGAATGCTCAAGTAAAGTCCGGCTGGAAGAAGCATCAGCCACACCGTGTCAGCGGCGAGTGCGCCCGCGAGGAGGAAGATCAGCACACCCAGGGCCGGGCCGAGGATTGGCACAAAGTTCAGCAGAAAGGCTGTCGTTCCCCACAGGAGAGGATCGCCCACTCCGGTAAGCCACATGACTGCGGCGGTGGCGATCCCGACAGCGGCGTTCATGACGGTAATGGTCAGGAGATAGGCGGAAATGTCGCTTTCTATCTGCTTCGCAATATCGACCACCTGACGCTTGCTGCTGAAGCGGGGCATGATCTCCACGAGGCGTTGGAGAAAAATATCGCCGGCGACAAGAAGAAAAAAGAGAAAGAGAAGCGTCGTGAAGAAGCCGCTTGCGAAACTGCGGGTCCCGCTGAACAGCTTTGCAAGAATAGCGGTACCTGCGGACGAGTCTGCGCCATTTTGCCAGCCCGCAAAGGCCTCTATCTGTTTCCAGAAATCCTGCAGGGCGGCGAAAGGCGCTTCGAGAAACCTGAGGCGTTGGAACAGCCGCGGAAGTCCGTCCGGCAGCTTCCCCGCCCAACTTGCGGCAGGACCGGATATCGCCGTTCCCAGCCCAACGACCAAAGCCAGAACCGCGACGACAAGCAGTAGGGCACCGAGCACGCGCGGGACATGCAGCTTGGCCAGAAGACGCAGCAGGGGATTGAGTAGCAGAGAAAGAACGAAAGCGAAGAGGAGCGGCCACACAATCTCCGCCGCAGTGTAAAGCGCCGCCAGCGAGAGAATAAAGAATATCCCGCCAAGGAAAATGACCTTGGGATCGGCGGGAAGCGGCATGGTCTCTTCCCCGCCTTCGGCTGGCGGGCGCTCCGGTGAGTTTGACGATAATAGCGGCTCCGCCTCGGCCGGTTTCATTCGCTAGTTCCCAAGCGGCAGCATTGCAAGATGCCCACCGGCAGGAAAGGTCGATCAAGCATCTAGAGCACCGGAGAGAACCTAGTCTCCGAAGGAAAGTTCCAGAAACCGGCGTGCCGTGCCAATGCCGACAGGAGAAACTGCGCGGCCGACGCTAGCTACCTACGTCTTTTGACGCTGGATCTCCTAACCCGTCGGGATGCCGCGTTAGTGATTGGAATTGCGTCTTTTGACGTTCGACCCAGCCTGCGCAAGCGTATGATGGCGCCATCATCGACTGCGGCTCTGCCCCCAGGCGTCGATGACTGAGAGACCGATAGCGCTCCCGCCTGTAAGCAGCAGGGCAGCCTATGCCAACCACAGCCAAAGAATATCGAGAATTTGCAGCGGAATGCCTTCGCTGGGCTACCGAGGTCGATTCCGAAGAGGATCGTAAGTCGTTCCTCGATATGGCCCGCGATTGGACGCTGGCAGCGATGCGAGTCGAAGGCACTCTGACCCTAAGCGGCGACCAGCAACTACCGCCGCTATACGGCGTTACGGAAAAGAGCGCATAGACCGTCTCAGTTTAATGCTGGCCCCTTTTAAAACGGCGCGCCCCCTGCGGAACGATTGATCCGCAACGGCCTTATTGATCGACAAGTCGGGGCGTCTCCGGTGAAATTCACTATCGAAGTGGTCCGCGCCATCGAAGGCGGAGGGACCGAGATTTTGCGACGCATATCAGTCGAGGCAATCAGCCCTCGGCGGCCCATGCTCCAGACTGACCAACAATTGCACGCTTGGCGCGCCAGAGAGGCGACAGGAGCCCGCCTGCTCAATCATCGAGGCGAGGAAATCTGCGCGGCAAAACTTTCGTAGGCCGCCTCAGTTTCGGAAAAGCTAACTAAAGAACCCGCGTGCAGCAGGGCGGAATTCGCTGCGAGTTTCGCATCAAAAAAGCCCGGGCGACGCCCGAGCTTTCTGAACACCTAGCCGAAGTCTCGACTAGTTACTTTTGAGTCTGCTGGCCTGATTTCTGATCACCTTGCTGACCGCTCTGACCTGGCTTTTGCGTCTGCTGCCCGGACTTCTGGTCTTGGCCGCCATGCTCGCCGCCCTGGCCAGGCTTCTGATCACCTTGTTGGCCGCCCTGACCTGGGTTCTGCGTCTGCTGGCCGGGCTTTTGTCCGCCCTGTTGTCCACCTTGATTGTTCTGACCGCTTTGGTTTCCGCTATTCACTGAAGTACCTCATTGGTTTGTGGGAATACAGTCCAACTCCGCGCGGCCGTCATATGTTCCGCCGATGGACCCGTCAGAATATGTCGAGGGCCTGATCAACGCTCGGCTCCCAATCGATGTTATGCCCCATAGGCGACATCAACCGTTTAAGACCTCTTTCGATGCTCTCCGGCCGTTGGGGAGGATCGGATCGACGGTCGGCGATAATGCCTTTTGCACGCTCCTTTCCGCTGGACTTAATGCGATATCGTACCTAACTAGGACGCTGGTGGTGTAGATTTGTCAGCAAGCGCTCGTAACAATGTTCGTATTGAGGGCACCGGACCTACGGCGATGATGTTCGCCCACGGTTTTGGTTGCGACCAGAACATGTGGCGGTTCGTCTCGCCCGCTTTCGAGGACCGATTTCAGACGATCCTTTTCGACCATGTCGGCGCGGGCGGCTCCGACCTGAAGGCGTATGACACCAAAAAGTACGCCACCTTGTCGGGCTATGCAGATGACGTGGTAGAGATCGGCAACGAGCTTGGCCTGAAGGACGCGGTCTTCGTCGGCCATTCTGTTAGTGCGATGATCGGTCTTCTCGCGTCGTTCAAGGTGCCTGGTATATTCAAGAATCTCGTCATGGTGGCCCCGTCGCCCTGCTATATTGACGATGACGGCTATACGGGCGGCTTTAAGGAGCAACAGATCATCGAACTACTGGAATTCCTTGCTGACAATCATATGGGCTGGTCCGCCGCGATGGCTCCAGTCATCATGGGCAACGCCGAGCGGCCAGAGCTTGGCGAAGAGCTTACCAACAGCTTCTGCCGGACCGACCCCGAGATCGCTAAAGAATTCGCGCGGGTCACGTTCAACTCTGACAACCGAGCGGATCTTAAAAATGTCACCGTCCCGACGCTCATCCTGCAATGCAGCGAGGATGTGATCGCTCCCGTAGCTGTCGGCGAATACCTGCATGAGCAAATGCCGGGCAGCCGACTTGTTGTCCTGAAAGCGACGGGCCACTGCCCGAACCTGAGTGCGCCCGACGAAGTCATCTCGGCGATGCGTGGTTTTGTCTGATCCCGACCATATCGAAGAGGATTTTGAAGACCTCTACGAGAATGCGCCGTGCGGGTATCTGTCCCTGCGGACAAACGGACGTATCGCAAAGGCGAACCAGACTTTCTGTCTCTGGACTGGCTATGCAGGCGATGAGCTTGTTGGCCGACGATTGCATGATTTCTTGAACATCGCGGGTCGCATTTTCTACGAAACGCACTTCGCGCCATTGCTACGTATGCAGGGATTTTTCAACGAAGTCGCCCTCGATCTTCTTAAGAAGAACGGTGAACCTCTTCCGGTATTGATCAATGCTGCAGAACGAAAGGATGCCAATGGGAGGCCTTTATTCATCCGGATAACCGTGTTCAACGCAACGGACCGGCGCAGGTATGAGCGAGAGCTGTTGAAGGCGCGTGACGAGTTGAAGCTGCTAACAAAAGCTCTGGAGAAGCGCGTCTCGGATGGCGAAGCAGATCGGTTACTGATCGATGCCGCTCTCACTTCCCATCGCCAGGATGCGGAGCTTCGTGAACAGTTCATTGCCGTGCTGGGCCACGACCTACGGAATCCTCTTGCATCCATATCTGCTGGGATGCGGCTGCTTCAAAGATCAAAACTGGACGACAGGGCCGAAGCGGTGATCGCCACGATGCAAAAGAGCATCGGGCGCATGGCAAGCCTGATCGACAACGTGCTCGACTTCGCGCGGGGACGGTTGGGCGGCGGAATTACGCTGGCACTGTCCAGGCAGCCTCTTGAGCCCGCGCTACAGCAGGTGGTCTATGAATTGCAGAGCACTCACCCCGAGAAGATCATCAAAACAGAATTTGCAGTGACGAAACCTCTCACGGCTGACCCGGTACGCATCGGGCAGGTTCTGTCCAATCTGCTTAGCAATGCGCTGACCTATGGAGCGGAAGGTGAGCCCGTGATCGTGTCTGCCAAAACGGAAGAACGATTCGAACTTTCCGTTTCCAACGCCGGTGCTCAAATTCCGGCGGCAGCAATGGAGCGGCTGTTCCATCCGTTCTCCCGGGGAGAGGTTAGGCCGAGCCAACAGGGTCTGGGTCTTGGCCTTTACATCGCATCGGAAATCGCCAAAGCGCACGGCGGAATACTTGATGTGACTTCCACGCCCGAGCTGACGAGTTTTACTCTGAGGATGCCGCTCGGGCGCTGAGAGTAGCGCGTGTTTTTGAATCCGCCCCCTACCCCAACAACACCACCGGCTCGCGGCCGATCAGGCGCGCCAGCGAGCGCAGGCGGTTGAGGATGCGTTCGCCGGCGAGCGCAGAGAACTGGCCCGGCAGGCGCAAAGCCAGTCGATGCCGCACGATGGCGAGCGGCGTTTCTCCGAGCACGCCGGGCATCGCCGCCGAGATGACATATGCGAGCCGCAGTGCCGCGCCGTGGACGCGGGCGCGGTCGAGCAGGCGCGTCGACACCAGTTCGCGCAGCCGCGGCGAAAATTCATCGTCGTTGACCAGCCCGACATGGCGGAAGAACACCGACAGCGCGAGATAGGCGCGGCCTTGATGGTCGATGGCGGAAAAGCCGCCATGGGCGATGAGATTGAGCGATTGCTCGCCGCGGTAATCGGGATGCGCGCGCCAGCCGATATCGGCAAGGAGACAGGCGGCTTGGCGCAGCCGGCGCTCCTCGCCGGTCTCGTCGAGCCCCGAGGATTTCATGAAACGGTCGGTCCAGCCGATCAGCTCTTCGCCGTGCCGCGGCGAGCGCGAGCGCAACTGATTGAGATGACGCGCCGCCTCGATCAGCGCGTCCTTGTCCTTGTCCTTCTTTTTGAGCCGCGAATAGAGCATGCCCTCGCGCACGCCGAGCGCGGAGAACACGACCTGCCGCGGTCTGCCGATGCGCAATATGTTTTCGAGCACTAGCGCGGCGTAGGGCAACAACGGCCGCCGCGCGTTGTTGACGACTTCGATGTTGGACAGCGTATCGACATCGACGCGATGCACCAGCCTGGCAAACTCCAGCGCCTCCTCGGCGGGAATGGCGTAGCCGTGCATGACGTGGAGCGGATAGCCGGTCTGCCACATGTGCAGCCGCGCCAGCGACCGCCAGGTTCCGCCGACGGCATAGAAGGTGCGGTCGCGGCAGGCTTTCAGAAGCGGCAAGCCGTCGAGCGACTTCTCGACGAATTTCTCGGCTTTCTTCACCGACTTTGACGAGATATCGGCGAGCGCCAGCCCGCCGAGCGGCCGGGTGATGCCGTGCGTGGCGCGCGTGCCGCGTACATCGACAAGCTCGAGCGAGCCGCCGCCGAGATCGCCGACGACGCCGTCGGCATGATGCACACCGGAAATGACGCCGAGCGCGGTGTACTCGGCCTCGCGCGCGCCCGACAACACGTCGATCTCGACGCCGATGGTCCGTTCGGCGAGCTTGATGAAGGCCGGCCCGTTCTTGGCGTCGCGGCAAGCGGCCGTCGCCATGGCGAAAATTCGTTTCACGCCCATGGTCCGGCACAAGGCGCGGAAACGCTTGAGCGTCGCCAGCGCGTGCTGCACCGCATCCGCCGCCAGCAAGCGCGTCGACTGCACTTCGCGGCCGAGACCGCATAATGCTTTTTCGTTGAAAAGCTCGGTCGGGCTGCGCGTAAGGCCCTCGTAAACGACAAGGCGCACCGAGTTCGAGCCGATATCGACCACGGCGATCGGCGGACCGTGGTCGAGACGTCCTTGAGCGTCGAATTTCTTGCTGCGCATTCTGTCGATTTAGCGAAGGGTTCCTACCGCCGGGCCCGGCACGACAGCCGGCGCACCCTATGCGATTCGGAACCGGATCACATGCGGTCCAGCCGGTGCCGCAAGCGCGGGATGGAATCCTTCGGCGACTTGCCTTGGCCGGAAAGACTAGGATTGGTCATGAAATAGGTGGTCGAATTGAATACTTCCTCGCCCGGGGCCGGCTCGATCCGCGCCGACGAACCGTCGGCGAGAAGCTGCCAGCTCTGCTCGTTGTCTTTCAGATTGGCCACCATGATCTGGCCGAGCACCTGCTCGTGGACTGTGGGATTGAGGATCGGGCACAGCACCTCGACACGGCGATCGAGATTGCGCGGCATCATGTCGGCGGACGAAATATAAATGGCGGCCTTCGCATGCGGCAGACCGTGCCCCGCGCCGAAGCAATAGATGCGGCCGTGTTCGAGGAAGCGGCCGACGATCGATTTGACGCGGATATTGTCGGACAGGCCGGGAACCCCGGGGCGCAGACAGCAAATGCCGCGCACCACGAGATCGATCGGCACGCCGGCACTGGAGGCCCGGTACAGCGCATCGATGATGTCGGGATCGACCAGCGCATTCATCTTCATCCAGATCGCCGCGGGACGTCCAGCCTTGGCGTGGGCGGTTTCCTCTTCGATATGATCCTGGATGCGTTTGCGCAGCGACAGCGGCGAGACCGCCAAGCGCTCAAGCTCGGCGGGCTCGGCATAGCCGGTGACGAAGTTGAAGACGCGAGCGACGTCGCGCGCGATGTCGGGATCGCAGGTGAAGAACGACAGGTCGGTATAGATGCGCGCCGTCACCGGATGATAATTGCCGGTTCCGACGTGAACGTAGGACGCCAGCGCCGCGCCCTCACGGCGCAGCACCAGCGAAAGCTTGGCGTGGGTCTTCAATTCGATGAAGCCGAACACGACCTGCACGCCGGCGCGTTCAAGATCGCGCGCCCAGCGGATATTGGCTTCCTCGTCGAAGCGGGCCTTCAACTCGACCAGCGCGGTCACCGACTTGCCGGCCTCGGCGGCTTCGGCCAAGGCCTTGATGATCGGCGAGTTGGCCGAGGTGCGGTAGAGCGTCTGTTTGATGGCGACGACGTCGGGATCGCGCGCCGCTTGCTGCAGGAAATTCACCACCACGTCGAACGATTCGAACGGATGGTGGATGATCAGATCCTTCTGGCGGATTGCCGCAAAATTGTCGCCGCCATGGTCGCGGACGCGGCCCGGATAGCGCGGCGCATAAGGCACGAACTCCAGATCGGGCCGGTTGACGGTGGCGACCTGACCCATTTCGTTGAGCGCCAGCACCCCATCGACGCTGAACACGCTGTCATCGGAAGCGCTGAGCGCCTGCTGAACGAAGCGCCGTAACTCCATCGGCATCTTCGCTTCGATATCGAGCCTGATCACGGTGCCGCGGCGGCGGCGCTTGAGTGCGGTTTCGAAGACGCGCACCAGATCTTCGGCCTCTTCCAGAATTTCGACCTCGAAGTCGCGGATGACGCGGAAGGCACCGAGCCCCTTCACGACGTAGCCGGGGAACAGCTTGCCGATGAACAAGCTCGTCACCCCCTCAACCGAGATCAGCCGCACCTTGCCGTCCTCGCCCGACGGCGGCAGGCGCACGAAGCGTTCGATACGGCTCGGGATGCGAATGAGCGCGTTCATCGCCCGCCCGTCCTTGGCGCGCGACAGCTGCAAGGCAATGGTCGAGCCGAGATTGGGAATGAACGGGAATGGATGGGCCGGATCGATCGCGAGCGGCGTGAGCAGCGTAAAAACGTGGGCGAGAAAATAATCCTCAAGCCATGATTTTTCCGTCTTGGTGACGTCAGGACCGTCGACCAGCACGATGCCGGCTTTGGCAAGCGACTTGCGTATCTCACGCCATTGCGCCTGCTGGTCCGCTACCAGGATGGACACCGCCTCGGCGATGCGCGTCAATTGCTCGGCGGGCGTTAATCCTTCCGGGCTCCGGGTGGTGATGCCTTCGCGCAACTGCGCGCCGAGGCCCGCGACGCGCACCATGAAGAATTCGTCGAGATTGTTGGCGGAGATCGACAGGAATTTCAGCCGTTCGAGCAGCGGATTTCTGCGATTGGCCAACTCTTCCAGCACGCGCCGGTTAAAATCGAGCCAGGACAGTTCGCGATTGATGAATCGGTCCGGACTGGAGGCGATTTCGGCAACCGCGTGCGGTGGCGCGGATTCGTGCAAGGGCACCGGCTCGAGCCGACGCACCGGCACAAATTCCCGTGTAGCGGCAACGGCTTGGCCGCTTTCGGCCATAACCGACCCGTGTTCACCGAGCGCTACGTTGGCCACGATTTATGACAATCCGATCAAAGAAACTCACACAGCTAACGCGGCGGGCGGCCGTTCCGTCAAGTCCACTTCGTAAAACATGACAAATGATCGAAATCGCGGCGAAGCCGGCCGGCTAAGCGCCATTGCGGAACATCTCCGCCGCCAAGGTCCGGCTCGGCGGCCGGCCCTGGCGCAGCGCTTCCTTATCCAAGGCAATGACGGCCGCGCGTGCCGCCGCGAACGAACGCTCGATATGGGTCGAAAGATAACGCACGACGCTGTCGTCGAGCGTGAGCTGACGGTCGCTGGCGAGCTTTACGATCAGGCCGCGGAGCATTGCATCGTCCGGCGCTTGCAGCGTCACGATCGGTAGCGCGCGAAGCCGCGACACCACATCCGGGATCGCGACCGGCCACAGCGTCGGCGCGGCGCGCGCGGTGAACAGGAGAAACGCCTGTTCCTCGTGCGCGAGGTTGATCAGATGGAACAGCGCACGGTCCTGCGGGATCGCGTCGGAGTCTTCGATGACCAGCGCGCCGGTCGCGAGTGCGCCGAGCAGATCGGTTTCGTCAAGCGCGTGACCCGAAACAACACGTGCGCCCGAGGCCACCGCCCAAATGCTCGCCAGGTGGGTTTTGCCGGAGCCTTCGGGTCCAACGAGCGCGACGGCATGCGCCGGCCAATCCGGCCAGGACTCGATCAGCGCCAGCGCTCCGGCATTATTCGGTCCGGACAGAAAATCCTCGCGGGCGTAGCTTTCGGCATGATCGAGCGCGAGCGCGAGCTGGCGTGGCGGAAAGGACGCGCTACCGGACGACATGCGGTTACGGTGACTGGACGCCGGTGTAGAACGGACTCGCCAGATAGCGGCGCACTGCAAACCGGATCAGCACGCCGGTTGCGGCGGCGAGCGGCACCGCGAGCAGAAGCCCGACAAAGCCGAACAGATAGCCGAACGCGAACAAGGCAAACATCAGCCAGACCGGATGGAGACCTACGCTGTGGCCGACCAGATAGGGCGACAGCACATTGCTTTCCATTAACTGGCCGAACAGAACGACGCCGGCGACGATCACGATGCTGCTCCAATCCGGAGTGAATTGCGCCGCCGCCACCGCGAGCGACAGCACGAGCGCGGTCAGCGATCCGACATAGGGAATGAAGCTGATCAAGCCGGACACGACGCCGATCAGCAGGCCGAAGTTCAAGCCCGCGAACGTGAGACCCAGCGCATAATAGGAGCCGAGGATAAGGCACACGCCGGACTGGCCGCGCACATAAGCCGAAATCGTCGAGTTCGATTTCGTGACCGAGGCTGCGCACCGTCTCGCGTTGCGGCAGCGGCACCAGGTGATCGACGGTCGTGATCATGCTGTCCCAGTCGCAGATCAGATAGAACGCGACCACCGGTGTGATGATCACCAGCGAAAAGATCGAAATCAGAGCCTGGCCCTTGCTCCAAAGCGACGCCAAAAATCCGGTCAAATAGCCGGCGGCTTGATTCAACAGATCGCCGACCGATTTATCGGCACCGACGAGATTGTCGCCGACGATACGCTTGATCCACGGATGGTTAGGATCGCTGACCAGCGCTTCCAGACGCTGCGCATAGCCGGGCGCGTGTTCGATGAGGCCGGCCAACTGCCGCGTGAAAACCGGTGTGATGATCAGCGCCAGGAGCACAATGGCAACGACAAAGCCGCCGAGGATAATGAGGGCTGCGACCAGCCGGCTCATGCCGCGCTTGGTCAGCCGTTTGGCCAGCGGGTCGAGGACATAGGCGATGGCCATGCCGAGCACGAACGGCAGCAGAATGGGGCTGAGCAGCCACAAAAGGAAGATGGCGACGAAGAGCGCCACGACCCAGAACACGATGTTGCGCTGCATTGCCCACCCCCCTATCGCCGCTGCAATCAATGCCCGGCGCCGAACGAGTTCATATGGCGGACCCACTCAGCGAGATAGAAGGCGATTGAGAGCAAGGTCAAGATGGCGACCGCCGCGATGGTCAATTGCAGCGCAAGCACGGCTTCGAAGCTGAAAGCATGTTCCCCAAGCACCAGAGTGGCCAGCACGATCTGCGCCACCGTATTGGCTTTGGAGACGAATAGCGGCCGCACCGGCATCGGTTTGCCGACCAGCCATGCCAGCATGAAAGCGCCGATGATCAGAATATCGCGCGACACCACCAATATGACGAGAAAGATCGGCAGCGTGCCGGAAATGCCGAGCGCGACATAGATCGACACGATCAGCGCTTTGTCGGCCAAAGGATCGAGATAAGCGCCAAGCTCGCTTGCCATGTGGAAGCGCTTGGCGAGAAAGCCGTCGACGCCGTCGCTGATCCCGGCCGCCAGGAACAGCAGAAATGCAACGCGCATTTCGCCCGACGTGATCGCCCAGACGACGATCGGCACCAAGAGAATGCGGCCTAACGAGATAAGATTAGGGATACTCAAACCCTGCCCCGGCTTGCGGCGCGTTCGCGTCGGAACTGTCTCCTCCCCGCGCGCCATCATTGATTCACGCACTATACCGGCGGCCGCGCGCTTGCGCACCTTGCGATTCCGACGTAGGAGGCGCCAGCAACGCCTCCCCCGCGGGAGGTCTATCATCGAATTGGTGGCATTCGTGAACGAGGCACGCTACGCGGCGGCAGGTGTCGATATCGATGCCGGCAACCGCCTGGTGGAAATGATCAAGCCTTTGGTGCGGGCGACGGCCCGCGCCGGCACTGATGGCGAGATCGGCGGTTTTGGCGGCCTGTTCGATCTGAAGGCTGCCGGCTTCTCCGACCCGATCCTGGTCGCGGCGACCGACGGGGTCGGCACCAAAGTCAAAATCGCGATCGAGACCTCCCGCCACGACACAATCGGCATCGACCTGGTCGCCATGTCGGTCAATGACCTCGTGGTCCAGGGCGCGGAACCGTTGTTCTTCCTCGACTATTTTGCCTGCGGCAAACTCGATCCGGCGGTCGGGGCGGCGGTGGTGAAAGGTGTCGCCGCGGCCTGCCGCGAAGCCGGCTGCGCCCTGATCGGCGGCGAGACCGCGGAAATGCCCGGAGTCTATCAAGGCGGCGACTATGACCTGGCCGGATTTGCGGTCGGCGCGGTGGGACGCAAGGACATATTGCCACGGGCCGACATCAAGGCCGGCGACGTCGTGCTCGGCCTCGCCTCGACCGGTGTGCATTCCAATGGATTTTCCCTGGTACGCCGCGTTGCCGAGACCGCCGGCCTGACGTGGAACAGCCCGGCCCCTTTCGATCCGTCGCGAAATCTAGGCGAGGCTCTGCTTACCCCGACGCGGCTTTACGTGCGTTCCTGTCTCGCAGCCATCCGCGAGACCAAAGGGATCAAAGCGCTGGCGCACATCACCGGTGGCGGCTTCACCGAAAATATTCCGCGTGTGCTGCCGGCGGGCCTCGATGTCGCTTTGGATCTCGGCGCCGTGCCGGTCTTGCCGGTTTTCAAATGGCTGGCTGCGGCCGGCGGTATAAGCACGACCGAAATGCTGCGCACCTTCAATTGCGGCATCGGCATGGTGGCGGTGGTCAATAGCGATCTCGCCGACGCCGCCATCGAACGATTGACGGCCCATGGCGAGAAAGTCGTCCGCCTTGGCGAGGTCGTTACCAGCGCGGGCGGCGCGCGTGTGGATTACCGTGGACAACTCGACCTGACGTGGTGACGCGCATGATGAGAAAGCGCGTCGCCATTCTTATTTCCGGGCGCGGCTCGAACATGGCGGCGCTGATCGACGCGGCCAAGGCTCCCGACTATCCAGCCGAGATCGTATTGGTCGTGTCGAACCGTCCCGATGCTTTGGGTCTCTTGCATGCGCGTAAGGCCGGCATCGCGACGGCGCTGGTCGACCACCGGGCGTTCGGCACGGACCGTGAAGGCTTTGAACGCGCGATCGACGCCGAGCTCAACGACCATCGGATCGATCTGGTCTGCCTTGCCGGCTTCATGCGGCTTTTCACGCCCTGGTTCGTCACCCGCTGGAGCGGCCGAATGCTCAACATCCATCCGGCGTTGCTTCCGGAGTTCAAAGGCCTACACACGCACCGCCGCGCGCTCGAGGCCGGCACAAAGTGTCACGGCGCCACTGTGCATTTCGTCGCTGCGGAGATGGATTCCGGCCCCATCATTTTGCAGGAGGGGGTGCCCGTGCTGGACGGCGATACCGAAGAAACGCTGTCGCGACGCGTGCTGGAAGCCGAACACCGCATTTATCCGGAGGCGCTGCGCCGGGTGGCCGAAGGCCGGGTCGCATTTACTCCGCCGGACGCGTAGCGCTGCGGCTGCAAAAAACGAAAAGCCCCCGGGACAAGTCCGGGGGCTAATAGAACTCGCTATCGCGGTATTGGTTCACGCGACTTTCAGATTTTCCGCCGAGGTCCTGCCGCGGTTGGTGACGAGTTCATACTCGACTTCCTGGCCGTCATTGAGCGTGCGCAGGCCGGCCTGTTCAACGGCCGAGATATGAACGAACACGTCCTTGTCGCCGGTCGACGGCTTGATGAAGCCATAGCCTTTAGTCGCATTAAACCACTTGACGCTGCCTTTCTGCATCGTCTGTCTCCTCAGTCATTCCAGATGCCAGCGAAGACGCGGCAACACCATCGGCACGTTACGTGCGATCGGCACGTTGCGTACAAATGCCGTGGCTCGCGCCACAAACCAAATTTTGGAGGGGGTCCGAAGCGGGGAAGTCCAAGGCGATTTTGTCGGCAAGGCAGCACCGGCGGATGGCCAAAACCCGTTTTGCCTCATCAGCAAGCCGGAAAAATACGGCGCAACCATGGCTGTTGCGCACCGTCTCCGCACGCGTAAACCGCCGCGCACGCAACGTTACGATGGCGTGTAACGCGATGCGCAAATTCGCGCGATTGATAGCCTAACCGCGTCTCGCTTTTGCATGGGGCGTCAGCGCTTGCGCCTTGATGACATGCAAGTGCCGCCAAAGTCCGCCGATGCCGACGGCAAGAAGCGTTGCCGCAGCACCGGCCGCCAACTCGGTACGCTGCAGAAAGTCATCGCCGAAGCCCGCAGTGAAATGAATGACCGCGGGATCGGTCGCGATGGTGTCGCCCGCTACCCAACCGAGCAGCGCCGCGCCGGCCCAAACGAGAATCGGAAAGCGGTCAATCAAGGCGACGATCATGGCGGCTCCGGCCATGATCATCGGAACGGAAACCGCGATACCGATCACGAGCAACAAGAAATCGCCGCGTGCGGCCGCGGCAATGGCGATAACGTTGTCGACGCTCATGATGATATCGGCGAATGCGATGATTATAACCGCGCGCCATAAATGCGCGGCCGCCCGGACGTCGTCCCGCTCGGGCTCGGGCACGATCAGTTTTGCCGCGATGAGCACCAAGGCCGCACCGCCGGCGAGCTTAAAATAGGGCAGCAACATCAGCTCTGCGATGACGCCGACAAAGACGATGCGCAAAATCACGGCCACGCCGGCGCCGAGGACGATGCCCCAGCGCCGTTGCTGGGCCGGCAATCCGCGGCAAGCCATCGCGATGATGACGGCATTGTCGCCGGACAGAAGCAGATTGATGAAGACGATCTGCAAGGCCGCGACCCAGAAGGCCGCATACCCCAAATGATCAATGCTGGCGTGAAGCCAATCGCGCCAAGTTTCCGTGTGCAAATATGGCGCCGTGTGCAGATATTGCGCAAACGGGCCCATGCGAGCCGGCCTTAGCCGACGATTTCATTGCCGGCGAAGAACTGCGCGATTTCCTTCTCGGCCGTGGCGGCGGCATCCGAACCATGCACGGAATTTTCGCCGATCGATTTGGCATGCACCTTGCGGATCGTGTTCGGTGCGGCCTTGGCCGGATCGGTTGCGCCCATCAGATCGCGATAGGCGGCTACCGCATTCTCGCCCTCCAGCACCTGCACCACGACCGGCCCCGAAATCATGAAGTCGACGAGTTCGCCGAAGAACGGCCGCTCGCGATGGACGGCGTAGAAGGTCTCGGCCTCCTTGCGGCTCATCCGCATGCGCTTCTGCGCGACGATGCGCAGACCCGCCTTTTCGATCATGGCGTTGATGGCGCCCGTCACGTTGCGGGCGGTGGCATCCGGCTTGATGATCGAAAATGTACGCTCGATGGTCATCGACTCGTCCTTTGAGATTGCGAATGGGGATTTGCAAAAGCGGCGAGAAACCGCGCGGGCTTATAACCCTCGCACGCAGCGCCGACAAGCGCGGGTGAAGTCGCGAAGAACCGTCAGGCCCATTCGCGCGGGCCTAAATGTGGCCTCAGCTTTGATCGTTCTTTTTTGCCTGCTTGGTCGGTTTCACGGCTTTTTTCTTTGCCACTTGCGGCGGCGGCGCCGGGGTTGCTACCCGGTCCATCGTCATCAACTCGCCGCGCTCGAAATGATAGATTCCGGCTCGCGGGCCGCCGGTGAAGGTCAGCACCGCCGTGCGATCGCCATTCGGATTTTTACCAAGCTGAACTTGGCTTGGTGCGCCAGCGCGGGCGACCACGTCACATTCGCTCATACCCAGCGCGACACCGCCACCGAGCAAAGAGTCCGTCGCCGGCGCCGGCGCTGCCGGGGCCGCCGGCGAAGCTTGCGCTTGCGGCGGCGCTGGCGGGGCGGCGGGCGCCGGGCACGCCCCATTGTTGTCGACCAGATCGTTCGCGGTAATCGGGCGCTGCCGCTGCTTGGTCTCGGCAAGCTCGGAAAAAGTATAACCGCCGGCATTGCGTCCGGCGACGTCAAGCGGCTTGGCGAACCAGCCTTGGGTGCTCTCCCAATCGACATTGGCGCAGCCGCACAGGGCTGCGGCCAGCACCAGTGCCGGTACCACGCGCAAGCGTTTTAATCGAAACTCCACCCGTATCCCCTAAAACCTGGTCTCGCCCCAAGATGCGCCGGTTTGTGGTGCGATCAAGGCGGCACCGCGCGGCCCATAATAGCCAAGACGCCAAGCCTTGGCGCGATCAATCAGAGCCCATAAAAGCGACATGGTAAAGGCCAAAAACGATCACCCGAACAAAGACTTATCCCGGACGGCCAATTCTGACGGGCAATTTTTGGCTTTGTGATAGAGATCACGGAACTTGCCAGGCACCGGGGCGAAAGTAACGGTTGGGGTTGTTTGGGCGCAGCAGCCTTGGGCGAATTTGTATTTGGTGAGGACGTTACATGCACTTGCAATTCATCGGCTGCGGCGATGCCTTCGGCTCAGGCGGACAATTCAACACGTGCTTTCATCTGGTCGGCCGAAACATCAGCGCACTGATCGATTGTGGCGCCTCTTCATTGGTCTCGATGAACAAGCTTGCGATCAATCGCAACGACATCGACACCATTTTCATTACGCATTTTCACGCCGATCACTTCGGCGGCCTGCCGTTCCTTATGCTGGAAGCGAACTATATCCTCAAACGTCAGGGCGCTCTCACCATCGCCGGGCCGCCCGGACTCAAGGTCCGCTTTGCGGAAGCGATGGATACCGCTTTCTCGGGCACCAAGTCATTGGAATGGGCATTTCCGCTGACACTCCTGGAATTGGAGATCGGCCGGCGCAACGAGGTCGGCGCACTGCGGGTGACGCCGTTTCACGTGGTGCATGACGACCGTGCCGGCCCGTGTCTCGGCTATCGTTTGGAGGCTGAGGGCAAAGTCGTCGGCGTTTCCGGCGATACCGAGTGGACCGACAGTCTCATCGACGTCGGTCGCGCCGCTGATCTCTTCATTTGCGAGGCCTATACCCGCGACAAGCCGATCAAGACCCACATGGCGCTGAGCTCGCTGGAACGTCACCTCGACCAGATCAGGCCAAAGCGCCTCGTGCTGACCCATATGAGCAATGACATGCTTGCCCGCCGCGCCGAGATTCCGTTCGAGACGGCGGACGACGGCATGATCGTCGAGCTTTGAGATTTCGCGGCGGCGGCAGCTAAGCGCCGATCGCGGTCTCGATCGCCGCAAGCGCAGCGTCGGCCTTCGTTCCGTCCGGACCGCCGGCCTGCGCCATGTCCGGCCGGCCACCGCCGCCTTTGCCACCCAACACTTCGGCGGCTCTGCGGACGAGGTCGACAGCGTTGAAGCGGGCGACGAGATCATTGGTGACGCCGACGACGACGCCGGCCCTGCCGTCACCGGAAACGCCGACAATCGCCACGATCCCGGAACCGACTTGTTTCTTGCCCTCGTCGGCGAGGCTGCGCAGGTCTTTCAGCTCGATGCCTTCCACCGACCGCGAAATGAGCTTCACGTCGCCAATGGTCCGGACGCCGTTCGCGCCGTCGCTCTTGCCGCCGTTCGAACCACCGCCGCCCATGGCGAGCTTCTTCTTGGCCTCGGACAATTCGCGTTCAAGTTTTTTACGATCTTCCAGCACGGCCGTAGTACGGGCCGCGACCTCGGCGACCGGAGCCCGCAATTCGCCCGCGATGGCGCGAAGATCGGTCTTGAATTTGTTGAGTTCATGCCGGGCGCCGTTGCCGGTGAGCGCTTCGATGCGGCGCACGCCTGCCGCCACGCCGCTATCGCCGACCACCGAAATGATGCCGATATCGCCGGTACGCCGCACATGCGTCCCGCCGCACAATTCGACGGACCAGCCCAGCGTATTGCCGCCGGCCTCACCCATCGCAACGACACGGACCTCGTCGCCGTATTTCTCGCCAAACAAAGCGCGGGCGCCGGAAGCGCGCGCATCGTCGATCGCCATGAGCCGCGTTGTGACCGCCGAGTTTTGCAGAACGAATTGGTTGGCGATGTCTTCGACGCGCTCGATCTCTTCGCTGCTCATCGGCTTCGGATGCGAGAAGTCGAACCGCAGCCGGTCGGGCGACACCAGCGAGCCTTTCTGCGCCACGTGATCGCCGAGCACCTGCCGCAACGCTTCGTGCAGAAGATGCGTGGCGGAATGATTTTTGCGGATGGCGCTGCGCCGCGTGTGATCGACGTCGAGCGCCAGCGCTGTCCCCGGCTTCAGCGTGCCCGCTTCGACCACGCCGCTATGCGCGAACAAGTCGCCGGCGTATTTCTGCGTATCGGTGACGCGGAAGCGCACACCCTCGCCGGTCAGCACGCCGATATCGCCGACCTGACCGCCGAACTCGCCGTAGAACGGCGTCTGATTGAGAACGACGGCACCGCTTTCGCCTTTTTTGAGCGCGGCGACTTCCTTGCCGTCATGCACCAGCGCCGCGACGACGCCTTCAGCGCTCTCGGTCTCGTAGCCGAGAAACTCCGTGGCGCCGACCTTTTCGTGCAAGCCGAACCAGACCGCCTCGTCCGCGGCTTCCCCCGAGCCCGCCCAGGAGGCACGCGCTTTCTTGCGCTGTTCTTCCATCGCGTCGGAGAAAGAGGCGATATCGACGCTGATGCCGCGCGACCGCAATGCGTCCTGCGTGAGATCGAGCGGAAAGCCATAGGTGTCGTAAAGCGTGAAAGCGGTCACGCCGTCGAACATGTCACCTTTTTTGAGCGTCTTTGACGCCTCGTCGAGGATCGTCAAACCGCGCTCCAGCGTGCGGCGGAAACTCGTCTCCTCGAGCTTGAGCGTTTCGGTGATCATCGTCTCGGCGCGATGCAATTCCGGATAGGCCTGGCCCATCTCGCGCACCAGCACCGGCACGAGCTTCCACATCAGCGGCTCTTTGGCGCCGAGCAGTTCGGCATGCCGCATGCCGCGGCGCATGATGCGGCGAAGCACGTAGCCGCGCCCTTCATTGGAGGGAAACACGCCGTCGGCGACCAGGAAGGCCGAGGCGCGCAGATGGTCGGCGATGACACGATGCGAAGCTCCGCGCTCGCCATTAGGATCGGCGCCGGTGAGATCGGCCACCGCCTCGATCAGCGCGCCGAACAGGTCGATCTTGTAATTGTCGTGCGTGCCCTGGAGCACGGCCGCCATACGCTCGATGCCCATGCCGGTATCGATCGACGGCCGCGGCAGGTCGACGCGTTTGCCGCCCGGAAGCTGCTCGTATTGCATGAAGACGAGGTTCCAGATCTCGACAAAGCGATCGCCCTCGGCGTCGGCGCTGCCAGGCGGCCCGCCGGGAATGTGGCTGCCGTGATCGTAAAAGATCTCCGAGCACGGTCCGCAGGGGCCGGTGTCCCCCATCGCCCAAAAATTGTCGCTGCCGGCGATGCGCAGGATTCTGCTGTCGGGCAGCCCGGCGATCTTCTTCCACAGCCGGAACGCCTCGTCGTCGTCGATATAGACGGTCGCCAGCAGTTTATCGGCCGGCACGCCGTATTCTTTGGTGATGAGCTTCCACGCCAGTTCGATTGCACGCTCTTTGAAATAATCGCCAAACGAGAAGTTGCCGAGCATTTCGAAGAAGGTGTGGTGCCGGGCAGTGTAGCCGACATTGTCGAGGTCGTTATGCTTACCGCCCGCGCGCACGCATTTCTGCGCCGTGACGGCGCGCGAATAAGGGCGCTTTTCGAGGCCCGTGAAGACGTTTTTGAACTGCACCATGCCGGCATTGGTGAACATCAGCGTCGGGTCATTGCGCGGCACGAGCGGTGAGCTCGGCACGACTTCGTGACCCTCGCGCGCGAAATAGCCGAGGAAGGCCGATCTGATATCGTTGACGCCGGTCATGGTGGGCAACTCTCTAACGAGACGAGGCTTTCCTGTCCAGGAAAGCGGGCTTCGACGGCGGAATTGATGTGCCGCCGCAAAGCATATAAGCGCACCATATAAGTGTTCTCGCGGCGGCGCGCCCGCCCCACCGAGCAGGCAATGAACGAGCACAGCACCGCCCTCCCCCACACGCTGCAGGACCGGCTACGCCAAGGCCAATTCGTGATGACGGCGGAGCTTGCGCCGCCGGTCTCCAGCGATGCGCAGGAATTGCTGCGCAAGGCCGCGCCGCTCAAAGGGCTGGCCGACGCCGTCAATGTGACCGACGGCGCCGGCGCGCGGGCGCATATGGCGGCGCTGGCGGCGGCGAGCCTCCTCAACGGCGCGGGGATCGAGCCCATCCTGCAGCTGACCTGCCGCGACAAGAACCGCATCGCGCTGCAAAGCGAGCTGATGGGCGCGGCAGCGCTGGGCATCCGCAACCTCCTCATCCTCACCGGCGACGACCCGAAGGCGGGCGATCAGCCCGAAACCAAAGCGGTGTTCGACGTCGATTCGCGAACGCTGATCGAGACCGCAAGGCGGCTGCGCGACCAAGGCACGCTGCCGACTGGCCGCAAGGTCGGGGGCAAGGCCTCTTTCTTCATCGGTGCTGCCGACATGCCGATCGACCCGCCGGCGGACTGGCAGCCGAACGGTCTTCTCGCCAAGGTGAAAGCCGGCGCGCAGTTCGCGCAGACGCAATTCTGCATGGATGCGGCCATCGTGCGCCGCTATGTCGGCGTGCTGGAAAAGGCCGGCATCACCAAACAGCTCGCCATCCTGATCGGGGTCAACCCGCTGCGCTCGGCCAAATCGGCGCGCTGGATGAAGAGCCATCTCTACGGCACCATCATCCCGGACGCCTTCATCGAGCGGCTGGAGCAAGCCGCCGACCCGGCCCGCGAGGGCGTGCGCATCTGCGTCGACTTGATCGCGGAGCTATCGACCATCCCCGGCGTCGCCGGCGTGCACATCATGGCGCCGGGAAATGACGCGGCGATTCCGGAAGTGATCGCAGAAGCAAGGGCTCGCGTCGAAAAGGCTGCCTAACACCCAGACTATTCCAAATCCCACGGTCGTCGCCGTGAAGTGTGCCGAAAGTGGGTGATGTGGATCTGGTCGCCGTCTATTGTGTAAAAAATGAAATAACGAAAGCGAGGAACTACGATCACGCGAGCATTTGGTTCATCGACTTCGCGACCTTGATACGGCGCGTCGGCCAGTGCCATGGCTCGATCGATCAGGCGGACCACCACACGTGATGCAGCTTCGGGATTTTCTTTGCTGATATAGGCATAAATGCGATCAAGATCATCGAGCGCCGGGCGCGTGATCCGAACTTTCATCCGCCGTGGCGACGATAGAATGCGGTCATTTCGTCATCCGAAACGAATTCACCGCGCCTAGCAGCATCCATCCCTTTTCGCACGGAAGCGCGTTCCTCATCGGTGAGACGAAATACATCGCTGCGCCAGCGCTCGATCTCATCCACGGATTCTTCCACGTCGCCGAGTAACTCATCCGGCAACGCCGTAATGCGGTCGAGAAGGTTTTGAAGCTTCATATTCATGAGCTAAAAATAGCACACAGCAAGCAGAAATGCCACTCTAGGCATCCGGTGCTTCCACCGTCCGAATATCCACCTCCGATTTCAGCGTGCGGTGAACCGGGCATTTGTCGGCGATTTCCAGAAGCCGCTTGCGCTCGTCGGCGGAGAGATCGCCTTCAAAGCTGATCGTCCGGTCGATGCGGTCGATCTTGCCCTCTTTGGTTTCGCATTCGGCGCAATCGACGGCATAGATTTTCTCGTGATGCAGCCGGACCTGCGTCCGCTTTAGCGGAATCTTCTTGAGATCGGCATAGAGCCGCACCGTCATCGAGGTGCAGGCACCGAGCGCCGCCAGCAGAAGATCATACGGCCCGGGACCGGTATTGAGCCCGCCGTCCTTCACCGGTTCGTCGGCCAGCAGGCGATGGTCGCCGACAATGACCTCTTGCTGGAATTGCCCGCGCCGCGTTTCGCGCACGACGACGGTGCCGGGCGCGGTGTCCTCGGTCGGCCGGGCATCGACTTCCATGTCGAGATAGCGGCCGGCCCACGATGAGATGACGCCGGCCACATAGACGGCATCGCCGGCTTTGCTGAGCAGATGGTCGGCGCCGGCGAGCGAGATGAAGCTCTTGGGATGTTTCGCCGTCGTGAAGATATGGCTCGCATTGTCGATGCCGACCGTGTCGTCGGTCGGCGAGTGGAATACCAGCAGCGCCTTATGCAAGCCGGCGACGAGCGGCGTGAGATTCTGTTGGCCAATGTCGTCGAGCAGTGTACGGCGGATGCGGAAGGGCCGGCCGGCGAGCCTCACTTCGACCTCGGCTTTGTTGCCAATCTCGGCGACCTTCTCGCCGAACAGACCCAAGACATGCGACGGATCGAACGGGGCAGCGATCGTGACCACTGCCCTCGCCTCAGCGATCCGGTGCGCCGCGGCAAGCACCGCGGCGCCGCCGAGACTATGACCGATCAGGATCGCCGGCGCGGCAACCGTCCGCCGCAGATGATCGGCCGCCGCGACCAGATCGTCGACATTCGAGGAAAATGTCGTATTGGCGAATTCGCCTTCGCTGGCGCCGAGCCCGGTGAAATCGAAGCGCAGCACGGCGATGCCGTGCAGCTTCAGTCCTTCGGCGATATGCCGCGCCGCCCGGTTGCTCTTGCCGCAAGTAAAACAATGGGCGAATAGAGCGACGGCGCGCGTCTCGCTGTCCGGCCGATCGAGCAATGCGGCGAGCGTCTCGCCATGCGCATTAACGAAATCGAAGCGTTCGGCCGGCATCGGCGCCTCCTAAGGTTCTCGCTACCGTAGCCCTTTACCGCATATTCAAAAATGAAGAAGGGTCGCCCTTGCGGACGACCCCTCCATTGTCAGCCGTGGCCCGGTTGCGTCGGTGCTCGTCCGCCGGACGCGCGTGAGCCCCGTGGCGGATTATGCCACTTAGGCGAGGACCTCGGTAGAGGCGAGGATCCAGTTCACGAATGCCGGCGACCGCGGCGATAGACAATGAGACACTGGATCACCTCCTTTCGGTTGTTGACGACGGCGTGAATATAAGCAGGCTGACGTGATTCGGAAGGGCGATTTGAGAGGGCCACTTCCGACAGACTAAGTAGTGCAAGATGAAAGATATTCTTATATCAATCGGTGGCCCTTTGATCGGTATTTTCGGGGTCATAATCGGTACCCTTCTCAGCGAGTTTTTTGAGAAGAAGACACCGTATCGAACAATACTCAGAAGCAATTTTTAGGAAACGGCTCGAGGCATACGAAACACTAATGACTCTACTGCATGACGGCGGCGAGATCGTAGATGAAATAATTACGAACTCCGAGCTCTCGCAAGATCAACGTCACGATTTAGTTTCGGCCGCCATTTTTTCAGTCGCGACCCATGTCGATCGCAATTCCCTGTACATCGACGAAGAACTCGGCGCGCACTGCGTAGCTCTGTTTATGGGTACTGAGGACATACACCATTCGCCCGAAGCTAAACGACAGGAGCTCCAGCAACGGTATTATCACATGCGCAAGGAAACCCACCGAATGATCTTGGAAGACTCAGGCGTGGCGAAAGTGAACAGACTGTTTCGATCGATCAACCGGCCCAAGATTACAAGTCCGGTAATTGAGGCAATTCGGGAGCTTCGGAAGGAAAAGCGCAAGAAGGTCAAATAAGGTTTTCCTACAGATCGGCGGTCTGGCCAATCCTTACCGCCCCAATTCCCGCATCGCCGCATCGAGCCCCTCGATCGTCAGCGGAAACATCCGCCCGCCGAGAACCTGTCGCATCATGCGGATCGAGGCGGTCGTTTCCCATTCGTGCTCTGGCACCGGATTGAGCCAGACGCAGGACGGATAGGTCGCGGCGATGCGCTGCATCCACACCTGTCCGGCCTCTTCGTTGAAGTGCTCGACCGAGCCGCCCGGTGCCGCGATCTCGTAAGGCGACATCGAGGCGTCGCCGACGAAGATCACTTTGTAATCGTGCGGATAGGTGTGCAGCACGTCCCAGGTCGGCGTCGTTTCGGTGTAGCGCCGCACATTCTGTTTCCACACTTTTTCGTAAAGACAGTTGTGGAAGTAGAGATGCACGAGGTGCTTGAATTCGCTTTTGGCGGCGGAGAACAGTTCCTCGGTGCCCTTGACGTGCCAATCCATCGAGCCGCCGACGTCGAGGAACAGCAACACTTTGATGGTGTTGTGCCGCTCCGGCCGCATCAGGATATCGAGATAGCCCTTATGCGCGGTGCCTTTGATGGTGCCGTCGAGATCGAGTTCGTCCGGAGCGCCGATGCGGGCGAATTTGCGCAAGCGCCGCAGCGCGATCTTGATGTTGCGGGTGCCGAGTTCGACGTCCCCTGAAAGATCCTTGAACTCGCGCTTGTCCCAGACCTTCACTGCGCGGAAATTGCGGTTGGTGTCCTGGCCGATGCGTATGCCTTCGGGATTGTAGCCGTAAGCGCCGAAAGGCGACGTGCCGCCGGTGCCGATCCATTTCTTGCCGCCCTGGTGCCGCCCTTTCTGCTCGGCGAGCCGCTGACGCAGCGTTTCGAGAAGCTTGTCGAGACCGCCGAGCGCCTCGATCAGCTTTTTCTCTTCGTCGGTGAGATATTTCTCGGTCAGTTTCTTCAGCCACTCGGCGGGAATCTCGCCCGCCAGCGCCTGATCGACGACATCGAGGCCCTTGAAGACGTGGCCGAACACCCGGTCGAACTTGTCGAGATTGCGCTCGTCCTTCACCAGCGCCGCGCGCGACAGATAGTAGAAATCCTCGACGCGGCGGCCGGCGATATCCTTCTCCATCGCCTCCATGAGCGTCAGATATTCGCGCAGCGTCACCGGAACGCCGGCCTGCTTCAGCTCGTGGAAGAAAGTCTCGAACATTCGGGCATTCTAATCCGGCCGCACGCCGGACGGCTACGACGCGCTGCGAAGCCTCTTTTTCCTCCGCCACTATCTTAAGTCGCTGATTTATAGCAACTATTATATATCTAAAGATATATCTTGCGTTATAACTTATTTTGACCTATCTAAAGATATATCTGACTAAGGAGTGCAAAAATGCACAGACACGGACATCACGAACGACATGGACGTCACGACAATGAGGGCGGCCATGAACGCGGCCATGGCCATTACGCGGCCGGCCGGCATCGCCGCCGCTTTGGCGGCTTCGGTTTTGGCGGCCGCCACGGTATGGGCGGCGGTGGCATGAACCCCGACGATATGCGCGCCGGGCGCATGCTGGCGCAGGGCGACCTGCGGCTTGTCGCGCTCGCTTTGATCGCGGTCGCGCCGCGCCACGGCTACGAAATCATCAAGCTGGTCGAGGAAAAGACGGCGGACTGGTATTCACCGAGCCCCGGCATCGTCTATCCGACGCTGACCTATCTCGAGGAGGCCGGCTACGTCACGGCTTCGACCGAAGGCTCAAAGAAGCTCTACACCATCACCGACGAGGGACGCGCTTATCTCGGCACCCAGGGCGATCTGGTCAAGGTCGTGCTCGACCGGCTGGCGGCGATCGGCGAACGGGTGAGCCGTTGGCGGCGCGAATCGCGCGGCGACCGCGACGACCGGCGCAATCTGCCGCCGCTGATCGAAGCGACCTTCGATCATTTGCGCGAGACGGTCGCCAAGCGGATCGAGAACGATCCCGATGCGGAATCCCGGCTGGTCGAAATCCTCGCGCGCACCGCGACGGAATTGCAGAAGGCGTAACGCTTTGTTCAGCGCGGCTTCGCGGCGGCGAAGGCGTCCGGCGTGTGCACATGCTCGGGCCGGACGCCCATACCCACCAGCCGCGCTGGAATGCCGCGCAGGAACGGAAACATCCCGAAGATCCTGATCAGGAATGGCGGCTTCGGCCGCTGCTGACTCTGCAGGATCTTGCTGATGAGCCGCTTCTGGATCGTAAGCTGCATCCATTGGGTAAAGCGCACCGGAAAGGTGCGCCGGTCCTGGATGGCCTGGAGGTCGGCGTCCGATACCGTGCTGGCTTTGAGCGGCGCCGCCAGCCGGTTGGCTGCGGCGACCGCGTCTTGCACCGCGATATTGATGCCGACACCGCCGATGGGCGACATCGCATGCGCAGAATCGCCGATGCAGATGATGCCGGGCCGCCACCACTTTTTCAGCCGTTCGACCGTGACGGTCAGAAGCTTGACGTCGTCGAAGCTTTTCAATTCGCCGGTGCGCTCGCCAAGGAAGGGCGACATCCACAAGACTTTTTCACGAAACGCGTCGATCCCTTTCGCCCTCACGCCCTCGAAGCCGCCTTTCGGAATGACATAAGCACATTGCCAGTAATCGCCGCGGTCGAGCATGACCAGCATCACACCGGCCTCGACATGGCCGAAGGCGTCGGCCTGATCGCCTGCTTTGCGCGAAATACGAAACCACAGCACGTCCATCGGCGCACCGTAATCCTCGGCGACGAATCCGGCTTTCTGCCGCACCGTCGAATGGCGGCCGTCACAGCCGACGACGAGATCGGCGCGGATGGTCAGCGTGCCATCCGGCGTCTTCGCCCGCACGCCGACAACGCGGCCGGCCTCCTCGATCAGGTCGGTCGCCTCGGCATGCATATGCAAATCGAATGTCCTGTAGTCCTTGCCCCGCCTTGCCAGGAAATTCAGAAAATCCCACTGCGGCATCATGGCGATGTATTTGCAATGGGTCGGCAGGCCGCTGAAATCGGCCATTGGAATGCTTTCGGCGCCGATCTGAGCGCTGATTTTTTGAATCTTCTGGTGCGGCTCTCTTAGGAAGTCATCGAGCAAGCCGAGCTCATACATCAGCTCTAGCGTCGACGGATGGACGGTATCGCCCCGGAAGTCGCGGAGGAAATCGCCGTGTTTTTCCAACACCGCTACATCGACACCGGCGCGCGCCAACAGAAAGCCCAGCATCATACCGGCGGGCCCGCCGCCGACGACACAGCATTTCGTGGTGATCGAGGTGTCTGCCATGACATAACGTCCGCATAAATACGGGTGGTTAGATCGGCCTTAATAACGGCGTCTTGCTGCGGCCGCCCGCAAGGTTCAATCTAACGGCGAAGATCGCAATCTAATCGCAAATGTGTAACGTAAACGCCGATCGCTGTCTCGGATTTTAGAGGTTTCCACGCCAAATCCGCCAACGGATTGCGATCCTCACATTTCCGCCGCAAGCGTGGTGCTAGAAGCATCGTCGTTGGCACCCATCCAAGCCCATGCGCCTTTCCATCATCCTCGCCCTCTTGATCGTCCTCGTGCCGCTCGACACGGGATTCGCGCAGCTTGCCGGCACCGGCGACTTCCACATCAACTGGGAAGTAAAGAACCGGTTTCGGTTATTCCGCCATGAGGCCGATTTCCTGCGGCAGGTGGCGGAGAACCGTAACGACGGTGTTTTGGCCGAAGAGCGCCGGCTCGAAAACGATACCGACGGTGAAGGCTGGGCGAAGGATGTGGTCGCCAATCTCTGCGTCGATAATTCCGGCGACCTCCTGGAGACCTGCGAGCGCGACGGCGAGCGTGAGAATTATCTAGCGCCGCGCGATCATCCGATCGGCGTTCGCGTTTCCGGTCCAGTGCCGCAAGATGCGACTTGCGTGTGGAATTTCGACGATGGCGACGGTCCGGTGAAGCAAACCCCCGCGGCTTGCGACCAGGAAGTCAAACTCCGGGTCCGTTCCGGCCGCACCACGGTCGCCACCGTCGACATTCCGCTTGGCGACGGCACCGCGCAACGCGTGGCAACCGAGATCGCCGTGCGCGACGTTCTTATAGTCGGCCTCGGCGACTCCATCGCTGCCGGCGAGGGCAATCCCGACAAAGCGGTAGAGCTCGACGGCGGCTTCTGCTTCAAACGCTTCCTGCGCGGTGGGGGCAGTCAATATTTCCGGCCGAGCCGCGCCGGCTACAGCGACGACCGATCCTGCGAGAGTGGGCCGTCGAGCAGCGCCGCGGGAAGTGACTGGGCACGCCATGGCGCGCGCTGGATGAATCCGGCCTGCCATCGGTCGCTTTACAGCTACCAGGTCCGCACCACCCTGGCGCTCGCCGTCGAGCAGCCTCATCTCGCCGTCACCCTCGTTCCGCTTGCCTGTACCGGCGCGACCATTGGCGCCGGCATGTTTAACGGTCAGCGCGCCGACGATTGCCCATGGGTCGTCGGCATCGAGAGCTGTTCGGGGACGGCGCCTGCACAGTTCGCCGAACTCAAGAGCGTCATGACGGCGGTGCACCGCCAGGATCCTAACCGCAATATCGATCTGATGCTGCTGACGGTCGGCGCTAACGACGTGAATTTCGCAGGCCTCGTTGCCAATGTCATCGTCGAGGCGACCACGGAACGGCTGCTGCTCAAGGAGGGTGGCTCGAGCGTCAGCGTTGCGGACGCACAGAAGTCGCTCGATCAGGATTTCCCGGATGGGTTTGCGCAATTGCGTACCGCGCTGAAACCCTATGTCGGCGGCAATCTTGCCCGTGTCGTTTATGTTTCCTACGGCAATCCCGCCATGCAAGCGGAGAACACACCCTGCCCCGGCGGCCGCGACGGTCTCGACGTCCAGCCGGCCTTCGGCGCCGACAGCGAGCGGCTGCGTGCGACGGCCGATTTCGTCGAAACCAAATTTCTGCCGAAGCTCAAAGCGCTCGCGACCTGCGACGGCAACAAAATCTGCCACGATCCGACCACCGAGCGCATGACCTTTGTTGACAGCCATCAAGCAGCGTTCGCACGCCACGGCATGTGCGTGCGCGCCGGCAGCGACCCGGAATTCGACCGCAACTGCTTTTCGACCAAGGGTGAAAGTTTCACGTCCGATCCGACGGCCGCTCCAGACAATCCGATGGCCTGTGGCGAGCCCCCCAGCAACTATCGGCCCTACGCTTCGCGCGCGCGCTGGATCAGAACGGCGAACGACAGCTATTTCACCGCGATGACTTATCCCGAAGGCATGCCGGCGATGTTGAAGCCGAGCGACATCCACGATGCATTGTGGGGGGTGCTCAGCGCCGTTTATGGCGGCGCCGTGCATCCGACCGCTGAAGGCTACGCGGCGATGGCGGATGCCGCTTTGCCTGCGGCACGCGGCGTTCTCGGTCTGACGGCCCCGCCGGCCGTCCGGGCCGAGCCGCTGCCGCCGCCTACCCTTGCGGTGCCCGCGGCAGACGCCGCACCGCCGCCGCCGCGCGCGCCATAATCCAAAGCCGCGTCAGGCTTGTTGACGTTCCGGCGTCACGCCGAGCTTCTTCTGCAAGCTCGACGACGACGTCGTGTATTGGAACACCAGCCGCTTCTCCGGATAGATATAACGGTAGGCTTTCTGCGCCATCAACGCGCCTTCGTGGAAGCCCGACAGGATGAGCTTCAGTTTGCCGGGATACCAGTTGATGTCGCCGATGGCGAAAATACCGGGCACGCTGGTCTCGAAGCTTTCGGTATCGACCGGAATGAACTCGTTGTTCTTGAGCTCGAAACCCCAATTGGCGACCGGACCGAGCTTCATCGTCAGCCCGAAGAACGGCAGCAGCGCATCGCACCCGATGTCGAATGTCGAGCCGTCATTGGTTTTTACCATGGCATGGCTGACCTGACCGTCGGCGCCGCCAAGCGCGGTCACCTGTCCCAGCACCAGATCGATTTTGCCTTCGCCGACCAGCGACATCATCTTGTTGACGCTATCGGGCGCGGCGCGGAATTCGCTGCGCCGATGCAGCAGTGTGAGATGGCTCGCCAGCGGTGCCAGATTGAGCGTCCAATCGAGCGCACTGTCGCCGCCGCCGACGATGAGAACGCGCTTGTCGCGGAACGCCTCCATCTTGCGCACCGCATAGTGCACCGATTTACCTTCATAAGGCTCGATGCCGGGGATCGGCGGACGCTTGGGCTGGAACGAGCCGCCGCCGGCCGCAATGACGACGACCTTGCACTCGAACTCGGTGCCTTGGTCGGTCTTCACCCGAAATAGCTGATCGCCGATTTTCTCGACCGTCTCCACCATCTCGTTGAGATGAAATTGCGGATTGAACGGTTTGATTTGTTGCATCAGGCCATCGACCAGGCCGTGCGCGCTTGTGACCGGGATGCCAGGAATGTCGTAAATCGGCTTCTCCGGATAGAGTTCGGCGCATTGACCGCCGATCTTGTCTAGAATGTCGATAAGGTGACATTTCATATCGAGCAGCCCGAGCTCAAACACCGCAAACAGGCCGATGGGCCCGGCGCCGATAATGACTACGTCGGTTTTAATAGGCTCGCTCATGTCGTTCCGTGCTCGTCCTAATTTGATTTGATGGCTTTGGATGGGGTGCCGAGTGTCTAGCCTGCTGGATGCCGCAGGGGAAGGGCTGGCAAGGTCTCAAGGCCGGATATGGTCCGGCAGCCGCTCGATTACCAGCTGGGCTTGGCGTTTGGACTTGGCGGTTAGGCTTGGCGGTTAGGCTTGGCGTTCCGGCGTCCGCACGACGAGCCCGTCCAAGTCCTCGCGGACCTTGATCTGGCACGACAGCCGCGAATTCGGTTTCACCTCGAAGGCGAAATCAAGCATGTCCTCTTCCATCGGCGCGGGCTCGCCAACCTTCTCGCGCCACGCCTCGTCGATATAGACATGGCAGGTCGAGCAGGCGCACGCGCCGCCGCATTCGGCCTCGATCTGCGGCACGCCGTTCTTGATCGCCGTCTCCATGACGGTGGAGCCGACTTCGCCGTCGACGGTACGGCTGGTGCCGCTGGAATCGATAAAAGTGATCTTGGCCATGGCTAAAACGGAGGGGCTGGGTCGTCCGATTGATGAACGGGGGAAGTAGGTCACACGGCCGCTGGTCGGCGCGCCCCTTCTATCGGCTCGCGGCGCCGGACGCCAGTGCGGAACGTGCAGTTCTTGTCAGCGTTCGCGTGCCAGTTCGGCCAGTAATGCGGTCAAACGCACGCCGATGGCGGCGCTTGCTTCAAGGCTCGCCGCCTTGAGTTCCTCGATGGCGTCCTCGACCTCGGCCTCGCCGCAAAGCGCCGAGGCGGCATGTTCCAGGAATTCGGCCGCCCGCGCCACGCGCCAGGCGCCGATGCCACGCGCAGATCCCTTCAGGGTATGGGCCACAGCAGCGGCAAGGGCGGGCTCGGCACCCGCGATACGATTGAGCATGATGCCTGTCTGTCGGACGAAAAGCTCGAGTACTTCACGCTCCAGCCGGCGATCGCCAAGCGTCATGCGCTCGAGATGGTCGCCATCGATGGCGTCTGGCTTCTGATGGTAATGGGCCGCGGTCGACAAGCTCGCTGCGGTCATGATTGACTGCCCCCGGACCAAGGTTCCGCCTTGTTACGTTTTCGACTGGTTATGTGTGAAACGGCATACGACGACGAGGGTTCAAATCCTCCTAACCGACAGGCGGATGGCCCGCTTCTTTCGGCCGTTGGGTGAGCAAACCCTTACCTTCGCCTGATCATGGGGACGCTCCCAATTCGGCCGCACGACGGCCGTATTGTTGGCCCCAAATCGGCGAATGCATCGATGGCGGGAGGAATACGGGGTTACGGTGAAAAACCCGTTAACGATGATTAAAGGGACCTTACCGACCCGGTTTTCTTCGATCTGCCAGACCGATAGGATGGGCGATGGCAGTGCGACTTGAGGGTTCCGATGGGGGGCTCTGCAACCTGCGATACTGAATGATCACGCGCTCGTGGCGCGGCTCAAGCCTTCCCGAGAGTGTTTCGGGAGCTTTCTTGGGCGCGTCCTAGTCCGGCGTAACACGCGAGGCGACGACCGATATGGCCAATTACCCGAAAAAAATGACGGATCCGACCGAAGCGGCATTGTCGGCGATCCAAGAGGCCCTCAATCTCGGAAACGAGGAGGACATTCGTGCGCAGCCGGAGTTGATGGCCGGACTTCTTTCGAACGCCACAGAGACCCGTCAGAGTGCCGCTCCCCCTCCCAACCACGAATTCTTCGATACCGATGCCATCGGCACGCGCGACTTGGCTGGATCAGGTTTGGCCGGATCAGGCTTTGCAGCGTCAGGCTTGGGGGGGCCGAGTACTCACCCCGCCAATGACGACCAGCAATCGATCGGCCAGATCCTGCGCGCCCTGCAGCGCCGCCCGGCGCGATCCTCCTATTTTTTCGCCACCGTATTCTCCTGCGCCTGGATTGTCGGTTGCCTGTCGTTGTCGTGGTTCTATCTTTCGGACCTCAACGCCACGCTCAGCCCCGGCCGCTCGCCGGTCGCACTGATGATCGGGCTTAGCGCCGCGGCATTGCTGCCGGTCATCTTCTTTTTCAGCGTCGCCCATATGGCGTGGCGCGCCCAGGAACTGCGCTTGATTGCGCAATCCATGGCGCGGGTCGCCATGCGGCTCGCAGAACCCGAAAGCGTGGCACGCGATTCCATCGTCACGGTCGGCCAGGCGATCCGCCGCGAGGTCGCGGCCATGGGCGACGGCGTCGAGCGTGCGCTGGCGCGCGCCAGTGAGCTTGAATTGCTTGTGCAGAGCGAAGTCGCAGCGCTTGAGCGCACCTATAGCGATAACGAAGTTCGGATTCGCGGGCTGCTGCAGGATCTCGCCAACCAGCGCGACACCCTGGTCGGACAAGCCGAGCAGGTCAGCATGGCCCTTAATAACGTCCAGATCGACCTGTCGCAGGATCTTTCCACGATCAGCGAACTCGTCGGTCAGCAAGTCAACGAGGCGGCGCAACGCATCACGCAATCGCTGGCTGAGCGCGGCGAGCAGATCACGCTCACGATCGGCCAGATCGGCGACAATATGATCCAGGAATTGAGCGAGCGCGGCGGCGACATGCTCGAACGCCTGGAAGCCGCCGGCGGCGAGACCGCCCGTGCCATTGTTTCGGCGAGCGAGGAAACGACGCAGGCCATCGCGGCGGCAGGCGACCGGACCACCCACGCGATCGCTTCGGCGAGCGAAAATCTCACCGCCAATCTAGACTTCAAGACCAACCATATCGGCGAGGAGTTCGCCCAGATCGCCACCGGCCTCGAAGACATGATGAATTCGCGGCTCGACCGCGTCACCGAAATCTTCTCCGAGAAATCGCTTGCGGTCGTCGATCTGATGATCGGGCGCTCGCAGGAGATGACCGACGCCATTGTCGACACGTCAAACCAGATGGCGGAGACCATTGCCGCACGCGCTGACGAGGTAAACAGCACGCTCCGCAATTCCGGAGAGTCGCTCCTTCTCGATCTCGACCTGCGCGGCAACGAGGTCGCTGCAAAGCTGCAACAGGCCGGCAGCAGCATCGCCGAGACGCTTGTCGCCGGCAGCGCCGACATGACCGAGCAGATGCGCGAGAGCGCCGAGCACGTCGCGACCGCGGTCGCCTCCCACGGCGATTTCGTCAAGGAAATGCTGGCGGCGCGGCTCGCCTCGTTTGAAACGATGTTCAGCACCGGCGGCGTCGAGCTTGGCGAAAAGATTTCGCGCGACTTGTCGACGCTCGGAAACCTCATCACCCGGCATCTGGCCGAATTCGATCGCACCGTGAAGACTTACGGCGCCGAACTCGTCGAGCGGCTTGGCGCGCGCACCCACGATGTTTCCGAGTTCGATGCGCAGCTATGTCGACAGTTTCGACAGCCGCGTCACCGCAAAGACGGACGAGGTCACAACCGGCCTCGATCAGCGCCTGGTCCGCTTCCAGGAGGCGCTCGACCACCGCTCGAAGTCACTGACCGACTCGCTTTCGGCTCGCTTGGTCGACGTCACCAAGGCAATGAACGATGGCGGCAATCTGCTGGTCAATTCGCTCGATAAGCGCGTCGGCGATATCACGACGGCCATCGACACGCGCGCGGCCAAGCTCGCCGACATCGTCGGAGAGCGCATTACCAAGATCGACACCACGCTGGGTCAGGGCGCTCTTGAAGTGGCCAATACGCTCGACACCCGGATCGGCCATTTGGAAGAACTCCTGGTCGGCCGGGCTGAAAACGTCGTGCAGCAGTTGGAAACGAAGAGCCGCGCTGCCGCCGAACTTCTCAGTGCGCGGATGGAAACGCTTTCGGAATCGATCAAGGTCAACTCGACGAGTGCCGAACGCGCGCTGACCCAACTGGCTGCCAATACTTCCGAAGCGCTTGGCAAGAGCGCGGCGGCGAGCACGGCAGCGGCCGAAGTGTTGAACCGCAGCGCTTCGGAAGCAACCGTTGCGCTCAACCGCAGTGCCGGAACGCTCAGCAACACAATCACCCAGAGCACGGCAGCGGCGAATGAGGCGTTGAGCAAGAACGCGGCGGCCGCCAGCGAGTCGTTCGGCAAGAGCGCCGCGGCCGCCAGCGAGTCGCTTGGTAAGAGCGCAGCAGCCGCCAGCGAGGCATTCGGCAAGAGCGCCCTATCCGCAAACGAGGCTTTCGGCCGCAGCATCGCGACCGCCAACGAAACTCTCAATAAGAGCATTGCTTCGGCAAATGATGTAATCGCCCGAAGCACCGCGGCGGCGAGCGACGCCGTCGGCAGGACGGCGACGAGTGCCGCCGACCTCTTGTCAAAGAGCGCCGCATCCACCACCGACGCGATCGGCCGCAGCGCCAGCGAGGCCGAGCGCAAGCTGGTCGGCATGAGCACCGAGGTCTCCCGCGCCATCGTCGGCAAGACCAACGAACTCAATAGCGCCATGTCGCAGCGTGTCGACGACATGACGCGTCTCCTCGACGAGAAATCGAGCAACCTTATTGCTGCGCTGAGCAGCAAGGGCGAGCAGTTCGCCGGCGAAGTCGGCCGCATCACCGACCAAACAGTCAAGACCATCGACGCCAAGGGCTTCGTCTTTACCCAGACCATGTTGGACAAGAGCGAAGAGATCGCACGCGTCATCAATGACGCCAGCCTCAATGCGACCGTCGCGGTGACCCGTACGCTCGGCCAGATGCAGGAAGGCGCCCAAGGCGTCACCGAAGCGGCCAAGGCCACCATCACCCGAACGCTGGAAGAGCTGCATCAGGCGACCAGGACCGCGATCGAGGAATCGAAGCAGACGGCGGCCTCTACCGTGGCCGAGATGCAGGAGACGCATACGATGTTGCGCTCCGACTCGACCGCGCTGTTCGAGCGGCTGCGCGAGGCCAATATCCTGCTGCAGGAGGTGCTGAGCGGCGCTCAGGAGAATATGAACTCGATCGAGCACACCATGGCGGCGCGCATTTCCGAATTTGTCGCGGCCATGAGCGATCTCAGCAGCAAGAGCGGCGACACCACCGCCAAGGTTGAACAGCATCTCGGCACCTTCAACAATGTAACGACCAAGGTGCTGCACGACCTCGGCGACCTCGCCGACCAGTTCACTTCGCACGGCCGCACCCTTGCCGACGCCGTCGAACTGCTCGACATCAGCAATCGGCGCGCCGAAGATTTTGTCGGCCAACGGCAAGCCAACATCGATTCGCTGGTTTCGACACTCGATGCGCGCACCGAGGATTTCGGTCAGCGTCTGGAGCGCTTCTCCACGCTGCTCGAAGAATTGCTCGACAGCGCGACGACGCGAGCGCGCGAGATTGCCGGCATCATCGCCGACACCAGCAACGAAAGCGTGCAAACGATCGAGCAGCAATACGATCTCGTCCGCAAAACCACGGAAGAGGAACGCCGGCGTACCAGCGAGACGCTCACCGCGATTTACGACGAGGCCAGTGGCGAAGCGCAGGCCATGTTCAGCCAGTCCGCCGGTCGCTTCACCGAGGTCCTGCAGGGCATGAAGCAAATGGCCGCGGAAATGCAGCGGGAACTCGAGACCACGCGGACCGAACTGCGCCGCGGCATCCTCGAACTGCCCCAGGAGACCGCCGAGAGCGCGGCGCAGATGCGGCGCGTCATCGTCGATCAGATCGAAGCCCTGGCCGAGCTCAATCGTATCGTCGCCCGCCATGGGCGTTCGCTCGACGCCGTAGAACCGCTACGTCGCGAGACTGAGCCGCTCTACGCCACGAGCGGCGGCCGCGGTCAGGCACCACGACCGGTGCGCGCTGACATTCCGGCGCCGACGGCGCTGCACCAGCCGGCTGGGCGCGACATCACCGGAGCGCCGGGGCGTCGCAGCGGGCCGCCCAATCTCAGCCCGGTTCCTGGCGGCAAGGACGACAATGCCGCCCGTAACGGCGGCTGGCTCTCCGACCTTCTCACCCGCGCCTCGCGCGACGAAAGTCCGTCGATCGCGCCAATCGGCTCGCGCGAGCCCCCGCGCGAGGAGCAACGGCCGCCGCAGCGCGATAGCGTCGATTCGATCGATACGCTGTCGGTCGATATCGCGCGGATGATCGACCACGACGCCGCGGCGGAACTGTGGGAACGCTACAAGCGCGGCGAACGCGGTGCGTTCACCCGGCGTCTCTACACGCCGCAGGGTCAGAAAGCGTTCGACGAGATCCGCAACAAGTATCGTACCGATCCGGAATTCCGCCAGACCGTGGAGCACTACATCCACGAGTTCGAGCGGCTGCTCGACGACGTGTCACGCGGCGATCGCGGCCCGACGGTAGCCCGCAACTATCTCACGTCGGATACCGGCAAGGTCTACACCATGCTGGCGCACGCCGCGGGACGGTTCGATTAAGCAAAGTCTTTGCTTCGAACCTGAACTGTTGTTCGCGCAGGCAATGTCCGCGTAAGAGTTGCAGCGGACATTGCCATTTTGAGCTGCCCTGCCCGCTTTGACCTGAAGCTCATTCAACGGCAGCGTTTACCGTTGCCTGCTTGTATCGCAACCGCGATCACGTGGGCTGCTTGCGATCAGATCTCGCCAAAGGAAACGAGGCGCTGCCGGCTCTCATCCCAAAGCACGAGCCGCACGCACTGGAAGCTTTGAAACAGCGTGAGCCGGCTCACGCCGCGAAGCTCGGGATGGTCGCGGAGCACCCGGGGCAGACGATAGTATGGAATACGGCTGCAAAGGTGATGGACGTGGTGGACGCCGATATTGGCCGTGAACCAGCGCAGCACCCCCGGGAGGTCGTAATATGAGCTGCCATGCAGTGCCGCTTCTTCGAAACTCCACCGGCCCTCATGTGCCCAGAATGTCGTCTCGAACTGATGCTGCACGTAAAACAGCCAAACACCGATCGAGCCGGCCAGGAAAGTAATGGGTAATTGCACAAGCAGAAAGTGCCAGACGCCCATGAACCAGATCAGTGCGGCGACAATGGCGGCAATAGCGAGGTTGGTCGCCATGGTGCTGAGCCAGGGCCGCCAGCCGTTAAAGAGCAAACCAACGGGCAGCCGGTACTGCAGAATGAACAGATAGGCCGGACCGATACCAAACAAAACGAGGGGGTGACGGTACGCCCTATAACGAAGACGGCCCCAGAACGAGAGTGAAAGATATTCTTGGACCGTCAGTGTATCGACATCACCCATGCCGCGCCGTTCGAGATGACCGGAGCCTGCATGATGGACGGCGTGGGTGCGGCGCCAGAAGTCATAAGGCGTCAGCGTCAACACACCGATCACCCGCCCTACCCAATCGTTGGCCATCCGATGACGAAAAAAGGACCCATGGCCGCAATCGTGCTGAATCATGAACAGCCGCACGAGAAAGCCCGCAGCCGGCACCGCAAGCAGAAACGAGAGCCACCAGTAGCCGAAGAAATGCAACGCTGCCCAGGCGAGCGTCCATAACGCCGCAAGCGGCACAAACGTAATCGCTATCTCCGCAGCGCTACGAAGGTCGTTGGGTCCACGATAACGCATGAGGATTTTTGTCCATCGCCGCGCATCGGACGCCAAAGGAGGAAAAGCTTTAATTTGAAAGTTCAATTGAGCTCGCGATTGGAGGATTCGGCAGCAAATCTCGTGCAAAGCACGAAATACCCGCCGACCGGCGCCGCCCCTTGGCAACGTAACCCGGCTTAGCATGGGGTCCTTACGTCTGAAAATCGTACAATTCTGTGACGGCGGCAGCAGAAGGCTTGGAGCCGCTGTTTATCGCTCAAGACAACAGCAAGTACCAAGGTGCTCGCAATGCTTGCTTTTTTAGCTAAGACGAACCAGACGGACGCCGCGGATGGCGCAGCAACGCCCTTGCTTGCGACATGATCACGGCGCTACCGTGACGCCCCGGAGAATGCCATGGAAAGCGCGATGGACGCCTCGATTGCGCTGCCTACCGCCGCGGACGTCGATGCGGCCGCCCGCCGGCTGGCCGGTGTCGCGCTGCATACCCCACTATTGACCTCGTCCGCACTTGACGCCTTGACCGGCGGACGCGTTTTCCTCAAAGCCGAGACATTACAGCACACCGGTTCATTCAAGTTCCGCGGCGCCTATAACAAGCTGGCGTCGATCCCGCCGGAGGAGCGATCCGGCGGTGTCGTGGCCTATTCCTCCGGCAATCACGCCCAGGGCGTCGCTGCGGCGGCCCGCCTCCTCGGCATGCGCTGCGTAATCGTCATGCCGCGCGACGCGCCGCGCGCCAAACGCGAGCGCACCGCGGCACTCGGCGCCGAAGTGGTGCTCTACGACCGCGCCCACGACGATCGCGAAGCGATCGCAAACGACATCGCCGCGCGGCGCGGTGCCATTCTCGTTCCGCCTTACGACGACGCTCTGATCATTGCCGGCCAGGGTACGGCCGGACGTGAGATTGTCGAGGATCTGGGCGCGTTCGGCCTTAAGCCGGACGTTATTGTTGTCACCGCTTCCGGGGGCGGCCTCACCGCCGGCATCGCACTCGCGATCAAGTCCCGTGTGCCGGAGGCTAAGATCTTCACCGCCGAGCCCCAGGATTTTGACGATCATGCGCGATCGTTTCGTAGCGGTCACCGTGAGGAGAACGCCGCGCTGACCGGCACCATCTGCGACGCCCTGATGGCGCGCACGCCCGGGAAACTTACCTTCGCGATCAACCGCTCGCTGGTCGGCGCCGGCGTGTCGGTGAACGACCAGGAAGTCGCCGCCGCCGTCGCCTTTGCGTTTGCGGAGTTAAAGCTCGTGGTCGAGCCAGGCGGCGCCGTAGCGCTCGCCGCGCTGATGACCGGCAAAATCGACGTCAAAGACAAGGTCGGCGTTGCCGTCCTATCGGGCGGCAATGTCGATCCCGAAGTTTTTTCGAAGCTGGTCGCGTAACGTCGTTACGCTGACAAGGCGGCATGTTATCCGCTCGTCCCCGCGAAAGCGGGGACCCACTGATGTCGTCCCAATAATTCAAGCTCGGTTTGGATTCCCGCTTACGCGGGAATGAGCGGAATAAAGCTTCCTACGCGCGTGCGCGTTACCCGAACAACGCAATCAGCTCTTCTTCCGAGAGGTCGCGTATCGTCCCGCGTGGGTCGTTTGACACTGGGCGCGACAGCGGACGCACCACCGCGCTTGTCACGACGCGTAATGCAGCCTGCGGCGATTCCGCCGGCAGCTCTTTCTGGACAGAAATTTGCGCAAAAACTTCGGCACCAGTCTGTGGCGCCGCCGCAGTAGAAACGGCAACGCTTGAAGCGGCTGCATCGAATAAATCGGCCGGATCGTCTTTTGGTCCCGGCTGAAACAAGGTTTGCGGCAAAAAAGCGTGCCGTGGCTCCGGTCGGCTCGCGGGCTCGATGCTTTCCTGATCCGGTTCATTTGCGGCTGGTTGAAACAGGAAATCGGGTCCCTCGATATGCCAGCGCGGCATATCATCCGCCGATGCGGTAACCGGCGACTGGAAGCCCGCGCTGTCATCCATCGCCGGCCTGGCGGCGTCCCATGCTTCACTTGTCATGACCGTCGTCGGCGGAGTTTGTCCACCCGGCGCAACAATGGCGGCGCGAGCCTCGTCGCTCGGCACCTGCTCGGCTGCCGGAGTTGCAAAGTCCGGTGTGGCAAGTCCGCATATTTCGTAAATTTCACGCGCCGCACCATCGATGTCGTCGCACAGCGACGCGTCGGCAGAGCTTTCGCGCAGGCGGAACGATGTGTCGGCGATACGTTCGGCGGCATCGATGATCTTGGAGATCGGCACCGCGTCCGCGGCGTCGGCGCTATTAGCTCCGTTTGCGACAGGGATCTCAGGGTGAGATGGCGTCACAGATCGCGCTGCGATGCCGCCGATCGCCGCCTCGATCCGCACTAGGGCTGCGACAACCAGATCGGTATTGGCGGCACGATTGCGATTGGCATATTCGGACAGGAACCAGCGGCCACGCTCGGTAGCCGTCACGGCCGCGTAAACGGCATCGTATTCAGCTTCATGGCGCGCCGCGGAGGTAAATCCCGCCAGTGCCAATGGATCCTGGGACATTGCGTTACCTGATCCGATTCAACAGCATAATACCTCTATCGGCGCAATCGCATCTGTCATGAGCCGGTCAGAGATACCCACAGGTTCCGCCTGTTCGGGGCTTCAACCCCACAATGCGGGCTCGGCCGGATAGGCCGTACTACCCGAGTACCGCAGTCCCCCGGGACGATCTTGGGCGAGGAGCAGCGGACCGTCGAGGTCGACCACGGCAGCGCGTTGCGCCACCAGCATGGCGGGCGCCATCGCCAGCGAGGTTGCCACCATGCAACCGACCATCAGCGTAAAGCCGCGCCGTTCGGCTTCGGCGGCGAGCGCCAATGCCTCGGTTAAGCCGCCGGTCTTGTCGAGCTTGATATTGATCGCCTCATATTTTCCGGAAAGCGCCTCAAGCGAAGCGCGATCATGCACGCTCTCGTCGGCACAGATCGGAATCGGCCGCGTGATGCGCGCCAGCGCTCTGTCCCGCCCATCCGGCAGAGGCTGTTCGATCAGAGTAACGCCGGCCTCGGCACAACCGGCAAGATTCCGCTCGATAGTGTCGTCGCGCCATCCTTCATTGGCATCGACGATGAGCTCCGCTTGCGGCGCAAAGCGGCGTACCTCAGCGATCCGCTTGACGTCGTCGTCATCGCCGCCACCAAGCTTCACCTTGAGCAGAGGCCGCGCGGCCGCGTGTTCCGCTGCAGCGGCCATCGCCTGCGGCGAAGCGAGCGAAATCGTATAGGCGGTCATCAGCGGCCTTGGCGTGCCAAGGCCGGCCAAGTCGAACACACGCCGGCCGGCCTGTTTGGCGATCAAATCCCAAAACGCACAATCAAGCGCGTTGCGGGCGGCGCCAGCCGGCATCGCCTCCTGCAGCTTTGAGCGGTCGAGACCACCCCGCAGCGCGGGACACATGGCCTCGATCGCCGCAACCACACCCTCCGGCGTTTCGCCGTAACGCGCATAGGGCACGGCCTCGCCGCGGCCGCGATGCGCGCCGTCACTCAGTTCGGCAACGACAACGACAGCTTCGGTTTTGCTGCCGCGGCTGATCGTGAAGGCGCTTGCGAGCGGCCAGCGCTCAATGCGTACGGAAAGCTCCATGCCGGAGCGAGTATGACCGGAGCTGCAGGTCGCCCTCAAGGCTTTCCGCCAAATCTGCCGCGGCAAGTCTCCCGCCGCCAAGTCTCCCGCCGCCAATTCCACGCTCATTCCCGCGAAAGCGGGAATCCAGCACCTGAAACCCAACACCTGAGTCCTGACATCTGGCTCCCCGCTTCCGCGGGGACGAGCGGAAAGCTATCAATTACGCGGCGATCCCGGTGTGGCGGCCGACCGCGACGAGAGGCTCGTCCTCGTCCGGCAGCGGCGGCAGTTTCACGTCGCGGTCCGTCCAGGTGATGATCTCGAAGCGGCCGTCGTCATGTTCGGCGAGCGCGGTGCAACTCTCGACCCAGTCACCGCAATTCATGTAACGGATGCCGAATGTGTCGTGCATCACGGCGTGATGGATGTGGCCGCAAATCACGCCGTCGACCTGGTGCCGCCGCGCTTCGGCGGTGAGCGTCTGCTCGAAAGCGCCGATATAATTAACCGCGTTCTTGACCTTATGCTTCGCCCATTGCGACAGTGACCAGTATGAGAAGCCGAGGCGGCGGCGGATGGCGTTGAAATAGCGGTTGATCAGGATGGCGAGATCGTAGGCGGTGTCGCCCAACAGCGCGAGCCAGCGCGCATGCTTGACCACCATGTCGAACACATCGCCATGCACGACGTAATAGCGGCGGCCGTCGGCGGCCTCGTGGATCGCCGTCTCCACCACTTCGATGCCGCCGAAATGGGTGCCGTAATAATCGCGCAGGAACTCGTCGTGATTGCCCGGCAAATAGATAATGCGGGAGCCTTTGCGGGCCTTGCGCAAGAGTTTTTGCACGACGTCGTTGTGGTCTTGCGGCCAGTACCAGCCGGATTTCAATTGCCAGCCGTCGACGATGTCGCCGACCAGGTAGATGGTGTCGGCATCATGGTAACGCAGGAAGTCGAGAAGCTGACCGGCTTGGCAACCGCGCGCGCCAAGATGCACATCGGAAATAAAGAGCGTGCGGAACTTTCTCTCGCCGTCTTCCTCGAACGTCACCGAATCAAATCTCATGTCTGTTTTGATCCCGAATCCGGTTTAAATCCGTTCCATTGCAGGACCATGACAACAAAAGTTAACGCCGCGACTCACAGCTAGCGGCTTGCGAGTCACAGCTCTGTCATGCCGTTTCGTTAATCGTCCGCACGATGACAGCGCCGATTCTTGCCGTCGCGATATTTTGCTCGGCCGTTAGCCTTAGCCACGTGACGAGCATCGTGATCGCGATCTATCGCTTCCGCCGCGCGCCGCGGCGCGGTCCGCTATCGAACAGTTATCCACCGGTCAGTCTCATCCGTCCGCTCTGCGGCATCGACAATTATGCCGACGATACGTTGCGTTCGACATTCGAGCTCGCTTATCCGTATTTTGAGGTCTTGTTCTGCGTCGCCGCGGCGAACGATCCTGTCATACCCGTCATCAAAGAGCTGATGGCAAGGCACGCCGGCGTCGATGCCAAGCTCCTCATCGGCGACGATCGGTTCTGCGCCAATCCCAAACTCAACAACGTGCGCAAAGGCTGGCGCGCCGCCGCGCAGGAGTGGATCGTTATTGCCGACAGCAATGTGCTGATGCCGCGCGATTACATTCAGCGGCTGTTCGCGAATTGGAGCGACGACACCGGGCTCGTCGCCTCGCCGCCGGTCGGCTGCCGCCCCGAAGGATTTTGGGCGGAGTTGGAATGCGCGTTCCTCAACACCTATCAGGCGCGCTGGCAATATCTTGTCGACACCGTGGGCCATGGTTTTGCCCAGGGCAAAACCATGCTGTGGCGGCGGGCCGATCTCGATCGGGCCGGCGGCATCGAAGCATTGGCGAAAGAAGTCGCCGAAGACGCTGCGGCGACAAAAGTGGTGCGTAATGCCGGCCTGCGAGTCCGGCTGATCGATCAGCCCCTGGCACAGCCACTGGGACGGCGGAGCGCCGCCGAGGTTTGGAACCGACAATTGCGCTGGGCACGGCTGCGCCGCGCCAGTTTTCTGATCCATTTCCTGCCGGAAATTCTGTCGGGCGGCATCCTGCCGATGATCGCCGTCGCCTTTTTGGCCCACGCCCATGCTTTGCCGACAGTGCTTTGTGCAGGCGCATTCGGCGCGCTGTGGTACGGCAGCGAAATGGCTCTTGCTGCAGCGGCCAGCTGGCACGTCACCGCGCTCTATCCGCTCTATGGAATGACGCGCGATTTCCTCTTGCCGGTGCTCTTTGTCCGCGCGCTGCAAGGCAATGACTTCGTCTGGCGCGGCAATGAAATGCAAGTCGAGCGCATGCGGCCCCGCCGCATGATGGCGCACGTGCGGCCGCGCGTCCATGAAGTTGCGGCGGGAAGCCGTCGGCGGCTTCGCTCGTTTCGCGAGCGCTTCTCGGAGCGGTGAACTTAATCGGTTGCGTCGCGCGCAGCATTATCGGCGATGGCCTCGATCGCGTCGCGATCATCCGGAAAATCCGCAGCGATCCAGGCCAACTCCGCCGCGCGCAGCGCCGCGCCTAACGCCGGTCCCGGGGCGATGCCGCGGCGAATGAATTCCGCCGCCTTGAGCGGAAAGACCGGCGCGGTCCAACGTCGCGGCAGGCTTGCGAGTTCGCGCCACGCCTCATCCGCCGCGCCCGCATCCGAGCGCGACCACGCCAACAATACGCGATCGAGAAAAGATTGCGGTCCGAGTTGATACAGAAGCGCATGCGCGGCTTGATCGCCGCTTGCGGGCGACACGCGCCACCAAAAATCCAGCGCCGTGAGCCGTTCGGCCTCGGCATTCGAGAGGCGAAGTCGCTGCGCCAGCCGGTCGCCATCTTCCTTGACGATGACGCCGAGCGCGCCCAGCCGTCGCACGGCGTCAGCTTCGGCGCCCACGGCCGCTTCGACCTTGGCCGTGTTTTCGAAACTGGCAAGGAGCGACACGCCGCCGAGCACGGCGCCGAGCAGTCCTGTCTCCGCCATCACGGCAAGCGTGGGCGCGGCGTGCGGCGCCAGCACGAGCTTCAACAACTCCGTGCGCACCCGTTCGCGCGACAGCATGTCGAGGCCTGAGCGCGCGACGATGCAGGCGTGCAGGCCGGCGGCATCGGGAGCGCCCTCGCCGTACCAGGCATGAAAGCGAAAGAACCGCAGGATGCGCAGATAATCCTCGGCAATGCGCTTTTGCGGCTCGCCGATGAAACGCACGTGCCGCATGGCGATGTCGGCGACGCCGCCGACGTAATCATGCACCGTGCCGTTCGCCTCGGCTGATAGGGCGTTGATGGTGAAATCGCGCCGCTCGGCGTCGGCCTTCCAGTCGCGGCCGAACACAACTTTCGCCTTTCGGCCATAAGTCTCGACATCCTGGCGCAACGTCGTCACTTCGAATGGCTTGCCGGAGATGACCACGGTGATGGTGCCGTGCTCGATACCGGTCGGGACGGCTTTCCAGCCCGCGCTCTCGGCGCGGCGCGCGACCTCTTCCGGCACCGCCGTGGTCGCCACGTCGATCTCGCCGACCGGAAGCCGCAGCAGCGCATTGCGCACCGCGCCGCCGACCACGCGTGCCTCCTCACCATCGCGATTAAGCAGCGCCAACAGGCGTGCAAGCTCGCCTTGCTTCAGCCAGGCCGCCTCGCCGAGCTTCACGCCCTCGGTCACCGCGTCGCTCCCGGCACGAACTTGCCGTCCTCCACGTGCGCCGGCACGTAAGTCGAGCCCGGTGGCGAACCTGAAAATTTCGCCAGCACCAGAAAGCTGCCGATCACCAGCACCAGCGATGCAATGACGAGCCCCGCGAGATGGCGCGGGGTCCACGCCGGCGGATGCAGCACGCCCGTGCGTGTCGCCAAAAGGAACGCGGCATAGAGCACGAACGGCGTGAGAAACAGTCCGATCTCGGTGAGGACTGGCCTGATCATGCGGCCCAAACCCGCTCATAGAGGTTCCGCAGGATACCCGCGGTAATGCCCCAAATGTAGCGGTTTTCGAACGGGATCGCGTAATAGTCGCGCTCAAGCCCGTTCCAGTCGCGCTTCTTACGCTGATGATTATCGGGCGTCATCAGGAATGCGAGCGGCACCTCGAACGCCTCGCTCACCTCCCACGGATTAAGCGTGAGCGTAAAGTCCGGTTTGACCCGCGCCACCGTCGGCAAAATACGGAAGCCCGAGAAGGTCAGATAAAGATCGAGATACCCGATCGGCTCGATCAGCGTCGGCGCAAGGCCGGTTTCTTCTTTTGCCTCGCGCAGCGCCGCAGCGACCGGGCTTTCGTCGCCGGGATCGATCTTGCCGCCGGGAAACGCAACCTGCCCGGCATGACTGGCAAGCTCCGCGGTGCGCAGCGTCAACAGCACCGTCGGCTCGGCGCGATCGATGATCGGAACGAGCACGGCGGCGGGCTTGGTGGCTTTGACGCCAGCCTTTCGCCACAAATCGGGATTGAGGTCGAGATCGCCGCGCGCGCCAGCGGCCGCCGGATCGGCGAGCGCCGGCGGCACTTCGAGGTTGAGCCTTGCCCGCGCGCGATCGAAGAAAGTTGCCGTTACCGGGTGCTGCAGGCTCGTATTGCTATCGTTCACGCAAGAACCCTCACTTGGTCGGCAGGCGCCATTGGAAAAAACAGCCCCATGGACGACACGCCGAACATGGCCGTACCGCCGATGTCGCGCTCTTCGCCGAGCTCGACGAGATCGAAAAACAGCGCACGTGTCACTTTGGCCCACAAATCGCGGCGGATGTGAAGATATGGCTTAAGCCCGCCGGTATTTGCCTCGGGCTCGAAGCGCAGCGCGTGCTGCGCCCCGCACGCGACCCAGTCGTCGACATTGGTACGGAAATGGAGAACTTGACCGGTAGCGCTCGGCTCGATCCTCAACTCCACCGCCAAAAACGGGGCGTCGTCGACTTTAATGCCGCACTTCTCGACCGGCGTTACCAGGAAGTATTTCTCGCCTTCGCGTTTGAGCACCGAAGCGAATAATTTGACTAAAGCCGGCCGTCCGATCGGGGTTTTAAGATAGAACCAGGTACCGTCGGTGGCGATGCGCATGTCGAGATCGCCGCAGAACGGCGGGTTCCACAGTTCTACGGGTGGCACTTTGCCCGCCTGACGTAGCGCGCCTGTGATCGCGTCGAGGCCGGATTGCCCTTCCTTCGCCATGGTTTACCTGGAGTTTGGGGCGGACGAAAGTCCGGGGGCCAATTCGTGAGTTCGCAATTGCCAATCTGCATCCGGGCCGTCCCACACCAAAATCGGGTTTCCCGTCGTTGTGTTTCCTATGGATAAAGAATCAGCGCAGAATCTGCCGCTGAGTTCGCTGGCGCATATATTGCATATTGTCTGCCTAAGAGGCGTGCAAGTTTGCGGCCCTAGATTCGTGCATGTGGCGCGAGTTTGATCCAAGAAACGATCCGAGAAAGAGACAGGAGTTAGCCATGCCTGCTGTTGGCGGAGAAGGGCTCGAAAAGCTCGAAGACATGATCGTGCGGTCGGCCGAAGCGACCGCGGATCACGTACGTGCCGCCAAAGCTGCGATCGGCACGGTGATCTTCGGCCAGGACAAGGTCGTCGAACAGGCACTCATCACCATCCTGTCCGGCGGCCACGCGCTGCTCCTCGGCTTGCCGGGCCTCGCCAAGACCAAACTGGTCGATACCATGGGCACCGTGCTCGGGCTCGACGCGCGGCGCATCCAGTTCACGCCGGACCTGATGCCGTCCGATATCCTCGGCACCGAGGTGCTGGAAGAAAGCCAGACCGGCAAACGCAATTTCCGTTTCATCTCCGGTCCGGTGTTTGCTCAGCTTCTGATGGCCGACGAAATCAATCGCGCCAGCCCGCGCACCCAGTCGGCGCTGTTGCAGGCCATGCAGGAGCAGCACATTACGGTCGCCGGCGCACGCTACGATCTGCCGAAGCCGTTTCATGTCCTCGCCACGCAGAACCCGTTGGAGCAGGAAGGCACCTATCCGTTGCCGGAAGCGCAACTCGATCGCTTTTTGATGGAGATCGATGTCGGCTATCCGGACCGCGACGCCGAGCGAAAAATCCTGTTCGAAACCACCGGCACGGAAGAAAGCCGGCCGAAGCCCGCAATGACCGCCGAGGATCTGATGGCGGCGCAGCGGCTGGTCCGCCGGCTTCCCGTCGGCGAATCCGTCGTCGATGCCATTCTCGCGCTGGTGCGCTCCGCACGTCCCGGACCGCACGGCGGCGACGCGTCGAAATTGATCGCCTGGGGTCCCAGTCCGCGCGCCAGCCAATCGCTGATGCTCGCGGTACGCGCCCGCGCGCTGCTCGACGGACGACTGGCGCCGTCGATCGATGATGTCATCGACCTTGCCGAGCCGGTCCTCAAACACCGCATGGCGCTGACCTTCGCCGCGCGCGCCGAAGGCGAGAGCATAGAACGGGTGATCGGGCGGCTAAAGACGCGGATCGGATAGAGCGGATGGCGGCCGAGCCGAAGCCAACAAATCAACGCAGCTATCAGGATGGTCCGGCGGTTACTCGCGCGGCCGGCGAAGGCCGGACGCTCGCCGATACCATGCCGCGCTTGATCCTGGAGGCACGCCGCGTCGCCGCTACCGTGATCCACGGCCTGCATGGCCGCCGCCGCGCCGGTTCCGGTGAAAACTTTTGGCAGTATCGCCGCTTCGTCTCAGGCGAACCCGCGGCACGGGTCGATTGGCGGCGCTCGGCGCGCGACGATCATCTTTACGTGCGCGAGCAGGAATGGGAGGCCGCGCACACGGTATGGATTTGGCCCGACCGTTCGCCATCCATGCATTTCGCCTCGCCGCTGGTCCACGATACCAAGCTCTATCGCACGCTGGTGGTAGCGCTGGCGCTCGCCGAAGTTCTGGTGGAAGGCGGCGAGCGCGTCGGCATTCCGGGCCTCACGCGCCCGACCGGCAGCCGCAATGTCATCGACGTCATCGCGCAAGCCATTGTGCACGATCGCAGCGAACGGCCGAGCCTGCCGCCGAGCTTTGCGCCCTCACCGCTCGCCGAAGTGGTGTTGCTGTCCGATCTGTGGAGCGAGATCGCCGATATCCGCCGTACCATCACCCAGCTTTCCGGCAGTGGCGCGCACGGCCACGCGGTGCAGATCGTCGATCCCGCCGAGGAGACATTTCCTTATTGGGGCCGCATCGAATTCGTCGAGCCGGAAGGCGGCGGCCGCATCACCGCCGGCCGTGCCGAGACCTGGCGCACGGATTATGCCGCACGCGTTGCCAGCCATCGTGCCGAGATCCGCGCCGAGACCGATCGGCTCGGCTGGAGCTTTGCGATCCACCGCACCGATCGCCCCGCGAGCGAGCTTCTCATCGCGCTGCACGCCCGCATCGGCGCCGCCGCGGCGTATAGCGCATCACACCTCCACGCGACATCGGCACCGGGGGCGCCGGCATGATCGGCGCATTACCACTCGGCTTTGCTGAACCGTTCGTGCTCGCCGGACTTCTGACGCTGCCGGTCTTGTGGTGGCTGTTGCGCTTGATTCCGCCCAGCCCGCGCCGCATCGATTTTCCGCCGACGCGGCTCCTTCTGGAAATCGTGCCGAAGGAGGAAACGCCGGCCCGCACGCCCTGGTGGCTGACGCTGATGCGGCTCATGCTCGCCGCGCTGGTCATCATCGCTGCCGCCGGACCGCTGTGGCATCCGCCGCTCGCCGGCACCAAAACCCGAGCGCCGGTAGCAATCCTCATCGACGACGGCTGGTCCGCCGCGGCGACCTGGGAGGCACGGCTTCGCACCGCCGACGATATCATCGCGCGCGCCGAGGATGATCGCCGTGCCGTCGCGCTCATTCCGCTGTCCGAAGGATCGCGCGATATCTCGTTGGCGCCGGCCGGTTCGGCGCGCGTACGGCTGCACCAGCTTCGCCCGGCGCCCTACACGGTCGACCGCGGCCAGGTGTTGCCCGCACTGTCGCGTTTCCTCTCCGAGACAAAAGACGCCGAGCTGGTCTGGCTGTCCGACGCCACCGATCTCGGCCACGGCGCCGACTTCGTGAAAGGCTTGGCACAGACAATCGGGCAGCATCCGATCACGGTGGTCGCCGGCGGCATTGCCGGTGCACGCGCGCTTACCGGCGCCGAGAATGCCGCTGGTGCGCTTACCGTCAAAGTGCTGCGCGCCGCAGCGGGCAACGAGGAGAGCGGCACCGTCCGCGCGCTCGACCTCAAAGGCTTGCCGCTTGGCGACGCACCGTTCGCGTTCAAGTCGAATGACCGGGAAACCCAAGCTCAAATCGATCTCCCGGTAGAAATCCGCAATGACATCGCCCGCATCGAGATTGGCGGCGAGCGCTCTGCCGGCGCGGTGCAACTGCTCGATAAACGCTGGCGGCGGCGCACCGTCGGCATTGTTTCCGGCGCCACCGCCGATGTCGCGGAGCCGTTGTTGTCGTCGAGCTATTATGTGCAGCGGGCGCTCGACCCATTTGCCGATGTGCGCCTCACCCAAGGTGAATCGCCGGCCGACGCGGTTACGCATTTTCTCGATCAAAATCTGCCGATGCTGATCCTGACCGATGTCGGCAATGTCGGCGACGCGCATGACAAGCTTTCGCATTGGGTCGAAGACGGCGGCGTTTTGGTGCGCTTCGCCGGCCCGCGGCTCGCCGCCGCGGAGGATGACGATCTTGTCCCGGTAAAATTACGGCGCGGCGGCCGCATCCTCGGCGGCAGCATGAGCTGGGACAAGCCGCAACCGCTCGCCGCGTTTTCGCGCCAGGGTCCGTTCAACGGCCTGCCGGTGCCAAACGACGTGACCGTGACCCGCCAGGTGCTCGCCGAACCCGACGCTGCGCTGAGCGAAAATACCTGGGCGACGCTCGCCGACGGCACGCCGCTTGTCACCGCCGCGCGCCGCGGCAAAGGTTTGATCGTTCTTTTCCATGTCACCGGCGATACGCGATGGTCGGACCTGCCGCTGTCAGGAACATTCGTCGAGATGCTCAAGCGGATCGTCCCATTGGCCGGTACGACTGCCATGGCCGATTCCGACCAAACGCAAAGCAAGACGGCGCGCGAAATGCTGCCGCCAAGCCACGCGCTTGACGGTTTCGGCAGCTTCATCGCACCGCCGCCGACGGCGCGACCGGTGCCGGCGGATTATACCGGCAACGCAACGCCCGAGCATCCGCCAGGCTTTTATGGACCGCCGGAAGGCCTCCTCGCCGTCAACGCGCTGACCGCCGGCGACCGGCTCGCCCCGCTCGACTTCTCACCACTCGTCAACGCAACTCGTGAGATTTACCGCACCAGCGAGCCGCAGGATTTGCGTGGTCCGATCTTCCTCGCAGCCCTTGCGTTGCTTCTGCTCGACACACTCGTCGTTCTCTTCCTCGGCGGCGGCTTGCAGCGGCTGATACCGCGTAGATCGCGCGCCGCTACCGCCGCTGTTGTGCTCGCAGTCGGGATGCTTGCGCTCACGCTCAGCCATGCCAGCGCCCAGCAGACGACCCCCAATCCCAACGTGCCGCAGTCGGCGCTGGAGACAAAGCTTGCCTACGTCGTCACCGGCGATGCCGACACCGACGCGATCAGCAAGGCAGGCCTCGCGGGCCTGACGCTGTTCCTGGCGCAACGCACCGCGCTCGAACCGGGCGATCCGATCGGCCTCGATATCAGCCGCGACGAGCTTGCCTTCTATCCGCTGATCTATTGGCCGGTGGTGCCCGGCGCGCCGCGCCCATCCGAGGCGGCACTCAAGCGCATCGACACTTACATGAAGGATGGCGGCACCGTTCTGTTCGACACCCGCGATGCGGTCGTGGCGCCGCCGGGTCCCGGCGGCGAAACCCAAAGCCCCGGCATGTTGGAACTGCGTAAAATCATCTCCTCGCTCGATATTCCCGAACTCGAGCCGGTGCCGCGCGATCACGTTCTGACCAAAACATTCTATTTGCTGCGCGACTTTCCCGGCCGCTTCAACAATGGCCAGCTTTGGGTCGAAGCGCTGCCGTCGACCGGCGACGAGGACAAACTATCGAGCCGCCCCGCACGCGGCGGCGATGGCGTCTCTTCGATCATCATCACCTCGAACGACCTCGCCGGCGCCTGGGCGACGCGGTCCGATGGCCAACCCATGCTGCCGATCGTCGACGCCGAACCGCGCCAGCGCGAGCTCGCCTTCCGCGCCGGCGTCAACATCGTGATGTACACGCTGACCGGCAATTACAAAGCCGATCAGGTCCACGTGCCGGCGCTGCTAGAGCGGCTGGGTCAGTAGAAAGGTTACTATTGAATATAGTAACTTACTATTATATCTTACTATCACGTGATGGTAGGAGACATCCATGAGCAAATATGAGGCACTTCCCCAATTCTTAGGGCGGGCGGGAGGAACCGCCCACCGGATAAGCTTCGGTGAAATCGAGCGCATTTTGGGCTTCAGGCTGCCAAAAAGTGCCTACAAACACGAAGCGTGGTGGAGCAATAATGAGACTGGTCACTCTCATGCACGCTCCTGGCTCAAGTCCGGCTGGCGCACCGAATCTGTCGATTTGGCGAAACGCCAAGTTACCTTCCGGAGCTCATTATCTGGATCTGGCGCGTCCTTAAAAAAACGAGACCCGTGGGGCTGTATGGCCGGCACGGTCACGATTTTGCCCGACACCGATCTCACAGCGCCATCGGGCGACAAATGGAACGCGGAAGAAGGCCGACTCTTCAATGAGTAACCTTCTTCTCGATACCTGTGCCGTGTTGTGGTTGGCGCAAGGCGCCGAATTGGCCAATCAGGCACGCGAGGCAATCAGTGAATGCAAAATAAACATCTCGCCCATCACGGCCTGGGAAATTGCCAATCTCGTGCGTAAGAAAAGAATCATACTCGCTATGCCGGTGGTGAAATGGTTTCGCCAAGCGGCCGACATGATTGAAGCAACGATGCCGGAACTCACGGTCGATATCCTTGCAGGATCATGCGAATTGCCGGGATCGCCACCCAGCGATCCCGCTGATCGCATAATTATTGCGACCGCACGTGAAGGCCGCATGGTGTTAATGACGCGCGATAACAGCATTTTGAACTATTCGCGCACCGGCTACGTTCAAACGATGGCATGTTGAACATGAACCTCGGTGTTGCGTTCGCTCCTTTGATCGGCACTCCCCTGCTCTGGGTGGCGATCGCTTTGGCGGGCGTGTCCGCGTTGTTGTTGCTGGTGACGCGCAGCCGTGGTGCCGTAATCCGGACGCTGGCGCTGGCGCTGATCGTGCTGGCGCTCGCCAATCCCTCCTTTACACGCGAAGACCGTGATCCGCTCAGCTCGATCGCCGTGGTCGTCGTTGACAAGAGTCCGAGCCAAAGTTTCGGCGACCGGACGCAACAAACCGAAGCCGCGCGGGCCGCCGTCGTCGAACGTCTGAGCAAGATCCCCGGCCTTGAAGTGCGAACGGTCGAGGCCGGCCAGGCCGATGGCGAGACCGACGGCACCCGGCTTTTCACGGCACTCAGCTCGACGCTCGCCGACGTTCCCACCGATCGCATCGCCGGCGTCATCATGATCACCGACGGCCGCGTCCACGATGTGCCGGCGGATGCGACCGCGCTCGGCTTTGCCGCGCCGGTCCATGCGCTCATCACCGGCAATAAAGACGAACGCGACCGCCGCGTCGCGCTGATCGCGGCACCGCGCTTCGGCATCGTCGGCCAGCCGCAGACCATTACCTATCGGGTCGAGGATCAAGGCGCCAACGAGAAAACCGCGCAGGTCACTGTGCGCCGCGACGGCGACGTCATCGAGACCCGCACGGTTCCGGTCGGGGTGCAGCAATCCGTCACCGTCCCTATATCGCACGGCGGGCAAAACATTGTCGAGATCGAAGCAGCCCCGCTCGATCACGAACTCACGCTGGTCAATAACCGCGCGGTGGTTACGATCGACGGCGTGCGCGACAAGCTCCGCGTGCTCCTGGTTTCAGGCGAACCCCATGCCGGCGAGCGCACCTGGCGTAACCTTCTCAAATCCGATGCCTCGGTCGATCTCGTCCATTTCACCATTCTGCGGCCGCCGGAAAAGCAGGACGGCACGCCGATCAACGAATTATCATTGATCGCCTTCCCGACGCGTGAGCTGTTCCAGCAGAAGATCGACGAATTCCAGCTGATCATTTTCGATCGTTACGCACGCCAAGGCGTGCTGCCGATCATTTATTTCGACAACATCGCGCGCTATGTGCGCGACGGCGGCGCGGTCTTGGTCGCGGCCGGCCCGGACTATGCGAGCCCGACCAGCATCTGGCGCACCCCGCTCGACGCCATTCTGCCGGCCGAGCCGAGCGGCAATGTCACCGAGCAGGCGTTTCGCCCCTCGCTCACCGAACTGGGCAAGCGCCATCCGGTGACGCGCGGCCTCGAAGGCTCCGACTCTTCACCGCCGAAATGGAGCGAGTGGTTCCGCGTTGTCGATACAAGGAACGCCAATGGGACGACGGTCATGCAGGGACCGGACCAAAAACCTCTGCTGGTATTGTCCCACGAAGGCGAAGGCCGCGTGGCGCTGTTGTTGTCCGACCATATCTGGTTGTGGGCGCGCGGCTTCGAAGGCGGCGGCCCGCATCTCGATCTGCTGCGGCGGCTCTCACACTGGCTGATGAAAGAGCCGGATCTCGACGAGGAAGCGCTGCGGCTGACCGTCAGCGGCCACGATCTTGTCGTGAAGCGGCAAACCATGGCCGATCAGGTTGCCGACGTGACCTTGACCTCGCCGTCGGGCGTGGCGCGCACGTTGAAACTCGATCCGGCCGAACCCGGCGTCTGGCAGTCGAGCGTCGCGGCAAACGAACTCGGGCTGTGGCGGGCGACCGACGGCAAGCTCAATGCGCTTGTCAATATCGGCCCGGCCAACCCGCGCGAATATGCTGAAGTAACGTCGACCACCGACGTGCTGGCGCCGCTGACCAACGCCACCGGCGGCGATTCACGCCGACTCGACGACGGCTCGGGCCTCAATGTGCCACGCATTCTCGCTGTGCGTTCCGGCGACACCTATAAGGGCGACGACTGGATCGGAATGAAATTGCGCGACGTCAGCGTCGTGCGCGACATCGGCGTGCTGCCGATCTTCGCCGGCTTGCTCGGCCTTTTGCTGCTTCTCGGCAGCCTCACCGGCACTTGGGCGCGCGAAGGACGGTAATTCAGCGTCATTGCGAGGAGCCAAATCCAGCCTTACGAGTCCTTCAAAGCTGGATTGCTTCGCTGCGCTCTCGCAATGACGGATTACTCCGCCCGCACCGGTCCCGAGACGCCATCAAAAGCACCCTCGGCAAGTTCGGCGATGAGCAGCCGCGACGGATCGACCGGCCCGGGCATGATCGCACGCCCCGGCGGCACGCGCTTGAAGCCGGATTTGCCGTAATACGGCTCGTCGCCGACCAGGATAACGAGCCGATGGCCTTTGGCGGCAGCGTCCTTGAGCGCCCGTTCGATCAAAGCCTGGCCAACGCCCCGCTCGCGGAACGCAGGCTCGACCGTCAACGGTCCGAGCAGCAGCGCCTTGGCCTCGCCGATCCGAATCGGCGACAGCCGCACCGAGCCGACCAGAAGCGTGCCGATCCGCGCCGTGAACGATACGTCGAGACTATGCGCGACCTTCTCGCGCAGCCGATACGCGGTCTTGGCGTAGCGGCCGGGGCCGAAAGTCCGCTCGTTCAGCCGGTCGATAGCGACCGCGTCGTCGGGCGCCTCCGGCAAAATGGTCAGGGCAATATCGCTCATCGCGTTGCCGCCTAGCATTTGGGCGAATGCAGGTCCAGCGCTGACGTCCAGCACGGCCATCCAGCGGCGATGTCGGTGCCCTATCCCCCAAAGCGATAATGCTTACATTGAGCCCGATAATAGCGGAGGGAAAGAAAATGGGCTTGCTCGTCAACGGCGCCTGGCAAGAAGATATCTCACGAACGGCGAACGGGCGGTTTGTCCGGCCCTCGACCAGCTTCCGCAATTTCGTGACGGCGGACGGCAGCGCCGGCCCTTCGGGCGAAGGCGGATTTCCAGCGGAAGCCGGCCGCTATCATCTTTATGTTTCGCTCGCCTGTCCGTGGGCGCATCGGACGGTGATTTTCCGCGCCTTGAAGAAGCTCGACAATGTGATTTCGGTTTCGACTACCGAGCCGCTTTACGGCAAGACCGGTTGGGAATTCGGCACTCAGGGCGGTCCGCCGGATGCCGTCAACGGCAAGACGACGCTCGCCGAAATCTATCTGCTCGCCGACCCACATTATACCGGCCGGGTTTCGGTGCCGGTGTTATGGGACAAAGAGCGCCGCACCATTGTCAGCAACGAGTCTTCGGAAATCATCCGCATGCTGAATTCAGCCTTCGACGCCTTCACTAATGTGCGGGACGATTATTATCCGGCCGAACTACACAGCGAGATCGATCGCATCAACGACCTTGTCTATCCGAACATCAACAACGGAGTTTACCGCGCCGGCTTCGCGACCAGTCAGGATGCCTATGAGGAAGCGGCACGTGGCATTTTCGCGACCTTCGACGAGATCGAAACGCGTCTGTCTCGCCAACGTTATTTGGTCGGCAATCGGATCACCGAAGCCGATTGGCGGCTGTTCACGACGCTGATCCGTTTCGACAGCGTCTATTACAGCCATTTCAAGTGCAACCTGCGGCGTGTTGCCGACTATCCCAATCTCTGGGGTTATCTGCGGGACCTTTATCAGACGCCGGGCATAGCCGAGACCGTCAGTATCGATCAGATCAAGCGGCACTATTACGGCAGCCAGCGGCAGGTCAATCCGACGGGCATCGTCCCGATCGGACCCATAATCGATTTTGCGGCGCCGCATGACCGGCGCCATCTGAGCTGAGAATGCCGCGCCCAGGATTGGGCGCGGCAAATTCAACTCAATGACTAATACCCATAGCCATAGTCGCCGCCGTAACAGGCGTCGTAACCGTAGCTATAGGGGTAGCCGTAACCGTAGCCATAACATGGGTCATAGGCATAGAGGCCGCCCCACCCGCCCCAGAAGCCACCGCGGCCGCGGCCGCGGAACTCTCTGCCTCGCATTTCGCCATTGCCGCGGTTGACTGCGACACGAGGACCGCCGGGGTTTATACCAGCTGTGCGGGGCGCAAAACCGCCGGGGGCTGCACCCATTGCGTGGGGTGCAAAGCCGCCACCCATGCCGCCAAAGCCGTGGCCGCCGCCAAACCCGCCGCCCCCAAATCCACCGCCACCGCCCATATGGCCGCCGCCGCCACCGCCCCCACCACCATGACCGCCGCCGCCTCCGCCACCTCCGCCGCGCGCCCAAGCGCCCGTGTCGCCACTTGCAGCGAGCGCCAGCGCGGCCACTGCAACAATCATCATCTTGCGCATCAGCTTTACTCCACACTCGTTAGCCCACCGCCTTAGCCGGTGAACATTTGTGGAAAACTTTTGTTGCAGTGGTAAGCGGGCGTTCACGCTAATGGGATTACGACGCCGGCTGGAATCTGATCGCGACGTGATAAAATATTTCATCCCACAATGTTCGCTGCCACCTGCCACAACAAAGCCGCGGCGGCGACAGATTGCGATCACCAAAGCTCGGCGGCTGCGCGACCCGACAAGACTTCGGCGATGCGCTCGCGCGTTGCACGCGAAGTATCGGCAGGAAGCTCACTGGTTGCAAAAAAACCATGCGCGATGATTTCGCGGTTCGGCTGCGGCGGTGCCGTCTGCCGGAATGAGCGAATGATGTAGAGCGCGACATGATCGCGCCGCGATGCGCGGCGGTTGAAATAAACCGCGAAAAAAACCGGCGGCTCGGTGATCTCGATATTGCCTTCCTCGCGCAATTCCCGCTCCAGCGCCGCCATCAGCGTCTCACCGGTTTCGACGCCGCCACCCGGCAGGTGCCAGCCGGAAATGTAGGAGTGCTTGACCAGGAACACGCGGCCTTCGCCATCGAAAATGAGGCCGCGGACGCCGAGCGTGAGACCGCGCGACACGCGCCAATAAGCGTGCAGAAACCGCCTGATCGCTGGCTCAAAGGGGCGGCGGATACGATCGAGAAGCATTTGCAATCCCAGCCATATAAGCTTATTTAGAATTACTCTAATCTATGATCTCATTCCGTCGTCGATTTCAGTCTCGGGCGGATTGTGCTGCCGAGGGTAACCGTGAAACGCTTCGCCGACCTGAACGAGCAGGAAATCCTCGCGCTCGCCATATCGAACGAAGACGAGGACAATCGCATCTATCGCTCCTTTGCCGACCGGCTTCGCGGGTCCTATTCCGACACCGCGGAAATGTACGACAAAATGGCGCAGGAGGAGATCGGGCATCGTGACATGCTGCTCGATCTTCATCGCAGGAAATTCGGCGACTTTCTGCCGCTGATCCGTCGTCAGGACGTCAAAGGCTTTGTCGCCCGCAAGCCGATCTGGCTCAACCGCACGCTCAGCCTCGACGCGACGCGGAAGTTTGCCGAGGAGATGGAATACGAAACCGCGCGCTTCTATCGGCGTGCCGCCAAAGCCGCGCAGGACGACGCCATACACCGTCTGCTCGATAGCCTTGCCGCGGCCGAGGACAAACACCAAAAACTCGCCCACGATCTCGGCGAAAAGCTTACGCCGGCGATGCGCGAGACCGAAGATCGCACCGCCCGGCGTATGTTCGTGCTGCAATATGTCCAGCCCGGCCTTGCCGGATTGATGGACGGTTCGGTCTCGACGCTGGCGCCGCTGTTTGCGGCGGCTTTCGCTACTCATAATACCTGGTCGACCTTTCTGGTCGGGCTCGCGGCCGCGCTGGGTGCCGGCATCTCGATGGCGTTTGCTGAAGCGATGTCCGACGACGGCTCGCTCACCGGGCGCGGCGCGCCGGTGATACGCGGAGCGGTGTGTGGCGCGATGACCGCCATCGGCGGGCTGGGTCACGCTTTGCCCTATCTCATCCCTCAATTTTACGTGGCGACCGCGCTCGCCTTCGCCGTGGTGGCGGTGGAGCTGGCGGTTATCTCTTGGATTCGCACCCGTTACATGGATACGCCGTTCCTGCAGGCCGCCTTCCAGGTGGTCGTCGGCGGCGTCCTGGTCTTCGCGGTCGGTATCCTCATTGGCAGTTCGTGATCGGGCAGTTCGTGATTTGTTGCGCCGCTTCTGCGATGCTGAGCGCGGATTCGTCAGACTTATCTCGCACCGATGTTCACACTGGCTCATTTGTCCGACCTGCATATGGCGTCGCGGCCGAAAGGCTTGCAGCTTGTCGGCAAGCGTGGGCTTGGCCTGATCAACTGGAAGCGTAAGCGCGAACATATTCATCGTCCCGAAGTGCTCGACGCGATCACCCGCGACCTCGCCGCATCGCATTTCGACCACATCGCGGTGAGCGGCGATCTGGTCAATTTCTCGCTGCCCGAGGAATACCAATGGGCGCGGACGTGGCTCGATAAAGTCGGCAGTTCCCGCAACGTCACGGTCGTACCCGGCAATCACGACGCCTATGTGCGGGGCGTCGAGGAATTAGCCGCCGAATTCTGGGGCGACTACATGACCGGCGACGACGGTCTGCAGCGTTTCCCCTTTCTGCGCCGGCGTGGCGCTGTCGCGCTGATTGCGCTGTCGACCGGACTGCCGACCGGCCCGTTCATGGCAACGGGACGGCTTGGCGAGCGGCAACTCGCCCGGCTCGGCGAGATACTCGATCAAACGCGCGATCTATTCCGTATCGTCTTGATCCATCATCCACCCCGAAGCGCATTCAAGCGTCATCTTCGCCGTCTCGTCGATGGGGCGAAATTGCGAAACATATTGGCGGCCAAAGGCGCCGAGCTTTTGCTTCACGGCCACGATCACCAGCGCGCCGTGGTTTGGCTCGACGGTCCCGACCGCCAAATTCCCGCCGTCGGCGCACCGTCCGCTTCCGCAATCTCGCGTCACAGCGACGAAGACGAAGCCGGCTACAATATCTTTCACATCACGGGAAACGGCACGAACGAACCCTGGCATTGCGAGATGACCGGCCGGCACCGCAAAACCGACGGCACTTTTGGCGATACCGATAAGCGAAACCTGTTTTGAAGCTCAGGAACGGCTCGCGATCAGCAAAGCGGCAAAGAACAGCGTCAACACTCCGATCAGAAAGCCGAGGACCAGCGCGCCCAGGGCACGCCAGCGGCGGCGACGCCGATAACGCTCGGCCTCTTTCGGCGCCACCCGCGACATCAGATCGGGCCGTTCGGCCAGCGCCTGCTGCCGCTCGACCAGCCGCCGCGCCACGTAGCCGGTTACCGCAGTCACGATTTCCGGGATTTCGTGTAACTCGGCGAGCACATGCCGGCCGATCCGGCTGTCTTGGAGGAAGCGATAGTTGCGCTTGTCGCGGCCCATCGCAATATGCGCCACCGGGTCGATCCACAGCCGCGGCGTCTCGCCGGCGCTGATGCCGCGGTCGAACAGATCGACCTCCGGCGGAATTTCGGCGAACAACGGATCGAGCGCCTCGCTCAGCAGTTCGAGCCGCGCCACCTCGGCGTCGCGCAGATCGACGACGACGCTGGTGCGCTCGGCGGCTTCGACGCGCGCCAGGTGCATCGCCTCTTGCAGCGGCGATGGCGGCGCGGCCACCGTCACCGGCACCGCGGATTTGCGCTTTCGGCCAAACATGTCCCGTCCGTTCCCTTGAGCCAAGGATACACCAACGGTTAGGGTAGCAAAAAGGCTGCCAAAGCCTCGGCCTGAGTCTGTTCCGCCAATTCGCAGGGAGAAATTATGGCCAATTCGCCGGCAAACGGCTGTGAAATGCGGCCGCTTCTCGTCGCGGACGGGGTGACGCTCCAATATAAGACCAAGGACAGCCTCGTTACCGCGACCTGGAAGGTCGGTTTCGAGGTCTATGCCGGCGACCGTTATGTGCTTCTCGGCCCGTCCGGCTGCGGCAAGTCTTCGCTGCTTAAGTCGATCGCCGGATTTCTGCCGCCGGTGTCCGGCACGTTTCGCCTCGACGGCCGGCCGATCGAGCGCCCCGGCTCCGACCGCATGATGGTGTTCCAGGAATTCGACCAGCTCCTGCCGTGGAAGACGGTGCTCGGCAATGTCATGTTTCCGCTCCTGGTCAATCACCGCATGCCGCGCGCGGCGGCGAAGGAGCACGCCCGGGCCCTCCTCGCCAAGGTCAATCTCGACAGCTTTGAAGACGTCTATCCGCACATGCTGTCCGGCGGCATGAAGCAGCGTGTCGCCATTGCGCGTGCACTGGCGATGGAGCCGGCCGTGCTCCTGATGGACGAGCCGTTCGCCGCGCTCGACGCGCTGACGCGGCGCAAGATGCAGGAGGAACTAGTCGCGCTGTGGGACGACGTCGGCTTCACCGTGATCTTTGTCACCCACTCGATCGAAGAAGCCTTGCTGATCGGCAACCGCGTGCTGGTGATGTCGCCGCATCCCGGCCAGGTCAAAGCCGAGATCAACGCGGGCCATCTCGGTTTCGCCGATCTCGGCACCGAACCTTTCGAATTGTTGAGCCGCCGAATTCATCATCTGTTGTTCTCGGATCAGATCGAGACCGCGCTGGCGCGCGAGCGCGCGTGACCGGAGATCGCGATGGATAAGCGCACCGAACGCCCTTTGCCGCCGCTGCGGCCGGAACGCGAGATCACGCCGGAAGCCACCGGCAAAATCGGCGATGCCGCGCGCCCGCTCACGGTCTTCGAACGGCTCGCCAATATGACGCTGGTGCGCCGCGTGCTTGTACTCGTCGTGCTCGCCGCAGCGTGGGAAATATACGCGCGCATTCTCGACAATCCCCTGCTGTTTCCTTCGCTGACCGATACGTTGGCGGCGTTTTGGCAAGCCGCCGCGCACGGCGTCCTCATCGACCGTACGCTGACCTCGCTGCGCATTCTCGCCATGGGCTACGCCATCGGCCTTTTCGCCGCCGGCATCTTCACGACGCTTGCGGTCTCGACCCGCATCGGCACCGATTTCCTGTCGACGCTCACGGCCATGTTCAATCCGCTGCCAGCGATTGCGTTGTTGCCGCTCGCCTTGTTGTGGTTCGGCATTGGCGCGATCAGTCTCGTCTTCGTCATCGTGCATTCGGTGTTGTGGGCGGTCGCGCTCAACACCCATTCCGGCTTTCTCTCCGTCAGCCCGACGCTGCGCATGGCGGGCCAGAATTGCGGACTGTCCGGTCTATCCTATGTCACCCGCCTCCTGGTGCCCGCCGCGTTTCCGTCGATCCTCACCGGCCTGAAAATCGGCTGGGCCTTCGCCTGGCGCACCTTGATCGCGGCCGAGTTGGTATTCGGCGCCAGTTCCCGCTCCGGCGGCCTCGGCTGGTTCATCTTCGAAAACCGCAATCAACTTGAAACCGCTTCCGTCTTTGCCGGTCTTCTCACGGTCATTTTGATCGGCCTGTTCGTCGAGAGCGTCATCTTCCGTGCCATCGAAAACATGACGGTGCGGAAATGGGGGATGCAGAGCTGACTCTCGGAACTCACACTGAAATTATCGCCGGCTGCCATCATTAACTAATTTTTACTGGCACGGACGATTACCGCGACCAATTTACCGTCGGAGGGCGAGCTTAGAATAGACGGACCTGATGACATGCACCTCTTTCGAAACATGAAGCGTAATTCTGTCGCACGCAGCGCAATGATCCTCTTCGCCGCCCTGACGTTGAGCACTGCTGTGGTGACGGACGCACTCGCCGCCGGGCATGGCGGCGGAATTGGCGGCGGCGTTCATGGCAGCGTTCATGGCGGCGGCCATATGGGCCGCGGATTCCGCGGTCCCTTTGTCGATTCCGTCCCTGCGACACCGGGGCCGACTTTCAATTCATCGGCTCCCTACACCGTGCCGCAAGCGCGCGAGACGCCGGTTTCGCCGGGAAGCCCGGGCTCGGTGTTCGGCGACCGCTGAAACCGGGGCCGGGTGCCGGCTTAAATCGTCCGCCCGCCGTCGACCTCGACGATATTGCCGGTAACGAATTCCGCATCCGCCGAGGCCAGGAATAAGGCCGCATTGGCAATATCCTGCGGTTGCGCCAGCCGACCGAGCGGCACCGAGGCAATGAATTTCTCGCGCTGACCCTGCGCCGGGCCGAGGAACGACGGCAATAGCGGCGTCTCGGTCGCGACCGGCGCGATGGCACAAACGCGGATACGGTCAGGCGCCAGTTCAACCGCCAGCGACTTGGTCAGCATATGTACCGCGCCTTTGCTGGCGTTGTAGGCCGATAGACCTGGCCGCGGCCGCAAGCCGGCGGTCGAGCCGATATTGATAATCACGCCGCCGCCGGCCTTGCGGAACACCGGGACCACCGCTTGGCAGCCGAGAAAGACGCCTTTCACATTGACCGCGAACATGCGGTCGTATTCGTCCTCATCGATCTCGAGCATCGGCTTGTTGATGTGCGTCGTGCCGGCATTGTTGACCAGAATGTCGAGCGCGCCGAACGCCGACAGCGTTTCTGCGACACAGGCCGCGAGGTCGGATTTTTCGCTCACGTCGCAGCGCACGCCAATGGCGTTGTTGCCGATCGCCCGCGCGGCCGACTTCGCCGCGTCGAGATCGATGTCGGCCACGGTGACGCGCGCACCCTCTTTGACGTAGGTCTCGGCAATGCATTTGCCGATGCCGGATCCGGCGCCGGTGACAATTGCGGTTTTGCCTTCGAGGCGCACAGCGTCAGCTCCGTTTCGGCACCACGCCATACGCTTTGGCCCAGCCAAGCCCATCCTCGGTGCGGATGCGCGGCTTGTATTCGCAGCCGATCCATCCCTTGTAGCCGGAGCGGTCTATCGCTTCGAACACGGCGGGATAATTGATCTCGCCTTCGTCGGGCTCGTGGCGCGACGGCACCGCCGCGATCTGAACGTGACCGACCACCGGCAAATGTTTTTCGAAGCGCTTGAGCAGATCGCCGTCGGAAATCTGGATGTGATAAAAATCGAACTGGACGCGCACATTCGGCGCGCCAATTTTATTGACGAGATCAGCGGCGTGATCGACGTGGCTGAGAAAATAATTTGGCCGGTCGCGCGGATTGATCGGTTCGATCAATAGCGTGATGTTCGCCTTGGCCGCCGCCGCCGCGGCGCGGGTCAGATTGGCAATGAAAACCCGTTCCGCCGCCGGCCGCTGTTCCGGCGGCACGGTGCCGGTCATGCAATGGATCGCACTGCCGCCGATCGCGACGATGTAGTCGAGCGCGCGAGCGAATGCCGCTTCGAAATCGCGCTCGCGGCCGGGCAATGAAGCGAGACCGAATTCCGGACCTTGCGGCGTGTTGACGCCGAGCTGAGTCAGGCCGTGCTTGTCCAGCTCGGCCTTCACCGCCGCCGGCGATGTGTCATAGGGAAATTGCAATTCGACCGCCGAAAACCCCGCCGCCGCCGCGGCACCAAAGCGTTCGAGCAGCGGGCGTTCGGTGAACAGATGACCGAGATTGGCGGCAAGACGGGGCATGGCGTCTCCTTGGTTTAGGCTGAATTACGCAGAGCCAAATGCTGAACGCGGGCGGCTGTATACCACCCTGCCCCTAATGCGTCAGCGCCGCTGTGGGCAATCGCGGCTTTGGCGCCAATGATCTTGGTGAGGCGATCGAGCGTCGCGTCATCGTCCACCACCGGCGTGAGAGCGACGTCGACATAAGAGCTGCGGCGTGGATGACGCTCGATGCGGCGCTTGAGGCCGAGAATCCGGACGATGGTGCCGGCGACCTTCAAGTTGTTCGCTGCTTCCTGCAACGTGGTTCGACGCCCACAACGCCGCTGGCGGCAGACCATGGCGGCGCTCGGAGGGATTTTTGAGGCGAAACAATACGGCCTGCCGCGGACGGCCGTGCGCGGCAGAGCCTTCCTTTCGGAAAATGCAAACGATAATCGGTCTCGCCAATAATAAAGGCGGATTAGTGGAGCCTAATCCGCCTTTCTTCGCCAACACCCTGAATTACGCCTCAGGCCAACCCGCCCCACTTTCTGATCAGCTCGGCATTCGCATTCTATCTATAGAACCACGGGCCGAAGTGATAATTAATACCAACAGTGACGGTCTGGATGTTCTGCTTAGTTTCCTCGGTAAAGAAGTCTCCAGGGGGGCCGTTGAATCCGGTGTTTTGATTGCGGAAACCATAGTAGTCGTACTCAAGCCTGGCCGACCAGTTCGGCAGAAAAAGGTATTCCACGCCACCGCCGACCGTCCAGCCGGGCACAGTTTCGTGCGCGGTAAATAGAACGCCGGGAAGAGCTGCAGCGGGCGCGCCCGCAAGTGCGATGTCGGTGTAAGTATCGCGCACCCAAGCCGGACCACCCCTGGCATAAAACAACGCCGGCCCCCAGATTGCACCGATGCGACCGACTACGTCGGCCATCCATCGGGGATCGGCGGTGCATTGTTGCGGAGCGAGCAATGGAAAGCAGGACGCGGAGCTATTCATTCCGGACCAGGTAAAATCGCCTTCGATGCCGAGAAGCAGCCAGTTGATCTGATAATTGTATCCGCCCTGCACCCCGCCGACGACGCCCGACGGGTTCGGTGTGGAATCAACAGCCCCGAGACCAACAGCCCCGAAAGGCGGCGCCGAAAAATTATCGATAAATGTCTGTTTGCTCCAGCCTCCGCCGATATTGCCGCCGAAGAAAAAGCCAGTCCAGGTAGGGGGTGGAGGGGGCGGCGGTGGCGGCGGCGCCTTGACCGCCATGTCGGCCGCGAAAGCTTCGCCGGAAGCAGCGAATAAAATCGAAACCAAAACATTCCTGATAGATGATCTTGATAGCACGATCGCCCTCCGCACTTTTAGATCCATGCTTCCACTCTACGAAGGACTCATTTTTCTGATAGTGTAATTTTACAACACATCAAAACAAACAAAGACAATCGCGATGTATAAAATTGAACAACGACTTGTATAAAATTGAACAGTCGATGGATCGGCGCTTGGTGCAATCCACATTCATCCAGAGCCGATCGACGGTATTTTGCAAGTCGACGAAACGAAAAAATATGCAGGTGCCGCGACGCTTTGTTTGAAAATGGCGGATAAATTAGCTGATAGAAAGTCTCGGATCGTCCAACGCGAAATGGCAGCCACGCGGCTTGCGCTCGCGAGGTCACGCCGCCGAACAAAATCTAACAAAAAATTTGCCTAAATCAGAACTGCGCGCCGAGCGTCTTTCTTTCTGCCCGGCGCGCAACGCCACCGCGAAAGCCGATAGACTGCCTCAACTTGCTCTTTTGCACGTGTCCAAAATTGAACAGTCTCGCGCCCCACAAGACAAATTAGCCGACCCGGGGCGGAGTCGGCGCCTTCCGGCGCGGTCCAGCAATATCTAAAAGACCACCGGACCAAAAAAGAGTTCGATCCGAACAACGTGCTTTAACTGGCCTATTTCAGTTTTGCGGCGCCTAGCGCTCCGATTCGGCGCTGTTGCCGCGGCCAGGCCCATCCGGACGGAACCAAAGATAGTTGCTGCCGGTGTGAAGAGGATAGGCGTATGGTCACGGGGGCGAAGTCGACTAATCCGGCGGCGCCGAGAGGCGGCCCGGCATAATCCAACAACACGCCCTCGGGGGCGACTTGATTGTAGATGGCAGCGCCGGTTCCCGCGCTGCAGCTATAGCAACCGAAGCCGTAGGCCGGCGCGCCGGGACCGGCCACGCCTATCCAACCCTCTTGCGCATACGCGGCAGTTGTCGCGCCAGCAAAGAGACCAGCTGCGACGATAAGTGTTCTTACTGACATATTCATCTCCAAGTTTGGGTTGGTCCCTTCGGTCGCAACATGGCGCAGTGCACATCGGTTCATTCACAAGTTTTTGCACTGCGGCAAAAGCACAGCTTTGTGAACGAAAATCATGCCGCCAGATGGAACTGGAACTGACACTAACGTGGGGGACGTTTGGAACGCTGAATTGAGCAGAGCGAAATTTGAAATGGGGGCGGATGCCGCCCTATTGCGTCAGCGCCGCCACTTTTTTGATATGGGCGATCGCGGCTTTGGCGCCGCTGGTCTTGGTGAGGAGATCTAGCGTCGCGTCATCGTCCACCACCGGGGTGAGAGCGACGTCGATGTAGGACCTGCAGTGCGGATCGCGTTCGATGCGGCGCTTGAGGGCGAGAATCCAGACGATGGTTCGAATGAGCTTAAAGTTGTTCGCGATCGTTCTTGAAATGTGGTCCGTGTAAAACGCCCACAACGACACCGGCGGCAGGCCGTAGCGGCGCTCGGAGGGATGTTTGCGGCGGAACAGCCCCGCCTGCAGCGGATGAATATTTTCCACCGGCGCCATGTGGATGAACGGCACCAGCGCCTTGACCAGAGAGAGCAGCGGCACGCCGGCGGCGGCGCCGCGCTTGAGCAGGGTCTCGACATGCGCGGGCGAGTAGTAACGGGTCCAGGCTTCGTTATAGATCGCCTGCCATTCGCTCCGGCTCATCTTGGGATGGTCGGCGACCACATGCTCGAAATCGTAATTGTTGAGATTGCCGTCCATGTCGACGCCGGCCTTCCACATCTTGGTGTGGTCCTCGGAACCGGGCAGCGGCGTGAGGATCGCCCATTCGACGATATCGAGCGGCAATTCGCGCTGGATGATCTCGATGTCGCGGCGGATCGATTCCGGCGTGTCGGCCGGCAGGCCGAGAATATAGCCGGCATAGGTGAAGATGCCTTGGGCTTTCCAGGCCAGCAGCATCTTGCGGTATTCGGTGATCTTGTTCTGCGGCTTTTTGATCGCTTTGAGATTGTCGGGGTTGATGTTCTCGAGACCGATGAATACGCGAGTGACGCCGGCGCGCCGGCATTTTTCCATGAAGTTCGGGATCTTGTGGCAGAGCGTATCGACCTGGATCATCAACCCGAGCGGAATCTTGTCGACCTCGCGCAGCTGGATGAGACGATCGAGGATCGGCTCCCATTCCCGATTGCGGGCAAAATTGTCGTCGGTGAGGAAGAAACGGGAAATGCCCTCTTGCCAGTTTTCGCGGATGACGTTCTCGACATCGTCGGGGCTGCGCGAGCGCGACTTGCGGCCCTGGACATTGATGATGGTGCAGAACGAGCATTGATACGGACAGCCGCGGCCCGAATCGAAGCTTGAATTGGTGCCGGCAGTGCGTTTGACGAATTCGATCGGCAGGAACGGGCTTGGCTGTCCGGTCATATCGACGAGATCGTCGGTGAAATCATAATCCGGCTTCAGCGTGCCGCTGGCCGCTTCATGCAGCAGCGTTTCAAACCGGCCTTCCGCCTCGCCGGCAAAAATGCTCACTCCGAGCGCGCGCGCGTGATCGAGATCGACCGCGCTGCCGTCGAGCATGGCGATGCAGCCGGAGACGTGAAAGCCGCCGATGACGACCGGAACGCCCGCGGCGCGGAACGGCCGTGCGATGTCGAGCGCGCGGGGATATTGGTTGGTCTGCACGCCGATGAGCGCGACCATGCCGAAGCCGTTGTCTTTGCGGAACCGGCGCAGCAACTTGGCAATGTTGACCCGGGTATTGGTCTCGTCGATGACGTCGATCTCGATATCGACATCGGCGCCGAGCACCCGGCGCTGGGCGCAATCGAGCGCCACGCCATGGAGCGCCGCCAGCGAATTGGACGGCACCAATCCACGCCACCACCGGATGACGTATCCGTCATCGTGATAATGCGAGGGTTTAATGAGTACGACGCGGAAACGGCGCCGAGCCGGCGCGGACGCGAGGGGATGGGACATATTCCTCCGGTTCGCTACCCTACATGGTCCGGGCTCCGGAGCGAACCTTTATTCGGCGTGACGGGCATCGGTCTTGCGGAAAGGCTATAAAGTCGCGAAGGTTCATGCCGGTTTGGGAAAACATCTGGGGATATCCGGGATTAATGGCCCGAGAACGGGCCAAGAAACGAAGTCAGGGGATAAACGCCCTTGCTAGTCCGAATCCTATCCAGCATCGCGCTCGCGGCGCTGTTGTCCGGCAGCAGCCGAGCCCAGACGGCTCCAGCCCCGGCGCCGGCGTGGACCGTGCCCGATCCGGATACGTTGCCGGACGATGCCTTCGGCCGCACCGTTCGCCGCGGCCGCGACCTCATCGTAAAAACATCGTCATTGATCGGTCCCGACGCACCTGACCCGGCGATGCGCTACAGCGGCAACGGTCTGGATTGCCAGTCCTGCCACCTCCAGGCCGGCGCCCAGCGCTTCGGCCTGCCATTGGCCGGAGTCTGGGGCGTCTTCCCAACGTACATCGCGCGGGAGAACGAGGTCCGCACATTGGAAGAGCGGATCAACGGCTGCATGGAACGCAGCATGAACGGCCGCGCGCTTCCGATCGGCGGCCCGGAGATGAAAGCGATGCTGAGCTACGTCAATTTCATCAGCGGCTCCGAACGCGTCGGCAAGCCGCTCGACGGCCGCGGGGCGCCACCGCTGCCGCTGCCCGAGAAGGCGGGGGATCCGACGCACGGCCGTCAGGTCTTTTCCGATAACTGCGCCGCTTGCCATGGCGCGGACGGCCAAGGGCAGCGTCTGGAGCCCACGGAAGCGAAAGCGACAGGACGCCGGTATCGCTTCCCGCCGTTATGGGGACCGGACAGTTACAACGACGGTGCCGGCATGGCACGCGGAATCACCGCCGCACAATTCGTCCACGCCAATATGCCGTTCGGGACCACCTTCGAGACGCCGTTGCTTTCCGTCGCGGATGTTTTCGACGTGGTCGCCTATATCAGCGAACAACCGCGCCCGCATAAAGCGGGGCTGGAGGCGGATTTCCCTAACCGCGCCCGCAAGCCGGTGGATGCCACCTATCCGCCTTTTATCGGTCCGTTTCCGCCCGAACAGCATCGCCTCGGCCCCTGGCCGCCGATCCAGGCCTGGATGAAAGCGAACGGCGCCGAAGCGAGAAGTGCCGACTGACGCCGCGGCACGCCGTGCCGACCAACAGAAAAATGCAATGGAGGCAGCTATGCTCACAGCACGCCGTCAAAGCCTTAAAGCCCTGGGCCTCGCTCTCGTCGCCGCGGGAACAATGGCCGCCGCGCCGGAAGATGCCGGGATACCGACCGGCGCCCATACCCTGGAGGCCCTGACGAAGCGGCTCGCGGCGCTGCCCAGGCGGCGCGATTTCAAGTCCGCGCCGATGATCCTTGACCGCCGCGATCTATGGGATGCCGATGCGCTCGATGCCGTGATCCATTACGCCGGCGGCCCGAAGCAGAGTTGGGACAACACCGACCTTCAGGGTCCATGGCTGAACACGATGCGGAACGCCATCAACACCGAGGTCTGGGGATTCAAGCATCCCGACTTCCTCTGCGTATCGGCCACGCACGGGCCCGCGCATCTCGCGCTGTACGACGAAGCGGCGTGGGAGAAATACGACCTCGCGAAAATCGCCGGCGGTAACGTGACACACAACAGCTTTGTCAGTATTCCCTCGGCGATGGGGCAGGACTTCAGGTGATTTTCAAGATCCCAACGGCCCTTTTTCACCGCGCTCCAACAGCATCGAAGCATTGCAGCGGCGAGGCACCGTGTTCCTGGCCTGCCACAATGCAATCTGGGAGTTGGCCAATCGGCTGAATGCCGCGAATGCAAACCCCGACAAATTGTCAGTCGATGCACTTTGCGCCGACCTTACCAATCATCTGATCTCAGGCGTCGTGCTCACGCCAGGTGCCGTCGGCACTTTGGTCGAGCTGGCCGATGCCGGTTTCGCCTACGTTCGATGAGCAAGCCGTTGGCAATGCACAATCCTTTTGGCCTGACCGCCGCCGTGTTGACGGCTCTGCTTTGCGGCGCAGCAGCCCCGCCGGGGACGCCCGCGGCCAAGTTGGAAGCGACCGAGGCGCAGTATCCGCCATGGCAGAATGGCCGGAACAACAACGCGAACGATCAGGGCTTGGTGTTCACTGTTCCGCCGGCCGATAGCATGGCGGATTTCCACGGCAATCTTACCGACCCGGCGCTGGTGCTGTATGCCTCGGGCAATTATTTTTTCGCCCTGGCAAACATGGTACGGGCTTTCGGCGAGGCCTATCCGGCCTATCGCGGCCGGGTGTTTTACGAAACGTTGCCGCCCGGCTTACTGCTGAAGCAGATGGAAGCCGGCGGTACCGTCACGTCTGGCAATATGACCTTTACCGTCAAGCCGGATGTAATGATGGCCGAGCAACAAGCCAGCGAGGCCTGGGTCCATGACGGCCGGCTGGCCGCGCCGGTGACATCGTTCGCCACCAACGACCTGACCATCATGATCCCGGCCGGCAACCCCGCTCATATCGCCGGCCTTACCGATCTCGCGCGTGCGGATCTGGCGGTGATCATGCCGAATCCGGCTTTCGAAGGCGTGGCGCGGCAGATCCGCGCGTCGCTCGTCAAAGCCGGCGGCGAACCGCTAGCGCACACCGTGTATGATGAAAAAGTCGCCGCCGGCCTGACCGTGTTGACGCGTATCCATCACCGGCAGACTCCACTGTTCCTGATGCAGGGCTTGGGGCAGGCCGGCGTGACCTGGCGGTCGGAGGCGATTTTCCAGGAACAACAAGATAACCCCATTGCGCATGTCGACATCCCCGCGGAACAGAACACACGGGCGGTCTACAGCGCGGCGCTGGTTCCCGGCGCGGCTCACGTTGACGCCGCCAAGGCGTGGCTGTCCTTTATTCGCTCCGACGCGGCATTCGCTGCAATGGCACCGTTTGGGTTTCAGCGCTTCACGCCTTGAATTTTCCCGGCGTCACCGGTCATAAGTAATCAAGCAAAGCTCGTTGGACGGGAAGAAAAGCAAATGCTCGCCAACGACAGTTTTCATATCGCGGTGCTTGCCGGTGACGGCATCGGCCCTGAAGTGATGGCGCCGGCGCTGGAAGTTCTGCGCCGGGTCGAGGCGACCACCCCGAACCTGAAATTCCGCTTCACGGAAGCGCCAGCGGGAGCCGTCCATTATCGCGACACCGGGAAGTCGATGCCGGAGTCGACGATAAAACTCTGCCGCGACGCAGATGCGATTTTGCTTGGCGCTTGCGGCTTGCCGGAGGTGCGTTATCCGGATGGCACCGAGATCATGCCGCAGGTCGAATTGCGCTTCATCTTCGATCTCTATGCCGGCGTGCGGCCGGCGCGGCTGGTGCCCGGCGTACCGAGCCCGATCGTCGGCGCCGACAGGCACGGCATCGATCTCGTGCTCATCCGTGAATCGACCGAGGGTCTGTTCGCCTCGATGGGCAAAGGTGTCGTCACCCACGACGAGGCGCGCGAGACTCTCGTCATTACGCGCAAGACCTCGCAGCGCCTGTTCGACTTCTCGTTCCGACTTGCCGAACGGCGCAAGGCGCGCGGCCGGCCCGGTAAGCTCACCTGTGTCGACAAGGCGAACGTGTTCAAGGCTTACGCCTTTTTCCGTCAGATCTTCGACGACACCGGCGCGCGCTATCCGGACGTTGCCACCGAGCGGCTCTATGTCGACGCCTGCTCGGCGATGCTGGTGAAGCGGCCGTGGGATTTCGATGTCATGGTGATGGAGAACATGTTCGGCGACATCCTCTCCGATCTCACCGCCGGCCTCGTCGGCGGCATGGGCATGGCGCCGTCGGCGGATATCGGCGACACCCATGCGGTCTTCCAGCCCTGTCACGGCACCGCCCCCGGACATCATGGGCAAGGGCCTTGCCAACCCCTCGGCGATGATCCTCTCGGCCGCCATGATGCTTGAATGGCTCGCCGACAAGCACGATTATGCCCCGGCCGCCGCCGCGGCGCAGCGCATCGAAACGGCGGTCGATCAGGCCTTTGCGGCCGGCATAAAACCCCGTGAATTCGGCGGTCCCGATGGCACCGCGGCTGTGGCGAAGGCGGTCTTGGCGGCGCTCGATTAATGCCGGAGCGCGCCGGCGTTGCTGCCCACTTGAAATTGGGAAATTGCCCACTATTTTGCCCACTATATCAGTGGGCTGTTTTGTGGTTGACCCTGCCCCTCTCAGTTTGGTTCGCTTGCACCAATACGGGCGCGACAAGAACGCCCAAAGGCGCGCGTCCCCCGCGCGCCATCCGAGGAAACCAACCTGAGCGGCCTTCCCATGAACGCCCAACAACTTCTTCAAGAAATTTCCGACTATTGCCGGCAGACCGGGCTTGCGGAATCGACCTTCGGCCGGCGCGCCGTCAATGACGGCAAGCTCGCCGCGCGGCTGCGCAACGGCGGCCGCATCACCACCGACACGCTCGACCGTATCCAGGGCTTCATAGCGGCGCACCCGTCCCAGGGTGGCCGCCCGGCCATCATCGAACGCGCGCCAGCCCGCACCGCACCGCCGCCTTCGGCGCCCCCCGCGCCACCGGCCAAAGAAGGCGACCCGCAGCGCAATTTCCGCTTCTTCGACAACCGGCAAAAATATCTGCTGTTCGTCAATACCTGCAGCGAGAAATGGGAGGTGGCGCACCGCGTCTCCGAAGAGCTCGCGCATTTGCATCCGCGGCCACCGGCATTGCGCGTGTTCGACGCCGGCGTCGGCGACGGCTCGGTGCTGACGCGGGTGATGCGCGCCATGCACGACCGTTTCACCCATATGCCGTTCTATGTTGTCGGCAAGGAAATCAGTCTCGAGGACGTCCGGCTGACGCTGCAGAAAATGTCGGATCGCTTCTTCGAGCATCCGTCCACCGTGCTGGTGCTGACCAATCTCGCCTACGCCGACGCGCCCTGGCTGCATGTGAAATCGCTTAACGCCGCGTCGAGCATGGTCTGGAACGAGGTGGCGCTGGCGGGCAATTCCGCGCATCGCTTCGAAGAACAGATCATGGCGCTGGAGCCGTTCCTTGCCGAAAACTGGAAAGCCGGCGTAAGTGCGCGCACCGGCAACCCGGTTTACGACCGTCCGATCGTGCTGGTGATTTATCGCGAGGATCATCGCTTCCTGCTCGATCCGATCATTCCGAAGCCGGGCGGGACGCACGCCGACTACGATCTCGTCATCGCCTCGCAGCCCTATCGCGCCCGCGCCTCGCTCGACTTCAAAGCAAAGCGCGTCATTGGCCCGTTGGCGCGCGCGCTGGGGCCCGGCGGCCGCCTGATCGCCATCCACTCGCACGGCCAAGACCCGGGCATGGAAATCATCCGAAAGGTCTGGCCGGACGACAATCCGTTCATCCACGACCGCCACCAGATTCTCAAAGCGGTGAAACACGAACTCGGTCCCGCCGGCCGCGATCTCAACTTCAACGCCTACGCCGACAACCGCTCGCTGTTCCGCTACGAGATGCACACGCTGCCGTCGGAAATCTCGGAATCGATCGGCACCTCGACGCTGTTCGCGGCCTGGAACGCGGCGATCTATGTGGCGCAAGTAGAGGACGACCGGGTGACCGACGTGGCGGCCGACGGCCGCTATATCGACGCCACCCGTTCGGTCCTGCGCGAACGCGGCGGGTTGTGGTTCTACGATGAGTCCTATGTGATCTCGCGCCGCCGCGCCTGAGCGCATCGATCGAGCGGCGAGAGCAAAAAAGGGCGCGAGCAGGCGCCCGCGCCCCTCCCTGACTATCCTACCGGTTAGCCGTTGACGTTCGGTACGTCGATGCCGAGCGCCGTCGCCAAATCGATCTGGTGATCCTGCTCCTGCATCAGGATCTTGCGGATCTGCTCTGCCATGGCGTATTCGCCCAGCGCTTCGCATTGCCTGATGCGGTCGCGGTAATTACGGACGGTCTCGTTCTCATTGTCGAGATCGAACTTGAGCATCTCCTTGGCGTCTTTCGACGTGCGCACCGGCTTCGGCGTGACCGACGGCATTTTGCCGAGATAGTCGATCTGGCGCGCGATCATCAGCGCGTGGTCGAGCTCCTGCTTGGCATGAATTTCAAGCTGGTCGGCGATATCCATATATTCGGCACCGCTGAGTACCTGGGAATAGACCACATAGGCAATGATCGCCTGATATTCGCGGGACAGGTCTTCGTTCAAAAGCTCGGCAAGGCGGTCGCGGGTAATCTCTTTTTCGGATGCCGGGGTAGCCATCTGGTGTCTCCTGTAATGAAATTGCCATCGCCTGGTCGGCACAATGGCAAGAACCCTAACCCGCCAAGCCGCGCATCGTTGCGTCGCTCGGCGGGCGGACACCAAATTAAATCGTCTCAGAGCGGGGCCGCTTTCTCGCGCACGCCCATCCGTTCGAGGCGCCCGATTACCTCGTCGGCGAAATACGGCAGCTCGTCGATGTAATTGACCACCGATATCGCGATGCCGGTGAGGCCCGCTTTGCACAGATCGGCGAGCTGCGAGGCGACGTGATCGGGATCACCGACGATCGGCAGCCCGCCATTGCCTTGGGCGTATTGGCTGCGATGCGTCTGATATTCCTGCATCGAAACGGTCTGCGGCGAGATGTTGCGCATCGCCAGAATGCTGTCGACCGCCGACCAGTCGGCCTGGTCGACGATGCAGTGGTGGAAATAGTCCTCGGCTTCCTTTTTGGTCGGCCGGCAGGCGACGACGCCGACGGTATAGCAGCCGATGTCGCGGCCTTGCGCCGTGGCGGCCTCTTTCGCTTTCACCACTTTCTGCGCGGTTTCTTGCAGCGAGGTGCGGGACGCCTGGAAGAAAAACGCATCGCAGTTTTTCACCGCGAAGGCCTGGCCGGTCGTCGAGGCGCCGGCATTCATGATCACCGGGCGGGTGCCGCCGAACGGTTTCGGCTTGCCCTTGATGCCCTTCATGTCGAGAAACTTGCCGTGGAAGTCGAAATTCTCGCGGTCGGACCAGATCTGCTTGATGACGTCGATCCACTCTTGCGCGTATTCGTAACGGTCCTCATGCGCCCGCTGCTGGACGCCGAACATGTCGAACTCGTCTTCGTTCCAGCCGACCACGATATTGAGACCGAAGCGGCCCTCGCCGACGTGATCGGCGGTGACCATTTCCTTCGCCGCCACCACCGGATTGAAGATCGGCGCGTGCACGGTGCCGAACACGGTGATGCGCTTCGTCGCGGCAAGCAGTCCCGTCGCCCAGGTAATCGTCTCAAGCGTGGTGCCTTGGTAATCGGTGTCGCCGCCATAGCCTTTCCAGCGTCCGATCGGGAGCAGGAAATCGATGCCGGCTTGGTCCGCCATGACGGCGAGCTTCTTGTTGTCGGGCCAATTGCCGGACCAGCGCTCCGGCACCAGCGTTACCGCGCGGCCGGACGAACAATTGGCGCCGAACAATCCGATCTGCAGTTTATTATTGCCGTGCATGGCGCGGCGTGAATTCAGCGAAGGCGAAGGAGCGTGCACGTTTAACCTCAATTCCACAGTTTCTTGGTCGCGATATCGGCGCCTTGTCGTAGCGCCTTGAATTTTTCCCACACCACGGTGTCATGAACCTCGGTGCGGTACAACGCCTGCGAGGAGAAGCCGCAATCCGCCGCGGCGATGACGTTGTCGCGGCCGACCAGTTTGGCGAAGCGGATAATGCGCTCGGCGATCAGCTCGGGATGCTCGACGATATTGCTGGCATGCGTGATCATGCCGGGACAGAGCACCTTGCCGTCGGCAAGCTTGATATTCTCGAACAGGTGATATTCGTGCTCGTGGCGCGGATTGGCGGCCTCGAAGCTGTAAGAGCCGGCATTGATCTTCAGCACGTAATCGATGATGTCGGACAGCGCCGCCTCGTAAAGCCGCGGCCCTTCATTGATGCCGTAGCAGGTGTGAAAGCGCACCCGCTCGGGCGGAATGCCTTTGAGCCCGATGTTGACGGCCTCGACATAGATTTCCGCGCGGCGCTGCATTTGCTTGCGGTCGAGATCCGGCTCGAAGAAAATATCCGGCAGGAACGGATCGTCGATCTGCACCAGGATGCCGGCATCGGTGATGGCGTGGTATTCCTTGGCCAGCTCGCCGGCGAGCGCGTGGAAATACGCCTCCTCGGTCTTGTAATATTCGTTGATGCCGACGCCCGACGGGGCGGTGGCGGGAAGGAAGACGTGCGTATCGGCAATACCGGCCGCGGCGGCGGCCTTTTTGACGTTGGCGATGTCGCGCTGCACGAATTTGTCGCCCCGGTATTTCACCGGGCCGATGCACACCACCGGCGCCAAACCGACGATCGCGCCGCCCATCATCGCCTGCTTGAAATACTCGGCGTAATATTCGGGAAACGCCGCCACCTCCTGCTGGAATAGCTTCATCTTTTGGCCGGGCCGCGATTCAAAGCCCTCCAAGCGCTCCTGGATATAAGTGAAGAATCCCGGCTTCGAGAATTCGCCGTCGGTGACGATGTCGATGCCGCATTCCGCCTGCTTGCGGACCACGTCGTTGACCGACGCGGCGAGCAGCGTCTCGAATTTCGCGTGATCGAACGGCTGGCCGTTATAGTGGGCCTTCATCAGATCGAGCAGCGCATGTGGCCGCGGCAGGCTGCCGATATGGGTGGTTTGAATGCGGTCGGTGTTCTGCTGGATGTTCATGCCGTTTCGTCCCCGGGCCTGCCCGCACCATTCCGCTGCACCAAGCGGCCGTCGCGGCTTCGAGCGAGGCGATCTTATACGGAAAACGACTCCGCGGGGCTATCCGGGGTGAGCTGCCGCCGCACCGCCTCGACATCGCCGAGCACCCAGAGCTCGGTGATCTTGCCGTTGGCGACGCGGAAAAAAGCGGCTCCGCTCCAGCGGATTTCCTTTCCCGTCGGCTCGACACCGAAAAACCTGGCGCGGTGGCGGCCGCGAAAACTCACCCGCGCTGCGGCGCGATCCGGCATTTCGATCAGTTCGTCGACGATGCAGGTGAAATTCTCCAGCGCAACATGGACCGCACGGTGATAGGCGATAAAGCCGTCCGGCCCGCGCAATTCCGGACCGAGCGAGCCCCGAAAGCGGAAGTCCGTGTCGAGAATGCAACGCGCCTCGGCTTCGTCGGCCTGGTTCCAGACGATGTCGTAAAACCGCACGACGAGCTCACGCAGTGTGGGTGTCACGCAACCCTCCCTCAGCCGATGATGAATTTAGAACGCCGCGCCGCTCCTGTCCCTGCAATTTGCGGAAGTGTGGGTTGCGCCGGGGCAACTCACGAAGGCAATTGACTTGGCTGCGGCAATGCCGGTGAATCCCCTACAACCAGGGGGAGGATACGATGAGAAAGAGCTGCATTTTCGCCGCGGCGTCGGCGGCCGTTGTTGCGGCGGTTTCAATGGCGATTTCGCCGGCTTATGCCGCCGATACCGTCAAGATCGGCGTCATCTACCCGCTGACGGGTAACTCGGCGAGTGCCGGCCAATCGGCCCGCGATGCCGTTCATCTCGGCGTCGACATCATCAACAACGCCTACCCCGAATTGAAAAACCTGCCGCTCGGCGCCACCGCCGGACTGCCCAATCTCGGCGGCGCCAAGATCGAAGTCGACGAGGCCGATCATCAAGGCAATCCGCAGGTCGGCCAGCAGCAGACGCTGCGCCTTATCACCGAGGACCACGTTGCCGCCATGCTCGGCTCCTACCACTCCTCGGTGACGCTGGTGGCAACCGCCATCGCCGAGCGCCAGGGCGTACCCTTCGTTGTCGCCGACTCGGTCGCCGCCAACATCACCACGCGTGGTTTCAAATGGACCTTCCGGGTCACGCCGATCGCGCCGGATTTCGCCAAGGCCTATGCCAACTTCCTCACCGAGGTGAAAAAGTCCGGCCGCAAGGTCGACACCATCGCCGTAGTCAACGAGAACACCGACTACGGCTCATCGGTCTCGGCAAGCGTGATAGACGCCGCCAAGGCCGCCAATATCAATGTCGGCGCGCACATCGCCTATAACGCCAACAGTTCGGACGTCTCCGCGCAGGTGCTGCAGCTGAAATCGCTCAATCCGGACGCGGTGATCTTCATTAGCTACTCGGCCGACACCATTCTCTATTTCAAAACGATGAAGAACCTCGACTACCTGCCGCCGATCATCATCGGCGACGACGCCGGCTTCTCCGATCCGAGCTTCATTCCGAATGTCGGCGAATTGGCACAAGGCGCGCTCAATCGTTCGGCCTTCGATATCGGCAAGCCGGGCAGCAACAGTTACATTGTCGATGAGATGTTCAAGGCCAAATACGGCCGCGACCTCGACGACACCTCGGCGCGCTGGATGGAGGCGCTGTTCGTGACCGCCGACGCCATCAACCGCGCCGGCTCGACCGATCCGGAGAAAATCCAGGCTGGGCTCAAGGCGACGGACCTGAAGGCCGATCAGCTCATGATCGGCTATCACGGCGTGAAATTCGACGACACCGGACAGAACACGCTGGCCTCGACCTTCCTCATCCAACTCAAAGGCAAGCAATATGTCTCGGTCTGGCCGGACAATCTCGCCACCAGCAAACTCGAATTGCCGATGACGGGATGGCGTTAGCTTTACGCACCGCACCATTCGCATCGCGTCAAAAGTCGTAAATTTAACGCTCGCGCTCCGGCCGATCCGTCATGGAACGGAGCGATGGCCGTGACGTTGGGATTCGTAGCCGCTAAAAAAACGGATCCCGACAATGCCGGACACTACTCGCTCGCCTCGCAAACTGATTGCCATTTTTGCCGCCGCGGCATTGGCCGCCGGCACGACCGTCGCATTTGCTGCCGGCGCCGGTGGTGGTGGAGCGGGTGGTGCAGGCGGCGCCGGTGGCGGCGCAGCCGGAGCGAGCGGTGGCGCCGCGGGTGCCGCTTCGGGAACCGGCGGCACGGCGAGCCCAGGCGCTACATCCGGCAGCAGCGGCGCCGGAACGTCTGGCACCAACGGAACGGGCAACGCAACCAATAACGGCACCTCGTCGACCAATGGCTCCTCGACCAACGGCACCTCGTCGACGAGCGGCCAAAACAGTAATCTGACGAAGCAGGGGTGCACGGGTGCGGGCGCGTCTTCGAGCAGCCAAAGCGCACTCACGCCAGGTTCGACCAGCCCCGGCACGTCGAATACGCGAGGCACTGGCGGTACCAGTAGCTCGGCGAATTCGTCGTCCCTCGGTTCGTCGGGAACGGGCGCAGGCTGCTAAGGCTGTAGCTTCGTCCCCTCCCATCTTTCCACAGCAAAGCCTCACTGCCGGTGAGGCTTTTGCATTTGGCGCACTTGTGCGACTCTCTCCCGATAATTTTCGAAGAACGGCCTGGGGAGAACATCAATGCGTTTCGCGCGCTCGCTACTCACGACGCTGGCGATCCTATCCTTGACGCCAATCGCCGATCACGCGCTGGCGCAGAATTATCCCGCTCGCCCCATCCACATCATCGTCCCCTTCCCCGCCGGTGGGCCGGCGGATGTGATGGCGCGGCTGATCAGCGAGCGGATGAGCGCCGATTTCGGTCAGGGCGTAGTGATCGACAACCGGCCGGGCGCCAATACGGTGATCGGCGCGGAGTTTGTCGCTAAGGCGCCGGCCGATGGCTACACGCTGCTGATGGCGATCGATTCGACGCTGGTGATGAACCAATATCTTTACAGCCACCTGCCCTACGATCCGGTCAAGGATTTCGTGCCGATCACAGTGGTCGCCAAGACCATGGACCTGCTAGTGGTCAATGCGTCGAGCGACATCAAGACGGCGAAGGACCTGGTCGCCAAAGCGAAGGCGCAGCCCGGCAAGCTCAACTGCGGCGCCGGCACCATCGCAACCAAACTGACCTGCGTGCTGTTCAACGAAAAGGCCGGCGTCGACACCGTGCTGCTGCCGTATAATGGCAGCGCCGAGGTCGCCCATGGCATTTTGACCAAGAGCGTCGATTTCGTGTTCGACGGCCCGTCGGCAGTGCTGCCGCTGGTGCTGTCAGGCGATCTGCGCGCGCTCGCCAAGCTCGATCCCCGCCCCCTGCCGGCCGTGCCCGATCTGCCGACGCTCAAAGCCGCGACCGGCATCGATCTCGGCGAGATCACGGTATGGCTCGGCCTCGTCGCGCCGCACGGCACGCCGTCAGCGATCGTCGACAAGCTCGCGGCAGAGACGGCTAAAATCCTCAGCGATCCGCAAGTGAAGGCCCGCGCCAATTCGGTCGGGCTTTTTCCGGTAACAAACACACCCGCCGAATTCGCAGCCTTCATCCAGCAGGAAGCCGCGCGCTGGCCGGAGGTCGTCAAAAAGAGCGGCTTGCATTTCGATTAGCGCGCCCGCACGCAAAACAAACGGTCCATCGCGTTCTATCCGGTTGCTTATATCCGCTTCCGAGAAGGCGACGGCGCGCTTCAGATCAACGCCGTGGCGTGATAAAGTTGGGCAAACAACGCATCCCAGGAGAATATTCCGATGGATCGTCGTGCCTTCATGAGCATGGCCGCCGCCACCGCGGCGAGCCCTCTCCTTCCCGGTGCCGCTGCGGCGCAACCCGCCGCAAAGGCGCGCAATGTTGTCCTCGTCCACGGGCTGTTCGCTGACGGGTCGTGCTGGTCGGAGGTTATCGCAAGGCTGCAGCCAAAGGGTATGCAAGTCACGTCCGTGCAGAACCCGTTGACGAGTCTGGGTGCCGCTGTCGATGCAACGCGGCGCGCTCTGGCGCTGCAGAACGGGCCAACCGTACTCGCCGCTCACTCCTTCGCCGGCATGATTGCGACCGAGGCCGGCGTAGACCCCAAGGTGTCGGCACTCGTCTATGTCGCGGCGCGCGCGCCGGATGCGGGCGAGGATTATACCGCGCTCGCAAAGCAATATCCGACGCCGCCGGCCAGTGCCGGCATTGTCTGGTCCGACGACGAGGGACAGTTGAGCGAGGAAGCTTTTCTGCGCGACTTCGCCGGCGACATTCCCGCCGCCAAAGCACGTGTCCTTTACGCCGTTCAGGCGCCGTTCAAACGGTCGTTGCTGGCCGATAAGACAACCAATGCGGCATGGCGATCAAAGCCGACCTGGTATGCGGTCTCTACGGAAGATCGCACCATCAATCCGGACCTCGAGCGCTTCATGGCCAAGCGCATGGGCGCGAAGACGATCGAAGTGAAGTCGAGCCATCTTTCCATGATTTCGCATCCCGATACGATCGCAAATCTGATCCTTCAGGCGGCCGGACAAACATAAAGCGCGTCGGGATTCTGCCGCCGAGGGCAGGCTCGCAACCGAACCTGTCAGCGCTCCAAATTGGCAGCGAGCAGTTCAAGCGCCGCGGCGGCGAATGCGCGCATATTGGCAACGCGGTCGGACCTGCCGGTTTCGAGCGTGACCGCCCGCTCGGCCGGCCCAACGATCGCAAGGCAAACATGCCCGGCCGCGTCGCCATAGCGATTGCCGGTGGGTCCGGTGGCGCCGCTCTCGCCAATCCCCCAGGTGGCTGCGAATTGCTCCCGCGCGCGGCGCGCCAAGAGCAGCGCGTGCGGTTCGGTCGCAGGGCGATATTGCGCCTGCGCGGCGTCGTCGATGGCAAGCAACAGGCTCTTCGCCTGACGCGTATAGGCGACAGCGCCACCGAGGAAATAGGCCGAGGCGCCGGGCACCGCGAGCAAAGCCGCCGCGATTAGGCCGCCGGTCGAAGATTCTGCGACCGCGATGGTCTCGTTGCGGGCTTTCAGCCGCGCGGCGATGGTTTCGGCAAGTGGCAAAAGATCGTTCAACGGCTTAACTCCTGTTTTGCGAGCAAGTTTGAAATGCGCCGTCGGGGCTTTCCCTAAAACCCGGCCTGGCTTAAGCAATCTCCGCGAAACTAAGGCGGGGACCAGCGACCCCCGACAACTTTAAAGTTAAGAGGAAGTCCATGCCAGCGTACCGATCCCGCACCACCACCCACGGCCGCAATATGGCCGGAGCCCGTGGCCTCTGGCGCGCAACCGGCATGAAGAACGAGGATTTCGGCAAGCCGATCATCGCCGTGGTCAATTCCTTCACCCAGTTCGTTCCCGGTCATGTGCATTTGAAAGATCTCGGCCAGCTTGTCGCCCGCGAGATCGAACGGGCCGGCGGCGTCGCCAAGGAGTTCAACACCATCGCGGTGGATGACGGCATCGCCATGGGCCACGACGGCATGCTCTACAGCCTGCCGTCGCGGGAGATCATTGCCGACAGCGTCGAATACATGGTCAACGCGCATTGCGCCGATGCCATGGTCTGCATCTCCAACTGCGACAAGATCACGCCGGGCATGTTGATGGCTGCACTGCGGATCAACATTCCGACCGTGTTTGTTTCGGGCGGACCGATGGAATCCGGCAAGGTCAGTATCAACGGCAAGATCAGGTCGCTCGATCTGGTGGACGCGATGGTCGCCGCGGCCGACGATAAAATCAGCGATGCGGAGGTGGAGGTTATCGAGCGATCCGCCTGTCCGACCTGCGGCTCGTGCTCCGGCATGTTCACGGCCAATTCCATGAACTGCCTGACCGAGGCGCTTGGCCTCGCCTTGCCCGGCAACGGCTCGGTGCTGGCCACGCATGCCGATCGCAAGGGCCTGTTCGTCGAGGCCGGCCATCTGATCGTCGATCTGGCGCGCCGCTACTACGAACAGGACGACAAGACGGCGCTGCCGCGATCCATCGCAAGCTTCAAGGCATTCGAGAACGCGATGACACTGGACATCGCCATGGGCGGATCGACCAACACGGTGCTGCATCTGCTGGCCGCCGCCTATGAAGGCGAGATTCCATTTACGATGGCGGACATCGACCGGCTTTCCCGTCGGGTGCCCGTGCTCTGCAAGGTGGCGCCGTCCGTTGCCGATGTGCACCTCGAGGACGTTCATCGCGCCGGCGGCGTGATGGCCATTCTGGGCGAACTCGATCGCGCCGGTCTGATCAATCGCGAGCTGCCTACCGTGCATAGCGCTTCAGTCGAAGACGCGCTCGATCGCTGGGACATCAGGCGCACCAAAAGCGAGAATGTCCGCAGCTTCTACAAGGCCGCGCCGGGCGGCGTGCCGACGCAAGTGGCATTCAGCCAGGACCGCCGCTTATGACGACGTGGATGCCGACCGCACTGCGGGCGCCATCCGCGATGCCGAGCATGCCTTTTCCAAGGACGGCGGCCTCGCGGTGCTGTCCGGCAATCTCGCGCTCGATGGCTGCATTGTGAAGACGGCGGGCGTCGATGCGAGCATCCTGAAATTCGAGGGGCCGGCGCGGATTTTCGAAAGCCAGGACGCCGCCGTCGAAGGCATCCTCGGCGGCAAGATCAAGGCCGGCGACGTCGTGGTGATCCGCTATGAAGGGCCCCGCGGCGGACCCGGCATGCAGGAAATGCTGTATCCGACCAGCTACCTCAAATCGAAAGGGCTCGGAAAAACCTGCGCCTTGATCACCGACGGGCGCTTTTCCGGCGGCACGTCGGGGCTGTCGATCGGCCATATTTCTCCCGAAGCGGCGGAAGGCGGCCTGATCGGACTGGTCGAAGAAGACGACCGCATCGAGATCGACATTCCGGCACGTTCGATCAGCCTGCTGGTCGATGAAACCGCGCTGACGCAGCGCCGCGAGGCCATGCTGGCCCGCAAAGCCGAGGCTTGGAAGCCTGCCAAGCGAAGCCGCAAGGTATCGATGGCACTCAAGGCCTATGCGGCGCTCACGACCAGCGCCGCACGCGGAGCGGTGCGCGTGGTCCAAAACTAAGGCAGACTCAAAACTACCCACCAGACCATGATCCGATCTGATGAATCTGATCATGGTCTAATTTTTTGTTGGAGCATGATCTTTGCCGAAAACCGGTTTCCACTTTTCGGGATCATGCTCTAGTGATCAGAAGTCGCTGTCCGCCTGCTGGAGAAATTCGATTTCCTCCGGAGTCGATATTCGTCCGAGTATGGCGTTGCGATGCGGGTAGCGTCCAAACCGGTCGACAATCGCCTTGTGAGCTTCCGCCCACTGTTGCCACTCAGGATCACCGAGGCTCGCCATCAATGCGACCGAGCGGGCCTGCGCCTGGCGGTCCTCCGCATGCTCGAACGGTAGATACAGAAACATGCGCTGGTCCTTGGTCAGGCCGGCGTCAAACCTTCGAACGATGGCGGCCTCCGCCAGTTGGAGCGCCTGCGGGTCGGCGGCAAAGGCGCGCGGCGTGCCGCGGAACATATTGCGTGACATCTGGTCGAGCACGATCACCGCAGCAAGCGCGATCCGCGCATCAACCAGGAAACCATCGCTTCCGCAGGACACGAGAATTTCATGCAAGCCGAGAAAGCGCCGCCGAATGTTGGCGTCAAACGCCGGGTCCTTCTCGAACCATTGGTCCGGCTCCGTCTGCTCGAACCAAAATTTCAAGACGTCCCCAACCCACCCGTCTATCATCACGTCATCTCGATATTTTAAGTCGCCTCTCGCGCCGCGCCGCCGGCTTCCGCCCCATAACCACCTCGGCACTCCACGGTGGGTCCGTCAGCTTTGCGATCAGGAAATCAGCCAGCGCGGAGATCTTGGCTGGACGCGCACGAGCGGTCGGGGTCACGAAATACAAACCTCCTTCGGGCATGCGCCAGTCGGGAAGAAGCGGCTCAAGCTCTTTCTCGCGAAAGTACTTGGTGGCGATGAATTCCGGCAGCTCGGTAATGGCCAGTCCCTCCAGCACGCATGGCAACAAGGCTTCGGCGCTCGTTCCCCGAAGCGGCCCTGTCGGCGTGATAAGAGTCTCCTCGCCGCTGTTCCGGTGGGTAAAACGCCAGACGTCGCGTTTCGCTCTATTGGCATAACTTAAGGCTTGGTGGGCACCCAGATCGCGTGGGTGTTGGGGACGGCCATGGCGAGCGATGTAGCTCGGCGACGCCACCAGAAATCGGCGAACCGGCGCGATGAGGCGCGCGACGAGCGATAAATCCTCCATGACCGCGATGCGAAGCGCTGCATCGAAACCGTCGCCGATCAGGTCGGTTTGCGCGTCCGTAAGATGGAGGTCGATGGCAACATCGGGATATTGCCGAAAAAAGGCCGGCAGGATCGGCGCGACCCAGCGAGCGCCGAAGGACAGCGGCGCGGAGATCTTCACAAGGCCGCGCGGCTTGCTTGAGGTTTCGCGGGCAAAGTCTTCCGCCTCCTCCGCTTCCGCGTAAATCCGTGAAGCGCGCTCGGCCAGTCTCTGGCCATAGTCGGTCAGTGCGAGCCGCCGCGACGTCCTGTTGAACAGGCGCCCGCCAAGCCGCTCTTCGAGACGAGTCACGCCACGCGACACCGTGGCTACCGAGACACCCATGGCTCGAGCAGCCGCCGCGAAAGATCGCTCCTCGGCGACCTTCGCAAACATCGCAAGCCCCTCGAAATCCGGCAGCTTTGACATCTACAAATCTGCAACGATGATTTTCATTCATTTCCATTTCAAAAACGAGGGGTTTGCCACAAGTTTGTGACGTTGAGGCCGCCGGCCAATGGGGGATTAAATGTTGCAGATCCGCTCTTCATGGACGCTCGACGGCGGCGATTTTGGTTGGCTGAAGGCCAAGCATCACTTTGCAGTCAGCCCTGATGGCAATCCGGCCAACAAGCCGCTTGGCGCCTTGGTCGTCTGGAACGACGACGAGATAGCGCCGGGAACGGGCTTTGGTCTCCACGGCCACGCCAATATGGAGATCGTTTCCTATGTGCGCGATGGCGTCGTCACCCATCGCGACAGCATGGGAAATATTGGGCGCACAGAAGCCGGGAACGTGCAGGCGATCAGCGCCGGAAAGGGAATACGGCATTCCGAACACAATCTCGGCGCCGAGCCACTACGGCTGTTTCAGATCTGGCTGCGCCCTCGCGCGAACGGCGGTGAGCCGCAGTGGAACATGCGGCATTTCCCCAAGCACGATCGCGCCAACCAATTCGTCGTTCTCGCAAGCGGCTATCCCGGCGACAGCGACGCTCTTCCGATAGGTGCGGATGCGAGAGTGCTCGGCGCAACACTGCGCGCCGGGACGCAGGTCCGGTGCGAGCTTGGCGATTTCGCTTTCGCCTATCTCGCGCCCGCACGAGGTGCTGTCGCGGTGAACGGTCAACGCCTCGCGGTTGGCGACGGGATCGCCGCGCTCGACGAATTCCATCTCACAATTTCTGCCGAAGAGGATTCCGAAGTGATCCTCGTCGTCACCGACTGAAGTCCAACCACCAGCACAGGAGCCTTACCATGGATACGCGTTATCTCCCCTTCATCGGCCGTGTTCTCATTGGCGTGCCGTTCGCGATGAGCGGTCTGAGCAAACTCGCTGCCTACGGCGTGACCACCGCTTTGATCACCGCCGCAGGACTTCCATTCCCGCCGCTCGCATTCGCGGTGGCCGTAGCCGTCGAGCTTGGCGGCGGAGTGCTTCTGGTTCTCGGTTATCACGTGCGCCCCGTCGCGCTCGCGCTCGCCGTCTTCGCGCTGGCGACGGCCGTTTCGTTCCACAGCAATTTCGCCGACCAGAACCAGATGATCCACTTTCTCAAGAACGTGATGATGGCGGGCGGGCTGCTCCAAATCGTCGCTTTTGGGGCTGGCGCGATCAGCATCGAAGGCTGGCGCCGCAAGAGCGGAACGCCTGCCGCGGCTGCAGCGCATTGAGCGCGTATCGCCGCAGCGCATGGGAGAAGAAAACAGCGACTGCTGCACGTGGTCGTCCCTGATCGAGCGCGTGCAGCAGTTTAGCGAGCTTTTTGAGGAGACGGGGCATGTCCGAGAGAATTCACGAACTCCTATACCGCAACCTTCAGGATGTCTTTGGAGAAGGCGATCCCGCCCGCCGTCGTGCTACAATTCAGGACCTATATACGGACGACTGCGTGCTCTATGTGCCGCCGGGCATTTTCGTCGGGCATCAGGCATTGGACAAATTTGCCGGAGACCTGCGCGCGACGCACCCGCACTTCGCCTATGTGCCTCACGGTGTTCCGCAGGCACTGCATAACGCCGGAAGGCTTGCGTGGGGTTCGGGTCCGCGCGGCGAAAAGCCCGACTACACCGGCCTGGATGTGATCATCGTCCGTGACAACAAGATTGCAGCGCTCTACGTTTTTCTCGACCCCCCGCTCCCGTGATGGGATTTGGTTGAGTTGCTGCACGCCACAAGAAATCTGCAAACCGGCGCGATGAAGCGTGCGACACCGCGGCTTCGCGCCAGTCAACATCGAAGAGCAACGGAGACAAAAATGGCAAAGATATTGGTGCTCTACTATTCGGCCTATGGACACATCGAGACCATGGCGAATGCGGTTGCCGAAGGGGCTCGCGAAACGGGTGCCCAGGTCGATATCAAACGCGTTCCGGAACTCGTGCCCGACGAGATCGCTCGCAAGTCACACCTTAAGCTTGACCAGCCGGCGCCGGTGGCAACGGTTGAAGAATTGGCGAACTACGACGGCATCGTTATCGGAACGGGCACGCGGTTCGGTCGCATGCCGTCGCAAATGGCCAATTTCCTCGATCAAGCCGGAGGACTGTGGATGCGCGGAGCACTCCACGGCAAGGTCGGCGGCGCATTCACGTCGACAGGCACCCAACATGGCGGCCAAGAAACCACCCTGTTTTCGATCATCACCAATCTCCTGCACTTCGGCATGGTGATCGTGGGCCTGAATTACGGCTATGCCGGGCAAATGACGCTCGACGAGATTACCGGCGGCTCACCCTATGGCGCGACGACAATCGCGGGTACCGACGGATCACGCAAACCCACCGAAAACGAACTCAAGGGCGCTCGGTACCAGGGTCGCAAGATCGCCGAGATAGCAAAAAAGCTTATGTGAGAGGGATGACCAATGAAAATTGACAATGTGACCGCCATTCGTAACGCCTATGCAGTTGCCGAACGGAAAGACCTGGAAGGCTGGATCAGCCTGTTCACGCCGGATGGGGTGTTCACTGACAATTCGGTGGGTGCGACCTACCGTGGCCCCGCTCTCGCCGATCCGGTCCGCAACTACGGCGCGGCGTTTTCCAACATGCACCGCGAGCTCTATCGCATCTTTGTCGATGGCAATGTCGTCGTGGTGCAGCTGGCGCTCCAGGGTGTCCACGATGGTCCGCTGCAGCTTCCTTTTGGCGAACTGCGCGCCACCGGAAAGAAAATGGATGCGCCGTGCTGCGACGTGTTCGAACTCGAAGATGGCAAGATCAAACGCTTCGATTGCTATCCAGAAGGTTCGATCATCCTTGCTCAGCTCGGGGTCTTGAACAACCTCGACGCCGCCTTGAGCCACTGAGTTGGGCACTTGGCAGACATGCTTCGCGCCTGCGCCATGTCCGCTGTTATGTGAGCGGACATGGCAGAGGTCACCAGTTGCCTTAGTTCTTTACAAATTTTCTCAAGGCCGTTTTGCCGACGGCGGTAAATCCGGCGAAAATCGTTCCTTGATCGTCAACTCCGATTTCTTCTGCCGATCCAATATTCGGATCCGTCAGCGGAATGAATGCGACGACCTTGCCGTCCTTGACGCTGCCGATGCGGATCCCCTGTTTGAAGCCTGGATTGGTTTTATCGTCGGATTGCGAGTCCGAGACATAGATCGTGTCGTTCTTGTCGATAGCCACGCTGCTGGGGCGACCAAACTGCTTCCAGTCAGCGATGAATTTGCCATTCGAGTCGAAAACCTGGACGCGGCTATTGGAACGATCGGCAACATAGAGACGGCCGGCAGAATCAAGGGCTAAGCTGTGCGGCACGTCGAACTCACCGGGGCCGGAGCCATGTTTTCCCCACGCCGTGAGGAAAGTGCCGTCTTTTGACAATTTAACTATTCGGTCGTTGGTCTGATGCCCCTGCATGACGCCGTGCCCATCGGCAATATAGATGTCGCCGTTGGGCGCGGTGACCACATCCGACGGGGTATCGAACATCCCCGGCTCATTCCCGGCCTGACCGGGTTTGCCGAGCGTCAACAGCACCTTACCGTCCGGCGAAAATTTTGTGACGGTGTGACCTTTGCCGTTTTCGCCGCGCCCATCGGTGACCCACACATCGCCGGCCCGATCGACAAAGAAGCCGTGCGGCCAATTGACCTTGCCGCCGCCGAAATGCGTAACAACCTTGCCGTTGCCATCCAATTTCATCACCGGATCAAGCGTCGAGCCTACACAGGTGTCGCCGCCGCAACGCTCGAAAATCCAAAGTGTCCTGCCGTCACTATGATCGACTTCGACGCCAATGGGCGCGCCAAGCTTGCGCCCATTCGGCAATTGAACGGAGATTTCCTCCATTCGATAGGGATTTGGCGCGGCGTTTGGGTCGTTTTTCTCTTGGGCTTTCTCTTGGGCCTGGAGCAGACCGCCCCCGACGCCAATCACAATGACCGTTGATAATCCCAACGTCCTAAGCGACCGAAGTGCTTTTCGCATCAGATCCTCCCCTGGCTTTTTTACGATCTTACTCCGCGACACCTGGCGCTGGAAGCCGCTCTGTGCGCGGACCTGCTGATCCGCGCCGCATCGAAAACGGCAGCGATCACGCGTCCGCCGAAGGTCAACGGATCATTGCCGCAAATTGCAATGTCTGGATTCCCGCGGTAAGCGGACATTGCCAGGAACGTAAATTTGGGATCAGTTCGTGATGACCACCGCCGATCTATTCTCGCCGTTTCATCTCGGCTCCTTGAACGTGCCCAACCGCATCGTGATGGCGCCGATGACGCGCAACCGCGCCGGCGCCGGCAATGCGCCGGGGCCGCATGCCACCACCTATTACGCGCAGCGCGCCAGTGCCGGCCTTATCGTCACCGAAGCGACCCAGGTATCGCCGCAGGGCGTTGGCTATCCGGGCACGCCGGGTATCCATAGCGCCGCGCAAGTCGCCGGCTGGAAGCGCGTCACCGACGCCGTGCATGCCGCAGGCGGACGAATTTTTCTGCAGCTCTGGCATGTCGGGCGGATTTCACATCCGTCGCTGCAGCCCGGCGGCGCGCTGCCGGTCGCGCCGTCAGCCATCGCGCCGGCGGGCCAGGCTTGGACGCTCGACGGCATGAAGGACTACGTCACGCCGCACGCGCTCGACATCGCGGAGATCGCCGGCGTGGTCGAGGATTATCGGCAGGGTGCAAAGAACGCGCGCGAAGCCGGCTTCGACGGCGTCGAGGTCCACGGCGCCAACGGCTATCTGATCGATCAATTCCTGCGCGCCGGCTCCAATCACCGCAGCGATCGCTATGGCGGCAGCGCGGCGAACCGCGCGCGCTTTCTTATCGAAGTGACCGAAGCGGTTATCGGCGAATGGGGCGCCGAACGTGTCGGCGTGCGGCTGTCGCCGACCAACCCCTTCAACAGCATGTCCGACCACAATCCGGCGGAAACTTTCGGCACGGCGGTCGGCGAACTCGATCGCTTCGGACTTTCTTATCTGCACATCGTCGAGCCCGGCACGACCGACCCGGTGCCGGCCGGCGAAACACCCGACCTAAAGTTCTTTCGAAAGCTGTGGCGTGGTCCGCTTATCGCCAACAAAGGCTACGATCGGGCGCGTGCCGAGGCGGCGCTGCGCGACGGTACCGCCGATCTCGTGGCCTTCGCGACCTTGTTCCTGGCCAATCCCGACTTGCCGGAGCGCCTGCGCCGGGGCGGCCCCTTCAACACGGCCGACCGCAAGACCTTCTATGGTGGCGGCGACGCCGGATATACCGACTATCCGGCGTTGGACGCTTGACTACGTCATTCCGGATTGCCGCGTAGCGGCAAGTCCGGAATCCATATTCGCTGACCTGTGATTATGGATTCCGGGCTCCTCGCTCCGCTCGGCCCCGGAATGACGAAATACCATAGCTGTGTCAGTGATTTATCGAAATCGGCGGTTCTGTGACGCCGGTCACTTCAATGCTGGTCTCGTCCCCCTAGGTTGCTTGCGATGGTTAACGAGGCATTCAGGCAGGGAGTTACTCCAATGACCGCCGCATTGAGATTTCTGAGCCGGGCCACCGAAAAGTTCTACGAGAGCCAGATGCAACGAGCCGCCGGGCGGATCGCTGCCGCCAATACGAGGTTCGGAGCAACTCGCATCCCGCGCTGATTAGAACTCCAAGCTGCTTCGCGAGTTCTCCCAAATCCTTCACCGCGAAATCGACCGGGACGGTCGGCGCGGCTTCGCCCTTCCCACCCGGACCATGTTCATTCGGCCGCGCTACGTGCGCGGTATGTAGCTCCAGCGCTGCCGCGTGGGCGAGGTCGCTGGAATGCGCTGCCACCATCATGCAGGCGTCGGGCGGAAGACCGAACGCTTCGGCAGACGCGAGATAGACGCGTGGTTTCGGCTTGAAGTCTTGGGCAATGTTGGCGCCGAGAATGGCGTCCCACGGGAAATTATTCCGGCGTGCCAGATCGACCATCAGCGAAATATTGCCGTTCGATACCGGTGCCAGCAGATAGTTGCGCTTGAGCCGTGCCAAGCCCGCCGGAACGTCGGGCCACGCGTCGAGCCGATGCCAAGCCATGTTCAGGTTGTGTAAGTCATCCTCGCTTAGCGTCGTAACGCCGAAACGCTTCAGAACGATCTCGAGATTGTTCCGGTGCAACACGTCGAGCTTGCAATAAGGCCGGCGGCCCGAGCGCACCTCCTCCATCGCGCCCTGATATTCGCCGCGCCAGGCGTCGGCGAAAGCCGGCCATTCGAGCGAATAACCGTGCGGCTGCAGCGCGGCTTCCGCCTCGCGGGCGATCGATGTGCGCCAATCGGTCAGCGTGCCGAATGTGTCGAAGAACAGGGCTTTGACTGAGAGTGCCACGAATTATTCTCCGTCATGCGAGTGAAGCGAAGCAATCCACCTCCCCCCTTCCCTCCCCCGCACGCGGGGGAGCGATAAAGGGAGAGGGATTGCTTCGTCGCTTCACTCCTCGCAATGACGAGGTCCGGATCAGCCAAACACCGAGTAATCCGAGATCGGCTCGGCGACATAGCCGTAGCGAAGATTGCTCGGCTCGCGGCCTTGCTGGTCGTATTCGGCCTTCATCGCCGCGAGCTTGTCGTTTTTCAATTCAAGCTCGGCCTTTTTCGGCTCGATATTGTAGAGCCGCGCATTGTTGCCGCCGAAGATCGCGCTCTTGACCGGCCCGTTGGCGGCGCCGAGCGGGGCGTAGCCGTATTTCTTCTGCATGTCTTCCGGGATCTCGAAGCGGCGCAAGCCCTCGATCTGCCATTGCGGCGACCCGGTCCACACCGCATCGGTGCCCCAGCACACCCGATCGACGCCCATTTTCTTGATCATCTCGCCCATCATGGCGGCGGTGACTTTCGGCGCTGCGATCAGCGACATGGCGAACAACTGGCCGACATCGGCGTAGACGTTGGTGACGTTGTAGGTCGCCGGAATATCGGCAAGGTCGCTGACCCATGAAACGCGGCCGGTGCGTTCCAACTCCGCCTGCGCCACTTTGGGATCGCCGCCGACGTGACGATAGGCGCCGTGATAAATGATGAAGTTGAGCTGCGGCCAGTCTTTGGCCGCCTGACCGACGTCGCTCGCATCCACGAAGCCGCGCAGATTGGGGAATTGGCGGTCGAGCGGCGGCGCGAACAAGCCCTTGTGCACGCAGACGTTCTTGATGCCGGCCTTGACGAATTTCTCGTAGCCTTTGTAGGCAACCTTTTCGTCGTCCATGCGCCAGGGATAGCGGCTGGTATCCTTATGAGTATTGTCACCGATGGTGTAGCCCTTCATCGATTCCGGTTTCAGTTCGAGCGCGGCATCGACCTTCTCCAGCCAGCCCGGCTGGCCGGGCGTGAAGATGGCGTGCGAGAACAGCCGGCGCGAACCGAAGCGCTTGTTCACCTTGTCGCGCGCGGCCGCCATCTGCTCGTTGGTGAGAAACCAATCCTGCTCGATGTCGGAGGGCGCCGACGATATCAGGACGATCTTGGTGTCGCTGTCGAGGAAGACCTCCTTGATGTAGTTATCGTATTTGAGGTCGTCGATCGTCTGTTCTTTCTCCGACAAATCCTTGTTCCAGCCGGCCTTGCCGACCGCGGCCCGCATGGCGACGAAATTGGTGATGCGGGTGTCGTCACGCAGGAAGTGCGTGTGCATGTCCATGATGAACTGATCTTTGAGCGAATCCGCGCGCTCGTCGGCCATCGCCGGCGTCGCCGCTTCGGCCGGCGTCGCGTCGAAGAAGTGGCCGAACGTGTCGTTCATCGCGACATAGGACGCCGCCATGCCGGCGGCGGTTTGGAAAAAGCGGCGGCGCGAAATGCCCTGCTTCTTGGCGATGTCGTCCGCCATGGTCAGAAGCCGCGCCTGCAATTCGCGCTGCTTCTCGGTCTGCGGATAGGGATAATATTCGTCGCTCGATACGACCTGGGTCGGAATCGGGGTTTCGTAAGACAAGAGTTCCGATGGTTTTAGCTTCTCGCGCTCATCGTCGCTGATAAAACCCATTTTATCCTCCTTCAGTCGCCCGCCTTTTGCAAAAACCGTTCTCGTGCAGGTCCCGCTGCCACCATCCTATCAGCCCGGGAATGTGGGGCGAAGCCCCCTGTCGCAAGCGTGCTAATCCGCCATCGCATAGACCTTGCACCAGCCGTTCGGGCTGACATCGCCGTCGACCACCTTGCAGGAATGCGGCGCGACGAACAGCGTGCAGGTGGCGCACATGGCGATGCCCTTCGGGCTGTCCTGATACTCGGCCTGTTGCTTCGACATCTTGTCGTCGTCGGCCGCCGCGAGACGTGGCCGCGCAAATGCGCCACTCGCGACCAGCAGAAAAAGCCTCAAAAAATCCCGTTTTGACTTTCCGTGGCGACGCCTCATGTCCCCTCACCTGTCTCGACAGCCATGGTTCTCGACAGGCTTGGCAAAGCCCGGTATCGCTGACGCATTCGCTCACTCCCGCCGGTTGCCGATCCAGCCGTCACGATAGAATAAACGCGAAGCCGCAAGAGGAAACCATGCGCGATCTGCAGTCGCCCCGCCTGCCCAAGCTATCCCCGGAAACTTTTACCGCCGAACAAAAGGGGCTCGCCGACTCCATCAAGTCCGGCCCGCGTGGCGAATTCAAGATGTCCGGCCCGTTTGCCATCTATCTGCATTCGCCGGGCTTCGGCGAGCTGGCGCAGAAGCTCGGCGGCCATGTGCGCTACAAGACCAGCGTGCCGCCCCGGCTTTCCGAATTCGCCATTCTCTGCACCGCCCAGTTCTGGAAGGCGCAATACGAGTGGGCGGCGCATGCCGTTATCGCCGCAAAGCAGGGCGTGAAGGAGGAGACCATCCGCGCCATTCAGGCGGGCCGGCCGCCCAAATCGGCGCCCAAGGACGAGATGGCAATCTACGCTTTCGTCAAGGAGCTTTATGCCAAACGGCGGGTCAGTACGCCGACCTACAACCGGGTGAAGAAATTACTCGGCGATGCCGGCACGGTGGAGCTCGTCGGCATCCTCGGCTACTACGCCATGGTCTCGATGACGCTCAACACCTTCCGCGCTCCCCTGCCGGAAGGCGTCAAGCCGGCGTTTCCCGAGCCGAAGTAAATCTTCCTTCCCCGCTCGTCCCCGCGAAAGCGGGGACCCAGCGCAAGGACTAAGCTGGATTCCCGCTTTTGCGGGAATGAGCGGGCGAATGAGGCGGCAGCGTTCTTATTTCTTATTCATTTGCATCGTGCCGCCGCCGGAGTTTTGCATCATCATGCTGCCACCGCCCGAGGCCGCGCCGGGCGCCGGCGCCCCGATGGCGGCAATCGGATAGTCGACATCGACCGTACCGGCCTTGTCGAATTTCAGCGTCGCTTTGACAGTCTGGCCCGCTTCGAGCGGATGCTTCAGGTCGACGAGCATCATGTGCAAGCTGCCCGGCCGCAGCCGTACAGTTTCGCCCGGCTTGATCTCCAAGCCGCCTTCGACCGGGCGCATCTTCATGACGTTGCCTTCCATGGTCATGGTGTGGATCTGGCATTGCGCGCTCGCATCGCTCGATACGCAACTGACCCGGTCCGGTGCCGTGCCGTTGTTCGTGATCGTCATATAGCTCGCGCCGGTCGATGCCCCTTTGGGCGTCGCGCGGGCCCATGGGTCGGTGATGTGGATCGAGCCCACGGTGTAGTCGGCAGCCGACGCTGGTAGCACCGCAAATTGCGCTACGGCGAACTGAGCCGCGGCAAGAGCCACAATCCCAGCGCCGCCGCGGCGAATCGATTTCCAAGCGAAAGACTTCATAGACTTGCTCCTGATGTAGGTCTGCTGCGCCGCAGTGGGACGGTCGCTGCCATCTAAGGTAATTCACGGCCTGTGTAAGGCAACTACAAGGAAACCAACCACGGAAACCAACCGGTCCGGTCCGGAATTACCGTGGCGGATCGCCAATTCGACACTTAGGTATTTTCCGTAAAAGAGGTAATCTGGCGACATGCAGGTAGCACCGCAGCGGCCAGCGCCGCGTCAACCCGAAGAGTTCGGAAAAGTGCTGCAATTCCCGCGTCGCCCGGGCTTGGCGCCGTCTGCCGCGGGCGTAACAAGCTCTACAGATCCGGCCGCCATCGATTCGGGTGCGGAGGAGGCCGACGATCTCGCCCGCTACGAGCAGGAACAAGACGAACCGATCGACTACCGGCAGCGCATGCTGATGAATGTGATCGCGGGCGCAATCGTCGTTTTATTGATCGGCGCCGGCGTTTGGATTGCCGACACCATCGCTGGCATGGATCGCGATCAGGACTGCGTCATGCAGGGCCGCGGCAATTGCGCGCCGCTCGAAGCCCCCGTTTCAACCCAGCGTTAGCCGCTATAAATCAGGGCTGCGATGTCGCAGCAGGCTTATCGGAGTGCTCCGGCAGCCCAATCACCGGCGTACCGTTGTCGGCTGCCGACTTGATGGGAGCTTGCGTATTCATTGCACCATCGCCCGACTTCGCCGGTGCAGCCGGAGCCGCTTCGGGTTTGGCCGGAGCGTCATTCGCCGGCTCGGCTTTGCCGCCACCCGGCGCACTGACCCTTGTCGTCGTCGGCGTGGTTTCCCCTGGCGCCGGTCCGCGATGGCCGCCGACAACAGAGAGGACTTCGCTAATCACCCGCGCATGCAGCCGCGGCGACTTGTCGATGGTGAGATGATCGATGTTCGGATCGGAGCTGACGTCGACATTGACCAGCGAGCCGTGAAAACCGGGCCCGCGGCGCATATAGGCGTAGTCGCGCTGCGTCAGATTGAGGACGCGCGCCACATTGGACGAGGCCGGGAACGACTGCGTGCCGTCGAACGGCACGACCAGCGCCACCGGTACCCCCTTACGGCCGAGATAATCGGCCATTTCCATGACGGCGTCGGCGCCAAGCGAATGGCCGATCAGGATGATCGGTCCCTCGGTGCCGGCCTTGTAACGAGCGGCGGCGCCATCGGCGAGCGATTGCCAATCGGCGTGATTATCGACGGTCGTATAGACACCGCGCCGACTGAGCTCGGTCGCCAGCGTATCCATGCCAAGCGAGAAAATGTTCATCAGTCCGCGCAGCAGGTAAACATGCGCGCGCGACTGGGCCATGCTCGGACTAGCCCCGAGCGCAAGCATCATCGCACCTGTCAGCACCCCGATAGCGGGAAAGCGCCACCAACCTGTCATGACTTCCTCACGGTTCGCCGTAAGCTTGCTGGACTCAACATGACACTCCAACCCAGAATCCGAAGTGCTTTGGGCATACTAAACGTTACCTATCGCACTGCCAGATTTTGACCGCAAAATCCCCCTGATTCTGGTTGCGGCGCAAACCTTAAGCCGATCCTGTGCCAAAAATGCAACGTGCCGGCGGGAGCCGGCGCTCGCATGTCCGGTGAATCGGGATTTCAATAGATCCACGGAACGACCCGCGCCGTGCGGCCCATATAAGCGCGGTATTCGTCACCGAAGGCGGAGATCATCATCTCTTCCTCACGCCCCACCCGGCCGAAAAACAGTATTCCGAAGCCGACCAAACCAGCGGGACCAGCAATCCAATTAGGCAGCAACAGTACCTGCGCCAGCGCCATCAGCCAGAAGCCCGAATACATCGGATGGCGCACCAAGGCGTAAATTCCGGTTGTGACCAGTGTGTGGCGTTCCCGTAAATCGAGACTGACCGACCAATTTTCGCCGAGATCACGATGGGTGCGGTGGAACATCCAGAGGCAGACGACATCGACGGCCACACCTAGGTAACTGAGCACCGGCGTGAACGGGTAATCGGCAAACCTCGGGAAATGGGTCGCGACATAGACAAACGGCACGATCCCCAGTCCGGTGAGCGAAGCACCGAGCAGGATGAATTCCCGCGCCCCGCGGGCCGAGTAGCGCACCGGCGTCTTGCGCGAACGTTTTCCCGGCCGTTGCCGCAGGATGGCCCAGGCGATTCCGAAGACGAGCCAGATGATTTTGGCGATTGTTGCCGTCACTCGATCAACTCCGTCACCAACGGCGTTGTCAAAGCCATCTCGCTGACGCCGCCATCGGCGGCAATAGCGGTGACGGCACCATCCGGATTCTCGACCCGGTCGGTGAGAGCAATAGGGCCGCAACACAGCATGTAATAGTCATAGAAGTAGCGGCGTTCGTTGCCCATGACAGCCTGACGGTGAATGCGAAGGAAATTCAGACGAAACATCCGATAGGTGTGCTCTTCCACCATCAAGCGGATGCGGATGATGCGTACGATCGGCTTACCGGTCGTCGCCATGCCAAGCGCCACCACCGGATCGACCTTATAGACATTAATGATATCGACCAGGGCCTGATATTCGACCCAATAAATCGGCGGCGCATTGGCGACGCGCCCCACCGCTTCCCGCAGCCAGCCGGCCGCCGGATGCAGCGCGACTTTAAGAAGCGACGAGCCGCTTGAGACCAGATGAAGCGGCTTACCGCCGAGATGCGGATCGAGCGCGAGCGCGCGATCGACGACGGCGATCGACAACGGCGCGCCGAGACTATGTCCGTCGAATACGATCTCGTCGGCATCGGTTTCGCGCACGATGCGCAGGAGCTCTCGCGCCAAGAGGTCGAGCCGCGCTTCGACCTCCGGCCGTGCGCGGTGAACCAGATCGCGCGCGAAATACCAATCGTCGAGCGCGTAACGGATGTGCACCATGCGCCCGAAGATCAAGCGCAAAAGAACAAAGATTGCCAGCCACAGCAGCGGCGCCGTCAAGAGCGGATAAGGCAGCCCGAGGTGACCGACGGCAAGACGCGTGACGCCGATCGCCAGCCAGCCCATGCCGAGCAGATAGGCGAACGGATAAAGAAAGAATCCGCCATAGCGCCAGGCGACGACGAAATATTTGACTACGGTTCCAGTGAGAACGAATTCCATCAAGGCGGCGATGCCGAGGGGAAAACGCCACCAATCGCTCTCGGCCGCGTCGGCGATGATGAAGTCGTCCCAGCGAAACTGGTGAAAGTCGGTGATGACGCGCCAGTTCGGGCCTCGGGTCTCGACGCTCCAACTCGCCACCGCGCCATTGCCGGCTATAAGCGGCGGCGAAACGGTGCCCGCCACGTTCCAGGCTTTGTGGAAACGCGCCATTTCGCGAATAAAGCGCCGATGCTGGTGCTCGGGTCCGACCGGCTCGTAGCCTGTCATCTGCACGAAACAACGCTTGCGCACGAGCGCTTTCGGCACTGCGGTCGGCATTAAGGACCCCTCGGCGACGTTCCATAGGTAATAAGGCCGGACCGATCAAGCAGCCAGCCTTGGCCGCGCTAGCTGTCCAGCGTAGCCTTCCGTTTACGCAGTCTTTTGGGCAACCACTTGGCCTCAAGCGTGAATCGGCGCTTAAACAATGTCCCCATGATACCTCCGGCCGCCAGAGCCGCCGTTGAACTTCGCAGCATCCTTCGCTATACGGGGCTTTCACATAGAGGGGCCCGGCAACGGGTTACTCGCGCCGGGCTGGGCCGGCGCTCATTCCCGCTGACCAAAGAGCGTCTTCGATGTCCACCACGTTCGATAAAGTGGCTGAAATCATTGCGGAAACCTGCGACATTCCGCGCGAAAATATTAAGCCGGAAAGCCACGCCATCAACGATCTCGAGATCGACAGTCTCGACTTCCTCGATATTGCCTTCGCCATCGACAAGGCGTTCGGCATCAAATTGCCACTTGAGCAATGGACCCAGGAAGTCAATGACGGCAAGGCGACAACCGACCAGTATTTCGTGCTGAAAAATCTGTGCGAGCGGATCGACGAGTTGATCGCTGCCAAGGGCGCCTGAGGCGCGGGAATGCGCCTTGAATATTTCCAGATGGTCGATCGGTTCGTCGATGTAAATGTCGGCGAACGGGTGGCAAGGGCAATTTGCACCGTGCCGCTGCAGAGCACTGTGTTCGAAGGCCATTTCCCGGGCTATCCGCTGATGCCCGGCGTCCTCCTGATCGAATGCATGGCGCAGACCACCGGCTGGCTCGTCAGCGCGCTCACCGGCTTCACCGGCTTGCCGGCGCTTGCCGGCGTTAAGGAAGGTAAGATCCGCAGCGCTGTGTTTCCCGGCGATGTGCTCGAAATCGAAGGCAGGGTCGTGCACGAAGGATCGGGTTACGCCATGGGCGAGGCCAAGGGCTGGTGCAAAGGCACCGCGGTCTGCGATGCCAAGTTGACCTATCGCATCATTCCCTACCCCAGCGAAGAGCTTCGCACCGGGCTGTGGGATTGGGCGGACCGGATCAACTTTCCGGCCAGGGAGTATGCGAAGTGACGGAACGCCGCGAGGTGTGGATCACCGGCATCGGTCTTCTCACCTGTCTGGGCGAGGGGCTGGAGACGACGTGGAGCCATCTCGAGCGCGGCGATCCACCCTCTTACGACGATAAGAGCTTCGCGCCCTATATCGTGCATCCGGCCACGCCGATCGCTTATGACAAGCACATCCCGAAGAAGAGCGATCAGCGGCAGATGGAGACCTGGCAACGGGTCGGCGTCTATTCGGCCGGCATGGCGCTCGCCGATGCCGGTATCGCCGGCAACGCCGAAATCCTCGACCACACCGACATGATCGTGGCCGCCGGCGGCGGCGAACGCGACATCGCCGTCGATACCGCGATCATGGCGGGTGTGCGCAAGACCAATGAGCCCGGCGCATTCCTCAACGAACGGCTGATGAGCGACCTGCGCCCGACCCTGTTTCTGGCCCAACTGCCGAACCTCCTCGCCGGCAATATTTCGCTGGTCCACGGGGTCGTCGGTTCATCGCGCACATTCATGGGCGAAGAAGCAGCCGGCGTCGACGCGGTGCGGGTCGCGCAGGCACGAATCGCGGCCGGTCAGAGCGACTTGACCCTGGTCGGCGGCGCCTATCACGGCGACCGCTGGGACGTGCTGCTGACCTTCGAGCTTGGCGGCGTCGTCCTGAGCGAGAAATTTGCGCCGGTGTGGGACCGCGGTCCCGCGGGCGGCATCGCCTTCGGCACGATGGGCGCCTTTCTGGTGCTCGAAAGCCGCGAGCACGCGCTCGCCCGCGGCGCCAAGCCGCGCGCGCGGATTTCCCAAGTGTTCTCCGACCGCAACGCCCGTAAAGGCAATGAGGCCGAGACCTCGCTGCGCCGCGAATGGGACGCCATCGCGCCGCTGGTCGACCGTGAGCACGCCGCGATCATTTCCGGCGCCGCCGGCCTTGAGCCTGCGACCTCCGCCGAGCTTCGCGTCCTCAAGGACATCGGCCTTCCGGTTCGCAATACCGGTACGTATATCGGGCATGGGGTGGATACCCAGTTCATGGCCAACTTGGCTATCGGCTGCGGCGTGATTGAGCACGGCAAGCTATTTGCCCCGACCGGCAGCGGCGATACCGGTGAAAGCCCGGCGGGCCTTTCACAGGTTGTCGTCACCAGTGTCGGTAATTGGCGCGGCGAAGGGCTTGCACTGCTCGAACGGGTCGATTGAAGGAGAGCGTCATGTCAGGACGTCCTACCGCAGCCGCAAAACGCGACAAGGCCGGCCGTCCGATGATAGCCGTCACCGGCATGGGCGTGGTCACTTCGCTCGGCGTCGGCAAGACCGATAATTGGGCGAAGCTTTCCGCCGGCATATCCGGCATCAGGCGGATTTCGCGCTTCCCGCTCGACAGCCTGCGCACCACCATCGCCGGCACGGTCGACGACGTTTACAAGGACTACATGCCCCCGGCGGAGCTGTCCGAACGCCTGGCGATGCTCGCTTCCGAGGAGGCGATCACGCAAGCGGCGATCGGTTCGAAGGGCCATTTCCCGGGGCCCTTGTTTCTGGCGCTGCCGCCGCTTGAGATCGAATGGCATTATCGGATGCAGTTGGCGGCGCAGGCGGTGCCCGACAACGATGCCGGCTATCCCGACCTGGTCCGGGTAGCGCGGGAGCCGCAATTCTCGGCCATCTATGAGACGTTGAAATACGGCATTATCGGCGAACACCTCGCCGAGCATTTCGGCACCGAAGGCTCGCCAATCTCGCTCACCACGGCATGCGCGTCCGGCGGCACCGCGATCCAGCTCGGCGTCGAGGCCATCCGCCGCGGCGAATGCAAGGCCGTCCTCGCGGTCGGCGCCGACGGCTCGCTCACGCCGGAATCGCTGGTGCGCTTCTCGCTGCTCTCGGCGCTCTCGACGCAGAACGATCCGCCCGAGCAGGCGTCAAAGCCGTTCTCCAAGAACCGCGACGGCTTCGTGCTGGCCGAAGGCGCCGGCGCCCTGGTGCTGGAAGATTACGACTACGCCATCGCCCGCGGCGCCAAGGTGCTCGCCATCCTCGAAGGCTGCGGCGAAAAATCCGAATTCGTTTCATCGCACCCGGTCGAGCCCGGACGGCAAGCCGGTCATCGCCTGCATGCGGATTGCTCTGGCCGACGCCGGCGTCGGTCCGGAAGACATCGATTACATCAATGCGCACGGCACTTCGACGCCGGAAAACGACAAGATGGAATGCCTCGGCGTTTCGACTGTTTTCGGCGAACGCATCCGCAACATTCCAATGTCGTCGAACAAATCGATGATCGGCCATACGCTGACCGCGGCCGGCGCAGTGGAAGCCGTGTTCACCGCACTGACCCTCGAGCATCAGCGCATCCCGCCGACGATCAATTATCGCGTGCCGGATCCGGCGATCCCGCTCGATGTCGTGCCCGATGTCGCGCGCGATGCCCGCATCAATCGCGCCATCTCCAATTCGTTCGGCTTCGGCGGCCAAAATATCTCGCTGGTGCTGGCGCGGGAGCCGGCGTGAGCGGACCCGCATCCACGGATAGACGCGAGTCCGGCGACCTCTTCCGCTGGGACGATGCGTGCGCTCACGCTCGTGTCGGACCGCAAGATCGAATTGATCGAAGTCCCGGCACCACCGGCCCCGGGCCCGGGCGAAGTACAGATTCGCATCAAAGCGATCGGGCTCAATCACATCGACGTCTGGGGCTGGCGCGGCATGGCCTTCGCCAAGCGCACACTGCCGCTCGTCGTCGGCGTCGAGGCGGCCGGTGAGATCGCTGCCGTGGGGCCCCCTCCCTCCCCTCCCCCGCTTGCGGGGGAGGATAAGGTGAGGGTCAAAGTCGGGGACCGCGTCGTCGCCTACGGCGCGAAGACTTGCGGCAAATGCAAAGCCTGCCGCGAGGGCCGCGATAATCTGTGTGAGAACGTCGGCAGCATCATGGGCTTCCATGTCGATGGCTTCGCCCGCGATTTCGTCAATATGCCGGAACGGCTGGTCGTTCCGATCCCCGACGGCGTGACGTTCCGCGACGCCGCCTGCGCGCCGGTCGCGTTCGGCACCGTGCAGCACATGCTGTTCGACAATGCCAAGCTCGAAGCGGGCGAGACAATTTTGGTGCAGGCCGGCGGCTCCGGCATCGGCACGACCGCCATCAAAATGGCGAAGGCGATCGGCGCCACCGTCATCACCACCGTCGGCGACGATGCCAAGGCGGAAAAGGCCAAGGCGCTGGGCGCCGATCACGTCATCAATTACCGCACCGACCGCTTCGAAACCATCGTGCGCAAGCTCACCGGCAAGAAGGGCGTCGATGTCGCTTTCGAACATGTCGGTCCCGACACGTTCAACGGCTCGCTCTTGTGTCTCAAGCGCGGCGGCCGGCTGGTCACCTGCGGCTCGACCACGGGCCAGTCGATCACGATGAATCTGTTCCAGCTCTATCTGCAGCAGTATCGCATCACCGGCTCGTTCGGCTGTTCGCTCCGCAATATCCACGAGAGCCTCGCCAAGATGGCGTCCGGCATGCTGCCGGTCATCGATACCGAAGTGCCGCTCGCGGAATTCGAGCGCGGCCTGACGCGGCTTGAGAGCCGGCAAGTGTTCGGCAAAATCATCGTCCTGTTCTAGAGCTAGCGTCTTCGGCGTGCAGCCGGGCGCACGTGAACACGAGACCTCCTTGGATACGAGAACCACCCTCTTGATCCTCGCCTGTCTCCTGTCGCTGACGGGCGCGGGCCAAGCCGGCCCCGTCGACCTAGGCGATCGGGTCGCCGGCGCCTCCGGGGTCACCTATTTCGACCTCATGAAACAGGTCGTCACCGATCTCGACAGCGACCAAGCCGAGACCAAGGCGCATCAGATCGTCGACTACCGGCATATCGAAGGCAAGGACGCCAAGACCGACCCTGCCGGTCCGGTCGCGGTCAGTAGCCTCAGCGCGCTCCCCATTCACGCCGACGGCAAAACCCGGCTGGCTCTGCTAGCCGATCTCGGCGAATCCGACGGCAATGTCGCCGAATTCGTGCTGCTCGCCCTCTTCGATATGACGGCCACGCCAAAGTTGCTCGACGTGGTCGAAGTCGGCAACGATCGAATGACGGGATTCGCCGATAAGCCGCTGGTGCGGCTTAGCTCCGATGCGGATCTGATCCGGATTGACAGCGATCACTTCAACGCCGACGAGGATTTCGTCGATCCGGAATTCATCTTCGTGCGCGGTGGCCTCTTCCATTTGGTCGACGCCATATCGACGTTCGACATCAAGACCTGCGCGTTTGCGCTCTCGCAACTGCCTGCCGTAACGACGCGAGCGGACCGCGACAGGCGGTACCGCCGGATTATCGTGACTGTCCGCGAGAAGGTGAAACTACAAGACGATGTCACGGGCTGCAGTGAAACAAAATTGCCGCATGCCTTTGTCAGGCTGTTTCGCGCGACCTATCGTTGGGACGCACGGCGCCAAGACTTCGTAACGCCGTCAAGAGACATGGAAGAACTCGTCAAAAAGAACGACAAGTTGAATGCGGCCGACCCGATGATCCCGACAAAATACTGACGCCAGCCGCGATGGAATGGATTCGATGCGGCGAGAGCGCGGCGGTTGCCGACCCTTTCGCTTTATGTGTACATGCGATCAGGCTGTGCGTGGTTCGGATCGTGATCGCCTCGAAACGATCGCAATTTATTTTTGCTGGAGCGTGAATGAAGAGCCGGCGTCTTAAGACTTTGCTCGACAAGGTGACCGGCTCCCTCACCGTCGGGCTGCTCGGCGCAATCAAGCATACCGACCGCAGGCGCATGGCGAATTTCGCCGGGGCGCTGATGCGCAAGATCGGTCCGCTGTTCAAGGAACACCGGATCGGCCGCGAGCAATTGCGTGCGGCTTTTCCGGAAAAATCCGAGGCAGAGATCGAAAAGATTCTCGCCGGCGTCTGGGACAATCTCGGCCGCATTGCGATCGAGTTTGCTCATCTCGACGAATTTTCTGTCGACGGCTTCGGCGCCCCCACTGCCGATGTCATCACCTACCCGCCGGAATCGCGGGCGCGCTTCGACCGGATCATGGAAGACGGCCGTCCAAACATTGGCTTTGCCGCGCATCTCGCCAACTGGGAGCTTCCCGGCGTCGGTGCAAAACTGGTCGGCGCGCGCTCTGCCGCGCTGTTCCGCCGGCCGAATATCGGAGCCGTGAGCGACGTCATCATCAAACTGCGCGAACCGCTCATGGGCCAACTGATCCCGACCGGCCTCGACGCGCCGGTGCGGTTGGCACGGCTGCTGCAATCCGGCGTCCATGTCGGCATGCTGGCCGACCAGCATTTCAGCAAGGGTGTCGAGGTCACGTTCTTCGGCCGAAAATGCCTCGCCAATCCACTGGTCGCGATGCTCGCGCGGCAAACCGAATTGCCGATCTACGGCATGCGAGTCGTGCGCAATCCCGACGGCAATAGTTTTTGGGGCGAAGTATCCGATCCGGTCGATCCGGTGCGCGATCCCGACGGCCGCGTCGACATCAAAGGAACGACACAAGCGATCACATCGGTGATCGAAGGCTGGATCCGCCAATATCCCGAACAATGGCTATGGCTCCACCGCCGATGGCGGTGAAGCCAAAGAATCTCCCTTTAACGATCAAGGAGCGAGAGTTACTTTCCGCGCACGGCGTCCTTCAACCCGCCGACCGCGTTTTGAATCTTGCCCTTTACTTGATCGGCTTTGCCTTCGGCTTCGGTTTTGGAGTCGCCTGTTGCCTTGCCGGTCCATTCTTTCACTTTGCCTGCGGCCTGATTGGCCGAGCCCGCGACGCGATCTTTATCGACCATAAGAGTTCTCCTGTTTTCGGATGTCAGGAGAAAAACGTTTATAGCTGGCCGGGGTTCCAAAAAGTGTTCGACGCTCATTGCGTCATTTGACACAACTTCTGACGCAATTCGTCACGTCGCATTCGCGCCTCTAAAGTTTCTTGATGCCGCCCTGATCGATGATGTCCTTGAACAGTTTCATTTCTTTGGTGATACGTTCCCAGAGCGCATCAGCGCCTTTTGGCCGCACCAGGAAACCGGCCTGAAACAGCTTATTCTTCAAATCCTGCGTCGCCAGAACTTTAAGCGCTTCCGTTTCCAGCCATTTAACTCTTTCCTTCGACGTCTTGGCCGGCGCCAGCAGGACACCGTCGGTGGCGAACACGAAATCGGGATAACCGGATTCGATCATGGTCGGAAAATCCGGCAGATCGGGCCAGCGCGCTTCCGAGGCAGATCGCAAGGCCGCGCAACGTGCCGGCTTTGATATGCGGCTCCGAGGGAGCGACCGAACCGGAACACAATTGAACGGTGCCGGCCAGCAGAGCCTCGACGGCGTCACCGCCGCCTTTGAACACCACCTCTTCCAGATTGGGAAGCTTCTCGCGGATCTTCAAAAGCGCCATCTGAAGTTCCGGCGTCGTGCCGATCGGCGGCACCGACGCATTGAATTTTTCGGAGTTGGTCCTCGCCAGCGCGACGAAATCCTTCATCGTCTTCGCCGGCAGATCGGGCTTGACCAGAAATATATTGGGCGAACCCGCCAATTCGCTGACCGGGACGAAATCCTTCAGCGGATCATAAGGCAGCGTGTTGTAGAGCCCGTAATTCACCGAGAATGCATTGGTCCCCAACAGGATCGTGTATCCGTCCGGCTCGGCATGAGCGACATATTCCATACCGATATTGCCGCCGGCACCGCCGCGATTTTCGATGATGAAGGTCTTGCCGGTCGACTGTTGGAGAGCGGCGGCGACGATGCGGCCGACGATGTCGGAAGGCCCGCCCGGCGTATTGGCGACGACGAATTTGATCGGGCGGTCCGGATAATCGGCATAGGCCTTACCAACGCGCAATACGGCCGGCGCGACGATTCCGGCGGCCATCACGCCCGCAGTCTTAAGAATACCGCGGCGCGATGGCGCCAGTGATACGATGAATTTTGCCACTGACCTCTCCTGAACCGCGCGGCTTTTACAGCTTCTTGATGCCGGCCTTGTCGATGATGTCCTTGAACAGACCGATCTCCTTGCTCACGCGTTGCCAAGCCGCGTCCGCGCCCTTGGCCCGCACGAAGAAGCCGGCCTGAAAGAACTTGTCGTTGATTTCCGGTGTCGCCAGGATTTTGAGCGTTTCCGCTTCCAGCCATTTGACATTCGCCGGCGGCGTCTTGGCCGGCGCCATAAGCACCGCGTCAACCGCGAAAACGAAGTCCTTGTAGCCCGCCTCCTCCATCGTGGGCACGTCAGGCAGATCCGGCCACCTCTTCTCCGCGCAGATCGCCAGTCCGCGCAGCGCGCCCGATTTGATGTGCGGCTCCGACGGCGCCAGCGAGCCCGAGCACATTTGTACCGTGCCGGCGAGCAGCGCCTCGACGGCCTCGCCGCCGCCTTTGAACACGACGCTTTCCAGGTTGGGCAGATTCTCGCGGCTCTTCAAAACCTCGAGCTGAAGCTGCGGCGTCGTGCCGATCGGCGAGGTCGAGGCATTGAACTTTGCGGAGTTAGTCCGTGCCAGCGCCACGAATTCCTTCATGGTCTTCGCCGGAAGATCAGACTTGACCAAAAAGATATTCGGCGAGCCTCCGACTTCGCAGACGGCGACGAAATCCTTGTACGGGTCGTAAGGCACCGTGTTGTAAAGACCGTAATTGATCGAATAGGCGTTGGTCGCCAGCAGGATCGTGTAACCGTCCGGTTCGGACCGCGCCGCATATTCCATGCCGATATTGCCGCCGGCGCCCCCATGATTTTCAACGATGAAGGTCTTGCCGGTCGACTGTTGAAGTGCCGCGGCGACAATGCGTGCGACAATGTCGGACGGTCCACCCGGCGTGTTGGCGACAACGAATTTGATCGGACGGTCCGGATAGTCGGCAAACGCGTCGGTGCCACGCAACAATGCTGGTGCAGCGATACCGGTTGCAACGGCGCATTTGATCAGGCGGCGCCGCGATAGCGCCGAACGTGCAATGGGTGTCGTCATGGCCCTCCCCTCGTGGCACCGCGATGCTTCGCCTCGGTGCTCAACGCGCGCATTACAGCAAATCTCGGGCGCGCAAGCTATGCCGGTATCAATGCACCACAAAACGTGACAGTTCAGCCACACAACGGGGATTATTTTCGGCGATATCAGATTGTACGCAAATGTACCTATGGATCAGAAAGACGGAAACCGATACGCTTAATGATTGATTTTGGCCTAACTGTACTTCAGTGACCGGCCCTTGCGGCCGTTGAGGGGGGTGGGAATGGCCGCATCAACCGCGCCACGAATCTTGATGGTTTACCCGGCGTTTTTCGGGCAGACATTTTGGAATTATTCGGAGGTCTGTGAGCTCCTCGGCGCGCGTTACACGGCGGCGCCTCTTGGGCTGATCACCGTCGCGGCGATGTTGCCGGACACCTGGGACGTCCGCCTGATCAATCGCAATACCGAAGAACTGACCGAAGCCGACATCGGCTGGGCCGATATCGTTATGACCGGCGGCATGCTGCTTCAGCAGGCTGACTCACTCGATATTGTCAGGCGCGCGCAAAACCAGGGCAAATGTGCGATCGTTGGCGGCCCTGACGCAACGTCGAGCCCGCACATCTACGCCGGAGCGGATTTCATGGTTCTCGGCGAAGCCGAGGGCGTCATCGACAAGTTCATCGCGGCCTGGGAAGCGGGCGCGCGGTCTGGCGTGTTCCAAGCCGAAAAATTCACCGCCGATGTCACCAAGACGCCGATACCGCGCTTCGATTTGTTGAAGTTCGATCAATATCTCTACATCGGCGTGCAATACTCGCGCGGCTGCCCGTTCACGTGCGAGTTCTGCGACATCATCGAGCTTTACGGCCGCGTACCGCGTACCAAGACCAATCAGCAGATGTTGACCGAGCTCGATCGGCTATACGAACTCGGCTACCGCGGACACGTGGATTTCGTCGACGACAACCTGATCGGCAACAAAAAGGCGGTAAAGGCCTTCCTTCCCAACCTCGCGCGCTGGAACGAGACCCACGATTATCCCTTTGAATTTTCGACAGAGGCTTCGATCAATCTCTCGGATGACCCGGAGCTCTTGAATTTGATGCGCGAAGCGAATTTCTTCGCCGTCTTTGTCGGCATTGAGAGCCCGGATCCCGCGACGCTTAACCTTATGAGGAAGAAACAGAACACGCGGCGCAACATCGCTGAAAGCATCCACAGGATCTACTCTTACGGCATATTCGTGAATGCCGGATTCATCCTCGGCTTCGACAGCGAAAAGGGATCGGTCGCAGACGCCATGGTCGAGTTGATCGAAGACGCGGCAATCCCGCTCTCCATCGTCGGCTTGCTTTACGCCCTGCCGGGCACCCAGCTTACCCGCCGACTTGAAAAGGAAGGCCGGCTGCATAGCAACCACGACCTCTTCAGTCCGGGCGACCAATGTACGCACGGCTTGAACTTCGACCCGGCACGGCCGTTGCGCGATATTCTTGTCGACTACAAAAACATCCTCGAGCGCATATTCGATCCCGTCGCCTACGCCGGGCGTCTCGACCGCTTGGTCTCCATGCTCGATCGCTCCGGGAGCCAACGCGAGCTGCCGGAAGGCGATCTGCGCAGCAAGTTCGGCACCATGGAGAAAGTGCACAGGATCATGGGCCAGCTTCCGATGCGTGAGCGGTTCTGGAAGACTCTGACCAACTGCGTTAAGAAAAATCCGAGGGTCATGACCTCCCTCATGATGCTGATGGCGGTGTACCTCCATCTGGGCCCCTATTCGCGCTTCATCATCAGCGCGATGGACCGCCGGATCGCCGAGATCGACGCCAAGGAGAGCGTGCCATTGGTCGCGGCGGAGTAGCGTCGCCCTCGAGCGCGGTGATGGCTCGACCCGACCGGCATCGGCTTTAGTTCATTGCCCAGTCTTGATCCGTGTCCACAGCCGGTTGATCACCCGCTGCGTCTTCGCGTCATGGGCGACAATGGTGTAGAAACTTCGCCATCGTCGCGGCGTCCGGATAGATGGTGGGGTCGTCGAGGATCGACTTGTCGATGAATTGGCTCGGCACGTCGCCATTGGCATAGGACACGTAATTGGTGTTCTTCGCCGCCACCTCGGGCTTGATCAGGTAATTGATCAATTCATGCGCTTCTTGCGGATCGGGCGCGTCCTTCGGAATGGCGAGATTGTCGAACCACAACTGCGCGCCCTCTTTCGGGATCGAATAGCCGAGTTCAATGCCTGCCTTGGCGTCCGCCGCGCGCTTCTTCGCCTGGATCACGTCGCCCGAAAAACCGACGACAAAGCAGATTTCTCCGGTCGCGAGCGCGTTGAGATATTCCGATGAGTGGAATTTCCGTACATAGGGCCTAATCTTCAGCAGAAGCTGCGTCACCTTGTCGAGGTCGCCTGGATCGCTGGTGTTCGGGTCAAGATGCAAATAATGCAGCCCCGCCGACATGATGTCGTCGGAGGAATCGAGCAGATGGATGCCGCAATCCTTGAACTTGGCGATCTTTTCGGGATCAAAGACATAATCCCAGGAATCGATGGCTGCGTCGGGGCCTAAAATCTCCTTCACCTTCTTCACGTTGTAGCCGATGCCGGTGGTGCCCCACATGTAATTGACGGCGTAGAGATTGCCGGGATCGGAAGCGGCAAGCTGTTTGGCGATGTCGGGCCACAGGTAAGCCGCGTTCGGAAGCTTCGACTTGTCGAGCGGCTGGAAAATGCCGGCCTTGATCTGACGCGCCAGGAAATAGGCGCTCGGCACCACGACATCGTAACCGGATTGTCCGGCGAGCAGCTTCGCCTCGAGCGTGTCGTTGGAATCGAAGGTGTCGTAGCGGACGGTGATGCCGGTCTCTTTGGTGAAGGCATCGAGCACAGTCGGGTCCTGATAGTCCGACCAGTTGTAGTAATTGACAACGCGCTGTTTCGGCAGCGCTGGCGCGGCGAGCGAAAATACGATCGCGCCAGCCAGCGCGAGAATGAAGGAAAAACCAACTCCGCTCGTCGCCGCGAAAGCGGGAAGCCGATTCCACGCTCGGCACTGGATTCCCGCATTCGCGGGAACGAGCGGTTGATGGTGATGGGGCGGTTTCACATCTCGGTCGGCAGGCCTGCAGCTACCCACGCCAAAATCCCACCGGCGAGATGCGAGCCATAGGCGAAGCCTTGCTCCTGCGCGGCGAGCGAAGCGCTCACCGAACGGCGGCCGGAGCGGCAGGCGAACACCACCTCGCGACCGGCCGGATCTGGAATCGCGGCCGGGTCGAACGCCGACAGCGGCAGCAAAAACGAGTCCGGAAAACGCTCAAGGGCAGTCTCGTTAGGCTCGCGCACGTCGACCAGCAACACGCGGCCCTCTTGCAGCCCGCGCGCGACTTCTTCCGGCGTTAGATCGCGCACAGTGGGCGGCTGCTCGGTCATCATCCGGCTCCTGGAAATTGCTGGCCAAGCCTACGTCGTCTCGGCGCGAAGGTGAAGAGTTTAGATGGCGGGGATTTAGGTCGTAGGGATTTAGATCGTAACTTGGGTCCCGACCTCGACCACCCGATCGGTCGGGATTTGGAAGTAGTCGGTGGCATCGTTGGCGGAGCGCGCCAGGGTGATGAACAGGCGGTCTTGCCAGCGCGGCATGCCGGAATGCGGCGCCGGCCGCAGCGTACGGCGCGACAGGAAAAACGACGTGGACATGATGTCGAATTGCCAGCCGAGCTTGCGGGCGATCGCCAGCGCTTTCGGAATGTTGGGCGTCTCCATATAGCCGAAACGCAACAAGACGCGGGTGAAGGTCGATCCGACCGGCTCGATGCGGACGCGCTTGTCGGCATCGACGCGCGGCGTATGGGTGCTCTCGACACTAAGGATGACGTTTTTTTCGTGCAGAACCTTGTAGTGCTTGAGGCTGTGCATCAGCGCCGTCGGCGCGCTCTTCGGATCGCTGGTCAGGAATACCGCGGTGCCGGGTACGCGCTGCGGCGGCTTCTTCTCAAGGATGCGGACGAGATCGTCGAGCGGCGTTTCGAGACGGCGGGTCTTGGCGAACAACAGCCTGGTGCCGCGCCGCCATGTATACATCACCAGCATCACCATGCCGCCAAGCAACAGCGGCACCCAGCCGCCTTCGATCACCTTGAGCATATTGGCCGACAGGAAGGTCAGGTCGATCAGCAGGAACGGCAGCATCATCGCCGCCGCGGCGAGCGGCGACCAGCGCCACATCCGCCAGATCACGATGAAGGCCATCATGCAGGTGACGACCATGGTGCCGGTGACGGCAATGCCATAGGCCGACGCCAGCGCGCTCGACGAACGGAACAGCGCCACCAAGAGCAACACGCCGAGCAGAAGGAGGCTGTTCACGCGCGGCATGTAAATTTGCCCGGCCTGGTGCGCCGAAGTGTGGCGCACCTCGAACCGCGGCAATAGTCCGAGCTGGATCGCCTGGCTGGTGAGCGAATAGGCCCCGGTGATGACAGCTTGGCTGGCGATCACGGTCGCCGCGGTTGCCAGCACGACCATCGGAATAAGCGCCCAGGCCGGGTACATCAGAAAGAACGGATTGGCGAGCGTCTCCGGGTGCGCATAGACGAGTGCGCCCTGACCCAAATAATTGACGGCCAGCGACGGCAGCACGACGGCGAGCCACGCCACCTGGATCGGACGGCGGCCGAAATGGCCGAGGTCGGCATAAAGCGCTTCGGCGCCTGTGACCGCGAGGAACACCGCCCCGAGGGTGTAGAGGCCGACGATACCGTGATGCAAAAGAAAGGTAACGCCGTAATACGGATTGAGCGCCCAAAGGAATCCCGGGTCAGCGGCGATCCACATCAGGCCCGGGATCGCGATGGCGACAAACCAGATCAGCATGATGGGGCCGAACAGTGCCGCGACTTTCGCGGTGCCGCGCGACTGCACCGCGAACAGCACAATCAGGATAACGACCGTCAGCGGCACGACATAGGCATGGAAAGCCGGGGTCGCGACGTCGATGCCTTCGACCGCGGAAAGCACGGAGAGCGCCGGCGTAATGACGGCATCCCCATAAAATAACGCAGCGCTGATGATGCCGAGCAGCGTGACAAGAGTAGCAGCTCTGCCCATCCGGCCGACGGCGCGCGACGCCAGTGCCATCAGCGTCAGCGTGCCGCCCTCCCCGTTATTATCGGCGCGCAGCAGGATGACGACGTATTTCAGGGTAACGATGATGAACAGCGCCCATAGGATCAGCGAGACCACGCCAAGCACGGTCACCCGGGTGAGTTCGTCAAGTCCTGGACCCGCGGCAGCGATAATTGCTTCACGTAAGGCATAGAGCGGGCTGGTGCCGATATCGCCATAGACGACACCGATGCTGCCGAGTACGAGCCCCCACACGCCGGCGTGCCGACGAATTTCGCCGCCGCCGTTGGCCGGCACCCCGCTCCCAGCGGGAGCGATCACGCTATCTGTCATGAATATCGAAACAGGACGTCGCCTGCTCCTGCTGCTGCAAGAGATGCAGGGCCGCGCCTATACACCGTTCGTACCGTGGAGTCATGGCCAAGCTGGCACCATTCTCCACCCCAAGGCGGCAGCCATTCCGCCAAAAGATAATGCGAGCCAGAGGTAAACCCCATTAAATTCGGCTGAATCTTAGTTTATATGTGTTATATCAAATAGTTACGAAAATGTCGCGCCAGTGCGATGCGAGCCTTTAAGGCTTCAAATCCGGTGGAACCGGCGGCGCCTCACGCATCAAGGTGATGGTTACGCGCCGATTGGCGGCGATATACGGATCGTCGGGAAACAACGGATCGGTGTCGGCCTTGCCGGCCACCTCGAAGATATTATTCGAGGCCAAGCCTTCCTCTTCCAGGATCTGGCGTACCGAATTGGCGCGGTCGACCGAGAGGTTCCATGGCCCGTAATTGGGCTGGGGCGCGGTCTGGGAGGCCGAGGTGTGGCCTGTGATCGATACCCGGTAAGGCAGCGCTTTGAGCGGCCCGGCGATCTTCTGAATGATCCGCCGCGTGCGTTCATAAGGGTCCTTCGAGCCTTCCGGGAACATCGAACGGCCTTCCTGGTCGACGATCTCGATATTGAGCCCTTCTTTGCTTTCCTCGACCATGATGTGCTTCGAGGCTTCCGCCAGTTCCGGCATGTCTTGCAAGGCCTGGCGCAGCGAGGCCGAGGCCAAAGCGAAGGCCTGGTCCTCCTTGAACCTGCCGCCATACTGACGCTTGTGGTCGTTCTCGTCGGGCGTCGGCGTCGCCGACGCGTCCTCCGGTTGGATGTGCGCAGCGTTCTTGAGTTTGGGCCGGGTCGGCAGGCCGTCGACCTCGATGATGCCCGAATAGCGCACATTGGTCTGCACGCCGAAGGCGTCGCGCATCGAGCCGGCGACGATCTGCAATTTCTGCTGGTCCTGGTTGGAGAAGGCGACCAGCATGACGAAGAAGCTGACCAAAAGCCCCATCAGGTCGGCAAAGGTGACGAACCAGCCGTGACCGCCGCCGTGTGCTTCCTTACGCCGTGCCATAGCTTACAACCAAATGAATCAAGCCATCCGCTGTTAGGCCGGGACGGGTTCCGGCTCGGCGTCGCGGTGTTTTTCCGGGAGATAGGCGATCAGCATCTCGCGCACGAGCGTCGGGCTCTTGGACTCGCGGATCATCAACACGCCGTCGATGATCAGCGTGCGGTTGATTTCCTCATCGACCAATTTGAGATGCAATTTATCGGCGATCGGCAGACAGATGATGTTGGCCACCACCGCGCCGTAGAGCGTTGCCAGCAACGCGGTGGCCATGAAGGGACCGAGCTTGGACGGGTCGGTCATATTGGCGAACATCTGCACCATGCCGATCAGGGTGCCGATCATGCCGAAAGCGGGCGCGCAATCGCCAACCGCGCGATAGATTTTTTGGCCTTCGTCGAGATGCTGGAGGAAATTATCGCGATCGCGCTCGAGATTGTCGCGGATGAACTCGGTGTCGTAACCGTCGGCAACGAAGCGGATGCCCTTGGCCAGAAAGGTATCCTCGACCTCGACCTTTTCGAGGCCCATCGGGCCCTGTTTCCGCGCGATCTCGGCGAGGCCGGCGATCTCATCGACCAGCTCGCGCTGCGAGATGCGGCGCATGCTGAAGACGAATTTCATGCCGAGCGGCAGGCCGTGAAAGATCGACGACAGCGGAAACCGGATCAGCGTCGCGGCAAACGAGCCGCCGAAAATGACGATAACGGCATGGTCGGATACGAACATGCCAAGGCCGCCGCCCATGAGCATCACGGTGATGACCACAGCCGCACCGGCAAGCAGGCCAAGGCCCGTTGCAATGTCCATAAACAGCACCCAACCCGCGACGGCGAGCCCCACGCACTAGTTCTTATACGTACGGGCAATGCGCTTAAGGGACGGTTACCGGTGGAACCTAGGGGCGCCGGAAAGCGGCCAGATCTCGGCTTGTATTGACAACGTCAGTACAAGCCCTATTGTTTTCAATGGTGATAAGGCTGCACGACAATGCCCGCATCCACGCGACGCAAGGACGATGTAATCCAAATCCGCGCTTCAGCGGAGGCCAAGGCCATGCTCAATCGCGCCGCGGCACTCCGTGGGCAGAAGCTCTCGGAATTCATGCTGGAAAGCGCCCGCCGCCAAGCCGAGGATACGATCCTCGATCAACGGACGTTCTTCCTGGACGACGATGCACACGCGCAATTCCTCAAATTGCTCGATTCACCGCCGAAGCCATCCGCGAAGGCGCGCGCCCGCTTGAGCCGAAAGGCGCCGTGGGTGGCGTGAGTGTCTTGGCTCCGCTTTTGCGCTCCGGAACCCCTGGCTGCCCGGCACGACGTTTCCCGGTTCGCCAACGCCGCCTATTCATCCCTTGATCAGTGGCTACGCGACTACGCGCGTTCGAGCGAAGGGTACTCGGCGCGGACATACGTCGTTTGCCCCATTGAAGAGCCTAACCGGGTCGTCGGCTACTTCTCCATTGCGACTGCTGCGGAAGAGCGCAACATTCTGCCTTCGGCAAAACTTCGCCGCGGGATGCCGGTACAAATACCGCTCCTCCTGATCGGGCGCCTCGCCGTCGATGTGGAGTGGCAACGTCGAGGCTTGGGATCGGCATTGCTCGCGGATGCGCTGCGACGATGTGTGGCTGCATCGGCAATCGCCGGAATCCGGGGCATCGTCGCTCACGCCATCGACGAAACGGCCGCAACATTCTACGAAAGCCACGGTTTTTTTCGTTCGCCCCTCGGCGAACGCGTCATGTTGATGCCGATCGAAACCGCCCGGACGCTGGTGGGCTGATGGCGTGACCGCGCCGCGAAAACGCGGCACAATAGGCTAACTCAGGTGCCCCGGGCATCGTCCAATACCCCAAGGAGAATGTTCATGCGTGAGATCGGCCACTTCATCGGCGGCAAAGAAGTGAAGGGCACGTCGGGGCGCTTCGGCGATGTGTTCAACCCCAATACCGGCGAGGTGCAGGCCAAGGTCGCGCTGGCGGCCAAATCCGAGGCCGAAAAGGCGATTGCCAATGCGGCAGCCGCGTTTCCGGGCTGGGCCGCCACCAATCCGCAGCGTCGCGCCCGCGTCATGTTCAAGTTCCTGCAACTCATCCAGGACGAATACGACGATTTGGCGCGTCTTTTGTCTTCCGAGCACGGCAAGACCTTTCCCGACGCCAAGGGCGATATCCAGCGCGGCCTCGAAGTGGCGGAATTCGCCTGCGGCATTCCGCATCTTCTCAAAGGCGAATATTCGGAGGGCGCCGGTCCCGGTATCGACCTCTACTCGATGCGCCAGCCGCTCGGCGTCGTCGCCGGCATCACGCCGTTCAACTTCCCGGCCATGATCCCGCTGTGGAAATGCGCGCCGGCGATCGCCTGCGGCAATACCTTCATCCTCAAGCCGTCGGAACGCGATCCGTCGGTACCGATGCGCATCGCCGAGCTATTCCTCAAGGCGGGATTACCGGAAGGCGTGCTCAACGTCGTCAATGGCGACAAGGTGGCCGTCGACACGCTGCTGACCGATCCGCGCGTCAAGGCCATCGGCTTTGTCGGCTCATCTTCGATCGCCGAATATATTTATTCGACCGGCACCGCCCACGGCAAACGCGTGCAATGCTTCGGCGGCGCCAAGAACCACATGATCGTGATGCCGGACGCCGACATGGATCAGGCGGTCGATGCGCTGATCGGCGCCGGTTACGGTTCGGCGGGCGAGCGCTGCATGGCGGTCTCGGTCGCCGTTCCCGTCGGCAAGAAGACCGCCGACACGCTATTGCAAAAGCTCATCCCCCGCGTCGAAAGCCTCAAGATCGGCCCCTCGACCGACACGCAGGCCGACTATGGCCCGATGGTCACCCGGGAGCTTCTCAACAAAGTACGGGGCTACATCGACGACGGCGTCAAGGAAGGCGCGAAACTCGTGGTCGACGGCCGCAACTTCAAGCTCCAGGGCTATGAGAAAGGCAATTTCATCGGCGGCTGTCTGTTCGATGACGTCACGCCGGACATGAAAATCTACAAAGAGGAGATTTTCGGACCCGTTCTCTCGGTGGTCCGCGCCAAGGATTACGAAGAAGCGGTGCGGCTGCCATCCGAACATGAATACGGCAACGGCGTCGCCATCTTCACCCGCGACGGCGACACCGCGCGCGACTTCACCAACCGCGTCCAGGTAGGCATGGTCGGCGTCAATTTCGCGATACCCGTGCCGCTGTCCTATTACACTTTCGGCGGCTGGAAGCGCTCAGGCTTCGGCGATCTCAACCAGCACGGTCCGGACTCGATCCGCTTCTACACCAAGACCAAGACCGTGACCGCGCGCTGGCCGTCCGGCACCAAGGAAGGCGCCGAATTCGTCATTCCGACGATGCGGTAAATCGCGCGTCAGCTCACGCACGTATGGTCCGCCGCGTCGCCGCTCTTGGTGAATTTGCAGACGCAACGCGGCGGACGTTCCAGCACCGAGATTGTCACGGTGGTGATGCGATCCTTCTTCACCACGATGTCGCAGAGCGGCGCTTGCGCGCCGCCGAAGGTATCGGCGGCAAGCGTGAGCGTTCCGACTGGTTGACGTAACAGCGCGCTGCCCTGCCGGATCGAATCGAGCTTGGTGGCGTCGAGATAGAGCGCCGACCGAGTGATCGGCGCTACCGGCACGGTATTGATTTGCACATAACCGCTATCGCCGAACGGATGGCACGCGGCGATGACAACGCTCACCACAGCCATGCCGGCCAGCAATCCGATCGCGTGCCGCATTGGCAGCCTCACGTCTTTTCGATCGCGCTTCAGACCCCCGGGGGCTTGATGGCGCCGATCAGTTTGTTGATCTGCGTCGAGGCATCGCGAATGTTCTGCGTGAGCTGACGCATCACATCGATCGCCTTCTGCGCCTGTCTGATTTCGACCAGTTCGTCGATGAAGTCTTCGTTCGACTGCAGCGTCTGTAAGAGACCCGCGAATTGCGTGCGTGCATCGCCGAGATCCTTGGTGGCGCTTTCGGTCTGCACTTGCAAGGCTTGCCATTGATCGATCAGGAATTGCCGTTCTTCGGGTTTGAAGCGCTGTTCTTGCGCCAGCATTTTCAGCTTGGCATGAACGTGATCGAGCGCCTTGACGCCGAGTTGCGACACCGGACCGTTATCCGAAACTGCGGCGAGGAGCGACGAGACTTGCTGGCGCAGCTGATCGATATCGGCGCGTGCCTTGTTGATATCGGTGGCTGTATCGATCGCGCTGGCGCTGTCCTGGATCGACTTGTTGAGATCCGGAACGCTCTTCTGGAAATCCTCGAGCTGCTTGGCAAACTCTTCGACCGGCGAGGCCGGAGCGGCACCCGCAATCTTGCTGCCAAGGCCGCCGAGGCTACTGCCAAGGCCGACGCTGTTGGCGATGCCATTGCCGCCGACATCTTCAGCATGGGCGAAACTGGCAGGCAAGACGAAGACGATCAAAGCCGCCGCGATGGGCGGCAAATGTTTTATACAACTCAGCTTGGATGGCGATGACATAATGACTTTCCTCCCATACAGGATTCTAAGGTGAGTCAATTTCGGGTAGGAATATTGGCACAAGTGGGGCGCGTTGCCGGAGCGAATCGTGAAAATGCCTTGCGCGAACGGCCAAACTGCTTTTCGTTCCCGAGTTCCAATTCGCCGTGGGAAGCAGCGTATTCAACAATGCTCATCTTGAACCGCCCAATGAACCGGAACGTGACCGCAGGACGGGCCGGCGGCGCGCTGCTCATGCTCCTGGCGCTGGGCGCCTGCGCCAGCACCAGTGGCACCAGTAGCGGTCCAACCACCAGCATAGCCGGCAGCCGGCCCGATCAAACCGCCGCTGCGGCAGCCCCGCCACCGCCGCCAGCGCCACCCCCGGTCGACCTTGCCGGACGCTGGAAGCTCTCGGTTGCCGGCGGCGCCGCTTGTGCCGTCACACTGGGCGATTCCGCCGGCGCCAGCGAAGGCAGCATCGCGCCGGCCGGCGGCTGTCCCGGCAAATTCTTTACCAGCCGCAAGTGGACGTTCGAGCACAACCGGCTGATCATCCGCGACCACAAAGGTGAAGTTCTTGTTGAACTGTCATTCGCGGACGGCCACTTCCAAGGCCAAGGCACGGCCGGCGCGGCAGTTACGCTGACGCGTTAAAGTGGAATATCCAAAGCTTTAGCGGGCGGTGCGACCGTCGGCATCGGCTTGGGAACCGGCAGCGCGGGTGCTGGCGGCGGCGGGGCGGCAGCGACCGCCGGCGGCGGCTGGGGTGGCGCGGCAGCGGCGGGCGGCGCTGTGACGGCTGGTTTCACCATCGGCGCGGGAGACGCAGGCGCCCCCGCCGGGGCGGCGCTCGGAGGCGCGCGGGTCGCCATATGTGGTGCTGGTGCGGGTTGCGGTGCCGGCGCGGATTGAGCCGTAGGCGGTGAGGATGGCTTGGACAGAGCTGTGGACGGCGTAGGTTGGGCCGCGGGCGCCGCGGGCGGTTTGGCTGCGGGCGGAGACGGCGCGGCGGTGGCAGCGGGTTTGGGCGCCATCGCGGTGTCGGCTGGAGCTTCCGGACGCCGCGGTGGTTCGGTGACTGTTTCCTGCGCGGGCGACGGAGATTGCGCCGGCTGCGGTTCCGGCAGGCTCGCGTATTTCGCCAAAAGCGCACGTGCTGACGCCAGCAATTTGCTGCCGTCGACCTTCTGCTCTTTCATTTCCTTGAGCCAGATGCCGGTCACTGGATCGGTCGCCTTGCGCCAATGCGCAACGGCCTCCGGCAACAACGTGACGATGGTGTCGCCGCGCTCGGCGACCATGTCCGCTGCCGCGGCGGCGCCTAGATCCCACATTGTGCCGGCCAAGCCTGCCGCGAACTGACCTGAGTTGTTGTCGATGACGGCCTTAAGGTCGCGCGGCAGCCGGTCATAGGCGTCTTTGTTCATGACCAGCACGAAAGTCGTACTGCTCAAGGACAGGTCGGAGAACTCTGTATGGGTCTTGAGGAGATCGCTCAGCCGCAGCGGCGGCACCAAGTGCCAGGGATCGATGCAGCCATCGATCACGCGCGCGGTGATCGCCATCGGCAATTGCCCGTCCGCCATCGGCACCGGATGGCCGCCGAGCAGGCGCACCGTTTCGCCGGCAAAACGCGTTTGCACGTGAAGCTTCAGATCCTTGATGTCCTCGATGGTGCGTATCGGCAAATTGGCATGCAGCACGCCGCGATCGCTGCAGGAGAACCCGAGCGGATGGACGTCGCGAAATTCGTCTTTCAGATTCACTGCGGCAAAATCGTCGAGCGCCCGCGAACTGACCAGCGCGCGGCGTGCCGGCACGAACGGCAGTTCGAACATTTCGATTTTTGGAAAGCGTCCCGGCGTCAGGCTCGGCATCGTCCAGGCGATATCGACGGTGCCGTCGCGCGCCTGATCGAAAAGCCGCGCCGGCGAACCGCCAAGCTGCATCGACGGAAACAGATCGATACGGATGCGGCCGTCCGCCTCCGTTTCGATTTTCCGCGCCCATGGCACCAGAAATTTGTCGTGGCCGACCGACACCGATGACATGGCATGATGCAGCTTCAGCGCGATCGGCGCATCCGCCCATGCCATACGCATCACGGTGGGCGCGGCTACGGTAGCGATAGCTGAGGCAAGGAGGTTGCGGCGGGCAACACGCATCCGAAAAATATCCCCGACGTGTTGCGGACCGCGCGAGCGGCTCGATCAATTCAGGCGCGAGGGGCGATCGTTGTCCTCGGCCGGCCGAACAAGACCGGCAATGACCGACGGCGCGCCAACCGTTGCCGTTTCCGGTTTCGTCTCGAGCGATCGCCGTTCGTGCGCGCGATAGGACAGCCAGCCGAACGGCAGACAGACCAGATAAGCGAGCGTGCCCGCGGTAAGCAGCACCCAAGGGTAAGCGACCAACAGCGCGATCGAGAGCACCAAAACGACAATGAGCGGCCCAACCATTTCCGGCGGCACGCGGGTGCCGACGCGCTTGCCGGAGAACACCGGCAGCCGCGATACCATCAGTGAAGCAATACTCAGAGTGTAGAACAGCGTGAGCCACGTCAGCAGTGCCGAGCGCGGCAGACCGAGGAAAACCGCGTAGATCGGTAAAAGTACGGTGATGGCGCCCATCGGCGCCGGCATGCCGACGAAGAAATTGGCGGTCCAGGCCGGCTTATCGGGATCGTCGATCATCACATTGAAACGGGCGAGCCGAAGACAGGCGCAAATGGCGAATACCATGGCCGCGATCCAGCCCGCCGACTTCAACTCGTGCAGACCCCAGAAATAGAGGATCAGCGCCGGTGCGACACCGAAACAGACGAAATCCGAAAGGCTGTCGAGTTCGGCGCCAAAGCGCGACGCACCCTTCAGAAGCCGTGCCAACCGGCCGTCGATGCCGTCGAGAATGGCCGCGAACACGATCCCGGCCAGCGCCAATGTGTAACGGCCTTCAAACGCCATGCGGATCGCGGTCAGCCCGGCGCACATCGCCAGCAATGTGACGACATTGGGCGCGAGCGTGCGAACGGGGATGCGGCGGAACCGCCGCTTTCGCGGATTACCGAAGCTTGGTGGTTGCATGGCCATGGCGACAATATAGCCGTTTTTGGCCGAACCCGCCACGCGTCAGATTTGCTTCGTTAACGGGCTCTCAGTTCACCCGAAACGTCCGCGACGCGTCAACTGATTTGAGGTCGGCCAATACCGTCTCACCGGCGATTGCGGTCTGGCCTTCGGCCACCAGTGCGCCGGTACCCTCCGGCAGATAAACGTCGACGCGCGAACCGAACCGGATCATGCCAATGCGCTGGCCGGCGCCGACGGCCTCGCCTTCCCGCGCGAACGGCACGATGCGGCGCGCCACCAGGCCCGCGATCTGAATTGCCGCGATGCGCTGGCCGCCGGTCGTTGTGATGACGAAGGCATTGCGCTCGTTATCTTCGCTCGCTTTGTCGAGATCGGCGCTGAGGAATTTGCCGGCGCGGTAGACGATCCGCTCGATGCGGCCGGCGACCGGACTGCGATTGACGTGGCAATCGAACACACTCATGAAAACCGAGATGCGCGGCAGCGGCCGCTCGCCGAGATCGAGTTCCTTCGGCGGCACGGCCTTGCTGATCTGGCTCACCCGGCCGTCCGCCGGCGAAACCACGATACCGTCGCGCACCGGCGTCACCCGCGGCGGGTCGCGGAAGAAATAGACGCACCACAGCGTCGCCAGCGTCATAAGCCAGCCGAGCGGCGTCCACAGCCAGAACAAGATCAGGCTAGCGAGCGCAAAACCACCGATGAAAGGATAGCCCTCCGGATGGATCGGCACGAATTGCTTGCGGATGGAATCGACGACTGACATGGGTCCTTATACCAATTGTTGGATTATCGTCATTGCGCAGGAGCCGCACGACGAAGCAATCACTCCGCGGCGTCGCACGGCCGGCACGAGCGGATCGACCGGCAGTTCCGGCGGATTGCGATTGGGTGCGGCGGCGTCTTCCTCGACCTCGGCCAGAAACTCGCGCGCCATTTGCGCCTCGCGCTGGCGGTTCCACATGCTGGCATAGAGTCCACCATGCGCCAGCAATTCGCGATGTGTGCCGCGCTCGACAATGGTGCCGTGGTCGAGCACCAGGATTTCGTCGGCGGTGACGATGGTCGACAGCCGGTGGGCGATGACCAGCGTGGTGCGGTTTTCGGCGACGCGAACCAGTTCGTCCTGGATGTCCCGCTCAGTATGGCTATCGAGCGCCGAGGTGGCTTCGTCGAGCAGCAGGATCGGCGGCGCCTTTAGAATGGTGCGAGCGATAGCGACGCGCTGCTTTTCGCCGCCTGAAAGTTTGAGGCCTCGCTCCCCGACCTCGGTATCGTAGCCCTTCGGTGCGCGACGGATGAAATCGTCGATCTGCCCCTGACGCGCGGCTTCCTCGACTTCAATGTCGCTCGCGTCCCAGCGTCCGTAACGGATGTTGTAGCGGATGGTGTCGTTGAACAGCACCGTGTCTTGCGGCACCATGCCGATCGCTGCACGCAACAATTCCTGCCTGACATCGCGCACATCCTGACCGTCGATCAGAATGCGGCCGCCGGTGACGTCGTAGAAGCGGAACAGCAGCCGCGAGATCGTTGACTTGCCGGCGCCCGACGGCCCGACGATGGCGACGGTATGGCCGGCCGCGACCTCGAAACTCAAGCCTTTGAGGATCGGCCGCGCCGGTTCATAGGCGAAGGAAACATTATCGAAGCGGATGGCGCCGGCGCGAACCTGCAACGCTGGCGCGCCCGGACGGTCCTCGATTTCGGGCTTTTTCGACAACAGCGCGAACATGGTCTCGATGTCGATCAGCGCCTGCTTGATCTCGCGGTACACCATGCCCATGAAATTTAATGGCGTATAAAGCTGGATCATCATGGCATTGATCATGACGAAATCGCCGACCGTATTGGTGTGCTGTTCGACGCCGTAAGCGCACAGCACCATGGCAGCTCCGAGCCCGAGCGTGAATATGACGGCCTGACCGGCATTGAGGACGGCAAGCGAGGTATAGGAGTCGACGCTGGCGTCCTCGTAACGCGCCATCGAGCGATCGTAGCGCTCAGTCTCGCGCGTTTCGGCCGAGAAATATTTGACCGTCTCGTAGTTCAACAGCGAATCGATCGCCTTGACGTTGGCATCGGTGTCGCTCTCGTTCATCTTGCGGCGGATATTGATGCGCCACTCGGTCGCGTAAAAGGTAAACGCCATATAGAGCGCCACCGTAATGCCGACGATGACCAGATAACGCCAATCGAAATGCCACAGCAGTACGGCGGCAACCAGGCCCAGTTCGACCACCGTCGGGGCCAGTTGCAGCAGCAGCATGCGCACGATGGTCTCGATGGCGTTGCGGCCACGCTCGAGGACGCGCGTCAGACCGCCGGTCTTGCGCTCGAGGTGAAAGCGCAGCGACAGCAGGTGCATATGCTCGAAGGTGAGCATCGCCAGCCGCCGCACCGCATTCATCGCCACCTTGGCGAAGATGCCGTCGCGCCATTGGGTAAGGAGCCCCATGACGATGCGCGTGCCGCCATAGGCGAGCGTCATCACGATCGGGGCCGCGAATGCCCAGGCGAGCCAATTGTCCGCCGCCACCGGGGCAGTCCCGCGCCCGGCCAGCGCATCGGTCGCCCATTTGAAGGTGAACGGGACCGCAATGGTGGCGAACTTGGCGAGAAACAGCAGGACGGTGGCGAAGATGACCCGGCCCTTCAGGTCGCGGCGGTCGGACGGCCAGATATAGGGCCAGAGTTGAAACAGCGTCGACAGCAAGGCACCCCCGTCGCCGCCTATCTCTCGCTTCAAATGTGCTGTCGGTCGCTGGAAATCGCTCATCGCCTGCCCGGCCCCAATTGCCCGCTCAAAACGGGTCGCGGCCAGCCGCGGCACCCCTCCTTGCGTGTTTACCGCCATATAGGACTTTTCGGCATGCTCTGCACCGTGGGCGGCTCGCTGGAAAGCACTTGCCAAATTGCTTGCAGTCAGCGCGAATTGACGCCACATCTAGCCGTCAACGAAAGAATTTCCATGAGCAAAATCAATGCGGTCTGCGTTTATTGCGGATCGAGCCCGGGAACCGATCCGGCTTTCACCCACGCCGCGGTCAAGCTCGGCAAGATATTCGCCGAAAATAGCGTCCGGCTGGTCTATGGCGGCGGCTCGGTCGGCCTGATGGGCGCGGTGGCCGAATTGGTCATCGATCACGGCGGCGACGTCACTGGCATCATCCCGGAATTTCTGACCAAGAGCGAACGGCCGAAAAAACTCGCCCAGGAACTGATCGTCACCCGCGACATGCACGAGCGTAAGCAGACCATGTTCGAGCGCGCCGACGCTTTTATCGCGCTCCCGGGCGGTATCGGCACGCTTGAGGAACTGGTCGAGCAGCTCACCTGGGCGCAGCTTGGCCGTCACAAGAAACCGATCCTGATCGCCGATATCAACAATTATTGGTCGCCGCTTCTGTCGCTGATCGACCATATGCGCGCGGTGAAGTTCATGCCGGCGGCGCCGCACATCGATATCCTAGTCGCCAAGCGCGTCGAGGATATTCTGCCGATGTTGCAGGATGCCGCCCGCGGCGTCACCGCGGCCGAGAAAGCGATGACGATGCCGGTCGAGCAGTTGTAATCGGCGGTTTCATCTACTTCCGCTCATTCCGGCGAAAGCGGGAACCTAGCGAAAAATGCAGGAACCGCTTCATGCTGGTTCCCCGCTTTCGCGGGGACGAGCGGAAGTCGCCAATTCACGCTTCATCATCCCGCAAGAACGTCACGGCTTCGAGGCGATTGCCGTCGGGGTCGCGGACGAAGGCGGCGTAATAGTTCGATTGATAGTGGGGCCGCAGCCCCGGCGCGCCGTTCGATGTACCGCCGCCGGCCAGCGCCGCGGCATGGAAGGCATCGACCGCGGCCGTGTCCGGGGCGCGCAGGCAGATGTGCGCGCCGCTGTCGTCGGCTACCGGGCCCATCACCGGACGGCGATTGATCCAGAATTCCGGATATTTCTTGCCAAAGCCGATCGTCGCGTCGGGCGATTCGCGCAATTTCACCAGACCAAGCGGCGCCAGCAGGGCGGTGTAGAACGGCTCCGCCTTTTTGAGATCGCGCACGGCTATGGAAACGTGATCGATCATTTAACCGCAACTTGCCTTAAGCTCTCGCGGCCAAATACCCATTTTGGGTACGCTGAACCCCAAATTGGGTATCGGCTTTGAGGATACAGAACAAAGCAAAAAAGTAGAAGCCTCGCTTCACGCCGGCGCGCCGGACTTCACGAGCTTATAGACGATGGAATCCATCAGCGCCTGGAACGAGGCGTCGATGATGTTGGCGGAAACGCCGACCGTGGTCCAGTGATCGCCGGTTTCGTCGGCGCTTTCGATCAGCACCCGGGTAACGGCTTGGGTGCCGCCATTGAGGATGCGTACGCGATAATCGGTAAGCTCAAGCCCGGTGATAAAGCCCTGATATTTGCCGAGGTCCTTGCGCAGCGCGAGATCGAGCGCATTGACCGGACCGATACCTTCGGCGACCGAGATCAGTTCGTCGTCGCCGACTTTCAGTTTCACCACGGCTTGGCTGACCGAGACAGGCTCGCCCTTGGCGTTGCTGCGCTGCTCGACATTGACGTCGAATTTTTCGACGTCGAAATAATGCGGCACCTGGCCGAGCAGGCGCCGGGCCAGAAGCTCGAATGACGCGTCGGCGGCTTCATAGGCGTAGCCGATCGCCTCGCGCTCCTTGACCTCATCGAGCAGCCGCGTCACGCGCGGATCGTTCTTGTCGACCGCGAGCCCGATACGGTCGAGCTCGGCCAGCACGTTGGAGCGGCCCGCCTGATCGGAAACAAGGAGCTTTCGCTTGTTGCCGACGCGCTCCGGCGCCACGTGTTCGTAGGTCGCCGGCTCCTTCACGATCGCCGACGCATGGATGCCGGCCTTGGTGGCGAATGCGCTCTCGCCGACATAGGGCGCGTGGCGGTCGGCCGCGCGATTGAGCAATTCGTCGAGTGCGTGCGAGACGCGCGCCAGCCGTCCGAGCGCCTCGTCCGTTACGCCAATCTCGAATTTATCCGCGTAATCGCTTTTGAGCTTCAGCGTCGGGATGATGGAGACGAGATTGGCATTGCCGCAGCGCTCGCCCAGGCCGTTGAGCGTACCCTGGATCTGGCGCGCGCCGGCGCGCACGGCCGCGAACGAATTCGCCACCGCCTGCTCGGTGTCGTTATGGGCGTGAATGCCGACGTGATCGCCCGGGATTTTGGCGCAGACCTCGCCGACGATGCGCTCGACCTCGTGCGGCAGCGTGCCGCCATTGGTGTCGCAGAGCACCACCCAGCGCGCGCCCTCGTCATAGGCTGCCTGGGCGCAGGCCAGCGCATAAGCGGGCTTCGCCTTGTAACCGTCGAAGAAATGCTCGCAGTCGAGCAGCACTTCGCGGCCCTTGGCCTTGGCGGCGCGGACGCTGTCGCGGATCGACGCGAGCATCTCCTCCTCGGTCGTCTCGAGCGCGACGCGCACGTGATAGTCCCAGGATTTGGCGACGAAACAAATCGCGTCGGCCTGCGCATCGAGGAGCGCGACCAGGCCCGGATCGTTGGACGCCGAACGGCCCGGCCGCCGCGTCATGCCGAAGGCGGTGAGGCAGGCCCGCATCGGCCGCCGTTCGGCGAAGAAGCCGGTGTCGATTGGATTGGCGCCGGGATAGCCGGCCTCGACATAATCGAGCCCGAGATCGTCCAGCATCCGCGCGATGGCTAGCTTGTCGGCGAGCGTGAAGTCGACGCCATTCGTCTGCGCGCCGTCGCGCAGCGTGGTGTCGAACAGATAAAGCCGCTCGCGGGACATGAAACAATCTCACCAGAGATGATAATTCGAGATCAACGCCACCACGATCACGATAGCGACGAGCGCAATAACGACGTGATGGGTCCGCATGCCGAGAAATGACGAGCGCTGGCGTTCCATTGGCAATTCCATTAGCCGCGATAGAGCCGATAGACCGTATAAAGCGATACCCCGACCGCTGCGGCGATCACGGCATATTTGAGGATCAAATAATAAAGCCAGTGGCGCGGGAACGGCGTTTCGGGTCCGGTCATGGCGCCCTCCCCTTCGCAGCAAGCGGCTTTTTCATCGTGGTATTGGCGAGCCATTCGCCGCCGAGCATGGTGGTGTTGCGGCGGTACGGCGAAAATCCGCGCTTCTCAAAAAAGCCGCGCGCCGTGTCGCTGGAGTCGACGGTCAGTTCCTTGGTGCCGCGCGCGGCAGCGAGTTTCTCCAAGGCGTCACAAAGCAGCGCGGCGGCGCCCTGCCCCGACGCACCCGGGTGCACATAGAGCATGTCGATGCGGCTGTTGTCGGCAAGCGCGCCAAAGCCTATGGGCGAGCCGTTCAAGGTCGCAACCAGCGTCAGTTCACCGGCAAGCTTCGAGCCGAACGCTTCCTCATCGTCCGCCGTTGCGGCCCACACTTCCTGCTGGGCCGGGCTGTAATCGTCCATGGTCAGTTCTTCGATGCTGGCGCGGAAAATCTCGGCCAGCAACGGTACGTCGGTCGGCAGCATCGGCCGCATGGCGAGTTGCGGGAAGGCTTGGGCGTTCATCGCGCAATCTCCCAGGTGGTGCCGTCTTTGGAGTCTTTGAGCACAACGCCCATTTTGCTGAGTTCGTCGCGGATGCGATCCGCTTCCTTGAAGTCTTTTGAATGGCGCGCGGCATTCCGGGCGAGGATCAGATAGTCGACGCGATCAGCATCTACACTCTTTGCTCGATAAAATTGAGCGTTGGAGTAGGCGTGAAAGTCCAAGCCAAGGATATCCACCGCAGCACGAAATTGAATCGGGTCGGCGATCTGGTGAAGAATTGCTAAAGCCAAAGGCGTATTCAGATCGTCCAACAATGCTTCCACGAAGGTTATGAGGCTCGCGTCACCCCCGCCATATCCACTTCCCTCTCCGGGTCCGAATGGGTCACCATGGCCGCTGCCGTCTGGGCCGGCGAGGCCATACGCCCCGTCATTTCTAAAAAATTGCAACTTCCACCTGTTAAGAGCACGGTCAGCTTCGACCAACGCTCTACTGGTCCAATCTATCGGTTGACGATAATGCGTCCGCAGCATCGCGAGTCGTAATATTTGGCCCGACCACGATCTTCCGTTAAAATCGTCGGTTCGAAGAAGTTGATGAATGGTCACGAAATTGCCGAGGGACTTCGACATCTTCTCGCCTTCGACCTGCAAGAAGCCGTTGTGCATCCAGTAATTCGCCATCACCGGCGTGTGGAAGGCGCAGCGCGATTGGGCGATTTCGTTTTCGTGGTGCGGAAAGACGAGATCGATGCCGCCGCCGTGGATGTCGAAGGTCTCGCCGAGATATTTCCACGACATCGCCGAGCATTCGATGTGCCAGCCGGGGCGGCCCGGCGTCTTGATGCCGGCGGGTGACGGCCACGCCGGCTCGCCCGGCTTTGACGGCTTCCACAAGATGAAATCGGTCGGATCGCGCTTATAGGGCGCAACATCGACGCGAGCGCCGGCGATCATCTCGTCGAGCGGGCGCCTCGACAACTGGCCGTAATCGGGATCCGACGGCACGCTGAACAGCACGTTGTCCTCGGCGACATAGGCGTTGCCGGAGGCGACCAGCCGATCGATCAGCGTGCGCATTTCGCCAATGTGATCGGTGGCGCGCGGCTCGATGGTCGGCGGCAGGCAGCCGAGCGCCGCGACGTCGTCGTGGAATTGCCGGTCGGTCTTTTCCGTGACCTTGCGGATCGCCTCATTCAGCGGCAGCGCTGGATATTCCTCCGCCGCGCGGGCGTTGATCTTGTCGTCGACGTCGGTGATGTTGCGAACATAAGTAACCTTCGTCTCGCCCTTGCCGTTGTTCCAAGCGCCCTGCTTTGCCAGATGGCGCAGCAAACGGAACAGCACGTCGAACACGATCACCGGCCGCGCATTGCCAATATGGGCGAAGTCATAGACCGTCGGTCCGCACACATACATGCGGACATTGGCCGGATCGAGCGGCTTGAAAACGCGCTTCTCGCGCGTGAGCGTATCGTAGAGTTTCAGTTCCATGGTCTCGTCAATCACACGGCCGAACAAAAGCCCACGCCTGCCCGCTGGCCCGGCGTGTCCTTTAGTCTCGACGATGAGAAAAGACGGCCGCAGCCAGCGTTTGGCGCTAGCTAATAATCTCGCGGCAAATGCCGAAGATATGGTTGTGACCCGTCATGGCGCGCACAATGGTCGAGGGGACGCATGGCGTCAAGGTCCTCATCGAGCCGTGCGAGGCGCCGCTGCGTTGCCATGGCGGTCCATAAAAGCGCCTTCCGGCCTGTGGAAACGGCGCCGTCATCCCGCCACAGACGTTGTGTGTCTTGGCGAAAAATGGGAGCCACACGGTATCATTGCCGGGTCCGGGTTGCGTCACTTAAGGGAAGCTTAACCCCACCGTCGCATTCTTAAGCTTGTTCCAGTCAGGTCGATGGCGTTTAGCGCCGAGTTGGGGGATTCATGCGTTACGTGATCGCGGCTACCGCCGTCGCGGCCGTGCTGCTTTCTGCCGCCGCCGCCCAGGCCGAAAAACGCCTCTTCATTATCGCCAATGACTCAGACGGCTACGGCATCGACCGCTGCCTCGCCTCAGGAGAAAGCTGCGGCAATGCCGCAGCCAATTCCTACTGCAAGACGCGCGAATTCGCGCAAGCGCTGTCGTTCCGCAAGGTCGACCGCGACGACATCACCGGCGCCATTCCGACCAGCGGCTCGGACGCCTGCAAAGGCGGCAATTGCGACAACTTCGTCGCCATCGAGTGCTCGCGCTGAGTCCGCTTTAGCGGCGGTGATCCCGGCCGCCGCCGCTACTCTGTTACTTCCGCCGATCGAGCGAATAAGCGCCCGCACCGCTGACGAAGAAGGCCAGCGAGCCGCCGACGATCGCCATGTTCTTCATGAAATGGGTGAGCTGATTGGCGTCGGCAAAATTGGTGTGCGCGATAAGCGCCGCCACTAAGGTGTAGATCGCGAGCGCGAGCGCCACCAGCCGGGTCTGATAGCCGACCAGCATGAGGATACCGCCGCCAAGTTCGAAGACGATCGCAAGCACGGCGAACAGCGACGGTGCCGGGAGGCCCTTCGCGGCCATATAGGTGGCGGTGCCGCTGAAGGCGATCACTTTGAAATAGCCGTAGAGCAGAAATAGCGACGAATAAAACAGCCGTCCGATCAAGAGCGCGAGATCGCTCTGACTTTCGAGTTTCGCCATCATGATGTTGCCTCCCCCAGTGCGGCCGCCTCGTTCGGGCGGCTCCCACTGCATAATCTAACACTGTCGCAACGCCGGGCAGAAGGCCCTCAGACGCTTGCCGGACGCGCTTGCGGGCCCTGGCACGCCACCCCCGGATGCCGTTGCGTGGGCACGCAACTTCGGCCATGTTCCCGCCATGGTCGGGCAACAGGCGATAGAGAGCGACATTCGGGACAAGGCGGACGCCGCAGCCCAAGCCGACGACGCGCCGCTGAAGCTCGAGGATTTTCTGCCTTATCAGCTCAATGTCGTGTCCAGCCTGGTCTCACAAGCGCTGTCACGGATTTATTCGCGGCGCTATCGCATCGGCGTCCCGGAGTGGCGGGTGCTGGTCACGCTCGGCCAGTTCGGCGTGATGACGGGCAAAGCCATCGGCGCGCATACCCATATGCACAAGACCAAAGTCTCGCGCGCGGTGGCAATCCTGGAGCGGCGCAAGCTTCTGGCGCGCCGCGCCAATCGCGACGACATGCGGGAGTCGTTTCTCTCGCTCACAGCTCCGGGCCGCGCGATGTACGAGGAGCTGGCGCCGCATGCGCGCGATTTCGCGCGCCGGCTCACCGAGATATTGACACCGGATGACCGCGAGGCGTTCGATCGTGCCTTGCGGAAGATCACCGAGCAATCGGCGCAACTCGTCGCCGAAACACTCCGGCCAAACCAAACCGGGACCAAGTCGTGAAGCTTTATTCGTATTTCCGTTCGTCGGCGGCCTATCGCGTCCGCATCGCCCTCAACCTCAAAGGCGTCGCCTACGAGACCGCGCCGATCCACCTTGTCAGGGAAGGCGGCCACAACAGGCGGCCGGAATTCCGCGCCGTCAATCCGCAGATGCGGGTGCCGGTCCTGATTACGCCAAAAGGCGACGTGCTGATCCAGTCGCTCGCCATCATCGAATATCTGGAAGAGATCCAGCCCGAACCGGCGCTGCTGCCGAAAGATCCGATCGCCCGTGCCAAAGCACGCGCGCTTGCCGAGCTCATCGCTTGCGACATCCATCCGCTCAACAATATCGGCCCGCTGCGCTACCTGAAAAACGACATGAGTTCAGGAACAGAGCGCGATCGACACCTGGTATCACCACTGGGTCATAGCCGGCTTCGAGGCGCTCGAAACGCTGATGGGACCCGGCCCCTATGTCTGCGGCGAACAGGTAACGGTCGCCGATCTTTGCCTGGTACCGCAGGTTTACAATGCCAGGCGCCTGAAAGTGCCGCTGGAGAAATTCCCCAAGATTGTCGCCGCCGACGCGGCCTGCCAGGCTCTCGCCGCTTTCGACCGAGCCCGGCCGGAAAATCAGCCTGACACCGAGTAGCAAGCCAGTCTGAGGGCTTTTTTGGAAACTCCTGGGGGCTTACTCGCCTCCACGGTGATTTGCCGCTAAACGGAGGCGGCGGCACTGTTCACACTTTAGTCACCATTCCAGGGCTTATCCGCAAACCCGGACGCAAGCGGTGTCGGAACCCCTATGATCCGCAAAAAGCTTAATGGCATCGGCCCGAGCAAGACCTCGGTTTTGCTCCGGAGCGCGGGTTTCGCTGTGCTTGCCACGGTCGCGCTGCCAGCCGTGGCCGCCGCACAGCAGATGCCGGGACCGCCGGTTCCGCCGGCACCGATACGCCAGGCAGCGCCCGCGCCACAGGTCCCCAGTCAGCAGGTACCCGGTCAGCAGGCGCCAGGTCAGCAGCCCCCCGCTCAACAATCGTCGGTTCAGCCGCCGGCAAGTCCGATCTGCGCCCGCTTGCAGGGTCAGCTCGCCGCCTTCGACCAGGGCAACGGCAATGCCGCCCGCGCCGACCAGATCCGGCAAGCCGAAGACGCCATCGCCAAGCAGCAGGCCGACCTCGATCGTGCCGTAGGGCAAGCCCATAAGGCCGGCTGCGCCGGCCAAGGCTTCTTTGCTCTGTTCTCGGCGCTGTCGCCGCAATGCGGGCCGATCACCTCGCAGATCCAGCAGTTGCGCGGCAATCTCGACCACATGATGAGCGATCTCGAACAGCTCAAGAGCGGCAGCGACGATCAGCAGGGCCAGCGCCGTGCGCTGATCGGCCAGCTCGCGCAGAATAGTTGCGGCGCGCAATATACCGCGGCCGCCAATTCGTCGGGCGGGCCGCAGGGTTTCTTCGAAGCGCTGTTCGGCGGCGGCACCATCGTCAACGGCGGCGGCGGCGACGGCGCGCCGTCCGGCACCTTCCACACCGTCTGTGTGCGCACCTGCGACGGTTATTATTTCCCGATTTCCTATTCGACGTCGGCGAGCCGGTTTGCGGACGACGACCGCACCTGCCAGCGGCTCTGCCCAGCCAGCGAAGTGATGCTGTATTCCTATCGCAATCCCGGCGAGGATATTCAGCAGGCGGTCTCGATCAGCGGCCAGCCTTACACCGCGCTGCCCAACGCGTTCCGCTATCGCAAGGAATTCACCTCGGGGTGCAGCTGCCGCAAGCCGGGTCAGAGCTGGGCGGACGCTCTCAAGAATGCCGACGACTCGACCACGCTCGAAAGCGGCGACATCGTCGTGACCGACCAGAATGCGAAGACGCTGTCGCAAGCACCGAAGCCTTCGGGGAAGGCCGCGATTGCCGCGAGCCAGCAGACCCCGGCCACGCCGGCTGCCGGCAATTCAAGCACGACCACAAAGCAGGCCGTGCGCACGGTCGGGCCGCCATTCATGTCGTCATCGCAAACGCAGACGCACAATTAGTCATTCCGGATTGCCGCCCCGGAATGACGGATCAAAAATCCGCACTGCCCGCTTTAGCCATCGCCGAACTCTTGACCGCCGAACGGCCCGGCTCCGGATCACCGCTGCCAGTGTCGTTGAAGCGATTGACGATCGGATAGCGCCGGTCGCGACCGAAGTTCTTCAGCGTTACCTTCACCCCGGGCGCCGCCTGCCGCCGCTTATATTCGGCAAGGTTGAGCATGCGCTCGATCTTGATCACGGTGTCGCGATCGAAGCCCGCGGCGACAATGGCCGCAGTGCCATCTTCGCGCTCGACGAGCCGCTCGAGGATCTGATCGAGCATATCGTAGGGCGGCAGCGAATCCTGATCGGTCTGGTCCTCGCGAAGCTCGGCGCTCGGCGCGCGGACGATAACGTTTTCTGGAATGACGGTGCCGTCTGGACCGCGTGCGTTCTCCGGTTTCCAGCCATTGCGCAACCGCGACAGCCGATAGACTTCGGTCTTGTAGAGATCCTTGATCGGATTGAAGCCGCCATTCATGTCGCCATACAGCGTCGCATAGCCGACCGACATTTCCGACTTGTTGCCGGTCGTCACCACCATCAGGCCGAATTTGTTCGAGATCGCCATCAGGATCGTGCCGCGGGCGCGCGCCTGCAGGTTCTCCTCGGTGACATCGCGCGGCGCATCGGCGAAAACCTTGGCGAGCGCCGCTTCGAGGCCATGCACGGCGCTCTCGATCGGAACGACGTCGTAACGTACGCCGAGCGTGGTCGCGATCGCCGCCGCATCTTCGAGCGATTCCTGCGAGGTGTAGCGAAACGGCAGCATCACGCAGCGCACGCGCTCGGCACCGAGCGCATCGACCGCCATCGCCGCGCACAGTGCGGAATCGATACCGCCGGAAAGACCAAGCACGATGCCGCGGAAGCGGTTCTTCTCGACATAGTCGCGAAGCCCAAGCACACAGGCGGTGTAGTCTGCCTTGTCGGATTCCTCATGTGATGCGACCGCACCCTTGGCGCAGTGCCAAGTCCCGTCGATCCGCGACCAATGCGTCGTCACCACGGTTTCGCGGAAGGCCGGCAGTTGCAAGGCAAGCGAGCGATCAGCGTTCAAGACGAACGAGGCGCCGTCGAACACCAACTCATCCTGGCCGCCGACTTGATTGACGTAAATGAGTGGCAAGCGCGTCTCGGTCACGCTGGCGACCGCGACGTTAATGCGCGTGTCGGCCTTGTTGCGCCAATAGGGCGAGCCATTGGGCACGATCAGAAATTCGGCGCCCGTTTCGGCCAGGCACTCGACGACGTTTTCGTAATCGCCCCAGTCGGTCCAAGTATCCTCGCAAACCGGCAGGCCAAGCCGTACCCCGCGAAAGCTAATCGGACCCGGCAGCGGCCCCGACGCGAAGACGCGTTTTTCGTCAAACACGCCGTAATTCGGCAGATTGACCTTGAAACGCAGCGCCTCGATCCGTCCACCCGATAACAGGGCGTAGGCGTTATAGAGCTTGCCGTCCTCGACCCAAGGCACTCCGATCAGAACGGCCGGGCCACCGTCGGCGGTCTCGCCTGCCAGCGTCTCGATCGCAGCACGGCAGGCGGCCTGGAACGCCGGTTTGAGCACCAGATCTTCGGGCGGATAGCCGGCAATGAACAGTTCGGAAAAGGCGATCAGGTCGGCCTTGTCTTGCGCGGCTTGCGCGCGCGCGGCGCGGGCGCGCTCCAGATTGCCGGGAACATCGCCGACGATCGGATTGAGCTGCGCCAGCGCAATAGCAAGGCGATCGGCGGGACGTTCGTTCATGACAAATGTCTAACGCCGCAGGGTCCGCCCCGGCAACCCGTCAGAGCGCCGCCACCGCCGGCAGCGGTTTGGCCTTGGCGAGACGCTCGGTCTTCAGGAGATCGGCGAGGAGGAACGCCAGGTCAAGCGATTGTTCGGCATTAAGCCGCGGATCGCAGACCGTGTGGTAGCGGTCGTTCAAATCCTCGTCGCTGATGGCACGTGCGCCGCCGGTGCATTCGGTGACGTTCTTGCCAGTCATTTCCAGATGCACGCCGCCGGCGATAGTGCCTTCGGCGGCATGGACCTGGAAAAACGTTCGCACTTCCTTGAGGATCTGATCGAACGGCCGGGTCTTGTATCCGGTCACCGAGGTGATGGTGTTGCCGTGCATCGGATCGCATGACCACACCACGTTGCGGCCTTCGCGCTTGATCGCGCGCACCAGCGGCGGCAGGAGATCAGCGGCCTTGTCGGCGCCGACCCGGCAAATCAGCGTCAGGCGGCCCGGCTCATTGTCGGGATCGAGCGCGTCGATGATCTTTAAAAGCTCATCCGGCTTTTGCGACGGGCCGGTTTTCAGGCCGAGCGGATTCTTGATGCCTCGGCAATATTCGACGTGGGCATGATCGGCCTGCCGCGTCCGATCGCCAATCCACACCATGTGGCCCGAGGTGCAATAGTAATCGCCGGTCGTTGAATCGACGCGGGTGAAAGCCTGTTCGTAGCCGAGCAGCAAGGCTTCGTGACTGGTGAAGAGACTGGTCGTCCGCATTTCAGGATGGATTTCAGGATCGATGCCGCAGGCGCGCATGAAGCCGAGCGCCTCGCTCAACCGATCGGCGAGATCCTGATAACGCTTGGATTGCGGGCTGTCCTTGACGAAGGACAACATCCATTGATGTGCATTCGACAGATTGGCGTAGCCGCCGCCGGCGAAAGCGCGCAGCAGATTGAGCGTTGCCGCCGACTGCCGATAGGCCTCCAGCTGACGCCGAGGGTCCGGAATGCGCGCTTCCGGCGTGAAGTCGGTGCCGTTGATGATGTCGCCGCGATAGACCGGCAATTCGACGTTGCCGCGTTTCTCGACCGGCGAGGTGCGCGGTTTCGCGAATTGGCCGGCGACGCGGCCGACCTTCACCACCGGTGATGCCGCGGCATAGGTGAGCACCACGGCCATCTGCAGGAACAGGCGGAAAAAATCGCGGATATTGTTGGCGCCGTGTTCAGCGAAGCTTTCGGCGCAATCGCCGCCTTGGAGCAGGAACATCTCGCCTTTGGAGACCTGTGCCAGGGCCTTCTTCAGATCGCGCGCCTCGCCTGCAAAAACCAGCGGCGGGAAGCTCGCAAGCTGCGCCTCGACGTCGGCAAGCGCCTTGGCATCCGGATATTCCGGCACCTGCAAGATCGGCTTCGAGCGCCAGGACTCCGGGCTCCATTTGCCGAAGATCGAACGGCTAGACATCACACTATCTCCAACTCGCCCCACCGGGCGCGGCACTACCGTCCGAACGCCCGGGTTATCGGCCAGTTTGTCAGTTTCGGCGGTCTTATACACGGCAGGCGGGCACTATGACAGCCTGCTATATGGGGCTTAGGGAAGCCTATTCCGCTGCTTCCCGCGCGTAGCTCGCGGTCTTTTTACGCATGGTGACGAATTCTTCGGAAGCCGTCGGGTGCAGCGCCACGGTCGCGTCGAAGTCCGCTTTCGTCGCGCCGAGTTTGACCGCAATTGCGGCCATCTGGGCAATCTCGGCGGCCCCTTCGCCGACAACGTGACAGCCGACGACACGGTCGGAGGTCTCATCGACGACGAGCTTCATGAGAACAGTCGTGTCACGGCCCGACAGCGTCGCCTTCAATGGCCGAAACATGGCCTTGTAGATATCGGTCCGCGCCAACCGGGCACGCGCCTCGGATTCCGTAAGGCCCACGGTGCCGACCTCTGGCTCCGAGAAAACCGCGGTCGGCACATTGGTGTGGTCCACCTTGGTCGGTTTGCCGCCGAAAACTGTATCGGCAAAAGCATGGCCCTCGCGGATGGCGACCGGGGTCAGATTGATACGGTTCGTAACGTCGCCGACGGCGTAGATATTCGGTGCGCTGGTACGCGAATATTCGTCGACCGCGATGCCGCCGTTTTTGGCGAGGGTGACTCCGGCTTCGGCAAGGCCGAGCTTGGTGACATTCGGCGCGCGGCCGGTTGCGAACATCATCTGGTCTGCGGTGACGTGAAAACCACTCGACAATACCGCCGAGAAATGGCCGCCGGCTTTTTCGATCGCCGCCACCTTGCAGCCTGTAATCACCTTGATGCCGCGCTTCTCCATGTCCATACGCAAATGCTGCCGCACGTCGTCGTCGAAGCCGCGCAAGATATTGTCGCCGCGATAAACCAGGGTCACATGCGCGCCGAGACCGGCGAATATCCCGGCAAACTCGACCGCGATATAGCCGCCGCCCTGAATCAACACGCGGCGCGGAAATTCCGCGAGCTGAAATGCCTCATTCGATGAGATCGCATGTTCGATGCCGGGGATGGGATCGCCATAGGTCGGGGTGCCCCCCGTCGCGATCAAGATATAGGCCGCGCTGACCCGTTCGCCGTTTGCCAATTGAACGGTGTGGTCGTCGAGCAGCACGGCGCGGCTCTTTGCATGTTTGACGCCGGCCTTGTCGAGCAGCGTCCCATACACTTTCTCCAGCCGCGCGATCTCCGTGTTTTTATTGGCAATCAGCGTTTTCCAGTCGAACGAGGCCTGCGGCACGATCCAGCCGTATCCGGCAGCGTCCTCGAACTCGCCGCCAAAACGTGACGCATAGACCAGGAGCTTCTTCGGGATACAGCCGCGAATGACGCAGGTGCCGCCGAGGCGATACTCCTCCGCGGCCATGACGCGGGCGCCATGTTCGGCGGCGATGCGGGCGGCGCGCACGCCACCCGACCCACCACCGATAACGAAAAGATCGACGTCGTAAGCGGCCATATCGTTTATCGTCTTACATATCGTGTCCGCGCTTCTTCATATCGGCGCGCATCGAGGCCATGACGTCCACGGACAGGTTATCGGCCCAAGTGCCGGCAAAGACCATGCTTTCATCGAGCACTTTCGGCTCCTCGGCAAGCACCTTCTGGCCGAGGGGAGATTGGTAGAAGGCCAGCAAATCCTTCAATTCCTGCTCGGTGAAATGGGCCGCGTAAATGCGGGCGCTGGCGTCGATAAGCTCGCTGACACGCGGATCGTATTGCTTGTGCGCGTCGGCTGCGGCTTCGTTGAGGTCCTTCGCCCACATGAAATTCGTCTGCATGAAGACTTGCTTGGTTTTTTCGACCACGCCGATCACGATTGGCTGGAAGACGTCCTTGACGTTCTTGATATCGACGATCTGTTTGGCGATGAGAATGGCCGTCGGAGATGGCTGGCGCGCCGGGGCAGCGGTCTGCGGCGCGGCCGGCGACGCGATGCCGATCGCGGCAAGCGCAACCAACGCGGCCATTGCATGGCGCGTAGCCTTGAAACGGAAGGCTTTGGCACGCGCTGAAAGATGGGCGATCATAGGCGCACTCCCTTTGTGCTTGTGATTAGGATCGATCGACGACGCGGACCCCGTCCGGACCAGCCAGAATAGCAGTCCGCGCGAGGCCGATGAACAAGCCGTGCTCCATGACGCCTGGAATAGCGGCGAGCCGATTGGCGAGCGCCACGGGATCGGCGATACGCTGCAATTGAGCGTCATAGAGCCAGTGACCGCCATCCGTGACGAAAGCATGGCCGTCCTTACCCTTACGCAACAAGGCCGGCCCGGAACAATCCGAGGCTGCGGCGGCCGCCTCGACCGCGTGTCGGGTGGCGGTGGCGCCGAACGGCGCGATCTCGACCGGCAACGGGAAGCGGCCAAGCACCGGCACCCATTTGGACTGGTCGGCGATGACGACCATTTCCGCTGAGGCAGAGGCAACGATCTTCTCACGCAACAAAGCCCCGCCGCCGCCTTTGATCATGGTCAGATCGGGCGCGATTTCGTCGGCGCCATCCACGGTCAGATCGAGCTCAGGGGTTTCGTCGAGCGTGGTGAGCGGGATGCCAAGCTGGGCGGCTTGCGCCCGTGTTACCTCCGAGGTCGGCACGGCGACCACGTCGAGGCCCGCCCGCACCCGTTGGCCGAGCAGCTCGACGAAATGCTTGGCGGTCGATCCGGTGCCGAGCCCGAGCCGCATGCCCGGGCGCACGAACTCAAGGGCGCGGGCGGCCGCGGCGCGTTTATAATCTTCAACGTTCATAACACCCTCTTGGAGGCGCTGTGTAGCCGCCTTCCGGCCATGATCCTAGTGGGTAGGAGCGCGCCTGGATGGTTGCCGCTTGCACCGGGACCGGCGGCCGTTTAGGCGAGACGCATGCTCACCATCGTCTTCGACCTCGACGGCACCCTCGTCGATACCGCCCCCGACCTGATTGCGACGCTCAACCTCATCCTCGGCCGCGAGGGCCTGCCGGCCCTGCCCTATGAGGAGGCCCGGATGATGATCGGCGGCGGCGCCCGCGGCATGATCGAAAAGGCGCTCAAAGCCGAAGGCCGCAACGGCGCGAAGCCCGAACTCGATCGGATGTTCGGCGCTTTCATCGACCATTACGCCGCCCATATTGCCGACCACTCACGCCCATTCCCGGCCCTTGAACCGGCGCTCGATCGGCTTGCCGGCGAAGGTCACCGCCTTGCCGTCTGCACCAACAAGCTCGAATGGCTGTCGGTGCGACTTCTCGAAGCGCTGCAATTGACCCGCTACTTCACCGCGATTTGTGGACAGGACACATTCGGCATCCAAAAGCCCGATCCGGAAGTGTTGCGGCGCACCATACTGAAGGCAGGCGGCGATCCGTCGCGGGCGATCATGGTAGGCGATTCCGGCACCGATATTCGGACTGCGCGCGCGGCCACCATTCCGGTCGTTGCCGTCGATTTCGGCTATAGCGAGGTGCCGATCGCGTCATTGGAGCCGGACCGGCTGATTAGCTCGTTCGCCGACCTGCCGGCGGTGATAGACGGGATCGATACGGGCCACACTGGCCGGACGGCCGGAATTTGCGGTTATTAAAATTGCGGCCAGTGGCGCGAAAGATTATGGACGATCAGGGCTTTATGCGACACACTTACTGCTTATCTTAGGGTTGATGGCAAACGTGCAGACTTTAGACCTCGATGAATTGACCAGCGCCTCGGGACGCCCGGCCCTGGTCGACCCGTTCGGCCGCGCGATCACCTATCTGCGTGTTTCGGTAACCGATCGTTGCGATTTCCGCTGTGTCTATTGCATGGCGGAGAACATGTCGTTTCTGCCAAAGGCCGAAATCCTGACGCTCGAAGAGCTCGATCGGCTGTGTTCGGCTTTCGTTGCGCGCGGGACACGCAAGCTTCGTCTCACCGGCGGCGAACCGCTGGTTCGTCGCGGTATCATGACGCTGATCAATTCGCTGTCGCGGCACCTGGGCACCGGTCATCTCGATGAGCTCACGCTGACGACGAACGGCTCGCAACTCGCCAAATATGCCGGCGATCTCGCCGCCGCGGGTATCCGGCGCATCAATGTCTCGCTCGATACCCTCGACCCCGACAAATTCCGCGCCATCACGCGGTGGGGCGACTTGGATCGGGTGCTTGCCGGGATCGACGCGGCGCAGGCGGCAGGCCTAAAGGTGAAAATCAACACGGTCGCGTTGCGCGGCGTCAATGAGGACGAGTTTCCACGCCTCATCGAATGGGCGCACGGCCGCGGCATGGATCTTACCGTGATCGAGGTGATGCCGCTCGGCGACGTCGGCGAAGGCCGGCTCGACCAATATCTGCCGCTCTCGCTGGTCCGTGCGCAACTTGCCGCGCGCTATCAACTCGACGAGATCGATTATCGCACCGGCGGCCCGGCGCGTTATGTGCGCGTCGCCGAAACCGGCGGACGGCTGGGCTTCATCACCCCGCTCACGCACAATTTCTGCGAATCCTGCAATCGCGTAAGGGTCACCTGCACCGGCACGCTCTATATGTGCCTCGGCCAGGAAGACGCCGCCGATCTGCGCAAGCCGCTGCGCGCTTCGGAAGGCAACCAGCTTTTATTCGATGCCATCGATGAAGCGATCGGTCGTAAACCGAAGGGCCACGATTTCGTTATTGACCGACGTCACCGGCGCCCGGCGCTGTCGCGCCACATGAGCGTCACGGGCGGTTAGACAAGATCGTCGCTGCCGCCTGCAAGTCGGCGAAGCGAAAGGCGCGGCGTTCGAGCGCCATCTCGTCCTGGCCCCACTGCTCCATATTCCAATCCTCGTCGACATGAGCCGCCTGCCACGCCGCTTCGGCCGTTAAGCGGCCACGCAATAGGGCAAGCGCGATCAGGGCCGAGCCGGTCAGCGTGGTCACGACATGTACGGCGCCAAGTTGCCACGGATCAGTCGGGATGGCGGCGGCGGCAGCCTTGAGCGCCGCTTCGGGCTGGGCGACGTGAACGATCCCTTCGCCCAATTTGAAATCAGCGCCGAGAACGTCGCGCGCCCAAGCGAGGATTGGATCCCATTGCTGGGCCTGCCGGTCGCGCAATTTCAGCGGACCAGTGGCGCGATAAAACAAGAGATCGGATGCGAGATATTTTTCGATCTCGGCCGCAACCGGCGCTTCCGCATCGGCGACACCGTCGATGATCGTGTTGGCGAGCCGCGTCAGCGGCATTGTTGCCGGGTCGATCAGCTCGCGCTGAGCCTGCCATTCGGCCGCGATTGCCTGGGCGAGGGCTGGCGCCGGCGCGACCAATGGGCGACGGGCGGGGGTGTGGATGGGCTTGTCATCGAGCACCACACCGTGACTGTCGGCTGTGCTCGCAATTGCGGCATTGCGGTAAAAACGGCGCCGCAAAGCCGGCCGGCCGCCGCGGCGGGCCACCGTTCTCGGATCCTCATGCTCAACGGGTTCAAATAAGTCGCGCATAGAAGTCGATTTATCCTACTTCTTCAATGAGTTATATCAAAAATCTAAGAATTGACCAGCGCCCGCGGAGGTCGGCCTCTGTGGTCCTGTTCCTGTTAAGCAAGAGCTGTGACAAATCCTTGTTATGACAATGAGAAGCGGTAGAAATCCGCTCCCCTCTCGATTAGTATCCCGGCCCGGATTCGACTACCGGGCCCGGGGAAGGAAATCCACGCAGCAGCGTGTACCGCCGTAAGAGCGGTTGTTGCGTGCACGAGGTGGAAATGAAGCCTACTGATATCGCGGCCCCGGACTATTTCCACAAAGTGGTTGATTGTCAGTGGGCCTGTCCGGCGCATACTCCGGTACCCGAATATATCCGATTGATCGCGGCTGGCCGCTACAGCGACGCCTACATGATCAATTGGGAATCCAATGTGTTTCCGGGCATCCTCGGCCGCACTTGCGACCGGCCCTGTGAACCCGCTTGCCGGCGCGGCCGCGTCGAAAAAGAACCGGTCGCGATCTGCCGGTTAAAACGCGTCGCCGCCGATTTCAAAGACGATATCCGCGATCGCCTGCCGAAGCCTGCCGCGAACAAAAATGGCAAGCGCATCGCGCTGGTCGGCGGCGGTCCCGCCTCACTCGCGGTGGCGCGCGATCTCGCGCCAATGGGCTACGACTGCGTCGTGTTCGATCAGGATCCGAAATCCGGCGGCATGATGCGCACCCAGATTCCAAAATTCCGCCTGCCGGAAACCGTCATCGACGAGGAGTGCGACTATATCCTCAATCTGGGCGTCGAATTTATTGGCGGCAGACGCATCGACAGCCTCAAAGCGCTGCTCGCCGAGAATTTCGACGCCGTCTTCGTCGGCTGCGGCGCGCCGCGCGGCCGCGACCTCGAAATACCCGGCCGCAAAGAAGCAGCCAAGAACATCCATATCGGCATCGATTGGCTCTCCAGCGTCTCGTTCGGCCATATCACCTCGATCGGCAAGCGCGTCATCGTGCTCGGCGGCGGCAATACCGCAATGGATTGCTGCCGCTCCTCGCGCCGGCTCGGCGGCGAGGACGTGAAAGTCGTCGTGCGCTCCGGTTTCGAGGAGATGAAGGCGTCCCCCTGGGAAAAGGAGGACGCCATGCACGAAGATATTCCGATCTTCAATTATCTGGTGCCGAAGGAATTCACCCACGACAACGGCAAGCTGACCGGCGTCGTGTTCGAGAAGGTGCACGCGGTGCGTGACGACAAGGGCCGCCGCGCGCTCGTGCCGACCGGCGAGCCGGACCAGCATATTCCTTGCGATGATGTGTTGGTCGCCGTGGGTCAGGAAAACGCATTCCCTTGGATCGAGCGCGATTGCGGCATCGAGTTCGACAAATGGGATATGCCCAAAGTCGATGCCAAGACATTTGTCTCGACCAACCCCAAAGTGTTCTTCGGCGGCGACGCCGCGTTCGGACCCAAGAACATCATCTGGGCGGTGGCGCATGGTCACGAGGCGGCAATTTCGATCGACCGCTTCTGCCGCGGCGAAGACATCGCCGTGCGGCCGGCCCCGCATGTCGGGGTGTCGAGCCAGAAGATGGGCATTCACGAGTGGTCTTACGACAACGAGATCACGCTCGATAAGCGCTACCGGGTGCCGCATCGCGAGAAGGTGATATCGCTGCGCGACATCAAGGCCGAAGTCGAACTCGGCTATGACCTGGAACTGGCACTGAAAGAATCCGAGCGCTGCCTGAACTGCGACGTGCAGACCGTATTCACCGGTCAACTCTGTATCGAATGCGATGCCTGCGTCGATATCTGTCCGATGGACTGCATCACCTTCACCGCGAATGGCGACGAGGCCGATTTGCGGGGCCGGCTGCAGGCGCCGGCGAAGAACCTGACCCAGGACCTTTATATCGCCAACAATCTTAAAACCGGCCGGGTCATGGTGAAAGATGAGGACGTTTGCCTGCATTGCGGCCTATGCGCCGAGCGCTGCCCGACCGGCGCCTGGGACATGCAGAAATATCTGATCGATATGACTCACGCGGAACAAGCATGCCAATCCAGAGGGTAAACGACTTCGTCGTCCGCTTCGCCAACGTCAACGGATCCGGCTCGGCGAGCGCCAATGAAATGTTCGCTCGCGCGGTGATGCGCATGGGCATACCGGTTGGACCGCGGAATATTTTCCCCTCCAACATCCAAGGCCTGCCGACCTGGTACGAAGTGCGCATTTCCGAGGCCGGCCATCTCGGCGCGCGCGGCGGCACCGATCTCATGGTGGCGATGAATCCGCAGACCTGGGACAAGGACGTGGCCGGCATCGAACCGGGCGGCTATCTGCTATACGATTCCACCAAGCCGATGCCGCCATCGAAATTCCGCGACGACATCAACGTGATCGGCGTGCCGCTCACCGCGATCTGCAATCGCGAATATAGCGAGCCCCGCCAGCGCCAATTGTTCAAGAACATCGTCTATGTCGGCGCGCTCTCGGCGCTGCTCGATATGGATGTCGGCGAAATCGAGAAGCTCATCGCCGAACAGTTCAAGGGCAAGGAAAAGCTGTTCGACGCCAACAAGCACGCGCTGCATCTCGGCCGCGACTGGGTGATGATGAATCTCGATTATCCGATCGGATTGCGTCTCAAGCGCACTAATGCGGTCGGCGACCGGGTTTTCCTCGAGGGCAATGCAGCAGCGGCACTGGGCGCGGTCTATGGCGGCGCGACGGTCTGCGCCTGGTATCCGATTACACCGTCTTCCTCGCTCGCCGAAGCCTTTGCCCGTCATTGCGGACGGCTTCGCGTCGACGGGGATTCGAAGAAAAACAAGTTCGCCATCGTCCAGGCCGAGGACGAACTCGCCTCGATCGGCATCGTAATCGGCGCCGGCTGGAACGGCGCGCGGGCCTTTACCTCGACATCGGGCCCGGGCATTTCGCTGATGCAGGAGTTTCTCGGGCTGGCCTACTTCGCCGAGATTCCGGCGGTCGTCTTCGACGTGCAGCGCGCCGGGCCGTCGACCGGCATGCCGACCCGCACGCAGCAGACGGATATTCTGTCGTGCGCCTATGCCTCGCATGGCGACACCAAGCATGTGCTGCTGTTCCCGGAAGACCCGACGGAAACTTTCGAATTTGGCGCAATCGCCTTCGATCTCGCCGACCGCTTGCAGACACCGGTCTTCGTGATGATGGATCTCGATATCGGGATGAACCATCATCTGTGCCGGCCGCTGACCTGGGACGACACCCGCAAATACGACCGCGGCAAGGTCATGACCTCGGCGATGCTCGAAGCCGGCAAGGATTTCGGCCGCTATCTCGACGTCGACGGCGACGGCATTCCCTATCGGACCTACCCCGGCACCCATCCGACCAAAGGTTCGTACTTCACCCGCGGCACGTCGCGCGACCGTTACGCCCGCTACACCGAGGAAGGCCCCGCCTACGCCGACAACATGCAGCGGCTGCTGCGCAAATTCGAGACCGCAAGAGACTTGGTGCCGCGACCGCTGCAGGCCAACGCCAACAAGCCGACCAAATACGGTGTGATCTATTTCGGCTCGACCTCTCCGGCGATGGACGAGGCGATCGAGATGCTGCAGGCCGGCGGCAAGCACCTCGACCGGTTGCGGGTGCGCGCCTTCCCGTTCCATTCCAGCGTGACGAGCTTCATCGCCGATCACGATTTCGTCTTCGTGGTCGAACAGAACCGCGACGCGCAATTGCGTTCGCTGATCGTCAATGAATGCGGCATCGATCCAGTGCGCCTCGTGCCGGTGCTGCATTACGACGGCACGCCGATCACGGCGCGGTATATTGCCCGTTCGATCGGCGACCATATCGATGCATTGAAGATCACGCCGCTCCGCAAGGTCGTGTCATGACCCGGATACTTTCATGGCTCAGGTGATTTCATGACTTACGTCGTCAAGCCGAAATTCCATCATCCCGAACTGCCGAAGAATGCGCTCGGCTATACGCACCGCGATTACGAGGGCTCGATTTCCACGCTGTGCGCCGGCTGCGGCCACGATTCGATTTCGGCATCGATCATCGAAGCCTGCTTCGAACTGTCGATCGCGCCGCATCGGGTGGCGAAGCTGTCCGGCATCGGCTGTTCGTCCAAGACGCCGACTTATTTTCTCGGCAATTCGCACGGCTTCAATTCCGTGCACGGCCGCATGCCGTCGGTCCTCACCGGCGCCAATCTCGCCAACAATGAGCTGATTTATCTCGGCGTTTCCGGCGACGGCGATTCCGCCTCGATCGGCTTCGGTCAATTCGCCCATGCCATCCGCCGCGGCGTCAATATGGTCTATATCGTCGAGAACAACGGCGTTTACGGCCTGACCAAAGGCCAGTTCTCGGCCACCGCCGACCGCGGCTCGAAGTCCAAGCGCGGCGTGGTCAATACCGACAGCGCCATCGACATGGCTGCCATCGCGCTGCAGGTCGGCGCGAGCTTTGTCGGACGCTCGTTCTCGGGCGACAAGCGGCAACTCACGCCGCTGATCAAGGCTGCGATCGAGCACAAGGGCGCGGCCTTTATCGACGTGGTTTCGCCTTGCGTCGCCTTCAACAATCACGCCGGCTCGACCAAGAGCTTCGATTATGTGCGCGAACACAACGAAGCGGTCAATCGGCTCGATTTCATCACCGGCCGCGCGCCGATCAAGGTCGATTACGCGCCTGGCAGCGTCGAACTGGTCGAGCAGCATGACGGCACGACCATCGCGCTGCGTAAGCTCAATGACGACTACGACGTGCACGACCGGCTCGCCGCGATGACGTTCATGCAGCACCACGCCGCCAAGGGGCAGATCGTTACCGGCCTTCTTTACGTCGAAGCCGACGCCGACGACCTGCACGGTCACCTCGACACGGTGGACGCGCCGCTCAATACGCTCAATGAAAAAGAGCTTTGCCCGGGCTCGGCGGCGCTCGACAAGATCAACGCCAGCTTGCGCTGATCGCTAGAGCCGCTTGATCGCGTCGATCATTTCCCTGGGCGGCTCCATCGCGATCGAAAGCGTTTTGCCGGTTTCGAGCAGGCTCTTCAATCCTGATAGGACTGCCGGCCAGCCGGTGCGGCCGCCGGAGAGGATTGCGTCTGGCACCTCCCATGAGTGGGATTCGGTCATGGTCAGGCGCACCGCCTCGCCTGCCTCGGCGATCTCATAGCTCACCAGGCATTCCGGCAGCTTGGCAAAATCTTCTGGCCATTCGACATGCCAGGTCACGACCAGCTTCCGCGGCGGATCGTATTCGACGACTTTGCCGCGCACATTGATCCGGCCGTCCGGTAAGCGGAGCAGGAAGGCCCCGCCGCGCGTTGGCTCGACTTCGACGTCGCGCTCCCAGAAATATTTTCGGGTAAACTCGCTCGATGTCAGCGCCTGCCAAACTCTTTCGGGCGTAGCGGCGATATAGGTCACGTAGACGGTTCTCGGCTTAAATTTGGCCATCATTCCTGCGCCGATTTGTTGGCTTGCACACACCTTCGTGGGCGGTTTTGCGAGCCCTTACGCCAAGGGCCGCTCGGTACTCAAAGGCAGGTCATGTTTCCGGCGCTTCCTCGATCGGGTCGTAGCGCTTGGCGTCGAGGCCGAGGAGATTCCACGTCTGTAGCATATGCGGCGGCAACGGCGCGGTGACGTCGACGGTACCGCCGCGCGGATGCGGCACCGCGATGCGGTGAGCATGGAGGTGTAGCCGGTTCTGCATGCCGCCCGGCAGTTGCCAATTCTCGATCGAGAAATATTTCGGATCGCCGACGATGGGATGATCGATATGCGCCATATGCGCGCGCAATTGATGGGTCCGGCCGGTCACCGGCTTGAGCGATATCCAGGCGACCAGCGGGCCGGCAGTCTCCACCACGGCGTAATAGGTCACCGCATGGCTGGCGCCATCGTCGCCGTGGCGGGCGATGCGCATGAACGATTCGTCCTCGCGCTCCTCCTTGGCAAGAAAAGTCGAGATGCGGCCTTGCGGTACCTTGGGAACGCCGGCCACCAGTGCCCAGTAGATCTTGCGCGCCGAGCGGGAGCGAAAGGTTTTCGCCAATGCCGCTGCTGCAAACCGCGTCTTGGCGACCAACAGGCAGCCGGCCGTGTCCTTGTCCAGCCGGTGAACCAGTCGGGGCCGCTGGCCGTGCGCATCGCGCAACACCTCGAGCATGCCATCGAGATGCCGTGTGGTGCCGGAGCCGCCCTGCACCGCAAGCCCAAACGGCTTGTTGAGCACCATCAGATCGTCGTCCTCGAATAGCGTGATCGATTTCAAGAACGCGAGCGTCTCATCGTCGGCAGCGTTGCCTGACGAGCGCGGCTTCGCTGGATCGAGCCGGAGCGGCGGAATGCGCACGCTCTGCCCGGCTTCCAATCGGCTCTTCGGTTGCGTGCGCTTGCCGTTGACGCGCAATTCGCCTTTCCGGATGACGCGCTGGATATGCGAGAAGCTTAAGCCTGGGAATTTTGCTTCAAGGAAACGATCGACCCGCATGCCGGCTTCGTCGGCGGTGACGGCGACGTTTTGCACCGTAGTCGGCATTGCAGCGGGCGCCTCCCGCGGTTCGGCGCGATCAACAACCGGCCGCTTTGCAGCCTTCGGAGGATGAACGGTTCCGAGGCGCGGGACAGCGCTATGCGGCGCTTGGCTTTTGGACGCGTGGCTCTTCGAGGCATGCCCCTGTGATCCTCGCCCCTTCGATGGTCGTTGCGGTCGCGCATCCGAGCGGCCGTGAGCCGGTTTGTGCCGACGGCGCGGCCCGGCGGTCTGTTTCCCGCCACCCGGCTGTCGTGGTTTGCGGCTGTTTCTCACGGTGTGCCCCGCTCTTTCCGCAGCTTTGCCCAATAATCCAGCCGCTTTTTGATCTCACGCTCGAAACCGCGTTCCGGCGGATCGTAAAATTGGCGCCGGCCGAGTTGTTCGGGGAAATAATCCTGACCGGAAAACGCTTCCGGGGCATCGTGGTCGTATTCATAGCCCGAGCCGTAGCTTTCGGTCTTCATCAGTTTGGTCGGGGCATTGAGGATGTGTTTGGGCGGCAATAGCGAGCCGGCTTCCTTGGCGGTCCGCATCGCTTCGCCAAACGCGACATAGGCCGCGTTCGATTTCGGCGCGGTAGCGAGATAGATCACGGCCTCGGCCAGCGCGAGCTCGCCTTCCGGGCTACCGAGAAAATCATAGGCATCCTTGGCCGCATTGGTGATGACCAGAGCCTGCGGATCGGCAAGCCCGATATCCTCGACCGCCATCCGCACGATGCGCCGCGCCAGATAGAGCGGATCCTCGCCGGCGTCGAGCATGCGGCAGAGGTAATAGAGCGCCGCATCGACATCGGAGCCGCGCACCGATTTATGCAATGCGCTGATGAGATTGTAATGGCCGTCCTGCTTCTTGTCGTAGATCGGCGCACGCCGCTGCACCACCGCCTGCAAGGCGGTTGAATCGAAAGTCTCGCCCGCGCGCGCGGCGCGCCAGATCTCTTCCGCAAGTGTCAGCGAGGCGCGGCCGTCGCCGTCCGCCATGCGGAGCAGCGAAGCACGCGCCTCGGCATCGAGCGGCAGCTTCTTGCCCTCGATCGCCTCGGCGCGTTCGAGCAGTTTTTCAATCGCATCGGTGTCGAGCGATTTGAACACCAACACGCGGGCGCGGGACAGCAGCGGAGCGTTCAATTCGAACGACGGATTTTCCGTGGTGGCGCCGACCAGAACGATGGTGCCGTCTTCCATCACCGGCAAAAAGGAATCCTGCTGCGCGCGGTTGAAGCGATGAATCTCGTCGACGAACAACAGCGTGCCCTGCCCGACCTCACGGCGCAGCCGCGCCGCATCGAACACCTTCTTCAAGTCGGCGACGCCGGTAAAGATCGCCGAAATCTGCTCGAAATAAAGTTCGGTCGCATCGGCGAGGAGCCGCGCCACTGTGGTCTTGCCGGTCCCTGGCGGTCCCCAAAAGATCAGCGAGCCGAGGGAGCGGGTCTCGAGCATGCGCGTGAGCGTGCCGTCGGGGCCGAGGAGATGATCCTGGCCAACCACATCGGCAAGTTTGTCGGGTCGCAATTTATCGGCAAGCGGCCTGGGTGCGTCGCGTTCGAGGCCGCCCGCCGCGAACAGGCTGGGCGTTTTCGGCTTGGGCCGCTGGCTCATCCCGAGAACATCACCGATATCTGTTGGCCGCCGCGCATGATGGTGATCCGCCATTGCCGCCCGCCGGCGCTGGCAATGCGATCAAGATCGGCGGGCTTAACGATCTTCTGATTGTTGACGGAGACCACGATATCGCCCTTCTGGAAGCCGATCGACTGCGCGGTCGAGCCTTCGGCGACGTCCGCGATGACGACCCCCTCGGCCTGCGTATCGAGGTGCAGTTCGTCGGCGAGTGCCGGCGAAAGGTTGGCAACGGTGGCGCCGAGGAACGGCGAGCGCGCCTTGATCTCGACCTGATCGAGCGGGCTTTCGGGAAGGCTTTCGAGCGCGATCTGCGCGGTCATTTGCTTGCCTTGCCGGACCAACCCGACCACCGCGACGCCGCCCAGCGGTTTGGTGGCGAAGCGGTAGTCGAAGGCGTTCGGATCGTCGATCGGCGTTCCGTCGACGCTGACGATGAGATCGCTGGTCTTGATGCCGGCGCGCGCGGCCGGACCGCCCGGGGCGAGGTTTGCCACCAGCGCACCGGCCGGCCGGGTGAGGCCGAGAGCTCTCCGCAATCTCAGGCGTAACCGCCTGAAGCTTGGCGCCGAGCCACGGCCGCTTCACCGCGGTGCTGCCATGCTGCGCCGAGTTCACAACGACACGCACCATATTCGCCGGGATGGCAAAACCGATGCCTTGTGAGCCGCCGGAGCGCGAATAGATCGCCGAATTGATGCCGACCAGCCGTCCGTTCATATCGACCAGCGCGCCGCCCGAATTACCCGGATTGATGGCGGCATCGGTCTGGATGAAGAACTGATAGTCGCTGGTGCCGATTTGCGTCCGCGCCACCGCGGAGACGATGCCGTGCGTCACCGTCTGGCCGACGCCGAACGGATCGCCGATCGCCAACACCACGTCGCCGACCTGCAGCGCGTCGGAGTCGGCGAAGTCGAGCGTCGGAAAACGCTCCTTCGCGCCCTTGACGCGCAACACCGCAAGATCGCTGCGCTGGTCCTTGAGAATAATATCGGCGTCGAATTCGCGCTTGTCGGACAGCGCGACTTTCACTTCGCTGGCGCCTTCGATCACGTGATAATTGGTGACGACCAGACCCGAGGGGTCGACCAACACTCCGGAGCCGAGCGAGCGCTCGACCTGTTCGCGCGGCATGCCGCCGCCAAAAAACTGGCGGAAGAACGGATCGGCCATGAACGGATTGTTGTTCTCGACGACATGGCTGGCATAGACGTTGACCACCGCCGGCGCGACGCGTTTGACCACCGGCGCAAACGACAGTTCAAGCTGGCCCATCGAACTGGGCACTTGCCGATCCTGCGCACCGGCAGCCGGCACGAGCGCGGCGGAGACGACGGCCAGAGCGGCGAAAATGGCTGGGAAAAGCGAGCGCAACATTGTGGAAACATCCCGATTCAATGAGGCCACATATAGGCAGTCAGCCGGGCCTTTAGAAGGCCGCGGCTGGTTTCCCCCTCGCCATCAGACCGCCAACAAATCACTCCCGCGGCGGCACACTACGCAGCCAGACAACGACAGCATCGAGGTCGGCATCGGTCATCTTGGCATAATACGGATAGCCCATCGGGCCGTTCAGCTTTTTGCCGTCCTTGTCGATGCCTTCCGTGATCGCATGTTTGATCTCGGCGTCGGTCCAATCGCCGATGCCCTTGGTCTTGCTCGAAGTGATATTGCGTGACACCGAGACTCCCCATGGACCTGGAAATTCCATGCCGCCTTTGCCGGCGTCATTGGCGAAGTCGTGGTGGCCTTTGACCAGCGGTGTGTGGCACTCCATGCAATGGCCGATCGAAGCGAGATAGAAGCCACGCTTGAGTTTGTCGTCCATGACAGCTTGCGTGTAGGGCTGTTCGGTGCCGGGAAAAATCTGCGGCGCATCTGCGAAGTGATAAACCGGGGCCGGCACGGCGTTGCTGATCGGCTTGATGGTTCGCAGATAGGCGACGATGGCATCCATGTCGCTCTCGGAGATGATGCCGTAGAAGCCAGTGGGCATGACGGAGGCGATCGGCGTGCCGTTCGGCCGTATGCCGGTGCGCAACAGCTTCTTGATGTCGGCGTCGCTCCAACTGCCGATGCCGGTTTCTTTATCTTGGGTGATGTTAGCCGCGGTCACTTTGAACGGCGGCAAGTCCCATGAAAGGCCGCCGCTGAAATCCTTGCCGGCCACCGCCGCCGGCGGCCCTTTCGGCGAGTGACAGTTGCCGCAATTCATGACGCCGGTGACGAGATAGGCCCCGCGTTCGAGTACCGGGTCCGCGGAAGCGGTACCCAAGAACGACAACAATGCGATCGAAATCGCCGCAAACCGCACCATCGAATCCCCCCTGTTTGATGGACGCCAGAATATGGCAGAGCACGCGTGACGCAACCAAAACCACAACGAAAAAGCCGCGCCTAAAAAGCGCGGCTTCTTATCGACTTTGACTGCCCGCTTTTCGCGGCGCCCGGCGGCGTTAAGCCGGAACCGACTCGGCTGCCTCGGTGCGTGCCTGGACCGGACCTGAATCCAAACCCTTGGCATCGACGTCGCGGTCGACGAATTCGATCACCGCCACCGGGGCCGAAATCGCCGTAACGGAAACCGGCTTTCATCACGCGGGTATAGCCGCCATTGCGCTCCTTGTAGCGCGGGCCGAGCACGTCGAAGAGCTTCTTGACCATGGCGATATCGCGCATCTGCGAGATCGCCTGCCGGCGTGCATGCAGGCCGCCGCGCTTGCCGAGCGTCACCAGCTTCTCGACCACCGGCCGCAAATCCTTCGCCTTGGGCAGCGTGGTGACGATCTGCTCATGCTTGATCAGCGATGCGGCGAGGTTCGCCAACATCGCCTTGCGATGATCCGAGTGCCGGTTGAATTTGCGATGGACTTTGCCGTGATTCATAACGCGGTTCCTGACTTACAGGGATCAGTAATGATCCTCGAAGCGCTTTGCCAGCTCTTCGATATTTTCCGGCGGCCAGCCCGGCACTTCCATGCCGAGATGAAGCCCCATCTGCACCAGCACTTCCTTGATCTCGTTGAGCGACTTCCGGCCGAAATTCGGCGTCCGCAGCATTTCGGCTTCGGTCTTCTGAACGAGATCGCCGATATAGACGATGTTGTCGTTCTTCAGGCAGTTCGCCGAACGTACCGAAAGCTCGAGCTCGTCCACCTTCTTGAGGAAGGCCGGGTTGAAAGCGAGATCGGGGATCGCCTCGTGCGTGGTTTCGCGCTTCGGCTCCTCGAAATTGACGAACACATTGAGCTGGTCCTGGAGAATGCGCGCGGCATAAGCGAGCGCGTCCTCGGGGCTCAAGGCACCATTGGTTTCGATCGTGAGCGTCAGCTTGTCGTAATCGAGGATCTGGCCTTCGCGGGTGTTCTCGACTTTGTAGGAAACCCGGCGCACCGGCGAATAAAGGCTGTCGACCGGGATCAGGCCGATCGGCGCGTCTTCCGGGCGGTTGCGCTCGGCCGGCACGTAACCCTTGCCGGTATTCACGGTGAATTCCATGCGGATCTCGGCGCCCTCGTCGAGCGTGCAAAGGACGAGCTCCGGATTAAGCACCACGATGTCGCCGACGGTCTGAATGTCGCTGGCGGTGACCGCGCCGGGGCCCTGCTTCTTCACCACCATGCGCTTGGGGCCATCGCCCTGCATCCTGATGGCGATGTCCTTGATGTTAAGCACGATGTCGGTAACGTCCTCGCGCACGCCGGCGATGGAGGAAAACTCGTGCAGCACACCATCGATATGCACCGACTGCACGGCGGCGCCCTGCAGTGAAGACAATAAAATCCGGCGCAATGCATTGCCGAGTGTCACGCCGAAGCCGCGCTCGAGCGGTTCGGCGACGACGGTCGCCGAGCGCCGGGTATCGGCACCGGCGCTGACCTGCAACTTGTTGGGCCTGATCAGTTCCTGCCAATTTTTCTGGATTGTCACTTTATCACCCATCGCGGTTCGCGGCGCTATCGTCTCGCGAGCCCCACTCCGCTCCGTGGGGCCATAATCGGGGCCAAGATCGAGCGGCGGCAGATGTTCCACATGTTCCATCGACCGGATGTCCTATACGCGCCGGCGCTTGCGCGGCCGGCAACCATTGTGCGGGATCGGCGTCACGTCGCGGATCGACGTGATGGTGAAGCCAGATGCCTGCAAGGCTCGCAACGCCAATTCGCGGCCCGAACCGGGACCCGCGACTTCGACCTCGAGTGTACGCATGCCGTGCTCTTGGGCCTTCTTGGCGACGTCCTCGGCGGCGACCTGCGCGGCGTAAGGCGTCGATTTGCGCGAGCCCTTGAAACCCATGGTGCCCGCCGTCGACCAGGCAATGGTATTGCCTTGGACGTCGGTAATCGTGATCATGGTATTGTTAAACGACGCGCTCACATGCGCGACGCCCGAAGCGATGTTTTTGCGTTCGCGTTTGCGGACGCGCGTGGCTTCTTTACCCATTCTGAACCCTTTCGAGGATCGGCGCCCGTGGCGTCCCGGCCGTCACATTGATTTGTTCGACGCGCGTTATTTCTTCTTGCCGGCGATAGCCTTGGCCGGTCCCTTACGGGTCCGGGCGTTGGTATGTGTGCGCTGGCCACGCACCGGCAGACCGCGGCGGTGGCGCAAGCCGCGGTAGCAACCGAGATCCATCAAGCGCTTGATGTTCATGGCGACTTCGCGCCGGAGATCGCCTTCGACCATATAATCGCGGTCGATGACTTCGCGGAGTTGGAGGACTTCCTGGTCGGTCAATTGCGATACCCGGCGCGATTCGGGGACCGAGACCTTTTCCAGGATTTCGTGCGCCTTGGCGCCGCCGATGCCATAAATGTATTGCAGCGCGATTATGATGCGCTTGTTCGTCGGTAAGTTGACACCAGCGATACGTGCCACGTCAGTTTCTCCTTGCGGCAGCCCGCCCACGGAACCCAAACGGGGGTATTTGTGGGGTCGAACCGCTCTCCATAAGTTCCGATTTCACCGGAGAAGGCCACAAACGTAAAAAACCAGCGCCTGCCTGCCGTTGCGGCTTGGCATCGCTGCTGAATCTCCGACTGGATATTGGTGGCTTATTAATGGATACACCGCGCTGTCGTCAACCTCACCTCGCGAATTCGTGCACAAACTCATTCGCCGGCGGAGGGTATTGCCTGCCTTACGCTTAACGGTTGTAGACTTAGCCATCCCTGACCTTTTCCGAGTACTCGAACCACCGCGCATTCGGACTTTATTTCCTATCCGCTCGCAGCGGGCTCGACCGGCCGAGGCCAGTTTCAGTGATGGAGTTCTTCGCTCTTTTTTCGGCCTTCGGCCCCTTGTTGGGCTCCTGGTTGAGCTTCTTGGGCCCTGGATGGGGCCAAGGACAGGGCTTGATCGATCGCGGCGGCGACTTCCGAGATCGCGGCCATGCCATTGACGCTGCGAAGCACCCCCTGCTGCCGGTAATAGTCGATGAGAGGAGCGGTCTGCTCGCGATAGGCGGCGAGCCGCTTATGCAGCACTTCGGCGTTGTCGTCGTCGCGCAGCGCCTCGCCACGCGCCTTCATCTCCGCAATGCGGGTTTCGATGCGGCGAAGCAGCGCCGGCTCGTCCACCCTTAGCTCAACCACGCCGTCGAGTGACAAATCCAGGTTCTTCAGCATGCGATCAAGCGCGATGGCCTGCGGAACGGTGCGGGGAAAGCCGTCGAGAATGAACCCGTTGCGGGCGTCCGGCTCCTCGATACGCTGGGTAATGATGCCGACAACGACTTCGTCGGGACATAGCTTGCCGGATGCCATGATTTCCTTGGCCTGCAAGCCGATCGGGGTGCCGGCCTTCACGGCCGCGCGCAACATATCGCCGGTAGAGAGCTGAATGATGCCGTATTTGGCGACGAGACGCAGCGCCTGCGTTCCTTTGCCAGCCCCCGGCGGGCCGAGCAGGATCAGTCTCATCTACGGCGCCCCCTCAACTTCGATCTTTTTATCAGGCCCTCATACTGGTGGGCCAGTAGGTAACCCTGTACCTGCGCCACCGTGTCCATGGTCACGCTCACCACGATCAGAAGCGACGTGCCACCAAAATAGAATGGTACCGCTGCATATGAAATCAGCATCTCGGGAAACAGGCAAACCACCGCGAGATAGGCTGCCCCAATTACCGTGATTCGCGACAATACGTAATCGATATACTCGGCGGTGCGTTCGCCAGGCCGGATGCCCGGGATGAAGCCGCCATGCTTCTTCAGATTGTCGGCGGTCTCGGTCGGGTTGAACACGATCGCCGTATAGAAGAAGGCGAAGAACACGATCAAGCCGACATAGAGCAACAGAAACAGCGGCCGCCCGTGGGCCAGTTGGGTGGTGATGGCAGTGAGCCATCCCGGTCCCTGGCCGGCGGTGAAATTGGCAATCGTCGTCGGCAGCAACAAAAGCGACGAGGCAAAGATCGGCGGAATGACGCCCGATGTATTGAGCTTGAGCGGCAGATGCGAGGACTGGCCCTCGAACATGCGGTTGCCGACCTGGCGCTTGGGATACTGGATCAAGAGCCGGCGCTGCGCGCGTTCCATGAACACGATGAAAGTGATGACCGCGACCGCCATGGCCAGCACGATCAGGATCAGTCCGGTCGACAGCGCGCCCTGGCGGCCGAGTTCAAGCGTGCCGGCGACAGCCGAGGGCAACTGCGCGACAATGCCCGACATGATGATGAGCGACGTACCGTTGCCGATGCCGCGCTGCGTCATCTGCTCGCCGAGCCACATCAAAAACATGGTGCCGCCCGTGAGCGTGATCACGGTCGAAATAATGAAGAACGGCCCCGGATCGGCGACCACATTGGCCGCGCCTTGGAGGCCGACCGCGATGCCGTAGGCCTGGAAGGCGGCCAGCACCACCGTGAGATAGCGGGTGTATTGATTGAGCATCTTGCGGCCCGCCTCGCCCTCTTTTTTGAGGTTTTCGAGGGTGGGCGACACGGTCGTCATCAGCTGGATGATGATCGAGGCCGAGATGTAGGGCATGATGTTGAGCGCAAAGATCGCCATGCGGTGGATGCCGCCGCCGGCGAACATGTTGAACATGCCCAAAATGCCGCTCTGCTGGGACTGGAAAATCTGGTCCCAGGCGTTCGGATCGATGCCGGGCAGCGGGATATAGGTGCCGAGCCGATAGACCAGAAGCGCGCCGAGCGTGAACCAAATACGCTTCTTCAGTTCCTCGGCCTTGGCCAGGGCCCCGAAATTGAGATTGGCCGCCAGTTGTTCCGCTGCCGAGACCATCCGCCAGTGCTCCCTATGCCAAATCTCCCTGCGACGGATCGCGCTGTGATTTGGCCGTTACGCCCCGAAACTATATAGGGCTCAGGCCGCCTGCTCGCTCGCCTCGGGACGCGGGGCAAGGATTTCGACGCTGCCGCCGGCCTTTTCGACCGCCGCGACCGCCGATTTCGACGCGCCATACACCGAAATCGCGACCTTCGCTTTGATCTCGCCCGTGCCAAGAAGCCGCACGCCGCCCTTGGCCCGGCGCAGCACGCCGGCTTTGACCAGCGCCGCGGCATCGACCTTGGCGCCAGCATCGAGCAAACCGGCCTCGATCGCTGTCTGGATGCGGCCCAGGTTCACTTCGTTCAGCTTCACAGCGAATGACGTATTCTTGAAGCCGCGCTTGGGCAGCCGCCGGTGCAGCGGCATCTGGCCGCCTTCGAACCCCTTGATGCGCACGCCGGAGCGCGCGGTCTGGCCCTTGCCGCCGCGGCCGCCGGTCTTGCCTTTGCCGGAGCCGATGCCGCGCCCGATGCGCTTTCGCGTCTTGCGGGCGCCGGGGCGGCCAGAGAGATCACTGAGTTTCATCGCATTTCCTCGATTTTCACTCGTCATGGCCGGGCATGACGAGGACGGCTATTTCTCCAAAACTTCCACGAGATGGGCGACCTTGGCGATCATGCCGCGGGTCGCCGGCGTATCGGCCAGCTCGGAGACGCGGCCGATCTTGTTGAGCTTGAGGCCAATCAGCGTTTCGCGCTGGGTGTGCACCCGGCGCGCCGCGCTGCCGGTTTGCCTGATCTTGACGGTTTTGCCGGTCTTTTTGTCAGCGTTCATGACGTGCTCCGTGCTCACTCGGCCGTCTGTTCGGCATCGACGTCGCGGCGGCGCGCCTGCAGCGCCGAGACCTTGATGTTACGGCGCGCAGCGACCGAACGCGGCGAGTTCTTGATGCTTGAGCGCATCGAAGGTAGCGCGCACGACGTTGTAAGGGTTCGACGTGCCGATCGACTTGGCGACCACGTCCTGCATGCCGAGCGTTTCGAACACGGCGCGCATCGGACCGCCGGCGATGATGCCGGTGCCGGGAGGCGCAGCGCGCAGATAGACCTTGCCGGCGCCGTGACGGCCGGCGACGTCGTGATGCAGCGTGCGGCCCTCGCGCAGCGGCACGCGGGTAAGCCCACGCTTGGCGGCCTCGGTTGCCTTGCGGATCGCCTCCGGCACCTCGCGGGCCTTGCCATGGCCGAAGCCGACACGGCCCTTTTGATCGCCGACCACGACCAATGCGGCGAAGCCGAAGCGACGGCCGCCCTTCACCACCTTGGCAACGCGGTTGATGTGCACGAGCTTGTCGACGAACTCGCTGTCGCGCTCATCGTGTCGTCGCTCGCGGGATTCACGTGCCATATCTGTTCGCCTTTATCGATCCAACTCTGGTGCCGTTATCAGAAATTCAATCCGCCCTCACGGGCGGCATCCGCAAGCGCCTTGACCCGGCCGTGGTAGAGATAGCTGCCGCGGTCGAAAATCACGTCCTTGACGCCCTTTTCCTTGGCGCGCTCGGCGATCAGCTTGCCGACCGCCTTGGCCGCATCGACGCTGGCGCCGGTTTTGAGGCTCTCGCGCGAGGTCTTTTCGAGCGAAGACGCCGAAACCAGGGTGACGCCCTGTTCGTCGTCGATCACCTGGGCATAGATGTGCTTCGACGAGCGGTGCACGGAAAGCCGCTTGCGATCGCCCGCGGCCCGGCGCAACGCGCCACGCACGCGTCCCTGCCGCCGCATATTTCTGTCGTTGGCCTTGGTCATCACGCGGCTCCGTTACTTCTTCTTGCCTTCCTTGCGGAAGATGCGTTCGTCGGCATATTTGATGCCCTTGCCCTTGTAGGGCTCCGGCGGCCGGTATTCGCGGATCTCGGCGGCGACCTGACCGACCTTTCTGGCGGTCGCTGCCGGAAATCACGATCTCGACCGGACGCGGCGTGGCGATCGTGATGCCTTCCGGAATCGGATAGATGACATCGTGGCTGTAGCCGAGCGCGATCTGCAGGTTCTTGCCCTGCACCGAGGCGCGGTAACCGACGCCGTTGATTTCGAGCCGCTGCTCGAAGCCCTTGGTGACGCCGGCAATCAGATTGGCGATCAAAGTGCGTGAGGTACCCCATTGCGACAGCGCGCGCTTGGTCTCGAAACGCGGGTCGACCTTGATCTGACCGCCCTCGAACTTGACCGCAATGTCGTCATGCACCGCGACCTGCAGCGCACCCTTGGGCCCTTTGACCTTCACGGTCTGGCCTTCGACATTCGCCGTAACGCCGGACGGCACCGCAACCGCTTTTTTGCCGATACGAGACATCAGAACACCGTACAAAGGATTTCGCCGCCGACATTGGCGTCGCGGGCGTCGTGGTCGGCCATGACGCCTTTCGGCGTCGACACGATGGTGACGCCGAGCCCGTTATTGATGCGCGGCATGTTCTTGACCGAAGTGTAGACGCGGCGGCCGGGCTTCGACACCCGCTCGATTTCGCGGATCACCGGCTCGCCGTCGAAATATTTCAGCTCGACTTCGATCTCGGACCGGCCGTCTTTTTCGACCACGGCATAGCCGCGGATATAGCCTTCGGTCTTGAGCACTTCGAGCACGCTTTCGCGCAACCGAGAGTTCGGCGAAGAGACCTTCGTCTTGTTGCGCATCTGCGCGTTGCGGATGCGGGTGAGCAAATCGCCGAGCGGATCGTTTATGGACATCGTGCGATCTCCCTACCAGCTCGACTTCACCAGGCCCGGAATCAGCCCTTTGGAGCCGAGTTCACGGAGCGCGATGCGCGACAGTTTATGCTTGCGGTAGTAGGCGCGTGGGCGGCCCGTCAATTCGCAACGGTTGCGGATGCGGGTCGCGGACGAATTGCGCGGCAGCTCGGCAAGCTTCAGCGTGGCGGCAAAGCGCTCCTCGACCGGCTTCGACTTGTCGCCCGCGATCGCTTTCAGCCGCGCCCGGCGGCCGGCAAACGACTTCGTCATCTTGCGACGCCGGTTATTCTTCTCGATCGAACTCTTCTTCGCCATTTAGTGCTCCTCGCGTATCCGCGTCTGAGGTCCTAGTGGCCTCACTGCCGGAACGGAAAATTGAAAGCCGTCAACAGAGCGCGCGCCTCGTCGTCGGTGCGCGCGGTGGTGCAGACCGTGATGTCCATGCCCCAGCTATCGGTGGTCTTGTCGTAGTCGATCTCCGGGAAAATGATGTGCTCCTTGATGCCGAGCGAGTAATTGCCGCGGCCGTCGAAGCTCTTCGGATTCAAGCCGCGGAAGTCGCGCACGCGCGGCAACGCGATATTGATGAGCCGGTCGATAAACTCGTACATGCGCGCCTTGCGCAAGGTGACCTTACAGCCGATCGCCTGGCCGTCGCGCAGCTTGTAGGTCGCGATCGACTTGCGCGACTTGGTGATGACCGGCTTCTGGCCGGCGATCAGCGCGAGATCGGCCGCGGCGCCATCGACCTTCTTCCTGTCGGCGACGCCTTCGCCGATGCCCATATTGATGACGACCTTATCGAGCGTCGGAACCTGGAAACGATTCTTGTAGCCGAACTGCTCGGCAAGCTTGCCGCGGATCGCCTCCTCGAACTGCACTTTCAAGCGCGCCGGGACGCGCTCTTCCGGCTCGCGCGGCGTCGATGCCTCGGCCTTGTCGGCCTTATCGGCCTTCGCTGCCTTGGCGGCCTTCGGGGCCTTGCCGCCCTGCGCCGCCTGATCGGCCGACTTCTTGGCGCGCTCGGACTGCTCCGGCTTTTTGGCCTTTTTCTCTTTGGTATCAGCCATCGATCTCAACTCCCGAGCGCTTGGCGACGCGCACTTTCTTTTTCTCATCGCCCTTGCCGACGAATTTGAACCCGACCCGGGTCGGCTTGCCGTCCTTCGGATCGGTCAGCGCCACGTTCGACAAGTGGATCGGCCCCTCTTTGGAGATAATGCCGCCCTCTTGCGAGGCGCTCTGGCGCTGATGGCGCTTGACCATATTGACGCCACGGACGAGCACGCGGCCCTGCTCGCGGTGCATCTCGATGACCTCGCCGCTGCGGCCCTTGTCGCGGCCGGTGATCACGATCACAGTGTCGCCCTTTTTGATCCGCGCCGCCATCACAGCACCTCTGGCGCGAGAGAAATGATCTTCATGTGATTCTTTGCCCGCAGTTCGCGCGGCACCGGGCCGAAAATGCGGGTGCCGACCGGCTCCATCTGCGCGGTGATCAGCACCGCCGCGTTACGGTCGAAGCGGATGACCGAACCGTCGGCGCGCTTGATGTCCTTGGAAATGCGGACGATCACCGCCTTCATCACGTCGCCCTTCTTGACGCGGCCGCGCGGGATCGCCTCCTTCACCGAGACGACGATGATGTCGCCGATGGTGGCGTATTTCCGCTTGGAGCCGCCAAGCACCTTGATGCACATGACACGACGCGCGCCGGAATTATCCGCCACGTCGAGATTGGTCTGCATCTGAATCATGGGTTACCCCACTCGTTACATTCCGCTCGCATTAGCTCACGATGCTTTCTTCTCGCCTCGCACCACCGCCCAGCGCTTCAGCTTGGAGATGGGACGATGCTCTTCGATCCACACGATATCGCCGACCTTGTATTCATTCTTCTCGTCGTGCGCGTAATACTTCTTCGAACTGCGCACCGTCTTCTTGAACAACGGATGGGTGAAGCGGCGCTCGACACGCACCACCAGCGTTTTCGCCTGCTTGTCGCTCACCACGACGCCCTGAAGGGTACGCTTCGGCATTTCAATCCTCTTTAGCTCTTTGCCGCGCCGGGGCGCTTGTTGCGTGCGACGGTCTTGAGGCGCGCGATATCGCGCCGCACCTCGCGCACGCGCGCGGTGTTTTCCAACTGACCGCTGGCGCGCTGGAAACGCAGATTGAAGTGCTCCTTCTTGAGCTTGAGCACTTCGTCGTCGATCTGATCGATCGTCATCGCTCTGATATCGGCCGGCTTCATGATGCTACTCGCTGATCCGCTCGACGAAGCGGGTCTTGATCGGCAATTTGGCCGCGGCAAGTGCCAGCGCTTCTTTCGCAAGCGCGACGGGAATCCCGTCGATTTCGAACATGATGCGACCCGGCTTAACGCGGGCAACCCACAATTCCGGCGCGCCTTTGCCGGAGCCCATGCGCACTTCGAGCGGCTTCTTCGACACCGGCACATCCGGAAATACGCGAATCCAGACGCGGCCCGCGCGCTTCATATGCCGCGTCAGCGCCCGCCGCGCCGCCTCGATCTGGCGCGCGGTGACCCGGTCGGGCTCGGTCGCCTTGAGGCCGAACTGGCCGAATGCGAGGTCGACCGCGCTGGTGGCGATGCCCTTGATGCGGCCCTTATGGGCCTTGCGGAATTTTGTTCGTTTCGGTTGCAGCATGGCTTACGCCTCTAATCCCATTCGCTCGCTTATGCCGCGTCCCGCCGCGGCCGGCCGGCATCGCCTTCGGCCATCTTCTTGTCCTGGGCCATCGGGTCGTGTTCCATGATCTCGCCCTTGAAGATCCAGACTTTGACGCCGCAGGTGCCATAGGTCGTGAACGCGGTGGCGACGCCGTAATCGACGTCGGCGCGCAGTGTGTGCAACGGCACGCGGCCTTCGCGATACCATTCCATGCGCGCGATCTCGGCGCCGCCAAGCCGGCCCGAGCAATTGATACGAATGCCGCCGGCGCCAAGCCGCATCGCCGATTGCACCGCGCGCTTCATGGCGCGACGGAACGCGACGCGGCGCTCGAGCTGCTGCGCGATCAATTCGGCAACCAGCTGTGCGTCGAGCTCCGGCTTTCGGATCTCGACAATGTTAATAACGACGTCGCTGTCGGTGAGCGCGGCGACTTTACGGCGCAGCTTTTCGATATCGGCGCCCTTCTTGCCGATGACCACGCCCGGCCGCGCCGAGTGGATGGTGACGCGGCACTTCTTGTGGGGACGCTCGATCACGATCTTCGATACCGCAGCCTGCTTGAGCTCCGCCAACAGCACTTTGCGGATTGCCATGTCTTCGTGCAGCAAGCCGCCGTAGCTCGCCTTGCCGGCATACCAGCGCGAGTCCCAGGTACGGTTGATGCCGAGACGAAGCCCGATCGGATTGACCTTCTGACCCATAATTCTCTCCTGGCCGCTCTCGCCTAAGCCTGCGCTTCGACTTCACGCACCACGATGGTGAGGTGCGAAAACGGCTTGAAAATTGCTCCCATCCGGCCGCGCGCCCGTGGCGAATGCCGCTTGATCACCAGCGCCTTGCCGACATGCGCCTCGGCGACGACGAGATCGTCGACGTCGAGGTCGTGATTGTTCTCCGCATTCGCGATCGCCGATTCCAGGCATTTGCGCACGTCGCGCGCGATGCGCTTGCGCGAGAATTCGAGATCGGCGAGCGCCGAAGCGACCTTCTTGCCGCGAATAAGCTGGGCAAGCAGGTTCAGCTTCTGCGGGCTGATCCGCAGCATGCGGCTGATCGCCTTAGCCTCGTTGTCGGCGAGCGCGCGTTCGCGCTTTTTCTTGCTCATCGAAACTCTCCTACCCGGCCGAGGCCGGAGCAGACGGCGCCGATGCGCCTTCGCCACCACCACTGCGCTTGGCTTTGCGATCGGACGTATGGCCGAAGAACGTGCGGGTCGGCGCGAATTCGCCAAACTTGTGGCCGACCATCTCCTCGGTGACCGCCACCGGGATGTGCTTCTGCCCGTTATAGACGCCGAACGTGAGGCCCACGAACTGCGGCAGGATCGTCGAACGCCGCGACCAGATGCGGATCATCTCGTGGCGTCCGGACGAGCGCGCGGCATCCGCCTTTTTCAGCAGATAACCGTCGACAAACGGACCCTTCCAGACCGAACGCGTCATGATCGCTCCTTAACCCTTCTTGCGTGCATGGCGGCTCACCATTATGAACTTCGCCGTGCTCTTGTTCTTGCGCGTCTTCTTACCCCTGGTCGGCTTGCCCCACGGGGTGACCGGATGCCGGCCGCCGCGCGTGCGCCCGCCGAGCGGATGATCAACCGGGTTCATGGTTTCGCCGCGGACGTGACCGCGCCACCCCATCCAGCGGTTGCGCCCGGCCTTGCCGATCGAAACGTTCATATTGTCCGGATTGGACACCGCGCCGACGGTGGCGAGGCAGCGGCCGTGAACCAGGCGCTGCTCGCCGGAATTGAGCCGCAAGATGACATATTCGCCGTCGCGGCCGACGATCTGGGCGTAAGTGCCGGCCGACCGCGCGATCTGACCGCCCTTGCCGATCTTAATCTCGATATTATGGACGATGGTGCCGACCGGAATATTGGCGATCGGCATGGCGTTGCCAGGCTTCACGTCGACATGCTCACCGGCAACAATGGCGTCGCCGGCGGAGAGCCGCTGCGGCGCCAGGATATAAGCCTGTTCGCCATCTTCGTATTTGACGAGCGCGATGAAAGCGGTGCGGTTCGGATCGTATTCGATCCGCTCCACTTTCGCCGGCGTGTCGAATTTGCGGCGCTTGAAATCGATCGTGCGGTAAGCCTTCTTGTGGCCGCCGCCCCGATAGCGCGAGGTGATGCGGCCGTTATTGTTGCGGCCGCCAGTCGAATTCTTGCCCTCGGTCAGCGCCTTCACCGGCTTGCCAGTGTGCAGGCCGGCGCGATTCACCAGCACCAATTGGCGCTGGCCGGGCGTGGTCGGGTTATAGGATTTGAGTGCCATCGCCCGCTCCTTACAGCCCCGTGGTCACGTCGATCGTTTGGCCCTCTTCGAGGGTCACGATCGCGCGCTTGGTATCGGACGTGCGGCCATAACGGCCTTTGAAAACACGCATCTTGCCCTTACGGAGCAGCGTATTGACGCTTTTGACCTTGACGTCGAACAGCTTCTCGACCGCTTCCTTGATTTGCGGCTTGGTCGCGGTCATGGCGACCTTGAATACGACCTTGTTGAACTCGGACGCATTGGTGGCCTTCTCGGTGATGAGCGGCGCGACGATGACGTCGTAATGGCGCGGATCGGTGGTCGTCATTTGAATCGCGCCTCCAGTGCATCGACAGCGGCGCGGGTGAGCACGAGCTTCTGCCGCCGCATGATGTCGTAAACATTGATGCCGGCGACCGGCAGCACGTCGATATTCGGAATGTTGCGAGCAGCGCTACGCACGTCAGCCGCAACCTCCGCGCCGTCGATGAACAACGCGTTGGAAAGGCCGAGCTTGTCGCAATGGCCGCGCAGCGCCTTGGTCTTGGCTTCTTTCACCGAAAGCACGTCGATGACGACAATGCCGCCGTCCTTCGCCTTGGCGGAGAGCGCGTGGCGCAGTGCAAGCGCACGGACTTTCTTCGGCAGGCCAATTTCGTGGCTGCGGGTATGTGGACCGAACGAACGGCCGCCACCGCGGAACAGATTGACCCGCGCCGAACCGTGCCGGGCGCCGCCGGTGCCCTTCTGCCGGTACATTTTCTTGCCGGTGCGGTGGATGTCCGCGCGGTTCTTCACGGCGTGAGTGCCGCTGCGGCGCTTGGCGAGCTGCCATACCACGCAGCGGTGGATGAGGTCGGTGCGCGGATCGAGGCCGAAAATGGCGTCGGACAACGTGACCGAGCCGGATTCCTTGCCGTCGAGTGAGGTGACTTTCAGTTCCATCTCACGCGCCCTCCGCCGCCGTTTGTTCTTGGCCGACCGCAACAGGTGCGATCGACTCATTATCGGCGAGCTTGAACTTGCCGGGCTTCGGCACGCCGTCCGGCAGTTTCTTCTTCACCGCGTCGCGCACCGTGATCCAACCGCCATTGACGCCGGGAACGGCGCCTTCGACCAGGATCAAGCCGCGCGCCACGTCAGTCTGCCTGACTTTGAGATTGAGCGTGGTTACCCGATCGACGCCAAGATGGCCGGGCATTTTTTTGTTCTTGAAAGTCTTGCCGGGATCCTGCCGGCCGCCGGTCGACCCGATCGAACGATGCGAGATCGACACGCCGTGGCTGGCACGCAGACCGGCGAAATTCCACCGCTTCATGCCGCCGGCGAAACCCTTGCCGGTCGAGGTACCCGTGACGTCGACATATTGGCCGACGACGAAGTGATCTGCCGTGATCTCGGCACCGACCGGGATCAGGGCGTCGTCATCGACGCGGAACTCGGCGAGCTTGCGCTTGGGCTCGACCTTGGCGACTGCGAAGTGCCCGCGGTCGGCTTTGGTCGTTGTCTGCACCTTGCGCTTGCCGGCGCCGAGTTGAAGCGCGACGTAGCCGTTCTTATCCTTGGTACGGTGGCCGATCACCTGACAATTGCCGAGCCGCAATACCGTGACCGGGACGTGTTCGCCGGTCTCGGTGAAGAGACGCGTCATCCCGACCTTTTGTGCGAGAACTCCGGAACGCATTTGTCTCTTCTCCACGCCTTAGAGCTTGATCTCGACGTCGACGCCGGCAGCGAGATCGAGCTTCATCAGTGCATCGACCGTCTGCGGCGTCGGATCGACGATGTCGAGCAGACGTTTGTGCGTGCGCATTTCGAACTGTTCGCGGCTTTTCTTGTCGACGTGCGGTGAGCGATTGACCGTGAACTTCTCGATCTTGGTCGGCAGCGGAATCGGCCCACGCACCTGCGCACCGGTGCGCTTGGCCGTGTTGACGATCTCGCGCGTCGACGCATCGAGAATGCGATGATCGAACGCCTTGAGCCGGATGCGGATATTCTGGCCGTTCATCGGTTCGTCTTTCTGTCTCGCCATGGCCGAGTTTGTCCCGACCATTCACGTCTTTTCCCCTCCCATCCCTCCCCCGCTAGCGGGGGAGGATTAAGGTGGGGGCGTCGTGCTCGGCACAAGACCGGGCACGACAACACGAGTTTCCCTATTCGATGATGCTTGCCACCACGCCGGCGCCGACGGTGCGGCCACCCTCGCGAATAGCAAAACGCAGCTTCTCTTCCATGGCGATCGGCACGATCAGCGTGACTTCCATGGCGATATTATCGCCCGGCATCACCATCTCGGTGCCTTCTGGCAGCGTCACCACACCGGTCACGTCGGTGGTGCGGAAATAGAACTGCGGCCGATAGTTGGTGAAGAACGGCGTGTGGCGACCACCTTCTTCCTTGGTGAGAATGTACGCCTCGGCCTTGAATTTGGTGTGCGGCTTCACGGTGCCCGGCTTGCACAGCACCTGACCGCGCTCCACTTCCTCACGTTTCGTGCCGCGCAACAGGCAGCCGACGTTGTCGCCGGCCTCGCCCTGGTCGAGCAGCTTGCGGAACATTTCAACACCGGTGACGGTGGTCTTGGTCGTCGCCTTGATACCGACGATCTCGACTTCCTCGCCGACCTTGATGACGCCGCGTTCGATACGGCCGGTGCAGACGGTGCCGCGGCCCGAGATCGAGAACACGTCTTCGACCGGCATCAGGAACGGCTGATCCTTGGGACGCTCCGGCTGCGGAATGTATTCGTCCACCGCCTTCATCAGTTCGAGGATCGCTTCCTTGCCGAGCTTCGGATCTTTGTCCTCCAGCACCATCAGCGCTGATCCCTTGATCACCGGAATCTTGTCGCCGGGGAAGTTGTACTTGGAGAGAAGCTCGCGAACCTCGAGCTCTACCAGCTCAAGCAGTTCGGGATCGTCGACCATGTCGACCTTGTTGAGGAACACGACCAGCGCCGGGACGCCGACCTGACGGGCAAGCAGGATGTGCTCGCGGGTCTGCGGCATCGGGCCGTCGGCGGCGCTGACGACGAGGATTGCACCGTCCATCTGTGCCGCGCCGGTGATCATGTTCTTCACATAGTCGGCGTGACCGGGGCAGTCGACGTGCGCATAGTGGCGCTTGTTGGTCTCGTATTCGACGTGCGCGGTCGCGATGGTGATGCCACGCGCTTTCTCTTCCGGCGCCTTGTCGATCTGATCATAGGCCGTGAAGTGTGCCTGACCCGTTTCCGCCAATACCTTGGTGATCGCCGCCGTCAAGGACGTCTTGCCATGATCGACGTGACCGATCGTGCCGATATTGCAATGCGGCTTGTTGCGATTGAATTTTTCCTTGGCCATAGGACTCTCCGTTCCGGCTCTCTGCTCTAGTTCCTGTTAATTCTCGTTAAGCGAACTTCGCCTGAACTTCTTCGGCGATTGCTTTCGGCACTTCCGCGTAGTGGTCGAATTGCATCGTGAACGTGGCGCGCCCCTGTGACATGGAGCGCAGATTGTTGACGTAGGAGAACATGTTGGCGAGCGGCACCATCGCATTGATGACGTTGGCATTGCCGCGCATGTCCTGACCCTGAATTTGGCCGCGCCGCGAATTGAGGTCGCCGATGACCGAGCCGGTATAGTCTTCCGGCGTCACCACTTCGACCTTCATGACCGGCTCAAGCAGAGCCGGACCGCCTTTTTGCAGCGCTTCGCGCATTGCCGTACGCGCGCAGATTTCGAACGCCATCGCCGATGAATCGACATCATGCGATGCGCCGTCGACCAGGCTGACCTTCAGATCGACCACCGGGAAGCCGGCCAGTACGCCGGAGCTCAGCGACCCTTCAAGACCCTTCTCGACGGCCGGGAAGAACTCCCGCGGCACCGATCCGCCGACGATCTCGTTTTCGAACACAAAACCGGCGCCCTGCTCGGCCGGCTCGGCGACGATCTTGATGCGCGCGAACTGGCCGTGACCGCCGGTCTGCTTCTTATGCGTATAGTCGACCGTGGCGGAGCGGGTGATCTTTTCCCGATAGGCGACCTGCGGCGCGCCGATATTGGCATCGACCTTATAGGTGCGCTTGAGGATATCCACCTTGATGTCGAGATGGAGTTCGCCCATGCCCTTGATGATGGTCTGGCCGGATTCCGGATCGGTGTTGACCCGGAACGAGGGATCCTCGGCAACGAGCTTGGCCAAAGCCACGCCGAGCTTTTCCTGATCGGCTTTGGACTTCGGCTCGATCGCGATCTCGATGACCGGATCGGGAAATTCCATTTTTTCGAGGATCACCGGCTTCTGCGGATCGCACAGCGTGTCGCCGGTACGAACCTCTTTCAGGCCGGCCAGCGCCACGATGTCACCGGCGTAGGCTTCTTTGATGTCTTCGCGGTTGTTGGCATGCATCAACAGCATGCGGCCGACGCGTTCCTTGCGGTCCTTGGTCGAGTTCACCACGCCGGTGCCGCTTTCGAGCTTGCCCGAATAGATGCGGCAGAACGTGATGGTGCCGACGAACGGATCGTCCATGATCTTGAATGCCAACAGAGCGAGCGGCTCGGAATCGGACGCATGGCGCTCGATCTCGTTGCCCTTCATGTCGACGCCCTTGATGGCCGGCACGTCGAGCGGCGACGGCAGGAAATCGACGACGGCGTCAAGCAGCGGCTGTACGCCCTTGTTCTTGAATGCCGAGCCGCACAACACCGGGAAGAACGCGCCGGCGATTACGGCCTTGCGGATGAGCCGCTTGAGCGTCGCGACATCCGGTTCCTTGCCATCGAGGTAAGCCGTCATCGCGTCGTCGTCGAGTTCGACGGCCGCTTCAACGAGCTTCTCGCGATATTCCTTGGCTTGCTCGGCGAGATCGGCCGGAATTTCGACGTCGTGATATTTCGCGCCGAGGGTTTCTTCTTCCCAAACAACGCCAACCATGCGGACGAGATCGATGATGCCCTTGAAATTGCTTTCAGAGCCGATCGGGAGCTGAATCGCGATTGGCTTGGCGCCTAGACGATCGACAATGTCTTTCAGGCACTGGAAGAAATCCGCGCCGGTCTTGTCCATCTTGTTGCAGAAAACGATGCGCGGGACTTTATAACGGTCGCCCTGGCGCCATACCGTCTCGGTCTGCGGCTCAACGCCCTGATTGGAGTCGAGCACGCATACCGCGCCGTCGAGCACGCGCAGCGAACGCTCCACCTCGATGGTGAAGTCGACGTGGCCGGGCGTGTCGATGATGTTCAGGCGCTTGCCGTTCCACTGCGCGGTGGTCGCGGCCGAGGTGATGGTGATGCCGCGCTCCTGCTCCTGCTCCATCCAATCCATGGTCGCAGCGCCGTCGTGGACTTCGCCGATCTTATGGCTCTTGCCGGTGTAATAGAGGACGCGCTCGGTCGTCGTGGTCTTGCCGGCATCAATGTGAGCCATGATGCCGAAGTTACGATAGTCCTCGATCGGATTAGTGCGGGGCATGTCGTCGGTCCTTAGGGGTCAAATCTTGCGCTATCGCCGGCCTTACCAGCGATAGTGCGAGAACGCGCGGTTGGCTTCCGCCATCCGGTGCGTGTCTTCGCGCTTCTTTACGGCGTTCCCCCTGTTATTCGACGCGTCGAGCAACTCCGCCGAGAGCCGCTCCGTCATTGTCTTCTCGTTGCGCTCGCGCGCCGCGGAAATGATCCAGCGAATACCGAGCGCCTGGCGCCGCGAGATCCGCACTTCGACCGGCACCTGATAGGTCGCGCCGCCGACGCGGCGCGAACGAACCTCGATCGACGGCATCACATTATCCAGCGCCTGCTGGAATACCGTGACCGGGCTCTGCCTGGTCTTGCCCTCGATGATGTCCAACGCGCCATAAACGATGTTCTCGGCGACCGACTTTTTGCCGGCATGCATGACCGAGTTCATGAATTTCGTAACCACGACGTTCGCGAATTTCGGATCCGGCAGGATTTCGCGTTTATCGGCCCTATGGCGGCGGGACATCTGTTTGTTCCTTACTTCGGCCGTTTCGCGCCGTATTTGGAGCGGCGCTGTTTACGGTTTTTGACGCCCTGCGTATCGAGGACACCGCGCAGGATGTGATAGCGGACGCCAGGCAAATCCTTAACGCGGCCGCCGCGGATCATCACCACCGAGTGCTCTTGCAGGTTATGGCCCTCGCCGGGGATGTAACCGATCACCTCGAAGCCGTTGGTCAGCCGGACCTTGGCGACCTTGCGCAGTGCCGAGTTCGGCTTCTTCGGTGTCGTCGTATAGACGCGGGTGCAGACGCCGCGCTTTTGCGGGCTCTGCTGCAAGGCCGGCACCTTCTTCTTCGCGTGCTGCGCAACCCGCGGCTTGCGAATGAGCTGGTTGATCGTCGGCATCCGTTCCTTCGCTCCAAGACGGGGCGCTCGCCCCTTGTTGCCATTCGCGGGCTCACGCCCAAAAATCCAATGATCCGGCTTTGCGCGAATCCGTTCGCGCAAAACCAAATCGCGCCATCCGCTTCCGGCGCGGAAGGGCGCTTGGCCTTCGCAGAGGACCGCGCTGCAACACGCGGTCATGCCCTGGTCGTCTGACTTTGCGTAGTCAGCGGCAGCGTTTGAGCTTCCTTCGTCGAGGCGTCACGCCGGGTCTGAAACCGACAAGCCGAAAGCGAGCCAAAGGCTACGACTTTCAATAACTTATGCGGGGACCAGGGCAGGCCGTTCCGACGGGCGAAGCTCACCGCCTGCCGTAAAGTGCGCGGTATGTATCGGCGCTACCGTTCCAAGTCAAGCCGATATGGCCACAATAGTGCGATGGCGCAAGCACATCTGCCCTCTTTCGAAGGCCATTACACCCTGTCAATCACCCGGGCTCCATGCCCTTGGCCCGAACGAGACGCTTTACGTCCTCTGTCGCCAGAAAGGCGATGAAATCGCGTGCCGCGGCTTCCTCCTGCGAGTCCGGGGAAACGCCTGCCGCGTAGACAATGACGTTCTGCAATTCGCTCGGCAGCGGACCGACGAGTTCGGCGCCTTTCACCGGCAGGATAGCAACGATCTGCTGGAGGCCAATCTCGGCGTCGCCGGAGGCGACCAGTTCAGCCACTGGCCTACTCGTTAACTTGGTTTTCGGCTTCATCTCATCGGCAAGACCAAGCCGTTGCAAAAGATCAGCAATATAGGCGCCGCTCGGACCGTCGCTGTAAGCGATTGTGCGAGCCGCAACCAACGTGCGCCTGAACGCCGCGACGGTATCTATGTCCGGCTTTGGCGCGCCAGCCCGGACCGCTAGTCCGACAGTCGAACGCGTTACGTCAGTGACACCAAGCGCGATCCTGCCGCTCCGGCCCAGTTCTTCAAGTTCCGGGCGCGGCAACAAGGCAACGTCGAAAGCCGCACCGGCCACGATCTCCTTTTGCAGCACCGACGTTAGGCGGAATTCGATATCGACCTTGGCGGCATGCAAGCGCTCGAACAACGGGACGACTTCGACCATAAGAACACGCATGGCGCCGCCGCTGAGAACTTTGAGCCCTGCCGCCATTACGGATCTGCCCTTGTCATGAAAGCGTACCGCCATACCACTTCTTTACTAACCACACGCTATTGACGTGATTACTGGCGCTTTCCTAGTCTGACAACCGGGGCGCGCGAGGCGGCGGCGAATTACGAATGCATTCAGGAATAACCGCACGAACGTGCGTGTTCGTCATATCTCATCCTCGTAGCGGCACCCATCTCCTTATCGACTTCATTCGGAAGAACTTCCAGGAATTCAACCGGAAGCTGAAGCCATGGGAGAGCGCATCTCTTATCTATGTTGGATTGGACAGGGCGAACTGGCGAGAAGAAATCGCCACGCAATTGCGCGACCGAAAGGAAACTCATTTCCTATTGCACTCCCATTACTCTGGGATTGTTAGCGCGACTCACCTGGAAGCGGCAGAAAAGTTGAAGCCCGCGCGGGCGATAGTCCTCTACCCGTTCCGCCGCTTCTCGACGACGATCAAGAGCTACGCCGAATTCCGACAATTCCGCGGTTCGATCGGGTCATTCCTGCCGACAGTGGACGATTTCTTTGGCCTCGATGCGACCGTCAAGAAATGCGTCGAACTGCATGCCGAAAAATGGCTGCAACCCGACGTCCACTTCGTCGATACCGATCGGCTGGCGCTGCAGCCTGATATCGCGTGCAGCCGCCTGGCCGAATTGTTCAACGAAAAACCGGTCGAAACGCCACAGCGGCTGCCACGCCGGAAGTGGTTCGGGGGGCGGCTTGGCGAGTTCGCGGAACGCCTGACGGGCCGGGAATCTTCCGAGTTTCGGGTCGATTACGATATCCCATGGCAGAGCGCTGAGGAAAAAGCGGCGGTCGATGAACAATTCGCCGGGCTTTATTCCGAACTGTCCGGTCGACGCATCAATTGAAGACCGAGGCGGGTCCGGAAATCGATCCCCCGCGACCCGAGATGCCGTAGAAAGCGAAAAGGCCGCCAAGCGGCGGCCTTCCGTCATCGATTGAATAAAGCCGCCGCTTATTCCGCGGCGGGGAGTGCCACATGTTCAGTGGCCGCCTCGGCCTTGATGGCCGCTTCTTTCTCGCGCTCGGCGAGAATGAGTGCATCCCGCTTAATCGCGACTTCGCGCATTTTGTTCATCATCGCGCCCGTCCCTGCCGGGATCAGACGGCCGACGATGACATTTTCTTTCAAGCCGTCGAGCGTGTCGTGCTTGCCGTTGACCGCTGCCTCGGTGAGCACACGTGTCGTCTCCTGGAACGAAGCCGCCGAGATGAACGAGCGCGTCTGCAGCGAAGCCTTGGTAATGCCGAGCAGCACCGGATGTGCGGTCCCCGGCTTTTTGCCGTCGGCCGCCGCGCGTGCATTGGCTTCATCGAACTCCAGCTTATCGACCTGATCGCCTTGGATCAGATCGGTCTCGCCGGAGTCGGTGATCTCGACCTTCTGCAACATCTGCCGCACGATCACTTCGATGTGCTTGTCGTTGATGGCAACGCCCTGGAGCCGATAGACGTCCTGGATCTCGTTGACGAGGTAGCCGGCAAGCTCCTCGACGCCTTTGATCGCCAGGATGTCGTGCGGCGCAGGATTGCCTTCGACGATGAAGTCGCCCTTCTCGATCACGTCGCCATCCTGCAAGTGAATGTGCTTGCCTTTGGCGACGAGATACTCTCTGGGCTCCTCGTTCTTATCGGTCGGCTCGATGCTGATGCGCCGCTTGTTCTTGTAGTCGCGGCCGAAACGGACCGTACCGGAGATTTCCGCGATCACCGCGGACTCCTTCGGCCGGCGGGCCTCGAACAATTCGGCGACACGCGGCAGACCGCCGGTGATGTCGCGCGTCTTCGCGCTTTCCGTCGGGATACGCGCGATAACGTCGGCCGCTCGCACGGTTGCGCCAGGATCGACCGAGATGACGGCATCGACCGCAAGCATGTAGCGCGCGTCGCCGCCACGAGCGAGTTTGAGGATCTTGCCGTCCTTGCCCTTGATCACCAGAGCGGGTCGCAGATCCTGCTGGCCGCGGGCGGAGCCCGAACGCCAATCGATGACCACGCGCTTGGCGATGCCGGTCGACTCGTCGAGCAACTTCGTCAGCGACTGGCCGTCGACGAGATCTTCGTAACCGATGACGCCCTCGAGCTCGGTGAGGATCGGGCGGGTGTACGGATCCCACTCGGCGATGCGATCGCCGCGTTTGATATGCTGACCGTCCTCGATCTTCAGGCGCGCGCCGTACTGGATACGGTGCACGGCACGTTCGGTACCGTCCGGATCAAGCACAGCAACGATGAGGTTGCGGCCCATCGCGATCAGATCGCCATCCGAATTGCGAGCGACGTTCAAGTTCTTGATCTTGACCGTACCCTCGAAATTCGACTCGATGAACGACTGCTCGGAAATCTGCGCCGCGCCGCCGATGTGGAACGTACGCATCGTCAGCTGGGTGCCCGGCTCGCCGATCGACTGAGCGGCGATGACGCCCACTGCTTCACCCATATTGACCGGGGTGCCGCGGGCAAGATCGCGACCGTAGCAGGCTCCGCAGACGCCGGTAACGGTCTCGCAGGTGAGCACGGAGCGGATCTTAAGCTCCTGCACGCCGGCATTCACCAGCTTCTCGACGTGCTGCTCTTCGAGCAGCGTGGCATTAGGCACCAGAACTTGGGTACCCAACGGGTCGCGCACGTCCTCGGCCGTGGTGCGGCCCAGAATGCGGCTAGCCAGCGAGGCGACGACCGTGCCGGCATCGATGATGGCGCGCACCTTGATGCCGCGGGTGGTACCGCAGTCATAGTCGGTGATGATGCAGTCTTGCGCCACGTCGACAAGACGACGCGTCAGATAGCCGGAGTTGGCGGTCTTGAGCGCCGTATCGGCAAGCCCTTTACGCGCGCCGTGCGTCGAGTTGAAGTACTCGAGCACCGATAGCCCTTCCTTGAAGTTCGAAATGATCGGGCTTTCGATGATTTCGCCGGACGGCTTCGCCATCAGCCCGCGCATACCCGCGAGCTGACGCATCTGCGCCGGCGAACCGCGGGCGCCGGAATGCGCCATCATATAGATCGAGTTGACCTGAGCTTCCTCGCCCTTCTCGGCAGGCCGAGAGGTGGAAATCTCCTTCATCATCGCTTCGGCGATTTCTTCAGTGCACTTCGACCAGGCGTCGACCACCTTGTTGTATTTCTCGCCTTGGGTGATCAGGCCGTCGTTATACTGCTGCTCGAACTCCTTCACGAGATCGCGGGTCCGCTCCACGCTTGCCTTCTTGGAGCGCGGCACCACCATGTCGTCCTTGCCGAATGAAATGCCAGCCTTGAAGGCGTGATGGAAGCCAAGCGCCATGACGCGATCGCAGAAGATCACCGTCTCCTTCTGACCGCAGTGGCGATAGACCGTATCGATCATGCTGGAGATTTCGCGCTTCGTCATAAGCTTGTTGACGAGATCGAACGGCGTCTTGGCCAGCTTCGGCAACACCGAGCCGAGAATGACCCGGCCCGGCGTCGTGTCGTACCAGCGCGTGACCGCCTTGCCGTCCTCGCCGACGCCCTGCCAGCGGTATTTGATCCGCGAGTGCAAGGCGACGGCCTTTTCTTGCAAAGCAAGCTCGATCTCGGCCAAGTCGCCGAACAATTTCGGTTTCTCGCCCTCGACGGCGTCGCGAATGATCGAGAGGTAATAAAGGCCGAGCACGATATCCTGCGACGGCACGATGATCGGCGCGCCGTTCGCGGGGTGCAGGATGTTGTTGGTCGACATCATCAAGACGCGCGCTTCGAGCTGCGCCTCGAGCGACAGCGGCACGTGAACCGCCATCTGGTCGCCGTCAAAGTCGGCGTTAAAGGCCGCGCAAACCAGCGGATGCAGCTGGATTGCCTTGCCCTCGATCAGAACCGGCTCGAAAGCCTGAATGCCGAGGCGATGCAGCGTCGGCGCGCGGTTGAGCAGAATAGGATGCTCGCGAATGACCTCGTCGAGAATGTCCCAAACCTCGGGCTTCTCCTTCTCGACCAGCTTCTTGGCCTGCTTCACCGTGGTCGACAGGCCTTTGGCGTCAAGCCGCGAATAGATGAACGGCTTGAACAGTTCGAGCGCCATCTTCTTCGGCAAGCCGCACTGATGCAGCTTGAGTTCGGGACCAACCACGATCACGGAGCGGCCGGAATAGTCGACGCGCTTGCCGAGCAGGTTCTGGCGGAACCGGCCCTGCTTGCCCTTGAGCATGTCGGCGAGCGACTTCAGCGGCCGCTTGTTGGCCCCGGTGATGACGCGGCCGCGGCGGCCGTTATCGAACAAGGCGTCGACAGCTTCCTGCAACATCCGCTTCTCGTTGCGGATGATGATATCGGGAGCGCGCAACTCGATCAGCCGCTTCAAGCGGTTGTTGCGGTTGATGACGCGGCGATAGAGATCGTTGAGGTCGGACGTGGCGAAGCGGCCGCCGTCGAGCGGTACCAACGGGCGCAGATCGGGCGGAATCACCGGCACATGGGTGAGGATCATCCATTCCGGCTTGTTGCTGGACTGGGTGAAGGCCTCGATCAGCTTCAGCCGCTTGGCGAGCTTCTTCGGCTTGAGCTCGGACGTCGTCTCGATAATTTCCTGGCGCAGATCGGCCGCCATCTTTTCAAGATCGAGTGCTTTGAGCATTTCACGGATCGCTTCCGCGCCGATCATGGCAGTGAAGCTGTCCGCGCCGAACTCATCCTGCGCCTTGACGTATTCGTCTTCGCTCAGGAGCTGACGGTCCTTGAGCGGGGTGAGACCCGGCTCGAGAACGACGTAATATTCGAAATAGAGAATGCGCTCGAGATCCTTGAGCGTCATGTCGAGCAGGAGTCCGATCCGGCTCGGCAGCGACTTCAAGAACCAGATATGCGCTACCGGCGCGGCGAGCTCGATATGGCCCATGCGCTCGCGCCGCACCCGCGACAGCGTGACTTCGACCGAGCACTTCTCGCAGATGATGCCCTTGTACTTCATGCGCTTGTACTTGCCGCACAAGCACTCGTAATCCTTGATCGGCCCGAAGATGCGCGCGCAGAACAGGCCGTCGCGCTCGGGCTTGAAGGTGCGGTAGTTGATGGTCTCTGGCTTTTTGATTTCGCCGTAAGACCAGGAAAGAATCTTATCCGGACTCGCAATTGAAATCCGGATCTGGTCGAAGACCTGAGCCGGCACCTGCGGGCTGAAAAAATTCATGATCTCTTGGTTCATCGTATTCTCCGCTTGCCGACCGTGTCGGCCGCTATCGTAATTTCTCTTTCACCGTCGTACCCGGCACAGCCGGGGCATCGCCTACGCCGGCGATGAACGCGAGAGCGGCGCGAGCGCCGCTCTCCAACCGTTACTCGGCCGCCTCGGGCAGGCCGTCGCCGCGCTGCTGCTTGGAATTGAACAGGTCGACGTTGAGACCGAGCGAGCGCATTTCCTTGACGAGCACGTTGAACAATTCCGGAATACCGAACTCGAACGCGTCGTCGCCGCGCACGATCAACTCGTAAACCTTGGTGCGTCCGGCAACGTCGTCGGACTTCACCGTCAGCATCTCCTGCAGCGTGTAGGCGGCGCCATAGGCTTCGAGCGCCCACACCTCCATTTCGCCGAAACGCTGACCGCCGAACTGGGCCTTGCCGCCGAGCGGTTGCTGGGTGACGAGGCTGTAGGGGCCGATCGAACGGGCGTGGATCTTGTCGTCGACCAGATGGTGCAGCTTCAGGATGTAGATATAGCCGACCGTGACCTTGCGATCGAAGGTATCGCCGGTGCGTCCGTCATAAAGCGACACCTGCCCCGAGTGGTCGAGGCCGGCGAGATCGAGCATGTTCTCGATATCGGCCTCTTTGGCGCCGTCGAACACCGGGGTCGCAATCGGTACGCCGTGGCGCAGATTGCTGCCGAGCTCCATGAGACCTTTCTCGTCGAGCGACTTGATGGTCTCGTCCTCGCCGTAGATCTTGCGCAGCAATTCCTTCAGCGGCTTCGGATCTCGCTTGCCGTGATAGGTGTCGACCGTATTGCCGATCTTGATGCCGAGGCCGGCGCAAGCCCAGCCGAGATGGGTCTCGAGAATCTGCCCGACATTCATGCGGCTAGGCACGCCGAGCGGATTGAGCACAACATCGACCGGAGTGCCGTCGGCGAGGAACGGCATGTCCTCCGACGGCACGATCTTCGACACCACGCCCTTATTGCCGTGGCGGCCGGCCATCTTGTCACCGGGCTGGATCTTGCGCTTCACGGCGACGAAGACCTTGACCATCTTCATGACGCCGGGCGGCAATTCGTCGCCGCGCTGCAGCTTTTCGACCTTGTCGAGGAAGCGCTGTTCAAGGCGCTTCTTCGACTCGTCGTACTGCTTCCGGATCGCTTCGATCTCCGCCATGATCTTGTCGTTCGGCGAAGCGAACATCCACCACTGCGCGCGCGGATATTCTTCGAGTACGGCGCGGGTGATCTTGGTGTCCTTCTTGAAGCCCTTCGGTCCGGCAACCCCTTGGCGGCCTTCGAGCAGTTCGGCAAGGCGACCATAGACGTTACGGTCGAGGATCGCCTGCTCGTCGTCGCGGTCCTTGGCGAGACGTTCGATCTCTTCACGCTCGATGGCGAGCGCGCGCTCGTCCTTATCGACGCCGTGGCGATTGAAGACGCGAACTTCGACCACGGTGCCCTGCACGCCGGGCGGAACACGCAAGCTGGTGTCGCGCACGTCGGAGGCTTTTTCGCCGAAGATGGCGCGCAGGAGCTTTTCCTCCGGCGTCATCGGGCTTTCGCCCTTCGGCGTGATCTTGCCGACCAGAATGTCGCCGGCGCGCACTTCCGCACCGATATAGACGATGCCGGCCTCGTCGAGATTCTTTAGCGTCTCTTCCGAGACGTTGGGAATATCGCGGGTGATTTCTTCGGGGCCGAGCTTGGTGTCGCGCGCCATCACTTCGAATTCCTCGATGTGGATCGAGGTGAAGACGTCGTCTTTGACGATGCGCTCGGATAGCAGGATCGAGTCTTCGAAGTTGTAGCCGTTCCACGGCATGAACGCGACCAGCACGTTCCGCCCGAGCGCGAGCTCACCGAGATCGGTCGACGGACCGTCGGCGATGATGTCGCCCTTCTTGACCTGATCGCCCACTTTCACCAGCGGCCGCTGGTTGATGCAGGTGTTCTGGTTGGAGCGCTGGAATTTCATCAGCCGATAGATATCGACGCCGGGCTTGGTCGGATCCGGCTCATCGGTGGCACGGATGACGATACGGGTAGCGTCGACCTGATCGACTACGCCGGTACGCCGCGAGGCAATAGCCGCGCCGGAGTCGCGGGCGACCACGCCTTCCATGCCGGTGCCGACGAACGGCGCCTCGGCTCGAACCAGCGGCACCGCCTGGCGCTGCATGTTGGAGCCCATCAAGGCGCGGTTGGCGTCGTCGTTCTCGAGGAACGGAATAAGCGCCGCGGCGACCGAAACGAGCTGCTTCGGCGACACGTCCATAAAATCCACCTTGTCCGGCGGAATGAGCTGCACGTCGCCGGCATGCCGCACGACGACGAGATCGTCGGTGAAGCGGCCCTTGGGATCGATCACGGAGTTGGCCTGAGCGACGGTGTAGCGTCCCTCTTCCATCGCCGAGAGGTAGATCACTTCGTCGGTGACCCGGCCATCCTTGACCTTGCGATAAGGCGTTTCGACGAAGCCGTATTTGTTCACCCGCGCATAAGTCGCGAGCGAATTGATCAGACCGATATTCGGACCTTCCGGCGTCTCGATCGGGCAGATGCGGCCGTAATGCGTCGGGTGCACGTCGCGCACCTCGAAGCCGGCACGCTCGCGCGTCAGACCGCCCGGGCCAAGGGCCGAGAGACGCCGCTTATGCGTGATCTCCGACAGCGGATTGGTCTGGTCCATGAACTGCGACAGCTGCGAGGAACCGAAGAACTCGCGCACCGCGGCGGCCGCCGGCTTGGCGTTGATCAGGTCCTGCGGCATCACCGTGTCGATATCGACCGACGACATGCGTTCCTTGATCGCGCGTTCCATGCGCAACAGGCCGATACGGTACTGGTTCTCCATCAACTCGCCGACCGAACGCACGCGGCGATTGCCGAGATGGTCGATGTCGTCGATGTCGCCCTTGCCGTCGCGCAGATCGACGAGCGTGCGGATCACCGAAACGATGTCGTCCTTGCGCAGGATGCGCACGGTGTCGTCGACGGTGAGATCGAGCCGCATGTTCATCTTGACGCGGCCGACCGCGGACAGGTCGTAGCGCTCCGGGTCGAAAAACAGCGACTGGAACATATTCTGCGCGGTATCGACCGTCGGCGGCTCGCCCGGACGCATGACGCGGTAGATGTCGAACAGCGCGTCTTCACGCGTCATGTTCTTGTCCATCGCCAGCGTGTTGCGGATATAGGCGCCGACATTGACGTGGTCGATGTTCAGGAGCGGCAGCTCCTTGTAGCCTTGCTCGACGAGGAGCTTGAGATTCTTCTCGGTGATCTCCTCGCCCGCTTCGGTGTAGATTTCGCCGGTCTTCGGATTGACGAGGTCCTCGGCGATGTAATGGCCGATCAATTCCTCATCCGACAGCCGGAGCGCCTTGAGCCCCTTCTCGGCGAGCTGACGCGCCTGACGCACCGTGAGCTTCTTGCCGGCTTCGAGCACGACCTTGCCGGTATCGGCGTCGACCAGATCGTTGATCGCCTTGTAGCCGCGCAGCCGGTTGGCATCGAACGGCACCCGCCAACCGTCCTTGGTGCGCTTGTAAGGCACCTGCTTGTAGAAGGTGTTGAGGATTTCCTCGCCGCTCATGCCGAGCGCGTAGAGCAGCGACGTGACCGGAATCTTGCGGCGCCGATCGACGCGCGCATAGACGATGTCCTTGGCATCGAACTCGATGTCGAGCCAGGAACCGCGATAGGGAATGATGCGAGCGGCAAACAAGAGCTTGCCCGACGAATGCGTCTTGCCCTTGTCGTGATCGAAGAACACGCCGGGCGAACGATGCATCTGCGAGACGATGACGCGCTCGGTGCCGTTGACGATGAAGGTGCCGTTGTTGGTCATGAGCGGAATGTCGCCCATGTAGACATCTTGCTCTTTGATGTCCTTCACCGACTTGGCGCCGGTCTCCTCGTCGATATCGAACACGATCAGGCGCAGCGTCACTTTGAGCGGCGCGGCGTAAGTCATGCCGCGCTGGCGGCACTCGTCGACGTCGTATTTGGGCGGCTCGAATTCGTATTTGACGAATTCCAGCATCGACGTGGATGAAAAGTCGGAAATCGGGAATACCGATTTGAACACGGCCTGCAGGCCCTCATTGGGCCGGCCGCCTTGCGGTTCCACCACCAGGAGGAATTGGTCGTAGGATGCCTTCTGAACCTCAATGAGGTTCGGCATCTCCGCGACTTCCTCGATTTTTCCGAATGACTTTCTTACGCGCTTCCGACCGATAAACGTCTGCGCCATTATATCCTCTCGCTCAATCGAACCACGGGGCTCGAACCTTGGGGCTCAAGCCATGACGCTCAATCCGGCAGGGGCTTGCCCCGCAGGTTGAGGTATTCGGGGCGATCAAGGCGACTCTCCAGAGGGCCGCAATCCATCGCGACCGTCGGGACAGGCGTCGGACGCCCAATTTACGGGTGATTCGGCCAGAAGGCCGAATCACCCATTCGCTATGCCTGAAATCCCGGCTCGCTCACCCGGGACTTCCGCTAAGTAAGTACTCCTTACTTAAGCTCAACCTTGGCGCCGACTTTTTCGAGCTGCGCCTTGATTTTGCCGGCGTCATCCTTGTTGACGCCTTCCTTGACTGGCTTGGGCGCGCCCTCGACCAGGTCCTTGGCCTCCTTGAGGCCGAGGCCGGTGATGGCACGAACCTCTTTGATCACCTCGATCTTTTTGTCGCCGGCGGCGGCAAGAACGACGGTGAATTCGGTCTTTTCTTCCGCGGCAGGCGCGGCGGCAGCCGGCCCGGCAGCTACCGCAACCGCGGCAGCAGCCGAAACGCCCCACTTCTCCTCGAGAAGCTTGGCGAGCTCGGCAGCCTCGAGCACCGTGAGGGTGGACAAGTCGTCCACGATTTTTTGCAGATCAGCCATGAGTTTGGTCCTTCGGTTCTAACCTTGAGATGATGTTTTAAGCAGCCGCGCTATCGGTCTTGCTGGCATAGGCCTGCACGACGCGGGCAACCTTGGCGGCAGGGGCAGTTACCACCTGCGCGATCTTGGTAGCCGGCGCCTGGATAAGGCCGACGATCTTGGCCCGCAGCTCGTCGAGCGAAGGCAAGGCCGCCAGGGCCTTGACCCCATTCGGGTCGAGTGCGGTGGTCCCCATCGCGCCACCAAGAATAACGAAACGCTCGTTCGCCTTGGCGAATTCGACGGCAACCTTGGGCGCCGCCACCGGATCGACCGAGAAGGCGATCAGGGTTGGTCCCTTGAGAAGGGACGCAATCGAGGCGACGTCGCTGCCCTCAAGAGCGATCTTGGCCAGACGGTTTTTCGCGACCTGCACGCTCGCACCAGCCTGCTTCATCCGCCGACGCAGATTCTGCAATTGGGCGACCGTCAGACCGGAATAATGAGCCACGACAACGACATTGGTGGTCTTAAAGACCTCGCCAAGGGCCGCTACCTGCTCGCTTTTTCCCGCGCGATCCAAAAGCTCTCTCCGGTTGGCGGTCCCCACGGGAACCGCCGGGTTGATGCCGGCCGTCCCGCTAATCCCCTCTCAAAAGGGCGGACCAGGCAGGACGACATTCACACCCTGCCCTCCCGGAACCGCTTGCGCAGTGCCGGGCCATCGAGGTCAGAACCGAAGGGCAATAGGCTTCTAAGAAGCCATGGCCCCAGTCCTTCACCCGTCTATGCTGGCCCATAATGAAATGGATTAAGCCGTTACCGGCGCCTGCAGTCTCGGACAGGAGCGCGCCCGCGAATTCCCTAAACTCCTCATTCTCTTAGAAAATCCGAAAAACACGGGATCTAAGAGGATGCCTCGTCACGACGGGTTTTCGAGAAGCGCACGAAGGCGCGCCGACAAACCGGGCCGGCACGCCCATAGCGGGTATTTAGCCGTTCATCGCGGCTTTGCCAAGCGCAATTTGAGCCCCGTTTTAAGGGGCAGGAAAAAATCAATGCGCCTGCTGGCCGCTTGCGAACAGGCTGCCAGGCTCGACCTTCACACCCGGCCCCATCGTCGAAGAAACGGCAACGCGGTTGATGAAGTGCCCCTTGGCGCCCGCCGGCCGCGATTTCTGCACGGCATCGGCAAACGCCATGATGTTCTCGACCAGCTTGTCAGCGCTGAATGAGGCCTTGCCGACGCCGGCCTGGACGATGCCGGCCTTCTCGACACGGAACTCGACCGAGCCGCCCTTGGCGCCCTTCACGGCGCCGGTGACGTCCATGGTGACGGTACCGACCTTCGGGTTCGGCATCAGCCCGCGCGGGCCGAGCACCTTGCCGAGACGGCCAACCAGCGGCATCAGGTCAGGCGTAGCGACCACGCGATCGAAATCGATCGCGCCGCCCTGCACCTTTTCGACCAGATCCTCGGCACCAACCACGTCGGCACCGGCGGCGCGCGCTTCGTCAGCCTTGGCGCCGCGGGCGAATACCGCAACGCGCACCGACCGGCCGGAGCCGTTCGGCAAATTGACGACGCCGCGCACCATCTGATCGGCGTGACGCGGATCGACGCCGAGATTCATCGCCACTTCGACAGTCTCGTCGAATTTGGCCTTGGCGCGCTCTTTGACCATCTTCACGGCCTCCTGGAGCGGATAGAGCTTTTCGCGATCGACACTCTCGCGGATAGAACGCGTACGTTTGCCAAGCGTGCTCATGCTTTCACCTCAAGCCCCATAGAACGCGCCGACCCTTCGATCATGCGCATCGCCGCCTCGATCGTATCGCAGTTGAGATCCTTCAATTTCTCTTCGGCGATTTCGCGCACCTGGGCCTTGGTCACCGAACCCGCGAAATCGCGGCCCGGCGTCTTCGAGCCGCTCTCCAGTTTCGCCGCCTTCTTGAGAAAGTGCGACACCGGCGGTGAGCGCATCTCAAAGGTAAACGAGCGGTCGGCATAGACCGTGATCGTGACCGGGATCGGGGCGCCCTTCTCCAACTTCTGGGTCTGCGCGTTGAATGCCTTGCAGAACTCCATGATGTTGAGGCCGCGCTGGCCCAATGCGGGACCGATTGGCGGCGACGGATTAGCCGCCCCCGCCGGTACCTGCAGCTTCACATAGCCAGTGATTTTCTTTGCCATTCTCTACTCCTGTTAGTGGTGCGGATCTTGACGGCTGGCGACCGCCTCACCTCCCACGACTTCTCACTCTGGTCATGCCCGGACTTGGCCCCGGCATTCCCTTAGATAGGCGCACTGCCTATTCGATCGAGGTCGCCGGAACAAGCCCGGCGACGACGTCTCAAAGCTTCTCCACCTGTCCGAATTCGAGTTCCACCGGCGTGGCGCGGCCGAAGATCGACACCGCGACCTTGAGCCGCGAGCGGCCTTCGTCGACCTCCTCTACGGTGCCGTTGAACGAGGCGAAGGGGCCATCCGACACCCGCACCTGTTCGCCCACTTCGAACGAAACCGAAGGTTTCGGCCGTTCGATGCCTTCCTGCACTTGGTGGATGATGCGATCGGCTTCGGCGTCCGACAGCGGCATCGGCTTATTATCCGCGCCGAGAAAGCCGGTCACCTTCGGCGTATTCTTGATCAGGTGATAGGCTTCGTCCGTCATCTCCATCTTCACGAGCACATAGCCCGGGAAGAATTTGCGCTCGGCATCGACTTTCCGGCCGCGCCGCACTTCGACGACCTTTTCCTTCGGGACCAGGATTTCCTCGAATAGAGGGGAAAGGCCCCGTTGCTTGGCCTGTTCACGGATCGAATCCGCCACTTTGTTTTCGAAGTTTGAGTAGGCGTGGACCGCGTACCACCGGTTCGTCATGTCATGAAATCCAGATCATGAATTTGGTTTGGGACTGCAAAGCTTAAGCGTTGATGCCGAGCAGAAAACTTACCGCGATGCGCATCACCTGGTCCGCCAGCAAAAAGAAGATCGATGCGATGAAGACCATGACGAACACCATGATGGTCGTCACGGTCGTCTCTTTACGCGTCGGCCAGGTAACCTTCTGCGCCTCGGCGCGCACTTCCTGCAGAAACTTAAACGGACTGACTTTTGCCATCGGGTAATCCAATAATCATCCCCCGCCCAGAGTGAGGACGAGACCGGCCATGCGGTTCCTTTTTTGGGGGATATGTTCGCCGCGGAAGTCCGTTACCGGGCCGCTGACGATACGGGCTTCCTACTGCCGGCCGGTCCAACCGTCAAGCGAGGAATGCGGATTCCGGCCCAAGCGCCTAGGCTGGCAAACGAATTTCGCGGGCGAACCGGGCAGACGCCTGGCAGGAGTGGAGGGGCTCGAACCCCCAACCCCCGGTTTTGGAGACCGGTGCTCTACCAATTGAGCTACACTCCTACAGAACGAAAGCCTTTATCTTACAATAGCTTGCTTTTTCAAGAGCGTTGTCGACCAAACGGCAAAGACGGCATACGCGGCGATTTTCGACCGTCAGGTATCACAAATAGTATCGCAGCATTTGAGCAGCGTTTTAGCTCCAAATCCCCAGCATCGACAGAGAAAATAACCGCACAATCGAAACACGAACCCGGAGAAAAACCGGTGGTGCAACGAGACATGGCGGCAAACATTACTGCACTCGCTCAATGAGTTTCGAGAACGAGCTTGTGATTGTTGTTGTCGATTGACCACCTCTTAAATCGACTAAGGAACGATTGCCCCAGGAGCAAAGCACCGCCGGATGGCGCGACACTGCCAGTTACACCCTCAACAATTTTGTCACCAATCCTAAGCGAACAAATCCTAAAGGTAATCGATTGGGATTTTGAGCCATCGGCCAATATGTAGGTGCGCTGCCCAATAACGTCGGCATCCTGTATGGTGCCGGCGCGCTTGAGCGTCGAATAAACATCAAGCGGTATGCTGACATCGGCAGCGCCGCTATCGACACCAAAATCAAGCGTGATGGCACCGTTGATCTGGATGGGCACCACAAAGATGCCGCCGCTAATTTTCAGTGGCACATCGGTTTGAGATTGTGCGGCAGTGGGTGGCGCGCTGCCCCCAAAACTACCTTCAGGTTCTTGCGGCTGATTGGGTGCTGGCGTGCCGAATGATGAGAAATCGACCGGCGCGGAAGATTCTTGCGGTCGAACGCCCCTTCGCCACGCTGCTGAGTCTCGGACGCATTGCTCAACGTCCGGTCCAGTATAGCCGGCCTTCAAACAGTTCTGGCGGTCATAGGTTGTCTCTTCCTGATCAAGCTGGCGCTGACGCTGCTGATCCTCGAACCGCTGCTGTTGCTCAATCTGTTGCTGCCGAATGAGCTGGTTCATCAGGTCTTGGGGGTTTTGAGCAAAAGCAGGCGCGCTCGCTAAAATTAAAGCGAGCGACACCAATAAGACTCGTGCCATTGAATGCCCCCTCAAGTGTAGCCCGGTTGCATTTTAGCAAAGGCGCTACCACGCCGTCACGCATGATGTTGGCGCGTCATTACCCCTCGCGAACCTCAGCGATTTGAAGAAGGCTGTGCTTCGTCGTGCATACGTTGAGGTCTGCGTAATCGGTTTCTTCCTGTTGGTTTTATAGGACAGTTTGGGCCGGTTCGGAGGCGGCGAATCCGTCGCGCGGTCAATTAGGTCGTCCCGATAAGAGGGCCAATTCATGCGAGCCTCTCGCGCGTGCCAATTAGCGGACCACTTCCCATAGCATGTATTGCCCCGGTCCCTGATCTGACTGCACGACACTTTTCTCGCGTTGCAGCCGCAGCGCCACGCCTACGCGCTTTTCTGATCCTCTCGATTCGAAGCCCGCTCAGTGAGCAATTGTAGGGCAATGGCACAACGGAAAAAACGTGACCTGTGCTACTCCAACGATAGGTGCCAAAAACACCCTATCATCCTGCAATTATTCGACTTTTCCCGAAAGCGGTATCACAAAAAGTATCACAGCGAGCCCGGTTTAGTGTGATACTGACCTCACGAAAGTGCAGGTTTTACCGGCATAACTTGCGCACCACCGGTAAAATCCGGCACGGGCTTTGGAGACCGGTGCTCTACCAATTGAGCTACACTCCTAGGCGGCGTCCACATGCCCCTTAGCGCAAAACAACGCAAGGGCAACAATGGTCATTGGCCAAACGATGTTTCCCCGGAGCGTCCGTCTTCACTCAGGCGTCGGCGGACAGCCTAGGCTGCTTCGCAGCGAAGATTGGAGCGGGTGAAGGGAATCGAACCCTCGTCATAAGCTTGGAAGGCTTCTGCTCTACCATTGAGCTACACCCGCGCCGGTCCCGACCTGCGGAGACGTGGGGACATTACCCCACTTTCCTCGCAGGTAAAATTGGGCCCACGGAATTCACCACAAAGCGCTTTTTCGCAGGAGACCAGTCCGCACCAGCTACCGTCAGCCTGACGACAACTGCACCGATAGAAGTTTCCGGCGCTCAGGGTCTAGATCGATGATCAATCCGAAAGCAAGGCCGTGCGACCAGGCGACGATCCAAGCGACCCGTGCGACCGGGAATTGCCCGGGCAGTTCCAAGCCCTGGGTGCTGGTCGCCGCGATCCTGGCATCGAGCATCTCTTTTGTGGACGAAACCGTCGCCAATGTCGCCCTGCCCGCAATCGAGACCGACCTCGCCACCTCCGTCGTCGTCGTTCAATGGATCGTCAATGCTGACACACTTTTCCTTTCGGCATTTCTCCTGATTGGAGGCGCCGCTGGCGATCTGTTCGGCCGGCGCCGCATATTTATTATCGGCGTCGCGATCTTTGCCGCGGCCTCGGCGTGGTGCGGCCTCTCCCCGAACGTCAGCCAACTAATTATGGCACGTGCGGTCCAAGGCGCCGGCGCCGCCCTGTTGATCCCGTGCTCATTGGCAATCATCGGTGCCACTTTTGACGAGTCCGAACGCGGCAAAGCCATCGGAACCTGGGCAGGCTTTTCCGCCCTCGCCGCCGCCATCGGCCCGCTGTTCGGCGGCTGGATCGTCGATCATTTCACTTGGCGCTGGATTTTCCTGATCAACCCCGTGCTCGCGATCCCGACGATCTGGATCGCGCTCTATCACGTGCCCGAGAGCCGCGATGTCGAGAGCAAAGGCGGCCTGGATTGGCGTGGCTCGATCCTGGTGTTTCTTGGTTTGGCCGGCCTAGCCTTCGGCCTGATTTCGGCGCCGGCACGGGGCTGGAGCGACGCAACGGTTCTTCTGGCATTACTGATCGGCTTATTGCTTCTGGCGGTCTTTATCTGGGAGGAAGCACACAACCAAAATCCCATGCTGCCACTCGGCCTGTTTCGATCGCGGACATTCAGCGCGGTCAATTTACTGACTTTGCTTCTTTACGCAGCGCTCGAGGGCGCACTCTTTTTTCTGCCTTTTGCTCTCATTCAGGTCGGAGGATTTTCCGCCGAACGCGCCGGCGCGGTTTTCCTGCCCCTCACACTGATAATGGCGTCACTGTCGCGCTGGTCGGGCGGCTTGCTCGATCGCTTCGGCGCGAAATGGCCGCTTGTCATTGGCCCCGCGATCGCCGCGCTCGGCTTCGGCCTGTTGGCTTGGCCCATTAATGGCGGACCGTATTGGGAGTTTCTGGTGCCGATCGCGATACTCGGGCTAGGCATGGTAGTTAGCGCAACGCCGCTCACGACCGTGGTGATCAGTGCGGTGCCGGCCCATCAGGCCGGCGTTGCCGCGGGAATAAACAATGCAGTTGCGTCAGTCGCCGGCCTGTTCGGGATTGCGCTCCTCGGCGCATTAGCGCTCGGGATTTACGATCGGGCGCTGGACGACGGCGCTGCGACGGCGGTCTCCGGCCCCGTGCAACAAGCCATTCAAATCGCCCGCGGACAATTCGTAACCGGACCGGCACTGTCTGTGGTCCAAGGCGATGACCGGCATGCGGCAGAGATCATTATCAAGGGGGCGTTGGGCAACAGCATCCAAATTATCATGCTGATTTGCGCCGCGCTGGCGCTGGCCGGAGGCGCCAGCAGCCTGCTGCTTCCAACGTCGCCAAATAATCGAACTGAATTGAAGCAGTGAAACGGGGGCCTACCACCAATCGATCTTGCCAACCGACACCGTCGCGGTGCGGCCGGTAACAAGCCGAATCTGCGGGGGCACATTGTCGAGCTTGATGCGAACCGGCACGCGCTGGGCCAGCCGCACCCAATTGAAGGTCGGATTGACCGATGCCAACAGGTCGCTGCTGGTGCTGCGGCTCTGATCTTCAATACCGGAGGCAATACTCTCGACATGCCCGGAAATTTCGTTGGGATCGCCGATCAGCTTCACGGTCGCGCTATCGCCGATGTGGATACGCCGCAGCTTGGTCTCTTCGAAATAGCCTTCGACGCGAAACGTATCGGAATCGATCAACGCCAAGATGCTCGCGCCGGCATTGATATATTGCCCCGGCTGCAAGCTGAAATTTGTAACGATGCCGTTGACGGGCGCCACGATTGTGGAACGTTCGAGATTGAGCTTGGCGACATCAAGCGACGCGTTTGCGTCATCGAGTTGCGCCTGCGCGACGTCGACTGCCTGTTGGCTCTTTTCCACCTGCTGCGGGGTGATGGCGACGATGGTCAGATTCTTGCTTCGTGCCAAATCGCGGTTGTTCTGGTCGAGTGTCACTTGGCGGTCGACGACCGCCGCCTTCGCCTGCGCAAGTGCGTATTCGAATCGCCTTTGATCGATACGCAACAGCGGCTGCCCTTTGGTGACCTTCTCATTGTCATGAACAAAGACATCGCTGACCAAGCCTGACACGTCGGCCGCCACCGGGACCACGTCGGCGCGGACACGGCCGTCGCGCGTCCACGGCTCCAGCATGTAGTAGCTCCACAGCTGCCAGCCGACGAGGCCCGCCACCACCACGGCAATCAGGGTGACCAGGACACGGCCGAGAGACGACAGAAAAGATTTCATCGATCCACCACTCTGGATAGTCCGCGTTAGACGGCGACCACCGCGATTCCGATAGCCGTGACGACACCGAGCAAGATGACGAAGATGGAGAGATCGAACAGCGGGCGATGCCACACGTAGCGATAGAAGCCCGAGGCATTGAATACACGCTTAACCGCGAGCTGCAGCAGGAAGGCCACGCCGCCGAATACCGCAAGCAACGGAACGTACACGCCGTAAATATCGAATTCTCCGATCACAAGGGTGCTCCATAAGGCGGCGCATCAGGATAGAGCGAACGGCGGAGACCGACAATCGAAGCCACGCCAGAGTGGAAATTATCGCCCAAAGCCACAATTTCGCCGATCAAGAAATCAACCTGCTGCAGCAGTTCGTGTCCGAGCGGCCGCATGCGGTCATGAGCCAAAGCGCGGAAATGCGCCGCGATTCCGTCGAGCAGCGTTTCGACGGCCGCACGGCCGGCTGCGGTCAGATGAGGCTCGATTCCCTGTATCTCGATAATATTGACGCCGATCCGGAGATCGGCGAGCGCGTCGGCGAACTCGTGTTTCGGCCCGTCTTGCGAACCGGCACCGCGGTAAAACAACAGACCGACGCGATCGAGCATCCGGCTGACCCATTCCACCCGGGTCGACGGCACGCGCCGGTCGCTGACGTCGGCGAGATCCCGCAATCCGGCGTGTATCAGCCGGTGCGCGCTTTCCCGAACGCCAATGGCACGTATCAGACCGGTCACGACGAGAGCGACGATGCCGCCGACGACAAAAGCGCTGTTGGAGTTCAGAACCGTCGCGAGATCGGCCCCATAGCTCGACTGCAGGTTTAATTCCACGGTGAAGCCTACGACTAGCGCCAAGCCGACCACGGCGTAGCGTGGAATCGCAAGCGCGATACCGGCTGGAATCAAAACAATTCCCAAAACCACGGCAAGGAGCGTATAGCCGTCAATAGCCGGAAAAATGAAGAACTGATAGATCGCAACCAGCGGAATGCACAAGGTAAGAAAGACGGTGAGGTTGCGAATGACCGGCGTCGGGTCATCCAGAACCGCGAACAATGTGCAGAGCACGGCAGCAAACGCGACGGCGCCTCCACCTTCCGGCCATGCCGTTGCAATCCAGAACAGACAACAAACACCCATCGCCACGGCGGCGGCGACCGCCGAAAGGAAGGCGACGCCCGGGTCCTTATGCAAGGACTTCGCGGCAGAACTTGTCGGTATCCGCTCCGGAGGAGCGACCGAACTGCTTAAAGGGTCCGCGATGTAAGTCGCGAGATCGAGGCAGTCCTGCCAGGAGGCAATCAATTCACCCAGCCGCGCGGTCAAATTCACGATCACAAGCTCGGCCCAGGTCGAATCCGGTCCGACCGAAGGCGTGGCGGCAACACAAGCCTCCCGAAGCGCCGCCGCGTGACCGCGGCCGCCCGCGGCTTTCTCCTGCTTGTCCTTGTCTTTCAGGTCTGAGTGTTGGACCCAGTCGTGTATGTCCGACACTACGCGTGCAAGTTTTTCCGGCAGCGGCCCGATGCGTCGCAGCACGGCCAGCCGGTCCTCCACGGAGGTCAACAGCGGCAGCAACGAGATGACGGAACGATCAAAGGCACGCACCGTACCGATGTCCGGGCGCAAAGGTGACGTATCGAATTTCAGGCTGGTGCCGAGAAGGTAAAGCTCGGTGCCGTCGGCCGCAATCCGGCGTCGTTCGCGATCAATCGCCGGCGTCGGTTCTTTTGTCAGCCCGTCGGCGATCCAGCGGCGAGCATCGGCAAGAATGCTGTCCAGTTTTTCGCCGAACGCGCTCAGCGCGCTTTTCGGAAATATCAGGCTGTGAACGATGGCGGCGCAGATGGTGCCGATCGCGATTTCCTCGACGCGCGAAACCGCGATATCGAATACCCCTTCCGGCGCAAGCACGCTCGGAAAGCCGATCAGCGCCGCGGTATAACCGGACAAGGCGAATACATAGGACCGCGGCGTCCGGTCGAGCAGTGACACGTAAAGGCAAAGCGCGACCCACAGGATGATCGCAAGCGCCGTCAATTCGGGCGCGTTGACAAAGTTGGGAACGATCGCGACCATCGCGACGCCGCCGACAAAAGTGCCGATCACGCGATAGACCGCTTTCGCCCGCATCACTCCCGACAGCGGCTGGCTGGTGAGATAGACCGTTGTCATCGCCCAGCCTGGACTCTTTAAGTCGAGGCTGAACGCTATGAACAGCGTCAGGATCGTCGCGATAAAGCAGTTAAGGGAAAAGATGATCGGTCGAAAAGCGGCGGCCTTGATCATGTGGAGCTGACGCATTCTCAGTTCGTTACAGCCCTCGACGAACGCTCCTGACCAGAGAGCCGCGGCGCCGCAGTCCTAAGATTATTCCTCCCGCCATCGCAGGCAAGCCCCGTCTCTTCAGGCGTCTTAACGAAGTTCAGTAACCTTACGCGCAGCGGCGGAACCGATTTAACATTAATACGACGGCTTTCTGACGGCTCCCATCATATCTGCTACCGACACATGCGTAATTCCCTTCTTTGTCATCTTGTTCAATTCTTCAACGCACCGTCGGTTACAAAGCATGACACCGGGACGAGCTAATTTCTGCGAAGTTGCCGTTATCGGAGCGGGTCCCTACGGCCTGTCCGTCGCGGCACATCTCAAAGCGGCCGGCATTGCAACGCGGGTGTTCGGCGAGCCGATGGAGTTTTGGCGGCACAACATGCCGAAAGGCATGCTGCTGCGTTCGCCCTGGCGAGCAACCAGCATTTCCGATCCGGGCCGCGCGCTTTCGCTCGATGCCTACGCATCGCAACGTGGCGTCGATGCCAGCGAACTATTACCGGTCGAGCAATTCGTCGGCTACGGCGAATGGTTTCAACGGCATGCCGTGCCGGATGTCGATCGCCGCACCGTTCAGCTTATCGGCACTTCTGCTACCGGCTTTCGGCTGAAGCTCGCCGATGGAGAGGTGGCGACCGCTGATCGTATTGTGATCGCGACCGGACTGCGCAATCAGGAATATCGGCCGCCGGCATTTCGCGACCTGTCGACGGCCCTGGTGAGCCATAGCAGTGAGCATACCGACTTCGGACCGTTTAAGGGCAAGCGCGTCGGCGTCATCGGACGTGGCCAAAGCGCCTGCGAGTCAGCGGCACTTCTGGCCGAAGCCGGGGCCGAGGTTGAACTCATCAGCCGCGGTCCAATTCGTTGGCTTGGCGCCACGCCGGATGCACATCCCCAGAGGCCTGCCAAAACGTGGCTCATTCAAGCACTGAAAGCGCCGTCCGAAGTCGGGCCGTTCCCGCTGAACTGGCTCGCCGAATTGCCGGAGGCGGTTCGGTTCCTGCCGCAAAAACTTCGCAATGAATTTACCCGGCGTTGCCTCAAGCCAGCCGCCAGCGGCTGGCTCCAGCCGCGGTTTGCGAACGTGACGTGCGCGCCCGGCCGCACGATCGAGGGAGCGCGCCCGCTTTCCGATCGCGTCGTGCTGGATCTCGATAACGGGACCAAAAGTTTCGACCACGTTTTGCTCGGCACCGGTTATCGGATCGATCTGCGCCGGACCGGCATATTCACGCCGCAGCTTCTGGAGCAAATCACCTGCGATGGCGGCTCGCCGCTGCTCGGCGCCGGATTCGAGTTCGAGCGTGCCGAAGCTGCACTTCGTCGGCTCCTATGCGGTGAAGAGTTTCGGACCACTGCTGCGCTTCATCGCCGGTGCACCGATCGCGGCACGAGCGGTGAGCCGTGCCGCGCGCCGCGATATCGCCCGGCGGCCGGCGGTCGCGCCGAGATCGCTAATCCGTCTCTACGAATCCGCCGCTCCGCATTTGCCGGCACCGCAATGAACGCGCCTGACGCGCTCGCTGCCGTTTCGCCGAAAGGAGCCCTTATCCTCGGCGGCGCGCACGGCAGCCTCGAAATTGTGCGCAGCCTCGGCCGCCGCGGCGTTCCGGTATGGCTGATCACCGCCGACAATCCGCTGGCGGGTCTATCGCGCTACGTCCAGCGGAATGTGTCCTGGCCCGGGCCCTGCAGCGATGGCGCCGCAGAATTCCTTGTCGAACTCGGAAACCGGCATGGACTCAAAGGCTGGGTGCTATTCGCCGGTAGCGATGCCGATATGCGCTTCGTGGCGCAGAACCATTCGACGCTCGGCGCGGTTTTCACGCTTACGACACAGCCTTGGGATAAAATCCGCTTCGCCTACGATAAGCGGTGGATGAACGCGCGCGCGGCCGAACTCGGCATGGCGCGGCCGTTGACGCGTTATCCGCGGAACCCTGAGGATCTCACCGAGATCGGAATCCCGTTTCCGGTCATTCTCAAGCCGACTGTTCACGAAACTCGCAACGCTTTTATCGATGCCAAAGCCTGGCGCGCCGACGACCAACGCATGCTCGCCGCACGCTATGACGAAGCAAAAGCGCTCGTCGGCGCGGATTCGATCATGATCCAGGAAATCATACCGGGCGATGGCGCAACACAGTTTTCCTATGCCGCGGTGTGGGATCGCGGCCGGCCAATCGGCTCGCTGGTGGCGGAACGGTGCCGGCAATATCCGATCAATTTCGGTTTCACCAGCACGCTGGTCGAAACCGTCGAACGGCCCGAAGTCGACGCCGCCGCCGCGCGTTTTCTCGCTTCCCTCGACTTCAGCGGGCTCGTCGAAATCGAGTTCAAATACGATCCGCGCGACAGCAGTTATAAGATCCTCGACGTCAATGCGCGCGCCTGGACCTGGATGTCGCTCGGCGCCGGCGCCGGCATCGACTTTCCGGTGTTGCAATACCGCCTCGCTTTCGGCCTGGGCGTAGCGCCGATCACGGCGCGCATCGGCGCGCGCTGGCTCTATTTGACGCGCGATTGCGCGGCCTCAGTTGCCGAGATGCTGGCCGGACGGCTGTCGCCGACCGCCTATCTGCGATCGCTGCGCCATCCGTCGGCGTCGGCGGTTTTCGCCTGGGACGATCCGTTGCCGGGGGCACTCGATCTGCCGCTCAGCGCGGTCCGCGTGATTGCCCGGCATTTGGCACGGCGCCGTCGTAGAATTGCCGCTGCGAGTTCGATCGCACCGATCACTTCGTCAATCGGGCGGCCGCGACAGCCTGCTGGAACAGCGTCTGCATGGCCGAGGTGATATCGCCGTCGGTGGTCACCGAGAAGAACATGCCCGGTGACGCGCAGCTTTCCAAATTCGGTTCGATCTTGCTTTGGAACGGCGCGATCCAGTCGTTGTACCAGGAGTTGGTCGGCAGCGGCAGATAGTCGGTGTAGAGCACCGCGATCTGGATGCCGCGATTCTTCACTGTCGTACACCACGTCGTGTTGAACGGTTGCTGACAGCGATTGCCGTCCAGCGATTGCGAACAGCTCGACGACACCTCGTCATCCACGCCGTCCGAGACGATGAACAACACTTCCTGCGGCGTGCTGTTGGGCGTGCCCGTTCCGGGCAGCGGCATCAGCGTATTGATCTGCGACATCGCGCTTTCGAAGTCGGTGTCGGTGTCGCTGTTGTTGTTTGTCTTGGTAAGCCAGTTGTTGTCGTAAACTTCCTCGACATTGATATTCGCGGCGGAGCTTTGCGCGTTTGCCAGATTCGACGTCAAGAGCTGCACGGTGTTGAGACCGGAACCGTTGAAGGTGTAGATCGCCATTTGATATTGCCCGCTATTCGGCCCCTCCATCGCCGATGCCGCGCTCATCAGCGACTGGGTCGCGCTGGCCAAGTTCTGCATTCGCGTCACCACGCCGAGATTGCTCGCCAGCGTATAGTTGTCGACGCCGCCGGGATTGCCGAGCTTATCGGCAGACGGATTGGATTCGTGACAGGCGAAAGCGCAGCCGCCCTGCGCCGAGGTGGCCGCAACCATGGCCGAAATGCCCGCCGACGTCGCCGCGATGTTCATCGATGGCGAATTATCGAGCAGCAAATAGAAATTGATATTCGTCGATAGACCGGCTTGCGCCGTCGCCGAACCGGTCAGCGTCGTCGACGGGTAACCGAGAACGCCCATGAAAAGATTGTTCTTGGTCGCCGTGTAATTGACCACGGCGGTGCGTCCGGTCACCGAATCGATCACGCTAGCGGTAATATTGGTCACCGTGACGTTCGGAATGTTGATGGCTTCAGCATTGAATGTGGTTTGCGCCGTGACCTGTGCTGCGGCGGGAGTGCCCAAGATGGCAGTATGATCCACCGCCGATAGCGCCGCGGTATCGGCGATCGCGTCGAGCTTGGTCTTGGCCATGCTGGCAACGCCGTAGTCGACGCCGGCGCCCACCGAGAAGATGAGCGGGATCGTCACCAAACCCGCCATCATGGCCATGGTGCCGCGTTGGTCGCGGCGGAAGCGACCGATTTGGCCGCTAAGCTTGCGCAGCGCATGGAAGCCGTCGATCATATCTGAAAACCCAGCCTGAACACCAAGAAGCCCATAATAAGAACTACGTAGCCAAGACTCCTTGCCCAAGGCTGACGCTTTTCAGGCCAACCTGGATAAAACTTTCAGCGATTTGAAACCTAATGCTCACGGCCAACGCGTTGCTTACCGACGTGAAGGGGCGTGGCCATTCGATAGGCAGATGGTAAGGTCGGCCCGTTCGGCTGCGGCGACAGATGAACTCGCGCCTCCGCATCCGCCCTTAGGGTCGTCGATCATCGCGGGCGCGATCATCGGCTTTGTCGTGGGCGTCACCGGCATCGGCGGCGGCATTTTCATCGCGCCGCTGGTACTCACACTGCATTGGCTGAATACACGACATGCGGCGGGACTCTCCGCGCTGTTCAATCCGCTTAACTCTGCCGCCGCGCTTGCTGGGTTGTGGAGTACGTCGCTAGTCCTCCCGTCTGAATTGCCGTCTTGGCTCGGAGCGGTTGCCGTCGGGGCGATACTTGGCTCATGGCTCGGCGCGAAACATCTGCCGTCCGGCATACTGCGCTACATCCTATCGGCGCTTTTGCTGGTCGGCGGTGTCTGGATGCTGCTGAGCTGAGTTGTCAAATCGACTTCTGGCCCTTGAGCAGACCAGCAAAGCTGCGCTGTCGCGCATTGCTCCAGGCTGCCCCAACTATATAGTGCACTATTGTTTTTCGGATGGGAGGCGAAAATTCGATGTCTACTCGCATGACCCTTCTAGTCGGCACAACCAAGGGCGCATTTTTGATTTCTGGCGGCAATGACCGTAGCGGTTGGGCCATACAGGGTCCTCATTGTGATGGCTGGCCAATCAATCACATGATTGGAGACCCTGAGACCGGCACCCTTTGGGCGGGAGGCGGCGGCGAATGGCACGGCGCAGGTATCTGGCGCAGCGAAGACGGCGGCGCGAGTTGGAAGGTCACCCGCCTTACAAAGGGGAAGATGGACGATTGGGCCGCCAACGATCCTAATTTCGCAAAGATGATCGGCTGGACTGACGAACCGCTACCGTTTGCCGACGCATTCACTCAAATCTGGTCGCTCGACTACGCGCACGGTACGCTGTATGCCGGTACCAAACCGGCGAACCTTCTGGCCAGTGAGAACGGCGGTAAGGATTGGGCGCGGATACCTGCTCTGACGGATCACCCCTCTGCCGATAGCTGGAATCCCGGTGCTGCCGGGCTGGTGCTGCACACTATCGTTTCGGATCCGGGCAACCCAAAAAAGCTCTGGGTTGGAATCTCGGCGGCCGGCGTCTTTGCGACCGAGGATGGCGGAGCGACATGGGAGCGCCGCAACCGCCTCTCGAACGCCGAAGCATCTGGTCTAGGCGACCATCCTGCCGCGCCACGCGATGGTGACATAGGGCACTGCGTCCACAACATGATGCGTGCGCCAGGTACAAGCGACGTGCTTTACCAGCAGAACCACTATGGTGTGTGGCGCTCGGCCGATGGTGGTCGAAGCTGGGACCACCGAACCAAAGGCTTGCCGTCGACCTTCGGTTTTCCGATCCGCGTTCATCCGCGCGATCCGAATACGATCTGGACGCTGCCACTCAACGGTGACATGGCCGGACGTTTCCCACCCGATGCAGCCGCAGCGGTCTGGCGGTCACGCGACGGCGGCCAAAGCTGGCACGCGATGCGCCAAGGTCTGCCGCAGAAGGGCTGTTTCTTCACTGTACTACGTCAAGCCATGGCTGGTGACGAGCGCGATCCAGCGGGAATCTATTTCGGTACAAACAGTGGTTCGGTCTTCGCGAGCGTCGATGAAGGTGAGAATTGGGAGGAAATTGCGCGTCACTTGCCAACGATACTTGCTGTCGAAGTAGTCGAACGGAGATAATAACTGTTCGTCAACTACGTTGGTCTCGACCCGCTTCGCGGGGCAGAATGAAATTTCACGCCGCGATCAGGGATGACAGCGCAGCAGGCCGTCGAAGCCGCAGTAACCATGGCCGAGATGACAGCAGCCGAACGACGCTCCCGAGCAGAAGTAGAATTGATAATCGCTGCCGCAATGATCCGAGCAATATGGACGGCCGGTGAAATTCTCGGCGCGGCAATGATTGCGGAATTGGCGCGGCAGTTGCAGCGGTCCCTGCCAATCGAAGCCGATGGCCGTCGCGGGACCCGCCGCGGCCAAAGTGAGGCACGTCAGAAACGTCGAGATCAAGGCTTTCATCATGCATCCATTATTGCAGTGGAATCGAGAGACGGTGAACAATCCTGCCGAGCCGGCGCGAGCCAGCGCGGCAGGTGAACCGTAAAGCAGGAGCCCTCACCTTCCCGGCTCGCCACATCGACGCTGCCGCGATGCAGATCGACTGCCGTTTTGACGAGATAGAGCCCGACCCCGGTTCCGACGATACCCGATACGTTGCTGCCGCGATGATAGCGCTCGAATAACCGCGGCAGATCGTCCGGTGGAATGCCGATACCGAGGTCACGAACGCTGATAACGACCTCGTCGGCGGTACTCTCAGCTTCGACCTCGATCGTGCCGCCGCCCGGCGAATATTTAATGGCATTGGAGAGAAGATTGCTGAACACCTGGAATAACAGCTTTGCATCGCCGACCATCGGCACCGGCGCCGCCGCAAATCGTTCGACAATCGGCAACCCTGGCACCATTTCGCGATGCAGCTGGCAGACTTCCTGCAACAAAGCGGTCATATCCATTTCGGCCGGATGGACATAGAGCCCGGCGCCGCTGTCGAACAGACGCGACGCGTCGAGCAGGTTGTCGATCAGGTGCGTCATACGCAGTACCGCGCTGCGGATCTTGCCGGCACGTTCGCCAATTTCGACCGGCTTTAAATTATCTTTGACCTTGTCGAGACGGCGGGCGTGACCGTCGATGATCGTGAGCGGCGTGCGGAATTCGTGTGACGCCATCGAGACGAAGTTACGTTGCCGCAATGTAAGCCGTTGCTCGTTCGCCAATTGCTCTTCGAGCAGTGCCGCTTGGCGAGCCAGCACGCGCTGGCTGCGCATGAGCTCGATCGCGTTGTTGCGAAATACGACGGTCGCCTGCGCCATTTTTCCGATTTCGTCGCTTCGGCTCGTTTCAGCGATGAAAGTCTCGGTGTCGTTGGCGGCGAGGCGCCGCATGCGGTCGGCGAGGTCGAGCAGCGGCGCCGAAATCGAGCGGCTGATGTGAATGAGCCCCGCCACCACGAGAACGCCGGCGATCACGATGGCCAGCGCGATAAGCCAGAAGGCATGCCGATAAGCGACGGCGAGCCGGTCGCTTGCAACCTGAGCCCTGACGACGGCCTGGTCGGTGAGCTGGCCGAGCGTATCGCTTGCCGCGTCATAGGCGGTACGCGACGAACCGCCGTAGATGTGCTGCGCAGCGTCTTTGTGGCCATTGCGGGCCAGAACAAGCATTTGGTTGACGATACTGCGGTAATCGTTCCAGTGTGCCTTGAACTTGTCGTAGAGGTCGTTCGCCGCCGCGTCGTGGCGGATACGCTCGAAGCCGCGCTCAGCTGCGGCAATGGTGCGATCGAGTTCCGCCATCTGCTTTTCGTTGGCGGCAGCCTCGGCCTGATCCGACGACAATAGCGCACTGCCCTCGAAGGCGCGGAAGTCCGAGGTGTAATTGTTGAGATCGCCGAGCGCGCGCGTTGTCGGCAGCCATATTTCGGCAACGTCCGCGGACAGAAGATTAAAATTGGATAGCCGCCAGATACTGAACGATCCAAGCGCCAGGACGAGCGCAAAGAACAGCAGAAACACTGCGGCGAGGTGGACACGGATCGATTGCGGGTGCCACATGAAGAGACCGTTGCCAAAGACGCCGGCCTGGGCGCCTCTTCGACGATAAACCATAGCGCAAGGCGACAACTACGGGAAACCGAATTGCGGTAAATTGCCGGAAGCAAAGAACTTAACTGGCCTCGATTCCGGCCCAATCCGGGCTAGGGTGATGGCCGAGGTGCGAGTCATTGAACAGATGCCCCAAGTGAAGAAAAAAATACTTTGCATCGAGGACGATCGTGAGACCGCGGCCCTGATCGCCGAGGAGCTGATCGATCGCGGTTATGACGTGATCCTCGCTCATGACGGCCGCGACGGACTTGCCGCTATTCTTAAGAACATGCCGGACTTGGTGCTTTCGGATATCAGTATGCCGGTGCTGTCAGGCTTCGAATTGCTCGAGCGGTTGACCGCGCTGGCGCCGCGATTCTCAAAAATGCCGTTCGTGTTTCTGACCGCGCTGACCGATCGCGATAATGAGCTCAAGGGCCGCAAGCTCGGTGCCGACGATTATGTGACCAAGCCTATCGACTTCGATGTGCTGACAATGATCATCGCCGCTCGGCTGAACGGTGTCGCGCGTGCCGGGCTGTGGCCGAAAGCCGTCGGTTTGAACGACCGCGAAGTCGAGGTTCTCACCTGGGTCGCGCGTGGCAAGACTTCGGCCGAGATTGCGCAAATCCTCGGCCTGACCAAACGCACCGTGGATTTTCACACCGACAATGCGCGCACGAAACTCGGCGCCGCGACCCGCACCGAGGCCGCGATCAAAGCCGCGACCGGACACTTGATCGAGCCGTAGTCATCAGCTGCCATTTTCGTCAGGGGTTCACCACACCGCGACCAGGCAGATGATCGCAAACGGGACCGCGGCAAGGCCGAGATAAAACCAGGTCCGGTAGCCTTGAGCATCGCTGGGCCCGTGCAGAAGCTGGCTGCCGAGCCACAGGCACAAGGCCAACCCAAGCACGAACCGGATGAGATCGGCTGGCGTCTCGTAGGCAGTCCAGATGGTTTCGCTTTGCGGCATGCTGACCCGAACGGTCAGCGTCAACAAAATCGCGATGAATATTGTTCGCAGAACAATCGCTGCAATGCGCAGCCGGGGAGAAGCACTCGAAACCGGCAATTTCGCTTCAGGACTTTCCGACGTCGCCATTTTGCTCGCTCCACCCGGCAGCCGCACCGGTAGACCGTCTCGCGAACTGTGAGGCGGCAGAGCAGGCCCGCTCTCCCTCCCCAAGCTCGCTCCCCAAGTGGCAAATAATATATTTTTAATATACCGCCGAAGTCGCAGAAATGTAAGGACCTTGGGCGTTCGGCCGCGGGATTCTGATAAATTGGCAGTGGATCGACCGCTTCGCGGCTCAACTTCGCCGACGGAATTAGTGTTTGGGATGGAAGGCCGTCCCATTAATGCCGCCGGACATTTTTGCCGGACCGCCGATAGTAGATGGAGCAAGCCGCGGGCGAATCAGGGCCGCGCCGTCGATACGGCCGCGACTTGCGAAGCTCGGATTGCCGAGAGGATGCTGTAGCTGCGCCGCGCTATTCGGAGCGCCGGCAACGAACGGCTTGGGCCATGCAGGCCGATTGACGATGCTCAACCCGGGCGGAGGAACGGCACCGGTCGATTTCGCCGGCATCTGCTGCGCCGGCCCGGCGTGCTGCGTGCCGATTGCCGGCGGAATCTCGGGCCGCGCCACGCGGCGTCCGATTGAATCACGGGCAACCGGCGAGCGTGGCCCTGCCGCCGGGTTGTGGCGAGGTATTGATTTTCTTGCTGCCAGAGTCCCGGCGTGGGCACCTGCCGGCGCATCACCACGACGATGGCGCGCCTCCGCCCCGAAGCCCGGCACCGTAGCGATGCCAAGAAGGGTGCCGACAAGCACGGCGATCAAACACACGATCTTCAAGACGCCCTCCCTCGTCTCTCCGGGCTTCAGTCCTCAATGCGAGGCGATTGCAAGCTCATTACTGAGGAATAATGCTCCCTCGGTTGCCACCAATTCGCCGACCTGCACGCCGTCGAGAATTTGCCAGTAGCCGCCGCGCTGCTCGCCGATTTTGACAAGGCGCCGGGTAAAATGCCGGCGGTCGGCGGTGACCCAAACCGTCATCGTGCCATCGCCTTCGCGCACCACGCCATCGAGCGCGACGGCCGGAGAACGGGTCGGGCCACCGACGCGAATGACGAAGTTCGCGAACATGCCCGACCGCAATTCATGTTGCGGGTCCTTGACCTCGGACCGCACCAGCACACGGCGCGTATTGGAATCGACCGTGGCGCCGATGGTGGTGACACGCCCGTCGAACAAGCGACCGGGAAAAGCGTCGACTCTGACCTGTACCGGCTGCCCAATCTTAAGCGCAGGGCTGTCGCCTTCGGGCACGTTCGCCAGCATCCACATCGTGTCGATGTCGACCACCGTATAAGGCGCCGGCGCATTGCCCGGCTGCACAAACAATCCCGGCGCGGCATCGCGGGCCGTGATCCGGCCGTTAATGGCGCTTGGCACGATCAACGTCGAATTGGCACTGCGTTCGGCGATGATGCGGTCGACGTCGGCGTCGGATTTGCCGAAAATGCGTACGGCGTCACGCGCAGCGCGTAAATTGCCTTCCGCGGTCTGCGCATCCGAAGTTGCCTGTTCGACGTCGCGCTGGGACACCGCACGCGTCGTATAGAGATCGCGCAACCGGTCGAGATTCTTGCTCGCAAATTCCCGCACGCCGGCCGCGGCAATCAGGGTCGATTCCGCTTGCAGCAAGTCGGGGCTGTCGATCGTAAACAGAGTTTGGCCCTTTTTCACGTCGTCGCCGATCTTGGCGAACAGGGCGATGATCCGGCCTTGATACGGTGTGAAGACCTGCACCGCCATGTCTTCGTTGAAGTCGATCGAGCCGACCGCCTCCTTCTCGACCGGGAAGTCACGTAGCTCCACGGCCGCGACCTTGACGGCATCGAGCTGCGAATCCGACAGATCGACACTGTTGGCATCGGTCGCAACCTTGTCCGGCGCATCGGCGCTAGCGCTGGTCGGGCTCAGCCCGGAGCCGGAGCCGCCGGAATGCCAGGCCCAATAAGCGACAGCCACGGCAGCAAAAATCGCGGCGGCCACCGCCGCGCGGAAGCGATTGTTTGTCGTGCGCGAAGCCATCGCTAAGCCGCATCCGCTCTATTGGGGAAACGCGGCGACATGGCCATTGCCCTTTACCGCAGTCCACTGTGATTAATCCCAGGAACTGGGATTAATCACACTATCACCCACGACTCATGACAGTTTACCACGGATAACCTCTTCGCTCTTTACATCGTTCCCCATCCTCGCACCCCCTAGCCTCTGTTCTCCCGATAGATTTGACGGTGAATCATGTGCACTGTGGCTAGTCGAACACAGCCAAAGCCGGCGAAATCGGAAATAATGCAGCGGGCACGGGTAATCCTTCTCGTCCAATTTCAATAGTTTTCAGTTTCCGATGTCCTGTGTAGCGGTCAGGTGGCTGGCAAATACCGCCGCTCTCGCGGTCTCGATGCTTTTGACGAGTTGCGCCGTCGGGCCGGATTTTGCGCATCCCGCCGCCCCTGAAATCAGCCGCTACACCAGGGAGCCGCTGGCGGCGCCGGCCGCCGCGAACCTGCCGGCGGGGCAGCGGCAGATCTTCGTCGAAGGGCGCGATATTCCGCAGCAGTGGTGGACGCTGTTTCGCTCGCCCGCGCTTAATGCGCTGATCGAACGCGCGCTGCAAAACAATCCAAACCTGCAATCGACGATCGCGACGCTACAGGCGGCCAAACAGGTCGTGTACGCGCAGGAGGGCAAGTTCTTCCCGCTGGTTCAAGCCAATTTCAACCCGACGCGCCAGCGCACCGGTCGTGTGCTGTCTCCTGTCCTTTCGACGCCTGGCAATATTTTCGATCTCGTCACTGCGGAATTGACGGTGTCCTACACGTTCGACGTCTGGGGCCTCAATCGCAGGACCGTGGAATTGCTCGAAGCCTTAGCGGACGTCCAGCGCTTCCAGGTCGAGGCGGCGTACCTCACGCTCACATCCAATTTGGTGGTCGCCGTCGTCACCGAAGCGTCGCTGCGCGGACAGATCGATGCGATCGTCAAGATCGTCGCGAGCGTCAGCAAAATGCGCGACACGCTCAAGCAGCAGCTCGATAAAGGCTATGCTAATGCCAGCGATTTCGCCGCCCAGGAGGCGGCGCTGGCGCAAGCCAAGGCGCTATTGCCGCCGCTGCGCAAGGCGCTCGCACAGCAACACGATCTGATCGCCGCTTTGGCCGGCGGCTATCCGAGCGACGGCCCGCGTGTACCGTTCACGCTTGCCGCGTTGCACCTGCCCACCGACCTACCGGTCAGCTTGCCGTCGCAGCTCATCGAACAGCGCCCGGACGTCCGCGCGGCCGAAGAGCAATTGCACTCGGCCAGCGCACAAATCGGCGTCGCCACCGCCAATATGCTGCCGAGCTTTACGATCAACGGCGACGCCGGTTTCGTCAATACGGCGCTCGCGCATCTTTTGGCGCCGCAGAACATATTTTGGGACATTGCCGGCAATGCTACCCAGACGATCTTCGACGGCGGCACGCTGCTGCACCAGTTGGAGGGCGCCAGGGACACCTACAATGCCGCGGCCTGGACCTACCGCGGCACTGTGATCGGCGCGGTGCAAAATGTCGCCGACGCATTGCGGGCGCTGCAAAGCGACGCCGACGCGTTGCGGGCGGCGCGCGACTTCGAACGGGCCGCCAAGACCAGCTTCGATCTCGCCAACCAGCAGGTCCAACTCGGCAATGCCAATGTGCTGCTGTTGTTAAACGCGGAGCAAGGTTATCTGCAGGCGGTTGTTCAGGTTGTACAGGCCGAAGCCACGCGCCTATCGGATACCGCGGCGCTGTTCGCCGCGCTTGGCGGGGGCTGGTGGAATCGCGAAGAGCCACCGGAGGCGCACATCCTCGATGTCGGTACCGGTCAAATCAGTACCCAGGTCGACGAGCACAACTAATTCGGATGAGACAGCCTCGCATTCAGCCCGCGATCAGGCTCCGCGGTGCGCATGGAGTGCCGATCTTGCCGATCATGGACGCCGAATATTCATCGCAGAACCGGGCCAGGATGCAGGCGACCTCGATCTTGGCCTGATCGCTGAGTTCGACGTGCGGCAGGCGCACTTTAGCCGACGCGATACCAAACAGACTCAGAGCATATTTGAGCGGAACCGGATTCGGTTCATGAAACAACGCTGCCGTCAGTTGTGCAAGCGCCGCGGCGAGGCGCTGCGCACGCGCGACCTCGCCCTGCTTCAATGCCAGGAACATATTTCGGCAGAGCGTCGGCTCGACATTGGACGTGACGGAGATGCAGCCGTTGCCTCCCTGCGCAAGATAGGCGAAGGCCGTGGCATCATCACCGGAAAGAAGCCTAAAGTCTGTTCCGACCAATGGCCGCAATCGCGCCGGCCGAGCGACGTCGCCGGCGGCGTCTTTGAGGCCGATAATCTGCGGTACCCCGGCCAGCCGTGCAACCGTTTCATCGCCAAGACCACATGCGGTCCGCGATGGAACGTCATGGAGAATGACCGGCAGCGAGGTCGAGGCGGCGATTTCACAAAAATGCGCGTAAAGACCGGCTTGTGTCGGCCGGTTATAATACGGCACGACGGATAAAATCGCGTCCGCCCCGTTCGCTTCCGCATCCCGGGTCAATTCGATCGCATGCTTCGTGGCATTCGAGCCTGCCCCGGCGATGACCGGCACGCGACCGCGTGAAACCGCCGCGGCAATACGAATAAGCTCGCGATGCTCGCCGGCGGTCAAATTCGGTGCTTCCCCGGTCGTCCCGCCGACGACCAGAGCTGTCGCACCACTTATTATCTGAAAGTCGCAAAGCCTTTCGAACGCCTCACAATCGATGCCGTCATCGTTGCCGAAAGGCGTCGGCAACGCAGGTGCGTAACCCGACAATTTCGAAACATGACGGCCGATCACGCGCATTGTCCTTCCCTCGAGCGGCGATCAGGCGACTCTTCGCTCGGATTGCGCGTCGACGGCGGTTGCTTGTGGGCGCTGCAGCGCTGCCGGCTTCATGTCGAGTTCGAAAATTCCGGAAACTGTCACGAAAGCTTGCGGGTGATTTCCATTCTCCGATCGTATGTATCGAAGCGCCTGCGCACGATCGACAAATAGCCCTCCGCGGTAACCCGCCTTTTCTTGGACCACCCAATTGCCTCGACTGTTCTGTCCGATCAAAAAAATTGGCGGACGCAGACACGAGGGAGGTTCGGCATTGTCGTTCTTGTCGTTGTCGTTCATTGCAGTTCTCCTTGAAGTGTTCAAAACAGAAGCCACGGCGCCATCACGCGGACGCAAAGCTATGGAATTGGCAGATCGTCATCGTTCTTTGAGATCAGCCGATATTCGCCGTGAAACAATTCACGTTCGATCGCCGCGCGGTTGCGGCGCTCGCCGGCCAGCGCGCGCGATATTTCGGCGACGAGTTTGTGCCATTCGATCGCGGCCAAGCCGACAAACGTCGCCACAGCGGGAAGCCGCCGCGCCGTGAATTCGATTGCTGCCGTAAGCGGCCCGACCAAAAGGTTACCCTCGTTTTCAACGTCGAGTTCGAGCGGTTCACCGAGAAACATGGTCGCGCACCCTCCCGGTTCGCGGTCCCTGGCGAAACAAAGCGCCGATTGCCGGCACAAGAAAAGGCCACCGTTCCGACCCTCTGCTTCACGCACAACCCAGAAACCGTGCCTGTTTTGGCCGATATAAAACAGAGGGATAGCGGTACTGAGAACATGGCAGTCCGGCCGCTTCGGCAATCTGACCAATGAGCATCGCGTAGCGGAGAGGTGCGTGGCGGCGATGTGTTTGAGTGGCTTGTTCATGATCGGACCATGACGGACCGGACTTCCCGGAAGCGACGCTCAGGAAAAGTTATCGCAGCCGAGCATTTCACCCGGCGCCGATTGGAACGTCGCCATCGACGAATTCATGGCACCCGCGCGGATCGCGGCACCGCCGCTGCGACGGGCTTCGACAAAAGCGCGCAATACGGCGAGCGCCGGCACTTCGTGACCGGCGTCGACGGTGTCGTCGAGTTCGAGCGGCAAGTCCGGCTGACGCGACAGCGAGCATAACCATTCGCCGCCCTCGTAAACCAGGCGCCGAATTTGCCAGCCTGGCAGTTCAAGCTCGATCAAGGCCAGCGCGCAATCGGTCCAGGCTTCGGCGTCAATCAGCCGCTCGATGCGACCGGCCTTTTTCGACCTGTTGAGAATGGGAATATGCCTGCATGCGCTGCCGATGATTTTGGCGAACAAATGCTGGGCAGGCTTCGGCGCCAGCCGCACTTCCTCGTCAAGTCGGTCAAGCAGAAGTTCATGATCTGCCGCGAAAGCCATGACGCAATCTCACGAATCCAACCCGATGGTTGTCGTCGATAAGATGGCGTCGATGGTCATAAAGAAGCGAGACGAAGCCGAGGGCGAAGATATAAGAAACGCATAAGCTTATGCGCGGCGCCCAAATGCGGTTTCGAGATTAGACATGCAATTTATGTGATTCCTTATATGGCATTCTCAAAGCGCATATGGCGCATCCTGCTCTGCATCAGTCATGCGGAACGAACAGTGAGGCAGGCGAATTTCTACTTTGGGTCGAGAGGACCAATGGTGAAAGTGGTAGAGATAAGAACCAATGATGAAAGTCCGGCCTAATAATCACTTTGAGTTTTCGGCTCTGTTGCCGGTTGTCGCGCTGCTGGCGATCGCTACTCTCGCCAAATTCGGCGCGGCAACCCAATTGTTCCATATCTCCCATTAAAAAAACGAATGCCCTTGCCGCCCGGATCACGCTCGAACGTATCGGTTTTCGGAGCCGGGCTTGATACTTTCCTATAGTTCAACCAGCGGCTCGAACGTTGTGAGCGCCCGAAGGCCAGCTTTTGCAGCCTTCCGGCGGCACTGATCTTTATAGGATTCCTATAACATCAGCCGCCTGCACCTCTCGAATTCCTATGCAGCCAGTGGCAGTTTAGCCAGCTGTAAAAAGGGCAGGATTCATCCGCGCCGCTTGTTTGCTATCAGGCCGACGCGCTGCCAACCGACATCAGTCGGCACCCTGCGTAATTTCTGCTCGGAGCACCTCGATGATGGACATCATCATGCTGGCAATCGCGTTTGTCTTCTTCGCGGCGTCGATCGCTTACGTCTACGCCTGCGAACGGCTTTGAGGAGACAGCCATGACATTCGATTATTCGCTCGCGGCTCTCGTGACCGCCGGCATCCTGATCTACCTGACTTACGCGCTGCTCAAGCCCGAGCGGTTCTGAAGGGATAACGTCCATGACCATCATCGGCTGGATTCAAATTCTTTTGTATTGCGCGATCATTATCGCGATCACACCGGTCGCTCGGCGGTTACATGACGCGCGTCTTCAATGGCGAGCGGACATTCCTGTCGCCCCTGCTGCGCCCGGTCGAATTCGCCGTCTACAAGATCGCGGGCGTCGACGAACGGCGCGAGCAAAGTTGGCTGATTTATGCCGTCGGCATGCTGCTGTTCCATATCGGCGGTTTTCTTATTCTTTATTTTCTGATGCGACTACAGGCGGGGCTGCCCTTCAACCCTGCCGGTCAATCAGCAGTCAGCGAGGATCTGTCGTTCAATACGGCGATGAGTTTCATCACCAATACGAATTGGCAGAACTACGGTGGCGAAAGCACGATGTCGTACCTCGTGCAGATGCTCGGGCTGACGCATCAGAATTTCCTCTCGGCCGCGACCGGCATCGTACTCGCGATCGCCCTGATCCGCGGCTTCGCGCGGCATTCGGCCCAGACCGTCGGCAATTTCTGGGTCGATATAACTCGCTGTACGCTCTACATCCTCATCCCGATATGCGTGCCGTACGCACTGTTCCTGGTTTGGCAGGGTATCCCGCAAACGCTCGGTCCCTACGTCGATGCGACGACGCTTGAGGGCGCGAAGCAAACCATCGCGGTCGGTCCCGTCGCGTCGCAAATCGCCATCAAGATGCTGGGCACCAATGGCGGCGGTTTCTTCAACGCCAATGCGGCACATCCGTTCGAAAATCCGACGGCGCTGTCGAATTACGTGCAGATCATTTCGATCTTCGCGCTCGGGGCAGCACTGACCAACGTCTTCGGACGCATGGTCGGCAACGTGCGGCAAGGTTGGGCCGTTCTCGCCGTGATGGGCGTCCTCTTTATCGCTGGTGTTATCGTTTGTTATGCGGCCGAAGCGCACGGCAACGACGCTCTTAACGCGCTCGGCCTGACCGGCGGCAATATGGAGGGCAAGGAGTTGCGCTTCGGCATCGCCGCTTCTTCGTTGTTTGCCGTGATCACGACCGACGCGTCGTGCGGCGCGGTAAATGCCATGCACGATGCATTCACCGCGCTCGGCGGCATGATTCCGCTGATCAACATTCAGCTTGGCGAGATTATCGTCGGCGGCGTCGGCTCGGGCATGTATGGCATGCTGCTGTTCGTCATCATCTCGATCTTTGTCGCCGGCCTGATGGTCGGCCGCACGCCGGAATATGTCGGCAAGAAAATCGAGGCAAAGGAAGTGAAGATGGCGATGCTCGCCGTCCTCGTCCTGCCCCTGATGTATCTCGGCTGGACAGCGGTCGCGATGATGGTGCCATCCGCCGTCGCCGCCATGAACAACCCCGGGCCGCACGGTTTCACCGAGGTGCTCTACGCTTACACCTCGCAAACCGGCAACAATGGTTCTGCTTTCGCCGGGCTGAGCGCCAACACACTGTTCTACAACGTCACCGGCGCCATCGCGATGGGTGTCGGCCGCTTCTGGATGATCATCCCAACCATGGCAATTGCGGGCTCACTCGCCGCCAAGAAGTCGGTGCCTGCATCGGCAGGTACGTTCCCGACATCGGGCGGCCTGTTTGTCGGCCTCGTCGTCGGCGTGATCTTGATCGTCGGCGGCCTCACCTTCTTCCCGGCACTCGCACTCGGCCCGATCGCCGAGCAACTCGCGATGAACGCCGGCACCCTCTTCTCTTCAAATTGAGCTCGGAGTGACTTCGATGGAACCCTCCACCCTGCGCAGGCAAATGCCGGTATCGGCGCTGTTCGATCCCAAGATCGTGGTGCCGGCGATTGGCTCCGCATTCGTCAAGCTCGACCCGCGCACGCTCATGAAGAATCCTGTCATGTTCGTGCTCGAGATCGTGACCGCGCTGACGACCGTCATCCTGGTTCGCGATCTCATCACCGGCGGCGGCCACATCGGCTTCGAGTTCCAGATCATTCTCTGGCTGTGGTTCACCGTGCTGTTCGCCAATTTCGCCGAAGCTATCGCCGAGGGCCGCGGCAAGGCGCAGGCCGATACGCTGCGCCGGCAACGCACCGAAACCCAGGCCAAACTCCTCACCGGTTCGGGCGATTCACAGAACTTCCGCCTCGTGCCCTCGACCGATCTCAAGGTCGGCAACGTGGTGCTGGTCGAAGCCGGCGACATGATTCCGTCGGACGGCGAGGTGATCGAGGGCATGGCCTCGGTCAATGAGGCGGCTATCACCGGCGAATCCGCGCCGGTCATTCGCGAATCCGGCGGCGACCGCTCGGCGGTCACCGGAGGCACGCAGGTGCTGTCGGACTGGATTCGCGTGCGCATCACGGCGGCGTTGGGCTCGACCTTCCTCGACCGCATGATCCGGCTGGTCGAGGGTGCCGAGCGGCAGAAGACGCCGAACGAGATCGCGCTGAACATTCTGTTGATCGGCCTGACCATCATCTTTGTCTTCGCAACTGCGACGATCCCGAGCTATGTCGCCTATACCGGCGGCTCGATCTCCGTCGTAGTCCTGGTGGCGCTGTTCGTGACGCTGATTCCGACAACGATCGGCGCGCTGCTTTCGGCGATCGGCATTGCCGGCATGGACCGGCTGGTCCGCTTCAACGTGCTGGCGATGTCGGGCCGCGCTGTCGAGGCGGCAGGCGACGTCGATACGCTGCTGCTCGACAAGACCGGCACTATTACGCTCGGCAACCGCCAAGCGACCGAGTTCAAGCCTTTGCGCGGCGTGACCGAGCAGGATCTCGCCGATGCCGCCCAGCTCGCGTCGCTCGCCGACGAAACGCCCGAGGGCCGCTCCATCGTGGTGCTGGCGAAAGAGAAATACGGCATCCGCGGCCGCGAGCTTTCCGAGCTCAAAGCAAGCTTCATCCCGTTCACTGCACAGACGCGGATGAGCGGCGTTGAAATCGGCTCCTCTTGGGTCCGCAAGGGCGCGGTGGATTCGATCTTGAATTTCCTCAACGGCCCGGCGCATGCGGTCGCGTCCGGCAACGCCGTACAAGCCTTACGTCCGAATGTGAGCGCCGAGACGGCGCGTGAAGCCACCGCGATCGCCGATGCCGTCTCCAAATCCGGCGGTACCCCGCTCGCCGTCGCCAAAGATGGCCAGCTTCTCGGCATCATCCATCTGAAGGACATCGTCAAAGGCGGCATTCGCGAGCGTTTTGCCGAATTGCGCCGCATGGGCATCCGCACCGTGATGATCACCGGCGACAATCCGATGACGGCTGCAGCCATCGCCGCCGAGGCCGGCGTCGACGACTTCCTCGCCCAGGCCACGCCGGAGGATAAGCTGAAGCTCATCCGCGACGAGCAGTCCAATGGCAAGCTCGTCGCCATGTGCGGCGACGGCACCAATGACGCCCCAGCGCTGGCGCAAGCCGATGTCGGCGTCGCCATGAACACCGGCACGCAAGCGGCGCGCGAGGCCGGCAACATGGTCGACCTCGATTCCAACCCGACCAAGCTGATCGAGATCGTCGAAATCGGCAAGCAACTGCTGATGACCCGCGGCGCGCTCACCACCTTCTCGATCGCCAACGACGTGGCAAAATATTTCGCCATTATTCCGGCGATGTTCGTGGCGTTTTATCCGCAACTGCAAACGCTGAACATCATGAAGCTGTCGACGCCGCAGAGCGCGATTCTCTCGGCGATCATCTTCAACGCGCTCATCATCATCGCGCTCATTCCATTGTCGCTGAAGGGCGTGCGCTATCGTCCGATCGGCGCCGGTGCGCTGTTGCTGCGCAATCTGTGGATCTACGGCGTCGGCGGCGTGATCATTCCATTCGTCGGCATCAAGGCGATCGACCTCGTCGTCACCGCCATGCATCTCGCTTGAGGAGAAGAGTCATGTTGCGCGAAATCCGTCCAGCGATCGTCGTTCTCGTCGCACTTACCCTCATTACCGGCCTGGTCTATCCGCTGGCGATGACCGGCATCGCCGAAGTCATTTTCCCCGACCAAGCCCAAGGCAGCATGATCGAGCGCGACGGCCATGTCGTCGGCTCGGCGCTGATCGGCCAGGTATTCACCGACGACAAGTATTTCCATGGCCGCCCGTCCGCGACCACCGCGCCTGATCCGAAGGATCCAACCAAGACCGTGCCCGCGCCCTATAATGCCGCGAATTCCGGGGGAGCGAATCTCGGGCCGTCCAATAAGGCACTTATCGACCGCGTCCAGGGCGACATCGACACCCTCAAGAAGGAGAACCCTTCGGCCTCCGTTCCGATCGATCTGGTGACGACCTCGGCCAGCGGACTTGATCCGGACATCTCGCCCGAGGCAGCCCTTTTCCAGGTGCCCCGTATTGCCAAGGCGCGTAATCTGCCCGAAGATCGCATCCGCCAGCTCGTCGCGGACAATACTAAAGGCCGTCTGTTCGGGCTTTTGGGAGAGCCGCGCGTCAATGTTTTGAAGATCAATCTCGCGCTCGATCAGTTGGCTGCCGGATAACAAAGCGCGTGATTTGTGATAACCCGATCTGTGATGGTGGATCAGCGGCGCGAGACCGAACATCGACCCTCACCGGAAGCGCTCCTCGAAGCGGCGCGCCGCGAGGAGCGGCGTGTTGGCAAGCTACGGATTTTCGTCGGCGCCGCGCCCGGCGTCGGCAAAACCTACGAAATGCTGCAACAGGCGCATGCACGGCGGAAAGACGGTTACGACGTCGTCGCCGGCATAGTGGAGACCCACGGCCGCAAGGACACCGAAGCGCTGCTCGACGGCCTCGAAGTCATACCGCGCCGGCACATAGACTATAAGGGCCAGTCGCTCACCGAGCTGGACCTCGACGCGATCATCGCCCGGCACCCGCAGATCGTGCTGGTCGACGAGCTCGCGCACACCAACGCCGAAGGCAGCCGGCATCCCAAACGCTATCTCGACGTCGAAGAGCTGATGAGCTACGGCATCGACGTTTATACCACCGTCAATATCCAGCACATCGAGAGCCTCAACGACGTCATCGCGCAAATTACCCATGTGCGCGTCCGCGAGACCGTACCCGATGCCGTATTCGATCGCGCCGATGCCGTCGAGCTGGTCGATCTGACACCTTCCGACCTGATCCAGCGGCTCAAGGAGGGCAAAGTCTATGTGCCGAAACAGGCGGAGCGCGCCCTTGAGCATTTCTTCTCGCCCGCCAATCTGACCGCACTGCGTGAACTTGCGCTGCGCCGCACCGCCGAGCGGGTCGACGAGCAATTGCTCTCGGAGATGCAGGCGCGCGCCATCCAAGGCCCGTGGCCGGCCGGCGAGCGCATTCTGGTCTGTGTCAGCGAGGATCGGCGTGCCGCCGGGCTGGTGCGCTACGCCAAGCGTCTTGCCGACCGGCTGCACGGTCCCTGGGTCGCGCTCTATGTCGAAAGCCGGCGCAGCCTGCAATTTACCGAGGAAGAGCGCGATCGGGTTGCCGACACGCTCCGTCTCGCCGAGGCGCTCGGCGGCGAAGCCGTCACCACGCCGGCCGGTCACCGCGACATCGCCGACGACGTGATCAGTTACGCCCACGGCCACAACGTGACCCAGATCATTATCGGCAAATCGACGCGCTCGCGCTGGTTCGAAATTCTCCACGGCTCGGTGGTGCACGATCTGGTACGCCGCTCCGGCAATATCAGCGTTCACGTCATTGCCGGCGATCAATTGCCGGGCGAACCGATACCGAAGAAGACGGTGCGGACCGCGGACGATGACAACCGGCTCGATCCCCGCCCCTATCTTTTCGCCATCCTTGCGGTGGCGTTCGCGCTCGGCTGCGCCGAACTTGTCTACGAATGGATCGGCGTCGAGAACGTCGACCTGGTATTTTTGACCGCCATCGTCGGCGTCGCGGCGCGTTTCGGGCTTTGGCCATCGCTGCTGGCGAGCATCGGCTCGGCGCTTTGCTATAATTTTTTCTTTCTGCCGCCGCTCTACACCTTCACCATCGCCGATCCCCACAACATCGCGGCTTTCGCATTGTTTACGCTGGTCGCCGTGATCGTTTCCCATGTGGCGGCGCGCGGCCGCATGCAGGCGGTCGCCGCGCAGACCCGCGTGCGCACGGTGGAATCGCTCTACTCGTTCAGCCGCAAGCTCGCCAGCACCGCAACGCTCGACGACGTGCTGTGGGCGACCGCCTATCAGACCGCGCTGATGCTCCACGTGCGGGTCGTGCTGCTATTGCCGAGCGAAGGCTCCATCGAGGTCAGGGCGGGCTATCCGCCGGAGGACACGCTCGGCGAAGCGGACCTCGCCGCGGCGGAATGGACTTTCCAAAACGATCGCTCCGCCGGCCGCGGCTCGGATACGCTGCCGGGCGCCAAGCGGCTGTTCCTGCCAATGCGGACCGGCCGCGGTGCCATCGGCGTCATCGGCATCGACAGCGACAAGACCGGCCCGCTGCTGACGCCGGATCAACGCCGCCTCCTCGACGCCTTGATGGACCAGGGCGCGCTCGCGATCGAGCGGGTACAACTGGTCGAGAACATGGACAGACTGGAGCGCACCGCCGAAACCGAACGGCTGCGCACCGCGCTCCTTACCTCGATTTCGCACGACCTGAAGACGCCGCTTGCCTCGGTGATCGGCTCCGCCGGCGCCTTGCGCGATCTCTCCGACAAATTGACCGACGCGGAGAAAGCCGATCTCCTCGCCACCGTCATCGATGAATCCGAACGGCTCAACCGCTTTATCGCCAATCTCCTCGATATGACCAAGCTCGAATCTGGCGCCGTGGCGCCAAAACTTTCGCCGCACGATCTGTCGGAAATCATCGGCTCGACCTTGCGCCGAACGACGAAAATTCTGCGGCACCATTCCGTCGAACTCGATCTCGCCGCCGATCTGCCGATGGTGTCGCTCGATGCCGTGTTGTTCGAGCAGGTGTTGTTCAATCTCCTCGACAATGCGGCGAAATATGCCGCGCCCGGCTCCACCGTCATCATCCATACCTGGCGCGACCACGACCTCGTCTCGCTGCAGATCGCCGACGAAGGCGAAGGCATTCCGCCGGACGACCTCGAACACATCTTCGACAAGTTCTACCGGGTGCAGAAGACCGATCAGGTGCGCCCCGGCACAGGACTTGGGCTCGCGATCTCCCGCGGCTTTGTCGAAGCCATGCACGGCACCATCGTCGCCGCCAACCGCACCGACCGCAACGGCGCGGTGTTCACCATCACGCTGCCGATGGCGCGGGCGCAATCGAACCTGGATGCCGCCGCATGAGCGCCGCGCCCCTTCGCGTGCTGGTCGTCGACGACGAGCCGCCGATCCGCAAACTGTTGCGCATGGGGCTTGCCGCGCAGGGCTATCACATCCTCGAAGCACCAAACGGTAAAGCCGCGCTCGAACTCTTGAGCGAAGCGCCGGACCTGATCATTCTCGACCTCGGCCTGCCGGATATGCAGGGGCTCGAATTGCTGCGCACGATCCGCGCCAAGAACGACAGCGTGCCCGTGGTGGTGCTGTCCAGCCGCGGCGACGAAGCCAGCAAGGTGCAGGCACTCGATCTCGGCGCCGACGATTATCTGACCAAGCCGTTCGGCATGGACGAACTGCTCGCTCGCATGCGGGCCGCGCTTCGGCATCAATTGCAGACCCATGGCGAACGTCCGGTTTTTCGCGTCGGCGATCTGTCGGTCGATCTGGTTCGCCGCATCGTCAAGGTCGGCGACAAAGACGCGAAGCTGTCGCCGAAGGAATACGATTTGCTGCGCGTGCTGGTGCAGCATGCCGGCAAGGTCTTGACCCATAAATTCCTGCTCGGCGAGCTGTGGGACGACCTCACCGACGCGCAATATCTCCGCGTCTATGTGCGGCAGTTGCGGCAAAAGATCGAAGCCGATCCCGAGCGGCCGCAATACCTCCTCACCGAGACCGGGATCGGTTATCGTTTGCGCGCGCCGGAGTGAGTTTTTGTTCCCGCCCCGCGCTAGCGGAAGGTAAACTTCGTCATTGCGAGCGAAGCGAAGCAATCCAGTCGGCAATGCCGATGCTGGATTGCTTCGTCGCTCCGCTCCTCGCAATGACGAGGCGTTCCCGCGATACCTCTGCATCCGGGTGTTTTGCTCACCAAGCTAGCAGTCCCCCATAAGCGAGGGGAGCGGAGCGCGCCGAAAGACGCCCCGCTGGGGCCGCCCTTGTGAGGCGCGGCGACGTACCCCCTTGGAGGTAGCGAGCGCCATTACCTGCCAGTTGGACCTGCAACAACGGGAGGATTGCGAACTTTTTGCGGCTTATGCCGTTGCTGTTGCGGGCGGCGGTAGGCCGGACGGCGGAGTGTGCATCGACCCGGAAATAAGGCTCGAGGAATATGAAGCGCCTCATGGCCCTCGTGGGCATCCTCATCGCCGCCATGACCGCCGAATTCAACGACCAGGTGACGGCCCTCGCCTTGGTGGACATACGCGGCGCGTTCGGCATTAGCTACGATCCAGGAACCTGGATCGAGAGCCTCTACGTCTCGGCCCAGATCATCGGGATGGCGATCTCACCGTGGCAGCTTGTAACCTTCACGCTGCGGCGTTGGACGTTGTTCTCCATTGCGCTTTGCGGCGTATCGAGCGTGCTGATCCCGTTCAGTCCCAACGTCGAGGCTATTTATACTCTGCGTCTGCTGCAAGGGCTTTCGGAGGGGCTCATCATCCCGCTCCTGATGACCACGGCACTGCGCGTTCTCAATCCGGAAAGCCGGCTTTACGGCCTGGCCGTTTATGCGATCTCCTCGACTTTCACTCCCGCGATGAGCGCAAGCCTCGCCGCGCTGTGGACCGATCTGGTGGACTGGCGCTTCGTGTTCTTTCAAGCCGTTCCGCTTTGCACATTGGCGGGAGTGCTCGTTTGGTACGGCGATCCGCAGGACGAACCACATTACGAGCGTTTCCAAATGCTCGACTGGCGCGGCGTTTTGCTTCTCGTGGTGGGATTCGGCGCGTTCAGCACCATGCTGTATCAGGGCGATCGGCTGGACTGGTTCAATTCGCCGCTGATCTGCATTCTTGCCCTGGTTAGCGCGTTAGCCATCCCTTTGTTCGTGCTTAACGAGTGGTTCCATCCTCTTCCACTGATAAAGCTGCAGTTGCTCGGCCGGCGCAACATTGCCTACGGCCTCACGGCTATATTCATTTTCCTCATCATCGCCCAAGCCGGCAGCACCGTGCCTCTGCAGATCCTACAAGAGGTTCAGGGTTATCGCCCGCTGCAATCCAATCTGATCACGCTCGAGGTCGCCTTGGCGCAACTCGCGCTTCTGCCTGCCATGGCGTTCCTGCTGGATTTTCCGCAAGTCGACTCGCGCGTGGTCAGCATCGTTGGTCTTGCGCTGATGCTCACCTCTTGCATCGGCTCGTCTTTCGTCGATTACACCTGGAACCGCGATCAGTTTTTCATTTGGCAGGCCTTCCAGGCGGTCGGCCAACCCATGGTGATCATGTCTCTCCTGATGATGACGACCAATGCCGTCCGCGCTCCCTCGGAAGCTCCCTATGTATCTGCACTGATCAACATGCCGCGCGCCGTGTCGGAAGCCGTAGGCGCCTGGCTCCTCATGCTGATCACGCGCTGGCGCGGCGCATTGCATTCCGACCGGATCATCGATCAGATCGGTCAGAACCGTTTCCGGAACGTGCAAAGCAACGGCATTTTGCAGAACGTGCCGACGCCGCTGCTGCCAAACGGAGATCCCCGTGCGCCGGATAGTCTGCAGGCGTTTGCCACAGCCGTGCAACAGCAAGTCACGATCATGACGGCGGCCGATACTTTCCTGATTTTGGGTGCCCTGACCGTGTTGCTGATGATCGTTGTCGTGCTGCTGCCGGTCCGTACGCTACCGCCCCGCCTCCTGCTCGCAAAGCGCTAGGTGCTGCCATGCCGCTCAGTCAAGCGCAGCAAGACACGACAAAGCGGGACTGGTTGCTACCTCGCGACGGCCCCTCCGACGTCAGTAATAAGCTCGACGATCGCTCGGCTAAGGCGAAGGCCGAGATGCCGAGAACCGAACCTAGACCGAACGAAATCAAAGAAAAGCCAAAGGAGCAGGAGAGCAAACAGGGCAAAACGTCGGATAAGCCTCCGGATAAACCACCGGATAAAGCCCTTCCCGTCTGGCCGCTCGTGGTCGGCGCGATCGTGCTGGCTGCCTTCTTGGCTCTCGTTGTGTGGATCATTTTCCGGCCCCGCCCAAATGTATGGACCGACGACGCCTATATCACCGTCCACTACGCCGTTATCGCGCCGCGCATATCGGGCCAAGTCTCGACCGTACAGGTCGATGACAATCAACCTGTCAAAAACGGACAAGTTCTGGTGACGCTCGATCCACGCGACTATGAAACAGCGGTGGCATCGGCGGAGGCCACGCTGGCTCGGGACTCCGCCCAGCTCGCCGACGTCTCAGCGACTCTCGCTCGGCAGCCTTCGCTTATTAGTCAACAAGAGGCCGAAGTCAGCTCCGCTCAGGCACGGCTGGCATTCACCGAGCCCGATGCGCGCCGTTACCAATACCTGGCTGCGACCGACGCGGGTACGATCCAGCAACGACAACTGGCCGATAGCGCCCTGCAGCAGTCGAAAGCGCAATTGAGTAACGCCCAGGCGGCGCTCGAGGCGGCCCGCCGCCAGCTTGACGTCATCAAAGCACAACAGGAAGCGGCAGGGGCCGTCGTTGCGACCGACAAGGCGCAGCTTGAACAGGCCAAGCTCAACCTTTCCTACACGGTCATCCCGGCCCCGGTCGACGGCACGGTGGGCGAGCGCTCCGTGGAAGTCGGCAATACGGTTGCCCCCGGCACCACCCTGATGACGGTGGTGCCGCTCGACAGCGTCTACATCACGGCGAATTACCGGGAGGTGGATCTTGCCCATGTGCGCAGCGGCCAGCACGCGACGATTCACGTCGATGCCTACAATATCGACATCGACGGCATAGTAGACAGCGTTGCCCCCGCGTCCGGCATCTCCTTCGCGCCTATCCAACCCAATAACGCCACGGGGAATTTCACCAAAATCGTCCAGCGCTTGCCGGTGAAAATCGTCGTAAGCCCCAACCAACCCCTCGCCAAACTGTTACGTGTCGGCTTCTCGGTTGAAACCACGATTCATACCGGGCTGGAAGATGTCGTGGACGAACAGCGCCACTCGCCATCTCGCGTGACCGAGCACTAAGCGCGCTGTAGTGCGTCAGCGCGTTAGAACGAGCGAATTGACGCCACAAACTCAATAGACCATAGGCAGACAACGCCGATCAACGCCCGAGGAAATGACATGGCCGATGAGCTCGTTCTCTATACCAATCCGCAATCGCGTGGCCGTGTCGCGCGCTGGATGCTCGAGGAAGTGGGGCAGCCGTATAAGACGGAACTGCTCGACTATGCCTCGACGCTTAAGGCACCGGCTTACCTTGCCATCAATCCGATGGGCAAAGTGCCGGCGCTACGCCATGGCGACACCGTGGTCACCGAGAACGCTGCGATCTGCGCTTATCTCGCCGATGCCTTTCCGCAGGCCAAGCTCGCGCCGCCGCCGGGCGACCGGCTGCGCGGTCCGTATTACCGCTGGATGTTCTTCGCCGCAGGTCCGGTCGAATACGCGGTGAGCAATAAGGCGCTAGGCTTCACGGTGCCGCCGGAGCGCGAGCGGATGATGGGCTATGGCACCGTAGCGCAAGCGCTGGACACGCTTGAAATGGCGGTGTCACAAGCGCCCTATGTTGCCGGCGACAATTTCACCGCCGCCGATGTCTATGTCGGCTCCCATATCGGTTTCGGCATGATGTTCGGCACCATCGATAAGCGGCCGGCCTTTGAGAAATATTGGCAGCGCATCAGCAGCCGCCCGGCCTGCGTTCGGGCGAGAGAACTCGACGATGCCGCGGTGACGGCGATGAAGAAGCCGGGCGGCTGACACGTCGGTTGGCGCTCAGGGCCAAATCCACTTAGAGACAGATTCACGGCACCTTCCCACCCCCTCCCAACTCCATATGGATGCCCATGCCGATCGTCTATGCTGTGGAGCCCGATCTGTCGGCAGAGGCATTCCGCAGCATCCTTATTGCCTCGACGCTGTCCGAGCGGCGCCCTGTCCGCGACATCGAGCGGCTGGACCGGATGCTGCGTCAGGCCGATATCATCGTAACGGCCCGTGATGGAGAACGATTAGTCGGTATTTCTCGCGCCGTTACGGATTTTGCCTATTGCTGCTTTCTTTCAGACTTGGCGGTCGATGTTTCTTATCAGCATCAAGGCATCGGCAAACGTCTGATCGACGAGACGCGTATGAGAGCCGGTGAATGCACAACTCTCATTCTCGTGGCGGCGCCGGCCGCCGAGACTTACTATCCCAAGATTGGAATGCGGCAACGGCCCAGTTGTTGGGAAATTCCTCGAACCAGTTAGTAAAGACGCTGCATCGGATTCTGCCCCGAGAAACAAAAGGAGTTGCGCAACGGAATTCCGACGCCATGCTCGTCCGCTTCATTGAGCGGGACGACAGCTTCGGCGGCGATCGGCAAAACTCGGCGAAATGTCCCGTGCTCTGAAAATCGCACCTGCGAGCAAAGCATAGCTTAGTACGCCGATGACCAAGTGAACGGGCGCGCCGATCAACGCTGAATGGACGAGGTCGCTGGTCGCGTCCCAGGCGCCGTGCAGGACGGCCGCGTTCAGCCAGCCGAGCGGTATCAAAAGCACCGCCATTCCGGGCCGCAGCACCGTGAGCCCGATGAAATAACCGAACAACCCGCTATAAGCCGAGTGTGCGGTCAGCTCCGGCAGCCCGCGCGCCAGCAGTTGCACCAATCCATCGAACGCCCTATCCGCGGGATATTTCGCGTTATCCAGCACCTGAGGAACATACTGGACCAGTGTTTCATAGATAAAGAATCCGCTGCCGGACGCGGCGCCGAGAACAATGCCGTCGAGCGGCTCGCGAAGCCCAAAATGCTCTGAGACGCCGGAAAGAAGCGCGCTCAGCCTACCTGTTGTGTGTCGGCTCAGGAAAGCGAATGCTGCGCCTGCCAGGGCCAGCCCGATAAGAGGCAATGCCTTAAATCCCTCCTCGCACAATCCCGTGCCGAAAATATCTCCGGCAATCACGGCGATCGCGGTCGAGGCTTTCTCCAAACTGTGCCCCGGGATCACAAGGTAGAAAAGGTCGTACCAGTAATCCCAGAACGGGCTTGTCAGGAGCCCGAACGTGGTGACGCTGACGAGCGCTTGGAGCCAACCAGATCTGGCCTGGCCGCACATCTGATTGATGTAATAATTTATGATGAACGCGATATAGATTGCGAGGATAGAGAACACCTGCCAAGCTTCGTTGATCCCGGGCGGAGCGGGCTTGCCGCCCGTCATTGGTTGAAGCCCCGGAAACGGAACCGCCATCAGCATAAGGGCGACGATCAGAGAAACGAATATCGGCAGCAGATGTTCGTGGCTCCAGGTTGAGCGGCCCCCCAGCAATGGAAAGACGATGCTGAGGGAGAGTTTGAATTTGGCTTCGGTTGGCGTGCGACCTACGAAATCACGTGTTTTTTCTTCCGGAGCAATTTCCTCATGGACAGCATCCTTGCGGGACGAAGGCTGTCGAGCTGCCACGTTGATAGAGCGACCGTCAGCATTGCGCCCACTACCGTCGCTTAGAGATCCCTCAGTATCCGCTGTAATGTCTCTGCAGGCGAACGACCCCACGGAAGCTCTCTGTGAATCTCACATTATCTCATTGGGGGGTCGCGCGACGGGCATGCGGGTGCTTCTTCAAGCGATAGTCGGTGGCCACGCTGTGATTGTAGCCGGTACTGCCGCCACCGTTGCACGCCTCAGTGTAACAGGCCACCAAGGTGAACGCATGAAGGCTGCTCGGATCGGCGACCGGGCCTTTGCCAATCGCGCTGGCCTGCATCTGAGCGAACGCCGGCGACACAAGGCCTATTGCGGCAATGAAGGCAATCCCACCTAGTTTTGACTTGCTGATCATCGGTCTTCTCCTGAGGACGAACGAGATCGGCCGCGGCGTCCAGCGTAAGCCATCCGCAGCGCGAAGTGCTAACGACCCACGCCCAAGACGGCCACAGCGCAGATGTGACGCCACCGGGTTTTGCCCGTGGAACGCGCCTCTGCTTTGCCGGTTCCTATGCACGCGCAAATTATTTTCGAGGGACCATGGCATGTCCGGCCGTGGACAAAGGGGGACGTTAGGCTTCGTGCACAAAGCCGTCGATCTTGACGCAAACGTCGCTGCCGGGAACCTGGACAAACCCGGCCCCGTAGGTCGGACAGGACTTCATCGGCTTGTTCTGCTGTGACCAGGCCGCCTGACCTGGAGCGCGCGTCTTTGGCTTGTAGCGCAGCGCGACATTGTGTCGGTGTTACATTATCGTCGGACAGTTGCGTGGCGAGGAACCGTCCGGCGCCGAAGCCGGTAGCGGAATCGTAATTGTCCTTAGCTCCTCAACCGTTCGCGGGCGCCAGACCGCGACCAGGCGCTTCACCTCTTCCATCTGGCTGGTTGTCATCTGCGGTTCGATCATCGCGCGGATTTGCGAATTGTCATGATATGGGCTGCGCGCCGCTAGCCTGAACCAGAGATCGGCTTGGATAAGGTCGATTGAGATAACGGTGCCACGGTCATCCTTCTCGCCTTCGGCAAACATCATGCTCAGCTTTTCCTGGGCCTGCACTTGGTCCAGTAGCGCGGCACGCATCAGCCAGCAGAAGCCCTCGGTGAGATTTCGCGTGTCGATTGAGGCGCTCACCGCCATGTACCCCAATTTCAACATCGCATCGACATAGCCGTGACGCGCGGACGCGCCGAGCCATTTCATTGCCTCGGACCGATCGGCTGACACGCCCGGCGCACCGTTCAAATAAAGCTGCGAAAGATCCGCCTCGGCATCGGACGAGCCTTTCTCGACCGCGCGATTCAACAAACCAAGGCCCCGGGTCGGGTCGCGATCGACGCCGCGGCCGCCAATATACATCGGCCCAAGCGCGCGCATCGCTTCGACGTCGCCGGCGTCGGCCTGCAGCTTGAGGGCCACTGCGATTTTCGTTTCATCGACGTCGATCGCCTCGCCGTTGCGAAGCCTTCCTTCGATGTCGCGCGCGGCGCTGGGTTCGCCCTGCTCAGCCGCCCGCACGACCCAGGCGATCCCGGCATTGCTGTCGCGCGGCAGGCCGTCGCCGGTGAGCAATGTCAGCCCCAAGAAATATTGAGCGGAGCGGTCGGCCGCAATCGCACGCGAGATAACGTCGCGGACCTGATCGGAGACGGGGCAAAGTGCATGAACCATGCACACCCAGCCAAGTCTGCCGTTCGTTTTCGAGATATTTTCCGGCGCGTAATCGCCAGCCTCTGCCGCAAGTGCGCCGCCTGCCAATAGCGGCAGCATCACGACCCAAACGGATGCGACCGCGCGCACCACGAGCGGCTGCGTTATCACGCCGCCGAAATGCGCGATAAATGCGCGTGCCCTTAGTGGGGATTGCAAGCGCTTACACCGGTTGTGCATGCGCGGAGCTTTGTCAGCTCTCGAATGCGCGTGGCAGTCTTTTCCTCGAGGCAATTGCTCATCTCCCTCGGCCAAATCGAGCCGCCGTCTTCCCGCGGGCCAACCTCTAATGCGCATTCTCTGTCGCGATAGGCGATCCAGGCACGTTCGACATCTTTAAGCTTATCCTTCGATGCGATGTCGCTTTGTTGCCCCATCACCTGCTGATAGACTTTGTTGAGCGCCGCGTCGGCGGCCTCGAGATTGGCGCCGGCGCACGCGTTGATCTCCATCTGGACCGTCAACTGTCCGCAATCACTGACTGGATAAGGGATGGCATCGGCCGCGACCGCGCCGGCGGTATTCAGCATTAGCATTATTGCTAGTGCGATGATTCTCATAATTTCACCCGATGCAACCGCAGGGCAGTCGAACGGACGTTCTGTGGACCTCAGTGCCAATTCTGTCGAATGTTTTGAAATCCGCCAAGACGATCTTTACCAAGCCGCTGCAAACCCTTCGGCCGACAATATCTTAAGTTGCGTTTGCGTCCCCGGTCATTGATAGCATTACCCGGAGCGCTGGTACCATCTTCCCGGGGCAGATCATCACGATGCAACACGCCGATACGCTGCTCGCCGAACTCGAGGCCAGCCTGCCCGAGCGCCCCAGCTCGCAGCGGTTTACGATGCTCCGCAAATTGTCCGACCTGTTTTTGGCCGGGGAGTCCTACTCCGACGAATCCGTACACCTTTTCGACGAATTGATGACGAGGCTGATCGAGCAGATCGAACGCGAGGCGCTGATCGAATTGAGCAACAAATTGGCGCCTTCGAAACGCGCACCACCGGGCATTATCAGCCGGTTGTCGCGTCACGATGACATCGAGATTGCCGAGCCGGTTCTCGCACAATCAACCGTTCTCACTGATCACGATCTGGCTCAGATCGCCAAAACCAAAAGCCAGGCCCATTTGCATGCAATCGCCGGTCGCGCACTGCTCAGCGAGCCGATAACAGAAATCCTGGTCGAGCGCGGCGATGCCAAAGTCGCCGGTAAGGTAGCCGGCAACTCAGGCGCCCGGTTTTCACGCTGGACCTTGGCCAAAGTCGTGCAGCGGGCCGAGGAAGACGAAACAGTCGCTCTTGCCGTCGCCAACCGGATCGACCTGCCTGCCGATCTGCTCGAACAGTTGGTCCGCAAAGCGACGACGGTCGTGCAGCAGCGGCTTATGGCGAACTCGCGTCCGGAAATACGGCAAAAAATCTCGCAAGTCCTGGCGATCGTTTCCGATCGTGTCGCCCGATCGACGGCGCCGAGCGGCCCCGGTGGACGGATCTTGATGAAAAAAGATTCCGCTCAACTGAGAGCCCGAATATCGCAGTGCACGGATGACCAAAACATCAATGGTCTGATCGATGCGCTGGCGACGCTGGCGGAACTTCCGGTGCGGGCGGTCGCAAAGCTGGTGGACGTGAAGTCCGGCGAAGCACTCGTCGCGATGGGCAAGGCTTGTGAAATCGGATGGCCCGATTTGGAAAACGCCATTTTCGTTCTTATGCCGGCGGACGCCCCATCCCGGAAAGCGTCGGGCGCTCTGTTTGAAATCTATGCCGCTCTTTCGCCCGCCGATGCGCAACGCGCGGTTCAATTTATCCGGACCAATACCGCAAGAAGCACGGCAAGAATCCGAGAGCTTATCCATTCCGGGAAAGTATAAACCGGCATAGAGAGGACGTAGTGTCGGGGGCCGCCCCCCACCCGCTCTTTGTCGTTGAAGTTGAGCAGCCCTCTCCCGCAAGGGGAGAGGGCGCGCGACGGCCGCTCGCTAGGACAATCGCATCAGCGGCTGCCCCATCTGGATTGCTGCGCCTTCCCACACGTCGTCGCACAGCCGAAAGCCGTCCGGTGCGAAGACGATGATGGTAGAGCCGTGCTCGAACCAGCCGAGCTCTTCGCCCTTGTGCACCTTGCTGTCGCAGGCGATGACGTTGTGGCCACGGTAATTGCGGTTCAATGCCTCCTCGAGACAATGCATCCGGATGCTGGCGACCAGGATCGCCGCGACCGCGACCAGAGTGACCGCCTGGCCGCCGTCGAGCGTCATGCGCACCACGGCGCGCTCGTTCTTGCAGAACAGCCGTTCGATCCGCTTGAGCGCAATCGTATTGACGTTCCAGGTGTCGCCGGAGACGTAGGTCACGCCATCGATGCGGCCGTCATGCGGCGCATGGAAACGGTGATACATGCTCGATTTCAGCCGCAGCGTGACATAGCGGCCATTGCGGTGCGCCGCGACCGTTGCGGGATCGCAGAGGAGATCCTGCAGCGTGTAGGGAAACCCTTTGGCTTGATAGAGCTTGGTTTCTTCGATCACGCCGCAGGCGCCCACAATCGCATCGCAGGGACTGACCAGCACATCGGCCGTTCGATCGATCGGGCGAGCGCCGTCTTTCAATTCGCGAATGAAGCAATCATGCAGGCTCTTGAACGCGGTCTTTTGGGACTCGCTGAGATCGAGGTCGGAGAACAGCCGCCATGCCGCGATGGAAAGATCGCGAATCAGCGGCTGCTCGATCCGGCTGAACCAGCCGATGAATTGCGTCGCGAGCCGCCGCGGAATGCGGTTGGTCAGCAGGAAATTGACGTCTTCCTGCTCGAATATCCGCAGTATTTGCGCTTTCGCTGTCATGAGAACGTCGCTGTCATGGGATTGTTAGAACTCAGAGTTAAACCGCGATTCGATGGCATGGACCTCCCCGACTTTGGCTTTTTACGGGCTTGGCGCAACGGCGCTTGCCACATCCGTCGTCAAATTGCGCAAGCGACTTGAACTGTCGAAGGCCAAGCACAGGTCGCTCGCCGGACACTCGCGCATGGCGCGGCGGCTCGCGGCTTTCGTCCCTTATTACGAATACGACAAGAAGCGCTTTTTCTGCGCAGACGGCGCGCCTGAAGAGATAGCGGCGCGGCGCCGTACCGGCTTCGCCAGACTTTCGGCGCTGCACAAAAGCCGCTTTGCCGAAACCATCCGCCGCACCGCCGAGGCAAGCGCCGCTATTTCCGACTTGCAATTCACCGGCGCCTATCGCGTGCCGTTCCAATTCAGCCGCATGGTGCGCACGCATCTGCCGTCGGCGAGCCTGCTGCAATCGTCGAGCGGCGTGACGCTGACCGATCTCGACGGCAATCGCTTCTACGACCTGACCGGCTCCTACGGCGTCAATGTGTTCGGCTACGACTTCTACAAGGAGACCATCGAGCGCGGCGCCGCACGGGTGCGCGAACTCGGCCCGGTACTCGGCCTCTATCATCCGCTGATTATCGAGAACGCGGAAATCCTCAAACAGATTTCCGGGCTCGACGAAGTCTCGTTCCACATGTCGGGCACCGAGGCGGTGATGCAGGCGGTGCGGCTTGCGCGCTATCACACCGGCCGATCGCATCTTGTGCGCTTCGCCGGCGCCTATCATGGCTGGTGGGGCGACGTGCAGCCGGGAATCGGTAATCCCGTGCCGGCGCACGAGACCTATACGCTCAACGACATGTCCGAACAAGCGCTGCGCGTCTTGCGCACCAGGCGCAACATCGCGTGCGTGCTGATCAATCCTCTGCAGGCGCTGCATCCCAACGCCGCGGCGCCGAGCGACTCCGCGCTGATCGACAGCGGTCGTGCCGCGCATTTCGACAAAGCGGCCTATGCCGCGTGGCTCAAGCGTTTGCGCGACGTCTGCACCGAGCGAAACATCGCGCTCATTTTCGACGAAGTGTTTGTCGGCTTCCGCCTCGCCAAAGGCGGCGCGCAGGAATACTTCGGCGTGCGCGCCGATCTCGTCACCTACGGCAAGACGCTCGGCGGCGGTCTGCCGATCGGCGTGGTGTGCGGGCGGCGCGATCTGATGAAACGCTTCCGCGACGATCGCCCGGCCGACATTTGCCTCGCCCGCGGCACGTTCAATTCGCATCCTTACGTCATGGGGGCGATGAACGAATTCTTGCGCTTTCTGCAAACTCCGGCGGCCCATGCGGCCTATCACGGTCTCGATCGGCTTTGGGATGAGCGGGCGCAACAGCTCAACGATCGTCTCGCCGCGGAAGGGCTGCCGATCCAGGTCGCGAACCTGTCGTCGATCTGGACGGTCTGCTATACTGAGCCGTCGCGCTATAATTGGATGCTGCAATATTATCTGCGTGCCGAGGGCTTGGCGCTGAGCTGGATCGGCACCGGCCGCCTGATCTTCAGCCTCAATTACAGCGATACAGACTTTGCCGCAGTGGCGGACCGTTTCATCGCCGCGGCAAAGGCCATGCGCGAGGACGGCTGGTGGTGGCATAATCCGGCGCAGAGCAATAAGACGATCAAGCGCGCGGTGTTGAAAGAAATGATCATGCACCGGCTATTTTCCCCGCGCGTGACGAATAACTGAACCGCATTCGATCGCCGGAGCTTTCCGCTCATTCCCGCGAAAGCGGGAATCCAGACGCCGCACATTGAGATTTCGGCGAACGCACTGGGTCCCCGCTTTCGCGGGGATGAGCGGCAGCCGCCGAGGCCGCTCAGCTCGGCCGCGGCGCTTCCTCGGCGTCTTCCTCATCCCAGTGATGCAAGCCGATTTCAGGATCGATCAGCTCGCCGCGCAGCAACGCCAGCGGCGCCTTGTGATAGATTTTAATGTCGTGGAACGGGTCGGTGAGGATTTTGGTTGCCCAGACCAGGCCGGTCTGCACGTCCTTGATGATGAAGAGCTGGACGGTGCGGAACAGCACGCCGCCGATGCCGAGCACGAGCCAGATGATCGCGACGTGATGGACCAGATCGCTTTTGGTCACGGCGGGCGCGAACAGGCCGAAATAGCTCGGGCTGAAATAAAGCGGCAGCGGCGACAGCGCCCAGATCGTCAGCAGCACGACCTTGCGGCGCAGATTGTAGCCGACCTTGATCTCTTCTTTATATTCGTGGGTCGCGTGGTTGACCTTGTCGTAGTCCTTGGGCTCGAAAAAGAAGTGCCCAGTCTGCCGCGTCGTCATCGCGACCAGCCAGCCGGCCAGCGCCGAGATCGCCGGATCCTTGAAGATCATCACATAAGCAAACAGAAAACTGATCGCGCTGACAAAGTGCAGCGATTGGTTGATCCGGCTATGATGATAATAGCGGTGATCGTCCCAACGCTGGGTCCGCAAGGTTTCCAGAAAACTTTCCATTTGCTTAATCCCTGTCGTACAGCCATCCGTCCTGGCTATGGCGATTCGATGAATCCCTTGTGACAAAGCCGGGACGCGCGCGAGACATACTTAAAATAAGCACGGCGCGCCGTTCGGGCGCGCCGTGTGACAGGCGTGTGAATAGTGTGCTCAGCCGGCGGCGCGGACCGGTTCGGCGTCGTAGCCGCTGTCCGTTGCCCCTTCCTTGCCGAACCGGATCAACGAAAAGTGCCCGAGCGGCGGCATGGCGCGGCGTTCGAGCAAATGCATGCCCGGGGTCTGCGCGACCCAGCGCGAATAACGCTCGAACGAGAATTCGGAGCGCCAGCCAAGCTTGCGTGCCGCCGGCTGGAACCAATGCTCCAGCGAGCGCCGCAGCCCGGCTTCCGCGCCGACACGGCTCACCAGGATGATTTCGCCGCCGGATTTGAGCACGCGGGCGAATTCATCGAGCGTCGCCTCCGGATTCGGCACCGTGGTAATGACGTATTGTGCGACGACCACGTCGAACGAGGCGTCAGGGAACGACAGATGCTCGGCATCCATCACCCAGAGGCCTTCGACATTGGTCAAGCCAAATTCGGCAACGCGCTCTTCTGCTTTGCGCAGCATCGGTGCCGAAATATCGACACCGGAGAGCTTACAGCTTCTCGAATAATGCGGCAGCGATATGCCGGTGCCGACGCCGACTTCGAGAATGCGGCCGCCAATTCGTTCCGCCGCTGCGATGGCGGCGTGCCGGCCGCGTTCGAAGACCGCGCCGAAGACGAGATCGTAGACCGGCGCCCAGCGGGCATAGGCCTTGGTGACAGTCTGTTTGTCCAGATCCACCTCAGACAGAATGCTCATGATTGATCCTTTGGGTTAGGCTTGGGTCGCAGCCGGGCATCATGGTTTTCCGGTCTGGATCGGGAATCGCTTCGGTCATCGCAAGCGGCGCCGCGAGCGTGGCGGTAGCGGCGGCAACCTTCTCGGCATGACCGATGAATTGCCGCGCACTGTTTTCCCAGGAATAGCGTAACGCGAATTCGCGACAGGTGTCGCGGGAAATCCACAGCGCCTGCATGCAGGCGGCGCGAAGATCTTCGTTCAAGACACCGACCGGATTATTGGCGATGACGTCCTTCGGACCGGTCACCGGAAACGCGGCGATGGGAACGCCGCTGGCGAGCGCTTCGAGCTGAACAATGCCGAACGTGTCGGTGAGACTCGGGAATACGAAGACATCGGCGGCGGCGAGATGCGCCGCCAGAATTCCGTTGTCCAATTGACCGAGGAATTTCGCGCTCGGATAGCGGCGTTTCAACTCCGGTACCTGGGGACCAGCGCCGATGACGACTTTGGTGCCGGGCAGGTCGAGGCCGAGAAACGCCGGCAGATTCTTTTCAACGGCGACCCGCCCGATATTCATGAAGATCGGCCGTGGAAAATCGAGATCGATGGCGCGGTCGGGACGGAACAGATCGACGTCCACGCCGCGTGTCCACATGCCGAGATTGCCAAAGCCGCGCCCGGACAATTCGGTCATCAGCGACGGCGTCGCCACCATGGTCACCGCCGCCGCGGCGTGGAAGCGGCGCAGCACGTTGTAAATCCATTGTGCCGGGATCGGCGATCGGGCCGAGATATATTCGGGAAAGCGCGTGGTGTAGCTGGTCGTGAAGGGCCGGCCGTTACGAATGCAGTAAGCCCTTACCGCGTGGCCGATCGGCCCCTCCGTTGCAATATGAATAGCGTCGGGTCGCGAAGTCTCGATCCGCTCCGCAATCCTTTTTCGCCGCGGCAACGCCAGCCGCAAGCCCGGATAGGTCGGCAGCGGAAAGGTCCAGAAACCGTCCGGCGACAGGAACTCGATCTCAACGCCGAGCTTGGCGGCGGCACGCGCCAGCGAGCCCAGAGTCCGCACCACGCCGTTAACCTGCGGACGCCAAGCGTCCGTTGCGACCATAACCTTCATTGTGTTGCTTTCGGTCGAAATCGTATCGCCATCGCTTTTTTGATTCGCGTCCGACAACAATTGCGATTTCATGTCTCAATCGTGTGACGGTCACGGGACCTGTGGCGTTTGCGCACAGCCGGACGTAACAATGCTGTTACAAATGAATGGGAGCTTGCCGGCGCGATTCGTGTTTATCAGTTCTTTCATCCCGGCAGCCGGGGGGTTCCATCACGCAGTTCTTTCGCGGCGTCGGCCGAAACAAATTAAGCGTCGCCATCAGTCTTGTGATCGCCACCCTGGCCTTCGGCACGCTCTATCATTTGCTGCACGGCATCGACTTCCATAAATTCCTGTCCGCGCTTGAAGCGCAGTCGCCAGTGAAAATCGCGATTGCCGGCGCACTGGTGGTCGCCGGTTACTCCAATCTCATTTTGTACGATCAGTTTGCGCTCTACACGATCGGCAAACGGCACATCCCCTTCCCTGTCGTCGCCTTTGCCAGCTTCACGAGCTACACGATCGGTCATTCGCTCGGCGCGGCGACCTTGACCTGCGGCCTGGTGCGGTTCCGGGTCTATTCGTTCTGGAACTTGACCGTCGTCGATATCGCCAAGATCGCGTTCATGACCGGGATGACCTTCTGGCTGGGCAATATATTTGTGCTCGGCGGCGCCATCGCCTGCGCGCCTGGCGCGCTGAGCGTGATCGATCAACTGCCGGAAGGGATCAACCGGCTGATCGGGCTTGCCTGTCTCGCCGCCATCGGCTGCTATCTGGTCTGGATCACGCCGCGGCCCCGGATCGTCGGCCGCCATAATTGGCGGATCGTTCTACCCAATCTGCGCTGCACGCTCCTTGCAGATCGGCATCGGCACCGTCGATCGCTGCCTGGCTTCGCTCTCGCTCTTCATGCTGTTGCCGGCGAGCCCGGCCGTCGGCTTCACGACGGTCATGGTCGTCTTCGTCATCGCCGCGCTCCTTGGCGCGATCAGCCATACGCCAGGGAGTCTCGGCGTGGTCGAGGCCGCCATCCTCATCGGTTTGCCGCAATATCCGCGCGAGGAATTGCTGGCGATCTTGCTGACATTCCGTGTCCTCGATTTTTTTCTGCCGCTGGCATTCGCCACGCTGCTGTTCGGAATGCGTGAATTGCGGCTGATGATGGCCAACCGTTCGCACGTTCCACAGGCCGATTCCGGTCCCAACCTTGTAAGGGGTACACGCGCGCGTTAGGGTCGCTGTCCGGCGAATTGAGGCTGGTAGTGGCAGGTTTGGTAGCGATTCCGCGCGTGGGGCGACTGTATGTGTGGCAATGTGTGCAGCCTGTTGTGAGGACACGGCACCGGCTCACGCTTGCGGCAGCAGTATCGGTTTGCCTTGCGCTCTCGGCAGCTATGCCGTTTCCGGCAGTTGCCGAAACGATGGAATCAGCGCTCGCCAAGGCCTACCAGAACAATCCGCGGCTTAACGCGCAACGCGCCCTCGTGCGCGAAACCGACGAGGGCGTGCCGCAGGCTCTATCCGGCTACCGTCCCACAATCTCAGCGAACGCCACTGTCCAGCGGCAATACACCAATATCGAAGAGACTCTTCCGGCTACTCCTCCCCTTTTTCCAAGCGCCATCTCTATCGAGGCAAAAGGGTTGACGACCCCGCAAGCGGTCGGCGCCACCGTCACGCAAAATCTTTTCAATGGCGGCCAAACCGGCAACAACGTGCGGGCGGCGGAGAGCAAAGTCACCCAGGCGCGCGAGACGCTGCGGGTGATGGAGCAATCCGTCTTGCTGTCGGCGGCAACGGTCTACATGGACGTGTCGCGCGATAGCGCCAATCTCGGCGTCCAGCAGAATAATGTCCGTGTTCTGGAGCGCACCCTCACCGATACCCGTAACCGCTTCGCCGCCGGCCAGGTAACCGATACGGATGTTGCGCAATCGGAGGCGCAGTTGGCAGCCGGCCAAGCGACGCTGGCTGCCGCCGAGGCCACACTGACAACGACTCGGGCTAATTATCGGCGCATCATCGGCGACGAGGCGGCCAATCTGGCGCCGGCTTCCGCGGTCGACCGGCTCTCGCCGTTGACCTTGAACGCCGCCATTGCGACCGGAATCGTGCAAAACCCATCGGTCACCGCCGCGCTCTACGGCGTCGACGTGGCGCAGTTGCAAGTCAAAATCGCGGAAGGCGCGCTGTTTCCGACGCTGACTGGCCAGTATGCCGTCCAATATAGTGTCTTCTCGAACATCATCACGCCGAGACTTTACACCAATACCGTGGGCTTGAATCTGTCGGTTCCGATCTATCAGGGCGGTGCGGAATATTCGGCCATTCGCTTGAACAAGGAAACGCTCGACCAGCAGCGGCTTACAGTCGATCAGTTGCGCGACCAGACACGGGCCGATGTCGTTCAGGCTTGGGGTCAGTTGCAAGCTGCCAAAGCCCAGATCGAAGCGTCGGAACGCCAGAACAAAGCCGCCGAACGGGCACTTGAAGGCGTCCGCAACGAAGCGCTTGCCGGCCAGCGCACAACCCAAGATGTCCTCAATGCCGAGCAGGCGCTGGTAAACGCCCGTCAAAACTTGATCGTTGCACAGCACGACCGGGTGGTCGCCTCATATGCTTTGCTCTCCGCGGTAGGCCGGCTTTCGCCGCAAGTCCTTGCCCTCCCGGTTCAGGTCTACGACCCGATGGTGCATTACCAGCAGGTCCGCGATGCCTGGATTGGCCTGCGCATACCGAGCGGCCAGTAAGCTATTGCACCGCACAAAGAGTGGATGCTGGCGCATTTGCCCGAGGCTTGCGAGCTCGGCTATGTTGCCTCTCCTTCCCTCACTTGCGGCGTAAGGCTCTATCCCGCCGCCAACCTACGAGCATTAAATGGCTACGCGACGGCTCGGCATTGTGATGTATGGCGTTACCGGCCGGATGGGACTCAATCAGCACCTTGTGCGTTCGATCGTCGCCATCCGAGAGCAAGGCGGCGTCCTGTTGCCCAACGGCGACCGCGTCATGCCCGACCCCATTCTGGTCGGCCGCAATGCCGAGAAGGTCGCTGCGCTGGCGCGCCAATACGGCATCGAGCGCTCGACGACCGATCTCGATGCGGCATTGAAAGATCCCAAAGACGAAGTCTTCTTCGACGCCGCAACGACACAAATGCGCGCCGACCTGCTGACCAAGGCGATCGAGGCCGGCAAACACGTCTATTGCGAGAAGCCGGTCGCCGACAGTCTCGATAAGGCCATTGCCGTCGCCAAGCTCGCGAAAGCGAAGAAGGTGAAGAACGGCGTGGTGCAAGACAAATTGTTCCTGCCCGGCTTGCGGAAAATTAAAATGCTGCGTGAGGCCGGCTTTTTCGGCCGCATGTTCGCGGTGCGCGGCGAATTCGGCTATTGGGTTTTCGAAGGCGATTGGGGTCAGCCGGCGCAGCGGCCGAGCTGGAATTATCGTAAGGCCGAGGGCGGCGGCATCATTCTCGATATGCTTTGTCATTGGCGCTACGTGCTCGACAATCTGTTCGGCAAGGTGCAGGCGGTGAGCTGCCTCGGCGCCACCCACACTCCCAAGCGCGTCGACGAGAACGGCAAAACCTACGAAGCGGATGCCGACGATGCAGCCTATGCGACATTCCAGCTCGAAGGCGGCGTCATCGCTCACATCAACTCATCATGGGAAGTGCGCGTGCGCCGCGACGATCTGGTGACTTTTCAGGTCGACGGCACGCACGGCTCCGCCGTCGCCGGCCTGACCAAATGCTGGACGCAGCATCGCGTGAACACGCCGCGGCCAGTGTGGAATCCTGACGTGCCGCAGACGATGAATTTCTATTCGCAGTGGGAGGAAGTCCCGGAAAATACCGTCTATGAGAACGGCTTTAAGATTCAATGGGAAGATTTCATCCGCCACGTCGCGGCGGATACGCCGTGGCACCATGAACTCATTGAAGGCGTCAAAGGCGTGCAGCTCGCCGAGCTTGGCTTGAAGAGCTGGGCCGAACGGCGCTGGCTCGACGTTCCCGACATCAAGATTTGAGGAGGCGGACGTGGCAACGATCGCGCTGCCGACCAGTGACCGCACGCTGGAAAACTATTCGACCGGCGAGCCGATCGTCTTTCCGTCGAAGGCCGAGACCAAGACTTTCAATCGCATTGCCTACGCGGCGGCGCATATCGTCGCCGATCCGCTCGCCGACAACGATCCGTGGCTCGATATCGCGGTGGATTGGGACAGAACCATCGCCTTTCGTCATTATCTTTGGGACCTCGGTCTCGGCGTCGCCGAAGCCATGGATACGGCGCAGCGCGGCGGCGGGCTCGATTGGGCCGGCGCCAAGCAATTGATCGGCCATGCGCTCGAAGCCGCCAAGTCGCGGCCCGGCGCGAAAATCTGCTGTGGCGTCGGCACCGACCATCTCGAAACGACCGCCGACGTCACGATCGACCAGATCATCCGCGCCTATGAAGAGCAGATCGAAGCAATCGAAACGATGGGCGGCAAACTCGTGGTGATGGCAAGCCGCGCGCTGGCGCGCGTGGCCAGGACGCCTGACGATTACGCGCGCGTCTATGGCCGCATTCTCCGCCAGGTTCGCGAGCCGGTGATCATCCACTGGCTCGGCGAGATGTTCGATCCGGCACTGACCGGTTACTGGGGCTCGGCGGATCATTCAGCCGCGATGGAAACCTGCCTCGGCATCCTTCGCGACAATGCAGCCAAGATCGACGGCGTGAAAATTTCGCTACTGTCGAAGGAAAAAGAGATCGAGATGCGGCGGAAGCTGCCGGGCGGCGTGCGGATGTATACCGGCGACGATTTCAATTACGCCGAACTGATCGCGGGCGACGAGGAAGGTTATTCCGACGCGCTGCTCGGCATATTCGATGCCATCGCGCCTGCGGCTTCCGCGGGCCTCGCCGGGCTTGCCACCGGCGACTTGCAGGGTTTTCACGGCATTCTGGAGCCGACCGTGCCGCTGTCGCGCCATATCTTCAAAACGCCGACGCGGTTCTACAAGACCGGCGTCGTATTTCTCGCCTGGCTGAATGGCTTGCAGGACCATTTCATCCTGGTCGGCGGCCAGGAAAGCGCCCGCTCGCTGCAGCATCTCGCCGAACTGTTTCGGCTGGCCGACAAAGCCCGCGTTCTGCACGATCCCGACTTGGCGGCATCCCGCATGGGCAAACTGCTCGCCATGCAAGGCCTGGCCTGACGCACCTCATACCCGCCGGAATTTCAGATGCCGAACGCAGGCCTGTCCATCAATCTCGCCACCGTGCGCCAGCAATGGAATTTGCGCGAGGCGGCCGACGCCTGCCGGCGTCACGGCATCGCCGCGATCGACCCGTGGCGCGATCAAGTCGCGGCGATCGGACTTGGCGAGGCGGTGCGCGCGATCAAGGATAATGGGCTCGCTGTCAGCGGCTATTGCCGCGGCGGCATGTTTCCAGCCGCTGATGCCGCCGGCCGGCAGGCAGCGATCGACGACAACAAGCGGGCCATCGACGAAGCAGCAGCGCTTGGCGCCACCTGCCTGGTGCTGGTGGTCGGCGGCCTGCCGCAAGCTTCGCGCGATCTCCACGCCGCGCGCCGGATGGTGGCGGACGGCATCGCCGCCGTTCTGCAGCACGCGCGCGCGAACAAAATACCGCTCGCCATCGAGCCGCTGCATCCGATGTATGCCGGCGACCGCGCCTGCGTGAATACGCTCGCTCAGGCACTCGATCTCTGCGACGCCTTGGGCGACGGCGTGGGTGTCGCCATCGATACCTATCATGTGTGGTGGGACCCGGCATTGGAGGCGCAGGTCGCTCGCGCCGGCGCCGGCAACAAGATCCTCGCCTATCACATTTGCGACTGGCTGGTGCCGACGCGGGACCTGTTGCTCGATCGCGGCATGATGGGCGACGGCATTATCGATCTGCCGCGCGTCAGGGCCGCCGTCGAGAAGGCTGGCTATAACGGCTTCGTCGAAGTAGAGATATTTTCCGCCGCGGATTGGTGGACCAAGCCCGGCGACGAGGTGCTGCGCACCTGCATCGAACGCTTCAACACCGTTTCCTAACAATAAGCCAACTGCGAAGGTTGCAAGATCATCTCCCGCGATAAGCTCGGAATAGCCCTCGGCTTCATCGGCATGTGCATGTTCGCCGGCACGCTGCCGGCGACACGGCTTGCCGTGATCGGCATCGAGCCGTTGTTTCTCACCGCCATGCGCGTGTCGATCGCCGGACTCGCGGGCCTCGCTGTCCTCCTCGCAACCCGGCGGCGTCTGCCGCCACGATTGTTATGGCCCGGTTTGCTTGCCTCAGCGTCGTGCAGCGTATTCTTCTTCCCGCTGTCCGTTGCCTTGGCGCTGACGACGGTGCCGGTCGCGCATGGCGGCATTGTGCTCGGCGTCATCCCGCTGGCGACGGCAGCGGCCGCGGCGCTGCTCGCCCACGAACGACCGAGCTTGGGCTTTTGGCTCGCTAGCGTGGCGGGCTCGATCATCGTTCTGGTTTTTATTTACCGCCAAAGCGGCGGCGCCGGATTTTCCACCGGCGACCTGTTTCTGCTCGTCACCGTGGTATCGGGCGCCGTTGCCTACACACTATCGGGCCGGCTTTCGATGCTGATGCCCGGATGGGAAGTGATCTCGTGGCAGGTCGTGATCGGGCTGCCTTTCGCGCTGCTTGCGACCTTACTGCTGTGGCGGGCCGGGCTCGCGCATGTACCGATGTCGTCATGGGCGGGCCTGGCCTACGTCGGCCTGGTCAGTCAATACAGCGCTTTCTTTGTCTTCAACGCCGCCATGGCCAGGATCGGTATTGCCCGCGTCGGACAGATCATGCTGCTGCAGCCGTTCGTTATCGTCGTCCTGGCGCTGCCGGTGAACGAAGAGGAGATCCGGCTGGAAACCTTGCTATTCGCCGCCGCCGTCGTCGTCATTGTCTTTGTCGGCCAGCGGATGCCGGTGAAGCGCGGCTGACAGGCAAAACTGCGGCGGCGCAATCTTTTGCCGGCGTGTGCAGTCTTGAAACATCACCACACTGCCAACATCACCACACTGCCAACATCGGCCGGCCTTTCCGTTTGCGGGTTAATCGCGAAAAATAATCCCGCATCCGAGTCCGATGTCGTAGCCCATACCCCGACGATAATCGCAAGGACACTATCAGTTCCGCTCGTGACGGAAAGACAGGGGGCCTTTCACTTGCCCAAAAGGCCCTCTGCCGCCGTGGTCAGGCGGAATGTCGGCTCTTGCTTACAGAAAGCAATAAAGCTGCCCCGCGCGTTGTCGAGTTTCGACAAATCGATCACCTGAGGGTTTTGCACGTCGGCGTAAAAGCCGAGAAACCACGTCAGGATCAGATTGACCCGGGCCTCATCGCTTTGAATGAACTGGCTGCACGTCATCGCCGACACGTCGATCTTTTGCGCTTCAGGAGCTGTCAGAGTTGCGAGCAGAGTAGTTGCTGCCGCGATTGCGAGAAGTTTCATGACACCGTATCATCCTCTTCTGATTTTAGTGACGCATGTATTTCAGCAGGCGGTCGGAAGAATTGCCGGCCAGATCCCAGCGCGATGGCTGGCACCACTTGCCTGCCGCATCGTTTACCCCTTTCCTGCGTGCCCATTCTTCCCTTGAGCCTGACACGGCAGGATGTAGGTAAATCCGTGAAATCCGCGGTAGTCGTCACCGGCGACAAACGGCGTGACGGTGACACCGCCGTCGGAATCGGGACCGCTATTCTGCGCGAGCATATAGAGTGGGTCGATCAACCGCGCCGATTTACTGATCCAATATTTACCGCCGGCACGATTAGTGCTCCAGCTCAACTCCTCCTCTTTCGCGATCGCCCAGACCTCCCAGTGAACTTCGGGTAAGTATTCGTCGTTGCCACCCGGTCTGAAGACGTGCGCGAGCTTTTGGCCGCGGACGATACGGTCACCCGCTTTGAAGTGTTCAATCTCGGCGAGGCTCAGGTGGTCGAACTCCGAATAATAAATCGGAATGTCGTCGGTCAGGTTCAATCCGCTCGACGTATGCTCGATCAACAGCGCGCCCTCCGAACCCCAGCCCCAGTCGGCTTTCCACACCGCACGTACGGTGCCCGGGCCTGGAGCGAGAATCCAATCGCCTAGGCGGCCTCCGTCGACGCCCGAATGTCGTTCGTTGCGACGTGTACCGTCGACATCGATCCAGCTTGCGTAGAGCGACGTTAGAGGCGAGCAGTCAAAACCGTGCGGATATCGCGGCTTAAGCCCGCTCGGCGTAATATCGTAGCCCTTCCTGTCGACATTGCCGTTCCACTCAGCCACGACCGCACTCCTTATTCCTCCAAGTAACGCCGCCGCGACGATAGGGAGAACGACGACGGCACGCTTGAACAATGCTTGCTTCTCCTTTCGATCTGCCATGGTCGTTTACGCGACCCGGGCGATGGTTGTCGGATTCTCATTCGACTTTGACTTTAATCTTAGCTGTTCGGTCGGTATGCCGTGCCAGCGCGTGGAGGCGGATATAGTCTCGCCTTTCATGAGCAACGACATTGGCCCGAGGCGTGATCCCGGCTGCATAATCACGCCGTACAGAACGACCGACATGTTTCCGATCGTGCAATTACGCCCGATTTCCAAGGACTCCGCCTTCATGACCCGATCTTCGAACAGATGAGTCTGGATGGTGACGCCGAGATTGAGCGAGGCACAATCGCCGATTTTCACCAGATCAAACTCGGAAAATAACGTCGTCTGCAAATACACCCAGCGGCCAATTTCGCAGCCCATCAGCCGCAGGCAAGGCGCAACGAACGGCGTTCCCAGCAACGGCGACATCGCATTCGCAGCCAGGCTTTCGTAGACGCTGTTGACGATTTCATTGCGCCACACATAACTGCACCAGAGCGGCTTTACGGTGGGCTTAAAGGTTCCGATCAGAACCCATTTGACGATGGCCGCGGCCAGAACGGCAGTCATCGAAAGCGAGAAAGCGACCGCCGGTCCGACCAAAAAGACGGCGAAAGGCGGCAGCGTCAAATAGCAAACTGCCGTCAGACAGACGAAGGTTGCAAGCAGAGCGGCGAAAATGAGCGCCGGCAGCAACAGCCGGAGCCCTTCCATCAGGGTGCGCGAAAAAACGAGAATGACAGACGGATTGTAGGTTCTCCTCTCGTCAGCAGCTACGCAGAAGTCGGCGCGCTCCGTATTCGGCAGTTCGAAACTCGGCGACCCGAGCCAGCGCGCTCCGTCTTTCAACGGCTGCGCATTACCGGGCGGCACCGACATGACACCAATGAGGCTGTTGCTGCCAAGCTCGATGCCGGGTGGGGCTAGAGCGCTGTTGCCGACGAATGTGCGCGAGCCGATCTTGTTGGGCTTGAGTTCGATCCGGCCGCGAGTAGATTCGATACCCACCGACGATACATGCATCGGCAAGAAAACTTTCATTGCCGATCTCGAGCAGATCCGGCACGACGTGCATGACCGTTGAAATTTCAACACCTCGACCGATTTTTGCACCGAGGAGCCGTAAAAAACGCGGCGTCAGCATCGTGGCGTAAATGGGCACCAGCAGATGCCTGGTATTGTCGAGCAGGTACCTTTGAAACCAGATGCGCAGATAGCTTACGCTTGCCAATGAATAAGTGCCGGGACGAATTTCGCCGATCACAATCGATTTTACGAGCACAACGATCAGCAACCACGAGACCGCTGACAGCGGAACCGCCACGAAGCCTGCAGCCACCGCGCGAGCCGGTCCAGCAACGGCAAAACTATACACGACAAGGGCTAGACCCGGCAGGATGGCCAGCATCAACAAATAGCCCATCACGTAGATCAGCCCCAGGTGTAGCGCACCGAATAATATACCGCGCCATCCACCCATGGTTTGGCCGACCACAGCCGGAAGGTTCACAGCGCCGTGCACCGCAGGCGATCCGCGACACGTCTCCGCCCGCGCCATCACCGCTCCGTCCGGGAGCATCGACATGTCGTCGAGCGCGGCACGATCGCCCATAACGACATTCAAACCCAGATTACTATGCACGCCGACGAAGCAGGCTTCGCCGATTTCGACTTGGCCAAGAACGAGGTAATTATTCTCAATCCGGTAACCCAACAACTGGGTATCGCCGCCGATACTGCTGTTCTTCCCTATGCTGATCAAATCAAAAGCCGAACAGAACGGGGTACAAATCGTACACCCCGACCCGACATTCGCCCCCATGGCTCGATAATAAAGGCTCATCAGGGGCGTCCCGGCAAATATGCCGCACCAACTGATTGTTTGGAATCGGGTGACGATCCACCATCGCAAATAATAAAGCCCCCAAACGGGATATCTGCCTGGCTTGTAGCGGCCGATGACGATCCACTTTGCGGCAATGCTAATAGCCAACCAACTCGGCCATATACCAAGGGAAAACTTGGTAGCGTCTTCGGCGGCCCGCCATCCCTCAACGCTTCCGTCAAGAACCCCGAAGCCAAGAACCATCAGGTAGACAACGGGCGCAACGACAACCCCGTATACCGCCAATATTGTAATGGCCTGGAAAAACGCACAGGCCCAGCGGCCGACCGCGCCAACAGGGTGAACGGCCGGGACCGCGTCGGCTGGTAAAGCATCCGTAGCGGCCTTGGCTTTTGACGCTTCAGCAATCTCCAGGCTTTCGAGATACCCGGCGAGATGAGCAGCGGTTCTGTGTGCATAAAGATCCCGCATGCAAATCCGGGATGTCCCGAATTTCGCACGCAGTTCGGTTACCACGCGCGCCGCTATGTAGGAATGTCCTCGGAGATCGCGGAAGAAATCGTCACTCGCGAAGATTGGCGAGATACCGAAGAGGCGCTCGAATATCTCGACAATTGCCCGCTCCTTGAGTGTTACCGCCGGAGTGGCTACGCGGTGTTCGCTGCTTAGAAGTGTTTGTGGATTGGGGAGGAGCTTGCGGTCGACCTTTCCGCTCATCAACGTCGGCAACTCGTCAAGAACGTCCAGATAACGCGGAACCATATAATCCGGGATTCTCTTGTGCAGCCGTTCGACGACGTCTCTTCTATCTTGCGGTTCAAAGTCACTTTTCGGTACAACGTAGGCCGCAAGCTCCATTGCTTCTCCATGCCAAATTACATTGACCGCGGCCGCTTTCACGGAAGGCGTCTCCATGAGCACGGTCTCGATCTCCGACAACTCGACACGAAAACCGCGAATTTTGACTTGTTGATCGTTCCTGCCGACGAATTGCAATGAGCCATCGGGCGTTATGCGGACGATGTCGTGGGTACGAAACATGCGAACCCCGGCGTATTGCGGGTCATTGCCGGGATTCACGACAAAGCGTTCCGCGGTTAACTCTGGAAGGTTGAGGTATTCCCGGGCGACGCTTTCGCCGCCGATGTACAACTCTCCGATTTCATGGACGCCGACAGGATTAAACTGCCCGTCCAACACCACTCCGATATAACCGGGTAGCGGCTTGCCGATCGTTACCGGCTCACCTGCAATACAATCGGCCGCGGTCGCCACCACGGTGGCCTCGGTCGGTCCGTAGGTGTTGAGCATCCGCCGACCGGGAGCCCAGCGCGCGACCAGCTCTTGCGGACACCGCTCCCCGCCGACGACGAGCAGGCGCACGGTCGGAAGCCTGCTGCTCATCATGGCCAGAAATGTGGGTACAGTTGAAAAAAATGTGACTTTCTTTTTGGTCGCAAATTCACCTGCATCAAGCGGCGACTTTGCGACATGGTCCGGAGGCAGGACTAACGTCCCGCCGTGAGCGAACGCAGCCCAGATCTCTTCGATGGAGGCGTCAAAGGCGACTGAAAATCCCTGATAGACGCGATCATCCGGACCGACCTTGTAAACGGTGTCCAAAGCCCGCACGAAGTTTACAGCATTGCGATGCTCGATAACGACACCCTTGGGTCGTCCGGTAGAGCCCGAGGTGTAAATCACGTAGCACGCGTCTTCGGGAGTGACTCCGGTATCGGCAGCGTTCAACGGGGTCCGCGGATAGGGCCTCACCTCCCTCATATTCGGCTTGAGCGAGAGAACTTTGATGGAATTGCCCAGCAACAGTTGCTCGCCAACATGACGACCGGTCACAACGATATCGATTCTGGCGTCATCAACGATGCTGCGAACGCGATCGAGAGGAAGTCTCGGATCGATCGGCACGTACCCGGCGCCGGATTTTAAGATGCCAAGCATCCCGGCAAATAACCGGCAGGACTTCTCCATTGAGATTCCGACCAAGGCGCCGGGGCCGGTCCCATGCGCTTTGAGCCAGTGCGCTATCTGGTTAGAGATTCGATCGAGTTGCCTATAAGTGAGCATTTCGTCGTCGGACTCCACGGCCGTGTGCGCGGGACGCGCAGCCGCCTGACGCTCGAAATACTCGTGCAGCAAGCGGGGGCGAGGCTGGGCGCGTTCACGATCGATCGATGTCGTCGAGCTTAAGCTGCACATGCTTGTTGTACTCCGCTCGCTTCAGATATTGAGGTGCGGTACATGGATAACGGTCTCGTCGCCGCCTGATATGGGCATCGCCATCACCGTGAGACTTGCCTTCTTGGATGACGAGTCCGGGAAGCCGATTGCGATCGAGACGTGGCTGAGTGTCCGTCCGTGGCTGACCCACATCGTTTCGAAATGAGTGTTGAAAACATCGCCGGCATCCACTCCGTCTGGTGACAATTCAAGAGAGTTCAGCGCGACCCCGATTGAAGCGAAGTCGAGTGAATGCCCAAAGCCGACCATTTTCGCGTAGGCCTCTTTCAAGGTCCAAAGCCTGATAAACTCGCGAGAGCACTGATGCGGCGAGGCCGCCTTAAACAACCGCTGTTCGTCCGGTGAACAATAAGTCGCCATCAGATCCTGCGTCGGCCCCTCTTCAAGGGTCTCGACGTCGATGCCAATGGGCAGTCTTTCCGATATTGCGACGACTGCGACCGCATCCGTATGAGATATGCTGAAATTGAACTGAGGCCATCCCTTCGCGATCACCGGCCTGCCGTTGAGCGCAGTTCGAAACCGCCAATCGCGCGGTTTGATCCGGCCACCCACGGCGTGTGACAGGCCGACACGCAGCAGGACCCTGCCGGCGACGGTGCAGTTACGGGACGCGGCGGAGCGAATCTGTTCCGAAATCAACTGATCCTCGGGTCCAAGCAGGTCATGGCTGAGACACTCGGGCGCCAGCTGCTCGACCGGCGCCACCCATACGGCGATCCGGTTTTCGGACGAAATTGCAAGCGAACCCGACTCGTGGGGATTCGCGGGCATAATTCTCTTCCGCCAGCCTTCGACGAACTGCATGTCGCGCGGCGTGCGCGAGCCGGACTTCGCGAAGTCCGCCGTGCCGCCCAGCGCCTTATTAAAGCGCTCGGCACGAAAACTGCCGGGAAATACCAGGTGACGATTTTCTTCGGTGACGCACATATCAATTTCCAAAAAAATCGTTTGAGACGAGGCCGCGCTTCGCTTCGCGGGCCTCCTTAATCTCCGTCTTCCGCCGGGCGGCCCGCGTTTCGCCACCACCTCTCGTCGCCTGCGCCCATGTCGAGTTTCAGTTCGAGCGCTTCAATGACTTCGATCGCATCTTCGCGGTTGCCATTTTCAACGAGAGCAAACGCGCGCGCGGCGTCGTGGCTGACAAACAAGCCGCCGCTCGCCCCTTCCCTATCCAAGGCAACCCAATTGCCACGGCCATCGCGGCCGATGCGCACGCATGCCGATTTCGGCGGTCGTAATTGGAACATTCTCTGGAACGTGAAGGCCATGATTCTCATCCGCCTCATTGATTGTTCGGCGTTCCGCTTTTCCAGAATACGATCTGTTGCAATTCCGTAAGATCGTCCGGGATGCGCCGCCACTCGCTCGCCATGGGCACAGCGATACCCGCAACCGCGCGCGGTCGCACTTGCTATTGCGGGGATCTTTTGGCCAGGACGGGGTAGTCCATATGACGGTTAAGCCGGTCGCGACGGTCGTAATCCGAATGCTACACATTTTCTGGCTGCATGCTTGATGCAGTCGAATTGCCAAGCAAATAGCCGCGCTGAACCGCTACGATAGACGGTGGACGATAGTGGTTATTTGATGCGGGAAGGGATACCTGAAACGATCGCCAACGACTCTTGTCGTTCGATCAGATTTTAAATAGCGACCGCCGCCGACGCCCTTAGACGCCGGTCATCTCTTGCGCGGATAGGAACTTCGACTCCAATCTCGGATCCCTGACGGCATCGTCGGCCATCCCGAGCCTGGAGTAGTCGCAAGCCGCGCCGTTTACGAAGCCGTTGGCGATAGCCCAAATGGCAGCTTGCGTACGGTTTTGCGCCTCGGTTTTCCGTAGAATGGCCTTTAGATGAACCTTGACGGTCGATTCAGTGATGTTGCACGAGCGAGCGATGTTCTTGTTCGAATCGCCGCGCGAGAGACAAACGAGTACGTCCAATTCGCGTTGGGACAATACCGACCCGTGGGTCTCTACCTTAGGGATCGAAGATGAAGGATCACTGTGGGTAGAAGACCCGTTCGTGCTGTGTCGACGTTCCGTATCGGGGGAGATCTGGGGCGCGGCCGGTTCGCCGAGCACGAAGACTTTCTGATCCAGCAATGTAAGTTCCAGCGATTTTACCAGAATTTCGCGGGATCCGAGATTTAGAATATATCCGTCGAGCGCAAGCGCCATTATCCGTTGAAGATCGATGGACCCGGCCGTTTCCGCGACAACGACAATCTTGACATCGGTCAGCCGCGATCTCAGCAGATCAATGTTTTCCGCCATCTCCTCATAATCGCCATTGGTCCCGCCAATAGCGAGAATGATCAAAGACCGGCCGGTCTGTTCGGTGGACGCCTCATCGAGCTCGCCTGCCCGTGAAACGGTTGCTGCGACCGTATATTCGGTGGAATTCAAGAGCGAAGCCACACCTTCGCGGAGCAACGCACGCTGCCCAACGATAATCGTTGAAGTGCTATTCTGCATGATCGTTACTCATACCCAAAATACTGGTTACTTTCGGCGATCACACAATCCGAGTCTTGGGACATTCCTCGTCAGGTCCCAAACATAACTATTTGTCGCTTCGTCGTTCCAAGATACATTCGCATGCGTGTGTCTCGAGACGCCGATTGTGTGCTAACCGCAAAAAACTCTATTTCCCCCACGATGCTTATTACTCGCATCAAGGTTGGTTCTAATTCGTATCAACGTTTGCAAAAATACGACGTTACGCATCTGCAGCAAAGATTGGATCGTACCCTAGGTCAATCTACCCATGGTCGTGTGTTACCTTTGCGGTTTTAACCGCGAAAGGTTCGTCGTTGATGTCGATCACCAACAAGTTGCGCCAGGTCCTCGGTTACCCGGCTAGCCTCATGCACTTCGTTTTCGGAGCTGGCCAGCAGAATCGAACAGCCTTTTTCAAGGCATTGACGACGCCGCGGTTCGATTGGCGTTTGTCTCCACGGCAACAGGGTTATGCCGGTCTGAATTCGTGATTGGATCGAAAAAAGCGCCGGGCCTAACGCCCGGCGCGGAAGAAGAATGCCAAGGTCCGTACAACGCCAGTTCGAGCGCGCCGCCCTAGGCTCGCTTAGAAGCTGGTGCTGACCTCGATTTTGCCGAAGGCGCCGGTCCCGACAACGCTGTCGTCGGCGTACCCCGCTGAGAGATCCACTTGCACTTTTCCGAACTGGATATTCGAGATATGAGCGCCGACGCGCCACTGATGAAACCTCTCATCGCCGAGAAGGGTCGCCATTGGGCCCACGAATATTTCCTTGCCGTTCGTGATGTCGTAGCCGACCTTCTGGCTGAGATAGTAGGTTTGAAAGGCGGTCGAATATTCCGCTTCGCCGTAGGTCATCGTCTGCGGCGTCGGGTTCGTATAGGCGTCGCCGCGGACCTTGAAGCCGCCCTCGGTTCCTTGCACTTTATTGTCCGGGTCGAATGGCGCGACCATTTGATTGACGGCGTTGAGGCCGACTAACGCGTTGATCGAGTAATTGTCGCCCTCGAAGCCGTATCCGACCAGCGCATCGGCTTCCGAATACACCCCGTGGAACAGGGTGCCTTGTCCGCTATATTTATAGGCGCCGGCACCGCCGAGTATCCAGACGCGCGGACCCGAAGTATCGAGATCCTTCCAGGGCGCAATCAGACCACCGATCCACCCATCCACGCTCCATTTTCCGACATCAACGCCGGTAAACGCGAGGACGTGGGAGGCCGGTTCGTCCTCTTCGTCCGAAGAGGCCTTACCGATGATTGGCGCCGCCGCTGGCGCCGCGACCGCCACGCCGAAGTGATAGTTCACCCCGATCGTAGCAATCTGCAGGTTTTGTTTGATTAGCTCGGTAAAGTAGCCTGTACCACCGTCGGTGAAGCCGACCGACCGATCACGAAAACCCGCATAATCGTATTCGACCCGCACCGACCAGTTGGGCATGAACAAGTACTCGATGCCCGCCCCCGCGGTCCAGCCGGATCTGATGTCATGGGCGGTGAATAAATCTCCAGGCGCACTGAAAACGCCGCCTGCATGCGCGGCTACCGATGAGATATCGGTATAGGTGTCGCGGATCCAGGCGGGGCCTCCCTTTACGTAAAACAAGGCCGGTCCAAAGACAGCGCCGATGCGGGGGGTGAATGTCGCCAACCATTCCGGGTCAGCCGTGCATGACTGGGCCCCGAAGCTGAAGCAGGAGAAAGTGCTGCGCGCCCCAAGCCAGGTAAAACCACCCTCGAGACCAAAAAGCAGCGAGTTGATCTGGTAGTTGTAGCCGGCCTGCAATCCGCCGACCCATGCCGAAGGATTCGGCGAAGCGTCCAATGCGCCGTCAGGTGTGGGGAAGTTGTCGATGAATTTCTTTTGGCTAAAACCGCCACCGACATTTGCGCCGACATAAAAGCCGGTCCAGGTGGCGAAGGGCACCACGGCCGGTGGCACCTTGATCGGCATGTCGGCCGCTCCCGCGCCCGTAGTGACAGCAATCTGAAGTAGCGCCGCTGTTCCTAAAAGTCCCAATCGCTTTCCCATAACACGTAAGCCCCTGCTAGATCGAAAAGCGTGCCAAAGCGTACATAGCGGTATTTTTTGGCGATAGTGCAATTATGTCACATGAGCCGGCATTCACATGTGACGACGACTTTTCGTTAAAACATGATCGGCGCATCACTTCTAAAATTTGTTGTTGTTGCGCAATTGTTTGGAACCATCGCCGTCTCCGATCGAGCGGCACCATCATACCAGAATGACAAAGTCGGCATCCAATGTCCGTCCACAAACAATTCTTGGCCGGGGCCCGTGGGGCATTTCTTTTCAATTTTTCCCTAGCGAGAGCCACCATTGTCGATTCTTGCGTTGATTTCTCACCAGCACAGAGAGAGCGCGAACTCAGTTGCTCTCCCATCTCGGAGCCACATCTGGAAGAACTTTGTCACAGAATCAGTCGTTGATATCTACGAGACCGGAGAATTGGTACGAACATATTGACATGATCGCCTTCGCCGCGGTGTCTAATTTTGCACACGGCGGCTGAAGAGCAGAAGTCAAATGAGGTTAAATGTTACCCGTCTCGGCACTGCGTACCCACATTTGGCGCCGGCAACCTGTCGGTCAACGTCTCAGCCATGACAACTTATGAATTTGCGCCAGGCGCCTCGCGTGCTCCATTGTGCGCCGCACACGGTCCGGATCTTCTGCAGCTGAGATAGGGGATCATCCCCAGTTTTCCGCATCCGCTCCAACTGATACAGCCAATCAAACATTAAGCAGAGTTGAACAGTCCCACTGTGACGTTCAAGAATGCGTGTGAGTCGATAGTGAGCTGGAAAATTAGAGGGCGATCAAGGAATCCCGACGACGTGCCGTCCATGCGCAGATTGGGAATTGGCTGGCCTGATGCCAATTTCGACAACGCGCAGGGTGAAGGGTGATCGAGATCCGCCAAGCACTCTGTCGGTGCAATGTAGAGGCGAAGAGAGAGTTGGTTCCGTAACGGGTAGAGTTCCATAAAGAGTAGAGTTCCGTAAAGAGTTTGTCATGATTAGTCGGCACGCCGGCATAACCGCTGCAATTGCCCGATTTCAAAAAGACTGCCTCGATTGCATCGATGGCAACTTGACCCGCCCCTCTGCCACAGTCAGGCAAATAGCCGCCCCTTTCGGACGTATTCCGCCTTTTGGAAGAATTCCGCACGTCTTGGCGACGGGAACAATCCCAGGCGCGACAGCGATCATCGAGGAATTAGCGACCCCGGCACCGCCCCCCCGACCGCAGACCGGGAATCGCTGGCGGCCGGCTCTCTCCCCGAGGGCCGGCCGCAATGATCACGGGCCAGGCCGAGCAACATCAATGCTCAACAAAGCGAACGAACCCACTATCACGTCAAGATGGAAGTGGCATTCGAGCAATGTTGATTCCGCGCCCCAACGCTCTGGCACCCGGCAAGAATTCCCGATCGGCAGCTTGATCAACTCGTCGTCCCGTTCCCGACACGCACCATCATCACATGCGAGCTACGGACGCCCAAGCCGATAACAGCGGATTTGAGCGTGCTTGGCGTAAGGATTTACAGAAGCGGACCGCCGCCGAAGCGGCAACACGAACTGAGTTAGAGGCGCTCGCCGCAAGTGGCGCTGGATATCAGGAGGGTGACATGTTGAATATTTCCACAGGGCCATCATTCATGCAGGAACGGCTGCTGATGCAGGAGATTACCCATCGGGTCAATAACGAATTCGCCTCCGCAATCGGCATGGTCTCGCTTGCTGCCGCGCGCTCCGACAACGCGGAAGTCAAAGTTGTGCTGAACGAAATTACGGACCTTCTGCACAATTACGCGGCGGTCCATCGCGCTCTGCAAATGCCGGAGCAGCACGAGCACATTGACGCGGCAAAGTATCTTCGACAGCTATGCCTTTCTATCAGGATGTCCAAGCTTCGTGATACCGGCGTGACTCTTGAACTGGAGGCAGAGCACTTGGTCATGCCGCCGGATCAATGCTGGCGATTGGGGATGATGGTACATGAGCTCATCACCAATGCGGTTCGCCACGCGTTTGACGATCGCGAGGGTTTAATCCGGGTCGAATTGCAGCGATCCGGGCATCTTGTTGAATGCAAGGTCACGGATAACGGGTCCGCATCGCCAGACATTCAAGCAGGAAAGGGAACAAGAATCATCACAGAACTGGTGGAGGCACTGGACGGAAGGTTCGAACAGAAGTTTTCCGAAAATGGATCCACATTCTTTCTGACTTTTCCCGAGCATCCCGCATCATTCGCGGGGGCCGTCGCTCTACCGAATAACGCAAAGCGCCTTACAGGCATGCGTTAAGTCGGTGAGCAGTCACTCTGGAATGCGGACAGCGATCATCTGCCTTGGATTTTAATCGCCAGCCGAACTAGCTCGGCGAGGTTGCGGGCGCCCATGCGCTCCATCACCCAGGCCCGATGATGGTCCACGGTCTTTGGGCTTATATTGAGCTTACGCCCGATCTCCTTGTTTGATAATCCCGCCACCACCTCTTCCATAACTTCGCGTTGACGGTTTGACAGCAAGTCGAATCGGGCGCGCAACTGTTCCATCTCGGCCGTCACAGTCATCGCCTCGCGCCGATGTCCCGCCGCTTCCTGAACACTCGCAAGCAAACGCCCTTCGTCAAAAGGCTTGTCGAGGAAGTCACTCGCGCCCTTCTTGATGGCCGCCACCGCCATCTGAACGTCTCCGTGTCCGGTAGTCAGAATGATAGGGCGGTCATAGTGAATCTCATTAAGACGATCTACCAGTTCCAAACCGGACAGGCCGGGCATTCGAATGTCGCACACCACGCAATCGAATTGCGCCGCCCGATCGATCGCCGCCAGAAAGTCTTCCGCTACATCGAAGCGGGAAACCGTGAAATTATGGCGGACGAAGTAAAGCCCCAAGGCATCGAGCACGGCTTTGTCGTCGTCGATAATCGCTATGTGGAACGGATCAGCCATCATGGGACCGCCGTCTCCTGATTTGGCAGCGTGAAGTGGACCGCCCCCCCCGGTGCATCAATGTCAAACCACAGCGTGCCGCCATGCGCTTCCACGATCGTCGTGCATAATGGCAGACCGATGCCGAGCCCGCCGGGCTTTGTGGAGGTCAGTGGAAGAAATGAATCCCGCGTGAACTCGCTCGGGAAACCGGGGCCCGAATTGGCGACCTCGATCTCGACGAATCCTCCCTCAACGAGTTTCGTTTTAATCCAGATAGAGCGGCGGCGATCGTCGTTACATTCGGCGATCGCCTCGATCGAATTACGTATAAGGTTCAGCAGCACCTGCTGGAATTGCAGAACATCTATCATGACGGTCGGAGCGCCGGTGGCGAACACAAGGCCGAGCTTCACATTGGATCGATCGAGGTCGGGCTGGCACAGCTTGATGGTATCTTGGATGATACGGTGCAGCTTGCACTGCTCCCGATTGCTGCGATCGAGAAGTCACCAAGGCGCGGAGCCGTCGAATCACCAAAGCGGCACGGTCGACCTCCGCCGCCGCCTTCGTCGCGGTCTCCTCAACCAGCGGAATATCCGGAGTGTCTGATCCTATAGCGTCGAGTGCAACCCGCATATAGGTGCCCGCTGCGGTGAGCGGCTGGTTGACTTCGTGCGCAATTGCGGCCGCAAGTTCGCCGACATTGGCAAGCCGGCCAAGGCGCGCGAGCGACTCCCTGTGAAGCCGCAATTGGACCTCAGTGCGGCGGCTGGCGGTTACAAGCACGCCAAGGGCAAGTCCGGTGACCGTCAGAACCAGAATCATTGCCTGAAAAGCAGCCATATCTTGGCGTCCTGCCGAGAAGAGTTGCAAGCCAAGAACCCAGCCGACTTGAAGAAACAGAATGCCGCCATCTACCGCTTCTATTCCACCACGTGCCGCCATCCAGACGATAGGCAAAAACAGAATGTAAAAGAGCTGGAATTCCTGCTCCGCAAATATTCCAAATACAATGACCAGTCCTGCGACGATGGCGGCATACTGAGCCGCCAATTCCAGGATCGATAATAGAGCAGGACGGCGGTCCCACAGAAGAAGCGCAAACGGAGTAACCCCTAAAATACCGATCATGTCGGCGAGCCAGTAGCGCACCGTCGCCGCGATGAAGCTGTTCTCCGATAATGATCCCGACAAGATCAAGAGACCGACGGCGCCCGGCGCCACGACGCTCGAGACGGCGGCCGCCGCAAACATCAGCAGAACGAGATCTCTCATCGACGTCCAGGAAGCTCTGAAGTGGATTTTTGGCGCGCTTAAAAGCAAAAACAAGACTGAATAAGACGTTCCGATTAGGAACGCCGACAGTATCTCTATTTGCCAAGATAAGAGTTCAGGCTGATTGACGATGTCCGCAAGCAAGGGAGCGATAAACAAGAACGGAAACAGCCGTAGCCCGCACAACAAAATTAGAACGAAGCTCAGCCCCGCTTGTGGATTCCACGCTGGAATGGCAAATGCGGATTTGCTGCCGATGATACCGACGGGATCGAGCACGACATACCCGATCAGGTAAAGAAATCCCGCAATGATCGCGTGCCGTCCGGCGCCGAGTGGACCGTCGGCCGGTTTGGATCGTAACGATTGCGCCCATTGCAACATCGCGGCGAAAACCATTGGCTTCCCACTTCGCGACGATTTCGCATTCGCGGCGTTATCGATACCTCGAATGTGGTCGCGCCCATTTAGTTCGGCAAGACACAGCTGTGCCATTTATTAACCCGCCCGCCGGCCTGCTGGATGCCGCGATTAATGAGACAATTCGTCCCGTTGAGTACGGCTTGCTCCGCGACAAACAAATCAAAGCCTGGGACACATTGTTAACTTTGACGCCCCCATCAGTGCCTTTGGCATCTTCGGCGCCATCGAGCAGTGACTGCTGCATTGACTACAGGAGGAAAATTAAATTGTTGACCTAACAGCACCGGGAATTTGATTGAATAAGAAACACTACTCGTGAGTAAGTTTAAGTACTGATAAGGCGCACGCTTCGGCGCCACTCTGCGACCAATCAAACAGGCCTGCGCTCTTGCATCTGCGATCATCGTTCTTTGCGCGGCTGCGGTGAACGACATCGACCTAACGCGCTGTGGGATCTCCGCTACGCTGTCCAGAGAGAACGGAATTCAGTTGCTACGACCTGTTCATAGGGGACCGAACCCTTGAGCAGGCCGACGTCTCGGGCAAATTGATTCATGCTCACGACAGCCTCCTCGGAGATTGCGGCGTCGTAGTAGGGCAAATCTCGGGCGACCACGTCGCCGATCAGTTCGGCCTCCGGCGAAGGAAAGAGCTTACGTCCGACTTTCAGCGCCAGGTTCGGATCGGCTTTAAGGGCGCGCTGCACTTTGACCACCGCACGGAGCGCGGCAGCAACAGTATCGGGCGCTTGGGAAATGACATGGTCGCTCGTGGACAAGACCGGCATGGTGTAATGAAACGCGGATGCCGGCCCGAGCCCGCGGCGGACGTCGAGGATGATCGTGCCGATGCCGGATCGTATGGCATTCTCCGCGCCCATTGCATTCGCCCAAAATCCGTCGATCTTCCCCTCCTCGAGGGCCCTCGCGGCGGCGACACCGAATGAAACGCCAGGCTCCATCGTTCCCGGCACACGGTCGATCGTTACCTGGTCGAGATCGAGACTAATGCCTGCCTCAGCGAGCAATTGCTTCAGTCCCAATTCCACCATTGGCGCGGCACCAATCCTTCGTCCCTTCACCGCGCTTACATCGCCCGGAATGGCGCCGAGATCGGACCTCATGACGAGAAGCCAAAACATCCCCTGCGAAAGCGCGCCCAGAAGCTTGGCCCCGCGCCACTCGGGAAATGTCGAAAGCAGGACATGCGCCGGCGCGGCAACAAAATCGACGCGGCCGTCGCGCAGCGCCTCATAGGCTCGGAAATTCGGAAAGATCAGATCATGCGTGGCATTGAGACCTTCGCTCTCGAAGAATCCCAACTCCACCGCGGCGATTGCCGCAAAATACGAATTCGAAACCAGATCGGGCACGGCTACTTTCACACTACGCATAAGATGTCCTCACGAACGCTGGAAGGGCGCGGCATTTCTGTCGCAGTCGGTACTTTGACCGCTGTTGATCGAGCGAAAAAACGAGGTCCGCCCAGTTGCAGGATACCGGAGCATGATCCCGAAAAGTGGATGCCGGTTTTCGGAAATGATCATGCTACAACCAAGAATCTAGACCCTGGTCCAACTCAATTAAATTGGATCAAGGTCTAGGCGGCCAAGCCCACCGTAATCTGTTCGAGCGTCTTGCCGCCGGTCTCATAGGTGAGCGCTATTGCTACAATAGCACCAACGATCAGTAGCCCGCCGAGAAGGACGAATGAGCCAAAGGCAGAACTCTGCGTTCCGACTAACAGCCCAAGCGCAGTCGGAGCAATTATTCCGCCGATGCGTTGCCAGGCGATGCTAAATCCGGCCCCGGTTGCGCGGAACTCGGTAGGGTATATTTCACAGATATAAGTGAAGAGACAGCCGGCAACGCCGCCTGTTCCGACGAACGCTGTCAGCAAGCCGAAAGTTAGAATCAGCGCGGGCGTCGTCGAAAGGCCCCAAGCGATCATACTCAGACCGCCGAGGAAAAAACCGAGAGTCATAGCCGTGCGCCGGCCCAGCCAGTCCATGAAAATGCCGCTCATGAACACGCCTGCGGCCCCTGCGGCTGTTATTGCCGCGGTATAGGCAAAGCTATGAACGAGCGTGAAACCTGAACGCATCAGCAATGACGGCAGCCAGACCGACATGCCGAAAAAGGCCATCGACCAGGCAACGCTCATGATCCAGGCCCCGAGCGTACAGCGCAGATATTTGCCGCGAAGGATGTCCCCCAGTTCGATTCTGGCTGGCGTTGGCTTGGGCTCGACACGCACGGTAGCAGGATCCACGCTGCTGAACCGCTTCACGATCTGCTCCGCCTCTTCCAGCCTGTTGCGGTGGACGAGATACCGGATCGACTCCGGTATCAAAAAGAGGACGATCATCATGACGAGCACCGGGATTGCGCCTAGAACAAACATGCCGCGCCAGGTAAATGCGGGCACTATGACAATCGCGGCCAATGCCGCGAACAGCCCGGCGAATTGCCAGAGACTTATTGTTGCCGCCGACGAAACACCGCGGCGGCGCACGGGAACGAATTCCATCAGATAGGTCAGGACCAGCGGCATTTCCGCGCCGATTCCCACTCCTTGGATAAGGCGCGTGATCAAGATTGAATAATAATCCCAGGCAACGGCAGCGACCAAGCTGAGGACTCCATAGAGGAATACACAGAGCAGCAATGCTTTCTTTCTACCGAATTGGTCCGCGAGATAAGTGATGGTGACGGCACCGAGAGCCATTCCGACAAAGGCACTTGAGCCTAATAGGCCGGCTTCAGTGGGCGTGAGCTTGAACGTCGCCGCGATGCCAGGCAGCACCACGCCGATCATAAGGAGATCGAAACCATCGGTGAGATGCGTCAGCGTGAGGGCCGCATACAGCCACCAATGCTTTCTGGTGAACTTCGACTGATCCAAGCTGGCCAATAAGCGCGCTTCTCTGCCGCCAGTGTAAGCATTGCTCGAGACGTCCATTGCCGAACCCTTCCCTGATGTGGTCGTTACGGCTTCCATCAATTCGTATTTCGGCCTATGGATTATTGACCGGGAAATTGCCGCGCCAGTGCTCGGCAACGTCAACACCGCGGCAGAACCAAACGCGGTCGTGACTGCGGATATGCTCAAGCAACTTGATCAGGCCGCCGCAACGGCCGGGCCTACCGATGAGACGATCGTGCAGGCCGATGGAAAGAAGCTTCGGCGCTCCGTTTTTGCCTTCGCGATAAAGCAGATCGAAGGCGTCCCGCATATAAGTGAAGAAGTCTTCGCCGGTTGAGAAACCGCTATTCTCATTAAATCGGTTATCGTTCGCCTCATAAGAGTAGGGAATTACCAGGTGTGGCTTGTCCCCTACGCGGAGCCAATATGGCAACTCATCCGCAAGTGAATCGCGATCGTAGAAAAATCCTCCGGCTTCGACGACCAGCCGGCGCGTATTAGGGCCGGGGCGTCCCGTCATCCATCCGACAGGTTTCGTGGCGGTCAGCCTGGTCAGGATCTCCACCGCGCGCCTGATATGTTCGCGCTCGACCTCTTCGGAGACGGCGCCATAATCGATCCAGCGATAGCCGTGAGCGACGATTTCATGGCCGCGTTCGACAAAGGCACGCGCTAATTCCGGATTTTGCTCCAGCCCGCGGGCGACGGCCAATACACTGACCTTGATCGAGAACTCGCGGAAAACGTCGAGTACGCGCCAAACGCCGCGGCGGCTGCCATATTCGAAGGCGGATTCCACCAGCGGTACCCGCCGATCGGCTTGTGTGGGAACACCAATGTCGTTGAGCATCCCTTCGGAAACGTCGTCGCCATTGGCGAGCGTGGCTTCGCCACCGCCCTCGACATTCAGATTGAAGTTGACCGCGATGACAGCGCCGCCGGGCCACGCCGGGTCTGGGGAGAACTCGCCATACCCGACCAGGTCGCGGGCGATCATCGGGTCGGGCTTTGGCTCAGTGATCATCTCATCCCTTTTTGCGCAAACTTAAACAACTTAGTTCGGCCGCGTCAGCGCCGCTTCGCACGGGTCGTAGCAGTAGAACCAATCTGTCTCGGTCGGACCGCGCATCCAACTGTTCTCGATGGAGATGCGCTGCACGTCGGTGACCCGCGGTATTCTAGTCGCAGCATACCAGCTGAACGCCTCATCGGCGGAGTCGAACTTCTCCAGGCAACGGCTGAGAATGGCGCCGTCTTCGATGGCCATCGCGCCGCCGGCCGCCATATAGGGCCGCATCGGGTGGCAGGCGTCACCCAACAGCACGATGCCTTCGCCACTCCATCGATCGTCGCGTTCGCGATCGTAAATCGGCCAGACGCTGACGTCCGCCGCCACTTTTAAAATCTGCTGAAGGTCGTCATGGAAGTCCGCGAAATCCGCCATCAACGCTTCGCGTGAGCTTGGCATTGATGCCGCATCTCCGTCCCATCGCTCCGCCGGTACGACGCCAATGACGTATATCTCGTCCCGCTTACCGGTCATGAAATAGGGAAGGACATGGCGGTCTGGGCCCCACCATTTGGTGCAATCAGGAATTTTGAACCCGCGCAACCGCTCGGACGGAAAGATTGCCCGGTGCGCCACCGCGCCAGCGAAGCGGGGCGGCTCATCGCCGAGCAGGAATTCGCGCACCTTGGATCGGATCCCATCGGCCCCCATGACGATGTCGGCTTCGGCCGTCTCGCCATTTGCGAAAATGAGGCGCTGCGCACTGCTGGACTTTTCCAGGCCGACCAGTTGATGATTGAAACGGATGGTTCCCGGTGTAACGACCCGCGCTAATACATCGTGGAGGTCGCCGCGGTGAATATTGAGGTAGGGACCGCCATACCGCTCTTCGCTGGCGGCATCAAAGTAGATTTCGTACATCGTCGCGCCGGTATCCCACGCCCGGCTTATGTAGCAATCGGGCTTGATGCCGGTCTCGATCAATGCCCGTTCGACCCCAAGCCGGCGCAGCACTTTCATCGCGTTAGCACTGAGAATGATGCCGGCGCCGATCCGGGAGAAGGTGGGCGCCTGCTCGTAGATCTTCACTGGAAAGCCCGCCCGCTGCAGGAACCCGGCGACGGTAAGCCCGCCCAGTCCTGCGCCGACGACCGCAATCCGTGTCTTCCGATTCATTCCATACCTCAAACAATACCCTCGATGGGCCGAGCGACGACGATCACCCCGCGGGACCGGTGCGACGACAGCTTGCGAATGGGGAAGGAAAGCGATGGCCTATCGGGCGCATCGCGGTAGACCACTCACGTCGCGCCCCCGGGACGCGAATTCATTCGACGTCGAACGATTTAAGGCTACGGGCCACATTTTTCGCTGTCAAGTTTCTCTATCAAGCAGCCCGCCCTGCTTGAGCATCGACGTTTCATCCATCATCGCGACGACATTTGCGAACTGCGTCAACGCCTCGACGAGATGCTTCTGGCCATCGCCGCCAAGAGGAAGCACGCGCTGCCATTGTGCCTCGAACACCAGTGGGATGACCTGGTTGACCAGTGCCTCACCGGCAGCCGTTAGTTGCACTTTGACCGTTCGTCGGTCACTGGGTTCTGGCAGACGGGCAATGAGATGCATCGATTCAAGGCGGTTAAGCCGGCTGGTGAGGCCGGCCGCGCTGAGCAGCAGCGACGTCGAAAGCTGCTTCGGCGTCAACAGGTAGGGCGGCCCGGCACGCCGAAGCGCGGTCAACACATCGAAGGTACCGCGAAAAAGTCCGAAAGGCGCCAGAACCACGTTTATGAAAGCCGTTGTTTGGAAATAGAGCTGGCCGATGAGCCCATAGATATGGACCGGGCTTGCATCGATATCCGGTCGCTCGATTTCCCATTGACGAAAAATCTCATCGACCTTTTCGCTGGCATTTCTACGTGCAGCCGCCCCCGACCACGCGGAAGATCGAGGACGCGGCAAGCGGTCGCGGCTAGCTTTTGCTTTCGAGCGTTTACTCAATTCTTTCGGCATCTCACCTCCTTGGCTTGAATAATGCATGGGTGGGAAAATGACGTGCCATCGAGCGCCGATCGGCGCATCCAGAAGTAGCATGAGCCAGGAGACCAATCAGGCGGAAGGCGACGGACAAATCAGATAGGCGGCCCGATCAGAGGCAGAGACAACCCAAAGGATTGACCCCTTGCGCTGAATTTTCTAGCGTCAGATCGTTCGACGTCAAATAAAATCGCGCAGCAATTGCCTCAATGAGCCGGGATGAGCATCTGCGACCATCGAAAAGATCACTAGCTGAGGAGTGAAGTAGTGATGAGAATGCTCGCTCGACTTGCCGTCGTGACGACCCTGGCCGCCGCGGGCCTCCGTTTTCCCTCGGCGCACGCTTCAGAAGTGAACTTCATCACGGACTTCGGCTTTAACGGACGGCACTCCTACTATTACGTCGCGCTCGATAAGGGCTATTACAAAGCCGAAGGCCTCGACGTAACCTTTCTGAACGGCCAAGGCTCGATCGATGCAGTCAAGAAAGTCGCCTCGGGCGCTGCCGATATTGGCTTCGCCGATGCAGGTGCATTGGCGCTTGCCCGCAGCAATGACGGCATCCCCGTGAAACTGCTCGCTATTGTTTATGCGTCGCCGCCTCACGCGATTTTTGCCCTCGCCGACGGTGGCATAAAAAAGCCGAAGGATCTGGAAGGCAAAACGGTCGCCGACACCGCATTCAGCGCAATCCCCCTGATCTTCAATGGTTATGCGCAGGCAACCGGCATCGACACCAAGAAAGTGAAATGGGTGACGGCGACGTCCACGGCGCTTCCGTCGCTACTGGCAACCGGCAAGGTCGACGCCATCGGTCAATTTACCGTTGGTGAGCCTCTATTGGCGGCTGCCGTTACGCCAAAGACGCTGGTGCGCTTCGCTTACAAAGACGCCGGCCTGGACTATTATGGCAACGGCATCGTCGCGACCGAGACGACGATCAAGGAACGCCCGGAGATATTGAAGGCCTTCATCCGGGCCACCGTGAAAGGCATGCAGGATGCGTTCGCCAATCCGACCGAGGCCGGCGAGATCATGCACAAGTACCACAAGGAAATTCCGGCGGACGTCGCGACCGGAGAAACCAAACTTGTCAAAGAGCTCGCGGAGGTCCCAGGGCAGAAGCTGGGCGAGATCAACGCAGCCCGCGTCAAGGCCACCATTGCTATCATGGCCGCGTCGTATCCAATGAAAAATCAGATTCAGGCGCAGGACATGTTCGTCCCGGGCTTCGTGGAATGAGCCCAGAGCGTCTGTCCGCCAACAATAGTTCGGCGACGGATCGGATAAGAACAGGCGACCAATTGCCGAGCGCGCATGCCCTCGAACTTGAGGGCGTCACCAAGACATTCGGTGACGGGCCGAACATGGTTGAGGCGCTAGGGCCGATCAGCTTCGCGATTGAAAGCGGCAGCTTTGTTTCCGTAGTCGGTCCTTCCGGGTGCGGAAAATCTACTCTGTTGCGGCTGATGGCCGGACTGGAACAGCCGACCGCCGGCAAGCTGCGCCGCTATGGCGCCGCACTCGAAGGTCCCTCGCGCGATGTCGGCATCGTCTTTCAAGACCATGTCCTTTTCCCGTGGGCAACGGTGCTGGAAAATGTCTTGCTTCCGGCGGACGTGCTTTCCCTGCCGAAGGCGCCGGCGCGCGAGCGCGCTCTGCGGCTGCTGGCCCAGACTGGCTTACAGGACTTCGCCGACCACCGTCCGGATATGTTATCGGGTGGAATGAAGCAGCGCGCTGCTTTTTGCCGCGCTCTTCTAGCCGACCCGAAATTATTGTTGCTGGACGAGCCCTTCGGCGCGCTGGATGCACTCACCAGAGAAGAACTCTCGCTGGAATTATCGCGGTTATGGCAGGATCTCGGCCGCACCGCGCTTCTTATCACTCACGATATTGAAGAGGCTGTCCTGTTGGGCGACCGCTTAATCATCATGTCAAACCGGCCAGGCCGAATTCGACTGGACGTCGCCATCAATCTTCCGCGTCCGCGCGACATTCACACCGAGCACCATCCGCGCTTCCTGGAGATCACGCAAACGGCGCGCGACCTGCTTTTCGCCCCTCACAAGGATCGAGAAGGATGAACCGCGCAGTGTGGAAACCGATCGGTTCGCGCGCGCTAACGCCGCTAATCTACCTGTCGCTGGTCGTCATATGGGAAGCCGGCGTTCGGATTTTCAATGTGCCCGGCTGGATGCTCCCGTCGCCGTCGGCGATTGCTTTAACCGCCCGCGACTGGGCACCCGAACTCGCTTATAATAGTTACGTCACGCTTCGGGAAACGCTCATTGGCTTCCTGGCGGCGCTCGTCCTCTCGGTGCCGCTTGCCGTGGCGCTTGCCTTCACCACTATCGCGCGGCGCATCCTCTACCCTATCCTTCTAGGGCTGCAGTCGGTGCCGAAGGTCGCGCTCGCGCCACTGGTGATCCTTTGGCTGGGCCTTGGCAATTGGCCGAAGATTGTCATCGTGATACTCGTTTGCTTCTTTCCGATTTTGCTGAACTTGGTTGCCGGTTTCGAGGCAACGCCAAAAGCCATGCTGGACCTGATGTATTCGATGCGTGCCTCCAAGCTTGCGATTTTCCGCCGGCTGCGCATCCCTGTTGCCACCCCATACCTGTTCACCGGCTGCAAAATCGCCATCACCTTTGCCGTGATCGGCGCCGTGATCGGAGAGTTTGTCGCGGCGCAGGATGGCCTGGGCTACCTCATCCTCATATCGACAGCGCAATCGCAGACGCCGTTGGCGTTTGCCGCCATCATCCTTCTGACCGTGATCAGCGTCGTGCTATTCTACGCTATCGATCTCCTGGAAAAGCGCTTCGTCACCTGGACTCCATAAGCACCTGGACGCCATAAGAAAGTCGCGCGAACGAGGAACCCGTGATGAACATGAGACCGCGCATCGACAGCCTTACCCCTGAATTGATCGGTTGGCGCCGGCATCTGCACGCCAATCCTGAACTGGCCTACCAGGAAAAGAAGACGGCCGCCTTCGTCGCCGCCAAGCTGCGCGCGTTCGGGCTGGAAGTTCATGAGGGCCTCGGCGGGACGGGTGTTGTCGGCGTATTGCGTCGCGGCAATGGTCCCATGGTGGCATTACGCGCCGACATGGACGCGCTGCCGATCACCGAGATGACGGGCCTGCCTTATGCTTCGGAGACCGCAGGGGTCATGCATGCCTGCGGCCACGACGGACATACCGCCATGCTGCTGGGCGCCGCGCAGATTCTCACCGAGACGCCGCCGGCGAATGGCTCGATCATCTTCATCTTTCAACCCGCCGAGGAGGGCGAAGCGGGCGGCAAAGCCATGATGGAGGACGGTCTGTTTCGGGATTTTCCGGCCGCTTCCGTCTATGGCCTGCATAACTGGCCGGGCATCCCGGAGGGTCAGTTCGCAGTGCGTGCCGGCGCGGTAATGGCCGCCTTCGATACCTTCGAGGTCATTGTCGAGGGCCACGGCAGCCATGCCGCCATGCCGCACCAAGGCATAGATCCCATCGCGGTGAGCGCGCAGCTCTACCAGGCGTGGCAGCTCATCGTCAGCCGGAACGTCAATCCGACCGACGCCACCGTCATCAGCGTCACGCAAATCCACGCCGGCGACAGCTGGAACGTCCTGCCCGACACTGTCGTCCTGCGCGGTACCGTTCGCACTCTCCGGGCGCAAACGCGCGAAATGATGCGGGCGCAAATGGCGGAACGCGCCGATCTGATCTGCCGTGCCTTCGGCGCACGCGCGAAGTTCGCCTGGCAGGAACGCTACCCGCCTACGATCAACACCACGGCCGAAGCCGAAGTCGCGCGGCTCGCTGCGACTGACGCGGGCAGCGCCGGCGAAGTACTGACCGACCTTGCGCCAAGCATGGCTTCTGAGGATTTTGCCTACATGCTTCAGGAAAAGCCTGGCGCCTATACTTGGCTCGGCTCAGGGCCGGCGGACAATGGCAAGAATTTACACAGCGCTCGCTATGATTTTAACGACGCACTTCTTCCTGTCGGCGTCGAATATTGGGTCAGGCTTGCCCATCGCGTACTGAGTGCCTGAAAGGCCCGATCAATCCAGATGAACGCCGGAAATTCGGACGACGTCCTGCCAAAGAACCGCTTCCTTGGCGAGCAGGTCGGACAGCTCTTTCGGCGTGAAGATGCGGCTCTCAAGACCCAGTTTGGCGATCGCGTTTTGCGTTTCCGGCAATTTTAGCCGCGCGCTCTCGGCGGCATTGATCTTGGCGATCACGTCGGGCGGCGTCGCCGCCGGCGCCATCAGGTTGAACCACACCTGGGTCGGAAAAGCATCGTAGCCGCTTTCCCGCATCGTCGGGACATCCGGAAGTTCGGGCCAGCGCTGGGCGCTGGTCACGGCAAGAATACGCAGCTTGCCGGCCTGCGCGAGCGGCAATAGCACCGACTTCGCGCTGGCGAAAACCTGGATCTGGTTGCCAAGGACATCCGCCATCGCCGGAGCCGCGCCCTTATAGGGAACGAACACGATGTCGGCGCCGCTCTTGGCGAGGAAGTAGGCGAGCAGAAGATGCGGCGCGATGCCGACCGTCGAACCTGCCGTCAGCTTACCCGGATTTGCCTTGGCGTAGCTTGCAAGCTCGGCCAGCGTATGCGCGGGCACCGCGGGATTGACGACGATTGCATTGGAGTTTTCGGCCAGTGCTACAACCGCAGTCAGATCCTTCGCCGGATTGTAATCGAGATTGCCGTAGATCAGCGGCGTAATGGCATTGTCGTTGCTGCCGCCCAGCAGCAGCGTGTAGCCGTCCGGCGTCGCGCGGGCGACATCGCGGCCCCCTACCCGGCCGCCGGCGCCCGAGACGTTTTCGATGATCACGCTTTGGCCGAGCGTCTCGCCGAGCCCCTGCGTCGCGACACGGCCGATGGTGTCGGTCGGACCGCCCGGCGGATAAGCAACAATGATTTTCACCGTGCGGCTCGGATAAGTCTCGGCATAGGCCAGCGAGGCCGAAGCAGCCGCGAAAACAGCAAGCAGTATTGCAACGGGCTTCCGCATCATTTCCCCCTGTCTTGCATCTGCCACGATCCATCCGCCTCACGACTCTTGCCGCCGAGGTTAGTGATGATTTTCCCGATCACATCGAACAACGACGCCACTTGCGTATTGGTCAGTCCGCTCCGCGCTCGCCTGTTGACGGCAACCGCGCAACCGTCGAGCGGCTTCTGCAGCGCGCGCCCGGACCGCGTCAAATTGACGATGATGCGACGCCGGTCGGCGGCATCGCGCCTGCGGCGAATGAAGCCGAGCTTTTCAAGCTGATCGATCACCGCGGTCGATGATGCGGTCTCGATGCCGATGCGGCGCGATAGTTCGACCTGCGCGAGCCCGTCCTCCAGCCAGAGCTGACGCAAATGCTGGTATTGGCTGAAGGTGATGTCGTGCCGCGCCAACTCCTCGCGCAGCGCCTTGTTGAACACCGCATTGCCATCGCGCAGCTTCATGCCAAGCCCAATATCGGGAACCTGGCTCACGGCGGCTCGCTCCGGCTTTTCCAACTTGCGAACGGTGGCAGTCACGGCCTTCCCTTCAGAGACGCCGGATCGCATTGAACTGGATCATAAGATATCTTATAATAAGAAGTCTTACAGTCAATGGGAGTTGACATGCCCGAAATCCGTGTGTGCAAGAAAGGCGACATTGCCGAGGGCGGCACCCGCCTGGTCAAAAATGGCCCGATCGAGGTCGGCGTGATCTTCTACAAGGGCGCCTATTACGCTTACCGGAACCTGTGCCCGCACCAGGGCGGTCCGGCTTGCGAAGGCTTGAGGATTCCCCAGGTGGTGGAGAAGATCGGCGAAAAGGGCATTCATCTCGGCCAGGACTTCGATGAAAGCGACATGCATATCATCTGCCCGTGGCATGGCTGGGAGTTTCATCTCAAGGACGGCGTGCACGTCATCGACAAGCGGCAGCGCCTGAAGAAATATCCCGTGATCGAACGCGGCGACGATATCTATGTCTCAATCTGAGCGCGTCACGGGTTTTGCCGATCTGGCGAGCGATCTCGCCGCCGCCTGCGCCGAAGCGATCGAGACGCAGCGGCTAGACGATATTCCAAACGACTCGCTCGGTCAGGCATTCGGCGCGATCGTTCGACTCTACGCCGCCAAGGCGCAGCTCGGCGAGGCGCCACGGCCTTACGGACGCAATGCGGGAGTCACCGTGACCGACGTCGCTATCGGCTGCACGGCGTTGCTGGAAAGCGCGGGCCTTGAAGTCTTCGAACTCGGTGCCTGGCAAACCATGTCCGGCATCGGTCGTCTCACGCCGCACGGCGGCGGCAAGCCCTAATCGGCAATCAAGTCATAATCGGAAATAACGAGGTCCTGCCATGCTGACCGACCCTCAACAACTGCAAGATCTGGCCAATCGCGATTTCCGCGACCTCGCCAGCGAGGAATTCGACACCCGCACGCTGCTGCGCAACGCCGTCGATCAGGCCATTGCGCGCAAATACGAAGATTTTCTGATCGTCGATACCGACTCGCATCACTACGAGACGGAAGCGTTCAAGGAGATCGCCGAATATATCGACGATCCGGTGATGCGTTTCGAGGCCAAGTTTCAGGGCCATTCGCGCGGCGGCTTCACCTCCGAGACAGGCTCGTATCAGGAGATCGCCGGCCGCATCACGCGCTATCCGGAGCGCAGGAACGAGAAGGTGCCGTCGACCAAACATCGCGATCTCACGCTGATGGAGCGCTGGATGGACGCCATGGGCGTCGACATGGCGGTGATGTTTCCGACGCCGATGCTCAACCTGTCGAACTGTCCCCGCATTCAGGTCGAGGTCGCCATGGCCAAGGCCTATAACCGCTGGCTGTGCGACAAGATCCTCGACGCCGACCCGCGCATCAAATCGATGCTGTATCTGCCGTTCCACGATCCGGAGGCCACCTACGACATCATCAACGAATTTGCCGACCGCAAAGGCGTGTGCGGCTTCATGGTGACCTCGACGCATTACCGGGCGAACTACGACAACGCCTATATGAAGAGCTATCACGCGCTGCAGGAACGCGACCTGCCGCTCGGCTTCCACGCCGCGTTCACCTGGACCGACCAGAGTTTGCAGTTGTGCAACCGGTTCATTGGCGTGCATGCGTTGGGCTTTTCCTGGTGCAACATGCTGCACATGACCAATTGGATCACCAACGGCATGCCGGAACGGTTTCCGAAACTGAAGACGGTGTGGATCGAGAGCGGACTTGCCTGGATTCCGTTCCTGATGCAGCGCCTCGATAACGAGTTCATGATGCGCACGTCGGATTGCGCTTTGCTCAAACGCAAACCGAGCGAATATATGCGCGAGATGTTCTACACCTCGCAGCCGATGGAGATGATCGATAACCGCAAAGCGCTCGAATTGACATTCGAGATGATCAACGCGGAGACGCAGCTCCTGTACTCGTCCGACTATCCGCACTGGGATATGGACCTGCCGTCGACGATCTATGACCTGCCGTTCCTCAACGAGGAAGCCAAGCGCAACATCCTCGGCGGCAACGCCCAGCGGCTGTTCAAGCTCGATCCGGTCTTTTCGCCGGCTAAGCTCGAGCGTCGGGCCCAACGGCTACGTAGCGCATGAGGCTGCCTACAGTAAATTCGTCCTCAGCACCTATCGCGCCATAGCGCTCCTGAAAGTGGCGGCTGAACGTCATCCCTGACGTGCCGATTCGTCGGTGGTTCCGAAGCACGGATGGAACACCAGCTTCGCTCCTTCACGCGCCTATAATCCTGTGCTACACGACAGCTTAAGCGAAGCTCGAGACGCGCGTTGAATTCGCAAAAGAATTCATCGAGGCGCGAATTCATCGCTGAGTGATGCGAGCGTGTCGAGATCGGATCTAGCCGGACGATCGGTACCAACGATCGCAAGCATCCGAGGCTCGCCATTATAGATAGAACGTCGATTATTTGCTTTTGACCGCTCAGCGGACGCGGAAGGTATCGAAAGGATGCCTACCGACATGAACGAGCGCATCAGCGATGTGAAACCGACCGTCGCGCCTTCGACGGATGAAGTAGGTGGATCAACTGTTGCCGCCGAGGAACGGGCGCAGACAGATCCCGGTGCCGCGCCAGCCCCGCTCGTGGGCCACAAGACCATAGGAAAGCGAAGGCTGCTGATTGGCGGACTGGGCGTTGTCGTCCTCGCGGCCGCGCTTTGGTTCGGCATTCCATGGATCCGGTTGACGCTCACCACGGTTTCCACGGATGACGCCTACGTGAATGGCCACGTCACGTTCGTTGCTCCTCGTGTGGGCGGCCAAGTCGCCCGCGTCTTGGTCGACGATAACAACCGTGTTCGCAAGGGAGATCTTCTCGTCCAGTTGGACAAGGAGCCCTTCGAGGACGCGGTGGCCGTGAAGAAAGCGGCTGTCGGCACTGCGGAGGCAGATCTGCAGGCGGCCACAGCTGCGGTGCGCGGTGTTGAAGCGCTAGCCAGGAGCCAATACTGGCAATTGAAAAACGCCATGGAGGACGTCGACAACCGAGTGGCCCTCCTGAGCGCCCGCGTTGCCGCTCTCGATAAAAACAAGGCTACACTCAAACTGGCACAACTTGAATTCGACAGGGGTGTGCAATTATTGCCGAACGCGACCATTAGTCGAGAAGAGTACGATCGGCGGCAAGCTGCGCTTTCGGTCGCGCAAGCCGAAGTTATCCAAGCAATGTCGGACGTGCATCAATCCCGAGTCTCCTTGGGATTGGTGGCGCAGCCCGAAAGCGGGAACCTCGGTGAGGTGCCGGCGGATCTCGATCAAACTTTCTCTTCCGTCCGAGAGGCGCAGGCAGCTCTCATTCAGACAGCGGCGCAGCTCGGCGTTGCTCATTCGTATGAACAGCTACCGAAGGCAATGCTCAAGCAGTTCGAAAGCCTGGATCAAGGCGATGTCACCCGTAAGCTGGCCGCACTTACGGATGAAGCGCCGGGCGTCAAGCAGGCGAACGCCAAGCTCGAATCCGCCAAGCGAGATCTCGTTCAGGCCGAGCTCAACCTTCGCTACTGCGATATCGTCGCCGAGATCGATGGAGTTGTGACGCGTCGAAATGTCAACCCAGGCAACAACGTGCAAGTCGGGCAGAGTCTGATGGCACTCCGATCTCTCAACGAGATCTGGATCGATGCCAATTTCAAGGAAACGGAGCTGCGTGACTTGCGCATCGGCCAGCCTGCCGATCTCTATATCGACATGTACGGAAGCCGGCACGTGTTCAAGGGACGGGTCTCCGGATTTACGATGGGGACCGGATCGACGCTGTCATTGCTGCCGCCCGAGAACGCTACCGGCAACTTCATCAAAGTCGTCCAGCGGCTGCCAGTTCGAATCGATATCGAAGGATACGACCCAAACCAAAATGCCCTGTTCATCGGCACATCGGTTGTCCCGTACGTCTTTGTGAACAAGCCGCCGACTGGGCCCGATGCCGGCAAATTCCTGCAAAGCAACGAGCCCCAATCGCAATCCCCTGATTCATCACATCAGAGCGCGCTTGGTGCCGGAAAATGACGGACACCGCTCTCTCACTCCCAGGAAGCCGCGCGATGGGAAATCCGTGGCTGGTGGCCGCCGTGGTGGTGGTGCCGACTTTCATGGAGGTGCTCGATACGACCATAGCAGTGGTGGCGCTGCGTTACATCGCCGGCGGCCTGTCGGCTACGGTGGATGACGGCGAATGGGTTATCACCAGCTACCTTGCCGCCAACGCCTTCATCCTGCCGATCACCGGATGGTTGAGCGCGCATCTGGGTCGCCGCAACTACTTTTTGCTGTCGATTGCGGTTTTCACCCTCAGTTCCGCGCTATGCGGAATGGCCACCAGTCTCGGTCAGCTCATCCTGTTCCGCGTGATCCAGGGCTTGGCTGGAGGCGGTCTGCAGCCGAGCAGTCAAGGCGTGCTGCTCGACGCCTTTCCCCGTGAAAAGCAGGGCGTAGCGATGACGCTGTTCGGCTTGGCGGCTCTGCTCGCACCGGTCGTCGGACCGACCCTTGGCGGCTGGCTAACCGACGAGTATCAGTGGCGGTGGGTCTTTCTGATCAATGTGCCGATCGGACTTTTCGCATTTGCCGGGTGTTATGCGCTTCTCCGCGATCCCGATTATCTTACGAAAGAACGTGCAGAGCTGAAGAGGCTGCCGTTCCATTTCGATTCGATCGGTTTGTCAGTGCTGTTGATTGTCGTGGTCTGCTGGGAGGTGACGCTCAGCAAGGGGCAAGAATGGGATTGGTTCGGCGATCCGTTCTGGCGCATACAGACATTGGCAACATTATTTGTGGTGGGTCTGGCTGGATTGATCTTCTGGGAAATGCGCAGCCCCAACCCGGTGATCAATTTCCGACCCTTGGCCGAACGTAACTTCGCGGCGTGCTGCATTATTATTTCTTGCGCCTTTGCCGTGCTCTACGGTGCGACCAAGTCCCTGCCCGCCCTGATTCAATCGTTATTTGGCTACAACGCCTTGGACGCGGGGCTGGTCATGTCGCCGTCCGGCTTGTTCGCTATCATGGCGATGCCGATCGTTGGCTTCATGCTGGGCCGCAAGACAGATGCCCGATGGCTGATCGGCGCAGGATTGTTGCTAATGGCGGCCAGCAACTATTGGATGTCGCAGATGAACCTTTTCGTCAGTCCGGACGAACTTGTCTGGCCGCGTGTCGTCCTGGTGTTAGGTCTGTCGATATGCTTCGCGCCGGCAAACGTGGCCGCCTATCTCTATACGCCGATCGCGTTGCGTGGCGCGGCCATCGGTCTATTGAGTCTTCTACGCAACGAGGGGGGCAGCGTTGGAATATCCGTCGCCCAAACCTTGCAGGAACGGCGAGACCAATTCCATACGTTGCGGCTCGGCGAAAACCTCGATCCATTTAATCCGGCGGTTCAGTCTTTCATTGCGCAGGCCCAGGCGCGTTTCCTGCAGCAGACCGGAGATCCGGCAACTGCGCAGCAGCTGGCCTGGCAGGCACTGGAGAATCTGCGTCAACAGCAGGCATCAGCGCTGTCGTATTTCGACTGTTTTTGGCTGTTCGCCGCACTGATGTTTGCGCTGACGTTCGTCGTTTTCTTTATGAAACGTTCCGTGGCCGAAAAAGGAGCGCATATCGGCGGCGAATGAGGCAGAGAAATCACATAAATTGATGCCAACGCTACGAACCTCTCATCGAGGAGTAACAATATGCCGTTCGTTCGTATCGATCTTATCCGGGGCAAACCAGCCGAATATCGCAAGGCGCTGGGCGAAATCGTCTATCAGGCAATGATCGATCTGATCAACGTGCCGAAAGACGACAAATTCCAGGTCATTACCGAACATGCAGCCGAAGAGCTGAATTTTCCCGCGAGCTACCTCGGCAGCCACTACACCCAGGACGTTGTCTTCATCCAGATCACGCTTAATGCCGGGCGCTCGATTGAACTGAAGAAGGCGTTTTACAAGCGCATCGTCGATGACATTGTCGCGCAATTGAAGATGAGGCCGGACGACGTCGTGATCAATCTGATAGAGGTTCCAAAAGAAAATTGGTCGTACGGATTTGGGATCGCGCAATACGTAGCGTAAGTTTGTCGCGAATTTTCCCGCAGGCCCATCGCGTCATTTCGGTAAGATGCCTGCCGACGCGGCCACACGTCAGAATTGTTGAGAGCGAAGTGAAAGTAGCTCAGAACGGCAGGCTTCGCTGAAGTCGCGCAGCAGATCGAAGGATCCAGCCCGCACCATTTCCCGAAGCTCAACAAAGCTCCTGTCCGGCTCCAGATAGGTGTCGAGAATCTTCCGTCCTATCTGCTCGGCGCATTCGACGATGCTTGACGAAGACAATGCGCGCATCCGCGCAATTTTCGCGTAAAGACCGACGAGGGCCGCCATGTCGGCATTGTCGTGTTGGATGGCGTCGATATAGCATCGCGCCGCGTCCTCGATGAATTCCTTGTAGAGCTCCTAGCGGCGCTGCTTATCCTGCGCCAGCCACTGTGCGCGGGCCTGGGTTCGCTGCGTGAGCCACGACGTAAGGAAGGAAGTCAGCCCGCCAATGGTGGCTCCCGCCAACGCCGCAAGGGCTGAAATAATTGATGCGTTCATCGTCCGGCTTCACCTTGACGTTGGTGCTTCGCCTTGCAGGTCGCGCCTACCGGGTCGGAAACTGGGTCGGAATGAGGCTCAGAGAGTTCCATTGAGTTTGCATAACCATATGAAATATATGACGAATAATAGGTTTCTGGAAGCTGGCGGAGGGAGTGCTACTCAGTTCCAACCTTCTCCACGCACACCAACTGAGCCGGCCTAACCTTAAACGTCGCTGTCTTCTATTTGGGCCTGCCAATTCGGGCTACTTATTTGGGCCTGCGAATTCAGACCGATCTGATCCGCGAGGGCGGCAAGCATAAGCCACTGGCATGCTAGTGCGGCAGCCCGCGCTCTAAATTGCGGGCTTAAGCATTCCTGCGCGATCTGTTGAAGCAACAGAGCGCGATCCCGACATCTGTCCGCAATCATTATAGCCCCTCGGCATAATCGCAACGGTTGTCCCCTAGGATCTCATTACCGTTGCAATTCAAAAAGGGCCATCCCCAATTTTGGGGAGGCAACAGGGGCCGTACCAAAAAAAAAGCCCCAACGCCGGGGCGCGGGGCCAAAGCTAACTAATCGGGTACTCGTTACACATCCCGAACCGGGTACTCATTACATAACCCGGGCTCCGGGAAATTCAGGCATCCCGGCGCCGTCAAATCAAAGCCAGTTTTCATGACCGAACGATGGTAAAATTGTGCCTAGCCTATGAAAGTCGAACTAGGACAGGGACCGAGTTGAAACCAGCCACTGCGATTTTCAAAACCGGCCACTAGGGGTAGAAACCGACCAGTACCGGGGCGCTGGTACTGGCCCCTTTTGATACCCCCTGGTCCCTTTTGAAAAGCAGGGTGGTCTCTTTTGAATCCGGCCGCGAGTCGTCGCATTACCTTCACCGAGGCCGTGCCAGATAGAGGCGAACGCTGCTAACGCGTTCTGTGCCTCTCCTGGTCCCGACAACCCCGGTTGTTGGGGCTCATTTTTTCAGGCGCCTCTTCGCAACCTTCCCGCGCCTGATTATCCAGGCCTGTCCGACAAGCCGCTTCCTGACCGCCTTTTTGGCTGGAGGGTGCCTAAACAGGTTCTCCAGTATCTTCCGTGCGGCTTTTTCCATGCGGCGGAATATGGCATCCGTCGGTTCCCGGGCCTAGTGGGCGGTTTTTGGACTGTCCTGTTGAAAACCCGGGTGCTGTCCGAACTGAAACACCGCGGGTTTTAAAATCACGACAGAGTTGAATTGGGGGCGCGGTCCCTGTGGATGGGTTTGGTGCCAGCCTCCCCATCCGGCCCCGGACGCAAGAACCCCGCGTCCGGGGTCTTCATTTTGGTGCCGGCCGGTTTCGGCTCCTAGTGGCCGGTTTTGAAAATCACAGTGGCCGGTTTTGGTTCGGATTCAGTGGCGGCGCAGCAAACGGATTGCTTGATGATGGCGCCACAACGATCTCGATACCGCCGATGCGTCTCTGCTGCCGCCGGACAGAATCGGTTAGCTCTCATCAATCTCGTCCCTCGCTGCTGAAACTGACTTGGCAATTGAATCTCCCTGCCTGCCAATGGATCACCGCTATGTCACTAGGCACTAACAAACAGTAGAGTCGCTGCAAGCCAGCTGACGTATTGCGAGTAGCCGCGGCCGGAAACGGGTTCGGGATAAGGTTTGGCGGAGCGATACCAGTTACAAACCAGCTTTCTCTGAAGCGCTCTCCCCCGTATCAAGCTCGAAGGATCAGGCGGCGGTTTGAGCTTGCGATGTGCCGATCTCGATTCTCTCTGTAAATCCTATATAAGATCCGATTGAATTGACCCGCAGAGGCATCAGATCTTTCGACAGCAGTGTCGGTATCGTTCCCCGGAACAAGAGGCCCTTGCAATGACAGGCCCACTCGTCTCCTGCATCATGCCGACCTATAACCGGCGTCCATTCATTCCTCACGCCATCGACTACTTTCTGCGCCAGACCTACACCAATCGCGAGCTCATCATCCTCGATGACGGAGCTGACGCGATCGGCGACTTGGTCCCTTCGGACGCTACCGTTCGTTATGAACGACTGCCCAAGAAAATGACCATCGGCGCCAAACTCAACCTCGGCTGCGAACTGGCGCGGGGCGACATCATCGCCCAATTCGACGACGACGATTGGTATGCGCCTTGGCGTCTGGCTTATCAGGTCGACACGCTTTTGCGCGAAATGACCGATCTTTGCGGCATCAATCAGCTGCTTTATTACGATCTGCGCACCGGGCGCGGCTATGAATATCGCTATCCGCCGAACCAGAAGACTTGGCTGGTGGGGAGCGACCTTCTCTATACCAAGGCCTTCTGGCGCGGGCACCCGTTCGCCAACGTCAACGTCGGAGAGGACGGCATTTTTGCGTGGAGCGCCGCGCGGCGAAACATCTCCGTGCTCGACGACAGAAGCTTCGCCGTCCACATGATTCACAGCCGCAACGTGAGTCCGAAACGCCTAGCCGGCAACTACTGGCATCCTCACTCGATTGAAGAATTCGAACGGGTGATGGGCGACGATTGGAGCTATTACTTGCGCACGGGGAACAACAACCAGCCTTATCCCCGCCCGCGCGTTGCCGCCAAGACAGGCGTGGCCGGTTCTGCCGGCCCCGCTAGTGTGCCATCAGCTGTGCCGCTCACCGTACCGCCCGTCCCAATTCGCAATGTTTTCGCTTGCCTGGTGCATGAAAAGCCGGAATGCGTCATCGACCTAGTGTCGAACCTACGCTGCCTCGACGAGCAATCGCGCATCCTGCTCTACGATGGCAGCAGCGACGGCACCTTGCTCGACAACCGTCTGCCGTGGTCGCGTTGGGGCGTCGATATTTGCCCTCAGCCGCGGCCGATGAAATGGGGAAGATTGCACATCTTTGCGCTCGACTGCCTGCGCCATCTCAGATCGCGCGAATCCTTCGACGTCATGACAATCGTCGATTCCGATCAGTTGGCGCTGCGATCTGGATATTCGGATTTCCTGGCGCAGCGCCTGACTAATCGTGCGGGCCTCGGGCTGCTCTCCAGCTTGCCCGAACGGCAAGGTCCCAAAACGAGGATCGCGCCCTGTCTGACTGCGCATCAGGAAATCGGACATTGGCGGCCCTTGCTGAAACGATTTCCAGGCGGTGAAGACAAATTCGTCCACTGGTCGTTCTGGCCATCCACGGTCATAACAGCCGAGGCTGGCTCAGCTTTGCTCGACCTGTTCGACCATGATGAGGAATTGTCGCGGATCCTTGCGGCCTCACGGCTGTGGGCGACCGAGGAGGTCTTGTTTCCGACGTTGACGGCGTTGCTCGGCTTCCGTATTGAACGCAATCCCTGCACATATGATTACGTCAAGTATCGGATGGCCTATAGCCTTCGCGACATCGAGACGGCTTGCCAGCGGCTGGATGCGTTTTGGGTACATCCGATCCCGCGACACTACGCCGACGCGGTGCGGCTTCGAATTCGGCAAGTCCACGACGATTACCGCCGCGCGGGCGCTTCGTCGAATGTCGCCGGGCCGCCGCGCACGGACCTTCTTTTTCCAATATTGCAGCAAATGCGCAAGATTGAAGGTTGGCTGGAAGATGAAGAGGCCGAACTGCTGGCAATTGCGGTGCGCGAGACAGCCGGGCGAGATGCTAAGCCGAAGGCGATCGTCGAAATCGGTAGTTATTGCGGCAAGACAACATTTGTGCTGGCTACAATTGCCAAAGCTTGCAACCCGCAGTCCCGCATTATTGCCGTCGACACGTTTGACGGCGTGGTGGGTGCACTCGACCGCGGGCTGGCGCAACACGGACCGACGCTGGAAAAATTCAAGCGCATGCTCCAGGAGAGCGGCCTGGCGCCACTGGTCGATATCCACGTCGGTCGCGCGCCGAGTTTGATCTGGGAACGCCCCATTGACCTTTTGGTAGTGGACGGACTGCACGATTACGCAAGCGTCGCTCAGGATTTTCATGCCTTCGAAGGCATGCTGGCGCCCGGCGCACTTGCGGCCTTCCACGACTATGCGGATTACTTTCCCGGCGTGCGCCGCCTCGTCGACGAGTTGCTCGAAGGCTCGAATTGGACGGAAGTGGCGCAGGCCGGAACTCTAAAACTGCTGCGGCGGCAGACCGCCGCTTGCAACGTGCGCCGCAACTCGTGCGGATTATCACCAAAGCGTTCTTTGATCGCGTAAACCGTTGATCGCCGTGATCGGCGCTGCGTCGCGTATTGAAGCGGGATCATCCTAATGACGAGTTTTTGCTCGGAACCAGCGCTCGTACCACTTCCCGGATATGACACGGACGCGGCAATGCCGCGTCGAACGATGCAACTGAGACATCGGGCGGCTGGCCGCTAACGCTTTTTGAGGACAACGCAGCGACCAATGCGAAGGCGTTGCCGGTTGTGAGTCCAGCGCGTGACGCAGCAAGCTTGCGGGAGCAATTTGGGATTTCCGTTACACAATTGCTGCGAATTTCTGCAGCAAGTCGCACGCGTTCCTCACGGTAATACTTTGCGTTCTGGCCGGTAAAATGAATCCATTCCAACGGATAAATCAGCTCGTCAACATAAACAATTGACTTGAGCGGCCGATATTTTTGACATGCCACTGTAGAGAAACAAGCAGCGTCCAAAGCTTGGCCAGGCATCCGTGATGAACTCAGGCGCTACGACACCGCAGCGAATGACATTGAATGGAGGGATGCGGAAGAAAGTGAGCGTGTTGCCCCAAAGTTACGTTTGAGACAAGTCCATCGCATTGATCGTGCGATCCGAGTGACAGATTTTCAACACTGATTTTATTTTTCCGTGAACGATCCAATCGAGGAAACTAAAAGACTGAGAACATTATCGGTAAACCGGTGCCGTTCAATTGCGAGTTGAAATTGTTCTTGACAGGATCGGCAACGGTGTTAGCATTTTAACAGACGCGTCTAGACCCTCAATTTGATAAATATCCGATACCGCCGGGGAAGAGACGTTGATGTCGCGCAGCAGGTCTCGAACTGTCCCGAATCTCATTCGGGCGAAATGTTTGTGCCAAGCGGGCTTTCGTTCTTGGTGAATCCGTTTCGCGAGAGTTGATTTTCGAGATTGGGTACTAGTATCTCTGCATAAGGGCTTCGACTTTTACAATTGGCTTGAGGCCGACGACGGGCAACCGTCCCGACCTAATCTCATTGAGTCGAATTCTTCGTGCTGAGGTCAAACTCGCTATCTGGATTTTTTGAGACCAAATTTGGCGCTTCAGGGTCCTGCTTTAGTAGGGGCGGCCCATGGCAGGTCAAAAGTCCGATACGGCGTTTGTGATTGGCGGCTCTTCCGCTGGCTGCCGACTATTTGCTTCCCTTCCATTCCTTGCAAGTCCGTCTCGTCCGGCCCGCATCAGGGCTTTGCGGCAGCGTGGCTGCTGCGCCGATTTGCTTTCAATCCAAACATCCAACCGGCGCGAGCACATCGTACCGCGGACCGATCCACCTTTCGCTGCGCGCGCCACTGCTTTGCTTTGCTGATGATTTTTATCACTATCTGCAGGACCGCCAAAATTGGAGGGTCTGAAATGTTCTCAATCGCGCGAAACCTCAAGCTGAAAGGACCACGATAATGGCCATGACCGAAGTCCAACCAAGTGTGCCGGGCACCGCAGCGTCGGCCAACCTCCCGACCAGGGGAACCCAGCCGGAGGCGGCGAGCCATTCAGCCGACGATCAGGATGCAGATGCTCAATCCGAGTCCATCCATGACCAGGAGAATAAGAAGGTGCCCTGGTCGGACGATGTCTGGAAAGCAATCCACAGAGTCGTTCACGAAGAGACAATGCGGGTCAGAGTTGGAGCACAGTTTCTTCCGCATCATCGCGTTCATCCCAAGACCACGTCCGTGCCACCTGACTTGATCAGCAACAATCCCTTGGCCGGAGAAACCAGCAATACTCTGACCATCGACGAGGGTGTGACGATCAGGTTGAATGAAATATGGACCGAATTTGCTTTGACCACGCAACAGGTCCACGAGACAGCGGAGGCCAAGCGTCCAGAGCATACCAGTGCGGTGACGCTGGCCAGGCGCGCGGCCCAGTATCTTGCACTGGCGCAAGATCTCGTAATCTTCAATGGTTTTAACGGTTACAGCGCGCCATTCTTTCAACAGAACATCCGGTTCCGCCAAGGTCAGCAACCGATCGATGGCGGCTTGCTCGGCCTCGTTCCCAGCGGGGGGACGTTTGCGGAGTTCACCGGGGTCCCTGGCGGGGCAGCAAACCCATTCCTATCGACCAACCCGGTGATCGTGGTGCCCGAGGCCGCAGGCTTTCCAGGCACGTGGGGCTCTGGAACATTTGACGGCGCCGTCGACGCCTATTCCCTGCTTACAGCGGCGGGCCAACCCGGGCCTTATGCGTTCATCCTGCATACGATCCCGTATGCGGACCTTTTCGCCCCAATCGGCAATGAGTCGCTTGTGATCACGGCCGATCGAGTTGCTCCTCTCGTCAAAGCGGGCCTCTACGGCACCGGAGCGCTGCCGCCATTTGCCACTCTGCCCAGTTCTCCGCCCGCGTCTCCGCCCGCGTCTCCTCCGACCTTCCCTGCTGCTGCGCCGCCGCCTCCCTATTTCGGCCTGATGGCCTCCGTCGGCGGACACACGATGAATCTTGTTGTCGGCCTACACGCCCGAACTGTCTTCATGCAACAGGACATCAATCAGAACTGGCGGTTCCGGGTCTTGGAACGATTTGCACTGCGGGTGACCGATCCGAGCGCCATCGTGCCATTTGTGTTTCAATGATCGAACGACCTCCCAGATGTGACGGCGTGCGGTGCGAGTCGATGGTTTGCTGATAATCAGCGCATCGCGAAAGGACAGCTTTGAGCACGCCCGACGGGATTAATCGCTCTTCATCAAGAGTTGGCCTCGGTCCAATCGAATGCCCATCGAGCGCCCCGAAATCGATCCGGTATCTCTTGCTCCTCTAAGGGAAGCCTTGGGTGGAAGGAATTAAGTCGTGCGTTATGAGTACGACAAAATGGTGCTGTGGCACGGAACGGCCGACGCCCCGGCGCCGACCGGTTCCGTTGTGGCGTCCGCCGGCCTAGCGGACGTTATCATTGTCGTCGCCGTTCAACCGCCCAGCGCCAGCAACACGGTTCGGATCAATTACCGCGTCAATGGGGGCGCCTCTGCAACCGTAGCGGCAACGCTGAGCAAGCAAGACCTCGTCAACAAGACCGAATATTTTTCCGCGAAGCTGCCAACCTTTGGTGTTGGCGACCAGGTCGATTACGTCGCCGTCGCGCGGTCTCCCGCCGGACAGGTTCCAGCGCCCGATGTGGCCGCAACCTTTCCGGCGTCGTTCAGTGTCGTTGATGCGGGGGGACAGTCCCGAGCCGCTCCGTCGGCGCAAAGCGGATCGGCGCGGACCGCGTCGGGCTCCAGCCCGGCGCCCGGCGCTTCGGCGTCAGATGCATCGGCTCAGACACTTACCAAGGCGCAATTGCTGAAGTCTCGCAAAGCTGGCCGGGTCCACCGTTGCGGAAATCCAAACTGCTAATCCCGCGCTTGGGAAATTTCTGGCCGAGAAGATCGGGGTGCAGTGCAAGGAAGCTGTGCTAAGTGGCTTGAAGGGCAGGTCCAAGCAGCTGATCGCCGCGGTTGAGAAAATCGATTTTGCGCCACTCTCCCCGACCACCGCCACGATCGAAAAAGCGATCACTTCCGGACTCATGGCGCAGAAGGCGGATAAGGTCGTCACGGCCGAAGCGCAGCGTCAGATCGGCAATCTGCAACGTTCCGGGAAATTCGCGGACTTGGCTGATGCCGACACACCGATCGGGCAGCTGTCATTGTTTCAGTCCGAATTGGATCAAGCGGCCCTCTACAAGCTCACCGATGCCGCGAAGCTTGCCGACGCCAAAGCGGAGCGCATGGTCGCCATGGCCCACTCTCCGGCCCTCTTAGACGACGATATGCTGGCCACGCTCGTCACCGACAAGATCATCACCGTCGCGGAAGGAAGCAGTCTGGGTCTCCTGCTCAGCCTCTGTGGTTTGACCGGGGGCGACGCCGACCTCGCAATTGCAATCAAGCCCGAAATAACCGCACTGTCTGATATTGCCACGGTGAGTAGTCAGCAATGGCTGCAGGCCATCTCGAAATCGAAGGCGGAGGTGCCCGATGGGCTCAGCGCCGCCGATTACGCGGCAGCCTTGCGCCAAGCCGCGACCAACCTTTATCCGACCGAGGCGCTCCACGCCCTCACCGTTCCGACCGATACCAAGCAGCTGACGCAGGCCGCTGCCGCGGTGACGCCGCTCGCGGCGAAGAACCCGACAATGTTCGGCCTGGAATTCGACGAGCTCGACACCAGCGATGTCAGCGCAGCGCAAATGGCTGCGGTGAAGAGCGCGTTTCAGACGCTGCAGACCCTGGTCAACCAGCATCCGGGCCTCGGCCTTGCCGATCTGCTCACCAGCAGTGCCACGCCCTCGGATAAGAGCGCCGCGGTTTCAGAGCAACTCAATGTTCTATCGAAGCTGGGCGCGCTCAATCCAGACCATGAATTCATGGGGCTGGATTACACCGAGGGCAGCGCGGACCGCAGCGCCTTGCAAACCACCGGCCTCTCCGCGTCGGACTTACATATGGCAATCGCGGATTTGAAGGCCGCCCAGCGCCTGCATGCCATGACCAAGGACGTCGATCACACCGGCGCGATCTTAGCGGCGGGGTATGCATCCACCTCCGCAATCGCCATCGACCACCCAGATGATTTCGAACGCAAGAGCGGACTGCCCCGTACGATCGCGCGGCACTATCATAAGAAGGCCACGTCGACGCTGTCGAAATCCTCGCACGCCGTCATTTCGGCGATCGACGCCTACGATGGTCCGTTCCAAAACACCCGCGCCGGCAATGCGCGCTCAAGCATCAAGGATCATTTGAAGGCCATCCCCGGCTTTACCGATCTGTTCGGAAGCCAGGACTACTGCAACTGCACGGAATGCCAGTCGATCCTCGGTGCCGCCGCCTATTTCGTCGACCTCATGACCTTCGTCGACGAGAACATGACCGGCCGAGTATTCCGGGGCAAGAAAGTCAGGGACGCTCTCAACCTGAAAGTCCGCCGGCCCGACCTCTGGACCTTGCCGCTCACCTGCGACAACACCAACGATCTCGTCTCCTATCTCGAGATCATCAATCCGACGCTGGAAAACTATATTGCCGGGCACGATCTCGGGCGTCAGGAGCACCGCGGCACCGGCCAACAGCATAAGCCCCGCGTCCCGCATAAGCTCGCACTTCACCAGGTGAAAACAGCCGCGAGTGCCAAGCAAAGCGCAAAACCGGTTCACACCCAAAATAGCCGCTCCACGGAACGGCTCTCCGCAGCAACGCTCGTATACCAAAATATCCTGTCGAAATCGCAGGCCTCCTTCCATCAACCGTTTATCCTGCCGCTGGTCAAGCTCGATACCTATCTGGAGCACTTTTCGATCAGCAGAGCTCAAATCGCCCAGGCGCTTGCCGCCGCTCAACCCGTGAGCGTGAAGGCGGCCCTCAAGATATCGGATGCGGTCTACCAACAACTGCAAAATACCAATCCGGACCAGACGTTCCTGACCAAGGTCTACCACACCACTCTCTCATTCGTCGGCGCCGGCGGTCACGTCAATACATTGAACGTCCAGAATATGCTGCCGTCGACAGGGTTTTCTCGCACCGATTTCGAGGCGGCGGCGACGAGCCAATTCGTCACAAAAGACGGCGCCTATCAAATCGAGATTCGCTCGGAGAAGAAGAGCGCCGAAAGTGTGCAAAACGACGTCGAGAACGTTCACGGACTGAATGCCGACGCACTGCACCGCTTGTACCGCTTCACGCGACTGTTGCGAGTGACGCCATGGTCAATTGCCGAGCTCGACATGATACTGACCCAGCTCAACGCCGCAGCGCCGCCGGACGGACTTAACGAGCAGGCGCTTTATCGAATCACCCAGCTCTTGCAATTGCGGAGCCGCTGGCTTTTGCCTGTCGATCAGACGTGCGCCATGTGGAGCACGATTCCGACAGCACCCTTGGAAAACAATCTGTTCGACCGCCTGTTCAATTTCGCGCCGCTGCTGGCTTCCGATCCCAAGTTGCCCGCAGCCGACGTCAAATATATCCATGCCGCTTTCTCCGCCTCCGGCGCCACCAGCGTCGTGCCGATTGCGTCAACTCCTAGTCACGGCAGTATCCCGCCACCGGTCAATCAGCACAACATCACGCAGCGCATCCTTGCTGGGCTGCAAGTTAGCGACGCCGATTTGATCTTGCTGATCACCGGCCTCACCGGGGCGCTCGAAGAAAGCCCGGCGAGCCCAATCGCTAGTGATTTCGGCTTCGCGCTCAGCTTGAACAACCTCACTTTGCTCTACCGCCACGCTTGTTTGGCGCGATTGCTGGCCTTGCGTGTTCCACAGTTCTTTCAGTTGATCGAGCTTGCTGGCCTCGCCACAAAATACATCGCTACCATCGACGACCTGATGGCGCTCCTTACATTCCACGACTGGTATCAGGCGGGCGGCTATCAGCTGGACGACCTCGGCACCATCACCCAAGGGCCGGTACTCAATGCCCCTGCTTATCCGCAGCCGGCGTCGCTTGCCGCCGAACTTGCCTCCACCGTCGCGTCGGAGCATTCGCTCGAATTCGCCGACAAGGTGTTCGTCTCGTTGTTAGGGGTGACCGAAGCGGAATCGCAACAGATGATCGCCGGCAATCCAACTTTGTTTGCGGCTGTTCCCGGCGCCGCCACCCCGACATATTGCCTGACGCCGGCGTTCCGCCCTGGCACCGCTCTGCAATTCGCCGATACGGTCTTCGGCTTCCTGCCCGGCGTGACCGCGCAGCAATCCCAGCAAATCGTCGCGGCAAATCCAACCGTGTTTACGGCCGTCGCAGGTTCAACGCCGCCAGCGTTACAATTGAGCGCCACCTTCGGGCCAAATACGACCATCACGATCCCAGCCGGCACTTCTTTGGCGCCGACGGACGCCTACGCAGCCTTGGTCAGGTATTCCGCCGGGACTGGCGGCGCGGCGAACACACTCTTGCCTTACCATCCGAGCGCGGTCATCCCAGCATCGCTATCCGGCCTACTGCACGTCGACGCCGCCACGCTGACGGCGCTGCTAGCAATGACCGGCGTCGATCTTACGGCGGCGCCGATCTTTGAGGCCCTGCAGGCCGGGCCAACTCCGGCGCCGGCAATGCTCGCGCCGCTCACCTCGCTTATTCAACAGGTCGTGCCCCTTAAGGTCATGGTCACGGCCTTCGGCTTCAGCGCGGATGATCTGACCTACATCCAGCTAAACAGCGCGCTGTTCGGTATCGCCAATTTAAATGCGCTATCCATCACCAATGTGCAAAAACTGTCGGTCTACGCCAAGTTCAGCGCGAACCTAGCCGGCAACCCATCCGGCGTGACGCCCCTGCGTGACGTGCTGGAGAGTTTCTCCAGCGCCAACCTGTTCAGCAAAGCCAACCCGGATCAACTCGCGACCGTTCTCGGCGTCGATGCCAGGCAACTCCGGTCGCTGCTGCCACACCTAGTGCTGCCCGCCACCGCCCCGGAAGCGCTGTCGAGCCTGGGGACGATCGCTGACCTCTCCAGGACCCTCGGCATTGGCGGCGATGCGCTGCGGTTGATCCTTTCCGACGACTACGCGGAGCAAACTCAAGCGAGCATTGCGGTACTCGGCGCCTACCGCGCCCAATTCAACTCCGATCAGGATTTTCTCAACAGCTGTCAGCCATTCGACGATCGCATCCTCGAGCAACGGCGTGATGCCCTGACAGATTATCTCCTGACCTGGAGCGGCTATAAGTTTTCTTCGCTCGACGACCTCTACAATTATTTCCTGCTCGACGTCCAACTGGAAGGCCGCATGCAGACCTCATGGGTCGTCGCCGCGATCTCCAGCGTTCAGCTCTATGTCTATCGCTGCCTGATGAATCTCGAGCAGGATCAGCGAGATCCCGACGATCCCGAACATATCCGTGTCACCGTGCCACCCTCCGCCGCCGAAGAATGGGAGTGGCGGCAGAACTATCGCGTGTGGCAGGCGAACCGCGAGGTCTTCCTATACCCGGAAAGTTACATGCTGCCCGAGCTGCGCGACGACATGACGCCGCTGTTCGAGGATTTGGAGTCGGCGCTCTTGCAGCAGCCGATCAATGAACAGAACGTGCTCGACGCCTATTCGACCTATCTGAGTGGGCTCGACCAGCTTTCGAAATTGCAGATTGCCGGCAGCTATCACGACATCGATACCGATTCGAGAACGGACGTATTGCACCTGTTCGGCGTGACGCCCGCCGATCCGCCGACCTTCTTCTACCGAACGGTAGAAAACGCCAACCACGGCGAGACCGAAACAGACCGAGCCGTGACCTATACGCCGTGGGTGCCGGTCAATCTGCAAATTCATTGCCGGGAGATATCGCCCATTGTCTACCTCGGGCGTCTGTTTGTGTTCTGGGCCCAGATTTCGACGGCGCCGCAGAATTTAGTTGCCAACGCCAATTCCATCTTCAACGGTTATAAGCACACTTGGCGTGTCAAATATTCCTCCTTGCGCCTTGATCAAAGCTGGACGCCGCCGCAGCAGCTTGCTCTGACAGATCCAAAGATCTTTGAACAAGGCGACAGCATTGTTTTTGATCCGCTGTTGGATTATTTCGACAAGAACCAATACGGCTATGATAGTCAGACTGGCCTGCTCTTGGTGGCCCTAGCCGCCAGCAATCAGTCGCAAGACCAGAAAAATCTAATAAGCAACTATGTCACCGAGCAGCAAAAGCAGGTAAATCCGCATTTTTCGTCGTCCGAACTCACTTTGTCGTCCTATCAGGGCACGCTGATACCGACCTATGGAAAAGATCCGCAGATTGCGTCTGTCGACGGATATACGCTTCAGGGGTTTCAGTGGGAGCGAGTATATCCGACCCTGAGTGACGACACGCTCGATGTGCTGCTGACCGGGCGAAACTTCCTCCTGCGCGGAGGAAAGGTCGATTTCTACAATCAGGACGTCGTACCGATGCGGCGGTCCGCCCGGGGCAAGCGAGGACAAACGGTACTTTGCTCGAGAAGCGAGCCCGGCGACATCGACAGGCATCTCTACAGCGGGGTCCAGAATTCATTTCCCAAGCTTGACCGCTATGCTTGGTGTTCCATCGCCGCCAAAGAGGAGAATATCCAGAAATTGGCCGGCACCTACGAGTCGGCAGACCTCTATCTGGCCAATATGCAGCCCTATTTCCAGCTCGGCGCCCGTTATCTTGCGGCCGAGCCCGCGACGTGGTCCCGGGGCGAGCCGCTCAAGCAGGGCCTCTATCGCCGGCATATCGCTACCATCCCCGGCGATCCCGACATTTCCGTCGTCAACAGCTCGGTGCGCGATGCGATCACCGACGCCATCATCGACGTCGATAGCGACGTCCTGCTGCTGCAAGGCTCGGTTCGGCCGGACCAGTACGTCCTCAAGCGATTGACCACGACTCTAGGCGAAAACCTCTGCCGAGCGCTTTTCGTCAAAGGCGTCGATGGCCTCTTGAGCATCGACACCCAAGAAAGCCTGCGCGAATTCGAGCCGGAGTTTTCGATTATTGAGGGCATCGAGAAGGACGTAGTCGTCGGCAAAATGGATTTCGCCGGCGCAATGGGAACCTATTTCTGGGAGGTGTTTTTCCACGCGCCCTTCCTGATCGCCAGTCAACTCAACAGCCAGCAAAATTTCGCGGCAGCGCAGCAGTGGTACCGCTATATCTTCGATCCGACCGCCGGCGATGATGACGATCGGAAAGAGGGTGTAAAGACGGCACGACGCCCTTCCCCTCCCCGGTCCGCTTCGCATCATTCGCCAGTTCCGGCGCCTCCTCACGAGCCCGAGCCGCACGACTCAGATCAGCGCGACGCCGAAAAGCACCAGGCCAGCGCCGCCGAAGCGATGCACGAGCCTACCAAATCCGAGCCCGGTCATCCGTCGCACGAGCGCGGCAGGCCGCGTCCCCCGGAGTCATCGGAAGCTGAGTCACGCGACCGCGTCTGGCGCTTCATCAACTTCCGCAATCAGGACGTCGAGAGTCTGCGCAGCATCCTGACCGACGCAGCCGCGATCGAAGCCTACGAGCAAAATCCGTTCAATCCGTACGCGATCGCGCGCCTGCGCCTCAGCGCATTCCAAAAATGCATCGTAATGGATTACGTCGACAATCTCATCAATTGGGGCGATGCGCTGTTCACCGAATTCCAAATGGAGACGGTGAACGAAGCGACCCTGCTCTATGTGCAGGCACTGGAAATCCTGGGACCGCGGCCGGCGGAGGTCGGCAATTGCGGCGAGATGAATGAGAACGAGCGAACCTATGAACGTATCGCACCGCTGGTCAGAAACGGCTCGCAATTCCTGATGGAGATGGAGACCTATAGCCATAACGGGAGCGGCGCGGCGCGCGCCCAGCCGAAACGCCGGCCTGTTCATCGCTTCACCTTGGGCCATGCCGTGGCCGGCCATCATTTGAAAGAAGCCACCAACAGGTGCAGGCGGCGGGTGGCGGAAGCGCGCCGCGCCGAGCCGGTCGAGGAACGCAGGAGCGGCGTCGCGCATGGCACCGAGCCGTACACCGAAATCCGCGCCCAAGGCACAAGCGGCGCCAGCACCGTGAGCAGGCGCGCGCCGAAGGCCGAGGCGGAACACGGCGCCGCGCACCCCTATCATTGGAAAGGCATGCATGGTTCGTCGCGAAGCCCATCGAGCAGCAAAACGCGCAAGACGTCGAAGCGCAAGGGCGCTTCGCAAACAGTGGGCGGCCACTCCTCGCGTTTTGCCTGGTCGGTCGCGCGCCATATCGTTCCGGTGTTCTGTGTTCCGCCCAACGACGATCTGCTCAGCTATTGGGACATCGTCGAGGACCGCCTCTACAAAATTCGGCACGGCATGGACATCACCGGCGCGCTACGGCAGCTTTCCTTGTTCGCGCCGCCGATCAATCCGCTGTTGCTCGTCGAGGCCACGGCGGCCGGACTCTCGCTCGACGCCGTCGTCAACTCGACGAGCGGCGACGCACCGCCCTACCGGTTCACCTATCTCATCGACAAGGCCAAGCAGTTCGCCTCGCAGGTCCAGGGCTTCGGCAACACGCTGTTGTCGGCGCTGGAAAAGCGCGACGCGCAGCAGCTCGAAGTGCTGCGCGTGACCCAGCAGCAGAACATCCTGGCGATGACGATGAGCACGAAACAGGCGGAGATCGACGCCGCTCAGAACGCGATCGACACGCTGAATGCGCAGCTCGACACCGCGCAATTCCGGCACGATTATTTCCAGGGTCTGGTCGAAGGTGGCTTAAATAGTGGGGAGATTCTTGAGCTTAGCGCACGCTATACAGCTGCAAGTGCTTACATCGCAGCTATCATAATGTACGCCCTACGGGGGGTGACACATCTCGTGCCTGACCTCGGTTCCCCGTTTGCCCTTAAGTTCGGTGGAAAAGAAATGGGAGATAGCACCCACGGATTCGGGCAAATGATAAGCTACATCGCCACCGTCAATGAGACGATCGCAGCTGCGGCGGGCCTTCAGGCTGGGCACGAACGCCGTACCGACGGCTGGCAGCACGAAGTCAACATGGCGACCAAGGACCTCGCGCAGATCACCACGCAATTGGTCGGCGCGGATATCCGGCTGACAATCGCCAATAAGTCGCTCGACCATTCACAATAAGACGATCGCACAGCAGCAGCAGGTCGCCGATTTTTACACGTCGCGCTTCACCAATGTCGCGCTCTATACCTGGCTGGCGTCGACGATGAAGACGACGTATCGGCAGGCGTATAATTGCGCCTTCGCCATGGCGCAACTGGCCCAGCAGGCCTATCAGTTCGAGCGCAACGACGACACCACGACCTTCGTCGGACAAAACTACTGGTCGCAGGCGCAGAGCGGCCTGTTGGCCGGCGAAATGCTGCTCGGCGATCTGCAGCGCCTGGAGCAGCGTTTCCTCGAGACCAATTATCGAACGCCGGAAATCACCCAGTCGTTCTCGATGATGCAGATCGCACCGGTCGCGCTTTTGAACCTCAGGCAGAACGCCACTTGCAATTTCAATGTCCCGGAGCTCGCCTTCGACCTGGTCTATCCCGGACAATACTGTCGCAAGATCAAGGCTGTCAGACTGACAATCCCTTGCGTTGCCGGGCCGCTCACCAATATCGGCGCGACGCTCACTTTGACCAACAGCCAGCTTCGCCTGACGGCGACTGCAAATAGTCTGACGCCGATACAGCTCAAGCACAGCGTCATGATCGCAACCAGCACGGCGCAGAACGATACAGGCGTTTTTGAATTCAACTTTCGCGACGAGCGATACATGCCGTTCGAGGGAGCGGGCGCGATCAGCAGTTGGACGGTCGAACTGCCCGCCGCGTTCCGCAATTTCGACTACCAGACGATCACCGACGTGATCGTTCACATCAGCTATACCTCGCTGTACGATGCCAGCTTGCGGCAACGCGTGGAACAGAAGAACGGCGCCATCGCCCAGGCGCTGCAGAGCCAGCCGCTCGGCCGGCTGTTCAGCCTGCGCCAGGAATTCCCGAGCGTCTTGAATCGGCTGCTGCACGGCGCCGTGAACACGCCGGTGACGATGACGATCGGCGCCAACATGCTGCCGTTCTTTGTCGCCAGCAGCACCATCCAGGTTACCAAGGCGGCGCTCCTGCTGCGCATAGCGGCGTCGGTTACGGCGGTGCAGGATTTCGCGGTTTCGATAGACGGCACCAGCGTTAACAGCTTTCAAGCTGATCCGGCCATGGCCAATCTGCCATACGCCGATGTCACGTCGGTCTTTTCGGCCGGCCTGTTCGGCAGCCACGCACTTGCGGTCACCAACGTCGGCAATCTCACACCGGCACCGCCGCAGCCGAGCGATCCGTCCCCGCTCGACGACACCAAGCTGCTCGATGTGATGCTGTACGTTGAATATCAGGCGGGTACGACCTAACCCAACAAAGCGGTTAGCGCATGGCAGACGAAGCGAAAGGGTCGATCGGTTCCGAAGACAAGGCGGCGGAAAAGCCATTCGCCGTCGCCGCGCCGCAGATTTCCTTGCCCAAAGGCGGCGGCGCCATCAGCGGCATCGGCGAGAAATTCACCGCCAATCCGGTCACGGGGACCGGGTCGCTTACTGTGCCGCTCGCGCTCAGTCCGGGCCGGTCGGGCTTTGGGCCGCAATTCTCGCTTAGCTACAACTCCGGCGCCGCCAACGGTCCCTTTGGCTTGGGTTGGTCGTTGTCGCTGCCGTCGATCACACGCCGCACCGATAGGGGCTTGCCGCAATATGACGACGCCGGCGAGTCGGACGTATTCATACTGTCCGGGACGGAGGATCTCGTGCCGGTGCTAGCGCAGGATCCAAACGGCGGCTGGCACCGCAACCCGACCACGCGCGAGGGCTATGTCGTATGGCCGTACCGGCCGCGGATCGAAGGGCTGTTCTCCCGGATCGAGCGCTGGACACGCGTAAGCGACGGCGACACCTATTGGCGGTCCATTTCCCGGGACAATGTCACGACCCTCTATGGGAAGACGCCGGAGAGTCGGATCGCCGATCCGGCTGCGCCGGGCGATGTCTTCACCTGGCTCATCAGCGAAAGCCGCGATGACAAGGGTAATGCGATAGCCTATGAATATGTCGCCGAAGACTCTGCCGCCATCGATCTCGCACAAGTCCATGAGCGCAACCGCACCAGCGCCGGTCGCGCCGCGAACCGTTACCTGAAGCGCATCAAATACGGCAACACGCTGCCGACGCTGGCGCAGCCGGATCTGTCGCAACAGTCCTGGCTGTTCGAAGCGGTCTTTGACTATGGCGAGGGCCACGTCACTCCGCTTCCGCCGGATACCGATGGCCGCCAATTAGTCACCGCTTCGCTCGCTGCCACGCAGCCCTGGCCGGCTCGGCAGGATCCGTTTTCGCGCTTTCGCGCTAGCTTCGATATCCGCACCTACCGGCTGTGCCGCCAGGTTCTGATGTTCCATCACTTTGCCGACGAGCTCGGCACGCCGGACTATTTGGTCCGCAGCACCGAATTCGCCTATAGCGAAAGCGCGATCGCCTCCTTCGTCATCGCGGTGACCCAATCAGGCTATGTTCGCCAGAGCGACGGCACGTATCTCAAGCGTTCCCTGCCGCGGCTTGATTTTGAATATTCGGCGGCCGTCGTTCAGAGCGACCTGCGAGAAGTTGACCCCACGAGCCTCGCCAACCTCCCGGCCAGTGTAGATGGCGGCCAATACCAGTGGCTGGATCTCGACGGCGAAGGCGCCCGAGGCATTATGGCCGCTTACGACGACGTTTGGTACTACAAGCGCAATCTCAGTCCGATGACCCAAATGTTTGTCGGCGATCAGCCGACGATCGCTGCGACGTTTGAAACCCTGACCGAAGTCGCCAAGCTACCGGGTTTCGCGCAAACAAAGTCGCTCCGCCATCAATTCCTCGATCTCGCCGGTGACGGGCAGCAGGATTGCGTGGTACTTGAACGCCCCAATCCGGGTTTCTACAAACGAACCGAGGAGGCGGATTGGGAGAACTTCAGACCGTTGCAGTCGATGCCCAACGTCGACTGGAACGACGCCAACCTTCGTTTTGTCGACCTCGACGGCGACGGTCTGGCGGATGTGCTGATCACCGAGCACGACGTCTTCACCTGGTATCCCTCGCTTGCGGAAACCGGATTCGACGCGGCTCTTCGCGTCGCCAAACCCATCGACGAAGAACAAGGCCCCGCGATCGTGTTCGCGGACGGCTCACAAACGATTTTCCTCGCCGATATGACCGGAGACGGCCTGTCCGATATCGTGCGCATTCGCAATGGCGCGATTTGCTATTGGCCCAATATCGGCTACGGCCAATTCGGCGCCAAGATCGCGATGGATAACGCGCCTTGGTTCGAAGCGCAGGATCTGTTCGACCCGCGCCGCGTCCGGTTGGCGGATATCGACGGATCGGGAACCACCGACCTCGTCTATCTTGCGGCCGACGGCGTGCGGCTTTATTTCAACCACATCGGCAATGGCTGGAGCGACCCGCAAGCGCTGTCGGCATTTCCCCGCGTCGATGATTTGGCGTCGGTACAGGCGATGGACCTGCTCGGCAACGGGACGACTTGCCTCGTCTGGATGTCGTCGCTGCCCAACGATACCCGCCGCAATATGCGTTACATCGACCTCATGGGTAGCCAGAAACCACATCTCCTGGTGTCGACGAACAACAATATGGGCGCCGTCACGACGGTCCAATACGCGACCTCGACTAAGTTCTATCTGCAGGACCGACTGGCCGGACACCCCTGGGTGACCAAATTGGCGTTTCCAGTTCACGTGATCGAACGGGTCGAGACGCAAGATCTCGTTTCCAACACGACGCTTGTTAGCACCTACCGCTATCGCCACGGCTATTACGATGGCATCGAGCGTGAATTCCGCGGCTTCGCCTATGTCGAACAACGCGACGCGGAGACCGTTGTCGGCGCTTTCGATCTGCCGCCGGTCGTGACCAAGACTTGGTTCCACAATGGCGCTTGGCTCGAAGAGCGCAAACTTGAGGCATTCTTCAAAAACCCAGCTAATCAAGAGTTTTTTGCGGGCGACCCGCAGGCGAACTTTCTGCCGGACACCGATCTGCCGACGGGCCTCACCGACAACGAGTCGCGCGAAGCCGCGCGGGCGCTAAAGGGCAGTATCCTGCGTCAGGAAGTCTATGCCGACGACGGGTCGGCCAAAGTCGCCCTGCCTTTCAGCGTCTCCGAACGCAGCTACAGGCTGACTTGCCTTCAGCCGCAGGGCCCCAACCGCCACGCGGTTTTTTCCAATCACGTCTGCGAGACCATCGATTATCACTATGAGCGCAATCCGGCCGATCCTCGGATCAGCCACGGCGTGACGCTCGAGGTCGACGACTACGGTAATGTGCTTAGATCGGCAGCGATCGGCTATCAGCGCCGAACGCCCGCGTTCGACGAACAGGGCAAGACGCTCGCGACGCTGACCGAGAGCCAATTCACCAACGCGATTCTGGCGGACGACGCCTATCGAACACCGCTGCCGGCCGACGTCAAAACGTTCGAACTGACAGCGCCGACGCTCACGGGCGCGACGGCGCTGGATTTCGCAACCCTCGACGCCATCGCCACGGCAGCGACAGCGATCACCTATGAGGCGCAGCCGGACCTACAGCAAGCGAATAAGCGCTTGATCGCGCAGGTCCGAACGCTCTATCGCAAGGACGATCTCTCAGGCTTGTTGCCGCTCGCACAGCTCGAGATGCTGGCACTCCCCGGCGAGAGCTACAAGCGGGCGCTCACTCCGGGCCTGCTCGCCGTCTTCCAAGCCAAAATATCAGCCGCCGATCTCACGGCGATACTGGGAGGACCGCAGGCACAATATCGCGATATCGAAGGCGACGGCCCGTTCTGGATTTCCTCCGGACAGACTTTTCTGTCGCCCCGTCCCACCGACGCCGCCGTGCAAGAACTCGCCTTCGCACAAACGCATTTCTTCCTCCCGCATCGCTATCAAGATCCCTTCGGCGCCAACAGTGTGGTCGCTTACGACACCAAATACATTCTTTCACTCATTTCGACGACCGACGCCGTCGGAAATGTGGCAATGGCTATTACGGACTATCGAGTCCTGCAACCGACCTTGGTGACCGATCCGAATGGTAATCGATCGCAGGCGTTGTTCGACGTGCTAGGCATGCTCGCCGGCACGGCCGTACTGGGCAAAGCGGCGGGACCTGTCGAGGGCGATTCCTTCGATACTTTCGTGACCGATCTGACGCCGACACAGATCACGGCGTTTTTCAACGCGTCGGATCCAAGCGCACTCGCCGTCGGTTATCTGGGCACCGCGACAAAGCGCATCCTCTATGACCTGAACCGGGTGCCCGTCTGCGCCACGGAGATCGCCCGAGAAACTCACGTCAGCGCGCTGGCTCCGGGGCAGCAGACCAAGGTGCAGCTGCACATTGTGTATTCAGACGGGTTTGGCCGTGAGACGCAGACCAAAATACAGGCCGAACCCGGCCCGCTCGATCTCAGCGACCCCAATTCACCGGTGCAGAACCCTCGCTGGATTGGCACCGGAGCGAAGGTGTACAACAACAAGGGTAAGCCGGTTAGGCAATATGAGCCCTTCTTCAGTGCGGTTCCGCAATTCCGGATTGAGAAATGGGGCGTGAGCGGCACGCTCTTCTACGATTCCGCCGGTCGCGTCGTCGCCACGCTGCATGCCAACGACACGTTCGAGAAGGTCGCTTTCGGTCCGTGGCAACAGATAACCTACGACGTCAACGATACGGTGATATTCGATCCGAAGGCTGATCCCGACGCCGGAGAGTTCTTCAGCAGGCTACCAGACGCAGACTATCTTCCGACCTGGTATCAGCAGCGGTCTGATGGTGCCTTGGGACCAGAAGAAAGCGAAGCAGCGCAAAAGGCCGCCCTCCACGCCGACACACCCACCGTGGCCAATTTCGATAGCCTGGGTCGCACTTTTCTGACGGTCACCGACAACGGCAAGGATACGAATGGCGTCGCGCAACTCTACAACACACGTATCGGACTCGACATTGACGGCAATCAACGCGACGTGATCGACCCGCTCGGCCGGGTGGTCATGCGCTACGATTACGACTTGCTAAAGACTAAAATTCATCAGGCGAGCATGGCCGCCGGCGAGCGATGGATGCTCAACGATGCGACCGGCAAGCCGATCCGGGTCTGGAACAGCCGCAATTACGTTTTGCGCACCGAATACGATGCCCTGCATCGCCCGCTCAGATCCTATGTGCAAGGCGGCGATCCGTCCGAGCCGAACCCCAACTTGCTTGCGCAAGAAATTCTGTTCGAGCGGACCATCTATGGCGACAGCGCCGATGCCGGTCTGACTGCGCCACAGCAGGCGCAGGCCAATCTGCGTGGCAGGGTTTTTCAGCATTTTGACAGTGCGGGCGCTGTCGCCGCCGACCTTTACGACTTCAAGGGCAATTCGCTGCACGGCAGCCGCCAGTTCGCGAGCGACTACAAGAATGCGCTGGACTGGTCGCAAAATCCGGCGTTGCAGGCAGAGATTTTTTCGAGCACCACGACCTATGACGCTCTCGATCGCCCGGTCACGCTGACGACACCCGATGCCAGCGTCCATTGGATGGCCTATAACGAATCTGGTCACTTGGCCCGGATCGACGTGAACCTGCAAGGCTCGGCGACGACGACAGCCTTCGTAACGGCGATAACCCATAACCCCAAAGGGCTGCGCGAACAGATCACCTATGGCAATGGCGTGACCACGAGCTATCAATACGATCCCAATACATTCCGTCTAAATCGGCTGACGACGATTCGCGCCTCCGACCAGGCCTCGCTGCAAGACCTGTTCTACACTTACGATCCGGTCGGCAATATCACCCACATTCAAGATGACGCCGATATCCAGAATACGGTCTATTTCCGCAATCAGCGCGTCGCCCCGAGCTCCGATTACATTTATGACGCGCTTTACCGCCTTATCCAAGCGACCGGACGGGAGCATCTCGGGCAGACGAACAAATCGCTGAACGCACCCCAGCAAGTGACCGAGGACGACAGTTTCCGCATGAACCTGCCCCAACCGGGCGACGGGCTAGCGATGGGCAATTATACCGAGCGCTACGTCTACAACAGCGTCGGCAATATCTTAAGCCTGGCGCATGTGACCAGCAGCGGCAATTGGACCCGCCTCTACAATTACGACGGCGCCACCAACCGACTTTTGGCGACCAGCCTGCCGGGCGATTCTGCGGGCCAATTCTCAGCAAAATACAGCCACGACACCTGTGGCAACATGCAGACCATGCCGCATCTGCCGATGATGCAGTGGGATTACAAGGATCAACTGCATGCGACGCAGCAGCAGGTCGTCAACGCCGACGCGGGCGTGCGGACTTATCACGTCTATGATGCTTCCGGCCGGCGCGCGCGAAAGGTTACGGAAAACCAGAACGGGTTGAAGACGCGGGAACTGATCTATCTTGGCGGCTACGAGATTTATCGGGAGTATTTGAGCAGCAGCATAGCCGTCGAGTGGCAAACGCTGCATATGATGGATGACAAGCAACGAGTCGCCCTGATTGAAACACGCACTCAAGGCAGCGATCTTTTGCCGCCGCAATTGATCCGCTACCAGTTTGGCAACCATCTGGGCTCGGCCAGTTTGGAATTGGACGATAGGGGAGCGATTATTTCGTATGAAGAGTATTTTCCGTATGGAAGCACCTCATATCAGGCGGTGCGGAACCAGATACAGACGCCAAAGCGCTATAGATACACCGGCAAGGAGCGCGATGAAGAAACAGGTCTGTCCTACCACGGCAGACGTTTTTACGCGCCATGGCTTGGGCAATGGACAAGTTGTGATCCCAGCGGACTTGCTGATGGCATAACTCTTTACGGCTACGTCCGTAACAATCCTGTCTTGCGCGTGGACCCTGATGGGTCGTCAGGTATTGAGTTTTCACTGGGTTCAAGTGACAAGGTCACATCTGACAAAAAACTGATCATGCAAGCGGCCACGCAAATGGTCAACAGGATCTCCATCGATCTCGAGCTGCGCCTCGGCATCGCTACCGACGTAGACGTGACCTATCCCAAGCTTTTTGGGGACAAAAGTATACCGAAGTCAATTTCACTCGAGCTTGCGGATTCGACGAGGCAAACTGCTGCGCATGACGCATTGAGAGCCTTGGTGGAGAAAGAGACGCGCGCCAAGATGGCCGGGAAGTCCGAAGCTGATATTTCAAGTGCGATCACTGACCGAATGACAAAGATTGATAAGCTAAGAGATTTCGCGATGGCAGAAATCCGAAAGGGCTATTCCGTGGAGGTACAAAATATTATGCCCGATACTAATAAGACCGTTGCGAGCACTTTGATTGGTTTCACTACAGTGAAGGGCGACTGGACCACCAATATCTATGTAAATCCGTTCACCTTCCTTAAACAGGGCGGCTCCTTTCTTGTCAACTCTCTTCAGGGGACAAGCCCTGCCAAAGTTGCGATGGGACCCGGCTTGGAGTTGATTCATGAGTTTGAGCACGCCGATGCTACATTCGTGGAGAAAGCATTCCCTTCAGGGTACGAGAGAAATCCAAAATTCGTCGACGAAGTAGAAGTTACCGAAGATATCGACAAGTATGCGCGGGAACTGCCAGGAGTAGCAGAGCAATTCTGGTACGGATCAGGCAAAGCTATCGTGCAAGGGAGAGAAATTAGCGTCAACCAATCCGCTCCTGACTCAGTCTATGTTCTTGATCCAAACGGGCCCAAATACATGTTGGATTATACGGACTTGACAGGCAAGCAATGGGTGCGGTGGCCGTCCGAGACAGTTCTTAAAACAGGGCATGATTAGTCCGATACATCCTGCTGCAACGATGTTCCGTGCGCATGATTTACTCCCCGATTGATCGTCGATTGGACGGCGGAATCTGCGTATGTTGCAATAGTGAGTCCATTGCTGACCCACTTTTTTTTAATACGGGCGAGACAAACCGGCCGTTTGTTTCAAGACCCTTCGGATTGGCTGCAATTTCAAAGACCAGTTGACAGCCAGCGCGTGCTACGTCCCACTCAATCCGGTAGAAACGCCACGCCCGGAAACGACGCGGCATCGGTGTGGCTGCACGAATCTCGCTGGGAATTTTCCACGCCCGCCCTCGTCGATCCATTCGATCTGTGATACGATTTCCCCAGCGTCCAAAAGCGCGCGACCGGCGTCGGCTCGGGCATCATCAACTTTCAGGTCGACGCCGCCGGGCGGCCGATCGCCTTTCTATTCGCGCCTCCGGCAACGGCCGAATATTCTTTCCTACCGATTGCTATTGGACGTGCCGAACCGCTTTAGGCCGTCCGCCGGAGCCAAGAAGCGCGACGAAACGACGATCGGAGATCTCGGCACGTCGATTCCGATCATATCGACCGCATTCTCAAGGGCGCCGATCCGGCCAGCCTTCCAGTTCAGCAACCTACAAAATTTTCGCTTATCCTCAACACCAAGACCGCAAAGGTGCTCGGCCTCTCGGTGCCTCCGTCGCTGCTCGCCATTGCCGACGAGGTGATCGAGTAAACGCTGAGGCAATTATCCTCGACTGCTGCAATGCACGCCCTATGTCCGCTTCTCTAATCGGCCGTCTTAGGTCAAGCACTTTCAGACTTTCCACCATACGATGTCGATGTCGCTCACGGGCTCGCGCTTCTTGTGATTAAGCTCCGAACTTTGACCCCTCCAATCTGAGAATTATCAATGCTTTAGCTGCGCCGATCGGCGTCCGGACCCCGCGCCGATTAACACGTCAACAGTATCCGAGAATGGCGCCACCTCTCGTTCGGACACTCTCGTTGCCATTTGATTAGCGCGCGCAATAATCGGCGATATTCAAACAACTCAAATGCTGGCCGCACTCGACGTTTCTTTGGCACGAACGAGAATGTGGGGAGCTGCTGATTACCTCTGTACCCCTGCTCGTGCGCCCATTTGATTATCGATTTCCCAAGCGTGACTTCCCACTGCAACGTCTTATCGGTTGGATGCAGCCTCGCGTTCTTCGGGAGTGATGGCATTCGCGAGTAATACGCCTTCCGCCACTCCACGTACCCGCTCAGCTGCTTGTTTCCGATTGCCTCGACGTCGTAGCTACCGAGATATTCCTGCCAGAACTTCACCACCCGTCTTATCTGCCGCAACATGTGGTAGGACGTGCTGCCTTGCTGGTGCTGCAGCTCGCGGAAAGCAACATATTCCGCGATCACCTGCTCGAACTTGCGGCTGCTAAGCGGCAGTCCGTTTTGCTTTCGGAACTCAAGTGAATGATGCAACCGTATCGCAGCGGAAATCGCTTGCTGCTCGTCCGCTGTCTTCAAGGAGCGCCAGATGTACCGTCCGTTTCCCAGCCGTATACGTGCTTGATATGTGCCGTTGCGGTCGAACACGCAAACGTCGTCATCCTCCAGCCGCAAGGCGCTCCGATGGGTGATCGGGCGCATTTCGGGCGAGGACATTGAACTTGGATGTGGGTGCGGACGTTTTGCGCAGCGTGCACTTCAGCGCGGCGTTTGGGCAAGCATTCAAAATGTCAGGATGTACGCATTGATGACATTTCGCCAAGTGCGCAAAGCACTCCCGTGGCAGCACCGGGTCGTAGATCCTTCATGGCGTTGACGGGCGAGATCGAGAGTGTCCCTGTCGGGATATCTCGTGGATTCGAACACTCGATAAACCGGCATCAGCCTCAATTAAGCGCGTGGCAGTGCGAAGACAGGGTTGGGGCGATCTTTTGCACGCGCTGATTCTGTGGATAATTCAGAAGGCGGGATGCATGGAGGTCGCGACGCCTCCCAGGACGATCAGCGGACATTTTCTCATTTGCTTTACGGCCTTCCAAAGACTGATTCTAACCCATGACCCAATAGCGCAAATCCGGCGATCAAAAGGAAACCGCTGAGTGTTTCCATAGCCTCCTTCTGCTGAGGACGGCGATCGACAATGCAGGCGGTCACTGCGCCAAGCGTCACACTGATTGCGCTAAGGCCCGCGATTACGGACTCCATACCAGCCTCATTATGGTGCGAGAGTTGTGGACCGCACTAATCGCTCGAGTGCGGTTTTACGAAATCACCAATTTATCCACGTAGAGATTCTGTGGGTCGTACCTAGTCTTAATAGTCGATACTCGACGCCTTCGAGTGACGGCACCGCCAATACGGCGCTGGGCCCCATTTGAGGTGAACGCGATACGGACGCGAGGCCTGTTAGACGGCAGCTATTGCAGAACCCCCTTTGCGGTTAATGAACCAGCCGAGCAGACCAATCAACGCAAGAGCGGAGGCGAATAGCGGAAGGGTTGCCGGAAGAGGCGTTGCCGACACTCCAACGTCCGCCGAAATGTCGAACGTCACAGGGGCAGGCTGGGGCGCAATATCCCCGGCAGGGGCTGTAATTGGGAAGTAGATAGTCTGCGTTAAATTAAAGCTACCTACTGTATTCGTACTAACTTGAACAATTGCATCACAACTGCTTCCGGGTGTCATAGTCGATTGGCAAGTCCCCGAAGAAAAAGAGAACGGGGAGGATGACGAAGGAAAACTCACAAAATACTCGGCGATGTTGCCAGGGTTAGCGAAACTTAATTCGACTCCATCCGAATAATTACCTGAGCTCGGTGCTAAATAGCCAAAGTCCACATCGACCGTTCCGCCCGTCGGACTGATTGTTACGTCAACGGTGGAAGCATGCGCCGGCGCTGTCTCGATCGCTGCAGCAAAGACTATCGCACAAGTAAGTCCCGCTAATCTCGGAAACATCATCTTCCCCTCCGCCCTGGTAGGCTTTGCTAATTTCTGAACTAAAACCAGCATGAGGCAAACATACAGGGCTGTCTTGACCCGAATGGGCTACGGCTTGCCGCAAATTGTGATTGTCAGGCGCCGCGATTGCGGTAGAGTGCCCACGCTCATGAGAATATGGGATTTGAACGCTGTGCTGGCGGCTTTTTCGGATGCTGCCGTCGATCCGGCTCAGTGGATGCGTGCGCTAGCCGTTGGCTGCAACGCAAGCGCCGCACCGGAGACATCAAGCAAATTCAAAAAGCTCGCGTAGGGCGTCGTGTCCGGGTCGCCCTTCTGTACAGCATCCTTGTGAAAGTGAACGCATTAGCTTAGGTTGCACCTAGTCTACAATAGTAGGTCGAGGTAGTGACAGCTAACATAGCTGCTCTTCGGTGCAGTCCGATGTCTGCAACAGGTCGGGCGATGACTATGCCGTGAAGACCTGGAACCTTCACACAATTGCTCAAAGCTTTGCCGACGCAGCAGTCGAGCCTTCCCATTGGGTCAGAGCGATGGACACTGTCGCGGCCCAGACAGGCAGCGTGGGCACGATCCTAATTCCTCTTCGGGGCCATTTTCCAAATCTCCCAGTGAGCGCTTCCGTTCATCGGGCAATGGAAAACTACTTTCGTGAAGAGTGGCACATCCGCAACGAGAGATTTCGGAGCTTTGATCCCATGATGCGGCACGGCGTGGCGGATGATTTCGATTTTACCAGCGCTGAAGAGAAAGGCTCCCATATCATTAGGAATTTCTTAGACGTGTAGGATTGCAATACTTCGCCGGCATCAGAATGTCGGCCGGCGACGATGTTTGGTGTGTGGGGGAAAATGACAGATGATCATGAGCTAATAGACCGGATTTACGAAGCTGCCATCATTCCCGAAAACTGGTCAAGCATTCTTGAGGAAATCTCGACGATCGCGGGATGCTATGGGGGCTGTCTATTTTCGATGGATGCCCAGCAAGAAGTCAAACACATCGCAACCGAACAGTACAGAGATCTGATGCACATCTTCGTAAGGGACGGTTGGACAAAGCAAAACATTCGGGCAGAACGGCTCGCAAAAATTAAGTATCCGGGCTTTGTCACTGATGGCGACGTGATCTCCGTCGAAGAAATGAACGTCCACCCGTTCTATACAGAGCTTCTTCGACTATCACTAACAACGCTGACACCCCATTCAGCTTTACCTTCATCGGCTTGGCGGACGTTTACAATGCGGGAACTGGCGGCAGTGTATTCTTCACCTTCAACTATGTTGGTGGGGGGTCAAGCACTGAACTCGTAACGCTCACCAACGGCGTTACTGGACTACAGAATTTCACATTCAGTGGGGAGAACGACCTGAGCAGTGTTGTCTTTACAGCGACTACGACAGAGAGTCCCTTTATTCAGTTCGACGACGTCGGGGTTTCTACCGACGTTAGCACCACGCCATTGCCCTCGACCTGGACCGGACTGATCGCTGGCCTCGTCGGCGTCGGCTTTTTTGCCTATCGAGGAACGAAGAAGAACTCCACTGCTCTCGCATCCTGAGCAACGCACCTGACCGGATTTCGGAGAGACCGCCGCGTGGCGGTCTTTCCTTTGCGGGGTATGTGATTGGCGAAGAGACAGCCGACCTTCTTTGCAGTGCGTGAGTCTCTTCATGGCCCATTGCGACCAAACGCAGCGCTGAAATCGTTTGGTCGCTACTATTGTTTTTGCGTAGACCATTTGGGCGATGCTCCGGGGCGGCATCTTGGTGTAATCGTTGTGAGGCATGTTTGTTAGATGAACAACCAAAGTGGGGCGTGAGATGCAAAATGTGGATAGACGAAAGGAGTGGTTTATCATCCTCTGCGGCACAGCACTCACCGCGCTTTACATGACCGTCCCAGCCAGCGCGATCGATTGCACGAAGCCAAACAATGCATATAGCGACGTAATCATCGCGACCATGGCTGCCGCTCGCAAGGATCAGAGCCTCAGCCAGGTATGTGCGGAATATAAGAAGGCACTTCCAGCGGCGACTGCCTTGAAAGAACTTTCGATGCGAACGGAATGCTACCACACCAAAGCCGGTCTGGCTGGGATGGCTGCACTTGTGAAATCGGAAACTGATCAAGAAACTAGGGTCAGAACACAGATGCAACAAATCTGCGAAGCTGCCGGGTGCGTTGAAGAGTCAGGCGACACAGTCGATGCTTGCTCGCGCGCGATCAACGTGGATCTTTATACTGGGCTAGCGCGGGCTGAATTATTCAACAGGCGCGGCGCCGACTACCGCGCCAAAGGCGACTACGACCTAGCCATCGCCGACTTCACTCAGGCGATTCGGCTTTCTGCGGATTATGCTGGAGCCTACGCCGGCCGCTGCCTTGCGCATCTTAATAAGGGTGAGAACGAGCAAGCGCTGGCGGACTGCAACGAGGCCATTCAACTCGATCCCAAATACGCCGTCGCTTACAACAATCGCGAGTTTTATTTTCTGAAACTTGGACAAGTCGACAGCGCTATTGCCGATTATGATAATTCGCTCAAGCTTGATCCAAAGCTCGTAACTTCGCTCTTCGGCCGTGGTCTTGCCGAATTAAGGAAGGGCGATAGCGCTGCCGGCGATGCCGATATCGCAGCCGCGAAGGCGATCCGGGACGACATTGCTGATGTGTTCGTAAAGAACGGAGTCAATACTGAGTATGCGAAGCCTTCTGGTACGCCAAATGTCCCGGAGCCAGGCAGGTTACAGAACGCGCCCACCGCGGTATCGCAGCCGGTACCTTCTGGGCCTGTTGCCGACTGTGCGCGTGCAGAGACGCATTGGAAGAGCGCGGAGCAAATCGGCACGCTTGAAGTCTATCAAGATCACCTCGCACGCTTTCCGAACTGCGAATTTGCTACACTCGCGGGGGCTCGCATCGAGGCGTTGAAAAAAAAGTGAAGTGACCTTGGCCACTCCTTTTGTCCAGTCGCCTGTACGTCGACCTCATACGAGATGAGCTTCCAGGTGCCGACAATCGTGTCACTGCCCGCCGCGTCGGCGTTCCACTCGCTAAAAGGCCACCGAAGATTTATTTCAGCTTCGAATGGTGGTTGGCTATATTGATCAGCTTCGAATTGTGGTTGGCTATATTGACCGGGGCGCCGTGCATACCTTGGCGCTCATTTATTGATTTCCTTCCGCTTGATCAAAATTAGATATTAGCCCGATACTGCCGAGATTCCAGACGCCTGTTCGTGAATGCCAAGCTGAAGCGCGAGCTAGCTGCGTATGTGAAGAGCGATTGCGCAAATAAGCTGCTGAGCAGCCCACTGTTCGTCTCACAGAAGAACGGGGCATTCAGCCCGAACACGATGTGTCAGCTCTTTCTCAACATCTACAGCGGGTGTGGCCTCAAAGGCGCTAGCTCGCACAGTGGGCGACGCACCTTCATCACCAATCTGGCGAGCAAGTCCGTCTCAGTCCGAGTGTTGGCTGAGCTTGCGGGACACAGCTCAATCGCCACAACGCAGCGATACATCGAGGTCAATGACGACCAGCTCAGGAAAGCGGTCGAACTGCTGTGAGCTGTTCCAAATGGAAATGCGAGTGAGCATTCGATCACGCGATCCGAGGCAGTCTTGCACTGTGTCGGGCGGCGAATGGCTATCGCAGTTCTAGGCATTCCATAGGCACAGCGGGTTTGAGCGGGCATAAGTTGCTGATCTTACTGGGCTAATTCGCTGCCCGAAGCAGTTCAAGCATTGCTGTGGTCGGACCACTCTGCAATAAACTTCCTCGATCCATCCTGCCTTGATGCGGGTCCCAGATCGACCGCTTCTATGCCCGCAACCTGCCGCTATCGAAGGAGATGGCGATCAAATTGCAGAGATCCGAAGCGGTTAGTGTGCTGATCGAGCGTTCGCAAGTCGACGTCTCGCACGGTGTGGCAGGCTGCTTTTTGGCGACGTCGTGACGTGTCACTCGGCCACCAGATCGTATCATCCCGCACGCCGTTACACGTCACGCCGCATCGGCTAACGTGTCGAATAATTGAGCGCCAGGCGCTGGGCATCATGAAGTCGCCACCCAATCCATCCGATCGAGAGGTGCTGGCCGGGCTGGTCGAGCGCGTCACCTACCAGAACGCCGAGAACGGCTTTTGTGTCATCCGCATACGCCGCAACCATTCACAAGAGCCAAGGGTCGGAATACCCCGCGGTGGTGATCCCGCTAATGACGCAGCACTACGCTATGCTGCAACGTAATCTCCTCTATACCGGCGTTACCCGCGGCAAGCGGCTTGTCGTTCTGGTCGGCCAGAAAAAAGCTGTTGCTATCGCGGTACGCAACGTCACGGGCCGGCGTCGTTGGTCGAAGCTCGGCGAGTGGCTGCATTCCGGATCTTTGCTCTCACGGCAAGTCGGCATAGCGGGTTGAAGGATAGGGAACCGCTCCAACTAAAGGCCGGATAACATTGATGCAAGACCGCTCACCCCGATGTCGACGAAGATTCTTGCAACGCACGGCCCGACCATACCTTTGGTGAAATCTGCCCCGTCACCTCACGGGAGGTTCGGCTGCTATACCCCCGATAGCTGCCACTCCGGCCGTTAGCCATCGAGGCAGTTAAGGGCCGATGCTGTTCTCTAATTCCGGGTCTGGGTGTCAAGCTCTCCACGATCATCCTTGCCGGGCCCACTGTTCTCTCCGCGGTAGGGGCATGCCCTCCGCATGATGGCGTAAGACGACGTTGGCGGATCAATGTTGAAAGCGCGGTCGCCCTTTTGGACGCTCGCAAAGAATCGGACGATCTCACCACCGCCACCGTCCCGGCAGGGACGACTTTTCCCGCCGTATTGCGGGAGCTCTGTGATCTCCTTATGCGTGTTACGCGGTAGCCTTCTTGGTCGACCAGTTGAACTCGGTTCCGTCGATCCACATGCGGTGCAGAATGACCGCGAGCTTCCGCGCGACGGCAACCTTGGCCTTGCGGAGGCCGTTTCGCTTGGTGAGCTTCGTACCCCAAGCCTTGAGCGCCGACCATTTCGGCACGCGGGTCAGCAGCACGCCGGCCGCTTCGAACAGATACATGCGCAACATGGCGTCACCGCACTTTGAGATTCGGCCGGACCAATCGATCTCCCCGGAGGCATGGCGTCGGGTGGTCAATCCGATATAGGCACCGACACTTCTCGATCGCTTGAAGCGCGTCGGATCGTTGATCGTCGCCTTGAAGCACAGTGCGGTGATCGGGCCGACACCGGGTACCGTCATGAACCTGCGGACCTGCACATCATGATGCGCCAGCTTGTGAACCTTGCGGTCGAGATCGCCGACCTGCTGCTCGATGGCCTTGCGCGCGGCAAGCAGCGGTCGGACCGCAGCCCCCAGTTCGGGACGACCCTCGATCAGCGCCTCGGCTCGAGCGGCAAAGACATTAAACTTGGCACGGCCGATGACGAGACCGAGGTTCTTGAGTAGGCCTCGGACTTGGTTCTCGAGATCGCGTTTGATCTTGACCAGCAACGCCCGGCTCGCCAGCAGCGCCTTGACCGCGTGGCTATCGAGATCCTTGACGCGCACCTCCTTGAACCAGCCGGTCTGCATGATACGGGCGATGCCGGCCGCATCGTTGCGGTCACTCTTATTGATCTGCATCTTGAGCACCGCCTTGGCGTGGCGCGCGTCGATGCAGATCACCGGCAGGCCAAGTCGCTTGAGCTCGGTCCACAACCAGGTGGTCGTTGGTCCTGTCTCAAGGCCGATCCGTACCGTTCCCGACGCCTTCGACTTCACGAACGCCGCAATCGCTTCAGGATCAGAGTTGACCACGCCCTCTAGTACGATAGATCCCGCCTGGTTCACGACGCAGATCGACGTCTGCTTCAATGATACGTCCAGTCCAATATAACGCTCCATCGTAGCTCTCCATCGTTGCGAGACCACATGAGGCCGGCCTCATAGCTTCCTGGAGAGCTGATTCCCTGTGCCTTTGTCTGGCTCGATCCCGGAATTACCCCATGTTGAAAAAGGCAAAAATGAACCGATCGAAATTTTTACCTTTGCGCCCGTCGAAACGGGTTTTCCATAATCCGACGCATCACAGCGAGCTTACGAAGGCTGCTGGTTGAAAATAGGTCTGATTATATGTCCCCCTACATCATTTTCGGACCGCCGCACCGGTGCCTCTGAAAAAATATGTTCAACCCCCCGAAAAACCTTTTTCAACATCGACCATGACGAGACACATGCACCGCAGCAAATTAGACGGCCCGGGAGCAGAAAGACCGCCTACGCGCAGCGGTCTCTCCGAAATGCGATCAGGTGTTTTGATCAGGCGGCTGCGATAGCAGCGGAATTTTTCCGTTTCCTGCGCCAACCGAGCAGACCCATCACGCCAAAGCCGCTGGCGAAGAGAGGGAGGGCGGCGGGGAGAGGTGTCGCGGACACTTCCGGCGTGACTGAGACCGAACCGGCGTCTGTACCTATGGCGCTGTAGAAATAGCTGCCATCCTCTGTGACATACCCTAGCTGATTGAATGTGGAAGCAGATGAAAAATTGAGTATCTGGATATAAAAATCCGGATTACCCGACTCTAAGAAAACGCTGGCCGCGCCATCAGAGCTACCACCAACTACCAATTCGCCGGTGCTTGGGGAGTAGTCGAAGGCCAGGGAGGAACCGAGCGAGATATTTAGGGTGTTGAGCGTGATGCCCGTACTGTCCGAATAGGTTTGGGTTGGGTCGAATGTGATTGTGAATGAACCCGTCACTGGATCCACCGGCGCCGTACCCCCGGTATATGAAGGCGGGGCACCCCCGCTAAATGAAGTGGCGCTAAAGGTGACCAGATCGGTGATCGTGTCGGCACTGGCTGAGAGAGTCGTAACTAGCATCAGAGCCGAGCTGAGAGCTATTACCGCGCGCATTGTCACCCCTCGGTTTTGGTTTGGCTCCCACTTAGAGTGGTATGGTTAATCTCGGAGAGTCAATATGCCAAAGGTTATAGCTTTGGGCGCCCCTAACGGCACCGCGCCGAACTCTGCGCAGCTGGTCGGCTCTGTGATGTCCGCTTTGGGTCTTGGTTGTGTAAAAACGCTTTGCCGGAAGTTGTCGAAGCGTCACGATCTGGTGGCGCTGGGAGCCTTGTGTCGGGTTTGGCTAGGCCCTCATCGCGGCCATGAGTGGCCGAATGCCCATGATGTTCATGACACGGGTGAGATTGTAGGCCAGCACGTGCAGCGCCATCTCTGAGGCAACCCGTGGCAGCGTCTTCATCAGGAAGTGGGTCGCTCCCATCCTGGCCTTGATGGTGCCGAACGGATGTTCGACCGTCTCGCGCCGCTGGCGCATTTTCTCCGGATGCTCATCGAGCCGGCGCTGCACTGCATCGAGAATGTGCTCGTGTTCCCATCGGGTGATCCGTCGCTCCTTGCCGGTGGTGCAACTGTTCTTGATGGCGCAGCTCTGGCAGGCATTGGTCCAGTAGCGGTGCAGAACCAATCCGTTTTCCTCGGTTGTGTAGTGGTAAGTGAGCTTCTCACCGGCGGGACAAACGTAAACGTCCTCGTCAGTCATATAGCGGAAGTCCTGCTTGCCGAAGCGTCCTTCTGCTTTTGCGTTCGAGGTCATCGGCTTTGGCAGCGTAACCGTGATGCCAGCCTCCTCGCATGCCCGAATCTCTTCGCTGTTGAAGTAACCGCGGTCGGCGACGGCATCAAGCTTCTCCACGCCCAGTACCGCCTTGGTCTCGTTGGCCATATGGGAGAGTTGCGATCGGTCAGTCCCGTCGTTGGTTACCTCATGCATCACGATCAGATGATGGTTGGCTTCGACGGCAATCTGGACGTTGTAGCCGACGACGCCGGAACCGCGGCCGCTGGTCGCCATCGAGCGGGCGTCGGGATCGGTCAGCGAGATCTGCTGGTCCGGGGTAGCGAGCATCTCCACCTCGAGACGCTCCAGACGCCGCATCTGCTGCTTCAGCGTCTCGATCTTCTCTTTGAGGCGGTTCGTCTTGGTTTGGAGCGCCTCTGACGGCTCCTGCCGGTCGGCAGTATCGAGCTGCTCAAGATAGCGCGCGACGCTCTCCTCGATCTGCGCCATGCGCCGCTCCATCTTGGCGCGCGTAAAGTTCTTGTCGCGGTTGTTCACCGCCTTGAACTTGCTGCCGTCAATCGCGACGCTGGCTTGCGTCAGCAGGCCCATCGCACGGCACAGCGCGATAAATTGAGCACACACTTTGCGGATGGCAGCGCCATTGTCCTTGCGGAAGTCGGCAATGGTCTTGTGATCGGGTAATAGTCGACCCATCAGCCACATCACCTCAACGTTGCGCCCGGCCTCGTGCTCAAGCCGCCGGCTCGACTGAACTCGGTTCAGATAGCCGTAGATGTAAAGCTTCAGCAGTACCGACGGATGATACGAAGGCCGGCCGGTCACCTCGGGAGCGACCCCGCCAAACCCAAGCCCGGCCAGATCAAGCTCCTCCACAAAGACGTCGACCACTCGAACCGGATTGTCCTCCCTAATCCAGTCTTCCAGGGATTCTGGAAACAGCGTCCGCTGCCCGCGATCCGTGCCCTCAACGAAGCGTCTCATCCGACCCCTCCACTAATCGCGCAGGAATCATAACGTGAGAATCAAATAATGCAGTGAGTTTTCACACAGGCTGGGTCAATCGCGACAGACCCCATTAGCGCGTAAGCGTTCTCATGACCGTAACAGTTTAAAAGCAGACACGGTTTTGCAGCCCTCGCGCGTAGCGCATGTTCGGCATCCTCAGTAACAGAGGAGTACGACCATGACAGATCATGAATATTGCTCACCGGCTAACATCCGCACGCCGTGGAACAAAGGCAAGTTGATCGGGGCGAGACCTCCGCTGCGACCAAAGCACGTTTGGTCGATTAGAACTCGATTGCTGTTAGAGGGGCGAATACGCGACCTCGCCCTGTTTAACTTGGCGATCGATAGCAAGCTTCGCGGCTGCGACGTTGTAGCTGTCAAGGTCGAGAACGTTGCCCCAAACGGTTATACAATGGACCGTGCAACGGTGCGGCAGAAGAAGACGGGACGGCCAGTCAAGTTTGAGATGACGGATCAGACCCGTCAAGCCGTCGACGACTACTTGAAGGCCGAAGGTAAGAAGCCGGGTGAATTTCTATTCGTGGGTCGACGCGGCTTTGGTCAGTGCATGAGCACGCGGCAATACGCTCGGCTTCTGTCAGAATGGATTGCCAGCATTGGGCTAGACCCGAAGCTCTTTGGCACACATTCGCTGCGGCGGACAAAGGCAACGCTGATTTACCGCCGTACCGGCAACCTACGGGCCGTGCAGCTCTTGCTCGGCCACACCAAAATCGAAAGTACCGTCAGATACCTCGGCATCGAAGTGGATGACGCCCTTGCGATCGCGGAACAGGTCGACGTCTGAATTACCTGGGCAGAGCGGACATGCTCTGCCCGCCTACCTTCGGCAGAAAGGGGCTACTTTCAGAACTCATGCACTGCAACATGATGGGCGAGGCACAAACGAAAAAGACCGCCTCGCGCGGCGGTCCTTCCAAAATTCGATCAGGTATTTTGGTTAGGCGGCTGCGAGCGAAGCAGCGGCTTTCCGCTTCCTGCGCCAACCAAACAAACCCATCACGCCGAGGCTGCCAGCAAAGAGGGGGAGCGCAGCGGGAAGTGGCGTTGCGACGAGGGTCGCATTGAACGAGTCAAATACCGCCTCCAGCCCATCATTATTCGACCACAAAACGTATCCGTTATCTGGACCACCATACTGGATCTGCCAGATGCCGCCGTCCGCCGTTTCGAAGGCAAACCCACCTTCATCAAGCTGAGGTGTACTCGAGAACAGCAAATTGTCATTTGCGCCGAGCCCGACCTCGTTAATATCATTGGCGGGGTATAAAGCGATGATCTCGTAGCCTCCAAAGTACATTGTACCGGTAATACCCGTAATCGTGTACTCACCACCGCCGTCAGCGGTCGCGGTAAATGTGCCGCCCCCCCCAAAATAACCCTCGGACCAGTCGAAAGTCACAGAGGTCGCGTTCGCTGACCCGACGCTTACTGCCAATCCAACGGCCGCGAGCAAGAATTTCCAGTGCGACCTGCCCATGCGCATAATCCCCTCCTTCGGAAATTCACTATTCCGACCCTTCTCGGTCGTACTTGGCTGGCAAGCCAAGCCTCGTCAAGAACCGCCAGTTCTGTCAGATTTTGCGTTGGTCAGAAGGATTTGCTCAGACGCACGCGCACGATATTCGCATTGAGCTCGGCTGTATGCGCGAAGACATTCGTCGCTGTGATACCCCCCAGGACAGGAAAGGAGTTTGCCGAAACGTTTCCGAAATTGACGTGGAGATACTCGGCACCAATGGTCCATTTCCCCGGCAACATTTTCTCGATGCCGCCGCCAAGAGTCCAACCTACTTTGTCGGCAGCACCGGAAGCGCTCTCCGAGCTGTCCGGCACACCATTCGCCGTGAAGAAATTCCACGTGCCGCTTAGACGCGTAACAGCAAGCCCGCCGGTGCCATAAAGCAACCAATCGTTGGAAATTATGCCAATACGTGGACGCGCGGTGAGCAACCAATCGGTACTCACTGACGAGTTCAGAGTGTACGTCGCGCCGGGAACGAATCCAGGTCCAACTGCGCTATTCGAGGATGCGTTACGGAAGGATTCGTAATCGACTTCGACGCCAACAAGCCATTGGGCTATTTGAAGATTGTAACCGGCATGGACACCACCAGTGAACCCGCTCGTATGCAGGTTTGTGGGTGCTCCGAGCGCGCTGATCAGGGGTGGCACGCCGGGATTATAGGCCGGAGCTACGGTGGAACTGCCAACCGTTGTCGAGGTCTGGGATGTCCCCCAATCACCGCCGGCATTGAGACCCAGATACCAGCCGGTCCATGTAGGTGCAGGGGCCGGCGGAGGAGCCTTGACTGCCATGTCGGCAGCCAGTGCAGGGGTCCCGATCAGTAAACTCACGGCCACAAAAGCGAGTGCGAAATTCTTCATGTGAATCACCACGTAAGCGGTGCAGCCATACCATGAAGCCTTCTCCCCGGGTGTTGTCGCTAGGCCACAGTGAGCGAGAATTGGGCCACCGTCATCGAGGCGATGTTGCCGTGCCTGGGAGGTTGATCACGACCGCTTTGGGTCCAAAAGCTGCCTCCGTAGTTACTGGCTGGTGCGGCAGCTCTACCTCCGAAAGCGGACATCCATTGCGACCGTCGGAATGTCCGATACCGGCGGCGAGCTCCCATAACGGTGAGTTATTTGCGGCTAAGCGGATCACTGTCCGTCCGACTGCACCGCTGAACTGGCCGGAATATCGAACAAACCCAGCTCGCGCTCGGGCGGCGTGGATATCCGGCTTCTACTCGCCGGCGTAAATCCAAATTCCGATGCGATACGCATCATAATTTCCGCTTGGCGGTTGGCGACGGAGACATAGGGCGACTGGATCGGATATCCCGACGGCGACTTGACCATCGTGCCGAATTTCTGAATTGCTTCCGTTGCCTCCGCCCAGAGCGAGTAGGCACCGCAATAAGCGGCAAGCGCCGCCCGGTCGAGCGTCGTCAGAAGCTTGAGCTTTCCGAGTTCACTTGCGAGGCGATCCCACTCTCGCCGCGCTACGGGGCCAAGCTCGGCAGGACAGTCCGGAATCATCGGCTCGGGTTTCGGCTCATGCATGTTCATGGGGCGTTTTCCTGGGTTGCCGGTCAGCAGTTTCATGCGGGTGGGTTTTGGACGACGACCGCGCATTTCATTTATCCGGAGCGATCGCCGCTTCAGCGGCAACGTCGTCGAACAGGCGGGCGTCTGCCGACCGGGCTGCCTTTTCACCGGTGAAGGCCTGCCAGCGGCGCACCGCCACATCGACATAGGCAGGGGACAATTCCACCGCCAAGCACGTCCGCTTTACGGTCTCCGCGGCAATCAGCGTGGTGCCGCTGCCGAGAAAGGGTTCATAGATCGCTTCACCGGGGCTGGTGTTATTGAGGATGGGCCGACGCATGCACTCGACCGGCTTCTGCGTGCCGTGGACGGTCTCCGCGTCTTGGCCTTTGCTGGATATGGTCCAGAGCGTCGTCTGCTTCCGATCGCCGGTCCAATTGCCCTTTGAGCGAACCGCGTACCAGCAGGGCTCGTGTTGCCAGTGGTAGTCGCCCCGGCCGATGACCAATCGCTCCTTGGCCCAAACGATTTGGGCCCTGATTGTAAACCCCTCTTGTTCGAGACTCCGAGCGACCGTCGTCGCATGCAGCGCACCGTGCCAGACGTAGGCGATGTTGCCGGGGAACAGACGCCAGGCTTCAGCCCAATCGGCACGCTCGTCGTTTGCGACTTTGCCCGTGCGTGACGAGTTATTCACGCCAGCGCGGTGACGCCATTCGGGGTCATAGTTCACCCCGTAAGGCGGGTCGGTCACCATCAGGCTGGGTTTGACCGACTCCAGCAAAGTCTGGACTGTCGTGGCGTCGGTGCTGTCCCCGCAGATAACCCGGTGGGCGCCGAGGCACCAGACGTCGCCCGGTCTAGTAACTGACTTCTCCTCGAGGGCTGGTACCGCATCCTCGTCGGTAAGCCCCCCGAAGTCGGCCGGCGTCAAAGCCTTTGCCAGCTCGCCTTTGGAGAACCCCAGCACGGATAGATCCGCGCCGAGCTCGGACAAGTCCTTCAACTCGAGTTGAAGCATTTCCAGATCCCAGCCAGCATTGAGCGCGATACGATTGTCCGCCAGCATCAGTTGGCGCCGCTGAATGTCCGAAAGACCGTAAAGCGCAATGACCGGGACTTCGGGCAGCGCCAGTTTGCGGGCAGCCGCAAGCCGGCCGTGTCCTGCGATGACGGTGCCGTCCTCACCGACCAGAACTGGATTCGTGAATCCAAAAGTCCGGATGCTGCCGGCAATCTCGGCGATCTGGCTATCGCTATGAGAGCGCGCGTTGCGCGGTGACGGCACCAGCCGGTCGGTCGGCCAGAACTCCAGCCGCAGCGGCGAGGCGCGTCCAGCTCGATGAACATCTTCCTGCATTTCATTGCTCATCTCATTTCTCGCTATTGGCCGGCCGACCTACCCCCCACCCCGAATTTCGCGGCATTTTTTCCAGGGCGGTGTTTCGCGCCCTGACAGCAAAAGAAAATAAATACCCAAAATCCGTCCCGTTCGGCGCGACGCAGCGCGAGAAAGCACCGTATTCATTGGCCTTTTGATTTGTTTGATTGTCTTTGAAATAATCAAAATTCCGGCGCGGCGAAAAAAAATCCGCGCAAGAAACCCCATGCGGTTCCTGGCGAAGGCTCTCTCATGATTTAAACCCCCTACCCCGGCTGCCTTCCCGGGATGCGTCTTTAAAAAAAAGTTTTCGTGATTTCTTTTCGCGAGAATCTGCGCGTTGGATCGGGCGCGGTAGCTGAGCGACACCTCGGCAGGAGCAAAACCCCCTACCAAGCGGGAGGGCTTTTTGGATTTAATTTGACGATTTTGCTTGCGAACGGGCGAGCGGTAACTGCGCGAGCGGGTGCCTGACGAAAAACCTCCTACCCCATCCGTTCTATGTTGCCTTGAGCTTGCCGTCATTGGCCCAACCGACACGGGGGCTCGATGACCTTCATTGCTCGCGGCGGCTTCATCAGACTTCATTTAGCGAGACCATCTGTGCCTTTCTCATCGAGGCCCGGCGTTTGCTTGCGCGGACGTTCGGAGCAACTGGCTGCCTTCACCGGATGCGCAGCAAGCTGTTCGAGAAGGTAGTTGAAGCCTGTTCCTGGGCGCTCCATTTCGATCTTCGTCACGACTGACTGGAGCTCTGGTGTTATGAGCCCAAGCACCTCGCCATACGTGACCGGGGTCGACACAAAGCGTTCGTGCAGCGCGCGTGTCCATCTGCATTCGGCGGCGGACTCGGCAGCATCACGCGGTCGTCTCGCTCGGACAGAATGGCTTGGTGCAGTTGAGCCTGCCTTGGCTTGTTTCGTCGGCAGACCTGTACAGGTTAGTGTTTGCAGGTTGGTTTGGCAGGTTTGGGTGGCAGGAGCGCCACCCTCAATGCGACAGGTCTGTCCACCTTGCAGCGACAGTTCTGTCACTGCCGCCAGCCGCCCGTTCCGCAGGCGCGCATTCCACTCGACGCAAATTTCCTCGAACCGTGACCATATCGGCTCGTAAGAATTCCGGTTGGAATGTCCACCGTGCCGGGTCTTCTTGAACATGCCGGCCGCGCCGAGCCCATCAATTGAGCGTATAACCGTGCGCTTATCAATCCCAAGGAGTTTGGAGAGACGTCCGAGACCTGGATCGCACTGCCCGGTCCTACGATTGAAGTGTTCAATTAGCGCGGCCCCGACTCGCCTTTCGTTTGAGGTCAAGCCGGGCTCTAGGCTAATCGCCTTCAGGGCGAGCAGCGTCTCAAGGGGCTTTCTGGCCATTGAGCATCCACGCATTTCTTGCCGGCGCCACTGCACCGGCCCATGCATCGATTAATGATGGCCAAGTGACGATTCGGTCACGTCAGCAACGCCTGTCGGATTGACTCCGCCGTGGGCTCTCCCAAGCGAATCCAACATGCGTTCGCGCCGAGCCGGTCGAAGGAATGTTTTCGATTATCGCCCGTGGGAATGATACCGCGGCGGCGGTTTCCCCATTCGGGGATTTTTCCGTAAATCTTATGCTTGGGAGCCTCGTCGAGTTTTCCGAATGCTTTGTCGGTATAAACGCCGTCGAATGGGAGCTGCTTGAACCGGATGTGAAATCCGGTGCGGAGCATGCTTTTGTGAGCGCCGTCGTTGCTTGCATGCGGCAATACGATTGCACATGCGCTCAGTCCGATATCATCAGCTACGCCCTGAATGAAGTCGGCGATGATCTTTCCGCAGCCGAGAGCCTGTGGATTGGTCGGGGCGTCGCGATCCGGTGCCTCGATCGTCAGAAGATGACCGCCGAAGAGCCGGTGCCACACTTCGGGTTCCGTACCTTCGTCGAAAAGAACAAGGCATTGTACGGCGTCGTCGCAGGTCACCTCCACACCCGGGAATAGCCAAGGTCGCGTGAATTGCTCCGGGAGGCGCTCGATAGCGCGACGTATGTATTCAATGAAACAGAAATCATGATGGTCAGTGATCGCAATAGCCGCGAGTCCGGAGGCCACGCACTGACCGATGAAACGATCAGCCCATGCCTCGCGCAGCTTTTCTGCGTCCAGACTTCCTCCCGGCAAGGATGGACTTCCGCTCCATTGTGGATCGCGGGGCGTATGGATTTGAAAGTCGCACTTTTTCCATGTCGCTCCCGGATGTAGGCCCTTGGGAAACATCCTCGCCCGCCCGGTCATTGTGAAACAGGTTTATACAAGCGTCGGTTGTCTTACCGCAAGGCTTTTGAAATTTCGTTCGAAGTATATCCGGGCGACAAAGTCACCATTGCTGAGTTGTAGAGGAAATTGCTCAAGGGAGTGGGATTCGAAATCGGCCAAAATGCGCGTCAAAGAAACAGCGATTCCGTCGTGCTCGGTGAAACCGTAACTTTTCGGGAAAGTACAGAGCTTCAGAGAAAAACGGCCTCAGAGAGCACATTTTTACCCTCCGACGGCAGGTCGGAGTGCAGAGGTTCCGCGCCCAAGAAGCCAAAATCAGTGCTTTTAAGCCGCGTTATCCGCGCCCGGAGAACGGGTTCGGAATAACCCCTGGCGGAGGGAGTGTCCGACAATTGTGCGAAATTGGTACGATATTTCAAGCTGTTAGATTTCCTATCTTTTGTACCCATAGCATTACCCACATGCTCGGCCGTGACCAGACGCGTTCAAGGACGAGCTGTCGCCGGCGGGCATTGACCGCGGCTAGCTAGCGACCCTGCAAAGCCAGCTATGGGTCTAGCTGGTAGGGGTGTTCGATGGCCTGCGGAAGTTCGGGAGAGACAATCAATCTGGCGGCTTGGAGCGATTGCCGCACCGGTTATTTGCTGTAAGCCTGCGCGATCTGGCCGACGAGTTTCGCCCAGGGCATGTCCATGGCGCCATAGACAGCTCCCGCCTCGGGGCGCGCATTGTCCTTGAGGATTTCCACCATCAATGTGGCGTAGTCGGAGAGGATCACGCCGGCTTGCAGCATGCGCAGAAGCCCGGCCTGTCGTTTGGTTTCGCTGAACGTACCGGAGGCGTCGACGGCCACATAAGCGTCGAGGCCCTTGCCAACAGCGGTAATGGCAGGGAACGCCGCGCAGACTTCAAGGGAGATACCCGCAAAGATCAGTTTCTTGCGCCCAGTCGCGATAACGGCCTGGGCGACCTTGGGATCGTCGAACGCGTTCACAGACGAACGATCGATGATTGGAACGCCAGGCAGCGCCTCGACGAGTTCTGGAAAGGTGGGGCCCCACATGCTGTCCCGCGCGGTCGTTGTGACGACGATTGGCAATTTCAGCGCCTTGGCCGCTTTGGCAAGGCCAACAACGTTGTGCTTCAGTTCTCCGGTCGAATAATCGCGAACCCCGGTCATCAAGCCCACTTGGTGGTCGACGAGAATGAGCGCGGCGTTTTCAGACGTGAGCGGCTCGTAGGGGCGGGATTGCTCGGACATAAAATTCTCCTTCGGGAAAGAAAGGTCAGATGCGGCTGCGGTGAGCGGTGCGACACCAAGCATTGTGGAGGCAGCACCAATGGCCGCGGATTGAAGAAATCGACGGCGTTCCATCAGACCTCGCGCTTTCCGTTGTTGGCATCGCGGGAGGGAAACTAAGCGGTAGACTGTCGGCCCAAAAGTCGTCAAAATCGCAACTCAGCGTCCAACCGTATGGACGATCCACGATGCTGGACTTCAACGATTTCTATTACTTTATTCAGGTGGTTGACCGCGGCGGGTTTACGGCCGCCGGCCGAACGCTAAGAATTCCAAAATCGACACTGAGCCATCGCATCCAGCAGCTTAAATCAAGCCTCGGCGTCCGGTTGCTCAACCGCACGTCACGGCGGTTCGGAGTAACAGACGCCGGCGAAGAGTTCTATCGCCACGCAGTGTTGATGTTACGCGAGGCGGAACTCGCTGAGACCGCCATACGTCATCGACTGAACGAACCGAATGGCACTGTCCGTTGCACTGCAGCCGTGGCCACCATGCAGTTCGCCATGCGCGATATCGTGCCCGCCTTTCTCCTCCAATATCCGAAGGTCCAGGTCGTTGCGCATGCCACTGACCAGAATGTTGATATCGTCGGCGAAAACTATGACATTGCGATTAGAGCACATTCGGCCCCCCTTCCCGATTCAACACTGCTGCAACGGACGCTGACACCGGCGCCCTGGTTGCTGTTCGCAGGCTCGGCATATCTCGATGCTCACGGAGTGCCGCAGACGCCCAAAGATCTTCAGAAACACACTTCGCTGTTCATGATGCGTACGGGAGTTGCTCCCGTCTGGCGACTTTGTCACGCGAGCAGAACGAAGACGGAGGCGGTCATTCGCCTAACGCCCCGGCTCCTGAGCGACGACATGATCGGTCTGAAGCAGGCGGCGATTGCGGGTCTCGGCATTGTCGCGCTGCCCGGCTACGTCTGTCGTGACGATGTCAGATCAGGAGCACTCCGGCGCGTGCTACCTGCCTGGCTTGCCGGTGATTTCCACCCTCACCGCTCTCATACCTTACCGGCAGGGCTTGCTGCCATCCGTCCGCGTTTTCATCGATCACCTGGCGGCAGAGCTGCCGAAAGCAGTCTCGATGTAAAGCCTCCGCCTGTTAAACAATCGCCTCGGGCGATGCATCGCCCAAGCCTTGAGCCAAGACCATTTCTTCGAACGCAGCATGCTCTGAGCTGCTTCGTAGAGCGTGACCCGCATCATCTCATCTCCGCAGCGGGATATCCATACCGACAGTCAGCTATCTCCAGAGCGATTTGCCAAGGCGGCCCACACCGAATGCGTACGGCAGACGCGCCACTTATCCACGCGGAAAAACTGTTCAGACAACCGGAGCCACCTCTTTCTTCATCATAAATCGCGCACCACCGATAGTTTTGGGCCTGCGCGCGTGCCGGTCACAGCCGTCACAACGAGAATTGAAAACAGGAAGAACGCAACTCTCACGGTCGAACTCCAAGTGGAGCGGTGTTACCCAAGCACTAACCTGCAGCCATTGACATTATGTTCCGCCGCCGCAGAAAATTTCCCCTGCGTCGGCGTTTGCCTAGCGTGCAACCAAGCCGCCTACAACCAAAGATCCTCAGCCCCGTCGCGTTCGTAGAATGCGGCGGGGTATTTTTATGCCGGGGCGCACGTTGGCTATTAGCGTCGAAACTCACTCGCCTGTGATTGGATAAGGGGTGGCCCAACGTTGCGCGCGCGGACTTTCGATTGATATCCATAGGTTGGCGGTTGGATTGAACCTCCGTCCGGCTACCGTCGCCCTGCGTGGGGCGGTTCCTCCCTAGACTTAGGCCGGGCTGGCGCGAGCTGGTCCGGCTTTTTTATTGGCTGGCGGGGCACCCGCTCGAGCTCCAATACCAACCGAAGCGCCGCGCTGACGTCGACCGTGTCAGCGCGCGGTTGGGCTGGTGGTTGCTGCGCGACGGCTTGGTCGCTGACGAACAGGGCTAGAGCAAAAAGCCGAAGCAATTGACAAAAAATGGCGCATGGATTCCTCCCAATCGTTCGACGCTGTCTTGGAAGAGTTACCGGCATACATCGATGCACCGGCGGGGGTGCATATTAATAGGATGGATCCATCATAACGGAGGCGGCGCTGGCTGCACCGGCTTCGAGCCGATGGCGCGGGCAGTGTCGCGCTGCGGGCGGCTCACCTTGGAGAGAGCGCGTTGCCGCGCATATTCCCGGTCGCTGGCTTCCTTATATTGCGGGCTTGTCAGCGAGGCGAGGAACGCCACGACGTCGTCGATCTCGGACTCCGACAGCGCCAAGGGCTGCATGTCCTTGTCGAGCCAAGGGTTCTTGATACCGTCGCCCTTGTTGTAATGGTCCATCACATCCCACAGCGTCTCCATCGATCCGTCATGGAAATAAGGGCCGGTCACGAGGAGATTGCGCAGCCCTGGCGTTTTGAACGAGGCGATATCGTTCTGCTTCTTGGTAACGAGGAAGCGCCCGAGCACCGACGGATTGCTGGCGATGGCCGCAATGTCGATATCCAGCAGTTTCCCTTGCGCCAGCTCGCGCTGGGCCTGCTGCGCCAACGGGCCGACATCATGCCGAAGGATGCCGACGCCGATATTGTGAAAATCGTTATCGGTGAAGAGGGTCGTGTACTCGTGATTGTCCGTCAAAGCGTGGCAGAGCTGGCAACGGGCTTTTGGTATTGAACAATTCCCAACCGCGTTTGGCGGAGTCATTGATGGCGTTTGCTCTCTCCGGCGATGAAATGATCGAAGGGCGAATCGAATGACGCCAGCGTTCGTTCGTAGGTTGCGATAGCGCTCAATAAATCCTGCTCGTTCACATCGCGGCCGAAGACCTGCGTAAATCGGGTCTGATAGTCCTTGTCGCCTGCGATCCTGGATACCGCATCGGTGATGCTGGCCGCGCCCATCTCGAAGGGATTCGTGATCGGCAGCGCCGCCTGCTCCTCAAGCGTATCGACCCGCCCGTCCCAAAACTGATGTTTGTTATAGAGGGCATCGAGAATGGTTAGGACGTGCGCTGACCGACGCGGCCGTGGATGCCGACTGACAGGGGCCTGCCATCGGTGAAAGCGCGATCCGGATCGTGGCAGGTGGAACAGGCGACAGTGCCGTCACCTGAGAGCCGAGAAACTCGAAGAACAGCTTCTGACCCAATGCAACACGCGCAGGCCTGAGCGAAGTCGGCGAAAAAACATACTGGGTCAAGACCTTAGGGAAGCCGACCTGATCCGATGAGCGCGGCTGAGCCAGCGGCCCTTGCTTTACGAGCGGCGGTGCCTCCCCTGACGCCAGAGCTGGCGGCAGGCCAATGCCGGTGTTGTCACTCACAGCGGTCGCGGGAAACAATGCGCAACCACACGACAGGACAACCGCCAGGGCGGTGATGCGCATCAAATAACTTTCGCTTTTTTGCCGAAAGCAACGCTGAAACAGCGAATAGCGTCATCCCTGCGGCACTGCTGGCCCGCCGTCGAAGCCTCCCAGGGCACTTCTCGCGTTTGTTGTTGATCGTCGAAACGACGGTCAAACCTCCGTCTGGCGCCTGGAGTGTGAAATGGCATAGGAGGACGAACGGAAGCGCAGAACCAGGTCATCGGTCGGCTCGATACCGTCGGCCATCTGCATGGGATCGAAGTTAATCTTATCAGGCTGCCCGCTCCTTGATCTGGCGCATACGAAGTGAGCGTAAGTGTACCGGCCTTGATTTCGCGCCTTCCGGCCGGCCACAGAACCGTCGGATCATTTTCGGATCACACCCGGTTCTCCGACCGTCACAATCATCTCCCAGCGAACTGGGCCTTGTTGCACGCGATCTCGGAAGGCCGCCTCAGAGAAACTCTCTAGGCTTTTGTGCAAGTTGCGCGAATCGGTAAGCGACTTTTCTCCGTCCTCCGGCGCGAAACGAAAGCGCACATTCGTCGCCGTTCCTGCGTGATCAACAAAGCGAAACGTATGTATTCCATAGAAGGCGGTACTGGCGTAACTTGCTGGCGGATTGTGCGTGTTCAGAAAATCCTCCTGCGCAGCGTTGTCGGGATGCTGCTTCATAAAGTCAGCCAAATTAACAGCTCTTCCCGTATGCACGTCCTTAGAGATAGCCAGGAATTTGTCCAGAAAGGTGGAAGGCGTTCTCGCGAAGAACATCGGGGTATCTATCATCGTCATGTGATGCAGGTGGCCCCCTTTGAGACGGAATTCTAAACCCATGCCACGAGGGCTCCGCTCAGAATCCGATGCCGATGGGTCCCCTCCGGCAATCGAGAACCTGCCAATAACCTCGATCTTATCGCCATTGAACAGGGCTGATCGCGAGAGCTGTGCCGCCTCCTCTGTCCCGACAAAATAGCCAGTAGTTCCGAACCCCTTCGTGTGATTTCTTCGTTGTCCTAAGTGTAGGCCATAGGCCCCTTGCAGCGCGTCGTTAACTGCAATAGCAGTCGCGTCCTCGCCGGCTTCACTCGCGCCGCCTTCACTTCCAGCGACAGAGGAGGTTTCACCAGCGCTTGCCTGACGCGGCTGAACTGCCGCTCCCAGTGACAGCCCACCAACGCCAGCAAGTAGCCTTCTCCTGGAGGTATCCATTTTCTTACTCCATGTCGTTCTAGAGGTTAAGAATATCACTCATCGTCGCGTTGTCCCCTGTCGACCATCATCTTTGTCATCGCGCTGACATTCTCGGCGAGATATGGAGCCTCCGCGGCAGGCATGGAACCAAAAGGTTTCGCGCAAATCGCTGCGATGTAACCTGCGAGAGACTGTGAGGCGCAGAGCGCAATCGCCGCTGCGTGCGGGGCAATCGATGTGCCCCGGGGCATCGACATGGCCAAAGCCCTCTTTTCCGATGCAGACTAACCCCACCCGCCTCGTCGGTTGAGCGGCACTGCGCAAACGGCGGCTAGAGTTTCTAAGCTCCGCGGAACTCACACGGGATTGCATGCGGGGAACGCCCTCAAGGTTTCCGGTTCCAAAGCACGCGCAAATTATTTCGATTTGATCGCCTAAGAACACGACCCGGTTTCTGTTTACTCCGAGGTCGGCCAGGAATGCACAATACCTGGGAACTATGCGATCACGCTGACCTAGTTAGCGATGCCAGTAAGCCACCATCACTTCAACGTCATTGGTGGATTGTCGTTGATGTCAGCTTGGGTCAAGCACTTCAAAAAAATGGGAACTATGCGATCACGCTGAACTAGTTAGCGGTGCCAGTAAGCCACCATCATTTCAACGTCATTGGTGGATTGTCGTTGATGTCAGCTTGGGTCAAGCACTTCAAAATGATTTCCGCTGTTCCCTCAAGAGCAGACATTCCGCGTCAGTCATTACTCCGAAGACTCCGGTTCTGCGCGATGCAGCGGGCC
>CAVTOV010000005.1:0-1608728 GCA_963736435.1 uncultured Alphaproteobacteria bacterium | reverse complement strand
CAAACGCGCGCGGAATGGCAAGTCAATTGCATTAATGTCACTGGACACTGATGATTGCGTTTATCATTGTGTCTTTGTCCGACGTTCGTCGCGCGGCGAAGACATTAGGTCCAGCAGCAGCGATTTCGTACCGCTAGGGTGGCGTGCGCCGTCGTTTCCCCACTCTGGGAGGTTGTCTATGGCTGACGTTAAGCCCATTGCGCCAGTTCGGATTGGGCAAACGGACATTGTTTATGCTCAGGGGATGCGTGCCGGATCGTGGTTGTTTTTTACCGGCCATGAAGCGACCGATTTCGAGAATGGAGTCGCACCGGCTGTTGCGGGCAGTCCTGGCCTGCCATTGGGTGGTGCGCCCCGCTATCGCCGCGAGGGCGATTTCCTTTACGCCCGATTTGCAAAACTGATTGCCGACGAAGGTGGTGATCTGCGGCATATCGTTCGAGTCGATCAGTATTATCCAAGCGCTGATTGCGTAAATCCCTACCAGCGAGCCCGCAAAGCGCTTCTGAAGGATTACGTTCCCCCAAGCACCTCGGTGCTGATGGAAGAATTGCTAGTGGATGGTGCCAATATGGACGTGTCCATGTTGGCGGTGCTGCCTGGCAGCGGCCGCGAGCCGAGACCGGCGCGGGGCCTGAAGGCGTTCCTGTGCCACCCCATTCAGGCTTCATCCCCTCGCTCGAATGCGGCGACTACGTTTTTGTCGCCGGTCAAATGCCGAACAATGAAGCGATGACGGGCTTGGAGCCAGCCGCATATCGGCCGCCAAACGCGGTCTGGAATGGCACCGATATCAGGCTTCAGACCGAATTTCTGATCACCTCACGTTTGAAGCCGGCTCTCGAAGCCGGGGGAAGCTCGCTTGATAACGCCATCAAAGCTCAGGTCTATCTCACGAATATAGAGGATCTTCCGGAATTTATGGATGTCTGGAACAGTCGTTTTTCTGCCAATCCCTGCGCATTGACGGTCGTTGCCACAAAGGGACTCGCGTTGCTCGACTCCAAAATCGAGATCAATATTTTCGGAGTGAAAGACAAGGGCAAGATAAAGAAGACGATCATCGAACATAACGATTCGGCGGCGATGCGGCTGGGGCCTGCTGCGGTACGCGCAGGCGATCTTTTGTGCCTGTCGGCGTTGTATGCGGCCGACTTAGAAGGAGCTCTTTCGACTGTGGCCGCAAGCGCTGGACTGCACTATCTAGGCGCGCCCGCTCAGCACGAAATGCGCGCAGTTCTCGCTGCTGCGAGTGATATATGTCGTGCGGCAGGCTCTTCTCTAGCCAACACGGTAAGGGCCCATCACTTCGTGAGCGATCTTAATTCGGTCTATCCTGCTCTGCAGGTTTGGCGACAAAGCTCGGCGACGTAGCACTCCCATTCGGTGCCGTGCGGACCAAGCTTCCTATTCCGAACTGCACGATCGTTATGGATTTGTGGGCTTATTGTCCTCTGTAAAGGCTCAACTGTGCCTTTCCCGGCTCGCACTTAAGCCCAGCCCGGCGATAGCCGCCGCCTAGCAGAAATGGAGCTTTGACACGGGCCGCTTGGTGATTGCGGCGGGTCGCCGCGGCCCCACTCACCAGTACGTCTACGCGACCAGCCGGTACCTGAGATTTATATTCGCCCGGCGTCGCACCATGGGCATATTGCGCCCACGAAAGACCCACGAAACGAGGGGGGCAAACAAGAACAAACTCCAAGGGAGGGCTATATGTTGAAGCAGCAACGTTGTTCGACATCGTCGTGCATACGGCGGAATGTTTGCAATGTCTGCCATCGCGTCGACGCGGATTGTTGACAGGCTTCGGCGCGGCTGCAATCCTTATTGCCTGGACGACGCGATCGTCCGGCGCCACGCGACACAAAGAACAAAGCGGCGACCCGGGAGGGCTCCATGACTATCTCAGTTCCGCAGGACCTGACGCGTCCTGGCGTGACCGGATTGGCCGTCTCGACGCGCGTGCGCTGGAATTATGTTGCTCCAACGCTCTTGATGTTCTGGATCATGTCCATGTTGGACAAGAGCAACATTTCGCTCGTGATCGCCGATCCGCAATTTCTCAGCGAGATGCAGCTTGGCGGCGAGACTAAGCTGCTCGGCTGGCTGGCCGGCGGCATGTTCATCTCTTACAGCTTGGTAGCGCCGCTGTGGGGCTGGGCAGTGACGCGCTACGGGCCTCGGCACGCCATCATGGCGAGTCTCGGTATCTGGGCGCTGACATGCTTCTGGTCGGCTCTCTCGCACAGCTACGGCATGCTGCTCGCGTCGCGCATCGGATTGGGTATCGGCGAAGCTGCCTGTTATCCGGTCACGCTTGCCCTGGTCGCCAATTGGTTTGCACTGCGCGAGCGCGGCAAAGCGACGGCCTATTGGTGGATCGGCACCATGATCGGACCAATGCTTACCGGACTGATCGTGACCGGGCTGATCGTTGCGGTCGGCTGGCGCGGCCAGTTCTGGGCGATGGGCGTTCTCGCGCTCGCGCTGCCGCTGCCAATGATGTGGTTCCTGGTGCGAGACAAGCCCGAGCAGCACGCGGCGGTGAACGCCGCGGAGCTCGACTTCGTGCGCGCGGGTGCTATCGAGCAGAACGACGATGCGCCGGGCCGCATCCTCAAAGGCGTCAGTAGCGTCTGGCGCAATCATCGCTTCTGGCTAATGGTGCTTGCCATTTCATGCAACGCGATCTTCTTCTGGGGATGGTCGATCTGGCTGCCGACCTATCTGCGCACTGCGCGGCACTTTGCGTTCAGCACGTCCGGTTACCTGACATTCGTCATCTACGGCTTTGCGGTTGCGACCATCCTGATCACCGGCCACGTCTCGGATCGCGTCTTTCGCCGCGCGCCGTTCGCCGGCCTCGGCTGGGCGTCAGCCGCAGTGCTCTTGATGGCCGCGGCCTTGGCGCCAAGCACGACATGGAGCGTTATCCTGATGATCTGCGCATTATGCGCGCAGCAGGTCGGCATATCGTGCGCCGAAATGCTGATGCATAGCGTCATCGGTACGGCCGACATGGGCAAGTCGCAAGGCGTGCGCGCGCTGCTGACGCAAATGACGGGCGCACTGTCGCCGGTGATGATCGGCTATATTCTCGCCTACTCGGGGGGTGGCTTTGTCGCGCCGTTCGCGGTGCTCTCGGTGGCCGTCGTGATCTCCGCCGGCTGCATGATCGCGCTCACCAGGGAAGGATTTTGACATGACGACATCGGACTTGCCGAGCATGACAATTGGCGGCGTGCAGGTGCACGGCTTAAGCGACGGCACGCTGCCGACTTCGCTCGACCGCATCGTCGACATGGACCGCGCGCAAGCGCTGCAACTGCTCGGCGAGACCGACAGCAACGGCACTTTTCCTATCCCGGTGAACAATTTCGTCATCAGACGCGACGGCAAGGTGATCATGATCGATGCCGGAGCTGGCAACACGATGTATCCAACGCTCGGCCGGCTGCCGGATAATTTGCGAGCCGCGGGCATCGATCCGAAGTCGGTCACGCATATTGTCATGACGCATTTGCACGGCGATCACGCCAACGGTCTAGTCGACGATGCCGGGAATCCGCATTATCCCAATGCGGAGATCGTCGTGCACGAGATTGAAGCCGATTTCTGGATGGCGCCGGACCGCGTGGACGACCTTGATAAGGTCAAGGCCAATCGCGCCCGGACCAGGATCAACCTGAAGCCTTATCTCGATCGCATCCACCGCGTGAGGGGCAGCGACGACTATCTCGGCTTCGCGCCGGTGATCGCGCCGGGCCACACGCCGGGCCATACGTGCTGGGTGCTATCAGCGTCCGGCGGCGGCTTCATGGCATTGGGGGATGTGGTGCATGTGTCGGCCATCCAAATCTCGCATCCTGATGCCGGCATGACCTACGATCTCGACAAAGACCAGGCGGTCCGGTCGCGCAAGCGCATTCTCGACATGGCCGCGACCGAGCAACTCGCCATTGCTGGCGCCCACGTCAACGCACCCGGCTTCGGCTATGTGAGGCGTAAGGGGGCGACATTCGCCTTCGAGCCTGCAGGCTGAAGGCTCGTACGACGCGGCGATATCAAATCGACAACGCACCGCTTCGCGTCGTTTCTTGTTCCGTTCGGTACCCGGAAATATTTTTCAAGGCAGTGGAAATGGCAGCGAATGGTTACGACTATATCATTGTCGGCGCAGGGTCTGCAGGTTGCGTGCTGGCAAATCGGCTGAGCGAAGACGGCGACGCGAACGTGCTGCTCATCGAAGCCGGCGGTCGCGACTGGCATCCCTACATCCACATCCCGCTCGGCATGGGTCGCATGCACGACGATGCCATGTTCGACTGGGGCTTCCAGACCGATCCCGAGCCGAATCTCAACAATCGCCGCATCGAAGCGATGCGTGGCAAGGTATTGGGCGGCTCGTCGTCGATCAATGTAATGGCCTATACCCGCGGCAATCGCGGCGATTACGACCGCTGGGCCCAAAAGGGCGCGCGCGGCTGGTCGTATGCCGAAGTGCTGCCCTATTTTCAGCGCTGTGAGACCTTTGAAAAGGGCGCCGACACTTGGCGCGGCGGCAGCGGTCCGCTCGGCACTGAATTCGCAAAGACGCGGGATCCTCTCTACGACGCCTGGATCGCGGCTGGAGAAGCTGCCGGCTATCCCTTCAACCCGGATTATAATGGCAAGCAACAGGAAGGGTTCGGCCGCAGCCAGTACACCATCCGTTTCGGCCGGCGCTCCTCATCAGCAAACGCTTTCCTCAAACCCGCACGCAAGCGCAAAAATCTCATCGTTGCGGTGAACGCCCATACCACACGCATCACGCTCAAGGGCACACGCGCCACAGGCGTCGAATACGTTCAGAATGGCGCACTGGTACGCGCCGAAGCGGCCCGCGAAGTGATTCTTGCCGCCGGCACTTTCAATTCGCCGCAGCTCCTGATGCTGTCAGGTGTCGGTCCGGCCGCGCATTTGCGCGAAATTGGCATTGACGTTGTCGCCGACCTGCCTGTGGGCCGCAATCTGCAAGACCACCTCGGCGCGTACATGATGTACCGCCGCAAACAGCCGGGCGCCTTCCACCGCGAGATGCGGTTCGACCGGATGGCGGTGAGCATGCTCCGAGCCTACCTGTTCGGCAGCGGGGCGGCCACTGTCGTGCCCGGAGGCCTCCACGCTTTCATTAAGACGCGGGGCGAACTCGCGGTGCCCGACATCGAGTTCATGTTCCGCGGTACCGCTGCCAAGCCGCATCTGTGGTTTCCATTGGCTCGCTCCGCCTTTGTCGACGGGTTTGGCATCCGGCCGACGCTGCTCCATCCCGATAGTCGCGGCGAGCTGCTGCTCGGTTCGGCCGATCCACTCGCTGCCCCGCGCATCGTCTACCGCTTCTTCACCGCGCCGAACGATCTGCCAACATTGCGTGAAGGATTTAAACGCGCGCGGGAGGTCGCGTTCCAGAACGCGATGGATCCTTATCGCGACGAAGAGATCAATCCGGGCCTCGCGGTGAAGACAGATGCCGAGATCGATTCCTGGCTCAAGAAGGTCGTCATCACCGCCCATCATCCCGCCGGCACCTGCGCGATCGGTCAGGACGGTGTGCTGGATCCCGATCTCAAAGTGCACGGCATCGAAGGCTTGCGTATCTGTGACGCTTCAGCGATGCCGGATCTCGTCTCCGCGCACATCAACGCCTGCGTGCTGATGATGGCAGAGAAGGGCGCCGACCTCATTCGCGGCCGTCGACCGCTGCCGTCAGCCGAAGCCGCTTAGCGCGCCAAATTCGGCCAACCGGGAACACTGAGGGGCCTGCAGATAAAAGCCGGCGGCAAAATGCCGTTGCCTGGCATCAATGGCGGACGGAGTTCTGGTATCTCTGATTGAAATGGCGGCTATCGCAAAATTGATCTTGTTTCGGCATCGGAGCAGTCGATGCTAACTTGTGAATCGAGCGCGGACCCGAAACCGCGCCGAGCATAGATCCAGGGGAGGAGCATCGGCCGGTGAACGCCATTGATCTCGAAGTCATCCACCAGTCGACTTTGCAGGTGGCGCGCGAACTTACGCTCAATACTTTCCCTATCAGCTCTCCGGTGGCATGCAGCAACGGGTCAATCGCTTGCGTTATAGATAACGCAGAAGCCGATTCCGATCAGGCCATAAATGCAACCGACCACGGTATCGTGAATTTTGCGCAAGGCGCTTTCGTAATGCTGGGCGGCATGATCGCCAGTGCCGGGTGAGTATTTTTCGGTTCATCGGCTGCTCGGGGCTTGTCATCGCGCTACTCGCCGTGTTTTTCTCATCGACCAAGACCGGAAAGGCCATGCGGGCTTGCTCGATTGATCGTGACGCCGCTGCACTTCTCGGTATCCGGGTGTCACGCATGCTGGCGCTGGCATTCGGTCTCAGCGCCGGACTCGGCGATTTGGCTGGCGATGGACATCCATAAAATCGATTGGAGCGCGATCGAATGGAAGGAGATTCGCAAAGGCGTCGAGCAGAAGGCGTTCTCCGGCAGCGCGGCCACCGTGGCACTGCACCGGCTGATGCCGGGACATGAGCCGAAGCCGCATAGTCACCCCCATGAACAGATTGCCTATATAGTGTCCGGCCGTCTGCGCTTTCACATCGGCGACCAGGTCCACGACATTGGGCCGGGAGGTCTGGTGGTTATTCCGTCGAATGTCACCCACTGGGGCGAAGTCCTCGGCGACGAACCGGTCATTAATTTGGACGTTTTTACGCCCAAGCGTCCCGAATACGCGCCCTGAAAGTTACGTGACTCCGAAGGCGGTGACCTGCAGTGTGCTCATGTGAATGTGCTTTCGCTCGTCACGGTGCCTCCTTCGTGCAAATCTCCCCGTTCGGCTAGCCGCGGAATGCAAATCGTTGAGATGCAGGAGCGCTATCGGTTGAAAACTTCTCCTAGGTGATAAGGAAAGTACAATTTCATAATCAGTGACTTGTTCGTCTGCCCCTTTCGCCACGCTTGCCAAGGTTGAAATTCTGGAGGTCGACGAGGGTATTGCCCATCGCGCTTGCTTGCCAAGGCAGAGGCGCCTCGCGCAGGATCAGCCGATATTTACATTAGACGGCATCGATAATCGCCAGATTATTATCTGGGCTTCCAGGCAGCCTGGAAAATCGCTACAGATTATGCCTTGCTGCGAATGCTTCTGATTTAGGACCCGCACTCACGCATTGGAATATGCGGATAGGAGACAGTTCATGTCCGGACGTGCCATCGCCTTGCTGGCGAGTGTAACGCTTGCCGCGGCGGCCGCTTTCTCAACGGCGGTGCCGGCCTTCGCCCAAGGGACGATTAAGATCGGCGAACTCAACAGCTACAAGAGCCAACCCGCCTTCCTCGAGCCATACAGGAAGGGGTGGCAAATGGCTGTCGACGAGATCAATGCCGCAGGCGGCCTATTGGGCAAAAAGCTCGAAGTGATTTCGCGCGATGACGGTGCAAATCCCGGGGACGCGGTTCGCGCAGCCGACGAACTGGTGACGGGGGAGGGCGTAGACATTCTATGCGGCACATTTCTGTCGAATGTCGGTCTCGCGGTGGCGGAATTCGCCGGTAAGAAGCAAGTCTTCTTCCTCGCCGCTGAGCCACTTACGGACAAGATCACCTGGCAAAACGGCAACCATTATACCTTCCGCCTCCGGCCTTCGACCTACATGCAGGTGGCGATGATTATGCCGGACGCCCTGGCGGCTAAAAAGAAACGGTGGGCGCTCGTTTATCCTAATTTCGAATTTGGACAGGCCGCCACCTCCGCCTTCAAGGATATGATCAAGGCGCGTCAGCCGGACGTCGAATTCGTCACCGACCAAGCAACGCCGGTCGGCAAGATCGACGCAGGTGCGGTGGTGCAAGCGATCGACGACGCCAAGCCCGACGCCATATTCAGCGCCGAATTCGGTACCGACCTGGCCCAGTTTGTGCGCGAGGGCAACACGCGCGGCGTGTTCGAGAGTCGCTTCGTCGCGGCGCTGCTCGCGGGCGAGCCGGAATATCTTGAGCCGATCAAAAGCGAGCCGCCGATTGGCTGGGTTGTCACCGGTTATCCCGCGCAAGCCGATAATCCGCCGCAGAACAAAGAGTTTGTTGCCGCCTACAAGAAAAAGTACGGCGAAGTGCCGAAAATGGGTTCGATCGTTGGATACTTGACGATCAAGTCGGTTGCGGCTGGCATTGCCAAGGCCGGATCCACCGATACCGCGAAGGTGGTCGACGCGTTCCGTGGTCTCCAGATGAATGGCCCGCTCGGACCGTTTGTGTACCGCGCGATCGATCACCAAGCGACGCTCGGCGCCTATGTCGGCAAGATCGGCTTGGATCACGGTGTCGGTACCATGGTCAATTACAAGTATGTGGACGGTGCGACCGTGCTGCCCTCCGACGCCGAAGTGAAAAAGCTGCGACCTGCAGCGGATTGAGAGGCGCCAGAACAAAGAACATGCCAGGCATCCATTATGGTCTGATAAAGTGGACGAATGAACGTGGAAGGCCTCATGTTTCAGGCCCTGGACGGCCTGGCTTCGGCGTCCAGCTTGTTTTTTGTCGCATCTGGGCTTTCCCTGATCTTCGGAGTCACGCGCGTCATCAACATGGCGCATGGCTCACTCTATATGTTGGGCACGTATCTCGCCGTCACGCTCGCGACGACTATTGGCGGCGTGGTCGGTTTCTGGGGCGGCGTCGTCGTGGCGGCAGTCGCAGTCGGTCTCATCGGCATGGCGATCGAGATCGTGCTGCTGCGCCGAATTTACGTTGCTCCGGAACTGTTCCAGCTTCTTGCGACATTCGCGCTGGTGCTCGTCATTAACGATGCGACGCTGTGGCTCTGGGGACCGCTGGATTTGTTTGGGCCGCGCGCTCCGGGGCTGAGCGGCGCTGTTCATGTTCTCGGCCGCCGCTTGCCAACCTACGACGCGTTTTTGATGGCTGCTGCACCTGCCGTTTTGTGTGTGCTCCACGTCGTTTTGACGCGCAGCCGCTTCGGGCGATTGGTCCGCGCTGCAACCGAGGATCGGGAGATGGTGGGCGCCCTGGGCGTCAATCAATCCCTGTTGTTTACCGCGGTTTTCGGCGTCGGTGCTTTACTTGCTGGGCTCGGCGGAGCGCTGCAGTCGGCGCGGGAGCCGGCGAATCTCGGGATGGATCTTACCGCCATTAGCGATGCCTTCGTGGTAGTGGTGGTCGGCGGTATGGGCTCGATCGCCGGCTCCTATGTCGCCGCCGTTCTCATCGCCGAGGTCAAGGCGCTCTGTATTGGCATCGGGCTCGTCCAGTTCGGCGCATTTTCGGTGAATTTTTCTCGGCTTACTCTAGTGGCCGAATTTTTGATTATGGCTGCCGTCTTGATTGTCCGCCCGCACGGCCTGCTAGGCCGCCCGCAAACGATTGTGCGAGGAACCTCAGCGCTGGAGGATCCGCTCCGCCCGATGTCAAGGGCAACGGGGACTTTTGCGCTTGCTGTTCTCCTCGCACTCATTGCTTTGCCGATATTGGCGCATTCGTCACCCTATACGCTGGTGCTTGGCGTCGACGTGCTGATCGCAATCTTGTTCGCAACCAGCCTTCACTTCATCATGGGTCCGGGCGGCATGCACTCGTTCGGCCACGCCGCCTATTTCGGGCTTGGCGCCTATGGAGCAGCGCTTGCTGTAAAATGGTTCGCCGTTCCGATGAGTGTGGCGCTGCTGGCCGCTCCCGCGGTAGCGGCGCTTGGCGCTGTTTTGTTTGGTTGGTTTGCCGTACGGCTCTCGGGCGTCTATCTCGCGATGCTCACGCTCGCTTTCGCGCAAATCGTCTGGTCGATTGTCTTTCAATGGGAGGATGTCACCGGCGGCTCTAACGGCATTCTCGGCATTTGGCCGAGCCCGCCTTTCGACGGACTATCGGCCTATTTCCTGCTCACCCTTGCTCTGGTTGTGGCGGGTGTCCTTGTGCTGCGGCGTATCCTGTTTGCGCCGTTGGGCTATGCGATGCGTTGCGGTCGCGATTCTCCATTACGGGCGGAAGCGATCGGGATCGACGTAAAAAAAGTGCATTGGATAACCTTTTCTATCGCTGGCGCGGTGTGCGGCGTCGCTGGCGGAATTTTCGCCTTCGCAAAGGGCTCCATTTCACCGGAAACCATCAGCATAAGCCGCTCTATCGATGGACTCGTGATGGTGCTGCTCGGCGGCATCCAGACCCTGTCCGGCCCGATCGTTGGCGCCTCTGTCTTTGCCATACTTGAGGACATGGTTATGCGGCAGACTCAATATTGGCACGCGCTTCTGGGCGGAATCATTCTGGTCCTGGTGCTCGCATTCCCAGCCGGACTTGCCGGCGCATTTCTGCGCCTCGCCGCTCGCTGGCGCCGGTTATGAGCGGCCTCGAAATTGTCTCGCTGTGCCGGAGTTTCGGCGCGGTGCGCGCCGTGGACGATGTCAGTTTTTCGCTTGGAAACGGCGAATTTTTAGCACTGATCGGACCCAACGGCGCCGGCAAGACGACCTGCTTCAACATGATCAACGGCCAGCTGCAGCCGGACGCCGGAAAAGTCCGGTTCGATGGCAGCGATATCTCAAGACTTCCGCCGCACCAGATTTGTCGCCGCGGCATCGCTCGAACGTTTCAGATTGCGGCCACCTTCGGCTCGATGACTGTCGCAGAAAACGTGCAGATGGCGCTCATCGCCAACGGCCGAAAAACGTACCGCCTATGGCGGGCAGCGACATCGTATCATCGCGAGCAGGCGCTCGAGCTGCTGCGTCAGGTCGGCATGCACGAAGCCGCCGATCGAGCCTGCCGGGAGCTAGCCTACGGCGACGTCAAGCGGGTCGAGCTCGCCATTGCCCTCGCGGCCGATCCGCGGCTGCTGCTGATGGACGAGCCGACGGCGGGAATGGCGCCGCGCGAGCGCAACGATTTGATTGCGCTCACAAAGCGGCTGGTGGTCGAACGTGGCATCTCCGTCCTCTTCACCGAGCATTCCATGGATGTAGTGTTTGCTTTTGCCGACCGCATCATCGTGATGGCGCGCGGCAAGCTGATCGCTGACGGGGACGCCAACACGATCCGTAACGATCCGTTGGTGCAGAAAGTTTATTTTGGCAGCGGCCGAACTTTCGCGAGGAAACCAGTCTCATGAATGCTTCGCCTGCTCTCACGGTCGAAGGCCTGTGTGGCTGGTACGGCGCCGCGCAAGTTCTTTACGACGTAGCGTTCACGGTCCGGCGCGGCGAGGTCGTCACGTTGATGGGGCGCAACGGCGCCGGAAAATCGACGACCATGAAGGCTATCATGGGGCTGCTGACGCGGCGAAGCGGCATAGTGCTCGCTAACGGACACGATATATCGGAACTGAAGCCATTCGAGATCGCGCGGCTCGGTGTCGGATTCGTGCCGGAAGATCGTCGCATCTTTTCCGATCTCACCGTTCTGGAGAATCTCGACATCGGGCGCCAGCCGCCGCGCCTCTTTGACGATGGCACCCGCGTTCCGGAATGGACGCCCGAGGCATTGTTCCGGCTGTTTCCCAGTCTTGCCGAGCTGCGCCATCGCCTCGGTGGACGTATAAGCGGCGGCGAGCAGCAGATGCTGACGATCGGGCGCACGCTCATGGGAAATCCGTTAATCCTTCTGCTCGACGAGCCTTCCGAAGGCATTGCACCATTGGTCGTCGAGGAGATCGCCAACACCATCGTCGAACTGAAGAAGCAAGGATTATCGATTCTGCTCTCCGAGCAGAACGTCCAGTTCGCGGAATTAGTGTCCGACCGCGCCTGCATGCTGGAAAAAGGCCAGATCCGTTGGGAAGGGCCTATGGCCGAACTTGCAGAGGACACCGAGGTGCAGCGCAGCTTTTTGACGCTCTAAAAGATCAGGCGCGAAGCAGCAACGTTCATCTAAGTTCGTATAATCGCCTTGGCGGCGTCGCCTATAGCCTCTACCGACATGTCGGTATCAAGGAAACAGACGATGCGGCATGGGCAGCCTTCCAGCCCCTCGTAGCGCCACGGGAAGGCTCCGACCAGGCAGCGCTGGCCCAGAACCAAGTCGATATCGCCGCCTAAATTCTCCGCATGAAGGAGCCCTTCCTGAAAGGCCCAACTGTGGAATGGGAACATGTCCTGCTGCACAAGCCGGCCGGACTTTTTGTGCTTGTATGTGAAAGTGCCGAAGAATTCGGCCGGCGGCTTACCGTGCTTGAGGGCAAATTCATCGGCAAGATCGGGCCGCATGCGCCGGATTGAAGTGTTCATGGCATGGTCGCAGGAGCCGGTGTCCATGCCCCACCACTTGATTCTCTTCTTCAACATCCAGTGCAGGGTGTCGAGATTAGGCCCGGGGTGGTAGCAGAAATACTTCACAAGATCCTGTTGCGGCTGGCCCTCATAATGCCGATGCCAGCCAGTGTGCAGAATGAGTATATCTCCTTCGCGGATATCGGCGCCCGATGACTCGATCATCTCTGGCGTGATCACCGCCCAGTCATGCATATGCTTGGAGATATCTACGACCACGCCCCGATTGACGAGATAGTCGAGCGGAAGGTGCGCCATGTCTCCATTGCGATTGTCTGTTGCATGCATGGCGCCGTCGAAATGAGTCCCGACATGCAAGGCGGTATCGATCCGTTGCGCTACGATCATCTGAGTCTGTAGGTTCTGAGCGTAATACATTTTATTGCCAGCATATCCCACCCAGCCCGGCGTATGAACGTTCATCACATGCGATAAATCGACTAACTTCATGGCGCTTCCTCTTCGGCGTTGGGGCTTATCTTCTGACTTTAGGAACGGCGGCGCGGCATTGCATCCTTAATGGTGGCGCATCGCGGCTAGACTCCCAGCTTCGGCTCTTTAGCTGGATATCGGAGGTAGGCAGGTCGGATTCGGGCGAATAAAGCCGCTGATCGCAGGTACAATACGTTTGCGCGACCGTCCGAGCAACTTCGGCGATAGCTTGCCGGGGCGCTTGTGCTCTGGCGCACTAAGGTTAAACTCGCCGCGTGGGCTGCGCTATCGTCGGGTGCTGCGCATGCCAACCAATTCCGCCGAGGAGTTTCTTCCGATGCGCCAATTGTGTTTCGCCATTGCCGCGCTGATGATGGCCACTTCCGCGCACGCCCAGGGCAGTAAGACCGTCGCCATCATGACGATGAACGACACGCCTCAACTCCTTGAAGTCAAGGACGGGGTTGTCAAGGGTCTCGCGGAGCACGGTTACATCGATGGCAAGAACATCAAGATTGATTTCAAAAGCGCCGAGGGCAATTTCGGCCTCGCGCAGCAAATTGCACGGCAGTTCGTCGGCGAGCATCCTGACGTCATCGTATCAATCACCACCCCGGCGAGCCAAGCGGTAGTCGCTGCCACGACGGATGTTCCGATCGTGTTCAGTACTGTGACCGATCCGTTGCGCGCCAAAATCATTACCGCCATCAAGCACCCGGGAGGCAATGTTACCGGCGTTTCCGATATGGTGCCGACCGAACCACAGATCGACGTCGTCAAGGAAATCATCCCCAACCTGCGGACATTGGGCCTCGTTTACGATCCGAGCCAGGACAATTCGCGCTCGACGGTCGACAGCATCAAGGAGCTGGCGAAGACAAAGGGTTTCAAAACCATCGAATCCAATGCGATGAGCGTGAATGACGTCGCTACCGCCGGGCAAAACCTGGTCGGCAAGGTGGATGCGATATTCGTGCCGAACGATACAACCGTTTATTCGGGCTTCGAGGCCCTTGTGAAGGTTGCTCAGGACACCAAGACCCCGCTATTCACCGCTGAGCGGCGCAGCGTCGAGCGCGGTGCCATCGCCACGGTCGGCTACGATTTCGGTGAAATGGGACAGATCACCGCCGGGCTAGTCGATAGGGTGCTCAAGGGCGAGAAACCAGGCGATATCGATGCAATTTACCTCAAGGACAACCCGAAATTGCTCAGCCTCTACGTCAACAAGGCATCCGCCGAGAAGATGGGGGTGACCGTACCACAGCCGGTGTTGGACCGCGCAGCACGCATCTTCTAGTCGCCCTGATTGAGGCGCCACCAATGAGTGAAGGTCGGTCGTGAGCCTTTATGCCTTCGTCGGATCGCTTGAAACTGGTTTGGCGTTCGCGCTGGTCGCGCTTGGATCATACATCACATTCAAGGTGCTGGATTTCCCCGATCTCACCGTCGAGGGTTCGTTTCCGCTCGGCGCCGCGGTGTCGGCGCAGTTGATGGTTTCCGGTTTTGATCCGTGGATATCGACGCTCGCCGCCATCGCGGCCGGCTGCGCCGCCGGCACCATCACGGCCTTCCTTAATCTCAAGCTGCGAATTTTGCATATTCTTGCTGGTATCCTGACCGGGATTGCACTTTATTCCATCAATCTCCGCATCATGGGGCGGCCGAACATCGGCCTGCTGCGCGTCGATACGGTATATTCCACGGTCGCGAATTTCGGCGTCCCGTCGTTCTATGTTCCGCTTGTTCTGCTCGCGGCCATGGTCCTCGTCTGCAAGCTACTGCTCGATTTGTTTCTGGCGACGGGCTTCGGTCTTTCGATGCGCGCCGCGGGGGCAAACCCGCGCATGGCGCAGGCCAATGGCGTCCACGTGCAGCGCATGATCTGGATCGGGCTTGCCATCGCGAATGGACTGACGGCGCTGAGCGGCGCGCTTTTCGCGCAAATGCTTGGGGCCGCCGATGTGGCAATGGGCATTGGCGTGATCGTGGTGGCGCTCGCCGCGGTGATCGGGGGCACCGCGCTGATGCCCTCGCGCTTCGTGCCGATCGCCACGCTTGCCTGCGTGCTCGGCTCGATCCTCTACCGGCTTGCAATCGCGCTAGCGCTGAACTCCGGCAATGTCGGACTGACGGCGTCGGACGTGAATGTAGTCACGGCGATTCTCGTCGCCATCGCGCTGTTCGCGCCGGGTCGCAAGTTTTCATGGCGCAAGACCTTCGGACGCCCCGGAGAATGATCCGCGCCGAACATATCGACGTTACCTTCAATCGCGGCACCGCGCTCGAGATGCGCGCGCTACGTGATATCAATATTTCTGTGCCTACAGGGCAGTTCGTCACGGTTATTGGTTCGAACGGCGCTGGTAAGTCGACGTTTCTGAATATTCTCGCCGGTGAGCTGATGCCTGACACGGGTCGCGTATTCGTTGACGATCGCGATATCACAACATGGCCAGTGTTTCGCCGCTCCAGCATGATCGCCCGTATGTTCCAGGATCCGCGCGCCGGCATTTGCGAAACCATGTCGATCATCGAAAATGTCGCGATTGCGTCAGCTCGCACCGCGCCGCGTGGGTTTCGCTTTGCGATCAATGCCGACATTTGCCGCAGAGCCATAGAGCGGCTTGCGATGCTCGGTCTGGGTCTGGAAAAGCGCCTCGACGATCGCGTTTCACTGCTTTCAGGCGGCCAGCGTCAGGCACTGGCTCTGATCATGGCGACTCTTGGGCCAACCAAGGTATTGCTGCTTGACGAGCATACCGCGGCGCTCGATCCGACGGCTGCGGAGCTGGTTATGAAACTCACCGGCGAGGTGGTGCACAGCCTTGGCATCACCGCGGTGATGGTGACCCACAGCATGAGGCAGGCGCTGGATTACGGCACACGCACCATCATGCTGCATCAAGGGCATGTCACGCTCGACGTCTCTGGTGCAGAGCGTGCGGCACTGACTATAGAAAGCTTGATGAGACTATTTCAGCGCAAGGAAGGCACTGTTCTCGCCGACGATCAGCTGTTGCTGAATTAGCGTTCCTTTCGCGAAGGCGACTGACTTCCGCCGCGTAGCAAAAGCAGACTGGCCAGAATACATTTCCGGTCAGCTGGCCAAAATTTGCCGCGAGAGTTCGTTGCGGGCGATTACCTTGCCGCGGCGGATGACGGCCTTGGGCGGCTGCTGCAGGCGTAGCACGTGCTGCCAGCCCGGAGCGGCTAGAATGTTGATGTCGGCCACGCATCCCGGCGTGACACCGTAATGTTCGAGCCGCAGCGCTTGCGCCGCATTGGATGTGACGAAGTCGAACACCGCGGCAAGTTCGTTCGGATAGGTCATGTGGCAGGTGTGACAGACATGGGCCGCGACTTCCTGCTGGTCGTTGCGGCCGAACGGATAATACGGATCGTTGACGTCGTCCTGGCTGGAGAAAACATTGACCCCTAGGCGCCACAGATCCTTGGCTCGCGTAACGCCGCGGCGGATCGGCTCCTTGTCGTAGCGGCCCTGCGCCACCAAGCTGATGTGCGGATTGGTCGATATCGAGATACCGGCCGCCTTCACCAGCGCCATCACTTTATGCGCGTGGACCTCGTCATAGGCGGCAAGCGCACCGCAATGGCTCGCTGAGACCCGCCCGTGATATTCCTCGCGCAGCGTCTTCGCCGCGAGATATTCGAGCGAGCGGCTGTTCGCGTTATCGGTGTCATCCACCAGCATGTGGATATCCTTGTCGTATTTCTTCGCGAGTGCGAAGCAAAGATCGATGTGCTCGCGCGCGTCCTGGTCGGTCCATTCGTGCCATGGCAGGCCGCCGACGACATCGGCGCCCATCCGCATGCCTTCGTCCATGAGCTCGAATGTAGCGGGGTCGCGAACAATGCCTTCCTGAGGAAAGTCGGCGAGCTGTATGCGAACCACGCCGTGCCATTTGTCGCGTAGCGCGAGCATTCCCTCGATCGGCCTCAATCCGCCGATGCTGTCGACGTCCGCGAACACGCGGAATACCGTGGTGCCGTTAAGGATGCCTTCCTCGATGGCGCGACTGGCGCGTGCGACCATGTCTTCAATGGTGTAGTTGCGCTTGTGCTCCCAGGTGATTTCCAGGGATTCCTGAAAGCTATTGGTCTTGTTCGGCCGCATCACGTCGCCGAGATTGCATTTATCGAGATGGACGTGGCCGTTGACATAGGTTGGGGCAACGAGATTACCCCCGGCGTCGATCTGGGCTGCCTCCACGGGCAGTGTACGCTCGACCGCAGCAATGTTTTCGCCGTCTATACCGATGTCCCATAGGCCATCCTTTGTCATTAGGCGTGCATTGCGAATAATGAAATCCATGTCGCCTCCCGTCGCTCCGTCAACTGCCCGCTTGTGTTACTTTGCTTGTGCATCTTGAATTAACTGCCAAATGCGAGGTGGCGACAACGGCAAGCTGCGGACTTGCACATCAAAAGATGACAGTGCGGCTGACACCGCATTGCTCACTGCGGCGGCCACGGCGACGATCCCGCCTTCTCCGGCACCCTTGGCGCCAAGCTGGTTTCCCGGGGCATGGGCAAGTTCTAGGAACTCACCACGAATATTTGGAAAGTCGGTCGCCGTTGGCAGGAGATAATCGGCGAACGAAGCGGTGAGCATTTGCCCCTCTCCGTCATAGTGCAACTGCTCGAGGAATGCGCCGCCGAGGCCCTGGACGATGGCGCCGAGCGCCTGGCCGTGAACGATGAGCGGATTGAGCACCCGGCCGATATCCTCGATGGCGATGAAATCAATCAGTCGGACGTATCCTGTGCGCGGATCGACCGCGACGTGTGCGGCATGAGTTCCATAGCTGAACGGTTTGGCGCCGGTATAATTGAAAACGCCGGGCACATCGACGGTATCCCCTCGCTCCGCTGCGAAGCGTGCCAGCGCGGTCAACGTCACGCTGGTATCGGTGTCGGTGCGCCAGAAGCGTCCGTCCCGCCATTCAAGTGCAACGTTCGGCCGTCCGAAATATTCGGACGCCACCGATTGAAGGCGCTCGATAAAAGATTTTGCTGTGGTCAAAACCGCGTTGCCTGCCATCACGGCCGAACGGCTATGCCATGTGCCCAAGCTCTCTTCCAATTCGTCGGTCGAGGCGCAGATAATTCGAATCCCATCAAGCGGTAGTTGCAGCGCATCGGCACAGACCTGCGCGAATACCGTTTCGTGGCCTTGGCCGGTGCTTGTGGCGCCGACATACACTTCGAGTCCGCCATCCAGCCCAAGACGAATCCGTGCATGTTCTTTCAACCCGCCTGCGCTGCTCTCAACGAAAGACGCAACGCCGATGCCGTGGAAGAAGCCGTCGATCTTGCGCCCTTGAACTGATTGCTTATCCGACCAGCCGATTTTCTCCAGCGCAGTTTCGAAAACTGCGGCGAATTTCCCGGAATCGAATGACGCTGGCGGCTCGTAGTGCACGAGCCGGCCAATATCGAAGGGCATTTCCTGTGCCGTGACGAAATTGCGGCGTCGCATGTCCGCCGGGTCGATCGCAAGATCGGCGGCCGCCATATCGATCAACCGCTCGCGAAAGAAATTGGCCTCGATGCGGCCGGGTCCGCGATAGGTACCTGATGGCGTCTTATTGGAGACGTGTGCATTCACTTTGCAATGAAAGTTCGGAATGCGGTAAGGCCCCGGCAGAAACTGCGCGCATCGCGTCGGCGAAGTGCCGCCGGTGCCGCGAGCATAGGCCCCGATATTCACGGTGACCTCGCCCCGCAGGGCCACGATTGTTCCATCGCGATCGCAGGCTATCTCCAGATCGCAAGTGGCTTCTCGCGCGTGATTGGTTGTCAGGAAGTGCTCCCGCCGATCCTCGATCCATTTAATTGGACGGTTGAGCCGTCGTGCGAGGAACGGGATAAGAAAGTCTTCCGGATAGAATTCACCGCGAACCCCGAAGCCGCCACCTGCGTCACCAACCTTCATCACGACCGAACTCTCGGGAAGACCCAGCATGGCGGCAAGCATGGTGCGGTTAAAAAACGGCACCTTGGTGATGCCGGACACCGTCATGCGCTGATGTTCAGCATCCCAGACGGCAAGGAGCCCGCGCGTCTCCATGGGAACGGCCGTATGACGCTGCACGCTGAAGGTTTCGCGCCTGACATAGGCCGCCGTCCGGAATGCCGCGCCGGCGTCACCACGACTAACCTCGATGCTTGATACATTCGTACCGGCGCTCTCATGGACAAGCGTGGACACCTTGGCCGCGGCGTCGTCCCAGCTCATGATCGCCGGTAGCTCTTCGATCTCCGCCGAGATGAGCGCGACGGCATCCTCGGCGACGTACGGATTTGTCGCGACTACAATCGCCATGGGTTCGCCGACATACCGGACCTTGTCGGTGGCAAGAGGCAGTTGCAGAAAATTCTCGAAACCCGGCATTGAAGCGAGCCGTGGACGGATAGGCTGTAGAGGAGAAAAATAGGAGTGGGTGAATGCGCCCACGACACCCGGCAACGCCGCCGCCTTGGCGATGTCGATCTGCCGAATCCGTCCGTGCGGCGATGAGCTCCGGTACAATGCCGCGTGCAGCATTCCATCGACGTGGATGTCGTCGACATAGTGACCGTCACCCTTGAGGAAACGGGAATCTTCCTGCCTGGTTATCGGCGTACCGACGTAATGCTTCATGGCTCCCCCACAAGACGATCAGGTGCGCGCGTAATAATTCGCCCGGTTTGCATGAAAGCAGATCAGCGCTGGTGGCACACCGTTATTGACTCGATTGGACAGGATTGGAAGTATGCGTACGCAAAGCCTGAGTGCCACAGGGCGCGCTGTGATTGCGGCCGCCGTCCGGCGATAAAGGAGGGCGGCGCATTGCCGGCGATATTGCAGGGTTCGGTTGCCGCCGCGCGCGTGGATCCTTCGGTGGACATGCTCCGCGCCGCCGTGAAGTCCGTACTGCCTGATATCAAGTCAAGAGCGGTTGCATGCGAGCGTGCGCGTACGGTACCGGTTGCGACGATCGAGGCGCTGCGCCAAGCGGGACTCTACAAGCTAGTGCAGCCAGCCGCTTACGGCGGCTACGAACAGGACTTTACCGTTCTCGTCGCATTGATGATGGAATTGGCTGCCGCCTGTGCATCGACAGCCTGGGTATGTGGTTTGCTTGCCGCTCATCAGTGGATGGTGGGCTTGTTTCCCGCGCAAGCTCAGGAAGATGCTTGGGGCACCAGCCCCGATGCAACGTTTTGCGGCTCCTACGCGCCTATCAATGAGGCGCGCCTGGAACGCGACGGATACCGACTGAACGGTCGGTGGTCTTTCGCCAGCGGTTGCGACAATTCGCAATGGGCGATCTGCGCAGCGCGTCTGCCCGGGACATCGGATCGTCCTAGCCAGCCGGCGTTCCTCCTAGTGCCGGCGAGCGACTATGCGATCGAAGATACCTGGGAGGTCATTGGCCTCGCCGGCACAGGCAGTAAAACCCTTGTTCTTAACGACGTGTTCGTGCCCAAATACCGCATGCTCCTGTTCGCGGATGCGGCCTCAGGCCGAAGTCCGGGCAGCAAACGCTATGCAAATCCGCTCTACGCCGTACCGGTTTATTGCCACGTATCCGCATGTCTGGCGGCGACCGCCGTTGGCGCCGCGAGCGGTGCAATCGATGATTTCATCGCCGGCACCAAGGGGCGGCTGACGCGAGGCTCGGTGACCGGCGGCGACAACCGGATGGCCGAGTTTTCCAGCATTCAAATCCGTGTGGCGGAAGCTGCGGCATCTGTCGATGCTGCCCGGACGATCCTGCTTCGCGATCTAGAGGTTATCGCTCGGGAGGTACGACAGAGCGGAGAGGGATCTGTCAGTCAACGGATCACCAATCGTCGCGGCCAGGCGTTTGCCGTCGATCTCGCGGTCAAGTCGGTCGATATGCTCAACGCAGCGACCGGAGGCAATGGATTGGCCCTTTCGAACCCGATTCAGCGGGCTTGGCGCGATGTCAACGCCGTGGCCCGCCACGTCTCGGTAAACTGGGACAGTGTGGCCGCGATGTATGGGCAGATGGCGCTCGGCCTCGAGCCACGAGGTCAATATTAGCCATCAAGGACGCTCCATTAGCCATCAAGGACGCTCCACGGCCATCGCCAGAACAGAGCCGTCGTTGCTGCCGCCGAACCGTCGAGATCAAGCGCAATTCGCCTAGGACACGGAAAATGAGGACCATGATCGTACAGATTGGGCCTGCCGGGTCGCCGCGTCTGGCGATCATGATGGACGACGTTCCGGTCGGCTCCAGCAAGATCGGCCGCCAAAGCCAAACGTGGATGCGGACCAAAGGCGGCTGGAAAATCGTCAGCGCGCACGTGTCATTCGGAGTTTGAACGGACCCTGGTCATCACTGGTCGAAACTGGAACAATATTTGCCAGGGCAACGAGGCAATCGGCAGGCGGGGTAGCGATGTCGTCGTCAAAGGTTGATGAGAAGGTCGGAAGCGCACTTTCCGGTGAAGGGATCACGAGGACAGGCGTGAATATCCTGAACCTTCGTTACGGTTTGGAAGATAAGCCGGGCGCGGTGCCTACCATGCTGTTCGGCTTGCAGCATGTGCTCGTCATGTTCACGGCTATGATCGCGGCGCCGCTCGTTATCGGCCAACTTCTCAATCTATCGCCCGAGCTTCGAACCACCATGATTACGGGGGTGATGCTCGGCTGCGGGATAGGAACGATCATTTCCGCAATCGGGGTCTTCTGGGTGGGTGCGCGCCTGCCGCTCCTGCTCGGCGCCTATACCGTCTATATTGGCCCGGTGGTCGCGATAGCAAAGTCGACGAGCCTCGCCGCCGCGACATCGGCGATGTTAATCGGCGGCCTAGTGCTGTTTGCGCTCAGTCCGCTCTTGGGAAAGCTGCGTCCGCTGTTTCCGCCGGTGGTGGTTGGAACGCTGCTCGTCGTCACCAGCGTCACATTGATCCGCATCGCGGTGACGATCGCGGCCGGAATCAACACGCCTTATGCTGGCCAGCCGATCACCATTTTTCTTGCGCTTGGAAGCCTGCTGCTGATCATCGCCATCAACCGGCTGACGCGCGGCTTCGTCCGGGCGCTTTCGGTATTCCTCGCACTGGTAATTCTCTATTTGGTTTCGATTCCGCTTGGCCTCGCCAATTTCTCTCTCGTCGCGAATGCGCCATGGTTCCGCCTGCCGGCCATCCTGCCATATGGAGGCCTCGCTTGGCCCGACACCGCCGGATTAATCACGGTTATCGTGTACCACCTGATCGCCGCGGTCTACACGATGAGCATAACACTAGCGCTGTGCAGCATGCTGAAGATCGAAGGCACCGAGCGGCGCGTTCGGGGCGCGGTCGCGGCGGACGGCCTGGGCTCGGCGATCGCCGCGTTGTTCGGCGGTGTGCCCTTGATATCGTACGATCAGAACGTCGGCGCGATTTCGCTGACCGGTGTCGGGAGCCGCTTCGTAGTGGCGGTGGCAGGCGCCATTCTGGTGATGATGGCGTTGCTGCCGAAAATCGGTGCCTTGATCGCGATTGTTCCGCCCTTCGTGCTCGGCGGCATGCTTATTTTCATGTTTGGAATGATAGGGGCGGTCGGCGTCGGCATCCTCGCCGAGAGTTTGCGGAAGCAACGTGACCTCCTTCTGTTTGCGGCTTCGCTCGGGCTGAGCGTTGCCGTCGATTTCGCGCCGCCGGCGTTGTTTGCCTCACTTCCAGAATCGGTACGTTTACTGGCGGCTGATGGGATCGTGGTTGGCACGATTGTCGCGGTGGGGCTCAACATCTTCTTGCCGGCAAAGGACTGATCGTCGGAGGAACGCATTGTCTCACTCGGAAGCGATCCATCTCGCAGCCGATCTGTCTTTTCCATACCGACTACCTCCGGCGCGTGAACTGACTTGACGGCCTTTTTTGTGCCTGCGTGTACCGACAACTCATTCGACGACGATTTAGATTGTTCGCGCGTTTGTTGGGCGAGTTCGAAGGTCTGGAGGCGACCGCGTCCGGGCTCGGCATAGTAGACTTTCGTCTCAGATTGTTGTTGGTATCGATGAGCGAGTGCCCCGCTGCGCGTCGGTCCGACATGCAGCTTATTGTGAATTCCCGATGGTCATTGACATCCACGCCCATTATGTGCCGTCTGACCTGATCTCTCAGATCGAAGCCCACGGCGCCGCGTTCGGTGTTACTGCCGATTCGTCGGCCATCGGCTCACCGCCGGCGTTGCATTTTGAGTACGGATTCCGGGTACGCCCGTTCTTCTCGAAACTCGTTGAGACCTCCGATGAGCGGCGCGCATGGCTGGATTTAAAAAAAATAGATCGTCAGGTTGTTGCGACCTGGCCGGATATTTACGGCAACGGTTTGTCGCCGGAAAAATGTGTCGCCTGGCATCGCGTTCTCAACGATACCTTGGCGGAGTGGTGCGCGCGCAATTCTGACCGCTTTTCGTGGCTGGCATCGGTGCCGATGCCGAATGGGGAGGATGCTGCCTCCGAATTGGAGCGGGCACACAATCTAGGTGCCGTCGGCGTCATGGTCGCCGCCAATGTTGAAGGCATTAATCTCGGCGAAGTGCCGCTCGAGCCGTTTTGGCAACGGGCTGAAGCGCTCGGGATTCCCGTGGTCGTGCACCCGGTCATGGTCAAACCGGTCCCTCGCGCGGGCAAATTCGCATTGGCGCAGATAGTGTATTACACTGCCGACACCACGCTCGCGGTCGGTTCTCTAATATTTGCCGGCGTGTTCGACCGCTTTCCCAAGCTATCGATCGTGCTTGCCCATGGTGGCGGGTGCTTTCCCTATCTGATCGGACGCTTCGATCTGATGCACACTCGCATGGACCGCGATGCGCAGGGGGATGTCGCTGTCGCCATGCCGTCGCAATATGCTAAGCAGATGGCGTATGACACGATTGTGCATGCACCGCACGTCCTGCGATTTCTTGCCGGCAGCATGGGAATCGGTCGCCTGGCTCTCGGTACCGATTATTCGTTTCCGCCGGCCGATCTCGATCCGTTGAAAATGCTGGCCGATGCGGGCTTTAGCCCGGACGAGATCAACACCATTGCCGACATTAATCCGCGCCGGTTGTTTCCGCGGCTTGCTCGCGCTTGACGGGACCTGGGCAAGCGCGAAGCAACTACTGTGCGCAAGGTAGCCTATCGTCCTTTTAGCGGGACAGCTTGTCCAGCAAAGGCGACTCGATCGCTGCTTTCGGGTTCGCTTTCAATATTGCTGCCAATTGGTTCCCACTTGATCGCCCAAAGTGAGAGAAGCCCTGTACAGGGGACAAGAACCAGCGCCAGCATCAAATTTGCGAGGCCAAATTGTGCCAGAAGCGGCGGAAAGAAGAAAAGCCCGATTATCGTTCCCACCCGCACCATACCTTGTGCCCAACCGGTGCCGGTGCCACGCAAGAGCGTCGGATAGGAGAGGGCAGCGATCGAGGCAGACACCGACCCGGGCCCCAGCGTCTGGCCTAGAATAAACCCATAAATGAGCAAGATTGAAATAAAGGGAGAAACTCGGTCCGCGGTCCACCAAAATGAAATCAGGCACATAACGATGATCGTATAACCGACGATCAACAATCTCCGTACACCGAGCCGGTCGACGAATGCCGCCGCAGCTAAACCTCCAATGACCCCGGCAATCGTCGAAACAAGTGTTCCGACCGCGGCGTAGACGAATCCCTTTCCAAAGATCGCGCCCGAAATCGACGGCAGATAGAAACCGACCGCAAAATATTCCAGAACTCTGCGTGATTGAGATGATCGAGACGAGTAAGGTGCGCAATCCATAGGGGGGCAGGAAAATCGCCGAGTAGGTAACCGGCGTAGTTTCTACTGCCGGAACATAGCCGTCTACGACACGGACCGACACGCCGTAGGTTTTTTGCAGCAGTCTGGCAGCTTCGGGCAAGCCGACGTAATTTGCCGCCCACAATGGACTTTCCCACATATATTTGCCTCGCAGCGCGAGAATTATGAGGGCTGGAACAGCTCCGAAGCCGACGGCGAAGCGCCATAAGTGTTCGGTGAAGCCGAGGTAATAAATAACAAGCGCAACTAATACGGAGACCGCAACGGCCACCTGCCAGATAAAAACCCACGACGCGATACTTCCGCCTCTTCGCCTGGTGTTGACTATTTCCGCGAGGAAACTGAATGCGACCGGGTAATCCAAACCCACTCCGACGCCTATGAGAAAACGAAAAAAGAACAATACGTAAATGTTTGGCGCCAGCGACGCGCCGAGGGTGGCAACGACAAGGCATATCAAATCGATTATGAACATCCTCAGCCGGCCGACCCTGTCGGCCAAGTAGCCTCCAGCAATGCCACCAAGCACGGCGCCGACGCCCATAATTGATGCAATCAAGCCGAGTTGCGATGGCTGCAGGTGGAATTCTGCGCTCAGCCCGGGGACCCCGATTCCGAGGCTGGCAAAGTCGTAGGCATCGACAAAGACACCGCCCAACGCGATCAGCACGACTCCAAGCCCGGCTCTTGTCATGGGCTGATCATTTACGAAGGCTGCGACGTCGCCTTTCGATCGGATTACCAAATCGGACATTTCGCTCCCCCGCGTGAACTTTCCCCGACTAAATGATAACGATCAGTTGACCGGGTAGTCAATAGAAGTACGCTGGTCCAGCGCCGTCGATCGCAGTCAAATTGAGCCAAACCCCGCGGCTACATTGCTTCGCCCGCCGTACTCGGTCACCGACTTTACTAAGGCGATCGTACTGGTTCTGTGTACGAGCGTTCGTAGGACGATCACTAATTCATCGGGCTCATTGGCGCCCGCATCCCGATGTTTCTGCCGTTCGCGCAAGAAGCCTACAGTGTTGACCGGATGGTCAAGAAAGACTAGAAAGGTCATAGAAAAGAAGCCCACCCAGAGATTCGAGGCGAACGTTCCAGGCCATGAAACTGCCGTCCTTCGAATACGCGTGTCCGACGACCATTTCGGAAGCTGTTGCGCTCCTCACCGCACATGACGGCGAGGCGAAGCCACTCGCCGGCGGCCAAAGTCTCGTACCGATGCTGGCATTCCGCGTTGCTTCGCCATCGCTCGTCATTGATCTGCGGAAACTCTCGGAATTGCGAGAGATCAGGATTTCTCACGATGACGGCGTTACGCTCGGCGCAATGGTGCGCTGGCGCGATATCCTCGACGACCCGCGGCTGCGCGGTGCCCACCCGCTGCTGGCGGCGGCCGTCGAGCACGTCGCGCACTATCAGATCCGCAACCGTGGAACGGTTGGCGGTAGCGTTGCCCACGCCGATCCCGCTGCCGAACTGCCCGGAATCGTTGTGACTTGCGGGGCGACGATCGCTGCCGTAGGCAAAGCCGGCACGCGTTTGATCGAAGCCGCCGATTTCTTCGTCGGCCCTCTGATGACGGCGTTAAAGCCCGACGAAATCATTACCGAAATTCGCTTTCCGGCTTGGCCCGCGGGGCGCCGCTTCGGGTTTTCGGAATTCGCCCGCCGCCGCGGCGACTTTGCTCTGGCTGCCGCGGCATTGTTTTACGATGAGGATAATGCCGGGCGGGCGCACAACGCCCATGTCGGCGTTATCGGCGTCGGCGACCGGCCACTCCGGCTTACCGCCGTGGAAGATTCCATCAACGGCAGCAGGGTCGACGAGACGCTCATTGCCAAGGCGGAAGCGGTGGCATCTGCCGCTGTCGAACCGTCGGACGATATTCACGCGAGCGGCGCCTACCGTAAAGCACTGGTCGGGGTCATGGTCGAGCGCGCGTTAAAGAGCGCGATGACCTAGGAAGGCGTCAATCCAATGACAATACGCTTCGAAGTAAACGGCAACCAGGTTGAGGTCGACGTCGAGCCTCGGTTGACGCTTGCTGACTGTCTCCGCCATCAATTGAGGCTCACCGGGACGCATGTGGGCTGCGAACACGGGGTCTGTGGCGCGTGTACCGTGCTGGTCGATGGCGCGGCTGTGCGTTCGTGCCTGATGCTCGCCGTGCAGGCCGAAGACGCCAAAGTAGTCACGGTGGAGGGCCTCTCGCTCGAGGAGGGTCTCACGCCACTGCAAGCCTCGTTCCGAAAGCATCACGCGCTGCAATGCGGCTTCTGCACGCCCGGAATGATTACGACAGCACATGCGTTGTTGAGTGAAGAGCCTGACTGCGATGCCGATCGCGTACGCGATGTTCTCTCCGGCAACCTCTGCCGCTGTACTGGCTATATCTCCATCGTTGAAGCGGTGCTCGACGCGCGCTCCGCGTATAAGGGCAAATAAAGGGCGTGCGATGAAAATTAATAACCTGTTCGTCGGGCAGCCTATCGAACGGTTAGAAGACCTCCGCCTGCTGCGGGGCAGAGGGCAATATGTCGACGATCTCGCGCGGAAGGACATGCTGCATGCGGCCGTCCTGCGTAGCACTGTCGGCCATGGTCTTATCCGATCCATTGATGTCTCGCGGGCTAGCGGGCTCGCGGGAGTGCATTCCGTCATCACGGCCGCGGATCTTGGCAACCCGACACCACGCGTACCGATGCGGCTGCAGCCGATGCCGGAATTCGAGGCGTTCGGACAGCCGGTGATGGCCCGCGACAAGGTGCGCTATGTCGGCGAGGCGTTGGCACTCGTGCTTGCCGAAAGCGCTGCTATTGCCGAGGACGCGCTTAGTGAGATCGCGGTCGATATCGAACCGCTCCCGGCGGTTTCAAATCACACGATCGCGGCAAAGAACGAGACGCTTCTCTTCGAGGACAAGGGCACCAACATCGCGATGAAATTTCGCGCCCTGCTAGGTGACGCCGCGGCAGCTTTCAAAAATGCGCCTTATGTGCGACGTGAGAGTTTCAGTACGCAGCGCCACACGGCCCTTCCGATGGAGCCGCGGGGGTTGCTCTGCGAGTGGGATGCCGGGTCGGGCAAACTCACAGTTAGTGGCGCCGCGAAAGTGCTTTTCTTCAATCGGCGCATTATCGCCCGGCAATTGGGACTTGCTGAGGATTCGATCGACATGGTCGAGTGCGACGTCGGCGGCAGCTTTGGGGCGCGCGGCGAGTTTTATCCGGAAGATTTTCTTATTCCATTCGCCGCGCGATACGCCGGCCGGCCGGTTAAATGGACAGAGGATCGCCGTGAGCACTTGATGACCATGAATCATGCGCGCGAGGCAGCATGCGACATCGAGATTGCGTGCATGAGGGACGGTACGATCCTCGGACTTCGCGGTCACGCCTTCGTCGACATGGGCGCCTATATGCGGACGAACGGCGCGGTTGGTGCGCGCAACATCGCGCAATTCATGTCCGGGGCTTACCGCATTCCCAACATCGACATAGACGTAGCGCTGCTGCTGACCAATAAGACCCCGGTGGGCACGTATCGCGGCCCGGGTCGCTTCGAGACCGACTTTTTCCGCGAGCGATTATTCGACATTGTGGCGCGCGACCTCGGTCTCGACCAAGTCGAATTCCGCAGGCTTAATCTTATCAAAGAAGCAGAGATACCCTACACGGTCGCCACCATCACGCCTTTCGAGAGTAAAGACGAGCTCGACAGCGGCGATTATCAGGTCACGCTCGATCGTTGCTTGGCGGAGTTCGGCTGGGCCGAGAAAGCAAAGCTCAAGAGCAAGTGCGTTGACGGCCGCTATCACGGCACTGCGGTCAGCTGTTTCATTGAGGGCGGCGCTGCTGGTCCCAAGGAGAGCGCGCGGCTGGTGCTCGAGAAGGACGGTACGCTTACTGTTTACATGGGTTCGTCGGGGGTTGGACAGGGCTTGGAAACGGCCTTCGCTCAGATCGCCGCCGACGCCATGGAAATACCGATCAACCGTATCAACAAGGTGTTTCACGGCTCTACTGCCTATGTCAGCGACGGCTATGGCTCGTATCACTCCCGCTCCATTGTGATGGGAGGCTCGGCGGTCCTGGATGCGGCAACAAAGCTTCGGAGCGCGATGTGTGCGGAGGCGGCACGGCGCCTCAATTGCGGCGCTACCGAGGTCCTGCTCGCCGAGGGGCGTGCGATGGCCCCGGACGGCAAATCGATTTCTTGGGCAGAGCTCGCGCCCGAATCGCTGTCGGTAGAAGGGGCCTTTCTCAATAAGAAACATACCTGGGCCTACGGAGCTCACGCCGCCCATGTTTCGGTCGATGCCAAGACCGGGCATGTGCAGTTACTGGATTATGTTGCGGTGGAGAATTGCGGCCGCATGATCAATCCACTTATGCTCAAGGGCCAGTTGGTCGGCGCGATCGTTCAGGGCCTTGGCGGCGCGGTCATGGAACATCTGATCTATGACGAGCAGGGTCAGCTCCTCACCGGCTCGCTTGCCGATTATCTTGTGCCTACTGCGACCGATTTTCCCAGAATCCGCGGCATCGTCATGGAATCCCATCCGTCTCCGATCAACCCACTGGGCGCCAAAGGCGCTGGCGAGGGCGGTATCATTTCGGTCGGGGGCGTGATCGCCAATGCCATCGCCGATGCGTTGAGCTCGTTTGGTGTTGAACCGCGCGACTTGCCACTTTCGCCATCGCATTTGTGGCAACTCGTGCAGGATGCACGTGAGGCGCGCCGAGTTCATTGACACTGCAATGCGAGCGAAAGCAGGTTTTCACGTCTCAATCAATCGACAGGAGCACAACATGAGCGTCGCTCGTCATCCGCGTCCAAAGGAACTCGAAAGCGTCTCAATCGAAGAAATCATGGAAAAATACGTTGGCCGTTTCAAAGCGAAGAAGGCGGATTGGGCGGCTTTTGAAGACGCCAAGATCGAGGGCTTCAAACGCGCGCAACATCGCTTTATTGGCGCCGGAGGCTCCGGCAAGCACGGCGATCCAACCGTAATCCCGGCAGGCAATTTCACGTTGTCGATCATGTATGTCGAGCCGGGGCAAGGCAACGCTGCGCACACACACGAAGTCGAGGAATGCTTCTTCGTTCTCCAAGGCTATCTGGACGTTTTTGCCGAAGACGAAAGCGGCAAGCGTATCACGACGCGGCTTGGGCCCTGGGAATGTTTCGCGTGTCCTGCCGGCGTCATTCACGGTTATCAAAACGACTCGCTCGAACCGGTCTATTTTCAGGTGATGATTGGCCGCGGCAAACCGGAGACCATGGGGTATGCCGACGAAAATCTGTTCAAGCGCAAGGACGCTCACTTGAATGCGGTATCTGGCTGAAGCAGCGTTTCCTGAAGACGAACGGTGTTTCGCACAATGGTTCCGGTGGTGGTACGTTGTCATCGTGAGGCTCCATGCGTTTCGCCTTATTAGCCGTTACGGCGCTCCTGATCTCGTATGCGCGGCCAGCTCTTTGCGAGGAAGGTTGGCCCGAGCGACCGGTCACGATCGTCGTCCCGTTTCAGGCAGGCGGATCGGCGGATTTGCTGGCACGCATCGTGGCGCAGCAATTGCAGGCGGAGCTTGGTACACCCTTTGTGGTAGAAAATCGTTCTGGCGCTGGCGGCAGCGTCGGTACCAACTACGTGGCGAAAGCCGCCGCCGACGGCTATACGTTTTTACTCGGAACGTTCAGCGGGATCGTGCTCAACGAGTTCGTCTATAGTAAGTTACCCTATGACTCCGAACGCGATTTGCAGCCCGTTGTGCTTCTTGTGCAAATGCCGAATCTGCTTGTCGTCAATCTAAAACTTCCCGCAAAAACTGTTCCGGAACTTATACACTTCATCAAGACCCACGACGGAAAGCTCAATTATGGCTCGTCCGGTGTGGGTACGTCGTCGCATCTTTCCGTCGTCATGCTCGAGCTTGCGACCGGCACGCATATGACCCATGTGCCGTTCCGCAGCACAACGGACGAGGTGACTAGCCTGATGAACGGTAGCGTCGATCTAGCCATCGACAGCATGACGACGCTTTGGCCACAGGCGCAAGCCGGCGCCATCCATTCGCTCGCGGTCAGCACTGCGACACGGAGCGCCAGCGCTCCGGAATTGCCGACGATTGGCGAAACCCTTCAAGGATATGCGGTCCCATCGTGGCAGGGTTTGTTCGCCCCTGCCGACACACCGAAACCAATTATTGAAAAAGTCGCCGCAGCGCTGACGCGAAGCTTCACGCGGCCGGATGTCGTCAACGCACTGACAAAGCTAGGCGCAGATCCGGCACTGAAGGGTCCTGATGAGTTCGCCGAATATATCAAGCTGGAGATGCCAAAATGGCGAGATGTTGTAAAGGCATCCGGCGTGCATCTCGACTGACACCGCCGCCGTACTGGGATTCACAGGCCGCTCACCGTTTCAGCATACCGAGATAAAAATTGGAGACTTGCGCTGCCATGAATAAAATCCCGCGCCTTCTGCCCTGGATAGGCTCTCCCGCGAGCGTCTCCGCCGATGCGAGCTTCTCGCCGCTCCTTTCGCCGGTCGACGGGAACGTGACTTCCCAGATGATCGAATCCGACAGCGGTGTCATCGACGCCGCGGTCAAGCACGCGCACCAAGCCTATTTGGCGAACCTTGATGTAACAACAGCCAAGCGTATTGAATGGCTACTGGCCGCCGCCGAGGCCATGGACGGGATCGAGACCGAACTGGTGCGCTCGCTCATCCGCGTCATCGGCAAGCCCCGGCGAGCAGCAACCTTCGAGGCCAAGCGTGCCGGCACTTTCATTCGCGCTTGCGCCGCCCAATTGGCGCATCTCATGGGCGAAGTCGTACCGCTCGATGTCACGCCGACGGGCGCCGGCCGCTTCGGCTTCACAGTGCGGATTCCGTATGGCGTCGTCGCCGCGATTACTCCGTTCAACGGGCCAGTCAATCTGCTCATTCAGAAGGTCGCGCCCGCGATTGCCGTCGGCAATGCGGTGGTCGTGAAGCCGTCTCCTCCTGGCACTGAGGTCGCGCTGCTCATGGCGGAGGCGATGAAGAGGGCGGGGCTTCCGGACGGCCTCTTCAACGTCGTGCCGGGCGGCTCTGCGACAGCAAAACTCCTCGTCGCTCATCCGCTGGTGGCGGCCGTCACGGTGACGGGCAGCACCGCGGCCGGCAACGAACTCGCCCGTGCCGCTGGCGCCAAAAAATTTATCGGCGAACTTGGCTCAAATGCCGCGAACATAGTTTGCCTTGACGCGGATATCAGCGATGCCGCAACCCGGATCGCTGGGGCGGGTTTCGAGGCGAGCGGTCAGCAATGCATTTCTGCGCAGCGCGTCATCGTCGAGCGGCCTGTCTACGAACGCTTCCTTGAGCAATTCATCACTGCGGCCAAGAAGCTCAAGGTCGGCGATCCCAACGACGCCGCGGTCGATGTCGGCCCGATGGTTTCGAGTGCAGCCGCAGACCGCGTCGAACAGATGGTTGCGGACGCCGTCGCCAAAGGGGCTAAACTTGTGCTTAAGCCTGAACGCCGCGGCGCTATCCTCAGCCCGGCGATCGTCGCGGAGGCCCCGCCTGAAGCGCGCCTCATGCGCGAGGAAGCGTTCGGTCCGGTCGTCGTCGTACAACCGGTCGCTGATTTGGATGCAGCGCTATCGCTCGCCAACTCATCCGAGTTCGGGCTGCAGGGCGCATGCTTCACCAAAAGCCTGGACACCGCTTTCAAAGTGTCGCGCAACCTTCGCGTCGGGTCGCTCTGGATCAATGAAGCGAGCCGTTTCCGTGTGGATACCTATCCGTTCGGCGGCGTTGGCGCATCGGGCGTTGGACGAGAGGGCGTGCGCTATACCATGGAAGAACTGTCGCAGTGGAAATTCACCGGCATGCGGCTGAGTTGATTAAGAGCGATCGCGGGCTATGACAGCAGTCGCATTAATTGGCTATGGCGGGATCGCACAGGATGTCGCCATTGCTTTGCGCGAAGCCGGCAGTCGCGTCAAAGTCGTTGGTGCCTTGTGCCGACCTGGCCGTGGGCAACAAGCAGCAGGGGCACTGGACGATATCCCCATCGTGGAAACGCTCGCCGGCTTGATCTTACTCAAGCCGACGGTTGTCGCCGAGGTCGCGGGTCAGCAGGCCGTAACCGAATACGCCGAAGGAATATTACGCGGCGGCATCGACTGCATGATTATTTCGATTGGCGCGCTCGCCGATCCGAAGCTGCTGGAGCGCCTCAAAATTGCGGCCTGCGACGGTGGCAGCCGCATTCTCCTTCCAGCCGGTGCGGTTGGCGGCATCGACGCCATCGCCGCGATGCGCGTCGGTGGCTTGCACATGGTGCGCTACCGCTCGCGCAAGCGCCCGGCAGCATGGCGCGGCTCGCCAGCGGAAAAAGCCGTCGACCTTGATAAGCTTGTCGGTCGCACCGTGCTCTATCGCGGCAGCGCCGGCGAGGCAGCGTTACTGTATCCGCAAAATGCCAATGTTGCTGCCGCCGTGGCCCTCGCTGGGCTCGGCTTCGACGCCACCGAGGTTGAACTCGTCGCCGATCCCGAGGCGCCCGGCAATGTGCACGAGATTGAAGCCGAAGGCGTTGCGGGCCGGATAGCGATCCAGCTTCAAGGAAAACCGTCAAAAACAAATCCGAAGACGTCCGCCCTCGCTGCGCTGAGCATCGCGCGAGCTCTCAATAATTTGCAATCGTCAATCGTCATATGATCATACCAACTCACCGCGCGACAAATGCGCTCGTCGGCAGTCCGATCGAACGCGTTGAAGATCTCCGCTTTCTCACTGGGCGGGGACAATATGTCGACGATCTCGTCAGCGAGGGGATGCTGTACGCGGTGATTTTACGCAGTTCCGTTGCGCACGGACGTATTCGCGCGATTGATATAGCCGCAGCCCGGTCGCGGCCGGGCGTCCATGCCGTGATTACCGCCGCCGACATCGGTGACATCCCGACCATCCCCTTGCGGCAAGAACCGCTACCAGCGCTTAAGCGTTACGAGCAACCAATCATCGCATCTGGAAAGGTGCGCTACGTTGGTGAGCCGATTGCCGTCGTGATTGCCGATACCGTCGCCTTGGCCGAAGACGCCTTGGAAGCGATCATCGTCGACATCGATCCTTTGCCGGTGGTGGCTACACGCGATGCCGCCCGCCGGGACGACATACTCCTATTCGAAAGCGCGGGTAGCAATATCGCCAGCAAAATTACCGCCGTGCGCGGCGACGCCGAGGTCGGCTTTAAGAACGCGCCTTATATCAAGCGTGAGCGTTTCCGCGTGCAGCGGCATGCCGCGGTTCCTATGGAAGCGCGCGGACTGTTGGCCGATTGGGAGGCGCAACCTCGGCGCATGACTGTGTGCGGCGCAGCCAAAGTCCCCTTTACCAACAGGCGGACCCTGGCAAAGATGATGGGCCTGCCCGAAGCGTCGGTACGTATGGTGGAATACGACGTTGGCGGCGGTTTCGGCGCGCGCGGCGAGTTTTATCCTGAGGATTTTCTTATTCCGTTTGCGGCGCGACTCCTCGGCCGTCCGGTGAAGTGGACGGAAGACCGCCGCGAAAATCTATTAGCCCTCAATCATGCGCGCGATGCGGAGTGCGAACTCGAAATCGCATGTGCGCTTGACGGTTCGATCCTCGCATTGCGCGGTCACGCCTACACCGACCTTGGCGCTTATGTGCGCAGCGTCGGCGCTACGGCCTCGCGGAACATCGCGCAGATCATGTCTGGACCTTATCGGATCCCCCACGTCCACATGGATGTTACGCTCCTCGTAACCAACAAGACCCCTTCGGGGACCTATCGTGGACCGGGCCGCTTCGAAGCCGATTTCTGCCGTGAGAGGCTGTTCGACATGGTGGCCGCCGAGCTCGACATCGATCGTGTCGACTTCCGTCGGCGCAATCTGATCACGGAAGCGGATATGCCGTATCCGCTCGCGACGGTACAGGTGTTGGACATCGCCACTGAATGCGACAGCGGCGATTATCGGATAACGCTCGACCGCTGCCTCGCTGAATTCGAATGGGCGGAGAAATCGAAAGTCTCCGGCCAACTGGTCGACGGCCGCTATCACGGTCTGGCGATCGGCTGCTACATCGAGGGCGGAGCATCGGGACCCAAGGAGAATGCACGTATTGCGCTCAACACCGACGGTTCGTTTTCAGTTTTTGTCGGCTCGTCGTCGGTTGGCCAGGGTGTCGAAACGGTGTTTGCGCAAATTGCGGCCGATGCGCTCCAAGTTCCAATGGAGCGCATCAGACAGGGTATTCCACGGTTCCACCGATTATCTTGACGAAGGATTTGGTTCGTATTCCTCGCGCTCTATCGTGATGGGCGGCTCCGCGGTCATAGCGGCCGCGAGCAAGCTGCGCGAACGCATACGCGAGGCTGCAGCGCTACGCTTGCACTGTGCGCCGAACGACATCGCAATCGAACGTGATGCCGCCATGGGACCGGGCCGCACCTCGGTCGACCTGAGGGAATTTGCAGGTCTTGCGGCCGACGGGACTTATGCCAGCAACAAGCGAACCTACTCCTATGGTGCGCACGCCGCGTATGTCGCTGTTGACCCGAAGACTGGCCACGTTGCACTGCTCGATTACGTCGCGGTTGAGGATGTCGGCCGCATTATCAATCCGCTGACGCTGCATGGCCAAACCGTCGGCGCTATCGTGCAAGGTCTCGGCGGCGCGTTTTTGGAAGACTTCATCTATGACGAGAATGGACAGTTATTGACCGGCTCGTTCGCAGATTACCTCATGCCGACGGCTACCGATTTTCCCACAATTCGGGCGATCGCGCTGGAGCTCAAGCCCTCGCCGAATAATCCGCTTGGCGCCAAGGGCGCAGGCGAAGGTGGCATCATTCCAGTCGGCGGCGTCATCGCCAACGCGGTGGCAGCGGCGCTGAGCACCTTCGGCGTGCAGCCGCGCGAGCTTCCACTATCACCGCCGCATGTTTGGCAACTCATTCAGGACGCCAGTCAGAGATTGATTAAGCCGTAGGGCGATTTGGCAAACAGGGCATCGGTGACAACTTCAAAAACGATATCTCGCACAAAACGGGCGGTGAGTGGCTGACCCGGCGGTGCCAGGCGCTTTGCAACTAACGGAGAAAGAGAATGGCTGATCTGCGTTTGACTTTTGCCTGCGGTCCATACGATCGCACTCAGGCGCTACGCGATGGGACCATCAAACCAGAGGGCATCGAAATCACCTATCTGCCGTTGCAGCCTGCGGAAATTTTCTGGCGGATGCTGCAATACAAGGAGTTCGACGTATCCGAAATGTCGCTGTCAAACTACACGACGCTGGTTGCGAGCGGTGCCTCACCTTTCATGGCAATTCCAGTGTTTCCGTCGCGCGTGTTCCGTCACGGCTATTTCTTCATCAACACGAAAAAGGGCATTTCCAGTCCCGCTGACCTCAAGGGTAAACGCGGCGGCGTGCCAGAATACAGCATGACAGCCGCAGTCTATATGCGCGGTCTCCTCCAGCATGAATACGGCATTAAGCCAAGCGACATCGAATGGGTGCAAGGCCGCGCCGATCGGCTCGGCCACGCGCTGCCCGACGGCATCCGACTGACGCAGGCACCAGACGGCAGCGAGCTCGGCGATTTGTTGGAGCGTGGCGAGATCGATTTTCTGATGACGGCGAACAATCCACTGTCGTTCCGTCGCGGCGCGCCGACTGTCAAACGGCTGTTCCCGAACTATCGCGAAGTGGAGCAAGATTATTACCGACGCACCAAGATTTATCCGATCATGCACACCGTCGTCGTGCGCCGCGACCTCTACGAGCGCGATCCGTGGATCGCGCTGAGTATCTACAAGGCGCTATGCCGAGCCAAGGATTATTCGTTCCGAATGCTGGCTGAAGCGGGATCGCCGAAAGCATCATTCGCCTGGCTGCAACCGCTCCTCGAGGAGGAACAGTCGATTATCGGCAAGGACTGGTATCCCTACGGCATCGAAGCCAACCGCCCAACGATCGAAGCGCTGCTGCAATACACTCACGAACACGGGCTCACGCCGCGCCGCGTTAAGATCGAAGAACTGTTTGCACCGAGCACGCTACGCGACATTCCGCTGAGCGAGGGTCAGCTGATATGAGCGATAGGCGATCATCATGAAACATACCCGCCGCAGCTTGCTAGCTCTTGCCGCCGGCGCCGTCGCGCTTCCTCTCCGAGCGGGGCGTGCTGCGGCGGAGCCTTATCCGTCGCGGCCGGTGCGTATCGTGCTTGGCTTCCCTCCAGGCGGCTCGTCCGACGTTCTGGCGCGGCTGATGGCGCAATGGCTCGCGCAGCGGCTGAAGCAGCCCTTTATTATCGACAATCGTCCCGGAGCCGGCAGCAATATAGGCGCCGAATTCGTCGCGAAGGCGACCCCTGACGGCTACACGCTCCTGTGGTCGACATCGGCCAACGCCATTAATGCCACGCTGTATGACAATCTCAATTTCAACTTCATCCACGACATGATCCCGGTCGCGGGTGTGTTCCGCGTACCGAACGTGATGGAAGTAAACCCGACGGTTCCGGTGAAAACCGTTGCCGAATTCATCGCCTATGCCAAGGCCAATCCGGGAAAGATCAATTTTTCCTCCGGGGGAATCGGCACGGTGGCGCATGTAGCCGGCGAACTGTTCAAATTTATGACCGGCGTCGACATCCGTCATGTGCCGTACCGCGGCTCGGCGCCGGCGCTGATCGATCTGCTCGGCGGCCAAGTACAGGCCATGTTCGATCTGATGTCGACATCCATCGAAAGCATCAGAGCCGAAAAGCTGCGCGCTCTTGCGGTCACGACGGCGACGCCCTCGACGGCGTTGCCCGGTATCCCGACGGTCGCGGAAACCGTACCGGGCTACGAGGCGAGCACGTGGAACGGTGTGTCGGCGCGTTCGGGCACACCCGGTGAGGTCGTTGAAGCGCTCAACGGTGCGATCGCTGCCGGAATCGCCGATCAAACGTTCCGCGCACGGCTTGCCGATCTCGGCGCGGAGCCAATGCCGATGAACGCGCCGGAATTCGGCAAGCTGATCGCGGACGAGACGGAAAAATGGGGCAAGGTCATCAAATTTGCCGACATCAAGCCGGGCTAATCTCTGCACCAACCGGCGTAATGCGACCCGAGATTTAGGATAAACACGATCACGGCCGAGCTAATTGGCTTACAGGCGACGCCACAATTTCCAGGTCGGGGGAGACCGTTATGAATGAACGCCTCACTTTAAGCATGTCCTGCTGCGATTATGACCGCTGCCACGCGCTCATCAATGGTCGCGTACAGGTTGATGGGATCAACCTCATGCCTTCTCCGCTTGAGCCGGAGGAGTCCTTTCATCGTGCATTCCAATATCAAGAGTTCGATATCAGTGAATTATCTTTGAGCAGCTACACCATGCTCACCTCGCGCGGCGAAGCCCCGTATGTGGGAATTCCTGCATTTGTCTCCCGCCTGTTTCGTCATTCCGGAATTTATATTCGAACTGACCGTGGCATCGACCATCCATCCAAAATGTCCGGCCGCACTATCGGGCTGCCTGAATATCAAATCACCGCGAATGTCTGGATTCGCGGAATTCTCGAAGAAGAATATGCCGTCAAATTGGACAGTATTGCGTGGAGGCAGGGCGGCCTCGAAGACGCCGGACGCGAAGAGCGCTCTCCGCTGACGCTGCCTCCGAATATCGACTTGAAACCGATACCGACTGAACGCAACCTGTCCGAGATGCTGGAATCGGGGGAGATTGATGCCCTGATCAGCGCCCGCGCGCCCTCATGCTATTTGCGCCGCGCCCCAAACGTCGATCGGATGTTTCCGGACTTCAAGACGGCGGAACAGGAGTACTACAAACGGACTAAAATATTTCCGATCATGCATCTGATTGGAATTCGCAGATCTATCTACGAACGGCATCCCTGGGTAGCCGTGAATCTGTTGAAGGCTTTCATGGAATCCAAGGAGCATACGATGTATGAGCTTGGACAGATCGGCCATCTATTTTCAAGTTTGCCGTGGTCGGTCGCGGGCTTCCAAGAAACTACAGGCCTAATGGGTTCGGATTTCTGGCCCTATGGAGTTGAGCCAAATCGCGCGGTACTGGACCGCTTCCTGGATTATCATCATCGGCAAGGGCTTTCGAAGCGACGAGTGGCCGTTAACGAGCTTTTCGTCCCGTCGACAACACATTTGTCCAAGATCTGAAATCACGCCTGACGAGTTGAAAATAATCACCTTCAGTATCCTGTTCGCTGGCTTCGTTAGGCTTGTGTGAAAGATTAGCTTAAAAAGAAAGTTACGAGCGACATAGTGAGGGGAAAAGCGAAGTCGCTGAAATGTGCAGATCGGCGGGATCGTCGGCTGATCCAAGTGCCCCTTTTCTGTGCTGCACTGTAAATGCCGCACAAGCTATGGATGAGGGGCCGGCAATCGACTGAAGTGAGGAGATAGAGCGTGGCACGCCGCAGCGCCGATCCGGTTCGCACTCGCGAGAAAATCCTAAAATATGGGACCGAGGAGTTCGCTCGCCTGGGATTCGGTGGCGCGCGCGTCGATAGAATAGCCGAGCGGTGCGGCCTTAGTAAAAATATGCTTTATTATTATTTCCGATCAAAGGAAGGCCTTTTTATTGCTGTCCTCGAAAAGATGTACAAATCTCTTCGAGATCAACAAAAAGACATATCCGTCAGAGCGAGCGATCCACTTATCGCATTGGAGCAGCTGATCCATCATACGTTTAACGCCTTCAAGGAAAACCCCAGTGCGATCTTGCTTATGAATGAAGAAAACAAGCATCGGGGAAAATATATTCGGAAATCCGGCCGAATACGCGATCTGTACAATCCTTTGGTCGATACCATAAGCTTCATATTGGAAAAAGGACGCGACGAAGGTATTTTTAGAGCCGGACTTGACCCTGTAGAAATCTACATGTCGCTGTCATCGCTGTGCTATCATCTGCTATCGAATAAATACACATTAGAAATTGCGCTCGATCGAGATTTGGGTTCACGGGCGGCTCAAAGAAAGTGGGTTGCGCATGTCGTTAGGATTATATCCTTATACTGCGTGTGCGATTCGGCGTTAATTTTATCAAAAGAATAGTCGTAACGCCGGAGGAACTGAGAGGCTATGGTGGCTAGGCCGTTACGGGTTTGCGTGAAAGTCAAAACCTAGCTGATTTCCCTATCCTTCGGGTGGCGGCTCTTTGCAGTTGACCCTCTCGAACTTGCCTGAGTTTCTTTGCGGTGTGTGGGTCCGGTTGTGGCCCTGAATTGCCGCGATGCCGGACAAGATACGACCGCGTATGATGCGAGCAGCCGGGCGATCACGAGCGTGCGCACGAAGATACCGATCATTATTCGGCGGTACCGCTTAGGGCGGTTACTGGATGCTAAGATTTCCTATATTAATCGAGATTGCGATATTATTCGCGTCGCCGACGTACTCCCTTACACAATCATCACAGCCGTTAAACGTTCATAGTTTCGGCGACCATTCGTGTTTTGGATCGGCGATCGGGTCACCCTGAGAGGTAGCTTCAGTGCGCCAGTGGATCTGGTCAAAGCTGAAAATGAACGACAAGCGGGCTCGATTGGGTCTGCGGCGTCGTTCCTGGTGCGCCGGGAATAGGTTCATCGAGGCCTTCGATATGAACGGGTGTCCGGTTGCCAGAAGTCACCCATAGGCCGCGGCCTCTCCATCCTGCGTTTGCATCGTCTATCCGGCCGTCAATCTGCTTGGCGAAAAAACCTATCGGGTAGGGGACGCGTAATTCGACAATGCGGCCGTCCACGAGCGCGTGCAGCGAATCCGATTGATTGCCCGTAGCTATCGGCGTATTGGCCCCGAGCCCCAGCGTGTCGTGCTGATCAACCCAAAGATAATAAGGGTTCTCCGCGGCGCCGGAATCGCCCGCTAGCGGAGGGCCTGGGAGCGGATAGAACGTCCACCCCTCCGGACATTTCTCGCCGTTCTCCGCGCCTGGTCCGTTCAGTGGTCCTTTGCATTTGCGGCGGTCGAAACTGCCGATATGGCCGGAGTCGAGCGGCACCCAGACGACGCCACTGCGATCGACATCCATGCCACGGATGCCATAGCCCGGCAGCGGAACGACCGGCCTGGTCATTGCTGGCGCCGCGCCGCTGGCGACCGCCGCGTCGGCGGTTAACAATGAAGAAGACAAGCCGGAAGGGGGCACCCCGCCCGAGGACCTGATGCGAGGGCACGGGTGCTCAATCGCGTATTGTTGAGGGCAGGGAGGATTTTGATTCCGCTATTCCCTGGTTCGCTTTCATAGACAAGTGCGAGTGCCGCCTTTGTGTGGCCGATAGTGCTCGCTCCAGTGTCTCTTTGGCGTAGCCGCGATACCGGCCACCTGGTTGCCCGCCCGCTGACCTATCTCGTCATGCAGCCGGCGATCGGTCGCCAAAGTTATCCGGACTTTTTTTGAGCGGATTTAACAGAAGGAGATTGGTGCGCGTCGTCTTCCAGCTTCATCTTCTCCAAAAGAAGATCTGTTACCAGCTTTCTGAGACGTGCGTTTTCCAACTGCAATTCTGTGATACGGCCGTTCTGACCGGGGCTGGGGGCGATCGTGCTGAGCTCCGCCGGCCTTGCTTGGGCGTGGGCCACGGACCGTGCCCTGTGCGGACGCGCCTTGCGCCAACGGTGAAATGTCATGACGCTGATGCCTAAAGCCTTGGCAATTTCGTTTTGCGTTTGCCCAGCGGCACCCAACGCATCAGCTTCCTGCAGCTTTGCTGCGATCTCATTCGTGTTATGCCGTTTTTTCTTTGTCATTTGCGGACTCCCTATCCACAACTATTGTATTGCTGCAGCTCAAAAAGAATGCAATGCAAATTTCGTCATGTTGCCGACTTTTTTCGGCCACCATTAACACAGCGCTTCCAGGAACGAGATTTACGAACGGAAAATGTCCTGGAATAGGCGATGTTTGAAACAGGCGATGTCTTATATGTTAATAGCGGGCTCAGGGCCGGAAGTCGCTGCGGTCAAATGTCCCCCAGGGGCAGGGTATCTGCCCACCGCAGCTAAAAATCGTATTTTTTCAATGTAAGGATATAGCAGATTTATCGCGCGGATATAGCCAAGGGGCGTTAAGCCGATCGGCCGAAAATCGGGGCGCAGAAAACTATCCTACAGCATACCATGGGTTAGCTCTATGCTCGATCTGGTTCAGCTAACGAGCGGCGCTGTCGATCGAAAAGACCAATAAATATGTTCTGGCTTATGCCGCTACACGTTGCTCGATCTGAGATGCCGCCACTGTAAGTTTTGTTGAGCTAAAGGCCTGAAATCCGCCCCTTCTGCCGAAACGCGCCTGATTTGAAACGAGTACGGATGTGAATGCAGCGCCGCATCGGAAATGCACTTCCGCAAACCAGCGATCAATCTGGCGGCTCGGGAGATTGGCTGGCAGCACGTAAAGACGCCAGGGTGTCTGGGCTTAATTGTGAGACGGCCTGTTCAATAAATTCCCGTTCGGATGGCGCTGCTATTTTGTAGGCAGCGACGACGACCTTGGTTTGATTGTCGTTGAGAAGAAAACGTAAGTCTCTGCTGATGAATTGCTGAATTTCCGGATCGTTTGACCGATCGGATTGGACCGCGAAGTGGAAGCGAAACGGTATCAGGCCGGGCTCGCTTGGCCCCGTATAGTAAGACATTTTAAGGGCTGCCGTCGCGTCCCAATGATCAAGCGGATAGCGCGACGCCAGTCCTGCCACGAGAAGCCATGCGCCGGAATCGCATGGCGCCTCCCTGATAGCCTGGTTGAGGATGCCCTGAACCTGACCAGTCGTCCCCGCTACGCCATATGCCGCGGCGCCGTTCAGTTTCCACAACAGGTCGGAATAAGTAAAGCCAGCTTGCGCCCATAAGTTTCCCCGGATGACGCCAATCGCTGCCGCCCAAGCTGCGGCGCCGCGTTGTTTCGCCGCTGCCGCGGCGGCGGGCGCATCTGTCGGTAAGTTCGTCACGTCGGAGCCGGACAATTGGGCAAGCAACAGCCAGATGCACTGCGCGCCCAGTAAGGCTGCAACGCAGAGAGCGGTCCATCTAAAGACACTCAGCGACCGGGAATTCATCCGAGCATGTTAAGCAATGATACCTCGAGATATAGGCACGAGGAAACTAAGCCCTTTGGATCGGAGCCGCTAGTCCCTTGGCAAAACCGGGTCGTCGAATTTCGACTCGATGCCAAGCCGCGCCATTGCACGGTAAATTATGGCGAAACGGCGAGTGGCAGAGCCCGCGGGGTATCATGGAACGAGTCGGGGAATTGCATATCGTTGCGTTATGTTAATATCATAATATATGATATGATACTGCGGTTGACGGCGGGATCAGGCCGAGGGGTACAATTCGATGCGTATAGCGATGATTGGAACGGGTTACGTCGGCTTGGTTTCGGGCGCCTGCCTTGCGGATTTCGGCCACCAGGTCGTCTGCGTCGACAAGGATCGCGCGAAAATCGAGGCTCTGGAAGGCGGTGAAATACCGATCTATGAGCCGGGGTTGGAGAGCCTCGTCCGCAAGAACGTCGCCGAGTGCCGGCTCGCATTCACGACGGAACTTGGTGCGCCGGTCGCAGCCGCCGACGCGGCTTTTATCGCGGTCGGTACGCCATCGCGACGAGGGGATGGGCACGCGGATTTGACATATGTTTACGCCGCGGCCCGGGAAATAGCCGCGGCAATTGATGGCTTCACTGTCATTATCACGAAGTCCACCGTTCCAGTCGGGACCGGCGATGAGGTCGAGCGCATCATCCAGGAGGTACGGCCAGAGGCCGATGCAATTGTCGTTTCGAACCCGGAGTTTCTTCGTGAGGGCGCCGCCATTCATGATTTCAAACACCCGGACCGGATCGTGGTCGGAACGGATGACAACCGGGCCAAGCAGGTGGTCGCCGAAATCTATCGTCCTCTCAGCCTCAATCAGGCGCCTCTTCTTTTCACGGGCCGTCGGACGGCCGAGCTTACCAAATATGCTGCAAATGCCTTCTTGGCGACCAAGATAACCTTCATCAATGAGATTGCCGATTTGTGCGAAACGGTAGGCGCCGACGTCCAGGACATTGCGCGCGGCATCGGTCTCGACAATCGGATTGGCAGTAAGTTCCTGCACGCCGGCCCCGGCTTTGGCGGATCGTGCTTTCCAAAGGACGTGCGCGCACTCATCAAGACCGCGCAGGATTATGCGGTTCCATTGCGGATTCTCGAAGCGGTTGCCGCGGTCAACGACAACAGAAAGCGAGCAATGGCTCGCAAAGTATCGGCGATGTTTTCCGGCACCCTGCGCGGCAAGACCGTTGCCGTGCTCGGCCTGACCTTTAAACCAAATACCGACGACATGCGCGAGTTGCCGTCGCTTGCGCTGATTACCGCTCTTCAGGACATGGGGGCACGCGTGCGGGCGTTCGATCCCGCCGGGATGCATCAGGCTCGAGTGCAGGCCCTGTTGCGAGACGTTACCTACGGCGAGGATGCCTACGACTGCGCTGACTCCGCGGATGCGCTCGTCATTGCGACTGAATGGGAGCAGTTTCGTGCGCTCGATCTAGACCGTTTACGCGACGTCATGGCTTGCCCTGTCGTTGTGGATCTTCGGAACGTTTACCGGCCGGACGAGGTGCGTCGCCGCGGCTTTACCTATACCGGCGTCGGCAGACCCGTGATGTCGCCCCGCCTCGCCGACGGCGGATCGATCGAGGAAGCCATATCGCTTGCTGTTATCCGCGCAGTTGCGCCGACCCTTTAGGGGAGGCGCGAAGGCTACCTTATGCCGCCCTATATCGCTGTTGGTTTGCGGAAACGTCCAGCGACCCACCGCAAACGGCGATTGCAGGCAGTTGTCACTCAGGGGATTGACCGGATGATGAGATACTTGCTGGCGATGGGTGGCTTAGTGGCGCTCCTTCAGGGGTGGTCACCGCATGCTCTCCGGGCCGCCGAGTTGTCGCCTCCGCAGGCGCAAGGGCCGGTTGCTGCGCCCAGCGAGAACTGCGGGCCGTGTGGCTGTCTGCAAGTTACTTATGACTATCATCGTGAGCTGCGAACGACATATGGCCTGAATTACGATCCGCGGAATTTCGATACTGCGGAACCGTACTTCTATTTCGGGCAAATGAGGGCTTATCCCCGGTATTTCGCGAACGGGGTGCCGCTTCCCCACTGTTGAACCGGCGCGGAGCCGGCTTTGGACAATATAGCCGGGTTGATCGTTCAGCGAGGTGAACGACACGGCAACATTGAAGCCTGACTGTGCCTCCCGTTATGCCCCAAATTTAACGTTCTTCGTCTGTTAGTGATATCGCTTGGGCTGGAGGACTAACGATATGTTATCGTCGTGACAGATCATAGGACACGATATTGGCGCCGAAGTCGCCTTTTGTGCGGGTTTGGCGCGTGATGTCATGGTGGTTCGGCGATAACGTTTCCGGCATGATAATGTTAGTCAGGGCAGGAGCTTTGGGGAATGTCGAGTATACGGGTTATCGCTGCCTTGGTTCTCCTGGGGGGCTCCCTCGCTTTGGCCGGCTGTGCGAGCCAGTTGCTGCCCGACGCTGGACCGAACGCGCTCGCCGTCAAATCCGGTGTGACGTGGAAGGGCCCCAATTTCGGTGTCGTGAAGTTGACGCCTGCCATTATTAACACGCTGGAGCAATACGGACCTCTTACGCTTGCCGCCACCTTCGGCGATAGCCGCCCGCCTCCAGCGGTCAAGTTCGGGATCGGCGACGTCGTCAGTGTCACCATCTTCGAGGCCGCGGCTGGCGGTCTGTTTATTCCGTCGGAGGCAGGCGTGCGGCCTGGCAACTTCGTAACGCTGCCGAACCAGCCGATCGACATCCACGGAAATATTTCGGTCCCATACGCGGGACTTGTTCCGGCGAACGGTAAGGCTCCCGCTGAAGTTCAGCAGGAGATCGTCAATCGCATCAAAAATCGCGCTATCGAGCCGCAAGTGGTGGTGGCGCTGGTGACGCAAAACACGTCGCTCATCACCGTCGTCGGTGAAGTGAACAACGCCTTCACACCGACCGGACGCGTTCCGGCGCAGCCTGCCGGGGAGCGTCTTCTCGATGTCATCACTCGTGCGGGCGGATTGAAGGACCAGGGTCAGGATACCTGGGTAGTGTTGGAGCGCCACGGGCACCGCGCATCTGTGCCTTTTGGATCGCTGATTTACGAGCCGGACAATAACATCTGGGCGTGGCCGGGCGACACCATCTATCTCTATAAGGAGCCGCAGACCTTCCTCGCTTTCGGCGCGGCCGGCCAGCAGGGCGAATTTCCGTTCTCCTCGGGGACCGGGTCATCCGCTTGGCGCATGACATTAGCCGAAGGCGTCGCGACCGCTGGCGGTTTGCTCGACGTTCAAGCCGATCCAGGTTCGGTGTTTCTTTATCGGCGAGAGCCGCGTGCCCTGGCCGAGAAGCTTGGCGTCGACTGTTCGAAGATGGATGGTCCGACCGTGCCAGTCGTCTATTCAGTCAGCTTTTCGGATCCCGCCGGCTATTTCCTGGCGACAAAGATGCAAATGCGGAACAAGGACGTCATCTTTGTCGCTAACGCGCAGTCGGTCGAAATCACCAAGTTCACGCAGTTCGTGAGCGCCATCGCTACGACCGGCACGAGCGTTACAGACTTCGGTACGGGCGTGGAAAACTGGCGGATCGACAGCCACATGCGTTAGACGATCAAGGCTTTATATGCTTCAGATTGACAAGTCCAAATCTGGCGTGGGGGCTCCAGCGTCCGCCGCCGATTTCGTGTCGCCGGAGGAACTCTACGCGGCGGCAGTGGGGTTCATCCGGCGGCAATATCCGGTGATCGTGTTCGTGGTGCTGCTGATGCTGGGGCTGGCGGCAGTTTACATTTTCACAGCGCCACCACGATTTACCGGCGAGGCGGTGTTGATTATCGACACGCACAAGCCCGAACTATTTCAGCAGCAAAACGCGCAGAATGCCGACGCGCCTGTCGATACGGCGATGATCGACAGCCAGGTCGAGCTCCTCAAATCGGAGAATATCGCACTTTCGGTGATTAAGGATCTGCATCTTGCTGATGATCCGGAATTCGTGGGTCCCGACGGCGGTCTGGTAAGCACCATATTAGGTCTCGTCTCGAAGGCGATGAATTTCTTTGGGAGTGGTGGGCCTCCCTCAAAATATGCGTTGACCCGGAGAGCTCTCGCCCGCTTTGAGAGCAATCTGACGATCAAGCGGGTCGGCCTTACCTATGTTATCGACATCGACTACCAGTCGCTCAATCCGCAACGCGCGGCTCAAATCGCGAATGCGGTTGCCGACGCCTATGTGGTGGATGCGCTCGAGGCAAAATACCAGTCGACCAAGCGTGCGGCGGGTTGGCTGCAGGACCGCTTGAAGGAGCTACGGACACAGGCGACCGATGCCGATCGCGCAGAGGTCGATTTCAAGGCGAAGAACAACATTGTTGACACCGGTGGGCAGCTTCTCAACGAGCAACAGCTTGCACAGTTGAACAGCGCGCTCATTCAGGCGCGTGCGCAGACCGCCGAAGCGAAAGCCAGGCTTGATGAGGTGCAACAGATCGTCGCCGCCGGCGACGTCGATCCTGCCGCCCCGTCCACGGCGACCGTCGCTGACACTCTCCACAACGATGTAATAACGAAGCTTCGCGAGCAGTACCTGGATTACAGCGCTCGGGAAGGGGAGTGGGCCGCAAAATATGGAGCAGGCCATCTCGCCGTGGTAAATCTGCGCAATCAGATGTCAGAGCTCCGGCGCAGCATTTTCCAGGAGCTCCAGCGTACGGCGGAAACCTACAAGAGCGACTACAATATCGCGGTATCGCGTGAGGCGGCTATTCAGAAGAGCCTCAACGATATTGTCTCGCAATCGAATGAAACCAACCAGGCGCAGATCACGCTGCGCCAGCTCGATGCGACTGCGCAGAGCTATCGGGCGATGGCCGACAATTTCTTGCAGCAATACATGATGTCGGTGCAGCAACAATCTTTCCCCATCACCGAGTCGCGCCTTATTACGCAGGCCACGCCGCCGTTGCAGCCAAGTCATCCGCGGAAATTGCTGACATTCGCGGTAGCAATGGCGGGCGGCTTGATTTTGGCGCTTGGAATTGGCTTTTTGCGGGAATTTTCCGACAGACGGTTCCGCACGAGTCAGCAAGTCGAAAGCCTGTTACAGGCGGATTGCGTCGCCATTCTTCCGGCGATAAAGGGCACGGAAGGCCGCTCAGCGCCCCATGCCGTCGCCGAAAGGAGCGCGCGTGCGCCCTCAAGAACAATTGCAAGAAGCCCTAACCTGTTGTGGCATGTCGTGGACGCTCCGTTTTCACGATTTACCGAATCCGTTCGGGCCATCAAGATCGCGTCCGATCTTTTCGGCGTCGGCAAATCCAATAAAGTAATCGCCGTCACATCATCGTTGCCGAACGAGGGCAAGTCGACCGTCGCGACCGCTCTGGCGCAGCTTACCGCCCACGCCGGTTCGCGGGTTATCATGCTCGATTGCGATCTTCGCAATCCGGCCATAACCCGAAAGCTTGCACCCAATGCAAGCGCAGGTTTGCTGGAAGTGCTCGGGGCTAATGCTCGATTGTCCGACGTCATCTGGACGGAGCCAACGACGGGGTTGGAGTTTCTGCCCTCAGTCGTGAAGACGCGGGTGGCGCACAGCAGCGAGATTTTGGCCTCGTCGGCGACTAAGGAGCTTTTCGATTACCTGCGTGGCATCTACGATTATATCATTGTCGACCTCTCGCCGCTCGCTCCCGTTGTCGACGTGCGCACGACGTCAAATCTCATCGACTCCTATCTTTTCGTCATCGAGTGGGGTCGGACCAGGATTGACGTGGTGGAGCATGCATTGAATGCCGCGCGAACCGTTCATGAAAACCTGCTGGGGGTCGTGCTGAACAAGGCTGATGTGAATGTGCTGAGCCGATATGAAAACTATCGCGGTAAATACTATTACAACCGGTATTACGCCCGATATGGATATACGGACTGAGGGCGTCGCCTTTCAAAGGGCGAATTGTTCGCGCTCACGATTTGGCCTCGGCCATCAGGAAGGAAGGTGGCCGCTGAGAAAGGTCTAGTTTAATCGAAAGCCCATCGGAGCCATGCTGCCATCGAATTGTTCTCTGTACTCGAACCGAAACTGATTTTGTGCCGGCATGATCCCGAGAACGACCTGGCCTTGGCCATAAGGTGGGACGGTGAGCGGCGTGCACTTCTGAGATTGATAGTAACAGACTTGGGCCCTGACGGCCACGCTACAGTCGTTTTTCGCGATGACCGTGTGCCTGAAGATGGTGGCGTCGTAAATCTCCGGGACTGCTTCTCCCGTGACGGTCAGGCATGGCTTGCCGGTGGGCCCCAGATGCACCCTTGCGCCGGCACCGGCGAAGGACTGCGGCGGCGGGAGAGGTAGGCTCCCGACGCTCCCTACAACAGGGGGGCTCACTCCGGCAGGAGAGGGCAAGCTCTGGGCATTGCTCGATCCTGACCATATGGCCAGGATCAGGGACGAAGTAACGGCCGTGCGAAGTAACACGGCTCCAAGTCGGGCGCAGGCCGAAGAAGTCGCTCCTCTATTTAAGCGGTTCATTTCCGGTCCATCAAAGCTGCAAGGAGTGGCCTATTCCACGTGCCTGTCGTCATGTCGTAAGCGCCGAAGCTGGTAGAAAACTGCCAATACGACCAACTAAAGCCCAGACTTTCGGCGTCGCGGGTAACAGCGCGCGTCCAGGCCAAGCGATCGACAGCGTCGGCATGTTCGCTCGCGCCAAATTCGCCGAGATAGAGCGGGCGCTGATGTCGTTGTGCCCACGCCGCCGCAGTTTCGAGGTCGTCGCGAAGCGCCTTCCGGTCTTGGTCGGTGCCCCAGCTCGTTCCCTTCCACGCTTGGCTCATCGGGAGCCAGTCCTGCGCCTGATGGGTGAAATGGAAGGGCTCGTAATAATGGAACGTCACGATGAGCCGGCGGTCGTTTTCAGGCAGCTGCAGGAGGGGCAGATGATCAAAGCCATTCCAATAGCCGGGACCGACGATGACCATTCGAGTTGGATTGGTCTCTCGGATCTCCCGCAATAATTGCGGCAAGATATCATTCCAGATCTTGTCAGTGAAGTTGTCCTGCGGCTCATTGAATAATTCAAAGAAGAGCGTTTGGGGCCGGTCGCGATATCGCACTGAGATTTGCTGCCACAGCGCTAGGAGACGGGCTGAATTCTCCGCCGGATTCCGATCCATCTCTACGTAATGGTGAAGGTCTAGTACCGCCACGAGGTTTCGCGTCAATGCCTGATCGATCGCCCAATCTACGCGCTCAAAAAATGCTGGATCGACAGCATAGGGCGGTTCGGAATTTGCGTGAGCCGACCAGCGAACTGGAATGCGCACCGAGTTGAAGCCGGCATCCTTTATGGCTTGAAAATATTCTGGCTTGAGGGTGACGCCCCACGCCCCTTCGTACGGCGCATCAAGCGCGTCGCCGAGATTCATTCCCCGGCCTAACATTTGATTATATGAAAAGGCGTCGGTATCCGCCGCGCTTGCCAGCGTCCAAGCTGCTCCGTAAGCCGCGATCGTCAGCGCCACAATGGGGACTACATGGCTCGCTATTCGAACCACCGCTGAGCGATAATGTGATGTAGCCCATATCGCAATCATGGGCTGAATTGAATGGTGAAGCAGCCTGTATCGGCCCGCAGGTTCCCTGAACATCACGCGAATACCATTCGTTCAACGGACGATGTTGCGCTATGATATAAATGATATTTCGCAGCGTAATGCAGCATGCGTGGGGCTGAAGTAAGGCTAATCATGCCATCCCGTGTTGTAACATTGTCGCCTGGGTTTGCGCCCCCCTCGCAAATTGGGGTGGGCGCATCGACCGCGGCTCCACGTTCGGAGCGCGACCCGATGGGGTGGTTGATATGCTACGTATCCTTGTCGATGCTCTTCCTGCTGGGTTGGTCGGCGACCCTCACAGCACAATGGGTGACCACCGTTGTTGTGTTGGCGTTCCTGGCCCCGTGGGGGTGGATAGTCCTGCGCCAGCCGAGCAGTGTGTTCCGGGGGACCCTCCAAAATTGGGGGCTTCTCACTCTGCCATTGATGGCAATGGCCTCGTTCATATGGTCGGATTATCCGTCCGCCTCGCTGAGGGGCGGCGCCCAGTACATGGCGACCGTCATTGTCGGTATTTTAATCGGCTACTGTATCAAGCCGCGCCTTTTTACGTCGGCGTTGCTGTGCTCCCTCGTCTCCCTTTCGTTATTGAGTTCTGGTGGCTGGAACAGGCGCGTATAGCAGTTTTACCGGCGGCTACACTTTCGTCGGAGTTTTCGGTAGCAAGAACTACTTTGCGGTTTGCATGTCGTTTCTTTTGTTGACCGCGAACTCGGTCGTCTTTGACAGGCGTCAACCGTTCATCTTTCGGATGGTCGGAGTTATCGGGGCCATGCTCGCGGTTCCTCTCCTTTTTTATGCACGGTCGGTCGGCGCCCTTGTTGTCAGCATCATGACGCTGGCGACATCTTTGCTGCTGAGGATGGCTATGCGACTTCCTCCAAAGCCGCGCGCGGCGCTCCTCATGTTGATCTTTCTGTCCGCAATTGCGACCTTCGTGTTGGCAACATTCGATTTGGACTTAGCAGGCCTCCTCGGCTCCTTGGGCAAGGACGTGACGCTTTCAGGACGGGTCTTGCTTTGGCAGGAGGCAGTCACCTCGATTTCTGATCACCCGTTGTTGGGCGTCGGTTACGACGCCTTCTGGCAAGTCGGCAATTGGGGCGCCGAGGAACTGTGGCATTATTCATATGTTCCCAACAAAACCGGCTATAACTTTCACAATACATATTTTCAGGTTGGCGTAGATCTCGGCCTAATCGGATTGAGCATTTTTGTCGGCATGCTGTTCCTGATCGCAGGCCGGATAGTTGTATTGTCGGTCACGAGCGTGCTTTCGATCGATCAGATGTTTGCAGCATCTCTCTTTGTATTTCTATTGCTTAGGACACCGCTGGAAGTCGATCTCTTTTTTCAGTTTCAAATAGCTTCCATTCTGATTGGGGTGGTTTGGGTATATTTGCAGCCGAAGGCATCGAAAGCGTATGCGTCCTGAATTTGGCCCACCCGAGCCTCTTCCGCTCAAATCAAGGCGGCACCTCAAAGCTTGCGTAGCAATGCTTGGCCATTTCCGGGCCGAGGTGCGAACCAAGTCTTCCGTAATGGCTCGTCGATCTGGACGGCTGCTACGTAGGATATCAGAACGATAATGCCGAAGGTCACGATACCAAAGAGCGGAACGTGTTGTTTCGGATCGGCGGCGAAGATGTCTTTGCACATTCCGGTCGTCCACATGATAATCGAAGAGTGCAGGATGTAGATCGCATAGGAGAGTCGTCCTGACATGGAGAAAAATGGGACCTGCCAAGGGTGCACAGGACTACGGCGCGCCAGCAGGACGAAAAGTGGAAACAAGCCGAACACCACCGCTAAATCGTAGTACATCCAGCGGCCCGGAATTGGCATCACGAAGGCAATGGCCAACGCGGTCAGTAGTATAATGGGATGAACGCTGCCGAGCGGTAAATCAAAAGCTGGCTGCCATCGGAACAAGACCACGCCGAGAGTGAAGGAGAAAGTAACGCGGGTTAAGCCGCCCAAGGCTGTTTGCGCATTCCATCCTAAATCGATCGATCCATAATCGGCCGTGAGATAAACCAATAGAACCGCGGATAATGCAACAATGGCGAGAAGGCTGCGCGCGGACAATTTGTATAGCCATCTGGCGTAGACCAAATTGATGAGGACTTCGAGCGATAGGGACCATGCCGCGGGATCGAAGGGAAAAAGATTGTTCAAGTCGTGGTACGACGAGAACTGAGGTAAGAACAACGCGGATAAGGTCGCGGCAAACCATATCTGCGATTTAGGCGCGGTGATCTCCCGGCCGGCGAGCGCCTTACCTGCCAGGTACGCCAATCCGATGGCCAGCCCCATGGCGTAAAGGGGATAAAGTCGAATGAGCCGGACCTTGCAAAAGTCGAATAATCGCATAGAGCCCGACGTCAACTTGAATTCGTAGGCCTTCGCGACCACAAAGCCGCTCATCAAAAAGAACAAATCGACCGCCAGGTAACTTTTCGAAAAATACGGCCTCAACGACAGGAATGGGTCGAGGTGGTAAATCATGACGAACAGAGCCGCCAGCCCACGCGCGGCATCGAGCGTCAGGATGTGAGATGAAGTGCTGGTTTGGCGGCGATTGTTCGTGGCGGGAAGCGCTGCGTCATTCATCGGCATGTATCGCGGCGCCCTTAGCCAGTGAATACTCCTCGTATATATTCGCCCCGAGCACGAAGCTGAGCGAGCCGAGGTGAAAGATGCCCCGTATAAGCCACCACATCGCGCGGCTCGAGTTGAACACGGTGGCCGCGGTGGCTGACATGCAAAGCGCGATTTTCAAAGGAGCCGTCAGCACAACTCTCCGATATTTCGGTCTGTTGAAGTCGTGAAACGACTTGGCGTACACCTGACCTGCACGATATCGGCGGGTCGCGATCCATCGAAAGTTGATGCGCGGCGGCACGACATCCTCATAGACGATCGCGTCTTGCGCGTAGCGGAGAACGCCACCTTTGGCATGGAGGGCAAAAAAGAAGACGGTATCCTCTCCACCGGTCCGGCCAAGCGATAGATCGAAACGGAGATTGTGTTTCCGTACAAAATCCATGTCGATAAGGACGTTCGATGTGTAACCTGTGGTAAGTGCTTGCTGGGTCTCGGAAAGTCTATTCGAGTGATAGTCGCCGGCCTGGATCCAGCGAGGTGCCTTATCCGAATATTTGGCCACGCACGGTCCGAACACCGCGTTCGCTCCACCGCTGGCGGCACTCAAATTGAATAGCCAGCTCGGCGCCGCATATTCATCATCGTCCAGAAATACGAGCCAGCGCGTATTCACTTTCTCCAAAGCGGCATTTCTCGCAATCGAGATATTTCGGCCCGGGGCATGGTGATATTCGACCGTCACCGGCGCCGAAGCCGCAAAATCTTCGACGACCTTTCGTGCGATCGGCGTGTCGTCGTTGTCGATCACCAGTATTTTGAGGGAAACTCCATCCGAAAGGTCTTGCGCTGCCACGCTGTCGATCGCCCGCACCACGGAGCGTCTACGGAACGTACATATGCAGACTGTCAAAGCGACGGCATCGCCGCCCTTGTCGATATCTTCTGGGCCACGACGGCCCACACGGCCAGCCGGTGAAGGCATATGATCCTGCGAAAGCGCAGTGCCCGGTACTGTTTCGTCCAGACGTTTGTCGATCGGCAAGAGTAGGTTAACGTCGGAAGAGGCACTGGCTGTTTTGTCGGAACGCTGCGGCAGCAATTGCCATAAGCGGTGGATTAGGGGCAGTCTTAGGAGGTAGATTGCGCGGGGCGAGCCTTTGGCAATGCTGAGCGCGCCACGCCAATTCCTATCCTTCATCGCTCGGATCAGATGCTCATAAGCCAGTGCGGTATCGATCGAGCGCGATCTTGCCTTGAGCGCAGCGTCAAGGCGGCTATCGGAGCCGGAAACCTGCTCTTGGAAGCGGCGGCCGCTCTTTCGGATCGCCTCCAAAGCGGGGATGTTGAGGCGGTGCGACGTCGAATTTCTATGCTTCCGATAGAAATAGTAGGGCAGCGGATAAATGCGGAAGCTTCGGCCTGCGTGAAGCAATCGTAAGACCAGATCAAAATCCTCGGCGAGCCTCAGCGTTTCGTCGTATCGGACACCGTGCCCTAGCAACAGTGGGGCGCGAAAGAGCGGTTTGAGATAGCCCAAGGATGGTGCCGACGAATAGAAATGATTGCGCGACACGTAGTGGACAGCATCAATGAGTGTAGGCTCTGTTTGATCCCTGACGCCGAGAAGCCGGTGCGGAGCCCGGGACTTATCATCGTAAAACTCGACCAAATCGTCAGCCACAATATCAGCGTTGTCGCGATCGGCCAGCTTGATGAGGGTCTCCAGGCGCGCGGGATGCACGAGATCGTCGCTATCCATCACGCTAATCCATTCGCCGCGCGCGATCTCGATGGCGCGATTGCGCGCGGCAGCGGGGCCGATATTGTGGGGACTTCGCAGCAGATGGATGCGTGGATCTGCGGCCATTTTCGCCGTCACGATGTCGACGCTACGGTCGGTCGACGCGTCGTCTGATACGAGGATTTCGAGATTGCGCAGCGTTTGCCTTTGGGCCGACTCGATAGCCTCGGCCAAATGCGCAGCGCCGTTGAAATTGGCCATGATGATGCTGACCACTGGCGTGTCTTCTTCGCGGTCCTGTGGAGCCGCTGCTGTCATGGCTTTATTCCGCTTTGTGTCGGGGATCTTAATTTCTCCAGCGCTCTTTTCTTTCTGAGCTTCAGTAGTTCCTCGATAAGGCTGCGGATGAAGCCGAAGGACCATCCGGCCTGCATGGCGATCGCGGCAACGCCGGCGGCGGCCGCACAGAGGTCACGGGAACGGTAGCCAAGGGTGATGCCATATCCGAGACAAAGGAGAATCCACGCAAGCCCCGGCAGGGCAAATATCCCGCTGAGCGGCGCCAAAAGCATGAGGCAACAGGCTGGGGCTACCGCAATGAGAACGAGGTGGCGCAGTTTGGTGTTCTTCCTGTGCTTTAGAAAGTTGCGAGCACGCCCGCGACCGATATTGGAATATTGGCGAAACAGCGCAGTGGCGGAATCGCGGGGGTAATAAGTGACCTGAGTTTCGCCGGTATGAAAGATGTGATGCCCGCTCGCGATGAGCCGAGCGTCAAATTCCGCATCTTCGTTATGGGAGAACGTTTCATCGTATCCGCCAATGGCGTTGAAGGCATCGATTTTGATTAAGGCGTGATGGCCGTGGTCGACCCAGCGATCAGCCGCCGCATTGCGATGTGCCGACCCGCCATTGCCTAAAATGGAGTTTTGGGCGGTTGCCGCGGCACGTTGAAAGCATGAGGAGCCGGAAGTGCGCATACTAACGACGACAGAATCCGCTTGAGTACGGCTTTGAACCCGCAGCAGCGCCTGACAATAATGAATCGGATAGTTTGCGTGAGCGTCAGCTCGAATGAGGAACTGAAACGCGTAACCGTACATTCGAACCGCGGCATTGATGCCCGCAGCCTGAATTCGCTTCGAGTTGTTTATCAGCACAATGCGAGGGTCGTCGGCGGCCAAGCGCTGCACGATGGGACGCGTTCGATCGGTGCTGCCGCCGTCGGCCACGACGAGCGCCATATCGATGTCATTTGCGTCCGCGATAAGTGTCGTCACGACGTGCTCAATGTGAGTCTCTTCGTTCAGGCAGGGAATGACGACGAGTGCCAGCCCTTTTCGTGCCGGAATGTCGGTTGGTGGGGCGTTCATGATTATGTTCCGGAACCGTTGGAGATCGTCGGCGCAAGGATATGCTCCGAGCCGTTCCGACGAACGGCGACGTGAGCGGCGAGAGGACGGCGGAGCGATTGGACGAGGTCGCGGCAATCCGCCTCATCGCTCACAATGTTGGCGCGCGGGACGGCTTGGACCGACTGCGCCAGCAACGCATAAGCATGCGGGCCAAGCGACCGGAAGAACGCGGCGAGGTGCTCCAGCAGCGGCTCGGACTGCACGACGCCTATGTGATGTCGCGCAAGCCAGGCGCTGGTCTCGACCCCGGCCAACGCAATTGGCACGGCGCCATAATATGTTCCCTCGTAGAGCCTGTTGGGCAGCAGCCATACAGAGTTCTGGCCGCTTTCGTAGTAGTCAATTGCCCAATTGAAATGCACTTCGCCATAAATACGACGAAGGTCGTCCGGGTTACGGTAGGGGCCGCTGTAATGGACGTGAGGTAGATCTCTGATGTCGGTCTCGAAGTTGGGAAAAACCGCGCCGGACGGTCGCCCGCGGATCAGGATTTCCACCGCTCCGTTGGAAGCTTTCGCAAGATCGCCCAGGATTTGAAGGCTCTTTCGGCAACGGATCGCGCCGAACCAGCCGATGCGCCAAGGCGGACCGGCCTGCGGTCTCAGGGAAGCCCTGAGAGTGCCATCGCGGCCGCACAATACAAGCTTGTTTTCGACGAGACGGATAGGCGCCCGGAAATTCCTCGACGAAAAATAATTGGTCACGAAAGCCTGAGAGCTGGTCAGCAGGAGATCGACTTCCCGCCAAAGCCGGAATTCGAGAGACCTCAGCAGTGCACCAGGCACCCCGCCCGATAACAGAAGGCGATGTATATCGAGGCACTCGTAAACCAGCGTCGCCGTGGGCGCGTAGCGGTTCCGAACCTGGTTCGCGATCAAAAGCATCTCAAGATTACGGGCAAGGACAACATGGGATTGCCCCACCTTGTCCGCCCATTGACGCATGGAAGACAGAGCACGGAAGACCGAGATCACGCGGGCTGCCAATTGGCCGTCCGATGTGAGGCCGAGCTCGATGGGGAGAGCCGGGCAGGGCAGTTCCGCGGTGCTGTCATTCCGACGAAATCCAATAGGCTGGACGACCGCTCCCCCACTCTCGAGCATGCGGATTCTTCGAGCCACGGCGGGGTCTGATAGATCGTGCGCAAAATACGCGACCCTAACGCTCATCGGTCCACCCGAGTCCCTGGCGGCGCTACGTTAACTCCGGTCGAATTAGCGCGTTTTCCAATTGCTCCCAGCCTAGACAACATTAGCGCCCAGATTATGACCGAAATAACTGGATATGTTATGAAAATAACATAATATCACATTAAGTCCGCCTTTGAGCGACCGTTATGTTAACATGGGCCGTCTCTAAGCAGGCCAGGTGCGGTGCGAGGAATTAGTGGAGAATGAGGGTGGCAACAGGCCGAAGTGCTGTGGTGTTTGGAGGAGCCGGGTTCATCGGCTGCCACCTCCTGCGGCGGCTGGCGCTAACGAAGCAATACGCGCGCCTTTACAGCGTTGACATTGCCGAACCGCGGTTCAGCGATTCCGAGGTCGAATACATTCATTTTGACATCCGAAAGCCCATTCCGGCGTCGCTCTGTGGCGAAGGGCCATTCGATATTTTCAATTTTGCAGCGGTTCACACGACTCCGGGACACGAAGACTGGGAGTACTATTGGACCAACGTGAACGGCGCTACGAATGTCTGCAAGTACGCGAGCGACGTGGGCGCTGAATATGTGCTCTTCACCAGCACGATGATGACTTACGGGCCGACCGAGACGCCCAAGGACGAAGACGCGCCGCTTGCACCGGTGAACGCCTACGGCCGATCGAAGATTCTGGCCGAGGGCATCCATCGCCTATGGCAGTTGGAGCGTGCTGAACAGCGCCGTCTGACGATCGTCCGCCCGGGTGTGATCTACGGATTAGCCGAACGAGGCAATTTCACCCGATTATCCCGGGCCTTGAAGCAGCGCCGGTTCGTCTATCCGGGCCGCACAGACACCATCAAGGCCTGCGGCTATGTCGAGGACCTCGTCTCCTCAATGATGCAAATGCGTGAACGCAACGAGAGCTTGTTTCTCTATAATTTTTGTCATCCGCAGCGCTACACCAGCAAAGACATCTGCGCGGCGTTCGCGAAAGTGGCTGGCTACTCGGAACCCAAGGTTGTTCTTCCTATTTGGGCCCTCAATCTTGCCGCGTTCGGCTTCGAGGTGCTGGCGGGGGCGGGGTTCAAAACGGATATCAATCGGGCCCGGGTGAGCAAGCTTTATCAATCCACCAACATGGTGCCGAGGCGTCTTCCCGAGATCGGCTTTAACTACCAGTACGATCTGGCTGCCGGCTTAGCCGCCTGGAAACAATCGTCCCGAATTAGCGATTTTGACTAATCCGCCGCGGGGCATGATGGCAAAGTGCGCGACGAGCAATTGCGTCATCGATCGAGAAGAGTACCGCCGGGCTAACGCTTGCGTCGATGTACTGATCGCTGCACGCAATCGCGCTGATACGATCGAGCGGGCGGTTCAGTCGGCGCTTGCCCAGGATGAAGTTCGAACGGTCATCGTTGTCGACGATGCATCGACGGACGACACCGCCGCAATAGCGACCCAATGCGATCCGTCGGGGAACCGCGTGATTGTGGAGCGGGTACCTTCGAATATCGGACCAGCCGCGGCGAGGAATAGAGGATTGCAACTCTCAACGGCGCCGTGGTTCGCGATTCTTGATGGCGACGACTTCTTCCTGCCCGGCCGGTTCGAAGCTCTGTTATCGAAATCCGACGATTGGGATTTTCTCGCCGACGATCTGGTCCAGGTCCGTGAAGAGCAGGTCAGTAAAATGCCGCTCGAGCCGGTTCTCTTTGGCGACCGTCATGAGCCGTTCGCCCTTGACCTGGAGTCGTTTGTACTCGGCAATGCTCGTCGGCACGGTATTCTCAGAACGGAGCTTGGATTTCTAAAGCCGCTAATCCGACGGTCATTTATTGACCAGTGCGGCCTGAACTACGATGAAAAGCTTCGGCTCGGCGAGGATTACGCATTGTATATTCGGGCGTTGGCCGGGGGCGCCCGATTCTTGATCGTCCCAGCGACTGGCTACGCATCGGTCATACGCGCTGACTCGCTCAGCGCATTGCACAGCAAGCGGGACCTTGAGCGCTTGCGAGATAGTGATGTCGATCTGCTTGGCAGCGCCCGGTTGACGGCCGGTCAGCGTCGCGCCCTGAAGCAACATTACACGAGCGTCGACTGTCGAGTGCAGTGGCTCCGGGTGATCGATTTGATCAAATCCCGCCAATACGCAAGTTTCCTGGCGGCATTTTTTCGATCGCCGCGCGTTTCGATCTTCCTGACCCAGCGCCTGATCGAGGAGTTTTGGAAAAGAGCGCTGCCGCGGAAACGTTCTCCAGCCGCAATGTCATAACGCGACGGATCTATCCGCAAATATGGAGTCTGCGTCCATGTCATCCCAGTCGTCGCATGAGCGGGTATCCGCAGCGTGGGCGGCCCATTGTCCGACGGAGATCCGTTAGGCATGCGCCCTCAATCCGAGCCCAGCTACCGCCCCGATATTGACGGTATACGCGCAATCGCGGTGACGAGCGTCGTTTTATTCCACGCGGGGATTCCTCCTTTTCGATCCGGATTCGTGGGCGTCGACATTTTCTTTGTCATCTCAGGCTATCTCATAGGCGGCATTATCATTCGGGACGTAAGTCGAGGTAAGTTCGACTTCGTAAAATTCTATGCGCGCCGTGCACGCCGTATACTGCCGGCGCTATTTCTGGTGGTCCTTTTCACATGCGTTGCCGGGTGGTTGTTACTTGACGCTTCGGAATATCGATACGTAGGCGCTACGGCAACGTCGGCACTGCTGGCTGTATCCAATTTTAGCTTTTGGCGATTTCAGGATTATTTCGCGCCCGACGCCCGATTGAAGCCACTCCTTATGACTTGGTCATTGGGGGTGGAGGAGCAATTCTATTTCTTGTTCCCGTTCCTGATCATTTTCACAGCAAGGCTGGCTGCCAAGAGAATTATCGCGGTTCTCGCAATGGTGACCTTAGCTTCCTTTGCGTTGTCGGTGTCGTGGAGCAATGCCTATCCGGCCGCTGCCTTCTATTTACTCCCGTCACGGGTTTGGGAGCTGGGCACAGGTGCGATCCTGGCGGCTTGGGAGAGTACCAAGCCGGGACAGTTCGCTGCCATGATGCAATCGCGGTGGCTGCGGGAAACGCTTTCTTGGATAGGATTGCTCCTCGTCGTTATCGGCATTACCGCATTTGACGAGTTCACGCGATTCCCGGGCACTATGGCTTTGATCCCGGTTATTGGAGCAGCTTGTCTTATTGCGACAGGAGGCAGCTCTATTAACGATCGCCTGCTGTCAAGTCGGCCGATGGTTTTTATCGGCTTGATTTCCTACTCCTGGTATCTCTGGCACTGGCCGTTGATGAGTTATCTCCGGATCGTCGTTCCGTACGAACCACCAATGTGGGCGTTTGCGATCGTAACAGCCGGGAGTTTAGCCGTAGCGATAATCTCTTGGCGGTTTGTCGAGCAGCCGTTCCGTAGTATGCGGCTCGCCGCGGCGCCAACCCTGGTTCGCTACGCGGCGGCTTTAGGTGTTGCACTTGCTCTTCCGGTCGTTGTGAGGGAAAGCGATGGACTGCCGGCACGTCTACCAGAGGCCGCAAAGAGTGTAGAGGCAGTGGCGACTCTCGGGCGTGGTGGTAAATGTCTGGCCTTATTTGAGGATGCGCCAAATCTTTCTAGCGAATGCGTATCCTCATCTCCGGATCAATCCTCTGTAGCGTTACTCGGAGATAGCCACGCGGGCGCGCTGGCGGATGCCTTTCGTGAGCTGGCCACTCAGCAGAATCTGGGCTTTAGAATATTCGCAAAGTCCTCCTGCCGTCCCCTTCTTGATGTCGGCATTTGGTCGAAGGAGTACCCGGACCTTGAGGAGTTCCTGCGCCGCGTTCATGGAGCGAAGCTTACGAGTCCTGATATCGGATCCCCAAGTCAAAACGGTGTTTCTTGCAGGCGCCTGGGCCGGTCCATTACAGCCCGACGCGCTTTATCGATACGTCGACAGGGAGAACCCGCAATCAGCATTGGACGGAGAGCATTTGCTGGCCAAGGGACTTGAACATGTCGCGGCTGCACTGAGTGCGGCAGGCAAAACAGTCGTTCTAGTGGAGGATGTGCCGCAATGGCGTTTCGATCCGTTCCGCGTTGAGTTGGACGATACTATCCCGTTTCGAGGTGACGTACGGAACGTCGTCTTCCGTCAAGATGCTCAGACGGAATCTGGTCAGGTCAAGCTCACGAGTCTCAAGGAGACGGAGCATACTCATATAATTCGCGAGGTTATGCCCGAAATGCCCCATGAGGCCAGATATTTGGATTTCTTTGCAAGGTTCTGTGACAGAGACTATTGCACCTATAGGGATTTAACCGGCCTGTTCTTTTTCGATGAGGGTCACCTCTCTTTCAACGGAGCAAGGCATGCCCTCAACGGCCTCCGTCTTCTAGCAGATAAATGAGTTAGAGGTGACGGTTTTGAAAGGGCACCAGGGTCCGACTAAAGAGGGGTGTCCCCTTGAAAAATGCGCGACGCCATATGTCTTTTCGACGCTCAGATACTTCTGCGAACGCGAGGCAGAGGGGCGGTGTGGCAACCGTCAAAACGACAGCCATCCATGGAGATGTCTTCGGCCAAGGGGAGATTGCGACCAGGAAATGCATAATCGGTAAGTGTGCCAGATAAAGTGAGAACGTCGCGCCGGCTATCCATCGAATGGACCGAGAGTGTTCCTCAAGCCACGGAGCGAATGCGTCCGATATGACCGTAAAGCCGAAGAGGTGCAGGCAAAATAGAAATCCAACCAAATAATCCTGGCAAAAGGTCCATATTCGATCGAGACTGAAGCTAACGTTCGTGAATGGCTGTAGTGCCGGGTGAGGAAAATTTTGGTACGCTATTAATGCGACAATGGGGACGACAAAAAGCGCCCAGCCAATCGACGGCCCGACAGCCGGAGGTGCCTTGCAAAGGTGATACAGGGCTACGCCCATTAGCCATAGGGGAAACAGGAGGGCGACTTTCGGTCCAATGAAGGCAAGTGTGACGCCCATAATGAGCCACCGCCACCGACGCGGGCTGAATATAAAGCCGCCAAACGCGATGTAGTACCAAACCTCAAAACCGAGGGACCAGTACGGTCCGTCACTTCCCGGGAAACGATGAGTGTTCCATTGCTCGTTGATGAAAAAAATGCACCGAACGATAATGCCCGGGCTTAGAGCTTGAAATGGACCCGAATAGATCGTCGGATTTTCGCGTAATCCGATATTGTCCAAGGCGGCGGTTAAAAGAAGAGCCGGAATTGCCACTGAATAGATACGGGCTGCTCGGCTAACAAAATACGTATTAATATCTTTCTCTCTGGTCGAGCTGACGTGGGCTATGACGAAGCCCGACAGTACGAAAAAGACATCAACTGCCTGCACCCCTACCGATTCGAAGAAGCCGAGCTGGCCTCCGGAAAGATTGCCGAATCCCACATGGGAGAGCAGGACCAATAGGGCGGCCATCGGTCGAACCAAATCCAGATATAGTGAAGTGGGCCGGTTCACGTCGGGCGACTTTCGTGGAGCGTATACGGTTTGAAGAGAGCGGAAGAGCTTGGCTTACGCGTTAAATGCGTAAGCCAATTCGAATGGCGCCGACGTCAGTCCCCGATCATTCCAAAGGCCATTTGTACGATCATTGGGCTGGATGAGCGGGCACGGCGGGGATGATCCATTGGGTCGCCGGATTATCGCCATATGGGTCATCATAACGAATAGTATCATACGGAGGACCCCATTTGCATCGGTTATGTCCGATTTAATGTTGATGTTCCTGCATTGGGTCCGGCGAACTTGCAAGTAGCCCGAAAGTCACTTAAATAATGTTATGAATATGTGTTATAGCGTGCCGTGCGGTAGAAATAACGCCGCATGAACGCTTGAAAGCGCGGACGCTTTGGGTTGACGTACGTGTTGCGTCGTAAGGACTGTGCTCGCGAATATGAAGATTGGCCTCAGTGTGGTCCTTTAATCTGCCAAGCCGAATGAAAATACTATTCGCTATGGCGCATCCTTACCTGCCGGAGTTTTCGGGCGGGATTCAGTCGAGTACGCACGAGTTGGCTCAGGGGCTGATAAACCGAGGGCATAAAGTCGCGATTCTTGCGAATCTCATCGGAGGAGGACTTGCTGGCTATCGAACGCGAATTGCGCGGAAATTATTACGTCGGCAGGCAGTTGCGGATAACCGAGTTGGTTATCCTGTTTATCGAACTTGGTTCGCCTGGGACGCGGCGGAGGAGTTGATCGAGCGGGCTAAGCCGGATGTCGTTGTCGTACAGCCAAGATTACCCGTGCGGCTGGCGAAGGCATTCGAACATACGAACGTTCCTGTCGTCATGTATATTCGAGACGTTGAATTCAAGGATCACGGCGGCGATATACGAGACCTATCGACGTCAAAATTCATCGCCAATTCCAAGTTTACCGCGGATCGTTATTTTCAGGCATTCGAAATTCAATCGACCGTTATCCCGCCGCTGGTCAAGGCCGAACATTATCGCGTTGTGAGTAGGCGAAAGAATGTCACCTTCATAAATCCGTACCCGGAGAAAGGGGTCGAACTGGCCATTCAGATCGCGGAGCAATGTCCTGATATACCTTTCTCGTTCGTGGAAAGCTGGACGCTTAACGGCGACTACAAAGCCGAGTTGCGCCGCCGTCTCGAGAAAATTCCAAACGTCTCTCTCCTGCCAAGAACCGACGATATGCGGACGATTTATAGGGACGCCCGCATTATGCTCGTTCCGAGCAAGTGGGAGGAGGCCTGGGGCCGCGTGGTATCAGAGGCGCATTTCAGCGGAATTCCTGCCCTTGCGGCGAGTACCGGTGGCCTGCCGGAATCCGTCGGTCCCGGCGGTGTGATCATGTGTCAGGACGCGCCCGTATACGAGTGGGTCGTCGCGCTTCGCAAACTCTGGTCCGATGAGCCGTACTACAAGTCGCTTTCGGCGGCCTCGCTGACCTATGCCGGCAGGATGGAGTTAAACGCCGATTATCAGATGGCGACGTTGATCGGGGTGCTCCGGACTGCGATTTCTGAAAGACGTGCGAATGCACCCCGCTGAAATTTCAAGAGGAGTCGAGCCACCGTGCGCCGGGCGAGTAGGGCTGCTGCGGCATTCGAGCCGCGCGACGTCTTGCCGAAAGTTGCAGGTCCTGCAGTCCGCATCGCGCAGTTGCTTCGACATATGACCCGGCTCCCGCTCTCCATGCGTGGAGCCCGCCCATGGCTATGAATTCCGAGCAGCAACTGGGTATGCGAAGCCGGGCGGCGAAAGGCGCGCTCTTCATCGGCACCGCGCAAATCTACCGTACCGCTTTGAATTTCGTTACCAATATCATCTTAGCCCGGCTGCTCATGCCGGCGGACTTCGGTCTTATCGCTATGGTGGCGTCGTGCACGGCCGCCGTCTCGCTCGTTCAGGATTTGGGGCTGAACCAGGCGACCATTCAGCGCGCGCAAATCAGCCTGAAGCAGATGAGCGCGCTGTTCTGGCTCTCGGTAGGATCGAGTATCACCCTCGCGTTTGTTCTTGCCGGTTTTGCGCCTCGGGTCGCTTGGTTCTTCGGCGAGCCGCGATTGACGGCTTTGACCGTCGGGTTTGCTGGCGTCATCGCACTTGGTGGGTTGCAGTCGCAGCAACTGGCCCTGATGAATCGCGAGTTTCGTTTCAAGGAAATGGCCGCGGTCGACATTATTTCGGCGACGGCGGGAGCGGTTGCCGGGCTCGCGGTTGCCTGGCAGACGTCAAGTTATTGGGCGCTATTTGCAATGACTTTGGTGACGACGCTTGCCAGCGTCTTTAGCGTGTGGCTGTTGTGCAGCTTCCGGCCTGGCCAGCCGTCCTTCGAAGGCGACTTCCGTGAAATCATCGGCTTCGGGTCCGGAGTGTCCGGCTTCAATATCGTCAACTATTTCGCCAGGAACGCCGACAACGTTCTGATCGGAAAATTCTACGGCGGCGAGCAACTCGGCTATTACGACCGGGCTTATCGGCTCCTGTTATTCCCAATTACGCAGATCCTCGGACCGTTGGGGCGCGTCATGCTCCCGGTGCTGGCGCGCCTTCAGTCTGATCCAGAACGGTACCGAAAGGCATACGTCGAGTGCATTTCGCTGCTCATGGCGGCAACGCAACCCAGCATCGTTTTTATGGTCGTGTTCGCCGGCGACTTCATCAGGATATTGCTGGGACCTCACTGGCTTCCCGCGGCTCCAATTTTCCAATGGCTGGCGGTGTGTGGCCTTCATCAGGTTGTAACATCGACGTTCGGCTGGTTGTTTTTAAGCCAAGGGAGAGGGGGGGATTTCTTTAAGATCGGGGCGTTTAACGCGATTATCAGCGTTGCTTCGTTTGTGGTGGGCCTGCCGTGGGGAGGGCTTGGCGTCGCGATCGCCTTTACCGTCGTCAATTACGTACTGCTACTTCCAGTGACATGGTGGTGGACGGGTAGTCGCGGTCCGGTAAGGACGGGCGACCTCGTTTCGGCTTCGCTGCCGCATGGCATTGCGACCGTTGTATCCGCTGTAGTGTTGGCCGTGGCATCGCGCGGATTGCCAACGCTGGGCATAGCTACATGCTTCGGGCTCGTCGTACTCAGCTATGGCGTCTATGGGCTCGTCATGTTGCTATTCTCGGACAAGCGACTGATATTGAGCCGAGGCCTTAAGTCGTTCGCCGAAATGCTGCCCTCGAAAGTCATGCGCTAGAAACCTTGCGCTAAATGGCGCCCGAGATCGAACGAGTGGGCGGCCGGATCAATGTTCGTTTAAATTTGCGGGCAACTTTGCCGAGGGTGCCCGATACTTCTACCGTGATCCCGCCGGGCAGCGTCAGCCTGGCATTACGGCGAGAGGCGGAGGCAAAATTGCTTTTAATGAGGCGTTCAGCAGCTTTCTCAAAGACATGGACGATTTGCTTGTCGCTGAATTCTATATTCGTAAAGTAATGATCGGGTCCAATGTGACAAACGGACTTATAGTCGTAACTGCCCAACACGCGGAGCAGGTCGGTATCCTCGAAATTATATTTCTCTATCTGCAGGAGTTCCGCGATTCCCCGTCAGCAGATTTCGCGCTCCGATTAGCACCGCCTTTTCGTGACCTTCGACGTCGATCTTAAGTGAGATCGTTCTATCGCGGTAATTCAAAATGCTATCGAGAGGTGCGCATTCGACACTGATTTCGCTCTCGAAGTCATCCCTGCCGTGGATCGACGTATCGATAACGCTATTTGCGCCGGAATAAGGTTTGACGATGCCAAACCTCGCGGTCTTTTTTGTATCCGAGAGCGCAAGTTTGTGAATCTCGACCTTTCGCGAGCACGCATTTATATCGACGACCGCCGCTAATTCCTCGACCGTAGGATGACTTGGTTCAAACGCGTGGATCTTTTGGATGCATCCAAGTGACGTCATCATCACGCTATATGCGCCGATATTCGCGCCTACGTCTATGAAAGTGTCTGCATTAGCAAGTTCCGTGAGCTCCAGCAAAAAATACGGTTGCAGAGGTTCGTAGAGTTTGAGGATTGCGAGCCGATCTTCCGCGACTTCGGTCCACTTGAAGGCTTGGAACATCTTTCTATCCTTTCGTCCGGCCGTTGCCGGTGCCCGGAATGGTGAGGGCTCACCGAGTCCAGATCGGCAGGCAACCGGGTGAGTGAAGGCTGGTGCTGCGATCGAGGACTGCAGCGAGACGAGCGGTCGCGATGCGTCAACCCTCGATCCCCCCGCTCGAGCTTTCAGTTGCCCGGCTTCAGCTCCAAGAAATATAGATCCGCCCACGAGGTGTCATTCGGGCTATGCGGATCCTTAGGGTATCGGTTGGGGACGCGGGAAATAAGACTCCAATGCGGCGCGTTCACGCTGAGCCAGTCGGTAAAGCAGCGGTGGCGGACGTGAGAGACGTGGCCGGGCCGTTCATCGTTGCTGCTATAGATGCACAGGTATTTTTTGGAAGCCGCGACCAGTCGAGACATGTAGGCCTCGTAAGTCCGATCTTCGACAAGATGATATATGACGTCCAGCGACATCGCCAGATCGGCTCTCGTCGCCTGGGCTTGCGGGCTCGAGGTATGAAAAAAGATTTTCCGCTCGTCGCCATGAAACGTCTGGCGGCATAACGCGACTGCCTGCTGCGAGATATCAATTCCGACGTAACTTGGGTAACGGGCCAGTGCCAATTGGGCGCCGTCGCCGCACCCGTACTCGATCACTGTCTCAACACCGTGGACTGCGACGAAATCATTGATGACGTCGGCCTTGAAGCGCGCCAGCCTTCCGTATGAACCGGCGCCCGAATTTCCTCCAACCGTATAACGATCATTCCAATACTGCGCAGTCGATTGAAATTGTATGTCAGGCTGCCGAATAACCACGTTTCGATCGCGCCTCTTGGCGACCGCTCCGATAACCGGCAAGTTCGAAAGTGCCTTTCGAACATTCATGGGAACGGTCATGGCTGCGCACTCCAGGGTTTGTTACCACGCGAGGTGTCATATATTCCGGTTGTTGGCGCAAGGCTGGCGGCCTGCTTGTCGTATGCCTGTTCCAATTCTTCAGTGCGTTGGAAGAGATCAAAGTTTTGCGCTACGAACCGTGGGCCGGCCTCTGCAAATGCCGCAGCAATTGCGTCGTCGGTAAGAAGGCGAATGAGCCGGGTGGTCAATGTGTCGATGTCTCGCGCGGCAAACGAATAGCCGGTAACACCTTCGGATATTCCCTCGATCGCGCCCCCCAGTGCCGAAGTGACAACCGGAACGCCTGAGGCCTGCGCCTCCAGGATCACCAGGCCGAAGCCTTCGGCATCGCCATTAGCGGCTTGAACGCTTGGAAGACAGAAGACCCTCGCCAAATTGAGCTGTTCTCGAACCTCGGCTGCTGACAGGACCCCGCAAAACTCGACTCGGACGTCCAACTTCATCGCTAATCGTTGAAGGGACTCGCGAAGTGGGCCGTCGCCGACAATGACCAAGCGTGCCTCGGGCACGGCTCGTTGGACCGTTGCAAAGGCTCGGATGAGATATTCGCAACCCTTTTTCTCAATCAACCGGCCGACAAAGAGCACCTTCAATTCGCGCTCCAAGATCGGGCGGCCGTTGGCTGTAAATGTCGACGTATCAACCCCGATATACTGAACTGCCGTTTTGCGCGCGGGAATTCCGTAGGAGATGGCGCGCCGACGGATCGCTTCCGATACCGCGATAAAGCTGACGCCAGGTTGCCAGGCCAATTTTAACAGGCGCGCGGGGTAATCTCGCATCGCGAGTCCCCCGTGGCCGGTCTCCCACCATTCACGATCGACGTTGATATCGAAGCCGTGGAGCGTAACCAGCATCGGCAGGTTTAAGGCGCGCGCAATAGGCCAAGCGCAGACGGCATCAGTACCGAAGTGAACGTGTAAGAGCGATGCGTGTTTCTCGCGCAATCGCTCGACGGTCAATCTCGGTACCGCACCCATCAATCGGGTGAGTTTTCGGGCGGCCCGGTCAATAAAACGCCGCTTGTCGGGGCGCAACAGGCACACATCGAGACCTTCCAGGGATAATTGAGCGAGGTGGCGCTCGCCGATGAGAACGCCGCGCCATCTTCGAAGTGCCAATATCTGCTCTTTGATAAAGGTCTCCGACCAAGGCAGCAGGGTGCTTTTATAAACCAAAACGGTTTTCGCCGCAGGGGATGTCGACGCACAGCTTGCATTGCCCGGACCATGCATCGTCAACACGCCCGTTGGTTTGCTTTATGATCCATATTCTCCTCGGCGATGACGAAATCGCGAAGTTATCGTTCAGCGCCGCCGTCCGCGCCGATATTAAAGCCGGAGCCGAGACCATGCGGAATTTTGTGGCCGTAATAATCACGATCTCCCGCGTTCAGATTGTAGATCGAGGCAAGGTTTAGTCCGGCTCCGATCATTGCCGATCGAGGCTGTAGCCGATACGAACCGGGGCAGGGTTGTTTGGAGGATGTATTGGAACATGAGTTGGCTTCATCGGGAGACCAAAAAAGTGGGTCTGTCGATGAGCCGGTCCCGGACTCCTTCCCTGTGCCGTTCCGAAACTCCTGCAGCGTCGCGTAGGTAGCGCCGCTCCACTTGATGAACGAGCCGCCGTGTCCGAGCTTAAAATAGTCGTTGCCTGCCAAGGTTCCGGATTTAAGACCGGCGCGCTCCGCTCGGATCACTGTAGCATCGCCAGTGGCGAGCAGAACGTTATTGGCGAATAGCAATTGTGAATCGCCGTCGAACGTGACCACGTTGGTACTTAGAGACCCGTCAGATGAGACGGTATTGTTGTAGATGGCCGAACCCGTCAAATTCGGATTGCTGTTCGCGACAGTGACGCCGCCGAAGGCCGAAGCGGCGGAGGTTGTCGCATTATTTTCGGCGACGTTGTAGCGGATAATATTGTGATGCCAAGTCGGCTCCCGCGAAATGTACATTTCGAAGCCGGCGCCCCAATTGTCGTGCGCGTAGCTGTATTCGATGACTGAGTTGGTGACAAAGCCATCCAAATCGAAGCCATCCCAGTCGCACCCTTTCGTCCACACAGCTGGGCCCATTCCATAGGTCTCATCGAACCGGAAGGTGATATTGTCGGCGTCGTAGGCCCAATCGCCGGCGGGGCCGCCGCATGTATTGGTATTTCGGCCGCTGTCGTGAACGACGTTGAACTGGCTAACGCAATGGCTGGTTTCCTTTATAACGATCCCGTTGCCGGAAAGTCCGTTGGGCCTGTTGGGAAGGCCTGCGATGTTCTCAATGAGGTTATTTTCAATGACGCATTTCGTGTTTGTCATTTTGCCGGGCTGTCCCGGGGCCGGGCCTTGGAGCTGGATGCCGCTCTCCTCATTTCCCTTGCTGCCATAGACATGAGTTCCGCGGATTGCGAAATCGGTCCAGCCCGCGGTTCCTACAGTTCCCTGCACCAGGATTCCGACATCCCATCCCGTTACCGACACATTTTGGACGGTGACCTCTCCGTATGCCGTGCTGCTCGGATCGCTGTTACGGAGGTAGACGCCTTGGCCTTGCTTGTTGGTTCCTGCGCCGGTGATTATCAAATCCTGGACAATGACGCCGTTCAGGTTATTCACAACAATCCCATTGGCCGCTCCAGCAGGAGGCGCAATGGTGGCGCATCCAGCGAGCATTCCGCTCAGGGGCTTGCACGGGCCGCCGTAGGATCCCACGGTTACCGGCGAGCCCGCACTCGAATAGACGTTCTGCTGGCCGCCGGCATTCGGTCCCCGCAGCAACAGAATGCCGTCGGCAAAGGTGTCGCCGCCGCGAAAGAGGATACGGTCTCCGGCTTGGAAGGTCGAAGAAGTGACCTTTGTCAAGCTTTGCCAGGGATGAGCCTCACTCAAGCCATCGTTGTTATCACTGCCGTTTGCCGCGATGTAGAAGGTTTTCCCGCCGACTGCGGCGGCGTTTGTGCCCGATGCAAGCTGGAGTCCAGCGATGGCAAAAAGTGCTGCCGCAAGAATAACCGACCGTGATCGTCTCATGCGTGACCTTCAAATTCCTCAGCGCTCGTAAGCTTGAATCAAACGGGCCAGTCAGTCGCTCATTCATCTGTCTATGAATGGTCAGAAGGCATTTTGATAGGCACTCTTGGAAACGAGGGTCATTACGATGATCTTGAGATCCATCATTAAAGACCAGTTATCGATGTAAAATAGATCGCACTCGACACGTCCCTGCATCTTTTCGAGCGTGTCGGTCTCACCGCGGAAGCCGTTGACCTGCGCCCAACCTGTCAAGCCAGGTTTGACGTTGTGGCGCCGGGAGAAGGGCGCGATACGCTCCTGAAACATCGTGTTGAGCGCAATTGGATGGGGTCTTGGACCGACGATCGACATTTCTCCGCGCAGGACATTCAAGAGCTGGGGCAATTCGTCGATATTGGTGCGGCGTAGGATACGCCCAAGCTTGGTGATCCGTGCGTCATTCGCTTTCGCCTGGGTAAACGTTTTCGCGGTCTCCCCGCTTTCGATGACGTTCATGGTACGAAATTTCAGAACGGGGATGACATCATTGTTATAGCCGTGCCGATTTTGCCGGAAAAAGACCGGGCCTGCCGAGTCGAGCTTGATAGCGGTCGAAACAATGAGCAGCAGCGGTGACAAAACAAGTAGGCCGGCACCGGATACGACAATGTCGAGGCCTCGCTTCACGATCTGATCGAAGAGGGACAATGGCGGCTGCAAGACTTGGATGGCCGCGGTCCCGCCGAAATTGCGAACCTGTGCCGTTCCCCAAATGCTGAGCGGGCCGATCGGAATCACGTGGGCGGAGACCGGAAGCTCCGAAAGCGCCTCCACCAACGGAGCAACGCGTCCGAATTCTTCCGGGTGAGCCAGAAACATTATATCGTCGGGTCTGAAGCTTCTGCACTCATCGACAAAATTGCGAAAGTTGTTCGAATAGATTGTGAGGCCCGGGATCGCATTTTTTTGGACGGACGGGAGCGGCAGGATACTCACCCAGCGAACACCGTTTCGCCTGAGATCACTTAATATCCGCCGATTGACATATGGGTCGCCGATGAGGACTGCCCTTCGGGCCTCGACGGCACCTGAACGTATGGCACGAAGGATGTAGCTGTACATCGTGCCACGCGCGACCAGCATGGCCGCGCTGACGCTGAAGAATTGCAGGAAGAATGTGCCTCTCGAGTACCAGTTGCCAATCTTGAAAACGAACAGAAATGAGAGAAAAAGCGAAAATGCCAACGCGATGGCACCCATGCCGTTCCACATGTAGCGATCGCGGGATTGAGACGGGATTGCCCGATATTGTTTCAAGCAGAGCGCATTGATCACGGTGATCAGAGCTATGCACAGCGAAGATGTCACGTATCCTTCGGCTGGCGGTCGCTGCGTCAGCACGACCCCGAAGTAGGCAACGCTGGTTATAAAACACGTTCCAGCCAGGGCCCAAAATTCGGTTAAGACAATACGCGTTACCAGGCTCTCTATCCTGCGGTGAGAGGCGGACTGCGCATTCGAGGGATGATGAGCGTGAGCCAGACCAGCCTGCCCGTTGATATCGGACGTAGAGAGGTTCGTCATCTCAACCAACCTTGACTGTGACGATCCGGCTTTTTCAGTCGGAGTGTTCCGAACTCCTTATGTTACACTATGTTAAGTGGCAACATATTGACAAACGGGAATGGAAGCGATGTTTCTTTTGAATGCGGCCGTGGAGGGTGCGATCTCCGGCGGGACGGCCGCCTAGGCGGAGACGCGATGAAGGCTCAAGAGCTCTTCAAAGTACGCAATCGTTCTTTTCAGTCCCTCCGCGAGCGGCACCGTGGGCCGCCAATCGAGCGTCTCGTGCGCCTTGCTGATGTTAGGCTGACGCTGTTTCGGATCGTCGGAGGGAAGCGGGCGGTGAACGATTTTCGAACTCGACCCGACGAGGTCAATGACAATCTCGGCAAGCTGCCGGATTGTGAACTCACCGGGATTTCCGAGGTTTATCGGGCCCACAATATTGTCGTGGCTTCGCATTAGGCGGACCAGCCCGTCCACGAGATCCTCGACATAGCAGAATGAGCGCGTCTGCTCGCCATCGCCTTGGACGGTAATGTCCTTGTTTTGAAGAGCTTGTACGATGAAATTAGAGACCACTCGTCCGTCATTCGGGTGCATGCGCGGACCATAAGTGTTGAAAATGCGGGCAACTTTGATCCGAAGGTCATGCTGCCGGTGATAATCGAAAAAAAGCGTCTCGGCGCACCGTTTGCCCTCGTCGTAACATGAGCGCAGTCCGACCGGATTGACGTTGCCCCAGTAATCCTCCGTTTGCGGGTGGATGACTGGATCCCCATAGACCTCGGAAGTCGAGGCCTGAAGTATCTTGGCCTTCACTCTTTTCGCCAGGCCAAGCATGTTGATGGCGCCATGCACGCTCGTCTTCGTCGTCTGCACCGGATCGAATTGATAGTGAATCGGTGAGGCAGGGCAGGCGAGGTTATAAATTTGATCGACTTCGACATAGAGCGGAAAGCAGACGTCATGGCGGGTAAGCTCGAAGTCGGGGTTTGCCAGTAAATGCAGGAGGTTGCGTCGGGAACCGGTGTAAAAATTATCGATGCAAAGCACGTCGTAACCATCGGCCAGCAGGCGCTCGCACAGATGCGAACCGATGAATCCGGCACCGCCGGTGACAAGCACTCTCCGTCCATTTTGCATGATCGCTCATCCTGTCGTTGGTTCTACCCGCGTTCGATAACATATAACATAACAATACGTCTCGGAGTAACGATATATGATATCATGGGGAAGGCGCATTAATCGCCGTCGACGTCATATTGTCGCCCAAGACTATGGCTGCTGCGGAGGCAAATTCGATCGCGGCGCTTGCCTCAAATGACGGCTACTTGATCGCCTTGCAGCACGAGGCAACCCAATCGTCCCGTCGCATAGGCTCCAGTGTCGACATTGATGCGGTTGCACCGAATATCCACGGTTTCCGACGGAGTGTGTCCGTGCACAATGACCTTGCCGAAGTCTTGTTCATGCGAGAGGAACTCCTCTCGAATCCAAAGCAGATCCTGCTCGCGCTGCCGATTGAGGGCAATTCCGGGGCGGACTCCCGCGTGCGTGAAAAAGTAGCCGCCGCACGTAAAGGACAGAGCGAGACCCCCTATGAAACGACGATGGCTTTCCGGGAGTGCCTGGCGGAAGGCTGCTGCGACGTCATCGTCGCGTTGTGGCTTTCTGCGGGTTGGCGGACTGACGCCATAGGACAGCAATGTAGTGGTGCCGCCGGCCGCTACCCACTCAGGGAGCGTGGCGGGATCGTTTAAGAATTGCATCGCGTAGCTTTCGTGATTTCCCTTCAGGAAAACCGTCGAATGCTGCCGCCTGCGCGAGATCAAGGTCTCGATCACATCGCGCGAATTCGACCCTCGATCGATGTAGTCGCCTAAAAGAACGTGGATCGATTGATCGATCGGGAAAGCCTTTAACGTGGCATCGATACGTTCGAACAGCGACTTCAGCAGATCCACGCGACCGTGGATATCGCCAATCGCATAAACACGCAGGCCCGGCGGAATACGCGGTATAACTTTTTGCCCTTGAGGTGGCAGTACCTTCCAAGTCAAGGGAGGCTCCGGACGACCATATCGGGCTGCGACGCTGGCCCTGAGTTAATAAACGTGACGGAGAACCATGATTTGGATTCGAATTGCGGCCTAAGGGCGAACGGGAAAGCGGATTTTGTTCGCATGGACTTCCCAACACAGCGGGAGTGAGGGAGTTCCATGCGTCGGACCATAAGGAAATTTCGCGGGGATCGCGGCGGCCGCGGCCAGCGGGATGCTAAACCGTCTGGCTTTTGCTTTGGGCGATGGCCAATCCAAGGGTGGGGGCGAACAGAAGTGCGGCACTTGTCCCCAATGTGCCTGAATTCATGAAGCTCAGAAGCGACAATGTTATGACGCAGGCCGCTCCCGCCATTGGATAAAAGGAATCGCGCCCACGTCGCAGCGATGCCCGCAGGAGAATAACAGCCGCACTGACAATAGCGGCAAGAGTGAGCCACAGCATTGGGCGACCGAGTTCTATAGCGATTCTCGCTGCGGCAGTCGGCGGTTCCGTCAGCACAAACTGATCGCCGAATTCGCGGTAGATGGGTGAGATCACGCCGAAGGTTCCGGCGCCCACGCCCCAAAACGGCGCATCATCAAGCATGTGCCGCGCCGTGGACAACGACGGCAATGGCATCTCCGTGGCAAAGGCAAGCAACGGGCCAGTCGCGCGGAGCGATGGTCCGCTTGCGACAAGCGCGATCGAAAAAAAAGCTACGGAGGCCAGAATTGCCGCAATCCCCCAGGGACCGAGCGCAAAACGACGGATGCACACGATCGCTACGATTGCCATTACGCCGTACCCGACTGCCAAAAGATGGGTTCCGGGCGCCTGGAATAACAGCACTGTAACGCAGACAGCGAAAGCTGCTGCACAATATGTTAATTCTATTAACATGACGGATAATGTCCGTTCCACGCCCTGCCGACGAAACTTATGCCGCTCGAATGTTCGGACGATGCCCGCTAAGGAGATTACGATCCCTAGGCTGGCGCAGTCGATCGCTTCGGATCGGTTGAAGTGCGGCAATGTCAAGCTTGGCGCAAAAATTTGCTGCAATCTCATCGCCGGAAGTGCGAGCGCGCTGAGCGCAGCTGCGCCGGCCAAGGGAAGAAGGATTGTGTCGGCCCGCTGGCGGTCGACCGCGATCGCGGCCGACCAGAATCCGACAGCCGCGATGGTCAAATATTTTCCCATCGCCATCACGCTGGCTCCGGTGTCTACGCTGATAGAGCCCCACATGGGATGGCCTATCGCGATTTCGGCGCTGGCCCAGATCGGATGAGCCAAACTGCCGACGGGCAGCACTTGCACGAAAATCCATAGTAACGGAAACGCGACAAACAGAGCGGCACGTCGCGCAAAGAAGAGGAAATAATCGCTTTCGCCTGGACGCATTTCATGCGCGAGGAAAAAGAGTCCTATGGCCGTAACTCCCGCAAGCAGGCCCTGCATCGTCGGGCCATCGAACAAGCCAACGATAGGCGACGCATAGATCAGCGCGGCAAGGAGAAAACGAGCGTTTAACCCGACGGCCGAAGCATGACGACTGAGCGGACCTTGCATGCTGTCGTCATTTATGCAAGTCGAGTGGCGCATCTCTCGGCGCGATGCATAGGAGAACGAGGGCGTGTGCTCATAAATGAGGGATGGCCGCTTTCGGAGGTGAGCCGACGTCGCAATCTAAGAACGGCACTTCCGCTAATGACCATGGCGGCGAGTTACCTCAGGCAATTGTGGCGGTGTGCCTATTTCTTTATCTTTGGATTTTCTGGTCGGCGCTGCTGCCGTTCTTGAGCAGCCTGCCGACGAGGCTCCGGCGTTTCATAGACAAGTGTAGTTTCGCTGTTCCTCTCGGCTTGCTCAGCCAGGATCATCCACGATTGGGCCATATCCAGCAGCACAACTTTGCTGTCCGACAATCTATGTGAAAGATGGACGCACTGAGCAGCGTGCTGGCGATATAGAGCGACAAGTTCCGCAGCAGACATACGACAGCCCCGACGTGGCTTTACGACGTAAGCAAGACCGCGGCGGTTCGTTCCGTGGGACCGGTAACCGAAATTGCATGGGAGGACCGGAGAATGGAAACATTCAGGAACCTTGTTTACGATCGCCCTAGTAGTTGGCGCCGAGAAACCGCACTGCATCATCAGTGAGCTTCTGCGGATCTTTCATGCCTAACTGCGCCATTTCAATTATGCGTTTGGCAATCACTTCCCGCGCTGCGCGGGAATAGCCGGGCCGGGCAAACCGGCTGCCGGATTTTTGAAGCCTATCCCACGCGTTCTCGAAAGCGGACGCCAACACTTCAATAATTTCAGGATTGAAGTCCGTTTCCGGCTGAATAAATGCCAGCATGTCGAGATTGCTCATCGGTTTTGGCCTAGCTATTGCCCTAAGCTATTGAGCAGACGCGCTATGGGAAAAAAATAAATCACGATGCCGATGATAACCGCCGCCAGCCAGGCGGCCGCTATTCGCGCCCAGCCGGCATTTTCTTGTACCCATTTGAGCAATTGCGCCCCCTTATACAAACCGCCGCGTGCCGGTCCCGATCTGGGACGCCCCCGAGAGAATGATCATTCTTCAAATCCAAAATGGCGATCGAGGGGCATAAAGAGGGCGGCGAGAAAATCCATTCTGAATAACGCAGCGGCAGGCGTTAGCATCGAAACTCGCGACCAACGCAACGATCGTCAGTGAATGAAATGATACAGTGTACAAGCGCTGATCATTCACATTTTGCAAACGCCATAGGCTTAGCGTCCTTTCCCAATGTCGGTCGGCAGTCGCGAGTGACACAGCGTTCGCTAATGTTAGCGTCAATGCGTGCCGCGACATCCCGGCTATTGTCGCGTGTTGCCGATTCGACGCACGATTGGCACGAGGCGTGCCTCCGGTTCTTGCGCGGCCGCGGGGCAAAACATTCGGGAGATAAAAAAACGTCGGAGGAGGGAACGTTTATCGGCGCGCGCGGTTACGTGGTGGTCGGGGTGGTGGGAAGTCCCTCCGTTAACACTTCGGATGCTTGGCCAAGTCGGCGCGACGATCGCGCCGGCGATTGGCCGTGCTGCGCAATGGCCGTGCTGGAGGGAAGGCATTTGTCTGCAATCAGCGCCTCGTCGGAGCAGATTAAATGCCAGCAGCATTGCGTGCATCATACGCAAGCAGCTGCCGCTTCATTAATCGCTTCGGTCGCGAGTAATTGCGCTCTGCAAAACGGACAACCGAGCCATTTGCGGAGCGTAGTCCACATTGATGTCGCAATGCGATATCATTTTTCGCAGTGCAGTAGCCATCAGTTCCAGGGACGGGAATCGGTGAGAGTAGCGCTCGCATCACATTTTTCGGCTTTGGATGTTAGGCCTGTTTCCGGCCGGCAAACTTCAGAAGCGCGGTTCTCCGGCAGCGCTGCTGCGACCGGCCGCTCAACGTCGACGAAACAGGCGTCACCCATTGCCGCGTAGATTGGCCTTCGATCAGAATAATAAAGACGTCGCGCCGTTATCTCGACGGCCGCGTCTCGGAGAGTGGGATTTATGACGGTGGAGGAGTGAGCGGAATTCCTGTGCGCCACTTCGAAATGGCGAAAACCTCGTCAGGCCGTACTTGCCATGTTCGCGAGGTCCGATGAACTGAGGGGCGGCCGAACGAATTTGCATTTAGCTAATGCGGTAGGAGAACGGGGTCGATGACAGCCTTGGTAGCAAGGGTACGTGAGATGAGAACAGCGTTTCATGCGGCGACCGTTGTCCCAACTATGACGGTGAGGGTGGCCGCTGTTAAGAGCAGGCTGGCCGAAATTTGGCCTCTTATGCTGGTTGTCTTCGGCTTGGCGACAACATTCGTCTGGTGTTCCAGCCTGTTATGGCTTTTCGTGTGGTGCGTTTTCCGTTTGCCCACTTGAAAGCTCTCACTTGAAAATAAGTGACAGTTTGTATCGTTTCAAAGTGGATGGGAGAACGCATGCGAAAGCGAGCCAGTCAGCGTTATCGGCATGTCGCGAATGGGGGTGGGCAGCTTTCGCTGAGCCGGCAGCGGGCCAGATCGAACGGCGTAGCTGGCGATTCACACGGCAATGTGGTCGCAATTCACGAATATTCAAATTATCGAATCGATCGAAGTGGTTGCGCTGCTCAAAGCCTGCGTGTGCTTGAGGCCGAGAACGCCGAGCTGCGAAATACTGCAATCGAACTTGCTATCGAAATACAGAAGCTGCGCGCGGCGCAGTGAGTCGGGGGAACTCTCTGCCGAAAGTGAGTTGATCTCATTGGGCTGACGCTTGATTCGGATCAACGCACTTGTCGCCGTCGGCGCCACGGAGTTCGATGACGTTCTCTACGGAATGGTCTGAATATCGATACTTGCTGCGTTCGTAGAGATCGTACTCCCGGATATGTTGATCCAGATAATTGAAGAAAACCGGCCAGCATTGAAGGCTGCCAACTGAGGCGACCTAACTATCGTTCCCGGCGTCTTCGTCCGGCTGCTTGGTTGATTGATGTGCCGTGCCGTGATCGAGATGGCTAGCGACGTGTTCTGCCAACTTCATGAATAATTGGGCAATGCTGAGCAGATTAAGTCGCTGTGCGGGATCATGCGCATGATCCGCAGCCGATGTGCACTCGATAGCTTTGTCTCGATAGCGGTCCCTGATACCCGTCACGCGTACTCGGATTTACGTCTTTTGACTGATCTACAGCCCAATGCCTGCGGCCGGATTTCGTTCCGCAGTGCAAAAAGAGAAGAGGGACTGAGACTGCTTCGAGAGTTGCGGTCCGTAGTTTTCTGATCGCATGATGCGATTGTGAGCGCGTGAGTTTCCGATTTTGGGTCCCGCACCGAGACACTCAATCGCCGGATTGGCGTGCCTCCGCATTGTCGGGCGCGCCATTGGGCTTTCGGTTGCCATCGATTGCCACGAATTGAGGCTGGGACTGCTGTCGGTTCACCTGGACGCGCGACGGCGTTTCGACACCGGTTTCCTTCCGCCGCGACGAGCCCTCGAACCGCGCATTCTCCTCGATCTCCAGCGATTGATGAAAGATATCGCCCTCGACAACAGCAGTACTATTCAGCTTGACGCGGTTTGCATGGATGGTCCCCTTGAGGCGGCCGCCGATGGTCAAATCATCCGCCACCACGTCGCCCTCCACTTCTGCGCCATCGGAAATCAGCACGGTCGAGGCGTGCAGCTCGCCTTCGATACGACCGAAAACCTTCACGGTTCCCTTGCCGGCAACTTTGCCGATAATCGTCATACCGGTACTGACGGAGGAGATCTCTTCCGGCGACTCCGGCGCCGCCGGTGCGACGGCGAAGCGCTGAAATTGCTGCACCGGTGTCGGGACTTGATCGTTATGTGCCGAGTTGCTTTTGGATTTTCCAAACATGTCTTGCTCCTTCTGTTGCCTGTGCCATTGAAGTTCGAATTTGTCAGATGGCGTAGTAGACGCGATGGAGGCGGTGGCCGAGATGGCTGAGCACTTCGCATCCGGTTGTTTTGGCTCCTGCCGCAAGATCGTCGATGCCGATCCCCGGGCCGATAATTGTAACCATTTCGCCGTAGCGCGCGGCCGTCGGGTCTGGAAGATCGGTCACATCGACCGGCAGCAGATCCATCGACGGGCGCCCCGCAACTGGACACCTGTGGCTACCAACCATCACCTGCAGCTTATGGTCGGAAGCACTTCCCGATCGCGGATAGCCATCGGCGTATCCGACCGAAACCAACGCAAGCCGAGTGCGCCGCTTGGCAGTCCAGCCGACATTATCGGCGATCGTTTCCCCTGGCGCCAAGTTGCGGACTTGCACGATGCGCGCCCGCAGTTCCAACACCGGAAGCATCGGATTGGAAAGGCCGGGCGTTGGATTAACGCCATAAACCGCCGCGCCTGCGCGCACGAGATCGAAATGGATCTCAGGGCGGAAGAAGATGCCGGCCGAATCGGCCAGTGAAGCTGGAACGCCGTCATAGAGCCGACGTAGATCGCGAAATAGCCTAATCTGCTGATCGTTTAAGGGATGATCGGGTTTTTGGGCGTTATCCAGACGGCTCATAAGAAGTGTGATGCCATGGCCCGGGGAATGGATCCTGGGCGCAACCGCAGCCGCCTCTTCCATCGAAAGACCGAGCTTGCTCTCGCCAGTGTCGACGTTCAGGGCGCAACCGCCCATCCACTGACGCGCTGCGACGAAAACATCCCATTCGGCCATCTCGATGGAGCTGTTGATGACGGGTCGCGCATTGACTTCTGCGAAAGCCGGCCCGGTTCCGGAGTACAGGCCATGAAGAACATAAATGGTCGAGCTTGGAGCAATCGCGCGAACATATCTGGCCTCCGGAAGATTGGAGACGAAAAAAATCCTGCAGCCGGATTGGGCCAACGCCCCCGCGATCGGATTGATGCCGCAACCATAGGCGTTGCCCTTGACCACGCCGGCGCATTCAGCGTCGGTGCGCTTCGCCAGTGTGTCCCAATTGGATGCGATAGCCGACAAATTGATTTTCAAAACGCCGCAGGCTTCCGCCTCCGGAGGCCCGTCGAGTGTAACGCATGCCGAGAGTCCTTTGTTTTTGACAACGAGCCTGCCCCCTCTATTTATGATTTTTCCTTCGATGGAACCTTCGACGACGACCGTCGCACCCAGTTCAATTGTCAAATCGCCCAGGATATTTCCACGAACGTGTAAGGAGCAGTTCTTTTCAACAATTGTGTCGTTGAGTACCGAGCCGTGTATGTCCGATGAGCTACTGATCAACAGCGGCCCGTCCATGCCTTTCTGTGCTGAAAGCATCGCGACGTTCGACATGGCTGGCCTGGTCCCGCACACCGCCACGACGAATACTTACGCGTTTCCGGCCGTCCCGCAACACAGATTCGATTCGGAAAATCGTTGTCCGTTGCGACCCGCAGTGCTTCTGCCGAAGATTGAAGTCACCGCCCCTGGATAAGGCGAAGCTTGAATGGTGGTGTTACATGGCTTGGTGTCGGTTAGATTTTCGGCAGGCGAGCAACCGCGACTTCGCGGTCACGCCGCATTTCTTCAAGCCGCTTTTTCCGTTACAGCCTGTCTGCGACTAATTCTGCTTCGGCAACGCCGGCGCAGTCGTCGCCGATGACCAAGTAGCGGGCTTTGACATCGTCGTTGTAAGGACCGGAAGCCAGATTGTAATAGCCGGCTGCGCGCGTTCGATAGCCGCGAATACGCAATCGATCTAATACCGACACGCGGCACCCGAACATCACAGTTCGGCCACCGAGCAAATAAAAAGATGTTAGCGCTGTTATCGCGCCGACGGATCAGCGAAGTTAGACCATATTATCCACAACCAGTTTTGCAGAGTCTGTGCAGAATTGGACAGCTACAGAATAAAGATAACCTCAAATCACAGCTGCCGCGCGCGTGCGTCTCTCGGAAGTTAAGTCCTGGCCTCGATTCATTGGCATATCAGCGTTCGAAGAATGCCTTCGAATACGCCCTTGGCCGTGCTGTCCGTAGCCGAGCGGCAGCTAGCCCGGACATGACTCGTCTAGTCCTGGCGGGGGCGGTGTAGCGTGAAGGTTTCAAACGGGGCCAACTGACCGTCCGGCCCTGCCACGTCGTAATATGTGACCTTGATCGTGGTGATACCGCCGCGATCCGAGCCGGGATCGACGGTAAATGCCGCGAAGCCGTAAGAATGCGCCGCATTTCGTACCGCCGACCAAGGCGCTTGCTCCTTTACGTAAACAGGCGGACGCTTGCCTGTCGTGGGGTCAGGTTCGCCGACCGCGGTGATCACTCGGCATTGCGGCGGGTTAAAGAACAGCTGGTTTGACGTGAGGGACGTTCCGCCGCCGCCAATGACCATGTGCACCGTTCCCTTGCTCGTATCGATCACGTCGGTGGCGGTCGCCGCTGGGACCGGAGTTCAGAGTGGCGTTCGATTCCCGACCACGGATCGGGTGCGAGCGCTCGTAGTGGTGTTCGTGCCCGCACACCACGAGATCGACGCCGTACTTGTCGAACAACGGCACCCATTCCTCTCGGATCCCGAGATCCGCGCCATTGAACATGTCGGCCGTGGAGATCGCAACTTGATGCATGCACACGACGATCCAGTCGACATCATGATCGCTACGGGCGCTGGCCAATGCGTTTTCCAACCAGGCCTTCTGAGCACCGGATGAATAACCGCGAACGTACGAATTGCCACCATCTTGGTAGGCGACATCGTCGTTAGCGATACTGATCACGCGGACCGAGCCCGCCGTGAACGCATACCAAAGTCCACGAGTCACGTCCGTCTGGCCAGCCGATTCCGGCACCGAGAAGTAGGTCTGATAGGCCTGATAGCCGATCGGTCCGTTACCCAACTCGTTTTCATGATTGCCAGCCGAGGGCATCCAGGGTCGTTTACGAGCGCTGCGGCTGTTGTTCTCCCAGAAATCCCACCACGTTCGTACCCGGTCCTCGGCGAGATTGGCGTAACAGAGATCGCCGTTGAACAGGTGGAACAACGGCTGCAGGCGCTCCACGCCGAGCGTGGTAACGCTCGCCGCCGGGGAGCCGAGATTGTCATTTACATAGGGAGGATTCGGCATCGTTATCCCCGCGGGCGGCACGTACTTTTTGCCCAGGGTCGGCGTGCCTTGATCGCCGAAGCTGGTGAAAGTAAACGCCGCTCGACCGCGCGGAGAGGTGCGGAAGGTAGCAAACTCGGGTTCGGCGCCGTCGTGAATTGCGGCGTACAGATAAGCGAAGTCGGCCCGCAATCCACCGAGCTTCGCATGATAGGCGTAGACAGCCTGGCCGGATTTTGCATCGGTGTAGCTGGTCGTTTTGGCTTCGACCGTTTGCTCGAGCTTGCCGTCGAGACCGCCAAGGATGACCCGGGGATTACGAACAGGTTGCAGTGTATGCCAGGACACCACCATTTCCGATGATGCATCCGCGCCGAATTGCAGATGCAGTCCGGCGACTGGAGGTATTGCAATCGGATTGGCTGACCGACCGGGGGAGGGGGCCATCTCAGCGTCGGCGGTTCCGACGAACGACGCCGCCACCACGGCCCCGCCACCGATGCCTGCGGCAGCGAGTAATTTGCGACGACTGATTTCGAGGTTGAATTCGATGTCTGGTTTGGTCATCGCGGTGGGGTTACTGCACGGTGGCCGGCGGGAATCTATCGCAACTCGATGACAGTTCGGCAACCGCTCTAATAGATCGCGCCCGAATCCGAGGACGCTTACACGGCTACCTGTTGGCCCGACAAACTTCCCAGTTCGGCTACCTAGGAAAGTTCGCAGTAAGTTATTGAATTTGCTGCATGACTGGGCGCTTAAATCGTGACGAGAGGTTGGATTCTGCAAACTTCTCTGGTTATCTCCCTGGTTATCGGGAAATTTAGACTTGAGACCGGTCCCGATACCGACTGCCTCGTCAGCCAACTTTTCTTATAAAGTTGGACGGTTAGAGAGCGCAGCGCTGCGATGCCGTTTTCATGTTGCGTCACGTCGCAAAAATTTCCACGTTTAGGGTTCGTCTCTACAGAACAGCATTTGAAACTTGGACATCCTTTCGTCGCCTTGTCTCTGCCGCGTGACGGTTTCGGAGGTTCGGGATCGAGTCTAGAGGCGGACGTTCATTGCGGCGGGTGGGCCGTCCGTTACCGCCCAACACCGGAGTTCACGGGAACTCGTCGACAATAGGGACCGTCGATTACCTGAAAATAACAGCTAATTTAATGACCCTAACAAGCAATTTAGTGGTGTCGCTGTCATCAAGCGGATTATTTTTGCAATCGCTGCCTATGAGCGGGACCTGACGATTTACCCGGCTTTCTTCCTGGGGTAGCCGCCGAAACGTTGCATGCGCCATTCGACGGCGCTACTGGCTGATAGGAGGAGGCGATCATGGAAGCCTCAAAAGAGCATTACTCGGAAACGACCAGTCGATCCTCTTCGGGCCTAATCATCCGACAAATGGAGCCGAAGAATTTGGAGGCCCCCTTCGATCAGTTCGACTCCTACCTGACTCCGACCGAGCTATTCTACATACGCAGTCATTTTCCGACACCAAGCTTGGACTGCGAGTCTTATCAACTTCGCATCGATGGTGCGGTCAGGCGTCCGTTCACATTGAGCTACGATGAGTTGCGAAGCATGCGATCCGAGACCCGGGTCGCGACTTTGGAGTGCGCAGGTAATGGCCGGGTCTTTCTCGTCCCGCAGGTGCGTGGAGCCCAGTGGGAACTCGGAGCAGTCAGCAATGCGGAATGGACCGGTGTACCGCTGCGAGCGTTGCTGGAGCGTGCCGAGTTGGCAGAAGATGCTTGCGAGATCGTACTCGAAGGAGCGGATCACGGAACACCCGCAGAAGAGCCTGTTCCTCCTCACCCTATCTCGTTTACTTGGAGCCTGCCCCGAACCAAGGCAATTGGGCAGGACGTCCTGATCGCCTATCGCATGAATGGTCGCGATCTTCCGCGGGATCACGGTTATCCAGTGCGCGCAATTGTCCCTGGCCATTATGGAATGGCTTCCGTCAAGTGGCTGACGCATATCCACGCCGCCCGTGAGCCATTTCGCGGTTACTGGCAGACCTCAGATTATGCCTACTGGGATTCCATGGATGGAAAGCCCGTGCGGCGCCCGTTGGGAGAAATGAAGCTTAAGTCCGAAATCGCTCGACCGCGTGTTTGCGAAACCCTGGTCCCGAACCGTATCTACACGGTTTCCGGCGCTGCATGGGCGGGCGAGACCGACGTGACCGAGATCGCAGTGAGCACCGATGGCGGCCGAACCTGGGCCGAGGCAGAATTCCTAGACCCTGTGCGACGGCATGCGTGGCGACGTTGGAAATTCGACTGGCTTACCCCGAAGGAACCGGGGCAATACACGCTGCTGGCCCGCGCGAAGGACGCGGCCGGTATGCTCCAACCTGACGGGCATGACCAGCACTACGGCACCTACGTGATCAATCACCCCCTCCCCATTGAAGTATTTGTAGACGATTCTGCAGGCCGGTGACGGTGAAGCGGAGGGATACCGCGTCTTGGAGCCTTAGTTGCTGGATCGATCTACATCGTCCAACCATCGTCTCATGGTCGCCCGGATTGCCACGCGTGTGGGTCTTCGCTACCGCGTGATCGAACAAAAATGGAATTTAATTTTCTCAATGACATTATTTTTTCTCGATGACAGTTTAATGGATCTCGGAGGTGCTCTGTCTTCGTTCGAGCAGACAATGTGTCTTAAACGTACGATCTCGGCCGCGGAACGGCCGTTTAATTCTAACAGTCAATTTAATGACTTAACACGCAATTTAGTGGTGTTGCTGTGGTCGGGGGCTCACCTTCCAAACAGTCAACGTTGTTGATGCGCGAGCGTAACATGGAAGGCGCTGTCATGGCCCAAACTGCAGCTTTGCCGATTTTATCCGGCGAGACCGGTCTTTCACGGTATCTGGAAGAAATCAGACGGTTCCCCCTATTGGAACCGCAGGAAGAATTTATGCTGGCGAAGCGTTGGCGCGAGCATCAAGACGACAACTCTGCGCATAAGCTTGTCACCAGCCATTTGCGGCTTGTCGCCAAGACAGCGATGGGCTATCGCGGCTATGGGCTCCCGATCTCGGAGGTAATTTCCGAAGGCAATGTCGGGCTGATGCAGGCGGTCAAGCGGTTCGAGCCCGAAAGAGGCTTCCGGCTCGCGACCTACGCGATGTGGTGGATCAAGGCCGCGATCCAGGAATACATCCTGCGCTCCTGGTCGCTCGTGAAAATAGGCACCACCACCAACCAGAAGAAACTATTCTTCAACCTGCGCAAGGCGAAGAGTCGCATTTCTGCGCTGGAAGAAGGCGACCTGCACCCCGATCACGTCAAGCTGATCGCTACGCGGCTCGGCGTCACCGAGCAGGACGTGATCGACATGAACCGCCGCCTCGGCGGCGACGCGTCGCTCAATACTCCAGTTCGGGACGACGGCGATTCCGGCGAATGGATGGATTGGCTGGTCGACGACGGTGCCAGCCAGGAGAGCCGGCTCGCCGAGTCGGAGCAATCGGAGAATCGGCACAAGGCGTTAGGTGACGCGCTCACCACTCTCAACGACCGTGAGCGCCGCATCTTCGAAGCGCGCCGGCTTGCCGATCATCCGATTACACTGGAAGATCTCGCCAACGAATTTAGCGTGTCCCGCGAGCGCGTGCGTCAGATTGAAATGCGTGCCTTCGAGAAGGTGCAGAAGACGGTCCGGAATCGGGTCGTCGTCGTGGAGCAGGCGGATGTCTTGGTGGGTTCGAACGGGGGGAAAGAGACGTCGGCGGCGTCACCTCGCCTCCTCAACAAACGTGCTCCCAAACAGACGGCGCGCGCCAAGTCTTCATCCGCCTTCTACTCGAGCCATGTGTCTGCATTGCCAATGTCGCCGACTGATGGAAAATGCCATGTTGCCGGTCCATGATGAAGTGGGGCATCACTCGGCCGTAGATAGAGAATTCTGGCGACCGACGATTATCGACTCCGGTGACAGCCGGGTACGAAACTTGCGGCCCAGCAGCTACGAATGAGCCGATGCCTAGATTGCTCCTCATAGAGGATGACAAGGAAACGGCAGACGAAATCGGAGCTGAGCTCCGCGATCGCGGCTTTGACGTTAGCTGGGCCGCGAACGGTATCGAAGGCCTGGATAAGGCTCGCTCCGGTGAAGCAGACGTTATGATTGTTGATCGCTTGCTGCCGGGAATGGACGGTCTCACCATCATCGAAACCTTGCGCAACGAGGGAGTCCGGGCGCCCGTCCTGGTCTTGAGCGCGCTCGGCGCAGTGGACGAGCGCGTCCGCGGATTGCGCTCGGGCGGCGACGACTATCTCACCAAGCCGTTCGCAACGGTTGAACTCGTCGCCCGAATTGAGGCGCTCTTGCGCCGACCGGCTGAAAGCCCCGATACCGTGCTGCGGGTAGGACCACTCGAGCTTGATCTCATCAAGCGCACCGCCAAGCGTGCAGAGCGCACGATTGATCTGCTGCCACGCGAATTCCGCCTGTTGGAATATATGATGCGTCGTAAAGGCCAGATGCTGACGCGGGCCATGCTGCTGGAAGAGGTTTGGAACTACAAGTTCGTTCCTCAGACCAACCTTGTCGATGTTCACATGGGCCGGCTTCGGCACAAGGTGGATGAGAAAAACGAACAGCCGATGATTACCAATGTCCGCGGCGTTGGGTTCATCCTCCGTGCGCCTGACTGATTTCGCCCGCATGACCACGTTTCGCTGGACCCTTATCGTTGCCGGCGCGTTCTTTCTATGCACGTTGCTGCTATTCGGCTTCGTCTATTTGCAAACCGCCTCCTACATGACTTCCGAGTTCGATGATTTGATCACCGGGGAGCTTCGCATTTTTGCGGCCGAGCCGCCGGAGCAGCGGCTGGCACACGTCAACGAACGATTGGACAATGATCCCCGCCGGGTCAGGATTGCAGGCTTGTTCGGTGCCGACGGTCATCGCATCGCGGGTAATATTGAAAGCCTGCCCGGAGGAATGATCCCGGACGTCCCGTCTAACGCTGTGATAGTTCGGATCGACCACCCGGGGCGCGACAGGAAGACGGTGCGGCTGGCGACGGAGCTGATGCCTGATGGAGAAGTTCTGGCAATCGGCCGGAACATCGAGGAGATTGGAGGCATTGCGAAGATTGTCCAGCATGCGCTCGCAATCGGCCTGCTGCCTGCCTTTGGACTAGCAGTCGTCGTCGGGTTGGTGTTGAGCTGGCGCGCTCAGCACCGGCTCTTGGAGGTTAACCGACGAATCCAACGCATCGTAGCCGGCGATTTGCGCGAGCGCCTGCCGACCCGCGGGGGAAGTGATCCGTTCGATCAACTTGCCGTCAATGTCAACCGGATGCTGGGCGAGATCGAATGCCTCATCCATGAGGTTGCCGGCGTCGGCAATGACATTGCGCACGACCTGCGCACGCCGCTCACCCGCGTGCGAATACGCCTTGAGCGTGGACGCGAGCGTGCTGCAACGCTGGACGAATTGCGGAAAGTTGTCGATCAATCGATCGCCGGTCTCGACCAATCGCTGGCCGTAGTGACAGCGCTGTTGCGCATTGCCGAGATCGAGCATAGTCGCCGGCTTGAGAGATTTAGCGACGTCCAGCTCGCGCCTGTGGTCCGCGAGGTGGGAGACCTCTATGAGCCGATTGCCCAGGACAAGCATGTCACCCTCAAAGTCGAAACTGCCGACGAGGCGACCGTTCACGGCGACCGCGATCTTCTTTTCGAGGCTGTCGCCAACCTTGTCGACAATGCAGTCAAATTCACGCCGGGCGGCGGACGGATCGCGCTCTCCTTACTGCACCGCAAGGGCGAGAGCGTTATTCAGATAAGCGACACTGGCCCCGGCATCCCCGAGATTGAACGGGAAGCGGTGACAAAGCGCTTTTATCGCACAGATAAAAGCCGGAATACCGAAGGACTGGGCCTTGGTCTGAGCCTGGTCGCCGCGATCGTCAAATTACACGGTTTTCGCTTCACGATTGCGCCGGGTGCAGGCTGCACGGCAGAGATTGCCTTCCCGCAAGTGAGTTAAACGCAGAAATCCAGTTGAGACCGGCCGTGCGCGCATTCGCCTGCGTCGGCAACATATCCGACGTCCGCTAATAATCTGGATTCCAGAGCATTAACATCATAGAATTGTGCCGGTCGAAGGTCGCCTACGAGCCGTTTAGGCTTCGCAAGATTGGCGAGCGCGCCGGACCAAATAGCGAGCGCCGCGAGGTGATGCCAGCATGAAGTTGCGGCCCATCGCTTTCGCTCCTCTTCATCGTGCCGCCGTTAGACACAGCGGTGCGGGCCTGGGAGTGTTGATTTGCCGTTCGATCATCGAAGCTCACGATGGACAAGTATGGGCTGAGCCGAATTGGCCGCGGCAGGCAACTTTTCACTTTACCTTGCAGTCGCATCGAGAGGATGCGTTGTGAACGAGGTGCCAACTCTCCAGCCGGGTATCGCCATCGACGAGGATCCGATCGTCTATGTCGTTGACGACGATGAATCAATACGCAGGTCGCTGACCCATCTTTTCCAATCGGTGAGCTTGCAGGTCCAGGTGTTCGGTTCGGCGCTTGAATTGTTGCAGACCTCGCTTCCCGATGTTGCAAGCTGCCTGGTGCTGGACATCAGATTGCCCGGAGTGAGCGGCTTGGATTTTCAGACCGAACTAGCCAAGGCGAACGTTCGCGTTCCGATAATATTTATGACCGGTCATGGCGATATACCGATGACGGTCAAGGCCATGAAAGCTGGAGCGATCGATTTCCTGACCAAACCATTTCGACAGCAGGAAATGCTGGATGCTGTGGCGACAGCGATCGACCGCGATCGGAAGAGGCGCAAAGATGAGAAAAAGATTGCAAACGCGCAGGCGCTCTTTGAAACCTTGACTCCGCGCGAGCGCGATGTCCTGGCCCTGGTCGCCGCCGGATTTATGAACAAGCAGATAGCAGCGGAGATTGGAATCGCCGAGATTACGGTGAAAATTCACCGCGGTCACATCATGAGAAAAATGCGGACGAGATCGTTAGCTGATTTGGTGCGGATCACCGAAAGGCTTGGTTTCCATCGTGCCCAGCCGTACCACGAGTAAAACTTAGGTATGATTTTCCAATCACCCTTTGTGGCGTACTCTATACAGCTGGTGGTGACGTCGCGATCGGTTCTCGCTTCTATTGTGCGGGAAAAATCTATTGTGCAGGAAGAATCGCGTGCTCGCCCCATCGATTATTTCAGTAATTGACGATGACGCGTCAGTTCGGGCTGCCACTGAAAATCTCTTAAGGTCGCTGGGATACGTCGTCCATATATTTGCGTCGGCGGAAGAGTTTTTGCGATCGGCCCACTTCAATGACACATCGTGCGTGATCGCGGATGTCCAGATGCCGGGCATGAGCGGTGCCGAACTGCAAGCCCTCATGCTGGCCCAGGGAAGCCCCGTGCCGTTCATTTTCATTTCGGGCTTTCCGGACGAAACCGTCCGAGGGCGCGTGCTCAAAGCCGGAGCGATTGGTTTTTTGACAAAGCCATTCGACACAATGACTTTGACCCGATGTCTCGGCACGGCCCTCGCCGGGCAGGGCGGCTGAATTCGGCGAATGAGTTTTCCGTTCTGCGGCATCTCGTCAGTCGCAAATTCGCGACCGACTTGGCCGAATATCAGGCAAATGCCGAAAAGTATATTCAGCACGGCCAAAAGCATAGGCCAGGGAGCGCGCTCACGGACGCCGATTTTGCCTGCGGTCGATTAGCCTTCGGCGGATTGCCTAGGCGAATTGCCTAAATCCTATCCAGGAGACCGCTAAAACCAAGGTATAGGGTTCAGCAAACCAATACGACGTTCAAATCAACCTCCGTAGGATGGAGCGGTTCGTCCCGGTCGCGCTACCCTGTCTAGTACGGCAAGATCCAGGTGTCGTCCTTGCCGAGTCGAGCGCCACTTTGGAACCAGCAAAACCACTGGGAGAGATAACAATGGCTGTGATGAGCTTGGAAACGCCCTCCATAGCAGGTGTTGCGATCCCGGACAGCAATCTCGGCCGCAAGATTACCGAGCTGGTGATGGATACAGAGTCCCCGCTGCTCTTTCATCATTCAAGTCGGGTCTATTGTTGGGGCGCGCTGGCGGGGACGCGTCGTGGCCTGAGGTTCGACCCTGAATTGCTTTACGCAGGCGCCATGTTTCACGATATGGGCCTGACACCTCAGCATAGCAGCTCGGACGAACGCTTCGAAGTTGATGGCGCCAATGTAGCGCGTGATTTCCTGCGAAGCCACGGCATCCCACAACGCGATATCGAAACAGTCTGGACGGCCATTGCTTTGCACACGACGCCAGGCATCCCCCAGCACATGCACCCGATCGTAGCTTTAGTGACTGCAGGCGTCGAAATGGACGTGCTGGGACTAAAATATGCTGAGTACAGCGATGCCGAGCGCGAGGCCGTTGTGCATGCGTATCCACGTAGTGTGCATTTTAAAGAGGACATCATTCAGGCGTTCTACGACGGCATCAAGCACAAGCCGGAGACTACGTTCGGAAACGTCAAGGCCGACGTGCTCGCCGATAAGGATCCGCACTTCACCCGCGGTAATTTCTGCAGCGTCATTCGAAACTCCGCTTGGAGCGGCTAGGCAACCTAACCTCCTTCGCTCACAACAGAGGAGACGAGATTATGGCGACGGAGAGGTCCACGAACGCAATATCAATGTCCTCACCGCTGGGCTGTGCGGTCCCACGTTGCTGCAGGACATCTGGCTGATCGAGAAGATGGCGCATTTCGACAGGGAAGTAATTCCGGAACGGGGCGTGCACGCCAAAGCTTGGGGCGCCGACGGCATCTTTACCGTGATTCGATCGGGCCCCTATGGCGAAATCAGCATAGCCATTTGAGAGCCGGTCGCGCGCCGTGTCCAGGTTCATCTCCGCGATTGCGCTTTTTTCCCGCAATCGCACCGTCGCGAGGGCCGCTTATGGACACCGCCCGGGCCGTCGACTGGAGCCTCGATTGCCGTTCGCCTTACAAGCGGCATTTTGTCCTTAGGCGCGGCCGAAGTTTAATGGGGGAAAGATGATGCAGATCACCAAAGGTCAACCAGCTGAGCGGTACGCTTCGGAAATTCAATTGCTGCTCCGAGAGTTCTCGCACCGGATCAACAACGAGTTCGGTTCGGCGATCGGCGCGATTTCCGTTGCTGCAGCGCGCTCTGCCAATGGCGAGGCGAAGGCTGCGCTCGCTGCCGTTCAAGATCAGCTGCAAAATTATGTGCAAGTGCACCACGCCTTGCAGATGCCAGAACATAGTAGTCGCATCGACGCAGCGGCATATGTGCGCCGGCTGTGCCGGGCGATTAGTCGCTCAAAGCTTGACCGCAAAGGCATAAAGCTACGGCTCGGGGAACGATCTTTCCAGATGAATACCGATCGCTGCTGGCAACTCGGTTTGATCGTGTCGGAACTGATTACGAACGCAGAACGTCACGCCTTCCAAAAACGCGGTGGCTGGATCCGCGTCGAGCTGCTGCCGTCAACGTCTTTCGTCGAGTGCCGAGTCAGCGATAACGGTGCCAGCGAAGGAACGGTATATCCGGGGCGTGGGCTCAGGATAGTTGAAGCGCTCGCCAGGAGCCTCGGCGGCACCATCAAGCAGAACTTCGGACCGCAAGGCGCAACGGCGCTGCTTATTTTCCCGACTGAAATGGGGACGGCTGAACGGTTGGCCGAATGAGCGAGACATTGTCTTCACGGGCCGAGGTCATCGGCGCAACTGACACGGTCAAGAGAGCCGCCGACCGGATGCATGCCGTATCGAGGTTTATGGTGTGCAACGTGGTCGGGATCAGTTTCATCCGTAAAGCCGTGTCTGATTTCGCGCGCACGAGCACGTTTCGGCTGACGCTCACGATCGTCGGCACGTTCGTCCTCGGCACTTTGCTGCTATTAGGCTTTGTCTATTGGCAATCAGAAGCGTACCTGATTTCTCAAAACGACGCTCTGCTCACTGAGGAAATGCGAGTCTTCGTATCCAATACACCGGAACAGAGATTGGCAGAGATTAAGGATCGATTGCTCAAGGATCCCAATCACACCAAGATCGCGGCCCTGTTCGGTGCCGACGGTCAGCGTATCGCCGGCAATATGGAAAGTCTCCCGCCCGGGCCTGTGCCGGACATCCCGACCCATGCTGCGGTCGTTCGGCTCGACGGCCGCTCGCCCGAGGTGCAAAACGTGCGGCTCGTCGCACACTCGCTGCCGGACGGCGAAGTCCTTGTGATTGGTCAGAACATCGACGCGATCCCAGAAATCGCGGGCATCGTCCGGCGGGCCCTGGTGTTGGGCCTCCTGCCGGGGCTCGGCCTGGCCGTTGCCATCGGAATGGTGTTGAGAGCGCGTGCTCACAACCGGCTCTCCGAAGTTAACGGAAGAATCCAGCGTATCGTGGCTGGCGATTTGCGCCAGCGCCTGCCGACGGACGGGAGCAGTGATGCGTTCGACCAGTTTGCCCTCAGCGTCAACCACATGCTGGACGAGATTGAAACTCGCCTCCAGGACATCGCCGGCATTGGCGAAAACATCGCGCATGACTTGCGAACGCCACTCACCCGTGTGCGGATACGTCTCGAGCGTGGCCGTGAGCACGCTTCAACGCTGGAGGAGTCACGGGCAGTCACTGCTCAGGCGATCGCCGGCCTCGACCAATCGTTGACGACAATCACCGCGCTATTGCGGATTGCCGCGATCGAGCATAGCCGCAGGATCGACGGGTTTGGCGAGGTCAGCCTCGCGCCTTTACTGCGCGACGTGGGCGATATCTACGAGCCAATTGCCGATGATAAGCGTGTCATTCTTCAAGTCGAAGCTGCCGACGAGATTATCGTCCACGGTGACAGAGATCTTTTGTTCGAGGCTACGGCCAATCTGGTCGACAATGCGGTGAAATTCACGCCGGAGGGCGGGCGTGTGGCACTTGCACTCCTGCGCCGGGACGGCGAGAGCGTCGTTCGGATAAGTGACACCGGGCCTGGCATCCCGGAGATCGAACGAGAAGCGGTGACCAAGCGCTTTTACCGGTCGGATAAAAGCCGGAAGGTCGACGGGTTGGGTCTCGGTCTGAGCCTGGTCGCTGCGATCGTCAAATTGCATGGCTTCCACTTGCATATTGCGGCTGGCCCTGGCTGCACAGCGGAAATAATTTGTTCAGAAATGTCTTGAATGAAAGCCGCCTTTAATAATCACTTTAAAGCTGCTCCCTTCCGGCAGGGGAGGGCCAACGTCAATTGACTCCGACTGGAGGTGCGACGCGAAGGCCTGCTTCATCTGCCGCGATCAATCCAAGCGCAGACCAATCGAGATCGCCGTAGCCACGCGCAATTCCGGCGATCATCCGGTCTCGCACGACGCCCACCGAAGGCATTGGCGCACCCGCTTTCTCCGCCTCGGCAAGCGCCAGGCGCACGTCCTTGAACGCCAATGGCATCAGGAAGCCAGGGGCATAGGCCTGCCGGACGATCTTGTCGCCGTAAATTTTATGCGCCCGTCCCCCGAACATCGTGTTCGTCAAGATGTCAAGGAAAGGCTTGGGGTCGAGCCCGCGTTTGCGAACCACAGCGACGGCTTCGCCGAGCATTTCCAGCGTGGTCGCCGTCATCATGTTGCCGAGCAATTTGATCAGATTTGCCTGCGCCGGATCGGCGCCGATCACAAAAGTTCTTTGTCCGAGACTGTCGAGAAGCGGCCGGCATCGCTCGACGTCGGGCGGAGCACCGGCGGTGACAATAAAGAGCTGGCGTGCCTTGGCGGCGTCCGGATTTCCGAAGACTGGCGCGGCAACGTAGCTTTGTCCGCTATTCGCATGCTCGCTCGCGAGCTGAGACGCGACGGCCGTGCTGATCGTACTCATCGACAGATGGATGGCACCGGGATGTAGGCCCATAGCAAGGCCGTGCATTCCATTCTCCTCGCGACCGGACACTACTTCTCGAACGGCAGCGTCGTCCGGCAGCATAGTTATAACGATCTCGCAATTGAAGAGATCGGCCACGTCCGTTGTGGGCTCAAGGCCTAGGGCCACGAGCTTGCCCATCTGCTCCGGCCGGCGGACATATGCGATCACCTGAACACCATCGGCGGCAAGGTTAGACGCCATTGCCAAGCCCATATGGCCAAGTCCGACAAAGCCAATGGCACTTTTGGCCGAAGGACGGTCTTTTGGCTTGGAGACGCCTGCTTGCCCGAGCGTAGTGCCTTGTAGGCTTTGCTTAACAGCCATGACATTCCGTTCCTGCTTGATGGTGTAGAGCGCGTGGATGGAAAATAAGCCGATGACCAGGGGGAACTATTAAAATGCCGTTCAGAAAACTAAATTCGATTTTACAGAAGAGATTAGACGGGCCGCTGGCGGCGCTCTCGCACACTGATGCCGGATCGGCCACGAACCGAGGCCCATCATACTGCGGCGGCGATCGCTAAAAAAGCGACATTGGACGCCGGTATCAATCCGATCATAAAATCGATTTTAGTTTTCTGAACGGCAATTTAATTGTGCCGGCCGGCCGGGCCAATATTTGAGCAGCATAGTCCGAGCCGAGAAGTCAGCAGATGAGAAACTCAACGATAGCGCTGGTCCTTTGTGCGACTTGCAGCATGAGCGCCGGAGCGGCTCAGGCGGAATCTTGCACGCAGCAGGTCGATCAGTTTCAGGCGACTATACAACAACAGTCCCCCACGGGTCCCATCGACGAGCCCACTGCGCCTGAAACAACTGGGGCAAAGCTCGGTCACCAGCCGACGCCGTCCTCGGTCGAGGCAGCCGAATCGAGCGCCAAATCGCGATTGGCATCACTCCTGGCGGAAGCCAAAGCTCTCGACGCGCAAGGCAAAACTGCGGCCTGCATGGAGTCCTTGAGCGAAGCCAAGGATATACTTGCCCCGCCATGAAAAAGCGGATCGGGTGACTCGCAGTTACCCGGATAAAGTCGATTTTATATTTCTGAACGGCAATTTAGTGGCGGCGGCAGTTCATTACGTTATTTGAAGACGTTATTTGAAGGATGCCAACTGAAACGCACGTCAATGTGCAAGGCAACCCAAACGAGAGTGTGTCATGACAGAACTCTTGATGATGGTCGTTCTTGCCGCCAACGCCATGTCGGCGACGACCATTTTTTCAAAGTCATTCGAAGATCGCGCCTTAGTCAGGATCCCGGCACGAAACGCGCGTAGGCAAGTTCCACGCGGTTAGCGCGCGGTGCATCGAATGGCGCTTCAGGTTAAATGCGAATTTAATTTCCTAATGGGAAATTTAGTGGTTCCCTGGAATATCCGATCGACATCGTTTTTTACGACAGTCGAGATCTGCGACAAGGTTCTGCGTGTCTGAGGGCTCCACAGATGGGCTCCTTGAAACCGGACGATAAGATAGCTACGAGTTCCGCCGACGCCGCATCCGACACGTCAGGTGAACTGCCGCTTTTCGAACCCTACGAGTCGCCAGCCGGCGGTTGGGGTGCGTTGCAGGCGACTGCGAAAGCGTTGAGGGAACAGAGCATCGTCCTAAAGGGCAGCGAAATGCTGCTCTCAATGAACCAGCCCGATGGATTTGACTGTCCCGGCTGCGCGTGGGCGGACCCAAAGCACACAAGCTCCTTTGAGTTCTGCGAGAATGGCGCGAAGGCGCTTGCGTTCGAAGCCACAAAGCGCAGAGTAACGCCTGAGTTTTTCGCCACTTATACCGCTCGCGAACTCGAGCAATACAGTGATTATTGGCTCGAGGAGCAAGGGCGTCTCACCGAACCCATGCGTTATGACGCCACTTCGGACCACTATGTTCCGGTAACGTGGGACGAGGCTTTCGCCCTAATCGGGCGCGAGCTTCGCGCACTCGAGAGTCCGGATCAGGCTGAATTCTACACATCTGGGCGTACGTCGAACGAGGCTGCTTTTCTGTACCAGCTTTTCGTGCGCCGGTTTGGAACGAACAACTTCCCTGACTGCTCGAATATGTGCCACGAACCGACAAGTGTCGGCCTTCCCGAGAGCATCGGCATAGGTAAGGGAACCGTTCTCCTGGAAGATTTTTCGCAAGCTGATGCAATCTTCGTGATCGGTCAGAATCCCGGGACGAATAGCCCGCGAATGATGACCGACTTGCGCAATGCGTCGCGGCGTGGCGCACCGATCGTGGTCCTAAATCCACTTCGCGAACGGGCGCTGGAGCGTTTCGCGGCGCCGCAAGATCCCGTCGAAATGGTGACCTTCAGCTCGACGCCCATCGCCAGCGAGTACTGTCAGGTCCGCGTCGGTGGCGATGTAGCCGCGCTCAAGGGAATAATGAAGCTCGTGCTCGAGGCGCACGATGATGCGGTCCGAAAGGGCGACGATCCTATCCTCGATGTCGATTTTATCGAACGACATACGCACGGCTTCAGTGCCTTTGCCGAGGATCTGCGCCGCACCGACTGGACCGACATTCTGCGAATATCCGGGCTGCCGCGTGAACAAATCGAACGCGTGGCAACCATCTATATGAAGGCAAGAGCAGTGATCGTCTGCTATGGGATGGGGATTACACAGCATCGGCACGGTTCGGAAAGCATCCAGCAAATCGTCAATCTTCTACTGCTTCGCGGAAATTTCGGCAGACCTGGTGCCGGTATATGTCCGGTGCGCGGACACTCCAACGTGCAAGGCGATCGGACGGTAGGAATCGACGAGAAACCGAAACCGGAATTGCTCGACCAGATCGAGAAAGTGTTCGGATTCAAGCCTCCGCGTACACACGGTCATGCCGTCATCGATGCGGTACAAGCGATGATCGAGGGGCGCGTCAGGGTGTTCATCGGCCTCGGCGGCAACTTTATCACCGCGGTGCCGGATAAGCCGATTGCCGAACGCGCGATGCGGCGCATGCGCCTGACCGTTGCAATCTCCACCAAGCTCAATCGCGGTCATCTCATCCATGGCGAGCAAGCGTTGATTCTTCCGTGTCTCGCCAGAAGCGACATCGACACCCAGAAGAGCGGCCGGCAGGCAATCACTGTGGAAGATAGCATGTCGATGGTGCATGCGTCGGCCGGTCTAGTGCGGCCGCCGAGCAAGCATTTGAAATCCGAAGTGGCAATCATTTGCGGGATGGCCAAGGCCGTACTCCCGGACGATGGAATGATCGACTGGTCGGCATTCGAAGACAACTACGATCTGATCCGCGAGAAGATCGAACAGGTGTTTCCCGCACTGTTTCGGAATTTTAATCGCCGGATCCGTCAACCGGGAGGATTTCACCTCCCGACGCCGCCGCGCGATCTGGTGTGGAATACCCCGACGGGCCGCGCCAATTTTCTGGTCTTCGAGGGTATTGCCGAGGACTCGCACATTGGCGGAGCGTCCGTGCTGCAGTTGGCGACGCTCAGGAGTCACAACCAGTACAACACTACAATTTATGGACTGGACGACCGGTATCGCGGCGTGTTTGGAGGCCGGATGGTCGTGTTCATGAATGAAAATGACATGAAAGCGCGGGGAATCGCACCCGACGCGCTCATCGAGATCGAATCGCTCGCTGAGGATGGCCAGAAGCGTGTCGTAGGCGGATTCAAGGTGAAGCCCTACAACATCCCGCAAGGTTCGATCGGAGCTTACTACCCGGAGGCCAATCCACTGCTTCCGTTGGCTCACCACGATCGCAAAAGCAAAACTCCGGCGGCCAAATCAATTCCGGTTTTGGTCAGGCCGCAATGAGCAAACTTTGGCGGCAACTGCCGCGGGTGGGGCGGTAACCGCTGCGGCGCCCCGAAGAGCGATTGACGCCAGAAGCCCAGACATGTTGGCAGGAGCCGAGTGCGTCATGGCCTTTGCTGAAGTCAATGTACCTAACATCCCGGCTTCGGTCGTGCGTCTGCCGCGAACTGCGGCGCATGCCGGTAATTTAGCGTATGGCGAGCGGCTTATTCCCGAGGAGACGGCAATCGCATTCACATATAACGGCACTTCGCACGCCGTCATGATGGCGACGCCCGCGAATCTCGAGGATTTCGCGGCCGGGTTCAGTCTCACCGAGGGTATTGTCGAGACGGCCGATGACATTTCCGGCTTGGAGATCATGAGCGGGGAGTTCGGCGTCGAGCTGCGGATGTGGATTTCGGAAACACGCATGAGGCCGTATTCAATGCGGCGCCGTCATCTCGCCGGGCCAACCGGATGCGGATTATGCGGCGTTGAGATCTTGAGCGAAGCTTCGCGTCCTTGCCGGCGGGTTGGACTCGGGATCGACGTTGCGCCAGAGGCAATTTCCACCGCGATGGCGACTTTGCCTCCGGTGCAAATGCTCAATCGAGAGACTAGGGCCACCCACGCTTCCGCATTCTGGCAACCGGGCAAAGGAATCATCGAAGTTCGCGAAGATGTCGGTCGTCACAATGCGCTCGACAAGCTCGTAGGCTCACTCGCGCGGCGGCAAATCGACGGAGCCAGCGGCATTGTGCTTCTCACCAGTCGTATTTCCGTCGAGATGGTGCAGAAGACTGCTGTTCTCGGCGCTTCTATCCTGGTGGCCGTGTCCGCGCCGACCGCGCTTGCCGTCCGCGTCGCCGAAGCGTGCGGCATAACGCTCATCGCAATTGCGCGCGGCCGTGATTTTGAGATCTTCAGTCATCCGGAACGAGTTGCGACCTCGGTGCAGAGACGGTCATAGATGGCCAAGTATCGGCAGGAAGATTAACGACGATCGGCGTCGCAGTGCTTCGCACGACTACCCATCGGAACGGCTCCGAATTCGACAGGTTGATTTCCATATGTGGCAAGAATGCCGGGACCTGGATGAAGTCGCCGGCCTTGGCCGTCGCGGCAAACTCGCCACTGTTACCCCAGCGAACTTCGCAATTGCCCGACAGAACGTAGGCAATGGTCTGTTGCTTGCCGTGATGATGAATTCCCGTGCGCGCTCCCGGTGCGACCTCGAATAGGCCACCCCACATCGTCGTTTCGATGCCAAACTGAGGCGCGATAGCGGCCAAGCGCGTAGAACCTGGCGTCTGTGTTGTTCCCGAATCGAACTTTTCCGGACTTACGATATGGACTGGGGGATAATTGCTCATCATGCCCGTTAATCCACTATAGGCCCCCGGCCGTTTGCGTTTAGAAATAAGGAGAAGGCCGGTAGGCGCCATTAAATTCTATTTTATATGAGCAGTTATTGATGGTCAGTTGTTTTCAGCGGGATCGTTTAGACGCGTGATGGACGATCGATCGCTTTCAAAAAGATTTCATTAGTCCCGAAAGTCCGCGATGCCGATTCGAATCGTTTCGCGCCGCCTTTCATCGGTCTTTTCTTCCGTGCGCCCGACGGAGCTATGTGCGGCGGCGCTAAAGGATCCTCTGACCCTACCAACATAAAATCGAATTTATGTTTCTGAATTGTAATTTAGTGGGTGTCGACCGTCGGGCAGACTAAATCCATCGAAGTCTGATGCTTAATCGTGAGGACCGTCGTGGACAGGATATTCCCGTTTCTCTCTCGGCTGTCGCGACGGCGATTTCTTGAAAGCGCTGGCGCCGCGACTTTGGTGATGGCTTCGCGACCAGCAGAGGCCGCGGGCGAAACCGCATCGACGCATAACGAGGGCGTGGCGTTTTCTGTCAATGGACGACGCCACGCTCTCGATCTCGATACACGTGTCACATTGCTTGATGCGTTGCGTGAGCATCTCGGGCTGACCGGTACGAAGAAGGGGTGTGACCAAGGGCAGTGCGGTGCCTGCACGGTGATCGTCAATGGACAACGCATCAACAGCTGCCTGACGCTCGCCGTGATGCATGCCGGCGATGAGATAACGACCGTCGAGGGATTGCAAGAAGACGGCGACCTGCATCCAATGCAGGCCGCATTTATGCGCCATGATGGATTGCAATGCGGATATTGCACCCCAGGCCAGATTTGCTCGGCGGTCGCCCTGTTGGCCGAACACGAGGAAGGCTGGCCAAGCTACGCGACGGCGGACGTCGCCACCGTGCCGGCTTCTCACCGATGCAGAGATTGCGGAGCGTATGAGCGGCAATATCTGTCGGTGCTCCGCTTATCCTAACATTGTTGCCGCTATCCGTGAGGTGGCCGAGGGAGGGCGCACATGAAGCCGTTCAGCTACGAACGGGCTGGCAGCGTGGCATCTGCTTGCGCATCGGCGGCAGAGCCGACCGCTAAGTTCATCGCCGGCGGCACCAACCTGCTCGATCTGATGAAGCTGCAGATCGAGACGCCGAGCCCATCTCGTCGACATCGGCCCGCTACCGCTCGCGGAGATCGAAGAGACAGCGGAAGGCGGCCTGCGCATCGGCACGCGTGTGACCAACAGCGCGCTCGCCGCCGACATGCGGGTCCGGCGCCGCTATCCAGTGTTGTCGCAGGCGATCCTGGCGGGCGCGTCGACCCAGCTTCGCAACAAGGCGACGACCGGCGGGAATCTGCTTCAGCGCACGCGGTGCCCTTACTTCTATGACACGACGAAGCCGTGCAACAAGCGCATGCCGGGCTCTGGTTGCGCCGCCGTGGGTGGCCTCAACCGCATGAACGCCGTAATCGGCGTGAGCAACGATTGCATCGCCGCCCACGGCTCCGACATGGCGGTTGCGATGGCGGCGCTGGACGCGCGCGTAGAGACTGTCGCGGCTGACGGCGCAATGCGGACCATCCCGATCGACGCGCTCTATCGTCCGCCCGGCAACACGCCCAATATCGAGACGGTGCTGGCGCCGGGAGAGCTGATCCAGTCCGTGGTGCTGCCGCCGCCGCCGCCCGGGTCAACAACTCTATCGCAAAGTACGCGATCGCGCTTCCTATGCGTTCGCGCTGGTTTCGGTTGCCGTAATTGTGGCGCACGAAAACGACCGGGTGAACGCGGCGCGCGTCGCATTCGGCGGTATCTCCTACAAACCCTGGCGATCGGCCGAGGCCGAGGCCGCGCTCCTCGGCGCCACCGTGACGCGAGCGTCTTTCGACGCCGCTGGGCGGGCGGCACTCAAGGATGCCCACGGCTATGGCTACAACGATTTCAAGATTCCGCTCGCCCGCCGGACTCTGCGCGCCGCGCTGGCCGACGCAACCGGCGTTATCTGAGGAGAAAGAACCATGGCCGAAGGCAATCTCGCCGACCCGATTGGCCTGCCTCTCGATCGCGTCGATGGGCCACTGAAGGTGACCGGGAGAGCCACCTATGCCTTTGAATATGCCACGCAAGGCGCCGCCGCTTATGGCGTCATCGTTCCCGCGGCAATCGCCAAGGGGCGCGTCGTTGCCGTCGACGTGCGGGACGCAGAGCACGCTCCCGGGGTGCTGCTCGTACTGACCAAAGACAATGCGCCGCCGCAAAGCCCGTGGGGCCCGGTCGATCTGCCGGACCGCTATGGCCCGCGCGGTGCCCGCGCTCAATACCGATGAGGTGCTTCATTTCGCCTTCCCCGTCGCCTTCGTGGTCGCCGAAACATTCGAGCAAGCCACTGCCGCCGCCGCATTGGTTCGGTGTTCATTACCAGTCGTTGCCCGGTCAGTATGACCTGCACGCAGCTGGGCCGAGTGCCGAAGACCCAGGCCACATCAGCGACGGGACGCCCGCCGACAGTTCCGTGGGCGATTTCGAAACTGCCTTCGCTGCCGCACCGGTGAAGATCGAGGCGACCTACACCACGCCCTATCAGAACCAGGCCCCAATGGAGCCGCATGCGACGATGGCGATGTGGGACGGCCAAATGCTGACGGTCCATACATCGGCGCAGCTGACGACAAGCCCACAGGAAGGCCTGGCCCGGACATTCAACATTCCCAAGGAGAATGTCCGCATCATTACCCGCTACGTCGGCGGCGGCTTCGGCAGCAAGCTGCCATACTATGTCGACGCGACGCTCGCGGCGATCGGTGCCCGCGTCCTTCGTCGACCTGTGAAATTGGCGATGACCCGCCCCCAGCTCTTTCACATGACCACCCATCGCACGGCATCCGAGCAGCGCCTGCGGCTCGGCGCGGACCACAATGGCCGACTGACCGCCTATGGCCAGGATGCGCTTGTGGAATGCGCGCGCTTCGACGACTACACCGAGCCGGTCTGCGGAGCAGCCCGCATGCTCTATGCCGCACCCAACCGGTTGACCCGGCATCGCCTTGCAAAGCTGGATCTGTCGCGGTCGGATTCCATGCGCGCGCCGGGCGACGCGATCGGCCTGCTGGCGCTCGAATGCGCGATGGACGAGCTGGCCGACGCCCTCGGCGATAGATCCGGTGGATCTGCGGCTCCGAAACGACACACAGAGCGATCCCGAGAAGCAACAAGCCTTTCGCCTCGCGCCATCTCGCCGAAGCGCTGCGCCAGGGTGCTGCCCGCTTCGGTTGGGACAAACGTGTTGCCAAGCCGGCCAGTGTCCGCGACGGGCGCTGGTTCATCGGTCTCGGCGTCGCATCTGCGATCCGCGGTGACGTCGCTGCAGAGCGCGAGTGCGCGCGCGCGCCTCGAGCGCGACGGCCGGCTGACCGTGGAGCTGGCGATGACCGATATCGGCACCGGCACTTACACGATCCTTACACAGATTGCCGCCGCGACGATGGATCTGCCGGTCGACCGTGTCACAGTTCGCCTTGGCGATACCCGCTTTCCACCCACCGACGGCTCGGGCGGCTCCCATGGCGCGGAGACATCGGGCGCTGCGGTTCTCGCCGCCTGTCGGAAACTCAAAGCCGGCCTCGCCCAGGGGATGACGGAAGCCGAAGGATCGGTCACCCCCGCGGAGCAAGACGACGCCTACGCGCATGCCGGCTTCGGTGCCCATTTCGTGGAAGTGGCAGTGCATCGGGACACCGGCGAGGTGCGTGTTCGACGCATGCTCGGCGTGTTCGCGGCCGGTCGCATCCTCAATGCGAAAACGGCCCGCTCGCAAATGCTCGGCGGCATGACGTGGGGCATCGGATCGGCGCTGACCGAGGAGAACCATGTCGATCCGCGCTACGGTTCATTCATCGCCCAGGATCTGGCGAGCTATCATGTCGCGGTGAATGCTGACGTCGGCGCCTTGGACGTCGTGTTTCTGGACGAGGCCGATCCGCATAGCAATCCACTGGGCAGTATGGGCATCGGTGAGCTCGGAATCTGCGGAGCAGCCGGCGCGGTCATCAATGCCATCCATAACGCAACCGGCGCTCGCATCCGCGACATACCCGCTACGCCGGACAAGCTGCTGGCTACGCTCGAGACGTTAGACGCTTAGTAAGTCGAACGGCGGGATTTGAGCCTTCGGCCCTCGTAGTGAACGAAGGGCTCCAGGCTTTTCTACGAGCATCACAGACCTAATACACTCAATTGAACTAAAGCCCCGGCGAAGTCGGAGAATTTTTCCGATGCGTGCGTACGAGGTGGTCGAGCAGGCCAGCTAGACAAGTTTGCCATTAAATGGTGCGTTTATGCGGGTAGTGCACTGCGTCGCGCTTGGGAACGACGTGCTCGTATACGTCTGAGATCGGCAGGGTGATCGAATCCAGGTGTTCGATAAAATGGAGAACTTCAAAAAATATCTGGATTAAAGGAGGACGCAGCATTCCCGATAATTGGGGGACCGCCTGGTGGCTCGGATTTTCTCCGGATCGCGAGCAGCGGTACATGTACGTGGCCGATGGTGGCGACGAACAGGTGAGGATTCTCGATCGCGCTAGCGGTGAAACTCTTTCAAGCTTCGGTCGGCCCGGTCATCAGATCGGCGAATTTACCCACGCCCACACACTGGCGATGGATTCCAAGGGCACGTTTATGTGGCTGAGACCGAACTCGGGCCGAAGGGTAAGAGGTTTGAATCTGTAAAATAGTGAAGCCAATCTGCAGCGAAGCACGCGCACTCCGAGACTGCCTTTGCGCTCCTTTATTAAGCGCCAAACCACTCGGGGTGTTGGGTCAGCGCCACAACGCCGCAAGCGAACATCAAGACGCTGATCGTCCATAGCAGCAACGAGAAGTAACGCTGATCGGTCATGACCAATGCTCCTTAATAGTTGGGATACACGTCAACCATTGCCTAATGCCGAGCCCGTGCTTGCCGGTGAGACGGGTGTCTCGCGTGATGAAGGCGCGGTGTATCGAACTCGAAGCCGCCGCCATGAGCGCCGCCATCGCCGCGACCTCCGGCGGCCATAGCCTCCGTCACCAATCGCTGTAGCGAACGTAGCCGCGGCGAGCAGGATCGTCGTCTTGCGTGCGATCGGCTTGATGCTTTGAAAGAGATCCATCCATGTGAAGTTGCCTCAGCGAGAATGTGAGGCGTCATGCCTCGTTTTCGCGGCATCGCAACTAAAATAGAGAGGGAGGATCGGTCGACACTATTAAATTTCGCTTCAGAAAGCTAAATTCGATTTCATGTGAGGCGACTGAGAGACGCTCCACTCTGTATTCCTGACGCATCTTCCGACGCAAGGCCACACGAGATCAACGAGCAGCCCCGCACATCCTCGTGCGCTGATGAGCACGCCGTAACTGCAGCGGATGTTGCTCAATCTGATCGTGACCGCAATCCAGGCAATGTCAGGCGTGCAAGACGACCAGGGCTACTTGACCCTGCGATCGACAGCCAGGAGGGCGGCAACTTCATTCTAGTCGTGGTGGAAGATGTCGAGATCGGAAACGATCGCAGCGGGGGAAGGAGTCACCAGGAAAAGACCCCGGTCGGTCGTGCCAGCTTAGGTCACAGCAATACAACGACGCGAACGCGCCGCCACCGCTTAGGATGCGGCCGATCCACCAAGTTGAGTCTCGGACCGTGACTGGCGTACGGGGGTTATGCAGACGCCGGCGGTTTTATATCCGCGCAACTTATCGCGTAGACAGCGCAGGGAGATATCCAGGATTCTTGCGGCGTGAGTCCGATTGCCGCCGCAGGAAGCGAGCGTGAGAATGATGTGCTTTCTTACCACCTCGGCGAGCGTTGCATCATTTTCCGTCGGCATCATGATCTCGCCTCTCCTTGGCCCTGCATGCCAACAAGTGTAACGGAATCGCGAGCTTTGCGAATCCGTATATTGGCTTAGCGGGGAAGCAGAGTGATACCGTTTACTACGCAGTATCTAATATTGATTTTCAAACATGGTCGCTGACTACCTCAGATCGCGCGCAGGCGATGATATTTTAGTTCGAGTGATTCGAGCCACGTCGCAATAGGAAACCGGGGTAGAGATGACCGAAGTTTTCATTGTCGATGACGATTTTTTGGTCTGCGAGGCGCTGTCGATTGTCTTGGCCGACGCGGGCTTCCAGGTAACGGCTTTCGCTGACGCAGAATTGTTTCTCGAAGTGCTGCGCTGGCGCGCGCCGCAATGCGTTCTTATCGATGTACACCTGCCTGGTTGCAGCGGTCTCGAGTTACTGAAGACGCTAAATGCGCGGCGTTACCGGGCGCCGATTTTCGTCATCTCCGGCCGCGGCGATATTCCCACGGCGGTCGAGGCGATCCGCAACGGCGCGCTGGATTTTATCGAAAAGCCATTCGACTCTGCGACAGTGGCCGCTCGCGTGCGCGACGCTGTTCAGGCATGGCAGAACCTCGGTCAGGATGATGACATTCTCGCGCACGATTTTCACGGACACGAACGGCTCACCGCACGGGAACGGGATGTTCTGGAGCGTATCGCGCGGGGGGCTTCCAATAAAGAAATCGGCGGCGATCTCGGCATCAGTTCGCGCACGGTGGAGGTGCATCGTGCCCGTATCATGGAGAAGATCGGTGCCAAAAATGCCGCAGATCTGATGCGCATCGTGCTGGGCAGGCATCGTTCATTGTGGGTTCGCGCCGGTTAAGGCCTTTACTTCACTGATCTGATCTCGTCGGCGCGTTGTTGCCTTCCCCTCGGAAGCTGCTTTCTCATAATTATCGGATTATAAGCGGTGACTAAGCGGGACTGCGCCGCGCAGTCGCAGGCATAATATCCTACCCACGGCGGGGGAGATAATGTATGCTCTTCGCATTCGTCGTGCCTACTTCGCTTTTTCGACTAAAGTGGGCCCGAGCCAAAGCGGCGTAAAAGGCGTTGCCGGTAAAGCCGAACGCATACGGAGCGAGCAGTCTGTTAAACACGGAGGGCCCATGGCAGCGATCGGGGCACCGACATTCGATCCTATTGCGTTGATTAAGAAATACGGTGGCGTGGTCGGATCATTAATTGGAAAAAATCAAGCTATCTATGCACAGGGGGACCTCGCAGCTCATATTTTCTACGTCGAGAGGGGGCAAATTCAACTTACCGTCGCGTCCGCCGAAGGCAAGGAAGCCATCATTGCAGTCCTTGAAGCGGGCGATTTCAGTGGTGAGGGATGCCTGGTCGGCGAGCCTCTACGCATGTTTTCCGCTACGGCGTTGACGGAATGTACCGTTGCGCGGCTGGAAAAGGCTGCGGCTCTCCGAGCCATTCATGAGGATCCGAGTTTCTCGGAATACCTCGTTTCATATGTTCTAAAACGTACATCGCAGCTGACCGATAGTTTAGTCGACCAGCTTTTCAACTCGAGCGAGAAGCGTCTCGCTCGAGTTTTGCTTCTGCTGGCAAACTACGGAAAGGAAGGCCGCACTGAAACCGTGATCGGCAAGATCGATCAGGAGGCACTTGGCCAAATGATTGGTGCAACGCGTTCTCGAGTCAATTTTTTTATGAACAAGTTCCGAAAACTCGGGCTGATTGAGTATAATGGCCGGATTCATGTCCACAGTTCGCTGCTACGCATCGTTTTGCACGATCAGGCGGTAGGGGGGTATGGCGAGCTAGGGGTGCCGGAGGATTACTGAGGAAGCGGCCCTAACCGAGGGCGAGGCGGTTACTGGGCGAAGAAACGTGGAATTCCAGCTTGTCCTCTGCGACAAATAATGCGGCTCCAAAATATTTGCCGCCCTTGTGCAATTTGCGACAGCGCGACGCCCCGCAAAAGTAGGTAATCTTCCCTAGGTCACAAGATTTCATCGAGGCCGTGGGGAGCGAGCCATGAAACCTCCATTTGAACCAGCCGAATTTGTCGCCAAGCACGGCGGTATATTAGGGGCTAGATATGGCCCCAAGCATCTCATTTATTCCCAGGGGGACGTTGCCGACAGCATTTTCTATTTCCAAAAAGGCCAAGCACAGATCAAGGTCGTTTCCCAGCAAGGCAAAGAAGCCGTCATTGCGGTGCTTGAACCTGGGGATTTCTGTGGCGAAGGATGTTTGATCGGAGAACCGTTGCGCATGTCGACGGTCACGACCATGACGGATTGCGTGGTCACGCGATTGGAGAAATCCGCGGTCATCCGCGCCCTTCATGGCGATCATTCATTCGCGGAATTTCTCGTCATGTACGTGCTGAACCGGACCGTCCGGGTGACGGATCACTTAATCGATCAAATGTTCAATTCGAGCGAGAAGCGGCTGGCGCGAATTCTTTTGTTGTTGGCAAATTATGGCAAGGAAGGCCGCGTCGAGACCGTCATCAACAAGATCGATCATCAGACGCTTGCGCAGATGGTTGGCACAACTCGCTCCCGTGTAAATTTCTTCATGAACAAATTCCGTAAACTCGGCTACATCGATTACAACGGCCGAATTAGCATTCATAGTTCGCTGTTGAGCGTGGTTCTTCACGACCAGCCGATCGGAACGTTTGACGGAACGGATCTACCGGAGGTGTGAACGACGAAAGATTTGTGAAAGTAGCGACGGCCACGCCGAGGCCGGCTGTAGTACTCGGCTCCTGACTACTTACGTATTATCTGACACAGCTGTGCAACTTTGAACTGCGCGACACCCACCCGCGTGATACTGATTCGGAAGTTTAGTTTGGTGGCGATCGGCGCTTCGTGTTTCGCATGAATAAAAAGTGCGAGGCTGCTGATTGCTGGCCGGTCACAGATGGGATGACCACGATGTGGCTGGCGGTTTCTCGGTTTGTGTCACGTGCGTGTTGCATGCCCGGAACGGGCGAAGTGCCGTGTTGACCTCCAAAGTCGCAGCCCCAACAGAGGAAACGACTATGCAATCCGCTGTCGTCAAACGATCCATCGTAATCGCCGGACACAAAACCAGCGTCAGCCTTGAGGATGATTTCTGGAATGCTCTGAAGGAAATCAAGAGAAGTAACAATATGACGCTTTCGGGCCTCGTCGCCGATATCGACGTTCGACGGCTACATGCCAACCTCTCCTCCGCCATCCGAATCTTTGTGCTCCATCACTTCCGTTCACAGATATCTCATGGTGCCCGTCCACAAATGCCCCAAGCGCCATCGGACCGTATCGAAGCCGGAGCGGAAATGCCGCAGCTCGCACATGTCGGACGTCCGTCAAAACAGGTGAACGGACGAATAAGTGAGCAATGCAAGCGGTGAAATATTTGTCGTAGATGACGCACAGGAAGCGTGCGCCGCGTTACTCAACAACGCTGGATATTTCGCAACTATAGTCACGGATGAGAAATTATTCGTTCGCACTGCGCGAACGCGAATGCCAGCCTGCGTCGTCGTTTCGGGGGAATCTAGTTTCGAAATTCTCACAAACTCGATGCCAAAGAATTTCGGCTCCGGTGCTGACCTTTCCGGCCGGAGCGGTATTCCAAGGGCGGTTGAGGCGATGAGAAACGGCGCCTGGGACTTCATTGAAAAGCGATTGGATGCCGGCATTATCCTCGACCGAGTGCGTACCGCGATCGGCAGGCGCGGACGTAACCGACGAAACGACGACTGTCCGAACGGCGTTGCCGTCACTTCCCGGCTATGACCTCCTGACAAGTCGTGAACGTCGGGTGCTATTTCGGATTACGTCAGATACGTCGATCAGAAAACAAGTAGGAATCCTGGAATAAATCCCCGGACCGTCGCAGTCCATCGCAGGCATCATGCAAAAGCTTAGCGTCAGAGACTAGTCGATTTCATGCGCGTCGTCTTGAACAGAGCGAATATCGTCTGAGCAGGGCGCGATCAGCAGCGATGAGAGGCCGGCGATGGTATCTTCATCGCGCTGCGTTATTTTCATAAGTATTTGTTGGTATAAAATTGCGCACCAAAAGACGAGCGCTTTATCGCAAAATTATATCTTGAAATGGCAGAATTGCGATATCCGACGGAAAAGGTCGGCGCGATTTGTGCGCGAGCCGTCCAGCGTCCGGACGTTATTGTAGAAAGACCGGATGGATGAGCGCGAGTTCAATCGAAAGAATTCTTCTGGTGGAAGATAATGCCGGAGACGTCCGGTTGGTTCGTCAGATGCTCATGGACGCAGGTTCGCGGCGTACGGAGTTGATGCATGTCGAATGCATGGTTGAGGCTGAGCGGTATCTCGCTGAAAATGTGGTCGATGTCGTGGTACTCGATCCGAGCTTACCGGATGCCCGGGGGTTGGGTGCGATCCGAAGGGCTCGCGCCGCGGCGCCGCGCGTACCGTTGGTGATCCTTACAGGCTTAGATGACGAGTCGCTGGCTGTGCAGAGCCTGCATGAAGGTGCGCAGGACTATCTCATAAAAGGTCAAATCGAGGCGCTTGGTTTTCTGCGCGCGCTTCGTTATGCCATCGAGCGCAAACGGTCGGAGCGATTAAAGGACGAATTTGTTTCGACGGTGAGCCATGAATTGCGCACGCCGCTGACGTCGATCTCCGGCTCGCTCGGGCTTCTCATGGGCAACGCTGCCGGCAGCCTGCCTCGCCCGATGGCCCGTTTGCTTTCGATAGCTTACACGAATTGTCAGCGCCTCGTACGGCTCGTAAACGATATTCTCGATATCGAAAAGATGGAAGCGGGACGTATCGTCTTCAATTTTAGCCGTGTCGAAGTGCGACGATTGGTTGTGCAGGTGATCGAATCCAATCGGGGATTTGCTGACGGTTATGGGGTACGAATTCGGCTCGAAGCCACGCGTGCCGCCGCCGCGGTGCGCGCCGACCCCGACCGGTTGGCCCAAGTCATCACCAATCTGCTTTCAAACGCGATTAAGTTTTCTCCCCCCGGTAATGAAGTGGTCGTTGCGATCGAGAAAGGTCACGACAATGTTCGTCTCTCGGTGCGTGACCACGGTTCCGGCATCCCGGTCGACTTCAGGCCGCTCATCTTCAAGAAATTTGCCCAGGCCGACGCCAGGGGCGCGCGGCAGAAGGGCGGCACCGGCCTCGGCCTGAGCATCGTCAAGCAGATCGTCGAAAGGCTCGGTGGCGAAGTGGGTTTCGCCGATGCGGCCGGCGGGGGAACGGTCTTTCACGTCCAGCTTCCTTGCTGGGATCATGTCGCGAGGCTGACAATTGATCGAGTTGGGCGCGAACTTGGCATCGGAAACCCAGGTGCAGCCCGCGCTCGTCAAGTCGCACACATCGATCGATAGTCTCTTGGCCACGGTACGTGATCGCTTGGCATCCCGGCTAACGAGTGTATCGAGGGAGATCGTATGACCGAGTTTCGCATTCTGCTGGTGGACGACGAGCCGGACATCCGCGAGGTCGTGGACATATCACTCGGCCTGGACCCGGAATTCAAGACCCGGGTCTGCGCGTCAGGTGCGGATGCGCTGGTAATGGCCGCAGAGTGGTCGCCTGCACTCATCCTGCTGGATGTCATGATGCCGCTTATGGACGGACCGACGACACTCGCCAATCTCCGCAAGAACCCCCGAACTTCTCATATCCCTGTTCTATTTCTGACTGCTCGTACGCAGACCGACGAGATCGAGCAATACATTTCGCTTGGTGCGCAAGGCGTGTTGTCCAAGCCATTTAATGCGATGACACTCGCAGCCTCGGTGCGCGACTACCTGCCGCTGCCGGCGGCCCATCATGCCCACGAAGCTAACATCACGCTTGAGGATGGATATTCGCGGCGTTTGGTCACCCGGCGATGACCGGAAAAACGAAGAGTTGGATTGAAACCCTCGAGCAGCTGGCATTTCTTCGGGCCTATCGATGCGATGAGGCGCGAGGTTATTATTTCGGCCGGCCGGCGCCCACGCGGCATTTCGCGGCGTTGCTGAAAAACGGCTTGCCAGAATCCGCCGGCTTGGTTCACCGGTCGCCCGGGGCAGCGCCTGCGAGGATGAAGGATATAGCCGTCAGCCGAATTGTCTGGTCAGTTCGCTGGCGAGCCTCTTTAGCCTCGCACTCGCTTCAGAAAGTTGATCCAATGCCGCTTTCTGATCCTTGCGAGTGATGGCCGTCGCACAAGCTTGCAACTCGGTGTGGACCACCCGGCGAATGGCCAATGCGGTTTTTTCGTTGCTCAAGGTGTCACCTGATCCGGTTGGGGCTTTTGGAGTTCGGCCGTTTGGCGGGCGACGGGATCTATAACGCGGGGGCGTTAAGAGGCTGCGAGTTAAGCCGCTCAAATTGTGTCATCCGGCCCGAACGACAAATCCCGATTTGCATGGCGAACGGCACTTGTCGTTCTCGTGGCGAGATGAGACGTGAGTATAGTTAAAAATCTATAGTTAAACAATTTCGAATAAATCTACGCAGCTCTACGAATAGACAATATTTAGAATTTTGATACTTTAACGAAAGGTAAATACGGTAATTATTCAAGTAAAACATCATCTGTGCTCAGAGCCGATCCAAGAAGTTGAGATTCATGAGCAAAGGCTTGGTCTGGTCAAGCGTCTGAGCATGATGCGGATCATGGCGAGGCGGACGAAGGCAGCGACAGTTCTGGCGTAGCGCTCGAAGTCGCGCGCCAAGCGACGGTTGCGGCTGATCCATGCGATGGTGCGCTCGACGATCCATCGCTTTGGCAAGACAACGAAGTGGTGCGCATCGCTGCGCTTGACGATCTGCAATGTCCAGCAACCGGTATTGGCAACAACCTTCTCCATCTTCGGCCCCTGGTAGCCTGCATCCGCGAAGATGCGCTCGATGAAGGGGAACAGACGGCGCGCCGTCCGCAGCACTTGGCGGGCGCCATCGCGATCCTGCACGTCGGCGGGATGGACGACCACACTCAACAGGAGGCCGAGCGTATCGACGAGAATATGGCGCTTGCGTCCCGTGACCTTCTTCGCTGCATCGAAACCCTGCGGGTCGAGCGCAGAGCCCCTTTTTGAGCGGCCTTGGCGCTCTGGCTGTCGATGATCGCCACACTTGGGCTCGCTTCGCGTCCGGCCTGTTCGCGCGTCGCTATGTAGAGCGCGTGGTGGATACGCACCAGCGTGCCGTCCCAGTCCCACAGCATGAAGTAATAATGCGCTGTGCTCTTCGGCGGCAGGTCCTTCGGCAAGGCCTGCCATTGGCAGCCAGTCGACAGCACGTAGCAGATCGCGTTCAGCACCTCGCGGACATTCACGTCCCGCGGCCGGCCGCCATGCTTAGCCGGAGGAATCATCGGCTCAACCAGCGCCCACTCGGCGTTGCTAAGGTCACTCGGGTAACGAAGGCCATGCCGCTCCGCCGCGCGGCGGTGTTCGGGCTTCCACATCGGGCGCTCCTGTGCGAATCAAAGCGCCAATCAAGGAATCACAACCGATTCATCCGACTCAATATCTTTTTGGATCGGCTCTCAGGATTGCTTCCATGCGTATGTTGATCGTTTTAATGGCACTGACGATTACTACGCCGTTATGCGCTCAAACCTTGGGAAGTACTTCCGGCGCGTCGTCGGCGCTCAACGTCACCAACCCCGCGAGTACGACCAGTCGCGTTATTACGACGCCTACGGTGGTGCCTCCCGGCCTTGCTGCCGCGGGCGTTGAGACCTGTCTCGGATCAGCATCGGGCGGCCTGTCTTTGATGGGGGGTGGCGTAACGTTCGGCAGTACGAAGGTCGACGAAGGGTGCACCATCCGTCTTCTGGCTCGGCAACTTTACGCGTTCGGTTTTCAAAAAGCGGCCGTGGCGCTGATGTGCCAGGAGGAACGCGTGGCGATCGCCATGAACGACGCCGGATCGCCGTGTCCGCCGTCGGCTGAGACCAGGCGGAGCGACCGCTTAGCTTCGGCGCCAGTGGCGCTAGCATTCTCTCAGGAGGAGCAAGACCAGCCGCCTGCGCAAGAAGGGATGCCGCTATTGATAGCGCCCCAAGAGCAAACCGCGCCGGCTGAGCTGGAAGCGCAAGTAAGGCCGTTCACGCTCGAAGAACAGGCAATGTTTGCAAGGGCGTCGAACCTATACTGACTCGGCCTCAACTCCGCATCAGCTTCCGATCTGACGCGGGCTTCGGGACGAGCCAAACCGGTCCGTCACAAAGATAGAGAGACCACATGAAAATGCTTTGTTGGAGTGTCGCTACCGCTGCCTTGTTGATCTCGGCGCCGGCCATGGCTCAGCAGTTCTACAGCGGCGGTGGTTCCACCAATATCTGGTCCAGCGCCCAAGGCACATCGAATTCCTACGGGGGTGCCAATGCATTCGGAACCAGTTCGTCGGGCTCGATGGCTAATGCCGGCGGTCACGGGCTCAGCGGCGGCGGGGGATTCGGCGGTGGCGGTGCGACATCCGCCATCACGACATCAAATGCCGGAACCAGTTCGACCGGCAGCGGCTACGCTCAGGCGCAAACATCGGGCTACGCTGGCGGCAATGTTTCGGGATACGGCGCCCGCAGCCGTTGAGCAAAGAGAACGAAGCAAAAAAGCGGCCTTCGAGTGGTGCTCCAATGCCGCTTTTTAGTCTCATCAATACTTGTAATTTGGTACTATACTACAAATATCGCAGTATATATTGATAGGTAAAAGTACTTATTCAGTATAGATTTACTATATCGTCCTGATATTATTTACGGACGGCGGCAAATAACTTAGGAGTTCGGTCCTTGGGGGACGGCCGGATGAGCGTAGATATCTTTGCTGATCGCCTGGTTCGCGTGCGGCGCCGTTTCGCATCTAACGTCGAAGGCAAGATAGTCGAGGCTCATGCGGCCATTCCGAATCTCTCCGATGTGGTGCCGGCCGCGGCCGCTTCTCTCGCCGACGTCTACCGCTCCATGCACTGCATCGTAGGAATTGGCCAAACCGTCGGGTTTCCCGCCATCGGCCGTGCTGCACGGGACGTCGAAGACATACTTCGATCGGCATACAGCAGCAGACGCGGTCTGACGTCGGGCGAAATATCGCGATTTGAAAATTCGCTGGCTGCGCTGCGCAAAGTCGCCTCGTGCGAATTGCAATCCGCCCAGAGGCTCGGGGAGTGACTATGAGATTCTACACGCGTGTTTTGTTCCTGCTTGGCGTCGCGCTAGCGCTGCCTGCCGTGCTGCTTGCCCCCGCGGCGCACTCCCAGTCGCGACTACCTCTCCAGCGGCCTGCACAAGCGCCGCGGCCGACTCCAGTCGCGCTGTCGGCATCTTCTGAAACATCGGTGCCACCGCCAACATTGATGCCACCGCCAATATCGGTGCCAGCGGCAATATCGGTGCCTCCGGCGCCTGCTCCGAGTGGGCTCCTCGCCGAGATCACGCTCGGCGATATCGGCTACGTCAACGGTTTGCGTTTCTCAAATCTCGGCGGACATCGCGAAATCTTTGTCCCGGTGCCGACGCCGGAAGGCGATACGCTGGCGGTAAGCGATCTCATATTGGTCATTGACGACATCAGCGCTCACGATGCGCGACGTAATCTCGAAGTACAGGTCAATGATCGCACCATGACCGCGATCGCTCTCGATGGACATAGCCGCGGCCGAACCATCCGCGTTCCATTGGGCAAGGTCGTCCCGAGGGACGGCTATCTAAAACTGTCATTTCTCTATTCCGGCGCGGCCACGGTAGATCACTGTATCGACGTGCGCGCCGTCGGCGATACCCTGACCATCGATCCCGAGACCGGCATCAACATCTCTGTCGGTCAAGCCGGAATGCTGGGAGTTGGCACCACGGCCGCGCTGATGCCGCGGGATGTCGCCGTAGTCCTTCCCCCGCGACGGGCCGCGGCAAACGAGATTGCGACCGCCATCACGATCGCGCGTTCGCTCATCTCCAGCGGGCGGCATGTTTCCTTTTATCGCGGCTACGACGCGTTGCCCGAACTTTCCCAACGCGATGCGGATGGCCGCTGGACACGCGGCATTATTCTGGTTGGGCCGCTCGCCGAAGCGGTCGGTGTTCTCAACTCGCCGGTCGCGAAGATAGCGGGCGATCCTCGGTCGTTCGGCATGCTTGAAACCGGCCGGATCAACGGTTTGCCGGTCCTGGTGATCTCCGACACGAATGTGATCAGTGCCGGTCGCTTGTTCGCCAGCCCGTTGCTGGCCATTACGCGTGGCGTTCCGTCGGCGACGGCTGGCGCGGCCACACGGGCGATCCTGCCCACCGATCGGGTAACCTTCGACCAGCTTGCGGTAGCACCGGCCCAGGCCGAAGTGTACGGACGAGCCGATCTCGTCGCCGTCATCGACACGCGCCGGCTCCCGAGCGGAACGCGTCCGGCGCGGCTTTTGCTCGATCTCATCGTGTCGCCTGATGGCGCCGGCGAGAAGGCTGTCGTCAGCGTTTTCGTCAATGAGCGGTTGCTTGGCAGTACGGTCGCCACGACCGGCGATGCGACGCATCTTGATTTGGCGTTACCGGATGGCCTCGTCGGCACGATTGCCAATGTCAGGGCTGTGATCGAGCGGGACAGCGCCCAAGGCGATTGCCGGTTTGAGCCTCAGGGCTATCCGGCGCAGTTGCTCGGTTCGTCGTCAGTCGTGCTTACGAGCACCGATGGTGTTGCGCATGATTTTTCCGATCTCTCGGCGCGCTTCGAGCACGGGCTTGAGCTTCTGCTCCCGGTGACCGCCGCCGATCAGCCCAGCCTCATGCTCGGATTGGTCGCCGAGGTGGTGCATCAACTTTCACCTGACGTCACGCCGCTGACGGTCAATTTCACCGCCGCCGGAAGCGGGCCGACACCGGATCAGCCGTTTATTGCTGTAAGCGATATCCCGCCGGCGGGTACGACGCCGCGCGTCAGTTTTGACCGCGGCCGCGTGGCCGTAACCGATCGGGGCGGCCACACGCTGCTTGATCTCGGCGGTTTCGTCGGCGGAGCAGTCGCGCAGATCGTGACATCAGGTGACTATCCCGGTATTTGGATCAAGCCGATGTCGGCCGACAGTTCGGCGCCGGCGCCGGCCGAATTGCATCTCGATCACGGCGACGTCGCGTTCGTCGATCCGAACGGTGTCGCGCTTGCGATGTCGACCGAGCGCGATACCGTCATCAAGATTTCCTACCCGGACCAAGTGTCGTGGCTGACAGTCGCCGAACGTTTCCGGTCATGGATCATCGCCGGACTTTGGCTGTTCGCGACGGCTGCTCTACTATTGACGCTGCAGCGCTTATTCCGCCGTCGGCCCCGTGGCAGAGCGGACTAGACCATGCCACTGTCGCCATCCGACCGCGCGCTCGGCGATCTATTGGTCGGCCGGCGCATCATCACCCTGCCGCAGTTCGACGAAGCCGTCGATCTGGCGGAGAGCTGGAACGTGCAACTCGGCGATGCGCTCCTTTCGCGCAACTGGGTCGATCCGCGGCTTTATTACGAGACATACGCGCAGCACTTCGATCTGCCGTTCGTCGACTTGATGCGCGAGCCGCCGGATCGCTGAATTGTTGCTGCGCATCGGACGCCGAAGCCTATGCAACCCGCTTGACCATGCCGTGGCGGTTCAGCGACGGCCGTCTCATCATCGCCACCGCGGAACCTGGACCCGAAACGGTTCTTTTCGCGCGCCGCCGGTGGGGACCCGCGATCGATCTCGTTGTCGTCTCAAAATTTGACATCGTTGTCGCGGTCCAGACCGCTTTCGCCGACGCGTTGTCGCACCGCGCCGTGTTCGAACTCGCCGATTTCGATCCGCAAATGTCGGCCCGTACGGTCTTCACGATCCCGCAGATGATCGCGGCGTATCTGTTCCTCAGCGTCATCCTGGCCGGACTGGCGCTGGCTCCACTCGATACGCTGCTTGTGCTCAACATCGCGATCAGCATCTATTATCTCGGCAACTTCATCTTTAAGGGCGTCTTGGTTTCGCTTGGCGGCGGCCGTTCCGCCGACATTGATGAAATTATCGCGATCGAGGCGCGGGCGTTGCGCGCAGACGAACTGCCGGTATTTACCGTCCTCGTACCGATGTTCCGCGAGGCTGCGATGCTGCCGCGCCTAGCGGATGCTTTGCGCAATCTGGACTATCCGCTCAGCAAGCTTGACATCAAGATCGTGCTCGAGGCTGACGATTTCGAGACGATAGAGGCGGCGCGCGGCCTCGGCCTTGAAGGTATTTTTGAAATCATCGTCGTGCCGCGCTCGGAGCCTCAAACAAAGCCGAAGGCTTGCAATTTTGCACTGCGCTTCGCACGCGGAGAATATCTGGTCATCTACGACGCCGAGGATCGGCCTGAGCCCGACCAGCTACGTAAGGTCGTGGCAACCTTCCGCCGCTCGCCGCCGAACACCGCCTGCCTGCAGTGCCGTCTCAACTATTACAATGCGAGCGAGAACTGGCTCACGCGGATGTTCACGCTCGATTATGCGCTCTGGTTCGATCAGGTATTGCCGGGTCTTGAACGTCTCGGCATGCCGATTCCGCTCGGCGGCACCTCCAATCATTTCCGCATCGACGTGCTGCGTGAGCTGCGCGCATGGGATCCGTTTAACGTCACCGAGGATGCCGACCTTGGCATCCGCATCGGACAGAAAGGCTATCGCGTCGGAGTGGTCAATTCGACCACATTCGAAGAGGCAAGTTGTCTCGCCCGGCAATGGGTCGGTCAGCGCTCGCGCTGGATCAAGGGTTACATGCAGACGTTGCTGGTCCATACCAGGCGGCCGTTGCATTTTCTGCGCACCGTCGGGCCGCTCGGCTTTCTCGGCTTCATCTTCTTCATCGGCGGTACGGTGCTGGCCGGACTGCTCAATCCGATCTTCTGGTTGTTCTACGTGATCTGGCTTGCCGCAGCGGCCGCGAGCTTCGATCCGATTTTCCCGCAGTCTTTGCTGTTTCTATGTCTGTTCAACCTGCTTGCCGGCAACGGCGCCTTTACCTACCTGGTCATGCTGGCGCCGATCCGGCGGGGTTGGCTCGAACTCATTCCTTTCAGCTTCACGCTGTTCGGTTACTGGACGCTGATGTCGATCGCTGCCTATAGAGGCCTCTGGCAGCTCATTCGCAATCCGTTCTTCTGGGAAAAAACCCAACACGGCGTGTCGCGGCACGAGACGGCCGAACTATCCCCGGCCGGTGCGCCATGAATCCCGCCGTGGCGCGCACGCTCCGAGCCACGCCGATCGCGTCCTTCGCATTTGTGGTGATTTTGGCGCTTGCAGCCGGCGCGGTAAGTCACGGCCTTCTCACTGACGACGCATTGCGGCTGTGGGCGGGCGCCAGCACTGCCGCCGACGGCCAAGTCCCGATCGGCAGGATCGTGGCTGCCTATCCGACCTTGTCCTTCCTGAGCACCACACTCGTCGCATGGCTTGCGCCCGCCGCTAGCCCGGCGCCGGCCTTGGTGGCGGCAGGGCTGTTCGCGCTGTTCGCCGCCTTCTGCTTTCTCTCGTTTCGCCATGCCGGATTGCCATTGGCCGCCGCCGGCGTCTTCACCGTATTGGTGGCATTTCATCCGGCGCTATTGCGGGCCGTCGTTGCCGGGCCCTCAGACATGTTCCTCGCCCTATTTCTGCTGATGCTGTGTCTAGCGCTTTTTAGTCTGCGGGCACGCAGCGGTACATCGGAGGTCATGGGAGTAGGCCTTGCGCTCATGGCGCTTGCCTTCTCACACCCGATGGGGGCCGCGTTTGCCTTCGCGGCAATTCCGTTTCTGGCCTTTGCCGTGCGCCCCCTGCTGGTCGAGCGCTCCGCATTTAACGTCGTCATAGCGTTGATCTTCCCAACTTTCTTCGCTGTTGGCGCATTCAGTTATGTGTCCTGGATCTTTCCGGGAGACGGCTGGAGCATTCTTCGCGGCGCCGACTGAAAGCCTCGCGCAATGGACCGCGGCCGGCGCGCAAATGTTCGGCGATGATCTGTCCAGGTTTCTGACACTATGCGCAAGCTTGGCGATGACGGTCGCGCTCTTGGCCGGAGCACCTATCGCCTTGGTCATGCCCGCGCTCGTTCATCGGCGGAAGCCGCTTGTGATTCCCGCAGTGGTCTTCGCCGCAATCACGATCGCGGCGACGGCGATCAGTGTCTTGAGCGGTTTCTTTGGTGATCCCGCCGCGCTGGTGGTTGCTGCACCCGTATTGGCCGCAGCCATCGTTATTCGCGTACCGCTTGCGCGCGAACAGCTCGGCCTGAGCATGGCATTGCTCATGCTCGGCTGGCTCGGCGGCATCGTGAGTCTCACACTCGTCGATCCGGTCAATATGAGTCATTTTCGGGCCGCTTTCGTGCAAGGCGAGAGCGAGCGGCTCGACGCGTTGACCGCCGGTGGCGCTACCGTTGGACGCGACGGCGTGCTGGCGGATGTCGATAACGCCCCTGCCTTCCTACTGGGACGCGGCCGCGCGCGTGGAATTCTCGGACCGCAAAGCGAGCCATTTGCGTTGGCCATGCTGTTCGCCCGAATCGACGCGCCCTTCGTCGCGGTGCCGGATCCGCAAAGCAATACCGGGGTGAACGATCGCATCAACAAAGCCTTTCCGTCATTGTTCCGAGAAGGTGCGCGTGGTTATCGCGTCGTATATCAAAATAATACTTGGCGATTGTTTTCTCTTGAAAAATAACTTCCGAATTTCAAGGGTCAATATTTGATCGCTGCTGCAACAACAGACAACTGCAAAAATATGAATGCGAAGGTGACCGATGCGGATACTTGTAATCGATGACTTCGGAAGACTCCCGCGACCTCACCGAAGGCGCGCTTTTGTCGGCGGGTTACACCGATGTCGACACCGCAAGCTCGGGATGGCAGGCGCTGAAGATTCTCGATGTAGGCTCGGCGACCGATGAAAAGCCTACCGTCGACGTCGCGCTGCTCGATATCCTGATGCCGGAAATGGACGGCGTCGAAGTCTGTGCGCGCATCCGCAATGACAGGCGCTACGCGGACTTGCCGATTATCATGGTCACCGCTCTCGATGACATGAACTCCTTATCCAATGCATTCGTGGCCGGCGCCACCGATTACGTCACCAAGCCGGTCAACCGCATCGAATTGATTGCGCGGGTGCGCGCGTCGCTCAAGCTCAAGCAGGAGCTCGACCGTCGACAGGAGCGCGAGCGCGAATTGCTGAGTTTCCTGTCGAGTTGGGGCGACCGCCGGGCAGCATTGTGGATCGATGAAACGACAGGGCTATTTGTTGGCGAAGTTGCCGAAGCCTATCTCACCGGCGCTTGCGGATGTGAGTCCGACGAGGCGATTTCGATTCTCGCGCTCACGCTCGACCGGTTCGACGACTATCGCAAAGCCAGCGGTGAAGCCGCTGCCCGTAATGTGCTTGTCGAAGTGTCGCGCGCGGTGCGCCGGCTGGCGGCAACTATTGGGATCGTAGCGGCGTCCTATCGCAACGGCATGATGATCCTTGTTGCGCCGGAGGTCGGCGCTGATGCCGCGCGCGAGCTTGGCGAAACGTTGCGTGCGACAGTTCTGAAGCTGCACCTGCGGAACTCCGAAGCGGTCGTATCGGATTATATCACCGCGAGCGTGGTGACGATCACGGGGCGGGTGAAGCGCGCGGTCGATCGGGTGCAACTGCTCACTCAGGCGGTTTCCAAGATGAAAGAGGCGGCCGGTGACGGCGGCGATCGTGTCCTGGCGCTGACGATCTAGGGGGACGAATGGGGGCGCGCGGCTTTGCGCACCGCCAATTGAACGGTTGGGGTAAGACGTGCGTAAAGCTTGCGTTGGGCTTGCTGCTCGGACTCCTGTCCGCGCCTTCCGCCGCTTTGGCGGGGGCATGGACTTTGCCGCAAGGCACCGGGGAGTGGCTCGCGGGTGTCACCGCCGCTACCTCGACCAGCTATTTCAACGGCAGCGGGCTCACGTCGATACCGCGCTACAGCAAGTTCGAAGCAGAGGCGTACATCGAATATGGTATCACCGACAACCTGACGGGTATCCTCAATCCCGGCTTGCAAAGTATAGACATTGCTTCGCCTTATAGTGCCTCGCGGAACGGTCTCGGCTATACCGAATTCGGCGCGCGCTATGGCTTTCTGCAAACTCCGGACTGGGTGGTTTCCGGCCAGGCGACACTGCGTGTGCCGGGCATCACCAACACATCGAACCCGGCCGCAATTGGCTATACCGATGTTGAGGCCGATTTGCGCGCACTGATCGGCCACAACTTCTATGTTAGTGGAATGCCAGCGTTCTTCGATCTGGAAGTAGCCCAGCGCGAGCGGAGCGACGGATATCCGAGTGAATTCCGCGCCGATGCGACGATTGGCGTGAGGGTTCTGCCGCAGTGGCTGCTGTTGGCGCAGAGCTTTAATGTCGTCTCCGAGGGTGCTGGCAATACGCTCTACGATGGTGGCAGCTATGAGTACTACAAGCTGCAGCTCAGTGCGGTCTATTCACTCGCTCCGACATGGGAGGTGCAAGGCGGCGGATACACCACCTACGCCGGCCGGAACGCATTGCAGGAGAACGGGCTGATTTTCGGTGTTTGGCACCAATTCTGAACCGGTACTGCGGTTTGAATCGGAGTGCCCTTTGCGATGGTCGGCGGACCAGAAAAGTGTGATCAAGGCGCGCGCAGAGCGCTCTCGTCATGCTCGCAACGCTGCGTCCACACGCACATTAATGCCTGTTCCGCCGGTTTGCCCTGTACGGTGAAATCGGTATCGCTAGGTCCGCCGCCGTTCGGGTTAGTGAGCCAGCGCCAGATCAGGACACCTTTGATGGACGGCCGATCGAGAACGGCGAGCCAGTCGGTGAGCACGCTGGCCTGGAGTAGGGGATCGGGTGCGGCGTCGCGCTCCTCCGCGCTTTCCCACGGTTTGGCGGCGGCGCCTTCGGCGGAACGCAATCCGATTTCGCCGACCACGATCTGTTTCTTGGTCCGCGTTGCCAGCGCGTCAAGTCGGTCGGCCGAATCGCGCATCACACCTAGCCGATAATCCCTGTCGTCGTTGCCGAGTGGCGGATAGAGCGAAGCACCGATGAAGTCGAGCCGATGCCAGAAGGGGACTTCTTCGGCTCCCTCGACATTATGCGCCACGTACAGCAGGCGGCCAGAATACAGGTTGCGCACGGAGTCGATGACCGTCTCCCATTCGGGCCGCTGCGCAGTTTTGTCGAGTTCGGTGCCGATCGCGAGCGCTTCCGCGCCTTCTCCTTCAGCAATGCGGGCGAACCGTTCCAGCTCGCGCTGATAGTTTTCGAACCACGTTCCCCACGCCTCCTCGGAATTCATAGCCACCGTGCCGGCCCAGCTCTGTGGCACCCAAACATGGGGCTTGATCAAGACCGCCAATCCCAGCGCGTGAGCATCGCGGATCGCGAGACGTAGCTCTATGTCCGTCATGTCCTTGCCGCGAATGAGATCGGGGCTTGTAGAGCTCGACTGCCACAGGAACGGAACGATGGCGGCCGCTCGCGCACCAATTCCTTTGGCATTGGCGAGCGCGAGCTTTTCCGACTTGCTGCCGAACGGATGGTCTGGCGCTGCAATGACGTTGAAACCGTCATACTGTCGACCGGGCGGCGGCTCGGCTCGAGCGACCCACAGCCCCACCGCACCGATCGCGAACGAGACTGCAAATGCTAATGGGGCGATCGAGCGCACGTATCAACTCCGATCGAACCCCTCGATGCTGCCACTGGAGAACGGAATGATGCGTTAAGACCAAAGAATATCCGCCGAGAAATCGGCTACGTACAAACACCAACCTGGAAAGTAGATCGCGGCGTCCGCCTCTGGCGAAGCGCGCCGATTCCATCCATATACCGTTTATGTCAAACCGTACCTGCAAACCCGATGCGGATTTGAAGCGACTCTGGCGCTTGATGCTGGGCACCCCATTTCCGCCGTGCGGCGTAACGGAGAATTCCGAGGAAGATGACGAGGAAGCAGCACCCAAGTCGCCATCCGAAGAGCTTCAATCGGATGGCGTGTGAGAGATGGGTAGCGCGGCTGAATGGTTCAGCCAGTCGCGTCCGCTTTGAAACGAGCCGTCACTTCTATCGCCGAGACGATTCCAAGCTTCGAATATATCGCGTGGAACGGCTGTGCCGTGACCGGAGGTGTTCCCATACAGGTTACCGGCCGGCTCGCCGAAGCGCTTCGGACAGTCGCGCTCGACCCGAAATGGTGAAGACGTTCGCAAACTTCGGGATACAATCGAGCGGCACAACCCCGGACGAAGCAACCGATAGTACCCGTAACGATATGCCAATTTACCCTCAAATCGCCGATGTGGTCGGTGTAAGGCGCAAATAACGGCCTGAATCATCGGGGATTTGCAACAAACCTGTGAACATCACAATCGCGTATGACTCTCAGGCTGGATTTCCCAATATGGTCGTTTTTCCGAATCAGGATGGATAGAACATGTCAAAACCCATGACGAAGTCTGAACTTATCAACCAGCTTGCCGAGCACTCGGAGCTGAAGAAGAGCGATGTTAAAGGCGTCATGGAGACGCTTGCGACCATCGGTTACAAGGAGTTGAAGAAGACCGGCTCCTTCCTCGTTCCAGGCTTTGCCAAATTCGTCGTCATCAAGAAGCCCGCGACCAAGGCACGCAAGGGCATCAACCCCTTCACCAAAGAGCCGACGGTATTCAAGGCCAAGCCGGCCCGGAAGATCATCAAGGCGCGTCCGGTCAAGGCAGCCAAAGACGCGGTGTGAAGAACATCCGTTAAGGCACCGCCAAAAGGCGCGTGTATCCGCTCGTGTCGCGGGCTTAGGGACCAGCGAGGGGTAAGAATATCCTGCGTTATGTCCTTAAGCTTCGTGGCGTCGGCGAGCGGCCTTGCGACCGGCTTCTGATAAGAGGCTGCGGCGCAATGGAGAGTGGCGCTTTGTCACTCTTCGGGAATGCCGAGTTTTCTAGTTCTTGAATGAATTCCGAAGCGCCGGCATGACTTGGTCCGCGAATAGCCCGACCGAACGCAGCATTTCGTCGAGTTTGAGATCACCAAAGCAAAACTGTCCGACGACGTAATTGGCGCCGCTGTCGGTGATCTGTGCAGCGAGGAAGCTCCGCACTGTTTCAGGTGAACCCGCGATAGCTTGACCCTGGCCGATCAGTTTGTCGAAGCTCTCCACACGCAGTGGAGAATTCGGCACGGTGCCGTTCAGCTCCGACAGGTAAGTAAAGCTCGACCGCCAACGCAGATAGGCGCGGCGTGCGATTTCCATGGCTTTTGTATCGCTATCGGCAACCACGATAAATCGCACCATGCCGATCTTAGGTAGTGCCGCCGAACCTTGTGCCTGTTGCCAGACCTCCCGGTATCTGGCGACGATCTCGCGCGTATTCGCGGGCATGTCGTTGGTGACGATGTTCAGGCCTTTGCGCGCCGCCCGTTCGGCACTATCGGGCGAATGCGCGCCGTACCAAAGCGGCGGATGGGGCTTCTGTAATGGCGCGAATTCCATCGGAACATTTTCGAACTGGTCGTAGCGGCCTTTCCAATTCAAAGTATCGACCGTAAATGCCGTGAGGATCAATTCGAGACGCTCGGCATAGATCTGCTGCCGCTCTTCGGCGTTTTGCCCGTAGTAGGAAATCTCAAACGGCACAGAGCCGCGTCCGAAGCCGATTTCCATGCGGCCGCCGCTCATGTGATCGAGCATGCAGATTTCCTCGAGCACCCGTAACGGATGATGAACCGGTAGCGCATAGACGAAGGTGCCGAAGCGCAGTCGCGTTGTGCGCTGTCCGATCGCCGACAAAAACACGCTGGGTGACGGCGCCATGCCAAGCGGCGTGAAGTGGTGCTCTGCAACGTGATAGGCGTAAAATCCGAATCGATCGAACGCCTCGATCACCTTCAGCCGCTGCTCGTAATACTCCTGCAACGGCAGGTCGTTGCGATCGAGATGATCGAAGACGCCAAATTCCAAACTCATGCCGACCCCGCCCGCTTGATGTGCGCTTCCGCGCCCGTTTCCGTCCGTCAAATTTATTTTGGCTAGCTTTTCGATCAAATCGGTCGTCGGTCAATACCGCATCGGGAGGGGCCGCTCTGCATTTCGAATGGCGTCGCGTTGAAACGCCTCTAGCGATCAAGGCCCGCTACCGCCTAGTATGGTTACGGCAGCCCGCCAAAGCGGGCGCCCAGGGGAGGATGCGATGAAGAAACCGAATTTTCCGGTCGGTGGAGTCTCACGGCGCACATTCGTGAAAACTTCGGCTGGCGCCGCGCTGGCTTCCGCCGTGGCCGCGCCCCATGTCCTTGCACAAGCGAACGGGCCGATCCGCGTCGGCAATATCAATACCTATACGGGCGGCCTCGCCTATGCCGGCGAGAACAATTTCAACGGAATGAGCCTCTACTTCGACAGCATCGATTGGACGGTAGCCGGCCGCAAGATCGAACTCATCAAGGAAGACGATCAGTTCAATCCGCAGGTCGGCCTGCAAAAGGCGAAAAAGCTTGTCGAGAGCGATAAGGTCGATCTCGTTGTCGGCATCCAGGCCAGCAATGTTGCGCTCGCTGTCCTCAATTACATGAAGCAGCAAAAGGCGTTTTACGTGGTGTCCGGCGCGGGCACCGACGCTATCACTTGGGATCGGTATCCTTACCTGTTCCGCACCTCGATCTCGACCTATCAGCTCAGCACGCCGATGGCGAACTATGTTTACGACAATCTCGGCAAAGAGATCGTCACCACGGCGTCGGACTATGCCGGAGGCCGGGATGTTATTGCCCAGTTCAAGGGGCCTTACATGGCCAAAGGCGGCAAGGTGCTGAAAGAAATCTGGCCGCCGCTCGGCACCACGGATTTCAGCGCCTACCTCACCGATATAAAGTCGATCAATCCGCCGGTGACGTACGATTTCATGCCGGGCGCCGATGCTGTCCGCTTCATCCAGCAATATTCCGAATTTGGCCTGAAAGATAAGATGCCGCTGACCGGCTTCACCATCATCGATTCGCAGTCCGTCAGCGCGCTGGGTAAATCCGCCGTCGGTGTCATTTCCGCAGTCACATATACGGACACGATCGACAATCCCGAAAGCAAGGAGTTTGCTGCAAACTTCCGGGCGAAATACAAAATCTCCCCGGACCTGTTTGCCGAATATGGCTATGTCGGCGGCAAGGCGCTCGGCGAAGCTTTGAAGATGACCGGTGCTGACGCGTCCAACAAGGACAAGCTCGCCGAGGCGATGACCAAGGTAAAATTTAACGCCCCACGAGGACCCTTCCGCATGGATCCGGAAACGCACAACCCGATCCAGGACATCTACATTTGCCAGGTGATCGACAGCGGCAGCGGAATTTCGACTAAAACGCTTTCCACCGCCAAGGACGTCCAGGACCCGGGCAAAAAGGTCTACTGACAACTCCGGTTGCATTGGGCGCAACGGTCGGCGGGGGGCGTATGGAGCTGTTTGTCGCGCAGCTTCTTAACGGGCTGGTCTACGGCGTCCTGCTGTTTCTGATGGCGGCCGGCCTTTCGCTTATCTTTGGTCTGATGAACGTTGTCAGCCTGGCCCATGGCTCGTTTTTCATGCTGGGCGCATATTTCGGACTATCGATCTTCAGGATTACAGGTAGTTTTTGGCTAGCGTTCCTTCTTGCACCGATACCCGTGATCGTGCTGGGCGTCCTGATGGAATTGCTGTTCCTGCGCCCGCTTTATCGGCGTGGCCACATGGACCAGGTGTTGCTGACGTTCGGCTTCACCTTTGTCTTTCTCGATCTCGTGCAAACCCTATGGGGCCGCTCGGTGTTGCGCTTGCCGGTCCCGGAAGCGCTGCAAGGGACTATTCAAATTGGGCTTGGCGTTTTCTCCGTCTACAGGCTTTTTCTGATCGGTTTCGGGTTCTCGATCGCGCTGTTGCTGTGGCTGTTATTGGAGCGTAGCCGGATCGGCGCCATGGTGCGCGCCGGTGTCGACAACGCTGTCGTGGCTGCTGGCCTTGGGGCCAATATCCCGGCACTGTTCACCGGTATTTTCGGATTCGGCGTGGCGCTTGCGGCGCTCGGCGGTATCGCGGCTGCGCCAGTGCTCGGCCTTTACCCCGGAATGGATAGCGAAATCCTCATCCCGGCCTTCATCGTGATCGTTATTGGCGGCATGGGGAGTTTGCGGGGAGCATTCATCGGAAGCCTCCTGATCGGCATCGCCGATACCTTCGGCAAGGCTTATTTCCAGAGCATCGCATTGTTTCTGATCTATCTCGCCATGACGGCCGTTCTGCTGATCCGGCCGCAAGGACTGTTCGGCATCAAATATTCCGATGTGTCGGCTGCGCCGGCCGTGGCGGTGACCAGCATGCCTGTTACGGCGCGGACGCGAACTGCCGGGCTGGCGGCGCTGGTGTTGCTGCTCGCACTACCATTCTTTCTGACCGACTACCCGCGCGCGCTGGTGTCGGAGATTTTCATCTTCGCGATCTTCGCCATGAGCCTCGATCTGCTGGTCGGTTTCACCGGGCTTTTGTCCCTGGGCCATGCAGCGTTTTTCGGATTAGGCGCCTATTCGGTGGCTGTTCTTGGCGCCCAGTTCGGCATCAATGCCTGGGTCGGGCTTGCCGCGGGCGTCGCCATCGCCGGCTGCGCTGCCTCGCTGATCGGCTTCTTTTGCGTACGTACCGGCGGTATTCCGTTCTTGATGCTGACGCTCGCCTTTTCGCAACTGGTGTATTCGGTAGCGTTGAAATGGCGGGATGTCACCGGCGGCTCGGATGGAATCGCGATCGCCGATAAGCCGGACTTCTTCGGTTTCGACCTCTCCAATTCGCTCCCGATGTACTTCATGGCGCTGAGCTTCTTCGTGCTGGCCTATCTCGGGCTGCGCCGGCTTCTGAACTCGCCGCTCGGTCACGCTTTTGTTGGCATCCGCGAAAACGAGCAGCGCATGACGGCGATCGGCTATCCCACGCGAGCCTACAAGCTTATCTCCTTCACGATAGCCGGCGCAGTGGCGGGGCTCGCTGGCGGGCTTTATGCCATTTTCAACAGCTTCATCTCCGCCGACGCGATGTATTGGACGGCGTCCGGTGACATCCTGATTATGACTATGCTCGGTGGCGCGGGGACGCTGATTGGACCCGCCATTGGCACGGCGATCTTCCTGCTGATGAAAAACGTGGTCAGCTCTTACAACGAGCATTGGCTTTCGATCATCGGCGTCACATTCATATGCTGCGTGATGTTTTTTCCTGGAGGCCTATGGGGCACTCTGCAGAAGCTGCAATGGGGGAAGGCGCGGTCATGAACGTTCTGCGCCTCGAAGGTCTCAACAAATCGTTCGGCAACCTGGTCGTAACGGATGACGTCAGCCTGACGATCGCATCGGGCGACCGGCATGTGATCATCGGGCCGAACGGCGCCGGCAAGACAAGCCTCGTCAATCAGATCGCCGGCCAGCTTCGGCCTGACTCGGGCTGCATTCTGCTGAAAGAGCGGGACATCACCGGTTTGCCGCCATACCGGATCAGCCGCATGGGCGTGGCGCGGACGTTTCAGCGCAATAACTTGTTCCAAAATCTCAGCGTCGTTGAAAACCTGCGCCTCGCTTCGGAGGTGCATCGCGGTAACCCTCTCAATTTCTTCACACCGGTCAACCGCGGCGGCCCTCTCGTGGCAGAGGCAGGCGAATTGATGGGCCAGGTTCACCTCGTCGGTGATGGAGCACGTCTGGTCCGCAACCTCTCTTACGGAGAGCAAAGGCAGCTTGAAATCGGAATGGCGCTTGCGGGCAAACCCGAGCTTCTTCTGTTGGACGAGCCGACATCGGGCATGTCACCCACCGAGACGGAGCGAATGATCGACTTGATTAGGACGCTGCCGCGGTCGCTTTCGATCCTGATGATCGAGCACGATATGAAAGTCGTATTCTCCGTCGCCGACCGTATTACCGTGCTGCACTATGGCAAAGTGCTGGTTACAGGGACTCCGGCGGAGATTCAGGCGAACAGCAGGGTTCGCGAGGTTTATCTCGGGATGGCGCACTGATGCTGAACCTAGAGAACATCAATGCGTATTATGGCGACAGTCATATCCTTCACGGAGTCTCATTTTCCGTGGGGGAGGGCGAGATCGTCTGCCTGCTCGGTCGTAACGGCGCAGGCAAGACGACGACGATCCTCACAATCATGGGCTATTTGCAGCCCCGGCGTGGCCGTATCGTCTACAACGACCGTGAGATCGGCGGGCTGCCGCCTTATGCGGTGGCCCGGCTGGGCTTCGGTTTCGTGCCTCAGGAGCGTGGTATCTTCCCAAGTCTCACGGTGCGCGAGAACCTCACGGTCTTCGCGCGAAAGAGGGGGAGGGGCTACTGGACGTTGCAGCGTATCTTCGAGCTTTTTCCTGTCTTGCAGGCACGCCAACGCAATCTCGGCTTTCAGCTTTCCGGCGGCGAGCAGCAGATGCTTTCGATCGCACGGGCCTTGATGCTTAATCCGATGCTGCTCTTGCTCGATGAACCGTCGGAAGGGCTGGCGCCGATGATCGTGCAGCAAATTATCGGGGTTTTGGCGCGGCTCAAGCAGGAGGGTCTTGCCATTCTCCTAGTTGAGCAGAATTTACCGGCCGCCTTCGCGGTCGGCGACCGGCACCATGTCATGAACAAAGGCGAAATCTGCTTTAGCGGCAGTTCGGAGGAGCTTCAACACAACGATTTTGTGCTGCGCAATTATCTCAGCGTATGAGAGTTCTGCGCGGCCCAGCTATTCCGGCCACGGCATTCCTTTCGCGAGGTTGATGTGCAAGGCTTCCGCAAAAGGCGAGCTTGATCCGGGTGTGGGTAACAGGGAATCGCCGGGGGAGGAATTCTCGTGCAACTGACAAAAATGAAGGTCGCAGATATCGAGCTTGAATTGCTCGATACCGGCCAAGGGTCCGGCCGAGCGCGTCCCGTCCTATACCTACACGGCTTCGAAGCCATTAATCCGCAGCACCCGTTCGTAGTGCCGCTGTCCAAAAGCCGCCGCTTCGTCGCGCCCGTGCATCCCGGCTTTGGCAAGTCGGGCCTGCCGGATTGGCTCGACAGCGTCGACGATATCGCCCACCTCTATCTTGAATTGATGGATATCTTGAAACTCGATGGCGTCGACCTTGTCGGTTGCTCGATCGGTGGCTGGATTGCCGCCGAAATGGCGACCAAATCGCCGGAGCGGTTTCACCGCATCGTCCTCTCCGGTCCGGTGGGCATCAAAGTCGGTCCCTCCGACAAGCTCGATATTCCGGACATCTTCGCCATGCCGGAGTCGGACGCGGCGAAGCTGGCCTTCCACGACCCTGAGCGGATGAAGTTCGATACCGGCAAGATGTCGGATGACGATCTCGCGGCCATGTTCCGCGCGCGCGAGACGCTTGCGCTGTTGACCTGGGAGCCGTGGATGCACAATCCCAAACTCAAACGGCGGCTGCATCGTGTCGCCGCTCCGACATTGTTCATGCGCGGTGAAAGCGACGGCCTCGTGTCGCAACCGTATCTCGATGCCTATGCCAGCCTTTTGCCGAACGCGCGCACGCTGACGATAAAAGCCGCTGCTCACGTGCCGCAGCTGGAGCAGCCCGCCGCCTTTGCGTCCGCAGTTCTCGAATTCCTTGGAGCGTAGCATGCGCGCGTGGCATTTCAGCGAAACCGCCTATCCCTATCTGCCGCCGGCGGACAGCTATCCGTCGATCCGGGTGTCGCTACCCAATCGCATCTACGATCCGGCCAAAGGCGCAGCGTTGTACGACCGCTACATCGATGAATGGCTGATAGCCGAAGACGAAGGTGTGGAGATCATGCTCAACGAGCATCATCAGACCGCGACCTGCGTCGATCCCGCCGCGCCGCTGATGCTGGCGGCGCTCGCGCGCCTGAGTAAGAAGGCCCGTCTCCTGATCCTCGGTAATCCGATCGCCAATCGGCGGCAGCCGGTTCGTGTTGCCGAGGAGATGGCGATGGTCGATGTGCTTTCACACGGCCGGCTTGAGGCAGGTTTCGTGCGCGGCGTGCCGTATGAGGTTTTGCCGGCAAACAGCAATCCGGTGCGGATGAACGAGCGCCAATGGGAGGCGCTCGATCTCATCGTCAAATGCTGGACCCACCATGACGGTCCGTTCAGTCACGAGGGCCGCTTTTTCCATCATCGCTCGATCAACATCTGGCCGCGCCCGATCCAGCAGCCGCATCCGCCGATTTGGGTCAGCACCACGAGCACCGGCGGCGCCGCCCAGGTCGGCGCGAAAGGCTACATCCAGGCGACATTTCTCACCGGGTTCGATACGACGAAACGCATTTACGACGGTTATCGCCGCGGCTGGCGCGAGGCCGGCCGTGGGCAGGATGTGCCGATCGACCGGCTGGCCTATGCGGCGCTGATCTATGTCGGCGATACCGAGGCGCGGGCTCGCGCCGGCGCGGAGAAATTGCTGTGGTACGTCACTGCGAACAAGGTGCCGCCGCATTTTTCGAATCCGCCGGGCTATGTGCCGGTGGCTATGAACGTGCAATTGGCTCGCGGCGCGCATAATGTGGTCAGCGCCTATGGCACGAAACAGGCGACGGTGGATGGCGCGATTGAAGCCGGCACGATGTTTGCGGGAACGCCCGATCAGGTTTTTCAGCAGTTCAGAAAGCACTGGAACCATGTCGGAGGCTACGGCCACCTTCTCATCATGGGACAAGCCGGCTTCCTCGAGCACGACGACACCGTGCACAGCATCCGCATGTTCGCGCGTGAAGTCTATCCGCGGCTCAAGGAGCTCTATCCCGGTACTATGGTTTCGGGGGCGGCAGAAATATTGGATGCGGCTGCGAGCTGAGACGTCTTCGAGCTTGCTCGCGAATTGAACAAGTAACCAGGTTGGAATCGTGTCTTACAAAGACCTTCGCGAATTTATTTCCCAGATCGACGCACTCAAGGCGCTACGACACATCGACGGGGCCGACGCGCACCATGAGCTTGGGGGTATTACCGAGGTTGCGGCCGGCATGGCTGAGTGCCCGGCGCTGCTCTTCGATCATATCAAGGGATATGTGCCCGGGTACCGTGTGCTCACGAATGCGGTGACAAACCCGCAGCGCGCCGCGCTCGCACTCGGCATCGATGCCAGTCTGCGGCCGCTCGACGCCCTCAAGCATTGGATGGCGAAACGCCAGACGCTAACGCCCCGGGAGCCGGTCGAGATCGGAACCGCATCCTGGCTCGAGAACGTCATGCGTGGCGACGATGTTGACGTTACAAAATTCCCCGCTCCGGTATGGCATAAACAGGATGGCGGGCCGTATATCGGGTCCGGCAGTGTGGTTGTCACGCGCGATCCGGACAGCGGCTGGATCAATGCATCGATCTATCGCGTGCAGGTCCACGGGCCGAAACAGCTTACAATCCAGTTCGATCATGCCGGGCGGCACGGTGCGATCATTGCCAAAAAATATTGGGACCAAGGCAAGTCCTGCCCGATTGCGATCGTTAACGGCGAGGACCCGGCGCTTTTCATCGCCGGTTTCGAATATCTGGCGGCGAGCGTTTCGGAGTTTGAGTTTGCAGGCGCGATCAAGGGGTCGCCCGTAGAGGTCCATCCAGGGCCCGTCACCGGCCTGCCGATTCCGGCCCACGCCGAAATCATCATCGAAGGCTACCTCAAGCCGCTCGCCGAGGCGTCGCTGCCGGAGGGCCCGTTCGGCGAGTTTACGGGCTACTTCGCGAACGACACGCGGCCTTGCCCGGTCATGGAGATTGCCGCGATCCATTATCGGACCGATCCGATCCTGCTCGGTTCGCCGCCCATGAAACCGCCGCGCTTCCACTTCGGCCTGCCGTTTCGCGCCGCCAGCATCTGGAGTAATCTCGAAACCGCCGGTGTCACCGATGTTGTCGGTGTGTGGCAGCACATATCCCAACTGATGACGGTCGTGGCGCTGCGGCAGCGCTATGATGGCCATGCCAAACGTGCCGCCTTGATTGCCGCCGCCAACAGCTACATGGGGCGGGTCGTGGTGGTGGTCGACGACGACATCGATCCATCCGATCTCGCCGACGTGATGTGGGCCGTCACCACGCGCTGCGAACCGTCGGAGCAGACCGACATCGTCAGGAATGCCTGGAGCTCGGCGCTCGATCCGCGCATTCCGGCCGAAGCCAAACTACGCGGCGTCAGCTCGCATTCAAAGCTCATTATCGAGGCGGTGAAACCGTTCGCCTGGATCGACAAATTTCCGAAGCCTTCCGCGCTCTCTTACCAGGATGCGCAAACCATCGAAGCAAAGTGGGGCGATGCTTTGAAGCGCCGGACGTAAATCCCGTCGCAGGCAAGCTGAATACGCTCCTTGGCGTTACGGCGTGACGCCACCCTCTGCGGTGCCATAGCGAAGGCCTTTCTCTTTGAGCCAGCGGCGATAGACGACCGACGAAAGGTCAGCGCGCGTCGGAATCTCGCTGCGCGGTTCTAACGGCAGAAGCAGCGGTCGCTGATTTTCAACGATGATGCGATCCTGCAGAAAAATGATCTGCTCGAATTTCAGAAGATCCATCTGTGAGGATCGCTGGTCGACAAGGTACATGACCGGAATGGCCCGGCAGGTGTCCGGTTCGATGGGTTGAACGAACATCGCGATAGCGTCGAGCCGATCGGGTGCCGATGGGCAGACGCGATAAAGCATGACGACAAAAGGGGAGGGCACCCGGTAGGTAAGCTGCACCATCCCGCCTTCGCCGTTAGCGACAATCTGCGGCTGATAAAATTGACAATTGGTGGCCCACACCTCGTCCACATCGCGCCTAATCTCGCTGGCATAACGCGGCACTTCGGTGTGAGGCTCGGCGCCAAGAACATTGGTGTGAATGTAGGGAAAGTGCGCCATGTCGAGAAAATTCTCGACCAGCCGCAAGCCCGACGTCCGTATCTTTACCCAGCCGCATACGACGACTCGGCGATCCGTCTCGTTTGCCTCATTCAGGTGGAAAATATCGTGGCGCGGTGTGCCGAGCGTCGTCCACAAGCATTCATATCGTTCCTGAGCCGGCAGCGCCGCGGCGGCGCGTCCGTCGGCATCGGCTCCGTGCACATTCAGCCGGCCATCCGCGCCGCGCCAATAGATCACATCCTGGCCGAGTAGCCGGGTCCGCGCAGGGTGCCCCGTAACATCGGTCAAAGTGGCAATGGCATACCAATCATCAAGCGCAATGATATCGGTAGTTTTGCTCATTGCGGATACCTCGCGGCCGGTCGCCGGATCGCGTCACGCGGGTTCATAGATCGGCTCGGCTCCCGTGCCGGTACGCTGACCGGACCCCAGAATAAAATCGGCGGCTCGCTCGGCGATCATCACTACCGGCGCATTCGTGTTGCAGGACGGGATGACAGGAATGATCGAGGCGTCCGCGATCCGTAAGCCGTCGACACCGCGCACGCGCAGCGACGGATCGACCACCGATTGTTCGCCGCTGCCCATGGCGCAGGTGCCGCAAGTATGAAAAAAAGTGTCGCAGGCCTGGCGCACGAATGTTTCCCGTTCGCGTTTTGACAATCGTCTATCGGGTGCGACCGGTCGCGCTATCAGCGACGCGTACGCCGGCGTCGCAGCGAGATCCATGCAAAATTCGAGACCTTCGGTCAGTGCTTCGAGGTCGGAAGGTTCGGTGAGAAAGTTTGGCTGAATTTCGATCCGCCCGCCGGGTGCGGCGCTTTCGAGTCTCATGTAGCCGCGGCTTTTCGAGCGCATGAGACCCGGCGAAATGGCAATGCAATCCGCCGGAAGCTGGTATTGCGATGCGATGTCCGGCCCGGCATGCGCGCCTTGGACGACGAAGGCGTGCAGGTCGGGGCCCGGTAAATCCGGCTTGCTCTTCCAATTGATGATGCTGCCGCCGCCGTTGTCGCGTAGCGGCCCGAGTGGTGCTTTCGCGGCAAAATTGATGCCCATCAGTAGCGGATGGTCCTGCAGGTTTTGACCGACGCCGGCGAGATTACTGACAATCGGCACGCCGAGCCGCTTTATTTCTGAGGGATCGCCGATCCCCGACATCATCAAAAGGCGCGGGGAATCGATTCCCCCGGCGCAAAGAATGATTTCCTGCGATGCCCGGGTGACGTGTGGAACGCCGTCGACAAGATGCGTCACCGACACGCAGTGATTGCCTTCGAAGCCAAGCTTTATCGCTAACGAGTTGGTCAATACGGTCAGGTTGCTCCGCTGCATGACCGGCCGCAGATAGCCGCGTGCGACGCTCCAACGCACGCCGTCGCAGGCATTGAGGTTGGGGCGTGTAGCGCCCTCGTTGCTAGCCCCATTCATGTCGTCAATGATCGGAATGCCAAGCGTCGCTGCGGCATCCAGCATGGCAAGCGCAATCGGGTGCGGATCGCGTGGCCGCTCGATGCGCAGCGGGCCGCCGGCGCCGCGCCAAACATTGGCGCCACCCTCCCAATCTTCCGCCCGTTTGAAATAAGGGAGTGCCGCGGCGAAATTCCACCCGGTAGCTCCCGCCGCCTCCCAAGCGTCGTAGTCGGACGGGTGTCCGCGATACCATATCATCGCATTGATGCTGCTCGATCCGCCAAGAACGCGGCCGCGCGGAATGCCGATGGTGCGGCCGTTGACATGCGGCGTCGGCGCGTAATCGTAGCCCCAATCGTAGGCGCCGCGCAGCAATGAGGTCCAGCGCGCGGCATCGTCGATGGCGGCTACGCCGATATCCGGCGGCCCGGCTTCGATCAGCAATATCGTTGCGTCGGAACGCTCGGCCAGCCGCCGCGCTACGACCGAGCCGCCGCTACCGCCGCCGACGATAACGAAATCATATTCGCTGGCTAGCGGCACTGTTGTTGGCGACGCGGTCATGTCCAGATCGGGAACCATTGTCGATTGCATCAATGAAAAGCCGGAATACCCGGCATCGTTATAAAGCCCGGTATCGCCCGGACGCGTCTCATCCAGCGCCGCAGCGCCGGATATTCGTCGTGATCTACACCAAAATCGCGGCTTAGCGCGATCGCGGGAAACAGCGCGATATCGGCGATTGTCGGCGTATTGCCGACGAACCAAACGGCGTCTTCGAATTCTCGTTTGATCATGTGATCGTCCATCAGCCGGAAGGCGCGGCGGGAGGTGCAGTGGACCGCTGCCGCGTCGGCTTCGTATTCAAACAAGGCATTGGCGCGGGCGGCCGAGGCAGCTTGCAAGTCGCCGCCGGCAAAGGCGAGCCATTGCATGATCCGGCCGAACGTCGCTGGCTCGTCGGGAAACCACGTTCGTGCGGTGTCGTATTTGCGAGCGACGTAGGCCAGTATCGGTTCCGCCCCGCATAGCACCAGGTCGTTCTCCGTGAGAATTGGCAACGTCGCCTGCGGATTGAGTTTGAGGAATGGCGCGGAAAGCTGCTCGGCTCCTGGATGCACATCGACCGCAATCTTCCGGTAGGCGCAGGCGAGCGCGCCGAACAACAGCCGCGCCTTGTAGCATTGCTCGTCGAGTTCATCGTCGTAAAGTGTCAGCTCGGTCACGACGCGGCCTCCGAAAAGACCGGTACCAAGGACGAATCCGATTTTCGTTCGAGATCGCGCCGGAGTTCCTCGGCCCAACTCGCCGCCGCGCTTTGCGCGGCAGGGCTGTGCTTATCGGGGGAGCCGGGAAAAACGATGTGCAGTGCGGTCTTGGCTTTGCCGAATGGCTGAATACCGGAAATCAGATTTTGTCCCTTGGCGTCGATCGACAGGAGGGCAACGCCGGCTGGTCCGATATTTGTCGAATTCTTCGCCAGCAACTGCAGCGCCGTGGCCGGCGCACATTCGATGTAGAGGCTGCGCACCGGCACCACGTCGCCTTGCTCGACGATCAGGTCCGGCGGTGTCTCGCTGGGGGCGTCCGAATACACCCAAAGCATGCCGAGCCGCTCGAAGCAGGGATAGGCCGCGACGCGGATCGTCGGAGGAACGTCAAGGTCGGGGTGCGCCGGAATAAGGCGGCATTGTCCATGGGTGTCGTATTGCCAACCATGATAGAGGCAGGCGATCCGATCACCGCGCACGAAGCCGAAGCTAAGCCGCATACCGCGATGGGGGCAGCGGTCCTCCCAGGCGTGAGGGCACCCATCGGCGTCGCGCCAGATGCAAAGCTCACGATCGAATAACCGCGTCCCAGCCGACTGCCCCGGCTCCAGGTCATTTGTCAGCGCCACCGGGTGCCAGCCATTGCCGAAACTCATGCGACACTCCGGGCGTAGCCTTGGCAAGCTTGCGGCTCCGTACAGGCGCTGATGCGGTGATGATCAAGCACGAGACAATCGATCGGGCCGAGGCTGCAAGCCAATTCAAAAGCGTCGATGAGCTCTGCTGCGCCCGCAACTGAAATCTCGATGCGGCCGGTGCTGACAGCCCGCAAGCCGGCCCGAAGCGAAAGGCGTTCGGCGCGATGCCGAACAAATTCGCTAAAACTTTCAGGCCGGAATTGCCCGAGAAAGACCAGAATCACAAGTTGGGTCATGGCACGTCCGCACGGACCCGCGTAGTTACTTGCGCACCAACGGAGATTTCATCCAGTGCTTCCAATGTGAGAGGCTTGTGCCCAAAAGCCGGCATGGGCCTCGCGGCCTTCCTCCTCGATCAGCGGACCGATCACCTCCACTTTGCGCTGCCCGCGCGCAAAGAGTTCCCGGCATGGCAAAGTAAGTGTCGGATTTTCGGGATGATTGCCGGTCATCTCCAGCAGCTGGTGCTCCGGGAAGGAATAGACGACGCGGCCGATCCCGCCCCAATAGATCGCGCCGGCGCACATCGCACAGGGTTCGGTAGCGGTGTAAAGCGTCGAACGCCGCAAGACGTCCTTCGGATATTGCGCCGAGACCGCTCGCACCGCCTCAAGCTCGGAGTGCTGTGTCGCGTCGCCGCCGCGTTCCTTGCGGCTCTCGCGCTCGGTCAGCACGCGGTCGTCGTCGGTTACCACCAAAGCGCCAAAGGGATGATGGCCGCCGGCACGCGATTGCTTGGCGATCTCTATCGCGCGCCGCAGATAAAAAATGTCACGCTCTTCGTCAGTTGGCATGGGAGCATAGAGTCCTGAAAGCATAGAGTGCTGATTGGTGATGCTCCGCAGCCTCGGTTTGCCGAAGCCACGGAGCGATGAGGGAGGTTTGTTTTCGTCAGGGAGCGCCGTTCTTCACCGCGTCCGGATATTTCTCATTCATTTTCGCGATAAAGGCCTTGTCGTTCACGAATTGCAGTGTATAGGCCTTTTTGTAATCTAAGCCCTGCTTGTTAAGACCGGCAGCGACCATGGCCTCGTAGAAAGACTTCCAGCGCGCGTCGTTCATGGTGCCGATGCCCTGGGTCAAGGCATCTCCCGATATCACGATGCCGCGCGCTTTCATCTCACTGAGCGAGTAGTGGACCTGACCGTCGGAAGTGTTCACAAGCTTCTGCACCGCCTCGCTTCCCGGCTTCGGATCCTGCCAGAAGCTGTACCAGCCTTCGAGCGTGGCCTGGGTCATGCGCTTGACGAGATCCGGCTTCTTCTCGATCAGATCCGCGCGGGTGACGAGGAGTGCGGCGTAAGTGTCCCAACCGTAGTCCGACAGCAGGAAAGTATTGGGATCGACACCCCCTTGTTTGATCGCATACGGCTCGGCGGTGAGATAGGCCTGCTGCACCGCCATTTTGTCGTTAAGGAACGGCGCCATCTGGAACGTGTATGGCCGTACCTGATCGTCGGTGTAGCCGTACTTCTTCTTCAGCCATGGCCAGAACGAACTGAACGAATCCTGCGACAGCAGGATCGGCACGCCCTTTAGTGACTCCATCGTGTCGTGGCCGACACCCTTGTGAGACAGAAGGACTTGCGGGTCTTTTTGATATTGTGCGGCGATCGCGACCAGCGGCGTGCCCTGTTCGAGGCCGTGCAACAGCTCGCCGTCGGTATGCAGCGTGACGAAATCGGCTTTGCCTCCCAAGAGGAGCAGTGAGCCATTGACCTGCGGGCCGCCCGGCCGGAGATCGATGTCGATGCCATACTTCTGATAGATGCCGATCGCCTTCGCCTGATAGGCACCGCCATGTTCCACCTCGGGGAACCAGTCTTCGTAGAATGTGACCTTGTCGTTGGCGTGAGCGTAATGCGGTGCGGCGAACGCCACAGCCAAGCCGATTAAGGTTCTGGTACACAACCCAAAGTGTTTGCCACTAAACAACATTTCGTCTCTCCTCCCGTTCGCGAAGCGTGCGGCAAGTTGCGCGTTGAACTCGCAAAATCCGTGCCATGGAAACGCTTGTTTGATCGGGGGCCGATCCGATATGCTTGGGTGGTTGTGCTTACGGGATAATCAAGGCGCTTAATAAGATTGCATTGTCTTCGTCTTTTGAGTGAGCCGTTGTCCTTTGCGACGCCGCCAGACGCCGTCCTCTGCCAACGATGGTGGCATAGGATTTGCAGTTTTTTGATAGCCGCTTTAGTCCGGTTAGTTCGGCTCGGGGAAGGTCTCCCGACGAGTTCCAGCCGCAATCGAAAAACTTCGTACCGCCTTTTCGGCTTTCGCCGTTCAGATTGGACAATGAGCAATGATACAGACTGTGATGAAGCGTGCACCCGTCAGTGCCACAACGGGTAACCCGCCTCATCGCCCGCTCATTTCCCTCAAGTCGGTCAGCAAAACCTTTCGCAACGGCACCGAGGCCATTCGCCGGATCAGCCTTGATATTCCCAGTTATCCGCAATTCGTGAGCCTGCTTGGTCCTTCGGGCTGCGGCAAGAGCACGCTGCTACGGATCATCTCCGGACTCGACACCTGCAGTTCGGGCAGCGTCGAATGGCCGACGTCGATACACGACGTGCACGCGCGCTCGTTGGAAGCGCTCGGGTTCGTTTTCCAGGAGCCGACGCTGCAGCCTTGGTCCACGGTCTTCGAAAACGTCTACTTGCCGCTACGTCTGAGGGGGCAGCGCCGCAAGGACGCGCGTGAGCGCGTGATGAACGCCCTGAAGCTCGTCCATCTTGAGGGCTTCGCGCAAAGCTACCCGCGCCAGCTGTCGGGTGGCATGAAGATGCGCGTCTCGGTCGCCCGCGCGCTGGTGATGCAGCCAAAGCTACTGCTCATGGACGAACCCTTCGCGGCACTCGACGAAATCACCAGGCTCCAGCTCAACAATGATTTGCTGGAGCTTTGGCAAGCGCAAGGACTGACGGTGATTTTCGTAACTCACAGTATCTACGAATTGGTCTATCTCTCCGATCGTATCGTGGTCATCGGCGCTCGGCCTGGCCGGATCGTGGCCGACATTCCCATCGATGCGCCGTACCCGCGCACCGAAGAGTTTCGCACTTCGAACGTTTACAACGAGTATTGCAGATATGTCTCAGCACAGCTGAAAGCAGCGATGGCCGGTGCGGATGGGCTATCGCGATGACTGATGGATTGATCGAGACCGGAACAGGGCAGGCGATGTCGGACGACGCTTCTCTCGATCCTGCGACGCAAGGCGGCGGCCTCCAGCCGTCGGCTGAAAAGTGGCTGGCCTTTGCGGCGCCTTATCTGTTCGGAGTAGTTTTTCTTGGCGGATGGGAGGCGATTGTCCGGATCGAGAAGATTCCGGCCTATCTGTTGCCGGGACCGCTATTAATCTTGCAAACGCTGATCACGGATTTTCCGATCCTGCTGCCGAACTTGATCGTCACCCTTAAGACGACCGTAATCGCCTTCCTGGCCGCGGCCATAGTCGGCCTCCTACTGGGGCTTCTGTTCACTTTCTCGCGCTGGATCGAGCGGACACTTTTTCCCTATGCCGTGATTCTGCAAGTCACGCCGATCGTGGCAATAGCCCCGCTCATTATAATATGGGTGAATAACACCCAAGTCGCACTATTGATCTGTGCCTGGATCGTCGCCTTCTTCCCCATCGTCTCCAATACCGCCGTCGGTCTCAACAGCACCGATCGCAACCTCATCGACCTTTATCGCCTGTACGGCGCGTCCAGGGCGCAAACGCTGTTCTTGCTGAAGTTGCCAAGTGCGTTACCCTATTATCTCGCGGGGTTACGCATTTCGGGCGGCCTTGCACTGATCGGCGCGGTGGTCGCGGAGTTTGTCGCCGGCACCGGCGGTACACAATCCGGCTTGGCCTATCGCATTCTCGAATTGGGATATCGGCTCGAGATTCCCCGAATGTTCGCGGCCCTCCTTCTGATCTCGCTCACCGGTATTTTGATCTTCGTCTGCCTCTCCGCGCTATCGAACTTTCTCTTGAGGAATTGGCACGAAAGCGCCGCCGGAGAATGACCCCGCATCGATCTCGCGCGTCATGTCTTGCTTGATGCCTCTTCGTTCGCTTGCCGAGTTTGTAATCGGAATCCGGACGATAGCGATTTGATGCGTAAATGGACTTGTCAGCGATGAAGACAATCTATCGTGCCGCCCATGTCCTCACTGTCGATCCCAGGAACTCCGTCATCAACGATGGAGGCGTTTTGGTCGGGCAGACAGGGAGAATTGAGACAATTGGCTCGGCTGGCGATGTCATAAAGGCCAATCCCTCGGTGCCGGTTGTTGCGCTGCCCGCGCATGTATTGATGCCGGGGCTCATCAATACCCACGCCCATTCCGGACTGCTGCGCGGCACGGCGGAGGGGCTGCCGGTCTGGCAATGGCTGCAACAATATATCGACCCGATGCATCGGGTTCTTCTCCCGGAAGATGCCCATGCGGCATCGGTGCTGTGCTATTCCGAATCGCTTCTCAGCGGCACCACCACCATCGTGGATATGTGGCGCTATATGGAGGGCAGCGCACGCGCCGCGACGGAGTTGGGCATTCGCGCCGTTCTCGTTCCATACGTCGCCGAGCATCCCGATCACGATTATTTCGAAACGCTGGACACCAATGAAAAATTGATCAGCGAATGGAACGGACGTAACGATAACAACGTCATCGTTTGGGTCGGTCTTGAGCATCTTCTTTACGCCGTACCGGCGGCCTGGCGGCGTGCAGTCGATTTATCGCACCGCTACGATACAGGACTTTGCACTCACAGCAGCGAGAATTGGGTTGAGCCGCAGGCGATGATCGACCAGTTCGGCGTGCCGCCGATTTTGGCGCTTCGCCGGCTGGGTCTGCTCGACGCCAAACGGGTTCTCCTGGCGCATTGTGTCTGGCTGACCGATGAGGAGATCGACCTCATGGCGGAGCTCGGCGTCGGTGTAGCGCACAATCCGGTTTCGAATATGAAGCTCGCAAGCGGGATAGCTCCGGTCGAGAAACTGATCGCGGCTGGTGTTGCCGTCGGTTTGGGAACCGACGGCGAGAAGGAGAACAACAATTTCGATATGTTCGAGGAGATGAAAGCGGCGTCTCTTCTCGCCAAGCTGAAGGACCTGAACGCCGCAGCTCTCGATGCCTGGAAGGTCATCCGGATGGCGACGATTGACGGTGCAAGGGCAATCGGCCTGGATGGAGAAATCGGCTCGTTGGAAGCCGGCAAAAGAGCCGACATGATAGCGGTTCGTTGCGACACGCCGCGGATGACGCCGCTCATCGGCTCCGGAACATTTGCCAACCTGCATCACAATCTGGTTCACGCCGTTCGCGGCGGCGACGTCGATCTCACCGTCGTGAATGGCCGGGTCGTCGTTGAAGGCGGCCGGCTTGTTTCGGGCGATATCGCGGAAGCCGTAGCCCGGGTGAACCGGCTCGCCCCCGCACTCTTCGAACGGCGTGCGGCGTACCTGTTGGCGAATCCCGAAGCCACGAAGCTGGTCATTGCCGATGCCTAATCGGCTATGGTGCGCTGGCCTCGGGTAAGAGCGCAGACAAATGCAAGTGGAGCGTTTGTTATGAGTGACAACGGCCTTATTACAATTCCGAGCGCCTACGGCGTTGTAGAGACAATCGATCGCCTTGAGGCGGAGGTTAAATCCAAGGGCATGGCGATCTTCGCGCGTGTCGACCATGCGGCCGGCGCGAAAGATGCCGGATTATCGCTGCGGCCGACGTTACTCCTTATCTTCGGGAATGCCAGAGGCGGTACGCCGTTGATGCAGGACAAACCGCAGATCGGAATCGATTTGCCGCTGAAGGCGCTGGCTTGGGAAGACGCCTCCGGCAAGACATGGCTGTCATATAATGATCTGAAATGGCTTGGGCAGCGACACAATTTGAGTCACGCAGTCGATCCGATCGTTAGTACTCTCTCCGCCGTCCTTGGCGCTGTCCTGCAGAAGGCTGCATCGTAAGCCGAACAGGATCTGAAGCACGTTCCTGCGTCCCGTATGGGTCGCGCGGCGCTGGATTGTATGCCAATGTCTTCTGTTATAAATGTAATATCCGCACAAAAATACCGAGCGCAATCTCGCGCTCGAAGCGCCGGTGTCACAGAAGGAAGATAGGCTGCGGGAGTATGCTCGCAGAGGGCGATACTCATCTCCAATTAAATAGTGACGGGGAAGAAAGTTGTTGCGGCCCAGTAAGGGCCTCTCACAAATTATGAAGGAGAGTGAAAATGAATGCCCAAGACGCAAAACCAAGACGGATCGCGGCTCTCGAAACCCCGACAGATTTGAAATCAAACGCGGTGCGAGATCTTGCAGGCGCGCTCAACGCGCTGCTGGCGGACATGTTCGGGCTGTATTTGAAAACAAAAAACTTTCACTGGCACGTCTCCGGACCGCATTTCCGAGATTACCATTTGATGCTGGACGAGCAGGGCGATCAGATTTTCGCGACGACGGACGATATCGCCGAGCGCGTCCGCAAAATCGGTGGGACCACGCTGCGTTCCATCGGCCACATATCGCGACTGCAGCGTATCGAGGACAACGACGCCGATTATGTGACGCCAAAGGACATGCTTGCCGAACTGCGCGATGACAACAAGACGCTGATCAGCAAAATGCGCGAAACGCACGACCTGTGTGACGAGCATGGCGACGTCGCCACCGCAAGCCTCTTGGAAAACTGGATCGACGAGGCCGAGCGGCGGACCTGGTTCTTGTTCGAGGCGACCCGCACGACAGAGTGAGCTGCGGCACAGTTCGGAACATTCCGATTGCACGGCTGTTCCACCTGGCGGGTGCATGTGAGAGGCCCTGGGTGATCATCGGGTCTGACAACACAGACGGCTAATCCAAGGCCTGCATATGGAGGAGGCGCCGGATGGTGCCTCCGTTCCCGCACCTAATTGGAGACGACAATGGCTCAAACGGTGGCGGATGTTCTGGTCGCAGTGCTCGAGCAGGTCGGGGTACGGCACATTTTCGGGTTAATCGGCGACTTGCTCAACCCGCTCGCGAACGCGGTTCGGCATAGCACTATCGAATGGATCGGCGTTCGCCACGAGGAAGGCGCGGCCCTTGCCGCCTCCGGCCAGGCCAAGCTCACTGGCCAGTTGGGTGTTTGTTGTGGAACGACCGGACCGGGTTCGACTCATTTGGTCGCCGGACTTTATGAGGCGTCGCGCGATCACGCACCGGTTCTGGCGATCTCCGGCGACATGGCGCGCAAGATGCACGGCACGGATTATATTCAGACCACCGAGCCGGATCTATTATTCCGCGATGTCTCGCTCTATACCGAGACTATTTCCTCCGCTGCCCAGGCACCGGCGGTGATCCATCAAGCGATCGCGGCGGCTTATTCGGGACGTGGCGTTGCCCATCTGACCGTGCCGCAAGATGTATTCGAAGCGAAAGCCGATGGCGGCGTGTCTAGCGTCGCCACCTTAAGGCAACGGCCCGAGATAACCCCGAGCGACCGAGACGTCGTCGACATCGCCAATCGTATCGATGCGGCAGGCAGCGTCGTCATCATGTGCGGCGGCGGATGTCATAGCGCCGCGGAGGAATTGCGGGCGTTCTCGGACCGGCTCAAGGCGCCGCTCGTCCATTCGGTCAAGGGCAAGGACATCATGCCGTTCGATGATCCACGCTGGATCGGCGGCATCGGCATGATCGGCACCAAGGCCGTCTACCACGCGATCATGAATTGCGATCTACTGCTGATGCTCGGAACTGATTATCCGTATTCCGAATTCCTGCCGACCAAAGGCTCAATCGTCCAAGTGGACGAAAGGGCGCAGGTCCTCGGCCGACGCGCGCCGACCGCGCTGGGCGTGATCGGTTCGGTGCGTCCGACGCTGAAGCTCTTGCTCGAAAAGATCACGCCTAGGACCGATACAAAATTCCAGGACGGCGTGACTAAGGAACGCCATAGATGGGATGAGATGCTGGACGAGCAATCCGATCCGGCGCGCAGCAAGGATCAGATTCACCCGCAGGCCGTAGCGCGAGCCGTCAGCGATTTAGCCGCACGCGACGCGATCTTCGTGCTGGACACCGGCCTCAACACGCTCTGGTCGGCCAATTGGATACGCCAGAGCGGGTCGCAGCGGATCATCGGCTCATTCAACAACGCCGCGGTAGGCACGGCGTTCGGCATGGCCAACGGCATTCAGGCGATCGATCGCTTCCGCCAGGTTATCGCGCTTTGCGGCGACGGCGGCTTTAATATGCTGTTGAGCGAATTCTTGACTGCCGTGCACCACAAACTCCCGGTCAAAGCCGTGGTCTATAACAATTCGTCGTTCGGACTGATTCCGTTCGAGGCGGAGGCGGTGGGATTGCCCGCCTATAGGCCAGGGATCGAATTTCCCAATCCGGATTATTGCATGCTTGCGCGGGCCTGCGGCGGCCAGGGCTTTAGAGCAGCGAAGCCCGACGAATTGCATGCTGCGATCGAAGAGGGGCTCAAGGCCGAAGGCCCGGTGATTATCGATTGCGTGGTGGTTGCCGATGAGATGCCGAATTTCCCTCATCTCGAGCTAGAGAAGATCGGCAATTATGCCATCGCAAAATTCAAGGAGACATTGCTCGCGGTGACCGGGCGATGATGGTCGAATGGTGCCAACGTCGCTGATCTGGAGGGCACTTGGCTGTCCGCCCATGCAAGGGTCCCCATCTGGGGGTACTTCAACCCTAAATGTTTAAGCTTGAAATATCTTGGCGCCAGTGACATTATTTGCCGTCGTAACAAGGCGGTGAAACCCCATGAAGATCGCTTGCCTCGGCGGTGGTCCGGCGGGTCTTTATTTCGCGATCAGCATGAAGCTGCGCGATCCCGCGCACGACATCGCCGTATTTGAGCGCAACCGGCCGGATGACACTTTTGGCTGGGGCGTGGTCTTTTCCGAAGAGACCTTCGACAATATTACGGCAAACGATCCGGTCAGCGCCGAGATCATTCGCGCTCATTTTTCCTATTGGGACGATATCGCCGTCCATTATCGCGGTCAGCGGATCGTGTCCGGCGGGCACGGTTTCTCCGGCATCGCCCGCAAAAAACTCCTCATTTTGCTGCAGCAACGCGCGCGCGAGCTCGGCGTGGACTTGCAATTCCAGACCGAAATCGCAAATGCCGCGGATCTCGCTAAGACCTTCGATCTTGTCGTCGCGGCGGACGGATTGAATTCGAAGACGCGCGCGCAATTCGCGGACCAGTTCAAACCTGCCATTGATATTCGTAGGAACAAATTCGTTTGGCTCGGCACGAATCAGAAATTTGACGACGCCTTCACGTTCATCTTCGAGCAGACCGAGTACGGCTGGATTTGGGTGCACGCCTATCAATTCGATGCCGATACGGCGACCTTCATCGTCGAATGCTCCGAGGAGACATGGCGCAATTTCGGCTTCGGTGCCATGAGCCAAGAGGAGACCTGCCGCACCTGCGAGCGCATCTTCGCCAAATATCTCGGCGGCCACGCGTTGATGTCGAACGCGAGCCACATTCGCGGCTCGGCATGGCTGAATTTTCCCCGCGTGTTGTGCGAAAAGTGGTCGCATCGGAACATCGTGCTCATGGGCGACGCAGCCGCCACCGCCCATTTCTCCATCGGCTCGGGGACCAAGCTCGCCATGGAGAGCGCCGTGTCGATGGCGAATTATCTTCATTCCGAGCCGACCATGCAGGCCGCATTCGCTAAATATGAGGAAGCCCGCCGCACCGAAGTGTTGCGGCTGCAGTCGGCGGCGCGAAATTCGATGGAATGGTTCGAAGAGGTCGAGCGCTATCTCCACCTCGATCCGGTGCAACTCAACTATTCGCTGCTGACGCGCTCGCAGCGGATCAGCCACGAAAATTTGCGGACGCGCGACAAAGCTTGGCTCGAGGGCGCGGAGGCATGGTTCCAGCGGCTGGCCGGTGCCGGCGATAACATTACGAGGCGGCCGATGTTCGCGCCGTTCAAGCTGCGCGATATGCAATTGAAGAACCGCATCGTCGTTTCGCCGATGGCGCAATACAAGGCGGTCGACGGTTGCCCGACCGATTGGCACCTTGTGCATTATGCCGAACGCGCCAAGGGCGGTGCCGGTCTCGTTTGCATCGAAATGACCTGTGTCAGTCCGGAAGGCCGCATTACGCCTGGGTGCACCGGCCTATACGCGCGGGCGCACGAGGCAGCCTGGAAACGCATCGTCGATTTCGTTCACGCGGAGACCGAAGCCAAAATCTGCTGCCAGCTCGGTCATTCCGGTGCCAAAGGTTCGACTGAGCTCGGCTGGGAGGAAATGGACACGCCTCTGAAGGACGGCAATTGGCCGGTGATGTCGGCATCGGCCACGGCTTGGTCGGAGCGAAATCAGCGTGCCCGCGCGATGGAGCGGGCCGACATGGATAATGTTCGGGAGCAATTTGTCGCCTCGGCGAAAATGGCGGCCCGCGCCGGCTTCGACATGCTCGAAATCCACTGCGCGCACGGCTATCTGCTGTCCTCGTTCATTACGCCGCTGACCAACCGGCGGACGGACGAATATGGCGGTTCGCTGGAAAATCGCATGCGCTATCCGCTGGAGATCTTTCGCGCTGTACGCGCGGTATGGCCGGCGGAGAAGCCGATCTCGGTGCGCATTTCCGCCAACGACTGGATGGGCGCCGAAGGCATCGAGCCGCGCGACGCAGTCGCGATAAGCCGCCTGCTGCAAGAGGCCGGGGTCGATATTTGCGACGTGTCCGCCGGTCAAACCACGATCGACGCACGCCCGGTCTATGGGCGCATGTTCCAGACACCGTTCTCGGATCGCATCCGTAACGAGACCGGCATGGCGACTATGGCCGTTGGCAACATTTACGAGCCCGACCACGTCAACTCGATCCTGATGGCAGGGCGCGCCGATCTTGTCTGTCTGGCTCGGCCGCATCTTGCCGATCCTTACTGGACGCTCCATGCGGCGGCGAAGCTCGGCGATCGCGGTGGAAGCTGGCCGCAGCCTTATTATCCCGGCCGCGATCAGCTTTACCGGCTTTCCGGCGGCAGTGACCCTGGGACGACGGCGGTGTGAGCATGACCGACCTTACCGGGAAACATGCACTCGTGACCGGCGGCGGCAGCGGTATCGGCGCTGCCATTGCCTTGGCATTGGCGCAGGCCGGAGCGAGTGTCACGATTTGCGGTCGCCGGTTGCCCGAATTGGAAGTCGCCGCCGAGCGTCACAGCAAGATCCACGCGGAAACTGCCGACGTGACGGATGAGGCGTCGATTGAACGGCTCTACCACGATGCGCAAACGGCGCGCGGAAACTTCGACATTGTCGTCGCTAACGCCGGAATGGTGGAAAGCGCACCGGCCGAGAAAGTCTCCCACGAGCTGTGGAGTAAAATCCTCAATGTCAATCTCACCGGTGCATTCCTTTCGGTAAAGCCGGCGCTCGCTGGAATGCGCGAGAAGAAATGGGGACGCATTATCTTCATCGCCTCGACTGCGGGCCTGAAAGGCTATCCCTATGTCGCTCCTTATGTTGCCGCCAAACACGGCGTGGTGGGGCTGGCGCGTGCGTTGGCCATCGAAACGGCAAGGGCCGGCATCACGGTAAACGCCGTCTGTCCGGGTTTTACCGAGACGCCCTTGCTAGAACGGGCGGTCGATCGCATAGCGGCAACAAGCAAGCTTGCTGAGGCCGACGCGCGAAAAATTCTCGAGAGCAATAACCCGCAAGGCCGCTTCATCCAGCCGCAAGAGGTGGCCGACACGGTGTTGTGGCTCTGCAGCGACGGGTCTGCCGCGATCACCGGTCAGGCGATTTCCGTATCCGGAGGTGAAACATGGTGAGCGCACCACTGACGGCAGTACGCCCCGAAAGCGACAGCAAGGCGCGGTTGCGGTTGTGGATCAGGCTATTGCGCGCCAGCCGGCTGATCGAGGGCGTGGCACGCGAGCGTCTGAAATCGCAATTCGACGCCACGCTGCCGCGCTTCGACGTGATGGCTGCCCTCTACCGCAAGCCCGACGGCATGCTGATGAGCGAGATTTCGCGCTTTCTCATGGTGTCGAACGGCAATGTTACCGGCATCGTCGACCGGCTCGTCTCCGACGGCCTGGTTGCGCGCTCGCAACGCAATGGCGATCGCCGCACTTCTTTTGTCAGCCTTACCCGCAAAGGCCGTGCTGCGTTTGCGGAGATGGCAATCGCGCACGAACAGTGGGTCGACGAGCTGCTCGGCGGCTTCTCGGTCCGCGACGCCGAGCAGATGTCGGCCAAGTTGAAATCGTTCAAAAGCGACTGGGAGGGCGAAGCATGACGGTATTGGCATCCATTAAGCCCGCCCATTTCCTCTGGCGTATGGATGGCACCGTCGCCGTCATCCAACTGAACCGGCCGGATCGCAAAAACCCGCTCACATTCGATTCCTATGCCGAGCTTCGCGATACGTTTCGCAACCTTGCCTATGCCGATGACGTGAACGCCGTCGTGTTCCTGCCGAACGGGGGCAATTTCTGCTCCGGCGGCGACGTGCACGAAATTATCGGGCCGCTGGTCAAAATGAACATGAAGGATTTGCTGGCTTTCACGCGGATGACCGGCGATCTCGTCAAGGCAATGCTCCATTGCGGCAAGCCGATCATTGCGGCGGTGGACGGCGTGGCAGCAGGGGCGGGCGCGATCATCGCCATGGCGTCGGATTTGCGCCTGGCGACACCGGAGGCGCGGACGGCCTTTCTGTTCAATCGCGTCGGGCTTGCCGGCTGCGACATGGGCGCATGCGCCATGCTGCCGCGTATTATAGGTCAGGGCCGTGCCGCGGAACTGCTTTACACCGGCCGCACGATGTCGGCGCAGGAAGGTGAAGCCTGGGGATTTTACAACAAGCTTGTGGCCGCTGAAAATCTGGAGCGCGAAGCGCTTGCGCTGGCCGGCCGGATTGCATCGGGCCCGGTTTTTGCCAACGGCATCACCAAAACACAGCTCAATCAGGAATGGTCGATGAGTCTCGATCAAGCGATCGAGGCGGAGGCGCAAGCTCAGGCGATCTGCATGCAGACCGAAGACTTCGAGCGCGCTTATCGGGCCTTCGTCAGCAAGCAGAAGCCGGTATTCGAGGGTAATTAGTTGTCGGACAAAAGCTTCCTGTCCTGGCCATTCTTTTCCGATCGCGAGCGCAAGCTGGCGGCGGCGATCGAGGATTGGAGCGCGGCTAACCTGCCAGTTGAACACAGCGACGTGGACGTAGCTTGCCGCGAACTCGTCGGACGCCTCGGCCGCGACGGTTGGCTCGCTCATACGACGCCAGATCCCGCGACATCTAGCCCGCTGAATGTCCGCGCGCTCTGTCTCGTTCGCGAAACGCTTTCGCGTTACGATAGCCTTGCCGATTTTGCCTTCGCCATGCAGGGCCTGGGCGCCGGGCCGATCAGCCTGTTCGGCACTGCCGAACAGCGGCGCTGGCTCGATCGTACCCGTAGCGGCGAGGCCATCGCGGCTTTCGCATTGACCGAGCAAAAATCGGGATCGGATGTCGCCAATATCGCGATGACGGCCACGCGCGATGGCGATGCCTATGTCATCGAGGGTGAAAAAAGCTGGATTTCAAACGGCGGCATTGCCGACTTTTATGTCGTGTTCGCGCGTAGCGGGGAGGGTGCCGGGGCCAAAGGCCTTTCCGCCTACCTGGTCCCGGCCGATGCCAAGGGGCTTACGGTCGCCGAGCGTATCGAAGTCATTGCGCCACATCCGCTGGCGCGGCTCAAATTCGACCGCGTCAGAGTCCCGGCATCCGCGATGATCGGTAAGCCCGGCGAGGGCTTCAAGATCGCGATGGCAACGCTCGATATTTTCCGTGCCACGGTTGGCGCGGCAGCCCTCGGCCTTGCCCGAAGAGCGCTCGACGAGACCGTTGCGCGGGTGAGCACGCGCCAGCTCTTTGGCAACGCGCTTGCCGATCTCCAAATGGTACGGGGCTATATCGCCGAGATGGCGGTCGACATCGATGCCGCCGCTCTTTTGGTCTATCGCGCCGCTTGGATCAAGGACAATGGCGCCGCCCGCGTCACGCGCGAAGCGTCCATGGCCAAGCTTTTCGCCACCGAGCGGGCGCAACAGGTCATCGATAAAGCGGTGCAGCTTCACGGCGGCGATGGGGTCCGCAGCGGTCACGTCGTGGAGCGACTCTATCGCGAAATCCGCGCGCTGCGGATCTATGAGGGCGCGTCGGAAGTTCAGAAAGTGGTGATCGCGCGCCAAACGCTTTCCGGTGGGTGAACTTTGAGGACATGAAGATGGCTTCGATGCTTGGTCACACGGCGCATACAGATACCTTCACGCGTGACAATCTCCCGCCCATGTCACAGTGGCCGCATATCGCGTTTGAAGGATTTAATTATCCGGAACAGCTCAATGTCGGTGTCGAACTGACCGATCGCATGGTGGCGCGCGGCTTCGGCGATCGGGTGGCTCTCATCGGCAACGGCCGTCGCCGCACTTACAAAGAACTGTCCGACTGGACCAATCGTATCGCCCGCGCGCTGGTCGAGGATTTCAAGGTAAAGCCCGGCAACCGCATTCTGATCCGGGCGGCCAATAATCCGGCTTTGGTCGCATGCTGGCTGGCGGCAACCAAGGCCGGCGCGGTCGTCGTCAACACCATGCCGATGTTACGCGCCGGTGAGCTCGGCAAAATTATCGACAAGGCGGAGGTCACGCTTGCGCTCTGCGATACGCGCCTGATGGATGAACTGGTCACCTGCGCCAAGAGCAGTAAGGTCCTTAAGCAAGTCATCGGATTCGACGGTACCGCCAATCACGACGCCGAGCTTGATCGTGTTGCGCTTGGCAAGGCTGTGACCTTCGACGCGGTGAAGACCGGCCGCGACGATGTCGCGCTGTTGGGCTTCACCTCCGGTACCACCGGTGAGCCCAAGGCGACCATGCACTTCCATCGTGATCTTCTGATCATTGCCGACGGTTATGCCAAGGAGGTGCTCGGCGTGACGCCGGAGGATGTATTTGTCGGCTCGCCACCGCTCGCCTTCACCTTCGGCTTGGGCGGGCTCGCGATTTTTCCATTGCGGTTCGGCGCTACTGCTACCTTGCTGGAAAATGCCTCCCCTGCGAATATGGTCGAGATCATCGAGACCTATAAGGCGACGATCTCTTTCACCGCGCCGACGGCCTACCGCGCGATGCTCGCTGCTATGCAACAAGGTGCCAATCTGTCATCATTGCGCGCCGCGGTATCGGCCGGTGAGACACTGCCGGCGCCGGTGTTCGAGGACTGGATCGCCAAGACCGGAAAGCCCATTCTTGACGGCATCGGCTCGACCGAAATGCTGCACATCTTTATCTCCAACCGGTTTGGCGATGCTGCGCCCGCCTCGACCGGCAAGGCGGTCGGCGGCTACGAGGCGAAGATCGTCGATGACGATATGCGGGAGAAACCGCGCGGCGAGGTCGGCAGGCTTGCCGTACGCGGGCCGACCGGGTGCCGTTACCTCGCCGACAAGCGGCAAAGCACGTATGTGCGCGACGGCTGGAACCTGACCGGGGATTCGTTTTTTCAGGACGAGAACGGTTACTTCCACTTCGCCGCACGCAGCGACGATATGATCATCTCGGCGGGGTACAATATCGCCGGGCCTGAAGTGGAAGCCGCGCTGTTATCGCACCCCGATGTCAAGGAATGCGCTGTGATTGGCGCGCCGGATGAAGGCCGGGGTCAGATCGTCGAGGCGCATGTCGTGCTCAATGAAGGCGTCATCGCAGGCGTCGATACCGTCAAGCGGCTGCAGGATCACGTCAAGGCGACGATTGCGCCGTTCAAATATCCGCGTTCGGTGAAATTTATCGACACGCTGCCCAAGACGCAGACCGGCAAGATCCAGCGTTTCCGTTTGCGGCCGGATGCGTCATGACAGAGGCCGGATCGATGACAAAACCTCACGAAGTTCTGCATCCACGCAGCTGGAAAAAGGCCCGCGGTTTTGCCAACGGCATCGCCGCCGAGGGCCGCATGGTTTTTCTGGCCGGCCAGATCGGCTGGAACGCGGAGCAGCAGTTCGACAGCGACGATTTCATCGCGCAGACCCGCCAGGCGTTGATGAACATCGTTCTCTTGGTTCAGGAGGCGGGTGGCAGGCCTGAGCACATTACGCGGCTGACGTGGTTCGTTACCGACAAGAAGGAATATCTGTCGCGTCTGCCGGAATTGGGTCAGGCCTATCGCGACGTCATGGGAAAACACTTTCCGGCCATGACGCTGATCCAGGTCGCCGCTCTTGTCGAGGATCGCGCCAAGGTCGAAATCGAGGCCACCGCCGTCGTGCCGCGTTGAACGCGGTCACTCGATGGTGGTTCGCTGCTTATAAGCTTCGATGGCGTCGCGCAGGGTTTGCGGCAATGGCACCGGCTTTCGGGTTGCGACCGACATCATCGCGGTGACCATGCGGGCGCGCAGGCGTTCGATGCCGTCGCGGTGACAGACGATCGCAAGACCGAGCGAAGAGCGGCCGATGCGCTCGACCAGCAAGGTTAACTCGATGACATCGCCCATGCGGCTCGGGATCTTGAAGTCGCATTCAATATGAACGAAGGGCGATGCATACTGACTGCCCGTAATAAGCGCGGCATAGTCCTGGCCTAGTTCCTGCCCGTACCAGTCTTCGATCAGCCCGTTGAACATGTCGAAATAAGTCCGATTTTCGCATTGCGACCCGGCGGGAATCGTCTATTTCCCGCAACCGGGACGCTTCGGGTAAAAGCGCCTTCTGGCGGTGAAAAACGGTCCCTGCAACATGAAAGCCCTGATCCAGCCGGGAGGTGGTTAGAGGCCTCTCGGTCCGATACTTTTTTTGCACTCACCATATCCGGAGAACGGCCTCGCCTTATTATTGCATTTTCCATGGTTGAAGCCACACTGGCAGGCGCTGGAGTACCTGGAGCGTTTTCCATGAAGGTCATTATCGCAGGCGCGGGCGTCGGCGGCCTCGTCACGGCGCTGATGTTGCACGCGCGCGGGATCGATTGCGAAATTTTTGAGCAAGCGGATTCGATCCGAGAATTGGGCGTCGGCATCAACACTTTGCCTCACGCCATTAAGGAATTAGCTGATCTCGGTCTGCTCGACCGCCTGGACGCCGTTGCGATCCGTACCTACGAACTGTTTTACACCAATCGCTTTGGCCAGGAGATTTGGCGCGAACCGCGTGGCCTCGATGCCGGCTACGATGTCCCGCAATTCTCAATCCACCGCGGCCGGCTCCAAGGCGTGATCTATCAGGCAGTCCGCGCGCGGCTCGGCGAGTCGCGCATTCACATGAATTGCCGTCTCGGCTCGTTCAACGAGGACGATGCCGGCGTCACCGCCTATTTCTTCGATCGGAACGGTACGCACCGGCATACCGCGCGCGGCGACGTGCTCGTCGGTGCCGACGGCATCCATTCGGTGGTACGCGAGAAACTGTTCCCCAAAGAGGGAGCGCCCGCGTGGAACGGCCTGATGCTGTGGCGCGGCGCGATCGATTGGCCGAGCTTTTTGACTGGGCGATCGATGGTGGTGGCCGGGGGTCTTGCAGCAAAGGTCGTGGTTTATCCGATCGCCGAGGGCTCACGCCCGGATAAGCGGCTCACCAACTGGGCGGTGGTCGGCCGCGTCGGCGACCCGTCTATGCCTGTGCCGCAAAAGCAGGACTGGTCGCGGGCCGGCCGCTTCGAGGATTTGATGCCGCACGTGCAGCGCTTCCGCATCCCCTATGTCGATGCGCGCGCGTTGATCGAGGCGACGAATGAGTTCTGGGAATATCCGATGTGCGACCGCGATCCGCTGCCGCGCTGGAGTCACGGCCGTGTCACTTTATTGGGGGACGCGGCCCATCCGATGTACCCGGTCGGATCGAACGGCGCGTCGCAGGCGATCCTCGATGCCCGGTGTCTCGCCGACCGGCTCAAAGATGCGGATCACGCGGTGCATGCGTTGTGGACCTACGAGCAAATACGTCTGCCGATGACGGCCGACATCGTGCGCATGAACAGGCGCGGCGGTCCGGAAGGTGTGATCGACGCCGTCGAGGCGCGGGCACCGGAGGGCTTCAGCAATATCGACGATGTTTTGACGTTCGAGCAGCGCAAAGCCATCGTGCGCGGCTACGCGTCCGCGGCGGGCTTTGCCCGCGAACAGGTCAATAAGGCCGCATAGCGCAGCCTTTAGTCACGCTGTCAGATGCGGAGCTTTACGAAGCCGCGGCCGCCTACACGGGTGGCGGCAGAAACATCACTTCATATTTGGCCGAGAGCGCGATCACGTCCGGCGGATTTTGCTCTTTCATGCCGTGGATCGCCCAGAACAAATCGTAGAGCTTGCGGGTCGGCGTCACCCAGAAGAAGCACTTCACAGTCTGATCGCTCTTGTTGAAAATGCCGTGTGGAATTTGCATCGGCAGCCGGATCAAATCGCCGGTCGTCGCGGTGAATTCACGGCCTTCCAGCACTAGATCGAACTTGCCGTCGAGCATATAGATGAATTCATCCTGGGTCGGATGAATATGCGGTGGCACGAAGGTCCCGGGCGGGAAGGTGGCATGCCAGGCAAAGGAGTTTTCGGACAACTGCTTCGGCACATAGGTCTGGCCGAGAATATTCCAGGAGATGCCGTCCAGGCCGGTCCCCGCCTTGGTAACCCCCGCCGTCATCGGATTCATCGTCGCTTGCTCCGCCAATTCGGTGCCCGATGGCGATATCATCACGAAAGCCTTCGCACGCCAATGCGCCGGCACGCCCGATCGATATTAGCGTAAACAGGCCTGACCGGGTCGGCAATGAGTTTGCACCATTAATGGGCCGGGAATGATGCCAAACGCTGCTTCACAAGGCCGGTAATTTAAGCTTAAAATATTAGCTGGGACATCGGGGGGCGCACGCCGGATCGCCACGGCAATCGGGCTCGAGCCTTGCGACTTCACGTTTGCAGCACCTCTTGGGGAGATGGAAATGATCAAGCCGAAGCTCACCGTTGCGATTTTGGCCGTGCTCGGATTGGGACTATCAGCCGCGCAAGCTCAGGATCATCTGAAAGTGGGCGTCATCGGCACTCTGTCCGGGCCGCCCGCTGTTCTTGGCCAGCAGATGCGCAACGGATTCGAGCTTGCGGTCAAGACGCTTGGCGGGAAACTCGGCGGCCGCGACGTCGATGTTACCGTTGCCGACGACGAGCTCAAGCCGGACGAGGCGGTGACCAAGGTCAAGGAGCTGATCGATCGCGATAAGGTGGATTTCGTGGTCGGTCCGATCTTCTCCAATATCCTGGCGGCGATCATGAAGCCGGTCACCGAGGCTAATGTGATCCTCATCAGCCCGAATGCCGGGACGTCGAGCTTTGCCGGCAAGGAATGCAATCCGAACTTCTTCGTCACCTCCTACCAGAACGATCAGGTCCACGAGGTCCTGGGCCAATATGCGCAGGATTCCGGGATCAAGAAGGTGATGATCATCGTGCCGAACTACCAGGCCGGCAAGGACGCCGCTGCGGGCTTCAAGCACAAATTCAGCGGCGAAATCCTTGACGAAATGTATGTGCCGCTCGGTCAGCTCGATTATTCGGCGGAATTGTCGCGGATCGCCTCGGCCAGTCCGGACGCCATCTTCGCTTTCCTGCCGGGCGGCATGGGCGTGAATTTCGTCAAGCAATTCCGGCAGGCCGGTCTCGCCGATAAAATCGCGTTCCTATCAGCCTTCACTGTCGATGAATCGACGCTGCCGGCTCAACAGGATGCCGCGCTCGGCATGTATGGCGGGTCAAATTGGGCGCCCAATCTCGATAATCCGCAAAACAAGGCCTTTGTCGATGCCTATTTGAAGGCCTATAACGCCGTGCCGGCGAGCTACGCCTTCCAGGCCTACGACGCGGCATTGCTGATCGACAGCGCGGTGCGCGCGGTCAAAGGCAATCTCACCGACAAAGATGCATTGCGCGCGGCACTCAAGAGGGCCGATTTCAAGTCACTGCGCGGCGCATTCAAGTTCAACAATAACAATTATCCGGTCCAGGACTTTTATCTGGTCAAAGTCGCCAAGCGCCCCGACGGCAAGTTCGAAACTGAGATCGTCAAGAAGGTGCTGTCGAATTATGGCGACAGCTACGCCAAGGATTGCGCGATGAAATAGATGGCCTGCACCGCGATAACGTCGCAACGAGCAGCCGGTGCGCTTGGTTTGAAGACCGGTCCCAGCTTACTCGTGCGGCGTCATCGCGGCAAGCGCATCCGAAATATTCAGGTTCAATGTCAACCGCGCTCCTCATCGTCCAGATACTGAATGGATTACAGCTCGGAGTGCTGTTGTTCCTCATTGCGGCCGGCCTGACGCTCGTCTTCGGTGTCATGGACTTCATCAATCTGGCCCACGGCGTCCAATACATGCTCGGCGCCTATCTGGCGGTGGCGTTTTATGGGCTGACCGGCAGTTTCCTGGTGGCTTTACCTTTGGCCTTGCTTGCGTCGCTCGCCTTCGGCCTGCTGCTCGAATTCCTGGTCTTCCGGCACCTCTATGATCGCGATCATCTCGATCAACTGATTGCCACCTTTGGGATCATTCTCTTTCTCAATCACGGAGTCAGGATGCTTTGGGGTGCGGCTCCCTTATCGCTGCCGGTCCCCGGCCTGTTGTCCGGCGTAATCGTGCTTATGCCGGGACTTCTCTATCCGGTCTGGCGGCTGGTCATTATCGGATCGGGATTCGCCGTCGCCGCGGGACTTTATGCGCTGGTGACGTTTACCCGGACCGGCATGCTGGTGCGCGCCGGCGCCACCAACGCCCGGATGGTTTCGGCGCTGGGTGTCAATATCGAGCGCTTGTTCATGATTGTGTTCGGTTTTGGCACCATGCTGGCGGGCTTTGCCGGGATCATGATTGCGCCCATCCTCTCGGTCGAACCCGGCATGGGCGACAATATTCTGATCCTCGCTTTCGTGGTCATCGTCATCGGCGGTATCGGCTCGATCCGCGGCGCCTTTGTTGCAGCGCTGCTTATCGGGCTGGTCGATACGCTGGGACGCTCCTTCTCGGTCGATATTCTTCGGCTGGTCATGGCGCCGTCGCCGGCCCGCATGGTGGGTCCGGCCATCGCCTCGATGCTGATTTACGTATTGATGGCGGTCGTCCTCTTCGTCAGGCCGGCCGGTCTGTTTCCGGCCAAAGGCCGCTGACGATGAGCGGCGTGACACTCGCGGCCACGCCGCCGGCGCGTTCGGGAGTTCTGACACGCGAAATATTGCGGCCGGCGCTGATCTTTCTGGTGCTCGCGCTGGTGCCAATATTAGCATGGCTATTGGCGGCGCATTATCTGGTCGATTTGGCCGCCCGCGTGATGATCTTCGCCGTTGCCGCCGTTGCTCTCGATCTCATCGTCGGTTTCGGCGGCCTGGTCTCGTTTGGCCATGCCGGGTTCATTGGGCTTGGTGCTTACGCCGTCGGCATTCTGTCCGCGGAGGGCATCGGCGACGCACTCATTTCATTGCCGGTTGCCGTCGGCGCTTCCATGCTCTTTGCGCTATGCACCGGCGCTATTTGCCTGCGGACCAAAGGCGTTCATTTCATCATGATTACGCTTGCCTTCGGTCAAATGATCTATTTCGTCGCGACTTCGCTCGCCCCTTATGGCGGCGACAACGGCCTGACGATTGCCGCGCGCAATACCGTTGCCGGTCTACCGCTCCTTAAATCCGATTTGGCGCTCTACTACGTCATCTTCATTGGTCTGCTCGCAACCTACCTTTTCTGTCGCGCCGTTGTGGGGTCGCGCTTCGGGCGCGTGCTGCGCGGCAGCAAGGAGAACGCAATCCGGATCGCGACGATCGGCTTCGACGTCAATCGTTTCCAGCTGATCGCCTATGTGATCTCCGGCGGTCTCGCCGGAATGTCCGGATTCTTGCTGGCGAATTCGACCGAATTCGTCAGCCCCGCTTATATGTCCTGGCAGCGCTCCGGTGAGCTCATCGTCATGGTGATCCTCGGTGGCGTCGGCACACTCGACGGCGCTATCATCGGCAGTGCCGCTTACCTCTTGTCCGAGGATTGGCTGTCTCGTTTGATGGAAAATTACCGGGTGATATTCGGGCCACTCCTCATCCTGGTCGTTTTATTCGCGCGTGGCGGCCTCATTGGCCTTGGCTCGCGCTTGTGGCGGCGGTCGGGTCATGCCTGAGTCGGTGCTTCGCCTCGAAAGCTTGCGCAAAAGCTTCGGCAGCCTTGTCGTGACCGACGACGTGACACTCGATATTCTGCCCGGCGAAATGCACGCCATTATCGGCCCGAACGGGGCAGGCAAGACCACGCTGATCAACCAGATATCCGGGCTGACGACACCGGACGCCGGCAAAATTCTGTTTGCCGGCGCGGATGTGACGGCTTTGCCGCCGCACAAGCGCGCCCTGCTCGGCCTTTCGCGCAGTTTTCAAATCACGTCCATTCTTCCGGGATTCTCGGTATTGGAGAACGTCGCGCTTGCTGTCCAAGCGCGCACCGGCTCGAGTTTGCGGCTGATCGGACGAGCCGCCGATGAGACCGCGCTCAACGGCCCGGCGATGGCGGTCCTCGAGCAGACGGGAATCGCCGGCTTGGCGCAGACGCGCGCCGGCGAGCTGTCCCACGGGCAAAAGCGCGCACTGGAGCTTGCGATCGCGCTTGCCATGAAACCGATCCTTCTGCTCCTCGACGAGCCGATGGCCGGAATCGGGCCCGAAGAAACCGACCGGCAGGTCGAACTCTTGCTTGCGCTCAAGGGCAAGATGACGATGATCCTCGTCGAGCATGACATGGCGGCGGTGTTCGCCTTGGCGGATCGTATCTCGGTCATGATACGCGGCCGGGTTCTTATCACCGGCCTGCCGGACGAGGTGCGCGCCGATCCGCAGGTCGTCGCTGCCTATCTCGGCGAACAGATGGAGTAGGGCGGTGCTCAAGGTCGAGACGCTCGAAGCTGCCTATGGTGCCGCGCAGGTGCTGTTTGACGTGAGCTTCACGGTCGGTGAAGGCGAGATCGTCACGCTGCTCGGCCGCAATGGCGTCGGCAAGACGACGACCATCTCGGCGATCATGGGATTGATGCCGTCGAGAGGCGGGCGGATCACCTTTGAAACGCGCACGCTCGATGGGCTGCCACCGTATCAGGTAGCGCAAGCGGGACTCGGCCTTGTTCCCGAGGATCGCCAGATTTTTTCGACGTTGAGCGTCGAGGAAAATCTGGTTGCGACCGCCGCGGCACGGTTCGGGCCGCCGCGCTGGCGGGTTGCGGACATCTATAGGATGTTTCCGCAGCTTGCCGAGCGCCGGCGGAATATGGGCAATCAATTATCGGGCGGTGAGCAGCAGATGCTGGCGATCGGCCGCGGCCTTATGACCAATCCCAAGCTTCTCATCATCGACGAGGCCACCGAAGGGCTGGCGCCGCTTGTTCGCAACCAGATCTGGGCAAGTCTCAAACGCCTGAAAGCCGAAGGCCAAACCGTCCTGCTCGTGGACAAGCATATCGACGCCCTCATAAAGCTTGCCGATCGGCACGTTGTGATCGAGAAGGGTCAAGTCGTCTGGACGGGCTCATCGGTGGCGCTGGCGCAGGATCCCACCGTACGGCGACGCTATTTGCAGGTATGAGGCACGTATTGCGAGGTTGGCGATGAAAACGGTCCTGATTACCGGCGCGGCCGGCGATGTCGGCACGCGCCTGCGCAAACTGCTCAAAGGCGTTTACCCCGAGCTTCGGATTAGCGATGTGCGCGAACCGGCCGATCTCGGCGCGGACGAGCATTTTACCGCCGCCGACCTTGCCGACTACTCGCAGGTCGAGAACATTGTCGCCGCTGTCGACGGTATCGTGCACCTCGGCGGCTTTTCGGTTGAAGGGCCGTGGGAAACGATCCATCGCGCCAATATTGTCGGCTGCTATAATCTGTTCGAGGCGGCTTATCGCGCCGGCGTCAAGCGCATCGTCCTTGCGTCTTCTAATCATGCCATGGGCTTCTATCCGCGCAGCGAGCGCATCGGCGTCAACGTCACCGTCCGGCCGGACAGCCGCTATGGCGTAAGCAAGGCCTTCGGCGAGGCGCTCGGCGCTTTCTATGCCGACAAGCACGGTCTGCGGGTGACCTGTTTGCGTATCGGCAATGTCGCCGATGCGCCGGTCGACGAACGGCGCCTCGCTATCTGGCTCAAGCCGGAGGACCTCGCGCAACTCGTTCGTATCGGGCTGGAACATCCTGATATTCACTTTGAAATCTTTTACGGCGCGTCGGACAATGCGGCGAGCTGGTGGGACAACAGCAACGCGCGGCGCTTTGGCTATCGGCCGCAAGGCCGTGCCGACGACTTTCGAAACCAGGCCATGGCCGCGCAACAAAAGCTGTCGCCGGGCCCGATCGAAGCACGCTATCAGGGTGGCCCATTCTGCAGCGACGAATACGACGCCGAACCGACGCGGTGATTGCCTTAACCGAGCGCGTGATCCCTCATGACCATCCAATCCGATATTGCGCAGGCATCGTCGCCCAAAGTCACCGAAATGCTGGTTGTGCCGGTGGCCGGTCACGACGACATGTTGCTCAACCTTTCAGGAGCTCATGCGCCGTTCTTCACCCGCAACGTGGTGATCTTGCGCGACAATGCCGGGCATACCGGCCTCGGCGAGGTCCCTGGCGGCGAACGGATACGGCAGACACTGGAGGACGCGCGGCCACTGATCGTCGGCCGGCGCATCGGCGCCTACAACGACATACTCAACACCGTGCGCAACCGCTTCGCCGATCGCGACGCCGGCGGGCGCGGGCTGCAGACCTTCGATCAGCGCGTCACCATTCACGCTATCACGGCGCTGGAAGTGTCGCTGCTCGATCTCCTCGGCCAGTTTCTCGACGTGCCGGTAGCCTCTCTCCCTCGGCGAGGGACAGCAGCAGGATGCGGTCGAAATGCTTGGCTATCTGTTCTTTGTCGGCGATCGCACCAAGACAAATCTGCCCTATCGCGCCGAGCCGGACGCCAAGATCGACTGGTTCCGCGTCCGCCACGATGAAGCGTTGACGACCGAGGCGATCGTGAAACTCGCCGAGGCCGCCCACGCCCATTACGGCTTCAACGATTTCAAGTTGAAGGGCGGCGTCCTCTCCGGCGAGCGGGAGATCGAAGCGGTGACGGCACTCGCCGGGCGTTTCCCGAAAGCGCGCATCACTTTGGACCCCAATGGCGCCTGGTCGCTCGACGAAGCCATCCGTCTTTGCAGCGGCAAGCGCGGCATTCTCGCTTATGTAGAAGATCCTTGCGGCGCCGAACACGGCTTTTCCGGCCGTGAAGTGATGGCCGAATTTCGCCGTGCCACCGGCCTGCCGACCGCGACCAATATGATCGCGACCGATTGGCGCCAGATGGGGCACGCCATTCAGCTGCAATCGGTGGATATTCCGCTCGCCGACCCGCACTTCTGGACCATGCAGGGTGCGGTGCGCGTGGCGCAGATGTGCCGCGACTGGGGCCTCACCTGGGGATCGCATTCCAACAATCACTTTGACATCTCGCTGGCGATGTTTACCCACGCAGCAGCGGCGGCTCCCGGCAAAATCACGGCCATCGACACGCACTGGATCTGGCAGGACGGCCAGCGCCTGACCAAGGAGCCGCTGCAAATCAAGGGCGGAACGGTAGAGGTGCCGAAGAAGCCGGGCCTCGGTATCGAAATCGACTTCGGCCAATTGGAGAGAGCACACGAACTCTACAAAGTGCATGGCCTCGATGCGCGAGACGACGCAGCGGCCATGCAATACCTGATCCCCGGCTGGACATTCGACAATAAGCGGCCCTGTCTAGTGCACTGATTGGGCCGGTTGACAAGCCATGCGTGGCGGCGGAATCTGAGGAAAAGAGTGAAACGTTTACATACCCCGCCATGATGACGGAGAATGTCGTGGCGGACCGGGGGAAAAGCGTTGAGTCAGGGAGCGATCTCGCGTCCAGGCACGCCCGAGCGAAGGCCGGCGTCGCGGCGTACCGCGGGGGCGCCCCAGCCCGCGAGCAAAGCCGCGACGATCAAGGATGTGGCAACGCGCGCGCGGACCTCGATCGCCACCGTTTCTTATGTCCTGAACAACAACAAGCGCTATCTGCGGCCCGAATTGCGCGAGCGGGTGCTGCGTGCCGCTGACGCACTTGGCTACGTCAAAAACGCCGCCGCCTCGAGCCTTCGGGGCCGGCGGCGCGGTATCCTCGCGATTTTGGTGCCGCAATTCGGCAACGATTTCTTCACCCGCATTTGCGTCGAGGTCGAGGAGGTCGCGCGGCGTGCCGGTTTCGTCGTGACGATCTGCAATAGCAACGAAAGTCCCGATCAGGAGCGCAGCATTCTCGAACGGCTGGTGTCGCAGCGCATCGATGGCTGCATTCTTTGTCCGGCGCTATCGCGCAACGATAACGCACGGTTCCTGCAACGCCACCGGGTGCCGGCGATCATTCTCGAGCGCCCGCTCGGAGCGACAACGCCGAAGCACGATTTTGTCAGTCATGACAATTTTCAATCCGGCTATCTGGCGACACGGAAGCTCCTCGACGCCGGCCACCGGCGGATCGCGTATCTAGGCTGGGATTCTCCGATCCCCAATATTCACGACCGTGAGCGCGGTTATCGGGCCGCGCTGGCCGAGTTCGGCGTTGCCGCACTTCCGCAATGGGTACAACTCGGCGCCCTGACCATTGATGGCGGCAGAGAGCTGGCCGAAAGACTGCCGCTCCATGAAATCACGGCACTGGTGCTGGGCACGCATCACGAAATGGCCAAAGGCGTCCTGCTGCGCCTGCAGGACAAGAACGTGCAGTGGCCGGACGATCTATCGCTCGTGCTCATCGGTACGCCCGAGTGGTCGGACCTGCTGCGGCCGAGCCTCGCCTGCGTGCAACGGCCCGAAGCGGAAATGGGCGGCGCGGCCGCCTCCCTTCTCCTGGAGAAGCTGCGCAATCCTGCTCACCGTGGCGCCAAGCAAATCCTTCCGACCCGTTTCATTGAGGGCCGCTCGATCCGCCCTGTCAACGAGAGCCGATGATCATGGTGCATCAGAAAGTGTTGCGATGACGACGATAAAAGTGGGCCTGATTGGCAGCGGTTTCGTTTCAGAACTGCACATGTATGCCTATAAGCGCGTCTATGGGGTGAATGCCCAGGTCGCGGCCGTCGTGTCGCGCGGCGATCAGGTCGAGCACTTCGCAAAGAAGCACGGCATCGTGCAAACGCATCGCGATTATCGCGCCCTGCTCGCCGACCGGTCGATCGACGTCGTCGATATTTGCACCCCGCCGGCGTTGCACGCCGAAATGATCGTCGAGGCCGTTCGTGCCGGCAAGCACGTGATCTGCGAAAAGCCATTCGCGGGTTATTTCGGTCAGCCCGGCGATCAGGCGCCGATCGGCAGACATGTGCCGAAAGCGCTGATGTACGAGCGCCTTATGGCGGAGATGGAAAAGACGCGCGCGGCGATCAAGTCGAGCGGCAAGCTTTTCATGTATGCCGAAGACTGGGTCTATGCGCCGGCACTGGCGAAGACGGTCGAAATGCTCAAGGCCACCAGGGACAAGATTTTGTTCATGAAAGCGGAGGAGAGCCATAGCGGCTCGCATGCCGCGCATGCCGCGCAGTGGTCGATGACCGGCGGCGGCTCGCTGATCCGTATGGGATGTCATCCGCTGTCGGCGGTTTTGTATCTCAAGCGGATCGAGGCGCGTGTTCGCGGCGAGACGGTGCGGGTTGCCGCGGTGACGGCGGATGTCGGCAATGTCGCGGCCTGTCTAAAGCCCGCGGAACGGCAATTCATCAAAGCCAATCCGGTCGATGTCGAGGACTGGGGCACTTTGACCGTGACTTTCAGCGACGGCACCAAGGCGACGATTTTTTCCGGCGACATGATCATGGGCGGCGTTCGCAATCTGATCGAGACTTACACCAGCGGGGGATCGCTGTTCGCCAATATCACGCCGAACAATCAGATGGTGACCTACATGACCGACGAGCAGAAGCTCGCCGATGTCTATATTACCGAAAAGGTCGATCGGAAGACCGGCTGGCAGTTCGTCTGCCTCGAGGAAGAGTGGACGCGCGGCTATCTTCAGGAAATCCAGGATTTCATGGAATGCGTCGCCACCGGCCGGCAGCCGCTCTCCGATCTCGATCTCGCCTATGACACGATGCAGACGCAATATGCCGGCTATTGGTCAGCCGACGAGGGGAGACGCATTACGCTGTAAAACGAAACGCTCGCGCGCCGCCCGCATCAAGATGCCATCAGGCACAAGGGCCCGCGTTCAACATAAAAAACGGAGGAAACTGCCATGATGAATGTCTTGAAGCAGCCGCTATGCCGCCGCGGCGCACTTTTGTTGGCGGCGTCGCTCGTCACGCTGCCGGGCTCGGCCGGCGCGGCTGACTGGAAACCGGTACGTCCGATCAATCTGATCGTGCCCTGGGCGGCGGGCGGTTCGACGGACCAGGTGACTCGCATCGTCGCGGCGGAATTGGAGAAGTCGCTCGGCCAGACTATCGTGATCGTCAATCAGCCCGGCGCGTCGGGCGCCATCGGCACGGAGAGCGCGCTCGATGCGGCAAAGGACGGCTACACCTGGACCTCGGGCGCGGCGCAAGACCTCGGCGCCTATGAATCGCTCGGCTCGGTGAAGACCCGCATCACCGATTGGAATCTGTTTCTCAGCGTCGCCAATCTTCCGGTACTCGCCGTCAACGCCAATTCCCCCTATCAGACCGCGAAGCAATTGCTTGACGCGATGAAGGCAAGCCCGGAAAAGATTTCAGTCGCGACGGCCGGCCTGACGTCGACCGGCCATATGGCGATGGAACTGGTCGCCAAAGCAGCGGGCGTGAAATATCGCCACGTCAGCTATGACGGCGGCAATCCGGCCGTGGTCGCTACCGTCTCCGGCGAGACCGACGTCACCAGCCAGCTGGGCGTCGAGGAAGTCGACATGATCCGCGGCAAGCGGCTGCGTCCGCTGGCGACGATCGGCGACAAACCGCTGACGATCGACGGGTACGGCACCATTCCGCCGCTGTCGGACACCCTCCCGGGCTTTACCGCGCCGGCGCTCTATTTCGGCATTTTCCTTCCCAAGGGCGTCCCTGACGATCTGATCCAGACGCTGCAAAAGATCTGGGCCGACAACATCGCCAAGAACGACGCTTTGAAACAATACGCCAGCAGCCGCGGCGCTTTGTTCGCACCGCTCTCGGGTGAGGCTGCGCAAAAGGCGGCCTTCCCGGCGGTCCAGGCGAATGCCTGGCTGCTCTTCAACAGCGGCAAGGCAAAGACTTCTCCGGACACAGTCGGTATTCCCGCGCCTTGAAGGCAGGAAGGCATCGCCGTCATGTCTTCGACGCCCGACGTTCCAGCAGTGTCCCATCCGACCGAGGCAGGTCCGCGATCCGATTTTATCGCGGCTCTCGGCTGGATGGCGCTGGGTGGGGTAATTCTGATCGGCTCGTGGACGATGGACCGGTTGGAAAACCAGGACGTCAATCCCTACACCGTGCCCGGGCTGCTGCCCGGGCTCCTGGGAATTGCCATGATCGTGCTCGGCGGCGCGCTGGTGTTTCGCAGTTGGCGCCGCGGCGCCCTGGCCCGGCCGGACACGCCTGATCTGTCACGTGCCGCGATCTCGCTGCGGCAGCTTTGGCTCGCCATCGGCCTCTGCGTGTTTTTCGACGTGGCGATGATCGGGCACGGCCTGCCGTTCTGGCTCGCGGCGGCGATTTTCGTTTCAGTCGCGATCGTGACGCTGCAGCAGAGCCAGCGAAGCGCCGCGGGCCGAAGACTGACGCCGCGCAACGTAATTTCGGCCGTTGCCATCGGGCTGGGTGCCGGATTCGGCACCACGCTGGTGTTCCAGAATATCTTTCTGGTGCGCCTGCCTTGAGATTTGGTTGGAGCGTGTGATGCTCAATGGACTAGCCGGTCTCGGTCACGCCTATCTCGGGGTCATGAATTTCTGGTCGCTCTTGTTCGGCCTCGGCGGCGCGCTGATCGGCATCATGGTCGGCTGCATGCCCGGGCTCTCGGCGACGCTCTGCATCGCGCTGTTGACCACGGCGACGATCAAGCTGCCGGCCAATGACGCGATTCTTGTTTTGATTTGCTCCTATGTCGGCACGCTCTATGGCGGGTCGCGAACGGCGATCCTGCTCAACATTCCGGGTACGGCGGCCAACGCCGCCTCGTGCGCCGACGGCCATGCCTTGGCCTTGCGCGGCGAAGCGGGGAGGGCGATCGGCATCGCCACGTCCGGCGCCTTCACCAGCACATTGTTCGGCGTCATATGCCTCGCCGCTTTCACCCCATCACTGGCCGAAGTCGCGCTGTCGTTCGGCGCCTATGAATTTTTCTGGCTCGCGCTGTTCGGCGTCGTCATGTCGGGCAGCATCGTCGGCGACGATCCGCTGAAAGGTTGGCTGATGGGATGCCTGGGTCTGTTCGTCGCGCAGATCGGCCAGGACAGTCTCTATGCATATGATCGCTTTACATTCGGCCTGCCGCAATTATCGGGCGGAATTGCATTGATCCCGGCGCTGGTCGGTGCCTTCGGCTTCTCGGAAGTTTTGACCACGCTCGCCGATCCCTACGAGCGCAAGATCGTCGAAATGCGCGATTCCGTGCTGCCGCGATTTCGCGAAGTCCTCCAATACTGGCCGACCGTTCTACGCTCCGGCGTTATCGGCGTCCTCACGGGTTTGATGCCGGGCGTCGGCGAGGACGCGGGTGCCTGGATGTCCTACGCCGCGGCCAAAGCCGTCAGCAAGGAGAAGGAGTTGTTCGGCAATGGCTCGATCGACGGTTTGATGGCAGCAGAAACCGGCGACATGGCTTCGATCCCCGGCCACATCATTCCCTGTCTCGCACTCGGCATTCCCGGCTCCGCGCCGTCGGCGGTGCTGATGTCGGCGATGATCATCCATGGCATCCAGCCCGGACCTATGATGATGATCGACCATCCGCAATTCGTCTATGACGTGGTCGCGATGACCACCCTGGCGATGATCAGCATCCTCATCTTCGGCCTGTTTCTCGTGCGGCCCTTGCTGGTGGTAATGCGGGTCAAGCGCACTATCCTGATGCCGATTATTTTCCTGCTTTGCACGATCGGCGCCTTTGCCGGCGCCTCGCGGCTGTTCGATGTCTATTGCATGCTGGCCATCGGCATCGGAGCCTTCTTCCTGCGCCGGCGCGGCTATCAGATGGCCCCGTTCGTCCTTGGCCTGGTTTTGGGCGGCCTGCTCGACAAGAGCCTGCGGCGCGGCCTGGTGCTGTCGGACGGTAGTCTGTTGCCGTTTTTCACCCGGCCTATCTGCATTGCCTTTGCATCCGTGACCATCATCACGATGCTGCTTTACGTGCCGGCGATTAAATCCAGGGTCGGCAGCATCGCTGGCACCATCGGCGGTCATCTGCGCGCGCTGATATCCGGCCGTTCCTCGAAACAGGTGCGGCAGCCCTGACGAAGCCGCCCTTCGAAACGATCATGTTCGAGAGAATGGTGTTATTGCAGCGTGATGTGCCGACTCTTGATCACGCCGGCCCACAAGGCCGTTTCGCGCCGGATGCGTGAAGCGAATTCGTCCGGCGTCTCGATCATGACGCTCAATCCTTGATCCAATAATTTCTGCTGCAACGTGGAGATGCTTAGAATATCGCGGGTGACCGTAAAGATGGCATCGCGAACGTCAGGCGGAATGGCGTGCGGCGCCAGCATGCCGTACCAGGACGTGACATCGATGCCGCCGACGCCGGCCTCGGCGAGTGTGGGAACATCGGGTACCAGAGGCGAGCGCTGCGCGGTCGTCATCGCCAGCGGTACGACCAGGTTGGCCTTGATCGCCGGCAGGACCGCCGGAAGGTTGGTGGCCAGCACATCGATTTGGTTGCCAAGCAGGTCGTCGAGCGCCTGCGGCGAACCGCGATAGGGCACATGTACAATTTCAACGCCGGTCTTTTCCTTGAACAGTTCCATGACGAGATGAAGCTGGCTGCCGACGCCAGGCGATCCATAACTGAGCTTTGCGCTCTTGGCTTTGTCGACCAGCGCCTTGATGGAGGTGACGCCGAGCTTGGGCGACACCACCAGCACGTTCGGCGCACTAGCCAATAACGTAATGGGCGCGAAATCGCGCTCGACGTTGAACGGCAAGTCCGGCATCAGCGTCGGATTGATGGTCAGGTTACCCGCCGGAATGAGCAGGAGCGTGGTGCCGTCGGCGGCCGCATCGCGTACCGCCTCGATGCCGATATTGCCGGCGCCGCCGGTCTTGTTCTCGACGATTGCAGGACGGCCGGAGCGGATCTGATATTCCTGCGCGAGCAGCCGACCAAGCACGTCGACCGGACCGCCGGCGCTGAACGGCACGACCAAAGTTAGCGGTCGCTGCGGGAAGGCGGTGGGCACCGACTGCGCCTTCGCGGCGAATGCGGAAATAAAACCTGCGCCGCCGATAACGCGCAACGCAGTGCGGCGGGTGAGATTGATCAAAGCTTACCCGCCGCCTGCAGTTCGGTCAGTTGCTTGCGCGCCTGTTGCGCCAGATAACGGCGCAGGCGGATAACGCCGGCGTCGTGCTGATACAGCATCTCGAATTTCTCGAGGCCCGGCTTTAATCCGGATAACATTTCGCGGTCTTGCTCGAGAACGATCCAGTGCCGCTTTTCGAGCGTGGTCTTGTAGAGGAAGCGCCAGGTGTCGCGCTGCCAGCCTTCGACCTTGCGGGTACGCCAGAAAAACACGCACATTTTGTCTTCATCGATAGGCGTGCCGAAGCCGACGATGCCGAAATTGCCGCCAGGGCCGCCGGAAGGCGGGTAGGGGATTTCGAGCCGCACATAGAGCGCGCCGTCGTCGACAAGTTCGCTCCAGTCGAAATTGATGTTGCGCTGATCTTTCTTCTCGAAGAAGAAGCCGTGCGGCGTATCGCGGGTGACGAAATGCGCCTCGGTATCGCCCTGATACATGGTATGCGAATTCGAATGCAGGAACGTGCCGTGCATCGGATCCATGAGATTGTCGAAGGCATAGCGCCACGGCATTTCCCAGTCGGCGTAGCAAAGAAAGTGCGAATATTCCGGCGCGGAGATTTCCGGCGGCGGTTCGAAGACGGCCGCCTCGGCATGCAGGGCGTCGCCGAACCAGACAAAAATGGCGCCGGCGATTTCCTGCGACGGATAGGTCTTTACAGCCTTCTTGCCTTCGAGCGGGCAACCGGGCTGTCCAGGAACTTTTAGGACCGTGCCGTCAGGCCCGACCTCGACGCCGTGATAATTGCAGCGCAGCCGGTCACCTTCGTTGATGCCGCGCGACAGCGGTACCGCGCGATGTGGACAGCGGTCGGCATGCACATGGATCGTGCCCTTGGCGTCGCGCCACAGTACCAGCGGCTCGCCGAGACGGGTGATTCCCAAGGGCTTGGCGCCCCTGTCGACAAATCCCGACGGCAACACGGGCCACCAGCGATTACGCAAGCCCGTGCGGAGGTATTGTTGAACCTGCTGGTCGGTCGGGCTGGTAGCGGATGATGCGGCGGAGGAAGCAGGCCGGCGGGGTTCAAGCGCGACAGTGGACATGTTCAGGCTCCCAATCGTGTCTTCCAGCTTTCTACGATATGGCGGCCCTGCGGCCGCCGTAACCGATCACTGCGATGGCGTCGATTTCGACCAACAAATCAGGATCGGCCAGTTCCTTGACGCCAATCAGCGTGGAGCATGGCAGCGGTTCGGCCAGGAGTTCGCGGCGCATCGCGCTGAGATCGTTCCTGCCCGCCATGTCGCACAGATAGATCGTCAATTTCACGACGTCGTCGGCAGTTCCGCCAGCGGCCTCGATCAGGCCGAAAACACGCCGAAACGCCTCGCGCGACTGTTCCCGCACCGAATTGCCGCCTACGGCGCCTTGCGGCGTGCCGGCGTGCTGACCGGCGATATAAATGGTGTCGCCAACCACGAAACAATTGGAATAAGCGCCTGACGGCGGTTCGGGAACGGCCGGTGTCTTCACATTGCGAAAAGGCAGCTTTGGCATCACATTTTCCTGCATGAGCGTCGCTTCGGTGTGCGGTCTTTCAAGTTTTGCAACAAGTCGCGTCAGGCGCCGAGCTCACGCATCAGTGCCGTGAACTTATCGGCCGTCCAGACGCCGCCGTCGGGCGGCTTCACCCGCGATCCGTTAAGGCCATCGACCAAAGCGTCGAGGGAATGCGAGCCCTTGGCAAAAATGCTTTCGATTGCCGACGCAAGCTCCATCTGCCACTGCGTCGGCTCCTGCGTGCGCGACTGATGGGGGCTGAGGTAGGGGAATTGATAAGTCATGACGTGGTGCTCCGCTTACGTGTCCTTAAATCATCTCACAATTTCAGATGTCGAGCACCAGCCGGGATCCGCGCGCGCGCGACACGCAGATCATCATGGTTTGGTTGGCAGCACGCTCGTCGTCGGACAGGATACTGTCGCGGTGATCGACCTCGCCAGAGATAATGCGCGTCTCGCAGGTGCCGCAAATGCCCTGCTCGCAGGAGCTCGGGACATCGACGCCGGCATCGAATAGGGCGTCGAGGATCGATTTATCGGCCGGCACGCTCACCGTTACGCCGGTAGCCTCGCAAACAACCTCGAAACTATGGTTTGCCGGTTCGGCAGTTTCATCTGACATGAGTGCTCCTAAGTCAGGATAGGGCCGGTGCGATACTGCGATGTGCAAATTTATGGTTGCCCCGCAGCACCGGCGGGCGGGCCGGCAAAGCTCTGGCTGAAGGGGCCGATTTTCACCATGTCGATTTCGATCAAATAGGGACCGGACGATTCCAGCGCGCGATCCAGTGCCGGGGCGAAATCGGCGATGTCGCCGATGCGCTGATGCGGCAGCCCGACAGCCTTGCAGACCAGCGCGAAATCCGGCGTCAGAATGTCGGCATAGACGTGCCGCCCGGCATATTGCGCGTCCTGAATGTTGCGGATCACGCCATAGCCGCGGTCGTTCATCAACACGAATACCGCGTTTGCTTGCGCTTCCACAGCCGTTGCAAATTCGCCGATCATCAATTGCGCACCGCCGTCGCCCAGAAGCGTGATAGTTTTTGCCGATATGCCGGCCAGCGCCGCACCGATGCCCATGGCAATGCCCTGACCGATGCCGCCACCGAGCGCATGCACGCCGAGATGGGCCGCCGCGATCCGGACGTAGCGATTGCCGAAAGTCGAGTTGGAGACGGTGACATCGCGAACCCACGGGCGCGCAGCGTCGTGCACTCGGTCGCTGAGCATATCGGCGAGCGCGCCATAGGGTCCAAGGCCGGAGCGCAACGAGGCTGCCGATTTCATGCGCGCCGTCGCGATGTCGGCAAGGAAGTCTTGGTCGGTGTCGAGTTTGTCGGGGATGCGTGCGAGCAAGCCTTCAAGTGCCAGCCGCGCGTCGCCGGCTACGAACAAATCGACCGGATAATTGCGCCCGGCTTGCCCCGGATCGGCGTCGATCTGGATCAGCGGCGGCAAGGACATGCGGTTGTTCTGCGTCTCGTTGCCGCGCAACCGCGAGCCGACAACGATCATCAGATCGGCGCGTGCGTATATCTCCCGGGCCTCGCGCGTCATATTAAAGGCGCCGAGACTACGCGGATGGCTCTCGGGAACGACGGCGCGGCCGTTGGTGCTGGTGACGGCACCGAAACCGCGCCGCACCAATGCGGTTGCAGCGTCCGCGGCGCTGCGGGCACCGCCGCCGAGCCACAACAGCGGCCGTTTGGCATTGCGTACGCGCGCAGCGATAGCATCGAGCTGCGCGGCGTCCGGCTCCCTCCGCGTGATGGCCGGCATGCCGGCAACGGTGCGGCAAGCGACATCGATACGCTGAACGTCGACCGGGATTTCGAGCGTGACCGGGCCGGACGGGGCGGTGAGCGCCTCGCGCGCGGCGGCGATCAGCGTATCGACCGCGGCGCTGGGCTCCCATGTGCGCAGATAAGCCTTGCTGATCGCCTTGAGCATATCGGGCTGGCGCGGCACGTCATGGATCGCGGCGCGATCCCGATCGACGAATTCGCGGTCGACTTGAGTCGTGATGTGCAACACTGGCGAACCGGCGGTAAGCGCCTCGACTTGCGAGCCCGCGGCATTGCCCGCCGCCGTGCCGGTCGAAGTAATCACAACCCCTAGCGAACGCGACACGCGCGCATAGGCGTCCGCCATGTTCATCGCGCCGGCTTCGCCGCGCGCCGGGACGAAGCGAATGCGGCGCTGGCGCGCGATCGCGTCGAGGATCGGCATATTGTGGATGGAAATGACACCGAAGGCCGTCGTCACGCCGATGTCGGCCAAGGCGCGCGCGATAGCGTCGCCCACCGGCTCGGTTTGCGGAGCGGCGGTTAGCGTGGTGGGGCGTTCAGCGGTAACGACGGAAAGTTTCATGCTGCATTTCACCCGGTTCTAAATGTGGCGCGACATGCCGCCGGAGATTTCGAGGCTCGTTCCGGTGATGTAGCTCGCGGCTGGAGATCCGAGAAAAACGATGGCGCGCGCTGCTTCATCCGGTACGCCGAGCCGTCCGAGCGGAATATGCTTGTCGCGTGCGATGGCGCCGAGCCAGTCCGTGCGGCTCTGCGATTTGTCGGGCCGCGCCTCGAAACGGCGCTGCCATTGCCCCGATTCAACAAGCCCGATCAGGATCGTATTGACGCGGATCTGCGGAGCGAATTCTCCGGCCAGCGATTTCATCAGGTTCTGCACGCCGGCCCGCGCCGCCGAGGTGGCGACCATGTGCGGCTCGGGTTGCAGCGACAGCAGCGAATTGACTGCGACGATGGCCGGCGAGGGACTCGCCGCCAACAGCGGTCTGAAGGCGCGGATCGGAAGAATCTGGCTGAAGAACTTCAGGTCGAGTTCCTCGCGCCATTGCGCGTCGGTGGTATCGGCGAAAGTCGAGACGCGGCCTTGGCCGGCATTATTGACCAGAAGATCGACGCGGCCGCCGCTCCAGTCCGTCACCTTGGCGGCGAAGCTTGCGACAGCCTCCTTGTCGAGCACGTCGCATTGGACAGCAGCGACGGCGCCCGGCTTGATCGCGGCAAGCTCGGCCTGCGCGGAGGCAAGCCGTTCGGCGTCGCGGCCGCAGATCGCCACCCGCGCGCCCTCGGTGAGCAGGAGCTTGGCGGTCGCAAGCCCGATGCCGGAGCTTCCGCCGGTGACGACCGCAACCTTATCGCCCAATCCGAGATCCATAATGCTTCCTTCAGCCGGCGGCGCGCGTGTTCGTGCGCGCGTCCGATTGTTTGCTGTCACTTGCGACCAGCGCGGTGGCTTGCGGTCCGCGCCAGCCGAGCCGCTGCGAAATCTCATAGGCGGCCGCCCGCACATGGGCGGCGATCTGGCTGCGCCGCGTCGCGCCCGAGAAATTCTTTGATTGGCCGCTGACGTTGAGCGCGGCGATCGGCGTATTCGTGGCGTCGAAGATCGCGGCGGCGACGGAGCCGATATCGGCCTCGTAGTTGCCGTCGCTCCACGCAAGTCCCGCCGTGCGATCGGTCTCAAGCTGCGCATGCAGTTGGGACAGCGTCACGGCGGTGTGCGGCGTGACCGCTTTCAGCATGGCGCCGGCGTAAAGCCGGTCGACACGCTCGGGCGGCAGATGTGCAAGGATGATGCGCCCCATATTGGCGGCATGGGCCGGCAGGCGGCTACCATTGCGAATATTGCTGGCGAAGGCATGATTGGGCACGCGGCGGACCAGATAAACAACTTCAAGCCCGTCAAGCACGCCGAGATGCGCCGAGAGATTGAGATTTTCGGCGAGCCGCGTCAGCACCGGGACGGAAATCTGAACGAGGTCCTCGGAAAAGAACGCCTGCGCGGTCAGTCCGATGAGCCCGACACCGATGCGCCAGCCCTGGCCTTCCGGCCGCTGTTCGATAAAGCGTTCGGATTCGAGCGTGTGGAGAAGCCTGATCAGCGTGGTGCGATTGATGCCGAGTTCGCGCGCGGTGCGCGACATGTTGGCGACGCTGTCGCCCTCGGCGATGTGGCGCAGCAAGAGCGCCGCTCGCTGCACCGGAGGCGAGATATAGAGCCCGTTCGAGCGGGCTTCGATCTTGTCGGCGCGCCGCTCAGCCATCGGTGCGCTCCATCAATTGCGTCAGCATGCCGGCAACCGCGGCCGGATCTTCCTGCGGCAGCGCATGTCCCGCATCGGCGATTTCATGGAACGCCACGGCGTGCGGTAGCGCCGCATAAAGAGAGCGGGCATTGGCCGGCGGCGTGATGACGTCTTCGGCGCCGACCGCGACGAGGGTCGGAACGGCTATCGCTGCCGCGTCAGCAAGAAGATCGCCGGCGCCGAGCGCCCGCACGGCCTGGACATATCCGGCAGGGTTCAACGCTGTCATGGCGGTACGGACCGCAGCCAACACCTGCGGCTTGCGTTCCGGCGCATAAACTAGTCGCGTCGCGCGTTTGGCGGCAAAGGTGTCAAGATCAACGGTTTCAATCTCGTCGATGCGCGATTGCACGGTTGGCGGCAACGGTTCGCCCTGCTTGACGCGATAACCGAGTGCCGGCGACATCAATGCAAGCGCCGCGACGCGGTCCGGATAGTGCGCGGCGAAACTTCCGGCAAACAAGGCGCCGAGCGAATGGCCGCAGAGCACGACCTGCCTGACGCCGATCGCATCGAGCAACCGCACTAGCGCCGCGGCGTAGTCGCGCGGTGAGGGCGACGTATCCGCAAGCGGCAGCGATGCGGCGTAACCGGGCGCATTCCAGGCGACCACGTCGATCGAAGCCGGCAATGCCGTCATGACCGATATGAAACTCGAAGCGTTGCTGCCGATGCCGTGCAGCAGCACCAAGGCATACGAACCGCCATGTCCGGCGCGGCGCAGGAAGCTGATGCCGGATGTGGAGCTTTGCAGCGGTGGGGCGATGGTGGCGTGCAAGGTCATGAGCGCACCGCCTGTGGTGCCTCTACCGCGCGTGGCAGATAATGCAGGACGCGGTTCTCCACCGCCGTCACCGCCCAATACATGGCGATGCCGATCACGGTCAGAAGCCCGATGGCGTCGAAGACCATGGCGGTGTTGGCTTGGCCTTGCCCGAAGCTGATCAGATAGCCGAGGCCGACTTCGCCGCCGACCAGTTCGCCGACGGTGATGCCGATGACCGCGAGCGTCGCGCCGATACGCAGTCCCGCCATCAGGTTCGGCAGCGAGAACGGTAGCATCACTTTCCAGAAAATCTTCGGCTTGCTCATGTTGTAGGCGCGCGCCAGATTAACCAGGTCGCGATCCATCACCCGCATGGCCTGCAGGACGTTGACCAGGATTGGAAAGAAGACGACGAGGACGGTGACGGTCAGCTTCGGCAGGGCGTTGTAGCCGAACCACAGAATGAACAAGGGCGCGAACGCGACCTTGGGCGCGATCTGCAGCGCCAGAATGTAAGGCGACAACACCTTCTCCCACGTCGGCAGCAGGCCGAGCGCATAGCCGGCGACGGCGCCGAGCAGGCTGCCGAGCACGAAGCCGAGAATCGAGAAGGTGGCCGTGGAAATGAAATGCTTGAGCAGGTTTTCTTGGTACCACATCCGTATCATCTCGCTGTAGAGATCGCTGACACGCGGGATGATGTATTTCGGAACGCCGAATATCGGCGGCAGATATTGCCAGGCAATCAGAACAACGATGGCAACCGCGACGCTCGCCAACGGGGCCGCGCCGATGCGCCACGCAGCGCGCGGAGCGATCGTGCGTTCCGACAATTCTGCCGGCTCGTTGGAGGTCGCGGCGCTCATCACGATTTGACGAACTGGTTGGTGTAAAGGTCTTCCACCGGCACCGCCGTTTGGATGATGTTGTTGTCGAGATAGAATTTCTGAACGATCTTGAGCCGTGCGGGATCGTAGGTGCCGAGCGCGGAGGCGGGCGTCGTGGCATAGACGTCGTTGACGTAGCGCCGCAGGATGCGCTCCATGTCGGCCTCCTTGCCGGCCTGCTGCGGCACCGCGGCAACGAAATCGCGCGAAGCGGCCGCAGGATCGGCCATGCAATCGCGCATCGCCTGCATCACCGATTTCACGAAACCGCCGACCGCCGCCGGGCGCTCCTTTATCATCTTGTCGGAGGTGAGAATGGCCTGCGCCATGGCCGGGAAATATTTTTCGATGTCGAAATAATCGAGCGGCACGCCGCTGGTCTCGATCGTATCGGCCCATTCCGGCACCGCCATGATGCCGTCGAGCGATTTTGCGATCATGAGCTGGGTGACGCCGGCCGGCCCGACCGCCTGGATTTCCAGATCGGAGCGCTTGAGACCGTTGATCGCCAGCGTGGCGAGCAGGGAGTAATAGCTGGTGTCCTGATAGCCGATCACGCCGAGCTTCTTGCCGTGCAGATCGCCAATGGCCTTTACGTTGCTGTCTTTGCGGGTGGCGAGCTTGAACAGCGGATGCGAACCGAGTTGGGTGATGGCGCGCACCGGCAAGCCGTTCGGCCGCACGATCATCGAGGTTTCGCCGATGCCGCCGCCGATGTCGGCATTGCCGGCACCGACCTGCTGGGCGACATCGGCGCCGCCGTGACCGGTTTGAAATGTGACCGCGACATTATTGGCGGTGAAATAGCCGCGTTTGACGGCGATATGGAACGGCATGAACGCCGGCAGGAATGCCGGGGCTGGAAACAAATATGTGATCTGCTCGGGTGCAGCAAAGCTCGGCCGAACCGCCGCGGTCGCTGCCAGGCCGCCAAGGGCGGCGCGCCGTGTGATCTTCATTTCAATGTCTCCCCTCATGATGCAAGCCGTTCAGGCGTCGAGCCTGGTGTCGATATGAAGTGAATGAAACAGATGCGCGACGATCTCGCCGGCGCGCGGCGTCGCGACGCGCGCCATCGGATTGTCGCGATCGGGAAGCGCCACGTGGATTTCCTCGACAATGCGGCCGGGACGATCGCTCATCACTAGGATGCGGTCGGACATGGCCACGGCTTCGGACAGATCGTGCGTTATCAGTAGGGTCGTCAGTCCTGAGCCTGCGATCGTCGCAGCGAAGCTTTTTTGCAGCACCAGTTTGGTCTGCGCATCGAGAGCGGAGAAGGGCTCGTCGAGCAGCACGATATCAGGATTGATCGCCAGCGTGCGGGCAAGCGCGGCGCGCTGCCGCTGGCCGCCCGAAATTTGATAGGGGTAGCGGTCGGCGAAATCGGCAAGGCGGCAACGGTTAAGCTCACGCAACGCGCGTTCGCGGCGCTCACCGGCGGTCATCTTTCTCGCTTCGAGACCGAATTCGACATTATGCAGAACCGTGCGCCATGGCAGCAGCAGGTCTTTTTGCAGCATGAAGCCGACGTTCGGATTGGGGCCCGACACTTCGACGCCATGAAGTGAAACGCTGCCGGCGCTTGGGCGGTCGAGACCCGCCACGAGATTGAGGAGCGTGCTCTTACCGCAGCCGGAGGGGCCGACAATGGAAACGAATTCGCCGCGGCGGACTTCAAATGAGAGATCAAACACGGCCGTAAACGGCGCGGCTCCGGCGGTTCGGCCGGGAAACCGCCGGGCAACATTTTGAAGCTGCAGCACGTTAGAAGGCGCCACGACCAGCCCATTTAGAACGTTCAAATATGAACTAATAGTTCGTATTATAGACAGTTCAAACCTGAACAGCCGTCGGAGTCAATGGCCACCATCGCTTTAATTACGAGCAAAAGGCGCCCGTTATCTAACCAGTTAGGCCGTGGAAGAAGTATCTTTTATGCATTACGAGGTGATCGGATGCGGAAGCTGTGATTTTCGCGATGAAATCCCGCTTGGCGACCTTGACCGAAATGTTTCGGATGCTATACGTGATTTAATATACAAAACTATCTCCGCCGCTCCCCATGCAGAAACGCCGCGACAAAACGACCCTACCGCAAGCCGCCAACGTCACGCCGGCGGGCGAGGGCGTCGAGCGGTATCTGGTGCCGGCGTTGGTCCGGGGTTTGAGCATTCTTCAAGAACTTTCAGGCGAACGGCGCCGGCTGACACTGTCTGATGTTGCCGCCGCGCTGCACGTGACGCGCTCGTCCGCCTACCGGCTTCTCGTCACGCTGGGGCATCTCGGTTTCGTCGCCTTCGATCCCGAAACAAAGACCTACGCGCTCGGGGCGGAGGTGTTGCGGCTCGGCTACGGCTATCTCGCCTCGCGCGATCTCGTCGAAGTGGCGATGCCGCATCTGTTGCGGCTGCGCGATCGCACCGGGTGGTCGGCGCATCTCGGCGAGCTTCACGGACGCGACGTGGTTTATCTGGCGCGCGTGCCGACGCGCCGTTCAATCGCCAGCACGGTTCACATCGGCACGCGGTTACCGGCGCGCCTGACCACTATGGGCCGTGTCCTGCTCGCGGATTTATCGGCTCATGAAGTTCGCGATCTCTATCGAGATGCGCCAGCCGCCGAAGCGCTCGACGAGGGCTCGGCCACCATGGCCGAATTGATCGATCAACTTGTGGCGGATGCGGCTTGCGGCGTCGTGGTGGCGCAGCATTCCAGCTACGAGCCGGGCGTCGCCAGCATAGCGGCGCCGATCCAAGATATGTCCAATCGTGTCGTCGCCGCCATCAATATTTCGGCGGTGGCACTGCTGACCAGCGACGCGGAGCTCGACGGTCCATTGAAGGCCGAAGTCATCGCTACCGCGGATGCCATTTCACGCGACCTCGGCTACCGGCAGCGGGACGAAGAGAAAGACGCAGCGAACCATGCGCGGGCCACGCGCCGGGCGGCCAATAAGTAATGAAGATCGGTGACTCACAAACTTTGCGCAATAAGGAGTAAGACATGGACGACATCACCCGACAACCGCAGAAACATTCCTGGGACCGGCCGGATGGGGCAAGCTTCGACGACTGGATGAAAAGCCGCGTCGCCCGTGTGGCAGAGCGGAGCTATGACTGGAACGCCCTTAAATTCCAGGCTGACTTCGATCCGAAATATCGCCGCGCCCAGAAACGCTTCATCGGCACCGGCGGCACCGGCGTGGCCAAGGATACAAACGTGATCCCGGCCGAACACTTCACTTTGTCCAACATGATCCTGCCGCCCGGAGCGGAAGGGCCGATGCATCTGCATACCGACGCCGAAGAGGTGTTCTTCGTCCTGCGCGGCAAGATCAAAGTGATGGTCGAGAAGGACGGCGAATACTGGGAAGCCGAACTCGGCGAGCGCGACTGTATTTCGGTGCCGCCCGGCGTCTATCGCGGCGAAATGAATATCGGCGAGGAAGAAGCCATCATGATGGTCATGATCGGCGCGCCGAAGCCCGTTACGCCGACCTATCCGCCGGAGCATCCGCTCGCCAAGGTCAAACGCAATTGATGGAAGCATGGCGCGTCGGCGATTTTGTACCGCGACGCGCCGTCGTGATCTTTTCTGATAAGCCAAGATTAGTGAGGGAGTAGCCGTATCATGTCGCTTCAAGGAATCGACGCCGTCGTATTCGGCGTTGCAGACATGACCGAAGCCAAGCGTTTCCTCGACGATTGGGGTGTCGCGCCGGTATCGGGCAGTGCCGATAAACTCGAGTACCGGACGCGCGACGGCGCCGAAGTGATCGTGCGGCCGAAAGGCGCGGCCGATCTGCCGCCGCCAATCGAGGATGGCAACACGGTGCGCGAAGTCATCTGGGGCGCCGCGAACCAGGCAGAGCTCGATGAAACGGTGAACCGGCTGCGCGGTTTGGCAAGCTTCCGCACCGGTGCCGACGGCTTGCCGCGGGTAACGGATCCGAATGGACTGAGCCTTGCTTTCCGGATCAGCAAAAGAAAGCCGGTCGCGGTGAAGCCCACACCGGCCAACGCGCCGGGCGCGCATCAGCGCGTCAATCAGCGTTCGCCGGTCCACGATAAAGCCGACCCGATCAATATCGGCCATGTCGTGGTCTTCGCCGCCGACTTTGCGGCGATGCGCGCCTTTTATACCGAGACACTCGGTTTTGCGATCAGCGACGAATATCCCGGCCACGGTGTCTTCACGCGCTGTCAGAGGGTCGGCGAACATCACAATCTCTTCATGCTCAACCGCCCGGGTCGAGCCGGTTTCAATCATGTTGCTTTCACCTTGACCGACATTCATGAGGTCATTGGCGGCGGCATCGCCATGAGCAAGAAGGGCTGGAAGACCGAAATCGGTCCGGGCCGGCATCCGATTTCGTCGGCCTATTTCTGGTACTTCGAAAATCCGCTCGCCGCGCCGCTGGAATATTACGCCGATGAAGATTTTTGCACCGAGGAATGGAAACCCGGCAGTTTCGAGCGGAAGCCCGAATTGTTCGCCGAATGGGCCATTGCCGGCGGCATCGATGGCACCACGCGCCGGCAGCGGCCGATCGAGGATAAGAGCGGACGTGGTCATGCTTAGGTTGGGCATGCTTAGGTTGGGCATGCTTAGGGAATACGCCCGTGCAGCCTGAATTCAGACGCATCGTCGCCGTGGAAGCGCATCGGCGCCGGACCGGCCGCTGTCCGGAGCGGGTGCATTCGCTCGGCACTGGCGAGACGTTTGAGATCAGGCCGGCAGCGGACGGATTTTGCGATGTGACGTCGGGATTGGATGTCCGCGTCGCCGAAGATCACATCACCGTCCCATCGATAGGGGCGACCATCGACTTCAAGCTCAGCGGCGATGTCGGCTTCGACGGCTACGATCATGCCAGCGGCGAGCCGTTTTCCGGCCGCGCCGGTGGCGGCGCCTCCGTCACCCTCTATGACCGCGGCCAGAACAATTATTTTCAATATGCCGTCGCGGCCGAGGGCGATCGCATCTGATCCACGCAGGTGGGGAGCCATGACGCAAAGATTTTCCGGCAAGCGTATCGTGATCACCGGCGCGGGCCGCGGGTTGGGTTTTGCCTTTGCCGAGCGGCTCGGCCGCGAGGGCGCGAGCGTCATCATTGCCGAGATCGACCGCGTCCTCGGCACCGCGGCGGAACAGAAGCTCAAGTCAGCCGGCATCGAGGCGCAGTTCGTCGAAACCGATATTTCCTCACCAGAATCCGTCGAGGCGATGGCGAAAGCCGCGGCACGCGATTGCGACGGCATCCACGGCCTCGTCGCCAATGCCGGCTGGGCCAATAATGTCGGCGGCAAGGCTTATGACGAGATTGCGCCCGATGACTTCGATCGCATGATGGCGATCAATGTGCGCGGCACCTGGTTGACGGTGCGCGCCATCGGTCCGTTGATGCGCGACGGCGGGGCGATCGTCACCGTTTCCTCCGATACGATTTATTGGGGCCCACCGAAGCTTCTGCATTACGTCACCAGTAAATCGGCTCTGGTCGGCATGACGCGCTCGCTGGCGCGTGAGCTTGGCTCGCGCATGATCCGGGTGAACTGTCTGTTGCCCGGGCTGACCATGGGTGAGGCCACCAAGGAAATCCCACAGACGCGTTGGAACGATTATGCCGAGCGCACGATCCTGAAACGCACGCAGCAGCCTGACGATCTCGACGGCGCGGTCGCGTTTCTGCTTTCGGACGACGCCAAATTCATCACCGGCCAGACGCTCGCCGTCGACGGCGGTTTCTCCTTGCATTGAACACGAGATATTCGAGCTGACCATGGCGCGATTGAAAATCGGCATCGCCGGCGGTGGCGTTGGCGGCATGGCGGCGGCTATCGCGCTGCGTCAGGCCGGCCACGACGCCGAGGTTTACGAGCAGGCAATCGATTACCGGCGTGTCGGCGCCGATATCAACCTGACGCCGAATGCCGTGCGTGCGCTCGATAGCCTTGGTGTGGTTTCCGTGCTCGAACAATCCGCCGCGCGGCCGACCCATCGCATCAGCCGCATGTGGGACACCGGCGACGAAACCTCGCGGCTGGAGATGGCGGAAGAAGCCAAGCGCAAATACGGCGCGCCGCAGCTCACCATTCACCGTGCCGATCTGCTCGATGCGCTGCGCCGGCAATTGCCGCAAGATGCAATCCTGCTCGGTCATTGTGTCGAAGCGATCGACGCTTCGCGTGCCAAGCCGAAGCTTCGTTTCGCCAATGGCGCATCACGCGAAGTCGATGCCCTGATTGGGGCGGACGGTATTCATTCGCCGACCCGCACGGCGCTGTTCGGACCGGAGCATCCGCAGTTCACCGGGCTGGTCTCGTACCGCGCGGTGGTCGATCGCACCAAGCTGAAGCTGCCGAACCTTGACGCCTTTACCAAATGGTGGGGCCCGACACCCGATTTGCAAATCGTCACCTTTCCGCTCAATCGCGGACGGGAGACTTTTGTTTTCGCCACCACCTCGCAATCCGATTGGCTGCATGAATCCTGGACCATGCCCGGAGACGTCGAAGAGCTAAGAAAGGCCTATGCCGCTTTCCATCCGGAAGCCCGCAGCCTGCTCGACGCCTGCGAAAGCGTGACCAAATCCGCGCTCTATGTCCGCGATCCGCTGCCGATCTGGTCGGTGGGCCGCGTGACATTATTGGGGGACGCCTGCCATCCGATGGTGCCGTTCATGGCGCAGGGTGCCTGTATGGCGATCGAGGACGCGGTTGTGCTCGGCCGCGCGCTCGACGGTGCCGACGAAATCAGTGTCGGCAATGCGTTCAAGCGCTACGAAAACACCCGCAAGGAACGCACCGCCCGCGTCCAGATTGGCTCGCGCGGCAATGAATGGCTCAAGGAAGGCGGCAATGCCGATTGGGTCTATGGCTACGCCGCGAGCGCCGTCCCGCTGGAGCAATTGCCGGGCTGAATTCCGGCCGGATTGTTAACGGCGACATTGCCCGATAACGTGGTGCTCCCCTCCGGCGCCTCTCGCGCTCGCCCCGTAACCTCAGCAGGAAAATTGCCAAGATGAGCCTACAAGTTCGTCGCGTTGTCACCGGCCACGATGCGTCGGGCCGTGCGGTCGTCAAGATCGACGAGTTCGCGAAAAACGTCACTTCCGGACGCCCGGGTGTGGCGTCATCCGTGATCTGGTCGACGGATACGTTTCCGGTCGTCAATGAAGGTGACGACGATCTCGGACTGCGGAAAACCGGCACGACCTTGGAGAACGGCACGGTGTTTCGCGTGGTTCGCTACGAGCCGGGCGTCACGCCGCGGCGGCACCGCACCGATTCCGTCGATTATGCCGTGGTCATTTCCGGCGAGATCGACATGGAGCTGGATGGCGAGACCGTTACGCTCAAGGCCGGCGACGTGCTGGTGCAGCGTGGAACGATCCACAATTGGGTCAACCGCGGCAAGGACGTTGCTATCGTCGCCTTCGTGCTCGTCGCGGCAAAGCCGGTGACCGCCGGCGGCAAAACGCTTGCAGCGATCGGCTAAGTTCATTTCCGCAGCAATCTTCATTCAGAAACAAGGCAACAACCATGGCCGAAGCGCAGGTCCGCGGCGTCACACTCACGTATGAAATTGTCGGCGACCGCGGTCCCTGGATCGCGCTGACTCCGGGAAGCCGGCGGTCTTATGATGAGCTCGTTCCGCTGGCGAAGCTATTCGCTGCGCAAGGCTATCGGGTGTTGCTGCACGACCGCCGCAACTGCGGCCGGTCCGAGGTTGGCATCGAGGCGCACGGATCGGAGCACGAAATCTGGGCTGACGATCTCAACGCGCTTTGCCGGCAGATTGGTGCTGTTCCGGTCTATGCCGGCGGCGCGTCGGCCGGCGCGCGGCTGGCGCTTCTCTTTGCATTGCGCCACCCGTCGACGGTGAAGGGGCTGCTGCTTTGGCGCGTGACCGGCGGCCAGCATGCGGCGCAGAAGCTTGCGCACCAGTATTACGGCTCGTTCGCCGAATTGGCGAAAGCCGGCGGCATGGCAGCGGTTTGCGCATCGGAGCATTTCGGCGCCGGCATCAAGGAGCGGCCGTCCAACCGCGACCGGCTGATGGCGATGACGCCGGAGGCCTTCATCGGCGTGATGAATACCTGGCGCGAGAATTTCCTCAAGGCCGCCGACCTGCCCGTCGTCGGCGCGACCGAGGAGCAATTGCGCGGCCTGAAGATTCCGGTTTGCATCATTTCCGGCAACGACAAGGTCCACACGCCGTCGGCGGCGCGCAAGGCAGCGGCGCTTATTGCCGGCAGCGAATTCCACGATGACGTCGTCGCGAAGCGGCCGGACGACGATTTGCTCGAGGAATGGGATCAGAAGGAATGGAAGGCCAAGGAATCACGGCTGGCGGAAATCCTTACCGCCTTCCTGAAGCGCGCCGAGAAGTAGGTCAGCCATCGCGCGCGACGGCGGTAAGCGTGTGGCGCAAGGTCTCTTCGGGCGAACCTGAGGTATCGACGGTCGACCATTTAATAGATCCGATGTTGAACTCTTCCTGCTGCCGCGCTACCGCGGCGTCGGCGTCGGAGGCGTCGGCGCCGCGGCCGCCGATGCGCGCGAGCCGGGTCGCGATATCCGCCACCAGGAACACACCACGGAACGTGGCGCCGGCATCGGTTGCCGCGACTTCGATCGCCATGCGTTCCGCCGCCTTGGCAAATACCGCATCAACAATGACGGAGTAACCGGCGCGGACGATGCGCGCGGTTTTGTCCTCCAAGATGCGATAGATTTCTTCCGATACCTCGGCCCGATACGCTTGCTGCGGCAAGCGATCATGCTCGGCGACACCGTAGAGCGCTTTGCGCTCGACATCGGAGCGTAGCACCAGCGCGCCCGGCGGCGGCGGCAGACCCGGTGCAAGCGAGCGCGCCAATAACGATTTGCCCGTTCCCGATAGGCCGCCGGTACAGACGACGATCAGCTTCGCGGGCACTAGCAGTTCGAGGGCAAGTTCGAAATAGCGTTGCGCCGCTTGGGCGGTCTCGCGGCGGTTTCCTGCCGCGGCGAGATCAAGCCGCGCGAGCGTGACCTTGGCGCGGATCGCCGCGCGCAACGACATGAAGAACGGCAAAGCCGCTATGCCGTCGCAGTCCGCGTCGCGCCGGGTCGCGGAGAAATAACCGTTCAGTACCGCGTTCGTGGCAGGTCTCAGATCGCGTTCGATCAGATCCATCAACAGGAAGGCGAGATCGTAGAGCACATCGCCCGCGGCGATGACCGGATCGAATTCAAGCGCATCGAAAGCGACCGGCTCGCCGTCGAGCACCGCGATATTGCCGAGATGGAGGTCGCCATGGCCGCGGCGAATCAGGCCTGCGTCGCCCCGCGCGCGTAAAAGCGGCCGCAGTCGCGCCAAGGCTGAGCATGAATCTTTATCGAGCTTTGCAACCGCTTGCTCTGGAAACAGATCGCGGTGCTTCTGGAAAACCGATGTGTTGTCGGCGATGAAATCGGAGAGCGCCGCAATCCAAGATCCGGGTTCGACCGGTTGCGCCCTTTCATGCATCGCCGCTACGGCGCCGGCGAGTTTGCCGGTAAGCGCGTCGCCGAGCTCGCCACGGTCGGCGAGGTGATCAAGCGTGTTGTTCTCGTCGAAGCGCGCCATCTCGACCGCCCATTCGACCGGCTCGCCCGGGCCGTCGAGCTTTAGCGTACCGCCGGGCTCCCGCGTGATCGGGATGATGCGGCGGTAGAGTTGCGGCGCGAAATTGCGATTGACCTCGAGCTCAGCGCGGCAGGCGGCTTCGCGCTTGTCCAAGGTCGAGTAATCGAGAAACGGGTAGCGCACCGCACGTTTGACTTTGACCACCCGATCGCCGGCGAGAAACACGCTGGCACCATGGGTGTCGATGCGCCGTATTTCCGCGCCGCTGAAGGTCGCCGGATCGCCCAGTAGCTTGAGGACTGAATCTTGGCTGTCGGCGTGAGGCGGAGAAGTTGTCATCGGAGATGACCAGCCAATACCTGATTAGCCGTCGGGCCAAGGTTTTTTCGACTGAAATTCCCCTGAGAACGCCCGACAGGCAGGTGCCAATGCGGCCTCTCGTTCAACTTGCTCGGCGAGTTTTAGCCAGTCCTGGGCCATGTTGAGAAGAAATAGCCGGCGGTCGATATCAACGATATTCTGGGCAATCTCCAAGCATTTGGCTGCGTATTGGCGGTAGGAGAAGGCGGCGTCGGGGGAATCGGGCATTTCACTGCGTCATTTGACGTACCTTAAGCGGCGCGGCGGCGATAGGTTCCACAGAAATGCTACGGATTTTTGCGGGATTGCCGGTTTCAAAATGGATGAGCCGGGAAAAAGTAGCAAACCCAATTTTAAGCGGAACCTTCGGCGCTGGCCCGCGTTTGGGGTCAAGGCACAAAAGGTTGACACCTACGTGAGGGGGATTCCACGTCGGCTTAAGGGGTTGGCCCGGCGGGCAAATATGCGCCCAGCCGGGAATTTCGCGCCATACCGAAACTCGCGTTTGCCGCGTGCTCTCGCTCTCAACGCTGATCCATCCTAAATCAGTTCACTCTATCGCCGCCCATCGCCTCGTCCGCCCGGGTTCCGGAGATCATCATGCAGACAACTGACCCAGTCGTTGGCACAACCACAAACGGTGCCGCCCATGACCCGGTTCCGGCCGTCCATACTAGAGGCGACGCCAGCATCAGTGGCGATGCGGACGGCCTTGCGGAACTGCTGCGAGCCCTCCAAGCCATGCGGGTCGGAGACTTTTCGGTGCGCATGGCCGGCGACCGTGTCGGCATCATCGGCAAGATCGCCGATACCTTTAATGAGATCGTCGGCACCAATCAGCGCATGGCCAAGCAGCTTGAGCGGGTCGGCCAAGTGGTCGGACGTGAAGGCCGCACCCGCCAGCGGGTGCGCGTCGGCCTGTCCGACGGCGCCTGGGGTGAGATGGAAGCGAGCGTCAATTCGCTGATCGACGATCTGCTCTGGCCGACCACCGAAGTGACCCGCGCCATCGCCGCGGTGGCGCAAGGTGACCTTTTGCGCACTGTCAGCCTTGACGTCGACGGCCGGCCGCTGAAGGGCGAATTCCTGCGTTCCGCCGAAATCGTCAATACGATGATCAAACAGCTCAACGTGTTCACCTCGGAAGTGACGCGCGTGGCGCGCGAGGTCGGCACCGAAGGCAAGCTCGGCGGCCAGGCGCAGGTCGGCGGCGTCACCGGCGTGTGGAAAGATCTCACCGAGAGCGTGAACTCGATGGCGTCGAACCTCACCGCGCAGGTCCGCAACATCGCCGAAGTCACGATCGCGGTGGCGAACGGCGACTTGTCAAAAAAGATCACGGTCGACGTGCGCGGCGAAATCCTGCAGCTCAAGGAAGCCATCAATACGATGGTCGATCAGTTGCGTTCGTTCGCGTCGGAAGTGACGCGCGTGGCGCGCGAGGTCGGTACCGACGGCAAGCTCGGCGGTCAGGCCATCGTGCCGGGTGTCGCCGGCACCTGGAAAGACTTGACCGAACTCGGTGAACGCCATGTGCGGCAACCTCACCGACCAGGTGCGTAACATCGCGCATGTGACCACCGCCGTCGCGCGCGGCGACTTGTCGCGAAAAATTACCGTCGACGTGCGCGGCGAAATTCTGGAACTGAAAGACACCATCAATACGATGGTGGATCAGCTCAACTCATTCGCCTCGGAAGTCACGCGTGTCGCCCGCGAAGTCGGCACCGAAGGCAAGCTCGGCGGTCAAGCGACCGTGCCGGGCGTCGCCGGCACCTGGAAAGATTTGACCGACAGCGTCAACTTTATGGCCGGCAATTTGACCGCCCAGGTTCGCAATATCGCCGACGTGGCAACGGCCATCGCCGGCGGCGACCTGTCGAAGAAGATTACGGTGAATGTCTCCGGCGAGATCCTGCAGCTTAAGGAAACCATCAACACGATGGTGGACCAGCTCAACGCGTTTGCCGGCGAAGTGACGCGCGTCGCGCGCGAGGTCGGCACCGACGGTCGCCTCGGCGGTCAGGCCAACGTGCTCGGCGTCGCCGGCACCTGGAAGGACTTGACCGATTCCGTGAATTCCATGGCGTCAAACCTCACCGCCCAAGTCCGCAACATCGCCGAAGTGTCGACGGCCATTGCCAATGGCGACTTGTCGAAAAAGATCACGGTGGACGTGCGCGGCGAAATTCTGGAGCTGAAGGACACCATCAATACGATGGTGGACCAGCTCAACGCGTTTGCCGGCGAAGTGACGCGCGTCGCCCGCGAAGTCGGCACCGAAGGCAAGCTCGGCGGCCAGGCGCTGGTGCGCGGCGTTGCCGGCACTTGGAAGGATTTGACCGACTCGGTCAACTCGATGGCGTCGAACCTCACCGGCCAGGTCCGCAACATCGCCGAGGTCGCCACCGCCGTGGCGCGCGGCGACTTGTCGCGCAAGATCACGGTCGACGTGCGCGGCGAAATTCTCGAGCTGAAAGATACGCTCAATACGATGGTGGACCAGCTCAACGCCTTCGCCGCCGAGGTGACGCGCGTCGCCCGCGAGGTCGGCACCGAAGGCAAGCTTGGCGGCCAAGCCAACGTGCCCGGCGTCGGCGGCACATGGAAAGACTTGACCGAACTCGGTCAACTCGATGGCCTCGAACCTGACCGGGCAAGTCCGCAACATCGCCGAGGTCGCGACGGCCATCGCCGGCGGCGACTTGTCCCGCAAAATCACGGTCGACGTGCGCGGCGAAATCCTTCAGTTGAAGGAAACGCTGAACACCATGGTGGACCAGCTCAACCGCTTCGCCGGCGAGGTGACGCGTGTGGCGCGCGAGGTCGGCACCGAAGGGCGCCTCGGCGGCCAGGCCAACGTGCCCGGCGTCGCCGGCACCTGGAAAGATTTGACCGACTCGGTCAACTCGATGGCCGGCAACTTGACCGCGCAAGTCCGCAACATCGCCGAAGTGACTACCGCCGTGGCGCGTGGCGACCTGTCCCGCAAGATTACGGTCGACGTGAAGGGCGAAATCCTCGAGCTGAAAAACACCATCAACACGATGGCCGACCAGCTCAATGCCTTTGCCTCCGAAGTGACGCGCGTCGCCCGCGAAGTCGGCACCGAAGGCAAGCTCGGCGGCCAGGCCCAGGTGCCGGGCGTTGCCGGCACCTGGAAGGATTTGACCGACAATGTGAACTTCATGGCGTCGAACCTGACAGCGCAGGTGCGCAACATCGCCGAAGTCGCAACGGCAATCGCCGGCGGCGACTTGTCGAAGAAGATCACAGTCGACGTGCGCGGCGAAATGCTGCTGCTGAAAGACACGCTGAACACGATGGTCGAGCAATTGCGGTCGTTCGCCGCCGAAGTGACGCGCGTTGCCCGCGAGGTCGGCGCCGACGGCCGGCTTGGCGGCCAGGCCGTGGTGCCGGGCGTCGCCGGCACGTGGAAGGACTTGACCGACAACGTCAATCTCTTGGCGGCGAATCTCACGACGCAGGTCCGCAACATCGCCGAAGTGACCACCGCCGTAGCGCGCGGCGACCTGTCGCGCAAGATTACGGTCGACGTGAAAGGCGAAATCCTCGAACTGAAAAACACCATCAATACGATGGTGGATCAGCTCAACGGTTTCGCCTCGGAAGTCACCCGCGTCGCCCGCGAGGTCGGCACCGAGGGCTTGCTCGGCGGCCAGGCACAGGTGCCCGGCGTCGCCGGCACCTGGAAGGACCTGACCGATACCGTCAACGTCATGGCCGCCAACCTCACCGAACAGGTACGCGGCATCGTGAAAGTGGTGACCGCCGTCGCCAACGGCGACCTCAAGCAAAACCTCGCGGTGAAATCGAAGGGCGAGGTGGCCGCGCTCGCCGAAACCATCAACAACATGACCGACACGCTCGCCACCTTCGCCGATCAGGTCACGACCGTGGCGCGCGAAGTCGGCGTCGAAGGCCGCCTTGGCGGTCAGGCCAATGTGCCCGGCGCTTCCGGCACCTGGAAAGATTTGACCGGCAACGTCAATCTGCTCGCGGCGAACCTGACTACGCAGGTGCGCGCCATCGCCGAGGTGGCGACTGCCGTTACCAAGGGCGACCTGACGCGCTCGATCCAGGTCGAAGCGCGCGGCGAAGTGGCCGAGCTGAAAGACAACATCAATACCATGATCGATAATTTGCGGCTCACCACCGACCGCAATACCGAGCAGGATTGGCTGAAGACGAACCTCGCGAAATTCACCAACATGCTGCAAGGCCAGCGCGATCTCACCACGGTGGGCCGGCTGTTGCTCTCCGAGCTCACGCCGCTCGTCAACGCCCACCAGGGCGTCATCTACCAGATGGAGGGCGAAGAGAAGCAGAACGGTCTTAATCTCCTGGCGGCCTATGCCGATGACAGCAACAATGGCCATCCGCGCACGCTCCAACTCGGCGAGGGATTGATCGGCCAATGCGCGCTCGACAAGCGGCGCATGCTGATCACTGAAATGCCGGAAAATACGGTGCCGATCTCGTCTGCGCTATTCAAAGTGGCGCCGCGCAACAACATTGTGTTGCCGGTTCTGTTCGAGAATCAGGTCAAGGCGGTGATCGAGCTTGCCTCGATCCACGAATTCACCGCGCTGCAAACCATGTTCCTCGAGCAATTGACGACCTCGATCGGCATCGTGCTCAACTCGATCGAAGCAACGATGCAGACCGAAGGACTGCTCAAGCAATCTCAGCAACTCGCCGGCGAATTGCAGGCTCAGCAAAGGGAGTTGCAGCAAACCAACGAGCAGCTCGAACAGAAGGCGCAACAGCTCGCCGAACGCAATGTCGAAGTCGAGCGCAAGAACCAGGAAATCGAGCAGGCGCGGCGCGCTCTGGAAGAAAAAGCGACCGAGCTGGCGCTCACCTCGAAGTACAAGTCGGAATTCCTGGCCAACATGTCGCATGAATTGCGCACGCCGCTCAATTCGATCCTGATCCTCGGCCAGCAGCTCACCGACAACCCGGAAGGCAATCTCACGGGCAAACAGGTCGAGTTCGCGCGCACCATTCACGGCGCCGGCACGGATCTCCTCAACCTCATCAGCGACATCTTGGATCTGTCCAAGATCGAATCGGGCACAGTTACGGTCGACGCCGAGGAGGTGTTCTTCTCGAACCTCCTCGACATGGTGGCGCGGCCGTTCCGGCACGAGGCGGAAACGCGGCAATTGTCGTTCGAAATTCATGCCGATCCCAACCTCGGCCGCAGCATCACGACCGATACCAAGCGGCTGCAGCAGGTACTCAAGAACCTTCTGTCCAACGCGTTCAAGTTCACGGCTCAGGGTGGGGTACGGCTCAACGTATCGGTGTCGCTCGGCGGCTGGAGTATGGACCATCCGGTGCTAAGTCAGGCGCCAGGCGTGGTCGCCTTCGAAGTCACCGACACCGGCATCGGCATTCCGCCGGAAAAACAGAAGCTCATCTTCGAGGCCTTCCAACAGGCCGACGCCTCGACCAGCCGAAAATATGGCGGTACCGGCCTCGGCCTTGCCATCAGTCGCGAATTGGCGAGCCTGCTCGGTGGCGAAATCCACCTCCGCAGCCTGCCGGGCACCGGCTCGACTTTCACGCTCTATCTGCCGCTGAAATATGTGGGACCGAGCTCGGCTGCTCATTTCACCACGGCGGGGACCAAGGCGGCACTACCTCCCAATCAGCTGGCGGGTCTGCACATCGTGCACGAGCGCGCCGCCGAGCCTATTCCGGACGACCGGATGGATATCCAGGTCGGCGATGCCATTCTTCTTATCGTCGAGGACGACCCGCATTATGCCCGCATTCTGGTCGATCTCGCTCGCGATAAAGGTTTCAAAGCGCTGTTGGCGATGCGCGGCGACGATGCGCTCAACCTCGCCAAGCAGTATCAGCCGACCGCGGTTTCGCTCGACGTATTCCTGCCCGACATGCTCGGCTGGAATGTGCTGAGCCAGCTCAAGCAGAATCCGCTGACCCGGCATATCCCGGTGCAGATCGTCTCGCTTGATGAGGACCGTCAGCATGGTCTTGCCCGCGGCGCTTTCGCCTTCGTCAATAAGCCGACGACCCGCGAAGGCATCGACGAGGCGTTGTCCCGCATCAAGGATTTCGCCGAACCGCGGCGGAAGCGCCTGTTGATCGTCGAGGACAATGCGGCCGAGCAAATGAGCATCCGTGAACTGCTTGGCCATGACGACATTGAGATCGTCAATGCCGGCACCGGCGATGAGGCCTTGAACACGCTCCGTGACAAGCCGTGCGACTGCGTGGTGCTCGACCTGCGCTTGCCGGATATGTCGGGGTTCGAAGTCCTGGAGCGCATGCGCGCCAGTGACGAACTTGCCGACATACCGGTCGTGGTCTTCACCGGCCGGGAATTGTCCGCCGAAGAGGACGCCCAATTGCACACCATGGCGCGCAGCATCGTGGTGAAGGGCGTCGAGTTCGCCGGAGCGGCTCCTCAACGAGACCGCCCTGTTCCTGCACCGGGTTATCACCGACCTGCCGCCCGAAAAGCAGAATATGCTGGAACGACTCAACTCTTCGGACGAGGATCTGGTCGGCCGCACCGTCCTTCTGGTCGACGACGATCCGCGCAACATCTTCGCGCTGTCCAGCGCGCTGGAGCGACGTAATATGAACGTTCTGACAGCAACGACCGGCGCGGAAGCTATTGAGATCATCGAGCAGACGCCGTCGCTGGCGATCGTCCTAATGGACATCATGATGCCCGAAATGGACGGTTATCAGACCATCGAGAAGATTCGCCAGAACCGGGCTTATCGCCGGCTGCCGATCATTGCCCTGACAGCCAAGGCGATGAAAGGAGACCGGGAGAAATGTCTGCAAGCCGGTGCGTCGGATTATCTCGCCAAGCCCGTCAATACCGAGCAGCTCTTATCCGCATTGCGGATGTGGCTGCACCGCTAGGCGCACCTCATGAACGACAAAGTTAACGTTCTCTTAGTGGACGATCAGCCGGACAAGCTCCTCGCTTACGAGGTGATCCTGGGCGATCTCGGTGAAAACCTGGTCAAGACCCAATCGGCACGCGACGCCCTGCAGTTCCTGCTTAAGAACGACGTCGCGGTCGTTCTGGTCGACGTTTGCATGCCGGAACTCGACGGGTTTCAGCTCGCGGCGATGATCCGCGAGCATCCGCGCTTTCGCAAGACCGCGATCATTTTCATCTCGGCGATTCATTTGACTGACGTCGACCGGCTGCGCGGCTACGAGATGGGTGCGGTCGATTACGTTCCGGTGCCGGTCGTTCCGGAAGTGCTACGCGCCAAGGTCCGGGTCTTTGCCGAATTATTCCGTAAGACGCGCGAACTTGAACAGTTGAACGCGACGCTCGAGCGGCATGTAGCCGAGCGCACGGCGGAACTGGAACACGCGAATAGCCGGCTGACCCAGAGCGAGCAGGGCAGGAGCTTGGCGCTGGTTGCCGGGCAAATGGGCTCGTGGGATTGGGATCTCGCCGCCAAGGAGTGGAAATGGGACGAGGGCCAGCATCGTATCTTCGGCGTCGAGCCGGGGGATTTCAAAATCTGCGCCGAGAATATCCGAGCTCTGATCCATCCCGATGACTGGCTGCCGCTGCGCGAGGTCGCCCGTGGCATGGCCGAGGGTACGCGCTCGCAGCAGACCGAGTTTCGTGTCCTGCGCCCGAATGGCGAAATACGCTGGTGCATCGGTACCGCGGCGGCGAGCGTCGATGCCGCGGGGAAGCTCCTGCGTGTCTCCGGCGTTACCATCGACGTCACCGATCGCAAGGAAGCCGAGGAGCGCCAGGTCTTGCTGGCGCGCGAGGTCGATCATCGTGCCCGTAATGCGCTTGCGGTTATCCAATCCATCATCCGGCTGACGCGCGCCAAGACCGTCGACGACTACGTGCAGGCGATCGAGGGCCGCATCAAGGCCCTGGCGCGGGCCCACACGCTGCTTTCCGACTCGCGCTGGCATGGCGCCGATCTCGCGACCTTGGTCGCCGACGAAATGGCGCCGTATCGCGCCGGCGATAAGGTCAAATGCGGCGGACCCGATATCTCGCTGCAGCCGGCAACCGCGCAAGGCTTGGCGCTGGCGCTGCACGAACTTGCCACCAACGCGGCCAAGCATGGCGCACTGTCGTCGCCAAGCGGCAAGATCACGCTCGATTGGCAGTTAGAGTCGGATGCGCTGACGTTACTTTGGACCGAGAACGGCGGGCCGCACATCGCGCACCCCACCCAGCGCAGCTTCGGCTTGAAAGTCATCGTCGCTTCGATCGAACAGCAACTCGGCGGCAAAGCGTCCTTCGACTGGAATCCAAAGGGTCTGCGCGCTGCGTTTTCGATCCCGCGCAGCGAACTGACTCGGTCGCGTGCCATAAATGCAGCGGGCGGCAACGAGGCCAATGGCGCCGTCATCGGTTTGAAACGCCAGGAGAAGCCGCGCGTGCTTCTGGTCGAGGACGAGGCCCTGGTCGCCATGATGATCCAGGACACGCTTGCCGAATTCGGCTTCCAGGTCGTTGGTCCTGTTTCGACCGCGTCAGGCGCGCTCTCCGCGGCGCGGGAAAGTCATTTCGACGCCGCCGTTCTCGACATCAATCTCGGCGATGGACTGGTCTATACCGTGGCTGAAATTCTGGAAAAGCGAGGCGTGCCCTTTGTGTTTGTTACCGGCTACGATGCCGACAGTGTCGATTCCAAATTCAGCGGCGTGCCGGTGCTGCAAAAGCCGATCGAGCGCGACATGTTGCAGAAAATATTTCTGCCGAGCGCCGATCGCGCGGCCATGGCTTCGTAAGGTAATGGCTTCGTAAGGTAATGGCTTCGTAAGGTAATGGCTTCGTAAGGTAATGGCGTCGTAAGGCCGTGTCCTTCGAATCTCGTTTTGCTCAACTCTCGTCGAGAACCGCGCGCACCTTGGTCGCGAGCTGATCGAGCGTGAACGGCTTGCTGATAAGATGGACGCCGTGGTCGAGCACGCCGCCATGGACTACGGCATTCGCCGTATAGCCGGTGGTGAAGATCACCTTGAGGCCTGGCCGTCGGCGCACCGCCTCATCGGCGAGTTTCTTGCCGTTGACGTCCGGCATCACGACGTCGGTGAAAAGTAGCTTGACGTCCGCCACCCGGTCGAGCGTCGCCAGCGCACTTGCGGCATTGTCGCTTTCGAACACCGTATAGCCGAGTTCATGCAGCGCGTCGGTGGTGAGGCGCCGCATCAGCACGTCATCCTCGACCACCAGGATGATCTCGCTGCGGTCGCCGGTCCTGGTCGGCTCCACGGCGGTGCGCTTGATCTCGCGCACGTCGCCGGCGAGCCGCGGCAAATAGATTTTCACCGTGGTGCCGGCGCCAAGCTCGCTATAGACCTTGATGTGGCCGCGGGATTGCTTGACGAACCCATACACTTGGCTGAGCCCGAGGCCGGTGCCTTTGCCGGTGGCCTTGGTGGTGAAGAACGGATCGAACGCCCGCTCCACCACATCCGGCGCCATGCCGACACCGGTATCGGTCACGGCGACCATGGCGAATTGGCCCGGTTCGACTTCGGGATTTTGCCGGCAATAGGCCTCGTCCAGAAAGGCGTTCGCAGTTTCGATGGTGAGTTTGCCGCCGTCCGGCATGGCGTCGCGGGCGTTGATCGCGATGTTGAGGATGGCGTTTTCGAGCTGCTGCGAATCGGCGTGGACCGTCCATAGTCCCGCCGCCGCCACCGTTTCGACATGGACGAGTTCGCCCAGTGTCGATTGCAGCAAATCCGACATGCCGACGATCATCTTATTGACGTCGAGCGGCTGCGGCGACAGCGGCTGTTGGCGAGCGAAAGCAAGTAGCCGCTGCGTCAGCGTGGCGGCGCGCTCGGCCGCCGTCATGGCCGCGGTGAGGAAACGCTCGATCGCGAAGTCGCCCTTCTTGATCCGGCGGGCGACGAGGTCGTGCGCGCCCATGATTACGCCGAGCATATTGTTGAAGTCGTGCGCGATGCCGCCGGTGAGTTGGCCGAGCGCTTCCATTTTCTGCGCTTGCCGGAGCTGGTGTTCCGCGGCCTCACGGCGTGCCACTTGGTCGAGCAACTTGCGGTTGGAGACGGCGAGCCGGTCGCGCGCGGAGGTAAGAGCGGCGAAAGATGTCCGGGTATAACGGGCGACGAGCAGACCGACGGCGCAAATGAGCACGAATGCGATCGCGACACCGATCTGCAGCAACAGGCCGGAACGTTCGGCCACCTGTTGCCGCTGTGCCAGCAGGCTATCCTCCGTCGTCTGCATCGCGGTGATGAGGTCGCGGATCGCCTGCATCAGGCGAAAGCCGTTATCGTTATCGACGGTCGCGAGCGCGGTGTCGGCATGGCCGGCTTTGTAATCGTCGATGGTGCCGCGCATCTCATCGAGCTTGGCGCCGATCAACCGGCGGAGCTTGGCGACACTCTCCAGGCGTTGAGGATTGTCGCTGACCAGCATTTGGAGGTGGTCGAGCGTCGGCGGCAGTTGTTCGACCGCCATTTGGTGCGGCGCCAGATAATTGTCGCGGCCGGTCAGAAGATAGCCGCGTTGCCCGGTTTCGGCGCTCTGGACCAGGCTGAGGACGCGCGTCAGATCCCCACGTACTTCGAGTGAATGCAAGACCCACTGGTCATCGCTTTTGTTGCGCGAGCCAAGCCAAAAGGTGGCAGCCACGATCAGAGCCGCCAGCACGGTGCTGGCGATGAGGCTCCGGTTCAGCGGCGTGAGCGGGTTTCGCCCAGCCTCCAGCTCGATTTTTGGCTCGATCACGCTAGGCCCTGGGAAATGATGGAAGCCACCCAGCCGGCGTGGCCCTGCAGTCATGAAAACCGCGCCAGCCCCACATTTGAGCACCACCGCGGCGGCGACATTAATCTATGTCGGTGGGAACCGACTATGTCAAAAGACGCTGCTGAGCTACTCCAGTTGTGGAACTTTACCCAAAGTGGATGGGTTCCCTCATTCCACAATCGGTTGTCGTAAATATATTGAGGGAAGAAAAAAACAAAGGCATAACGGGAGCTTATTGATGCGTCTGCCGTGTTACGAATGCGCGTTGCGACCGCGCGGCCTGTTCAAGCCCGTCGAAGCCGAAGAACTCGCCACCATCAACGAGATGAAGCGCGATCACATAGTCGTCTCGGCCGGCGTTGAAATAATTCGGGCCGGCGATGACAATGCCGAGCTTTATACTCTGTATGCAGGCTGGGCGTTCCGGTTCAAAACCCTCCCCGACGGCCGCCGCCAGATTTTGAATTTCCTGCTGCCCGGCGACCTGCTCGGTCTGCAAGCCAGCATGTTCGACGCGGCGATGCACGGTATCGAGGCTCTCACCGAGGTTCAGCTCTGCGTGCTGCCACGACGGAAGATATGGGCGCTGTTCGGCGACATGCCCGGGCTTGCCTTCGATGTGACGTGGCTTGGCGCGCGCGAGGAAAGCATCGTCGATGAGAATCTTACCAGCTTGGGCAGACGCACCGCTGCCGAAAGGGTCGCCGCGCTGATCATCGGCCTCTACAAACGCGTCAAGAAGCTAGGACTTGTCGCGGATGAGACGTTTGCTTTTCCACTCACGCAGCAACATATCGCCGACGCGCTGGGCCTGTCGCTGGTTCACACCAACAAGACCCTGGCGCGGCTTCGCCGCATGGGCATGTTCTCGCAGAGCAACGGCACGATGACGCTTGCCAATCCGCGTGTCATCGAGCGTCTCGCGCAATATTTGGATGAAGACGTGCCGCTGCGACCCTTGATCTGAGTAGAAAAGAGAAAAGCCTCGGCGCTTGAGCCGAGGCTTTCCGTTTTATTCAATCGAGTGGGTTAGTCCTTAACGGGGACCCAGCTCGTTTTGTCGCTGTCGTACTTGAAACCCGGAGCATTCTTCAGGGCGTCCTTGGTCGTATCCAGCGTCAGGTAGGTTTTGTTGTCCTTCATCGTTTTCTTGACGGAGCTGAAGTTCACGGCAACGTCCTTTTCACCGGCGCCGAGGAAGCCGCCGACGCCGATAATGACAGCGTTAACGTCGCCATTCGAACCGACCAGCACGTCGTTGATATCGCCGATCTTGGCGTTGGATTGATCGTACACCGGCTGCTTATACCAATCGGTCACGGTCAGGCTCGACGACGGTACGCTGGTCATCAATTGAGTGCGGCCGGGGGATTGCGCGAATGCCGGGGCCGACATCAGCAGCGCACCGGCGGAAAGAACGATAAAACCTTTAGCGAGACACTTCATGGGTGTAACCTCCATTTGGTGAGTTGTGGTACGCACCAACGTGCGACGCTGCGCTTTGTGCCGGTCCGCGATAAAGTATTGTGTCGCAGCAAAACCGGATTAAGTCGCCGGTGCTCCATCTCTAGGCCAAACGGCGGCGATGGAACTTTTACACTTAAAAACTGTTGTTATTTCGCGCCGGCGGATGTCCGACGTTTCATTGCGAAGGGAAGGAAGACATGTCCATTGGCACCATTATCCTGATTATTTTGGTCCTTATTCTGCTCGGCGGTGTTGGCGGTATCGGCGGGTCGCCGTTTTACGGCACCGGCTATTACGGCGGCGGCGGTCTGGGCCTCATCATCGTGATTCTGCTCATATTGGTGCTCATGGGCAGGATTTAACAACCGAGTCCGACGGCTTATCTAATCGGCGCCGCGGCTTCGGCCGCGGCGCTTTTTCACGCCGAGATCCGTTTCCCGATGCGGTTGGTCGAGGACGAATGCGTCTGCCGACAGCGTTTTCGCGAGGAACTGGTATCTCAATACAGCATTATTTCAGGCGGAGGTTTTTCGCTGGGAAAATAAATGGGTAGCCAAACCAACGCGGGCGTGAGGGCTTCCAAGAAGCCCCGCAAAATCGGTGCCGGTCCAGTTCACTGGACGTGGAGTCCATAAGCTTCTCGCTGGGACTTTTTGCTCATGCGCACGTATTGTCAGGACAGGGGAGGAACGATTCGCGCGCTGCTACGTATTCCAGTGCGTCGCGCGCCGTAACGGCGCACGCCTTGCAGAAAAGCAAAAAGCTTATGAAGCTCTTCAAATGCCAGCACTGCGAGCAATTGCTCTATTTCGAAAACACGGTGTGTGAGAAGTGCGGGTACCGGCTCGGCTTCATTCCCGAGATCATGACTTTGTCAGCGCTCGAACCCGAAGGGAATGTGTGGCGGGCGCTAGCGATCAGCAAGAAGACTTACCGCTTCTGCGCCAATAACCAATTCGACGTTTGCAACTGGATGGTCGAGGCCGACGCGCCTGACGCGTATTGTGCCGCATGCCGGCACAATCGGACGATCCCCGACACCGGCATCGACGACAATCTGGTCGCGTGGCGGAAGATCGAGATCGCCAAACACCGGCTGTTTTACACGCTGATGAAGCTCAATCTGCCACTCGACGATAAGACAGGAGACGGCCATGAACGGCTGGTCTTCGACTTCTTGGCGAGCCCACCAAATGTCGGCGGTCCGCGGGTGATGACCGGCCACGACAACGGGCTGATCACACTGGCGCTCGACGAGGCCGACGACGCCGAGCGCGAGAAGCGGCGCACTCAGATGCACGAGCCATATCGCACGCTGCTCGGACATTTTCGCCACGAGGTCGGACATTATTTCTGGGATGTGCTGGTCCGCGATGGCGGCTTGATCGAGCCATGTCGCAAGATTTTCGGCGACGAAAGTACCGATTACGGCCAAGCGTTGCAGGCCTATTACGCCAATGGCGCGCCGCCGAACTGGCAGGAAAACTTCATCAGCGCTTATGCGACGTCGCATCCGTGGGAAGATTTCGCGGAAACCTGGGCCCATTACCTGCATATCGTCGACACGCTGGAAATGGCCCGCGCCTTCGGTATGTATGTGCATCCGCGCCTGGCGCGGCCGGGCGAACTCGACGCGCAGGTGGATTTCGATCCCTATAGCGTGCGCGATCCTTCGGCGCTCATCGACACTTGGCTTCCGTTGAGCAACGCGCTTAACAGCCTGAACCGGACCATGGGACTGACGGACATCTATCCTTTCATCTTATCGCCGGGGGTGATCGGGAAGCTTTCCGCCATGCATGACCTCATCCACGGCAATAAGCTGCCGGAGAAAGTGCCCGCGGCGGCACAGTCGGCGGCATAGAAGCGGCGCCCCATAGAAAGAGGCCTGCGCCGGTGTCGGCGCAGGCCCCAATCACTAGAGTGTAGCTGCTTTAGGTCTCGATGATGGTGACGATCTCGAGGCTATCCGGATCGATGATCAGAATCCGATCCCCGACCACGATATAATCGAAGCCGCGATACTCCGGGACGATAGAAACGATGTCTTCCGGCAGAACTTCGACGTGAACGTCGCGCGGGACTCTTACGCCGACCGAGACATTGAAGTTCACATTGTTGACGCGCGCGCCGCGGCCGCCACGGCCGATAACGGCCGAAATCCTGCTACGCTGATCTTGCGACAGCTTAACGTTCGCACCGGCCTTGCCTGGACCCTGACTGGCGCTTTTTTCGGTCGCGTTCGTGCCGGCCTTGCCGGACTCGCTTTGCATGCCGCGCTGTTGCGTCTTATCCTCTTCCGCTGCGCCACGCTGAGGCGTCGCTCCCTTCTTCTGTTCCTCTCCCATGCGCTGGTCGGACTTCTGCTTGTCTTGTCCCATGCGCTGGTCGGGCTTCTGTTCCTGGCCCATGCGCTGGTCGGGCTTGGCGCTCTTGCCGGCGTCGTCCGCTGATTTTTCAGGCTTCTTCATTTTGTCGGCGCCTTGCGCGGATTTATCCGGCGTGTTCATTTTGTCGGCGCCTTGCGCGGATTGGCCGGCCCGAGGCGCGGAACCTTCCGGCTTCATTGCAGCACCGCCGCCGCTCGGAGCCGCCTTTTGTTCGGCCGCGCCGGGGGTCTGGCCGCCGCCTTTCTGCTCCATGGCACCTTGCGCCACAGCTAATGACGTAAATCCGACTAGGGCCGCCACGGCGACCGAAGCCAATAATGTCTTTTTCATCGTGTTCTCCTCTGTTTTTTCGCGAATTGGAATCCGCCCCGATCCTTCGCGTGCGCCGGTTCTAAAGACCCGCTGTTAGACTGATCGAGTTGCTGTATTTCAACTCTGCTGCGACATTCGCGTTCCGTCTCTCCACAGATTTGCTCGATTTGACCCGGCCGGTGATGCGCAGCGACATGATTGAAACTTCGCAGCGGAACTTCGCGCCGGCCTCGTCCGTTTACTAACGAGTGGATCGGCAAGGAGAATAGTCATGAGCGCTCCCAATGAAACGACAGAGGGGCGCCCAGTCGTACCTACGACACAAGCGCGCCAAGGGGTGACTGGGCACAACGTTCGTTACGTTTTGGGGGTCAGCATCGCAGCCGTTGTCGTGGCCTTTGCGGCGATCTGGCTCTATTACTTCGCCTGACGGGATAGCCTTTTGATTCAAGTCAGTCGTTGCGCTCGGCCAAGTCGGCGCGTGCTTTGTCGGCGTCACTGGCCGATACCGCGGGCGCTGCGTTGCCCCACGAATTACGAATGTAGGTCAGTACGGCCGCGACCTGGTCGTCGTTCAGCACCCAGGCAAACGGCGGCATCGCCGACGCTGTGGGCGCGGGTGTCGTCCCGACGCTCCGCGCGCCGCGAAGAACCACATGCAACAGCGATGTCGGATCTGTTTGCTGAACAGTCGCCGAGCCGTTCAACGCGGGGAAGAGGCCTGCGGCCCCTTCGCCATTCGACTTATGACAACCGGAACATTCGTCTGCATAAATCTGCGCACCCTTGCTCATCACGGATTGATCCGGAGCAGGGGGTGGCGAGGACGGCGACGTCTGCGCTCCGGGCTGATCTTTCAGATAGACCGCGATCGCATGCAAGTCGGCGTCGGTCATGTGCGACGTCGAAAGATTGAGCGTTTCCGACATCGGCCCTGTGGCCGCGCCGGTCCGGTTATGGCCGGTTTTGAGATAAGCGGCGATATCCTCGACCGACCAGCCACCGAGGCCTAAACGCTGATCGTTGGTGATGTTGGGAGCGAACCAGCCCTGCAACTGATAGCCTTGGAATCGTTCGCTGGTCTTGTCGCCGCCCAGAAAGTTCTTCGGCGTGTGACACATGCCGCAATGCGCGAGGCCCTCGGTCAGATAAGCGCCGCGATTCCATTCAGGACTTTTGTCGGCGGCCGGCTGGAACGGCGATTCCGAAAAGAACAGCATGTTCCAGCCGATCAATGACTGGCGAATGTTGAAGGGAAACGGCAACTGGTTGGGGTGCACCAAATTCTGCACCGCCGGCACCGTATTAAGATAGGCGCGAATCGCCAGCGCATCGTCGCGCGTGACTTTGGTGTAATAGGTATAAGGCATCGCCGGATAGAGATGCCTGCCGTCGCGGCCAGTGCCCTCGGTCAGGGCGTTGATGAATTCCTGATCGGTCCAGGCGCCGATGCCGGTTTCCGGATCGGGCGTAATATTGGGCGCGATGATCTCGCCGAACGGCGTTTCGATCGGCCGTCCGCCGGCAAACGCTTGCCCGCTGCCGGGGTGCGTGTGGCAGGCCGCGCAATCGCCGACGATCGTGAGGTAGCGGCCGCGCGCGATCTGATCGAAACTCTGGTCGTCGATGCCTGCGGCCTGCGCCGTCACCGGGGCGCTCAATGTCACGCCGAACCATGCGGCGGCGGCCAGAGTTCGCGCGCGTCAGCGCGTGAAGATATTTCCGGTTCTCACGCATGCACCAGCGGTCCTGGGCTTTTGAGATATTGCGACCGGATGGCGGCGGCGGACCAGTAGGCGAGGGCGCCCACGGTCCCGGTCGGATTGTACCCGGCGTTTTGCGGGAAGGCGCTCGCCCCCATCACGAACAGATTGGGCACGTCCCAGCTCTGCAAATAGCGGTTCAGCACACTGTCACCGGGATTGTCACCCAGGATGGCGCCGCCGCAGAGATGCGAGGTCTGATACTGGGTGACGTCGTAAGGCCCTTTGCGCGGCTCTTTGACGATCTGCCTCGCGCCCATTTTTTGTAGGATCTCGGCAAATTTATCGGTGAGAAAGGCGCTCATTTTCAGTTCATTGTCGTGCAGATCGATCGTCATCCGCATCAACGGGCGGCCGAAGCGGTCCTTGTAGGTCGGATCGAGGTCGAGATAGTTATCGCGATAGCTGTAGAACGAGCCGTGGCAGGCGCCGCCTGCATTGATGGTGCTGAGATAATTGTCCTTCAGCGCCTGCTTCCACTTCGGACCCCAGGCCGGGGTGCCGGGCGGCACGGCGGTGGTCTGGATCGGCCGGCCACCGGTCTGCACCTGGCCGATATAGCCGCCGCCGACGAAGCCGAGCGGGCCGTGGTCGAAATTGTCGCCGTTGAATTCGTCGATGCACATGCCGATCGCACCGGCCGAGACGAACGGATTGAAATTGAATTTGTCCTTGTCGAAAAAGCCGAGCGCGGTCGACATCGTCTGATGGGTGAAATTGCGTCCGACCTGGCCCTGGCCGGATTGGGGATTATAGGGGGTGCCGATGCCCGAGATCAGCAGAAGCTGCACGTTGAAGAGCTGGAAGGCGCAGAGCAGAACGAGATCGGCGGTTTGCTCGAATTCCTCTCCGGACGTATCGACGTAAGTGACGCCGGTTGCACGTTTGCCGGTATTGTCGAGATTGATGCGGGTGACTTCGCACTCGGTGCGGGCCTCGAAATTCGGTTTGCGCAGCAGCACCGGCAGGATCGTGGTCTGCGGACTTGCCTTGGAATAATTGGCGCAGCCGAACCACTCGCAGAAGCCGCAAAAGGTGCACTGCCCGAGCGTGACGCCGAGCGGGTTGGTGTAGGATTGCGACAGGTTGCCCGAGGGCTGCGGAAACGGCTTGTAACCGAGCTGTTTCGCCGCGTCGGCAAACAGCGCGTGGCCGTAGCCCTGCTTCATCCCCGGGGTCGGATAGGGCCGCGAGCGCGGGCCTTCGAACGGATTGCCGCCCTCCTTGATCTGGCCGCCGAAATTGCCGGCGGTGCCGGACGTGCCGCAGAGATATTCAAACTCATCGTAATGCGGCTCGAGATCGTTCCAGGTGACGCCGAAGTCCTGGATGGTCATGTCGGTGGGAAGGAAATTCGCGCCGTAACGCTGCGTCAGATGGCTCTTGAGGGTCAAATCGGTCGGCAGGAAGCGCCAGGTTTCGGCGTTCCAATGCACGCCGGCGCCACCCACGCCGTTGCCCAGCATGAAGGCGCCCCAGTTGCGCACCGGCAGCGCCGTCTCGCTGATTTTGTTGCGAAACGTCACCGTCATCTGCGAATTGCGCAAAAACAACTCGTGCTGGATGCGGTAGCGCAACTCATCCTGCATGTAGGAAATCGAAAAATCGGTCGCGGTGTCGCGCCACGGCCCGCGTTCGATAGCCACGACATCGAGGCCCGCATCGGTCAGTTCGTTGGCGAGTATGGAGCCAGTCCAGCCCAGCCCGATAATGGCCACGTCTTTATGGGGAAGTTTTCGCGCCATTGGTGCTCGCCGGAAATCTTTCTCGTTAAGTGAAAATCATCGCGCCCAGTTCGGATGATCGGCGATGCCGACCGGAGGCAATGGAATGCGTTGGTTATGCTTGTCGATCCAGTCGCGATAATCGTAATGCGCGCCGGGAAAGCCGATCATCTTCCACGACGCCATGTCCTTGTTGCCGCCATAGATCGGATCGGCGAGAAACCCCGTCTGCGTGTCGGTGAGGATCAGCTTGAAGAATTCCTGACTGTCGGTGCCATCGAGCTTGAGCGAGCCGTCTTCCAAACCTTTGATGACCTCGTCCTTCTGATCGCCGCCAAGCTCGGCAAACGACTTGTTGCTGTATTTACTGCGGCAGGCGGCATCGAGTGCGGCCAAGGCCTTGCGATACTGTTGAGCAGGCGTCTCCGCGGATTGCGGGCCTTGTTGTTTGGTACCCTTTTGGAAGGGGCCTGCCATGTAGCGGCCTTCGAAGCGGCCGGAAGGGCCGGCAAGCTGGCGGTCGATATAAACGGCGCAGCCGCAGTCTTTTCCTCCGGGGGACAGCTCGTCCGGCGGAATGAGCCGGTCGACAAAGGCTTCAACGGTGGCGGCTTCCCGGGGCGTAAAATATTTCCAGCCGTCCGGGATCACCGTATTCGGCGGATCGGTGGCTCCCGGAATCCAAGGCAGCCCGCCTTTGACGATTGCCGCGCGCGCTGCCGCCGAGCTTGAGAGCAGCCAGAGGGCGCTCGATCCGAGAAGCTGCCGGCGGTTGATGTGATACACGGCACTCTCCGGCGCGAAATCTGACTGCCCGCCCTAAACGCCAGTAAAACAGATTAGTTCCATTCCAAGCTGCGGAACAAAAATTATTATCGACAACCGCATGGCACGACGCGGAACATTGTCGCAACGGCAACTCGCGAATCCGGGCAGCGATGCCGCCGTGCGATGAAGAGACGCAATGAAGAAAGGTGTCCGAGCGAATTGTTGGCTTTGCAGCCATCGGCCGGACTGCCCTCTCCGTGGATTGTGGAACCCCGATTAATATACAGCTTCGAGGAACCTCGCGGCATCGCGACACGTTGCTCTCGGTAGCCCGGCCGGGCATGCGGCCTGCCGCCCCCACAACAACCAAAGAAGGAATCAACAGCCATGGGACTGTTCACCAAAGACATCAAGAATATGGAAGACCTGTTCATGCACCAGTTGCAGGATATTTATTATGCCGAGAAGCAGATAACCAAGGCGCTCCCCGACATGATCGAGAAGGCCACCGACCCGCAGCTCAAGCAAGGCTTCCAGACCCATCTGCGCGAGACCGAAAATCACGTCAAACGGCTCGACCAGGTCTTCCAGTTGACCGGCCAAAAGGCCAAGGGCACCGACTGCCCGGCGATCGACGGCATTATCAAGGAAGCCAACGAAGTCGCCGGCGAGGTCGACAAGAAGCCCGTGCTCGACGCCGCGCTTATTGCGGCGGCCCAGGCTGTCGAGCATTACGAGATGACGCGCTACGGCACGCTAATCTCATGGGCGAAGCAGCTCGGTCACTCCAATGTTGTGACGCTGTTGCAGCAGACGCTCGACGAAGAGAAGGCAACCGACAAGAAGCTTACGGCGATGGCAGAAACAGGCGGGGTCAATCGCAAAGCCGCCTAAGAAGGCTACTTAACGAGGCCCGCCAAGCCATCTTCCCTTGCGCAGGCAGCGCCGTACCCCTCGGGTGCGGCGCTGAGTTCTTTTTGCCGATACCCTCTTGAGGTGCGGGCCATTCCCTGTTCTGTTGCGCCCCCGATCGGCACGACAACAGGTGAGGGAAATGGCCAAGACGAAAGCAAGCGGCTCAAAATCAAGCCGCTCAAAAACGGCCCGCTCGAAATCGGGCGGTACGAAAACAAAGCGCGCAAGCGCAATCCATCGCGAGCTCAAAGAGCGGCTGATCCTTGCCGGCAAGGTGCTGGTGGCCGAAGGGCAGGACGATTTCACCCGTGGCCATATCTCGTTCCGGCTGCCGGACGATCCCAACCTGTTCTTCATGAAGCCGCACAGCATTGGCCTCGACGAGATCACGATGGAGAATATCCTCACCATCGACCTCGAGGGCAACGTCGTCGCCGGCAAGGCGCGCCGCCATAGCGAAGTCTATATCCATTCGGAAATTCTCAAAGCGCGGCCCGACGTCAATTGCGTCATCCACACGCACCCGACCTATGCGACCGCGCTGTCGTCGACCGGCCGCGGGCTCAAATGCTACAGCCAGCCCGGCGCGCTGTTCTATGACGCGCTCGGCACCTATACCGACACCATCAATCTCATTCGGACCCACGAGATGGGCGCCGGCGTGGCGCGTGCGCTCGGCGATGGCCGCGGCGTGCTGTTGAAGAACCACGGTGTCGTCGTCATCGGCGCCAGCATCGAAGAGACGGTGATCGGCATCATCATGCTGGAGAACGGCGCGATGGTGCAATTGCTCGTCGAAGCGGCCGGCGAGGCGGCGCCGGAATTCCCGCGCGAGGACATCGAAAAGCTCAAGCACGACATCAGCCGGGCCGAGCAGTTCGTGGTCAATTTCGATTATCTCGCGCGCCGGGTGAAGCGGCGCGGTTAGCGCGTGCGCCCTCTCCCTTGCGGGAGAGGGCGGCCCCCAAAGTTGCCAAGTCAGTCGACATCGCCGAGATCGGGGGGACCAGCAGGCTCCAAATCCGGAGGGATCTGATCGACCGTTGCCGCTACCCATCGCGCCACCGGGGGGCCGATGATCAGCAGCATGATCATCCGGACCATCTGCAGGGCCATGACGAACGGTGTGTCGAGATGAGTCGAAGCGGCGATGATCGCGGCGGCATCCACGCCACCGGGGCTGGTGGCAAGGTAGGCGGTCAGCGGATCGACATGCAGCAGCACCACGAGCAGCCACGCTAACAGCCCACAGAAAGCCATCAGGAGAATCGTAGCACCCACGCTCTGCGGGAGCGCCCGGGCGGCGGCGGCCAACACGTCGCGGGTAAAGCGCAAGCCGGTATTCCAGCCGATGATGGCGTAGCTCGCGACCAGCACGACCGGTGGCAGTTCGATCCTGACCCAGCCAAGCACGTTGAGTGCCGCTCCCAGTGCGAGCGGACCGAGCAGAACACCCGCCGGGATCCTGGTGGCGAGGCCGAGAGCGCCACCAACAAGCGCGATGGCCGCGGTCGTTGTGAGGTTAGGCAGATCGATCGGCGGAAAGAGGCCGGCGGTAAAGCGGCCACCACCGCCATGTACGAACATCAGCGCTACCAATGAAGCAGCCGCGGCGACGAGGACGCCACGCACATATTGCATGAAGGCGACGAGCCGAAAATCAGCGCCATAGGCTTCGGCCATGACCATCATCACCATGGCGGCGCCTGGGAGCATGCCCCAGATCGCCGTGCTGCCAGGGATGATGCGAAAGCGGCTCATCGCCCATCCGATCGCGGCGCTCGCCGCCACCGACAGCGCCACCACACCGACGAAAACTGGCCATTGGCGCGCAAAGCCGCTGATAATCGCCGGCGTGATGAATTGTGCAACGAGGCAGCCTATGATCGCCTGCGCCGCAGCCGTCAGGGGACGGGGCACTTTCACCGCCCCTCCGCTCATTTGCATCACAACGGCGACGGCCAGCGGCCCGAGCATCAGCGCAGCAGGCAGTTTGATCCACTCAGGGATACCACCGACCAAAAGCGAGCCAGCGAGAAGCTCGGCCCAACGCCCGGCCGACGGCAAAGGCTCGAGCGGGAGCGAACTCGAGGCCGAAGGCACCGGCAGTTTGCTCACGATCGAGGCTCGATCTCGCCGGCCTTTGCCACCCGACCGAGCAGCGGGAAAATATTCTCGAATGCGAAAGAATGCATGGCGGCCGAACGCCCCGTTGTCGCATCCTCCGCCACGACCACCGCATAGCCATGCTCGTGCGCGGCGCGGGCTGTCGATTCGACGCCGATATTCGTAGCGATGCCGCCGATGACCACGGTGGTCACACCGCGCCGGCGAAGCTGCAAATCCAATTCGGTCCCATAGAACGCACCCCATTGGCGCTTGGTGATCCTGAGGTCGGAAGGTTCGGCGAGACCGTCCGCCAATTCCGACCAGCCATCGGGAAAACCGCCAGGCGGCATCTGCGAGCGATCGACCGGCGTTTTCAGCGCGTCGCCGAAATCAGCCGAGAAAGCGACGTTGACGAGAACGACAGGCGCGCCGGCCGCGCGAAAGCGCCGCGCCAATTCCTGCCCCTTGGCGAGCACAGCCGGGCCGGAATGGGGTTCGGTCGGCATGCCGACGATTCCTTTCTGCAGGTCGATCAGGATCAGCGCCGTGGTCGCGGCTGGCAAAGTGAGCATGGGGCGTCCTTTCGTCAGTTCTACAATCCCCAGCCGGGCAGTTGCCCGCGGTCGGGGACGCTGCTACATATTTGAGGCTTCACTCAAACAGGCTTTCTATTTGAGGATATCCTCAACTTTGTCAAGCCGAAATCGCAAGCTGCTGCAGCCGCGGCGTGAGGTGGGCCGCCAGCGCGTCGCCGAACTCATGGAGGCAGCGGCTGCCGTGATCCAGGAACGGGGGTTCGAGGCCGCGACCATGGCGGAGATCGCCGCGCGCGCGGATGCGAAGATCGGCTCGCTCTATCGCTTCTTTCCGAACAAGGATGCCGTCGCCGAAGCGCTGATGCAGCATTATGCCGAGGTGCTACAGGCCGAATATGATGCGATCCACGCGCGCGCCGCCTCCGCTGCGCCGGAGGAATTGGCCGATCTTCTGATTGATCTATTGGCGAAGCTTTATCCGGAAGCGCGGGCGGTCACGGCCTTGCTGGACTCGCGGACCGACTGGACGAAGATCCGCCGTCGTTTCCGCAGCCAGGCGCTTTCCGGGATCAAGACGGCGCTGAAGGCATGCGCGCCCGACCTCGACGACAGCGAGGCCGACGACGTCGCCACCGTCGTGCTCAACAATATGAAGACCATGGTCGGCATGACCATGAAAGACGCGCCGACCAGCCCCGGCGCGCCCGATCAACTCAGAATGATGAACCGGCTCTATCTGGCAGCAAAGCTCGCTTCCCGGTGCTAGAGCGTCTGGACAAACGCTTCCATTCGTCGGCGCTGCTCGGAGTCAGGCAAGGGGCCGCGCATCGCGCCGAGATTGTCCGTCATGTGGGCCGGGTCGGCGGTGCCGGGGATGACCGCGGTCACCCGCGGATCGCCCAAGAGATATTTAAGAAAAAACTGTGCCCAACTGCCGGCGAACTCCTGTGCCCAATCGGGAACGGGCCTGCCGCGTACGGTGCGTAACAACTGACCCCGGCCGAACGGCACAGCGGTCAGCACGCCGGCTTTGACCTCGGCCGCCAGCGGCAGGATACGTTTGGCGGCTTCGCGGTCGTCGAGCGAATAATCGATCTGCACGAAGTCGGGATGCTGGCGCGCGAGAATGGCCTCTACCGCGGGAAAATCTGCGTGCGAGGTCGATGTGATGCCGATATAGCGGCACAATCCTTGCGCTTTCCAATCCTTGAACCGCGCGAGGGATTGGTGCGGGTCGCTCACATTGTGAAATTGAAGCAGGTCGACTTTCGCCGTCTTCAATCATTTCAACGAGCGCTTGAGCTCAGCGGCGTCGGGCGTCTCGAGTTTGGTGGCGATGAAGAGCTTCTCGCGCAGGCCCTGCGGCGCGGTAACGTCGCCCAGCACGGTCTCGGCGTCGCCATAGGACGACGCTGTATCGATCAGCCGCCCGCCATTCGCGACCAGCGCCTCTACTACCGCGGCCGCTTTCCGACGCGTTGCTTCATCGGCGGTGTCGAAGACAGAGGCGGTGCCGAGACCGACCGCCGGCAACTGCTCGCCGGTCTTCGGTATGGCGCGAGTGATGAGCGGGGCTGCGGTTTGTGCGAACACTGGTGGCGCCAGCGCTGCCGCCCCGGCCGCCGCCGGCAGCATCATCGCAAATTCGCGTCGCGTCAGTCGCCCGGTCATCTCACTCTCCCGGAATCATTCTCCTGCAACAGCTTCCGCCGGCAGCGCCGTCCGGCGTGCCTCGGTCCCGCCCAGCGCCGCCCGGCGTTCCTGGGCTCCTCCCAGCGCGGCCGATAGAATAAGCCAGCATCCGGCGACCGGCACAGCACACAGCGCAATCGCGCCGAACTTGAAACCCAGGGCCTGAAGGCTGTCGTATACCCAACCATAAAGCGCGTCGGAGCCGCGATAGATGACCACGTCGATCAGGTTCTTGGCCTTGTATTTCTCTTCCCGGCCGAGGACCGTATAGAACACTTGGCGTGCAGGCGCGGCGATGGCGAAGTGAATCCACCTTTGAACCACCTGAACGACCATCACCACGGCAAGCGTCGGCGCCAAAAAGATGGCGAGGAAGCCCACGACAAACACCGCGGGCAATGCCGCGGCCGTGATGCCTGTGCCAAACCGCTTGAGCAATTGTGCAGTGGCGAAAAGCTGCGTTGCCAGCGAGAGCAAATTCACGGCGAGATCGACACCGGCGAAAATACGGGTCTGCGCACCGGCGCCGTGCACGTCGGTTGCAACGATGTTGATCTGCTCGAAATAAAGGAAGGTCGCGCAAAACGACAACAAACTGATCCATGCCGCGATTCCGAGCAGATAAGGCGAACGAATGACCTCGGGCAGCGCCGCAAACGCGCTGCCGCCGATCCGCTGCGGCTCCGGCGCCCGCTTCACCTGTGCGTTCGCCGCACGCTCGAGCCGGTAGACGCAGAACACCGCCGCTTCCAGCAAGATGATCGCTGCGATCAAGAGATTGACCGGACCTAGCGGCACGGACAGGCCGATCGTGATGACGGGACCGAGCAGCGCGCCGGCCGTGCCGCCGGCGCCGATGAAGCCGAACAATCGCTTGCCCTGGTCGGCGGTGAACAGGTCGGCCATGAACGACCAGAACACCGCGACCGCGAACAGGCTGAACACGCTGACCCAGACGTAGAACACACGCGCGACGCTCGCCGTGCCGATCTTGAGCGTCAGCAACAGCCAGAACAGTGCCAGATTGACGGCAAAGAAGTGATAGACGATGGGGATGAATCGCGCGCGCGACAGCTTCGCCACCAATGCGCCATAGAGCGGCTGCGCCACGATCAGCGTCAGAAACGTGGCGGTGAACAGCCACGGCAGGTTTTTCACGCCGCCGGCAATGCCCATCTGGTCGCGCAGCGGCCGCAGCACGTAGTAGCTGGCAAGCAGCATGAAAAAATAGGCGAACGACCAAAGCGCCGCGGCGCGTTCTTCCGGGGTTGCCGGCACCGCCCGCCCCGACCAGCGCCGCAATGCAGTCATGGGATCACTCATGGCGCCGACCACTCATGGCGCCAATGACAGCTTTTGCTTGAGCTCGGCGGCGCTCACCTCCTGGCCGTAACCCGGCCCGCCACGCTGAAAGCGGCTGGCATCCGCAAGCTTGCCAACCACCACCGGATCGAAGCCGGCGTCGCGAACGAGGCCCGCCGCCACTTTCACCGCCTCGGGGTCGTCGCCGGCGATCGGCACCGCAAGCTTCGGATCGGCGCGGTTCGCCTCGCGCGCGAAAATCATGTAGCCCATCGTGTTGAAGGCGCGCACCAGCCGCGTACCGGGCAGATATTTCTGCGAGGTCACGCCGATGCCGTCGCGCTCGACTTCATCGGCGATAGCGCCGTCGCGGGCGGCAACGGCGTTGCAGGCATCGAGCACGATTTTGCCTTTGAGCGCCGCCCCGTAGGTCTGACCGATCTGCGGCAGCGCGCCATAGGGCACGGCGATGAAGATCACATCGCCGAAGGCGATGGCTTGGTCGACCGTGCCTGCTTGGGCGTTTGCGCCGAGGCCCGCCACCAGATTCTTCAGTTCTTCGGGATGACGCGACGAGAACAGCACGGGGTGGCCAGCCTTGACCCACAGCCCACCGATCGTGCCGCCGATATGGCCCGAGCCGATGATGCCGATGCGACTTTTGGCGCCGGTGCCGGTTTGGGCGCGAATGTTTGCTGGCCACAAGACTGCGCCCAGCAGCAGCACACCGCCCGCGGCGAGTGCTTCGCGGCGACTGGGGTGAACCGAGTGATGTTCAAACATCAAACCCTCCTGGCGTTGGGGCTGTCGAATTAACCGCGACCTTGTGGGCCGCATTATGAACGTCCTGCCCGTGCGAACGTAATTCCCTAAAACGTACTTCCCTAAGATGTGATCGGCAAAGTTGGACTTCCGTGCGGACGCCGTGTCGGTTCGCGTCACTGGCACCGGGTCGAGCTAGCAGCCGCTCCAGCCATGTCCGCTATGCCCGAAAGGGTATGAAAGGGGCAGGACCAAATATTGGGCTGCCAGGAATGCCCAGCAGGCGTAGCTCAGCGAGCACAGCTATATTCAGAGGGGCATCGATGCGTCACGGGAACCGTTCACAAGCGATCAGTTTCGCAAGTGCTCAACCCATCCTACGGACTCTAAGAGATGGAGGAAGTCACGCTCGTTCAATAACGGCGATTGGAGGCGGCGTGCGATGCAGCCCAGCCATGCGCTTTATCGCGCTTCCCGGAGCGACCGAAAATTTCAAGGCACCGATCGTGCTTCCGGTACTTGAGGTCGATAGTTACCGTTGCTAACTCTGGTGTCGCGATTCCGTCATCAAGCGCCGTAAGTGAAATTCCATGAATATCGAAATCGAGCGCAAATTCCTCGTCCAAAATGACGATTGGCGAAACTTTGCGGTCAGTTGTTCCGATATTCGGCAGGCGTATCTCGATTCGAATCCGAAGGTATCGATACGGGTTCGTATTCGCGATAACACCCGCGCGACGCTAACGGTGAAGTCATCTCCCTCGGCATTGCGCCGTCTTGAGCTTGAATACCCGATTCCGACATTCGAGGCGGAAGCGTTGATGCCATTGCGGCAGGGCACCGTTGTTGAAAAGACCCGCCATATCATTCCTTGCGGCGATCTCACCTGGGAGGTTGACGAGTTTACCGGAGCGAATGGCGGTCTGGTTATTGCCGAAATCGAGCTTCCGAGTGAACATCATCCCATCGAACGGCCGGAATGGATCGGACCGGAAGTAACCGGGCAGAGGCAATATTATAACGGCTCTCTGGCGATGCACCCTTTCTCTCAGTGGGCGCACGCGGATCACCGCGCAAGAGTCGATGAGTTGCGCTAGCTCTTGTAGGATGGCGCCTTCGGCTAATCCGCCCTAGGAGCTAAGCCGAGTTATTTTCTGGACACAGTATAGCGAGCGAATCTCACCGCAGTTGTTGATTTAGAAATTCGCTTGTTCGCCCGTTGGCGAGCGCTGCCGCCGCGGCGTTGTAGTGCGCCCCATTATGCCGGGAGAAGGCGTGAGCCGAGAAGGCGTGACGCTGACCCGGATAGCTGTAGACGGTCGCGTTTGGCTTTTTTGTGAGCGCCGCCTTGATCTCGGCTTGCGCCGTCTTTGAGATGAATTCGTCCTCCTCGCCGAGGTGCATCAGCAAGGGGGCCTTCAATCCACCAACCTCGCCGAGGTATTTTTCGGTGTCGCCGCCATGATAAGCAACGGCGGCGTCGACCTCATAACGGGCGGCCGTGATAAAGGCCATCAATGCACCGAGGCAGTACCCCTGCAACGCAACCTTTCCGGTCGACTCCGGCAACGCAGCAGCAGTGCGGACCGTCGCCATGATATCTTTCGCGCCCGCATCCCGATCATACGCCGCGTAGAGTCGTAGACCGTGTTGCCAGTCAGCTTCAGATCTTACGTTGAGACCGACGTTAGGCTCTTGCCGCCAGAATAGATCCGGCGCGATCGCGATGAACCCCTGGGCTGCCAATTCATCGCAGGTCGCCCGGATGTCGGCGTTGACGCCGAACAATTCCTGGAGAACGACCACCGTCGGCGCGGGTAACTTGGCTGGCCGCGCGATGTAAGCGTTAAACTTTGCATCTGGAGACTCGATGACAATCTGCTTTTCCATAGTGTTCTCCCGATGAACTGCCCTTAAAGCGAACCGCTTTCTCATTGGCGGGTAAGCATCAGCGCGCTACGCGTAGGCGCACCGGCCCAGTCGGAGCAGAGGCAATCGTTTAATCGGCCGTCAGCTCAGGCGGCGCGAAGGTAGAGATCGGTCTACTCTCGCGCCGCCTCGTCGCTTCACTGATTGGCCGGCGCGGAGGCCGCAGCCTCCTCGATGAGCTTGGCTGCTTCCTTCGGGTGAGACATGTAGGCCACATGGCTGGCATTCACTTCGACCGTCGTGGCATGGGCGCGCTTCGCCATCATGCGCTCCTGCTCAGGATTGATGGACCGGTCTGCAGTGGCGACCATGTACCAGGTAGGCTTGGTCTTCCAGGCGGGCTTCGTGACCTTGTGGGTGAACGAGTCGGTGGAGATCGGCACCTGCGATATGGCCATGAAGTGGGACACGGCCGGCGGAACGTCCGCCGCGAAGTCGGCCGCGAAATGCGCCTGTTCTATCCACCAGTTGCCGCTGCTGTCCGGCTTGAATGCCTTCGAGGCTTGCGGCAACGCCTGTTCGATCGACGCACAACTCTCACCGTCATCGAGTGCAAAGGCGGCGATGTAGACCAGTGCCGACACCTTCGGATCGTTGCCGGCCTCGGTGATGATGGAGCCGCCATAACTGTGGCCCACCAGAACCACCGGCCCGTCCATGGCGTCGACGGCCGCCTTCGCGTATTTGACGTCATCGGCGTAAGAGGTCTCGGGTGGCTGCGCCACCGACACCGCGTAGCCGTCCTTCTCGAGGATCTTGGCAACGGCTTCCCAGCCGGAGCCGTCGGCAAACGCGCCATGCACCAAGACTACGTTCTTGATGCCGGCCTTCGATGCGGATTCCGCCAAGGCAGAATCCAAAGTCCCTCCCGCCAGCGCGGCGGCGAGCATGGCAACAACATAAAGATTCTTCATGGCACCTTTCCAGTTAGCAGCTGCAACGAACCAGCCGAGTTCGATGCTCCCGAGGGCGCGCACACGGTATCGTTCGAAAGCGCCCGCAAAATTGTATGAATTTGCCCATTTTGTAAGATTCATTTGAAAAATCGCTGCGGCGGCCCGCTGGCGATTTGCCGCTGTTTTTTCGAGCATGAGCCGTTGTATGCTGTCTGCCGTCCGGGAAGTGGCTGCTCGCATGGAAAAGGCGAGAGTGTTTGTTGCTCAAGAAAATTATTGCCGATTAAAAACCTTTTAGGGAGCAATGATGGGCGGGGACGTAATCGAAGAAGTCCTTGCTAGACGCTTCCGGATCGATCGTCCGCCCACGCTTATGGCACGGAGATCGTCGAGGGCGCGCATCGGATTCTCGCGTCTCCGCAACAATCATCCGATGCGCGGCCGATCCTTGTCGGTGCCGCCAGAGGAAGCTTTTTCATTTCATGTGCCGCTGGCGGTGCCGTTTTTCTCGAACCTGTGGACGGCGGGACGGCGCCGGGAAGTGCCCGAGCTCCGTCTCGGCGATGCGCAGCTGATCGACCTGCGCGACAATCCGGTCGTCAGTCTGGATACGCCTTTCGATTCACTTCGCTTTTACATCCCGCAAATTGCGCTCGATGAGATGGCCAACGAAGCCGGCATGCGCCGGGTGAAAGGGCTTTATGCGCCGAATTTTGGCGATCGCGATCTGGTCATGTTCGGTCTGGCGCAAGCGATCGCCGGCGTGATGGAGCAGCCTGGCGAAGCCACCGCGATGTTTTCTGACTGCATCGCGCTCGCTTTTTTCGCTCATGTCGTGAGCGCCTACGGCGGTATCCCGGCCGAGGGACGGAATGCCCGCGGCGGCCTCGCGTCGTGGCAGCTGCAGCGCGCCCGCGATTTCATCGCCGCCAATTTGGCGCGCGATCCTTCGATCTCCGAGGTCGCGAATGAATGCGGACTATCAGCGAGCTACTTCTGCCGGGCGTTCAAGCAGGCGACGGGCGTCCCGCCCTACCGATGGCTGATCAAACAACGCGTCGAGCGCGCCAAGGAGCTTTTACAGGACCCACACCGGGAACTCGCCGACATTGCCCAGCTCTGCGGCTTTGTCGATCAAAGCCACTTCACCCGCGTTTTTTCCAGGAACGAGGGTTACAGTCCGGGACGCTGGCGCCGGCTCCATCGGATTTAGCGCGGGTAGCCTATGCCGCGCGGATGCCTGCGCCACAACCATATCAATGTCACGATGCATAAATTAAACTGGCGCTAGGTGGTATAAGAGCGGCTACATAATCGTGAGTTTCAAAATTTCGCCATTAGGGGCGATTAACTTGCGAAGTTGGATCAACCACCGGCCATCCTACCTCATCAGGTCATGTTACAGAAAGTTATCGTCGCGCTCCTGGCAAGTGCTGCTCTCGCTGTGCTGATCGGAACGGCATCGGCCGAAAAGATCGACAACCAACCACGCTGTGAGGCGGCTGGAATGTTGGGTTGGCTTTGTTTCCGGGCGGCGAGCGGTGCCAAAACGTGGTACGCGCCGTTCTGCGGTAGCAACAAAATGCAAATGCTCGGGCACGCCAGCAAGAGTGCGATGCAGGGCGAATTTGTTTTCGACCCAAGCGCTACCCCGGAACAACGTGAATACATCGAACATTGGCGCAGGTTGGCCGCGCATTGTATGCAATCGCCCGATAATAGTTGCGGTGAGAGTTGGAAACTGCCATGCGCGCCGTCATGCGACGGCCCGGCATGTGCCCCGAGTTCTTGAGAACGGCTACCATTTGCAGTCCATTGCGGGCTTGGTACCCCGAGGGCTAGTAATTCCTCAGCTATAGGCCACCAGCGGACATGCTCTTCCATGACCTCCCTTCGCGGGAGGCGATGCGGAAAATAGGCGCCGAGCTAAACCAGCGCGTGCGGTCAAGCGATAGCGCACATTTCAACATCTCTCCCGTTGCTGCAAATAGACTGCCTTATTCCGATCATATTGTAACGGTCGGCTGTTCATCGTGCTGTAGGCGTTAGAGCGTAGGGGGGTGAAATGGTTGAACTGTCACCGCAGGAAATCCGCGATGAATTGATCTTCCTAATATCTGAAAGTGTGCAGGAAATGAGTACGGGAAGCTCACAGGCTGCCGTATCGATGCTCGCCGAAGCCCAATACCTGATCGCGGGAGCAATCGAAGCCGAGCTCAACAAGGTGTGGTTCCTGACCTCACCTGTCACCTTCCGACGATCCAAATTGACGAGTTGGATTAGGGTCATTAGGCGACATCGGGCTTGTGTCGCGAGGCGTCCGATTTACCGTCAAGAGGGACATCTGTAAAAACGATCAGCACGGCGGCTTGTGCCACAACTGGACATTCGACAAGCCGACCCGGCCGTCATCGCCCTTGCTACGAGACCGCTTGCGGGTATTCCTTAAACGCGTCCATCACGCGTGTGGAATAGACCAGCGCGGCCCCGGTATTAATGGCCGCCGCGACACCCAGCGCCTCCGCAATCTCGTCTTTGCTTGCTCCCTGTTTTATCGCCGCCTCAGCATGAACGGTAATGCAGCCGTCGCAGCGCAACGTTACAGCCACCGCGAGCGCGATGAGTTCGCGCGTCTTGCCGCCGAGCAGATTCTTCTTCTGGCCGGCTGAACTGAGTTCCATATAGCCCCTGATCGTATCGGGACTGAGCTGGCCGATTTCCTTGACGCCAGCCCCAATTGTTTGCGGTATTCATTCCGATCCAGCATCATGACGTTCTCCCTTGTTTTAAATTCCGAGTCCCTGCCGCCTGCCCAACGGCAACCGAAGTGGCGACTTTCCAGCCCGATGTCCGCTATGCCCTCAAACGCCAAGCCAGCGATCTGGTGAAATATTGGCAACGAACGCCGCACAAGTGAGTTCGATTTCATGGATTTGCATTGGGTGCTATTTTCGTACGCGGTAGACGATCCAGCCGACGCAGCGGAGGGACTGTTGTGATGAAAGCCACCAAGCGACTGACGATTGTGATTGCTACCTTAGCGGCGGCAATGTCTTTCGAAGTTCCCTCCAGCCAAGCCGAATACTATGGGGAGGCGCCCTGGTGCGCGGTGGTAAATGTGGGAACTGGCAACATGGTCTGGTACTGTTATTACCGCACAGTCGAAGAATGCGTACCGAATGTGCTGGCCGGCAATCGCGGCTTTTGCAACGTGAATCCGTATTGGACCGCTTCGCAAGCGTTCAACTCAGTTACGTCTCGCGTCCTCGTGCGGAGAGCCAAGACGTCGAAGAAGGACCGATGCTGTCGAAAAAGGCTTGATGAAGTCGCCGAACAGTGATTCCGCTGATTGTGTGGATCACGAGCTTGGAGGCGGCGATGATGGGGCGGCGGGGCGATCAGGCCAGCCTTTTCTATCAGTTTCGGCTCGATGAGCGCGTTCCGAAGGACCACTTGCTCAGGCGCATCGATGGCTTTGTGACGTTGGCGCTGGCTGATATTCACGAGCGGCTTGAGCCCTATTATAGCGAGATCGGTCGGCCATCGGTTGATCCTGAACTGATGATCCGCATGTTGATTGTTGGATACTGTTATGGACTGCGCTCCGAACGCAGGCTGACCCAGGAAGTCGATTTACATTTAGCGTATCGCTGGTTCTGTCGGCTCGATCTCGACGACAAGGTTCCTCATCATTCGACGTTCTCCGAGAATCGTCTGAACCGCTTCCGTGAGAGCGATATTCTGCGCCATATTTTCGAGCGGGTGGTGATGGCGGCGATGGCGACGGGCCTTGTCAAGGGCGAGGGCTTTGCCGTGGATGCGAGCGTCATGGAAGCGAACGCGAGCCGCTATCACGGCAAGGCGCCCGGCGAGTTGGATTGGACAGAGAAGCAGCGTCAGAAGCGAGCCGTGGCTGAATATCTGGCGGCACTCGAAGCCGAAGCAACAATTAAGAATGATGCTTCCGACGATGAAGCTGGCGGCGGCCCCGTGGGCAAGCGGCCGCGCCGATACGAGCGCAAGCCACCCAAGGTGATCTCGCCGTCGGATCCGCAATCGGCATGGACAGCCAAGGCCAACAAGCGCGTGCAGTTCGGTTATGGGCTGAACTACCTCATCGATATCGAAAATGCGGTGATTGTCGATGTCGAGGCGACGCCGGCTCGCACTTACGATGAAGTTGCCGCCACCAAAACGATGCTGGATCGCACCGAGCGGCGCTTCAATCTAAAGCCGAAGCGACTCGCTGCCGACACCGCCTATGGCACCGGCAAGTTCCTGGGCTGGCTGGTCAAGGAAAAGAAGATCACCCCGCACATCCCGGTTTGGGAGATGAGCGATCGGCAGGACGGTATCTTCTCACGCTCGGACTTCCGCTGGGACAGTAAACGCGGCGTCTATGTCTGCCCCAATGGTAAACTGCTGCGGACCAGTGGCACCGTGCATGACGGTCGCACGCTGCTGTACCGCGCTTCAAAGCATGACTGCGACAACTGCCCGATCAGAGCAAAGTGCTGCACGACCGACCAGGCGCGCAAGATCCCCCGCGACCTCCACGAGGACGCCCGCGATGTGGCGCGGCGAAAGATGAAGACAAAGGCCTTCGCCAAATCACGGGATGAAAGAAAGCGGGTTGAGATGCGGTTCGCGCATTTGAAGACCCATCATGGCTTCGAACGTATGCGGCTTCGCGGTCTCTCCGGCGCCCGCGACGAGTTCCATCTCGCCGCAATCGTGCAGAACCTCAAAACACTCGCCCTTCGAATCCTCGGTCCGCCACCCGTCCGACGCCGCGTATCATTTGCTTAGTCACAAAGATCGCGTCAGTCCCTTCGAGATCACGGTCGCCATCCTCCACTTGAAGCATCGGATGGCTCGTCGCGGCTCCCATCTCAGACGCGCACTGAAGAAAAGCCTCCTTTTTCGACAGCATCGGCCAATAAGCGACAGCGGTGCTATGCTGCCGGGGAACGGCTATCCAACTCTTCGGAGAGGAAGTTCGGCGCGCCTTCTGGAATCGTAGCCTTTATTTTGCAGATAAGTCCGGTCTTCTCAAAAGTCGTCTCAACAGCCCCGGCGAATTGATCCAGAGCGCGTCAAGCCCGGCCATGACGGCTGAAAAGAATGTCACTTTAACGGATACATCCTTCTTGACGAGCGTATCTGTTTAAGTTACATAAGCTACGAATCTTGCTCACTAAGGACGCCGTCGGCGAGGGGACTTTCCGGTGGCGGGGCAAGTGCGGTGCCCGCGGATGGGGCTATCCACCCTATTCCCGGGCAGCTTCGGGCATCAGTCCCTCGGCATTATGACCGGGGCGGGAGGTGCTTCCCTGGGCTGGGACAGGCGAAGGCGGGTAACACCCGCAAGCGCGTTTTTGCTTGCGCATGATCTTTTCGGAAAACCGGTATCCACTTTTCCGGATCATGCGTCAGACCGCGTCCCAGGAAACCTGGCCTGAAGCTGAGCCTTAGGGACGACGACTCCCTTTGGTGAGAGCCGTGGTGGGACGCCGACAGACGAGCTGCCCCGCTGGGCAGCGCCGCACCCGATGGTGCGGAGGTTGTGCCCGCGTCTGTCGGCGTTCCGCTTCCTTATTTATCTGTGGCGCACCATCGAGCCGAAAGCCGTCCCACCGCGGCGTAAGGCGTGACGCGATGAGGCTCCGCGGGACGAATTTGTGATGGCGTCGGCATAGCTCGGGCGCGGAGGCGTCGCGAGAACGGGTTCGCTTGCGCGCCTCGCAATGGCGGCCCGCGGCGTGATAGAACACGCCCCGCAAATTATTGCACCGAGCCGTCAGGAGCGACTATGCCACGGATGAAGGGCGCCGAGCTGATCACCGAATATCTGATCGCGAACGACATTCCGTATGTCTTCGGCATTTGTGGACACGGCAATGTCGGCATGCTCGATCCGCTCTACGAGGCCCGCGACCGCATCAAGCTGGTGTCGCCGCGGCACGAGCAGGTCGCCGCCCATATGGCGGACGCTTATTTTCGCGTCCGCCATCAGCCGGTGGCGACGCTCACCTCGTGCGGGCCCGGCTCCGCCAATATCGTCATGCCGCTCGCTTGCGCGCTGACCGATTCCTCCGCGCTCCTCGCTATCACCGCCAATGTGCCGACCTCGCAGTTCAACCGCAGCCCGTTCCAGGAAATCAACCGGCATTACCAGGCCGACTTCGTCAACATCATCCGGCCGGTGGTCAAACGCAGCTTTCAGCCGACCCGCGTCGACATGCTGCCGCTCGCCCTGCGGCAGGGCATGACGACGATGCTGTCGGGCCGGCCGGGGCCGGTCAATATCGACGTGCCGTTCAACGTCTTTCAGGAAGAAGACGACGTCGAGATGCCGCCGCCGGCGCCGCCCCTCAACACGCAGCGCAGCGGCGCCTCGCCCGAAGAGATTTCCCGCGCGCTCGACATGATCCTCGGCGCGGAGCGCCCGGTGATTTTTATCGGCCACGGCGTGACGCTGTCGGAGGCAAGCCGCGAACTGACCGAGTTCGCGAAAAAATTCGGCGTCCCGGTGATCTCGTCGCCGAACGGCATGGGCTGCATCGACATGACCGATGCGCTCTCGCTGGGCTTCATCGGGCGGAACGGCGCCTTTCCCGCCAACGAAGCCGGCCGCCGCGCCGATGTTGTCGTCGCGATCGGCGCCCGCTTCGACGACCGTTCGGCCTCGTCGTGGATGCCCGGCTATTCGTGGAATTTTCCGACGACGAAGCTCATTCATGTCGACGTCGATCCAAGCGAGCTCGGCCGCAATTATCCGCCCGATCTCGGCCTCCTCGCCGATGCCCGCACCTTCCTCCGGCAGTTGCTCGCCGAAGCCGAGCGCCGCGGTGCTAAAGGCGGGACGACCAAAGTCTGGCTCGCTGATATTGCGACTTGGCGCGCGGAATGGGAAAAATTCGTGCGGCCTAATTTCGAGCTGCACGTCTCGCCGCTGCGGCCGGAGCGTGTCGTCGCCGATTGCCAAGCGGTGCTGCCGCCGGACGCCATCATCTGTTGCGATGTCGGGGTGAGCCACAACTGGTACATGCAGTTCTGGAACGCGCGCAAACCGCAGACCATGCTCAACTCCTGGGGTTTCTCCGGCATGGGCTTCGGCGCCTCGGGCGCGCTCGGCGCCAAGCTTGCGGCGCCGGACCGGCCGGTGGTCGCGGTCACCGGCGACGGCTGCTTCACCATGGTGCCGCATGTGCTGTGCACCGCGGTGGAATATAACATCCCGGTGGTGTGGGTGATCTGGAACAATTTCGGTTGGGTCTCGATCCGCGACATTCAGCTTGGCATGTTCGGCGGCCGCGAGCACGGCACCATGTTCCACCAGGGCGCCAACAAGAAGCCGTACAATCCGGATTTCGCCGCCTGGGCACGGGCCGCGGGCGTCGATGCGCTGACCGTCACCAAGTCGGAAGACTTCCGCGGCGCGCTCGAGCATGCCATCAAGGCCAACAAGCCGTTCCTGCTCGACGTGCATGTCGATGCCGAGGTGCGGCCGCCCTCGACCGGCGCCTGGGAATTGCCGCCGACCCCCTATAAGGAGCCGGTTTTCGGCCAGCGCTTCATCCCGGATGTTGCGCCGGTGAAGTGATTGGTCCGCGATTGCACGAAAGGACTAGGCGCTTTAGGAATTGACCGGCGAACGCGGTCGGCCGGCCCGCTTTTTGCGCCTCGAATTTGCGCGTGGGGAAGGCTGACGTGACCGAGACTATTGCCGAAATCCTCGATGCCTATCGCGGCGGCGCGGCGTCGCCGGCCGACATTGTCGCCCGCAGCTATCAGCGCATCCGCGCCCACGACGATCCGGCCATTTTCATCACCTTGCGCTATGAAAAAGACGTCCTTGCCGACGCCAAGGCGCTGGAGGACGGCGACAAGACGCTGCCGCTCTACGGCATCCCGGTCACGGTGAAGGACAATATCGACGTTGCCGGCCTGCCGACCACCGCGGCCTGTCCGGCCTATCTTTATCGCGCCAAGCGGGACGCCACGGCCGTGGCAAGGCTGCGGGCCGCCGGCGCGCTCATTCTCGGCAAGACCAATCTCGATCAGTTCGCCACCGGCCTTGTCGGCGTGCGTTCGCCCTACGGCATCGGCCGCAATCTGTTCGACGCTAAAATGATTCCGGGCGGATCGAGCAGCGGTTCGGCGCTTTCGGTCGGCGCCGGCATCGCGCCGCTGTCGCTCGGCACCGACACCGCGGGCTCGGGCCGGGTGCCGGCGATGTTCGCCAATATTGTCGGGCTCAAGCCGAGCCTCGGGCTGGTCTCCACCGCGGGCGTCGTGCCGGCGTGCCGGACACTCGATTGCGTTTCGATCTTTTCGCTCACCGTCGACGATGCGGGGACGGCGCTGCGCGTTCTCGCCGGCGCCGATCCGGCCGATCCGTATTCGCGCTCGCGGCCGCTGCGCCCGTTAGGCCCGGTGCCGGACGGCGTCCGCATCGGCGTTCCGCTCGCCGGCCAGCGCCTGTTCTTCGGCGATAAGATTTCGGCCGCTGCCTATGACGCGGCGCTGGCGCGTTTTGCCGAGCAGGGCGCTACCATCGTCGAAGTCGATATCGAGCCGTTCTACGCCGCGGCGCGGCTCCTCTACGAAGGGCCGTGGGTCGCCGAGCGCTATCTCACCATCAAGGACATGATTGCCTCATCGCCGGAATCGATCCTGCCGGTGACGCGGCAGATCATTCTCGCCGGCGCGCATGGTACGGCGGCTGACGCCTTCGCCGCCTTCTATCAGCTCGAAGCGCTGCGCCGGGTGCGTGATCACGCGTTCCACTCGATCGATGCGCTGGTGGTACCGACCGCGCCGACGATCTATTCGGTCGAACAGGTGCTAGCCGATCCGATTCATCTTAACAGCCGGCTCGGCACTTATACCAATTTCGTCAATCTGCTCGATCTCGCCGGGCTCGCGATACCGGCATCGATGCGGCCGGACGGCACGCCGTTCGGCGTGACGCTGCTCGCGCCCGGCGGCGAGGATGCCAGGCTCGCCGCTATCGGGCGGCAATTCCATCACGCTACCGGTCTGCCGCTCGGCGCGCTCAAACAGCCGCAGCCGCCGCTCGCGAAGCCGTCCAATAAGCCGGCATCCGGCGAAATCGCGCTCGCGGTAGTCGGCGCGCATCTCTCCGGCATGCCGCTCCATGGCGAATTAAGCGCGGCCGGTGCGCGGCTGATCTCGAGCACCAAAACCGCGCCGCATTACCGGCTCTATGCGCTGCCCGAAACGACACCGCCGAAGCCCGGCATGCTGCGGGTAAAGAACGGCGCCGGCACCGCCATCGAGGTCGAGGTCTGGGCGTTGTCCGAAGCCGCTTTCGGCCGCTTCGTCGCCGCGGTGCCGCCGCCGCTGTCGGTCGGAACGGTCGAACTCGCCGGCGGCCAGGGCGTCAAAGGCTTTCTGGTCGAAGCCGATGCCGTCGACGGCGCGCGCGATATTTCAGACTTTGGCGGCTGGCGCGCTTTCGTGAAGGAACGAGCAGCGACCTAGCGCGATTACTGTTGCTGCATGGCATTGAACGAGGCGCACGTCATTTTGCGCGATGGAACGCCGGCTTTGATCCGCCGGCTGGTGTCGGAAGATGCTGCGCTTTATCCGGACTTTCTCAGCGAAGTGACGAGGGCGGATCTGCGGCTGCGCTTCTTCGCGTCATTGCGCGAAGTAAGTCCGGCGCTGCTCGATAGGCTTATCCATTACGATCCGGCCCGCGCCATGGCGTTTATTTGTATCGAGCAGAAAAGCGGAAAAATGCTGGGCGTGGTTCGCCTGCATGATGACGCAAGCGGCGATAGCGCCGAATTTGCCATTCTGGTGCGCTCGCGGCTGAAAGGTCACGGGGTCGGCTGGCTGTTGATGCAGCACATGATCGAATTTGCCCGTCACAAGAACCTCAAGACCGTGCACGGCGAGGTACTGGCGGAAAATGCCACCATGCTTGGGATGTGTAGCCACCTTGGCTTTCACATTTCAGACGATCTACGCGACCCCGGCGTGCGGACGGTGACATTGCAGGTGCATGCCGTCGACAAAGCGGATTTATAAATGTGTCCGGTGCTTCGACTATTTGGGCTCGTCGATCATGCTCACATGCGCCGCCACCACGCGCCAGCCTTCGGTAAAGCGCACCCAGGTCTGCATCTGCCGGCCGATCTTGCCCGCAAACGACGGCCGATCGTAAAGCGTCGATGCCACCGCAAAGTCGCGCCCATAAGTGGTAATGACGGTCTTCGACAGCGTCCGCGCCAGGCCCACGGAAGGACGCGCGGCGCGGAACGCCATGATTTCCTTGTAGCCGTAGAGATTCTCGAAGCCGCCATAGCGAATGGTGCGCGGATCGTCATGAAACAGCGCGTCGAGCGTGGCGACGTCGTTCGACACCAGCGCTTTTTCGTAGCGCTCGAACGCGGCCGCTACTTCGGCGACGACCTCCGGCAGGTCGATCTCCATTTATTTTCTCCTCACTTTTTCCATGATAGTCGTCCGCTCGTCCCCGCGAAAGCGGGGACCCAGATCTGGATTCCCGCTTGCGCGGGAATGAGCGGGGTTGTTAGATCGGTGGCTGCATGGCGGCAACGGCGCCGCTGGACTCGAGCGCATGCGCGACGCGCAATGCCACGTCCTCGCGCCAAGGTGCGGCGATGATCTGGACGCCGATCGGCAGCGGCGTGAGCGGCACCGGCACCGCGACGACCGGCAGGCCGATGAAGGAAATCGGCTGGGTGTAAATGCCGAGATTGGCCCGCACCGGCATTTCGGTCTCGCCATGCATGAACATCTGCTGGCCGATCAGCGGCGCTGTGCACGGCGTTGCCGGTGCCAGAATAACGTCGACCTCGTCGAACAATTTGAGCACCTGCTCGCGATACCAGCGGCGGAATTTCTGCGCTTTGACGATCAGCGAGGCTGGCGCCATCGCGCCGGCAATAAGCCGGTCACGCACCGCGGGATCGTAATCGGCCGCGCGCGCTCGCAAGCGATCGAGATGCAGGCTCGCGCCTTCGGTTGCGGTGATGATGAAGGCCGCGGCGCGTGCGCGTTCGGCCTGCGGAATCTCGATGTCGCGATTGGCGCCGAGCGCCGCAGCGACCCGGTCGATGGCGTAGCAGGCCTCGCCGCTTTTGCATTTGAAATAGCCCGAGGCGACGGCGACGCGGAGACCGTCCGTGCCGCGCTCCAACAGCGGCGCCACCGGCTCGGCCGGCCGTTCGGCGCAGACAGGATCGGCGGCGTCGAAACCCTGCATCGCATCGTAAGCGAGGGCGAGATCGTAAGCGGTGCGTGCGAACGGCCCCAGATGATCGAAGCTCGACACGAAGGGGAAACTGCGCGCGCGGGACAGCCGGCCGTAAGTCGGCTTCAAGCCGAATATGCCGCACAGCGATGCCGGCACGCGGATCGAACCATTGGTGTCGGAGCCGAGCGCGAGCGGCACCAGCGCACCGCCGACCGCGGCGCCCGAGCCGCCGGACGAGCCGCCGGTCATGCGGTTGATGTCGTGCGGATTGCGCGACGGGCCGTCGTGAATATTCTCGCCGGTGAAATCGTAGGCGTATTCGCCCATGTTCAACGCGCCGATGAGAATGGCGCCGGCGGCCTCGAGCCGTTCGATCAAAGTGGCGTCGCATGCCGAGGGCGGCAGGTCGCGGTTGATCTTGGAACCGGCCAGTGTCGGCAGCCCTGCCACGTCGAACAGATTTTTGACCGCGAACGGCACGCCGGCGAGCGGCCCGAGCGGCTCGCCGCGCGCCCGCGTACGGTCGATCACCTGGGCACGCAAAAGGGCACGATCCTCGGTCACGGCGGTGAAGGCGTTGAGAACAGGATCGCGCTCGCGGATGCGTGCGACCGTCGTCTCGATGACGTCTTGGGCGCTGCGGCGGCCGGAAGCTACCGAATCGGCGATGTCCGCGGCGGATGGCGCGGTGAATTCAGTTGCGGGCGTATCAAGCATGAAACACCGGTCCGGGCTCGGCGTCGTCGGGCAGGGGGAATTCATCGACCAGCGCGGCGATACGCAAGATCAGATTCAGATTGAACTTTACACCCGGGCGCCAGGCCGGTTCGAGCGGCAGCCTGAGTTCATGCGCGCTCGCTGTGATCAGCGCATCCAACACGTCAAGCGGTGCCGTCTTGGTGGCAGGCTTTTGAGTTGGCGCTTTGGTCTTTTTGGTCACCGTACGAGGGGAACTATGCGACTTGGTCTTGAGGGTCTTTGTGGCGGCCCGTTTGGCGGGTGCCGGTTTTGCTTTGCGGACTTTCTTGCGTTTCATGAAGCGGCTTTCGCGGGCGGCAGGAACTCCTCGGCGTAGTGGCATGCCACCCGCCGATCGCCGAAGCTCCGCAGCGCCGGCATGGTGATTTTACAGGCATCGGTACCGCGTGGGCAACGGCCATAAAAGCGGCACACATGCGGATCGGGGTCGATCGGGCTGCGGGGTTCGCCAGAGAGACGCAGCCGTTCGCTGCCGTTCTCGTGCAAGCGCGGCACCGCGGCCACCAGCGCTTGCGTATAGGGATGCAGCGGATGTTCGAACACTTGCAGTGCCGGACCCGATTCCACGATCTTGCCGAGATACATCACCAGCACCCGGTCGCAGAGCAGCTTCACCACGGAGAGGTCATGCGACACGAACAGGTAGCTCATGCCGAACTCTTTCTTCAGCTGCTGCAGCAATTGAAGAATGACGACCTGCACCGAAACGTCGAGCGCCGCGGTCGGCTCGTCCAGCACAAGTAGTTCGGGCTCGACGGCGATGGCGCGGGCAATGCCGACGCGGGCGCGCTGGCCGCCGGAAAGCTGGTGCGGAAAGCGCGTCAGTAATTGCAGCGGCAGACCGCATTGGGTCGCCACGGTTTCGACGCGCTCGGTAAGCGCCTTGCCGCGGAGCTTGCGCAGCCGCCGCAGCGGATCGGCGATGGCATCGAAGCCGGTGAAGCGGGGATTGACGCTTTCACCGGCGTCCTGAAATACCATCTGGATGCGGGCGCGATCCTTGTCGCTCGCGAAGACACGGGCATGCTTGCGCGACACGTCGCGGTCGTTGAGCTTGACGGTGCCGTCGCTGACATCGACCAGCCGCGTCAATGCGCGCACCAAAGTCGACTTGCCGCAGCCGGATTCCCCGACCAGCCCGATGGTTTCGCCCTTGTTGACGACGAAGCTCACGTCATCGACCGCATAGACCTTGGGCAGGCTCTGCACCCCGCCGGAAAAACGGCGTTTCAGCCGGGTCCATGCGCCGGGACCGCCGCCGACCGGAAACAGTTTCGATACGTCGGCGACGTCGAGAAGGGCGGTCATGCTGCACTCACATTAAGTGCGATGATACTTGGCGCGGCGACGCTTTGCTCCGGAAGCGGATTAGAGCAGGCAACTATATGATCGGCGCCGAAAGTCACATGCGGCAAAGGCTGCCCGCAGATCGCTATCCTACGCGGGCAGCGCTCCGAATAGCGGCAAGGCGGCAAGTCGCTGCGGCGAAGGTCGGGCAGGGAGCCAGGAATAGAAGCGAGATCGTCCAGGCTTGCCGCCGAATCCGGCGTCGCCGCGATCAACTCGGCCGTATATGGATGCCGCGGATGCGCGAACAATTCCTGAGTGATGGCATTCTCGACGACGTGACCGGCATGCATCACCACGATGCGTGAGGAACGCTGGCCGGCCAGCGCGAGATCGTGGGTGATGAAGATCGTCGCCATGCCCATCTTGCCGGCGAGATCGTTGACCAGATCCATGATCACCGCCTGGGTGGTGACGTCGAGGCCGGTGGTCGGCTCGTCGGCGATCAACAGCGACGGCTTCGCGGCCAGCGCAATGGCGATCATCACGCGCTGGCACATGCCGCCCGACATTTCGAATGGATAGGCTTTGGCCCGCCGCCCCGGATCAGTGATTCCGACAGCGCGCAGCATTTCCACCGTCGCCGCAGGCGCGTCCTTGCGCGACACATTGCCGTGCCGGATCAGCACATCGGCAATCTGCCGGCCGACCATCCGGATTGGATTGAGTGCGGTGCGCGGATTCTGGAAAATCATCGCGATGTCGCGGCCGCGCACCTCCGCGAGCTTGCTCGGCGAAGCGGCGAGAAGATCGAGACCGCCCAGCATGGCACGGCCGGCACTGACGCGGCCGGCCGGATCGAGAATTCCCATCACCGCGTAAGCGGTGACCGATTTGCCCGACCCGGATTCGCCGACCAGCGCGATAGTCTCGCCCTTGGCCACGCTGAAACTGACATTGTCGAGTGCACGCACAATGCCGGAGCGGGTGCGGAATTCGACCGAAAGCCCTTCGACGGAAAGCGCCGGGACCGCTGTCATGTGCGTCCCTTCATGTACGTCTCCTGGGGTCGACCATGTCGCGCAAGCCATCGCCGAGCAGATTGAAGCAGAACACGGCGACCATCAGCGCCGCGCCGGGGAAGAAGGCATTCCACCATTCGCCGGACACCATGAAGGTCGCGCCTTCCGCCACCATGATTCCCCATTCCGGCGTCGGCGGCCGCACGCCGAGCCCGATGAACGACAGGCCGGCGGCATTGAGGATGGCATAACCCATGGTGAGCGACATCTGCACCACCAGGATCGGAAACACATTGGGCAGGATCTGAAACGTCAGGATCCGCCAATCGGCATTGCCGGAAAGCCGCGCCGCTTCGACGAATCCTGCGTCACGGCGGATATTGGCTTCGGAGCGCGCGATGCGGGCATAGAGCGGAAAGTTCACGATCGCTGTCGCCAGAATGATGTTCTGCACCGTGTTGCCCAGTGCGGCGACGATACCCATGGCGAGCACGAACAGTGGGAATGCCATGATGGTGTCGGCGATGCGGCCGACGATGCGGTCGGTCCAGCCCCCATAGAAGCCGGCCGCGACGCCGGCGAGCCCGCCCATCAAAAACACCAGCGCGACCGAGGCGACCGCGATGAAAAAATCGAGCCGCGTCGCCACCACGACCCGGCTGAACACATCGCGGCCGAGCTGGTCGGTGCCGAACCAATGATGGGCGCTCGGCGGCTTGAGCGCCTGCGTCGTGTCGCTCGCCAGCGGGTCGTAGGGCACGATATGCGGGCCGAATACGGCGGCAAGCACGATCAGCACGAACAGCGCGAAGGCAAAGCCGGTAACCGGGTTCTCGCTGACGACATAGCGCGAGTGTTTGATCAGCGTGGCAAACCCGCCTTCCCGCGGCGGCGTGGCTGCAATATCCGTCATGCTTCCAGCCTCACGCGCGGATCGATCACGCCGTAGAGCACGTCGATCAAAAGATTGAGCATCACGTACATCACTGCCATGGTGAGCACGAAGCCTTGGACCGGCGCGAAGTCGGAGGCGAGCAGCGCCTCGACGGCGTAGGAGCCGATGCCGGGCCAGGCGAAAACTTTCTCGACCAGCACATTGGCGCCGAGGAGAAACGAGAACACCATGCCGAGCGTGGTGATGACCGGCAGCATGGCGTTGCGGAACGCATAGGTGATGATCACGGTATAGGCGGAAAGCCCGCTCGCCCGCGCGGTGCGGACGAAATCCGACGACAATACCGCCAGCATCGAGGCGCGGGTCATGCGCGCGATCGGCGCCAGCGAGAAGATGGCGAGCGTCAACGCCGGCAGAATGAGCTGCTTCAGCGCGGCCACGAAGGTCTCAGGGTCGCGCGCGATCAAACTGTCGATCAGATAGAAGCCGGTGACATGCGGCGGTTCGGTGAAGAAGACGTCGAGCCGGCCGAGCGGCGCCGGCGCCCACCCAAGCTGATAATAGAAGACGTAAACCAGGATCAGGCCGGTGAAGAAAACCGGCAGCGACACGCCGGCGGTCGAGATCATGCGGCAGGCATGATCGACCAGCGAATTCGGCCGCGTAGCGGCGAGGATGCCGAGCGGCACGGCGATGAGGATGGAGACGATCAGCCCCAGTAATGTCAGTTCGGCGGATGCCGGGAGCCGGTTGCGCAGTTCGGTCGCCACCGGTTGCCCGGTGGTCAGCGAGGTGCCGAAATTGCCGTGGGCGAGATCGAGCACATAGTGACCGAACTGCTCGATCAGCGGTTTGTCGAGACCGAGTTTGACGCGCACTTCCTCGATGGCCTGCGGCGTCGCCGCCGGGCCGGCGAAATAAGCCGCCGGATCGCCCGGGAGCGCCCGGGTCAGGATAAAAGTCACAACCACAACGCCGATTAGGCTCGGAACCGCCATAGCCAGCCGCTTGAGGATCATCGTGAACATTTACGTCGTCACCCCTGCCGACAAGCCTACCCCTTCGCGAAGGCGCGGTAGTCGAGCCGGCGGTGGAACCAATATTGATAGCCGGTGATGTTCTTCTGCATCGCGATATTGACGTAGGGCTGATAGAGCGGAATGCGCGGCATGTCGGTATAGGCGGTGTCGACAAAACCCTGCACGTCCTTGTCGTAGCTCGCGGCGTCGCCGCTCGCCGCCGCGGTCCGGGCGCCGTCGATAAACGCATCGATCTGCGGCGACTGATAGTCCATCGTGTTGAAGATCGATTTGCCGGAGTGGTAGCACCAGTAGAAAAAGTATTCGGGATAATCGAGCCAGCCCGAAAACACATTGGTGAACAGCGGCATCGTCTTTTTGGTCAATTCTGTGCGCCAATTAGCGCCCGGTACCTTGTTGATCGTGGTCTGGACGCCGATCTGCGCCAGGCTCTCCTGCAACAGCACGCAAGTCGGCTCGTTGACACCGGCAAAGCCGAGATCGAACGAAATTTGAATCGGCTCAGGAATGCCGTTCGGAAAGCCGGCCTCGGCGAGAAGCTGCTTGGCCTTGGCAAGATCGGTATTGAATTTGTGCGGCTGCGGCCACGCGACTTCAGTCGGCGCGTTTGCGGACGCGCCGAACATCGGCTTGGCGAGCCCGTACAGTACCGCGTCCATGATCTTCTGATACGGCACGGCATAGGCCATCGCGTAGCGTACCTTCACATTGTCGAAGGGCGGATGCTGCACGTTCATGCCGAGATATTGGATGCCGTTGGAGTATGGCGTCGACACGATGGCGAGCTTGCCGTCTGTTTTCAGTTCGGAGAAATCCTTGTTCGGCAAATCATAGGACACGTCGGCGTCGCCGCGCTCGAGCAGCGCGCGCCGGTTGCCGGCGTCCGGCACCATCCGCCAGATGATGCGCTTGAGCTTCGGCAGCGGACCGCCTTTCCAGTTCTCGTTGCGCTCCAACACGACCTGGGAGCCTGCGGTCCAGTTCGTCACTTTGTAGGCGCCGGAGCCGACGGTGTTGAGTTTTGTATATTCAAGCCCCCACGGATCCTGCGCGGTGGCGTTCTTCTTCACCAATTCGGAATTAAGAACGCAGGGCACGATGACGGCGAGGTCGGGAATGGTCAGCCGATCCTTTTTGGCGAAATCGACGCGGAACGTACCGTCGTCGACGACGACGAATTGCTCGGGCTTGGTGAGCGAGCCCGCGCTCATCTGGAAGGTCGGAAAGCCGCCGACGGTCACCGAGCGGTCGAACGACCATTTGACGTCTTTGGCGGTGACTGGCGTGCCGTCCTGGAAGGTCGCGTCCTTGCGCAGCTTGAACGTCACCGACATGTCGCCGGCATTCATGTCCTCAGCGAGCTCCGGCTTGAACTTGTTCTTGTCGTAATAGGGGGTGCCGTTCGGCAGCGTCTTCATTTCGTGGCTGATCAGCCGGTCGTAGCAATTCCACGATACTTCGTAGCCCGGCACGTTGGTGCCGACGCCGTGGATGTCGAGATTGTTCGGGCCGCTTTCGGAAACGATAAGCAACGTCTCCTGCCGCGATTGGGCTTTGGCCGGCGACCAGATGGCGGGCGCCGGCACGGCAGCGGCGGCTGTCAAGGCGGTCATCGATTTAAGAAAGTCGCGGCGCTTCATTGAAAGCCTCCAGGGCAGGCGCTTGGTTTGGAATCTCACCCGCAAGCGTCGTGCCATACCGACGCGTGCCAATTGCCGCAGCACAAACCGTTGATTCTCAATGATTGTTTTGCCGGTTGCGGTGCGACGGCGAGTTTTGTTGGAACCACCACCGTGGCGCCGCTCAATTATTAGGCAGCATGCTTGGCCTGAATTTTGCTTTTTTCCGATGTCGCTCGGCAGGGAAATCGGCAATGCCGAGCCGCAACATCAAAGCCGATCCGGCGCTTGTTTTGATCGCGGCGCCCAACTCGTCGATCGTTCACATGAACTCCACTTGTTGCTCGAAGCGGGCCATAGGGCTTTGCGACGTTCATCTCGTCCGTGTGCGGCGAACGGCAATGACACACAGCGAAATAATTCGATGAAGCGTCAGGGAAGCAGTCCGGGACAGTCAACGACATGAACAGGAGCCTGCGATGAGCACATCGACATCTACGCCGGGATTCCGCCCGATATTATGGAGTCCCGGAGATTGGAATGCGTTTTTCGGCTTCGGCACTAATATTCTTGTCAATATGTTGGTGCTCACCGGCCTGTTGCGGTTCGTGATCAAAATGCCGGACGCCATTGTGTTCGGCCGCATCCTCCCGGCGATGGGCCTGATGATGTGCCTGTCGACCTTCTATTACGCCTATCTCGCTTATCAGCTGGCGAAACGGACGGGCCGGAACGACGTCTGCGCGCTGCCGTCAGGTATCAGCGTGCCGCATATGTTCATCGTCACCTTCGTGATCATGCTGCCGATAGCGCTGAAGACCCATGATCCGATCCAGGGCTGGGAAGCGGGGCTCGTTTGGGTGTTCTTCCAGAGCTTCATCCTGATGATCGGTGGTTTTGTCGCGCCCTATATCCGCAAGATCACGCCCCGCGCTGCATTGCTCGGCACGCTTGCCGGCGTGTCGATCACCTTCATCTCGATGCGGCCGGCGTTGGAAATGTACCAGACGCCGGTTATCGGCCTGACCTGTTTCGCCGTCATCCTGGTGGCTTGGCTGGGCGGGTTCAAATATCCGAAGGGCATTCCCGCCGGTCTGGTGGCGATCGGGGTCGGCATGATCATCGCCTGGGGTTCGACGGCGCTTGGTCTCAATTATGGCGGGCTGACGGTTAAAGGCGTGAGCGACGCGTTTTCGAATTTCGGCTTCAATGTGCCGCTCCCCGCCTTCAATCACGTCTTCTCGGGCTTCCAGTATCTCGGTGTGATCCTGGTCACCGCGATCCCGTTCGGCATCTATGACCTGGTCGAAGCGATGGACAATGTCGAGAGTGCCGAAGCTGGAAACGATCCGTACCCGACAACCCGCGTGCTGACCGCCGACGGTGTCGTCAGCCTGATCGGCTGCCTGATGGGCAATCCCTTCATCAACGCGGTCTATATCGGCCATCCCGGCTGGAAGGGCATGGGCGGCCGCATCGGCTATTCGGCCGCGGTCGGTATCATGGTGATCGTGCTGTCCTGGTTCGGCATCATCTCTCTGTTGCTGGCCATCGTACCGGTCGTCGCTATCTCGCCGATCCTGCTCTATATCGGCATGCTGATCGGCGCCCAGGCGTTCCAGACCACGCCGAAGGCGCACGCGCCGGCGATCATCCTGGCGCTGACGCCGCATATCGCGGCCTGGGCCAAGACGGCAATGGATGGCGCATTGGGTGTCGCCGGCACCAGCGCGATCGCGCTCGGTTTCGACAAGCTTGGCAATGTCGGCGTGCTCTATCCGGGCCTGCAAACGCTCGGCGGCGGTGCCATCCTGACCGGCCTGATCCTGGCGGCGGTCGGTGCTTGCGTGATCGACAAGAAGTTCGTCCACGCCGCGGGCTTTGCCTTGGCCGGCGCGGTAATGACCTTCTTCGGCTTCATGCACGGTGAGGCGGTCGGCATCGCGGTATCGCCCACGCTCGCGGTCGCCTATGCCATCGTGGCGCTGTTCCTGTTCGGGCTCAGCCGCTACCCGGCGATGGCACCGGCGCTCACGGGACATGATGAGCTCTTGGCGGCGACGCCCGCGGAGTAAAGGATCGAGCGATCGGGCGCCCCCTGTGTGGGGCGCCCGTTATTTGTGCCCATCTAACTTGCACTTTGTGCCGCTGCCGGTGGCACAATGGCACGCGCCCCGCGTTATCGACCGCATATAGGCGGAAGATAAAGGCGCATGGCTGCCGCCGGTAATGACGATCAGGAGAGCCTCCGAGCCTCGCCCCTCGCGGCTGGCCTGCGGCTCCTGTTGGGCCGGCCGCTGGCCAGCCGGGAGAACAGGTCAAACAAAATCGGCCCCGCTGCGGGCTTCCCGGCGCTCGGCCTCGATGGTCTGAGTTCGACGGCGTATGGGCCGGAAGCTGCTTTGACCATCCTGGTGGCCGCCGGCACCGCAGGGCTCGCCAATCTCGGCCCGGTGATGGCCGTTATCCTGGCGCTGCTCGCCGTTCTGTTCATTTCCTATTGGCAGACCGTCGCGGCCTATCCGAAGAGCGGCGGCGCCTACACGGTGGCGCAGGCCAATCTCGGCGTGAATGCGAGTTCTGCTCGCCGCCGCGGCGCTGATGGTGGACTATATTCTCACCGTGGCGGTCGGGATTTCGGCGGGTGTCGGCGCGCTGGTATCCGCCGTGCCGGAGGCGCAGCCTTATACGATGCCGCTTTGCCTCGGCATCCTCGCGCTCCTGATGCTGGTCAATCTGCGCGGCACGATGGACGCCGGCCTGTTGTTCGCGCCGCCGACTTATCTGTTCGTTGCCTGCTTTCTGGTCGTAATCGGCCTCGGCATCTATGCAGCCCTGATCGGCGGCGGACATCCGCATCCGGTGGTGCCGCCGCCCGCACCGCCGAAGGCCGTCGAAGCGCTAAGCTGGTGGTTACTGTTACGCGCCTTTGCTTCGGGCTGCACGGCGATGACGGGCGTCGAGGCTGTCTCCAATGGTACCGACGCTTTCCAGGAGCCGCGTGTCACCAATGCGCATATCACGCTCGCTCTCATCGTGGTGACGCTGGGCGTTTTGCTCGCCGGCATCGCTTACCTTGCCGCGGCCTACGGCATCGCGGCGATGGACCAGTCTCAGCCCGGCTACCAAAGCGTGCTGTCGCAGCTCGTTGGCGCGGTCGCGGGGCGCGGCGTATTCTATTATGTTGCCATCGGCAGCGCGCTCGTCATTCTTTGTCTGTCGGCCAACACCGCGTTCGTCGGTTTTCCTCGCATGTGCCAAACCGTGGCGCGCGACGGGTTTTTGCCGCGGCCGTTTGCGGCGGTCGGCCGCCGTCTGGTCTATTCGGTCGGTATCTTCTATCTCGCCATCACCACCGGATTGCTGCTCGCCGCCTTCGACGGCATTACCGACCGGCTGATCCCGCTCTACGCCATCGGCGCGTTTTTGACCTTCACCATGTCGCAATCGGGTATGGTGGCGCATTGGCTTCACGAACTGCGCGAAGGCTGCCGCACGACCCGGCACCGGACCGTCGTTATCAAGCTCATCATCAACGCGGTCGGCGCCACGGCGACTTCGGTTGCGCTTCTCGTCATCATCGTCGCCAAGTTCGTCGAAGGTGGCTGGGTGACGCTGGTTGCCATTCCCTGCGTGATTGTGCTGCTCAGAGCGATCAAGCGCTATTACGACCATGTCGAAGCGGCGCTACGCGATGACGACCAACTTCAATTTCATCCAGCCAAGCCGCCGTTCGTCCTCGTCATGACTCGGGAATGGAACCGGCTGACCGACAAAGCGCTCTGCCTTGCCATGGAGCTGTCCCCCGACGTGATGGCGGTGCATCTTGCGGCGCTCGAAGGTCCCGACATCGAGAGCCAGGAAAAGAAACTACGCGATCAGTGGACCAGGGACGTCGAGAAATCCGCAGTCGCGGCGCAAGCCGAGCATACTCCCCGGCTTGTCTTTCTCAGCGCGCCGTTCCGGCGCATCCACGCGCCGCTCTTGAAATTGATCAAGGATCTGGAAGACAAGAATCCCGATCGCACCATCGCCGTGCTGATTCCTGAATTGGTCAAGCAGCATTGGTGGGAATATCTGTTGAGCAACAATCAGGCGCGGCGAGCCCGCGCTGCGGTGCTAGAATACGGCGGCCCGCGCGTCGTCGTCATTATGGTGCCTTGGTACCTGACACCGCCGCGAATAGCGGACGCGCTGAGCGAAGAGGAACTGAAAGCGCCGTTTCGCCTGCGTGGTGTATTTGGCCGCCGTCGCCGCAAGCGGGCAGTTGCAACTAAATAGTCTGGTGTGAGGGAATGCCTGCCGCACCTACGCTGCCGGACGGATCAGCGGCAGGCCGGATTCCTTATCCTTGACCTTCCGCAGATGCGCCGGATTTTCGGTAACGATCACTTCCAGCGTCGGCCGCACATGGGCCTCAGCAAGATGACCGGCCATGGCGTTGCCGTCGCGCTTGCCGACCACAAGGTGAATATGCAGCGACGGCTTGCCGTCAGGGCCGCTGGCAACATCGCCAATCAGCGAAGCCACCTCGACCTGCTCCTGTACCGGAACGCGGATGTAGTCTTTCTTGTCCCAGTCGAAATACATCAGCACGACATCGCGGAACGCGCCAATCGCGGTGATTTGGGCCGCGCCTATCTTCTCAGCTGCGACAAAGCGTTTCAGGCAATCCATCACCTCTTCGCCGGTTTCCAGTACGACAGCAAAAGTCCGCTGGCCTTCGCTTTGGTGAATTTGTTTCTGCTGCATTGTTTTTCCTTGAGATTTTTGGCGTTCGTCCGAGAGCCCACCATCAACGGCTGCGACGAGCGGCCGGTTCCATATCGCACGGCCAGGCCAATATTTCCGCGAATTAATCTCCTCTCCAGGTCGTTGTAAGCCGGCTTTGCCACATGTAGAGCGCAGGGCCAATTGGGCCGCGCGGAAACGCATTTTTAAAAACCTTGGAGATCGATAATGACACCAAACAACCCCCCTCATTCGCGGAACGCTAAGGCCCTCACGGCCCGCCGCATCACGCTGCTCGCTTCCGTCGCCGGTATCAGCGCCGCGGTGCTGCTGGCCGGTCCCGGCGGCTACGCGCCGGCGTTTCTCGGCTTTGGCGGTTCGCCGGCCAGCGCCGCGGAGGCGGTTTCGCAGCCGATCGCACATCCGCAAGGCTTCGCGGACCTCGTCAGCAAAGTGAAACCGGCAGTGATCTCGGTGCGGGTCAAAATTCCGGCCTCCGCCGAACCCGCCATGTCGCAGGAGGACGGCGACGACCAGCAGCAGATTCCGGCGCAGCCCGGTTCGCCGCTCGATAAATTCTTCCAGCAGTTCGGCGACCAATTCGGTCAGCAATTCGGGCATCAGGGCCGCGGCCATAGCCACGAAATGATTACCGGCGAAGGCTCCGGCTTCTTCATCTCGGCGGACGGCTATGCCGTAACCAATAATCACGTCGTCGATCACGCCAAATCGGTCCAGGTCACGACCGACGACGGCACGATCTATACGGCGAAGGTCATCGGCACCGATCCCAAGACCGATCTTGCCGTGATCAAGGTCGATGGCAAGAAGGACTTCCCCTACGTCAATTTCGCCAGCGACCAGCCGAAGGTCGGCGACTGGGTGGTCGCCGTCGGCAATCCGTTCGGCCTCGGCGGCACCGTGACGGCGGGCATTGTTTCGGCCCGCGGCCGCGATATCGGCGCCGGACCTTATGACGACTATGTCCAGATCGATGCGCCCATCAACAAGGGCAATTCGGGCGGCCCGGCCTTCGACGTCAACGGCAACGTGATCGGCGTCAACACTGCGATCTATTCGCCGTCAGGCGGCTCGGTCGGTATCGGCTTCGATATTCCCGCCGATACCGCGAAACTGGTGGTGGCCCAGCTCGAAAAATCCGGCCATGTCACCCGCGGCTGGCTCGGCGTGCAGGTCCAGCCGGTCACTGCGGATATCGCCGAAAGCCTTGGCTTGAAAAAGGCGGAAGGCGCGATGGTCGACGAGCCGCAAAAGGACAGCCCCGCGCTCAAGGCCGGCATGCAAGCCGGTGACGTCATCACCGCGGTCAACGGCACGCCGGTGAAGGACGCTCGCGACCTCGCCCGCACCATCGGCACCATTGCGCCTGACAGCTCGGTCAAGCTCGACATTCTCCGTCAGGGTGAAACCAAGACGTTGTCGCTGACGCTCGGCAACATGCCGAACGAGCAGCAGGCCAATGCCGAAAACGACGGCGGCGGCGCGCATCCGACCGGCGGCGTGCCGCATCTCGGCTTGCAAGTGGCGCCGGCGAGCGAAGTCTCCGGCGCTGGCAGCCGGGGCGTCGTCGTCACGGCCGTCGATCCGGATGGTCCGGCAGCGGAGCACGGCTTTCAAACCGGCACCGTCATCCTCGATGTCGGCGGCAAGGCGGTTGCCAATGCCGGCGATGTCCGCAACGCGCTTACCGAAGCCAAGAGCCAGGGCAAGCACGACGTGCTGATGCGCGTGAAAGTCGGCGACACCTCCCGTTTCGTGGCGCTGCCACTCGGGAATGCGTAAGCCTCAAGCGAAGTAGCCCGCCCGCCGGCATTGCCTTTGTCTCCGGGTAGAGTGCCGATGGGCGCGGCGTGGGGATGGGTTCGCAAAAAGAACCCATCCCTTTTTGCTTATTTGATCAACGCAGTGCGCCGGCCAGCCGGTTGCTATTGGCATGCACGCAGCGTTGCAGCGGCGAATAGGCCCGCTCGGCCGCGGTATAGATGCCAAGGCCGTCGGCGAGCGCGCGCTCGGCGGTGATGCCGGCGTCGGTGAAGGCGACCATCTTTTCCGCGACCATCCGCGCCGCTTCTTCGGCGGCATTCGGCGCACCGGACGCGAACAATAAAAGCCGCGCCGAGATCACACCCTGCGCTTCGCAAGTAAACCGCATCGCCTCGAAACAATTGGCCCAGAAATCGTTCATGCCCCATCCGATGAGCTTGACGCGAATTATCTAAAATTGCCGCGCGCCAATCGGTAAAATTGAACCGATTGCAGTCAGCGTTTCACCGTGGCTGCGCGGGGCTCGCGAGGTGAAAGGGTGCGTATCTAGTTGCGCTTTGCCGGCGAACCCGAGGCTGCAACATTGGCCGGCGCGGTCTTTGGAATAACGTCGGTCATTCGTTCTAGAATATCGGTGACCGGATAATCGGCCCAAGCATGGTTCACAAAGTCGCGGTGCGAGATATCACCGGTTGGCAGGAACGTGACGCTGCCTTGCAAATGATCCGGCTTGAGCTCGGTGCTGAAGGCGACGGAGCGTTCGCTTAGCAGATGCTTGAGTTCCGCGTTGTGGCCTTCGGTGTGAGTGGTGTAGGAGCTGACAAAGAAGGTCGAGCGGTTTTTCGCGATCCAGTCCGCGAAAGTGTCGAATCCGGCATAGAGCGCATCGAGCAGCACCATGCCGCGGATGCGGGCATTGGCGCCGCCGCGGTTGAGAATGGCAAGCGTCGGACCGAAGCCGCCGCTATAGGCGACGAGCACGATCGGCATGTTCGCGAAGGTCTGCGCGCCGCGCGGATCGCCATACATCGAGGCAAGTTTCTGTGCCGCTTCGTCGAGGAAGCGCTTGAAGCCGTCCGGCTCCCAGAACTTGCCGGCGCTGGAGTCGGCGGCGTTGAAGGCAAATTGCGGCGCCACCAGCACCGCATTCATGCCGGCGGCGGTGATCTGTGCGGGCAATTCCTGGCGGTCGCGCACGTCGCGCGCCAGCTCGGCGCCGTGACCGTGGAAGAACACCACCATGACCGCCGGTCGTTTGATGTCAAAGCCCGGCGGGATGTGAAGCAGTACGTGATCGTCGCTATAGGTCGCAGATTCCGGATAAACGTGCCCGCGGAAATTGGCGTGGCCGTCGCCCGAGTTCAGGAACGGTCGGTCCGATCCGGGCATCGTGCCGTGATAAGGGAATGGCGCCGTTTCGAAGTCGACGAGGCTTGTTTTTGCTTCGTTGCTGACGCCGCTAATGGACGCAGGCGCGACGGGTGTGGTGAGAGCCGCGACCGGCGCTCCCGCTGGACGCGGCGGTGTCATGCGCGGCGGCGTGGCGTCGGCCGACGCAACGCGAACCGGAGGTTTCGCGGCTGGTGCGGGCTTTGCCGCCGGCGTGGGAGTCCGATTGGCCTGCTGCACCGGCAGTAATTGATCCCACTCGCGTGCGATGATGCTCGATGCGCTTTCGCCGGCGATTTTCAGATTGGCGGCCGGAGCGGCCAGCGCTTTCTGCGGCCAGCGTTGGCCGAAACTCTCGTGGACCAGCGTCGCGTAGGAGTTGTTCGTCGGCGCGCGATCATTGGTGAAGGCCGAGCGGGTTTCGATGTAAACGCCGGCGGCGAAGCCTATGGCGCCGACAACAAGCGCGCCGATAATGATCTTGAACAGATGATCGTCGATCGTCGCCCGCAGCGTCTTGGTGCGGCGGCCCGGCGGATGCGCATAGGCATAGCGGACCCGGCCGCGCTCCGGATAGCCGCGCGCCGGGACGGCGCGCGCGATGTTTGGTTCGGCGCGGCGCCGAAAATCCAATTCAAGATTATTGAAGGGGCGCGCACGCTGACTCGCGGCCGAAGCTACGGCCGCTCGACGGGATACCTGCGGCGTGCCGCCTCGCGCCCGAATTTGCAAATTGAATTCCCCACCCGTCCAGCTTGCAAGTTCGGTTACAAATTTGTCGCTAATTTGACCATCTCGGGCCGAACAGGCGGGGAAAGTTCCTGCCCCAGAACGGCCCGGTTGACCCGGTTGTGGCGGTTTCAGAAGGCACCGCAGGCCCGCGCGCTATGTCAGGCGGCCCAAAACTCTCGGATTTCGTGGTTAATACCGCGTTAATCACGGAATCATCGGCCACGGGCCCGATTTTCCGGGCGATCAGCAAATTCAACTCGTTTCTCTTCCAGCGGTAGCCGATGCCGAAATCGAGCGGCACGGGATCGCTCCTGCGATAAAGCTCTTCCATCGCCGTCTGGTAAGTTGATGGGAACTCGCCGATCGGGCCGAGGTAGCGGCCGTAGGGATCGAGCTTCCATTTTTTAGGATCGAAATAAGCGAGCGGAATGCCGCTGTCGTCCTCGACCACGGTAGCGCTGCGGGCGAGAATGAAATTGCGGACGCGCGAGAAGCTGCCGAAATGCAGCAAATAGGACGCGCTCTTGATGAAGCTGTCGGCTGCCCCGAGCTTGTCGCAGAATTGCAGGAAGCCGCTGTTTTTGACCCCGTCATCGGCAAGATTGGTGCTGAAATAATACAGCGTCTGATCAGGTCCGGCGCCGTCGGAAAAGACGATCTTGACCCCGTTGGCGCCGCTCTCGGCACGCTGTCTGGTTTTAATGCCCGCCGCCGGCGGCTGGAGATTGCCGTCGGCATCCAGGCTTACGAAACTCACGTCGTGGATGGTCTTGCCGGTCCGCGCCAGAAATACGTAGAGGATCGGCAGCGTGCCGAACACCTGCCCATCCTGCAACTGGGTCTTCATCTTCTTGGTGATGAAGAAGCTGAAATTCATCAGCGTGCCGAGCGAACTCTCCAGATTGTGCAGCGAGCCATCGACACTGGCGTGAGGCAGGCCGGCCAGTTGCGGCACGTCGCCGACCGGTTCGAGAGCGCTCAGCACATAGGTCGTGGCGGTCGGAAAAAACGAAACCGCGTAGAGAAAGTCCGGGCCGCTGAACATATAGAGCATCGAATGATGCTTATCGGGCAGCTGTTGCTGCGAAAAGGCGCGGACCTTCGCCAGCGAGTATTTCTCCTCCTGGGCGAACATGGCATCGAAACGGCGCGCATGTTGCTGCCAGTCGGGACTGCCGGTGAGCGCCGCAAGCGGCGAGGCCTGTGCCGGCGGCAGGCCGGCCAAAAAACGCGCGGTATCGTCAGGCGTTGCCGGTTCGGCGCCTTGCGCGGAGGCCGCAGCGAAAGCGAGCGCTCCCGCCAAAAAAACACTCAGGATTGCTTTGTGCATGATCAATCGCGTCTGCCGTCTGGCCGGAATTCGTCAGATCGTTGTTTCGGGAACATCGGGGGACAGGACATTCGACAGCCGGCGCGACACATAATAGGCGATCAGACCGGTCAACATGATGGCGAAGCTGGCCAGAGATTGCCATGGCCTGAAGACGACGAGGTAGTACATCATAAACGCCGTTACCGTGAGAAAGATTAACGGCGTCGCCGGATAGCCCCAAGCGCGATAGGGCCGCGGCAGTTTCGGTTGGGTGATCCGCATCTTGATGACGCCCAGCACGGTGAAAAACGAGCAAAAAGTAAGGCTCAGCTGGATGAAATCCAGCACGGCCTCGAAGCTCTGCGTCAGCAATAGCAGATTCGAGATCACCAGCTGGAACAGGATCGCCACCACGGGCACACCGTGTGCCGACTTCCGCGAGAAAAAGCGCAACACCGCCATGTCCTCGCCCATGGTCATGGTCACCCGCGGGCCGATCCAGGTCATCGCGCTGATCGAGGAAACCAGCCCGACGCTGATCAGCGCACCGACGATGCGGCCGCCGAGCGGGCCGAAAATGTGACCGCCGGCGATCATAGCGACGTCGAGCTTGCCCGCCAATTCGCCCATCGGCGCAGTCGCGAGGAAGACGGCATTGAGGCCGAGATAGAGCGCGGTCACGATCAGGGTGCCGACCAGGAGCGCGCGCGGCAGGCCGCGGGCGGACTCACCCATTTCACCGACGATGTAGGTCGGCGCGTTCCAGCCGGAATAGGCGTACATCACAAAAACAAGGCTGATCGCGAATGGCGCACCGGCGATCAGCGGTAGATCCGAGACGTGCGGCATGAACGAAACCGGCTGGGTACCAGCGAATGCGAAGCCGGCGACGATGAACACGGCAATGAGCACAAGCTTGATCGCCGTCCAGACGTTGTGAAACGTCGCGGCGAAACGGCCGCCCAAGAGATGCACCAACGAAGCGAGCCACGTGATCGCCAGTCCGAGGACAAGCGGCGGCGTGTTCGGCAGGACGGATTGGAAATACACGCCGAACGCGATGGCGGCGAGCGCGATCGGCGCCGAGAAGCCGACAATCGCCGACACCCAGCCGGCGACAAATCCGAAGGCCGGATGATAGAGCCGGCGCAGAAAATTATATTCGCCGCTGGAACGCGGATAGAGCCCGGCCAATTCCGCGTAACAGCACGCCCCGCATAGCGCGACCACGCCGCCGACCAGCCACAGCAACAGCAGCACAACGCCGGATCGGATATCGGCGACCTGAAAGCCGAGGCTGGTGAAAACCCCGACGCCGACCATGTCGGCGATGACGATAGCCGTCGCGGTGAGGGCGGATACGTTGCGCGCGGTCGATCGAGTCAAAGGAGGATTGTCGCTGGTAGCTGGATACATGCGGCGCCCTCGCGGCGCCCGTCGACATCCAGGAGGCGCTTGGCGCCTCTTAGCATGATTGTCCGGCAGGACACCTAGAGCATTTCCGGTTTGAACCGGTTGCGCCGGCTGACGATCTTGCCGGAGACCATGAACACGCCGTCGCCGGTATAATGCAGCGTCCGCGGATGTGCCGGGCGGCGCGCGACATGCGCCTTTACCACCTCGAAGATGAACAAGTTGTAGCGCTTGACCAGGCGGGCGTCCTCGAGCCTGCACTCGAAATTGGCATGGCACTGCGCGATCAGCGGCGCCTTGACCTTTTGCGCCGGGAGTGCCGTCAAGCCGAATTTCTCAAATTTATCGGTGTCCCCGCCCGAGCAATTGCCGATGCCGACCACGGTGTCGGTCAATACCGTTGTCGGCAGATTGATGACGCATTCCTTGCTGCGGCGAATGAGATCGAAACTGTGATTGCCGCTGGCGATGACGCAGCCGACCAGCGACGGCGTGAACTCCATCACCGTGTACCAGCCCAGGGTCATGATGTTTTTCTCGCCGCGCCATGCCGACGAAACGAGCACGATCGGTCCCGGTTCGAGATAACGCCGGACTTTGCCGACGGGAAAATCGGTTTTAACTGTCGGCATTGACGCAACAAAAGTTCAAATCACCATCAGGTCCCTGGCGACAATGATCTGGCCCGAGAAATGTTTCGCCGCCGGCGCGCGCCAGGTGTCGTCGCTGATGCTGTCGAGTGCCGGCGTAAGATGCGATAGCACCAATGTTTTTACGCCCGCTTCGGCGGCGATGCGGCCGACGTCCTCGACCGGCGAGTGGTCGGCCTTCATATGCGCCATGTAGTCCTCGAATTTAACCGGCCGGCCCCTGGCGATTTGCGCGTGCAGATAATCCTCGACGGCGGGAACATACATGGCTTCGTGAACCAGAACGTCGGCGCTTTTGGCCATCTGCGCCACGGCGTCGAGCGGCGTGGTGTCGCCGGAAAATGCGATCGAGCGGTCGTGGAAGTCGAAGCGATAGCCGAGTGCCGGCGTCACCGGCGGATGCTGAACGACGACCGACGATACTTTCACGTTGTTGTCCTGCATGACCGGGCCGGTACCGGACACTTCCGTCACGTCGATGGTTTCGAGCGGCTTCATCTTGAAGTCCTCGGCCCAGAAATCGATCGTGGTACGCATTGCGCGAATGTAATCCGCGGTCATCTGTTTGAGGGGAGGCGGTCCGTAAGCGTGCACCGTGAGCGGCATGCCCTGCACCCAGCCGATCGACAAGCAACGGACCGTACTCAACATTATGGTCGAGATGATGATGCGTAATGAAAATCGAACGCAACGCGTTGAATGGAATCCCGGTCTCGGCAAACCGGTCGGTGACGCCGAGACCGCAGTCGAGCACATAAGCCGAGCCGTTGCTCAGCATGACATGCGACGTCATCTTGCGCGATCGGCCCGGCACCGGACCGGCGCCGGTGCCGAGGATGACGAGCTTGGTTCCTTTCGCGTCCTTCAGCGCGGCCTGTGCCTGCTGCGCCGCCGACAATTGGGCCGAAGCCGGCATAACCGTCGCGCCGAGCGCCGGCGCGCTAGCAAGCGCACCGAGCATGCCGCGGCGCGACAATCCGGATGATTTCATTTTCTCCGACATCGTTTTTCCCCGTGCGCCGTTTTCCTTGACGCCTGTACGGGGAGGATAGCCGGATCGTGCGGTGCCGAGAAGGCACGACCGCCGGCAGCCAGCCCATGATACTTCGAGGTCAGCTAAATTTTGCGCAAATAAGGCCCGAGATCGTTGAGAACCAATAGCGCGCGGCGAACCAACTCTACTTGGCTGCGGGTATCGGTCCGGTCGAACGCCGTCTTAAGATGAAACTTGACGGTATTCATCGAGATCGCTTCCCGCTCGGCGTATTCCTTGAGTTCAACGCCGTCGAGGAGGGCGCCCAACACCTTGGCGGCGCCAAGCGGCAGATGCAAAGCCCGGGCGAGGTGTTCAACGACAGAAACGACGCCGCGGCCAGGATCGTGAATGGCAACAAGGATGCCGCCGCCGACGCGCAAAACCATGTCGTCGCTCGATGGCAGCGGCGAAACCAGGACAACATAGGCCGGCCGGCCGGAAGGCCGCCGCAAGCGCTCGATCCCGCCGGTGCCGCCCTGTACGACATCGGCGTGCAAGTGCGCCAGCCGCCGCGCGGCCGTTCGATCGCTCGCGATAAGACGCCCTTGGCTGTCGAGCGTTATGCCATCGGACTCGGCCGCGATGCGCCGCGCGGCGTCATTGACGAATAAAGCCGGACCGCTTGCCGGCAGACCGATGAGCGCTGTCGGATTACGATTGACGATCGATTGCAGCACTTGCCCACGCGCTTCGTTCTGCAAGAACAAGCGGCGTATCTTCAAGGCGCGCGCCAGATGCGGCGCGAGCCGTGCAAGGCGCTCAACATCGTCGTCTTCGAAGCGCTCTTGTTTTGTCCCATAATGAACCGTCACCATCGCTAATCTGCCATCGGCCCGAAACAGCGTGGCGCCGAGAGTGCCGTCGACGTCATGAGGCCGCAGAAATTCATGGAGAAACGCATTGGTGCGGAGAAACTCCGGGCTGAACATACGATTCGTCGTTGTAATGGTTCCGGTCGCCAAGGCGCCGAAGGCCCGTGGCGCCGGATCGATCTGCGCATAGGGCCCGTAATCGGCGAAAAACTCCCGATCGATGTTTCCCGCCCCCACCAGAAACTGGGTGCTGGGTGTCCCGTGATCGATTTCCGCAAGCGTCGCGCCGACGGCATCGAAATGCGCCGCGATCAATTCGATCGCCCGGTTCAACTCACCCGGCTCGCAGCCACCGCGATAAACCGCATCGATTATCTTGGCTTCCAGATCGGGGTTGTCCGCCATCGTCATGCCGTCGTCACGCGTGGCTCCGGCACGGAGTGAGTGAGTGGGTTGTCGAAAGCGGAAAAGCCGGTGCTGCCCAAATATTGCGCTATCAATGCGGCGGCTTGTTCAAGCACGGGCGAATCGCGGACGCCGGAATAAATCAAGTTCAGAATGCTTCGCTCTAAAGCGAAATCGTTTGGCATCAGCGCCGCCGCCCCCAGCACGCATCAGGCTCACATCTAAACAGATAATTCGCCGCGGCACTACCCGAACGGGTAGGGACGTCCGATCGCGGCCGCCGTAATCCTCCGTGTCATCGATAAAACACAGGGGGCCGCCGTGGAATTTGTCCCGTCAGTTGATCCCGCTTGTAAAGGCTTCGGCGTGGCCGGCCTTCGCGGCAACCGAACCTATGCCGCGAGGGTGACATGCCGATGAGAAGCGAACTTATTATCCCAGTGGCGCGCCCGGACGCCGCGTCCACCGCGGATCAAGATGCGTGGCTGGTCGTCGGCTGTTGCCTGATCGGCCTCGCTGCCACGGCGCATTTCCTCATCACCCACGGGTCGGCCGACAATCTCGGTGCACTCGTCGCGCAAACCAATTTGTGGTGACGCGATGAGCGATTTGCAACAAACCGGCACCGTTCCACCCGTTCCGTCGCGGCGCAGCGGCCATGAATCCGATGCTTCGAATCGTCGGACGGACGGCGATGCGGCGCCGCCCGGCGGTTTCGACAAAAGGCAGCCCAAGCGCAGCGAAGGCGATCGGGATCGGTTCGCACCGCTGCCGATCATACCGTTTTGATTCTTGTGGCGAAGCAAAAATGAAATTCATGCGCAGGTGGCTCATCTATCGCCGTCTGGTGAACGAGTTGGCGGACGCGCCGGCCGGATCGCTTGAGGAGCTTGGGACGTCGCATAAGATTATTCACGATTTCGCCTGGCAGTGCGCACGGGCCGAAGTCGAGCGTGGGCCGCCGATGACGCGGCACCCGTAGAGCCCAATCGGCGCGAGCCTCATCATGACCGACATTCTGGGATACGCCGCATCGATCGCCGTGCTGGCGACGTTTCTGATGCCGACAATGATGCCGCTGCGTCTGGTCGCCATCGTGAGCAACATTCTGTTTGTCACCTACGGATACGCCGCGCATATTCCGCCGGTGATGTTTCTTCATGTCACCTTGTTGCCGATCAATGTAGCGAGACTTTTGACCATGCGCGATTGCGCTGCTGCGCAGCACCGCCTCGACGCGCCGCTGGTGGGGGATCGTCAGCGTATCAGCGCTGACCGAGCACCGTCGCCATAGGTTTGCTGCACCGCACTGAGGCGATTGCGCCCGCCGCTGATAGGGTCTGCATCGCTTTTCGCGCGGCGATGTTGCGGCGCACGGCTGCCATCTTGCTTAAAGGGCGCCGGAGGTAAAGGCTTATGCCTGCGAGTCACGCGTCGTCGCTGCGCCATCTTGGAAAATCGCGCCAACAAGACGCCACCAAAAAAAACATTCAAGGAGAAACGTCCAATGATACTCGATCGGGATAAGGCCGCCCAAGCTTCAGCCGAACGAACACCGCATGAGCTGGCAAAGCTCATTTGCAAATTGCGCTGGATCGGCATGGAGGAAGAGGCGGATCGCTTGCTTGGTGAATTGGCGCAACGGTGCACGTCTGCGGACGACCACGTTTTCACAACGGCCGGCGAAACGGATTAAGCGCACTGCTTACGGCGAGGCGTAGTGACGCGGAGGAAGAATCGCTACGAGAGGGCAATACGATGGAAGCGATCCTGGCACTTGTCACTTTGTTCGTGATCTGGGCCCTGGTGATTTGGGGCTCGATGTATTTCAACAAAAACGTTGTTTGACGTTCTGAAAATGTAGTTCTTAAAATATGATATTGTCCTCGGGACGCGTCTCAGGCGGCGATCGATAATGCACGCGTCAGGTCGAGATACAGCTCGTCGGCCGCTTGCTATCGCGACATCCAGATCAGCACCATCGAGATCGCCGGCACATAAGTGATGACGAGCAAGGCAATGAAGTTGACGACGACGAACGGCAGCACGCCGCGATAGATCGTACCCATCGGCACCTCGAAGATGGCGCGCGCGGCGAACAGGTTCAATCCGAACGGCGGCATATAGAGACCGATCGACAGATTGACCGCCATGATGATGCCGAAGTGCAGCGGGTTGATGCCGGCGGCTTGAACCACCGGCAACAACAGCGGCGTCAAGATCAGGATCGCCGCCGGCGGTTCGAGAAAGCTGCCGGCAACCAGCAAACCCGCATTGACGAAAAGCATAGTCTGCCAGTTCGGCAAGTGCATCGCGCTGACGGTGTCGATCAGGCTTTGCGGAATTCCGCTTGTCGTCATCAGCCAGGAATAGACGCCGGCGCCGGTGACGATGATCAGGATCTGCGCGATCAGCACTACCGAACTGGCGATGATCTGCCACAGTTCGGCAAGGCCGACCTCGCGATAGATGAACATCGCCACGAACAGCGAATAGACCACCGCGACGCCGGCGGCCTCGGTCGGCGTGAACACCCCGCCGTAAATGCCGCCGAAGATGACGACCACGGTGCCGATCGCCCAGCTCGCCTCTTTGGTCGAGGCCCAGATATTCGCCCAGCGCGCCGGCGACGAAAGCGGCACCATTTTAATGCGCGCATAGACCAGCACGTAGACGGCGTCGACCACGCCGATGAGAAGGCTCGGCAGGATGCCGGCCGTGAACAGCTTTATCGCCGAGACCTGCGCCGTCATGGCGTAGAGGATCATCGAGATCGAGGGGGGAATGATCACCGCGACGGCGCCCGATGAGGTGATCAGCGCGACCGCGAAGCGCTCGCTATAACCGTGCTTGGTCAGCGACGGAAACAACAGCCGGCCGATGGCGACGACGGTGCCGACCGACGTATGCGCCATGGCGCCGAACAATTCCGACGAAGCGACGGTGGTGACGGCAAGCGAACCGCGCACGCCGCCGATAATCGACACCACCCAGGTGACGACGCGGTTGGCGATGCCGCCGCGGCCCATGATCTCGCCCGCCAGCACGAAAAACGGCACCGCCAGCAGAGGAAAATTGTCGAGGCTGCCGAACATATAGGTCTGGATCGCCTGCACCGGCACATGGGCGACGAAGATGATCGCCACCATCGACGTCAGGAGAAGGACGACGAAAATCGGCAAGCCGAGGATCAGCAGTATCCCCGGTAGGACGAAATAGACGAGGGTGCCTGCCATCAGTTCCCCGCCGTCACTGCTCTGAACCTCGGCTCGAGATAACGTCGTCTTGGCGCGTGCCGTAGAGATAAAGCCGCGCGGCGATCAAGAGCGCCATCAACAGCAGGCCCGCCGGCACCGCGGCTTGCGGAATGACCAGCGGGATGTTGGCGGAAGAACTGCGCTGGTCGAGCTCGGCGAGCATCGTCATCACCGGCCACGCAAACACCGCGAGGGTTAGGCAGGTGGCAATGGTGACGAGATCGGAAAACAGTTCGAACGCCTGGCGCGCCCGCGGCGGCAGGAGCGAGACAACGACGTCCATGCGGATATGGCGGCCGGCCCAGCCGACCGGGGCGGCGCCGAGGAAAACGCAGCCAATCATCAGGAACAGCATCGCTTCCTCGGCCCAGGACAGCGACACCGATAAAAAATAGCGGCCGACGATATTGACGAAGTTGATACCGACGCTGGCGACGAGCATCGCGCCCGCGGCGATGCGAAGCACGGCCATCAACGCCACGGCACCGCGCCGCAGATTCTCGCGCATGGGCTAGTTCTTGCTCAAATTCTCATTCTAATTCTTGGCCGCCGCGGCGCGGACCATTTGCAGCATGTCGTGCACCGCCGGCTGGTCCTTGGTGGCGTCGTCGCCGACCGGAGTCAGCAGTGTCTTCATTTGGGCCAGGTCGTCGTCGGGCAGCGTGTGCACGGTGCCGCCAAGCCCGGTCCACTGATCGACCAATTGCTTGGTGAAGTCGACTTCCCATTGCTGCGTCTTGGCCTGCACCGCGGCGCCGGAATCGATCGCGATCTTCTGCAGATCGGGAGGCAGTGTATCGAGCCACGGTTTGCTGAGCACGGCGACGGAGATGATGAAGGTGTCGTTGGTGACCGTCACTACCTTCAACAGATCGTTCATCTTGAAGGCCACGAACACCGACAGCCCCGAGATGGTGCCGTCGATGGTGCCCTGATCGAGGCCCGGCATGACCTCGGAGAGCGGCATACCGATGCCGCTGGCGCCGAGCTTCGCCATCTTCTGCCGTTCCAGCTCGGTGCCGTTGATACGCAGTTTCTTGCCGGAGAAATCGGCAAGCCGCATGACGGCGCGCTTGGCGCCGTAATCCGACGCACCGAGGTCGAGGGTGGCGATGCCGACCATGCGTTTTGCCGCCGCGAGGTCGAACATCGCCTTTTGCACCGCCGGATCGCGCACCGTCGCCGCGGCATTGGCGTCGTCGCGAAACAGCATCGGCGCCGAGAACACGCCGAAACGCGGATCGACGCCGACGAAGAAGTCGACCGGGCCGATATAGCCCTGGATATTGCCGAGTTGCACCCCCTCGATTTCGCGCGGGATCGGGCCAAGCTGGCTCGCCGGATAGATCTGCACCTCGATGCGGCCGCCGGAAGCCTTTTCGACCTCTTCCTTGTAGAATTTAATGAACTGGTGCTGGGTCTCGTTGATGGTCGCGGTGCCGACCTTCATGACGAAATCCGCGGCACCGGCCGGCGCCGAGAAGCCGATCAGCGCCGCGATCGCCGCGCCGTACGCCACGCAAGAATTCGCTCTGCGGAATGCAGACATTATTTCCCCCAAGGTCGTTCTCTTCCCCGACGCGTCTTGTCGGCCGTACGGCCGGCGCGTTCAGGCAGCGACTATAAAGGGGGAAATGCGCGTGGCAAAGCGTCTACTAGAGCGCGGCCTCACAAATCGATTGATCGTTGTCCGCTATCCCGCGATAGCGACAAACTTTCGCATCGTGCCGAAATGACGCGATGGACCATAATCCGTCCCTCGGCTGTGCATGCCGGTGCCGCTATCATGCCCGTCCGTGAGGCGCCTCTTCATCGTGTCCCAAGGTTCGAGCACGCGAGCCATTCGCCTCGATCCGAGTTGCGTAGCTGGCAGGCATTTCGAACGTCAGCACAATGCCGTCAGGCGCGAAGCTGGTCTTGACGGTGGCATCCATCTCGCGCTTGACCATCTGCTCCATGACGAAGCTTCCGAAGCCCCTCCGCTTGGGCGGCTTCACTGCAGGACCATCGCGCTCCTGCCAAGTCAGACTAAAGGAATCCGGCGCAATGCCGCCTTCGTGGAAACGCCAGCTTATGGTGACTTTGCCTCCCGGAACCGACAGGGCGCCGTACTTGGTGGCATTGGTCGCGAGTTCATGCAGGGAAAGTCCGACGAGTTGAACGGCCTTGGCGCCAAGCAACACCTCGGGTCCGTGAAGTTCGAGCTGCTGCCCTTTCGGTCCGATGAAAGGCGCAAGCTGCGCCTCGATTAACTTACTCAGCAATACGCCATGCCAATCCTGCTGCATCAGCAGGTCGTTTGAATTTGAAAGACCCAATATTCTGTCGCCGAACCGAGCCTCAAAATCCTTGAGGTCGGCGCTATGCCTGACGGTGAGCCGCGCCATGGCCTGGATGACCGCAAAGAGATTACGGGTGCGATGCGCCATTTCATGCATGAGAGATTCGACGTGATCGTGGTGGCGTTTACTCTCCGTGATATCGACAAATGTAATCACGACGCCGGTAATGACATTCATGATGGTGCGGTAGGGACGTATGCGCATGATGAAAGACGCCGTTTCATCCTTGAGCGTTACCTCGCGCTCGACCGCGGCGAGCGTGCGCAGCACTTTTTTCACGTCGTTGCGCAATTCGTCATAGGTGAGAAGGGTAACGATGTCGGTAATCGCACGGCCGCGATCGCTGTAGCGCATAGTGGAAGGTTTGCATGACGCGGTGTTGAAGATCTTGGTCGAAATAGATCAGCACGTTGCGGCATGCCAACAGATCAAGCCTCGAAAAAGGGGGATCTTTAAGCACGCTGTGCTCCGAAAAAACGCACATGTCGCGTATTGCCGGAGCGACGCAATAATCCTCCTTGTCCTTCGCGAACCAGCGTTGCAGACGCTCGGCGGACACACCTTCCATTTTGCGGTAGCGTGCGGCGCGGGCGAAGGCGATCGCTTGAGCGTCAATGTCGGTGCTGAAGATCGTGATCGGGCGAGTAGCGTGCCGTTCTTCCGATATTTCCTGCAATAGCATGGCTAAGGAATAGGTCTCTTCTCCGGTTGCGCAGCCAACGACCCAAACCCGAATTGGCTCATGCGACTTGCTGTTGGAGAACAAGGACTGCAGGACCTCAGCCTTCAGCGATTCGAAGGCCTCTTCGTCCCGGAAAAATCGAGTCACTCCGATGAGAAGCTCGCGAAAGAGCATAACGCTCTCCGCCTTCTCGTCCCTGAGATGTTCTACATAAGCGGGGACAGTTTCGATCTGCAACACTTGCATGCGGCGCTGGATGCGCCTGACCAATGTATTTGGTTTGTAGCCGCTGAAATCGTGTTTGACGCGCTGACGCACCAGTGCGGTGATATCCGCCAGATATTCTTTGGCGTCGCCGCGAACGCCGTCGGGGTCTTTGTGGTTCCCGACCTTAAGCATATGGTTTTTATAATCGACCAGTTTGTCGGTCATGGCTTCGACCGCCAGGACATAGTCGACCGAACCGGTGGAGGTGGCGCTTTGAGGCATGCCGCTCATGGCGGTCGCATCGAACTCCGCCTGCGCCATCGTGAAGCCGCCATGTTCTTTGATGGCTTGCACACCCACGGAGCCGTCACTGCCGACGCCCGAGAGAACGATGCCGACGGCGCAGTCTGTATGGTTTTCGGCGAGCGAACTGAAGAATGTATCGATAGGCCGGCGGTACGGCCGTTCCGGCGCTGGAATATCAACCCGCAAGGCCATGCCTTCCATCTTGAGGGTGGCGTCGGGCGGAATCACATAGACGTGATTTTTCTCGACCTCAATTCGATCATGCGCCTCGACCACGGGGATCAAAACATGAGGTGTCAGCAGTTCGACCAGCATGCTCTTGTGAGCAGGAGCCAGATGCTGAACCAGAACGAAGGCCATGCCGATGTCGGAGGGCATCTTGGCAAAGAAGCTCTTGAACGCCGCAAGTCCACCGGCGGAGGCGCCAATGCCGACCACCAAAAACGGAGGCTTTTGGGAATGGGGGTTCGCCTGGTGATCCGCGCGCGGGGCTCCCCCCTTGCCACGGCCCCCAGACCGTTCCCCTTTCGCGTCTTCGACGGCGATTTATCCACTGAGCTGCACTCGGAAGCTGAACTTTAAGAAAAATAACATCGATATTACGTTACCCGGAGTTGAACTACACTGTGAGTAGAAGTCGCCCGTTGCGGCCTCTGTTCCCGTCTCCAGCGGTCCGCTTCTGACCCGGCATAGTCATACGGCAACACCCGGCACTTTCATTGCGTTTTCGGGACCGCGCGCGGGTTTGTCGCGTCATTCTCGGCGCCTTCATTGTAACACGCCGAACCTCGGAGAGGCTCTCCCGGCGTTCTCGCGCCATTGTCGAATTTCATATCGGCGAGGATGAGCTGCTCCACGCGAAAACGGGACTGCGATAAATCGCTACCGGCGGAACCGGAGACAGCGCATCGGCTTTATTAAAAGGTAGCCGCGGCCAATCCTCCCCAAGCCAACGCCGCAGACATTAGCCTCGCAGGCTTCCCAGCCCAGCCCCGAGCATAGCATCAACGAGGCGACGATGGCGATCAATAAGTACCGAGGCAACACGGGGCGTGCCGCTTCGCCAAGCCAAGCGCCAGCCATACCGGAGCCGAGCTTTCGATCGGCCATCTGGATTGGGGCCGTGGCTCTGCTCGCGGTCCTCGGCATTCTCCTCTTTGGCTTAATTAACGGCCATTGAGGAGGACCGGGGAGGGCCCATCCCCCGCTTGTTAATCTGGTCTGTCCAAAGCGAGCTGCCCATCGAGTGCGACGCGCCGCAATCGGCCTGTGCGTGGGCCATGGCTGGCGAATAATCACCACCACCGGGGCGTCGGCTGTAGGAACCTTTGGATAGAACAAACATTGCATTTAAGACGGCTGACGATGAACTCCGATTGAGTTCCACCGGCGCGTCCCCCGACAAACAAATCAAGCAAACAAGAGAGTTGAAATGTATCATCACGTCAAAAAACTTATGTACACCGTCCGGGTCGACGAGCCGGATCCGCGCTTCGGCAATATGCTGCTGGAACAATTTGGCGGCGCCAATGGTGAACTGGCCGCCGCCATGCAGTATTCGGTGCAAGGCCTGAACTGCGAAGATGCCGCGCGGAAAGACCTTTTGATGGATATTGGTACCGAAGAGCTCAGCCATCTCGAGATCGTCGGCTGTCTCGCGCGCATGCATCTCAAACCGCTGAAATCCGTCCGCGAGGAAGCGGAAGCCGATCCATTGATCGCCATCGCCGGCGGCGGCGGGGTCAATCTCTTTAATTCCGTGGGCACTGCCTGGACGGCGGACTATCTCAAGATCACCGGAGAACTCGACGTCGACCTTCGCAGCAACATCGCAGCGGAGGCACGCGCCAAGATCGTCTATGAACGGCTGATCAATTTTTGCCGCGACTCCGGCACGAAGGATGCCCTGCAATTCCTGATGACGCGCGAGATCACGCACATGCGGGCCTTCACTCTTGCGCTTGAAAGCATGGGCAAGCCGCCATTCAGCATCGGTAACATCGCTCCGACGCCCAAGCTTGTCGATCAGTTCTTCAATGACTCGACCGGCGAGGGTGACCACGGAGAAGTCGACACGCGGGGTCCCTGGAACGAGGGCGGCGAATGGATATTCGTCGAGTCTCCGGCCGTGGCTGATATGAACGGTTTCGAGGCCGGGGAGGGTGAATCCGTCTACGCCGAAAGCTCGGACGGGGCCGATGAAGCCATTCAAGAGCTTCTTGTCGATCAGCTCAGGGATATCCTGCACGCCGAAAAACAACTGACCAGGGCGTTGCCGAAAATGGCGAAAGCGGCCCACTCAACGCAGCTCCAGCGGCTTTTGGATACCCATCTTCAAGAGACCGGAGAGTCAAGTCGAGCGGCTGAATCAAAGCCTGGAATTACTCGGCTCGGCGGCGCGGGCGAAGCCCTGCAAGGGCATGGCGGGCCTCGTCGAAGAGGGCGACAATGTAATGGCGGAAGGCAAAAAAAAGGACGACGGTCCAGCCGATCTTGCTTTGATTGGCGCTGCATTGCGGGTCGAACATTACGAAATTGCCGCCTATACCACGGCGCGCAACCTTGCCATGCAGCTTCACCTGCCCGAGATCACCCAGCTCATGACGATGTCGCTCGGCGAGGAGAAGAATGCCGGATATTTGCTCGACCAAATAGCGCAGCCCCTGATGTCGGTCGCGCGGATGCCCGCCAGCGTGGAGTAAGGTGCTTCGCTCCAAGCGTCAAACGCATCCCAGCAAGTTAGCTGCAACTCGCATGCTCGATTGTCTGATTATTGGCGGTGGGCCAGCAGGGCTCACCGCCGCGATTTATCTCAGCCGATATCGGCGTTGCGTGGCGCTCGTCGATTCAGGCGAGAGCCGCGCCTCGCTTATTCCCACCAGTCAAAACTATCCGGGTTTTGCCGGCATCGGCGGCCCAGAGCTTCTGGAACGACTTCGCGCCCAAGCGACGCGCTATGAGGCCTCTCTGCAAACCGACCGGATCTCAAATTTGAGCTGCCTGACCGGCGGAGGGTTCCTCGGAAAGTCCGATACGGAGGAATTCCGAGCCCGTTTTGTGATCCTCGCGACCGGCCTAGTCGACGAGCAGCCTCGGATCGAAGGTATGGCGGATGGCGTTCGTAGCGGCATTATCAGGTTCTGCCCGATCTGCGATGGCTAGGAAGGACTGGACCAGAGCATCGGCGTGATCGGTAGCGGCGATGCCGCGGCCAAAAAGGCGCTTTTCATGCGCACCTATACGCCCCAAGTGACGATATTTGTAACCGATACGGCTCGATCCATATCGGGCGCCCTCGTGCAAGAATTGAAAGAATCCGGCATAGGTCTTGCGCTGATGCCACTTCGCGTCGAGCAGAACGGTGTCAAGGTCTCCGTCACGATGAGTGACGGAGCGACCCACGAGCTAGATGGGCCTTTATCCGGCGCTCGGGTGTTCCATCCAGTCAGAACTTGGGGCCACGCTGGGCGCGAACTGCAGTGAAATGGGCGGCATCACGGTCGATGACCATCAGCGAACAACGATCGATGGGATGTATGCGATAGGCGACGTTGTGACCGACCTTCATCAGCTCACCGTCGCAACCGGACATGCCGCCATTGCCGCGACAGATATTCATAACCGGTTGAGCCGTAACTATCGCTAGAATATCCGACCCCGTCTCACGCCGTGTCGCCCGGTTAATCCCACCATCGTGCTGGCCCCCGGCCCAAGGCTGCACTAACATCGGCGCAAAGCCACCAAGGATGGCGCGGCAACGGCCGCAGGACAGGGGCGGGAGGACGGCCATGGCGACACTCAGCACAGCGCAACGCAAAGACCAGATCATGTCGGTGATCCGGGTCTCCAGCGGCAATTTCCTGGAAATGTACGACTTCTTCGTGTTCGGCTATTACGCCTCGGCGATTGGCCGGGCGTTCTTTCCGAGCGGCAGCGAATTCGCCCAGTTGATGCTCGCCTTCATGACGTTCGGCGCCGGCTTTTTGATGCGCCCGCTCGGCGGCATTTTCCTCGGCGCTTATATCGATCACCACGGCCGCCGCTCAGGCTTGATGCTGACGCTGGCCTTGATGGCGCTCGGCACGATTTCGATCGCGGTCGTTCCCGGCTATGCCACCATCGGCGTTTTGGCGCCGGTGATCGTGGTGATCGGCCGTTTGATCCAGGGCTTTTCCGCCGGCGTCGAGCTCGGCGGCGTCTCGGTCTATCTTTCCGAGATCGCGACGGCCGGCAACAAGGGCTTCTATGTCAGCTGGCAGTCCGGCAGCCAGCAGGTCGCGGTGATCTTTGTCGCCATACTCGGCGTGCTATTGAGCAGCATCTTTCCGCCTGAGGATTTGTTCAACTGGGGCTGGCGCATCCCGTTCCTGATTGGTTGTTTGATCATCCCGCTGCTGTTCATGCTGCGCGCCTCGCTGCATGAAACCGAATCGTTCGAGAAGCGCCGCGCCACGGTGCCGTCGCCGCGCGAAATCCTGCTGCGGCTGTCGCAGAACTGGCCGGTCGTGATCATCGGCATGCTGCTCGTCACCATGACGACGGTGTCGTTTTATTTCATTACCGCCTATACGCCGACCTTCGGCCGCGAGGTGCTCAAGCTCAGCAATCTCGACGCGCTGGTGGTGACGCTGTGCGTCGGCATCTCGAACCTGTTCTGGCTGCCGGTGATGGGCGCGGCGTCAGACCGCGTCGGCCGGCGTCCGATCCTGCTGGTGTTCACGATCCTGATGTTCGTGACCGCGTATCCGGCGCTGTCCTGGCTGGTGTCGTCGCCGTCATTCGGCCGGCTGCTGGCGGTGGAACTGTGGCTGTCCTTCATCTACGGCAGCTACAATGGCGCTATGGTCGTTGCCTTGACCGAGATCGTGCCGCTGCATGTGCGCACCACCGGATTCGCCGTCGCCTACAGCCTGGCGACGGCGATCTTCGGCGGCTTCACGCCGGCGGTCTCGACCTTTCTGATCCACCTCACCGATAACCGCGCCGTTGCCGGCCTGTGGCTGATGTTCGCCGCCGCGTGCAGCCTGCTCGCGACAATGTTGGCCTGGCGGAAAACCAAGGAAGTGGAAGCCGAAGACGCCGCGGCTTCATTGGCGGCGGGCTGAAGGCGGGGAATATGTGGCGCGGCGATGTCGTGCCCTCTCCCCTTGAGGGAGAGGGCGGCTCGGTCGTTCAACAAAGATGAATGGGTGAGGGGATGCGGCCCGTCACTTAGCGGTCGCGGATGCGGTCCATCAGCACCTTGTCCTGGCCGCCATCGATCTCGATCATGGTGCCGTTGACGAAGAAGGCGAGATCGGAGGCGAGGTAGGCGACGAGATTGGCGACCTCGTCGCATTCGGCAATGCGGCCGAGCGGAATGCTGGATGGCGCGAGCTTGTCGGCTTCCTCGAAGGTCAGATTCATGTCGCGCGCCATCGCCTTGACGAGGCCGCTCCAGCGCTCGGTGCGCACCGGTCCGGGATTGACGGCGCAGAAGCTGATGTTGTGCTTGCCGTATTGACTGGCGAGCGATTTGGTCAGGTTTTGGCCGGCGGCGTTGGCGGCGCCCGGCGCGATCTCCCAGTAGGAGACTTTGACGCCGTCATTTCCGATGAGATTGACGATGCGACCCTTCTTTTGTTGCACCATGATCGGCAGCACATGCTTCATGCAGCGGACATAGCCCATGAATTTAAGCTGCAGCGCGCTCGCCCAATCGTCCTCGCTCAAATGCTCGATGACGCCACCGGGCGCCGAGCCGGCATTGTTGACGAGGATGTCGATACGGCCGAGCGCCTTATGCGCTTGCTTGATGAAGTTCTCGGCGTCGGCGGGTTTGGTCAGATCGGCGGCGAAGGCATGGATCTTGCGCCCGGTTTCCTTGGCGATCTCGGCGGCGGCGGCTTCGAGCGGTTCCTTGCGCCGCGCGCAGATCGCGACGTCGACGCCTTCGCGCGCCAGCACGTGTGTGATTGCCTTGCCGATGCCTTCGCTGGCGCCGGTGACAATCGCGGTCTTGCCCTTCATCGCCAGATCCATGGCGTCTCCTCATTGTGTGTGTCATTGCCCAATACGCCGCCGGTCGGCGTCGCCCCGACACTCTAGGGCTTTGTGGTGCCATATTGAAGGACCTGGACCTTCTCAATGGTCACAAGCCCGCTGTTCATCATGCCGTCCAGTACCGGCAGGAAGCTATCGATTTTTTCCTGCGAATCCACAATCTCGACCACGACCGGCAAGTCCTGCGACAGCCGCAGGATCTTGGTGGTGTGAATGTGGCTCGAATGGCCGAAGCCGATATGGCCGCGCAGCACCGTCGCGCCGCCGAGCTGCATTTCGCGTGCTTTCAGGACGATCGCCTCGTGCAGCGGCAAACGATTGAATTTGTCATCTTCGCCGAAAAAGATGCGAAGCAGCACGGCGTCACGTGGAATTTGCATGGTCAGGCCCCCTTCATCATGTTGAGGGTCGAAGCCAGCATGAAGCCGACCCAAACCGCGATGAGACACAGTACGACCGAAAAAACTATATTACCGCCGGCGCGGACCCATTCGCCGTCATTGACGAGATTAAGTGTCTGCAAGCTGAACGAGGAAAATGTCGTGAAGCCGCCGCAGAGGCCGATCATCACGAACTGCCGCGTGGTCGAGCTGACAAAGACGCGGCCGTCCGGTCCGGTGAGAGCGGCGAAGAAGCCAATGACGAAGGAGCCGCTGACATTGATGATCAACGTGCCCCACGGAAACGTCTCGCCGATCGTTTGCGCGACCAAGCCAGACAGCCAATAGCGTCCGACCGTTCCCAGGGCGCCGCCGATTGCGACCCAAATATAGTTTTGCATCGAAGTTTTTCTTTCCGTCTTTGCCGATTGGACAAGGCCCCATGGTACGTCACTCCCTTTTGGTGAGCGTCATGCGCCCTTTTTTAACTCGCTGAACTGTTTTGCTGTCGCCTCACTTCACAACCAGCACCGGGCATGGTGCGAGCTGTACGATGCGATCCGCCCTGCTGCCGATCATCCGTTCATAGAGAGCCGAATGACCGGTCGCCCCGATAATGAGCAATTCGACTTTGAGGTCGGTTGCCAGTCGCACGACATCGCGCACCGGATGTCCTGTCAAGACGTGCGTCTCAAGCTTGACCTGGTCCTGCTCGGCCAGCGCACGCGCGTTTTGCAGCACGGTGTGGAATTGGCGTGCGGCCGATCCGGCTTCTTGCCTGACCTCCTCGATGAATTCGGGCAAGTAATCGATTTCTTCGACGGACACCATGTGAAGTTCGGAACCATTTTGCTTGGCGATCTTGAGCGCCACAGAGAGCGCTCGGAATGCGCTTTTGGACCCGTCATTGGCGTGCAGAATTTTACTGAACATCGGGTCCCTCCCGGTCATTCGGCCGTTGCCGCGGCTTGCGGCAATGGCGAGACCTCCGCGGGCTCCACGGAATCCTTGGGTCCGGTCCGGGGCAGCAGGTGGCTGGGCAGATAATAGGCATTGGCAATGACGGTCGGAATCACTGCACTCGCTATGACGGTGGCGACCAGCGAGGAGTATTGACTCTGATTGATTATGCCATGCGACAGGCCGAACAGGGAGGAGATAGTCCCAAACGTCAGTCCCGTGGACATCAGCAACGTCGTGTACATGGCCTCCTTGTTGGGTGAGCCGAAAAGCTTCGTTACCGGATAAACGCCTATGATCTTGGTGGCGATCTTGACGACGAGAAAGAAAATGAATGCGGCCGGGGTAGCTATGAGCGCGGGTATGGAAACAAAGGAGCCGGCACGAATGAAATAGAACGGGGTCAGCAATCCGAACGTCAGCGTGCGCAGCCGCCTGACCAGCGCATGGTCCTTGCCAACGGTTCCGGCCAGCACCATGCCGATGAGGTAAGCCGGAAGGACGGCCTCGCTATCGGCCCAGGCGGCAAGCGCTCCCATGCCGAGCAGGCAGAGCAAAAGAAACTTGGTCTCCAGCTCGGAAGGCCGGCCTCCATATATGCGAAAAAATCGGGGCGTAAGCCACGGCAGAATCACGAAGACAAGCGCGCCGACTCCGAGGAAAATCAGGGTCTTCACCGTAAAGGGCGCGAAGATGAGACCGAGCGCGACCACGGTTCCGAGGTCGGTAACGAAACAGGCGGCCAGAATCGTCTTGCCATACTCGGTGGTGTTGAAACCGAACTCGATCATTACGGCATAGACGACAGCCACCGACGTTGTGGACATGGCAACACCGGCGAGCCAGCTCGGCATGACCTCCCAGCCGAGCAAATAATGGGCCGCTGCCGCGCAACCGAGAAATGGGAATAGGAAGCTTATGAACCCGACAGCGGCGGCCTCTTTCCACTTAAGTCTGAAAACGATCGGATCGAGTTCAGCTCCGGCAAGGAACGTGAGCACGATCGCGCCGATACCGGAGAGAAATTTGATCCAAGATTTCGTCGGTGCCAAGTACGGCGGAGCCGATGGCGGCGCCGATGACCAGCTGAGCTATCGTTCCGACGACAATTTCGGATAGTGCGGTCGAGATGCGAAACCAAATCGACAAGAGGCTCGCCACCAGGGCGAGACCTATCCACAATGCGGCAAGTGCCCATACGCCGGTCATCCGCTTGCTCCGCTCAATCTTCCAATCTGCCCATAACAAAACGCTTGCGCGTCCACCTCAGGACGCACGCTTCAGAGAGTACAAACTTGGTGGCAGTGGGAGCGCGTAAACCAAGCTCCTACCGACGCCAAGCGTCCGGCAGGAGTCATCAGCCTCAACGGCGGTTACGGGGGGACTCCATCCCGCTAGCGATACTAGCCGGGAATACAACGATGGCAAGCTGGAATTGTTTCCGAAATTCAGCCTGCCTTGCGCTCTTCGATCGGCTCCGGCGCGGTCACGTGCAGACGGTCGTCCTCCGGAAACAGTTTGTCGGAGAGGTCAGCGTTATAGCGGTACTCGGCCTGCACGATCTTGGCGTTGTTTTCCTCGCGCAGTGCAGCATCGGCCTCGCCGTAAAGGAAGGCGAGGAAGGCGTAACGGCGGCCGCGTGTTACGGGAGTGACCTGGTGGAGCGCCCCGCAGGAAAACACGATGGCGCCGCCGTGCGGCGCGCGATAGGTGCGGCTGCCGAATTCCGGAAAGGTCAGGTCGCAGCCGTCGTAGTCTTTGTTGAGATTGATCGTTACCGCAAAGCGGCGATGCTGAGCGCCGGCATTGACGTTGTCGCGATGCCGATAGAAATGACCGCCGACCGCGCTGTCGTAACAGGCGACGATGTAGCGATCCATGCGGGTTGCCGAATATTGGAAGAAGCGTTCGATCGGCGGCAGCAGGCGGCGCACGATCTGGTCGCGGATGGTGTCGCGCAGGTCAGGCACCAGCACGCTGAGGTCGTTGCGGCGCTTCATCCGATAATCGACGACGGTCGAGGTCTGGCCGTTGTTGTCGAGCAGGAAGCCGGAATCCTTGCCGCCGAGCTTGTCGTAGAACTGGACGAGAAAGTCGCAGAGATCGAAATCGAGGACGCGCGGTACGATCAGCACGGGAGCCGTGATAGGCACGCCGGCGGAATCGTCGATCGCGGGCAGGCTCGCCATCACTTGGCGCACCGATTTGGCGTGGCCGTCGGCGTAGTTCCACGGGATATCGGCGACCGCGCGCAACATCGGGTCGAGCACGACGGTGCGCGGCATGTCGCTCGCGCCGAACGCTCGTGTAATGACGCCGTCGTAGTCGGCGATGAAGGAGATCGCGAAAGTATTGAGGCCGATGTAAAAGGATGGATCGGCCGGCGGCGCGGTGAATACGCCATAGAACACGAGGCGGTCCTCGTGAAACAGCTGCGCATCGCGGAGGAGCTGGGCAAGCTCTTCTTTGACTTTCGGATTGGAGGGCGAGCCGAGAAAGCTCAGCACAATCCAGCGGCCGGCGGCGACCTGAAGATTGAAAGCCCCGTCGCCGAGCAGCGGCGCGCTGAACCACGGCACCGGATCGCCCAATACGACCGCGCCTTTACCGCTATCGGCCTGTACCATGACGGAGCCTTTGGTTTGGATTTTGCGCCCGTGCCATGGTCCGGATTTATGGTGAATAAAGGCTTAACGAGGTCCGGCGCGGCCTTTACGACGCCGCCCGTCGTGGCTCGGTTTGGAGCGCCGCCGTGAGCTCGGCGCCGATGGTGTCGATCGCTTGCAAGAATATCGCGAGATCGCTATCGCCGGTGCGGTGATTGGTAATGCTGATGCGGATGCACAGCCGGCCTTCGATGCGGCAGGTCGAGGGTGCGGCAATGCCGCGGCGCTGCATTGTCGCAACGAGATCGGCATTGAGCGAGTCGGTGGTGATGTCGTCGAGGCTCGGCGGTTCGTAACGGCAACAAACGATCTGCAGCGGCACAGGCGCTGCGAGCCGCAGCAAGGGTCGTAGCGCGATCTGCACCGCCAGGCTTCGCGCTTGCGCACAGTTGCGCGCGATGGCGTCGCCGAGCGCGCGGGTGCCGTGCTCTTGAAGCGTGAACCACACTTTCAGGGCGCGGAAGCCGCGCGACAGCTCGATGCCGAGATCGCAGGGCCAAACGTCGCCGCCGGCAAGCCCGGCGTCGCCGGCGAGATAAGGCGCACGGTCGGCGAACGCCGCAAGCAAAGTTTCTTCGTCGCGTACCAACAAACAACCGGCGTCATACGGCACATGCAGCCATTTATGAAAATCGAAAGCGAGCGAGTTGGCCCGCTCGATGCCGGCAAGCCGCGGCGCCAGTTCCGGGCACAACACGGTCAAGGCGCCGAACGCGCCGTCGACATGCAGCCATAAACCTTCGCTCCTGCAGAGATCGGCAATGGCGGCGATATCGTCACACGCGCCGGTATTGACCGTTCCCGCCGTGGCGATGACGCAGAACGGTTGGTGGCCAGCGGCGCGGTCTTGCCGTACCGCGCGGCGCAAATCGTCGAGGTCCATCCTGAAATCGGCATCGACCGCGACGCGGCGCAGCGCGGCATTGCCGAGGCCGAGCAGTTCGAAGGCCTTGGCGACGCAGGAATGGCCTTCGCGCGATACATAACCGGTCAGCTGCGCGCCATTGATGCCGTCAGTTCGAACATTTTCCAGCGCGCGGTGACGCGCCGCGGCGAGACCAAGAAGGTTCGCCATTGAGCTGCCGGTCGTCATCAGACCGCCGGCCGCCGACGGAAAGTCGAACCATTGCACCACCCAGCCGATGACGCATTTTTCCAGGTGAATGGCGCCGTGATCGCGCCCGCCACAATTCGCGTTCATCGCCGCTGCGGCCATTTCGGCGAGCACGCCGCCCGCAGTGCCGCTGCCGTGTACCCACCCCCAAAACCGCGGATGGGTATTCCCCGTGCCATAGGGCAGGATCAATTGGCAAAGCTCGGCGCAAACCTCGGGCAGGGCTCGCGGCTCGCGGGACGGCGATTCGGCCAATTGCCGCTTCACGTTTTCCGGCATCGGCGTCCAAACCGGCTCGTCGCCCGCGTGCTCAAGCCGCGCGATCAGGTGATCCAAAAGCGCGTGCGCTTCGCCGCGGAAGGCGTGCCAATCCGCGGGATCGAGTGACGAATGGGCGTCGGCCGCGTTTGACGGCGCTTCTGGCGACTTCGATTTTTGCTGCCGCTTCATCTTATTATCGTCGGCAGGGAAGATTGATTCGCGGCGCGAGAACAAGGGTTTTAAACATCGTGAGCGAAGGTCCGCCGCAAACCGTTCGTAGTTCACGCCTGCGAGCGCTCGATGGCGCGCTCGATCACGATCCGGATGCGATCGAGGCGCGCTCCGAACGCGCCGGTCTGTTGCGCGAACAGGGCTTGTTCGATGAGGCGAAGCACGATTATCTCGAACTTCTGCGCCGCCGGCCGACCGATTTTGCCGCGCTGAATGACTTCGGCACGCTCGTCCTCAATGCCGGCTACCGTGAAGCCGCGCGGTCACTGTTCGGGGAAGCCGTCCGCCATCATCCAGCCAATCCCAACGGCCATGTCAATCTCGCCAATCTGTTGTTTTTGATCGGGGAGCCGTCGCCAGCGCGCAATCACTTTGAGGCGGCGCTAAAACTCGATCCGAACCATATCCACGCGCATCGCGGCATGGGTAACTTACTCGCGGCGATCGGCGACGCCGCGGGCGCACGCCGGCATCGCGACATGGGATTTCGGAATCATGCGCTGACCGCGCTGCCTTATCGCGGTGACGGGGTTCCGATTTCAGTTTTGCTTTTAGTTTCGGCTGCCGGCGGCAACATACCGACGAGCGCGCTGCTCGACGATCATCATTTCCAGAGCACGGTGCTGGTGACCGAATATTTCGATCCGGAATCGGTACTGCCACCGCACGATCTTGTCTTCAACAGCATCGGCGATGCCGACCTATGCCGCGAGGGCCTTGAAGCGGCGAGCCATGTCCTTTCACGGACGACGCGGCCGGTGATCAATCAGCCAGCGCGGGTGCTTGATACCGGGCGGGTTTCGAATGTCGAGCGATTGCGCGGGCTGCCTAACGTCATCGTACCGCGCATGGTGGCGCTGCCGCGCGACAGTCTCATAGGTCCGCACGCGGCCGATATGATCGCCGGCTGCGGCTTTGCTTTTCCATTCTTGGTGCGTGCGCCGGGATTCCATACCGGCCATCATTTCGCGCACGTATCGACGCTGCAGGAACTCGCCGACGCTGTGGCGAAGTTTCCAGGCGAGGATGTGTGGCTGATCGAACGGCTCGACGCGCGCGACGGCGAGGGACTATTCCGAAAATACCGTGCGATGTTCGTTGACCGGACATTATATCCGCTCCATCTCGCCATCTCGCGCGATTGGAAGGTGCATTATTTCACCGCCGACATGGCCGATTCCGAGGAACATCGCGCCAAGGACGCGGCGTTTCTTGAAGACATGGCGGGCGTCATCGGGCCGAGTGGCATGGAGGGCCTTGAACGCATCCGTGCTGCGCTCGGGCTCGATTACGGCGGCATCGATTTTGCGGTCGATCCGCGCGGCGACATTTTATTTTTTGAGGCCAACGCGACCATGGTTGTCTATCCGCCGTCGCTCGATCCGAAATGGGTCTATCGCCGTCCAGCGGTCGAAGCCGTGCTGGCGGCCGTGCGTACGATGCTCACGGAGCGATCAATCGCCGCGCGCGCCGCGTAGATTTGTAGTGCCGCTCTCCGTATTAAATTGAGTAGCAGCTTACCACATTCGCGCGATTCTTAATGATCCATTAACCATCGCTGCCCAGACTATGGGCGCCGATGCCGAATAAGAACAAGAGAAAAAAGGCGCGGACGGCGGCGTGAAGCAAGTCCTCCAGGGGAACGCCGATGAGCAGCAATCAGCTTGGAATTGCGTTCGTGGTTGTGACGGTGCTGCTGGCAGGCGCAGCACGCGCCGAGGACGGCGTTTCCGACGGCAGGATCGTCTTTGGGCAAGTCGCGGCGCTCACCGGGCCGGCGCAGGATTTGGGTCAGGGCATGCGCCAGGGAATCCTGGCGGCGTTTGACGATGCCAATCGCCACGGCGGGATTGCCGGCCGGACACTTGAGCTCAGATCGCTCGATGACGGTTATGAGCCGGAAAAGACCGTCGAAGCAACGCAGAAGATCATCGGCGACGATAAAGTCTTCGCTCTGATCGGCGCGGTGGGAACGCCGACGTCGAAAGCCGGTCAGCCAATCGCCAGCGCGGCAAAGGTGCCGTTCATCGGCCCGTTTACCGGCGCCGAGTTCCTGCGCGATCCTTATAATCGCTATGTCGTCAATATTCGCGCCTCCTACTTCCAGGAGACCGAAGCCTGGATCGAGCATCTCACCAGGGATCTCGGCATCACCAAGATAGCCATCCTCTATCAGGACGACGCCTTCGGTCTTGCCGGGCTCGACGGCGTGCAGCGAGCACTTGCCAAGCGCAATATGTCCCTGGTCGCTTCCGGCTCGTTCAAGCGTAATACGACGGCGGTAAAGTCGGCTCTGCTCGATATCATGAAAGGCCAGCCGGAAGCGGTGGTGACCGTCGCGCCCTATCAACCGGTCGCCGAGTTCGTCAAGCTCGCGCATCAAGTCAAGATGGATGCGTTGTTCGTCGCGATATCTTTCGTCGGATCGGACTCGTTGGCCAGGGCGCTCGGCAAAGAAGGTGCCGGCGTCGTTATCAGCCAAGTGGTGCCGTCGCCGTGGGATGCGTCATTGCCCGTTGTGGCCGCCTATCAGAAGGCGATGACGGCCGATGGCGCCGATGCCAAGCCCGGCTTCGTTTCGTTGGAGGGTTATCTAGCCGGCCGGCTCGCCGTCGAGGCACTCAAGCGCCTGAACGGCGAGCCTACGCGCGAAACGCTCCTCGATGCCATCGGCAGCGCACCGTACGATTTTGGTGGCGTCGTGCTCAATTACGGGCCGGCGAAGAACCAGGGTTCCGACCGGGTGTACTTCACGATCTTGCAAGCCGATGGCTCATTCAAACCGGTCACGACGCTGCTCAGGACGGTTGGTCAGTGACGGAACGTAGCGCCGCGCGAATGTTGCAATTTCGCCTCGGCGCCATCCGCGGCCGGCTCGGCACGCTGCCTTGGCTGAGCACGATCCGGTCGCGCCTTTATCTGGCGTTCGGTGTTGCGGCCGGAATGACCGTTGTCGGCTCGTTGTTCGCACTGTTTGCCTCGGCGAATATCGGTGCCACGTTGAGCGAGATTGTATCGCGCAGCATGCCTGCGACGCTTGAATCATTCCGTCTCTCGGAAGACACCAGCCGCCTTGTTGCCGCGGCGCCGCGCTTGATATCGGTCGCGGATGAGACCCATCGCGCAACCGTCGCAGCCGAGATCGGTGCATTATCGCGCAATCTCGAAGCCAAAATCGAACGGCTGCGGACACTTGACGGCAGTGAAAGTAATGAAATCGCGGTGGCCCAATCCGCGATGGCGACCAGCCTCAAGGCGCTCAACGAGGCCGTTGCCGATCGTATTAGAATATCGGATCAACGCCGCGCTCTCGCTATTGCCGTCCGTAAAGCCCATGAGAATCTGCTCGAGGCGATCACGCCGGCGATCGATGACGCAAATTTCGATCTGATGACCAAAAGCCAAGCAGCGGAGAGCAGGCCCGAGCTTAATCAATCGATAGAGGGGCTGCGGCGCCTTCTGGAAGTTCAGGCGGACGTCAATCTCCTCGCCGGGCTCCTGATCGAATTGTCAATGGTGGCCGACATCGCCAGCCTGCCGCCGATGCGCGATTCGATCGCCGCGGCCGAACGGAACATCGACGCGAATCTGAAGGCGCTCCCGGATTCTGAACAGCGTGCCAAGATCACGGCTCTTTACGGCAAACTTATCGCCTTAGGTGGCGACTTCGGTATCATCGTGCAGCGAACCAATGAACTGCAGCGCGAGCGCGAAGTCCAACAGGTTTATGCTGCTGCGCTCGGCGAGGCGGCGAGATTGCGCGATGCGGTCGAAAACCTGATTGCGCGCCAGGGCGCGATGGCGCAAACGCTTTCGGCGCGGGCGTTCTCGCAGATGAGGATCAGCGGGATCATCCTGGTCGTGCTGAGCATTGCCGCGCTTACCGCCGCGGGTTTGATCGCCTGGCTCTATGTTGGGCGCAGCATTGTTGGCCGTTTGACACTGCTCGGCGGGGCCATGCGCCGGATCGCCGACGGCGAAGCGAATGTATCAGTGCCGGTCGGCGGTCACGACGAGATCGCCGGAATGGCGCAGGCGCTGCTGGTGTTTCGCCAAGCCATGGAAGACGTTACGTCGGCACGGCAGAACGAAGCCGGCCGCGCACGTTCTTCTGAACTGCGCCGTCAGCAGATGGAAAGCGCCACATCAGATTTTGAGCACGCCGTCAACGACATCGTCCAGGCTCTGGACGGAGCCTCCCAAACCATGGATCGTTGCGCGCGGATCATGGCGGACGCGGCAAAACACAATCAGTCGCAAGCGCAAGCGACGGCTTCGGCGTCACAGGACGCGACTTCGAATGTCAGCAACGTCGCCATGGCCGCCGACGAGATCGCGCAGTCGGTGGAGCAAATCTCGGATCAGGCCCGCTCGTCGGCCGACATCGCGCGTCAGGCGAGCGACGAAGCAAAATCAATCATCAACACAGTAGAAAGACTCGCCGCGACGGTCGGGCAAATCAACAGCGTCAGCAATCTCATCCGCGACGTTGCGGCACAGACCAATCTGCTGGCGCTCAATGCGACAATCGAGGCGGCGCGCGCGGGCAACGCGGGCCGGGGTTTTGCCGTCGTCGCCCAAGAAGTCAAAGGCCTCGCCGCACAAACCGAAAAGGCGACCGGCGATATCACTCTGCAGATATCCTCGATTGAGCAGACGACGTCGAACATGGTGGCGGCGATGAAGGCGATCGCGGGTACGATCGGGCAGCTCGACGCAAACGCCAACGATATCTCGATCGCGGTGCAGCAGCAGGATGCGGTCAGCAAGGAGATCGCGCGCAGTGCCAATGCGGCGGCGGATCGCACCCGCGAAGTCTCGGCGAACGTTGCTCAGGTTTCGGATGCCGCGACCAAGACGGGCCAGGTTGCCGATGACGTGCTCAATGCCGGCAGCGAACTCGCGGCCAAGTCGGGCCGGTTGCGTGCCGAAGTCGAGCGCTTCCTGGCGCAGGTCCGGGTGGCGTAATTCCCGCTATAGCTTCTGCGACAGGCCCATATAGAAGCCGCGGCGCGCGCCGTATTGCGGCGCAAACACACCGATGCCGCTGCCGTCGCGCAGTTCGTAGATCTGATCGAACAGGTTGACGACGTCAAAGCGCACGGTGAGGGGCTTGTAGTCCGGGGACCACTTGATGTCGTGGGTGATGCCCGTATTCACCACCGCATAGGGCGTGGTGTGCAGCGAATTAGGTACGACACCGTCGGAAATATCGCCGGCGCGCAGACCGCTGCCATAGATCAAGTCCGCCGTTACCATCGTCGTATCGATGAAGCGATACGAAACGCCCGCCGAGCCGGTCATGCGCTGCATGTCGTCGGTGTAGTGATAGCTGTTTTGCAGATAGGCATAGGTCGCGGCATCGAACAGATACTGGTTCGATTCGACGTCGATGGCCCTGGTGATGTTGTAAGCAAAATTCGCATAGGCGTTAAAATTACCGTTATTATATTTGAGCTTGAATTCGCCGCCCTCGCTATAGCCACGCGCGTAATTGAACTGCGTCAGCACAACGGCCGCGCCAAACTGGCCGTCGTCGATCATGTCGCGCGCCATCTTGTAATAGGCGTCGATCCCCATGGTGAGGCCGGGCAGCACGGTTTGATCGATGCCGGCGTCGAAATAATTCGAGCGCTCGGGCTTCACCGGATCGGCCAACATGACCTCCGGTTGATTGGTCGTGTCGGTGAAAAGCGCGATGTTGGATTGGGTCGCCTGCGCCTGATAGGGCGGCGTGAAATAACGCGAGTAGCCTGCATGAAAACTGGTGCCGGCGAAGGGTTTATAGACAAAGCCGAATCGCGGGCTGAGCTGATTGGCGTCGACGAATTGATACAATTGATCGAACCGAAGGCCGAAGTTTACTGTGATCTGATTGGTTACTTTCCATTCATCCTGGATATAGGTGCCAAGGTTCCAGCCCAACAGGGAGGTTTGGTCGGTGATGTTGTACGGCGTTGACCCTACTGCTCCGCTCGCTGGATCTACCGGCAGTACCGTCGAAACGTTACTGACATTGGTTTGCTCGCCGGTCACCATGAAACCCGACCGTATCGTGTGCTGGTTGTTGTAGATGTAGGACGCATCGTATTGCACACCGCTAAGTGTGCTTTGCCGGATCACATCGGATGCAACATCGTTGAACACAAGGTCGTTGAATATATCTGGAACGAAGTGCACCTCGGCATAGCGTGAGAACACGGACAATTGCGCGTCGCCATCGGTGCCGTGTTTCTGCAGCGACGCCATGGTGACGTAGTAGCTGTCGTATTCATTTTCATTGAGAGCCGTTGAACTAATTGGCACCGCAGGTTGCGGTATCGGGAAATCGGTGCCGGGTGTTTGGGACAGGTTATTCGGTATCTGAAATTTACTGTAAGATGCAGCCGAGATGACGCTAAGTCGGGTCGAACTGTCGATCAGCGTCGAGGCATAACCGAAGAATTTGCCCTGGCCAGTGTAGTCGTGATTGGCATTGATGCCCGCGGTCGGATTCTCAAGCCCGAGATCGTTCCAGTTGCCGCGCGCGCTGACGAAATATTCGCTGTTGTTGCCGACGCTGCCGCCGTAATCGAAGCTTGGCGTAAATGTCTGCCGGCTGCCGCCGTAGACACTGACTTCGCCGCCCGGCGTGGCGAAGCTTCGGCTCGTAATGTCGAGCACGCCGGCGGTGCGCAGCCCATATTCGGCCGGCAGCGCGCCGGTAAGAAGCGACATGCTGCCGATGAAATTGGTATCGAGGAACGGGCCAAGCGCCGACACACCTTCGGGAACGATGACGCCGTTGATCCTGATCTGCACATTGGCGTATTCGTTGCGGACGTGAAAACTAGGATTTGAAACGGCCGAATTGTAGGACACGCCGGGCATTTGCAGAATGACTTTATCAATCGGCGTGTTGTCGCCCTGCGGCATGTCTTCTATCGCTTGGCGGGTAACGGTGTAGGTCGAGGCGCCGATCGTCGGCGACAGGTTGGCGCGCTGCTGATCGAAGCTGTGCATCTTGTTGTCGAGAGCCGTCTGCGCCGCCGTGGCCGCATCGACGGGCGGCGCGGCCGGCCGTGCGTTCGCGGCGACAGGCTTGGCATTCGCCTTTTTCTTCGCAGCGCGTACGACGATCGGCGGCAGGCTGCCTTTTGGGTTGCTGGAAGCGGGTTGGTCCGGTGACGCAGGTGGTGATGAAGGCGTTTGCGTCTGCGGTAGAGGCGCCTGCTGATCTGGCGATGCAGCCGGCTGTTGCGCATAGGATTTTACAATGCCGCCCAGACCGATCGTAAGCGCGAGTGCTGAAGCCGCGGCGCTACGTCGAGAAAAACCCACGCGTTGCCCGCGCGCCGCTTTACTGAACATCAACGTCACGTAAGTCCCCACCTTGGAATAGCTAAAAACTATAGTTGGATCGTCGTCGCAGTATTTGTATGTACAAACATCGGCAAATATTCCAGCACAGAATTACTTTGGAGCTTTTCGAAGGAAGGCTGTTTTACTTATAACGATTCAAAACAAAAAGCCGGCGCGACCGGCGATGTAGTCAGGCGGCATTCTGAAAGGAAATCGGATCTACGGGTACAGTGTGCCACGCAGCCGATGGTAAGTCGCGTAAAGCGGATCCCACATCTTTGCTGCAATCGCGGTGGCGATGGCGTCATCGGACAGCGGAGCTGCGAGGTTTTCGGCTTGGGCCTGGCGCGCGACCGCGAGCGCGACATGAAAGGTAAGCTTTCGTATCTCGCGGAGCGGCGCCAACAGATTGGCATGCGGGTCGTGCTTTGCCGGCGACATTTCGGCGATCGCACGGGCCGCAGCCAGAAACATGCCGTCCGAAATACGCCGCGCATCGGTGGCGATCGCGCCGAGTCCGATGCCCGGATAAACATAGGCATTATTGGTCTGGTCGATGCGGAAGTCTTTGCCGTTACGCTTGATCGGTGGAAACGGACTGCCGGTGCCAATGACCGCACGGCCTTCGGTCCAGATATTGATGTGGGCCGGCATCGCCTCGGCACGTTCGGTGGGATTCGATAGAGGAAAGATCACCGGCCGGCGGACATAGCTCGCCATGGCGCGCACGATGTCTTCCGAGAATGAGTTCGCCTGGCCCGACGTGCCGATCAGCACCGTCGGATGCGCATTGGCAACGACGTCGGCAAGCCCGATACGACCAGGCGCTTCGAGTTTCCAGCTTGCGATCTTTTCGCGGGGTTGCGCGAAGGGTTGCTGAAACGATTGCAGGCCGTTCATACCCTCGAGCAGAAGGCCTTGGCGGTCGACGAGATAGAACCGGCCGCGTGCCTCGGTCTCGCTCAAGCCTGCATCGATCATGGCTTGCAGCAGCAACGCGCAGATGCCGGTTCCGGCGGAGCCGGCGCCGAGCACCGCCACTCGCTGTGCGTCGAGCGGCACGCCGGTCACGTTGATCGCGCTTAACAGCGTGCCGACCGCGATCGCGGCGGTGCCCTGAATATCGTCGTTGAACGTGCACAATTGGTCGCGATAGCGCGTCAGCAGCCGATTGGCATTGCCGATGGCGAAGTCTTCCCAATGTAGCAGCACGTGCGGCCAGCGCTTGCGTACGGCGGCGACAAACGTCTCGACCAGTTCGTCATATTCGGCGCCGCGCACGCGCTCGTGCTGCCAGCCGATATAGAGCGGATCGGCGAGGTGCTCCTTGTTGTCGGTGCCGACGTCGAGAATAATCGGCAGTGTCGTCGACGGGTGCGAGTCCCGCGCAGGCGGTGTAGAGCGCGAGTTTGCCGATCGGAATGCCCATGCCTCCGGCGCCCTGATCGCCCAGGCCCAGGATGCGCTCGCCGTCGCTGACCACGATCGCCTCAACGCCGTCGAAACGCGGATGGCCAAGGATACGCGGTATGGCGGCTTTGTGCGGCAGACTGAGAAACAGTCCGCGCGGCTTGCGGAAAATGCTGGAGAAAACCTGACAGCCGACACCGACCGTTGGCGTATAGACAACCGGCATCATCTCTTCGATGTTGCGGGTCAATAGCGCGTAGTACAGCGTCTCATTGGTGTCCTGCAGCCCGCGCAGGAATATGTAGCGCTGCAGGTCGGTGCCGAGGCCGCGAAACGCATCGAGCCGGCGTTTGACCTGGTAATCGAGCTCCGCGACATGCGGCGGCAATAGGCCGTGCAGGTCGAATTCGTCGCGCTCGCTCTCGGTGAAGGCCGTGCCCTTGTTGAGCAGCGGATCATTGAGCAGCTCATAGCCGCTCAGTGCCGTTTCCACGATATGCGCAGTCTTATTGCCCACTTTCGAGCCCACGTCCCAGCCTGCGGTTCCGGCTACCGGTCCCGCCTCACGCACGGGTCGCTCGCCAACCGATTCGTCTTATAGCGTTTTCGCTGCGGCACCGTCAGCCGGTCGCGGCAATCGTCACGTCGGTGTCATGCGCCCGGACTTGCGGCGAATTCGTGTCCTGACTCGATGTCGCCGGCGCCGAAAACCACTCCTTTGGCTTCAGTGCCGAGCGCGGCGAGGATGGCGATCACCACCGCGACCGTACCGGCAACTAGCGCGAGCGCGAAGCCGTAGTCGCCGCCGTAATGTTCGGCGATGCCAACCTGCAAGGTGCCGTTGACCGACGCGATGAGGTTGCCGAGCTGGTAGACGAAGCCCGGAAAAGTTGCGCGAGCCTCATCGGGTGACAATTCGTTCAAGTGCACCGGGACGACGCCCCAGGCGCCCTGGACCATCACCTGCATCATGAAAGCGCCGACGGCGAGCCAGATGAGGCTCGTCGCGAAGGCCCATAGGGGCAGCACCACGAGCGAAAGCAGCGATGCGATGATGATCATGCGACGGCGGCCGAAGCGCTCGGACAGTGCGCCGAACGAAAGACCGCCGACAATCGCACCGATATTGTAGATCACGGCGATCAGGCTGACCTGATGCGGCGACAACTTGTGCTGGATTTGCAGGAAGGTCGGATAGATATCCTGCGTGCCGTGGCTGAAGAAATTGAAGGCAGTCATCAGCAGCACGGCATAAATGCCGAGCCGCCAATGCGCTTTCACGATCGCCAAAGTATTGGCAGACGAGGGCGTCGGTTTCCAGTTTGGCGATTCTGGCACGGTTCGCCGGATATAGAAGACGAGCAGCGCCGGAATGACGCCGACCATGAACATGCCGCGCCAGCCGATATAGGAATACAGCAGGCCATAGACGATCGAAGCGAGGAAATAGCCAGCCGGATAGCCCGATTGCAGCAGCCCCGATACCAGCCCGCGCGCGTGCGGCGGAATGGACTCCATGGTCAGCGACGCGCCGACGCCCCATTCGCCGCCCATCGCGACACCAAAAATGGCACGCAGCACGAGCAGCGCCGTGAGGCTCGGTGCGAAGCCGGACGCAAATTCGATCACCGAGTAGAGCAGGACATTGGCCATCAAAGTCGGCCGTCTGCCCCAGCGATCGGCGGCGCGGCCGAAAAGATAGGCGCCGACCGGGCGCATCGCCAAAGTCAGCAGGATAGCGAATGTAACTTCTTCGACGTCGGTGCCAAATTCCGCCGCGATGTCCTTGAGCACGAAGACGAGGAGGAAAAAGTCGAAAGCGTCCAGCGTCCATCCCAGGAATGTCGCCGCGACGACGTGCCTTTGTTCGCTGCTCCAGCCTTCGAGCGCGGCGATGCGCATGGCTCTTTGCCTTCAGGCTCTCCGGCTGTGGTCTTCAGCCCTCGACGTCGGTCTCGGGCCGGTCGTCGCCGCGCGCTAATTCTTCGTGCCACTTGCCGCTTTTATCTTCCCAGGAGATCGCCCGCGTTTCGCCCGGCACATGCTGCTCCTGGGCCACGCGCTGCGCCGCTGCGCGCGCTTTGTCGTGGGTCGGGAAGGTTTCGGAGAACACGCCGTCGACCTGGTAAGCCCAGCCGCCGTCGTGCTCGACAATGCGATACGTGATCTTGGCCATTGAGCACCTTCTGTGAGCCCTTGTTGCGGACCGATTGTATCCGGTGCCGAAGGTTCCCGCTATCCGGTTTTCGCTGACAATTCGCGCGTGCGGCGCGCTTCGTAGGCCTTCAAATGTGCAAATGCAATGCGAAGGAGAGGGTGATCGCGCCCGTCACGTTTGCCGCGTTGCAGCAGGTCGCCGACGACATGATCGGCCTCGATCGGCGCGCCGCGCTCGATGTCGCGCATCATCGATGCGGAAATCGGCGAGCCCGGCGCGGTGATCATCGCGCGGCTGCGCAGGAGCGAAGCCTCGCGCGGCGCAAAGCCGTTGACGGCGGCAATGGCGCAACATTCGTCATACATGCCGCTGGTAAATTCGACCGCCCCGGCCGCGACAATATCGCCGAAGGTTGCCCGCATCAGGCAGGTGATGCCGGCGCCGGTGGCGATGAAGGCCCACTTCTCCCACATCTCCTGCAAGATCGCGGTACTCAGCTTGGCGTCGAAACGCGCACCCGAAAGCGCCGCTGCGATGGCCTGCGCGCGCGAGGAGCTCTGAACCGTCCTGCTCGCCGAACGAGAGTAAATGTGTGTCATTGAGATGGATGATCCGGCCTTCGCCGTCGAGCGTGGTCGAGATCAGACATTGGCCGCCGAACACGGCGCCGGCGCCGAACCGCGCGCCGAGGAAATCCATATGCGCCATGCCGTTGAGCACCGGAACGATCACGGTATTCGGTCCGACCGCCGGCGCGAAGGAGTTGACGGCCGAAGCGAGGTCGTAAGCTTTGCAGCTCAGCAGGATCAGATCGAACGGCTCGCGTAGCGTCTCGGCCATGACGATCGGCGGTGAGGGCAGAGAGACATCGCCCAGCGGGCTCTTGATGACTAAACCGGTCTTCGCCAGTTGGGCGGCGCGCCGCGCCCGCACCAGGAAGGTCACGTCACGGCCGGCATCTTTGAGTCTGCCGCCGAAATAGCCGCCGATCCCGCCCGCGCCAACGACCAGAATGCGCATCATCAACTCCTGTTGCAGCGGCGGATGATCAAGCTTTCGTGTCGCTGGCCGGCCTGGCGCGGCACCAGAAGATTGCCGGTGTAAATCATCACCGCCTCGTCGCTCTGATTGAATGTCGTGGTGCGAACCTTGATCAGGCCGCGATCGGGCTTCGATTTCGACGGCCGCACTTCGAGCACTTCGCTGTTGGCATGCAATTCGTCGCCCGGCCGGACCGCACGCGGCCAGCTCAAGTCTTCGAAGCCGACGCCGAGAATGCCGCCGGCGGGTTTGAACTCGCCGTCGACCAGAAGCCGCATTGTCAGTGCCGCGGTGTGCCAGCCGCTCGCGGCCAAGCCGCGGAACGGCGATTGGCGTGCTGCTTCCTCGTCGAGATGATAGGCCTGCGGATCGAATTGTCTGGCGAAAGCGAATATCTGGTCTTTGTCGACGCGCAGGCGGCCGGATTTGAAAACCTGGCCGACGGCGTAATCCTCCAAATATTGCACCGCCATTTGGCTGGCTCCTTGAAACTAAATCGCGCGTGGCTTTTTGAACCAGACGCCGGCGGCAACCGCCGCCGCATTGATCAGGCCGAAAGCGGCGAGTGCGACCGCCAGTGCGACGAATACATCGGTCAGGTTGCCGCGCCAATGCAAGGCCAGATAGCCGCCGCCTGCGGCGATTACCAGCCGCGCCATATTGGCAAGGAACGGCCACAGCAGGCGTCCGGCGCCTTGCGAGGCAAAGTAGAGCGCCATGCCGAACCCGAACAGGCCATAGACCGGACCGACCACGTGCAGATAGCGCGAGCCGGCGTCGAGCATGGCCGGTGCCGTGCCGAACAGCGAGAGCCAGGCGTGTGGCGCCGTGGCGGCCGATAATCCGATTATTTCGCACAGGCCTGCCGCGATGGCGGCGCCGATCCATGCCGCGCGCAACGCCCGCTCTGGCCGGCCGGCGCCGATATTGGTGCCAACCATGGCGACGAGCGGTCCGCCAAGGCCGAATACCAGCGGAATGAGCAGATATTCGAGACGAGATCCGGTGCCGTAACCGGCGATTGCAGCGGCACCGAAAGATCCGACCAGGCCGGTAGCAATGGCGATTGTCAGATTGGTCTGTACCGTGATCAAGGCCGCCACCGCGCCGACACGGAGAATGTCGGCGAACAGTGCCCGGCGGAAGCGGATGCCGGCCAATTTTAGACCAATGACGCTTCGTCCCGAGCCCAGATAAGCCGCAAGCACGAGGCTTCCGGCGGCGTAGTAGAGCAGCACCGCCGTAGCGCCACCGGCGACGCCCAAGCGGGGAAACGGTCCCAGCCCGAAGATCAAGCAAGGCGACAGCGGAATAAGGATCACGACGCCGACACACGTGACGAGTGCGGGAAATGCCATATTGCCGGTGCCGCGGATCACATTGGCGAGCGAATTGAACAGCCAGACCAGGATCGCGCCCGCAAAGATGACATGCGAATAGATCAGCGCGGCATCGAGCGAGGCGCCGCTGCCGCCCATCGACGTGTAGAGCCATCGGCCGCCGGTTAGAAGCGCGGCCGTGAAGGTCAGGCCGAAAATAAGCGCGATGACGAGAGCGTGGATGGCCAGAGCGTCGGCATCGGCGCGGCGCCCGCCGCCGAGCGCGCGGGCGATCGCCGACGACATGCCCCCGCCCATGGCGCCGGCCGACATCATCTGCATCAGCATCATCGGCGGAAATACCAAAGCGACGCCGGCCAGCGGATCGGTGCCGAGCTTGCCGACGAAATAGGTTTCCACCAAGCCGACCGAGGCTTGCACGAACATGACGATCGTATTCGGTGTCGCCATGCGAATGAGCGTCGCGGCGATCGGTCCTTCGATCAGCGCACGGGTGCGCGGATCGTAGCGGGGCTTGTCTGGCGTGATTGCGACCGCCAGAGCCGGCAGCGGTTCGGCGGCGGCAATGCTCTGCGCGGACATGAGGTCACTCCCGTCACTGCCGTAAAAATCGGTAACTCGATCCGTTGAACGAAGGAGGATATAGGAGTATATACACCTAAATCAAGCAACGATAGCCCGGAACGACCGCATGCCGCCATTCACGACCAATCCCGCCGACTGTAATTGCCTGGCGCTCCGCCAGGCGGCGCGGCATGTGTCTCAATTCTATGATCAATTCCTCGCGCCCAGCGGGCTGCGCACCACCCAGTATTCGATTCTCGCAAGGCTGCAGCGCAAAGGCCCGATGACGATCAACGCGCTTGCCAGCGAGATGGTGATGGATCGTACTACCCTTGGGCGTAATATTTTGCCGTTGCAGCGCGATGGCTTGATTGACGTCGGCCCCGGCAAATCGGATCGCCGCAGCAAGGAGTTGCGCTTGACCGATGCGGGCGCGGCGCGGCTTCGCACCGCACGCAAGGGCTGGGAAGAAGCACAGGCGCAGTTCGAGGCCGGCTTCGGTGTCGAACGCTCGAAGAAGCTGCGCGACCTGTTGCATGAAGTCGCGACCGGTGAACCGGCCGCCGTGGGCGCCTGATTTATTTCCGGCGGCGCGCGGAACACATTTCCTCCGGTCGAATTCTTTCGCTATCATCGTCGGCGATTCATACGCTGGGGCATAACCGGATCGACATGAAGCGGTTTTTGGCACTCACCGGATTTTTCGCCCTCATAGGCTTCGGCTGGGGCAGCGGCTTGGGCATCGGCTCGCCTGTTGCCGCCGCCGACCTCCGGCTACCGATCGCGATTGCCCGCGTGCAGCCGGTCGTAATTCTCTGTTACGCCTGCATTCGCGATGGCATCTATGCCGATATCAGCCTGATCGATCATCTCGAGGCCAACCCGGACATTGATGACGGTATCAAGGGGCCGCCGATCCTGGCAGCGCGCGCCGACGTCCATCGCCTGCGCAACTTGCTCGGTCCCGTCACGCAACGCGGCACCATGCCGTGCTGCTACAGCCGGCGGCCGCTTTATATCCGCTGAAGCCTCAGCCGGGCGAGGGCCTGCCGAACAGGCGTGGTAGCATGCGCTGGCGTGTGCGCAGCGCCCACTGGCCGAGTTGATCGAGATACAGATAAACGACCGGCGTGGTGTAAAGCGTCAGCAATTGGCTGATCAAAAGTCCACCCACGATCGAAATCCCAAGCGGCCGGCGAATTTCGCCTCCATTGCCGAAGCTCAGCGCCAGCGGTACGGCGCCGAGGATCGCGGCGAAGGTGGTCATCATGATCGGCCGAAACCGCAAGCGACAGGCCTGGAAAATCGCGTCATAGGAACTCAAACGCTCGACGCGCTTCGCCTCGATGGCGAAGTCGATCATCATGATCGCGTTCTTCTTGACGATGCCGATGAGCAGGATCACGCCGATCAGCGCGATGATGCTGAATTCGGTATGGAACAGCATCAGCGCCAAGATGGCACCGACGCCGGCGGACGGCAGCGTCGAAAGTATGGTGATCGGATGGATATAGCTCTCGTATAGCACGCCGAGAAGAATGTAGACTGCGGCGATCGCGGCGGCGATCAAGACCGGCTCGTTGGCGAGCGAATCCGCGAATACTTGTGCAGTGCCGGCAAGACTGCCGCGGATCGAAGCGGGCATACGGATCTGGTTTACCGCTTTATTGATTTCGTTCACGGCCTCACCGAGCGAAGCTCCAGGCTGCAAGTTGAATGAAATAGTGGCGGCGACGAAAAGGCCCTGATGGTTGACCGCGAGCGGAGTGTTGCCGGCATTGTAGTGGCTGATTGCCGCGAGCGGTACCATGGTCTCAGCTGCGGTCGAGACGGCGGCGCCGGAGGAGGCGCTGCTGTGGCCGACATTGCTTAGCGCGTTGATCGCGGCATTGCGCGCCAAATTGCTGTTGACTGTTGCCGCAGCGGTGGCGGTTGTCGTGGACGTCGATGCGGTTGTCGCCGCCACGGTGCCGCCCGGCGCGTTCGTGGTCGCCGTGCCCGGCGCGGCGGCGCCTGTGGTCGACACATAAATTTCGTTAAGCGACGCCGGATACTGCGTGTAGCGCGGGTCGATTTCCATCACGACGTGGTACTGATTGATCGCGCTGTAGATCGTCGACACTTGGCGCTGGCCGAACGCATCATAGAGCGTGTTGTCGATTTGCGCGGGGGTAATGCCGAGCCGGGAGGCCGTGTCACGGTCGATGACGAGATCGGATTCCAATCCGCGCTGCTGCTGATCGGAACTCACGTCCGTCATCACCGATGAGTGTTCGAGCGCTGCCACGAGCTTTGGCGTCCACAGGAACAATTGATCAGGGTCGTCGGATTGCAGCGTATATTGGTAGGATGCGTTGCTCTGCCGGCCGCCGGCACGAATGTCCTGCACCGCGTTGAGGAAAAGTCGGCCGCCGGGTACGCGGGCGAGCTTCGGCCGCAGCCGCGCGATCACCTCGTCCATCGGCGGGCGTTCCGATAACGGCTTGAGCGAAACGAAAACCGAGCCGGTATTGATCTGGCCGAACCCGCCACCCGAACCGACGCCGGTGTAGCCGGCGACATTTTCTACCGCCGGGTCCTGCTGCACAATGTTCACCATCTGGCGCAGTTTCTGGGTCATCAGTTGGAACGATACGCTTTGGTCGGCCTGCAGCGAGCCAACCAGCCGTCCGGTGTCTTCCTCGGGGAAAAATCCCTTGGGCACGATGATGAACAACACAATATTCAAGATGATCGCACCGAAGAAAATCGCGATAACGATCCGGCGGTGGTGCAGCGCCCAGACCAGCGTATGTTCGTAGCCTGCGAGAACGCGGTCAAACAAGTTGGGGCGGCGTGGCGGCGCATGCGCTGGTGTCGGACGCAGGAACAGTGCGCACATCATCGGCGTGGTGGTCAGCGAAATGGCGAGCGAAATGAGAATGGCGAGGGAAAGCGTCAGCGTGAATTCGCGAAACAGCCGGCCGAGAATGCCGCCCATCAACAGAACCGGAAGAAACACCGCGATCAGCGACAGGCTGATCGAAAGTACCGTGAAGCCGACCTCACGCGCACCGGTGAGCGCCGCTTGCAGCCGCGGCATGCCGGCTTCGAGGTGGCGCGAAATGTTCTCCAGCACCACGATTGCGTCATCGACCACGAAACCGGTAGCGATGGTAAGCGCCATCAGCGACAGGATGTCGAGGCTGTAACCGAGCAGATACATCGCGCCGAAAGTGCCGAGGATCGAGACCGGCACCGCGACGCTCGGAACCATGGTGGCGCGAATGTTGCGGAGAAACAGGAAAACCACAACCGTGACCAGGCCGATGGCGATCACAAGCGTGGCCTCGGTGTCGTGCAGCGACTGGCGGATCGTCGTGCTGCGGTCGATGGCGATGTTGACGTTGACGTCGGCCGGCATGGCGGCTTGCAGATGCGGCAGCTCCGCCTTCACCGCGTCGATAGTGTCGATGATGTTGGCGCCCGGCTGACGGAACAAAATCACCAGCACCGACGGCGCGCCGTTGGAGAGCCCCAAATTGCGAACATCCTCGACGGAATCCCGGACATTGGCGACGTCCGATAATTGCACCGCGGCGCCGTTGCGATAGGCGATCACGAGCGGCGCATAATCCACAGCCTTCGATGCCTGATCGTTGGTATAGATCTGAAAACGGCGGTCCTCGTCGTCGATAGAGCCCTTCGGACTATTGGCATTCGCCGAGGCGAGGGCGGCGCGGACGTCTTCGAGGCCGATGCCGTATTTGAACATGGCCTGCGGATTGAGTTCGACGCGCACCGCGGGGAGTGCCGAGCCGCCGATGATGACCTGGCCGATGCCGCCGATCTGCGACAACTCCTGCTGAAATACGTTGCTGGCCGCGTCGTACATCTGGCCTTGCGTCAAGGTCTTCGACGTCATGGCCAGGATGAGGATCGGCGCATCAGCCGGATTGACCTTGCGATAGGTCGGATTGCTGCGCAGGCTCGATGGCAGATCGGCCCGTGCCGCGTTGATGGCGGCTTGCACGTCACGCGCCGCGCCGTCGATGTCGCGATTGAGGTCGAATTGCAGCGTGATGCGGGTCTGCCCGATGCCGCTCTGCGACGTCATCTCGGTGACGTCGGCGATCTGGCCGAGATGGCGCTCGAGCGGTTCGGCGACACTGGTCGCGACCGTTTCCGGACTGGCGCCGGGTAACTGCGCGCTGACCGAGATGGTGGGAAAATCGACCTGCGGCAACGGCGCGACCGGCAGTTTCGAGAAGGCAAGAACGCCGGCAAGCGCGATGCCGAGCGTGAGTAGGGTGGTCGCCACCGGCCGCCTTATGAAGGGTGCGGATATGTTCATTCGGCGGGCGCCACGGGGGCGATCGGGTTCGCCGGACGGCGCCCTGTCAGCCGCACGGCCAGGCGGTCGAAATAGAGATAGATCACCGGCGTGGTGAACAAGGTCAGCAATTGGCTGAAGATCAGGCCGCCGATAATGGCTATGCCGAGCGGCTGCCGCAGTTCGGAACCGGTACCCGTTCCCGCCATCAGCGGGAAGGCGGCGAGGATCGCGGCCATCGTCGTCATCATGATCGGCCGGAACCGCAACAAACAAGCCTGATAGATCGCATCGCGCGGTGCGAGGCCTTCACCGCGCTCGGCATCCAGCGCGAAGTCGATCATCATGATGGCGTTTTTCTTGACGATGCCGATCAAAAGAATAATGCCGATGATGGCGATGATATCGAGGTCGTAGTGCAGCACCATCAGCGACAGCAGCGCGCCGACGCCGGCCGAGGGCAGGGTGGAAAGGATCGTGATCGGATGTACGAAGCTCTCGTACAATACGCCAAGCACGATATACATCGCCACCACGGCGGCGATGATCAAAAACACTTCGTTCGCCAGTGACGATTGGAAGGCCGCCGCGGTGCCTTGGAATGCGGTGATGAAGCTTAACGGCATGCCGACTTCGGTTTCGGCCTGCTGGATCGCGGTGATGGCGGCATCGAGCGAATAGCCCGGCGCGGTGTTGAAGGACACCGTCGTCGCCGGAAATTGGCTGTAATGCGTAATCAAGAGCGGCGCGGCGCGCTGCTGGATATTCGCGATGGCGGTCAGCGGCACCTGGCCGTTGGTCGTCGACGTGGACGACGGCAGATAGAGCGATGTCAGTCCGGTCAGCGTTTTCTGCACGGTAGGATCGGCTTCAAGGATGACGCGGTACTGGTTTGACTGGGTATAGATCGTCGAAACGATGCGCTGGCCGAAGGCGTCATACAGAACGTTGTCGATCGTCGCCGGCGTGATGCCGAAGCGGCTGGCGCTGGCCCGGTCGATGACGATATCGACAGCCATGCCCTGTTGCTGCATATCGCTGGCGACGTCGGTCAATTGCGGCAACTGGCTGAGCCGCTGCACCAGTTTCGGCACCCAGGCATTGAATTCGGATGCGTTGGCGTCTTCGAGTACGAAATTATACGGCGCGCGGCTGATGGTCGAATCGATCGTCAGGTCTTGAACAGGCTGCATATAGAGCTTGATGCCGTTGACGCCCGTAACCTCGCTCTCCAGCCGACGAATGATCTGGCTTGCGGAAAGACTGCGCTCGTCATGCGGTTTGAGCGAAATCAGGAAACGGCCGGTATTGAGCGTCTGGTTGGTACCGTCGACACCGATGAACGAGCTTATACTGACAACATCAGGATCCTTGAGGATCGCGTCGGCGAGTTTGCCTTGCAGGCCCGCCATGGCTTCGTAAGAAACGCTCTGCGATGCCTCCGATATGGCCTGGATCATGCCGGTGTCCTGAACCGGAAAGAAGCCCTTCGGAATCAGGACATAGAGCATCACCGTCAAAACCAGCGTCAGAAGCGCGACCAGCAGAGTCGCCGGCTGGCGGTCCAGCACCCAATTCAGCGCCCGGCCGTAGCGCGCGATCACCGCGTCGAACATCGCTTCGGCCTTCCGATCGAACCGCGACCGCTCGCTCTCAGGGCGGTGCCGGATGAGCTTGGCGCACATCATCGGCACCAGCGTCAGTGAGACGACGGCGGAGATCACGATGGTGACGGCAAGCGTGATCGAGAATTCGTGAAACAGCCGGCCGACCACGTCGCCCATGAACAGCAGCGGAATCAGCACCGCGATCAGCGAGATCGTCAGCGATATGATGGTGAATCCGATCTGCTCCGAGCCGCGCAGCGCCGCTTCGAGCGGGTCCATGCCCTCCTCGACGAGGCGCGCGATATTCTCGATCATGACAATGGCGTCGTCGACGACGAAGCCGGTGGCGATGGTGAGCGCCATCAGCGACAGATTGTCGAGGCTGAAGCCGAGGAGATACATCGCTCCGAAGGTGCCGATGAGCGAAAGGGGCACCGATAGGCTCGGGATGATGGTCCCCGGCAGCGTGCGCAGAAAGACGAAGATCACCAGCACGACCAGAACGACGGCGAGGGTGAGCTCGAATTCGACATCCGCGACCGAGGCGCGGATCGTTACGGTTCGATTACTGAGAACGGCGACGTCAACCGCCGATGGCAGCGAGGCGGTGATCTGGGGCAGCAGCGACTGGATGCGATCGACGACCTGGATGATGTTGGCGCCAGGCTGGCGCTGGACATTGATAATGATCGCCGGCGTTGTGTTCGCCCAGGCCCCGAGCTTGGTGTTCTCGGGTCCCCGAACGATGGTGGCTACATCCGACAGCCGCACCGGCGAGCCATTACGGTAGGCGATGATAAAATCGCGGTACTGATCGGCGCTGGTGACCTGGTCGTTGGCGTTGATGGTCAAAGCCTGGGTCGGGCCGTCGAAATTGCCCTTCGGCGTGTTGATGTTGAGATTGCCGATCGTGGTGCGCACATCGTCGATGTTGAGGCCGTAGGCGGCCAGCGATTGCGGATTGAGCTGAACGCGGATCGCCGGCCGTTGGCCGCCGCTGATTGTGACGAGGCCGACGCCGCTCAGTTGCGAGATTTTCTGCGCCAGCCGCGTCTCGCTGTAATCTTCAAGATCGGTCAGCGCGAGCGTCTTTGATGTCACCGACAGTGTCAGGATCGGCGCGTCGGCCGGATTGACTTTGGCATAAACCGGCGGTGTCGGCAGGTCGGCTGGCAGCAAGTTGCCGGCAGCATTGATCGCGGCCTGGACCTCCTGCTCGGCAACGTCGAGAGAAAGGTCGAGGCTGAATTGCAGTGTGATCACCGAGGCGCCGCCGGAGCTTGCCGACGTCATCTGATTCAACCCCGGCATCTGGCCGAATTGCCGCTCCAATGGCGCGGTGACCGACGAGGTCATCACCTCGGGACTGGCGCCGGGATAGAGGGTTTGAACCTGGATCGTCGGGTAATCGACCTCTGGTAAGGTCGATAGCGGCAGGAAGGTATAAGCCACGATGCCGGACAGCATGATCGCGACCATCAAAAGCGTGGTTGCGACTGGCCGGAGGATGAAGGGTTCGGAAACGTTCATCGCACCGTTTCACCGTGCGCTGCGTTCATCGACAGCCTTATTGGCCACCGGAGGGTGGCGCGTTCTGTCGACGACCGGAATGTTGGCCCTCGCCGCCACCTTTGGTCGGCGCTCCGGCGGCCGGAGCGGCCTGGCCGGCTTCGGCGGCGATGTTGACATGCATTCCATCGCGCAAGCGATCGGTGCCGTCGATCACGACACGTTCGCCGGCCTGCAGCCCGGAGGTGACCGCGGTCAGATTGCCGTCGACCGCGCTGGTTTTGATCTGCCGCACCGAAACCGTGTTGTCGGCATTGATGACGTAGACATAGCCGCCCAGTGAACCGCGCAGAATCGCCGAAGTCGGTACCGTGACCGCGTCATGCAGAGTCTTTATAAGCAATCTGGCATTGACGAACTGGTTCGGGAACAGCGCATTGTCGGCATTGTCGAATTGGGCGCGAACGCGCACCATCCCGGTGGTGGTATCGATCTGACTATCGACGGCGGAAACTTTGCCGACCGCCAATTGACGGAGATTGGCGCGGTCGTAAGCCGTTACTTCCATGGTCGCGCCGGCGTTGAGTTGCGGCAGCATCTGCGGCAGTTCGTCCTCGGGTACGGAGAAGATTACCGTGATCGGCTGGATCTGTGTAACGACGGCAAGGCCGGTGCTGCTGGTGGCCTGCACGTAATTCCCCGGGTCAACCAGACGCAGCCCGATGCGGCCGGTGACCGGCGAGACGATGTGGCAATAAAGAATATTCAGCGCCTGCTGGTCGACCTGAGCCTGATCGAGTTTCACCGTGCCCTGGTCCTGCTGCACGATGTAGACTTGGTCTTCATATTGCTGGCGCGCGATCGAATTCTGCTCGGACAGTTTCTGATAACGCGCGAGATCCACTTGCGCCTGGGCGAGTATGCCTTGATCGCGCGCTAGCTGCCCGGCAAATTGGGCTTTCTGAAGCTCATACGGCCGCGGATCGATTTGCGCCAGGAAGTCGCCCTTTTGCACCATCTGGCCTTCCGTGTAGCCGACCTCGGTCAGGTAGCCGCTGATCTGCGATTGTACCGTGACGGTGGCGAGCGGCGTGACGGTGCCGAGTTCATTGACGATGACGCGGATATCGCTGAGCGCGATCGTTGCTGCGCCGACGGTTTGCACGCCGCCTTGCGGAAAACGTCCGCCGGCGGGGGCGGGCGCCCTGACCCAATGCACGGTCTCGTAAACGGCGAGGGCCAGGAGCAACGCGATGAGCCCGAGGCCAATGCGGGATTTCCAACGTGGTCGTACCTTGACATGCGGCAGCTCCGGCACGGTCCGACGGAAAGCCGGCGTCAAGTCGTCATTTGTTCTGCGCGTACGCTCGTCCATAATGGGCGTTCATCGACCCTGTTTTTTTCGACTGTTTGCGACTTATAGAGTGCCCCGGTACTGGGCGCCTAATGAATATTCGCTAATGACCGCCGGGCGCTGGCGTTTCGCCGGCTCGCTTTGTCGGCGCCCCGGCGGCTCAACCGCGTGAGTATCAAGAAATCATCTGTTTAATCAACGGCTTGCCGTGAAAAACGTAAACTCTTGCCCAAGTCGGCTGCGGCAGGCGGTAAGTGAGTCCGGGCGGCCGGTATTTGGCGGCTATTTTGAGCCTGGCGCCGGGCTCGCTGGGGGCGGGGTCGTTGGCGCCGGGGTCGCTGGGGGCAGGGTCGTTGGCGCCGGGCTCGCTAGGGGCGGAGTCGCAGGGGGCCGGGTCGGTGGGACTGCCGTCACCGCGTCCGCCGGCGCCGATTCGACGACCGGCGGCGCCGGTTCGAGCTTCTGCAACAGCGAGAAGCCTTTTTGTAGTTGCACCTGGGTCGGCATTAGCAAGGTGTCCCACCCGCCGCCGAGCGCTTCGATCAGGCTGACACTGGCGAGGAAAAGATCCTGACGATACGTCAACTCGGTTTCCTCATCGGCAAGCAACTGGATCTCCGCCACGACAACGGTGGTAAATGCTACCGTTCCGGCTTGGAATTGATTGAGAAAGACATTTACGGCCGTGCGCTCGTCTTTAACTGCTCTTTGCTGCTGAGCGAGCGCGGCTGTGAAGTATCGGATCGCGGCAAGCTCGTCTTCGACCTGCTGGAAGGCGGTGAGCACGGTTTGACGATAGTTCGCCACGCTTTGCCAATAGACGGCCCGTGCGGCGTCAACCTGCGCCGCGGTCAGGCCCCCGTTGAACAGCGTTTGCGTTCCCGCAGCACCGATCTGGCTGATCGAACGCGCGGCGCTAAAGGGCAGCGGAATGGGACCGACAAATTCGATCAGGGCGGAGATCGATATATCCGGAAAATAAGCCGCTTCATTCACGCCTATCAAGGCGTTCTGCTCCTGCATGGTTCGTTCCGAGGCTGCAATATCGGGACGACGTTCCAGCAGGGTCGAAGGTAGGCTGACTGGAATCTTCGGAATGCCGGCACCAAGAAGACGCGGCGCGATTCCGAGTTCCGACGGCGGCCGGCCGATCAGCATGGCGATGGCGTGCTCGAATTGCGCCCGCTGCACGGCCGTACTGTTCAACAGCGCTTGGGTAGTTTCGACTTGGGCTCGCGCGGTCGCTACGTCGCCAGCCGTTACCGAATAGCCGGCGTTGAATTGGTTCTGGACGATATTGAGTGTTTTTGTGTATTCGACGACGGTCCGTCTCAGCAGATCCTCGAGCGAGTCCGCCGCGCGGAGATTGAAATAGGCGGTGGCCAGCGTGGCCTGCGCCGATAGCTTGGCGTTGTCGAGATCGGCGGCGCTCGCTTGCGCAGCCGAGGTGTTGCTCTCTATTTGCCGGCGAAACTTGCCCCAGACATCGAGGTCCCAATTGCCGCTGATCGGCGCTGTGTATTGGGTCGAATATTTCTTGCCCCCGGACGCCGTGGCACCGCTGGTGCCGCTGACTCCCCCGCTTCCGCTGACTGCCCCGCTGCCGCCACTGACGGCCGGCCCAGTGCGAGTGCGGGTGACGGTATATTCGGCAGTAGCGGTGGGGAACAGTGCAGCTTGGGCCTCCCGGATGACAGCCTTGGCCTCTTCATAAGACGCGGCAGCGGCCGCGACTGTCTGATTGGAGATTTCGACCTGGGGCAGAAGCTCGTCGAGGCCGCGATCCCGGTACACGCGCCACCAATCACCGCGAGCGACACTGTCGTCGCGCGGCTCGGCGTGTTTCCAGCCTTTGAGTTCCTTGTATTGCGTCGCTGTCGGCGCAGAGTCACGGCTATAGTCGGGTCCGACCGTGCAACCGGCGAGCGCCATCAAGACGATCAATGCCGCAGCGGGACGACAGGCAAGCGCACGAGAGCTACCTCCGCGCCAAACCCAACCGCCCCGATGTACCTCACTCTGGGCTAACGCAAGCACCACCGCAAACCTGTCGCTGTAAGTCGCACAGACAAGACTAGTTACGAAGCAAGACTGTCACGAAGATCGCTTTCACGCCGGCCCAAGTCAGCCCGGCGATGGACGCGCCGCGTTACGCTCGCCACCGTATCGGTTTCCGGCCCCCAGCCCCCAGCGATGGCGTTAACCATGCCTCACGCATCGGGCGAGATCAACACCGCGGGGGCGGGCTCGCCTGTGGGAAAAAAAATTAATGCGGGGCAATGTGATATTACTGCGACAGTCGACGCTGCTGATAAACGAGTCATAAACGCCGCGCGGCTTGTTGTGCGTCGCCTGTGTGCGTTCGGCCATTATTTCGCGAGAGACCGGTTAGTGCATGCAAAGCTGACCTACTAACTGCGCGGAGCCGTACCTTCCGGAGAAGCAGGCGTTGGCGCCTCATTCCGCACACTGCGGCGTCTCCTTCGCTCCTCGATGCGCTGCATCACGACGTAGAATGACGGAACGAAGACGACGACGAGGCAAGTCGAAGCGATCATGCCGCTGAAGACCGCAAGGCCGATCGACCGGCGCGCCCCCGCGCCGGCGCCGGTTGCAATAACAAGCGGGAAAACGCCAAGGATGAAGGCGAAGGAGGTCATGAGAATGGGCCGGAACCTAAGCCGGGATCCTTCCACCGCCGCCGCGATGATTTCCATTCCCTCGGCCCGCCGCTGACGCGCATATTCTACGACCAAAATCGCGTTCTTGCTGCCGAGCGCGATCAGAAGGATGATCCCGATCTGCGTGTAGAGGTTGTTGGCGGCGCCGAGAGCGGTCAGCGCACCGACCGTCCCGAGGAGCGCGAGCGGCACGCCAAGGATCACGGCAAACGGCAGGATCCAGCTCTCATACTGGCCCGCCAGCACGAAATAGACGAGCAGCACCGCGAGGCCGAAGACGAAATAGATTTGTACGCCTACCGCCTTCTCCTGAAAGGACATCGCGGTCCATTCGTAACCCGTCCCGGACGGCAGCGTGTGTTGGCCGATCTGGTCCATGATGTCGAGCGATTCTCCCGAACTGAAGCCGGGGGCTGCGCTGCCGACAATTGTTGCCGATGGATAGAGATTATAGAGGCTGATCAGCAGCGGACCGGGAATTTTCTTGATGTCGACGACCGTTCCGATCGGCGTCATGGTACCGTTGCCCGCCTTGACCTTGAGGTTACGAATGTCGTCCGCAGTCGCCCGGTAGTCCGGTAGCGCCTGCGTATAGACCTGGAAAACATGTCCGAACTTGTTGAACTGGGCCGCGTAGTCCGATCCGACATAGGTCGACAGGGCGGAGAAGACATTCCCGACCGTGATGCCGAGCGTTTCGGCCTTGGTGCGGTCGACGAGGACGTTGAGTTGAGGAGCGCCGACCCGGAACGTCGTGCTGAGCCTCTGCAATGCCGATTGCGCGCTGCCGGCTCTAATGACGGCCTGCGCCAAGCTTTGCAGCAACGTATAATCAAAATCGCCGTTTCTGATCTCGACCTGCATCGTGAACCCGCCGACGTTGCCGATGCCTTGGATGGGGGGCGGCGGGAGTGCGAACACAACGGCTTGCGTTATGGCGTGCAGTGACTGATTCAGAGTTTGGATGATCGAGCGCAGATCCTGTCCTTTCTGCTTGAGGCGGTCGCTCCAGTCATTGAGGACCACGAAGCCGACACCGGCGTTGGCCAGACTAGCAAAATTATCCAGTATGGAAACGCCGCCGACGGTGACCACATGGTCGACGCCGGGCACTTTTCCGGCGATGCCTGCGATCTGCTGCATGACCGCGTCGGTACGATCTTTCGCGGCGCCGTCGGGCAATTGTGCGCTGACGATCAGATAACCTTGGTCTTCGTCCGGCAGAAATGCGGTCGGCACGCGGGTCAGCCCCCAGATCGCTACGACGACGAGAACTAGCGCAAGGAGCACCATGGCGGTGCTGCGGCGCGTCATCGCGCCGATCAGGCCCGAATAGGCCCGCTCGGCGACACCAAAGACCGTGTTGAAGCCACGATAAAAAAAGTTGCGCTGCTCGACCGGGATCGGCGGTCGCAGCCATAGCGCGCTTTGCGTAGGCTTCAAGGTCATGGCGTTGATCGCGCTGATGAAGGCGGTGGCGGCGATGACGAGCGCGAATTGCCGGTAAAGCTGTCCGGTCAGCCCTGGCATGAAGGCTGCCGGAATAAACACGGACATGAGGACAAGGGTGATGCCGATGACCGGACCCGTCAGGTCATCCATCGCCCGGCCCGCTGCCTCGCGGCCGGGGATACCCTGTTCGACGTAGCGCGATACGCCTTCGACGATGACGATCGCATCGTCGACAACGATGCCGATCGCGAGCACGATGGCAAATAAAGTTGGGAGATTGATTGAGAAACCAAGCGCCGCCATCGCGGCGAAGGCGCCGATGATCGTCACCGGAACGGTCGTTGCCGGCACAAGCATCGCCCGCCAATCCTGCAGGAAGACGAGAATGACGATCAGCACCAGAATTCCCGCCTCGATGAGCGTCTTGTAGACTTCGGTGATCGCGGCCCGCACGAATTTCGTGGTGTCGTAGGGCGTCACATAACTGACGCCCTTAGGAAAGGCCTTGGCGAGTTCGTCCATCTTCGCCTTGACCTCATTGGCGACCGTAATGGCATTGGCATTTGGCAGTAGCGAGATGCCGATCCCCGCCGCCGGGCGGCCGTCGAGATTGAAGGATTCGCTGTAGGTTTGCGCGCCGAGCTCGACGCGGCCGATATCGCGGATTCTGGTGATTTGGCCGCCATTCGCGTTAGCAGCCTTGACGACAATATCCTCGAATTCGGCAACCTCGTCGAAGCGGCCTTTTATATCGAGCGAATATTGGAAGTCCTGGCCCTTCGGCGCGGGCGGCGCACCGGCTTGGCCGGCGGTGACTTGTTGACTCTGCTGCTGGATCGCGCTGATCACGTCCTGAGGCGTCAGGCCGCGCGTTTGAAGCAGATCCGGATTCATCCAGATCCGCATGGCGTATTCACCGGCGCCGAAGATCGTCACGTTGCCGACGCCCTTGAGGCGAGCCAGTTCGTTCTCAATGCTGATGACGGCGTAGTTCGACAGAAACAGGTTGTCGAAGCGGCTGTCAGAGGACACCAACGCGACGAATTCGAGAATCGAGCTTGATTTCTTCTGCGTCGTCACACCCTCGGTCTGTACGACCGGGGGCAGCGACGCGAGGGCGGCGGATACCTGATTCTGAACCAGGATCTGATCTATGTTGGGGTCGGTGCCGATGTCGAACGTTACGGTCAAATTGTAGGTGCCGTCGCTCGCGCTGGTCGACTGCATGTAGAGCATGCCCTCGACGCCATTGACCTCCTGCTCGATCGGCAGCGCGACGGTGTCGACCAGCGTCTTGGCGGTTGCGCCCGGGTACAGTGTCGTAACCTGAATAGTCGGCGGGACGACATTGGGATATTCGGCGCTGGGCAATTGCAGCAGTGCGACCAGCCCGACCAGCACGAAGACCAATGCCAGCACGTTGGCGAGTACCGGTCGATCGATGAAAAAACGCGAGATCATGCCTATCCTCGCGACGTTTCATTTCGGGGTTGGGTTGGGGCCGTTCGGCTGGGCGGAGTTCGGCTTGGCTTCGCTCGGCTTCACGTCGCTCGGCTTGGCGCCGTCCGATGAACCGGCTTCGGCCGAATTCAGTTCGGATCGTTGCGGCTCGACCTTGGCGCCGGGAATGGCCTGCTGAATGCCGTCGATCACCACCCAGTCGCCCGGGTCGAGACCGGATTCTATGATCACGAGCTGCCCCTGCTTTTGTCCGGTTTTGACGACTTTTTGCGAAACGACATTGTCGGCATCGACCACCAGCACGTAGCTGCCTTGTTGGTTCGTTCCGATGGCGTCATTTCTCGTCAGCAGCGCCTTATCTTGACGCCCGATCGGTCCCCGGACGCGCACGAAAAGGCCGGGTAGCAGGGCGCCATCCTTATTGTCGAATAGCGCGCGGGCGGTGATCGTGCCGGTCGAGGAGTTCGACTTGCGGCGAGACGTAGTCGAGATGTCCTTGATGCGGATAGCCTTCCTCATCCTGGAGACCGATATCGATCGGGATGGTCGAAAGGAAAGTCAGATCCGTCCTGTTGAGCGGGTGCCCCGCCTCGGCGGCGCTTCTGCGGATCGACAAAATTTGCGGCTCGCTCATGGTGAAATAAACGTAGAGCGGGTCGGTCTGGACGATGGTTGCGAGCGTGGTCGGTCCGGACGCGCCGACGAAATTGCCGATATCGACCTGGTGATTGGTGACGATGCCGTCGAAGGGGGCGAGCACCGTTGTATAGCCAAGGTTGATGTTCGCGGTGTCGAGATTGGCCTGATCGATTCCAACAGTAGCTTTGTCCTGCTGAACGGTGAACGCCTGGTCTTCGGCTTGTTGCGTGGCGATTGATTTCTGCTGTTGGAGAGTCTGATAGCGGGTGAGATCGACTTGCGCTTCTCCAAGCACCGCCTGGTCGTGCGCCAGTTGCGATTTAACCTGATCGACGGTTGCCTGATAGGTGTCGCGCTCGATGCCGAAGAGCTGCGTTCCCTTCGTGACCGTGGCGCCATCCCTATAATTGATCGATTCCAGATAGCCCTGGACCCGCGCGACCAAATTAGCTGTTCTGAACGGCGCGGTGTTGCCGGTGAGGTAAATAAAAAGGGTTACCGGCATTTGTATCGGTTGCGCCACGACAACCTTCGGTGGCGGCGGAGCAACGAACTGGTTTTTGGAACCGCAGTCCGATAGCGCAAGCGCGGCGCTAGCGGCCAGAACAGCCAACCCAGAGCAACGGCTTTTGCCGGATGAGGAAGGTAGCTGCATTGTCAGAGCAAAGCGTTTGAGTCAGAGCAAAATGTTTGACTAGGAAACAACGCAGATCGCCCGGAGTTAATGCTGATCTCGCGAACTCAAGGTCGATTCTGCAGTCAGCGCACCAAAGGCATCGGGTAACGGGAATCTTATTGCGATCATACGCACAGATCAAGCGAGCGGCGGCAGGCGCTAGGCCGATTGCGGCGACTCGCTGGCGGGATCGGGGCGGTGGTCGATCGATCGCCGGCCGCCGAGCCGATTGTTCACGCGATCGAGATAAAGATAGATCACCGGCACCGTGTAGAGCGTAAGGAATTGCGAGACTAAAAGGCCGCCGACGATGGCGATGCCGAGCGGCCGCCGCAGTTCCGAGCCAGCACCTTGGCCGAGCGCGAGCGGCAGGCCGGCGACGATCGCACACATGGTCGTCATCATAATCGGCCGAAAGCGCAACAAGCAGGCCTGGTGGATCGCGTCTTCCGGTGATTTGCCTTCGTGGCGCTCGGCCTCCAGCGCGAAATCGATCATCATGATGGCATTCTTTTTTACGATGCCGATCAAAAGAATAATGCCGATGAACGCGATCAGGCTCAGGTCGTAGCCAAACAGCATCAGCATCAACAGTGCGCCGACGCCGGCCGATGGCAGCGACGACAGGATCGTGATCGGATGAATGAAGCTCTCATATAACATGCCAAGCACGGCATAGATAACGAGAACCGCGGCGAGCACCAGAAGCGGCGTCGAACTCAATGAGGATTGGAAGGCCTGCGCCGTCCCTTGGAACGTGCCAAGCAGCGTATCAGGAGCGTGAATCTGCGAGCCGAGCGATGTGATCGCATTGACGGCTTGGCTTAACGCCGCGCCGGGCGCGAGGTTGAACGACAATGTCACAGAGGAGAAGACGCCCTGATGATTGATGGTCAGCGGCTGAACCGTGTTGGCGTAGTGCGCGACGGCCGATAGCGGTACTTGACCATTGGTCCCCGCCAGATAAATGTCCGACAATGCCGAAGGCTCGGTTTGGAACTTCGGCTGTACTTCGAGGATCAATTTCGATTGCTGAGCCGGCAGATAGATTGTCGCGATCTGTTGTTGCCCGTACGCGCTGTACAGCGTCGCATCGATCAGGGACAGTGAAATGCCGAGCCGCGATGCGGCGTCACGGTCTACTTCGATCGCGATATGCGGCGAAGCGATTTGCTGATCGGACGCTACGTCGGTGATAAAATTCATTTGCTGCATCTTGGCGAGATAGGCCGGCGCCCATTTATTCAGCTCGTCGGAATCCGTGTCGGTGAGCGTGTACTGATATTCCGCCTGCTCAAGACGGCCACCGATGGTCACGTCCTGGCCCGCTTGCATGTAGAATTTGGCGCCGATGACTTTCGCCACCTGGGGCCGCAGCCGCGCCATGACTTGTTCGATCGGCGGCCGCTGTCCGAAATCCTTGAGCTGGATGAACATCCGAGCGGTCGCCTCGCTGGAATTGCCGCCGGTGGCGCCGGCGAAGCCTACCAGGCCGTACACGGCGGGATCCTGCAAAATGATCTTAGAAATCTGGTCTTCCATGGCGGCGATGGCCTCGAACGAGCTATCCTCCCTGGCTTGGATCTGGCCGAACAGAAATCCGGTGTCTTGTTCGGGAAAGAAGCCTTTTGGGATGACGACATAGAGATAGCCGGTCAGTACCACGAGCGCGATCGTGCTCATTAAGATAAGAAACTGGTGACGGAAAACCCATTGCAACCCGCTGTCGTAGATTGCCACCGTGCGGTCGAAGAATGTCTCGAAAGCGCGACTGATGCGGCCCTCCTGTTCCTCGTGTCGGCGGGAGAGAAACAGCGAGCACATCATCGGCGTCAGCGTCAGCGCGATGAAAGCCGATGCCACCACCGAGATGCTGACCGTCATGGCGAATTCATGGAAAAGGCGACCAACGATGCCGGACATGAACAGCAGCGGAATAAATACGGCGATCAGCGAAAATGTGATCGAGATAATGGTAAAGCCGATTTGGCCGGCGCCCTTGATGGCGGCCTCGAATGGCGAATCGCCGGCTTCGATATAGCGGACGATGTTCTCGATCATAACGATGGCGTCATCGACCACGAAACCGACGGCAATCGTCAATCCCATCAGCGACAGATTGTCGACGCTGTAGCCGAACAAATACATCAGCGGGAAGGTGGCGACGATCGACAGTGGAACCGTGACGCTCGGAATCGCCGTCGCCCACAGCTCGCGCAAGAAGGCAAAGATGATTAGGACGACCAGTACGATGGTCAGGATAAGCGTGCGCTCTACGTCGCTGACGGACGCGCGGATGGTCTGCGATCGGTCGCTTAACAGATCCACGTGAACCGATCGGGGAATGGAATTCTGTAGTTGCGGCAGCATCGACTTCACTGCGTCGACGACATCGACGGTATTGGCGCCGGCCTCCCGATAAATCAGCAGCAGCTCACACTGTTTGCCGTCGAACCAGGCGCCGGAACGCGGATTGACCGAAGAGTTCGATGACATCGCCGACATCCTTGACAGTGACCGGCGCGCCATTTTGATAGGTCAAAATGACATTTCGGAATTGATTGGCTTTGAGCAGCTGATCGTTGGTGTCGAGCGTGAACTGCTGATGCGGCCCTTCGAGATTGCCTTTCGGATTATCGACTGTCGCCGCGCTCAAGGCTGTGCTGACTTGTGAGACACTGAGCCCATGTGCAGCGAGAAGCGCGGGGTCTACCTGAACGGCCACTGCCGGTTGCTGCTGGCCGCCGACCGTCACTTGGCCGACGCCCGGCACGGTCGACAGCGACTGGCCGAGGATGGTGTTGGCGTAGGTGTCGAGCTGGTAAACCGGCATCGCATCAGAATGGACCGCATAGATGAGAATTGGCCGGTCCGCCGGATTGGTCTTGCGATAGGTCGGCGGGTTCGGCAAATTTTTGTTCAATAGACCGCTCGCGGCGTTGATCGCGGTTTGCACGTCGGACGCGGCGCCGTCGATTTCGCGGCTCAGGTCGAATTGCAGTGTGACCGTTGTTTGGCCGAGCCCGCTGGTCGAAGTCATTTGCGACAGGCCGGGGATCTGGGTGAAATAGGTTTCGAGCGGTGTCGCGACCGTGGCCGCCATCGTGTCCGGGCTTGCGCCGGGCAGTGTGGCGGTGACAACGATCGTGGGAAAATCGACATTGGGCAGCGCCGCGACCGGCAAAAATTGGTAGGAGACCACGCCGAACATCAGGATCGCCACCATCAACAGCGTCGTGGCAATGGGCCGGCGAATGAAGACTTCGGATATGTTCATTCGCTGGTCGCCTCGGTCGTCTGTTGGACATCGACCTTGACGCCTTCATCGAGCCGATACTGGCCGTCGACGACGACCTTCTCGCCGCCGGAAAGGCCTTTGCCGATCACCACAATCCCGCCCTGGCGGTCGATCACGTCGACATTGACGCGATGAACCGTCATATCGGCGTTGATGACGTAAATGTAGGAACCGTTGGGGCCGGCCATGACCGCTTGCGCCGGCACCGTGACGGCATTGTTAAAGGTTGAGACGATGAGGCGGGCGCGCACGAATTCGCCCGGCCACAGCGCTTCGTCGGCATTGGCGAACGTCGCCTGCATCAACACCGTGCCAGTCGAGGTGTTGACCTGATTGTCGATCAGCGTGAGCTTGCCTTTTTCAAGGAGCTTGCCGGATTGCGAATAGGCGTCGACCTCAAGCGGTTCCTCAGCCTGGTTTTGTTTGACTTGGTCGAGCGCACTCTGGGGAATGCTGAAGGTCACATAAATCGGCTGCATCTGCGCGATCGTAACCATGGTGCTGCCGGTCGAAGTTTGCGAGTTAGCGGTGCCGGTGCTCGTCGTGCTGCTGCTTGTCGTTGTGCCGCTGGCCGATCCACCAGCCGACGGGCCGACGAGATTGCCGACATCGATCAATAAGACACCCGCGCGTCCCGTGATCGGGGCGTCGACGTGGCAGAATGCGAGGTTGAGCCGCGCGGCTTCGAGATTGGCCTGGTCAAGTTGAACGGTGCCCTTGTCCTGCTCGACCAGGTAGACTTGATCTTCGGCTTGTTGCTTGGCGATCGAGTTCTGCTGTGCCAAGAGCTGAAAGCGCGTGAGATCGACTTGTGCTTCCGCCAGCACCGCCTCGTCATGCGTCAATTGCGCCTGCACTTGGTCGACGACCGCCTGGAAGGGGCGCGGATCGATCAGGAATAATTCCTGACCCTCTTTGACATCTTGTCCCGGCGTGAACTCGATCTTGACGATCGGCCCGTTGACCCGCGCCTGCGCCGATACGCTGTCGATCGATTGGACGGTGCCGATCTGGCTGATGATGTCTGGAACGTTCTGACGTCTTGCTTCACCGCCCGTGACAGGAACGAGTGCGGCCGTATGGGGCGGGGGATTGCCGTGTCCCCGCACATAAATCAGTAAAACGATCGCCAGAACGAGCATGATCGCCGCGCCGAGCACGTAAGCGAGACGCCGCGAACCGGTTTTTTTGCGAAGCTTCATGAAACGGCCGGCACCCGTCTTATGGTGGCGCCTGGACGCAAACACCGACTATCGGAGCATTCGCCGTGCTCGCTTCGACCCCGCACGACGCTTGCCGCTCGCCGAGAAAGGTTGCCGGATTTCGGGTCGGCCCGCAGTACGCCGTCACCAATATTTCGTTCGCGCGGCATCCGACCGGACAGTCACCTGGCGTCAGACAACTCGTTCGAACGACACGTATGGTTGGGCTTGGCGGACCTTGCTGACCCTGCGGGCCGATAGGCCCCGGCGGCCCTTCCGGTCCGGTTTGACCCGGAGGCCCTTGATCGCCCTTTGCACCCTGGGGGCCGGCAGGTCCCGGATCACCCTTGGCACCTTGGCCGCAACCGGCCAACGTCAAGGTAAAAACCAGCGCAAACAGCGCGCTCCCTGCACGCAAATATCTTGCACGCACTGCTAAGGCACGCATGTCTATCTCTTGTCCCAGAAAATTCCGACCCATGCCCCGTAAGCCGGAGGGCGCCGCTCCGCAGACAGCAAACCGTTGAATTACCAATCGGTTCCATTTTTGGAACACGAATAGAAAGGGATGCTGGAACTCATGGAACTCTGGCGGTTTGTCGTGGGCGGAAACGCTTGGGGCGCCGATCAGGAGGGAATAGCCATGCAAAAATCATCCAAAGCGGCTGCCAAGGTGGCTGCCAAGTCAAAAACGGCGGGGAAAATCGCGACGGGCGTCAGTTTGATTGCGTTGATGCTTGGCGCGGCAACCGCCACACTTGCCAAGCCGGGCCCCGGTGGTCACCCGGGCGGCGGAGGCCATCCCGGCGGCGGAGGTCATCCGGGCGGCGGTGGGCATCCAGGTGGCGGGGCCCCGCATTTTAGCGCCGCACGCGCCGCACCGCACATCAGCGCGCCCCATGTCAGCCATTTCGCGGCGCCACGCGCCAGCCATTTCTCAGCATCGCACGCGGCCAGTCATTTTTCCGCAGCACATGTTGGCGCCGTCAGCCACGCTTCGCGGCTCGGCACAACTTCGCGACTTAGCCACGGCACGGCATCCTTCCATCCTTCGGCCACCGTTGCTCATTCACTGGCTGTCGGCGGTCGCGCGGCTGTGGTGAGCCATGCGGCGTTTCATTCCGATCCGAGAGCGTTCGCGGCGCACCGGCATTTCGCCGGCGATCCGGCGTTCCGGCCGTTTTTGGGTCACGGCTGGCATCCGTATCATCACCTCGGCTGGATCGGTCCGGTGTTCTGGCCCTACGCCTATGGCGACCTTTTCTATTCCGCGCTGTGGCCCGACGACTATGACGATGTCGATCCATTCTGGGCCTATGGCTACGGCGACATCTACTCGGCGATATTCTCGCCGTACCTTTATGACGATTACGTGCAGGGCCCGAGCGCGCCACAACGCATGGCAAGCCTGACTCAAAGCATGGCGCAAAGCTGTGCCGACGAAGCCGCCGAGGTCACGGGGTGGCCGGTCGATCAAATCCAAGCTGCAGTCCAGCCCACCGAGCAGCAAACCGCGCTGCTCGACGCTCTCGGCAACGCCCTCGTCAGTGCAAGCGACGAGGTCAAGTCGCACTGCCCAACGACTGTATCGTTCACGCCCACGGCCCGGCTCAACGACATGCATGTACGGCTGCAAGCGCTTGTCGATGCGGTGAACACCGTGAGCCCGCCGCTCGATAAGTTCTACGATTCGCTGAGCGATGAGCAGAAAGCGCGCTTCAACGCCATCCAGCCGCCGGCGTCGCAACATGCGCAGGCGCCGCAGGGCCAACAAAGCGCACCGAACCTGCAAGCGCAGTGCAACGCCACTGTGATGGCGTGGCCCACCGATAAGATCGATCAGGTGGTGCAGCCGAACGATGAGCAGCGTGAAAAGCTGCAAGGGCTGCAATCGGCCACCGCGCAGGCAGCGGACGCGATCAAGGCCGCCTGTCCGACCGAGCAGCCGGCGACGCCGCCGAGCCGTCTCGCGGCCATCGGCAAGCGGCTGCAGGCCATGCTGCAGGCGGTCGAGACGGTGCAGCCTGCGCTGGCGAACTTCTACAGTTCGCTCAGCGACGACCAGAAAGCACGTTTCGACGGCATGGGCCGGCAATTGTTCGCGCAAAATCAGCAGTAAACGCGACCCAGCCCGGATTGCGCATGGCGCAATCCGGGTATCGCTTGTCACGCGATAGGAATTAGGGCTCGAATGGTGTCAAGCTGGGCTTCCTCGCCCCCGGGGAAAGCCTAACAGCGTGTCACCGTCTCGGAGCTTTTCGTGAGCATTCCCAAGCCGAATTATAATCCAGCCTTCAATATCACGCGCGCCAGTCATTCCGTATTGAACGTTACTGATCTGGCGAAGAGCCGGGCTTTTTATGTCGACCTGCTCGGCTTCATCGTCAGTGACGAGGACAAGGATACGATCTATCTGCGCGGCGTCGCCGAGGCGTGTCATCACAGCCTGGTGCTCAAGCGCGCAAGCACGGCACAAGCCGAGCGCGTCGGCATGCGATGCTTCACCGAAGAAGACCTCGAAAAGGCGAAATTCTACTTCGAGAAAGCCGGCCTGCCGGCGCAGTGGGTCGAACGGCCCTATCAGGGTCGCACGCTGCATGTGAACGACCCGTCAGGAGCGCCGCTCGAGTTCTGCGCCACCATGACGATGAAGCCGCGCCTCATCGTATCGTTCAAGGATCACCACGGCGCCGTACCGCAACGTCTCGACCACTTTCAATTGCTGGTGCCGGATGTGCAGGGCCAACTCGAATTCTACATGGCGATGGGTTTTAGGCTGTCGGAATACATCGCCATTGACGGCACCGACGACCCGCTGTTTGTTTTCCTTCAGCGCAAAGGTAATCCGCACGACATCGTGTTTGCGCCGGGGGCGGGACCGCGGCTGCATCATGCCGCATTTGCCATCCCGGAATCCTACTTGTTCTTCTATGTCTGCGATCTTGCCGCGACGATGGGCTTTGCCGAGAACATCGAATACGGGCCCGGCCGGCACGGCCCGGGCTACGCGCTATTCGTCTATATGCGCGATCCCGATGGCCATCGCATCGAGCTCTTCAACACGCATTATCAATGCATGGATATTGAGGACGAGCCGTTGCGCTGGGACGCGTCCTATGCAGGCCAGCGGCGCTGGCAGCTACCGGCGCGTGAACGCTGGTTTACCGAAGCCAGCCGGTTCGCTGGCATCGAACCCAACGAACCGGCGCGCAAAGGCAATCCGAGCACACTCGAAAAATATGTCGGGGCGGTGTGACCCCGCTCTGCTAAAATCAAAGCCGAGGAATCACTTCATGACGCTCACGATGCAGAGCGACGCGGCACCGTCCAAGCCCCAAGCGGAGGCAGAGCCGATCTGGTTTGCCTCCTATCCCGCGGGCGTGCCGAAGACTATCGATCCAGACGCTTATCCTTCGCTTTCTGCGATGCTGATCGAGGCCTGTCAGGTCCATGCCGAGCGGCCCGCTTTCGAATACTTGAGCGCGCGGATGAGTTATGCCGCGTGGGAACGCGACAGCCGCGATTTCGCGGCATTTCTGGTCGAAGAGGCCAATTGCCGCCGGGGTGACCGCGTCGCGATCATGCTGCCGAACATGCTCGCTTATCCGGTGACGTTTCTCGGCGCGCTGCGCGCCGGGATGACGGTCGTCAACGTCAATCCGTTGTACACGCCGCGCGAATTGCAACAGCAGCTTGCCGATTGTGGCGCCACGGTCATCGTGATCATGGAGAATTTCGCCCACAAGCTCGAGGCGGTGATCGCCGACACCCAAATCCGCCACGTGGTCGTGGCCCGGCTCGGCGACTTCGTGCCGACGTTCAAGCGCTGGGCGTTCAATTTCGCCAATTCTTATATCCGCCATGCGGTGCCGGCCTGGCGCTTCGATCGCTTCACGATGCTGCAAGAGGCGTGCGACCGGCCGCCGAGTGAAAACTATCGCGACGCCGAACCGCGCTCGCAAGACGTCGCGCTCCTGCAATATACCGGCGGGACCACGGGCGTGCCAAAGGGCGCGATGCTCACGCACCGCAATCTGGTAGCGAACACATTGCAGTGTCTTGCTTGGACTACGCCTGGCGTGAAGATCGAGAATGAACGCGTGCTGACGCCGCTGCCGCTCTATCATATCTTCTCGCTGACCGCGAACCTGTTGGGCTTTGCGGTCTTGGGCGGTCTCAATTATCTGATTCCGGATCCGCGCGATCTTCGCCGGCTCATCCGTGTCATGCGCGACGGCAAAATAACCTGGATGTCAGGCGTCAATACTTTGTTCAATGCGCTCGTTAACGCACCTGAATTCGCGGAGCTCGACTTCAGCGCGCTGCGCGTCGCGGTCGCCGGCGGCGCCGCGGTTCAGAGCGAAGTGTCGCGGCGCTGGCGCGAGATTACCGGCAGTCCTTTGGTCGAAGGCTATGGTCTGACCGAAGCCTCTCCTGTCGTGTGTATCAATCCGTTTGCCAATCCGAGAATAGGCACCGTGGGTCCACCGCTGCCGTCTACCGAAGTGACGATCCGCGACGATGTCGGCAAAGTGCTCGCAGTCGGCGAGCAGGGCGAAGTCTGTGTGCGTGGTCCGCAAATCATGCTTGGCTATTGGGGCAGGCCCGACGAAACCAAAGGCGTGCTCACTGCGGATGGCTGGCTGCATACCGGCGACATCGGCGCTTTCGACGCCGACGGATTTTTACGGCTGCTCGACCGCAAGAAAGACATGGTCAATGTTTCCGGCTTCAAGGTGTTTCCCAACGAGGTCGAGGACGTCGCCGTGACGCATCCCGGCGTGCTCGAAGCGGCGGTGATCGGCGTGCCGGACCCGCGGAGCGGGCAGGCGGTAAAGCTCTTTGTCGTGCGGCGCGATCCGATGCTCGATAAAGCCGAACTGACCAAATATCTGCACGTGCGCCTTGCCGGCTACAAGGTTCCGAGCAGGATCGAATACGTTGATAATTTGCCAAAGAGCAACATCGGAAAAATTCTGCGCAAAGAGCTGCACTGAGTTCGAGCCGTCCTTCATCACCTATCGCAATCGGGAACCCCGTCATGAGCCAACTTGACGATTTGCTGCGTGATCTCGTCGTCGCCAACCGCATTCTGTCCCACGAAGACGTGGTTGACGCTTACGGCCATATCAGCGTGCGGCATCCCGATAATCCGAAGCGCTTTTTCATGTCGCGTTCGGTCGCACCGGAACTGGTCGAGCGTCACGATCTGATCGAGTTCGACTTGGAGGGCGAGCCGGTCAAGGACAAGCGCCAGCCTTATCTCGAACGCTTCATCCATGCGGCGATCTTCGCGACCCGGCCCGATGTGATGGCCGTCGTTCATGCCCATGCCGAAGACACGCTGCCGTTCGGGCTCATGTCGACGCCGCTGCAGCCGGTTATCCATTCCGGCAGTTTCATTGGCGGCAAAGTGCCGGTGTGGGACATCCGCAAGAAATTCGGCGATACCAATTTGCTCGTCACCAATATGGCGCAGGGCCGCGATCTGGCGAAATGCCTGGGCGCGGGTAACGTCGCGCTGATGCGCGGCCACGGCTTTGCCTCGGCGGCGCGTTCGATCATCGAGGTGGTGCGGCTATCGGTCTATCTGCCGCGTAATGCGCGCGTACAAATGAATGTCATGCGCATGGGCGGCAGGCCGAAGCCGCTGTCAAAGGGTGAAATCGCAGCGCGCGCCGCGAGCTATAAGCCCCACGGGCCGGAGACCTGGCGCGCCTGGGAATACTGGGCGAGCCGCGCCGGTTGCGCCGATATGATCGGCGAGCCGCACGACCACACAGCGAAGAAATAACGCCCCGTTCGACCTTCGTCTTACAACGACTTGTCATCAGCCTTTAGTCGAATCTGGTCGAAACTCCGGACCGACTAATCGGGCCGTATCGCACTGGTAATTCCCTGCCCAGAGGCAGAGAATACAGGGCGCGTCCCCGATGGAGGCGTATGATGGGTTTGATGGATGTTTTGAATGGAATGCAAAACGGGCCGCATGGACAACGCGGACCCGCGACTTCCAGCGGCATGTCCCCGATCACCATGGCGCTCCTCGGTTTGCTCGCTTACAAGACATTGAAGAGCTTCACCAGCCAGCCAAGCGCGCCTGCGGCTCCGGCGCCTAAGCCGGCTGTGAATCCAGGCGGTGCCTCCGGTGGCCTCGGTGGTAGTCTCGGTGATATCCTCGCGAACGGATTGGGCCGGGTGATTGGCGGGGGAGCCGCAGGCGGTATCCTTGGCGGTGGCCTTAACGATCTGCTGCATCAATTCCAGCAGGCGGGGCAAGGCGAGACCGTCAATTCATGGGTCGGCAATGGTCCGAACCGGGCCATTTCATCAGACGATCTGGCCAAGGCACTCGGCCCCGATCAAATCAACACACTTATTGCGCATTCGGGATTATCGCGACAGGAGTTGCTGGACGGTCTTAGTCAACATTTGCCGGAGATCGTCGATCATTTGACGCCCAATGGGCGCTTGCCAACTGAGCAGGAGTTGTCACAATCGGTCTAGTGCCCATTGTATTTTCAATTGTTGTTTAGGCGAGGCAAACACCAGGAGCCGTATCATGACCATTCGCAATCTTACCCTCTGTGCCGCCGCAATGCTGGCGGTCGTTACCCTGCAAGGCACATCGGCGCATGCGCTTACGATGGCGGAGTGCAGCGCCAAGTATAAGGATGCCAAAGCCAATAACACGCTCAACGGGATGAAGTGGAACGACTTCCGCAAGGCGCAATGCGGCTCCGATGCGGCCGCACCCGCTGCGGCCACAGCCGCGGCGCCGGCAGCCGCGCCGGCTCCGAAACCGTCCCCGGCATCCGTTGCGACCGGCAACGCCATCTTCCCGACTGCGGTCGATGCGAAATATTCGAAGGAAAGCGCCGGCAAAGCGCGAATGGCGACCTGCCTCGATCAGTATCACGCCAACAAGGCCAACAACGCCAATGGCGGTCTGAAATGGATTCAAAAGGGCGGCGGCTATTACAGCGAATGCAACAAGCGCTTGAAGGGTGCTTGAGACCGGTCGACCAAAACAAACGGAGGACGGCATTATGAAAATCGCAATAGCCGGGGCGATCTTGTCGCTTGCCATCGGGGCAGGGACTGCCTTCGCACAGAACCCGCCGCCAGCGGCGGCGCCAATGGCCGCTCCGGCCCAACCGGCGGCAGGCGCGACCGACAAAAAGGCGATCTCAAAGTCTTGCAGCGATCAGGCCAATGCCAAGGGTTTGCACGGCAAGGGACGCAAGAAATTCAGGTCGGATTGCAAGAAAAACGGCGGCAAATCGTCTTAAGCCGCCGAAGGTTTCGAAGTTAAAGAATTGGAGCGCAATCCGTTGCGCTCCGATTTTATTTGGTGGGTTTAAGCGGCGAGAAAATCGCGAATCGCGCGGGTGAATTCCGCCGGCCGATCCATGTTGGAGATGTGGCCGGCGCCGGCGAGTTCGGCAAAGCGCGAACCCGGAAGCTTTTCGCTTAGCACGCGCATGGCGGCTGGCGTGGCGCCGTCCTTCTCGCCGACCATGAACAGCACCGGCCGCGTCACAGTCGCGACGGCGGAGGCGTAATCGTGCGCGGCAAGCGCCGCGGCGCAACCGATGAAGCCGTTGACCGGCGTGGCACGGATCATGGCGCGCACCTTGTCGAGATGCGGCGGATTCCTTGCCACGGTTTCGGCCGGGAACCAGCGCATCACGGTCGGTTCAACCAGCGCCTCGATACCGTCCTTCTGCGCCACCGCGATACGCTCTTCCCATTGCTGGCTGCTAGCCGGGGTCGATTGGCACGGCGAATCGCAGACGACGATACGGTCGACCCGTTCGGGATGACGCTCGGCAAGTCCGAGCGCGGTCGCGCCGCCCATCGAAAGTCCGGCAAAATGCGCCTTCTTGATCGAAAGAGCGTCGAGCAAGCCGAGCGCGTCGGCCAGCAGCGTGTCGAACGGGTAGCGGCCAGATGGCGCATCGGTCTCGCCGTGGCCGCGCTGGTCATAACGCAGCACCCGAAATGAATCCTTCAGCGCCGCGGCCTGCTCATCCCACATCGCAAGCGACGTCGCGAGCGAATTAGAGAACACGAGCCACGGCGCGCCTTCGGCGCCGTCGATGCGGTAATTGATGGTGATGCCGTTCGCCTTGATTCTCATGGCGGCGATTGTCTCCTAATTGGTCCAGCCTATGACGCGGTCGAGCGAATAAAAGCCGCCGCCGTGAACAAGCACCACGAACGCGGCAATCGTCCACATCAGCGTATATTCAAGACCGCGGTCGTTCCAAAAGTATCGCCCGATACGCCATCGCTCGACATTGGTCACCAGCAAAAACACCAGGACGATGGCGGCGACCGGCCGGGTGAAAAGCCCAAGCGCCAAGAGTGGCCCACCGACAAGCTGTGTGATCGAAATTGCCGGTGCCCAGAACTTTCCGGGCCGATAGCCGCTCTCGTCGAGATATTTCGCGAGTACCGTCAGATTGAGCGCCTGCGCGCCGGTATTGGGAAAGAAGCCGAAGGTATTGCGGAGCCCGTGCGGCACCAGCGCGAGTCCGACTGCGACGCGCAGCAGCGCGTCGGCGAATGGCACAAGCGTCTGCAACAGGGCGATCAAGGACGGAATCAATGCGCCATCAGCACGGGCAGCTTGGCATTGGCGAGAATGTGTCGCGTGGTGCCGCCGAAGATCATCTGACGCAACCGGCTCTGCGTGTAAGCGCCTTTGACGATGAGATCGCAGCCGAGTTCGTCGGCTTTGCCGAGAATGGCTTCGCCGGCGCTGCGTTTGCCGGCTTTCATCGTGATGGTCTCGGCGGTGATGCCGTTTCGCTTCAGCGACTGGGCCATCTGCTCGCCGCTCGGCCCGGCAACGGTGGCGCCTTCGACGGTCAGGATGGTGATACGCTCGGCAAGACGCAGGATCGGCATGGCATCGGCCATAGTGCGGGCCTGCTCGGTGCTGTTGTTCCAGGCGACCAAAACATTGGTGCCGAGCGAGCGCGGCGATGTGGGCGGCGCGATCAGCACGGGACGGCCGCTTTCGAACAAGGCCGACTCCAGCGTGATCATGGAGGGGCTTTGCCACTCGTCGCCCGGACGGGCGAGCACGATGACATCGAATACCCGGCCATAGCTGCCGACGAAATCGTGTCCGCTCGGTGCGTCATTAAGCCATGCATAGGATAGCGATGCCTTGCCGTCGGCCGCGATCCGCGGCAGCTGTTGGCTATCCACGAAGGTGCGGAACGTCAATTCCGCCTGCCGCACCATCTCTACGTCGTTCTCCTTGACCGCAACCATGGTGAGCCCGCTATCGGGATCCATGGCGACAAGGTCGGCGACTGCCGGCCGCAGTGCAAAGCCCTCGATGCAGCTGTCGAATTTTCGCGCCAGCAACAGCGCGGTATCCAGCGCGGATACCATCGCCGAACCCTGTTCGGTCGGAACGAGAATAGTCTTCATGCGCGCGCCCCGCGTGCTTTTGGCTGAATCAATGGACAGCTCTTCCCCACAGGCCCGCCCTTTTTCGGGGTCTCTAGGCCGGTGGGCATACTGCCGCGCCGCTCTGCGCCGGACAAGCTCTCAAAGTCGTGGCTTTGACAGCCTTCCAAAGCCGGGTGCCGTTCAATGCGTGCCGCCGTCGGTTGCAAAATCGGCAAGCACATCGGCCAACGGCGTCGGTGTACCTTGACCGAACCGGAACGGCCGGTCGATGGCGACGATAATCAGCAACTCGGCGAAAATGACGACAGCGAGCAGTGCCGTCACCACGATCTGCGCGCGCAAATTCAGCGTGCCGAAGACGAAAATAAAGATGATCGCCACCAATGCGCCATCGAACAAGCCAGCCATGGAATGCCGGGTATGTTGCCTTCCAGCGGCGATCAGCCGCGCCCGGCGTGCCTGAGGTACTTCCGCTCTCCGTCTGATAGGATAAAGCACGATTCGCGTCGCCGACGTGCAATCGACGGGCCAGGGCCATGAACGACATCCCCGATATTCTGCGAATTCAAGCACCGGCGCGTATCCTGCTGATCTGTCCGGATTGCGGTCACGAGAATTCGGAAGTCGCCGATCGGCTTCGCGGCAAGAAGGACTTTTTGTGCCGTGGCGACGGCTGCGACTACAGCTTTGATTTTACTACCTCGCGCCGCGAGGCCGGCCAGGGATTTGCCCAGCTTTTGCGACGGTTTTACGCCGCGTTTTATCCGCTGGGTGGGCAGGGCGTCGGCTAGCCTTTATCGCAGTGCGTGCGCCACCGCCTTGACCAGCGCGAGCGGATCGGTGAAGGCGGCGACGCCGTGCGCATTGAGTTTTTCGATCGCCGCCTCCGTGCTCACCGTCCGCGTCGCGGCGTGACCGGCGGCAAGCCCGACGAACAGCGGTTTCGGCAACGGCTCGGCGCTGATCCAGGCGACTAGCGCGTCAATCCGCTCGGCGAGCGAGCGGGAGGCAATCACGGTCTGGAATACGATGGCTTTGATGTTGGGCCGCGCGGCGAGCGCGCGGGCAATCTTCAGCCGTTCGGTCATGGTTTCGTCCGGCGCACCGCGCAGATTGTCCATGAAGCTCGCGGCGCGTAAGCCGTGATCGGCTAACAAGTCCATCATCATCATGGCGAGGCCGGCGCCCGAAGTGACGAGCACAATGTCACCCTTGGTCTCGACCAGTTGGAAACCAAGGTCCCGGGCGGCTCGTTCAAGCGCGGTCAGGGCGCGGTCGGCGAGCGCGCGGCTGACGGCAAACTCATCGGGATCGTGGCGAAAGGCGGCGCTGTCGTCGCGGACGATTTTGGCGTCGCAGGCAACGAGGCTTCCGTCCGGCGTCAGCACCAGCGGATTAATCTCCAACAGCTCCAAATCTTCCCGCCGCGCTATCTCAGGCAATCGCGCTGCATAGCGCGCCAACCGCGCCGCGAGCTCGTGAGGGAAAAGCTTGGCGATTGCCGGAAAGATCGTTTCCGCCGTGACCGCAGCGGCGTCGGCGATCGCGATGCGAACGAGTTTCGCCGACTGTTCGACGTTTTCGCCGCCCTGCGATGCGATGAGAAGTTCCAGCTGTTGTCGAGTACCGTCGACGCGCACCGCCACGAAGATCTCGCGCACGATGGGGACCGCTTCTTCGAGCAGCAAGTGGTTATGAGCATCATCGAGTGTTGCCATGATCAAGCGGCGAACGTCGCGAAATTCCGCCAGTCGATCGAAGCGGCGTACCAGGCCGCTTTTGCCGCGGCCGCCCTCGAGCACTTGCGCTTTGAGTAAAAAGCCCGGCCAGCCAGCGACAGCCGGGGGAGGATTTTCGCCGGCCGCCAGCAATACGCCGCGCGGCACGGCAAGCCCGTGACGGCGCAGGATGGCTTTTCCGTCGACCTCGGCCAGACGCATAATGCTACGTTTCCTCCCGCGCCGACCGGCGCGTTATCCCCGCGGAGCTTAGCGCATGTCGGAGCTATTGAATTCAAGTCCGTTGCGCTTACCGCTCCTCGATCCCGAGCCTTGGCGGGTCGCAGTTTTCAGCCCGGCCGGACGCTACGCCCGCAGCCAGGTCGCCGGCATGATTGCGGCCGGCACGCCGCTGGTCGGCGGCGTAGCGCTCGGCCGCGGCGGCGCGGATTTGGGCGGGCTGCCGCTCTACGACCGTGTCGCCGACATGCCGCAAAAGCCGAATATCGCCTTGATCTATACGCCGGCCGAAGGCGTGCGCGACGCCATCGTGGCATGCGCGCAAGCCGGCATCGTGACCATTGTGGCGGTTGCCGAATATGTGCCGGTTCACGACAGTCTCGATGCTGCGAAGATTGCGCGCACCGCCGGCTGTTGGCTCATCGGCCCGAATACAATGGGTGTCTTTGTTCCGGGCCGCGGCTTGCTCGGCTCCATCGCGCCAAGCTTCTGCCGTGAAGGCAATCTCGCCGTCATCGTGAGGAGCGGCACCGTCGCGCTCGCTTTGGCGCGGCAATTGACGCTTGCCGGTCACGGCCAACGCATCGTCATTCATACCGGCGGCGACAGCGTGATCGGACGCAATCCGCACGAATATCTGCAAGCACTCGCCGGCGATCAAGCAACGGCGGCTGTCCTGTTCTGCGGTGAGATCGGCGGCGACAAGGAATATGCTTTTGCCGACGCCGCGCGCGGCTTCGGCAAACCGGTCATTGCCATGGTGGTCGGCCGCCACGCGCCGGCACAGAAACAAATGGGCCATGCCGGCGCACTGATCGGCAGCGAGCGCGAGACCGCGCAGGCCAAACTCGCAGCCCTCGCCGATGCGGGATGCCGGATCGCGAAAGGCCTGGAAGAAGCCGTGATGATGGCCGGAGCGTTGGCGCTTTAGCCGCTAGGCCAAGATTTCAAGCGTCAGCGGCTTGAGCCGAAAATTATTGCAGGCGTTGAACAGAATCGGACAGTTCGAAATGGCGACGATTTGCGACATCAATGCGCGCATGGTGATGTAGTCGCCCGGGCTTGCCTTTCGGCGGCCGGATTTCCCACACCCCGTTCTCGTCATAAGCGACGGTCATGAAGACGTTGAAGCAGGCGTCGATGTTGAAGCTCCAGCGGTCCAGGCCGTAGCCGCGAATGGCGGTTTCGAGATTCGACTGGCAGTTCGGCGCGCCGTTGCCTTTTCCGCCGTAGCGCGCGACGTTCAAGTGTTCGCTGCAATAGCCGCCGCCGCAATAATTCTCGCCGGTGAGGTCGTCCTCGATCGCCCACATTTCGCGCGTGCGGTTGGTATAGAGCACGTGCGGCGCGGTGAGCTTCCAGTTCAGATTGACGGCGCGGCTCGAATGCATCGACAAGAGTTCGCGGACATCGTCGCGATTGAACGAAATGAAGTCTGCGACCTGCTCGCCCTCGGGCTGGGTGAGGCGGAATCGCTGACCGGTCTCGATCTCGAAGCTGATGTTGCCGGCCGGCGGCAGCGTAACGGGAACGCCGGGACGAAGAACTGCGGTTGCTGTCATGCGGGGAGCGGCCTGCCTTTGGTTTCGGGAAGAAATAGCACGGCGATAATGCCAATGGCGAAGATACTGGCAAGCGTCGTCGCCGCCGGCCCATAGCCGCCGAAGAAGGCGATCAGGCTCGATGCCAGGATCGGGCCGAACATCGCGAGGAAGCGGGCGGAATTGAAGATCAGGCTGATCGCGGTCGAGCGGATGCTGGTCGGGAAGATCTCGGGTGGATGCACCGCGAACCAGCCGTAAAGGCCGCCGGTGAGAAAGCCGTTCACGATCTGCAAAAGGACCACGACCGTTGCGTCATGCACCCACAGGAACACGATCGGGGTAATGACGATGGAGCCGGCGAGATAGAAGGCGAGCGTGCCGCGGCGGCCCCAGGCCTCGGCCAGCAGGCCGAAGCCGATGCAACCGAAAATCTCGCCGATCGCGTAGAGCAGCCCGGCCATGCCGGCATAGTAAACGCCGGTCTTCGGATCGGGCGCCAGCGTTGCGGCATAGGTCGGCACCCACGACGAGATCGCCCAGAAGCCAAGCGTGATGGAGATCGAGACGATGATGGCGACGATCAGGTTCTTCAGATTGGCGCGCAACGTCGTCGCGATGGTCGCCATGGAGTGACTGACTTTCGTCCAGCGCTCGGACTCGGGGATGTCCCGCGCCAACACCGCGACGAACAGCGCCGGCACCACGCCGACCGCATACATCCACCGCCACGAGCCGCCGAAAGAGCCGCCGAGCACGATCCACAACAGCGACGCTACGACAAAGCCGCCGGAAAACGCGGCTTGCAGCACGCCGGCGCCTTTGGTGCGCAGCCGCTCCGGCCACATTTCCTGCAACAGCGACGTGCCGACGCCCCATTCGGCGCCGATACCGACGCCGGTGAGGAAGCGGGTCAGCGCCAGGATCTGCCAGTTCGGCGACAGCGCGCTCGTCCCGGTGAAGATGCTGTAGAGGATCACCGCGCCGATCATGGTCCGGCGGCGTCCGAGCCGATCGCCAATGACGCCGCCGAGCACACCGCCGACGGCCCAGCCGAACAGCGTGATCGAAATCAGATAGGCGGCGACGCGCGGCAGCGCGCCGAGTTCGGCAGGCGGCAGCAACTGATGCAGCGACGGGCCGATCGTCAACAACAGCGCGTAAGTTTCATAGCCGTCGAACAGCCAGAACAGCATCGTGATGCCGAGCACGCTCCATTGGCGGCGCGTCAGAGTGTCGTCCGGGAAAGGTGCTGCAATGCCCGTGCTGGTCATGTGATCGCTGCCCCGCTATGCCAAATGGCCGCGCTGAAGATATAGGGTACGGCCGCCGCGTCAAACACAAGATGCCGAAGCCGGTCCAGTGCGACGGCTGAAAAAAGCTCGGTTTTTTCGCTGACTGGCGTTATTTTGGACTATCCTTGCGCAGGAATGATGCACAGGGACAAATCATCCTACGCAGAGCGCGCAGGGCAGCAGCTCTGATGCCGCGCGTTATACGCGCGGCATTTCGAAAAGATGGTCGATCACCGCATAGTCGCCGCGATAGCCAAGCCGCGCGATCGGCCTGATGAGAGTCATATCGACCATGCCGTTAACAATCACGGCGTCGTCGATATGCACATTGACGACTTCGCCGATCACCATTTCATAATTGTGCGTCTTGCCGGAGCCGCTCGTCAGTTGCACCGTCTGCGAATAGATGCACTCAAGCGCAATCGGCGAGCGGGCGACGCGCGGCGGCTTGACGATCCGTGACGGCGCCATTTCAAGCTTCGCCAATTCGGGCTCGCTTACCTCGGCAGGGTAGGTGCCGCCGGTGATATTCATCTCGTTACGTAAATCATAGGTCGCCAGATTGAACACGAACTCGCTGCCGCTTTCGGCGTGGCGCTGGCTGTGCTTTCGCGTATTCGAAGAGAACATGACGAAAGGCGGATGGCTCGCAATCATGTTGAAAAAGCTGTAGGGCGCGAGATTGACCACGCCCGTCGGACTGATGGTCGTGATCCAGCCGATCGGCCGCGGCACGACCAGCGAGGTCGTGGGATCATGCGCGAGATTGTGCGGCTCGCTGCGCGGGTCGTAATCCATGCGAAATTTCCGGTTGGTTGATTGGCATTGGAAAGCGAGCGTGGTGGAACGCTCGACCGCGATGTCGTGGAATGCTAGCCTCTTGTCGCTTCAAACGCCATCGGCATTTGCCGTCAGATAATCCCGGTTCTGCAATGAAGTTGCATTGGTCGCCGCGCTCGCCGTTCGTGCGCAAGGTCATGATCGTCGCGCATGAGCGCGGCGTGCTGGATCGCATCAACTGCGTTCGCACGATAGCGGAAACCGCCAAGCCCCACGCCGAATTGATGAAGGACAATCCGCTGTCGAAAATTCCGACGCTCGTGCTCGACGACGGCACGGTGCTCTACGACTCGGCGGTGATCTGCGAATATCTCGACGCGGTTGACGGCGCGCCTCAGCTTTTTCCGGTCGAGCCAAAGGCGCGCATCACGGCGCTGCGCCGTCAGGCCTTGGGCGACGGCTTTTTGGATATGCTGGTGCTCAACCGCAATGAGCGGGCGCGTGAGCATCCCTCAAAAACGCATCTTGAAAGCACGGCAACACGCAGGATCGCTATTCTGACGCATCTCGACCGCGAGGCCGAGGCGCTTGCTGCGACCCCGTTTGACATCGGCCATATCGCGATCGGCTGTGCGCTGTCTTATCTCGATTTCCGCTACGCCGACGAAAACTGGCGCGAGGGCAACTCGAGTATCGCCAATTGGCACGCCGCCTTCGCCGCGCGCCCTTCGGTGCGCGCGACGCAGCCGGTCGATGATTCCTGATTTCACCCCAATGTCGGATCGAGCACGATCTTGCCCATGCCTTCGTGCTCCTCGACCAGGCGGTGCGCCGCGGCGGCCTGCGACAGCGGCATCACACGCTCGATCTGCGGGATGACTTTGCCTTCCGCCGCGGCTTGCAGACAATCCGGCAGGTCGGACGGTGTGTAGCCGGGCATGCCCTTGATGGTGATGCGCTTGTGGTAGAGGTGCGCGAAATCGATGGTGACATTCGGGCCGGCGTGAGCGCCGGCGGTAACCAGCCGGCCGTTCATGCCGATGGCGCGGAAGGCGAGCGGCAGCACGGCTGGATTGGCGATGTTGTCGTAAATCACGTCGACACCCTTGCCGCCGGTGAATTCCATCACCGCGTCGAGAATATTGCGGGTGTTGTAATTGATGCCGAGGTCGGCGCCGAGTTTTTTGCCAAGCGTGACACGGTCATCCGAACCCGCCGCCGCGATCACGCGCGCGCCGGTGACATTCTTGGCGATCTGAATGCCGATGGTGCCGAGATTGCCGCCGGCGCCCATGATCAGCACGGTCTCACCGGCCTTGAGTTTGGCGACATGCACGAGCAAATTCCATGCCGTCGGCACATGCCGCAGCACCACCGCGGCACGATGAAAGTCTAGCCCATCGGGCAGTGCCACCGCGGCGCAAGCCGGTACGGCGACATAGTCGGCAAAGCCACCGGGCCGCTTGATCCCCATCTGGCCTTGTGGGCCACTGTAACCGCGGCCGTCCTCGGCGCAGACGTCGAGCGGCATGAAGCCCGCGGCGGCGACGCGGTCGCCTTTGTGCCAGTGGCTCACATCGGGACCGACCGCATCGATCACGCCGGCGCAGTCGACACCGGGGATGAGCGGCAGCATCGCGCCGCGCGCACCTTCCTTGCCGGCGCGCAGACTGACGTCGAGAACGCGATTGACCGTCGCCGCGTGCACCTTGATACGGATTTCACCTGAGCGCGGCACCGGATCGGCCAGGTCTTCGTAGCGCAAAACCTCGGGCGGCCCGTATTCGTGGATAACGATGGCTTTCATTCGTCCGGTCTTCTTTCAGCCTAATAAATGCAGACCGCCCATGGTGGCATTCACCGCCGAGCCGGGAAAGGCTTGACGCGGACACGGACGGCAGGCTAGCCGCGAAGGCGCTGGAGAGTTTCATGGCGGTTTACACCGATGTCACGGCGGAGGATCTCGGCCGCTTCCTTGCCGATTACGACGTCGGCGAGTTGCTGTCCTATAAGGGCATCGCCGAGGGGGTCGAGAACTCGAATTTCCTGGTCCACACCAGCCACGGCCATTACATCCTGACGCTCTATGAGCGCCGGGTCGCCGAGCGCGATCTGCCGTTCTTTCTGGGGCTGATGGAGCATCTGGCGAGCCGCGGCATCACCTGCCCGCAGCCGGTGAAGAATCGGCAGGGCAAGATGCTCGGGCGGCTCGCCGGCCGGCCGGGGGCGATGGTCACCTTCCTCGATGGCATGTGGATCCGCCGGCCGAGCGCCGCTCATTGCGCGGCGCTTGGCGAGGCGCTGGCGCGGCTCCATCTGGCCGGCGCCGATTTTGCCATGCGTCGCGACAATGCGCTGTCGGTTACCGGCTGGCGGCAGCTTTACCAACTCTGCAGCGGGCAGGCGCATAAAGTTGACGGCAATCTGGAGACCCTGGTCGCCGCCGAGCTTGACGTCTTGGAACGCGACTGGCCGAGCGGCCTGCCGCAAGGCGTCATCCATGCCGATCTGTTTCCGGACAATGTCTTTTTTCTCGCCGACAAACTCTCCGGGCTGATCGACTTCTATTTTGCCTGCACCGATACGCTCGCTTATGACATCGCCATCTGCCTCAACGCGTGGTGTTTCGAGCCCGATCATTCCTACAATGTCACCAAGGGCCGCGCTTTGTTGGCGAGATATGCCAAGACGCGGGCGCTCTCACCCGAGGAGTGGGAGAAGCTGCCGCTGCTTGCACGCGGTGCCGCGCTGCGTTTCCTGCTGACTCGGCTGGTCGATTGGCTCGACGTGCCGCCCGGCGCGCTGGTGCGGCCGAAGGACCCCCGCGAATATGCCCGCAAGCTTCGTTTTCATCAGAAGATCAAAAGCTGGCGCGATTACGGAGTGATGGAGCCGTGAGCGACAAGCCGTTACAAGAACTGCCTGGCGTCGTTGTTCATACCGACGGTGCGTGCTCCGGCAATCCCGGACCCGGCGGCTGGGGCGCGATCCTCACCTTCGGCGATCACGAGAAGGAGCTGAAAGGCGGCGAGGCGAACACCACCAACAACCGCATGGAATTGATGGCCGCGATCTCGGCGCTGGAGGCGCTCAAGAAGCCGTGCCGCGTCGACCTCCATACCGATAGTCAGTATCTGCGCAACGGCATCATGTCCTGGATCGCGAACTGGAAACGCAACGGTTGGCGCACGGCTGACAAGAAGCCGGTGAAGAACGTCGATCTGTGGCAGCGGCTGGAAACCGCGCTCGGCCAGCATCAGATCAAATGGCATTGGGTGAAGGGGCACGCCGGCCACGATATGAATGAGCGCGCCGACGAGCTGGCGCGCGCGGCAATCGCGGAAATTCGTAGCGCGGGAAGAGCCGCCGGCCGACATGTCTGAGAAACGAGACGAAGATTTGCTGCGACGGGCCATTGCGTTGTCCGAAGCGGGCGTGGCTGCAGGCGGGCGGCCATTCGGAGCCGTCGTGACCGATGGCGAAGGCCATGTCATTGCGGAAGGTCAGGGTGTGCCGAGCGCCAATCCGCGCGATTGGACCGCCCATTCGGAAATGCAGGCGTTGCGCGCCGCTTCGGCGAAGCTGAGTTGGGAAGGGCTTGCTCGCGCCACGATTTATGCCAGCGGTGAGCCGTGCCCGATGTGCGCCGCGGCGGTTTATTGGTGCAACATACGGCGGCTGGTGTTCTGCGTCAGCGAACCGGCGATGAGGGCCTTGCGGGCACCGTACGAACGGGCCGCCGGTATCACCATGCGCTGCGAGGAGATCTTCGCCCGCTGCGACCGGCACATCGAAGTGGTCGGACCGCTCCTCGAGGAAGAAGGTCTGCCGGTTCACCAGCGCTTTTGGCCGAACGCAAGCGGCGACGAGTGATCGCTTGGGCGGTCCTGAAGATTAGCCATTGTAACTGTTAATCCGCTCGTCCCCGCGAAAGCGGGGACCCAGCGCGCTTTGCCTGGATTCCCGCTTTCGCGGGAATGAGCGGATAACAGTGCTTAAAGTCCCTTCAATAGATTGTCCGCGCCCGACGCTTCGGCTTTGCCGGGGGCTTCCTCGATGTTCAGCGTCTTTACGACGCCGTCCTCGACCAGCATGGAATAGCGCTGCGAGCGCAAACCGAGACCACGCTCGGTCATGTCGAGCGACAGACCCAAGGCCTTGGCCCAATTGCCGCTGCCGTCGGCCAGAAACTCGATGGCGTCGCCGCCGGACGCCTTCTTCCAGGCGTCCATGACGAATACGTCGTTGACGCCGGTCACGGCGATGGTGTCGATGCCCTTGGCCTTGATAGCGTCCGCGTTCTTCACGAAACCGGGCAAGTGATTGCGGTGGCATGTCGGCGTGAAAGCGCCCGGTACCGCGAACAGCACCACTTTTTTGCCCTTGAACAATTCATCCGTGGTTACCGGCTTCGGCCCGTCGCCCGACATCACCATGAAGGAGCCACTGGGTACGCGGTCACCAACCTTAATCGCCATGATCGTGTCCTCTTGTTTTCGTCATTGAATTCCGCCGCTTCCGTTTGTCGACTGTTGCGGCCGACGGTACAAACTAGTGCATGATCTGCAAAAGTGGAATGCGCTATTTGAAAGAGATCATGCTGTCATGAAAGGCTAAATCGGGCGCATCAGTCGAGTTGGGCGGGGACTTCGATAGCGTCATCGCCCGAGACCGCGGTAAAAGTCAGCGCGGCGCCTTTGGCTTCGGCATTTGGCGGCAGCCCATCGAGGTCGAAGCTGAATTTGCGTGTTTTCCCGTTGCGGCCCGAGAGGAGTTCCGGCAGCGGCAGCGACCAATCCGGCGTTGGTCCTTCGACGAAGAGATCGACCGGCGCGTCGGCCGGCGCCGCCACATCGACGATGACGCGTTCATGCGCGTCGCCGGGTTCGCGATTGATGGCGAGTATCGCAAGACTTGTTTTGCTCGCGCCAATGGCGACGCGTCGCGGCACGCGAGTTTCGGCCTTTTCGAGTGTCGTCTCCTCGGCACCGTCGCCGCTGAGCGGCAATTTGAGTTCGGCTTCGTCGGGGATGCACATATTGCCGCAAACCTCATAGCCAAGCTTGAGATGCAGCGCCGAAGGTTTGGCCGCATCAACCAGGGTGACATGCAGCGGCAGGACAACATGATCGACATAGCCGATCGAATTGCCGCCGGCGCCGTCGGGGAAGCGCTGCGGAGCCGGCCACAGCACCGTGACCGATTTGACGTTGTTGGAGCCAGAGAAGTCGAGCGTCGGCGGCATCCCGGAATCGCCGGGGTCACGCCAATATGTCTTCCAGCCTGGATCGAGTTTGATCTCCACGCCAGCCCGTACAAATGTTGCATCGGCGGTCTTCACCGTCGCGCCGGCAATAAGCCGCGCCTCGGCATGGGCTTGTGCATCCCAGTCAGAAGCGTCTTGCGCCTGTGCCGCCGGAGGACCGCCAAGGCAGAAAGTCGCTGCCGCAATTGTTAATAGGCCAACTGCAAATTGGCGAGAGATCAGAAGAGGATCGCGCATCGCTATGGTGTAGGGCGAAGCGCGCCCAAGCGCCACTGACATGATTGTGACCGCGATTGTGGCAAGGCTGCCCGTTGCGGCTTATTGGCGTTGCCCATTTCGTGAACTTTTTACCGTGTCGTTCGTTTGCAATTGCGGATCGATGGGCTAACCTTCCAGCATGAAATTGCCACGCGGCATGTCAGGAAAAGCCAAGCGTCGGGCCTATCTCGACGGCCAGATGCTGATCGCCATGCCGGCGATGGGCGACGAGCGTTTCTCGCGCTCGCTCATTTATATCTGTGCTCATTCTTCGGAAGGGGCCATGGGCATCATCGTCAATCATCCGGCGCAGAATATCAATTTCTCCGATCTTCTGGTGAAGCTCAACGTGATTCCGGCGGCCGACGTGATCGAACTGCCGAAGCGTGCCGGCGTCAAAGTGATGCGCGGTGGCCCGGTCGAGACCGAGCGCGGTTTTGTTTTGCATTCCGCCGATTTCTACATCGAGAATTCGACGCTGCCGATCGACAATGGGATCTGTCTTACCGCCACCATCGATATTCTCAAGGCGATCGCCCGCGGCGACGGACCGGCAAGCGCCATCCTTGCGCTTGGCTATGCCGGCTGGGCGCCGGGACAGCTGGAGACCGAGATCCAAGGCAATGGTTGGCTGCACTGTTCGGCGGATGCAGAGCTGATTTTCGGAACCGATGTCGGCGCCAAATACGATAACGCGCTGAAAAAAATCGGCATCGATCTGGGCATGCTATCGAGCGAAGCCGGACACGCGTAGCATCGGGTATTCGGGAGTCAGATCAGCCGCCTTCACTCGTCATTGCTTCGTCGCGAAGCTGTCATCGGGCCGCGTGCTTCGCGCGGACCCGTTGGCTCCTCGCAATGACTCTTGCGCCCCTCTAAATCAGGATCCGAAAACTTTTGTCCTGAGACCTGTTTCCTGATGCTTGATCGCGGGTGCGTCCGGTTCCAGCAAGGCGCGGGCTCGCTCGGCCGTCATCGGTTCGCCGAACACGAAACCTTGCGCATATTCGCAACCGAGCTGAAACAGTTCGACCGCGTCGGAATCGGTTTCGGCGCCTTCGGCCACGACGTCCATCCCGAGATCGTGGGCAAGCGTAATGATCGAACGCAGAATGACTGGACGTGTGCCCTTCGACGTCGTGCGCACGAAAGACTGATCGATCTTGATGGTGTCGAACGGAAATCGCTGCAGGTAGGACAGCGACGAATAGCCGGTGCCGAAATCGTCGAGCGCAAGGCCGGCGCCGAGTTCGCGAATCCGATGCAGCATCTGAGCCGCATGCTCGGGATTCTCCATTACCACGGATTCGGTGAGTTCCAGCTTGAGCGAGCCGCGGGTGAGCGGCGAGCGCGCCAGCACGGTCCGCAGGTCCTGGATCAGATCGTGACGCAGCAACTGGCGCGAGGAGATGTTGACGCTGGCGAACAGCGGTTCCCGCTGACGGATCGTGCGTTGCCAGGTCGAAAGCTGGCGCGCCGTACGATCGAGGACGAACAGGCCGAGTTCGACGATCAGGCCGGTTTCCTCGGCAATGTTGATGAATTCGATCGGCGACAGCCGGCCCAATTTCGGATGGTTCCACCGCGCCAATGCTTCGAAGCCGGCGATGGAACGATCTTCGAGCCGGATGATCGGCTGATAGAAGATGGCGATCTCGTCGCGCTCCAACGCTCGGCGCAGATCGGATTCGATCGACAGCCGGTCGGCTTTGCGCGCACGCATCGCCTCTTTGAACACGTCGATACGATCGCCGCCGCCGCGCTTGGCGTGGTACATCGCAAGTTCGGCATCCTTGAGAACTTCCTCGCCGCGTTGCGGCTCGGCGTCGCTGAGCTTCATTCCGATCGCGGCGGTGACGAAAATTTCGCGGTCGCGAAAGGTGATCGGCGCACGCAGCGTTTTGCGGACAGTTTCGGCGAATGCGGTGATGCGCTCGGATTCGCGCTCCGAAAGAAGGATCAGACCGAATTGATCGCCCGACAGCCGCGCTAGTGTATCCTGCGGTTTGATAATCCGGCCAAGCCGGCGCGCCAGCGTAAGAAGGATCGAGTCGCCGACCGCCATGCCGACGGAGTCGTTGACCTGTTTGAAACGGTCGAGATCGATCACCATGACGGTCGGGCGGATCGCCGCGTCGGCCTTGGCAAAGCCGAGCACGGCGTCGAGGCGGTCGAGAAACAATTCGCGATTGGGCAGGCCGGTGAGATTGTCGTGCACGGCGTCGTGCAGCAGCCGCTCCTCGGCGGTTTTGCTTTCGGTGACGTCGGTGAGGGTGCCGACCAGGCGTACGACTTCGCCGTCGGAGCCGACCACCGGCCGCGCCCGCAGTGCAAACCATAGATAGTGACCGTCGGCGGTGCGCATACGGAAATCCTGCGACACCCGGCCGCGGCGCTGTTCGAGCACGCCGTCGAGTGTGGCGCGGAAGCGGTCGCGGTCGAGCTGATGCAGCACTTCGAGCCAATTTGCCGCCGAACCGTCGAGCGTTCCGTGTTTGAGGCCGAGCGCGGTTTCGGTCTCGTGGCTGGTGAAGACCTTGTCGGCCGAGACGTCCCAATCCCAGATCATATCGCCGGCGCCGGTCAGCGCGAGCGCACGCCGCTCGATGTCGGACACGATGCCGCTTGCCGTGCCGCCGGCAAAAGCGTGCTGCATCACCGTGAAGCCGATCAGCATGACGATCAGCACCAGCCCGCCGAGCAGCGCCGGACCGACAATGTCGTTCGTCAAGAATCCCAGCACTGTCGCTGCGGCGGCGATCACCCAGACCACAAGGAGCAGCCAGGTTGGTATCAGCATGACCGCGCGGTCGAAGTCATGGGTGGAGAGATAGACGACCAGCGCGAAGCCGAGCACCGCGACAAAGAACAGCGAAATGCGCGCGATGCCGGAAGCGACAGCCGGTGAGAACAGCGCCACCGCGACCAGCGCACCGAGAAAAGCGAGCCAGCCAACGGTGATGTGGGCGTAGCGGACGTGCCAGCGGTTGAGGTTGAGATAGGCGAACAGAAATACCAAGAGCGTCGCCGCCAAGATCGCCTCGCCGGACGCGCGCCAGATGCGTTCGGCGCCGGCCGACAAATCAAAAACCTTCGGCCAGAAACCGAAGTCAATACCGATATAGATCAACACCGCCCAACCGAGCGCGGCTGCGGCCGGAAACATGACGCTGCCCTTGACCACAAACAGGATGGTGAGGAACAGCGCCAGCAGGCCGGCGATGCCGATAACGATACCCTGGTACAGCGTCAGCGAATTGACTTTGTCTTTGTAGGCGTCGGGTTCCCATAGATAGAGCTGCGGCAGATTGGCGGAGCGTAGTTCGGCGACAAAGGTGATCACCGTGCCGGGATCGAGCGTGATGCGAAATACATCGGCGGTGGGATTGTCCTGCCATTCGGGCGGATCACCCGACGACGGCGTGATGTAGACGATGCGCGATTGTCCGAGATCGGGCCAGATCAGGCCGGAACCGACCATCCGGTAGTGCGGCGCCACGATCAGGCGATCGATCTGTTCGTCGCCGTCATTGGCGAGCGAGAATACGGCCCAATTGGTTCCGCCTTGTCGCGCGCGAACCTCGATGCGCCGGATGATGCCGTCCGGACCGGGCGCGGTGGAAACTTGAATACGGTCGCCGTCGGTGTGCTGGAGTTCGACCGCGTCGGTCAGGTCGATGGCGCGCGCGTCGGTGCGGACGTTGACGGCTTCGACGGCATGCGCCGCGGTGCCGGCGAGCATCGCACAGGCGAGCGCAAGGAGCGCGCACCGAATGAAGGCGCTCGAAGTGACGGCGCGCAGCAATGCCAAGAGATAACCTCCGAGGCCGGCAGCCGGCGCAATTCGCGCCACGATAATCGTCCCCCGCAGCGTTCTCAGACGATTACCGAACGGGCTTTGCGCCGAATTCGCGACCACCCGTTCCACTCGTCGAGAAACCGGTCGCGGCCCCTCCCGCGATAGGCATCATCTGATAGCGGCTGTCGGTTACGAGAGCAAGGATGATTTCCCGTTTGATTTCAAGGGGTCAGTATATTTTGCCAACATGGTTGCCGGGCTTGGACGGCGGCCTATGCTGTGCGTAAAGGCCGGGTGTGAAAGGAGAGGGCGATGTACCAGGTCACCAACCAGCCGCCGCCTTTGGAGCCCTACAATCTCCTGCAATCGGATCAGGTGCTGCGCGAAGCATTGGCGCGGGAAAAGGCGGCTTGGGCGGAAGTCGAACTGACGGCGCTCGGCAAAAAGCTTGGTGACCCGCAAACCATTCAGCTCGGTTTCGAGGCGAACAGAAATCCGCCGCTGCTGCGGGCCTTCGATCGCTACGGCCATCGCATCGACGAAGTCGACTTCCACCCGGCCTGGCATGCGCTCCTGTCGATCGCGGTCGAAGCCGGATTGCATTCCAGTCCGTGGGCGCAGCCGAAACCGGGAGCGCATGTCGCGCGAGCGGCTGGAACCTACATGCTCGGCCAGATCGAAAGCGGCGTCTATTGCCCGCTAGCCATGACCTATGGCGCGGTGCCGGCGTTACGACACGCGCCGGAAGTCGCAGCCGAATGGCTGCCTCGCATTTTCACCCGCCAATACGATCCGCGCTTTCGCCCGGCCAGCGAAAAATCGGGCGCGCTGATCGGCATGGCCATGACCGAAAACCAGGGCGGGTCGGATCTGCGCGCCAATATTACGCGGGCGGAGGTCGACGCTTCACCTGGTCCGCGCCGCGCTTTCCGCCTGACCGGACACAAATGGTTCATGTCGGCGCCGATGTGCGATGCGTTTCTGGTGCTGGCGCAATCGAACGCCGGCCTGAGCTGCTTTCTGGTGCCGCGCTGGACCCCGGCCGGCAACCGCAACGCGATCAATATCCTGCGGCTGAAGGACAAGCTCGGCAATCGCTCCAACGCGTCGAGCGAAGTGGAATTCGTTGCGGCCTATGGCGAACTCGTCGGCGAAGAGGGGCGCGGCATTCCGACCATTATCGAGATGGGCAATCACACCCGGCTCGATTGCGCGATCGGCTCGTCGGGGCTGATGCGGCAGGCGGTAGCACAGGCCATTCATCATGCCTCGCACAGGCTCGCGTTTGGCAAGATGCTGGTCGATCACGGCCTTATGACCAATGTGCTGGCCGATCTTGCACTTGAATCCGAAGCCGCCACCGTCCTGACCTTCCGGCTGGCTCGCGCCTATGACGAGAACGATGAACTTGCCGCGGTTTGGCGCCGGGTGATGACGCCGGCAGCGAAATTCTGGATCTGCAAGCGGGCGCCGTTTTTGGCCGCGGAGGCAATGGAAGTGCTGGGCGGCAACGGCTACGTCGAAGAATACGTATTGGCACGCATCTATCGCGAATTGCCGGTCAACTCGATCTGGGAAGGGTCGGGAAACATCATGTGCCTCGACGTGCTGCGCGCGCTTGGGCGCATGCCAGATGCAGCGGCGTTTCTATTGGGCGAACTCGCCGACGCCGCGCATGCGGACAAGCGGCTGGCGGGCCTCGTCGGCCGGCTCGATCGCTGCTTGAAAGCCGGCGAAACCGAGGAATCCCAGGCTCGCGCGATCGTGCGCGATCTGGTCTTGGCAAGCCAAGCCGCGCTTTTGCTGAAACATTCTCCCACCGCCGTCGCGGAAGCGTTCTGCGCCTCGCGGCTCGGTGAGGAACCCGGCGGAGCTTTCGGCTTGCTACCGCCCGGTACCGATTTCCGTTTCATCGTCGATCGCGCGGCGCCGGTGGCGCATTAAGCAGGCTTGAGACAACGAAGCCGGTGCCATTAAGATTACCCCGCAGGAACGACGATATGCCCGCTTTTGAAGACGACGAAAAACCGAAGAAAAAGCTCGCGCACGAGATCGGGCAGGACCTGACGCTGTTGTCGGCCGTCGAATTGACCGAACGCATTGGGCTCCTCAAGGACGAGATCGCACGGCTCGAGGCCGATCGGACCAAAAAGCAGGCGGTGAAATCGGCAGCCGACGCTTTTTTCAAGAAATAAACGTTTTCAAATAGTTAGCCGTCTGGCGCTTGACTTGTCTTTGCGCGATGGATAAGAAAAATTGCCCAACCCTCTGTGATTCCTTTACCTTTTGTTAAGCTTTCCGGTTTATTACAAAGGCTGTCCATCTTCTGGACATTGAGTGGCTCCTGTCCACTCTGTTTGACGCCTCCCTGTTATCACCTTGAGCCGCCGGCAACGGCGGCTCTTTTTTGTTGTTAATGGCCTATCCGCGGGCTGCGGGCTCGCGTCTCAACCATTTCGCAAGGTTTTCGGCCCGGCCGCTGGACAGCACGGGCGATGCGCGCGATGCTATTGGCGTGGTGTGAGGCGTAAATGTCTGAAAAGCGTATGGTAGAGGCTGGTGCGGTTTCATTTAGTGAGCGCCTGGCGAGTTCCCAGATCTTCGCGACGCTGTTTCGCGAGGGAATGGCGCTGGTCGAGGAAACCGCGAGCTATCTCGACGGTTCAGGCCGCCTGGAATCCAAAAAACTCGAGCGCAGCGCCGGTCTGATTTACGCGACCGAGAGCATGCGGCTGACCACGCGGCTGATGCAGCTGGCCTCCTGGCTGTTGCTGCACCGGGCGGTGAAGGAGGGCGAAATGACGCTCTCCCAGGCCAATAAGGAAAAGAGCAAGGTCCGGCTGGCGGCCTGCGAGCCGGGCGATGCGAAGTCGCTGGCGCTATTGCCGGAAAAACTTCAGGACCTGATCGCGCGCTCGACCAAGCTCCAGGCCGAAGTGCGCCGGCTCGACGCCACCATGCATGCGGCGCCGATGCCGCGGCCGCCGGCCGACAACCCGGTCGAGCGGCAATGGGGCCTGTTGAAGGCGGCATTCGAATCCGAAGCCTGAACACCGGGCGCGCAAGAACGCCGCGTAAAACCGCGGCGTACACGACGATCCGTGTTTCCCGATATCGCGGCTTGTGTGTCCGGTGCGGCGTCGCGCGTCCGGACGGCGAAGCTTATTTCTTGAGGAAGCCTTCGAACTTCTTCTGGAAGCGCGACAAACGGCCGCCGCGGTCGAGCAGATGCTGCTGGCCGCCGGTCCAGGCCGGATGCGACTTCGGGTCGATGTCGAGATGCAGCGTATCGCCGGGCTTGCCCCAGGTCGTGCGGGTGGTGAATTCGGTGCCGTCGGTCATGAGAACCTTGACGGTGTGATAATCGGGATGGGTGTCGGGTTTCATGGCTGGGTACCGGCTTGGCTCTAAAGGGGTTTGGGCGATTTGGCGGCTCTATAACGCGGCCGGCCCGGCGAGACAAGCCAAAGCGGCCGGCGAGGGGGCTGCGATGATTATACCGGTTGCCAGCCGTTGACCGCGGCGCCGCCGGCGCGGCATTGTCCGGCCGCCGAAAGCGGCGGGGTGGCAGGGCCTTAGCGCGGAACATTCGATGAATTTGCAGGTCCAGAACGACGCCACAGTCGCAGCCGAGCCCGCGCCGCCAATCCAAGCGGTGCTGGAGGCGGCAACGGCCGCCGCGCCGGAAAAGCGCAAGGTCAATCTGCGGCCGCTCGCTTCGCTGTTGCCCTATCTCGACCGTTACCGCGGCCGCGCGCTCGCAGCCCTCGGCGCTTTGGTGCTGGCGGCGCTGACCACGCTGGTGGTGCCGATCGCGGTGCGGCGCATGATCGATTTCGGCTTCACCGCGCGCGGCATCGAGCTGATCAACAGCTATTTCCTGGTGATGATCGCGGTCGCCGCCGTGCTCGCTTTCGCCAGCGGTGCCCGCTACTACCTCGTCACCACGCTCGGCGAGCGCATCGTTGCCGATCTGCGCAGCGATGTTTTCGCCCATCTCACCGCGCTGTCGGCAGGCTTCTTCGACGAAGCCCGGACCGGCGAGATGATCTCGCGGCTGACCGCCGACACAACGCAGATCAAGGCGAGCGTCGGCTCCTCGCTGTCGGTGGCGCTGCGCAATCTGGTGCTGTTTTTCGGCGCCAGCGCCATGATGGTGGTAACGAGCCCGCGGCTGTCGGCCTTCGTGCTCGCCGCGATTCCGATCATCGTGCTGCCGCTCTATGCCTTCGGCCGCGCGGTACGCCGCCGCTCGCGTTTCGCCCAGGATACGCTCGCCGACGCCTCGGCCTATGCCGCCGAACTGATCGGCGCAGTGCGCGTGCTGCAGGCCTTCACCAACGAGCCGCTCGGCATCGCGCGCTTTCGCGCCGCGGTGGAGGCGGCCTTCGAGGCGGCGCGCCATTCGATCCGGGCGCGGGCGCTCTTGACCGGCTTTGCCATCTTCATGGTGACGACCAGCGTCGTCATCGTGCTCTGGATCGGCGCCCAGGAGGTGCTCACGCTCGCGATCACGCCGGGCCGGCTCGGGCAATTCATTCTTTACGCGGTGTTCGCCGCAGGCGCTTTGGGCTCGCTGTCGGAAACCGGCGGCGAGATCGCTTCCGCCTCCGGCGCCGCCGAGCGGCTGTTCGAGATCCTCGCCATCAGGCCGGTGATCTTCCGCCCCGCGCAGCCAAAAGCGCTGCCGCTGCCGCCGCGCGGCGAGGCCGCTTTCGAAGACGTGCGCTTCTCTTATCCGACGCGTCCCGACGTCTCGGCCTTGAACGGCGTGTCGTTTCAGGTCCGCCAAGGCGAGAAGCTCGCCATCGTCGGACCCTCGGGCGCCGGCAAGAGCACGATCTTTCATCTCCTGCTCCGCTTCTACGATCCGGCGGCCGGCCGCGTCACGCTCGACGGCGTGGCGCTGCCCGATCTCGATCCGGCGGATCTCCGCAAACACATCGCGCTGGTGCCGCAAGACAGCGTGATGTTCGCAAGCTCGGTCGGCGACAATATCCGCTTCGGCCGGCCTGACGCGTCCGACGCCGAGGTCGCGCGCGCCGCCGAACTTGCCAACGCCGCGGGCTTTATCGCGGCCCTGCCGCAAGGTTTCGACACGCCGGTCGGCGAGCGCGGCATCACGCTGTCCGGCGGCCAGCGCCAGCGTATCGCCATCGCGCGCGCGATCCTGCGCGACGCGCCGCTCCTCCTGCTCGACGAGGCGACTTCGTCGCTCGACGCCGAGAGCGAAACGCAAGTCGCTTCCGCGCTCGCCGAACTGATGCAGAAGCGCACTACGATTGTCATCGCTCATCGCCTCGCCACCGTGCAATCCTGCGACCGCATCCTCGTCATGGAAGACGGCCGCATCGTCGAAGAAGGCACGCATCAAACCCTGGTCGCCGCCGGCGGACTTTATGCCCGGCTGGCGAAATTGCAGTTCCAGGGCACGTAACGCCGCCGCGTCATTGCGCTTCGCCGCGTCATTGCGAGCGAAGCGAAGCAATCCAGCGCTGCGGCGCAGTTCTGGATTGCTTCGTCGCTTCGCTCCTCGCAATGACGTTACGGTCTCCAACTCATCCGGTGAATCGGCTTGCCGCTGATCGGATTTTTTCCTTCACCGGTAATCGCAAATCCATGCTTGCCGTAGAACGCGATCGCGCGCGCATTGTCGGTGTTGACGTCGAGATCGAGTCCCCGCGGCGAGATACGTTTTGCTTCAACGATAAGAGCTTCACCGACACCCGCACCCCAACTTTCCGGCGCCACGACAAGCTGATCGAGATAACGCGTCTTCGGATCGACGGTGACAAAGCCGATCATGGCGTTCGCATTTTCGGCAATCACGATCTCGTTGCGCGGCACCAATTCATTGCGCCAACGCTCGCGCCACCAATCGAGCCGCGCTGAGAAATCGAGCGCCGGATAGGCCGCCTGCCAGCTCCGCAGCCACAACGCCACCGCGGCGTCCTCGTCGCGCGTCTTGTAGGGTCGCAGGTTCAGGAGAAAATCCTCAATCTTGCCTATAATTCTTCCGCCGTCAGCGGCCTGCGCGCTTGATGTCGAATATGAATAATAACGACTTCGTCTCGTTCAACGACGTAATAAATAAAATATGGAAACCTGCCGAGGGGGAATTTGCGCACGCCCGCGAAGTCGGTTTCCTGAGCCATGTGTGGAAATTCTGTCAGTTGTCCGATCAATTGTTCGATGCGGCCCACAACGGAAGACGCTCCCGTAACGCTGTTCTTCGCAATGTAAGCAAAGATATTATCCAATTCACGGAGCGCGGTTTCGGTATAGCGCACCCGCATCAGCGGTAGCGATTGAATACCGCGGCGACATCGTCGTCGCTTGCGAGCTTGCTCTGACGCAATTCCTCGAGCCCGTGTTCGATCGCGCTGCGCTCTTCCGGACTCAGCTTGTAGACGCCGAAATGCTTCGTCTCGATCTCGACGATCGACTGCACCAGTTCGGCCTGCGCTTCTTCCGGCCAATCGGCGACGCGTTCCAGCAGTGTTTCGACCATCTTGTTCATGGCGGCATCATAGCAGAATTCAACGCCGAGCGCACGCGCTCACGGCGCCGATGCTTCCCTGATGGCTTCTTTGCCGGCTTCGCGGCCGGCGTCTTTGAGGAGCTTCAGCAGCGCGCGGTGCATGGCGTCGTTGCCGGCGACGATCTGCTTCTTGGTAAAAATCTCTTCGCCGCCGTCGATGTCGGTGACGAAGCCGCCGGCTTCGCGCACCAGGATCATGCCCGCCGCCATGTCCCACGGCGAGAGATCCCGCTCCCAATAGGCATCGAGCCGGCCGGCCGCGATCCAGGCGAGATCGAGCGCTGCGGCGCCATAGCGGCGAAGGCCGGCGTAATGCTGCTGCGCCGCCGCGATTTCGTGGCGCGCCAAAGCGAGATCGCCGCGGCCGTAATGCGGCAGGCCGCAGGCGACCACGGCGTCGGCCATGTGCTGGCGCGCGGCGACGCGGATACGCCGGTCGTTGAGGAAGGCGCCCTTGCCGCGCTCGGCGATGAAGGTGTCGTCGTTCGCCGGATTGTAGACCAGCCCGGCGACGATGGCGCCGTCGCGCTCGAGCGCGATCGACACCGCGAAATGTGGAATGCCGTGCAGGAAATTGGTGGTGCCGTCGAGCGGATCGACGATCCAGCGGTGGCTCTTGTCGGTGCCGGCGGTGGCGCCGCCTTCCTCGCCGAGAAAGCCGTAATCCGGCCGCGCCTTGGCGAGCTCCTCACGCACGATCTCCTCGGCGCGGCGGTCGGCGGCGGTGACGAAATTGCGCGGCCCCTTCAGCGATACCTGCAAATGCTCGACCTCGCCGAGATCGCGCTTGAGGCTGCGCCCGGCGCGATGCGCCGCCTTGAGCATGACATTGAGAATGGCTGAATGGATCATGCCGGCTTCGCTAGCCTTCATCGTCGTCATGCGCAAGGTCGCTACCCACCGCTCGTCCCCGCGAAAGCGGGGACCAGGCTGGATTCCCGCTATCGCGCAGGGCTGTCCGGGGAATGATTCACCATGTCACGGTGCATGCTCGACCGATGCAAATCGATTGTTTCTGGTTGTCGAGACTCAGAAAGGACCGAGCATGCGCTATCTCGATAGCATCATCGGCAGTCTGCTCAAACCGGTGGATCGGCGGCGCTTTGCCGCCATTGTGGATGAGCATGACGGCGATGCCTACGACAAATCGTTCAAGAGCTGGGATCATCTGGTGACGTTGATCTTTGCGCAATTGAGCAATCTCGACAGCCTTCGCGGGCTGGCACTGGCCTTCAATGCCAACGCGCAGACCCACTATCACCTCAATGTCGGCAAGCTTGCCCGCTCGACCTTGTCGGATGCCAACAGGCGACGGCCTGCAGCGGTTTTTGCCGACACCTTTGCGATGCTGGCGGCCACGGCCGATCGCCAGACCCGTCGCCAAGGTACGGCCTTGGTGGCATTGATCGACGCCAGCCCGATTATGGTAAGCAAGATGTGCCAATGGGCCAAATGGAACGGCCGCATTCGCGGCATGAAGCTTCATGCGGTCTATGATCCGCAAGCCGACTGGCCGCGACGCGTTGAGATTACGCCGGCCAATATCAACGACATCGAGGTGGGCCGCCGCACGCCGCTCATCGCCGCTGCGAGCTACATATTCGACAAGGGCTATTATCACTTCGGCTGGTGGAAAAAGATCAATGACGCCAAGGCCTTCTTCGTCACCCGGAGCAAGGTGAGCACGCGCTGGCGCGTCACCAGGCAGCGGCGCGTCGGACGCGCCATCGGCGCTGGCTTCGTCATCCTCGACGATGCCGAGGTGCGGCTTGCCAGCAAGGGCGATTCCGTCCTGCCAATTCCACTCCGCCGCATCCGTATCAAGCGCGAGACCGGCGCCAAGATCACACTGATCACCAACGATCTCAACCGCAGCGCATTGGAAGTTGCGGCGCTCTACAAGAGCCGCTGGCAAATCGAGCTGTTGTTCCGCTGGATCAAGCAGCATCTGCGCATCCGCAAGTTCATCGGTAACAATGAAAACGCCATCCGCCTGCAAATCCTCGCAGCCATGATCGCCTATCTGCTGCTGCGCCTTGCCGCACGCCGTCATGTCGTCACCTTGCCGGCGCTGCGTCTCACCGAACTTATCAGCCAGCGCTTGTTCATGCGCAGACCCATCGCCGAAATCGACAAGCCGCCCCCCTGCAATCCAAGTCGCCGCCAACCCAACTCACCCCCAGGCCAACTCGAGTTCTCCTATGCTTGAACTTCCCCGGACAGCCCTGCGCGGGAATGAGCGGAGAAAAATCCGTACACGAAGCGGGCAGCTCTTCATCACCTCCCCCTGCAGGGGGGAGGTCGACGAGCGTAGCGAGGCGGGTGGGGGCCTGAGAACTCACGCTATGAGCCAGGATAAGAAAAAGCGGCAACGCCGCACACCCCACCCCGCGCCGCTTCGCGGCGCGACCCTCCCCCTCCAGGGGAGGGTGGAGGTAAACATCATCGTTCCCGCGGCGCCCCTTCGCCCCCGAGTTCATGCCAAACCCTGTTCGATCAGCGCGAAAGAAGCCGAGCCAAAGGAAAACCAGAGGGGTGGTGCCTCTGTTTCTCGCTAGCTTGCCCCGTTTCGCTAACGCAACACCACGGAAAGACCTTCGCCCTTTCCAGTGACTGTTGCCTGGCCGGTTCATTTGAAAACGGAATTGTGCGGCTCGAAGCCGCGTCATTTTTCTCCCGGATTTCGCGTCCCGCGTAATCCAGGCTACGGCCGCTGCTGCTGTGCCGTTTGCGCTGCCTTGATCGCGTCGAGCCAGGGCTTGGCGGCTTTCTCGCCGGCGGCGCGGGTCGCGGGGTCGAGTTTGTCCATGTAATCGTCGAGTTCGAGATTGGTCTCGCCGCCGGCGCGGGAGACGAGGTGCCATTTCACGGCTTGGGCCGGATCGGCCGGCGCGCCTTGGCCGCTGGAGAGGATGCGGGCGAGGCGGTCCTGCGCGATGGCGCTGCCGTGGAGCGCTGCCTTCTTGAAGATCGCGGCGGCGGCTTGCGGGTTGCGGTCGACGCCTTCGCCGTTATAGAGCGCGATGGCGTATTCGACCTGGGCGTCGATATTGTCGGCCTGCGCGGCCTGCGCCCAGAGCTGCACCGCCTGGTGCATGTCCTTCGGCACGCCGCGGCCCTGCTTGTAGAAAGTGCCGAGCGCGTATTGCGCATCCGCGCTGCCGGCGGCCGACGCGGCGCGCAGCAATTCGGCGGCGCGGCTGAAATCCTGCGGGAACAGCTGGCCTTCCATATAGAGCAGCGCCAGATCGTAATTGGCGTTGGCGTTGCCGAGCTTGGCCGAAGCCGCGAGCCATTTGGCGCTGGCGTCGCGGTCGCGCACGCCGGCGCGGCCGTTGAGGTAGAACATCGCCAGCGCGAACATGGCATTGCTGTCGCCGCGCGCGGCGGCGAGCTTGTACCATTCGGTCGCTTTCTTGTCGTCCTGCGCCACCACGAGGCCCTCGGAGTAGAGCACGCCGAGCATGGTCATGGCCTTGACGTCGTTTTGCTCCACCGCCTTGGTGGCGAGCGCGAAGGCGGTCTGATAATCGCCGCGCTGATAGGCGCCGTAGATGTAGTCGGGCGTAGCGGAGCCGGCGCGATCCGGCGCGGCGATGCCCGCCGCGAGTGTCGCGGCGACAGCGAGCCTTCGCACTGTCTTGAGCGTCATCAGGCCGCAGGCGCGGCGAGAAGCTGGGCCGCCGCCGCCAGCACCGCGGCCGCGCCTTGAGGCTCCGTCCATATCCATTCACCCAGCGCGACGAAGTCGGCGCCGGTCCGCGCCAGCGCCTCGACCTCGCCAAGGCTGCCGGCATAACCGACGCAGGGCACTTCGATCAAATCCGCCCACCATTCCAGCCGGTCCTCAATTTCCTCGAGCGGCGGCCGGTGGCCGCGGCGGTCGGGTTCGCCGAACATCACATAGTCGGCGCCGTTCTCGCCGGCGAGCATGGCATCATGACGGCTGCGCAAGCCGCCTGAGCCGGCGATGCGGTCTGGTTTGAGGAGGGGGAGCGCGGCGGCAAAAGCCTCGACGCCGGTGAGATGCGCGCCGTCGGCGCCGCTGCGGGCGGCGAGTTCGGGGCGGCCCGAGAGGAGAAGCGCGACATCGCGCCGCTGCACCATGGGGGCAACGGTTTTGATGCGCTCAAGGAGCGTGCGCTCGTCGGCATCGGCGAGCCGGAGCAGCACGGCGGCAATATCGGCGGTGGCGAGCAAGGCGTCGAGGTCGCGGGCAAAGGCCGCGGTGTCATCGAGTTGCGGGGTGATGAGATAGAGGCGCTGGGGCGTGATGTCCGGACTCATCGGAGGCGTTTCCCGGGCGCGGCGCAGCACCGAGCGTAGCGGAGTGGTACGCCGCAGAACCGGGATCGTAACGCGCTCGGAGCCTGCGACGGTCCCGGAACAGCGATGCACCGCTGCGCGCTGCATCGCATCCGGGAAACGACGCCGATATTCGTCACGCGGCCTTCCGTTCCAGATCCGATTTCCATTCGCCGCGGGCGGCGAGGCCGTTCATCATGGCGCGGTGGTTGAAGGCGCGTTGCGCGGCGGCGACGTTTTCGGACTTGCCGCACCAGGTGGTCTGCGGCGCGTGCTGCAAGGCGCGGCCGTAGGAAAAGGTGACGTGCCAGGGCAGGTCGCCCATGCGATTGATGGCGTCGAGGTGGGCGGTGGCGTCTTCGTCGGACTGGCCGCCGGACAGAAACGCGATGCCGGGCACCGAGGCCGGCACGCAGGCCTTGAGCACGCGCAGCGTTTTGTCGGCGACTTCCTCCACCGAGGCCTGCTTCGGCGACTTCTTGCCGGGCACGATCATGTTCGGCTTGAGCACCATGCCTTCGAGCGCGATGCGCTGATAATAGAGCTGCTCGAACACCGTCTTGAGCGTCCATTCGGTGATCATGGCGCAGCGGTCGATGTCGTGGTCGCCGTCCATCAGCACTTCCGGCTCGACGATCGGCACGATGCCTTCGTCCTGGCAGAGCGCGGCATAGCGCGCCAGCGCATGCGCATTGGTCATGATGCCGTTGTAGCTTGGGATGTCCGCGCCGATGTCGATCACAGCGCGCCACTTGGCGAATTTGGCGCCGAGGTTGCGGTATTCGACGAGGCGCTCGCGCAAGCCGTCGAGGCCTTCGGTGATGGTTTCGCCGGGACAGAAGGGCAGGGGTTTAAGGCCCTTGTCGACCTTGATGCCGGGCAGCGCGCCCGCTTTCTCGATCAGCTTGACCAGCGGGGTGCCGTCCTTGGCGTTCTGGCGGATGGTCTCGTCATAGAGGATGACGCCGGAAATGTTTTTCGACATCGCCTCGCTCGAGCGGAACAGCATTTCGCGATAGTCGCGCCGGCTGTCGGCGGTCAATTCGACGCCGAGCGCGTCGAAGCGCTTCTTGATGGTGCCCGAGGATTCGTCGGCGGCGAGGATGCCGCGGCCCGGGGCGACCATCGCGGTCGCGACCTTGTTCAATTCGCTCAAATTCATCGCGCCCTCCTAGACAGTGGTCCCGGCGAGCCGGCAACCTTAAATTGGGGTTTTACTCTAAGCAGGGGTCACAGCGGGAGTCCGTTCCGCCTGCAAGACTTCAATTCCCGGAAGTTTTTTGCCTTCGAGCCATTCCAGAAAGGCGCCGCCGGCGGTCGAAACGTAGGTGAAACGCTCCGTGACGCCCGCGACATTCAGTGCCGCCATGGTATCGCCGCCGCCCGCTATGCTGACAAGCCGTTTATCGGCGGTGAGTTCCGCCGCCGCTTCCGCCACTTCGACGGTGCCGTTGTCGAACGGTTCCATCTCGAAAGCGCCGAACGGGCCGTTCCACACCAGCGTCTTCGAGCGGGCCAAAACCGATATCGCCTGCTCGATGCTGCGCGGGCCGATGTCGAGGATCATGTCGTCCGGACCGACCGCGTCGACGCCGACCACGCGGCTCGGCGCGTGCGCGGCGAACTTCGTCGCCACCACGGCATCGACCGGGAGCAGGATCTCGCGCTTGAGCGATTTTGCTTTCGCCATGATCTCGCGCGCGGTCGGGATCAGGTCGGTTTCGCAGAGCGACTTGCCGACCGCTTTGCCCTGCGCGGCGAGGAACGTATTGGCCATGCCGCCGGCAATGATGAGCGTCTCGACCTGGGTGATCAGATTGCTGAGGAGATCGAGCTTCGTCGACACCTTGGCGCCGCCGACGATGGCCGTGACCGGGCGCTCGGGATCGAGTAGCGCGCGGCGGAGCGCGGCGAGCTCTTCCTGCACCGCGCGGCCGGCATAGGCCGGCAACAGATGCGCGATCGCCTCGACCGTCGCGTGAGCACGATGCGCGACTGAGAACGCGTCGGCGACATAGATGTCGCCGAGCCGGGCAAGCTTTTTGGCGAATTCCGGATCGTTCTTGGTCTCGCCTTTATGGAAGCGGGTGTTTTCCAGGCACAGGATATCGCCGGGCTGCATCGCCGCGACCGCCTTTTCGGCCACCGGGCCGATGCAGTCTTCGGCAAAGGCGATCGGCCGGCCGATCACCTTCGCCGCCGCGGCGACGATCGGCTTGAGCGAACTCTTTCGGATCCGGACCTTTCGGCCGGCCGTAATGCGACACCAGGATCACTTTGCCGCCCTTGCCGGCGATCTCGGTGATGGTCGGCACCAGGCGCTCGATGCGCGAGGCGTCGGCGACCTCACCGTTCTGAACCGGGACATTGAGGTCGACGCGCAGCAGCACGCGTTTGCCTTTGACGTCCACGTCGTCGAGGGTGCGGAAGGGTGGCATCACAATCACTGACCAGATAACGCAGCCATAAAAACGCGCGAGATGAATGGGGTCAAGCGAGCTTGCCCATCGCCACCGCGGTGTCGATCATGCGGTTGGAGAAGCCCCATTCGTTGTCATACCAGGACATCACGCGAACGAAGGTGCCGTCCATGACCTTGGTCTGATCCATGTGGAAGATCGACGAATGCGGGTCATGGTTGAAGTCGCTCGAGACATTGGGCTCGTCGGTGTAGCCGAGGATGCCCTTGAGCTGCTGCTCGGCGGCGCGCTTGACGGCGGCATTGATCTCGTCCTTCGAGGTCGCGCGCTTGGTGACGATCTTGAAGTCGATCACCGAGACATTCGGCGTTGGCACGCGGATCGAAACGCCGTCGAGCCGGCCGACGAGTTCCGGCAAAACCAGGCCGACGGCTTTGGCCGCCCCGGTCGAGGTCGGGATCATGTTTTGCGCCGCAGCGCGTGCCCGGTAGAGATCCTTGTGCACCTGATCGAGCGACGGCTGGTCGTTGGTATAGGAATGCACCGTGGTCATGAATCCCTTGTCGATGCCGACGGCGTCATTGAGCACCTTGGCGACCGGCGCCAGGCAATTGGTCGTGCACGAGGCGTTGGAGACGACGGTGTGTTCCTTGGCGAGCTTGTCGTGGTTGACGCCGTAGACGACAGTGAGGTCGACGCCGTCGGCCGGCGCGGAGATCAGAACGCGCTTGGCGCCCGCCTTCAGATGCGCCGAGGCTTTGTCCTTCGAGGTGAAAATGCCGGTGCATTCCAGCGCCACGTCGACGCCGAGCTCTTTCCACGGCAGCTGGGACGGGTCCTTGTGGGCTGTGACTTTGATGGCGCCGTTGCCCAGGCTGATGGTGTCGCCCTTGACCGTCACCGTGCCGGGAAAGCGGCCATGCACGGTGTCGTAGCGCAACAGATGCGCATTGGTTTCGACCGGGGCGAGATCGTTGATGCCGACGACTTCGATATCGTCGCGCTCGGCCTCAGCAATGGCGCGCAGAATATTGCGGCCGATCCGGCCAAAACCATTGATGGCAACACGAACAGTCATTCTCCCGGTCTCCCTTCGATACCGGCCCAAATGGCAAAGGGCCGGGGTAATCAACGTTAAGCTGCGCTCCTTATGTAGCTATTCTCACGCGGCTTTCTATTTGCGACCTTATAATCGAGCAATGGCCACCGCGGCTACTTTCTCGGCCGTGATGCCGAACTCCCGGTAAAGCTCCTTATAGGGCGCGCTGGCGCCGAAACCGGTCATGCCGATAAACGTTCCCGAAGACCCAATGATGGCGTCCCAGCCCTGGCGGATGCCGGCTTCGACCGCGATGTTGACCCGCGCCGTGCCGATGATCGCCGCGCGGCGCTCTTCCGGCAAAGCCAGCAATAATTCGAAACACGGCACTGAAACCACGCGGGCGGAGATTTTGCGCGCGGCGAGGAGCTTCTTGGCTTCCGCCGCAATCGCAACTTCGGAGCCGGTGGCGAACAAGGAGACGACGGGCGAGTCATCGTCGGCGGCGATCAGCTCATAGGCGCCGGTAGCGCAGCGATTGTGCTCGTCATAACCCTGGCGGAGCTGCGGCAGGTTTTGGCGGGTCAAGGCGAGCACGCTCGGCGCGTCCTTGCTCTCGAGCGCGAGTTGCCAGCATTCGAGCGTCTCGACCACGTCTGCGGGACGAAACACTTTGAGATGCGGGATGGCGCGTAGCGCCGCGAGATGCTCGACCGGCTGGTGGGTCGGGCCGTCTTCGCCAAGCCCAATGGAATCGTGCGTCATCACATGGACGACGCGCTGGCCCATCAACGCGGCAAGCCGGATCGCCGGCCGGCAATAATCCGAGAACACCAGGAAAGTGCCGGAAAACGGAATGACGCCGCCATGCAGCGCCATGCCGTTCATGGCCGATGCCATGCCGTGCTCGCGCACGCCGTAATGGATGAAGGTGCCGGCGTAGTCGCCAGGTTTCATCGCCTTCATCGCCTTGGTGCGGGTGTTGTTCGAGCCGGTGAGATCGGCCGAGCCGCCGACCATTTCCGGCAGCGCCACCGTCAAGGTTTCGAGCGCCAATTCGGACGCCGATCGGGTGGCGATTTCCTTCGGCGCGTCGGCGAGCTTTTGCTTCAGTCCGGCAACGGCGGCTGAAAGCTTACCCGGCAGGTCGCCGCTGATCCGGCGTTTGAACTCGGCGCGCTGTTCGGCATCGAGCGCCGCGACGCGCGCTTCCCAATCGAGCCGCGCTGGACGGCTGCGCGCGCCGGCGGCGCGCCAGGCAGCAAGAATATCGGCCGGGATTTCGAAAGGCGGCGACGTCCAGCCGAGCTTCTGCCGCGCGGCGGTGATCTCGGCGGCGCCGAGCGCCGAGCCGTGGCTCTTCTCGGTGCCGCCTTTATTCGGCGCGCCGAAACCGATGGTGGTGCGGCAGGCGATCATCGACGGACGATCGGATTGCTGTGCCGCCTCGATGGCTTGCGCAATCGCCGCCGGATCGTGGCCGTCGATCCGCGTCGCCGCCCAGCCGGCGGACACAAATCGCTCGACCTGATCGACCGAGTCCGACAGCGAGGTCGGTCCGTCGATGGAAATGTGATTGTCGTCGTAAAGCACGATCAGCTTGTTCAGCTTCAGATGACCGGCGAGCGCGATCGCTTCCTGGCTGATGCCTTCCATCAGATCGCCGTCGGAGCACAGCACATAGGTAGTGTGATCGACGATCGTGCCGAACAGCGCGGCGAGATGGCGTTCCGCAATCGCCATGCCGACGGCATTGCCGAGCCCCTGGCCGAGCGGGCCGGTCGTGGTTTCGACGCCGGGCGTGTGGCCGTGTTCCGGATGTCCGGGCGTCAGCGAGCCAAACTGTCGAAAGCGCTTGATCTCGGCAATCGTCATCTTCTCGTAGCCGAGCAGATAAAACAGCGCGTAGAGCAGCATCGAGCCGTGACCCGCCGAGAGCACGAAGCGGTCGCGGTCGGGCCAGGCCGGATCGGCCGGATCGAATTTGAGAAACTGGGTGAACAGCACGGTCGCGATATCGGCCGCGCCCATCGGCAGGCCGGGATGGCCCGAATTCGCCTGCTCGACCGCATCCATCGCCAGCGCACGGATGGCGTTGGCCATGTTGTCATGATCGGGGCGGGCGGTCGGATTCGTCGCGGGAGAGGGGAAATCGGAGCCCTGGGCGAGAGCGGCGCTCGCCGTGGCAACACGGTCCGGCTTGGTCATTGAGACTGCCAATCGCGGCGCCAATACAAAGGCCGCGTTTCGGGGGAAAAAGGCCCGGCACAGATAACATGGGAGGCGGGCTAGTCAATTCCGCCGCCGCTTACGCACAAGGTCATGCACAGGCCATCAAGCGCGGCGTTGACGCTTTCCCGCGATGCGACGTAAAGTTCTGCCGATAAATATTTGCCGTCGCACGATTTTCGCGTGTCGTGCGAGGCCGTAATGGCCGCAGCGGAAGCCTCGATGAGCGACACCGATTCCATCGACCTAGATTCCATAGGGTTGGCCCAGCACCGGCTGGCACTTGCGCTCGAAGCGCTCGAAGCTGCGGCCGAGCGGCGCCGTGAGACCGATCGCGGCACGGCATTGCTGGCGAGCCAGGTCCATTCCTTGGGCAGCGATCGGGCGCGGCTTGCCGGCGAACTGGACGAGACCACGGCGCGGGCGCGTGCGCTCGAGGCCGCCAGCCGCGATGTCGCTCAACGGATCGATACCGCCATCGAAACGATCCGCGGTGTGTTGGAGTTGGGAGATTAAGGCGTAATTTTAACGACGGGCTTTTAGATGTCGCAGGTCAGCGTCACCATCAACGGCCGGCAGTTCCGGATGGCATGCGAGGATGGCCAGGAGCCCCATCTCGTCGATCTCGCGCGCGAACTCGACAGCCGCATCAGCGGGCTGCGCGCCAAATTCGGCGAGATCGGCGATACCCGGCTCACGGTGATGGCGGCGCTCACGGTCGCTGACGAACTGGCTGAAGCAGCTCTTCGCGTCACCCGGCTCGAGCAGGAGCTCGCTGCGCTCCAGGAAGCGCGCGCCATCTCCAGCGATCACAACAAAACGGCGCAAGCAGCCATCGCTGCGGCGCTGAGCAGCGCCGCCGAGCGGATCGAGGCCATCACCAAGAAGCTCAATCAAACCAGCAGCAGCAGCGTCGCGCTGGGCTAAATCACTTCTCCCCGCGTGCAGGGAGAAGGAGGAGAAGCGGCGCAATCGATATCAAGTGGCGCCGTACCAATCCGTGCACTACATTACCCACGCGGGGCTGCCTGGTGCGTAGGAGACAATTCTCCGGGGCCTTACGATCTCGAAGGGAGCTGTCCCTGGCCGAGCTCCTGGGTTCGGTCACATGGCGCCCACCTACTTATGTAGGTTCCCGGGATCAGAGCTCTTACGGCCGGCGCGGCTCCGCACTCTTTTGATCTCTCAGCGCACGCATTAACCTCTGTTCCGTCACCCTGAGGTGCTCGGCCGAAGGCCGAGCCTCGAAGGGCGACGGCCCCGGCGGTGCAGCATCCTTCGAGGCTCGCTTCGCTCGCACCTCAGGATGACGAACACTGTGGACACTATCTCCGACGAAAAAACAGAGCTGCGCCGTACCACGCTCGCGCGCCGTGAGGCGTTGCCCGCGGACGTGCGTCAAGCCGCGGCTGGGACGATAGCCGCGCGCGAGTTTCCCTTCGCGATTTCGCCAAGCAGCATCGTCTCCGGCTTCATGCCGCTCAAGAGCGAGATCAACCCGCTGCCGCTGATGAGGAGGCTTGCGGAGGCCGGTGCCATGCTGGCGCTGCCGGTCGTCGCCGGGCGCGGCAAGCCGCTGGTCATGCGGGCATGGCGATGGGGCGAGCCGCTGGCCGAAGGCGTGTGGGGTCTGCGGCAGCCGAAGCCCGAGGCACCGGAGGTCGAGCCCGACATCTTGCTGGTGCCGCTGCTTGCCTTCGACCGCGCCGGTCATCGCATCGGCTATGGCGCGGGCTATTACGACATGACCATCGCGCGGTTGCGCGCGTGCAAGACCGTCACCGCGATCGGTATCGCGTTCGCCGCCCAGGAAGTTTCCACCGTGCCGGCGACCGCCCGCGACGAGAAGCTCGATCTCGTGCTAACGGAACATGAAGTGATCGAGACCAAGGGCCCGACCTAAAGGGTTTATGAGCATGCGCATCCTTTTCGTCGGCGACATTGTCGGCCGCAGCGGGCGTAACATCGTCCATGAGCGCCTGCCCGGTCTGATCCGCGACTGGAAGCTCGATCTGGTCGTAGTCAACGGCGAAAACTCGGCCGGCGGTTTCGGCATCAGCGAAACGATCTATCGCGATCTGCTCGACATTGGCGTCGATGCGGTGACGCTCGGCAATCATGCCTGGGACCAGAAAGAGGCGCTGGTCTTCATCGAGCGCGCGCCGCGCCTGATCCGGCCGGTCAATTTTCCGCCGGGCACGCCGGGCCGCGGCGCCGCGATGATCGAGGCAAAGAACGGCGCGCGCGTTCTCGTCGTCAACGCCATGGGCCGCGTCTATATGGATCCGCTCGACGATCCGTTCGCCGCGATCGACCGCGAGTTGACCGCTTGTCCGCTCAAGAGCGGCGCCGACGCCATCATCATCGACTTTCACGGCGAGGCGACCAGCGAAAAACAGGCGATGGGTATTTTTTGCGACGGCCGTGCGAGCCTGGTGGTCGGCACCCACACCCATGTCCCGACTGCCGATCTGCGGGTGCTGCCGGGCGGCACGGCATACATGAGCGACGTCGGCATGAGCGGCGATTTCGATTCAGTGATCGGCATGGCCAAGGACGAGCCGCTGCAGCGTTTCACCCGCAAGATTTCTTCGGCGCGTTTCGAGCCGGCGTCGGGACCGGCGACCTTGTGCGCCGTCGCGGTCGAGACCGATCCGGCGTCGGGCCTCGCCACACGCGTCGGCGCGGTACGACTTGGTGGAACGCTCGAACAGGCGAGGCCGCTATTTTGGCAATAGACGCCGCGCGCTGGCGGGACGTCAAACCTTATTTGAAGGCGATTTCGATCTATTTATGCTCGCGTGTCGTCGTGCTGTTGGCGGTCGACATCGCCGGTATTTTTCTCCCCCTCTGGAAGTCCGATTTATGGCAGTCGGGATCGCGCTGGTATGATCATCTGCTGCGCTGGGATTCGGAATGGTATGCCGGCATCGTCGAGCACGGTTATCGCTATAACGGCGACCCCAATGATTTGCAGCCGGTGGTGTTTTATCCGCTCTACCCGATGCTCGCCCGCGCGCTGGCGACGATTGCAGGACTAAGCCCAGCCGTCGCGCTTCTCGTCGTGGCGAATGTTGCCGCGGTCCTCGCAATCCTGCTGCTGTTTCGATGGACGCGGCGTCATGCCGGCGAAGAGACCGCGTTGCTCACGGTCGCATGCCTAAGCTTCTACCCGGGATCGCTGTTCTTGTCGGCCGGTTATACCGAGCCGCTCGCGTTGTTGTTGATCCTCTGTTGTTTCACGTTGCTCGAGGACCGCCGCTTCGTCTTCGCCGCGGTCGCCGCGGGGCTTGCGCTGGCGACGCGCTTTGTCGGCATCGTGCTCATCCCGGTGCTCTTCTGGGAGCTTTGGCAGAAATATCACGCCGACCGAAAGCGATTTGTCCTTTACGCGATCGCCTGCCTGGCGATCGCGAGCGCGGGCCTGTGGCTCTACATGCTTTATCTCTACGCGGTGTTCGGTCATCCGCTGGCGTTCGCCGATGCGCAGGGCGGATTCAATGGCGCTACCTCACTCGGAAGCCGGCTCGCTGCGGCTTTGACGCTGCAGCCGTTCTTGCATCTGCGCTTCACCGATGTCACGCCGGCGGGATTAGACCAATGGTTTTTCATCCTGCTCCTTGGTCTGTCGGTGTGGTCGTGGCGGCTCTTGCCTGTCTCGGCGACGCTGTTCTCGCTCGGAGCCTTGCTGGTGCCCTATCTCAGTCTCAGCGGCGGCCCGGCCGGGCTGACCTCAATGACGCGCTTCGGCGTATTGGCTTTCCCGGCCTTCGTCGCGCTGGCCGATCTGTGCCGGCGGTCGCTCTTGCTGTGTCTTGTCGCGATCGGACTATTCGCAGCCGTGCTGGCGCTCTATTCTGCCTTGTTCTCGCAATGGTATTGGGTCGGCTAGGGCTTAATCCGCTCATTCCCGCGCAAGCGGGAATCCAGGTGGCTTGCTCCGCGGCGGCGGCGTTGTGTGGGTCCCCGCTTTCGCGGGGACGAGCGCAGCTAAACTTACTAGTTTCGGTCACAACCCATCTTCTTGAATTTGGCCGCGCGCCTCCCTTATAAACACCCGCGAAAATACCACCGCGGACCGCGCACCTTCGGGACAGACCATGGCCGGACATTCACAGTTCAAAAACATCATGCACCGCAAAGGGCGGCAGGATGCGATGAAGTCGAAGCTGTTCGGCAAGCTGGCGCGCGAAATCACCGTAGCCGCCAAGCTCGGCACGCCGGATCCGACGATGAATGCAAGGCTGCGCGCCGCCATCATCGCGGCGCGTGCGGAAAACATGCCGAAGGACAATATCGAGCGCGCCATCAAGAAAGCGGCCGGCAACGAAGGCGAGAATTTCGAGCAGGTTCGCTATGAGGGCTACGGCCCGGGCGGAATCGCCGTGATCGTCGAAGTTCTGACCGACAACCGCAATCGCGCGGCGGGCGATGTGCGTGCCGCCTTCACCAAAAGCGGCGGCAACCTGGCCGAGACCGGCGCGGTATCTTTCATGTTCGATCATGTCGGAGTCATCGAATACGACGCCGGCGCCGCCGGCGCCGAGGCGATGTTCGAAGCGGCGCTGGAAGCCGGCGCCGACGATGTGGTCTCAAGCGAGACCACGCATGAAATCTATGCCGCGCAGGATCATTTCGGTTCGGTCGCCAAGGCGCTCGAAGCCAAGTTCGGCGAGCCGCGAAAGGCGTCGCTGACCTGGCGGCCGCAAAACACGGTCGCGATCGACGACGAGCAGGGCGAGAAGGTCATCAAGCTGATCGACACGCTGAACGACCACGACGACGTCCAGCACGTCTATGCCAATTTCGAAGTGTCGGATGCGCTGGTCAGCAAACTGAGCGCGTGAATTCAGGGCACATCCTCACAAGTCGGGTGTGGCGTGTGACGATTGCTCAACATCCGCTCTTACCGCGAATGCGGGCATTCTGCGTCGCACTCTCGGTGTCCGCTAAGGGCCACAAGACATAAGCCGAGTTATTCGATCACCTCGTCGGCGCGGGAGAGCAGCGTCGGCGGCACAGTAATGCCAAGCGCCTTGGCGGTTTTCATATTGATGACGAGTTGGAAACGAGTTGGCTGCTCGATTGGCAAATCGGCGGGCTGGGCACCTTTGAGGATTTTATCGACGTACACAGCAGCCATGCGAAAAAGATCCGCGTATATCGCGGAATACGACATCAGCCCGCCTTCGTTGACGAACCAGGGCGGCACTGAAACGGCAGGCACGCGGTGTTGCAGCGCCAGCTGAGCGGCGCGCTTGCTCGGTAGGCTTGGCTGAACGATGATGGCGTCGGGCCGGTCTCTCTCCATCGCGGCGAAAGCGCTCTCGAACTCTTCATTGTTGCTGATCCTGACAGGTTTGATTGCGGTTCCGGTGGCTTCACCGCCAAGCTGGATCTGTTCGAGGAAGGGTTTGGAGAAGGGATCGGTCTCGTTGGCCAGAGCGGTGACCCGGCGCGCCGACGGCAGCATGTCGCGGATCAATTGGACGCTCTTGCCTGCCAATTCCGCGGTTACGCTCGCGATGCCTGTGACATTTCCACCCGGTCGCGAAAGGCTCATGGCCAAGCCCGTGCCGATCGGATCTCCGGTCTCGGCCATCACGATTGGGATTTCCCGCGTCGCTTTCGCTGCCGCCACAGCGGTAGGCGTGAACCAAGTGACGATGACATCGACCTTGAGACGAACGAGCTCAGCCGCTAGTTCGGGAAGCCGGTCGATATGTCCTTCAGCCGACCGAAACTCAAATCGAATGTTCTGTCCCTCAATGTACCCTCGATCGCGTAGTCCTTGCTGAAACTCCCGCCAGAATTCTTCCGGGCTTATATTACCAATGACCAGCACGCCGATCGTCGGCATCTTCGGTTGCTGCGCGCGCGCCGCATGCGGCCACGCCACCGCCCCGCCGAGCGCAGCTATCAACTCCCTCCGTCCAATGGTGATTGTCATGAGGCTCCTCTCGCACGAGGCAGCCCCAAAAGAATATTATCACGCCGCGAGCGCGGGATCTTCACGTTAGCGCGAGCATGAGGGTATGGTCTCGGCGACGCGATGGATGTCAGCCGCTGCTGCCGTGCCGTGCATCCTGTGCACAAGGGGCACAAAGCAGGGAATTCGCGTACTTACGAACCGCGCACAATACCTCATGCAACTAACCCGCCGCGCTCCGCTGTTAGCGCTACGACTTCACCGAACAACTTTACTGCCATATCAGGTACACGCTTAATGAGCCGAAACACGAATCCACAAATCAGGCGTGTAGCTTAATACTTAGTTGCTAATTTGAGCTTGCGCGCATTGATGTCTCAGTTGAGTCATTTACAGCGACAGCGGACGTGGCTGCTATTTATGAGGCGCATTCTAATTCAGCTTCCGGCAAACAAAATCAGCGCCACGGTGGCGACCGCGAGGCCGATGCTTTTTCGCAGGTCGAGCCGTTCGCCGAACATCGCGACGCCGACAAGCGCGGTAATGACGAAACTCATCTGTGCGACCGGCACCAGTACGCTCGCTGGTCCGAGCAACAAGGCGTGCATCAAAAATATAAACGCGCCGAACAGGGCGAGCGCGGCAAAGGCGGAATAGCGCCAGGCGCCGGGCGGGACTCGGGAACGGTCGAATTGCGACAGGCCGGTGATAGTCGCCAGTGAAGAGAAAACCCAGGCCTGCGCGGCCACCATCGTTTCCGGCACCGCGCCGTGCTCGAGGCCGACCTTGTAGAAGAAATTCGTGAACGCCATGGCCGCCGTCGCGCCCAGCACGCGGAGGAGTGACGATAGATTGAATTTGCCGCGCTCGGCGCCCGCTTCGGCCAGCAATAACCAGACTGCGACCAATGCGGAGATTAGCGCGGCGACTTTTGCGACCGTGAGCGTCTCGCCGAGAATCACGATCGCCAGTGCCGCCGTCAGCGTGAAATTCAGCCGGAATATCGGCGCATTGGTGCTGACCGCGCCGTCTTGCAGACTGCGGGTGAAATTGTAGAGCGCGACAAACAGGAACAGCCCGGCAAGCGCCCCCCACAGCGCGGAGGCATGGACGTCGAGCGTGCGGGTGATGAAGGCATAAAGCGTGACGCCGGGACAGAAGATCCAGGCCTGCAGCATCAGGAAGTCGCCGGCTTTGATTCCGGCGGCGGCGGCGCGCTTGTAGATGAGGTCGCTCGCCCCGAACGAGACCATGGCGCCAAAGGCGTAGCCGAGACCGGGTGTCATGCTGTTTTCACGGGCGCGCCAAGTCGTTAAGGCGCCTCCTTATCAGCCGCCGCCGGGTTGGGCGAGAGCCGTGGCATTACCCTATGCCCGAATAAAATCAGTATCGGTGCGAGCAAACCCCCGTGACGAGAGTTGCCATCCTGGAGCGGCTATAAAACGAAAGCCATGCGAGATCCGCGTTTTGTTGTTCAATCCAGCCATCGCTTCGTCGAAATGTCCCTGTGTGCCCGGCCAATGATCGGCTCAAAAGTGTGTTGTATAGAGGCGCGACGGGATGGCGCTAGTCCGTCAAAATCTCATGTAGCGGACGTGATAAAGCTAAAAAGCGCACCGAACGCTCCGGCATCGCGGACATAGCGCACTTTGAGGCCGTATTTTTCTTTAACGGTCTTACAGAAATCATCAAATAAATCGGCAACGCCGGGGATCTGAAAATACTCATCGAGATAGACGAAGGCGCGATCTTCTCGGATATAGTCCACCAAAAAATCCAGGCACGTCTTGTAGGACGACGGAATATTGCAATCGAGAAAGGCAAAGCCGACGCGGCGGTTATCCTGACGCAGTTTGGCCTTGAATGAATTGTTGAGCGTGTCCTCGAAATGGCCCTTAACCAGAACGCAGCGGTCAAGCAAAAGGCCGTGGCGCCGGAATCTCGAGAATGCTTGACGGTAATGGCGTGCGCCGAGACTGCGATAAACGGCAAAATAGGGTTTCTCTTCTTCGCTGAGCGACGCTTCTGGTTTCGGTTCTCCGAAAATATCGAACGCATAGAACTTTACGTCCGGCATTCCTGCATCGTGTCCGTTTAGATGGAACGCGCTTAGAAAATTGGTGAACGTACGCAGGCTTTCGCTGCCGAACTCAAAGTAATCCCCGCCAGGATATTGGTTGGCGACAATAAGCGCGATTTGTGCCCAATCGCGATAGGCAAGATGGTTGGCAATTGTGCTCCGGACGGGCCACGGCAAATACTTGGTTGTCCGTATTTTGCCGTTGTAGCCGATTAAGAACGGTCGGACGAACCATTCCAGCACGCGTCCCGTTGCAGAAAAGAGAAAACCGCTTCTGATTTTCATACGGCCCCCGAGCTTCGGTGCCTCATTCTTACTACCGATTGCGAAAACGCAAGGCTCCTGTTCGATGCGGAGCACGGTGACATCGCCGGCCGCGGAATAGGTGAGGCGAATTTTGTCCGCTCTATCGGCGGGGACGACGATTGCACCGATGATCGTGACATGGGTACCCCCGCAAGCATCGCCGGATAGGTCGTGGTATTGACGTATGTTCACTCGACGGATGCACCAACGACGTTTGCCAATGCCGAAACACCGGCCATGATATTCGCTGCAATATGCTATCAACGGCATCATGGTCGGACATCCGATTCGCATTATCGGCATCGATCCGGGGCTGCGCCGCACCGGATGGGGCATCATCGAGATTGCCGGCAATCGCCTGAGCTTTCTCGGCTGCGGCTCGGTGATGACGAACGACCGCGACGCGCTCGCGGCGCGGCTTCTGGTCATCCATGACGGACTGGTGAAGGTCCTGGAGGAGTTTCGGCCGGACGAGGCCGCCGTCGAAGCGACCTTCGTCAACAAGGACGCCACCGCGACGCTGAAACTCGGCCAGGCGCGCGGCATCGCCATGGTGGTGCCGGCCAAGGCCGGCGTGCCGGTCGCCGAATACGCGCCGAACCTGGTGAAGAAAAGCATCGTCGGTGCCGGCCATGGCGACAAGGCGCAGGTGCGGATGATGATCGGCGTGCTGCTGCCCAAGGCCGATCCGGCTTCCCACGATGCCGCCGACGCACTCGCCATTGCCGTAACGCATGCTCACCATCGCCAGAGCGCGGTGTTGCATGCGGCACTGAAGGTAGCGGCGCGATGATCGGCAGACCATATATCTCCTCCCTCGCGAAGCGGGGGAGGGGGACCACGCGAAGCGTGGTGGAGGGGGCGTCGGCATGGCGGCCTGCTCCGGGTTCGTTACTTGCCTCTACCGGCGAGCTTCGCTCGCCACCTCCCCCGCACGCTGGGGAGGAAAGAGAGTGACCGCATGATCGGCAAGCTCAAAGGCGTGATCGACTCTTACGGCGAGGACTCCATCGTCCTCGATGTCAACGGCGTCGGTTATCTGGTGCATTGCTCGGCGCGCACCTTGCAGGAATTGCCGCGGCCGGGGGAGGCGGCGACACTGTCGATCGAGACCCATGTGCGCGAGGATCAGATCCGGCTGTTCGGATTTCTCTCCGATGTCGAGCGCGAATGGTTCCGGCTGTTGCAGACCGTCCAGGGCGTCGGCACCAAGGTGGCGCTCGCCGTGCTCGGCACGCTCAAGCCCGCCGATCTCGCTTCCGCCATAGCGATGCGCGACAAGGCGATGGTGGCACGCACCCCGGGCGTAGGGCCGAAGGTCGCCGAGCGCATTGTCACCGAACTCAAGGACAAGGCGCCGGCTTATACCGATGTCGATCCGGCGCTGGTGCGGCTGTCCGGCGCGCTCGATGAGAAAACGGCGCCGCGGCCGTTTAGCGATGCGGTTTCGGCGCTGGTCAATCTCGGCTATGCGCAGCCGCAAGCGACCGCCGCCATCGCGGCTGCGGCGCGCAGTGCCGGTGACGGCGCCGAGGCGACGACGCTCATCCGGCTTGGATTGAGGGAACTGGCGAAGTGAAGCGTTCTAAAACCAAAAAATCCGCGAAGCTCGCAAAGGCGGACATGGAACTGATCGAGGCCGCGACGGCCGCGATCAAGCTGCGCTATCGCGACGACTGGCAGGAAGTCGGCGCGGCGTTACGCACCCGCTCGGGACAAGTTTTCAGCGGCGTCAATCTCGATGCCTATCTCGGCCGCATGGCGGTCTGCGCCGAGGCCGTAGCGCTCGGACGCGCCTTCGTCGATCTGGGCGACGACGGCATTGAAACGATCGTCGCCGTGCGCCACCCGCCGCCGTCGGACAAGGACCAGACCATCAAAGTGGTGTCGCCCTGCGGCGCCTGTCGCGAACTGATCTTCGACTACGATCGCAATGCGCGCGTGATCGTGCCGAACGGCAAATCGCCGGCGGCGGTGCCGATCGGCGAATTGCTGCCGAACAAATACACCCGGGGCCCGGAGCGGTGAGCGCAACCGCCGATCAGAAAATGGTGACGCCGGAGCGCCGCGACGAAGACGTGGCGGAAGCGAGCCTGCGCCCGCAGCGGCTCGCCGAATTCATCGGCCAGGAGCAGGCCCGCGCCAATCTCGCCATCTTCATCGAAGCGGCGCGGGCGCGGCGCGAGGCGCTCGATCACGTCTTGTTTGTCGGCCCGCCGGGGCTCGGCAAGACCACGCTGGCGCAAATCGTGGCGCGCGAGCTTGGCGTCAATTTCCGCGCCACGTCGGGACCGGTGATCGCCAAGGCCGGCGATTTGGCGGCGCTTTTGACCAATCTCGAAGAGCGCGACGTGTTGTTCATCGACGAAATCCACCGGCTTAATCCGGCGGTCGAGGAAATCCTCTATCCGGCAATGGAGGATTTCCAGCTCGATCTCATCATCGGCGAGGGGCCGGCGGCGCGTTCGGTGAAAATCGACATCGCCAAATTCACTTTGGTCGGCGCGACGACGCGGGCCGGACTTCTTACCAATCCGCTGCGCGACCGTTTCGGCATTCCGATCAGACTGAATTTTTATACCGTTGCGGAGCTCGAATTGATCGTCAATCGCGGCGCCCGCGTGCTCGGCATGAACATCACCGCCGACGGCTCAAACGAGATCGCGCGCCGCGCCCGCGGCACGCCGCGCATCGCCGGCCGGCTGCTACGCCGGGTGCGCGATTTTGCTTCCGTCGCCGGAGCGAGCGCGATCGATCGCGCCGTCGCCGACAAGGCGCTGGCCGCGCTCGAAGTCGACGCCGCCGGCCTCGACGCCATGGACCGGCGTTATCTGAACACCATTGCGGTCAATTACGGCGGCGGCCCGGTCGGCGTCGAAACGCTGGCGGCGGCGCTGTCGGAGCCGCGCGACGCCATCGAGGACATTATCGAACCCTTTCTGATCCAGTGCGGGTTCTTGCAGCGCACGCCGCGCGGACGGCTCGTCACCGTCCACGGCTTCCGGCATCTCGGCCTGCCTGAACCGGCGCGCGATCCGGCGCAGTTCGGATTGTTCGGGCAAGAAGAGAATGACTGAAGCGATGACTTACCAGGGCGGCTGCCATTGCGGCCGCGTGCGGTTTCGCGTGACGGCGGATCTGTCGGGCGTCACCGACTGCAACTGTTCGATCTGCACGAAGAAGGGCTTCTTGCATCTCATCGTGCCGCCAGAAGCGTTCGAGCTTTTGAGCGGCAAGGACGCGCTGACGACATACCGGTTCAATACCGGCACCGCGCAGCATACTTTCTGCGCCACCTGCGGCATGCATCCGTTCTACGTGCCGCGCTCCGATCCCGACAAGATCGACGTCAATGTGCGCTGCCTCGACGGCGTCGATATTTCTGCCATAAGAACCCACCCGTTCGACGGCAGGAATTGGGAACACGCGATCGCGGAGCGGGTCCCGTGGAGATAGCGCGATGACGCAGATTCCCCTCGACGGCGAAATCCGCGACGGCCGGCATGTGCTCACCGTGCGCGTCTATTACGAAGACACCGATTTCACCGGCATCGTCTATCACGCCAATTATCTGCGCTACATGGAGCGCGGCCGGACCAATTATTTGCGTCTTATCGGTGCCGATCATCGCGCGCTGTTCGAGGCGACCGAAAAAGAAGCGCCGGGATTTGCCTTCGTGGTGCGTTCGATGACACTCGACTTCCTGCGGCCGGCGCGCATGGATGATGTGCTCGAAGTCGTCACCGAGCCGGAAGAGGTGAAGGGCGCCTCCGCCACCGTGCGCCAGCGCGTCATGCGCGGCGACGAGTTGCTCGTCGAAGCGCGTGTGCGGGTTGCCTTCATCTCGGGCGGCCGAGCGCGGCCGATTCCGAAGCCGCTGCGCATTGCCATGAAAGCGGACCAGGACGCGGCGCAGCCTTAAAGATTGCGTCGCAGCCCGTCACAAATCGGGTGTCTTCCGCGCGGTGGCTCCTTATATTAACTGCACCATGAGCGAGCTCGGCTTTACGATATTTCACACGGCGGTCGGCAGCTGCGGCATCGTCTGGAGCGAGCGCGGTATTGTCGGAGTTTTGTCTTTCGAATCGAGCAAGCGAGCCGCCAGCGCCCGCCTTCATCGCCGCTATCCCGAGGCGCGCGAAGCCATGCCACCGGCTGACGTGCAGCGTGTGATCGACGACATCGTCGGTCTGCTGGATGGCGAGCCGAGAGATTTGAATCACGCAACGTTGGACATGGCCGGCTGCGCCGACTTTCACCGCCGCGTCTACGAGATCGCCCGCACTATTCCGGCGGGCGCGACGCTCACTTATGGCGAAATCGCCGAACGGCTGGGCGACCGTATTCTCGCCCGCGATGTCGGTGAGGCGCTGTCGCGAAATCCGTGGCCCATTATTGTGCCGTGTCATCGCGTGCTGGCAGCGGGCGGCAAAACCGGCGGCTTCTCCGCACCGGGCGGCGTTGTCACGAAACTGCGGCTGTTGTCGATCGAGGGCGCTCAGCCCGGCGGACCTACTTTGTTTGATCACTTGCCGCTGGTTGCGCCGCAACGCCGGCGCGCTCCAACGGCATAAGCACAGCCGTCGGTCAGATCAAAGAATGCCGCGGTGCCGAACGGGATTGGCGTTTTCACGCGGACATCCCAGTGCAAATGCGCCGGAAACTTCCTGCCTACGCGTTCGGGAACATTGAAGCCGACGCGGTTGGTGCTCGTCCGGTGATCGGCGGTGCCCCATAGTCCATCTTTTTGAAAAGTCGACGGATTAGCAGATGCCATGTAAGAGCTATTTACATGAGCTGGTCCAAAGACGACAAAGATAGCCCTCGTGGCTACCACCACGGCAATTTGCGCGAGGCGCTGCTACGCGCGGCGCTCGAATTGATCGCGCAGAAGGGGCCTGCCGGCTTTACTTTTGCCGAGGCGGCGCGGTGGGCCGGGGTCAGCCCGGCGGCGCCCTATCGGCATTTCCGCGACCGCGACGAGCTCATGGCCAGCGTCGCCTTGCGCGGCTTCGAGCAATTCGGGGCGGCGCTCAAGCGGGCATGGGACGACGGCCGTCCCGATACTTTCACGGCTTTGGACCGTCTGGGGAAGGCCTATTTGGCCTTCGCCCGCGACGAGCCTGCCTATTATTCGGCGATGTTCGAGGCGGGGATTCCGCCTGCTGCGAGCCCCGAGCTTCGCGATACCGGCGAGCAGGCCTTCGGGGTGTTGCGCAACGCGGCCGAGACGCTCTGCGCGCAAATGCCGCCTCAAGGCCGCCCGCCTGCACTGATGGTCGCCCTTCATATTTGGGCGATGGCGCACGGCATCGCTTCACTTTTTGGGCGCGGTGATGCGGCTCGCCGGGCCTTGCCGATGTCGCCCGAAGAGCTACTTGAGGCGAATGTGCTGGTTTATCTGCGCGGTCTCGGTCTGAGCGAGACCAAGACAAATCGGCCACGCTAGGGACCCGATCCCCTTGACAGTAGAGAATGGCGATGTAAATGTTATTTACATTCACACGCTAGGTTGGCACAGAAGAGGTTCGCCATGGCCATCGCAGCAAAGCTTGATGAGTTCGGAAAGCCCGCTTGGATCGCGTTGATGATCCTCGGTTTCTTCGCGTGGTGGCCGCTCGGCTTGGTCATCCTCGCCTTCATGATCGGGAGCGGAAGAATGGCTTGCAATCATCACGGCCACTGGGAAAACAAGATGCAGCGCATGCAAGAGAAAATGGATCGCGTGCGCTCGAAGATGGACAGTTTCCGCGGCGGTGGCGGCGGCGATTGGTGGGGCACCCCGTCGAGTGGCAACCGCGCTTTTGACGATTATCGCCGGGAAACGCTGCGCCGCCTCGAAGACGAGCAGCGCGAATTCAAGGAATTCCTGGAGCGCCTGCGCTTTGCCAAGGATCGCGACGAGTTCGATCAGTTCATGACTGATCGCCGGAATCGTCCGAGCGACCCAAAACCGCAATCGTCCTCGCCGGCGTGATCTAATCCCCGTATTCTCCACGCGCCGTTGGGCCGTCCGCCTCACCAGGGTGGGCGGCCCATGCGTTTTTCGGGCGGGGCGGTCAGATGAAGCCTTTGGCCCGCTTTAACGATGCATTAAGCACAACTGGGCTTCGTTAGAACCGAACGACCGGTGTGGCGCCCTAGTTTGGACAAGTTTGGCGAATGATTTCCCTCCCGCCTGTGACGGGTCCGGGGTCCTAGCGAAATTTGGGTCCAAAAATCGGGTCTAAAGGTCGGCGCAGCGCGACGCGGCGGCTTGCGTTGGCCCTTTTTTGTTTCCGGCGCCAGTGCGCCGCGCCGGTCATGACCGTGTAATGGCCCGCCTTACAGGCCCGCGCGGCCGGACCGCCGAAAGGGACGCTCCAATGAACCCAACCGACATCGCGTCGGTCGCTCCGCTGACATCGTCCAACCTTTCTCTCTTTCACCTGTTTCTGCACGCTCATTGGATCGTCGAAACGGTGATGGTGGGTCTGTTGGTGTGCTCGGTATGGGTTTGGGCGATCGCCATCGACAAAACGCTGTTATTTTCGAGGCTTCGGCGCTCCGGCGACACCTTCGAGGAAGCTTTCTGGTCCGGCCAATCGCTGGAAGAACTCTACAAATCGCTGGTAAGCCAGCCGGGACATTCGACCGGGGCGCTGTTTGTCGCGGCGATGCGCGAATGGAAGCGCAGTCTCGAGGGCCACGCCAAATCTTTCGCCGGCCTGCAAATGCGCATCGAAAAGGTCATGAATGTCGCGATCGCCCGCGAAGTCGAAAGCATGGAGCGGCGGCTTCTGGTCCTCGCCACGGTCGGCTCGGCGGGCCCCTTTATCGGCCTGTTCGGCACGGTCGCCGGCATCATGACCAGTTTCCAGTCGATCGCCGCCTCGCAAAATACCTCGCTCGCGGTCGTCGCCCCCGGCATCGCCGAAGCGCTATTCGCGACCGCAATAGGCCTCGTTGCCGCCATTCCGGCGACCATTTTCTATAATAAGTTCTCGACAGAGGTGAACCGGCAGGCGCAGCGGCTGGAGGGTTTCGCCGACGAATTCACGGCGATCCTGTCGCGGCAGATCGACGAGCGCGGCTGAGGGGCGTGGGGAATGGGCGCAGGCACCATCAGTGCAGGTTCGTCCGGCGGCTCAAAGCGGCGCCGGCGGCGCGCCGCAATCATGAGCGAAATCAACGTAACGCCGTTCGTCGACGTCATGCTGGTGCTGCTGATAATCTTCATGGTGTCGGCACCGCTTTTGACGGTCGGCGTGCCGATCGATCTGCCGAAGAGTCAGGCCAAGGCCTTGCAGCAGGATAACAAGCCGCTGACGGTTTCGGTCAAGGACAACGGCCAAGTCTATCTGCAGGATAGCGAAATCAAGATCGACGATCTTATTCCGAAGCTTAAGGCGATCATCGAGGCGCGCGGCGGCAATCCCGACGAGCTGATCTATGTGCGCGGCGACAGGAAGGTCGACTACGGTAGCATGATGCGGGTGATGGGACGCATTTCCGGCGCCGGCTATCATAAGGTCGCGCTGGTGACCGAGGTTGAACAGAGCGGGCAATGAAGCCGGGCATGACCATATCGTGCATCGGTCACGCCGCGGCGCTGATCTGCGCTGTTCTTGCCATTTCGGCGCAGCCCATGGAAACGCCGCCCGTCGACTCGCTGCCGGTGTCTTTCATTTCGGACAAAGACTTCACGAAAATGACCCAAGGCGCGAAGAACGCGCCGCAGCTGAAAATCGATATGCCGAAACCGCTCGCCGACAAAGTCGACGCGCCGAAAGCGGTCGACCAGCTCGCGCCCAAGGTCGTGGACAAGCCCGCCATCACGACCGACACCAGCAAGCCCAAGTCCGAGCCCAAGCCCGATGTGAAGGCGGACACAAAACCCAAGGCCGATCCCAAGCCGGATCCGAAGCCGGAGGCCAAGGCCGATCCCAAGCCGGATCCGAAGCCCGAGGCCAAGGCCGATCCCAAGCCGGATCCAAAGCCGCAGCCTGAAAAACCGAAGACGCCGGAATACAAACCCGATCAGATCGCCGATATCTTGAAGAAGGACGCGGCGAAGGATCAGCCCAAGCCGGATAACACGCCGCAGAAGACGCAGAACACGCCCAAGTTCGACGCCAATCAGGTTGCGGCGCTGCTCGACAAGCGCGAGCCGCAGCGCCAGCTCGCCTCTGCCGAAACGCTCAATCCCAATGCCACGCTTGGCACAGCGACCGGTGCGCCGGCCGCGCAACTCTCACAGAGCGAAATCGACGCATTGCGCGCGCGCCTGACTCAGTGTTGGAATCCGCCGGCGGGCGTCGATGCCAATACTAGAATACATGTTTCGCTTAGGGTGCTGCTGAAGCAGGACGGCTCGCTGTTGCAGCCACCTGTGGTGGTCGAAGGTTCGCCGTCGGCGCTGGGTCCTGCGCTTGCCGAAAGTGCGCAGCGCGCCTTGCTGGTGTGCCAGCCTTTCACGATGCTGCGGCCCGAACACTATGACCAATGGAAAGATCTGCAACTCGATTTCGATCCCCGGGTGATGCTCGGCGGTTAAACCAGAAGAAGCCACATCATGACGCTATTAAACAAACCCCCTTTCATCATGACGCGCCGTGGGGCGCTCATGGTGGGCGCCGCTGCAAGCGCATGGACCATGCTGCCCCGATGCGCCGGCGCTCAGACGCGCCTCGACATCACCCAGGGCAATTTCCAGCCGATGCCGATCGCGATCCCGAAATTCGTCGGTGGTGGCGACGGCGAGACCACGGGAGATGGCGGCGACGTTGCGTCCGGCGTCACTCAGGTCATCACCGCGAATCTGCAGCGCAGCGGCCTGTTCGCGCCGATCGATCCCACCGCCTATCTGGAGCAGATCTCCAGCGTCGATACGGTGCCGAACTTTCCCAATTGGCGCACCATCAACGCCCAGGCGCTCGTCACCGGGCGCGTCGCGCGGCAGGGCGATGGCCGCCTGAAAGCCGAATTCCGGCTGTGGGACGTCCCTGCCGGTCAGCAGCTCACCGGACAGCAATATTTCACCACGCCCGACAATTGGCGCCGCATCGCTCACATCATTTCGGATGCGATCTATGAGCGGCTCACCGGCGACAAGGGTTATTTCGACAGCCGCGTCGTGTTCATCGACGAGACCGGCCCGGCGGAGCGCCGCATCAAGCGGCTCACCATCATGGATCAGGACGGCGCCAATGTGCGCTATTTGACCCGCGGCGACGAACTCGTGCTGACGCCGCGCTTTTCTCCGTCGACCCAGGAAATCACCTATATGGCTTACGGCCAGGGCGATCCGCGGGTCTATTTGTTCAATATCGAAACCGGTCAGCGCGAGATCGTCGGCAACTTTCCCGGCATGAGTTTCTCGCCGCGCTTCTCACCGGACGGCCAGCGCGTCATCTTGAGTCTGCAACAGGGCGCGAATTCCAACATCTACGTCATGGATTTGCGTTCCAAGGCAACGACGCGGCTGACCGACACGCAAGCGATCGATACCGCGCCGTCTTATTCGCCCGACGGCTCGCAAATCTGTTTTGAATCCGATCGCGGCGGCCATCAGCAAATCTATGTCATGCCGGCGGCGGGTGGCGCGGCTCAGCGCATCAGCTTCGGCGAAGGCACTTATTCGACTCCGGTCTGGTCGCCGCGGGGCGATTACATCGCTTTCACCCGTCAGGCGGCGGACAAATTCGCGATTGGGGTCATGCAGCCGGACGGCAAAGGCGAGCGCATCCTCACCGAAGGCTTCCACAACGAAGGCCCGACTTTTTCGCCCAACGGGCGCGTGATCATGTTCTTTCGCGATCCGGGGGGCAATTCGGGGCCCTCGCTGTTCACGGTCGACATTTCCGGACGCAACGAGCAGCGGGTTCCAACTCCGAGCTTCGCTTCCGATCCGGCCTGGTCGCCGCTCTTATCGTGATCGCTGGAAAAGGTGGCGACGCACCACACCGTTGCCGCATTAACGCCCCATTAACCATTGCAAAAGCTTTACCGGCAATCCGCAAGCTTGAGGGGGCTTTGCAAGGTCGCGTCAAGGTTGACGGAACGTTCGTTTAACGAAGGCGCTGCTAGACCCATTCAAGACCCACCCATGTCCGGTCACAGTGAAAGTATGGAGGCACCGGGATGAACATGGCGAATATGATCCGCGGCATTAAATTCGCCGCGGTCGTCATGGCTACGCTCGCGATTGCGGGCTGCGCTAAGAATGCCGATCAGAATGCTGCCATGGCGGGCGCTGCGGCGCCCGGCAGTCAGCAGGACTTCGTCGTCAATGTCGGCGACCGCGTGTTCTTCGAAACCGACTCGTCCGAGCTTACGGATCAAGCGCGCGCGACGCTCGACAAGCAGGCCCAGTGGCTCAGCAACTACAACCGCTACTCATTCACCGTCGAAGGTCACGCCGACGAGCGTGGCACGCGCGAATACAATATCGCGTTGGGCGCACGCCGCGCCGAGACGGTGCGTGAATACCTGATCTCGCGTGGTATTCCGGCACAACGCATGCGCACCATCTCCTACGGCAAGGAGCGGCCGGTCGCGTTGTGTAACGACATTTCCTGCTGGTCGCAGAATCGTCGTGCCGTGACCGTGCTCGATCAAAGCTCGTAACAATCTAAGTTTTACAAGGCTTAAGCAAACGAACGGCGCCGTCATGGCGCCGTTCGTGTTTTCATGCGATGTTTGGGCTTGCTGGGGCGGCCCCGAACGTCGGGTCGTATTGCCGCCACCGAACGGATTAGGTCTATATTTGAAGAATATTTGAAAAGGTGTCGGCCATGACCTCCGCCTGGCTCGCCCGCGCAACGCTTTTGCTCGCGATCGCGACTGGCGCCGGCTCCTGCGGCCAAAATAATCAATACGCCGCGCCGCCGCCGCCCAAGGTCACTGTCGCCGCGCCCCTCGAGCAACAGGTCACACGTTATTTCGACGCGACCGGAAATACGGCGTCGGTAAATTCGATCGATCTTGTCGCCCGCGTCCAGGGCTTCGTCCAAGCGATCAGCTACAAGGACGGCGATTTTGTCAAGAAGGGCACGTCGCTGTTCACCATCGAGCCCGAGCCGTACAAGCTCAAGGTGGAAGCGGCAAAAGCCACGGTCACCAGCGCTCAGGCGACCCTGACACAGGCGCAAGCCGAGTATCAGCGGCAGGCCGATCTGATCACCAGGCAAGTCTCAACCCAGGCCAATTACGACAAGGCGCTGGCGCAACGCGATTCGGCGCAAGCCGACCTGCAATCGGCGCAAGCCAATGAACAGCAGGCCGAGATCAATCTCGGCTATACCGATGTGACTGCGCCGTTTGACGGCGTCGTCACCGCGCGCCTGGTATCGATCGGTCAGCTCGTCGGCGCAAGCTCGCCGACGGTGCTCGCCACCATCGTTCAACTCGATCCGATCTGGGTGACTTTCAATGCCAGCGAGCAAGACGTATTGGCGGTGCGCGCCGATCTCGTCAGCCGCGGCGAAACCACCACAGCGTTGCTGGGCACGCCGGTCGAAGTCGAACTGCAGAACGAAACCGGCTATCCGCATAAGGGCAAACTCGACTACATCGCGCCCAATGTCGATCCGTCGACCGGAACACTCCTGGCGCGGGCCACCTTGGAGAACAGCAGCCACCCTCTTTTGCCGGGTTACTTCGTGCGCATCCGCATTCCTTCACGGCCCCGGCCGGCGCTCCTGGTGCCCAATGTCGCGCTCGGCAGCGACCAGAGCGGCCGTTACGTGCTGGTGGTCAACAAGGACGGCATCGTCGAGCAGCGTAAGGTCGAACCTGGACAGGTCGTCGGCGACATGCGGGTCATCGAAAAGGGCCTCACCAAGGACGACCGTGTCGTTGTCGGCGGCATCATGGGTGCCATTCCAGGCGAAAAGGTCGATGCGCAACAGCGCTCCGCCTCGGCCGCAAACTAGCGCAACGCGATGATCTCGAAATTTTTCATCGAGCGCCCGGTTCTCGCAAATGTTCTCGCAATCCTGATGATTCTGATCGGCGCCGTTGCGCTCTACGGTCTGCCGATCGCTCAATATCCCGATGTCGTGCCGCCGACCGTGCAGGTGACGACGCGTTATCCAGGCGCCAGCGCGCGCACGCTGATGGACACCGTGGCGCTGCCGATCGAGCAGCAGGTCAACGGCGTCGAGAACATGATTTATATGCAGTCGACCAGCGCCAGCGACGGCAGCTACACGCTGACGGTCACTTTCAAGATCGGCACCGATCTCGATAGCGCGCAGGTCCTGGTGCAGAACCGCGTCGCAACCGCGTTGGCGTCGCTGCCGCAGGCGGTGCAGGCGCAAGGCGTCACGGTGCAGAAGCGTTCGACCGCGATCCTGCTGTTCGTCACCCTGACGTCGCCGGATGGCAGCTACGACAGCCTCTATCTCGCCAATTACGCAACCATCAGCCTCCGGGACGAGCTCTCCCGGCTGCCGGGTGTCGGCAATGTCAATGTGTTCGGCGCCGGCCAGTATTCGATGCGCATCTGGCTCGATCCGGAAAAGCTGAAGGCGCGCAGCCTCAATGCGCAGGACGTGGTGGTAGCGCTGCAGCAGCAGAGCCAGGAAGTGACCGCCGGCCAGGTCGGCATGCCGCCGACGCCGCCGGGCGTCGATTTCCAATATACGCTCGAGATCGAGGGCCGGCTCGCCGATGCCCGCCAATTCGAGAACGTGATCGTCAAGACCGGCAATAACGGCCAAGTCACGCGGGTGCGCGACATCGGCCATGTCGAGCTCGGCGCGCAAACCTACAGCCAGGCTTTCAACCTTGACGGCAAACCGGCCGCCGGCATCGGCATTTATCAGTCGCCGGGCGCCAATGCGCTCGAGGTCGAGCACGTCGTCAAAGCCAAGATGGAGGAGTTGTCGCGGCAATTTCCGCAAGGCCTCGTCTATTCGACGCCTTTCGACACGACGGTGTTCGTCAATGCCTCGATCCACGAAGTCTATAAGACGCTGATCGAAGCAGCCGTACTGGTCTTGATTGTCATCCTTGTCTTTCTGCAGGACTGGCGCGCCATGCTGGTGCCTGCGACGACCGTGCCGGTGACGATTATCGGCGCTTTCGCCGCGATGTGGGCGCTCGGCTTCACCGTGAATTTCTCGACCTTGTTCGCGATCGTGCTGTCGATCGGCATCGTGGTCGACGATGCCATCGTCGTCGTCGAGGGCGCAGCGCACAATATCGAGAAGGGCATGAGCGGCCACGACGCGGCGATCCGCGCCATGACCGAACTGTTGGGACCGATCATCGGCATCACGCTGGTGCTGATGTCGGTATTTCTGCCGGCGGCGTTCCTGCCGGGGCTGACCGGACGCATGTATGCGCAGTTTGCGCTGGTGATCGCGGCGACCGCTCTGCTTTCCGCCATCAATGCGGTGACACTCAAACCCACGCAGTCGGCGATGTGGTTGCGGGCGCCGGTCGAGCCGGAGCGGCGCAATGCCTTCTATCGTGGCTTTAACGCGGTCTATGGCCGCATGGAACGCAGCTATGCCGGCCTGATCGGCCGCATGGTGGCGCACGCCGGCCTGATGACGCTGATCGCCTTTGCCATCATGGGCTTGGCCTTCTACGGACTGTCGCGGGTGCCGACCGGATTTTTGCCGATCGAAGACCAGGGCTATCTGCTGGTCGCGGTTCAGCTCCCGGATGGCGCCTCGTTGGCCCGGACGCAAGCGGCGATGCAGCAGGTTTCCGCGATTGCGCAGAAGGACGACAGCGTCGATCACGTGATCAGCATCGCGGGCGTCTCGGCGCTCGATAACAGCGCCACGCTCGCCAATGCCGGCGTCGCCTATGTGGTGCTCAAGGATTGGGGCGTTCGCCCCGACTTGCGCACGCTGTTTCCTCGTCTGTCGCAGGCGCTCGACGCCGTCGACACGCGCGTGACCGTGCTGCCGCCGCCGCCGATCCAGGGGATCGGCAATGCCGGCGGCTTCTCCATGCAAATCGAGCTACGCGGCGGCAGCACCGACCTCGCCAAACTGCAAAGCATCACCAATACGATCGTCGAGAACGCGCAATCGCAGAGCGCGCTGCAGCGGGTGTCGAGCACGTTCCGCGCCGCGGCGCCGCAGATTCGCGTCGACGTCGATCGCGTCAAGGCGCAGACCCTGCATGTCTCGGTCGACCAGGTATTCGCGACGCTCGCGACCTATTTCGGTTCGAGCTACATCGCCCAGTTCAACAAATTCGGCCGGGTGTTTCAGGTCTATGCGCAGGCCGATGCCCAGTTCCGGCTGCGGCCGCGCGATATCGAAGAACTCACGGTGCGCAATCAATCGGGCGACATGATCCCGCTCGGTACGCTGGTGAAAACCGAGCTGATTGTCGGCGCGCCGCTGATCAGCCTCTATAATCTCTACCCGTCAGCGTCCGTGATCGGGCTGCCGGCGACAGGATTCAGCTCCGGTGAGGCGCTTCATCTGATGGATCAAAACGCCGCCCAGACCCTGCCGCGCGGCACCGGCAGCGAATGGACGGCGATGTCCTATCAGGAAAAGATCGTCGGCAGTCAGATGTATTTTGTTTTTGCGATGGCGCTGCTCTTGGTCTATCTGGTCCTGGCCGGCCAATATGAGAGCTGGTACGCGCCGCTGGCGGTCATTCTCTCGGTGCCGCTGGCGCTGGTCGGGCCGGTGCTGGTGCTCAAAATCCTGCGCATCGACAACAATCTCTACACCCAGATCGGCATCATTCTGTTGATCGCGCTGTCGGCCAAGAACGCCATTCTGATCGTCGAGGTCGCGCGCGAGCGGCGCGTCAAGGAAGGCGAGCCGTTGCTTCAGGCGGCGGTCGAAGCGGCGATTGCGCGGCTACGCCCGATTTTGATGACTTCGTTCGCATTCATCCTCGGCGTTGCGCCGCTGGTGATCGCGACCGGCGCCGGCGCCAGTGCGCGCAAGTCGATCGGCATCACCGTCTTCTCGGGCATGATCGCCTCGACCTGCCTCGCGGTGCTGTTCGTGCCGTCGCTCTTTGTGGTGGTCCAGCGCTTCGAGGAGCGGCGCGCCGCCCGCAAGGCGCCGCGTATCGTGCCGGCGGCATAAGCGTTGGGCGCGGCCGGTGTCGTTAAATCATAGTCACAATTTGGACGCAGGACAGGCTATGGTATGGATCGCTAAACCACCGAAAATGTCGGCCTCGATGATCCGCTCCGTTTTTCTGCTTGCGCTGGCGTGCACGCTATCGGCCAGTGCCGCCCAAGCTCAGATGTCGGATTCCGACATGCTGATGCAGATCGATCATCTTCAAGCGCAGGTGCGCGACCTCACCGGCACGGTCGAGCAATTGCAGTATCGCAACCAGCAGCTCGAGCAGGAAGTGCAGCGGCTGCAGGCAGGCGCGCCTGCGGCGGCCGGATCGCCGCCGCGGCCGACAGCACAAAATGCGCCCCCGACGCCGCAATATTCTCCGGCACCGTATTCGCCCGCACCGGGGGCCGCCGGACAATATTCACCGCCGGCCGCCGGTGTCGCGCAATATCCACCGCCGACGCCGCCCTATTCATCGCCGCAGCCGCAATACGCGTCCCCGCCGCCTCCGCCCGCGCTGGCATCGGCTGCGCCGGGCGAGCCCGGGCGGCACGGCGACGCTTTCGATCCTTCGGCCAATCCGGCGGCTCCGGGAGCGCCGCGCACGCTCGGTGCACCGGGCGTTGCCGCGGCTGAACCGCCGCCCGTGTATGATCCGTCACCGCGTCAGGCTGGCGCGCCGCTCAATCTTTCGGCGCCGCCTGGTGCGCTACCGCCGCCACCCCCGCCCAATACCAGCGGTACCGGCGCGATGCAGGCGACCTTGCCACCGAGCGACACGCCGCGGGAGGAATATGATCTCGCTTACGGCTATGTCCTGCATAAGGACTATGGGCCGGCATCCGATACGTTCCGCGATTTTCTGCACAAATACCCGACCGATCGGCTGGCACCCGAGGCGCAATACTGGCTCGGCGAAAGTCTGTTCCAGGGCCAGCATTACCGCGACGCGGCCGAAGCGTTCCTTGCGGTCTCGACCAAATACGAGAGCACTTCGCGCGCACCGGACGCCTTGTTGCGGCTCGGCCAGTCGCTTGCCGCATTGGGCGAAAAGGAAGCCGCTTGCGCATCGCTTGGTGAGGTATTGCGCAAATATCCGCGCGCCGCGGCGAGCGTGAAGCAGAGCGTCGACCGGGAACAAAAGCGTGTCCACTGCTGAACACGCTGTTCGCGACGATGAAGCGAACGCGCTGTTCTCCGGTTTGGAACGTTTACCCGGATTTGTGCTGGCAGTTTCCGGCGGCCCGGATTCGACCGCGCTCCTGGTGCTCGCGGCCCGCTGGGCGAAACGGCGCAAACGCGCGCCGAAGCTCGTCGCCGTCACCGTCGATCACGGACTGCGAAAGGAAGCCGCGGCCGAGGCAGCAGCGGTCAAGCGCCTGGCGCAGAGCTTGAACGTTCCTCATCGCACGCTGCGCTGGCGCGGCGAGAAGCCGAAGACCGGCTTGCAAGAGGCGGCGCGTCTCGCCCGCTATGGCCTGCTGGCGCAAGCGGCGCGGCAGGCCGGCTTCGGTCACGTCCTCACCGCGCATACGCTCGACGATCAGGCCGAGACCGTGCTGTTCCGCCTGGCACGCGGCAGCGGGCTTGGCGGGCTTGCGGGCATGGCGCCGGCATCGCGGCTGCCGGCCGGGGAGGGCAACATTTTACTTCTCCGGCCGCTGCTCGGCCTTTCCAAGGCGCGGCTCTATGCGACGCTCGATGCCGCCGGCGTCGCCTATAGCGAGGATCCGACGAACCTAGATCCGCGCTTTACCCGGCCGCGGCTCCGGACGCTATTGCCGGCGCTGGCGAGCGAGGGGCTCGATGCCCGTGGCTTTGCGCGGCTGGCCGCGCGGATGCGGCGGGCCGAATCCGCCATCGAATTCGCCGTCGCCGCCGCACGTGAAGCGCTCGCGCCCGGTCCGTGGCGGGAGCGAGGACCGGTCGTGTTCGAGACCGCCCGATTCGCAAATCTGCCCGCCGAAGTAGCGCTCCGCCTTCTAGGCCGTGCCGTCGCGCATACTGGGGACGAAGGTCCGGTCGAGCTCGGCAAGCTCGAATCGCTTTATGACAGTCTCGGGCAGGCTCGTTCCCCGCTGCGCCGCACGCTCGCCGGAGCCCAAATTACGCTCGGGAGCGATCACATTGCCGTGGAACGGGCGCCATCGCGGCGCAGCAATGCGGCGCGCCGAGACCGAAACACGGGCTTTACGAAGTGACCATATATTGGCTGGTCAGCGGTGCGGGTTCCCTTGGCAGGGGGTGGTCTGACCCCTACATTGCCAATATGGGGAACCTGAAGCCGCCACGATTGGCGGGCAGGCAAGAGCCCGCAGGACTCCGACCGATCGGGGCAAGGACGTAAAATGAACGCCAATCTGCGCAATTTCGCCCTGTGGGTCATCATTGTCCTGCTCCTTCTGGCTTTGTTTACGCTGTTTCAGAATCCGGGCCAGCACACGACGTCGCAGGACATCTCGTTTTCGCAATTGCTCAACGACGTTGACCAGGGCCGGGTGCGCGACGTGCTGATCCAGGGCCCCGAAATCCACGGTACCTATAGCGACGGCCGCAGTTTCCAGACCTATGCGCCGAGCGATCCGTCGCTGGTGCAGCGTCTCTATAACAAGGGCGTCTCGATCACGGCGCGGCCGCAGTCCGACAACGTGCCGTGGTTCGTGTCGCTGCTGATTTCCTGGCTGCCCTTTGTGGCGCTGATCGGCGTTTGGATATTCCTCTCGCGGCAGATGCAAGGCGCCGGCGGCAAAGCGCTGGGCTTCGGCAAGAGCCGCGCCAAAATGCTGACCGAGGCCCACGGCCGCGTCACTTTCGAGGATGTCGCCGGCGTCGATGAGGCGAAGCAGGATCTTCAGGAGATCGTCGAGTTTTTGCGCGATCCGGCCAAATTCCAGCGGCTGGGCGGACGTATTCCGCGCGGCGTGCTGTTGGTCGGGCCGCCCGGCACCGGCAAGACCTTGATTGCGCGTGCGGTCGCCGGCGAAGCGAACGTGCCGTTCTTCACCATTTCCGGATCTGACTTTGTCGAAATGTTCGTCGGCGTCGGCGCCAGCCGCGTCCGCGACATGTTCGAGCAGGCCAAGAAGAACGCGCCCTGCATCATCTTCATCGACGAAATCGACGCCGTCGGCCGCCATCGTGGCGCCGGCCTCGGCGGCGGTAACGACGAACGCGAGCAGACGCTGAACCAATTGCTGGTCGAGATGGATGGCTTCGAAGCCAATGAAGGCATCATCCTGATCGCCGCCACCAATCGTCCCGACGTGCTCGATCCGGCGTTGCTGCGTCCGGGCCGCTTCGACCGTCAGGTCGTGGTCCCGAACCCCGACGTGGTCGGCCGCGAACAGATTTTGAAAGTGCACGTGCGCAAGGTGCCGCTGGCACCGGACGTGAACTTGAAGACCATCGCGCGCGGCACGCCCGGTTTCTCCGGCGCCGATTTGATGAACCTCGTCAACGAGGCAGCCCTGATGGCGGCACGGCGCAACAAGCGCATGGTGACGCAATTCGAATTCGAGGACGCCAAGGACAAAGTGATGATGGGCGCCGAGCGCAAGTCGCTGGTGATGACGGAAGAGGAGAAGCTCCTCACCGCCTATCACGAGGGCGGCCATGCCATCGTCGCGCTCAATGTCAAGGCGACCGATCCGGTGCACAAGGCGACGATCATTCCGCGCGGCCGTGCGCTCGGCATGGTCATGCAATTGCCGGAGCGCGACAAGCTGTCGATGAGCCTTGAGCAGATGACCTCGCGGCTTGCCATCATGATGGGCGGCCGCGTCGCCGAGGAATTGGTGTTCGGCCGCGAACGCGTCACGTCGGGTGCGGCTTCCGATATCGAGCAGGCGACCAAGCTCGCGCGCATGATGGTGACGCGTTGGGGTCTTTCCGAGGCCCTTGGCACGGTGGCTTACGGCGAGAACCAGGAGGAGGTGTTCCTCGGCTACTCCGTGGCGCGCCAGCAGAATATCTCGGAAGAAACCGTAAAGAAGATCGATGCCGAGATCAGGCGGCTGGTCGAAGCGGGCTTTGCCGAGGCGCAGACCATTCTCACCGAGAAGCGCGCGGATCTCGAGACCTTGGCCAAGGGCCTGCTCGAATTCGAGACGCTGACCGGCGACGAAATCAAGGATTTGATCGCCGGCAAGCGGCCGACCCGCGAAACGATCATCGAGCCGACGACGCCGCGCAATTCGACCGTGCCGACTGCCGGCCCCGGCCGTAACCGGCCGCGTCCGGAGACCGGTCCGCTAGAGCCGCAGCCGCAGTCTTAAATCCGCCAGTGATGTCGCGTTAGCCGGCGGTTTTTTATTCGCGTCCACGGTCCGTGCAGCGAAGAGCATCAAGTTAGGCTAGGTCAGTCCGCACACCGGGCAACTCGCTGCCTTCGCCGAGGCGGACACATTCGTTATCTCGAACTTCCTTGCATCTCGACCTTGGCGCCGCATTGGCTCGCCAAAACCATACTTGGCGTCAGGTAACTCGTGAAAGCAATTCGAACCTCTAGCATTGCCTGAGCGACACAATATAGAAGTGCGTCCGATTGGGGCTGCCGGGGGCGTTCGATGCGAATCACCTTGATTGCGGGCGCGATATTCGTCCTCGCGGCAGGACCGGTTATGGCGCAAGTCGGTGGTGCGCCGCTTGCGGCGAAGCCCGTGCCGGCGAAATCGACGGCCGCTGCGAAGTCCGCGCAACCGGCAAAACAGGCCTCGACGCCGGAAATGCGTTCGGCCGCAGAACTGGCGCTGTCCTCCGATCCGGTGTTCGACGACGGCACCTATCAGCGCATCAAGGAAACGCTGCTCGCCTATGCCGATATCCAGGTGCGCGGCGGCTGGCCGGCGCTGCCGGCCGACGCCAAGCTTGGCCCCGGTTCGAGCGGTCCCGCGGTGGCGCTGCTGCGTCAGCATCTCGTCATCAGCGATGACATGTCCGAGGCAAAATGGGCCGGCGACGCTTACGACAGCGATCTCGTCGAGGCAGTCAAGCGCTTTCAATTGCGCCACGGGCTCGATGCCACCGGCAGCGTCAATGCGCCGACACTCAAGGCGCTCAACGTTCCGATCGGCGAGCGGATGAAGCAGCTGGAAGCGTCGCTGGAACGGCTGCTCGGCATGGATTTCACCTTTGGCCAGCGTTACGTCGTCGTGAACATCCCGGCCGCTTTTGTCGAGGCGGTCAACGGCGACAAGGTCGAGCGCCGCTACCGCGTCATTGTCGGCGCGATCGACAAGCCGTCGCCGACGCTCTCCGTTTCCATCACCGCCATTGATCTCAATCCGACCTGGACGGTGCCGCTCTCGATTACCAAGCGAGAGATCGTCAACCGCATGCGCAAGGATCCGAGCTATCTCTCCCGCATGCACATGCGCGTCCTCGGCGCGCATGACGAGGAAATCGATCCGCACAGCATCGATTGGTCGTCCGACCGGTCGCCGAATTTCACTGTTCGCCAGGATGCCGGTGCCTGGAACGCGCTCGGTTATCTCAAGGTCGACATGCCGAACCCATACTCGGTCTATATGCACGACACCGACACGCGAAATCTGTTCGCGGCCGATTACCGTTTCGATTCCCACGGCTGCACCCGCGTCGATAATGTGCGCGATCTTGCCGCCTGGATCCTGCAAGACGGCCCGGCTGGCTGGGATCGCGCCGCGATCGACGCCGGCATCGCTTCCGGGCAGAGCAAGGTGATCAACCTGCCGCATAAAATTCCGGTCGCCTGGGTCTATCTCACCGGCTGGGTGCGCCGCGACGGCACCGTCGAATTCCGCGACGACGTCTATAAGCATGACGAGGCGCTCGATCGTAACGGTCTTGCCGAAGCCGCGGCGGGCGGCTTTGTGGCGCCGGTGCCGGCGAACGTCAAACAGGTTTCCAATCTCGATAGCCGGTGAAGCAGGCGACATCGCCGCTTACAACTCAGTTCAACCGCAGCTCCGTAATGTGCTTCGGATCGGGAGCGAGTTCGCCCGTCTCGACGCGTTTGACGAGGTCGGTCAACACGGCATTGGCGCGGCAGGGGAGGCCGAGTTTTTCGCCCTCCCGCACGATCAGGCCGTTGAGGAATTCGATTTCCGTGCGCCGGCCCTTTTCCATGTCCTGACCCATCGAGGGCCGCTGGCCGGCGGCGGTGCGGCCGAAGTCCTTGAAGCGCTGCTCGTCGCAGACGCGCATCGCCTCCGCATCGCCTTCGCCGGCGCGGGCGATGGTTTCGGGCGGTAGATGCAGGATATCCTCCAACTGATAGCCTTGCGCCTGTCCGACCCGGATGGCTTCGCTGCCGAGCCGTGTCGAGAAGCGGCGGATCGGATCATTCTTGAGCATATCGCCGCCGCCGAGACCGGTGCAGGCGGACAGTCCGTTCTGCATGGCATTGGCGACCAGCTTCGACCAGCGTTCACCCCATAGATTGCCGGTCACCTTGGCGCTGTCGGCATAGGCGACCAGGCGACAGATCTCCTCGGCGCGTGGCGTGATACGGCCGTGCACCTCACCGGCGCGAAACACGGTATGCGCCGCGCCGTGCTTGGCAGCGCCGCGATGAACGTGACCGGGCTCCGGCAGATTGACGGTAATGCTTGAGGCGATGCAGCCGAGCGTCTTGCCCCAGCCGACCACACCGGCGATGGTTTCCTCGTTCATGCAATTCTGCAGCGACACGACATAGCCGTCGGGCGCCAGATATTGCTTGATCAGCATTGCCGCCCAGGCGGTGTCGTAGGACTTCATGCAGACGAAGGCGATGTCGACCGGCTTCTCTTTGGCAAGCTGTTGCGCATCGGTGACGTGAAGCGCGCGCACCGGGATGGTGAATTCCGGCTCCTTCATCGCGTGCGTCACGCGCAGGCCGTGCTTGCGCATATGCTCGACATGCGCGGGCCAGGGATCGACGAATGTCACGTCTTCCCCCGCCTGCACCATGTGCGCGCCGGCATAACCGCCCACCGCACCCGCTCCAACAAAGGCAATCTTTTTGCCCATGCTTTCCTCCCGGCGTCAGAATTGTTTGTTGTTTAGCCCCGGAACGCCGCCTTGATGCTCTCGACCGTTGCTCCCGGCGCGCGGGCGGCGGAGATGATACGGGCTTCCTGTTTGTTCAAGCCGTCGAGCGCGGCCTTCATGGCGTCGATCTGGTCGACCGGCACGATCACCGCGCCGTGGCGGTCGGCGTGGATGAGATCGCCGCTGTTCACCGCCATGCCGTGAATGGTGACGGGGATGCCGAAATCGGCCACATGGACATAAGCGTGCGACGGCGAGATCGAGCCGGCCAGCATCTGGAAGCCTTCGGCGACCTGGGGAATATCACGGACCGAGCCGTTGGTGATGGTGCCGAGGCAGCCCAGCGCCTTGTGCACATTGGTCTGCACCTCGCCCCAGAAGGCGCCGTAGCCGGCGGGCTCGTCGAGGTCTTCGATCACGGCGATGCCCGGCTGCGGCGCGGCGGCGACGTAATCGAGATAATCCATGCGCTTTGCCATGTAGCTCGGGCCGCTGACTTTATCGCGGGCCCGCATGGTCACGGTCTTGGCGTAGCCGACCATCGGCGGCAGGTCGGGGAAGGGGCAATGCAGGTGAGCGACCGTATAGCCGGCGCCGCGCCGCTCCGGCGCGACGATCTCGATCAGGTTGCACACGGTCGGCGTATCGATCGAGCGCAGGAAGGCGAATTGGCTATCTGACAACACAGGCGTTTCCTTTTTTTCCAGACGAACTTTTTCCAGACGAAACTTCCAATCTCAGTTCCAAGTAATCTCAGTCCCAAGCCGCGGCGACGATAACTGCCATCACCAGCTGCATGGCGACAATGAGGACAACGCAGCCGGTCCAGCCGGCGCTGGCCCAGGCGAGGCCGGTGAGAAAGGCGCCGGCACTGCCGCCGATATAGAATACCGACGCATAAAGCCCGACCGCGGACGAGCGCCCCTCCTTGGCCGTGAGCGTCACATAGCCGGTCGAGACAGCCTGGCACAACATGCCGCAGACCGCGCAGAGTGTCAGCCCTGCGATGATGAGCGGCACCGGCGGCGCCAGCAGCAACAGGACGCCGACGATCCAGACCGCGATGGTGCCCAGCACGAAGGGGCGGCGCCCGAACATCGCGATGGCGCGGCCGACCCACGGCACCAGCGGCGACGAGACCAGATAGGTGAGGAACAGCGCGCCAAGCAGCGTCGGCGAGAACAGATAAGGCGGCGCCGCGAGGTGGAAGCTGATATAGGTGAAGGTGGCGATGAAGTTGAACAGCACGCCGAAGCCGATGGCGAAAGTCGCGACCAGGCGGCGGTCGCGAAAATGCTGGAGCATTTGCACAAGCGAAGTGAGAACGCCGCCGGAACGCACGAAATTGCGCTCGCGCGGCAAAGCCAGCGCGACGATGATCGCGGCAGCCAGCGTAATCAGCGCCACCACCTGGATGGCTTCCCGCCAGCCGATCCAGTCGGTCAGCACGCCGGGAATGAAACGGCCGCAAAAGCCGCCGACGCTCGATCCGGAAATATAGATGCCGGCGATCCGCGCCACGTCGCCGGGCGGCCATTCGTCGCCGATATAGGCGACGGTGACGGTGAAGATCGGCGGCAGCAAGAGCCCCTGCACGAAACGCCACACCGTCATTTGCGGCACGCTGCCGGCAAAGGTCATGATCACGGTCGGCACCACGATGGCAAACATCGCATTCGTGATCAGGCGTTTGCGCCCGGCGACATCGGCAAGCGCGCCGGTGAACGGCGCCGACAGCGCAATCGCCGCGGTCCCGGCGGTCATCAGCGCACTGATCGCACCGGCGCCGACGCCGAATTCCTGCGCCAATTCGGGCAGCAGCGCCTGCGGCGAATACAGATTGACGAACGATGCAAAGCCGGCGGTGGCGACGGCGAGGGTTCGATAATCGAAGGATTTGCGCGTGGGAGTCATGAGGCATTATGGGCGAGGCGAGGGTGGAAAGCACCCTTTGAGCTATTGGACCGGATGAGGGTAGCAGGCAGACAACATGGGTCCCGCACGCGCGGCGCGCTCCTTCTCCCCCGCACGCAGGAGAAGGGCGGGTCCTAGCGGGATTGTAGGCTATGTAACCGTTGTGGGGCGTGTGTCAGGGCCGGCATAAGCGACTCCCGTGCCGGCGGGATCGATAGCTAGGGCGGATGCGTCCGCTTTTTGCAAAACGCCTGTAGCCCAGATGGAGCGGAGCGCAATCCGGGACGATCCCGGTTACGCTGCGCTCCCCCTCCGGGCTATAAAGAAAGAATATCCGCAAAGCGGAACGCAGACGGACTATTTGTTGCGCAGACTGCCCTGCTAATTGCTCTTATGCAGCGAACCCGAGGCGGAGGCAGGACGCGATCTTCGATTATTTCCGAGGATTTCGCGGCAAGGTAAACTCAAGGCTCCGATATGTTGCATGAGACATTCTTTGACGCGCTCGGGATCTGGAATGAAGGTGTTGCACAACCTGATGGCGTCGGGAGTGCAAGCTTCCTGCTGTTCCGGGGTTCCTTCTGTTCCCTGGCTCAACGCTACCGAGGTTGCCATACTTAAAGCTGCGCTAAAGAAGGCGGCTGCTGTGGCGAAACGCCTGACGCTGCGTAGCTGCGGGTTCGACGGTCGATACCGCGACCGCGGCTCCCATCGATGGGTTCGATTCAACAGATCATCCCTCGATCCCTGAGTGGACCTGGCTGTAAGGTGCCGGCGAAACGCCTTAATGGGAATGCAACACTTATTGCATTCGATGCTGAAAAAAACTCATGAGTGCTGAGCGGGCCTTTGCTTTGGTCCCCATCATCGGCATTGCCTGCGCCAACCAGTAGGCTGTCGCACAGCCCGACAGGGCTGCGGCCACCCGGTTTGCAAGACGAAGACCTCGGACGCAACCTCGCGCCAGGGCCATTCATTCCTGAATTTCCTTCAACAGAGAATGTAAAGGACACAGGATTTTAAATTGGGCTGACCATCGATACCTTCGATGCTCAGATGTTCAAAGCATCTCAGCACGGTCCCGATCGCCCGCCAAGATTCGATCGTCGCGAACGAATAACAAAGTTCGGAAACGCCCAAAGTCTAGAAATGATCATGACCGAAACGGTTCTCAACCGTTCACCGCTAGCACCGACGATCAGCCCCCGTCACTCAGCACGGTCGCCGGCGCGTGGGAGCCGCCGAGAGCCCCTCTCGGCGGCTCTTATCTACGGCGCCATCGGGAAGTACTCGAATGCCCCATACCCATGAAGGCGTCTTCGTTTTCAATCTCCTCCACAAGGGCCGAATATAAGGGCTTAATTGATGCGCTCTTCTCGTCTCGCTTCTCAGTCATCCAACCGGCGTAGTGCTGCGCTTGCGCCCAAGAGCAAGACGGAAAGTGAGGCGGATACGCTCCGATTCCAATGTCCAAATACCGGCCGCGAGGTTGACAGCGGCATCGGTGCCCATTGCGATGCTCGCCTCATCAGCATTCGGGTCCGTTGCCCAATCTGCGAACACCTCCATGCGTGGCGAGTTGCGGACAGGGATCTCGGCGCTGTCCTATCCGCGGATCAGCCGTCGAATGACGCTCGACTTAACAACGCGCAGGCCGTCCATCAGTTTATGGAGGGCGAAAATGCAGACATTACCGAGCTGCGCGAGCAATTACTGGATGAGCTGAATTACAAACTCAAGAACAACCTACAAGTACTCTATGGCCTCCTGAGTATCGCGTGGCGCAAAACGGACAACACGGAAGCTCACGCGGTGTTGTCGGATACCTGCCAGCGTATTGGAGCGATGGGCAGTGCACAGCAGGTCTTTTACTCTGCCCGTAGTTCTACGGAGGTCAGCGGCCAAAGATTACTCGAAGCGGTCTGCGACAATGCCAGAGCCTTTTTTGGTAAGGACGTATCCATCAATTACGAAGTAACCAGCGGGTCGCTGCCGAAGGAGACGGCATTGCCGCTCGCTCTGATTTTGAATGAGCTGCTCACAAATGCCGCAAAATACGGGGCTAACGAAAGCGGTCGAGTCACTATTACTGTGGGGTTGCGCCAGCGTCCGGGAGAGATCGAACTTTATGTGCAGGATCGCGGATCCGGATTCCACTTTGAGGAGGCCCGAGGACGGTCATCAGGTCTCGGCCTGGTGGCGATGTTGGCGCAACGGCTCAAAGGAACCTTCACGGTAGAACGCGTGTCTGGAGCGCGTTGCGTTCTGACATTCCCCGATCAATGAAATGCTGCAGGCCGATCCTGCGTGGCTGTGACGGCTGCTGCGCGCGCGAAACTGACTGTCTGAAGGGGAGCCGGAAATGCCCTGGTATTTTTACCTGTTCGAATTCGTCAGCGGACTGTTCCTTGCCAACGGCGTTCCGCATTTTGTGCAAGGCGTCAGCGGCCGTTGGTTTCAGTCACCGTTCGGCTATCCGCCGGAAGTTGGCGAGTCGTCGCCGCTGAGTAATACGCTCTGGGGATTTGCAAATCTGGCCGTCGGGTTCGTCTTGCTCGGGTTCTTCCAGCCGCAAGGTTCCGACGCGGCGGTTGGATGGATTCTTGTGGCCTTGGGCGTATTGCTCGCCGCTGGCTGGCTCTCCACTTATTTCGGCAAAGTGCGCTCAAGGCAGGCTGGAAAATACCGTATACGAGAGCGGCCTTAGTTTGACCTGGTCATTCCACAGTAAAAGGGTTCTGCGATGAACGCTTGCCCGGTGCAGAGCCGCGCGCCGTTCGGATCAGGTCGATAAAAGCGCGCAATGCGGCCGGGACCTGCCTGTGTCCAGGATAATAGAGGTGCAGTCCTTCGAACGATGGCGACCAGTCTTCCAGCACGCGGACCAATTGTCCCGACTGTAGGAACGGCTCGGCCACAGCCTCGACTGCGTATGCGATCCCTAGCCCGTCGACCGCCGCGCGAACCGCCAGATCAATATCGTTGACCATCACTCGCCCGTCGACCGAAACTCGCCTCCGCGATTTGCCGTTTCGTTCGAATCGCCACGCAAAGACGTCGCCGTCAGCCGCTTGCCGAAATTGAACGCAGCTGTGACGGGCGAGATCATCCGGCGTGCGCGGCGGCGGCTGCCGCGAAAAATAAGTCGGAGCACCAACAACGGCGATTTTCATAGGACCGCTCACCCGCACGGCGATCATGTCGGCTGGCATTCGCTCGCGCGATCCTATCCCTGCGTCGAATCCCTTTGATACGATGTCGATCGTCGCCTCGGCCACTGCGAGCTCAAGGTGAACTTCCGGGTACGTCGACAGGAAGCGTTTCCAGATTGGCGTGACGACTGCCGCTGCCGCCAGGTGTGTCGCATAAATCCGCAGCCGACCCATCGGTCGCTGGCGCTCGTGGTTCAAGTCCTCGAGGGCGCCGTCGATCTGATCGATTGCCGGCCGCAGCCGATCGAGCAGACGCCGGCCGGCGTCGGTCACCGATACGCTGCGTGTCGTGCGATTCAGTAAGCGCACCCTGAGACGCTCTTCCAGCTGCCGCATCGAATGGCTGAGCGCCGATGGCGTGACACCGAGCTGCGACGCCGCGCCGCGAAAACTTAAGCGATCAGCTACCGCGACGAACGCGGTGAGATCGGCAAGGTGGCTACGATCCATTGCTGAGTTCCTCTCAACACCACGTGCAATAGATATAGTATTTTCATTTGCGTCTTGCGTCAGCACGTTAGTGCCACCTGAAAAAGAGGGGCACTCATGCGCGTCCGGGAGTTCCGCACCTGCGTCGTCATCCTTTTCCTGGCGCTAGCCTGCATCGTCGTTGCCGTTCCGGGCTATGCCCGCACCGATTTTGATGGCGATTGGAACATTCTCATCGTCACCCGCGAGGGAGCGTGCGATCCCACCCTTCGTTATGCAGTGAAGATCGCCGACGGTACGGTCATTAACGACGGCGTCAGCATAGCCACAGTGGAAGGCCGAGTTAGCCCGCGAGGGGCCGTGCGGGTCATCGTACGGTCCGGCAGCCAATGGGCCAGCGGTTCCGGGCATTTCAGCAGGATCGGTGGCGACGGCGTTTGGCGAGGCCAAGGTACGAGCGGCAGGTGCGCCGGCACTTGGGTGGCGGGACGGCGGCAGTGAGCGAAACTGTGCGTCCCCCACGCGACTTGCCGTTCGCTACGTTGCCGTTCGGTCACGCTCTGCGGAGCGCAGGTTGACCGCGGAATGCACAACAGGTGGCGGCAATCGGGTGGCGATCACGGTCTGCGTCATCCTCGCCACGTTGATGCAGGCGCTCGACACCACCATCGCCAATGTCGCGTTGCCGTATATGCAGGGCAGCGTTTCGGCGACCCAGGACCAGATTGCCTGGGTGTTGACCTCCTACATCGTCGCTGCCGCGATCATGACCCCGCCGACGGGCCTTCTCGCCAGCCGGTTCGGCCTCAAGCGCCTTTTCCTGGTCTCGGTCGCCGGGTTCACCGTCGCCTCAGTGCTGTGTGGCATGTCGCAGTCACTGACGCAGATCGTGCTGTTCCGCATCCTGCAAGGCGTCTTCGGCGCGGCGCTCGTGCCGCTATCGCAATCCGTGCTGCTCAACATCAACCCGCCGGAACGGCAGGGATCGGCGATGGCGATATGGGGGGTCGCGGTGATGGCCGGTCCTGTCCTCGGTCCGGTTCTCGGCGGCTGGCTGACCGAGAGCTACACGTGGCGCTATGTCTTCTACATCAATGTGCCGATCGGCATCATCTGCTTCCTCGGCATGAGAGCTTTTCTGACCGACACCCCGAGCAACGCTGGCGAGAAGCTGGACTGGTTCGGCTTCGGCACGCTGAGCCTGGGGATCGGCGCGGCGCAGCTTATGCTTGACCGCGGGGAGCAACTCGATTGGTTCGGCTCCGGCGAGATCATCATCGAGGCGATAATCGCCGCCTCGGCGTTTTATTTGTTCCTCATCCACACTTTCACAGCCAAAGAACCCTTCGTTAGGCCCGCGCTCTTCCGCAATCGCAATTTTACAGCCGGCACGCTCTTCGTTTTCGTGATCGGTCTCACCTACTATGCCTCACTGGCGCTGCAGCCGCCCTATTTGCAGAAATCTCATGAATTATCCGATCGTTTCCGCCGGCTTGATTTTGGGTCCGCGAGGCATCGGCACGATGGCTGCCATGCTGGTCGTCGGCAAGATCGTCGGGCGCGTCGATACGCGGCTGATGCTCGGCGTTGGTCTCGGCATTACGGCCTGGGCGTTCTATGCGATGACGGGCTGGACGCCGGACGTGTCGCAATCGACGATCATCTCGGTCGGGGTGATTCAGGGCATCGGTCTTGGCTTTCTGTTCGTGCCGCTGAGTGCTACCGCATTGGCTACACTCCCTCTCGAGCAGCGGACTCAGGGCTCGGGCTTTTACAATCTCTCGCGTAACATCGGCTCCAGCGTCGGCATTTCGGTCGTGAATGCTCTCTTGACCCGCAACACGCAGATCAATCATGCTGAGATCGCGCAGCACGTCACAGCGGTAAATCGCGCATTCGAGAGTCCGCCAGTCACGCAATTCTGGAATCCCCTGACCGCAGCCGGCCGCGCCGCGCTCGATGCCATGATCACGCGGCAGGCGCAGATCATTGCTTACATCGACGATTATAAGCTGCTGATGATCGCCACGCTTGCCGTTTTCCCGCTACTCATGGTCTTCAAGAAAGCACCGCGCGGCAGCGCCGATCACACGATCGCAGTGGAATAACAGCAAGCGTAGCCCGGCTGAGCGAAGCGACATCCGGGTCTCGGCGTTTCCAATGGACTTCGCTCCGCTCAGCCGGGCTACGCTTTCTACCTTTCGGCTTGTACGGCCTGGTGTAAATAGGCGGGATCAAACTCACCGATCGACGAAAGCCTATCCCAATCATGGACGATCAATTGTCCGCCCTTGAAATCCACGGCCGAGTATTTTCGTAGTCTTTTCAGATTGCGATTGACGCTGACAAGCGCCATCCCGAGCATCTCGCCGATTTGCGTCTGATTGAGTGGAAAGGAAAGTGCGCCGGCCTTGATCAAGCCCATTTGCTTGGCCCTGAAATACATCTCGCAAAACAGGTGGGCGAGGCGAGGCACCGGATCGCGGCTGCTGTTGTTTGTAATAGCCTCCCGGAAAATAGCCGCGTCGATCAGCGTCTCGCGCCAGACTGCAAAAGCGATTGTGGGCCGCTCGCGAAATAACGCTATCAGCTCTTCGTGAGGAATAGCGCAGACCACCGCCGGCCCGATCGCGCATATCGAATGATCCATTTCCTCCAGGAAAAGACCCTGGGCATCGGGCCAGTCCCCCGGCAAATGCAAGGACAGATATTGCCGCTTTCCCGATGCCAGCATGTGGTATCGCGCCAAAAGCCCTTCGACGACGATGGCCGAAGCGCGCGGCCGATCGCCCTGCTGAATGAAATCCTCGTTTGGTAAAAGCTCACGGAGCACGCAGGTCAAGCGGGCGACTCGCGCCAAGTCATCAGCAGCGAGAGCGGAATGCCGGATTAGCTTATTGATAAGAACGTCGCTTGGAGCCATTCCGACTGTCGAAGCTGGTCACGTCGCCGCTTCGCTCGCGGTGGTCGACTGTGCAAAAAATGAAGAGGCGGAGGCCCTCAGACCGGACCCGGAAGAGGGGACACACGACATCGAAATTTGAAAACGCCAGCGCAGCCTGCCCTCATGCTTCGTCATTCTCCAATTCGACGAACTATTTCGGCGGACTATAACGAGCGCGTCGCCGTGACGATGTGTCAAAAGACATCGTCCATTTGTTTTTTGAGGAAACCGTCGGCTGTTTTATGTTTGGACCGGGTGCGCCGGGAGACCGGCAAAAGGCAGACGGTGGAAGTCCGTCACGGTGAAGGAGTAGCGAACCGCACCGACCCCGAGTGATGCACGGGTTGTCCGCGAGGGCAGACGTGAAGCGTTCACAGGGGAGGGCGTAGGCGAGGTATTGAGCGGCGTAAGACAAGTTCGGGGTGCTGATGTTTTCCGTCCCACAGAAGGCAACACGGCAGGTGTCGATATCGCAAGACACATGCCGACCCCGCGTCGTCGTAGACCCTGGCATGCGCAGAAGCCTTTTGCACGGGAACCGGGAGATCTCCATCGCTGTCCCCGCCAGTCGTGGCCGGGACGTTGTCGGGAAGGCCGGAGGCTGTAGCCGACGATGAGCGCGACGGAGAAGTCGGACCTGCCCGAAGTAGCAAAGAAGCGAGCGAACAAAGCGGCCTCGGCTGCGGCGGAGCACGTGGAGCGAAGGGGCGGGGCCAAGGAAAATGCGGATCTGCAAAGCACGGTCCGGACGCAGAGCCGGGCAGCCGTGTCACAAGCGCAGGCCCGCATACGAGAAGCCGTCATCAGGAACAGACAGGACAAGCTGACGGCGCTCCTGCATCACCTCACCGTTGATGTTTTGCGGGCGAGCTTTTTCGGTCTGAAGAAGTCCGCCGCGCCGGGTGTCGACGAGGTGACGTGGACCGAATACGCGGAAGGCCTCGAGGAGAACCTCTCGGACCTCCACTCTCGCGTCCAAAAGGGAGCGTATCGAGCGCTGCCATCGCGCCGGACCTATATTCCGAAGGCGGATGGCAGACAGCGGCCGCTCGGCATCGCTGCCGTAGAGGACAAGATCGTCCAGGCAGCGGTGGTGGCAATCCTGATGCCGATCTATGAGTCGGAGTTCCTGGGCTTCAGCTACGGGTTCCGGCCGAAGCGTAACCAGCATCAAGCGTTGGATGCGCTCGCGTTCGGGATCGGGAAGCGGCGGATCAATTGGGTGCTCGATTGCGACGTACAATCCTTTTTCGACAAGGTCAGCCGGGATTGGCTGATGCGTTTCGTCGAGCATCGGATTGGCGACCGCCGGATTATCCGATTGATTGCCAAATGGCTGACGGCTGGCGTGCTCGAAGATGGACGCGTGATCAAGACGGAGGAAGGGACGCCGCAGGGCGCGGTCATCAGCCCGCTCTTGGCGAACATTTACCTCCATCATGTCTATGATCAATGGGTCCACCAGTGGCGGCAGCGATGCGCTACTGGCGACGTGATTGTCGTGCGCTACGCGGACGACTCTATCGTTGGCTTCGAGCATCGGCACGAAGCGGAGCAATTCCTCGCCGATCTCAAGGTAAGGCTCGCTCGTTTTGGACTGAATCTTCATCCCGATAAGACGCGGCTCATCGAATTTGGTCGGTACGCGATTGCGAACCGCCGCGCTCGAGGCCTCGGTAAGCCGGAGACGTTCGATTTCCTAGGGTTCAAGCATTATTGCGCGACCCGGCGGGATGGCAGCGGCTTCGTGCTCGGAAGGAAGCCGATGGCCAAGCGAATGCGAACCAAACTTCGGGAGATCAAGGAGCAGCTCATGGCAACCCGCCACGACGGGATCGATGGGCAAGGTAAATGGCTTGCCCAGGTCCTGCGGGGCTGGATGGCCTACTATGCTGTGCCGATGAGCGGCTCAGCGATCTCAGCATTCCGCCATCACATGATCGAACGTTGGCATAGCGCGCTAATGCGTCGAAGCCAAAGACGTCGACTTACGTGGTCGAGAATGAAGACGATCGCTGACCGGCACCTGCCGTTCCCGCACATCCTGCATCCGTGGCCGGAAAAGCGGTTCCTCGTCACCATCCAAGGTGGGAGCCCGGTGCGTTAGCAGCGCCCGCCGGGATCTGTGCGGGGGGCGGAGAGTAATCTCCGTCCCTACCGCGACCATCGGCCTTTCCAGTGCGGCCAGTAAGCAGCCTTGGATGGAGCCGATAGCGCCGGTCCGAAGCGGCCTAGCCGACGACAGCGCAGCGTAATCCGGCGGCCGTTTCTAGGCTTCGCTGTCGCTCCCGGATTTCGCTCCGCTCATTCCGGGCTACGCCTACTTCATTTGGCTGGGGTCAAAATAGAATCGTTCTTCGGCGATTTTTTCACTCTGCCATCGCTGATGGGCCAGTTCCTCGATCCGCGTAACACTGCCTTCGGGACGCACGAATTCGAAGATCCAGTGGATGACCACAAAATCCCCAGACACGAAGACCGGCTTCACGCAAGTGGTCCGAATCTCCGTAAAGCGGCTCATAAAGGCACGCTCGCGAGCGACCAGGCTGTCGCGGCCCTTGCGAACTTCGCCCAAGTTGTCCTGCATCGTGGCGTCTTCGGTGTAGAAGCGTTCGAGTGCTTCGTCGTGCTTTCCACTGACGACGAGCGCCACGAAATCATTCAATGTTTTTTGACTCGGCATGGAATGATCCTCCCCGCGTGAACCTGGCGCAGGCAGTGCGGGCGAAAGAGGTTGGCACAACGGAAGTAACGCAATCCGGGACTTTCGCTCCGCTGTCGCTTCCCGATTTCATTTCGTTCCGTCCGAGCTATGCTTGCTGCATTCGCTCAACCAGATGCGCGCGCGAGGGTCCAGGCGGGAACGGATCGGCGAAATATTGCGTTTCGTGGGCCACCAGTCCGTCGCGGAATTCCATGATGCTCACCGTGTAAGACGGTATGCCGTCGTAGGTCAGTACGAATTCGGTGACCCAGAGATCGCCGCTGCCGATCATGCGCCGGATAGCAAAACGCTTCTTGCTCGGCTGGACGGTTCGGCTCTCCTGGATGTTGTGCCGGCCGCGGATCCGCTCGCCCGATTGCGGATAATCAAGCACGGCATCCTCGCGGTAGATTTCATGTTCGGCCTGGAAATCGCTCGCGTCGGATGCAGCCCAATGGCGCTGCAGCGCGGCCCGCACCGTTCCATCATCCATCGCAATCTCCTACGCACGCTTCCCGCTGATATTTCGGGACCACTGAATACATTGTGTCGTAGGCTAGCGTTCACAATGGCGAAGTTGGAGGCGCAGCGTTCGGGTGCGCCACGGCGGATTACGCTTCGCGTAATCCGCCCTATGGGAATCCCTCGCCCTCAATCAATGCTCGAAATGGAGCCTCTTCACGCGGCCGCTGACGCAGAACTGGGGCCGCGGCCGGGTCCAACTTATCGGCGACGCCGCACATGCCATGCTGCCCAATGCCGGGCAGGGCGCCTGCCAGGCGTTCGAGGACGCCTATATCCTCGCGCGCTGGCTCGATGCTCATCGTAACTCGCTTGAAGCCTTCACCAATTTCCGGCGCGTGCGCATCCCACGCGTTCATGGGGTGCAGCGGCTCTCGATCTCCAATGCCCGCTTCAAGCACATGCGCGATAGCTCGGCGCAGAAATCGTCTATCGCTGCCGGCAAGGGAAGTGTCCACGGCACCGCCGAATGGGTCTGGGGCTACGATCCCATTGTCGAATGGGATAAGGAGCCTTCCGTTCCGACCGCCTATGCGGCTTGAGAAAAGCGGACTTGTGGCCGCTCACAGCTGCCGGATCGAATCGAAATCCCAGGCCGTTGCATCCTTCGGATTTTCGCCGACCCGCAGCGTCGTGTCGTTGATAAAAGTATAGGGGGGCACCGGGAGATTGTACGGCGCCGGCACGCCGGAGAATACGCGGCCGGCCGGATCGTATTTGGAGCCGTGGCACGGGCAGAAATAGCCGCCCGGCCAATTCGATACCGGCGTGGTGGCGCTGGCGTCCGGATAGAACATCGGGATGCAGCCGAGATGGGTGCAGATGCCGACCAGCACGCCGAATTCCGGCTTGATCGAACGATGCCAGTTGGCCGCATAGGGCGGCTGCTGCATCTGCTCGGAATTCGGATCGGACAGCAGCGAAATCATTTGCGGGCTCTGCATCGATTGCAGGGTTTTTGCCGAACGATGGAAGACGAAGATCGGCCGCTGGCGCCAGCGGATCGCGACCTGGCCGCCTTCCGGAATCTTGCTGATATCGAGATCGACCGGTCCGCCGGCCGCGAGCGTCGAGGCGTCGGGGTTCATCTGCACGATCAACGGCACCAGCGCCGCCGCGGCGCCGACCGCGCCGACGGTGGCGGTCGCGATGTAGAGAAAATCGCGCCGGGAAGCTGCTGGAGCATGATCCGGTGCGCCGTCTTGAGGCAAAGCGGTGGGCGTAGCGTTCGCCATGGTCAATCCTTCGCGGTCGGTGGAGCCCCGTAGCGCCATAATGTCGGCATCGGCGGGCCGTCCGTCAATCGGGCACGCCGGGCCGGCCAATAAAGAACGCGTCATTTACTTTGCGAACTGGGTTCCCGACGGTGCGGCATTCGCGCTATTGAAGCCCAAGAAAACACTCCCCATTCCGGCACCGCGCGGCGCCGGGCGGAGCGTGCCGCGAAGGAGACGCCGAAATGCGCGCCAAGGATAATCTGCGCAGTGCCGCCGAGGTGCTGGTCGACCAATTGCGCATTCACGGCGTCAAGCACGTGTTCTGCGTGCCGGGCGAGAGTTATCTCGCCGTGCTCGACGCGTTCCACGACAGTGATCTTTCCGTTACCGTCTGCCGCCAGGAAGGCGGCGCCTGCATGATGGCGGAGGCGGTCGGCAAGGCGACCGGCCGGCCCGGCGTGGTGTTCGTCACCCGCGGTCCGGGCGCCACCAATGCCTCGGCCGGCATCCACATCGCGCAACAGGATTCGACGCCGCTTATCATGTTCGTCGGCCAGGTGGCGCGCGACATGCGCGAGCGCGAGGCCTTCCAGGAAGTCGATTACCGCGCGGTGTTCGGCTCGATGACCAAATGGACGACCGAGATCGACGATCCGGCGCGTGTACCCGAACTGGTCTCGCGCGCGTTCCATGTCGCCACCAACGGCCGGCCGGGACCGGTGGTCGTCGCCATTCCGGAGGACATGCTGGTCGAGCGCGTCGCGGTCGCCGACGCGCCGCCGTTTGTGCCGATCGAGACCGCGCCGGGGCCGGCCGAGATGGAAAAATTCGCGCAGATGCTCGGCACCGCGCGGAAGCCGATCATGCTGTTGGGCGGCAGCCGCTGGTCCCAGGAGGCTTGCGACCGTGTCGCCCGCTTCGCCAAGGAATATGCGCTGCCGGTCGCGACGACGTTCCGGCGCGGCCATCTGTTCGACCAGACGCATCCTTGCTACGCCGGCGACGTCGGCATCGGTCCCAATCCGAAATTGCTCGAACGGGTCAAGTCCGCCGATCTGGTGATCCTGGTCGGCGGCAGGCTCGGCGAATTGCCGTCGCAGAGCTATACGCTGTTCGACATTCCGCAGCCCGAGGTGCCGTTCGTGCACATTCATCCGGGTGCGGAAGAACTCGGCCGCGTCTATAGTCCCAGCCTCGCAATCAATGCGACGCCGACGGCGTTTGCCGAAGCCCTCGAACATCTGCAATTCGCAAACAAGCCTGCGGGCGACGCCAAGGCGGCAAACGCCGATTATCTGGAATGGACGCAAAAGCCGACAGAGCAGCCCGGCGGTGTCAATTTCGGCGCGGTCATGGTCTGGCTGCGCGACAATCTTCCCCATGACGCCATTCTCTGTAACGGCGCCGGCAATTTCGCCGCCTGGGTTCATCGCTTCTTCCGCTTCCGCCGCTTCGCGCAACATGTCGCGCCGGCCTCTGGCTCGATGGGCTATGGCGTGCCGGCCGCGGTCGGCACTAAGCGGTTATTTCCCGAGCGCACCGTGGTCTGCCTCGCCGGCGACGGCGATTTTCTGATGAACGGCCAGGAATTCGCCACCGCAGTGCAATACAATCTGCCGTTCATCACCGTCATCGTCGACAACGGCATGTACGGCACCATCCGCATGCATCAGGAGCGCGAATATCCCGGCCGCATTTCGGCGACCCAATTGCATAATCCGGATTTCACCGCTTATGCACGCGCCTTCGGCGGCTTCGGCATTTCGGTCGAGCGCACCGAGGATTTTCCGGCCGCCTTCAAGGCGGCGCAGGATTCCGGCAAGCCCGCGATCGTGCGACTGGTGGTCGATCCGGAAGCGATCTCGCCGGGCATGACGCTTTCCAAGATCCGCGCCAAATCGCTGGCGGCAAAAAGCGCCTGAAGAGCGTCTGACCGGTTTCGCGACGGCGCGCGATGCGGGGTAGCGGAACCGAACGTGACGGCGCCAATTGAAATTGTGAAAGCGGGAGTTGCAACAATGAAAGCGTTTCTCGGTATCGCGGTGCTGACGCTGGCAATCGGAGCGGCCGCCGCTCCCGCCAACGCCAAAGGCTGCATCAAGGGCGCCATTGTCGGCGGCGCCGCGGGCCATCTCGCGCATCACGGATTGCTGGGCGCCGCGGCGGGCTGCATCATCGGCCGCCACGAGGCGCATAAGAAGGCGATAGAAGAGCAACAAATGCGGGATCACCCGCAGGATCAGCCGGCCAATTCAAAGCCGTAATAATTTCTCCGCTCATTCCCGCGCAAGCGGGAATCCATTTCGCGGCATAGGTACTGGGTCCCCGCTTTCGCGGGGACGAGCGGACAAGGGGTCCGCTCTGCGATTCAAGGAACGAAAGCGGACGCCGCGGATTGAAGTGCAGAACAGCGGAGTCCCGAAATGAAAGCACTTCTCATCAGCGTAGCTCTCGGCGTGATGGCACTGAGCTTGGCGACGGCGGCTACGACAGTCCCCGCAAGTGCGAAGGGTTGCATCAAAGGCGCGGTCGTCGGCGGTGCCGCCGGTCATATGGCCGGCCATCATGGCATGCTCGGCGCGGCCGCCGGTTGCGCGATCGGTCACCACGAAGCGAACAAGAAAGCCGATCAGGATCAACAAAAGGCGCCGCAGTAGACGCGTAGCAGAATACGCATTTCCGCTCATTCCCGCGAAAGCGGGAATCCATTTCACGGCGCAATTACTGGGTCCCCGCTTTCGCGGGGACGAGCGGAATAAGAATCACCGCTCATTCCCGAGCAAGCGGGAATCCAACTCAGGGCGCGCCCACTGGGTCCCCGCTTTCGCGGGGACGAGCGGAATGAGAAACTCCAACTATTCCGCCTTGACGCCGGCAGCCTTGATCATCGGCCACCACTTCGCGATCTCGGCCTTGTGGAAAGCCTCGAGCGCCTCCGGCGTCTGCTGATCGCGCGGATAGATTTCCTGCCCGAAATCGACCAGGCGCTTCTTTGTTGCCGGATCGGCCAGCGCCGCGACGGCGGCGGCATTGAGCTTGGCGACAATATCCTTGGGCGTGCCCTTCGGCGCCCAGATCGCATGCCAGAATGAAAAATAGAAACCCGGCAATCCGGCTTCGTCGGTGGTCGGAATATCCGGCGCGATGGCGCTGCGGGTTTTTGCGGCGACCGCATAGGTCTTGATGGCGCCGGCTTGCAGCTGCGGCAAGGTCACCGGCGGCGCGTCGAGCTCGATGTCGATATTGCCGGCGACGAGATCCTGCATCGACAATCCGGCGCTGCGGTAGGGGACCATCTGCCACTTGAAACCGAGCGTCTGCTGCAATTGAATGCCGGCGATGTGGCTCGGCGAGCCGACGCCCGAATTGCCCTCGGTGGTTTTTTCGCCGTTGGTTTTCATCCAGGCGATCAGTTCTTTCAGATTGTTCGCCGGTAGTGCTTTGCGCGAACTGATAAAGAACGGCTGCGTCGCGACCAGCGCGATAGGCTGGAAATCCTTCACCAGATCGAAGTCCAGCGAATAGATGGCGCCATTCGCCATGTTGGTCCCGAACTGGCCGAACAGGATGGTGTAGCCGTCGGGCGCGGATCGTTCGGCCTTGGTGACGCCGATGGTGCCGCCCGCGCCGCTGGTGTTTTCCGGGATCACCGGCTGGCCGAGCGATTTGCGCATGCCCTCCGCCATGATCCGCGCCAGCACGTCGGTCGAGCCCCCGGGCGCGAGCGGAATGATCATGGTGATCGGACGGGATGGATAGTCGTCCGCAACAGCAGACGCGACGGCGCCGACAACAGAAGCAAGGCTCAAGCCGGCTGCGAATGCAGTCGCCACGCGAAACTTACCGATCATTTTTTCCTCCCCGGACGCACGACGAGTTCATGCCAGAGGAACGGCCGCCGCCAAAGCGCAAAACAGCCGCTGCGACCGATTGACGGTGCGTTGCCGGCTTAATTGAACCGTGGTTCACTTATTCACGCCGCGATTCTTTGCACCAAGGCCGATGCCCTACCGCCGCACGGATAATGTTGTCCGCCGTCTTGCCGCCCGGCATGCCGCAATCGTTGCTGCGGCGCGCGCGGCGGCGAGCGAAGGCGGCATGGCGGCGGTGCAGATCGTCCCGGTGGCGGCGCGCGCCGGCATCGCCGCGGGTACCGTCTATCGCTACTTCCCGGGCAAAACCGATCTGGTAGCGGCCTTGCTTGCGGAAATCGCCGAGCGGGAGATCGCCGCGCTGCGCAAGGCCGCGGGCGTCGCGCCCGGCCCGCTGTCGGCATTGTCAGCGGCCATCATGACATTTGCAGCGCGGGCGTTGCGCGACCGCCGCCTGAGTTTCGCGGCGATCGCCGAACCGGTCGATGCCGAACTTGACGTGGAACGGCTCGCCTTTCGCAAGGCACTCGCTGAAGAGTTCGCAAGCCGGATCGCGGCGGCGGCGGCGGGCGGTCACTTGCCGGCGCAGGATGCCCCGCTCGCCGGCAATGCGCTCCTTGGGCTTCTGGTCGAAGCGACGATCGGGCCGCTCGCGCCCGACGCGGCCGGGCACGAAAGAGACATCGTGCAATCGCTGGCGCTCATCGCGCTGCGCGCGCTCGGCGTTGCCGATGCAAGGGCGCGCGGGCTCGTGGTGCAAACGGCGCTGCCGCCGGAAACGGCGGAGCGATAACGCGATCAGTTCTGGTTTGCGGCTTTGCGCAAATGCGGGAAGCGCTCGGTCAGCAGCGAGCCCGGATAATACGTCGGCACGAAGGAGGGATGCGCGCGAATGGCGTCGTACCAGCGTTGCACGCGCGGCAGATCCTGCCAGGCGGCCTCCTGGCCGAGATCGGCCATGCGCACGATCGCCGGCATCACCATCACATCGGCCAGCGAAATCTCCTTGCCGAGAAGCCACGGCCCGCCGCTCTTTTCGATTTCCGCGTCCATGCGTTCATAGGTCCGTCGCAGCCGTCCCATCGCGGCATCCATCTCGGCCTGCGGAAAACCCTTGCGGCCCATCGCCAGCATGAATTCCCGGCGCAATGGCTTTGATTCCGCAAACGCTACGAATTCCTCCTCGCTCATCGCCGCAAAGCGCGGCAGGAAGGCGAGGTTGAATGTCGGCACGCGCACCGCAGGCGCTGGCATCTCATCCATGAAATGCATCAGCGTGCGCATCTTGGCGCGCTCTACCGGATCGTGCGGCGTGAAGTTCGCCGCCTCCGGCATGATCTCGTCGAGATATTCCATGATGACCGAGGAATTGATCACGATCGCGCTGTCATGATCGAGCGTCGGCACCACGCCGTTCGGATTGAGCTTTAGGTAATCCGGCTTGAGCTGATCGCCGGCAAGAAGGTCGAGCTTGACCTCGGAGAAGGGGAGTTTCTTGGCGTTGAGGACGAAACGGACGCGCTGACTGCAGGTCGATTGCGGCGCGTTGTACAAAGTGAATGCCATGTAGTTTTCTCCTAATGCGACATCAGCACCGGTATCGTCATCGACCGCAAGATCGAGTGGGTGACGCCGCCAAGCACGAATTCGCGCAGCCGCGAGTGGCCGTAGCCGCCCATCACCATGAAATCGGCGCCGCTGTCGGCGGCGTGCGACAGCAAGGCGTCGGCGACATCGATACCGCCGCCGCCGATGCGGTGGACGGTGACTTTAAGGCCGTGACGAGCCAGGTGCTGGGCCATATCGGCGCCTTCGATCTGGTCCTCCTTGCCGCGCTCATTGGCGACGATCACGACTTCGACGCGCTGCGATTTGACCAAGAGCGGCATGGCGTCGCCGATCGCGCGTGCCGCCTGCCGGCTGCCATCCCAGCACACCATGACTTTATCGAGCTTGAGCGGGCCCTTCTGGATATAGGGCACTAGGATCTGCGGCCGGCCGGATGCGAACAGGGTGTTTTCGGCAATGATGTCTTCCACCGACGAAGAATCAGGCTCGGACTGGCCGACAATGGCGAGGTCGAAGCGCCGCGCCAGACGGCCGAACTGGTCGCCGGCGCCGGCGAGACTGGCGGTCAGTGCGACCGGTTCGGCCGAAAGGCCGGCGCGGCGCGCGGCCTCGGCAAAGCGGTCGAGGGCGGCCTTCGCGCCTGCTTCATTGTCGGCTTGCTGCGTCTCGATCACCTCGGGCGGCATGTAACCGGCGCCCGAGACCGGAATGATAGGGTCGTAAACGAAGGCGATGCCGGCGAGATGCGCGTTGAGCGCGGCGGCGACCGAAACCGCATAATCGCCGGCCGGGCCGCCGCTTTGGCCGACGCTGAGATTGACGACGATGTCCTTGATCATGACGGCGGCTCCCGGGTTTCGGCTTGAATAATGTTGTTCTTGCCAATTCTTATAGCAGAAGCGCGCCGCCGTTTATTCGTAAAATCCCGATCAAGCCGCCATGGCGCCAGAGGCCTATTTCTTATCGCCGTCGGCGTTGAATTGCTTGACGTAGGCCCACAGGTCGTCGACCTCCTGCGGATTCTTGATGCCGGCGAACATCATCTTGGTGCCCGGCACCTTGGCCTTCGGATCGGCGATATATTCCTTGAAAGACTGCTCGTTCCAGACGATGCCGGAGTTCTTGTTGGCATCGGAATAGCTGAAGTTCGGCGCGCTCCCGGCAGGACGGCCGTCGATGCCGTTGAGCTCGGGGCCGATCTTGTTCGTCGCATCCGGTCCGATCGAATGGCAGGGCGCGCATTTGAAGAACGAGTGCTCGCCCTTTGCGGCGTCCTGCGCCATAGCCGCCCCTGCCGTTGCGACGGTCAGCGCCGTCGCCACGATCAACGTCCTCATCATCAAGTCTCCCTTTGAATTCTGTGTGCTTAACCGATTCCCGCGACTGTGCCCCGAGCAGCCGCGGTCCCGCCCGACCCGTTCAAGCGATCCCCGCGCCAAGTGTCAACGGCCAAGTGTTACCGGCGATAACGGGGTGCTATAAAGCGTTGAGGAAAAGCCGCAGAGGTCCTCGATGTCGCTTTTAATGCCGCTATTCGATCAGGCGGTGCTGGGGCGCCGCGCCGATATTGTCGCCGCCCTGCGCCGCATCGTGCCGGGCGAGGGCGTCATCGCGTCGGAACAAGGCATGCGGCCCTATGAGAGCGACGGACTGACCGCCTATCGCCAATTGCCCATGGTGGTGGTGCTGCCGGAAACCACCGCGCAGGTGTCTGCCGTGCTCGCCTTCTGCCACCGCGAGGGCATTAAGGTGGTGCCGCGCGGGGCAGGGACCTCGCTCTCCGGCGGCGCGCTGCCGCTCGGCGACGGCGTCCTGCTCGGACTTTCCAAATTCAAACGCATTCGCGAGATCGATTACGACAACCGCGTTGCCGTGGTCGAGCCCGGCGTCACTAATCTCGCGGTGTCGCAGGCGGTCAGCGAGGCCGGCTTCTACTATGCGCCCGATCCGTCGTCGCAGATTGCCTGCAGCATCGGCGGCAATGTGGCGGAGAATTCCGGCGGCGTGCATTGCCTCAAATACGGCATGACCACCAACAATGTGCTGGGCTGCGAAATCGTGCTGATGACCGGAGAAATCATAAAGCTCGGCGGCAAGCATCTCGATGCGGCCGGCTACGATCTCCTCGGCATCGTCACCGGATCGGAGGGGCTGCTTGGTGTGGTCACTGAAGTGACGGCGCGTATTCTCAAGAAGCCGCAAACGGCGCGCGCGGCGCTGCTCGGCTTCAATGCTTCGGAAGACGGCGGCGAATGCGTCGCCCGCATCATCGGCGCGGGCATCATTCCCGGCGGCATGGAAATGATGGATCGTCCGGCGATCCACGCCACCGAGGAGTTCGTCCATGCCGGCTATCCGCTCGATGTCGAGGCCTTGCTGATCGTCGAACTCGATGGTCCGCGCGACGAGGTCGACCACTTGCTCGAGCGGGTCGAAGGCATCGCACGCGAGTGCCGTGCCGTCACCTGCCGGGTGTCCAATTCCGAGGAGGAACGGCTGCTGTTCTGGGCCGGCCGCAAGGCCGCGTTCCCCGCGGTTGGCCGTATCTCTCCGGACTACTACTGCATGGACGGCACCATTCCGCGCGCCAAATTGCCGCTGGTGCTGAGCCGCATGAAGGAATTGTCGGTGAAATACGACCTGCGCGTCGCCAATGTGTTTCATGCCGGCGACGGTAATCTGCACCCGCTCATCCTCTACGACGCCAACAAGCCGGGCGAGCTCGAGCGCGCCGAACAGTTCGGCTCCGACATTTTGCGGCTCTGCGTCGAAGTCGGCGGCGTATTGACCGGCGAACACGGCGTCGGCGTCGAGAAGCGCGATCTGATGCCGGTGATGTTTTCGGAAGCCGATCTCGACCAGCAGCAACGGCTCAAATGCGCCTTCGACGAAAAAAGCCTGCTCAATCCCGGCAAGGTATTTCCGACGCTGCATAACTGCGCCGAACTCGGGCGTGTGCACGTCCATGGCGGGCGGATGGCGTTTCCCGATATCCCACGGTTTTGAACCTCCGTCCGGCGCTGGCCGTTTCGATCTTAGCTTTCTGATCGCGGCGTCCTCGCGCACACGCGGACATTCCCTCGGCCTCCAGTGGCGACAGTCGTGCCGAGCTGGGGAGCCGCTTCCGCCAGGCGATCCAGCCGACGACTATTGATAGTGTCGCCACGATAAATGGCGGCACCCCGTGCCTGTATTCGCCGTGGAGCGTGACGGTCGCGAGCGCCGCCAACATCACGGTGCAGCCGAGCACCGAGCCCCACAGCCGCGTCCGTGCCTGCGCCAGCAGAACGGCGCTCGTGAGTTCCAGCGATCCAGTCACGAAATGGAACCATGGCGGGTATCCCCACCGCAGATATTCCTCGTAGATAGACCCAGGGGCGAAGATGTTGGTGAGCGATCCCACGACGAAGAAAGCTGCAAGTGCCAAGGCCGAGACTTGGCGCCAGGAAATCTTTGACATTTGTCCAACCCTTTCTGAAAGAGCGCCGCGGAGGACCTGTGTGGTCGCGCTGAGAGACGGCCGGCCGCGACGCATTCATTCCGAAGGAGATGCGAATTTCCGGAGCAGGTCCGAAAGTCGCATCTCATTGCTGATCCGCGGACCTACGCCGTGGCGGCCTTCTGCGCCGCCGCGAAGACATCGCGGGGAAGCGTTGTACTGGCGACGTGCTCCGTGCCAGCGACGCCGAGGTCCATCCAGCCCGCGTTGACGGCCTCGAACATCGCTTCAGCCGGTCCGGTTTGGCCCTTCGGGATGCCAAACTGCTCGAACGCTGCCGGCCACTCGGCCCGCGGGACAGCGAAGGCCTTGACTTCGCGCTGCATGACATCGCCCAGTTGCGCTGCGACTTCATCCGCGCTGACCATCGAACCAAGTTCGATGACGCGATGCCCCGACCACGCCGGCCCGGTCAGCAGCGTCGCCACCTCGGCACCGATGTCGTTCGTCGCGACCATCGTCGATTTCCGGCTGGTCGGATTGTAGTAAACTGGGAGCGTGCCACCCTGGGCGACGTGCAAGCCGTAAAGGAAGTTCTCGAAGAACCCGCCGGCGCGCACGACAGCGACCGGCGACGCCAAGTCGCGAAAGCCTTGCTCCAGCAGCGACAGGGCGGTGATCATTCCCAGCCCGCTGGTCCGGTTCGCCCCCATCGACGAGAGCGCGACCACACGCGGCGGCGCGGCCTTGGTCAGCACCTCGACATAGTTCGCGATGACGCCCTTGGCTTCCTTGAAATCCGCCGAGGGGGCCCAGACTGCCGGCAGCATGAAGAACGCGCCGTCGACGCCGTCGAGCGCCTGCTCGATCGCTGCCGTGTCGTTCCAGTCGCCGTCCACCAGTTCCACGCCCTGGTCCAGCCAGTCCGCCGCCTTTTCGCGACTGCGGACCAGCGCGCGTACCCTCTTGCCGTGGGCTAACAGATGCTTGGCCGTTGCGCCGCCGACTTTTCCTGTAACTCCCATAACTAGAAACATGCGTATTCTCCCGGTAAATGGCCTATATTCTAGGCTAGGTCTCATATAAAGACCTTGGACTTGCACCGTAAGGAGGCAGGTTTTTGTAACCAGGAGAGAAAAAGGGAACCCGCATGAGCGACGCATTGAGCGCGATTGAGCGATTCAGCCGATATCAATCGGACGACGCCCAGTCAGTAGAATCCGTACACTGCCCGGTGCGCGACGTGCTCGACCGCATCGGCGACAAATGGAGCATACTCATGATCATGACCCTCGCGACGCGACCGCAGCGCTTCAGCGAGCTTCGCCGAGCCATCCGCGACATCTCTAAGCGCATGCTCACGCAGACGCTGCGCGACTTGGAGCGCGACGGACTGATCACTCGCCATGTCTTTCCGACCAAGCCGCCGAGCGTTGAATATTGCCTTTCCCCGCTAGGCCAATCCCTGCTGGACCCGATGGCGAGCCTCATCGATTGGGCCGACCGTCGTTATTGCGATATCCATGCCGCGCGCGTCCGCTTTGACGGAGCACCCTGTGATGTCCAGCGCTAGTGATCTGAAACAGAAGTTCGCATCATCATATGTGTGAGGTCTGGCGGCGTGCTTCAGATGGAGATACCAGCGGCCGGCTCGTTGACTCGCTGCCGAGAGATTATCCAGAGCTGACGGCGATCCCGGAATTGCGGCGTTCAAGAATTGGATCTGCACCGAAGCAAAAGTAAGCGTAGCGGCTGTCGCATGTTGGCACTTCTACGACATTGGGCCATCTTCCAGTTCAGTCGGAAATCCGCGGAACAGCGGACATTCGTGTGCCGCAAAATTAATGAGTACACGCCCTAGTGTCCTGATTCTGAAGTTTCTATGCAGCTGTTTCGTGAGCGCTGATTGTCCGGCGGCAGAACCGCTCGATCGACGCGAGGATGTCGTCGGCCGATTTGGTCCATCGGAACGGTTTTGGATCAGCGTTACGGGTCTTGATATAGGAGTTGATCGCAGCTTCCAGCTCGGCTGTCGATCGATGCACGCCACGTTTGATCTGCTGTTCCGACAGGAGCGCGAAGAAACGTTCGACCTGATTGATCCAGGATGACGACGTCGGCGTGAAGTGAACATGCCAGCGGCGCCGCTTGGCGAACCATGCGCGGATGAGCTTGGTTTTATGGCTCGATGCATTGTCCATGACAACGTGGATGTCGAGATTGGCCAGAACGTTCCGCTCGACCTCGTCGAGGAACTTGCGGAATTCCCGCGCGCGGTGACGCGGCATGCACTTCCCTACGACCGTTCCCGCCTTCACATCGAGAGCTGCGAACAAGGTGGTGACGCCATGACGCTCATAGTCATGGGTTCGCCGCTCGGCTTGGCCAGGGCGCATCGGTAGCAGCGGTTGTGTGCGATCAAGCGCCTGGATTTGGCTCTTTTCATCGACGCAAAGCACCAAAGCGCGCTCCGGCGGGTCAAGGTAGAGGCCAACGATATCGCGCACCTTCTCAACGAAATGCGGATCGCTCGAGAGCTTGAAGGTCTCGCTGCGATGAGGCTGCAGCGAGAATGCGTTCCAGATGCGATGCACGGTCGAAACGGACAGGCCCGATGCCTTCGCCATCGAGCGCGTGCTCCAATGCGTCGCGTGAGACGGCATTGTTTCCAGCGTCTTCCTCACCACATCGGCGATCTTGTCGTCTCCGATCTTGCGCGGCGCGCCACAACGCGGCTCGTCATCAAGACCATCCAAGCGCTGTGCAGCAAACCGCTTGCGCCACGTCAAAACCGTCATCCGGGAAGCGCCGATCTCGTCGGCGATGGCGCAATTGTTCAAACCATCGGCCGCCAGAAGGACAATCTCGGCGCGCATCGCATCCGCCCGCGCGATCTTGCGACGACGCACCCGTGCTTCCAACTCGCCACGCTCCATCGCGCTGAGAACGATTTCCACCGCAGCAGGCCCAGTCATTGCAACCTCCGAATCATCCCGATGCAGAGATCGAATCACGATCCGCAATAAATGCCTAGAAATTTCAGAGACAGGACACTAGCACTACTTTGGCAGATTGCGGCATGATCGGGATGGCTAGGATTCCCGAATCAGATTTTCTGTGACTCATAGGTGGTCGGCTACTTGGAGGGCCGACCATGGCAGACACGACGTCGAATTGGGAAGACGAGCTTGGCGTCTGGCTCAAGCCGTTCTTGGATCGCCTGGGCCATAAGGCGCGGCGGCGAATGTGCCCGCTTTACGTGGCAGGGCTGATCGGGCCCGGCGATCGCAAGAGCGTTCAGCCGATGGCGGAGCGGCTTGCGCCGGGTGATTACGATCAGTTGCATCATTTTGTTGCGGCTGGTGTCTGGGACGCGGCGCCATTGGAGACCGAGCTTCTGGTCCAAGCGGACCGGCTGGTCGGTGGCAGCGACGCGGTGTTGGTGATCGACGATACCGCCGTGCCGAAGGAGGGCACCCACTCGGTCGGGGTCGCCGCGCAATACGCTTCAGCACTGGGCAAGACGGCGAACTGCCAGACACTGGTGTCACTGACGCTCGCCCGGGGCGAAGTGCCGGTCATGGTGGCGTTGCGGCTTTTCCTTCCGGACAGTTGGATCGGCAATCGGCGGCGGTTGGATCGAGCCGGTGTTCCGGCCGTCTATCGAACTGCTCGCAGCAAGCCTGAGATTGCCTTGGCGGAGATCGATCGCGTTACGTCGGCCGGCGTGCGCTTCGGCTGTGTGCTGGCGGATGCCGGTTACGGGCTCAGTGCGCCGTTCCGTCAAGGGCTGACGGCTCGCAAGCTTGCCTGGGCTGTTGGCATCCCCCGTCACCTCAAGGTGTACCCGGTTGGCGTGCGGCTCATTTGGCCGAATACCAAAGTTCGGGGCCGTCCCCGTAAGCGGCACGTTCCCGATGTTCTATCGATAGCGGCCGAAGACATGCTGGCCGCAGCCAAGTGGAGAACTGTGAGTTGGCGCAGCGGGACAAAAGCTCGGCTGAAAGCCCGGTTTGCGGCAGTCCGTGTGCGTACGGCCGACGGACCTCCGCAGCGGATATGGGACAAAGGTCAGCAGCATCTTCCAGGGGACGAGGCCTGGCTCATCGGCGAGCTTCGGGCATCGGGAGAGAAGAAATACTATCTTGCCAACCTGCCGGCCCGGGCAGATCTGCGCAGCTTGGCCGCCACGATCAAGGCGCGATGGGTGTGCGAGCAGGCCCATCAACAACTGAAGGAAGAACTAGGGCTCGACCACTTCGAGGGAAGGTCCTGGCGTGGCCTTCATCGTCACGCGCTCATGACCATGATCGCTTACGCCTTCCTCCAGCATCGTCGCCTCACAGAAGTGAGACGGAAAAAAAAGAATCAACGGGCCGCCGCCTCAACCAACGTTGCCGGCCGTCCGCCACGCCATCGTCAGCCTCATCATTCGATCAAACCCGCTGCAATGTCCGAACTGCCGAATGTGGATCGGGGTAAAAAAGCAGCGTGAATAATCTGCCAAAGTAGTGCTAGTTCGCCAGCGCTGCAGCGCGACGACTGTCCAAATGGCTTCGACCATGCCGAAGGGCCATGCGCCCTGTAGGAAGCCATAGACGGAGGCCAGCGCACAGGCCGCGGCAAATGCCAAAATGAACCAGCGGCTGTGGTCCTCGAGCGCGTAGAACAAAAGCATGGCCGTGACGGCGAACAAGCCAAATAGCGTGAGGGTATCCATGGCACCCAAAGGTCCGGTGTGTTGCAGAGCGTGTAACAGCTTCGAGAAGCTGGCGCAGCCACGCTGTATCGTGCTTGGCCGGCTGATCGAAAATCCGCGTCAGCCACGCGGACATCGTGTTTGGAATACTTATGCGGTTCTTATGAGGATGGGCCGGCTTACCGCTCGATTTTATATGGGCCGAGGGACAAATTTACCGTGGTCGAATAAGCCGGAAGTTAGTCGCAGGGCGAGAGGGCGACCCGGCCGACCCGAGGGAAATAGTCCCGAGATCGAGGGCCAATCACACTTAGGTTGCTGCTGTGAAGGCGTTCTTTCATGACGTCCGCTCCTAGCGATCCGTTCGCGCGTCATTTCACGGCAGCATGCAAGGCAGAACGGTGACAGTCATGTATCAATCCCATCTTCATTCGGCAGGCGAGCGAAGCGTCGAACCGATGATCGCGCTTGCACGTTGCTCGAAGCTGCAGCGAATTGTCGTGGCGGGCTCAAAGAGCGTCGAGCTTATGTTCGACCTGGAGACCTGCGGCTATGTTCACGTTGCGGCCACGGCAAATTGCGGCCGCCCGGCCGGACAATACGACGTGGCACTGATCGATTGGCGGGGGCGGGCGCTCAAAAATCTTGAGATGACACTCGATTGGCTGGTTGATTATTTATGCCGGGAGGGCGTGCTGGTCGTCTGGGCCGACCATCAGGAACCGGAGGCCCACGAGAGCCTTCGCTCTGCGCTGGAAATCCACGGTTTCGTTATTGAGAACGGAACCGTTCATGAAGGAAGCTCCGGTGTTTCGGCCCGGCGGCGCGACGTGAAGCCAATTCCCGAGGCCGCCTAAGGGTATCGCCGGGCTCGCGGTTCGCTAGCACAAGCCTGCGCGACACGAGTCGCCCCCGAGCGTCGTAATTCATCGTTTGAAGATGTGATCCTCCGATCGCGGTCTAGTCTCTGTACCCGCCGGTTATGCCGATGGGTCACCGGAAGGCTCGCGCGCGTTCGCATTATTGCGTAAGTTTAATGCGTCAAACGCAGCCGGCTGAAAGACCCGGCCAAAAAGCAGCCATCATGAAGTTCGGTCTGTTCACGTCCGCCCAAGCCAACAGCAATGAACTCGGCCCGGAGAGCGGGCAGGGTTTCCGCGATTATCTCGACTACAATATCGAGGCCGAGGCGCTGGGTTTCGAATCGAGCTTCCTGGTCGAGCATCACTTCACCGGCTGGAACCAGGTGTCGTCAACGCTGATGCTGCTGATGGCGCTCGCCATGCGCACGACGACATTGCGGCTCGGCTCGGCGGTCATCGTGTTGCCGTGGCATAATCCGGTGCTGCTCGCCGAGCAGGCGGCGACGCTCGATCTGATCTCCGGCGGCCGTTTCGATTTCGGCATCGGCAAGGGCTATCGGCACAGCGAGTTCAAAGGCTTCCAGATCGCGCCGGAAGAGGCCGAGGCGCGTTTCGAGGAAGCGATTGAGGTCATGACGCGCTCGTGGACGACGCGCGAGCGGTTTTCCCATCGCGGCCGCTTCTGGCATTTCGAAGATATCGTGGTCGAGCCGCCGCCGGCGCAACATCCGCATCCGCCGTTTTGGGTCGCCGCCGGTAGCGAAGCCTCGATCCGCCGCGCCGCCGCGCGCGGGTTCAATCTGATCCTCGATCAATATGCGAGTGCGAAGACGCTGGGCGAGCGCATCGGCATTTACAAAGCCGAGCGAAAGCTTCAGGGGTCCGCGGCCGATCCGACGCAAATCGCGGTGGCGCGGCAGGTCTATGTCGCCAGGAACGAGGCCGACAAACAGGCAGCCCTGGTGCGCCAGGCCGCCTTTACCAAGCGTACCGTCGAGGTATCGCGCCGGCCCGACGGCAAAAGCGGCTCGCATGTTCTGGCCTATGCCGACAAAGCCGGTGGTACCGAGGAGAACGCGCTGTACGGCACCCCGGACGAAATTTGCTTAAAGCTCGAAGAGTTGCGCGCTGCAGGCGTGAGCTATGTGCTCCTCACCATGAGCGGCGGCAGCGAACAGCTTCGCCGTTTTGCGCGCGAGATCATGCCGAATTTTGCACCCGCTGCGCCCGCAGCCGCGGCGGCAGAATAGGGCAGCCGCACATGGCCGACCGCCTCGCCCCCCGTGACGCTCAGGAAGTAGAACAGACAATCGGCTGGGCGGTTGCCAATGGTAAGACCCTGGAAGTCGTCGGCCGCGGCAGCAAGCGCGTCATCGGCCGTGCCGCGCAATGGGACGCGTCGCTCGAGCTTTCGGCACTCACTGGTGTCACGCTGTACGAACCCGAGGAATTGGTGCTCTCGGCCAAGGCCGGAACGCCGCTTGCCGAAATCGAGGCACTCGCAGCGGCGAGCCACCAGGAACTCGCCTTCGAGCCGATGGATTACGGGGTGCTCCTTGGCGGTGAAACCGTCGCCGGCAGCATCGGCGGCGCCATCGCCGCCAATCTGTCGGGACCGCGCCGCATCAAGGCCGGCGCCGCGCGCGACCATTTTCTCGGGGTCACCGCCGTATCCGGCCGCGGCGAAACCTTCAAATCCGGCGGCCGGGTGGTCAAGAATGTCACCGGCTACGATCTCTGCAAGCTCCTTGCCGGCTCCTGGGGCACGCTCGCCGCCATGACCGACGTGACCATCAAGACGCTGCCGAAGGCCGAGACCGAGGAAACCATCGTGGTGCTCGATCTCGACGAGGCGACGGCGTCCAAGGTGACCGCCGCCGCGATGGGCTCCTATGGCGACGTCTCGGCGGCAGCCCATCTGCCGGAAGTCGTCGCGAACCGGATCGCCGCACTTGCCGGTACCGGGAGCGCGGCCACCGCCTTTCGTCTGGAAGGCTTTGCGCCCTCGGTGACGCAACGCAAGGCGGTTTTGGAAAAGCTCCTGGCGCCGTTCGGTGCGCTTGCCACGCTGACCGATGAACGGTCGCGGTCGCTCTGGCGTGCGATCCGCGACGTTGCTCCGTTTGCGGCGAGCGGCCCCTCGGGCAAGCGCGATATCTGGCGGCTCTCGACCGCGCCTACGCGTGGTGCCGAAGTCGGCCAAGCGCTGCGCGAAAAGCTCGACGCCGAAGTGCTGTACGACTGGGCCTGCGGCCTGATCTGGGCGGCGCTGCCGGCCGCCGACGATGCCAATGCGGCCGTGGTGCGGGCATGCGTAAGCGCCACCGGGGGGCACGCCACGCTCATTCGCGCCCCGGCCGCGGTGCGTGCCGCGGTTGACGTCTTCACCCCTGAGCCGGGCCCGCTCGCGGCATTGACGGATCGGGTGCGCAAGGGTTTCGATCCGCAGCGCGTGCTCAATGCCGGGCGCATGTGGGCCGGAGTGTAGATGCAAACCTCTTTTACGCTAGCCCAGCTTGCCGATCCGGATACCGCGGAATCCGAGAAGATTTTGCGTACTTGTGTGCATTGCGGCTTCTGCAACGCGACCTGCCCGACCTATGTGCTCGACGGCAACGAGCTCGATTCGCCGCGCGGCCGGGTCTACCTGATCAAAGACATGCTGGAGAAAAACCTCCCGGCGAGCGCGGAGGTCACCGAACATATCGACCGCTGCCTGTCGTGCCTCGCCTGCATGACGACCTGCCCGTCCGGCGTGCACTACATGCACCTTGTCGACCATGCCCGCGCTTACATCGAGAAGACCTACCGCCGGCCGCTCGGCGACCGTTTGCTCCGGGCGCTGCTCGCCTGGGTGATGCCTTATCCACGGCGCTTCCGGCTGGCGCTGGCGGCCGCGCGCTTCGCCAAACCGCTGGCGCCGGTCCTCGACGCACTCGGCCTGACGCGGCTTGGGGCAACGTTGCAGCTCGCGCCTTGGCACGCGCCGCATCGTCCGCTCGAGCCGCAGACCTTCCCGGCCGCGTCGCTACGCAAAGGACGCGTGGCGCTGATGCCTGGCTGCGTCAACGATGTGCTCGCCCCTGCAATCAATGCCGCAGCGATTTGGGTGCTGACGCGCCATAATATCGAAGTGGTGGTGCCGGGCGGCGCAGGATGTTGTGGATCACTGGTGCATCACATGGGCCGCGAAGATGAGGCGCTGGCGCAAGCACGCGCCAATATCGATGCCTGGTCCAGGACGCCAAATCTCGACGCTATACTGATCACGGCCTCGGGTTGCGGCACGACCGTGAAGGACTACGGTTTCATGTTTCGGGACGATTCGGCCTATGCCGAAAAGGCGACCCGTGTTTCCAGTTTAGCCAATGATATCGCGGAATATATCGCCGGGCTGCCGCTAAAAACGCCGGAAGATTTGCCGCGGTTGGCGGTCGCCTATCACGCCGCTTGTTCGCTGCAACATGGGCAGCGCATCGTGCGGCAACCAAAGGACGTTCTCGCCAAGCTCGGCTTCGTTGTGAAGGATATTCCAGACGGCCATCTCTGCTGCGGCTCGGCCGGGACCTACAATATTATGCAGCCCGACATTGCAAGACGGTTGCGCGAGCGTAAAGTCGGGACTATCGAGAGATTGCGACCTGATGTGATTGCAGCAGGCAATATCGGCTGCATCACGCAAATCGCAGCGGGCACGGAGCTCCCAGTCGTCCACACAGTCGAACTGATCGACTGGGCAACCGGGGGTCCTTGTCCGCCGACGCTGCAGAAGCATCGGCCGCGCGCGGCGATGCATCCGGTTACCGCAGCGGTGGGCGTTGGGTAGGTGTTCGTTAGCGTCATCGTCGCAGCGCCGGTCTCCCGTGGGGACGGCACGGATTCTGAATCATCAAGGATCGGGAGGTCGATCATGGCGAAGAAGTCAAAAGCCAAAGCGAAGAAGAAACCCGCAAAGAAGAAAGCCGCTCCAGCGAGCAAGAAAAAGAAAGTCTTAAAGGCGGCGGCAAAGAAGACGAAGAAGCCGGCCAAGAAGGCTGCAAAGACGGTCGCCAAGAAGGCCGCTCCAAAAGCCGCGAAGAAGCCCGTCAAGAAAGCTGCTCCAAGGCCGAAAGCGGCGCCGAAGCCCGCGCCCGCTCCGATGCCGGAGCCCGCTCCAGAGGCGGCTTGGACACCGCCGCCGGCTTCCGATACGGGCGGCACGACCTAAGCTCTGTTCGTATCATTGCGAACGATCGGCGGCGCCGACGATCCGGCGCCGCCTGTCGGCATTGCATCGGCATTGCCGTGCCAATAAAATTGGTTTGACATCGGAAGCGGTGGCGTGCGGCTGCCGGCTTTTCGGGCCGTTTTTGGCCGGCTCAAGCCGGGCCGTTTTGCTTCTCAAGGAGGTGCGTTATGCCGGCGACCTACAACATCCTGCTGATGGGCGCGTCCTACGGATCGCTGCTCGCATCCAAGCTTCTATTCGGCGGCCATTCGATACACTTGGTGTGCCTGCCGGCCGAGGCCGATCTGATCAACGCCGAAGGCTTCAAGGTCCGCCTGCCGATACGCGGCCGCAGCGAACCGGTCCTCTTGGAATCGCGAAAACTCCCCGGCAAAGTGACCGCCGGTCCAGCCACCGGCGTCGACCCCAAGCAATACGATCTCGTCGGCTTGTGCATGCAGGAGCCGCAATATCGCTCGGCCGGCGTGCGCGAGCTTCTGGACGCTGTCGCGAAATCGCGGGTGCCCTGCATGTCGATCATGAACATGCCGCCGCTGCCCTATATCAAGCGTATCCCGGGGCTCGATTACGAGGCGCTCAAGCCGGCTTATACCGATCCGTCGGTCTGGGACAGCTTCGATCCGAAGACGCTGACGCTGAACAGCCCGGATCCGCAGGCGATCCGTCCCCCCGACGAGAAGGCCAATTTCCTGCTTGTCACGCTGCCGACCAATTTCAAATGCGCGCGGTTCGACGACGAGAAAAGCACGGCGATCCTTCGCCAGTTGGAGCACGATGTCGATGCCGCCCGGTTCGACACGCCGGAGGGCAAGATCGAACTGCCGGTCAAGCTGAAGATCTACGATTCGATTTTCGTGCCGCTCGCCAAATGGTCGATGCTGCTCGCCGGCAATTATCGCTGCGTCACCAAGGATGGCATGCGTACGGCCCAGGAAGCCGTCCACAGCGATATCGAGACGTCGCGCTCGGTCTATAATTTCGTGTTCGATCTGTGCGTCAAACTCGGCGCCAACCCCGCCGATCTGGTGCCGTTCGAGAAATACGCCGCCGCGGCGCAATCGCTGACCCGCCCGGCTTCCGCCGCCCGCGCGCTGCAAAACGGCGCGCCTTTCATCGAACGCGCCGACAAACTGGTGCAGCTCATTGCCAAGCAGAAAGGCCTGAGTCATCCGGCGATTGACGCTCAGGTGGCGCTGGTCGATGCGCGGCTCGAAGCCAATCGCAAGAAGCAGGCGGCATAGCCACAGCCGGATCGAGCAGAACTCGATCCTTGCAACGGAAGTCGCGTAGTCAATTTCTGGCTACGCGACCTTCACGTCCTGCCAGAAGCCGAATCGGCCCCCGATCGCTTTCATTTCCGGCCGTGGCGCTTCGTATGACCACGCCGCGCGTGGATGCCGCGTTCCGGTCTACAAATATCGTTGCTCTCGGCAACTACTTGCCCGTCCACAACAGCTTTCTTCTCTGAATCTCACTTATCTTGTTTGCTCAAGATCGTCCGCGGGGCCTTCGGTGGAATGTGCGCCCACACGGCGAGATTCCATATCCCTGTGTTCTTTAGGACGTCACTGCCCGCGATAGGTGTATCCCCGCAGCCACACCCGGCGACAAAGTCTTTAGTTTTCCCACGAAAGCATAAAAAGGCAGCATTTGCTGCTGTTTTAATCTTGGCAGTTTCATAACAAAATCCGAAAAATTCATCCGTGTTCAAGCTGCATCTCTGCGCTGTGGACCGAGGTGGAAAGAGTTTTTCGAAACAAGGCGTCTCCCGCGTACGAACAGGGAATAACAGAAGGGGCTGGTTATGAAGAGAGTCGCTTTATCTTTGGTTCTTGCTGCCGGATTGGCGGCCACATCGGCGATGGCCGCCGACATGGCAACAAAGGCCCCGCCGGTCGCCGCGCCGCCGCCCAATCCATGGGATGTTTACATCACCGCCGCGCTGATGACAGACTATAACTTCCGCGGTATCACGCAGTCCTCGCACAACCCGTCGACGCAGGCTGGCTTTGAGGCGCGCTACACCGTGAACCCGACCTTGCAGTACTACGCCGGCATCTCGGGTGAGAGCATCGACTTCCCGAACCATGCCGCAGCCGAAATCGACTACTACGGCGGCTTTCGTCCGACCTTTGACAAGTTGGCTCTGGACTTCGGCTTCTGGTACTACGACTACCCGGGTGGCCAGTGTGACTTCGGCGGCCCGCTCACTGGCGTGCCGAGCCCCGCTGGCTGTAACCCAACGCTTGCTAACGGCAACGTAGCGAAGGAAAGCGCCAGCTTCTATGAGTGGTATGGCAAGGCCACCTACACGGTGAACGATCAGTGGGCCTTCGGCCTGCAGGAATGGTACTCGCCGTCAGTTGCCAATACCGGTTCGGTCGGCTGGTTCACCACCGGCAATGGCACATTCACCGCGCCGAGCACTTGGTTTGCCAGTGGCTGGGGTGGTTATGCGTCGGCTGACCTCGGCTATTGGGACCTCGGTAAGAGCGATGCCTTCTACGGCGTAGGTGCGTTCGGTCCAACGGCTGCAGGTTTTGCCGGCGATCCTTACAAGAGCTACTGGACCTGGGACGTCGGCGTCGGCTTCACCTACAAAGCCTTCACGCTCGATCTCCGTTACTATGACACCAACTTGAACAAAGGTGATTGCAACGCCTTCACCAGCGACTACACGGCAGGTGGTTTCGGCAGCCATGTCACGGCGGCTAATCCGGGTGGCGTCGGCTCCAACTGGTGCAGTGCAGCCTATATCGCCAAGCTGTCCTTCGCGACCAACCTCAGCGGAATCAAGTAAGATCGTCTGAGCGTTACGAATTGCGGCCGGTGGCGGAAACGCCATCGGCCGTTTTTGTTTGCCGCGGCTTTGCTCTCTTCCTCCGCTCGTTCCCGCGCAAGCGGGAACCCAGCTTTTTGGCATAAGCGAAGATGGATTCCCGCTTGCGCGGGAATGAGCGGCGAGAACTCAGGCTATTCCCGTGTTCACTCCGCGGCCGACGCCAGCGACACGTCACGGACCTGCGACGCGGCCTCGCCGACGGTGACCTCGACCCGGCGACGATGGAAGGCACCGAGCGTCGAGCGGTGGCCGATCGAGATGATGGTCGCAGTCTTGAGCCGCTCCTGCAGCAGCCGGTACAGCATCGCCTCGGAGGGTTCGTCGAGCGAAGCGGTGGCCTCATCGAGGAACAGATAATCGGGCGCCTGCAGCAAGGCGCGGGCGACGGCGAGGCGCTGCTGTTCGCCGACCGACAGCATGCGATTCCAGTGCGCCTCTTCGCCCAGCCGCGTGCTCCATTCCGGCAATCCGACCGCGGTGAGCGCTTCGGCAATTCGAGCATCGTCGAACGTGCCGGCGCGCGCCGGATAACTCACGGCCGCGGCAAGCGTAGCGACCGGAAAATACGGCCGTTGCGGCAACAGCATGATCTTGGCGTCTTCCGGCACCGATACATGGCCCGATCCGAACGGCCATATACCCGTGACGGCGCGGAACAGCGTCGATTTGCCGGCGCCCGACGGCCCGGACACCAAAATGCGCTCGCCCGGCGATAGAACGATCTGCTCGGCATTCACCAGCGGCTCGCCGTTCGGCAGATTGACGTTCAGCCGGTCGATCGAGATCGCGTTCGAACCGTCGCGCGGCAAGACTTCGATCGCCGGCTCTGCCAGCGCCGCGGCGCGGCCGTTTGCTATCGCCGTCTCGAAGCCGCTCAACCGCGCGATGACCGCGCGCCAATCGGCGATCTGCTGATACGACGAAATGAAATAGGACAGCGCGGTCTGCACACTGTTGAAGGCCGACGCCGTCTGCATCAAGCCGCCAAGCTGCATGGCGCCGGCGAAATAGGCCGGGCTCACCATGATGTAAGGAAAGATAACCGAGGCTTGCGAGAAGCTCGCGGTGAAGAATGTCAGCTTCTTCGTCCGCCGCATGATCGCGATCCAATTATCGACCACCTGCCCGAAGCGGCTGGCAAGGCGTTCACGCTCGGCGGCTTCGCCATGGAGCGAAGCGATCTGTTCGGAATTCTCTCGCGTGCGGACCAGATTGAAACGGAAGTCGGCCTCGAAGCGCTGCTGCTTGAAGTTCAGCGGAATGAGCCGCCAGCCGATCAGGTTGGTGAGGAGAGTGCCGATGATGGAGTAGATCAGCGCCGCCCAGACGAGATAGCCCGGAATGGCGAAGGACATGCCGAACAGGTGGAGCGGCGCCTGTTCGGACAGCTCCCACAGAATGACGACGAAAGAGCAAAACGACACCACGGCGTTGAGGATGCCGAGCCCGATCGTCAGCGTGTACTGCACGAACATCTGCAGATCCTGGGCGATACGCTGATCGGGGTTGTCGGCTTCGTCGCCGAGGAGCTGCATGCGGTAATGGTTGGCGGTGTTGAGCCATTGCCGCAGATAGGTCTGCGTCATCCAGCGCCGCCAGCGGATCTGGAGCCAGAGATTGAGATAGTTCTGATAGACCGCAAGCACGGTGTAGATCGCGGCGATCACGCAAAAAAACAGCACGGCGCTGACGAAGGCGTTCCAATCGCGATCTTGCAGCGTGTTGTAGAAGCGATTGTACCACTGGTTCAGGAGCACGGTGATGGCGACGGACGCCAGTTCGATCGCGATCACCGAGGCGAGAAGAATGCGCCCGGGCCAGCGGTCTTCGGAGCGGTAATAGGGAACAGACAGCTGCCAGATCGTGGCGAGCGTCGCGGCAAGACGTTTCACGTATGACCTCCGAGAGATGAGAACTGGTCGTAAGACCAAGTCGGGCAATCAGCTGACGTCGAAATCCCGATGTGGTGTTCATATGGTGCGGTGCAATAACACGAAGCTTTGCACCGGGGCAGTTTCGATGAAGGCAAATTTTGCTTTCCTGATGTCGCGGGTCGCGGCATTCTCACGCGGCACGTCCCGGGGTGGCGGGGGACGAACAACGAAGCCCATAAGGGCGTTTTGCTGGGGAGGACTTTTCCATGTTTACCCAAATCCTCGACCCTACCGGAAACCTGTTTCTGACCTGGCTGGTCGCGCTCATTCCGGTGGTCCTGCTGCTGTTCCTGTTGGCGGGCCTGCGCATGTCGGCGTGGCTCGCTGTGTTGATCGGGTCGATCGTCACCTTCCTACTTGGGCTTTGGGTCTGGAAGATGCCGCTTTATGACGGCGCCCTCGCTTATCTTTACGGCTCGGCGACCGGTATATGGAACGTCGACTGGATCACATTTTGGGGAGTGATGCTCTTTAACACCCTGGTTACGACCGGGGGGATGGAAAAACTGCGCCGTTGGCTCATTCAGCAGGGAACTCGCGACGTGCGGGTCCAGACCATCCTGTTTGCCTGGGCGTTCGGCGCCCTGCTCGAAGGCCTGGTCGGGTTCGGCTACCCGTGGGCCTTTGTCGCACCTATTCTGGTCGCGATCGGCATCCCCGATCTCGACGCCATCCGGGTGGCCGCGATCGCCAATAACGCGCCGGTTTCCTATGGCGCCCTGGGCGCGCCGATCATCGCGCTGGCGACGGTGACCGCCGGAACGCTGGGCATGAGTTTCGTCGACCTGTTGCCGATCTACTCGGCTTCGGTCGGCAAGATCGTCGCTATTCTCGCTCTGCTGCCTCCCTGGATTCTGCTTTACCTCGTGTCGGGCAACAAAGGCATGTGGTCGGCATGGCCGCTCGCCATCGTCGGTTCGCTCGGCTACATCGGCGGCCAATTGCCGACGGCGATCTATCTCGGCCCTTATCTGCCGGATGTCTTGGGCTCGATCGTGTGCTTTGTCGCGCTGCTGCTGCTGCTCAAGGTGTGGCGGCCCGCGGAAGTCCTGGCCTATGGGGGCGCGCCGGCGACCGGCGACGTACAGGCGGAGGCGCACGGCCTCTCGGCCGCCGATATCGGCATGGCGTGGCTGCCGATTGCCGTGTTGGTGGCGGTCGTCGTCGCCTGGACCGGACCCTGGTCGCATCTGCCTTCGATTGTGCTGTTGCATTACGTCGTGGCCGCCAATTCGGCGATCACACCGGGGGCGACCATCAGCGCGGTGTTCAATTGGACGCCTTTCGTCGGCGGTACGGCGATACTGGCGTCCTGGATCATCACGGTGATTCTGTTGCGCGTCAGCATGAGCCAGATCAGCGCGATCTTCGCCAAGACCTGGTCGCAGATGTGGGGCGCGTGCCTGGTTGGCGTATTCATCTTCGGCCTTGCTTATGTCTTCAACTACTCCGGCATGGCGGGCTCGCTCGCCAGCGCCTTCTCCAAGCTCGGAGCGGCCTTCATCATCGTGGCACCGATTCTGGGCTTTATTGGCGTGGCTTTGTCGGGCAGCAACACGTCGACGAATGCCATGTTCGGCACGTTCCAGGCCTTGGTCGGCAAGGTGCTCGGCTTCCCCTTGCTGCTGCTGCCGACCTTGAACTCGGTCGGCGCCGAGATCGGCAAGCCGATCGCGCCGCAGACCGCAAGCGTCGGCGTCTCGACCAGCAAGTTCGTGCGCAACGAAGGCGAGGTGATCCGCCATAATTTCGGCTGGTGCCTCGTGCTGCTGGCCTATCTCGTCATCATCGGGGTGGCTTGCTACCTGTTCTTCCCCGATATCGCCGCGTTGCCCAAAGCTTGACGGGACGCGAGTGGCGAAATAGCGAGTAGAAAGCAGCGGGTGGGGGGCAAGTTCCCCTATTCGCTGTTTCGTTCTTCGCCATTCACCTTCTCCTCGCACTGGGAATGACAATGCTTTACCGGCGTTTCGCCTGCGGCCTTGCTATGCTCGTGACATGGTCGGCTTTCGGTTCCGCGATTTGGCATCCGGTCGGGAACGCGAAGGCGAGCGACAGCTTTCCGTTCGGCAGCGAGCTGATGCTCGATTCGGCGCCGATGCGCGGCTCGAAGCGGGTGCCGATGATCGAGATCGAGGAGAACGGTACGGCCTCGATCGATCTTTGGTGCTCGAGCGCAACCGCGCAGGCAACCGTGAACGATGCCGCGATCACCATCGTTCCCGGCGCCCCCGTGCCGGGGCAATGCGAGCCGGAACGCCAGGCCCGCGATGCTGATCTTCTCGCGGCGCTCGCTCAGGTCACCGCCTGGCGGCGAAGTGGCGAGGTCGTCGAGCTTTCCGGTCCTACGCCGCTCCGTTTCCGGCTGATGACGAATTGACCAAATCGGTGCCCCAAATCGGTGCCGTTGACTGTGGTCTTGGCCTAAGCGACGCCTGATCGCTTCGCCTATTCCGCCGCGTGCCGGACGCCTGACGCCGCCGCGGCGGCCACGCTGACGCGGTTGCGGCCGAGAGCCTTGGCGCGGTAGAGCGCCCCGTCGGCACATTTGATGAGAAGGTCGATGCCGGACATGGCGAGTGTCGCCTCGGCGGCACCGATGCTGATCGTCATCGATACTTCCGCGCCTTTCTCGCCGAACCGGGAATTCGCCACTTTTTCACGCAAGCGTTCGGCTAGGGCCGTGGCCTCCGCGATCGTGGTCTCCGGCAGGACAAGGATGAATTCGTCGCCGCCGAGGCGGGCGACGATATCGGCGGGCCGCTTGCCCTCTTTGACCAGGCCGGCGACGTGAGCGATCGCCCGATCGCCCGCGTCATGGCCAAGCGTGTCGTTGATGAATTTGCACTGGTCGATGTCGAACAGCAAAACCGACAGCGGCCGATAAGAGCGCTGAAAGCGCTGCCATTCCGCTGCCGCAAGTTCGCGAACGTGGCAACGATTATAAAGGCCCGTCATGCCATCGGTCGTCGCCAGATGGTGCATGGTGGCCACGTTCTGCACCAGGTCGGTGACGTCGGTGTAAGTCAGCATACGCCCGCCATTCGGCAGCGCGGCGCATTGAAAGCGGATGCTCCTACCGTCGCTCAACAAAATATCCGCCGGATGGCGATCGCCGTTGCGGACGGCGGCGATGCGTGCGGCGATATGGGCTTCGAGCTTGTCGCCCGGCAGGTCGGCAATTTGGTCATGACGAGCGCGGCTCACGAGCTCCGCATAGTGGTGCTCGCGCGCGATCCATTCCTCCGATACCTGCCACAATGTCCGCGCCGCCCGGTTCATGAATCGGATCGTCAATCCCGCGTCGAGCAGCGTTATGCCCTGCTCGACATTATCGAGCGCGGTGCGCAGCACTTCCAGTTCATCCGCATGCCTGACGATATCGGTGACATAGATGTAGCTGAGCATGCGGCCGCCGTTCGGCAGCGGCGTGCATTGAAAGCGCAAAACTTCGCCGCTGGCGAGCCGCAGATCCATCGGCCTCCTGTCGCCGATTTTCACCAGCGCGACCCGTTCCGCCACGTAGGCGCCAAGTTCGCTTTCGGGGATCTCGTAAGCCCGCGTGTCGCGGCCGTGATACATCAGCGAGACGAAGCCGGCTTGCTGTCGGCCTTTGCATCCGACAGGCGCCACATCTTGCGGAACGCGCGATTGATGAATTCGGCGCGCATTTCGGCGTCCAGCAGCACCACCCCGAAAGGCACTTCATTGAGTGCGGTGCGCAACGCCAGAAGCTCGCTTTGAATCATTTCGGGCTCGGTCTGCGGTTCGGCGACGGGTTTGCTGGTGCCAGAGCCTGATACATAGGCCGCCCTTTCAAGGTCCGGCTCCCGCCGCGCCTGAAAGTCGACGCCGATGCGATTGTGGGCCCGCCATACCGCGGCGCAGGGCCGCGCATTTCTCTCGCCGTCGATCTGCAGGTCAAAAGTCTGCGGGATGCCGACCATGTTCGTCACCTTGAGGCGGGCGCCTTGCGGGGACAGATTGCACACCAAGCAATCGATGACCGAGCGATGCCCGTTCAGCAGGATTTTCCCCGCCAGCAGCGAGCGTGTCCGAACCGCATGACGCCGTTCTTCCATGGCCTGCTTTCGTCAACGAAGACCATTTCAACAACGGCGCGGTGGCGCGCTTTGCGGCTGCAAAGCACTGAAATTGATATCTGTTTTTGCAGTCAACCTAACCGGCGTTTTGACGATATTCCTAAAATTCGCATCCCCCCATCGGCAATCCATTCACCAAGGGACTGAACCCGGTTCAATGAACCGCATCCGCTCTAACAAGGAGAGAAAGTTCATCCTCGCGTTGCGATGGCGGCGTAAGCCTGTGACGGAACAGCGCTAACACGAGGCTGACGGTGGACCCTGCCCGTACTTTCCTGTCACTATCGTTGGCTGAGATGTGCCGTTTGAGGCATCCTAAATCGGCTCTGGCGATTTGCTGTCAATTGGTGGGGGAGATTGACAATGCATCGATTAGACAAGGCCGTTCGAGTATCAGCAGGTCATGATCGTTTCGGTAAACCGCTTCCCTATGTCGTCGGCGAATATTTCCACTGCAAACTGTCCGCGGGAGACACCGGCGGCAATTTATGTATTTACGACACCGTGCGGGTGAAAAAGGGTGGTCCGCCGCTGCACTACCATCACGACCAGGACGAATGGTTCTTCGTGCGCGAGGGCGAATTTCTCTTTAAAGTCGGAGACGATAATTTCCGTCTCACAGCGGGCGACACGTTATTCGCGCCGCGCAAGGTGCCTCATACATTCGCCAACATCAGCGAACGAGGCGTCCTCATGATTGCCTATCAGCCCGCAGGCACGATGGAGCAATTCCTTCGCGATGCCAGCGAATTGTTATCGAAAAACCCGACCACTGATGAGTGGCACGCACTCTGTCGCGTTCACGGGGTGGAGATCGTCGGTCCGCAGCTAAAAGTGGATTGAATAGGAGAAAGAGCAGGCGGCGATGAGCCCAAAATCGACAAAGACAGGTCGGTGACGACCTGTCCGTTTGAACTCACGCCCGGTTCTTCAGTGTGCTAGCTTGATCCCAGGATGAGGCCTTGTCCCGGAGAGCCCGCATGAAACGGCGCGAGTTCATCGCATTCATCGGTAGCGCGGCGGCGTGGTCGTCCGCAGCTTTCGCGGTGCAGCCGGGCTCGCAGCCGAAAATCGGTTTTTTGGGTCCGACCTCGCCTTCGGTCTGGAGCTCATTCGTCGCCGCCTTCCTGCAGCGGATGCGCGAACTCGGCTGGATCGATGGTTACAACCTCGCCATCGAGTATCGCTGGGCGGAAGGACACGAGGAGCGGTACCACGAGTTTGCGGCCGAGCTCGTTCGTCTCAAAGTCGATGCCATCGTCACCGGAGGCACGTCGGCTGTCATTGCCGCCATGCAAGCAACATCGGAGATTCCGATCGTTTTTGCCACCGCTGGAGATCCGGTTGGCACTGGACTGGTTGCCAGTCTGGCACACCCGAACGGTAACGTGACGGGACTGTCGAACCAGCAGACCGATCTTGGCGGCTATCGCCTGGTATTGTTGCGTGAAATCATTCCGGATTTGCGGCGGGTCGCAATCCTGGGCCATATCAATAGTCCTAACGTCCGGCTGGAGATGGATGCCGTCGAGGCGGCGGCGAAGAAGCTCAGCCTTGAATCTTTTAGAATAGAGGTCAAGAAAGCGGAAGAAATCATCCCCGGAGTCGAGTCACTTACGGGCCGCGCCGATGCGCTCTATGTCTGCACTGATCCTCTCATCACAATGGATCAAGTTCGTATCAACACCTTGGCCATCAGCGAGAGGCTACCGACAATCAATGCGTTTCGGCAATACGTAGAGGCCGGAGCGCTGATGTCCTACGGACCGAATTTTCCGGACCTGTTCCGGCGCGCCGGCGATCTGGTCGATAAGGTTCTGCACGGGGTGAAGCCGGCGGACCTTCCCGTCGAGCAACCCGTCAAGTTCGATCTCATCCTCAATTTGACCACCGCCAAGGCGCTTGGCGTCAAGATCCCGGAGTCGTTTCTCGTGCGCGTCACCGATGTGCTCGAGTGAGCCGTTTCCGCTGCGCAAGTCTGATCGACAATTCACCTTCGATATACGAAGCAGGCGCCGGACTCATGGAAAAGCCACCAGTCACAGCAGAGAGCAATGCCCTCGTCGGCAATTGGAGGCTTGTATCTTCGCAGGCGATTGTTGACGATCAAGCGCATGACCTCTTTGGTTCGAGCCCGAAAGGCTATTTGATACTGACGCCACAGGGCCGTTTGTGCGCGATAACCACGGCCGCGCATCGAAGCCCCGGCGAAGGAGACAAGGAACGCACGGCATTGCACCGGTCGATGATGGCCTACACCGGCAAATACCGCGTCGAAGGCAGTGACTTCATCACCGTGGTCGAAGCCTCCTGGAATGAGTCCTGGAACGGAACCGAACAGCGACGGCACTTTCGGCTGGAGGGCGATAGACTGTTTATAGAGTCCGCGCCGGCGCCGAGCTTGTTATTCCCTGGGAAGGTCGATTTTCGCCGGGTCGTGTGGGAACGAGAAGAATAGCACCGCCAATCATTTAAGTCCGTCCAGATGCTTCACTGCGAGCGCTGTTTGTGACGATGAAAACAGAATCGAGCTAAGCTAAACATTCCTCAGACGATGTGCTAAGAGTGTGAGTTCTTGTGGGGGAAGCGCATCAGGCGGAACAACGACGGCAAGAGACTTTCTGCTCCGAACAAACCCGTCGGCTTCAACGCCGGCAACTGTAGGAGGAAGCATGCCATCACATAATTCCACAATACCGACCATCGGCTTCTTGGGCGCGTGCAATCCTCAAGTCTGGGGCGGCTGGGTCGCCGCATTCGAAAAACAGCTAGCCACGCACGGGTGGATTAAAGACAGCACCATCAAGATCGACTATCTCTGGGCGGAGGGCCTCGAGAAAAACTATAGCAAGTTCGCCAAAGAGTTTGTTCAGCGCAAGGTCAAGGTCATCGTCACCGGTGGCACTCAGGCTACCTTTGCCTGCAAAAAAAGCAGCTGCCGCGGTGAAACCGCCCATTCCTGTCGTCTTTGCCACGGCGGGCAACCCGGTCGATACCAAACTGGTCACAAGCTTCAGCCAGCCGGGCAATTTGACTGGCCTGTCCAACCAGCAGGTCAATCTTGTCGTCAAACGGCTTGATTATTTGCGCCATTTACTGGGCAAGGCTCATATCGGTCTCATCGGCAATGATAAATCTCCCAATGTCGCTTTGGAGATGAAAATAGCGCAGCAGGTGGCCCCCACTTTCGACCTCAAGGTCCACAAGCGCGCAATTCGGCAACAAAAGGATATTGCGCGCGTCATCAGAGAGCTCGAGGGCAAGGTGAAAGGTCTTCTTGTTTGCACCGATCCGCTCATAACCACCCATTCCCATGAACTTCATGACCTGGCGCTGCGGGCAAAACTGCCCACGGTGCACGCCTTTCGGGAATACCTCGACCATGGCGGTTGCATATCCTACGGGCCGCGTTTCTGCGATTTGTTCGAGAGCGCCGCCGATATGGTCGATACAATCCTGCGCGGACAAGCAGCAGGGAAAGACACGATCGACATCCCGATCCGGCAGCCTGATAATTTCGAAGGCTGTATCCACTTGGCGCACTTTCGGACCATGGGCGTGACCGTGCCGCCATCGCTGCTGGCGCTTGCCGACCACCTGTTGGAATGAGCGCCTTGAATGAGGCGTTTTGGAACGAAGATGGATTCCCGCTTTCGCGGGAATGAGCGCAGTAAGCTGGAATGGGTGGAGTAAACGGGGATGAGCGGAGTAAACCCGCGCCGTTCTCACCCCGGCGCGGTCGCTCCATTGCCGAGCCACTGCTTGATCAGTGCAGGGAGCGTGCCGTCCGCCATCAGCGCCGCTTGTGCTTTGCCGATCTCGTCTCGCAGCGCGGTGTTTCCCTTGCGCACGCAGATGCCGAGATGCTCGCGGGTAATACCGGTCTCGACCACCCGAAGCTTTGGGCGGTTACGCACGAACCATTGAGTGACCGGCGCGAGTTTCATGAAGGCATCGCAGCCGCCGGTCGAGAGGTCGTCGAGCGCCTTCTCGATCTCGTCATAGGCGTAGACACGCACGCGCGCGGCGCGATGCTCGGCGACGAGCTTATCGGCGACCGGCTGGCTGGTATTGCCTTGCTGTACGCCAATTACCAGGCCTTTGAGGTCGGCGATCCCATGCACGTTCGGATGGCGGCTGGTATCGACGACGAGGGATTGTCCGGAGACCGCATAAGGTGCGCAGAAATCGGCGATGCTTTGGCGGCCCGGCGTGATGGTGGTGCCCGAGGCGATGCAGTCATAAGTGCCGGCATCGAGACCGGCGAAGATGCCGTTAAAGTCCGCACCCTCATAAGGCACCAACTGCCAGACGCGGCCGAGCTTCTCCGCAATGCGCTGCATGAGCGCGATGTCGAAGCCGGCCGGGCCTTCCTTGGTCTTTAGCTCAAAGGGCGGGTCGGGAAGGGCTGCCCCGACCTTTAACGGCGGCGCGCCCTTGGCGATGCGCGGGCCAAGCACGCCAGCCGCGAAGAGGGGCAAGCCTGCGAGCAAGTGGCGGCGCTTCATCCGCCTTCACCCCATAATTCATCACGAAACGGCGTAACGTCGCGCCGTTTCTTGGGCCGTTTCACCATCGGTCGCTTTCCTGTTGGGCGGATCTAATCCTGTAACTTTATTTTCCCGATGCCGAGTGACCGGCGCGGCAGCGGCAAAAAAAGAGCCGCCCGACAGGGGCGGCTTCAAGGTAATCAGCTTAAGTGCTCCGAAGAGATATTCGTGAGTTTTTTCACCAGTGGCCTCTACGGCGACCGTAATATCCACCGCCGCCAAAGAGCAGCACGATAACGACAATGATCAGAATCAATTCCATGACAAATCCTCGGCGGGATGGCAGTGCTTTAATAAGCCTAGGAGGCGGCACTTTGTTCCCGGCTACTTTTTTATGACCGCTGCAGTTGTGCGCGTGAAACGCCCAGGCCCATAGGTCCGTAGGATGGGTAGAGGGCAGCGAAGCCCATCACTTCTTGCCGGCCGACGGTGGATTTCGCTTCCCTGCTCACCCTGCAAAGCTACGGCAAAGATGTTCCATCCGCGCATGATCCTTTCCGAAGCCGAGTTCCATTGTTGGAACAACTCTGGCGTGAAAAAAATTTCCGACCCGCCATTGTGCTTCGGTCGCGGCGTCGACACATGCGTAGTACCGGCAAGCTGCGTGGCTTGTCCGTGTGTGGCCGCGAAACGGTGGAATGCCGCAGTCGCCGTTGGTGCACTGGCAGCGCTGGTGCCATCGGCGGGCATGATTTGCGTCGGGAAGTAGTTCTTAGCTTGCATTGCGGGCGCCGCTGGTGCTCGCGCACCGTTGCCGGGCGCCGCACTCAGTTGCGTGCGTATCGATAGTCTCACAAACAATTCAAAGGAAGGACACGATGAGCCCCATGAGCGAACACGACCAAACCCGAAAATTTTCCGACAAGAGCGCGTCAAATGCCAGCGAGACGTTTGAGAAGGGCAGGGCGGCGGTAGAGCAGAACCAGGCAGTCGCGGTCGAAAACATCCGCACCTTTAACGTCAGGATGATCGATATGGCTCGGATCAACACCGAAGCCGCTTTCGACTTTGCTCACCAGATTGCGAGCGCCAAGGCGCCGGCCGATATCGTCGAATTGTGGACGGCGCACGCCCATAAGCAGTTCGAGACGCTCAGCGAGCAGCTCAAAGAGCTGACAGCGCTCGGACAAAAGATGGCTGGTGAAAGCGCGGCGCCGCTCGTGCGCAGTGTCAACCAGGCTTTCAAGAAAGCCTCCTGACGGCCGGCCCCCGGCAGCCGCGTATTCTCGCCGGGCGTATCCAAGTGGTCAAAGCGGCTTAATAAGAACATGCTTGTGAGTACATAAGGGAGAGCGTCCATGGCAATGCGCCGCGAACAACAAACGACGTCCGACATCCCGGAACAGCGGACATCGAACGAAGTCGTTAGGCTGATCCGCAAACTGCGCTGGATGGGTATGGACGAAGAAGCGAAGGTTCTGGAGAACCAGTTGGCTCTGGACGGTCTCCCGAGCGCGGACTGTGTCATCGGAGTGTCGCGCGAGACGGATTAATCCCGCGACGAAACAGGAAGAAAAAAGGCGTGGCATTCGCGGCGCCTTTGTGGCCCTTTTTTGCGGCGCTCTGCTCGCCCACAAAGCTGCAAACAAAAAGGGCGCGGCCGAGGCCGCGCCCTTTCTCACTTACCGCGATAGTTAGCTTAGAAGCCCATTCCACCCATGCCGCCCATTCCGCCGCCGCCCGGCATTGCCGGCATGGCAGGCGCATCCTTCGGCGTTTCGGCGATCATGGCTTCAGTCGTGACCAACAGGCCGGCGACGGAGGCTGCATCTTGCAGCGCGGCGCGCACCACCTTGGCCGGATCGACGATGCCCTTTTCGATCATGTCGACATATTCCTCGTTCTGCGCGTCGAAGCCGTAGGTCTCCGACTTGTTCTCGAGGATCTTGTTGACGACGATCGAGCCCTCGACACCGGAGTTCTCGGCGATCTGGCGCAGCGGCGCTTCGATGGCCTTGAGCACGATGTTGATGCCGGTCTGGACGTCCGGATTGGCGTTGGTGAGCTTGCCGACCGCCTTCTTGGCGCGCAACAGCGCAACACCGCCGCCCGGCACGATGCCTTCTTCGACCGCGGCGCGGGTGGCGTTGAGCGCGTCCTCGACGCGGTCCTTCTTCTCCTTCACTTCGACTTCGGTCGCGCCGCCGACGCGGATCACCGCGACGCCGCCGGCGAGCTTGGCGAGCCGCTCCTGCAGCTTCTCGCGATCGTAGTCGGAGGTGGTCTCTTCGATCTGGGCCTTGATCTGACCGACGCGGGCCTCGATGTCCTTCTTTTTGCCGGCGCCGTCGATGATCGTGGTCTTCTCTTTCTCGATCACGACCTTCTTGGCCCGGCCGAGCATGGCCGGCGTCACGTTTTCGAGCTTGATGCCGAGGTCTTCGGCAATGAGCTGGCCGCCGCTGAGAATGGCGATGTCTTCGAGCATTGACTTGCGGCGATCGCCGAAGCCCGGCGCCTTGACGGCGGCGACTTTCAGACCGCCGCGCAGCTTGTTGACGACCAGCGTCGCCAAGGCTTCGCCTTCGATGTCCTCGGCGATGATGAGCAGCGGCTTGCCCGACTGCACCACCGCTTCAAGCACCGGCAGCATGGCCTGGAGCTGCGACAGCTTCTTTTCGTGCAGGAGGATGTAAACGTCCTCGAGCTCGGCCACCATCTTCTCGGCATTGGTGATGAAGTAGGGCGAGAGATAGCCGCGGTCGAACTGCATGCCCTCGACGATCTCGACTTCGGTGTCGAGGCTCTTGGCTTCTTCCACCGTGATGACGCCCTCGTTGCCGACCTTCTGCATCGCATTGGCGATCATCTTGCCGACATTGCTATCGCCGTTCGACGAGATGGTGCCGACCTGGGCCACCTCGGCCGAGGAGCCCACTTTCTTGGAGCGCTTCTTGATGTCCTCGACCACGGCGGCGACCGCGATGTCGATGCCGCGCTTGAGGTCCATCGGGTTCATGCCGGCGGCAACCGCCTTGGCGCCTTCCTTGACGATGGCGGCGGCGAGCACGGTCGCGGTGGTGGTGCCGTCACCGGCGATGTCGTTGGTCTTGGACGCAACCTCGCGCACCATCTGCGCGCCCATGTTCTCGAACTTGTCTTCGAGCTCGATCTCCTTGGCGACGGTGACGCCGTCCTTGGTGATGCGGGGAGCGCCGAACGACTTGTCGATGACGACGTTACGGCCTTTCGGGCCTAGCGTTACCTTCACCGCATTGGCCAGCGTCTCGACGCCGTGCAACATGCGGTCGCGCGCGTCGGTGGAAAATCTTACGTCTTTCGCGGACATGTGAGTTCTCTCCTGGGGTTCGTATTTTGGTTGTCACAGCGTCATCGCCGGGCTTGTCCCGGCGATCTCGATTCACTTGGCGCTGATGTGCCTTTCAACTCGGGATGGCCGGAACAAGTCCGGCCATGACCTCAGGCGATCACGCCCATGATGTCGGATTCCTTCATGATAAGGAGATCCTCGCCGTCGATCTTGACCTCGGTGCCGGACCACTTGCCGAACAGCACGCGATCGCCGGACTTCACGTCGATCGGGACCAGCTTGCCGGCTTCGTCGCGGCCGCCGGGGCCGACGGCGACGACTTCGCCTTCCGACGGCTTTTCCTTGACGGTATCGGGAATGATGATGCCGCCCTTGGATTTTGCTTCGGCGTCGACACGCTTGACGACCACGCGATCATGCAGCGGCCGGAACTTGGTTTTTGCCATATTCACCCTCATCGCCGCGCAGAGGCGGCCTTGGCGTTTAAAAAAAGGGGTTAATTACAGTGCCTTAGCACTCCTAATGGCTGAGTGCCAGCAGGCACCGCGGAGATAGGGTGCGAACGAGATGGAGTCAAGGCGAGCCCGCCGGACTCCCAAGCTGCCCTTCGAGGATCGGGGAGCCTGTGATCGGGCCGGCCAACCGCCGGACCCGTTGGCGACCACCTCAGAATGACGAAGCCATCGAACCGGAAAAAAGCTATTCTCGCGGTCAAACCTGGGCCGTAATCGTCAATGACGGTCTTTCGGGGCGGGTACAATTTGAAACAAAGTCGAAAGATCGGAGCGGTAGATTGGGCGCCAGGGGCGGCGGCCAAAATCGCGCTCGGATTGAGTACATGTCAGTGAGGGGCTTTGCTATGCCTGTGTCCTATCGGCAAACGGTTTTAGCGCTGGCGGCGCTCGGCGCGCTGGCGCTCGGGGCCTGCTCTTCGAACCCGCCGCCGGTGGCGCAGGCGGCCCCGCCGCCGATGGGGCAACCCGCGATCCCGTCGCAGTATCGGCCGGAGGAAGTCGTCGGCCGCTGGGGCTACGGCGCCTTCCACAAGGACGAGGACCTGGCGCGCACCGCTGCCGCCGCCCGCGGCCAATGCGGCCAGCCGGTCGAGATCACGCGCGGGCCGAACGGCGGCGTCATGATGTATCTCGCCGACAGCGCACAATTGCAGGAGCTGCAGCTCAAAGGCTCGGCGAGCGGCAAAAACTATATCGGGCCGCCCGGCGACGCCGCCGGTCCGCAGGATCGCGAGATCGTCTCGTTCGACGGCCGTACCATGGTGCTGCGCTGGATGGACCCGGAAGTCGCCGGCCGCTACGGCACCGGCGTCTATGTGCGTTGTGCCGCCGAAGGCATGGCCCGCGGCAAGCCGGCGATGAAGCCGCAATAGAATCGTTATTCCAGGCGCCGCGCGTCATTCCGGCCGAGCAACGCGAGGAGCCCGGAATCCATATTCGCTGACCTGTGATTATGGATTCCGGACTCGCCGCTTCGCGTCGATCCGGAATGACGATAGTGCAGATTTTATCCTTATAGCGATGCGATAACCGTTCTGATCCGCGCGAAACGGAGCTACGTTGACGCCACCGGATGTCCCCCGGCGGCGTTCTCTCGTTTCCGCTTGGACGGTGCGCGCTTTAGTCGCCGAACAGGGCGTCGATTTCGCTTTGGTCCATGTGGCCGGGGTCTTTGGCGAGCCGCGGGCCGTGCAGAAATTGCGCGGCGTCCTCGGGCGCGGATGACGGCGAAGCCGTCGCGTGCTCGGCCTGATTTTCGATGGCGTTCAGCGTCGCCGTCACTTTGGTGATGCGCTGGCCGATCATATCCTGAAAGTTACAGGCCTCGAAAATGCGGATGACCAGATCGGTGACATCCTGTGCCAGGTCCTGTTCGAGCTTGCCTCTGAGCGCCGCCGACAAAGTGTTGGCGAGCTGATCGATCTCTTCGGCGGCGTTGAGGATCTTTTGCGTCGCCTCGGCGCTGCCGGCGCGGACTGCGTCGAGCTCGTCGGCAATCCGGGCGAGTTGCGCGGCGCGCCGCGTGAATTTGTCGTCTTCGTCGTTGGCAGGGACGTCGGCTTTGGCCCGCGGTGCGGCAATCACCGTTGCGAGCGTGCCCAACGCCTGCATGATTTCGGCGTGGCGCGAGTCACGGTGCAGATCGTGATGCAGGTCAGAGGGCTCGCCGCGGGGAAGCGGCGCCTGCGCCGGGCTGCCGTTGCGGGGAAACTGTGCCGCGGCGGTCGCTTCGATGCGGAATCTCTTGCGGAGTTCGGCCATTGTCGCCCGACCAAGCTGGCGGTTTTTTCGCGCGATGCCCCAGGCGCGACTGTGCAGAACCGGACTTTAGGGTTGGGCGGCTTAATACCGCGTTCACGGCGCGCCGCGTGGCTGCACCCGTGATTGGGAGAGGGAACGCCCGGTTAACCAAGACGCTTCACCCAATATCAACTGTACCTTGATGAACAATGTGCAAATAAGATCGAAGCAAAATTTATTTACCAAACAGTCGAGGTTTCCGTCTGTAGTGGTAGCTGAGCGCGGGCGGCACGGCTGCAAGCGTCGCGGCGCGCTCATTGTGCAACGTGCGTGATGAGTTAAGCAATGCGGCGTATCTGCATCTCCGCGCCAATGCCAATCGGTTTGGCGAGCGCGCTCTACGTTCTCTGCCCGGCTTTATCGGCCCAGGCCGATCCTCTCCAGATGACGTTTTCGCCTTACGTGATGAGCCAGCCGGCGCCGCAGCAATATTATGCGGCGGCGCAGCCGGTGCAGCAGCAATATTATGCGGCACCACAGCCGGTGCAGCAGCAATATTACGCAGCGCCACAACCGGTGCAGCAGCAATATGCCCAGCCCGCGCAGCAGCAATATGTCTATGCGGCGCCGCAGGGCTATGGCGGCGCGGTCCAGCAAAGTTACGCGGCCGCACCGCAAGGCTATGTCGTCCCTCAGCGCTACGCGGCAGCCCAACCGCAGACGTATGCGCCGCAAGCTTACGCGCCACAGCCGGCGGTGCCCGCGCCGATGCCGGTAAGCTATGCCGCAGCACCGGCACCGGCCGCACCGCCGCCGCAGCCCGCACCGCCTCCTGCCCGCGGCTTCCTGGAAGGGATTTTTGGCGGCCCGACCATCCAGGCGCATGTCTTTCAGCCGGCGATGCCGGCCTATCAGACCGCCCCGGCGCCGGAACCGCAGCCATATGCGAACAATCCGTCACCCGGCTATGCGCCGTCGAGCCAAGGCGACATGTCGTCCTATCCGATCGACCCGCGCTATAACCGCCAGGTCGTGGACTATCGGGGCGAGGAAAAGCCCGGCACCATCGTCATCGATACGCCGAACAAATTTCTCTATCTGGTCGAGGACGGCGGCAAGGCGTTGCGCTACGGCATCGGCGTCGGCCGTCCGGGCTTCACCTGGGCGGGGATCAAGACCATTACTGCCAAGAAGGAATGGCCGGATTGGCGGCCGCCGGCCGACATGCTGCAGCGGCGTCCCGATCTGCCGCGCTACATGCCCGGCGGTATCGACAATCCGCTCGGCGCTCGCGCGATGTATCTCGGCTCGACGCTCTATCGCATCCACGGCTCCAACGAACCCTGGACCATCGGCACCAATGTGTCGTCGGGCTGCATCCGCATGCGCAACGAAGACGTCAGCGATCTCTACGAGCGCGTGAAGGTCGGCACCAAGGTGGTGGTGATCTAGCCGCGCGCTCGACAAGAGAGGTCGCGTCCGTGGCCGATAACACCCTGCAAAAGAACTCGCCGGCATTCCGTCTTGCCGCGCTCGATCCCGACTTTCTGCTCGGCGACTCCATGCGCGGAGTCCGCTTGCAGATCGAATATGCGAAGGCGGAAGAACGCCTGCGCGCCTGGACGGTCCGCTCGACCGTCATTGTTTTCGGCAGCGCGCGGGTGCGGCCGGGGGAGGGCGATTCACCACCTGCCGGCGGTCATTCGGCTCGGTGGTACGAGGAAGCGCGCCGTTTTGGGAAAATCGTTTCGGAGCGCGGCGGAGCCCTGATTTCGGATCGCGGTATCCGCGACAATGTCATCGCGACCGGCGGCGGCCCCGGCATCATGGAGGCTGCGAACCGCGGTGCCGCGGACGCGGGCGCGCCGTCGATCGGCTACAATATCGGCTTGCCGCACGAGCAGGAGCCGAATGCCTATTCGACGCCTGATCTCACGTTTCAGTTTCATTATTTCGCGATCCGCAAGTTGCACTTCGCGATACGGGCCAACGCGCTGGTCGCCTTTCCGGGCGGTTTCGGCACGCTTGATGAGCTGTTCGAATTGCTGACGCTGATCCAGACCAGCAAGATGCTGCCCGTTCCCGTGGTGCTGGTCGACCGGTCGTATTGGACCCGCGTCATAAATTTCGAAACATGTGTCACCGAAGGAATGGTCGACCGTACCGATCTCGATCTTTTCTCCTATGCCGACGATGCCGAGCAAGCCTGGCAGGAACTGGTCAGACTCGGACTGAAAGCCGGGCCGCGGCCGCCCGGATACCCATCGGCGTCCGATGTGTGAACGGCAGGAATAAACCCGCGAAGCATCGAGGTACTCTCAATGGCAATGGCAACGCTGGCGGCTGCCGGCGGCATAGAGCTCATGTTCCTCCAGCAAATGGGGGACGACCCGTTCACGCCGACGCCCGAGCGCAAGGCACAGATCGCCGAGGTCGCGAACCGGATCGCCAAATTCATCAGCGAAGCGCGGTCGACACTCGACATCGCGATCTACGATTTCCGGCTCGGCGACGAGGCAGCCGCGATCATCGCGGCAGCGTTGCGGGAGCGAGCGAAGAACAATGTTGCCATCCGCATCATCTACGATGCGACCACCGAGCCGAACGGCGATGCCGGGCCTGCCGCGTCACCCGCGCATATCGAGGCCGATAAAAAAGCTCCGGGCACCGACACTTTCGTGCATTCATTCGCCGATATAGCGCAAGTCAAACCCGTCACCGGGTATCGTGTGCTGATGCACAGCAAATATCTGGTCCGGGACGGCAATTCCGACCAAGCTGCGGTGTTTTTGGGCTCGGTAAATTACACCAACGATTCCTGGGGCTTGCAGGAGAACAATCTCCTGCAACTGCGTTCGCGCGAGTTAGCAGCGCACTTCTCGAAGAATTTTGCCGGCCTTTTTGCTTCCGGCAGGATTGCCGACCGACCCACTAATCGCGATGTCGATACCGTTCGCGTTGGCGGCGTGCCTATAACTGTTGCTTTCGCGCCTGAACAAAGCCCCGCGATCGTCAAGGAAATCGTCGGCGCCATTACCGCGGCGCGGCGAAGACTTCTGGTGGCCTCGGTGGTGCTTTCGTCAGGGCCGATCCTGGCGGCGTTGTCGGAAGCGATCGACCGCGGCATGCCGCTTGGCGGTCTTTATGACGGTCCGCAAATGGACCAAGTGAGGCGGCAATGGACCGCAGCGCATGTCGGCGCCGACAAGATCAACACCTGGGACAAGGTCGCGACCCGTCTCGTTCGCAAGAACTCTATTTCCTACGATCGTCATAAGCCGCATCAGCCCCACAATTTCATGCACAACAAGCTGGTGATCGCCGACGATATCGTGGTGACGGGAAGCTTCAATCTGTCGAACCACGCCATGGCCAACGCGGAAAACGTGCTGCTGATAGACGACGCCGATATTGCGTCGAAATATACAGCCTATATCCAAGCCCTGCAGGCGAGATACGGTTCTCAGGCCAGTGCGTAGCCACGCTGCGCCAGAAATTGCGGAAATCGCTCGTCGAGAAAATAGGCGTATTCGCGCTCCCGCAAATCGGTCAGCGGATCGAGCCGCCGCAATTCGTCGTCAACTTTTCCAGGATGGCACATGACGAGGCCGCCGTCCGGCAGGCCATCGAGAAATCCGGGAAACAAGTCCTCGAACACGGCGCCGGGCTGAAATGAATAGGTGCCGGCGAACGCCGGATTGGTGCGCAGGCCCTGTTGCGTCGCCAGGCGGCGGAAGCGCGCGCTGAGCGCATCGAGGATGAAGCCCTTCGGATCGGCGTAGCTCTTGGGTGCCGCGTCCGAACGGGCGCATTGCCGGATCCAGGCCTGCGGTGCTGCGGTTTTAACGACGCGGATCAGCGCGTCGCGTATTTGCGGGAACACGTGGATATGCTGATGGCCGTCGACATAGTCGGGCGGCCGGCCGAAGGCCGCGCGGAACGCGGCGAATTGATGCGCGATCTCGGCGGCCAGCGCCGTGGGATCGAGACGGCGCGCCAGCGCCCGGCCGGCCATGCCGGCAAGCATCGGGAAGGCGCCGTCATGCAGCGGCGCAAAATCGGGAGAGAGCGGCCGGAACGGTCCGGTCAATGTCACATGCAGCCCGAGGGCCGCGTGTGTCGCAGCCGCAGCAGTGAGAGCCTGCGCTTCGGCCGGCGAAAAGCTTGGCGTGCCGACCATCACCGAAGTCGCATTGATGCGACGGCGGATGATCAAGTCGCGGACAGCCGCGCTGACCGCGGGCGAAATGCCGTAATCGTCGGCGCAGAGCCAGATGCGTTTTGTTTCGTTCATTCGGCCGCGGTTCGCGCGCCGGTGCCGGCCGGGATGTCCGCATGCGTGGCGTCTTGCGCCAGTTTCACCTCGTGCTCGGCAACGAAATAGACCGGCCGGCCTTTGATCTCTTCGAGGATCTTGCCGATATATTCGCCGACCACGCCGAGCATGATGAGCTGCACGCCGCCGAGCACCATCATGCCGACGAACAGCGACGGATAACCGGGGACCTTCTCGCCGTAAACGAAAGTCTCGTAGACGATCTCCAACCCGTACATGAAGGCGATAAAAGCAAGCACCACGCCGAGCATGGTGGCGAACCGCAGCGGCGCCACCGAAAATGCGGTCAAGCCGTTGACCGAAAGTCCGATCAGCCGGCGCGTGTTCCAGGTCGATTGACCGTCGGTGCGCGCTTCCGGCTCGTAGTCGATCCGCATCTGGCGGAAGCCGATCCAGCTCGCCAACCCTTTGAAGAAGCGGTTTCGTTCCGGCAACTGGCGGAGCGCATTGGCCGCACGCGGCGACAACAATCGAAAGTCACCGGCGTCCTCCGGAATTTTCGTCCGCGCGCCCCAGTTCAACAGCGTATAGAAAGCCTTCACCGCCACGCGGCGCGCGGCCGACTCGTTGGCGCGGTTCGCCTTCGCGGTATAAACGACGTCACAGCCGTCATCGAGCCAATGACCAACCAGTTTCTCGATCAGGACCGGCGGATGCTGACCGTCGCCGTCGATGAATAACACCGCGCCGCGCCTGGCGTGATCGAGGCCGGCCAACAGCGCTGCTTCCTTGCCGAAATTGCGCGACAGCGAAACCACCTGGACGTCGAGGCCAGCAGCGGGCAGGGCGCGCGCGATCGTCAGTGTGTTATCCCGGCTGCCATCGTCGACATAGACCACTTCGCAGGCAAGCCCGCGTGTGGCGGCGAGCCTTTGCGCGACGTCCGCAAGCCGCGCATGCAGGCGTTCGACTGACGCCGCTTCATTATAAAGCGGCACCACGATCGAAAGTCCGCGCGCCGCGGCCTCGGCGGCGCCGAGGTCGTGGGTCAGCGGGGTTATACGGTTGGGCGTGGCGCTCATTAATCTTTACGGCTTGGTCCCTTATCGGATGTTTCTATACCGCAAACGGGGGTGGTGCGCCCACCCCCGCAAGTGTCGCAACTTAGCGCCCCGGTGGCGCGTGACCCAGAACGTGATATGCGAACCCGTAATGGCTGAAATTTCCCGCTCCGATTCGGTCACTGCGGCGATCGTAGAGGCGTCGCCTAAAGGGACGCTGGGCCGGAAAGCGATCTCCTTTGCGCTGATCGGCTTGATCAATACCGGCGTCGATTATGCGACTTTCCTGCTGGCACGGGCGGCATTTGCGCATTTGCCCGCGGCGCTGGCGCTATTCGCCGCGCTCGCCACGGCTTGCCGCTGTGGCGAAGCCGACACGGTCTTATTGGTGGCCGCGAATATGACATCGTGGCTCGTCGCGGTGAGCGGATCTTATGTTCTCAATACCTGGATTACCTTCGCGGCAGAGTCCGGACGCCGATTGCACTGGCGCGGCTATGCGGTCTTTGTCGTATCCGGTATCGCAGGCCTCGTCGCCAACACAGCGACTTTGTTGATCGCCGCGCAGGTTGTTTTGCTGCCGGTCTGGCTGGCAAAGGGCCTCGCGGTGCTGGCAAGTTTTGTCGTCAATTTTACGCTGTCGCATTTCGTAGTGTTTCGCGTGCAGAGCGAGCCTGAGCGCGATGGCGGCAACGGCGCGTAGCCGTTTGCCGTGCGTCAAAACAAGCCGGTTCTCGCTCAAAATCATTGAAAACTTGATTGATTTAACAAACAGTCTGCAAGCCAATGTCGTGTAATGGTTCGTGAGTGCAGGTGTCGTGCCATGGAAGCTTTTAACGTGCCCACCACGGTATTCGACGAGGTTCGCACTAAGATACTTGGCGACGCCTACGACGCCATATGCGGCAAGCTGCACGGTACCCGTTATTCCGACAGCGTCAGGGAAACGATTGCCGATCGCGTGCTTGCCATCGCGGCAGCGTCCCCGGATCACGATCCGGAGACGCTCGCCAAGGCAGTCGTGACAAGTCTTGGCATCAAGTTTTAGCGAAGCTCATCGTCGGAATTGCGATCAGCTGAAGTGCCGCTTCAGCGTTTTCTCCAGATTCTCGGTTTTGAGGCGTAAATCCGACTGCAGATTGTTCCAGCCGTCGCTGACGACGCTCCAATTCACCATTGGCGCCTGACCGCCGGCGGCATCCGCCGACAAGCCATTAGACGCGCGGCCGGTAGTCGCGTCATAGGCATAGGCGACCGCAATCGTCACGATGATGCCAAGAATAAAACCAAATAAGGCTCGCACGTTCACACTCCTCTAAAGCTGGTGCTCTTGATGAGCCCCATAACCGGGGCTAGCGATTATCCATGCTCAAACTTGGACGCCGTGGTGGCCGAACAACACGACCAGAACCAGGATGATGACAACGAGCCAGATGAGGCTGTGGCCGCCGCCGCCATAATAGCCGCGGCTGTAACCCCAATAGCCGCCCCCGCCGCCGAATAAGAGGACGAGAACGACGATCAGAAGGATGAGGCCCATGGTCTTCAACCTCGCTTCGAGCGAATTGATGCAAATTTTCGACGGTTTAATCCGCCGGCAAATGATTGAGTTCCATTCGGCCGATAAAATTCATAACCCCGCGTAGGGCGAAATGCGGCAGGATTTGAACTTTTTGGGACATTTGGGCGTTGAGAAACACCCATCCGAAACCCCAACCCCGTTTTGGAACGTCATTAAAGGACCGTCATGGCACAGACCCGTACAGCTTCTCCCGATTTTACCCGCGCTTTTGGCGACGCAAAGAAGCAAGCGAGCGGCGTTGTCGGCGATGCGGCGGACGCCGCGCAGGATCTCTACGATCACGCCGTCGATAGCGCCGCGGATGTCGCCGGCAGCGCTAATAAGGCCGCGCGGCAGACCGCCGGTTCGTTCGAGCGCGCCTTGCGCAACACGATCGAGACCCAGCCTTACACCGCGGTTGCCATCGCGGTCGGACTTGGCTGGCTGCTCGGCCGCATGCACCGTCCGCTCTGAGCGATGTGATGCCGAAAATCCGCGAAGAAGTCCGCGAAGAAGATCGTCTAACCGAGGACGAGATGGCGCGGCGCAAGCTTGGACCGCGCGGCGTGCCTGGCGCCGCCGATACGGCGGCGATGACACCGCAAAGCGAACAGGAATTGCCGAAGTCGGGGGAGTTCGACGGGCATACCGCGTAGCTGTTCGGACGCAGCCGGCTATTTGATCGACAGGCCGAGCGCCCTGACCATGTCGCCCCACTTCTTGACCTCGGCCCCGAAGAGGGCGTCGGCCTCCGCCGGCGTACCCGTTATTGGGTCGAAGCCCATATCGGCCAGTTTCGTTTGGACTTCCGGCGTCTTGACGATGTCGTTGATGGCGGCGTTGAGCGTGGCAAGCACCTGCGGATCGGTCTTCGACGGCACGAAGAAGCCGACCCAGGACGCCGCGGTGAAACCTGGAAATCCCTGTTCGGCATAAGTCGGCAAATTTGGTGCCACCGCGGCGCGTCTACCGGCCGCAATACCGAGCCCTTTGAGTTTGCCGCCCGCGATCTGCGCCGCGGCGCCGCCGCCGAGTGTGGTTGCCATCAGATCGACCTGGTTGCCGATCGTGGCATTGATCGCCGTCGCGCCGCCCTGGAACGGAATGGGCTGCACCGGTGTCTTAGCGAGGAATTTGAAGAAATATTCGGCCTCGATGTCGGAGCCCGTGCCGACGCCGGGAATCGCAAGATTGATGGTCTTGCCGTTCGCGTTCTTCACCAATTCGATAAGACTATTCGCCGGATTGCCTGGGCCGGTCACCAAAGCTTCCGGGCTCGAAGCGGCGATTGCCACCGTCTTGAAATCGCTCGCCGCAAATGGCTTGTCGGCAAAGAGCGTTTCGTTGATGGCGAACGCGGTCGTGGTGGCAAGAATCGTGGAACCATTGGGCTGGGCGTGCGCGACCAGGTCGGCTGCGATGTTACCGCCGGCGCCGCCGCGGTTCTCGACTACAACGGTCTGGTGCAAGCGTTCGTTCAGACCTTGCGCGATCAGCCGCGCCAGAGTGTCGGCAACGCCGCCCGGCGCGAAGGCGACGATGACCGTGATGTTGCCGGTTGTTGTATTGCTCTGTGCCTGGGCTCGGGCGGCGGCGAGGACGAATGTCACGAACGCTGCAGCCGCCAGCACGCGGCGCAGGTTATTTCGATGCGGCATCAAGCTCCCCCAGAACGCGCTTATCGATCTTGCGGCGGAGCTTAGCGCAAGCGCCGCCGTCAGGCGTAGTCTGCCGTAACAACAGCTCCGAAGAAATCAATGGCGCGCCGCTGACCCACTCGATCCCAGCGCGTCTTGCTGGCGAAATTCGGCATCGTAATCGGCGATTTCACGCGTCAACTGCTCAAGCATGGCCTGGCGGCTGGCGCTGTCGAGGCTGCAGGTCAGTTCCGCCACCGTCTTGGCGACGGCGGTCACGATCTCATCCGTATCGACCGCTTCCGGCTCGTCGGGCGACACCGGATATTCGGCGAAAAAGCTGTCGATGGTTTCGACGATCAGGCAGTGCAGGCACGGCCGTTCTTCGTCTTGATTTTGCTCGTCGGCGATGGGCTTAACTCCGATGGAACCCTAAGTATATAGGCGCTTTCGGGTGTGGCGCCATCGTGCCGAGGGCCGCCAATCAGCCTTTGTCCAGGTCGCCGGCAAGCTTGGCATAGAGCGGATTGTCGGCGGTATAGACGTATTCGATCGCCACGACGGAAACGGCCTCGGCGCCGTGCTCGCGCAGGAAGCTTGCCAGCGCGTGCACATTATCCGGCGGGCAGTGCAGGGTGAGCATGCCGGACGAGGTCGGGCCGCCGAACGGCGAGGTAACACCGAATTTTTCGCGCGCGCTCCACAACAGTGAGTCGGTCATGCCGGCAAAACGCGTCCGCACTTCGCGAAACGCCTCGGCGCGCTTTTGCGCGGCGATGCGGTCGAGCAGCCGCCGCGTGATTTCGCGCTGCGTTTGACCCCAGGCGGCCGTGCGCGCGGCGACCAGGTTCGCCTGCGAGCGCAAGATGACACCGTCATCGATGACTTTGAGCCCGTTGGCGGCAAGCGTGGCGCCGGTGGTGGTGATGTCGACGATCAGCTCGGCGGTGCCGGCGGCAGGCGCCCCTTCGGTCGCGCCCGCGCTTTCGACGATGCGATAGTCGACGACGCCGTGCTCGGCGAAAAAGCCGCGCGTCAGATTGGCATATTTGGTGGCGAGCCGCATTTTGCGTTCGTTCCGCAGCCGGAACGCGGTGGCGACATCGTCGAGATCGGCCATGCTGCGCACGTCGATCCAGGCCTGCGGCACCGCGACGACCACATTGGCGAAGCCGAAGCCGAGGCCGGTGATGAGAACGATGCGTTCCGCGGATTGCGGGATCATCTCGCGCAGCAGGTCTTCACCGGTGATGCCGAGATGCACCGTGCCCTGTGCGAGCTGCGCGGTAATTTCCGAGGCCGAAAGATACGCGACTTCGATGCCGTCGAGGCCCTTGATGGTGCCGCGATAATCGCGCGCCCCGCGCGGCTTGACGAGGTCGAGGCCTGAGCGAGCAAAAAATGCTTCGGCATTCTGTTGCAGGCGGCCTTTCGACGGCACGGCGAGGATCAGCGGTGCGCTCATGAGCGGCGTCCGCTGGCGGCAAGCTCTTCGATCGAGGCGGCGAAGCCAACGGCCGGGATCGGCTCGCGCGCGCCGAGCCGTGTCAGCAATCCGTCGTAACGGCCGCCGGCCACCAGAGGGCCGTTACCGCCATCGTGCAGTTCGAACACGAAGCCGGTGTAATAGTCGAAGCCGCGGCCGAATGCGGTTGAGAATTTGATGTTCCGGACATCGACGCCGCGCGCGGCGAGGAAGCCGGCGCGGGTCTCGAACAGATCGAGCGCCGGCGCGAGCGAAAGCTTGGCGTCGCTGGCGAGCGCGCGGAGTTCGCCGGCTGACTCGTCCGGATCGCCGGCGATCGACAGGAAGCGCTCGATCAGTGCGCGGGTCTCGCGCGGCAGGCGGCTCGGCGCGTTGAGCGCGGATTGTTCGAGGAAACGATCGGCGATCTCGGCGACCGAGCGGCCGCCCACCGCGGCAATGCCGGCGATCGAGAGCAGATCGGTGACGAGATGGCGCGCCGCCTTGGGATCGGAGCCGTTGAGCGCGGCAAGAACGCCTTGATATTCATTGGATCCATTGGCGGCAGATAATGTCAGCTGATCCAGATCGTGTTTCAGCGAGGATTTGCGATTGAAATCCTTGACGAGACGCCGCTTCCACACCGGCGCAAGATCGAGCGCCGCGATAAAGGCGGCAAACAAACCGACATCGCCGACGCGAATTTCCGGTGCGCCGATGCCATATTGCGTTGTCGCCTCAAGCCCGAGCGCCAGCATTTCCGCATCGGCCGCCGCCTTGTCCGTCCGGCCGAAGCTTTCGATACCGGCTTGCAGGAATTCGGCCGCGGCGCCCTCGCGGTGACGGAACACCGCGCCCAGATAGCAAAAGCCCGAGGCCTTGCCCGCGTCCGGCGAGGCGAGATAAGCGCGCGAAACCGGAATGGTGAGATCGGGCCGCAAACACAATTCGCGGCCGTCCGGATCGGTGGTGAGAAACATGCGCCGGCGGATATCCTCGCCGGACAGATCGAGGAACGGCTCGGCCGGCTGCAGCACCGGCGGGGCGATCTGCGCATAGCCGGCGCGCGCGTAAGAGCCGACGAGCGCCTGCGCCCGCGGGTCTGGTCCGTTTGGTGTATTACTCGACATGCTGCTCATCGTCGGAAAAGCGTGTGCCCCGAAGCCGTCATTGCCAGCGAAGCAATCCAGCCGGTGCCGCCGTTCTAGATTGCTTCGTCGCTCGCTCCTCGGAATGGCGAGGATCGGCGGGGCTTTAGCACGGCAAGCGTCGCTATTCGATGAAGATCGGCACGGGCCGTTAATGCCGGCGCGGCTGCGCCAGGAATGTCTGGACGGGGTCACTCTTCTCTCTTGCTTAATGTAACATTATAACGCTAAGCGTTGGCTGATGGGATGGGTTAATCGCCATAAACGGAACGGCGCCTTGCTGGCGCTGGCGGCGCTGGCGCTGCAATTGGCGTTGTCGTTCGGGCACATGCACCGGGACGATCTCGGATTGCCGCCGCTGCCCGCCGCCGACCAGACCCTCATTGCCTTCGGTACCGCACCTTCGCCCGCGCCGCCGGCCGACCAGGGTCATCAACCTGCATCGGACGATTATTGCGCGATCTGCGCCACTATGGCGCTAATCGCGACCGCGACGCCGTCATTGCCGCCGGTGCTGATCGTGCCGATGCCGGTCCGGCACGTCTGGCAGGTGCAGACAGCGTCGCGCGAAGTCGCAGCGAGAATTGCACTGTCATTTCAAGCCCGCGGTCCGCCGGGCGCTTAGCCCCGCTATTTCTGCATCACGCGCCGCATCCGGTCACGGTGGCAGCCGAAATCGGCCCCGCCCGTTCCGCGGCGATTCACCTGAATTGCAGTCCGGGTTCAACGATGATTCGCACACGATATTGGGTTGGAGTGCCGGTCGTTCTGGCGCTCGCCGCGGCCGGCATTTTCTATCTGACAAGCAAGCCCGCCGGATCGGCCAAGGCCGTCGCACCGCCGGCAATCCCGGTTACCACGACGGAGGTGCGGCGGCAGGACGTTGCGGTCTATCTCACCGGCCTCGGCACGGTCACAGCGTTTAATCGCGTGACCGTCCACGTGCGTGTCGACGGCGAACTCCAGGCGGTCAACTTCACCGAGGGGCAGGACGTCAAAGAAGGCGATCAATTGGCGCAAATCGATCCGCGCCCGTTCCAGGCGCAACTCGACCAGGCCGAGGCAACAAAGGCGCATGATGAAGCGCAATTGGCCAACGCCAAGCTCGATCTCGAACGCTACACGTCATTGGTCGCCAAGGATTACGCCACGCGGCAAAGCGTCGATACGCAGCAAGCCCTGATCGCGCAATACGAGGCGACCATTCGCGGCGACCAGGCGGCGATCGAGAACGCGCAAACCCAGCTTGGTTATACCTCGATCGTCTCACCGCTCGACGGCCGTACCGGCATGCGGCTGATCGATCGCGGCAATATCGTCCATGCCAGCGATCCCGGCGGCCTGGTCGTCATCACCCAGGTCCATCCGATCGCCGTCTTGTTCTCGCTGCCGCAAGATTATCTGCAAAACATCGCTTCGGGGATGAAAGCGAGCTCGCTCAAGGTCATAGCCTATAGCCGTGACGAGAAGACGAAAGTCGCCGAGGGAAGTCTTGTCCTGATCGATAATCAGATCGACGGCGCGACCGGCACAATTCGGCTGAAGGCCGTCTTCCCGAACGACGACGATGCGTTGTGGCCCGGCGAATTCGTGCATGCGCATCTGGAGATCGAGGATCGGCCCAACGCCGTCACGGTACCCGCCGAAGTCCTGCAGCGCGGTCCGGCCGAACTTTACGTCTATGTCGTCAAATCCGATTCGACCGTGGAGCGGCGGCGCGTGTCGGTCGGCCCGGTGCAGGATGGCGTCGCGGTGATCGACAAGGGGGTTACGGTCGGCGAACGCGTTGTCCTCGACGGCCAATTCAAGTTGAAGCCGGGCGCCAAGGTTGCCGTGACCACGTTACCCGCCGAACCGCAACATGCCGCCGCCGAACGCACCGCCAAGCGCGAGCCGGCCGCGCCATGAACATTTCCGAGCGCTTCATTCGCCGCCCGATCGCAACCTATCTGTTGATGGCGGGCATCGTGATCCTCGGCGCGATCGCTTATCCATTGTTGCCGGTCGGCGCGCTGCCCGAAGTTGAATTTCCGACTATTCAGGTTACCGCGTCGTTTTCCGGTGCCAGCCCCGAGACCATGGCCTCGGCGGTGGCGACGCCGCTCGAGCGGCAATTCGCCCAGATTCCCGGCGTCACGCAGATGACCTCGTCGAGCGGTCTTGGAACGACGTCGATCGTGCTGCAGTTCGATCTCAACCGCAGCATCGATGGGGCGGCGCAAGATGTGCAAACGGCAATCGACGCATCGTCCGGCGTGCTGCCGAAGAACCTGCCGACGCCGCCGACTTTCCGCAAGGTCAACCCGGCGGATTCCCCGATCCTCAATCTCTTCGTGCAGTCCGACGATTATCCCTTGACCGTCGTCGACGACTATACCGACACCATCCTGGCACAGCAGATTTCCCAAATACCCGGCATCGCGCTGGTCAATATCGACGGTGAGCAGAAGCCGTCGGTGCGCGTGCAGGTCGACCCAGCCAAGATCGCTTCCTTGGGTCTGAGCCTGGAAGACATCCGCGCCATGTTGTCGACCGCGACCAACGATTCGCCGAAAGGCTATTTCGACGGGCCGACGCAGAGCTTCACGATCTACGACAACGACCAATTGTTGCGCGCGGCGCCGTATAACGATCTCATTCTCGCCTACCGCAACGGTTCGCCGATCAAAGTGCGCGATATCGGCGTGGCGACGGACGCCGCCGAGAATAACAAGATCTCCGCCTGGCATTACGGCAAGCAGGGCGTGCTGCTGGTCGTGTTCAAGCAGCCCAATGCCAACATCATCGAAACGGTCGACGCGGTGCACAAAGCGTTGCCAGGTCTGCAGGCGGCGCTGCCGCCGGGCATCGACGTCTCGGTATTGATCGACCGTACCGGCCCGATCCGCGCCTCCATCGCCGACGTCAAGTTCACCATGTTGCTGACGATCGGACTGGTGATCGGCGTCATTTTCCTGTTTCTGCGCGACCTGTGGGCGACCTTGATCCCGGCCGTCACCGTGCCGCTGTCGATCGTCGGCACCTTGGCGTTTATGTATGCGTTCGGCTATTCGATCGACAATCTGTCCTTGATGGGATTGACCATCGCCGTCGGCTTCGTGGTCGACGATGCCATCGTCATGCTGGAAAACATCTATCGCCACATGGAAGCCGGCATGGACCGGTTTGACGCCGCGCTTAAAGGCGCGGGCGAGATCGGCTTCACCATCGTCTCGATCAGCGTGTCGCTGATCGCGGTCTTCATTCCGGTGCTGTTCATGTCCGGAATCGTCGGCCGGCTGCTGCGCGAATTCGCCGTGGTGGTGACGATGACGATCGCCATGTCGGCCTTTGTCTCGCTGACGCTGACGCCGATGATGTGCTCGCGCTATCTGTCCGATCAAAAGCATGCCAAGCACGGCTTTTGGTACATGAAGGCCGAAGCATTTTTCGATGGTCTGCTTGGTGCTTACGACCGTGGCCTGAAATGGGCGCTCACACACCGGCCGGCGATGATGGGCGTTCTTTTCGTCACCATTGCGGCCACCGTTTATTTGTATGTCGTGATGCCCAAGGGTTTCTTCCCGCAGGAAGATACCGGCTATGTGCAAGGCATTTCCGAGGCCGCGCAGGACATTTCATTCAGCGCGATGACGCAGCATCAGTTCGCGCTTGCCGATATCATCGGGCGCGATCCGGGCGTTGCCGATGTGGCCTTCGTCGTCGGCGTGACCGGCGGCTCGCAATCCAACAATAACGGCCGGTTTTGGATCAACCTCAAACCGCGCGACCAACGCGACGCCACAGCCGACCAGATCATCAATCGGCTGCGGCCGCAGCTTGCCAAGGTGCCGGGCATCACGGCCTATCTGCAAGCGCAGCAGGACGTCACCATGGGCGGCCGTCCGGCGCGTTCGCAGTTTCAATATACGCTGCAGGACGCCAATCTCGACGAGCTCGGCACCTGGTCGCCGGTGATGCTGGACAAGTTGCGCAGCTTGCCTGAATTGCGCGACGTCGCCACCGATCAGCAGTCCAATGCGACAGCTGCCGTCCTGACCATCGATCGCGACACCGCCGGTCGGTTCGGCATTCAGCCGCAGGCCATCGACGACACGCTCTACGACGCCTTCGGCCAGCGCTGGGTGACGCAATATTTCACCCAGCTCAACGAATATCACGTCGTGATGGAGATCGATCCGAAGCTGCAAAACGACCCGGCGGCGCTCGATCATATTTACATCAATTCGCCCGCGACCGGACAGCCCATTCCGCTGTCGCTGTTGGTGAAAGTCGACACCAGCAAGACGACCTATCTCACCATCAGCCACCAAGGCCAGTTTCCGGCGGTGACGATCTCGTTCAATCTCGCCGCCGGCGTCGCGCTGAGCGACGCGCTCACCGCGATCCAGAATGCGGAGCGGGAGCTGCACAAACCCGCAGCCTTGCAGGCGACGTTCCAGGGCACCGCCCAGGCGTTCCAGGCGTCGCTGTCGACGCAGCCGCTTTTGATCCTTGCAACCATCGTCGCCGTCTACATCATTCTCGGCATGCTCTATGAGAGCTATATCCATCCGATCACGATTTTATCGACATTGCCCTCGGCGGGGCTCGGCGCGCTGATCGTGCTGCGTGCCGGCGGTTATGAACTGAGCATCATCGCCATCATCGGCATTATTCTTCTGATCGGGATCGTGAAGAAGAATGCGATCATGATGATCGATTTTGCGCTGGTCGCGGAGCGCGAGGCGGGGATGAGTCCGCAAGAGGCGATCTATCAGGCGTGTCTGTTGCGCTTCCGGCCGATCATGATGACGACCATGGCGGCGTTGCTCGGCGGTCTGCCGCTGATGCTCGGCGGCGGCACCGGCGCGGAAATCCGCCGGCCGCTCGGTTTCGCCATCGTCGGCGGATTGCTCGTGAGCCAGTACCTCACGCTTTACACCACGCCTGTCGTCTACCTCTATCTCGACCGCTTGAACAAATGGCTGAGCAGCGGAGGTTCGAAAGAGCCGTCGCGGGTGCAGGCGCTGCTCGTGCCCAACGGGGGATAGATGGATGATCGGACTATGCATGTTCGACGGCCGTCAGCACGCGCCGCCCTCTTGCTAAATGTAACATTATAACGTTAGCATAGGTGCCATGGGATGGGTTTGTCGGCATAAGCGGCGTGGTGCGTGGTTGGCGTTTGCGGCACTGGCGCTGCAGATCGCGCTCTCGTTCGGCCATGTGCATCTCGACGGCATTCGGCCCGTTGCGGCCCATAATGCCGTCGTGGCGCCGCATAAAACCACGCTGGCGGATGCGTCGCGCCAGACGCCACTGCAAAACTCCGGCGATGACGACGATTACTGTGCGATCTGCGCCTCGATCTATCTCGTATCGACGACTTTTATTTCGCACGCCCCGCCCTTGCCGGTGCCGCTCGGTTTCGAACGCATCGTGCATTCTTATGCGAGTGCCCGCGCGTCGCTTAAGCCGCGTCGCATCGCCTTCCGATCCCGCGCGCCGCCCGCCGCTTGATCGGCGGTTGATGCCGGTCGGCGGGGATGCGTGGCGCGAATTGACTTGATGTGCCGGCAATATTCCGCAAGATCGAATGCGGCATTGCTACACGTTCGACGTTGCGCAATGTGCCGTGAACAGCACTCAACCGCCAGCAGGTTTCGGACCATCCCCTGCAGCAATTTCGGCGGAATATTCATGTCAGTGCATGCTTATCGGCTAAGGCTCCTTGGCGGCTCGGCCCTCGTCGCGGTCCTCGCAATCGCAGGAACGGCGAGCGCGCAAAATCAGCCCGCTCAAGATCAGACTACGCCCGCACCGGTTCCTGCGGATCAGGCGCCCACACCAGCTCCTTCGGATCGGGCGCCGGCAGCGCAGCCTCCTCAGTCGCCCCCGGCTCAGGCGCTGCCCGCTCCGGCATCTGTACCTCCGCAGGCCGCCCACAGCGTCCCGCTTCCGCAGCTAACGGTGCAGGGGATAAGGAAACCGCCGCCGCCGCGTCCGGTCGCCCGGCGCACTGTGCCGCCGCCGGTCGGGTTGGCTCCGGCTCCGACGGTCAACGCCGCTACGGTCAAAAACGACAACTTCAATCAGGCGCGCAGCAATCTCTACACCACCATCGGCACAACCTCCGACACCATCAGCCACGACACCATTCAGGCGTTGCCGCAAGGTACCAATGCACCGGTCGAGAAGGTGATACTGCAGATGCCCGGCGTATCGCAGGATTCCGCAGCCAGCGGTTTGTTTCATATCCGCAACGACCACGCCAACGCACAGTTCCGCATCAACGGCGTGATGTTGCCGGACGGCGTCACCGGCTTCGGCACCTTTCTTGACACCGGCATGATCGGCACTATCGCGCTGGTCACCGGCGCGCTGCCGGCCGAATACGGCCAGCGCACGACGGGTCTGCTCGACATCACGACGCGCACCGACATCTTCAACAATTCCGGCAGTGTCGGCTTTTACGGCGGCAGCCGCGGAACCATTCAGCCGAGCTTCGAATATGGCGGCACGTTCGGCAACAATTGCCCCGACACCTCGGCGTCGAAGGGATCACCGACGTCGCCGCCTTCAACCCTGAACTGTTATCCGGGCGTGCAATATTACTTCACCGGCCGTTATGTGCAGAACACGGAGGGTATCGAAAATACGCTGCCGACTCTAAACGCCATCCACGACTTCACGTCGCAGGAGAGGGGCTTTGCCTATATGTCGACTTTTGTCGACCCCTATACGCGATTAACCCTGATGGCGGGCACGGCCACAACCAATTTCCAGATTCCCAACGTGACCGGCGCGCCGATTTCTTCGACACTCGTTCCGCCGTTGTCAGGTGGCACTTTCAATTCAGCACAGCTTAACGAGAACCAATACGAGGACACTCAGTTCGGCGTGCTGGCGCTGCAACGGTCGGTGAACGGTTTCGACGGGCAATTGTCCTATTTCACCCGCTACGACAACCTGCACTTCATGCCGGACCCAACCGGCGACCTGTTATTGAATGGCATCGCCTCGGACATCAGCCGGCAAGCCTATACCAACGGCGTCCAGGGCGACGCCTCTTATCTGATCAACCCGGCGCACACGCTGCGCATGGGCTTCACGGTTAGCGGCGAACAGACCGTTGTCGACAATACCTCGTTGGTACAGAACTCGACGACAGGCGTGGCAGAGTCAATCAGCGACGACGTTTCGAAACTCGGTTGGCTCGCCGGCGTGTATGCCCAGGATGAATGGAGAATTACCGACAAGCTGACGATGAATGCGGGACTGCGCTTCGATCAAATGTGGGAATATACCGACGCCAACCAATTGAGCCCGCGCGTAAGCTTCACCTACAAGCCGTTTAAATACACGACCTTCCATGCCGGCTATGCGCGCTATTTCACGCCCCCGGTTCTGGTCGAGGCGGCGCCGGCCAATATCGGCTTGTTCAACGGCACGTCGGGCCAGGCAGCAGGCACCGGCACCAGCCCGGTGCTGCCGGAGCGCTCGCATTATTTCGATGCCGGCGTCGACCAGACAATACCGTTCAGATGTAATTCATCGGCAACGGAAGGCTGTCCCACGCTCGAACTCGGCCTGGACGCCTATTACAAAATCGCCACGGACCTGATTGACAACGGCCAATTCGGCCAAGCACTGGTGCTCAGCGCTTTCAATTACGCCAAGGGCGTCGTTCAAGGCATCGAGTTCAGTGCCAAGTACCACGACGGCGGCTTCCAGGCCTATGCGAACCTCGCCGTGAGCCAGGAGAAAGCCACCCAGGTGGTGTCGAATCAGTATCTGTTCGACAACACCACGGCACAGCCCGATCTCGGCGGCTTGACCGAACTGCAATATCTCGACAGCCACTGGATCTACACCGATCACACCCAGCTTGTGACCGGCTCGGCTGGCCTAGCCTATCAAATTTGCGGCCGGGCCTCGACCCCCGGCGAACAGTGGTGGGATTCGTGGTGCGGAACAAAACTCTCCACCGACATGATTTATGGCTCGGGATTGCGTACCGGCGACGCCAATATCGGGACTGAATCGCCATACGCGCAGTTCAACGTCGGCCTCTCGCACCAGTTTGCCATGCCCGACGACAAGCCGCTGACGGTGCGCTTCGACGTCGTCAACCTGTTCGACTCGATCTATCAGATCAGGAACGGGACCGGCATCGGTGTATTCGCGTCGCAATACGGGCCGCGCCGCGGCTACTACATCGGCATTTCAAAGAAGATATGAGGCGTGTCATGTCATCGAGCGTAAAAATAATCGCAGCGGCCATCGGACTTTTATCCCTCACCAAGCTCGCATGGAGCGCCGACCTGGCGCTCCCGCCACCGGCGCCCGCACCGTATAGTTGGACGGGTCTCTATATTGGTCTGAATGCCGGCTACGCATCGACTAAGGTCGCCACCACTGTCTCCGGCGGGGGAATGGACGGTTCGGGCAGCGTCGATGTTGCTGGGGGGATCGGTGGCGCGCAGATCGGCGCCAATTATCAAATCGGCGCCATAGTGTGGGGTGTCGAAGCTGATTTCGACGGTACGATGGCGACGAAATCGTCGGCTACGATAACGGCCGCAGGTGGGACGACGACAGGCACGGCTCAAATTCCATGGGTCGGAACGCTACGGGGCCGGATTGGCTACGCGTTCGACCGATACTTGCTCTACGCCACGGCGGGTGGTGCGGCGACGCAACTTGTTTCTACCGTGAATGTCGGCGCCATAGGCTCCGCCAATACGACCAATACGCACGGCGCATGGACGGTCGGCGCGGGCCTCGAGGCTGCCATCACCAACGATCTCAGCGCGCGGGTGGAATACCTTTATGTCGACACCGGCAATATCGACGTGGCGCAAGTCGGCCCCCCAGTCGTTACAGTCACCGGCCGGATGCAAGATAGTCTGGTTCGGGCCGGCCTGAACTATCGGTTGCCGGTTGCCTGGTAGGAATCCGCGGTTCAATGCAGGCGCGAATTCGACGCGCCTGCGTCGGCATCTCGAAGAAAATCTGATGCCGAACCGGCGCCGCGTTACTCGGCGATAACGACACCCTTGGCGGTGTCGGAGTGATATTCGCCCATGAACGGATAGCGTCCCGGATCGAGCGGCCGCAAATGCACGCTGCCTTGCTGGCCGCCGCCTATCACCTTTTCGACTTTGAGCGCCGTCGAATTGAATTCCTCGGCCAGGGAATCTTCATTTTTGATATTAAGCGTAGCGGGCTGGTGCGCCGGGACGTGAATCTCGGACGGCGAGAATTGGTGATCCTTGATGGTGACGTCGATCGCCGTCTGGGCGGCCGCGAAAGAGGCCATTCGCAATAGCACCAGTGCGGCGACCGGCAGTGCGAGCGCCGCCAAGTTTACGATGGGGTTGCGCATGCTCGGCATCAGCCCTTCTGCTTGCTCGGATAGTTGAAGGTCCAGTGCAGCGTCATCGGCTTCCACCAGTCGGGCACGCCGGTCGCCTTGTCGATGTGGCGAATGAAGCCGTTCGATGACGGCGGCGAAATCTCGTAAGTGAGCTGGTAGGTACCGGGCCCGGCCATTTTCACGTTATTGGCGTAGTGCGGTCCGTCGCCGGCCGTCATCGGCGCGAGCTTGGCGGTTTTTTTGAATTTGCTGCCGTCCTTGGTCAGCGTGTAACGGATGGTGAGGTAGGGGATCCAGGCATCTTCGGCAAAGCCGTGCTTCTCGTTCTTGGTGGCATGCACGTCGGCTTCGAGGTGGATAGTGTCGGCGCCCATTTCCATGCCCGGCGGCATGTGGTCCATCTCGATGCCGAGCAGATAATTCGGCACGATCTGCATATCGTTCTGCACGATGGGCTCGCCGATATAGAATTCCTGGGCATGGCCAAGCGCGGGCAGAGCGATGAGAGCGGCTGCGAAGCCGAGCGCGGCGGGAAAGCTGCGGGCGTTCATGAGTTTCCTCCGGACGTTGTGCCGGCGGGTGAAGGCAGCACGCTGCGTTTCCTCGCCGATCGTCGTGGGTGCCGCCCAACTTTTTTAGATATATGACAAAAATGTATCTGATTTCGTCCGTCCATAATCCAAGCGATACGGACGCGCAAATTGTTTATTTTAGATGCGCTCTAAAGACGGCGCGGCAATCTCGCTTCGCGGGTTTGCCGCGATGCCGTGTCGACATCACTTTACCTCCGCCGCGCTGCGGCGGTGAGAAATGAGACGAGCGTTAGCATCGCACCGGGATGCTTGGGGCCGGGGAATCCGTTGACAAACGGGGACTTAAGTCCCATCCTCATCTTGTCCTCACGAAGGCGGAAGCCGGTGCGAATCCGGCGCGGTCGCGCCACTGTATTCGATCCGCAAGCGGGCTGTGCGCCTGCCGGAGATCGAGAGCCAGACCCTCGTCGTGAATGGGCCACTTCAACGGGACGCGTAATCCCAGGAGGATCAGATGACGAGTACCACTTTCACACCGGCAGGCTCGATACCTGCATTTCCGGTGCCCGCCGCCATCCCGCTCCGTGAATTGCTGCCGTGGGCGATCTTCGCCGGGCTTCTCCTCATGCTGGCGATCTATTTCGTTGGTGCCGAGCAAGGTGCGACTTCTCTAATCAGCGGCATGTATGTGCACGAATTCGTGCATGACGGACGCCATCTGCTCGGTTTCCCCTGCCACTGAGGACGCTTAGGTCATGACGAGGACGTTTCTCGTCCGCGGGATGCTGGTCGGCATTCTCGCGGGATTGCTGACCTTTGGCTTTTTGAAGGTCTACGGCGAGCCGCAGGTCGATCGCGCCATCGCGTTCGAGACCCAACGCGACGACGCCAAGGCCGCGGCCGAAAAGGCCAAAGGCATGCAAGTCGAAGACGAGCCCGAACTCGTCAGCCGCCCGGTGCAGGCCGGTTTGGGTTTGTTCACCGCGGTGATGGTGTACTCGACCGCATTCGGCGGGCTATTCGGTTTGGCTTTCGCCTTCGCCTATGGCCGTGTCGACGGCGCGTTGACGCCGCAAGGGGTATCGCTGCTGCTCGCGGCGACGGGCTTCATCGCGATCTATCTGGTTCCCAACCTGAAATATCCGGCGAATCCGCCGTCGGTCGGCGAACCGGACACGATCGGAATGCGCACGGCGCTTTATTTCATCATGATCGCGATCTCTCTCGCCGCGATGATGGGGGCTGGTTCGTTGAAGCGCATTTTCGCGCCCCGATTCGGCGATTGGAACGCGACCGTAATTGTGGCGGCGATCTATCTTATCTTGGTAGCGGTCGCCGGATTCTTGCTGCCGGCTGTCAACGAAGTGCCGCAGGAGTTCCCGGCGGTGGTGCTGTGGAAATTCCGGGTGGCCTCGATTGGCGCCCAATTGATCATGTGGGCGACTCTCGGCTTACTGTTCGGCACCCTGACCGAACGTTCTTTTGCGGGTGGCAGATTGCGGACGTAATTGGAGCGTATCGGCTTCAGCATTCGCAGTAATCACGCTGTAGCCGGTATCGCATCATGACCGCGCGTCTGATCCTGATCTGTCATGCGTCGACCGACGCGGTGCGCGGGTTTTCCTTTCCGGCCGATGAACCGATCGACGAACGTGGCCGGAAGCGCGCTATGGCGCTTGCCGCCGCGTTACCGCGCGCGGCGCAAAGCTGGACCAGTCCGGAACTGCGCACCCGGCAGACCGCCGAAGCACTCGGTCTGAGCGCGGCGCCTTTGCCGGCGCTGTGCGATTGCGATTATGGATCGTGGACCGGACATAGTTTCGATGATGTCTTGGCGCGGGAAGCCGCCGCCGTTTCAAATTGGCTGCGCGATCCGGCGGCGAAGCCGCCCGGCGGAGAATCCATGCTGAGCCTGATGCAGCGCGTGGCAGGCTGGCTTGACGGCGAGAATGGGCGCGCCGGCCTGTCGATCGTGGTGACGCACGCCACGATCGTCCGCGCCGCGATCGTTCACGCGATCAAAGCCGGCCCGGAATCATTCTGGCGTATCGACATCGCGCCGTTGTCGGTGACGCAGTTGAGCGGCAAGGACGGGCGCTGGAATCTCACATGTGCGGGCTGCGCGAGCCCGGCGATCGCGTGACGTAAAGGCGCCGGAGAGCTACCAAATCATCGCGGTTCGATCTCGACGGTCACGTGCGACAGCGAGTGAAAGCGATCGAGCAGCCGCCGGTAATAGTTCGGCTTCCTCGGCTTGTTGGTCGAGACCGACAGGATCGCGGCCAGATGTCCGGGGCCGAGGCGCCAGAGATGCAGATCCGTCAACCGATCGCCATCAGCCTCGATGGTGTTGCGCACGCGTTTTTCCATGGCGCGGTCGGGGGTCATGTCGAGCAGGATCGCCCCGGTATCCCGCACCAGCCCGTATGACCAAGTCGCGATCACGACGGCGCCGCACAGGCCGGCGAGTGGGTCCATCCAGACCCAACCCAAGAACCGCGCCAGCAGCAGCCCGATAATGACCAGCATCGAAACCGCGGCGTCGGCAAGGACGTGGATGACGGCGGCCCGCATATTATTGTCGCGATGCGCCGCCCCGTGGGCGTGCTCATGCTCCGGGGCGCTGACGCCTGTCTCGATGGGGTGGGCGTCGTCGTGCCGATGCCCGTCGCCGTCATGATCGTGGTCATGATGGTGATGGTGCTCGCCGCCGCTCAGCAGCAATACGCTCGCGACATTGACGGCCAGCCCGAGCATGGCAATCGGTATGGCTTCGTTAAAGCTGATCGGAACCGGCGTCATGAAGCGCGAGACGGCCTCGTAGCAGATCAGCAGTGCGATCATTGCAAGCACGATGGCGCTGGTGAAGCCCGCGAGGTCGCCGAGCTTGCCGGTGCCAAAGCTGAAGCGGCGATCGTCGGCGTGGCGGCGCGCATAGCGATAGGCGAGGGACGCGAGCAGGAGCGCACCCGCGTGCGTCGACATGTGGAGCCCGTCCGCGATGAGGGCGATTGAGCCGAACACCATCCCGCCGACGATCTCTCCAACCATCATGAGGCCGCAGAGCCAGATCACCAGCCAGGTGCGCCGCTCGTTGTTGTCGTGGCCTTCGCCAAGGAAAAAATGCGTGTGGGTGGGCGAGTCGATATCGGTCGTGGTCATGGCGTTTACTTCAAATAAGCTTGCACCGCCTCGATCAGCTCTTCGGCGCCGCGCTGCCGCTCGGCGTCCTTGACCGGATCGACGACATGCAGCCGGATGTGGTCTTCGATCACTTCGGTCATCAGGCTGTTCATGGCGCCGCGGGCGCCGACGATCAGGTGCAGCACGGTGGCGCAGCTCTTTTCGGCTTCCAACGCGCGCTCGACCGCCTCGATCTGGCCGCGCACGCGCCGGACGCGGTTAAGCAGCTTGTCCTTTTCGGTTTTCGTATGCGACACGGTTGACGCCTCGGCTTTGATAGGGTAGGGGGTATGGTATCGGTCGGTCGTGGGGATGTCCAGTCCACCACGCGACTTTGAAGAGATAAAATGGGCAGTACCACCTTTGGTGGCGCCGGCCAGGCAACTTGGGCCAAGCTGGCGACACCGCAACATATCGAGATCGATCGCGGCAGCAGTGGCCGCGTTAGGCTAAGCGATCGCGTCTAGCGGATCGCTTACCCTCACGCTCACCGACCCGCCGCGAGGCGCGGAAGTGGAGGTGAGCGATGTTTGCAAAACTCGCACGATTCCAGGGTGTCGGCCCTCGGCATGCGGCGCGGTCGAAAGCCGCGCATAGCAACGACAATCATCCCGTTCGTCGTCTGGCGACCGTTTCGCGGCAGGCGCCGCGGCGAGTGCTGGTCTGCGGCTGGCGCCAGGTTCCGGTGACGGGCCGTCTCGAATGCTTTTGGCAAATCGTGCCGCTCGAAGGGATAGCGGCTGAAGAGCCCGGGATAAGTTGCAGGGTTGGACGGGTGTACGGCAAGCCGCCGTTCTGGCCGGCGGCGGCGTGAGGCATGGAGATCGGCATGGTTCAACAACCTAGTTGTCCCGCTGTCCTGCGCCTGGGCGCTGCAGCGGGAACCCCGATGGGGACCAGGAGTGAAGTTCAATCGGCCGCGGTTCATTCCGGCCGAGGCGGCAGCGGCGTCTAGCGCCTCCGGCTCGCCTCGCTGTCGCGATGAGCGGCAAGCGAGGTGAGTCATGAAAGAAATTCGAGCAGCTAATCGCCGAAGAAAAATCGATCCTCACAACAACCCTGCTAACGCCGCCAAGGCCTCTTCGGCGCGAGCGGCCAACGGCGAGTCGAACGGGATCAACATTCCCCACTCGCTGTCGGGTTTTGAGGAGTTCCAGCTAGGGTCTTCGACCGGGCGATCTGCCGCCAACGCCATAGTGCTGGAACAGCTCTATCGCGCACTTCGCCAAGTGACGGCCGCTAGTCATCCGCGCACCTTCAAACTGTTGCAATCCGGCGACCAAAAGCTTGCCCGCAAGGTGATCGAGGAGGCCTGTGAGGTCACCGTCGAAGCCATCAAGCACCGCGCAGACGGCGTGGTGCGCGAGAGCGCCGACCTGCTTTATCACCTCGTTGTCTTGTGGCGCCGCGTCGGCATCGAGCCGATCGATGTCTGGCGCGAGATGCAAACTCGCGCCGACACGCTTGGCATTGCTGAGAAGTTGCCGAAGCCGCCTGGCTCCAAGGCTGCTTCCGGCGGTTCAAGCCGGTGATCCTGCAAGTGTCAGGAGAGAAAGGCGTCATGCCCGCCATCATCGAGACCATCACCGAATTGGAGGGCCCGTTCCAGAAGAGCGCGGTGCTCGACGACGCCCACATCGGCGATATCAACGGCGCCTTCGGCACAATTCGCCACGGCGACCATGGCCCGCGTATCGGCTGGCGCGCGCGGGCAACGACGCTGCTGGCGATCCTCGGGCCGGGGCTCATCGTCATGGTGGGAGACAACGACGCGGGCGCCTTTAGCACTTACACGCAGGCTGGCCAGAACTACGGCACGACCCTGTTGTGGACGCTGATGCTTCTAATCCCCGTGCTCTACGTCAATCAGGAAATGGTGCTGCGGCTTGGGGCGGTCTCCGGGGTCGGCCATGCGCGGCTGATCTTAGAGCGCTTTGGCAAGTTCTGGGGCGCGTTCAGCGTTATCGATTTGTTTCTGCTCAACGCGCTTACCATCGTGACCGAGTTCATCGGGATCAGCTTGGCGTTCGACTATCTCGGACTGCCGAAAAGCTTGGGCGTGGTCGGCGCAGCGACTCTGGTCATGCTGGCGGTGAGCACAGGCGATTTCCGCCGCTTCGAGCGGTTTGCTGTGTTCCTGGTGTTCGGCAGCCTGTTGCTTGTCCCGGTTATTCTGATGGTACACCCGCCCGTCAGGCAGCTGGCTCATGACTTCTTCGTGCCGCAGATGCCTGAGGGGAGTCAGTTGAGCGAGGTGATGCTGCTTATCATCGCCATTGTCGGGACGACGGTGGCGCCCTGGCAACTCTTCTTCCAGCAAAGCTACGTGGTCGATAAACGCATCACGCCGCGCTTTATCAAATACGAGCGCCTGGACCTCTGGATCGGCATCGCCTTTGTCATGATCGGCGCGGTCGCGATGATGGGGGTCGCCGCGGAGGTTTTCTCCGGCCAGTCTGATGCCGGAAACTTTACCGACGCGAGCGCGGTGGCATTTGGCTTGGAAAAATATGCCGGGAAACTGCCGGCGATCCTGTTTGTGCTTGCCCTTATCGACGCTTGCATCATCGGCGCCTCGGCGGTGTCGCTCGCGACCGCCTATGCCATCGGCGATGTGCTCTCGCTGCGGCACTCGCTGCATCGGAAGGTGCAGGACGCGAAAGCATTCTACGGCTTTTACTTCGGCTTGATCCTGTTGTCCGCAGTTCTGGTCATTACACCCGGCACCCCGCTCGGGCTTCTGACCAATGCGGTGCAGGCGCTTGCCGGCGTGCTGCTGCCAAGCTCGACGGTATTCCTCCTTTTGCTTTGCAATGACCGGGCCGTGCTCGGTCCGTGGGTCAATTCGCACTGGCTCAATCTGTTCACCGGGGCCGTCATAGCGGTTCTGGTGATGTTGTCGCTGATCCTGACACTCTCGGTGCTTTTTCCGGGCATCACCGAAACCGAGATCGTGGGCATCTTCATCGGCGGTAGCATTCTCGCCGTCAGCGCCGCAATCGGCGTCAGGCTGGTCGAGCTAGCAATAGTCCCGGCCAAAGAACCCCAAAACAGTGTTGCGGCAATCGAACAGCAGGTGCGCGAACGCCCCAGCTGGCGGATGCCGCCGCTCAACGAACTGCCACCCGCCCGACTGACGATGCTCAACCGCATCTGGCTGGTGGCACTGCGGGCCTATCTTGTGATGGCAGCCGGCCTGGTGCTGCTGCGTATCGTCATGCTCGCGATCGGGAGCGGTTCGCCACTGTAGCCTTGATTGTAAAATATAGCCGACCGTGTTGCCGACTGTTCGACAACGAGCGGTGTCACGTTATTGTCGTCCATGTAATGGCAGCAAGGTCCGCTCGATGACTTAGTATCGGTCGGATGTTTAGGGGTTCGGGGAAACGATGAAAGCGGGAAGCGTTGCTGCCATAGGGCTGATCGTGTTTGCAGGGGGCGCCCGGGCGGCCGACCTGTCGGGCGCGCTGCCGACCAAGGCGCCACCGCCTGTGGCGCAGGCGTCGTATGATTGGACCGGCTTTTACCTCGGTGGCCATATTGGTTACGCGCTCGGCTCGTCGAACTGGTCGGCGCCCGGTTTGAACGGGTCGCTCGATTTCTCCAACGCCTACAATTTCTCCAGCGGCACCGGCAGCTACCTGCTCGGATTTCAAGCCGGCTACGACGCCATGACAGCCTCGCGCTGGCTCTTCGGGATCGGCGCTGACATATCGATACCGAGTTTTGTCGGCGGCAATCAGAGGTTTTCATCCGCGGCCACCGGCACGGCGAACTACCTCGAACAGGTCGAGTTCTCCGGGACCGTACTCGGTCGAGTGGGATATGCGCCCGGCCCCTGGCTATTTTATGCCACCGGGGGCTTCGCCTGGAGCTACGATCAATTCACCCGCACGCAGCTTGCCGGTGTTCCGGCAGGCGGCACGGCGGCGCCCGGCACGGTGGAGAATTTATATATCAAGCCACGCGCCGGCGGCGCGGTCGGCGCCGGCGTCGAATATGCCTTGCCCGCGCACTGGACCGCGCAGCTGCAATATCTGTTCGTCGATTACGCCAGCCGCAGCGTCACCTTTCCCGAGGGCGCGCAAACATTCACTTCCGGCCTGACGCTCAATGAATTGCGCTTCGGCCTGAACTACCGCTTCAACAGCGATACGTCCCAGTCCGCGGATAAAGACGTCACGCCGCCGGCGCTGCAGACCGATAATTTCGCCTTCCATGCCCAGACCACTTTCGTCCAGCAATACGATCCGCCGTTCCGTTCGCCCTATACCGGAACCAACAGCCTGATCCCGAACGAGGGCCGCGAGACGTGGGATGCCACTGCTTATCTCGGCGTACGGTTGTGGTCCGGCGCCGAGCTTTGGGTCAATCCGGAGATCGATCAGGGTTTCGGTCTGAGCGGGACGCTCGGCGTCGCCGGGTTTCCGAGCGGCGAAGCTTATAAGGTCGGTGAATCGGCGCCCTATGCCCGCGTGCCGCGCGCCTTCATCCGCCAGACCATCGATCTCGGCGGCGATACCGAGAAGTTCGGGCCCGATCTCAACCAGTTCAGCGACTCGCATACCTCCGATCGGCTGGTCATTACGGTCGGCAAATTCAGCGTGGTCGACATTTTCGACTCCAATAAATACGCGCACGATCCGCGCCGTGACTTTTTGAACTGGACGATCGCCGACACCGGGACGTTCGATTACGCCGCCGACGCCTGGGGCTATACCTACGGCACCGCGGTCGAATGGTACCTAGGACAGTGGACGGTGCGCGGCGGCGTGTTCGATCTATCGACGGTGCCCAACGATCCCGACCTCGATACCAGTTTCTCGCAATTCCAATGGGTCGGCGAGATCGAGCGCCGTTACGAGCTTTGGGGACAGCCGGGCAAATTGGCGGTTACCGGTTTCCTGACCCGTGGCCGCATGGGGAGCTTCGAAGATGCGATCCAATTAGCGGCACTGACCGGTGGTCCGGCCGACATAGCGGCTGTGCGGCGCTACCAGAGCCGCGGCGGCGTGAGCCTCAACCTCGAGCAACAGATCACCGAACAGCTTGGCCTGTTCGCGCGCGCCGGCTGGGCGGACGGCAATATCGAGCCCTATGAATTTACCGACGTCGATCGGACGGTTGCCGCCGGTCTCGCACTCAACGGCAAGCAATGGGGCCGGCCCGACGACTCAGTCGGCGTCGCCGGCGTGGTCAACGGCATTAGCAAGGTGCACCAGGAGTTTCTCAACGACGGCGGGCTCGGCATTTTGGTCGGCGACGGCAGGTTGCCGCATCCCGGGCCCGAACAGATTATCGAGACCTATTACGAATTGCCGGTTTCTTATTTCAAGCTCACCATCGATTATCAATTCATCGTCAATCCGGCCTACAACGAGGATCGCGGCCCGGTCTCGGTGATTGGCGCGCGTCTGCATACGCAGTTCTGAGCCGTCCTACTGCTCCGGTTCGATCACGATCGGAGCGTCGAGGACGAGGTGAGTGGTGGGGCCAAGCGCAGCATCGACTGTCGCTTTCCAGTTCCCCGGTTGTGAAAGCGCGATGTCGTCGACCTGCCACGCTCCATCGGAGTCCTGCGTGGCGACGCGCGTAATCGGTTTGCTTCCAGCCGTGGGGGCCGTCAGCGCGAACGTCACTTGCCGCGCCTCGAGCGGATCAAAATCGGCGTCCCAAAGCCGGATTGTCGCGCGCGCCGCGCCGACCCGGCCCGGCATTATGGTGACGTCCGCCATGCCCTGTTCGGAATGGATGTGGACGAAGGCGGCGTCGGCGGGCAGGCCGCCATAGACGGGGTGATGAGCATGACTGGCCGGCGGCTCGGTCCCCATCACCGCGACGATGGCCACGACCACAACGCCGAAAAGAGTTTCGATCGCGGCGTTGCGGCGTAAAGGGTGCAGCGTCACCGCCGTGGTTTCAGCGCGCAATAGACGCGGCGTAAGACGCAATCGATTGACGGCGGCAATCGCGACCATGGCGAGGAACAGTGCGATTTTTATCGAGAGAAGGCGGCCATAGGGCGTTCCGGTCAGCGCCGTGATGCTGCCGACGAGATACCAGCTATTGACGATGCCGGTTGCGAGCAACGTGCCGACGCTCAAAATGCCGAGCGTCGAAAAGCGTAACGTCGCGGTTTGCGCCATCCCGACCATTGCCGGGTCGTGCAAAGCCATCGCGAGGAGGAGTACCAAAAGCGGAAGGGTGCCGACCCAGGCGGCCGCGGCGATCAGATGCAAAACATCGGCGATCGGATGAATGATGCCTTCGATGCCCGAGGCGCCGATAGCGTGGCCGGCCCACGCCAAACTGCCGACCAGCACAGCGGCCAAGACCACGGCGGCTGCCGCAACCCCGCGCGACGCGTTTCTCTGAGCGGGCAGCAAGGCCTGCAATACAGCGGCGAGGAGCACGGCGACAACCAAACGCAACAGCCAATCATTGCCGAACTCCGTGCGCGCCAGCACGGTCCAGATCACGCCCTGCGACAGCACCTCGCCGAGTGGCTGTCCGCTCATCGACTGTGCGGTCAGAAAGAGCCAGGCCGCTCCCGAGAGCAGACTTAACGAAAGGCTGATCCACGCGATCGCCAGGAGCCGCGCGCGAAACGTGGCGATGCCGCCCGTCGGGTCGTTTTTCGGCGACGCCGGCGCGGCGAGAAAAACAAAAAAGAACGCGACGCCAGCGGCCAAGATCGTTGTGGCGAAGTGGATCGCGCGCGCGTAGATCAGCGGATCGGTCAAGTTACCGACCGCCGACGTGGAAGGTGAACGTCCCTTGCGTGGTATGGGTATCGACCGAGAGCGCGTGCCAGTGGACTTTGTAGCTGCCGGGCGACAGCGATTTCAGCCCGACACGCATGGTGCTGCCGCTGATCGAGGCCTTGCCCTGATCGACACGGGCGCCATTTGAATCCGTCACCTCGACCGTGCTGAAGGATGGCTCGAGGTTTTGGGTGAACGACAGCGTGACTTCATGCGGTGCGGTCGCCACCGTGCTGCCGACCAGCGGGCTTGCGTGATCGAGGAAGGCGTGCGCCTGCGCCGGGCCGCACGCCGTCGCGATGATGAACAACGAAACGATGACGAGGAGTGTTCGCATGGCGGACCTCAGAAAGTGAGCTTGCGGGGAGTGGTCGTCGTGCCGCCGAGCAGCGGTTGGCCGACCGTGGATGGGAACATGTCGTCGAGATAGAGATGCAACTGCCCCAGCACGCCGACGCCGGTGCCGCTGGCGCGATTTACCGGCACCTGGGCTTCGAGGCCGACCTGGAAATAGCTGCCGACCCAGATCACGCCCGGATTGATAGTGCCGGTGGTGACGAAACTGTTGCCGAAGTTATTGGCGACCGGCGTCGTGAGTTGCGTTTCGACGATCGGGATCAGATGATTGATGAAGTCGGGCAGCTGGAAGTCTTGGATCTCAGATCTGAGGTAGGGCATGCTGTATTGCACCGATCCGCCATAGACCAAAACTTGCGGAATGTAAGCGCCTTGCGCGACCTCAAACGAGGTAGTCGGCATCTGATAGCCGATCTGGCCGGTGACGGCGAAAGCGCGGAGCCATCCGGCATTGTCGGGCAGGTCTCCGAAGCCCTTGCCGAAATAGAATGTCGGCGTGAACAGACTATACGGCGTGCCTATTCCGGAATTGCTGGCACCGGTGCCGCCCCAATCGACGATCAGCCCGAGCAGCAGCGCCAATTCGTGCTCATCATTCTTGAGCAGCTGGTATTGCAAGGTGGTTTCGAGATCGGAAAAGCCCGCCATCGTCGGACCGCCCGGTTGACGAATTTGCGTCCAGTTCTCGCCGATCGAAATGCCCAGATCCTCAGTGATGCGTTTCGATAATTCCGTCGAGACGTCCCATTCGGTCGCCGGCGGAACGTCGCCGGTCTTCGAGTAGGAAACCGTCGGCAGCGACCATTCGTCCGCGACACAAGGGTCGTCGATGGCAAGCGTTGCAGGAAAGAAGCGGGCGCCGACGAAGCAGTGTGCGGCGGCTTCTGAGAGCGACAGCAGGACGAACAACAGCGCAAACGAAATAGTGTGCGGGACCCTCGGACGACAAGCCATTGCAATTCTCCGAGACGACGTTGACGACTTGGCGGCCACCCCAAGTCGGGCGGCTAAGCGTCACGCACGCAATGGAGGCGCTCGCGAGCGATGCGAGTTGACGTCGAATGCAGCGACAATAGCCACGGTCGCGCGGTAATGAGCAATCGCGCAGGTCGAAAGCGCCAGGGCCATGGCGCTTGCCGGCGGTGGCGGTAGCGCCGTCATCAGCACCGGGCAGCCGGCGTTGCAGCAATCGGCGCGGATTTTGCCGTTGGTTTGATCGCGGGTGGAAGATGATAGGCCGCCGCCGTCGGCGTGGCAGATGATGGCACTGGTGTTGCCGGCAACCTCCGCTGCCGCGGCGGCACCGAAGCTCGCGATCAGGCTCGACAACGCGATCAGATAAGCGGCCGCCAGCGCCATCAGGCGACGCCGCAACGGCCGCTTAGCGAAATGCGTGCGCACTGTCTGATCCTCGTTCCGCGCCAGATGCCGGAACTATCAACACTCTAACGGCAATTAAATTCCCCCGCCAGAGGGGAGGTTTTGCCATAGCGAGCTCATGGGCCGCCGACCTGGAAGCTAAAGGTCCCTTCGGTGGTGTGCGTATCGACCGACACCGCATGCCAGTGCACTTTATAGGTACCCGGCGGCAGCGCCCTCAGTCCCACGCGCATGGTATTGCCGTTGATTTCCGCTTTGCCATGATCGACCTGGGCGCCGCTATCGCCGGTCACTTCGACCGTGCTGAACGCCGCTTCGAGATTTTGTGTGAACCACAGCGTGACGTCCTGCGGCGCGGTGGCAACGGTGCTATCGACGGCCGGGCTCGCATGATCGAGATGAGCATGGGCCAGAGCGGCGGAGGTCCCCAAGGCGAGGCAGAGTAACGACACGATAGCGGTGAGTGTACGCATGGCTTTTTTCCAGTCTTTTTGGATGCCTTAGAACTGATAGAAGCGAGCGCTCACGGCTTCGGTACGAGCTTCAGTCCTGGCGCGGGTTCTGGATGATTTGAACCCGCAGTAGGGACTTCTACCCACTTGTGGACGCCCTTTTCGCATTCCTGCACGACAGGAAAATAAAGCATCTGCCCGGCTTCAAGATCGCTTGCGAGGTACGATTGGAAAACAAACTCATCATAATACTCATCCGGCAGTTTGCCGCCGGACCAATCAACTTCAGTTACGCCTTCGCTGACTTGCGCATGATGTAGGCTGTGAGTGCTAGAGTATTTGCCTCTGATGATCGCAACGGTCCAGCCCGGCTTTGGCATCGGCTTGACATCGAGGACGCCCTCCGGAATCCGGACGCGGATCGCAGTGGTGGCTGAGCCATCACAACCATGAGGGACTCTCAATACAGCCTTGTAGGACGTGCCGATCGTCGCCTGATTCTGCTCCAATGTCACATGCGCGAACACGCGAGACGCGAAGCCGCAGAGCGACAAGATCAAAGTCAAGGACACGATTATGAGAACCCGGCCACAGGCGCCGCCGAACGCGTTCGTCAACTTCCAGCGTTTAATGTTCATTGCCATTGATCCGAACCTGAGAATTTCCGTATCGGGTAAGCGACTTCGCGTGTCTCAATTCGCAATCACATCTTATCCATATGACCACCATTTGCCGGCATCGGCATACTGCCGGGCTGTTGGGCTCCTACCGCCTGAACGTCGAGCGTGACCTCAACGGTACCCGCCTTCTCGAATTGGAGCGTCAACGGCACCTTGCCGCCTTGCTTCAACGGGCCCTTCAATCCCATCAGCATGAGGTGAAGACCACCCGGCGCTAGTGTGACCGATTGGCCGGGCGGTATCAGCAAGCCGCTTTCCACCGGGCGCATTTTCATCACGCCGTTATTCATACTCATCTCATGCAGTTGAGCTCGCGCCGCTGCCGGCGTTGAAGCTCCTGTAAGTTTGTCCGGAGTCACGCCTTTGTTCTCAATCGTAAGATAGCCAATGCCGACGTCGGCCCCCCGGGGAGTGGCGCGGGTCCATGCATGATCGATCACGAGATCGCCCGCCTTAACCTGTTGGGCAAGCGACGGCGTGCTGCACAACGCAGCGAGAGCGCAAATTGCGAATGCAAAGGACCCTATACTTGATTTGAACGTCATCTCTTGGACTCCTTTTTTGTCGCTTCGGAAATTGCCTGAACGCGCTACCGATCCGTCAGTTCGCTCCTTAGAACTGATATCTCCCCGCCATCACATAGGTGCGGCCGGGAAATGGATGGAATAAGAAGTACTGCTCGTTGAAGAGATTATCGATGCCGAAATCGAACGAGAAGTTTTTTGTCGACCTCGTAGTGGATTTTGGTGTCGACAACGAAATAGTTGTCGAACGCGCCATAGACGTGAGAGACGATGTCGGTGTTATCGAGTGTCGAATATTGCTTGCCGCTGTAACGGGCGGCCACCGTCCAGGCCCAATTGTCGTCGGGCTTGTAGGTAAAGCCGACCGTAGCGCGCCAATCGGGGACGTAGGGCACGCGCTTCCCGTCGGCCGTATCCGCCAGCCCGGTCAGTGGATTGGTGCCTACCCACGTAGGATCATAAAGGATGCGGGAATCGACATAGGTGATGCTTCCGAACAGCCGCAAGCCTTTGAGCCAGACGTCCTCCTTGTCGGCCGATGCCTCGATGCCCTGCATTCTGATCGCCTGGACGTTGCCGATCGTGGTGGTCGGCACCTGGGCGCCGGTCGATGGATTGGTGGCGAGATTGGTCTGAGAAATGATGGCGTTGTTCGTCCTTTCATAGAAGACTGTGAGTCGGGCCCGGCCGTCGTCCCAATGACGTTCGAGGTTGAGTTCGCCATTGAGATCTTGCTCCGGCGTCAGGTTCGGATTGGCTACGGTGGCGATACCGTTGACGGTAATGTTTTGATAAAGCTCGGTAACGGTCGGATAGCGATAGGCCTCGCCGAAATTCGCGGTCATGTTCCAATCCTTGTTCAGGTCGTAGGACAGCGATGCTTTCGGTGAGAAATTGGTAGACTTGAGTTCGGGTTGATCGATGGCCTCGGGCAGGTTGGCGCCAGTGCCATAGGTTACGCCGGTGAAGGAAGCATTTTCCGTTGTGCTCGAGGTAAAGTTGAAGCCATCAAACGCTCTCCAGGTCTCGAGCCGTCCGCCGAGCGTCAGCTTTACCTGTGAGGTGATCTTCCAGGCGTCCTGCAGCCATAATGCGCCGGTGCGGGTCTCGCCAATGCTATCCGTATAGACTTGGCCGTTCCAAGTTGATGCTTCGTTCCAGACCGACGAGCCGTAGACCGGATCATTCAAATAATAGCGGTCGCCGTGTACGCCGAAGCTGATCTCCTGCGGACCGTCGAAGCCGTAGGGCTGTACGATGCCTTTGGCATCGACATTTTGCCAATTGGTTCCGTCATTGCGCGTGATCTTGCCGTTCTGTGTATAGCTGTCACCGCTGGCAACGCTATTGGGGTTGATCTGGATGTCCTGCAGGTAATTATAGCTCGACGCCGACAGATCGAAGTCGAGCAGACCTTTGCTATCACTCTTGAGCGAGACCGCATTGCTCATATGGGTCTGATTCCAGAAATATTCGTTGCTGGCGAAACCGGACACGCCGCCCAAAGTCGGCTGACCCGTGGTGGTCGACTTAAGATAAGTCTGCGGATTTGAAGTCCTGCACGTTGTTCCAGATACCGAAGCTGTAGCTCGCTTGCAGCCACGGCATGATGTCATAGGCGGTCTTGAAGTTCATCGTAGTCTGCTTGGTGTGCAGAAGGGCTCCTGTGCCGACGACGCCCGCGTAGACGCCTTGTTTGTTGAATGCAGTGATGGTTCCGGTTGTCCCCGCCGGCGTGCACACTTTGGTTGGGGGTGAGCCCGTCGGGCATCCCGTTGTTGTGTAAGTCAGCGGTTGCTCGAACGCGTCAAGATAATTGGCGGAAAACAGGAAGGACAGCTTGCCGTCACGATTGCCGACCGACATTGCGGTGGAGGTGGTCGGATAAGTGTTCTTGGTGTCGTACTGATTCCAGGGCTGGACTGAGACGGTCTCCTTGACGCTCGCCTCAAACTTGTCCGGCATTTTGGTGGTGATAAGAAGCACGCCGCCCATGGAATTGCCGGGATAAGCGGCGGCGTAGGGTCCGTTGAGAAAATCGATGCGCGCGATCGATTCCGGCGTGACCAGGTTCCAGTGTGGCGAGGCACCGGAATTATTGTTGCCGATCAGCGCCGATATGAGCAGATCGTCGTCGTAGATCAGCGTGCGGGCGCTGGAATTTAGCCCCCAGGTCCGCGTGGCCAGCACCGCCTGGTTGTCGCCATCGTTGCGTTTGCGCACGAACAGGCTCGGAAAGTATTTGATGGCGTCTTCGGGATCTTTGAGATTGATGGTCTCCTCGATGCGTTTCGCCGTGGTGCTGAAAGATTGTGTCGGCAGTTGATAGCGCTGCACCACCGGCGGGGTGGCGTAGGGATTGGCGATGGCCGGCGTCGTGTTCGACGCCGTCGGCGCGGGCGTGCGGGGCAGGGCGGCCGCCACGGCCGGGCGCCGGGCGGGTTTCTTGCGCGCGAGGTGTTTGGCCGTCACGCTGATCTGCGGCAGCGCTTCGGGCGCGTTGGCGGGCGCCGCGTGCAGCGTCGCGCATAGGAGCGTGCTTGCCGCGACGACGGCAGCCCCCTCCCACGAATGGGATCGCATGAAAAAATCTCCAAAACAGCATGAGTTGTGCGGCTCAAGCGCGGCAAAGCCGCGCCATCGTCATGCTGTCTGTGGAGGCGCCCGCGACCGATGCGATTTAGTGTGCTGTGCGGCGACGGCAACGCGGCTCGTCGGCGGATGGACGATGGTGCCTGCCACCAGCGGCAACGGCGCGGCGGTCATCGGTGGCGGCGGCAAAGCCGCCAACAGCATCAGGCAGCCAACGCCGCAGCATTCGGCGCAAATCGTGTCTTTGGTCTGATTGTCGGAGGGGGACGGCTGCCCGCTACTGGCCGTGTGGCAGATAAATCCGGCTGAATTGGTAATATCGGCAGCGGCACTCGCGGTACTGAAGCTCGCGAGGAGGCCCGCCAGGGCAATCAGATACGCGGCCGCGAGCGCAACGATGCGCTGCCGCAACGATCCCCTGGCGAAAAATCGACCCACCCCTCGACCCCAGTCCCGGGCAACACTTACGTAAAAACACTTAGATCACCATATTTAGACGGAGAACAGGTTTGCCGCAAATAAAATCCCCAACCAGCCGGAAAGTGCTACCGCCGCGACCTTACACGGAGAATGCCACGCCATGATCGGAGCCAATGTAGAACGTCCCTCGATGCTGACCGCGATGCTTCGCGGTGCGCTGGAGCGCTGCCCGCGTTGCGGCCAAGGCCACCTGTTGCACCATTATCTAAAAATGGTCGACCGCTGCTCGGTCTGCGGCGAACCTTACGGCCATTATCGCACCGATGACGCGGCGCCCTGGCTGACGATCCTTCTGGTCGGCCACATCACGATCCCGATCATCCTCGTCTGCGAAATGAATTTCCAGCTGCCGCTGTGGCTCGCGTTTACCATCTACCTGCCGCTGATCGTCGGGCTCACACTGTTTCTCTTGCCACGCTGCAAGGGCGTGATGGCGGCGCTGTTGTGGGCGATGAAGGCGGAAGGCTCGGAAAAGATTTAAGCGTCAGCGATCCGCCAGGCCGTGGCGGGTCAGCACTTCGCGCACGGCGGCGACGAGATCTTGTTCGGGCACCGCGCGCTGCGCCTCGGCCTGCTTCTGCAAATATTCGTCGCGGCCTTTTTCGAGCTTGGCGAGTTCGGCGCCGATGATCAGGTCCTTGATGGTGACTTCGCCTTTGGCCTTTTCGTCCGAGCCCTGGATGACGACGCAGGGCGCGTTGCGCTTGTCGGCGTATTTCATCTGCGGGCCGAATTTGCCGGAGCCGAGATAAAGCTCGGCGCGGATGCCGGCCTTGCGCAGCGATGACACCATGGCCTGGTAATCGGCGATGCGCTCCTTGTCGAACACGGTGACGACCACCGGGCCGGTCTCGGCCTTGGTCTCGACCTTGCCGAGATATTCCAGCGCGGCGAGGAGCCGCGACACGCCGATGGAAAATCCCGTCGCCGGCACCGGCTCGCCGCGAAAGCGCGAGACGAGGCCATCGTAACGCCCGCCGCCGCCGACCGAACCGAAGCGCGGTGAACCGTCCTGGCCGTCGGTGGAGAAGGTCAGTTCAACTTCGAACACCGGGCCGGTGTAATATTCGAGGCCGCGGACGACAGAGGGATCGATGCGGATACGAGTTTCGTCGTAGCCGGCAGCGGAAACGAGCTTAGCAATCTGCTCTAGTTCTTCGATTCCAGCTTTGTGAGTATCGTTTTCGTAAGCGGAACCCCTTATGCCATCAAGCGATTGTTCATTCGTCGATCCATTGCGTCTTAATCGGCTGAGAATTCGAGCCGCGCTTTCATCTGAAAGTTCGGCGCCTTTGGTAAAATCCCCGGACTGATCCTTTCTGCCCTTTGTCAGGAGCAGATGAACATCCGTCTCGCTAAAGCGATCAAGCTTGTCGATCGCGCGTAATACTGTGAGCCGGGTTCCGGCATGGTGCTCGCCGCCAATGCCGATCGCTTCCATTACGCCATCGAGCACTTTCCGATTATTGACCTTCACCAAATAAGACCCGCGCGGAATGCCCAGCGCTTCCATCGTATCGGCCATCATCATGCATATTTCAGCGTCGGCGGCGGCCGATGATGAGCCTACCGTGTCGGCATCGAACTGCATGAACTGACGAAAACGCCCGGGCCCGGGCTTTTCGTTGCGGAATACGTGGCCGACGCGGTAGCTGCGATAGGGCTTCGGCAGCGTGTCGAAATTCTCGGCGACGTAGCGGGCGAGCGGCGCGGTGAGGTCGTAGCGCAGCGACAGCCACTGCTCGTCGTCGTCGAGGAAGGAGAACACTCCCTCGTTGGGCCGGTCCTGGTCGGGCAGGAATTTGCCCAGCGCGTCGGTATATTCGATGGCCGGCGTCTCGACCGGCTCGAAGCCGTAAAGCTCATAGACGGCGCGAATTTTCTCGATCATCGCCCGCGTCGCCGCGATCTCGGCGGGGCCGCGGTCCTCGAGCCCGCGCGGCAGCCGCGCCTTGAGCTTGTTGGATTTTTCCGATTTGTCGTTCATGTCGGGGTGGTAGCAGTCAGGTGTTTGAGCGGCAAGGACCCGTCAGGGCCGGGCTGGCCGGGCTTGTCCCGGCCATCTCGATACATAGAGTGGGGCCGTGCAAGAGTGATCGGGATGCGCAGGACAAGCCCGCACATGACGGCGGAGAGTGATACGTGCCAGCCACAGCCCAATTGCCCAACGACCTTGAAGCCTTCTGGCTGCCGTTCACGCCGAACCGGGCGTTCAAGCGCGCGCCGCGGCTGTTCGCCCGCGCCAAGGATATGCATTATTTCACGCCCGATGGGCGGGCCGTGCTCGACGGTGCCGCGGGCCTCTGGTGCAGTAATGCCGGCCATTGCCGCGACCCGATCGTTAAGGCGATCCAGCGCCAGGCGGCGGAGCTCGACTTCGCCCCGGCGTTCCAGTTCGCCACGCCGCTTTCGTTTGAACTGGCCAGCCGGATCGCGGCGCTCGCGCCGGGCGATCTCAACCGCGTGTTCTTCTGCAATTCAGGCTCGGAGGCGGTCGATACCGCGCTCAAGATTGCGCTCGCTTATCACAATGTGCGCGGCCAGGGTTCGCGCACCCGCCTGATCGGCCGCGAGCGCGGCTATCACGGCGTCGGTTTCGGCGGCATTTCGGTCGGCGGCATCGTGCCGAACCGCAAATTCTTCGGCTCGCTGCTCGCCGGCGTCGATCATCTGCCGGCGACCTATAACCGCGAGCATCAGGCCTTCACCAAGGGCGAGCCGGAATGGGGCGCGCATCTCGCCGACGAACTCGAACGCATTGTCGCGCTGCATGATGCCTCGACCATCGCCGCCGTTATCGTCGAGCCGATGGCGGGATCGACCGGGGTGCTGCCGGCGCCGAAGGGCTATTTGGAAAAGCTGCGCGCGATCTGCGACCGCCACGGCATTTTGTTGATCTTCGACGAAGTCATCACCGGCTTCGGTCGGCTCGGCTATGCGTTTGCCGCCGAACGCTATGGCGTGACGCCGGACATGATCACCTTCGCCAAGGGCGTCACCTCGGGCGCGGTGCCGATGGGCGGCGTCATCGCGCGCGACGGCATCTACGAGGCCTTCATGCGCGGCCCGGAACACGTCATCGAGCTGTTCCACGGCTATACCTATTCGGCGCATCCGCTCGCCTGCGCGGCGGGGTTGGCGACGCTCGATCTCTATCGCGATGAAAAACTGTTCGAGCGCGCCAAAAAACTGGAGCCGGTGTTCGCCGATGCGACGATGTCGCTCAAAGGCCTGCCGGGCGTGCTCGATATCCGCACCGTTGGCTTGACGGTCGGCATCGATCTCGCGTCACGGCCTGGCGCACCGGGCTTGCGCGCCTACGAAGCGATGGACCGCGCCTTCCGCGACCAAGACGTGCTGATCCGCATCACCGGCGACACCATCGCGCTATCGCCGCCCCTGATCGTGAGCGAAGCGCAGATCGGCGAGATTTTCGATAAGGTGGGGAATGTAATCAGGGCGGGCGCCTAGCCGGGTCATTGCGAGGAGCGAAGCGACGAAGCAATCCAGAAGCTGCACCGCCACCTGGATTGCTTCGCTTCGCTCGCAATGACGATTATTCCGGCTTCAAGATCGCCCAGCCGACATGGATCGTGCCGGGACCGCGGCGCATCGGCAGATCGAAGGGCGCACCGACTTCGGCACCCGGGGCGATGGCGGCGAATTGCGATGGCAGCGTCGCCGTATTGCCTTGCGTCCACACCACGACCGCGCCGTTTTTGCGCAGATCGTCGAGATCGATCCACGGTGCGCGTTGCGGTTCGCCGTCGATCAGCACTTGCGGCTGGTCCGGTGAATAATGCGCGAGATTGCCGCCGTCCCACATCGAGCCGATGACGTAACGCAGCGGCGCGCCGGTCGCGGTGTGGAAGCGCTGCGTCAAAACCTCACCGAGCTTGTCGCCGGGAAACAACACGGCGCGGTAGCGGTGATCGAAGAAGGGCAGCACGGCATAATCGGCGATGAAGACAATAATAAAGATCGCGGACACGGCGGCCCAGGCGGCGACGATCCGCTTGAGACGCTCGTCATCGATCACGGCGCGCGCGGCCACCACCACCCACAGCCCGAGAAACAGCCAGAGCGGATAACCCCACATCGCCACTGCGCCGCGGCCCGTCACGGCGGTCAGTGCGATCATGGTCAGTCCGGGGCCGAAGGCTAGGAGCGTCACGATGCGGCGGTCGAAGGCGTCGGCGAAGCCGTCGCCTCCGGCGGGACGAGGCGGTTTCGGCCGCGGCCAGAACAGTGCGGCGGCGATGAACAAGGCCGGCAGGGCAAAGAAAATCTGGCTGGCGGCAAAACCCGCCGGATGGCGAATATGATCGAACCAGCCGCGTACCGCTTCGGCGCGATGACTGGCGTAAGCGAACGGCAGGAAATCGGTCTGGAACAGCCAGACGACATGTGGCGACGCGACCAACAGCGCCATGGCAAGCGCTAGCCATGGCCCCGGCGTGGCAAAGGCGCGCCGGGCTCTGGCATCGGCCAGCATGAACAGCGCGAAGGGCGCCGCCAGCACGACGACAAAATATTTCGCCCATAGCGCTCCCCCGAGCGCCACGCCGAGGAGGAGCCAGTGTCCGGGGCGGCCGCGCTTGAGCGCCAAGTGGAACGCATAACCCGCCATCGCCCAGAACGGCAGCTGGACGACGTCGTGATTGAACTTCACCGCCGTGAACTGAAAGTAATGAAAGCCATCGATAATGAGGACGGCGACCAGCGCTCCCAGCGTGCCGACCAAGGGCCGTGCGGTGGCGAAGACGAAAGCAAAGGCAATGACGACGGCCACTTGCGCCAGCGCGTAATAGGCGGCATCGGCGCCTGTCGCCCGGTGCGCGATCTCGACCAGCCACCAGGGCAGCGGCGGCAGCTTGTCGTAGCCGAGCTGCCACTCGCGGCCGTAAACCAGCGCCTCGATCAGATCGAGCGGCAGATTGGCGTAGAGTATCGCCGGAAGCGCGGTCCAGACCGCGAAATGGAGCGCAAGAAAGCCGCCGAAAGCAGCCTGCGGCCGGCGTTCGATAAAATCGATCAACCGCGATGGAGAGATCAATCGGGATGGAGATATGGCGCTCATGGCTGGCAGGCTTCAACTCGCCGATTAATTCGGCTGATTTGGCGTTATAAAAGCACAGGTTAGGCTCCGCCATGGCTCGCGCATACTTGCGGCCCAGCGGTGCTTGTGGACACTCTTCGTATCCAGGTGCGAATTGGCCCTTGGCAAGATCTTCGGGGGCAGGTTCTTTGAAGGCGGTTCTTTAGGGGTCTCGCGGCATGCTGCGCATCAGCGCCCTCTTTATCGCGGCTTGCATGGTGCTCATCGCCGGCTCGCTCGGCTTTGTAGTCTACCTGCGGTTTGGCTTTACCGGGGCGGAGTTGGCGCTGGTGGCGCTCGGTACGCTGACCGCGCTGGCCGTCTATAACGCCATTGCCGCGCGCAAGCGCGACCGGTCGGAGGCGAGCCATCAGCTTGCCAATCTCGCCCGCGGTTCCGGCGATCTGGCCCGCCAACTGGCGGAATTCGGCCGCCGCTTGAGCGCGATCGAGGCCAAAACCGACACCGTGATCGACCGCGCACTGGCGACGGCCCAGCCGCTCGCCGCCGAGATCGAGGAACTGTCGACGCTGGTCAAGCAACTTGCCGATTCGGTAGCTTCGCATGATGCGGCGCTGGCCAATGTCGGCACGGCGGACAGCGCCGCCGGGCCGCGGCCGTCCGCTTCGGCGGCTGATCCGATGCCGCCCGCTGTGGGGCCGTTGGCTGCGCTTTCGACCGCTGCAAACCCTGGACCGGCCCTGGTCACGGCGTCCGTACCGCTCGAACGCAAAGTGGCGGCTTTCGCCGGTCTCGACCGCGACGGTATCGTCGCGATGATCCGATCGGTAATCGAGGACAACAAGGTCGATCTCTATTTGCAGCCCATCGTGACGCTGCCGCAACGCAAGGTGCGCTATTACGAAGCGCTGTCGCGGCTGCGCGTCCATAGCGGCGAACTGATCGCCGCCGGCGATTTCATTCCCTATGCTGAAGCCGGCGCGCTGATGCCGAAGCTCGACAATCTTTCGGCGTTGCGTTGCGTGCAGGTGGTGCGTCGGCTGCTATTGAAAAACCGCGACATCGGGCTGTTCTGCAATCTGTCGGCTGCAACTCTGACCGATTCCGGCTTTCCGAAATTCCTCGAATTCATGGACGCCAATCGCGCCATTGCGCCGCATATGATGTTCGAATTCAGCCAAAACGCGGTGCGGACGATGGGGCCGATCGAGAACGAGAGCCTCGCGGCGTTGGCCGAGCGCGGCTTTCGCTTCTCGGTCGACAACCTCACCGATCTGCGCGTCGATGCCCGCGAGCTCAACGACCGCGGCTTCCGCTTCGTCAAGGCGCCCTCGGCGCTGCTGTTCAGCCGCGTCACCGCCGCATCGAACGATATCCACCCGGCCGATTTTTCCGATCTGCTCGGCCGTTTCGGCATCGATCTCATTGCCGAGCGCATTGAGAATGAATTGACGGTGGTCGATCTGCTCGATTACGACGTCCGCTTCGGTCAGGGATATTTGTTCTCGCCGCCGCGTCCGGTCCGTGCCGAAGCGCTGCAAGGCAGCGCCGAGACCACGGCACGAGATTCGGCGCTCGCCGGCTTGGCCGCCGGGGAAGCCGCGCCGGTTTCCGTAAGCGGGCTCGCGCAGCTTGCGCGTGCCGGAATGCGGCGCAGCTGAGTAGACACGCTTGCTAGATTTCAGCGAACATTTCGAGCCTTTGGCGCGCGATTACGACGTGCTGATGTGCGACGTCTGGGGCGTCATTCATAACGGCGTTGCCGCGTTTCCCGCGGCCTGTGACGCGCTCGCTCGCTTTCGTGCAACAGGCGGCACCGCGATCCTGGTCACCAATGCGCCGCGCGCAGGGGAAGCGGTGGCGCGCATTCTCGATCGCTTCGGCGTGCCGCGCGATGCCTATGACGCGATTACGAGCTCGGGCGACGTCACGCGCGGCATCGTCGAGGCGCGCCATGGCCAAACGGTATTTCATCTTGGTCCCGAGCGCGACAAGTCGATCTTCACCGGTCTCGATGTGAACTTCGCCCCGCTCGAGAGCGCCGATTATGTCGTTTGCTCCGGCCTGTTCGACGACACCATCGAAACGCCGGACTCCTATCGCGACATGCTGGCAGCGATGCGAACGCGCTCGCGGTTCATGGTCTGCGCCAATCCCGATATCGTGGTCGAGCGTGGCGATACTCTGGTGTATTGCGCCGGCGCGCTGGCCGATGCCTATGCCGCGCTGGGTGGGGAGGTGCTTTATTGCGGCAAGCCGCATGCGCCGATCTACCAGGCCGCACTCGCCGGTGCGGCGGCGCGGCGCGGCGGCCGCTTGCCGGAAAGAAAACGCGTACTTGCCATCGGCGACTCAGTGCGCACTGACCTCAAGGGCGCGGTGGCTTTCGGCCTCGATTGCATGTTTGTCACGTCGGGCATCCATGCCGAGCAATACGGCTCGCGCGAGGCGCCGGATCTCGCCAAGCTTGATGCCATATTTCGCGCCGCGGCCGTGACGCCGCGGGCGATGATGCGAGCGCTGGCTTGGTAACTGATCGACTTTACGCGATTGGTTTTAATCCGCTCGTCCCCGCGAAAGCGGGGACCCAGTTGCTGGATTCCCGCTTTCGCGGGAATGAGCGGAGGGCGAGAATAGCCTACCGCTCGAAAGCCGAGGTGAATTCGACCTTCTCGGCGAACACCGCTTCGATCTTGGCTTTGAGCGTCTGGGCGTTGAACGGCTTGACGATGTAATTGCTGACGCCGGCCTTCTTCGCAGCGATCACGTTCTCGGTCTTGGACTCCGCCGTCACCATGATGAAAGGCGTCGTCTCGAGTTCCGGATTGGCGCGCACGCGCTGCAACAGATCGAAGCCGGTCATCGGCTCCATATTCCAATCCGAGATGACGAGACCGTAGCGTTTGCTGCCCATCTTATCGAGGGCGGTGGCGCCGTCGGTGGCGTCGTCGATATCGGTGAAGCCGAGCTGGCGCAGCAGATTGCGGATGATGCGCACCATGGTGCTGTAGTCGTCGACCACCAGCACGGGCATTTTCGGATCGAGAGCCACTGCTACGTTCCCCGGAGGTGTGCGCGACCGGCGCGGCGCCGGCGTGAGCCGGCAAACAAAATTTCGCGGTGGTGTCCCGCCACCGTCATGGTCGGCGAAGCTACAACTGGTGTTTGAATATCGGGTTAATCGCGTATTTTGCCGGGTTGACGCCGGTTTTTGCCATTGTCTTGACTTTGCAGCAGCCGCGAAGGCACCTACCGGCGCCACGCAAGATATTGTTAACGATTGAAAGCCTGATGACGAAGCAATTCCGCATCGTGCGCGACCTGGCGCCCGATGACGCGCTGCGCGACCTCCGCGGTGCGGTGGTCGCAATCGGTAATTTCGACGGGGTGCATCGCGGCCACAAGGCGGTTATCGGGGCTGCCCAACAGCGGGCGCGGACGCTGTCGCGACCCGCGGCGGCACTCACCTTCGAGCCGCATCCGCGTACGTATTTCAATCCGGGCGAACCGCTATTCAGGCTGACCGACGAGGCCGCCAAATTGCGCCTCCTCGCCGCGACCGGGCTCGACGGTGCGATCGTGCTCACGTTCGACGCTGCCTTGGCGCGCCTTACCGCGGACGAATTTGTGAACCGCATCCTGGTCGAACGTTACGCGGTAGGCGGCGCCGCGATCGGCTTCAACTTTCATTTTGGCGCCAAGCGCGCGGGCTCACCGGCCTTTCTGACGGCCGAGGGCAAGAAGCTCGGTTTCGCCGTCGATATCGTGCCGCGCTTCGAAGATAACGGGCGGCCGGTGTCGTCGGGGCCGATTCGCGACGCGCTCGCGGCCGGACGGCTCGATCAGGCGGCGGAGTTTCTCGGCTATCCCTGGTTCGTATCCGGCGCGGTGATCCACGGCGATAAGCGCGGCCGCGAGCTTGGCTTTCCGACGGCGAATTTGCATCTCGATGCCGGCTGCGGGTTACGCCACGGCATCTATGCCGTGCGCGTGGCCGTCGGCGGCCGCCATTACGACGCCGTGGCAAGTTTCGGACGGCGGCCGATGTTCGACAACGGCACCGTGCTGTTGGAGGTTTTTCTGTTCGACTTTTCCGGCGATCTGTATGGCACGACGATCGACGTGGCGTTCATCGCCTGGCTTCGCGATGAGCAGAATTTCGGCTCCGCCGACGAACTGATACACCAGATGCAGGAAGACAGCCGCCAAGCGCGAGCGGCCTTGGCGCGGTCCGGCGGCGCGTTTCCGCCGATTTAGATAGCCCACCTAAAGATCAGAAATCCTGCTTGCCGTGGTCGCGGTATTCGCGGGCCCATTGCGCCACCATGAAGCCGACAACCGCAATAGGTACGATCCGCTGCCAGCCCGCGGAGCGGCCGACCTGAACCGCGGCATTGAGGATGCGCGGATCGAGCAGCCAAGACGGCGCGTGCGCGCGGGCCGCGCGAGCGAGAATGGCGCGTTGACGCACCTGGCGCCGGATGAGTACCGAAGTGATGGCGGCGATGACGGCGATCAGCAAAAAGATGCCGGTCATGGTCAAGCCGGCCGTTACGTTGCCGTAGCGTTGCGACAGCCAATCGTAACAACTGACGCAAAGAAAGAAGAAGGCCATGAGTGCGGCGAGCGCCACTACGGCCATCCACACCACGGCGGCCATGTTCATGGCGGTCTTGGCCTGAATCGCCAAGCCGATCTCGCGGGTGATGCCCTTAAGCATGATCCGCTCCGCTTGGCGAGGACGGTCCTACCGTTTCCACGTCGCGCCGAACAAAAAGCCGAGTCCTGCAACGATCGCGAGCGTGGTGTAGGGACGGTTCTTGAGCGACTCGTCGATCGCTTCGACAAAGTTATCGGAAACGTCGCGCATGGCGCCGACCGCGTCGCGGCCTTTGTCTTGCGCGTCGGCCATAACACCGTCGAGGCCCGACTTAGCACGCTGCCAAGCATCGTTGCCGCGATTGGACAGAATAGTGCTGACCTGATCGGCCAGCCGGCTGAAATCGTCGCGGAGCGCCTTGAGGTCGTCTTGCATATCGCGTGATGCCACCGTCGCGGCATCGCTTACCTCGAGAAGACCGTCGCGCGCGTCCCGCACGGCTTCTTTGGCCGTCTCGCGCGTGTTCGATGAAACCGTTGATGCGGCTGTCATGCCGTTACTCCATGAATTGGATTGAGCCGAGTTACCCGGACAATCGGCGGCAACCGCAGAAGTTCCATCGATTGTCGTCAAACCTGGAAAACCCAATTCAATCAGGCAATCGCACGTCTTCGCTGGGAAACAGATGGTTGACGATGACGAGCCCGACGATGGACAGCGGCACGGCGAGGAAAGCCCCGATCGGACCCCACAACCAAGTCCAAAACGCCAGCGCCAGAAATACCAGGAGCGGATTGAGGGTCAGGCGCCGGCCGACAATGGTGGGGGTGACGAAATGTCCTTCAAGCGTGGTGACCGCGACGAGCCCGATTGGCGCGATGACGGCGTGGCCGAGCGACGGAAAGGTCACCATGCCGATACCGAATAAGACGAGGACCATGGTAGCGGGCCCGACGTAGGGCACGTAGTTCAATAGCGCCGCCAAAATTCCAAAAATTACCGGATTGGGATAGCCGACGATCCAGGTACCGATCGCGACGATGATTCCAACCCCGATATTGACGAAAGTCACGACGGTGAGATAGCCGGCGAGGTTGCGCTCGATGTCACGCATGATTTTCAGAAAGCGCAGCTTGGAATCGCGGGAGGAAAACATCGAGACGGCGTGATTGCGCAAATCGATCTGACCGGTCAGCAAGAACAGCAATGTGGCGAAGAACAACAAGAGTTCGCCGGCCGCCGGGGTGAGAAATGCCACGACGGGAAACACGACATTGGGCGGCGGCTCGGCCGCATTCATGGCATCGGCGCCGAACAGGGAGGTTTCCAGTTCGTGCAGCGCGGCGAGCGGCTGATCGAGCACCGTGAGCTTTTCCTTGATGCTCGCCCCGATCTCGGGCGCGCGGCCGATCCAGTGAGTGACCGGACCGGCCAGCGCCGTGACGAGGAGACTCAGCGCGCCAAGCGTGAAAGCGAGAATGAGGACGCTGGTGATCCAGGGCGGAATGCCATAGACCCTGGCGAACTTCACCAGCGGCGCTAGCGTAAGGGCGACCACGCCGGCGGAGAGGACCGGCAGCACGATGGCGTGGCCGACATAGAGGAAGGCGCCGAACAACAACAGAAAGATGCCGATGGTCGCAGTCTGGCCGGCCGACGCCCAGATGCCACCGACGCTTTGAACGGGCGTTGGATCGCTAATAACCAAGGCATGGCGAACTTCGCGGCTCGCCCGAATATATTCCACTAAACCCTCCGTCGACCCCGCGCTCCGGGAGGGTAACGCGAGGCCGAACCACCCGGTTCCAGAGGCATTAATTATCGCGACTGGCGCTCGGTCCGGAAGAGCCTGCGATCGAATGGCGCCGGAATGATTTCGGCGACGTGCGCCTTCGCACTGTCCGCGTGGGCCGGGTTGAAGAGCCAATTTACCGCGGCAGGCACGATCGCCGACGGCACCCGCATGAGCGCGGTTCGATTCTCATGGAGCCAACGATCTCCGAATTGGCGTGTCAGATTCGTGTGCTGGCGCCACGCGGCGGCGAGCTTGTCCTCTTCGATTGTCTCAATTTTGGTATCATCAGGAAGGTCGATGGCCAGAAGCTGATACGCATTCGGTAGGTCTTCGGGATCGACTTCCAAATGGACGAGGACTTCGACCAGCGCTGAAGCGGGATGATCGGTCAGATAAACGATTCTGCGGCCTCGCGAATGCCAGCGGCCGGGGACGAGCAATCCGCCTCGGCCAGACAAATCAGCGTGTGCTGAAATTCGCCAAAGCCTCATATCGGCCGATCATGCGTAGATGCCGTGTTCGATGCGCCCCAACATTTCCTCGACGATGCGTGCGCCTTGCTCGCTGGCGAGAAAGGCAAGCGGCGTTTCGCCGGACAGGCCGCGCTTAGGTTTGCGCAGCCAACGGTGCGCCTTGGCCGGTTCGCCGAATACTTGCTCGGCAAAGATGGCGACGCGTTTCAGCCGAAATGCCTTGTCGGTTTCCTCAACCGTCAATAGCTCCTTTCGAGAGCGGCGGCGTGCCAGCGTACGCTTGGGCACGACGAGGTCCGATAGCTCGTTTTCGCTGTAGCCGTGGCGCGCCAGCTCGTAAACGACCTCGGGTTCGGCGCGTGGGGCCGGAACGAGCGGAAGATCGTCGGTCGCCGCGGGCGTGGCGAGCTGCCGCTCCGGAGCGGATAGGGCGCCATGAGTGCCGGGCTGTCCTTGCTTTCCCATGAAATGCCACTTGCCACGAATTTCTAACAATATGGCACGAGGGCCGTTTGGTGTCCAGCTGGAGCAGCTGCGACGGAACCGACTTTGCGCACTGCAATAGGCCTTGTTAGAAGGCGCCCCAGACTCAGCAGGCACTTATGACCGACCCCAAAGCGCGCGATTACTCGGAAACACTGTTTCTGCCCAAGACCGATTTCCCGATGCGGGCCGGTTTGCCGCAGAAGGAGCCGGAGATTCTGGCGCGCTGGGCCGAAATCGGCCTGTACGGACGGCTGCGCGCGGCGGCCAAGGGGCGGCCGCGTTTCGTGCTGCACGACGGGCCGCCTTACGCCAATGGCAACATCCATATCGGCCACGCGCTCAACAAGATCCTCAAGGACGTGGTGACGAAGAGCCAGCAGATGCTGGGCTACGATTCGAACTATGTGCCCGGCTGGGACTGCCACGGCCTGCCGATCGAATGGAAGATCGAGGAAGAGAATTACCGTGCCAAGGGCAAGGCGAAGCCGGACTTTTCGAACCCCGCCGCTCTGGTCGAATTCCGCCGCGAGTGCCGCCAATTCGCCCAGCACTGGATCGACGTCCAGAAAGGCGAATTCGAGCGGCTCGGCGTCGTCGGCGATTGGACGCATCCCTACACCACGATGGACAATTTCGCCGAAGCACAGATTGCGCGCGAACTGATGAAATTCGCCGCCAACGGCACGCTCTATCGCGGCTCGAAGCCGGTGATGTGGTCGGTTGTTGAGAAAACCGCGCTCGCCGAGGCCGAGGTCGAGTACGAGGACTATGTCAGCGATACGGTGTGGGTGAAGTTTCCGGTTAAACGAATCTTCGGGAAATCGGATGAGCTTCGCGATGCCGCGGTGGTGATCTGGACCACGACGCCGTGGACGATCCCCGGCAACCGCGCGATCAGCTACTCGCCGAAGATCGAATATGGGCTTTACGAAATCACCGACGTTCCTGAAGGCAATTGGGCCAAGAAGGGCGAGCGGCTGGTTCTTGCCGACAAGCTCGCCATCGACGTGATGCGGCAGGCGCGCGTGCTGGCCTATCGGCGCCTGCGGGCGCTCTCTCCCGCCGAATTGTTTCCGGTCGAATGCGCTCATCCGCTGGCGCGGTTCAACGACGGTTACAATTTCGCCGTGCCGCTGTTGCCGGGCGATCATGTCACCGACGATACCGGCACCGGTTTCGTGCATACTGCGCCGGGGCACGGTCGCGAGGACTTCGACGTGTGGATGGCCAATGCGCCGAAGCTTGCGGCGCAAAGGATCAACACCAACATTCCTTACACCGTCGATGCCGATGGCCGTTTCACGGATCAGGCGCCCGGCTTCACCGGCAAACGCGTGATCAACGACAAAGGCGAGAAGGGCGACGCCAACGAAGCCGTGATCAAGGCTTTGACCGACGCCGGCATGCTGCTCGCCCGCGGCCGGCTGAAACATCAATATCCGCACTCGTGGCGCTCAAAGAAGCCGGTGATCTTCCGCAACACGCCGCAATGGTTCATTGCGATGGACAAGGACATCGACAAGCACCACGACACGCTACGGCAGCGTGCGCTCGCCGCGATCAAGGCGACACGCTGGGTGCCGGCACAGGGCGAGAACCGGATCAACGGCATGATCGAGGGACGACCCGATTGGGTCATCTCGCGCCAGCGCGCCTGGGGCGTGCCGATTACCGTATTCATCAAAGAACAGCTGGACGGTTCCGTCGAAGTTCTCGACGATCCCGAGGTGAATGTCCGCATTGTCGAGGCGTTCGAGGCTGAAGGCGCGGATGCCTGGTACAAGCCCGGCGCGCGCGAGCGGCTGCTCGGCAAGCTCGCCAATGACGGCTGGCAGAAGGTCGACGACATTCTCGACGTCTGGTTCGATTCCGGCTCGACACACGCCTTTGTGCTCGACGATCCGCGGCACTTCCCGAGCCTTGCGCATATCAGGCGCAAGGCCGACGGCGGCGACGAAGTCGTGATGTATCTGGAAGGCTCCGACCAGCATCGCGGCTGGTTCCAGTCTTCGCTGTTGGAAAGCTGCGGCACGCGCGGGCGCGCGCCGTTCGACGTCGTGCTCACCCACGGTTTCGTGCTCGACGAGAGCGGGCGCAAAATGTCGAAATCGCTCGGCAATGTCACGGCGCCGCAAGACGTGATGAAGCAGTCGGGTGCCGACATTTTGCGGATGTGGGTGTGCGCTGCCGATTACGCCGACGATTTGCGCATCGGTGCGGAGATCCTGAAAACGACGGTCGATACCTATCGCAAGCTCCGTAACACATTGCGCTGGATGCTCGGCAGTCTGGCGCATTTCCACGCCGCCGACCGCATCGCGCCGGCCGCGATGCCGGAGCTCGAGCGGCTGATGCTGCACCGGCTTGCCGAACTCGATCCGATCATCCGCGGCGCCTATGCCGATTTCGATTACAAACGCATCTTCGCGGTCTTGAGCGCATTCATGACCGTCGATCTGTCGGCGTTCTATTTCGACATTCGCAAGGACGCGCTCTATTGCGATCCCTATTCGTCGCAGACGCGCAAGGCCTGCCTTACGGTTCTCGATCATCTGTTCCGCGCCACCGTCACCTGGCTCGCGCCGATGCTGTGCTTTACCGCCGAGGAGGCGTGGCTGGCGCGCGACCCCGCGGCAGCGTCGGTGCATCTGGAACCGTTTCCGGAGATTCCGCAAAACTGGCGTAACGATGCGCTGGCCGAGAAGTGGCGGAAATTGCGCAATGTGCGGCGCGTCGTGACCGGTGCGCTCGAACTCGAACGCGCCGGCAAGCGCATCGGCTCGGCGCTCGAAGCCGCTCCCATTATTTATATCGCCGATCCCGATCTCTTCGCCGTCGCCGCCGATGCCGACCTTGCCGAGCTCTGCATCACTTCGGCGGCAACGCTGGTCGAAGGCGAGGGGCCCGATTCCGCGTTTAGGCTCGACGACGTACGTGATGTCGCCGTTGAACCGCGCCGCGCCGAAGGCCGTAAATGCGCGCGGTCGTGGAAAATCTCGCCGGCGGTCGGTCAGGATCCGCAGTTTCCCGACGTCACGCCGCGCGATGCCCAGGCGCTGCGCGAATGGGAAGCCATGCGCACGGCGGCTGAGTAGGGCAAACAGGAACCTCAATGGTGGATGCGGCGCAAACCAAGCCGGCGGGTTCCTATCTTTGGGGCCGGCTGAGCGCTTTCGGGCTCGTGGTCGCGGTGATTTCTTGCCTCGTCGATCAGGCGTCGAAGTTCTGGCTGCTTTACGATTTCGATCTGCAAAGCCGGTCGCCGTCTGCGTTAACCCCTTTCATCGATTTGTTTCTGACCTTCAACACCGGCATCAGCTATGGCCTGTTCTCGCAGCAGGGGCCGCTCGGCCAAGGGGCGCTGCTGGCTTTTAAGATCGCGGCCGTGGTCTTCCTGTGGGTCTGGCTGGCGCGGGCGGCGAGCCAACTCAGCGCCCTGGCGTTAGGCCTTATTATCGGCGGGGCTATCGGCAATGCGCTCGACCGCCTGCACTGGCCGGGAGTGATGGATTTCGTTCTGTTCCATATCGACACGCCGGGTTTCAGTTTCCGCTGGTACGTATTTAACCTCGCTGACGTAGCCATTGTTGCCGGGGTGGTGGGCCTATTGTATGAATCCCTCTTGCGGGGAAGCGCCGTAAAAGCGCCCTGATCGCGTATATAAAACTTTATGGTGGGTGGTCGGGGCAAACCCCGAAAATCGTTGGTGCGACGGCAAGTCCCTAAGGGCTCGTCCGTGAACGTGCACGGCAAGTTCGGCTAGGGCAGGTCGGTGAGGCATGCCGCAAGATCGAGTAATAGCTACCAGGGGTGGAAAGAAGCTGGCGCAGGCGATGCTTTGCGCTGCTTTCGTAGCTCTTGTCCTCGGCGTCGGCCAGTCGGCCGCCCGCGCCGGCGACGATGATGCCAATGAATCGATGTCGGATAAATTCCTGCGGACGCTCGGGCTTCGCAATCTCGGTTCCACCGAATACGAATTGAATTACAGCGAGCGTTCGCCGCTGGTGGTGCCGCCGACGCGCAATCTGCCGCCGCCGGTAACAGCGAATGCAACGCCGGCGCCGAATTGGCCCAAGGATCCGGATGTCATCGGACGGCAGCCGTCCATCAAGAAAAGCGACGACAAACCGGTCATCCGCCAGGGCGATTCCGTCATAGAAGAGGAGCGAGCGCTCCGCCCGGACGAACTCAATCCTAAACGCGCAACGCCGGCCGTTACAACTCCGGGCGTCGGCGAGCAGAGCACGCCGTCTCAGCTCGGCCAGCCGAAGAAAAGCTTCCTGAGCTTCGATTGGATGAAATCGGAAGAGTACGGCACGTTCACCGGCGAACCGCCGCGCGTAAGCCTGACCGATCCGCCGCCCGGTTATATGACACCGTCGCCGGACCAGCCTTATGGTATCGCGCCGGATAAGAAAAAGCCCAAAGCGCAGTCTCTCAGCGAGCGCGGGGAATTAACGCGCTAAAAATAGCGCTGAAGCATGGACCCTTTCGCAGGGGAAGGGTTCCGACCAGCTCTGTGACTTTCGATGCTGCATGGGGGCGCGCTGTGCTCGCGGGAGGGTGAGGTCTTGCCGAAAAAGCTGCTGCTTGTCGTTGCGCTCGTGGGTGCTGCAATTGGTCCGGCAGCCAATCCGGCTTTTGCCGGCACCGGGCCCGAGGTTACCGATTTCACATTGCCGAACGGGCTTGAAATCGTCGTCGTGCCGGATCATCGCGCGCCCGTCGTCACCCACATGATCTGGTACAAGGTCGGCGCTGCCGACGAGACGCCGGGAAAATCCGGTCTCGCTCATTATCTCGAACACCTGATGTTCAAGGGCACCGAGAAAAATCCCGGCGCCACCTTTTCGAAGGACGTCGCAGCCATCGGCGGCCAGGAGAATGCATTCACCGGCAGCGACTATACCGGCTTCTTTCAGCGTGTGCCGCGTGAGCATCTCAAAGAGATGATGGCGCTCGAGGCCGACCGTATCACCGGCCTGGTGCTGACCGACGACGTGGTGAAGCCCGAGCTCAACGTCGTCCTTGAAGAACAGAATATGCGCATCGCCAACAATCCCGGCGCACGGCTTGGCGAGCAAATGGACGCCGCCCTTTATCTCAATCATCCTTACGGCCGCCCGGTGATCGGCTGGCGGCCGGAAATCGAGAAACTCAATCGCGAAGACGCCCTGGCGTTTTATCGGCGGTTCTACACGCCGAATAATGCCATCGTGGTCATCGCCGGCGACGTGACCCCCGACGAGGTCAGAGCCGACGCTGCGGAGACCTACGGCAAGATCCCCGATCGCGCCGAGACCAATCCGCGTCACCGGCCGATGGAGCCGGTGCAGGAAGCGCCGCGCACCGTGACGCTTGCCGATTCCCGCGTCGAGCAGCCGACCGTAACCCGGGATTATCTGGCGCCTTCCGAGACCACCGCCAAGCCGGGCGAGAGCGAAGCGCTCGACGTCCTCGCCCACATCCTCGGCAGCGGCGAAAATTGCCGGATGTACCGGTCGCTCGTGGTCGATAAAGGCATCGCGCTCAATGCCGGCGCCTACTATTCCGGCACTGCGCTGGATTATGCCAAGTTCGGCGTTTACGGCTCGCCAAAGCCGGGTGTTTCCTTACGTCAGATCGAAGAGGGCATCGACGCCGTGCTCGCCGATGTGATCGCCCATGGCGTCACGGCGGACGAACTCGACCGATCGAAGAACCGGCTGATCGCGGACGCGGTCTATGCCGACGACAATCAGGCGACGCTCGCGCGCTGGTACGGCTCGGCGCTGGTGACCGGGCAGACCGTCGATATGGTCCGCACCTGGCCCGATCGTATCCGCGCCGTGACGGCGGACGCCGTGCAACAAGCCGCTCGTACCTGGCTCGATCGCCGCCATTCGGTAACGGGCTATCTCGTCAAAAGTCTGCAGCCCGAGGAGAGCCACTCGTGAATGCTTTCGTGCCCGTTCGATTTCGCGGCGTCGCCCGCCGCGCCATACTGGCTCTCGCGGTGCCGGGGTTTATGTTTGCGGCATCGGCGCAACCGGCGCACGCGACAACGATCGAACGCGTGGTCAGCGCGGGCGGCATCGAAGCTTGGCTCGTCCACGAGCCGGCAGTGCCGCTGATTGCGGTCGACTTCGCCTTCGCCGGCGGAGCCGCGCAGGATCCGGTGGGCAAGGCGGGCACCGCCAATCTCGCCGCCTCGCTGCTCGATGACGGCGCGGGCGACCTCGATTCCAAGGCATTCTCGGATCGGCTCGAGCGCAAAGCGATCGAAATGAGTTTCAGCGCCGAGCGGGATAATATCCGGGGCGCGATGCGCACGCTGGTCGAAAATCGCGACGAGGCGTTCGATATGCTCCGACTCGCGCTGACGCAGCCGCGCTTCGACGCGGCGAATGTCGAGATCAACCGCGCGCAGATTCTGTCGCTGTTGCATCGCGCCAGCACAAGCCCGGGCGATATCGCGAACCGGCGCTGGTGGGAAACCGCTTACGAGGGCCATCCTTATGGCCGGCCGGTGAACGGTACGCTGGAATTGGTGCCGACGATCGGTATCGACGACCTCAAGGCCTACACCCATCGGGTGCTGGCGCGATCCAATCTCAAGATCGCGGTGGTCGGCGATATCGACGCCGAAACGTTGAAGCCGCTGCTTGACCGCGTGTTCGGCGCGCTGCCGGAGAAGCCCGACCTGACGCCGATTGCTTATGCCGCCCCGCAGGGTTTGGGCCGCCGCGTCGTCGTCAATCTCGACGTGCCGCAAGCGGTGGTGGATTTCGGCGGTCCGGGCATTGCCCGCAAGGATCCCGATTTCATGGCGGCGTATATCGTCAATCACATCCTCGGCGGCGGCTCGTTCTCGTCGCGCCTTTATCAAGAGGTGCGCGAGAAGCGTGGTCTCGCCTATTCGGTGTCCGACAGCCTGATCTGGCTCGATCACTCGGCGCTGTTTTTGGGCGGCACCGCCACCCGCGCCGACCGCACCGGCGAAACGCTGGATCTGATCCAGAAGGAAATCCACCGCCTTGCGGAAGATGGTCCGACCGCGGCGGAACTCGCCGAAGCGAAGAACTATCTCAACAGCTCCTTCGTGCTCAATCTCGATACGTCGAGCAAGATCGCGAGCCTCCTTGTGCAATTGCAACTCGATGATCTCGGCGTCGATTACTTCAGCCGCCGCCCGGCGATGATCGCGGCGGTGGCGCTCGACGACGCCAAGCGGGTGGCCAAGCGGCTCCTCAACAACGGCCTGCTCGTTACCGTGGTCGGCAAGCCCGAGGGTGTCGCCTCGACGACGGCGAATTAGCTCGTCATTGCGGGCGACGGCGCCGTTTATGGATTGCTTCGTCGGCTGGATTGCTTCGTCGCGTCGCTCCTCGCGATGACGACCTCAACTTTCGCTTGAACGCGATACGGGCTACTTTGCCCGGATGATTACGGTTACGCCCGATATCCAAATAGACGAACGCGAGATCGAAGAGCATTTCGTGCGCTCGTCGGGCCCGGGCGGCCAGAATGTCAACAAGCTTTCGACCGCGGTCCAGCTGCGCTTCAATGTGCGGCTCTCGCCCTCGCTGTCGCCGGAAGTGCGCACGCGGCTGGAGCGTCTCGCCGGTTCGAAAATGACCCGCGACGGTGTTCTGGTTATCATCGCGCAACGCCATCGCACCCAGCCGCGCAACCGGGCCGACGCGCTCGATCGGCTGATCGAATTGATCCGGCAGGCAGCCATCCGGCCGGTGAAACGTCGGCCGACCAAACCGACCAAAGGTTCGCGCGAGCGCCGCATCGAAGGCAAGAAGCGCCGTGGCGGCGTCAAGCAGCTGCGCCGTGCCAAGCCGGGATTCGATTGACGCGGTTCGGTGTGAGCGGTCAGTGGCTCAAAACGTGGATCTCGGCTATCTCCAACGCATAGAGCCCGCCGCCGAGCGCGAGAACGCCGAGGATCATCATCGCGATGCCGTAGACCATCAGCGGCTTGTTCTTGCGTCCGGGATCGCGTTCCCGGCGATACGCCAAATAAAGCATGCAGCCGATGGCGTAGGCTCCGGCGCCGAAAATGGCGAGAATCGCGCCGGGCAGGTAACGGCTCATTTGTTGCCCCTCAAAGCCCAAGTCCATAAAGCCCAAGACGGGTTTCCAGCGCTTATCTGCCCCGGATTTCGCCCTTACTCAATCCGGGCTACGGTTGCCGTCGAATCACCACGCAAGCGCCCTCATGCCCGTTCGCCAGCTTTCCGAAGCCGTCGTCAACCGTATCGCCGCGGGCGAGGTGGTCGAGCGGCCGGCGAGCGTGATCAAGGAGCTGGTGGAGAACGCGCTCGATGCCGGTGCCCGCCGCATCGACGTATTCACCGACGGCGGCGGCCGGCGGCTTATCCGGGTCAGCGACGACGGCGGCGGTATGACGCGCGCCGACCTGGCACTCGCGGTCGAACGCCATGCCACCTCGAAGCTTACCGACGACGATCTCGTCTCGATCCGCACGCTCGGCTTCCGCGGCGAGGCTTTGCCTTCGATCGGATCGGTCGCGCGATTGTCGATCACAACGCGGCACGCCGGCGAGCCGCATGCCTGGGCGATCGACGTCGATGCCGGCGCCAAATCCGACGTCAAGCCGGCGGCACTGGGCGAAGGCACCCGCGTCGAGGTGCGCGATCTGTTTTACTCAACGCCGGCACGGCTGAAATTCCTCAAGCTCGATCGCACCGAAGCCGAAGCCGTGCGCGAAGTGGCGCGCCGTCTCGCCATGAGCCGGCCCGATGTCGCCTTCACGCTCGCCGGCGAGGAGCGCGCGCCGGTGACTTTTGCCGCCACGCTGCCCGGCGCAACCGGACGGTTGGCGCGGCTCGGCGACGTGCTGGGCGCCGATTTCCGCGCCAATGCGGTCGAGATTTTCGCGGAACGCGACGGCGTTACTATCGAAGGCTTCGCCGCGTTGCCGACGCTGACTCGTGCCAATGCGCTCGGCCAGTATCTCTTCGTCAACGGCCGGCCGGTGCGCGACAAGCTTCTGATCGGCGCGGTGCGCGCCGCCTATGCCGATTATCTGCACCGTGACCGGCACCCGTTGGTTGCGCTGTTCGTTTCACTGCCGGCGCCGGAGGTCGACGTCAATGTGCATCCGGCCAAAGCCGAGGTGCGCTTTCGCAATGCCGGCCTCGTCCGTGCGCTGATCGTGCATTCGCTCAAAACCGCCCTGGCGCGCGAAGGCACGCGTGCAGCGACGACGGGTGGTACTGCCACCATCGCATCCTTCCAGCGTGGCTGGGATTGGCGGCGTTCGCCGGCACGACCATACGACGCACGGCGCCCCCCACCTAATCCCTCCCCCGCGAGCGGGAGAGGGTGGGGAGGGGGATTGCCCGGCGGCGGCTTCGCCGAGGCGGCGCAGGAAGCGTTCGACACCGGCGGTCCGGCTGCCGATCTTCGCGCAGATTTTGGGGCCGACTTGCCGGACGGTTTTGCCGCCGGCACCGAACTTGCCCCAGCCGCAGCCGAACTCGTCGATCATCCGCTCGGCGCCGCGCGCGCCCAGGTGCACGACACTTATGTCGTGGCGCAAACGCGCGACGGGCTCATCATCGTCGACCAGCATGCCGCGCATGAGCGCATCGTTTACGAACGGCTCAAGACGGCGCTCGAGAAGAGCGGCGTCGCGCGCCAAATTTTGCTCATTCCGGAAATCGTCGAGCTCGATGAAGCGGACGCAGCCCGCCTTGTCGCCCGCGCCGATGAGCTTGCGCGTTTCGGCCTGGTGCTGGAGGCCTTCGGTCCCGGCGCGGTGGCGCTTCGCGAGACGCCGTCGCTTCTTGGCGAGATCGACGGCGGCGGACTTGTTCGAGATCTTGCCGAGCATATCAGTGAATGGGACGAAACACTGCCGCTCGAACGGCGCTTGATGCAGGTCGCCTCCTCGATGGCCTGCCATGGCTCGGTGCGTGCCGGGCGCCGCCTGAGACCTGAGGAAATGAACGCGCTCCTGCGTGAAATGGAAACCACGCCCAATTCCGGCCAATGCAATCACGGCCGCCCGACCTACGTCGAACTAAAACTCACCGACATCGAGCGTCTGTTTGGGCGGCGCTAGCTCGCGCGCAAGATCACGAACTCCGTGTCGTCATAACGCCGCCGTTCCAGCTCGGTGAAACCTTCGGGCACGGCAAACACCGATTTGGCCGCTTCCTCGACCACGATCAGCGCGTCGGCAGTGAGCCAACCGCCGCTCTGGGCCGAAGCGAGAGATTTTTCCGCAAACCCTTTGCCGTAGGGCGGATCGAGGAAGATGAGCGAAAACGGCTCGATGGGGTGGGCCGGTCCGAGCTTGGTGGCGTCGCGGCGGAAGACCTTGCTGGTGCCGCCGAGCCCTAGCGTGGCGACATTTTCGCGCAGCAGTGCGCGTGCCTCGGCACCGTCGTCGACGAACAGCACGAAGGCTGCCCCGCGCGAAACCGCCTCGATGCCGAGTGCGCCGGTGCCGGCAAAGAGATCGAGCACGCGGGCATCGGCGATGGGATCGTCATAGGCATGCAGGAGAATATTGAACAAAGTCTCGCGCAGACGGTCGGCGGTCGGACGGATGATATTTGTTTTCGGGCTGGCGAGTGAGCGCCCGCGCAACCGTCCGCCGACGACGCGCATCAGCGCCGGTCCCGCGGTTGTCTCGGACGCGCGCCGGAGGCGCGGTCGGGCGCGCGTCGGCGGCCGGATCGTTCCCGTTTGTCGCCGGCTTTCCCACCTTTCCGAAAGGGCTGCGGGGCTTCGTTGCTCGGCGGCTGACCGTAACGCTCGACGAGCACGGGCCGCCCTTTGCGGTCCTTTAACAAGCCCGCGCGCTTTTCGCCGCTCGGTTGACCGGTGGCTTCCGCATCGCGGCGCGTGCCGCGATAGGTGCGGCGCAACAGCTTGGTCGGGCGTTCGCTCTCCCGCGCGCGCCATGCATGATCGGTGGATTTGCGGCCCTTCGATTTCTCGTTGGCTGGTTTGGCTTGCGCCTTTTCGGGTAAATCGTCGCGCCGTCGCGGTGACGGCGGCACAGCAATCGGACCGGCAAAATCCGCCTCCGACTGCGCCGCCAGTTTGTCCCCGAGCTGTTCGCGCAATACCCGCGTCTTTATCTCCTCGACCGCGCCGGCTTCGATCTCGCCGAGCTGGAACGGGCCGAACGATACCCGGATGAGCCGGTTCACCGTCAGCTCGAGATGGCTGAGCACGTTGCGCACTTCGCGGTTCTTGCCTTCCCGGATGGCGAAGTTGAGCCACAGATTCGAGCCTTGCACCCGTTCCAGGACGGCTTCGATCGCGCCGTAACGGATCCCGGAGATCGTCACGCCGTTGCGCAAACCGTCGAGCTGTCTTTGTGTCACCGCGCCGTGGGCGCGCACGCGATAGCGCCGCAGCCAGCCGGTCGCCGGCAATTCCAAGACGCGCGCCAGCGCACCGTCATTGGTGAGAAGCAACAAGCCCTCGGTGTTGAAGTCGAGCCGGCCAACGCTGATCAGTCGCGGCAGGTCCGGTGGCAGCTTCTGGAAAATGGTCGGCCGGCCTTGCGGGTCGGCATGTGTCGTCATCAGCCCGCGCGGCTTATGATAGAGAAATAGCCGCGTGCGCTCGCGCGCCGGCAGCGGCACGCCGTCGACGGTGATGCGGTCGCTCCCGGTGACGTCGAGCGCGGGCGAGCGGATCGTCCCGCCATTGACGGCGACACGCCCGGCTTCGATCCAGGCCTCCGCCTCGCGTCGCGAGGCAAGGCCGGCGCGGGCGATCACCTTGGCGATGCGCTCGCCGGATTTGTGCTGGTCGTTGTTGGTGTCCGTCATCGCTCTCACAGGTCATGCCCGGACTTGTTCCGGGCATCCACGTCCTTATACACCTCAACGGTAAAAGACATCGGGCGCCGGCAAAGGGAGCAAAATGGCACCGTTTATGGACGAGGCGCTTGCGGAAGCCCGCGCCGCCGGCGAGCGCGGCGAAGTGCCGGTGGGCTGTGTCGTTGTCCGCGGCGGCGAAGTCTTGACGCGGGCCGGCAATCGTACGCTCGCCGATCGCGATCCGACCGCGCATGCCGAAATCATCGCCATCCGCCAGGCCGCGGCCTTGCTCGGCTCAGAGCGGCTCGACACTTGCGATCTCTATGTGACGCTCGAGCCGTGCGCGATGTGCGCCGGTGCGCTCGCCTTCGCCCGCATCCGCAGGCTCTATTACGGCGCGGGCGATCCCAAAGGCGGTGCGGTGGATAATGGCGTGAAGTTTTTTGCGTCGCCGACCTGCCACCATCGGCCGGAGGTTTATGGCGGCATCGCCGAAGTCGAGGCCGGCAGCCTGCTGCGGGAGTTTTTCAAGGAACGGCGTTGAGCAGCGCGCCGAGGCGGTCCTTAAGCTCGGCCTTTGCCGGTTCCGCGGCGCGAACGATGGCGCTCGCCTGCGTAAAGTCCATGCCGCGGAATATCGTCACATTCGGCCGGATTAAAATATCCGGCGCCGCGTGGCGGATCTTGGCGGCGAGGATAGCGCCACCCATGATCAGCACTGTCGTATAAAGGCTCTCGAAAATGCTCGGCACGTCGACGCGCTCGGCGGCGGGCGCGCCGAATACGTCGACGGCGACGACGATATCGGCGAGTCCGAAAAGCTTGTCGTAGGGCAGGGGATTGGTGGTGCCGCCATCGATCAGAACGCGGCCGTCCATGACGACGGGGCGGAAAATACCGGGAATGGCGATCGAAGCGGCGAGCGCCGGCCGCAGCGGGCCTGAGGAAAACATTGTCTCCTGCCGCCGGTGCAGGTCGGTTGCTACCACGGTGAGCGGAATGGCCAGCGCGGAAAACTCCGATGGCAGAGTGTCCGGCAAGAACTCGGCGCAGACCTTCTCGGCGTCCATCTGGGTGGCCTGGCTGAAGGCACCGGAAAAGAGGTGAGCGAAGGCGCCGGCGCGCGCCCTGATGACCCGACGCCGCATTTCGCCGCGGCCGTGCGCAAGCGCCAGCACGTAGTGGCGGATGTCTTTGCCGGACATGCCCGCCGCATAGGCGGCGCCGATCAATGCGCCGATCGAGGTGCCGGCGATCGCCACGGGTTTGATGTTCATCTCATCGAGCGCTTCGATGACGGCGATATGCGCCAAGCCGCGCGCGGCGCCGCTGCCGAGCGCAAGCGCAAAGCTTTTCATAGGCCTGCCTGTTGCGCGAACTCCCAGCCTTTCGCCGCTAACGGCCACACGAGTTCGGCCTTGGCGGCGGCAAAGGCGCTGGTCGCGGTGCCGTCGCGGACGCGGCCGGCGATGCCTTGCATGATCGCGGCAAGGCGGAAGAAATTGTAAGCCAAATAGACCGGCAGGTGCGGCCGCGGATCGAGTCCGGTGCGCGCCACATAGGCCTCGACATAGGCGTCGAGCGAAGGAATGCCGAGCGCCGCAAGATCGAAGCCCACGAGCGAGCCGGTGCCGGCTTCCGAATGCGGCATGTACCACTGCATCAGATGATAGGAGAAATCCGCCAGCGGATCGCCGAGCGTGGACAATTCCCAATCGAGCACGGCCTCGATCCGCGGCGCGTCGGGCGCGACGATCATGTTGTCGAGCCGATAGTCGCCGTGCACCAGGCGCGCTTGCTGGGCCGGCGGCAAATGCGCCGGCAGCCAAGCGATCAGGCGTTCCATCTCTTCGATCTGTCCGGTTTCGGAGGCGCGGTATTGCTTCGACCAGCGTTCGACCTGGCGCGCCACATAGTTCTCGCCGCGGCCGTAATCCGAAAGTCCGATCGCTGCCGGATCGAAGCTGTGCAGCCGCGCCAATGTGGCGTTCATGGCATCGTAGACTTGCGCGCGTTCGCTCGGCTCGGACGCCGGCATTTGCGGCTCCCAGAACACGCGGCCTTCGACATGGCCCATGAGAAAGAACGCCGTGCCGGCTATGCTCTCGTCAGCACAGTAAAGTACCGGATCGGCAACCGGAAAACCTTGCGCGAAAAGCGCGCTGATCACCCGGTATTCACGGTCGACGGCATGCGCGGAGGGCAGAAGCTTTCCCGGCGGCTTTCGCCGCAGCACATAACGCCGCAGCGGGGTCTCGACCAAATAAGTCGGGTTCGACTGTCCGCCTTTGAACTGGCTCACCACGATCGGCCCGGCAAAGCCGGGTACGTGCGCGCTCAAATAATCCTTAAGCCGCCCGGCATCGAACCGCAGGCGCTCGGCGACTTCTTTGGTGCCGGAAAATGTAGTTTGGCGATCGGGAGAGGCCATAGGGGAGTGTAGCTCCTTCCTATGTAATTTCGTTATTCAACTGGCCGCCACGCCGGCACGATGTCCGTTTTTGCGAAATCGTCACCTTTGAACAAAAGGGGTTCATTCCGCATTTTGGCGAGAGCATAGGTGAAACAATCGGCAAGATTTAATTGTGCGGAATGATAGCCGCGCCCGTATCGAAAATAAGCTTCGCGAGCGGCCAGAGCATCTTCCGTTGTCACGCTTGAAATTTCAATCGCCGAGTCACGTATAAAGTCGTCGAGCAGTCGCACGCCAGGTTGTTTCGCTTTTCCCGCCATTACGATCGACGCTTCGTGAAGCGTCACCGCCGAAATCGCCAGAGGTGCGTTGGCGGCAAGTATTTGCGCAAAACTATCGCTTTCCGGTTCGTCCAGAAGAAATGCGACGATCGCTGACGTGTCGATGACCATCAGTCGAAATGCCCACGTTCATTGTAGCCGACTATTTCGTCCGGTGTTCGATCGTCAACGACAGTCATCTGACGGCCCCTGACTACGAGGGCATCCAGCTTACGCCTACGTGCAGCGATCTCATTTTCGGTCGGCGAGACGTGTTGCAGCCGATCTCGGACGGCCTGCTTGACGGCATCAGTGATGCTCTCACCGGTACGTTCCGCCAGCGTTCGGATCAATTGGTCGGCTTCACGATCCTTAATTAGTATGGCCATTTCGGCCTCCGTATATACTGAACAACAGAAGTATATACTTTCTAATGTTGGATTACTAGCTGATTGATTTTCCTAGCTTTCCCGCTCTACCGCGCGCCAGCCAATGTCATGGCGGTAGAAGCCTTCGGGCCAGCGAATGCAGGATATGGCCTCATAGGCGCGCGCCTGCGCCTCGCGAACGGTTTTGCCGATCGCCGAGACGTTGAGCACCCGGCCGCCATTGGCGAGGATTTTTCCGTCCTCGGCTTTGGTCCCGGCATGAAAGACTTCCACGCCTTCGACGGCGGCGGCTGCGTCGAGGCCTTCAATCACGGTGCCGCGGGCGTAAGCGCCGGGATAGCCCTTGGCGGCCATCACGACGGTGAGCGCCGGCTCGGCATACCAGCGCAGATCGAAGGATTTGAGCATGCCGTCGCGGCTCGCGAGCAGCGCTGGAACGAGATCCGACATCAGGCGCAGCATCAGCACCTGAGTTTCCGGATCGCCGAAGCGGGCATTGTATTCGATCAGTTGCGGCCCCTCGCGCGTGATCATCAGTCCCGCATAGAGCACGCCCTTATAAGGCGCGCCCATGGCCTTCATGGCGTGCAGGGTCGGCACGATGATCTCGCTCATCACCCGCCGGCTCATGGTCTCGTCGATATTCGGCGCCGGCGAATAGGCGCCCATGCCGCCGGTATTCGGACCTTGGTCGCCGTCGTAAGCGCGCTTGTGATCCTGCGCCGTGCTGAGCGGGATTGCCGTCTCGCCGTCGCACAGCGCGAAGAATGACGCTTCCTCGCCGTCGAGGAAATCTTCGATCACGACTTCGACGCCGGCTTCGCCTAAGCCGCCGCCGAACATCATGTCGATCGCGGCTTCCGCCTCGGCCATGTCTTGCGCCACGACCACGCCCTTGCCGGCGGCGAGCCCGTCGGCCTTGATGACGATCGGGGCGCCGCGGCTGCGGAGGTAGGCTTTGGCAGCCTCGGCGGCGCGGAAGCGTTCATAGGCCGCCGTCGGGATGCCGTTTGCGCGGCAAAGATCCTTGGTGAAGCCCTTGGAGCCTTCGAGCCGCGCGGCGGCGCGGCTCGGGCCGAACGTCTTGATGCCGGCGGTTTCGAGATCGTCGACGATGCCGGCGCAAAGCGGTCCTTCCGGTCCGACGACGACAAGATCGACGTTGTGACTGCGACAGAAGGCGATCACCGCCGCGTGGTCTGCGATGTCGAGCGCAACGCATTCGGCTTCCTGCGCGATGCCGGCATTGCCGGGCGCGCAATAGAGCTTATCGGCGAGCGGGCTTGCCGCCATCTTCCAGGCCAGCGCATGCTCGCGCCCGCCGGAGCCCAAAAGCAGGATGTTCATGGCCGCATACCAGACGTTTCGGGCGGGGTCTTGACCCGCGCTCAGGCGCTGCCCTAATCGCCATGGACCGAACCGACTCGTCAACCTCCGGCGTCAGCTCGGACTTGCGCCTGTGCAGAACCCGATGGACGAACCGCGTCTCAATATGCCGGAGCTTACCGTCTCCGAATTGGCGATGGCGCTTAAGCGCACCATCGAGGATTCCTACGGTTATGTGCGCGTGCGTGGCGAGCTTGGCAAAGTCAGCTATCACGGCAACGGTCACGTCTATTTCGATCTCAAGGACGATCGCGCCTGCATCGCCGGCGTGATCTGGCGCTCCACCGCGCCGCGCATCAAGCTCAGGCTCGAAGCCGGCCTTGAGGTGCTCATTACCGGCCGGCTGACGACTTATCCGGGACGCTCGCAATACCAGATCATCGTCGAGACGCTCGAGCCTGCAGGTCTCGGTGCGCTGATGGCGCTGCTTGAAGAGCGCAAGCAGAAGCTCGCCGCCGACGGCTTGTTCGACGAGGCGCGCAAGCAGCTCTTGCCGTTCCTGCCCACCGTAATCGGCGTGGTTACCTCGCCGACCGGCGCTGTAATTCGCGACATTCTGCACCGCCTCGCCGACCGCTTTCCGCGCCGCGTCTTGCTGTGGCCGGTGAAGGTGCAGGGCGAGGGCTCGGCCGCCGAAGTTGCTGCCGCGATCGAGGGCTTCAATGCGCTGCCGGAGAACGGCACTTCGTCTCTGCCGCCGCGGCCGGATCTGATCATTGTCGCGCGCGGCGGCGGTTCGCTCGAAGATCTGTGGTCCTTCAACGAGGAAATCGTGGTGCGGGCGGCGGCGGCGAGCTTCGTCCCGCTGATCTCCGCCGTCGGCCACGAGACCGATGTCACTTTGATCGATTTCGCCGCCGACCGGCGGGCGCCGACGCCGACCGCAGCGGCCGAAATGGCGGTGCCGGTCCGCGCCGAACTCATGGTCGACGTCGATTCGTTCGCCCGGCGTGCGCTCGCCTCTTGGCGGCGCAATCAAGAGGCCCGGCGGAGCGAACTGCGTTCGGCCGCCCGCGCCTTGCCGGGCGCGGACGAAGTCCTGGCACTGCCGCGGCAGCGGCTCGACCACGCCGCGCTCGGATTGCGGCGGGCGCTTCACGCCAATGCGCAGATCCATCGGGTCGGTTTTTCCCGTATCGGCACGCGGTTGAGTCCGCAGCTGTTGCGCACCAATGTCGAGCGTCGCCGCGAGCGCTACGGGGGCCTAGCGCTGCGGCTGCGCGCCGGTGTTGCCGCGAATATCGAAGTCCACCGCACCCGAATCGCGCGACAGCGCGACAGGGTTACGGTGCTTGCCGAGCGGGCAGGCCGTGCGATGCGGCATCTGATCGCTGTGCGGCAGGCCCGCGCCGAGCGCGGCGCACAACTGCTTGCCGCGTTTTCTTATCGCGGCGTCTTGGCCCGTGGATTTACACTGGTTCGCGATGCGACAGGCGTGCCGCTGCGCTCTGTGGCGGCGGTCGGCGCGGGCATGCCGATCGAGATCGAATTCGCCGACGGCCGAATTGGCGCTCGCGCCGACGGTGCGCCGTCTGGTGAGAAGCCAAGCGCGGAGCCGGCGAAGCCGCGCGGACGCCGTGACGGCGGCTCGGGTCAGGGCGATCTTTTCTGAGCTCAGAATGCGGAGGAGTCGGCGACGATGGAGCTGTTCTGATTTCTGACTATTTGTTCATTACTCACAACGTATCTCTCACAACGTATCGTTGTCGTGGAACCGCCACGATTTTGGCGTGTTATGTGCTGGCACTGGTTCGCGCCTAAGGGAGAACTACAAATGATAAGGACTGTTTTTGCGATGGCGGTCGCTGCTCTTGTTTTTGCGGCCGTTTCTGGGACTTCGCAAGCCGCGCCGATTGCGCCGCTGGCGGGCATCACGTCAAACGACACTGGCTCTCTCACCCAGGTATATTGGCATCGTGGCTGGGGTTGGCATCGTCGTTGCTGGCGCGGCCGCTGGGGCCGTTTGCATTGCTGGTGATAATCGCGCGTTAACTAGGTAAGTGAATTTAGCGCCGCGCCGATTACCTCGGCGCGGCGTTTGTTATTTCGCGAGCCATTGCGGTACGCGCTTGAGCGCGTCGCTACGCGCCGCCGGATTGGTGCCGCCATGGGCCTTGCCGGACGGATCGACGGTATTGACGAGACCCGTCCGCAGCTTGACCGGCGAATTGGTCCAGTCGAATTCGTGATCGGCGCCGGGATAGACGACGAGCTGCACCCGCGCGCTGCGATCGTGGGCGTCGGCGACCATCTGCTGACAGGCCGAAGCGGGCGTCCAATCGTCAGCGCCACCTATCAATATGAGCGTGGGGACCCGTGCACTCCAGGCGGTTTCCCGGAGGCGGCGGCAGCCCGGATAGAGTGCGACCGCCGAGCGGAAATCGGTCTTGTCGTCCTTCGGCTTGGTGGTTGGCCGCACCGTCCACAAGGCGGCAACGGCGCCATTGGACCAGCCAAGCAGCGATATGTGTTCGCCGCGTACATAGTCCTGTCCCTGCAACCAGCGGCGCGCTGCATTGGCGTCGGAAACGCGTTCGCGTGATGCATGAACTTTGCGGTTAGGTTCGCGGCATTGTGGGCCGAGGCCACGCGAACCGAACGAATCCGGAAACAGCACGACAAAGCCATTGGCGACCAAGAGCCGCGCCCATTCGCTGTAAACTTGTGCCTCGGTGAGGGGACGCTGGCTGAGGCCTCCGCAGTCGTGGAGCGCCACCACCGCGGGGAACGGTCCCGCGCCTTCCGGGCGGTAGAGCGTGGCGTGTAAAGTCAGGGTGCCGTCAGGGATATCCACTTGATCCGGTGCCGCTATAGCGGCACTGGCCGAGATCATGGCGGCAGCAATGATGAAGATTTGCAGGGCCATGCTTATCAAAATTTTACCGCGGTGCTTGCCGGTGACGGTGTAATTCTGAAGGCCCCCATTGGCCACATTATCACAACCTCCGGCGCGGCTGCACTGTGGCTGCGATCACAAGGTGGTGGCTTTTACCCCTTCGGCGGAATGACTATGTTGCGGTCCGGGCTGCAGGCCATACCCCGAGCCGGAGGTTAAATTGCTCAATCGCACTGATCGTCCTACCCCGATGCCCGGCGAAGCCGATGTCAGATATCTCGACGGCGATTTTCGCGTCGTGCGGCCAGGCTCGTTCGTGCGTTGCGCGATGACCGGGGTTCCGATTCCGCTTGAGGAACTTCGCTATTGGAACGTCGACCTCCAGGAAGCCTATGTCACCCCTGAGGTCGTGTTGCAGCGGCAGGGAAACGGCTATCCCGGAACGAAGTAGCGCCAAACCTATGACCGCTGCAGCGCCGCAAGCACCATTTGCCGAAATCGATCTGTTTCGTCGAGCACCAGCCGTACCGGCAAGGCGCTGGCGCGCGCCTTGAGCGTTGCTAGTTCCGGGGCGCCGGAAAGCCGGGCCAGATCCTTTTCCGTGGTGACCAGCATGAGGTTTGCACTCTGCGCGCGCGCGATCAAATCAGCCGCTTCGGCGGCGGTATAATAATGATGGTCGGGAAAGCCTGCGCGTTCGGCGACGTCGACACCGGCGCCGGTCAGCGTCGCAAAAAACTTCTCCGGATTGCCGATGCCGGCGAAGGCCAGCACTTTGCGGCGACCGATGGCGGCAACGACGTGTTGGTCAGGCTCGAGACGGCCCTGGAAGATGGCCATGCCGCGCCGCTCCGCGCGATCGAGCACGGCGCCGGCGCCGTCTGGCGGACCGACAATGACGAGGGCTTGGGCCCGCTTGAGCTGAACGCCGAGCGGCGCCCGCAATGGTCCCGCCGGCACGACATGACCATTGCCGATGCCGCGGCGGCCGTCGACCAGCAACACCGCGAGATCTTTGACGAGCGACGGATTTTGAAAGCCATCGTCCATGACGATGACGCTGGCGCCGGCGAACTGGGCGAAATCCGCACCGGCCGAGCGGTCGCGCGCGACGATGGTGGGCGCGACCTCGGCCAGCAATAACGGCTCGTCGCCAACATCGGCGGCGCGATGAAGGGCCGGATTGACGCGCAGCGGACCGGCAAGCTGTCCGCCATAGCCGCGGGTCAAGAAAAACGGCCGCTCGTGGGCGGCGTGCAGCAATTGCGCGACCGCAAGCGCCGCCGGCGTTTTGCCGGCGCCGCCGACGGTGAGATTACCGAGGCAAATCACCGGCAGACCGGCCCGGCGCCCCGAGGTTTGCATGCGCAGCGCCGACACCGCCGCGTAGAGACCCGAAATGGGAGTAAGAAAGCCTCCGGTGCCGGGCCGCCACCAGAAGGCCGGTTCGCGAATCATGCTCTTCGCTCGAGCCGGAGCTGCATGAGGTATGGATTGAGCGCGGCGAGCGTGCGCTTGAGCGCACCGCCGAGTTGCTCGACGGTTGCCGCTCCGGCGCTCGCCACAGCGCGGCGCGCCGTGTCATTGGCGAGCCATTCACCGAGACGCGCCGACAATATTTCCTCGTCGGTCACGGCTTCGGCGCCGTGGGCCGCGTCGAGCGTTGCGTAGAGCTCGGAGAAGTTAAACACATGCGGGCCGTGCAGCACCGCGGCGCCAAGCCGGATTGCCTCGATCGGGTTCTGGCCGCCATGAGTGGCGAGCGATCCGCCCATGAACACGATCGGCGCCAGCCGGTAGATCAGCCCCAGTTCGCCGAGTGTGTCGGCAACGTAAACGCCGATATCCGGCATCGGTTGCGCGCGCCGCGAGCGGACCGCGACTGTCAAGCCCGCGACCTTGGCGATTTCGGCAATACTGTCGCCGCGGGCCGGGTGGCGCGGCGCGATTACGGTAAGCAGATTCGGAAATTTGCCGCGCAGGCGCTGGTGCGAGGCGATGACCGCTTCTTCTTCGCCGGGATGCGTCGAAGCGGCGGCGATAACCGGTCGGTTGCCGATGATTTCCTGCAAGCGCTTCAGCGTCGGCTCGTCGACCGGCGGCGCCGGCACGTCGAGCTTGAGATTGCCCGTCGATGAGACGCGCGGCGCGCCAAGCGTGGTGTAGCGCTCGGCATCGGCTGTGGATTGGGTGAGACAGAGATCGAAGCGCGACAACAGCGCACCGATGGCACCGGGCACGCGCCGCCAGCGGCTGAACGAACGTTCCGACAGCCGGCCATTGATCACGATCATCGGAATCTTGCGTTCCGCGCATGACAAAATCAGATTGGGCCAAAGATCGGATTCGACGAACAAAGCCAATCCTGGCCGCCAGTGGTCGAGGAAGCGTTGCACAAAGCGCGGCGCGTCGAGTGGAATGAACTGATGGATGGCGCCGTCCGGCAGGCGCTGCTCAGCGAGCGAAGCCGAAGTGACAGTGCCGGATGTCACCAGCACCTCAAAATCTTGAGCCCGTAGCCGTTCGATCAGCGGCACCGCGGCCAGCATTTCGCCGACGCTCGCTGCATGTACCCAAACCAGCGCACCGTTCGGCCGCGTCAATGTCGTTTCGCCGCGGCGCTCGGCGATCCGCTCCGGATGCTCCTTGCCGCGGATCAGCCGCCGCGCCAGCACCTGGGGCGCCATCGGCGAACCCGCCGCCGACGCCCATTGATAAACGCGCAACGCAAGCGGCAGACGACCCGGCACCTTCAATCTCCGCGGTGCGGCTTGTCGACGAGCTCGTAGGCACGCCGCGTTGCCGCATTCAGCCGATCCTCCAGGAGACGGCGTGCCTCTTCAAGGGTGTTGTCGTCGGCGTCGGCCGGAACGCTGAGCGGTTCGGCGGCAACGCCGGCACCGCGGCCGAACGGAAGATTGATGGTGGTGCGGTCCCAATTGTCGAGCACGTAACGGCGGCTGGTCGCGATGGCGCTCGGATAGATCGGACGGCCGGAAACCTGGGCCAGCTTGATGATGCCGAGTCCGGCAACACGCGCCACTTTCGGTACGTCGGCAGACATCGCGATCGAGGCACCTTCGCTGAGTGAATTGACCATAGCCTGGAAGGCTGCAACGCCAGATTTATGCACGAAGCTGCCGCCGTGATTGCCCGACCCGCGAATGGTGCCGACGCCGAGCCGTCGTGCGGCGATGGCGTTGATCTCGCCATCGCGATGCTTTGACACAAGCATGTTGACACGGTGCTCGACCTTGCGCGCCATTGGCGCCAAGAGATGCTGACCGTGCCAAAACGCCAGAATGATCGGCATATCCGCTTCGCCGCGCGCATAGGCGTCGGCGGGCTCGAGCTGGAAGCGCGTCGTCATGCCGACGAATTGCAGATACTCCGCGGCGACCACTCCAATCGTCAATTTGGCCCATCGCTGGCGGCCGACGTGACGCCACAAGTCCATCTCTTGCCTTCAGCGTTCGATCTTGTCCTCAACCCTGCGGCGACGGGCTGTCGGGGTCGAGCAGGCGGTGCAGATGCACGATGAAATACCGCATCTCGGCATTGTCGACGGTGCGCTGCGCTTTCGCCTTCCAGGCCGAATAGGCCGAGGCGTAATTCGGGAAAACGCCGACGATGTCGACCTTGTCGAGATCCTTGAATTCGGTTGTCGAGACGCCGTCGAGCTCGCCGCCGATGACGAGATGCAGCAACTGCTTGGGCTTCGGGGTATCAGGCATGTTGTTTGATCCGCGCGCTTAATACACGAGTTCAAGAAAACGCGAGGCGTCCATCCCCAACAAGTTTTATAAGCGCCGCATGCCTGTCCCAGCCGGCTGCGACGAGCATCCCATGCCGCGGCACAGGACGATTATAGATCACAGTTCCCCCCGCAACGGGCGTCAATGCGCCGCCCGCTTCGTGCACCAAAAGATCAGCCGCTGCAAGGTCCCAGTCGTGGCTGTTGCCGCCGGCTATGGCGGCGTCGATCTCGCCTTGCGCGACCCGGGCAAGCCGCAGTGCCAGCGACCGAACTCGCGGCATCAGCGTGAAAGGCGGCGCGATGTCGGCGAAGCGCTGCATCAGGTTCCGCGGTCCGGCAATGCGCACCTGATCGAGGTTCGCACCAGCCGTCGCCGCGATTTTCACGCCGTTCAATGTTGCACCCGCTTTCGCGCGGGCCATGAAGAATTCGGCGGTCGCCGGCGCATAGAGGCAGGCGAGGATCGGCCGGCCGGTTTCGACCAGCGCTACCGACACCGTCCAATCCGGGAAGCCCGCGATATAGGCGCGGGTGCCGTCGATCGGATCGACGATCCACACATAGCGCGCCGCAAGCCTCGCCGGATCGTCGGCGCTTTCCTCCGACAGCCAGGCGCAGGCGATATCGCCGCCGCTTAGCCGCTCCTGCAACAGATCGTTGACGGCGATGTCGGCCTCGCTGACCGGCGATTCGGCCGGGCCCTTGGTCCAGTTCTTCAAGGGCTTCTGAAACATCGACAGCGCCAGTAGGCCGGCTTCCCGGACCGCCGCCTCGAGCCGCACCGCCATCTGCGCTACGTCCGGCGATAGTTTTTGGACCTCAGTGGCCGGCAACAGTAAGGCCCTCCACGCGAAGCGTCGGCGCGTTGGTGCCGTAGCGGAAAGTGAGATCGTTGCCCGGCGTGAGGCTCGCGAACATTTCCGTCAGATGCCCGGCGATGGTGACTTCGCTCACCGGAAAAGTGAGCGCGCCATTTTCGATCCAGAACCCCGACGCGCCGCGGCTATAGTCGCCGGTGACGAGGTTGACGCCCATGCCGATCAGATCGGTGACGTAGAAGCCGTCTTCGATCTCGGCGATCAATTGCTCGGGGCTCTTCGCTCCGGGCTCCATATAAAGATTGCTCACACCTGGATAGGGCACCGAGGAAACCCCGCGCTGGGCATGGCCGGTGGTTTTCAGGCCGAGCTCGCGCGCGGTGGCGCTGTCGAGCAGCCAGGTCTTGAGGACACCGTCCTCGACCAGTTTGATCTTTTTGGTGGCGACGCCCTCGGCGTCGAAGGCGCGCGAGCGCTGGCCGCGCCGCCGCAGCGGATCGTCGATGATATTGATGCCGGAAGCAAAAATCCGCTCGCCGAGCTTTTCACGCAGGAAACTCGTCTTGCGCGCGATGGCGCCACCATTGGCGGCGCTGGCGACGTGACCGATCAGTGAGCCGGAAATACGGGTGTCGAACAGCACCGGCACTTTTCGCGTCGCGACCTTGCGCGGATTGAGCCGCTTGACGGCACGCTCGCCCGCATTGCGGCCGATCTCCGCGGCACTGTCGAGGTCCGAAGCATGCAGCGTCGAGGTGTAATCGTAATCCTGCTCCATCCCGGTGCCGCTGCCGGCGATCGCCGCCATCGAGATCGAGTGCCGCGAACCGATGGTGGCGCCGCGAAAGCCGTCGCTCGTCACCAGCACCATGCCGCCGACGCCGGCCGAGGCGCCTGCGCCACCCGATTTGGCGACGCCTGTGACGCTCAAGCCCGCGGCTTCCGCCTCGCGCGCCCGCTGCTCCAGCACGCCGACATCCGGCATGTCGGGATCAAGCAGATCGAGATCGGGAAAATTCTTGGCCAGCAAAGCCGGATCGGCGAGGCCGGCGAACTCGTCGTCCGGCGCAACGCGGGCCATGGCGACGGCGCGCTCGGCCAACGCATCGAGCCCATCGGCCTTGATGTCATTGGTCGAGATCGACGCCTGCTTGTGCCCGACCAGCACGCGCAAACCGACATCGTCGCTTTCGGAACGCTGGGATTCCTCGACCGCGCCGTCGCGCACATCGACGGACAGCGAGACCGCGCGCATGGCGACCGCGTCGGCGGCGTCGGCGCCGGCGCGGCGAGCGGCGCCGACAAGGCGGTCGGCGAGATCAACAAGGGCGGATTGATCGAACAGTGAGGTCATTTTGGGTTTGCAATTCGTTTATGGGCGAAGACGCCGGACGGATGAGTCGGCGCCGGATCAAGCGTAGTCCGAAGATGTGCCCGTTGCGCACGCGATTCAACCCGCGGTTCGGAGAATTTGCAGCGTCGCGGCAACCAGTCGTCAATCATGCAAAGCAGAAGCCGCCGACTACCGGGCCTTAACCAGTCTCCTTAAGCCGATTGCGACGGCACCGTGGCATGGTCCTACCTATGACCGGGCGGGAACAGCTCGGCGGGAGTCGAAGTCTCAGTTTGAGGCGTCAAATGGAAGCCGGCAGGTCCGCTGCCGGGTCGGGCCGCGTGTTGCGGCTCGACCCGTTCTCTCTTCCCGTGCGTTTCGAGGCCGCGGACGAAGCGGCCGACGGGCGCCGCCGCATCGTCGATCTGCACCGCGAACGCGTGGTGCTGCGGCGCTCGGTGCGCGGCATGCGCATGGCGCTCAACATGCCGGTCGCGGCGTATCGCGGCGTATCCATCCGGCTGTCCGGTGAGATCAACAAGCCGCCGTCGTCGATCGCGGTGGTGCTCGAGCACGACGATCCCGCTTTTTCGCTGCCGCTGTTTTCCTCTCCTGTCGCCGACGACATCGTTGCCGAATGGCAGTCGTGGGGCAGGGTGCTTGGGCTTCCCCTTCTGGTCGCGGAATCCGACGGTGCTTTGCGTGAGCCGTTCGCCCGCATGGGCGGCGTCCGCATCGAGGCTCCGACCTGGCGCCGCCGCCGGCGGAGCGCTATCGCGCGCCGGCGGCCCTCTCGTCTTCTGCACCGCCGCCCTGGCGCGCTGCAGGCAACTCCGACTGTGCATCGTGACGAGCGCGAGATCATCGCGCGAAACTAACGCCTCACCTCCATCCGCCCCACCAAACCGACCGCGCTCGGAAGGACGTGCTTTACCAATGAGCATCTGGGTTCCGCTGTTTCTCATTGTCATGCCGACGAGTATCGACATGTCGTCGCTGTTCGCGCTGTCGTTCATCATTGTCGCCATGGCGATGATTTCATTTGTTGGTCTCTACGTGACCCGGCCGGGCGCCGTTGCTCAACGAGAGCCGGATTGCGCGGAGCAATAAGACAACAAAATGCGTTCTCGCGGCGCGTGGGCGCCCGAGTTTTGTAAAGCCATTGCGAACCCGCGTCATTGCGAGGAGAGAAGCGACGAAGCAATCCAGAGGACTGCGCCGCACTGGATTGCTTCGCTTCGCTCGCAATGACGAACCACGAAAGAAAGAAGAGAGGCGGAACGCCGGCAGACGCGTATTCAACGACCGCACCGGCGGGTGCGGCGCGCGCGAAGCGTCGCGCGCTCGCCTGTCGGCGTTCCACCACGGCTCTTGCGGCAGCGACCGAACGCCACCGCTCAGCTCCAGCTAACGCGCTTCCTGGGATGAACTCGATAGGACCGGGTGTTACCCGGTCCCTGCCATCCACAGTGCAGCGGGTTGCCCCGCAGCCCGGTCGTCGTGCCGGCCGGGCGTATGACCCCAGAGCCGCCCGGGAGCAGAGGTGACGAGCCCCTGCCCGCGGGAACCGCACTCGCCCCGCCACCCGGAGTCACCGGCTGGCGTCTCTCACTGAGCGAGATGATTCGTATCGAATGTATCTAAAACGGGGACCTTTGTCAATAGTGCGTCCCTTTAATAAGGACGAATTTTTGGTCGTCATGGCCTAGCTTCAGGCGTTGTCATGCCCGCTGACCTCCAAGGTCCCGTTTCTACGGATGAAAACAAAAGCCTGGGATGTCTTGGAGGCTATTCGCTAGGCCGACGGTCCTTTCTGTCCCACTGCGGCAATTCCGACCAAGAGCAGATCGCGAAGGGGTCAGCGCCCGCGACGGGCTGTACTACTGCGCTGAATGCAATGGCCAGTTCACAGTGACCGTCGGCACGGTCATGGAACGCAGCAAAATTCCGCTCTCGAAGTGGCTGCTGGCGATGCACCTGATGGGTGCGAGCGAGAAAGGCATCCGCGCGCTGCAACTCCAGCGTATGCTAGGCGTGACCTACAAGAGCGCATGGTTTATGTGTCACCGCATCCGCTAGGCGATGTCTCACGTATCAGCTGACTAACGAAGCTTAAGAAAAGAATAGACCGCGCGGCATTTTTTGCGTTGGAGGAAACGGAATGGGCGATGACCCGCCAGAGCTATTAGATTGGTTGCTTGTCGATCAGATCATCCTGCGCGCGCTACTGCGTGAATTTTTGAAACGATTTGCGCAGCAGTCGGCAGACCCCGAAAAAGCTATCCGAGAAATCGGCGACAGCCTCCAAGATTTTGTGAACGGCTATCGTGTTCCTGACGCGGAGAATAGCGCGCTGGAGGAGGCGAAAGAGCGCGCCCGGATGAACTTGGATACTCTGTTAAGTTCATTCCGGCGTACCGATTAGAATGCACTTCTGGCACAACAAACCTCTATCGACCCTCACGCATCACACAACACAAGGCGGCAGACGACATCGAAGCGGTCACGAAAGACGTATGCACCCAAGCAAACCGGTTTTTAGCATTACTGGAGCGGTACGGGTATGTGCCGGAAATTGGCCTCTCGTTCCACGACTAGCGAACATCATTGCTCAGTAAATCTTGAGAACGAACTCGCCAGGGCGTCCCATTCGGGATCAAAGCCACGCATTGCCTCAATTCCAGCCGCCTCCATTTCGAGAGTCATAATTTCAGCGTCGGCGCCTCGTTTCGCGACTTCGCCCACAACACCGATAAACGGCGGCCCTAAGTCGAATTTATTTCAGCCTCCATTGAAATATCTGTTGACTTCCGTCCTTTATTTCCATAGTCGTTGAAATATGGAAACGATAGATGCCGTCACGGCGCTCGCCGCGCTTGCGCAGGAAAATCGTCTCGAAGTCTTTCGCTTGCTGGTGCAAGCCGGGGCGGGCGGAATGGCCGCCGGTGAGGTCGCCGTAAAGCTCGGCCTCGCGCCGAACACTTTGACATTTCATTTTGACCGGCTTCGCGCCGCGGGACTGGTCACGGTGCGCCGCGACGGCCGCTCAATGATCTATGCGGCGCGCTATGAGGCCATGAACGGTCTTGTCGCCTTCCTCACGGAGAACTGCTGCCAAGGTGCCGCGTGCACGCCGGACAAAACTTGCAAACCGGCGCGCGGCACCCGCGTCAAAGTCACAGCATAGGAGGCGGTTATGAAGCGGTTTCACGTTCACGTCGCCGTTGATGATCTAAAGCAATCGATCGGATTCTATTCGGCGTTGTTCGCTGCAGAGCCTGCCGTCATCAAGACGGATTACGCCAAATGGATGCTCGACGATCCTCGGGTCAATTTCGCCATTTCCACGCGCGGCCGGCAACCCGGACTCGATCATCTCGGCATTCAAGCCGACAGCAGCGCGGAATTGAAAGAGATTTACGCGCGGCTGCATAAGGCGGGCGGCAATGTTGTCGAGCAGGGCCAAACGAGCTGTTGTTATGCCCAGTCGGAGAAATCGTGGATCGACGATCCGGCGGGTATCTCATGGGAAACCTTTCACAGCACCGGCGAGAGCACCGACTACGGCGACGGTAGCGGCGAGCGCGTTGCGCGCGTGGCATATGAGAAATCGTGTTGCGCGCCTGCGCCGCAAGCCAAAAAGCCTGCTGCCGCGTGCGGCTGTCCGGCGGCCTGAGGCGTGCCATGATCGAACAATGTTGCAGCGGGGACGCGGCCTATCTGTTGTTGCAGATAAACATCATCTGCCTGCTGTTGGCCTTGATCGGTTCGGCGGCGATCATGAAGCATCCGGCGTGGTTTGGCGGAGCGCCCGTGGCGGTCGCACAGACGGCCGATCTGAGGTGAGCCGTGGCCGATCAAGCGTTTAACGTGCTGTTTCTCTGCACCGGCAATTCGGCCCGTTCGGTCATGGCGGAGGCCATCTTGAACAAAACGGGCGCGGACAAATTCCGTGCCTATAGCGCGGGCAGCCAGCCAAAAGGACAGGTGCATTCCCAAACACTGCGCCTGTTGCAAAGCCTCGGCTATGACACGTCCGGCTTTCGTTCAAAGTCGTGGGATGAATTTGCCAAACCCGGCGCTCCGGCCTTCGATTTCGTCTTCACGGTTTGCGACAGTGCGGCGGCAGAAACGTGCCCGTTGTGGCCAGGCCAGCCGATGACGGCACATTGGGGCGTTCCCGATCCGGCGGCTGCCAAGGGCACGCCGGCCGAGATCGCACTCGCGTTCAAAGATGCTTATCGCATGTTGTATCAGCGCATCGCGATTTTGACGGCCCTGCCGCTGCGGTCGCTCGACCGGCTGACGCTACAGAGCAAACTCAAAGAAATCGGCCGCGGCTGATGCCGTCGCTCCTGCAACACGGTGTCACCGAGTGAAAGCATGTCCACCTTTGAACGATATCTGACGGTCTGGGTCGCGCTTTGCATCGTCGCCGGCGTTATCCTCGGCCATTTGACGCCGGGCCTATTCCAGGCGATCGCCGCGGCCGAAGTCGTGCGGGTCAATCTGCCTGTAGCGCTCCTGATCTGGTTGATGATCGTGCCGATGCTGACGAAGATCGATTTCGCGGCACTCGGCCAAGTGCGCCGGCACTGGCGCGGAATCGGCGTGACGCTTTTCATCAATTGGGCGGTTAAGCCGTTCTCGATGGCGGCGCTGGGCTGGCTTTTCATCGGCCATCTGTTCCGGCCGTATCTGCCGGCAGAGCAAATCAGCTCCTACATTGCGGGTTTAATCCTGCTGGCCGCGGCACCCTGCACGGCGATGGTTTTCGTCTGGTCGAATCTCACCAAGGGCGAGCCGCATTTCACGCTGAGCCAGGTCGCGCTTAATGACACGATCATGGTTTTCGCGTTTGCCCCGATCGTGGGGCTGCTGTTGGGGCTATCGGCTATCACGGTTCCCTGGGACACGCTGACGCTCTCGGTGGTGCTTTACATCGTCGTGCCGGTGATCGTGGCGCAATTCATCCGCCGGGTTATTCTTAAGCAAGGAGGAGACGCGGCGCTCACGCAATTGCTCGGTAAGATGCAACCGTTGTCGCTGCTTGCGCTGCTGGCGACATTAGTGCTGCTGTTCGGCTTTCAGGGAAATGAGATCATTGCGCAACCGGCCGTGATCGCGCTGCTGGCCGTACCGATCCTAATTCAGGTCTATTTCAATGCCGGCTTCGCCTATCTGCTTAACCGGGTTTCCGGGGAAGAGCATTGCGTCGCCGGGCCTTCCGCGCTGATCGGCGCAAGCAATTTCTTCGAGTTGGCGGTTGCCGCCGCGATCAGTCTATTCGGATTTAATTCCGGCGCCGCGCTCGCGACTGTAGTCGGCGTGCTGATCGAAGTGCCGGTGATGTTATCGGTCGTATGGATCGTCAACCACAGCCGGGGCTGGTACGAGCGGGGTGCCGAAACGCAGGCTATAGCCCGAGGAAAATAACGAATGTCGAATGAGGACGGCACCAAGATAATTTACCGCAGGACGCCGGAATCAGCGGCCATGTTGGCAAACGTCAAACGAGCGATGGCGATCACCGCCATACTTAACCGTTTGACGTTCAACGATGCGGACCAAATTCGGGCCTTGTTCAGCGAACTCATCGGTAAAAAGGTAGACGAGAGCTTTTTACTGATCCCGCCATTCTATACTGCCGGCGGGGACGAAATCCGCGTCGGGCATAATGTCTTCGTCAATCAGAACTGCACTTTCTATGACCTTGGCGGGCTCGACATCGCCGACGATGTGATGATCGGGCCGAACGTGAGCATCATCACGGCGGGCCATCCCCTTGAGCCTTCGCAACGCCGCGCCGCCACGATCGGAAAGCCCATCGTGATTGAGAGAAACGTCTGGATCGCAGCGGGCGCAACAATTGTCGGCGGGGTGACGGTAGGCGAAAATTCGGTTGTGGCCGCGGGATCGGTAGTCACGAAGGACGTTCCCCCGAATACCCTTGTCGGAGGAAATCCGGCGCGGGTCATTCGTTCGATTGGCGCCGACTGAAGGAACATCCGCAAGGGATGCAAACTTCGCGCTATCGACCTATGTTTAAGCGGTTCCGATCGATCATCTCGGAGGCCGATGATGAGGTCGCTCGCGACGACTGTGTTGTTGACCGGTGTAGTGGCCGGATCCGTCACCGTCATCGCAGCGATAGGCGCCGGCGCGTGGGCCGAAGAGACCACCAGCGCAACGCTCACGCCGGAAGTCTTGAAGGAAATTGCGCAAGTCGTGGCCGAGATCGACGGCATCGAGACCCAGACGCTGGCGCGACTGGCGGCGCCGCCGCAAAATCAGGTCCAGCAGATCGAACTGCTCGGCAAGGCGATGCTGTACGACAAGGAGCTCTCGGTCTATCGCAACGAAGCTTGTGCGTTCTGCCATATGCCCGAGGCAGGCTTCACCGGCCCCTCGTCGGAGCTCAATCGCACCACGGGTTCCTATCCCGGCTCGGTCCGCACGCGATACAGCGAGCGCAAGCCGCAAACGCACGCTTATGCGCCGCTGGCGCCGGTGCTGCACTACAATCCCGGCCAAGGCGATCTGGTCGGCGGCAATTTCTGGGACATGCGAGCGACCGGCCGCCGGCTCGGCAATCCGGCGGCCGAACAGGCGGAAGGGCCGCCGACCGACCCGGTGGAGATGGGCCTGCCCGATACCGCTTGTGCGGTCTATCGCGCTTCGCAGCGGCCCTATCGTGCTTTGTTTGAAAAGGTGTGGGGCGAACAGGCCTTCGCGATTGCCTGGCCCGGTGATGCGGAACAGGTTTGCGCGACGCCGGGACCGGCACCGGCCAGCGATCCGGCGCCGGTTCATCTCAGCGCGCTCGACCGCGGCCGCTCCGACGCAACATTCGATGAGATGGCGCAATCGATCGCCGGCTACGAGGCCGCTGCCGAGGTGACGCCATTCACCTCGAAATACGACGCCATGCTTGCCGGCAAGGTAAAGTTCACGCCGCAGGAGCAGCAAGGCTACGATCTGTTCCGCGGCAAGGCGAAATGCAATGAATGTCATCGTGACGGCGGACCCGGCGAGGATCCGCTCTTCACCGACTTCACCGCGAGCAATATCGGCGTGCCCGCCAATCCGCGGCTGCCCTATTATCTGGAAGACCGGCCAGATGCGCTGGGCTATGCCGCCAATCCGGCCGGGCGCTCATTCGTCGACGGCGGCGTCGGCAGTTTTCTCACCAAGGGCCATCCGCTCAGCGAGCCTTCCGTTCCGGATGCGCGATGGGTTCCACTGGCGCCGAAAAACGTGGCGCGCTTTCAGGTGCCAACGCTTCGCGACGTCGACAAGCGGCCCTATCCGTCCTTCGTGAAAGCCTATGGGCACAACGGCTATTTCCTTAGCCTGAAATCCATCGTGCATTTCTACAACACGCGTGACGTGCTGCCGCGCTGCAAGCCGAACGATCCCGGTGAAGGGACCACATGCTGGCCGGCGCCGGAATCGACGACCAATATGAATACCAGCAAGGTCGGACATTTGGGCCTGACCGACGATGAAGAGAATGCGCTTGTGGCCTTCATGCAAACGCTGACGGACGGCTACATGCCGCGCGGCCAGGAGTAGCGGCGTCGCGGCGCTTCTCCGATACTCGGGCAACCACGTAGAATCGCGCTTGCTAGGCGTCGCCGCGAATCGATTGCGCGTAGCGGAAACGGTCGAAGTCCGCCTCGTAGGCGCGATAGATGCGGCCTGCAAGTTCGGGCGTGTAATAGGCGCGCCAGGCGTCGTGACGGGATTTATTGAGCGCGACGGTGGCTTCACGGCGTACCTCGTCGCTGGCGCCCACGTGATCGAGCCGAGTTAATGTTTGGAAAGGATGCGTGGCCGGTCGCCGGGCGCCTCGGCGGCGCCAATCGCGTCAGCGTTTGCTCCCGGTTCGAGAAGCAACTTATCGAAACGCGAATGCGGGATTCGCTTTCGCGGATTGTGATGCCATTTTTACGTCAGCCGGTTCGGGCGTTTATTTGAAATAGCCGACAGCGCAGCCTTCATTGCCGACGCGCGCCTCGATGGATTGTTTGGCGGCTGGGCCGCTCGTCCCCGGCTTTGGGAAATTGTAGTCCATGGTGACGACGCTACCCTCCGGCGCCGTTGCAACGGTGTCGTAAGTGCGTTTTCCGATCGGGTCGTCCTTAAGCGCCAAAGTGCGGATATCGATGCCGAGCAGGCCGGGGCTCGAATAGGCCGTTATCGTGCCGTCGGATAGGCGGAAGCAAAAGACGTTGATGTCGCGGTCGTGGAATTCCTTGGTGTTCGGGTCGTTGAAGGCGCTCAGGGCCGCGGTCTCGTTCGACTTCAGCGCGGCAACGGCGCGGTCGAGCATCGCTCTGGCATCCTGCGCGGTGGCAAATTGCTGGGCGGCGCTCGCCATGCTGGCGCTGCATAGGAGCGTTAACGCCACCGCGGCCGACGCAAACAGGTTCCTGCTCATGACACGGGTTCTCGCTGTTTACGGGGCGCCTTTGGCTCCGGCGTTCTATACCACTAAAGAATAGTATTTTATAACTCGGCATGAACCTTTCGCCGGGTATGCCGTTAGAGGGCTATGGAAAATACCGAACAGGCTATCAGGCATATCATCGGGACCGTCGAACGGCGGATGTCCGAGCAGGACGTTTGCATCCATCGTCAGCGTGCGTCGATCTCGCAATTCGCCAAAGGCGGCGACGCGCGCGCATTGTGGCAGGCGCAGGCCGAGCTCAAGACCATGCTTGAGCGGCGGGAAGAGATGCGAGCCGATCTGGAAAATGCACGCCAGCGGCTGCTGGAGCGGATCGATCCCGTCGACCAGTACGTCATGGATAGAGTCGCGCAGGAATGTCCGCTGTAGTTACGGCGGCGCGCTCGCAAACAACTCGTCTAAAAATCCGAATGTGCGCCATCCGCACGAACCGTGCAGCGTCGGAAATAAACACCGTCGGACATAAAAAATCTCCCTCCCGTTGCCGGGAGGGAGAGATCGGAAATCGCCGTCGTCAATTCGACGACGATTAATTCAGCGGTTCGACTTTCACCAGCGCATGGTCGTGGTTGCTGCCGGTCCAGAATGTCACCGGCGTGGTGTTCTCGTCGAGCCACAGCGAGCGCATATTGGTGTCCGACGGCAGCGGATACTCCACCGACTGACCGGTCTTGGGATCGAGCCGCGTGACGCGGTCAGTGTGCATGCCGGCGACCCAGATACCGCCGTTCTTGTCGACCTGCGCCCGGTACGGCCCGCTATAGGGCGTCGGCATCGCATATTCGGTGAACTGCTCGGTCTTGGTGTCAAACATGGCGACCTTGTTGCCGCGGTATTCGGTCAACAGGATGCGGTCCTGATCGTCGATCTCCATGCGGCGGGCGCGGGCATGGGCGGTCGGCGTGGAGAACCACGTCACCTGCTGCGTCTTGGCATCGAGCTTGCCGAGATGGCCGTCGTCGAATTCCGCCATCCACAGATTGTTCTTGGAGTCCGAGATCACCTGGTAGATGCCGTAATGCCGGCCGGCCGGCAGCGCGTCAGTGGGATGGAAGCGCTCCCACGTGCCGGCGGCGACGTCCAGGCGATAGATATCCTGCGTGCCGACGCTCTTGGTCCAGACCTTGCCATCGACGTCATGGCGCAGTCCGACGAAGTTCAACTGCACGCGGTCGTCGTTCCACTTCGCGTCGAGCGGGTAATAGGTCATCTTGCCGTTTGCCGGATCGATAGTGCCGATGCCCGCCTGGTACATCATGTCGAACCAGAGCTTGCCGGACTTGTCGAATTCGAGCGACAGATTGCCGACCGGCGAGCCGGGCTTGAGCTCCTTGACCGGATATTCGGTGAGTTGAAGCGTCTTCGGATTGAACTTCGAGATGAAGAGCTCGCCGAAATCCGTGTACCAAACATTGCCGTCCTTATCCATGACGACGTCATGGGGCTGGATCTCGGGACGCGGCATCGAATATTCGGTGACGATGGCGCGGGTGGATGCACCGGTCGCCCGCGGCATGGTTTTGAGCGGATAGGCCCATTTATCGGTGGTGCTGAGATTGATGGTGGCGAGATATTCCGCGACCTGACGGTATTGCTCCGGCGTGCCGGCGCGCGAGCGGTCGAGCATCGGTTGCGGCTTCACCGGCTGGCTTACCGCGCCATAGCCCATCATGCGCGGAATGACCTGCATCCATTCGTCGGCGTCATGCGTCGAGCGCGCGATGCGTTCGAGCGTGTGGCAGCCGACGCAATTGAGCAGGAACGATTTCTGTTCCTCGGTGCCGGGGAAGCTCTGCATCCATTCGGAATTATTGAGCTGGCTGGCGAGGTTCTTGGTCTTGTCGAGTTTCAGATCGAGTTTGGTGGTCTGCTCGGCGGCGACGTCGCCCGCAGCAGGAGCCGTGAGATCGTAGCCGACGGCGCGGATGGCGAGCGTGTAGTGGCCGGGCTCGAGCCGGTTCTCGGGGAAGCTGTAACGGCCCTGCGCGTCCGTGGTGACACTGACCGAGACGATCGAGCCGTCCTTGTGGGCGGTGACGACGGCGCCTTCCATCTTGCCTTCGGCGTCCGAGCTGACCTGGCCGGTGAGCGCTGCCGGCGCTTGCGCGGTCATCGCAGCGGCCGGCTGGTTGTCGGCACGGGCCGCCGATTGACTGCCCGGGCGCAATGCCAAGCCGGTGTAAATCAGCGCAACCGCGAGCGCGGTCGTGCTCAGCAGGAAGGTCGTCTTCATCGCGGAATTCATCGATCGCTCCCTAAAGAGGCCGTTTGTTTTTCGGCAAGTTCTAATTGTTGCGACATTCTCCACCTATTGGGCAATTACGACAAGAGGCTTGCCCGGGGGGCGGAGGATATTGCACAGGCCAATGCGGATCTTCGGCGGGCAAGCGGATTCTTCGGGCATTCTGCCCAGAATTTGGTTCTGGCGGTGCTCGCGCGTCCCGGCGCATGCTGTGCGGGCGGGCTTTGCAATTGGGAGAAATTGAATGACCGCGCCTACAGTCTGCGTTGACGTCATCCGCATTCCCACCACAGGTCCAGGCGACGTCTCCGGCCTCATCGCGCTGATCGAAACCGGCAAGCTCATACCGGCCGATATTTTGGCGGTGCTCGGCAAGACCGAAGGCAATGGCGGGGTCAACGACTTTACCCGTGAATACGCGGTCGCGGCGCTGCGCGAGGCGCTGGCGCCGCATCTCAAACTCGCGCCGCGCGAGGTCGAAGAGCGCATTGCCTTCGTGATGTCGGGCGGCACCGAAGGCGTACTCAGCCCTCATCTCACCGTGTTTGCGCGAAGCTTCGCCCCCACCCAACCCTCCCCCGCAAGCGGGGGAGAGAAGGGAGGGGGCGACGGGACGAGCGACGGAAGCAAGCGGCTGAGCGTCGGCATCGCCCATACCCGGGACTTCCTACCGGAAGAACTCGGGCGCCGGGAACAGATCGAAGAGACGATCAAAGCCGTTCACCTTGCGATGCGCGACGCCGGCATCGACGATCCGCGCGATGTGCATTTCGTCCAGATCAAATGTCCGCTGCTGACCAGTGAACGGGTCGAGGCGGCGGCGCGGCGCGGCCGCAAGACCGTGACCACCAGCGGTTATTCGTCGATGGGTTATTCGCGCGGCGCCTCGGCACTCGGTGTCGCCGTGGCGCTCGGCGAACTTGAAGCAGTCGATGAAGATCGCGTGTTGAAGGATTGGGATTTGTTTTCGTCGGTCGCCTCGGCTTCGGCGGGCATCGAGCTGATGCACAATGTGGTCATCGTGATGGGCAATTCCGCTGCCTCGACGAGCCCGTACGTGATCGGCCACGCGGTGATGCGCGACGCCATCGATCTTGCCGCCGTGCTTGAAGCGCTCAGGAGCGTGGGGCTTGGCGTTGCCGACGCGCAATCGAACGACCGGCTGGTCAATATCTTTGCCAAGGCCGAAGCGTCGCCCGACGGTGCCGTCCGCGGCTTCCGCCACACCATGCTCGACGATTCCGATGTCGGCTCGACCCGCCACGCCCGCGCCGCCGTCGGCGGATTGATCGGCGGTGTGTCGGGCACCGGCGCGGTTTACGTGTCGGGCGGCGCCGAGCACCAGGGGCCGCCCGGCGGCGGCCCGGTGGCGGCGATCGCGCGGGTATGAATGGCCACGTCGGCGATGCTTTCCAACGTGAGGAATTGTCGTTAGCATTCGCTACTTAAAGTAGATGCCACGCGCATGGCGCGCTGGAATGCTGGGGTAGTGATGGGCCGATCGGTTCTGGTCTGTGCGTTTATGATCATGACGGCTCTGCTCGTCCTTCCGGCGCGCTCGCAGGACGGCGCGCGGCCTCCGGCCGGCGGTGTCAGTTCGCCGCAAGGCGCCATGATCTTCTATCTGGCGCACGGGCAGGCGGGAGCTTGCGGATCGGATTGCTCCGACTGGATCGCGGCCGAAGGCACCGTTCAGTGGGATACGTTCAAGCGGCTGTTGGCGGTCGTCGAGCGCCTCGGCAATCGCAAGCTCCCTATCGTGTTGAACGCCTGGGGGGACGGAAATCTCAGTGTAGCGGTGACGCTGGGCAAGATTATTCGCGAGCACGGGTTCGATGTGAGTGCCGGCACCACCGTGGTAGCGGATTGCGTCAAGGCAACGGAGGCCGAATGCCTCGTGCTCAAGCGCAGCGGCAAACCGGTCGATGCCGGAATCGATAGCTCATCGGTCGAGTGCGATATCGTTTGCGTGCTGGTGCTGGCGGGCGGCGTGCACCGCACGCTTCCGGCCGACGCGAGGGTCATTATCGGTTCGATGCAAATCAGCAGCCGGCTTGCCTCCAATGTTTCCGCGGAGGGCCGTGCGGAATTGCAGGCGCATTACAGCGATCAATTCAGGCTCTATCTGACGCAGATGGGCGTGCGTCCAGAGGTCGTCGACATCATCGATCGGAATTCGGAAACCCGCCGTGCCACGCGGCTTTCCAGTAGCGACTGGCTCCGGCTCGGCATCGCCACTTCGCTCGCGCTGTGACCGGCGCGCTCGATCAGATCGACTCCGCCAAGCGCTCGAAAGATTCCTCGACCAGACTCATATGATGGAACATCGCGTTGTGCGCGGCCGCGGCGTCGCCGGCGAGAATGGCGTCGACGACCTTTTTATGTTCCTCGTGCGAGCGGGGCAGGCGTCCTTCGGTACGAAATTGCGCGCGGCGAAACGGCGCCAGCCGCCTTCGTAATCCGGTCGCGTATTCGGCAATGATGGCATTGTGAGCGCCCAGATAAATCTGGGTGTGCAGCGTCAGGTTGGCGGCGGCGAATCCGTCGCCGTCGTTGCGCGGCACGAATTCGACCATGGATTCGTGAAAGCTGGCCAGCCGCCGCCGTTCCAGCGGCGTCATGCTCATGGCTGACAGCCGCGCGCAGGTCGCCTCGATCTCCGCCATGGCACCGAACAGCGTCTCGATTTGCGCCGAGGTGGCCCGCACCACGGTCGCGCCGCGTCGCGGCTTGATGTCGATCAAGCCGGTGGAGGCGAGCTGGCGCAATGCTTCGCGGACCGGGGTTCGCGACACCGCGTAGCGTTCCGCCAAGGTCTTTTCGTCAAGCCGCAGTCCAGGCCGGAATTCGCCCGACAGGACCGAAGCGGCGATGGCGTCGGCAAGACGCTCAGTACGGGTCGTGGTCTCGGCCGAGTCCGTTGTCATGCGGAACCGTTAGCACGGCGAAAGCCGTTCTGCACAGATTTTATGCATGCAATATGGATTATGAGCATGCATTTTTTGAGAATTTGTATGCAATATAAGGGCCGTTGGCCGCACAGGCGGATTGTGCAGCCCGCGGCAGCCCAGCGCTGAGTTTCTCGCGGCAGCGATATGAAGAGAATTTGGACCCTCTCGACCTGTTTTGAGCATTTCGGCGCCGCCCGCTCCCGCCGGCATTTCGGCGGATCGGCGATAAGCCACGACGGCGCGACCGTCGTGGTGGCGATGTGGGAGGATGAGATCGTCCGCGAAGACAGATGGGCGACCTATCGCTCGCGATTTGGACCGACGCTGAAAGGGAAGTCGCAACGCGTCAGCCTGCAATGGAAAACCCATCTCAAATGGGCGCTCGAGCATTGCAAGGGTTGCGTCCGCGTCGTCGTCCTGACGCCGGAAGAGATGGAGGCCAATCCCAGGGTCATCCGTTCCTGTTATCCGGACGATGACTTGATCATGCAGATCACCGACTTCGACGCGAAAACCGGATTCTTCCAAGCCTGTACCGTAGCTTCGCAAGCGGCTCAGGCGCGATGAAAGACACTCTCTTTGGTTGGTGCCGATATTCTTTTCGAGGTGGAAGCAGATGCCGAAAGCAAACCCGATAACAAGAGATCATGTTCTCGATGCGATGACTTACGTAGGCACCGATCCGGCGCAATGGCCGTTCCGTTCTGCGCCGAAAACCTATGTCGTGATCGATCCCAGAAACGGCGCTTCGCTGCCGCCGAAGCTGGTCTTGGCCACCGCCGCGCATATGGCGAGCGAAGATCGGCGCTACCGCGTCTTCAGCGGCGGTCAGCATACGAATAAGCGGCTTCAGGAGCTCGGTTTCTCGGTCGTCGAGAAGGCGTCCGCTGAATCGCTCTGTTCGCCGACCGCATTCTGATTGCAGCGATGACGTGGCTGGTCGAGAGCAGAGGTGGCCGCCGGCTATGGGCTTACCAATGCAAGCCGCGTAGCGCTGCGTCGAGCAACAGGCCGGCGAACAGGATCAGGCCGGCATCCCGGTCGGATTTGAAGACCTTAAGACAATTGTCCGGATCGGCGATGTCGAGGCGGACAATCTGCCAGCAAAGGTGGGCGGCAAATGCCGCGAGCCCGAGCGCAAAGATCAAGCCGGCGCCCGCGGTAAAGCCGGCGGCACCGATCAGAACGACAGCGAGACCGTAGAACAGCGCCAGCATCGGCTTGGTGCGGGCGCCGAACAGCAGCGCGGTCGATTTGATGCCGATCAGCGCGTCGTCTTCGCGGTCCTGGTGCGCATAAATCGTGTCGTAACCGATCACCCAGGAGATCGATCCGGCATAGAGCAGCAGCGCCGGAAGATCGAGCCGGCCGAAGGCCGCGGCCCAGCCCATCAACGCGCCCCAGGAAAAGGCAAGGCCGAGCACGATCTGCGGCCAATAGGTGATGCGTTTCATGAATGGATAGATCGCGACGATACCAAGCGAGGCAATGCCGAGGCCGACGGTGAAGCCGTTAAACGAGATCAAGACCGCAAAGCCCACCAGCGCCTGCAGAATCAGAAACAGAGCGGCTTGCGCGCGGCTGACCTGACCGGACGGTATCGGGCGCGACCGAGTCCGCTCGACGCTGGCGTCGAGGTCTCGGTCGACGATGTCATTCCAGGTACAGCCGGCACCGCGCATGGCGAAGGCGCCGATAAAGAATAGCGCGATGTGCCAAGGGCTTGGGCCTCGCGTCTGTGCCGCTACAGCAGCCAGCGCCGCCGACCACCAACACGGCAGCAACAACAGCCATGAACCGATCGGCCGGTCGAGCCGGGAGAGCCGCAGATAAGGCCGCGACCAGCCTGGGGCGAGCGTATCGACCCAATTGCCGGTCGCGTCCGCAACTGCACCGGCAAGCTTCATTGGTGTAACCGTTCTATCGGCTCAGCGGATTGCCCATCAGGGTGTCGAGCGTGCCGCGTCCGGTCTTGGTATTCGAGGCCGAATCGACCGTCGGCGTTTTGATGGCGTCGCTGAGCGTGGGTGTCTTCGGATGGGGACCGTTTTCGCTGCAGGCCATTTCGCGAAACTGCGTCGACTTCGCATGATTGGTTTTGGAATTGGCGATGGCCTGTTCGGGTACGCCGCATGCGGTCTTGTTGTCGACCAGGAATTTCACCGCGTTTTCTTCGGCCGCGAGGAAGGTCGTCATCAGCGTGCAGATCTGCTTACGATCGACCTTGGCCTTCATCGCGGCCTGGACCGCTTCGGCTTTTTTGTGCGCGTTTTCGCTGATACTGGCGAAGGCATTGCAATCAACCGATCCCGGCGGCCGCATCGGCGTGGCTTGCGGCCAACCTCCGGCGCCGGCGGCGGCTGGCGCGCCGGCGGAGGGCCACGGCCCGGCGGGTTGCTGCGCCGGTGCCGATGGCCATGGTGCTGCCGCCGCTGCTCCCTGTGCCGGAGCTGCGGGCCAGGGCGCCGGCGGCGGCGCGTTCTGCGCCGACGCCCCGCCAGTGGTCGCGTCGAATCCTGTCAGCGCCAGCGCGATCAGCATCGGCGCCAAGGCGAGATATAACGTGGCGAGGCCGCGTTTCATGGTGATCCTGATTCCCCGGTAATTCAGGTGCCCGAACTGTGCCTGAATTTTCCCCGGCATTAAAGACTCGGTGATTTCGGCCGCAACGCGGCAAAATGAGAGAAATACCGGGGTGCGACGCCGCTACACACCGGCTCCCTGCCGGGGCCGGGCTTGCCAACCGCCCCGTTTTGCCGCCAACCGTCAGGCCGTCATGCCTAGTTATGATTTCCGCAGTCCGCGCCTCTACGTGAAGGAAAACCTCGAAGAGGGGGCCCTGATCGGACTTGAGCGCGGCCAAGCGCATTACCTCACCCATGTGATGCGGCTCGAAACCGGCGACGGCGTCCTGGTATTCAACGGCCGTGACGGCGAATGGCACGGCGTCATCGAGACGGCCAAGCGGGCGGCGTCGCTGCGCATCGGTGCGAAAACCCGCAACCAGACCGTGGCGGCGGATCTGCATTACCTGTTCGCGCCGCTGAAATCGGCGCGGCTCGATTACATGGTGCAGAAAGCGGTCGAGGCCGGGGTGTCGCGGCTGCAGCCGGTCATCACCCGGCACGGGCAGGTGGCCCGGGTCAATCTCGAACGCATGACGGCCAATGCGGTGGAGGCCGCCGAGCAGTGCGGTGTGCTGGCACTCCCGGAGATTGCAGCGCCGGCGGCGCTGCCTGGGCTTGTCGCCGAACGCGAGGCCGGGCGCACGCTGATCTTTTGTGACGAGGCCGCAGAGGTAGCCAATCCGATCGAAGCGCTTGGCGCGGTGCTGCCGGGCTCACCGCTCGCCGTGCTGGTCGGGCCGGAAGGCGGCTTTGCCGTCGATGAGCGCGCTTTGTTGCTCAAAGCGCCCAACGTGGTGCGGCTGTCGCTCGGCCCGCGCATTTTGCGCGCCGATACCGCCGCGGTCGCGGTGCTGGCGTTGGTACAAGCGGTGCTGGGAGATTGGCGATGACGTCCATGTCATTCCGGGCATGTCATTCCGGGGCGACGCGCAGCGTTGAGCCCGGAATCCATATTCCCTGTCCAGGAGGCGTAGCTCGGAGCGACCGATCTGAAGCTTCTATGATTATGAATTCCGCGCTCGCGGCCCTCGGGCCGCGCCGCCGAATGCAATCAGTGGATCATGCCCGGCCGGTCGTAGCAGACGAAGCTGACGTAATCGCCGTATTTGCGGTGGATGCTCGTGACCTTGGCAAGCCGGCCCCAGCGCGCGCAATGGTCGCCGGCGATCTGGTTATAAATACCTTCGACGCCCGGCGAGTAGGGGAAGATGCCGCCGGTGTCGTTGCCGGTGACACCAGGGCCCGGTCCGGCAAATCCAGCGCCGTTCGCCAATGCCTGCGACAGCATCGCGCCGCTGGCGATCGCCACAACGACACCCGCCGCCATCAAGAGCTTCCGAACCATCGGCAAAGCCTCCACCCATTCCCAGGAGGTCAAGTTTAGAGACTCGGACGGCCGATGGAAAGCGCAGCGGCAACTATTCACATCATCGAATAGGCAGTCGCCACCATGCCGACCGGGCGCCGGTCGGCGGCGCCAAGCAGCATGACGCGGCCGAAGCTGGTGTTGCGGCCGATGCGCACCACACGGGCGTCGGCGACCACGTCGAAATTGACCGGGCGCAGGAAATGCGTGGTCTGATCGATCGTGCTCATCGGCCGGTAGCCGTTCCAGGCCGCCGAGCAGGCGATAACCATGGCGGTATCTGCCAGTGCCATCAAAGCCTGGCTGCAAACCACGGCGCCGTCGGAACAAATCCTTTTGGCGAACGGCATGCGAACGATCGCGCCCGGTTGCCAATCGGGCAGTGCGCCGGTCGGCCGGACCGCCTCCACGCTTTCCACCAGTAGCGATAAATCTTGAACCCAGCCGGCAAAGACCTCAGTCATCAGGCGTCCTGCCGCCTGTAGGCCGAAAGTCATCTGAGGCGTCTGCAGCCTGTGCACCTCGCCCATCGCAATCTCCCCCAATCCATCCCCATGGTCTGCTCGTCATGCGGGAGCATCCCGGGCTCGATCGCCGTAAAATTTCGGCAATCGAAGGCGAGGGGCCGCGACCGCGGCTTTGCTCCAGCAACGCACGCGTACGCGACGAATCAAATGCGACTGACTTCGGATGTGGTATCACAACGCTCAAAGGTGGCACGTAAAATGTGCTTGCGGCGCGTGTGGCCGCGACGAGGACGCGTCGTGCCGAAGCTCTTGACCGGCGTTCGCGGGCGCGGCACGGTTGTCGCGAGTGGCGGCAAGCATTCAGCGGGAGAGGGGACTGGCAATGGCTGGATCCACGTCCAGAGGCATATCCGGCCGGATTTTATGTATCGGGCTTGTTCTTTTATTCAGCGCGGTGGCGCTGTCGCCGGTGCGCGCCGCAACCTGGCTCGAAAAGAATTTCTGGCTGTCGGGGCCGCGCTACAGCCGCGACATGCCGGCTTGCGACTATCCGGGAGCGCTCGACCGCATCATCGCGGATTTCCGCACCAAGGAATTCGGGTTCTGGAATTCCGAACTGCGTATCGTCGGCGTCGAAGATATCCGCGAAATCGCAACCATGCCGTGGGCGGCACAGGCCATTCCGCGACGCTTCTGCAGCGGCACGGCTGTCATCAATGACGGCGCCAAGCACCCCATCTATTATTCGATCGGGGAAGACACCGGCATTATCGGCATGGATTACGGCGTCAATTTCTGCGTCGCCGGCCTCGACCGCGACTGGGCCTACAACCCGGCATGCCGGTCGGCGCGGCCCTGAAACTGAGCCTACGTTCGCGGCAGAGCCGCTAGCGCGTGTTCTGCCACGGATCGTAGGGTTTGTTGGGCACGGTCTTCAAAGCGTCCTTATAGGCTTTGTCGTCGGCTTTGGGCGCTTGCGAAGCCTTTTGGGCCGCACTTTGCCCATGTCTATGGCCGCCTGAACCGCCTCCCATGGCTGGACCCGAACTTTGGGCATTGGCTGCCGTCGCCAACACGAGGGGCAAAGGGATCAGCAAAGCAGCGATAAGAATTCTCATCAGCTCACCCTCCGATATGCCTATCAACAATGTGCTATCGTCGCCGCAGCGCGAAAAGCCGTAGGCGCCAAGGGGCACCTTCAAGGGTCACCTTGCCGCCAGTCCTGCGATCAAGCTATCAAATTTTGGCGATCTTCGGTACGTGCCGTGGCTTAATCCCGCAAAGCCAGCAGGACGCAATCACGCAATTTGATCGGATCGCGGGCGCCGCGCTGAGCAAATTCGACGACCTTCTTGGCCACGGCATTTGCGCCCGGAAGGTCATCATCGCTGAGACCGAGGGTTTGGCAAACGTCCGCGTAAGCGCACATCATCGTCGAAATCGCTTCAGGCTCGAAAGCCTCGTTCTTGAACAAATGATAGATGGCCATGGGTCAGACCTCACCGTGCTGACCTATTCAAATTAGGTTCAAGCCGCTTCTATTTCCAGACCCGGAGCGAAGAATCCCCTGTTCAGAAATGCCCTGAAATCGACATCGGTGCAGCGGGATTTTGCCCACAGCGGGTTGCATTTGAGTCGGGGGTTGAATGGATTGACGGCGGCCGCTCCCGTTCAACAACAGCTCCTGGTGGCGCTTCACGTCGCCGAAGCATTTACAACTTATTTGAAATTAAAATATAATATGCAATTATTAGTTGTTGTCTCAGGGAGCGGCGTTCTCGCCCGGGGCAGGACGTCGTATGATTGCGCGACGCGTCGGAGCTGACGCGACATCCATGATTATCGAACGGCAAGGGGAGTGAGCGTGCTCAAATCGGTCATTTGCAGCGCCTTGCTGTGGTGTTGCGTTGCCGCGTCGGCTTCCGCGCAAGAGTCGCGTCAGAACGAACCCGGGCAATTCGACTTCTATGTACTTTCGCTGTCCTGGTCGCCGTCGTTCTGCGCGGCTGCGGCCGAGCGCTATCGTTCGGGAGGACAGCAATGTGGGGCGCGGCCTTATTCCTTCGTCGTGCACGGGCTCTGGCCCCAATACGAGAGAGGCTTTCCGGAAGACTGCCAGGCACCGTCGCCGCGGCTCTATCGGGGCATTGTTTCATCGATGCTCGATCTGATGCCGGCGCCGCATTTGATCTACAACGAATGGGACAGGCACGGCACCTGCTCGGGCCTCTCGCCGCAAGCTTATTTCGACACCATCCGCAAAGCGCGCGCGGCGGTGAAAATACCAGCCGATTACAGCGATAGCCTGACCCAGCCGCTCGATGTCACCCCCGCTGCGATCGAAGATGCCTTCATCAAGGCCAATCCCGGACTTTCGGCAAGCGGCATCGCGATCGAATGCGACAGGAAAAGACTGACCGAAGTCCGTCTCTGCCTGAGCAAGGATCTAAAATTCCGCGATTGTCCCGATGTGGCCAGACGCAGCTGCCGACGCGATCATCTGATCATGCCGCCGGTGCGAGGTTCCTGAGGTGAGGGGTGTATTCGCGCAAAAAAATCTTTGTTGCCCCGATGTTCCTATTTCGGCGTGCGCTCGGGACCTTGCAGCCCGGCGGCAAAGCGTTGCTTGAAGAGGTCGAAGTAATGCTGTGTGCGTTCCTTGTTGACCAGGCCGAACACCCGCGCACTCTCGATGGCCGTGACGTTCACCTCATTGTAGAAACCTTGCAAGGGCTTATCGAATGAGGCCGGTCGGTGACCGTCGAGACCCGGACAGCCGCAAACGTAAACGGCGGCTGCGGCAAGGGTTATTCGCAACATGACGCACCTTTCGGACTTCGATCGCTGTGCCGTCACCACGGTCGTCACCCTAGCGGCCAAGTCCAACCGCTTTGGAAACCGTCCTGGTAAGGTTTTATCGAAAAGACGTGGCGATCGTCGGCACCGTGCGGCCTTGATTTGCGGGCGGCCATGAGTTTTTTGCCATGAATTATCGACACGTCTTTCATGCCGGCAATTTTGCCGACGTGCATAAGCACGTGGTGCTGACGCGCATTCTCGATTATTTGCGGCAAAAGCCGGCGCCGTTTCGTGTTATCGACAGTCACGCGGGTGCCGGCCTTTACGACCTTACCGGCCCGGAGGCGGAGCGTTCGGGCGAATGGCGGGCCGGGGCGGGCCCGGTGTTTGATGCGCTGCGAGCGGGAGCGTCGGCTGCGGCAGCCAAAACCCTCCTGCAACCGTATTTGGATATTCTTTCAACGCTCAATCCTGGCGGTCAGTTACGCAGCTATCCCGGATCGCCGCTGATCGCGGCGGCGCTGTTGCGTAGCGGGGATCGTCTTATCGCCTGCGAGCCGGTGCCGCAGGCCGCTGCGACGTTGAAAGCCTCCTTGCGTGGCGAAGCGCGCGCCAAAGTGCTGACAATCGACGGCTGGATGGCGGTCAATGCCAATGTGCCGCCAAAGGAGCGGCGCGGCCTTGTCATCATCGACCCACCTTATGAGACGTCCGACGATTTTCTCCGTCTGACCGAAAGCCTTGCGGCGGCGCATCGCAAATGGCCGGGCGGCATTTACATGCTTTGGTATCCCATCAAGACCCGGGAGGCCGCCGACGCGCTGGCACGGCGACTGCGCCGGCTTCCGGTGCCTAAAATCCTGCGTAGTGAGATTGCGTTAGATTACCCGCGCGCCGAGCAGGGCCTGGTTGGTTCCGGCCTGATTCTGGTCAATCCGCCCTATGTTTTGGAACATGAACTGCGGATTATTGGACCGGCCCTGAGCCAGATGCTCGCAGCCCGTGCTGCTCCCGGGCTCCACTGGCTGGCCCCCTGACCCGCTGCCGTAGCGGCTGTTATGGCGGCTGTAAGGCAACTCCCCACTTTTCCACACGCGCAAATTGGTCTAATTGACGTGGGTTGGTTAGACCTTCCGCCTCCTGTGGGGGCCGGCGGAGTGTGACTGCGCCCGGTTGGCTCAGAACTCTTTGCCCGAAATGGATGTTCTGCCAGCCGCCGCACCGTGGGGGTTGCGGCGAAGAACTACGGGGAAGGAGTCTCTCGATGGCAATGGGTGGTACGGTCAAGTTCTTCAATGGTGAACGCGGCTACGGTTTCATCAAGCCCGATGACGGGGGTCGCGACGTGTTCGTGCACATCACCGCTGTTGAACGCGCCGGATTGAAGTCGCTGCTTGAGGGTCAGCGCATCGACTTCGACGTGGAGCCCGACAAGAAGGGCAAGGGTCCGAAGGCGGTTAATCTCGTCGTCACCGGCTAGGACGACGCTACTACGCCGCTTCCAAGCGGCTGCGAGCGCGCGGCGGACGGCGTCATTGTCCGTTGCGACATATTCTGCGGCTTCAGGACTGAAGTTTCCGCACGGGATTTCTTATCCGAAATCCTGTTATGAATGTATTCGCTCACCAGACATTAGGATGCTGAAATGATGATATTGCGTTCGTCGCCGCCGTCGCCATTTGGGCGCAAGGTGCGGATAGCGCTTACGCTTCTCGGTTTCGAGCGTGATGTGAAAATCGAGGCGGCCGATCCGACCAAGACGGACGACACCGTGCGGCAGCAAAATCCGCTCGGCAAAATCCCGGTGCTGATTGCCGAAGACGGCATCGCTTATTACGACTCCCGCGTCATTCTCGATTATCTCGATCACCGTTCCGGCGGCGGCAAGATCGTGCCGCAGGACGCCGTGAAACGTTTGGCCGCACTGCGGCTGCAGGCGCTTTGCGACGGCTTGCTCGATGCTTCGATCCTGACCGTCTATGAAGCGCGCTGGCGAAAGCCCGAGATGCACGATCGGATATGGCTGGAGCACCAGGCCGGCAAAGTGAGCCGCGCGCTAATGACCCTTGAAGCCGCGCCGCCTGCGCTCGACGCGGCGTTGCCCGACGTCGGCCAGATCGCGCTCGCCTGCGCGCTCGGCTATCGCGATCTGCGCTTCGGCGGCAGCTGGCGCCCCGATCATCCGCGTCTCGTCGCCTGGCTCGATAATTTCGCCGCCCGGGTGCCGGCTTATGCGGCGACCGAGGCGACGGTGTGACTGTCAAAGTCCGAGAGCTGACGTAATGAGGCTTAAAGACGGAGCTTCCCGCGAAACTTTTAGCTCATATCGGCCGATGCAGCCGGCCGAGCAGCCAGCCGATCCCAAGGGCAACGACGGCGCTCGTGTAAGGCTGTGTTTCGATCGTGTTACGAAGCCATTTGTCGACGGTCGCAGCGCTATCGGCGGCTGAGTCCCGCGCTTGGCCGTACAGATCCTGAGCGGCGCCCATGGCTTGATTGGCCATTCCTTCCACCTGGGATTTCGCATCGCCCGTAACGCGTCCAAACCCCTCTTGCACTTTGCCACCGGCGTTTCTGACGGTGCCTTCTACTCGATTTTCATCCATGATCGCCTCCGGTTTCATGTAGTGAACCACCGGAGGCGAACTAATGTTCCGCCGGTCGCTTCGGCGGTAGGACGTCAAGCCGCTTTGCAGCTGCGGTATCAGCCGTTGCGTTGCCGCGCTCGACCTTTATCAGATCGTCGACTTTGCAATGCGCGCACGCCTTTGGTGTGACGCCGCTATTCGATTTGCGGAATCTTCGCCTTCGCCACCAGATCCTTGAAGAACGGCACGTCCTTGGCGATGAGCTGTTTGGCCATGTCGGGGCCGCCGCCGACCGGCGCGTAGCCGACTTGGAGGACGCGCGCCTTCACGTCGTCGCGCGCCAGCACTTCCAGCGCAGCTTTGACCAGGCGGTCGACGACGTCCGGCGGGGTGCCCGTCGGCGCCAGTAGAAAATGTTCGGTGTCGAGCGAGACGTCCGGAAAACCGAGCTCGGTGAAAGTCGGCACGTCGGGCAGCGTCGACCACCGCTGTTTGGTGGTGATGGCGATGCCTTTCATGGTGCCGGAGCGCACCTGCTCCTGCGCGCCGGGGAGCGCGGTGGAGAGGAGGTCGACCGTGCCGCTCAGCAGCGCTTGCGTCGCCGGACCGCCGCCGTTGTAGGCGATATTGGTAATCTGGACGCCGGCCTTCAGCTTGAACAGTTCCATCAATAGCTGCGGCGTGGTGCCGTTGCCCGGCGTGGCGTAGTTCAGCTTTTGCGGATCGGCCTTGGCCTTTGCGATGGCCTCGGTCAGCGACGTGAAGCCGCCTTTTGCTTGCGTCGCAATAATATTGGGCGCGACCGGCAGCGCGGCGATCGGGACAAAGTCCTTCATCGGATCGTAGGGAATGGATTTGTAAAGCGCCGGATTGACGACGAAGGCGCTGCTGGTGAGGAGGAGCGTGTAGCCGTCGGGCTCGGCGCGCGCGACCTCGGCCGTGCCGAGATTGGTGCCGGCGCCGGCGCGGTTCTCGATGATGACGTTCTGGTTGAGTGCTTGACGCAGCGGATCCTGCAAGACGCGGGCGAGTGTGTCGGAGGATCCCGCGGGCGCGAACGGCACGATGATCCGGATCGTCCGCGCGGCGCCGAGCTGAGCCGAGGCAGGCAGCGACATGAGCCCGAACAGAGTTAGGCCAAGCGCGCCGGCCGCGGCCGCGCCCATTCTTGTTTTATTCATCCGATCCTCCCCGCGCATGGACGGATTGCACGGCGCGTCAGCGCAGGTCCGTCCTATTGCCGATGCTTCGGCATAGCATTGGCGCCGCGGTTATCACACTGGCGCCGTGGTGTTTGACGCTTTGCCGCAGGGGGCGCTGAGCGCGAAACCTGTTAGTCTCATTATTTAGACTTGTCTTTATTTCTACATAAGCCTATAAAATAGCGGAAAATGGCCTCATTTGGCCGTCCGCTTTGTGCTCCGGGATTTGACGTTGCGGCCGCCGTCGCGGTGTAACGACAAAGATTACGTGCCGATCGAGGATGATCTTCATGGCGCGCGCCGCGAGGTGTCGCGCTATAGAGAAGTCCGCAGGACCTGCAACCCGACGCTCATGGGAATCGAAGCTCTTTCGCCCCCATGAGGACATGAGAGGACACAAGCGCAATGGACCCGCATTTTGCGACGGCCGCCGGCCCCGACATTGCCGACGCATCGGCCCCTACGAGAGTCGACCGCGACGCCATCAAGGCGCTCATTGGCTCCGCGCTGGGCTATGCGATGGACGGGTTCGATCTTCTCATTTTGGGCTTCATGCTCAGGATGATCGCAGCCGACCTTAAATTGTCGGCGGCACAGGCCGCCTCACTGGTCACCGCGACCCTGATCGGCGCCGTGCTCGGCGGTATTGGCTTCGGCATGTTGTCGGACCGGATTGGCCGCATCCGGGTGCTTACCTGGACCATCATCATGTTTGCCGTGTTCACCGGCCTATGCGCCTTCGCGCAGGGCTATTACGATCTCCTGCTGTACCGGACCTTGGCCGGCGTCGGGCTTGGCGGGGAATTCGGCATCGGCATGGCCCTGGTTGCCGAAGCTTGGCCGCCGTCGATGCGTGCGCGCGCTTCGTCCTATGTCGGCCTCGGCTGGCAGCTCGGCGTGCTGGCGGCGGCGATCGCGACGCCGATTTTCCTGCCGGTGATCGGCTGGCGCGGCATGTTTGCGCTCGGCGTTTTCCCGGCCGTCGCCGCGTTCTTCATCCGCTATTCGCTCCACGAACCGGAAGTCTTCATAAAAAAATCGCACGATCATCCAAAGGAATCTGCACTGCATCTGCTGGTGAAAGATGTCGAGACGACGAAGCTCAGTATCGGCATGGTCATTCTCTGTTCGGTGCAGAACTTCGGCTATTACGGCGTCATGATCTGGCTGCCGAGCTACCTGTCCAACCGCTTCGGCTTCGCGCTGACGCAATCGGCGGTGTGGACGATTGTGACGATCGCCGGCATGGCGGTCGGCATTTTCGCCTTCGGCCAGGTTGCCGATCGCATCGGCCGGCGTCCGGCCTTTTTCATCTACATGCTGGGCGCGGCGGTGATGGTCGTGGTCTATTCGCGGCTGACCGATCCGATGTATTTGCTGGTCGCCGGGCCGGTAATGGGCTTCTTCGTCAATGGCATGCTTGGCGGCTATGGCGCGCTGATCAGCGAATTGTACCCGACCGTGGCGCGCGCCACCGCGCAGAATGTTCTGTTCAACGTCGGCCGCGGTGTCGGCGGCTTTGGCCCGGTGGTGGTTGGCGCGGTGGCAACCATGTACAGCTTCGAGACCGCCATCGCGCTCTTGGCGACCCTCTACATCCTCGACATACTCACGCTGCTGTTGTTGATCCCCGAACGGCGCGGTGCGGCGCTGTCTTAGCTGTGCGAGGCTAGAGGCGGGGAAGTTATCAGCTGACGAGTGAGTCCGATGTCGAGTGTTTTCGGAGGCCGAGTGGCCGGCGCCATGCCGTGGAAGGCGAGCGTGGTGGCGGAGCTGGCCGAAGTCGTCGCCAACGATCCGGTCAATGTCGAATACCGGCATCTTGTGGTGGGATGCAGCGAAGCAGCGTCCAAGGCGTTGCCGGGGCAGTTTTTCCAGCTGCTTTGCCCGCAGCCAGCCGGCGAGCAGCCGTTCCTCCGGCGGCCGATGAGTCTTTACGGGGCGAGTGCCGCCAACCGGCAAGTGGAGTTTCTCTACAAAGTCACCGGTGCCGGCACCCGCGGGCTCGACACTCTGAAGATCGGCGACCATCTCGATATCATGGGACCGCTCGGCACCGGCTTCACGCTCGATCCAAGCTGGCGCCACGTCGTCGCGGTCGGCCGCGGCGCCGGTCTGGCGACGCTCGGTCCGTTGGCGCTAGCCGCCCAACAAGCCGGCGTCGGAGTCACTGCCGTTCTCAGCGCCCGGCGTCCGGAGCTTGTCGTTTCCGCCAATCTATTTCGCGGCCACGGTGCCGACGTGATCGTGGTGACGGATACGAAATCGACCAGCGGACCGGCGAATGTCGAGCGCATTCTCCGCCGTTTGATCGCGGAAGCGCGCTGCGATGCGTTCTTCACCTGCGGCTCAAGCCGCCTGATGCGGGTGCAGCAGCGGCTCGCCCATGAATTCGGCTTGCCCGGTCAGGTCGCGATGGAGCAGCAAATGGCTTGCGGCATCGGGCTTTGTTTCTGTTGCGTGCGCGACTTCAATGTCGATGGCGACATCGAGCAGCGCCGGGTGTGCTGGGACGGGCCGGTGTTCGATCTCAAGGAGGCGTTGCCGTGAGCGTCGCGACTGCCGTTGATCTGTCGGTAACGATCGGGGGCTTGAAGCTGCGCAATCCGGTCATGCCGGCGTCTGGCACTTTCGCCGACGGGCTTGATCGGGTGATGGACTTCAACCGTCTGGGCGCCGTGGTCACCAAGACCATCACCCGCGAATTGCGCACCGGCAATCCGCTGCCGCGCGTGGTCGAGCGTCCCGGCAGTTTGATCAACGCCATCGGCATCCCGTCGAAAGGCGTGCCGCACTTCATCGCAGAGAACTTGCCGTATTATGCAGCTTACGACACGCCGCTCGTGGTGAGCATTTCGGCGCCCACCGCCGAGGGCTTTGCCGATCTCGCGGCGGAATTGTCGTTGCCGGGTGTCGCGGCGATCGAGGCCAATATTTCCTGCCCGAATATCGAGGAAGACGGCAAGGCCTTCGCCATGCGGGCGGAGCCCACCGAAAAAGTCACGCGGCTCTTGCGCGAAGCCACCACGCTGCCGCTCTGGGTCAAGCTCACGCCCAATACCGGCGAAATGCCGGACGTCGCGCGCGCCGCGGAAGCGGCTGGCGCAGACGCTCTTGTGGTGGCGAACACTATTTTGTCGATGGCGATCGACCTGAAAACGTTCAAGCCGTGTCTCGGCAATATCATGGGCGGACTGTCAGGACCGGCGATCAAGCCGATCGTGCTGCGCCACGTGTTCCAGTGCGCCAAAGCGGTGCGCATTCCGGTGATCGGATGCGGCGGCATTTCCACCGCCGACGATGCCGTCGAGTACATGCTGGCGGGTGCTGCCGCCGTTCAGGTAGGCACGGCGACTTTCGTCCAGCCGGCCGCGATGATCACCATCATCGATGGGCTGGCGGCCTTCTGCATGCATCGTGAAATTCCGCGTGTCGCCGACCTGACCGGCGGCGTTGTGATCGAGGAAGCCGATGAGCCCGATCTGGCATGGCTTAATCCGCCGACATGAGGGCCGCTGAACCCGGGACGGGGACGCCGCCGCGGAACACCGACCGTGTGCGCGATCTTGCCAACGAATTGTTCGACGCGCTGCGTGCGGCGACCGGCGACGGTGTCGGTATCACGCGCACGAGCTATGGCGCGGGAGAGAGCAAAGCGCTCGATATCGTCGAGGAGAAGGCGCGTGCGCTGGGCCTGCGGACCGAGCGCGACGCCGGCGCCAATCTCGTGGTCACACTGGAGGGCAGCGAACCGGAACTGCCGTTTCTCGCTTGCGGATCGCATCTCGATTCGGTGCCGCAAGGCGGCAATTTCGACGGCGCCGCGGGTGTGGTCGCCGGCCTATGCGTGTTGGCCGGATTTAAGGAAGACGGATTGCGGCCGCGCCGGACGCTGAAGCTTTACGGCCTTCGCGGCGAGGAAAGCGCGCGCTTCGGCAAGGCCTATATGGGATCGAGCGCGCTGTTCGGCCGGCTCACGGCAGCCGATCTCGATGTCAAGGACACCGACGGCAAGTTCACGCTCGGCGAAACCATGCGAACGGTCGGCGTCGATGTCGACCGCGCGCGAAACAGTCAGCCGCTGCTCGATCCGAAAAGCGTTGCGGCCTGGGTCGAACTGCACATCGAGCAGGGGCCGGTGCTGCTGGCGCGGCAGCTTCCTATCGGCATTGTCACCGGCATTCGCGGCAATATCCGTCACCGCAACGTCGAATGTGTCGGTGCGCCCGGCCATTCCGGTGCGGTGCCGCGCTGGCTGCGCCATGATGCGATGTTCGCAACCTCGGAACTGATCTCGCATCTCGACCACCATTGGCGCACGCTTTTGGAGCGAGGCCGCGATCTGGTCATCACCACCGGCGTTGTTTCGACCGACCCGCACGAACACGCCATCGCCCGCATTCCCGGCAAGCTTCGCTTTAGCTTTGAATTGCGCAGCCAAAGCAAGGAAACCCTCGAGGCTTTCTATGATCTCTTCCTGTCGGAATGCCGGCTTGTGGGCGAGGAGCGCGGCGTCGAATTCAAGCTTGACCGCAGGCTGGAATCGTCGCCCGCTACTATGGACCCCGGCTGGGTCGCCCGGCTGAGGGCGGCGGCGCGGGCGCTTGGGCTGCCGGACGAGGAAATCCCGAGCGGCGCCGGGCACGATGCCGCGGTTTTCGCCAATGAGGGCATTCCGAGCGCCATGATTTTCGTCCGCAACGAGAACGGCTCGCACAATCCGGACGAGGCCATGACCATTGACGACTTCGCTTCGGGCGTCGCGGTGATGCAGGCAGCGCTGAAGGAGGCTGCGGGATGAGTATCGGCGCGCTGTTCGATGCTGCCAAAACTACGACCAAGGCAACGGCTGATGTAAGGTCCATTACGATCCGCCGGCCGGATGACTGGCATGTGCATCTGCGCGACGGCGCGATGCTCAAGGCGGTACTGCCCTTTACCGCGGCGCAGTTTGCCCGCGGCATCATCATGCCGAACCTGGTGCCGCCGGTGACGACTGTCGCGGCCGCTGCCGCCTATCGCGACCGCATTCTTGCCGCGCGGCCGGCCGGCTCCGACTTCGAGCCGCTGATGACCTGCTATCTGACCGACAGCACGACGCCGGACGAGATTGAGAAGGGCTTTGTCGAGAAAGTCTGGGCCGCAGCCAAACTCTACCCGGCCGGTGCGACGACCAACGCCCATCATGGCGTGACCGATATCCCCGGACTTGCTCCATTGTTTCAACGCATGGAGAAGATCGGGATGCCGGTGCTTATCCATGGCGAGGCGACGGATCCGGCCGTCGATATTTTCGACCGCGAGGCCGTCTTCATGGAGCGCACGCTGCTGCCGCTTCTTAAACGGCACGCCGGCCTGAAGGTCGTTATCGAACACGTGACCACGGCCGAGACCGCCGACATCGTGCGGGCGCATGCGCCGCGCGTTGCAGGCACCATCACCCCGCATCATCTCATCATCAACCGCACCTCGCTGTTTCAGGGCGGATTGCGGCCGCATCTCTATTGCCTGCCGGTCGCCAAGCGGGAGCGGCATCGCCAGGCCTTGCGCAAGGCCGTGACCTCCGGGGAAACGTGTTTCTTCATCGGCACCGACACCGCGCCGCATGTGAAAAGGCTCAAGGAGGCGGACTGCTGCTCGGCCGGGATTTTCGGTGGCGCGACCGCGCTGCAGACTTATGTCCAGGTGTTCGACGAGGAACAGGCGCTGCCGCGCTTTGAAGCCTTTGCCTCGTTGAACGGCGCGCGGTTCTACGGGCTCGAACCCAATGCTGGCACGGTGGTGCTCAAACGCCAGCCGGGCCGTGTGATGGCGTCGGTTGCTGTCGATAGCGACGAAGTCGTAGTGTTTCGCGGCGGTGAAGATTTGGCGTGGTCGATCGCGGAGGTGCGGCCATGAAAAAAGCTGGAAAGACGGAAGCTGGAAAGGACATCGGCCAAAGTGTTGCGCTCTTGTTGCTCGAGGCCGGTGCGATCCATATCAGTCGCGAGCAGCCATTCATGCTCGCCGCCGGTTGGGCGAGCCCGGTCTATGTCGATTGCCGCGTGCTGATCGGCAAGCCCGAGGTGCGGCACGCCATCACCGACCTCTCGGCCGCGTATATTGCATCGGCCATTCCCAATGCTTCGTTTGACGCGATCGCGGGCGCGGAAACGGCGGGAATTCCGTTTGCCGCGTGGCTCGCCGACCGTGCGGGGCTGGAAATGCGTTACATCCGCAAGCGGCCGCTCGGCATCGGGCGCAATGCGCAGGTGGAGGGCGGCGCCGTCGAGGGAATGCGTGTGCTGTTGATGGACGATTTGACCACCGACGGCGGCAGCAAGATCGCCTTCATCCGCGGCTTGCGGTCCGCCGGCGCCATTGTCGAGCACGCGCTGACCATTTTTTACAACAACGCCTTTCCCGGTGCGGAGGAGCGCCTGCGGGAGGCCGGTCTCGAACTGCATTCATTGGCGACCTGGGCCGACGTTTTGGCGAGTGCGTCTGACGCCCGCCTCTCGGCGGAAGATCGGACGGTAATTGAACATTTTCTCGCCGACCCGATTGCGTGGTCGACCCGCCACGGCGGGCGTGCGGCACGGGCCTCACGCGTCTGACCGAGCCGTAACGCATCGCTCACGCCCGGCGCTGAGACGTGCGTGAGGGGGCTGTGGCAACAAAGGTTCTGTCCTGGTCAGTGTAAAACGAATTCAACAAGGTCGGATGCCGCACCACGAGTTCGGAAATTTCCTTTGATGCTTTTTTCAGGCTGGCGAGCCGGTCCTGGACCAGACGGCGTTCGGTGAATTGTCCGGAATAGGCCGAGGTGTTCAGCGCCGCGACGGCGCGGCCGGACGAGTCGACGATCGGCACGGCCAAGGCGGTGACGCCCAAGAATAGCTCGTCGCGGACGGTGGCATAGCCGTTGGACCGTACGGCTTTCAATGCGGCGCGAAACTGCCGCGGGTCGGTCACGGTGAATTCGGTGTAGCGGATCATCGGCGAGCGGCTGAGCCAGCGGTCGAGCGCGTCTTCCGGCAGATCCGCCAGTAAAATGCGACCCATCGATGTCAGATGCGCGGGATAGCTTACGCCGGTGCCCGCGATCTGCCGGATGCTGCCGGGCATGAAGTAATGCGCCACGTAAAGCACGTTGGTGTCGACGCGCACCGCGATGCCGGCGCTGTCGCCGAATTCATCGACCAGCCGCCGAAGCGTCGGCAACAGCAGGCCCTCGACATTTGAAGAGCGCAGATAGGCCGAGCCGAGTGCCAGCACCCGGGCGCTGAGAAAATACCGGCCCTTGATGCATTGCACGTGACCGAGCTTTTCGAGCGTCAGCAAGCTGCGGCGCGCGGTTGCCGGCTTCAAGGCGGTTTTGCGCGCGACCTCGCTCAAGGTGAGTTCGCTGTCGACCTCATTGAAGGCCTCGATGACGCGCAAGCCGCGCTCCAGCGCTTCGACGGTTTCGGAACGGCCGCTTGACACCCGGGGGTCTCCTCGTGAAGATAATACGAAAGTATTTCGCCTAGCGAAAAATGCAAGACCGCAATGACAATTAGGCTGCGGGGAGGAATTGCCGAGCGCGCCAAGAAGAGCGCCAAGGAGCGCGCCGACAGCGCAACTTCCTGCGATGGCAAAACAACAAGCGGCTCCTCGCGGAGCTGACGCACAACGCGAAAACCAAGGAGGCCCCAGTGGCGAAAGAAAGTAGCGTCGTCAAAGTCGAGCGGTACAACGGCATCTCGACCGTGATCATGAATTGGCCGGAGAAGCGCAACGCGATGTCGCCGGAGCTTCATCTGGCGATGGACCGCACGCTCGAGGAACTGGAAACCGATCCCGACACCAAGGTGGTGGTGATCCGTGGCGCCGGCGGCAATTTCTCCGCCGGTCAGGATTTGAAGGAGTTCTTCCGCGCGCTCGAGGATAAGCCCGCTGAATCGAAGCGGATGCAGGAGGTCGCCAACCGCTGGCGCTGGGAGCGGCTTTATAACTACGACAAGCCGACCATTGCGATGATCGAAGGCTACTGCGTCGGCGGCGCCTTCATGCAGTTGCTGGCGACGGACTTCGCGATTGCCGCCGAGAATGCGACATTCTCGTTGTCGGAAGTGAATTGGGGCATTCTGCCGGGCGCATTGGTGAGCAAGGTCGTGGCCGACGCGGTGCTGTACCGGCACGCATTGTACTATGCGTGTCTCGGCGAAGCGTTCGACGGCAAGGAAGCGGCGCGCGTCGGCTTCATCAATTACGCCGTGCCGCCGGAAAAGCTCGAGAAGGAAGTCGAGACACTTGCCGAGAAGCTGATGGCGAAAAGCCCGGCCGTCCTGCGCGCCACCAAGCAGGCGATCCGGCAGGTCCGCACCATGGATTTCGGCCAAGCCTACGACTACCTTCACGCCAAGAACACGGCGATCCGCGTCAGCGATCCGGAGCAATCCTACAAGACCGGATTATCGCAATTCATCGACAAGAAAACCTATAAGCCGGTCTACCAGCCCTTCAAGCTCGGCACGCTTCTTACCGATCAACGAGATACCAACGGCAAGCCAAAATAAGAAATCAACCGCGGCGGCAATAAGAGAGAATAAAAGATAGGGAGGATCTGATGCGAGATCCGAAAGGCGTGCTGTTTGACTTCGGACGGCAAAGCTCGCGCCTGAGCAGCTTTCATCCGAACAGGCGGATGTTGTTAGGAGCGGCGGCGGGTCTTTTCGCCGCCGCGAGCAGCGGCACGCGATCATGGGGTGCCGATGCTTTTCCCTCCCAGCCGATCAAGGTTCTGGTGCCCTACACGCCGGGGGCCTCGTCGGACACGCTGATGCGTCTCGTTGGCGCAAAAGTTTCCGAGAGCGTGAACCAGCCGGTCATCATTGAGAACCGTCCGGGTGGCGGCGGTGCGGTCGCCGCCATGGCGGTGAAAGAAGCGACGCCGGACGGCTACACGCTGCTGATGGGACACAGCGGGATCTATGCCTTCATTCCGGTGCTGTTTCCCAAGGAGATGCGCTACGACCCGATCAACGATTTCGCACCGATCACGCCGCTGATTTCGTTTCCGACGATATTGGTGGTGCCGGGCGACAGCCCGGCCAAGTCGGTCAAGGAACTCATCGCGCTTGCCCGCTCGAAGCCCAACGGTCTTACTTACGCGTCGCAAGGCGTCGGCAACACCGCGCATCTGATCGGCGAGATGTTCAAGGCGCGCGCGAACATTCCGCTCGTCCATGTGCCGTATCATGGCGTCGCTCCCGCGCTTACCGATCTCATGGCCAACCGGGTCGATATGATGTTCTCATCTTACCTTTCGGCTGGGCCGTATATTCAGAGCGGCAAGTTGCGGATGCTCGCGATCGCCAGCGACAAGCGGTCGCCCGAGATTCCCGACGTTCCGACCATGGCGGAAGCCGGCGCTCCCGGCGTTGGCATCGACACCTGGTTCGGGGTCTTGGGTCCACGTGGCACGCCGGCGCCGGTCGTCGATAAGCTGAACGCCGACTTCACCAAGGCGGTGAATTCCTCCGAGGTAAAGAAAATGGTGCTGCCGCAGGTCGCCGACATCATTCCATCGAGTCCGGCGGCCTTTAAGAAGTTTTTGGTGGACGACCTCGCTCGTGTGCAGACGATCGTGAATGAGGCTCATATCGATGCCTCGGGCGCGAGCTTGAATTGAATCAGGCGGCGAGGCCGATTGGATCATGAGTTCACCTCTCAGCGGGCTACGCGTGGTCGAGTTGACCACGATGATCACCGGACCTTTGGCCGGCATGATGCTTGCCGACCTGGGCGCCGATGTCATCAAGGTCGAGCACCCCGACGGCGGCGATCCGTTCCGCAGTTTTCGCGGCGGCAATTACAGTCCGCATTTTTGCGGCTATAACCGCAACAAGCGAAGCATCGCGATCGATCTGCGCACGGCCGAAGGATTGACTGCGGTCGAGGCACTTATTCGCCGCAGCGACATCCTGCTCGAGAATTTCCGGCCGGGCGTGCTCGATCGGCTGAAGCTTGGCGATCAGCGGATACGCGCGCTCAATCCGCAGATCATCCACTGCTCGATCACCGGTTTCGGGCCGGACGGACCCTATGCGTCCCGGCCGGCCTATGACGCGGTCTCCCAGGCCTTGAGCGGCATGTCGAGCCTGTTCATCGACCGGCGAAACTCATCCATCTCCGGGCCGACCATCGCGGACAATGTGACGGCCCATGCGGCGTGCCAGGGCATCCTGGCGGCGATCATCGGCAAGGATCGCGGTCACGCCGAACGCCGCGTCGAAGTGAACATGCTCGACGCCACCATCGCCTTCATGCCGGATCCGTTCGGCTATCTGCATCAGATGGGGATTGTTTCCGATACGCGGCTGCGCGCCCGCACCTCGCAGTCCTACGCGTTCGAGTGCAGCGACGGTAAATTCATCGCGCTGCATCTGTCGTCTCAGGAAAAATTCTGGCGCGCTTTTGTCGCGGCCTTGGGGCGGCAGGATTTGTTGGAGAACGCCCGGTTTTCGAGCCGGATGGCGCGGATCGAAAACTATGAGGCGCTAAGGGAATCCGTCATCGGCGATTTTCGTGCCCGTCCCCGATCCGATTGGCTGAAAATATTGGCCGACGCCGATCTGCCGGTCGCTCCGGTGTATGACGTGACGGAAGTGGGCGATGACCCTCACGTGCAGCACCTCGACACATTCTTTCCGATGGCTCATCCCGTCCAAGGCAAGGTCATGGGTATCCGCCGTCCCATCCGTTTTGACGGCCGCAGGGATGATCAGCCGACGGTAGCGCCGCCGACGCTCGGCGAGCATACCGAGGAGATATTGCGCGAGCTGAATCTGCCGCCAACACCGACGAAGTAACTGCGAAAGCCGGGGAGGGCCGAGTTGGACTTTGAATTCAGCGACGAGCAAACACTGCTACGCGACAGCGTCCGCAAGATGATGGATCGGGTGGCGACGCCCGACTATGTGCGCCGCCTCGACCGCGAGCAGAAATACCCCGACGAACTCTACGACGCATGGGTCGAGATGGGTTTGCTGCGTCTGCCTTTTCCCGAGGAATTCGGCGGTGCCGGCGGCAACGTGATGGATATGGTGGTCGTCGCCGACGAGATTTCGCGCAAGAGCTTCGATCTCTACACCGCCTACGGCAGTAGCATTTTCTGCGGGTTGAACGTTCTGCAGCACGGCAGCAAGGCGCAGAAGGAAGAATGGATACCGAAGCTCCTTTCCGGCGACATCAAGATGAGTATTTCGATGTCGGAGCCCGATGCCGGCTCCGACATCGGCGCGATGCGGACCGCCGCGGTGCGCGACGGCGATTACTGGGTCATCAACGGCCGTAAAATCTGGGCGACCGGTGCCGGCGCCAAACACAATGTCATCAATGTCTATGTGAAAACCGCCCCGGCCGAGGATTATCGGCAAGGCATGTCGCTGTTCCTGGTGCCGAACGAGATGCCCGGGCTGCAGCTGCGCAAGCTCGAAATGCTGGGCCGGCGTTGTACCGGTACGTTCGAAATCAGCTTCGACAACGTCCGGGTACCGGCGAGCCATCTGATCGGCGGCGAGAACAACGGCTGGCAGGTCGTGCTCGGCGGGCTGCAGATCGAACGCATCACTTCGGCTGCCGGCTATTGCGGCGCGGGGCAGGCGGCGCTCGACATGGCGCTGCAATATGCCAAGGACCGCAAGCAGTTCGGCCGGCCGATCGGAACGTTCCAGGCGATGGCGCATATGATCGCTGACGTTCAGACCGAGCTCGAAGCGGCAAAAACACTGGTTTGGCGTGCGGCCTGGGCCTGCGCGCGAAAAGCGCCCGATGCGCTCAAACTGATCTCGATGGCGAAGCTGTTCGCGTCTGAAACCTATGTGAAAGTGTCCAATGTCGGGATGCAGGTTTTGGGCGGCGCCGGCTACAGTATGGAATTCGATCTGCAGCGGCACTTTCGCGATGCCCGCAGCACGACGATCGGGGCCGGGACGTCGCAAATGCAACGCAACCTTATCGCCAATCTAATGGGCTTGAAGGTTAAATAGCCGGTTTCAGCCGCCGCGGCGACGGGCCCGGCTCTGCAGATTCGATCGGCCGCGCGGCGAGGATGTCCGCGTCTCGTGCTTGACGCCGGAGCGATCGAGAACCGACTGCAAAAGCTTGACGGCATCGCGGCCTTTGTGGGCGCGCTGCCACAGATCGTCGGCGAGGTTTTGATAGAGCTCGACAGCCTCTTGGTCGGCAGTCACCATCGCCAGGCCGAGCCGGATGTTCGGCAATTCGCCGCCCAGCCGGAACGGGCTGAGCCCGAGGCATGTTTGCGCCTTGCTGCGAAAAAGCTGGAAGGTGATATTCGGCAACGTGTCTTCGAGCAGCGCAATCTGGATTCCCATCGGCTCGCCTTCGACCAGACCCATCAGATGCTCGACCTCGGTGCGCGCGGCTAAGCGCCGAATCGCAAATTCGTCATGCGGCAAGTCGAATCGGCCGACGACGCCAAGCTTCAGCCAGCGCTCGATTTCCGGGACGGTGACGAAGTTGACGACGCTCAATCGCCGCAGCTTCCGCGCCTTCTTGCGTTCGTCGAGAATGGCAATGACGGCGTCGATCTCGCGCGTCGCCTTGCTCTTGTCCTTCACGTGGGAAGGCAGCGATTCGACGAGCATTTTCTTCAGATGAGCGGGATAGTCGTCGGAGGTGAGGAGATAGGAGATCGGCGGGAAATGCGCGACGACCTGGTCGGAATTCTCCTCGATCTGCCGCATGCGCTCGAAATAGCTGATCGCATTCGGATGGTATTCGATGCTGACGCCGAGCAGCGAGGCGAGCGAGGTATTAAGCTCCGCGGCCAATCTTTCCAGCGTCTCGATTTTTACGATTTCGCCGCTTTCGATTCGATAGACCGCGGCGCGCGAGATGCCGAGCTTTTGGGCAATTTCGTCGGCGGTCTGCCCGCGCTCGACGCGGTAGGCTTTGAGGCGGCTGCCGATGTCGCCGAGCCCCGTTGCCGCGCCTGGTTCCCGGTGTCTCATAATTGAGATGAGATAGCATGTTTGAGACCATTGGCGACAGGCTTCCGCGCCCCGCAATAAAAAACCCCGGGGCGCGAACCCCGGGGCTTTCCGACGCCAAAATTGCAGGAAGGCTTAGTACCGGAAATTCAAGCCGGCGCGGAGAATGTTGGACTTGAACGACACGTTGTCGCTGGCAAGGCCGCCACCGCAGCTAATGCCGCAATTGAAGCTGCCAAGATCGACGTAGAGATATTCGACCTTCGCCGTCCAGTTGCCGACTAGCGCGGCTTCAAGACCGCCGCCGAGCGTCCAACCAGCCTTGGTGTCGCTCTGGGTGCCGAAGCCCGGAGCCGAAGCGCGGATGTCGCCGAAAGCGGCGCCGCCGGTAACATAGGGCAGGAAGCGATCGGCGGCATAGCCGAGCCGGCCGCGTACCGTCGACAGCCAAGAGTTGCTCGTCTTACACCCGCCGGGGCAATTGGTTGTCGAAGTGCCGTTGATGTCGGCCCAATCGAGATCGCCTTCAAGGCCGAACACCGTCTGGGCGGCTTGCCAGTTGTAACCAATGGTGCCGCCAACCAGGCCGCCGCTGACATCGCGGCTGCCGGTGGAGTCCCAGGACGACGTTCCGAAGGCGCCGCCGCCGTTGATACCGAAATACAGCCCGGTCCAATTATAGACCGGCGCCGCGATCGGAGCCTTGTAGTAAGGCGTGGGGGCGGGACGCGAAAGATCGGCAGCAGCAGCTGCTCCGGTAAACGCCACAAGTCCGATAAGAGAAAGACACAAACGTTTCATTTCCAAGACCTCCATAACCATGTCTTGGATAGTATTCATCGGGAATTTTTAGACTAGTGTAGAAAAGCAACAGGCGTTTTGAAAACTATGACTGCAATGTGGCTTAAAACTACTCGGCGCCGCCTATGTTTATATTAATAAATATTTACTAAGCAATAAAAGTGGTTAAGAAGTGGCTAATTCATGTCCTTCCCCACATTCCGTGGGGAAACGGTGATGTGGCCTCGAATCTCCGCGACCGAAGCCGCGGAAATTCCTTAGAATCGATAATTGACGCCGAGCCGTAACAGATTGGCTTCGAGACCGTTATTCGTGCCGGTGACCGAGAAGTTGTGGTCAGCGAGGTCGAGATAGAGCCATTCGGCTTTGGCGGACCAATTGGGCGTAAATCCGACCTCCATGCCGACGCCGGCAACCCAGCCAAAGCTGGTATGGCTCTCCGACAGGTTTCCTGCGGTATCCGCCGTGAGTTCGCCGTAGGCGAGGCCGGCGGTGCCATAGATCAGCACGTTATTCACGGCGACGCCGGCGCGGCCGCGTACCGTTCCGAACCAGGGATTGGAGAACTGCCAGGGCGCGAAGGTATCGTCGGCACCGGACAGGTTGATGTCGGTTTCGGCGCCATAGACAAAATTGCCGTGCTGCCAATTGAAGCCGGCTTCAATGCCGCCCGCTACGCCCGATGGCCGGGTCGGGTTGTTGTCAACGTCGCCCCATTCGTAGCCGATCGTGCCGCCGATATAGGGGCCCGCCCAGCTATAGGCCGCGTACGGGGCAGGGGCCGTATAGTAACGCGAGGCCGGAAAATCCGCGGCCGCGGCCGGCTTCGTCAAGGCGAGCGTCGAAATTGTAGCCACTGCCGTGCCGATGAGAGTTGCGCCGGCGAGAGTTGTAACGCGTGTTGTTATCATAAGGGCCTCCTCAACTGGATCGGGCGGAACAAGCTAATGCAACGCAGGCACGGAATGCCTTTGCAGCATCAGGAAACCGAAGGCCGTCGCCCCAATCGGGAGGATTTATCGCGATGTTTAAGTTAAGCAGTACTGAATCGGTAAGTATCTCCACGTTGATATCGTTAAGAGAGTCTCTATCTCTCAGCCGAGCTACATTCGCCGCCTATGAATAATCCGAAGCCGGAAATCGCTCCCGAGATCGAACTCGTCGATGAGGACGACGAGCAATCGCTGCCGCTGCCCGACGTGGCGGAGGCGACCAAGCTTGCCTTCGACGACGAGCAGAGTTCGCTTGCCGCCGGCCGCGCGGCCATCGTGCATTACGGAAAGCTCGCGCCGTCGCGGCCCGGCGTCTACCGCATGATCGATGCGCGCGGCGACGTGCTCTATGTCGGCAAGGCAAAGAACGTCAAAAAACGTGTCGCCGCCTATGCGCGACCGACCGGCCTCGATACCCGCATCGAACGCATGATCGCGCAGACACGCACGCTCGAATTCGTCGTCACCCGGACCGAAACCGAGGCGCTGCTGCTCGAAGCCAATCTGATCAAGCGATTGCGGCCGCGGTTCAACGTCGTGCTGCGGGACGACAAATCATTTCCTTATATCCTGATCACGTCCGACCATTGGGCGCCGCAGATCCTCAAACACCGCGGCGCGCGTTCGCGGCCCGGGCATTATTACGGTCCGTTCGCTTCGGTGTGGGCGGTCAATCGCACCGTCAATGCGCTGCAGCGCGCATTCCTGCTGCGCTCATGCAGCGATCCGTTCTTCGATAGCCGCAGCCGGCCGTGCTTGCTCTATCAGATCAAGCGTTGCTCGGCGCCGTGCACCAAGGAAATCGAGTTCCGCGATTATGCGGGGCTGGTGCGCGAGGCGAACGAGTTCCTGTCCGGCCGCAGCAAAAGGGTCAAGGACGAACTCGCCGCGGAAATGGAAACCGCGTCAACGGCGCTCGACTTCGAGCGTGCCGCGATTTATCGCGACCGCTTGGCGGCGCTGTCGGCGATCCAATCGCATCAAGGCGTCAATCCACGCGGCGTCGAGGAGGCGGACGTCTTTGCCGTGCATCAGCAGGGCGGCTTTTCCTGCGTCGAGGTGTTCTTCTTCCGCACCGGGCAGAACTGGGGCAATCGCGCTTATTTTCCGCGAGCCGACCGTTCGGTCGAGACCGGCGAAATACTCTCGGCCTTTCTGGCTCAGTTTTACGACGACAAGCCGCCGCCGCGCCTCATCCTGATTTCGCACGAGATCCCCGATCGCGAGTTATTGGCCGAGGCGCTTTGCACCAAGACCGGGCACAAAATCGAAATCGCGTCGCCGCAGCGCGGCGAGAAAAAGGATTTGATCGAGCACGCGCTCGCCAATGCGCGCGAAGCGCTCGGCCGCAAGCTCGCGGAGACGTCGTCGCAGGAGAAGCTGTTGCGGCAGCTCTCGGACACTTTCGGCTTGGGGCGGGTGCCGCGCCGCATCGAAGTTTACGACAACAGCCACATCCAAGGTTCAAATGCGGTGGGCGCCATGATCGTCGCCGGGCCGGAAGGCTTTAACAAGAGCCAATACCGTAAGTTCAACATCCGCTCTGCCGATCTAACGCCCGGCGACGACTTCGCCATGATGCGCGAAGTGCTGGAGCGCCGTTTCAAGCGGCTACTCGCCGAAGCACCGCGCAAGCTGCCCGCCCTTGCGGGAGAGGGCGATGCGCCGCAAAGCGGCGCGCCGGGTGAGGGCCCGGCGCTGTTGGCCGATTTCGAACCCCCAGCCGCTCTCGCTGCGCTTGAGCGTCCTCTCCCGGAGGGGGAGAGGGAAGAGGATGCCGCCGATTCACCGTGGCCGGACTTGGTTCTCATCGACGGCGGGCAGGGCCAACTTACGGCGGCGCGGGAGATCCTTGCCGGCCTCGACATCGAAGTCCCGCTCGTCGCCATTGCCAAAGGGCCGGACCGCGACGCCGGCCGTGAAACTTTCTTCGTGCCTGGCCGTGACTCGTTCAAACTGCCGCCGCGCGATCCCGTTCTGTATTTTGTCGAACGGCTTCGTGACGAGGCGCATCGTTTTGCCATCGGTTCGCACCGGGCGCGAAGGAGCCGCGATCTGCGCGAGTCTGGGCTGCAGGAGATTTCCGGCATCGGGCCGAGCCGCAAACGGGCGCTTTTGCACCATTTCGGCACTTTGAAAGCGATTGAACGCGCGTCGGTCACCGACTTGATGCAGGTCGACGGCATCAGTGCGGAAACGGCGGCCCGTATTTACGCGTTTTTCCACGAGGGAGCAGCTTAGCCATGATCGTGGAACTGCGATGCGCGATCCGGGCCTGTCGGTTGCCGCCCGGCGGCGCTATGGTACCGGCATGAACGCTTCGACCACCAATGGCGCGCCGGACGCGACGCCGGCTGTGCGGTTGCGCGCCCGTCCCTTCGCGCTGCCCAACATCTTGACCTATGGCCGTATCGCCGCCGTGCCGGTCGTGGTCGGCTGCCTGTTTTGGCAGAACATTCTGCATGGCGGGTTGTGGCTGCGCTGGGTTGCGCTCGCGATTTTCATCGCCGCCGGTATTTCCGATTTTCTTGACGGCTATTTCGCCCGCATCTGGGCTCAGCAATCTTCGCTCGGCCGCATGCTCGATCCGATTGCCGACAAGCTCCTGGTCGCGTCCTGCCTATTGATGCTCGGCGCCGAGAAGACGATTCACGGCTGGTCGTTGTGGGCGGCCGTCGTGATCCTCTGCCGCGAAATCCTGGTTTCGGGCCTGCGCGAATATCTTGCGGAGCTTCGCGTCAGCGTGCCGGTGACGCGGCTCGCCAAATGGAAGACCACGCTGCAGCTTATCGCGGTCGGATTCTTGATCTGCGGCGAGGCGGGCGACCAGATCGTTCCGGTGGTCACGCAGGTCGGCATTGCGCTGTTATGGCTTTCGGCGCTGCTGACACTTTACACCGGCTGGGATTACCTGCGCGCTGGCCTGCGTCACCTCATCGAGGAGGATGCGTGAAAGTCCGCTACTTCGCCTGGGTGCGCGAGCGGGTCGGCAAGGCCGAGGAAGATCTCGATCCGCCCGCCGGCGTAACGACTATAGGCGAACTCGTTGAATGGCTTAGACAGCGCGGCGAAGGTTACGCTTACGCTTTCGAGAATCCGAAGGTGATCCGCGCCGCGATCGATCGCAACCACGTTCGCGCCGATGCCAGGATCGATGGCGCCGCCGAGATCGCGTTCTTTCCGCCGATGACGGGCGGGTGAGTTTGAAGGAAAATGCGCCGCTCATTCCCGCGCAAGCGGGAATCCAGTGTGGTGCCAAGCTGGGTCCCCGCTTTCGCGGGGACGAGCGGGGTCTGAGGTACCGCGATGACAACTACCATCCGCCTGCAGAAAGAAGCTTTTGATATCGCAGCCGAAGTGGCGGCGCTCACGCATGGGCGTACCGATATCGGCGCTGTGGTCACATTCACCGGGATCTGCCGTGCCGACGAAAATGGCGAACAGATCGCGGCCCTCACGTTGGAACATTATCCCGCCATGGCCGAAGCCGAGATCGCTCGCCATGTCGAGGCGGCGAGCTCGCGCTGGCCGCTTCTCGGCGTCACCGTGATCCACCGCCATGGGCGGATTGCGCCGGGCGAACTCATTGTTCTGGTCGTGACAGTGTCGAGCCATCGTCAGGCCGCCTTCGCGGCGGCCGAGTTTCTCATGGATTATTTGAAAACCCGGGCGCCGTTTTGGAAACAAGTCGAGAAGGCAAGCGGCAACGCCTGGGTCGAGGCGAAGGCTGCCGATGACGGGGCGGCCGAGCGCTGGTCATCGCCGGCAACGCGGCACGACACGGCCGCCGAATAAAATGGCCGGGCGGCGTTCGACGGGGACCGAACACCGCCCGGCGATGGTGGTGCAAGAACACGCCCCACCGGTACTCACGGCAAAAAGCGTTAAGCGGCGCAGCCGCATATGGAATCGATGGTGCGCGACAAGTTCGTCACCGGAGAGAACCTTTTCGCAGTCGAAACGCTCGGATTTATCTGCCGCGCGATGCCGGCCAGCATGGTTTGCAGTCCGGCCACATCGACTTTGTCCGCCGCCATCAGGCTGCGCACCAGCGGATCGGAAAACGCATTGTCGAGCGTCAATTCGGTTCTCGTTCTCATAGAATGTTCCTTCATCGATAGGGCAGCACCTGGAGGGCAAACCTTGGCGCAACACTTGGCCAAGGGTGACTTTCCGCAGCCCTTGTGGTACTGACCGGTAACACTACATTGCTAGTTACTGACCGGTAACACCCGTGTCAAGAGGGAAGGCGCAAATGGGTGGCCAATCTGCTGTAGCTATTGATAAAGACACGAAAATTCCGCCTCGGGCGCGCCTTCTAGCCGCAGCCGGCGAGTTGTTTTATCGCCACGGAATCAGGGCCGTTGGCGTCGAAGCGATCGCGGAAGCCGCCGGCACCAATAAAATGACGCTGTACCGTCACTTCCCCTCCAAGGACGAATTGGTCGCTGAATATCTGCGCCAATCGGCGAGCGAGGCGGATGAATGCTGGGCGGATTTGGAGCGCGCCCATCCCGGCGACGCGCTCGGCCAGTTGCGCGCGTGGTTCGCTGAGATGGCTGACTGTTTTGCCGACACCGACGAGCGCGGCTGCGCGCTCGCCAATGCGGCGGTGGAACTGCCGGAAAAGGATCACCCGGCCCGGCGTGTGATCGAGGAATACAAGACCGCGATGCGGCGGCGTCTCATCTGCCTTTGCGAGGAGGCCGGTTTGACCGAGCCGGACCTGCTCGCCGACGAACTGCACATCATGCTCGAGGGTGCTCGTGTGACCGCGCAGAGCGTCGGCGCCGCCGACCTCGGGCCGCGGCTGGTACGCATGGGCGAAGCCATGATCGCCGCTCATACGCCTCGAAACTGAGGGGGTTGCACGGACCACACTGACGGTGTCAGTTCAGCAGCCTGAAGACATTGACAGTGGGTCGCTGGTCAATTCCGAAGCTGTGGCGCCGCTGCAAGTTGGCGTAGGTAATTGTGGGGTCGTGGGCGTCTGTGGGAATGGCCCGGCGATAAGCGGACTCAAGCCAGAGCCACCTGCTTCTGTCGTTCCGAGCGGGACTGCACCGTTGGCGAAATCGGGCGGGCTGACCAGCCCGGGCGTTGGCGGCGGCGAAGAAGCTGCGCCGCAGTTCGTTACAGCTTCCGACGCGTCGAACCCTGGAGACGCCGATGACGTCGCATCCGTGCCATCCACGGGAAAGTCGGCTGCCGTGCCGGCGCCGCTTGCCGTACCGTTGGCGGCACATTGGCTGATGGTGCCGACACCGCTGTTCGGCACCGGGCTCACCACACTCGGCTGAATAGCGCCCAGCGCGCTGCCAGGCGAACCGGCCGGTGGTGGCGAAACCACTGGCGGTGGCGAACCCGCCGGGGGTAGCGAGACTTGCGGCATCGCATTAGGCGTATCTGCGACCTGCGCCAAACTGGTACTGCAGCCGAATAAAACCATAGTTGCCGTTATCAGAAGCAAACGCCTCATCCGCGTCTCCTGTTCTATTTCTCGCTGACTTCGACCGGCGCCGTCTCGACGCTGACTTTGCTGCCGTCGGCGAGATTGACCATCGGCCGCAAAATGACCTGCTCGCCGGCTTGCACGCCGTCGCTAACCTCGACCTGCGTCCCGAGATCGCGCGCTATTGTGATCTTGTGCAAATGCGCGACGCCGTTTTCGGCTACCGCTACCTGCAACCCATCACTGTTGAAGATCACGGCGTCAGCCGGAACCATGAATGAGGGCGTCTTGCGCGGGATGTGCAGCTCGACCAAGCAATACATCCCCGGCCGCAACAGTCCGTCGGGATTCTCCACATCAATCTCAGTGAGGAGCGTTCGCGTGCCGGGCGCCAAGGCGTCGGAAAGCCGCGTCACTTTGCCGGGAAAAGTATGATCCGGTATTTCCGGTACACGCACGACGGCCGCCACGCCGTTGCGGACGCCGAAGGCGGCGTCCTGCGGCACGGCGACTTGGGTGCGGATGACGTTGCTCTGCATCAACGCGAACATGAAGGTCGAGCCCGCCTGCACCAGAGAGCCGACATCGACATTGCGTTGCGTGATGGTGCCGTCGAACGGCGCCACTACGCTCTGGTAGGACTTCTGTTGCTGCAGCACCCGAATCAGCGATTGCTGTGCGGCGACGTTGGCTTGGGCGACCGCAACCGCGGCGTTTTGTGCCTGCAATGTCAACCGGTCGGTATCGCCCTGTTGGGCAGTGAGCCAGCCCTTCTTTACCAGATCGCTGTCGCGATTATTGGTGACATTTGCCAGATCGCGGCTCGCGGTTGTTTGCTGCAAAGTCGCCTGGTTCTGCTGTAGCGTTGCTTCGTTCTGCGCGATTTGATGATCGAGTTCGGGCGCCGTGATTTGCGCCAAAAGGTCGCCGGCTTTGACATGATCGCCGATATCGACCTTGCGCGTCTCGATATAGCCGTTGGCGCGCGCGAAAATATTCGCCGCTTCGAAGGCCAATGTGGTGGCGGGAAGCGTAACCACCATGATGCCGTCACTCGCCTTCACGGTCGCGACCCGGACATGGGGAACAAAATTCTTCAACGCGTTGCTCGTCGTCATGACCTGGCGGTCATTGGCGCTGTACCGTGTTGCGCCATAGGCAAGTGCTGCGGCGAGCGGCAGCAGCGCGGCCCCGCCCAGAAGCCAGCGCCGTGTCGGAGTCCGCGCCCAGCGCGAGGCCGGATGCTGCGGGTCGGCGGCTGGCCTGGGACCGTGCCCGGCGGGTCTATGATCGAAATCCTCCCGAGATGTCTCGTCGGACTCCACGTCGTGCTGAAAGTTCATTCCAGGCCCTCCTCAAACACGCCGTGGTCATGCTTGCCGTCATTACCCTTGCGTAGCAGTGCGAACAGGTACGGCACGATGAACAGGGTCGTCGGGGTGGCGAACAGCAAACCGCCGATCACTGCGCGGGCGAGCGCGGCGTTTTCCTCGCCGCCCGGCTCGCCGATCGCCATCGGCAGCATGCCGACGATCATCGCCGCCGCCGTCATCAGCACCGGACGAATACGAGTGTGACCGGCACTCAGAGCAGCGTCGTGCGCTGTGTGCCCGGCTTGCTGCTGCTCGCGGGCGAAGGTTACGAGCAGGATCGAGTTTGCCGAGGCGACGCCGACCGCCATGATCGCGCCCATCAGCGACGGCACGCTCAAGCTCGTTCCGGTGATGAACAACATCGTCAGAATGCCGACCAGCGTCGCCGGCAGGGCCAGAATGACGACAAACGGGTCGCCGAAATTCTGGTAGTTCAGCACCATCAACAGATAGACGAAGACCGCAGCAAACATCAGGCCGATGGCGAGATCGCGGAAAGCGTCATCCATGCTCTGGATTTGGCCGCTGATTTGGATCGAGTTACCGGGGGCGAGTTGCTTTTGCAGGTCGGCCACCGCTTTATTGATGTCTTTGGCGACGCCGCCGAGATCGCGATCCTGAACGCTGGCATAGACGTCGTAGGTCGGCTGGATATTGGCCTGGTTGGTATTGGTCGGCAGGCTGGTACGCGTCAGCGTGGCGACGTTGCTGAGCAGACCCGGTATCGGACTGCCGTTTCCCGGCAGCGACGTCGAGACCGGTGTATTATTGAGCGCATTGATCGAATTGACTTTGGGCTCTGGCGTCTGCACCGCGATGTAGTACGGAATGCCATTCGACGGATCGGTCCAGAAATTAGGCGCGACCTGCTCCGAAGAGCTCAAGCTGATATTGATATTGTTGGCGATCGTGCTGGCGTTGAGGCCGAGGTCTTGCGCGCGCGCGCGATCGATCTTGGCGTCGAAAGCCGGTCCGTCGACTTCCTGTTGCAGGTGAGCGTCGACGATCCCCGGAATCGCGGCCATCCGTTTTTGCAACTCTTTCGCGACTTGTAGATTTTTGGTCCGGTCATAACCGACGGTGCGCACGTCGATTTGTGCGGGCAGGCCGAAATTGAGAATTTGCGTGACCATGTCGGCGGCCTGGAAATAGAAGGTGTCTTCCGGGAACGCGGCCGGCAGGACTTGGCGCAGCTTGCGGATGTAATCGGCGGTCGGTGCGTGGCCGTCCTTGAGCGACACCTGGATGATGCCATCGTTGATCCCGATCGTCGAACCGTCGGTGAATGCGAGGTTATAGACGCGGGCCGGAAGTCCGATATTGTCGACGATGAGGTCGCGCTGGTCCGCTGGAATGACCTCGCGGATCTTGTCCTCCACGGTCTGGAAAATTCGTTCGGTGGCCTCGATTCGCGTTCCAGCCGGCGCCCGCACGTGGAGCTGGATCTGGCCGCCATCGATGGTCGGAAAGAAGTCGCGGCCGACGACCGTCAGCATGACCCCGCCCAACGCGAGAAGCAGGACGGCCACTGCCGGCACGATAAAGCGCCGGCGCATGAGGTAGGTGAGGAGCGCCATGTATTCGGTGCGCATGCGCTCGAAGCCGCGGTTGAAGCGGTCGAAAATCCGTTCCGACCAGCTTTGATGCACCTGATCCGCCACGCCGTGCCGTTCGCCCTTGAGCAAAAGTCCGATGACGATCGGAGTGAGCGTGCGCGACAGGCCGTAGGATGCCAGCATGGCAAAGACGACGGCGAGACCGAGCGGCGTAAACAGATACTTCGCCGGACCCTCAAGGAAAATGACCGACGTGAACACGCAAGCAATGGCGAGCGTCGATACTAAAGTCGGCACCGCGATGCCGGCAGCGCCGTGCAGCGTCGCCTCCGGCAGCGGCTTGCCCTCCTCGGTGAGGAGCCGGTGCGTGTTCTCGATGGTCACCGTCGAATTGTCGACCAGTATGCCGACGGCGAGCGCGAGACCGCCGAGCGTCATGGTGTTGAGCGTCTGGCCGAGAAAATAGAGTGCCACAATCGACGACAGGATCGCGAGCGGAATCGAAATCATCACGACCAGCGTCGAGCGCCAGGAGCCGAGGAACAACAGGATCATCAGCGCGGTCAGCGCCGCGGCAATGGCCCCTTCGCGCAACACGCCCTCGATCGAGGAGGTGACAAAGACCGACTGATCGAACAGAGCGGTGATTGTCATCCCCTTAGGCGCGGCGGCGCGCGCGGTTTTCAGCTCGGCTTTGACGGCATTGACGACGGAGAGAGTGGAAGCGTTGCCATTTTTGATGATGCTCAACAGCACCGACCTTTGGCCGTCCTCGCGGACGATGTTCTGCTGCACCGCCCAGCCGTCGCGGACTTGCGCGACGTCTTTCAGGAATACGGTGGCGCCGTTGGCATATTTTACCGGAATATCGTTGAGGTCCCTGATGCTCGGCGGTGTGGCGTTGGTGCGAACGACGTATTGCTTGTCGCCGATCTTCGCCGTACCGGACGGCAGCGTCAGGTTTTGATTGTTGACCGCATTGACGATGTCGAGCGGCGTGAGCCCGTGGGCCACGAGCTTAGTCGGATCAATATCGACCATGATCTGCCGGTACTTGCCGCCGGCGGGTGTCGGCAGCGTGATACCGGGTATTGGCGCGAGTTCCTGCCGCATCCGGTAGATGCCGTAATCGTAGAGCTGCTGCTCGTTGAGCGTGTCGGACTTGAGGCTGATTTGGAGGACCGGAACGCTCGACGCATTGTATTGCACGACGATCGGCGGCTGGACGCCGGGCGGCATCAGTGCCCGGATCGAATTGGTCGCCGAGACGATCTGCGAGATGGCAAGATCGAGGTTCACATCCGGTTGAAAATAGATTTTCTGGACCGACAGACCGTCCAGGGTCTGCGCCTCCATATCCTTGATACCGTTGACGTTGCTGGAGATCGAGTATTGGCTATAGGTGCTGACGCGCTGTTCCATTTCCGGCGTCGACAGGCCGGTGTATTGCCAGATCACCGAAACGACCGGAATGTTGATTTCCGGAAAGATATCCATCGGCATCGTGCTTATCGCGGCGACGCCGAGAAACACGATCGCTGCCGCAACGACATAGAAGGTGTGCGGAAACCTTAACGCAAATCGAACCAAACCCATCCGCAGGCTTCCTTGTCGCGCGCCCCCTCGACGCTCTTTGACTCCTGTTGTCCGCGGCGATTGTTCCGCCGCCCTAAGAGACAAATTGTTGCTAAGGGCCGGCGAAACTAGTGGGACGGCCATTCACATTGTTGTGCAGCGCAGCAATTTGCCAAGTCGCCGACGCATAAAAGGAAAGTCCATTCCACGGCACGTGCCCGTTGCAGCAAAAGTGTCATGAGGAACTAACTGCTGCCGACGCAATTTCGGTGCAAGAATTGGCAGTGGGTAAATAACACTAGGGCAAAACCACCGCGCAGGCGCCTTGTCGATTTGGTGTTCTTTTTGCGTCTTTGATTTGATGCCTACCCGACGTGTGGGATCGGCACCGTGAGGTCACGGCTGCGCGCGATGCTTTCGATGCAATGCCGGGGCTGTCGTCTGCGCCACCCGCGCGCCGGTCCAATATGGATTCACGTTACAAAAGCCGCGCTGGCCGGCAATAACGTTCGGGGCGCATTCTGCGGCGGAGTGGTAATAGCAATCCCATTGAATATTGCCGCTGGTCACTGAAATCACCGCGCACCATTGTGCGTCACCATAGGTCTGGGTGTGACCCGCCGAAGCCGAGGCCAATAATGCAACCACGACCGCGATCATCAACGTAGGCCGCTTCATGGTCGCCTCCTCAATACCGGTAGGGGCGTTGTCTGCGGGGTGTCGTCTGCGCGCCAGTAGGCGTGGGCGACCAATAAGGGTTCACATTGCAGAACCCGCGATTACCGGCGATCACATTGGGCTGGCAGGCCTGGACGCTATTGTATTCGCAGTCCCAGTGAACATCACCGTCGCCCATGGGAATGACGGCGCACCACGGCGCGTCACCGAAAGTTCCGGCCCGGCCGGGTGTCGCCCCGAATAAAACGACGGCAGAGACCGCTCCAACGGCAGCGATCGACAACCCAAATCGTGTCATGTCCGTGGTGCTCCCATTTTGCTTAATCGAGTGCGCAAACGGGCTTACCGCGCCAAGTCTTGGCTAAGTCTTGCGCAGTCCCATGACGAACAAGGCAGACACCGAATTAGTTCATTGCGAATGAATTTATTCGCGGACCCGCAGCTCAGGCCGCCGCGGCTTTGCCTTTGGGTTGCACTTCGGCCGTGTAATCGCTCATCAATTGCTGGGTGATGCGGCCGGGCGTGAACTTCCAGTCGCCGATTTCGGCAACCGCGGTTACCTCGGCGGCGGAACCGGTGATAAAGCATTCGGGGAAGCTGGAAAGCTCCTCAGGCATGATGCGCCGTTCGATCACCTCGATATTGTGCCGGCGCGCCAGTTCGATCGCGGTCTTGCGGGTGAGGCCCGAGAGGAAGCAATCGGCGATCGGGGTATGGATCTTGCCGTCTTTGATGAAGAAGATATTGGCGCCGGTACATTCGGCGACGCGGCCCTGCCAATCGAGCATCATGGCGTCGGCATAGCCACGCTGCTCGGCGCGATGCTTGGAGATGGTGCAGATCATGTAGAGGCCGGCCGCCTTGGCAAGGCATGGCGCTGTTTTCGGATCGGGCCGGCGATATTCGGCGAGATCGAGCCTGATGCCCTTCAAACGCTGCGCCGGATCGAAATAACTCGGCCATTCCCAACTGGCGATAGCGAGGTGGATCTTGTTCCCTTGTGCGGACACGCCGAGCGCTTCGGAACCGCGCCACGCGATCGGCCGCACATAGGCGTCTTTCTGATTGTTCTTCTCGAGCACGAGGCGCTTTGCGGCATCGATCTCGGCAACCGAATAGGGAATTTCGAAATCGAGGATCTTTGCCGAGTTTTTCAACCGCTCCGAATGTGCCGTGCTCTTAAAGATTTCGCCGCCATAGGCGCGTTCGCCTTCGAACACGGCGCTCGCATAATGCAGCCCATGAGTGAGCACGCTGATCTTGCAGTCGATGGTCGGAATGAGTTTACCGTCGAACCAGATCAAGTCAGGCCGCTGGTCGAAGGGCGTTGCCATGGCATTGCCTCCCGTGGGTTTTTTGACCCATTCGCATCATACACCGCTGCGGCTGGGCTTTTGCACCAATACCGGAGACCCGCTATGGTCCTCATCGCTCCAAGAAAGACGCCTAAGCGAGCGCAATGGTGCGTAGCCCATTGGCGCCCTGAGCGATGCCCCGGAGCGGTCCGGTTACGAAACGATATCGTCCACCAAGCTTAACAACCAAGCCAAAATATGTCAACATAGCTGACCTAAATGGCCGACATCAGCATAGCGAGCACCCGACATTCATCGACAGCGCCGGCCGCTTCCGCGCCGGCGTCTCGTGAACCCTATTTCGATCTTATCGAGTTGTTGTTCTTCGCCTACCGCGACTTCGTCGGCGATCCGGACGAGGTGCTGGCGCGCTTAGGTTTCGGCCGGGCGCATCATCGGGTGTTGCACTTCGTCAACCGCAATCCAGGCATGAAAGTCGCCGAACTGCTCGACGTCCTGAAGATCACCAAACAATCCCTCGGCCGGGTGCTGAAGCAACTGATCGACGAAGGTTACGTCATGCAGAAGGAGGGCGCCAAGGATCGGCGTCAACGGCTGCTCTACGTCAGTCCCGCGGGAGAGGCGCTGGCTATGAAGCTTGCCGGGCTGCAAACCGTGCGTATCGCACGCGTGCTTGAGGAACTCGGTCCCGGAGCGCGCGATGCGGCGCGGCGTTTCCTCGCCAGCATGATCGACGCGCAGGACCGCGAGCACGTGCTGCGTCTGATCGCGCGGGCCGACTCGCACGTTAACGGAACGGGCGTGCGATCGCGCCACGATGCATCATGAATGTCGCGGCAGCAAAGCCAGTGCAAGCTCCGCCCCCGAATCCGGCGGACGATGCGCCGCACCTGCTCGTCGTCGATGACGATCGGCGTATCCGCGCGCTGTTGTCGCGGTTTCTGCTTGGCGAGGGTTACCGCGTTTCCACCGCCGATACGGCAGCGGATGCCCGCGCCAAGCTCACCGGCTTGAAATTCGATCTCCTCATTCTCGATGTGATGATGCCGGGTGAGAGCGGATTCGATTTCGCCCGCAACATCCGCACCCAATCGGCCGTGCCGATTTTGATGCTCACAGCACGGGACGAGAAAGAAAGCCGTATCATGGGCCTCGAAATCGGTGCCGACGATTATCTGGCGAAGCCGTTCGAGCCGCGCGAATTGTCGCTTCGCGTCGCCAATATTCTCAAACGCGCGCGGCCGCCGGTCGCCGCGCCGGTGGAATCGGTCCGCTTCGGGCCGTTCGTCTATCATCTGGCGCGCGGCGAATTGCGCCGCGGCGAAGAGGTGATCCGGCTCACCGATCGGGAGCGCGAAATGCTGCGCATATTGACGGCGAGCGCGGGAGAAACCGTACCGCGCCAGGCGCTCGCGGGCACGGGAGAAGCCGTCAGCGAGCGAACGGTCGACGTGCAGGTCAATCGGCTGCGGCGCAAGATCGAGCGCGATCCGTCAAATCCACTGATCGTACAGACCGTGCGCGGTGTCGGTTATCGGCTCGTGGCAACAACCTGAGAGCATCATGACCGGTTTGTTACCATGACCAGTCTCGATGCCGGCATCGGACGGCTGCGCGTCGCTGCGGGCCAACTCGCCGCCGCTGCGACTGCGACCCGCGCCGGCGCGGCGGCGGTCATGCGGCCGATCACTGGACCATGGGATCGTCTCGGCCGCTCGATCAAATCGGTAATGCCGAAGGGGCTGTATGCCCGTTCGCTGTTGATCATCATCATACCGATGGTGGTGTTGCAGTCCGTCGTCGCGTTCCTGTTCATGGAAAGGCACTGGAATCTGGTGACGACCTATCTGTCGTCGGCGGTGACGCAGGAGATCGCCACCCTGATCGACGTCTATCGCACCTTTCCGCAAGACCCCGAGCACGCGCAGCTTCGCCGGATTGCGCAGGATCGCCTAGGCCTCGTGGTTGATTTTCTGCCGGGCACCCAATTGCCGCCACCGGGGCCGAAACCCTTTTTTTCGCAGCTCGACGAAGCACTCTCGGACGAAATCCGAAAGCAGATCGGCTTGCCGTTCTGGATCGACACGGTCGGCCGGTCCTCGATCGTCGAAATCCGTATCAAGCTCGACAACACGGTCATGCGCGTATTCGCGCGGCGTGCCGATGTCTACGATCCGAACTCATGGATTTTCCTGGTTTGGATGGTGGTGACTTCACTGATCGTCCTCGCCATCGCGATCGCATTCCTGCGCAACCAGATCCGGCCGATCGTGCGGCTTGCCGATGCCGCGGAAGCTTTCGGCAAGGGCCGCGAGGCGCAGAATTTCCGCCCGCGCGGCGCCCGTGAAGTGCGCCGCGCCGCTGCCGCTTTCCTCGAAATGAAAGGCCGGGTCGAGCGTGCCATCGAGCAGCGCACCACCATGCTGGCCGGCGTATCGCATGATCTGCGTACCATCCTCACCCGCTTCAAGCTTGAGCTGGCACTGCTTGGCGACAGTCCCGAAATCGACGCCATGAAGAAGGACATCGACGAGATGGCGGCGATGCTCGAGGCTTATCTCGCCTTTGCCCGCGGCGACATGGGCGAGCTTTCGGCGCCGACCGACATTGCCGAACTGCTCGATGAGCTGAAGCTCGATACCGAACGCCACGGCCACGAGGCGAGCGTGAATTTCCACGGCCAGCCGGTTGTCACGGTGCGCCCCGCGGCGTTCAAGCGTTGCCTCGCCAATCTCGTCACCAACGCTTCCCGATTTGCCTCGACCGTGGCGATTACCGGACACCGCGATCATCGCTGGCTGTCGGTGACGGTGGACGACGACGGGCCGGGTATTCCGCTCGAGATGCGCGAGGACGTGTTCAAGCCGTTCCTCCGTCTCGACGACGCGCGCAATCAGGACGAGGGCGGCACCGGCCTCGGCCTCGCCATCGCCCGCGATATCGCCCGCTCGCATGGCGGCGACATTACGCTCGGCGACAGCCCGCTTGGCGGCTTGCGGGCGACCGTACGGGTGCCGGTATAGATGCATGCCCGTTCGCTTCCCCACTTAGGTCGGACATTTAGCCGGTATTCGACACGATTGTTTCAACCGCTTGCGCCACCGCCAACAGCCGGCGGTCGGCGCCGTGCTCGCCCATCAGTCCGAGCCCGACCGGAGCGTCGCCCGGCCGATGACAGGGGATCGAGATGGCGCAGCGATCCAGGAAATTCGCCACCGTCGGATTGCGCAGCAGCAGCAGATTGAGCCGGCCATAGGACGCATCGGTCGCGACCTCTGAGATCCGCGGCGCGATGATCGGAACTGTCGGCATGACCACCGCATCGTAAGCCGCCGTCACATTCCGGACGCGTTCGATCAGATTGGCGCGGGCGTGTTTCAGCTCGTGGTAGTCGGCTTCATTCTGTTCATTGCCGCGCAGGATGCGGGAAAGGACGCGGGGATCGTAGGAAGCCCGCTTTGCCGCGATCAGATCGCGGTGAAAGGCGAGCGCCTCGGCTGCCGCAAATCCGCCTTTAGCGTTGATATGCGGAAGTTCGGCGAGCTCCCGCAACGGGATCAGCGTAATCTCCGCGCCGGCGGCGCCGAGCTTCGACAGCGCGGCTTCGAAAGCGCGCGCGACATTGTCGTCGATGTCATCGAGCACGTAGGTTTGCGGCACGGCAAGACGCAGACCTGCGACCGATAGTGTGGGCAGCGCAGCGGGCGCTTCGCCCGCGATCACGGCGTCGACCGTAGCGCAACACGCGACCGAAGCGGCTAGCGAGCCGACTGAATCGAGTGACGGCGACAGCGGGAAGACGCCTTCGAGTGGCACCCGCCGCGCGGTTGGTTTGAATCCGACCGTGCCGCAGAGCGCGGCTGGGATGCGGCATGAGCCACCAGTATCGGTGCCCAGCGCCGCGAACGCCATGCCGTCGGTGATCGACACCACGGCTCCGGAGGACGACCCGCCCGGTATGTGCCCGTTGCGCCGGTCATAGATGTTGCGCGGCGTATCGTAGTGCGGATTGATGCCGAAGTCCTGAGAACGCGAACTCGGTCATGTTGGTTCGGCCGATGGGAATGAAGCCCGCAGCGCGGAGGCGCGCGACGCAGGGCGCGTCCGCCGGCGCGGGGGCCGCGTCGCGCAAAGCAATCGAGCCGGCGGTGGTGATTTCACCCGCGACGTCAAACAAATCCTTGATGCTGACCGGAATGCCGGCGAGCGTCCCGCGGCCGCGCCGCAATCGGTCGTAGTTATCGCTCGCCGTTCGCGCCGCCGAGGCGGAGACTTGTAGAAAGGCCCGAGATCCTTCGCCGCTCGGCTCGGCGATGCGAGTGAGACAGGTTTCGACGAGGCTTCGGCTCGTTTCGCCGTCTTGGAAACGTTTTTGAATTTGAGCGAGGGTCTGCATGGAGTTGGCTCAGGAGGGAACGACGGAGGCGGCCTGTTCGGGCCGCACCGAAAATAGAATCGGTGCCATGGCGGGAAACGCGGCGGTTTGCGCTGCCGCCGCGTGTGACGAAGGCCGCGATGATTACTTGTCAGACTGAAGTTTCACAAGCACGACCCGCGCAATCCAGCCAAGCGATGCCGCCTAAGGCCGGTTGACATCTGCAAGGACTGTGAAATATCACAGTCCTTGCACTGGTTTCGGCTTCTTCCGGGGGGCGCTTTCGGGCTTGGGCATGGTGGTGACCTTATGAATCGGACTCTATCGCTGCGCTTCCAAAACAGCGTCGGCGAAACCCGTCGGGACGTGACGATCGAGCATACCGTCGTCGCAGGCTGGACCGGCCGCGATCCGGTGGCGGTGGAAAAACACATCAAGGAGTTGGAGCTTCTCGGTGTGAAGCGGCCCGCCACCACGCCGATCTTTTACCGCGTTTCGAACACGCGATTGACGACCGCGAAGACCATCGAGGCGGTCGGCGATGCGTCCGGAGGCGAAGTCGAATTCGTTCTGCTTAAGCACGACGGCAAGATGTGGGTCGGTACCGGTTCAGACCATACCGATCGCGGGGTCGAGGCCTATAACGTCACCGTCTCCAAGCAGATGTGCGAGAAGCCGATCGCGCCGGATTTTTGGGCCTATGACGACGTTGCGCCGCATTGGGACCAACTCACGCTGCGCTCCTACGTCGGAAGTGGGAAGGACCGCGCGCTCTATCAGGAGGGCCCTGTCGCTAAAATGCTGGACCCGAAAACACTATTGGCCCGCTATCTGGCGCTCGGTGACTTGCCCGACAACACATTGATGTTCTGCGGCACGCTGGCGGCGATCGGCGGCATCCGCGCCACCGACGAATTCGAATTCGAAATCGAGGACCCGGTCCGAGGCCGCAAGATCGGACATTCCTACCGTGTCGTGAAATTGCCCGTCCTGGGGTGAGCAGCGTGCCCACAAAGATCAAGGCCAAACCTGCATCGAAGGTCGGAGCGAAGGCCGGATCGAAGCGCGTGCTTAAACTCGTGCCGCCGGTAACGGTCGAGCCGCCAGGTCAATCGCTGCGCGATGTCGCCTATGAGCTTATCAAGCTCCGCATCATCACTTGTACCTTCAAGCCCGGTGAGTATCTGAACGAGGCTTCCGTCTCGGCGATGCTCGGCATCGGCCGCACGCCGGTCCACCAGGCACTGGACCGGTTGATGCTAGAGGACATGGTCGAGGTCATCCCCCGCAAGGGCGTAATCGTCAAGCCGGTGAGCCTCGAGGACGTCATGCAGATTATCGAGGCGCGGCTGATCAACGAAGCCTATGCGGTCCGGCTGGCCGCGGAACGCGCCGACGATATCGAGATTTCGCTGATGACCGACATCCTGGCGCGGGCCAGGAACTGGACTGCGGTCCGCAACATCAAGGAAATGATGCTGCTCGACCGTGATTTTCACCTCGCTCTGGCGCGCGCCGCGAGGAACGACGTACTGGCCGACATTCTTCGCAAGCTCGATGAACGGTCGCTACGCTTCTGGTTCATCTCGTTGACTGCGCCGGATCACCATCAGGTGGTCCAGGAACAGCACGACGCGATTTTGAAAACCATTCGCGCCCGCGATGCCGACGCCGCTGAAGCCGCGATGCGCGACCACATCGAATCATTCCGGCGCAATGTCTCGCGCTATCTGTAGGCCCTATGCCGGTCGGGAAAGACCAACTGAGAAGTAACGAAAGGTGAGTCCATGCCGATGAACAAGCCGCATCTGGAATTCACGCGCGTCGATCTGAACGAGGGCTGGGTCACGCCACCCGGCTATCCGGCCGGCATCCAGCAGAAGATTCTGGCGAGCGACCTCGACGAAGTGAAAAAAATGGGCGGCCGCACGCGGCTCTTGCGCTTCGCGCCGGGCGCTTTCACGACCCAGCCCTTCGTGCACGATCATTGGGAAGAGGTCTATCTGATGTCTGGCGATCTTATCGTCGGCAATGACGCGCAAGGTCACGGCGGTGATAAGTTCTTGGCGCCGACATATGCCTGCCGTCCGCCGGGCGCCGTGCACGGCCCGTTCAAATCGGACACGGGCTGCATACTGTATGAGATTCACACCTACGACGAAGCCAAGAAGTAGACGGCAGCCCGATTGAGCCGGGATCCGCGTGCTGCCGTGAGTATGATGGAGCGTATCTTATGTCGATTGGCCGCAAGTTCGGCGTGATCGCCGCGGCTCTTGTCGCAACCCTCGCGGCAACCTTCCCGATGACGCCGGCATCGGCGGGCACCTGGCCGCAACGGACCGTCACGATTGTCGTGCCGTTCTCGGCCGGCGGCAATACCGACGGCGTTGCGCGCATGATCGGACAAAGGCTGACCGAATCTCTGGGCCAGCCGTTCATCATCGAGAACAAAGGCGGCGCCGGTGGCGCGCTCGCGGCCGGCATCGTCGCGCGATCGCAGCCCGACGGCTATACCTTGTTCGTGACGGCGGTTTCGGTGCTGACCATCGTGCCGAAGATGGACAAGGTCGACTACGATCCAGTCAAGAATTTCGCGCCGATCAGCAACATTGCGAGTAATCCTTTCGTCCTGGTCGTCAACAAGGATTTGCCGATCAAGACCGTAGCTGACTTCGTCAGCTACGCCAAAGCTCACGACGGCACGCTGTCTTACGCCTCGGCGGGCGTCGGCTCCCTGTCGCATCTGGCCATGGCGCTGTTCCTCAAACAGGCCGGGATCGACATGACCCACGTCCCGTACAAAGGCAATGCACCGGCGCTGCAGGACGTTATCGCCGGCCAACTCCCGGCGATGTTTTCCAACCTCTCCGACGCGTTGCCGCAGGCGGCCGCCGGCAATGTCCGCCTGATCGCGGTCTCCGGCGACAAGCGCGCTCCGCAAGTGCCCGACGTACCGACAGTCGCGGAATCCGGCTATCCAATCTACAAGGCGCTGACCTGGAACGGGCTCATGGCGCCGGCGGGAACGCCGCGAGACATTATCGACAAGGCAGCGGCCGTCGTCGAGCAGGCCGCCAAGGATCCGCAATTCGTCGCTAAGCTCGCGGCTTATGGTGTCGATCCGGTCGGCGACACGCCCGACGAATTTTCTAAGATGATCGAAGCCGATGTCGCTACATGGGCGCAAGCGCTGCAGGCGGCCGGCATCCAACAACAGCAATGATGTGTGATCATGATGCGATCTGAATCCGCCGTTATCGTCGCCGGGGGCGGCCCTGTCGGGGTTATCGCCGCCTTGGCGCTGGCGCAGCGCGGCATCAGCGTTCGCGTTTTCGAGGCGGCGGAGCATGTCGATGAATCGCCGCGGGCTTCGACACTGCATCCGGCGACGCTCGAAATGCTGGCCGCACTCGGTCTGCTCGATGAGGTAATCGCGCGCGGCCTGATGGCGCGCACCTTTCAGTTCTGGGACCGGCCGGGTCGCCGCGTCGTCGCGGAATTCGATCACGCGGTGCTGCACGAGGATACGCCCTGTCCCTACGTTGTGCAGTGCGAGCAGCACAAGCTTGCCAAGATGGCGATCGAGCGGCTGCGCGCATTGCCGAACGCCGAGGTTCGGTTCTCGGCGCGGGTCGACGGGCTTGAGCAGTTCGACGATCGCGTCGAGGTCGCCCTCGCTACCAAAGAGGGCCGCGAGACTGTTGCCGGCCGCTATCTAATCGGAGCCGACGGTGGCCGCTCAGCCGTACGCAAGGCCCTCGGCATCGAGTTCGAAGGCTATACCTTTCCGGAACGCTTCCTGGTGCTGACAACGCCAGTCGATTTCGTCGCGGAAATTGGCGCCGGTTTTCGCAATTATTTTTCCGATCCCGACGAATGGGCGAACCTGTTCAAAGTCGCTGGGGAGGATGGCAGCGGCTTGTGGCGGGTCGTATTCCCGACCGTGCCGGGCGAGACCGACGACGAAGTCCTCAATGATGCCGCCGTGGAGCGTCGCTTGCAGAAGTTCTTCCCGCGGCCGGCGCGTTACCCGGTGACGCACCGCAATATCTACAACGTGCATCAGCGGGTGGCGGTGAAGTTTAGCGAGGGTCGGGTGTTCCTGGCCGGCGACGCCGCGCACGTGAACAATCCGATCGGTGGCCTTGGCCTCAATTGCGGCGTTCACGATGCCGTCGATATCGCGACACTGCTCAGTGCGGTGATCAAGGGCGACATGCCGGAAAGCGCGCTCGCTCTGTATGACGAGCGCCGCCGGCCGATGAACATCGAATATGTTCAGCAGCAGACAATCGCCAACAAGAAGCGCCTAGAGGAGAAGGACGCGAGCAGCCGGGAAGCGAGTTTCACCCATTTGCGCAAGACCGCGGCCGATCCGGTGGCACATCGGTCCTTCTTGATGCGGACGTCGCTCCTCGAAAGTGTTCGCAAAACGGCGCCGGTTTCGGCTTAGCGTTTTGCGCCGGTCCTCAATCGCCGGACAGGCTTGGGGCACCTCGGAACGACGGCTAGAAGCATCGGCGCCCTTGAATTTGCAGCGATTTCTCTCCATGTCGGGCTTATAAAAGCTCGCTGGGGGATGCCCGCTATGACTGTCGCCGACGACGCCAAACCTAAATCCGAAAGCCGCGCCTTCGAGGCCGATGTCGCCAAGCTGCTGCAGCTGATGGTGCACTCGGTCTATTCCGACAAATCGGTGTTTTTGCGCGAATTGATCGCCAATGCCGCGGATGCCTGCGAGCGGCTGCGCTACGAGGCCATCGCCCAGCCGGCGTTACTTGGCGATTCTCCTGGCGACGATGCCAAACCGCGGATCACGGTAGCGCTCGATGCCGAAGCGCGGCGCCTCACCGTCGAGGACAACGGCATCGGCATGAGCCGCGACGAGATGATCGAAGCGCTTGGTACCATCGCCCGGTCGGGTACCAAGGCGTTCCTGGAGCGGATCGAGGCCGCGCAGGGTGCCGACGCCAGTCAAAAGGCGGAAGACAATGCACTGATCGGCCGGTTTGGCGTCGGCTTCTATTCCGCCTTCATGGTGGCCGAGCGGGTCGAGGTGATCTCGCATCGGGCCGGCGGCGATCAAGCCTGGCGATGGTCGTCGGATGGGAAGGGCGCCTACGACATATCGGCGGTCAACCTGGAAGCGGGGGAGGGGCCGCCGCCGCGCGGCACCCGGGTCATCCTGCATCTTCTGGAAGACGCGAAGAAATATGCCGAGCGCACGACCGTCGAGCCCTTGATCAAGGCGCAATCCGGCCACGTGCCGGTGCCGATCGCGCTGGTCGAAAAGCCGGGCGCGGAGTCGGCTGAAGTTACCGACGGGGCGGCGCTTTGGACCAAGCCGAAAGCCGATATCAAGCCGGCCGACTATACCGATTTCTACCGCAGCATCGCGATGGCGTTCGATGAGCCGGCACTGACCATTCATTTCCGCGCCGAGGGCCGCCACGACTACACGACGCTGTTGTTTGTACCCGGCTCGCGGCCATTCGATCTGTTCGATCCCGACCGCAGCGGCCGCGTCAAGCTTTACGTCAAGCGAGTCTTCATTACCGACGAAGCCGAAATTCTGCCGCGCTATCTGCGTTTCGTGCGCGGCCTCGTCGACTCAGCCGATCTGCCGCTCAATGTGTCGCGCGAAAAGATCCAGGAGAGCCCGCTGCTTGCCGCCATCAGGAAGGGTGCGACGGGCCGGGTTCTGACCGAATTGGAGCGGCTGTCCGACAAGGAGCCGGCGGCTTACGGCAAAATCTGGGACACCTTCGGCGCGGTTCTCAAGGAAGGCATCTACGAGGATTTCGAGCGGCGCGATACGCTGCTCAAGCTCGCCCGGTTCAAGACCACGGCGTCAGGCGAAGAATGGCGCAGCTTGAAGGACTATATCGGCGCTCTGAAAACCAATCAGACCGCGATCTACTATCTCGCCGGTGATGATCTCACCCGGCTCAAATCGTCGCCGCATCTCGAAGGCTTTCGTGCGCGCGGCATCGAAGTGCTGCTGCTGCCCGATCCGGTCGATACGTTCTGGGTGACACCCGGTGTGTCGTTTGACGGCAAGCCGTTCAAGTCAGTGACACAGGGCGCCGCCGATCTCGCGCTCATTCCGTTGCTTGACGCCAAAGCGGAACAGGCTCCGGCTGCTCCCGAAGCTGTCACTAATTTCATCGCTTTCTTGAAATTGACGTTGGGTGAAGCCGTCGCTGATGTGCGGGCGTCGGATCGCCTGACCGACAGTGCGGTTTGTCTGGTCGCGCCGGAGGCCGGTCCGGATCGGGCGCTGGAAAAGATTCTGGCGACGGCCGGCCGGCTCGGCTCGGCATCGAAGCCGATCCTCGAGGTTAATCCACGGCATCAGTTGGTGACGGCACTCGCGGCACTTGGCGACAGCGAGCAGGGCTTTAAGGAAGACGCCGCGCATCTTCTGTTCGACGAAGCGCGGCTACTCGACGGTGACCGGCCGGCGGACGCGCGGCAGTTTTCCGATCGGCTGGCGCGGGTCCTCGAACGCGGTTTGCGCGCCGCAACCGCCTGACGGGACATCGTCATCGCAAGGAGCCATCGGACCGGCCACTTCGGACCGGACCCATTGGCTCGCGATGACGAATGTTATTCCGCCGCGGTCGGTACGTCGGCGGTGACGCGGGGCGGCCCCGCCTCGTGCAGCGACGGGTCGATCGGCGCTTTGCTACCCTTCAGCCGGAAATAAATCTGCGATCCGACCAAGAGCACGCAGAGCGCGACGAAGACGGCGCTGATCGGCCGCTCGACGAAAACGGCGATGTCACCGCGTGAGATCAGCATGGCGCGGCGGAAGTTCTCCTCGAATCGCGGCCCGAGCACGAAACCGAGCAGGATCGGCGCCGGATGAAACCCAAGGCGGAGCAAGAGATAGCCGAACGCTCCGATGATCACGACTTCGCCAACCTGGAAGAAATCGTTGTTGGCGGCATAAACGCCGATACAGACGAAGAACATCGCGCTCGGGTAGAGATACTTGTAGGGGATCGCCAGCATCTTCACCCAGATGCCGATCAGCGGCACGTTCAACAGAACGAGCATGATGTTGCCGATCCAGAACGAAGCGACCAGACCCCAGAAGATGTCCGGATGCTGCGAGATCAGCTGCGGTCCCGGCACGATGCCCTGAATCATCAAGGCGCCGAGCAGGAGTGCCATGACGGCGTCGCCGGGGATGCCGAGGCTCATGGTAGGGATGAAGTCGCCCTGCACCGAAGAGTGCGTTGCCGCCTCCGGGCAGACCACGCCTTCGATCAGGCCGGTGCCGAATTTTTCCGGATGCTTTGAAATCTTCTTTTCGGTCGCATAGGCGACGAAAGAGGCGATGGTCGGCCCGGTGCCGGGAATAAGGGAGCACAGGCTGCCGATGATGGTGCCGCGCCACATCGGGAAGAACGCTTTTTTGAGATCGCCTTTGGTCGGCCGCATGTCTTTGAATGTGACATGGGTATATTTGGTGTTGATCGGCGCCACTTGATTGACGCTGTTCATGAATTCGGCGATGCCGAACAGGCCCAGCGCGAGCGCGATCAGTTCGATACCGTCATCGAGCTCGGTCATGCCGAAAGTGAAGCGCTCCGAGCCGGTTTCGAGATCGGTGCCGACCGAGCCGAGGAACAGCCCCAATATCGTCATCGCCACGCCCTTGAGCGGCGAGCCGCGGGCCAGCGTCGAGCCCGCAAGCAGGCCCAACAGCATCAGCGAGCACACCTCGGCTGGACCGAATTGCAATGCCGCCCGAACCAGGAGCGGCGACAGGAAGATCATTTCGGTGATGCCCCAGGAGGCTCCGACGAAAGAGGCGAATACCGTGAGGCCGAGCGCTACGCCGCCGCGGCCCTGCTTGGTCATCGGGAAACCGTCGAGACACGTCACCGCGTGTGGCGGGTGACATGGCAAATTGAGCAGGATGGAACAGATCGCGCCGCCATATTGCGCGCCATACATGACGCCGCCCAGCATCAGGATGGCGGCGACCGGCTTCATGCCAAAGGTCAGCGGCAGCAGGATCGAGATGGTGGCCAGTGGTCCCATTCCCGGCAGCACGCCGACCATGTTGCCGACCAGCACGCCGAGAAAGCAGAACATCAGATTGTGCGGTTCGAGCGCGACGCCAAAGCCGTACCAGAGCTGCTCAAGTGAGGTCCCGATCACAGATCACCCCTCCACGAGAATATCGGCATCGGCACCTGGAGAAAATAAGAGAACAATGCGACGCCAAATATGGTCACGACGGTCGCGAGAATAATCGTGCCCTTCCACGTCGCGTTCTTGTCGCCAAGCGCGGCGATAAAGACGCAGGCGAACGTTCCCGGGAACATGCCGAAGTAACGTCCAAAGAAGATAAATGCGACAGGACTCAGAAGAATGCAGAGCCAAGCCCACCATTGCGGATGTTCCGGCAAGATGCCCTCACCCTCCTCACCACCCCCTTCAGCGGACGGCGAAAGACCGGCCGCGGCAATGGCGATGCCGATGAGGACCAGGAGAACACCGAGCGCGGTCGGCAGAAAGCCGGGTCCCATATGCATCAGGGTGCCCGCCCGATAGCTCGAGCCTTTTAGGGCGATGCCGAGCCCGAGCAACGCCATCAGGCCGCCCGCGTAAAAGTCGCGCTTGCCGATCAGTTCGCGGATGTGACTTGTAGAAGGCCGCAATTTTTCCTCCCGGCCGTCTGCGAGGCCGTTATGGTTCGTTAGACCTGATTTACCTCAGAATGAGGAATTACCGCAAATTCCGCGACTTTCCGCAGCGACGCGGTGTCGCGGGTCTCCCGCCGCCCCCCGTCGCCGCGCAACGCGCGGTGCCGTGAGGCCCTGCATTCAGCAGGTCCTAGACGATATAGGGCGGGGCGGAGGGGTGCAACTCCTCTATAATGCGTTACGGGCATGGCTTTCACTGAGACGATTCGTTCAAGCATCGCGCCAGCAATCCCACGACCGACAAAGAATCGCGGCTCGCGATATCCAAGCACTACAGCAAGAGGTTGCTTATCTGCGGCGTGCTACTCTGTGTATGGGCGATAGCATCGCGGAAGGCACGGAACCGTCAATGAAAGTCGCGGCTCTTGAGCGGCAGCTCGGCGGGATGCAGGCCGCCGGAAAACTTCGGCGAGAACAGATCCCCGCCGTCGCGTAGCCACGGCAGGGTTGCGCTAAGATCGACAAAGCTTTCCGCGACCACATGAATGACAAGGCCGGCCCGTTGCAGCCGGCCGCGCACGGCGAGGAAACGCGCCGTCATCACGGTGCGGCGGTTTTCTGCGAAAACTTTCGGCCAGACGATAACATTGGCGATGTCGGTCTCATCTTCGAGCGTCATGAACACGACGCCTTTTGATGTGCCCGGTCGCTGCCGCACCAGAACGAGGCCTGAGACGGTGACCGCCGAGTCCTGCACCAGGTCTTCGCCGCGCAATTGCGTATTGCGGATAGCGCCGAGCGCGATGAGACGGTCGCGGAAGAAGCGGACCGGATGCTCTTTCAAGGAAAGCCCGGTGGCGATGTAATCCTCGACGACATGCTCGCTGAGCGGCATGCCCGGCAGCTCTACCGGCGGTTCCGGGAAAATATCGTCACCCAAATGCGGTGCGAGGAGCGGCAATACATCGTCGGTCTTCTTTGCTGCGACAATGCGCTTCGCCGCGCTGATTCCGATCACATCGAGCCGCCGTGCCGCCCATAATGCGGCGCGTCGGTCGAGTCCCACGGAGCGGAACGCATCGGCCTCGGCCAGCCGTTCGATGGTGAAGCGCGAGACGCCGGCGAGCGCCGCAAATCGCTCGATGCTGGAAAAGCCATTGCCGCGCATCGCGACGAGGTGGTTAAGCTCTTTTTCGGCAAGGGCGTGAATGAGACGAAAGCCGAGCCGCACGGCGTTTCTGCCGTCTTCGGATGGCTCCAGCGTGCAATCCCAATTGCTGAAATTGATATCGGGCGCGCGGATTTCGACGCCATGCTGGCGCGCATCACGCACGAGCTGTGCGGGCTGATAAAAACCCATCGGCTGGCTGTTGAGAATGGCGGCGCAGAACACGTCGGGATAGCGGCATTTGATCCAGGCCGAGGCATAGACCAGAAGCGCAAAACTCGCCGCGTGGCTTTCGGGAAAACCATATTCACCGAAACCTTCGATTTGACGGAAACAATGTTCGGCAAATTCGCAGTCGTAACCGCGTTTCACCATGCCCCCGATGAATTTGTCGCGAAACTTAGGGACATTGCCGGTGTGGCGAAACGTTGCCATGGCGCGCCGCAGCCCATCCGCATCGTCTGGAGAAAACTGTGCCGCGGTCATGGCGATCTGCATTGCTTGTTCTTGGAACAGCGGCACGCCCAGCGTCCGTTTGAGAACCTCTTTCAATTCGTCTCGATCGCCCTCCCACGGAAACGGCGATGGATATTCAGGCTCCTTGCCGTTTTTCAGATCTTCGCGCCGGCGTAGATAGGGATGGACCATATTGCCCTGAATTGGTCCCGGCCGCACGATAGCGACTTCGATGACGAGATCGTAAAAACAAGCCGGTTTGAGGCGCGGCAGCATCGACATCTGGGCGCGGCTCTCGACCTGGAACACACCGACGGAATCGGCGCGCGACAGCATTTCGTAGACCGCCGGCGCATCCTCCGTTCCGTCCTTCGGAATGCTCGCCAGCGAATAATCCTTGCCGTAATAGGTTTTCAGAAGATCAAGTCCGCGCCGCAGGCAACTCAACATGCCGAGCGCAAGCACGTCGATCTTCATCAGCCCAAGCGTGTCGATGTCGTCTTTGTCCCACTCGATAAAGGTACGGTCCTCCATTGCGGCATTGCCAATCGGGACTGTTTCGTCGAGCGGACCGCGTGTCAGCACGAAACCGCCGACATGCTGCGAGAGGTGTCGTGGGAAACCGATCAATTCGTTGGCAAGATCGACTGCCTGCCGGATTTCCAGATTGGCGGGATCGAGTCCAGCTTGGCGGATGTGATCGTCAGGCAGGCCGTCGCCGTATCCCCACACGGTTTTCGCCAGCGCGGCGGTGACGTCTTCGGTCAATCTCAGGGTCTTGCCGACCTCGCGGATGGCACGGCGCGAGCGGTAATGCACGACGGTTGCGCAGATCGCCGCGCGATGGCGGCCGTAGCGCTCGTAAATGTGCTGAATCACTTCTTCGCGTCGTTCGTGCTCGAAATCGACGTCGATATCGGGCGGCTCGTTGCGATTTGCCGAAATGAAGCGGGCAAAGAGCAGTTCGGTTTCCTTTGGATCGACCTCGGTGATGCCGAGGCTAAAGCAGACCGCGCTGTTCGCCGCGGAACCGCGACCCTGGCACAAAATCTCTTTATCACGCGCATAGGCGACGATGTCATGAACAGTGAGAAAATAACGTGCGTAATCAAGTGTGGCGATGAGCTTGAGTTCGTCGCGAATCTGCATTTCGACTTTGTCCGGTATTCCTTCCGGATGTTTTTCTTTCGGATAGCGCCTCTTCGCGCCGGCCCATGTCAGATCCTCGAGATGTTGCTGAGCGGTTTTGCCCGGCGGCACGGGCTCGTCGGGATATTCGTATTGCAATTGGCCGAGCGAAAAGCTGCAGGCTTCGACGATCTCAACTGTGCGGGAAATGGCGTCGGGAAAGTTTTTGAATAATCGCGCCATTTCCTCTGGTGGCTTGATATACCGCTCGGCATTGACGGTGAGCCGAAAACCCGCTTCGGCGATCGTGCATTTCTCGCGTACGCAGGTGAGCACGTCGGTAAGCGGACGCCGCTCCGGGGCGTGATAGAAAACATCGTTGACGGCGACGAGTGGCGCTTCGGTTCTTTCGCCGAGTTCGGCCAACAGACCGAGCCGCCGCGGCTCGTCGCCGCGATGATAATGCACCCCGGCAAGGAAGGTGCGGCTCGGCGCCGCGCGCGCCAATGCTGAAAGCCGTGCTGCGAAATCGTCCGAGATATTTTTAGGCGGCAACGCGATAAAAATTTGTCCTTCGCTCGCTTCCAGAATTTCTTCGAAATCCAGATGGCATTCGCTTTTCTTGGCTTTGAGATTGCCCGCCGTCAGAAGTTTGCAGAGCCGTCCGTAAGCTGGGCGATCGGTGGGATAAGCGAGCGCCTCGAAGCCGTCGGCGGCGATAAGGCGGACGCCGACCAGCAGTTTTATTTGTCGTTTTTTGGCTTCGGCATAGGCGCGCACGACGCCGGCGAAGCTGTTGCGGTCGGCGATGCCGATGGCGGCGAGCCCGAGCTCATCCGCGCACTCCACCATTTCTTCCGGATGCGAGGCGCCGCGCAGGAAGGAGAAATTGGTGGTGACGGCCAGTTCAGCATAGGCACTCATCGAAGTTACTCACGCGAACAATCCGTGCACGAACCACCGCGCCGCTGCGATTTCACGGCCATAAAGACCTTCCCGGTAGATCCATAAGCGGCGACCTTCGTCATCTTCGATCAGGTAATAGTCGCGTGTTGGCTCGATTTCGCTCTGCGGCTGGCGATTGCGCCACCATTCGCCGGCGACGCGTTCAGGACCCTGGGCGCCTTTCACTTCATGGGTCACGCCGCGCCAGCAAAAACGCCGCGGCGGCCCGTCGGGGACGAGCGCGGTGACGTCTGCCGGTTCGGGCGGCAACAGCAGAAGCGGACGTGTTTGTTCCGACGCCGGCCAAGAGGGAGCAAGGATTTTACCATCGATTGGCGGTAATATTTCGGCGCGCTCGGGCAGATGGCTGGCAATTGGTTCGAAGCGGCGCACGCGGTGTGGACCGAGCCGTTGCCGCAGCGAATCGATCAAGGCGGCACAGCGCTCCGCGCTGTTGCTCTGTCCCAATCCTGATCCTTCGCTTGCGGAGGGTAGGGAGGGAGCGAGTTCGATTTGCCGCGCCGTCATGGCTTCGGCACCGGTGACGGCAAGGCCGACCGCTTCGAAGCCGAAACCCGCGTCCTCCATTGCGGCAAGCGCTTCGAGCTTAAGCGCGATAAGCCGCGTCACATGGGAAACATTGCGCGTCGGCAGCGTCAATCCGATATCGATCGTCTCGACCGCACCATCGACGCGATAGAGGCAAAGCCGCAACGCGCGCGCGCCGACATCGTCGCGCACCAGCACATGAATGAGATTGTGCATCAGCCGGGCGGCGCGGGCGACGATCGCCTGCGCGGTGAAGATCGGTTCCATGAGATAATGCAGGCTGTGATAAACCGGCGGCGCAACGATAGGGACGATCGGCTCGTCGATACGGCCCAATGCCTGGTCGAGCCGACGCAAGAGTTCGGCAGCGAACCGCGCGGCAAAAGGCGCGCGCGGTTCGTTCATCAAAGCACCGATGGTTTTGAAGCCGAGCCGGCGCAGCGCGGTGCGGGTTTCTAGCGAAAGCCTTAAAGCTTCGACCGGAAGGACCGTCAGTGCCGGTGCTTCATCGCCCGAGGGCAGAACAAATAAAGGCGAACGGTTGAAACGCGACAGCGCCCAGGCAGTGCCGGGCGTTGCGGCCACCGCAATGCGCGCCGTTAATCCGAAATGGTTGAGCCGTGCGGAGAGATCGGCGATGAGCTTGGCTTCGCCACCAAATAAATGTGCCGAACCTTCGATATCGAGGAAAATACCATCGGCGCCATTTTGTTCTTCGCTGCCAAACTCTTTCAGCCATGGTGACGCGGTTGGCGTATAACGCGTCGCCCATAAAGCAAGCCGACGCAGCGCCGCGTCGTCGGCCTCGGTATCGATAGGTCGGACTTGCAGTCTCTCCGCTTTCGCCCGTGCGTCGGCAAGCAACTCGCCGGCGACAAGTCCGCATTGTTCCGCCGCTTCATTCAATGCGGCAATGCGCAGCCCGCCGGAACCGGCGACGGCAAGGACGAGCGGATGATCAGGATCAAGCGGTTTGCAAGATCCTGTCGTTTGCGGGCTGATCGCTTGTGTCGCGAGAAAGCGCTGAATTGGCCAACGCGGCAGCCAAACTGAAACGATGCGTGACATGATCGTACTCCACTACCCATTCGCCAGGCCGTCCGTTGCGACAGCGTTCGAGTTGCAGATGCCATCGGGGATGCGCGTAGAGACCGAAGCGGTCGCGCGCGGCTGCCGCGGTGCCGACGCGCCAGCGCGTCGCCGCGGCGCTGGCTTCGAGCGTCGGCGCCGGCCGCAACAATAAAAGCGGCAAGCCGCAATCGCTGGCCGCGAGCTGTAGTTTTTGGCTGGTCTTGAGATCGAGCCGGTTGATCATCCCCACGACGGCTGCCGGCGCCGCCGAGTGCAGCGCTTCCGCCATGGCCCATAGCGTTTCTTTGCGGTGCGCCGTCTCGACCAGAACGAGACGCGTGGGATCAAGTCCGAGGCTGTTGAAGCCATGCCCAAAAAGACGACCGAAAGAACGGCCGGATTGGTGTCCCTTAACTGGAATGACAAAGATGAGCGGGCGCGCAGGCTCGAGACGAGCCAGTATTGCCACCATGAAACCGAAGGCGGCGGCGATGGCGCTCTCCGTGGCAGGCACAATTTCATGAAGGCCGCCGCCGGCGAGACCACCCTCCGGCAAGTGAGAATCAAGGGCGGTAAGACCGAAAGGCAGAGACGGGCCGCAAGCCTGCTTGAGGGGCCGCAGCAGGCGGCGCAATTCCATGAGCGCAGCGCTACGGCGCGGTGCCGCCGGTTGAGCCGAAGAGTTCCTGACGGAAAGCGCAACAGGCTCTGCCATTTGACCAGATTCCGCGTGAAATTAAGGGCAATCGTTCTCTGTATGTTCCAGGTCTGCACCCTAGAACAAAGATAGAACATTGCCAAGAGGCAACGACACGGCACCAGGATTGGAGTAAGGAGGCTGTCTCCCGCGAGGAGTTCCCTCGTTCGCGTTGCTTTTGCAGGTTCCCCGCCTAAACTGCGCCATGGAAAAGATCTTCAGAGGCATTTTACTGCTGACAGCCGCGGGGGCGGCGCTGTTGCTCGGCACGCCAGCAAGCGACGCGGGCCTTTATGGCAACGGGCGATGGTGCGCGGTCACGGACGGCGGCGGCGGCGAGGCCACCTGGGAGTGCGAATTTGACACACAGGAAGACTGCACTCCCGCAGTGACAGGCGGCAACCGCGGCTTTTGCGCCCTCAATCCCTATTGGCGCGCCGACACGAACTGACGCCCGCGTTGACAGCGCAAGCACCGGCCCGGCAAACATCGCGCCTGACGCTTAGCCACCGAATTTTTTCGCAAGGACCGACGACGCCATGCCCGAAGCCGACAAGGAAGGCGAACGCTATTCGCTCGATCAGCCGCAGCAGGCTCCGGGCTTTTACCTGAAAGGGTCGCACCAGCTCGACTGGGGCATGAAAAACCGCATGGCGCGGGTGTTCGATCCGGCCTCGGGACGCACCGTGATGCTTGCCGTCGATCACGGCTATTTCCAGGGCCCGACCACCGGGCTCGAGCGCATCGACCTTTCCATCGTACCGCTCCTGCCGTCCTGCGATGCGCTGTTCTGCACGCGCGGAATTCTGCGCAGCGTCATTCCGGCGCAGTGCCAAAAGCCGATGGTGCTGCGCGCGAGCGGCGGTCCGAGCATTCTGCGCGAAGAGCTTTCCGACGAGCAGATCGCCATGGATATGGACGACGCCGTCCGATTGAACGCCGCCGGCGTCGGCATTCAGGTCTTCATCGGCGGCGAGCAGGAGACCCGCTCGGTGCATAATATGACCAAGCTGGTCGATGCCGGGCTACGCGCCGGAATTCCAGTGATGGGCATCACCGCAGTCGGCAAGGCCATGGTGCGCGATGCCAAATATTTCCGGCTCGCCTGCCGAATCATTGCCGAGCTCGGCGCGCAATATGTGAAAACCTACTACGTCGAAGAAGACTTCGAGACCGTGACGGCGTCGTGCCCGGTGCCGATCGTGATGGCCGGCGGCAAAAAGCTGCCCGAACTCGACGCCCTGACCATGGCTTATAACGCCGTGCAGCAAGGCGCCGCCGGCGTCGATATGGGGCGCAATATTTTCCAGTCCGACGCGCCGCAAGCGATGATCGCGGCGGTCGCCGCCGTCGTGCATAAAAACATGAAGCCGAAGGACGCTTTGGATCTGTTCAATTCGCTTAAGAGCGACGCAAGGCGTGTGGCCGCAGAATAGGCGGCTCTTTCGCCGTTAACCGGCCATTTAACCGTAAGTCCGCCGGGGACTGCCGCCGATCAGGAACCAAGCCACCACGCCGGCCGCTACGGCGCCACCGAAGGCGGCGAGAACTTGCGCGATCCAGGAAGCGCTGCCGACCGAATTTGCATCCTTGACCACGGGAGCGGCCAGAACCCGTTGGGCCGGCGGATCTGGATCAGTCCGATTGTCGGACACTGCCGAGGCATGACGATCATCGGCGGCAAGGTCGATCGCGTTGGTTTGATCCGGCGTCGCGACGTCGACCGTCTGTCCGCCGACCACGACGGCGGTCGGCGTGGCTTGACTATCCGCTGCGGCCACCTGGGCTGCCGGCGCGGCTTGGCTATCCGCTGCGGCCGCCTGAGCTGCCGGCGCGGCATTGTCCGCGGCTGATGCAGCATCGGGCTGCGTCGTCTGAGACGAGGCGGCCGGTTGCGTCGCCCAAGCATTCTCGGGCAATGCATTCTCAGGCAATGCATTTTCGAGCAATGCATTTTTGGGCGATGCCTCGGCCGTCGTCTGTGCAGGAGGATCTACCGGTCGCGAGGCCAAGGTCGTCTGCGCAGGAAGATCTACCGTTTGCGCGGCCAACATCGGGTGGTGATGCGTCTTTGAGGCAAGCCAGATGCTTCTTGCCAGTTTCCTGGCGGCAATTCTTCTGCTTGTTCGGGAAGCAGCTCTTTCGTGTGCGAACGCCCTCGCTCGATACGCCCTATGTTCATGCGGCGGATTGAGTCCGGCAAGAAGAGGAAGCGGCGGACCAACCGGTACGAGCACCGGTTCCATCACGACGAATTGCGCCATTGCGCCGCCGGCCGTCAGGACGCTCGCAATCGCGGCGACCCCGATCGCGGATACAATACGGCTGTTGAACATGACGGGCTCCGACACCAATGGCTCTGAAGGCTGCCATAGGGCACAGCCGGCGTGGCCTCACGGTGACGTAATTTGGAATTTTTGCGAGCGAATGGAGGAGAAAAAGCGGCAATGTTAACCAGGCTCACGCCCTCGCTTTTCACGACTGCTCACGTCTGGGATGAGAATCCCACGACATCATTCAACGCGACCTGAACTCGCGTAATCACGCTTGTCCAGGAGCGGGTGATATCCTGCCGAAACAATCGGGCGGTCGGATACCAGGGACTATCCTCGCGATCCAGCAGCCATCGCCAATCGGAATTATACGGCAACAATATCCACACCGGCTTTCCCATGGCTCCTGCAAGGTGGGCGATACTTGTGTCGACCGTAATAACCAGATCCAAGAGATCGATCACGGCCGCCGTATCCGAAAAATCCTTTAGCTCAGCATGATAGGAGGTGATCTTTTGAATCTCGGTAAGCAAAGCGGGCTCGCCGTCCCTCAGCTCTTTTTGCAGCGATACCCAGTGAGCGTCGGCAGACAAGAGCGGTGCAATTGCCGCTAAATCGATCGATCTGTTGTGATCGTTCTTATGTTTGGTGCCGCCGCTCCATGCGATCCCTATGCGGGGCTTTGTTCGCGGCGGCAGGCGATCATTCCACTCTCGGCGCTGTTGGTCGTCCGCGAAAATATACCGTTCTTCCGATGGTATTGTTTCCAATGTTGTTTGGAGCGCGAGCGGCAGGCTCAATAGCGGACAGTGATAATCAAATTCGGCTGGGACGCCGTCTTGATTGATGAGCTCAATATCGGGGTCTGTTTGCTTAAGGAGCCGGAACAAGGGTTCTTGCACCGACATCGCGACCTTTAATCCTCGCGCCTTGAGAAGTTTGCCGTAGCGGTAGAACTGCAGCGTGTCGCCAAGTCCCTGTTCCCAATGGACGAATAAAATCTTGTTTGAAATATCCTTTTCGCCGAGCCAAAGCGGTTGTGAAAAGGAGCGGCCGCCGAAGGCGTCTTGGAGCTTTTTTCGCCATTCGAACCGCCGCCACCCTTGCTCCAAGCGCCCCCCTCGCAGCAGGCAGAGGCCTTGGTTGTTGTACGCCTCGGCGTAGTCTGGCTTTAGCGCGATTGCCTTGTCGAAGCTGGCGAGCGCCGCATCGAAGCGTGCCGTTTCCTGCAGCAGCATGCCGCGCATATTGTATGCTTCGGCGTAATCCGGCTTCAGCGCGATCGCCTTGTCGAAGCTCGCCAGTGCGGCATCGAAACGCTTGAGGTCTTGCAATGCCAGCCCGCGGTTATTGTAGGCTTCGGCATAGCCGGGCCGTAACATGGTCGCGGTATCGTAGCTGGCGAGCGCGCGGTCGAAGTGCTTTAAATCCTTCAACGCATTGCCGCGGTTATTAAACGCCTCGGGATAGTTTGGCCGAAACGCGATGGCCTTGTCGAAGCTCGCAAGCGCCTCGTCGGAACGGTTTTGCGCCTGAAGTATCACGCCGCGGTTATTATAGGCTTCCGCATAGTCCGGTTTCAGCGCGATCGCCTTTTCGTAATCGGCAAGCGCCGTATCGAGGCGGTTAAGAGCTTGCAGCGTAATGCCGCGGTTGTTGTAGGCCTCCGCGTAATCGGGCTTCAGAATGATGGCCCTGCCGTAACTGGCAAGCGCCTCGTCGAGACGGTTGAGGTCTTTGAGACCATTGGCCAGATTGCTGTGAACGCCGGCGACATTGGGATTGATCTCGATGGCTTTAGCGATCAGTCCGACTCCGCGCTCGGGGCGGCCGGTTTGCAATGCAAGGACGCCGAGGAGGTGCAGCGCGTCGAAGTGCTTCGGCGCGGAGCGAAGCACCTCCTCGTAGCAATCTTCCGCTTCGACCAGCTTGCCATGTTGATGCATGGCGAGCCCTTGCCGCAGTTTCTCCTGAACCGACGCGAGAGACGCCGGATCGGGCGGCGGTATGGGCTGGCCGTCTTGTGACACCGCTTCTTCTCAAGTCACTCCACGGTGACACCGGCGGCCTTGATCGGCACCGCCCATTTGGCGATCTCACTCTTGACCAGGTCGCCGAGATGCTGCGGCGTTGCATCTTGATCGGAAACGATTTCAGCGCCGAGCCCGGTCAGGCGGTCATGCACCGCGGGCGTATGCATCGCCGCGAGCGCGGCGTCGTGGAGCTTCTTGACGATAGGTTCCGGGGTGCCCTTCGGCAGAAAGATAGCGTTCCATGTGTAGGCGACGAGGTTCGGTGTGCCTTGCTCGGCCGCCGTGGGGACGTCGGGCAGTGCCGGCGAACGTTTGCTGTCGAAAATTGCCAATCCCTTGACGGCGCCGCTGTCGATCGGCGGTTTGGCCGTCGTGATGATATCGCACAGATAGTCGACACGGCCGCCCTCGAGATCCTGGAGCGCGGGTCCGGTGCCGCGATAGGGGACGTGGGTGATATTGACGCCGATGACGTAGTTGAGGAGCACGCAGCCGAGATGTGTTGCCGAGCCGGCGCCGGCGGAGCCGAATTGCATCTTGCCTTTGTTCTCTTTGGCGTAGGCGACGAATTCCTTGAAGCTATTGACCGGCAGGTCCTTGCGGGTCTCAAGCACGATTGGCACGTTGGCGATCAGAATGACCGGCGTGAAATCGGTCACGGCATTGTAAAGCGGGCTCTTATAAAGCGTCTGGCCCTGCGCATGGGTGCCGACGGTACCGAGCACGAATTGGTAGCCGTCAGGCGTGGCGTTGGCGACGCGCGCCGAACCGGTCATGCCGCCGGCGCCAGCGACATTTTCGACGATCACATTTTGCCCGAGCACTTCGCCCATGCGGGCGGCGACGACACGGCCCAGGATATCGGTCGGTCCGCCAGCAGCGAACGGGATGACCATGGTCATCGGCCGGTTGGGGAAGTCTTCGGCTTGCGCGTGGACTGCGCAAATAAAAGTGGCCGCCGCAAGAGCGGCGAATAACTTTGTTTTCATAGCTCGTCTCCTCCGATGGCGCAGTGCTGCATTGTAGAATGATGCAGTCAACTCGACGATCGCCGCAATGCTTCGATGGTCTTGTTTTTATGGGAGCTTCAGCCGAGCTCGGTGAGGGCCTCGGGGAATTTATGCAGCCGTTCGCCGGGGCCATTCGGACCAATAATATAATTGTCGCAGACCCACGACAGCACGTGGCCGCGGATGTAGGTCGGGTGCACCACAATGTTCATGTTTTCCGCAATCGCCATTGGCTCGTCGTTGCGAATCAGCGGCCGCTCGACAAGGTCGTAACCCTGGCCGTGGCAATGCAGCCGTTTTTCTTCCGGCCGGCCGTTCTTGCGCATGAAGTCGTTGTAGGCGGCGAACACGTCCTTGCACGCCGCGCCCGGCTTGAGCAGGCTGAGATTGAATTTGCGGGCTTCGAGCGCGAAAGCGAATTCATCTTTGATCTCGGCCGAGGCCTTGCCGACGACGCAGGAGCGGCCCAACTCGGTGTACATGCCGCCAGGGCCTGAATCCTCGACGAGGAGCGCGATGGTGTCGCCTTCCTTGATGACACGGTTCTGGTAATGGCGCTGGCTGAACTGCGCAGGCTTATCGGCCGGCATCGAAGCACAGAGATAGATGCCGTTCTCGCTGCCATGACGCTGGCTGTAGCACTGTGCGATGGCCGCGATATCGCGGTCGCGCATACCCGGCTCGACGGCAGCGAAGGCCGCGCGCATGGCGCCATCCTGCATCGCCGCGGCGCGTTTGATCAGTTCCTGCTCCTCGGGGCTTTTGATGACTTTGATGGCGTCGACGAGATCGGAGGCGTCGACAAAGCGCGTATTGGAGAAACGGCCTTTCTGCAGATAATCGACCAGTGCAAACGACATCTGCGCGGTGCCGACAAGGCCGATCGTGCCTCCGGCGTACGGCGCGAGCGCCGTTTCCGCGAGTTCGGCGTCGTAACCGACGGTGTACTTGCACGACGCGAAGCTCGGCGTCGTCAGCCATTGCTTGGCGCCGCGGCGCACGCCGTCGCCGGCCGCGGTCAGATTATTGACGCCGCCGAACGGACCTTGGCTGACAAGCGTCATCAGATCGTCGCGGGGGAAAACCACGGTGAACGGATAGCCGTTGGTCGCCGGCAGATCGGTAAAATACTTGACGCCGCCGCCCATATGGTCGTTGTTGTTCTGTATCAACAACACATCGATCTTGTCGCGCTCCATGGCGGCCCGTACCGCGGCCCAACGCCGTTCGAGTTCGGCCGTCGAGATCGGCGTCTGTAAACGTTCCGAGAGCGCTTCCATTTCCACTTCTCCTGCTGTCTTCTTTCCTAAGTTAGGACGTCTGTAGCGGTAAATTGAATTTGTCGGAAGCCACCTTGCCGACTTCGAGTCAGACTTAGCCACTACGTCGATCACCGTTTCCGGGCCGCCGGCGACCCATGCATTGCAAGTAGCTCCGTGAGTAGGGCCGGTCGGTTCTAAGCCCACGCAAATGCATGTATCCTGCGTCCATCTATCCTGCGTCTTAGACTCGGAGTAGCAACTTGGGCTTGCGCTGCTATGAATAGATTCGTCAACGTAGAACGCCGGAAGTGGGAGCAAAGCGTATGAGCGATGATTTCGAAGACCATTGCTGGAAGGATATCGTCACGCCGGATATCTTGGAGATCTATTCCTCCTATCGGCGCAAGACCTTCGTGGGGCCGGCGCCGGCGCTACTGGCCATCGATCTCTATGAACTGGTCTATCGCGGCGGTCCGCAGCCGCCCGTGGCGCTCGCCAACGTTTTTCCGAGTGCGTGCGGGCAATATGCTTATGAAGCGATCGAGCCGACCAAGCGCCTTTTCGCGGCCGCGCGGGCGGCGGGATTGCCGATTTTCTATTCGACCGGCGACGTGCGCAGCGAAAGCCGTCCTGCTCTCGTCAGCGCCACCAAGCGCGTAAAGCCGTCCATTGAGGCGTCCGACTACGCCATCAGGCCAGAGTTTGGGCCGCAGCCGGGCGACGTGGTCATCACGAAGCAGCGCGCCAGCGCCTTCTACGGCACTCCTCTCACGGCGCACCTCACCCAGCTTGGCGTCCAGACGCTGATCGTCTGCGGCGAAAGCACGTCGGGCTGCGTGCGCGCAAGCGCGGTCGATGCCTATTCGAACGGTTATCATGTTGTGCTGGTGGAAGAATGCTGCTTCGATCGCAGCGTGCTGTCACATAAGGTGAACCTGTTCGATTTGCACCACAAATATGCCGACGTGATGCATGTCGACGAGGTGGTCTCCCACCTCGGCAAGAATCCAGCCGTGAAGAAAGCCAGCTGACATGAAGCCTGCCCGTTATGGTCCGTTTCCCTATTCGCCGATTATCCACCGTCCGCCGCTGCAGTGGCCGAACGGCGCGCAGGTCGCGTTGTGGGTTATCCCCAACATCGAGTTCTTCGCGCTCGACGAGAAAGTCCCGCCGGCTTCCGGCGGCGCCAATGTGCCGGTGCCCGACGTTCCGACCTGGTCGTCGCGCGACTACGGCAACCGCGTCGGCGTGTTCCGGCTGATGGATGTACTCGACCGTCACGGCATCCGCGCCACGGTGGCCTTGAACAGTGAGCTGTGCGCGGAGCATCCGGCCATCATCGAGGAAGGCAATAAGCGGCAGTGGGAATGGATGGGTCATTGCGAAAGCAATACGCGCCGGCTCAACGCCGCGCCGCCAGGCGACGAGCCGCGCATCATCAAGAATGCGCTTGCTACCATCGAGCGGGCGACCGGTGCGCGACCCCGCGGCTGGCTCGGCTCCGGTCTCCAGGAAACCTGGGACACGCCTGATCTCCTCGCGGCCGAAGGCTGCGATTACGTCTGCGACTGGACCAACGACGATCAGCCCTACCTTATGACGCTCGATAACGGGCAAACGCTGGTCAGCGTGCCCTACAGCCACGAAATCAACGACAAGCCCGCCTTCGAGAAGTTCCACCGTACCGCCGACCAATTCGCCGAGATGATTTGCCGGCAGTTCGACGTGCTCTACCGCGAGGGAGCGCAATCGGGCCGCGTCATGGCGATTGCGATCCATCCGTATCTCACGGGCGTGCCGCATCGCATCGACGCCTTCGATGCGGCGTTACGCTACATCGGCCAGCATGAGCGCGTATGGAAGACGACTGGCACGGAGATTGCTCGCCATTTTCGCGCGCACGCCGGCAAACAGTGATTGGAGGGGCGAATGCGATATGAAGCGATTCGGCGGGGAATTGTCGCGCTGTTGATTGTCGTCACGCCCGCTCTCTCGACCGCGTCGGCGCGCGCGGCGGAGCCGGTTACGGTTTCGGTTGGCACCGTTGGCCAAGCCTCGGCCAATATCTGGCCTATTCTCATAGGGGTAGAAAAAGGCTTTTACGCCGCCGAGGATTTGAAGCTCGACATGGTCTACGTGCAGTCGAGTGCGGCGTTGGTGCAGCAGGTGACGGCCGGATCGCTTGGCATTAGCGTATCGACCGGACTGGCCGATCCGTTACGTGCCGTCGGCATGGGAGCGCCGATCGCCATCGCCCGGATCGAGGTTCAAGCGCCGCCTTACGACCTCGTCGCCAAGCCGAGCATCGCCAGCATCAAAGACCTCAGGGGCAAGGTGATTTCGCTCGGCGGCGCGAAGGACATCACGCGCATTTATGTGGAGCGCATGCTGGCGCCGAACGGCGTCAAGCCGGGTGAATTCGACATGGTGTTCGCGGGCGCCACAGCGGCGCGCGCCTCGGCGCTTGTCGCCGGCGCGGTCGACGCTGCAATTTTGCTGCCGGCCTTTAATTTCCAAGCGGAAGCGAAGGGCTTTCATAGTCTCGGTCTGACTGTCGATTATATAAAGGACCTGCCGTTTTCCGGAATGACGATCAACGTCGCCTGGGCCAACGCCAACAAGGCCATGCTGGAAAAACTGCTGCGCGTGGAAACCCGCAGTATTGCCTGGTTCGAGGACGAGAAAAATCGCGTAGAGGCCGTCCAAATTCTCAAGGCCGCCAGTGGCCTGACCCAAGATGATGTCGAAAAGTCGTATGATTTCTTCCGCAACGGGCATTTCTTCGAGCCGACCGGCAACGTCTCGCGCTCCAAGCTCAATAATCTTGCAAAGGCAATGGAGAGCCTGGGCGACTTGCCGGGCGCGCTCGATGTCGACAAGGTTGTTTTGCCGGGGGTCACGCAGATGACGGACTAATGGCGGAAGCCACGATGCGTAACGGTGCCTTTTCGGCGTTGCTGGCGAGCGTAGTACTGGCGTTTGCGTATACGGCGCAAGCGGCCGACACCGTTTCGGTTGGTTCGGTCGACGCCACTTCCGCCAATCTGTGGCCGTTGCATATCGCCGTCAAGAACGGCTATTTCGATGCCGCCAACATCAAGATCGATCTTGTCTTTGCGCAGTCGAACGCGTCAGTGATCCAACAGCTTGCCGCCGGCTCGTATAGCGTTGCACCGAGCGCGGGCATGGTCGATCCGATCCGTGCGATCGACAAGGGCGCGCCGGTCGCGTTGGTGCGCATTGTCATCCAGGCACCGCCCTATACACTTATCGCCAAGCCCGCGATCAAGACCATCGAGGATCTCAAAGGCAAAACCATCATCGTTGGGGGCGCCAAGGACATCACGCGGATCTTCACCGAGCGGATGCTGGCGCCGCACGGACTGAAACCCGGCGACTATGATTTCGTATTTGCCGGCGCCACCAGTGCGCGGTTCGCGGCGCTGCAATCCGGCGCGGTCGACGCCGCGCTCCTCACCATGCCGTTCAACTTCCTCGCCATGACAGCCGGCTACGCCAATCTCGGCGCCACGTTCGACGTTTTGCCCGACATGCCGTTCGCCGGCATTGCGGTCAATCGTCCTTGGGCAGAGGCGCATATCGACGTGCTGAAACGGTTTCTGGACGCCTACACCAAGGCTGTCGCCTGGTTCAACGATCCGAACAACCGCGAGGCCGCCGTCGCGATACAGATGGATACCAGCAAGATCCAGCAAGATGACGTAGAAAAAGCCTATGCGTTTCTCCACGACAAGAATTTGTTCGAACCGACCGGCGAGATATCCAAAAGAAAGGTCGGCAGCGTGGTCGACACATTGCGCGAACTTGGCGATTTGCCCGCCGATTTCCAGGTCGAACGCCTGCTGCTGCCGGGCGTGACACGGATTGCCGAGTAGCGAGTATTGGGCCGACCATGAGCGCCACCAGTGAAGGCTTAAAGGCAGTGGGGCCGCCGCGGCCGGCCGAGACTACGGCTTCGTACCGATTTATCGGCACACTACGCCGCAGATATCTCGCCGGCACGCTGTCGGTCGCCGGAGGGCTATTGCTCTGGGAACTGGCGAGCCGTTTCCTGGTCGCCAATGCACTGTTTCTCGCCGGGCCCTCGCAGATCGCCGTCGCCATCTTTCATCTCGCCGTCACCGGACAGCTTTGGCACGACGTCGGGATCAGCGCCGCGGAGTTCGCGCTCGGCTATGTCAGCGCCAGTGTGCTTGGCATTGCACTTGGCCTTGCGATGGCGTCGAGCGCCACCATGAAACAGGCTTTGCAGCCGTGGGTTTCCGGGTTCTATGCGACGCCCACCATCGCGCTGGCGCCGTTATTCATTCTTTGGTTCGGCATCGGCATCTGGTCAAAGGTAGTCGTGGTAATTTCGCTGGTGTTGTTCCCAGTAGCGATCAATACCGAGGCCGGATTGCGCACCACGAGTGAGCGGCTGATCGAGATGTTGCGTTCGTTCGGCGCTACGCAGCGGCAAATCTTCCTCAAGATATCGCTGCCCTCGGCGGTGCCGTTCATTCTCGCCGGGCTGAAGCTCGGTATCGGCCGCGGCTTGATCGGCGTCGTGGTGGCGGAATTGTTCGGCTCGCGCGCCGGTCTTGGCCGCCTCATTAGCCAGTCGGCCGACGCCTTCAACATGCCTGAGCTGTTCGCCGGTGTCGTGATTTTAGCCTTTGCCGGCATTGTCATGGCGGCGGGCTTCAGCCGGCTCGAAGCCACGCTTGTGCCGTGGACGCGGGACTGACAATGGTGACCAAGCTCGCCGTTTCGCATCTGAGCAAATGGTTCGGCGATCTCGAAGCGCTGCGCGACCTCGATCTCAGCGTCGAACGCGGCCAATTCATCTCCTTGGTCGGACCGAGCGGTTGCGGCAAGACCACGTTCCTGCGCATCGTCGCCGGTCTCGAACGCGCCACGACGGGCGATGTGCTGCTCGACGGCCGCGCGGTGCACGAACCCGGCATCGACCGCGGCTTTGTGTTTCAGAACGACAGCCTGTTGCCGTGGCGCACCGTGCTTGCCAACGCCCTCATCGGGCGCCAGGTCGCAGGCGCGGTCGGGCCGGCCGACCGCAAGCGCACCATGGAACTGTTGAAGCTCGTCGGCCTTGAAGGCTTCGAGCACTATCACCCGCGCCAGCTTTCCGGAGGCATGCGCCAGCGCGTCAATCTCGCCCGCGCTCTGGCCGTCGATCCGGAGATCCTGCTGATGGACGAACCGTTCGCAGCGCTCGATGCGCAGACCCGCGAGATCATGCAGGCCGAATTGCTGCGCATCTGGGAACGCGGCCAGAAGACCGTGCTGTTCGTCACCCACCAGATCGACGAGGCGGTCTTCCTTTCCGACCGCGTGCTGGTATTCGCGCGCCGGCCGGGCCGGCTGCAGGAGGAAGTCGAGATCGCGCTACCGCGCCCCCGTACGCTCGCGATCAAGCGGACCGCGGAATTCGTTAGCCTCGTCGATCGCATTTGGCGGCTGATCGAGGAAGACGTGCGCGCTGCGGCGCTGTACGAGAATAGGTGAGCGCGAAGTCCGAAGTCCCACAGAACGTCATCGCCGATTGAGCGGACGACCATGCCTTCAGCCGCCCGCTATCGGACCGCGCCTAGTGCGGCACGACATTGACCATGCCGCCAGTATTGCCGTCGAGAAAGCACCGCATATTGGTTTCGACGGTCGGCAAGGCGTAATCGATATAAACATCGCAAAAGCCGCCTTGGTGGGTGGTAATGATGACGTTCTGCATTCCCCAGAACGGATGATCGGGCGGCAGCGGCTCCTGGCTGAACACATCGAGCGCGGCGCCGCCGATCCGCTTCTCGACAAGCGCCTCGACCAGGGCGGTTTCGTCGACGATGCCCCCGCGGGCAAGGTTGATCAGAAAGCTTGACGGCTTCATTGCCGCTAGCACCTCGGCGTTGATGCTATTGCGGGTCGCTGCCGTCAGCGGGGTGAGCAGCACGAGGAAGTCGAACCCACCGACGACCTGCAAAAGCTCGTCGCGTGAATGCATACGGTCGAAACCGGGAGCAGGGCGGGGCCCCGAGCTTACCCCGACGACGTTCATGCCGAATGCCTTGCATTTCGGCGCCAATGCCTCCGCGATGGCGCCGACGCCGAAAATTCCGACCGTCTTGTTGTGCAGGAGTTGCGCCGGAAAACGCTGCCATTGCCTCTGGTCCTGGGCGCGTACCGCGCGAGGCAGATCACGGGCGAGCGCCAGCATTGTGCCCAGCGCCGCTTCGGACAGCGGCGGCCCATGGATACCGCGAACATTGGTGACGATGGTGTCTTTGCGCAGCGCCGGCTGGTCGATGATGTTGTCGACACCGGTGCCGAGCGTCTGCAGCCATTTCAAGCTCGTGGCCTGCTCCAAGACTTTGGCGGTCATCATCGGCGTGAACGTCAGCAGCACGTCGGCGGCGGCGATATGCGGGCCGATTTTCGAATGATGGTCGACGAGGGTGATCTGGATGTCGGGAAAGAGCGCCTGCATCCGATCGCGATATTGGTTGCGAACGTTCTCGGTCAGGCCGAGCAGAATAAGCAGATTGGTCATGTCACCGCCGGGTTGCGGGAGCCTTATATCTTCTTGTGCGAAGCGCCGCCAAGTGGCGGATCATTTCGCAAGCGCCATTGCGACCGGTTTGGCGGCAAGGGATGGCGGGACGTTATTTGTGTCGCGCCGGATGGCGGCGTCGGGTAAGTTACCGAGCCTGGTTTATCGGGAGGATGGAATGCCTATCGATCTTTCAGCCGTGAACTGGCTTTTCGTTGCCATAATGGCGGTATTCGCATTCGTCGCGGCCCTGCTCGGCGGCCTCATTTCGTTCCGGAATCGCATCGGCGGCGCGCTGATCGCTGCCATTCTGTTTGCGGCGATGTATGTCGCTTGGAATTATTATCCGCATCCGGAAATCCAGCTTCCGATCGTCACCACTTACGGCTATCCGCCGACCGGCGGTTGACCTTTCCCGCTTTCCGGTTATGCGTAGAATATAGCCACGTCTGTGATTAGCCTGCCGGGGGAAATGGAACGTCATGAATAAGGTCTATGCGGACGCGCGCTCCGCACTGGCCGGGTTGCTCAAGGATGGTATGACCATCATGGCCGGAGGCTTCGGCCTTTGCGGCATCCCGGAATCTCTGATTTTCGCCATACGTGACTCGGGTGTCAAAAACCTCACCGTGGTTTCCAATAACTGCGGAATCGACGGCGTCGGGCTCGGTGTACTGCTCGATACCAAGCAGGTCAAAAAAATGGTCTCCTCGTATGTCGGGGAGAACAAAACCTTCATGCAGCAATACCTCGCCGGCGAGCTTGAAATCGAGTTCAACCCGCAGGGCACGCTGGCCGAACGCATTCGCGCCGGCGGTGCCGGCATCCCGGCCTTCTTCACCAAGACCGGTTACGGCACCAAGATCGCCGAGGGCAAGGAAATCCACGAATTCGACGGCGAACGCTACGTCATGGAGCGCGGCCTCGTCGCCGATCTGTCGATCGTGCATGCCTACAAGGGGGATACCGAGGGCAACCTCGTTTACCGCAAGACTGCTCGTAACTTTAATCCGCCGATGGCGACCGCCGGCAAAGTGACCGTCGCCGAGGTCGAATATCTGGTGCAGCCGGGCGAGATCGACCCCGACCACATCATCACGCCGGGAATCTTCGTGCAGCGTTTGATCCATGTGCCGGAAGCAAAAAAGCACATCGAGCAGCGCACCGTGCGCAAACGAATTTAAGAGGACCGATAATGCCTTGGACACGCGAGCAGATGGCGGCGCGGGCCGCCAAGGAATTGGAAGACGGCTTCTACGTCAATCTCGGCATCGGTATTCCGACGCTGGTATCGAATTACATCCCGCCGGGGATGAGCGTGCAGCTGCAATCCGAGAACGGCATGCTCGGCACCGGCCCGTTCCCCTATGAGGGAGAGGAAGATCCCGACCTCATCAATGCCGGAAAGCAGACGGTGACGGAGCTGCCGACCACGAGCTATTTCAACTCGGCGGACAGCTTTGCCATGATCCGCGGCGGCCATATCAACATCGCCATCCTCGGCGCGATGCAGGTGGCGGAAAACGGCGACCTCGCCAACTGGATGATTCCGGGCAAGATGGTGAAGGGCATGGGCGGCGCCATGGATCTCGTCGGCGGCGTCAAGAAAGTCGTCGTGCTGATGGAGCATTCAGCCAAAGGCGAATCGAAACTGTTGCATCGCTGCAACCTGCCGCTCACCGGCGCCGCCGTGGTCGACATGGTGATCACCGATCTCGGTGTCTTTACCCTTGACCGCTCGGGCGCGGGGCTCACCCTCATCGAGCTCGCACCCGATGTGACGCTCGACGAGATCAAGTCGAAGACCGAAGCGAGCTTCAAGGTCGCCAATACGCTCGTGCAGTAGGCAGCGTGCTTCCAACTATGCCGATCGGCTTTGGGGCGACGCACGGTGGATCCGCGGGTCATTCGCTTTCGCGCGCGACCTTCTCCAAAATGGGCCGCCAAATTTTTTGCTGCGACTGGGTGAAGCCTGTCGTTTCCTCAGGGGTCATGTAGCGCGTGAAGGCGCCATTGACTGCGAATTTGTCCGAAACCTCTCGGTCTTCGACGGCGGTGCGCAGATCGGCGTTGACCTTGCGGATAACGGCGTCGGGCGTGCCGACCGGCGCCAGCATCACTTGCCAGGCGCCGACGAAGAAGTCCGGCAGCGTGTCGGCGACCGTCGGCAGATTTGCCATTCCCGGCAGCCGCTGCGCCGATGTCGACGCCAGCATCTTGATCAGGCCGCTCTGGGCCGCCCCGGCGAGCCCCGCATAGGCGTCGAGCACCAGATCGACGCGGTCCTCGACCACGTCGCCCATGGCCTGAGCGGGGCCGCCGGCATAGGGAACGAGGCGGAGTTGAACGTCGGCCCGCGCCTGCAGCAATTCCATCGTCAGATGGGTAAGCCGCCCGCGTCCGGTCGAAGCATAGGATAATTCGTTCGGTTTCTCTTTAGCCCGGCGGATCAGATCCGGAATCGAAATGATGCCGCTCTTCGGCGATGCCGCGATGAAAATCGGCTGTTGCAGAACGAAGCCGATGGCCGCGAAGTCGCGCGGCAGTTCGAGCGGCAAATTCGGTGCCACGCCAGCTCCTCCGGGCAATGCCAGAAACGGTGACGTTGCCGGAAGATAAAGCGTGTAACCGTCGTTTGGCGAAGCCGCGGCGACGCGGGCCGAAATGCCGCCGCCAGCGCCTGGCTGGTTGAGGATGATGACCTGCTGATTCCAGATTTGGCCGAGCTTGTCGGCGAGAATGCGCGCACTCGCGTCATTGGCGCTACCGACCGCCGAAATCCACCACGATCCGCACCGGCTTGTTCGGGTAGTCGGATTGCGCCAGCGCACGACGAGAGGACAGAGAGGGTAGGCCGAGGAGCGCAACCGATGCCAGCGCACCCAGCTTGGCACCCTGCTTGAGCAGATTTCGCCTTGTCATGATGTTCTCCTCGCCCGACGTTTGCTCCCGATCGCAGGTGTACCACGACCCGGATGACGCTGACGCGGAGTTTCGTCTATTCAATCCCCGCTGACCACAATCCCGATCGCTTTTGACGGGACGTTGCTGAGTTCGATGGTAAGCGGGCGTGAGGCGAGATCGAATTTCACGCTTTTGCGGATGCCATCGCAACCCAGCGCGCCACTGAACGCCGTCGATTTCTCCGCCTGCCCATCCTGCACCACGTCGATCCAGCCTTCGGAAGACAACGTGATCTTATAGCTCCCTGCCTTCGCCGGCGCGGCGACTTCGACAAAGCCAGCGAACGACATCGGCGATTTCGGCGCCCGTTCCGGCGGCGTCGGCAGCTTGGCCTCGGCGAACGGTACGAGAGCGACCGACATCCCAAATGGAATGGGCCACTTCACACGATCGCCCGACGCGACTTTCGGCAGATCGGTGCCGGTGAGGGTGGCGCGTTCCTTGTCGAGCGGCCATTTGAATTTATCGCAGCCGACCGGCTCTTGGGCGACGGCGGGAGCGCTGACGGCGAGCGCCAGGACGATGATTGCGGCTTTCACGGATGGCGCTTAGTCAACCGCGATCATGACGCTCGAAGCTTTGATGATGGCGACGGCGCTGCCGCCCACCTTCAGGCCTAGTTCATCGACGGCTTCGTTGGTGATCGAAGAAGTGATGACCTGGCCTGGCGCGATCTCGAGGCGGACATGCGCCGTCGTCGCGCCCTTCTTCACTTCCAATATCTTGCCTTTTAATTGATTGCGCGCGCTCATTTTCATGGCGTGTTCCTTCAGAAGATAATGCGACGAAGCAAATGCCACGCCGGCATGGGGAACCTTTTTGGAAAACTATTGTTCCGGAAGCTCATTCCGGATGCTCAATGCGCTTACGGCGCATCGGCGACGGCGACGATGTTAGCGAAAGCGGCGAAGCGCTACAATTACGGGGCTGCCATGCGGCCATGCCAATGACACCCGCCGTATTTGCCGGTATGGCTTCCCAAAATAAGGCCGGGGAGGTGCTGCGGGTTTACGCAGCGCAAGTAACGCTCGATGAACGATGAGAGCCGCGGCAGTGCCGTCGGATTGGGTGGAGCATTTACCTCCAGCGAGGATATCGGCACGCGCTGTACGCCGTCCGCGCAGGCCGTTGCGCGAAGCGCGCCGGACCCGCTGACCCATGACCCGTTAAGCCATGACCCGTTAAGCCACGACCCGTTAAGCCACGGCGAACGGCGGCTGATCGTCATCAGCATGATGCTGCCGGTATTTCTCGGCTCGATCGATCAATCGATTCTGGCGAGTGCATTGCCGACTATCGGGCGAGTCTTCGGCAATGTGCACGATCTGCCGTGGGTGATTACTTCGTACTTGATCGCCGCAACTGCGATGACCCCGCTCTACGGCAAATTCGCGGATATCCACGGCCGCCGTGCCTCGCTCTTGATCGCGCTCGGTATTTATATGATGGGCGCGCTGATCTCAGCCTGCTCCACCAGCATGGTGATGCTGATCTGTGGCCGCGTCGTGCAGGGTCTCGGCGGCGGCGGCATGATCACGAGTGCGCAAATGGTGCTTGGCGATATCGCCGCGCCGAAGGATCGCGCCAAATATTACGTTTATTTCTCGATCGCCTTCACGACGGCTGGCGGCTGCGGGCCGGCGCTCGGCGGCTGGATTTGCGATCATCTGGCTTGGTGGGTGATTTTCGTATGGAAGATCCCGCTCTGCATCCTCTCGGTAATCATAGTGCTCACTGTGCTGCGCCGGTTGCCGCGCTACGGCAAGCCGCATCAACTCGACTTCATCGGTGCGATCCTGATCATGGCGGCAAGTTCTTCCTTTATGTTGGCGCTCAATCTCGGCGGCGTGCGCTATCCATGGCTTTCCACGCCCGTGCTCGCGCTTTTGGCATGCGCGCTGGTGCTCGGCGCGGCTTTCGTCGTGCGGCTTCTCACTGCGGCCGAGCCGCTTATCCCGATTGCAATATTGTCCGATCCGACCGCGCGCCTGGCGATCGCGGCGCACGCTTTCGGTTGGGGCTCGATCATCGGGCTGAACATTTTCCTGCCAATGTATCTGCAAACCGCGCTCGGTTGGTCGGCGACGGCATCGGGATTGAGCCTGATGATCCTTATGATCATGCTCAATGCCAGCGCTGGGCTCTCCAGCCTGCTCGTCGGGCGCGTCAAGCACTACAAGTTCGTCCCGTTGTGCTGTCTGCTGGTCGGTATCGGTGCGATTTTTACCCTCGGCTTTTCGGCCTTCGGCATGAGTTCGTTGCACTTCGAGATCATTCTTTTCCTCATCGGCGCCGGATTTGGACCGACCGCGCCGTTGACGCAGGTTATTCTGCAAAACACCGTTCCGCCCCAGCATTTGGGCGCGGCGGTCGGGACTATGAATTTCGCCCGTACGCTGATGGGTACAATGCTGGTGGCGGTCTTCGGGGCGATTGTTCTCGGCGGTGCCCCGATTGGTGCCGTGGACGGGTTTGGCCAGCGTGTCTTATCGCCAACGTCGACTGCCGGATTCGCTTACGTGTTCTTCAGCGGCGCCGTCACAATGACGATCGCGTTCATGGCGATGATTCTGGTGCAGGAAAAACCGCTGGCTGCAAGGCTGCCATCGCAACGGGTCTAGCCCCGCGTCACATCGCAAGCTTGCATCGCGGCGCCATTCGGGGGAACTTTGGCGGGAATTAGGCTCAAGGGGCGCTCGGCCAAAGATTGACGAAAACTCCTAAACGATTGGAGTTAAATGGCTTTTTTAGCCTGACGAACCTTGCTTCCTGCCTGAACACGCGGAATTGAACCCGCGGCCGCGATCGAGCGACGAAACCAGGAGCCGATAATTGAGCCCGATGCAGGCGCCGGCAGACGAAACGTTGATTGCCCGTATTGCGCGGGGCGACCGGCTGGCGATGCAGGTACTGTTCGCCCGGCATCATGTGCGGGTTTACCGCTTCGTGTTGCGGCTCGTTCGCGACGAGATGGCGGCGGAAGACGTCATCGGCGAGGTTTTTTTGGATGTTTGGCGGCAAGCCAGCCGTTTCGAAGGCCGTAGTGCGGTTTCGACCTGGCTGATCGCAATTGCAAGATTTAAGGCGCTCTCGCTGTTGCGTAAGCGGCGCGAGGAGGGGCTGGACGAGGAAACGGCAGGGTCGATCGAGGAACCTTCTGATGATCCCGAACTGGCGATGGCCAAGCGAGACAAAGGCGAGAAGTTGCGACAGTGCCTGGCCGCGCTTTCACCTCAGCACCGGGAGATCATCGATCTCGTCTATTATCATGAGAAATCGGTGGAAGAGACGGCCCGGATCGTCGGCGTTCCGGAGAACACGGTGAAGACGCGGATGTTCTACGCGCGCAAGAAACTGGGAGAGCTATGCAGGGTGGCGGGCATTGATAGAGGTTGGCCATGATGCAAAGCGGCATTGGGCGCAGCGAGCGCGATAGTATGGAACCGAATGAGATCGAAGCATTGTTGCCATGGTATGCCGCCGGCACGCTGCGCCAGCGCGACCGCCGGCGTGTCGAGGAGGCGCTGCGGCAGGATCCGGAGCTCGTGCGGCAGCTCGATCTGGTGCGCGAAGAGTTCGCCGAAACCATTCGTTTGAACGAAACGCTTGGCGCACCCTCGCCACGGGTTGCAGACCGGCTGATGGCGGCGATTGATGCCGAGGCGCCGCTCAAGCGGACGCCCGGTGCCGCCGCCGATTGGCTCACCGGTTTCTTTGCCAGTCTGTCGCCGCGCACCATGGCGGTTGCCGCCTCATTCGCCATGCTGGTGATTGGCCTACAGTCTGTCCTGCTGGCAGATGTATTCACGCGGACGCCAGTGCAGCCGCAAAGTCCAGCGCAAAGTCCCGCACCAGGACCGGTCTATCGCGGCCTCGGCGCCCCCGGTGGCAGTTTCGCGATGGTGCGGTTCGCCCGCCAAGCAAATGCCGGTGACATCACCAGTTTCTTGCAGCGCTATCAGGCTGCAGTGGTGGATGGCCCGACCATGGGCGGAGTCTATCGGGTCCGCATTGCGATGGGCCAATTGGCGAAGGGCGAAGTTGCCCGCATCGTCGAGCAGATGCGCCAGGACCGGGTCGTCGAATACGCCGCGGCCGACGAGTAGGGTGTGTTCTCGGCTGGCCGGTCGCAATCCGGCTTTTCGCGAGGCTCTTTAGTCCCAAAACGGTCAGGGTCTCGGTCTAGCCGCACGCGTTAGCGTGTATTTACTTCCGATTTAGCCTTTGAACCTTTTTCGGCCCCCAGCGACCAATGAATGGCGGCAATTGACGCCGCCTCGGCGCCCTTCACCCCCGACGCCAGCGCCGATTTTTCAGACCCGCCCGGCCACGTCCCCACCGGGCGGGTCATCATTTTCTGGCGCTTTTTTCAGCGCTTTTCAGCCCTTGCGACCGCGCGCCGCTCTTTACGCCCGCGCCGAACACGCGGACAATAGCGCGTGGGGGAAGACGCGTGAGTTCCGACACCGTTCTCGAGACGGAAGACCTGACCAAGGATTTTGCCGGCTTTGTCGCGGTGCGCGCCGTCAATCTGCGCGTGGCGCGTGGCAGCATTCACGCCTTGATCGGACCGAACGGCGCCGGCAAGACCACCTGTTTCAATCTCTTGACCAAGTTCCTCAAACCGACGCGCGGCCGTATTCTGTTCGGCAGCCGCGACATCACCGCGCTCAAGCCCGCCGACGTGGCGCGGCTTGGACTGGTGCGTTCGTTCCAGATCTCGGCGGTATTTCCGCATCTCACGGTGCTCGAGAACGTGCGTATCGCCTTGCAGCGCCGCCGTGGCGGCTCATTCGATTTCTGGCGATCGAAGCGCGCGCTGCATACGCTCGATGAGCGCGCCATGGGACTACTCGGCGATGTCGGGCTTGCCGCCTTCGCCGATCTGCTCGCTGTCGAGTTGCCTTATGGGCGCAAACGGGCGCTGGAAATCGCCACGACGCTTGCGCTCGATCCGGAAGTGCTGCTGCTCGACGAGCCGATGGCGGGCATGGGCCATGAAGATATCGGCCGCATCAGCGTGCTGATCCGTTCGATCGCCGTGAACCGCACCGTGCTGATGGTGGAGCATAATCTCAGCGTCGTAGCGGACCTATGCGACCGCATTACCGTGCTTACGCGCGGGCAAGTGCTGGCCGAGGGCGACTACGAAACGGTATCGGCGAATCCGGCGGTGCGTGAAGCCTATCTGGGAACCGGTCATGACTGAGGCAGTATCGCCCGAACCGCGCGCCATGCTCGCCGTCAATGCGCTCGAAGCCTGGTATGGCGAGTCGCATATTCTGCACGGCGTGACCTTCGACGTGCGCGCCGGCGAGGTGGTGACGCTCCTTGGCCGCAACGGCGTCGGCAAGACCACGACCCTGAAATCGATCATGGGCATCGTAGCCCGTCGCACCGGCTCGGTTCGTTTTGAGGATTGCGAGCTGATTGGCGCGCCGTCGAATATCATTGCGCGCGCCGGTATCGCCTTCTGTCCGGAGGAGCGCGGCATTTTTTCGACCCTCGACGTGCGAGAAAATCTGCTGCTGCCGCCACAGGTGCGGCCGGGCGGCCTCGATCTCGATCGCATCTTCGCGCTGTTTCCCAATTTGCGCGAACGCCTCAACAGTCAGGGCACCAAGCTCTCCGGCGGCGAACAGCAAATGCTGGCGATCGGCCGTATTCTGCGCACCGGCGCGCGGTTACTGCTGCTCGACGAGCCGACCGAAGGATTGGCGCCGGTTATCATCCAGCAAATCCGCGACACCATCGGCATGCTCAAAACTCAAGGCTTCACGGTGCTGTTGGTCGAGCAGAATTTTCATTTTGCGGCGACCGTTGCCGACCGTCATTACATCATGGAGCACGGTCGGATCGTCGACCAGTTTTCGACCCCGGAACTAAAGGCCAATATGGGAAAACTGCACGAATATCTCGGAGTTTGATATACCGACACAAAAGGGCCAAAGGCCGTACAGAGGGAGGGTGCAATGAAATTAGCAGCAAATCTGATAGTTGCGTCCGTCACGCTAATTGCCGCTTCGGCGCAAGCGCAAACGATGAAAGTCAAGATCGGCGTGCTCACCGATATGTCGAGCCTCTATGCCGACGACAATGGTGCTGGCTCGGTCACGGCGGTGAAAATGGCGGTGCAGGATTTCGATCCGGCGGCCCATGGCATGGCTGTCGAAATCATCAATGCTGACCATCAGAACAAGCCCGACATCGGCGCCAATATCGCCCGGCAATGGTACGACGTCGATCATGTCGACATGATCGTTGATGTGCCGAATTCCGGTGTTGCGCTTGCGGTCAATGAGGTGGCGCGCGAGAAAAATAAAGTCTTCCTGGTTTCCGGCGCCGCCATCTCCGATCTTACCGGGCCGAAATGCTCGCCCAACACAGTCCACTGGACCTATGACACCTGGATGCTCGCCCACAGCACTGCTGGTGCTTTGGCGAAATCAGGCGGCGATAGCTGGTTCTTCCTCACCGCCGATTATGCCTTTGGTCATGCGCTCGAACGCGATGCCACTGCGGTGGTCCTCGCCAATGGCGGTAAAGTGCTGGGCAGCGTCAGCCATCCGCTGAACAATCAGGACTTCTCGTCGTTTCTTCTGCAAGCGCAGTCTTCAAAAGCGAAGATCATCGGGCTCGCCAATGCGGGCGGCGACACCATCAACGCGATCAAGCAGGGCGCCGAATTCGGTATCGTGAGCGGCGGACAGCACTTCGCCGCGCTGCTGTTCTATATCGGCGACGTCGAAGCGCTTGGGCTCAAGGTGGCGCAAGGGCTGGTTCTCACCGAGGCCTTTTATTGGGACATGAACGATGCCACCCGCGCTTGGTCGAAGCGGTGGCAAGCCGAGCATCCGGGAAAATTCCCGAATATGAACCAGGCGGGCGACTACGCGGCCACGCTGCACTACCTCAAGGCGGTCGCGGCACTCAAAAGCACGGCCGACGGCAAAGCGGAAGTCGCCAAAATGAAAGAGATGCCGACCGACGATCCGGTGTTCGGCAAGGGCGTTGTCCGCGCCGACGGCCGCAAGATCCATCCCGTTTATCTGTTCGAGGTGAAGTCGCCTGCCGAATCGAAATATCCGGGCGACGACTACAAGCTGCGGGCCACCATTCCGGCGGAAGAGGCATTCCGGCCGATGAAGGACGACAATTGTCCGATGTTGAGCAGTAACTGACGCGGAACGGCTCTACGGCCGTTCTGGAAGCTGGTATAAGCGATGAAAAAGGCCCAAGGGCCGCAGAGGGAGATTGGCAATGAAACTCGCAGGCGTAGCGTTGTTGGCGGCCGCCGCATTTGTCGGCACGGCCGCACAGGCCGAGGACTTGGCTGTCAAAATCGGCGTGCTCAGCGACATGTCGGGTCTTTATTCCGACCTGGGCGGCCCCGGTTCCGTTACGGCGGCAAAGTTGGCGGTGCAGGATTTCAATCCCGCGGCACATGGTCTGAAGGTCGATATTGTCAGTGCCGACATGCAGAACAAGCCGGACATCGGCGCCAACATTGCGCGCCAATGGTTCGACGTCGACCACGTCGACATGATCGTGGATGTGCCTAATTCGGGCGTAGCGCTTGCCGTCAACGAGGTGGCACGCGAGAAGAACAAGGTGTTCATTGTCTCCGGTGCGGCCAGCTCCGATCTCACCGGACCGAAATGCTCGCCCGACACCATCCATTGGACCTACGACACTTGGATGCTGGCCAACGGCACCGGCAAGGCGCTGGTGAAGACCGGCGGTGACACTTGGTTCTTCATCACCGCCGACTATGCCTTCGGTCACGCATTGGAACGCGACACCACCGCGGTCATAACGGCTAATGGCGGCAAAGTGCTGGGCAGCGTCAGCCATCCGCTCAATACCAGCGATTTCTCTTCGTACCTGCTGCAAGCACAGGCGTCGAAAGCGAAGATTATCGGGCTTTCGAATGCCGGCGGTGACACCATCAACGCGATCAAACAGGGCGCCGAGTTCGGCATCACGTCAGGCGGCCAGCAATTTGCCGGCTTGCTTGTGTTTATCAGCGACGTCAATTCGCTCGGCTTGAAAACCGCGCAAGGAATTGTCTTAACGGCGACCTGGTATTGGGACATGAACGACGCCAATCGCGCCTGGACCAAGCGCTGGCAGGCCGACCGGCCGGGCAAATATCCGACCATGGTCCACGCCGGTGTCTACTCCGCCGTCATGCATTACCTCAAGGCGGTTGCTGCGCTCAAAAGCGCCGATGACGGCAAAGTCGTCGTGAATAAAATGAAAGAGATGCCGACCGACGATCCATTGTTCGGCAAGGGCAGCATCCGTGTCGACGGCCGCAAGATTCACCCCGCTTATCTGTTCGAGGTGAAAAAGCCGGAAGAATCGAAATATCCAGGCGACTATTATAAGCTGCGCGCCACCATTCCGGCGGACGAGGCGTTCCGGCCGTTGAAGGACGACAATTGCCCGCTGGTCAGCAGTAACTGACGGACCTCATCTCCCCGCGAGCAAGCGGGGAGAGGTGAACCCGGCGGCTCAGATGTTCGAAATTTTCGGGATACCGTCGCAAGCACTCTTCGGGCAGCTTTTGCTCGGACTGATCAACGGCTCATTCTATGCACTGTTGAGCCTCGGGCTCGCCGTCATCTTCGGCATGCTCAACATCATCAATTTCGCTCATGGCGCGCAATATATGATGGGCGCGTTTACCGCCTATATATTGCTGCAATATCTCGGCGTGAATTATTGGGCGGCGCTCATCATCACGCCGATTGTGATTGGCGCGACCGGCATTGTCATCGAGCGGCTGTTTCTTAAGCGCTTGCAAGGCCTCGACCACCTCTACGGCCTCATCCTTACTTTCGGCCTGGCGCTCATCATCGAGGGCGTGTTCCGCAACTACTACGGCTCTTCCGGCCAGCCCTATACGGTGCCGGAAGCGTTGCAGGGCGGACATAATCTCGGTTTCATGTTCCTGCCGAATTACCGCGCCTGGGTCATCGGTTTTTCGCTGGTTGTTTGTTTCGCCACCTGGTTTGCGATCGAGCGGACCCGGCTCGGCTCCTATCTGCGCGCCGCGACGGAAAATCCGACATTGGTCCGCGCCTTCGGCATCAACGTGCCGCGCATGGTGACGCTGACCTATGGCTTCGGCGTGGGCCTCGCCGCGCTCGCCGGCGTCATGGCGGCGCCGATCTACAATGTGTCGCCACAGATGGGCTCCGATCTGATCATCGTGGTCTTCGCGGTCGTGGTGATCGGCGGCATGGGCTCGATCATGGGCGCGATCCTTACCGGTTTCGCGCTTGGCATCGTCGAGGGCCTGACCAAGGTATTCTTTCCGGAGGCGTCGAACACCGTGATCTTCGCCATCATGATCATCGTTCTTCTGCTGCGGCCGGCCGGTCTGTTCGGACGGAGCGTGTGATGGCAAGTGTCGTTGCAGCGCAGCCCGCAAAAAGCGGTCGCGAAAGGGCCTGGAGCCAGGCCGTAGCTGCCGCGATCATGGTGGCACTGCTCATTGGTGCGCCGTTTGTGCTCTATCCGGTGTTTCTGATGAAGGCGCTGTGCTTCGCCTTATTCGCTTGCGCCTTCAATCTGCTGATCGGTTACGTCGGCCTCGTCTCTTTCGGCCATGCGCTTTATTTCGGCTGGGCGAGCTATCTCTCGGCCTATGCTGCCAAGTCGTGGGGGCTGCCGCCGGAGATTTCGATCCTGATCGGGACGGCGACAGCCGCCGCGCTTGGGTTGATCGCGGGCAGTCTCGCCATCCGCCGCCAGGGCATCTATTTCGCCATGATCACACTGGCTTTGGCGCAGATGATGTATCTCGTGGCGCTCCGCGTGAAGCTGACCGGGGGTGAGGACGGCATCCAGGCCGTGCCGCGCGGCCGGCTGTTCGGCGTCTTTGACCTTAGCCACGAATTGACGATGTACGTGTTCGTTCTCGTCGTCGCGCTCGCGGGCTTCTTTCTGATCTATCGGATCATCAATTCGCCGTTCGGCGAGGTGTTGCGAGCGATCCGCGAGAACGAACAGCGCGCCATTTCGCTTGGCTATAAGACCGATCGCTATAAGCTTATCGCTTTCGTGCTGTCGGCGATGCTTGCGGGACTCGCCGGCTCGGTGAAGGCTTTTGTGTTTCAACTCGCCTCGCTCACCGACGTGCATTGGACCATGTCGGGGGAGGTCGTGCTGATGACGCTGGTCGGCGGGCTCGGCACCATATTCGGACCCTTCGTCGGCGCTTTTGTCGTCATCGCGCTGGAAAACTATCTGGCACCGTTCGGGCAATGGGTGCTGGTGATCCAGGGCGCGATCTTTGTCGTCTGCGTGTTGGTATTCCGGCGCGGCATCATCGGTGAGCTGGCGGACGTCCTGCACGTCAAGCTTTAACCTAAGGTAGATATCGTCCGAACCAGAAGGAGAACTCTCATGAGTGCGGAAGCGCGTTTAAAGGAACTCGGCATCGTGTTGCCTGGCCTGCCAAAGCCGGTCGCCAACTATCTGCCCTACCGGCTTGTCGGCAATATTTTGTATTTGTCCGGTCAAGGCCCGCGCGAGAACGGCGTTTCTCTGACCGGCAAGCTTGGCGCCGATATCGGCCTCGAGGAAGGCTATCGTCGCGCCCGGGTTGTCGGTCTTGGGCTTCTGGCGGCCACGCGTGACGCGCTGGGATCGCTCGACCGCGTCGATTACGTCGTCAAACTCTTGGGCATGGTCAATGCCGTACCGGATTTCAACAACTCGCCGAAAGTGATCAACGGCTGCTCCGACCTGTTTGTCGAGGTGTTTGGCGAGGCCGGCCGCCATGCCCGCTCGGCCGTTGGCAACGTCATGCTGCCTAATCAGATTTCGGTCGAGATCGAAGGCATTATCGCCGTTAAGCCGTAAGCCGAGTTTTCAGCTAAGCGGCCCAGTCCCGAATCATTGTGCACGCTGTTATCCACAAACTAAAAGTCAACAAATACGCGTGTCTCTTTTTGAACTCATTTCGATTGCCGAATCAACAAACACACGGTGAATATCCAGAAGCGCCGATTCCACGGGCGCTTTTGGCTTTTTCCCCATGTCGGAACGGCAGGCGGATCCCTACGAAACAGTCGCGCGCAAATGGCTCGCGCTGGTTGAGCGTCGGCAGGAAAGCTTTATTGAACTCTGCGATACCGGGCGTTGGCGGCATTATTACACGCAAACCGAATTCCTTGAGGAAATGCGCAAGGTGCTGCGCTTGCGCGACCGGTGGGCGGAGATCGCGGGTGTCCCGATGAGCGATCAGATCTTCGATGACAGCTTTCTGGCGCGGCCGCGGGCCTTAGAGCCGGCCGAAGTCCCTGTCACGCCGTGGCAAAGCGGCTTCAACGGCGCTTGATTCCTGGCGAAAATCAGCTCCCGCTCTTGCGGCGCGTGCTCTAGACTAGGCGCCACCGGACGCGTTATCCCCAAACTCGGACAGCAATAACGGGTGCGCTGATCGCATGCCTTTGCGAAGGTCCTGACTGTTCTCCTTAAACCCCAACAGATGTGAACAACAATGCCGAGCGCTCTATTTTCGCCGATTAAACTCGCAGACCTCACGATACCGAACCGGATTGTCGTCTCGCCGATGTGCCAGTACAGCGCCAATGACGGCGTCGGCAATGATTGGCACATGACCCATCTCGGCATGCTGGCGAATTCCGGCGCGGGTCTGTTGGTGCTCGAAGCCACCCACGTCGAACGGCATGGCCGGATCACCCACGGCTGCCTGGGTATTTATTCTGATGATTGCGAGGATGCGCTCCGACGTATCCTGCTGCATTGCAGGCGGATCGGCACAGCAAAATTGGGAATTCAGCTCGCACACGCCGGGCGCAAGGCGTCATCGCAGCGGCCTTGGGAAGGCGCCAAGGCGCTCGGGCCCAGCGAGGATCCGTGGCCGACCATTGCGCCGTCTGCGCTGCCGTTCGGTCCGGGCTGGCACACGCCGCGCGCGATGGACGAAGAGGACATGGCACGCGTGCGCGGCGAATTCGTCGATGCTGCCAAGCGCGCGGTGCGCGTTGGTTTTGACGCCATCGAGCTGCATCTGGCGCATGGCTATCTGTTGCACAGTTTTGTTTCGCCAATGTCCAACAAGCGCAACGACGACTATGGCGGAGCGCTTGCCGGTCGCATGCGCTATCCGCTTGAGGTGGCCCGTGCCGTCCGCGCCGCGCTCCCGGCCGGCATGCCACTCGGCGCCCGAATAACCGGCACGGATTGGCTCGACGGCGGCCTTAGCGGTGATGACGCGGCGGAGTTTGCGAAGGCGCTCAAACAAGCCGGTCTCGATTATGTCGATATCTCTTCCGGCAATATCAGTTACGAAAGCCGGGCGCCCTCCGACCCCGGCTATAACGTGCCTATTGCCGAAAAGGTGCGTCGCGAGAGCGGCATAGCGGTACGTGTCGTCGGCATGATCGAGAGCGCCAAACAGGCCGAGGCGATCGTCGCCGAGGGCAAAGCGGACATGGTCGCGCTGGCGCGCGGCTTTCTCGACGATCCGCATTGGGGCTGGCACGCCGCCCAAACGCTCGGCGCCGAGGTGCCGCGTCCGGTGCAATATGCCCGCGCAGCGCCGGCGCTATGGCCTGGCGCCGCCTTGCGCGGGTGACGGCGGGACGGGCCCGTAGCGCAGCGCCAGACGCGCCGGTTCGGCGCCGAGATAATAAGCAAGCCGCAGCCGCCACATCAGCAGGATGGTGGCGCCGACGCCGTGGTGCTCCCAGCGCCGGCCCGAGGTGATGACCGGTGCGCTAATGCAGAACGGTCGGCACACGCGTTTGAGCCGTCGCGAGATCGCGATATCCTCCATCAGCGGCAGGTCGGGAAATCCACCGACTGCCACGAAGGCCTCGCGTCGGACAAAGATCGCCTGATCGCCAGTAGCCACGCCGGTGAGCCGGGAGCGCCAATTGATCATGCGAGCGATAATGGCAAGCAGCGGATGCCGTCCGGCAATACGAAGATCGAAGCGGCCCCAAGCACGCTGCGACAGCGCCGCGTCGATCAGCCGGTCGGCATCGTCCGGCAGTGCTGTGTCGGCATGGAGGAAAAGGAGGGCGTCGCCCGAGCCGAGTGCGGCGGCCGCATTCATCGGCGCGCCACGCCCCGGCGAAGCGGTGATGACGTGATCGGCGAGTGGCGCTGCCAGAAGCGGTGTGCCGTCACAAGAGCCACTGTCGACGACAATCACCTCGGCGCCGCGCGCCCGCAATGGCGCAAGTGCCGCTAACGTGCCGGCTATAATCGCCGCTTCGTCGAGCACCGGAATAACGATCGTGAGCCGACGCATGAAGCGTGTCCTGAATCGCCGATTTCAGTGTTTACAGTCCGGCGCGAAAACCTCATAGGAGATTCAATTCGACCTCATGTTGGCGAAACCAATATGACCAATCCCGTTCTCGTCGAAGTGACGCGAGGACCGCTGGTGGAGAGCCGCCACCGCGGCGCAGTTGCCGTGGCCGACGCGGACGGCGGGATTGTGCTCGCTATGGGCGACGTGACGGTGCCGGTATTTCCCCGTTCGGCAATCAAGGCGTTGCAGGCATTGCCGCTAATAGAGCACGGCGCGGCCGATCGTTACGGCTTCGGCGATGAGGAACTCGCGCTCGCCTGTGCCTCGCACAGTGGCGAGCCGGCCCACGTCGCCGGCGTGGAGCGGATGCTGGCGGCTGCCGGGCTCGATTCATCCGCGCTGCGCTGTGGCGCCCATTGGCCTATGTCGCAGTCGGCGGCTTTCGCAGTGGCGCGAAGCGGCGGCCCGTCGGCACTGCATAATAACTGTTCCGGCAAGCATGCGGGCTTTCTCTGCCTCGCTTGCGCCATGAAAGCCGACATCGGCGACTATTTCCGGCCGGAGCATCCGGTGCAGCGCGAAGTGCGCGCCGTGCTCGAAGATTTCACCGGTAGCGTGCTGTCGCAGGATCGCTGCGCCATCGACGGCTGTTCGGTGCCGACCTGGGCTATACCGCTACAAAATCTTGCGCGGGGTTTCGCCAAGTTCGGCAGCGGTCACGGCCTTTCACCGGCACGCGCCAAAGCCGTTGCGCGGCTGCGCCATGCCTGCGCACAAAAGCCCTGGTACGTCGCCGGCACCGGACGGTTCTGTACCGAGATCATGCAGCTTTTCGGCGCGCGCGTTTTCGTCAAAACCGGCGCCGAAGGCGTCTATTGCGGCGCGCTTCCCGAACAAGGTTTCGGCATCGCGGTCAAATGCGACGACGGTGCCGGCCGCGCCGCCCAGGCGATCATGGCGGCGTTGATCGCCCGGTTTCTGCCGCTCGAACCGGCCGAGCGCGCGGGGCTCGAACCGTTTGTCCGGCCGGTGCTGCACAATTGGAATGGTTTTGAGGTCGGAGCGGTCCGGGTGACGGAAGCGCTATTGTAGATTGAACAAAGCGAAGTCTAAATGATACTCAAGCCGCCCGGGGAGAAAAGATGATGCGCCCTGTCCCGCCGCTCCGGCGATGCGGACGTGTGGTTATCTCAACATCCTGGTCGAAGGCGGTCAGCATTCGCATGAGTCTCGCTTCCGAATATCCCCGGAACTGACCGCGGAGGATTTTGGAAAGATCGGCTTGGCCGATCCCGATCAGCTTGGCTGCTGCCGTCTGTGTGAGCTTACGCTGTTTGATAAGCCGTCGGAGTTCGATAACCAATGTTGACCTGAGCAGCATGTCCTCGGCGTCAGGCAGCCCCAAATCGGCGAAGATGTTGCCACTCCCGGCTTCAACTTTCGTCTGGTGTTTCTTCATGACCTAACTTCCTCTTCTTTCCTTCGCGCCCGGTAGTCTGCTTCGGCATCCCGTAAGCGCAACTTTATAAGGTCGATGACATGTTTTGGCGTCGCGATGCCTCTTTTCGACTTCTTTTGAAAAGCATGAAGCACGTAGATAACGTCGGCGAAGCGCACCGTGTAGACGGCCCGGTAGGTGTTGCCGTCGAAATCGGCGATAATTTCAAGGACGCTCCGGCCGCCGAAGCCCTTCAACGCTTTCGCCGAGTCTGGTTCGTCTCCACACTGTGCCTGATGCAAGGCATGGCCAATGCCACCCCGGACCTCGTCGGGGAACGCCTTTAACTCTCGCCGAGTTGGCCCGACGAAAAGGCATTGTCTGATGAAGCGAGGGGCGAGCTTCACGCGGCTATTATGGTGATATCACCATAGATCGTCAAGCGAAACCTGTGTAATAAATTTCACCGCACCCGATTGCCATCGATCGAAAGCTGAACATAACGGTCGGCGCCTTCTTTGCTGAGGTCGCCTGTAACGGTCTTGTCCCATTCCCTGCCAACAATGGCGCCCATCGGGCTGTCGGCAATGAGATTGTTGGCGATGACCACCGTGCCGGCCTCCTGCACCACCGATACGGCGATGCCGACATCGGCGCCCCGCACCAGATTTCCGGTGATGGTTACGTCGCGCAACGACGGTCCCCAGCCGGCGGCGATTCCTGTACCCTTAACAGTCTCGATGACATTGCCGGTTATGACCGTATCGGCTTCGGCGCTGATGCCAGTAGCCTCGACATCGCGCCCGTCCGGGCGTCCCCGGCGCAAATTGCGGATCAGATTGGACTGGACGATGGCAAGCCGCCCGCCATGGTCCTTGAAATTCGTCACACTGACACCGACGGCTGCGCCATCGACGATGTTGTTGGCGATCACCGCGCCATGAAATCCAAACTCGGCATAGATGGCGACTTCGCCGAGCCCAATGCAGGTGTTGCCGACAATCTGGATGTTCGACGCCGTGTTGCCACGCACGGCCGAATAGGCCGCGGTTTTGATGCGGTTGCCGCGAACAATCACATTGTCGGCGCGAAAGACGCTGATCGCGTTGCCCCACTGTCCGGAGCCGCCGGACGTGTTTTTGGTGTCTTCAATCCGATTGTCGACGACAAGCGTGCCATCGTCGCCGGGCGTGCTGCGCCAGACCGCAATGCCGTTGTTGCCGGCGCCGCGTACGGTGTTGCCGGCGATACGCAGCCCGGCGGCGTCATTGGAGAAAATCGCGTAGTCGGCGGCGCCAATCACGGTATTTCCCGCCACGTCGCCTTCAATCACTTGAAGCATGATGCCGTTGCCGCCGGCATTGACGATCATGCAATCGGCAATGCGGACGGCGCGGCCTTGCGTCAAATGCACGAGACCGTGGCCGTCCATAAGCGTCACGTGATTGCCGTCGAGAACGAGATTGCTGAGCTGGACATAATCGCTGCCGTTTGACGACAACAGCGATAGGCCCCCGGTCATGACGAGCCGCGTCGATCCGGGCACGCCGACGATGATGGCATAAGACGGCAATTGCAGTGCGCCGGCGCGATAAAGACCCGCTGGCATGCGCAGCACTGCGCCTGCCGCCGCGGCTTGCTCAATAGCGTGTTGCAAAGCTGCGGATTGATCCGCTTCGGCATTCGGACGGACGCCAAGCGAGGTTGCGTCGACCTCGGCGCGTGCAATCGGCGGCGCCGCTTCGCGCGCGGTGGCGGGCACGGCGGCGCCGGCCGAGGCTGCGCCGGCGAAAGCAGCAAACAGGCGGCGGCGGTTGAACTTCATTCACCAGAACTCCCGGCGCAGCGCTCCCTGGCCGTGCTCTGCCAGAAAATGATGAGCGAAAACGCCTGCCAGGTCCGCCGTCGGCAGCCGTTTTAGCGGCGACGGTTAACGTCGGCTTGCCGCAACGAGCGCGATCAAGACTGCTTCGGCCGCGCCAGCCAGCGCCGCGAGCGAGGGTAGGGGACGCTTCGAACGACGCCGCGGTGTGAGCCTCGCGGACGGGATGTGGACGAACTGAACCAGCGATCCGCCGCCGCGCTCCAAGGCACGCCAATAGGCATAATTGCAGAGATAACGTCCGGCATCGCGCGACAGTCGCGCCGGCAACGCGTGGGATCGGGCCGCACTGAGAAGACGGGCAAAAGATGCATTGCCGTAGCGCGACGACGATCGATCGCGGGCGATGACTCCATGAGGCGGCCGAAATCCACTCGCATCCGGAAACAATAGGGAAACGGCGTTCCGGGCGCGGGTCTCGATGCAAAGCTGCCGACGCCGTGCTGCCAGACCAAAAATCAGCACGATGTCCGGCTTCGCCGCAAGAAGTTTCGGCAGGTCGTGATCGACAGCTGCGTAAGCCGTCGCGAAGGCGTGCGTGGAGATATCGAGCGCGGCGAAAGCCGGTCGCCGTCTGCGCGCGAGTATCTTCACCAGGCTTGCGCTCGGATTGACCGGCGCGCCAGGGAAGGGGCCGAAGCCGATGAGGAGAACGCGGGTCACAATTTCAGGATCGCGGCGATGTCTTCGACCGCGGTCGCTGGTGCAGTCACGCCCGCCGCCACGTCGGCTTCGATCCGCGACAGATGGGCCTTTACCGTCCGATCGGTCCGCAGCGGTTCGAACAGCCGTTCCTCCAGCATCGTCCACATCCATTTGACCTGCTGTTCGCCGCGCCTCGCCGCGAGCTCGCCGGACGCGGACAATCGCTGGCGATGGTCGAGCACGTGCGACCACAGAGCTTCGATGCCGTCGTTGTGTAACGCCGAGCAGATGATGACCGGCGGCGACCAGTTCGGCGAACGCGGCGACAGGATGTGCAACGCCGCGCCGTATTGAGATGCGGCGAGTTTGGCGCGAACCAAATTGTCGCCGTCGGCTTTGTTGACCACGATCATGTCGGCGAGCTCGACCACGCCTTTCTTTAGCGCCTGCAACTCGTCGCCGGCGCCGGGCAGCGCCAACACCAAAAAGAAATCGGTCATGTCGGCAACTGCAATCTCCGACTGGCCGACACCGACCGTTTCGACAAGCACCACGTCATAGCCCGCCGCTTCGCACAACAGCATGGTTTCACGCGTCTTCGCGGCAACACCGCCAAGCGTGCCCGAGGACGGCGAGGGGCGGATGAAGGCATTGGCGTCATTGGCAAGCCGCGCCATGCGGGTTTTGTCGGCGAGGATCGATCCACCGGTACGTCGCGACGACGGGTCGACCGCTAGCACTGCCACCTTGCGGCCCTGGCCGGTCAGGAGGCTGCCGAGCGCGTCGATCATGGTCGACTTGCCGACGCCCGGCGCGCCGGTAATGCCGACGCGCACCGCGTTGCCGGTGGCGCCGAGCAGCATTTGCGTAAGGGCGGCTGCGGCGCGGCGGTGATCGGCGCGCTTACTTTCTATCAGCGTGATCGCGCGTGGCAGCACATTGCGTTCGCCGGCGCGGATATCGCGCGCGAGCCGTTCGACGTCAGCGAGTAGCGGAGGCGTGGACATCATGCGTCATCGGCAAGCGCGAAAAGCAGCGCGGCTTTTCTTCGACTGGATTCGATTTTTCTTAACATCAAGCTCGGAAATGCAGGACGTTCTCTGTATCTCCGTGTCGCCGGTGATTGACACGCGAGAACCGCCTCATGGCCACCAGAATTTATCGCCATATGACCCCGATATCGCCGAATTGCAGCCGTATCCAGTGGATGACATCCCCCGCGCTGGAACGACGCGGGCTGCGGCGTCGTTTGTCCGCCTTCAAAGGAGACAATCGATGAACTGGGACCAGATTCAAGTCAATTGGATGCATTTCAAAGACAAAATCGCCAACAACTGGGCGAAGCTCACCGACGAAGACCTCACGCGGATCAGCGGCCGTCGCAACGAACTCGTCGGCCGCCTGCAGGCGCGGTACGGCTTCGCCAAGACGGAAGCGGAACGCGAGATCGAGGCCTGGACCAAGTCGCAACGCCACGCGGCGTGAAGGGGGCGGCCGGTCCGGATATCGTGGAGTTCGGACCGGCCGGTATTTACCGTAAAGACCTAGGGCAACACCGCGAAAACGCGCGCTGGGAAGCCAAGGCCGTTTTCCACTTTCGGCCAGGTCGCCACGATGAGGGCGCCCGTTTGGGGCACTTTGTCGAGATTTGCCATCACTTCGATCTGATAATGGCCGTGCTTCAAAATATAGGTTTCGGAATCCATTTTGTCGGTCGTGTCGGTATCCATCGATTCATGCCCGGTCGCGGTTACGCCACGCTGCTCGTAGAGATATTTGATCGTTTCAAAGGCCCAAGCCGGAAATGGCTGGCGTTTGAATCGCTCCGGATTTGAATCCCAATCCTTATACATGTCGGTGCGCAGCGCGGCGAAGGCGCCCTTCGGCACCCGCCCATGTTCGCGCTCCCAGGCTTTGAGATCGGCGACCGAGAAGGCATGGTTGGGATCCTTGGCAAGAAAAGGCGTGTCGTCGAGAACGACCAGCCGCAAAATCATTTCCTTGAGCGGAATTTTGTCCATGGTGATGCCGTTCTCGGCAAAATGCGCCGGCGGATCGACATGCGTGCCGTACTGTCCGACCATTTGATAATAAGTGGCGCGGAATTCATCTTTGGGGATGGTGTAAGGCTCGCCGGTCTTCGGGTCCGAGGCGGCTGAAAATTTCGCCTGGCCGAAGCCCGCCCAGACCGGCGTCTCGGGACCGAAGGCGTGGGTGAGATCGACGAACTGTTTGCTGGCGATGATGCGGTAAGCGCGCTCAAGGTCGGATTCGGCCCGCACGGGCGCGGCGAGCGCGAATAACGCGCAAATCCCGACGATTGATAAGGAAAATAGGCGAAAATCAATGAAGCGGGTCATCGCACGCCTCCTCTTGCGGCATCGGTTGTCATGCTAACCTAGAGCGCCGAATCTGCCGACGGAACTTCGCGATGGCGAGACCGTTGCCGGAAGGCGGGAAAATTGAATTTTCCGGCACGGTCGGGTGCGACCCATTCGGACTGATGAGCGGGCCACGATATGCGGGTCAGGTGGTTTGCCAGAGTAATCGTTATCTTAGGTGTCCTAATCGCGCTCGGCGCAGGCGTTTTCGCGCTTCTAGCCTGGCAACCAGCGATCGCCCCGGTCGATCCGCCGCAAGCCAATAGTTTTGATCCGGGACTGGTGAAGCACGGCGCCGAACTTGCAGCCCTCGGCGATTGCGATGTCTGTCACACCGCGCCAGGCGGGCGCGAATTTGCCGGCGGCCTTGGCATACCGACCCCGTTCGGCACGATCTATTCCACCAACATTACCCCCGACGCCGATACCGGCATTGGCTATTGGTCGGAAGCCGCATTCCAGCGTGCGCTGCGGCACGGCGTGGCGCGTGACGGCGCGTATCTTTATCCGGCTTTCCCCTACGATCATTTCACGCTCGTTTCCGACGACGACGATAAGGCGCTTTATGCGTTTCTCATGACGCGCCAGCCGGTTCATGCCCCAGCGCCAGCCAACGCTCTGCCGTTTCCGCTCAACCAGCGCCTCGTCATGTATGGCTGGAATCTTCTCTTCCTTCATCCCGGTCCTTATCGCGCCGACGCCGCGCACGACGACATCTGGAATCGCGGTGCCTATCTGGCCGAAGGCCTTGGCCATTGCGGCGCATGCCACACGCCGCGGAATTTTTTAGGCGCCGAGCAGGGGGCTAAATTCGCCGGTGGCGAAGCGGAAGGCTGGACGGCCTACGCGCTCGACAAAGCAGCGCCGGCGCCGCTGCCCTGGAATGTGGATGCACTTGCGCATTACCTCAGTCACGGCTTTGATAATCTGCATGGCGTGGCGCGCGGTCCGATGGCGCAAGTCACAACAAATCTTCGCTCGGTACCGGACGGTGATGTGCAGGCGATCGCAACCTACACCGCAGCGCAGATAAACGCCGGCGCGCCGTCTCCGAACGTTGTGCAACAGGCGCGGACGCAAAGCCAGCGCGGCACCCAGATCGCCCCGGCGAGCGCCGGCAGTCAAAGCAGCATAGTGCGCGGCGACGGCGAGAAGGACGGCGAAGGCGCCATGATTTACGCGGCGACTTGCTCAGGCTGTCATCGAGGGCCACGCGCGATGCCGTACGGCGGTATCGATCTCGCGCTCACCAGCGGAATTGCCGCACCGACCGCAGCTAATCTCATCAACGTCGTGCTTAATGGCCTGCCGGCAACGGAGGCCTCCCGCACGCCAATCATGCCAGGCTTCGCCAATGCGTTGAATGACGGCCAGGTGGTGGCCTTGGCGCAATATCTGCGCGCGCATTTCACCGACAAGGGCCCCTGGACCGATGTCGAAGACGCTCTACATAAAGCGCGCGATGCCGCGCGAGGACGAGTAGTCAGTCCGGCATCGCCAGATCAACCGGTACCCTCCGGCGCCAGCCAGCGGTCAACCCAAGAAGCTGCCCATGAAGCTGAACGTCAATAAACACACCCACGACGTCGATACCGATCCGCGCACGCCGCTGCTCTATGTGCTGCGCGGCGAATTGAAGCTCAATGCGGCGAAATTCGGTTGCGGGCTCGGCCAATGCGGCGCCTGCACCGTACTGGTGGACGGCGAGCCGATATTCTCCTGCGTCACGCCGATCGCACTGTTGGCGGACAAGGCCATCACGACGCTGGAAGGACTCGGCACGCTGGAAGAGCCGGCGCCGATCCAGCGCGCCTTTATCGAGGCGCAGGCCGCGCAGTGTGGCTATTGCATTCCCGGCATGATGATGCGCGCGCAGGCGCTCCTGCAGAAAAATCCGACCGCGAGCGATGCGGAAATACGCGCCTGGCTCGAGCCCAATCTTTGCCGCTGCGGCACCCATATGCGCATCCTGCGCGCCGTCCACCGTGCTCAAAAACTAATGCAAACAGCGCAGGCCGGAGATGCCGGATGAGTAACGGTCCGACCATCGTCTCGCGGCGCGCGGTGCTGGCCGGATCGGGCGCGCTGATTCTAAGCTTTTCGTCGAGCGGCGAACTCTTGGCGCAGGAACCTCCGGTGCCGCAAGCGCCATCGCCACAGCCAGCGCCGCCACCGTTGCCCGGCAGCCTCAAGCAGGCACCGTTCCTCGATTCGTGGATCCGCGTCGACGCTGACGGTGCGATCACCGTCTTTAGCGGCAAGGCCGAGCTCGGACAGGGCATCAAGACGGCGCTGTTGCAAGTCGCAGCCGAGCAACTCGACGCCGATTTCGGTAAGCTCAGTCTTGTCACCGCTGACACGGGACGCACGGCTAACGAAGGATACACCGCCGGCAGCCATTCTATGCAGGACTCCGGCACCGCCATCATGAATGCGGCGGCGCAAGTGCGGCAGATTCTGATTGCTGAAGCAGCTGCGCGCAGCGGACTGCCGCCCGACCAGATGAAAACCGAGAACGCAACTGTGGTCGCGCCCAATGGTAGCCGCTTCGCCTATGGCGACTTGGTGAAGGATCAGATGCTGCACGTGCAGGCATCGCCGCAATCGGTGCTGAAAGATCCGAGCCAGTACAAAATCATGAACCGGCGCATTCCGCGTGTCGACATTCCCGCCAAGGTGACGGGAGGTACGGCCTATGTGCAGGACATGCGACCAGAGGGCATGGTGCACGGTCGTGTCGTCCGGTCGCCGAGCTACGGCGCCCAGCTCATCGACGTCGACGCGTCGGCCGTGGAAAAAATGCCCGGCGTGTTGAAAGTCGTCCGCGACGGCAGTTTTCTGGCGGTGATTGCCGAGGGCGAGTTCGAGGCGATCGAGGCGATGCGCGCGCTTGCGGCGGCGTCGCGCTGGCAGGAAACAGCGAAATTGCCGGACGCGGCGGCCCTGCCGGCGTTCCTGACCGGACTGCCGCCGCAAGACATAACCGTGCTCGATCAGAGCGGCCCCAGCGTTGCCGGCGCTAAAACGCTCTCGGCGACCTATAGCCGGCCATATCTGTCGCACGGTTCGATCGGTCCATCCTGCGCGGTGGGACGCTACGACAACGATGCACTCACGGTGTGGACGCATACGCAGGGCGTCTTCCCCGACCGCGACGCCATTGCCGAAATGCTCCACATGCCAACGGAAAAGGTGCGCTGCATCCACATCGAAGGGTCCGGTTGTTACGGTCACAACGGCGCGGACGATGCCGCCGCCGACGCCGCGCTGCTGGCGCGGGCGATGCCCGGCCGGCCGGTGCGTGTGCAATGGATGCGCGAGCAGGAGCACGGCTTCGAACCCTACGGCCCGGCGATGGTGGTCAAGGTCAAGGCGGCTTTGGACGATAGCGGCAAGATCGCCGCTTGGGATTATGGTGTCTGGAGCAACACCCATTCGATGCGCCCTGGATCGGCCGGTTCGCTGCTCGCAGCGCGTTATCTGGCCGATCCGTTTCCCGAGCCGGCGCCGAAACCGCTTCCGATGCCGGAAGGCGGCGGCGACCGCAATTCGATCCCGCTGTATAAAATTCCCAGCGCGAAGGTGGTCAATCATTTTCTGCCGCAGATGCCGGTGCGGGTGTCAGCCTTGCGCGCACTTGGCGCCTACATGAATATTTTCGCGATCGAAAGTTTCATGGACGAGCTTGCCGAGAGCGTCGACACAGATCCCGTCGTGTTCCGGCTGCAAAATCTCGAGGATGCACGCGCTCGCGAGGTGGTCACTACGGCATCCGAGCGTTTCGGTTGGTCGACAAGGCCGCGCGCCGCCGTGCGCGGCCGCGGTTATGGTTTTGCTTTTGCCCGCTACAAGAACCTTGCCGCTTATTGCGCTGTCGCTTGCGAAGTCGATGTCAATCACGATACCGGCCGCGCCCGGCTGGTGCGCGCGGTTGCCGCCGTCGACAGCGGTCAGGTGGTCAATCCCGACGGCATTGCCAATCAGATCGAGGGCGCCATCCTGCAATCGGCGAGCTGGACGCTATACGAGAGTGTGACCTTCGACGATCGGCGCATCACCAGTCTCGATTGGGCGACTTATCCGGTGCTGCGCTTTTCCGCGGTGCCCGATACGATGGAAGTGCACATCATCAATCGTCCGGGAATGCCGTTCCTGGGCTCCGGCGAAGCCGGGCAGGGGCCTGCCGCGGCGGCGGTGGCCAACGCGGTTGCCGATGCGACCGGCAAACGCTTCCGCGATCTGCCGATATCGCGCGAGCGCATCAAAGCGGCGATCGGGGTCTAACGGTCTTCCGGCAGCGGGATGAATTCGCTCGTATCGCCGGGCACCAAATCGAATTTGCCGGCCTTCCAATCGGCCTTGGCCGCTTCGATCCGCTCCTTGCGGGAGGAGACGAAATTCCACCAGATATGGCGCGGTCCGTCCATCGCGGCGCCCCCGACGAGGATGACATGAGCATCGCTCGCGGCTTTCACCTCGATGCGGTCGCCGGGCTTGAGCACGAGAAGCTGCTCCGGACCATATTGAGTGCCGCCGATCTCGATCTCGCCGGCCAATACATAGACCGCCCGTTCCTCGTGATCGCCGCTGAGGGGGAGGATGGTGCCAACGCTAAGATGTGCCTCGGCAAAAATGGTGTCCCAAGAGGTTACGACGGGCGAGCGCAGGCCGTGCATGGAGCCGGCAACGACGCGCAACGCCAGCCCGTTTTCGCGTAACTCCGGAATGTCTGCCGATGCAGTATGAGCAAAAGCAGGGGCGCCTTCCTCTTCCTGATGCGGCAGCGCGACCCATAATTGCAAGCCGTGTAGCGGCTCGCCGCCGTCGCGATGATCGGGTGCGGTACGCTCGGAGTGCACGATGCCGCGCCCGGCAGTCATCCAATTGACGGCGCCTGGCCGGATCGGCAGCGCGGTGCCGAGGCTGTCGCGGTGTACGATCTCGCCGTCGAACAAATAGGTGACAGTGGCAAGACCGATATGCGGATGCGGCCGTACATCGACGCCGTTGCCGGCCTGGAACACGGCCGGTCCGAAATGGTCGAAGAAAATAAACGGCCCGACCATGCGCGAGCGCGCCGACGGTAATGCACGATGCACCTGGAAGCCACCGAGATCGACCGAGCGCGGCACGATCAGCTGGTCGATGGCGTCGCTCGCCCGGACGTCGCCGGGCGCGGGATCCTTACCGGGGAAGAAACTCATCGGGCTGTCCTCGTTATGCCGGGATGCGGATTAAAAGCCGCGCCCCGCAATCCATGATCAAGATAGTGAGGTTAGCCGGCCTTTGTTAGATCGCGTGAAACTCCTGTCCTTTCACCGATTCCACCAGGCCGTAGAATACCTCATTGACCGTCGGCCAGCTCGGCAGCTTTTTCACGTTGTTGAGCCAGCGTTCGATATTCGGATAGACGGAGAAGTCACAGCGGATGACTTCGCCCAAGGTGACCAAAGCGGCGCCGAAATAGTCGGCGATCGTGATCTGATCGCCGCACAGATATTGCTTCTTCGGGCCGATCCAATGGTCGTTGAGGACTTGCAGCCAGCGCTTGGCGTTCTGCTGCCCGAACTCTATCGTGGCGGCCTGCGCCTCGTCGCTGCGCCGCTTGAGGTGCGGGAATAGCTGCGGGTAGCAGAGATTATAAGCCCATTCCCGGTAGAAATTGGTATTGAGCCAATCCATGACCTCATTGACCTTGGCGCGCTGCTTGAGCTCCTTGGGATAAGCCGGTGAGCCGATTTTGTCGGCAAGATATTTGAGGATCGCCGAGCTTTCGGTCAGGCGCATGTCGCCATCCTCGATCATCGGCACGAGGTTATTTGGATTCAATTCCGCGTAGGCCGGCTGATATTGTTCTCCGGTGAAAAGGTCGACCGTTACTTCGTCGACTGGAATCTTGTTCTCGGCGATGAACAGCCGCACCGGTCGGCTCGTCATCGATACCGGATGCATATAGAGTTTCATGGCCACATCCTCCCAGACGCGCGTTCATTCAGATGCGCACCTTAATTGATTTTTGTGACCACGCGAAGCGCGTTGCTGCCCATTGCGAGCCACAAACTCAAGGACGGTTACATCCATGTAACTGGCCGCGCGCTAACCGCGCTTTGCTTGTTTCGGCTTGCCGGCTTTCGCCACCGCATCGGCGATGAAACGCGGCAAGGCGAAGGCGGCGGCCTGGACTTCGGGCGTCCAATATTTGGTGCCGAAACTACCGGCCTTGCGGTAACGCGCCGCGATCGCTTTCGCCGGAAGCTTGCGCAAGCTCCTATTGTCGGTCGCTATGCCCATGGCCATGTGGCCGCCGACATAGACCGGGATCGCCGCCACATAGCAACCGGCATCGGCAAACAACTGCCGAAGCTTCGTCATTGACGAGGTCAGTTCGTTTTGCTGAAAAAAGGGCACGCCGTTCTGCGTCACCAGAACACCGCCTTTGTTCAGACAGCGCTTACAGCCCGCATAGAACTTATGGCCGAACAGGACTTTACCGGGACCGTGCGGATCGGTTGAGTCGACGATGATGACGTCGAAGCGGCGGGATGTCGTGGCGACATATTTCGCGCCGTCGCCGATCACCGAATTCAAACCGCTTGTCGGCGAACACCGGCGCGGTGAATTCGGGAAAATGTTCCTTGGCGAACTCGATCACCTTGGGATCGATCTCGACCTGGGTGAGCCGTTCGACCGTCTTGTGCTTGAGCACTTCCTCCGCAATGCCGCAGTCGCCGCCACCGACGATCAATACGTCGCGGGCGTTGCCGTGAGCGAAAAGCGGCACGTGCGACATCATTTCCTGGTAGATGAACTCGTCCCGCTTGGAGATCTGAGTGGCGCCGTCGAGCATCAGCATTTTGCCGAAATACGGCTGCTCGAACAGCACCAGATGCTGATGTTTCGTCTGTAATTCGTAGAGCACCTTGTCGACCCGGTAGGTCATGCGAAAGCCCAGGTCGTCGAACAGCGTTTCGGCAATCCAGCGCTGTTCCGGTGGCTTCTGTGCCATCATTGCCCCCAATTAAAATCAGCTCCTGACGGAACTGGCGCCAAAGAAAACGGCCGGGACTTGGCCCGGCCGCTCAAACCTTGTCAATCGTTCGGAGGTCAGGCGTCTTGGCCGCGCAACAACTCATTCACATCGACACGCTTCGCGGCGAAAGCTTCCCGCAGCACCGGTATGCATTGATCGGGTTCGGCCGAGCCGCACATGAAAACATCAAGCGCGGCATAGCCGACCTCCGGCCATGTGTGAATCGAGATGTGGCTCTCCGCCAGCACCGCCACTCCCGACACGCCGCCGCTCGGTTGAAAGTGGTGCAGATGGATGTGCAGCAGCGTGGCGCGGGCCGCTTCAACGCAGCGCCGCAAGGTCGCCTCGATGTGCTCGAGATCGTTTAGGCGCTCGGCGCCATGCAAATCGACGATCAGGTGAACGCCGGCGCAGCGGATGCCGTTACGCGTGGCGAAATGGTCGGGACGATCGTCCCCGACCGCGGGTATCGCCACTTTCAGCTTCGTCTTCCTGTCTTCCTTACGGGCGGTACCTGGGATCCCCAAGCCCTTCGCCGATCGTAAGAGGGCGTTCTGGCTCATGCCGTCCTCCCCAACCAGAGATAAGAACCCGAGATGCCGGCGAACCGGCGCCGCGGAAAGCGAAAGCCGCCCGGCCAGTCCACATGAACCGACCAACAAGCGGCTAAATCCCCACATAAATACTAACCATGGGGAGTCAAGCAAATTCTGCTAGAAAACGTTTAAGGCTTTGTCACGTTCCGCTTATCGGCGTGCGAGCAGTCGTCCGACTTGTTGAGTCAATTGCGCCGTTGGTTCCGTTCCGGTCGGCTTCAGCCGTTGGCGGCAACAGCCGGCGTGATCATCGGTTCCGCCGGCTTTTTTACGCGGGTGCGGAAGAAGCTCAGCACGCGCTTTGCGGTTTCGGTCTGTAGCCGGTTGAAGCTCGACAGCGCCTGGTCGAGGTCTTTCGCCGACATGCCCCGATCGGCGGCGCGCAACAGCAGGATCGCCTTGGTCGTCGTCGCCGACAGCCGCGCCACCTTGGCGAGAATGAGGACGATTTCGGCGCCGGGATCGAGCAATGCCCGCTCCACCACGTCGATCGGCACGTCGCACATGATCGAAAGCGCGATCGCGCACTCCTCGAATTTGCGTTCACGGGCGTATTGATAGACTTCCGCCTCGCCAATGCGGCGAATGCGGTTTTGCTGCTCGACCGCGGCCTGGGCGGCGGCGAAGTCTGGCGATGCATTGAGCAGTTCGGTGCGGATGCCACCGACTACTTCGTTGACGACACCCGCGATCGCGATTCCAGCCTGCGGGTTTTCGGCGGAAAGCCGCGCCCGCACTTCGCTCGACGCTCTCTCGAGAAGGACGAGGAAATGCGGCCGCGGAATGTCGGGGCGCAAGCCGACTTCGGTCGCCAATATATCGTCGCCGCTCGAACGCTTGACCAGCATACGAAAGCCGGCGTCGGAAAAGCGCGCGCCGATATTGCGTACCACTGAATGAACCACGTCGCGATCGCCGCGCTCGACCAGCACGTCGGTCACCGCCTCGCTTAAGGAGTCCCGTTGCGAAATCGCGAATAGATGCTGCTGGCTCTTGGTGCCGGCGCTGAACAAGAGGTCGCGATCATCGAGACGTTCGGATTGCGTCAGCACCCGGCGGGCCACTTCGATATCGTCATCGAAGGCCAGCATGTGGATGACGTTCGACGGGGCGTTCGAGATCGGCGCCAGGCGGTCTGCGAGCTTGGCGCGGGCTTTCGTTTCGATGGTCTTGACGAGGCGTGCCATGACATCGCCGAAGACATCGACCTGATCCTCGGAATAGCGGTCAGCACCGTTGAGAAACAGATCGGTAACGCGGGCGAGGATGCTGATGCGGCGGCCGACATCGCCGGAAACGAGGGCGCCCTCGAGCTCGTCAAGAATGGGAAGGGCACTCATTACGACTCCGAACGCGCTACGCCATTGAATAAGCGGCAACAATGCCGTGAGAAGGGTGAAAAAAGCCTTGCCAGTGAACGGACTGAGGCCGGCCCACAATAGTTAAAGAGATGATAACGGCTAAAGAGATGATAACGGCGCGGCGCCGGCCGGCGAACACGCCGACGCGGTTTTGCACGTCGGCGGGCACGCGGTAATCGCGGATCACCTGTCGGGCATCGCGTAATCCGCAGCATTCACGCTGCACCAAAAATCGCCATAGGGCGTCGCTTGCCGCCTGCACCAGCTCGGCCCGGCTGCGATCCGTCGCCCGGGCCGCCTCAAAGTCCCCTAAAGCCGCAAGCGCCGCCTCCAGCGCGCGTCCGGCTCTGCCGAGCGCGGAAGCTTGTTCTTGGGCGATTTCGTAGTCGAGCGCGACGACGCGGCTTGTATCCAGACGGCCGGGAGGTAATGTCATGCCCACGATAATAATAGGCGGCGAGTGACAGGTCACCTCGAGGGTCGCCTTCGCCGTCAGCTTCGGGAGGAAAATATGCGTCTTTTGATCGTTATGATGCTTGGCGTGTTGTCGCTCGCCGGCACGAGCCGGTTGGCCGCCGCGGAAGACACGCTCAAGGTTGCCATCCCGCAAAAGGGCGCCTGGGACGCCGGTCTTGCCGAACTCGGTCAGCGCGGCGGCATTTTCAAGAAGCACGGGCTTAACCTCGATATTCTCTATACCGCCGCGGGTCCGGAATCGATCCAGGCGCTCATCGGCGGCAGCATCGACGTCGCCGCCGCTTCCGGGGTGTCGGCCGCCATTGGGACATTCGGCAAGGGCGCCCCGATCCGCATCATATCGAGCGAGATGACTGGCGCGCCGGACTTGTATTGGTACGTGCCGGTGGATTCTCCGATCCACAGCATCCAGGACCTCAACGGCAAGACCATCGCGTTCTCGGCAGTCGGTTCTTCGTCTCACGCCTCGGTGCTGGCCTTGATCGCGCAATACCACCTGACCGCCAAGCCGCAACCGACCGGCAATATCGCGGCGACGATTACGCAAACCATGACCGGCCAGGTCGATGTCGGGTTCGGCGCCGCGCCGTTCGGGCTCGATCTGGTCGAGGCCGGCAAGACCCGCATCATCGCCACCGGCAACGATGTCGACGCGTTGCGCACGCAAGTCGTCCGCGTCAACCTGACGGGCGCGCAGACACTGCAGAACAAGCATGACGCGTTGGTGCGCTTCATGCAGGCTTACCGGGAAACGGTCGACTGGATGTATTCCAGTCCCGAGGCGCTGAAAATCTACGGCGAGTATTCCGGCCTGCCGGACAGCATTGTGCAGCGGGTGGTCAAACTCATTCCCAAAGAGGCGCTGCAGACCGACGAGCTCAAGAATCTCGACGCGGTCATGGCGAGTGCGGTGACGCAAAAATTCCTGCCGGCGCCGCTGACGCCGGATCAGGTCAAGGAACTTGTGCAAATTCCGAAGTGAGCGTCAGGCTCTAACGCTCCCAGGCTCTACCGCTTCCACGTCACCACCGAGACGGCCGCCGCGGCATCAAGGTCGCGGCGTGCGCCCGGCCGCAGGCCGTGACGGGCCAGCACATCGTCAGGCGTGACGCGGGGACCGACCTCGGTAAAGACCGGGAGCCCCCCGGGGATGGTCGCGTTCGCGGCGCGGGAAAGATGGAACGCATCATAGAGCGGCAGAAACTGGCTGAAGACCTCGGGGCCGCCGATGATGGCGACGATGCCGTCGGTAACGCCGCTTTGTTTGAGCGCCTCTTCGAGCGTCGTACCGAGCGGATTCCACAACAGCGCATTGGGCTGCAACGGGTCGCGCGCGAGCGCGGCGGTCTGGCGGGTGACGACCAGCCGTTTGCGGCGCCCGGCACGCGGGCCGCCCTCGGCCGAGTGGCGTCCATGCACCAGGATGGCGGCGCGGTCGAGACTTTCCTGGAGGTGGCGCTGATCGGCGTCGTTGCGGATTGTGTCCGGCATCTCGCCTTTGGCGTCGGCGATCATGCCGTCGGCGGAAACGATGGCGTATCCTTCAATGCGTTGCAAAGTGGCGGCGCCGATATCAGAAGACGGCGAGATAGCGCAACAGCGACAGGATGCCGATAATGATCACGATAATGCGCACGATCTGCTTGGCGCGACCGTCGATTGGCAACATGTTGACGAGATAAAGGACGAGAATAACGACCAGAAAGGTGATGAGAATGCTGATGAGGATAGCCATGAAAATCCTCGCGTTGAAATTTGAGAATTGATCTCATTTTTTGCGGGCAGGCACAATCACTTTTATCGGCACTCGACGGAATGCGGCGAATAACGCGCGCTCCGCGCTTTTAGTTCCCGGCCTGGGTCGGGTGGAGCGGCATGCTGCATCTGATCGATTTTCGTCCTATAGTGGTGTCGACGGAGGCTGCCATGTCCGAGTCGTTATCCGCGTCAAGCCTGATCATGATCCAGTTTCTCACCTGGGTAGCGGACCGGCCGCGTACTTATCCAAACGATGGAGGCATGGCGCAGCACGTGTCCACGGCTCTCCGTCTGGGAGGATGCGATCATCGATGGCTTGGTCCGGCTGGATAACGGCCCCGATCGTGCCGTCGCGCTGACGCGACGTGGCCGAACGACATTGAAAAAAGCGCAAGTGCTGTCGCGCACCGAAACGTCCAAAAAAACGCGGGGCGATACACGGACAAAAGCGCAATCGAGGGGAACGCAATGCTCGGAAAAAATCGCTGGCGCCGTCTTGTCGGCGTCGTCATTGCCGGTTGCGCCGTCTTCGCCGCCACGCCGTCGCGTGCCGAGGTCAATGAGGTTCGCATCGGCATCCAGTTCGGCTTGATCTATCTGCCGGTCGTCGTGGCCGAGGCGCAGGGCTTTTTTGCCGAAGAAGCGAAGAAGGCGGGCCTCCCCGATCTCAAGGTCACGGTGCAGCGCTTTTCCGGTTCGCCGGCCATCACCGACGCGGTGCTGTCCGGCAATATCGACGTCGGCGCCTTCGGCACGCCCGGTCTTCTGATCGCCTGGGAGAAGACGAGGGGTCATCAGGAGGTGGCCGGCCTCGCGGCATTGGGCGCCAATGCCTTTATTCTCGAAACCAACAAGCCGCAGATCAAATCGCTCGCCGATTTCGGCGACAATGATCAGATCGCGGTGCCGGCCACAACCTCGCCGCAGGCGGTGGTCATGCGGATGGCGGCGGAACAGACGTTTGGCGACTACCGCCGTATCGACAAGCTTCTGGTCAGCATGCCGCATCCGGACGCGACCGCCGCGCTCCTCTCCGGGCAGATCATTGCCGGCTATGTGGCGACGGCCCCATTCACCGCCATCCTCAAGCGCAGCGACAAGGTCCACGTCGTGATCACGTCGAAGCAGATCCTGGGCGAGGAAATGACCGGCGTTGCGCTCGGCGCCGGCAGAAAATTCGTCGATGCCAATCCGGCAGTGGCGCGCGTTGTTATCGCGGCGACGGAAGACGGCATGAAATTCATCGCCAAGGATCCAGCCGCCGCGGCGGATATTTATCTCAAATCCGAAGCCTCGAAGACGTCGAAGGACGACGTGATCGCGCTTTTGACCGACGGCACAGTGCTGTTTTCGGTAGCGCCGACCGGGCTGATGAAACTCGCGGGATTCATGGCCAAGACCGGCGAATTGAAAGCTGCGCCTAAATCTTGGCAGGACGTGTTCTTTCCACTACTCGGCGATCGCAGCGGCAGTTGAGGGCGCTCACGTCAGCACGTCATCCGTCTGCGGCGGGATATCGAAGGCGTTGATGACGAGCCCGACCATGCCGTAGAAGCCGGCGCAGCTCACGGCTTCGATGACGCCTTGACGGCCGAAAGCAGCCGTCGCGCGTTCGAACGATTCCGCGGTCAAGCTCTTGGTCGTGGTGAGCTCGGTGATCAGTTCGTAGATTTGCCGTTCGTCGTCCAGCTTGAAGTCCGGGCGTTTGCGCGCGCGGATCGCTGCAATGACGTCCGGGGCGAGGCCGGCTTTGCGGGCGAGCGGTTCGTGCACCGCCCAGGCATATTTCACCGTGGCGTCGCGGCACACCAGCAAGATGATCAGTTCGATCAGTCGCTGGTCGATCGTGTGGTTGAACCGAAAGCAATTGGCGAGCGCATCAGCGGGCTCTGCGATCTCCGGCGTGTGAATCCACACCGAGAATGGCCCGCTGAGATTGCCGCGCGGCCGCGTCTTCATGATCGCATCGTAGAGCTGCGACTGACGCGCGTTGAGAGTTTCGCGTTTGACGATGTCGACGCGCGCCATCTGCTTCCCCTATTGTTAGTTGATTGCGGCCGTGTTTTTGATCAGCTCAGTACGCCGTATTTTTTGAACCAGCGGATCATCTGGTTCCAGCCATCTTCGGCCGCGTCCTTGCGATAGCTCGGCCGATAATCGGCATGGAAGCCGTGCGGCGCGCCGGGATAGATATGGAATTCGGCGGTCTTGCCGTCGGCCTTGAGGGCCGCTTCCATCGCCTTGACCTGGTCAACTTTGATGCCGGTATCCTCTTCGCCATAAAGGCCGAGAACCGGCTCCTTCACTTCCGCGGCGAGATCGATCGAGCTCTTCGGCGCAGCATCGCTGGTGTCGACTAGCGAACCGTAGAACGCAACGCCGGCCTTGAGATCGGGATTGTGGGTCGAATAGTGCCAGACATTACGGCCGCCGCGACAGAAGCCCATGATGCCGAGCTGGTTGCCGTCGCCGCCTTGGGCCTTGGCCCAGGCCACGGTGGCATCCAGATCGGCGAATAATTCGGCGTCGGTCTTGGTGTTCACCTTGGGGAAGAGCTGCTGCATGTCGCTGATCTGGGTCACGTCGCCCAGGCGGAAATAATAATCCGGCGCAACGGCGAGCGCGCCGAGATGACCAAGCCGGCGCGTGACATCCTTGATGTATTCGTGCAGGCCGAAAATCTCCATGCAGACGAGGATGATCGGCGGTTTCTGAACGCCGGTGGGCCGCGCGTAATAGAGCGGCATGTCGCCGCCTGACACCTTGATCTTGGTGTCGCCGGCGTCGAGACCCTTGGTATCGGTTTGGATGGCGTCGGCCCGAACCGGGCCGGCGGCAAGCGTATAGCCGGCGGCGGCCGCCGCCGAGCTCGACATGAAACCGCGACGCGACAGCGGCGGCACGACCTTGGATAATCCGATTACATCGGACGGCAATGATCGCACGTTCATTTTTTCTTCCCCCCTCTGGTTGCGCGGATTATATCGCGCCCTCTGGACTTGTGCATCAGGCTTTGCGCACCCGTCTTGCCGGGGCAATACCGGCATCAGGCAGCGTCGCACGCACCCCGCCGATATCCATTCCGATATCTTGCGCGATGTCGACGATCAGCGGCACCAAATCCTTCTGATGCGTGGGACTCCACGCTGCCGCGATGCTGACGACCTGGATGGTTTCAAGGAGCGGCCGGAACACCACGTCGCCGCCGCCGAAACGCATGGCACGGCTCGGCACCATGCCGACGGCAATGCCGCAGCCCGCAAAGGCGATCTGCGAGACCACCGACGGAACCTCATGGAGAACGTGAGGCGAGAACCCGGCGACACGGCAGGCGCTGGTGATCTGATCGAAATAGCTCGGGCTCGAACGGCGGGGAAACAGCACGAAGCTTTCGCCAGCGAGTTCGGCGAGACCGACGCGGTCGCGTTTGGTCAGCGGATGATCGATCGGCAGGACCAGAACGAGGTGATCCTTCATGATGGGGCGAACTTCGAGCGATGCCATCTGATCGTCGAAGCGGGCCAGCGCAATATCGATCTCGCCGCTCTGCACGGCCGCGAGCGCGTCGCTGCTCTGCATCTCCATCACCGCAAGCGAGAGCTGCGGGTAAAGTTTTTTTGCCGTGCGGGTAAGCCGCGGCATGATGTCGAACATCGCCGAATTAATGGCGCCGATGGTGACGACGTCGCTGCGGCCGCTGCGCGCATCCATGACCGCTTGTTGCAACCGCTGTGCATGCTCCATGAAGCGCCGCACCGGCGCCAGGATGGCCGCACCTTCGCGGCTCAGCGTCACGCCTTGCCGGGAGCGTTCGAACAGCCGCACCCCGAGCGATTTCTCCAAGACTTGAATTTGCTGGCTGAGCGGCGGTTGCGACATGCCGAGCCGCTTCGCCGCTCTGCCGAAGTGCCGCTCATCGGCTACCGCGAGGAAATAGGAGAAATGGCGCAGAAGTCTGAAATCGATCATTCGACATATTTCCGATATCGCGGCTTAGCGCTGCGGTAAGCCAACTAGTAGGCGCCGTCTGCATGGAGGCGGCACAACGATGACGATTTATATATCAAACCGAGAGGCTATTCGGAATGGACACCGAAGGTGCGCTGGTGATCATCCCGGCCACCAAGCCGGCATCGGCTATTGCCGATAAATGCCGGGACAAAAAATTGCCCGGAGGAAGCCTGTGCGGGTTGGATATGGCGCTTGGCGGCGCGTTGGCTTGGCGACAGCCATCGTCGTGATGTCGGCACTTTTCGCCGTCGCCGGCCGCGCCGAGAGCGGTTACCCGCAACGTCCTGTTCGCATCATTCTGCCCTATGGTCCCGGCGGCGTCGCGGACGTCACCACGCGGCTCATCGCCCAGAAGCTCAGCGAGCGGATGGGACAAAACTTTTTCGTCGACAACCGGCCAGGGGCGGGCGGGATCGTCGCGGCGAAGGCCGCGCTATCGTTTCCCGCCGACGGCTATACGCTATTCCTCACCGGCAACGGCGCCGCCATCAGCGAAAGCCTCTTCCAAGCGCTGCCATATAATGTCGAGCACGATTTCGCCTCGATCTCGATATTCGCCAAGTTCGATATCTTGCTGGCGACCAAGGCGGATGCAAAGCTCGATACCGTCGCGAAGCTCGTCGCCTTTGCCAAGGACAATCCCGGCAAGCTGAATTTCGGCGCGATCGCGATCGGCAGCACGCAGGATCTTTCCGCCGAACTGTTCCGCATGGTGACCGGCATAAATGCCGCCATCGTTACTTTCCGCACCACCCCTGAACTCGTCTCGGCCATTGTCCGCGGCGACGTCGATGTCGGCTTCGACTATTACGCCGCCTTCAATCCCATGGTCGCGGGAAAACAGATCAAGGTCGTCGCCGTGTCCGGCGATGAGCCTGACGCCGCGCTTCCGGGCGTGCCGACCGTCAAATCGAGCGGCTATCCGGATTACGTGGTCAATAGCTGGAATTCTCTGTCTGCCCCGGCCGGCATTCCCAATGAGGTCATCATGAAATTGAATGGTGGAATCCGCGATGCGCTGCAGCTCCCGGATGTTCGCGCGACCATGGCTACCCTAGGCATGGAGCCGTGGGCGAGCACGCCCGACGAACTCTCCCAACGCATGAAGGCCGATGCGGAGAGGTGGCGCCAGGTGATCGAAAAAGCCGGCATTCCAAAACAATAGGTCAAACACGAAAGAGGACGTGACGTGAACGTGCAGACGACCAGCAGCAAGATTCCGACCGGCGCCGAGCGGCCGGCGCTCAAAATCGCTATCGGCAGCTACGGCCACACCACGGCGGTGAAGAACGGCAGCGTCCCGATCGACGGGGTGAATGCCGACTTCGTGGAAGTGGTGCCGATCATCCAGGCGTTCCGCCGCATGGTCCGCGACGTCGAATTCGACATCTGCGAGATGGCGCCGACCACCTACATGATCGCCCGCGCCCGCGGCGCGCCCTATATCGCGTTGCCCATTTTTGTGATGCGGCGTTTCCATCACGGCGGCTTCGTCGTGCGCCCCGACGCAAATATCAGGACGCCCAAAGATCTCGAGGGCAAGAAAGTCGGTGTGCGGGCTTATTCGGTTACGACCGGAGTGTGGACGCGCGGCATCTTCGTCAATGAATTCGGCCTCGATTCATCCAAGGTGACCTGGGTGGTCGACGACGAGGAGCATGTCGCGGCATTGAAGCTGCCGCCGAATGTGATCCATGCGCCGGAAGGCAAATCGCTGCAAAGCATGATGGCGTCCGGCGAAATCCAGGCCGGTTTCACCGGGCCGGCCGGCGTCGGCCGTGCCGGGCCGCCGATCGGCAACTGGGACATGAACGCGCCGACCGGCGCCGCCGTTGGCACCTATCCCGAGCTTATCGCCAATGTCGAACAGGTTGAGGCCGATTGGTTTCGCCGTACCGGCATCCTGCCCATCCACGGCCTGATCGTCGTTAAGGATGAACACATCAAACGCTACCCGTGGCTGGCACGCTCGCTGATGAACGCCTTTGTCACTGCGAAGACGCCATATCTCGAAGCGCTCAAGCTCGGACGCGATGACAGCGTGGAGGATAAGCGTTATCGCGGCTTCTTCTCGCTGATGAGCGATCCGCTGCCTTATGGTATTGCGGCAAACCGGCCGAGCATCGAGGCGCTGGTCACTTATGCTTTGCAGCAAGAACTGATCCCATCGCGGCCGAATCTCGATGAAGTCTTCGTCGATATCGACCCGTGAACCGTCCCCTCGCAACTGAGTGAACAGCCATGCCCGTGATTGATATTCATCCGCACATCGTTTCGCCCGACACCAAGCACTATCCGCTGGCGCCGCTCGGCGGCACGCAATCCACCTGGTCGAGCGAACGGCCGACGACCTACGAAACTTTGCTCAAGGCGATGGACGACGCCGGCGTCGACAAGGCGGCGATCGTGCATTCGTCGACCGCTTACGGCTATGACAACAGCTATGTTGCCGATGCCGTCGCGGCGGTGCCGCAGCGTTTCACCGGCGTCTATTCGATCGACGTTCTGGCTCCGGACGCGGTGCAGAAATTCGACTACTGGCTCAGCCGCGGCTGCACCGGCATGCGGCTGTTCACCACCGGCAGCACATTGCCCGATCAGTCCACCTGGTTTGCCGATCCGAAAACCTATCCGTTCTGGGAGCACGCCGTGGCGAAGAACATTCCGGTCTGCATGCAGATGAAGCAGGAGGGTATTCCGCTTTTGCGCCAGGTGATGGACAAATTTCCCAAGGTGACCATGATCCTCGATCACCTGGCGCGCACGCCGTTCGCCGACGGACCGCCTTACGCCGGCGCCGCGGAGTTTCTCGCGCTTGCCAAATACAAGCAGGTCTATCTGAAGATCACGCCGATCAACGTGACGCCAAAGAACTGGGGGAAGGGCGCGCCGGAAACCTTCTTTGCCAAGTTCATCGATGCCTTCGGCGCCTCGCGGATCGCCTGGGGCTCCAATTTTCCCAACTCGGTCGGTACGCTGCCGGAAATCCTGGGCGCCGCGCGCAAGGCGTTCTCGTTCGCGAAAGCGTCCGATCAGGACTGGATTTTCGGTAATACGGCGCTCGGGCTCTACCCGAGCCTCAAGGGCTGACCCAAGCGATGTCCGACGGCGCAGGCCATAAAAAGACGCTGAAAACGCTGCTCGGCACCTATCCCTACACCACGCCGCTGAAATCGGGCGTGGTGCGCTCCGACCGTCTCGATTTCGACTTCACCGAGATCGTGCCGGTCTGGGACGGCTTCAAGGGCATGATCCGGGAGGACAAATACGACCTCTCGGAAATGGCGGTGGTGACCTATCTGCTTGCCCGCACCCATGGCAAGCCTTTGGCGCTCCTGCCGGCAACAATGACGGGGCGCTTCCAGCATCCATACGCGATCTACAACGCCGAAAAGGGCAAGTTGACGCCGCGCGAGCTGAACGGCAGGCGCGTCGGCATCCGCTCTTTCACGACCACGACCGGCGCTTGGATTCGCGGCATTCTTGCCGCCGATTATGGCGTCGATCTCGACAGTATCGAGTGGATCACTTTCGAAGACCCGCATGTCGCCGAATATCGCGATACGACGAAGCGTGCCCCCGCGGGTCGGAAATTAGTGCCGATGTTGCTCGACGGCGAGCTTGATGCCGTGCTCGGCGAGACCTCGGACGACCCGCGGGCGAAGTCGCTGTTCGGCGATCCGCAGGCCGAGGCGAAACGCTGGTACGCCAAGCACAAGCTCGTGCCGATTAATCATCTTGTCGTCATGCGTGCAGCCGACGTCCGCGCCGACCCGGACATGGTTCGCGAGGTGTGGCGGCTTCTCAAAGAATGCAAGCAGCTGGCGCCCGCGGCCGCCGAGCCGGATCCGGTCCCGTTCGGCATCGAGGCCAACCGGCCGAGCCTGGAAATGATCGCCGATTACGCCTATCGGCAAGAGCTCATTCCGCGCCGGATTTCGGTCGATGAAATGTTCGCGGAGACAAAAGATCTGGTCGGCGGTTGAATGACGGCCGGGATAGTCTCAAGAAGTCTCAGATATCAGGGAAAGGATTCGCCGTGACTGCGAAAACGAAACTCTTCACTCTTTTGGGCGATTACCCGAATACGCTGCCTATCAAACAAGGCGCGGTGCCGTCCGATCTGGTCGAATTCGAGTTCGCCGACATCAAGGTCGCCAATACCGGTTTTAAGCCGCTGGTACGCGATCACAAGTTCGACTTGGGTGAACTGGCGATCGTCACCTATCTCCAGGCCAAAGCTTACGACAAACCCTATGTGCTGATGCCGGCGGTGGTCGTCGCGCGCGGCCAGCATCACACCATCGCCTATAATCCGGAACATGGCGAACTGTCGGCGAAAGCTCTTGAAGGCAAGCGGGTCGGCATCCGCGCTTACACAGTGACTACCGTGACCTGGATTCGCAGCATCCTCCGCGAACAATACGGCGTTGATCTCAGCAAGGTGCACTGGGTTACCTTCGAAGACCCGCATCTTGCCGAATATACCGACCCGGATTTTGTCGAGCGCGCCCCGGCCGGCAAGAACATGGTGCAGATGTTGCTCGACGGCGAAGTCGACGCGGCAGTCGTCGGTGACAAGCTGCCGGACCCGCGCTTGAAACATTTGATCCCGGATCACGAGAAGGCGGCCGAGGCCTGGGCGCAGCAGCATGGCGCTCCGATCAATCATTTGCTGGTCATCCGGACCGAACTGTCGCAGAAGCGCCCGGACCTTGCGCGCGAAGTGTTCCGCATCTTCAAAGAGGCGCGCGATATCGCCGCCAAGAGCGGCAATAAGAATGCCGCGCAGATCAAATTCGGGCTGGAACCGAACCGGGCCGCGCTGGAAACCATCATCAACGCAGCCTTCGAACAGAAATTGCTGCCGCGGCGCTATAGAGTCGAGGAACTGTTCGACGACACCACCCGCGGTTTGGCCTGAAAATCGGCTGTTCGACTGCCGCAAAGTTCCATCGTCGTGTGCGGTCTTGCCGCAAGTAGCGGCTTGCTTCGCTGACGTCAAACGCCTATTTTAAATTCAAACGTGAGTTTGAAATTGGCGGATTATTGAATGACGCGGCCCTCCGACGTCACCCGAGAGCGGATCTTAAAAGCTGCCGAACGGCTGTTTGCCGATCGCGGCTACGACGGCACCAGCATCCGCGCCATCGTCGCCAAGGCGCGGGTCAACCAGGCCGCCATCAATTACCATTTCGACGGCAAGGACGGCCTGTACCACGAAGTGTTGCGGGCGGCATTTAACGCGCTGACTGAAAACCAGCTTTCGCACGCCGCGGAGGTGAAGACGATGTCGCGCGAGGAGGCGCTTTTCGAATTCATCGGCCGGCAGCTCCGCCCGATGATGGGGCGCGACGAATACAGCCGGCATATGCGGATTTTCAATTGGGAAACTGTGCGGCCGACGCCGGTGTTCCGCAGCCTCCTTAGCGCGGAGGCCGCCCCGTTCATGGGGCTTGCAGCCGATCTGGTCGGCCGCTTCTTGCCCGAGGCCGATCAGCGCACCCGCATGGTGGCGGCGATCTGGCTGCTCGGCCAATGCAGCGTGTTCCTGCGCAATCGGGAGCAATTTGCGGAACCGCCGACCAATCTTGTGCTTGATGAAGCGGCCATCGAATGGCTGGCAAAAACCATCACCGGCTGGGTTATCGCCGGCCTAGGCCGGCAGTCCTAAGAGGGGATGCACTGGGAATGCCACAAAAATTCCTTTTTCTCGGCTAGCGGTCGCCTAAAACAGATGTTTGAAATTCAATCGCGCGTTTGAAAAATTAGGAAACGGATCATGCAGCCGAGCGAGATCGTTGGCGGGATCGTGCGAACGGGCGATAAGCGACAGGGAGCGCGGCCGGCAGTGCCGTTTCTGGCCCGTTTCGCCGGCAAAATTGTGCTCGACATCATGCCGACCGCGCTGGCAAGCGTAATCGGCGGTTTTCTGTTCACGCAGTATCACTTCATTCGTGCGGCAGCGCCGCATCCGGCGCTGGAGCAGGTTACGCCCGCTTCCGCTGAGATGATGGCCATGGTCCGTGACGAACACGCGATGATTGTCAACTATCTCAAGACCCAGATGGCAGCCGAGAAGACCAGGCAAGCCTCACAAGCCGTCGACACCGGCAGCCAAACGCCGGAAATCAAGCGTGACGACGCCAACGTCGCGGCGGTGCCGATTTGCCGCGTCGTCGTGACCAACCCTGCAACGAAATCAGCCGCTTCCCATACCAAGCCGTTGCCGGTCGTTGCGGAAGCGCCGCCGCATGCGCCTCTCGTGATCGCCATGGCCGAAACCACCGCCAATCCAGGCGGCGATGCTGGGCCCGCCGACGGGCTCGCCCGCAACCCGGATTTACTGCTCGCCAAGACGCTCGATCTTAAGGATCACGTGGTCAACGCCACGCGGCATGTTGTCGGGATGATCAGCGATGTGGTGTTCGCGCCATTCGGCGATTCAAACAGCGACGTGCGGCCCGCGGAGCGCCAGTTCAGTTCGGCGTCATGACGGGTTCTGTCGTGGAGGGAACTGCACTGGGCACAGAGCGTAGCGGCCTGTGCATAAGCGTCCCGCACAGCATTGGAATATTGTGAAATTACGGGCACTTAGTAGTATATGATGCCTTTTGGCAACAGCGGACGATATTGCATTGTTCCGGCTTGCCGGCTTCGGCAGCCCTGGCTAATCCATAGGTGGTTGCTGGAACCGGGCCGACGTAGCGCGGTTCTAGTCTGGGCGTGCGGTCTTAGTCTGGGCATTACGCACTCGTGTCGGTAGCGGTTCTGGGCAAGTAGGTGCAGGCAGCTATGATTTCTGCCTGGGAGGTCGGGATGCGATCGGCAGGTAATTTCAGTCCGGAATGGGGCTATCTTGCTCCCGCTCCGAGCTTCATGCGTACTGCGCGCGTCGTGCTTGTCGCGACAGCAGTCGGGGCCACGGCCGGTGCCGCTGTCGTATTGTCGCTGGTCGAAAGGCCGGCCAGCAGCGAAGCCACCGCAGTCGCCGCGCATGCGATCGTAACCAGCGTGCAAGCTGCCGCCATCCCGACGAAGCCGGCTCCTTCCGCTTCGGTGGCCGCCGTAACACCGGCTCCGGGAACGCCGATTGTTGCCGCGTCGGACGTGGTGCAGGCGCCGGTGGTATCTGCAGCGCCGACTGTAGCCGCTGTGAATGCACCGGCATCGCCGATTTCCGAACCGTCAACGCCGGTCGCGCCGCAAACCGCCGCGGCTGCAGTGCCTGCTGACGATACTGGCGCAACGGACACGGCTCCTGCGCGCCGGATGGCGCCGGGCATCGCAGCGCTATCCGAAGCGTCGCCGACGAGCGACGCAACCGCTTCCGACGTTCCGGAGACGCCGGCAATCGCGGTGGAGGGGCCGCTTCCGCCGAAAAAGATAAAGCACACCGGACCCGTTGCAGCGAAGACGAAGCCCAATCCGACGCTCGGATCGGTATGGAGTAGTCTGTTCAATCCGCACCACTAGCCGATTTTCCAATCGCGCTGGTGCACGCAATTAAGCAGATGGTTCGGCGCAAATCCGCTCGGCAATCTGCGTAACTTCGACTGTTGGTTCTTGGCCACGATTATTGGCCAAGATAAACCGCCCGCCGATTTCGGCGGACGGTCGAAAGCGATTAAACGAACAAAACCTAGATTAAACGACCGGCCATGGCCGGCTGCTCTTCGGCGTCTTAATCACACTGGTTGTTTGCGATAGCCACGTTGAGGGCAGCGCGAGCCGCCGCGTAATCGACCGCCATCGCGATCTTGGTCCAGCTTGAGCCCCATGGATTGGCGCTGCTGTCCCACCAGATCTGGCAATAGCCGGCTTGGTATCGGACGACCGCAAAGTCGGCGCGCGCCGGACTCGATGCGGCCAAACCGAGCGCGAGAACGCCAACTGCGAATGCTAAACACTTCATCGTTAGCTCCTGTTGTGCCTTCCCCGTATTTTTCCGATAGTACGCGGCGGAACTCGAGGCAAGCCTGAACGTATCGCGGTGAGCGAGGCGTCTAGGCGGTTGGTCGAGTTGTAATGGAGGAAAGTTCATGCCTGAAGTCGTTGTCTATATTTTGGAAGGCCGCTCGCTCGATCAGAAGCGCGGTTTGGTCAAAGACATTACCGAGGCCGTGGTCAAGAATGCCGGGACGACCGCCGATCAGGTAACCGTCTCGCTTGTCGAAACAGCGCGGACGGCGAAGGCCAAAGGCGGCGTGCTGTTCAGCGAAATGCCGCCGCGTCATTAGGCCGGCGGCGCATTAGCCAGCGATCCAAGGTATTGGTTGTGGACGACATACCGCCGGCGGCTTCATACCGCCGGCGATTTGCATTTTGCGCCCATATTTCAATCGCTAAACTTTCCCGTGAGTGCACTGCACAATTTACTTGCTGCAATGCGGTAAAAGCCTGATAATCGAGACTCAAAGTGCCTAATTGGACCAAAGGCACGCTGTAAGTGGCTGGAAAGTCACGCGAAGTATGGAAGGTGCGACATGAGCGATGTATGGGAAACCAAAGACGGCCGCCGCAGGGTCCGGCGCGATCCGCCCACCATCGAAGACGCGGTGTTGGCGGCGCAGGGCCTTAGCGAAGAGGTCGATGGCCAAATCGAAATCGTGATGTCGTTGATGCAGGTCTCCGCCGAAGAGGCGAGAACCGCCGTGCTACGCATGGGACAGCGCAAGGACACCAATCATTTGACCGTTGCTGGGCGCGCCGGCACGGCTCGCACCGTTGTTGTCGAACGCCGGGCACCGCGCCGTGTGTTGACGCGCCCTGCTACAGCCAGCGTCGGGCTCCGGGGTCGGGTATAACGCGCGACGCCACCAGCCGGTGCCAGATGAAAAGAACAATCAAGGCGCCGACGACTGCACCAAGCAGTCCGGCACCTTGATCCGGCCGGTACCAGCCGATGGCCTGACCGATCAGCGTCGCGACAAAGGCACCCGCGATACCGAGTAGCGTCGTCAGAATAAAGCCGGCCGGATTGTTAGAACCGGGCGCCAGAAAGCGCGCGATGATTCCGGCGACGAAACCGATGATGACAATCCAGAGAATATGCATGGGATCCTCGCGTTGATTTTGCCAGGGTGATTTTCGCACAAGGCCGGCGGGCAACGCTACATCGCCGTCCGAACGAACGTACTGTACTGCGGTTGCCAACTGGATCGACTATATTGTTTTGGGACATGCCGACGGCACGGTATTATCGTAGCTGCATCAGGCTGGCCGTCCCGACGCGATATGACTGCGATCATTATGACCAAAACCATCGTTAAGCCGCGCACCGCGGTACGCACCAAAACCCAGCGGCCGCCACTCTATAAGGTCATTCTGCTCAATGACGATTTCACGCCGCGCGAATTCGTCGTGCTGGTGCTTAAAGCGGTATTTCGCATGGGTGCTGAACAAGCCCACCAAGTCATGATGACCGCTCATCGCCGCGGCGCCTGCGTCATTGCCGTTTACACCCGCGATGTTGCCGAGACCAAAGCGAAGGAAGCGACCGAACTCGGCAAGAGCAAGGGCTATCCTTTGTTCTTCACCACAGAGCCCGAAGAATAACGAGCCGACTATCGGCGCACGATTTGTGGCGTGTAGGGGACAGAGGATACGGCGGCCGGCACATCATTCGCCGCCACCCGCATCGGTTGATCGGTAAACGCATATAAGAATCCGCCCACCGTCATTCCAGTCAGAAATACTGCGAGTATCGCCAGAATCATTACGCCGTCATGGCGCGGCGTAAGATGAACACTGCTCAATTGTTTGTCCAATAATTCCTGATCGCGTCGGTTCATATTGAATTTCCTCGCGGAGTAAACGTCTCTGTAAAAACTCGCGACGTCAAATGCCGTTCCTGCATTTCCGCAGTTCTGATATTCAAAAAAATTACTGAGAGGGCTGAACCGAATCGGAGCCTAATGCGACGATGTTGCTTGCGCCGCAGCAAAACGCATCAGTTCGCCGTAATATTCGACTCGCTGATAATGCGCTTATAGTCCTCGCCGAGCTTTTGCATATAGGCGCCGAATGGCGCGCCGCACATGCCGACTTGGAACAAGCCTTCTTTGGCGAGCTTACCCTTTACGTCGGGTGCCTTCACCGCGTTCGAGAACATTTTGACAAGCTGCGCGAGCGTGCCCTCCGGGGTCTTTGCCGGCGCGACGATGCCGTAAAAAATATCGGCCTCGTATTTTGTCACGCCGGTTTCGGCGAAGGTCGGCACGTCGGGCAGGGTATCGACGCGGGCATGCGATGTGGTGACAAGCCCGCGCAGCGTGCCCGCCTGAAGCTGCGCCACCACGGTCGGATAGTCCGCCCAGACAGCGTCGACATGACCGCCCATCAGGGTGGTGATCGCCGGCGCGGTGCCGCCGAACGGCACATAGGTGATATCGATATTGGCGGCGCGTCGCAGGACTTCGATGGCGACATGGAGCGATGAGCCCGGGCCGCCGCTGGCGAATGACAATTTGCCGGGCTGGGCGCGCGCGGCGGCAATGAGGTCGGCCAGTGTCTTATAGGGCGAGGACCCCTGCACGACGAGTACCATGGGTGTCGAAGCGAGGTAGCACACGGGGGCGAAATCTTTCACCACGTCGTAATTGCCGCGCTTCAAGGCCGGATTGATGACGAACGAACTCGCCACCAGCAACACCATGCTGCCGTCGGGCTCGGCGCGTTGCACCACTTCGGTGCCGACTACGGTCCCGGCGCCCGGGCGGTTCTCCACCACCATATCCGGGCCGTGTTCGTTGCCGATTTCCTGCGCCATCAAGCGGGCGGTGATGTCCGGTCCGCTGCCGGGCGTATAGGGCACGACGATCCGGACGATGCCGTTTTGCGAACCGGCGTCGTGCGCCGCGGTCCCGAGCAACAGCACAGCAAGGCCCGTAACAAGCCCTGCACCGGCGAGCCTTTTGTGCCATCGCATCGTCGTTCCCCCCCACATTTGATTTTTTATCCGCTCAGCCTGGGACGTTTCGTTCCGTTACGCAAGACCGGAACACCAAGCGGCGGAACGGCTTGCGGCCATGCGGCGTTGCTTACCAGCGTGGACAAGGGGCAGTGGGGTGATCGAGGAGAGTGAAATGCCGCCTGCTCGTTATACCAATGATCACTGGTTCATGCGCACTGCGCGTACGCTTCCGGTGGTGGCAATGGCGGCACTCGTCGGCGGTGCGATCGGCGGCTTCAGCGTTTACGCCATCATTTTAGCGCTGACTGAATCGCCCGGCGCCGTCGCGCTCAAAACCGAGGCGACCCAGACAGCGGCGACCCAGACAGCGGCGACGCAGACAGCGGACAGCCGGCCTCAAAATAACGCGACCCCGATTCGGACCATCGGCGCGCCACCGCCAAACGTGACCGAGCCACCGACATTGCCCACCCAGCCCCCGCAACAGGTCCAAGCTGCGCCGGTTCCTCACGCCACAGCCCCATCGCCGCCGGTTCCTCAAACCACTGCCTCATCGCCGCCGGATCCTCAAACAACGGTTTCCGCACAAACCCCAGCGGCCCAAACGCCGTGGCCGGATGCATTGTCGCGCGCGCATCCGACACCGCCGCAGACTGCCACTGCTGCGCCGGTTACACCTCCGCCGGCCGCGTCGGATACCGTCGCCGCGGCGTCAGCCAAACCTGTGCCGCCAAAGCCCCCGGCGCAGAAACGGCGTGTAGTTTCGCGAAAGCCGTCGCCGGCCCTCAATCAGAATACTTTCGATCAGAGCAACGGCGCGACGGCGGCGCGGTCGCAATCGGTCTATGATTATTACGACAACAATAATTATAATCGTTATGGCGACAGTTACGGCGACAATCGTTACGGCGACGCCGTACCCGCGCCGCGCGGTCCCAATGCTCCACCGTCGGATTTATCGCGCACCGGCCGTCATGTGACGGTGATCGACAGCAGCAGGACCCGCATTGTTGTGCAGCGGCCGCTGCCGCCTCCACCCCCACCCCCGGGATTCTTTGGCGGCTTTTTCGGCGGGGGCGATCGGGACGGCTGGAGATAGCGCCGCGAGTTCCGGCGTTATTTGCCTTGGATCGAGAGCCCGTTGGGGCCGAGATCGATATGCACGCCCTGCGGCTGCGGCGGATGGCGGTCCCGATAAAGCTCGTAGCTGAGCACCGCGACGACAACGACCAAGCCGCCAAGCACGAGATAAAGGATGTTGTTGCGACTCACATGAGCCTCCTTGCTCATAGTAGGGGCGCGATAGCCTTCGGCAAAGCGTCAGCCCGGCTCCTCGGTTCCCATTAATCTCCCCGCGCCTGCGACCGGCCCAGGCCAGCCACAAAACTATGCTCAACTTGCAGGTGCGTAAAAAAATCGTACAATTGCATGGCAATTTGTAAGGAGTAACGTGATGTCATTGGCGTTGAACCGGCTGTCGCCGGACGAAAAAAAGGTGATCCGGGAAAAACTGTGGACCCGCCAAAACGGGTTTTGCTTCATTACCAGAAAGCCGATCGACCTCGACCGCGACGACGTCGAGATCGATCATGTCATTCCGACTCGCGATAAAGGGCCGGATGACGAAAGCAATTGGGCGATCGTCTTTGCCCGCGCCAATTCAAGCAAACAAGCGTCGCATCTTTATGTGGCGCGCATCCTTTATCGGCTCGAGGAAATCCGCAAAAAAGCCAACGATCCACGCGGCGCCAATCTCGGCCATGTGCTGGCCAATTACGGCGGCGGCCGCTATCCGCTCAAGGCCAGCATTTCCGAGAGCGATATCCGCTTCAAGCTCTCGGAAGTCGGCCAGTTCGATGCCGTCTCGGCGCCGATCTGGATCGACGGTTTGTCGGGCATGAAGACGACCTTCATCCGCCTGCCGATCGAATATCTACACCACGACGACAAGATCAATCCGCGTCCGATCGGCAATTCGATCCGCGGCCTGGTCGAGGAGTTTCTTCGCAAGCGGCCGCAGCTGCATATTCCGCTGGCCTGGCTCGACACCAAGGAAGCCGGAGGCTCGCGGGTGCGGCTGTTCGACGGCCAGCACAAAGCGGCGGCGCAGATCCTGCTCGACCAGCGCTCGCTGCCGCTGCGGGTCTTCATCGATCCCGACACCGATATCCTCATTACGACCGATACCAATGCCGGCACCAATCTGCGCCAGGTCGCGTTCGACAAATCGACCCAGCGCTTCCTCGGCGCCAGCATCCTGTCCGACCGCATCGAACGCTTTCTCGCCGACAAGAACAAAGCGCCCGGCGACGAGCAGTTTTCCGAACGCGACCTGGTCGAGCACTATCGCGGCGAACAGGCGCAGATGCGCCGCTATATTCTCGACGCGCAGAGGAACGCCATTTCGCACCACGAGGACAACAAGCTGCGCGACTTCATCGAATGGGGCGGCAAGGGCGGCGACAAGCCGATCTCCTATTCCTCGGTGGAAAAGACCTTCTTCTCGCAATTCATCGGCAAGGAAATGCTGGATACCCCGTTCCACGGCGTCACCGCGCAGGGCGAAAACCCGCGTGAATTGGAGCGCCGGCAGATCGTCAAGCTGATGACGCTGATCGCGGATGCCTATTTCTCCGAAGGCAAATACGACTTCAGCCGCGGCACCGACAAGCTCGAGAACAAGGTGCTCAAAGGCGAGCACATTCCGGATTCGCACCTGCGCGCCTATCGCATCGCCCGCGAGGAGGTGATGAATGCCTGGCTGCCTTTCGTCAGCACCGTGATCCAGAATTATTTCCAGAACAACGGCAAGAACGTGCGCGCCGAGCGGCTGTTCCAGTACCAATTCCCGGATCAGCTCTGGACCAATATCGCCAATTTCCTCGCGCATCTCGGCCGGCTGCCGCTCTGGATCGACTATCAGCAATCGTTGACGGCGTTCGGCGGCAAATCCAACGCCGCATTCTGGGAGCACATCTTCGACACCGGCAACATGCCGAACGGCGCGCCGATCATCCACAGCGGCGGGCTCAACGTGCTGGAAATGATCAAGCCGCTGTAACCTACGGGCCGGCGGCACTTAAGCGGCATCGATTTATTCCCTTCCGGCCCGGACTATTCTACTCTCGCACATCAGATTCTTGTGAAGTGCGTCGTTTCGGCGCTTTCGCTACATCGGGACGGGAAACGAGGGGAAACACACCATGGATGAAACCGGTATCTCGGCAACACTCAACCGCTGGGCGCCTTCCGTGCTCAGCATTCTGCGTATCATCGCCGCACTGCTGTACCTGCAGCATGGACTGTCGAAGCTGTTCGGCTTTCCGCAGCCGGGCCACATGCCGGAATTTCTCACCCTGATCTGGTTCGCCGGCGTTATCGAACTAGTCGGCAGCATATTGGTCGCGGTCGGGTTGTTTACCCGCATCGCCGCCTTGATCATGTCGGGCGAAATGGCGTTCGCCTATTTCATGTCGCACGCGCCCAGAGCGCCGTACCCGATCAATAATGGCGGCGAGCTGGCGATTATGTTCTGCTTCGTGTTCCTCTATCTCGTCTTCGCCGGCGCCGGGCCGTGGAGCCTCGACGCCATGTGGCGGAAGCGGTGAGGGCTCCTACTTCACCCCGAGCAATTCGACATCGAACATCAGCGTAGCGTTCGGCGGGATGACCCCGCCGGCGCCACGTGCGCCATAGCCGAGCTCCGGCGGGATGATCAGCGTGCGCTTGCCGCCGACCTTCATGGTGGCGACGCCTTCGTCCCAGCCGGCGATCACGCGGTGCTGGCCGATCGGGAATTCGAACGGCTGGCCGCGGTCGAGCGATGAATCGAACTTCGCGCCCTTCTTGCCGTTCTCATAGAGCCAGCCGGTGTAGTGCATAACGCAGGTCTGGCCGGGCTTCGGCGAGGGGCCGGTACCGACTTGGGTGTCGATGATTTTCAGTCCGGATGGCGTGGTCATGACATTTTGGGCCTGGGCTGGGGTGAGAAGGGTCGACAGCGAAGCGGTAACAAGGCCTGCCGTCCCGAGACGGAGCACGTGACGGCGTGGAAAAGCTCGCATTCAATGATCTCCTTGAGGCGTCGCCGCGGCGTGAAGTCGGTCGCGAAGGCCTCAGGCGGCACGGGCCAGCGCGAAATCATAGCGCTCGCGAATGTGGTCGTTGAAAAACGTGCCTTTCGACGCAGCGCGGCGGAAGGCCAAGTAGATACCGCGCGGCACCCGGTAATAACGATAAGTCTTGCCGGATACGAAGGTAACCCACAGTTCGGCGGTGGCGTCGTCATAGCCGATTGCTTCGATGGCTGTCGATGGCATTACGCTGGCCTCCGTTCGACAACGCGCCGCGGCCGCCAGCGGTTTCCGATGCTCTGCTCTGCGTCCGCTGCTGCCTTGTGGGGGCAGTGCCGAACCCTCGTCACGGCGGTGGTTCGGGCGTGACCAGGAGATCTTCCTCGGCCAGCAATTCTTCCATGTCGCCGATCGCCTCAGCGGCGTCTTCCTCGGAGGTCACCGATTTGAGGCGGTGCCACAGTTCGCGCCACGGTTCCGGCCGGCCGATCCGCATCGCCTCTCCGACATAATCGCGCGCCTGCGACAGCGTGGCGATCCGGCGCGGCTTTGGCTCGTCCTTGACCAGAAGCGGTGGCTTGATCGGAAAATCTTCCATGTCTGAGCCGATGATTAAGAGGTTGAAGGTCTGCGGATTATAGCACCGTAGACGCGCCGTAGGATGGGTAGAGCCGACGGGCCGGCGCGGAGCGCCGCCCGATGACCGGCTCCGCGAAAATCGCCAACGATCTCGAGGGTTATGTGATGGGTCCCGCGCCGGGACTTGCACCTATTTGGAACCCGCGCCGCGCAGCTGAACGAACTTCTGCAACGCGTCGAACCAGAACGGCGCACCGAACAGGGTCGCGACGGCAGTGATAAGCCAGCCGACGACGGCAAAGAGCCAATTGCGGCCCCAGTGCTCGTTGGCGGCGGGGCTGGAGGCAAGATTAAGATCGTGAAACGCCGTATCGTCCCATCCGAATGGCAAGCTCAAGTCTTTCATGGCATCGAGGGCCTGCTGCGGGGTTGCGGTCAAGCCTAATGGCGGCAGATCCTTTATGACCATAGGCTGATGCCACAAGGTCTGCGCGATTTTTACAGTGTCGACGTTCAGCGCGATCGCCAACAGCATCGCGATCACAAAGCCCCAGAGTTGCGTCTTGCGCTTATAGACGCCGGCGACACGGTCCATTCCGGTGTCGAACCACGTCGCAATGTCGTCGCGTATGCGATTTATATTTCCACCCGCCCGCGCAACAATGCCGTTGAGCATTGTGTTAAGTTGCTTATTCGGAACAGCCACATCTATCTTCTTTTTTCAAGGTGTCGACGTCAAGTCCCGGGGCAAGCCCGACCAAGTCGATCAGGGCAGAAGAAAATTGTTTCGGATCAATGTAGGAAGGCTTGGCACCGAGATTAGCTTCCGATGTAGCGTCGCCATTGGCGCGCGGGTTCACCGCGGCATGATTGTAAATGCCCAGGACCAGCCCGCTTAACTTCGGCTCGTTAAGCAGCTCCTTAACGCCAGCAAGGAGATTATTCGCCCGCCAGCCGAGCGCCGATGAAATCGTTTCCGTAAGCGCACTCGTCACCAAGCTAATAACCAAGAACGTAAAGATGAGACCCATAGCAAGGTCTAGAATCGTGCTGCCAAACATTCCATCCTCCCATCGTGATCTCTGCTAAAAATCTCCCAAGAAAGCTTTGAGATTGTCCCGCACGAAGCTGGCGCCATCGGCTACGCTGGCCGGCGTCGGATTGACGACGTTCAATAAATTGTTTCTCAGCCCAGCGGTGTACTGGAGAATATTGGCGCCGGCTTGTGGCAGATGTGCCGACAGGGTGCACAAACTGCGCTGCAGGTCGTTCGGCGGCATGGCTTTGGCTTTTTGCAGTTCGTCCGCCGTCGGCATGTAGGCGGGGACCGCGATCTGATCCGGACCGTCATTGCTCGGCTGGTCCAGCGTCAATGCAATGTCGAGACTGGGGGCGACTGCATCCCGGCCGGTCAGCGAAGCCCCATCCGCATCGAAGCGGTCGCGCACTGTGCGGATAATCGACGTATGGTCGAACGGCGGATCGTTCGGCGCGCTGCGCAGCACGGTACCGGCCGCAACGTAGGGTGAGATGACAAGCGCCGGCACCCGAACACCGAAGCGATCGAAATGGAATGCGCCCGGCGCCGCGGGGGCCGGCGGCGCCGCCGTAGGCGGAGGAACATGATCATAACAACCGCCGTGCTCATCGTAGGTAATCACCAGCAAAGTTTTCTTCCATGCCGGCGAAGATCGGATGGCGTTGTAGACCTGGGCAATCAGCTGTTCGCCGTAAACCACATCGTGCGGCGGATGCTGATCGTTTGGCATCTGCTGCAAAACGAGATCGGTAAAATAGCGCGGCTCGATGAACGCGTAGTCCGGCAGGTCCCCGTGATCGGCATCGTCCCAGAAGGACTCGATGGGCCGGAATCGCTCGGCCGCGACGGGCCATTGGTCGGCCAATGTGATCGCCTGCGGCATGTCGTGAAAATAGATGCGGGATTTCCGCCCCACGCTTTGCAGTCGATGAAAAATCGACGGCATCAAGTACGGGAAGTGCGGCGGCGAGTTGTTGACGTAGCCGCCGGCGGTGGCCGTATGAACGAAGAACCGATTCGGCCAGGTCTGGCATGGCGCCGAGGCATGCCACTGGTCCGATACGGCGAAGGCACAAGCCAGCTGGCTGATAACCGGCACTTGATCGGGCATGAAATAATGCATCGGCGCATTTAAATCGTAGGGCTGATCGGCCGGCGGCTGTCGCATGTAGTTGTCGACAAATCCGCTCATTGATGGGGGCTGCAGATTGGGAACGCCGCCGAGCCCGAAAAGCTGGGTATTCATGTCGACAAAGAGCTCGCCGGGATCCGGATCGGGAATCGTCATCAGGCCCGGTTCAAGCGTCGGATCTTTCCAGCTGGGGACTGGTTTTATCGAGCCGTTTGGCGCCGTGTAAAAATTGGTTTCTTGCCCGGTAAGACCGTTAAATCCGGCACCCGGCGGTTTAAGATGCCCAAGCAAACAATCGAATGACCGATTTTCAAGCATCAATACGACGATGTGGTCGATTTTGTTGTTCAACCCGGGCATTTTGTGCGCCGACTTTGATAACGGTCTCGTCAGTCAGAACGTCAATTGCACTTTCAATGGCTGCGCATCGGCCGTCATGATGCTTCCAGCAGCCCCGGCCGTTTGGACATCGACGAACGGCGCAGCAGACATTTGCAACAAACTAAAAAGGACTCTGTAAGAGATCGCGCATGACGCGTTGCGATACAACTATAAGTAATTATGCAACTGTCTCGAACCGAGTCAAAAGGAAAATTGGCAACCGAGTAGGCGAGGGTAGAGCCGACGGGCCGGCGCGAAGCGCCGCCGGATGACAGGCGCCGCGAAACCCAGCAACGATCGCAGGCTGGGTGATCGGTTTCGCGAGGGCTCTTCCCATTCCACCGTGCTGGAAAGCCCTATCCGGCCACACCGCTGAGGTGACCGAGCAGGCAGGCCATATTGACTGCGCACGCGGTCAGTAGTCCGGCCACCAGCACCTTGTTCATCGCGGGCTCCCATGGCCGCCGGTAGAATGGCGGCCGGTAAAAATGGCCGCCGGTAGAATCGCCGGCAAAGCATGGACGAGAGTCGGCGCGAGAGTCCCAAAGTTTGTTTTTCGGAGGATTCACCTCTCGTTTACGGATTCCGGCACGATTCTCGAGGGGCGAAGAGCGGCGGCGCCGTGAGCTGAATTTTATGATATTTATCAATCAGTTAAAGTTATGCGCCGCGTGCGATTTGCGTATAAAGCGGCGAGCGGAAGCTAGAGGCGCGCAACCTCGCTTCGGTAATGCACAGAAAACTCGACGTGAGCTGCCGGGCGACCGGACGAGGAAGCGGCGATTGGCGCGTGCACGATCCACTAATAGGTTAGGACGTGAGAATATAGGGGGGTCGCAAGCGACGACGCGCTTCACTCGCCCGGCGAGCTTCGTGGGGGCGGTGCGCCAAAGGGCGGAACGCGAAGGCGGAATCAATCGAGAAGGATTTGAGATTTCAGTTCAAATTTCAGTTCAAAAGTTTTAGTTCCAAATTTTTAGTTCAGACAGCGCCAATCAGTTTTTCCCGGCGCGTCGTCACATGTCTGAAAGTTCACGGAACGTGTCGCCGCGCGCCTCGTTGCACTTATGAGCAGTGGGGGCGAAACCAGAGAGAAACACAATGCGACTTTCACTTCTTGCCGCGGGAACAGCACTATTGCTGGTTCCGTCGGCCGCCACGGCGCAAAACACAACGCCACCTGCCGCTACGCCGCCTACAGCGCAAACCGACAATCAGAATGCGGTCCAGAATTCTGCCGCGGCCGGGTCCTTGCGCAGTCATATGCAGAACATGCTGCAGAGTTCCGGATTTTCCGACATACGCATCATGCCAAGCTCGTTCATGATCCGCGCCAAGGATAAGGACGGCAATCCCGTGGTCATGAGCGTGAGCCCGGATTCCATCACCGAAGTTTCGCAGATTGGAACGACAGGCGCCGGCGATACGAACAGTGCTGCGAGCGGACCGGCTGACTCAACAGCGACGTCGGGCGGAGCTTCGGGAAGTCCGCAATTCATTTCGGTCGGCAATAACGATAAGCTGAGTTCCAACCTGGTCGGCCTCGATGTCTATAACAGCTCGAACCAGAACATCGGCCAGATCAAGGATATTGCCATGGGCCCGCAAGGACACGCGCAGGCCTTTATCATGTCGGTCGGCGGCTTCCTCGGCATGGGCGAGCATTACGTCGCGGTCAATCCGAACGACGTCAAAGTCTCGTACAACACGTCCGATAGCAAATGGCACGCCACGACCAACGCGACCACGGCGGAGCTGAAATCGGCGCCGGCGTTCCAATACAACGGCCGCTGGAATGCGAGTAAGTCGTGAAGACGCAAGCGCTATACCAAAGCTTTAGCAAAGACGTCACGGCCGGGCATGTCCCGGCCGTGGGCGTTTGTAGTCGGCGAGATGGCGCGGGTCGGCGCGAAGCGCCGCCGGATGAAAGGCTCTGCAAGTCCCATCAACGATCCAAGGCTGCCTATGGATTTCGCTAGGGCTCTACCCATCCTAAGCGCTGCCCATTATTTACCACGTCTGAACCGGCGGGCCAGCTGAGGGAGATCCAATGGGCTCTTTCGCTGTCAAGGAGATATTCCTCACGCTGCAGGGCGAGGGTGTGCAAGCCGGCCGTCCCGCGGTGTTCTGCCGCTTTGCCGGCTGCAATCTCTGGTCCGGCCGGGAAGAAGATCGCGCGGACGCCGTCTGCCGCTTCTGCGACACCGACTTTGTCGGAACGGACGGCACCAAGGGCGGCCGCTACCGGGACACGGGCGACCTCATCGACGCGATCGAGGCCGAGTGGACCGGCGGCCGGATCAACCGGCTCTGCGTGCTCACCGGCGGAGAACCGCTGCTCCAGGTCGACCAAGACCTGGTGCGCGCGCTCCACGACCGCGGCTTCCGCATCGCGCTCGAAACCAACGGCACCTTGCCGGCGCCTGCCGGCATCGATTGGATCTGCGTCAGCCCAAAATCGGGCACGCGGCTCGAGATCACCCGCGGCGACGAGTTGAAACTGGTCTATCCGCAAACGGGCGCGCCGCCCGAGCGCTTCGCCGCTCTCGCCTTCGACAACTTCCTGCTTCAGCCGATGGACGGCCCCGATGCGGTCGCCAACACGCGCGCAGCGATCCGCTATTGCCTGAGCCATCCGCAATGGCGGCTGAGCGTGCAAACCCACAAGCATCTCGGCATCCGATGAAGATTTCACAGGCCTTCAGGTTCGAAGCGGCCCACCGTCTGCCGAACGTGCCGGAAACGCACCGCTGTCACCGGATGCACGGGCATTCCTATCGCATCGAATTGCGCGTCAGCGGCGCCAGCGATCCGCGCAGCGGTTTCGTGACGGACTTCTTCGATATCGAAGCGGCGTTCGGGCCGCTCATGAAAGAGTTGGATCATCATTGCCTCAACGACATCGCGGGGCTGGAGAACCCGACGGCCGAGAACATCGCGATCTGGATCTGGGAGCGGACCAAAACCAAACTGCCGCAGCTTTCCGCCGTGCAAGTCTACGAGACCGCCGACTGCTGGGCGGAATACGACGGGTATGCTTCCAGCTAGGACCGCACCGATGACCGAAGGCGCTCTTGTTCTCTTCTCCGGCGGTCAGGATTCGACGACATGCCTCGCCTGGGCGCTGTCGCGCTACGAGCGCGTCGAAACGATCGGCTTCACCTATGGCCAGCGTCACCTGGTGGAGATCGAATGCCGCGCGCCGGTTCGCGCCGGCCTGCAGGCGATGTCGCCAAGCTGGAAAACCAGGCTCGGCCGCGATCACCTCATCGACCTCGGCGTTATCGCGCAGGTGGGCGTGAGCGCGCTCACCGCGGATTTGCCGTTCGGCACCCGCGACGACGGGTTGCCGGCGACCTTCGTTCCCGGGAGAAATCTGATCTTCCTGACCTTTGCCGCGGTCACTGCCCATCAGCGCGGGCTGAAATACCTCGTCACCGGCGTCTGCGAGACGGACTATTCCGGCTACCCCGATTGTCGCGACGACACGATGAAGGCTTTGCAAGTCGCCATCAACCTCGGCATGGAGGCTCATCTCGCGATCGAGACGCCGCTGATGTGGATCGACAAGGCGGCGACGTGGCAACTCGCGCGCGACCTCGGGGGAGACGCTCTCGTCGACCTGATCATCGGCAGCACGCACACCTGTTACCAGGGCGATCGAACTATGCGTCACGAATGGGGCTTCGGCTGCGGAACATGCGACGCTTGCCGTCTGCGACGCGAGGGGTGGGCGCGCTACTCGTCTGCAGTTCAAGACACGCCGACGTAAGCGGGTAGGAGCTATCGCTCGCTCGGCGAATCGTAGGATGGATAGAGCGAAGCGAAACCCATCAACGATCTCGGCGGCTGCATGATGGGTTTCGCAAGGGCTCAACCCATCCTACGCGCTTTTGTCATCCTTCTTGAGCTTGCCGTAGCTCTCGATGAGCCTGTCGAGCTGCGCGCCAACCCAATTGGCATTGCAAGTGGCGCCGCAAGCCTTTTGCCGGCAATCGTCGATAAAGGCCGCGCGATGTCACTGTTGCTGTTCTGCGGTGAACGTCATATGGAGAGCTTATTCTAGCACAGGAAAAGAGCGTACATGGCAAAGGCAGCGAAGCCGAAACGTCGCGTGGTTCAGTATACTTGGAAGGTAACGCGGCGAAATAATGCGGTGGTCGAAGTGACTGCGGACAGTCTTGGCGTGGTAGACGGCGAGCTGGTATTTACGACGAACGGCATTGCGGCGAGGATAATTGCGGCCGACACCTATACGGATGTGGAGCTGAAGGATTCCGCAGAGGATTAGTGTCGTAGCCTCGGCACTTTCGCCAAAGTCGTACGATCGAAGTGCGTCGAGCCCGATGAAGCTAAGCGCAATCCGGGATCACCTCATTCGCATTTTAGTTCGGATGTGAGTGCAGTGAAACCGTAATGTCTCGCATCACCGGTTAGGCCGTTCCCGGATTACGCTGCGCTCCATCCGGGCTACAATTCGCTACCGACGGCAGTTATGATCATCCTGGCGCTCGATGCACCGGATTTCCGGATTGCCGGCGACGCCATAGATCGCCTAAATTCCGCACAACAAAATCAGCGGGCTAGTTGGGCGATATTTATGTTCAAGGCATTATGGAATCTGACGAGCAGGAGTTTCGAGCCTTTCGCGCTCATCTTCATTCTCAGCTGCGCGGTGCCTGATTTTGCGCACGCCAGGGATTTCGACCGAACGGTCCCCTCCGGGATTACGGTGCCCATGCATCAGTACAAATCGTGGAACAAGAATTGCCAGAATAATGGCGGCGTCGTGAGGCTATTGAGCAAACCGCAACACGGTACTGCGAAGCCGCGCGTGGTCGATTCGCATGTTGGGACGAGCTACTTCGCTATGGGCGGTGTAACGCATTGCTACGGCAGCCCGATCAAGGCCTTCGAGGTTGACTATAGATCGCAACCCAGATTCCACGGCACGGACACTTTTATGATCGAGGAGACGACCGGCTCCGGCCAGCGCGTCGTCGATACTTACACGGTCAACGTTCAGTAAGTAGGATGGGTAGAGCGAAGCGAAACCCATCAACGGTCGGAGGCTGCATGATGGGTTTCGCAAGGGCTTAACCCATCCTACGCGTGCAGTGAAAGCCGGGATGTCTCGCATTATCAGTTAGGCCGTTCCCGGATTACGTTGCGCTCCATCCGGGCTACGCTCGCTAGTTGACGCATTTAGTTTCCCGCCAGTCCCGTCAACTACTTGGATGAAAGTTCCGCCGCCGAGGTTTTTGATGGTCATAATTGGCTTGTCTTCGTCGGCAAGAAATCGTTCATCTTGATAAGGCCTGACTTCCCAGCGGGGTCGGCGCGATTTGACGACCTCATAAATTGTCTTAGTGAGGGCCACTAGAAGATTGACGTGCAATTGTTGGCCTTCTCCTTCGAAGACATATCGCCAATCGACGAAGGCGCCAGCCATCGTTCTCAAGTCGTCTTCTAGCGTCCGCTGATCGCGGCCAGTTCGTCGATTATATGCGGCGACAATATCCTTGCGAGACTGGATGTCGAGTTGTTGGAATAGAACGTTGAGGCGATGTTTTTTGCTTGGACGTTGGACGAGACTTTTGAGATATAGTTCTGCGGCGAAAGCGTAGCAAACGATCATGGGGCATAAAGCTACGACCGGCGCACCCGCAAGGTCTCGATGTACGACCGCCGCACGCAATGCCGCTTCGTGAAAATTTACACCCATAAGAAAGGCCTGCTGGTCTTTCGCCGCAGACCCTTGTGGTGTCAGGGCATGAATGTCGAAGGTCTTCATTATATTCGCCTCTCGAACCGCTCCCGGCTGAGTATTGCTAGGAGGTCCGAAGGCCTAATCCAGTCGCCGTCTTCTTCAATTACCTCGATCGGAATCGTCCCGGTGTCTTTGACGGCGAATCCAGTAATGTAGAGCCCGGTCCGGAAGCGGGCTAAACACCCGAATAAGCCTTCAGCACTATTAAAATCATAGCGGTATTCAAAATCCTTGCTTGTATCCCACTTGCCTTGTTGGAGCTTGGCGTATTTAGGAAAAATATCCATTAGTTCTTTGGGGATTCCGGATTTCGCGAAATCCTCCTTCGTTCGCCAAATTGCCGATACGAGTCCCGTATTTGGAAGCGGCTCGTGAAAATGATGGAAATATAAACCCAGTGCGATTTTATATGAGAATAAGTTTAGGTGTTTAATGGAGATATTTCCGACCGACGCTATACCGGCATCAGTCGGTACGTAGACTCCGTTTCTTAATAGATGTTGTCTGCCTCTTTCGCGAGCCGTTTTATCGTGCTTCGTCCATTCTCGAATTATCTCCGGGCATTGCTTTCGAAGACGTGCGGAAAGCCGGGAGCTATCAGCTAGTTCTTGTGCGTCTGCGTTGTAATTCCAGCGGCATATGATGGATGCCACGAGATCAGCGGTACTCGTTCCACCATTGCATTCCACGCAGGCCGGCATAACCATATCGTCGGGACGATGAGAGTTATCAAAGACCGCTTTTGGAGGAATGTGATCACGGGTGGCAGATGCTCGAAGTCCGCCACAAAGAGAACAGGCAGGAAATTGCTCTATAAGTTTGGCAGTCGCCGACTTTTTTCTCTTTGCCTCACCCATGGCAGGGATTACGAGAAATGGTGGCGGACAGAATGTCCGCCGCCGCTCCCATAAGTTGGTAGTCTTAGCTGCACCCCGTCGTACTTCCGCACGTATCGCACTTCATGCAGGTGCCGTTGCGCAGCAACGTGAAATTCCCGCACTCGCCGCACGCTTCGCCTTCGTAACCCTTGGCCTTCGCTTCGGCGCGCCGTTCGGCGGCGGTGGCTTTGGCGTGGGTGCGGGCATCGGTGCGGTGTTCGAGTTCTTGCGCCGGCGAGAGTCTTTGCTCGGGCTCGGATTTGAGCGCGGTGGCGCCGGCGGTTTCGGCGCGCGCGCCTGACGAAGAGAACGCGGTGACGGTTGCCCCACCCCGTCCGCCTTCGGGGGCCGACCCGCCGCCGGCAGGGGAGGGTGTGCCGCCTTCCATCACTTTGAGTCCGCCGGTGCCGGGGCGCGAGCGGGTCAGGCCCTTCGAGACGTAGCGGGTGTCGGAGGCGCGGCCTTCCTCGACGCCTTTGCCGAGTGCGTCGAAATTCGACTCGGTCGGCTCGACATGCGCCAGATCGAAGCGCGACAGGTAGCTCACCGCGAGCTCGCGGAACACGTAGTCGAGGATCGAGGTGGCGTATTTGATCGAGTCGTTGCCCTGCACCGGGCCGGCCGGCTCGAAGCGGGTGAAGGTGAAGGCGTCGACATATTCGTCGAGCGGCACGCCGTATTGCAGGCCGAGCGACACCGCGATGGCGAAGTTGTTGAGGAGCGAGCGGAGCGCCGCGCCTTCCTTGTGCATGTCGATGAAGATTTCGCCGAGCTTGCCGTCGTCATATTCGCCGGTGCGCAGATAGATCTTGTGACCGCCGACCACGGCTTTCTGCGTGTAGCCCTTGCGGCGGTCGGGCATGCGCTCGCGCTCGCGCATGATGACAATGCGCTCGACGACTTTCTCGACGATCTTCTCGGCGAGCCCCGACGCGCGCGCGGCGGCCGGCTTGTCGATGAAGGCCTCGATCACGTCGTCGTCTTCGTCCTCGTCGCGATGAGCTGCGACTGCAGCGGCTGCGACAGTTTCGAGCCGTCGCGATAGAGCGCGTTGGCTTTCAGCCCGAGCTTCCAGGACAGGATATAGGCCGCCTTGCAGTCCTCGACGGTGGCGTCGTTCGGCATGTTGATGGTCTTGGAGATGGCGCCGGAGATGAACGGCTGCGCCGCCGCCAGCATGCGGATATGGCTGTCGACCGAGAGATAGCGCTTGCCGGTGCGGCCGCACGGATTGGCGCAGTCGAACACGGCATAGTGCTCGGGTTTCAGATGCGGCGCGCCTTCGACCGTCATGGCGCCGCAGACATGGATATTGGCGGCCTCGATCTCGCGCTTGGTGAAGCCGAGATGCGCCAGGAGGTCGAAGCTCGGCGCGGCGAGGTCTTCGGCATCGACGCCGAGTTCATCGCGCAGGAAATCGGCGCCCAGCGTCCATTTGTTGAAGGCGAATTTGATGTCGAACGCGGTCGGCAGCGCCTTTTCCACTTTCTCGATCGCTTCCGGCGTGAAGCCCTTGGCCTTGAGCGTGGTGTGGTTGATGCCGGGCGCCCTGTGACCATGCCGAGCGTGCCGTGACCGACGGCATAAGCCACGATCTCGGCGATATCGGCTTCGCCATAGCCGAGCACGCGCAGCGCTTCCGGCACGGCGCGGTTGATGATCTTGAAGTAGCCGCCGCCGGCGAGCTTCTTGAACTTCACCAGCGCGAAGTCGGGCTCGATGCCGGTGGTGTCGCAATCCATCACCAGGCCGATGGTGCCGGTCGGCGCCACCACGGTGGCCTGTGCATTGCGATAGCCATGCGCCTCGCCGAGCGCGATGGCGCGATCCCAGGCGCGCCTGGCATGCTCGATCAGCGTCTGGTCGGGGCAGGTCTTGGCGTCGAGCGGCACCGGCGGATTGGTCATCTGCTCGTAAGCGGTGCGTTCGCCGTAAGCGGCGCGGCGATGATTGCGCATGACGCGCAGCATGTGCTCGCGGTTCTCGTCATAGCGCGGGAAGGCGCCGAGCTCGGCCGCCATTTCGGCCGACGTCGCGTAGGACACGCCGGTCATGATGGCGGACAGCGCGGCGCAGATGGTGCGGCCGGCGTCCGAAGTCATAGGGAATGCCGGACGACATCAACAGGCCGCCGACATTGGCGTAGCCGAGGCCGAGCGTGCGGAAGTCGTAGGAGCGCTGCGCGATTTCCTTCGACGGGAATTGCGCCATCAGCACCGAGATTTCGAGCACGATGGTCCACAGCCGGGTGGCGTGTTCATAGCCCTCGACGTCGTAGAGCTCGGCTTTGAGCTTTTCGCCATTGGCGACCGACGCGAGCGCCGGGTTGTGGAACGCCAGCAGGTTCATCGACGCCAGATTGCAGGCGGTGTCGTCGAGGAACATGTATTCCGAGCACGGGTTCGACGCGATGATCGGGCCCGACGCGGCGCAAGTGTGCCAGTCATTGATGGTGGTGTGGAATTGCAGGCCGGGATCGGCGCTGGCCCAGGCGGCGTAGCCGATCTTCTCCCACAGATCGCGGGCCTTCACGGTCTTGGCGATCTTGCCGCCCTTGGTGCGCCAGAACAGGTCCCAGTCGCGATCGGCTTCGACCGCCTTGAGGAACTCGTCGGTGACGCGCACGGTGTTGTTGGAATTCTGGCCGGACACCGTGAGATAGGCGTCCGAATCCCAATCGGTGTCGTAGATCGGGAAGTCGATGTCCTTGTAGCCCTGCTTGGCGAACTGGATGACGCGGCGGATGTAATTGTCCGGCACGTGCATTTTGCGCGCCGCCTTGATCTCGCGGCGCAGCACCGGGTTCTTGTCCGCGGTGAAGCAATCGTCGCCCGAGCCTTCGCAATTCACGCAGGCCTTGAAGATGGCGCGCAGGTGCTTCTGATTGATCTTCGAGCCGGTGACGAGGCTCGCGACCTTCTGCTCCTCGATCACCTTCCAGTCGATGAAAGCCTCGACATCGGGATGATCGACATCGAGGATCACCATCTTCGCGGCGCGGCGCGTGGTGCCGCCCGATTTGATGGCGCCCGCGGCGCGGTCGCCGATTTTCAGAAAGCTCATCAGGCCGGACGACTTGCCGCCGCCGGACAGTTTTTCGCCTTCGCCGCGCAGCTTTGAGAAATTCGAGCCGGTGCCGGAGCCGTATTTGAACAGGCGCGCCTCGCGCACCCACAGGTCCATGATGCCGCCCTCGTTGACGAGGTCGTCCGCGATCGACTGGATGAAGCAGGCATGCGGCTGCGGATGCTCGTAGGCGGTCGCCGACTGCACGAGCTTGCCGGTCTTATAGTCGACGTAGAAATGGCCCTGGCTCGGGCCGTCGATGCCATAGGCCCAATGCAGGCCGGTGTTGAACCATTGCGGCGAATTCGGCGCCACCATCTGCATCGCCAGCATGTAGCGGTGCTCGTCGAAGAACGCCTGCGCGTCGGCTTCGGTGGTGAAATAGCCGCCCTTCCAGCCCCAATAGGTCCAGGTGCCGGCGAGCCGGTCGAATACTTGCTTGGAAGAGTGCTCGCCGGTGAAGCGTTCGGCCTCCGGCAGCGTCGCGAGCGCCGTCTCGTCGGCAACGCTGCGCCACAGCCAGGACGGAACGGTCTCTTCCTCGACCTTTTTCAGGCGGGAAGGGACGCCGGCCTTGCGGAAATATTTCTGCGCCAGCACGTCGGAGGCGACTTGCGACCACGGCTCGGGAATCTCGACATTCTCGGCGTGGAAAACCACCGAACCGTCCGGATTGCGGATCTCACTGGTGGTGAGGCGGAAAGCGATGTCCGCGTACGGTGATTGTCCCTCTTTGGTGTAGCGCCGTTCGATCCGCATGCTCAGCCCCTTTGCATTCCTTGTTGTCGGGTATCGGTGGCCTACCCACTAAATATAGGACGCCGATGGTTTCCTCGCGACGCGACAGAGTGGACTCTGCCGTGCCGACCTCACCCCTGTTTCTGCTTGCCCACCACCTGCGTTCGGCGACGCCGCCGGGTCTTGTTTTCGTTGTCCGGGCACTCCCGAAGGACAGCGGCACCCGCCCCCGCGCCACGACGGCGCGGAGCAGTCCCACAAACCTTTTTGGAGAGCCCGGCCGACTTCCTTACCCGCGCGCCGAACGTTTGAAAGCTAGGCCAAGCCGCTCGCGTCCGTCAAGACTTAGTATGAGCAGGTTAAGATATCCCCCACATGTGGGGATAACGGGGAAGAATCGGGAGGGGAGGACGCAAGTATCGGAGATTCGTAGGGAATCCGGAAGCGAATGTTTGCTGGCTCTGTTCGAAACCCGGGATGAAATAGACGTCGGGTGCCCCCTTGGGCGTCTTGGTCCGGGCCGGTAGCGGCGACTCGTGGCTGTGGGAACCGCGTGGCGCGTCACGCGGCTGTCACTCAATGTCACGTAATGACAGGGGTTTTTCGATGATTCCGAGTGAAAGCGCCGGGAAAACCAGTGATTTTGCCGCCCGGTTGCCGTTTATGACGCGCTAAGTCCTTGAAATCTATCGTGGGACTCAAGAGTGTCGTGGCGTGCACGGGCATTTTCCGCGACAGCAATCCGCGCGCGTGGCGTTGCCGGCCGAAACGGCAGGTTTTTCGGCGTGGCGGGACCCGTTCTTCATTAACCTTAAAGATGTCTTACTTTTCGCGTCGGCTCCGGTTTCCTTGACGGGGCAGAGGGCTCCGCCAATAACCTATTGTAAATGTTCGGGGCATTGTTCCAGCGTGCGATCCGTTTAGGGGGCGTGCTTGCGTCTGCCGCCCTGATTGCGGCTTGTACCCAAGCGATCCACAACGACCCGGTCAATCTGCCGCTCACCGCCAATCCGCTTCAGGTCGAAGCCGAGCTCGGCACCGACGTGCCGGCCAATTACGACGACACCGTCGTGGCGCTGTCGTTTTCGGGCGGCGGCTCGCGGGCGGCGGCCTTCTCCTATGGCGTGCTGCAGGGCTTCGAGCAGACCCGGCTGCAAACCCGCAGCGGTGCGGTCTCGCTGCTCGATCGGCTCGACTTCCTGTCCGGCGTATCGGGCGGCTCGGTGCTGGCGGCCTATTACGGACTGCGCGGCCGCGAGGGCTTAGGCGATTTCAAGCAGCGTTTCCTCTACGCCAATGCCGAAGAGGGGCTGCAAACCGAACTGAGCATCGGCAATATCGCGCGCGGCCTCGAAGGCGGCGTCAACGATCCGGGCCAGTTTCCGGTCTGGCTCGACGCGCACCTCTACAATCACGCCACCTACAAGGATCTGCTCAGCCGGCAGCGGCCGCGGGTGTGGATCAACGCGTCGGATATCTATAACCGCACCTCGTTTGTCTTCGCGCCCGTCACCTTCAGCGCGCTGTGCAGCGATCTGCGCAGCTATCCGGTGTCGCTGGCGGTTGCCGCCTCGGCGGCTGTGCCGGTGGTGTTCACGCCGGTCGTCATTCAGAATTATCCTGGCGGCTGTCCGATCGGATTGCCGGCCTGGGTCGAGCGCGCGCGCAGCAATCCCAACGCGCCGCCGCTGCTCAAAGCCTATGCCGACGCGCTGGAGCGCTACCGCTCGGGCGAGATCAAATACGTCAAGCTGCTCGATGGCGGCCTGGTCGATAATTACGGGCTCGCCGGTTTCACCATTGCGCGGCTTGCCTCCGACACGCCATTCGGTCCGCTGGCGCCGCAGGAAGCGGTGAAGCTGCGGCGCTTTTTGTTCCTCCTGGTCGATTCCGGCCGGGCGCCGTCGGGCCAGTGGGCGCAGACCATTCCCGGTCCGTCCGGCGTCGATCTGATCATGGCGACCTCCGATACCGCGACCGAGTCGGGCGCGATCGGCAGCTATTCGGCATTCGACGGCACCATGAACGATTGGCGCAACGATCTGGTGCGCTGGCGCTGCGGCTTGTCGGAAGCCGATCGCCACAGGCTTGGCGCGCCGCCGGGCTGGAATTGCAAGGACGTGCAGTTCTTCATCAGCCGCATCAGCTTCGATCAATTGGGGCCGGAACGCGAGCGCGCGCTCAACGCCGTCGAAACGCGATTCAAGCTGCCGCCCGAACAGGTCGAATTGCTGATCCAGGCCGGCCGCGATGGATTGGTGACCAATCCGAAATTCCGCGCCTTCATGAATGCGGGACCGCACCTGCCGCTGCCGGCTGCACCGGCCGTGCCAGCGCCGCCACCGGCCGGTCCGCCTTACATACCGCCGGCGCCGCCGGTGTCGATGCTGGATGTGCCGCCGCACCAGGCGCGCACCGAGTAATCCCGCGCGCGCCGCGATGCGGCTTGATTCCTTTTGCGCTTCAGCGTTCTATTTAGAACCATTCGTAACGGTGGCGACAACGCCGGCAAGACGCACGAGACGACGTTCTCGGGGAGGAAAAGCCAATGGACGACATAGAGCGCCGCGCCTTCATGAAGGGCGCGGCCATCGGCGCGCTCACCTTCACGGTCGGCGGCGCCGAAGTCTTGCTGACGCCGCGGCAGGCGCATGCGCAAAACGTGCCGCTGCGGACATTGACGGCGGAGCAGGGCGCCACGCTCGATGCGATGGGCGAGGCGCTGGTGCCCGGCGCCAAGGCAGCCGGCATCACCAATTTCGTCGATCAGCAAATCTCCGGCCCGCCGGAGGAAGCGCTGCTGGGCGCGCGCATCCTCAACGTTCGGCCGCCTTATGCGAATTTCTATCGTGCCGCGCTGACCGCGATCGACGCAACGAGCGACAAGGCCAATGGCCGCAAATTTGCGCAGCTTAATGCCGATGAGCAGCGCAACTTCATCAACCTGATGCGGCAGAACAAGCTCGACGGCTGGCAAGGTCCGCCCGGGCCCTTCGTCTACGGCATTTTACGCGGCGATGCAGTCGACGTGACCTATGCCACGATGGACGGCTATGCCGCGCTCGGCGTGCCCTACATGCCCCACATCGCACCGGCCAAGAGGTGGTGACATGAGCAACGAAAAAGTCGACGTCGTCATTGTCGGCGCCGGTGCCTCGGGCTCGGTATTTGCCAACGTGCTCGCCAAGGCCGGCAAGAAGGTCGTGCTGCTCGACAACGGCCCGGACTGGCAGCTTTCCGATCTGATCTCGTCCGACATCTGGGGCCGGCGCATCAAGCCTGCCGGGCCGCCGGTATTGCTCGAAGGCAAAAATCCGTTCGGCTATGTCAGCCAGGCCGGCTGGGGCGTCGGCGGCGCGGCGCTGCACTACTTCGCCAATTTCCCGCGCTATCTGCCGACCGACTTCAAGATCAAAAGCGAGCACAATCGCGCGCACGATTGGCCGATCGCTTACGAAGACGTCGCGCCGTTTTACGACAAAGTGGCGGAACAGATCGGCGTGTCGGGCGATGCCAAGGCCGAGGAAAAATGGCGGCCGGCCGGAAAGCCCTACCCGATGCCGCCGATGAAGACCTTCCCGAACGGCGAAGTGTGGCTCAAGGCCGCCGAGGCCAACGGCATCCACTTTGTGTCCAACCCGGTCGGAATGAATTCGACGGAATTCAAGGGCCGATCGGCTTGCATCTATGACGGCTGGTGCCACGTCGGCTGCCCGATCGGCGCGCTCGCCAACCCGGTGGTGACCTATCTCGGTGAGGCGCGCAAAGCCGGTGCCGAGGTGCGCGCGCTGTCGACCGTGACGCGCGTCCTCACCAATCAGGACGGCAGCCGCGTCACCGGCGTCGAATATTACGACGCGAAGAAAGAGAAACAGGTGCAGGAGGCGAGCGTCGTCATCCTTGCGGCGTGGTCGGCGCAAAATCCGCGACTCTTGCTTAATTCGGCGACCGACAAGCATCCGAATGGGCTCGCCAACAAGAACCAGCTGGTCGGCAAATTCATGATGACCCACCACATTGCCGGCACCTGGGCGCTGTTCGATGAAGACATCCAGCCGCATATGGGCACGGTCGCGCGCGCAGTTCCTGTCGTACGACCGTTACGCCAAGACCAGCTATCCGGGCGCGTTTGGCAGCACGTTCATCGTGGCCGGCGCCGCCATGAAGACGAACGATTTTGCCCAAGCTCGAGGCGACCTGTTCGGCGCCGAACTGCAAACCTTCATGAAGCGCGCCGCCCGCGGCATTACCCGCATCACGATGTTTGGCGAGGATCTGCCGCAACTGGAAAATCGCGTCGAGCTTGCGGATCAAAAGGACGAGTTCGGCATGCCGCTCGCGCGGTTGATCCACAGTTTCAACGACGACGCGCTGGCGCTGTGGAACGCCAACTTCGATCAGGGCATGAAGATCGCCAAGGCGACGAACGCGAAGGAGTCCTGGCCGGGCAAGGGGCCGGTTATTCCGACCAGCCATCTGCACGGCGGCGCGATCATGGGCACGAGCGCGGAAAATTCCGTGACCAACAGCTACGGCCAGACTCACGAAATCCAGAACCTGTGGATGGCCGGGCCCTGCATCTTCCCGAGCGAAGGCGCGTCGAACCCGACCTACACCATCTTCTCGGTGTCGCTGCGCGGTGCGGAGCATCTGGCGCAGAATTGGGGGACGGTCGCGGGCTGAACGCGTCGCGACCCGGATTCATCGTTGCAGCTTTGAGCCTTCGTGCATCGCCGGCACGACAACAACCATGTGAGAAACAATGACCATTCCCCGACGTCAATTCCTGCATACTGGCTGCCGGCGCGGCCGGTCTGCCTCGGCTGCGGCATGGCGCGCGGTGCTTTCGCGCAAGCCAATCCGGGCGGCGCGCGCCGCCGCGTCGAGATCGACGGCAAGCCGGTGCGCGTGGTCGACGTGCATTGCCACTGCGTCATCCCGGAAGCGCTGCCAATCGTCACCGGCACGGCCATGGAGAAGCGCTTTCGCGGCACGCTCGACAGCCCGCAGAACAATCCGCCGATGGAAATGCGTATCGCGGCGATGGATGCGGCCGGCGTCGACGTCGAGGCGATGAGCATCAACGAATATTGGTACGGCGCCGATCGCGCGCTGGCGGAAAAGCTGATCGATGTGCAGAACGAAAAACTCGCCGAGACCTGCAAGGCCTCGAACGGCCGGCTCGTCGGCTTCGCCAGCGTGGCGCTGCAGTTTCCCGAACTCGCCGCCGCGCAGCTCGAACATGGGATGAAAAACCTCGGCCTGGTCGGCGGCGCCATCGGCCCTACGGTCGAGGGCGAGGAACTGTCCTCGCCGCGGTTCGATCCGTTCTGGGCGAAATGCGAAGAGCTCGACGCGCTCCTCTTCATGCATCCGCAGGACAGCGCCGTCTCGACCGGCATCGACAAGCGCGCCCGCGGCAAGGGCTATCTGGAAAACACCATCGGCAATCCGCTGGAAACGACGATCGCGCTGTCGCATCTGATTTTCGAGGGCACGTTCGATCGCTTCCCGAAGCTGCGGCTGTGCGCCGCGCACGGCGGCGGCTATCTGGCCTCATACGCCGACCGCTCGGACGCGGTCTGCGTCACCTTTCCGGCGCGCTGCAAGGATGTATCGCTGAAGAAAAAGCCGACCGATTATCTCAAGCAGATCTACGTGGATTCGATCGTCTTCACGCCGGAGGCGATGCGTCACCTGATCGCCACGGTCGGCGTCGGCCAGGTGATGGTCGGCACGGATTTCGGCTTTCCCTGGGTGAAGGACCCGGTCGATCTCGTGCTGGCGACGCCCGGCCTCAGTTCGGCCGACAAGGTCGCCATTCTCGGCGGCACTGCCTCGAAACTGCTGCGTTTGCCGAGTTGACCGGCAGTATCTGGCTCGCGAAGGGGTGAGACCGGTTTACAGGTCGGTCAATGACGAACGTCGAAGCGCGGGTGTATGGAAACGAGGCTATCTCACTAGTTTGCGCGCCTTAAACATCAAGATAATAAAAAGCACTTTATAAATCGCTTGCATCGCAACGATCCAATTTGTCTACACATACTCCGTGCAAATTAACTTTTCGGCGCGGCGATAGTTCCCCGGACATGTGGTCGAAAAACCGACGCGACGCGATTGGAGTCTTATAATCCATCGCTGTTTCTTGCGGCTCGTGACCGGAAAGACCGTCGCGGCTGCGCCCGCTGGGCGGTATGATGCGTGGCTGGATAGATCGGGACCAATTCGCGGCAAATTGAATTTGCTGAAAACACCTCACGACGGAATCACAAGATGGGCGCGATCAAAGTCCTTGCCGCTGCGGTTCTTATCCTAGGAAGCATCACTGGTGCTCTCCTGGCTAAAGATAAACCGGCCGCTCAGGCATCCTCCGTTGCGGTCGGCCCGCAATATGATTCAACTCACGTTTACGTCGCGCCCGAGGACTTGGATCGCTTCACTGGGAGTCTGGTAGCAACATTTGGCGGCACCAAATCGCAACCGGCGACCGTTGACCGTCACGCCAACGCCCAGCCAGACAGTATTTGAGTTTGTGTTAACCCCCGTCGGCACCTTTTCGGTGTTCGGCTTCAAGACGCCGATCCCTTATCCGTTTGGCGCCGAGCGCACGGGCTATCTTGTGACCGACATGGACGCGGCGGTTCGCGCGGCCAAGGCCCATGGCGCCGATATCGTCGTCGCGCCATTTCCAGATCCCATCGGCCGCGATGCCATCATCGAATGGCCGGGCGGCGTTCATATGCAGCTTTACTGGCATACGACCGCGCCTAATTACGCGAAGCTTCAAACCATTCCCGAAAACCGGGTCTATGTGTCGGCCGGCCGCGCCGACGAATTCGTTCGCGACTTCGTCGCCTTCTCAAACGGGAAGATCGTTTCGGATGATAGTCATGCACCGGGCGTCGAGATCGGCAGGCCGAACGACACCTATCGCCGTGTCCGTATCGAGTCCGGCTTCGGCAAGATCACAGTGCTGGTGAGCGATGGACATCTTCCGTATCCCTACGGGCGAGAATTAACCGGCTACGAGGTCACCGATCTTGCTGACACCCTGGCCAAAGCGAAAGCTGCAGGCGCTACAGTCGTGATCGAGCCGTACACGGCAGATGGGCGCCAAGCCGCGATGGTCGCGTTCCCCGGCGGTTACGTCGCGGAGATCCATTCCTCGGCCAGCAAATAGCGATATCCAGTCGAACCAAAACCGGGGAAGAGTCGTGCAAAGCCGTTCGTCGGAGGGCCGGTGTTTCACGAGCCCGTCCGATGGTCGACATTTAGAATGACGGTAAAAGTTCGCCTCGAACGCTAGATAATGGTCCAGCCCGCCGCAGAGGCGGTGCTGGACCGAAATGTCAACGAAGTACGAAATTCATTCGCCGCCTTAGCGTTCGAGTTCGGCCGGACCATGCTGCCGGCGATCCTGGTCAGCGTAGCTGTGATCATCCGGAGCATAGTTGTAGTAGCTGCCTCCGTTTCCGTACGGGGAGGGGTATCCAGTCGCCTCGCGGTTCGAGGCTGTTCCTGTGGTATAGGCGCTCTGCGCCAATGCGGCCGCAGGCAATGCGATGCTCGACACCGCAATGGCCGCAACGAGCGTGAGCGTGGTCTTGTTGATCATAAGTCTTCTCTCCTGAGTTCCACAGCAGACAATCACAGCAATCGAATACGCCGCGCTATGCTGTTCGGTGATCAGGAGATGGACCGTGTGCAGGCGATCTTCAAATAAAAATTCGTTTATTCCCGTTCACAAAAATTCGATGAGCTCTCTTCAAATAAACATTTGTTTATTCTGCTCACAAAAAACTTCGGTGAGCCGCAATGCAAGGATTCCGATTAGGCCGTCAGCCCGCTCACAAGATACTGCGAGGGCGAGTTTCGGCGATGGGGCGACGCGGCGGCTTCTTAACGGCAGGTGCGCTATCGGAGTTGAAGTTCTGCAAGATGATTCGCGCGGTCGTCTGCGCATGGGCACGTAAGGCGGATTTGAGGCGCTTGGCATCACGATCGGTCAAGGCCTCGACGATCGCTTCGTGCTCTTTCTGGCGTGCCGCCGCCGCATCGGGATCGTCGCCGCGGCTGATGAGATAAGTGACGATCTGCACGTGCATCTGAATCTGGGTGTAAAGCCGCGCCAGGTATTGATTGCCGGAAGCCGCAACGATCAAAGCGTGGAACGTGACGTTCGAATTGACGAACCGGGTCGAGAGTAGCGAATGGCCCTTGCTGTCGACCGACTGGCGTCGCATCTGTTTTGCCAGTTCCTTTAGCTGTTTGATCTGGGCCGGCGTCGCGTGCTTGACCGCTTCCTCGGCGGCGAAATCTTCCAGCACCTGGCGCAGCGCGAACAACTGTTTAGCCTCTTCCGCGTCGATGGCATTCACCGTAGTCCCGCTTCGTTCCGACACCGAGAGCAGGCCCTCGGTTTGCAGGCGGGTAATGGCTTCCTTGACGGGAGTGCGACCCAGATTGAGCCGGCTCGCCAGCAGCATGACCGAGGTTCGTTCTCCCGGCCGCAGTTGATGGCCGAGAACGAGTTCGAGGATGCCGTTATAGGCTTTGTCCGTTTCCGAGACGGTTTCCTTTTCAGGCTTTTCAGCGTTCGGCATCGAGCCTCTCCGGCAATCATGGCTGACGACTATGATTTATCGCCGCCGTCTTGGCAGCTCCGTCTAAAAGCGATCGGCGGCGCGGCGCTGCTCGTAGGCTTTCAGGTGGGCATAGACAACACGGTGCAGGGATGGGTCGATTTGCAGCGCCACGGCCTTGTCTAGCATGAAACCGATGATGTGGTCCGCCTCGATTGGACCTCGTTTCTCGATATCCCGCAGCATCGAGGCCGTATAGGACGAGTTTTTGTCGGAAAACAGCGCACGGTACTCGGTCATGAACGCTTCCGATGGCGGGTATCCGGTTCGAGCAGCAATCTCCGCATTGCGCGCCAGAAAGCCGAGCATGAGCTCGATACCGTCACGCGTGCGGGCGATCTCGCCGAGATTGGCGCGCATCAGGCAAGTCATGCCGGCGACCGTGGAGAGGTGAACGATCTTTTCCCACATGATCTGCATGATGTTCGGAACAGCGGCGGCGACCGCCGAGCTTTTGTCGAACGCCGCTTTTAATGCGAGAACGCGTTCGCTTAAGTCGCCGCTCTGCTCGCCGAAGGTGATGTAGCGCCAGTCATTGAGATGCTTGATGACTTCCTTCGGGCGTGAGCGTCACCGCGATCTTGGCGACGCCGCCCAGCACGCGATCCCGGCCGAATTTCTCATTCAAGAGATCGATATGGGCGACCCCGTTCAGCAGCGGCACGATCGCGGTGTCGTTGGCCTACCGCCGGAGCGATCGCCGCCATGGCCGAGGAGAGATCGTAAGCCTTGCATGTCAGCACGATGTAATCGAAAGCCTCGCCTTGCACGGCGGCCACCGTTTTCACCGGTCTGCTGAAATTGCCAGATGGGCTTTCCAAGCGAAGACCGTGCTCCGCTAGCGCCTTCTGGCGGTTCGGCCGGACGAGAAAAGTCACATCGGCGCCACCCTCGATCAGGCGCGCGCCGAAGAAGCCGCCAATGGCGCCGGCGCCCAGGCACAGAATACGCATCGCTCAGCCATCCTTATCGTGGTGTTGGTGCCAGAAAAGCCTGAAGATTAGCGGCGCCGATCTTATCGAAAATATCCGCAGCCAGCCCCACTTGCCTAAGCGTGCCCACCGGATCCTCGTCGGCCATGTCGTAAGGATAGTCGCTGCCGAGCGCCACGCGGCCAGCGCCCGCTTTTTCAATGGCGAAGCCGAGAATGTCCGAAGAGTAGGCGATGGTATCGAGCAGCATACGATCGAGATACTCATGCGGACGCCGTTCAATCTTCCGGCATTCCGGCCGCACCGCGAAGCCGTGATCCAGGCGCCCGGCGAGGAACGGCAACAGGCCGCCGGCATGGGGAACGAACAGCCGAAGTTTTGGAAACCGATCAAGCGTTCCCGAGAATATAAGGCGCGCGACCGACAGCGTCGTTTCGGCCGGCAATCCGAGCAGAAACGACAGATGAAAGTCGCGCAGCTTGTCGGCGCCGAAGGCATTGGCGGGATGCAGAAACAATGGCGCGTCGAGCGCCTCCATGGCCTCGTAGAACGGATAGAAGTAAGGATCGTCGAGATAGCGGTCGCGTATATTGGTATTGGCCATGACGCCGCTGAGCCGTTTGCCGGTTATCGCGCGCTCGGCTTCCTTCACCGACGCCGCGATATCCTGGAGCGGCACCGAGGCGATGGCGCGAAAGCGCTGCGGCTGCCGCGCGACGAGCTCGGCATATTCGTCGTTGATGATCTGGCACAGCGCCAAGCCGAGCTGTGGGTCGGCCCAAAAGACGTTCGGCCGCGACGATTGCCAAACCACATGCATGTCGACGCCGGCGCTCGCCATGCGGCGCAAGTGATGATCGATGTCGTAGAAGGGCAGCAAATCCGGATGCGCCGTGCCGCGCATGATCAGCACCGGCTCTCCGCGCGGCCCCGCAACCACTTCCATGCCATGCGCCGACCCGGCGCGCCCAATTTCATCGATGAAGCGGCGCGGAAAGAAGTGCGTATGGGAGTCGATGCGCATGAGGCGAGCCCTGACGATCCAGCCGGGGCTTGCATGTCACGGTGTCACATTGAAGTCAATTCTGACATCTCACATTGACATGTCAGATTGGGCCGGTCAGTGTCACGCCGCCGGCAATCTCCCGACCCCGTGGAGGATGGAGTGACGATAATCTGGAAGATCGTCGTGTCGGCGATCGCGTTTTGTCTCGTCGTGGTCGCGCCGGCCCGCAGTGAAGACGCCTATCCCAGCCGGCCGGTTCATTTCATCGTCGGTTTTGCCGGAGGGTCGACCGCCGATGTCGCGGCTCGAATCGTCGCGTCCAAATTCAGCGCGCTGCTCGGACAGCCTGTGGTCATCGACAACCGGCCCGGCGCCGGTAGCATGGTTTCGACCGATTACGTCGCGCATGCCTCGAAGGACGGCTACACCATTCTAGTCGGCACGGTGGCAGCCGCCATCAATGCGACGCTTTCGCCTAGCCAAAGCGTTGACTTCGGGAAGGATCTCGATCCGGTCGCGTCGTTGGCATCAATTCCGAACGTGCTGGTGATCAACCCGTCGGTCAATGTTTCGAACGTCGAAGGTCTCGTTACCTTCGCCAAGGCCAATCCGAATGCCTTGTTCTATGGCGGCGCCGGCATCGGCAGTTCGCCGCATCTCACCGGTGAACTGTTCGACCAGATGGCGGGCATCGAGATGACGGCCGTACAATATCCCGGCAGCGCGCAAGCCGTCACGGATTTGATCGCCGGCCGCGTGCAGGTGATGTTTTCGCCGGCGTCCACCGTCATGGCCTTCGTGCAGCAAGGTACGCTCAAAGCGCTGGCGACCACCGAGAAAACACGCGCGACCATCGCGCCGGATCTGCCGACTGTGTCCGAGAGCGGACTTCCCGGCTTCGATACCGGCATATGGTTCGGGCTTTTTGCACCGAGCGGCACGCCGGCAAACGTCAAGGAGAAGCTGTCCGAAGTAACCGGCCAGGTGTTGCACGATCCGGAGGTCGTGCGGCTTCTTCAGGCGCAAGGCATGCAGCCGCTTGGCGGTACGCCCGAGGCATTTCGTCAGTTCGTTTCCAGCGAATTGGTCCGCTGGGCGAATGTCATCAAATCAGCCAACATTCCCGTGCAGAGGTGACGTCGTGATCGCAGATTTCGATCGCCTGAAGGATGCCGTTGAACGTACCGCGGCGGAGCTGCGCAGCGGCAAGAAGCGGCCGGAGCGCGCGCGTACCGTCGAGCTGCGTGTCGTCGGTCATCTGGAAACGGAGATCGCGACCGGCGAATTTACCTTCCGTGTCGATGCAGCCACCGATGCCGGCGGCGACGCGCGTCATCCGCGGCCGATGGATTACGTCCTTGGCGGCTTGGTCAGTTGCCAACAAATGTGGTGTCTGCGCTGGGCGGCGCTGACAAAGACTCCCTTGGCCGGTCTCGCGCTGTCCGCGGTGGGGCATTTCACCTGGCGCGGCGAATATCTCGATGAGGTCGACGCCGGCCTGACGATGATCGAGACGTCCTATCGCGTGACCGATCCGTCGTTCAATGCCGGCGACCTTCTGGCCATGGCCGACATGGTCGCGCGACGCTGTCCGGTATTCGCGACGCTTGCGGAAGTCCACCCGGATCAAGGAATATTTGTTCCTCAACGACCAGCTCACCGCCACGCGGCACTGGAATCCGGGTCACGCCGCGGCGGTCGCCGATTAGACCAATGGGTCGCGGGGCCTCTTGTCTGTGCGGCGTGAAATCCAGGGCTTTGCCCGGGAGATTTCAAGGCCGCACGAGCGCTTGATCAAATAAACGCCGCCAGTCGCCGGAGGCGATTTCGTCGTCGAGCCAGGCGTTGACGAGCGTGCGGAATTCCGGGTCCGGTTCCAGCCAGTAAGCCTTTTCGTCGTGGGTGAAGGGCTCGGCGACTTTTGCCGGACACAGCACGCCGGGGTGGACGGCCGACTGGTGATCGACCTCGACGCCGTCCGTCACCATGGCGTCGGCGCGGCCGTCTGTGATTTCGTCGAAGATCGTCACGTTGTCGCCGTGGACGGTCAATTGCGCGGCGCCGAGCTTGGTACGTGGCGAAAGCCTCATTGCTGGCGCCGGGATTGACGACGATGTGGACGTCCGGCCGGTTGAGCGCATCGAGCGAAGTGTAACGGTCGCGATCGGCGCAGCGCACGATCGGCCGTTTGCCGTCGACCAAGACCGTATGCGCGAACGGGCCCAGCGCAGCGCGGGCAGGCAGCTTGGTGATGCCGCTGACGGCGATGTCGAACCGGCCGGCGCTGTAGTCGCGCGAGAGTTCGCTCCAGGCAGTCGGAACGAAGACGACCGTGACGCCGAGCTTCGTCGCAAGCTGCCGCGCCATGTCGATATCGGCGCCGCTATAGCTGCCGTCGAGGGCGCGGAAGCTGAATGGCTCGTAGTCCCCGGTGGTGCCGACGCGCAGCACGCCGGAGGCGCGTAGATGATCCAGCACCGCGTCGGCGTGCGCCGTAAGCGGCATCAGCAGGGCGCACAGTGCAAATATTGCGGCTTTGATGCGGTTCTTCATGGACACTGTCTTCGACCACGTTTTGCGTCGAGCGCTCTGAGCCGCTGGTCGGCCTTGAAAAAATCAAGAATTAGAACGAAGCCGTCCCTTTGATGATGCGGGAAATGCAATGAACCGATCCATACTCTTGCTGATCTTGGGCTTGGCGCTCCTTTCACAGAGCGCGATGGCGACGCCTTCGCTCCAGGCTGAGCGTCCGAATTATCACATCACAAAGTCCATTTCGCTAGGCCTTCCGGATCGCTGGGACTATGTCGTATTCGATCCCGACTCACACAGAGTGTATGTTGCGCACGGCGACCGGATAACGGTTGTCGACGGTCAAAGCGGGGCAGTTATCGGGGCCGTCGACGGCATGCCGGGTGGCACCCATGGCGTCGCCATCTCTCAGGCGACCGGTAAAGGTTATACCGATGATGGCAAGGCCGGCGTGGTCGTCGAGTTCGACCTGCAAACGCTCAAGGTGGTGAAACGGATCAAGGCAGAGAGCGACGCGGATGGCATAATATTTGATCCGACGAGCGGCCATGTCTTCGTGATCGACGGCGATTCCGGAAAGCTGACGGTGATCGATCCGAAGACCGACGCGGTTGTCGCCACGGTCGACGGTGGTGGTGGATTGGAGTTCGGCGACACCGGCAATAACGGAAAATTTTACGTCGATGGCGCCGAGAAGAACGAAATCGTTCGCGTGGACACCGCCACGAACCAGGCCGACGCCCATTGGGCAATGCCGACCTGCATCGAGACCGCACGGTCTTGCGATCGATCGGGCCCATCATCGTCTTTTTGCCAGTTGCTCCAACAAGGTGATGGTCGTGATGAATGCCGACAACGGGGCGGTGATGGCGACCTTGCCAATCGGTGAGGGAAGCGACTTCGCCGCCTTCGATCCCCAACGCGGTTTGGCGTATAGCTCAAATCGAGACGGAACGCTTTCGGTTGTCGCCGAGGCTGTCGCCTGAAAATTTCGAGTTTTTGCCTTCGATCCAGACTCAAATCGGTGCACGCACAATGGCAATCGACCCAAAGAGCGGCCGAATTTATCTGGTGACGGCGGACATGATCGTAAATGAATCCGCACCGCCTACCGATTTCAGGCATCGCTACAGCATTAAGCCCGGTTCTGTCAGGCTACTGTTCCTGGATCCCGGGCAGTGAGGCGGGATGAAGTCCGTGCTTCAGCCTTCTTCACTGGGCGGGAAAGTTACTCCGCCGCAGCCTTGGTGTGCCCGAGCCGGCGGTTCAGCGCCTGCAACAACCCCTCTGCGGCTTCGGCAATGACCGTGCCCGGCGGGAAGATCGCTTCGGCGCCGGCGGCTTTCAGCGTTTCGTAGTCTTGCGGCGGGACGACGCCGCCGACCACGATCATGATGTCGCCGCGGCCTTGCTTGGTGAGTTCGGCTTTCAGCTCGGGCACCAAAGTGAGATGCGCGGCGGCGAGCGAGGAGACGCCGAGAATGTGCACGTCGTTTTCGACCGCCTGACGCGCGGCTTCGCCCGGCGTCGCGAACAGGGCGCCGATATCGACGTCGAAACCGAGATCGGCGAAGGCCGAGGCGATCACCTTCTGGCCGCGGTCGTGGCCGTCCTGGCCGATCTTGGCGACCAGGATGCGCGGCCGGCGGCCTTCGTTCTCCTCGAATTCGGTGACGAGTTTCAGCACCCGTTCGACGGCGTCCGTCATGCCGACCTCCCGTCTATAGACGCCGGAAATCGCCTTGATCTCGGCCTGGTGGCGGCCGAACACTTTTTCCAGCGCCAATGAAATCTCGCCGACCGTGGCCTTGGCGCGCGCGGCGTCGATCGCCAGCGCCAACAGGTTGCCATTGCCGCCCGCGGCGTTGCGCGTGAGGGTGTCGAGCGCCTCGGCGACGGCTTTTGGATCGCGCTCGCGCTTGAGCCGGCCGAGCTTGTCGATCTGCAACTGCCGCACCGCCGCATTGTCCACTTTAAGAACATCGATCGGCGCTTCGTCGATGGGGCGGTATTTGTTGACGCCGATCACGGCCTGATGGCCGGAATCGATGCGGGCTTGCGTCCGTGCCGCGGCTTCCTCGATGCGGAGCTTCGGCAATCCGGCCTCGATCGCGCGCGTCATGCCGCCGAGCTCTTCGACCTCGCCGATATGGCCGAAGGCCTTGGCGGCGAGATCGTGCGTGAGCCGTTCGACATAGAACGAGCCGCCCCACGGATCGATGACGCGCGGCGTGCCGCTTTCCTGCTGCAGCACGATCTGCGTGTTGCGCGCGATGCGGGCCGAGAAATCGGTCGGCAGCGCCAGCGCCTCGTCGAGCGCGTTGGTGTGCAGCGACTGGGTGCCGCCTTGCGTCGCCGCCATGGCCTCGATGGCGGTGCGGGTGACATTGTTGAAAACGTCTTGCGCGGTGAGCGACCAGCCGGAGGTCTGGCAATGGGTGCGCAGCGACAACGAACGCTCATCCGCGGATCGAATTGCTTCATCAGCTTCGCCCATAGTACGCGTGCGGCGCGAAGCTTCGCCACCTCCATGAAGAAATTCATGCCGATGCCGAAGAAGAACGACAGCCGCGGCGCAAAGCGATCGACCGCGAGATTGGCGGCCAAGCCGGCGCGGACATATTCGACGCCGTCGGCGAGCGTATAGGCAAGCTCGAGGTCCGCGGTCGCGCCCGCCTCCTGCATGTGATAGCCGGAGATCGAGATCGAATTGAATTTCGGCATATAGGCCGAGGTATAAGAAAAGATATCGGAGATGATGCGCAGCGACGGCTTCGGCGGATAGATATAGGTGTTGCGCACCATGAATTCTTTGAGGATGTCGTTCTGGATGGTGCCGGCGAGTTTGGCCGCCGGCACGCCTTGCTCCTCGGCGGCGACGATATAGAGCGCCAGTACCGGCAGCACCGCGCCGTTCATGGTCATCGACACCGACATCTGATCGAGCGGAATGCCGGAGAACAGCGTGCGCATGTCGTAGATCGAGTTGATCGCGACGCCCGCCATGCCGACGTCGCCCGCCACGCGCGGATGGTCGCTGTCATAGCCGCGATGGGTGGCGAGATCGAACGCGATCGAGAGGCCCTTCTGGCCGGCCGCGAGATTGCGCCGGTAGAAGGCGTTGGAATCCTCCGCCGTGGAGAAACCGGCATATTGCCGGATGGTCCAGGGCTGGGTGACATACATGGTCGGGTAGGGGCCGCGCAGATAGGGCGCGATGCCGGGATAGGAATTAAGCCCGTCGAGGCCGTCGAGATCGTGCGTGCCGTAGGTGCTTTTGACCGCGATGCCTTCCGGCGTGAGCCACGGCGCGGCTTGAGGCGGGGCAGCAGCGCCCGCGTCGGCGAATTCGATGTGCGAAAAGTCCGGGATCCGGCTCATGCGCCACCCGTTTTTGCTTCGCTACCAATTATATCGTAAGCGGCATTCAATGTCGCTATCGCATCGCAACCGGCATAAATGAACGAGGCCACGCCGGCTTCCCGCAGCGCTGCCTCCTGCTCGCCCGGTCGGCCGGCCAGATAAACATGGGCACCGGCCGCTTTGAGCGCCTGCGCTGCCGGGACCGCTTCTTGTTCATAAATTTTATCTGACGAGCAAAGACACGCGAGCTTCGGCCCGGAGGCCTTGAAGGCGTCGGCGATAGCCGCACGCTTTCTTCTCCGCCAATTGCCTCGATGCCGCCGGCTTCGAAGAAGTTCTTGGCAAAGCCCGCGCGCGCGGTGAATTCCGCCAATGTGCCCAGCGTGGCGAGAAAGATTTTCGGCCGCGCGCCGGTCTCAGCTAAAATCCGGTCGGATCTTATCGCGCAAGGCTTCGAACGGCTCGGCGAGCCGGAACCGCGGCAGGCTGCGATCGTTGTCGCGCCGGATCGTCGTCGGCCGGGGAATGCGGTGCGACATCGAGAACCGCGGGCAACATCTCGTGCAGGTTCGGAAACGCGTTGCTGCCGGTAAGAACATCCTTGCCGCGCGCGACCGCTTTTTGCCGCACGCTGCGTACAGCGGCGACTTTCTGTTGGATCAAACCGGTTTCCAATGCCGGCCAGACGCCACCCGCTTTTTCGATATCCTGAAATAATGCCCATGCCGCGGCGCAAAGCTGATCGGTGATGGTTTCGAGCGCGCCGGAACCAGCGGCGGGATCTGCAACCCGCGCTAGATTGGATTCTTCCAACAAAACAAGTTGAGTGTTGCGCGCAATGCGCCGCGCCAGCGCATCCGGCAGGCCAAGCGGCGCGGTGTGCGGTAATACGGTGATGGCGTCGGCACCGCCGAAGCCTGCCGCCGCGACGGCAATCGTGGTGCGCAGCATGTTCACGTAAGGGTCCCGCCGCGTCATCATCCGCCACGCGGTCTCGGCCGTCAGCAAGAGCGGCTTCGGCGTCAGTCCGCATGACGCTTCGATGCGGGCCCACAGTTTTCGTGCAGCGCGGAATTTCGCCGTCGTCAGGAACTGATCGGCATCGGCTGACAGTCGGAAGTAAATCGCGTCGCGCGCTCGCTCGAGTGTCGTGCCGGAGGCTTCGAGCGCGCGCAGATAGGCAACCGCGCTCGCCAGCGCGAAAGCGAGTTCCTGCGCATCGGAGCCGCCGGCATTATGGATGACACGGCCATCGGCGACGACGAATGGCCCACGAAAACCGTCAGTGGCAAGCTTGCCGACCATCTGTGCGAAGGAGGGTGCGAGATCGGGCCAGTTTTTTGGACTGTGGCCGGCTACGGCAAAGCCGCCGATCGGATTGATGCTGAAACGCAGATCGACCGTGCCGGGCGCGACGCCGCGCTCTTTCAGCAGTGCGGCGCAGTCGTGAACGATGTGCCGCGACGAGGGACTTAAATTGAGATCGATGGCGATGCCGGCTTCAAGATCGACGCCCTCAAGCACCCGCTTGAGCGTTGCCGCCGACGGTTCGAGGCCAAAGCCATTGGCGCTGACCGAGCCGGCGAAGACCAGGACCAATCCGGTAGCGCCGTTTTCCAGATCGTCGAGCGCCTGAACATTGGCGGCCCCCGGGTCAGGGTGATCGACGCGCTGCATCAGCGTCCAGGCGGCGCCGGGTTTCTGGCCGGTGACGGCACCGGCCGAAGCTGCACGCTCGTATAGCGGCTCGAGGGTCAGCCCGTCACAGGTCTTGCTTTCAAGCCGGTCGAACGCCGCACCCTTGAGCACGCCGGCGACGAGCTTGTGCCATTCTTCGGATGTCGCCTGCGGAAAATCGTCCGCCAATGACAAGGTTTCGGGACTGGTCATTGCCTCAAACTGCCATGGCTGGTCGTGGCGGCCAATACGGCAAACCGTGCAAAGGCCGTGCCGCAAAACCTAGTTCGGCAATTTCTCGATATCGCCGGCATCGACGCGCCCGAGCACATCGGCGACCCGGACGCCTCCGATCACCCGGTCGGGGGCGATCTCAGCCAGCGGGACCAGCACGAAGGCGCGTTCGAACATGCGCGGATGCGGCAAAAACAGGTCCGGCTCGGCCAGGGCGAGATCGTCATAGGCGAGGAGGTCGATATCGATGGTACGAGGACCCCAGCGGCGCTCGCGGCCGCGGTCGCGGCCCAGCGTCCGTTCGACTTCGAGTGCGCGGGTCAGTAAAGCCCGCGGTGGCAGTATAGTGGCGACGGCGATGACGGCATTGATGAAGGGCGGCTGGTCGGTGATGCCCCAAGGCGGCGTCCGATAATCCGACGAGCGTGCGGTGAGACGCGTCTCGCCGCTCTCGCACAGGTGCGCAATGGCCTGATCGAAAGTCGCGCGCACGTCGCCGACATTGCCACCGAGCGCGATAAACGCCTCGGCCGACGCCTCAGCCAAGACTTCAGCCATGTTTGCGATCGCGGCCGCGTTCGATGGTGACGCCGACATCGGTGAAAGTCGCCGCGATCGGCGCGTGCGGCTTGCGCACCGTAATGCGCACGGCGCGCAGCGGCGGAAAACGCTCCAGCAGCGCGTCCGCGACCGCGCCGGCGGCGGCTTCAACCAGCCGATAGCGGCGGCTGCAGAACGCTTCGCTCACCGCTTTCACGACCACGTCGTAAGACACGGTGTCGCTCAGCTTGTCGGTGCGCGAGGCGGCGGCAAGATCGATATCGAGAACGAGATCGAGCACGAAAGTCTGCCCGACTTTGGCTTCATGCTGCATCACGCCATGATAGGCGTGCAGCACGAGGCCGTTGACAAAGATGGTGTCGCTCATCGCGCCCGCCTGATCGCCGCGGCGACGGCAAAAGACTGCAATGTCGGCGCCACGTCGTGCGTCCGGATGATGGCGGCGCCGTGCTCGACTGCAGCGAGATGGGCGGCGATCGAGCCGCCAAGCCGCTCCGTCGGTTCCGACGGTGTAATCGAATGAATGAAACGCTTGCGCGAGGCGCCGACCAGGAGCGGCAGATCGAAACCGCGCCACGCGTCGAGATGTGCCAAGCAGGTGATACTCTGCTCCGACGTCTTGCCGAAGCCGATGCCGGGATCGAGCACGATCTGGTTACGGCCGATGCCGGCGGCCCAGGCGATTTCGAGCGAGCGCGAGAAGAATTCCGTTACTTCGGCGACGATATCGAGGTCCGGATCCGCGGTCTCGCGATTGTGCATGATAATGACTGGCGCGCCATGTTCGGCGACGACGCGCGCCATGTCCGGATCGCGCTGCAAGCCCCAGACGTCATTGACGATGCTCGCACCGGCATCGAGCGCCCAAGCCGCCACGGCGGCTTTATAGGTATCGATCGAAACCGGGATGCCGATGGTGGCGACGGCCGGCAGGATCGGCTCGAGCCGGCCGCGTTCCTCCTCCGCCGACACCGGACGCATGCCGCCATAGGGCCGGGTCGATTCGGCGCCGATGTCGATAATGTCGGCGCCATCGGCGGCAAGGCGGCGGGCGTGTTCGATTGCGGCTGGCGCTTCAAAAAAGCGGCCGCCGTCGGAAAAGAAGTTCCGGCGTGACATTGAGGACGCCCATCACCAGCGGGTGCGCTTTAGCCAGAAGCGCGGTCAGCACGTTATCGGCGGGAGCGGCCTCAGCTGCCGTCTTTACGGGAGAATTCTGGCTGGTCGCCATGGGTTGGCCGTTGTGATCGCCCGGAACCGTCATTCGCGCGGGCGACGCCTGGATTGCTTCGTCGCTCCGCCCCTCGCAATGACGCTATCGGCAGTCGCTTTGCGCGGTCACCGGCGGCGAGTCAAGCGGGCGGCGAAGGGCCGCGTGGAGGGCGGGCGGGAACGGATTAGCGGCGCCTCAGTAGGTAATGACGCAGGGCAACTCTTTGGCGGCCTCGATCCAGCGCGTCACCGTGCCTTCGGCTGGTAGAACGCGCACCAGTTTCCGCTTGCTGTTGATCTCGGCCATGGCGAGCGCGAGCTTTTTCGGATTGCGGAATTTCAATTCGTTGACGGTCCGCACGCCTGCGGCCCGAAGCAATTCGGCATATTCCCAGCCGACGCCCTTGATGCGCATGCGATCGGCGGCGGTCACCCAATCGAGCACTTTTTTCTCGGGTGTGCCGATTTTCAACGCGATCTTGAGCCGCTGTTTAGGCGTCTTGGCGGAGCGCAATAGCCCCCAGGTCGTGCGGATCCCATCCGATTTCAGGATCGCGGCAACATCGGTGCCGATCCCTTGAATGTCAGTGATGGGGTAAGACATCGATGTCTCTGCCTTCAGCCGAAGTTCGTCGCCGTAACAATGCCGATAGTTCAAACAAACTGTGCCAAACCGGGAATGGCGGCGGCGATTTTGCCGACCGTATCCGCGCCGGCCTTTTCGCGCGTATAGGCAAGAACAGCCCGCGCCAGGCTCTGCACTTGCCCCATGCTTAGACCTGCCGCCATTATCCTCATGCCCGCGCCCATCACGCCGCCCATGGTCCCCATGCCGGCGCCGCCTTCGTCCGCCTTGTCGATCAAGGCCTGCGCGCCCGGCAGCTTGGCCAAAAGCGGTTGTACTTTGTCGGCAGGGCCTTCCTTGACCAGGAAGTCGAGAATAATGCCGACAGCTTTCTCGGCCGCCGCCCGGCCGACACCGGTCTCGGCGACGAGACGTCCGATCAGTTCGTCCATTATCCCCTCGCCAGCCCCGGATCCCGCACTTACGGCGGGTTTCCGCCATATTGAAGATTCAAACCCGGGGTGACAAGGCTACGCGCCCCATAGCGATGAAAGGCTGCGAGGCGTGGCAAAGTTGCAACGCAATATCGCAGGCGGCGCCTGTGGTAATGGGGGCTGGCGCGGACTATAAATTTTATGCGGTAGGCTGACCGTATCTGCCGGTATCAGAAGCCGGACAGGACAGGCCGAAGATGACAGGCCCTGATCGAAACGGCAAAATTTTTGTCGGCAAAGGCGCGAGCGATGAGTACCTCACGCTTGCGCTCGCCAATCGTCATGGTCTCGCTACCGGCGCGACCGGTACCGGCAAGACGGTGACATTGCAGGTGCTGGCCGAGGGCTTTTCCCGGGCGGGCGTTTCGGTCTTCGCCGCCGATATTAAGGGCGATCTCTCCGGGATTGCCGCGCGCGGCGAAGCCAAACCGGATTTCGTCAAGCGCGCCAAGGATATGGGCTTCGACTACGAGCCCGATCAGTTTCCTGTGCTGTTCTGGGATTTGTTCGGCGAGCAGGGCCATCCCATCCGCGCCACGGTGTTCGAGATGGGGCCGCTTTTGATTTCGCGGATGCTCAGTCTCAACGACGTGCAGGAAGGCGTCATCAATATTGCCTTCCGCTATGCCGACGACGATCCGGAACTGAAGGCGGCGGAAGGCTCCGGGCTGATCGATCTCAAGGACTTGCGCGAGTTGCTGTCCTTTTTGTCGAAAAACTCCAAGACAATCAGTTCGCGCTACGGCAATGTCGCCGTCACCGCGGATCGGGCCGGTGACGCCCGAAGAGCGCCAAGCGGTCATGGCGAAGTCACCGTTGAAGGGCAAATACGACACCGCTGTCGATCCGAATTCGGCCTACGAGATTTTGCAGAAGCGCCTGGCCGCAGGCGGCGGATTGGCGCCGGCTGGCGGGGCCGGCGCACCAGGCTCGCTACCCGGGGATGCGCCGGTCCATGTCGGCTTCTTTCACCGGATCGGTCAGTGGTTCCGCAATTTGTTCGGCATCGGCCGGCCGCGTGGTACGGCGCTGACGACATCGCAGAGCGTCGCACGCAATGTCGCGCGGGCGGTTGCCGCCGGTGTCGCCACCCAGGTTGCGAATGCGTTATCCAAATCGGTCGGCGGCAAAGCCGCCGGCTCCATCGGAAAGGCTGTCGTGCGCGGCACGCTCGGCGGCGTATTGAGACGGTGACATAATGACAGCTTTGGAAGCCTTGCCCGCGGTGCTAGATCGCGTCGACCGCGATCTCGATAAGAGCCTCGACCGTTTGTTCACCCTGCTGCGCATCCAATCGATATCGACCGATCCGGCGTATGCCGTGCACTGCCGTGAGGCGGCCGATCACGTCGCCGCCGATCTGAAAAGCCTCGGCTTCGAGACCAGCGTGCGGCCGACGCCGGGGCACCCCATCGTGGTCGGCAAGAGCGGCAATGGCGCCGCCAACGGCAAAACGCCGCGGGTGCTGTTCTACGGCCATTACGATGTCCAGCCGGTCGATCCGCTCGATCTGTGGCAGACGCCGCCGTTCGAGCCGCGCATCGAGACGCTGCTCGACGGACGCAAAATCATCGTCGCCCGCGGCGCCTGCGACGACAAAGGCCAGGCCATGACCTTTGTCGAAGCATGCCGCGCCTTCAAGGCGGTCACCGGCAAGCTGCCGCTCGACATCACCATGCTGCTGGAAGGCGAGGAGGAGTGCGGATCGAAAAATCTGTTCGGTTTCGTGCGTGACAATGCCGGCGAACTCAAGCGCGACCTCGCATTGGTCTGCGATACCGGCATGTGGGACGCAGCGACGCCATCGATCACGACGTCGCTGCGCGGCCTCGTTTATGAGGAAGTGTGGGTGACGTGCGCCGACCGCGATCTGCATTCGGGCCTGTTCGGCGGCGCGGCGCGCAATCCGATCCATGTGCTGGCCGACGTACTCTCGGCGATGCACACCGCGGACGGCGCGGTGGCCATTCCCGGTTTTTATGATGGCGTTCACGAACTGCCGCCCGACATCAAAGCCGACCTTGCGGGTCTCGACCTCACGGCGGAAAAGTTCCTGGCTCCGATCGGACTGAAAATACCGGCCGGCGAAAAAGGCCGCCTTTTGATCGAGCAAATCTCGACGCGGCCGACGGCCGAGGTCAACGGCATCATCGGCGGCTATACCGGGGAGGGCGCCAAGACCGTGATCCCCGGGAAAGCGATGGCGAAGGTGTCGTTTCGTCTCGTCGGTGCGCAGGATCCGGAAAAGATCCGTGGAGCCTTCCGCGACTTCGTGCGCGCGCGCATTCCGGCGGATTGTTCGGTCGAGTTCGGCAATTTCACCAGCGCGCCAGCTTTCGATGTCGGCTTCGACAACCCGGCGTTGGTCAAGGCGCGGGCCGCGCTTGCCGCCGAGTGGGGCAAGAAGGCGGTCACCGTCGGCGCCGGCGGCTCAATCCCGATCGTCGGCGACTTCAAGACGGTGCTCGGCATGGATACGCTGATGGTCGGCTTCGCCCTCGACGACGACCGCGTGCATTCGCCGAACGAGAAATACGATCTGAAATGCTTCCACAAAGGTATCCGCAGCTGGGCGCGGATTTTGGCGGCGCTGGCGGACTAGCGTTATTCCGGGACGCGCGCCAGCGCGAGCCCGGGATCCATAATTGATATTTTCAGGAAAGACGCCATCCTCTTTTCTGGACAGTTCGTGCTTATGGATTCCGGGTTGCTCGCGGAGCCGGTCATCGGGCCGCGCGCTTCGCGCGGACCCGTTGGCTCGGCCCCGGAATGACGTGCTATAATCACCGGCAATAAAAAGGGAGGATTTCATGAAACGGATCTATTTTGCCGTTGCGGCTTTGGCTGCGATGCTTGGCGCTGTTGCCTTGCCACCGACGGCTGCGACGGCCGCGGGTGTCGACAAGCTCTACGTGCTCGATTGCGGTCAGGGATTTGGTCCCGATCAATCGCGCTGGTCACCCGGCGTCAATGTCGGCGTGCCGATCGATCTCTCAGATAATTGCTATTTGATCCATCACGCGCAGGGCTGGTTCCTCTGGGATACCGGGATAACCGATGCCGTGGCGGCAATGCCGGACGGGCTCAAGGGCGAAAACGGCTCACCGAGCTGGAAGCGCAGCAAGACGTTGATCGGCCAGCTCGAGCAAATCGGCGTCAAACCCTCGGACATCAAAGCCATGGGCGTATCGCACACCCATCCCGATCATATCGGCAATGTCGAATTGTTTCCGCAGACCATGCTCTATGTGCAAAAGGCCGAATACGACTGGCCCGGTCCGAACGGCACGCCGCGCTTCAATCCCAACCACCCGGTGACCAAGCTTGATGGCGACCACGATGTGTTCGGCGACGGTTCGGTGACGATCATTTCCACGCCCGGCCATACGCCGGGACATCAGTCGCTCCTGGTGCGATTGCCGAAGACCGGCGCGGTCGTGCTCTCCGGCGATGTCGCACACTTCAAAGACAATTGGGACAATCGCCGCGTGCCGGGGTTCAATACCAGCAAGGAGCAGAGCCTCGCTTCGATGGATCGCATCGCCGATATTCTGGCCAAGGAGCACGCGCAATTGTGGATCAACCACGACAATGCGCAAAGTGCGACGCAGAAAAAGGCGCCCGATTTCTACGAGTAGAGCGTCGGGCTTCGTTCGCTAGAGATAAGCGAGGCTACCGGGCCTCCTGCGCTGAGGTCCGGTGCGCCTTCTTTGATTCTGCGCGAACGCAAGCGGCTGGCTTGCATGTTCGTTGTTCAACACGATCCGGACGATATGCGCGTAAAGCGCCTTCGGCGAAACGGGTTTGACCAATAATTCGTCGGCACCAAGTTGACGCAGTGCCAGCGTGGCGGGTTTGGTCAAGTAGCCGGATAGAACGATAATCGGAATATCGCGGACCGACGACTGTGGCTCTCTCGTCATCTTGAGAAATTGCAGGCCGTTGAAAATCGGCATGACCATGTCGGTAATGATGATGTTCGGCCGGACGTTTCTGGCAGCCTCGAAGCCTTCCGCGCCGTTCGCCGTTTCGTACACCTCGCGCGTGCCAAAGCCATGGAGCATCGAGCGCAGCAGTCGCCGGGAGAAAGGCTGGTCGTCGACGACAAGAAAACTCAACAGTGAAAAATCCAACGGAAAGGTTACGCGACTGACTGGCTGTGACATGATTTATGGGGGAGACAAAGATGCGGACGCCAGGCTCTTAAATCGCATCGATGACACGCCCATCGGAGTGCTTCTGCGCCGTATTTGCAAATTGATCGACGATCTCCGCGACTAGAGTTCTGGCTTTCGTTAATGCGGTGCAAATGCGCTCTTTGCTCGGCGAGTCCGGCCATGCGGCCAGTGTCGCATCTTGTCGGTCGAGGGCGTGCTTTAAATTTTGCAGCTTGGCAAGCATGTCTTGCGGTTCGCTGTCGAGGAAATGCGCCTGAAGCGTGCGCGTAAGAAAATGCAAAACGTCGCCATCGGCCGCCTTTTTGGGTGCCATCGACGGCGCAACGTCGACATCGATTTTTTTTGCCGCTTTCGGCATCGTTCGTCCCCGTTAGTCGGCCAGCGCGACGGTGCTTTTGCAGTGCAGCGCGCCGGTCGTCGTCCCACGAGACAAGGTCATAGCGCAATTTGCGCCGCACCGGGGCGAGAATGCGTCGAACGACGTGTCAGAAATATCCTGACAAGTTAACTTGCGCTTTACTTGTTGGCGCTCGGCGAAAGCTTAAAGCTCAAGCCAGCCTTGGGTTGACGCATAACGCACCAATTCCGCGCGCGTCTTCAGTCCGATCTTTTCCAGACCGCGCGCTTTGTAGGTCTCGACCGACTTCACGCCGACATCGAGCCGTGTCGCGATCTCCTTGTTGGTGAAACCGAGCGCGGCCATTTTCAGAACGGTCGTTTCCCGGTCGGTCAGTGCGGGCGCGGATCTTCGGTTCGAGGCAGGCTTGATGTGATTGCGTTTGCTGTCGAACGCCTGCCCGGCGATTGCCGGATCGATATAGGTTCCGCCGACCATGACGGCGCGGATGCCTTGCACCAGATTTTCCACCGCCGATCTCTTGAGGATGTAGCCGCGCGCGCCCGCTTCCAATGCCTGATTCAAATACGCCCGGTCTTCGTGAAGCGTCAGCACGAGAACGCGCAGGTCCGGCATCTCCGCGAGCAACCTGCGGCACAGCACGATGCCATTCAGTTCCGGCATCGAAATGTCGAGCACGGCGACATCCGGCTGTTGTTCGCGAATGGTCCTCAGCGCCGCCAAACCGCTGGTGGCTTCGCCGACCAGTTCGAAGTCGTTTTCGGCACGGATAAGATTGCGCAGGCCGTCGAGGACGATGGGGTGATCGTCAGCCAGAACGATGCGGATTTTTGTCACGCCGCCGACCTTTGCGCGTCAAGCGCGATGCGAACGAACAGCGTCGTGCCGGCGCCGGGCGTGGATTCGATTTCAAGCGTGCCGCCGACCAGCATCAGCCGTTCGCGCATTCCGTCGAGGCCGAGGCCGCGATGGCTGTTCGGCTTGGCGCCGGGCGTGCCGGAATCAAAGCCGCAGCCATTGTCCTCGATGATCAGCTGTAACGACGTGTCCGAGCGGCGGATGACGACGCTGACACTGGAAGGCCGCTGTGCGTGCTTTACAATATTCGTAAGGCCCTCCTGCACCGCTCGATAGACTGCCGTTGAGACTTCGCTCGGTACCTCATCGATGCCCGGGTCGTCGCAATGAAAATCGGTGTCGGTGGCACAGCGCTCGCCCCAGTCCGTGACATAGCTCGACAGCGCCCGGCAGAGTCCGAGTTCGTCGATCGCCGGCGGCCGCAATTCCCAGGCAATCCGGTGTAGCGTCTTGCCCATGTCCTCCATTTTTTTGCGGACGAGATGCAAGCGATCGCGCGCCACGGCTTCGATCAGCGGGTCGATCTCGTTGAGCTCAAGGATGGCGGCAATCAGGCTTTGCCCAGCCTGATCGTGCAGTTCGTGCGACAGGCGCAATCGCTCCTTTTCCTCGGCCATCGAAAGATGACGCCGCAGCCCGACCACTAAATGCGATTTTCGTTCGCTGTCCGCCACTAATTGCGCGTTGGCCTGCGATAGGCCGTCGAGCAGCCGGCCTCGTTCTGCCAGCAACGCGGCAGTCGGCAGCGACCAGAAGGATGTGATGGCGAGAAAAGCCTGCAGGGCCAAAAGACGCTCACCCAGTTCGGGTCGCGGCAGGACCGGCTGGCCGATGCCGAGGAGCACGAAAACGCTGGCGATCACGGCGGTCATGAAGGTCGCGAGCGTTGCGCCGACCAGGCCGAAGCGGAGCGTGGTGATCAGGATGGCGGGAGCCAACACAAAAATAAACAGACGGAAATAGGCGGCGCAGATGCCGATGGCGACAAACAAAACGAAAATCGCCGCCGCCTCCGGCAGACGTTGCTTGAAGCGGATAGCGCTCCACTCCCGCGACGTGATGCTGATCAAAAAGGGCCCGACGATGACCATACCGAGCGCATGGCAGGCGAACCATTTCCGCCAAACCATCGGCCAAGGAATGTCGTGCGTCGGCGCGAAGGCGAATGTGCTGGCGGTTGCGCTGACGAACGGAGCAAGTCCGCCCGCAACTGCCATGAAAATAAGCAAATTCCGGAACGACGCCAGATTGGAGGCGTCGACGTTAAAGAGCGACAGCAAGACCAGCGCCGCGACGACTTCGCCGATGTTTATAGCCGCTAGGGTTGCAGCGAGTGCCGGGGTGTCGCCGCCGCCGATTACTCCTGCGAGCGCCGATGCCGCGGCGCCTCCCAGTACAATCGAACCGTAATTGGCAAGATTACGCCGATGGCGCATCAGGGCGACGAGGATAATCGCATTCGAAGCCCAGAGCGTGCCGACGAAGTGAGCCGAATGTGAGAATTCGATGCTGAGCATCGACGTCACAAAGATCGCGACCGGCAACAGCAAATGTCCGCCCAGCGAAAGATCCGACAACGGCTCGGGTGCGCCCTCAGCGAGAGCCCATGTGCGTGTCGGGGTTAGTTGCAATCCCGCGATTGCGGCGTCCGTCTCGCCGCGCGCTAATGTGGCGTAGATGTTTGCAAACATCCTGGACATCTTCGAATAGCCACCGCAAATTTGCCGACGAATCGGTCTGCACCGTTGGTTGCGATCATCGCAACAGCGATGGGATGCCGCAACGGCGTTGGAACCCATTCTTGCTCGGATCTTCGACCGGCGTTTGGCCTTAATCCGGGGCCGGGGCGATCAGACTGGGGGGCTAACGAAGCGCTCCAGGCGCCCGGCCTGGGCATGCACGAGCGACCAATCGTCGAGCGGCAGATCGATGACGACGAGGCCTGAAGTCGGCAGTTTTTCCCTGATCCTTTCGCGGGCTTTCACCTCGCCGGAGGCGATGAGCAGCACAGCGAGATCGTGGAGGCCGGGATTATGGCCGACGACGATAAGGATATGCGCTTCCCTGCGGGCTTCGCCGACGACGCCGAGGAGCCTTGGGGTATCCGCGTTGTAAATGCGGTCATTGCTCAGCATCGGGGGCGCCTGCGCAAAGGCGGCCGCGGCCAACCGCCAGGTTTCTTGCGCCCGGGTTGCCGGCGAAACCAGCGCGAGATCGGGTACAAGGCCATGGTGTGCCATATAGGCGCCGATCATTGATGCGTCAGAACGGCCGCGTTTCGTCAATTTGCGGTCGCGGTCGCGGTCGCCGGGGTCGGCCCGTTCGGTCTTGGCATGGCGGAGCAGCATCAAACGGCGCATGCCGGTAATGTCGTCTCCCCGTTAGAGGGAGTCTAGTGCAACCGATAAGGCCCTAGTCGGGTTGAGCGGAAGCCCGTACATAGCGGCGTCCGGGCTGTCGGCATGATCGATGTCGGCGACCCGCGCAGATCATACGAGCGAATTGTGTGAGCGAGATCGATACCAAGGCTTACGGCAATAGCTGGTACGCCGCGACAATGGTGGAAACGCCGCCACGGTTGCCGCTGTCGTTCGACCTCGACGTCGATGTCTGCGTGATTGGTGGTGGGCTTGCAGGACTGACGACCGCCCGCGAAGTGGCTCGCTCCGGCTGGTCTGTTGCGCTTTTGGAGGCCGGCCGGCTCGCGGCGAGCGCTTCCGGCCGCAATACCGGTTTCGTCTTGCCCGGCTTCGGCGCCAATGCCGATAAGCTGATCGAGCGGGTCGGTTTCGAGCGTACCAAGGATATCTGGTCGCTGTCGCAGGCCGGTGTCGATTATGTCCGCGACACCATTGTCGCCGAGGGCGCCGACGGTATCGAGCCGCAAAACGGCTGGCTTCATGTCTCGAAAACCGACAACAGCGATGACTTTATGCGCCATGTCGCGCTGCTCGGCGAACTCGGTTGCGAAATCGAGGGCTGGCCGACCGAGCGCGTACGCGCGGTGCTCAAGAGCGATCGCTACTTTAACGCCATCCATTACTTGCGCGCTCTGACCATCCATCCGCTCAATTATGCGCTCAAGCTCGCCGCCGCGGCCGAACGCGATGGCGCGCGCATTTTCGAGAATACGCCGGCGCTGTCGATTGATCCGTCGGGCGTGCGCAAACGCATCGTCACGCCCGGCGCACGGCTGCGTGCTAATTACGTCGTGCTGTGCGGTAATGTGCAACTCGGCGCGCTGATGCCGCGGCTGACGGCAACGCTTTTGCCGATGTCGACCTACGTGATCACCACTGCGCCTCTCGGCGAGTCGCTCGCCGAAGCGGTGCGCTATCGCGGCGCCGTCAGCGACACCGACCTTGCCGACAATCATTATCGCATTGTCGGTGGCGACCGCTTGATGTTGTCAGGTCGTGCGACCGCGTGGCAGCGCAATCCGCAGCGCTATGTGCGCGCGCTGACAGCCGACATCAAAAAGACGTTTCCGCAGCTCGGCGAAGTTGCTGCCGATTATGCATGGTCGGGCACATTGGGGCTTACCTTGCATCGGATGCCGCAACTCGGCGAGCTTGGGCCGGGCGTTTGGCTCGCGAGCGGCTTTGGCGGCCACGGGCTGAACACCACGGCGATGGCCGGCAATATCATTGCGCGCGCGATTGTCGAAGGTGACGAGACCTGGCGGCAATTTTCCTCCTTCGAATTGGTGTGGGCGGGCGGTATTTTTGGGCGCGTTGCGTCGCAACTGCGCGTCTTCATCAAGCGCACGCACGACGGCATCAAACAGCGGCGCGCCCAAGCCCGCGAGCTTGCCGGCAGGCAGGCGCACCATGCCGAACGTCCGGCGGAAATGCCGCAGCCCAAGATGGCGCCGGAAATGGCGGCAGAAAAAACGTTGCCGCGGACGAGGGGAGGGATGCCTGTATCTGAGTCGGCCGAAGTCTCCCCCGCGGCATCGCCGACAGTTGAATCTAAGAATGGTCCGCCGGAAACCGGGGTACAGGGCGAAATCGGATCGGAGCCACCGCAGGGTGGCGCTGGCGCATCATCGGGACGGAAAGGCCGCCGCCGGCGCGCGAAGGTTTAAAGCCCTTATCCGGACAAAACGGTAACCGGCCGTCTAAATTCACCATGCCCGGCACGGTGTCTTCGCGTCGCCTTGGTTTGTGTATATATTTGCACTCGGATCCGGAAATCCGGATGGGGGATGGCGTGATGACGGGGGCTTTCGTTCGGCGTTTTGGACTTGCGGTCTTGACGATAGCTGCCCCAGGCATCGCGGCTGCGGCCGATTTGCCGTCCGCGCCGCCGCCACCGCCGACCGCACCGGCCGCGTATGTCGCGCCGGTGCCGGATTGGATTGTCACCGTCGGCATTGAGGCCCGCGCCGTCCCGGCTTATCCGGGCGCCCCTGATGGAAAGTTCAGCGCGGCGGGATTTCCACTTTTCAGCATCCGCAAGCAAGGCGAGCCACCGGAATATTTTGGGCCGCGCGACAGTTTCGGATTTAATGCCATCGATCTGGGGCCACTCAGGTTCGGTCCGGCGATCAAAATAATCGGCGAGAGACAAGGCTGGGATTATCCGCAATTATATGGCCTGGCGGGCGTTCATTACGCGCTACAGGCCGGCGCCTTCGCCGAATATTGGCCGATACCGTGGCTGCGTCTGCGCGGTGAAATTCGTCAGGGCTTTGGTGGCGAGACCGGCGTGACCGGCGACCTGTTCCTGGACGCGGTCGTTCCCGCGGGACAGTTCAGATTCTCGGCCGGACCACGAATGACCGTACAGTCGGCCGCCGCGACCTCACCTTATTTCAGCATCACTACCGCAGAGGCCGAGGCTACGGCGGTGCTTGGGCCGCCGCATGGGCAGGCGCCCCTGACGGCTTATAATGCCGGCGGCGGTGTCTATTCGTATGGTGCCGGCGCCCAGGTCGAATATTTCTTCAGCCCGCAATGGTCGGCCCACGTGTTTGGCGAATACGAGCGATTGACCGGGTCGGCTGCGGATTTGCCGCTTGTGACAGTGCGTGGCTCGCCGGACCAGTTCACCTTTGGCGTCGGCGCTACCTATTCCTTCAGCATGCATCCATGGTGGTGAACGCGCAACGCTTAGCGGCCTTCGCGCCGCGCCATGAAAGCCAGCCGCTCGAACAAGTGCACGTCCTGCTCGTTCTTGATCAGCGCGCCGTGCAGCGGCGGAATGAGCCGCTTCGGGTCGCGCTCGCGCAACGTCTCGGCGGAAATATCCTCGACCATCAGCAGCTTGAGCCAGTCGAGCAGTTCGGACGTCGACGGCTTCTTTTTCATCCCGGGCACGTCGCGGATCTCGTAGAACAGTTTCAGTGCTTCCGCGACCAGGCGATGTTTGATGCCGGGAAAATGCACATCGACGATCGCACGCATGGTACCCGCGTCGGGGAAGCGGATATAATGAAAGAAACAGCGGCGCAGAAATGCGTCCGGTAACTCCTTTTCGTTGTTGGATGTGACGATAACGATCGGGCGGCGGCGCGCCTTCACCGTTTCGCCGGTCTCATAGACGAAGAATTCCATCCGATCGAGTTCCTGAAGCAGATCGTTAGGAAATTCGATGTCGGCCTTATCGATCTCGTCGATCAGCAGCACCGAACGCTCATCGGCGACGAAAGCGTCCCACAGCTTGCCGCGCTTGATGTAATTGCGAATGTCTTTCACCCGCGCGTCGCCCAATTGGCTGTCGCGAAGCCGCGTGACCGCATCGTATTCGTAGAGACCCTGCTGCGCCTTGGTGGTGGACTTGATGTGCCATTCGAGCAACGGCGCCGACAACGCCTTGGCAATCTCGATCGCGAGCACGGTCTTGCCGGTGCCGGGTTCGCCCTTGACCAGAAGCGGACGCTCCAAGGCGATCGCGGCATTGACGGCGACTTTCAGATCATCGGTTGCGACGTAAGCGCTGGTGCCTTCGAAGCGCATGGGATTCCTTTTGCTGCTCTTTGTAAAAGTAGAACACGCCGAACTTGGCGCTCACAAGGCGCCGCGGGCCGGCGCGATCGCGGTCGTCATGGGGGGCATAAATCTTGAGTGTCCCGGCAATTTTTGCCCGCAGGCCGGCAGTTCTCGCCGCTGCCGGCGCGGGCCGTCACGGCAAGCCTTTGATATAACAATGTTATTCACCTGGCACAGCGCTTGCTGCATCGGCCCTGGAGTGCGGCTGCCCCAGTCTGGCGCCCGCACAGTCGAGTTGAGATCGAGTTGGAGAACAGTCATGGGTATCTTCGATGCATTGACCACCGCGGTGGCTGGTCTGCAGGCGCAGTCCTTCGCTTTACAGAACATTTCCGGCAACATCGCAAACTCGCAGACCACCGGCTACAAGGAAACCGACACGAGCTTCGCGGATTTGGTTTCCGCCGCCTCCCAGAGCCAGCAGACCACTGATGGGGTCATCGGCAGTTCGGTCGCCACCAACACCGTGCAAGGCTCGATCCAGAGCACGACGGTTTCGACCGACATGGCCATCAATGGCAATGGCTATTTCGTGGTAGCGCAGCCAAACGGCTCCACCGGTACCACGCCGAATTTCACCGGCGTCGACTATTACACGCGCGCCGGTAATTTCCAGTTGAATCAGGATGGCTATCTGGTCAACGGCTCTGGCTATTATCTCATGGGTATCCCGGTCAATCCGCAAACCGGATCTCCGACCGGAAGCTCTCCTCAGGTTCTCCAATTCAATAACGATTTTGTGCCCGCGCAGGCGACGACGGCAATCCAGTATGCGGTCAATCTGCCGAGCACGCCGAGTTCGGGGATGCTGAATGCCAGCGACTTCGAAGCCAACCCGCTCGCCGGAGCTCCGGTCGCGGCAACAATCACCGGAACGGGCGGGGCGCTCAAGCCGGACGCGCTGGCCGTCGGCACAGGCACGCAGCCCGGGCTCTCGAGTACCACGACGCTCGCGTCGCTTGGAATTACGAGCGGGCAAACGATCACGGTGAACGACGGCACGAATACCACGACCTACACGTCGACCGGCACCGACACGGTCGGTAATCTGCTGACCGCCATCAATGGCGGCAGCGCGGCCGTCACCGCCTCGCTCGGCAGCAACGGCAATCTGGTTCTAACAGGAAATAACTACCTGGCGTCGATTACTGTCGGCGGTACCGCCGCTTCCAATATCGGTTTCGGCGCCGGAGAGAATGCGTTTTCGCCGACCAATCTGCTGACGCAGAGCGTCGTATCGCAAGGGCAAACGCTCACCGTTACGGTCGGCGGTGGTACCGCGCAGACGATCACCTTCGGTACCGGAACTAATCAGGTCTCGACGCTTGCGCAATTGCAGACCGCGATTCAGGGCCTGTCCGGCGTCAACGGCACCGTGAACACGGCGAACGGCGACATAAACCTGACGGCGGTCAATCCGACCGTGAGTTTGGCCGTCGGCGGCACGGCATCGGCGTCGAAATTCGGCATTCAAAGCCTGAGCGCTCTTCCCGCCAACGGTACGGTGATCGCCAATGATGTAAGCACTTTCAACAGCCAGTCGATCGATGGCGGTTCCCTCACCGGCTATGATACCGACGGCAACGCGGTCAATGTGCAGCTTCGTTGGGCCCAGACTGGCGCCGGCTCATGGCAGCTGTTCTACGAAAGCAACTCGAGCGCAACGGGCACTCAAGCCGCGTGGCAGAATGTCGGTACGACGTTCACCTTCAATGCGAACGGCGAATTGACGCCGCCGCTCTCTGGCCTGACGCTGCAGAATCTGACGGTGAACGGCGACTCGCTCGGCAATGTGCAACTAAATCTCGGCACCAACGGTCTTACCCAATTCGCCAATTCGACCGGCGCGGCGCAGGTCAGCAACTTGCAGCAGAATGGTTACGCTGCGGGCCAATTGACATCGATTGCGGTCGACAGCGAGAACCAGATCACCGGCACGTTTTCGAACGGTCAGACCATTCCGTTGGCGGATATCTCGCTGGCGACGTTCAACGGTCAGGACTCGCTGCAGGCGCTCAACGGCGGGGCCTATGCGCAAACCGCCGATTCAGGTCCGCCGATCTTGGGTGCGAGCGGCACCGTCGTCGGCAGCTCGCTGGAATCCTCGAACGTCGATATCTCAACCCAATTCAGTAACCTGATCGTGGCGCAGCAGGCCTATTCGGCCAATGCGCGGGTGATGACGACGGCCAATCAGATGATCCAAAGCCTGCTGCAGGTCATTCAGTGACGGGCGCCGGATTTTCGGATCGCACATGGTAAGCCGCGTGGTCGGCTAGAGAGCAATGGGCCTTTCCCAGGCATTATCGTCGGCTTTGGCTGGCGTAAATACAACCCAGCAAAGCCTATCGGTGATCGCCGGAAACGTGGCGAACGCCAATACGCCCGGCTACGTTGACGAGAGCGTCAACCAGGTCGAGACCGCGGCCGCCGGCCAAGGCGGAACCAGCGTCGACGTCAGCGGCATCAACCGCAATCTCAACACACTGTTGCAGAGCCAGTTGTGGACGGAGACGTCCGGCGGCTCCTACGCTGACACGACGTCGCAGTTCTATCAGCAGCTCCAGGACGTCTACGGCACGCCGGGAACACCGACCTCGTTCGACGGCATCTACGACAGTTTCACGAGCTCCCTGCAGGCGTTGGCGACGAATCCGAGCTCGACTTCCGACCAAGCCGCGGTGGTGAGCGCCGCGCAGGGGGTAGCGCAAAATCTCAATTCTATGACCTCGAGCATTCAGCAGTTGCGTAGTCAGGCAGAAGAGGGGATCGCTGATGACGTGCAAACGGCGAACGGCATGCTGCAGCAGATTGCCCAGATCAACCAGCAGCTCATGGGGACCACGGTCTCCGACAGCTCCACCGCGGCACTCGAGGATCAGCGCGATCAGGATGTCAGCCAGCTCACCCAGCTGATGAATGTCAACGTAGTGCAAAATTCCAACAATCAGATTTCGCTGTTCACCGGTACCGGCCAGCAAATGGTATCCGGGTCGCAAGCCTCGCAGCTGTCGTTCAACAATGCCGGGTCGCTGTCGGCGACGTCATTATGGAGCGCTAATCCGAGTCAGGACGGCGCCGGCACCATTACACTTACCTCGCCGTCGGGCACCACCACCGATCTCGTCGCCACCAATGCGATTCCGTCCGGCCAGATCGGCGCCTATCTGCAGATGCGCGATACTATCTTGCCGCAAGCGCAGAACCAGCTCGACGAAATGGCCAATCAGATGTCGCAGGCCCTTGTCGAACCAGACAACGGCCGGCACGGCGGTCACGTCCGGTTCGCAGTCGGGCTACAGCGTCGACATCGGCGGCCTTTCCGCGGGCAATAGCGTTCAGCTTACCTACACCAACGCACAGAATGTCCAGCAAACCGTCACCATCGTCGCGCTCGGGGCCGGCGGCATGCCGCCGTCGCAGACATCCGGTAGCAACAGCCAAACTGTCGGCGTCGACTTATCGGCCGGCATGAGTTCGGTCGTAACGCAGCTTAACGCTGCGCTTGGATCGAACCTGCAGTTTTCCAACCCGTCCGGCACCGTCCTGCAGGTTCTCAACGCCGGCGTTGGCAACACCGTCAATTCGCTGTCGGCCACCTCGACCGCGACATCACTGACCAGCGGCAGTGCGCAGCTGCCGCTGTTTACCGACGGCGACAGTCCGATCACTGGCGCTATTACGGCGGACGGTTCGCAGACCACGGGGCTCGCCGGCCGCATCGAGGTCAACCCGGCGCTGGTCAATTCCCCGGGTAGTTTGGTCGCCTACGCGTCAAATACCGCGTCGGGTGATGCGACGCGGCCGAATTTCATTCTCAATCAGATGACGCAAGCGGCGTTGACTTTTTCGCCGACCACCGGGCTCGGTAGCGCCACTTCACCCTATAGCGGCACACTGACGCAATATATGAGCCAGGTGATGAGCCAGCAGTCGCAAGCGGCCACCGCGGCGACAAATCTGCAGCAGGGCCAGGACACTGTGGTGAGCGCCCTGCAGCAGCGCTTCAACGATCAATCCGGCGTCAACATCGACACCGAAATGTCCAACCTGATCGCATTGCAGAACGCTTACGGCGCCAATGCCCGGGTCATGTCGACGATCGAACAGATGATGCAGACGCTGCTGCAGATAGGTGGGTAATGAGCATCACCGGACCCGGTTCGATTACCGCCGCGAGCGTTCTAGCGGCAAACAACATGTTCAACCAGCTCAACACGCTGAGCACGGAGCTCGCCACCGGGCAGGCGGCACAGACCTATTCCGATCTCGGATCGCAAGCCGGCGTCGCGCTGGCGCTCAATGCGCAGCTTGCGACGATCGGTGGCTATTCGAGCACGGCGACGACCGTCGGAACGACGCTGACCGTCGCGCAGTCGGTTCTAACGCAGCTCGGCAGCAGCGGAAACGCGCTCGAACAGGCAATCGGCCAGCAAAGCACGTTCAACCTCAACAACAACGGACAGACCACGACGCAGGACGCTGCAACTACGCAACTCAGCAACATCCTATCGCTGCTCAACACCCAAGTCGGAAGCGACTATATCTTTTCGGGCAACGCAACGAGCCAGCCGTCGGTAGCCAGCATGTCCGACATCCTCAACGGCAACGGCGCGCAAGCCGGCTTCACCGAGGTGATGGCGCAGCGCCTGCAGGCCGATCAGGGCGCGAACGGGCTTGGCCGCTTGGTTATTCCGGCGCCGACGGCATCGACCGTCACTGTCAGCCAGGATGCCGTGAACTCGCCTTTCGGCTTCCAGCTTGCAAGTGTGAATTCGACACTGACAGGCGCGACGGTCACCGGCCCATCGGGTCCGCCGAGCACGCCGAATTCGATCTCGGTCGATCTTGCGTCGAATCCGAATGCCGGAGACTCGATTTCATTTGGCCTCACGCTGCCCGATGGGTCGAGCCAGACGATTACACTGCAAGCGACCACCGCTTCACCGCCGGGAACCAACCAATTCACCATCGGCGCAACGCCCGCGGACACTGCAACCAATCTGCAAGCGGCGCTGACCACGGCTGTCGGCAATCTCGACCAGACGGCGTTGCCGGCGGCATCCGCCATGGCGGCGGCCAATAATTTCTTCAGTTCGGATCCGCCGCAACGGGTCAGCGCGACCGGCAGTCCGCCCGATTACGCGACGGCGACGTCTTTGATCGACGGCACCACGGCGAACACCGTATCCTGGTACACCGGCGAAAACAGCAGCACGCCGGCACGCCAGACCGCCACCGCTCAGGTCGGCCCGTCGATGACGATCAGCTATGGCATGCGCGCCAACGAGCAGGCGATCAGCACGCTGGTGGGGAACGTGGCCGTGCTGGCGGCGACGACCTATTCGGCGAGCGATCCGAACGCTCAAGCGAACTATCAGGCGATGACCCAGGACGTGGCCGGCAATCTCGCTGGTCAGCCAGGCACCCAGCAGATCAGCGATATCGAGGCCGATCTCGCCAATGCCCAGACGACCGTCAGCAATGCCGGGACCTTGAATACCCAGACGCAAACGACGTTGCAGGACATGCTGCAGAATATCGACGGCGTCAATCAGGATCAGGTCAGCGAGCAGATCCTGACGATACAGAACGCATTGTCGGCGTCGATGTCGGTCACGGCGCGGCTCGCACAATTGAGCCTGGTCAACTTTCTTGCACCGTCGACGGGGTAGTCAAAGGGCGAGTAGGGAAACAGCGAATTGCGATTAGCTCATTTCCTATTCGCCGCTGCTACCCGCCATTCGCCACTCTGATAAATATTGAATCCGCGGCGCAGGTCGCGTTGCGGCCGAAATAATCGGTAAAGCGCGTATCTACCCGGTAGTCGCCGGAATGCGCTGCGGTAAATTCTGAAAGGACCTGACGCTTCACGTCGCTGTCTTCGACCACCAGATAATCGCCGGGCGTCATAAAGGCGTGCAGCCGCTCCAGGACCGGTCCGACATTGTGATGGGCGTCTTCGACCACCAGCCATGGATGCGGTTCGTTGCGCAGCAAATCCGGATCGAACAGTCTTTCCGGCGCGGAGCAATCGCCCTGATAAAATTTGACACAGGGATGATCAAGCCCGGCTTTGACCCGGTCGACGGAATGGACATGGCCGGCGATACCGTTAAACGCGAGATTGTCGGCGAACCAGACGGCGCTGGCGCCGAGGCCTGAGCCGACTTCGAAGACGGTCCGCGGCCGCAGCTCGGCGACCAGCGCCGGATACATGGCGAAGTCGAACACGTTCTTCATCAACGGCGTGCCGCGCCAGCGCATCAGCGAAGGGGCGCCCTGGCACGTCAACTGCACATCGATACCGAACTCGGTGCCGAAGCGCGGATCATAATGAGCGCCTGACCGTTTACGCTGCGAATATTCGACGAAGCGTCCCTGCTGCCAGCGATCGAGGAATAGACGCAGCCGCACTAGATCCCATGGCAGGCTGTGGTCTTGCGCGGGCGCCCGCAAGGCATTTTCCTGAACGCTGTCCTCCCACGACCGGCTCGGGTCGAAGGCGATCAAACGAGTGAGGACGCGGACAAACCAGCTGTCGAAGATGCTATGCAGGCCGTGTTGCTCGCGCTCGACCTTCGTGCGCATTTCGCCGAGAAATCGGAGCGCGGTCGCTTTCAGGGCGTCGCCCGAAATTAACTTTGCGACGGAGTCCACCTGAGCCCGGATTGCTACGCCTTGCCGCGCAGGCCGGCGGCGATGCCACGATTGACTTTGATGATCGCTTTCAACTGGTTCAGCGTCGGTTTAGTCATCAGTGCGTAGGTCTCGCTCATGACGTACATGCCGAGTTTCGCAAGATTCTTGCGGACCGGCTCCGGCAGCTTGTTGTCGTCCCTGGTCACGGCGTCGAGGAACACCATCCATAGCTTCCGATTGTACAAGACCGCGTCCTTGAAGCTGGCCGGCTTGTCCTGCCAGGAATCGTGAACCGCCTGCAATTTCGCGGCGGCTTCGAGTAGTAGGGTGGCTTCCAGGTCGCGCGGCGGCACCGTTTCCTTGGCGATCTTGGCATAGGCGTTGGCGGCGTAATTCACGTCGAGACGATCCTTTATCGTGGCAACGAGCTTGTGTGTTTCCGTTAAGGCTTTGTACGGCCCGTCTGTTAAGATTCGATTATTGATAAGTCGATGAATGACCGCACGCTGCGTGCGATTTGCGGCATTCACCCGCCGGCCGAAAGAGCTCTTGACGGTCTCCTTCGAATTTTTCCGGGGGACCCGGGTGGACGCGCTTCGCCGGGTATCGGCGCGGGCAAGCAATCTCGGCTCTAACGCGCGGCCCTGGTGGCTGATACCAACTGTTAACCATGGCGACCTACGTTGCTCCCAGCGATATTGCATTCTCGGGGGCGAGATGTGCGGAATAGCGGTTGCCATCGATTGGGAGGGTGCCGAAGCAGCGGTCCAGCAATTGATCTCGGACTTGCTGCATCGAGGAGATGTTACCGATCCAGTCGTCGTGGTCGGAAGCGATATCGCGATGTGCACGCGTCGCTTGCGGATTGTGGATGCGGTACATGGCGTGCAGCCACAAGCATCTTTCGATGAGCGCTTCCTCGTCTCCTTTAACGGCGAAATCTACAATCACTTCGATCTACGCCATGAGTTGGAGACGCTCGGCGTGCGTTTCCGTACAGAATGCGACACGGAAGTCGTGGCGAACGTGCTCCGGATCTGGGGCTCGGGCGGGATCAGGCGACTGGCCGGCATGTATGCCTTCGTTGCGGTCGATACAGCGACTGGCGAATTTCTGGCCGCGCGCGACCCTTTCGGGGTGAAGCCACTCTATCTGATACGGTCATCCAGAGGCTTTCTGTTTTGCTCGGAAATCCGGCCGTTGCTGGACGCCACCGAAGGCGACGACGTTCTGTTGTTGCCGCCAGGCCATATGTTGACCCGCAATTTTTGTGGACGCCACTACAACCTGCCATCATCAGCGGTCTTTAGCGCTGCCACTCCACAGGAGTTGGACCGCATTCTATCGGAAGCCGTGCGTACCCGCATGCCGTCGAACCTTCCCGCCGCAGCGCTGTTTAGCGGTGGCATCGACAGTACGCTCGTCATGCATTATGCGCGGCGATTCTGTCCGACGATGCCAGGCTACATAGCCGTGGGCGACAACGCGCCCGATCAGATATATGCCAAGCGCTATGCCGACGAGACCGGTCTCGACCTGCGCGAGGTGGCCGTTGAAGCGCATTGCACGGGAACGCTTTCCTTTATCGAAACGGTCGTCGATGCCGTGGAATCATTCGAGCCGGCGGTGATTCGTCCAAGTGTTCACACCTATCTCGTTTCGCAGCGTATTCATCAAGATGGCTTCCGCGTCGCGTTATGTGGCGAAGGCGCCGACGAGTTGTTCGCGGGTTATTCGCCGCTCGAATACGCGTTTATGCAGCCGAACGGCGTCGGTCGTTATATGCAGAAACAATGTTTGGGCATGATGCATCGCGCAAATCTTCAAAGGGTCGACCGTTGTTCGATGCGATTCCAACTTGAAATACGCGAGCCATTTCTAGATCAATCGGTCGTCAGCTATGCAAGCAAGCTTGATGAATCGGTTTTGGTGAAACAGACAGGCGATGCACCGGTCGGAAAGGTGCCGTTGCGCGCGCTCTATGACCTGTATCCTTCGGAGCTACCGACACTCATTCGCGATCGGAAAAAATTGCCTTTTCATGAGGGTGCGGGCGGCGACGTCGAAGGATCGGGTTGGCTTGACCTGTTTGAAAGCGCGCTGTCAGACTCCCAGTTTCACGACGGCCAACGCGAATTTGCCGAGTTTCAAATCGCCACCAAGGAAGAGCTATTTTTTATACGGACGCTCGCCGTCAAGATGGATGTAAAACGCATACCGCATTTGCGCGGGCGGCTCCGTTTGGACATGCCGCGCGCGGCCTGACCTAGCTCGTGGCGCGAAGCCGTTTGCTTCAAACGAGGCCGGTCACTTCCGAATCTCGCGCCGCAATCCGCTGACGCCGGCGGCAGGCTAAGCCTTGCCGCGCAAACCGACGGCGATGCCGCGGTTGACTTTGATGATGTGTTGCAAATGCTCGGGCTTCGGTTCGGTCATCAGCGAATGGGTTTCGCCCATGACGTAGATGCCGAGGCGGAGCAGGTTCTTGCGGACTTCGGCGGGAAGCTTGTTGTCTTCACGGTTGACGGCGTCGATGAACACGCTCCAAAGCCGCCGATTGTACATAACGGCGTCGTCGAGGTCGGTCGGACTGTCGCTCCAAGAGTTGTGAACCGCCTGCAGCTTGGCGGCGGCGTTGAGCAGCAGGCTGGCTTCCCGTTCGCGCGGCGGCGCGGTCTCGTTGGCGACCTTCGGGTAGGCATTGGCGGCGTGCTTCACGTCGAGACGATCTTTTTCGTAGATGATCAGCTTCCTCGCTTCTTTCAGCGCTTTGTACAAATCGCCCGCCGAGATTCGATCGTCGATACGCGCGATATAGGGCCGCGCTTTCGGCAAAGCCTTTAGCATTTCCCGGGCCAGCCGGAGATAGAGCTCGTAATTGTCCCGCGGCTGCTTCGACAAGTACATGAACTGTACGGCAAGATAGATGCGCTTTGCCGGCGTCTTCGCCTGGCGCAAGGTCATGATGTCGGTTTCGCGCAGGATCGCGACGTTGCCGTCGATTGTCAGACGGGTGCGCTGGCCGTGATTGGTTACCACGCAATCACCCAGCATGACCCGTTCGTTGGGTTTAAGTTCGATCTTGAGAGCCACGGTCGCTTCCTTGGAGAATCCTGCGTATCGTTGCCGATGCCGGTTAAGACCCGGCTAAGGATCGCGGCGCGCTCGGCGGGAATCCAATGGCGTTAGCGCGGCTCGCCGATCAGCCAAAGAAAAACGGCGGGGCTTTCGCCCCGCCGCCTTCAGTCTTGGCCTGTTCCAGAATATTTAGCCGAACAACTTGAGCACCGATTGGTTCGCCTGATTGGCGATCGATAGAGCCGAGATTTCCAGCTGCTGCTGGGTCTGCTCGGTCAAGAGGTTGGCGCTCTCTTGGTTCTGATCCGCCGCCACGAGGTTGCTGGCGCCGGTCTGCAGCGTGTTGATCATGTTCGTCTCGAAGGTCTGCCGGGTCGAGATGGTCGACGAGTTGGTGCCGAACGTCTCGGTCTGGCTTTGCACGGTCGAGATCGCGTCATTGAGTGCCGTGACCGTGCTGGAGAGGGTGTTGTCGGACTGGAAGGACGCGTTTCCTGAGCCGCTGATTGCCGACAGACCGAGCCCGGTCGCGCTGAAGCTCACGCCTTGGATGGTCAGCGAGCTCGTCCCGGCCGAGTTGAAGTCGATCTTCAGATTGTCGCCGCCGAGCAGGTTCACGCCATTGTAGCCCGAGTCAGAGGCGAGCTGATTGATCTGTGTCAGCAGCCCGTTATAGGTGCTTTGCAGCGTGGTACGCGTGGCGCTTGTTCCGCTGACGACGTTGTTGCTGCCGGAGGTGGTGAGACCGAGCGCTTCGGAAGTCGCATTGTCACTGACTGTGAAGGCGGTCGGGGCCGAGTTGGAAGTGAGGATCAGATGCCCGGAGCCGTCGTCGGTGGCGGTCACGGCGCCGGCACTGCCGAGGCCGGTCGTATTGTTGATGTCAGACTCGACCTGGGCCAGGGTCGCGCTCGCGGCAACGGAGACGTTGTATGTCGTCGAGCCGACGTCGATCGAGAGGGTGCCGGCGGCGAGCGACACGTTGGCGCTGGTGCTGAGGCTGACCGTTCCGGTCGCCGAACCTGCCGTCGTCCAGCTCGCTGACTGCGCCTGCTGCGCCGTCGACAGCGCCTGTTGGAGCAGGCTGGTCAGGCCGGTGAGGCCGTTGGTGGCTGCGTTGATGGTCTGCGAGCCTTGTCCGATCTGGTCGATCAACGCGCTGAGCGAGTTGGCGCTGTTGGTCAGATTCTGCGAAGTGAAATAGGCGCTGGGGTTATCGGCGGCCGAGTTGACCGACTTGCCGGTCGAAAGCGCTTCCTGGGTGGTGTTCAGGTCATTGGACGTTTGCTGCAGCGACAGCAGATTCTGCCGAATGCCCGAGGTTAAGGTAATGTCAGACATGGTGGGTACCCTTCTGGTTACAGGCCGTACTGGCTTGCACTTGCTGTACGTGCCGTACACGGCGAGTGCATCTTCCGATCAAACTGATCGGCTGCCAGACCTTTGCCGTAATTCGCTTAAAGACGTGTAAATCTGCGGTTTTCGTATCTGCGGTGGTTGGGGCCGCGGTATCGCGCCCTGCCGCTATGCGGAACCCGCATCATAGCGTTTTCTACGTATTAGGCGGCTTAGGCGCAGTCGCTTAAAGCGCCGTTAACAAATTTGTCTTTGCTATTCGTTAACCATAATTGCAGAGACAGAGCTGCGCTCCAACAAACAGGCTTGCCTTGATGACGATCGCCTCTGAGCCGAACCAAGACACGGTTGCGCCATCCGCTCAGGTCAATCTCGTGATCGCCACGCCGTGTTTCGGCGGCCAGATTTCGGTGCTCTATGCCGCGTCGCTGCTCAAGCTGCAGACCCGTATACGATCATACAAGGGCCTTAGCCTCACAGTCCTGTTCAAGGACGGCGATGCGCTGATTACGCGAGCGCGAGCGAGCCTGGTTTCACAATTCCTGGACAATCCGGCCGCGACCCATTTGTTGTTCCTTGATGCCGATATCGGCTTTGAGCCGGAGCAGGTGCTGCGGCTCATCGAATGCGGCGCCGACATGTGCGCCGCGATCTATCCAATCAAGCGGATCGATTGGGCCACGGTGAAGACAACGATCGAAGCCGCCCGGCCAAATCCGGGCGCCGCGGCGTTGAAATATGTATTCGAGGTCGATGATCCGGCCGCTGTCATCGAAAAAGGCGGATTTCTCAAGGTCCGCTACGCCGGCACCGGCTTTCTCATGATTCGGCGAGCCGCACTGCAACGGATGTGCGCCCATTATCCTCAGCTTCGATACAAGCGCGACCATTCGATCGATGCGGCGACCGCAAGCGACAACCGCTTCGCGCTGTTCGAATGCATGATTGCCGAGGATGGTACCTATCTGAGCGAGGACTTCGCCTTCTGCAAGCGCTGGGTGGATATGGGAGGTGAAATCTGGGCCGATCTTGACAGTCGGCTCAATCACGTCGGCCCGATGACGTTTTGCGGGGATCTGTCTTCGCAGTTTATCGCCGCCAACGTGTAGCGGCGATCACGCCAGCATATCGACCAATGTGCCGCCGACGCCGGAGGCGGAGAGAAGTGATGCGGCGCTGCTGGCGCTCTCCGAGGCGGCCGTCGAATAACTCTGGGTGCTGCGGGAGGTGCTGGTCGAGGCCGTTGCGGAAGGCGCGGTCGAGCTGGCGCTTGTCGACGAGCTAGCCGTGGCCGGGGTCGGCTTGAAAGTGTCATGCCCGACCGCGAAACCGATGTTTGAGGCGTAAACGCCTCCGACCGTGACCGTATCGGTGTCGTTCTTACCGGTGATAACCAGGTCGCCGTTGCGGTTGAGCGACGCGGTCACTGCCGCGTTACCCACATAGTCTGCGTTGATGGCGCTTATCAGATTGCCGACCGTGTCGCTCCCGCTTGACGCGTAGGTCGTCGTATTGCCGCCGGCGCTGACAGTAACCGAACCGCCTGCGGGAATCCCCAGGGCTGACAGCGAGGTGCCGGTCGTGACCGGCGCGGTGCCGGTTCCGATCGCCGGCGCGCCGGCGGAGCCGGAACTGGAGGAGGATGTTCCGGCGGCGCCGCTCGACGATGATGAGGTCGAACTGCCCGTCAGCAGGCTTTGTATCGCGGACGTCAACTGGGAATTGACGCGATTTAAGGCCGTCTTGTTGGCGATGCTCGCCAATCCCTTGCCCAAACTCTCTTCTGCCGAGCTCATCGCGGAGATCAGCGAATCGCTCGCCGACACGGTCGAAGACCAGCCCTGCTGGCCACTCCAGTAGCTTTGATCCTGCTGCCAGAACGAGACGCTGCCCGTGCTTCCAATGCTCATTCGATCGGTGCCTTGCCAACCTAATCTCGCAACGCCTGTTGATGCCCGAGTGCGGTTAATACCAGGTGTCCGTCGCCGCGGTTACGTTTGGTTAACCATCTTGCCCGACGTTGGTAGCGTCAGCTCCAGTCATGGGTGGCGCTCGAAATACGAAGTTGCCGCCGACAAGAGACCAATTTCGCAATTCCGATCGTGGGCCTTCAGGTGATGCACGCATGACCAAGCATGCAACCGCGCAGCACTCGCATAGGGCGCAATCGATCCGGCAAGCGCTCGCGCTGCATGAACAGGGACTTCTCGAAAAGGCCGAGCGAATCTACGATTCCGTTCTGGCGACCGATCCGCGAGACTTCGATGCGCTGCATCTTAGTGGAGTGCTTCGTCATCAGCAGGGCCGCTCGGTCGAGGCATTGCGTCTTGTCGCAGCCGCGCTCAATGCGCAGCCCGGATCGGCTGATGCGCTGACGAATTACGGCGTGATCCTCGACGCGCTCACGCGTTATGAAGAGGCCGTCGTCGCCTTCGACAAAGTACTGGCGATGCGCTCGCAGGACGCCAACGCGCACTATAATCGCGGCAAGGCACTGAAAAATCTCGGCCGCTATACGGATGCATTGGCGAGTTACGAGCGGGCGCTCGCGCTCGCGCCGGGCCACGTCGATGCGCTTTACAATCACGGCAATACGCTTTCGGCGCTGGGGCAGCACCTGGAGGCGCTCGCCGACTACGACAAGGTGCTGGCGCTGCGGCCGCGGCACGTGCAGGCGCTCAATCGCCGCGGCAACGCGCTTGCAGCGCTCAAACGGCGCGATGAGGCGCTCGCCGCCTATGACGCCGGACTGGCTATCGAGCCGACGAACGCCGATGTGCTCAACAATCGCAGCGTGCTGCTATTGGAGCTGGGTCGGGTCGACGAAGCACGGGAAAGCTGCGAGCGCGCGCTCGATGTGAGGCCCGACTACGCCGACGCGCTCTACAATCGCGGGAACGCCCTGCTGGCGTCGGGACGCTTCGAGGAGGCGCGGGCGAGCTATGCGGCTGTCCTTGCGCAACAGCCGCGGCGCATCGATGCGCTTAACAACATGGGCCTGGCGCTGATCGGCATGAGAAGGCCGGCTGAGGCGCTGGCAAACTATGACAATGTTCTGAGGATCGATCCGGATCACCTCAACGCACTCCACAATCGTGCCACCACATTGCTGGCGCTCGATTCGCTAGAGGAGGCGCTCGTCGCTTGCGACAGAATTCTGATGTTGGACTCCCGACATGCCGACGCCCTCAACACCCGCGGCGTCGTCCTGGGAAAGCTCGGCCGTTATCGGGACGCAGTGGAAAGCTACGACGCGGCGCTGTCAGCGGCGCCGGATCGTGCCGACATCGAGACCAATCGCGGGACAGCGCTCCTGGAACTCGAGCGTTTTGACGATGCTCTGGCGGGCTTCGAAAGGGTCCTTGCCAGCGACCCCGACAATCTCGGCGGTCTGGTCAATCGCGGCAATACCTTGATGAAGCTCAAACGCTATGCCGAAGCGCTTGCGACTTACGATACGGCGCTTGCACTCGATTCCAATCATCCTGTGGCGTCCACCGACCGCGGTGTCGCTCTCACCCTTTTGGGTCGATTTGAGGAAGCGCTTGCAAGCCACGATCATGCAATTCGCGTGCAGCCGGATCTGGTCGCGGCACATGTCAATCGCGGTAACACTTTGGTTGGCCTGACGCGAATGGAGGAGGCGCTGGGCAGCTATGCCGACGCCATCGCGCTCGATGCGGAGCACAGCGAGGCAAATTTTAACGCCGCGGTCGCCCGGCTTTGTGCCGGCGATTTTTGCGAAGGCTGGAAACAATACGAATATCGGTGGAAAAAGAAGGGCGTCGCGTGGCAACCGCGGGATTTTCGGCAACCGGTGTGGCGCGGTGAAAAAGACCTTCATGGCAAGACCGTATTCCTCGGCGCCGAGCAGGGCCTGGGCGATACAATCCAGTTCATGCGCTACGCGCCGCTCGTTGCCGCGCTCGGCGCCAAGGTGATCCTGGGCGTGCAGCGTCCGCTCAAGGATGTCGCGTTATCCGTGCCGGGCGTTTCCCTGGTGCTGAGCGATGGCGAGGCGCTGCCCGACTTCGATCTGCACTGTCCGTTGCTCAGCCTGCCGTTGGCTTTCGAAACGGATCTTGCGACCATACCGGCGAACATTCCCTATGTGTGGCCGTATCAAGAACGAATAGAGAAATGGCGCCGGAGATTGCCGCAGAACGGTCGCATGCGCGTGGGCATCGTTTGGGCCGGCAACAGCGTGCATCTGAATGACTTCAATCGGTCGGTTCCGCTCGCGCGTTTCGCGACGATACTATCCGCGCCGGGCCTCGACTTCGTCAGCGTGCAAAAAGAAGTCAGCGCGGCGCAAGCGGCAATCCTGGATGAGCATGGAGTTGTTCAGCTAGGCCAGGAATTCGAGGATTTTGCCGATACCGCAGCCGTCGTCGCGATGCTCGACCTCCTCGTCGCGGTCGATACGTCGGTCGCTCACATTGCCGGCGCCATGGGGAAAGCGGTTGCGCTCTTGGTGCCGTTCTCGCCGGACTGGCGGTGGTTGCTCGATCGCACCGATAGTCCCTGGTATCCGACCATGCGTTTGTTTCGGCAGCCTGCGGTCGCCGATTGGGACGGCGCGCTCGAACGGCTGCGGCAGGAGTTGACCGATCTCGCCTGCCGTCCGGCCAAGACGCCTTGACTATGGCCCGAAGTGCCCCGCGGCGGCAGGCTGGAACGGAAATCGGGCACGCGCTGATGGCGATGCAGCAGGGGCGGCTGCACGATGCGGAGCGGATTTGCGATTCCCTCCTGGCCGCGCCATCCGGCCAGCTCGACGCGTTGCATGTGCTCGGTCTTCTGCGTCACCAGCAGGGCCGAAATGTCGAAGCGCTCGAGCTCATCGGCAGGGTGCTCAAAGGCGAACCCGAACTCGGTCAACGCTTTGAACAATTACGGCATCGTGCTCACGGCTCTCAAGCGACACGAAGAAGCGCTTGCGCGCTTCGAAAAGGCGCTGAGCATCCGGTCGGATCATATCAACGCGCGGAGCAATCGCGCCGATGCGCTGGCGCGTCTCAAGCGTCAGGATGAGGCGCTTGCCGCATATGACGAAATTCTTGTGCGCGAGCCCAATCATCTCCACGCTCTGAATGAGGCCGCTGCCATCGAGGCGAAGTTCGGCCGTCCGGAGGCTGCTCTCGTTCGCTATGAACGCGCGCTCGCCGTGGCCCCCCGGACGCTGGAACTGCACGTCAACAAGGGCACGGCGCTCCGCGCGCTGAATCGGTTCGACGAAGCACTGAAGAGTTTTTCAGCCGCGGCCGCTATCGATCCAAAGCGCGCTGAGCCGCACTATAATGCGAGCCTCGTTCGGCTGTGTCTCGGCGAGTTCAAAACCGGCTGGAAGGATTACGAGTGGCGTTGGCGCAAGGCCGATTGGGCCGATAGCCTTCGGCATCTCTTCGCGCCGCTTTGGCTCGGCAAAGAGCCGCTTGCCGGCAAGACGGTGTTGCTCCATGCAGAGCAGGGCTTTGGCGATACCCTACAATTTGTTCGCTACGTCCCGCTCGTCGCGCGGCGTGGTGCCAATGTCGTTCTCGAGGTTCAGCCGCCGCTGAAAAAGTTCTTGCGCTGCGTTGACGGCGCAGAGCAGGTAATCGCGCGTGGCGACGCGCTGCCCGATTTCGATATGCACTGTCCGCTTTTGAGCTTACCCCTGGCGTTCGAGACCGAAATCGCCACGATACCGGCCGACATTTCCTATCTTCGACCGGCCCAGGAATTGGTGACGAAATGGAAGGCGCGAACGCCGAACGGCGGCAGGCTGCGTGTCGGAATATGCTGGGCCGGCAGCGCAATGCATCTCAACGACCGTAGTCGCTCGATACCCATTGAACGTTTTGCCAGGATGCTGTCCGTATCAGGCGTCGATTTCGTCAACTTGCAAAAAGAAGTTACCGCGGCGCAGGCCGCGATCTTGAATGAGCACGGCGTGACCCAACTTGGTCAGGAGTTTGTCGACTTTGCCGACACTGCGGCGGTCGTGTCGATGCTCGATCTCGTCATCACCGTGGATACGTCGGTCGCGCATCTTGCAGGCGCGATGGGCAAGGCGGTGGGTATGATGGTGCCGTTTTCACCGGACTGGCGGTGGATGCTCGATCGCACCGACAGCCCGTGGTACCCGACCATGCGCCTGTTCCGGCAGACCGGGATCGGCGATTGGACTGGACCGGTCGAGCAGGTCCGTCGCGAGCTTGCCGATCTTGCGCGCCTGCGCGCCACGCCACGCTAGACGAAACCGTTACAGCGTGCGGCTGATCGCGAGCGGGCGGCCGTATTTGGGATTGGGTGCCGTGGTTCGGCCGGTCGCGCCATAAACCTGCGGCGCGGCTTTGCGGGCCAGATCGCCCGACAGGCGCCGCATGATGCCTTCGGAGACCGCATGCGCGGTCGCCAATACGATCATGTTTTTCTTCAAGATCGTGCGGAATACGTCCTGCACGCGGGCGAGCGCGACGCAACGTTCCGGCGCGGTCTGGCGAAGAAACTTCGCATGCGCCTTGAAGCGCTCGCCGGATATGTAAAGCTGGCTGGCAAGCTCGGCCTTGGCGCGCTCGAGCGCGGCGGCGCCGCGGATCTTGCCGGCATGGATCAGGGCCGTCTCCTGTTCGACCAGGCCCGTGAGCTTCTCGATAAGCGCGGTGAGTTCGTCGATCGCGCGTACGGCTTCCGCCGTTGTCGTCACCGGACTCATGACGCTTTCAGACCTTGTTGCTTGAGCAACGCGTTATAGACTTGATTGGTGATGCCGATGCCACCGGCTTTGGTGAAGGATTTGGCGTATTGATCGATGGCGAAGGAGCGCCACACTTTCAAAGCGCCGCTGCCGCCCATCGGTCCGTCTCCGTCGACGCCGGTGAACATGTTTTGGAATACGTTGCTGAGGAACACCGATTTAAAATTCTCGGCGGCGGCCTTGGTCTTGCCCTTCATCTTGAGGGCGGCCTGCGCCTGAGCGCTGGTGGCGTCGCCGATCGAAGAAAGCGAAGCGCCGAGAGCGGCTGAGCCTATGCTTGTCATCACATCACCTCAATATCGGCTTGGATGGCGCCGGCGGCCTTGATGGCCTGCAGGATGACGATCAGGTCGCGCGGCCCGATGCCGAGCGCATTCAATCCGTCGACGATCTGTTGCAGCGAGACGCCTTCCTGCACCAAAGCAAGCCGCTTGCCTTCTTCCTGGACCCCGACCTGGGTGCGCGGCGCTGTGACGGTGCGGCCTTGCGAGAACGGGGCCGGTTGACTGACCTGCGGCGCCTCCGAGATCGTTACCGTGAGATTGCCTTGTGCCACCGCGACCGTGGAAACGCGTACGTCGCGGCCGATGACAATGACGCCAGAGCGTTCGTCGATGACGATCTTGGCGGCGGTGTCCGGCTCGACCTGCAATTGCTCGATCTCCGTCAGCATCGCGACGATGTTTTGCGGGAATTTCTTCGGCAGCGTGAGCTGGACCGTCGAGGGGTCGAGCGGCTCGGCGACCGGGGCACCGATATAGTCGTTGACCGCGATGGCAATGCGTTTCGCCGTCGTGAAGTCGGCGTTGCGCAAGGCAAGCCGCAACTGGCCGACGCTGTTGAGGGCGAATTCGATCTCGCGTTCGATGATGGCGCCGTTCGGCAGCCGGCCGACGGTCGGCACGCCGCGGGTGATCTTCGCCGCCTCGCCCTCAGCCTGGAAACCGCCGATGGCGAGCGAGCCTTGCGCTACCGCATAGACATTGCCGTCGGCGCCGAGGAGGGGGGTGACCAGCAAGGTACCGCCCTCGAGGCTTTTGGAATCGCCCATGGCGGAGGCGGTGACGTCGATGCGCGTGCCCTGCGTCGCAAATGGCGGCAAATCGGCCGTGACCATGACGGCGGCGACATTGCCGGTGCGGATCTGCTGGCCGCGGATATTGACGCCGAGCCGTTCCAGCATCGCTTGCAGCGATTGCTTGGTGAAAGGCGAATTATTGAGCGTGTCGCCAGTGCCGTTAAGCCCGACCACAAGCCCATAGCCGATCAACTGATTCTGCCGCACGCCCTCGATACTGGCGAGGTCTTTGATGCGCGACGTCGCTGCCGCCGGAGAACCGGCACAGCTGATCACCACCAGCGCGGCAAGCGCGGTTCGAAAGGTCACTCTCATCTCTTGCTCCCCAAGAGGTCGTAGGCACTACCAATGCCAATCGCGTGCCATCGCCGCGATTAGTGCAGGCCATTGAAATCAATGATGTAATTCGGAAGCGGCCATGGCGCCCGGACGGCACGCCAAGCACGCCTTGCCGGTTGGCGGCAATTCTTGCCGGCCGCTTTTACCGCCCATTAACCATAACGGAACACCTTGTTACTTATGCGCGTATCAGGAACGACCCGTACGAATTTGGCCGCGGCGCCAGGCGCGGCCCGGCCGACGCCAAGCGGCACCTTTTCGCTGGGTGGCAGCGAGGCGCCCCAGGCGCAGAGCGCCGCGGTGGCCTTGCGTACGTTGGGCGGAATCGACGCACTGATTGCGCTGCAAGGCGTCGAAGACCCGGTCGAACGCCGGCGCCGTGCCGTCAAGCACGGCCGGCGCGCGCTTGATGCTCTCGATGAGCTCAAACTGGGGTTGCTCGGGGGCACCCTCGATCAAGCCACAATGTTACGGCTTAAATCGGTATCCGGCGACCTTCAGGACGGTTCGGGCGATGACCGGATCGATCAGGTCCTGGCCGAAATCGACCTTCGTGTCGCAGTCGAACTGGCCAAAGCCGGCCTTTCCTGACGCTTTCGATTCCACGAACTTTCCGGCTTTTATCCGCAAGTTAGCCGAATCCGCGCGTAGTTTACTGCGGGAGGTCTTGACTGGATATTTGGCGTTGGATCGTTGTTGTCTCTGTCATGGACCTTGGATATAAGCCGCGGCGCGAGGGGGGTCTCGCGAGAGGGTGGGAGTAGGCTCTCATGCAGTTGGTAAAGGGCAAAAACGGCCGCGCGGTCGAGAAGCCCCACAAAAACGGAAAGGGCGCGGAAACGGCTGCGCACCTCGTGGGTCTTTACCGTCCGACCGACAAAGAGCCGTTCATGAACGAGCGGCAGCGCGAATATTTCCGGCTCAAGCTTCTCGATTGGCGCGAGGAAATCCTCAAGGAGGCCAAGGAGACGCTGCAGCATCTCCAGGACGAGAGCCAGAATCATCCGGATCTCGCCGACCGGGCTTCGTCGGAAACCGACCGCGCGATCGAGTTGCGGGCCCGGGATCGCCAGCGCAAGTTGATCGCCAAGATCGACGCTGCCTTGGCGCGGATCGAAGACGGCACTTACGGCTATTGTGAAGAAACCGGCGAGCCGATCACACTCAAGCGGCTCGAGGCCCGTCCGATCGCCACGCTGTCGATCGAAGCGCAGGAACGTCACGAGCGGCGCGAACGCGTCTATCGCGACGACGAATAGCTGTTCGGCTCTGTGGCTTGCAAATCGCTAACCGCGCGCCCGCCCGGCGCCAGGCTGGCGTTCGACGACACGGCGGTATTCGTCCGATTCGGTCACGTCGAGTCGCGCCCGGTCGACAGTGGCGGCGAATTTTGTAATCCGCTCGCGACGATCGGCCAGCACCAGTTGCTTCGTCAACGCCATCGCTTTTGGAGAATTGCTAGCAAGCGTGCGCGCTAATGCAAGCGCCGCCTCGTAAGGCTCCGCTGCGATCCGATGGATCAGACCGCAGGCCAAGGCTTCAGCTTCGTCGATCAAGCGGCCCGACAGCATCAAATCGAGCGCGACGGGCTCGCCGACAATGCCTGGAAGCGTGATGGCGCTAATGCCGGAAATCATGCCGTGCTGAACCTCCGGGAACCCGAGCCGCGATCCGGTAGCGGCAATACGGAAATCGCAGTGGATCGCAAGCGTCAGGCCCATGCCGATCGTGAATCCCTGCAGCGAGGCAATGACCGGCTTGTCGAGCGCAATTCCGACGCCGGGGATCGCACGCATCAGCGTATCGGTTGTTACCATCGCGCCGGTGCGTTGAATTTCCTTGATATCAGAACCGGCGCAAAAGGCTCTCGTGCCGGAGCCGCGAAGCACAATCGCGCGAACTTGCGGATCGTCTGCGGCATTCTGCCAGATGGTGCCGAGCTGCTCCTTGCTCGGTATGTCCAAAGCATTGAGCTTTTCGGGGCGATTGAGTGTCACCACCATGACGCCGTCCGAAACGATCTCATGCAGAACATTCATGGCTGGCGCCGTGCTCGGTTGAACTGACTGGAGCGCGACCTTAAGAAAGTTCGCGTTATTTGCGCAAGCGGGGCGTTTTGGGCATAGCTCTGCCGGCTGGCAATAAACGGATTTTGGTATGAAAGCGGTCGTCATCGAAGCGTTTGGCCCACCGCAGAATTTGCGGCTCCGCGATTTTCCGACACCGCAATCCGGCGGCCACGATATCCTCGTCAAAGTCGAAGTCGCCGGAGTCTGTCATCACGACGTGCTGCATCGTGCCGGTAAATTGCCGGGAGCCAAGGTCGGAATCGTGCCGGGCCACGAGACGGCGGGTGAAGTCATCGCTGTCGGTCCCGAAGTGACCACGCATGCGATCGGCGATCGCGTCGTCGTCTATCAGCGCCGCTTCTGCGGCCAATGCCGGAATTGTCTGCGTGGCCGGCAGGACATGTGCCGCGCGCTCGGCGCGCCAGCGGTGGACACCGAAGGCGGCTATGCCGAGTTTGTCTGCGTTCCTGCCAATATGGGAATCAAAATCCCCGATCGTGTCGATTGGGCGGCCGCCGCGCTGTCGTGCTGTCCGATCGGAACTAGTCTGCGGGCGCTCAAAGCCGTCGCCGGTGTCAACCCCGGCGACAGCGTGCTGATCAATGGCGCGAGCGGCGGCCTTGGCGTGCATCAGATCCAGATTGCGCGCGCGCTTGGCGGAATTCCGATCGCGGTGACGACAAACCCAGCCAAGGTCGAATTTCTCAAGGCGCTCGGTGCCGAGCATGTGATCGCCGTGCCTGATCTCGCCTATGCGGCCGAGGTGTGGCGGCTCACCGGCAAGCGCGGCGTCGATATCGCCATCGATAATCTCGGTGCGACACTGCCCGAAACGCTGCGCTGCATGACGCAAGGCGGCATGGTCGTCGTGCTCGGCAATGTGAGCGGCGAACCGGTCCCGGTCATGCCCGGTTTGTTGATTGGCCGTCGTTTGCGCATCAGCGGATCGGGAATGGCGACGCTGGAGGACGTTCAACAGTCGCTCGCCATGTTGCAAGCGGAGATGGTCAAGCCGATCATTTCAGCTACGGTGAAATTCTCCGAGGCGGCGAAGGCGCATGCCATGCTCGAAACCCGCGCAGTCGAGGGGCGCGTGGTAATGCGCGGCTGGTAGGCTTGTCCGGCGAACCATGACGATTGCGAACTTGCTGTTGCGTTCCGCTCAGCTTTGGGGCGGTCAGCCCGCGCTGATCGACGCCGCGGACGGCCGTTCGATCTCTTTTTCACAGCTGTTCGAGGCGAGTCTTTATTTTGGTCATTCGTTGCGGCGGCACGGTCTCGTCGTTGGCGATCGCGTGGCGATCCTTGGTGACGCGAGTCCGGCTTATCTGATCGCCGATTACGGCACCATGGCTGCCAGCTTGGTGCGCGTGCCGCTCGACCCAAGCCTTTCGGCCGACGACTTGGCCAATCAGATCCGCGACGCCGAGGCGCGCCTGCTGCTGTTTGATGAATCCTGCGCCAAGCTTGCAGCACAGATCGTCGAACAAACCAAAGTCGAATCTTCCGTGCTCGACGAACGCGCCTTCGATCATCCGAGCACCGGCGATAAGATCGGTCTGCCAGGCGATCTAGACGTCGGCTTAAACGCACTGGCTTCGCTAAATTATACCGGTGGTACGTCCGGGCAGCCTAAAGCCGTCATGCTCAGCCACGGCAATTTGCGCGCCATCGTTCAAAATATTGTCATGGCGCGCGGCATGGGCCCGGGCGACGTCATGGTCAATGTACGACCGTTGTGGCCGATCGCTGCTATTATCGTGCTCGCTCACCTGGCGGCAGGCGGCGCGGTCGTGCTTGGCGGCCGGTTCGAGCCTTTACGCATGGTCGCGCTGCTCGATCAGTACAGTGCCGCGGCTACCTCGATGGTGCCGACCCATTTGGTCCGCGTGCTGCGTGATTGTCCGCCGTCGCAGTTGCGAGCGTTGAACAAGTTGCGTTCGATCGATATTGGCGCGGCTTCGATACCGGCGGAAACCTTCGAGCAGGCGATCGATGCCTTCGGTCTCAAGATCGGCGTGCTCTACGGCCTCACCGAAGCGTCGTGGAGTTGTTATCAGCCGCCGTCGATGCTCGAGGCTGCGCCGCATATTCGCAAGAGACTGATGCAGTCGGTCGGCCGTCCGGTGTTTGGTTGTGACATTATGATCGCTGGCGACGCTGGGCCGGTGCCGCATGGCCAGCCGGGAGAAATCCTGATCCGCGGTCCGCATGTCATGAAGGGCTATTGGAAGCATCCCGACCTCACGGCGGAGGTTCTCAAGAACGACTGGTTCGCCACTGGCGATCTCGGCATGGTGAATGACGATGGGATCGTTGCAGTCATCGGCCGTATCAAGGAGACGATTCGGACCGGCGGCAAGACGGTGCTGCCGAATGAAGTCGAAGCCACGTTGTGCCGGCATCCCGGCGTCGCCGAGGCGAGCGTGGTCGGCATCCCCGATAAGGAATGGGGCGAACTGGTCACCGCTCTTGTCGTCTTGGCGCCGGGAGCGGGCGTCAGCGAAGGCGATCTAAAGGATCATTGCACCGCGTCGCTGTCATCGCATAAGCGGCCGAAATTCATTCGGATCGTTGCGGAATTGCCGAAGTCGCATTACGGCAAGATTCAGCGCGGCAAAGTTCGTGACGCCGTGGCTGAGCTCTACCGTGGCGGCGCGAGCGGATCTACGCCGCGTGAGACCTAAACCCGTGATGTTCACTGCCGCGTGATGTTGCCGCGCTTCATGATATCGCCATAGAGCGCCTGCTCGCTGCGGGAAAAATCGAGAAATGCCGAACCACCGATCCCGGAATATTGCAGCCCCTGGCTTGCGAACCATTTTTGCGTGTCGCCCGATTTTCCGATCGTCGCCAGCGCTTGTTCGACCGTCGTGACGACATTGGCGGGGAGATGCGCCGGTCCCCACAGGCCGTACCAGGTGTAAAACTCGAATCCCGGATAACCGGCTTCGGTGAATGTCGGTACATCCGGCGCCAGCGGGCTCCGCGTCGGGCTGGCGATGGCGAGCGCGGTCGCTTGCTTGCCTTGCGCCAGCGGCAGCGATGTCGGCAGAGGGTCGAGCATGCCGCTGATCGTGCCGCCCATCAGATCGGTAAAAGCCGGGCCGGTGCCTTTGTAAAGCACGACGGGCACGTTGAGGCCGGCGCGGAGCTTGAAGGATTCCGCCGCCATGTGGCCTGCCGAGCCGTAGCCGCCGGTGGCGAAATTGAACGACTTCGGGATGGCTTCGTGCTTTGACGACAAAATCCTGGACGCTATCGGCGACGCCGGTGTGCGTGATGAACAAGAGCGGGCCCTTGGCGATCAAGCCAAGCTGCGAAGAATCTTTCAGCGGATCAAAAGGCGGCTGCTCTGCCGCGACGACCGGATTGACGACGAGCGTGGAGGCGCTGACGAGGAGCGTGTAACCATCGGGGGATGCTTGCGCCACCGTTTCGGAGCCAACATTGCCCGACGCCCCCGGCCGGTTTTCGACGTAAACCTCGCGGTGGAAGATGTCGGAAAGGTTTTTGGCCATGATCCTGGCCACGAGGTCCACCGCGCCGCCAGCGGTAAAGGGGACGACGATTCGCACGATTTTTTCGGGGTAGGGGGCGCCGGGGGAATCCTGTGCTCGCGCTACTGGCGCGGAGAGAAAAAGAACCGTCAAAAATGCCGCAAGCATCAGTCGCATCATCAAACCTCGGGACAAAATCACTTCTCGCCGGGCCGCCGGTGCGATCGACATCTGTTAACAGTCTCCCGATCGTCTGCCGTTAAGCCTTCCTTTACCGTGTTCTTTTACCGTTCATTAAGGATCATTGCGCGGCTAAAAGGCGCGGCCGGCTTTCTTCGCAGCTCATATGGCATACGGCCTACATGTAAATCCGCGGCCAAATCTCTTGCGGCTTCTTCGCCACGCGGTGCGTGCGCGCGAGACCGGCGCCTTGGCCAAGGCAGAGCGGCTCTACACCGCGGCGCTCCAAATTCATCCCGAGAATTTCGACGCCCTGCACGGTCTCGGCCTGGTTCATTATCAGCGCGGACAGATCGACACCGCTGTCGTGTTGTTTCAAACCGCGCTGAGATATGATGGCGCGCCCGGTCGGAAGGATTTTCCAGCCTTGGCCTCATGTTTCATCTGCTGCGTCGGTTCGACGACGCGCTGACCAGCTACGATGCGGGTTTGAGTCTCGCGCCCGGCGATACCGAGCTTCTCAATCGCCGTGGCGTGGCGCTGCTCGAACTTCGCCGGCCGCAGGAAGCGATCGCGGACTTCGAGCGAGTTCTTGCCGCCGATCCGGCTAACCTCGACGCACTCGGCAATTACGGCAATGTCTTACTGAAGCTCAATCGGCCGCAGCAGGCGCTTGCCGCCTACGATCTGGCGCTGGCGGCGCTGCCCGAAAATCCTCAGCTCTTGACCAATCGCGCCGTCGCGCTGCGCCGGCTCGATCGACCGCAAGAGGCGGTGATGAGCGCAAGCCGCGCGCTGGTCGCCCGGCCGAATTTCGCCCAAGCGCGTTTTGTCGAAAGCGTCGCCCGACTGACGCTTGGCGACTTCCACGGCGGCTGGCACGGCTATGAATCGCGCTGGTCGGTCGGGCTCCTTGCCACGCAGCGCCGCGGCTTCACGGCGCCACTGTGGCTTGGCCAGAAAACGCCCAAACTATCCCTCGAAGGCAAAACCATTCTGCTGCATGCCGAGCAAGGCTTCGGCGACAGTATTCAGTTCGTGCGCTATGCGCGGCTTGTGGCGGAGTGCGGCGCAAAAAAGATCATCGTCGAAATCCAGCGCGAACTTGTACGGCTATTTTCGACGATCCCCTTTGTCGATGCCGTGATCCCGCGCGGCGAGCTTCTGCCGCCGTTCGACTGCCACTGTCCGCTCTTGAGCCTGCCGCTTGCCTTCGCGACCGAGCTTGCGACGATCCCCGCCGAGACTTCCTATCTGGCGGCGGCTGATGAAGAGGCTGCGCGCTGGCGCGCACGTCTGCCTGCGCGCCGTCCGCTGGTCGGCGTGGCGTGGTCGGGCGAGCAGTCGCATGATAATGATCTCAACCGGTCGCTTCGGCTTGAGACGCTGTTGCCGCTGTTCGACCTGCCGGACATAACATTCGTCAGTCTGCAGCACGTCGTGCGTGAGGAAGACGCCTCGGTCTTGCGTGGCTGCTCGAATATTGTTCGGATCGGCGAAGAGTTTCGCGACTTCGCCGACACGGCGGCGGCAGTTGCCGGAATGGACGCGGTGATATCGGCCGACACCGCCGTCGCCCATTTGGCGGGTGCGATGGGGAAGGCTCTCTTTTTGTTGCTGCCCTTTGCCGCCGATTTCCGCTGGCTGCGCGAGCGGCAGGATAGCCCGTGGTATCCGACTGCCCATTTGTATCGCCAGCCCAAATTCGGCGACTGGAAAAGTGTCGTCGAAACCTTGTGTCAGCGATTGGGCCGCGACATTCAGCGGCAAAATACTGTCACAATGCCTGTGGCGGAGAAATTGTCGGCCTAGGACCGCGCATACTTTTTGCCATCATCGTCGCGTCGCAATTGCTTCATCGGTCCGGGCGATGCTGCGGCATTGCCAGCAAACGCGCACCGGGAGACGACGATGGACAGTCACGACATGCATGAGCACGAGATTCACGAGCATCATGAAAAGGCCGCCGAACATCACGAGCATGCGGCCAAGCATCATCGCGAAGCCGCCAAACATGCCGAGGCCGGCGACCACGAAAAGTCCGCGCATCACTCCAAGGTCGCGCATGGACATTCGCTGCATGCCAATGACCATCACGACGCGGCGTCCAAGAAGCACGCCGTGCAGCACGGCTGATCGCGGTGGAAAAAAATGCGGCCTCCGGCGGGGAGCTGCCGGAGGCCGCGTCGTTCGGGATCGACGTTACGCTTACGCGACAGTTACGCTGATCCCGGGGAGCTGATTTCTGAGCCCGGCTTGTTCCTAATTTCCGATCAGAAGGGCAAGAGCACATCGAGCGCCTGCTGCCCCCAAGGCGGCTCCTGGATGTTGGAGATAGTGCCCTTGCCGCCATAGGCGACACGGGCCTCGGCGATCTTGGGCAGTTCGATGGAGTTGTCGCTTTCGATATCCTCCGGGCGGACCACGCCGGCGACGAGGAGCTCGCGCATTTCGGCGTTGAGGCGGACTTCCTGCTTGCCTTCGATCACCATGTTTCCGTTCGGCAGCAGCTGGGTGACGACGGCGGCGACGTTCGTGACCAATTGATCGGTCCGGTTGATCGAGCCATTGGCATTGCTCTGCGAGTTGGTATCCGCGGTTATCAGTGAACCCGGCAGAATGGCTTTGGCCGGGTTGGCGATCGTATTGGCGCCGATGAAATTGGTTATGCCGGAATCCTCGGTGGAGGTGCGGGTGACCTGGGTTTGATCCTGAAACTGAGCCGTATCGTTGATGTTGACCTTCACGGTTAAAATATCGCCGACCTGCTTGGCGCGCTGATCCTTGAAGAAGGCGCGTGAGCCGTTGCGCCACAGCGAATTCGGATTGTAGGAAACCGGCTGCGCCGTCGGCATCGGCATCTGCACCGGCTTGTAGCCGGGCTTGGTGGTCGGATTTTCCATCGGCGAAAGCGGCGGCGGAGTGCCGATCTGCGCCAGCTTGTCGAATGTCGAGCAACCCGAGCAGAACGCCGCGACGCTCGACAGCAACGCACAACGCAGCAGCAAAACGCTCTTAGACATCGTACGTCCTCTCACTCAGCTCAACTTACTCGGCACTCGCGGTTCCGCTGTCGACGACTCGCGTGGTGATCGCGCTGACCGTCACGCGGTCGGGGCCGGAGATCACCGCCTGCACCACGCGTTTGGATTCTACGTTGAGAACGCCGATGGTGTCGCCGAGCGCGCCGGCGTCGTGCGCTTGGCCCGCGCAGCGTGAGCGTCACTCCCGGCGCCTGGTAAACGATCGTCACAGTATCGTTGCGTTGCACGATTTCCGGTTTCATCACATCGACCGGGGCGAGCGGTTGGCCCGGACGCAACGGCCGCCTGGCCGCAAGTCCGGCGACCGCGTCGAGACCGGTCAGCAGGCCGATTTCCGTCTTCGGCCGCCGCAATACAGCGAGATCGGAGGCTTTGAGGACTTCGCCGCGTTCGATCGGACGCGTGACCGTGACGGCGTCGACCGTCTCGATCGCCGTGCCGCTGTAATGGGCCGATTGCCGGCGCAGTTCCGCGCTCGACGGCAGGCCGAATGTCACGTCAAACCGCGCGGTGCGTGCATCGTAAGCGAATGCCACGACCTGCAATGCACCGGTGGCAGTCGGTTCGATTTGCAGCGTACGCACGTCGTGATCGAAGTTGACCTGGATGTTGTGGGCGTCGCCGAAATGATATTGCCCGGCCAGAGCCTGGGCGACGCTGTCGGCGATCTCCGGCACGCCGATCGAGCGGCTGGCGCGGGTGACGATGACTTCGGCGATGCCGCGGGTGTCGATGCCGATCAGTTCGTGCGGACGGATCGCGTCGACGATGCGATCGGTCGAGACGGCGCCGGTGGTGCCCAAATCGGGTGCGCGGAAAATCGCCACATCGGCCACCGGTCCGGCGTTTTCGACGAGGTCGCCGATGCGCACGACGTCGCTTGTCACGGTGGCATGAGCCTTTAGCGCCGGCGCCGCCGTCTGCGCGGCCGCCGAGCCGCCGTATAAGATCGCGAGTGTGAGAGCTGCGATGATGGAGCGGGTCATGGAAGAGGACCTTTCTCATTTCATCAGTTGCGACGTCGTCTGCAGCATTTCATCCGCCGCGGTGATGACTTTCGAATTCATCTCGTAGGCGCGTTGTGCGGCGATCAAATTGGAGATTTCGGTCACCGGCTCGACGTTGGATTGCTCGAGGTAGCCCTGCTGCAGCGTGCCGGCGCCGTCCGTTCCGGCGAGCGTGTCGGTCGGCGTGCCTGAGGCGGGCGTTGCGGTGAACAGATTGTCGCCGTTGCCCTGCAGGCCGGCATTGTTGGAGAACCGTGTGATCGTGAACTGGCCGAGGATGGTCGACGTGGTGGTGCCCGGCAGCGTAACCGAGACCTGGCCTTGGTTGTTGACGGTCAAGCCGGTCGAATTTTGCGGAATGGTAATGGTCGGCTGCACCACATTGCCCTCAGCGGTGACGATGCGGCCTTGGGCGTCCTGCTGGAACGAGCCGTCACGCGTATAGCTGTAAGTGCCATCGGGCATCTGGATCTTGAACCAGCCGTCGCCCTGGATGGCGATGTCGAGCGGATTGCCGGTCTGGGCCAGGGTGCCCTGCGTCATCAGCCGCGGCGTGCCGACGGTTTTCACGCCGGAGCCGAGCTCGATGCCGACCGGAAGGATGTTACCCTGTTCCGATGCCTGCGCGCCGATGCGCTGGACGTGCTCGTAAAGCAGATCCTGAAACTCGGCTCGTTGGCTCTTGAAGCCGGTGGTGGACATGTTGGCGATATTGCCGGCGATGACTTGGACCTGCAGGTCCATCGCCGCCATGCCGGTCGCTGCGGTATCAAGCGCACGCATTGGATAATCTCCTGAACCTTACGAACTGGCCGGTGGCTGCGACAGCTGCGACAGTGCGTTGCGGCGCTGATCGCTTTGCTGTTGCAGGATGTTGGCGATGTCGGTGTAGCTACGCGTAAGCTGAAGCAGGCGCGCCATTTCGGCGACGCCGTTGACGTTCGACTTCTCGATCGCGCCTTGCACCACGCGGGTGCCGGGCGGTGCTGGATTGGCATTGACGCCGGCCGGTGCGATGAAACTCGATCCGGCGTCTTTCTGCAGGCGCTGCGGCTGATCGACGGTGACAAGCTGCAAAGTGCCACGCGGCGTATCGGTGGTGCCATTGCCTTGGCGTACGGTAACGATGCCGCTGGCGCTGATGACCACGTCCTGGTCGCCCTGCTGAAATGTGATCGGGCCGGCGGTCCCCATGACCTGATCGCCTTCACTATTGACGAGCTGTCCGCCCGCGTTGATCGAGAACGCGCCGTTGCGGGTGTAGCGCTGCTGTCCCTGCGCGTTCTGTACGACAAGGAAGGCATTGCCCTCGACGGCAACGTCGAGCGGGTTGCCGGTCCGCTCGATCGCGCCGGCACTCATGTCGATCCAACTACCGCGGTCCTGCACGAAATCGACGCGCCGATCGCGGCCGCTGAACGTCTGATCGCTGGCGCCCGGCATCAGATACTCGCCGAACATCGCATTGTCGGTCTTGAAGCCTGTGGTGTTGATGTTGGCGATGTTGTTGGCAACGATGTCGAGCTGACGCATCAGCACCATCTGCCGCGACAGGCCGACGAGAAGGGTATTCTCCATCGGTACTCTCCCCTTGTGTAAGCGAGCCGCCGGTTGCCCAACCGCTCCGTCCGCGCGCCGGCGGCTCTCCCAAGCCGCGCAACATGCCGATGCCAAATGAAGTGCAGAAGCCGTGCCAAAGAGGAAAGGCGAGGGAGTGCAGTCACTTAGCGGGAAATGCGGAGGCCCGAGGGCGGGCAGAAAGCACCGTTCTTGGCCGCTTACCCGGCAAAAATTTCCTGCTGCGGAGGCGCTGGCAAGTATCCGTTAACCATTGCTGCCTAGCTTCGGAACTCAACGGCGCCACATTCGCTGGCGCCAGGTAGCGCTCGCAATTGGTTCTGCGTTTTAGCCTGGCGGCTGCGTGCGCTCTCACGCAAGCGGGAGCGGTGATGGCAACAACGACCGATACGCCGACCGAAGCCGACAGTGCCGCCGAAGAAGGCAAGGCGCCCGCCAAGCGCAAATTTTCGCTCAAACTCATCCTGATGGCGGTGGGCGGGCTCGTCGCACTCGGCGGCATCGGTGGGGGAGGCTATTACTTCTTCTTTGCCGACGGCACCAAAAGCGAGGCCGCGACGGCCACCAATCAGATCAAGCCGCCGGTTTTCATGGATATGCCGGAGGTGCTGGTCAATCTGTCGAACACCGGCGGCAACGAACACACGCAATATCTGAAGGTCAAGGTCGTACTGGAGTTGCCTAATCAGGAGCTGACCGCGCAAATCCAGCCGGTCATGCCGCGCCTGATGGACACGTTCCAGACTTACTTGCGCGAATTGCGGCCGACCGATCTCGACGGTTCCGCCGGCCTTTACCGGCTGAAAGAAGAGCTGACGCGGCGCGTCAACGCGGCAATCGCGCCGAGCCGAATCAATGCAGTGCTGTTCAAGGAAATCGTCATCCAGTGACGATCTGAAGTGGAAGTCTAAACAAACATGGCGGCCAAGGACCAGATCGATAACGACGCGCTCGCGGCCGAGTGGGGCGTAGCGCTCGAGGCCGAACAGAGCGCGGCCGCCGCCGTGACCGAGTTGCAGCCCGCCGATCCAACCTCTTCCGAGGCGATGGCGTCGCAATGGGCGACGCTCGCCGCCGACGAGGGGAATTTCATTCAGGCGACCAAGGGCGGCGCCGAGCGCGTTCTGACCCAGGACGAAATCGATTCGCTTCTCGGTTTCAGCCTGACCGACGTATCGTTGAACGACAATTCCGGCATCCGCGCGATCATCGATTCGGCGATGGTCTCCTACGAGCGGTTGCCGATGCTGGAAATCATCTTCGACCGGCTGGTCCGATTGATGACGACCAGTCTGCGCAATTTCACCTCCGACAACGTCGAAGTGTCGCTCGACCGCATCACTTCGGTGCGCTTCGGCGATTATCTCAATTCGATCCCGCTGCCGGCGATCCTCGGCGTGTTCAAGGCCGAGGAGTGGGACAATTTCGGCCTCGTCACCGTCAATTCGAGCCTGATCTATTCGATCATCGACGTGCTGCTCGGCGGCCGCCGCGGCCAGACCGCGATCCGCATCGAAGGCCGGCCTTACACCACGATCGAGACCAATCTGGTCAAGCGCATGATCGAGGTGGTGCTCGCCGACGCCGAGCTCGCGTTTCGCCCACTGTCGCCGGTGAAGTTCAATATCGACCGGCTCGAAACCAATCCACGTTTCGCTGCCATCTCGCGGCCGGCCAATGCCGCGATTTTGGTACGGCTGCGCATCGACATGGAAGATCGCGGCGGCACCATCGAGCTCTTGTTGCCCTACGCGACTATCGAGCCCATCCGCGATGTCTTGTTGCAGATGTTCATGGGTGAAAAATTCGGCCGCGATCCGACCTGGGAAGGCCATCTGGCCACCGAGTTGGGTCAGGCTGAAATTGCTGTCTCTGCAGTGCTTTACGAGGCGCGGCTACCGTTAAAGCAGATCATGAAGCTCGATGTCGGCGACACGCTGATGCTGGAGCTTAAATCCGACGCACCGGTCATCGTGCGATGCGGCGACGTCACGCTGACCGAGGGCCGCATGGGCCGGGTCGGCGACCGAGTTGCGGTACGGGTCGGCAAGGCGCTCCGCAAGCCGAATACGACCTTCGCCATGTTCGAAATGTCCGGCGGCTCAGGCAGCCGAATGGAGGCACAATGACCAACAATATCGGCTCGCTGATCGACGGCGTCGTCGCAATTCTTTTAATCCTGACCATCGCTTACTGCATCGTGCTCAATCGCCGACTCAAGTTGCTTCGCGCCGATGAGCAGTCGTTGCGGGCGACGATTTCGGAACTGGTCACCGCGACCGAAATCGCCGAGCGCGCCATCGGCGGGCTGAAGCTCACCGTGCACGAATGCGACATGGGCTTGGGCGAGCGGTTGCGTAAGGCGGAACGCGTCGGCATCGAGATCGATCGCGCCATCGTCGGCGGCAAGGATCTGGTGAACCGGCTGTCGCAAATCGTCAGTGCCGGGCGGCGTGCCGATGAGCCGGTTGCGCTGCATGGCGATGCCGCTCAAAGCAACGCGACACCGGATATCAAGTTCGATCCGAAGCCCGAACCAAGATCAAACGCCAGGGCAGTTGCCGCGGCAGCGGAAGCCTTTGCCGAGCGGGTGCGCAGCAAGGTGCATGGTCTCGCGGCATGATCCGCTTCGTTCGCGATTTGCGGCTTATTCCGATCGCGCTGATCGCGAGCGCGTGCCTCCTTGCGCTGAAGACCGCCGATCTCTTTGTCCACAGCTCGTATTTCGCGGCGACTTATAACGTGCCGACTGACGGCGAGGTCTCGGTCATTCGCCCGATGGCGGACGCGACGGAACCTCCGGGGGCGATGCTGTCGTGGGCGAAACAGATGTTCAATTTCCCCGACGGCAGCGGCTCGGCGCCGATCCCGTCGCGGCCGCCGATCGTCGCGGCCAACAATGCGCCACAAGCGACCTCTCGGCTCGCCGATCTCGATGGCGCCGACATCACCGGGTCGGTTCCTGAAACCTCCGGCGGCGATGCGAAGAAGGCGCCGGACAAAAGACGCAGCGGACCCCAAGACTGCGGCGGACCCGAAAGCTGCACCGCTCCCGGCCGGCAAGGACGGCAAACCCGCAACGCCGACAGCCGGCGCCATGATCCCGACCGACGGGATGCCGAGCGGGGCCGAGCGCGCCATTCTCGAGCGCTTGCAGCAACGTCGTCAGGAGCTCGATTCCCGCGCCCGTGAACTCGACATTCGCGAGAGTTTGATCCAGGGCGCCGAGAAGCGGATGGACGCGCGGCTTACCGAATTGAAGGACACCGAAAGCCGCATCAAGGCCGAAACGCAGCAGAAGGATGATGCCGACGCCGCGCGGCTGAAGGGTCTCATCACCATGTATGAGAACATGAAGCCGCGCGATGCCGCGAAAATCTTCAATGGGCTCGACAGCACGGTGTTGCTGCAAGTGGCGTCGCAGATGAACCCGCGCACCATGGCGGAAATTCTGGCCCAGATGTCGGCGGAAGTGGCGCAGCGGCTCACTGTCGAACTGGCCAGCAAGGCGCAACAGGCGAAAGCGAGCGGGCCGGACGATCTGCCCAAAATCCAAGGTCAGCCGACCGCGCAATAAGCCGGGTTAGCCGAACCGCAAACGTCGCCACGCGTGGCGATTGCCGTCTAAATCCAATCTTTCCATTTGAACCAGATGAGCGGCAGCAAGGCCGTTATCAGGACTAAAGCGAGCGCGTAGGGATAACCCCAATCCCAATTCAATTCCGGCATATTCTTGAAATTCATGCCGTAGATGCCGACGACCAGGACCGGTGGAATTCCCACCACCGACGCGATGGTAAGAACCTTCATCACGTCATTTTGGTCGATATTGATGATGCCGGTCGCGGCGTCCTGAAGAAGCTGAACCCGGCTGACAAGGCCTTCGGCGAATTGAACCAGCGAGGCGATGTCCGACGAGACCGATTGGAGGCGGCTCACAATGTCCTTTCCGATCCAGTCGTGTGCGCGGTCCAGCGTGAACTTCGCCATGCGGTCGAGGCACACCAAGGTGTAGTGCAGGCGCGCCATGCGCTCGCTGGTGCGGCCGGTGCGGATCATGAGCTGACGCAACATCGTGGTCTCGTGCGATAGCTTCGCCCGCTTCGGATCGTCCTGGCTGAAGATGACATGGGAAGCGTCATCGAGATCGTTGCTGGTGGCCTCCAGCAGGTCCGCCATATGGTCGACGAGTTCTTCCAAGATCCGGGTGAAGGCGGCGGCCGGCGTGAACGTCCCGTTGCGTGCCAATTCCTTGGCAACGGTATCGAATGAGACGCATTTCGAGGTGCGCACGGTCAGCAAAACACGTTTCGAAAGCGCAAAGCCCGATGGAATCGGTATCCAGGGTTCATCGCCGGACGCAAAGATCAGCGGTGCGGTCATGTAGAGCGCGTCGTTCTCGATTTGCAGCCGGCTTGTCGCTTCGATCTCCCTGAGTTCAGTGTTCAGCGGCACGCGCAGCTCGAACGCTTTGGTAAACGCCGCTCGCTCCGCGTCGGTTGGCTCGATTAAATCGATCCAGGTCGCTTGGTCGAGCGAGCCGCCGGCAATCTGAGCAGGGTAGGCAGCTAACATGAAACACCATTCGATAAATGCGTGGTGATCATTAGCTACCTTTGCCAGGCGTCGCCAGTCGCGAGGCGGCGCCTTGGCCGGGATGCTATCCGGCAGCGGCGGATCAACCTGCCAGGGTATCCTCGATCCGCACCGGAATGGATTTGGCCGCCGGCACTTTGCTCTTTTCCGCGTGGTGCCAGAGCGGGATCAGCGGGTTGCATTCCGGATAATAGCCGGCGATGCAGCCTTCCGGAATGGCGTAAGGCGTCACGCGGAAGCCGTCGACCGCACGATGTATGCCATCGTCCGTGGCGGTGACGAGCTTGACGAAATCGCCTTCGTGCAGTCCGAGCCGGTCAATGTCGTTGCTATGCATCAGCACCACCATCCGCGAGCCGTAAATGCCACGGAACCGGTCGTCACAGTTGTAAACGGTGGTGTTGAACTGGCTGTTCGAGCGCAACGTGATGAGTTGCAGGATATCGCGTTGTTCGGCCGGCGTTTTGATGTCGGCTTCAAGGCTGTCGGGCACGATAAAATTCGCTTTGCCGGTTTTGGTCTCCCATTTCCGATGCCGTGCGCCGAGCGGACGATGAAAGCCGCCGGGCTGCCACATGCGCGCGTTGAAATCGTGAAAGATATCCGGGTAGGTCTTGGCGATGGCGTCGCGGACCTTGCTGTAATCGCCGACCCACTCGTCCCAAGGCACACGCGGATTCGGCGCCAACGTTGCTTTGGCCATTTCGGCGACGATCTTGGCCTCCGAAAGAAGGTGCGGACTCGCCGGTTTGGATTGCCCGCGCGAACCATGCATGCAGCCTGTGGAATCTTCCACCGACACGGCCTGCGGGCCGGTAGCCTGCTGATCGATCTCGATACGGCCTAGACAGGGAAGAATGTAGGAGATGCGACCGTGCACCAAGGCACTGCGATTAAGTTTTGTCAGCACTTGAACGGTCAGCCGCATCTTGCGCCACGCCGGATAGATTTGGTCATGGTCGGGAATGGCGCGGACGAAGTTGCCGCCCAGCATGACAAAGGCGTTGATCTCGCCCTTGAGGATTTTCTCACAAGCCTCGACGGTATTGACGCCTTTTTCCCGCGGGATGTCGAAGCCGAACAATTCCTTGATTTTATCGGCAGGCACCTTGTCGGGTTTTTCCGTGATGCCGACGGTGCGCTGACCCTGCACGTTGGAATGGCCGCGCACCGGACAAATGCCTGTGCCCGGGCGGCCGACATTGCCGCGCAGGAAAGCGAGATTGCATACCATCTGCACCGTCTCGACGCCCTTTTTGTGCTGCGTCAGGCCCATGCCATAAATGAAAATCGAGGCGTGACAGCGTGAATAAACATGCGCTGTCGCTTCGAGCGCGCCGCGGGTCAGCCCGGAGCGGCGTTCGATGCTTTCCCAACTGCACGATTTCACGGCCTTTTCGAAATCTTCGAAGCCATGGGTGTGTTCGGCGATGAATTCCCGGTCGACTACGCCGGCGTTGCCTTCGGATTTGTTCTGTTCGTCGATCGCGAACAGGGCCTTGGCGATACCCATCATCGCGGCGGTGTCGCCGCCGGCTTTCACCTGGTGATATTGCGAACTGATCCGGGTCGATGATCCGCTCAACATCTCTGTCGGCGACTGCGGATTGGCAAACTTTTCCAGGCCGGGTTCACGCAGCGGATTGAACGTGACGATGGGAACGCCGCGCTGGCTCGCCTCCTGCAATTGATGCAGCATCCGCGGGCTCGATGTGCCGACATTTTGTCCGAAGAAGAATATGCCGTCGGTGAGCGCGAAGTCTTCCAGCGTGCAGGTGCCGACCGGAACGCCGATGCTCTCCGGCAAGGCGACCGACGTGCTTTCGTGGCACATGTTGGAGCTGTCGGGCAGATTGTTGTGTCCGTACATCCGGCCGAACAACGCATACATGTAGCTCGTTTCCAGCGAGGCGCGGCCGGAGGCATAAAACACCGCGCTTTTCGGATCGATCGCTTTGAGTTCGCGGCCGATTTCGGCAAATGCATCCTTCCATTCGACCGGGACATATTTGTCGCTGGCTTCATCCCAGCGCATCGGATGGGTCAGCCGTCCCGCGGCTTCGAGGTGGTGATCGTCCCATTTGTCGAGCTCCGCCACCGTGTGTTCGGCGAAAAAGTCCGGGCCGACGCGCTTGCTGGTCAATTCCCAGGTCGTCGCCTTGGCGCCGTTCTCGCAGAATTCGAAGATGCGCGGGACTGCCGGCTTGGCCCAGGCGCAGCTGACGCAAGCGAAGCCGTCGGGCTTGTTCTGATGCAGCAGCACGCGGCTGCCGCTGACCGGAATATGTTCGCTGGTCAGGCTTCTCGCCAGCGACCGGACAGACCCCCAACCACCTGCGGGTCCATTGAAATGTTTAACTTTGAGCTCGTTCTTCATCGGCATGCTCCATCAGAAATATCGCGTCCGCCACATCTGGCGCCGCGTAGACGAGAAAGCCGCCCGAGCGGGCAAGCGTCAGGAGCGTCAGGCCGGCCGCCCGCGCGGTGCGGATGGCGAGCGCCGTTGGCGCTGAAATCGCGACCAGGGCCGGAATACCGGCGGTGATCGCTTTCTGGGCCATCTCGTAGGAGCAGCGGCTTGTGATCAGGCAGAAGCCGTCGCCGAAATCCGTGCCGGCACGCAACGCGGCCCCGATCAGCTTATCGAGGGCATTGTGACGGCCGATGTCTTCGCGCACGAGCACCAGCGATCCCATGAAGTCGACCCAGGCAGCAGCGTGGGCGCCGTGGGTACGGGCGCTAAGCGGTTGCAAGCCACGCAAGCGGTCGAGGGCGTTGTGCAAGGCGTTGTGATCGATCGGGCGTGCAGCGCGCAGGGGCGAGGTGACGGGTGGCGTCAGCGCGTCGAGATCCTCGACGCCGCAAATGCCACAACTGGTATGGCCGCGCAGCGAGCGCACGCGGCGCCGTGTCAGGAAGCGGTGGAGCGCGTCAGGCATCAGCGAAATCTCGATCGCTATGCCATCATCGCGCGGCGTCACCGTCATAGATTTCAGATCAGAGGCCGAGCGCGCAATGCCCTCTGCGATCGAGAAGCCGAGCGCAAAGTCCTCCAAATCGAGGGGCGTGCCCATCATCACGGCATGCGGGACGCCATTATAGCCGATGGCGAGGGCGGTCTCTTCGGCAACGTCGAGCCCGCACAGGCTTGAGCCTTGCAGATCGCGATGCAAAGCACTCACTGACCGCGAGGCCGTTTGGATGTCCAATGCGTCGGGAAGAAAAGCTGGCATTGCAAGCGGAGCTTTGGAGGATTCGTGATCGATCGCTTCTTGGGTAAACGAAAGGGCGTCCGGAGCGTTCCCGCGAAGCTTTTGCAATTACTGTGGTTCAACCGGTCAGGAAGCCGCACCCTGACCCTAAACCGGGTAACATCGCGAGATTGGATTGGAATGGCGGCAACGGTCTCGCGTGAAATCTCCCAATGCCGCATCACGCGTGCCGGTGGATGAGGCACTGGCCGTTGAGTGAGACGTCCTGATACAGGCCGCACGCGGCCCGAGGGCCTCATAACTATCTGGAATTACTGAATTAAGCCGACATTAAGCACACGGGCCTACCTTGGCGACTTGGCTGGGCGCCAAGGGCGACGTAATCGCCGAAAGCGTGTCATTCGAAGCCGTGTCTGCGTGAACGTTCTGCCGCGTTCGGTGTGAGTCAGTTGAGTTCGTCATGGCGTGCGTCCGCATCATCCCGAACCTGGGCCGTTTGTACACTTGGCGCTCGCTGGTCGCCGCTTTCGGCTTTCTGGGTTGGATCCTGGCGTGGGGGCCCGCTTGGTCTGCGCCGCTGCCGGCCACTGTTTCGACCACGGTCAGCGGCGGCTATGCCCGGCTGGTCTTTTCGGCGGGCGAATATATCGATGCGACCACGCGGGTGGCCGGCAATGTGCTGATCATCACCTTCAAGCGGCCTGTCAATGTGACGGTCGATCGTATTCCGGTCCAGGCCGCCGATTACATCGGCGCCGCACGGCGCGATCCCGACGGCATGGCCGTACGCATGGCACTGGCGCAAAAGGTCACGGTCCACGCGATCGCGGCCGGCGAAAAATTCTTTATCGATCTCTTGCCGGATAGCTGGAGCGGCGTGCCGCCCGGCCTTCCGCAGGATGTCATCGACGATTTGGCGCGTCGCGCCCGCGAAGCCGAAAAGATACTGCAACGTGATCGTCACGCCGCCGAGCACACCAAACTCGCGCCGATCCGCGTCCATGTGGCGACGCAACCGACCTTCACGCGCTACATCTTCGATATAACGGATCAAACCTCGGTCGCCGCGGAACAGTCCAAAGATCGGCTTGTGCTGAATTTCGATGCGCCGCTGAGCTTCGATCTGGCCGACGCGCAGGCATCGCTGCCGAGCACGGTCGAGGGCTTGACCAGCGAACTGGAGGCCGACACGTCGCTGATCCGCTTCGCGTTCGGCAGTAAGGTCGACGTGCGCACCTTCCGCGACGAGAAGGGATACGTCGTCGATGTGGTCGATCCATCGGATGGCGACAAGTCGAAGCAAGCCGCTCAAATTGTTCCGCAAGGTGCTCTGCCGCAAGCCGCGTTGCCCCAAGGCGTGACTCCACAAGTCGCGCCGTCCGAAAGCGCGCCAGCAACAAAGCCCGCCGTTGAAGGCGCAGCTCCCGCGATCGCCGCCGCGCCTGCCCAGCCGCCTGCGGCGGCCGTCGTATCGCCAGCTCCGCCACCGCCAGCAGCAGCGGCGGTAGCGCCGATGCAACAATCTACAACGCCGCCAGCACCAGTCGGCGACAACAAACAAAGTTCCGCGAACCCAGTTGACAAGCCCGTAGCCGCTGCGATCGTCGCCACACCGGTTTCACCTTCCGCCCCGTCTGCGCCGCCAGCGGCGAAGGAAAGCGCCTCGGCCGATGCGACGGTGCCGCCATCTGCCGCCACACCCGATGCCACCAAACAGAGCGGGACGCAAAACGGCGACAAAGTCAGTGTCGAGCTTGCGCGCGACGGCGGCGGCCTGAAACTGACATTTCCGTTCGCGGTGCCGACGGGAGCGGCGGTGTTTCATCGTGCCGATGCGTTGTGGCTGGTATTCGACGCGAAGGCCGATGTCGACCTCACTGCGCTCGACGGCGAACCGAGCCGCACCATCCGCGGCTATGAATTTACGCACGCCGGCAATGCCGATGTGGTCAAGCTCAAGCTCGACCGGCCGCATTTGTCGAGTGTTTCCGGCGACGGCGCGGTGTGGACACTGGAGATCGGCGACTTCGTTCTCGAGCCGACGCGCGCGCTCGATATCACCCGCAATGTGATCGGATCCAATCGCTCGAGCGTCTCGATCTCGCTCGAAAAGCCGCAGCATGTGCATCGCATCGCCGACTTTGAAGTCGGTGACAATCTGTTCGTGGTTACCGCCCTGCCGCCGGCGCGCGGTTTCATCAACGAGCAGGATTTCATCGAATTCCGGGCACTCGCCTCGACCCAAGGCGTGGTGATCGAACCGCTCGCCGACGACATCAATGTCGAACTCGCAGCCGACAAGATCGTGATCGGCCGACCGAGCGGCTTGACGTTGTCGGCGTCGATGCAGACGATGCTGCGCACCGGCGGTTTGCGGCCGGTGATGTTCGATTTACAAGTCTGGGGCCTCGACCGCGAGGCGACATATATGGATCGCCAGTCGCACCTCCTCGCCGCGGCCGCGGCCGCGCCCGAGAACAAGCGGCTGGCGCCACGGCTCGATCTGGCGCGCTTTTATCTCGCCCGCGACATGTATCCCGAGGCGAAGGGCGTGCTCGATGTAACACTCGCCGACGACCGGTCGGCGGCCGAAGGCGTGTCCGCGGCCGTGCTGCGCTCGATCGCCGAAGTCATGATGAATAGGCCGGAAGACGCGCTGAAGGATCTCGGCAATCCCGCCGTCGGCGATCAGCATGATGCGCCGCTGTGGCGCGCGCTCGCTTACGCCCACGAAGGCAAATGGGCGCAAGCGCGCGAAGGCTTCAAATCCGTCGAAGCCGCGCTGGCAACGCTGCCGGTGGAATTGCAGCGCGTCGCGCTGAAGGACGAAATGCGTTCCGCGATCGAGGTCGGCGATTACGATAGCGCCTCCAATACTCTCAACGACTTCCAGACGATCGGCGTGCCCCACGACATGGAGCCGGTGATCGCGGTTCTGATGGGCCGGCTTGCCGAGGGCATGGGCCGCCCCGAGGATGCGCTCGCCGCCTATCGGACCGCGGCGGATTCCTGGGACCGTCCGGCGGCGGCGCAAGGCCTGCTGCGGGAAACGGCTTTGCGCTATCAGCTCGGCGATCTCAAGCGCGACGACGTCATCAACCAGCTTGAATCGCTCACCACGATCTGGCGCGGCGACGAAACCGAAATCGAGGCGCTGAAACTTCTCGCTCATCTTTACACCGAGGACGGCCGTTATCGCGACGCGTTCTATGTGATGCGCAGTGCCATGGCGGCACATCCGGATTCTGCGATGACACGCCAGATTCAGGACGAGGCGGCGGCGACTTTCGATTCGCTGTTCCTCGCCGGCAAGGGCGACGCCATGCCGGTGATCGACGCGCTGGCGCTGTTCTATGATTTCCGCGAATTGACCCCGGTCGGCAGCCGTGGCGACGAGATGATCCGCCGCCTTGCCGATCGGCTGGTTTCGATCGACTTGCTCGATCAAGCCTCCGACTTGCTGCAGTATCAGGTCGATCATCGCCTGCAAGGCGCCGCGCGCGCGCAGATCGCGACGCGGCTTGCGGTGATCTATCTGATGGATCGCAAACCCGACCGGGCGCTGGCGGCTCTGCGTGCGACGCGCATCGCCGATCTTTCCAGCGATCTGCGCAATCAGCGGCTTCTTCTCGAGGCGCGCGCGCTGTCCGAGATGGGCCGGCATGATCTTGCGCTCGAGGTGACCGGCAATATCAAGGGCCGTGAAGCCATCCGGTTACGCTCCGATATCTTGTGGGCGGCGCGGCGCTGGGACGAATCCGCCGAACAGATCGAATTGATGTATGGCGACCGCTACAAGGACTTTGCGCCGCTGAGCGATGTCGAACGCCAGGACATTCTGCGCGCCGAAATCGGCTATGCGCTGGCCGACGATGCGCTTGGTATGGGACGTTTCCGCGAGAAATATGCGGCGAAGATGGCGCAGACGCCCGATGCGCGCGCCTTCCAGATCGTGTCGGCGCCGCTGGGGACCAGCGGCAATGAATTCGGTGAGATCGCGCATGCCGCGGCTTCGGTCGATACGCTCGAAGGCTTCTTGCGTGACATGAAGGCGCGCTATCCAGATGTAAGCCCCGTATCGCCGGCCGCTGAGCCGCTGCCCGCTGCAGGAGCCAGTCCCTCGGTCTCGGCGCAGCCGCCGGATACGCGGCCCGCTACGCCAGTTCCGCCCGCCAAGGCCGCCGGTCGTACGGCGCAGCTTTAGCCCGCACCGCTTCGTTCTCGCGACTAAGCAATAATGCTGCTGATTAGTTGTAAATCGTGTGATCCGCCATTCATTCGCCGAACGGCGGCGGATCACGCCTTCGGCTAGCCCGGCCTAAAGACTACTTCCGATGCGAGCCCTGCGGAGGACGGGGCTTCGTCGTGGCATAATCACTTTCGGCGCCGACATCCGAACTCAGCTGACATTCCAGGACGTTACGCTCGTAAATTTCAGCTTCGCTCTTGATGCGATACCTTAAATCGGTCGCCTGTTCTTCGGTAGGCATCTGTTTTTTAACTATATAGAGTCCGGCTGTTTTCTCGCCGATGGGTGTGTACTCAACGGCTTGGCCAACAGAAAATTTAAATGGCATGGGGTTCCTTCGTGTTGGAGTAGTTTTATCCGGCACCGGCCCCAGTGTCCAGGCGTCGGGAAAGGCCCCGTACGTTGCTGGATGTATGTACTTCTCGCTCCGGTTTCAAACCCACCGTGCGCTCTAAGAGGGTGCCCCGCCGCACATTCGATATGTTGCTTATTCAGTCGCAAACAAAGTTTCCGACTGACATAGAAACCGCCACACGTTCTAACTTCAGCCGATTGATGTCGTAGCCGGCCATGCCACGCCATTGCGATGGCCCGCCGCTCGGGATGGCCAGGACCGGCTGTCGCGCGGGGGCGCCTCCTGCGCATTGACAGCCCGTGCCCCACCTCTGACAATCCTTTGAAAACAACGTTCAATTCAACACGTTGACATTTGGGAGGGCGTTGAGATGGGCCGTTCGGCAATCGCTTTACGACTTCGCCTGACAAAATCGATCGCAACTCTCGGGCTCGGAGCGCTCATGGCGCTCTGCTATAATGCCGCCGTGCGGGCGGCCGACCCGATCAAGATCGGGTTCAGCGCCTCGCTGACCGGCGGGCTCGCTTCATCCGGCAAAGCCAATTTGCTGGCGCAGCAGATCTGGCGGGAGCGCGTCAACGCGGAGGGCGGCTTGCTCGGCCGACCGGTCGATTTCGTCTATTACGACGATCAGTCCAAAGCCGACACGGTGCCCGGCATCTACGCCAAGCTGATTGAGGTCGACAAAGTCGATCTGTTGATGGGTGCGGCGACCAATCTGATCGTTGCCGCTATGCCGGAAATCATGCAGCGCCAGAAACTGGTCATGGTGCTGGTGGCGCTCGGCAGCAATGACGAATTCAAGTATCCGCGTTATTTTCAGACCGCCGCTTGGGGTCCCGACGCGAAAGGCGTGATTGGCCGCGCCTTCTTCGAGGTCGCCAAGACGATTTCACCGCGGCCGAAGACCGTCGCCATTGTCGGCGCCGACACCGAATTCTCCAACAATGTCATGACCGGGGCGCGTGCCATCGCGAAAAGCGATGGCTTCGATATCGTCTATGACCGCACCTATCCCCCGACCACGACCGACTACTCGCCGATCGTGCGCGCCGTGCAGGCCGCCAATCCGGATCTGGTCTTTGTGGCATCCTATCCGCTCGACTCGGTCGGTCTGGTCCGCGCCGCGACTGAGTTGGGTCTGAAGACGAAATTGTTCGGCGGCGCCATGGTCGGGCTGCAATACGCGACCTTCATGCAGCAGCTTTCCGATAAGCTCGATCGGGTCGTGAATTATCACCTCTACGTGCCGAGCCCGACGATGAAGTTTCCGGGCATCGAGGACTTTCTCAAGACCTATCAGGCGCGCGCGCCGCAACAGGGCACCGATCCGCTCGGCTTCTATCAGCCGCCGTTCGCCTATGCGGCGATGCAGGTGCTCGAGCAGGCGATCAAGTCCACCAATACGCTTGATGACGGCAAACTCGCCGATTACATCCATAAAAATGAATTCGACACTATCGTCGGCAAGCTTCGTTTCGACGAGAAGGGCGAATGGGCCAAGCCGCGCTTGTTGATGGTGCAATTCCAGAACATCGATGGCAACAATCTCGACCAGTATCGGACGCCGGGAAAGCAGGTCATTCTTTATCCGCCGGAATACAAGGACGGCGAGCTGCAGCAGCCGTTCTCGAAATGATGAAACGGTGACTGCAAATGCGGATTGATGCCGCTGTCGTCAACGAAAGATCCGGCCCCTTCGTTATCGACACGCTGGAGCTTTGTGAGCCGCGCCCGGACGAACTGATTGTCAGGGTGGTGGCGTCCGGCATGTGCCAGACCGATCTGCATGGCCGCGACGGGTATTACGCATCACCTTACCCCGGTGTTTACGGACACGAGGGCGCCGGCGTCGTGCATGCTACCGGTAGTGCGGTGCGGGCTTTTGCACCTGGCGATCACGTCGTCATGTCGTTTCCCTGGTGCGGTACTTGCGACAACTGCGAGCAGGGCCTGTATTCCTATTGCGTGCATGCTTTCCCGCTGAAGATGAAAGGCACGCGCGCCGACGGTTCCACGCTGCTGTCGAAGAACGGCGCACCGGTTTACAGTGCCTTCTTCCAGCAGTCCTCGTTCGGCACTTTCGCGCTGACGCAGGAGCGCTATGCGGTCAAAGTCCGCAAGGACGCGCCGCTCGACCTGCTCGGTCCGCTCGCCTGTAGCGGCCAGACTGGCGCAGGGGCGGTGTTCAATGTCATGCAGCCGAAGCCGGGTGACAGCTTTGCGGTATTCGGGGTCGGTGCGGTCGGCCTGTCGGCACTGATGGCGGCGAAGATTGCAGGCTGCGACCCGATCGTCGCCGTCGATGTGCACGCGCACCGTCTGGCGCTGGCGCGCGAGCTTGGCGCCACGCATACGATCGATCATGGAACCTGGGGTGACGCGGTGGCTGAAATCCGCAACATTACCGGACAGGGCGTCCGCTTCTCGCTCGAGACATCGGCGCTGCCCGCCGTGTTTCGTGAAGCGATCGAAGCGCTGATGCCGGCCGGTACCTGCGTTCTTCTCGGCAGCGCGCGCCAGGGCACCGAAGTGTCGTTCGATATGAAATTCATCCAGGAAGGCCGCGTCGTGCGCGGCGTCGTTCAAGGCGACAGCAAGCCGCGGGAATTCATTCCGAAGCTCGTCGACCTGATCATGGACGGCAAGTTTCCGATCGAGAAGATGATCAAGTTCTACGAATTCGCCGAGATCAATCGGGCCGCCAAGGAATTGGCCGCCGGCATTGCGATCAAGCCGGTGCTGCGGATGCCGCAAAACCTCTAATCAGCGACTAAACTGCAAGGGAGAGACGATCATGGAGACGCTACCGAAATTCGGGATGTCTCGCGCCGCTATGATGAAGCGCGTGGCACGCTTCAAGGATCTCAAGGGCTCCGACGGCGGACTTCCCGACAGCAGGGCGCCGCAATGCGAGCGGACGCTCTACAATGTGATCGGCTTCCAGCCGCCGAAAGGCTCCGGCGGTGCGGTGACGTCGCCTGTTGGCGACGACGCGTCGCGGTTGGCTGCCATTCCGATCTCCGAGGGTTTCAATCTCGGCTATTGCCGCGCCAAGCCCGGCAAGGGGCCGATGATGCACAATCACGACACTAACGAAACCTTCATCGCCATGACCGGTGTCTGGCGTGCGAGCTGGGAGAACGAGAAGGGCGAGGTCGAATTGGTAGATCTCAATCCGCTCGATGTTGTTTCTTTTCCGCCAGGCGCGATCCGACGCTTTGAAAATGTCACGTCCGGTCCCGGCGGTGAGGACGGCATTCTGATGTTCGTCATCGGCGGCGATGGGCCGAAGGCGGAATTCACCGATGTGGCGATGAAGGAATTGGAAGACGCGGGAGTATGGCCGCGGAAGGACTAACGACTTCCGTTTCGCGCCCTGAGGCGGCAGCAAAGGGGACGATGGACTATTGCGTCCCGTAGCTCTGGATGAGTGATCCTGCGACTAGCGTCCAGCCGTCAACCAGCACGAAAAAAATCAGCTTGAATGGCAGCGACACCACGACCGGGGGCAGCATCATCATGCCCATCGACATCAGCACCGAGGCGACGACGAGGTCGATGATCAGGAACGGCAAGAACAACAGGAAGCCGATCTCGAAGGCGCGCTTGAGCTCCGAAATCATGAAGGCCGGAACGAGGATGCGCATCGACATGTCTTCCGGTTTGTCCGGCGGCTTCTCGCCCGACATATTCATGAACAGCTGCAAGTCCTTGTCGCGGACGTTTTTTTCCATGAACGCGCGCAAGGGTCCGGAGGCGCGATCAAGGGCCTGGTCGAGGGTAATCTGGTTGGCGACCAGCGGTTTGACGCCGGCATCGTAAACATTGGTCAGCACCGGTCCCATCACGAAAGCGGTGAGGAAGAGTGCCAAAGAGATGACGACCGAATTCGGCGGCGCGGTTGCGGTGCCGAGCGCGGTGCGCAACAGCGACAGCACGACGACGATGCGGGTGAACGACGTCATCATGATCAGGATCGACGGCGCCAACGACAGCACCGTCAACAGCGCGACCAATTGAATGATGCGTTCGTTCAGCCCACCGCCGCCGGACGCGGCGCCCTGGCCGAAATTTATGCTGATATCCTGCGCGGCGAGCGGCGTCGCCGAGACAATAAGTGCCGCTACAGAGGCCGCTACCGTTTTACACCGGACGCGGCGGCCCCATGGTGCGAGCATCAGGTCTTGTTTTGACGGCCGAGCAAACTCGCCATCTCCTGTTCGAGGCTGTCATAAAGCGTCTTGGACTGATTCGTCTTGTCTTCCGTGCGTGGCGCTGCCTTCGGCTCGTTGGGACGAGGCGCGCGTGGCGGGGAAGGGGGAGGAGCGTCGGTCCGGGCAGCCGGCGCAGCGCGCGCCGCTGTTGGAGGCGGCGAGGCATCGGCCGAGGCGCCCGGCTTGCGCAGCGCCGCTTCGAGGCGTTGCGCCATTTCGGCCAAGGTTTGATCGTCCGCGGCGGTAGACGCCGGGACTGCTGCAACGGGCGCGGTACTTACCGGGGCCGGCGGCAAAGTGCGTCCTTCTTGCGGCTTGCGCGGCTCCGGACGGAGTTCCGGTCGTGGCTCAACGCGTGTCTCAAGTGCTTCCTGGCGATGTTCGTCCTGATGGTCCTGTCTGATCTCTTGTCTGATCTCTTGGCTCAACTCGTCCGGTTGCGGACGGGCCAGCGGCCGCGTGCGCGGCGGAGCAGGGCGCGTCGAGAGTTCATCGGCAAGGGCCGTGAGCGTGTCGCGCTGCGGCCGGGCTGGCATTTCGTTAAGCGAGGGGAACGGCCGCGACGGCGGTTCGTCAGCAAGCGGTTCAAGCCGCGGCGACGGGCGCGATCCGCCTGCCGGCTCCGGCTGCAGCGGCCATGAACCGTTCGAGCCGTTTTCCGGCAGCGGAATGGCGCGCGGCAGGGCTTCGATGCCCGCTACCGGACGTCCGGAAGCAACGTCGCGTGGGGCTGCAACCGCGCGCACGATATTCGGTTCCACGACGACATCCGTTGGGCCGCCGATCATCAGCAAATGTTCGACATTGTCGCGCCGGACCAGAATGAGGCGTCGCCGGCCGTCGACGCTGGCATAGTCGATGACGGCGAGCCGCGGCTGACGGCCGCGCGTATTAGTGCCGAGCCGGCCGCTACCGAAGCGGCGCACCGCCCAAGCGGTCGCACCGATCAGTGCAAGCACGATCAGGAACGCGAGGAAGAAGCGTACGGCGAGCGGCATCTCCGCTCCGAATAAGCTTTCAAACATACGCGGTACTCCCCGTTTCGCTACCGCGCCCCGGCCGGGTCCGTTGCGCGGTGATTCCGAAGGTTAACGGCACCGGTAACATTTGCCGGTGTGATTACTAACAAATAATTAAAAAGGATAGTCGTTTTTCCTGCGAAAGCCGATGCCTGAAGCCTTCTCATGGTAAATGGCAAATTAATGACGGCGGTTCCGAATGGCACATTTTAACCGCCCATTAACCATGGTCTCGGCAAAGTCTGCCTAGCTCAATGAGGCTAAGCCGATGCCGATCTCCGACATTCCCATCCTTTCCATGCTGCGCACGCGCATGCAGTGGCACCAGGCGCGCCAGCAGGTGCTTGCCGAGAACGTCGCCAATGCCGACACGCCGAATTATCGCGCGAAGGACCTGGCGCCGCCGACTTTCGAAAACGCGCTGTCGACCGCTTCGATCGGCCTGGACCGCACCGATCCTAATCATATCGCCATGCAGATGAGCGGCGACTTGCAATTCGAGACCGACGGTACCGCGCGCTACGAAATACGGCCGCGCGGCAATTCGGTGACCCACGAAGACGAGATGATGAAAGTCTCGTCGAACCAGATGGACTACGAGGCAGCGGCCTCGCTCTACACGCACAGTCTGGCTTTGATCAAAATGGCGGTCGACAAATAAGCGCCGACGGGTTGAGGGCGCGGCTTGAGGGCACGACATGGCTTCTACCATGGACTTTATGAAGTCGTTGGCCATCGCTTCGTCCGGCTTGCGCGCGCAGATCGGTCGCATGCGCGTCATTTCCGAGAACATCGCCAACGCCGATTCGGTGTCCCAGACGCCCGGCGGCGACCCTTATCGGCGCCGTGTCGTGACGTTCAGCGCCGAGCTCGATCGCAATCTCGGCGCCAATGTCGTCCAGATCGGTCCGGTCGAAACCGACAATTCCGATTTTCTGGTCAAGCACGAGCCCGGCAATCCGGCCGCCGATGCCCAGGGCGACGTCAAATATCCGAACGTCAACTCGCTCGTGGAAATGACGGATTTGCGCGACGCGCAGCGCTCCTACGAGGCCAATCTCAACGTCATCAGCGCCACCAAGCGCATGCTTCAGCGCACCATCGACATCCTGAAGAGCTAGGGGTTGAACCATGCCGACACCCGCGATCGCCGCTAATGCCTACGCCGCACTGTCGCGGCTGGGCACCGATCCCGCCAATGTCGGCGCGGGCTTGGGCAAGAATCCGGACGGGGGCCCGAACTTCAGCGCGATGCTCAAGGACGTCATCGATGCCGTGTCGCACTCGGCGCAAAAGTCGGACGTGCAGGCGCAGGCGGTGGCGAACGGCAAGGCCAATATGATCGACGTCGTCACCGCGGTTGCCGAAACCGAAACCGCGGTACAGACGCTGGTTTCGGTGCGCGACAAGGTCATCGCGGCCTACGAGGAAATTTTGAAGATGCAGATTTGAACGAGCGATCAGGAACAGGACAAAAATAATGAATGGTCCGGAAGTCATGGACGTGGCGCGCGATGCGATCGTGACGCTGGTCATCGTCTCGGCACCGCTGATGCTGGTCGGCCTCGTCGTCGGCGTTGCCATCTCGCTGTTGCAGGCACTCACCCAAATCCAGGAAACCACGCTGGTTTTCGTGCCGAAGATTCTGGCGATCTTCCTCGCGATGCTGATCACGCTGCCATTCATGGCGGACCGGCTGCATTCGAATTTCCTGCGGATCGCGGCGCATATCACCAACGAGTGAGCCGGCGTCGCCGTGCCGATCAACATTTCATTCCTGCCGGCGCTGGGAGCGACCTTTCTCCTGGTCTTCGCGCGCGCCGGCACCATGGTCATGCTGCTGCCCGGTCTTGGCGAGCAAAACGTCTCGGCGAGGCTGCGGCTCACCATCGCTATCGTATTGGCGGCCGTGCTGCTGCCGCTGCATCGAGGCGAATACCACATCGACACCAGCGCACTTGGGCCTTCGATCGTGCTGCTGGTCGAGGAGATTTTGATCGGCGGCGTGCTCGGCCTCACCGCGCGGCTGACGATTTCGGCGCTGGAAGTGGCAGGCTCGGTGATCGCGCAGCAGCTCGGCCTGGGTTTTGTTACCGCGGTCGACCCGACTCAGGGCGAGCAGGGCGTCATCCTCGGCAATTTCCTCACCATGCTCGGCGCCACACTGTTCTTCGCCACCGACATGCATCACTTGGTCATTGCCGCGCTCAATGACAGTTACACGCTGTTCGAGCCGGGCGAGGTGCTCGCGACCGGCGACATCGCGGCGCTGGTCACCAAGACCATCTCAGGGGCTTTTCGCGTCGGCATCCAATTGTCGGCGCCGTTTCTGGCGTTCGGGCTTTTGTTCAATCTGGGGCTCGGCGTCTTGTCGCGGCTGATGCCGCAGATGCAGGTCTACTTTATCGCGATGCCGCTATCGATCCTAGTCGGCTTCCTTTTTCTGATATTGGCGCTGGGTTCGATGATGGGAGTGTTTCTCGACTACACCGGGGGCGTGATGCACGAGCTCGCGCCTCACGCTTGACGACACGCTATTCTGAGCAAATGTAATGGCTGACGAGAGCGACGAAACAGAACGCACAGAGGACCCGACGCCGCGGCGTCTCGAAGACGCCATCAAACGCGGCGATGTGGTCAAGAGTACCGAAGTCTCGACCTGGTTCACGATCGCCGGCGGCACCATGGTCCTGATGGTGTTCGCGGTGCCGGCGGCCGAAAGCCTGCAGACGACGCTGCGCGGCCTGGTCGCCAATTCCTATCAGATCGCGATGAACGGGCCGGCCGTCGAGTTGCTCGCTCAAGACCTGGCGATGCACGTGCTGGCCGCAATCGGTATGCCGCTGCTGTTGCTCCTGTTCGCCGGGCTAGCCGGAACCGCGCTGCAACACCGCATCGTGTTCTCGTTCGAGCCGCTATTGCCGTCAATGTCCAAAATCTCGCCGGTGGCGGGCCTCGGACGCCTGTTCTCCAAACAAGCGCTCGCCAATTTCTTCAAGGGCCTGACCAAGCTTGTGCTGTTCGGCACAGTCATCACGGCGCTGCTGTGGCCGGAGCGCCATAAGATTGCCGGCCTGATAGGCACCGACCCGTCGCTGATCCTGCCGATCACCCGCTCGCTTTCGATGCGGATGCTGGGAACGGTGGTGGCGCTATTGGCCGTGGTCGCGGCAGTCGATTACCTGTTTCAGTATCGGCAATGGTACGAGCGGCAGAAAATGTCGATTCGTGAAATCAAGGAGGAATTCCGCCAGGCTGAGGGCGACCCTGCCATTAAAGGCAAAATCCGCCAATTGCGCCAGCAGCGCGCCCGCAAGCGCATGATGGCTCAGGTGCCAAAAGCATCGGTGATCATCACCAATCCGACGCACTTTGCCGTGGCCCTGCAATACGAACGGGGTATGAACGCACCGCTCTGCGTCGCCAAGGGCGCCGATCTTATTGCCCGGAAAATCCGCGAGATTGCGGAGGCCCACGACATTCCGATAGTCGAGAATCCGCCATTGGCCCGCGCCCTGCATGGTACCGTAGAAGTGGATCAGGAAATCCCGCAGGAGCATTATCGCGCCGTTGCCGAAATCATCGGCTACGTGATGAAACTGCGCCGCGCGGTGGCGAGATAGGACTAAATGTGTACCTTTCGCCAAGGCCGCTTGGCCGATTCGGCGGCAAAGGTATCGAAAACTCGGTATTGGAAGCGGGGCATGAGAGCGGCTCATGACTGAGCAGGCCATAATCCCAGAGGCCAGGCAGCCCCGGGTCACGCCGGCCGTCGGCGCGCCGTTCAATAGCATGACCTCCAACGACCAGGAATTGGCCGGCGCGGCGTCGCGCCGATCGATCGATCGCAGCGCCAGTCCCGGACGCAGCGGCAGCATTGTGCTGGTGCTGCTGGTCGCAGCGCTGTTGGTCGGTGCAGCGGCCGGCATTGTGCTGGTCGGCGGCAGCAATACCGAGCCCTATATCCTCGCTTTTCTCGCCGTGCTCGCCACCGCCGGCGTGTTTTCGCTGTTCGCGCTTGCGAGCGGAATCTTGCGGATTTCAGGGGGAACGGCTGCCAATCCCTTGACCAAAGCGGTGCTCGACGGCTCGTCCGATGGCACGGTCGTCACCGACGGCGATGGGCGCATCGTCTATGCCAATGCGTCTTATCTCGATCTGATCGATGCGGCGGATGCCAATGACTTGCGGCCGGTCGAACGTGCTTTCATCGGCGATGCCGATGCGTCCGAGGCAATTTACCGGCTCCTGAAAGCCGCGCGTGAAGGCAAGCGCCTGCGGGAAGAAGTGCGGGTTGCCGGGAGCAAAGGCCGGTCGGCGCGCTGGCTGCGGTTTCGCATCCGCCCGCTCGGCAGCGGCCGCCGCGACGGCCGGCTTACCGTCTGGTCGCTGTCCGACATAACGCGGGAGCGCGAGCGGCAGGAAAACGTCTTTCAGGAACTACAGCACGCCATCGATTATCTCGATCACGCGCCGGCCGGATTTTTCTCGGTCGATGACAAGGGCGAGATCGTCTATTTGAACGCAACGCTCGCCAATTGGCTCGATCAGGATCTCGCCCAGGTCGGTTCCGGCGGTCTCAAGCTGGCCGATCTCGTGTCCGATGACGGCGCTGCGCTGTTGACGACGCTGCGGGCGGCGCCGGGCGACGTCAAGACCGAGGTGCTCGATCTCGATTTGCGGACGCGCAACGGGCGTAGACTCCCGGTCCGGCTGTTTCACAAGCTCGCCTACGGCGCCGACGGTAAGGCCGGCGCGTCGCGCACGCTGGTGCTCAACCGTGCCCGGGACGACGGCACCGATCCGCAGCGTCTGGCGGAAGTCCGCTTCATGCGGTTCTTCCACCAGACGCCGATGGCGATTGCGACCATCGATAAGCATGGCGGCGTGGTGCGCACCAATCCGCTATTTGCCCGGCTGTTCCATGATGCGCGGGGCGGTGAGGGTGAGGACCGGTCGATCCTTGTCGTCGTCGCCGAGCGTGACCGCGGCACGTTGCAAGCCGCGATCCAGCAGGCAGCGCTCGGCAAAGGCGATATTGCCCCGGTCGACGCCATGCTGGCGGGCGACGGCGAGCGGTTCGGGCGTTTCTACGTGACCGCGGTCGAAGAAGAGGAGCGCGACCAGGAAGCGGCTATCGTCTATGCGCTCGAAACCACGGCGCAGCGCGAACTCGAGAATAAAGTCACGCAGCAACAGAAGATGGAGCTTGTCGGCCAACTTGCCGGCGGCATCGCGCATGACTTCAACAACGTACTCTCGGCCATCATGATGGCGACGGACTTTTTGCTCAGTGCACACCGGCCGACCGATCCGTCGTTTCAGGACATCATGCAGATCAAGCAGAATGCCAACCGGGCGGCGAGCCTGGTGCGGCAGCTTCTGGCTTTTTCGCGCAAGCAGACGCTGCGTCCCCAAGTGCTCGACGTCGGCGAGGTTTTGAGCGATCTCACCATGCTGCTGCGCCGGCTGATCGGCGAGAAGGTCACGCTTGACATGGTGCATGGCCGCGACCTTTGGCCGGTCAAAATCGATATTTCCCAATTCGAACAAGTGATCGTCAATCTCGCCGTCAATGCCCGCGATGCCATGCCCGAGGGCGGCAAGCTGCAATTGCGCACCGCCAATGTGACCGCACGGGATTGCGAACGCTATCACGCCAAGGGCATGCCGGCGGCGGACTATGCCCTGGTGGAAGTCACCGATAGCGGCAGCGGCATTCCGGCAAAAATCCTCGGCAAGATTTTCGAGCCATTCTTTTCGACCAAAGAGGTCGGCAAGGGCACCGGCCTCGGTCTGTCCACCGTCTATGGCATCATCAAACAGACCGGTGGTTTTATCTATGTGGATTCAGTCGAGCAGAAGGGAACGACGTTCCGCATTTTCCTGCCGCGTCATGTGGCGAGCGCGCGCGAGGCGGCGCTGGAGAAGGCGAGCGAGGCTGAAGCGGCGGCGCATGCCGCTGCTGAGGGCGGCAAGCGTGCGAATGCCGATCTCACCGGGGAGGGCACCATCCTGCTGGTCGAAGACGAGGAGGGCTTGCGCCAGCTCAATGCCCGCGGGCTTGCTTCTCGTGGCTATACCGTACTCGAAGCCGGCAACGGGGTAGAGGCCATCGAGGTGCTGGAGAAACACGGCGGCAAGGTCGATCTCGTAGTATCCGACGTTGTTATGCCGGAAATGGACGGACCGACGCTGCTGCGCGAATTGCGCATCCGCAATCCCATGCTGAAGATTATCTTCGTCTCGGGCTATGCCGAAGACGCATTTCAGAAACATCTGCCAGCCGACGGCCAATTTGCTTTCCTGGCAAAGCCCTTCACGCTCAAACAACTGGTCAATGAGGTGAAGGAAACGCTCGCCGCATAGCGCTACGACCCCCGTTTGTTCCGATGAAGTTAGGACCCAATTTTAAGCGCAGGCGGGATTACCGTTTTCGCAGGAATGAGCGACGGAACGGCGCTCCCTCAGGGGTGCGACATGCGCGCGTGCGACGCTTTGCGCAGGCCATTTTGCGAGGCCTTCGGCGTAAGTAGACGCAATCACGCAGACGTACCGCTTCGGCGCTCGATGCGCTGCGCGGCCAAAAAAAGGGCGACTCCGGACGTGCAACGTTTTCTGGGAACTCAACCGGCCGCTCCGTCATCCCCGCCCTTGCTCCGCGCTCTGGCCCTGCTCGCTGCGCTGGTGCTGAGCCTTGTCGTGTCCGCCGGCGGCGCGGATGCCCGCCTCAAAAATGAATGGAAATTCGGCGGTAGTCTTTCGAGCACGTTTAGCTCGCTACCGGGCGTCGCCTCTGTTTTTGGAGATATGATCGGTTTCAGTGGCATGTCGTCGTTCGACAGTCCGATGCTGCCCACTGCGGTGCAGCCCACCGGTGGCTCACTCGGAGAACTGTTCGGCCGTCGGGGCGTGGTCGGCGGCTTCGCCGCCGGGTTTTTGGGTGCGGGCGTGCTCGGCGTCTTATTCGGGCACGGCATCTACGGTGAGCTGAGTGGTCTGGCCTCCGCGCTGGGCCTGATATTTCAGCTTACCCTCATCGCTCTGCTCGGCCGCTTGATCTGGACGTGGTGGCGCGCCGACAGGGCGAATACGCTCGCGGATCTCTCGCCGCGGCAATTGGCCGACGCCTATGGACGTGCGCGCCATGAAGTGCGGCCCGATCTCGACGCCTCCGCCGAGGTGGAGTGCGGCACGCCGGACGATGAAATTCTCATCAAACGAAGCGGCTCGCGGCGATAACGCCGTTTTGCTTCTACTGCGGTGATGGCGCGTCGTGACAGGCATGCGGTCCCGGCTGGCTCGGCAGCCAATTTGGCACGTCGCATTTGCTGCAGGCGCCGAGGGCAATGCCGAAGCCACATATGGCCGTGAGGACGACAACGCGGCGTAACGCGCGGTAATCCGCACGCTGCGTGGAGGCTTGCCATTGCATCATTATCGTCCCCGTTCGCGCCGCGTCCCAGTCCAATGTTAGCCTTTTTAGGCGGTGGGCGCGAGCCTACGGCCTTCGATTCCGGCTTGCGATTGGCAAAGTATCGCGTCGCGTTTTCCATTATGTTACCGGGCGCAGCTGGCCGCTGACTTAAGCGATGGCCGTGCAGGAGGAAACGAAACATGGACATTTACACTTGCGGTTCGCGGCCCTCGCGCCGGGGGCCGGCCGATAGTTTCACCGGCACTGTTTGGCAGGAGCCGATTATCGAGACGCCGGAACCGGCAATGCTGCGCTCCGGCCTGGTGCGCTTCGAGCCGGGCGCCCGGACGGCATGGCACACCCATCCACTCGGTCAGACTTTATTCGTCGTTTCCGGTACCGGCCGGGTGCAGACCTGGGGCGGCAAGGTGCGCGAAATCAAGGGCGGTGACGTCGTTTGGATCCCGCCGAACGAAAAGCATTGGCACGGCGCCGCGCCGACTACGACCATGGTGCACGTTGCGATGCAGGAAGCGCTCGACGGCAAACACGTGAACTGGATGGAACACGTTACGGACGAGCAATATAAAGCAGCACCGTAGGGCCGCGCGATGCGCTACGAGCTTTATTATTGGCCGACCATCCAGGGCCGCGGCGAATTCATTCGTCTGGCACTGGAGGAGGCCGGCGCCGATTATGTCGACGTGGCGCGCCGGCCGGGCAACCGCGGCGTGCCGGCGATGATGAAATTCATCGAGGGCAAGCGCGCGCCACACCCGCCTTACGCGCCGCCCTTCCTCAAGGCCGGGAAGATCGTCGTCGCGCAAGTAGCGAACATCCTGTTGTTTCTCGGTTCGCGGCTTAATCTCGCGCCGCGCGACGAGGCCGGACAGCTGTGGGCGCATCAATTGCAACTCACCATTTCCGACCTCGTCGTGGAAGTCCACGATACCCATCATCCGATATCGAGCTCGCTCTATTTCGAGGAGCAACGGCCGGTGGCGCGCCGCCGCACCAAGTATTTCTGGCGCTACCGGGTGCCGAAATTCTTGGGCTATTTCGAGCGGGTGCTGAAAGCCAATGGCGGCAGGTTTACCGTCGGGCGGCGGCTGAGCTATGTCGACCTCTCCTTATTCCAAATCATCGAGGGGCTGCGTTACGCCTTTCCGAAGCACATGAAGCGGTTCGAGAAGAAAATCCCGGGCCTCGTTGCCCTGCATGACCGGGTGGCCGAGCGTCCGCGGATCAAGGCCTACCTGGCCTCTAAGCGCCGCATTGCCTTCAACGAATGGGGCATCTTTCGCTACTATAGAGAGCTGGATGCGTAACGCTGGCGTAACCGTGGCTTCACAATGGCATTCACCCGGCGGGCGCGCTAAGTAGGGGCGGGGAAACGCAGGGGGTTATCATGTCCGGGTTGGCGCAAAACTTCGATCTCACTGACGGAATCAACATCCTGCGCTTGATTTGCGGGTTGTTTTTCATCCCGCACATCGTCGGCAAATTCACCGAGCCGGCAACGTTGAATTTCTTCAAGGCGGCTAAGTTCAACCCGCCGGCGACCTGGATGTATTTTGCCGGCGCGATCGAGACGTTCCTCACAATCGGTCTGGTGTTCGCGATCTACACGCCTTACGTCGCCGTCCTAGCCGCCTTCCATCTATTCGTCGCCGCTGCCGCGACCGCCAAGGTGTCCAAGAAGTGGATCTGGGTGATCGGCGGCATTGAGTACTGCGCATTCTGGATGCTGTCCTGCATCGCCCTCGCCATGCTGACGTGGCCCGAGCAGGTGTGGCCCAAGTAGATTTGGCTCAATTAGCTGTAGTGGAATAAGCGAAGTAAGAACGCAGTAGCAAAATCAAACCTGAATAAAAGTCGCTGGAGTAGCAAATGATCAAGGCAGCCATTGTCGGACTTGGCTGGTGGGGCAAGACGCTTGTTGAATCGTGCGAAGAGAGCGGCGCCATCAAATTCGTCGCCGGCACGACGCGCACGGTGACGCCGGAAATCGAGGCCTTCGCCAAGGCGAAGGGATTTCGGCTGTTGCCAAATTACGAGGCGGTGCTCGCCGATCCGAGCATCGACGCGGTCGTACTCTGCACGCCGCATTCCATGCACGGCGCCCAGGTGGTCGCGGCAGCCGCGGCCAAGAAGCACATCTATTGCGAAAAGCCGTTCACGCTCACCAAGCGTGAGGCCGAAGATGCGGTCGCCGCCGTGCAAAAGGCCGGGGTGACGCTCGCGCTCGGCTACAACCGGCGCATCCATCCCGAAATGATCAAGTTGCGCGAGATGGTGCGTAGCGGCGAACTCGGAACGATCTTGCACATCGAAGCGACCATGACGTTTCCCAACGTGCTGTTCATCAATCCGGGTCACTGGCGCGCCGACAAGCACGAAACCCCGTTGGGCGGCTTGATGCCGATGGGGGTACATGCCGTGGACGGCATGATCGACCTATGCGGGCCGATCGACCATGTTTTCGCCCAAAGTTTTCGTCGCGCGGCGACGATCGATGCCGATGACACCACCTCGATCCTGTTTCGCATGAAGGAGGGCATGTCGGGTTATCTCGGCACTATGACAACGACCGGGCCGGGCTTTTCATTTCAGGTGTTCGGCTCGAAAGGCTGGTTGCGGCTCGAAGGCGTCACCCATGTCGCCGGCGCTTCGTCGGAAGAACGCCGCACGCGGCTGTTCGGAACCTGCAAATTCCAGCCGGTGAAAGGCGAGGCCAAGACCTGGCAGGCCGCGACCCTCGACATTTCGCGCGCCGCGCTCGAAGCCTTTGCCAAAGCGGCCGAAGGCGGTCCGGCGTTTCCGATCCCCTATGATCAGATGATCCAAGGCGTCGCCGCGACCGAAGCGATTATCCGGTCGGCGAGTAGCGGCGTCGTCGAGCACGTCAACTGATTTATCGTCAAGCAAAATTGGAACGACCAACATGGATCTGGGTAACGGCCTCGGCCATCTGACCTATTCGACCCTCGTGCATCCCGCCGATAATTGGGAGCAATTGTACCATTCGATGGTGACATATCTGCCGAAGGTGAAAGCGCGCATCGCCGGCAACAAGGCGTTCGGCGTTTGCATCCGGCTGTCGGCAAGCTCCGCGGAAACTCTCGCCAACAGCCCGGCCGAACGAGCCAAGCTGAAAAAATTTCTCGATGCCAACGACATGTACATCTACACCGCCAATGCTTTTGTGTACGGGCATTTCAAGGGCGACAAGGTGAAGGAGCAAGTCTACGAGCCGGACTGGCGCGGCGAAGAGCGCACCAACTACACCATTAACGTCGCCAATGTGCTGGCCGACGTGTGCCCGCCCGGCATCGCGCCGTCGATCCAGAGCGCGCCGCTTGGTTTCAAGCCGCGCGTCACCGGGAATGACGTGATAACGAGCTACACGGATCACGTGCTACGCGTGGTCGCGCATCTCATCGCGCTCGAGTCGAAGACCGGCCGCACCGTGCAGCTGGCGCTCGAGCCGGAGCCTTATTGCTTTCTTGAAACCACCGACGAAACCATCGCCTATTTTCGTGACCAGCTCTATGCGGGGCCGGCCGTCGAAAAGCTTGCCAAGCTCGCGCATGTACCGATTGCGGAAGCGAACGCAGCGCTGCGCCGCCATGTCGGCATTGTCTATGACATCTGTCACCAGGCCGTCGAATACGAGAATATTTCCGAATCCGTGCAGAAGCTCGTCAATGCCGGCGTTCCGATCTTCAAGTTTCAGGAAGCCGCGGCCTTGCATATTCCGGAAGTGACCCAGCCGGTCGTCGACACGCTCAAGCGTTACGCCAAGACGATTTATCTCACCCAGACAATCCAGAAGATGGACGGCAAGCTCACCAAGTTCCTCAATGTCGACGACGCCATTGTCGCCTTTGAGAAGGAGCCGGGGCCACGTGAATGGCGAACCCATATCCACGTGCCGGTCTTCCTCGACGATCTCGGGCAGTTCCGCACCACGCGCTTTGCCATCGAAGACGGGCTGCGCTTCCACAAGCAGCAGCCGCTGTCGCGCCATCTCGAAGTCGAGACCTATACGTGGGATATGCTGCCCGACAGCCTGAAGTCGAACGATATTGTCGACTACATCTGCCGCGAGCTCGAATGGGTGCGCGGGCAACTGGTCTGACACGGGGTTGAACGGAGATTTTGATGAAAGTCGGATTCATCGGCCTCGGCCGCATGGGCCAAGCCATGGCCGGGCGCCTGCTCGACGGCGGCCATGACATCGGTCTCTACAATCGCACGCCCGAAAAGATCAAAGCGCTTACCGATCGCGGCGCCAAACCGCTGAGTTCGATCCATGCGGCGGCGAATTACGGCGAGGCGGTTTTCACCATGCTCGCCGACGACGCGGCGGTGCTGGATGTGGTCGGCCAGGCGGGCGGACTTTTGCAGTCGCTGCCGAAGGGCGGCATCCACATTTGCGCCGGCACGCATAGTGTCGCGGCTATCACCAAGCTCAAGGCGCTGCACAGCGAGGCCGGACAGGTCCTGATCGCGACGCCGATGCTCGGCCGGCCCGAAGTCGTTTCTTCCGGGCAAGCCGGCATGGTGCTCGGCGGTGCGAAGGCGGCGGTCGATCGCTGCCGGCCCTTGTTCACAGCAATTGCGCGGCGTTGCTTCGAGGCCGGCGCCGATCCGGTCGCCGCCGCCGCCATCAAGATCGCCAATAACTTTGTCCTCGGCTGCGCTATCGAAGCGATGGGCGAGGGCTTTGCGCTCACTCGCAAATACGACGTCGTGCCCGATGTCTTCCTCGACGTGATGACCGACGGGTTGTTCGCCTGCTCGGCCTACAAGATCTATGGCAAGCTCATCGCCGAAGAGCGCTATCAGCCGGCCGGCCAGCGCGCCATCTTAGGGCTCAAGGATGCCAATCTCGCGCTCGAGGCCGGCGGCGCGGTCGGCGTACCGCTGCCGAGCGGCAACGTCTGGCGCGACCGGCTGGTCGGTGCGGTGGCGCACGGCGAAGCCGAGCACGACTGGGCGGTGATGGCGAAGGATCAGGCGCGGGCGAGCGGATTGAGCTAGGCATTCTCCCTAACGCGCTGCAGTGCATCTTTCATATTTTTCGCGCTCTTCTGCAAACCCTCGCGTTCCTCGTCGGAAAGCTCGGGCTGCAACACCTCGATCACGCCGCCGCGCCCGACCACGCTCGGCAGCGACAGCGTGACACCGAACTCCTTTTGCAGGCTGCCGATCGGGATCACCGCGCGTTCGTCGCGCAAGATCATCTCGGCGATGCGGGCTGAGACGATGCCGATGCCGTATTGGCTGGCGTCATGGCCCTCGATGATGGTGATGTTGGCGTATTTGACGTCCTTTTCGACCTTGTCGCGTAATTCCTTGAGCGTCTCGCCGCGCTTTTTCAGAAGTGCTTCAATCGGCACGCCGCCGACGCGCGCGGACGACCAGAGAAACACCGCGGAGGTGCCGTGGTCGCCGATCACTTGCGCCTCGACGTTGCGCGGATCGACGCCGAAATGTTTTCCGAGATGAACGCGAAAGCGCATCGTGTCGATGAACGTGCCGGCGCTGATCACTTGGGCTTTGTCCTCGGCTCCCCGAGCGCGCTTCGCGTGCGACGTCGGCAAGCGGATCGGGCGGGTCGGTGACGATGAGCAGAACCGCTGCGGGTGCGGCGCGCACGATGCGCGGGACGATGTCGCGGTAGATTTCGGCGTTCTTGTCGAGAAGCCGAAGCCGGCCTTGCGGATCGCTGCGGTCGGTGGCGCCGCCGGTCTTCTCGTTGACGCCTGAGGTGATCAGGACGACGCCGGAGCCTTTGAGCGCCTCATAGTCGCCATCGGTGATGTCGACTTTCGGCCCGAGCGGGATGCCGTAGCGCAGATCGGTGGCGACGGCTTCCGCCGTTTTGCGGGTTCGGTTGACCAAAACGACGTCGCGGGCGCTGCCGCGGTTGACCGCCGCCATGGCGCAGGCGCAGCCGACGGTTCCGGTTCCGATAATGCCGATTTTCATGATGCTTCAACCCGTTCGCTGGTCGGCCGTTCCGTCCAATCTGTTCTCTGTTGCTGTCCGGTGGCAAGCAGCCTATGCTGGGCCAATAGCAAAAAATAAAAGTTACAACTTCGTGGGAGGGAACCATGGTAGCCATTGATTTGGCAGCCGCGCGTCCGGCCGTCGAACGCTCGACCATGCGCAAGGTCTATTGGCGGCTGTTGCCGCTCTCCATTCTTACTTATTTTCTCTGCTATCTCGACCGCATCAATGTCGGCTTTGCCGCGCTGACCATGAACAAGGATTTGGGCCTCGACGCCGCCACCTACGGCATGGCGGCGGGGGCTTTCTTCTGGGGCTATTTCCTGTTCGAAGTACCGAGCAACATTATCCTGGAAAAGGTCGGCGCGCGGATGTGGATCGCCCGCATCATGGTGAGCTGGGGCGTGCTGTCGGGCGCCACTGCGTTTTGCGTCGGGCCGTGGAGTTTTCTGATCATGCGTTTTCTGCTCGGCCTCGCCGAGGCCGGACTGTTTCCGGGCATGATCCTGTTCTTCACCTATTGGTTCCCGGATTGGCATCGCGCCCGCATCGTGTCGGGTTTCATGGTGGCGCTGCCGCTCGCGGTGGCGGTCGGCTCGCCGGTGTCGACCGGATTGCTGGGACTGGACGGTCTGGCGGGGCTGGCCGGCTGGAAGTGGATGTTCATCGCCGAGGCGATACCGACGGTGCTGGTCGGTTTCTTCATCTTTTTCTACGTCACCGATCGTCCGAACCTGGCGCATTGGCTCGAGCCGGACGAGCGCGGCTTGGCTCGTTTCCACGCTCGACACCGAACGCGATCTGGTCCGAGCCAAGCGCCAAGTGAGCGTGTGGCAATCGTTCTGGGACCCGAAAATCCTGCTGCTCACGCTGTATTATTTCGGCATCAACGGTGCGAGCCTCGGCATGTTGTTGTTCTTGCCGCAAATCGTGAAACAGCTTGGGCTTTCCAACATGGAAGTCGGCTGGGTCAGCATGATCCCTTATCTGTTCGGTGCGGTCGCGATGCTGGCCTGGGGCTGGTTGTCCGACCGCATGGCCGAGCGGCGCTGGAATCTTTTCTGGGCCGCGATCGCTTCCATGGTCGGACTTATCATCGCGGCGCAAACTGTCGGTACGGTTTGGGCGGTGGTCGGCATGTCGATTGCGGCGATCGGCTTCTACGGTTCAAAAGGGCCGTTCTGGGCGATGCCGTCGCTGATCTTAACGGGCACCGCAGCGGCTTCCGGCATTGCCTGGATCAACGGCATCGGCAATCTCGGCGGCTTCTTCGGGCCGTCGGCCGTCGGTTGGGCGAAAGACTATAGCGGCAGTTTTACCGGCGGGCCTTTATGCGCTCGCCGGCTTCGCGGCGGTTTCGGCCATCGTCGCGGCGTTCGGACTGCGGATTCCGAACCCGGCGGCAGCCCGTCACGAAATGGCGAGCGTGCCGGCGGAATAGGCCGTTGAGTTAGAACTTGACGTAGATTTCGGTGCGGCCGGCGGCACGAGTCGCCGGTCGATTCGTATTTGACCGTGAAGAATTAAACGCGGAACGGCTGCTATTATGAGCGTTTACTCACCAGCCTTTGCCCATTAATAAGTTCTAATCACGCCCGCTACGCGTCTGACTCTTTTTCCGTCACTCTGCTCAGCTTTGCGACAGTGACCTAATTGTCTGAGATTGGTTGCAGTTTTTCGTGTGTGGTAATTCCATTGCGCAATTATTGCGTTTTTGATCGATGGTGCGTGCTTTGCCGAATAGGTTTCAGACGGCGACGACGAAGATGGCGTATGAACCTGCCGCTCAACTGGCGGGGGGTCACGCGGTCGCTGATTTCGGTTCCTCCCGGCGCCATGGTGTTGACCCGAATGCCGTGGCGGCCGTACTCCATCGCCAGCACCTTGCTGAGCGCCAGAATGCCGCCTTTGCTAGTTGCATAGGGAAGCCGATAAAGTCCCCGCGTCGATTGCGAACCGACATTGATGATCGATCCTGATCCCTGCTGCATCATCATCGGCAGCACCGCGAGGCAACCCCAGAGCTCCGAAACAGAGAGCGATGGATTTCAAGCTCTACCTCTTCTTCGGTGTACAGGTGATAGGGCTTGATCCAAATCGTTCCGCCGACATTGATGACAAGCACGTGGATACGGCCATACGACGCTTGCGTTCGGCTTATCAGGTCGCGCGCGCCGGAAAACGTGCCGAGATCGACCAGCACCTTGATCGCTTCTACGCCATGATCGCGAAGCGCGGCAAGCGTCGATGCGCTCTCGTCGATCCGGTCGGCGACGACGACTTTACTGGCCGCGCTTTCTGCGCTCGACCTCAAAGACATGGGCCATCCGCCGCAAGCCGAGGCGGAAAAGGCCAAGCCGTTCTGGCAGGCGTGAGTTCGGAGAGGGGAGACACCTATCTCTGATGACGATCATGCTCTAACGCGAGCGCGGGGGAATGACCGATATTTTAGGCTACGCCGCATCTTGCGCCGTGCTGGCAACGTTTCTAACGCGGACTATGGTGCCGTTGCGGCTGATCGCCATTCTCAGCAATGTGCTATTTGTGCTCCCTCCCGGTTTCTATCTTTCTCCTTTTGCCATCCTCCCGATCTTCTGTCTCTCATCTCCTGCTTTCGGTTACGCGCAACACATTTACCCGGTGCTTTTTCTTCATGTCGCGCTTTTGCCGATCAACATCTGGCGGCTGGTTACGGCGCGAATCCGCGCCGGCGCGGAATTGGCTGCCGCCCGGCAACTGCCGGCATCACCTGGCGCGCCGCGGCCTTACGCGCTCTGGTTCGTCGTTGGTCTGCTGGCAGGTCTGGTCGGCTCTTTCGCGGTCCTGGCGATGACCGTTATGGAGCCGATCTGACCCGGGCAATCGGGGCGAAAAACTATCCCAGCGCGATCGCGCCGGCTTGCGCGATCTGCTCGTCTTCATGCGATTGCACGCCCGATACGCCGATCGCGCCGACGCAATCGTTTTCGTGCATCACCGGCACGCCGCCCTGAATGAGAATGCCGGCGGGAAAGCCGGCGAAGGCCGGGCGCTCCTTGATGCGATCCTCGAAGAATTTGCTCGGCCGTTTGGTCATTGCCGAGGTGCGCGCCTTGCCGGTCGACACTTCGGCGGAAATCGCCGGCGCGCCGTCCATCCGGAGAAATCCAAGGAGGAAGCCGCCATCGTCGACGATGGAGATCGCGACTGCCCATTTGTTCTTGGTGGCCTCGGCTTCGCAAGCGGCGAGCATTTTCTTGACGTCGGCGGCGGTGAGACAGGGTTTGGTGCGCATAGGGGCTCCCGGTGGACGAAAATGACGACGCAACCTAGACCATTCGCGATCCCCCCGTCACCTCGGCCGGGAGCATAGCGAGCCGCAAAATCGGGGAGATGATTACCGCAGCGAAAAGCGGATAGGGACGGTCAAATCGAGTTTGTCGTCCGTCATGGACGCCGGGAAGGCCGGTAGCGGCTGGGCGCGTTCGATCATCGACGTGACCTCGGCATCGAGCTCGGGATGGCCGGAACTGCGCACGATCTGGTGGGAGAGCACATGGCCGGTGCGGTCGACGCTGAAGCTTAACAAGACCACCCCCTCGACACCGCGCGATTGGGCTTCCCCCGGATAACGCTTGAACTGGTTGAGGCGCTTGACGAGGCTCGTTTCCCAGGTCGACGAAATCGGCGAGCTGCTGCTCTTGGTCCGCGCCGGCTGGGGCGCCTGCTGTGGCTGCTCTTGCGGCTGCTCGACCGGCTTTTCCTCGGGCATCGCCACGGCGTCGGGTGGCGGCGGCGGCGTGGGAGGTGGCTGCTCCTCTACCTGCTTTTGTTCCTGCTGCTCCGGTACCGGCGTGACTTCAGCCTGGTCGACGGTATCGTCGGAGGGCGACACCTCCACCGCAACCGCCGGCAATTCATCGCCGATGTCGTCCGGCACATGGACATAGAGATAAGACGCGATGGCGCCGATATGGACGCTGAGCACGATGAGCGCGGCTATCGCCCAGCGCCTGATATCGCGCGGATCCTCGTCCTCAAACCAAGGTAGTGCGGGCGCGGTCATTTCGCTTCACGTGACTCCTTCGTCACCAAGGCGATCTTGAGGTAGCCGTCGGTACGCAAGTCGTCGAGCAATTGCATCATGTCGCCGTAGGGCACGGAACGGTCGCCGCGCAGAAAAATGCGCTGGTCGTGGTCGCCTTGGGTCGTGCTGGCGAGCACGTCGGCGAGCGAGCTGCGCGGCACCGGATTGTCGCCGACTTCGAGGCTGCCGTCGGCTTTCAGCGTTAGGAACACCGGCTTCGGCGGCCGCTGCTCCGGCTGGGCGCGCGATGACGGCAGATCGACCGGGACATCGACGGTGGCGAGCGGGGCCGCCACCATGAAGATGATGAGCAGCACCAGCATCACGTCGATGAACGGCGTGACGTTGATATCGTGAACTTCGGTGAGTTCGTCGGTACCGTGATCGAGACGGATGGCCACGGGCTTACTCCGGCTTACTCGGCGGCCTGGGGCATCGGCAGTTTGGCGCGATCGAGATCGCGGCTGACCAGCCGCATCACCTGCGCCGAAGCGTCGCCGAGATAGGCCCGATAATGCGCGGTCTGCCGCGCCAATACGTTATAGATCATGACCGCGGGGATTGCCGCCACCAGGCCGAACGCGGTGGCGAGCAGCGCTTGCGCGATGCCGGGCGCCACCACGGCGAGATTGGTGGTGTGCGCGTTCGAAATGCCGATAAAGCTGTTCATGATGCCCCACACCGTGCCGAACAGCCCGACGAAGGGTGCTGTCGAGCCAATGGTGGCAAGAACACCGGTGCCGCGCGAAATCTTCCGGCTCATCCCCATCTCGATGCGTTCGAGCTGGAGCGCGATGCGTTCCTTTAGGCCCTCCGCACGCAGACCGGCCGACAACCTGATCTCCTGACCGGCGGCCTGCATCAATTGCGACACCGCGGTGGCGCCGTCGCGCAATTGCTCATGCGCCTGGGCGAAGGTCGCCGCGCCGTTAAGAACGCGAAGGTTACGACGGACTGCCGAACGCGAGGAGCGCAACTCGAACGTTTTGGCGAGCCACACCGTCCAGGTCACCAGTGAGGCGAAGGCTAGCCCGATGATGACCGCTTTCACGATGATGTCGGCGGCGGTGAACATGCCCCAGGGCGACAAATCTTCGGGCACGCTAAGGGTCGTGATCGCCGGTGGTGTCGGAGCGGTCGGGGGCGCGGCAGCAGGCTCGGCGGCCGGCATTGAAGTCGCGGCCGGCGCCGGCTGCAGAGCAGGGTCAACCGGTGCTGCCGGAGCGGCAGCGGGCTCGGAAAGGGACGGTGCGACTGGAGGTGGAGCCGCAGGTGCTGCTGTATTTTGGGCCAGCGCCGCATGCGAAAATGCAACCGCGACGAGAAGGGCAACGGCAACCGAGGCGGCGTGGAAGCGGGGGCGCCGACCGTTTCGGAGCCGAGTTATTGTTTTGGCGCGGGTGTTTTCCTGCATCGCGGGCTTCCTGATTTGGCGTCCGTTTTTCACCGCTGCGTCCGACAGGGCGCGGCATGGCCTCATTGTGGGGAAACGTTACAATGTAACATTTAGTCGGAGGGTTTTCCAAGCGCTAAAACGTGGAAATTGGCACAGTTTTTACATTAGAATAATGAAAAACTGCTGTCTTTTCAGCATCTTCGGCTGGCGTGCCCGCGGCGGTCAAGTCAATATCGAACACGGGCGTCAAACGCCCCGGATATGTCCCGAGATGGAAAGCCGCCCCCGGCTCGGTCGCGCTACCGGCCGTCGTCTAGCATCAAGCTTCGCCGTTCGTCCAAGCTTTTGTCTAAAACGCTTTTCGTGCAAATCAGCCTGACCGCGCGCCGCAACTTCGCCGGCGGGTCGGACATTATGTCGGACATTATTATGTCGTTATATCTCTCGCTGTCGCGCCGTCCGCATCCGCGCCAGCAGTTCGGCCTCAACGGCGCGGCCGCCGCGATGGTCGCTTGCGAAACGCCCTTCGTCTTCGTCTCGCGCTCGAAATCGGCAAGCTATTTTTCGTAAGGCCCGCCGGTCCGGCAGAGCGCGGCCTGTACAGCATTGCTGGCGAGCGTGCTCGCCAGCAGCGAGATTGCGAGTATCACTTGGCGCATTGCAAATACCAATCCAAAATCTGTTCGCCGTTCCAATACAACACGCCGTCGAATTTGCGGGTGTAGTCATAAATGGCTTCAAGATATTTGATGCGGTGCGGCTGGCCGCTCAGATAGGGGTGAATAGCGAGCGAGAAAATCTTGGCGCGCTTTTCACCTTCGGCATAAAGCCGGTCGAATTGATCGATGGCGCGCTTGAGCAGAGCATCGCTCTCATGGTGCTGAACCGCCATCATCGTGATGTCGTGGATATCCAAGGTATAGGGCAGCGTCACCAGCGGGCCGTTGACGGTGCGAATGGTCGACGGCTCGTCGTCATAGACCCAGTCGCCGATATATTTGATCCCGGCCGCGGTGAGGAGATCCGGCGTTTCGAGTGTTTGTGTCAATCCCGGGCCGAGCCAGCCGACCGGCCGCTTGCCGCAAAAACGCGTGAGCACGTCGAGCGAGCGGGCGATCATCGCTTTCTGATCAGGCTCTTTGTGGATCGGGCCCTGCTCGTAGGAGTGACCCATGAATTCCCAGCCGTCGCTCCGAGCCTGCTGTGCGACCCGGGTATAGTCCTCGCAAACCCGCGCATTGAGCGCCAGCGTCGGCCGGATATTTTGTTGTTTGAAAAGATCGAAGAAGCGCCAGACCCCGACCCGCATGCCGTATTCATGCCAGCTCCAGTTCGGCACGTCGGGAAGCTGTGTGACTCCGGTCGGGGGAGCGAGCACTTGCCGGGCCATCGGCTTGCCGATGTCCCAGACTTCGAGATTGACGATGCTCCAGAACACGACGCGGGCGCCGTCGGGAAGTTTCAGCGGCGGCCGGTCGACGATCGCCGAATAGTCGCAGCGCTCACGCGGCAGCATCGGCTTTCCCGTGCTGACTTTTTTATTAATATGTTTTGCCATCGTTCCTCACCCCAGCCGCCTTGAAACACGTCAAAGTACACGATCGGCGGAACCATATGTCGGCGAATAGAGGCGTCACAACCGCCGGACGGTCTATCGGGCCCCTATCTTGGACGATCACAACCGCGTTAGCATGATCCGATTCGCATTGCAGTCCGTGACAGATAGAACATCTATGGAACCAAGCCGCCGGGGGCTGATTATCTTCCCAGCCTTTGACATTACTTAGTACACCCCGCCTTTTTGCGGATATTTATGATGCCACGTTCCAGTGCTTCCCGACGCGTAAGGCTCGTCAATCCAGTCAGAGGTGGCGTCGGTGAGATGGCCGCCGATGGCTCTCCGGCAACGGACGAACAATCCCGCCGGCAATGGCTCGAAGCCTATCGCGCTGTGCGTGACGAAACGGAACGCCGCTCAGCCTTACTTTCGGCCGAAGATCAGGTCGTGCAATCGATGCCCGATGCGAGCCCGACCAAATGGCACCGTGCACATGTGACGTGGTTCTTCGAACAATTTTTGTTGCGCCCTTTTGTTAAAGACTATCAGCCGTTCGACGAGCGTTTCGCTTATCTCTATAATTCTTATTATGTCTCGGCCGGTCCGCGTGTGGCGCGTCCGCAGCGCGGTCTTCTCACCCGGCCAAGCGCTGCTGAGGTCACGGCGTATCGCGCGCATGTTGATGATGCCGTAGTCCGGCTGATTGAAACGGCGGCTGAATTTGAACAAGTCATTCCGATTATCGAGATCGGATTAAATCATGAGCAACAACATCAGGAACTTTTGCTCACGGACATTTTGCATACCTTCTCGCTCAACGAAACTTATCCCGCTTACGATCCGAAATGGCAGTGGCCGTCTCGCGACGCATCGGCCGTAGGCCGCGCTGCGCTCGACGGTGTCCACACGATAGGCCATGACGGCGGAGGCTTTTGTTTCGATAACGAACAGCCTGCACATGAGATACTATTGCAACCGGTGCAACTCTCGTCTGCGCTGGTAACCAACGGCGACTGGCTCGACTTTATCGCCGATGGCGGTTATACGACCCCGACCTTGTGGCTGTCGGACGGTTTCAGTGCTGTCACGGCAGAGGGCTGGAACGCGCCGGGCTATTGGCGCAAGATCGATGGCGCCTGGCACGTAATGACGCTCGGCGGGCTAAGACATGTGGAACCGGCGCTCCCGGTTTGCCATGTTAGCTACTACGAAGCCGACGCCTTTGCGCGATGGTCCGGCAAGGATCTGCCGACGGAGGGCGAGTGGGAGGTTGCGGCAAAAGGCGGCGGTCTCCGCGACGCGTTCGGCGTTGTATGGCAATGGACGCGGAGCGCCTATTCGGCCTATCCCGGTTACAAGGCAGCGCCTGGGGCGCTTGGTGAGTACAACGGCAAATTCATGATCAATCAGTTGGTATTGCGCGGTTCCTCGCTGGCGACTCCGGCCGGCCATTCGCGCCCGACTTATCGCAACTTCTTTTATCCCTCGGCCCGCTGGCAATTTAGCGGATTGCGGCTCGCCGAATACGGACACTGAGCATAGCCATGACGAATGCTGCACCAACCGCGCGGCGCGCGGTGCAATCTTTCGCACCGGCGGATTTGGCGACCGAGGGTTTTGCCACCGACGTTGCCGATGGATTAACGGCGAAGCCAAAACGGCTATCGCCGAAATATTTCTACGACACGGCGGGTTCCGCCTTGTTCGAGCGTATCACCCAGTTGCCTGAATATTATCCGACGCGCTGCGAGCTTGCGCTGTTGCGCGACAATGCGCCGGCGATTGCTTCGCTGTTTCCGCCGAATTGCGCCTTGATCGAATTCGGCAGCGGCTCGAGCCGAAAGGCGCGTATCCTTCTTGGCGCCGCGGCGACGGTCGAAGCCTACATTCCGGTCGACATTTCTGGCGATTTCTTGCAGCAGGACGCCGCGCAGCTGCGACGCGATTTTCCGCGCCTAGCCGTGGATCCGCTAGTCGCCGATTTCACGCAAAGCTTCGAAATCCCGCAAGCAGTTGCCGCGTTGCCGCGCGTAGGCTTTTTCCCGGGCTCGACCATCGGCAATTTCGAGCGCCATGAGGCATCGAAATTCTTGCGCCACGCCGGCGCCATGCTTGGGGCCAACGCGGTCCTGATTGTCGGTGTCGATCTCGTCAAGGATACAAAGATTCTGTGTCCGGCCTATAACGACGCTGAAGGCGTGACCGCGAAATTCAATCTCAATCTGTTGGCCCGCATCAATCGCGAACTTGGCGCCGATTTCGATCTCACCAGTTTCGAGCACCACGCTTGCTATAACCGCGAGCAAAATCGAATCGAGATGTACCTCGCCAGCACCAAACGCCAGAAAGTCCGCGTCAACGGCAAAGCATTTAATTTCCGCGCCGGCGAAACCATCCATACTGAAAACAGCTACAAATATACTGTCGAGACTTTCCAAGCGCTGGCCCAAGGCAGCGGCTGGTCGCCGCTGAAAGTCTGGACCGACGGTCAATTCAGCGTGCATGCGCTGCGGATGACGGACGAGAAATAGCCGGCGACCGATACCGATTGCGAGGCCGATCCGTGGCGCTTGCAATATTTCGCCCATGTCACAACCGCGGCGCTGATGCGGTCCGACCGGCCAAGTGTTGAACGCCAGGGACATGGCCGAGCTTTGACCGGCGGTTGGCTTTAACACTTTCACCTGGATTTCGCTTCGCTCAATCCGGGCTACGCATTATAGTCCCGGCTCTTCGGGATGTTCCCGGCCAGTCAAAGGGTAAACTCATGAAAATTGTTGCGTTCGAGGGGCAGGGGGGCCCGCATTTTGGCGTGGTCGAGGCCGATCAGGTGATCGACTTGCAAGCCGCCGATGGCAAAGTGCCGAGCGACCTCGGCGAGTGGCTTGCCAAGAATAACGGCGATACCAAAGCGCTGGCGGATATTGCCAAACGCGCGCCGGCGAGTGCGCGCAAGCCGCTTGCGGGATTGAAATATGCGATGCCGGTCGGCCGGCCGGGAAAGATCATCTGCCTCGGGTTGAATTACCTTGAACATGTCAAGGAAGGTTCGCAGCGCGACAACATTCCGAAATTCCCGACAATTTTCTTCCGCGGCCTGACCTCCATGGTGCCGCACGGCGAGCCGATCATCCGGCCCAAAGTGTCGGAGACGCTCGATTACGAAGCCGAGTTGATCCTGGTCGTCGGCAAGCGCGCCAAGCATCTGACGGCCGCCAACGCTACTTCCTGCATTGCCGGCTATTCCTGCGGCAACGAGGGGTCCATACGCGAGTTCCAGCGCAAGACGACGCAATGGGACATGGGCAAGAATTTCGACCGCACCGGCGGCTTCGGCCCCTGGCTCGTCACCGCCGACGAATTGCCAGATGCGGCGAAGGGGCTGAAGATCGAGAGCCGACTCAACGGCAAGGTCATGCAGTCCGACAACACCGACAACATGATGTTCCCGATTGTCGACATGCTGGTCTACATCACCCAGGGCATCACGCTCGAGCCCGGCGATGTGATTTTTACCGGCACGCCATCCGGCGTCGGCCATGCCCGCAAGCCCAATCCGGTCTGGATGAAGTACGGCGACACCGTCGAAGTCGAAATCCAAGGTGTCGGAACATTGCGTAACCCCATAGCCGACGAGAAGTAACCACTTGCGCCATTTCCTGCGCAGCGTGATCGCTTGTCTTGCTCTCTACGCGACATCGGCGTGCGCGCAGCAGCAAGTCAAGATCGGGATGGGCTACGGTCTGGCCTTCCTGCCGCTTTATATCTGCGAGGATATGAAGCTGATCGAGAAGCATGGCAAGGAAGTGCATCTCGACCTCCGGCCGAGTTTCGAGCGCTTCCCCGGTGCCGTACAGATGCTCGCGGCGGTCGATGCGGGCGAGATCGATATGGGTCCGTTCGGCGCCGCGCCGCTCCTTGCGGCGTGGCAGGAGGATAAAGGCAAGCCGACACAGCTCTTCGCGGTGTCAGGCATCACCACACTGCCACTGACCTTATTAAGCAATCAGCCGGACCAACATTCGCTCACCGACATAAAGGCTGCCGACCGCATCGCCGTGCCAACGCTGACATCGCCGCAGATGTTCTTGCTGCAACTTCAATCGGAGAAGTTATTCGGCCGCTTCGACCGACTGAACGACCAGGTCGTCGCGCTGCCGCACGCCGCCGCGATATCGGCCTTGGTCGATAACGCCGGCCCGGTTAATGCCTATTTCGCGTCACCGCCATTTACCGAACTGGCATTGCGTGGCGCGAACGTCCATCCACTCCTCACCTCATCCGATGTGATGAACGGAAAATTCTCATTCCTCCTCATGGGTGCAACCAAGGCAGAGATAGAGGCAAAGCCGCAACTCCCGGACGTGATCGACAAAGCGATCGACGAGGCCGCGCGGATTATTCACGACGACCCGCGCCGCGCCGCGCAAATCTATCTGACGCACGAGCCGTCCGGCGCTATCAATGGCGGGACCATGGAGGCGGTGGTGCGGGACATCAAAGACGAATTCGGCAGCGCCGTTTACGGCATGCAGGTGATGGCCGAGTTCATGGGCCGCCACGGCGGGCTGACGACAGTGCCGAAAAGCTGGAAGGAGATCGTAGCGCCTTCGCTATTGAACTCGCCAAGCAGCTAGGCCGCGGAATCATAACACGGCTTGGCGAGGGCGGCTGACCACTCGCACAAGCCTTTAAAACGGGAGGACTACCATGAATCGTCGCGACTTTATTTGCGCTGCATCCGGCAGCGCCGCTTCTGCGACAATTCCAGGCCAGGTTTTTGCCGAGGCCGATCGGGAGCAAAAAAGCGCCGCGCCGCGTAGCGGGGCGAAGTTACGAACCATCACCCTCGAAGAACACTTCGCAAGCCCGGGATTTATTGCGGGACCAGGCCGGGAATTCACTGAACGGCTCAGCAAGTCGGGCGGCATTTATGCAAGGATTGCCGAGCAGCTTCAGGAGGTCGGCGACAAGCGCATTGCGGAGATGGACGCCGCCGACATCGACATGCAGGTGCTCTCGCTGAATTCTCCCGGCGTCGAGCAGGCAGACGTCGCGGAGCAAATCGCGATCGCGCGCGAATCGAACGATTTCCTCGCCGATGTGGTGAAGAAAAATCCGAAGCGTTTTGCCGGCTTCGCCGCTTTGCCGATCGCGGCCCCCGAGCAGGCGGCCGATGAATTGGATCGCAGAATCAAGCAGGGGTTCAAGGGCACGCTCATTAATGGCCATACGCGCGGCCGCTATCTGGACGACAAGTTCTTTTGGCCGATTTTGGAGCGCGCCGAAGCCCTCAATGTCCCGATCTACCTTCATCCCACGGTGCCGCCGAAGCCGGTCGCCGATGCGCTTTACGGTGGTTTTTCCCCGGGGGTGAGCGCGGTATTCGCGTCAGCCGGTTGGGGGTGGCACATCGAAACCGGGGTTCATCTCCTTCGCATGATCCTCGGCGGGGCATTCGACCGCTATCCCAAGCTGCAAGTCGTGGTCGGCCATCTCGGCGAAGCGCTTCCCTTCATGCTGCCCAGGCTCAACAAGAACCTGCCGACGGGGTTGACCAAGCTCGATCGGCCGATCGGCGCTTATCTTCGCGAAAATGTCCATTACACCTTCGCGGGCTTCAATTTCCCGGCAACGTTTCTCGACCTGTTGCTGGAGGTCGGCACCGGCCGGATCATGTTTTCGGTCGACTATCCCTATGGATCGATGGCCGAAGCGCGCACGTTCCTCGACCAGATTCCGGTCAGTCCGGCGGACCGGGCGCGCATCGCGCACGGCAATGCGGAGCAGCTTTTCAACCTCTAGCCAGACATCTGATCGCGCATCGCCGAAATCTCGCCGCCGGCCTTCACGTTTTGGGCCGGCGGTGTCTCGCCGTGCCTTGAGTCCGCCGGCTCGTTCGGGCAGCCCGTTTCTAATGGCGGTTTTACGGCGCGATCGCAAATTGGTAACGCAGGCTTGGGCGACGCATGGCTGATCCTTGGGGCGCCCCGCTTGACGGTCGGCAATCCGGACGCGAGAATCCCTCTAATCAAGAATTTCCGAGTCCATTGGCCGCATCCGGCCATTTCCGGGGAAGATCGCCATGTCCAAGCGCCGACAAACTGCTGATTCCAGCCGCCGTAATTTCCTCAAAGGCGCAGGCCTTGCCGGTGCCGCCGCCGCGGTAACCGCGCCGGGCGCCGCCGTCGCGTTGTCGGCCGCGCCCCTCGAAAAGGCCAAAGCCAAGCTGCCCGGCCCGATGCAAACGGCGGTCGAGACGCTTGCACCGGCTAAGGACCCGGTCAACCAGACCTCGAGCGGCGGCGACTATATGGCCGACGTGATCAATTCGCTCGGGATCGAATACTTCTCGATCAATTGCGCCTCGAGCTATCGCGGGTTACACGAAGCCATCATCAACCACTCGAACAACAAGCCCGAAATCCTCACCTGCGTGCATGAGGACATCGCCGTTCACATGGCGCAGGGCTATGCCAAGATCGAGGGCAAGCCGATGGCGATGGGTTGCCACGGCGTCGTCGGTCTGCAGCACGCGACCATGGCGATGTACAACGCCTGGTGCGACCGCGTGCCGGTCCTGGTGTTCGGCGGTAACATCATGGAAGCCGACAAACGCGCCCCCGGCGCCGAATGGGTGCATTCCGGCGTCGATATCGGCCAGATCGTCCGCGAATTCACCAAATGGGACGACCAGCCGGCGTCGCTGACGCATTTCGGCGAGTCCACGGCGCGCGCCTACAAAATCGCGACCACGCCGCCGATGGGTCCGGTGTTCATCTCGCTCGATGCCGAGTTGCAGGAAAATCCGATTCCCGATCCGGAAGGGCTGCGCATTCCGAAATACGAGCCGGTGGTCCCGCCACAGGGCGATTCCGGAGCGATTGCGCAAGCGGCAAAGATGCTGGTCGAGGCGCAAAACCCGATTATCGTTGTCGACCGCCTCGCGCGGACGCCGGCCGGCATGGCCAACCTCGTGGCGCTGGCCGAAGCGCTGCAATGTGGCGTCATCGACAATGCCGGCCGCATGAATTTCCCGTCCCGGCATCCGCTCAATCAAAGCTTCCGCCGGGCGCTGATCGGGCAGGCGGACGTCATCCTCGCGATCGAGATGAACGACCTCTGGGGCACGCTCACCCATTTCAGCGACCGCATCGTGCGCCGCTCGTCACCGGCCACCAAGCCCGGATCGAAACTCATCACGCTGGGCGTGCGCGACCTTTATCTGAAATCCAACTACCAGGATTTCGGCCGCTGGCAGGATATCGATCTCGACATCGCCGGCGACGGCGAATCCTCGCTCCCGGCGCTCACCGAGGCGGTCAAGCGATTAACCGACGACGGCAAGAAGTCGGCCTTCGAGGCGCGCGGCAAGAAGTTCGCGTCGGCGCATCTGGCGATGATCGAGCAATCCAAAACCGATGCGACCATCGGCTGGGATTCAAGCCCGATCACCACGGCGCGGATGTGCGCCGAAGTCTATAATCAGATCAAGGACGAGGACTGGTCGGTGGTCGGCACCACGATCCGGTTGTCGTGGCCGCATCGGCTTTGGGATTTCAAGAAGCCGTATCAGTGGAACGGCAATGCCGGCGGTGCCGGTATCGGCTACAACCTGCCGGCTTCGATCGGCGCCGCGCTAGCCAACAAAAAGCACGGCCGCTTCACCGTGGCGTTCGGCGGCGACGGTGACTTCATGTTCAATCCCGGCGCGCTGTGGACCGCCGCGCATCACCAGATTCCGCTGCTCTATATCGTGCAGAACAACCGCGCCTATCACCAGGAATACATGTACCTGGTGGCGATGGCGGCGCGGCACGGCCGCGGCGTCGACAAGATGGACATCGGCACCACGCTTAAAGATCCGAATATCGACTACGCGACGCTTGCGCGCGGCTGCGGCGCCTATGGCGAGGGCCCGATCACCGACCCCAAGGATTTGGGGCCGGCGCTCACCCGCGCCATCGCCGCAGTCAAGGCCGGTCAGCCGGCCGTGGTCGACGTCGTCACCGATCCGCGTTGAGGAGCTTTTCAATGAACCGGTCCAAAACAATCGCGCTTGCGGCGTTCGCTACGGCGGCAGTCGGTCTTTGCGGCTCGACCGCGATCCAGGCGCAGGATGCGCCAAAGGGCGATGCCGGCAACGGCAAACGCATCTATCTGGCCGACGGCTGTTTCACTTGCCATGGCCGCTCCGGGCAGGGCGGCGCCTATAACGGCCCGGCGCCGATCCTCGCTCATACGGCGCTGCCGTTCGAGGGCTTCATCGGCCAAGTGCGCAATCCGGTCAATGACATGCCGGCATTTTCTACCGCGGTGCTTTCGGACCAGGACGTCGCCGACATCTATGCCTTCGTGGAATCGTTGCCGGGGGCGCGGTCGGCGAAGGACATTCCGCTGCTCAATACCAATTAATCCCGGTCCCGCCGCGCTATTGCGGCAGGCCGATGCCGACCGTAAAGCAAGCGCGGCCGCCGGTTCTCGGCGGCCGTTCGTCACGATATTGCCGGTTATCAACATTCAGGAAGCGAAATGTCCGATAAAGTCTTAAACGTCATCACGGTCTGCGGCAGCTTGCGCAAGGCCTCGTACAATGCGGCGCTCCAGCGGGCGCTGCCGGCTCTCGCGCCGCCTGCTCTGTTGCTCAAACCGGCGCCGTCGTGGGAGAAGTTTCCGATCTATAATGCGGATTTGCACGCGAGCGCCGGTGTGCCCGCCGATGTCGATGCCTGGGCTGACGCCATCCGTTCCGCTGACGGCGTCATCATCGTGTCGCCGGAATACAACTGGGGCATTCCCGGCGGTTTGAAGAATGCGATCGACTGGGTATCGCGCCTGAAAGAGGTGCCATTCAAGGACAAGCCGGTCGCCCTGCAATCCTGCTCCGGCGGTCAGCTCGGCGCTGCGCGCATGCAATATCAACTGCGCTCGGTATTGACCGCGATCGACGCGGTGTTGTTCGGCAAGCCGGAAGTTTTCGTCAATTTCGGGCCAAAGAAGTTCGATGAGAAGACGCTGGCGCTGATCGACCAACCAACCATGGACTTGATCGGGCAGCAGCTCGCCGGATTCGAAAAGCTGATCCGGCGAACGACCGCCAACACCTGAAAAAAGGGGAGGGTGCGGGTCATGGCGCGACTGGACGGCCGCGTCGCCATCCTCACCGGCGGCGCCAAGGGCATCGGTGTGCACTATGCGCGAGCGCTCGCCGCCGAGGGCGCGCGCCTGATGATCGCCGACATCGCCGATGGCACGGAGATCGCGCAAGAGCTTGCGCGCGAGCACGGTGCCAATTCGGTCGCGAGCGCGGTGTCCGACGTCAGCGACGAGGCGGCGGTGAAGAAGCTTGTCGCCGAAACCATGGACCGGTTCGGCAAGATAGACGTGCTCGTCAACAACGCAGCTCTATTTGCGCCGCTGCAAGAGCAGAAGTGCACCGAGATCGACACCGTGCTGTGGGACCGCGTCATGGCGATCAATCTGCGCGGCCCATTTCTGATGGTGAAGCACGTCGTGCCGCATATGCGGGCTCAAGGCTACGGCAAGATCATCAATATCGGCTCCGGCACTGCCTTTCGCGGCATCCCCTGGATGCTGCATTACGTTACCTCGAAGGGCGGCATTACAGCGATGACGCGGGCGCTGTCGCGCGAACTCGGCGAGCATGGCATCCGGGTCAATACGCTCGCGCCCGGATTCACCATCAGCGACACCGTCGTCGCCGAAAATCCCGGGCACGTCGAAACCTCACGCGCCCGCGCGGTCGCCTCGCGCGCTCTCAAGCGCGACGAACAGCCCCAGGACTTGCTTGGCGCCTTGGTTTTCCTGGCCAGTGCCGACAGCGATTTCGTGACCGGTCAGACGCTCGCCGTCGACGGTGGCAACGTGAACACCTAACGGGCATTGCCCCGCCTGCCGCATGGCAGCCCCGCTACTTGCTCCCCTAAGCGCTATTCCCGCCGCGCTACGCTTTGTTTATATTGGACAAAATTTCTTCCGAGGAGAGACGCCATGACGGTCGCCACCGCAGAGAAAACGACCAGTCCGAGCCCGAAACACAATATCGAGGCGATGCGGGAAGCCTTCTACGACCGCATTTCCAAGAAAGACATGGCGCCGCTCTGGAAGGTGATGAAGTCGGTGGTCACCAACGAGCCGGTGACCCGCTGCGCGCCCCACGTCTGGCATTACGACGACATCAAATCACTGGTGATGGAATCCGGCGGCCTGATCACGGCCGAGGAGGCGGAGCGCCGGGTGCTGATCCTTGAAAATCCGGCGCGACATGGTGAATCCCGCATCACCAACACTTTGTTCGCCGGCGTCCAGATGATCATGCCGGGCGAGGTCGCACCCGCCCATCGCCACGTTTCGTCCGCCATCCGCTTCGTGTTGGACGGCGAGGGTGCCTATACCGCCGTCGAGGGCGAGAAGGCCTTCATGTCGCGCGGCGACTTCGTCATCACCGCCAATTGGGCGCCGCACGATCACGGCAATCCGTCGAAGGACCCGATGCTGTGGCTCGATGTTCTCGATTTCCCGGCGGTCAATTTCTATGAGGCTTCGTTCGCCGAGCATTTCGACGATCCGACCCAGGAAACCAAGCGCGCCGACGGCGACTCGCTGAATTTCTACGGTTCCGGCGTTCTGCCCGACGGCACGCCGATGATGAACCGGACGCCGGTCATCAATTACACCTATGCCCGCACTCGCCCGATTGTCGAACGCATGATGAAGGCAGGCGACATCGACAAGCGTCACGGCGCGCGGGTCCGCTACGCCAACCCTGTGACCGGCGGCCCGATCCTGCCGACCATGGGCGCCTGCCTCGCCATGCTGCCGAAGGGTTTCAAGGGCGAAACATACCGGGCGACCGACGGCACCGTTTTTGTCTGCGTGGAAGGCCGCGGTACGACCACGGTCGACGGCAAGGTACTGGAATGGGGGCCGAACGACGTGTTCGTGGTGCCGCCGTGGAAGCACTATTCGCATAATGCGTCGGAGCAGTCGGTGCTGTTCTCGATTTCCGATCGCCCGGCGCAGGAAGCGCTCGGCATCTGGCGCGAGGACAAGCAGGCTGCATAAGAGCCGAAGCCGCAAGCGCCGCCGTCCGCTGGCGCTACAGGTCCTGCATTAGCTGCCCGAGTTTGTCGGATGTGGCGGGCTCCGTGCCGAGCTTGTCTTTAAGGCGCTTGAGGCAGCCCCACAGCACCGCCTGATTGCTGTTGACCACCGGCTTGCCGAGTTCAGCTTCGATCGCCGCCACGGCTTCGATCTGGGTCGTGTTGGTGCAGCTTAGAAAAATGCCGTCCGCTTCCGGCGTGTCGTTGTCGCGTGCCAGTTCCAGCCAGCGCTGCGGTGTCACTGCCTCGAAATCGGCGGGCGTCTTGCAAGCCAGTGCGACGTCCTTGACGACACCGATGCCCGCCGCCGCGAGATAATCGATGATATCCTTGTTCGTCATATAGGGGCTCAGGACAACGACCTTCTTCAGCCCCAGCGCATGCAGCGCGTCATTGACCAGACGTGAAGTCGACAGGGCTTCGATGCCAGTGGTCTTCTTGATCAGCTCGATGATGCGGTTTTCACCGTCGGTGCCTTCCTTCATCGAGGTGTGGGTGCAATGGAAGACGATGAGATCGGGCTTGGCGTCGGCGAGCGTGCCGGCCGCGTGCGCGATCTCATCGGTCAGTTCGGCGACGGTTCTTTCCGGATGACCGGCGACCCGGCCGCGCGCGACCAAAATTCCAAGACCGTCCGGCGCGTAGCGATTGAACTGCGGCTCCGTCATCCGGTTGACCGAAGGGATGATCAGCCCGATGCGGGCGCGGGGCGCGGTCAGTTCCGGGGCGAGGCGGTCGTTCGCAGTGACGGCATCCATCTGTGGCACTCCTCGGGATTTGCGACCGGTAACCTAGCAGAACATCCGGCGCGCCGCCCCGCCGATGTAGTAAAGTCTTGTGTAGTAAAGTCTTGCGCGGACCTGCCAACTGCGGCAATAGCTTGCGGCTGTTGGGAATGACGTAGAATGTTTTTTCGTAGTGGACGGGGGATCACCATGAAGATGATGTCGATCGTGAAAGTCGCGATGCTTGCAGCCGCGGTGTTGTTGCCCGTGAGCGTTTCGGTTGCCGAGGCCAAGGCGATGGCCAAGGTCACGCTGCCGCCCGGCGCCTGCGTCGTTGGTAAAAAGGGCGTCCTCACCAACGCTACGTTCTGCTCATCCGGTTGCGACGCCAAGACCATGTGGTGCCAGCAACAGGTCTGCGTGAACGGCACCTTGGCGACGGTGCTGCCCTGCTTCGGCAGCTTCTGCGCGCCGAAGTGCGGCGGCTGAGGCCAGCGTACGATCTGGTCCTGGTTCCGTCCGCGGGCTTGCCGCGCGGCAGCAAAACGCGTAACCGAACCGCCAATGAAAGGCGGTTCGGTCGCGTATGGACGCTACGGCACCAAAATCCAAGCTGATTAACGGCTGGGAGGTGGTCATCGGCATGGAGGTCCATGCCCAGGTCGCCTCGCAAGCCAAGCTGTTCTCCGGCGCCTCGACGGAATTCGGCGGCGAGGCGAACGCGCATGTCTCGCTGGTCGATGCCGCCATGCCCGGCATGCTGCCGGTGATCAACCAGGAATGCGTCCGCCAGGCGGTGCGCACCGGGCTTGGGCTCAACGCCCAGATCAATCTCAAATCGGTGTTCGACCGGAAGAACTATTTCTATCCGGATTTGCCGCAGGGCTATCAGATCAGCCAATACAAATCGCCAATCGTCGGCGAGGGCGTGGTCGTTGTCGACATGCCCGACGGCGAGACGGTGCGGGTTGGCATTGAACGGCTGCATCTCGAGCAGGATGCCGGCAAATCGCTGCACGACCAAAATCCGACGATGTCGCTTGTCGACCTCAACCGGTCCGGCGTCGCGCTGATGGAGATCGTGTCCAAGCCCGATCTGCGCTCGGCCGACGATGCCAAGGCCTTTATCACCAAGTTGCGCGCTATCCTGCGTTATCTCGGCACCTGCGATGGCGATATGGAGAAGGGCAATCTGCGCGCCGACGTCAATGTCTCGGTACGCAAGCCCGGGACCGGCCTCGGCACGCGTTGCGAAATCAAGAATGTCAATTCGATCCGTTTCATCGGCCAGGCGATCGAGCATGAGGCGCGCCGCCAGATCGAGATCATCGAGGACGGCGGCACCATCGTTCAGGAGACGCGGCTGTTCGATCCGGTCAAAGGCGAAACCCGGTCGATGCGGACCAAGGAGGAAGCGCACGACTACCGCTACTTCCCGGATCCGGATTTGCTGCCGCTCGAGCTTTCGCCTTCGCTCGTCACCGATCTGCAACGTAGCTTGCCGGAACTGCCGGACCAGAAGAAGACCCGGTTCATGCGCGATTATGCGCTGAGCGCCTATGACGCGGACGTGCTCGTCACCGAGCGCGACATGGCGGAATATTTCGAGTCCGTCGTCGGTGACCAAGACGCGAGCGGAGATGCCGACCGAGCCGCGCCGCAGCGCGATCCGAAACTTGCCGCCAACTGGGTGATCAATGAGCTTGCCGGCAGGCTCAATCGCGAAGGCGGCGATATTGCCGCGGCGCCGGTCTCGGCCATGCAACTTGGAACCATCCTCGACTTGATCGGCGAGGGTACGATCTCCGGCAAGATTGCCAAGGACGTATTCGACATCGTCTGGGTCGAGGGCGGCGATCCGCGCGCGATAGTCGAACAGCGCGGTTTGAAGCAGGTCACCGACGTTTCCGCGATCGAGAAACTGGTCGACGAGATCGTCGCCAAGCATCCCGACAAGGTCGCCGACGCTAAAACGAACCCGAAAGCGATCGGCTGGTTTGTCGGCCAGGTGATGAAATTGTCCGGCGGCAAAGCCAACCCGCAGGCCGTCAACGAGCTTCTCAAAAAGAAGCTGGGCCTCTGAGCGCGGCATCGCGCTACCGTCGTTTGGCGTCCGTCGCGAACGTCGCCGCGCTCTCGATCGTACCGAATCCGATCCAAAATTTCATCGTGCGACGCCTCTCCGTGCTGCCGAACGACACCGCGGCGGCACGGTTTTGCGAATCGGTTGTCACTGATTCGCGCGTTTTGCGTCTCGGCGAGGCGTTCGACGCGCCAATATTGGCGCTCGGTGTATAATTTTTTTGCATCGCGAAAGTGCTGAGAACGACGAAGTTTTTGCCCGCGCGCAAATGCAGATGCGCAAGCGTGCCAAGTGTCGGCTTTGAAAAAATCAAAAAAGAAAACATCGTAGAAAGCCGCATTTCATCGGCGTTTGTTCATTATGTCGAAATTTTTGCGAAAATGAGCGCGATGCAAAAACTTTTCCGTTCTTGGGCGTGCCGCCGTGTATTGCGCACCGCGCGTGAGGTCGCGGGCCGCGGCGCTTACACACAAAATTAAGTGGAGTCACTGTTATTTTTTTCTCGCTGTAGTAATCCGGATGCAGTGCGGATCGATTCGCGACTGCACTGCACCGATACGCCACCCACTCAAGCTAGGAGGGCAGCAATGGCGAAGAAGAGAAAAGCGAAAGCTAAGGCGAAGAAGCCGGCAAAGAAGACGGCTCGCAAGAAGAAGTAGTCGACGCTATCGGTCTTCGGCATCGCATGTGCTGAGGACCGCGTCACACGGGCCGGCCAGCGTCGAAGGAGAGATGATCTTCCGAGACAGGCCGGCTCAGGTGACCGACAGGGGGCGTCGGCGGGACGTAAGGTGCAGGCTCCAACATCGCATTAACAACTTCGCAAATACGTTACGCGGTGGTGAAGACGAGAGACGGAACAACCGGATTTCGCCCTGGCGCAAAGCCAGCGGACTTGCTCTGCAGCCATCTCGCCGACGCCCTCGGTTTGTTGGCGATATCGTTTCCAAACTTTCAACGGCGTCGTGGAGCAATCCGCGACGCCGTTTTTCTTTGCCGTCGCCCACGCCGTGGCTAAGGCGAAGGCCACGATACGCCCAGCTGTGAAGACTGGGGCGCCGCGCCGCCGAAAACCGATCGAGCTTTATTATTGGCCGACGCCGAACGGTTGGAAGATTTCGATCATGCTGGAGGAATGCGGCCTGCCTTACGTGGTGCGGCCGGTCGATATTTCCAAAGGCGAGCAATTTGCTCCGCATTTCCTCTCGATCTCGCCGAACAATCGCATGCCGGCGATTGTCGATCCGTCGGGCCCGGGCGGCCGGCCGATTTCGGTCTTCGAGTCTGGCGCCATTCTGCAATATCTCGGTCGCAAGACCGGCAAGTTCTACCCGCGCGACGAACGCGCGCGTGTCGCCGTGGACGAATGGCTGTTTTGGCAGATGGCAGGCCTCGGCCCGATGGCCGGGCAGGCGGCCCACTTCCGCCGTTACGCACCGCAGCAGATCGATTATGCGATTGCCCGCTACACCGATGAGGTCAATCGGCTTTACGGCGTCATGAACAGACGGCTGGCAGAGCGCGAATTCCTGGCCGGCCGGTATTCGATCGCCGATATGGCGTGCCTAGGTTGGGTGCGGCTTGCCGAACGGTTGGGCCAGGACCTCGCGCAGTTTCCGCATCTCAAGCGTTGGTTCGAAGCTATCCGTGCACGTCCCGCCGTCAAACGTGCCTTCGCTATCCGCGTCGAAGCGGCGTCCGCCGTCGATATGGACGATCCGAAAGTGCGCGCGGTGCTGTTCGGGCAGCGGGCGCGGTAACTCGAATTTGCGGCGCCGGCTTTAGTTTGCGCGCGTCCACGTTTGGGTTTTGCAGATGATGCTCATCACACAACCCTTCAGCTCTGCCGTAGCTGGGCCGGTGAGTGTGAAAGAGCCGGTATAAGTCTTGCCGTCCGAGGCATTATAGACGTTCCCGGACCACTGATTGGGCGTTCCGCTCGGCTTCATGCCGAGCACGATCGGGACACCGATCAGCGGCCGACCCTGCTTGCTTGAATCGGCGTTGTTCTTGTCTTTTTTCGGCTGGCCGGTCGCCGGGTCGTTTGGCTCCTTGAGCCAGACCAGATTACCGCACAGGGCGCCGCCACAATTGGCGATGCGGACCTGACTGTCTTTATCCGCTGTGAACCATGCGCCGACCGGATCGGCGGCGAGCGCCGGTGCCGCGCCCAATAATCCAGTGGTCGAAAGCCAAAGCGCTACAGCCGCTAAGCGGTGATATTTCATGGCGACCCCGGTGCTGGATGATGGCGACGGCGGCACCATAATCGAGGCGGCGGGGATTGCAATGGCGCGAAATCCCCTGGCTCGGGGCTTCGGCGGCTGCGGTTGCCTAACGAAGTGTTGCCGAAAATACGTAGTTCACCGCGCGCAATTCAGAATCAATTCATCGCATTGCTTAAACCACCATTCAAATTTTCCGATGATGATCAGCATGTCGGCAGGGGAAAAAGCCGGCGAACATGCGACTGCGGATTGGCAGGAACAGGGACAAACAGGGGAGTGTGTGATGGCTCGGTTTGAAATTCTCGACAGCGATGCGGCGCCGCTCGGCGAAGGCCCGGCCGCGGGCGACATGTTGTTCGAACTCGGCTTGATGTATTCGGTCGGCCGCGATGTGCCGGTCGATCTCGTGTCGGCGCACAAATGGTTCAACCTCGCGGCCATGAAGGGCAACAACGAAGCCATCCGGCTGCGGCGGGAGATCGCCTGTCAGATGGCGGACGCCGAGATCGCAACCGCGCAGCGCGCGGCGCGCGATTGGTTGCGGGGCAAAGCGGGAACCGGCGGCGATCGCGATCGCGGCTTGATTGGCGCGAGTGATCGCGCGCTAAGCCGGTTTGTGCACCCAGAACCGGTACATGCCGGCAAACGTGTCGGGCCGTTCGGTTTCGAATGTGTGCCAGCGGTCGAGGTCAGTCAGGGTCCGCCAGCGATTGAGCCCGGACATTGCCGTTTGCTCGGGGAAACGCTCGGCGAAGCTGTTAAATGTTAAGGCATCCAAGGCGAAGCCCGCGAATTGAAGGCCATTCTCTGCCAGGAAAGATTTGATTTCGGGCAGAGTGATCCGATGCTCCTGCGGATGGAACAACAAGTCGCGGCATTCGCTCGTCGTGAAATAGTCGCTCCATCGCGTAATCGACCGTAGCAGCGAGCCTTCTTCGGATGTGGCGATAATCTCGCGCACACGACGGATGTCTGCCGGCGTGGGGCGAAAGCCGCGTTCGGCGATCAGCGCGCGCGCAGCGACGACGTTCTTGCGCGCCAACTCGCTGTAGAGTCCGATCTGCATCATGCCGTCCGGACGCAACAGTGGCAGCAGCGCCCGCCAGCCAGCCCAGGGGTCGCCGAGATGATGCAGGACGCCCGACGTATCGACGAAATCGAACGTCTGTCCGATCGAGGCTGATTTCAGCAGGTCGGCCTGGGCAAATTCGATATTTGTCACGCCCAAACTCTGCGCCATGCGTTTGGCGTAGCTGATGCTGGAAAGACTGAGATCAATCGCAAGAAAGCGTGCATTGGGCGCCGCGCGCGCGAATTCGAGGGTAAACACGCCTGTACCGCAACCGGCGATGAGGACGTCGGCGACCGGAGAAGGGCGGCCTTCGAGGATCACGGGCAGCGTCGGCGGCCCCGCTTTGATCCAGCGCGGATAAGGGCTTTGCTCGTACATCTCGCGCACGGTGCGCGATACTTCATTGTCGATATTCGTCAGAACAGGAATTGTCGTCCTGCATGCGGCGCTCTTCCGCGGGTTCCTTGACCTGCTGCACAAGCAAAGCGTCCACAGTGTCCGGCCAGGACCGATCGAGCAAGGCGTCTGCGCTCGGCAAAGTATGCAGCGGAAAATAGGCTCCGACTGCCGCCAGCCACAGCGGCGGAAAGCGAAGCCCCGCCGTCAGTGCGGCCTCAAGCGAAGCGCACAGACGCTGCACCTGATCTATTTCGGATTCCGTCGTCGAGAAAACATACTCGTTGACGAAACACTGCCGTGCCACGGCGCAGTAAAAATCAAGCAGACTGGGCTCAAGTGTCTGGTCGTTCGAGGATTCCGCGCTTTCTATCGCTGCCTTCAACAGCGTAGCGCGTACGGTTGTCAGCAGGCGTTCGAGTTCAAGGTCGCCGACGGGATTGCACTCCAGCAAACGGTGCAACAAATCGTCCTTTGACGAGTGCCGCCAGTCCCGACGATCCGAATGCCTCCGATTGATGCAATCTCCGGGGCCAAGCAGAATTGACCCGCGCGATGCAGCCCTTCACTTCATCGTTGAGCTTGATGAGGCTCATGCAGGCGTTGGAAAGCTCGCGTGGCCCGGCCCACCCTTCATTAAGCGCCCGCAACACCAATTGACGAAATCGGCCCGTAGGGTCTTTGGTGAACTCCACGAACATGGCGCACTGAGCGAAAAAGGATTTGCCGGGCGTTGTTTCCTTCAGTTCGAGCGCGCGCGCGATGGCGACGAGTGCCTGATGGTAACTGCCCGGCCGACAGATAGGCTCTGCCCAGGCTTTCATAGGCGCCGAACAAATCCGGCCGTAGCGCGATGGCGCGCTCGAGATGCGCGATGGCTTCGCGCGGCCGGCCGACATCCGTCAGCGCGCTGCCAAGGCCGCCGTGGGCTTCGGCATGGTTGGGCTCAGCCGCCAAGACTTGGTTGTAACAGGCAATCGCCGCGTCCCAGCGCCGTTGTTCAGCCAAGACATTGCCGAGATTGAAGCGCGCCGTAACCAAAGTGGGGTTGAGCGCAAGCGCGCGCTCGTAAGCCGCGGTCGCGTCGGCCAAACGGCCTTGCTCGTGGCGGACATTGCCCAGATTGAGATGGGCGAGCGGATAATCGTTGCGTAGCGCAACCGCTCGTTCCAAATGTGCCGCGACCTTGTCCGCGCGGTTGAGCGCGCGCCAAGCCAATGCGATGTTGTAGTGATATTCCGCCGTGCGATCATTGATCGCGAGCGCTCGTTCGAACAGGTCGACCGCGGCGGCGGCATGGCCACCATTCAGAGCGATCAGCCCCAGATTGTGCAAGCTGTCGGCATGCTTGGGAAACAGCGTGAGGAGATAGCGGTAGCGGCGTTCGGCTTCGGCCAGCGCGCCGCGTTGATGCTGCGCAAGCGCCGCGCCGAACATTTCGGCGAGCGCCGACCCGCGCTGGCCTCCCGCGCCGGACACTCCCGCTCGCCGTTCTTTCCGGTTCATGCTTTCGGATTCTTTGGCTTATCGGTCGTTCGATGGGGCGCCAACCCAGCTAGCGAAGCGGTGTCGGCGGGTCAATGACGCTGTAGCCGGAGCCGATCCTGCGAAGCCTGCAAGGCGAAGCAGGATGGCGGAGAGGAAGGGATTCGAACCCTTGATACGGCTTTAGACCGTATAACGGTTTAGCAAACCGCCGCCTTCAGCCACTCGGCCACCTCTCCGGCGATGGACCTCGTTATTTAAGGCATCCTTGGCGGTCAAGTACCGAAAGGGCGCCGACGAAAGAAAAGCCAGCGTTAAAGCGTAAATTTGGCTACGATTTCGCTCCCTGAGCGGCCACTTGCAAATTTACCCGAAATTCGGGAGCCTGTAATGCGAACGCATGGTGCGAAGTTCCAAGCATGAGCAGTCTGATACCCCAACCACCGACCACGTCACGAGTTGCTCCGCCGGCCGATGGGCATAATCCCTTCACATCGGCGGGTGGAAGAAGCGTCGAGGGCTGGTTTATCCTTGACACTCTGCCTGGCCCGCATGTCGACCGTGTAGGCAATTGCAACGACCTTTCCTTTTTGGCCGATGAGAGCTGCGCCGAGGTTTACGCTTCGCATGTCTTCGAGCATCTTGGCTATAGTGGAGAGCTGCAAAAAGCCCTCAGAGATGTTCATCGGGTTCTCAGGCCCGGGGGCAGATTGCGGGCTTCCGTGCCTGACCTTGAAATCCTTTGCCGGCTATTTTTGCATCCTTCCCTGGACGCAAAAGGCCGTCTTCACTATGCGGATGATGCTCGGCGGGCGCATGGCGGAATAGATGTGCATCTGGTCGGGTTAAACTTCGAACTTTTCGGCCGGGTTGACTGAACGAGGCGGGATTTCGCGAGATCAGAACTAGTACCGAGTTCGGTCTAATCCAGGATACCAGCACCCTAACATTCGATCGAGGTGCCGATCCGCCGAACATGGAAGCAAGAAAATCAAGTGCGTGTGCATCGCCAGCGCGAATGTGAGGCGCGACCGATGAGCGACGGTTCGGCGCGGCTTTGTTGTCGTCTTTGTTACCTGTGCGGGTTGGTGGGCGAAGCGTGCGCGCAGGCAAATCTTGTCGAGCGCGAGATCAAGGCATCGCCGGGCCGCGACGTGCGAGTCGGCGTTTACACCAGCATCCGGCCCGATTGCACATCCGGCCCGCTGCCGGCGATCCGACTCGCCAGCGCGCCCACGCACGGCACCGTCATCGTCAAGCGCGGTAACTTCAAAGCCACCAATTTCAAGCAGTGCCTGGCAACCGATGTCCCGGCTTTTGTCGCGTTTTACCGCGCCGCGCAGGACTTCAGCGGCGCCGACGAGTTCGAATTGGAAGTCACATTTTCCGGCGGCCGCAAGCAGCTCGAGCATTTCCGGGTTTCGAAGGACGCAGCGGGCGGGCAAGGAATATAAAGTTCTCGTAATTTCGAATTTGCCTAGTGCGACGCATACTGAGCCAAAACTAGGGGTAGTTTATCTTTTGTTTGCTTTGCTGGACCGGCGCGGCAGCGAAATCGCGCGCGACATTGAACCCCAAGAAACAGCGATGAACCCCCAAGAAACAGCGATAGCGCTTCATCGATAGAGCAAAGACTTGCGTGCGTGAGATCACTGGACCACTCGCCAAAATCTATCCCGCTACACCTGATCTAAAGGCCGATGCACGATGCAGGCGAGTCGGGAATCGGTAGCGTCAAGTGCCGCCGAAAGCGAAGCGACGGAAAGGGCTACCGCCAGCCGATTGTCTCCCCGGTTGGCGCGGGAACGATCCCGCAAGACCCAAAGTCCGGGCGGGCTCCCGAAATCGATCGTGCCATAACACTATGACTTAACAATAGAAAATGAATCCCACGGCGTGCGACGGCTTGATGACAACAGCGCACATCAAGGCGGCATCGATTGCGTGTTTTTTACGCAACACCTCTCCGAAATCGGTCCAAACGGGCTGTGTGTTGGGTAGTTCCCGGTTGCGCCGGGGAACTTGTCCGTTAATGTCACCAGTGCGACGGAGGGGGGAACCCCAAGTCGACCATCTGGTGTTTTCGGGACAAGTGAGAACACCGGGTGATCTGGGTAGTACAAGGGGACCTTCCAGGGGTGCTTGCACCCGCCGGAGTCGGAACCCTCCTACGGCAAACAACTGGAGGTTCAAAATGAAGATGGTGAAAAGCCTCCTCCTCGGATCCGCGGCCGGTTTGGTTGCGGTTACTGCGGGGCAAGCAGCTGATCTTCCCGTAAAGGCCAAGCCGGTCGAATACGTGAAGATCTGCAGCCTCTACGGGGCAGGATTCTACTATATGCCAGGCACTGACCTTTGCTTGAAGGTCGGCGGCTGGGTGCGTTTCGAGGCGACCGAAGGTGCCAACGGCAGCTTGACCTGGGGTCCCTATAACGGCAACGCCAACACGCGCGCCACGAGCAACTTCGTGATGCGGGCCCGCGCTTACGTCACGGTGGATGCCCGTGAGCAGACGGCTTACGGCACGGCCCGCGGCTACTTCGCCGTCGGCATCAGCACCAACGACGTCGGCCTGAACACCGCGGCGAACCAGCTCAGCGCCAACCGCGCCTTCGTGCAGTTCGCCGGCATCACCGGTGGTATCACGCAGTCGTTCTACGATTACTACAGCGCTGCGGCTGCGACCTACCGCGGTGGCTACTATCCCTCGTCGGATACGGGCGATCCGGGCTGGCTGGTGTTCGGCTACACCGCGCAACTCGGCAATGGCCTGTCGGCGACGTTGGCGATGGAAGAACGCCGTACGACGCAGATCATCAACGCGGCTACGGCGGTCGGCACCTGCCAGCACGGGGTTTGCTAACACGCAATACTCGCGGGCACCCTCAACGGCGGTTACAGCACCACCATCTCCGGCGTCAGCGCCAACAACGGCGCGTACGGCGGCATGCAGATTGGCGACATCGTCGGCAATCTGCGGCTCGATCAGGCGTGGGGCGGCGCCCAGTTGATGGGCGCGTTGCACGAGGTCAATGCCAACTACTACACCGCTACGGTTCCCGGGCGAGCGGTCATCCTCGCGACGAGTGGGGCTTCGCGGTCGGCGGTGGCCTTCGGCTCAACTTCCCGTCGATCGCCCAGGGCGACTACTTCCAAGTCGCAGGTCAACTATACCCAAGGTGCTCTCCGCTACCTGTTCTTCACGCCCAACAGCGATTGGGCCAAGTCGAACGGCAACTCGGCAAGCCTATGGTGTGTGAGCGATGCTGTGTACGGGCTCGCCGGCAGCAGCGTGGAGCTGACGACCGCTTGGGGTGTCAACGCGTCCTACGAGCATTACTGGACGCCGCAATGGCATGAATCGTTCTTCGGCGGTTACTACGCCGTAAGTTACGATAACACGGCCAACACGATCCTCTGCTTCGCAGAAACTGGTGGCACAGGTGGAGGAGTTTCACGCCTGCGGCCGTTGCTGGCTGGCGCCCCCGGCTCCTGCAACAACAACTGGTCGGTCTGGTATGCCGGCAGCCGTTTGCAGTGGGACGTGACCAAGACGTTCTACCTCGGCGTGGAAGCTCTGTATGACCAACTTGAGAGCGCGACGCCGACTGGCGGCAGCGGTGGCGCTTCTGCTCGCCAACAACATCTCTCGAGCAGCGGTGCGACATTCCAGGAGTCCCAACAGGGCAACTGGGCGGTCACGTTCCGCGCTCACAAGGACTTCCTGCCCTGATCGTCTGATCAAGGTGAGGGTTTCGCGAATCCCCGGCGGGCGACCGCCGGGGATTTTTCATGTTGGGTCACAATTTCCTTTGAAGCGTTGCCGGCCAGCATCGACGCTGCGCCTATATCACTGCGTCACTGCACAAAGCGCTATGCCGCGTCCGGCACCGCGAAACTCTCCGGCGGCTCGTCCGCTTCGGCGGGCTCGCCACATTGTGAGGTATGCGGCCTCCATGGCGCTGAGTTGAACGGCGCCGTATCGAAGAGCGGACAGGACAGTGCGATTGCGCGCGAGCTTGTCCTTGATCGGCTGCGAGCAGGATCGGTGTCACGCGCGAGCTTTGAGCGCCAGCGCCTCGTAGTCGCCGAACGACTTCGTAACCAATTCGGCAGGCCCGCCGCCTCAAGCAGACTTGCCGCCACCCGCCCCGCCATGGTCGCGCCGAGACACGTCACAACCGGGAGCCCCGCCCAAAGCGCGTCGCTTGCCGTGGTGTGGGCGTTGTATGGCAACGGTATCGATGCACAGATCGGCGAGCCGATGCCGCGCGAGATGATCCGGCAGATCGGCCTTGCTGGCAAATATCAGCGCGCCGCTGGCACTGCCCCGCGCTTCTCCGCTTCACGCCGCAGATTCGCGGTGGCCGTCGCGTTGGTCTCGATCAGCCATAGCACGCTCCCCTCGACCGCGCCGAGCAAACGCATCCAGATGTCGAATATCTCCGGCAATATCTTGTAGTTGCTGTTGAAGCAGCAAAACACGAAACCGGTCTCAGGCAGGCCGCATTGCGCGCGTGTTGGCGTCGCATTGGCAATGGCCTGGTCGCCGTCGGTGATAAAGTAACTGCCGGGCAGCCAGACGATCCGCTCGCTGTAATGGGCGCGTGCCGCTTCGGGAATGACGGCTCGGTCGGCCACCAGATAATCGATATATGGCGTCCCCATCGTCCCGGGATATCCCATGTAATTGACTTGGATCGGCGCCGGTCGCCGGGCAAAGACATTGAGCCGGTTGTCTGCCGTAAAGCCCATTAGGTCGACCGCGATATCGATTTCATGGCGGCGCAGCAGCTCGGCAATTTCCTGGTCGCTGCTGCCGTGAACACCGACAAAATGTTCGAAGGCATTCTTCAGCCGCCACCGCATCGGCGAATTCCGCTCCGGCCCGAACGATATTGCGCTCACTTCGAAGCGCGATCTGTCGTGCCGCTCGAACATGCCGGCCAGCAAATAGGTCATAGCGCTCTCGTGAAAGCTGGCCGACAGATAGGCAACGCGAATGCGATCGTGGGAATAGCTCTCGCCGCGCCAAATCTGCGGATAGGTGGGCTGGTCGCGGACGAACCGTTTGGCGCATTGCAACTGATCGGCAGGCGTCGATGGTATGGCGAGGAGCGGGAAGGGGACGCACCCAGGCTTTCCCTTACGTGTCGTCGACAGCACTTGCGCGATGTCGGCTTCAAGATCGGCCCAGTCCGACATGTACAGCTTGGCGTTTAGACGTGAGCCCGCGACATAAGGGAACTCCGGATCAAGCTGAAAAGCCCGATCGTAAGCCGCAAATGCATCGTCATATCGCTGCAGCTTCGTAAGGGTATTGCCGCGGTTGGACCATGCTTCAGCAAGATCGGGCTTTAGGGTTAGAGTGCGGTCGTAAGCGGCAAAGGCCTCGTCATGCCGATTGAGTCCGGCGAAGACGTTGCCACGGCCGAGCCAAGCCTCGGCAAGAGTTGGCTTGAGAGCCAGTGCCTTGTCGTAGGTGGCGAGAGCCTCGTCCCATCGCGCCAGCTCGGTCAGTACGTTGCCGCGGCCGAGCCATATTTCAGCGACACTAGGATTGAATTGCAGCGCAGTGTCATAGGCGGCTAGCGCCTCGTCGTAGCGCTTGAGCTTGGCGAACGCCGTACCGCGCCCGAGCCAGCCTTCGGCCGAACTCGGTTTGATTGCGAGTGCTCGATCGTAATCGGCAAGTGCGTCCTCATAGCGTTGCAAGTCGGTCAATATGCCGCCGCGGCCGAGCCATGCCTCGACGAGATCTGGCCTCAGTTCCGCGGCTCGTTCGAATGCCGCCAATGCATCATCCAGCCGGCTGAGCGTCGCCAGCGCATTGGCTTTGTTACAGACCGCTTCGGCGTAGCGAGGTTGCAATTCGACAGCTTTATCAAAATCCTTGATCGCTTCGCCATAGCGCTTCAAATCGTTAAAAACGGTGCCCCGATTATTCCACGCCTCTGCTGCCCGGGCATTGAGCGCCAAAGCCTCGGTAAACCGTTGTAACGCTTCCGCCGGTCGATGCAGCGCCTTGAGGACGATGCCGTAATTGTACAGCGTCGCGTCCGACTTTGGTTGTTCCTGCAGGGCACGCCGCAGATAAGTCTCGGCCTCGGCGAACCGGCCGAGCCGGGTTTGCACAATTCCGAGCAAGTTAAGCGCAGCGACATGTCGCGGCTGAGCTCGGAGCACCGCTTCGAATAAAAGCTCGGCGTCCTTGACATTTCCGGCTTGAAGCGCAATCAGCGCGCTCTGAAACACTTCATTCACCGCAAGACCTGCTGCCAATGATCGCCCCAATCAGTTCAATACAGTTCTATGGACGCCGAGCATTCGGCTGGGCCCCACAGTAATCTGCCCACATTTTTCGGTAGGCCATTTCGATCGACTTAGTATAGATGGCGCTATTGCCCAACGCTGATGTTGATATCATTGTCGGGAGTTCATGGCGCAAGGTTTTGAGTAGATCAGGCATGGAAGCAAACTTTACGGCGATAGCTAGGTAGTTATCGGCGCTTTCGGCCACCCAGTCTCCCAGCCCGATGGAGGTCAAAATCGCGCCCGCTGCTCGGCCGGATACACTATTGCCTAACATCGCGACCACTGGCACCCCCATCTGTAAAGATTCCAGCGTACTGATGCCGCCGTTGTGTGGAAATGGATCAAGCGAAATATCAACTTCTTGGAATGCGGCAAGATGATCCGATCGAGACGTAGTGCCGAGGAAGGCAATACGCTCTGCCGCTATGCCGTGAACCGCAAATCTTTCCAATTGCCGACTTCGTGCGAAACTGTCGTCCAAGGCGAAGTGCTTGAGCAATAGCCGCGATCGCGGCACCGCGTGGAGAATCCGGGCCCACAGCGCTACAGAATCATCAGTTATCTTGCTTACACGATTAAAAACTCCAAATGTGACAGACTCCTCGAGAGCATCGGAGGATCTGACGGCCGCAACTGATCAGGCAGCGGTTCAATGGTCATAATGGAGGGAAGATCAAAAAATTTCTCGGCAAAATAAATGCCGTACAGCGGCGGGGCATATCACCGGGTGCGAAAAAACATAGTCGATTGTCGGTAGTCCCGTGCCTGTCGCTCCCAGGGTAACTTGAATGGGCGAAGGCTTGCGTGCGAAAAACACCAAGTCGGTGTCCCGCCGTGTAGCCGGAAAGGTCGACCAGGATATCGATTTGATCGTCTTGAACTAATTGCAGAGCTCGTCGTCGGAAACTTGAACAACGTTCCGCCATCGATCGGAAGCAGCCTGAAAAACCTGAGTTGTTTCGTCTTCTATAAGGGTTGCGGAGTAGCAGGTAATTTCGAAATTCGGTCTTACTATGATTGAGAAGCATTCGCTTGAATGACAATGCCGCTGAGTGTGAACGGAAGTCGGCGGAAACATATCCCACCTTGATCCTGCGGCCTGGGTCTGGATCGTTAGAGTGATGAGTTTGCGATTGTTCGGCGATAACTGAACCGACATTCTGCCACCAATAATTGCGGGCATTTTGTTGTTCTTCAAAACCCGCGTTGTCTTGAAAGTCTAACATAAATATTCGATTTGAAATGGCTTCGGAAAAATCAGGCTTGATCTCGATGGCCTTGTCGAGCGCGGCAAACGCCTCGGTCACGTGATTTATTTCAAACAATGCACAGGCCCGGCCATGCCATGCTTCCGCCAAATCGGGTTCCAACTTCAGCGCGCGGTCATAGGTAGCCAGTGCATCGTCTCTTCGGTTGATTTCGCAAAAGGGCGTCGCCGCGACCATGCCAAGCTCGTGCAGAGTCTGGGTCAAGTTCGACAGACCTGTCCAAAGATGCGAGCGATTTGTCGTAACGAGACAGGAGGCTATAGACGATTCCGCAGCCTAGCCATGCTTCAGCGAGATCCGGCCTTAGTTCCAACGCCTGGTCATAAGCGGCCAACGCATGATCGAATTTGCTGTTACTGACAAGGAGATGGCCGCGGCCTATCCACGCTCCGGCGAGATCTGGCTTTAATGCGATCGCTTTGTCGTAAGCGGCTAATGCATCGTCGTCCTTTTTAAGCTCGGCGAGTACCTGACCGTGGCCGAACCAGGCTTCAGCGGGTTCAGGTTTAAATTCCGATGCTTTGTTGTAAGCATCAAGCGCGTCGTTCCAGCGTTTGAGGGAAAAAAAGACATGCCCGCGGCCGAGCCACGCTTCGACAAGTTCAGGTTTAAGTTTCGATGCCTCGTTATAGGCGCTCAGTGCGTCTTCCCAACGCTTGAGTGCATAAAGGACATTTCCGCGGCCAATCCAGGCTTCGGCGAGTTCAGACGTTTGTCCCAACGCCTTGTTGTAGGCGTCAAACGCGTCGTCGTAGCGCTTGAGCGCAAAAAAGACATTCCCGCGGCCAATCCAGGCTTCGGAAAGTTCGGGTTTTTGGGCCAGTGCATGCTGATAGGCGGCCAAAGCTTCGTCGTACAATTTGAGCTCGGTCGCGACATTGCCCCGGCCGAGCTTTGCTTCGGCGAGGTCTGTACTTAGCCTTAGTGCCTTGTCATATGCGGCAAGAGCATCACCATAGCGTCTAAGTGCCCTGAACGCATGGCCGCGCCCTAGCCAAGCTTCGGCGAAATCCGGCTTTAGTTTCAGCGCGCGGTCATAGGCGGCGATCGCCGCGTCGAATTGTGTCTGCTCGACAAGCGCATTGCCACGACCGAACCACGCTTCAGCCAATTCGGGTTTGAGTTTCAGCGCTCTATCGAAGACGGACGATGCCTCTTCCACACGTTTAAGGAGGATCAGCGACTTACCTTTGTTGCAGAACGCGTCCGCATAATGCGGATTGAGATCGATTGCTCTGTCAAAGTCTTCGACCGCCTCATCGTATCGTTTCAAATCGTTAAAGACAGTGCCGCGATTATTCCATGTCTCGGCCGCGCCGGCGTTGAGTGCCAAAGCCTCGGTAAATCGCTCCAGCGCTTCAACCGGGCGATGCAGCGCCTTGAGCACGATGCCGTAATTGTACAGCGTTGCATCCGACTTGGGTTGTTCTTGCAGCGCGCGCCGGAGATAGGTCTCGGCCTCGGCGAACCGGCCGAGTTGCGTGAGCGTGACACCGAGCAGGTTAAGCGCGGCGATGTGTCTCGGCTGGGTGCGCAGCACCGCTTCAAATAAGCGCGCGGCGTCGGCAAATTGTCCGGATTGAAGTGCGGCGAGCGCGCGCGCGAACGCCTCCTGCTCCGACAACTCAGCCGACATCGACCTCACCGCTGTTTCAATGAGGACAGGTGCTGTTCGCCTGCGCCCTGGCTTTTGGCGTACGCGGTGGCCGAGTGCGAGGCGGCGTCGCATGCTTCGATGAACCGGGCGATGCGCCCGATCAGTTCGTCGCCGTCCAACAGCGGTACGTGGCCCTCGTCGGGGACCTCGATCACTTCCATGTCGGGATGATGGGTGTGCATCGCGGTTACCGTATCGGTTGAAAGAATATCGGAATTGACTCCGCGGATCAGCAACATCGGAACGCGTGCCAGCGCGTCAAATTCGTTCCACAAAGCCGGTAGCGGGCGCTCGATATCTATTTCGGTGAGTGTGCCGGCCAGACGCACGTCGTAGGTCGGCACGAGTTCGCCGTCCTGCGTCTTCCAGGTATTCTGCGCCGAGGCGAGCCATTGCTCCGGAGAAAGCTTCGGGAACTGCGTGTCGAATAGACGGCGCAGGATTTCGGCGCCCTCGGTGAAGTTGCGTGGCTGCGGCAGTTTGCCGACATAGCTTTTGATCCGCGCCAGCCCCTTCGCCTCGATCACCGGCCCGATGTCGTGCAGCACGGCGCCGCCGACAGCGGTAGGGTGCGCGACGCCAAGCAGCATAGTCAAAAGTCCGCCACGCGAACTACCGACGAAGACGGCGCCACCAACGCCAAGCGCCGTTAATACGGTGACGACATCCCCGAGTTCGACGGCCAGATTGTAATTCGCCGGATTGCTGTCGTACTCGGATTGACCGCGGCCGCGCGAGTTCGATGGCGATCACCCGGCGCGCCTGGCGCCCGCCAGCCAGTGTCGGCGCAAGCGTCGCGAAATCGGCGACGGTGCGCGTCAGCCCCGGCAGGCATACAACTGGCAATGCGGACGCAATACGGGTGCCATATTCGCGCACATGCAGCCGTAGGCCATCCTGCGCCGTGACGAAGACGCTTCTTCCCGCTTCGGGCGCGCCGCTATGGGCCATGGAACTCCGCTCCGTATAATCGCGAACCCGCTATAATCTAATCTGAATACCTGGTGCAATCGATTACCATGGGGTAGTCATGCTCCCGTTCTTGGGCCCGTTCATGCATTCTTTCTTGGCCTCAGCGCAGACCGGAATTCCGTCGTGACTTCTCCCACCGACGAAGCATTTCGGCATGCCTTAAGCGCGATGCAGACGGGAAAAGCAGTCGTTGCCGAGGGTCTTTTCAAGCAAGTTCTGCGATCGCAGCCAAGGCACGTCCCGGCGCTCAATCTCATCAGTATTCTCCTGAGCAGTTTAAAGCGTTTCGACGAGGCCGAAGGCTACGTGCGTATGGCGTTGAGCGAGGACCAGACCTCCGCCACAACCTTTCACAATCACGGCCTTATTCTTACCGCCCTGAAGCGGCCCGATGAAGCCTTCGAGCAATTCAGTCGGGCACTACATATCAACGCCACGGTGGCGGAGACCTGGAATTGCCGGGGGGCTGTGCTGAACGGCTTGCAGCGTTATCGCGAGGCAGTCGGCGACTTCGACCGCGCTTTGGCGATTAACGGCAGCTATCCAGATGCGCTGTCGAACAAGGGTGAAGCTCTAGCGAAGCTCAATCGCTATGACGATGCTCTTCTTGCATACGGGCACGCTTTGGCGGCCCAGCCCGACTTGGCTAAGGCTTGGCTCGGCCGCGGCAACGTCCTCGTCAAGCTATCGGACTATCAACAAGCCTGCGCGGCTTTCGATAAAGCCATCGCATTGAAGCCCGATATGGCCGAAGCGTGGTTCGGTCGTGGCAATGTCTTCGTCGGTCTCAGACAGTTCGACAACGCCTTAGCGGCTTACGATAAAGCTCTGACGTTTGACGCCGATCTTGCCGAAATATGGCTGGGCCGTTGCCGCATCTTCGCGGAGCTAAGGTGTTATGCAGACGCGCTCGCGGCGGTTGATCGCGCGATCGCCCTAAATCCAGACCTGCGGTACGTGGCGGGCGATCGGATTTATTTGAAGCAGAACGTTGCTGATTGGACCAATTTTGAAAGCCAAGTCGCAAATTTGCTTTCGGCGGTTGAGGCGGGCAAGCCTGCCAGTGCGCCGTTTCAGCTTCTTGCGATATCCTCCTCACCCGCAGTCCAGTTGCAGTGTGCGAAAACCTTTGTAGCGGATCAGCCGTCGTTTTCACCGCTTTGGCGTGGTCAGATATATCGCCATCAGCGAGTCAAGATCGCTTATCTGTCGGCAGACTTTCGCGATCACCCCGTGGCGCAACTTACAGCCGGCTTGTTCGAGCACCACGACAAAACGCGGTTTGAGACGACGGCAATTTCATTCGGTCCTGACGATGGTTCGGCTGTTAGGCAGCGAATTGAGTCTGCGTTCGAACATTTTACAGATGCACAGCATCTGAGCGATTTGGAAATTGCGGAGCTTATCAGGCGTAATGAGATAGATATTGCGGTCGATCTCATGGGATTTACCACGGATAGCCGGATTAACGTACTCATGCGCCGGCCAGCGCCGATCCAGGTCGGTTATCTAGGTTACGCTGGGACAATGGGCGGAGATTTCATGGATTATATACTTGGCGATCTAACGGTCATCCCGGAAGATCAATCCCGGTTTTACACTGAGCGCGTAATTTGGCTGCCCGAAAGCTATCAAGCAAACGACGGGCAGCGGCAGATTACGGCGATCGCACCGAGTCGGGGAAGAATGTGGACTTAAGCAGACATCTTTTGTTTTTTGCTGCTTCAATAATACATTTAAGATCACTCCTGATGTTTTTGACATCTGGATGAGATTGTTAAAAGAAAAAGAGGATAGCGTCCTTTGGCTTCGCGATCCAAATGAAGCTGCCATGAAAAACCTACGCCTGGAGGCGGAGAAGCGCGGGGTGGCCGAAGAAAGGCTCGTTTTCGCTAAGAGGATGCCGTCAGCAGCGGATCATTTGGCGCGACACCGATTGGCGGACCTGTTTCTCGATACCACGCCTTTCAATGCCCATACGACCGCGAGCGACGCGCTCTATGCGGGCCTTCCGGTGCTGACCTGTGTCGGTCACAGTTTTGCGAGCCGCGTTGCAGCCAGTATTTTGAAGGCCGTTAGCCTTGGCGAATTGATCACGAACTCCTTGGAGGAATATGAAGCGGTAGCGCGGAGGCTGATTAGGGAACCGGCCTATCTTGCTTCTGTCAGGGGAAGACTGGCGCGCAACCGAGGAAACGCCGCGTTGTTTGATACCGCGCGTTTCACGAAGCAGATCGAGGCGGCTTATACGACGATGTGGGATAGTTATCAGCGTAGCGCGGCTTCGAACATTGATGATTTAGGACCAATTCGTATTCTATAGCATCGCCCGTCCGGCTCGATGAGCGGGATGTGGAAACGGAGCCATGGTGGAACCACGAAGGCACCGCCAGACGAAAGAGGCGGCAACAGATATGTTCAGCCTACAGCCATCGCGCCACACCTCGAACTCTACCGGCAGCAATTTCCCTGGCCCGCGCCGGCTCGGACAGCTAGTTCGATACCGTTGGACGTCGGGTCATGATCACTTTGAGTTATCTGAGGCCGCGCGGCCTGGAACCTCACCGCGCACATCCGCACCCGGCGGCAACGGATGGGTCTCCAGCCACAGCGCACGGGCTGCGACCGTGGGGTCGATGCCGAGATGGCGCCACCAGGCCGCTTCATCGCCGCAGCGGTGCACTTCGCGATGATGGCCGCGGCACAGCGGCACCGTGAACTCATCGCTGACCCGGCGCCCGAGCGAGCGCGGCTGCGCGAAGCGCAGGTGGTGGGGATCCGAGGGAGAGCGACCGCAGATCAGACACGGCTGCTTGGTCAGCGCTCTGACGTGCTCGCGATCGCGCCGGCGCCGCGGCTCCGGCAGCGCCAGGCCGCTCTTGTCTATCCCCGGAGCGCGCGCCCGTGCCGCCGGCGCCGCTGAAGGTTCTTCGGCAGGTTGGGCGAGGGTATCGAAAGTCATCAGGCGTGCGCGAAACGCGTCCTCGACCTGTTGGGCATCCGCTCCCGTCAGGGCGTTCTTGGCGGGCAGGGTGCGCTGTGCCCACAGCGCGGCCTCGTCGCTGGAGCCGAGCGCGGTGACTTGGGCCAGCAGCTGATCGCGCAAGTCCGCTGACGCCGCCGCCGTCAACAGGGGCGGCGAGCGCGGCGACCGCGCCTTGGCTTGACGCTGCGGCGGCCACCATGCCGGCGCCGACGGCGCTCGCTCACGGTGCTGGCCCTCATCGCTCCTTGAATCCGGGGTGGGCCGCGCTGGCGAGTCCGCCGCCGTTGTGAGATCGGGCGCGTCGAGATCATCCTCGCCGGGGGAAGCAGCCTCTGCGGCTTCGGATGCTGAGCTCCCTCCATTCGGTGATCGATCACTTATCGTTCATGAATAACGTGCCGACAACTCGAATGCACCGCCGCCATAGATGATACGTGAGCGTACTTGATCGCCTATTTTTGGTCGGTGTTCTGTCTTTTACCCTTGCCCGCCAGTGCAAGCTCGATCAGGCGGTGAATTGCTTCCGAGCGCAAGGGCTTGTCGTTTTGCTGCTCGGCCCAGCCCGCAATTTTAAATGCCTAGGGCAGGAGGAGGCCGCAGGGATCATGCTTAGCGATCGGAATCGGACTTGTTCTTCGGTTTCATTTTGGCCGCTAATTCAACCATTCTCCGAATTGCTTCAGCACGAGACGGGACGTCGATCTGAGAGCGGCGCCAGTCGTCGACGGTGCGCAAAAAGGGCTCCGAAACCCGCATTTGAAACGGGCGATCTTGGGTGCGTTTGGATGGCCGGCCACGAGGGCGATTATTGGTCATTTATGTAATTTATGTATTGACAATAAGTACACAGAAGAGGTACTAAGGATGCGGGCCGATGTCGAGCAGCGAACTCGCCATCGACCCTAACCCGAGCCAAGGAGGAACCCCATGGCCCAGGCTGAGTACGTAATTAGCGCAATTCGAACTCTAGTCACAGGCGGCAGTGCCGGTCCACCCACAAGCCACATCACCGCGGCGCACGCCGAATTTGTTGCCGCCCTGGCACGGCATCGCCCGCGCTCGCTCCCGGTCGATACGGACGCTGGCGAACTTGAGGACCGTGCCGATCACCTCGACAAAGTGCTCGCCGCGATTTCGATATATTTGACGGCGGTCCTCGACGACACCGCGCAAAACGTCCCTGGCGGACTCGATCTTCGCCAAATTAACGTTCTCCGTTCCGATCTTGAGTCGGAAGTAAGCGGCACCCTCCAACAAGCCATCGAAGCTTCCACATGGAGGGCCCCATGAACCGGAGGTTCAAACCTGTTGATCGACGCCGCTTCATCGGCGGCTCGGACGCGCGAATCATCATGGGGAAGGATGAGACCCGTCTCGTGCGGCTGTGGCGGGAAAAGCGCGGTGAGGTCGAGCCCGAGGACCTATCGGCCAACCTCATTGTCCAGCTTGGCCTTGTAACCGAAGACCTCAATCGACGCTGGTATGAGTTCAATACCGGGCAGACCATCACGGATATCCAGCGGCGGCTCCAACACCCCGCCGTGCGGTGGATGGCAGCGACCCTCGATGGCCGTGTCAAGGGAAGTGACGCGGTATTCGAATCCAAATTCATGCTGCCTTGGTCATTCTCGGAGGATGCGGCCGCCGAGAAATATATGCCGCAGCTGCAGCACAATATGTGGGTGGTGGCGGCCCGGACCGCGGTGCTGTCCATTATTACCGGGGGCGGCAAGTGGGTCGAGATCGTGGCCCATGCGGATCCGCTCTATCAACACCTGATCGTCACAGCGGAACGTAAGTTCTGGCGCTGTGTGGAGAGCGGCGAGACGCCGTCGCTCTTTGGCGTCGAGCCGCCGAAGCCGCGGCTCGAAGCCATCCGGGTCGTCGACATGAGCAGCTCCAACGCCTGGGCGGAGTTCGCCGGCATCTTTACCCGGACCCGATCGGCGCATGCGGAGCATGAAGCGGCCAAGGCCGAACTGAAAAGCCTGATGCCGGAGGATGCCAGGGAGGCGATCGGCCACGGCCTCCGGGCCAAGCGCTCGAAGTCGGGCGCCGTGAGCTTTGACCTCCTGAGTAATAGTGCGGAGGCCAGCCATGCCGCGGTCCAGTGAATCCATCGCGGCCTTGGCGGGGGCTCTGGCCAAGGCGCAAGCCGAACTGGTCAATCCGGAGAAGTCGTTGACTGGAACGATCAGCGCCGGTCGGGGAGGGGGAACCGATCGAAGCTTCCGCTACGCCCCGCTCTCCAGTGGCCTCGATATCGTTCGCAAGACCCTCGGCCAGCATGAGATCGCGACGGTCCAGACCACCGCCATCGATCAGACCGCAGGCCTCGTGAACCTGACCACCGTTCTGGCCCATGCCTCGGGCGAATGGATCGCATCCGATTGGCCGGTGTGTGCCGTCGCCGACACCGCCAATGCGCAGCGCATGGGGGCGGCCCTGACCTATGCCCGGCGCTATGCGCTGTTCACCCTCGTGGGTATTGCCGGCGAGGACGACCTCGATGCGCCGGATCTAGCGACGCCGACCGCCAGCCAAAAAACTGAGCCAGAGAAGCTGATGGCGATTGGCAATGGGCGGCTCAATGGCCGCCCCCACTATCGAGATCAGCGCACACCTGGTCAACGCGATGGCGGCGCCGGTTTAACTCCTGTCGCGCCAGTGCTCGAAGCCGAGGCATCGGCGGCATTGCGGGATCGGCTTCTCGCCGAGCTCAACGCTCTCGACAGCGGCGAGGCTGCGGCCCTCTGGGCGCATCGCGGTCTGCGCGAGAAGAACACCCTGACGGCGTCCGATGCCCAGCGCGTGGAGGAGGGCTTTCGGGTGCGGCTTGAAGCCCTGGCGAGCCACGCCGGGACGGTCGACGCAGTGCCCCCGCCGCCACCGAAAACAGAAGCGGCTCCGAGTGACCCTCCAGGAACAAAGGATCCAGAGAAGGGCCGACGCTCCACTGTGATCGACAAGAACGCGCTGCCGTTGCCGGAACCGCGCCGGATTCGTGACCGCGACCACGTCAACTATGTCGCACAACAACCCTGCTTAATCTGCGGCCGACAACCTTCGGACACTCATCATCTGCGCTTTACGCAAAGCCGAGCGCTCGGCCGCAAGGTCAGCGACGAGTTCACCGTCCCGCTGTGTCGCGGCCACCACCGCGAGGTCCACCGCCACGGTGACGAAGCCTTATGGTGGCGGAACGCCGGGATTGATCCGACGGTCACGGCCGGCTCGCTGTGGCGCGAAAGCCACCCATTGGCGACGGCTCTACGCAAAATGGGCGAGGTCGCGTCCACTGTCGCTGCCGCCACCGCAAAGCGAACCGCCGCGTCGGACCGGCCGCTCAGAAAAAAGCGGGGCCGAATTGACAAAACGAACCCAATTATCGCGGCGGGCCAGCGATGACCTCCTTCAGGCAGATCGACGCCAACTGCCGCAATGCTCGTAAGAGCACCGGCCCAAATACGGAGGTGGGCAAACAACGCTCTCGCTGCAATGCCGTGCGCCACGGGCTCACCGCCGAGACGGTGATCGGCGCGTTAGAAGATGCCGACGATTACAAGGCCTTCGAAGCAGCTATAACTGCGGATTACGATGCCCAATCCGCCGTCGAGCGGGAACTTGTGTTACGGCTGGCCAGTGCCCTGTGGCGGCTGCGCCGCGCCACCGCCATGGAAACCGGTCTGTTCGAAATTCAGGCCGAGCATCTGAGTTGGTTCAGCGAGGCGCGCCAGCTACCGCCGGCCTCGCGCGAACTGGTCTATACGCTATTCAGGCCGACTGATCCCGGCAATCACGGCGGCGACGCGCCATCGGGGCAGCTCAGAAACGCGACAGAAGCCGTGCCGCGGTTCGATCCGGAAGCCGCGCAACCAGCCGCCGCCCCTAGTCGCCACCTCGCGCAATGCTTCTTGCGTCTCGCCAATCTGCCCAACTACGCGCTCGACCGGCTCAGCCGATACGAATACATGCTTTGGCGCCAAGTCGCCCAGATTCTCTTCGCGCTCGACAATCTGAACCGGCGGAAGCCCCAGGAAAGAAAAAGCTCCCGTTTTGACTATCGGCAGAAGAGTCCTCCCCCTACGCGCCCGACGATGATTGAGCATGGGGGCTATCGACATCGACGCCGCGCGATATCGCAAATTGGCTTCGTTTCGTCAGCCGAACCTTTCGCTTCGCTGTGCTTCAGAATCGGACGCTACGCCGATGCTCGCGCCGCATGGCTCTCTGACAGACAGTTGCAGCTGGCGTCGAGTTCGTCGACGAGAACGGTGACGGCTCCGGGGTATGGCTGCGCAAGCGGCCCTCGAAAAAGCGCTAAGAGTCCCGGCTGCCGCTGAACGGCGGCACCGCGGCTTGCTCAGCGCCACGCCAATCCGTCCTATTCAAAATCACGCCGAGGTTCGGCCGCGTTTGACCGAACATGTGTGCGACAGATTGGTCGCCATCTCGTGCATCAAGCGGGCACACTCGAAAAATCGTCGTCCCGCTGCCGGTGGTCTTGGACTTATGGCCGCTCTTATTATGTAGTCTATCTGTGCAGTTAGGGGGCGACGCGCAGGCTTGCTCACAGCCGCTTGGCCACGGATTGGGCAAGTGGTTGGTCCGCGGCGGGCGGGTCGCACCATCCCCCGCTGATCCCCCCAGGGGTCAGCATCGGTGGTCGACATGATAGCGCAGCGGGTTGCGGCGCGGAGTTGTGGTGATGCGTGGAAGTTCCCCCGGAAGAGCGCGCGATGCCTATCAACGCTCCGGCGATTTTCAAGCCGGCCACCAAAAGCGGGGTGGCCGCCAAAAAGGCACGCCGAATTTTTTTTCAGCGGATCTCAAAAAAGCGCTCTGCGAGGCCGCCGATCGCATTGGCTACGACGGCAATGGCAAGGACGGCCGCAAGGGTTATTTCGTCTGGGTGGCAATGCACCACCCCGGTGTCTTCGCGATCGAATTTCTCGTGAGGCTGCTTCTTTGGGAGGACGAACCGTCCGCGATGGCGGCCGAACGCGATCGGTGGGCCCGACAGTATAATGGGAAGCGAAATAATAATGGGAAGCGAAATAGTGGGAAGCGAACGGCCGGCGCCGCTCCGTCCCGGCCGGTGAACGCGGCGGCCGCGGATTGGACCGGCCGCGATGATCTCGTCGGCAATCTGATGCATGTCGCGGTGGCAGATCCGAAGAGTTTTTGTCGGCTGTTGGGCGCCGCTTGTTTGACGGTGCCGAAAAACCGGCGCGGACGGGTGATGCGGGCCTTCGGATGACCCGTCCAGCCTACCCGCGGCGGTGCTGCGGGTGCCGGCTTTGGCGTTTACGGTAGTGCTATCGCGGAGTTCGCCACATGGTAGAAGATTTCGACGTGTTGCGCACTATTTTAGCGGCAATGGCCGGAAACACCGGCGCAGACCGGCGCTTTTGCGGTAGTGCTGTCGTGGAGTTCGCGACATGGTAGAAAATTCGACCTGTTGCGCACTATTTTAAAGGCAACAGCCGATCGCCGGCACTGGCCACTAGCGGCGCCAGCGGCGGATTTCCGCGATGACGATGCTGGTGTCGGCGTCGTTGGCAGGCTTCCAGCACGTCGCGGTGAATGGACAGCAGCGGCAGCTGTTGCCGGCATTCGGTCCTTCGAGCCGCCTTAGCCGCCGCGGCGCAAATCGGCCTCGATGGAGAGCCTCGGGTTTTTTTCGATGATCGCGCGGTAGACCTGCATGTTCTCGATCACGCGCTCGACGTAGTTGCGGGTTTCCGAAATCGGGATGCGCTCGACCCAATCGATCGGGTCGACCTTGGGATCGCGCGGATCGCCGTATTGATCGATCCATTCCTTGGCGCGGCGCGGCCCCGCGTTGTAGGCCACAAAGGCCAGAATATAGGAGCCGCGCCAGCTCGCGATGTTGTTGCCGAGCTCGGCGCTGCCCAGTTGCGCATTATAGGCGACGTCGTCCGTCAGCCGGCGCTGGTCGAATGTAACGTTGTATCGTTTGGCGGTATCGCGGCCGGCGGCCGGCGTGACCTGCATCAGGCCGATCGCGTTGGCGCTGGAGACGACTTTGGGGTTGAACGCGCTTTCCTGCCGCACGATCGAATAGACCACGCAGGGCTCGACCGGCGGGCCGATCGGCTGATAGTCCGGCACGCCGAAATTCGGAAATGCGTAACGCTCGAAGCCGTAGCCACGGCCGAGCGCGGACTTGCCGATGAGGAGCGCCGCGCGAGCGTCGTTGTGATGGACGGCGATGGCCGCAAGCGTTGCCATCGCTGCCGCGTCGGTCGCCTTGTCGCCGATGTCGGCGGCCATGGACGCGATCAGATCGCGCTCGTCGATGGCATAGAGAATTTCAAAGGCGCGCGCCATTTCGAGCGGCCGGCGTTCGGAGGCAGATTCCGGCACCCCGTTGAGCGTGACTTCGTCGATCCCAAGCCGGGCTCGCGCAAGTTGGCCGTAATAGGCAGTCGGATAATGCGCCGCCGCCTCATAGAGCGCGCGGGCGTCATGGTTGCGCTCCAGCGCTTCGGCGGCACGGCCTTGCCAATAATAGGAGCGTGCCAGCGTGATCGGGTTCGAGGCGCCGTCGGCGATGCGGGCAAAGTGCGCCATCGCAACGGCGGGCTCGCGCAGGAAGCGGAGCGCGATCCAGCCCGAGGTGAAATGCTGCTCGGCGCGGTAGTTGTCGTTGACCGGCGGCGCGGCGCCATTGGTGATCTCATAGGCCGTTTTTGCTTCGCCCATGTCGAGAAGCTTGCGCGCGAGGAGGCGGCGCTCGATCCACCATTGATCGGCGTCGCCCGCCTGTGCCGGGTCGCGCGGCGCCGCCAGCATCCATTGCGCGGCTTCCGCGATCTTGTCGGCGCGGCGCAGCCACTGGATGCGGCTGAACATATAGCCGGCCTCATGGCGGGCGCTCTCCGGCACGGCGTCAAGCAGCGCTTTGGCCTTGTCGGATTGGTTGACGACGGCGGCGCGCGCCTTGGCGACGGCAAGGGCCGTGGCGTCGAGATGCTGTGCCGCCCGCAGGCCGGCGTCGTCGTCTTCGACATAGAGGCGCGCATCCGTGCGCGCGGCATCGTCGGCCGGCGTGATCAGGCCGGCAAAGGCGTCGCGCGCTTGCGCTTCGAGATCGGACGAAAATCCGTCACTGCGCCAGGTCTCACGTACCGTAGCCATGGCGGCTCCGGTATTGCCTTGCGCGAGCAAAGCGCGGGCGTATGCGAAATGGCCTTTGGCGGTGTGTGGCGGTTCGCTGGCGAAGAAAGCGATCGTGGTTTGCGGATCGACTCGCTCCTGCCACAACACGCCCTCGGCGCGCCGCCGCAAAGTCGTGATGCTTGGCCAGCTCGGATTGGCGGCGATGAATGCGGCATAACGGGAAAAATCATTGCTGCCCGTGTCGCTGCGCAGGATGACCCATTCCACAACCTTGCGGGCGATCGGATCGGAAATGGTGTTCTCGACATCCGTGGCCTCGTCCTGGCGATTCTTGCGCACCAGATCGAGCGCCTGTTTCACCGCTGAGAGGTCGAGCGGCGAGGTCGAGCTACTGGTCGTGGTGGCAAACGGCAGCACTGGCCGCAGCGGCGGCGCTGATCGTGCCGCGGAGCCGCCCGGTTCCTGCAATACGCCGCTTGAGGGGATAGCCGAAAGGGAAGCCGGGACGATCGAACCCGCGGCAGGGGCAATAGCGAGCGGAGCACTAATTCCGGGTTTGTGCGCTGGGAGCTTTACGGTGGCGCTTGCCTTGGTAGCCTTGCTCGCCGGCCGCGGCCGCGGCACCGGGATGTCTTTCGACGGCGATGCCGCCCGGGCATCGGTCGCAAGAATGCCGAGTACGGCAAGAACGATAATAAGCCGAATTCTCGGCACGTTTCCTCCCGTGCGGTGCACTGCCAAATCGAGCCTACCAAGTCCAAGCACCTTGTCCCAACGCTCTCATCTGCCGTTAAGGTTGAGAAAGGGCTAACCAAGGATAATCCCAGAATCATGCCTGGACCAATAAAAGGCTAGTTGGGGGGCCGGGCCTTAGGCGGCTAGGGCGACAATTTGCAGTTTTGCGGCAAAAGAGCGACCGTGAGTCGCGCCGTACGAATTTGCGCGTACTCCCAATGAGGGCTTTCAAGGCTCGTCCCGACCCGATATTTATGGTGGTCTAGCTTCATCAAGCGTTTATGGACAGTGCCATGGCTGCCAAGACCAAGTTTCGAGGCTCCTTCACCGCGCTCGTGACCCCGTTCAAGAATGGTTCGGTCGACGAGAAAGTGTTCCGTGATTTCGTCGAGTGGCAAATTGCCGAGGGCACCAATGGGCTTGTGCCGGTCGGCACCACCGGTGAGAGTCCGACCCTGTCCCATGATGAGCACAAGGAAGTCGTCGAATGGTGCGTCGATCAGGCGCACGGCCGGGTACCGGTGGTAGCCGGTGCCGGCTCGAATTCGACCAAAGAAGCCGTCGATCTTGCCCAGCATGCGGAGCAGGCCGGCGCCGACGCGGTGCTCGTGGTGACGCCCTATTACAACAAGCCGACCCAGGACGGCCTTTATGCGCATTACAAGGCGATCAATGACGCGATCGGCATTCCAATTTTGATTTACAACATCCCAGGGCGCTCGGTGATCGATATGTCGGTCGACACCATGAAGCGGCTCTATGAGCTGAAAAACATCGCCGGCGTCAAAGACGCGACCGCGAATATGACGCGGGTGTCGGTGCAGCGCGCTGCAATGGGCGAGGACTTCAATCAGATGTCGGGCGAGGACATTACCGCGCTCGGATTCATGGCCCATGGCGGCCATGGCTGTATTTCGGTGACCTCCAATGTAGCGCCGCGGTTATGCTCGGAATTCCAGGCAGCGTGCCTGAAGGGCGATTTCGCGGCCGCGCTCAAATTGCAGGATAAGCTCACGCCTTTGCATATCAATCTGTTCGTCGAGACGAGCCCCGCGCCGATCAAATATGCGCTTTCGCTGATCGGCAAGTGCTCGAATACTCTGCGACTGCCGATGGTGCCGGCGACCGAGAACGCGCAGGCCGCCGTTCGCCAGGCCATGGTGCATGCCGGGCTGATCAACTGACGGCGGCGATATCCGTTCTTTCCCCGATGTGGCGGTGAGCGGAAAGAGCGCCGTTTTCGGTTCGGCGAAGATAAGCGGCGTAATCACGCGATATGCGGGGGCATCGGATGTTGGATGAATTCAAGAAATTCGCGATGCGCGGCAATGTCGTCGATCTTGCAGTCGGCGTCGTCATCGGTGCGGCATTCGGTGCCATCGTCAACTCGCTGGTCGGCGACATCGTCATGCCGATCATCGGTTCGGTCACGGGCGGCCTCGATTTTTCAAATTATTTCCTTCCGCTGTCGTCGAAAGTCACGGCGACCGCGCTCGCCGATGCAAAGAAGCAGGGCGCAGTGCTTGCTTACGGTAATTTTCTCACCATCGCGATCAACTTTCTCATCGTCGCCTTCGCGCTGTTCGTTGCTGTCAAGGCGATCAATAAACTGAAAGAAGAGCCGCCTGCGGCACCGGCACCACCGGCGCCACCGTCCCAGGAAGTGCTCTTGCTGACCGAAATCCGCGACGCTTTGAAGAAGAATTGAGTACGGAGGCTATGAGTCGATAAAGATGGCGCCGAATGCGGACAGGAAATTGCGGGTCGTCGCCGACAATCGTAAGGCACGTTTTCATTATTTCATCGATGAGACCTTCGAGGCTGGCGTCGCGTTGACCGGTACCGAAGTCAAGTCGCTGCGCCTGGGAAAGGCGACCATCGGTGAATCCTATGCCGATGCACGCGACGGAGAAATCTGGCTGATCAACTCGAATATCCCGGAATATCTCCAGGCCAACCGTTTCAATCACACGCCGAAACGGCCGCGCAAACTTTTGCTGCATCGGAACCAGATCAACCGGCTGGTCGGCGCGGTCGAGCGCGAAGGCATGACGCTCGTGCCGCTTAAGCTTTATTTCAACGAGCAAGGCCGCGCCAAGGTCGAACTCGCCCTGGCGCGCGGTAAAAAGCTGTTCGACAAGCGCGACACCGAGAAGAAGCGGTCCTGGGAGCGCGAACGCGGCCGGCTGATGCGGCAGAAGGGATAAAAGCGAATGCTGCCGACCAAACTTGATCACTGCGTCATCCACATTACCGAATGGGAGCGTTCGAATGCGTTTTACACAACAGTGCTTGGCGCCGAGCTCGTGACACGGCCGTCGGGCTACGCCTATCGCTTCGGCGACAAGCAACTCAATGTGCATGGGCCCGGTGTGAAACCCGCCGAAGTGGCGCGGCTGCCGGTGGCGCCGGGCAACAGCGATCTCTGCTTTGAATGGATGGGGCCGATTGCCGACGCCGTCGCGCATCTCGGGCGGTGCGGCGTCGGTATCGAGAGCGGGCCGATGCAACGCTTCGGCGCCAAAGGCCCGGGCACCAGCGTCTATTTCCGCGATCCCGACGGCTCGCTGATGGAATTTATGTCCTACGCGGAGGACAAAAAATGAGCGGAGCGCCAGGCACTCATAATCCAAACTTCCTGCCAGCGGATATTCCTGCACCGCAGGATGACGGCGCGGCGCGGCACCTGACCGGCATGAAATTGCCGGATATAGCCTTGCCGGCGACCGGCGGGCCCGACGTCAATCTGTCGAAGCTCACGGGCCGCACTGTGGTCTACGTCTATCCGCGCACCGGCGTCCCCGGCGTCGACCTGCCGCCGGGCTGGAACGAAATACCCGGCGCGCGCGGCTGTACGCCGCAGTCTTGCGGCTTTCGCGATCATTTCGCCGAACTGAAGGGGCTCGGCGTCGCGCAGCTCTACGGCTTGTCGACGCAAGACAGCGATTATCAGCGCGAAGCGGCGGAACGGCTGCATTTGCCATTCGCAATCCTGTCCGATGCGGATTTGAGGCTGACCCGTGCCATGGATCTGCCGACATTCACGACCTCCGGGATGACGTTGCTCAAGCGCATGGCGCTCGTCATCGACCGAGGCACGATCACCAAAGTGTTCTATCCGGTGTTCCCGCCGGACAAGAATGCAGAGGAAGTCGCAGCGTGGCTGCGTAGCCGAGCGATTTAGGGGACAGCGTTCACCGGCGCATCGATCTCAGCGCGCACCTTCGCGAACACCTCGCGGAACATTTGCGGCGTCAACACACCGGTGTTCGTGTTGTAACGCGAGCAATGATAACTATCGAACAAGGTCAGCGCGCCGATCGAATGCGCGCGTCCGTGGCCGAAAGCATGCAGCGACCGGCGCACGTCCTGGGCGACGACAAGTGTCTCATGCGCGACACGACCGAGCGCAACGATGGCGCGGAGCCGTGGCATTTCGGCGATAGCGGCAGTCAGAAAATTGCGGCAGGTTTTGATCTCCGCGGGTGTCGGCTTGTTCTCAGGCGGCACGCAACGCACGGCGTTGGTGATGCGGCAGTCGATCAGTTCCAGACTGTCATCGGGGCGGGCCTCGAATTTGCCGCGCGCAAAGCCGAATTCGAGCAAAGTGGCGTAAAGCAGGTCGCCGGCATAGTCGCCGGTGAACGGCCGGCCCGTACGGTTGGCGCCGCGCAGGCCCGGGGCAAGCCCGACAATCAGCAGGCGCGCATCAAGCGGTCCGAACGAGTTGACCGGGGCATTGAACCATTCCGGTTCGCGGGCGCGCCAATCTTCGCGAAAGGCGACGAGGCGGGGGCAGAGCGGACAATCGCGGCCGGGCGGGCCGCTCGTTCGCGGCATGGCGACCGTCCTTGGCATCCGTCGTCAGCCGCTATTCGTCTTCAAACTCGTCTTCGACCTCGACGCGTTGCGAGGTCGGGCTGCGCTGCAGGAATTGCGGGGTGTGACGCGGCTCGCGCGGTTCGCGGGCATCCCGCGGTTCACGCGCCGGCCGTTCGCCCGGGTCGCGGCCGATCTTGTTCTGCATATCGATGATATCGACGAATTGATCGGCCTGACGCCGCAACTCGTCGGCGACCATCGGCGGCTGCGTCGAAATTGTGGACACCACGATCACGCGGACTCCGCGACGCTGCACCGCCTCGACCAGCGAGCGGAAGTCGCCGTCGCCGGAGAACAGCACCATCTGGTCGATGTGCGGCGCGAGTTCCATGGCATCGACCGCGAGTTCGATATCCATGTTGCCTTTGACTTTGCGCCGGCCGGTTTGATCGACGAATTCTTTGGTCGCCTTGGTGACCACCGTGTAGCCGTTGTAATCCAGCCAGTCGATCAGCGGCCGGATCGAGGAGTATTCCTGATCCTCGATAACGGCGGTGTAATAGAACGCGCGCACCAGATAACCGCGCGATTGGAACTCGCGCAGGAGCCTTTTGTAATCGATATCGAAGCCAAGCGATTTTGCGGTGGCGTAAAGATTGGCACCGTCGATGAATAATGCGATTTTTTCGTTCTGTGCCGACATTTTCGTATCTCTATTGGGTTTCTCGTTACCGTCTTAAGTAAATGAAACCGGATCAGTGGCAATGGATTTAAACGAGTCCAGCGCTCTTAAATCAGGTTTCTCGCATCGCGAAGTTCGATGCGCGAAGACCGTCGCCAATCGCGTTCTCGCAATAAACTGCGGCGAAAGTCAATAAATGGCGGCGCAGGTAATGTGGCACGCCGTCGCGGCGACTTTGAAAGTATGATTCGGGCGACCGCAATACGGTTCCCGTAGTTTTTTCGTAACGGCGCCTGCGCAGCCGCCAAGCTAAAGCTGACCGAGGCTGCCCGAAATGCGGCTAGGAAAGGGCCAAACAGGCATCCCTAAAAGGCCTTGCGCTTCTCGACCATGGACGATACCTAAGCGGAGCATTGTGGACTTGTGTCCCCGCGGGAGCCTTGCTTGGAGCCCCGCTTAGATTTAGCCAGCCAGGCGATAGCCGAGCTACAGCCGCAGGAGCCTGATTTTATGGCCCGTGTCACCGTTGAAGATTGCATCGACAAGGTCGAAAACCGGTTCGATTTGGTCCTTCTCGCAGGTCACCGCGCCCGCATGATCTCGTCGGGCACCCAAATCGCTGTCGAGCGCGACAACGATAAAAACCCCGTCGTTGCGCTCCGCGAGATCGCAGAAGAGGCGATTTCACCGGAGGACCTCCGGGAAGAACTCGTCCATTCCCTGCAGAAATACGTTGAAGTCGACGAGCCGGAGCCCGAGTCGGTGCCGCTGATCGGCGCGCCGGGCACGGGCGCCGATGTCGACGATACTGAGGTCACCGGCGACCGGATGACCGAGGAAGAGCTGCTGAAGGGCCTCGAAGGCCTGACACCGCCGGAAGCGCAGCCGGAGCCCGACACGGGCGACGAGGAAGAGTAAGCCTCGCGCCGACCCGGCCTGAGGCCCGTTAACCAAAGTTTGGCCATATATGCCCTGCGGTTGTGCGGCGGCGCTACTTGTTGTGCGTCCGCTGCACTGCCGCCTTGTGGCTACGGCGCCGCTCCATGATATCTTTGTGATGACTTCGCCGACTGCTTCGGTGAGGTAGGGCGGCCGGGACGGCTGCCGGGATCGTCACAGGGTCAGTATGACGCGCTCGCCGATCGATCTGCCGCGGATGCAGAACCAGCCCCGGTTGCGGGTAGCTGCCGCACGGGCACCTGCGCTTGTGCCCCTCGACGCCGAAGTGCCGCCGCCGAAGGCGCGCAAGCGGCTAATGCGGCAATACGAGCTGACCGACCGGGTCAAAGTCTACAATCCGAAGACTAATGAGGATCTCCTCAACCGCGCCTATGTCTACGCCATGAAGGCGCATGGGGCGCAGAAGCGTGCCTCCGGCGACCCCTATATTTCGCACCCGCTCGAAGTCGCGGCCATCCTTACCGATCTCAAGCTCGATGACGCCACGATCGCCGCCGCGCTGTTGCATGACACTATCGAGGACACCGACGCCACCCGCGCCGAGATCGACAAGCTGTTTGGTCCCGAGATCGGACGCTTGGTCGACGGCCTGACCAAGCTGAAGCGGCTCGAGCTTGTCTCGAAGGAAGCCAAGCAGGCCGAGAACCTGCGCAAGCTTCTGCTTGCCATCGCCGACGACGTTCGCGTGCTCCTTATCAAGCTCGCCGACCGGCTGCATAATATGCGGACGCTTTCGCACAAGCCGCCCGACGCCCGCCGTCGTACCGCCGATGAGACGCTTGAAATCTATGCCCCGCTTGCCGGCCGCATGGGCATGCAGGAGATGCGGGAGGAGCTCGAAGATCTGGCGTTCCGCGAACTCAATCCCGATGCCTATAAAGTTCTCACTGAACGTCTCGAATCGCTATTCGAACGTTCGATGGGCTGGATCGCCGAGATCGAGCAGCAGCTCGCCAAAAAGCTCGGCGACCGCGGCATTGCTGCCGAAGTTTCCGGACGGCGCAAGCGCGCTTATTCGATCTGGCGCAAAATGGAGCGAAAGGCGGTCGGCTTCGAGCAGCTTTCGGATATTTTCGGTTTCCGCGTCGTCGTCGGCACTATCACCGAATGCTATCAGGCGCTCGGCATCGTCCATACAACATGGCCGGTCGTACCGGGACGCTTTAAGGATTACGTTTCGACGCCGAAGCAGAACGATTACCAGTCGATTCACACGACGGTAATTGGCCCCGGCAAACAGCGTGTTGAGCTGCAAATCCGCACCCGCGAGATGCAACAGATCGCCGAATACGGCATCGCGGCGCATGCGCTTTATAAGGACGGCCTCGGCACGCCGACGGAATTGCTGTCGCGTGAATCGAGCGCCTATATGTGGCTGCGCCGCACCATCGAGCTTCTGGCGGAGGGCTCCAATCCGGAAGAGTTCCTGGAGCACACCAAGCTCGAATTGTTTCACGACCAGGTGTTCGCCTTTACGCCGAAAGGCAAGCTGATCGCGCTGCCGCGCGGCGCGACGCCAATCGATTTTGCGTATGCGGTACATACCGACGTCGGCAATATGGCGATCGGCGCAAAGATCAACGGCAAGATCGGTCCGCTCAGCGCGCCGCTGCAGAACGGCGACGAAGTGCAGATTCTGACCTCGAAGGCGCAGACGGCACCGCCGGCGGCTTGGGAAGCGATCGTGGTCACGGGCAAAGCGCGCGATGCCATCCGGCGCGCCACACGCGACGCGGTCCGAAGCCAATATTCCGGTCTTGGCCGCACCATGGTCGGAAAGCTCTTTCAGCGTGCCAAAATCGACTATACGGACGAGAAGCTGCAGGGCGCCTTGCCACGGCTCGCGCGCGCTTCGATCGATGATGTGATGGCAGCGGTCGGCCGCGGCGAGATGAAAGCGTCCGACGTCGCCCGCGCGATGTATCCCGATTACAAGGACGAGCGTGTTATGCCGATCGTGGCAAAAGTCGAGAGTGGGTGGTTCGGCTTGAAATTCGGCCGCGCGCTCAAGTTCAAATTGCCGGCCGAGGGTGAAGACGGCGCCGCCATTCCGATCCGCGGCATCAATACCGATTTGCCGGTGCGTTTCGCGCCGCAGGGCGGCGCCGTTCCCGGCGACCGCATCGTCGGCATCATGACGCCGGGGGAGGGGATCACCATCTATCCGATCCAATCCGATGCGCTCAAGCAATTCGAAGACGAACCTGAACGCTGGCTCGACGTTCGCTGGGACATCGACGATAAGATACCGCAGCGTTTTCCCGCCCAGCTTATGGTGCAGTCCGTCAACGAGCCGGGCACGCTCGCGCAAATTACCCAGGTCATCGCCGAGCACGACGGCAATATCGACAACATCCGCATGAGCCGTCAGTCGCCCGATTTCACCGAACTGACCATCGATCTCGAAGTCTATAATTTAAAGCACCTCACCTCGATCATTTCGCAATTGCGGGCGAAGAAGGTGGTGGCGAAGGCCGAGCGGGTAAACGGATAAGCGCAACGGGCATGTCGGGTACAGCTCCTCTCCGCCTCGGCGTTAATGTCGATCACGTCGCCACCGTGCGCAATGCACGCGGCGGTGCGCATCCTGATCCGGTGAAGGCCGCCGAGATCGCGATTGCCGCCGGCGCCGACGGTATCACCGCGCATCTGCGCGAGGACCGCCGCCACATCGTCGACGACGATGTCCTTCGCCTCAAGGAGGGCATCAAAGAGCCGCTCAATCTCGAAATGGCGGCGACGGCGGAAATGGTCGGCATCGCGCGCAAGCTGAAACCTCACGCCGCCTGCATCGTGCCCGAACGCCGGCAGGAGCGGACCACCGAAGGCGGTCTTGATGCCGACGGCCAACGCGAGCCGTTGCGTGCCGCCGTTGGCGAATTGGCGGGCGCTGGCATCCGCGTTTCATTGTTCATCGCCGCTGAGGCGCGTCAGATCGAGGCCGCGGCCGCGATCGGAGCGCCGGTAATCGAGATTCACACCGGCGCCTGGTGCGATGCCCTCGCGGCGGTCGATACCGTGACGGCAGCCGACGAGTTCGATCGAATCGTGCGCGGCGTGGCTTTGGCCCGGAGCGCGGGGCTTGAGGTCCATGCCGGCCACGGCCTCGATTTCTTCACCGCGGAAAAGATCGCCGCGCTTGGCGAGATCGCCGAACTCAATATCGGGCACTTTCTCATCGGCGAAGCTATCTTCACGGGACTTGCGGATGCGGTTAAGCAAATGCGCTCGGCCATGAACCGGGGCAGGGCTGGAGCCAAAGCATGATTCCAAAACCATGATTTTAGGCATTGGCTCCGATACCACCGACGCACGCCGCATCGCTTCCGTCATCGAGCGCCACGGCGACCGCTTTCTCGACCGGGTATTCACCGCGATCGAGCGGGCCAAGGCCGACAAACGGCGCAACCGGATCGAGACCTACGCCAAGCGTTTCGCGGCCAAGGAAGCCTGCGCCAAAGCTCTCGGCACTGGTCTTCGCGCCGGCGTCTGGTGGCGCGACATGGGCGTCGTGAATTTGCCGGGCGGGCGTCCGACGATGGAACTGACTGGCGGCGCCAAACGCCGCTTGCAGAAAATTACGCCTGACGGATTCGAAGCCCGCATCGACCTCACCATTACCGACGAGGGCCCGATGGCGCATGCTTTCGTCGTCATTTCGGCGGTCGCCGTCGGCGGGGTGTGACTGCGCCTTCGGGGACGAACCGCATGCCGCTTTTCGCCGGCAGCGATGAAATATTCGTCATGGCCGACAGGCCGGCAATAACCATATGATATTACAATATAAAACGACATTTCCGAAAACCGCGACTAATCCCCGCGTGCAATTGCTTGTGGGTGGTGCAGCGGCTACAAAGTCGCGGGCGGGCGCGTGATTTGCGAGACGACAGGCTTATGAGCGTGCAGACAGGAACAAAACGGAAAGAGGGCGGCTTCGCCGAAACGATACGCGTGGTGTTCCACGCCCTGATCATCGCCCTCGTGATCCGGACCTTTCTATTTCAGCCTTTCAATATCCCGTCCGGCTCGATGATCCCGACATTGCTCGTTGGCGATTATCTGTTCGTATCCAAATATTCCTACGGCTATACGCACTACTCGTTCCCGTTCTCGCCGCCGTTCTTTTCCGGCCGTTTCTTCGCCTCACAGCCGCAACGCGGCGATGTCGTGGTGTTCCGGCTGCCCAAGGACAACTCGATCGATTACATCAAGCGCTTGATTGGCCTGCCGGGCGATCAGATCCAGATGATCGACGGCGTGCTCAACATCAACGGTAAGCCGGTGCCGCGTCAGCGCGTCGACGATTTCGTCACCGACGACGACGGGGTGGTGCAGCGCGTCAAGCAATTTCGCGAAACGCTGCCGAACGGCGTGAGCTACAACACGCTCGATCTCACCGATAACGGCTTCTACGACAACACGCCGGTCTATACCGTGCCGCCCGGCGACTATTTCATGATGGGCGACAACCGCGACAACTCGACTGACAGTCGGGTGCTCAGCCAGGTCGGCTATGTGCCCTATGAGAATCTGATCGGACGGGCGCAAATCATCTTCTTCTCGATCCGCGAAGACACCCACGCTTGGGAAGTGTGGCGCTGGCCTTGGGCGGTACGCTGGGGACGCCTGTTCACGCTGGTACGATGAGTGGCCGCCGGAAACCCAAACCCGCTGTAGACGAGCGCCAAGAAGGGCCGGCAACGGAACTCGCCGCAACCGATAACCCCGCGGTGCAAATTGCGCCGATCGAGGTTCCTAAACAATCGCGCCGAAGAAAGCGCACTGCCACCGCGCTCGAAAATCGCATCGGCTATAAATTTACCGACGCCACGCTGCTTGAAAGCGCGCTTTCGCACATTTCCGCGCTCAAGGGCGCGCGCAATCGCGCCAGTAGCTATCAGCGCCTGGAATTTCTCGGTGATCACGTGCTCGGCTTGGTTATTTCCGATATGCTGTTCCGCTCTTATCCGAAAGCCGACGAGGGCGAACTGTCGCGCCGGCTCGCCGATCTGGTGCGCAAGGAAACATGCGCCGAGATTGCACGTGCGGTCGATCTCGGTCCGGCGATACGCGTCGGTTCGTCGGAAGCGAATGCCGGCGCGCGCAAGCGCCCGGCAATCCTCGCCGATGTTTGCGAGGCGGTGATCGGCGCGGTGTATGTCGATGGCGGTTATAAAGCTGCCGAGGATCTGATCGAACGACTGTGGCAGGTGCGGATGAGCGCCACTGCGCAGCCGCTACGGGATCCGAAAACGGTGTTGCAAGAATGGGCGCAGGCACGCGGTCTGCCGACGCCGACTTACCGCGAAGTCGCGCGGTCGGGCCCCGATCACAGCCCGGAATTCCGCGTCGCGGTGCAACTGCCGGCCTTCGCGCCGGCCGAAGGCATGGGCCGCTCCAAACGCACGGCCGAACAGAATGCGGCAGCCGCCATGCTAGCGCGCGAGGGTGTCAAACCGGCTCAGCGCAATGGTTGAGACGTCAACGGAAGTGGATCGAGCCAATACCCGCTGTGGTTTCGTCGCGCTGATTGGTGCGCCGAATGTCGGCAAATCGACGCTGATCAACGCCTTGGTCGGCTCGAAAGTGTCGATCGTCACGCCAAAAGTTCAGACCACGCGGACACTCATTCGCGGTATCTCGATCGAAGGCCAAGCGCAGCTGATCTTCGTCGATACGCCGGGAATTTTTTCGCCAAAACGGCGGCTCGATCGCGCCATGGTCGGCAGCGCCTGGGGCTCCACGCAGGATGCCGATCTGGTCGCGCTTCTGATCGATGCGCGCAAAGGGCTGAAGGAAGACGACGAAGCAATCGTGCGGATGCTCGGCGATGTGCGCCCGCCCAAAGTGCTGGTCCTCAATAAGGTCGATCTGGCTGCAAAACCGGCACTCCTCGATTTGACGCAAAGGCTCAATGAACGGGCCACTTTCGCTGCGACGTTTATGATTTCTGCATTGTCGGGAGACGGTGTTGCCGATCTCAAGGGTTGGTTCGCCGCGCATGTACCGCCCGGGCCGTGGCTCTATCCCGAGGACCAGATATCGGATGCGCCGATGCGCCAGCTTGCGGCCGAGATCACGCGGGAGAAACTATATCTGCGGCTGCACCAGGAACTGCCTTATCAATCGACCATCGAAACCGAGGTCTGGAAGGAATTGCGAGACGGCGCGGTTCGCATCGAGCAGACCATCTATGTCGACCGCGAAAGCCAGCGCAAAATCGTGCTCGGCAAAGGCGGTCAGGCAATCAAGGCGATCGGCGCCGCAGCGCGTATCGATATTGCAAAGGTAATCGAGCAGCCGGTGCACTTGTTCCTTCACGTCAAGGTGCGGGAAGGCTGGGCCGACGACCCCGAGCGCTATCGGGAGATGGGCTTGGAGTTCCCGAAGGAGTAACACGTCGTCAGCCATGGAATGGATCGACGAAGGCACTGTGCTTGGCGTCAAACGTCACGGCGAGACGAGCGTCATTCTTGAACTGATGACGCAAGCGCACGGACGGCATCTCGGCCTGGTGCGCGGCGGTGCCGGTTTGCGGCTGCGTGGCGTGTTGCAGCCGGGCAATGCGCTCCGCGCGACCTGGCGGGCGCGGCTCGACGAACATTTGGGCCATTACGCGGTGGAGGCCGTTAATCTGCGTGCCGCGGCGTTCCTGCCGGCCGCGCACGCCGTGCATGGCGTGACGCATCTCGCTGCTCTGTGCCGCTTGCTCGCCGAGCGCGAGTCGCACGCGGCCATTTACGAGGCGCTTGAGACGATCCTTGATTCATTCGACGATCCACGGATCGCCGCGTCGATGATTGCCCGCTTCGAGCTCGACTTTCTCGCCGAGCTTGGGTTCGGCCTCGATCTCTCATCCTGCGCCGCGACCGGCGTAACCGACGATCTCATTTATGTATCGCCGAAGTCGGGTCGCGCCGTTTCGCGTGCCGCCGGCGAAGCCTATCGCGACCGGCTGATGCGGCTACCGGCCTTTTTGCGTAGCGAGGCCGAGCCGGAAACCGCCGACGATCTTGCCGATGCCTTCGCGCTTACTGGTTTTTTCCTCGACCGTCACGCCTTCGCGCCGCGCGGCCTTGCTTTGCCGGAGGCGCGCGCCCATTTCGTCACTGCGCTGGCACGCATCACGCATTACCAGCCGGTGTAGAGGCCGGGTTCGGGATGGCAACCGCAGGATTCGCGGTCATAAGGATCGGACCAGCAAGCCCAGTGATAGCGATAGGGGCAGGCCGGATAGCGCCCGTCGTAGGAGCGGTACTGAACCCAATAGGTGAAAGGCGCCGGGCTAGGAACCGCAGACATGGTTGCGGGCGCGGCGGACGCTGAAAATGTCCAAAAACAAAGCGCGAAAGCGGTAGCGATACCTGCGGGCATGGTCTTACGCATGGTGGCACTCCGTACCGTTCAGTTCAGCACTCCTATAACCGCCGGAACGATAGACCGTTTCGGGCGCAACGGGAACGTTCATCCCTTGTTCCGGCCATATAACCGCGCTAGCGCTTGCCCGCCATGAACAAGAAAGTGATTCCCCCAGAGCCAAGCGAGATACAGGAAATCGCACTGCGCGAAGCGCTCGAGGAGCGCTATCTCGCCTACGCGCTGTCGACCATTATGCACCGCGCTTTGCCGGATGCCCGCGACGGGCTCAAGCCGGTACACCGGCGCATCCTGTACGGCATGCGGCTCCTTCGCCTCGATCCCGGCGCGGCATTTAAGAAGTCGGCAAAGATCGTCGGCGACGTGATGGGTAATTTCCATCCCCACGGAGACCAGGCGATCTACGACGCGCTGGTACGGCTGGCGCAGGATTTTTCCTCGCGTTATCCGCTGGTCGACGGCCAGGGCAATTTCGGCAATATCGACGGCGATAACGCCGCAGCTTACCGCTATACCGAGGCGCGACTGACGGAGGTCGCGCGATTATTGCTCGATGGCATCGACGAAGACGCCGTCGATTTCCGGCCGAATTACGACGGGGTGTCGCAAGAGCCGATTGTCCTGCCGGCGGCGTTCCCCAATCTCCTCGCCAACGGTTCGCAAGGCATCGCCGTCGGCATGGCGACTGCCATTCCGCCGCATAACGCCGCCGAACTGTGCGATGCGGCGCTCTATCTGATCGAGCAGCCCAACGCCCGAACCAAGACGCTGCTTAAATTTGTGCCCGGTCCGGATTTTCCGACCGGCGGCCTCATCGTCGATCCGCCGGAGACGATCGCCGAAGCCTATGCGACCGGCCGCGGCTCATTCCGCTTGCGGGCACGCTGGAAGACCGAGGACACCGGGCGCGGCACCTACAATGTGGTGGTGACCGAAATCCCCTGGCAGGTGCAGAAGATGCGCCTTATCGAGCGCATCGCCGAATTGATCAATGAGAAGAAGCTGCCGCTTCTCGCCGACATGCGCGACGAGTTGGCCGAAGACGTGCGCATCGTGTTCGAGCCGCGCTCACGCACGGTCGACCCGGCGCTGCTGATGGAGAGCCTGTTTAAGCTCACAGAGCTTGAGAGCCGCGTGCCGCTCAACATGAACGTATTGGTGCGCGGCCGCATTCCGAAGGTCATCGGGCTTGCCGAAGCGATCAGCGAATGGCTGGCGCATCGCCGTGACGTGTTACTGCGCCGCTCGCGCTATCGCCTGGGGCAGATCGAACACCGGCTCGAGGTCCTCGGCGGCTATCTCGTTGCCTATCTCAATCTCGATAAGGTCATCAAGATCATCCGCACGGAGGACGAGCCGAAGCCCGTCCTGATGAAGACCTTCAAGCTCACCGATGTTCAGGCCGACGCCATCCTCAATATGAGGCTGCGCAATTTGCGCCGGCTCGAAGAGATGGAGATCCGCCAGGAGGAGAAGGATCTACGCGGAGAGAAAAAATCCATCGAGGAATTGCTGCGGTCTGAAAAACAGCAGTGGAAGAAAATCTCCGAACAAATCCGCGAAGTGCGCGAGACATTCGGGCCGAAAACGCCGCTCGGCAAGCGCCGCACCGGTTTCGCCGATGCGCCGACGCATGATGAAGCCGCGATCGAAGAGGCTTTGGTCGAGCGCGAACCGGTCACCATCGTGGTCTCCGAGAAAGGCTGGATCCGTGCGCTGCGCGGTCAGGTCGCCGATCTCTCGAGCCTGGCGTTCAAAGGCGACGACGGTCTGAAGCTCGCTTTCTTCGCCGAAACCACATCGAAGATTTTGGTCTTCGCGAGCAACGGCCGGTTCTACACCATAGACGCGGCGAAACTGCCGGGTGGGCGCGGTCATGGCGAGCCAATCCGCCTTTTCATCGACATCGAGCAGGAAGCCGATGTCGTTACGGTGTTCCGGTACCAGGGCGACCGCAAATTCATCGTCGCGGGCAAGGACGGCCGGGGTTTTATCGTGCCCGAGGACGAGTGCTTGGGCACTACCCGGAAGGGCAAGCAGGTTCTTAACGTCAAGCCGCCGGATGCGGCATGCGCCTTGGCGCCGGTCGAGGGCGAACTGGTCGCCGCCATCGGCGAGAACCGCAAGATGGTGATCTTCCCGATTGATCAGGTTCCCGACATGACGCGCGGGCGCGGCGTCCGCCTGCAACGTTATAAGGACGGCAGCCTGTCCGACATTCGAACCTTTGAAGTCGAGAAAGGCTTGAGTTGGACCAATTCCGCCGGCCGCGCCTTCAATCTTTCCCTCAAGGAGCTTGCCGATTGGCGCGGCAACCGCGCCGATGCCGGCCGGCTGGCGCCTAAGGGTTTTCCGAAGACCAACAAATTCGAGAATGGCTCTGATCGTGCGAGCGGCGCGAAGGATGGTAACGGGGCGTAGTTTCAAATAACAACAATCTGAGCGCCGTCGGTTCGCAAGATCGCGGCAGCCTGACCGCTGAATTTTCGATAATCTCGTTCAATTCCCGGCAAAGCGGTTATAATTGCGATCGCCGGGAATATTTCGCTGTCACAGCGGTCTTCTTACCGTGCGCGCGCGCGAGACTATGGCATGTTTTCGAATTTTTACGGCTTTTGGACCGTAAGCCTGCATGCCTGGCGCGGCAGGCTGCGCCTGGCCAGCGCGCTGGTCATGCTGACCTTCGTCGTTTGCCACCTCTCGGCGCATTCTGTTCTTCTCGTGTCCTTCGAGGACGCCGAGACGGTGCTCAAGATTCTCATGTATCCGTGGGTAACGCTTGCCGGGACCGTGCTTCTGATCGCAGCATTTCTCGTCCATTACAGCAACGCCTTGTGGTCGATTTATACCCGGCGCTCGCTCCATTTGAGCCGTTGGGAATGGACTCAACTAGTACTGGGACTGTGCATCCCCCTTGTCCTGACGTTCCACGTGGTAGCGACCCGCGTCGCCAAAGTCGTGCTCGATGTCGATACCTTCTACACCACTGTCTTTATCGCGCAGTGGATCATCTTCCCGTGGCTGGGCGTGGTGCAGGTGCTCGCGGTGATCCTGGTCTGGGCGCACGCTTGCGTCGGTATCCATTATTGGCTGCGCACCAAGCGCTGGTATCCGAACTGGCGCCCGTTGTTTTTCACGATTGGATTGTTGCTGCCGACTTTGGCGCTCGCCGGTTATCTCACGGGCGGCAATCAAGTGCTGCGCGAGGCGAAGACCGCCGGTTTTGTTCAAAGCGCGCTGGATGACTCTAATCTGACGCCGGAGGCCACGGCCGAAATCGTTAGAATGACCGATGTCGGCTGGGTCATTTGTTTGGTCCTGGTGACGTTGCCGTTCGCCGGGCGAGGTCTTCGTAGCTGGTATTATCGACGGCGCCGGCCGCCGATGCTGATGCACGCCAACGGCCGGAATGTACTTGTCTTACCGGGTGCTACCGTCCTTGAGACGCTTCGTGCCAACGGCATCCCGCATGCCTCGGTATGCGGGGGCAGGGGACGCTGCACCACCTGCCGGATCCTGGTGACCAAAGGTCTCGAGCAGCTCGCGCCAGCGTCGGATGTCGAAGCCGCGGCATTGTCGCGTATCGGTGCATCCGGCGGCTTGCGGCTGGCATGCCAGATCCGGCCGACTGCCGATCTCTCGGTGATGCCGTTGCTCGCGGCCGACGCCGGTGCCGCCGATGGCAGCGTGCGCGGCGGGCTCGAGGGCAGCGAACGTCCGATCACTGTCGTCTTCGTCGATTTGCGCGGCTCGACTACGCTCGGCGAAGCGCGGCTACCCTACGACGTGCTATTCATCCTCAATCAGTTCTTTCATGAGATGACGCGGGCGCTGGTGGCCACCAATGGTCATTATTCGCAATTCACCGGCGACGGGTTGATGGCGCTCTACGGCCTTTACGCCACGGATCCGGCAACCGGTCCGGCCGATGCGGTGCGCGGCGCGCGCGAAATGCTGCAGCGGCTCGAGCAGCTGAATTATCAGATGCGCGGCGACTTGCGCGAGCCGCTGCGGATCGGCATCGGCATTCACTACAGCGAAGCCATTGTCGGCGCGATGGGGCCGCCGCGCTCGCAGATCATCACCGCAATCGGCGATACGGTGAACACCTGCGCGCGGCTCGAAAGCCTCACCAAGGATTACGGCTGCGCCGTCATCATCTCCCGCCAAGCCGCCTTGGCTGCGGGCTTGCCGCTCGACGGGAACAAATTGCACCAAGCGCCGGTCAAAGGGCGGACGGAGCCGGTCGAGTTTTATGCCTTGGCGTCGCTGGCGGATTTGCCGGCTTAGAGCATGATCCCGAAAAGTGGAAACCGGTTTTCGGAAAAGATCATATGGTCTAGCGCGAAAGATCTTATCGCCCCGGCGCCTGTTTCTCGTTCTTCGGAATGGCATCAATGGCCGTGACCCAGGAACGCGCAGAGCGGAACCAATTTTGCTTACGCGGAATAAATTGATCGCGCTGGCGCAAAAGGCCGACGCGCACCGTGTAAGAACCCTGCACGCCGTCGCCGGCCGTCGTCGAATAGATCGGCGAGCCGCAGACCGAGCAGAAAGCCTGCATGCGCGGCGTGCCGCTTTCGGCCGTGGTCTTGAGATAGAACGTCGGCTGGCCGGTCATCTTGAACGTATCGCCGGCGACCGGAACTGAAACGCGGAATGCCGACGCGGTACCGGTCTGACAGTCGGTGCAATGGCAGATCTGGGTTTTTTCCGGATCGGCCTCGCCCTCGATCTTGATCGCGCCGCAGGTGCAGGCGCCGTCGATTCTCATGGCATCGCTCCTTTTGGGCTCTTTTTATTGTCGCTCGTCTACGCGATGGCAGAGGGTGGTACAATAGCGTATTCCTATCCGCTTGACGGCGCCGCGCCGTCATCAATACTCGGAGAAAGCGCGCGTCAGTTGCGCTAAGGGAGGACGGCATTGTCCAGGCTTTTCACGGCCTTCATCATTCTTGTTGCCGGCGCGTTTGGTGCGGTTGCGCAAAATGCGCCCTCGGCGGAGGTTCTCAAGGACCTCGCGCCGACCGGCAAGCTTCGCGCGGCCATCAATTTCGGCAATGGCGTTCTGGCGCAAAAGGGACCGAACGGTGAGTCTAACGGCGTCACGCCTGAATTGGCCGCGGCGCTCGCCAAGCGGCTCGGCGTGCCGGTCGATTACGTCATCTACACGGCTGCCGGCAAAGTGTTTGACGGCGCCAAACAGAATGCCTGGGATATCGGCTTCATTGCCATCGAGCCGCTGCGCGCGGCCGAGGTCGACTTCACGGCGCCTTACGTGCTCATCCAGGGCACCTACCTGGTTCGCAAGGATTCTCCGCTCAAAGACGTGGCCGATGTGGATGCGCCCGGCATCAGGATCGGGGTTGGTCTGGGCTCGGTTTACGACCTCTATCTCACGCGCACCCTCAAACACGCCACGCTGGTGCGCGCGCCGCAAGGCGGCGCGGCGGGCGGCATCCAGCCTTTCATCGACGACAAGCTCGATGCGGCGGCCGGGGTACGCGAGCCGCTCGATGCCTATACCAAGGATCACCCGGACTACCGCGTGATGCCGGGCAATTATGAGGAGATCAGGCAAGCCATCGGCACGCCGAAAGGGCGGGGCGCCGCAGGGCTTGCGTACCTGCGGGCCTTTGTCGAGGAGATGAAGGCCAACGGCTTTGTCGCCGATGCACTCAAACGCTCCGGACAGACTGCGCCGGTCGCACCGCCGGCAAGCTGATAAAAATAATCTTTCACAGGGGGAAACGCGACAATGAAACCGACACGACGCTCGCTCGTCCTTGGCGCGCTCGCCGCGCCGCTCGCAGGAAAAGCACGCGCGGACACTTGGCCGTCCGGCATCATCAAGATCATCGTGCCGTTCCCGCCAGGCGGCAGCGTCGATCCGATCGCGCGCATGGCGCAGCCGGGCCTGCAGCAGAAGCTCAACGCCAATATCGTCATCGAAAACCGGCCGGGCTCATCCGGCAGCCTCGGCACCAGTCTGGTGGCGAAGTCGCCGCCCGACGGCAACACCTGGGTGTTTGTGTTCGACTCGCATGCGGTCAATCCGTTCCTGATGGATCTCGATTTCGACACTGTGAAGGATTTGGCGCCGGTCATGCTGATCGGCGATGCGCCCAATGTGATCGCGACGCACCCATCGAAGCCATTCAAATCGTTCGCCGACGTGGTCGCAGCCGCCAAAGCGAAGCCCGACACCATCACTTACGCCACCATCGGCAGCGGCAGCGTCGGGCATCTCACGATGATGCTGCTGTCGCAACGCGCCGGCTGCAAACTCGTGCACGTGCCGTATCGCGGCGGCGGCCCGGCGATGAACGACGCGCTCGCCGGCCATGTCGACATGATCATCGGGAGCGCGGCGCTGGTGATGCCGCAGGTCGCGGCGAAGAGCATCGTACCGCTCCTGCAAACCGGAAAGACGCGAATGGCCAATTTGGCCGATGTGCCCACCGCGATCGAAAGCGGCTTTCCCGGCTTCGAATCCTACGCCTGGTGGGGCGTGTTCGCGCCGGCCGGTACGCCGAAGCCGATCATCGAACGCTTCGGTAATGCGCTACGCGAGAGCTTGCGCGATCCGGGTGTGAGTAAACTTCTCACCGAAAGCCTCCAGATCAATCTGATGCTTGGCGGCCCGCAGGAAGACGCGGACTTCCTCAAGGCGCAGATGGCGCTCTGGGGGCCGGTGGTGAAGGACAACAACGTGAAGTCCGACTGAAAACGCGACAGGCACCATTCACGGCGCGGCGATGTGCCAGACATTATTGAGGCCGTCGCCGCCGACGTCGCCGGGCTTTGCATCTTTCTTGAAGGTGTAAAGCGGCATGCCTTTATAGGCCCACTGCTTACCGCCTTCGGGCCGGGCGATGATCGTCCATTGCCCGGATGGCTTGGCATCGGCGGCAGGCGCCAGCGGCGGCCAATTAGCGATGCACTGGCCGCTGCAATTCGATGTGCCGGCGGTATCGCGGTCGAAAACGTAAAGCGTCATACCCTTGCCGTCGACCAGCGCTTTGCCCTTGGCCGTGTCGGCGACCGTCGCCGGTGCATTTTGCGCCAGCGCGGCGGCAGTTGTGAGCGCGAAGATGCCCGCGGCAATTCCAATGCGGAATTTACGCATGAATGATCCTCCGGTTCGCCGCCTCACACTGCGGCAAGTGTTTGGCGGCAAGAATGTCATTTTATTCCACGCGCGCCCAGCCGTCAGGCATCAGCCGTTCTTGCGGTAAAAACCGGCCTTTGTAGTCCATCTTGCGCGAGCCTCGCACCCAATAGCCGAGATAGACGTAAGCGAGCCCCATACGCTGTGCGCGCGCAATGTGGTCGAGCACCATAAAGGTGCCGAGCGAACGCGTGGCTTCGTCGGGCTCGAAAAACGAATAGACCATGGAAAGCCCGTCGCCGAGCACATCGGTAAGCGCGACCGCAACGAGGTCACCTTCGCCGCGCTTGGCCCCTGCACCCGCAAATGTCGGCGAGTAGGGACCGGGCTTGCGGCGCCGGTATTCGACGATACGGGTCTCGATATGGCTGTCCTCGACCATCATGGCGTAGTCGAGCACCGTCATGTCGGCCATGCCGCCGTCGCGGTGCCGTGAATCGAGATAGGCGCGAAAGATCGAATATTGCTCGGAGGTCGGAACGGCGATCCGCATCTCGCTCGCAATATCGGCATTACGCCGTGCGATACGGCGCATGCTCTGCGACGGCCGAAAGTCCTTGGCTACGACCCGCACCGAAACGCAGGCGCGGCAGCCCTCGCAAGCCGGCCGGTAGGCAATGGATTGGCTGCGCCGGAAGCCGCCCTGGGTAAGGATATTGTTGAGTTCCGCCGCTCGTTCGCCGACCAGGTGGGTAAACACCTTCCGCTCCTCCTGGCCCGCAAGGTAAGGGCAGGGCGAGGGGGCGGTCAGGTAGAATTGCGGCGTATCGCGCGGGTGCTGGGTCAATGGCGCTATTGCGTTATGTGACCGCCGGGAACCGAATCCGGCGTCTGAACTCTAGCATTGCGCGACGGAAAGCCCGCGTCAAAGGCGATTTGCGCGTTCAGCGGAGGGTGCGTGCCTGTAACGCAGCGGCCCGACTGGAGTTATTGATAAGCACCGTGCCAACCAGCATGTCGTGCAACAGCCGCCGCCGGGCATTGAAGAAGCCGACCACGAGGATGAAGGGCGTCAGCACGCTGACGCTGATCCAGTAAACCACGGCATGGACGGCGCCGAGCACGAAATAGGCCGGGGCGCCGTACCAGGTGCGCATCTCGATCTCCATCGCCCGCATGCCGATTGTGGCCGAGGCAGGGCTGCCGAGCGTCATGCCGTAATAAACCAAAGCCCACACCACCGAGGCCGGCGATAACAGCCAAAACAGCGCCCAGCCCAAGCCGAATGTGAGAAGGCCGAGGACGAAGATGAACATCGAGGCCGCCACCAGCGGTATGGCGATGATAAAGAGGTCGATGATGAAGGCGACGACCCGCCGCGGTAGCACACCCTCGAACAGTTCCGGTGTCATCAGCGGGTCATAGGCGTGCGGCTTGACGTCGACATTGAGGCCTATACGACCCGCTGCGGCGTCTGGTCCAGCCTGATGTGGTCCGGAGTTTGTCATGATCGGCTTCAGTTTATCATTATACTGTCATCCTGGATTACGAACAACGAACATCGGCATCCGATAAACATGACAAACAAAAACGATGTGGAGGCCCGGTGAAGATCACACTCGCGGACATTCAAGCAGCCCGGCGTATGATTGCCGGGCATGTCTTGCGTACGCCGATGCTCCCGGCGCGGCCGCTTTCGGCGCTTACCGGCGCCGACGTTTATGTGAAATATGAGAATTTACAGGTCACAAATTCGTTCAAGGAACGTGGCGCTTGTGTGAAACTGGCGGTCCTGTCCGCCGATGAGCGCCGCCGTGGCGTCATTGCGATGTCGGCCGGCAACCACGCCCAGGCTGTGGCCTACCACGCCCGCCGGCTCTCGATCGAGGCGACTATCGTTATGCCGGTCACGACGCCGTTCGTGAAAGTGAAGGCGACCGAGGCGCTCGGCGCCACGGTGGTGCTGAGCGGCGAGACGGTCATGGAGGCGCAAATCCGTGCCGAAGCGCTTGCCGCCGAACGCGACCTGGTATGGGTCCACCCTTATGACGATGCAGACGTCATTGCCGGCCAAGGCACCATCGCGCTCGAAATGCTTGAAGACGTGCCCGACCTCGACGTGCTGGTCGTTCCCATCGGCGGCGGCGGCCTTATTGCCGGCAATGCCATCGCCGCCCGCGGGATAAAGCCCTCGATCGATATTATCGGAGTCGAATCCGCGCTGTTTCCGTCGATGTGGAATGGCATCCATGGCAGCAACCGGCCGTGCGGTGGCGCCACGCTCGCCGAAGGGATCGCGGTTGCGAAGGTCGGCGCATTGACGCTGCCGGTCGTGCGCGATCTGGTCGCCGATATCGTTCTCGTCGAGGAAATTTTCATCGAACGTGCGGTGAACTGCTTTCTCACTTTGCAGAAGACCATCGCGGAAGGCGCGGGGGCCGCCGGCCTCGCCGCGATGCTTGCCGCGCCCGAGCGCTTTGCCGGCCGCAAGGTCGGCCTGATCCTTTGTGGCGGCAATATCGATCCGCGCATCCTCGCCTCCATCGTGGTGCGCGAATTGGAGCGGGAGGACCGCATCGTATCGTTCCGGCTGAGCATTCCCGACCGGCCCGGTGTTTTGGGCCAGATCGCCGGCCGGCTGGGCGAGCTCGGCGCCAATATTCTCGACGTCGAGCATCACCGGCTGTTTCTCGACGTGCCCGCCAAAGGCGCCAAGCTCGATATTACGATGGAGACGCGCGATGCCACTCACGCCGAGGAAATTCTACGCGCGCTGACGGCAGACGGTTATGCCCCCGAGCGCATGCGCGGCGGAGCGACGTTGCAGTAAAGCCACACAGTTGCTCGCAATACCGCGCGACCGCCTCGTCGGTACGGCATTTCGCGCAAATGTCATCCGAGTGTCACCCGCCAAATCTAGCCCTTACGCGGGGCATAAGAAGAAATACGTAGGGGCGTCATTATGCTGTCGCGGGGCGCGCGAGAACATCGCGCTGGTCAGTCGTTTCGTGCTTGGCTTCGTACTTCGACGTCGTTGGCGTCCATTGCCGGTATCGCGGCGGCGGCCGGGATCGGGGTTTTTACCGTCGATCGCGTCGAAGCCGGCCAACTGCAGGCGAGCGCGTTTCAGGTCTACAACCCAGCCAACGCCAGTTCGATCGTTGCCGGGCCGTTTGCGCTTTACACCGTTCCGGTGGACTCGCTCGCGCCGACGCAGATGAACGAGGGCTTCACGGAGGTCGACAAGAAGGCCACCGGCTTCGACATTCTCCAACCCTCTCAGCAGGAAACCGTGGCCAGTCTATTGGGCGATATCGAGCCCGTGGTCATCGGGCCCGGCGGCAAGCTCTATCTCACAGACGGCCATCACACCTTCACGGCGCTGGAGGATTCAGCCTACGGTTCGAGCAATCTGCCGGTTTATGTGAATGTGATCGCCAATTACTCCAATCTGACGACCGCCCAGTTCTGGGCACAGATGGAAGCCGCCAATCTACTGCTGCCGCTGAATGACGGCGTGCCGCAAGTCGTGAATACCGCAACCGGGTCGCCGATTCCGACGACGCTGACCGGCCTGACGAGCGATGTCTATCGCGGCCTGGAATACAGCATCCTCAAGAACAAGAATTCTAAGCTATTCACAACCACCTCGAATATCAGCGGGGTGAAGGGCTCAGCCATACCGGGCATCGACAAAGAAACTGGTCTGTATGCCGATTTTATCAACGCTGATGCCTACCGGAACGCCAATGGTGGCCTTGGGTTGCCATACCTCTCTCCAGGCGACATTCAGATTGCGACACAGTGGAATCTTAATCCCGCTAGCGTCACCACGATGCCGAATGTCGGCACAATAACCGTCGCGCAGTTGCCCGGTTACATCCTGGAAAAGAACCTCACCGTCAGCACCACGATCAGCAACTCGACGCTCTCGACCGGGACGCTCGATGGCAATGGCGGATTTACCGGCATCACCCAATTCAATCTGGGCACACCGAGCGATCCGATCCTGGTCGGCACACCCCAGGTTGGCTTCGTTATGCAGCTGGGCAACGACGCAGGCTTTACGGCCACGTTGAGCGGCACCAACACCTATACCGGCGGCACCACGATCACCGCCGGCGACCTTATCATCAGCAGCTCGACTGGTGCTCCAAGCGACTCGGCGCTCGGCGCCGCGCCGACCCTGACCACCACTCAATTCAATAATAGCCTGACGCTCAACTCGCAGGGCGTCCCAACCAACGCCCCGACCGCGATTCAGGCCGACAACGGCATCATCTTCAACAGCCTGACTGAAGGCAACGGCACGCTCACCATCGGCGGAACGGCAGGAGGCGGTACGGCCACCTTCACGACCAATCGTCCGATCGGCGTCGACAGCGAAGCCGCCACCATCAACGTCAATGGTTATATCGTCACGCTCGGCGGGCCGCTGGTCTCGTTGGGCACCAACGATGTTGCCCTCGGCAATGCGAACGGCGAATCCGATCTGACGATTGACGATCTCAACAGCGGCACCCAGGGCAAGCTGATCCTCAGTACAGCCAGCCCGTATTTTTACGGCAATATCATCATCGGCAATACCGGCACGCCGACCGTCGAAGTGATGAGCGACGCCGCGCTCGGCGCCACCACGCTCAACGGCACTGTGCTTCCCGTCGGATCAGCGGCGCTTGGTCAGGGTCGAACTCAATGGTGGCACCCTCCAGGCCGGCGCCAGCTTTAGTTCGAATCGTAGTCTATTCCTCGGTGGCGGAAGCACATACGACACTAATGGTTACACCAATTCGTGGGCCGGTACGTTGACCGACGTGCAGCGTACCTTGACCATCGAGAACTCGAATTCGAGCGGCACTAACGCGGTGGGCAGCGTAACCTTCGGCAGCCTTGCCGCCGGTGCGACGGCGACCATTGCAGTTGATGCCGGCACGGGGACGACCGGCGGGAAGGGAACCGATGTTACCTTTACAAATGGCATCACCCGCAATGGCAATACCGATGCTGGAGCGCCGGCGAACGCGACGGTCTTCATCGATCCGGCCACGGGAAGCAATCTCGGGGTGAGTGGGACCAACGGCGTGCAGGTATTTTCGAGCGGCGCGTCGACGAGTCTTACCAACGGCATCGTGCCGGTCTGGATCATCACTGACAGTGGCGGTAGCGCCTCGACCAACCCATACAATTTCCTCACCTATAACTCGACCAACGGCTACACAGTAGCGACCTACACCAGCACCTTCGGTGCGTCGAACGTCGTGCAGGTTTCGTCGAACCAAACCCTCAATGCCAATACGCAGGCCTATGCGCTCAATGTCGAGAACAGCAAGACAATCACAATCGGCAGCGGCGATACGCTGACGATCGGCAATGGCACCAGTTCGGCCGGCCTTATTCTCGAAGGCACTACGACGATTAGCGGCGGCACGCTGGCATTCGGCGCCAGCGAAGCCGTGATCGACGTGAAGTCCACGAACACGATCAACTCCGCCGTTACGGGCACCGGCGGCCTGACGCTTTCTGGCTCAGGCACGCTCGTCCTTGGCGGCACCGCCGGAGGCCTCAGCGGACCCATCACCGTCAATTCCGGCACGCTGCAGCTCAACACTGCAAACTATTTTCCGACTACGGGTGGCGGCACGACGGTTTGGCTCTCGAATGTGAAGAGCAAACCATCGAACGCGATCCTGGCCGTGGATGCCAACAACGTCCTCAGTGCGCTCAACAGCGACGGCAACAACAGCGCGGTCACTATCGCCAGCGGCGTCACATTGACTATCGGCGACAGCAACAATCTGAGTTCGACGCTGTCGAGCACGATTACAGGAACGGGCACGGGGTCCTTGGTCAAGGCGGGCACCGGCCTCCTCGATATTTCCGGAAGCGGTGGCGTGAGTTTCGGCACGGGCGCGAGCGTTTCGGTCAATGCCGGGGAGCTGCGCATCGGCAATGGTGTGTTCGGCACGAGTGCAACGACCCCAATCAGCGTAGCGTCGGGCGCTGAGCTGCAATATTCCGGCAATGGCGGTTCAGTATTCAACGATCCGATTTCGGGCGCCGGCGATTTCAACCTGGTGGGCGGCACCGTTAAGCTGACCGGCACTAATACCTATACGGGCGGCACCAATATCCAAATTGGCGCCACATTGGACGTAACCACCGCCAGCCTGCCAATCGGCGGCGCGATCAGCAACGCTGGCGGTACGTTGGTGTTCGATCAGAGCAGCAGCGGGACATTTTCAGGCGTCATGAGCAACGGCCTGCAGGCCGGCGGCGACAACGATCCCAACGACATGGCCTGCACGATTGTTTCCTGTAGCGGCACTGCGCTCGCGGGCACTTTCATCAGGGATGACAGCACTACCAACGGCAGCAATATCACCATCACCAGCCTCAGCACGCTCGCCTCCACCTACACCAACAATAACGTCACGCTTTCGAGTGCCCAGACCTATACTGGCGCGACCTATGTCGAGGCCGGCGCGCTCACCCTCGGTGCGGTCAATACCATCGCCACCAGCAGCGGCGTCACGCTCGGCCGTGTCGGCGGCGGTGCTACTGCTGTACTGGCCTTAGGTGCCAACAATCAGATTGCCGGCCTTGCCGATAATCCGTCGAATTCAAGCAGCCCGAACAACGATTTTGTGCTGCTCAACGGCAATACGTTGACGCTCGCGCCGGTCGCTGCGACCTCGTGGTCGTTCGGCGGCCAGATCGTCGACGGAACCGCTTCTGGTGGCAGCCTGGTGCAGAACGGTCCCGGCACCAGCATCCTGACCGGCACCAATAGCTACACCGGCACGACCACCATCGATGCCGGCACGCTGGAAGTCGACGGCTCGATCACCAATTCGTCGGGCATCACCATCAACTCCGGCGGTACCCTGACCGGTCACGGAACGGTCGATCCGCCGACGACAATGACCATCACGTCCGGCGGTAACTTTGCACCGGGCACGCCAGGGTCGCCGGGAACGTCGATGACCGTTTCGGGCAATCTCGCCTTCCAGGCGGGTGCCAACTACATCGTCCAGCTCAATCCGACGACATCGACATTCGCCAATGTCACCGGCACTGCGGCGCTCGGCGGTGCGAATGTTCTGGCCGCATTCCAGCCAGGCTCTTATGTCTCGAAACAGCAATACACGATCCTGCAATCGGGGGGGCTTGGCGGCACGACATTCGGACAGCTCGCTACGGTCAACCTGCCGAACTTCAGCGCCAGCCTGAGCTACAATGCCAACGACGTGTTTTTGAATCTCAATGCGGCGACACTCGGCGCTGGCTCGGGGCTGACCGGCAATCAACAAAACGTCGCCGGCTCACTCAACAATTTCTTCAATTCCGGCGGCGCGCTGACGCCGAATTTCGCCAACATATTCGCCATGAGCGGCGGCAATTTGAATACGGCGCTGGCACAGCTTTCCGGCGAGTCCTCCACGGCGACCGAGCAGGCTTCGTTCACGATGATGTCGGGCTTCCTCGGCATCATGGTCGACCCCTCGGTCGACGGCCGCGGCGGTGCGGGCGGCGGCACCGCTGCCGCCTTCGCGCCGGAACAGGAAGCAAGCTTCCCGCCCGATATCGCGCTCGCTTATGCATCCGTGCTTACCAAGGCGCCGCCGGCGCCGGCCGACTTCGCCCAGCGCTGGACGGCGTGGGGCTCGAGCTTCGGCGGCACCAACAAGACCGACGGCAGCGCGGCCGCCGGCACGAATACGGTCACGGCGCAGGCCTTCGGGTTCGCCGGCGGCCTCGATTATCACGTCACGCCGGGCAGCGTCATAGGCTTCGCGTTGGCTGGTTCCGGCAGCAATTGGGCCACCGCGCAAAATCTCGGCACCGGCCGCAGCAATTCATTCCAGTTCGGTGTCTACGGCACGACGCGCTCCGGCCCGCTGTATCTGTCTGCTTCCGCGGGCATCGCCAATCATTGGTTCACGACCGACCGCACCGCGCCGCTTGGCGATCAGCTCAAAGCGCAGTTCGATGGGCAGAGCTACGGCGCCCGGCTCGAGAGCGGCTATCGTTATGGCGTGACCGGAATCGGGGTGACGCCTTACGCCGCTTTGCAATCCCAGCTGTTCCACACGCCGAGCTATAGCGAAACCGATCTGAGTGGTGGCGGTTTCGGTTTGTCCTACGCCGCGATGACCGCGACCGACACCCGCAGCGAACTCGGCTCGCGCTTCGACAACCTGCAAGTGGTCGGCGGCATGCCGCTGATCCTGCGTGCGAAGATCGCTTGGGCGCATGATTGGGTGTCCAACCCGTCGTTGTCGGCGACGTTCCAGGCGCTCCCCGGAGCGAACTTCGTGGTCAACGGCGCGGCGATCCCGGCGAATTCGGCGCTGACTTCGGCCGGCGCGGAATTGAGGATCTCGCCCAATTGGTCGCTGATGGCGAGCTTCGACGGCGAATTCGCCAAGACGTCGCAGACCTATACCGGCACCGGCACGATCAAATATCTTTGGTAATGCCGGGGCCGGCTCACCGGTGGGGCACGATCCAGGTCGCGGCTAGTGCGCCTGCTCTATGTTGAAGCTCGGCACCAGATCGTTGGTCGTATCGGCGGGGGCAGCCTCGGGAGCAGCCGTCGGGCGCGCTCGGGGCAGCGGCACGCCAGCGGGCACAGCGTTATTGGCCGCCATCGTGGGCTGCAAGGCACCGGTTTGGACCATGGCGACGGCATTGGGCCGCCGGCGCGGCAGCGGGACGTGGCCGGCGATCGGCGCGACGGCCGGCAATGCGTCATCGTCTGCCGTGGTCTGATCCGGCGCAGCGGTGATGGTAGGGCTGTCCGGCGTCGCTCGCGCCGGCGGCATCATCACCGACGCTCCCCAAGCCATGGGCGGTGCCGATAGGGGCGCTGCCGACGCGGGTGCGGAGGCCACTGCGACCGGCGGGGGTGCCGGCGCCATTTGGCTCGGCGCTTGGGTTGATGGCTGGCTTATTGTTGCCGTTTGATCGGCGGCCGCCGGCGCGGTTGTCAGTTGGGCCGGCGGGGAGGGGGCCGGTGTTTGATTGGCGGTCGGAGCCGCGGCGGCTGCGGGGCTAATATCTTGCGGCGGGCCCACGGGTGACGCATCGGCTGCGCTGTTGGCGGGTTGCAGCACCGCTATGCGCTGGTAATTTGGCGCATGAGGCGGACCGATATAGGTCCGAATGAATGCCGTGATGGTCCATAAAACCACCGGCACGGCAACGATCACCGCCACAAGGATGATCAGCCGCTGCAAGACCGGCACATAAGGCCGGATATCGTCGTCATACTCACGCATCGAATCCGCCTCGAACATTATTCAGGCGGGAGCGGTTATATGCCGCCCTTCTTCAGTTTCTCCGCAATCCGCGGCGCAAAATACGTCAATACCCCATCGGCCCCGGCACGCTTGAATGCGATCAGGCTCTCGGTCATCGCCTTGTCGCCATCGAGCCAGCCATTTCCCGCCGCAGCCATGATCATGGCATATTCCCCGGACACTTGGTATGCAAAGGTGGGCATTCCGAACGTTTCCTTAACGCGTGCCAGGATGTCCAGATAAGGCAGGCCGGGTTTGACCATGACCATGTCCGCGCCCTCGGCGATGTCGAGCTCCACTTCGCGCAGCGCTTCGTCGGTATTGGCCGGATCCATCTGATAGGTGCGCTTGTCGCCGATCAGTGTCGCGCTCGACCCTACCGCGTCACGGAACGGGCCGTAGAAGGCGGAAGCGTATTTCGCCGTATAGGCCATGATCTGCACGTCGCCGAAGTCTGCTGCATCGAGCCCAGCACGGATGGCGCCGACGCGGCCATCCATCATGTCGGACGGCGCGATGATGTCGCAGCCCGCCTCGGCTTCGACCAGCGCCTGCCGGACCAGAACCTCGACCGTTTCGTCGTTGAGGATGATGCCGTCGCGCAGCAGCCCGTCATGGCCGTGGCTGGTGTAGGGATCGAGCGCCACGTCGCAAAGAATGCCGACCTCCGGGACCTCTTTTTTGATCGCGCGGATGGCGCGGCAAACGAGATTGTCCGGATTGAGCGCCTCTGAACCGGCCTCGTCGCGCCGGCCGGGCTCGGTGTAAGGAAACAGAGCGATGCAGGGGATGGTCAGCTTGGCCGCAAGCTCGGCGGCCCGCACAGCCTCGTCGACGGAAAGCCGCTCGACACCGGGCATTGAATCGACGCGAGCGCGGACCTTTATCCCGTCGACCAGGAACAACGGCCAGATCAGGTCGTTGGTGGTGAGCACGTTTTCGCGCACCATCCGCCGCGACCACTCGGCACGGCGATTGCGCCGGGGCCGGATCGAAAGGTCCAGACGCGGCGCCGGCGCCTCGGCCTCGATCGGGACGATGCGGCTGCGTTCAAGCGGGCGGCCGAATTTGATCGCCATGACACAACTCCATTCTGCCGCCCTTTTAGCCTGTCCCCGGCTTGGCCGCTACTTGAGGCCGCCGATAGGCTTTTCGCCGCCATAATGACCACCCCGGGGCGGCGTTGACGGCTGTTGGGGGCGCCTCTATCGCTCCTCACGGGGTTTCGCCGAAAACCGCACGGAAACGCAATGATCGACCATTTGCAGCACCGGCCGACCCGGCCAAGCGACATGCTCGACCCGGTGCTGGCAGATAAGGCTGCAAAGCGAGGGACTTGGACCGAGTACCTCATTCTATTTCTGCGCGTCATGGCCGGCATTTCGCTGGTCAAGGGTCTCTATCATTGGGCGCAAGTCTGCGGCATCGGCGCGCCTGCCGACGATGGTTTCGAGGCGCACACGATTGCCTGGCAAACCGCGACGGTCTTTTTCGCCGTGCTCGACCTTGTCGCCGCGGTCGGGCTCTGGCTTGCCGCCGCCTGGGGCGCGGTGGTGTGGCTGACCTCGGTCGTTTCGATGGCGGCCGTGGAGGTATTCTTTCCGCAAGTCTATGGCGGCAGCCTTCTGATCGTGCTGGTCGAGATGACGCTCCTTGTCGCCTACCTGTTTCTCGCCATCGTCGCGGCCCGCGAACGGCCGGTGTGACCGCGGTCAGACTCCGCAGCCGCGAAGCGCAGCCCTGATCCGCTGCGGCGTGGCCGGCATTTCGTCGATCGAAACGTTGAACGGCGACAGCGCGTCGTTGACGGCGTTGATCACCGCGGCCGGTGCGCCGATGGCACCGCCTTCGCCCAAACCCTTGGCGCCGGTGACCGAGGACGCCGCCAGTGTTTCGATGTGATGTAATTCGATCGGCGGAATTTCACTGCTGGTCGGCGGCAGATAATCGGCAAGGGTCGCGGTCTGGATATTGCCGGTCGAGTCGTAGATCACTTCTTCGAACAGCGCGTTGCCGATGCCCTGCGCGATGCCGCCATGGACCTGGCCGTCGGCGATCATCGGATTGATGATGCGGCCGGCGTCTTCCACCGCCAGGAATTTTTCCACTTTCACGCCGCCGGTCGCCGTGTCGACTTCGACGATGGCGACATGGCAGGCATTGGAAAATGTGCCGGGCGGATCGTAATGCGCGCTCTCGCTCAAGCCGGGCGTGATGTCGCCGAAGCGATGGGTCTGATGATAGGCGGCGCGCGCCAGCGCCGCGATCGTCACCATGCGATCGGTGCCGGTGACTTTGGCGTTGCCGTCTTCCAGCACGATATCTTCGGCGGCTGCTTCCAAGACCTGGCTGGCGATGGTGAGAAGCTTGTGACGGATTTTCCGCGCCGCCAGCATGGTGGCGCCGCCTGAGATGACCAGCGAACGGCTGGCGAATGTGCCCCAGCCATAGGGCGTGCGGTCGGTGTCGCCGTGGATGATGCGCACATTATGCGGCGCGACGCCGACCTCGTCGGCGACGAGTTGGGCGAGCGTAGTGCCGAGCCCCTGGCCGTGCGGACTGGCGCCGATGCGGGCTTCGACGCGGCCTGACGGGTCCATGACGACGTCGACATGCTCCCAGCCCGGCGTGATCTCCATGCCGCGGGCGGCAAAAGCCGGACTGCCGTAGCCGGTGCGCTCGGAGAAAGCCGCAAAGCCGATGCCGAGATAGCGGCCTTCTTTGCGGGCCTCGCGCTGGGTCTGGCGAAATGCCGGCAGGTCGACATAGGCCGCCGCTTTCTCCAGCGTTTCGAGATAACTGCCCTCGTCGAACACCAGACCGGTCGCCGATGTGTAGGGGAAGCGGGTGATGAGGTTACGCCTGCGGATTTCGACCGGGCTCAGCGCGAGCGCCGCTGCGGCCTTGTCCATCAGCCGCTCCATGGCAAACGTGATGACCGGACGCGACACGCCGCGATAGGGCGCCATGGTGCAAGTATGCGTGGCGACGCCGCGTGCGCGGCACGAATAGGCGCGCACGTCATAGGGGCCGGGCATCTCGGCCATGGCCATCAGCGGCTCGACGCCGCAGGTGGTCGGAAAGCAGGAATAGGCGCCGATATTGGCGATGACATCGGCGGTCAGCGCCAACAGCTTGCCGTCGGCATCGAATGCGCCTTCGATCTCGACATATTGGTCGCGGCTGTGGAAGGCGGCGATCAGATTTTCGCGGCGGTCTTCGCTCCAGGCGACGCTCGATCGCAGCCGGCGTGCCAGCGAGACCAGCACGACATATTCGGTCGGCAGCGACATTTTCTGGCCGAAACCGCCGCCGACATCGGGCGCCACCACGCGTAGATCGGCTTCGTCGAAGCCGAGCACATCGGCGATAGCGGTGCGGGTCAGATGTGGCATCTGCGTCGCGCAGGTCAGCGTGACGCGCCCGGTCGCCGGATCGAACGCGGCATGCGCGGCGCGGGCTTCGAGCGGCGTCGCATTCTGCCGGTACGACCGCGCATTGACGCGAATGCGCCGCGTCGCGCGCGCCAGCGTGGCGGCGTAGTCGGGCGTTTCCATCCGGCCTTCGACGACGACGTTTGAATTATTCGGGGTCGCTGCGTGGACGCGCGGCGCGTCCGCGGCAAGCGCGTCGCAGGCGTCGACCACCGCGGGTAATTCGTCGATTTCGAGTTCGACCGCGTCGGCGCTGTCCTCCGCCGCGGCGGCCGTTGCGGCGACGACCGCGGCAACCGGCTCACCGACGAAGCGCACCACGTCTTTGGCCAAAATCGGCTGCTCGATCGGCTGATAATTGAACTTGTGCAGCATCGGACGGATCGGCCGCACGCCGTTGAGATCGGCGGCGCTCACGATCGTCGCGCCGTCCGGCGCGGCAATGCGGATGATACGGCCGGAGGCGACGGGACTGCGCACGAAGCGCACGTAATGGGCGGCGGGCAGATCGGCGGTGAAGCGGCCGCGGCCGATGACCAGCGCCGGATCCTCCAGCCGCCGCATCGAGCGGCCGACCCATTTCATTCCGGAGCCGGCCGTTGGCGCTGTCATGAAGTTATCGCCGTCCGCTCATTGGTTCGCACATTCTAGAAGCGCGGCGGCGCGCCGGCATAGGCCTGAGTGATGACGTCGGTGAGTTCTTCCTTGGTCAATGGCTTCGGATGCCTGATCTTGGCGGCGGAGACGACCTCGATCGCCTTGCCGATATCCTCTTCGCGCATGCCGAGAGCCTTGAATCCGGTTGGCAGACCGAGCCGCACATTGAGATCGTACAGCCCACGCGCCGCATCGTCGACGCCGAGCGCCCGCTTGATGCGCGTCATGGCGGCGGGCGCGGCGCCGGCATTAAAGCCGATCGCGTAAGGGGTCGAGATGGCGTGGCACTGGGCGTGGTCGAGATTGAACCACTGCCGCAGCCGTTGCGCGATGGCGTGTTCGAGCCCGACCGCGGCACGGAAATTCGCCGCCAGCCAGGCGCCGTATTGGACGTCGCTGCGCGCCGCGAGATCACGCGGATTTTGCACGATCCGCGGCAGGCTTGCGCCGAGCAGGCGGACCGCTTCCTCGGCCATGGTTTCGACGACGGGGTTGGTGTCGATGCCGTAAAGGCTCTCGACCGCATGCGCCATGGCGTTCATGCCGCTCGCCGCCGAGATGTGCGCGGGCAGATCGAGGGTCAATTCCGGATCGTAGATCGCGGTGGCCGGCAGCGCCTCGGGGCCTTCGCCGGAGACGCGATTGTCGGCGACGCCGACATACCAGCGCGCCGCCATTTCCGAGCCGGAATAGGTGGTGACGATGGCGATGTAGGGGATTTTGGTCGCCGCGGCGGCGGCTTTGGCAAGCCCAATCGGCGAGCCGCCGCCGACCACGATAAAGCCGTCGGCCTTGAGCCGCTGCAACTCATTGACAATGCGCTCGAACGCGTCGCGCGGCATGTTCTGGCCGGCTGTTTCGCAGAAGCCGACGCAACGATCCGCGATCGTGCCGGTGACGCGGCGGGCGAAATCGGCGCGCGATTTCGAGCACAGCACGACCAGCCGCGACATTTTGTGAAGTGTGGTTTCGCCGCGCAGCGATCCGATGGCGCCTGCGCCGAATACGACGCGCACCGGGTCGGAGCTGTAGGTAAAGCGGCCGGGCTGATGCGGCGTAGTCACTCCGCTTTCATCCCGGCTTTTTGCACCACCGGTCCCCACTTGGCGATTTCCGATTGAATATATTTGCCGAATTCGGCCGAGCTCATATGCGTCGGCGTCGCGCCCTGTTCATTCATGTATTTCTGCGTATCGGCCGAATTCAAAACATCCTCGATCGCGGCGTGCAGCTTGTCGACGATCGGCTGCGGTGTGCCGGCCGGTGCGACAATGCCCCACCAGTCGGACGCCACATAGCCGGGCACGCCGGCCTCGCCGATGGTCGGCAGGTCGGGAAGGATAGGGCTCCGTTTCGCGCCGCCGGTCGCCAGCGCCCGCAAATTGCCCGACTGGATATTGGGAACCGTTTGCACGATCGAGGAGAACATCACCTGGTCCTCGCCGGCGATGACGGCGAGCATTGCCGGTCCGCCGCCTTTATACGGCACGTGCACGATGTCGACGCCGGCCATCAGCTTGAACAATTCGCCGCTGAGATTCTGGAAGCTGCCGATGCCGGCGGAACCGTAGTTCAAGAAGCCGGGCTTCTGCTTGGCGAGATCGAGCAGTTCCTGCACCGAATGAATCGGCGTTTTCGGATTGACGGTCAGCACATTGGTGCCGGAGCCGAGGATGGCGACCGGCACGAAGTCCTTCACCGGATCGAACGTCAATTTGTAGAGCCAGGGATCGACCGCATGCGCGACCGAGATGACCAGCAGCGTGTAGCCGTCGGGGGCAGACTTGGCCGCGACGTCGGTGCCGACCACGCCGCCGGCGCCGCTCCGATTATCGACGAAAATCTGCTGGCCGAGTTTTCGGCTGAGCTGACTGGCGACGATGCGGCCGACCACGTCGTTGGCGCCGCCGGGCGGGAAGGGGATGATCAGTCGGATCGAACGGGAGGGGTAGTCATCGGCCGCGGCCGGCGTGGCGAATGCCGCCAGCGCCAGCGGCAGGCCAAAAATTATTGCGGCAAGAATTATTGCGCCAAATGTTTTTGCAACTGACCAAAGGCGTTCGCCCATACACGTTTCTCCCGCAGCTTTTCTTTGTCGGTGGTTGTTACACCAATTCTCTCAGCCCGTCATTCCGGGCCGCCGCGCAGCGGCGAGCCGGGAATCCATAATCACAGGTCAGCGAATATGGATTCCGGGCTCCTCGCGGAGCCTGTCATCGGGCCGCGCGCTTCGCGCGGACCCGTTGGCTCGGCCCCGGAATGACGGAAGGCTCAGGGCTTCAATCCGGCATCATCGCCTGCGTTTCTTTGGCCTTGGTGGTGCAGGCGGCGAGGAGAAAGCCCAGATCGGTGCCGGTCGAGACGTAGCGCGCGCCCATGCGCACATAGTCGGTGGCGAGATCGGGGCGTGAGGCGAGGCCGCCGACGCCGACGTGTTTGCCGTGGCGGCGGCAGGCGGCGATGGTCTTGGCATAGGCTTCACGGACGCGCGGATGTTCGTATTGGCCGGTAAGGCCCCAATCGGCGAGGAGATCGTTGGTGCCGATCAGCACCATGTCGATGCCATCGACGGCAACGATCTCGTCGGCCTTGGCGATGGCCTCGTCGCTTTCGAACTGCACCACGAGGAGCGTCGCGGCGTTGAGCGCAGCGTCGGCCTCGGCGGCTGGAAAGCTGCGGTAGTGCAGGTGAGGGAGCGGCCCCGCGGCCGAGCGCTCGCCGAGCGGCGGGAATTTCGCCGCGGTGACGTAGTCCCGCGCCTCGGCGGCCGACCGAATATGCGGCGCAATCACGCCGAGCGCTCCGCCGTCAAGGACGCGCGACACTTCGGCAAGCGCGGGCACCCGCACCAGCGGCGTGATCCCCGCAGCCAACGCCGCCATGCAGATCTGGCCGGTGGTTTCGAGCGAGAACCTGGAATGCTCCATATCGACGTAAAGACTGTCGAATCCGGCCGTCTTGGCGATGCGCGCGATTTCGATGCCGGCAACCAGCCGCACTGTCATCGAGGCGACGAGTTCGCCGCGCGCAAGCTTCTCCTTGGCGTGGTTGCGCAAAATATCGTCGATCTTGTCGGCCATATTAGCAGTTCACTTTAAGAGTGCTTTCCCAGCCTATGTCGATAAGTACCCAGTCAATCGCGTAATTTGTGTTCCGATCGCTTCGATTAGTTCGCTCGGGGTCACGCAATCACTGTGGGGAGTCAGGCGGAGGTCATGACGGTTCTGGTAAGCGCGGCCACGGCGGCAGATGAGGCGCCGCTTGTCGCATTGTGGCACAGTTGCGGATTGGTCGTCAGCTACAACGACCCCTTTGCCGATTTCCGGTTCGCTCGCGGCAAGGAAAACTCGGACGTACTGGTAGCGCGGACGGCCGATAAGGAAATTGTCGCCAGCGTGATGGTCGGCCATGATGGGCATCGGGGATGGCTCTACTACGTCGCGGTTGCTCTGGACTATCAAGGGGAGGGTCTCGGCCGGTTGATCGTCGAGGCGGGGGAAAAATGGCTGGCCGAACGAGGCATAGCGAAGGTCCAACTCATGGTTCGCGATACCAACACCGCCGTCGTGTCTTTCTATGAGCGGATCGGCTTCGAGGCTGTTCCCAGAACCGTCATGCAAAAGTGGCTTGCGAGGAAACCGCCGGATTAGGAGACTGTCTGCTCGACAGAAACCCTCGGCAGAGTTGTGCTGACAAAAGCGAGTAAAAGGGGAGGATGAGCCTTGAATTACGCGACAGACTTCAAGTCGATCCGTAACGAGGTGTCGGCACAAGAGTGGCAGACCAGGCTCGATCTCGCCGCCTGCTACCGGCTGGTCGACGCCTACGGCATGACCGACCTGATCTATAACCACATCACGGCGCGCATTCCGGGCACCGATCACCTCCTCATCAACCTCTACGGCCTGCTCTACAAGGAGATCACCGCGTCGAGCCTCATCAAGATCGACGTCGAGGGCAATATCATTGCCAAGCCCGATACCGATTACGGCATCAATGTCTCCGGCTATGTCATCCACGGCGCCATCCACAAGGCGCGGCCGGACGTCGCCTGCGTGCTGCACACTCACACTCGTGCCGGCATGGCGGTGGCGGCGATGAAATGCGGCCTGCTGCCGATGTCGCAGACCTCGATCCGCTTTGCCGGCCATATCGGCTATCACGACTACGAAGGACCGGCGATCGATACCGACGAGCGCGAACGGCTGGTGCGCGATCTCGGGCCGCACGACGCCATGATCATGCGCAATCACGGGCTCCTCACCTGCGGCGCCACCATCCAGCAGGCCTTCAACACGATGTATCAGCTCGAATTGTCGTGCCGCTCGCAGGTCGATGCCATGGCGGCCAAGACCGAACTGTCGATGCCGGGTGAGAACGTGCTGGCGCACACCGCCCATCTTTATCAGCCCGGCACGCGGCGGCCCTATGGCGTGCTGGAATGGCCGGCGATGCTGCGGCTCCTCGCGGCAGAAGAGAAGAGTTCAGGCTTTCTGCCATATTGGCAGTGACGGAAGGCGTACTCCAACGTGAAGCACATGCTGAGCCGCAAGAGCGTCAAAGAGTATGATGATGCGTAGGCGGGGCTGGCTATACGCTGCGGTCTTGTTGATCGGATCGGTCGTCTCCGCCATGGCCGATCCCTACCTGCGCGAAGAACTCCACATTCCGATGCAGGCGGCCGGTGCGGGCGGCCTCGAAGCGGTGCTGGTCCGCCCGAACGAACCGGGCCGTTATCCGCTGGCTTTGATCAATCACGGCTCACCGCGGTCGGCTGACGAGCGTCCGGACATGACGCCCTGGGCGATGCTTCCGGAGGCCATGGAGTTCGCCCGGCGTGGCTTTGCCGCGGTGGTGGTGATGCGACGCGGCTATGGCGGCTCGGGCGGCAGTTGGGCGGAAAGCTACGGCGGTTGCGAGAACGCCAATTATCTGGCGGCGTCGGCAGCGGCGGTGGCCGATCTGAAGGCCGCTGTCGCCACATTATCGTCACGGCCCGATATCGACGCCTCGCGCATCATCGCTGTCGGTCATTCCGCCGGCGGCTTTGCGACGGTGGCGCTTACCGCCGATCCGCCGCCAGGGCTCGTCGCGGCCATCAGCTTTGCCGGCGGGCGGGGTTCATCGAGCGCTGACGAGGTCTGCCGTGGCGATCGGCTGATCGAGGCGTTCCATGCCTTCGGTGCGCGATCGCGCGTACCCATGCTCTGGGTCTATGCGGAAAACGATCACTTCTTCGCGCCCGCTTTAGCCCAGCGCCTCAAACAGGCCTTCCAATCCGGCGGCGGCCGCGTCGATTTCATCACCGCGCCTGCGTTCGGAAGCGATGGACACCAGTTGTTTTCAAGAGTGGGAATTCCGATCTGGACGCCCTACGTCGACGCCTTCCTGCAAAAGCAAAACATGATGCCGCGGCAGACACTGCTGCCGCCACCGCCACGGCCGCCCCTTGCAGCGCCGAAAGTCCTGTCGGCCGATGGCCGCAATGCGTTTGAAACTTATTTGATCAGCGCGCCGCATCGGGCCTTCGCGGTGTCGCCCGATGGCTATTACGGCTGGCGAACCGGCCAGCGCACGAGCGAAGCCGCGAGCGCCGGTGCGATGCAATTGTGCGGAGGCAGCGCCCGGCATTGCAGCGTGGTGTTCGTCGACGAGACGCCCGTCGCCGACAACCATTGAGCGATGGATGGCTACCGTCGCGCAAGGCCGCGTTCCATGGTGCTTTGCTGCAGTCGCAAGCGAACTGAAGTCTATTCGCATTCCCGTGCGCGTTATGAAACGGTCGGCTCGGCGCGACGACGGCCGGCCATCTTCACCGCAAGCATGATCGCGTTTTCTGTAGCACCTGTGTTTGCGACGCCTTTTCCTACAATGTCGAATGCGGTCCCATGGCTCGGCGTGGTGAAAACGGTGCGCAGTCCGGCTGTGATCGTAACGCCACGGTTAAAGCCCTTAAGCTTGGTCGCGATCTGACCCTGATCGTGATACATCGACAACACGCTGTCATACGCACCCTCGAACGCCTTGATGTAGACCGTGTCCGAGGCGAAGGGACCTTTGCAGTCAATGCCCTGGGCTGCCATTTTTTCGACGGTCGGGCGAATGATGTCGATCTCCTCCGTGCCGAATAATCCATTCTCGCCGTTATGCGGATTGAGCGCCGCGACCGCGATACGCGGCTTCTCGATACCGGCAGCCTTCATGGCCCAATCGGCAAGTTTCAAAGAATCCTCGATCCGTTGGGGCGTGATCTGGTCAATCGCCTGGCGGAGTGAGACATGCGAGGTCACGCGGGTCATCCACTGACCGTCCAGCACGTTCATCTCGCTGAAATGGCCGTTGTGTCCCAACAGATGCGCGAACATTTGATGTTCGTCACGAAATTTCCATCCGCCGTCGTTGAGCGCCTTTTTGTTCAATGGCGCGAAGGTAATGCCGTCAATCTCGTCCCGCTGGGCGAGGCCAATGGCATAAGCGAGTGTGTCGCCGGTCAGCTTGCCGGATTCCGCGGAACCGACACCTTGCGGAAATTTGTCCGGATCGATGTTCTTCAAGTCGATGAACGGGACGATGCCGTTGTACCAGTCGATGGCCGAGACGGTGTCGACGCGGCTCCATTTGAAATCGACCTTGGCGTCGCGCATGCCTCTTTGCAGAACGCGGGCGTCGCCGATCACCACCAGGCGGGCATGTTCGGCCATTTTACCTTCGGCCAGAATCTTGGCGACCAATTCCGGTCCGATACCCGTGCAGTCGCCAAGCAGGAAAGCAATCCGCGGGCGCGTCTCGTTCTCGGCGGTAAATGGGGTCTTGCCGGTGGCTTGTTCTGTCATGGCACGTCCTCTCACGTCTTTTTACGCCCGATGGCCCTTGACGCATTGTCTTTCTCGCGTCCGCTGTCGGCGCTTATCCTTATAGCTGCTCCGGCGAATGTTCGCCGTCTTAAATGCTAGAGCGTTGCCTGCGCAATAGACCCCGTCATGGCGCCGATCCTCGCTGCCGGGTAGAGTGTGATTCATTTTAAAGCGGCATCAAACCGCGCTTATCGGAGAGGGACCACTGACAGCAGATCGCAACGGGAAGCTGACACGGCGGCGTCTGCTGGCGAGTGGCGCAGGCGCCACCGTTGCAACAGCATTTCCATACCGTGTCTCGGCCGCCGACGCAGAGGTCGGCCCGATCATGGATAAACTCAGCCGTTATATGAACGAGGCCGGCAATCGCGCGCTTCCGGCGGCCGCGGTGGAGGAAACAAAGAATCACATCCTCGACACGCTGGCAGCCATGATTTCCGGCTCCGAATTGCCGCCCGGACGTCAGGCCCTACAGTTCGCCCGCGCCGTCGGCGGCGCGAAAACGGCGACAATCGTAGCCTCCGATATTCTCAGTGGGCCGATCGAAGCCGCAATCGTCAATGGCGCGCTGGCCCAGGCCGATGAGACCGATGACAACTACAACGCCGGCGGCGCCCATCCGGGCTGCGCGGTCGTGCCGGCCGCGCTTGCTATGGGCGAACAGCTTGGTATCGACGGCACCCATTTTTTGCGCGCAGTAACCCTGGGCTACGACATCGGCATGCGCGCGATGAAGACCGTTCTCACCGCGACCATGCTGCCAGACACCCACAATGTGGTGGGTACGTTCGGTGCCGCGGCAGCCGCCGGCTGCGCGGCCAATCTGAGCGCCCAGCAAATGCGCTGGCTGCTCGACTATGCCTCGCAACAGGCGGGAGCCGGTTTCGCCGTATGGCAACGCGATACGGCGCATATGGAGAAAGCTTTCATGTTCGGCTCCATGGGCGCTCGCAATGGCGTAACCGCCGCACTGCTGATGCAGGCGGGGTTCACCGGCGTCAGCGATGTATTTTCAGGCCGGGATAATTTCTTTGCGTCCTACGCTCCGAAGGCCGATCCGGCCGGGCTGATTGATGCGCTCGGTGAGCGATATGAAGTCTCCGACACGAACATCAAGAAATGGTCGACCGGCGGTCCTGTGCAGTCGCCGCTTGATGCCTTGGTCAATATGCGGCGCCAGCATCCGTTTGATGCCGATCAGATAAGCGAGGTCGTTGTCCATCTATCGACGAGCGCGGCGCCGAAGGTCGACAACAGTCAGAGTCCGGATCTTTGTCTCCAGTATCTCGTCGCGGTGATGCTGCTCGACGGGACGGTGTCATTTCGCGCGGCACACGACCTCGCTCGCATGAAAGACCCGGCCGTTGTTCGCCTGCGCGCCAAAGTTAAGATCGTTGCCGACGAAGAGTTCGAACGCTTGCTGCCAAAGCGAGTGGCTGTTGTTGAAATCACGTTGAACGACGGAAGCCATTTAAGCGAGCGCAACGATACGGTGCGTGGCAGTGCCGAGAATCCCATGAGCCGGGATGAAGTGATGGCGAAAGCGCGCGACTTGATAAACCCGGTGCTTGGCGCTCAGACATGCTCCGCGCTGGTGGAGAAAGTGTATGGCCTCGAGCAAGTAAAGGATATTCGCGCGCTTCGTCCATTGCTGCAGCGGGGCTGATCGGGCCGCTCGCCAAGAAGTCCGCTTGCCACGGTGCGGCGACGCGATTATGGCTTACTGAAAACGAGAATACGTTAGCTGGGGGAGGGCCGGGGAATGTCGCACGCCGCGAAATTTATTTTTACGGTGAGTGCAGCAATCGCCGCGTTTGGTGTTATCGCCACCGCCCAACAAGCTCAATACCCGAAGCCCACCGACCTTCCGAATCCCTATCACCTTGTGGAGGGGTGGCCGACGCTTCCCGCGACCATGAACGGCGGCCGGTGGGGCGAAGTCATCAGGGTGAGCATCGACCACTCCGGCAACATCTGGGTTTTCCACCGCTGTTTCAACACGGTGCCCGCGGGCAGTGCCACTTGCATCGATCGGGGCGCCGGCAACCCGCCTATCTTGGAATTTTATCCCTCAGGCAAACTGCTGACGAGTTTCGGCGCCGGGCTGTTCGCCTATCCGCACGCCTTCACCATCGACGGTGATGGCAATCTCTGGGCGAGCGACGTGAACGATAAGCCGACAGTACTCGGCATGTCTGCGAAGAACGCAGACGGCGTGGTGATGGGTCAGGAGGTTCTCAAGCTCAGTCCGGCGGGCAAGGTATTGATGATGCTCGGCAAGGAGGGCGTGGCCGGCAATGGCACCGATACCTTCGATCGTCCTACCGGCGTCGCTATTGCGCCGAACGGCGACATCTTTGTTTCAGACGGCCATTATCCGAATGCGCATAACACAGCCCGTGTCGTAAAATTCACGAAGGACGGCAAGTTTATAAAAGAGTGGGGCCACAGAGGGCCGGAGCCGGGCAATTTCGACGAGCCGCACGACATCTTTATCGGCGGTTCGGAAAATCACGTCTACGTCGCAGATCGCAAAAACAGACGCATCCAGGTTTTCGACCAGGATGGAAACTTCATCGCCGCGTGGACGCAATTCGGCCAGCCGAGTTCGGTGTTTGTTGGGAAAGACGACACCCTCTATGCCGGTGTTTCATTTCCCGATCCGAACGCGAAGAAGGGCGAATTCAGAGGCATCATGGTCGGAAGCGCCAAAGACGGTTCGCTCAAGGCCTTCATTCCCGATCCCGGTGATTTGGATAAAGTGGAGTGGGGGACATCGGCGTCAGGGATCGCTGCCGATGACGCGGGCACCATCTACGCGGCGGATGTCGGCACCCACAATCTCAGGAAATACGTCAAAGACGGTCACATGTGATGATCGCGATGGATACGAAAGCCATTTCATCTCCCGTCAAATCCAGGCCGTTCTGGTGTCAGCTTTGGTTCTTGGTCTTGCTCGGTGCCGTCTTAGGCGCAGGAGTAGGCGCGCTATGGCCTTCGGCGGGTGTCGCGCTCAAGCCCTGCGCCGACGCTTTCATCGCTCTCATCAAATTGAGCATTCCACCGCTGATTTTCCTCGTGGTGGCGTCGGGTGTTGCCCAAGTCGGCGATCTCCGCAAAGTCGGACGCCTCGGACTCAAGACCTTGATCTATTTCGAGGTGGTTTCAACGATCGGCCTATTACTCAGTACTCTGGTCGGTAATCTGGTCGATTTGGGCTCTGCGGTGCAACGTCCTTCCGCCACTCAGGCGGCGAGCGCGGCGGCCTACCAGAACAGCAAAGCGCAGTCTCTGCCAGACTTCATCATGGGCGTCATCCCGGACAATGTGTTTGGCGCGTTCGTGCACGATAATGTGCTTCAGGTTGTCATCATTGCGCTCCTAGTTGGGGCCGCTCTGATTAAAGCCGGCGATAAGGGCAGTTCGATCCGCACCGCGCTCAGTCAATGCGCCAATTTGGTATTCGGCGTTGTTAACATCGTTATCCTCGCCGCCCCGATCGGCGCCTTCGGCGCGATGGCTTTCACCATCGGCCGCTTCGGCGTCCATACGCTTTATGTGCTGGGCATGTTCGTCATGACTGCGTGGCTCACGCTGGCGTTCATGGTTTTGGTCGTCTTCGGCTTGATATGCCGAATTTCCGGCTTCCGCCTGTTCGATTTGATCCGCCGCCTTAGAGAAGAGGCGCTGATGGTTATTACGACCTCGTCTTCCGAGGTCGCGATCCCCGGCATGATCGAGAAGCTTGAGAAGTCGGGCGTTTCCGCCACCGCCGTCGGCCTGGTCGTTCCCACCGGGTATTCATTCAATCTCGACGGTGTCGCGATCACGCTGCCGATGAGCCTCCTGTTCATCGCACAGGTTTACGGCATTCATCTCGACTTCGCGCAGCAAGCCAGCATGTTGGTTTTGATGCTGTTTACGTCCAAAGGTGCGGCTGGCGTTACCGGCGGCGCCTTTGCGGCACTGGCCGCCACCGTCATCGCGAACGGATTGCCGATCGAGGGACTGGCGCTTCTTCTGAGCGTTGACCGCTTCATGTCGCAGGGCCGCTCGATCGTGAACATGATCGGCAATGCAGTCGCCGCCGTTGTCGTGGCAAAGTGGGACGGCGAGTTCGACGCCAAACTCTGGGATGCCAGCAATCCGAACCTGCCAGCGGCAGCGGTGAGTGATGCCGTTACGGCCCCGGCGCCGGCTGGTGCCACGGCAACGCTATGACAGCTACTGGAGCAAAGCGGAGCTAGCGTGAGCCTAGCGGTCTTGCCGGGGCTGCCGGCTTGGCGGACTGCTTCGCCAGGAGCTTTTCTGCCCGCTCGATCACGGCAGCCGCGCTCACATTCGTCATGCAAGCGTGACCGTTGGGGCATTCGCTCAACCGCCGGAGATAGCAGGGCGAGCATGCGACGCCGGCGCTGAGCACCGCGCCGTCGCGGCGGTACGGTCCGGCCCAAACCGGATCGGTCGGGCCGAATACAGCGACCACCGGACGGCCCAGCGCGACCGCCATGTGCATCGGGCCGGAATCATTGGTTACACAGATCGACGCGCGGCGGATCAGCGCCGCGAGTTCGGACAGTGTGGTCTCACCGGCGAGATTGACGACGCCTTGTGCGCCCGCGGCCACTTGGTCGCACAACGCGCGCTCGCGCTCCGATCCAATCAGAATGACCGCACAGCCGTTTTGCAGAAAATGCCGCGCCACTTCGGCGAAGCCCTCGCTGCGCCATTGTTTGGTGTCCCAGTTCGTGCCCGGCGCGATAGCGACCAGCCGCTTTTTGGTGATGTCGTAATAATCCAACAGCCCGTCGATGCGGGTGGTTGCCTCCTGCGGAATTGGAAACGAGAAATCGGGCGGCGCGTCGTCGAGGCCGAGCATCGGCGCAATGTGCAGATAACGCTCGACCGGGTGCAGATCGAGCGTCGGCAGCGCGATGTGGTGCGTATAGGCGAGAAAGCTTCCTTCGCGCGCGCCCTGCCAGGCGTGCTTCTTCGCCTCGTCCGGAATTTTTCGCGACAATGTTTTCCATCGATCGGCGCGCGGCTTGTCGAAACCGATCCGCACCGGCGCCCCGGAGGCGAAAGCAAAAACGGCGCTGCGCAACTGGCCTTGCAGGTCGATGACGAGATCGTATTCGGCGGCCCGTAGCGTCGCGATCAGCCGTGCCGCGCTGACATAGGGCGCCGCGCGCCACGGCGCCGACCATTCGCTGCGGGAAAATTCAATGACGTTATTGATCGCCGGGTTGTTGTGCAGCAATTCGTCGATCGGCGGCGCCACCAGCCAATCGATCCGCGCCGCCGGATAGCGGCGCCGCAATTTGTTCAGCACCGGCAAGGTGTGCACGACATCGCCGATGGCCGACAATTTGATCAGCAAAATCTTGCGGAAATCGCGGCTCTTGAGGTCTGCCATTGGCACGATCGAGAATGGCACGCTTGAGAAGGCTCCTCGCGGGCGAGACAATTCGCCACCGTCGGTCGCGCGCGGCTTGAATGACTTGCGCTTATCTAGCACCATGGCCGGCGCGGGTAAACGAACGCCGCCGGAAGCGGCGCGGCCCGGCTATTCGGGGAGGGGACATGAAGGTTCTTGCCGCCATTGCGGTAATGGTTACGGCGGCTGTATTCGGTGTGCAACCCGTCCGTGCCGCCGAACCGGTGCCGGTCACCATTGTGGTGTTCAACCCGCCCTCGCTCGGCGCAGTGTTTCCCGCCGTTATCAAGCAGCAGAAATTCGACATCAGGAACGGCATCGACATCAGCTTTGTTGAGCGGCCGCCGGATGCCTATGCGGCGCAATTCAATTCCGGCGAATTTCAGGTCGGCGGCAGTGCCTCGGTGCTGATCCTCGGGCTTGGCGCGACGCGCGGCATCAAGACCAGCTATTTGTTCAATCTGTTCGACTATTGGGGCTCGGTGGTGACGAGCCATGCCGACATCAGGACGCTCGCCGATCTCTCCGGCAAGCAACTGGCCGCCGCCAAGGGCACCACCAATTACACCATGTTTGCCTGGCTGGCGAAGCAGCAGGGCGTCGATCCGGAGTCGTTCCAGGTGGTCAACACCGCGACGCCAGGCCTGGTCGGCTACGCGCTGGCCGATCGAGCGGACGCGGTTCAGCTTTGGGAGCCGGCTTACACGCTGGTCAAAGCCCAGCGCCCCGATATTCGCACCATCGATCTCAACATCGCGAAAGTGTGGGGTGCCTTATGCCGGCAGCAGCGCGCCGCCCTATCTCGGCGTCGCCGCGCATCAGGAATGGATCGACGCGCATCGCGATCTCATTCCCGGGCTCTACCGCGCCTATAAGCAGGCCGCCGACTGGGTGTTAGCCAATCCGGATGCCGCGGCGCCGTTGATCGCGGCGGTCAAAGACGATGCCGAGCGGGCGGCCATTGCCGCGCTGATCCACGATAATGCGCGGCTTGCGATGAATCTCCAGCCGGCCGGCAAGATTCAAAAAGAGATCATGGCGACCTATCGCGCCGGCATCGATGTCGGCCTCTTCAAGGACATGCCGCCGGCCTCCTCGATCTATACCGGCGAGATGGAGTGATGGCGCTCGTCGATGGCGGCGGCCTGGACGGTAGGCCGCGGACTGGCCGGCGCTACGGCCTGTCCGGCTTTCGCTACGAGGCCCTTGTCGCGTTTGCCGGGCTTGCCGTGGTTTGGCAGATCGTCTCGCTGTTCGTGCCGCATTTCCTGTTTCCGTCGATTCCGGAAATCGCCGAGCGCTTGCTCGCGATCTTCACATCGTGGAAATCCATCAGCGATGCACTCGCCACCAGCGCCCGCATCCTCGCCGGGCTCGGCGGCGCGTTTGTGCTAGGTACGTTGCTCGCCTTGCCAATGGCGCGGTCGGTCACATTTGAGCGTTATGTCTATCCGCTGTTGAATTTCAATCAGGGTATCCCGGCTTTGTCCTGGGTCGTCATTGCCATCATTTGGTTCCGCGGTATCGAATTCCGCATCTTCTTCATCATGGTGATGACGACGCTGCCGGCCTTCACCTTCCAGGTGCTCGATGCCTATCGCACCATGTCGAAGGACCTGTTCGAGATGACGCTAGCATTCCGTCCGACCCGGCTCGATCTGTTCCGCACACTGATCTGGCCGACGGTGCTGCCTGGTATCCTCACCGCCTGGAAAGTCAATCTTGGCAATGCCGCGCGCGTGGTGGTGGTCGCCGAATTGGTCGGCGCCACCGGCGGCGTCGGTTATGAGCTCCTCCAGCAGCAACAACTGTTCGACATGGCCGGCGCGGTCGCCTGGACACTGGTGCTGGTGATCTTCGTGCTGATCGTGCAGTCGGTCATCACGCTGATCGAGACCCGTGCGCTGCGCTATCGCGCCTTTGCCGAGCATGCGTCGTGAACGCTTCGCCGGAAATCGTCTTCGAGCGGGTCAGCAAATCGTTTCCGCGCCAGGACGGCGGCCCGGCCTTCGAAGCGGTGCGCGATCTGAGCTTTTCGATCGGGCGGGGCGAACCGGTCGCCATTCTCGGCAAAACTGGTTGCGGCAAATCGACGACGTTCAACTTGATTGCCGGGCTCATTCGCCCGTCGATCGGTCGCGTCACGGTGCAGGGCCACGATCCCTATGCCGAGTTCGCCTGGTTTCGCGGCAAGATCGGCATTGTCTTTCAGAACGACCGGCTGATGCCGTGGCGCACCGCGATTGAGAATGTGGCGCTGGGGCTCGAGCTCAACAAAATGCCCGAGCGGGAGCGGCTCGAGATCGCCGCGTCATGGCTGGGCCGGCTCGGTCTTTCCGGGCATGAATACGATTATCCCCATGCCCTCTCGGGCGGCATGCGCAAGCGCGTCTCGATCGCACGTGCCTTCGCCGGCAAGCCCGGCATCTTGCTTTGCGACGAGCCGTTCAGCGCGCTCGACGAGCACACCGGCGATGCGCTGCGCGAAGAATTCCGCGATCTGCTGCGCCAGACCGGCGCAACTTCGATTTTCATCACCCATTCTATCGACGAAGCACTTTGGCTCGGCGGCAGGCTGATGGTGTTCGAACGCCCGGCGCGCATCGCCTATGAGGCGGCGCTGGGCGGGACGAGCGACTGGGACCGGAGCGACGTGCGCGCGCGCATCCGCGATGTTCTTTCGCGGGGCATAAAAGAAGCGAGGTGATATTGATGCGTGGCGTCTTGGCAATAATCATCGGTTTATTTGTGGCATTCGTTAGCGCAGAGGTACTCGGATTCATATTAGATTGGGTTATAGAACAAAATTATGTCGCTTGGCTCATTTGGTTGCTCATCTTAATACTGCTGATCCCATTTGTGGGAATATCCGCTTCAATGATCGCTTACAGCAAACTTCACGCCTTCGAAAAGACTTCCTCACAATCAAGTACGGAAATTAGACGCTACCGGGCGGTGCGACGGCGAATGACGCGGGGGCCAATAACGCAGGGCTTGAGAGCGCGAACCCGTAAACGCGCCGCTGCGACGCTATCGCGTCATGGCTGCTTCGGCAGTCGCTGGGCCCACATGTCCCAGGCCCGGTTGATCGATACCGGGCTCTGCATTTCCAGGTCCGTTATGGCGGCTTCGTCGGGGTACAGAGTGGTAATCGGCCCGCCAAGCGTGTGGGCGGCAATCAGCATACGCGCATCGACCTCGGTGTAGTAGGCGCGCCACACCGCCGTTTTGATGGTGCCCCCGACAACCGCATCGCCGTGGCCGCGGATCAGGACGACGGAGTTGTTGCCGAGCGCCCGCGCCAATGCGTTGCCCATGGCGTTGGTGTGGATCAGCATATTGGTGGCGCCGAAATCCTTGTGGAGATCGAAGACCGGCGCGCCGTCCGGCGGCAAAAATGCCGCGCTGTGAAGAATGGGCTTGAGCGGCGAGCCCGGCACGTCGGCGAACGGCACGACGGTTGCCGAATGCGTATGGATGACGGCGTTGACATCCGGCCGCAATTTGTAGATTTCGCCGTGGATGAAACGCTCCAGATAACAGCCGCATTTGACGGTCGGATCGACTGGATTGCCATCGAGATCGAAGACCAGCACGTCCTTTTCAGTCGCCAGATAAGGCGCGATCGACCGCGTCTGCAGATAATGATTTGGATTGCGCGGATCGCGTACGCTGACGTGTCCGAATGCGTCCACCACCCCTTCGTTGGCTAGGATACGGTTCGCGGTAATGAGATCTTTTATAACCTGAGGATCGAGTGGCTTTTCGTCTTCGGCTTTCGCGCCGAAGGAACTGCCCAGCAAAGCCGCAACGACCAGCCAAGCTCCAAGCGCATCGCGCAATGAAGATCGCATGACATCCTCCCCCGATTCTTATTGGCCTCCGCGAGGGACGATAAGGTTCGTCCTTCGGCACGGCACATTTTTAAACAGGCGTATAGCTAGCCTTAGGAAATTTAAACAAGCGTGTAAATATCCAATATAGCCACAATCCACTGCGGCGTTGCGGTACTTCATTTGGCGTATGCCAAGGCCGGAGAGCGCATCGTAATTACGCCTTCGCGTCGATGTGATCTATTGAGGATGTCCGCTTCGGGGCCAATTCCGAACATAAACACGCCCAATTTTCGTGGCTCATGGCGGTCCGTAGTGCGGTCCACTTCGTAACAGCTTTGGGTTAATCGCGTCGTTTCTAACGTGCGCTGGGCACTCCTGCTTTCGTCCAAATCCGGACAGATCGCCGCACTGGGCTAACTGACGCGAAGGGCCCACGTAAGCTGAAGGGCCGACGTAAGCTAATGACCAGCTTCCTGCGGTCGGCTGGCAGCACGGGATTCATGGCGGGTCAACGGGACGCCACTTGCAGTAATTGCGAGAGCTTGTTCCACCCATCGCGCGATCGCTGAATTCTGCGACATCATCGGCGTCTGACCGTCGTCGCATCGGCATGAGGGATTCTTTTAAAGGCATGGCGTACTCCGAATTGTTCAAACTCCTTATTCGTTGCATGGCGCGATGACCCTCGTCTTCACGCTTGCGTCCCGCAATCTGTTTCATGACCGGGTTCGATTGATCGCCACAGTGGTCGGGATCGTCTTCTCCATTGTGCTCGTCACCGTCCAACTCGGAGTCTTCTTGAGTTTCGAGCGCATGGTCACGACGATGATCGACCATGCGCAGGCCGACTTCTGGATTGTCCCCAGCGAAACCAAAAGCTTTGAGGCTTCCTCGCTGCTGGCCGGACGCGAGCGTCTCCAAGCCTTGTCCGTCAACGGCGTCACAGCCGCGGTCCCGGTCGTCGCTGGCTATGCCTCATGGCGACAGCCGAATGGAGGAGCCTCAACGCCGGTGCTCGTTGTCGGTACGCCCGAAACCTCCGCCGGATTGCAGCCCTGGAACGTGGTCGAAGGCAGGGTCCGCGATTTGTCGATGCCTGAAGCCGTCGCGATCGACCAGTCGTATTTCGACGAACTCGGCATCGGGCAGATCGGCCAACACGCCGAGATCAACAATCAAAAAGCCCGCGTGGTCGCCGTCACCAAGGGTATACGCTCGTTCACGACGATGCCGAGCGTTTTCACCTCAATCGAACGCGCGCGCGCCTATCTTGGGGTGCCATCCAACGAGGCCAATTATTTCATCCTGCGCATAGCGCCGAACGCCGACGCCGCGGCGGTTCGCAGCCAGCTTGAGGCCCGCTTGTCCGGCGCGGAGGTGCTGACCTCCGAACAGTTTCGGCAGCGTACCCGGCAGTTCTGGCTGTTCGACACCGGCGCGGGAGCCGCTCTTCTGGGCAGCGCCATCCTCGGCATCATCGTCGGCACGATCATCGTCGCGCAGACGCTGTATTCCAGCACGAAGGACCATCTCAAGGAGTTTGCGACGCTTCGCGCCATCGGCTCGTCATGCCGTTACATCCTCAAGGTCATTCTCGGCCAGGCGCTCCTGAGCGCCGTCGTCGGCTTCTCGATTGCGGCCTCGATCGACCTTGCGCTTGTAAAAATGACTGCCGACGCGGCCTTGCCCATCGTCATGACACCTGGGCTGACGCTCGGCCTATTCGCGCTCACGGTCACGATGTGCGTCATAGCGGCCATTTCGGCCATTAGAGTCGTGATGCGCATCGATCCAGTTCTGGTGTTCGCGCAATGACAAAGCCCATGATCGAGGCAACCGAGATCGTGAAGACTTCTCGGCGAGGGAGCCGGGCGCGTCGAAGCGCTCAAGAGCATCAGTCTGTCGCTCGCCGGCGGCGAATTGACCTTGCTGATGGGCCCTTCCGGCAGCGGCAAAACCACGCTCCTTTCCGTGCTCGGTTGCATGCTGTCGCCGACCACCGGCACCGTCCAGATTCGCGGCCGCTCGACGTCCGGACTCGACTCGGAAGAGCTGGCCGAACTGAGGCGAGACAATGTGGGGTTCGTATTTCAATCCTACCATTTGTTTCCGACTTTGACCGCGGCGGAAAACGTTCGTTTGGCGCTCGATGTGCGCGGCGAGCGCTCGCCGCTCGCGCGGAGCAAGGCGGATAAAGCCCTGGCGACGGTCGGACTATCTCATAAGGCAAAGGCCTTTCCCCGCGAGCTCAGCGGTGGAGAACAGCAGCGTGTGGCTATTGCCCGCGCCATCGTCGGCGATGCATCCGTCATCCTCGCAGATGAGCCGACCGCCGCACTGGACAGCGAGAATGGTCAAGCCGTCATGACGGTGTTGGCGGAGATCGCGAAGGATCCGGCGCGAGCGTTGTTCATCGTCACGCATGATCCACGCATCATGCCGTTCGCAGACCGGATTCTTCGTATCGAGGATGGTCGAATTGTCAGCGATCAGCGAGCCGGCGCTCGCATCGGCGACGTCCGTTCTCTGAAATATGCAAGCTGATCGGAGAGTATATGCTCACGCGATACAGAAAAATATTGCTGCTCGGCGCGGTTGTTGTGTTGACTGTCGTTTCAGCGTTGCCGGAATTTGCGCAGGAATTTCGCGCCGATGAACTGCACCCGGCTCCGGCCGGTTCGGCGGTCCAGGACTCTCGGGAACAAGGCTCCCGGGAACAAGGCTCCTGGGAAGCCGTAACGCTTGGACGCGTCGAGCCGCGGTCGGGAGAGATCAATATCGCGGCGCCCGTGCCGGGACGGATTGCCGATGTGCCGGTCAAAGCTAATGAAGACGTATTCGCCGGTGAATTGCTGGTTCGCCTCGATGACCAGGAAGCGTTGGCGCGGGTCGCCGAAGCCGAGGCTCAGGTCGCCCTGCATAAGCGCGCCCGCAATGACCAGTCCGCGACGGGACCGTCGGCGGATCGGCGGAAGGCCGAAGATGCCGTTGCCGATTCCGAGCGGAATGTCGCCGATGCGCAGTCCGCGTTGGACAAGCTCACCACCGAACCCGGGGCCGCCGGCACATCGAAGCCCGATATCGACGCGGCACGCGCCACTTTGTCACGCGCGCAGGCTCGTCTGCACGAACAGCAGGACACGCTCGCCAAGCTCAAGGCCGCCCCTGACGCGCCATTGCCGAGCCGGCTGGAAGGCGAGCTCAATGTGGCGCAAGCCGAATTGACGCTGGCGCGGGCGACACTCGAAAAGACGCGAATCCGCGCCCCGGTCGACGGCGTCGTCTTGCAGGTCGACGCCAAGAAAGGCGAGATCGCGGCGCCGACATTAGAGCCGGCGATGCTGGTTATGGGCGATGTGTCGGCGTTGCGCGTGCGCGCCGAAGTGGACCAGCAATATCTCGGAAAAATCCGATTGGGGCAACATGCGGAGGTTCGCGCTGCCGCGTTTGGCGGCCGTGAATTTGACGGCAAGGTTTCGTCCATCGCCCGCATTGTCGGTCCGAGCCGAATCAATTCGGGCGACCCACGAAAGTTCAATGATGCCGATGTCCTCAATGTTGTCGTGGATTTGTCTGGTCCCGGGCCACTCGTCGTCGGTCAGCAGGTCGACGTTTATTTCAAATCAGAACCGGCAGAAACCGAATAGCGAATCCATTTCGCTTGCACGCGATTGCCGCCTCTATGATCGACGGCCGCAACGTCACGCCCACCCGCGTTCGCGGTAGCGACGCCCCACATATGCGGAAACGACAGGCGTCAGCTTAAGCCGTCCAATCGCACTTAGCGGCCGGGATAGCCCGGATAATAACGGCGCGCAGCTTGCGGGGCGTAATTATAGATCGGTGCGCCCCTGTTCATCACTTGTGCGCCGGAACTTCGACGCGCTGCTTGCCACGTCCCCATGCAGACGCCGTTTGTGCCTTGGCCCTGCCAAACGCCGGTGCCGCTGGTTGTGCCAAGACGGCCGGTGCCGTTAGCCGACGAACCGCCGGCCTGTACCGTAACCCTTACGGTGCCGACCGGCGTCACTCGGCCTGACACCGCGACTGGGCTGTCGCCGGCATTGGTCACAATGCCGTTAGTGATGGCGACGGGATAGCGAAGCGTCGGCGTGCAGTCCCCGCCGCGCGTTTCAATTGTCACGCTCCAATCACCGTCGAAACTGGAACTGCTGCGCGCAAGCGTTGGACCTGCGATGCCAATAGAGGCGAAAACCAGAGCACAGGCTGGAAGGCAAACGCGAAATGCCCACCTGCTTGTGGATCGCGGGCCGGTTGGTTGAACGATTTCGAGTTGGCGATTGCTGCTGGACATGGTTGATAATTCCTTATCTCGCGTGCCGAATTCTGCATTGCTGATTTCGTCATGGAAAACCAGCATGCGCGGCACAAGACTCCGCCCTGCCAACCCTGTGACCGTTTCCTCGGTTCCCCCGATCGAGCGCCAAATGTCGGCTCTGGGGTCATTTCCGGACGTCCGCTGAAATTCGTCTCAGGTCCGCACAGAGGCCGCAAGCGGTCGCCGGTCCAGCATTTGATGCGCACGCAGCCGGATAATCTTCTCACTCGGCCTTGAGCTTAAGCTGCCTTGAGCGGCGTTCGCTCAGGGAGCGAGTTTGTCCGCTATGGCAGTTACCAGGAACCGCGGTGTTCCGGCACGCGGGTGATCAATGGGAGCGCCGCGACCAGCAGCCCGGCTGCCAGAACGAAGAGCCAAGCTTGAACGCGGCCGGGATCATGTGAATTGGCGAGAATCGCAGTGTCTACTGAGATTGTGATGATCGTCCCGATTTGCATGGACATCGTGCGCAATGCAGCAATAGTCGAGGCGTGTTCAGGTGCCAGTTGCAGTCCGGCGTTGCGGCTGGCGGGGTTGTTGGCGCCGCGGCCGCTTCCGACGAGGAAGGCGGAAAAGGCGAGCCACACATAGGGTGGGATACCGCCGACCGGGTTGAGGGCAAGCAGCAAGATGCCGGCCGATATAACAAGTCCCCCTACATATAGCGGTAGCCGGTTTCCGGTGCGCCGTAAGGCGAATGCAGCAGCTATCGATAAAATGATTGCGGCAGCACCTTGGGCGATAAGCAAGGTGCCGGAGTTCAGCTCATTGATGCCGTAACGGTTCCTCGCGTATAGCGGCAGGAGCGCTATCACGCCCGCGGTGATGCCGCCGTAGAGTCCGTTAATGAGATTGACCGCGCCGAAGCCTGCCCCGCTAATCAGGCGCGGAGCGATGAATGGGTAAGCCGAACGGTTGATGTGACGAAAGAACATCCATAGCGCGGCAACCGCGATGGCCATCGGGATAATGAACGCAGGCGACCACGCGTGCGCATTCCCATCGGCCAAATAACTGACAGCGAGCATCCCGGAGAGTAAGCCACCACCGATCAGCGCCATGCCGATGGCATCCATTCTCGGGCGGTTTTTTCCTATTCGTGGTGGATCCCGCGGCACGTAACGCAGTGCCAGCACGATAACCGCGGCGCCGATCGGCACGTTGACCAGAAAAATGCCGCGCCAAGTCCAGTATGACACGAACAGGCCGCCGAATATGGGCCCGATCATCGCGCCAATGGAGAAGATACTGCCAAACAGACTGATCGCGCGATCGCGCGCGTTGCCGAAATAATTCACGATGATCTCGGTCGCCGAGGGCGTGAAGCCCGCTCCTCCGGCCGCCTGCAGCCCGCGCAACGCAACGAGCACGTAGATATTGTCGGCCAGCCCGCAGCACAGCGACGCTATGGTGAAGACGATGACGGATCCCAGGAACACCCTGCGGCAGCCGTAATGCTCGCTGAGTTTCCCGCTGATCGGGAGGACTACCACAAATCCGAGCGAGTACGCCGTGATGGTCCACCCGGCCCAGTCGATCGACGTGTGCAACCCCCTTCGCAAGGTATCCAGCGCTGTCGCGACGATTGTCGTGTCGATCGACATCATCAGCAACGCGGATCCCACGATCGCGAAGACAATCCTCCGGCGAATGGGCCAATTCTTCCCGCAAGTACTTGAAATACTGTCGGCCGTGCGGACTTCGTGGTGGGGACTCATGCCGCGTCTAATATCAGTCGGATCGAGATTGGAGTCCCCTAAACCCATGCGAACGAGGCATGGCAGGGCCGCGAGACCTCGGGCAGAAGGACCGTGTGCTCAGCTCAACCGGCGTTACGCGCGTCCTTTATCGCCTGCCACACTTTGTCCGGCGTCGCCGGCATTTCGATGTGGCGCACGCCGAATTCCGACAGGGCATCGACAATGGCGTTGATGATAACGCCGAGCGCCGGCACGGTGCCGCCTTCGCCGGCCGGGCGGATGCCGAGCGGATGGGACGTCGCCGGAATCTCGCTGAGCTCGGTGGTGTAAAATGGAAGGTCGGAGGCCCGCGGCATGGCGTAATCCATGAAGGAAGCCGCGAGCATTTGTCCGGTCTCGGAATCGTAGTGGACGTCTTCCAGCATGGCCTGGCCGAAACCCTGCGCGATGCCGCCGTGGACCTGGCCGTGCACGATCAGCGGATTGATGGCGCGGCCGACGTCGTCCACCGCGATATAATTCACCACCCGCGCCACGCCGGTGTCCGGATCGACCTCGACCTCGCAGACATGCGCGCCGTAGGGAAAGCTCGGCTGGGTGATGATTTCGTCATAGGCCGCCGCGAGCGGTCCGCGCAGTTCGTCGGGCAGGGTGGTGTTTTCCGCGGCGGCGCGTGCCACCTCGAAAATACCGACGCTGTGATTGGTGCCCTTCACATTGAAGCGGCCGTTTTTGAACTCAATGTCGGCCGCGGCGGTTTCAAGAAGGTGTTCGGCAATCTTGAGCGCTTTCGCGATCACCATGTCGGCGGACTTTTTGATCACGATGCTCGACATCCGCATGCCGCGCCCGGCATGCGCGCCGCCGCCGACTGAGACGCGATCGGTGTCGCCGGCGATGAAGCGCACCGTCTCGATCGGCACGCCGAGCCATTCGTTGACGAGTTGCGCGAACGTTGTCTCGTGGCCCTGGCCCTGCGACGGCACGCCGACCACGAGATCGACCGCACCTTCCGGCAGCACGGTGATCTCGGCCTTCTCGTGCGGCGCACCGGTCGAGGTGTCGACGTAATTGGCGACGCCAATGCCGCGATATTTGCCGCGCTTTTTCGCCTTGGCGCGGCGCTTCTTGAATCCCTTCCAGTCGCCGAGTTCGAGCGCGCGGTCCATCACGCCGATATAGTCGCCATTGTCGTATTCGAGACCGAACGGATTGAGATAGGGCAGTTCCTTCTCGGTGACGAGGTTGCGGCGGCGCAGCGTGACGCGATCGAAGCCATGTTCGCGGGCGGCAAGATCGATCAGCCGCTCCATGATGTAGATGACTTCGGGGCGGCCGGCGCTGCGATAGGGCCGCGTCGGCGACGTGTTGCTTAGAACGGCGCGGGCGCGGAAATGCGCCGCCGGCATCCGGTAGATGCTCGACATGATCTGGATGCCCTTTTGCACCATCTGGAAATTGGTGGTGTGGGCGCCGAGATTGCCGAGGTTCGAACCGCGGATGGCGAGGAAGCGGCCTTTGTCGTCGAGCGCGAGCTCTGCTTCCGAAACCAGATCGCGGGCCTGATAGTCGCCGAGCAGCGCTTCATGGCGCTCGATGATCCATTTCACCGGCCGGCCGAGTTTGCGCGCCGCCCAGGCGACCAGCGCGAACTCCGCATAGATCATGCCACGGGTGCCGAAATTGCCGCCGACATCGCCCATCAGCACGCGCACATTGTCTGACGGAACGCCGAGAATGGTGGCGAGGTCGTGCTTGAGCCGCACCGAGCCGCCATTGCCGGCATAGACAGTGTAGCGCTGCGTCGCCGCATCGTAAGCGGCAAGCGCGGCGCGCGGCTCCATCGGCACGCCGGTGATGCGTGCGATCCAGGTGTCGAACCGGGTCACATGCGCGGCGCGGGCGAATGCGGCCGCGGTCGCCTTGGCGTCGCCGACCTCGGCATCGAAGGCGATGTTGGAGCGGTGGCTCTCGCCGGCATAGCGCTCGTCATGGACGATCGGCGCGTCCTGTCGTGCAGCGTCGGCCGTCGCGATGACCGCAGGCAGTTCGTCGTAGTCGATTTCGATCGCCTCGGCGCCGTCCTTCGCCGCATGCACCGTCTCGGCGACCACCATGGCGACGACCTCGCCGACGAAGCGGGCTTTGTCGGCCGGCAGCGCATGATGGTCGGCGATGAAGATGTCGCTGTCGTCGGAGTTGCGCAGCGTGATCTCGGCGGGCGCCGGCGACCACGGCTTGTGCGGAATCGGCTTGAGGCCGTCGGCTAGTGCGTCGGCGCCGGTCAGCACCGCGAGCACGCCCGGCACGGCCAGGGCTTTCTCTTTGCCGATGGCGCGGATGCGCGCATGCGCATGCGGCGAGCGCAGCATGACGGCATAGGCCTGGCCAGGGAGGTTCTCGTCGGCGGTGTAGCGGCCGGCGCCGCGGACGAGCCTTAAATCCTCGCGGCGGCGCACCGGTTGACCGATCCCGGAGCCGGTGGCGGGTGTTTCCATTATTATCCCTTGATTGTCATTCCGGATCGACGCGAAGCGGCGAGTCCGAAATCCATAATCACAGGTCGGCGACTATGGATTCCGGGCTCATCGCTTCGCGAGGCCCCGGAATGACGGGTTGGGGAATGTTAGTTGAGGGGTATCATCCGCGCCAGCCGGGCTTTTCGTGCTGCCACCCGTGCTGACAACATTCGGCGGCGAGGGTAGACAGTAAACAGGGAGGTTGACGCGGAATCATGTCCGGCCAGCTCGGCAAACCTATCCTGCGCAAGGAAGACCCGGCGCTGTTGTCCGGCCGCGGCCGCTATGCCGACGATCTGCCGATCCCGGTCGGAACCCTGCACGCCCATGTCGTGCGGTCGCCGCATGCCCATGCCGAAATCGTCACTATCGACACCAAAGCGGCGCTGGCGCTAGACGGCGTTTGGGCCGTCATCACCGGCGAGGATGTGCGCAAGCTGTCCGATCCGTTTCTGACGGTGGTCAAGACCCCGATCCAGCAATGGGCGCTGGCGGTCGAGCGGGTGCGCTATGTCGGCGAGCCGGTGGCGCTGGTCGTCGCCGAGAACCGCTACATTGCCGAAGATGCCGGCGAATTGGTCGAGGTCGAATACCAGCCGCTTGAGCCGGTGATCGATCCGGAAGCCGCTTGCGAGACTTCGGCGCCGCTCCTTCATCCCGAAGCCAAGACCAACGAAATTTCGGTGCGGGATTTTTCCTACGGCGACACCGCGGCCGCCTTCGCCCGCGCCGACCATCGCATCTCAACCAAAGTGACGTTCCCGCGCCAGTCGTTTACGCCGATCGAATGCTATGTCGTGGTCGCGCAGCACAATCCGGCCAAGGCAAGCTACGACGTGCTGGCGAATTTCCAGGGGCCGTTTTCGATGCATCCGGTGATGGCGCGGGCGCTGCGGGTGCCGGGGCCGAAACTGCGGCTGCGCATTCCGCCGGATTCGGGCGGCAGCTTCGGCATCAAACTTTCTATATTTCCTTATATCGTGCTCACCGCGCTCGCGGCAAAAGTCACCGGCCGTCCGGTGAAATGGGTCGAGGACCGCATCGAGCATCTGGTCGCCGCAAGCTCCGGTCCCAATCGCGTCACCACCATCGAAGCCGCGGTCAACAAGGATGGCCGCATCCTCGGGCTCAATCTCGATCAGCTCGAGGATTACGGTGCCTTCCTGCGCGCGCCGATGCCGGGGCCGCTCTACCGCATGCACGGCGCGGTGACCGGCGCCTATGACATCGAAAATGTCGACGTGAAAAACCGCGTCGTGCTGACCAACAAAATGCCGGCGAGCCTCATCCGCGGCTTCGGCGGGCCGCAGCTTTATCTCGCCATCGAGCGGCTGATGCAGCGCATCGCCATCGAACTCAACCTCGATCCGCTCGATGTCATCCGCCGCAATCTCATTCCGGCGGCGAAGTTTCCGTACCGCACCGCGGCCGGCTCGCTCTACGATTCCGGCGATTACGCCCGCGCCGTCGCAATCGCGGTCGGCGACGGAAGGCTCGACGATCTCAAGCGGCGGCGCGATGCGGCGCGCGCCGCCGGGCGGCATTACGGCATCGGCTTTGCCGCCGTGGTCGAGCCGGCAATGTCGAATATGGGGTATCTGTCGACGCTATTGACGCCCCAGGTGCGCGAGAAAGCCGGGCCGAAGAACGGCGCAGTGTCGATGGCGACGGTGAATATCGATCCGCTCGGCGCCGTCACCGTCACCGCCGACGTCACCGTGCAAGGCCAAAGCCACGAGACGGTGCTGGCGCAGATCGTCGCCGAGGAGCTTGGCCTCTCCGCCGACGATGTCGAAGTGGTGCTGGAATTGGACACCGCCAAGGATCAATGGTCGATCGCGGCGGGGAGCTATTCCAGCCGCTTCGCCGGCGGCCCCGCCGTCGCCGCGCACATGGCCGCGGGCCAGATGCGGGAAAAGATCAAGGCGATTGCCGCGAAGCAGCTCAATGTGCTGCCCGACGATGTTGAGCTGTTCGGCGGCAAGGTGCGAAGCCGCTCCAATCCCGATAACGCGCTGCCGTTCACCAGGGTCGCGGCCACCTCGAACTGGGCGCCGACGTTATTGCCGGAAGGCATGGCGCCGGCCTTGAGCGAAACCGGCGTCTGGACGCCGCCCGAGCTCGAAGCGCCGACGCATGACGACAAGATCAACACCTCGCTGACCTATGGTTTCATCTTCGACATGTGCGGCGTCGAGATCGATCCTTTGAGCTATGCGGTCCGCGTCGACCGCTATGTGTCGATGCACGATGCCGGCCGCATCATGAATCCGATGATCGCTACCGGACAGATCCGCGGCGCTTTCGCGCAAGGCGTGGCAGCGGCGCTCTACGAAGAGTTTTGCTACAACGAGGAGGGCGCGTTCCTGTCTGGCACCTTCGCCGATTATCTGGTGCCGACGGTCAGCGAAATCCCGAAGCTTGAAATCCTGCATTACAAGTCGCCGTCGCCGCTCACGCCGCTCGGCGCCAAGGGACTGGCCGAAGGCAATTGCATGTCGACGCCGGTCTGCATCGCCAATGCGATTGCGGACGCGCTCGGTGTCGCCGACGTGCCGCTGCCGGCGACGCCGCGGCGCATCCACGCCATCCTGGAAAAACAATGAAGCCGCGCGGATGAAACCAAGGCCCTTCGATTATGCGCGGCCCGATACCGCCGAAGAAGCGGTGGCGCTGCTCGCCGAATACGGCGACGACGCCCGCGTGCTGGCCGGCGGCCAGTCGCTGCTGCCGATGCTCAATCTGCGGCTGCTCGATGTTGGCGTGCTGATCGATATTTCGCAAGTCCGCGACCTCGACAGCATTCGCGAAGCTGACGGTAAGATCGAGATCGGTGCCGCGGTGACGCAGAACACGCTGATGGCGTGGCCGGAGCTTGCCGAAAAACTGCCGCTGGTGAATGCGGCGCTGCCCTTCGTCGGCCATTTCCAGACCCGCAACAAAGGGACGGTGTGCGGCTCGATCGCGCATGCCGATCCCAGTTCGGAATTGCCACTGACGCTCGCTGTGCTCGGCGGTGAAGTGGTGCTGCGTTCGGCGCGCGGTGAACGCGTGCTCGCGGCAACTGAGTTTCAACAAGACATGCTGACCACGGCGCGCGAGCCGGATGAGTTGATTACGGCTGTGCGCTTTCCAGTCCTGCCCAACCGCGGCGTCGCCTTTCACGAAGTGGCGCGCCGTCATGGCGATTTCGCCATCGTGGCTATCGCGGTCGCGATCGAGGATGGCGCGGTGCGCGTGGGCGTCGGCGGCGTGGCGGGACGACCGATGGTGCGCCGGCTCGACGGTGACGCGGTGGCGGCGGTCGGCGAATGGGCGGCGGAGCTCGAAGGTTATGAGGATCTGCACGCCTCGGCGGCGCTGCGCCGCGATTTGTTTCGAAAGCTCGCACCGCATGTGATGGCGGAGGCGAAACGATGCGCCGCGTAAGCCGCAACGAAAAGCCGCGCATCGCGCTCACGCTCAACGGCCGAAAGCTTGCCGCCGAAGCCGAGCCGCGCATGCTGCTGTCGGATTTCCTCCGCCAGTCGCTCGGCTCAACCGGCACCCATGTCGGCTGCGAGCACGGCGTCTGCGGCGCCTGCACCGTGCTGATCGACGGCGTCGCCGTGCGCTCCTGCTTGACTCTCGCCATCCAAGCCGAAGACCGCAACGTTACAACTGTTGAATCGCTCGCCGCCACAGACGGCGCCCTCAACCCGCTGCAACAGGCCTTCCGCAACAATCACGCACTGCAATGCGGCTTCTGCACGCCGGGCATCCTGATGTCGTTCACCGATTACCTCGGCCGCAATCCAGCGCCGTCCACGGCGGAAATCCGCGACGTGCTGAGCGGCCACCTCTGCCGCTGCACCGGCTACGCCGGCATCGTCGCCGCCGTGGAAGAAGTGGCTTCATCCGCCCCCGCGAAGCGAAGCGGAGCGGGGGAGGGGGACCGCCCGAAGGGTGGTGGAGGGGGCGTCTGACGCAGCGCTTCTTTCATCCTCCCACGCGATAGCGGGGGAGGGGGACCGCGCCCTTGCGCGGTGGAGGGGGCGCGGGCTCCGTCGATCATTCGGCGATAACAGTGAGACGCAGATTCAGACGCCCCTTCCACCGCGCAAGAGCGCGGTCCCCCTTCCCCGCTTCGCGGGGCAGGATTAAGAAAGATACTCACCATTCCGGCCGGTCGGGGGCCGCTAGAGCGGGATCGGTAGCCCACCATGAAAGACATTCTCGGATTGCTGGAAGACCGCCGCGACAGCGCGCGGGCGGGCGGCGGCGAAAAGCGCATCGAAGCGCAGCACAAGCGCGGCAAGCTCACCGCGCGCGAGCGCATCGAGCTCCTGATGGACCGCGGCTCGTTCGAGGAGCTCGACATGTTCGTCGAGCACCGTTCGGTCGATTTCGGCATGGAGAAGTCGCACATCGCCGGCGACGGCGTGGTGACCGGCTTCGGCACCGTCAACGGCCGCACTGTGTTCGCCTTCGCCAAGGATTTCACCGTGTTCGGCGGCTCGCTGTCGGAGACGCATGCGCAGAAGATAATAAAAATCCAGGACATGGCGATGAAGGCGCGCGCCCCGATCGTCGGCCTGTTCGATGCCGGCGGCGCCCGCATCCAGGAGGGGGTCGCTGCGCTCGGCGGCTACGGCGAGGTGTTCAAGCGGAATGTGCTCGCGTCGGGCGTCATCCCGCAGATTTCCGTCATCATGGGGCCGTGCGCCGGCGGCGACGTCTATTCGCCGGCGATGACCGATTTCATCTTCATGGTGCGCGACACCAGCTACATGTTCGTCACCGGGCCGGACGTGGTGAAGACGGTGACCAACGAGATCGTCACCGCCGAAGAGCTCGGCGGCGCCTCGGTCCACGCGACGAAATCCTCGATCGCCGACGGCGCCTATGACAACGACGTCGAAACGCTCCTTCAGATGCGCCGCCTCCTCGACTTCCTGCCGGCAAGCTGCTCGTCCGGCGTGCCGGAATGGCCGAGCTTCGACGATGTCGAGCGCGCGGAGCCGTCGCTCGACACGCTGGTGCCGGACAATCCGAACAAGCCCTACGACATCAAGGAGCTGATCCTCAAAGTGGTCGACGAGGGCGACTTCTTCGAACTCTCGGAAGCCTTCGCCCGCAACATCGTGGTCGGTTTCGGCCGCATCGCCGGCCGCACCATAGGCTTCGTCGCCAATCAGCCGATGGTGCTCGCCGGCGTGCTCGATAGCGACGCCAGCCGCAAGGCGGCGCGCTTCGTGCGCTTCTGCGACGCGTTCAACATCCCGATCGTCACCTTCGTCGATGTGCCGGGCTTCCTGCCCGGCACCGCGCAGGAATATGGCGGGCTGATCAAGCACGGCGCCAAGCTGTTGTTCGCCTATTCGCAGGCCACCGTGCCGCTCGTCACCGTGATCACGAGGAAGGCCTTCGGCGGCGCCTATGACGTGATGGCGTCAAAACACATCGGCGCCGATCTCAACTTCGCCTGGCCGACCGCCCAGATCGCGGTGATGGGCGCCAAGGGCGCCGTCGAGATCATCTTCCGCTCCGACATCGGCGACCCGGAAAAAATCGCCGCCCGCACCCGCGAATACGAAGAGCGCTTCCTCTCACCCTTCATCGCCGCCGAACGCGGCTATATCGACGACGTGATCATGCCGCACGCCACCCGCTCGCGGATCGCCCGCACGCTGGCGATGCTGCGGAGCAAGACGGTGGAGATGCCGGGGCGGAAGCATGATAATTTGCCGGTCTGATTCTGGGCGAAAGCCATGTATGAAGCTCGGAAAATCTGCAATTTTTTGTTGACGCGGTATGACACGCGAAAGCATGACCTTACGAATTTGCGTCTAAATAAGTTGCTGTATTTTATACACGGCTGGTCTCTCACAAGTCGTCCGCACGGGTTGATCCGCAATCATTTCGAGGCTTGGAAGTTAGGGCCCGTCATCAAACCAGTATTTGATACCTTCAAGGTTTTTGGAGAGAAGCAAATAAGCGGGTTGGCTGAACATTTGGACTACGCATCTGGCGAAAAAAAACCGATATCTTACGAAGATATTACGCAAGCCGACGTGGAGACTATTACTTCTGTTTTTGAAAGCTATGCCCGGTATACGACCGGAGAGTTGGTCGCATTGACCCACGAAGTGGGAGCCCCTTGGCACGTTGTGTACACGGCATGGGCTAACGATAACCGCCTCAGCCCTCGCATCCCGGACCAGCTTATTCGGGCCTATTTTCTTAGGGAGTCCGGAGGTCAGAAAATTCGTGGGAAAGCCCTACATTAGATTGTGCCACCGTAGCGAATCGCTGCTATATATAGATTCGCCGAAATTCAGTGTTCCCTCAACAACGGGGCATTTTACATGGCGGGGCGTGCTAAGCTTTTTGAATTATTAGATTTTCCGAAATTTGCACGGCCGACGATTCTGGCGATTCAGGCGCAGCAGACCGCCCATGAATTGAACGAACGCCTGGATGGGTCTGGCTTTATGTCTTACGGGCAGGTTTGGCCGCGGTTAGACGATGTAATCCGCGGACTCGCGACCGAAGCCTACATCTTGCAGCAGTTCAATGCTTACAGGGCGAGTTGGAAAAACGAAACGATTCGGAATGTTGTTCGATTGCTTTGCAAGGCCTTTGGTGGAAAAGGCACATGGTATCCTGAGCGGAGCAAACCAAAATACATTCTGGGGTTTTGGTTCAAACCAAGCATCAAGGGGATATGGTTCTTTGAAGGCAGGGCGTACGCCGTTCTCATCAATGCCCGTAAGACTCAGCCTTTGAGTTCGGAGGATGTCCGCTTTCTTGCGCGCGGTGTTTATGAGCTGCACTGCATCGACGATCCAAACGACCCTATTCCCTTGATTATTGATCTCGCGGAGCACGAAAAGGGCAAAGGTCGAGAACTGCGAGTTTTTCCAGTTTTGGCAGACGAATCTGTGCCGCTTGATATTTTCGAGCGGTCTGTCTCGGAGTTTTTGAATGCTCTCCATATGGCGGGCATTTCCATGCCGCTGCCCCCGCTCGAAAACGTAATGACGCTATTTAGGCGCTAGAGACCATAGCAACCATTAAGCGCTGAGTGCTCTTTCCGTCCAGGGCGTACCACGCTGGACGACAGTGTTGGCGTAGATCAGCAACTTTCTGGCGCAGGCGATGAGGGCTTCATTGTGGGCTTTTCCGCGTGCGACGAGACGGGTGTAGAGCTCGATCAGAGCTTTGTTCCAACGGAAGGCGGCCGGCAGGGCAGCGGCAAACAGCGAACGGCGTAGCCGCCTGCGGCCACCGGCGATGTGTCGCTCGCCCTTGTGCTTTCCGCTGTCATCATCGAAGGGCGCAAGACCGGCCAAAGCCGCGGCTTCCTCGCGGCTAACCTGGCCGAGTTCGGGCATGCGAATGATGAGAGCCAGTGCCGTGCGCTCGCCCAGCCCGGGAATGCTGAGTACGAGATCGAGGCGACGGCCGAGGTCATCATAGGCGCGCAACGCCGCGACGATCCGCAATAGCTCGGCCGATCGTCGGGCCTTCAATCGCGCGATATCGGCCGCCACCATGCGCCGCTGTCTGGCATCACCGATATGCTCGAGCCGGGTCTTGAAGCGGGCGATGTCCTCCTCGATCTGCTCGACGAACGTCAGATCGTGAGCCAACTTTGTCAAACGTTCGTCCGGCTCGATGCGCGGCCGATCGATCGTCGCGGCACAGGCGGCGATGAGAACGGCATCGAGCTTGTCGTTCTTGGCACGACGCAGATGCAGGCGAGCATAGGCTTTGACCTGGATCGGCTGCAGAACCAGGACGGTAAAGCCCTCGGCCCGCAACCAACCGACCACACCGGATTCATAGCCACCAGTTGCCTCGATGCCGATACGCATTACCCCGGCGCTGGTAGGCGCGGCAGCGAGGCGCCGCCAGCCTGCCGGCGTGTTGTCCACTTGCCAGTGTTCGCCACCGCCGTGAATTGCGATGTCGAGCTTGGCCTTGGATGTATCTATTCCGGCCGTTCTGCTATTCTGCGTCATCTTCGTCGACCCTGCCTTGTTGAGCGAACCATCTTGTTCCGGCAACCATCCGGGTCCGATGAAGGCGCTGACGACGATCACGCTACGGGGCAGCAACAAAACTGCTCAGGGTGGGCTCGATCCGATCGCCAGCCGCTCTGCCGCGGACGGCCATCCGCGGCAGAGCATTCCTTTCGGAACAGGCAGACGATAATCGATCTCGCTATAACAAGGGTGGGCAAAGGCGCAATGCGCCGTGCCCACGTGATTCTGCGCGCGGGCTTCACTTGCGCTTTCGCATGGTGAAGCGCCGCCGCGAACCCGCGCTCAGCCCACCGTACAACTAAGTTACTGAGCGGGTACGAGTAGAAAGAGGACAATAAACACTGCAAGAGCTCCCCCAGCCTGGATCGCGAGCTTCGTGCCGAATTTCATATTCACGTTTAAGAAGCCGGTTATTTCCGTTGCAATTCCCGCGCCTGCCAAAGCGAAAGTCGCCAGTATGATTCTTTGCTGAAAGGCAGTCTGCGAATTGTTCGAAAAAGCTAAATAGATTGCGACGAGCAGGAAACAAATTCCGCTGACGGCCGGAAAGTGTTTCTCGATGAATTCCATAATGATGTTCCTTCCAGGTCTAAATATTTCGATCTCGTTGAAACGAAACGTAAATGTTCCTGCAGCGGCATCGACAATTTGTTCTTTCGAGTACCCCTCAGCCGCGGCCGTTACTTTGATGTTGTCACTCGGATTAACCTCTATGTGACACGTGCCTGTCTGTCCGGTCGTGCATCCGCCAAGCCAATCACTGCCTGAGTAAAAATCTACTTTCGCTCCCGGGACCCCGTTGCTGTTTCGGTCAACCACTTTGACAAGTAGAGAAAGCTCTCGATTCATCTCAGCAGCATATTTTGATTGTACGCTGGCCAACTTGGCATGTGATGCAGCTTTGAGAAGCTCTTCCGTCCGGGCAGTGGACTTGACAATCTGTTACTTTCGAAACGTGACTGACGTTGCCCAATATTACATTGTTAGGCAACTGTACGAGCGCGAGTGAGTCCGATGACCCTAATTTTTCAATACGAAATGGCTTGCCAGGTGAGAATTCGAGATGGCACTCAAAGTAGTTATCTTTGACCTCGAACCCGTAATAGCGACTTTGTCCCGGTTCCGGAAAATCAACATAGGCGTTGAAGCTTGGCCCAGAGATCTGGAATTCGAATTTCTCAAATTTGGGTGTTTTAGCCGTGAAGAGAAAAAGTTGGAAAGCCATGTCGTTCCCCCAAGAAGCCCGACACTCTCTATCACACGGTCTGGTTGAGTTCCAGAGGCGACGTTCGGTTTTTGCGGGCTAGGCGGGGCAGAAAGGCTGTGCGCGAGCGCGCATCTGATTTCCTCAGGAACGCAGCAAGATCATCGACTGGCTGCGCCGCCGAGCTGATCCTTTCCGCTCAGCCGACCCTGCAAACCGTCATGGCCGGGCTTGTCCCGGCCATCCACGTCTTAAGGGCGAGGCAAGCAAGACGTGGATGCCCGCAACAAGTGCGGGCATGACGAAAACGAGCGTGACGAGGCGGCCCGGGTAGATCACTGCCCGCCAAGCGCCTTGAGTTCGGCTTTGGCGCCTTCATAGGTGAGCAAATTATCCGGGCAGCCGTCGCTCGCCTGGTGGAACAGCCGCGTGGCGTCGTCTTTCTTGCCCGCTTGCAGATCGAGCTCGCCGATGAAGAAGCTGATTTCGCAGACCAGCGTTTTCTTGGTCGCGGCGTTGCTGTTGTCGCTGGCGGCGAGTGCTGCGTCCGCGGTGAGCTCGCCGAGATAGAGCTTGACCGCCGGAGACGGCCATTTTGTCATGTCGAGCTGCTTGGCCGCTTCGGCGAGCCGGCTTGGCTGGTTGCCGCGCTTCGTGGCGATGTCGAGCCAGAGCGCCACATAGGCATTGTGCGGCAGGAGCGCGCTTGCCGCAGTGAGATCGGCGATCGCCGCCGGCAAAGTGCCGCCGACCAGCTGGATGCGCCCGCGTGAGAACAGGGCGCCCGCATTGTTCGGATCGCGCTTGATCGTCTCGTTGTAATCCGCGATCGCATGAGAAGAGTCGCCTTTGTCCCTATAGGCGTTGCCGCGATCGATATAGGCGGCGATATATTTTGGATTGAGCGAAATCACCTGGCTGTAATCGGCGATGGCGCGGTCGAAGTCCTTTTTGCCGAAAAAGACGTTGCCGCGGTTGAGGTAGGCGGCGAGATATTTCGGATCGAGCATAATGGCCTGATTATAATCCGCGATGGCGTGGTCGAGATCGCCCTTGCCGGCGTAGGCCAAGCCGCGATTGTGATAGGCTTCGGCGTATCTCGGAGCGAGCGCGATCGCCTGGCCGTAATCGGCGATGGCGTGGTCGTTATCCTTTTTGTTGAGCAAGGCGTTGCCGCGGCCGTTATAGGGCAGCGCATATTTTGGATTGAGCTTGATCGCGTCGTTGTAATCGGCGATGGCGTGGTCGTTATCGCCCTTGTTCAAATAGGCATTGCCGCGTCCGTTATAGGCTAGGGGATCATTGGGGCCGAGCGCGATCGATCGCGTGTAATCGGCGATGGCGTGGTCGAGGTCGCCCTTGTTGGCCAAGACGTTGCCGCGGCCGTTGTAGGGCAACGCATATTTGGGATCGAGCTTGATTGCCTCGCTGAAATCGGCCAGGGCGCGGTCGTAATCGCCCTTGTTGAAATAGGCATTGCCGCGTCCGTTATAGGCAGCAGGATCGCCCGCGCCGAGCGCGATCGCCTGACTGTAATCGGCGATGGCGCGGTCGTAATCGCCCTTCGCGTTATAGGCGATGCCGCGATTATTGTAGGCAAAGGCAAATTTCGGATCGAGCGTGAGCGCTAAATTGTAATCGGCGAGGGCTCGGTCGACATCGCCCTTGCTGAAATAGGCAAAGCCGCGCGCGCTAAGAGAGGGGACGAATTTCGGATCGATCTTGAGCGCCGCGCTGTAATCGGCGATGGCGTGATCGTAGTCGTGCTTGTCGTTATAGGCGTTGCCGCGGTTGTTGTAACCCAGGATAAAGGTCGGATCGAGCGCGATGGTCCGATTATAGTCTTCGATGGCGCGGTCGGGTTCGCTCTTGTCGCCATAGGCGATGCCGCGATCGCTGTAGATGACGGCGAGATCGTGCCCTTGCCAGCGGCCGGATTCGATCAGGTGCGTGCAGGCAGCGATCCGGCTGTCGGCATCGCCGTGGCCGCCGGTGCAGACCTTTATATCTTCGTTTAAGTCGGCCCGGGCCGCGGTATTGGGCAGGACGATAGCCGCCACGGCGGCGGTCAGCATGATGATGGCGGCGCCTATAGGCGCGGCACGCAGCAGGCTCTTCATGGCAAGGCTCCGGAGATCGCCGAAGGCGGGCGCACGGGAGAAGGAAATCAGGTTCGTTGAATTTCCGGGCTCGCAAAAATATTGCGATGATTGCAGTTTACCGAAGCAGCGCTAAAAATTGGGTAAACCGGGAGCGGCGACGCCGCTGGACGATGGGATTTCATGAGCTCAATCAGCCCGGCAAGTGTCCTGAGCGACGCTGGTTGCCGAATCTCCCGCGTGCTAGGCTCTGCCGAGCAACAATCGCGAAGGGAGGTCAAAATGGGCCCGAGCGCAAAACTCTTAGCTGTTGCCGCCGGTTCGATGATGATCGGCGTCGTGGGCGGTACGTTCCTGCATGCGCAGACCGCGGTGCCGCCGGCCTATCTGATCGCCGAAGTGCAGGTGACGGATCCCGACGGCTGGAAACAGTACGTTTCGGCGCTGCCCGCCACGCAGGCGCCGTATCACGTCAAGACGCTGGCGCGCGCGCCTGCCGTGGCGCTCGATGCCTCGACGCCGCCGTCGGGATCGGTCGCGATCCTCGCCTTCAACAGCATGGACGATCTCAAGGCTTGGTGGAATTCGCCGGCCTATCAAGCCATCATTCCGCTGCGCGAGAAGTCCGCGAAGAGCCGCGTGTATGCGGTGCCGGGGCTGCCGCCCTCGTGATAGGTGTGGTGGTGCGGTGAGTAAGCGTAGCCCGGATGAGTGAAGCGATATCCGAGGGCGGCGTTCCCGCATAGCGCTGTGCTCATGCGGGCTACAAAGCGCTAAATCCGCCGAACCTTGATCTTCGCCTTCCGCGCCGCCGCGATCAGGGTTTCGTCGGCGGTGACCAGCGGCGCGCTCTCCCGCTCGGCCAGGGCGAGATAGAAACAATCGTAAATGGGATGGCGGAGGTCGATCGCGAGTGCCATCGCGCGTGCGCGAAGGTGTTCAAGCGGAATGACTGCTTGAAACCAAATCAGAGCCGCTTCGATTGCGGCGATCCCATCGGAACGGTCGAGAGTGCCGCGTTGTATCGCTTTCCAGAGGGCACTGCTGATTTCGGCGGTAACGAATGATGGTGCGATAAGATTGGGGTCTTCGTCGCGCAGTGCCGCGGCGGCAGACGAGCCCGGCTCGGGCAAGATCCATTTTACCGCGACGCTGGCATCAACGACGGTTGTCATGGGTCGGGCGCTTAGCGATTATCGCGGTCTTCACGGATGCGGGGGGTGGAGTTGGGAAGATCGTGGCCGACTTTAGCGCGGATTTTCGCGCGGATTTGGTCGAGCGTCGCCCAGGCTTCCTCCTTGCTCGGCTTTGCCGCAGCGTGGAGCGCCTCGCGGGCGAGGTCGTTCACCGATTTGCCCGCCGCTTTGGCCTTTTCTTTAAGCTGTGCGGCGGCGGCGTCGTCGACGTTGCGGACCAAAATATCGACCAATGATCTGCTCCTTGATATCAATATGATATCACAATCGGCTTGGCGGACAATGGCCTCGCCGACGGCCACAGGGCGTGTTACAAAAAAAAGGACAACGGCCTTGACGGTCGTCACTGGTATGGATACATAGGGACGCAATGCTCGCTCAATACGGACGCCGCCGGGAAGGGGACTTTCCGGCGGCGGGGCGAGTGCGGTGCCCGCGGATGGGGCCATCCACCCCGTTCCCGGGCGGCTTGGGCATCATGTCATCCGGCACTAGGACCGGAGTGGGAGGTGCTTCCCCGGGCTGGGACAGGCGAAGGCGGGTAACACCCGCAAGCGGAGTTTAGCTTGCGCATGATCTTTACTGATCGTGCGTCAGACCGCGTCCCAGGAAACCTGGCCTGAAGCTGAACCTTAGGGACGACGACTCCCTTTGGTGAGAGCCGTGGTGGGACGCCAACAGACGAGCTGCCCCGCAGGGCAGCGCCGCACCCGATGGTGCGGCGGGTAGTACCAGCGTTTGTCGGCGTCCTGCTTCCTATTTTTTATTTCGTTGGATTGGAATTGGCGAAGACGGCGTAAGGCCTTGAGAAACCGGGGCCCCACCCCTTGGGCTTTCTCACGCATCCCGGTCTTCGCGCTTCACGTGACGGGGTTGGCATAGCTCGGGCGCGAAGGCGCGCCGCGAGAATGCTTAATCCTGCCCCGCGTTAGCGTCGCGTTAGCGGGGAAGGGGGACCGCGCTTTTGCGCGGTGGAAGGGGCGCGAGAGTAGGCGCAACTGAGGCGCTTCATGGAAATGCGCCTGAGGCGTTTCAAGGAAATACAAATGGCAGCGCTATCACGGCTTTGCATCGGCAACGAAGCGGCGAGTCAGTCGCCCCTTCCACCACCCTTCGGGTGGTCCCCCTTCCCCGCTTCGCGCAGGGCTGTCCGGGGAAGTTCAAGCATAGGAGAACTCGAGTTGGCCTGGGGGTGAGTTGGGTTGGCGGCGACTTGGACTGCAGGGGGGCGGCTTGTCGATTTCGGCGATGGGTCTGCGCATGAACAAGCGCTGCCTGATAAGTTCGGTGAGACGCAGCGCCGGCAAGGTGACGACATGACGGCGTGCGGCAAGGCGCAGCAGCAGATAGGCGATCATGGCTGCGAGGATTTGCAGGCGGATGGCGTTTTCATTGTTACCGATGAACTTGCGGATGCGCAGATGCTGCTTGATCCAGCGGAACAACAGCTCGATTTGCCAGCGGCTCTTGTAGAGCGCCGCAACTTCCAATGCGCTGCGGTTGAGATCGTTGGTGATCAGTGTGATCTTGGCGCCGGTCTCGCGCTTGATACGGATGCGGCGGAGTGGAATTGGCAGGACGGAATTGCCCTTGCTGGCAAGCCGCACCTCGGCATCGTCGAGGATGACGAAGCCAGCGCCGATGGCGCGTCCGACGCGCCGCTGCCTGGTGACGCGCCAGCGCGTGCTCACCTTGCTCCGGGTGACGAAGAAGGCCTTGGCGTCATTGATCTTTTTCCACCAGCCGAAGTGATAATAGCCCTTGTCGAATATGTAGCTCGCAGCGGCGATGAGCGGCGTGCGGCGGCCCACCTCGATGTCGTTGATATTGGCCGGCGTAATCTCAACGCGTCGCGGCCAGTCGGCTTGCGGATCATAGACCGCATGAAGCTTCATGCCGCGAATGCGGCCGTTCCATTTGGCCCATTGGCACATCTTGCTTACCATAATCGGGCTGGCGTCGATCAATGCCACCAAGGCCGTACCTTGGCGACGGGTCTGGCGATCGGCCGTGGCCGCCAGCATCGCAAAGGTGTCGGCAAAAACCGCTGCAGGCCGTCGCCTGTTGGCATCCGACAAGGTCGAGCGGGCAAGCTTGCCGACATTGAGGTGATAGTGGGTCTGCGCGTTGGCATTGAAGGCCAGTGCCAGCCCGCGAAGGCTGTCGAGATTGCTCAATTGCGCAAAGATCAACGTCACCAGATGATCCCAGCTCTTGAACGATTTGTCGTAGGCATCGCCGTCATGCTCATCCACAATGGCGGCAAAGCGCCGCCGATCCACCGGTTTGAGCAGACTGCCGATGATGCTATCGAGATAGCGCATGCTCGGTCCTTTCTGAGTCTCGACAACCAGAAACAATCGATTTGCATCGGTTCGGCCGAGCATGCACCGTGACATGGTGAATCATTCCCCGGACAGCCCTGCCGCTTCGCGGGGCAGGATGAACCGGCTGAACCGTGCGGTCCGGATATCGCCCTCCCCAAAGGCGAGGCGCACCGATAGGATGCCGCAAAACAGCCGGGCATATCGACCACGGCTTTTCAGGGGGCAGGAATATGCGATCTCTTATCGTTGCACTCGCGCTGGCGCTGGCCGCTTTTTTCGGCCCCGCCTGCGCTCCCGCCCACGCCGACACTTTTCCGTCGCGGACCATCACGCTGATCGTGCCGTTCCCGCCGGGCGGCTCGACCGATGTCGCCGGCCGCATCCTGGCCGACAAGATGGGCGCCGTGCTGGGCCAGCCGGTGATCGTCGAGGATGTCGGCGGCGCCGGCGGCTCGATCGCAGTCGGGCGCTTGGCGCGCGCCACGCCGGACGGCTACACCATCGACATCGGCCAATGGGACACCCATGTCGGCAGCATCATCTACAATCTCGATTACGATCTGCAGACCGCGTTTGCGCCGATCGGCTTGATGACGGTCAATCCGCAGCTCTTGGTCGCGCGCAAGGGATTTCCCGCCGACGATCTCAAATCGCTGGTCGCCTGGCTGAAGGCGCATCCGGGCGACGCCAAATTCGTCAACCAGAATGCGTCGGGACAGCTCGGCGCGCTGCTCTTGGAGAAGAACACCGCCACCAAGGTGCTGATCGTGCCTTATCGCGGCGCCGGTCCGGCCATGACCGACATGATGTCGGGGCAGGTCGATCTCGCGGTGTTGCAGGCCGCGGTCGCGATGCCGCAGATACGCGGCGGCACGCTCAAAGCGCTGGCGAATTTTTCGTCGACGCGTTCGGCGTCGCTGCCGGATATTCCGACGTCGGACGAAGCCGGCGTGCCCGGCTATTACATGTCGGGCTGGTTCGGTCTTTACGCGCCGAAGAACACGCCGCCCGACGTGATCGCCAAGCTCAACGCCGCCATGGTGAAGTCGTTGGCCGATCCAGCGGTGCAAAAACGCCTGGCCGATCTCGGCCTCGACATCGCGCCGCCCGCGCAACAGACGCCACAAGGTCTCGCCGCCTTCCAGCAGGCCGAGATGGATAAGTGGTGGCCGATCATCAAGGCGGCGGGGATCAGGGGAGAGTGATCAAGTTCACCTCTCCCATGGGGAGAGGTCGGCGCGCGGAGCGCGACGGGTGAGGGGCTTGGGCGGTCGAGATTAATCTCGGAGGCCCGGACCCCCTCACCCCATCCCTCTCCCCGTTGGGGAGAGGGAGTTGCTGGCGGCTCTTGCCGGTGCGCTTCTTGAATCATCGAGCAAAAAACGAACAAGGAGAAAAATGCCCGTCGAACACCAAAAAGTATCGCGCTTGCCGCCGTTGCCGCAGCCGCTCGATCCGGTCATGCAGGAGATTTTCGACAACAGCCGCGCCCGGGGCGGCTCCGTGATCAATCTTCAGATCGCGACCGGGCATGCGCCGAAATTCACGCAAGCCTCGCGCGCCATGGCCTTTGCCATCCGCTTCGACGCCAAGACGCCGCGCGCGCTCCTTGAACTCGTCATCATGCGCACCGCGCAGATCGTCGGTTCGGCCTACGAACTCAATCAGCACACGCCGTTCATCAAAAAATGCGGCTACAGCGATGCGCAGGTCGCGGCCTTGTCGGCATGGCAGAACTCGACGCTGTTCGACGACAAGGAGCGGGCGCTGCTCGGCTATGTCGAGCAGATGGCGCATGGCGGCGAGGTCGACGATGCGACTTTCGCCGCGCTGGAAAAATTTTTTACGCCGGAGGAGATCGTCGAGATCAGCTACACGGTCGGCAGCTATTACGCGACCGGCCTGGTGCTCAAAGCGCTGCGCATCGAGATTGAAACCGACGGCCGGCTCACCGTCGGCTAGCGCGCAATGCGCACCAGCGCTGCGTAAACCGCGCCTCGACGCATGCCCCGGCACCGGCTAGAGAGCGTTCCGCTCATTCCCGCGCAAGCGGGAATCCATGAGGCTTGCTCCTCGCGTCGGAGTCGTCTGGGTCCCCGCTTTCGCGGGGACGAGCGGATACCGAGCCGGGCCGTCACCATGCCGCGTAAATTCGAAGATATCGCGGTATTCGCCGCGCCCGCCGTGTTCGTGGTGCTCTGGGCGTCGGGCTTTATCGGCGCCAAGCTCGGCTTGAGCGACGCCGAGCCTTTGACCTTTCTGTCGCTGCGCATGCTTGCGGCGGTGATTTTGTTTGTCGTGATCATGCTGGTCACGCGGCCGAAATGGCCGAACGGGCAGGGCGTGATGCACAGCATCGTCACCGGCTTTCTGGTGCATGGGCTTTATCTCGGCGGTGTCTTTGTCTCGATCGAGAACGGATTGTCCGCCGGTGTCATCGCGCTCGTGGTCAGCCTGCAGCCGGTGCTGACCTCGACCGTCGCCAACCGCTGGTTCGGCGAACAGGTGCGGCCGCGGCAATGGCTCGGTCTCGTGCTCGGCCTTATCGGCGTTTATCTGATCCTGCGCGACAAGGCGACCACCGGCGACGCCACGCCGCTTGCCTGGGTCGCCAGCGTGGTGGCGCTGGTCGGCATCACGCTAGGCACGCTTTATCAGAAGCGTTTCGGCGGCGGCATCGATTGGCGGCCGGCGATGTGCATTCAGTATGCCGCGTCGGCGGTTTTGTTCATGGCCGGCGCTGCAATATTTGAAACACGCGTCGTGCATTGGACGCCGTCGTTTGTCTTCGCGCTCGGCTGGCTTGTTTTTGTGTTGTCGTTCGGCGGTGTCGGCTTGCTTTATTTCCTGATCCGCCGGTCGGCGGCAACCCGTGTGGTCAGCTTGTTCTATCTCACCCCGCCGCTGACGGCTTTGATGGCGTGGGCATTGTTCGACGAAAAGCTCGCCGCGCTGGCGCTCGCCGGCATGGCGGTCTGCGTCGCCGGTGTTTTCTTGGTGATATGGCAGCCGCGCGTGTCGGCCGCATGATTTTGTTCAGTGTTCGTCTCAGCGCCAACCGCCGCCGCCGTTCACATAAACCGTGTCGGCGGTCATGAACGGGCAGGCATCCGAGCACATGAATAGCACAAGCTCGCCGATTTCCTCCGGCTCGCCGAACCGTTTCATCGGCACGTCGTCGAGAAAGCGTTGCACAAGTTCGGGCGACGACTGCGCCGCATCCTGGAACGGCGTCTTGATCGGGCCGGGCGAGATCGACAGTGCGCGAATGCCCTGGCCGGCAAATTCGCGCGCCACGCCCATGGTCATCGACACCACCGCGCCTTTGGCGGCGGCGTAATGGATCGACGAACCGGGACCGCCACGCCGATGCGCCATGCTGGCCATGTTGACGATGACGCCGAGCTTGTTCTTGAGCATATGCGGCAGCACCGCTTGCATGCCGTAAAGCGTGCCGTTGACGTTGAGAGCGAAGGTCTGTTCGATCAAAGCGTCGTCGATCTCGAGAAATTTGGCGCGGCGGATGGCGGCGCCGGCGGAGTTGAACAAAAACTGCACACTGCCGAACGCGTCGATCGCGCGGGCCGCCATGTCATTGACCGCGCTGCGCGAGGTGACGTCGACTTGCAGCGCCAGCGCTTGGCTGCCCTTGTCGTTGACCGCGGCGGCGGTTTTGCGCGCGCCGGCTTCGTTGATGTCGGCGCAGAGGACGTTGGCGCCCTCGCGGGCGAAGATCAGCGCGGTGGCGCGGCCAATGCCACTTGCCGCGCCGGTGATGATGATGGTCTTGCCGTTGAAATAGTCCGGTGTCTTCGGCATGGCGTTCCGTCCCGACTGTTATTTGGACGGAGTGTGCACGGCCGAAGGAACGCCGACAACAGCCTCTTTGTCGGCGCGCTTTCGCGGCCGCGGCTAGGCCGCGAGCAGCCGCGCCGACTTCAATTGCAGCAAAGCGGTCTCTGCCGCCGCCGGCGCGACATGGATCGGCGCGACCTGGCAGGCGGTCGCCGGACGCACAACGGCATTACGCAAGTGCGGCGGCTTCTGGCACCACAGATATTCGAAAATATGGCCGCTCAATTTGTGGGCGACGCGAATGGTGCTGCCTTCGATCGCGACGTCGAAGCTCGGCTGGCTGGCCTTGACTTTCAGATTGGGCGAACGGAGCCCGAACGCGGCATGCAGAACCTGATCGACGTCTTCCGACGTGAAGGGCTTGTGCAGGAACGCGCAGGCGCCGCTGTCGAGCGCCTGATCCTCGGCGGCCAGATCGTGCTCGGCGGAAATCATCACGACCTTGAGCCCCGGCTGGTTGATCAGCATCCATTTGAGCGTATTGAGACCGCCCATCCCCGGCATGTTGCGATCGAGAAACACCACGTCGAACGGCGACGAGCGGCCAAGCGCGATCGCTTCCTCGCCATCCGCCGCCTCTGTGATCTCGCAATTGAAGACGCTGGCATTGACGATTTTCTGCACGATGTGCCGCACCGCCGATGAATTGTCGACGATCAGCACTTTGGTGAGCGAGGAGATACGGCTGTAAGTTTTCATGATGCCGACCGCGTCGGCGGCGGTGAAGGGCTTGAACAGGAATTCGTAAGCCGACAGTCGGATCGCCACATCGACCGCCTCGGCCGCGGGCGGAGACGACATCAGCGTCACGAATGTCTTGATGCCCTGCTTTCGCGCCGACCAGACTGCTTCGGTACCGGACAGTTCCGGCATATGTACGTCGACGAAGGCTATATCGACATTGCCGCCGTTAAGCATGGTCAGGCAATCGCGCCCATTGTCGGTGGAAGATAGCCGCAACGGTAGTTTCGACGTTCGCGCGGCATCGATGAGGATTTGCTGATAGACACTTGAATCTTCGGCGACGAGCATATTGATGGAACGAGGCATTCCAATACTCCAGCTCCGGCGGTTATTCGCCCGGATTGTAATTCGTCAGCCGCCGGCCTGTTCATAGCCATGCCAAATCCGGGTTTTTGCGTAGTGAAAGAATCGCAATGAAATTGATGTAATTCGAAACTTCTGCCGTGCCCGAAGCTCAATGGTTAACTTGTCGGCTCATTGATACATGCATGTCCCATGGAAGGAAGTCATCATGCCGTCACGCAGCCCCATCGACTATTGCGACGCCTCGGCGGAAGTTCGCGCCGTTTTCGACGACATCAAACGTACGCGGCAGGTCGAGGACGTGAATAATTTCTGGAAATATCTGGCGCACGATCCGGCGACGCTGCGGCGCACTTGGGAGAGCATCAAGGAGATCATGGCGCCCGGCGCGCTCGATCCACTGACCAAGGAGATGATCTATCTTGCGGTCAGCGTCACTAATGGCTGCGCTTATTGTATCGCCAGCCATAGCGCCGCAGCGCGCAAGGCGGGAATGAACGAGGCGATGTTTGCCGAAGTGATGGCCGTGACCGGCATGGCGAACGAAACCAACCGGCTCGCCAACGGCTATCGCGTGCCGGTGGATGCGGCGTTTGAATAGACCGCATGAAGCGTTCAACCCGCCTTGTTCGTCGTTTGCGGCGCGGCCGGCGCCGGGCCGCCGGAATTACCAGTGGCCACAGGCGAACTCGGCGGCGCGGCCTCATTGGCTCTGTCAGGGCCGTTGAGCCCGTAAAATACAACGCCGAGAATGACAACGACAGCGATGGAGAAGAGTGTGAGACCGCTGGCGCCCATCCGTCCTCCGGTGCTCATCTGCAGGAACGGATCGGGTTGTTCCTTCACTTGGGTCGGCAACTCGGCCCGCAACGCAGCGTCATTCGGCGTGGCGCTTGGGTTATCTATATCCATTGCTCGGTCATGATCGTTCCCACAATAGGGATTGTGCAACGGCAACCGCCGCCATGACGGGGAAGTTCCTATCCCAGAAATTGAGTTTTACTTTGAGGGCTCCTCAGTGGCAAAACGGCCCCGGATGAAGCGGGGGCCGTTTCGTCGCCTGCTGCTTTATTTATTCCGCTCTACTGGGCGGTTGAGGGGCTTGGTGTGCTGGGCGCCGGGGCGATCGGCGTGGCCGGCGTCGGAGCCATGCTCGGTGTCGGCATGGGTGTGGGCGGGGCCATCCGGTTGGTCGGCGGCGGCGTTACGTCGTTCGACGCGGTGTTGGTTCCGGCCGGCTGGTGACCGGCTCCGAACACGACCGCCAAGACGGCAAGCACAAATACCGCGCCAACCACCCATCCCCACATCGCGTTGGTGGCACGCGCGTCGGGGTCCAGTTTGGCGTCGCGACGATACGAATCTTCCGGGTCACGATAGTCCGAATCCAAATTCCGGTAGTCAGACATGAGACGTCTCCGTCCTTCATTGACCTGACTGATTAACGAAGCCGCAGGCCCCGCCGTTCCGGCATGGCGGGCATGCCGTCTGCACGGACGTGGCGGCAAGGGGCCGGAACCGGGTGATTCCGCGCCGCAGCGAAGTGACTTTTACGGCGAAGCCATTATGGTGCGGCTGCCGCGCTCGTAGCTCAGCTGGATAGAGCATCGGACTTCGAATCCGAGGGTCGGGAGTTCGAATCTCTCCGAGCGCGCCAATGGATGGATGCGGAAAGAAGTTTCGATGCGGCACACATTTTCGCTGGCGATAGTGGTTATTTCTCTGTCGCTGCCGGCCGTGGCATTTGCCGCGTCCGCCCATGGGAAGCGATATCATTGGCATGGCTACGGCTTTTTGCCCGGCTATCATCAACCGCCCAATCCGAACGAAGTGCATTACGGCCCGAATGAAATGTATTACGGCGCGCCACGCTACTATTATGGCGGCGGACGGTACTATTTCGGCGAACCGGGCTTTGCCCATGGCCGCTGGAATGGCGGCAGTTACGGCCCGTGCTGGACCTATACGCCTATCGGACGGATGTGGAATTGCGGATGAGGCGCGTAGGCCTAAGAGACTTTATCCGTCACTTCGAATCTAATGGGTGACAGTTCGAACCTCTCCGAGCGCGCCATTTCGACCCGCTCATAATTCCGGAATCCTCATGAAGCTCGCCGTTCCCGACATGATCTCGAATTCGTATTTTCCCGCCGAAGCCGCGGTCGAGTTGGGATTCTTCAAGGCCGAAGGGCTCGATGTTACGCTCGAGCTCATTTTCCCGGTCGATAAAGCCTACGTGGCGTTACGCGACGGTGCGGTCGATTTTGTCGGCGGCTCTGCGCATTCGGCGCTGGCTGCGTTTCCGGGATTTCGCGGCGCCAAACTTCTCTGCGCGCAGGCGCAGGGCATGTACTGGTTCTTGATCATGCACGCCGACATCAAGGCGCAGCGCGGCGATCTTTCCGCCGTCAAAGGCCGCAGCATCGGGGCTGCGCCCTGGGTCGATAAAGGCTTGCGCGGTCTGTTGACCGAAGCCGGGATCGATCTGGTCCGCGACAATGTCACGATCGCGCCGGTGCCGGGCTCGCTGGGCGCCGGCGTCAATTTCGGCGTCACCGCGGCGAAAGCGCTGGAAGACCGCAAGATCGACGGCTTTTGGGCGAACGGCATGGGTGCCGAAGTCGCGCTTCGCCGTGGCGTCGGCACTCTTGTCGCCGATGTACGGCGCGGCGACGGACCGAAAGCCTGTTTCAATTATACGGCGGCGACCATCGCCACCACCGATGCATTCATCGCGCGCGAACCCGAGCAGGCCGCCGCCGCGGTGCGTGCAATCGTCAAAACGCAAGCCGCGCTGAAAGCCGACGTGACGCGCGCGGCGCAGGTCGGAAATAAGCTATTCCCGCCGTCCGAGGCTGCGCTGATCACCGATCTCATTCGCCGCGATCTGCCTTATTACGATGCCACGCTGTCGCCGGCCTTTGTCGCCGGCATGAGCGGCTTTGCCCGCGGGCAGGGCATCCTCGATGGCGAGTTGCGCTACGAAGATGTCGTCGCCACGCAATTCAGCGCTTTGTGGACAGCTTAAGCCGCTCGTCGGGCGGCGCGATCTCGGTGACGAGATCGTTGACCAAGGCTTTCTTAGGCAAGGGCGCCAAGGTCATTTCGCCCTCATGCAGGCGCGTCGTGCAGGCATATTCGACGGCGCCGTCGATCAGCATCATGCACTCCTTGCAGGCATTGGCATTGATGCAGGAGTAGCGGAAGGCAAGCGTCGGATCGCTATGCGACCGAATATGGCGCAAACCGTCGAGCACGGTTTGGCCGTCGACGAAGGGCACGTCGAAGCGCTCTTCCGTGGCTGGTCCGTCCGGCGTGCCGCGGCGAATGTGGAGTGTTGCGATCATGCCGGCGCGCTCTCGACAGTCCGTGTTGACCGCTCCGCAAATCGCGGCGGCGGACCGCCCGACAGTGCGATCTCCCCGTCGCGCAGGGCTATGATCTGATTGAACTGCCAATGCGGATCGAGACCGGGGAAATCCTCGCGCTGATGGCTGCCGCGGCTTTCGTGCCGCGCCTGGGCGGCAACGCCGACGCTGCGCGCAACCAGTAGCATGTTACGCAGGTCGAGCCAGTCGGTCAGCACCGAGTCGAACGGCGCTCCGTCCGCCATCGGGTCGTTGCCGATCGCTTGGGCCATTCGGCCGATATCGACAACGGCTTCGTCGAGCTTGGCCTGGGTGCGGAACGGCCCGACTTTGTCCATCATGATATTTTGGAGTTCGACGATCAGTTCGGCCGGATTGGCGGCGGTCGAAGGTTTCCGCCGGCCGAGCAAATCGAGCGTGGGTGCGAAGGCTTGTTGCGTGCCGCGTTGTTGGTTGGCGGTCCGTGCCGCGGCGGCGGCACTGCGGCCGGCACGCGCGCCGAACACCAAGGCCTCGGTGATCGCATTGCCGGACAGTCGATTCGCTCCATTGGCGCCGCCCACCGCTTCGCCACAGGCGAAAAGGTTGGGCACCGCGGTTTCGAAACGGGTGTCCACCCTGATACCGCCCATATGATAATGCGCGATGGGAGCCACCTCGATCGGCCGCTGCGTCAGATCGATGCCGTTTTTCGCCAGCGTGTCGATCACCGGACCGAAGGCGCGGCGAAGCTCGGCCTCCGGCACATGCTTGAAACTCAAATAGGCGCCGCCCGCCGGGCTGCCGCGTCCTGCCTCGACTTCCTTCATGATGGCGTAAGTCGCGGCGTCGCGAGTCAACACGTATTTGCCGTCGTTGCGGCCGGACTCGACGGCGTAATTCTGTTCGAATTCCTGCATCTCGCTATTGAGCAACGCGCCGCCGAGCTTGTAGCGGAATGGATCCCACATGATCGGATCCATGCCGACCAGGCGCGGCGCGAGGTGGCCGATCGGGAAAAACTGGACGAACTCCATGTCGATCAGTTGCGCGCCCGCGCGCAGCGCCAGCGCATAGCCGTCGCCGCCCATATTCAGCGAGGCACTGTTGCGCCGATAGAGGCGGGTCAGGCCGCCGGTGGCGATGACAACAGCCTTGGCCGCGATGGTAACAGCCTCGCCCGTCGGCATATGGATCGCGGTTGCGCCGCAGGCGACACCATCCTCGACCGCGATGTCGACAATAAACAGATCGCCGATGCGACGGACTGCCGCCGCGTTTTGCAGTTGGTGCCGAAGTGTCTTCGATACAGCCGGGCCGGTGCGCAAGAAGTCGACATAGACACAACGCGGCCGGTCGTGTCCCGGCGCATGCGCCTGCTTGATATGGCCGTCTTCGCTGGCCCAGCCGACTTTCCAGTTGTCCATTTCGAGGATGCGCTTGGGGCCGTCCTCGCACAAAATGGCCGACAGCGGTTCGTCGCACAGACCATGGCCGGCGGCGAGCGTATCGGCGAGGTGGTTTTCCCAACGGTCGGGTGTCTGCGCGCCGATCGCGGCGGCGACCGTCATCATCGCCATGACGGTCGCACCGCCGCGGCCGATCAGGCTGCGGTCGGCGAGGATGACAGAAGCGCCGCCGGCAGCGGCCTCGAGCGCAGCATACATGCCTGCGCCGCCAGCTCCGATGACCAAAACATCGGTTTCGAGCCGCTTCGCGTTGGGGTCACTTGAGGTCGCAGTCACACGGCAGTGTTTCGCACAACTACCGGCCCGGTGTGAAGTCCGGGCCGATGAGTGCTTTGCAGGTCAGAACCGCATTTAAGCGATCGGCTCAAGCACGCCCGCGGTTGCGTTCGAACCGTCTTGCGCTTTGGCGCTCCCTTGACCTTGCGGCATAGCCGACGCCGGTAATTGCAGCACGGTCGCAGTTTGGCCTGGAATTAGCCGCGTCACCATCACGATTTGGCCACCGGGAAATTCGAGCGCGTCATGGTGGACATGCGGGTCGTCCAGGTTGATCTGGCGGAAGCGGGCAACCCGCTGATCGACGCGGGCTCGGCCAAACATCGAGAAAGCGCGGTCGTATCGGACATCATCGTCGAAGGCGATTTCGGTGCCGGGGAGCAAGCAGACCGCGACTTCCGGCTGCCCGATTTCGGTAAATCCGCGCGTGATCGATTGCGCGAAGTCGGTAGAAACGAGCTTGTCGGCCACCTGCGCCGGCCGCGAGGCGATAAGATGCAGGCTGTAATCGCACATGGGGAGGCACTCCATTCGAGAGCCCCGATACGGCTCTCCTTTGCCGTGAACCCGGCGGTTGATGAAATGTTCCTGCCGGCGCTTCTGAGGGGTGGCGCTCCTACCGTCGATTGCAAATCGGCCGGCGGCGGCATAGACCGCCCATGGCGGCGATGGGCCTCGCATAACCATCGGTGCGGGGCGGGAAATGGACGATTCCAGCGGCGGGAGGCGCACGATCGGCCGTGGCGGCGGATCGATCGCCGGCAGCGCTGATCCCAAAAAGATCGTGGGCCGCGTCGACGATGTGCCGTACGGCATCGTGATGATGATCGTCGCGACCGTGCTGTTTGCCAGCGCTTCGGCCGCGAGCAAATGGCTGGTCGCGAGCTATCCGGTGGGCGAGGTGCTGTTTCTGCGCTCGTTCTCGTCGCTGGTTGCCTGCGCGGCGATGATGCTTCCCGTCACCGGGCTCTCGGTTCTCGCCACCCGTCGGCCCCGCGACCACATCGCGCGCGGCCTGTCGCAATCGGTCTCGCAGCTGTCTTTGCTGTTGTCGTTCAGTCTGATGCCGCTTGCGGGCGCCATCGCGATCAGTTTCTCGGCGCCGCTGTTCGCCGCCGTTGTATCGATCATCTGGCTCAAGGAACACGCTGGCTATGTGCGGGGCTGCGCGCTGGTCGTCGGTTTCTGCGGCGTGTTGATCGTGACCAATCCGGGCGCCAATTCGCTGACGCTCGGCGCGCTGTTCGCGCTGATCAACGCCGTGATGTACGGCACCGTCACCGTCGCCGTGCGCGGCATGACCAGAACGGAATCGGCCAACACGCTGGTGATCTGGCAGTGTCTCGGCCTAGCATTCTTTCATAGCTTTCTGCTGTTTTTTGGCTGGCGATGGCCGTCGCCGATGGACGCCGCGATGCTGTTCGGCACCGGCTTTGTCAACGTGGTCGGGCAATGGTGCTGGACCAAGGCTCTGCACCTCGCGCCGGCGCCGGCGGTGACGCCGTTTTATTATCTGATGCTGGTGTGGGCGGTGGCGATCGGATTCTTCGTCTGGGGTGAGGTGCCGACGATCAGCCTGTTGATCGGGTCCGCCATTGTCGTCGGCACCGGCTTGTTCCTGTTTTTGCGGGAGGCGCGATTGCAACAGGGGCTGCGCCGCCATCCTTAGAGGCCTTGGTGCGGGATGCGGAGCGGCAAACCGCCACAACAGGTGCGGTTTCGTAAATCCGCTCTCGGCAATATCCGGCCGACACGCTAAGCTTGCAGGAACCGCCGGCACAGGCGGACCGAATATGTTGCAATGACATCGGGGAGGAAAGCGGTGGAACGCCGGAGTTTCCTTAGGCTTGCGCTGGGAACGGCCGCTTTGCCCTTTGCTCCGCGATACGCGGCGGCGCTCGATTATCCGATCCGGCCAGTTCACATCCTGGTCGGGCAGGCGGCGGGAAGCTCGTCCGACATCAGCGCGCGTCTGATCGGGCAATTCTTAAGCGAACGTCTCGGCCAGCAATTCATCGTCGAAGTGCGTCCCGGCGCGACCGGCAACGTCGCCACGGAGGCCGCGGTCCATGCGGATCCCGACGGCTACACCATGCTGCTCGTCAATTCGCAGAACACCATCAATGCCGCGATGTTTCCCGATCTGCCGTTCGACTTCGTCCATGACATTGCGCCGATCGCGATCACGCACCGTGTCGCGATGATCATGGAAGTGCTGCCTTCGTTCCCGGCCAAGACCGTTCCGGAGTTCATCGCCTATGCCAAGGCCAATCCCGGCAAGATCAACATGGCGTCGGCCGGCGTCGGCGGTCCGCAGCACATGGCCGGTGAATTGTTCAAGTACATGGCCGGCGTCGATCTGGTGCATGTGCCGTATCACGGCACCACGCCGGCGCTGACGGATCTGTTGGCCGGACATGTCCAGGTCATGTTCGACGTCACGCCGACGTCGCTGGGCCACGTCAAAGCGGGCGCGTTGCGGGCGCTCGCGGTCACGACGCCCGAACGTCTTGACTTCTTGCCAGATGTGCCGGCGGTCGCCGAGTTTCTGCCCGGTTATGAATCCTTTGGTTGGATCGGTTTCGGCGTGCCGAGAAATACGCCGCCGACGATCATCGATATCCTCAATAAGGGGATCAATGCCGCGGTTGCCGATCCGGCAATCAAGGCGCGGCTGCTGGATCTCGGCGGACTCATCATGCCGCCCAACACTCCGGCCGAGTTTGCGAAGTTCATCGCCTCCGACACGGCGAACTGGCTCAAGGTCGTGAAGTTCGCCAACCTCAAGCCGGAGTGAGGATCGATGCGCGACCTGCAGCGCCGGGGATTTTTGCATTTTGCCGCTGGTGCCGCGGCGCTGCCGATCCTGCCGGGCGTCGCGGCGGCGGACAATTATCCGTCGCGGCCGATTACCATGGTGGTGCCGTTCGCCGCGGGCGGCGGTACCGATGTGCTCGCACGTATTTTGGCGGAGCGCATGGGCAGGCCGCTCGGACAGCCGGTCATCATAGAGAATGTCGGCGGTGCCGCCGGCAGCGTCGGGGTGGCGCGCGTCGTGCGTGCGACAGCGGATGGCTATACGCTGAGCATCGGTACCTCCACCACGCATGTGCTGATCGGCGGCCTCTATGCGCTGCCGTTCGATCTGCTGAACGATCTGGCGCCGATTGCGGAGCTTGCCGCCGAGCCGCTCCTGATCGTTGCGCGCAAATCGCTGCCGGTGAAAAATCTCGCGGAGTTCATCGCCTGGCTTAAGGATCACCCGGACACTGCGACCGAGGGAACGGCGGGCGTCGGCGCCACCGGTCATCTCAGCGGCATCTCTTTTCAGAACATCACCGGCACGCGCTATCAATTCGTGCCCTATCGCGGTAACGGCCCCGCTGTGCAGGATCTGATTGCCGGCCAGATCGATTTCATGATCGAGCCATCGTCGAATTTTCTCGCACAGGTGCGGGCCGGCACGCTCAACGCGCTCGCGGTCTGCGCCAAGACGCGCATTGCCACCGCGCCCGAGATCCCGACCGTCGACGAAGCCGGATTGAAAGGCTTTTACGCGTCGCTGTGGTTCGGATTATGGGCACCGAAAGATACGCCGAAGGATATCGTCGCGCTCTTGAATGGGGCCGTTGTCGAGGCCCTGGCCGATCCTGACGTGCGCAATCGGATCGCCGAACTCGGTCCGCAGATCGTGCCGCGCGAGCAGCAAAAACCGAATGCGCTTGCCGCTTTGCAGAAAGCCGAAGCTGACCGGTGGTGGCCGATTATCAAGGCGGCGAATATTCGGGGCGGTTAGTCCAAAGAGCAGGGGGAAACGAAGTGGTGAATTTCTCACGTCGGCGTTTATTGCAGCTCGGTGCGGCGGCGGCCGTCCCGGCCTTGTCGGTATCGGCACGCGCGGACGCCTTTCCGTCGCGCATTGTAAAGCTCGAGGTTGGCTTTCCGCCCGGCGGCGGCGCCGATGCGGGTGCCCGCATTGTTGCCAACGGGCTGTCGGACCGCTGGAGTCAGCAAGTCATTGTTGAGAACCGCGGGGGTGCCGGCGGACGTATCGCGCTTGACGCACTCGCACATTCGCCGGCCGATGGCTACACCATGCTGTTTGCGCCCGGTGCGCCGGCCATCAGCGGGCTTTTATATGCCGGGCTGAGCTATGATCCGGTGTCTGACTTTGCGCCGGTCTCGCTGGTCGGCACTTATCCGAGTTTGCTTGTGGTGCCGAACTCATCGCCGTTCGCCAAGCTCGAAGACTTCATCGCCTATGCCAAAGCCAATCCCGGCAAGATCAGTTGGGCCTCACCGGGCATCGGCTCGGTGCCGCATCTCGCCGGCGAATTGTTCAAGCGCACGGCCGGCATTGACATTACTCATGTGCCGTATCGCGGTGTCGCCGCCGGAGCCATGACCGATCTGCTCGCCGGCCGGCTCGACGCCATGTTCAACACCACGGGCTCGCTGCTGCAGCCGGTCAAATCCAACCAGGTGCGCGCCCTGGCCGTCACGTCGGCCAAGCGCTTTGCTTTGGCGCCGGAAATTCCGGCTGCCGCCGAAGTAGTGCCTGGCTATGAGGCGGTGTCTTGGTACGCGCTTTATGTGCCCACGCATACGCCGGCCGAAATCATTAGAAAGATGAACAGCGACTGTGTTGCGATGTTGAACGATCCGGCGGTGAAACAAAGATACGAGCCGCTCGGCATTGTCGCCGCTGGAAGCAGTCCCGAACAACTCGCCGCCATGAATGTCTCCGATGTGACGCATTGGGCGCCGATCATCAAAGCGGCGAATATCAAAGGCGAGTAGGGCCGCCATAGCGGTTCACTCGCCATATTCGGCCGGCTTGGTTTCGGAAACGAAGACCCAAATGAGTGCCGTTGCCGCTCCAGCGGTGATGGCGATGGCGGTAAAGCCACCGGCGTGGCCAATTCCCTGGAAGAGAAATCCGGTGATCAAGGTGCTCAGTGACGCGGCAATGCCGATCGCCGCGCCGACGGCGCCTTGCGCCAGATTGAAGCGGCCGGTGCCGGCGGTCAGGTCGGCGATCACGATCGTGGTCATCACGCCAACGACCGCGCCGCTAACGCCATTGAGCAATTGCGCGCCGATGAGAAACCCGTAGCCGCTCGTGAAGGCGAGCAAGGCCGCGCGCAGCGGTTCGACGGCGAAGCCCACCAGCAATAGCGGCTTGCGGCCACGTTTCTCGGAATGATAGCCGACCCAAGGCGCAAACGCCGCCACCACGATCTGCGGGATGATGATCAGGCCGGCGATCCATATCGACGACGCCGTTGTTGGCGTGGTTGCCAGATTTTCGCCGATCAGCGGCAGCATCGACGCATCGGCGAGTTGGAACAGCACCAGCGCCGCGGTGAAGAGGACGAGCCGGTGGTTTTTCAGAAGATCGACGGCACGCCCTATCTTGGCGTCCCGGGAGGTCCCCGCGTTGCGGGCGCGGGCGTAATCGATCTCGTTCGGTCGAATAAAAGCGAGCGCGATCAGCGCCGGGATGCACAGTGCCGCGGCCGCCAGGAAGATCGATCCGACGGCGAAATAAGCGCCCACCACGCCCATCATCGCCGCCGTCAATGCATGGCCTCCGGCGGCATAACGGTAATTGCGCCCGGTGCGCACCGACATGCCGCTGCGGCCGACCAGACCGAGGCTGATAGCGCCGATCGCCGGCGTGACGATGCCGCCGGTCCCGCCTTGCAGCAAGGTCGCCGCGATCACCGCGAAATAGTTCGGCGTCAGCGCCAGGATCAGCGCGGCGGCGCCGATCGCGACGATGCCAATCGCGGTCAGGCCGCGTTTCCACGGCACCGCATCGGCAAGCGCCCCGCCGGGAAGCTGGCTCAGCACGCCGGCAAGTCCGCCGACGGTGAGCACGATGCCGACATTGCGCTCGGTCCAGCCGAGGCGGGCCAGATAGAAGGCGACGAAGGCGCCGAAGCCGGTTTGCACGTCGGCGAGGAAGAAATTCATCCAGTCGAGGCCGCGGCGGCTCTGCACGGAAGCCGGGGTGTGCAACGCCTTGCGGGCATCGCGATAGCGGGCGACGGCCTTATGCAGATGGGATTTCTTATGGTGAGGCGCGTTCTCAGCCATTGCGACGACTGGGGTGGCAGCGAGGGTAAAACCCCCAGTCATGCAACGATCAGTACGGAAATGCGGTTCCGCCGAAGCGGATTAATAGACCACAACGCTGCGGATCGATTGGCCCGTGTGCATCAGCTCGAACCCCTTGTTGATGTCGGCAAGCGGCATCGTGTGCGTGATCATCGGGTCGATTTCGATCTTGCCGTCCATGTACCAGTCGACGATTTTCGGCACATCGGTGCGGCCGCGGGCGCCGCCGAAGGCGGAGCCGCGCCACACCCTGCCGGTGACGAGCTGGAACGGACGCGTCGCGATCTCCTGGCCCGAACCGGCGACGCCGATAATGATGCTTTCACCCCAGCCGCGGTGGCAGCATTCGAGCGCCATGCGCATCAGCTTGACGTTACCGATGCATTCGAAGGTGTAGTCGGCGCCGCCGATCTGGTCGGCGCCGCTTTTGGTCATGTTGACGAGATGCGCAACGAGGTCGCCCTCGACCTCGGACGGATTGACGAAATGCGTCATGCCGAAGCGTTCGCCCCAGGCTTTCTTCTCGGGGTTGAGGTCGACGCCGATGATCATGTCGGCGCCGACAAGGCGCAATCCCTGGATGACGTTGAGCCCGATGCCGCCGAGCCCGAACACGATGCATTTCGCGCCCGGTTCGACTTTCGCGGTGTTGATGACAGCGCCGACGCCGGTGGTGACGCCGCAGCCGATGTAGCAGACCTTGTCGAACGGGGCGTCGTCGCGGATTTTCGCCACCGCGATTTCCGGCAGCACGGTGAAATTGGCGAAGGTCGAACAGCCCATATAGTGGTGGATTTTCTTGCCATCGAGCGAGAAGCGTGAGGTGCCGTCGGGCATAACGCCTTGGCCCTGGGTGGCGCGGATGGCGGTGCAGAGGTTGGTTTTACGCGACAGGCATGACGGGCAGTTGCGGCATTCCGGCGTGTAAAGCGGGATGACATGGTCGCCCTTTTTGACCGATGTCACGCCGGTTCCGACATCGACAATAACGCCGGCGCCCTCATGGCCGAGGATCGCCGGGAACAGCCCCTCCGGGTCGGCGCCCGACAGAGTGAACTGGTCGGTGTGGCAGATGCCGGTGGCTTTGATCTCGACCAGCACTTCGCCGGAGCGCGGGCCTTCGAGCTGTACTGTCGTGACTTCAAGCGGTTTGCCGGGTGCAAAGGCGACGGCGGCGCGAACATCCATGCTATGCCTCCCGCGTTTCGCGAATGATGACACTGGGAGTTTGGGATGGCAAACCCGGAACTGGCAGAGCCGCGGCTGGAGTTCGTCTGCGAAGCGAAAGTCACGGTCGATCCGGCGTTCGATCTAGGCGATGTCGCCAAGGGACGCCGCCGCATCGTTCCAATCATCGGCGGCGAGTTTTTGGGACCGCAGATGCGCGGCAAAGTGCTGCCGGGCGGCGCTGATTGGCAGATTATACGCTCTGACGGGGTAGCGGAGCTTGAGGCGCGTTACACGTTGCGCGCCGATGACGGCGCGCTGATCGCAGTGCGCAATTTGGCGCTGAGGCATGGGCCGCCGGACGTTATGGGGGCGCTCGCGGCCGGCCGCCCCGTTGAACCAGGCACGTATTATTTCCGCGGTGCGACGTTTTTCGAAACAAGCGCTACGCAATATCTCTGGCTGACTAATCATATCGTCATCTGCACCGGCCACCGCGAAGCAGCTATGGTGGCGGTGCGATTTTATAAAGTGTTGTAAGATCGCGTTTTCTGAACCACGCCCGCGGTTTGTCCTTCCCTCATAGTGACACTCGGCTTCATCCACGGTGATCGTTATGTACCAGCCTGATCATTTTCGCGTCGACGATGTGCAGCAGATGCATACACTGATGCGTAAAAGGCCGTTTGCAACTCTCGTCTCCGCAGGTTCTGCCGGCCTCTATGCCAGCCATCTGCCGTCCGTACTGAAGGACGAAGGACCACTCGGCGTTATCGAGTGCCATCTCGCGCGCGCCAATCCGCATTGCCGCGATCTTGGTGAGACCGGCGAGGCGCTGATGATTTTTCAAGGGCCCGACGGCTATATCACGCCGAACTGGTATCCTTCCAAGGTACAAAACGGCAAAGTCGTCCCGACCTGGAACTATGCCGCCGTGCATGCTTACGGGCGTCCGGAGGTGATGACGCAAGCGGATTGGCTGCACCGTCACGTCACCGAATTGACCGCGCAACAGGAACAGCGCGAGGCCAAGCCATGGGCGCTGTCGGACGCGCCGCAAACTTACGTCGACGCCATGTTGCGCGGCATCGTCGGTTTCCGCTTTGCGATCACCCGGCTCGAAGGGAAATGGAAAATGAGTCAGAACCGCGAGCCGCAAGACCGCGACGGTGTCGTGAAAGGTCTTAGCCTGCGCGGCAGCAGCGACGATGTGGAAATGGCCGACCTTGTCGCACAGCCGCTCAAGCCACGCGACTGACCAGGCACTTCAAGTCGCTTTATGCCCTATCGGGCAGGATAACGATCTGCGTCTGCGTCACTAACGCACACAGTTTTCCGTCGTTGCGCGTGATTCTGGTTTGCCAGACCATCGTGGTGCGGCCACGATGCAGCGGCGTGCATTCGGCATGCGCGGTGTCGCCTAATGGAATAGTAGCGAAGAAATTCGTCTTGCTCTCGATCGTCGCAGTGCGGCCGCCTTCGGGCAGGTTCGCCACCGTAGCGGTGCCGCCGAGATTATCGGCGAGTGCCATGACGATGCCGCCATGGAGCGTGCCGTTGCGGTTGCCCAGCATTTCGCCGACGACGAGTTCGGCGGTGACCTTTTCAGTCGAAACATGGGTGATCTTCATGCCGAGAAATTCGGCAAGCGGCGGCTGCACATTGGCGGCGGGATTCATCGGGCTCCTCAAAGGCAAGGGCGCGGCCGAGATTTCGGCCGCGCCCTGACATTCTATGTAACTGCGACGTAAGCGCTACTGCGGTTGCGGTACGACGCGGATATACGGCTTCGGCGTCTTCCATCCGCCAGGATAAAGCTTCTTGGCCTCGTCGTCGCTCACCGCGCCGGTAAGGATGACGTCCTCGCCCTGTTTCCAGTTCGCCGGTGTCGCCACGCGATGCTTGGCGTTGAGCTGCAGCGAGTCGACCACGCGCAGCACTTCGTCGAAATTGCGCCCCGTCGTCATTGGATAGACCAGCACGAGCTTGATCTTCTTGTCGGGGCCGATGATGAAGACATTACGTACCGTCTGGTTGTCGGCGGGCGTGCGGCCTTCGGAGGTGCCGGCGGTGCTCGCCGGCAGCATGCCGTAGAGCTTGGAGACGTTTAAATCGGTATCGCCGATCATCGGGTAATTCGGCGCAAAGCCGACGACGTCCTTGATATCGGTCGCCCATTTCTCGTGGTTGGTGACCGGATCGACCGACAGGCCGATAATCTTGACGCCGCGTTTGTCGAACTCGGGCTTGAGGCGCGCCATGGTGCCGAGTTCGGTGGTGCAGACCGGTGTGAAATCCTTGGGATGGGAGAACAGCACGGCCCAATTATTGCCGAGCCATTCGTGGAAGCGGATTTTGCCTTCCGTGGTTTCGGCTTCGAAATCCGGGGCCGTATCGCCAATTTGAAGTGTCATGGAAACCCTCCGTCGCGTGAGGAAAACCCGATAAACGGGATCCGATTGTGAGGCAAAATCTAAACGGTGAAAGATTATGTACGTTTGAGCGGCGTCAATACTAGTCCATCGCCCGCGTAATATCTCGTTGATCTCGAAAGTATTATTGGTCAGTGCGCCGGCAAATCCTGGAAAAATCGCCCTTACACCGGGCGGGCTTCAGAAAGATTATTTCGACACGCTTGAAACGGCCGATCGTTGCAACCTGGCGTAAACCTCAAAGCGCGAACGTCTGGAATTTGATCGTGGGGCGCAAGCGATGCCGCGACTTTGCCGCAGTGCGGCCCTTCGCGGGCCACCCTAACACGGGAGCGTGATTGCCTGAGCTTTGAACCACAGGGCCAAACGCGGCGACCATTGGGAACCAGCCCGGATCAAGCGAGTTTGCTTGCTGGGTCTGTGTATCGGAGTAGGGCGATGGCGATCATAACGGACGAGCAGCGCGCCGACATCGAGACCCTTAGGGCTCTTATTGCGTGTTCACCGATCATCATTCGGCGCCGTAAGGCGCCACTGCGGCCATGCCTTCAAGGACCATGCCTTCCAGCCGGTTTTGACAGAGTGGACGCCGCGATCCTCGAATGGATCGCCGCCGAAGGCCGCTGCGTCGGGCGCGGTCTGATCTGCATGTAGGATCTCGGAAGCCAAATCACTGTTACATCGTCACTGCGTCGCGTTCGGCAGAGAATTGGCCGAAAGCCCGACTGTCCGGCCCGGAAAGCCGGCGGCGTCAAAGTAACGTGTCGATCCGACCATCTGCATATCGAGCACCGTCGTGATCCCGTTGGGTGCGGGGTCGGACGTGACGACGCGGCTGGTCACGGCGGGGACGGCGCCATTCGGCAGTGCCTCAGTCAAGACGCGCCCGACCAGATTTCCTTTGTCGGCGGTGTCGAGTTGCATGAGTTGCGCAATGGTGCGGCCGACATCGGCATTGCTCGCCGGCGCCGGATCGACGAAATGCGCTTTGAAATCCGGTCCCTGCATCGCCATGAAATTCCAGGTATCGGCGCGGCTGAACGAGCCGTGCATACCCTGGCCCTGTTGCAACACCGTGTCGGCTATCTCCACGGTGCAGCGCACCGGCTCGCCGCACACCGTGTCGAAAGAGCGAAAATTGACCGCGATGGCCGGATGCGGCGTGATGGCGGAGCCTTGGAGGGCGATATCGTCGAGTGACAGGGTGCCGGGAAATTTACCGAGCTTGCTATCGACGAAGATGCCGCTGACATAGTCCTCGGAAAGAAGCATCTCGACGATGTGTTTGGCCAGCGTTTTGTCGCCGTCCGGCAGGTAGATCAAGTCGGATCCGCCGTTCGCGGCGACGACGACTTTCGGCTTCTGGCGGTCGCCGCCGACAAGGCCATTGCCGAGCTTGGTGTGTTGACCGTCGGGCACCGTTTTGTAGCCCTCGTCGGGATCGATCAGTGGCATGTTCAGTGCGTGTGCCAGATCCAGCGCGACAAAGCCCAGCGGCAAATGGCCTTCGGGCGTGTCGGCAAACTTGGTCTTCACCGTCGAACTGGTCTGACTCTCTTTCGCAATGGTGGAGAAGCCGTGATCGGCGACGGTGATAATATCGGTCGTGTCGAGAAGGCCGAGTTCGCTAAGCGTCGAGCGGATGCGCGCAAGGTCGTCGTCGGCATTGCGGATGGCAGCCAGTGAGGTCGGGCCGTTGATACCGGGAATCAAACTGTTGAGGCTGTCGCCCTGATTATGCTGACTGCCGTCGGGATCGCGCGACCAGAACACGAGAACAAAAGGCTTGTTGCGATCCCTGAAGATCGCCAGCACGGCCCGTGTCGTCACGGCCGCGAAGTAATCCTGCTGCACGACGTTGGCAATGCGAGTGCCGGGTGTCGTCATGTTGCCAGCAGCGCCGTTAGCACCGCGCGACGGCGATACCGGCGGCAGACCTGCCGCCTGCAGACGTTGAGTCATTTCCGCCGATAGCGGGATGCCCTTCGGGGTGCCCGTCGCGTCGTCGACAATGATGGTCTGATCGCCGCTTCGTTCGGTAGGATCGAAGATCAGGACCGGTCCGATTTTGCCGACCGAGGCCGTGCTGTAGCCCTTGTCGCGTGCCAGCTTCAGGATCGTCCCTTCGTCGAGATAGTTGCCGGAAAAATGCTCGTCGATATCGCCGAGCACCGCGTCGCTTTCCAAAAAAGGCGTCAGACTATTGCCGGCGCCCGGCACTTCGAAGCCAGCGTCGATGGTGTTGGAGAAGTCGCCGGTGTCGCCGACCATGTGGCCGGTGGCCATGCCGGATGCGTTGGCGGTGGTGAAGGTCGGAAACAGCGCATGGCTGTTGCGCAGGCTTACGCCTTCGCGGGCGATCGCCGCCAGGGTGGGGGCCGTATTGTCATCGACCATACGGAAGCGCAACCCGTCGGCGACGAACAGCACGACATTATGCGGCCGGGCGGTCGGCGTTTGGGCAGTGGCGCGCGATGCTAAAATGGTTTGTCCAACGGCAAGTTGAAGAAATGCCGTGGCGATAACGGACAGCCGGCGCATGGGAACGCTCCGATGGAACGAGGGAAATAGTACGTTTTTGACCTCGCCACATGACGGTGGTGTGACCGGGCGGGGATGGTTAGCCGAATTCGTTCGGGGCGCGGCTAGCCCAGGCGGCGGGCTGCGGAAAAGCGGGCTGCGGAAAAGCGGCCTGGGGCAAGCCTGTCGGCAAACGCTTTGTTCAAAATAAAAGGGCGGCCCCGCGGTGGGGCCGCCAAAGGTCCGCGCGACAGGAGTGAAGCGCGGACCCGGTACTTGCGAGCGGCCATCATGCTCGCAAGTAAGCCGTTGAGCGGCGATTACTCGCCTTCGACGCCGATCGCGTAGGCGGTTTCGCCGTGGACCGCGTCGTCGCCGACTTTCAGGGTAGCTTCGTCCATGCGCAGGTTGACGAAGATCGAGATAACTTTGAGGATGATGAAAGTGAGGATGACGTTGTACACGATGATGAACAACGCACCTTCCGCCTGCAGCAGCAACTGGCTTGGATTGCCGTAGAGCCAGCCGGTGATGCTCACGCCGGGCGCATCCTTGTCGGTGCCGATGTATTCCAGCATGTCGGGGTTGGCCAACACGCCGGTCAGCAAGCCGCCGGTGATGGCGGCCACGCCGTGCGTCGAGAACACGCCGAGCACGTCGTCCACCTTCTTCATGAAGCCGAGCTTCTGGAACTTGTTCATCGACAGCCACGGGATGATACCCGCGCAGATGCCGATGATGATGGCCCCCATGCCATCGACATAACCGGCAGCCGGCGTGATCGCGACGAGGCCCGCGATCATGCCGTTGACGGCACCGAGAACCGACGGTTTGCCGTAGGCCATCTTGTCCATGATCGTCCAGACAATGAGTGCCACAGCCGTCGCGGTGTTGGTATTGAGCACCGCGGCGCCGGCGTCGGCATTGGCGAAGTACGGGTCGCCGCCGTTGAAGCCGTTCCAGCCCAGCCACAGAATGCCGGCACCGACCAGCGTCATCAGCAAGCTATTCGGCGGGAAGTTGTCACGGTCGGCCTGCAGCCGCGGGCCGATGACCCAGGCAGCGACAAAGCCGGACGATGCAGCGGCGAGATGGATGACGTAGCCGCCGGAGAAGTCCGCGACGCCCAAGCCGGCGAGCCAGCCGCCACCCCAGAGACTAAACGCGCCGACCGTATAGACCAGCGTCATCCACACCGGGCAGAAGATCATCCAGGCCGCAAAACTCATGCGGCCGAGGACGGAGCCGGCGAGAATGATCACCGTGATCGCCGCGAACACGAACTGGAAGAAGACCAGGGTTGCCATCGGGAAGGCGATCGGCGGCATACCGGATGCCGCTGCCGGGATGGTCGCTTGCTGCAAGGTAAACGCGGCCGACGTCGCCAAACCTGGCGTACCTATGAACGGAAACCATTGCGGTCCGAATGCCAAATTATAATCGAATAGAACCCATACGATCAAAACCGACGCAAACGCGTACATCGACATGAAAGCTGAGTTGATTGCCCATTTCTTTTTGACGATGCCGCCATAAAGAACGGTCAGGCCTGGAATGCTTTGCAGGCCGACGAAAGTTGCAGCTGCCAACTGCCAGGCATTGTCGCCTGTATCTAGCCATTGTGGTGATGGTACGAGTGCCATGTGCCTTCCCCCGAAAATGCCCTCAGCGCGGCAACGCCACGTGGGCAGCAATTGAAGGATCGCAAAAAATATGCCAATTAACGCCGCGTTGACTGCACGTACTTTCTTAGCGCCTCATAATTGAGCGGAAAGTTTCGTGATCAAATCACGCGCATGATGGTGATAAAATAGGCAGTTTAAGGGGGTGCGCTTGAGGTCGACTAGGTCATTGGCTGCAGGAATAAGTGCATTGGCTGTCGCCACTGCGGCTCCCGCGATAGGTGCGGAAGTACCGCGCGGCGAAGCCGCCCTAACCTGCACCAACACAACCAGCGGCGCGAGTTGGCAGATCAAGATCAACTACGATCAAAGCACCGTGGATGCCTATCCGGCCAGTTTCAGTGATGCTGAGATAAAGTGGAAGACGCCCGGCGGCGAAAATTATAAGCTTGATCGGAAATCCGGCAATCTGACAGTTGTTGTCGCATCCAGCACCGGCGGTTATTTTCTCTATGACCGTTGCAAGCCGGAAAATTGAAATTGTGCTCGCGGGCTTGAGCTCCGCATCACGGCCGCACTACCATTCTTATTTCTTTGCCGCCCCGCATAACGCGGAGCAGTGGTGATGGTTGAGCGACTGTCCGGCGTCAAAGCCAGCATAGGTTTCGCTTCCGAAAAAGGACCGCGCCAGCGCAACGAGGACTTCGCCGGCGCGGTGTTCGGCTGGGAGTTGACGCCACCGCGCCGCGACGTTGTGGCGGCGATTGCCGACGGCATCGGCGGCGCCAAAGGCGGCCGGGTCGCCGCCGAGACCGCGGTACGCGGTTTTCTTGATGGATTTTGCGATCTGCCCGAGACCATGGAAGTGCGGCGGGCCTCGGCGACCGTACTCAACCCGCTCAATCGCTGGATTTATTCGCAAGGCCAGCGCAGCGCCGACACGGCCGGCATGGGCTGCACTTTCACGGCGCTGGTGCTCCGCGGCCGGGTCGTGCACGTGGTGCATGTAGGTGATACCCGCGCTTACCGGTTACGCGGCGATCGATTGACTTGTTTGACCACCGACCACGTGCGCGAAAGCGGCAGTGGCCGCTCGAACATTCTCAATCGCGCGCTCGGCGTCGAGACCGAAGTGCGCCTCGACTACGCCAATCAGCCGCTGGCGCTGCACGATCGTTTTCTGTTGTGCAGCGACGGCGTGTACGCCGCGCTCACGCCCGAGACCATGGCCGATATCCTGCGTGAGCGCTCGGCGTCCGACGATTCAGCGCGCGCGCTGGTGGCGGCGGCGCTCGATGCCGGCTCCACCGACAACTGCACCGCCTTGGTGGTCGATGTGGTCGAACTGCCGACGGTGGAGTCCGCCGATGTCGGCGCCGCCATCATGCAACTGCCGTTGATCCCGACCCCGATCGACGGCGAAACGATCGATGGCTTCGTCCTCAACGTCTTGATGTCCGACGGCCGCTATACCCGGCTGTTCGGCGCCGCGGACGAAGTTGAAGGCGGCGAGGTCGCCTTGAAATTCCCCAAACCGCAAGTGGCGGCGGTCGCCACCTATCATGCGGCCTTCGTGCGCGAAGCCTGGGTCGGCGCCCGGGTGAGCAGTCCGTGGGTCGGCCGCGTCATTGAACTGCCGCCGGGGCGGCAAACCTGCCTGTACACCGTCATGCCGCTCTATCAGGGCGAGTTGCTGTCGAACCGGATAGCGCGGCGTCCCAGCCTCGGCCTGGAAGAGGGCCGCAATATCACGATCAAGCTTGCCCGCGGCGCGGCGGCGCTGCATCGCGACGGCATCGTTCATCGCGACATCAAGCCGGATAACATCATCCTCGAGGCTGAAGGATCGCTCAAGCTGATCGATCTCGGCGTGGTGCGCGTCCCCGGCATGGAGGATTTTCCGCCCGCCGATATTCCGGGCACCGTCGGTTACATGGCGCCGGAAATGTTCGCGGGCGAACGCGGCAACGAAGCAACCGACATTTATGCATTGGGTGTGACGATGTTCCGCGCCTTCGGCGGCGGCGCATTTCCCTATGGCAATCTCGATGCGGTCAGCCCGCCGCGCCGCACCCGGCCGCTGGCACTCGCCGATCTGCGGCCCGATTTGCCGGCCTGGCTGCAGCAAACGCTGGCGCGCGCCATTGCGATCGATCCCAACGAGCGGTTTCGCGACATGATCGAATTCGCCGTAGCCATGGAGAATGGACCCGCGCGCGCCAAGGGCGGCGTACCGCGTGCGCTCACGCTCTATGAACGCGCTCCGGTGCGGGTGTGGCAGGGTATTGCCGGATTGCTCGCCGCCGCGCTCGCGCTGTCGCTCTATTTGAAACACTGAGGTCCGCCATGATCCGCGTACTCGGCTTCGTTATCGCGCTGTTCGCTTTCTCTGCCATACACGCGCAGGCGGAGGATTATCTGTCGCGACCGATCCGCATCCTCGTGCCATACGCGCCCGGCGGTATTGCCGACATTGCCGCGCGTCTAGTTGGTGCCAAGCTGACGGATGCCTGGGGCCAGCAGGTGATTGTCGAAAACCGGCCCGGCGGCAACGGCTTCATCGCAACGACGGACGCCGCCCGTTCGGCCCCCGACGGCTATACGCTGGTCATGGTTACGACTGGGGATGTCTCGATCAATCCGGTTTTGTTCAAGAACGTCCCCTATGACGTCGGCCGCGACTTCGCGCCGATCAGCGCGGTGAGCGATGCACCGATGGTGCTGGCGACGAACGGCGCCACCAAGTACCAATCGGTCGCCGACGTGATCGCGGCCGCAAAGGCACAGCCGGACGTGCTGGGCGTCTCTACGCCCGGCTACGGCAGCATCAACCAGCTGGTGCTGGAGTCGATTGCGCTCAATACTGGCACCAAATTCGTCCACGTGCCGTATAAAGGCGGCGCGCCAGCCGCGCAGGCATTGGTTGCCGGCGACGTTCCGTTCGGCGTCTTGGCAAGCTCTTCGGTCGCCCCGCACGTATCGAGCGGCCATATCCGCGTATTGGCCATTACCACCGCCAAACGGTCGCCGCTCAATCCGGATTGGCCGACGCTGAAAGAAACGGGCGCCGGCGACATCAATGCGTCGAACTGGACCGCACTTTTGGCGCCCAAAGCAACGCCGCAGCCGATCCTCGACAAGCTCAACGCCAAATTGATCGAAATCCTCAATATGCCCGACGTGAAGGAGCGGTTCGCCGGCGGCGGCGTCTCGACCATTCCGTCGAGTCCGGCCGAACTCGACGCCAAAATCAAAAGCGAGGCCGCGACCTATCGCGTGATCGTCGAGAAGGCTAACGTCCACGTCGACTGACCACCGGGGCGAACTGTGGCTGTCATTGACTTTTCCGCTGCAGCACAGCAAAGGCAAAGGGCCGGTTCGCGGGATTTTCCATCGGTATGTTCAAGCGAATCCTGATTGCCAATCGCGGCGAGATCGCCTGCCGGATTATCAAGACCGCGCGCCGCATGGGGATCGCCACGGTGGCGGTCTATTCCGAGGCCGACCGCGATGCGCTCCATGTCGAGATGGCCGACGAGGCGGTGCTGATCGGTCCGCCGCCGGCAGCACAAAGCTATCTCGTCATCGAGAAGATCGTCGCTGCGTGCAAAGCGTCGGGCGCCGAGGCGGTGCATCCGGGCTACGGCTTCCTCTCCGAGCGTGCGGCATTCGCCACCGCGCTTGCGGATGCCGGGATTGTCTTCATCGGGCCGAACCCCAAAGCCATCGCCGCGATGGGCGACAAGATCGAGAGCAAAAAGGCCGCGGCTGCCGCTAAAGTCTCCACCGTGCCCGGCCATCTCGGCGTGATTGAAGACGAAGCGCAGGCGGCCAAGATCGCCGATGAGATCGGCTACCCGGTCATGATCAAGGCGTCGGCCGGCGGCGGCGGCAAGGGCATGCGCATAGCGCACAGCCGCGACGAGGTGGCCGAAGGCTTTACCCGCGCCCGTTCCGAGGCGAAGTCGAGTTTCGGCGACGATCGCGTTTTCATCGAAAAATTCATCACCGATCCGCGCCATATCGAAATCCAGGTGTTGGGCGATAAGCATGGCAACGTCATCTATCTCGGCGAGCGCGAATGCTCGATCCAGCGCCGCAATCAGAAAGTACTCGAGGAAGCGCCGAGCCCGCTGCTCGACGAGGCGACGCGAAAGAAGATGGGCGAGCAGGCGGTCGCTCTGGCGCGGGCGGTCGGCTACGACAGCGCCGGCACCGTCGAATTCGTCGCCGGCCAGGATAAGAGTTTTTTCTTCCTGGAAATGAATACCCGGCTGCAGGTCGAGCATCCGGTGACCGAGCTGGTCACCGGCATCGATCTGGTCGAGCAGATGATCAGGGTCGCCGCCGGCGAAGCGCTTACGCTCAAGCAGAGCGACATCAAGCTCAACGGTTGGGCGGTGGAAAGCCGCGTCTATGCGGAGGACCCGTATCGCAACTTCGCACCCTCGATCGGGCGCCTGGTGCGCTACCGTCCGCCGGCCGAAGGCGTGCATGACGGCGTCACGGTGCGGAACGATACCGGCGTGTTCGAAGGCGGCGAGATTTCGCTCTATTACGATCCGATGATCGCCAAGCTCGTCACCCACGCTCCGACGCGGATCGGGGCGATCGAGGCGCAAGGCGACGCGCTCGATGCTTTCACCATCGAAGGCATCCGCCACAACATCCCGTTCCTTGCCGCGATCATGCACCATCCGCGCTGGCGTGCCGGCAAACTGAGCACGGCTTTTATCGCCGAAGAGTTTCCCAGGGGTTTCGAGCGCGTGCCGCCGACCGGCGCCGTGGCGCATACGATTGCAGCCGTGGCCGCGGCAATCGATCATAGGCTCGGCGAGCGCAAACGAAAGATCTCCGGCCAGCTCAACACCACGCTGACGCGGGAGCGGCGCCGCGCGATTTGGCTCGGTCCGGAAGAGATTGCCGCCGATGTCGAGCATGACGGCGATGCCGTGACGGTGACATTCGCCGATGGCACACGGCACGTTCTGTCGTCGCAGTGGATTCCCGGCATGCCGGTCTGGTCCGGTACCATCGACGGCACGCCGGTCGCCGTGCACGTGCGTGCGGTGCCGAACGGTTTCGAGCTCGCCTATCACGGCATCGAGGTGAAAGCCTTCGTCTATACCGAGCGCGAGGCGCAATATGCGCGCCTGATGCCGGCGAAACGGCTTTCTGATACCGGCAAATCGGTACGTTGTCCGATGCCCGGCCTGGTCGTCTCGCTCGCCGTCACCGAAGGCCAGGAGGTCAAGGCCGGCGAGACGCTCGCCGTGGTCGAGGCCATGAAGATGGAAAACATCCTGCGCTCCGAGCGCGACGGCACGATCAAGAAAATCCGCGTCAAGAAGGGCGACAGCGTCGCGGTGGATGCTGTGATCATGGAATTTGCTTGATCGTCATTCCGGGGCGCGCCGAAGGCGCGAGCCCGGAATCCATACTCACTGTCGTTGTCGGCAGCGTTTTTGCACCAATTCTGTAATACTGTGATTATGGATTCCGAGCTCGGCGCTACGCGCCGCCCCGGAATGACTGAAATGGCGTCGTCGCCGGGACCATCTGATGCAGACGGCAGGCTCTTTCCTCACGCTACACGGGCGGCTTAAGCCGCAGCCCTTTATCTATGGCGCCGTCGCTATTTATCTGTTGGGCGCGCTTTCGCAATGGCTCACCGTGCCGGATGTGCTGATCCGCGCCGGGCTGTGGCCCTTTATCGCCGTTCAGGTCATGCTGATTTGGTTTTGGTTTGTCTTCCACGCCAAACGCTTGCATGACGCCGGCCGCCCGGCCGGGTTGGCGGCGGGCGTTGCTTCGCTCTACATATTGTCGCTGGCGCTGTTGTTGATCCTGGCCGACAGTTTCTTCAACACCTCCGACGGCTTGATGGCAAATGCCAATGCGACCAGCGCGCTCGGGCTGATTTTGCTGTTTTATATCGTCGCAACCTTGCTCGGATCGATGCAGTACGACCTGGCCTGGGTCGTGGTTGCAATCCTGACGCTTCTCGCAATTTTGCCGATCGTCGTGACCGCGGTTTTCACGATCTGGACGGCGACGCGGCCGAGCTCTGAACCTGCCGGTCCCTGATGCTGCATTTCGCCTACGGCTCGAACATGCACCCCGCCGTCATGCGCAAACACGCGCCGGCGGCGACGCCGCTCGGCGTGGCACGGCTCGAGCACCATCGCTTCGTCATCACCGCCGACGGCTATGCCTCGGTCATGCCGGCGCGCAGCTATGTCGTTCATGGACTGATGTGGCGGCTTACGCCACGCGATCGCGTCACGCTCAATCTGTGGGAGAATACTGCGAGCGGGCTTTATCGCGCCGAGACGGTACCGGTGTATTTCGCCGGCACGCTGCGCCCGGCATTGATCTATGTCGCGCGGCAGCGCCCCGACGGCGTCCCGAAGCCAGGCTACGTGGAGATCGTGGTCAAGGCGGCGCGGGCGCTGGAACTACCAGGGGCGTATATCGCTTCCTTGGAGCAATGGTTGCCGAAACGCGCGAGCGGTGCGGGCCATCGCAAGCTGGAGCCATTCGTTTGATCGTCAATCGGCTTATTGTCATTCGTGGCCGCGTCCAAGGCGTCGGTTATCGCGCCTGGACCGAAGTGACGGCGCTCGAGCACGCCCTGGAAGGCTGGGTGCGCAACCGGCGCGACGGAACGGTCGAAGCGCTCTTCATCGGGCCCGAGCAGAAGGTCGCCGCGATGATCGATGCGTGCCGCAACGGGCCGCCCGGCTCCAAGGTGGATTCGATCGATCAGCGTCAGGCGTCGGCGGATGAACTGGTGCTGCGCAGGCGCGATGAATTGTTTTCGGTGCTCGGCACGACGTGAGTGTCGGCCGTGGCGCCGAACAGCGGCTCGAATGCTGTGCGCAACGCCGTATCGATTTCCGGCGTCGATACAGTGAGGCCGAGGTCAGCAAGCGAGGTCACGCCGAACCGCTGATCGGACACGCCGCACGGCACGATGCCGGAAAAGTGCGTCAGATCCGGATCGATATTGAGCGAGAAGCCGTGCAGCGTCACCCACTGCCGCAAGCGGATGCCGATCGCGGCAATCTTATCCTCGAAGCCTTCGCCTTTTTCCGGCCGCCGCACCCAGACGCCGACGCGGTCGTCGCGCTGCTCGCCGTGCACCTTGAAGGCTGAAAGCGTGCGGATGAGCCATCCTTCGAGGGTGGCGATGAAGCGGCGCACATCGGGTGCGCGACGCTTGAGATCGAGCATTACATAGCCGACGCGCTGGCCGGGGCCGTGATAGGTGAATTGGCCGCCGCGTCCGGTGCTGTAGACCGGAAATCGCGCATCCAAAAGTTCCTGCGGCTGCGACGAGGTGCCGGCGGTGTAAAGGGCAGGGTGCTCCAGAAGCCAGACCAGTTCCGGCGCTTCGCCGCGCGCAATCGCCTCGGCGCGCTGGGTCATGGCCGCAAGCGAATCTTCATAGGCCACTTGCCGATCGCTCACGAGCCATTCGACCGGCGCCGAATCCTTGGCCGGCAAAAGCCCGATCGTCAGATCGCTGCGCGTGTTAACCATCTCGTAACCATGACGGGCCGAACAATAGGCCAAGTCGGACTGCTAATGCCAAACCGATTCCAGGGGGCTCATGCCAACACTCGACAATGTAGCGATCGACATTACGGTCGTCTTGGGGACAAGCGCGATGCCGATCCACCAGGTGCTGCGGCTCGGCCGCGGCGCCGTCATCGAGCTGGATTCCTCGGAAGAGGACGAAGTAAGCATCCTTGCCAATAACCTCCCCGTGGCGAAGGGGACGGTCATTGTCAGCGGCAACAAGATCGCGGTCGAGGTCAAGCAGCTGCTGCCGCGTACCCCCGCCGGGGCCTAGCGGACTGATCCACCGGGTGGCAGCCCCTGGTCTTGTCCCGCATCAGCCTAGCTGTTACATCGGCGCCGTCGCGCGTCGACTGACGCGTGTCCACCCATTACGCGGCCGTGGCGGAATTGGTAGACGCACTAGCTTGAGGTGCTAGCGGGGCAACCCTTGGAAGTTCGAGTCTTCTCGGCCGCACCAACCTATTTTATGATTTAAAATCATTATCTTATGGGCGCTTCCCTCTAAAAGCTCTAACTTATTCGGTCGTTTTCTCAGGCCATCGTCGATCTCGAACCGGACCTGTTCACGATACCATTACAGCGGATCAAGTTATGATTATGCTGGGTGAGATAATGGACGTTTGGCTGCAAACGATCGTGCCGCAATTCGCAAACAATGGATAGGCGATAGAAAGCGGGCCGGTCTTAACAGACCGGCCCTTTGCATTCGGAAAAGATTACAGCGTTCTGTTTCAGATTAATGTTTGCCGCCATGTCCTCCGGGGTGGCCACCGCCGTGGCCGCCACCGTGTCCTCCAGGATGACCGCCACCAGGGTGACCGCCACCAGGATGGCCACCACCGGGATGACCACCGACTGGGCGGCCCCCACCACCAGGATGGCCACCACGGCCAGGACGACCACCGCCCGGATGACCGCCACGCCAATTATGCCAGCCGTAGCCGCCTCCAAAGCCGATGCCGGGAGTGAGGTATTGGCCGCACCAGTACCAGCCTGGGCCATTCCAGCCATCGTCATACCAGCAATAATTGCGGCCAAGCCAAAGAAACTGTGCGTGCTCGACTAAATTCAAGTTGTCTGCCGCAGTGCGGATGCTTCCGGGCGCAACTATCGGGGCTGCACCGGCACTGACTGAAGCTCCTGCAACGAAAACGGTTGCGGCTGCGACGGCGATAACGAATTTACGCATGATGACCTCTGCGGGTTAGTCGAATTTTGGGGGGGCGGTAAAGGAGCGCACTACAACGCTCTTTGCGAATGGTTAGTTCCCCGATAAGGAGGGATTGGCCATTTACTCAGGTCACTGACGCAAAGCCGTCGAACTTCAATTTCTCAATCGCCGCCTTCTTCGCCTCAATCGAGTTGCCGTGCGCGTGCCCGCATAAATCATCCCGCATCGACGTGTGAACGCCAACGTCTTTCAGTCCCGATTTGAATGTGTGCCGAAACGAATGGAACGTCTTGCGCTTATCGTTGATGCTGATGTTTTTCTTAGTCGTTACATTGAAGGTTTTCGGGAAGCGCGGAAAATAGTGATTGAGTGTCACCTTGCCGCCCTTTATGGCGTTTTGTTTCGCCTCGATGCCCTTACGATACCAGTTTGGAAAAAGATGAGTGGCGCCCTTGGCGCCAACGATAGCGCCTTCGTTTTCCTCGGGCACTCCTCGTCAAAGATCGATGACGACGTCGCCCTGAGGCTTCGAGCAGCAGATCAATAGATTGCCGGCTGCAGGCAGATCGATTGGGTCGGGCTGATAGGCGACTGTCCCGGCCACAAGTCCGGATTCACAGGTGTGACAGACCCCCGTGCGGCACGCCCACCGCGTGGGGATGTCGCAGGCTTCAGCAAGCTCAAGCAGGCTCCCAAATGCCGAACCCCAATGGACATTCAAGCCACTGCGCGCGAAGGAAACCAGCGGCCCTGCACCGGCAGTCCCGGTAGGCAGGTGCGGCGTGTGCGCAGTGGTGGCGATGCCCGGCGTTTTGGATGGGCCTGGGCCGAAAAGCTCAGTGTGGATACGGCCTGCGGCGATCCCCCAGGCTGCAAGTCCCGCGCTGAGGTCACTCATGAAGGCCGATGGCCCGCAGATGAAGAAGTCGGCCTTGCGCGGCACTTCGATGTCCCGGAGCGTCGCAATGTCCAAGCGTCCATGAGCATCGAAATCGGCGCCTGGCTGATCCGTGGGATCGGGCGAGCTGTAGCTGATGTGACTGTGGCCATGGCCCAAAGCTTTGATGAGTGTGTGGGCTTCTTTCGCAAAAGGATGCTCACGGCCGTTACGGGCTCCGTATAGCCACCAGACCTCCCTCGGCGACTCTTCGGCCGCCAAGGCGTGGAGCATCGCCATGACAGGTGTCGCCCCGACGCCCGCACTCAGGAATACGACAGGCGTAGCGTCCGGCCGAAGAGTGAAGTTGCCTCGTGGCGCGCTCACATCCAGCACGTCGCCAATCTTCACGGTTTCGTCGATGTAGGCGCCGGCGATCCCATGCGGTTCCTGTTTTACGCTGATGCGGTAGCAGCGGGAGCTGGGTTCATTGGACAACGAATAGCTGCGCATGATCGCCGATGTACCGGGCGCGGGTCTCAGGCGCAGCACGACAAACTGGCCGGGATTGGCCGCGGTCAAGGCAACTCCATCCATGGGCTCAAGCTCCAGCGACACCACATTGCTGCTCTCGCGAACCTTGCGCGACACCCGCAGCGGACGGAATCCCGCCCATGCCGGGGGCGGCGCGGACATGGGAGCGAGCCCGGCGTTTCCCGTCGCGCCGCCAGTCTGCTCCTGCGCGAGCAGCGCCTGCAGCGAGTGGCGCCAGCCTGGGCTGAGTGCCGGGATGCGCAAAGCGCGCTCGAGTTGGCTGCGAGGATGACCGGGCATGTACAGCAACGCATTGATCTCGAACACGCTCATGTGCTCGGGCCCCGCCGCAACTTGCACGATCTCGTCACCGGCCTCCACACAGCCTTCCTCCACGACTCGGAAATAGAAACCGGGTCTGCCGTGTGCGACCAGGAGCGCGGCCATCCGCGGTTCATTCATGCGTATGCCCACGCGGTAACAAGTGACGCGCGGCTGCGTGACTTCAAACAGAGCTTTGCCAATACGGTAGCGATCGCCAATGCACACCTCTTGGTCCGACAGGCCCTCGATAGTGAAATTCTCCCCAAACTGTCCGTAGGAGAAGTCGTGTCGAGCAAGCAGCTGCTGCCAATAATGATAGGAGTTCGATTTGATAGACGAAGACGGCCCGGTGTTCGCCTCCATGGCCGGCGAGGTCGCCTTGCCCGTCTCCATCGATGTTGAGGTGCCAAGCCATCCGGGGGCCGCGGACCGGGTTCTTCCACACGCTGGTGAAGACGGTCCTGCCTTGCCACGCCACATTCTGCGGCATGCCGACATTCACTGAGAGCATTGATGCCATCCGGCTTCCTTCCGCACTGACAACGGTCCAATTTCCAAGGGCTGAGCCCCATCGCGGCGATGGCATATGTCGTGGCGGCGCCGCTTTGTTCGAGATAACGCAGCCGTGCGTCATCTGTTGCCGGGTAGGATTCCGTATGATCGAGTTGCAAAGCAGCGATTCGCGCGCGATCGGTTCGCGGCGGAGCGCGTCAACGGAGCGGCTTGCCGCTCCGGTCGACCATCATAAAAGCTGCGCCGGCGGCGATTGCAGAACCGAGCATCAGATACCACGCGGGTGCCATACCGTTTCCTGTCGCGCCGATCAGCGCTGTTGCAATCAGCGGCGCCGTGCCGCCGGCAATGCCGATCCCGAGATTGAAAGACACGGAATAGGCGCTCAAGCGGAATTCACTGCGGAACAATTCGGCCAGCGTCGCCGGCTCGGCGGCCATGATGAACGCCAACAAAAACGCAAATCCGAGTTGCGCCATCCACAAACCAGCAATGCCACCGCGTAATGCCAGAGCGATGCCGATCCAAGCGACGACAAATTCGGCGGCAAACGCAACGATCAGCAATGTCCGCCGATGCACGGCCCTATCCGTCAGCCAGCCGGCAAGCGGCACAACGAAGAGCGCCAGTGCCTGCGCCGCCGTGTTGGCCTTTAGCGCCTCTTTCTCGGCGACATCGCCAAACGTGGCGGCGAAGGTCGGAAGAAATACCATCGTCAGATAATTGACAATGCCGTAGCCCGAAGTGAACACGAGCGCGCAGAGCATCGCTCCTGGTGCCTCGGCGATCGCAGTTCGCAGCGGCAAAGAATTTTGCGCCGACGCCGGCGGCGTATAGCCGGTGTCGCGCAGACGATGCCGCAGCAGGTAGCCGACAGTTGCGATGATGCCGCCGAACAGGAACGGAATGCGCCACATCCAGCTCTGGAGTTCCGGCGAATCCGCGACCATCAAGGTCGCCGTGGCAGCGCCGGCGGCCAACAGCAGGCCGGCGGTAGCACCGATATTGGCGATGCTGCCGGCCAGTCCGCGTCGCTTGGCCGGCGCGGTCTCGACCAGGTACGCGACTGAGCCTGTGAACTCGCCCCCGATCGAGAATCCTTGCAGCAGGCGCATGAAGAGCAAAAGAATTGGAGCGCCCATGCCGATCGCGTGATAGGTGGGCAGAAGGGCCGTCGCTGTCGTTGCGAAGCCCATCAATACGATCGAGCACACCATAATGGCGCGGCGTCCGGCACGATCGCCCAAATGGCCGAGCACGGCGGCGCCTAGGGGCCGCGCCGCGAAGCCGATCGCAAAGCCGCTATAAGCTCCGATCAACGAGGCGATGCGGTCCTCACCGGGAAAGAACAACTGCGCGAAGATCGGCGCGAACAGGCCGTAGAGTCCGAAATCATACCATTCCAAGAGATTCCCGACTGCCCCCGCAAGCGATGGGACCAACAGCAAATGGTCATCGCGGCTTGCAGACACGTCGGGCTCTTTCAACGAACGGCGCTCCGTATCGAATATGTGCAAGGTACCGTTCCGCCCTTGCTTTGTCTAACATCCGGAAATTATTCGCGTGTGAAACTCTCTTGGCCGCGCCATCTTTTCACAAACTGGGCCAAACGGCGAGCCGCTCGACACGTGAGACTTTAAGAGAGGAGAGCTGTCTCGCGGCCTCACTCATCCAAAAGTATTAAACCTCTCAACCATTTTGGTTAGTGGGTTAAATAACCTCAGATGGCAATGGAACAATTAATTTAAGGCGGACTAAACTTGAGAAGGGTTGGGGTGGCTGGGTTCGAGTCCCAAAGGTGCCCCATGTTGGCGAACTCTCGGCGTTCAAACATCGCATGGCGTCGTATTTTCGATCCGGATCCCCAACTATTCCACTACGTAATGGAGCGATATTCCGCGATCACACCGGGTGGTGTGATCTCATTCGGAGGATTTCGCCTGACGCCGTCGGCCCGCACCCTCACGAAGGGCCCGCTGCCGGTGCATCTTGGCGCTCGCGCGCTCGATATCCTGATCGCCTTGGTCGCTCGGGCGGGGCGCGTCGTCAGCAACGCGGAACTCGTAGCGATCGTCTGGCCGAATACGCATATCGAAGAAAGCGCTTTGCGCGTTCACATCTCGGCGCTGCGCAAGGCGATCGGCGACGGCCGATCGGGATCGCGCTTCATTGTCAGCGTTCGCGGGCGTGGATACGCGTTCGTTGCAAAAATTGAGCTGATATCAGCCGATGGGTTCGCTCATGTGCCGCGGACGACAACTCTGAATGGCCGAGATAATGTGCCGGTTCCGCTGGTAAAAATAATCGGACGCAACGAGGTCATCGGTCAGATCGCGGGGCAGTTGCTGCGCACGCGCTTCGTCACAATTACCGGAACGGGCGGCGTCGGCAAGACCTCTGCAGCGATGGCCGTCGCCCAGACGCTCGCGAGCGCTTTCCGGGACGGTATGCAGTTGGTCGAACTTGGGTCCATTGTCAGTCCCTTTTTAGTCGCTTCGCACCTCGCCTCCCTTTTACACCTACCGCTGCCGGAGACGCAGCCGCTGCCATACCTAGTCGCTCAATTGCGAAACAGAAACATGCTGATCGTGTTCAACGATTGCGAACACGTAATTGGGCCGGTGAGTGAGGTGGCCGAGGCGATCCTCCGAGGTGCGCCTGAGATTCACATTTTGGCTACGAGCCGGGAACCATTACGCGCAATGGGCGAGTGGGTTCAAAGGCTTGGGCCCCTTGCCGTGCCGCCGATTTCGACCGAACTGACAGCCGCTGATGCGCTTCGCTTTCCTGCTGTTCAGTTGTTTACTGAACGTGTGCTCGCATGTGATGGGAGCTACCAGCTAACAGACACCGACGCGCTTCTAGCTGCGGAAATTTGCGCGAGGCTCGACGGCTTGCCCCTCGCCATCGAACTCGCGGCCACTCGGGTTTCGTTATTCGGATTGCGTGGGCTGGCGGCGCGACTTGACGATCGCTTTAGTATCTTGACCGTAGGGCGAAGGACAGCCCTGCCGAGACATCGGACCCTGGCGGCGATGATAGATTGGAGCCACGACACGCTAAGCGATGAGGAGAAGATCGTTTGGCGTCGGATGTCGGTCTTCCACGGACCTTTCACAATTGACGCCGCCGACCGGGTCGCGAACGATCGGCAGACGGAAAGCTTCAACATCATCGATATTCTGGACGGTTTGGTCGAAAAATCGCTGGTCTCGGTCGACTCACGGGGCGGCGAGGCGGCCAGATACCGCCTGCTTGAATCACTTCGCCTCTATGCATTCAATAAGTTGGTGCAAAGCAAGGAAGCGGAACGTGTAAGGCGCCGGCACGCTCAGTGGCATGAGCGTTCGGTCGAACCCGGCGGCAATTGCACGCAAAGACCGATCGCTCAATCGTTTCGAAAGCACGGCGATAACGTTGCGGATGATCGGGCCGCGCTCGAGTGGTCGCTAATGTCACGAGACAATTCCAAAATTGTGATCGGAACCGCCATCTGACGGGTTTTCCCTTACCGTGCGCGCCGGTGGAAAGATCTGAGCCATGAGTGAGGCAAGGATTAAGAATAAAAAGAGAGTCACGACGAGAAGACAAACCGTGGCTCGAATCCTTGGCGCCTCGCTCGCAGCGCCAGTCCTGCTCGGGGTGGCGACCGCGCAGGTGCCCGACAGGGTCGGGCCGCAGCTCGAAACGGTTAAAGCCTTCGGCGACGATTTTCGGCTTGTTGGCATCGGTGTGTCGCACGAGGGCAGGGTCTTCGCTACCGCGCCATCCTCGAGTGTCCGTTCACGCTACAGCATGGTCGAGGTCGATCCCAAGACCGGAGCACTCACGCCCTATCCTGACCTCGCCTGGAATACCTTCAGCAACCAATCGAACGGCAAGCCGGAATGGATCTCGGTGCAGGCGCTGTGGGTCGACAGCGGCGACCATCTTTGGGCGCTCGATTCATCACTGCCGAATCTCGACCAGCAGAGCCTGCCGCCGAAACTGGTCGAGTTCGACCTGTCGACCAACAAGGTGATCCGGCAATACGACTTCAAAGGCGTCGTGACGCCAACGGATTCTTTGAACGACGTGCGGATCGACCTCGTTCATGGCTACGCTTATCTCACCAACATCGGGAACAAGGGAAGCCTCGTACTGCTAAACCTGCAGACTGGCGATGCCCGGCAGGTGCTGGTCGGCGATCGCTCCACCTTTGCCGATCCGAAGCAGCATCTGATGATCGGCAAGGAGATCGCGCTGCGGCCGGATGGCTCGGTAGTGGCGATCAACGCCGACGGTATCGCGCTGTCGCCGGACGCACGATGGCTCTACTACCGACCGCTGACCGATCATAACTACTGGCGCGTGCCGACCGCGGCCTTGCGCGATGCCAAGCTCGCGCCCGGTAAGCTCGCCGACGAGGTCGAGTACCTTGGCAGCTCGGTCATGAGTGGCGGGCTGATCATGGACCGGTCCGGTACGCTCTACGGCGGCGATCTCGAGCACCGCACGGTGGTGGCGATGACCATTGCACCCGGCAGCCACACTTTGAGCACGAAGGTCTTTGTCCGCGATCCATCGCGGCTATCATGGGCCGACGGCTTTGCGATCAGCGGCGGCTATCTCTACATTGCCGACTCCCATCTTTGGGAAGTGGCGTTCAAGAACGACTTGCCGCGTTCCGGGCCTTTTACGATTTTCAAGGTGAAGCTGCCGGATTAGGGCCGGGATGGCCGCGATTGCCGCAGTCGTCATCGGGTTCCGCACCGACGTCACCGTCCTGATGCGAGAAGCGCAGTTCGCGAAGTCGTGTCGGCCAAGCGCTTCACAATACTTCCCGTAGCTTCACATAACTTAACTCGATTCGATACGCGACCTATTTGCTTATTTGGTTGGGGTCAGCGGGTCATTTCCGAAGGGGAGCACCGTTCCGCAAAGCACAGTTCCATAGTTCCATAGATGGGCTTTCCCCGGAACAAGGAACCTTACAACAAGTGGAGCTGCACATGTCCCAAACGGTGGCTGATGTCCTGGTCAACACGCTCGAGCAGGTTGGAGTCCGGCAGATTTTCGGCCTGATTGGCGATTCGCTCAATCCGATCGCCGATGCAGTTCGGCGCAGTGACATCGAATGGATCGGTGTTCGCCACGAGGAAGGCGCGGCGCTAGCCGCAGCCGGACAGGCCAAGCTCACCGGCCGGCTCGCCGTCTGCTGTGGCACGACCGGTCCCGGCAGCACCCATCTTGTCGCCGGCCTCTATGAAGCGAGCCGTGACCACGCGCCCGTACTGGCGCTCTCGGGCGACATGTCGCGCAAATTGCACGGTATCGACTATTTCCAGACGACGGAGCCCGATCTGCTATTCCGTGACGTCTCGCTCTACACCGAAACCATTTCCACTCCGGATCAGGCGCCGGCAGTCATTCATGAGGCGATTTCGGCCGCCTATGCGGGCCGCGGCGTCGCCCATCTGACGCTGCCACAGGACGTCATTTCGGCAAAGGCGAACGGCGGCATGTCGAGCGTGGCGACGTTAAAGCCACGACCCGAGATCATTCCGAGCACCGAGGACGTTGCCGATATCGCCCGTCGCATCGATGAGGCGGACAGCGTCGTGATCATGTGCGGAGCGGGGTGCCACGGCACCGCGGAGGAGCTGCGGGCACTCTCGGATCGGCTTAAGGCGCCCCTCATTCATTCGGTCAAGGGCAAGGACATCATGCCCTACGACGATCCGCATTGGATGGGTGGCATCGGTATGATCGGCACCAAAGCGGACTACAACGCAATCATGCACTGCGATCTGCTGCTGATGCTAGGTACCGACTATCCATATTCGGAATTCCTGCCCAGCAAAAGCATGGTCATCCAGGTGGACGACAGGCCACGCGTCCTCGGACGGCGTACGCCGACGACGCTCGGCGTCCTCGGATCGGTGCGGCCGACACTGAAGCTGCTGCTCGGCAAGATCGCGGCCAAGAGCGACACCGGTTTCATGAACCGGGTGACCGAGGAACGCCAAAAATGGGATGAGATGCTGGACAAGCAATCCGATACGGCGCGCAGCGAAGATCGCATCCATCCGCAGGCCGTGGCGCGAGCGGTCAGCGATTGCGCCAAGCACGATGCGGTCTTCACATTCGACACCGGGCTCAACACGCTGTGGTCGGGGAATTGGATCCGTCAGAGTGGATCCCAGCGGATCATCGGCTCTTTCAACAATGGCGCGGTCGGGACGGCGCTCGGTCAGGCCAACGGCATCCAGGCGCTCGATCGCTCGCGCCAAGTCATCGCCCTTTGCGGCGACGGCGGCTTCAACATGCTGATGTGCGAATTCCTCACCGCCGTGCAACACAAGTTGCCCGTCAAGGTCGTGATCTACGACAATTCTGAATTCGGGCTGATCATGCTCGAAGCGGAAGGTGTAGGTCTGCCGGCATACAAAAAAGGCATCGAGTTTCCCAATCCCGACTTTGCGGCGTTCGCACGCAGTTGCGGCGGCCACGGCTTTCGTGCGGCCAAACCGGGAGAACTACGCGCCGCGATCAGCGAAGCATTTAAGGTCGACGGTCCGGCGATTGTAGATTGCGTCGTCGCGCCCGACGAGTTGCCCAACTTTCCACATATTGAGCTCGGTCAGGCTGAACGCTACGCCACTGCAAAGATCAAGGAAGCAATACTCGCCGTCACCGGGCGTTGACAGTTGCGCAGACGCGACCTCACGCGGGCCGCCACGTCAGCGCGTCGCACCAAACAGCAAGAGGCTTATCTTGGCGACGCTGAAAATAAACGGCGAGATCAGAACTTACGAAGCTCCTGATGACACGCCGCTCCTCTGGGTGATCCGGGAAGAACTCAAACTCACCGGCACTAAGTTCGGCTGCGGGGTAGGGCTTTGCGGCGCCTGCGTGGTTCATCTCGACGGTAAGCGCGCTTTTTCGTGCCAGACACAGATCTCCGACGTTGCCGGCAGGCAGGTGACGACCATCGAGGGTCTTTCGCCGGACTCCTCGCATCCCGTGCAGAAGGCATGGCTGGCCGAGAGGGTGCCGCAGTGCGGCTATTGTCAGTCCGGCCAGATCATGAGCGCGGCCGATCTGCTAAAGCGGAATCCGCACCCGACTCGCGCAGAGATCGTCGCGCAGATGAGCGGAAATATCTGCCGCTGCGGCACCTATCCGCGCATTCTGCGCGCCATCAAGCGCGCGGCGCGTGAGGCCTGAGCCATGAACGCAAACGCGCCAGAAGACCGACGTTGTCGATGCCGAGCGGCTTTGTGAGGAGCGACAGGCCTGACATTCGCCGTCGCCGGCCGAAGGAGCGGGGATTTGGCGACGCTGCGACTGAGGCGCCGACGCGGCGAACGCTGGTCAATCAACGCAGTTCAATCCATGGGTCAGTATCGCACCCACCGGCGAGATATCGATCATCGCGCCGGCCACCGAAATGGGGCAAGGGTCGCTGACTGCGCTGCCGTTGATCCTGGCCGAGGAATTGGACGCCGACTGGTCCAAGGTGGCTGTCGTGCCGGCCCCGCCGATCGACAAAATCGTACGGCAATCCCGGCTTCGGCGGGGTCATGCATACGGCCAGCAGCGCCAGTCGTGACGGGCTACTTCACGCTGTTGCGCACCTTCGGCGCGCAAGTGCGCAGCGTTTTGCTCGATAACGTCGCCACACATTGGAATGTGCCGCGCGCCGAGCTGAGCACGGAGCCGAGCGTTGTCGTTCATGCAAAATCGGACCGGCGCATCGGCTATGGCGAAATCGTCGCCTTCGCCGAAATTCCAGCCGTTGCGCCCGAGATCAAGCCCGAAGCACTAAAGAAAACCGCCGACTTTCGGTTGATCGGCCATGACGTCATGCGTATCGAGCTGCCCAGCAAGATCAACGGCAGCGCGCAATATGCGATCGACGTCCAGGTTCCTGGAATGATTTATGGCGCGGTTTTGCGCAGCCCGGTCGAAGGCGGCGCGCCGGACCAGGTCGACGATGCCGCGGCCAAAGCGGTTATTGAAGTCATCGATGTCGTCCGTTTGCCCTATGGCGTCGGGGTCCTCGCAAAAACTCCGTGGGCTGCGTTTAACGCCAAGTCCGCGCTTGAATCCGGGGTAACCTGGCAGCGCAGCGGAAAGGCTTGGGGATTCGACAGCGACAAAGGTCTGGACGCGTTCGCGGCCGCTGCCCGCGATCTCGGCATGCCGACTACCGTTGATTGGTACAAGCTGGGTGATGCGGAAGCCGCGCTGGCGCGGGCGGAAACGCTCATCGAAGCCGAATATCGCTGTCACTATGCCTATCACGCGCAGATGGAGCCATTGAACGCGGTCGCGTCGGTCGCGTCAGCCGGCGATTCCGCGGAGGTTTGGTGCGGAACGCAATACCCGACAGCCGCATTGGCCGCAGCGGCGAGGGCCCTCGGTATTCCCGCTGAGAAGGTGAAGCTCAATGACACTTTTTTGGGCGGCGGCTTCGGACGGCGCGGCGATTACGACCAGGAGTTTGTCGTTGATGCCGTGCTCATGGCGAAGCGCGCGCAGCGGCCGGTTAAGGTGATATGGACGCGCGAGGACGACGTCCATAGGGACACTTCCGTCCGATCTCCGCCCATTATTTGCGCGCCGGCTTCGATGCATCCGGCAAGTTGACGGCGTACCATCAGCGTGTGGTGGGCGACCGCGTATTGCCGTTTGAAGACCCGCCGCGCTTTCGCGCCAACCACGACCGGGACTATCTGCTGATGAATGGGGTCGAGCTCACGAGCTACGATATTCCCAACCAGTATGGTGGCCAGATTCCGCACGACACCGGCGTGCGAACATGCCCGCTGCGCGGCATTGGCTTCACCGCCAACAAATTTGTGGCGGAGGCATTTCTGGACGAGGTGGCGCTCAAGCGGAGCGTCGATCCCATTCAGTTCCGGTTTGAGCTGTTGAAAAATACGCCGCGCGGCCGAAACGTCGTCCACCGCGTTGCGGAAATGGCTGAATGGAACCGCAAACGCGACAATACCGCACTGGGTGTCGCCTTCGTCGATTACTCGAACACGCCGATGGGCGCCGTGGCGGATGTTTCAGTCGACCGTTCGACTGGTCAAATAATAGTGCAAAATTTCTGGTGCGTCGCGGATTGCGGCATTCCAGTGCAACCCGACAACGTCGTTGCGCAATTCGAGGGCGGCATCGTCTACGGCCTCGGCCTGGCGCTGACCGAAGAGATCAGCATCCAGGATGGCGCGGTCCAACAGAACAACTTCTATGACTACAGGGTCATGCGCATGAACGACCTGCCGGAGATCCACGTCGAACTCATCCCCACCGATAATTATCCGAGCGGTGTGGGCCAGATGCCGGTGACCGTGGTCGCGCCGGCCGTCAACAACGCAGTGGCGCGACTCACCGGCGTGCGGCTGCGGGAATCGCCGATGACTCCGGAACGGGTGAAGACGGCTCTCGGTTAGAGGAGATCCGCGCGCCTTACTTGCCATGGGATTCACCGGGAGCAATTTAACAATATTTCTCACAGTTTCACACAACTCTACTCGATCTGATAGGTGGTGCAGCTTTACTTAACTGACGTGGCGCGTGGATCGTCCGTTGCGTTGGGCATCGTGAAGGAGATGAACATGCGTGGTACCCACAAGTGGCGTTGTTTTGCTAATCGTGGTTTCGATCGCCGCGTTTGTTTCGCAAGCTTCAGCCCAAGTAGACTCCCGGCCAAAACCAGCAACCCCGACAAAAATCAGTGAACACCGCATTCCAGCTCTCCGAAATGCGCTGAAGGGATCAGCTTTGAATCCGGCCGGTGCGTGGCATGCATGATGAGCGAAGGCGATGTCGATATCACGACCTGGAGACAAGGCACTGCGAGAACCAGCTTGAGGCCAGTATAAAATCGAATTTAATTTTCTGAACCGCAATTTAATGGTGTCGGCCGACCCTAACTCTTCAACTGTGACTGCACCTGCGACCCAGGTGGTCTAGCGGGGAAGACAGATGACAAAAACGGTAGCCGACGACTTTATAGAGACTCTAGCTGCTGCCGGCATTAGGAGGATATTTGGCATTGTCGGCGATAGCCTCAACGGCTTCACCGACGCCCTGCAAAAGGCGGTGTTCGATGGCCGCGCCACTGTCGTCGACCTAGCCCGAACGAATCTGTGGGCCTAGCCGGACAGGAGATCTGCAAATGGACGTCACCGCTCTTCTCCTGTCGCGGCTTCAATTCGCCTTCACGGTCTCGTTCCACATTATCTTTCCGGCCTTCACGATCGGGCTGGCGGCCTGGCTTACGGTGCTTGAGGCCTTGCATCTCGCGACGGGACGCCGGGCCTACCGGGTGGTGTTCGAATTCTGGCTCAAAATCTTCGGCGTAACTTTCGGACTCGGCGTCGTGTCCGGGATCGTGATGGCGTTCGAGTTCGGCACGAATTGGAGCGAGATGTCCAAGATGTCGGGCCCCATTCAGGGGGTGCTGCTTTCCTACGAGACTTTTACGGCCTTTTTCCTCGAAGCGAGCTTCTTCGGCATTCTTCTTTTCGGACGCCCTCGCGTCGCGCCGTGGTTCTATTTGTTTTCAACTGGAATGGTGGCGCTCGGTACCACGCTCTCGGCCTTCTGGATCATGGTCAACAACAGCTGGATGCAAGTTCCGGTTGGTTACACGATGGAGAATGGCCTCGCCGTTCCCTCCGACTGGACAGCGATCCTGTTTAGTCCGGTGCTGTGGGTGCGATTCCCGCACATGCTCCTTGCCGCTTATCTGACCGGCTCCTTCTGCGTCGCCGCCACCGGTGCCTGGTACTTGCTGCGGCGCCAATATCACGCCGAGGCGCACATCATGTTGCGCATGGGACTTGGTCTCGCCGCGGTGCTGGTGCCGGTCCAGCTTCTTTTGGGACACTTGAATGGGGAGTATGTGGTTCACCACCAGCCATCGAAGATGGCGGCGATCGAGGCGCGTTGGCACGATGAGCAGCCGGCCTCGGAAGTAATGCTTGCGTGGCCCGATGAGAAGAACCGCCGGAATCTGTACGCGATTACGCTACCGGCTCCCTTCGGCAGTCTGATTGATTCCGATGACCTCTCGGCTAAAGAGGTGGGGCTCGACAGCATTCCACCTGAGAACTGGCCCCCCGTCGTCATCCCGTTCTTCACTTTCCGCATCATGGTCGGTTGCGGGTTAGCCATGTTGGCGCTGGCGTGGCTTGGCACCTATTTGAATTTCAAGCGGCGCATCGCCCAAAACCGCCTTCTGCTTTGGCTGATTTTCTTCAGCTTTCCGCTGCCGTTCATTGCGACCTGGACAGGCTGGTTCACCGCGGAGGTGGGGCGTCAGCCGTGGGTCGTCTTTGGCGTGTTGCGAACGGCGGACGCGGTAACGCCCTTCTTGACGACCCGGGCAGCAACGATTTCGCTCGCGGTCTTTTGCGCGGTCTACCTTCTCATATTTTCGTTCGGCACCCTTTTTATTTACCGGCTGCTGCGGGCTGGTCCCGTTGACGATTTGATTCAGGCGCCGACCGTTGCCGTTCCAAACCGGCCCATGTCGGTGGTCGACAAGCGCTCAACGCCGAGCGCGAGCAGTCTGGTAGCGGGAGAGTAGCCATGGTCATGTTCTGGACGGCGCTCTTGGCTCTCAGCATTCTGCTTTACGTATTGCTCGACGGCTTTGACCTCGGCATCGGCATGCTGTTCGGGTTGACCCGTGATGAGGAAAGGCGCCGCGCCATGTTGAGCGCGGTCGCACCCATCTGGGACGGCAACGAGACCTGGCTCGTGGTCACCGGCGTCATCCTGTGGGGCGCCTTTCCGATTGTCTATGCGACGCTTTTTTCTGCGTTTTATCTTCCGCTGCTTGTCATGTTGGCGGGCCTGATCCTTCGCGGCGTGGCATTCGAGTTTCGCAGTAAGGCAACATGGTCGCGAGGGATTTGGGATTGGAGCTTCGCCGGAGGGTCGTTTGCGGCAACGTTCATCCAGGGGCTGACCGTCGGCGCTCTCGTGGAAGGACTGCCGATCGAAAATGGCCGCTATACCGGCGGCGACTTCGGTTGGCTCAGTGCCTTTGCCGTGCTCTGCGGCGTGGGATTGTGTCTCGGTTACGCGCTAGTTGGTGCCTGTTGGCTGGTCAAGAAATGTGAAGGCGAGGTCCGAGACGCCGCTTGGCGCCAAATACCCTATCTCGCCGCCGGCGTGCTTGTCTTTCTGGTCCTGGTATTCGCCTACGCACTTGCTGAAAACCTTCCGATCATGAACCGATGGCTTGAGCGGCCCTATCTGTTCGTTTTCCCGGCGATCTCTGCCGCGGCGGCGGTGGGGTTGGCGGTCAGCGTTCGTCGCCGCCAAGATAGATGGCCTTTCTATTTGGTCTCGCTCATCTTCCTGTCGGCGTTTGGAACCCTGGCGATCTCATTCTGGCCCTACATGATCCCCTTCGTCGTCACTGTCGATGAAGCGGCCGCTCCCCATTCCAGTCTCGCGTTCATGTTTTGGGGAGAGGGCCTCTTCGTATTCCCGCTGATGCTGCTCTACACCGCGGTCAGCTACAGCGTTTTCCGCGGCAAGGTCCGGCTGGCAGCGGGGCACTACTAGATCGAAGCGAAAACCGAAGGGGTGACACCTTGAGGATGGTGGCGCCGATGAGCCGAGCCGGACTTTGGTCACTTGGTGCGTCCCGGAGCTTCCGGACCAATGCAAGGCGATTGGGGAGCGCGCTAGAGGCTTGCACGCCAGCCCTGCTGTTCGGCTTGCGTCTTTGGGCGTCAGTCTGTCTCGCGCTCTATGTCGCGTTCTCCCTCGAACTCAACAACGCTTACTGGGCCGGCACGTCCGCGGCAATCGTCTGTCAGCCAAGCCTCGGCGCCTCACTGCGTAAGGGGTGGTTTCGCATGATTGGCACCGTGATCGGCGCGGTCGTGATCGTGGTATTGACGGCAGTTTTTCCGCAACAGCGAATGGGCTTTCTCGTCGGCTTGGCGCTTTGGTGCGCCGCGTGCGGCCTTGTGGCCACGCTGCTGCGCAACTTCGCGGCCTATGCGGCGTCGCTCGCTGGCTATACGGCAGCGATCGTCGCCAGCGATGAGCTTGGGGCGGTCGGGGGAGCCAATGGCGATGCTTTTATACTCGCCGTAACCCGGGCCAGCGAGATCTGCATTGGCATCGTCTGCGCCGGCGTCGTGCTCGCGGCGACTGATTTTGGTGGCGCGCGGCGTCGGCTGAGTGTTCAGCTTGCAGGGATTTCAGCTGAAATTGCTGGGAGGTTTGCGAGTTCGTTCTCGTTGGCCGGGCTGCACGAGGCGGCCATGCGCCCGGTTCGGCGCGAGTTGGTCCGGCGTGTCATCGCGCTCGACCCGGTCATCGACGAAGCGCTCGGCGAGGCCACCGATCTGCGCCCTCACGCGCCGGTATTGGAGGCAGCGATTGGTGGCCTGTTCGCCGCCCTGGCCGGCTGGCGAACGGTTGACCGTCGTCTCGAACTGCTGCCGACAGACATAGGTCGGGCCGAGGCGGAACTGATCCAGCGAAATCTTCCACCGGAGGTGTGTTCCGCGCCGGTGCGCGGCGAGGCGAGTAGCTGGGCGGGCGATCCGTTGCCCGCGCGCAAGGCGTGCGCCGCGGCCGTGCGGGCTCTGACGGCGCTGCCGGCCCGCACGCCGTCGCTCCGATTGCTTGCCGACCGCTCGGCCCAGGTGCTGATCGGCATTCGCCACGCACTCGATGCGCTGCGGCTGCTGGCCGATCCTGCCCAGACTGTTCATGCGCGTCGGGTCGTTCGGCTCCAGGTCCCTGATTGGCTTCCTTCACTCGTTAATGCAATGCGCGTCTTCATTACGATCGGTGCGGTCGAACTCTTCTGGATCGCGACCGCGTGGCCGAGCGGTGCTCAGGCGATTGCGTTTGCCGCGATCACTGTTGTCCTCTTCTCGCCGAGAGCCGAGCAGGCTTACGACCTCACGATGAGCTTCATGGTCGGCGTCGGCCTGACCGCCGCTTTCGCAGCGATCGTGAAGTTTGCGGTGCTGCCGGGTATGGAGACCTTTGCCGGCTTCAGCCTCGCCCTGGGGCTCGTTCTGGTGCCTGCCGGCGCGCTCATGACGCAGCCGTGGCAGCCGCTCATGTTCATGGCCATGACGGTGAACTTCGTACCGCTCCTCGCGCCGGCAAACCAGATGAGCTACGATACTGAGCAATTCTATAACGCGGCCTCGGCGATCCTGATAGGTGTTGCCGTTGCCGCGCTCTCCTTCCGCTTGCTGCCGCCGCTATCGCCGGAGGCGCGAACCCGCCGGCTCCTGGCGCTTACGCTGCGGGACCTGCGGCGCCTGGCGACGGGTCCGATTCCGCGAGCGACGGATCAATGGGAAGACCGCATCTATGCCCGCCTCTCCGTGCTGCCGGAGCAGGCCGAGCCGTTGCAGCGCGGACAGCTGCTCGCTGCTGTTTTCACCGGCCGGGATATCATCCGCCTACGCCATATTGCCCATCGGTTCGATCTGGATGTCGAGCTTCATGCCGCGCTCGATGCCTTGGCACGAGGTCACAGCGCGATTGCGATCGAGCATCTTGCCCAGCTTGACCGGACGCCGACCGCGATGCCCGACACCAGGCCGGGTGCGCGCGTCAGGCTCCGGGCGCGCGGTAACATTCTTGCGATGTCGGAGGCACTTGCACAGCACGCTGCCTATTTCGATTCAGGAGCCGCGAGATGAAGTTCATGGATATCAATCTGTTCGGCGTCTACGTCGCTCCTATTTCATTGATGATGCTCGCGGCGTGGGCTGTCCTGATCGCAATACGCCGGGTGGCCGACTGTTTTGGTCTGCTGCACTACGTCTGGCACCCGGCGCTGTTCGTGTTGGCGATGTACATGATCGTGCTTTCCTCCATCGTCCTCATTGTCGCGCGATGAGTTTGCCGATGTCGAAGATCGAACTCAAAGTGGACGCAGCTACAACGAAGGGCAATGAAAGCAACGTCGTGCCTAACCCGGCCGATCAGAAAGTTGCCAAACGTCACATCCGGTTCATTCCAATACTTTTCACGCTCGGCATGCTCGCGCTTGCAGGACTACTAAGCTGGCTGGCGTGGAGTGTTTACATGCAAGCTCCCTGGACGCGCGACGGTACCGTGCGGGTCTATGTCGTCACGATGGCTCCCGAGGTGAACGGACGAATCGTCGAACTGCCGGTCGCAGACAACCAGTTTGTTCATAAGGGCGACCCCTTGGTGGTGATCGATCCTACAGACTATGTCATTGCCGTCCGCCAGGGCGAGGCGCTCGTCCAGCAGGCGAAAGCGGACTGGGATAACAAGCAGGCCGAGTCCAATCGCCGGGAGAAACTAAGCGATCTGGCAGTCACGCAAGAGGAGCAGCAGACCTACGCCAGCAGCGCGTTGGGTGCTAAAGCCGCCTATCAGCAGTCGCAGGCTAATCTGGATCACGCGCGAGTGAATCTCCAGCGCACAAAAATCTACTCCCCGGTCAATGGCTACGTGACCAATCTCGAGGCGCAACTCGGCGACTACGCGACTGTCGGGCAAAGGATCATCTCCGTCGTCGATGCCGATTCTTTCTGGGTCGATGGCTATTTCGAAGAAACCAATCTTGGCAGGATCCGTGAGGGTGACCCGGCCACCATCAAGCTGATGGGCTACCATCAGCACGTTCGTGGCCATGTCGAAGGTATCGCCCGCGGCATCAACGTCCCGAACGCGCAGCCGGATCCGGCAGGGCTCGCCTCGGTCAATCCGATCTTCACTTGGGTGCGCCTTGCTCAGCGCCTGCCGGTGCGCATCCATATCGATCATGTACCGGACGGCGTCCGGCTGGTGGCGGGCATGACCGCCACCGTACAGATCGAGCCTGACCCAAATCGTCAGAGCAGCGAGTCCTGGCGAAACAGGCTCGAAACGCTCCTGCCTTGGTCCCGAAGGTGGCTGGATCAGTAGTTCCACCGAGGGCCGGGGCTACCTGGCTTTAAGATATTTCCCGCAACTTCACTTAACTCCGCTCTTGCCGGCACCTAAGTCATTTAATGACGCGCGCGGCTAGATCAGATCGCCTGCGGCGTCCGACGGCTGCGCTGGGCATAGCAGAGCGACGCGCGGCGATAGGTTGAGCGGCAGGTTAGAATCCCGGAGGCGCCTCTAGGTCGTGCTGGACCAAGTTACCGTTGTTCCATTTCGGCTAACCGAAAGTCACGCAGCGCAAAAGCAGCAACCATGACAGGAGCGGTGACATGATCCGATGCGTACGGATTTGGACGGGAGACGACCAAAACTCGCATTTCGAGGAGGGGGTCATCGATCTGGAGCCCGGCAAACGCGGCGACGTGCTGAGCAGCAAAATGCCGACAACAACGATATCCTTCGAGGAGACGGCTTCCGGCGGCGCCTTCGCCTGGCATACCGCGCCGATCAGGCAACTGGTCGTTACGCTGAGTGGAACTCTGGATTTCCAGACACGCGAAGGCGAGCACTTCCTCATCCATCCGGGCGATATCCTGCTGGCCGAGGATACCGCCGGCGGCGGGCATAGCTGGAAGTTGACCGACAATCAGCCTTGGCGACGCGCCTATGTAATCCTTCAACCGGGGACCGCGGTGCCGTTTCGCGCGAACACTCCCCAACGTGTCTCGGCCTGATCGAGGTTGTCGCGATAAGGAAAAGAGAACGTTCCCCAACCCACGCTTCAAGGAGAACTGCCATGCCCAACACATTCATCAGCGAACCAGATGCTGTTTTCATCGGCGCCGGTATCATGAGTGCAACGCTTGGCGTGTTTCTCAAGGAGCTGGAGCCATCGCTCAATATTGAGATGTTTGAGACTCTGGAGGGAGCTGGGCTTGAGAGCTCCGACTCCTGGAACAATGCCGGCACCGGTCACGCCGCCAACTGTGAACTGAATTATACGCCAGAGCGCGCCGATGGCAGCATCGACATATCCAAAGCCCTGCAGATCAATGTCGAATTCGACCTGTCGCGCCAACTCTGGTCCTACATCGTGAGGAAGGGCTCGATCAAGGATCCGCGGACTTTCATTCATCCGGTTCCTCACATGAGCTTCGTCTGGGGCGCTGAGAATGTAACGTTCCTGCGAAAGCGGTTTAACGCCATGTCGGCGCATCCTTGCTATTACGGCATGGAATATACCGAGGACAGGAAGCAGATTGCCGACTGGACGCCCTTGGTGATGGAAGGACGCACAAATGACGATCCGGTGGCTGCGACGCGCATCATTACCGGCACGGACGTCGACTACGGATCGCTGACCAATCATTTCATTGATCATCTCAGCGCGCTGAGCGGATTCTCCGTCCATTATCTGAGCCGGATCACGGATATCAGCCGTGAGAAAGACGGCCGCTGGCGCGTCGAAGTCAGGGACGTCAAGAGCGGCGATCGGCGATCGGTGACGACCAAATTCGTCTTTATTGGAGCGGGCGGCGGCGCGCTGCCACTCCTTCAGAAATCCGGCATCCCCGAGGGAAAAGGATATGGCGGCTTTCCGGTGAGCGGCATCTGGCTACGCTGTGACGATCCCGCCATCAACCAGCGTCATCATGCGAAAGTCTACGGAAAAGCCCCACACGGATCTCCTCCCATGTCGGTGCCGCACCTCGACACCCGGGTGATCGGCGGACAGCACTCGTTACTCTTCGGGCCGTATGCCGGCTTCTCAACGCAATTCTTGAAACATGGCTCGCTGTCTGGATTTATTCGAGTCGGTCAGACCGAGTAACATCGAGCCGGAGCTTTCCGTCGCGCGCGCACAACTTCGATCTCGTGGAATATCTGATCGGCCAAGTTCTTCAGTCTGAAAGCCATCGTTTGGCGGCGCTGGACCAGTACTACCCCAATGCGAAGTCCGAAGACTGGAGGCTGCAGGTCGCGGGTCAACGTGTCGAAATCATCAAGCCTGACGTCAAACGCGGCGGCGCGCTGGAATTGGGGACCGAAGTCGTCGCCGCGGCAGACCGCTCGCTCGTTGCGCTCCTGGGCGCCTCGCCTGGAGCGTCGACAGCGGCCTTCATCGCGATCAGCGTTTTGGAGAAATGCTTTCCGAACCAATTGACCGCTACCGGTTGGCTTCCCAAGCTGAAAGAAATCATTCCTTCGTACGGGATATCGTTGATAGACGACGCCGATTTCTTACGGCGTATTCGGGCTGACACCGCAGCAGTTCTGAAGGTCGAAAACATCCAACCGTCGAGCACCCCGTCAATGAGGAAAGCCGGCTGATCAGTCGAGGCATAAATGACCTGAGCAAAACATCCAAGCATCAGCCGGCGGCTCGTTCAGCTCAAACGATGGCGGCGTCGGTGGCGCTTTGCCGATTTCTCAAAAAGCATAATTAGTATCGTTTCATTCCTGGGAGAGATGTCATGACCGGCATGAGAAAAGAAACCGACAGTCTCGGCGTGGTCGAAGTGCCCGCGGACAAGCTGTGGGGCGCGCAAACCCAGCGTTCGCTCGAGCATTTCAGCATCGGCAAGGATCTTGATTCCCCGCGAAATGATCACCGCCTATGCCACGCTGAAGAAGGCCGCCGCCATTGCGAACCATGCGGGCAAGCGGCTCGACGATCGGCGCTACAAGCTGATCGTTCAGGCTTGCGACGAAATCCTCGCCGGCCAGCATCACGACATGTTCCCGCTGCATGTGTGGATGACCGGCAGCGGCACGCAGTTCAACATGAACGTCAACGAAGTGATCTCCAACCGCTGCTGCCAGCTCGCCGGCACGCCGCTCGGCAGCAAGGCGCCGGTTCACCCCAACGATCACGTCAACATGGCGCAGTCGTCGAACGACACATTTCCGTCGGCGATGTATATCGCGGCGGCCGTCAACGTGAAGCAGCGCCTGATCCCCGCGGTGACCGCTTTGCGTGATGCGATCGACGCTAAGGCTAAAGCGTGGAGCGACATCGTCAAGATCGGGCGCACCCACATGCAGGACGCCACGCCGCTGACATTGGGCCAGGAATGGTCCGGCTATGCCGGAATGCTGACGGACGATCTGGAGCGGATCGAAGCAGCCCTGCCGGGGGTGTATCGCCTGGCACTGGGCGGCACGGCGGTGGGAACCGGCATCAACTCGGCGCCCGGCTTTGCCGAGGCGGCGGCGGCCGAGATCGCCAAGCTCACGGGACTGCCATTCGTCACGGCGCCCAACAAATTCACAGTTCAGGGTGCGCACGACGCGCTGGTCCAACTGTCCGGAACGCTGCGCACGCTTGCGGTCTCGCTCTACAAGATCGCCAACGACATTCGCCTGATGTCATGCGGACCTCGCGCCGGATTCGCGGAATTGGAAATTCCGGAGAACGAGCCGGGCTCCTCGATCATGCCGGGCAAGGTCAATCCGACCCAGTGCGAAGCCCTCACGATGGTCGCCGTGCAGGTGATGGCCAATGATGTCGCTGTAGGCTTTGGCGGCGCCGGCGGCTATCTCGAAATGAACGTCTACAAGCCGCTGATCATCTTCAACATCACCCATTCCATTACGATCATGACCGATAGTTGCGTGAATTTCCGCAAATTCCTGGTCGAGGGCACCAAGCCGAACTTGAAGAAGATCAACGAATACGTCGAGCGTTCGCTGATGCTGGTGACGGCGCTTGCGCCTGTTATCGGCTATGACAAGGCATCGAAGATCGCGCACTACGCCATGGACAACGATCTAACGCTCAAGGCCGCGGCGCTGAAGCTGGGTTTTGTCACCGAAGCTGAATTCGATCGCGTTGTCGATCCAAAGAAGATGGTCTCGCCGTACGTGGCGACCGGTACCTAGAAACCCTCATACTGAGAGTGGGCTTCTCGCATCGGTCGCGTCTCGGCCGGATTTGTGCTGATATCATTTCGCTTCGTTGACCCGCTTTTCGGATCCAGGCCATGCACATACTAAAAGCATGATTGCGAGGAGCGATATGACGTTAGAGGAACGCTCCACTCTTATCCTCACCTTCGTCCGAGTCCTGTTCGCTAACGGCCAATCGACGGACCAGACTTTGAGCGCTGCCGAGCGGCTCGGCAATGCGCTTGGACTGCGTGCCCAGATAATGCCCGATTGGGGGCAGTTGCTGCTTCAGGTCGAGGACGATGGCGTCAGATTAATCGGCGCAGTTGCGGCCGCGCCGACCGGCGTCGATATGGATCGCGTGGTTTCCACCATGCGGCTAACGTCGGAGCTCGGCGCGGGTCGGCTTGTGCCCGGCGCTGCGACGCAGGCGATCAATACGATCGTCCAAGCGCCGCCGGCGCCAACATGGCTATTTGCGGGCGCGGCGGCGGCGGGCGGGGTCGCACTGGCGGCTATCTTCGGCGTCCAGCATCTGGCCGCGGCGGCGCTTATATTTGTTAGCGCGGCGGCGGGCGCGGTCCTGCGCCGCGGTTTGGCGCGGTACAGCGAAAATGTCTTCCTGCAGCCGTTTTGCGCTGCGTTGCTGGCCGGGGTAATCGGCGCGCTGGCGGTCCGATATCAGTTGAGTTCATCGCTGCGCCTGGTCGCGGTCTGCCCGTGCATGCTCCTGGTGCCAGGACCGCATGTGCTCAATGGCGCGCTGGACATCATCAAAGGCCGCATCGATCTCGGTGCCGCGCGCGTGATCTATGCGGCGCTCGTCATTGTGGCGATCTCGACGGGATTGTTGCTTGGATTGGCGCTTTTCGGGATTTCCCTGCCGGTCGATGAAGCCGGCAGAGCGGTGCCCTTGTGGCAAGACGTGATTGCCGCCGGCATAGCCGTTGCGGCTTACGGCATCTTCTTCTCCATGCCGTTGAATATGCTGCCTTGGCCTGTGGCGGTCGGTATGCTGGCCCATGCGCTACGGTGGGCGGTCCTTACCATGCTCGGTTTTGGCGCTGCAGGGGGCGCCTTTGTCGCCTGTCTCGTCGTCGGGCTGATCCTCACGCCCGTCGCTCGCCGCTGGCAGATGCCTTTTGCCGCGATCGGTTTCGCTGCTGTGGTGTCGATGATGCCCGGCGTTTATCTTTTCAGGACGGCGAGTGGGCTTCTGCAACTGGTCGACAGCGCCCAGGTGACGCCGGATCTCCTGAGCGCCACGATCGCCGACGGCGTAACCGCCGGGACTATCACTTTGGCAATGAGCTTTGGTCTTCTCATTCCAAAGCTGATCATTGATCGCATTGGCGAGAGAGCGACCAAAGCGAAGGCTTAATGCGCCGGCTCGGAGGGCGTGAACAATGCGGCGAAGGCCTTTGCCCGCGACAGCACGCCGGTGGATTGATCGCCGGCGTCAGCCCGTTGATGCCGGCGGCCATGAGGCCGCTCGGCACGCCGGTGTTCATGACTAGCCGCATGAGCATGGCCGCGCGAGTGGGAACTCTTCACGCTCTTCTCTTCATCCGGTGCCGACGGTACCGCTTGCGGCTGCGCCGGCCAATGGACGTCGGCAGTGTCTTCGGACACGCCGGAATCCGGTTCGAAGGTCGAGGCATCGGGTACCGGCAGAGCAACGTCGTCCGGGGTGAAGTTGTCGGCCCGTTGCGGCAGCGCCGGTGGCCAGGCGGGCGGCAGCGCGCCGCCGTCGATATAGAGATCTTCGGGCATGGCCGAAGCCAGCATCCGGGTCTGCGGCTTCGCCGCCATGGCGATCAGATAAGCCGGCGACGGCACTACCTGGACGATGTGGAAGCCGTTGTCTTTGAGCCCCTTCAACAAGCCGGGCAAAGCCGCGACGGTGGTCGGATGAATGTCGTGCAGCAGCAAAATGCCTTTGCCGCGCGCTTCGAGCCGCTTGAGCGCCAGCGCGACAATCTGGCTCGGGGTGATACGGCGATGCCAGTCGTCGGCCACGGTGTCCGATGAGAATACGGTCAAGGAACGCGCCGCCAGTTCGCTCTCGACGGTGTCGGAACGCGCCAGGCCTGGGATGCGGAAGAATGGCGCGAGGTATTTGGGATCGCCCAGCGCCGCGCCGACGTCGGCGATACCGTCGTCGATCTCGTGGCGCATCCGCTCGATCGGCAGCGTGCCGAAATGGGTCGGATGGTTCTCGCTATGCGTGCCGATGGTGTGTCCGGCCTCATAGACCCGGCGCACCACCTGCGGATAGGCGCGAGCCATGCTGCCGACCATGAAATAGGTCGCCTTCACGCATTGGGAGGCGAGAATATCGAGGATCTGGTTGGAGTAGGGCGGTAGCGGTCCGTCGTCGAAGGTAAGAACCACTTCCTTGTCGGCAAGCGGCAGCGAGTCCGGATATTGCATCCGCCCGACGCGCTGTAACTGATCGGCATCGATCGCAATGACACGGCTGGTGCCGAGCGCGTCCGGGTTACCTGGGCATTGCACCGCGCTGTCTTGGGTGCCGCCTTGGGCGCTCCCCTTGGTGCTGCTTTGGGCATTGTCTTGGGCGCAGGCCGGAATGGCGCCGGCGGATACAACGACCATGGCGGCGACAGCCGCGGCCGAAATGGCTGCATTGAGTTTTCGCATTCCTATCCTCTGCGGCACCCAGCCCGTCGCTTCAACGATCGGCGGCGAATGCCGTCACCCCCGGAGAAATACTACGATTCTCGGTGGTTAACAGGAGGTGAACGGCGTCCGACGCAGAGACTTCGCTGTTGATAACCCGACAGTTGCGGCGCGGCGTGGAACTCCAGGACCGGTTGCAGGCGACGCCCAAATCTGTCGGGCTTTTCCTTACTATTAATCTCGGGCGCTTACCTTGCGATCCCGGAAATATGGGGGCGTGGACATGAGAGCCGCTGAAGAAGCCCGGCAAAGATGGGCACGGCGGCGAGCCAATCGACCGGCGAGGGCGCTTGCAGCCTCGCGAGGGGCCATGGCGCCGATCTTCGCCATGCTGATTCTGGTCCTCGCCGGCTTGATGCTGATCTGCGCTGCGATCGGGCTTGCCGACGTGCAGCGCAACGACAGCCGGCTTGAAAGCCAGCGCCACGCCGCATTGCAATCGGCACTGGACGAACTTCGTCCCGTGTTCGGCAATACCGATCATTTCGATCTCAGCGAGCTTCGGCTGATCGAGCGGCGCGCGGACCTCGCCGATCTGCGGTTCGATACCGAGCTCACGGCCGATACTGGGCGCGAAGTGCAATCCATGACCGGCGAGGGCGGCCGCATCCTCGGCTGGTTCAGTTGGATGCCCGATCGCACGCTCAGCCGCGCCATGAACGAATTGTGGGCTATTGCCGCGATCGTCGGTATCGCGCTTTTGGTCTGTGGCGGGCTCGGGCTGCGGTCGGCGCGGCGGCTGGTCGGTGCGGTGTCGCGGAGCACCAGAACCATCGCGGCGCTGACAACGCAGGACATTCTCACCGGCCTGCCCAATAGACGTGTCGTGCTGCAGCGCCTCGAAGAGGCGCTCGCTGTGCGGCGCTCCGGCGTTGTCGTCTTCGCGCTGATCGATATCGATAGCTTCCGCGATATCAACGATACGCTCGGACGTGCCGGTGGCGACGCGATGTTTGTCAACATCGCCGAACGTCTCAAGACCGCCCTGCCGTCCGGCACGGTGCTGGGCCGTTTCGAAGACGACGAATTCGCCGTCGTGATGGACGGTACAGATAAAGAAAGTGCGATTGCGCTTGGCGAGAAGCTGACGAGCGCGCTCGCTGACCCGATCCACATGGATCAGCCGTGGCAGATCGGCGCCACGATCGGCATTGCGCAGGCGCCGGAAGACGGCACGACCGGTGACGAATTGCAGCGCCACGCCGTCTTGGCCTTGCGCGCCGCCAAACGTAGCGGACGCGGCGCGGTGCGCCGCTTCCTTCCGGAAATCCACGAGGAGCATGCCGAGCGGCGCTTCTTCCGCCGTGAGCTCGAAGCCGCGATCCACAACAAAACCTTTGACGTGCACTATCAGCCGGTCGTCGCCGCTGAGGGCGGCGGCATCGTCGGCGTCGAGGCGCTGCTGCGTTGGACCCATCCGGCCCGCGGCCCGATTGCGCCGTCGCTGTTCATCCCCCTCGCCGAAGAGAGCGGATTGATGAACATTCTCGGTGAACTCGTGCTGCGCCGCGCGCTCTCGGATGGCGCGCGCTGGAAAGATTTGTTTGTCTCCGTCAACCTGTCGCCGGTGCAAATCCGCAGTCCCGGTCTGCTCGATCTGGTCCGCGATGCGCTTGCCGAAAGCGGTCTGCCGGCGCCGCGGCTGACGCTCGAGATCACCGAAGGCGTGTTGATCGACAATCCCGAGGAGGCGTTGCGCAAGCTCGAGGCGTTGCGCGCGCTCGGCGTTGCGACCGCGCTCGACGATTTCGGCAGCGGCTATTCGAGCCTGAACTATCTGCAAAAATTTCCATTCGACCGGCTCAAGATCGACCGCGGCTTTGTTGCTTCGCTCGGCAACAGCGGCAATGCCGGCGCGATTATCCAATCCGTCGTCACGCTCGGCCATGCGCTCGGCATGAAGGTGCTGGCCGAAGGCGTCGAGACCAATGAGCAAAGGGTTTTGTTGCGGCTCGCCGGTTGCGACGAGTTGCAAGGCTTTCTGTTCGCCAAGGCCTGCCCGGCGGAATCGATCGACAAGATCCTGGCGCGGCCGCCGGCGGTACGTTCCGCTGGCCGGCGCTGACCGCCGCGACACCCTGACAGGCGCATCGTAAACCGTTATCAATAGACCGATCCTTTCCGCCCGCTCGCCCGCCTCGGGAGGCACGCGTGCTGTCAAACAGTTTACCAGGTCTCGATTTCGGCCTCGGCAGCGACATCGACATGCTGCGCGACACCGTGCGCGATTTTTCCAAGGACAAGATCGCGCCGCGCGCCGAAGAGATCGACCGCGCCAATGCCTTTCCGCGCGAGCTTTGGCCGGAGCTCGGCGCGCTCGGACTGCTCGGCATCACCGTGGAAGAAGAGTGGGGTGGTTCCGGCCTCGGCTATCTCGCTCACTGTGTGGCGATGGAGGAGGTGTCGCGCGCTTCCGCGTCGGTCGGCTTGTCCTACGGCGCGCACTCGAATCTCTGCGTCAATCAGATCAGCCGGAACGGCAATGACGCGCAGAAGCGGCGCTATCTGCCGAAGCTGATCTCCGGCGAGCATGTCGGCGCGCTGGCGATGTCCGAGCCCGGCGCCGGCTCCGACGTGGTGTCGATGCGCACGCGTGCCGACCGCAAGGGCGACCGTTACCTTCTCAACGGCTCGAAAATGTGGATCACCAACGGGCCGGTCGCCGATACGCTCGTGGTCTATGCCAAGACCGACCGCACCGCCGGCGCGCGCGGCATCACCGCCTTTGTCGTCGAAAAGACATTCAAGGGGTTCTCCACCGGCACGAAGCTCGACAAGCTCGGCATGCGCGGCTCGGACACTTCGGAGATCGTGTTCGAGGATTGCGAAGTGCCGGCCGACAATGTGCTCGGCGTGGTCGGCAACGGCGTCAATGTGTTGATGTCGGGCCTCGATTACGAGCGCACGGTGCTGGCGGCGGGCCCGCTCGGCGTCATGCAGTCCTGCCTCGACCTCGTCATCCCTTACGTCCATCAGCGCACCCAATTCGGCCAGCCGATCGGCCGCTTTCAGTTGATGCAGGCCAAGCTCGCCGACATGTATGTGACGCTGAACGCGGCGAAGGCTTACGTCTATGCCGTCGCCAAGGCCTGCGACCGCGGCGAGACCACGCGCGAAGATTCTGCCGGCGCCATTCTCTACGCCGCCGAGCGCGCCACCTGGATGGCGCTCGAAACGATCCAATGTCTAGGCGGCAACGGCTATATCAATGACTATCCCGCCGGCCGGCTGTTGCGCGACGCCAAGCTTTACGAAATCGGCGCCGGCACCAGCGAAATCCGCCGCATGCTGATCGGCCGGGAGATCTTCGAGAAGACCAAATAGAATGACCGGCCACGCGTTATCGGCTGCGGTTGCTGCCGTGTTGCTGGTCGCGATGACAAGCGACCCCACGCATGCGCAAACGCGTAAGCCGACCGCGAAGGAGACCGCGGCGATCCGCGACTGCGCGGCGAAATATCGTGACGACGTCAGCGAAGGCGAACGGCAATGCCTGTTCAACCTCGTCGCCACCCCTTGCACCAACACGCCCGCCGGCGCGTCCAATCTTGGCACCGCTGATTGCTATCGTGTCGAAACCGCGATCTGGGACGATCTTCTCAACAAGAATTTCAAAAGCCTGGTCGACGCGCTCGACGACGGACAGGCGGTGAAAGCGCGCGCCATGCAGCGCGCGCGGCTCGGCTACCGCGACACCACCTGCAACTTCTACATGGACAAGATGCAAGGCTCGACGGCGATCCCGATGGGCAGCGCCCGCGCCGCGCGCGAAACGGCGCGACGGGCTTTGCTGCTCGATTTTTTCAGCCGGTTGTGAGTTGGCGCAGTTTTTTTTCGGGCCGGCCACTTCGGGCCGGACCCGTTGGGTCCATCCGGGCAGAAACCACCGATAAATTAAAAGCGAAAATAGGTGCCATAGAAAGAATATTTCTTTCTATAGAAATAACTTAATGCTATTATTCCCGCCTTCGTGACCGAGACGAATGATTAGAATGCCCGTCAGACCGCGCCAGACAGCCGTTCCCGGCAAATCAAGCGTGATCACCAAGGCCACGCTCCGAGCGGCGCAGCGTCTTGGCATCAGGAACACCGTGCTCGCCAAAATCCTCGGTGTTTCCGAGCCGACGATCTCACGCATGCGGCAGGGCACCTATAAGCTCGATCGCAGCCAAAAAGCCTTCGAGCTCGCCATCCTGCTCGTGCGGCTTTACCGAGCGCTCGACGGCATTGTTGCCGGCGACGATCATGTCGCGGCCGATTGGCTCAAGAACAACAACACGGCGCTCGACGGTATTCCGCTTGATCTCATTCAGTCGGTATCCGGATTGACCCATGTCATCGCCTATATCGACGCCCGCAGAGCTATCGTCTAACAGCCGCGCCGCGACGGGGCGGTGCTGGCGGGTGGTCGAAGCGCAAAATCAAATATCGACAGCCAAGCTGACTGACACGGCGGCGGAACAGCGCGCGCTCGAAGTCCTCATCGAGCAAACAAAACCGCCGGTTCCACCGGAATGCCGGCATTTGAACTTTCTGCTGTCGACGCCCTTCCGCTACGACGCGCCTTATCCGGCAGGATCGCGGTTTCGCAGGGCGGGGCGGACAGCGGGCGTGTTTTATGGCTCCGAGCATCCGCATACGGCGATTGCCGAACTGAGCTTTCACCGGTTGCTGTTTTTTTCCGAATCGCCGGATGCGCAATGGCCCAGCAACGCCGGCGAATACACCGCCTTCGCCGCCGACTATGCGTCGCCGCGAGCGATCGATCTGACGCTGCCGCCGTTCGATTCCAGGTCCGCGTCGTGGACGCATGTCACACGCTACGACGAATGCCAAACATTGGCCGATCTAGCGCGGGCGGAAGACATTGCGATCATCAAATATTCCTCGGTGCGCGATCCGTCGCATCGGCTGAATGTCGCATTGCTGTCGTGCCGCGCTTTCGCCGGCACCGAGCCGATGGCGCGGCAGACCTGGCGGATTTTATTGGGAAGCAATGGCGCCCGGGCGTTGTGCGAGATGCCGCATGAGGCAATCGATTTCAACAAGCAGGCGTTTGCCGATGACCCACGGATCGCGGCGATGCGGTGGGAGCGCTCAGTCTAGGGCGGCGATCGCTCGTACCCTTTGGATCTTCGCAATGAGCTCGCTCCTTCATATTGTCATGAGAATCAATTACATTGATCCTGCATGTGGGAACGTAAGTTGGTGAGCCATGAGACGATGACGTATCCAGCAGTGGATAGCGTCGTTGGCCGCCACCCGCACCGCTTCTGCCGACAATCTCGATCAACAAAATCTCAATTAGTCCGCGCTATGCTCCGTGGCGCGTGCGGACGTCCAATCCTCTCGGTCCAACACAAGGAGTCGGGCTTTGGGCAAGCACTACAGCAGCAAGCACTTCAACAGTAAGCATCTCAACAAAAAGCGCCGCCGCAACGGTCCAACCGCCGAGATCATTGAGTTTCAAGGTTCCAAGTTCGAAACCGAACGTATTCTTCCGCCGATCAAGCCGCTTAACCCGACGCAGGCGATCTATCTCGATGCGCTGCGTAAGTGCCCCCAAATTATCGTTCTGGGGCCCGCCGGCACCGGCAAGACCTGGATCGCCGCCACCCACGCCGCCGATCTGTTACGCAGCGGCTGTATCGACAAGATCATTCTGACCCGGCCGAATGTGCCGTGCGGGCGGTCGCTCGGTTACTTCCCCGGCAGCATGGAAGACAAATTCGCGCCGTGGGCGGTGCCGGTGGCGGAGGCCATCAAAGACCGCATCGGCAAGGCGGCTTACGAGATCGCGCTCAAAAGGGGCGATATCGAACTGGTGCCGTTCGAAGTGATGCGCGGCCGGTCGTGGAAGAATGCCTTCGTCCTGCTCGACGAGGCGCAGAACTGCACGCCGGCCGAGATCAAGACGTTTCTGACCCGCATCGGCGAGGAGTGCACGGTGGTCATCAACGGCGATGTCAGCCAGTGCGATATCGATCGGGACAGCGGCCTGAGCACCGTGCTGCACCTTATCAAGTCGCAGATGCTGTCGGTGCCGGTGGTCGAATTCGGCCGCGAGGATATCGTTCGCTCGGGCATTTGCGCGATGTGGGTGCGGGCGTTCGACGAGGCGCGGCTGTAGCGAATGTAGGGTGAGCGAAACGTGCCCACGTGCTGGCTTGTAGTTTGTGTTGACGCTGGTGTGGGCACGGCGCTCGGGAGGCTTTGCTACCCGATGGCCAAAATGAACCCTCCGGAGCGGCGCGGTGGTCCGGATTGAGCGAAGCGTAATCCGGGCTACGCGTGCTCGTTCAAAGCAGAAATATCAGACTGTAATTTACTTATTTTCTTTTTTAATTCTGCGGCTTCCTTGGATAATTGTAGCATCTCTTCCTTTTGCTCTAGTTCATTTAACTCCAATTGCTTCTGCTTCAGTTTAGCCGGGCTGCCTGCAGATAAAATACCAAAATCAAGAAAGCTGTTATCGAATGCGTTTCTACAAGCAATGATAAGAATGAAAAATCCAGCGGCGATCGTTGATATCTGCATTGCCATTTCATAAATCCACCGCGGCATTTTCACAATTAAAATATGCAGCCTGACGTCGTCTCCGGCCTTTAAGGGCAATTCCGTAATCAAGTCTGGAATTCGGCTTATCATTATGATTGCGCAAAAGATCGCAATCGAACCAAAGAAAATGGCGAGCTTTGCGTCTCGTCTATCTCGTTGTTCTACGGCAGACCATAACCAGATAAGGCCCGCCGTAATCGAGATCACCGCTGAGAGTCCCAAAATCCAAATGCTCCAATTCTTGGTCTCAAGGAGCGCTTCCAACGAAAAATGGAAATCTATCACGCGCCTCTCCAAGCGGTTTCGAATCCACTTGCATCAGTTTCATAATTTACAAACCGTCGCCATCTGAGGTAATCGGCTCTCGCTCTATTCTTGGAACGGTAAAATGATGGGTTTCGCAGGAGCCCAATTCATCCTACGAGGCTGGGTTTCGTATAACCATCAAACGCAATCCAGCATCTCGAAGCCAAAGGACCACCGGTGACCCCTCCCAAGCTCCTTCCCATCTTCGACGGCCACAACGACGCGCTGTTGCGGCTCTATATGCGCGGCGGCGCGGATGCGGTGACGGCGTTCTTGGAGGGCGAGGAGAAGGGCCATCTGGATCTGCCCAAGGCGCGCCGGGGCGGATTCGCCGGTGGCCTGTTCGCGATCTTCGTGCCGTCGCCGAAACGGAAAGATCGCGCCGAGAGCGAAGCAACACCTGAAACGGCCAGCGGCATTATAGGCAGCGACCCCGAACCGCCGGCCGTCGAGATCGCGGAGGCGCAGCGGATCACCTTCGCCATGGTGGGGCTGCTGTTGCGGATCGAGCGGGAGTCGCACGGGCGCGTTCGCATTTGCCGCGCTGCCAGCGATATCGAAAGGGCGATCGCCGATGATGCGCTGGCGGCCGTGCTGCATATTGAAGGCGCCGAGGCGATCGACGCGAATTTCGATTTATTGGACGTGCTTCACGCGGCGGGGCTGCGCTCGCTCGGACCGGTGTGGAGTCGGCCGAATGTGTTCGGCCATGGCGTGCCGTTCCGCTGTCCGTCGTCGCCCGATACCGGGCCCGGCCTGACCGACCTCGGCAAGGCGCTGATCGGCGCCTGCAACCGGCTGCGCATCATGATCGATCTGTCGCATCTCAACGAAAAGGGCTTCTGGGATGTCGCAGCCCTCAGCCATACGCCGCTGGTCGCGACGCATTCCAACGCACATGCCATCAGCCCGCATTCGCGCAATCTGACCGAGAAGCAATTGGCCGCCATCCGCGAAACCGCCGGCATGGTCGGGGTCAATTTCGCCGTGAGTTTCCTGCGGCCGGACGGCCGTCACGACAAGAACACGCCGGCCGATCTGATCATCCAGCATGTCGAGCATTTGCTGAAACACGTCGGCGAGGACGGCGTCGGCTTGGGCTCCGATTTCGACGGCGCGATGATCCCGGCCGAACTCGGCAATGCCGCCGGTCTGCAAATCCTGGTCGAGGCGATGCGGAAGCGCGGCTTTGGCGAGCCGCTGATCGAGAAACTGTGCTTCCGCAATTGGCTGCGGGTGTTGGGAAGGACGTGGGGCGACGCCGGGTAGGGCTCGCTCACCCCAACCTTCGATCGAACTCCAGCACCGCATTGAGCAGCACTTGGGCGCCGGCTCCGCATTCGTCGAAGCTCGTCGAATTCTGCTTCGTTGTGCGAAATGCCGCCGGCGCAGGGCACGAAGATCATCGTGGTCGGCGCCACGCGCGCGATATAGGCGGCGTCGTGGCCGGCGCCGGAAATGATGTCGCGCGAGGAGAAGCCGGCTTTGGCGGCGCCGATGCGCACGCATTCGATCAGTTCGGGCGCGAATTTGACGGCCGGTGAATTCCAGATGCGCGTTTCATTGTAAGCAAGCCGCAGTAGCGGCAAAATCTCGGCCAGCGCCGCACGGAATTTCGTCTCCATGGCGCCGAGCACTTTTTCATCGGGATGACGGAAGTCGACGGTAAAGAAGACTTCGCCGGGAATGACGTTGCGGCTGTTCGGCCTGTTCTCGATCAGGCCGACCGAGCCGACAGCGTCCGGTGCGTGCTCGCGGGCGATGGCGTCGATGCGCTCGATCATCCGCGCCGCGCCGACGAGAGCGTTTTTGCGCAGCCGCATCGGCGTCGCGCCGGTGTGCGCTTCTTGGCCGGTGACAGTGACTTCGTACCAGCGCATGCCTTGGACGCCCTGGACAACGCCAATCATGCGCTGTTCGTCTTCGAGAATGGGGCCTTGCTCGATGTGCAGTTCAAACATGGCGCTGAATTTGCGTGCGCCCGCGGTTTCGCTGCCGCGATAGCCGATGCGCTGCAATTCGTCGCCGAATGTCTTGCCGTCGCGGTCGGTCCGAGCATAGGCATAATCCGGCGTGAAGATGCCGGCGAACACGCCCGAGGCCAGCATGGCGGGCGCGAAGCGCGAGCCTTCTTCATTGGTCCAATTGACGATCTCGACCGGCGCATTGGTTTCGTAGCCGGTTTCGTGCAGCGAGCGCATGGCTTCGAGCGCGCCAAGGACGCCCAGCGCGCCGTCGAATTTGCCGCCGGTCGGCTGGGTGTCGAGATGCGAGCCCATGGCGATCGGCGGCAGGTCCGGATTTTTGCCCGGCCGGCGCACGAACATGTTGCCGACCTCATCGACGGCGACGGTGCAGCCCAGCGCCTCGCATTGCGTCTTGAACCAATCGCGCACCTGGCGGTCGAGATCGGTCAAGGTGAGCCGGCAGATACCGCCTTTCGGCGTGCCGCCGATCTGCGCCGTCTCCATCAGCGAGTCCCACAGCCGCTGTGGATTGATGGTGAGGTTCTGTAAGGCCACGCGTCTCGGCTCCCCGCTGCTGTCAATTATGGAGTCACATCGACGCGTTCGACGCCGCGCGGCGCGGTCAGCGTTCGCCAGGTCGCGTTGGCGACGTGCACGGCGGGGAATGCCGGCCGCGCGACATAGTGGCCCGCGCCGGCGTCGGCGCGCAGGTCGCCGTCGAGCCAGGTGATCGCGCCGCCCGACAGCGTCGCCCGCGGCAGGCCGATGCAGGCAAAACCTTCGAACACATTGTAGTCGATGCGGCTCACTTGCTTCGCCGCTGAAATGGTTTTGGTCGCCGCCGGATCCCAGATGACGAGATCGGCATCGGAGCCGACCGCGACCGCGCCTTTCTTCGGATAGACGTTCAGAATGCGCGCCGCATTGGCCGAGGTGACGGCGACGAATTCTTCCTTGGTGAGGCGGCCGGTATTGACGCCCGCCGTCCATAATACCGGCATGCGGTCTTCGAGGCCGCCGGTGCCGTTCGGTATTTTGGTGAAGTCATCGCGGCCGAGCCGTTTTTGCGCGGTGGTAAAAGCGCAGTGATCGGTGGCGACCACTTGCAGCGACCCCGATTGCAGGCCGGCCCACAGGCTCGCCTGGTGATCCTTCGGACGGAACGGCGGCGACATCACGCGGCGCGACGCATAATCCCAATCCTTGTTGCGGTATTCGTCCTCGTCGAGGAGGAGATGCTGGATCAAGGGCTCGCCGAACACGCGCTTGCCGGCGGCACGCGCCCGCGCGATTGCCTCATGGGAATCGCGGCAGGAGGTGTGCACGACATAGAGCGGACAGCCGGCCATGTCGGCGATCATGATGGCGCGATTGGTGGCTTCTCCTTCGACCGCGGGCGGTCGCGAATAGGCGTGACCTTCGGGACCGGTCACGCCGGTGCCGAGATAATGCTGCTGCAGATGCCAGACGACGTCGCCGTTCTCGGCGTGCACCAGTGGCATGGCGCCGAGCCCGGCGCAGCGCAGGAACGAGTTGTAGAGCTCCTCGTCATTGACCATCAACGCGCCCTTGTAGGCCATGAAATGCTTGAACGTGTTGATGCCGTAGGTTTTGACACAGGCCTCCATCTCGTCGAACACCTGCTTGTCCCACCAAGTGATCGCCATGTGGAAACCGTAGTCGCAGGCGGCGCCTTCGGCCTTGCGCCGCCAATCCTGATAGGCGGCCAAGAGCGACTGCCCCGGATTGGGAATACAGAAATCGACCACCATCGTGGTGCCACCCGATAGCGCAGCCTTGGTGCCCCATTCGAAATCGTCGGCCGACACCGCGCCCATGAAGGCCAATTCGAGGTGCGTATGCGGATCGATGCCGCCGGGCAGCACGTAGCAGCCGCCGGCATCGATGATCGCGGCGCCTGCATGCGTTTCTAGATCGGCGCCGATCGCGGTGATGATGCCGTCGCGGACGAGGACGTCGGCGCGCCGCGTATGGTCGTGATTGACGATGGTGCCGCCGCGGATGAGTTTGATCATGTCGAGCTTGACCGGTGCGTTCCTGTCTGAGGCGAACGAAGCGAAAAACTATGCATTTTCGGCGCCATTCGGGCGAGCGATAAACGTATGCGGCATTGCGTCCTCCGCTAACTCATTGAATCCACGACGAATCAGCTATGATGCCGGCGGCCCGAAATGCCGGGGCAACCGCCGGAGCGAGCGCTATGCTGCGCGTGCGATTGAAAGCGGACGGACGTCTGGTCGAGATCCTGCCTGACGGCAGCGAGCGCGCCATTGCCACCGATCCCCAGGCGATAGCGCGCGCGGCGCGACGCGGCGCGGACGATCGTTTCAATGACGCCACCTATGCCCGCAATGTGCGCGGCCAGACCGGTCTCACCCAGACCGCGTTTGCAGCGCGCATCGGCGTGCCGGTCGAGACCGTGCGCAACTGGGAGCAAGGCAAGCGTTCGCCGCGCGGCCCGGCGCGAGCCTTGCTCAAGGTGATCGAACAGGCGCCCGAGGCGGCCTTCGCCATACTCGGCAAGGCGCGCTAGATTCCGGAACGCTCTCACAGCCGCCGCATTAGACTGGAATTGCCGCGCGCGATGACCGATGCTTACGCTATCGGCTCCCGTTGCCTGGTGCTGAAATCATGGCGTGGGATCGGAACGTCGAGGAGTTTGGAATGGATGTGATTATAAGTCATGGCGCGCGCATACCAGCGCTCGGATTCGGCACCATGACGCTCAAGGACGATTTATGCGTCGAACTGGTCGAGGCCGCTTTGCATCTCGGCTACCGGCATCTCGACACCGCGCAGATGTACGGCAATGAGCGCGAGGTCGGTTCCGGCTTGCGCGGCTCCGGCCTCAAGCGCGACGACGTTTTCCTCACCACGAAGGTCTGGTTCAACCGGCTGGCGATGGGCGATTTCGAGCGCTCGGTCGACGAGAGCCTGCAAAAGCTCGCTTTGCCCTATGTCGACCTGTTGATGATCCATTGGCCCAACGCGCAAATTCCGCTGGCGGAATCGATCGCATCGCTGTGCAAGGTCAAAAAAGAAGGGCTCGCCAAAAATATCGGCGTCGCCAATTTCAACGTCGCCATGATCGACGAAGCGGTCAACTTGGCCAGCGAGCCGATCGCTGCGTTGCAGATCGAGACACATCCTTATCTCGACCAGACCAAGGTCATCGCGGCGGCGCGCCGGCATGGCATGGCGGTGGTCGGCTATTGTCCCTTGGCGCGCGGCAAGGTGCCGGCCGACGAAACGCTGCAGCGCATCGGTCGCGCGCATAGCAAAACGGCGTCGCAGGTCGCGTTGCGCTTTCTCGAGCAAGACACCATCATTCCCATCCCGCGCACGTCGAAACGCGAGCGGCTTGCCGAAAATCTTGGCAGTCTCGACTTTAAGCTCACGGACGCGGAGATGGCGGAAATCGGCGCTCTCAAACGGCCTGATGGGCGCATCGTCAGTCCGCCCCACGCACCGAAATGGGACTAGGTGGGAAGAGATGGATACGCTGGGACCCATACCCGCTGTCGAAGCCAAGGGCGCCAAGATCCCGCTGCTCGGGCTCGGCACCTGGGATTTGCGCGGGCGCCCTTGCGCGCGGCTGGTCGAGCAGGCGCTGCGGCTCGGCTACCGGCACGTCGATACCGCGGAAATGTATGACAATGAGCGCGAAGTGGGCGAGGGGGTGCGCGCCTCCGGCGTCAAGCGCAACGAGTTTTTCCTCACCACCAAAATCTGGCCGACGCATTTCGCGCCGCGCGAGCTCGAACGCGCCGCGCGGGAATGCCTGGTGCGGTTGCGGCTGACCGAAGTCGACCTTCTCTTGCTGCACTGGCCCAATCCGCAAATCCCGCTCGAGGAAACGCTCGGCGCCTTGTGCAAGGTCAAGCGCGACGGGTTAGCGCGGCACATCGGCATTTCCAACTTCACGGTGGCGCTGATCGATGAGGCGTTGTCGATCGCGACCGAGCCGTTGGTCTGCGACCAGGTCGAGTGCCATCCGTTCCTCGATCAATCGAAGGTGATCGCAGCGTGCCATGCGCACGACATGGCGGTCGTCGCCTACAGCCCGATCGCCCGCGGCGCGGTGCGCAACGACGAGGTGCTGGCGCGGATCGGCGCCGCCTACAAAAAGACCGCGGCGCAAATCTGCCTGCGCTATCTGGTGCAGCAGAACATCGTCGTCATCCCGCGCACCAGCAAGCTCGAGCGGCTGTCGGAAAACGCCGCCATCTTCGACTTCGCCTTGAGCGACGAAGACATGGCCGAGATCGCAGCCCTGGCCAAGCCCGGCGGCCGGTTGGTCGACTGGGCTTATTCGGGAAGGAGCAATTGGGATTGAAGCCGCCATTCCGGGGCGTCCCGAAGGGACGAGCCCGGAAACCATAATCAAGATTGGTGCAATTTCTGCTCTAATTAGGGTTATGGATTCCCGGTTCCGAGCTTCGCTCGGCCCGGGAATGACCGGCGCTTAGAACTCGACGTCCAACTCTTCGAGTTCATCCGGCTCGGCTTTGGCCGCTTCGATCCATTCCTTCATCAGCGGCATCGCCATGATGGTGTGGCAGTAAGCCTGTGCCGGTGCGGCGATCGCGACGTCGTAGGTGGCAAAGCGCGAGCATACCGGCGCATACATGGCGTCAGCGGCCCCCGGCTTCTTGCCGAACAGATAAGGCCCGCCATAGGCACTGAGGCATTCGGCCCAGATCGTGTTGATGCGCTCGATATCGGCGCGCGCGCCGGCCCAGGATTTGAAGCCGGGAAAATGCGCCTTGATATTCATCGGCAGCGCCGAGCGCAGATTGGAGAATCCGGAATGCATTTCGCCGCAGATCGAGCGGCAATGCGCGCGCTGGGCCTGATCTTTCGGCAGCAGTCCGGCGCTGGGATTGAGCTCATGCAGGTATTCGGCAAGCGCCAGCGTATCCCAGACTTTCAGTCCGTCATGATGCAGCGCCGGAACCAGAAACGACGGCGACAGCAGCAGGAGCTCGGCACGGGTCGACGGGTCGTCGGTCGAGACGTGCTTCTCCTCGAAATCGAGCTCCGCCATCTTGCACAGCAACCAGCCGCGCAGCGACCATGAGCCGTAATTCTTGCTGGCGATGGTGAGAACAGCCTTGGACATGTCCCTATTCTCTTCGAAATCTTACCAAAAATCAATTACTTATGACTCGGCCTTGGTGTAACGGCAGAATTTGCAGAAGACCGCGCGAGCTCTCCCCAGACCGCGAGTAAGCATGTTCACATTCTTGTCGCAGTGCAACAAAAAATGCACTAGCTTTCTCAGGGTGGGGGTCGATGGCGTCCGTCGCCAGGCGGACCGCGGCACCCGTGGGTAACGGATGCTGTATCTCGCCTATCAAATGCAGACCGACCTGATGGCGCCGGTCCGCGATTGGGCTGCCAAGGCGGTCGGCTACCGCAACCCGCCGCTACTCGCCAATCATCCGGCGATGCGCAACCTCACCGCGGTCTATGAATTGATCGCGCGCTCAGGCCTCACCCATACCCGGCCGCCGTTCGGCATCGACAAAGTCACCGTCGGCAACCGCGAAGTCGAAGTGTGCGAGGAGGCGGAGTTGACGACGCCGTTCGGCACGCTTCTGCATTTCAAAAAAGATGTCGCGACGCATCAGCCGCGGGTGCTGTTGGTGGCGCCTTTGTCCGGCCATTTCTCGACGCTGCTGCGCGCCACCGTGCGCACCATGCTGCCGGAGCACGACGTCTATATTACCGATTGGCACAATGCGCGTGACGTGCCGCTGACCGCCGGCCGCTTCGGCGTCGACGAATATACCGATCACATCATCAAATTTCTTGAGACGATGGGGCCGGGCGCGCATGTCGCCGCGGTGTGCCAGCCCTGTGTCGCCGTCCTTGCCGCCGCCGCGGTAATGGCGCAGTCGGGCAATCCGGCGCAACCGCGCTCGATGACGCTGATGGCCGGCCCGATCGACACGCGGGTCAATCCGACCAAGGTCAACGAGCTTGCGAAGAAACAGACCATTGACTGGTTCGAGCGCACGCTGACCGCGTCGGTGCCGCTGCGTTATCCCGGCGCGTTTCGCCGCGTCTATCCGGGTTTCGTCCAGCTCGTCGCCTTCATGAGCATGAATATCGACCGACATGTGAAGGCGCATAAGGAGCTTTACGACAACCTCGCCAATGGTGAGCTGGAAAAGGCGGCGGTGACCAAGGCGTTCTATGACGAATATTTCGCCGTGCTCGATCTCACCGCTGAATTCTATCTCGAAACCGTGCGGCTGATCTTCCAGGAATATGCGCTGCCGCTCGGCAAACTCGAATGGCACGGCCAGAAGGTCGACCCGAGCGCGATCCGCAAGACCATGTTGCTCACGGTGGAAGGCGAGCGGGACGACATCTGCGCCGTCGGCCAGACTGTTGCCGCCCACGACCTCTGCAGCAAGCTGCGGCCCTATCTCAAGCGCCACCACATGCAGGCCGGCGTCGGCCATTACGGCGTGTTCTCCGGCAAGCGCTGGGAAAACCAGATCTATCCGATTTTGAAGAACGTGATCTTGTCGAGCGATTGACGGGGCGATCGCAGGCGCTAATTCGTCCATGGATCGATGACGCGAATCTCCAAATTGTGGAAATGGCGCACGTTGCGCGTTGCTAAATCCGCGCGCTGGGAAATTACGATACCGGCAATCAACACATCGCGTATTTCATTCGGCTGCCCGCTGGCACGCCGCTTTGCGGAGATAAATGCTGCGGCATTTGCAGCCTCCTGATCGAAGTTCAATACGCGACCCTTAAATCCGGCATCAAGGACGCGGGCGAGACTATCTTCCAGCTGATTTCGACGCCGGCCCTTGGCGTGAAGTTCGATGCCATAGCGCAGTTCGAAAATCGAAACGGTCGTGATCCAGAGGTCTTGCCGGGAAAGTCCGTCGAGCCAGCCGACGACTTTGGCATCGGGCTCCTGCCGCATGAACTCTGAAATGACGTTGGTGTCGAGAACGATCACTTTCGAAAACGCGCGGGGCGTGCTTCCTCGCCTCGCCATTCCGGTATTTCAAAATCGATGCCAATACCTTTGCCGGCGAAGTGCCGTGTAATCAAGCTTCCCAAACCTTCCTCGCGTACTTCCTTTTCACCGACAGCTTTGTTCAAAATATCGCGAATCTCCGCTTCCATGCTGTGGCCGTGCCGCGCGGCGCGCCGCTTAAGGCGGTTCTTCACGCTTTCATCAAGATTGCGGACAACGACTTGGGCCACGGGCTTCTTCGATATCATCGGATGTGATTGATGATATCATTTTCCCTCATCCGGAGCAATCGCGTTAAGCGCGGTCAGGGGCCCTGTGCCGGTTCTTCCGCGCGGACGAAACGCAAATAGCCTATGGTCTGATTAGGTGCGCCGGCACCCTGATCTCTGGGATGATTGGTGCCGTCGACGACCGGCACCTCGGCAAAATCGAACGGGCTCACGCCTTCGAGACAAGCGACGTTGACGCCGTATTGATCGGGTTTCGAACGGCGCAGATGATGCGTGTAGATGCCGCATTTGGAGCAGAAGTAATGTGCCGCAACGCCGGTATTGAACCGATAGAGCGTCAGCGCATCTTGGCCGGCATGAAACGAGATATCGCCGACCTTGGCGGACACCGCGACGGCGCCGCGCATGCGGCAATACGAACAGGTGCAGCGGCGGATGGTGTTGAACCCGTCCAGCAATTTCACCCGGAAACGCACAGTGCCGCAGTGGCAGCGCGCTTCCATTTCACTCGCGACGGCCGGCTTGGTTGTCGTCTGCATTGTTGTTACTCGTACGCTGTGTAACCGCAAATGCTGCAAGGCCAACGGCACTCATGAGTATAGGTCGCCGACTGATCAGTCGCTCGCGAGTTCGGTCTCGATGACCGTGCGCAACGGTGGTATATCTTCGCGCAGGGTTTTCCACACGCGTTGCGGCAGCACATCTTCATAATGATGACGATAGAAGTTTCCCGCGGCGGCCATTTCCCGCCATGGAATCTGACGGTGGCGCGCTTTGAGTTCGTCCGACAAGCGCCGCGAGGTCTCGGAAATGATTTCAAGGCAACGGGTGACTGCATAAAGCGGCATCAAATCGTCGCGTAGGCTCTCGAAGCTCCGGCCGTTCCCAAATTTCTCGGCCAAGTCGATGTGATGCAGAATTTCGTGCAGCGTGGCGCTGTCCTTCTCAGAACGCATACATGACATCACGAGCTGCTGGCGCGCGCAAATGCGGCTTAAGCGCGGCACGATCGATCACGTCGACCGGTCCGTCAAACAGGCCGGCAACGTATTCTTTGAAGCGAACGTAATCATAGATCGAGCCTTCGGAGCCGGGCTCAAACTCCACCAGAATATCGAGATCGCTGTCCTGCCGATTGTCACCGCGGGCCACGGAGCCGAACACGGCGGCGTGCGCCACGCCGCGCTCGCGTAGCGCGTTCTCGTAGCGGCGAAGGGTGGCGATAGCGTCTTGGGCGTTCATTTTGAAAGAATAGCACAATTCGGCGGGCGACGGCAGGTCGGACTGGGGCTTTAGCTAGCTCGTCCCCGGGCGGAAGAAGCGTGCAACTCGCTCCAAGAATGAAACCCGTAGCGTCGTCAGATATCAGAGGTTCTTCAGTGTCGAAGCACCTTCACCGCATCGCTGCGGCGATATTGCCGCCGTCGACGGTGGTGACATCGGCAGTCGTTTTCAACGCCAGCGCCTGATGCAAAAACGCTTGCGCGACATCTTCGGCAGTGACTTCGCGGCCAAGCAGATTGCCGCTCATGTAATTCTTTTCACTCAAGCCGCGCGCCTTGGATCGTGACGCGATCATTTCCTCGGTAAGGAGGCCGGAGCGGATGCGGTCGGCGTTCACCGCGTTGGCGCGGATGCCGTCGGCACCGTAGTCGAGCGCGTATTGCCGCATCAGGGCCATCGCGGCGGCTTTCGGAATGCCGTAGGGACCGAAATTCGGGCCCGGATTGACCGCTTGTTTGGAGACGTTGAAGAGGAGACAGCCACCCGTGCCCTGCGCCAGCATGATCTTCACCGCCGCTTGCGCGACGCGCTGGTGTCCGTAGAAATTCAATTCGAAGCTCTTGTGCAGAATATCCTCGTCGACTTCGCCGATGCGGCCTTGCCAAGCGGCGCCGGCGTTCGAGACCACGATATCGACGCCGCCGAAGTGCTCGGCGATCTTGTCGAAAGCTGCCGCGACCGATGCCGCGTCGGTGACGTCGCACGCAAGCGGAAGAGCCGTGGCGCTAAGTGCCTTGGCCTGCTCGCGCGCGGCCGCGACATTTAGGTCGAGCAGCGCGATATCCGCGCCCGCCGCGGCGAAGGTCTGCGCCGTTGCGGCGCCGATCGCGCCAGCGGCGCCGGTCACCGCGATGATCTGACCGGCGAGCGGCAGTTCCTTGCGTGCGCCGAGCTTGGCTTGTTCGAGCGGCCAATATTCGCAATCGAACATCTCGGCCTCGGAAATTGATTCGAAGCGGCCAATCGCTTCGGCGTCGCTGACGCCTTCGATCCAGGTCTCGGCGATATCGGCCGCGATCACCGCGTCCTTCTTGGAACGGCCGAGGCCAAATAATCCGAGCCCGGGCACCAGCACGACGCGGGGCAGGGGATCGAGTTCGTGCTTGTTGCCGCCGGCACGCTTGTTGTGCCGTTCGAAATAGTCATGGTAGCGCGCCGCGAATTGGCCGGCCCGCGTGCGCGCCGCCGCCGCGAAATCGTCGAGCTTGGCAGGTGCCGGCGCCGGCAACAGCAGCGGCCAGTTCTTGGTGCGGATGGTGTGATCCGGTGTGAGGACACCCGCCTCCGCGCGCTTTTCCAGATCTTTCGCGGCGAGAAAATTCAAAACCGCCTCGTCGCCGCGGAATTCAAGCACAAGCCTGCGCCACGCACCTTCGATCTTGTCGTCCTTGGAACTGCATGCGCCGCGGACGATTGGTGCAATTTCGGCGACGGCGGCCATGCCGCGCGGCGAGGCGGCAAGTGGGGCGAGAGGTGCGGACTTGCGATGGCGCGCGATGAAATCCTCGGCGAGCGAGACCATCTCGATCATGCGCTCATAGGCTTCGCGTGCGCTCGCGCCGAAGGTGACGATGCCGTGCTTGCCAAGAATAAGACCGTCGCTGGGCTTGTCGCGCTCGTAGACTTCGATCGCTTTCTTGGCGAGACTGAAGCCCGGCATCAAATAAGGCACGAAACGCAAGCGGCCGCCGAACACGTTGGCGCATTTTTTCTCGCCGTCGGGTTGGTCGATCAGGCTGAGCACCGCGGTGGCATGGGTGTGGTCGATGAATTTGTGCGGCAGGAAGGCATGCAGCATCATCTCGACCGACGGATTGGCGGCCCGCGGATCGATCAGATTCGCGCGTTCGATGCAGACAAGCTCTTCATCCCCGATCGCTTCGAGCGCGCGCAATTGGCGCATCGGGCGAAGCCGCACCGCAACCAAATCTTCCGGTTCGATCGCCGCCATGTCCGAGCCGGAGGATTTTACCCGCAGCACCTCGACTTCGTTGCCGAGGCGGTCGCGCATAGCGAGCTTCACCGAGGTGTTGCCGCCGCCATGCAGGACGAGCTTTGGATCGCTGCCGAGCAGCCGGGTCGCGTAAACGCAGTGCGCCACGTCACGCTCGACGCCGGCCTTGGCACCATGCGTTGCGAAGGCCTCGGCGTCACGCTCGACCCACCCGCTTTTCATGGCAAGCCTTTACGGTGCGCCGGGGTCTGGTTCTCGCGTTCAGCCGCCAGCGAAGCGGCGCGACCACCAGCCGGTCTTGCGTGGCTGATCGCTTGCCGGTGCCTCATTGCTTTCCGTAACGGCGGGTACCGGAGCAGGTGCAACTGAAGGCAGCGGTGCCGGCGCCGGGGTCTCTTCGCCGCTAAAAATCGGCGCGCGCTCCCGCACGGTCGATCGCCGCCGCGGCGCTTCGGGTTCCGGCGCGGGTGGCGCTGCCGGTGGTGGCGCCGCGTCGAGATCGGCGACGGCGGCCTTCAATTCCGGTTCGGTCGAAGGCGGGGCGGTCAGTTCTTGTGCCGGCGCGAATGTGTCGTGTTCACCGGACGAGCCGTGCTGTTCATAAACATTCTCGCTGTCAGCGTGTTCTGGGCCAGCGTGTTCTTGGCCCGAATATTCCTGGCCCGAATATTCCTGGCCCGAATATTCCTGGCCAGCGTGTTGTTGCTCACCGCGTTCTTGACCGGGCGCCGTATCACCATTGCGATGCCGGTTGCGCCGGCCGCCGCGGCGCCCGCGCCGGCGGCGCCGTTCACCGTCGTGTCGCGGTTCGCCGGAATTGTCGCGGTCACGCGGCGAAAATTCGCCGGATTGCCGCTCGGCGGATCCTTCCTCGCTATTCGTTTCGTCGCCGGCTCCTTCATGGTCAGCCGATGCTCCGTCATCGCCTTGCGGTGCGAATTCGCCGGCCGATTCCGTGATCGGAATGTGCTCGTGACCGTGTTCCTGCCCGTGTTCCTGGCCGCGTGCGTGGTCGCCGCCATTGCGGCCGCCGCGCCGGCGCCTGCGCCGACGCCGTGGCGGGCCGTCTTCGCCGTTTTCGGGTGCGAGAGCCGGTGCCAGCGTCTCGGTTTCTTCGCCCTCGCTCTCGTCATCGATGGCAGCGAGGTCCTCAAGGTCGTCATCTTCTTCGAGCGGTGCAGCGATCGTCTGGCTGCGCTCGGCGAGCGCCTTGGCGGCCTCGACCGAATGCACCTGTTCGCCGCGATCGACGATGAAGGCCTGCGGGGCAGCGACCGATTCATCGGCGCTGATGGTGATCGTGATAGCGAAGCGTTCTTCCAGCCCGCGCAGATGGGCGCGCTTCTGATTGAGCACGTAGAGCGCAACGTCGGGCCGCGTGCGCACGATCAGATTGTGTGTGCCGCCCTTGATCAGTTGCTCCTCGAGCGCGCGGACGACCTGCAGCGCCAACGACGACACCGAACGGACATGGCCGGTGCCGCCGCAAGAGGGGCACTTCTCGGTCGAGCTTTCAAGCACGCTGGTGCGGATGCGCTGGCGCGACATTTCGAGCAGCCCGAAATGCGATATCCGGCCGACCTGGATGCGGGCGCGATCGTGCTTGAGGCATTCCTTCAAACGCCGTTCGACTGCGCGGTTGTTACGCTTCTCGTCCATGTCGATGTAGTCGATGACGATCAGGCCGGCGAGATCACGCAGCCGCAGCTGTCGCGCGACCTCTTCGGAGGCTTCGAGGTTGGTCTTTAGCGCGGTGTCTTCGATATGGTGCTCGCGCGTGGCGCGGCCGGAATTGACGTCGATGGCCACCAGCGCTTCGGCCTGGTTGAGCACGATGTAGCCGCCGGAGCGCAGTTGCACCACCGGCGAGAACATGGCGTCGAGCTGGTTTTCGACGCCGTAGCGCGACAACAGCGGTTGCGTGTCGTGGTAGGGTTTCACGTTCCTGGCATGGCTCGGCATGAGCATGCGCATGAAATCCTTGGCCTCCTGATAGGCGTCGGACCCCGCGACGATCACCTCGTCGATGTCTTTGGAATAGAGGTCGCGGATCGAGCGCTTGACCAGCGAGCCTTCCTCATAGACGAGCTTCGGCGCGGTGGATTTGAGTGTCAGGTCGCGCACCGTCTCCCACATCCGCAAGAGATATTCGAAATCGCGCTTGATCTCGATCTTGGTGCGGCTCGCGCCTGCGGTGCGCAGGATGACGCCCATGCCCTCAGGCACTTCAAGGTCGGCGGCGGCCTCCTTCAGCCGGGCGCGATCTTCGGAATTGGTGATCTTGCGGCTGATGCCGCCGCCGCGCGCGGTGTTCGGCATCAACACCGAATAGCGGCCGGCAAGCGACAGATAGGTCGTCAGCGCCGCGCCTTTGGTGCCGCGCTCTTCCTTGACCACCTGCACCAGCATGACCTGCCGGCGCTTGATCACTTCTTGAATCTTGTACTGGCGGCGATAGCGCGGGAAACGATCGGGGACTTCTTCGAGCGCATCGGAGCCGCCGACCAATTCGACGATCTCTTCCTCTTCACCGTCCTCGTGATCGCGCGCCTCAGATGGAGATGACTCGCCGTTTTCGGCCGGTACTAAGGCCGTGGCTTCGCCATTGGATGGTGTCTCGTCGGCATGGTGATCGGTTTCGCCAGCGGCGTCGTGTTCGCTGTCGTCTTCGTCCTCACCCGGGTGTTCGTCTTCGTGCTCACTCTCATGTTCCGCCCCGTGAGCCTCATCCGTTTCGCCCTGCTGCGGAGCGGCCGCTTGGGCCTCGTGGGAGGTCTCATCAGGGTCGGCCTGCTGCGCCGGCTCGGCCGGGGCGTGCGCCGACACGGCGCCGTCCGTCGTTCCCCCGCCGAAGGTTTCCACCTCGGCGCCGTCGCCAGGAGCCTCGTCGGTCTCGGCGGGCGTTGCCGCAAATGGCTCGGCTGTAGCCGAATCGCCGCCCGGCGCTTCGGTGACTTCGCCGCGCACCACTTCGTCGCGGCGGCTACGTCGTGCCGGGTGATGTCGGCCCCCCCGCCGCGAGCGGCGGTCGGCTTCGTCGTCGGCGGCGCGCTGGGCGCGCTCCTCTTCGTCGATCAGCGCCTGCCGGTCGGCGACCGGGATTTGGTAATAATCCGGATGGATTTCGCTGAAGGCCAGGAAGCCGTGGCGGTTGCCGCCGTAATCGACGAAAGCGGCCTGCAGCGACGGCTCAACGCGCGTCACCTTCGCCAGATAGATATTGCCGCGTAATTGCTTGCGCTGGGCCGACTTAAAGTCGAATTCTTCGACGCGATTGCCGCGCAGAACGACCACCCGGGTCTCCTCGGGATGGGTCGCGTCGATGAGCATTTTGTTGGGCATTGCTAAATCTCACGAGGGCCGGCGTGTCCGCTTCCTCCGCGCCGCATCGGCGTGGGCGCCGCGGACGGGCCCGATTGTCGGTGAATGGGACGGATCGGAAACTGCGAGTGCCGCAAGCGATAAAGGTCCGGGCGAGCGCCGCATGAACGCTGCCATTCCAATGGGTTAGAACCTTAACTTGCGCCTCGAACATAACTCCAAACCGCGATGGGGCGGCAGCGCAATGCGCGGCCGCAATTCCGCTAGATCGCTCACGGCGTCACGCCACACTGCTCCAGCAGAGTTTTGCGCCGCTGGCACGTGCGCGCGAGATTCCGGCTGTCCTGCTCTTCAAGGGCATCAGCGTCGCTTGTCGTCCGCGGCGCCTTTGTTCGTCGGACTGTCCAACGGACCAATGGCGCCGGAGCGGTTTTAAGCCGTCCGCCTCGTTCCCGTCATGTTTCTCGGGGAACCAAGCCCGGCGGCCTGCCGGATGCCCTAACGCGACACAACCGGAAACTTTCACCGTCAGCACCTACTTCTTAAAGCCGTGGGCGGGGAATTTGCAAGTCATCTGTGGGATTTGCCGGAATGGCGGTGAATTTGCCGCTGCTCCGCGCCGGTTCCCGAAAGCCTTAAATTCCGATTAACCACGCATCCCTAATGAAGTAAGAGGGCTTGATGGGGTGGGAACCGATGGCCGTCCGGGCCGCGCACTGCGCTTTCCTCGGTATGCTCTTAGCGGTAGCCGCGGTAGGCGTCCGCCCGGCGCCGGCAGCCGAACTCATACCCGGTGGTGACCGATGCGCGGCTGGGTGGCGATGAGACGCAGACCCGCTTCGTCATGGACCTCGACCGTAAGATCGAGCTTCGCGCCTTCACGCTCGCCGATCCCTACCGCGTCGTAGTTGATATTCCCCAGGTCACTTTTCAACTGCCGCCGAAGGCCGGCGAAGCCGGCCGCGGGCTGATCAAGGCCTTTCGCTACGGCCTGGTGATGCCGGGCGGCTCGCGAATCGTGTTCGACCTGACCAAGCCGGTGCGCGTCGATAAGGCCTTCGTTGTCGACCCCGCGGACGGCGCGCCGGCGCGGCTGGTGCTCGATCTTTCGGCCACCGACCGCGACAGCTTTTTGCGCCGGGTCGCCGCCGACGAAAAAGCGTTGCCGGCGACGATTACGCCGCCGCAACTCGTATCTCCTGCGAAGCCGCTGGCCAATGTCGGCGATCCGCGGCCGCTGGTGGTGCTCGATCCCGGCCATGGCGGCATCGATACCGGCACCAAGGGACCGAATGGCGAATGCGAGAAGGATATCGTGCTCGATTTCGCGATGCGGCTGCGCGACCGGATCGAGCGAGCCGGAAAATACCGTGTGCTGATGACGCGTTCGGACGACACCTTTGTGCCGCTCGCCGATCGGGTTGAGATCGCGCGCAATGCCGGCGCGGCCTTGTTCGTCTCGATCCACGCCGATTCGCTCCCGCATAAGGAAGGCGATGCCCAGGGCGCGACCGTCTACACACTGTCGGAAACCGCCAGCGACTCGGCCTCCGCGCGCCTCGCCGAAGAGGAGAACCGCGCCGACGTCATTGCCGGCGTTGATCTGAAGTCCGAGCCGCAGGACGTCGCCGGCATTCTGATCGATCTGGCGCAGCGCGAAACCAAGACATTTTCAATGCAGTTCGCCCACAAACTTGTCGGCGAGATGAAGGAAGCGACGCGCCTGCACAAGGAACCGCTCAAGTCGGCCGGCTTTCGCGTGCTCAAGGCACCGGATGTACCCTCGGTGCTGGTCGAGCTCGGCTATGTGTCGAACAAGGAGGATCTGCAGTCGCTGCTGTCGGATACCTGGCGGAATCACACCGCCGACGCCATGGCGGCGGCGATCGACGGCTATTTCACCACCCATGTAGCCGGCGCGCGCGCCAATTGACGGCGAAGCATTGTGCCCGAATGGCCTCAGTTTGAACAAAAAACCCAGCGACCACAGCCGTTGTCGCGAGGATGTCTGGCGGGTCGGGGCCATTACTGTCACACTGGGCTGCCATCTGGGGCTCCATTTGGCGCAAGCATGAGTCGCATGATTAGCGTATCAGCCGGCGCGGCCGATCGACCGGCCGAAGCGTGGCACCTTCCGGCTTGGCGGGGCCTTCCCCGGGAAATTAATCGATGAAACTGCTGCTGCGGTTCATGGGCTTTCTGTTCGCGGCCGGGACGATCCTGTTCATTGTCGGGATCGCCGCGGTGGCAGGCTTGTTGTGGCATTATTCCAAGGACTTGCCGGACTATTCGCAGCTTCAGGATTACGAGCCGCCGGTGATGACGCGGGTGCATGCCGCGGATGGCTCCCTGCTGGCGGAATACGCCAAGGAACGACGGCTCTATCTGCCGATCCAGGCCATCCCCAAGCTCGTGACCAATGCCTTCGTCGCCGCCGAAGACAAGAATTTCTACCAGCATCCCGGCATCGATGCGCAGGGCATCATGCGCGCCGGCTTGCTCTATCTGCAGAACTACGGCCACGGCGGCCATCCGCAGGGCGCTTCGACCATCACCCAGCAGGTCGCCAAGAATTTCCTGCTCACCAACGAGGTGTCGTTCGAGCGCAAGATCAAGGAAGCGCTCTTGGCGCTGCGCATCGAGCGCACTTATTCGAAGCCGAAGATCCTCGAGCTCTACCTCAACGAAATCTATCTCGGCTTCGGCGCCTATGGCGTCGCCGCCGCCTCGCTTCTGTATTTCGACAAGTCGGTGCACGAACTGACCATCCCCGAAGCGGCCTATCTTGCGGCGCTGCCGAAGGGCCCGAACAACTACAATCCGTTCCGTAAGCATGACGAAGCGATCGCGCGGCGCAATTACGTCATCGACCGCATGGCCGAGGACGGCTACATCACCGCCGCCGAAGCCGACAAGGCGAAGAAGTCGCCGCTCGACGTCACGGTGCGGCCGACCGGCGCGCATATTTTCGCCGCCGAATATTTCAGCGAGGAAGTGCGGCGCTATCTCTACGACAATTACGGAGAGAAGAAGCTCTACGAGGGCGGGCTGTCTGTGCGCACCACGCTCGATCCGAAATTGCAGATGCTGGCGCGCAAGACCATGGTCAACGGGCTCGTCAATTTCGATGAGGCTCAAGGCTACCGCGGCGCCGTCACCACCATGGATGTCAGCGGCGACTGGGGCGCCAAGCTCGCCGACGTGAAGTCGCTCGACGATATTACGCCGTGGCGGATGGCGGTGGTGCTTCAGGTCGACGATCAATCGGCGCGCATCGGCTTGCAGCCGCCGCGCGATCCGGGCGGCGCCGTGGTCAAGGACCGCGAGATCGGCATCGTGCCGCTCGAGGGCGTGAAGTGGGCGAAACCCGCTACCGGACCGTCGAAACCGATTTCGAGAAGTCAGCCAGGTGCTCACCGCCGGCGACGTCATCTATGTCGAGCCGCTGCCCGATCAGGGCCAATACCGGCTGCGCCAGGTCCCGGAAATCTCCGGCGCCATGGTGGTGATGGATCCGCATACCGGCCGCGTCTTGTCGATGGTCGGCGGCTTCTCGTTCGACCAGAGCCAGTTCAACCGCGCCACCCAGGCGCTGCGCCAGCCCGGCTCGTCGTTCAAGCCGATCGTTTATGCGGCGGCGCTGGATAACGGCTACACGCCCTCGACCATCGTCATGGACGCGCCGATCGAAATCGACATGGGTGCCGGCGGCGGCATCTGGAAACCGGAAAATTACGGCGGCAAGTTCTTCGGCCCCTCGACCTTGCGCTTCGGTCTCGAGCAGTCGCGCAACGTGATGACGGTGCGACTCGCCCAAGACATCGGCATGCCGCTGATCGCCGAATATGCCAAGCGTTTCGGCGTCTATGACGAGTTGCCGCCTTATCTGTCCTACGCGCTCGGCGCCGGCGAGACGACGGTGCTGCGCATGGTCACCGCCTATTCGATGTTCGACAATGGCGGCCGTCGCGTCATTCCGACCTTGATCGACCGCATCCAGGATCGCTACGGCCACACCATCTACAAGCACGATATGCGCGAATGCATCGGCTGCGACGCCACCAAATGGGACAACAATCCGGAGCCGACGCTGGTCGACAAGCGCGAGCAGGTGATCGATCCGATGACCGCCTATCAGATCACTTCGCTGATGGAAGGCGTGGTGCAGCGCGGCACCGCGACCGTGGTGCGCGAGGTCGGCAAGCCGATCGCCGGCAAGACCGGCACCACCAATGACGAGAAAGACGTCTGGTTCATCGGCTACTCGCCCGACATCGTGTGCGGCGTCTATATGGGCTACGACAAGCCGCGCCATATCGGCAGGCTCGCTACCGGGGGCCATCTCGCCGCGCCGGTGGTGAAGGACTTTTTGAAGGTGGCGCTGGAAGACAAGCCGCCGATTCCGTTCGCGGTGCCGCCCGGCATCAAGCTCATCCGCGTCAATTCCCATACCGGCATGCGCGCCGCGCCGGGCGATCCGAAAGTGATCCTCGAAGCCTTCAAGCCCGGCACCGCGCCGCCCGATAATTATTCGGTGATCGGTGCCGACAGCGCCAATGGCACGCCGATACCCCAAGGTCCGCCGCCGGATGCCGGCAATGTGGTGCGGACGGGGACCGGCGGGTTGTATTGAGATTTCCCTCCCCCTTGTGGGGCAGGGTGGGGGCCGTGAGGCGAGCCGAAGCGTCGACGGTTTTACTTCCCCTCCCGATCCCCACCCCAACCCTCCCCACAAGGGGGAGGGAGTTCGCCGCGCCACCTGCCCTCAACATTGCGCTTCTCCTCCCAACCGATTACATCGCCCGCCGGAGCACAGCATCATGCGCGCGGAAGTCATTGCCATCGTCGCCGACATCAAGCAGTCCTTGGAACTGCTGAGGAGGCATCTTTGACGTCGATCGTGCGCGCGTCCGGCTCGCCGAGCTGAATCGGCTCGCCGAAGACCCCAAACTCTGGGACGACCCGCAGCGGGCGAGCGGCCTGATGCAGGAACGTACCGCGCTCGAAGAGCAGCTCGGCGCGCTCACCCGCATCGCCCAGGAACGCGACGATCAGGTCGAGCTGATCGAAATGGGCGAAGCCGAGAACGACCAGCCGGTCATCACAGAGGCGGAAAACGCGCTGCGCGCGCTCAAGGCCGAAGTCGCGCGCCGCGAGCTCGAAGCGCTGCTGTCGGGCGAGGCCGACAACAATAACACCTATCTCGAAGTCCATGCCGGCGCCGGCGGCACCGAGAGCCAGGACTGGGCCTCGATGCTCTTGCGCATGTACACGCGCTGGGCCGAGCAGCGCGGTTTCAAGGTCGAGTTCATGGAAGAGACGCGCGGCGAAGAGGCCGGCATCAAATCCGCTACCATCGAGATCAAGGGCCGCAACGCTTACGGCTGGCTCAAGACCGAGAACGGCGTGCACCGGCTGGTGCGCATCTCGCCGTTCGATTCCAATGCCCGCCGTCACACCTCGTTCGCCAGCGTCAATGTCTATCCGGTGGTCGACGACCGCATCAAGATCGATATCAACGAGTCCGATGTGCGCGTCGACACCATGCGATCGGGCGGCGCCGGCGGCCAGCACGTCAACAAAACTGAATCGGCGGTCCGGCTCACCCACATCCCGACCAGTATCGCCGTGGTGTCGCAAGGCGACCGCTCGCAGCACCGCAATCGTGCGACGGCCTGGCAGATGCTGCGCGCCAAGCTTTACGAACTCGAACTGAAAAAGCGCGAGGCGCAGGCCGCCGCCGACCAGGCAGCCAAGACCGATATCGGCTGGGGCCATCAGATCCGCTCTTACGTGCTGCAGCCCTATCAGATGGTCAAAGACCTGCGCACCGGCGTCTCCACCTCCGACACCGGCGGCGTGCTCGACGGCGACATCGACCAGTTCGCCGCCGCGGCGCTGGCGCAAAAAGCGTTCGGGACCGGGCCGGCGAGCGTAGAGGATGTGGATTAATCGACTGGCGGCGTGGGGTCGTCACCCTGAGGTGCCCGCGCGAAGCGTGGGCCTCGAAGGGTGCACGCTCCGTGGCCTTGCCGCCGTCGCCCTTCGAGGGCCGCTTCGCGGCCACCTCAGGGTGACGGGACGAGCGCCGCGATCGCCTCAAGCAAGTTTGCTGTCGCGGCGCGGCCGAGCGCGCGTTGGATTGCCGACAATGTCAAACAGCGACGCGTTCTCGCGGCGCCTCTTCGCGCCCGAGCTATGCCAACCCCGTCACGTGAAGCGCGAAGATCGGGAAGCGTGAGAAAGCCTAAGAGCCTGACCGAAAAGGAGGTGAGTGATTTCAGGAGGTTGTGATTCCATCGGATTTGCGAGATTCGAGGGAGATCATGATGGCCTGGACCGAAATCACTCGCCCGCACTATGTGCGGGAGGGGCTGCGTTACGCAAGCGACCTGACGGATGCGGAGTGGAAGGTGATCGAGCCATTGATGCCGGCGCCATCGCTGATTGGTCGTCCGCGGACGACCGATCTGCGTGCGGTGATGAACGCGATCCTGTACATGGCCTCGACGGGTTGTCAGTGGCGGCAGTTGCCGCGGGAATTTCCACCCCGTTCGACCGTCCAGGGCTATTTTTATGAGTGGTCGCGCAGGGGGATGTTTGTTGTCATCAACCACATGCTGGTGATGGCCGCGCGCGAGAAGGCCGGACGCGAGGCCAGCCCGACCGCCGGCGTCATCGACAGCCAATCGGTCAAGACCACGGAAAGCGGCGGTCCACGCGGCTTTGATGCGGGCAAGAAGATCAAGGGCCGCAAACGCCACATCGTCACCGATACCGAGGGTCATCTGGTCGGGTTGCAGGTCCATACCGCCGACATCCAGGATCGCGACGGCGCGGTCGGCGTCCTGTCGTCGATCCGTTTCCTGTATCCCTGGCTGCGGTATGTCTTCGCCGATGGCGGCTATGCCGGCGACAAGCTCCGCCATGCCTTGAGGAAAATCGGGCAATGGACGATTGCCATCATCAAACGCTCCGACCGGGCCACCGGCTTCGAAGTGCTGCCACGCCGATGGGTGGTGGAGAGAACATTCGCCTGGCTCGGCCGATGCCGCAGGCTCGCCAAGGACTTTGAAACAACCATCGGCAGCGCGGTCGCCTGGGTCCTCGTCGCTCACATCCGTACCCTCACGCGACGCCTCGCAAGAGCTTGAAATCAAATGGATCGTTTCGAGTCAGACTTTAAGGGGTGGGGCCCCGGTTTCTCAAAGCATTACGCCGTCTTCGCCGATTTCAATTCCAATTCCAAACCAAATAAAAAATAGGAAGCAGGACGCCGACAAACGCTGGTACCACCCGCCGCACCATCGGGTGCGGCGCTGCCCTGCGGGGCAGCTCGTCTGTCGGCGTCCCACCACGGCTCTCGCCAAAGGGAGTCGTCGTCCCCAAGGCTCAGCTTCAGGCCAGGTTTCCTGGGACGTGGTCTGACGCATGATCGGTAAAGATCATGCGCTGGCAAAATTGCCAGCGGGTGTTACCCGCCTTCGCCTGTCCCAGCCCGGGGAAGCACCTCCCACTCCGGTCATAGTGCCGGATGACATGATGCCCAAGCCGCCCGGGAACGGGGTGGATGGCCCCATCCGCGGGCACCGCACTCGCTCCGTCGCCGGAAAGTCCCCTCGCCGGCGGCGTCCGTATCGAGCGAGCATTGCGGGCAACGTATCCATAACGGGGACGGATGTCAAGACGTCGTCCCCGTGAAAGTGACGATTATTTTTTGCACTGTTCTACGGGTCGAGCCCCCGGCGGAGCCCCTTTACAGCGTGACGAATTCAAACCCGGCGACGGGGACCGCGGCGCGCGTGCATAGGCCAAGGCGATGGAGCCGCTCGCCATGCGCCAGGATGAAGCTCGAAAGCAGCTGCAATTGGTGCAGCCGCAATTCTTCCGGCAAAAACAATTTGAACGGCCCGGCGAGAACGAGATCGCGCACGGTCACGCGGCAATTGGCGATCAGCAAATGTCCCGCGAGCGGCGATGTCGCGTGCAGCGTCTTGATGTTCTTGTCGCCGATACGAGCCGCGGACCGCCCCGCGCCGTCGCCGGCAAGCCGGATGCGGTCGAGCGACGGGCCTTGCGCTTGCCATTCCTCGCAATCGAGCGCGAGATAGCGTGTGCCGCCGGCATAGAGCGCGATGTTGAACGCGTTTTGCTCGAACAGCGGATGCTCGATCGCCGCAAGCGTCAGCTTCATCCAGCGTTCGAGCAGCGCCGCCGAACGGCAGAAGAACAGCCCGCTCGACACATAGGGCAGGGCGGGCGACAGCCCGGCCTCCGCGATCATGTGCAAAAACGGCGCCATTTTCGCCGGCTCGGGAAACTCCGCGATGGTCCGGCCCAGGCTGCGTCGCGCCGGCTCGGGGCAGACCGCAAGCTCCGCACCGGCGGCTTGCATCGCCGCGATCACCGCCTCGAAATCGGCGATGCCGGTCTGCATCAGCGTGAGATCGGCGTCGAGCCACACCAGGGCATCGTAGTCTTCGAGCTGCGGCCGGCTGGCGCGCAGATAGTCGATCAGTGACGCCTTGCAGCAAAACACGCCGCGCGAAGCGAGGTCGGACGCTCGCGGCAGCAGCACGCCAAGCTCACGCAAAAACTGCGCCTGCGCCGGCGTAAAGCCGAAATCGCAGACCGCCAGAGTCTGGCCGGGAAGGCGCTCGGCAAACCCTTGCAGGAAGATCAGCAGCGAGTTGAAGAACCCTGCATCACTCCCTGTAATAAAAAGCGCTTTCATGAAATCATGAGAAATGGCCGCCGGGCGTTCCCAACGACTTATCCAGGCTCGTATAAAACAAAGATCGCACCTTTTCCTCCCCCCGTGAAAATGGCGCCCTTGGACCGTCACCCTTGTAAGTCGCGAATCGCATCATCGGTTAGATTGACCGATGCGGTGGCGGACGGGAGACCGCCTCACCCAAGGGCCATCAAGCCCGAGCCTCAGCGCGGCGCCCCGTCCGCCGTTCCATCGAACCCGAACAGTCGCTTGGGCCGCGCAGCGAGCCCGATTGCGCAAGGAGGGGTGAAGATGGACGCGATCTTTGTTGGTATCGATGTATCCAAGGACCGGCTGGACGTGCATGTGCGTCCCAGTCGCGAAGCGTTTGCGGTGGCGCGGGACGGTAAGAGCTTGGAAGAGTTGATTGATCGTCTGCGGGCGCTTGAGCCGCAATTGATCGCGATCAAGGCGACGGGAGGCTTCGAGACGATCGCAGCGGCGGCGATTGCAGGCGCCGCTTTGCCGCTGGCCATTGTCAATCCGGCGCAAGTGCGCCACTTCGCCCAGGCGGTTGGTAAACGCGCCAAGACCGATCCACTCGACGCCGAAGTGATCGCCCACTTCGCCGAAGCCGTGAAGCCGCCGGTGCGGCCGGTCCCCGATGAGCAGGCGCGGCTGCTCGCCGACCTGGTCGCCCGGCGCCGGCAGATCATCGAGATGATCGTCGCCGAACGCCAGCGCGAGAAGCGCGCCGCTATTGCCCGCGTCCGTAAGGGCATTTTGCGTCACGTCAGAATGCTCGAGAAGGAGTTGCTGGACGCGACACGGATATCGGCGCGCTGGTGCGTGGGTCGCCGGCCTGGCGCGAGAAGGAGGGACTCCTGGTTACAGTACCGGGCGTGGGCAATACCTTGGCGCGCACTTTTCTCGCCGAACTGCCCGAGCTCGGCAGGCTTACCCGGCGCGAGATCGCAAGCTTGGCAGGCCTTGCTCCATTCACGCGCCAGTCCGGCCGCTGGAAAGGCAAAAGCATGATCGGCGGCGGCAGAGCATCCTTGCGGGCCGCCCTCTACATGGCGGCGCTCTCGGCCGTCCGCTGCAATCGATCCCTCAAGGTCTTCTATCAACGTCTGCTCTCTGCCGGTAAGCCCAAAATGGTCGGTCTCATTGCCGTTGCGCGTAAGATCCTCGTCATCCTCAACGCCATGCTCAGAGACAAAACCCAATGGCAGCCCGCTTGACAAAGAACACAGTCGCTGAGGTGCCCGCGCGACGCGCGGGCCTCGAAGGGCGACGGCGGCACGGCCTCGGAGCCGTCGCCCTTCGAGGGCCGCGGAGCCTGTCATCGGGCCGGCCACTTCGGGCCGGACCCGTTGGCGGCCACCTTCAGGGTGACGGGACGTTCGCCCCAATCTTGCCAAGGCAGATCGCAGAGGGATTTTCGGTATCTACATACCGTCTCTATCTAGTATTCATACACCTACGGTGTGCGTGGCATTTATACAACTGAGTTGCGGAATCGGTCCAAACCCTCAGTAAAACTTCAGTAAAACAGCAGGAATCGCCTCCGCGTCATTGCCCCGTCGTGGCTGCCCGGAATAACCTGACGGCAACGATAAGGGGTGGACCGGGTCGCGAGGTGCCGGGTCTCTGGGGCGTTGGGAATGCGTGGAAATTCGCGCGGCCGGTTGCCAGGTCTCCGCCATCTGTTGGCGTCGAGTTCGGTCGCCGCGATTCTGATCGGCGGCGGCACGCCGGCGGCGTTTGCGACTTGCAACAATCTCAGCGCCGGTTTTGACAATCCCAGCGGCAACACCACGCCGGCACTCTGCGTCGTCAACACGAGCTTCACCGGCAATATCTCCAACGAAGGCACGATCAGTCCCAGCGGCATCACTTTCACCAACGGCACGATCACTGGCTCCATTCAAAGCACCGGCACCATCGCCGGCGGCATTTCGCTGGACGGCACGAGTTAAATCGCCGGCGCCGCCACCTCCATTTCGATCACCGGCCCGACGTTCACCGGCGGCATCAGCAACGCCGGCACGATCTCAGCGAGCGACTTTGGCATTCAGAGCTTCCAGGTGCTGACCTTTGCCGGCGGCATCACCAACAGCGGCACCATTTCCGCGGGCATCGGCGACATCGCTGTCTTTAGCGGCTTTACCTTCTCCGGTGGGATCGACAATGCCGCCGGCGGCTTGCTCCACGGCAATACCGGCATCGCCGTCGCCGTCCCCACCTTCCTCGGCGGCATCACCAATGCCGGTACGATCTCAGCCAATTACGGAATCATTGCCGACAGCGTCGTCAGCTTCGGCACCACCGGCACCCCAGGCGGCATCACCAATACCGGCACGATCTCGGCGGCGTATGGCGGCATCCAGATCGGTTATCGGACGGGGGGCGGCGTTGTCGCTCCGATCTCGACCTTCGTCGGCAATGTTTCCAACAGTGGCACGATCACGGCGCAGACCGGAATCAGCATTGTCGCCAGCACCATCACCGGCGCGATCATCGACACCGGCAATATCCTGGCCACGAACCACGGCATCGCCATCGACAGCGCGAGCAAGATCGCCGCCAGCACCGGCATTTTCATTTCTGGCCCGACCTTTACCGGCGGCATCAGCAATGCCGGTACGATTGCGGGGGTGGTCGAGGGCGTCATCGTCGGCGGCGCCCGCCGCACCAACGGCAGCATAACGGTCGGCACCTTTACCGGCGGCATCAGCAATTCAGGCCGCATCTCGGGAGCCGCCAACGGCATCCTGGTCGGCGGCCTCGCCAACGGCACCAATGCAAGCGTGACGCTGTCGACCTTCCTCGGCGGCATCACCAATTCGGGCACGGTTTCCGGCGGCACCAACGGCATCATCGTGGGCGGTCTCGCGCTCCACAATAATGCAAGCGTCACCATTTCGACCTTCGGCGGCGGCATCACCAATGCGGGCCTCGTTGCCGCGACCGGCCACGGCATCGTGGTCGGCGGAAGCGCACGTTCCGGCGGCACGATCACGATCTCGACGTTCGCGGGCGGCATCAGCAATAGCGGTCAGATCACGGCGGCGAACGGCGTCGGCATTCTGGTCGGCGGCACGGGCAACGTCACCGTCGCGAGCTTCACCGGCAGAATTTTGAACAGCGGCACGATCAGCGCCAAGACCGGCGTTGGTATCTTCGGCAGCACCATCAGCAGCACCGCTTACGGCGCTATCTACGATACCGGAGTGATCCTTGGCACCAGCCATGGCATCCTGATCGACCGTAACAGCGTCGTCAGGGGGAGTCCGTATGCCATTCTGGTGGAAGGCCCGACCTTCACCGGCGGCATCAGCAATGCCGGCACGATCGTGGGGGTTTACGTTGGCATCTATGTCTTCGGCCCCGGCGCCACCGACAGCGGCGGCATCACCAATTCCGGCATGATCTCGGTGCCCCTCTCGGGGCACACGAATCTCGGTATCTATGTCAACGACGTTCGGGCGTTCTCCGGTAACATCAGCAATTCCGGCACCATCACCGGCGCGACCGGCATCAGCATTGCTGCCGGCAGCACCGTCACCAATGGCGGGATCGTCGACAGCGGCATCATCCTGGCGACGACCCTCGGCATCGGCGTCGATAATCTCAGCAAGATCGTTTCGTCCGGCACCGCGATCAGCGTCATCGGCCCGACCTTCACCGGCGGCATCAGCAACGGCGGCACGATCTCGGCGCCGGCGGTCGGCATTTTGGTGTCGGGCGTCACGACGTTCGGCGGCGGCATTACCAATAGCGGCGTGATCGATCCGGCGACGGGCATCGCGGTGGTCAATGTCGCGACCTATTCCGGCGGCATCACCAATGCCGGCGTCGGCAGGATCACGGCGACCGCCATCGGCATCAAGGTGAGCGGCGTTTCGACCTTCACCGGCAATATCATCAATTCAGGCACCATCTCGGCGCGGACCGGAATAAGCCTAGCATCCGGCACCATCACGGGCTCGATCGTCGACACCGGCAACATCCTCGGCACCAGCCACGGCATTTTCATCGCCAGCACCGCGGGCGTCGTCGCCAGCCCGACCTCCGTGCTCGTCGCCGGCCCGACCTTCACCGGCGGCATCAGCAATGCCGGCCTGATTTCATCGACCAACAGCGGCGGGATTCTGGTCGGCGGCAACGTTCCCAACGGCGTCACGGTCAACGTCGCGACCTTCGGCGGCGGCATCGCCAATTCCGGCACCATCTCGGCGGGAGGCAGCCCCTTTGGCGTCGGCATTGAAGTCGGCGGCTTTGCGAGCGGGACAGGCTCCGTCACGGTGTCGAATTTCTCCGGCGGCATCAGCAATTCCGGCACGATCTTCGGCGGGTCGGGCTATGACATCGAGGTCGGCGGCTCTGCGCGGTTGGGCGGCAGCATCACGGTTTCGGCCTTCTCGGCCGGCATCACCAATGCCGGCACGGGCACGCTCGGCGCCGGCATCGTCGTCGGCGGCTCGGCCTCCAACGCCGGCAGCACGATCAAAGTCGGTTCGCTCGGCGGCGCGATCGTCAATACCGGCCATATTTCGGCGGCCGGCATCCAGATCGGCGGTCACGCGAACAATGGAGGCTCGATCACCATCGGCGCCGTCACCGACGGCGTCAGCAATTCCGGCACGTTGATTGTCAGCTCGGTCGCGAGCGGTATCGCGGTCGGCGGCACGGCGGTCAGCCAGAACAGTTCTGTCGTGGTTTCGTCATTCGCGGGCGGCATCAGCAATTCCGGCACGATCTCGGCCGCGTCGGGCAACGCCATTTTGGTCGGCGGCCGCGCCACGATTGGCGGCAGCATCAATGTCGGCAGCTTCGGTAACGGCATCTTCAATGCCACCAACGGCTCGCTCGCCTCGACGACTGGCAACGGCATCGTGGTTGGGGGCCTCGCTTACAACACGGGCGCCTTGTCGACCTCCGTCACGGTGTCCAATTTCAGCGGCGGCATCTCGAATGCCGGCACCATCGTAGCGGGCGGCGATGCCGGCATCCTGGTTGGCGGCCAGGTGTCAGGCGTCGCTTCCCTCACGGTGTCGACCTTCGCCGGCGGCATCAGCAATTCCGGTACGATTTCCGCGACCGGCACGGCCGGCAACGGCATTCTGGTCGGCGGGCATGCGGCGACTGGCTCTCTTACTGTCTTGAGCTTCGGCTCCGCGGGCATCGTGAACTCCGGCACGATCGCCGCTGGCCTGATGGGCATCGCGGTCGGCGGCACCGCGCGCTTCGGTGGCGCCGTGACGGTGTCGAACTTCGCCGGCGGCATCAGCAATGCGGGCACGGGCACGATTTCAGCGGGCGTCAACGGCATTCTGGTGGGCGGCAAAGCTAGCGGCTCGCTCGCGTCCGTCACCATTTCGACCTTCGCCGGCAACATCAGCAACGCTGGCACGATCCGCGCGGAGGTCGGCATCGCCGTCGGCGGCGTTGCTGCCGGTACCGGCGCGTCGGTAACGGTTGGAAATTTCAGCAACAGCATCATCAATAGCGGCACGATCTCGGGGCGCCTGAGCGCTATTCTGGTCGGCGGTAATGCGACCGGCACCAATGCGAACGTGACGATTTCAAATTTCGCGGGCGGCATTACCAATGCCAGCGGCAAGATCTCAGCAGCGACCGGCAACGGCATTGTCGTCGGCGGCACCGCCGAATACGGTGGCAAGGTCACGATCTCGACATTCGGCGGCGGCATCAGCAACAACGGCACTATCACGTCGGCGCACGGGAACGGCATCGCCGTCGGCGGCCTTGCGGTCAGCGGCGGCTCGGTCACCATCGGGACCTTCACCAGCGATATCAGCAATTCCGGAATAATTTCGGCGGCGAAGGCCGGCATCATGGTCGGCGGAACAGCGGGCGGGTTCGGTGCGTCGCTGGTCATTTCCTCCTTCGGCGGAAATATCAGCAATTCAGGCACGATCACGGCGAGGACGGGCGTCGCGGTAGGCGGCAATGCTTTTACCGGCAGCCGTGTGAGAATCTCGAATTTCTCCGGCGGCATTTCCAATAACGGCCAGATTACCGCCACAGGGGCAAGCGGCGTCGGCATCCGGGTCGCCGGCACGAACTCCCCATCGACCTTCGGCGGCGGCATCGCCAATTCCGGCACGATTTCTGCGCTGGGGACTTATGGCGCGGGCATTGTCGTCGCTGACGTCAAAACCTTCCTCAATGGCATCACCAATATCGGTCTGATTACCGTGGGCGCGAGCGGCACCGGCCTTGTTGCTGGTGCAACGCATTTCGGTGGCAATATTTCGAATAGCGGCACCATCACCGGCGGCAGGACCGGAATTTACATCTGCGACTGCATGACCTTTGCCGGTGGCTCGATCGTCAATACCGGTGTCATCTCCGGCACGACCGACGCCATCGATAGCGTGAACGCGACCAGCGCGATCACCATCAATCAGGACGCCGGCACGCTGAGCGGCCAGATCGCGCTCTCGGCCAAGGCCGATGTGCTCAACATCAATGGCGGCACCATCGTCGGCAATATTGTCGGGCAGGGTTCGCTCGACACGATGAACTTCTCGCTGACGACAGCCGGCACCTATACCGAGAACAATACCTTCACGACGATCAATCAGGTGAATGTCGATTCCGGCACCACGCTGGTCCTCAAAAGCTCCGGCAACTCCGCGACCAATTTGACCGTGAGCAATGGCGGCACTTTCGCCGGCAACGGTACCGTGGCCGCGGCGATCGTCATCAATAACGGCGGCACGCTCGAGGGCGGCCTGCCGGGCACCGTCGGCGGCACGCTCGGCATTACCGGTTCGCTCGATTTCGTTTTGGGCGCCAATTACGTGGACACGCTTAGCACGTCGACCGCGAGCGCCACGTCGATCTCCGGCTCGGCGACGCTCGGCGGCGCCACTGTCGGCATCGACGCCGGCAGTTCGATCAGTGCCGGCGTGCAATATACCATCCTCACCGATACCGCGGGCGGGCTCGGCACCAGCGGCAACACCTTCAATCCGACAGTGACCTTCGGCGGCCTGGTCGGCGAACTCACCTACAATGCCGATAACGTCTACCTGACATTCCTCAACAGCAACGGCTGCTATGTCGGGCCGTATCCGCACACCAACACCTTCAACATCGCCTGCATGATCGTGAGCTCGAACGTTGCCGGCGATATCGGCAATAGCGGCACGATCTCGGCGGGCGGCATCACGGTTCTCGGCAGCACGATCACCGGCCATATTTTCGATAGCGGCATCATCGCCGGCGGAATCTTGCTCGACGGCGGCAGCAAGCTCCTTGCGGCCACCGGCAACGCCATTTCGATCACCGGATCGAGCTTCGGCGGCGGCATCACTAATGGCGGCACGATTTCGGCCGGAGCCGGGACAGCCATCTCAGTAAATGGCACGTCGACGTTTACCGGCGGCATCACCAATGTCGGCACGCTCACGGCGGCGGCCGCCGGCATCGCCGTGCAAAACGTATCGACCTTCACCGGCAACATTTCCAACGCCGGCACGATTACGGCGGCGACCGGCATCAAGATCGCCGGCAGCACCATCGCGGGCGGGATTATCGACAGCGGCAATCTGTTCGGTTCGAGCCACGGCATCACGGTCGACAGCACGAGCAAGATCACCTCGGCCACGTCCGGTATCGTCGTATCCGGCTCGACGTTCACCGGCGGCATCGGCAATTCCGGTACGATCTCGGCAGGCGGCAACGCCGCCATCCGCGCCGCCGACAGCGTGGTGTCGTTCGCGGGCGGCATTTCCAACGCCGGTGCGCTGATCGCGCTTGCCACCGGCATCTTCGTCGGCGCGACGACGTTCGGCGGCGGCGTGTCCAATTCAGGCACAATCACCGGCGGCAATGTCGGCATCGGCGTCGACACTACCAACAGCACTTTCTCCGGCGGCATCTTCAATTCCGGCAAGATCGTCTCGACCAACGGCAAGGGCATCAATCTGCCGGGCGTGCAGACCTTCACCGGCGGCATCACCAATGCCGCGGGCGGCACCATCAGCGCGCATCTGTCGGGCATTTTCGTCAGCGGCGCGACCTTCTCAGGCGGCATCAGCAATGCCGGCCTGATCACCGGCGGCGCCGGCATAGTCGCCAGTCACGTCGCGGCGTTCGGTCCGGGCGCTTCGGGCGGCATCACCAATAGCGGGTCGATTTCAGTCAGCGGCGTCGGCATCGGGCTCGCCAGCGTCTCGACTTTCACCGGCAATATTTCCACCGGCGGCACGATCAGCGCCAAGACCGGCATTGAATTATTGTCATCGACGATCAACGGCGCGATCGTCGACAGCGGCACGCTGCTGGCGAGCTCGATGGGCATCGGGATCGACAGTCACAGCAAGATCAGCGCCGCCTCGACTGCCATCAAGATCACCGGCCCGATCTTCACCGGCGGCATCACCAACGCCGGGGCGGTTTTTGCGTCGGCCGACACGGCAATTCTTGTCAAAGGCATCACCACCTTCACCGGCGGCATCGTCAATGCGGGCGGCACGATCTCGGCCGGCGGCAATGCTATCAATCTCGTCCAAGTCACGAGCTTCGCTGGCGGCATCAGCAACAACGCCACGATCTTGGCCGGCCGCAACGGCATTGCGCTGACCAGCGTCGCGCAATTCGGCCAGAACACCGCCGGCGGCGGCATCACCAATTCGGGCACAATATCGGGCGCCAATTACGGCATTTACGCCCAGTTCGTTACGACCTTCCTCGGCGGCATCAGCAATTCCGGCGTAATTAGCAGTGGGGGCGCCGCGGCCCTGCTCCTCGACAACGTCACGAGTTTCCTCGGCGGCATCAGCAATTCCGGCACAATAACATCGGGCAATGCCGGCATTTTTGTGCAGGGTGTCGCCGTTTTCGGCAGCACGAGCACCGGTGGCGGCATCACCAACAGCGGTACGGTGTCGGCTGCGGCCGGCGGCATTGTTATCTCCGACGTAGCCAGCCTTACCGGCAACGTCAGCAATGCCGGCAAGATCAGTGGTTCGGCCGGCATTGTTATCGGCTCCGGCGTCGGCTTCGCGGGCGGGGCCATTGTCAACACCGGCACCATCATCGGCACCGGCGGCACCGCCATCGACGCGAGCGCCGCGACCAGCGCGGTCACTATCAACCAGAACGGCGGAACGATCACCGGCGCGATCAAGCTGTCGGCGAACGCCGACGTCTTGAACATCAACGGCGGCACCATCGCCGGCAATATCGTCGGCCTGGGCGCGCTCGATACCGTGAACTTCTCGCTCACCACGCCCGGCACCTACACCGATACCAACACGTTTACGACTACCGTCGGCGGGGCCATCATCAATCAGGTGAACGTCGACTCCGGCACCACGCTCGTCCTCAACAGTGCCGGCAATACCGCTACGAACATGACCGTGAGCAACGGCGGCACCTTCGCCGGCACCGGCACGATTTCGACCGCGCTCAACGTCTTTGGCACTTTCGCGCCCGGCACGACCTCGACCAAGATGAGCATCACCGGCAGCCTGACGCTGCAATCGGCTGCGATCTACATGGTGTCGATCAACGGCGTGAACACCAGCGGCGCCAACGTGACCGGCTTCCCTGCAACCGGCACCGCGTCGATCGTTGGCGGCGCGCTGGCCAAGGTCAACGCCAGCAGTACGCCGGTAGTCGGCACCAAATACACCATCCTCAGCGCCAACGGCGGCGTCAGCGGGACTTTCGCCGATTCCACCTTCTTCTTCGGCCGCTACGAAGGCATTCTGAGCTACGATACGGACGACGTTTATCTTACGGTGCAAAACGGTGCGCTGACGCTACCGCCGGGTGCGCCGCAAAACGTGATCAATGTCGCCAACGCCATCAACGGCGCGCTCACGGGCGGGTCGACGCTGCCGCCGAATTTCCAGAACCTGTTCAACTACACGCCGGCGCAGCTCCAGACCGCGCTGAACCAGCTCTCCGGCCAGAACAATACCGGCGCCGCCACCGGCACGTTCCAGCTGATGAACGACTTCTTCAATTTGCTCTCCGACATGACGTTTGGCGGCGGTGGGGGAGGGGCCGGTGTCGGCGGCACCGCTTCCGGCTTCGCGGCGGAAGAGCGCGACGGGTTGCCGGCGGATGTGGCGCTGGCTTACGACCAGGTGCTGGGCAAGGCACCGGCGGCGCAAAGTTTCGCGCAGCGCTGGAATGCCTGGGGCTCGGCTTACGGAGGCAATGCCAACTACAACGGCAATGCCGCGATCGGCTCCAACAATGTCACGGCAAGCGATTACGGCTTCGCCGGAGGCTTGGATTATTACGCCACGCCGGATCTCAAACTCGGCTTTGCGTTGGCCGGTGCCGGCACCAATTGGAATCTGTCGCAAAATCTCGGCAGCGGCCGCAGCGACGTGTTCCAGACAGCCGTCTATGGCATCAAGCATTTCGGGCCGGCCTATATTTCCGGCATGGCGGCGTTGGGCAATTCCTGGTTCACCACCAACCGCACCGCGGCGCTCGGCGACCAGCTACGAGCGAAGTTCGACGGCCAGAGTTACGCGCTGCGCGCCGAGACCGGCTATCGCTTTGCGGTGCTGCCGACGGCGGGGATCACGCCCTATGGCGCGGTGCAGACGCAATGGTTCCACACGCCGGCCTATAGCGAGACCGATCTCAACGGCGGCGGCTTCGCGCTGTCCTATAACGCGGTGACCTCGAACGATACGCGCAGCGAACTCGGTGCGCGGGCCGACGATCTCACCATGCTCGGCACCATGCCGATGGTGCTGCGCGCCCGCGTCGCCTGGGCGCATGACTGGGTCAGCAATCCGGCGCTCGGCGCGGTGTTCCAGGCGCTGCCGGGCGCGGCCTTCACCGTCAACGGCGCTGCGATACCCGCCAATTCCGCGCTCGCCAGCGCCGGTGCGCAAGTGTTCTTCACGCCGAACTGGTCGGTCGAGGCGAAGTTCAACGGCGAGTTCGCCTCCACCGCGCAGACTTATGCCGGGACCGGGACGCTGAAGTATTCGTGGTGATGACTCGCTCGTCATTGCGAGCCAACGGCCCGCAGTGGCCGGCCCGATGACAGGCTCCGCGAAGCAATCCAGTGCGGCGATGAGATTCTGGATTGCTTCGTCGCTTCGCTCCTCGCAATGACGAGGGCCATGACGGATCGCGGCGCTATGAGGCAACCTGCCGTCTATATCATGGCGAGCGGACGCAACGGCACGCTCTCAACGCGCGTGGCAGCATCGCGAGGGCGTCGTAGGCGGCTTCACGTCGCAATATGGCTGTAAGTTGCTCGTTTGGTACGAGTTGCATGCGACAATGCCTAATGCGATCAGTCATGAAAAGCAGATCAAGGGCGGATCGAGAAGAAGCTCGCCTTGGTGATGAATCCCGGTTGGCGCGATTTGTTCGATGAGCTCATTTGAACTCGTCATTGCGAGCGAAGCGAAGCAATCCAGTACGGCGGCGGAGTTCTGGATTGCTTCTCGCTTTCGCTCCTCGCAATGACGAGGAGGACGCTTGCTCCTGAAGGCCCAGCGCGCGCCAATGGGGGCCCGATCCTTGAACCTGAATTGGTGCGATTTGTTCGACGAGATGATCTAAACTCGTCATTGCGAGCGAAGCGAAGCAATCCAGTTCGGCGGCGAGGTTCTGGATTGCTTCGTCGCTTCGCTCCTCGCAATGACGAGAGGAGGGCGCCTACACTTTGACGCCCAGCGCTCCTAACAGCGACCCGAGATCCTTTTCATAGACCCGCCACCGGCCGACTGCGCTTTTGTAGATCGGCTGGCGCACCTGGGTGGCGCTTGCGGTGCGGACGGGGCGGTCGGTCTTGTGGAAGGAGAGGCAGGCGTCGTCCCAGGGCAGGCCGCAATAGGCGATGATGCGGCGCGCCTGGGCTTCCAGATCGCCGACCACGTCCTCGTATTGCACGTCGAGCACGCGGCCCGGCGGCAGCACGCGGCGCCAATGCGCCATCAATTGCTCGTAGCGTTTGTAGTAGCGGCCGAGCTCGCCGAGATCGTAAGTGTGGTTCTGCTCGGCGGAGAACAATTTGGAGAAGCACGAGATACAGGTGTCGACCGGATCGCGCATCGAATGAATGATTTTCGCATGCGGCAGCGCGAGATGGATCAGGCCTGTGAAATAATAATTCGACGGCATTTTGTCGGTGATGTATTGGGCGCCCCCTCCCATCCCTCCCCCGCTTGCGGGGGAGGGATGGGAGGGGGCCTGCTTCGCCGCGATCGCGCGGACCAGAGCGAGATAGCGAGCGCCGATCTGACGGAAGGCGGCGGCATCGGCGGCCGGCACGAATTCAGGGAAGGGGATCGTATTGCCGTCCCGCCCGCGCACTTCGAGGATGACGTCGTTGAGCGTCTGCAATTCGCCGGCACCGTGCGCGAGCGGATGGCTGGCGATGATCTGTTCGATCAGCGTGGTGCCCGAGCGCGGCATGCCGATAACGAAGATCGGCGTTGCCGACGGATCGCCGCCGCCGGATTTTGCCTTGATCAGTTCGCTCGCTGAACACTGCCTCGATGCGGTCGAACAGCTGCAGCGTGCTCGTTTCGTCGTAAGCGATCCCGGCGCGTTTCGACGCATTGCCCGAAAGGTAGTGCTTGAACGAGCGCGGGTAGTCTTTCAGGTCGGCGTAGGCCTTGCCGAGGCCGAAATCGAGCTGCAAGCGGTCGTCTTTCGACAGACCTTCGGTCTTGGCCGCCAGCGCCTCCATGGCGGCGAGGTGCGGATCGCCGGGCTTGAAGGTTTTCGAGTTGGCGAGATTGGTGTAGGCGCCGGCGATATTGGGATCGATGCGCAGCGCTTCCTGATAAGCCTCCTGCGCCTCGCCCAAGCGGCCGAGTTCCTTGAGCGTGTTGCCCATATTATTGTAGGCGTCGGCGAGATCGGGCTTGATCGCCAGCGCGCGCCGGTAGAACGCGAGCGACTCCGCGAGATCGCCGCGGTCGAAGGCGATGCGGCCCATCATATTGACGTTGTCGTGGTTGTTCGGATTGAGCGCCATGGCGCGCCCGATCGCGGCGGCGGCTTCCTCGGTCTTGTGCTGGTCGAGCAGCACCGAGCCGTAATGCAGATAAAGCTTGTCGCTATTGCTCTCGATGACGAGCGCGCGGCGCATCAGGTCGGCGGCCTCGTCGAGCCGTTCGAGGTCTTTGAGCGCGAGCGCGAGGTTGTCGAGCGTGTCGGGATTGTTGGGGGCGAACTCCAGCGCCTTGCGGTAAACGGTCTCGGCCTCGTCGGAGCGTTTGAGTTCGCGCAGGCAGGTGCCGAGATTGTTCCAGCCGTCGGCGAAGCTCGGCTGCAATTCGATGGCGCGGCGGTAGGACGGCTCGGCCTCGGCGAAGCGTTTCAGGCGCTGCAGCGCATTGCCGAGATTGCTGTGCGCCTGCGCGAAGCCGGGGTCGAGCGCGATGGCGCGCTGATAGAGCGCGAGCGACTCCTCGAACTTGCCCTGGTCGAACAGCGCGATGCCGAGATTGCTGTGGGCGCCGGCATTGTTTGGATCGAGCGCTATGGCGCGGCGCCCGGCCGCGATCGCCTCCTCGGTGCGGCCGGAGAGGCGGCACATTTCGCCGAGATTGGCGTGATAGAGCGAGACGTCCGGCTTGATCGCGATGGCGCGGCGAAGGTGCTCGATGGCTTCGGCGTTCTTGCCGGATTGATGCGCGATCAGCCCAAGCATGTGGGCGGCTTCGGCATTGTCCGGCTCGGCTTGTGCGGCGCGGCGGGTGAGTTCGTCGGCATCGGCTAAAAAACCGCGGCGGCGCTTCTGCTCGGCAAGGATGAGCGCCTGGCCCGGCGCTATGGCGAAATCGCCGACCTCGCCCGGCGTCGGCATCGGGCCGTGAGCCGCCTCGGCCTTGATGATTGCGGCGGCCTGCGCGGCGTGGCGCTCGCCTTCGGCCTTGAACGGGGTGAGTCGCGCGGTGTCACCTTGAGCGACCGCTTCCAATTCCTTCGCCAAACGGGCGATCACGTCCGCCATCTCTTCGGCGGCGACATTGTTGCCGCGCTTCTGGCGGAACAGCCGCATGGTCGGATACCAGGGATTGTCCTCGCGGCCGAGCAGCCAGCGCCAATCGGTCACCCACGGCAGGATGACCCAGACCGGCTTGCCGAGTGCGCCAGCAAGATGCGCCACCGAAGTATCGACGGTGACGATCAGATCGAGCGCGCTGACGGCGCCGGCGGTTTCGGTGAAATCCTCGAACTGCGAGCCGAGATCCTCGATCGGGGTCTTGCGTTTGAGTTTTTTCAGATCGGCGGTGCGTGGACCGTGTTGCACGCTCACGAATGTCGTGCCGGGGATGTCGAACAGCGGCGCCAGCATTTTCAGATCGACCGAGCGGCGCGTGTCGTTGACGTGCTCCGGATTGCCGGCCCAGACGAGGCCGATCTTGAGGCCCTTCAATCCGGCGAGCCGCTTCTGCCATTTCCGCGCCGTCTCCGCGGGCGCGCGCAGATAAGGCACATCGCCTGGAATGGTTTCGAGCCGGGTTCGCAGCAGGCGCGGCAGGCTCAAAAGGACGGCGTCACACTGGTAGGGCGCAACGGTGCCGCGATCGCCGAGAACCTCGATGCCGGGCAGGCTTTCACGCAACAACATGACAAGCTGCTGGTGGACGCGCAGCGTGACCTTGCCGGCGCGCGCCGCGAGCCAGGGAATGTAGCGCGCGAATTGCAGCGTATCGCCGAAGCCTTGCTCGGCCTGGACGTAAATGTGCTTGCCCGCAAGGCTGTCGCCGCGCCACGGCATTTCCGGAAACTTGGGCCCGGTGCGCTCGGTCGAACGCAGCCGCCATTCGTATTCATCCCAGCCTTCGCCGAGCTCGCCCCGCATCAGAAGAAGAATGCCCAAGCCCGAATGGGCATTGGCGTGATGCGGCGCCAGCGCGATGGCGCGCCGCAACGCGGCAACGGCCTCTTCGAAGTGGCCGTTGTGGTGCAGCGTGGTGCCGAGATTGGCCCAGCCGTCGGCATAATCGGGTCGAAGCTCGATGGCGCGGCGGTACGATACCACGGCCTCGTCGCGCTGGCGCATCGCCTGCAGCGCATTGCCGAGATTGCAGTGTGCTTCGGCGAAATTCGGATTGGCCGCGATGGCTTTGCGCTGGGCGCGAGCGGCTTCCTCGTAATCCTTCACTTCGAACAGCGCGACGCCGAGATTGCTCAGCGCCATCGCCATTTTCGGGTCCAACTCGATCGCGCGCCGCGCCGATGCGATGGCAAGCCGCGGGCGGCCGGCGAGGCGGAGCATCTCGCCGAGATTGGCATGAAAGAGCGCGACATGCGGTGCGAGCTTTACCGCGCGCTGCACATGCTCGACGGCCTCGCCGAGCTTGCCGTTCTGGTGCGCGATGACGCCAAGGAGATGTTCGGCTTCGGGCAGGTTCGGCTGCGCCTGGAGGATCTGGCGGCAGACCGCCTCGGCCTCCATCACCCGGCCCTCGGTGCGGCAGCGGTCGGCATAGGCCAATGCTTCGCCGAGCGGCATGAAGCCGGCATTGCCCTGGCCCGCGACCTCACTCATAGGCGCTTCGATACCATGCAGCCACGACGACAGCCAAGCGTGTGCAGGGAAGGCGGTTGAGGCGTTTTGCTAGCCGCCGAACAGCTTGTCGCCGGCGTCGAGGAATTTTTGCGGATTGACCGGCTCGCCGTCGACGCGCGTCTCGTAATGGATGTGAGGCCCGGTCGAGCGGCCGGTCGAGCCGAGCTTGCCGATGACCTGGCCGATCCGCACCTGGTCGCCGACGCTGACGTCGATCTCCGACAGATGGCCGTAGCGAGTGGCAAGCCCATTGCCGTGATCGACTTCGACCATCTTGCCGTAGCCGCCGGTCCAGCCGGCAATGATGACCGTGCCCGCCGCAGTGACATGGATCGGCTCGCCGATCTCGCCGCGGAAGTCGATGCCGGTATGCATCGCCGCTTCGTGCACGAACGGGTCCATGCGGACGCCGAACGGCGACGTTTCGTCGACCTCGCCGGTGACCGGTTTGCGCACCGGCACATTGGCCAGCACATTGGTCAGCCGGTTGGCGTCGAGGCGGGCGAGATTGGCGCGCATCACGGCGCGCTCGAAGCTTTCGTTTTCGGACGGCAGCTTGACCGGGACGAACGGACCGCCGGTCGCCGCCGGCGCGCTGTTGATCTTTACGCCGAGCTGGGTGAGGACGCCGCGCATCAGCCGGGCTTTGCTTTCGTAGCGATCGTCGATCTGTGCGACCGCGAGCGATTGCCGCCGCTCGACACGATCGAGCGAGGCTTCGAGCTTGCCGAGTGTCACGGCGAGGCTCGATTGCTTGCCGCCGCCGCGCGATGGTGCGGGCTCGACCGGACGTGCGGCCGGTTTGATCGAACCGGTGGTGGCCGGGTCGGAGGCGCCGAGCGCGGTGGCATGCTGCTCGAGAATTGCCTGGCGGTGCATCAGGTCGTCGAGTTTTTGCTCGAATTGCTCTTGGTCGAGCAGTTGGCGGCTGGTGGTGCGGTCGATCTGAGCGCGCAATTCGGCGATGCGGTCCTCATAGGCGAATTGCTGGTCGGCCTGATGGGCGATCAGCGTGCGCAGCACATCGTCGCGGAAGGCAAGGTAGGTTGCCGCCATGACCGACCAGCCCGCCATGATCACGACGGTACCGACCGCGATCCAGAACACTACCGGGCCGAAGCGAACCTGCCGGCCCGCATGGGCGATCGTATAACCGGTTTTCGCGGCCTCTCTGCCGCGCAGGCGCGGTTCGGATCGCCGACTGCCGTCACGGGAAGGTTGGGGTGAATGCGTATGATGATGCGCCGGATGAAGTGCAGCCGCCTGCGCTCTCGCGGTCTGCTGTGACCGGGACGCGGTCCACTGCGACATTGACGCTCCCAAAGACGCTCTCAATATTTCTGGAAGCGGATTTGACCGGCTTATGGTTAATAATGCGCAAAGCGGTGCGGCAAAATCATCGCCATTTTGCAGCTTTCAGTAAACGCTTCGGCAATATCGCGCAGGGTTCAAAGCGCCTTTACCGCGGCGAGGACCGCCTCGGCGTGGCCGTCGACCGAAACCCGCGGCCAAACTTGCGCGATGCGCTGATCGGGGCCGATCAGGAAAGTGGAACGCACGATGCCGAGAAACTTACGGCCATACAGGGTTTTTTCCTGCCAGACGCCGTAGGCCTCGAGCATTTTTCGGCTCTCGTCCGAGCCGAGCGAAATCGCAAGCTTGTGCTTCGCCTTGAACGCATCCTGCGCGGCAACGGCATCGGCGGAGACGCCGAGGATATCGGCGCCGGCGCGGGCGAAAGCCGGCTTGAGGCGGGAGAAGTCGATCGATTCCTTGGTGCAGCCGGGCGTGTCGGCCCGCGGGTAGAAATAGAGCACGAGTTTGCGGCCGGCAAAATCTTTAAGCGAAACGCTGCCGCCGCCGTCGCGAGGAAGCGTAAAGGTCGGCGCCCTGGCGCCGGCTTCAGGGCCTGCGTTCGCCCCCTTAGGTAAGGTCTTACTAGGCTTGGCCGAATTGCCTTTATTCGTTCGCTTCGGAGCTGCCTTTCCGGGAACTTTCTTCGCCGCCATGTGCCTTCCTTTCGACGCTTTCCAAGGGCCATTCTCACAACCAGAATACGCGCCGGGGCAGGCATGGTCGATTCGGTGGTCGATAGCCTGGCGGTCTGCTTGGCCGATTGCCCAGCAAATTCGTTGGCGCTGTTAACTAATTGGCGACAAGATCGTTATGACGGCGCCACGGATGAGGGACGCCCGAGCGGGCATGACGAATCAAGATCGGCACAACGCCTCGTTTCCGCGGTGGGAAACGGCCGCTCATGCGCGGCGCCGCGGCAATCTCACGGCGGCGCATCGCGGTGAGCGCGGGGGCGACGGCCGTTACTTGGCGGCCTACCGGCGCCTTCTGGCCCGGCATCGGCGGCTGATCAAACTGGTCGGCATCACCGCGGGCACCTTGGTTGCACTCGTCCTCCTGGCCGGCGGCGCCTTGTGGTGGCGGCTTTCCAGCGGGCCGATCCAGCTCGACGCTTTCACCCCATGGCTGGTTTCCGCCATCGAGGAGAACTTCGGCAGCCGCGAGCGCGTCGAAGTCGGCGGCACCCAATTCGAGCGCACCGGCAATGGCGGCGCGGCGGTGCGAGTCCGCGACATTGTTTTGCGTGACCCCGACGGCACCATCGTGGCGAGTGCGCCGAAGGCAGAGATCCGGGTTTCCGGCTTGAGCCTGTTCAGCGGCCACATGCGTGCCGAAAGCCTCAATCTGGTCGGCGCCGAGATGTCGGTCCGTATCGAGCGCGACGGCGACGTCACCATCTTTGCCGCCGGCGCCAACAAACATCCGATCGCGACCGCAAAAGTGCCCGCTGTCGTCACCGCGCTCGGCGACCTGCAGGCGATTAGGCAGGACAAATCGGCGCCGCCGCCTGCCGCGCCGCCGGTAGAGAAACAGGCTTTACCGCGTCCGCCCACCGACAGCATTGCCGCGCTGCTCGCCTGGATCGACGGCATCGGCGCCACCGGCCTCGACGGTCATGATTTGCGCGAGCTCGGCTTGAAGGACGGCACGCTCGTCGTCGACGACGAGCGCACCGGCAAACGCTCGACGTTCCAGAACATCACTCTCAGCCTCGAACGGCCGCTCACCGGCGGCGTCGTCGTCACCTTCGGTTCGGACAATCCCGAGCACCCGTGGGGCTTGAGCGCGTCGATCAAGCCGGGGCGCGACGGCTACCGCAGCGTCGCACTCGAAGCGCGCCAGGTTTCCGCCAACGATTTGTTGCTGGCATCGCGGCTCGGCGACGGCAGTCTGCAAGTCGACCTGCCCTTGTCGGCGAGCTTGCGCGGCGAGATCGGTCCGAACGGGATTCCGCAAACGCTGACAGGCCGCATTGCCGCCGACGCCGGCTTTATCAGTATGGGCAATGACGCCGACGGCCGCATCGACCTCGACCGCGCCGAGTTCACGATCAATTGGGATGCCGCGAGCCGGATTCTCTCGGTGCCCTTTCAGGTTCTATCCGGCGGCAACCGGCTCACGCTGATGGGCCAGGTCGAGGCGCCGGCGCAGGCGCCAGGCCCATGGCTGTTCAAGATCGGCGGCGGCACCGTGGTTTTGGCGGCGCCCGGCGGCGCCGGCGATCCCGTTGTTCTCAACCGCGTTGCGCTCGGCGGCCAATTCGATCCGGTGAAGCGGCGTTTTGTCCTGGATCAGGGCGACATCGGCAATACCGAGGTCGGCGTCGCCATGTCCGGCAATGCGGATTACTCGAGCGGCGATCTTCATCTCGCCGCCGGTGTCGCCGCAACGCGTATGTCGGCCGATGCGCTCAAGCGGCTGTGGCCGGTGTTTGTCGAACCGAAGGTGCGCGACTGGTTCAACGAACATCTGCAAAGCGGCAGCATCGAGCGGGTGACGATCGCGGTCAATGCGCCGCTCAATACGCTCAAAGCATCCGGGCCGCCGGTGCCGGACGACGGGCTATCGATCGAAGCATTGGCGACCAATTGCACGATCAAGCCGGTGGCGGGCCTGCCGGCGCTGCATGACGCCGATCTCACCGTTCACATTGTCGGTCGCAATGCGCAGATTGCAGTCGGCAGGGCGACCGCGGATATGTCGTCCGGCCGCAAGCTCATTCTGTCGTCCGGCCTGTTCGAAGTGCCGGATACGGCGCCGCATGAGCCGCCGGCGCGGGTTCATTTCAAGATCGACGGGCCGGTGCCGGCCGCCGTCGAACTGTTGTCGCTCGACCGGTTGCGCGACACCGCGGCGATACCGTTCGATCCGGCGACGACACGCGGCACGATGTCGGCGCAGGTGGCGCTCGGCATGCCGCTCAAACCGGATCTGCCGCCAGGCTCGACCAGTTACGCGATCGCGGTCGACGCCACGGGTTTCTCCGCCGACCACATGATCATGGGGCAGAAGGTCGAAGCCGCCGACCTCAAAGTGAATGCCAACAATGACGGTTTCCAGCTCAAAGGCGACGTCAAGATCGGCGGCGCGCCGGCCAATCTCGAATATCGCAAACAGCGCAGCGATAGCGATGCCGACATTCATATTCAGGGCATGCTCGACGAGACGACGCGCAACAATCTCGGTCTCGATCCGACCAATTCCATCAACGGCGCCATCCCGATGGACATCACCGGCCGCGTCGGTACGACAGGCGAGCGAGACGGCAAATTTACCGTTGCCGCCGACCTGACGCCGGCGCAAATCGACGGTTTCCTGCCGGGCTGGGTCAAGCAATCCGGCAAACCGGCGCGCGCCACTTTCACTGTCACCACCAAACCGCAATCCGTCCGCATCGATGATCTGTTGATCGAAGGTGCCGGCGGCGGAGTGAAGGGCTCGATCGAACTCGACGGCGCCGGCGAATTGCAATCCGCCAATTTCCCCTCCTACGGTTTCTCCGACGGCGATCGCACCAGCCTGAAGGTCGACCGTGCGCCGGACGGCGCGCTGCGCGTCGTGATGCGCGGCGATGCTTATGACGGCCGTGGCTTCGTCAAGACGACGACCGGCGGCCCGACCAACGTACAAAACGCCAAGCGCCAGCCGGTCGATTTCGATCTCGACATGAAGGTCGGCGCCGTCGTCGGCTTCAACGGCGAAGCGCTGCGCGGCTTGGAGATGAAGATGTCGCGCCGCGCCGGCGAAATTCGCAGTCTTGGCCTCGCGGCGAAAATCGGCCGCGCCGGCACGGTGACCGCGGATTTGCGCGGCCGCGGCGACGGCCGCCAGATTGTCGATCTCGAAAGCAGCGATGCCGGTGCGTTGTTTCGTTTCGCCGACGTCTATACCCGCATGAACGGCGGCCAGATGACGACGATCATGGATCCGCCCTCCACCAGCAATCCGACGCAACTCGGCAGCCTGAACGTGCGGAACTTTGCCATCCACGACGAGTTGCAGCTCGAGCGCGCGGTGGCGAACGGCAACCAGCCTTCGTTCAACGGCAATACCATCGATTTCACCGGGCTGAAGATCAACTTCACCCGCACACCCGGGCACATTGCGTTGCGCGACGGCGTGGTGCGCGGGCCTGTGCTCGGCGGCACCATTGACGGCGCGCTCGATTACACCCGTGACGACATCCACCTGCGCGGCACGCTTGTTCCGCTTTACGGCGCCAATAATCTATTGGGCCAATTGCCGGTGGTGGGCCTGTTCCTCGGCGGTGAGAAGGAGGGACTGGTCGGCGTCACCTACGAGGTGGTCGGCCATCCGGGCACGCCGGTGCTGCACGTCAATCCGTTGTCCGCGCTGGCGCCTGGATTGCTGCGCAAAGTCTTCGAGTTTCCCGCCAATGAGTTGCCGGCGCCGCCCGCCGATGTGCCGGGTGACGAGTACCAGCAACAAGGCTATCAGCGCTGAATAGCGTCAGACCGGCTTGAGCAAGACGTGACGCTTGCGTCCGAGCGAGAGTTTGATAGCGCCGTTGGCGCCGACATCGGCCTCAGCGATTGTTGTTTTGTCGTTGGTGACGCGGGCGTCGTTGATCATGATGGCGTTGTTGGCGATGGCGCGGCGCACCTCGCCGTTCGAGCCGGCGAGGCCGGCTTTGACGAAGGCTGAAAGAACGCCGATGCCCGCTTGCAGTTCGGTGCGCGGTATTTCCACCGTCGGCAAACTCGTGCCGACGCCGCCTTCCTCGAATGTTGTGCGTGCGGTTGCGGCGGCCTCGTCGGCGGCGGCGCGGCCATGGACCAGCGTCGTCGCCTCGGTCGCCAGAATCTTTTTCGCCTCGTTGATCTCGGCGCCATGCAGCGCGGCAAGCCGTTCGATCTCATCGAGCGGCAGCACCGTGAACAGTTTCAGGAATCGCGCAACGTCGTCGTCCTCGGTGTTGCGCCAATATTGCCAGTACTGATACGGGCTCACTTGATCGGCATTGAGCCATACCGCGCCGGCCGCGGTCTTACCCATCTTGGCGCCCGACGAAGTGGTGAGCAACGGCGAGGTCAGTGCGAACAGCTGCGCATTGTGCAAACGGCGGCCGAGATCGATGCCGTTGACGATGTTGCCCCATTGATCGGAGCCGCCCATCTGCAGCACGCAGCCGTGGCGTTGGTAAAGCTCGGCGAAATCGTACGCCTGCAGGATCATATAGTTGAATTCCAGAAACGACAGTTCCTGCTGGCGGTCGAGCCGCATCTTGACCGAATCGAAGGCCAGCATGCGGTTGATCGAAAAATGCCGGCCGACGTCGCGCAGGAAATCGATGTAATTGAGCCCGTTGAGCCAGTCGGCGTTGTTGGCCATCAGGGCGTTGCCGCCGCCGGTTTCGAATTTCAGAAATTTGCTGAAGATCGCGCGGATGCCTTTGAGATTGTCGCCGATCGCCTCGTCGGTGAGGAGGCGGCGGCTCTCATCCTTGCCGGACGGATCGCCGACCCGCGTGGTGCCGCCGCCCATCAGCGCGATCGGCCGATGGCCGGTCTGCTGCAGCCAGTACAAAAGCATGATCGGCAACAGCGAGCCGACATGCAGCGAGGGTGCGGTACAATCGAAACCAATATAGGCGGTGATCGTTGATGTATGCGCCAAGGCGTCGAGGGCCTCGGGCTCCGACACCTGGTGGATGAAGCCGCGTGCCGCGAGTACATTGAGGAAATCGGATTTGTAGGTACTCATTTACGTATTCTGGTTATCCGCTAAAGGGCGGCCATCGCCGCGACGGCGCCGGTGGTGTAACAGGTCCGAATGAGCGTTTAAACTGGTTCGTTGCAACGGGGTCGGGAGGCCGCAATGTCCGAACAAGCACTCGCTTCCTTATCGCCCGAGCGGCCGCGACAGGCCGCGGCATCGGTGCTCGCCATCGGCCTGATGAGCGGAACCTCGCAGGACGGGGTCGATGTCGCTTTGATCGATACCGACGGCGAGCGGATCGCCCAATTCGGCGCCACGGCCTGCCGGCCTTACACCAAGGACGAGCGCACGCTGCTGCGCCGCGCTACCGCTGCGGCGGTCAATATGACCGAGCGCAGCGCGCGCCCGGACATCGTCGCCGAAGCCGAGGCGCTGGTGAACGACGCCCATGCCGAGGCCGTGCAGTCTTTTCTCGCCAACAACTCATTGCCGCCGGAGAGCGTAGGGGCGGTCGGCTTCCACGGTCAGACGCTGCTGCATCGGCCGGAGCGCGGCCTGACCGTGCAGATCGGCGACGGACAGGCGCTTGCCGCTCGGCTCGGCATTCCGGTCGTCTATGATTTCCGCGCCGCCGACGTGGCCGCCGGCGGCCAAGGCGCGCCGTTGGCGCCGATCTATCATCGCGCTTTGGTGCGGCGCTTGCGCAGCGAGCCGCCGACCGCGGTGCTCAATGTCGGCGGCGTTGCCAATGTCACTTACATCGACGGCGACGATCTGATCGCCTGCGATACCGGTCCCGGCAATGCGCTGCTCGACGATTTCTTGCGGCTGCGCACCGGGCATCCGCTCGATACCGACGGGCACAAGGCCGCGGCCGGTCGTGTCGACGAAGCGATGATCGCGCGTCTGATGTCGCATCCATTTTTTGCCGCGCCGCCGCCGAAATCGCTCGATCGCAACGAATTCCGCGGCTGGGTTGGCGACACACTCGACGGCATCGGCGTCGAAGACGGCGCCGCGACGCTCACCGCGCTGACCGCGGCGGCGGTAGCGCGTATCGTGCCGCTTTTGCCGCAGGCGCCAAAGACCTGGATCGTGGCCGGCGGCGGCGCGCGCAATCCGACGCTGATGCGGATGCTCGCCGAGCGCCTTGCGCCCTCGCATATCGAAGGCGCGCACGCGGTCGGCTGGTCGATCGATTCACTCGAGGCGCAGGCTTTCGCCTATCTCGCGGTACGGAGCCTGCGCGGACTGCCGCTGACATTTCCCGGTACCACCGGCGTGCCGCGGCCGCTTACCGGCGGGGTTCTGGTAAAGCCGTGACATGCTGCGTTATCGCCACCGCGCGGCATCCGTCACACAGCGTTCAAGCTCATGGAAATGCTGGCGTAGTTGATCGAGCGCAAAGCCCAGCGCGAAGATGCGCTCCACCATATCGACCGGCAGGCCGACCGTAAGACCGTCGCGGCGAATCTCGGCGACGATATCGACGCAGTCGTCGAAAGCCGCTTCAGCCGCATTAAGCGGCGGTGGCTTGCGTCGCCGGGCTAACGCCTCGCCGCTCCGGCGCAGATAGTCGTGCATGGTCTTTGCAGCTTGGGCAAACCGCGCTCCAAATCGATCCTGGAATATTTGGGGCAGCGGTTCGGAAGCCGTTCGTCCGATCAACACAACGTCATGGCGCAGCCGCAATAGCGTCCGCTGCAGCGGTCCGAGGGTAGGTTCGGCGGCGTAAAAATTCAGCCGCTCGTGCCTTGCCTCCGCGGCGATGGAGTCGTAGCGCGCGAGTGCCTCGCCGATGCTGTTCTGGATGCGTTGGAACGCGGTCGCATCGGAGGCTTGCGCGAAGCCGGAGAACAATTCGGGCAGCGACCTCGCCATCAGATCGAGCATTTGCGCCGCGGCCTCGATCGCCAAAGCACGCGCGCGGGTCGGCAACACCAGCGACACCACCAATGCGGTGACGCCGCCGACCGTAACCTCGATCACGCGATAGAAGGCCGATCCGGCCGGCCCGGTATGCGTGATGCCGGGGAGCAAAACCACCAGCACCCCGGTAAAGGTCGCGGCGCTGAAGCTCGGATAGATCGCCGCGAGGAGCGCCAGCGGCGCAACGGTCATCGCCAGGACGGCAAGCACCGACATTTCAGTCGTATGAGGCACCAATGTAGCCAAAACACCCGCATAGACGGCGCCCGAGATCGTGCCGAGCAGATAGTTGAAGGTTGCCCGCACCGAACTGCCGAAGCTTACTTGCGTCAAGATGACGGCCGTCAGCACCGTCCATAGCGGCAGGGGAACTTTCAGAAAATTTGCGACCGCTAAGCTCAACAAGGCGGCGATCGTTATGCGCAGGGCGAGCCTCAGGTTTCCCCTGTGCTCCCAGACTTGGCGGCGAAGCGATTTCCACTTTGTGGCGATGCCGCTCATTGCCGGTTCCCGCGACTGCTCGCGCGGACCGGATCTGCGCGCCTGCGCCTGAAAGTCCGCCGGCAAAGTTATACAGATTCGGGCGGGCGGCGGGGATAGGCTCGGGGCGCGGGAACTTCACCGGAAAACGCGATGCATCCCGCCCGCGCTGGAACTCTTTTCGAAACGGATGTACGGAATCAAAAAAAATCAGGCGGCCTTATGCTTGCGGCCGCCTGTCATAAGAGTTGAGGGTGAGTGAAAAGCCCGGTTTGGCTCAATCGCAAACCGGGCTCTCTTCTTATCGCTGATAACCCGGACCGACGCTGTTGGGCGACGTGCTGATGCCGCCGGACGAGGCGGAATACGCCACGGGCTTGCCGGCACCCGAACTCGCGTTGGCGGCGACGTCGCCGCTGTAGCCCGGGCCGCCATTGAAGCTGTTGGGCGAGGCGCCAATGCCGCCGGGCGAAACCGGCGCGCCTTTCGAGGCTGTGCCGGAATACGCCGTGGAGTTGCCCGCACTGCCATGCACCTCGCCGACGAAGCCCGGCCCGCCGCCGAAGCTATTGGGCGAAGCGCCGATGCCGCCGGGCGAGACCGGAGCGCTTGGCGAGAGGCTGGCCGGCGAAGCCGTAGAGCCCGATGGCTGATGGAGGACTTTCTGTTTGGTCGGCTGCGCAAAGGCGGGCGCTGATGCGAGCGCCGTGCCGAGCGCGGCCGCGGCAAATACAAATGTGATGCTCGGACGCATTGTTGTTCCTTCCTTGCTTTTGAATCGATCTGTTTTCAGCGGCCCGGAACGCATCCGGTGGCGACACCGAAGCGCCCGGCTCGTGACATCGATTATCCGGGGCAAGATCGGGAATTATAGAGATGAGGCTGTAAATAAGGCGCGCGAATACATAAAATCGCGGTATAAGTTATCTGGAATATACGGAGATAAGGCGAATATACAGGCGTTGGATAGATTTACGCGGAATCTATACTGAAGGTTACGGGTCGGCCGTTGACAAGAAGGTTATGGGGGAGGGCGGGTGATAAACTTGCTCGCGCGGACGCCAATCTTTCCGGACCTCCAGAACTCAGAGCCGCATACACCTGCTATTTTGGTGGATGGAACCAAAATAACCATTGCCTAAGCTCGCCCCACGAACCACGGTGCACGCTCTTTTGTTTATGCCGGGAGTTAAGAAGCGATGGAAATGCCGAACTTCACTGACATGCAGCCTGAGGATATTCTCGCGTTGATTGAGAACGCGGAAAAGGTGCTCGACCAGAAGATCGCCGCTGAAAAGGCCGAGCTCGAGGCGCGGCGGTTGAAGCTGGAAAAGCTGGAGGCGCGACGCGGCGGCAAGGTCAAGAAGGGAAGGGCGCCGGCGGCGAAGCCGCATGCAGTCAATGGCCGATCCGCGCCGGTTTCAGCGCCGAAACCTGCCGCGCAGGCCGCAGCGGAGTAGTGCTCGCTAGGTTCTTCGGGCATAGCCTTCCTCGACCGCGCAGCGGCCGACAAGACGTTAGTCGGTAGCTATCATCTACCCTTTCCTGGCTTCGGGCACGTAGTGCGCGACGGGAGCGGCTACCGCTGGCTGCCGGCAGATTGGCAGTGGACGACCTGATGAGCAATCAAAGATCGCCCTCTACTTGCGCCCAAAGACACCGCCGCGGGAGCGCTCGCATAGGAGCGCCAGGAAGGCGGTGAATGACGACACGAGATCAAACATCCCGGCTTAGGAGGCCTTGGCCCCAAGCATTAGAATAACGCGGTTAGAGAGCGAAGCGAGATCGGTTCGCAGATGCGACTGCAGACGCGACTATGGTCCCTTACCGGGACTGCCATCGTTGCGTCGGGAATTTACGGCTCTCTTTCCTCAACGCGACGATGATGGCGCGGTGCATAGGCATATAATCCCCTTGCGCCATGTCTGTAGATTCCGGTGCTATGCGCGCCGCCTCTCCAGTATGCGCCATTTCCTCTGTCTGCCCTTGTTCCGGTCGTGAAGTCGCTCTGTGCTCGCGCCACGGTCGACAAGCCCAGGAACGCTGCCATAATCAGCAAGATTGTCATTTTCATCGAACGCTCTCCCATTCTGTCTTTAGAACTACGGGCCGCAGACTTAGTTCAACGTCCATTCACCGGCTTGATGTCGGAAGATCTGTTGCGGACATATTTCGTTACCGATGGAAAATCATCTGATGAATGGGAGCCGACAATGGGAGAGGGCGCCGTGAACGAGAAGCAGCGCAAACATCGCTTCGCGATGTGCCAATGCGGTAAGGTGAAATTCGAGGCAGTCGGCCCGCCGATTTTGACCGCGTCCTGCTACTGCACGAGTTGCCAAGAAGCCGGACGTCAGTTCGAGCAGCTGGGTTCCGCGCCGCCCGTTCTCGATTCCGACAGTGGAACAGGCTTGGTCCTCTATCGAAAGGATCGAGTGCAATGCTTGATGGGGCAGCAGTATCTTGAAGAGCATCGGCTCAAGCCCGATTCCCCCACACGGCGGGTCATCGCTACATGCTGTAATTCGGCAATGTTCCTCGACTTCACCAAGGGACACTGGTTGTCGATGTTCCGGAACCGCTTTCCGATAGGCGCGCCACCACTTGAAATGCGGGTGATGACAAAAGAGCGGCGGGTCGGCGTCGAGCTTGCCGATGACATGCCGAACTACAGTGGTCACTCCGGCAAGTTTATGTTGAAGCTGATCGCCGCTTGGATCGCGATGGGTTTCCGCAGGCCTGAAATCACTTTGGGGAAGACGGGCCAAAGCGCGCAGTAAGCACTCGCCATATGCGGCGCGCTTGAGCGGTCAGCACTGCCGCTCAAGCAATCACCCGCGATAATTTCGACGTCCGGCGCGACACTTACTCAAGGACGGCCTCCACCGGGGCCACCGCCAGGTCCGCCACCACCCGGACCGCCGCCAGGTCCGCCACCAGGTCCGTTGGACCACCGCCAGGACCGCCACCAGGGCCGCCACCAGGTCCGCCACCAGGTCCCGCAGCCGGGCCGCGACCAGGACCACGTCCGGGGTGGCCTGGACCGGGACCCGGACCACCGCCGGGACGGCCTATACCGGGACCGGGGCCGCCACGACCTGGACGGGGCCCGACATGCCAGCCGTGCCAACCACGTGGGCCGCCCCAGCCAAAGCCGCGACGCCAAGCATAGCCGCACCAGTACCAGCCAGGTCCACGCCAGCCATCAATATAGAAGCAATAACGCCGGCCGCCGAAGAAGAACTGAGTCCGTTCCAACGGCATTGCATTGTTTGCGACAATACCAAGCTGGCTCACCGGCATCGCTTGCGTCGATGGTGCGAGGAAAAAGCCTATAGTCAGCGTGACGCCCAGGGCGATGGTCTTTCGCAATCTTGGCATCGCACGGTCCTCTACACTTGTTGTTTCGGCCCCGGGCACCGCTCGTCGAACTCAATCCGTAGGGATGGGGTTGCGTTCCGGCTGCTCTTACGCTGCGCGACCATTGGCTCTGCCATGCTTGGCTCTGCCATGCTGCGGTATTTGTTGGACGCGAGCGGTTGTGTTCGAAATTGAACATCCCAGTTTGGATGGGAACCGCTCCATGCATGGTGCTGCGCCCGCATGAGGAACTCGAGGTCAAGCTTGAGCCGTCCGATTGATGGTCCGCTCAGTTGCTCCAATTTCGGCCGTGACTTCAAGCAAACGACGCGCGCCCTTTTCTTGGGGGCCAAACGAGTTACGGCTCTTTAGCGCGAATATTTTCTAGGAAGGTGAGCATGACGGCCTGGAGCGATGCATACAAACCCTTCCAAACGAACCATGTCTGTAGACTGCGCCGCTATAGGGCGCAGTAAGCACTCGCCATATCGCGAATTTTTTGTGTGGCGTCGGCGACCGGCCGTCCGCGCCATAGGGTGCGAAGAGATTGTGGGGAGGCTAATTCAGTCAGTTAGACGCTCGGACGCGCGTAACTCGCTCCGACTTGAAGCCTCCGAACGTACCAATGTCAAATGGCACGTGGACTGAACGTTGCTTCGGCCGCTCCACTATACGAGTGACCGCTTCGAGCCGGATCATGAACATCTCTGCCAACATTGGGGTGCCCTCTCGGTTACGCCGCTATTCCGTTGTCACGATACTGTCACCTAGCAGGTTAGATGTGACGGAAATCACGGATGAGTGTTTTTCTACCGGCCGCGAAATCGCCTGTCCGAACTCAGCTGCTTCCATTGCGAAAGCGGTTACCTCATTCATGCGTTTGACATGAAGAGCAGGTAGCCAAACAGGTCCCGTAACCTCCCGAAATTGAGTGCGGCCAGCCTGAATACTCTGCTCGCGGTTAAGGCCGGACTGAACGCATACCCCAACGTCCTACAAGTGCATGACTGCGCATTGCGCCGCGGCGCAGTCGAAGCCCGAAAGCTCATTACAAATGTCGTCAGAACGGAAGCAACCGGTAATCAATATCGATAGGCGGCGGTTGATAACCGCGCTCGGTGGCGCGGCAGCCGCATGGCCGCTCCCCGCGCTGGCGCAGCAGCGAACGAGTCAGGCTGCAATGCCGCTGGCGGGCTATGTCAGCGTGCTGCCCGCGGCAACCGCCGAGCATCCCATTGCCGCGTTCCGCGCCGGCCTGAAGATTATGGGCTATACTGAGGGCAAGAATGTTGCGGTCGAGTATCGTTTTGCCGATGGCGATGACAGTCGCCTGCCGGCATTGATTGCCGACCTGATCGGCCGTCAGGTAGCGGTTATCGCTACGAACGGCGGCACGCCTGTAGCCCAAGCGCTTACGGCCGCGACTAAGACGATTCCAATCGTGTTCACAACCGGCGGCGATCCCGTCAGGCTAGGTCTGGTCGCGAGCCTGAACCGGCCCGGAGGCAACGCCACCGGCGTCAGCATCATGACGACGGCGCTGGAAGCCAAGCACCTGGAATTATTGCGCGAGATCGCGCCCCGCACCAAACTGGTCGCTTACCTCGTGAATCCGACCAACGCCGATGCAGAGGCGCAAACGCAGGATATCCAAGCCGCGGCTCGTTCGACGGGGCAGCAGGTTGCGATCGTTCAGGCCAGTACGAGTGCAGAGTTCGAGTCCGCTCTTGCCAAGGCCGCGGAGCAGAACGCCGGAGCGCTTGTGGTTGCCGACGATCCGTTTTTCATGTCGCAGCGCGAACAGCTGGTGAAAATCGTCGCGCGTCATGCGCTACCGGCGGTGTACGCTTATCCCGAATACGTCGCTGCCGGCGGCTTGATGAGCTACGCAGCCAGTCTCACCGATACGGCGCGCCAGGTCGGCGTCTATACCGGGCGCATTCTCAAGGGCGAGCGGCCATCCGACTTGCCAGTCGTGCAGCCGAGCAAATTCGAATTGGTGATCAACCTCAAGACTGCAAAGACGCTCGGCGGACTAACGATGCCGCCGACACTGCTCGCCACAGCCGACCAACTGATCGAATGAGGCGGCGGGCGTTCATCCCCGCACGCCAAGCGTCACAATCGGCCACCTGCCACAGGAAGCTCCACAAGCTTTGGCCGAAGCGATCGTCAGCGTCGCTCAGGCGTGATCGTCATACGAGTCCGTAGGCTCGATATCGCTCCAATAGCGCGCATGCGCGGCCCTCGAAAATAATTTGCGCGTGCATTGGAACCTGAAGGCGACGTGCCGTTTTCATTCGCGCGAGAGTCAAGGGATGAGTGAGGAGATTAGGTGGATACGGCAGGTGTCCTGCTTCTTGGGCGCCGATTAATCTCTCGTTTTAGCCGGTCCCGGGAAGGTGAAGGAGACCACCATGGGCACAGCGCAGAGAGTTGCGGTCATTACCGGCGCATCGCAGGGCATCGGTGCGGCTCTCGTCAAGGCCTATCGCGACCGCAACTATCAGGTGGTCGCGACTGCGCGCTCGATGAAGCCATCGAACGACAATGACGTCGTCGCGGTATCCGGCGATATCGGCGATCGGAAGACTGCCGCACGTGTGATCGCCGCAGGTGTGGACCGGTTCCACCGCATCGACACCCTGGTTAACAACGCCGGTATCTTCATCAGCAAGCCGTTCACAGAGTACAGCGAGGCCGACTTCGCGGCGATGCTTGGGGTCAATCTCGCCGGCTTCTTTCACATCACGCAACTCGCCGTCGCCGAGATGGAGAAGCAAGGCGGCGGCCATGTTGTGCAGATCACGACCAGCCTCGTCGACCACGCGAGGTCTGCCGTCCCCTCGGTGCTCGCCTCGCTAACGAAGGGCGGCCTTGCCGCTGCGACCAAATCGCTTGCAATCGAATATGCAAAACGCGGCATACGGGTGAACGCGGTTTCACCGGGTGATATTAAGTCGCCGATGCACCCGGTCGAGAGCCAGAAAGCCCTAGCGGCTCTTGAACCGATAGGGCGCATGGGCGAGATCTCCGACATCGTCGAAGCGATCCTCTATCTCGAATTCGGCGAGTTTCGTGACGGGCGAAATTCTGCACGTCGACGGCGGCCAGAGCGCCGGCGGTTGACCTATCCGAATTCCAAAGGCGCAAAAAGCCGCCGGCCTCCAAGGTGAAGGCCGGCGGCGAATTTCGTCCGTGTTAGGCGGCCGCCATTTTGGCGTTCACGCTCTTCGCCGCCTTGGCAATGAATGCCGCCACTGCCTCCGGCTTCGAGACATAGATCGCATGGCTGCCGGAGGCTTCCGCGATGGTCGCGCCGGCGCGCGTTGCCATTTGGCGCTGCGCGGGCGGTGGGATCATGTTGTCCTCGGTCGCGACCAGATACCAGCTTGGCCGGGTCTTCCAGGCAGGCTCGCTGATCGAACCGGAGAGAGCGGCAACACCCCACGGCACCTGAGAGTTGGCCATGAATGCGGCCTTCGCTTCGCCGACGTCGGCGGCAAACGAAGCCCGGAATTTCGTCTTGTCGAGGAACAGAAAACCGTTCTGCGGCGGCAGGATCGGCGGGACCGGCGCGCCGGGAGGCGCACTTTTGATCAGCGTTTCGACTGACTCGCCCTTATCCGGGGCGAACGCCGTGATGTAGACCAGCGCGCCGACTTTCGGATCCGTGCCGGCTTCGGTGATGACGGCGCCGCCGTAAGAATGACCGACCAGCACGACCGGTCCTTGCGTCTGCGCGATCGCGAGCCTGGTGGCCGCCACATCGTCGGCCAGAGATGTCGTCGGATTTTGCACGATGCCGACGTTGTAACCGTCCTTCTTCAGAAGATTGTAGACGCCTTCCCAGCCGGCGCCGTCGACGAAGCCGCCGTGGACGAGGACGATGGACGGTGATGATGAAAGTTGGGCCATGACAATTCCCCCTTCGATGTTGCTGCGTGCGACCGATGCGCACTTGGATTTGGCGCTTTTGTATTTGCCCGATTTTGATATAGCTGGTTAGTTCTATTATGCGGGCATACCCCTAACCATACAGCTAGGTCTCCGATGAAATGGACGGATCGGGTCGGCCGCCGCGTCAAGCTGCGCGACCTTCATATTGCGCTCGCGGTCGCGGAGGCGGGCAGCATGACCCGGGCGGCGGAAGAATTGGCGGTGTCCTATCCCGTCGTGTCCAAGACGATTTCGGAATTGGAGCGCACACTTGGCGTCAAACTCTTCGATCGCAGCATCTCAGGGGTCGAGCCGACGCATTACGGCCGCGCCTTGCTCAAATCCGGCGTCGCGGTGTTCGACGAAATGCGCAAAGGCCTCCAGCAGATTGAATTCATCAGGCAGCCGGACGCGGGCGAGCTTCGGATCGGCTCGTCCATCGTGGTGGATGCCGGATTGCTTCCGGCGGTGATCTCACGGTTTTCGGAAGCGTTTCCGCGGGCGGCGCTTCACGTGCTGCCAGAAAACATCGCGACCCAGCAATACGACAATTTGCGTCAGCGGAATGTCGAACTGGTGCTGGGCCGGCTTCCCGTGACGATGAGCGAGCCGGATCTGGTTGCGGAAACGTTGTTTGATGAGCCGAATGTCGTCGCCGCCGGATCCGAGAGCCGCTGGGCGAAGCGGCGGAACCTGGCACTCGCAGACCTTATGGGAGAGCCCTGGGTGTTGGCGCAACCGGGCAGCCTGGCCCGATCGCTGCAGGACGAGGTGTTCAGAAAGAGCGGGCTTGAACCACCGGCCGCAACGGTGCTGACGGTGTCGCTCCATCTTTACATGCGCATGATCGAAACCGGGCGCTGGCTGGGTCTCGTTCCCGCTTCCGTCATGCGCTTCGGCGGCAAGCAAATGCGCATCAAAATTTTACCGGTCAAAATCTCTCCGCCCCCGGCGCCGGTCGGATTCATCACAGTGAAGGATCGATCGCTGACACCGCTGGCGGAGCGCTTCATGGATTGCGCCCGCAAGATCGTCAGGTCCTGATTTTGGCCGCTCCAATCGAGTCAGTGCCGGCACGACACGCGATCTGATTGTCTTGTTGGCCGAGATTGCGCACGCGGCATCGGTGGATAGCGCTGTGAACTACGAAAATCGGTCCCGAGGAGCGGGGCCTTCCACCCGCAATCCATGGCCTCTAGACTTGGGCGCGAACGCATTCACCACAAGAATGCGCGCATGGAGGAGACTTGGCTATGACGACATTGACGTCCCAAGAGATCGTTGAAGCTCGCGGATGGCCACAGCGTTGGTGGAGGCTCTTCATCTTCGCGTTCTTTTTCATGATGACGATGCAGATCGACAAGCTCAATCTGTCGTTCATGTTCGTCGACCAAGCGTTCATGCAGCAATTCGGCCTGATCGGGAAGCCGGCGTTGATCGGTGCGCTTACTGGCGCCTTTTTAATTACCTACGGATTCTGTGCGGTTGCCTGGGGACCGGCGATCCAGCGCTGGGGCGGCCGGCGAATGGCAATCGTCGGCATCGTCGCATGGGCCGCGATCATGGTGCTCCACGCGTTTGCCACAAGCTATGAGGAACTCTTGGCATTGCGTACCGTGCTCGGTTTCATTGAGGCGTGCGCGATTCCACTCCTTGCCTGGTTTACCGCGCACTGGCTCCCGTTCGACGAGCGGGCACGCGGTCAAGCGCCCTGGACGACCGGAATTGCCATCGGAACGGTGATCACCCCCATTTTCGTCACATGGCTGCTCGGGCGGATGGCGTGGGAAACGACGTTCTACATCTTTGCTGCCCTGCCGCTGATTCCGCTCGTATTGCTGTTCTGGTTGCCTGACGATCCTGCGACAGCGTCCGGTATGCCGACGTGGGAGCTTGAGAAGATCAAGCGCGGAACGCTTTCCAACGAGCTGGACACGCTCAAGCTTCCCGAGAAGCGTGTGCACACGTTTTTCCAGACGATCTCAAGCTACCGCGTGTGGTTGATCGGACTCATGGACCTGGGTGCGACGGCCGGCTTTTATGGGCTCATTACATTCGGGCCAGTCTACCTTGTCCGAGTACGGCACTTTCCTGCGATGGACATGAGCTACGTCCTCTCGGGCGGGGCGCTCGTCGGTGCGTTGTGCGCGGTCCTTTTTGCCATCGACTCCGACCGCCGGAAGCGCCGCGCCTGGTACGGCTTCGGGCTTTTCGTCGCCGGGGCGATATTCTTGACCACGGAGCTCTTCCTTGCGAACACGGCGGGCGCGGCACTCGCCTTGGCGCTGGCGAGCGCGAGCGCAGCGCCTGCGCTGGTCGTCATCTGGAGCCTAGCGCACTCCGTCGCCGAGCGGACAACGATCGCGTCGACCGTAGGAGCGACAGCAGCGGTTGGTATCGGCTTGGCCGGCGTCATCAATATTGCGATGGGAAGCCTCATTGCCGCTAATGGCAACTACGCGGCCGGATTTGTCTTGGTCCTCTTCTTCTATGTCATTGCGGCGATCTCGGCGCTCGTCCTCGCGTTACAGGGGTATTAACAATCGTGCCAGCACCAACACGCGCCGCCCGGCGCGTGTTGCGGGCGCTGTTCGGTGGCACCGTCGGCACGAGCTCTAGGTTCAAACTGAGCACCCGGTGGGTCTGAAGGCGTTGTTGTATGCATTGGGTCAGCGTTCTTTGTGGCTTTGCCGGCGCTAACCCGCATCGGTTGCTTCTAAGGGGCAACGCGCAGCAGTTCTCGCCGCTATCGGTCTATAGCGGACGCTCGGCGTCTATTGCTCGGCGCTGATGCCGGCTGCTTTCGCCAGTCCGACCCATTTGTCGGTCTCCGCGTGGATGAAGGCTGCGAATTGCGCCGGGGGTTCGCCGCCCGGTTCGGCGCCGAAGTCGGCGAGCCGCTTGACGATGGCGGGGTCTTTCAGGATCGCGGCGGTCTCGGTGTAGAGCTTGTCGCGAATGGCCACAGGCGTCCCTTTCGGGAGGAGAAAACCGTACCAGGTGGAAACGTCGTAGCCCTTGAGACCCGACTCGCGCGAGCGTCGGCAGGTCGGGAAACAACGGCGAGCGCTTGGCCGGGCTTACCGCGAGGGCGCGCACGCTGCCGGCCTGCACCAAGGGCGTCGCGGCGCCACTGGTTTCGATCGACATCTGGATATTGCCGGCGACGAGATCGGCGAGCATCGGCGAGCCGCCGCGATAGGGCACGTGGACGATATCGACGCCGGCGATCGAGCGGAACAGTTCGGCCGACATGTGCTCGGTTGAGCCGACGCCGGCGGAGCCGTAACTCACTTTGCCGGGATTGGCCTTCAGGTAGGCGATGAACTCGGTGACGTTCTTCGCCGGTACGGCGGGATTGACGATCAGGATATTCGGCACCGTGGCGACCACGGTGACCGGCTCGAAATCCTGCTCGAAATTATAGCTAAGCTTTTTGTAGATGCCGGGCGCCATGGTGTGGGCGACGGTCGCCATGAAGATCGTGTAGCCGTCGGGCGTGGCGCGCGATGCGTTGGTCGCGCCGAGCGTGCCGCCGGCGCCGCCGACATTCTCGACGACGACGGTCTGGCCAAGACGCGCGGACAATTGCTGCGCGATGATGCGGCCGACGATATCGGTAGTGCCGCCCGGTGCGAACGGCACAATCAGCGTCACCGGTTTGGTCGGCCAGTCGTTGGCCCGGGCAAACCCGCCAGTAAACCCGCCCATGACCGACAGGCCGATCAGAACGGCAACGATATGGAAAACGCCGCGGATGCCGCGCGTCAGACTGTTCATCATTTTTCTCTCGTACGGCTTAATGCGCCGCGGATTCTTTGAGGGGATCTTTCACGTCCGGGAAAGTCTCGAACTCAATCGCCCATGGCTCGCCGCCGACCTTCTGGACTTTGCGGATGTAAATGTTCTGCACAATGTCACGAGTTCGCGGATCGATCGAGATCGGGCCGCGCGGGCTCTCCCATTTCATCCCTTTCATGGCGCCGATCACGGCGTCGGCGTCGGTATTGCCGTTGGTTTGTTTGAGCGCCTGATAGATCAGGTTCATGCCGTCATAGCCGCCGACGGAAATGAAATTGGCACGGTGGCCCGTCGCTTTCTTATAAGCCGCGACATAGTCCTTGTTCATCTGCGACGGATGCGCCGCCGAATACATGCCTGCGGTGACGACGCCGAGCAGCGCGTCGCCGGTCGAGGGCAGGTCGTCGTCGTCGACGATGTCGCCGGGGCCGATCAGCTTGATGCCGGACTTATCAAGGCCGCGTTCGGAGAACTGCCGCGCGAAGGTTCCCGCCTGGCCGGCCGGCACAAAGACGAAGAGCGTATCGGGCTGCAGGTCGCGCGCGCGTTGCAGGAACGGCGAGAAGTCCGGATTGGCGAGCGGCACCTTCAAAGTTTCGAGCACCTGGCCGCCGCCCTTGATGAAATTCTGCTCGAAGACTTTGCCGGCTTCGGCGCCTGGCGCCCAATCGGACAATATGGAGACCGCTTTCTTGCTGCCGTTCTTGATCGCCCAATCGGCGATGATGCCGGATTGCTGGCCGAGCGTGAAACTGGTGCGCACGTAATAGGGCGAGCGTTCGGTCACCGCGGACGTACCCGACACCATCACCACGGTCGGCACCTTGGCTTCGGTCGCGATCGGCGCCATCGACATCGCGCTTGGCGTCAGCCCGGCGCCGAGGAAGCTCACTTTGTCGTTGACGACCAATTCCTGGGCGATCCGTTTGGCATTGTCGGGCACGCTCTGGTCGTCCCGCACGATGAGTTCGATCTTCTTGCCGGCAACCGTATCGCCGTGCTGCGCCATGTAGAGCTTGGTCGCATCCGAAATCTCACGCCCGACCGCCCCCGACGTTCCGGTCATCGGCACGACGATGCCGATCTTGACGGTGTCTTGAGCGAAAGCGCTGCAAGGTGCGAAGCCTATTGCGGCAATCGCGATCGGCAGACAAAGAGCGGTGATGCGCATGGCGTTTCCCCTTTGGATGTTCGTTCTGGATGGTTATTTTGATCCATTGAACTTCGGGGAAAGGCCAATTGCAAGCGCGACGCAGGGCGCGTCCGTGTTGTTCGACCTGTCATTAACAAATCAGAATTCGCTCAAAGTCTGCCGCAGCGTCGTTTTGGCATAGACCGTTCGTGTCAGCCCGCGTCGCTGTAGCGCAGGGACGAGGCCGTCGGTGATGCTGTCGATATAGACGCGCGTCAGGCGATGGAACGGCGTGGTGATGAGAAAGCCGTCGCCGCCGACTTTCGCCATGGCATCGCCCATCATGTCGGCGACGTCGTCGGGCGTCCCGACCAGCTCGATGGCGCCGGTGGTGCCGCCGTCCCGCAACAGCTCGCGCAATGTCTTCTTGCTCGGCGGTTGGCCGGGCCGGGTCTGGCAGAACTTATCAAGCGCGCCTTGCTCGGCATTGGTGGTGAGCGGCGGCAGCGGGGCGTCGAGATCGAACTTCGAGAAGTCGATGTCGGTGAACGAGCTGAACAGCGCCAAGGCTCGTTCGGCATAACTCGGCGACGCCATGGCGCGCTCATATTGCTCGCGCGCCTGGTCGCGCGTTTCGCCAACGATGGGCGCGATGAGCGAGAGGACCTTGATGTCGTCGGGACTGCGGCCGGCCTCGACGGCAAACTTACGCACGTCGTCCCGGTAGCTCTTCATGCCGTCGATGCCGGTCGAGCTGGCAATGATCGAGTCAGCGTGAGCCGCGGCGAAGCGCCGGCCGCGTGGCGATCCGCCGGCCTGGATAAAGGCCGGTCGGCCTTGCGGTGAGCGCACCGTATTCAGCGGGCCGCGCGAACGGTACCAGCGCCCCTCAAAGTTCAAGGTGTGAACCTTGGAAGCATCCGCGTAAATGCCGGTCGCGGTGTCGCGGATGACGGCGTCGGGCTCCCAGGTCCCGATCAGTTTCTCGACCAGATCGACATATTCATCCGCCATGTCGTAGCGCAATTGGCGCGGCGCGAGCTCGGTCAGCCCCATGTTCTGCGCTGCTGCGGTTTCCGTCGAGGTGACGATGTTCCAGCCGAAACGCCCACGGGTGAGGTGGTCCATGGTCGAGATCAGCCGCGCCAGCATGAAGGGCGGGTAGGCCATCGTCGACAGCGTCGTGACCAGGCCGAGATGACGGGTTGCCGCGCCCAGGATCGCGGTGAGCGGGACTGGGTCATGCTTCGGCACCATAATGCCGTGCTTGAGGTAGGTCTCCATGCTGTCTTTGAAGGCGAAGGGAATGCTCAGCGTGTCTTCGATCAACATGTAATCGAAGAAGGCCCGCTCGCAGGCGCGGGCGAGATCGAGATGCAGTTCGCCGGTCCAGGGATCGGGGCCGGAGCCGAGCGGCTCGTTCCAGGCGTTCTGTCCGAAGTACGTAAACCAGCCGAGGTGAAACCGTTTATCCTGCATGGAACCGTCCGCTTGCATGGCCTGCCAGCGGCTAGCCCGCGAAGGCTGCCGCAACAGCAAGGCGATGATGCAAGTCTGCTGCCATTTCGGCGGCGGCGGCCGGTCCACGAGGCGAAGCGGCCGAACGCGTCAGTTCGGCCGTCAATCCGGCAGGTAGTTGGATTGCAGGAGGAGCAATCGCGCTTTTTGCGCGCGGGCCTTAAGCCGCCGTTGTTGTCCGCCCGCCTTTGGCGCCGAGGCGTTTGTCGAGATAGCCGCTGATCGACTCCATCAGCGGCTCGACCTTGCCGTCGAAGAAGTGGTTGGCGCCGGGGACGACCTTTTGCTCGATGACGATGCCCTTTTGCGTCTTGAGCTTCTCGACCAAGGTTGTCACGTCGCGCGGGGGCACCACCGCATCCTTGTCGCCATGAATGATCAGGCCGGACGAAGGGCAGGGCGCCAGGAACGAAAAGTCGTAAAGGTTGGCGGGCGGCGCGATCGAGATGAAGCCTTCGATTTCCGGCCGGCGCATCAGAAGCTGCATGCCGATCCAGGCGCCGAACGAAAAGCCCGCGATCCAGCAGCTGCGCGCCTCATTATTCACCGATTGCACCCAATCGAGCGCCGACGCCGCGTCCGACAATTCGCCGACGCCGTGGTCGAAGCCGCCTTGGCTCCGGCCGACGCCGCGGAAGTTGAAGCGCAGCGCGGAAAAGCCGCGGTGCACGAAGGCGTAATAGATCTGGTAGACGATCTGGTGATTCATCGTGCCGCCGAACTGCGGATGCGGATGCAGCACGATGCCGATCGGCGCGTTCTTTTGCCGGGCCGGATGGTAGCGGCCTTCGATGCGGCCGGCCGGCCCGGTGAAAATGACTTCAGGCATTCTGATAGACCTCAGACAGGATGCGCGCTTGACGGTATTGCCCTGCGCACGTAAGTACTTAATAGCACTTTAGTTTTTTGGAACTGGCAACGTGCTTCGGCGGCGCGGTCATTGGGTCGCGACTTCTAACACGGGCCGGGGGACAAAAAGCAAGCGTCATGATGCGGTTGCAGGGTGTTTCTGCCCCAGATCGCCTCCCGAACCGGCCTGACGCGGCTTAGCCGGACATTGAATAGACGATTGGCGGACGACGTTATGCCCAAGCGGAGCTATTTCGACTGGAACGCCACCGCGCCGATGCGGCCGGAGGCACGCCGGGCGTTCGACGCGGCGCTCCTGCTGCCGGGCAATCCGTCCTCGGTGCATGCGGAAGGACGCGCCGCCCGGCATGTCATCGAGAACGCACGGGAAGAAGTTGCCGCGCTCACCGGCGCCCGGCCGGGCGACGTGTTCTTCACCTCAAGCGGCACCGAAGCCAATATGCTGGCACTGACGCCGGCCATCGAGACGGCCGGCGAGAAACAGCCGCGGTCGGCGCTCCTTATGTCCGCGATCGAGCACGCCTCGGTGCGTTCCGGCGGCCGATTTCCCCGCGAAGCGATCGAGGAAGTCCTGGTCGACGGCGAGGGACTGATCGATCTCGATGCGCTGGCGGCGGCGGTCGCCAAATCGCCCCGGCCGCTGGTTTCGCTGATGCTGGCCAATAACGAGACCGGCGCGATCGAGCCGATTGCCCAAGCCGCGGACATTGTCCATGCCGCCGGCGGGCTCCTCCATGTCGATGCTGTCCAGGCGGCCGGCAGGATTGCCTGCGATATTGTAGCGCTCGGCGCCGATCTGTTGACCCTGTCCGCGCACAAGATCGGCGGCCCGAAGGGTGCCGGCGCGCTTATTCGCCGCGGTGAAGACGTCCATTTCCCCGATCCGCTCATTCGCGGCGGCGGCCAGGAGCGCGGGCTTCGCGCCGGCACCGAAAATGTCGCCGGCATCGCCGGTTTCGGCGCGGCCGCTGCCGTGGCGCGGCGCGACCGCGACGCGGAAGCCGCTCACATGAGGGATTTACGGGATGCGCTCGAAGCCGGTCTCAAGGCGATCGCACCGCAGGTGGTTATTTTCGGTGAGAACGCCGACCGGTTGCCAAACACCACGCTGTTCGCCGCTCCGGGCATGAAGGCGGAAACCGCCGTAATCGCCTTCGATCTCGAAGGAATTGCGGTTTCGTCCGGCGCCGCCTGCTCCTCCGGTAAGGTGCAGCCGTCCCATGTCCTTGCAGCCATGGGGGTTTCGCCTGCGCTGACCCGCGGCGCAGTGCGGGTCAGCCTCGGTTGGGCCACCACAGAAACCGATGTCGAAATGTTCCTCGGCGCTTGGAGAAAGCTCGCAAGTGCACTATCTAAGGAGCATGGTATTGCGGCATAACTCGCTGCATAATTAAACGAATTCGCGGCCGTTTGAATGATTCAAACGGTCTTACGGGGGTGACCCGAAGGCAGGCACCAACCATAACCGACTAAATCCAACCCGCGGTCCTTGAAACCGTGAGCGGAGGGACGAATGCCGGCAGTACAAGAGACCGTCGATCAGGTCCGGCGCATCGACGTTGATCAATACAAGTATGGCTTCGAAACGCTGATCGAATCGGACAAAGCCCCCAAGGGCCTTTCCGAGGACACGATCCGTTTCATCTCGGCCAAGAAGAACGAGCCGGAATGGATGCTGGCGTGGCGGCTCGAAGCCTATAAGCGTTGGCTGACCATGCGCGAGCCGACCTGGGCCAAGGTCGAATATGGGCCGATCGACTATCAGGACCTGTATTACTATTCGGCGCCGAAGAAGAAGGACGGCCCGAAGTCGCTCGACGAGATCGATCCGGAAATCCTGCGCACCTACGAGAAGCTCGGCATTCCGTTGCGCGAGCGCGAGGCGCTGTTGGGCATTCAGCGGCCGGCTAACGAAGAAGGCGCGGCGGGTGAGGGCGAAAGGCGCGTCGCCGTCGACGCGGTGTTCGATTCGGTTTCGGTCGCGACCACGTTCAAGGCCGAACTCGCCAAAGCCGGCGTGCTGTTCATGCCGATTTCGGAGGCCGTGCACGAGCATCCGGAGCTGGTGAAAAAATATCTCGGCTCGGTGGTGCCGGTCAGCGACAATTTCTTCGCCACGCTCAATTCGGCGGTGTTTTCCGACGGCTCGTTCGTTTACGTGCCGCCCGGCGTGCGCTGCCCGATGGAGCTGTCCACCTATTTCCGCATCAACGAAAAGAATACCGGCCAGTTCGAGCGCACTTTGATCATCGCCGACAAAGGCTCTTACGTCAGCTATCTCGAAGGCTGCACCGCGCCGATGCGCGACGAGAACCAGCTTCACGCCGCGGTGGTCGAGCTGGTGGCGCTCGACGATGCCGAGATCAAATATTCGACCATCCAGAACTGGTATCCGGGCGACGCCGCCGGCCGCGGCGGTATCTATAATTTCGTCACCAAGCGTGGCGATTGCCGCGGCAAGAACTCGAAGATTTCCTGGACCCAGGTCGAAACCGGCTCGGCCATCACCTGGAAATATCCGAGCTGCATTCTGCGCGGCGACAATTCGCGCGGCGAGTTCTATTCGATCGCGATTTCCAACGGCTATCAGCAGGTGGATTCCGGCACCAAGATGCTGCATCTCGGCAAGAACACGACGAGCCGCATCATCTCCAAGGGCATCGCCGCCGGCCGCTCCAACAATACTTATCGCGGACTCGTCACCACGCATCGCCGTGCGTCCGGCGCCCGCAATTTCACTAATTGCGATTCGCTGTTGATCGGCGATCAATGCGGCGCCCACACCGTGCCCTATATCGAGGCGAAGAACTCATCGACCGTGTTCGAACACGAGGCGACCACTTCGAAGATTTCCGACGACATGCTGTTCTACTGCCGGCAGCGCGGGCTCTCGGCGGAGGAGGCGACCGCGCTGGTCGTCAACGGCTTCGTCAAGGACGTGCTGCAGCAGCTGCCGATGGAATTCGCGGTCGAGGCGCAGAAGCTGATCTCGGTCTCGCTGGAAGGCAGCGTCGGCTGAACAATCCTAAGAGCGGACATGCTGAACACCTATTGGTTCCAACCGAGAGAACGCGGCTACGGCCCGACGCCGGTGACCTGGGAAGGTTGGGCGCTCACCGTGCTGACGATGTTCGTCGTGGTCATGACCTCGATGCTGGCACCGGTGCTCGGCCAGGGCCGCTCGGGCGGCTTCACCGCGCTGGTCATCGACATTCTTGCCATCGCGGCCTTCGTCTTTATCAGCCGTAGCAAGACCGATGGCGACTGGCGCTGGCGCGGCCGCCAGCGGCGTGTTGAAAAGAATCTGGAGCTTTGAATGGCGTTACTTGAAATCGAAAACTTGCATGTCGACATCGACGGCAAGGAAATCCTCAAAGGTCTCGACCTCACCGTAAATGCCGGCGAGGTCCATGCCATTATGGGTCCGAACGGCTCCGGCAAATCGACGCTGGCTTATGTGCTCGCCGGCAAGGCCGACTACACGCCGACCGCGGGCGAAGTGCGTTTCAACGGCAAGAACCTGTTCGACATGACGCCGGACGAACGCGCCGCCGCCGGCATGTTTCTCGCGTTTCAATATCCGATGGAAATTCCCGGCGTCGCCTCGATGACCTTTCTGCGCACCGCGCTCAACGCGCAGCGAAAGAAGCGCGGCGAGACCGAACTGTCCACGCCGGAATTCATCAAGCGGGTCCGCGACCTTTCCGCCAAGCTCGGCATCGAGCAGGACATGCTGCGCCGCGCCGTCAATGTCGGCTTTTCCGGCGGCGAGAAGAAGCGCAACGAGATTTTGCAGATGGCGCTGTTGGAGCCGCGGCTTGCGGTGCTCGATGAAACCGATTCCGGTCTCGATATCGATGCGCTGAAAATCGTGGCCGACGGCGTCAACCGGCTGCGCGCGCCGCAACGATCATTCGTCGTCATCACGCATTACCAGCGGCTGTTGTCTTATATCGTGCCGGACATTGTCCACGTGCTGTCGGCCGGCCGCATCGTCAAGACCGGCACCAAGGATTTGGCGCTCGAGCTCGAAGCGCGCGGCTATGCCGAGTATCAGGAAGAGGCGGCGGCGTGAACGCTGAAGTCACCATCATCAAGACCGCGGCAGAGGCCGCACTTGCGCAGGAATTCGCGCAAGCGCGCGCGCGGCTCCCCGGCAACGGCGCGGTGGCGGCGCAGCGCGACGCCGCTTTCGACGTGTTCGCCAAGGAGGGTTTGCCGCACCGCCGTGTCGAGGAGTGGAAATACACCGATCTGCGCGTGCTGATGCGCGATGCCAAGCCGCTGGCGAGCCCGCCGGACGCGACGGCCAAGGCTGCTGCGAAAACCGCGGGCGAGTTGCTCCGCGATATCGATGCCCGCCCTCTGGTGTTCGTCGATGGCGCTTTCGTCGCCGAACTGTCCGACCTCGCGAACTTGGAAAAGGGCCTCTCGGTCCGCTCGCTGGCGCAGGCACTTACCGACAACGATCCGGCAGTCGCCGCGCATCTCGGCAAGATCGCGCCCGCCGGCAATGTCGCTGTGGCGCTGAATACCGCGCTGATGGGCGACGGCGCGGTGATCCGGATCGCCGCCGGCGCGACCATCGCGCGGCCGCTGCACCTGCTGTTCGTAACGTCGCAAAAACCCGCCGCGACTTTTACACGCTCGCTCGTCGTCATCGAGGAGCGGGCGCGGGCCATGCTGATCGAGAGCCATGAGGGCCCGGCCGGAAGCGACTATCAGGTCAACGCGGCAGTTGAAATGTTCGTCGGCGACAATGCCCATGTCGATCATGTGAAGATCGTCGCCGAGGGCGCAGACGCGCTCCACGTCTCGACGCTGGCCGCCGCGATCGGCGCGCATGCGCGCTTCAACTCGTTCACCTTTACGGCCGGTGGCGCGGTGGTACGCAATCAGTTGTTTTTGAATTTCGACGGCGAGGGCACCGTTGCCGGCGTCCGCGGCGCGACGCTGCTCAACGGCCGTCAGCACGCCGACACCACGCTGGTCGCGACGCACGCCGCGCGCGACTGCCAGTCCCGTGAGGTCTTCAAGACCGTGCTCGACGACGAAGCCCATGGCGTATTCCAGGGCCGCATCATCGTGCGTCAGCGCGCGCAAAAGACCGACGCCAAGATGATGACGCAGGCGCTGCTTTTGTCCGACCGCGCCGAGGCCGCTAACAAGCCCGAGCTCGAGATCTTCGCCGACGACGTGCAATGCGGCCACGGCGCGACCGCGGGCGCGCTCGACGACGAACTGAAATTCTATCTGATGGCGCGCGGCATTCCGGCCGCCGAAGCCGAGTCGCTCCTGATCCAGGCGTTTCTCGGCGAAGCGGTCGAAGGCATCGAGCATGCCGGTCTGCGCGAGGCTCTAATGGAGTCCGTCGCGGCATGGCTCAAGCGCCGCGCCCGGGCAACACCATGAATAAGACCGTGACCAACAACGCCTATGACGTCGACCGCATCCGGGCGGATTTCCCGATTCTCAGCATGCCGGTTTACGGCAAGCCGCTGGTTTATCTCGACAACGCCGCCTCGGCACAAAAGCCGCGCGCGGTGCTCGATCGCTTGCAGGAAGCCTATACGACGCAATACGCCAACGTGCATCGTGGCTTGCATTATCTCGCCAACGAGGCGACCGAGGCTTACGAGGGCGCGCGCGAGAAAGTCGCCACTTTCCTCAATGCCGGGCGCAAGGAAGAGATCATCTTCACCCGCAACGCCACCGAGGCCATCAATCTCGTCGCCTATACGTTCGGTCGCGAGCGGATCAAGCCCGGCGACGAGATCGTGCTCTCGATCATGGAGCACCACTCCAACATCGTGCCGTGGCATTTCCTCCGCGAGCGCCAAGGGGCTGTGATCAAATGGGCGCCGGTCGACGACGAGGGAAATTTCCTGGTCGACGAATTCGAGAAGCTTTTGACGCCGCGCACCAAGTTGGTCGCCATCACGCATATGTCCAATGTGCTCGGCACCCAGGTGCCGGTGAAGGAAGTGGTGCGCATCGCGCATGCGCGCGGCATTCCTGTGCTGGTCGACGGCGCGCAAGGCGCGGTGCATCTCGACGTCGACGTGCGCGACATCGACTGCGACTTTTATGCCTTTACCGGGCACAAGCTCTACGGCCCGACCGGGATCGGCGTGCTTTACGGCAAATACGATCACTTGGCCGCCATGCCGCCGTTCAACGGCGGCGGCGAGATGATCCGGGAAGTGTTCGAAGACCGCATCACCTATGGCGAGCCGCCGCATAAATTCGAGGCCGGCACGCCGTCGATCGTTCAGGCCATCGGTCTTGGCGCCGCGATCGATTATGTCGGTGCGATCGGCAAAGCCGGCATCCGCAACCACGAAGCGTCGCTGGTGCGCTATGCCCAAGATCGGCTGGGCGAAATCAATTCGTTGCGCATCTTCGGCAACACCAAGAACAAGGGCCCGATCGTTTCGTTCGAAATGAAAGGCGCTCATCCGCACGACGTGGCAACGATCATCGACCGCTCCGGCGTCGCCATCCGCGCCGGCACGCATTGCGTCATGCCGCTGTTGTCGCGGTTCGGCGTTACCGCGACCTGCCGGGCCTCGTTTGCCATGTACAACACCCGCGACGAAATCGACTGCCTTGCGCAGGCGCTCCGCAAGGCGCAGGATTTCTTCAAATGACCCAGAATTCTTCTTATGACGCGGACGTGAAGGCCGAGCCGGCGAATACCGCCGGCGATGCTTCCATCGTCGATACTGCCCCCGTCACCGCCGCGTCCGCTACCGATGCCAGCGCCGCGGAAAAGCCATCCGCGATTCCCGCCGACGAATTGACGCGGTTGAGCAACGAGATCGTCGACGCGCTGAAGACCGTGTTCGATCCGGAAATTCCCGCCGACATCTACGAACTCGGCCTGATCTACAAGGTCGATATCGAAGACGACCGCATGGTCAATATCGACATGACGCTGACGACGCCGAATTGTCCGTCGGCGGCGGAGTTGCCGACGCAGGTGGAGGGTGCGGTGTCCAGCGTGCCGGGCGTCCGCGAGGCCAAGGTCACCATTGTCTGGGATCCGCCGTGGGATCCGAGCCGGATGTCGGACGAGGCGCGCACCGTACTCAATATGTGGTGAATTGCGCCGCGATCGCGTGCGCACTACATAAAGTGATGTGAGGTCGTTAGCAGGTTCGAGTTAGAATAAATCGCATCGCCGCGCCGGCAGGCGCGGAAAGGAACTGAAAATGGCTACACCCCGGCCGAGACCTCAAGTGATGCGGCTTACCGAAGCCGCCGCCGAGCGTATCAAGACGGTGATGGCGAAAGCCGATCGTCCGATCGCCGCGGTTCGCGTCGGGGTCAAGAACGGCGGCTGCGCCGGCATGGCCTATACGATGGAATATGCGGAAGCCGTCAATCCGCTCGACGAAGTGATTGAGGACAGGGGCGTCCGTATCCTGATCGACCCAAAGGCGGTGTTGTTCCTGCTCGGCACCGAGATGGATTACAAGATCGACAAGCTGTCGGCGCAATTCGTTTTCAATAATCCGAACCAGACGTCGGCCTGCGGCTGCGGTGAGTCTGTGCAGATCGAGCCGGCCCGCGGCGCTGAAGCCGGGACCGCGCCGTAATCGTCATTCCGGGGCGCGCCCTAGGCGCGAATACGGAATCCCTAATCACCGGACAACTAAAATAGGTTCGGGAGTATTTTACTCTATGACCACTCAGGCGACGCGTGCCGACATCGGCGCGCCGTGGTCTGAGGCTTCGGGATCGGCCTCGCAAATAACGCGATTGCGGCCATGCCGTTTGGCGGCATAGAGGCATTTGTCGGCGCGTTCGATCAGAAGCGCCGGCGTATCGCTCGGCCGCACCACCGCGACGCCGATCGAGATCGTCACGCGGCCGAGGCGCTCGCCGCTCGATCGCTTCATCAATTCCTTGGTCATGACGGCGCGGCGGATCTGGTCGGCGACCGTGATCGCCGATTGCAGCGACGTGCTCGGCAGCGCGACAACAAACTCCTCGCCGCCGTAACGGGCGGCGACGTCGCGGCCTTTGACGTTTTGTTTCACCGATAAAGCGACGAGGCGCAGAACCTGATCGCCGGTGAGATGGCCGTAACGGTCGTTGAAGCCCTTGAAGTGGTCGATGTCGGCCATCAGCAGCGCCAGCGGCTCGTTCTTCTCCTGCGCTTCGGCGATGCCCTTGGCGAGCGCGTTGTCGAAGTATTTGCGGTTGGCGAGCGTGGTGAGCGGATCGGTGATGCTTTCGACGCGCACCGCTTCCAGGTTCTGTTGCAGCGTTTCGATTTCCTGGCGCGACGAGGCGAGACTGGCTTCGAGCTTCTTGTTGTTGATCTCCATATCCTTGGCGCCCTGGACCAGGTGCTCGATCACGGTGCGGAGCGCCTCGCCGTCGTTCGCTTGCGCAAGCAACTCGGTCGCCAGGTTCAATCGCTTGGAATAATTGGTCGCCGAGCCTGCCGCGGCATCGATCGTGGCCATCACCTGCTTGATCTCGTCGAGCACGCGGGAGCCCACGTTGTCGATCCGCTCGCCGATGCGGCTGGCGGCGATATAGCTGTCGTAAATCTGATCGAGATCGTCTTCGTTCAACGCGCCCTTTTTGGTGAGCGCCTCGTTGATCGATTGATTCAGCGGTGGGTTGTAACCGGTTGCGTAATGATACCAAATCTCGAAATTGCGCGGCGATGCCGACTGGCCCAACGCCCGGATCTGCTGCAACGCAACTTCAGCAAATGCCAGCGTCCGTTCGTGCTCTTCTGGGGGCACGGCCATAAATCGTCTCCAACACCCTAGGAAGGTACGCAAAGCCCCGCGCCAGCGTAGCCGCCGTCGCTAATCCACACGTAAACGTAGGGGATAGCAGTGAAGGACCGGTAAACGGTTGTGGACGAAAACCGGTGGCACGCAGGTTAAAATTACCGCGCAACTAAGCTTTCAGCTTGACCGGACGCAACAGAAAAGCCGGCAGGTGGGAAACCTCGGAATCCTCGGTCGTACGCGGTCGGCCGGGCGGCGGCGCACGGCGGGAGCGCGCTTCGTCGATGCGCGCCACCGGCGCGGGCCGATGCTGCGGCTCACGGCGATGATCGTCGCGGCGCCCGCCGCCGCGCGAGGCGCGCGAGGCGCGCGGTTGCTCCGGCGCTTCCGTTGCGGTCGCGGCGCCGGCCGGACTGTCCATGAAGGGAATTGGCTGGCCGATCAGTTTCTCGATTGCGGCGACAGCTTTGGTGTCGTTCGATCCGGCGACGATGGTGATCGCGGTGCCGCTACGGCCGGCGCGGCCGGTACGGCCGATGCGGTGCACATAATCGTCGGCATGGATCGGCGCGTCGAAATTATAGACGTGGCTCACGTCGGGAATATCGAGGCCGCGGGCGGCGACGTCGGAAGCGACCAGGAGTGTCACTTCGTTCTTGCGGAACTGATCGAGGGCTGCCGTCCGCGCCGACTGGTCCATGTCGCCGTGCAAGGCCTGCACCGAAAAACCATGCCGCAACAACGAACGGAACAGCGTCGCCACATCGCGCTTGCGGTTACAGAAGATGATGGCGTTCTTCATGCCGTCCGCCGCGCGGATCAGGCGGCGCAGCGTGTCGCGCTTGTCGTGCGCCTCGCGACCCGATCGGACCAGCAATTGTGTCGTGTTCGAAACGGTCGTGGCCGGCTTCGATACTTCGACGCGAACCGGATTGTGCAGGAATTGTTCGGTGATGCGCTGGATCTCCGGCGGCATCGTGGCGGTGAAGAACAGCGTCTGACGGGTGAATGGAACAAGCTTGCAGATGCGCTCGATGTCCGGAATGAAACCCATGTCGAGCATACGGTCGGCTTCGTCGATCACCAGCAGCTCTACGCCGGTAAGCAAGAGCCGGCCGCGCTCGAAATGATCAAGCAGGCGACCCGGCGTCGCGATCAGCACATCGACGCCGCGCATCAGCTTGGTGTCCTGGTCGTCGAACGACACGCCGCCGATAATGAGCGCGACGTTCAGCTTATTATTGGCGCCGTATTTGATAAAATTCTCTTCGACCTGGGCCGCCAATTCGCGGGTCGGCTCGAGGATCAAAGTGCGGGGCATGCGGGCGCGGGCGCGGCCCTTTTCCAGCATGGTCAGCATCGGCAGCGTAAAGGCTGCCGTCTTGCCGGTACCGGTCTGCGCGATGCCGAGTACGTCTCGCCGCGCGAGTACGTGCGGGATCGCCTGTTCTTGGATGGGGGTGGGAGTTTTGTAACCAGCCGCCGCAACGGCGGCGATAACCTTGTCGGACAAGCCGAGATTTGAAAACGACATAAATCCTCGAGTCAGGACCGCGGGGCGGCACCCATGTGCAGCACCATACCCATGTGCAGCACCAGGTTGGCTACGGCTGGGAATGCGCTCAGGCGCGGTCGAATCTGCCTTTTAGCAGTTGCGGGCAACATAAGATCGATTAGACGAATGTCAACGGCGATAGCCTTGAAATAGTGCAATAAGTTAAGCAGATTCCTTCACTTTTCTCAAAATGGGGACCACGATGTACGACGCCCAAGGCCCGCTGGTGACCGTTCTTGTCCCCGGCCTGACCTGCTCGGCGCGGCTTTATGCCGAGCAGGTTCCCGCGCTGTGGCGGTTCGGTCCGGTCGTTATCGCCGACCATACCCGCGATGACACCATGGCGGCGATTGCAAGGCGCATTTTGGCCGCGGCGCCGTCCCGCTTTGCGCTCGCCGGCCTGTCGATGGGCGGCTATATCGCCCTTGAAATCATGCGTCAGGCGCCGGAACGCGTCGCCAGACTGGCGCTGCTCGACACCGGCGCGCGCGCCGACATGCCCGAAATGACCGAGCGGCGGCACGCCCTCATGAAGTTCGCCAAAGGTGGACGCTATGCCGAAATTCCGGATCTTGCCTTCCCGCTATACGTGCATCGCGATCGTCACGGCGACGAGGCGCTCAGGAACATCGTGCGTGCCATGGCCGCGGAAACCGGGCTTGAGGGTTATCTGCGCCAGCAGCAGGCGATCATGAGCCGGCCGGATTCGCGGCCGGCCCTTGCCGCGATCAAGTGTCCGACCCTGGTGCTGGTCGGAGAGGGTGACGAGGCGACGCCGCCCGAGCTTGCCCGCGAGATGGCGGCCGGCATTGCCGGTTCGCGGCTTGTCATGATCCCCGACAGCGGCCACCTCTCGACCCTGGAACAGCCGCAAGCCGTCACCGCGGCCCTGGTCGAATGGATGCAGTCGTGACGCAGAGCGCCGCCCAGCGGCCTATGCTAACCTAACCCGCAGTCCTCGCGTCTGCAGCGGGGGACAAAAACAAGTCGCGAACCTATTTGGAGGAAGCTTCATGAGCGTCGGTCATCTCACCCGCAGGTCGATCCTGTCCGCGCTTGCTGCGCTCGGGTCCTCGGCCACGGCCGTCGTGCCGGCGTTTGCCCAGGCCGATTATCCCAGCCGGCCGGTCCGTGTCATCGTTGGCTTCGCGGCCGGCGGCGGCAACGATATTTTCGCTCGCCTCGTCGGCGCCAAGCTTTCGGAGATCATCGGCCAAGCGGTGGTGATCGAGAATAAGCCGTCAGCCGGGGGACGGCTCGCGGCGGAATATGTCGCGCAACAGGCACCGGACGGCTACACGCTCCTGGTGGCGGCGAGCGGCATGATGTCGATCGCGGGCGCCATCTATTCCGATCTGAAATACGATCCGGTCAAATCCTTCACGCCGCTGGCGATGATCGCGAATTTCCCGCTGATCTTCGTGGTCGCGGGCGACCACCCGGCCAACACCGTGAAGGAGCTGGTCGCGTGGGCCAAGCAGCATCCGGACAAGGCGAATTATCCGTCGACCTCGCCATCCTTCACCATCACGTCGGAACTTTTCAAACTGAAGTCCGGCATTCCCGGCGTGATGATCCCCTACAAGGGCAGCAATGAGATGATCCTGAGCGTCATCGACGACCAGACGTTGTTCGCTTTTCCCGACGGGCCCCCGACGGTGCCGCAGGTCAAGGCCGGCAAATTAAAGGCGCTGGCGGTGACCGGCGCCGAACGCTCGTCGCAACTGCCGGATACGCCGAGCATGAGCGAAGCCGGCTATCCCGATGTCGACGTGCATTTGTGGAGTGGCGTGTTTGCGCCGACCGGCACGCCGGCGCCGATCGTCACCAAGCTTTCGACGGCGCTGAATCAAGCGATCCACGACACCACCGTGTCGGACAAGCTCAAGGCCATGGCGGTCAATCCAGGCGGCCCGTCCGGCGATGAGTTCAAACGCCAGATCGCATCTGAAATCGCCAAATATTCCAAGGTGGTCAACGCCGCGAACTTGCATTTCGACGAATGATTTGCGGCTTTACAGACCGGACCCTTCAGCGCAAATTTGCGCGCCGGTTCTGGAGAGTTGGCGATGAAACTCGTAGCGGCCGTGCTGGGATGTGGCGTGCTGGCGTGGAGCGCGCCCGGATTCGCCGACGACATCGATCTTTCGACCTGGACCTGCCACCAGTTCCAATCGGCCAGCAAGGAAGACGTCGGTGTCATCCTGGCTTGGCTCGACGGCTACTACAAGAACGAGGATGACCCGCCGGTGATCGCGACCGGTCAATTCGTCGCCAATGCCAAGAAGCTCGACGACTATTGCTCGGCCCATCCCGATATCGGTCTCATCACCGCCACGGATAAGTTGTTTCAGAAAGAATGAACGTCGTCATTGCGAGCGGAGCGAAGCAATCCAGCTCGGTGCGGAAAGAGCTGGATTGCTTCGTCGCGTCGCTCCTCGCAATGACCGAGAGAATTACACGTCCAATAATTCGTCGCTCGCGAATTCCGCGCGCTCCTGAATGAACTCGAAGCGCGATTCGGCTTTGGTGCCCATTAGCCGTTCGACGGATTTCTCGGTATCCTTGCGGTCGTCGGCGACGAGCATGACACGAAGCAGCGTACGCTTCGCCGGGTCCATCGTGGTTTCTTTCAGCTGCGCCGCCATCATCTCGCCCAACCCTTTGAAACGGCTGACTTCGACGTTGGCATTGGCGCGGAATTCCTGTTTCAAAATCTCGTCGCGGTGCTTCTCGTCGCGGGCATAAAAATTCCTGCCGCCATGCGATAGCCGGTAGAGCGGCGGCACGGCGAGATAAAGATGGCCGTGGTCGATGAGCTGCGGCATCTGCCGGTAGAAGAAGGTGATGAGGAGCGACGCGATATGGGCGCCGTCGACATCGGCGTCGGTCATGACGATGACGCGGCCGTAGCGCAAATCCTCGTCACGATAATGCACGCCGGTGCCGCAGCCGAGCGCCTGGACGAGGTCGGCGAGCTGCTGGTTCTGCGCCAGCTTGTCCTTGCCGGCCGAGGCGACGTTGAGGATCTTGCCACGCAACGGCAGAATCGCCTGCGAGGCGCGGTTGCGCGCCTGTTTCGCCGAGCCGCCGGCTGAGTCACCCTCGACGATGAAAATCTCCGAGCCTTCAGCGGCACTGTTGGTGCAGTCAGCGAGTTTGCCGGGCAGGCGGAGTTTGCGCACCGCGCTCTTGCGCGCGATGTCCTTTTCCTGACGGCGGCGAACGCGCTCGTCGGCGCGCTCGATGACGAAGTCGAGGAGCTTGTTGGCTTGCAGCGGATTACCGGCGAGCCAGTGGTCGAACGGGTCTTTGATCGCCTGCTCGACGATCCTCTGCGCTTCGGCGGTGGCGAGCCGGTCCTTGGTCTGGCCTTGGAATTCCGGCTCGCGGATGAACACCGAGAGCATGGCGCAGGCGCTGGTCATGACGTCTTCCGACGTGATGGTCGCGGCGCGCTTGCCCTGGCCGACCCGCTCGGCGTGATCCTTCAAGCCGCGGGTGAGGGCGGAACGCAAGCCGGATTCATGGGTGCCGCCGTCCGGCGTTGGGACGGTGTTGCAGTAGGAATTGAGGAAGCCGTCGGCGTCGGCGGTCCAGGCGACGGCCCATTGCGCGCCGCCATGTTTGCCGGTTTTGCCGGCGTTGCCGGTGAAAATGTCGGGATGAACCAGCGTCGCGCTCGCCAGCGTTTCTGACAGATAATCCTTGAGCCCGTCGGCGAAATGAAACTTGGCCTCGGCCGGTACATTGTCAACGCCGCGCAACAGCTCCGGCGCGCAGGACCAGCGGATTTCAACGCCGCCGAACAGATAGGCCTTCGAACGCGTCATCTTGAAGACGCGCTCCGGTTTGAAGTGCGCCTTGGCGCCGAAAATCTCCGGGTCGGGATGAAAGCGCACTTTGGTGCCGCGGCGGTTCGGCGCCTTGCCGGCATCCAGCAATTTCGTCTTCGGCTTGCCGCGCTCGAAAGTCATTCGATAGAGCTTCTGGCCGCGCGCGACTTCGACCTCCATACGGTCCGACAGCGCGTTTGCCACTGAGACACCGACGCCGTGCAGGCCGCCCGAGGTTTCATAGACTTCGGAGTCGAATTTGCCGCCGGCGTGCAGCGTGCACATGATCACTTCCAGCGCCGACTTGTTCTTGAACTTCGGATGCGGATCGACCGGGATGCCGCGGCCGTTATCGGTCACGGCGAGGAAGCCGTCGGCGCCGAGCTCGACCTCGATCCAGTCGGCGTGGCCGGCGAGCGCCTCGTCCATGGCGTTGTCGATCACTTCGGCGAACAGGTGATGCAGCGCCTTTTCGTCGGTGCCGCCGATATACATGCCGGGGCGGCGGCGCACCGGCTCGAGGCCTTCCAGGACTTCGATGTGCTTGGCCGTATAGCCGGACTCGCCTGTATTGCGTGCGGACGGGGCGGGGCGGCTGGCGGCGGCGCGCCGGGGCGCGGCAGCGCCGGCGAACAGATCAGGGGTCTTAGGCGCCGTTTTTGGCGGCGATTTGGCTTTGTCTTTTTTCGAGGATTTCACGCGTGTTCCCAGGGCCTTGCCCAAAACTGTTCGTAAAGCGGTTTCTATGTGGCGCTTGGTTTGCGGTCTGCAATGGCGGACGAATCAATCCCAGCGAGATCACGGACTATGCCATCGACACGGCAAAACCATGAGCGAATTGACGGCTCCCGAGATTTGACGGCTCAAGGCCCGGGCCTTATATGCGCGGCCATGGACTTCGTTTTGACCAGTATTGCTTCCGCCAAGCGCCGCCGCCGTATTGCCACGGCACGGATGCGCGCTCGCGCGTAATCAATTCGTGCCGCCGGGTCCGCGGCACGCTTCCCCGATAATTGGCTTGCGGATTCGGCCTTATCCCTCCAAGGACAAAGGGTAGAATCATGGCTGCAAAAGCAAAAATCGGCGTGCTCGGCGCCTCCGGCTATACCGGCGCGGAACTGGTGCGGCTGTTGCTGCGCCATCCGCAAGTCGAGATCGCATTGCTCACCGCCGACCGGCGCGCCGGCAAGCCGATGGCGGAGGTGTTTCCGCAATTCTCGCCGTACGCGCTGCCGACCCTGACGGCGATCGAGGGTGCCGATTGGAAGGCGCTGGCGCTCGATCTGGTGTTCTGCGCACTGCCGCATGGCACGACGCAGAAAGTCATCAAGGATCTGATGACGCGTGCGCCGGCTACCAAAGTCGTCGATCTCTCGGCCGATTTCCGGCTGGCCGATTCCGCCGCCTATGCACGCTGGTACGGCCATGAGCATTTCGCGCCCGAGCTTCAGAAAGACGCCGTCTACGGATTGGTCGAGGTCTATCGGGACAAGATCAAGACGGCGAAGCTTGTCGCCAATCCCGGTTGCTACACCACCTGCGCCGAACTGGCGCTGATCCCGCTTCTCAAAGCCAAAGCCATCAATCCCGACGAGATCCTCATCGACGCCAAGTCCGGCATGACGGGCGCCGGCCGGACGGCGCGCGAGGAGATGCTGTTTTCGGAAGTGTCCGAGGGCTTTCATGCCTACGGTGTCGGCCACCACCGCCACATGTCCGAGCTCGACCAAGAGTTCTCCGTGGCCGCCGGGCGCGACGTCGTCGTGACGTTCACGCCGCATCTGGTGCCGATGAACCGGGGCATTCTGTCGACGATCTATGTACGCGGTCTCAAAGCCTCGCCGCAGGATCTTCATGCGTTGCTTTTGAAGTCCTACGCAAAGGAGCCGTTCGTCCACGTGCTGCCGTTTGGCGCGACGCCACAGACCCGGCATGTGCGTGGCTCGAACATGACCTTTATCGGCGTCGTCGCCGACCGCATCCCCGGCCGCGCCATCATCGTCTCGGCGCTCGACAATCTGACCAAGGGCGCCTCGGGCCAGGCGGTGCAGAATATGAATCTGATGCTGGGCTTCGCGGAGACGACGGGACTCGAGCAGGTGGCGCTGTTTCCGTAGCCGATATCGTCGGGCTTGTCCGTGATTACCGCTTATCGGCAATGCCCGGATTGATCGCCTTCGCCGCCGCGACATCAGTATCGCTTCCGGCCGCGTCGCCGGATTTGGCTTTGGTGACGCCGCGTTCGTAGAGCGCTTTGGCGTCTTTCGGATCGAGCTTGATCGCTTGGTCGAAGTCCGCAATCGCGCGGGTCGGATCGTTGGTCTCCCGATAGGCGATGGCACGGCCGATCAGCGCCGGCCGGTAATCGGGCTGCAGCGTCAGCGCCTGGCTGTAATCGGCGATGGCTGCCGCGTTGTCGCCTTGGCTGTGTCTGGCATCGCCGCGGAAGGTCAGCGCCATCGTGCGATCGTGCGCGCTGGTTCTCGGCGCGGCGATGATCCGGCTGCAGGCGCCGACGGCGTCCGATTTTATCGGCACCGAACCGCAGATCGCCCTGTCGTCGGCGGCGGCCATCGAGCACAGGAGGCACAGCGCGATAGACGCAAGAGGAAGGCTGCGCATGAAGGCCATTTAACCGCGCACCTTGACGTAGCTTCCAGGCGCGTCCTCGATGGGTTGAAGCGCGCCGTCGCCGGGAATGCGCGCGGCCACTTCGGTCGGGCTTTGCCGCGTCAGCCAGACGATCCAATCGGGCCACCACGATCCGGGGTTTTCCTTGGCCTTGGCGAGCCAGCCGTCGATATCGGCGTTACGCGGCTTGGGGCCGGTCCAATATTGATATTTCTTTTTGGCGGGCGGATTGACCACGCCGGCGATATGACCGGAGCCGGACACGACGAATTTCACTGGACCGCCGAAAAATTTCGAGCCGAACATGGCCGATTTGGCCGGCGCGATGTGATCTTCGCGGGTCGCCAGATTGTAGATCGGAATCTTCACCGCCTTGAGGTCAATGAGCGTGTTGCCGAGCACCATCCTGCCCTTCGACAGTCTGTTCTCGAGATAGCAGTTACGCAGATAGAATGAGTGATTGGCGGCGGGCAGGCGGGTGGCGTCGGAGTTCCAGTACAAGAGATCGAACGGAAACGGCGCTTTGCCCTTGAGGTAATTGTTGATGACGTAGGGCCAGATCAGGTCGTTCGAGCGCAGCATGTTGAAGACGCTCGCCATCGCGCCGGAGTCGAGATAGCCGCGCTCGGCCATTTTCTGTTCGATCGCCGCGACCTGTTCCTCATCGACGAAGACTTTGAGGTCGCCGCCATAGGTGAAATCGACCTGTGCGGCGAACAAGGTCGCCGAGACGATACGCTCGTCATGGCGGGCGGCCATGGCCGCGAGTGTCACCGCAAGCAGCGTACCGCCGACGCAATAGCCAATGGCATGGACCTTATCTTCGCCGGTCGCCTGCTGGATCGCGTCGAGCGCCGCAAGCGGGCCTTCGCGCACATAATCTTCGAAGCCTTTCTCGGCGAGGCGTGCGTCGGGATTGACCCAGGAGATGACGAATACGGTCAGGCCCTGATCGACGCACCATTTGATGAAGGACTTCTCCGGCGTCAGATCGAGCACGTAGAATTTGTTGATCCACGGCGGCACGATCAGCAAGGGCCGCTTGAGCACGGTCTCGGTCGTCGGCTCATATTGGATGAGCTGCATCAGCTCGTTCTGGAAGATTACCTTGCCGTGGGTCGTCGCGAGATTGCGTCCCACCTCGAACATCGAAGAATCCGACTGGCGGATTTTCAGGTCGCCACCGCCGGCTTCAATGTCCTCCGCCAGCATATTCATGCCGCGAACGAGGTTGTCGGCGTTCGACAGGAGGGTCTCGCGCAACAGTTCGGGATTGGTGAGGACGAAGTTGGTCGGCGACAGCGCATTGCCGATCTGCCGGACATAGAATTCGGCTTTTTGCCTGGTGTGCGGGTCAAGCTCGGCGGCGTCGCGCACCAGTTTGTCGGCCCAATCCGTGGTCAGGAGATAGGCCTGTTTGAGGAAGTCGAAGAATTGATTCTGCGTCCATTCCGGGTCGGCGAAGCGCTTGTCGGAAGCCGCGGGCTTCGCAACCGGCGGAACATCCTCGCCGGCGAGCCGCTTCGCCGCGGCCGCCCAAAGATCGAGATAGGCCTTGCCGAGCCGGGTCTGCAATTCGGCGGTGCGCTGCGGATCGGCCAGCCAGTATTCCATAACCTGGCTCAGCGTCTTGACGACTTCGGCCACTTCCTCGGCGAATTCGCCATTGGCTTGGCCGGTCTCGCGCGGCTTCATATAGGCGGCGAGCGCGCGGCCGCCTTGCTCGACCATCCGCGCCAGATTGCGCGAAAACTGCTCGACGTCGAGCGGCCCGATCTTGATCGGGCCTGGCGTTGCGGGTCGTTTCACCTGCTGCTGCACCGATTCCTGCGATGGCGCCCGCACGAGCGTTCCCCAATGGATTTTTTGACACGGCCAGACGCGCCGCTTCCCTGCAGAAATGGTCTCAGAGGGCCCCGCGCACAAGCCGCTTATTTAGGCGTCTTGCCAAGGCGATTGCATCGCGGACAACCGCGGTCCTTGTTTCGACATATTAGCATTTTACCCGAATTGCTTGTGCTATCTAGGACTTCGTTACGTAATCGATTGGGGTAGTACTGCTTTTTGAAAGTGCAGCGGGGTGGCGGATCGATGAGGCCGGTTGGCTTTAGCCGAAACCGGATGTTTCGCCAGGGCTTGGAGCCAAACGTGTATCGCCGGCGCAATGTGACGACGCGTAAGCTTGCGGCTGCGTTGATCGCGGCTGCGATGGTGTTTGCTATTTCCGGCTGCTCGCCGGGTGCGGATTATCCGTCGCTGTTCCCCGCCGTTCACGACATGCCGCCGCCGCGCGACGATACGACCATGAACCCGCTCCAAGTCCAGCAGGCGACGGAGGATCTTATCAGCGAGCGCAACCATCTGAGCGCCGGAACACAAGCGTCGCAACAAGCCACCCAGACTGGCAAGCCGCTGGCCGCCGCGAAGGCCCGGCCAGCCGCCATTCAGGCCACCGCCCGCACTTCAGCCAACAGCCAGAGCGCTACGCCGGCACCGGCGCAGACGGCGGGCGCCGAAACCAAGTGATAAAAATCCGGTCTTAGTGTACTGTTTTATCGAGTTGACTTGACCCATCAAGCTGCGTTGTCGGGGTTACCATGGAAGACTTTTATCGTATTCGCCGGTTGCCGCCCTATGTCTTCGAGCAGGTCAATCGCGCCAAGGCGACCGCTCGTAACGGCGGCGCCGATATCATCGATCTTGGCATGGGCAATCCCGACTTGCCGGCGCCCGCGCATGTTGTCGAGAAGCTCAAGGAAGTGGTGGGCAAGTCGCGCACCGACCGCTATTCGGCATCGCGGGGAATACCGGGGCTCCGCCGCGCCCAGGCCGCGTATTACGCGCGCCGATTTCGGGGTGAAGCTCAATCCCGACACCCAGGTCGTCACCACGCTCGGCTCCAAGGAAGGCTTTGCCAATGTCGCCCAGGCGATCACGGCGCCGGGCGATATCATCATCGTTCCCAATCCGACCTATCCGATCCATGTCTTCGGCTTCCTGATGGCGGGCGGCGCCATCCGCTCGGTGCCGGTCGAAGCCAACGAGGCATTTTTCGGCGCGCTGGAACGCGCGGTGTTGTTTTCAATTCCGAAGCCGATCGCGGTCGTGGTCTGCTATCCGTCGAACCCGACGGCCTGCGTGGCCAGCCTCGACTTCTATCGCGACCTCGTCGCTTTCGCGAAAAAACACTCGCTGTTGGTGTTATCCGATCTCGCTTATGCCGAGGTCTATTTCGACAACAATCCGCCGCCGTCGATATTGCAGGTGCCGGGCGCGATGGATGTCGCGATCGAGTTCACCTCGATGTCCAAGACCTATTCGATGCCGGGGTGGCGCATCGGCTTCGCAGTCGGCAATGAGCGCCTGATCGCGGCGCTGTCGCGGGTGAAATCCTATCTCGACTACGGGGCGTTCACGCCTGTCCAAGTGGCGGCGACGGCGGCGCTCAACGGTCCCGACGACTGTATCCACGAGATGCGCGCGACCTATCAGCGCCGGCGCGACGTGCTGGTGGATTCGTTCGGACGGGCCGGCTGGCAGGTGCCGCCCCCGGCCGCGTCGATGTTCGCCTGGGCGCCTATCCCTGAGCCGTTCCGGCCGATCGGCGGGGTCGAATTCTCGACCCTCCTGGTCGAAAAGGCCGGCGTCGCGGTATCGCCCGGCGAAGGCTTTGGCGAGCACGGCGAAGGCCATGTGCGCATCGCCTTGGTCGAGAACGAACAGCGTATCCGCCAGGCCGCCCGCAACATCCGGCGCTTTCTTGAAACAGGCCCGGAAATGCTGCACAACGTCGTTCCGCTCGCAACGCGACGCTAGTCGGCGGATTCTTCTCCTAAAGTCACGCTCCTCCTCATTCGGGCGACGTTTTATGGCTGAACCGCTGAAAGTCGGTCTTGCCGGGCTTGGAACCGTCGGCTCGTCGGTGATTCGTCTCCTCGACGAAGGCCGCGACAAGCTGCTCGCCCGTTGCGGCCGCGGTATCGAAGTAGTCGCGCTCAATGCCCGGTCGCGCGCCAAGAAACGCGATTTCGACGTGAAGAAATTTCGCTGGGTCGCCGATCCGGTGGCGCTGGCGGCCGATCCCGAGATCGACGTTTTGGTCGAAGTGATGGGCGGGGCCGGCGATCCGGCAAAGCGCGCGGTCGAAACCGCGCTGGCGGCCGGCAAAGCCGTGGTCACGGCCAACAAGGCGCTTCTGGCCGCCCACGGCCAAAAGCTCGCGGCGCTCGCCGAAAAAAATCGCGTCGCGCTAAACTTCGAAGCCTCGGTCGCCGGCGGTATTCCGATCGTGAAAACGCTGCGCGAAGGATTGAACGGCGCGTCGTTCAACCGCATCTATGGCATCCTCAACGGCACCTGCAATTACATGCTCACGCGCATGGAGCAGGAACGCATGGCCTACGCCGATTGCCTGCGCGATGCGCAAGCGCTCGGTTATGCCGAGGCCGACCCGACTTTTGACGTCGAGGGTTATGACACCGCGCAGAAGCTTGCCATTCTGGCGAGCCTTGCCTTCGGCACCAAACTCGATCCTGGTGCGATCTATGTCGAAGGCATCTCATCGATCACACTCGCCGATCTCGATGCAGCGAGCGAACTTGGCTATCGCATCAAGCTTCTTGGCGTCGCGGTGAGGACCGAAGCCGGTATCGAACAGCGCGTGCACCCGACCATGGTGCGGAAGGACAGCGCCATCGCCCAGGTTATGGGCGTGACCAACGCCGTCACCGTGGACGCCGAGGGTCTTGCGCCGATCACCCTGGTCGGCCCCGGTGCCGGCGGCGCGGCGACCGCTTCGGCCATTGTCGCCGACCTCGCCGATATCGCGCGCGGTGTTCGCACGCCGCCTTTCGGCCGGCCGGTGGCCCGCATGACTGGGGTCCGCAAGGCGCCGATGCAGCATCACGAGGGCGGCTACTACATTCGGCTCCTGGCGCGCGATCGGCCGGGCACGGCGGCGACCATCGCGCGGCGTCTGGCACAGCAGAAGATTTCCTTGGAATCGATCGTGCAGCGCCACGCCGCCGGCTCGCGCGGCGCCGCGCAGCCGGGCCGCTCGGGTGAGGCGGTGCCCGTCATCATGATTACATATGCGACCAGCGAGGATGCGGTGCGCAAAGCGCTCGCGGCGGTGCGCCGCGATCGGGTGGTGACCGGACGGCCGCAGGTCATTCGGATCGAGAAGAGTTAGCCTGGATAGTTCATTGGCCGCGTTCAATGGCCCGCTTCGGTAGCCTAGTTTATTCGTAACGGAGATTGCCTCATGCCGTCCAAATCCGCCGGGTCACGCCAGATCATCGACCGCATTCTGTCGCTTGAGATCGTGCGGGTGACCGAGCGCGCGGCGGTCGCGGCGGCGCGGTTGCGCGGGCGCGGCGCCGAGAAAAAATCAGATCAGGCCGCCGTCGATGCGATGCGACGTGAATTGGCGACGCTGGCGATCGACGGCATTGTCGTGATCGGCGAGGGCGAGATGGACGAAGCGCCGATGCTCTATATCGGCGAGGAGGTCGGCACCAAATCGGGCCCCAAGGTCGACATCGCCGTCGATCCTTTGGAAGGCACCACGCTTTGCGCCAAGAACATGCCCGGCGCGATCGCGACGCTGGCCATGGCCGAGCGCGGCACGCTGTTGCACGCGCCTGATATCTATATGGACAAGATCGCGATCGGCCCCGGCTATCCGAAAGGCGTTGTCGACCTCGACGCGCCGGCCGGCGAGAACATCCTCAATCTCGCCAAGGCCAAAGGCGTAAAGCCGGAAGCGATCACGGCGATGGTGCTCGACCGGCCGCGCCATGCCGATATCATCAACGCCGTGCGCAAGACCGGTGCGGCGGTAAGCCTGATCAGCGACGGCGACGTTGCCAGCGTCATCCACACCGCGGATCCGGAGAAAACCGGCATCGACATCTATCTCGGCATCGGCGGCGCGCCCGAAGGCGTGCTGGCGGCGGCCGCGTTGCGCTGCATCGGCGGTCAGATGCAAGCGCGCCTGATCGTCGACACCGACGAGAAGCGCGAGCGGGTCAAGAAAATGGGCATCAAGGATCCGCGCAAGAAATACGAGATCCTCGACATGGTGAAAGGCGATTGTCTGTTCGCCGCGTCGGGCGTCACCGATGGGCCGATGCTGCGCGGCGTCCGCTTCGGCAAAGGCTTTATCGAGACCGAAACCGTGGTGATGCGCTCGAACAGCGGCACGGTGCGCTGGATCAGGGCCGAGCACCACGAATTGAAGAAATTTGATTAGCGCCAAACGATGACTACATGCCGGGGCCTGATGAACAGGAGCCGGCGGCTGGAAGAGGGGCGGTTTTTCCGGCCCGAAAGCCTCTACACTTACGGCGATGGGTGAGAATCGTCTTTTCCTTGGCGTCGAAAACTCGGCGACCGGGCGCGCTTGGCGCGACCGGCTCGACGAGCGCGGTGCCGCGCGCGCGCTGACCATCGCTCAGCGCCACGATCTGCCCGAACTGCTGGCGCGCATTCTTGCCGGCCGCAACATCGAAGCCGATGCGGTGGAGGCGTTTCTCGATCCAACCATCAAGCAACTGATGCCCGACCCGCTGGTGCTCACCGCCATGAAAGCGGCAGCGGAGCGGATTGCGGATGCCGTGACTCGCGGCGAGAGCGTCGCCATTTTCGGCGATTACGACGTCGACGGCGCGACATCGTCGGCGGTGCTGGCGCGCTATCTGCGGCAATGCGGCCTCGACCCGCTTATTCATATTCCCGATCGCTTGTTTGAAGGCTATGGCCCGAACGTGGAAGCGGTGCGGTCGCTGGCGGAGCGCGGCGCCACGCTCTTGGTTTGTGTCGATTGCGGCACGACCAGCATCGAGCCGCTGCAAGAGGCGAAGAAGCTCGGCGTCGACGTCGTGGTCATCGACCATCATCAGGCCGACGAGGTGCTGCCGCCCGCCGTCGCCATCGTCAATCCGAACCGGCGCGATGATTTATCGGGGCTCGGCCATCTGGCCGCGGTCGGGCTTGTTTTCATGACGGTGGTCGCGCTCAACCGCGAACTGCGTCAGCGCGGTTTTTGGACGGCCGAGCGGCCGGAGCCCGATTTGCTGGCGTTCCTCGATGATGTCGCGCTCGGCACTGTTGCCGACGTGGTGCCGCTCGTCGGGCTCAACCGCGCCTTTGTCGCCAAGGGATTGATCGCGCTGCGGCGGCGCGAGCGCCCGGGGCATGTCAGCCTGATGGATGTGGCGCGGCTTTCCGGGCCGCCGGAAGCCTGGCATCTCGGTTTTCTGCTCGGGCCGCGCATCAATGCCGGCGGCCGCATCGGCCGCGCCGATATGGGCGTGAAGCTTCTTATCGAGAACGATCCGTTTGAAGCGGCGAAAATGGCCGGCGAACTCGACCGGCTCAACCGCGAACGTCAGGCGATCGAGCAGGATACGCTCGCGCAAGCCGAGGCCGAGGCGCTCGCCGCGCTCGGCATCGAGGAGAAAGGCGCGGTGGTGGTGACCGCCGCGGAGGGCTGGCATCCCGGCATTGTCGGCCTCGTCGCCGCGCGGCTGAAGGAGAAATTCGGCCGTCCGTCCTTCGCCATCGCGCTTGAGCCTGGCGGCGTCGGCACCGGCTCGGGCCGCTCCATTCCCGGCGTCGATATCGGCCGCGCGGTGCGCCGCGCCGTCGGCGAGGGGCTGTTGGTCAAAGGCGGTGGCCATGCGATGGCGGCCGGCGTGACCTTGCGCAAGGGCGCGCTCGCGCAACTGCGCGCTTTTCTCGAAACCGCGCTGGGCGCCGACGTCGAAGTGTCGCGGCGCGCCAGCGGCCTCTTGGTCGATGGCGCGGTGACGGCGGCATCGGTTAATACCGACTTGGTCGGCATGATCGGGCGTGCGGGACCGTTCGGCTCCGGCAATCCGGAGCCCGTCATCGCGCTGCCGGCGCACACCATTACTTACGCGGAAGAAGTGGGTCAGGCACATATGCGGGTGCGGCTGAAATCCGCCGATGGGGCAGCCGTCAACGCCATCGCCTTCCGCGCCGTCGGCCAAAAGCTCGGCACGGCGCTGCGCAACGGTCGGGGCGCGCGGGTGCACGCCGCCGGCACCTTCGCGCTCGATCGCTGGCAGGGCGAAGAGCGGGTGCAATTCAAGCTCACCGATATCGCGTCGGCGGAGCCTTTTGCGGGGCGGTAAAACGGCTTGGCAGGACCGGTTCAGGGCGGCTATCTGAGGGCGCAAATCTTCATAAGGAAGTGAAATGGCCAAGCTCAATCTCTCCGTCGCCGTCGGCGATTATGACCGCACCCGGGCGCTGATCGACGGCAACGTGCAGATCGACGGCGTCGATCCGGTCTATATGACGCTGGTTCCCGAGGAGATTTTCTTCCGCGCCTTCCGCGCCGCGGAATTCGACATCTGCGAATTATCGCTGTCGAGCTATACGGTGAAAACGGCGCAGGGCAATTCGCCCTATATCGCGGTGCCGGCCTTCGTCTCGCGCGCTTTCCGCCATACCTCGATTTACGTCCGCACCGATCGCATCAAGAAGCCGGAAGATTTGAAGGGCCGCAAAGTCGGCGTGCCGGAATATCAGCTCACGGCGAACGTGTGGGCGCGCGCCATGCTGGAAGACGATTACGGCGTCAAGCGCACCGATATTCACTGGATCCGCGGCGGCATCGAGGAAGCGGGACGGCCGGAAAAGATCACGGTGAAACTGCCGCCCGGCGTCAAGCTCGATAATGCGCCCGAGGGCAAGACGATTTCAAAGCTGCTCGAGGAAGGCGAGATCGACGGCTTCATCGCGCCGCGTCCGCCGACGCTGGTTGAAAAAGGCCATCCGCATATCGGCTGGCTGTTTCCCGATCCGACCGCGGTGGCGAAGGACTATTTCAAGCGCACCGGATTTTTCCCGATCATGCATGTGCTCGGCATCCGCCGCGAGATCGCCGAAAAACATCCGTGGCTGCCCGGCGCGGTTTACAAGGCGTTCGAACAGTCGAAGGAAGCTGGCCTGAAGAAACTATCGGATACCTCGGCGACCAAGGTCACGCTGCCGTTCGTCGAGGAGCGTCTGAAGGAAGCGCGCGATCTGATGGGCCACGATTTCTGGTCCTATGGCGTCGAGCCGAACCGCAAAGTGCTGGATTATTTCCTCACCCAGCATCACGCCGAGGGCCTGTCGCCCCGCAAAGTTGCGGTCGACGAATTGTTTCATCCCTCGACCTACGAAACCTTCAAGCTGTAAGGCATTTCCTCATTCGATCAGGGGAGGGAGAGGGCGAAAGCGGCAGGCATTTGCCCCCTCTTACCCTCGCTTCGCTCCGACGCCTTCCCCGTAAGCGGGGAGGAGTTTTTCGGCCGCCTCATTCGATCACCGTGTCGGCGCGCAGCACGAAAGTCTCGGGGACGGTCAGGCCCATCGCTTTGGCGGTCTTGAGATTGAGGTCGAGCTCGAAGCTCGTCGGCTGCTCGACGGGAATATCCGCGGGCTTCGCGCCTTTGAGTATCTTGTCGGCGAGCTCGGCGGCGCGCTTGAACATTTCCGGAATCTTCGGCCCGTAGGACATCAAGCCGCCGGATGCCACATATTGCCCTTCGCCGTACAGGGTCGGCAGCTTCGCCGCGAGCGCAAGCGCGTTGATGCGGTCACGGTTGTTGTTCATCAGCGGATCGGCGCTGCACACGTAAACCGCATCGGCCCGTCCGCTCAATCCCGCAAACGCGGGCTCGATATCCTCGGCACGGCGGATCTCGAGCGGGACGAATTCAAACCCGAGACTGCCGGACACGGTCTTGATCTCCTCCATCTCCAGCACCGAGGCGGGATAGGTAACGTCGGTCAGGACCGCCAGACGGCGGAGTTTTGGTGCGGCCTCGTGGAGCAGGCCGAGCCGCTTGCCGGCGAGGTCCGGCGCTTCGAGCGAAAGGCCCGTCACATTGCCGCCTGGCCGCGCCAGGCTTGTCACCATGCCGGTGGCGACCGGTTCACTCGCCAATGCAAAAATAATCGGGATTTCGGCGGTTTGCTTTTTGGTCTGCAGCGTTGTGCTGCCCGAGGTAACGATCAGGTCTACCTTTAGCTTGACAAGTTCGGCCGCGACCTCGCCGAAGCGGCCGCCATAGTCGGTGGCCCAACGGAAGACGATGTTGACAGTACGGCCGTCGATCCAGCCAAGGTCGGCCAGTCGGTCGACAAATGCCTTTGTCCATGGCCTCCAGGCCTCGGCCGAGGCCGGACCAAAAAATCCGACCGTCGGTATCTTACCCGGCTGCTGGGCGCGCGCGGCGAACGGCCAAGCGGCCGCCGCGCCGCCTAGGAGCGTGATAAAGTCCCGTCGTTTCAAACCCGCCCCCCGTCGAATTGCGCCCTAATTGATACTTCCAAAGATTATGTCTCGGCCGATTTCTAAGCCTGACACAACGCGATGACAAAGTATGCGGGCGCGATCATCCCGTGAGCGCGACAAAATCGCCGGGGCCGAAAGAGCCTAGGTTTTTGCCGGCTTGAGCCGCACGTGAATGTTCTTCTCCTGGGTATAGGCGATCATCTCCTCGAAACACTCCTCGCGGCCGATGCCGGATTGTTTGTAGCCGCCGAACGGCGCGCCGAGGAAGTGCTTGGACACTTCGTTGATCCAGACGAAGCCGGCCTGCACCGCGGCCGCGGTGCGGTGCGCGGTCGACAGGTCGTTGGTCCAGATCGAGGCGGTGAGGCCGTATTCGACCGCGTTCACCTCGGCGAGCATCGCAGCCTCGTCGCTCCATTTGGCGACCGCGAGCACCGGGCCGAAGATTTCCTCGCGCGCGATGCGCATACTTGGCTGTACGTCGGCGAAGACCGTCGGTTCGATGAAGAAGCCCTTGGCGAGCGCGGGGTCGGAGGGCCGGCCGCCGCCGCTTAAAAGGCGCGCGCCTTCCTGCTTGGCGGAATCGATGAAGCCCAGGATACGCTCGTATTGGATCTTGGAGATGATCGAACCCATCGTCGTCGCCGGATCGGTGGCGACGCCTGGCTTGTAATGGGTGATCTTGGTTTTCACCTTGGCGAGGACGGCTTCGTAGATCTTCTCATGGATGAAGGCGCGGCTGGTCGAGCCGCAGGATTGGCCGCACCAGGTGAAATTCATGCCCCCGATGACGCCGTCGGCGACTTCGTCGGGATCGGCATCGGGATAGGCGATCAGAGCGTTCTTGCCGCCGAGTTCCAGCATCACCGGCTTGAGCGTGTCGGAGGCCGCTTTCATCACCGCGCGGCCGGTCGGCACCGAGCCGATCAGCGCGATCATGGCGACGTCCTTGTGCGATGCCAGCGCCGCGCCGGCTTCGCGTCCGCCGGGTACGAGATTGAACACGCCGGGCGGCAAAATGCCGTCGATCAGTTCGGCCAAACGCAGCGACGACAGCGGCGCCTGCTCCGGCGGCTTCATCACCACCGTGTTGCCGGTCGCCAGCGGGGCTGCGGCCTTGCCGGCGCAGAACATGAAGGGATGATTGAAGGGAATGATGCGGCCGACCACGCCGCGCGGTTCGCGCACCGAGAAATTCACCACGCCCGGTCCCATCGGGATCGACGATCCCTTCATCTCGGTGACGAGGCCGGCGTAGAACTCGATCTGTGCCGCGGCGATGGTGGCGTCCTTGACCATTTCGGCGAACGGATTGCCGCAATCGGCGGCGTCGATCAGCGCCAATTCCTCGGCATGATCGCGCAGCACAGTGGCGATACGCTTCAAGAGCCGCGCGCGCTCGAGCGGCGGCGTATCGCGCCAGGCCGGAAACGCCGCCTTGGCCGAGGCGACCGCGGCGTCGATATCGGCCGAGCCGCAATCGGCGACGGGACCGAGCGATTCAGCGGTGCCGGGATTGGTGGTGTCGATGTTGCGACCGGATTTGGCCTTGTGCCATTTGCCGCCATAGAAGGCGTCGCGATGTTCCGGCAATTGCAGCGGCACGGCCTTGAGGTTTTTGAGAGGAACTGCGGTGTTCATTTTAATCTCCTCCGTCACTTTTGTTTGATGTTGTCGAGGCCGCCCCAGCGCGCCACCAGCGTGTTGACGCCGATCGCCAGCACGAAGAGGACGATCAGGATAGCGTAGAGCCGCGGCATGTCGAACATGTTGTAGGCCTGGATGACCAGAAAGCCGAGGCCGCTATTGGAGAGCTTGGTTTCCGCCAATAGCGTGCCGATCAAGGCAACACCGAGACCGAGCCGCAAGCCGTTGATGATCGGATGCCGCATTGCCGGCAGATAGATCTTGGTCGCCATCTGCCACGGATTGGCGCGGAAGCTTAAGCCGACCTTGATCAGCACTTGGTCGATCTGACGCATGCCGGCGGCGACATTGAGCGCAATCGGAAAAAAGCAGGACACCGCGCCCATGGCGATCTTCGATCCGGAGCCGACGCCGAACCACATGATCATCACCGGAAAGAAGATGATCTTCGGCGTCGGACCGAGATAATAGACGTAGGGCTCGAAGGCCTGGGCGAGGAATTTGTTGGCGCCGATGACAAGGCCGGCCACAACGCCCGATATGGCACCGATCGCAAGCCCAACACCGACCTCATCGACCGTGACCCAAAGCTGCTGGTAGAAGTCTGTTGTGGTGAGAAGTTTCGTGAGCGCGGTCCAGATTGCCGGCAGCGGCGGCAAGACGTCGCGATAAAACAGGCCGGAAACGGCTAGCACCTGCCAGATCACCAAGACCGACAGCACGATGACGGCGCGCAGCAGCGCCACCGGCATCAGCCACGGCCGCCCGGGACGGGCAATGGTCAGCCGGCCGATCTCAGCCATCGCTCGACCCTTTCCGTGGTCACGAAGAACACCACGCTGACAAGAATGACAAAGCAGATCGCGGCATAGACACCGGGCAGATCGTAACGCTCGGCAAGCTCATTGATCAGTTGACCGAGCCCGCCAAAATTAATCAGAAACTCGACGCCGACCACGTTGATCAGGGCGAAGATCAGCCCGAGCCGGATGCCGACGAAAATCGTCGGCAAAGCGGACGGCAACAAGATTTTCCAGAACTGCTGGGACGGCGTCAGCTTGAGGCTGCGGCCGACATTGATGAGGACGCGCCGTGTTGTCGACAGGCCCTCCAGCGTCTTGAGAATGACCGGCGGCAGGCCCGACAGGAAGGCCAGCATGATGATGGTCAATGCGGTGCGCCCGAACAGCACCAGGAACAACGGATAGGCCAGCACCAGCGGCGCCGAGGCAAAGGCGGCGACCCAGGTTTCGCAGGCGAGGCGGAAAACGGTGACGCGATACATCAGGACGCCAAGCGCGATGCCGAACACGGTCAGCAAGACGCCGGCGGCGAAGCATTCCCATGCCGTCAGCAGAAAGCGGTGCAGAATATCTTCCTCGGTAATCACGCGCTCAAAACTTGCCGCGACCTCCGACGGCAGCGGCACGATAAAGCGGTTGATCGCGCCCAAGCGGATCAGGATTTCGACGGCGAGGAGAGCGAACAGGAGGCAACCGAGCCCAAGCAGGGTAGGGGCCCATCGGCGCGCCTGTGCCGCGACGCTCATATCCGGCGCTCAGTCATGGTGGACGCGGGCCTCGTCGTCGATCAGGCCGCGGCTCGCTTCCTCGCGCAAATCGCTCCAGATCTGCGCGACGTAACGGCCGAACGCTTCGCTCGACACGATCTCGGACGTTCGCGGCCGCGGCAGCTTGATGTCGACCACACGTTTGACCCGGCCGGGGCGGAAGGTCATCACCAGGATGCGGTCGGCGAGTTGGACGGCCTCGGTGATGTTGTGGGTGATCAGCAGCATCGTCTGTTTGAGCTGCTGCTGGATTTGCAGAACCTTATCGCCGAGCAACAGCCGGGTCTGTTCGTCGAGCGCGGCGAACGGCTCGTCCATCAGCAAAATCTTCGGCTCGGACGCCAGCGTGCGGGCCATCGAGACGCGCTGGCGCATACCGCCCGACAATTCCGACGGATAGCGTTTCTCGAAACCGTCGAGGCCGACCATCGAGATGAAGCGCCGGGCGCGTTCGACGCGTTCGCGTCGCGGCATACCGGCGATCTCCAAAGGAAAGGCGATGTTGTCGATGACGTTGCGCCAGGGGAAAGTCGATTCCTCCTGAAACACCATGCCGATCGAGGCGTGTGGTCCGGCCACGGTCTCGCCGGCGACCGAAATGCGGCCGCTATAGCCGCCGAGCAGACCGCCGATCATGTTGAACAAAGTCGACTTGCCGCAGCCCGACGGACCGATGACCGCGAGGAACTCACCGGGCGCGACATCGAACGAGATATTGTCGACCGCGGTGACCTCGCCCTCCGCCGTGGCAAAGTGCATCGCGACATTGTCGACGGCAAGAATTGGCGGCGCCGTTTGCGGCGCCGCCATTACGCTGGGACTTGTCGAAACAGCGCCCATCTGTTCCGCCATTATGCCTTCAGTGTCCTGGCACGTTTAATTGCCCGCGCGGGTCATCGCGGCGGTCATCACCGCAGTGTAGCCGGGCTCGACGCGGACATCGACCACCGCGACACCACCGGCATCGACGGCGGCAATCGCCTTTTTCAGAACGTCGGCCAGATCGCCGGGCTTCGTCACCGGGCCGAAGCCTGTCGCGCCTTGGGCGCGGCCCATGGCGGCGAGATCGACCTCAGGATCCGACATGCGCTGGCCGATCCACTTGTTCTCGACCGGACGGTTGCGGGCGCGCGCCATGCGCTCCTGGTGCAACTCGTCGTTATAGAACGAGCGGTTGTTGGCCAGCACGAAGAGCAGCGGGATTTTGTAATGCACCGCGGTCCATACCGCGGTGACGCCCATCAGAAAGTCGCCGTCGCCGCAGATCGCGATCGGCAGCCGGCCGGAGCCTTTCAGCGCCAGCGCCGCGCCCACCGAGATGCCCGGTCCGCCGCCGACGCCGCCGCCGCCGTCGGAGCCGACATAATCGAGCGGATGGCGGAACGGAATCCAGCTGTCGTCCCATGACAGCGGCAAGTGGGTGTAGGTCACGGCGCGATCGCCGAGCACCTGGCGCAGCGCGCGCGCGATATTTTCGTTGGTGAAGCCGGCCGGCTCCTTGTCGGAAACCTTGCGCGGGGTGGGCAGGGCATGCGGCTTCGTGCTTTTGCCGATTTCCTTGACGAGTTCCGGCACCACGAGATCGGGATCGGCGGAGAGCAACAAATCGACTGGCGGCAGCGCCTGGTGGTCCATGCTCCAGCCATTGTGGATGCGATGGTCGAGCGAAATCTGGATCACTTTCGCGGTCGGCGACGGGCCGAACGCACGCAGCCCGCCGGCGAGATCGACCCAGTCGAGGCTTAGCACCACGTCGACATTCTTCAATCCCTCGACGCTTTCCGGCGTGATCGCGCGCGGCGAGCCGATGTGGAGCGGATGATCGCTCGGGAAGCTCGCGCCGATTTTAAGGTCGGTGACCACACGGGCATTCAACGCTTCGGCGAGCTGTACGCGGGCATTCCAAGCTTGCTCGTCGCGTGACGCGCGGCCGGCGAGGATCAGCACCTGCTTGGCGCCCTTGAGCATCGCCGCCGCCTGGCGCACGACATCGGCCGGCGCCGCGGTCGCGACCGGCGGCATGTAACGCGCCACCTCGATCGGCGGCAGCTCCTCGCTGACTTTCGCCTCCTGAAGCTCGGCGTCGAAATTGATATAGACCGGTCCCTGCGGCACGGTGTTGGCGATCCAGGTGCCGCGCAAAATCGCCTCGCGCGCTGCGGCCGGCGAGGCGGGTTGGTCGTCCCATTTGGTATAGTCGCGAATGAGCGCGCCTTGGTCGCGCGCGGTGTGAATCCAATCGATCCAGGGCCGGCGCTTGGCCGCATCGACCGGGCCGGTGGCGCCGAGCACCACCATCGGCATGCGGTCGCACCAGGCATTGAACATCGCCATGGTGGCGTGCATCAGGCCGACATTGGAGTGCACCGCGGTGACCATCGCCTTGCCGGTGACCTTGGCATAGCCGTGCGCGATGGCGACGGCGGCTTCCTCGTGCAGGCAGAGCAGCATTTGCGGCTTCGAATTGCCGAGATAATTGACGATACTGTCATGCAGCCCGCGATAGCTCGCGCCAGGGGTGAGCGCGATATAGGGAATGTCGAGCGAGCGCAGCGCATCGGCGATAACGTCGCTCCCGAAGCCTGGCGCATTGGCGCCGGCCGGCGTCGGGCGTTCGACACTGGCAACGGCGGGGTCGGCATCGTTCGAAACAGCGCGTGCGGTCGCGGAAGGGGGCGGCGTCATTGCTGGCATTTCCTCGTATTGTAGGCTTAAAGGTTTGGCGGCCACATCCAACCGGATCACGAGCCAATTCACAAGGTCTAGGAACCTTGCCGTAACCGGGCGAGCAGCCCAACCCCGGCATAGCCGTCGGCAGGCTCGATGCCAATCTTGCGCTGATAATTACGCACCGCGAGCACGGTGCCGCTGCCGATGCGGCCGTCGGCGCCGCCGGTATCGAAGCCGAGTTCTGGTGAGCCGGAGCTGGATCTCCTGCAATTCGGCAAGCGTCGGCGCCGGTTCGCTGCCCGGAAATTTCCGCACCAAGGACGCGCCGCCTGAGCAACGGTCGCCGAGATGAACGAGCGCAAGCGCATAATTCATCGACGGGTTGTAGCTTTTCGCCGCGAAGAAATTCGGACCGAGCAGAAACGAAGGCCCGCCGGGCACCGGAGTCCAATGCCGCGCGGTGGCGTTCGGCTGCGGGAACGGCCCGCCGTCGGCGCGGCTGACGCCCATGGCCTGCCAAGCGGCATAGGTTCGCGATTTATCGCGGACCTTTTCTACCGGCATGCGCACTTCATAACCCCAGGGTTCGCCGCGCCGGTAGCCGCCGCGCTCAACGAAGAAACGGGCGGTCGAACCGAGCGCATCGTCGGGTGGTCCATAGGGCGAGATTTTGCCGTCGCCGTTGTAATCGACGCCTACATGAAGCCAGACTTCGGGCATCCATTGCGTATGTCCCATGGCGCCGGCCCAGGAGCCGACCATTTGTTCCGGCGTGCTCCAGCCGCGCTGCACGATGGTGAGCGCGTTGATGAGTTCCTGTTGCCAATAGGCGCGGCGGCGCGGCTCGGCCCAAGCGAGTGTCGCCAGCGACGGAATAACCGGCCGCATATGGTTCTTCTCGACCACGGGATCGCCGAACGCGGATTCGATGCCCCAGACGCCGAGCATGAAGGCGGGCTCGACGCCAAAATCCTTTTCGATGCGTGAGAACAGCGCCGCGTATTGCCGCGCCTTCTCTTTGCCGGCGGATATCTTCCAGTCGGAACAAGCGCGATTGAGATATTGCCAGAGCTGCTGGTTGAATTCGGCCTGGTTATGGATTGCGTCAAGCCCGGTTGTGTCGGGACGCAGTCCGCTCATGGCGCGCGCGTAGGTCTCCGTCGTGATGCCGCGCGACATGGCCGTGGTGCGAAACCTCTCGATCCACAGATCGAACGGCGTGCTTTCGGCCCTCGCGCTTTTCGGCACGATCGCTGCCGCAAACGTGCCGGCGATGGCCTTTAACGTGGCGCGTCGCGCAAGATTCGGCACTTGTGGTTTTTCGCTCACGGGCGGAATCGGTTTCGCGTTCTGCCGTCACCATAGCATGGTGCGGCGTCGCTGCCGGTACCTCTGCATTCGCCGCTGGCGCCGCGACCGAATTAAATACCTCTTGGGACGCCGGCGCATCGGCGGCCTGGGCCTCGGCCGGAGGCAGCGCGGCCGGCGGTGGCGATACACGCCGCGGCGGGCGGTCCCATTGCGCGTCGATCCAAATGCCGTCATCCGGGGTGGACTGGTCGTTCGTTTGTGTGTCGGTGGTCGGCGCGCTGCTCGACGCCGAAACGATCGCCTCGCGCCCCTCGACTTTGTCCATCACCGATTGGATGCCAGCGGCGAAGCTGTCGATACTGAAATTCAACGGATCGTCGTGGCCATTGTGGATTTCGGCATCCAGCGCTGCGTGAAAAGCCGGAATGAGCCATTGTCCGGCCCGCACGCTCGCCGTCACATAGAGCAGCGCGAGGCGGTCATATTGCGCCGGTGAAAATGCCGGATCGGGCGAACGGGCATCGCGGCCATGCGGACCGGCGCGGCGCGGCTGGATCATTTCGGTATGCAGGAACAGGCCCTTGAGCGCGCCGCCGAATTCCGCCGCTTGCTCGAATTTGGTCTCCCGCCATGGCGTCGAAAGCTCATGGTCCAACAACATGTCGCCGGAACGATTGATCACGACATGCGCTTTGCCCCATTCGTCCGAGCAAACAAAGCTTTGCAGGTTGTTGATCTTCGGATTGCTGTCGATGTCGTCGGGAAATGAGCGATGGTAAACCGGGCCGCTGGTATCGTGGATGACGAAGTAGCGCGCCATCGGCGCATTCGGATCGTTATCGCGGGCGTGTGACAGCGGCTGCCACAGATAGGCGGCGAAACTCCATTCCAGATCTTGGCTCGACAGATAGGCGCTGAGCGCTTCGCGCGAGGGTAGACCACTCGATTGCCCGACGCGGCTGGCGAGCGCGGGCGGCAGCGAGGTCAGTGTCGGACCGAGATTGCGCGTCTCGTCCATGCCGCGCATGAGACACATCGCCTGTTCGGCCGGCGTGCCGGCAAAGCTCAGCGTGCTGGGATCGAAGGTGCAGGCGCCCATGCTTTTGATGAAATAGGGCGCCCGAAAGTGACCGGGCTTGCAACCGGCGCCGACCGCGGCATGGACCGACATCAATAGCGACGCGCCTGCGAGGACCGTCGCAATAACGCTGCCGTTTAATCTTACTCCAGCGCGCACAGCTCAAATCCCGAACTCGTGTCCGGTACTATCGCTACCAACGCGCGTCCTGCCAAGCGGTGCCAAAATAATCGGCGCCCGCCCCAATGAATGATTGTTCAGAAATGTTCGGGGAGTGAATCTTCAGTCCTTCGCCCGTTCCACGTAGCTGCCGTCCTCCGTCATCACCACGATTCTGGTGCCGGCCGAGACGAAGGGCGGAACCATGGTGCGCACCCCGTTGGAGAGCACGGCGGGCTTATAGGACGAAGACGCGGTCTGGCCTTTGACGCTCGGCTCGGTCTCGACCACTTCGAGGATCGCCTTGGGCGGCAGTTCGATCGCGACCGGATTGGCCTCGTGCATGCTGATAGTGACTTCCATCTCCGGCTGCAGATAAGCGGCCAGATCGCCGATGATGTCGGCCTGCAAGGCGACCTGGTCGTAGGTTTCCATATTCATAAAATGGAAACCTTCACCATCCTGGTACATAAATTGATGCTTGCGGTCCTCGACGAAGGCGCGCTCGACCTGGTCGGTGGTCTTGTAGCGGAGCGACACCTTCACGCCGTCGGCGATCCGGCGCACGTCCATCTGGGTGACGGGGGTACCTTTGCCGGGATGGATGTTCTCGACGGCCATAATGACCCCGAGCTTGCCATCGAGATCGACGATATTGCCTTTTCGCAACGAGCTGGCGATGACTCTCACTGGACGCAATCCTTAGGTTCGGGGCCGCGATTCGAGGCGCAACATAGCGATCTTGAGCCTATCCGCCAGTTATTTTCTCTTTTGCCCATGGACAAGGCATGCCCGACGTTCCGCCCCGTTCCTCGCCCTTTTGGGCGCCCCATGTCCACGCCGACCGCCGGCCGGCGCTCCTGGCGCGGGGGCGGGTGGTGGCGGCGTTGCGCAACTGGTTCGCCGGGCAGGACTTTATCGAGGTCGAGACCGGGGCGCTGGCGCGGTCGCCCGGGAACGAGACCCATCTTCATGCCTTTGCCACGACGCTGACGGGACCTGACGGCACTCCGGCTCAGCTTTATCTGCGGACGTCGCCGGAATTTGCCTGCAAGAAGCTCCTCGCGGCCGGCGAACGGCGGATCGTCGAATTCGCAAAAGTGTTCCGCAACCGCGAGCGCGGCGCCTTGCACCATCCGGAATTCACGCTGATCGAGTGGTATCGCGCCGAAGAGCCCTATCGGGTTTTGATGGCGGATTGCGCCGCAATTCTCCTCGTGGCGGCCGAGGCCGCCGGGACCCGGACGCTGACCTTCCGCGGCCGCTCGGCAGATCCGTTCGCCGAGCCCGAGCGGCTGACGGTCGCGGAGGCTTTCGCGTGCTATGCCGGTATTGATGTGTTGGCGACGCTGCCGGGCGGCGAGCCGGACCGTGACGCGTTCGCCCGAGCGACGCAGGCGGCCGGCATCCGCACAGCTGACGACGACACTTGGGGCGATATTTTCAGCCGCGTGCTGGTCGAGCGGATCGAGAGCAATCTCGGCATCGGGCGCGCCACCATTCTCGACGAATATCCGGCGGTGCAATCGGCGCTGGCGCGGCCGGCACGCGACCGGCGCGTCGCCGAGCGGTTTGAGCTCTATGCCTGCGGTGTCGAACTCGCCAACGGCTTCGGCGAATTGAACGATGCCGCCGAGCAGCGCCGGCGGCTGGAGCTGGAAATGGCCGAGAAAGAACGCATCTACGGCGAGCGCTATCCGATCGACGAGGATTTTATTGCCGCATTGGCGGGAATGCCGCAAGCGTCCGGCGTGGCGTTCGGTCTCGATCGGCTGGTCATGCTGGCGACCGGCGCGTCGCGCATCGACCAGGTAATATGGACTCCGATGGATGCGGCCCGGAGCCCTGAGTGAGTGAGGTCGTCATGAAGCTAACGAACAACACGCTGCGCGCACCGTCGGCAATTGCCGATGCGGGACTGGTCAGTCGGGATCGTATCGCGGATCTGGAGCAAGTCGCCGCGCGCTATGCGGTGGCGATCACGCCGGTGCTCGCCGATCTGATCGATCCCGCCGATCCGCACGATCCGATCGCGCGGCAATTCGTTCCCGACAGCCGCGAGTTGGACCTGCGCCACGAGGAACGCCCCGATCCGATCGGCGACGATGCCCACAGCCCGGTCGAGGGCGTGGTCCACCGCTACCCGGACCGCGTCTTGCTGAAACTCCTCAATGCCTGCGCGGTCTATTGCCGGTTCTGCTTCCGCCGCGAAATGGTTGGGCCGGGGCGGGGCGGGTTATCGCGCGCCGCGCTTGCCGCCGCGCTCGATTACATCCAGCGCACGCCCGACATCTGGGAAGTAATTTTGACCGGCGGCGATCCTTTGCTGTTGTCGCCGCGCCGTATCGCCGATGTGATGAAAAGGCTTACGGCCATCGCGCATGTGAAAGTCGTCCGCGTCCACACCCGCATTCCGGTCGCCGCGCCTGAACTGATATCGACGGCGCTGGTGCGCGCCTTGCGAACCGACAAGGCGACCTTCGTCGTCCTCCACGCCAATCATCCGCGCGAACTGAGCAAAGGCGCACGCGCGGCGCTCGCGCGTTTGGTCGATGCCGGCATCCCGATGCTGTCGCAATCGGTATTGCTGCGCGGCGTGAATGACGACGTAGAAACGCTCGGCGCGCTGATGCGGGCCTTGGTCGAGTGCCGGGTAAAACCTTATTACTTGCACCATGGCGATCTTGCGCCCGGCACGTCGCATTTCCGCACCACCATTGGCGAAGGCCAGGACCTGATGCGCGCGCTGCACGGCCGCACCTCGGGATTGTGCCAGCCGCATTACGTGCTCGACATTCCAGGCGGTTATGGCAAATCGCCGATCGGCCCGAATTACGTCAGCGAAGACGGTTCTGTCATCGAAGATTTCAACGGCGGCCGGCATGTTTATCCGCCGCGTTGATTGATGCGGCGGCAAAAAAAAGCGGCACGAAAGGCTCGAGAGGAGAGGGCAAGGGGAAAAAATGTCAGTCCGTATCATTGAACTGCGCGAGATCACCAAGCCGATCGCGTCGCCCATCCGCAACGCCTATATCGATTTTTCCAAGATGACGACGAGCCTCGTCGCCGTCGTCACTGACGTCGTGCGCGATGGCCGCCGCGTGGTCGGTTACGGCTTTAATTCGAACGGGCGCTACGGGCAGGGCGGTCTGATCCGCGAGCGATTTGCCAATCGCATTCTCGAAGCCGAGCCGGCAAGCCTGCTTGACGACGCCGGAACTAATCTCGATCCGGTGCGCGTCTGGTCGGCAATGATGGCCAATGAGAAACCCGGCGGCCACGGTGAACGCTCGGTCGCGGTCGGCACCATCGACATGGCGGTGTGGGACGCCACGGCGAAGATCGCAGGCCAGCCGTTGTTCCGGTTGTTGGCCGACCGGCACGGCCGCAAAGCCGATCCGAAGGTGTTCGTCTATGCCGCCGGCGGCTACTACTATCCCGGCAAGGATCTCGGCGCGCTGCGCGCGGAAATGCGCTCCTATGTCGAGCGCGGCTATAACGTCGTCAAAATGAAAATCGGCGGCGCACCGATAGGCGATGATCGCGGCCGCATCGAAGCGGTGCTTGAGGAAATCGGCAATGCGGCGCGCCTCGCCGTCGATGCCAACGGCCGGTTCGATCTAGAGACCGCCATCGCCTACGCCAAGATGCTCCGCGACTATCCGCTGTTCTGGTACGAAGAAGCGGGCGACCCGCTCGACTATCAGCTGCAGGCGGCGCTGGCCGAGTTTTATCCCGGTCCGATGGCGACGGGCGAAAACCTGTTCAGCCACCAGGACGCGCGCAATCTCATTCGCTACGGCGGCATGCGTCCGGATCGCGACTATCTGCAATTCGACTGTGCCTTGTCATATGGGCTGGTCGAATATGAGCGGACGCTCAAAATGCTGGACGCCCACGGTTGGTCGCGGCGCCGCTGCATTCCGCATGGCGGTCATCAGATGTCGCTGAATATTGCGGCAGGCCTCGGCCTGGGCGGCAATGAGAGCTATCCGGATCTATTTCAGCCCTATGGCGGCTTCCCCGACAACGTAAAAGTCGTCGACGGCCACATCGTCATGCCGGATCTGCCCGGCATCGGCTTCGAGGAAAAGTCCGATCTCTATGCAGAAATGCGCGCGCTCGCCGCTTAGCGGTGCTACGCAGCCGCTGCGGTGGGGAACATCACCGCGGTCTCGAACTGATAGCCGCAGTCATCGCACGACCAAGTGTGACGCACGCAACGCTCATTGAGATATTCGGACCAGTCGGGCGCAAGCAACCAGCCGGCGCATTGTGGGCAAATGTTTTTGCTGTAGGTGGTCAAGCGCGATCGCGCGACGCTTTCGCCTGTCTTGGCATGTAGAGCCATGACATCCTCCCTGAACTCACCCCTCCCGACGTAGCGCGACGCTACCTCCGGTCTGTGGCGCCCGCGTGACCAAGCCTGGGCGGTTGCATGAGAAGGCCGCGGAAAATTTCCGGTCGCAGTAGGAAAATTTCCGGTCGCAGTAGGACAGTTTCACGAAATGTTGCGCTGCACTTTAACGAACCGGCGGATCGCATTGGCGTTCCTGCGATAAGGGCGGCTAGGGAACCAAACGCGCGAATGGGGACTCGCGGATATTTAGGAATATGGTCATGCGTACAAGACGTATCGCGCAGCCTGCATCGAGACCCCTCATGCTGGCCGCTGGCGTGATGTTTTTCATGGCGGCTCATACAGGGGCCGCGCACGCGCAAACGGGCCTCACTGTCCCGCAACCTCCAACGGGTCTCACTGTCCCGCAGGGTCTCACCCTCCCGCAAGCTCCGGAAATGCCGGTGTCGCCGATCACGCCAGGCACGGCGCCGGGCACCACGGCGCAAGATATCGGCATCGGGGTAAACCCGGTCACCGGCCTGCCGTGTCTCGGCGGCGGCGCTTCCGCGATCAACGGTGGACTTCCCAGCGTGTCGACCGCGCCCGATCAGACCAGCCAAACCGGTGTTGCCGGCCTGCCACCCAGCACCAGCGTATATGGGCTGAGCAACCAGCTGCCAAATACACTGACCGCCGGCGCGTGTTGAGCGTTCGATTGGCGACCAGCGGCTTCGCGAACAAAGGCCGTGCTATGCGGGCGGGCCAACGCGATTTCCATCCCGGACAGACTTTGTGGGTGAGAATTAATCGGCTGGACATCGGCTCTCAATCATCGGCGACTTAGCCTCGGCAGCGAGGCTTCGAGCGATCCCTTTGCTTATCGATGCCTCGAAGCGTCCTCTTGTCAAACGCCGCCGCTGCGATGAGAATTTGAACGCGGCCTTGCCAGCGGAGCCTGCGGCGGCCCCGTAATTTTTAAGGCGGCGTTGCCCGAATGATCAGCCGATATTTTTTGGAGGCGCATCGTGAAACTTCCCCGTCGAAAGCTTCTACATCTGGCTTTGGGCGCAGCCGCGCTTCCGGCAGCGGCGCGGATCGCACTGGCGCAATCCTATCCATCGCAACCGGTGCGCATCGTCGCCGGCTATCCGGCTGGGCTTTCGCCCGACATCATCGCGCGGCTGATTGCGCAGGCACTGTCCGAGCGACTCGGTCAGCAGTTCATCGTCGACAACCGGCCGGGAGCCGCGAGCAATATCGGCACCGAACTCGTCGCTCATGCGACGCCGGACGGCTACACGCTCTTGATGACGGTCTCGGCCAACGCCATCAATGCGACGCTTTATCCGCACGTCAATTTCGATTTCGCACACGATCTCACGCCGGTCGCGCGGATGGGGCTGACGCCGTTTGTCATCGTCGTCAACCCGGCATTTGCCGCCAGATCGGTTGCCGAGCTGATCGCCTATGCCAAGGCCAATCCGGGCAAGATCAATGTTGCCTCGGCCGGCGTCGGCACCGGGCCACACGTGGCTTGCGAGCTGTTCAAGATGATGACCGCGACCGACATGGTGCAGGTGCCGTACAAAGCCAATTACATGACCGACCTGCTTGGTGGGCAAATTCCGGTGGCGTTTGCACCGATCGCACAAATCATCCCGGATGTGAGAGCCGCCAAGCTGATCGCGCTTGGCGTCACCACGCCGACGCGTTCGGACGCTGCGCCCGACATTCCCGCCATTGCCGAAACCGTGCCGGGCTATGCGGCAAGCGGGTGGTACGGCATTTGCGCGCCCACCGGCACACCGCCTGAGATTGTCGACAAGCTGAATGCGACGATCTCAGCGGCCGTCATCGAGCCCGCCTTCAAGGAGCGTCTGCTCAATTTGGGCGTCGTACCCGCGCCGCTGCCGGTTGGCGCATTCAAGAGCTTCGTCACCGAGGAAATCGCCAAATATGCCAAAGTGATCAGCTTCGCCAACATCAAGGTTGAGTAAGGCCGATCGTCGGCCACTGGCCTTCCGGCTCATCTTAATTCTTCTTTTAGTTGTAAGAGTTATTCTTGCAGTTTCGTAGGAGATTACCGCGCGGCCAAAAAAACGCGCAGCGAAGCTGCCGCGCCTCCGATCGGGTCGGGCGCGCCCATGGTTTGGGCCGATGGAGCGCCCCCACGACGGCCGGGGAATCGCGGTTCGAGGTGAGCGGCAATGGATCAAGTGACCGCGATCTGTGCCTCGTCGGAGGATGCGGAATGCATTCGCCGGAGCCTTGAGGGCATCTTTCAGATTCGATGCATTCCTCCAGATCGAATTCTGGAAGCGGATCCGCCCGGACAATATACGATTGTAGGAATCAATCTCGGCGATATCGAGAAGGTCCACAATCTCAAGCAGTGGCTGAAACGCAAGACGAAAGACGCGAAGCTCATTTTCATTACGCGGAGCGGCTCTCGGCTCGAGGCCGCGCGGGCATATGCACTTGGGGCGACCGACCTTGTTCATCGCCCGATTGATGTAACCGCGCTTTTGACCACACTTCGCTGCGATCTCAAATCACTTGCCGCGGGCCCGCCGGATTTTCAAGCCGACGGCTCGCCCGGACTTGTTGCAGCCGTCGGAGCGCTGCAAGATGTCTTTGCCGCGGCAGGCGTCGGATCTCCTCTCGACCAAGCAGTCATAGACAAGGCCGGCACCGCCGTTGTCGAGCAAGTCCGGGCCGAGGGTCTGGAGTCATGGATCGATACCGTCCGCAAGCACCACAGCCAGACCTATCAGCACTCCCTTCTTGTCACGGGTCTGGCAGTCGGCTTCGGTCGGCACCTTCATTTTTCGCAAAGCGACCTCAAGCTGCTGTCATTCGCCGGCATATTGCATGACATCGGAAAAGCCAGGGTTCCGCTGTCTGTCCTCGAAAAGCCGGGAGCTCTCGATGACAATGAGATGGGCATCATAAAGCAACATCCATTGTTCGGATCGGAGGCGCTTGCGGCGATGCCTGGGGTTTCCGCTCAAATGGTCGATGTCGTGCTTCATCATCATGAATATCTCGACGGATCGGGATATCCTCATGGGCTTAAAGGGAGCGAAATTTCCGACCTCCTGCGCATTCTCACAATTGCGGATATTTTTGGGGCGCTCATCGAGCGTCGTTCCTACAAGCCCCCCTTGCCGGGCGAGGTCGCATACCAAACTCTGTTGGATATGGGCCCCAAGCTGGACCGAGATCTTGTTCGCGAGTTTCACGGCATCTCGCGCGTGAAGCTCAAGGCCGCGTAAGGTCTGGTCCGCGCAAGTGCGATCGTTAAAATTTTACCGATTGGCGTGACGTGTAAATTATAGATTTGTGATCAATTAGGTCAGGAGATTTTCTCCCGTCCGGTGGTGGGGTTGCGGGGCTGTTATGGGATCGCTTGAAAGCGACATTTCACGACGGATCGTAGCGCTCAAGGTGCTGGTCGTCGACGACGAATTCGAAATGCGCCGGGTGACGCGCGCGCTTCTGCAGTCGATTGGCATCAGCAAAATCCATGAAGCGAATGACGGCTTCGGCGGCTTGGACGCGATCTGCAGTGTCAAGCCCGACATCGTCATCCTCGACTGGGAAATGCCGCGACCAAACGGGGCGGAATTCGTGCAGATCGTGCGTTCGCCGCGCCAATTTCCGCTGCCCGACATACCTATCATCATGCTCACGGGCTCGAGCGAACGTTCGCGCGTTGTCGAGGCGGTCCGAGCAGGCGTCAACGAATATCTGCTCAAGCCCGTCTCTGCGACCGCATTGCTTGAGCGCATCGTCTACATTCTAGCCAAGCCGCGCCCGATGGTGACCGTGGGCGATCGTTACGTGCCCGAGCCGCGCAAGCTCGCGACCTACAAGCCGGGATACGATCCCGCCTTCGACCAGTTCATCCTCAACGCGTGAGGCCCCCCCTAGACCATGATCCGAGCGGATGAATCAGATCATGTTCTAGATTTTCCCTTGGGGCATGATCCTTTCCGAAAACCGGGTCCCACCCCGGATCAAGTCCGGGGCAGGCTTTTTCGGGATCATGCCTTAAGCCGGGAAACGCGTGGCGATCTCATGAAGCGGCGGCCGCGGCCGATCTTCCGGCGGCCCCGGCGGCTTGCCGATATGAATGAACCCGGCAATGCGTTCGTGCGGCGCGAGGCCGAGCGCATCGAGCACGTTGCGGTCATAGGCGTACCACTCGGTGATCCAATTCGCGCCGTAGCCAAGCGCGTGCGCGGCGAGAACGAGGTTCATCGCGGCGGCTCCCGCCGAGAGCACTTGCTCCCATTCCGGAATTTTCACGTGCGGACCGGCACGGCTGACGACGGCGATGACCAGGGGCGCGCGCGTCAGCCGCTCGCGTTCGGCCTCGATATGTTCGGGCTTTGCATCCGGATATTTGGTCCGGAATGCAGCCGCGATAGCGTCACCGGCGGCGCGGCGTGCGTCACCTTCGAACACAATAAATCGCCACGGCGCGAGCTTGCCGTGATCCGGCACCCGCGACGCGACGGTCAAGAGCGTATCGATCTCTGACGCGGACGGCGCGGGACCTGCGAGTTCGAACGGCTTGAACGAGCGCCGGGTGGTGAGGAGTTCGAGGGCATTGGACATTGTACCTGCCTGTTCGGTCTGCGCCGTGATCGGTTGGTGCCTATATTACTCAGGCATTTTCGCGTGACAAATCCCGTTTCGGGCGTTCGATATCGCGCGGACGCGGGAGATTTCCTATCTACTTCTTGGCGGGAGGTTCAGCTTTCGCTTTGATTTCCGCCAACTCGCTGTTCAGCTTCTCCATCGCCGATTTGAGTGCGGCGATCTCAGCGCGAGCCGCGGAAAGATCGCGGTCGGTGGCGGCGATCCTCTCTTGTGCGTCGCGCGACAGCTTATTTAGTGCTTGCTGAAGAAATTCGACATTCGCCTGCAGGCAGCTGGTGCGGCGTTCCATCTGCTTCTCGGCGGTACAGATTTCCAGGCCGCGGATGTCTTGTGCGGATGCGGTCGACAGCAATGTCGCCAGCAATAGTCCGACAGGCCACAACGACTGCATCGGTCTCGGCCGCCAAACCCGCTGCTGTTCGGTTTTCATGCCAGGCAGATTACACGCAATCGCTGCCTTGGTCCGCTGCTCTCTTCCGAACTTGGTTTATTTGATCAAGCGTCGACACCGGATGCATAACGCTTGGGCGAGGCCGGCCAAGATCGTTTGCAGGCTGTGAATAATACAAAACACGCCGCATGTAGCGGCGCGAATCGGTTACTAGTAGGTGTTCGAGCTTTAATCAAAGGAGCCGCTCCATGGCAAAGAAGGTAAAGAAGAAAGCGAAAGCGAAGAAGAAAAAGTAATCTTCCGTTCCGCTTCGGCGTCATCCTAGCTGTGACGCCTATTGCCTTAGTCCTTTAGAGTTGACTACGGCGGCTGGATTTATCCAGCCGCCTTTTGCTGGTCTGGGCAGAGCCTACCTAGCCAGCCATTACCAGCCATCAGTGCTGCCATTGTGTGATCGGAACGGTGCTGATCGCATTTGCCGGCGATCCATTGACGATCTTCGTGCTGATGGCGAGGTAGACCAGCGTGTTATGCGGTTTATCCACCAAGCGATAAATGCGGGTTGTCTTGAAAAAGATGCTGGTTTTCTGACTGAACACCTCCTCCTTTTCACCGAGCTTCGACAGGTCGACGTCGATCGGTCCGACTTGTCTGCATGAGATCGAAAAATTGGACGGATCTTCGTTTAGACCCAATGGCTGACCCCAGCCGCCTTTTCTCGCCTGCGAGATGTGGCACACCACGCCGGGGACGTGCGGATCTTCAAAGGCGCTCACGCACACTTTGTCGTTGGGAGAAAGCACATTGAAGGTCGTGCTAACGCAGTCCAAATCCGTGGCATAGGCGAAATGCGCGGACATAAGGGACAGCAGGCCCGCGATAAAAAGCCGATACATTCGTCAATCTCCACATGAACCTTGAGGGTGGGGCTGGGCTTGGGCCGTGGCCGCGCTTACCAAGGTCGCGGCGGCGGCTTGGGTTCCACCTCGATGATCGGAGGAGGAGTTTTTCGCGTTAATCGACCCGTCCTCGCCGGCGGTTCAGCAATGCGTCGATTGAGAGCGGCCCGGGTCCGCCGAAGCACAGCGCGATGAGGCCGGCAAGATAGAGCAGATCCGTTTCATAACCCGGTTGACCGAAATGAGCACCGGCGGCGTCGAACGATTGCAGCTTGATGGAGCTGAACCCGTTCGGCAGATGTACCGTGAAAATTGCGACCAGAAGGACGACGGCCATGGGGACTGTCGCCAATGGAATCAGAGCCCCCGCCATGATCATCAAGCCACCCACCATCTCGACAAGGATGGTCGCCCAACCGAGCAGGACAGGCACGGGAAGTCCCATCGCGTGCAACACGCTGATGAAGTCCTCAGGTCCGCGCGCAAGCTTTGCGTAGCCATGCTGCATGAAGCCAAAGCCAATCATGAGCCGTAGGGGAAACGCGTACCATTCCGCCGGTACGGGCAATGGTGAGATCATGAGCCGGAAAAGATTCATCAGAGCTGCCTCAGAATACGGTTGAACGTGGGCCTAATCAGCATGTGCGACCGAAGTTAGTCCATGCCCGCGCGGCGGAAGCCTTCCAAATAGTGCGCGCGGTCGGTTTGCAGCTTGATCGGCATTTGGCCTGCTACCCAGGCAAGCGAAATATTGGGCTGCACGCGTCGAAGTTCCTGCAATGAAACTTTCGCTATGTCCGTTTGACCGGCCATGCCGGCGGCAGCGGTCAAAACCCGGTGGGCGCCGACGAAATCGCCGCGTTGTCGGATGCCCTCGCGCGAAAGCCGTATCGCCTCGTCGTAGTTGCGGCCGTTGAACTGAGCGTAGGCGGCGATGCCGTAGTAGATCGCCGAAAACGGATCGCGTGGACTGAGCCGCAAGGCACGGCGCGCAGCCGTGTCGGCCTCTTCCCAGCGCCCGCAATAGGACAGAGCCAGGCCGTAATAGCCCTGGGCGAGCGAGAAGTTCGGATTAAGCCTTAGCGCCAACTCGAACTCGGCCAGCGAGTTGTCGTAACGCCGCGCGAATAGATAAACGCAGCCCAAGGCGTGGTGCGCCCAAGGGTCTTCGCTGTCGGCCATGATCGCAGCCAGGGCCGCACGCTCGGCGATCGGCATTGCAGCTGCCATGTCTTCCCAACCCATGTGGGCGCTGAAGGTATGGCTCGCGGCGAGCACGCCGTGCGCCTGACCGTAGCCTGGATCGATGGCGGTGGCCTTCTCAAGCAGTGCCTGTGCGACGACATTGTCCTGTCTCGTCACCCGCCAGTAATGCGACAGCGCCCGCATCACCAGATCCCACGCGTCCATGCTGTCGGGAGACTTGCGCTTGGCACGAAAATTCTCAGCGGCATAAACCTGCGGCTCGATGGCGGCGACGATGGCCTCGGTAATCTCGTCCTGCATTGAGAACACATCGGCGATATTGCGGTCGTAGCGCTCCGCCCAGATGTGGCTGCCGGTGGCGACGTCGTTGAGCTGCACCGTGATACGCACCCGGTCGCCGCTCTTGCGCACGCTGCCCTCGATCACATAGCCGACGCCGAGCTCCCGACCGACCTCTTTCATATGGGCGGCTTTGCCCTTGTAGATGAACGAAGAGTTGCGCGCGATGACGAAGAACCAGCGCAGCTTCGATAGCGCCGTGATGATGTCCTCGCTGATGCCGTCTGAGAAATACTCCTGCTCCGAATCGCCGCTCATGTTGATGAAGGGAAGTACGGCGATGGCAGGCCGGTCGGGAAGCGGCAAGGCCAGGCGCGATTGCTCTTGGATTTCATCCGCCGGCCGATCGGTGACGGGTTGCGACTCGTCGCTGTTTGGTTGCATGCGCACTGCGCCGACGAAGCGGAGGCCCTTGCGCGCGATGGTGCGGATCAGCGTTTTGTTCTCGCCACTGTCACCGACCGCGTTTCGTGCGGCGTTGATGCGGCTGGTCAGCGTCGAATCTGAAACGATCCTGCCGCCCCAGACTGACGCGATGAGATCGTCCTTGCTGACGACGCGGTCGCGGTTTTGCACCAGATAGACCAGGAGATCGAATACTTGCGGCTCCACATGGACCGGGGTCTTCGCGCACTTGAGTTCGCGCCGTTCGACATCGATTTCATAGTCACCGAAGCTGAGGATCATAGGGGGCCAACGGCATCTCAATGGTATCTAACGGCGATATGGAGACTAAATCATAGTCTTCTGAAAGTCTTGAATGGCCGCAATGTGCATATGTCGCCAGTGTCCTCGTTTTGGCGAGGTCAGCATAGAGGAGCACGACAATGCCATTGATAGAGGTCCATCTGATCGAGAAAGTGTTCAATCCCGAGCAAAAGCGGCAGATGATCCAGAAATTGACCGATGCCATGGTCTCGATCGAAGGCGAGAACATGCGCGGCGTGACCTGGGTAAAGATTTCAGAGGTGACGAGCGGCGAGTGGGGTATCGGCGGTCGGCCGATGACCACCGAAGCGGTCAGGGAACTCGCCGCTGGCCGCCAGGCGGCATGAACTGTGCTGGGTGAGCATCGTCAGCGGGTTCACCCTGCCGACGATGCTCACTCAGGGACGCGTGCGCTGCGCGCACTAATCCGTTTTGCAGTTTGCCGGAGCGTCACCAAAGCGTGGCGACCGAAGCTTTGGCGCCCCGACACATTGTCGTGAATAGGGGAACCATTTGGCTGGACCGCCTTTCACCACGGTCGATGCGAATATTGTAGGAGTAACCGACATGCGTCTCAAAATCGTGATTGGCGTTGCCGCGCTTGCTCTCGGCGCCGCTTTCGCTTCCGCGCCAGCTTCCGCCTACGTTGCGGTTCCTGGCTATAATTCGCAGGGCGGAGTGGTTGCGATCCCTCATAGACACCGCTCGCTCTATAACGGGGCTCACCGGCGCCTTTATAATCGCTCGTTGCCGAAAGGCGGCTACAGCGCTGGACAGTCGCCTTTATAAAAACGAGTATCAGCGGCACTTGTATAATCGGAGCTTGCCGAAAGGCGGCCGATCATTTCAAGATTACGAAATTATGGTGACAGCGCGTTGATTTCTGCCCGGCTCGCCGGACTGTCTTTGGCGTTTGGTCACCGTTCGATGCGCGCGGGAACGCGGTCGCCGAGTGGATACATGCGTCAGTTAATGCATAGTCTAAATGCATTGTCGCAATTTACGGGGCGCTGAAGTCTACTGGATTTGCTGAACCTTGGCATTCCTTGATGATTTTGCCCCAGGTTATTGCTATTCGGGCAATTTGATGCAGCTAATAGTCAACATCTGACATACGACAGGCGGGGCCGTTCCCCACCGCGTGCTGCTCACGGCGACGTGCAGGGATCGCCATTCAAAATCGGGCGGCTAGTGCCGTCGGCAGCAAGCAAGCAGAGACAAATGCGTCATTAGAAAACCATCGCCATTTGCTTTGGACTTCCGAACGCGGATCGAAATGGCTAGGAGGAATTGCGGTGACAGGAATTACCGTAATTCGTAATTCCAGCATCGCACGGAAGTTCTATGGAAGATGCTGCACACCGGATTGTAGACCATTATGAGCGCCATGCCTTGTCATGGGATGCCGACCGCCGTGCTGCCGGTTGGCTTGATAAGCCTTTTATCGAGCGCTTCCACCGTTTCCTTCCCCAAAGCGCGACTGTTCTTGATCTTGGCTGTGGAGGCGGTGCGCCGGTCGCGCTTCACATGGTTGCGCAGGGCTTTCGCGTCACCGGCGTGGACGGCTCCCCGACGCTTGTCTCGCTATGCCGAACCAGGATGCCGGATCAGGAGTGGATCGTCGGCGACATGCGGGCTTTGGCCCTCGGTCGGCGGTTCGGCGGGATATTGGCGTGGGATAGCTTCTTTCATCTCCGGCACGAAGATCAGCGGACGATGTTTCGCATATTTGCCGTGCACGCGGCTGCAGGTGCTATTCTGATGTTCAATGCCGGCTCTGCTCATGGCGAAGCGGTGGGCTCGTATCGCGGCGATCCTCTGTACCATGCAAGCCTCGATGCGTCCGAATACGAGGCCCTGTTGGCGGACTTCGGTTTCGAACTCATCGAACATTCGATCAATGACCCGGCAGAGGGCGGTCGGATTTTTTGGTTGGCGCGGGCTATCGATAATTGCCCAAATTTCATAGGCTAAACGGACGCGCCGGTAAGCAGACTGCGAGTCCATCAGACGGCACAGGCCGTGATGACCTAGGCAGTCCTATCGAGTTGGCCAAAGGTGGGCCAGGAGTTCGGTTTGCGCGGCTCGTTCACTTCCCTTTTCCGGACGTGCCGGAGGGCGGTTCGATTTTGCTCTTGGCGCGTTCAGCGGCGTCCTCATTCTTCTTCTCGGATAAAGCCTTGTCCGCCGCGTTGGCGCAGTCCGAACCCGCCTTGAGGTCGCCTCTGACCGCCGCCTCGTCGGCAGAGTTTTGCTGACTTCTTGTTCTGCTGGAGCGTGTCCTGGCAGTCGGAGGCCAAGGCGGCGGTGGCAAAACAGCCCAGCGCAAAACACCCCGGCATCAGTCCCACTACGGTTGCGAATCGGCTGCGCATGGCGAGAATCCTTTGCGCTTTACGAAGTGAACGCGTGGGTCGGCTCTTGGTTCGGCGGCGCGTGGTCTCGCGATAGAGCTGTGCTTTAAGGCCCGTCTCCGACACGAACGGGTCTTCCTTGGATCGCACTCACAAAAGACCGCACATTCGGCATGCCTAAGGTGAGGGGGAGGGCTGTCCCAATTCCGCCGGCGATCGCTGCGGCAATTCCTTGTCCAGCTCCCACGCGTCGCCGTATTTCTTCAGGCGATAGACCACCTGATCGGCAACCGCGTAGCGCTCCGCCTCGCTCAAGCCTTTGCGTAGGCCCCGCACGACTTTCACCGCGTCGCCGAGCGCGAAAGCAATCGAAAATCTCAAGTCTTCGCTGCGCGTTCTCTTCATACGTCCATTAGAACAAAAAGAGAACATTCGGTCAAGTCGGAAAAATATTCGATAGCCGCAGTCGGCCACCCGCCACTTCCTCGGCCGCTTAGACTCAACTCAGGTATGGCTCTATGCAATGATGCAACCTCAACTGACGACTAAAAGTGATGAACAATCAAATCCCTGACGGGTTCTATCTTGAGAACCATCAAGGGAGATGAGCAATGATTACAAACAAACTGCTCGTCGCAGGCGCGCTCCTCTTAAGCCTGACAGGCGCGGCCTTGGCACAAAGTCAGCGCAATTACGGTCCGGCCGGCCCAGCTACCGGCGATACCTTCGGCGAACCCTATAGCGGCTCGGCGGCGGCTCGAAGGGGGGACTGGCTGCCCTATAGCGAATATACGTACCAGAAGTATTGGGGTCATCGGCGCCTGCACGACGAATTCAGACCTCGATAAGCTGTCATGCAGCACAGCCTAGGGTGTGGTCGCGGGGATGATCGCCGTGCCACACGTGTTACTTCAGGCTTGATCTGGAGCAAGCTTTTCGGCCTCGCCGGCAATGGCGGCGCCCACCTGCTGCGCTACGCTTTTCGGCATGACAAAGCGAAAGGTACCGTCCGGCGTCGTTATGTCGACGAGAAGCGCGTCGGTCCGCTCCGGCGGAATCCTGACCAGCAATCCGGTCACCGCATGATAAAAGTCCCGGCCTGACTGATCATTTTCGGCCATTGTTTTTTCCTTCCCGCTTTTGCGCCATCGTAAGAATCCATATGATAGAAGTCTTACGGCTGAAACAACGGTCTCAGCAAGTAGGCCGCATAAGGGAAACGACACGCGGAACAACGCTAGGCGAGTGCGTCTCCCGAGCCAAAGCTAAGCGAGCAAATTCGGTCAGCCGAAATAGGCTTTCGTCGACGATGAGAAAAAGGGGGCTTGCAGCAGGCGCAGAAGCTAAAAAAAGCCGCGCCCAGAGCGGGCGCGGTTTCTCGTTATTGAACATTACCAACCAGAGTAACCCCAACCGGGTCCCCAATTAGATTGATAACAACTATTGTAACCGTTGAAGTACGGCCCACCCCAGTTGTTGCTGTAGCAGTATGGCGAGTCATAAGCGTAAAGGCCGTCATACCCGCCGTAATAACCCCCACCATAGCCGCGGCCACCGCGATAGGCATAGCTTTGTCCCGCACCGCCGCGCATATGATTGCCGTTCATGTTGTTAGCGGAAAAGTTTGGCCCAGCACCGCCACGCGCCAACGCGCCGACTCCACCGCCGCCGCTTGCGGCGCCGAAGTGATTACCGCCGCCGCCGCCAAAATGACCGCCCGGCCGTGGCCGCCGCCACCGCCGTGCGCGGCCATGGCACCCGTCACGCCACTTGCGGCAAGTGCCAATCCGGCTGCCAGCGCAATTACTACCTTACGCATTCGTATTCTCCTGCTTCGATGAATTATCGCCTCATGAGCCAAACGTTCGCATGTCACGATGGTTGCAGCGCACGGCAGCGAAGCACCTATGCCGCATCGTCGGCGCTGCAATGTCGCGGTTAGGAGGGGTTGCTCACCAATTTTCCGCAGGCGATCCGGATTTGCATGTCGTTTACTCCCGGTTATGCGATTTTTATTTCTGGTTTATTTGTTTGTTCGCAGTCGAAGCGTATTGCTGTGACCAATAGTCCGAACGACCAAGGGCATCTTCATTCCAGGCTTCAATAATCGTTGAAACCGATTGCACGGGATACGTCGTCGACGAGCTCGAGCTCAGCTTCAAAGCAGAAGTAGGCCGGCGCAATCGGCGGCCCGCGTTCCGTAGTTAATCGATGGTGCTGTCGGCAATGACTGATTGCGTCAGGAATGGGGCCGCTACGATCCTGCGGACTATTTTTGCGGTGTGGATTCCGGGTGACAGTATATGAACGGGAAGTCTCATATTGGTAGCGTCGTATTAAGTCGTGGAAATGGAAATTGAAATGAAGCGTCGCGTACTCGCTGCCGCACTCCTCCCGTTCTTCGCAACCTGTTCTTTCGCCGCCGACATGGCGGTCAAAGCGCCGCCTCCGCCAGCCCCCGCGACATCCAGTTGGACTGGCTTCTACGTCGGCGGCAACGTCGGCTACGGCTGGGGAGACGCCAGCGCTGATACCAACTGGTCCAATCTCGGTGGCTTCGTAGGCTTACCAACTGCGAACGCCGTTACCACGAATACGCTCAAACTCGACAGCGCCAGCGGCGGTTTTCAAGCCGGGTATAACCTCCAACTTTCCCCAATGGTGGTGGCCGGCCTTGAAGCCGATTGGCAGGCGACGAACGCAAAGGCCAGCGCAAATAATTCGACGGCCTACACTCTTCTGGGGATCTTCCCAGGCACGGCCACCAGCAACTACCAAACTAAGCTTCTGTCATTTGGAACAGTGCGCGCGCGCCTCGGCTATCTCGCCGGCACGAATTTGTTCTACGCGACGGGGGGCTTTGCTTATGGCAGAGAAGAAGTGGGGGGAACACTTAATGAAAGCCTCGGCGGCATCGGTATAGCGGCGTCGAGCGGATTTGGTGCGTCCCAAACCGCTACAGGCTGGACCGTCGGCGGCGGCGTGGAAGGACCTATTGCGAACAAGCTGACTTGGAAGGCCGAGTATCTCTATCTGGATTTGAACGCGCTGAACTTCTCTTCGCCGGGTCCTGGCGCGCTCGAATCGTATTCTGGGAGCGCGCAGTTTCGTGAGAACATCGTTCGCGTCGGGCTAAATTATCGACTCAATTAAAATGCTTCCGGCCGGCGACGCTCACGCAAGGATACGCCGAGGTTGGACGCCTGGGCAACCCTGACGTCACACTGAGCAATCCGATGCAGGCCGCCGACTTTAACTGGCGCGGCTCCAACGATAGGAAGATGCAACAAGGCATCCGCTCGACAGTCAGATTCAGAGCTGTTCAGGCAGGATGCCAAGGAAGCTATGGTCGCCTCCGCGGCAGCGAAGACGAAAACAAAAAGCGCGCCTTAGGTGACCTTGCTGGCATGTGCGGAAAGCAGCGGTGGCAGAACTTAGCTACTTCAGCTCGCTGCACCATTCGGCGACTGAATCAAGTACCTCATTGAGAACGTCGATATCGTTACGACCGGATTTCGCCGGCACATGAAATGAATGGTCGGCTTGGTCGACCTTCAGCAGCGAGGCTTTGGCGCCGAGTCCCGCGACCATGTTTTGCATCAGAGAGAAGTCCGCCAAAGCGTCCCGGGTCCCCTGAACGAACAGCATCGAAACCTGGACATCGGAGAGGTGCTTCGCTCGGTCGAGCGAAGGTTTGCCCGCCGGATGGAGGGGAAAGCCTAAAAACACAAGTCCACAGACGCCGTCGAGCGGCACTAATGCTTGCGCTTGAGACGTCATGCGACCACCAAAGGATTTTCCGCCTGCAATCAACTTTAAATCAGGGCACCGAACTTTAGCTTCCGCCACGGCTGCTCGAACGGTCGCGTGAGCCAATGCGGGGCTATCCGGCCGGCGCGATCCCTTTTCCATGTAAGGAAATTGGTAGCGGAGCGTTGCAACCCGGCGTTCGGAAAGCCCAATGGCTATCGTTTCCATAAAACTATGTCTCATGCCGGCGCCCGCGCCATGAGCGAGCAGAAAACAGGTCTTGGCGTCAGCCGGCGCGAGCAGTAACCCTGACACCGCATGTGATGGGTTGATGATGATATTTATTGTTTCCATAACGTGCACTTTAGTTTTGCCGATAATGTCAGGGCCCGGCATGCCAACTAATGGCATTTAAATTCCCAACGAAAAAGCCCAGCCTTGTGTTAGTGGCAAAGTACGACGGCTATCGAGGTGGCAAAACCGTCGATGCGACTGAACTAGCAAAGATAATGCCGACGCGGCAGCGAACCGGCTGGCTCGCCGGCCGTACGCTCGGGCCTCGGATCGTCGAGGACGCCAACCGCCTGGTCGCGGACTGGAATGCGGCTTGGATCAAGGTAGAAAGAGATGACTAACATCCGAAACAAGGAGGCCGAACTGGCCCTCCCGATTTAGCGAAAAGGCCCGACCAATGGCAGTGAAGGTCGATGAGAATGAACCGAATATCTTTCCAACGGTCGAGAGAACCGACGTGGAATCGAGGGCCGAAGGGGAAGAAATAGACGTGGTTTTGATCACGCGGATTGAAGGCATGGCGGTTCGGGTTAGAGTGAAACTGGATCCGACAAAAGCCAAAATTCTTGCGGAGCAACTCGCGGCCCCTCGTCGAGTGCAAGTAGCACTGTGACTAATTGGGCAATCGACGAATGATGGGCGTCGGTTAGGTGAAGGGCATTTCAAACTGGCCATTACCGGCATCGTCTTTTTGACGATAGCACTCGCACTGTGGCGACTGACGGTTCGAGACTAGATCGGCATGATCGCGCGCTGCACCTGTCTGCCGCGTCATCGGCCGAGTCGATTGGAGAGGGGCTGGACTTTCGCCTCGACGGGGGTGAGGGGCCCGTCAGGCCGCTCGTGCTGACCTGTCCGCCCTTAATGCCAATCCCATCGTTGGGACGGCGTTCCGACGAAAGAAGTTCTCGCGGGAACGTGATGGCGCTGTGCGAGGGCTGGCCTGCGTTCGTCCGGCCACTCAAATCAAGTTGCTGTCAGCCCCAATCGACGCGGATTTCGCGCCATTCAAAACGTTTTTGTGTGATCGCAGTCACTTCTATCGGCCTGCGAGTCCAGTAGTCTCCGACCGACGGTTGCAGTGTTCAGGCACGCTGCCAAAAATTAAAAAGGAGATTGAACAATGAAGACGCTTCTCATCGCCACCAGCCTTCTCGTTGCCGGAACTTCGATGACGCTGGCTCGGGGCGGAATGACCGGAGATTTCGGCTACGGCCCGGAGCCCGGACATATTTACACCTATAGCCGCGGGTATCACGATCCGGATTTCATGCGCGGTGACGCCGCGCCCGGCGCCCCACAAAACTTTAGCGGCACCTTGAGTGGACAACCGAGCCCGAGCTCGGGCATCGAGGCCGAGCGCGGCTAATGAAGTCAGACGGCTTCACCAATGGGTGAACCTTCAACTGCCCCAGTTGGCTGCTGCAAGGCCGAAGTGGCTGCGGCTTCCGATATTCGATGCGAGAGAATTGGGTTGCGGCCAAAGACGTTTCGTTCAGGATGCCGCGTGCACAGGTGTGCAAAGTCCGAGGCGTATTTCCGAAGCCGCGTCTTTAGAATGACTACGTTGCCCTCTGACGTATTGGTCACGTAGAGATGCCCACTAACGTGGGCCGGGGACGACCGGTGCGGCAGCCTTCGGAGGCAGAGCAGACATTGAAAAGAGGGACTGCGACGTGTCCGCCCGTGGCCCAATCGGAGATTTCCGAAGCGCCTAAGGCGGCAAGGAGCTGCAGACTTACCGGTTGGCTTTCTCGAAGGTGATCATATCACTGCGGGTTACGGTAACCCACTTGGTGGTCACGGGTGGTCCGCCGCCCGCCATGTGCCAGGCAGCGTAGGCCTCGCGGAAGGCGCTTTCTGAGAGCAAGCAATCCACCGGATAGATCACGTAATAGCCGCGCTGCGCCGCGGCCGCGCCGGTGCCAAGGCCCACTCCTTGGGCCGAGGTGCCGCAGAGGATAACTGTCTTGATGCCGTGGGCTTTCAGTCGCTGATCAAGGTCGTCGCCCAGGAATTTGTCCGGTCCGCCTGGTTTCTGATCGACAACCTCGCCCTCACGCGGCGCGATGCCCTCATCAATGATTTTGCCGCCACCCGGCAGGGTGTACGCAACGAGCATATTGGCGGCGCGCGCCCGATCGTGCAAAGCCTTGAGCGTTGGGACTGCTGCGACGCAGCGGGGACGCTGGCCGCAATTTTCGCCCATAAAGTCGAACAGAAAAAGCGCCGTGCTCTTGGGGTCAACCGTCACCGGTTTCAAAGTAGGCGGCGGCGGCATCTGAATTGCCGACCATTCAGCGGTAACATCGGTCGCACGCGCAGGGACGGCACAGCAGGTCGACGCGGCAACGACCACAGACGCGGCACCGAAACGCAACCATCCAGAGATTGCGGGCATGCGATCCTCCTTTTCGCTTATCCACCAGACTAGGTAGTCGGCGCGGGTAGCGTAGCATCCTGTTTGAAGGATGTCCGCTGTCGGTCCTCAACGGTCCCGACGGCGGGCTGTTAATCGCGGCTCCAATCGTTCGGGAGCGGTCTGGAACCAACTCGAGGCTGCCGGCGTCCCCGAAATGAAAGGCGTGTGGTTGCATGCCGCCGGCGGCAGCCGATTGTGGCTCACTGTTGCGATCAAGCAGCAGCACGCCAGTCATGCCAAGCAAGCGGGATTGATCGCATCGCAATGTCACGCGGGCGCGTACGTCAACCGATTTGTCGTCGTTGTCGACGATGACATCAATCCAGCCGACATGGACAAGGCGCGGGCCAAATTCGGTATGTTTTTACCGACCTGAGCGCCAGCCACCGAGACGCGAGGGTCACAAAAAAACTGAGCCGACGCGTCAAACGCAGGCCTGCCGGCCTACGTTCACAAGCACGATGTATTATTCCGCCGCTTGATGGGCGTGGCTCTGCAATGCGGTGTCGACGAGTTGCAGCGGCGAGGCGGTTTCTTCGAGCATTCCCCAGCTTTGAAGCCAGTCGTAAGTACGCTGCATCTCGTCAGGCGGAATTGGCGCGGGATCGCAGACCACCAGCCGACTCTCGCGCAGATCGTCGAGTTTCAGCGCGGCCACTTCCGGGTCAGTCTTGGCGTGATAGTCGATGAAGTAGTGCATATAGTCGCTTTTGTTGGCGTTGATACGCCGCACGGCCTCGCGGATCGCACGATTGAAGGCCGCATACGTCTCTGAATCGACGCGCGCCGAGGCAACCTCGGTACCATGGAAAAACGCCGAGCAGATGATCCGGCAGCCCTTTTTCTCCGCAAGCGTAATATGTGGCTCGGTGAGCGTGGTGGCGTCGATCTCGCCCTTCATCAGAGCGTCGAGCCGGTAGCGCGAACCATTAGGTGCACTGCACAGCTTGATTAGGTCGCGCGGCAAAAAGCCCTCCAGCATATGCATCGCGATATAGTGAGTGCCAAAATAGAACGGTACACCGACTGTCTTGTTGGCGAGCTGCTGAGGTGTGTAGACCGGCGAATCGCCGCGCACCACCAGGGCCGCGTAGGCAATGATGGCGCGGCGGCCGATCTGGCGGCTGCCAGTGTCGGTGGCCTGCACGCGGCAGTAATTTCCCCATTCGCACGCGTTGTACATGTCGGCCTTGCCCTGCTCGAACAACTTGCCGTGGCTGGCAAAAGGATCGACATCTTTCGGGCTGGTTATGTCGATCTTGACTTTTTTCTCGACGCCTTTTTCGCGGTCCGCCCATTCGACGGCAAGGCCTTCCTTTTCGAAGAGACCCTCGTCATAGGCAACGAGTTCGGGCAGCCCCTGAAACGGCGCGGTCGTCTCCAACACCAATCTTTTCATGTCTTAATCTCCGGTTTCCGCCGATTGCTCGCGTCTTGTGACCAAGGGAACCCACTCTGCAGTTGAATACAGAGATGCGGTCCCGTCAAGTGCCGTCGTAGAATTGTTCAACAATCGCGCCGAATTGGCGCAAGCCGGTCTTTCGGTGTCCCTGGCGCTTGTGCGGGGGTTCGGGTTTGAATAGAACCAAAGGCGTCCATTAAAGCCCGACGATAGGATTGTTCAACAATGGGCTATAAGCCGTCCCCGATTAAGCGCGACAGCGTGATTACCCAGGCTGCGCAGGAGATTTGCCGCCTGATCGAAGCCGAACGGCTTGCCGCCGGCGACGGCCTTCCACCGGAAACCAAGCTCTCGCAAATGCTCGGCATCAGCCGCAATTCAGTCCGTGAAGCGCTGCGCGTTTTGCACGGTCTTGGCTATGTCGAGAAGTCGGACGGTCGGCGCGTCGTTGTTACCGCTGCGGCGCAGGGCGGCAAGAGTATGTTCGACGAAAGCGTTCTACTCGAAGCTGCACCGATTGCGAACGAGGTGCGCTCCCATATTGCACAAAAATGTGCCGAATTCGCCGCTGAACGCCTTACGCCCGCAGAGATTGGCGAGCTCGAGCGTTCGTTGTTGGCATTGGAAGAGGCGATCCCACGCCGGGACATGGCGGCCGCTAAGACGGCGCATGATGCTTTCCATGGGCTCCTCCTTGCAAGTGCCCGCAATCCTTTGCTGGTGGGGATGTTCAACCAAGCTCAATTGGCAAGGCTCTCGAACATCTCGCCGGAGCACAAATCCTTCTACGATCCGCGCCATCTCTCGCATCACCGTGCACTTCTGCGTGCGTTAAAGAAACGCGATAAACGGGCCGCAGGCGCCGTGGTGCGTAAGCACTTCCAGAGTCTAGGCCTGATGCTCGAATTCGTGGCGCAGGCGCGAACGAAACGTCAGGCATCTATATTATCGGTGGTGCCCCGTCCTCGAAGCGCATCGCGTTGACATTGCGCTGATGGAACAGGCCCCTCCGGTCTTGACGACGCGCACTGGCATAAGATTTGCGTCAAAACGCCATGCGCGCGCGTCATCCTGACAGCGACATCGCAGCAGCAAGACAAGAGACGTGATATGTTGAACATAAGCCGCCGGATATTTCTGCATCTGGGGGCTGCGGCCTTGGTCGTCTCGTCCGATCCCCTTTTCGCCGGCGATTGGCCCAGCCGGCCGGTAAAGATCGTCGCTCCATTTTCTCCCGGCGGAACAGCAGACATCTTTGCTCGAGTTCTGGCGGAGCATTTTGGGGTCGCGTTCAAGCAGCCATTTTATGTCGAGTCGCGCCCTGGCGCCGGCGGGATGATCGGATCGTTGGATGTCGCCAAAGCCGATCCGGATGGCTACACGCTGCTTATTTCAGGCAATGCTTCGAACATCGTCGCGCCGGCTTTCAGTCCGTCGCCGCTTTATGACGGGCTCAACGACTTCACCCATATCGCTTATCTAGGTGGCACTCCGGTCGGTCTCGTGGTGCATCCCTCGCTGCCGGTGACGGATTATGCGCAGTTCGTCGACTACGTGAAGACGAGCCCTCTACCGGTCAACTACACCTCATCAGGCATAGGAACACACGGTTTTCTGTTTGGCGAGGATCTCGCGAGGGCCGATGGTCTCAACCTGAGTCACATCTCTTACAAGGGCGGTGGCCAGGCAATGATCGATCTCATTGGTGGCCAAGTGAAGGTAGCGACCATCACCTTCTCGTCGGTTATTGAGCAGGTTCGTGTCGGCAAATTGAGGGCATTGGCAATTTCATCGGAGCATCGGTTACCGGGCTTTCCCGACGTTCCGACCTTCGCGGAGCTCGGTCATCCCAACATGGTCTCTTCAACTTGGTTCGCACTGTCCGGGCCAAAAGGGCTGCCGCGCGAGATCGTAGATAGATTGAACCGCGAAGTCGCAGACGTACTCAAATTGGCGGACGTAGAAAAGCTTCTGGCTCAGAGTGCGATTGAGGTTAAACCGATGTCGCCGGAGGAGACTACGAAGTTTTTCGAGACGGAGGCGGCTCGCTGGACGCCGCTTGCCAAGGAATTGAGCGCCGCAGCGGCCAAGCGGTGATGCCAAATTAGTTCAAAATGCCATGGCTCAACGGCCGGCCGTCAAACTTTCGAAATCTCGAACATCGACGGGTGGAATAAATCGTGCGCCGTGAGTTTACGGTCCACTAGTCCTTGCTCGAATGCGTAGGTCGTCAGCGCATCGATCTCTTTTGCGTTCTCGTTCACGCCGTATCGCCAGAAATCGAGGCCCATCACATCTTCGGTCTGCTCGGTCTCGGCGATAAGCCAAGGTAGCGTCGTGAGAAGAGCATTGACGTCATGCAGCCTTTCAATCGCAACCGCCTTGGCTTCCACGAACGCCTTATAGACGCTTGTCGCGAGCCATGGATGCTTATCGGTGAGCGTCTTTTTGATACCAATCAAATGCATGATCGGAAATAGCCCGGTTTTTTCGTAATAAGCCCGCTCGGTCTCACGAAATTTGGGAAATAAGCGGTGGATGTGAGGTTGTCGTTTAAGGAAGCTGGACGGAGCTCTCGCGGTGAACAACGCGTCAAGCTCGCCGGCTTCCAGCATGGCGACCAGCGTCTTGTCGTGGGGAATTGGTTCGATGCTAACGCCGGGAATCGGCTTGAGCGGAGTGCGTTCGCCGCGACCAGGCTCTTCTTGGCCCCCGCTATGCCATTTGATCTCTGACGGTTTCACCCCGTATTCGTGCTGGAGCATGCCTCGCATCCAGACGACCGCGGTGATCTGGTATTCCGGCAGGCCGACGCGCTTGCCGCGCAGATCCTCCGGCCGCTCGATCCCCGAGCCGGCGCGAACATAAATGCAGGAATGGCGGAAAAGCCGGGACACGAAGGCCGGAATGCCAATGTATTCCGAGGTGCCGGCCGCAACGGTACGAATATAGCTCGAAAACGATATTTCCGAGATGTCGAATTCCCCGTATTTGAAGGCCCGAAAGAATATTTCCTCGGGGAAGAGCGGTAGGTAGTTGATTTCGCAACCCTCGATCCCAATTAGACCGTCCTTTATGGCGCGCGTGCGATCGTAATCGCCGCAAGCGACAGTCACGGGCACCTTTGCCATATCGGGGATCTCGCTCGTAAAGCTATTTAGATCGGAACAGCCATCGCATCGAACGCGCTGTCGCAATTGATGAGATTCACGCGCTTGAGCACGATCTTATAGCTGTCGCCGAAGCGACGCAGATGATGGTACTGCCGGCCGGCAAAGATACGCTGGTTCTCCTCGCGATATTCTACCATCATCACCGTCGAACTGACCTCTACATCGCCCTTAGCCTCGTCGATTGTATCGACCAGTATATTGCCGATGATGTGCGCCGTTCGCGACGGTGGGGTTTGAATATGAATACGCGGATGCTCCAGACGATCGATCCGCGTCTTCATGAGCGTGCGATCATCGTAGAACAGCGAAGCGTGGTTGAACGGGCTTTCTTGATGAGGCGTGGCCGGCACCCAATAGGCGCCATCTTCCGTGAAGAGATCCATCCAATCCCGGAAGCGGCGTTCATCGAGTAATGTCGCCTCGTGGATGAGGAACAGCTCGAAAATCTCGCGTGTCAGGCTTGGACCGGGGGATGAGGGCATCCGCACGACGTTGTCCATCACGCCGCCTCCTGCATGTAGCCAAGCCAAGCCTTATATTGCGCCCGCATCGCAAGTTCTTCGACGGAAGCGCCGCGAGTGGCATTATAGGTGCGATCCGGCTCTTCGGTGCCGAGCCCGCGTGAAATGTCGACCCAATCGGTGGCGAGGCTGCGTAGGCCTTTTTGCGTCCTCACAAACGACTCGACATCGTCGGTCTGGACAAAAGATGCGGCGGAATGGGTGACATTGAGCAGGCGCATATTGCCGAAATTCATGGCATCCGGGGCGCCAAGGAGCCTTATAGGATAGACCGTTACTTCAGTGCGATCGACCGAGATCGGCTTGATGACGCGCACATGGATATTGAGTCCCATGATCGATACGTTGGGATAGATCAGTGAATTGTGGAGCCGCGGCGTGAGGATCTGCCCCGCGCGTTCCGCTCCCACTTTTTCGATCAGTACGCGTTTGTACTCGTCGAACGCCGGGCTCGATCGCTTGCCTTCGTCGAGTATCGTGTTGGAAGACCAGCCGTGGCCGTTGCCCGTGACGTAGCTTTTGCGGTCGCGCCACGACGCTGCGGTCTTGTTCTGGTCCTTGCTCTCAACGACCTTTGCACCCTCTTTGTCGCCCTCTCGACGGGCGAATTGTACGCCCTCCTTGTTGACGGTCGAAGCGTGGCCAAACGGGACGTGATAGCTGTCGAGAACGTTTTCGACCTGGAGTTTCCAGTTTCCATTATAGGCGTAGCGATGTTGTCCGAGGTCGAACGCCAATTCGCCGTCGGGCGCCCGGTCGACAAGATCGTCGATGCTGCCTTTCACGGGACCGATCTGATCCTCGAAGCTTGATCCATGCGGCGCAAGGCTGGCAAACACGAAACCTCGGTATTCCTGAACCCGCGGAACGCGCGCCAGGCCGAAGTCCTCTTTGCGAAAGCCCGCCGTGCAACCGTCGGGGATGGGCACCGCTGCCAGCGTGCCATCGGCCTCGAAACTCCAGCCGTGGTAGAGGCAGGTCATGCGGGTGGCATGCCCGCAGCGGTCGTTGACCACCTTGGCGCCGCGATGCGTGCAGCGATTAAACAGAACATGCACCTTTCCGCCGCGATCGCGCGTCATCACCACAGGCTGACGGCCAAGTTCAGTGGTGAAGTAATCGCCGGGGTTTGGCACTTGGCTGGTATGGCCGACAAAAAGCCAGGCGCGGCCAAACACGCGCTCCATCTCGAGTTCGAAAATTTCGGGGTCCGTGTAAACGCGGCGATGCACGCGTCCCGGCTCGATCAATTTGGAAATTTCTTCACGACTTTGGATTGCCATGGCTTCGAAATCTTCACAAAGGGCGGTGAACTTCGCAGGACTATCCCGTCAAATCCGGGACGAGTCAATGTCGTTCCCTGCTTCGACTGTCGAATTGTTCAACAATCGGCGGAGCGGGATGTTTCCGAAAAGGGTAGGGCCGCCGCTCTGCGACCGGAGCAATTCCGTACCCGCAGGTAGGCCGCTGCGAACGGCGAATTTTCCAGAGTTAAAGTGCAACCTTAATCCGGCTTGAGGCCCGCGGCTTGCACGACGCGGGACCATTTCTTGGTTTCCTCGGCAAGAAAGGCTCTGTACTCGGCGGGGTTAGAAACCATCGCGGAACCTCCGAGCTCGGCAAATCGAGCCTTGATGCCCGGATCTCCGAGGATCGTGTCGATTTCGGTGTTGAGCCGGGTGACGATTTCGGGAGCAGTCTTCGCGGGCACGCCGATGCCGTTCACATTGCTCGCCTCGTAGCCTGGAACAAACTCGCTCACGGTCGGCACGTCCGGCAGGATGTCGGCGCGTTTGGCCGTTGTTACCGCAAGCGCGTGTAACCGTCCGGCGCGGATATGCGGCGCCGACGAAGCCGCGTTATCGAACATGACTTGGACTTGCCCGCCAAGGAGGTCGGTCAATGCCGGCCCCGCGCCACGATACGGCACATGCGTGAGCTCAACGCCCGCCATCATGGCAAACAGTTCGCCGGCCATATGCGATATCGTCCCGGTGCCGGCCGATGCCATGTTGATCTCGCGCGGGTGAGACTTGGCGTAGGCAATGAACTCATTCACGGTCTGGGCCGGAAAAGACGGGTTTACTTCCATGATATGGGGGGCACGGAACACGCTGGCGACCGGCGTAATATCGCGGAGATAGACGAAGCTGAGATTTGCGTAGAGTGAGGCGTTGACTGCGTTTGCCGAACCATCCAGGAGCAGTGTGTAGCCGTCCGCAGGCGCATTCACGACTATCTCGGTACCGAGGTTGCTGCCGGCGCCGCCGTGATCTTCGACGACGAAGGGCTGGCCGAGCCGATCCGAAAGTATTTGACCCATCTGGCGCGCGATTATGTCGCTGACGCCGCCGGGAGGAAATGGCACGACGAAGCGGATCGGCCGGGACGGATAGACTTCCGCCCGCGCGAGCCTGGAACCGATCGGAGTGGCAGCGGCAACCGCCGCTAGATATTGCACCTGTGATCGGAGAAAACGACGGCGTGAGACTGTCATGACGATGCTCCGCGAGCTTGGGGCATCCTCCCAGGGTGCAGTAGCGCACGAGCAAGCACGAATTTTTTTGACTTGCCCGCGCGTCGCTACCATTGGTGGCCAAAACATGATCCATTGGCGGCGCCGCGAAGACGCTACACTATCCGTTTTGATCGGTCGAGGATCGGGACACCGCGAGCGGATACGCCGGCATTGACGGCAAGTCGGATGATCGGCAAAGGTCGCCTTATGCTGGATCTTATTCGATGACTGCACACTCACAGCCCGATGCCGTCGACGCTAGCCGACGGGAGATGCCGTTATTGCTGACGCCGATGGTGCTGCGCGGGTTGACCGCCCGAAATCGCATCGTGGTTTCGCCGATGTCGCAATATGCCGCGGTCGACGGTGCGCCGACCGACTGGCATTTGGTCCACCTCGGTAAATTCGCGATGGGCGGCGCCGGCATTGTATTCGTGGAAGAAACGACGGTCGAAGAACGGGCACGCAAGACATACCACTGTCCCGGCATATACACCGACGCCCAGGCCAAGGCTTGGCGACGCATAACGGACTTTCTGCGCGGCCAAGGCGCGCTCAGCGCAATACAGTTGGGACACGCCGGCCGCAAAGTTGCGACTAAAGCACCCTGGGACGGCTTCGCACCGTTGACCGACAGCGACGCCGCGGCCGGAGAACCACCGTGGCGCGGCATCGCGCCGAGCCCGATACCATTCAAGCCAGGCGCTCTAGTCCCGCGCGAAATGGATCGCGACGATATCAAGCAAGCCATTGCAAGCCATGTTGAGGCCAGTGCCCGGTCGGTCGACGCCGGTTTTGACATTTGTGAGGTGCATGGTGCCCATGGCTATATCATTCAGCAATTTCTGTCGCCGATAACCAACAAACGGCAGGATGCGTACGGCGGCGATCTCGACGGCCGCATGCGCTTTGCATTGGAGTTGATCGAGGCGGTGAGGGCGAGTTGGCCAAAAGACCGGCCGCTGTTTTTTCGCGCATCGTGCGTCGATGGCAAGGGCGGCGCTTGGGAGCTTAGGGATACGATCGTGCTTGCGCGTGAGCTTAAGGAGCGGGGTGTTGACGTTATCGATTGTTCATCCGGCGGAATTGAAGGGCCGCTGACGCTGTCCGTCGTGCCCCGCGTTCCCGGCTACCACGTGCCGTTTGCGGAACGTATTCGTAGCGAAGCGCAAATCCCGACCATGGCGGTGGGATTGATCACCGATCCGAAGCAGGCCGATGGCTATCTGGCCGACGGCCGCTGCGATTTGATTGCGCTGGCTCGCGAAATGATGTGGAACCCGAACTGGCCGGTTCATGCTGCCCAGGTTCTCGGCGGCGCCGATCCATTGACGTTACTGCCGCCGCCTTATGCCTGGTGGCTGCGGCGCCGCGACGAAGTTCGCAAGCTGCAGCCAACCGAAACGACCAGCGAATAGGGGCGGTTGCTTTCCTAGTGACTGCTAAAGGGTAGGCGCTCGATATCGAGATCGGCCTCCATTATCTGTCGATGAGCGCGATCGAGCCAAGGCTGCAGCTTGGCAGACGCGCTGCGAGATCGTCGCGAAGTCGCGTCGGAACGTCGGCATAACGGCCTTCACCGCTTCATAGATTGTGGTCTCGTCGACGGTCGTCAGTCGCCGGTCGCGTACGACCACTTCGCCGTCGACAATGACGTGACGCACGCCACGCCCGGCTTCGATATGAACGAGCTGGCGCGCTGCGCTGTTCATCGGCGAGAATGTCGGGTCGCGCATGTCGATCAGAGTGAGGTCCGCCTTGTAGCCAGGTGCGATGCGCCCGATGACCTCGCCCAGCCTCGCTCCATCCGCACCGGCTTCGGTGGCGGCGCGGAGCGCCGAGACAGCCTGCGGTGGCCCCGGAATCGGATCACTAACGGCTGCGAGCAACGTGAACAGCTTCATGGCGACAAACATGTTCTGCGCGTCAGAGCAGCTGCAATTGTCGCAACCGAGTCCAATCCGTACTCCGGCACTTTGCAGCGTGCGGATCGGTGCAATGCCGCATTTCATTTTTAAATTGCCTTGAGGGTTGAGCACGACGCCGGCGCCGTGTTCAGCCAGCAAATCAATTTCTTCTGGTGAGAGCCAAACGCTGTGAGCAAAGTTGAGTCGCGGATCAAGAACGCCTTCCTCGGCCAACCGGCGAATTAAAAGCCCACTATATTCGGGCAACGATAGACGAGCTTGCAGCGCCATGCCGCGCGATTCGTAGATATGGGTGTAGACCGGAATGTCGTAACGGCGCGCCAGTTCTATGGTTCGCTGCATAAGGGCCGGTGAGCATCGCTCCGGCGCGGAAGGTCCGAGCGCCCAGGATACACGCCGCGGCGGCGGCGATTTGAGCCGTGTCATCTCGAAATGACCGATCAGGTCTATTTGGCGTTCCGGCTCGGCAGCCGTCGACAACAGTGGATGAAGTTCCGCGGGGAACGTGTTTTTCCAAAATGGAATGGTTTCGATACCCTTGCGGTCGGCATATTGTAATGCGAACACTACCCTGATGCCCACCGCCTCATAGGCGCGCATCACCGCGTCCATATGGCGATCTTCATAAGGATAAAGCGTCAGCATATCCTGGATCGTCGTCATCCCGGATCGCAAGCACTCAAGCGCACCGAGCAATGTTCGCGCGTAGACTTCTTCCGCCGAGCGCGGTGGATATTGCGGCGGCAGCGCGTAGAGCCGCCACGACTCGAGCGGGACCTCTTCGAGCGTTCCCTTCGCCAAGACATCGTGGGAATGGTAATGCGCATTCACGAAGCCCGGCAGCACCAGATGATCGCGGGCGTCGATCGTCTCGACGTCTCGATCATCGCCAGGCCGGTAGCCTGGACAAACGCCAATGATCTTGTCGCCGCCGATAGCGATGTCGACCTGGGGTGGATCGTGCCAATCCGCGTTTGGCATCAGCGCCAGCCCAGCTTTCAGCAGCAAGGTGGTTCCCGCAGGCAGTGCTTCTTCGGACATTGCAATTCACTCTTTACCGTTCGCCGGATGCGGAGAACATGGTCGATTTTGGCATAAAGCTGGAATTTACGCTCGGCATTTGGAGGGCTTATGGAAGCAAAGCCGATCTGTGAGGCCGTTACTATGGGCTTTTTCGTATCAATTGCGAAGCAAGGTTGATGACCTCAGGCGGCGACGCGTAGATATTTTTAAGAAGCTCCCCAACCTCTTCGCCGTCAATTGGGCTCACATCGAGATTAAGATTTCGCGCTTCGTCGAGGAAGTCCGGATCCTTCATCGTCGCATCGAACGCCTGCCGCAGAATACGCGTCTGCCGTTCCGGAACGCCGGGGGGAGCAGCAAAAGGTCGCGCGATCGTTTGACGCGAAATGATGAGCTTGAGCGCGGCTCGCTTGGCCTGATCGTCGACAAGATCCATCACCAGCGGAACGTCTTGAAGCGACGGTTCTTTCTTCATGGCGATTTGCAAGGTGACGTTGATTTTCTGATCGCTTAACAGCGCACGGTTACGGCTTAACAGGCTCGCCCAGGACCAGCCGCAGCGCCCATCGACCTCGTGCCGTTCCATAGCAAGAACGATATCGTTGCTGCCGGGATAGCCGTCCACGATCTTGAAGGGGAGGTTGAACAGCTTGCGTAGTACGTTTGGGAAAACATCGCTCTCGGCACCGCCGCCCGAGGCGCCAATAATGGACGGCTTGGTCTGCATGTCTTGCCAGGAGCCGATCCCGGCAACCTTGTTGAAGGCGCAAACGCTGATGTCTTGCGAGACACTGCCGAGCCAAGTGAACTTCGGGGCCTCGAAATACGTTCCTTCACTGATGCCAAGCAGGGGATCGATTACGATGCCGGGCGCAAAGGCGGCGATCACGGTGCCGTCTGACGGAGCGGCTCGATAAAGATAGTTGGCCGAACGGAGACTGCCCGCGCCCGGCATGTTCTGTGGCACCAGAGTTGGATTGCCCGGTATATGGCGCGCCATATAACGCGCCACCGTTCGAGCATAGAGATCGTAGCCGCCGCCGGCACTGAAGCCGATTATGACTTGGACGGTTTTGCCGGCATAGAAATTGTCATCGGCTACAGCGATCGGGGCGTTGGTTGTCGCCCAGAGCGCGATTGCCGCAAAAATTACAAATCGCCGGCACATAGGCAGACGCCAATTACTGAGTGACGATGTGGGCCTGCTCCTGCACTCCCAGATTAACGAGTTGCAGCGGTGACGCGGTTTCCTCCAGCATGCCCCAACTCCGTAGCCAATCATATGTTCGCTGCATCTCATCGAGGGGGATCGGCGCAGGATCGCAGACTACGATGCGGCTTTCGCGAATGTCTTCCGGCCGCAGGGGCGCGATCTGAGGATCCTTCTTATGATAGTCGATAAAATAATGAAGATAGGATCGTTTGTCGGCCTTGATGCGCTTTACCGCCTCACGTACCGCGCGATTGAACGCGCCATAGGTCTCTGCGTCGACGCGGTCTGAGGCGACTTCGGTGCCATGGTAGAAGCCGCCGCAAATGAGACGGCAGCCATTTTTCTCGGCTAGAGTGAGATAGGGTTCGGTAAGCGTTGTTGCTTCGATCTCGCCGCTCATCATGGCGTCATAACGATATCGGGAGCCATTGGGCGCACTGCAGATTTTGATCTGGTCGCGCGGCATGAACCCCTGCAGCAGGTGCAGCGCCAGATAGTGGGTGCCGAAATAGAACGGCACACCGACGCTGCGGCCGGCAAGTTGCTGGGCGGTATAAACGGGAGAGTCCGGCCGCACCACGATTGCGGCGAAGGTAACAATCCCGCGGCGGCCAATCTGCCGGCTGCCTTTCTTGGTGTCTTGAACGCGGCAGTAATTACCCCATTCACAGGCGTTGTACATGTCGGCCCGACCCTGCTCGAGCAGCCTGCCATGGCTCGAAAACGGGTTCAGTCCCGCAGGGCTTATAACGTCGGTTTTGGTTTTCTTCTCGACGCCGCTGTCGCGATCCGCCCACTCGATCGTGATGCCCTCCTGCGCGAACAGGTTTTCGTTAAACGCGACGAGTTCCGGCAACCCCTGGAACGGCGCCGTTGTTTCCAAGACCAGTTTCGTCATGTTTCAATCTCCCTGCGGGATATGCCGCCACGTTTGCATCGAGTCGGCCTATAATAAAAACGATTTTCATGAAAAAAATCAACAATATTCGAAATTAATGTTTTTGTCGTTGTCAAGCAACACTGGGTCTGGCAATTTCGAATTGCCGCGCTGTTCCGGCTGGCGATTGATTCTCAGCGAGCACGAACAGCGGTTGCCGCTATTTTATAAGCGGCCCCAGGGAACGACCGTCCGTGGAACGCAAGCTCTTCAATACCCAGTTCGAAGGTGCCTATTGGCACTTAAGGCGCGATATTATCGACGGAAAGCTCACGCCGTCGGAAAAGCTTCGGATCGACGGTTTACGTGAAATCTACGGATTCGGAGTTAGCGCGTTGCGCGAAGCGCTTTCTCGTCTTGTTTCCGAAGGGCTGGTCGAAAGCGAAGGCCAGCGCGGTTTCTGGGTCGCGCCGATTAGCCGCGAAGAGCTCCACGATATTATGGGCTCACGCATGGTGCTCGAAGTCGAAGCATTGCGGCAGTCGATCCAATATGGCTCGCTCGATTGGGAAAGCGGGATAGTCGCCGCCCGTCACAGCCTCGAAGGAACCGAGAAAACGATGTCGTCGGAATCGCCCGACGTTATCGTGAGCTGGGAATTGGCCAATCGACAATTTCATGTGGCGCTGATTTCCGGCTGTCCGTTGAAATGGCTGCTGCGCTTTACTGAATCGCTCTACGACCAGTGGCAACGATATCGCCATCGCACTATTTTGCGGCGGCCAATTCCTCGCACCGGCATCAGCGCGGAGCATGCCGAGATCGTCGAGGCGACTCTATCGCGCGACAGCACGCGTGCCTGCTCGGCACTCACCAAACACATCGAAAATACTTCGCGCACCGTTGAGGCGTCGATATTCGGCGGATAGGTCGATAACGAGCCCTGACGCGAATATTGCCGCCGCTCATCCTGGCTTGATGCTGGCGAACTTGATGACCTTGGCCCATTTGTCGGTCTCTTCGGCAAGGAACTTTCCAAAATCGGTTGGCGAGCCGGCAAAGATCTGACCGCCGAGGCTGCTGAGACGCGCTTTGAAATTGGGATCGGCGAGGGCGGCGTTGACCTCCATGTTGAGCCTGGCCATGATTCCAGCCGGTGTGTTCTTCGGCGCGCCCAGGCCTTCAAACGAATTCGAATCATAGCCGTGTAAGAACTCACTCACTGCCGGCAGGTTTGGCAGCAATTGCGAACGGTCCGCAGACGTTACCGCCAAAGCACGCAGCCTGCCGTCTTTGACGAACTCGATCGCCGCGGATATCAGGTCAAACATCACCTGCATCTGTCCACTGACCATGTCGACCAGGGCGGGTGCGTCGCCGCGATACGGCACGTGAAACAAATTGACGCCCGCCATCATCTTGAAGAGCTCACCCGTTACTTGGGAGATGCTTCCAATCCCGCCCGAAGCCATATTGATCCTTCCCGGATTTGCCTTGGCGTAATCGATGAACTCGGGAACGGTAGTGGCTGGAATCGCCGGATTGACTACCATGACGTTGGGTAGCCGAATGATGCTGGCAACCGGCGCGATATCGCGCAGGAAATCGAAATTAAGGCGCTCATACATTGTGGCGTTGATCGCGTTTGACGCCGTGACCAAGAGGAGCGTGTAACCGTCCGGGTCGGCCTGCACCACCGCCTCAGTCGCGATATTGGTGCCGGCACCCGGTATGTTTTCGACGATGAAGCGCTGGCCAAGCCGCTCCGACAACCACTGCGCCATCAGGCGCGCGATTACATCGGTTGATCCGCCTGCCGGAAAGCCGACGAGGATGCGGACTGGCCGGGCCGGATAGTCTTGCGCATTCGAAATGCGCGGCAAGGCCGGCAGTGCGGCAGCCCCCACGAGATTGAGGAAGTGTCTACGGCGAAGCGTGAATTTCACAGTAACGATCTCACCCCGAGCGCCCGTGCCAAGAATGCAGGGCGTGCCGTCGAAAGCGCTTTCACTGACATTTATTTCGAGACGCCGGAAAACTCCAAAGTGAGCATGAGTTACCCGAGCGAACGGCGCAGATGGGTAATTTGCATATTGGCGAGGAACGGGACCAGCGGGTGGGCGCCCATCTTCACCATGAGCGGCACATCGAGCTTGACGAGCGCGTCACGCTGATCGTCCGGAAGCTTGAACTGGGCGGCATAGGCCGCCGCATCGGTAATAAACTTCTTCCGATCATCTGCATTGTGGGCGAGCCCGTGAAGCGCCGTTGTCAGCTCCACCAGCTCGGGCTTGATCGACGGATAGTGCACTGCATGTTCTTCGGCTTTGCCGTCGAACCAGGCCAGCGATGCATAATTGTGATGCCAGCTCGGATCCATCGATAAGATATCCGGCTTTCGCTCGCCGAGCGCGCCGGCGGCGCAAGCCCAGCAGCGCAGCTCGATGTTACCGGTATCGTCCAGCTCGGCCTCATCGTAGCCGATCAGTGACTTCAAATTGCCGGTCGACAGCTTCTCCAAAACCTTGTTGTCCCAAGCCAGTTCCGGATTGGAGTAACGGTCGGTGCCGGGGAAATGCGACATGCCGCCGCTGGATAAGATCACTGTCTTCAGCCCCAGCGCGGTGACCGTGCGCGCGATGGCTTGGCCGAACGCGTAGCAGCGCTCCATTGTAGGCTGCGGCGGCAGATAGGCATTCACAAAAATCGGCAGCACGGGACCGGTGTGGCCGATATGGGTCAGCGGAATGCCGATCGCGTAGTCGATATGGGCCGTGCTGGTAAACGCCGGATCGAAATTCTGGCGATACAATTGGCGGACGATTTCGAAGCCGATCTCGCTGGGAATCTTCCAGTGGAATTTGCGCCCCGCGAATTCACCCGTCGCTTCGCCGCCGACGTGAACGGTAAAGGGTGGTGCCGCATTATGGAAGAACTGCTCTGCATGATCGTTGGAAAAGATGATCCATAAATCCGGATTGAGGGCGCGCAGCCGGTCGCCGATCTTCGCCGCAACATCACGGACCTGTTGGACGTTATTTTTGTCCTCGGTATCGGGCATCGTAAAGAACTGAGGTGCGTGCGGCAGCATGGCGCCGCCGACAACGGTCGTCATCATTGCAAAACTCCATGTGATTGTTGGAGAGCCTGATTCGTTATTTCCATAACGGCGATTCTTTTTTTGCCGCGTAGACCTAAGTCCGGTACACGCCGCGTTTACGGCCCTGGGAGACGTCAAGAAACAGCTCGTCGACCGGGATATGGCGCGATATCAGACCGTGCCCGTGCGAATAGCCAATCAGCGCATTTAAATTCTTGCGGTTCTGATCGCCAAGGCCGTACTGCCACGGATCGTCGCCCAGAACCTGCGCTTGCTCTTCCCAGGCTTCCTGGTACCAGGCCAATGGGACGATGCGAGGGTTCCGCATCTGCTTCATGGCCAAAGCCTTCGACTGCTCGAAGGCCTGATACAGATTCGGGACAATCCAGGGGTGCTGTTCGACCACCGTCTGTTGAATGCCGAGCACGTGCATGATCGGAAAGATCCCGGTCTGCTTGTAATATGAAAGTTCCTCCGCCTTGTAGTCGGGGAACAGCCTGCCGACGCGCGGATCCTTATTCATGATCGGATCGATGATATCCGGATGCAGGAGCGCGTCGATCTCGCCTTCGGCCAGCATCGTCTCGACCGATTTGGTGTCCGGCAGCCGGTGCAGGACCAAACCGTCCGGTGGCGTAAACGGAACGTCTTCGTCGAGTTCGGCGAACCATTCGATCGATTTGTGAGGAACGCCGTAATGCTCTTCCAACATGCCGCGGAGCCACAGCACCGCCGTGACCTGGTAAGATTTCACGCCGACTTTCTTGCCGATCAAATCCTTGGGCTTGGTAATGTTCTTGCCGGTATTGATGAAAATAAAGCCGTGACGAAAGCGCCGGTGCGGAAACACCGGGATCGCGCGAAACGGCAGATCGCGATCGCGCGCTACGATATAAGAAGACGCCGAGCATTCGGCGATGTCGTATTCGCGGTTACGCAGAAAGCGCCAGTGCCGGGTGGTGGAATCGCTCGCCGTAAGCACGTTGAGCTCGATGCCGTCCGGCGCGACCGTTCCCTCCTTGAGCGGCCGCAAAATCTCGTAGTCGCCGCACGCCAGTGTAAGCGGTAGTTTCTTGGCCATTACCTTCTGTCCTCGTTGGGCGTTACTGCATTTTTTAACGGTGGAATCGTCACAGGCCTGAATCTTTCGCCGCTTCGGCGGAGATGTCTTTAGGCGCACGATATAATTCGTCGAGAAGGCTTCCAATCTCCGTCGCGGACATTGGTTCTATGTTGATTTGCAATTTATTCGCCTCGGTGAGCAGTTCGGGATCCTTGAGCGCGGCTTCGAATGCGTCCCGCAAAATCTTGGCGCGATCCGCGGGTACGCCTGGAGGAGCCGTGAACGGACGTGCCATTGCCTGCGGGGCAAGGATCAGTTGCAACAAGGTCTTTTGGCGCTGATCGCCGGCAAAATCGAGCATGTTCGGAACGTTCGGCAATGCCGGATCCTTTTCGAGGCCGCCCTGCAGGATAATGTGCAGATCGCCGCGTTTTAGCTGATCGTCCCAACGGCCGACGACGCTGCTGTAGGATACCCCGCAGAATCCCGAAAGTTCGTTGCGCTGTACCGCAAGAATGATGTCGGCGGTTCCCGGATAGCCGGTAACCAACTTGTCTTTGGCATGGAAGTTAGCGCTGATGACATTGGCGAATATGTCCGGATCGGAGCCCCGTCCTTCGCCGCCGACGGTAAAGTCCTTCTTCAGCGCGTCGTCCCAGGTCTTGATGCCGGACGAGTCCGACGTGATGCACAGCGTGACGTCTTTTGCCATGCTGCCGATCCACGTGAAATTCCGCGAATCGAAATCGGCGCCGGCCAGGCCGAAGAGCGGAGCAAGCGGCATGGACCGGGAGAAGATGCCGAAGACCGTGCCGTCTTTGGGAGCGATCTCGTAAAGATATTTGGCCGCCTTGAGCGAGCCTGCGCCCGGCATGTTTTGCGGTACCACTGTCGGATTGCCGGGAATGTATTTGCCGATATAGCGGGCGAGCAGGCGCGCATAGAGATCGTATCCGCCGCCGGGGCTGAAGGCGATCACGATGGTGACGGTCTTGCCTTGGTAAAAGGTATCGGCGTTGCCGGCGTAGGTCGCGCCGCAGAGGGCGAGCAATGACCAAAGGGCGAATAGCAGACGCTGCGTCATATTGCATTCCCTTCCATGGTATGGACGCCCGGTACGTCTTTCGCCTCAGATAAACGGTAATCTTTCTCTCAGCGCCGGATAGGCCTCGCCGAGAATGGATACCGGCCAGGCAAGGTGGAAAACTTGATCGAGAACCAGCCAGACCAGCCCGGTGACGATCACGGCAGCCGCCGCCGAGAACAGCCAGGATTGTTGAAATTCCAAGCGACTCTGTAGAACTATCGACAGCGCGATCGCGGGCAGAAAGCCGATCATTGTGCTGGCGATCAGAAAAGCAAAGAGCCAGCCGAAATACCTGATCAGCCGCTTCCGCGCGATCGGGGGCGATACTCCGGGCAGGGCCGGGGCGCTGTCAATTTGCAATGCCGTTCGACCGATTCCGATCGAGCCGAGTGCCGGAGCCGGCCCAGCAAAGCAATCGTTCAAAAGGTTGGCCAATGAAAAGACGAGCCCGCCATAAATGGCAGCGTGCGGAACAAGCTTTGCTTCCCACGGCCACGACCAAGAGGTCCACAGCGCCAGCAGCAAAACCGCGACGGCGAGCAAATCGACCCCGAGCGCCGAGTCGAAACGGATCTCTGACTTCCGGCGGCCCGCGAGTTCCGCAATCGCACCGCCTAAGCTTGCCTTAAGCGGCCCAATGAGAACCCAGGCCGACAAGGCGAGAATGCAAATCACCGCAGGGCGATAAAGCCAGGAAGCGCCGTAGATTTCGGTCGAGATGAACAAATATCGTTCGAACAGCGCGCCGAGCACGAAACCAAGCATCAACGGCGGACGCGGCCAGCGGTGGGCCTTCATGATCCATCCGATCAAGCCGAAGAACACCAGCGAGTACAGATCGCCCCAGCTTTGTGAACCCTGCAGCGCGCTCACATACATCATAGCCAGAATGATCGGCAAAAGCCGTCCGGCCGGCACCTGAGCAAGACGGGCGAAAAGACCGCTCGCGACAAGACAAATCAAGGCGCCGATGATGTGGGCGAGGGTCAGGCTCCACATCATCAAGAACGTAACGTCGAGATGCTTGGCAAGCATCTCAGGGCCGGGGACCAGGCCATGAAGTAAAAAGGCGCTCAGCAGGACCGCCATGGAAGCGCCGGCGGGCACGCCGAAGGCAATCGTTGGGATCAGGTGTCCGCCTTCTTTCGCATTGTTCGATGCTTCAGGCGCGATGACGCCGCGGATATCGCCACGTCCGAAGATGTTGTTCTTAACGGTGCGTAATGCGTGGCCGTAAACGATCCAATCAATCGACGCCGCACCGAGCCCCGGCACGGTCCCCAAAATGGCGCCGATGGAACTGCAACGCAGGACCAGCCACCAGTTTGCCAACGCGTCGCGCGCACCGACCCATTGTGCGGTCAGTGAGAAGTCGGCCTTTGTCCCGTCACGGGCGATGCTGCTCTGCGAGATCGCCAGCTCAGCCAATTCCGGCATGGCAAAAAGACCGAGGGTGAATGGGATGAGGGGAAGGTGATCCCATAGATAGAACGTATTGAAGGTCCATCGCATCGTACCGGTCTGCGATCCCGAACCGATCATCGCCAATAGCAAGCCGAAACAGGCCGCTGTGATGCCTTTGAGCGGCGCGTTTCCGCTCAGCACCGCGACCATCGACAAACCGAAAATGCAAAACGCCAGAAGCTCAGGCGTGCCGAGGAAAAGAACGACGGGGCGGATGATGGGCAGTGCAACGGCGAGCAAAACGGCGCCAAAAACACCTCCGAGCAGAGCTGAAGTATATCCCGCTCCCAGCGCGCGGCCGGCTTGTCCCTGTTTCGCCAATTCATGGCCGTCGAGCACCGTCGCAGCCGCTCCAACGCTGCCCGGTACGCCAAATAATATCGCCGGAATCAAGTCGGAAATGGTGGTGACAGATGCCATCCCCAACAGCAGCGCGAATGCCGCATAAGAATCCAGTTTGTAAGTAAAGGGGATCAAGAGCGCCAATCCGACGACGCCACCGAGGCCGGGTATGACGCCGAGGATGAGTCCCACTAAGACGCCGCTAGTCAGGATCGCAAGACGAAAAGGATCGAGCAATATGCCGAGCGCGTGGATGGCCACTTCAAGCATATGCAATCGCTTTCATGGCCCAAGCCGGCTAGGTGCCCTTTGCAGCGAATAAGCGAAGCAGGCAACACCAAGCAGGGGTATTGTCACCTGAATTAGCGAAATCAACGGCATTCATCGTCAACGCTTACGCCACTCCAACTCATCGAGAGCCTGCGTGCCAACGAGTCTTACGGACCCGCCGCTGCCGCGACAAGCGTATCCATTTCCATGTCACTATCGCGAACTGCGCCAATCAGCTCTGTCACTTTCTTGATTCCGCGCTCGTTACACCAAGTTTCAAGGTCCTCGATAATTGCGATCAGCGCTGTCGGATTGCGGAATGCCGCGTAACCGATGCCGACGGCACTGGCGCCCGCAAGCATGTATTCGACGACGTCTTCCGCTTTGGTTACACCGCCAATGCCGACGATAGGAATCTTGACCGCCTTGGCGACCTGGTAGACCATTCTCAGCACGATAGGCTTCAGGGCCGGCGAAACCAAGCCGCCGAACTTGTTGCCGAGCGCGGGACGGAAATTATCCGTCCGAATCTTCAGCGATAGAAACGTATTCGCGATTACCAAGCAATCGGCGCCGGCTTCCTCGGCGGCCCGCGCAATCGATACGATATCGCCGGCGTTCGGCGAAAGCTTAACCCACAATGGCTTGTTGGTCGCATTCCGGATGGCGTGAATTGCTTTTTGAGCGTGCTCTTCATGCATCGCGAAATTCCCGCCCGTGCTGTTGCGCGTGGGACAGGAAATATTCGCCTCGATGACGTCGACGTCCGGAATGCTCAGTTCGTGAGCCAGCGCGGCGAAGTCCTCGATGCTTTCCGACGAAACGCTGACGATCAGGGGCGGTTTGAATGTCGCGTATTCCGGCACGATGTGCTCGATGAAATATTCGATGCCTTTGCCGGGAAGTCCGATCGATTGAATAATGCCTGCTTCTGTCTCGGCCATTCGCGGAGTCGGATTGCCGAGCCTCGGTTCCCGACAAATGGTTTTCGCCACCAGCCCGCCAAGCCGGTTGAGATCGATAACGTCGTTATACTCCCAGGAAAATGCGCCGGAAGCGGGCGTTACCGGATTTTGCAGCGTTATTTCGCCGATCTTGACCGAAAGGTCTACCATCCTACGGCCTCCTGCAAATTGAAAACCGGGCCATCCCGGCAGACGCGCTTGAGCGTCCGGACGCCGTCGACATCGAAGGTGCGGACGCAAACGTAGCAGGCACCAAATCCGCACACCATGTTCTGTTCGACGGCGACCTGACCCGGAATATTATGCGTCTTGCCGAGCCGCTGCATCAACTTCAACAGCCGGTTGGAGCCGCAGGTAAAAAACGCATCGGCCTTGCCCGCCGCGATCAGGCGCCCGAGAATTCTTTCGACATTCTCGACCGCACTGCTGCCGTCGGAATCTGCGATCGCGAAAGTCTGCGCGCCGTATTCTTCGAACAACTCCTTCGACATAACCAGACCCGGGCTGCGCGCGCTCAAAATTGCGCTGATTCCCAGTCCTTGCGCGGCCGCTAGCTGCGACAACGGCGCCAGTGTTGCCAGGCCGACGCCACGGCCGAGGACGACGATATTCTTCCACTCCGATCGAAGCCTGAAGCCGATGCCAAACGGTCCAGCGATGTTGAAGTCGTCGCCCGGCGCCAGCATTGCCATGCCGCGCGTGCCTCGACCCATGACCTTGTAGAGGAACTCGACGTGGCCATTCGGTTTGTCGATGCGATAGACGCTCATCGGCCGCCGCATCCATACTTCGGCCCCATCGGGCGACGGGCAAAGCAAATGGAAGGCTTGGCCCGCATACGCGCGCAGCGCATGCTCGTGCACCTTGAGGATCAGGTGCTTGTACTCTTCGTTGATCGAATTGTTGGCGACCACCGTGCCAATGAATTCGCCGATGAGCCGCTGCGGATAGGGATCTGCGTCACCGACGCGAAGCGCCGAGGAACTGTAGTTTCGACACGCTTCTAATGACATGGCGCCCAGGCCCTCATTCGATTTCAGACCGTCGCTGGCACGATCATTCATTTCTAGATACGTGCAAATGGCCCTCTGTGTCAATTTTGGGATGGGCCGCTATAGACTCATTCGGGACCGGGAGGGCTCGGGCCGAGATTAGGCGGGGGCATTTCAGCGTGCTGACCGAACAGGAAAGTTACATTAATTCGATGGTTTTCATAGCCAATTTCGAAATCCGGCGCATCCGATTGATGCAGCAGGCGGGATCGGAACATGACGGCCCGGTTTTCCCCATAGGGCACTGTGACTGTCTCGGCGGCGTGTTGTACCAAAAAAGCGACAGCGCGCTCGCGGTCGGCCTCGTAGCTTTCGGGCGCTCGGGAAGAGGGCGCCGGCGCGCGGCAAACAGCTAATCCGCCGCCCGCGGGATTGCGATTGGCTACATCCGGCGTCACCCAGAAATTGACCGTGACCGCGGCATCATCCGCATGGGCGTCCACGGTGGCGCGGGCGGAAAGACCCTTGAAAGCCCAAGCTTGAGTGAGCGGATGATCGCGCAGGAGTTCGGGAAAAGCGCCGCGAAGCTCGTCTGCGATCTGTAGCAACAATGGGCACGCGAACCCGTCTTCGAGATAAGACGCGACAAAGCGGTCGATATAACCAAAATCGTGCCAGATCGTGCTTTCGAGCAGATACCGCCGCAGGGCGAGGAGCGCCGGTGGCGTGAGCAGCTTGTCGATCATAACAACGCCGCCGTCCGTGAGGAAACGTCGTGTCAGCGCGTCGCGGTCCGGCCTGTCGCCGACCGCTCGGCCGGCAAGCTCCGACGCGCTGCCGATATGGATCGCGGTATTGTAGTCGTCGCCAAGGCGGTCCCGTTGGCGGTCGGAAAGTGGTGCCGCTTCGTCCGGAAATTTTTCCGCTATTTCGGCGTAAAGCCGCGCCAGGGTTTCGAATCGCTGGCCGTCGCGCCGATGCTGGGCGAGAAAGTGAAATTGCGCGGCATCATGCAACAGCTTGCTGCGCGTCGCATGGGTCAGCGATTTTGCCGCAATGTCGGTTCGATCTTCGCCGCGCCGGAGTTCATAAGTTCTCGCGAAGTGATCGAGCGCACGCCCGCGTTCGCCCTGCGCCAGCCACAAGAAACCGAGTGCCCGATGGGCATCATAGCGGTCGGGTTCGAGCGCGCAGGCTTGCGCAAAACCCCGGATCGCCGCTGCCGACCGGCCGAGCTGTTGCAGCGCCACCGCACGGTTGTAGTGCGCCGCCGCATAATGCGGATCCGCTGCGATCAGCGCGTCGAAATGCGCGACCGCTGCTTGGTGGCGGCCCTGGGCCGCCATGACGACGCCGAGGTTATGACTGGTGAAAGCGTGACCGGGAGCGATGGCCAGCGCGCTGCGATACACGGCTTCGGCTTCGATGAGCCGCCCAGCCTGGTGATGCGCCAGCGCCTCCGCGGCCAATCTTTTGAATTCTTCGTTCGGAACTCTCGCCATGAAGATTATTGCTTTCGACCGGGGCCGGTCTCGCTCGGCGGACCTATCGAGGATTTGAGCTTAGGCGGTGTCCAGCGCTAGCCGCGCGTGTCGTTGACGGCGCGTTCCCAGGCCGGCTTGTGGCCAGCATTTTGGCTCTCGGCCACCAGTTTGCGCAGATAGTCCGCGGCCGCCTGCCCCTTGATGGCGGTACGCCAGGCTTCCTGGAGAACGTGGTCGTGCGTCGCCAACGCTTCCGGCGCCGAAGTCACCATCGCAACGCCGACGCGAATGTTGGGCTGTTCGCCGAGACGGAAAGGGCTGATCACCAGCGTGTCGCCGGCGCGCCGGCGAAATATCTGAAATCCGGTATGCGGCAAACTATCGGTCACCAGTCCGATCTGAACGCCGATCGACTCTTCTTCGATAACGGCGGTGAAGTGTTCTATTTCGGCGCGCGCAATCTCGCGGCGCATCGACTTCTGCCTTTCCGTCAGGTCGAGGCGCCCGATCATGCCGTTGTTGAGGAACGGCTGGATTTGCATCGCTGAAATCAGGTTCACGATAGGAGTGCGGAGGATCCGATAAGTCCGCTTGCGCTCGTGTAAGATTTCCATGATCCGTTCGACGTCGGCGAGCGCCTTATTACGGTTCGTTAGGTCGTCGGGAATGCTCTCGCGCAGCACCTGTTCGAGCGTCATTTCAAAGTTATCGGAACCTAACAGAAACGAGATCGGACCCGAAAGCACCACGATGTGCTCGGCCGATTCTTCGAGCTGGCGCACGCGTTCGAAATAAGCGACGGCAGAGGAGATATATTCGACGCCGACCCCGAGGAGGGTAGGGAGCGAAACTTTTAGCAGCTCCGACAGCCGTTCGAGCGTCTCAATCTTGGCGAGTTCCCCCTTCTCGAAACGATACAACGCGGTGCGCGAAATGCCGAGACGGTCGGCCACCTCATCCGCGCTGAGGCCGGAGCCCAGGCGAAAGGCCTGAAGCCGCTGCCCGATCTCGTCGTATTGCAAAGGCATAGGTCGCTCCATTCCTAGAAAGGCTGCGGCCCACCGATTCAAAACCAATCGAGTTGTGCGGTTTGAAACCTTTCGGCTCGCAATACAGCGACACATTCGCCGGACGGCTGCATCAGAAAACGGATTTACCGAGGAACCGTCACTTGCACGGCAAGCGTCGATTCGCGCAACCGCGATAGTATTTCACGGCTAGGCATCTGATACTTCGCTACGCTGTGGTTTTAGACCTCAAAGCCGGCGGAGACGGCAAACATTTAGCATAGCCGTCGGCTCTCAGGCTAGTCCAATTTTGGGTATCTAATCCAAAAAAATGACACCGCTGCAAGCTCGGCCACAGCTGGCCCCGGCATCGCCTTTCTACACGCAGACAGAGGAGAATGTAAGGCTTGGGGCACGCTATCGGTGCTCAAGGCGGCGGTGCCGTCTTGCCTATTTCCGTGCCAAAATGTTGACATGTCTTTTTTTTGGTGCAATAAATTCCGCCGGGTTCGCGGCACGGAATTTCCGCGGCATCGGCTGCTCAGAGCCGATCGATTCTACGTCGCGATACAGCGGGGCCGCCTGGCGAGTGCATCTTTGATCCGGCCGCATCGACCGGAAGACTTCGCGTTAAGCTTAGCGGCGGCCTGCGGGATCGGTGTATGTCCAGCTTCGAATTTGTCGAGCCGCGCTCTCTGCAAGACGCCTTCGCCTTGCTCGATCACGAGGATCCCGCGGTGCGCCCGTTCGGTGGCGGCACCGCGCTGATGCTGATGATGAAGTCGCAGCTTTACAAGCCGCGGCGTCTGGTCAGTCTGCGCCACGTCGGCGGCCGTTTTTCCGGCTTTTGCTTGCGCGCCGACGGCCGCTCCTTTCGCATCGGCGCCATGACAACTTTTGCGGAGCTCGAGCACTCGCCCGAAATACGGCGGCACCTGCCGGTGATTGCGCAGGCGATGCAGACGCTGGCGAACGTGCGGGTGCGCAATGTGGCAAGCGTCGGCGGCAACATCGCCCACGGCGATCCGCATCTGGATTTGCCGCCGATCTGGGTTGCGCTTGACGCCAAAGCTCTGATCGTCGGATCAGCCGGCGAACGCGTCGTGCCGGTCGCTGAGCTTTTCGCCGGTTACTATCAGACGACGCTCGAAAACGATGAACTGATCGCCGAGCTCGACGTTCCGGTGAGGCCGAGCTGGCGATCCCGCTACGTCAAGATCACTACGCGCGCGGCGCACGATTGGCCGGCGTTGGGAATTTCACTGTCGCTGGATCTCGACGGCCGCAAGGTAAAGGACCTGCGTCTCGTCTTGAGCGCCGCTGTCGACCGGCCTGTACGGCTCGCTGCGGCCGAAGCGCTGCTGCGCGGCTGCGAGATCGAAGAGGAAGTCCTGCGGCGCGCCGGCGAGGCTGCTGCGGCCGAGGTCGACATCGAATCCGACTCCCGCGGCTCCGCCGACTACAAGCAGCATCTGCTAAAGGTTCATCTTCGGCGCACCATCGAAGCCATGGCGGCGGAGTGAAGCAGATGGCGACGACTTCGCGAAATATCGGTCAATCGATCCCGCGTTTGGAAGCGCAGGAGAAAGTGCAGGGGCAGGCCGAATACGTCCACCACTTGCGCCTGCCGGGCATGCTGTACGGCAAGATCTTCCGCAGCACATTGCCGCATGCGCGCATCAAAAGTGTTGATGTTTCAGCGGCCGCAGCGTTGGAAGGCGTTTACCGTGTCGTCACCATTGATGACATCCGCAAGATCATTCCGCATCCTTATTACGGTCCCGCGTTTCACGACCAGCCGATCCTGGCAGACGGCAAAGTCCGATTTGCCGGCGAACCGGTCGCCGTCGTTCTGGCCGCCGATCGTCGTGTCGCGGAAGACGCGGTAGGCCTCATCACCGCCGAATACGAAGAACTCCCGGCGGTCCACGATGAAGTCGAGGCGATGACTTCGGATGTGATTGTGCATGACGAGCTCAAGCCGGCGGCCACGTTTCCCGATCTGGCACATCTCAAGGGTCGTACCGGCACCAATGTTGCACTCGACTATCGGCTGCGCCGTGGCGACGTAGAAGGGGGCTTCGCTGCAGCGGACCGGATATTCGAGCATACCTTCCGCAGTCAGCAGGTGATGCATACGCCGATGGAGCCGTTCGTCACCGTGGCGGACGTGACCGGGGGCAAGGTGACGATACACACCGCCTCGCAAAGCCCTTCTTTCGTCCGCATCGAAATTGCGCGGCTGCTCGGCTGGCCGGAAAACCGCGTGCGGGTCAAGGTGCCTTATGTCGGCGGCGGCTTCGGCGGCAAGCTCTATATCAAGCTCGAAGCACTGGTGACCGCGCTGTCGCTCCTGGTCCGCCTTCCGGTCAAGATTTCACTCACCATGGAAGAGCAGTTCTTCATGGTGACGCGCCATCCCTGCACCTTCAAGATCAAGAGCGGCGTCACCAAAGACGGCAAGATCATCGCGCGCCGCTGTGAGGTCGTCTGGAATGGCGGCGCTTATGCCGACATCGGTCCGCGAGTCACGCAAAAAGCCGGTTTTACCTCGGCCGGTCCTTACGACATCGAAAATGTCTGGATCGATTCCTACGCGGTGTACACAAACCGTCCGCCTGCCGGCGCGCTGCGTGGCTTCGGCGCACCGCAGACCGCGTGGGCCTATGAATGTCATACCGATCTGATTGCCGAGGGGCTGGGCCTGGATAAGGTCGAATTCAGACGCAAGAATCTCTTGCATGACGGACGCCCGCAAGCGAGCGGTACGGTACTTCAAGATGCCGCGCTCGAAGCCGTGCTCGATCGCGTGGCCGAGCGGTTGAATTGGAAAGGCGCCTTCGATCGCGGACAAGGCCGCATCCGGCGTGGTCGCGGCATTGCGATCGGCATCAAAGGCATCACCGCGCCGACAACGTCAGTCGCCATCGCCAATCTTTACGCCGATGGCAGTTGCGGGCTGTATATCAGCACCGTCGACATGGGGCAGGGCTCCGATACTGCGATGGCGCAGATCGCCGCCGAAGTGCTTGATATCGACGCCGCCTCAATCTTGGTTGTCCATCCCGATACCGACGTGACGCCCTACGACATGGGCACCCTCGGTTCACGTTCGACGTTTCACATGGGAACAGCCGTGCGGCTGGCGGCGGAGGACGTCAAACGCAAGATCGCCGAACTGGCGCGCGAATTGGGCCTGCCGCCCGGCAGCAATCTGCCGCCGGCGGAAATGCTGCGGCGAAAATACGGCATGCAGGCCGGCAATATCATCGGCACTGGAAGTTTCATTCCAAATTATCAGAAGCCCGATCCGCAAACCGGCCAATCCATCAAGGCGACTCCGTTCTGGGGCGTCGGCGCGTCTGGTGCCGAGGTTCAAGTCGACACCGAGACCGGCGATTTCAAGATCACGAAGCTTGTCAACGTGGCTGACGCCGGCGTCGCGATCAACCCGAAGCTCTTGAAAGTTCAGCTTTCCGGCGCCGGCATCATGCAGCTTGGCTTCACCACGACCGAGGAGATGACGTTCCGCGACGGTCAGCTCACCAACGGATCGCTCGCCGACTACAAAATCCCGACGCTGCTCGAATTGCCGGCAGAGTTCATCAACGAACACGTCGATGCCAGACAGAAAGACGGTCCATTCGGCGCCAAGGGGGCGGGTGAAAGTACGACGATCGCGCTATCGCCGGCCATCGGCAATGCATTGGCCGACGCCGTGGGTGTTCGCCTCACCGACCTGCCGCTTACGCCGGAAAAGATCTACCGCGCGCTGCAGCAGGCCAAAACCGGTTCGGCGGGAGAGTGAAATGACGATGCCGCGCCGCATTCGTTTCACGCTCAACGGCAGGTCGGTGGTCGCCGATGTCATGCCGGAGGAAAGCCTGGTCGAAGTGCTGCAATACCGTTTCGATCTGCGCGGCGCGCGCGAGAGCTGCGGGCAGGGGCTATGCGGCTGCTGTACGGTGTATGTCGACGCCAAGCCGGTGTCGGGTTGTCTTTATCTGGCAGTGCTGGCGGATGGCGCCCGGGTCGACACGATCGAGGGTTTGGCGACTAACAACGTCCTCGATCCGGTACAGCAAGCCTTCATCGATGCCGGCGCGTTTCAATGCGGCTTCTGTACGCCAGGCTTCATCATGATGGTGAAGCAGCTTCTCAAAGACCATCCCGATCCGAGTGACGAGCAGGTCCGTCATTATTTGACGGGCAATCTTTGCCGCTGTTCGGCCTATCCGGAAATTCTTGAAGCGGTGAAGCTCGCCGCTGGCCGCTTGGCACAGGCGCGTGCACACGCATGACCGTGCCGCTCACTATTCTTTGCTTTTCCAAAAACATGACGGAGGCTGCAAATGCCAAATAAAGATCTCCGTGATTGGATCGCCAGAGTCGAAGGCATCGGCGAATTGAAAATTATCAAAGGTGCAGACCCTAATGAAGAGATAGGCGGCATTGTCGATATTTATATGAGAAAGATGGGCAATCCCGCCGTTATGTTCGACGAGGTGCCGAACTTTCCCAAAGGACACCGTGTCATTGCCAATATCTTGACTTCGGTACCGCGGATCAACGTCGCGCTGGGCTTGCCCCCGGAAACGACCGAGATGGAGTTGACGCAGTGGTGGCGCAACTATTTCAAGAGCGCGCCGACGCATCCGACCAAGGCGGTAAATGGCGGTCCACTCCTCGACAACGTATTCGAGGGCCCGAAAGTCGATATCAAGAAAATTCCGACGCCGGTGTGGCACGAGCTTGATGGCGGCCCGTTCATCGGCACCGCGTGCCTCGTGGTAATGAAAGACCCGGATTCTGGTTGGGTGAACTACGGCACCTACCGGGTGCAGTCCCACCAACCGAACGTGGCGTCGGTGATGATGTCGCCCGGCAAGCATGGGCTAATCATCATGCGAAAGTATCATGAGCGCGGTCAGCCTTGTCCGGTAGCAGTAATTGCCGGCATGCATCCGTCGATGGTAATGCTCGGAGGCATCGAAATTCCCTACGGCAAGAATGAGCTTGAGGCGGCTGGCGGTATTCTTGGCGAACCAGTCGAGGTAATCAACATGCCGAAGACCGGCCTGCCGGTGCCGGCAAACTGTGAGATCGCTTTTGAAGGCTTCATCCATCCTGACGACAAGATCCAGGAAGGCCCGCTCGGCGAGTGGACCGGCTATTATGCGAGCGGCAGCGACCTAGAGCCTGCCATTCGCATTGAGACGCTGATGCACCGCGACAACCCGATTCTGATGGGCGCGATTCCAGCGGTGCCCCCGAATGACAATACTTATTATTTCGGCGCCTATCGTTGCGGGGCGGTGTGGAATCAGCTGGAAGCTGCCGGCATTCCCGGCGTGCAGGGCGTTTGGACGCATGAGGCCGGTGGCAGCCGATTCCTTCTCGTGATTTCAATCAAGACACTGTACGGGGGACACTCCAAGCAGGCCGGCATGGTCGCGGCGCATTGTCTCGCTGGTGCCTACTGCAATCGGTGGACCATCGTCGTCGACGACGATATTGATCCGACCAATTTCAATGACGTGATTTGGGCCATGTGTACGCGCTGCGATCCGCGCGATCAGATTGACCTCATCCATGGCGGCTGGAGCTCAGCTCTCGATCCGATGTGCTACGACACCGCGGATGACCGGCGTAATTCCCGCGTGGTCGTCGACGCGTGCATACCCTTCCGGCGCAAGAGCACGTTTCCGAAGGTCGCACGTTCGAGCAAGGCGCTCGACGGGCGTATCATGGCGAAGTGGAAGAAGGATTTGCCGGTAAGTTGAGTGGCCTGGACGCTGCGGCGCGGCAATCGCCAAACCGAGGCGTGTTCGCCTGCCAGGGACACTGGAGCATAGACGATGCAATTCGACGCAGCATCGATGCGCGCTGTGGTACGGGAGTTGCTTGAAACGTAGATATGAGCGACGCGCGATCCGATCGGACAACTGAGGGAGGGCAATCGCATGGCGGGGCTTAGCGCACTTTCGCGCCGTCAGGTGCTGGGGAGCGCCGCTGCGGCGGCATTGGCGTCATCGACTTCGGCTTTCGCCGCCGACAGCGTCAAGATGTCGCTGGAGTTTCGGATTTACGGCGGCAATGCCCCGATGTTTCTGCGAAGCATTTTTCAGAAGCATGGCCTGGAACTGACACTCGACGGCTCTTCGGGCTCCGACGAGTCGGTTCGGCGTGTCGCGGCCGGCAATTATCAGTTCGGCCTGGCCGACGCCAGCACGCTGGTCGCCTTCGCCGGCCATAATCCGTCGGTGTCGCCGAAGATCGTCATGCCGCTGTTCGATCGTTTCGCCGCTTGCATTATCAGCCTGAAGCAAAAGCCGGTGCAATCGATCGAGGATCTCAAGAAGGTCAAGATCGGCTCCGGTACGTCCGACGCCGGCTCCAAGCTGTTTCCGGTCCTGATGTGGCTGAACAAAGTCGACATAAAATCGCTCGACATCACCACCGTGGACGTGAAGCTGCGCGACGCCATGCTGCTCGCCGGCAAGGTCGATGCCGTGATCGCCTTTGATTACACCTCGGTATTCAACCTGGTCGGTAACGGCGTGAAGCTCGAGGATATTGTGATCTACTATTTCTCGACGATGGGCTACGGCATGTTCAGCAATTCGCTGATCGCCCATCCGGAGGTGCTGACGCAAAATCCGGACTTGGTGCGCCGCGTCACCGCGGCGACCACCGAGGCCTGGGTTTACGGCGCAGCGCATCGTCAGGAAGCGGTCGACGAAGTCTGCAAGCGGGAGAGCCTACTCGATCCGGCGGTCGAACTGCAGCGATTGAGCTGGATTTACGACAAGCATATTCTCACCGCCAATGTGAAGCAGAACGGCCTTGGGGCTATCGATCTCGATCGCACTAAGAAGGCGATCGATTTGATCAAAGAGGGTTTCGAGCTTCCTCAAGCGCCGAGCATCGACGAAATCTACGATGGACGTTTCATGCCGCCGCTGAAGGATCGCATGTTTGCTTAGCCCACGCATCGACGAACAGGAAAAAGCGGCCGGAATAGCGACCGCTGCCGGCTTCGTGCAGATCGACAATGTCGATCTCTGCTACGGCGAAAATAACGCTGCACCGGCTGTGGCCGGATTGCGGATGACGGTCGGCAAGGGTGAATTCGCCGCGGTGGTGGGACCATCCGGATGCGGCAAATCGTCTTTGATGAAGCTCATCAACGGGCTGTTGCCGCCGACTTCCGGCACCATCGTGGTGGCTGGCCGACGTGTTCAAGGTCCGCTGAAAATCGTCGGCATGGCCTTCCAGAACTCGACCCTGCTGCCGTGGCGGGACATTCTCGGCAACATCATGTTGCCGTTGGAAATCGTGCAACCGCACCGAAGCCAATTGCAGCGCAAGCGTAAAGAATATGAGGCTTTGGCGTGTGACCTGTTGCAGACCGTCGGACTCGGCGGCCTGGAAAAGAGTCATCCCTGGATGCTGTCCGGCGGCATGCAGCAGCGCGCCAATCTGTGCCGCTCGCTGATCCACGCGCCGGAGCTTTTGATGCTCGACGAGCCGTTCGGCGCGCTCGACGCATTCACACGTGAGGAATTGTGGGGCGTGTTGCAAGAACTGTGGATGCAGCGGCGCTTTACCTGCATCTTGGTGACCCACGATCTTCGCGAGGCGGTCTATCTCGCCGACGTTGTCCATGTCATGAGCGCCCGGCCCGGGCGCGTCATCGCCACCCATCGTGTCGACCTGCCACGACCGCGAACGATCGAGAGCACGTTCAATTCAGACTTTATAGACATCGTTCATGCGATCCGCGGCGAGATCGCGCATACCCGCAATGAAGACAAGATTGCTCTCGCCAAGAAGGAGGGGGCGATCCGATGACCAGCCGGCAATATCGCCGCCTCGAGCGAGCGATGCCCTATCTGGTCATCGTCGGCGCGCTCGTGCTGTGGGAACTCGTTGTCAAAGTTTTCGCCATCCGGCAGTTCATCCTGCCAGCGCCAAGCGACGTCTATGTCGCGCTGATCAAGTATCACGAACCGATTTTCACCAGCGCGCTATTTACCCTAATCAATACGCTCCTCGGTTTCGCGATCGGCATCATGGTCGGGGTGTTGCTGGGTATTGTCATTGGCTCGTGGCGGCTCGCTTACGCCGGGCTTTATCCGGTTCTGATCGGCATCAATTCGGTGCCCAAGGCCGCGATCGTTCCTATTCTGGTGATCTGGATGGGCATCGGACCGCCGCCGGCGATCACCACTGCATTCATGCTTTCGTTCTTTCCGATTGCGGTCAACGTCGCCACCGGATTGGTCACGACCGAGCCTGAGCTGGAGGACGTGCTACGGTCGCTCGGCGCAAGCAAGCTCGACATCCTGTGGAAGGTCGGCATCCCGCGCTCGATGCCCTACTTTTTCGCGTCGCTGAAGGTATCGATCACGCTCGCCTTCGTGGGAGCGGTGATATCGGAGACGCTGGCCTCCAATGACGGTATCGGCTACCTGATGGTGCAGGCAGCGTCGCAGTTCCGCACGCCGCTGATGTTCGCAGGCGTGACCGTGATCGCCGCGATGGGCATCGCCACCTATGTGTTCTTCGTATTAATCGAACGGCGCTTCACCGGTTGGGCGACACGCCGCGACGGCATCCGCGCGTGAGCAGCACGAGGCGCCCCTCGGCGCCGTAGCGCGGCCCTCAGCAACATGGCATGGGGTTCTCGATCAAGTCGTAGACGTGATCGAAGGTGATCGCGTCGATCGTTTGCTGAATCTTGAAATGACGCGGCGGCTCGTTCTTGAGAATGGCCACGATTGCGGTCTCGATAGGTGGACAGCTCGCTTTGACGCACGGCACCTCCTTGATGACGATCGGGGTGCCTTTGGGAAAATCGAAATTCTGCCGCATCCAGTATCCGATCTGATCGAGCCGCAGCGGGGAGATTTCGATGTCGCGGCCGAACGGGTCCAGCGTCGCGGTCGCGCCCGGACCGCCGGTATAAAAGCAGGTCCGGAAACCCTGCACGATTTTATCGTTGTCGAGATCGCGGCCGATAAAAACAAGCCGGTTGATGCGCTCGCGGTCCGGTTCCCAGACTTGGCCCGGCCGGCCTTCGAATTCCATCTGCACGCCCTGAAACAGAAACCGCTCGGGGTCGCCCCGTAGATTTAGAATGCCCTTCATCCGCAGCAGGTTGGCGCCCAAGCCGGCTATGACGGAACGAAACCACTGGCTGACCTTCAGGCCGTCCAGTTCGCCGGGCTCTGCGATGCAGACGGTCATGATGTTCTGCAGATGGTTGTGATGGCGATGGTGGGCATCGTGGGCGTCGTGGTGATCGTGATCATGCTCATGGTCGCTGTGGTGGTCTTCAGCGATCGCGGCATCGATTTTTTGCTCGAGCGCGGTACCCTGCAATTCGAGCACGAGGCTGAGATCGAGGTCCGAATTTCGCGCCCGCGACAGACCGGCGAACTTATTCAGCTGCCGGATCTGCGCCTCGATTCGATCCAGTTCGTCGGGCGTCGCCAGATCAATCTTGTTGAGGACGATGAGATCGGCGAAGGCAATCTGCTCACTGGCTTCGGCGGAACTTTCGAGCTGGCCGGAGATATGCTTGGCGTCGACGACGGTGACCACGCCGTCGAGGGTGAAATCGGCGCGAATGCGTGCATCGGCATACAGGCTTTGCGCCACCGGCACGGGGTCGGCGAGGCCCGTGGTTTCGATGATGACGGTGTCGAATTTCGAGCGATGGCTGGCAAGCTCGAAGAAGCTGCGCAAAAGGTCGCCGCGGACCGTGCAGCAAATGCAGCCGTTGTTCATCTGAATGACCTCCTGATCAGATGAGATCAGGAGGTGATGATCAATGCCGACTTCGCCGAACTCGTTGACCACGACCGCCAGGCGCCTGCCGTGATCCGCGGTCAACAGGCGATTGACCAGCGTAGTTTTGCCGGAACCGAGAAATCCAGTGACGATGATGACCGACACTTTTTGGGCGCCGTTCGTGGCAACAAGTGGCGCGTCAGTTTTGGCATCCATCTCGACGACCGGTATGGAAGAGGGGTGCCATTTATATAGGCGCCCGCGCCATCGAAACCAACGCCGGCTGGGCTACCGACGGACTGCCCGTCGCTCGCCGTCGCCGGCTTAGGACAGGATCGGCGTCTGCATCTGGCCGATAGCTTTGCCGACGGGTTCGCCGTCCTTCATCTGCACATGGCCACGGACGATCGTATAGATCGGCACCCCCTTCACCTTCCAGCCGCCCCACGGCGTCGGCTTATTCTTGCTGTGCAGCTTGTTGGGATCGATCGTCATTTCCTTGTTCATGTCGACGATCGTGACGTCGGCATCGGAACCGAGGCGGATGGCACCCTTTTTCGGATACATCTGCCAAACCTTGGCGGGGTTTTCGCTCGACACTTTGGCGTAGTGATTGAGCGTCATGCGCCCTTTGTTCACTTCATTGAGCATCAGCGGCACCGCGGTCTCGACGCCGCAGAAGCCCGAGATGCAGTCCCAAATGGCGGGCTTCGACATCTTGCCGTTAATGTCGCAGCCTTTCTCCTCGAGCGTATGCGGCGAATGGTCGGTGGCGATCATGTCGATGGCGCCGTCCAGCAGGCCCGCCCACAGCGCGTCCTGGTGTTCCTTGCCGCGCACCGGCGGGTTCATCTTAAGCAAAGGGCCGACTTGCGCCATGTCGCTTGCAACACGCAGCAAATAATGTGGTTGGGTTTCAGCAGTGTAACGTAGTCCCCGGGCCTTGCCGTCCCGGACCAGCTGCACCGCTTGCTTAGTGCTGGCGTGGACGATGTGGAGCTTGGTGCCGAAGGTCTCGGCAAAGAACATGATGTGGGCGATCGACTCTGCTTCGCACAGATAGGGCCGGGACTCCTCCCAAAAGATCGGCTCCTTCTTGCCTTCGGCTTTCAGCTTGTTGGTCAAATAGTGCTGAATCTGCCGGTTTTCGGCGTGCACGCATAAGGGAACGTTGGATTTGGTGATATTGGAAAACACTTCGAGGCACATGCCGTCATCGGGAAACGGCAGATTGCCGATCGTTTCGCCGAAGAAAATTTTGTAACCAATGGCGCCGGCCTTTGCCATTGGCAGGATATCGTCGGCATTGGTCTGGTGTACGACACCGAGGATGGCGAAATCGCACAGCGATTTGGATTCGGCGATCTTTTTCTTAACGCCGACCTGTTCGGCGTTCTCTGTGGGCGGAATTTGGTTGGGCATGTCGATCACCGTCGTCACGCCGCCGCATACCGCCGCGGTCGATCCGGTAGCGAAATCTTCTTTATGGGTCACTCCCGGATCGCGGAAATGCACGTGGGCGTCGATAACTCCGGGCAGAATATGATTGCCTTGCAGATCGATCACTTGTTTGGCCGGCGGCAAAAACTCATCGGCGGCGATCTCCACGAACTTGCCGTCGGCAATCGCGACGCCGCCCTTGACTGTCGCTTGCGGCGTCACGATCCAACCATTTTTCAGTACCAGATCCGCCGTCATCTTTTTCTCCATCCTGTGATTGTTATGACCATTCCTGAATTTCGTCTCGTCAGTAAGTATCGAACATGCGCTGGATCTCATCGGTGTCGTTGGTCTTCGCCAGCGCCAAAGACAGCAGAATGCGCGCTTTCCAGGGCTGCAAATTGTCGCCGGCGACGAAACCGCGCTTCTTTAATCCGGGGCTGCGGACGACGCGGCCAGAGACCGCGCGGCTGCACATGCACATCAGCATCTTGTGCTCCGAATAGGCCCGGTCGAAGGCTTCATCTTCCAGCGGCGTCGGTCTGCCGGCGCCCGTGGCGGCGCTGACGATACCCTTGGCGCCGGCCTTTGCGGCCGCTTCGATCAGAGCCCCGTCGGCATTGACATAGGAGACGACGATATCGACCCGCGGCAGCGATTGCGCCGACCGCACGTCGAATTCGGATGCGGTTGTGTGTTTGCGCTCAGGACGATGATAATAGACGACTTTGCCGTCGGCGTCGGCAAAACCCAACGGGCCCATGTCACGTGAGACAAACGCATCCACGCGATAGGTGGAGTTCTTGGTGACATCCCGTCCATTGAAGATCGTGTCGTTCATGACGACCAGACAGCCGCGTCCGCGTGAATTCGGATCGGCCGCGACGCGGATGGCATTCACCACGTTCAAATAGCCATCGGCGCTGATCGCCGATGCCGGCCGCATCGAGCCGACGACGACCACCGGTTTATCGGTCTTGAGAGTGAGATTGAGGAAATAGGCGGTCTCTTCCAGCGTATTGGTGCCGTGCGTGATGACGATACCGTCCGCCTCTCCGGCGTCGAAAATCGCGTGGATCCGGCGCACCAATTCGAGCCAGTCTTTGTCAGTCAAAGCATGGCTCGGCAGACGGCGGAACGGAATCTCCTGGACCGTGGCGATCGTCTTGAGCTCGGGAAGCTGGGCCAACAACTCGCCCTTGCCGAGCCGCTTGCCGGCTTCGATGTACCAGGCGAGATCGAGGCGGTCGGCTCCGACGGAGTTGATCGTGCCCCCGGTAAGTATCAATCCAACTCTTGGCAATGCCGTCATCCTGATCCGGTCCCTGCTTTTGCGCGCTTACGTCGCGAGTTTTTCTGCTGACCGCCAGACTCGGTCTTGGCGTGCTGAAGCTGGCGGGAGGGGAGGTCCCCAGACTTGGTAGGTCGGCAAATACGCTAACAATGGCGCGTATACGTGTCAATTTTAGAAGCTTTTTTTCGCCGACAATGCCGGCAATCGGGCATTCCCGGTGTCAACCTAGCTTTCCACCAGCGTTCCTTGTATACACAATTAAGGTGTTCGGATGCCGGGGACGATAAACAGCCGTGACGCTATCCGACGAAATCTTCAGCGCTCTCGCCAAGGACATCATGTCCGGGGCGGCGAGGCCGGGCGATCGGCTCGACGAGCCGAGCATTTCACGCAAATTCAACGTATCGCGAACCCCGATTCGCGAGGCTCTGCGGCGGTTGAACGGAGCGGGGCTCGTCGACATAACGCCGCGTCGCGGCGTTAGCGTTGCCCAGATCAATGCCGAACAGCTCAACGACATGTTCGAGGCGTTGGCCGAGTTCGAGGGCCTTTGCGCGCGATTGAGCGCGATCAGGATGAGCAATCTTGAGAAGCGGCGACTCGAGATTTTGAATGCGAACAATCACAGCAGGATAGAGGAGGGTGACACTGATTTAGTGGCGCTGAACAACGATTTCCATGAACTCATCTATAAGGGCGCGCGCAACGCGAGCATCGCTTCGGCGACCAGAAGTTTCCGCCAGCGGCTCGCGCCGTTCCGTAGTCTTCAATTCGTGCCCGGTCACACCGAATATGCGTTTCACGAGCACGACGCTATCGTCGCGGCCATCGTTAGTTCGGACGCCGAGCGCGCCTTTAGCGCAATGCGCAACCATATCATCGGCGCCGGAGTACAAGTCATCGAGCACTTTTCCCGTTTGCCTGAACCCGCTCGCAAAAACAGCCGATCGTCCCCGAAAGCGCCCACCGAAACTGCGGCGGCGACCGCTTTGGGGCATCGGAAATAGGCTTGAGCAACGCACTGCCGGGCGCATCGAGGTCACAAAGCAGCGTTGACATTGGAATTTCGCATACGATAGTTTCATAACGTATACGTAAGGGCAAGATTGGATGGGCGAGCACGCAGAAGCCGAGGGCTGGATCGGCAAAAGACTGCTGCGCAAAGAAGATGCTCGGCACCTTTACGGACGCGGCATGTTCATTGCCGATGTGCGGATGCCGGGCGTTCGCGATATCGCCTTCGTACGCAGCCAGATGGCCCATGCCCGCATCCGTCAGGTGACGAAACCTCCCGGCTCGGATGGCCGGGTATTCACCTTGGCCGATATCGGCCCGATCAATGTGCTGGAAGCCGGCCCCGAACTTTCGGCGCATCGCCATAGCCCGTATCCGCCGCTGGCGGATGGCCGCGTCCGCTATGTCGGGCAGACCATCGCCGCCTGCATGATGCCGACGCGCGCGCAAGCAGAAGATTTGGCCGAGACGGTCGAGGTCGAACTGGAGGAATTGCCAGCCGTCGTCGATGTCGTTGCCGCAATGGGAGCCGACAGTCCGCGCGTTTTCGATGAGTGGCCGAGCAACGCCTATATGAGCCTGTCGCTGGTCGAAGGCGACACGCAGGTGCTCAGCGCCGCGCCGGTCCGAGTGCGCCGCCGGTTGCGGCTTAATCGCCAAGCCACTGTCTCGTTGGAGGGCCGGGGCGTCCTTGCCTATTGGGACCACCGGCTCGATGAACTCGTGGTCTATCTGTCGACGCAAGGCGGCCAGGTAAAGCGGCTGGCGTTGTCGCGGATGCTCGGCATTCCGGAAAACAAGGTCCGCGTCATCGCCCCTGATATCGGCGGTGGGTTCGGCGGCAAGAACCGGATCATGCCGGAGGATGTTGCGGTCGCTGCGATCGCCATGAAGGTCGGGCATCCCGTGCGCTGGATCGAAGATCGGCGCGAACATCTGCTCGCTTCGGTGCACGCCCGCGACCACACCTACGATCTGGTCATCTGCGCCGAGCGGGACGGCACGCTGCTCGGCGTCGAAGGCGACATCTATATCGATGCCGGAGCTTATGCTTTGTGGCCGACCGGTGCCTTTCAGGAAGCGAGCATGGCGTCTCGCAATCTGACCGGTCCCTATCGCATCCGGCATTTGAATCTTACCGCCCACACTGTCGCGACCAACAAGGCGCCGATGGGGCCGTATCGCGGCGTGGCGCGGCCGGGAGCGACCTTTGCGATCGAGCGGTTGGTCGACGAAATGGCACGCGAACTCGGTCGCGAACCATTCGAACTGCGGCGGCAGAACATCGTCAGCGCGGCGGAGCTGCCATACAATACTGCCGCGGGAATGAAGCTCGACACCGGCGATTACATAGAGGCGCTCGATATCGCGCACGACAATATCGACCTGCCGGCGATCCGAGCCCGTCAGGCCGCCGGTGAGCCCGACGGCCGCAAGATCGGCGTCGGGTTTGCCTTCTACACCGAGCAAAGCGGCCACGGCACCGTCGAATTCGTCAAACGAAAATTCCGCGTCGTGCCCGGTTACGAATTGGCAAACGCGCGGATGCTGCCGGACAGCAGCGTGCTGATCTTCGTTGGCGTGCAGAACCACGGCCAAGGACATGAAACCTCGCTGGCGCAGATCGCCGCTCACGAACTCGGCATCGATCCCAAGCAAATCTCAGTTCGCTACGGCGACACGGCGATCGGGCCCTATGGCTTCGGCACTTTCGCGTCGCGCTCCATCGTGTTCGCCGGCGGCGCCGTGGGCAAGGCGTCCCGAGCGCTGGCGGAAAAAATCCGGCGTATCGGCGCCCATCTGCTGCAGGCCGATATCGCCGCGACCCGCGTCGAGGGCGGCATGGTGCATGGGCCGTCTGGTAAGATCAGCATCGCCGAGGTCGCGTTTGCGGCCAATGCCCGCCCCGACCATCTGCCGACCGGTATGGATCCGTTATTGGACGCGATTGCGACCTATGAACCGTCCGAGTCCGGCGGCGTTTTTGCCTATGGCACTCACGCCGTCGTGGTTGCCGTCGACCCGGACAGCGGCGTCACCGAAATCCTCGATTACGTGGTTTCGGAGGACTGCGGCACGATGATCAATCCGATGATCGTCGACGGCCAGGTTCAGGGCGGCATCGCGCAGGGCATCGGCACCGCACTTTACGAAGAGATTCCCTACGACGAAATGGGGCAGCCGCTTGCCACTACGTTTGCCGACTACCATGTGCCCTGCGCGACGGAAATTCCCGATGTTCGCATCTTCCATCTAATGACGCCCGCGCTTGCCACCGCTTACGGGGTGAAGGGGCTGGGCGAAGGCGGCGCCATAGCGCCGCCCGCTGCGGTCGCCAATGCCGTCGCCGACGCCTTTCGCGACGTTCACGCCAGCTTCAATGAAACGCCACTGACGCCGCGCCGCGTTTCGGAGGAGATCGACCGGGCGCGACGCGCGAAGGCATCCGGCACATGAAACCCGGCGCATTCGATTTCCTGGCTGCGAAAACCATTGCCGAGGCCCAGGCCGCTTTGGCGGTCGAGGGGCCGTCGACGATGCTCATCGCCGGCGGCCAGTCGCTGTTGCCCATGCTCAGTTTGCGGGTCGCCGCTCCGGACCTCCTGATCGATATCGGCGGGCTCGAAGGCTTGAAAGAGAGCGGCAAATCCGCAACCGCAATCCGGCTCGGAGCACTCACGACCCATGCGGATGCTGAGGACGGCAAGATTCCGGATACGTTCAACGGACTCTTGCCGAAAGTGGCGAGCCGCATATCCTATCGGGCCGTGCGCAATTACGGCACGATCGGCGGCAGCGTAGCGCTGGCAGATCCGGCGGCCGATTGGCCGGTGTGCCTCATGGCGCTTGGAGCTGAGGTCCTTGTTGTGACGCGCGATGGCGTGCGCTCGGAACCCATCGGGGACCTGATCCGCGGCCAATATACGACGTCGCTTTTAAAGGACGACATCATTATCGGCTTCGATATTCCGCCTCCCGATGCCCGGTTCCGTTGGGGCCATTTCAAGGTCGTGCGCAAGAGCGGCGCTTATGCAAATTCAATCGCCATAGCCGTTCAGCGCGGTGGCGACGGCCCGGTATCGGTGGCGCTGGGCGCCGCCGCGGCGCGGCCGTTCCTGTTGCCGACCGTCGCTGCTCAACTGCATGGTGGCGCAATCTCGGACGAAGCGTTGCGCGCCACGATCACGCAAGATTTGGCAAGCCAAGTGCCAGACGCCGATCCTTATTTGATGCGCCTTCATACCTCGACGGTTCTGCGCGCGGTGCAGGAGATGCGGAGCCGATGAAAACCGTAACCGTCGAATTGAATGGATCCGAAGTTGTCAGCGTGGTCGAACCGCGCGAAACGCTCGCCGATTTCCTGCGCGACCGCCATCAATTGACCGCGACGCACCTTGGTTGCGAGCACGGCGCCTGCGGCGCCTGCACGGTGCTTGTTGACGGTGTCGCCACGCGCTCGTGCTTGCGCCTCGCCGTGATGTGCGACGGGCATTCCGTGCAAACCCTCGAAGGCTTCCCCAGTGACCGGGTCATGGAAGTGCTGCGGCGTCATTTCCACGAGGGCCACGCTTTGCAATGCGGGTTCTGTACGCCCGGCATGCTGATGATGGCGCGCGACATTCTGCTACGCCTGTCGCGTCCGGATGCTCAAACGGTCCGCTATCAGCTGAGCGGGCAAATCTGCCGTTGTACCGGCTATGCAAACATCATCCGCGCGGTGGTGGCCGCCGGGCAGGAACTTGCAGGGAGCGCCTGAGGGTCTGGGTCGGGCCCACGCTCCATAGGTTTTCGGGTACGGAAATGCCGTGCGTAACCTCGGCGACGACGGAGGGGTATATGACTACTCTGCTACGTTCCGCGATCTCGTTAGCATTTATCTTCTACGGCTCGCTCTACGCCCAGGCGGAGAGCTATCCGTCGCGACAAGTGGAACTCATTGTTGCCTATCCTGCCGGCGGCGCCGCCGATCTTATCGCACGCAGCATGGCGCAGCGGCTTTCGCAATTATGGAACATTCCGGTCGTGGTCGAGAATCGCGGCGGCGGTGCGACGCAGGTCGCCGCCAATGCCGTCGCGCAGTCTCCGGCGGACGGTTACAAATTACTGGTGACCGGAATGGAAACCTTCGCGATTAACCCGTTCCTCTACCCGACGCTGTCATACGATCCGATCAATAGTTTCGTGCCGGTGAGTTCATTCGGTTATTCCAATCAGATGCTGATGGTGCCAGCGGCGTCACCATTCAAAAATGTCGGCGATGTCCTGGTCGAAGCGCGCAAGGAAAATGCGGCCTTACAATACGGCACCATCGGTCCGGGCGGATCGAGCCATATTAATATGGTTCTCCTGGAAAATTTGGCCGGGGTTCACCTCACGCCGATACACTATCACGGCGGCGCGCCCTTGTTGAATGACCTGCTGGGCAACCACGTGCCGATGGGTTTTTTGAGCACTGCGCTGGTGGACCAGGATATCAAGAGCGGCTTGCTACGCGCGATTGGTGTCAGCAGCAAAGCGCGCATTCCCGAATTTCCAGATGTCCCGACAATCGCGGAGAGCGGGGTGCGCGGCTATGAATTGGTCAGTTGGTTCGGGCTTTGGGCCCCCAAGGGCACGCCGGCGGATATCGTAAAGAAGATCAATGTCGATGTGCAGAATATTTTCGCCGACCCCGCCTACAAGCAGAAATTCTTAACGCCGATGTTTATCAACGTCACGCCCGGTAACCCGCAGGAATTCGCCGGCTATATCAAGGCCGAGGCGGACAAATGGAGCAAGGTCATCAAAGAAGCGCATCTGCAGATCACCAACTAGGTTCGGTGCTTCCTTAGCCAACTTTGGTCGACTGTGGCGCCTTTAACATACCTGCTTTGGCGTCTGCGGTAACGAGCGTAATTTCAGGCCTTTCGGGCCGGTCGCGCTTCTCGCGCGGCATGCAAGTCGGCGATTTGGATCGCCTCCGGCGCTTGGTCAATGAGCACGCGAAAGAACCGCTGAACGATCAGCATCTCGCTGTAGCGTATGTTGGCGAATAGGGACATGTTGACCTCGCGGAGCAGCGGCGCGAGGCGATCGAGCAGCGCGTGGCCTTTATGGGTCAGTTCGACATTTACCGCGCGCCCATCGCTGGCGCTCGGCCGCTTGATCACGAGACCGGCGCGCGCCAGTTTTCCGAGTTCCGCGGTGACGTGCGCGGCGGCAACGTGCAGATGATCGGCCAGAGTTCGCACGCTGGTGCTGCCGCGCTGCTCGCAGTGCCAAAGGCCAAGCATCACGGAATGGCCCGCGGCGCTTAGCTCGATCGTCTCGGCAAGGCGGTGCCGCAACTGGCGCATCAGTGCGCTGGCCGCACTGAAATCCGAGATGAATTCGCGCAATTTGGCGTCATCCGGTGCCAACCGATCGATGGTGACCCGCCGCGACGCAGAGGCTGTGGCTCGGCGCCTCGGTACCCTGCCGGTCTTTTGCATCGCCTTGGTTGCGGCCATCGCCTATGTCTTTCCCGTCCAAATCTTATCAATATGAAATCGAGATAGCAATGTGACATAGCTAATGGTAGCTTGCTGCGAGGCATTTTAGAGGGAGACGGACATGCTGCGTAGCGGCGCGGAGTATCTCGAAGGACTCAGGGACGGACGCCGGATTTATCTCGGCGGAGAGCTCGTCAGGGACGTGACGCAGCATGCGGCGTTCCGCAATAGCGCCCGATCCTTCGCCGATCTGTTCGATCGCAAGCGCTCTGACGAGCACATCGACGCGATGTCGTTCGAGGAAAATGGGGAGCGCTACCCAGTCTGGTTCCTGCAGCCGAAAAACAAGGACGATCTGCGGCGGCGTAGTGAGGGCCATCGGCGGATGGCGCGTTGGACACACGGGTTGATGGGCCGCTCACCCGATCACGTCGCGAGCTTCGTCACGGGTCTGGCGATGCAACCGGCGCTGTTCGAGGCGAACCGAAAGGGCTTCGGGGACAACCTTCTCGGTTACTATCGGCACCTTCGCGCGCGCGATCTGTTCGCCAGTTACGTCGTGGTTGGACCCCAGGGCAGCCGCAATCCCGATTTGTATAATCGCGCGGTGAAGAAGGTTGCCGCCTTGCAGGTCACGAAAGAGACCGACAGCGGGATCGTTCTCAACGGCATGAAAATGCTCGGTACCGGGGCGGTGTTCTCCGACGTCACCTGGGTCGGCAATCTCCTGCCGTTGGCGCCCGATCAGAAATTGCAGGCGGTCACCTGCGCGCTGCCGATGAACGCGCCTGGACTTTCGATCTGGGCCCGCAAGTCGTTCGAGCGTCACGCGCTCGGGCCGATCGACAGTCCGTTTTCATCGCGATTCGACGAGTTCGACGCCATCGTCGTGTTCGAAGACGTCAAGGTACCGTGGGAGCATGTGTTTTTGCTCGACGACGTTCAGCTCTCGCGCGAGATGTATTTCCGAACGCCATCGCACATCATGGGCAATCACCAGTCGGTGATCCGTTTCCATGAAAAGCTGCGCTTCATTCTCGGTATCGCCTATAAGGCTGCCGAATTGAATGACGTGATCCAGGTGCCGGCGGTGCGCGAGACGCTATCGAAACTTGCCGCCGCCGAAGCCGGTTTCCGCGGCATGATCGCCGGCTCGATCGAGGATTCGGAGCGCATTCCGGAGGGTTTTGAGCACATCAACCGGCGGGAGCTCTATGCCGCGCTGTTGTGGTGCACCAACCACTATGCGGAGATCGCCGAAACCGTCCGCGAAATGCTCGGCGCTGGTCCGTTCCAGATGCCGGCGGATTCGTCATTCCTGTCGGACGGCTATCTTCGGGACAAGTTCGACGCTTATTGGGCCGGCCCGAAAGGCACTGCCGAAGATCGTCTTCGCTTCATGAAACTGGCTTGGGACTATCTGGGATCGGAACTGGCGACGCGACACGGTCAGTACGAGAAGTTCTACGCCGGCCCGCAGTTCGTGCATGCGTTCTATAATTTCGGCAATTGCCCTTGGAGCGATTTGAAGGCGCCGGTTGAGGACGTGATGGCGCAGATGCCCATTCCAGCGGCAACGCGGGCTGCCGTCGGCGCTGAGTGAACTACGCGGCGCTGGCTAATTCGGGCGCCGCGCCGCTTATCGCGTCCGAGCAATGAAGCGGCTGGGAACGTCGATCTCGGCGTCCCAGACTTTGCGATGGGCGTGCAGCATGTGCGGCAAAGCGCGTTTCCTCGATTCAACGATCTTTTCGTAGTCTTCAACGAAGTAGCGCATCAGATCGGCGACTTCACGCCGCAAGCCGTCTTCGTCGATGGTCGTCACCCGGTGGTTTCGGATCACGGGACGGCCGTCGACGATCACGGTATCGACGCCGCGGCCCGCTTCCGTATAGACGAGCTGCCGCGCCGCGCTATTGTAAGGCAAGTAACCGACATCGTTGAGGTCGATGAGCGCCATGTCGGCCTTATAGCCTGGCCGGAGCGCGCCGAGTTTGCCGGCAAGACCTGCCGTGCGCGCATTGCCCTCGGTGGCATGGCGTAGCGCGTGCTGCGCGAGACCGGGGCCCGGCTCGGATTCGCTGACCGCCGACAACAGGCAAAACATCTTCATTGACTGGAACATGCTTTGCACGTCGCTGCCACTGCAATTGTCGCAGCCGAGCCCGAGCCGTACTCCGGCCTCGCGCAGGTCGACCACCGGGGCGATGCCGCTCTTCAGTTTCATGTTGCTCAGGTGATTAAGGACGATCCCGGCATCGGCCGCCGCCATCCGCTCCATCTCCGGGCGCGTGATCCAAACGCTATGGACGATGTTCAGCCGTGGCCCCAGCAGGCCGACACTGTCGAGGTAATTGATCAGCGAGCCGCCATGTTCGGCGAAGCGATCGCGTGCGATCAAAACCTGTCCCCGCGTCTCGTAGACGTGAGTGTAGACGCCGAGGTCGTGTTTATGGGCAAGCGCCGCGCAGCCTTGCAGCAATCTCGGCGTACAGCGTTGCGGCGCGAATGGCGCCACCGCCCAATGTAACGGGCCAATCTCGCGATGGCGGGTGTATTGAGTGTCGAGAAATGCGAGTTGCTCGTCCGCCGGCAAGGCCCGGGTGCCGAGCATCTCTTGCACATCCGGCGGCAGATCGTCCTGGTAGCGCATCATTCCGACCGGCGGGATGTCCGAGACCATCGGTGAAAACACCACGCGAATGCCGATATCGCGGTAAGCCGACAAAACGACGTCGATATAGTCCTCGCTCAACGGCACGAGGCCGAGCATGTCCTGCACCGTGGTGATTCCGGCACGCAGCGATTCCAGTGCGCCGACCAGCGTCCGTGCCCGTACTTCTTCCTTGCTGCGGTGGGCGCCCATCGGCAGCGTATAGAGCAGCCAGATTTCAAGCGGCAGCTCCTCGAACATGCCGCGGCACAGCGTGTCGTGGGAGTGGTAATGGGCATTGATAAGGCCGGGAATGACCAGGCGGCCGGATGCGTCGAGTACCTCGGTGTTCGAAGTGTCGGCGTCGATATTGTTTTCGATGGCGATTATTTCGCCGCCTTGGACGAGGATGTCGGCAACGGCAGGCCGGTGAATGTCGCCGTCGTGATCGTAGACTTGGCCGCCTTTGATCAGCAGCATATCAGTCCGAGGCATTGCTTCGTCTCCCCGCAGCGCGGCTATCGGGCTGCGTCGGGTCGCACCACGGCGCCGCCGCCGAATTCATTGCGATAACGCTGTGCGAATTTGTTGCCGAGATAAGCCTTGATCACTTCCGGATCGTTGACCACGTCGTTGGGAGTGCCGTCGCTCAGCATGGCGCCGTGATGCAACACGACGATACGGTCCACGATCGAGAGGATGATCTTCATGAGGTGTTCGATAATGATGATGGTCACGCCGCGCGCGGCGATCTTCCGGATCAGATCGAGCGCATTGTCGAGCTCGCTGGTGTTGAGCCCCGCATTGACCTCGTCGAGGAACAATAGCCGCGGCTCCATGGCCAGGCTCTTGGCCAATTCCAGCCGCTTGCGATTGGCCAGCGACAATTCCGCGGCCCGATAGCCGATATGCCCGGCCAAACCGGTGAATTCGATATATTCGAGCGCTTTTTCGCCGGCCGTCTTCATGTCGACATGGGCGCGGGAAAACAGCGCGCCGGCCATAACGTTTTCCAGCACTGTCATCTCGGCAAACGGTTGCACAATCTGGAAGGTGCGGGCGATGCCCTGACGCGCAATACTGTGCGGGGCTTCCGCCGAAATATCGCGGCCTTCGAACCACACCGTGCCTGCTGTTTTCGGCGTGAAACCGGTGATCAGATTGACCAGCGTGGTCTTGCCGGCGCCGTTCGGGCCAATCAGGCCGACGACTTCGCCTTTTGCGATCGACAGTGTCACATCGTTCACGGCGACCACGCCGCCGAAACGCCGCGTCAGATTGCTGAGTTTGAGAAGCGGTTCGGCCATCGCACTATGCGGCTTTGACTGGATCGCGGCTTGTCCGGCCGATTTTGCCAGCGCGGTAGGTTCTATAACGCTTGTCGAATTCCCGCAGCAGCCCGTGTGGAACGAAATAAATCGCGGCGACAATAAGCGCGCCGAGCACCGCAGTGTGGTAGTTGACGAAGTTGAGCGTCACCATGTCGTCGATCAGCATGTAGAGCAATGCGCCCACCAGCGGGCCGAGCACCAAGCCGGCGCCGCCCAGCGTCACGATGACGGGAACGCTGATCGTCATCAGAATGTTGAACGCATCGTCGGGATCGATAAAGTCCACCATCGAGGCATAAATCGCGCCCACTACGGACATCAACGCGCTGGAGAGCACAAAGGCGGCCACCTTGGTGCGGAACACGTCGATGCCGACCATACGCGCAGCCTGCTCGTTCTGCTTGATACAGCGAAGCGCGAAACCGAATTTCGATCTGGCCAGCAGAACCGTTAACAGCAGCGTCACCGCCGCGGCGATGCACATCGTGAAGAAATAAAACATCCCGACCGCCCGCGGGGAGCCCGCCATGATCGGCAGGTTCAGTCCGGTGGCGCCGCCGGTAACGGCCTCCCAATTGTTGGCGACTTCGCGCATGACTTCGAGCACCGCGATAGTGCCAATGGCGAAGTAATGCCCGCGCATGCCGAGCAAGATGCTGCCGAGAAAGGCCGCAAAGATCGCGCCGCCCAGGCCGGCGGCGAGCCACGCGACGCCGGGCGGCGCGTGGAGGCCTTGCGCGATTGCACCCAAATAGGCGCCAAGACCGAAGAACGCCGCAGTGCCGAACGACGGATAGCCCATGTAGCCGCCGACGATGTTCCAGGCGTAAGCGAGCGCCGTGTACATCGCCAGTGAGGTGCCGGCCTGCAGCAGATAATTATTGGCGGTGAGGCCGAACGCGAGCGTAACGGCGGCGAGCGCCGCCAGCACGATCACGAGCCACGGTCCCTTGGCTTCGAGCATCATTATTCAAACCCAGCTCTGCCGACGAGTCCGGTCGGCCTGAAGGTCAGAATCGCGAGCATGACGGCAAAGCCGACGGTCGCGCTCCATTGCGAACCCAAGGTATAAGCGCCGAAACTCTCCAGCAGTCCCAGCACCAAGCCGCCGACCAGCGCTCCGGGTACGCTGCCGAGACCACCGAGAACGCAGATTACGAAGGCTTTGCCGAGGAAGGCGCCGTCGAGGAGTGGCGTAATTGGATAAATCATCGCCATGGCGCCGCCCGCAGCAGCGGCCATCAGCGCGCCGACACCGAAGGTGATGGCGTAGATCCGTGGCACCTCGATGCCCAGAAGCGTAGCGGCGTGGCGATCCATGCGCACGGCGATGATGGCGCGCCCGATCGAGGAGTGCTTGAGCAGCCAATAGAGCAGGCCGGTCAGCGCTAGCGCTAAGCCCATGGCGCCCAACCGCGCTACGGAAATGCTGAGGCCGGCTAGGGTGAAGCTGCCATAGTTCAGTTGCAGCGAACGCGGCGTCGCGCTGAAAGCCTGGAGCATGACGTTCTGCAGCAGCAGATCGAGGCCGAAGGTGAGCGTAAAAGTAATGAAGATCGGCGCGGCGACCACCTTATTGATGAATTGGCGCTGAATCAGATAGCCGAGGGCGAATAGGATGATACAGGCTAGTCCGGTGACGGCGATTGGAGATATGCCGAGATACGGCGTGCCCAAGATGACGATGTAAGCGCCGAGGACGACAAAGGCGCCATGCAGCATATTGATAATGTTCAACACGCCCCAGATCAGCGAGAAGCCGACGGCCAAACAAGCGTAAACCGAACCGATCAGCAGGCCGTTGACGATGTATTGGGCGAACATCCTATCCTGTCTCGTCAGTCGCGTTCATTGTCCGCAGCGCCCATCGGCGCCGCGGACCGCCATTCGTGACGTCGTCTCGGTTACAACCGCCCGAGATTATTGCACGCCAACCTGCAGCGTGCCGGTCTTCACCGAAGCCGGAGCCAGCACTTTGAATTTGCCATCCTGGATCTGCAGAATCACCGGGGCTGAAACGTCGTTTTGACCATCGGCGTTGAATTTCAGCGGCCCATAGAAAGTATCGAAGCGCTTGGTTGACATGACATTTCGGACGGCGTCGTGCTTGGTCGTGCCGGCGGCTTCGATCGATTCAACATAGACTTCGCAGCCCGCGGTCGCGGCGGCCTCGAGATAGGTCGGCTCGTCGGTATATTTCTTCATGAAATCGCTCGCATATTGCGCCGCACCGCCGAACAAGAAGTTGTCTGAATAGGTGACGCTAGGATGCCACCAGGCGCTGCTGGTCACATTGTTGGCGAGCGCTCCGAGGTTGCGCTGGAATTCCGGATAGGCGGCTGCGGCATTCATCGTGACGACTTTCGCAGTGACGCCGAGGCCAGCCATTTGCCGGCGCAGCAGGGCCAGATCCTGGATGAAGCCGGTGGCATAAATCCAATCCGCGTTCTTACTCTTGAGATCGGTGAGCACATTCGAGAAATCGAGCGTGCCAGGAGAATAAAGTCCGTCGTACACCGTCTCCAGGCCGGCTTTCTGTGTGGTGTCCTTCAATTGCGCGGCAATGGCCTTTGGAAACAGCGAGTTCATCGCCAGCACCGCGACGGTTTTAAGGGCGGGCACATTATCCTTGTAGTAGGCCACTTCGGCATCGGTGATGTCCGCATTGGGAAACAGCACGCCGAATAGATTCTTGAAATGCTGATCGAAAACGGAAGGCGTCGCCGCGGCGGTCGCAATCATCGGCGTGTCGTAACGCTCCGCCGCCACGGCCGCGACTTTGGTGGCGCCGGAATTATAGGGCGACATCAAAAAATCGACGTTGTCGACGGTCACCAGACGCTGGATCATTTGCACCGCGGTGTTGGTGTCGCTTTGATAGTCGTATTGGACGAGATCGAGCTTGCGGGTTTCGTTGCCGACCTTGATGCCACCCTTGGCGTTGACCGCGTCAACGCACATTTCGTAGCCGTGCAGCAGCTTGTGGCCTTCGTCGGCAAGTGCGCCGGTGAGCGACACCGGCGCGCCGACCCGGACGGGGTCGGCGGCGCGGGCGGAATTGAGCGAAGGCGACGACGCGAGGGCCGCAAGAGCGGCTGCGGTGCTGAGAATGCGGTGATAGCCACGAGCCGACATCATCTATCCCTCTTATGAGAATAATCCCGCGACGGCGAGACCGGGGGAAAGCTATCATCGTCAAAGGCCCTGTCAAATTTGTTCACATGCTGTGAGTGCGCAAATTCAGGTCGGTCCTTGCCTGGCGAATGACCAAATTTCTCGCTCGGGTCGGCGGCGCGGACCTTCGCACGTGCGATCGTGTTTCCTTGGATAGCAGGACACCCGGGCACAACCGTAGCGGGGCGGAATGCCCTGCTTGCGTATTGGCGCGCGGACTGGACCCGCCGTGATGGCGGATGATAACGTTCCGGCTACAGTGATGCCGCAAACGGGTGGATTTTAGAAACGATGCTGGAGCCATTGCTCAGCGTCTCTAATCTTGAGGCGGGCTACGGGGATATTCAGGTTTTGTGGGGCATCGATATAGATGTCAGCGCAGGCTCGGTGGTTTCGATTGTCGGCTCGAATGGCGCCGGCAAGACGACCCTTCTCTTGACCATCTCGGGCGTGCTCGCCGCCAAACGCGGATCGGTCACCTTTCTGGGAAAGGATGTGACCGGCCTGTCGCCCCGCGAGATCGTGACACGGGGCATTTCGCATGTGCCGGAAGGCCGCCGTTTGTTCAAAACGCTGAGCGTCCGCGACAATTTGCTGCTCGGTGCGTATCATCGCAGCGATCGCATGGCAGTCATGCGGGATTTGGACTTTGTATTTTCTATCTTTCCACGGCTGCAGGAGCGGGCGTCGCAGGACGCGACAACGTTGTCCGGCGGCGAGCAGCAGATGTGCGCTATTGGCCGCGGCTTCATGGCGCGGCCGAGTCTGTTGATTATCGACGAGCTGTCGCTCGGGCTGGCGCCGAGTGCGATCGAGCTGCTGGCCGAGAGCCTCGGCAAGATCAAGGCTGAGGGCATTTCGATCCTGCTGGTCGAACAGGACGTCGTCACGGCACTAGAGATTTCCGATTACGGCTATGTTCTCGAATCCGGCCGGGTCGCTGCCCATGGCCGGCCGGACGAGCTTTTGCAGATGAGCAAGATACGGGATTCGTATTTGGGCATGTAGCGGCCTATTCACCGGCGGCTTGAAGCAACGTAATTGCGGGAGCGGGCCCGATGGAACAGACCCAAGGGATCTTATGAAGTCGCCAAATTTCGGCTATCTGCGCGCGCGCTCGTTGCGCCATGCCTGCGACGTTCTCGGCGAATATGACGGCGAAGCGGTTGCGATCGCGGGCGGACAGAGTCTTCTGGCCGGCCTCAATATGCGGTTGTCGTCGCCGCGTTTATTGGTCGACATTGGCAGCTTGCCTGAACTTTCGGGTTTTCATTTTGGAGCGGACGAGATTGTGCTCGGCGCTTTGACCCGCCATGTCGAGGTGCTCGAGTCTGTGCCGCTGCGCCAGAAATTGCCGCTGTTGCCACAAGCGGTGTCGCACGTCGCGCATGCCGCGATCCGCAATCGCGGCACGCTCGGCGGCAGCCTCGCTTATGCCGATCCCGCTGCCGAATTGCCGGCCTGCGCGGTCGTACTCGACGCCACCATCGCCGTTGCCGGCAGCGCCGGCGAGCGCGAAATCAAAGCCGCGGATTTTTTCACCGGCTTGATGGAAACGGCGTTACGTCCGGGCGAGCTCATCATCGCGGTGCGCTTTCCTGTCCCGGCGCCGAACACCCGCTTTGCCTTCGGCGAATTCTCGCGGCGTCGGGGCGATTTCGCTGTCGCCGGCATTGCGGCTTCAGCCCAGATCGGACGCGGCTACATCGACGAAGCGCGAGTTGTCTATTTCGGCTGCGTGGAGCGCCCCAAAATCGCGGCACAAGTGTCGGCAGCGCTGCGCGGGCTGCCGCTGCCGACGGCGGACATCGAGGAGGTTCTCCGCGCCGTCGAGCACGATCTCGATCCCGACGATATGCCTGGCTGGCGCGCCAGCACGCAGCTCGAATTGGCAAAGGTGATCACCCGCCGCGCGCTCGGCGAATTACAACAGACTTCGCTAACCCATGCCGCACACTGACATCTCGCACACCGACCTGGCCGACTTCGGCCACGTCGAGATCGAAACGACAATCAACGGCAGGCCGGTGAGGTGTCGCGTCAAGGCGCGTCAGCATCTTGCGGATTTCCTGCGCCAGGACCTCGAACTCACGGGGACGCATCTCGGCTGCGAGCATGGCGCCTGCGGGGCATGCACCGTGATAATCGACGGCCTCACATCGCGCGGCTGCCTGGTGCTCGCCTCGCAAATTCACGGCAAGACTGTGCAGACTATCGAAGGCCTCTCCGCCAGCGGTGCGCTCGCCCCCTTGCAACAGGCCTTTCTGACCCGCAACGCCGCGCAATGCGGGTTTTGCACCTCGGGCATGTTGCTCACCGGCTATGAACTGATCACGAAAGGCCGGCCGTTGAGCCGGGACGATATCCGCGAATACATCTCTGGAAACATGTGCCGTTGCACCGGCTATCACGCCATCGTCGATGCGATCGAATCGCTCGCGCCCGGCAAGCCGGGCGAACTGGGCTGAGAGGTTCGATGGACGCTCCAGTGACCGAAGGCAGGACAAATAGCATCGGCGCGAGCATCCCGCGCCGTGAATTGCCGCGCCTGATGAGCGGCAATGGCCGCTACGTCGACGATATAAAGCTGCCGCGGATGCTCCATCTGTGTTTCGTGCGTAGCGCCCATCCATATGCACGGATTATGTCGATCGACACGGCTGCTGCCATGGCGGCGCCGGGCATTGAAGCGGTGCTCACCGCGGCCGATCTCAACCCGATGTGCAAGCCCTTGATCGGTGTCGCGCTGCATCGGCCCGGACACCGGTCGCCGCCGCAAATGCTGTTGGCGGACGGACGGGCCGTCTGGCAGGGTCAGCCGGTCGTCGCTGTGCTCGCTGCGAGCCGGGCCGAGGCCGAAGACGGCGCCGCCCTCGTCGACATCGAATGGGAGCCATTACCCGCCGTCAGCGAACCACTCGATGCTCTCGACGGCAGCAAACCCGTGGTACATCCCGAACTCGGCAACAACGTCGCCTTCGATTTTTCGATCAATAAAGGCAACGCCGACGCTGTCTTTGCGAAGGCCTCCACCGTCGTCGCGGACGAGTTTCGCTTCGAACGCCAGTTGGCGTTCACGCTCGAAACGCGCGGTTTGATCGCCGACTTCAATCGGAGCGACGGCACGTTGACCGTCATTCACAGCCACCAGTCGCCGTTCCAAATGCAGGACGTATACAGCCGGCATTTCGAAATTCCCGAACATAAAGTGAGGGTCATCGCTCCTGATATCGGTGGAGGCTTCGGCATGAAAGTAAACCTCTATGCCGAGGAACTCGCCGTCGTGGCCGCAAGCATCCGCTTGGGGCGGCCGGTTAAATACTGCGCGGACCGTCTGGAGTCGTTCCTGTCGGACGCGCATGCCCGTGATCATGCCATCAAGGCAAAGATGGCAGTCTCGTCCGACGGCGACATCCTTGCTATGGAAATCGACGACATCGGGGCCGTCGGCGCCTATGGCATGCCGCTGCGTTTCAACGTCGCCGAAGGCATGATGGCGGTCGTGATGACCGGCGCGCCGTATAATTTCACCGACTACAAGGCACGCACGCGCAGCGTCTATGTGAACAGAAACCTGGTCGGCATGTATCGCGGCGTCGGCATGCCGTTTGCCTGCATCCTTACCGAGGTACTCGCTGATCGCGCCGCGCATTCCATAGGCATGGATCCGGTGGAGTTTCGCCGTCGTAACTTCCGGCCGGACGAAGCATTTCCTTGTATCACGCCGGGTGGACAGAAACTCGACGCGGTGTCGTTCCGGAAATGTCTCGACAAGCTCGTCGTCCGCATGGACTACGCAGCGCTCCGCAAAGAGCAGAAAGAGTTGCGCGCGCGAGGAATCTATCGCGGCATCGGCACCGCGACCTTCGTCGAGCAGTCCGCTTACGGGCCGCCTTATTACGGTCCATCGGGCGCGCGCATTTCCACCCAGGACGGCTGCAACTTGCGGCTAGAGCCTTCCGGCTCGGTACGTTGCGTCACCAGCGTCACCGATCAGGGGCAGGGCACGCTCACCGGCATTGCGCAAATCATAGCCGATACTGTCGGCGTCGCTTATGACGACGTCGGCATTATCGCCGGCGACAGTACGATATCGCCTTACGGTGGCGGCGCCTGGGCATCGCGCGGCATGGCAATCGGCGGCGAGGCGGCACTGGGCGCCGGCCGAAAACTCAAAGCCAATATTCTCAAGCTGGCGGCAGCGATCACCCAGACCGGGGCCGAAGATCTCGACATTGTCGCCGGGCAGGTGATCAACACCAAGACCGCGATGTCTGTCATCACTTTGGCCGACGTCGCCAAGATCGGCTATTTCCGTCAGGATACCTTGCCGCACGATTTCGACGTTCAGCTCTCGGTCAGCCACAGCTTCGTCGCCAACGATCAGATGTGTTATGTGGCCAACGGCGTCCAGGGCAGCTATGTCGAGATCGATTGCCAAAGCGGCTTCGTTAAACTGCTCGGTCATTGGGCGGTCGACGACTGCGGCCGGGTCATCAATCCGCTCCTGGTCGATGAACAGGTGCGCGGCGGGATCGTCCAAGGCATCGGCGCCGTGCTTTTCGAGGAATGCATGTACAGCCCGGAAGGCTATCTGCAGAACGGCACCATGATGGATTATCTCGTGCCCATGGCCGGCGACGTGCCCGATATCTTTATCGAACACGTGGAAACACCCGAGGTCAGCACGCAACTCGGCGCCAAGGGTGTCGGCGAGGCGGGCCTGATTGGTGCGATGGGCGCGTTGTGGGTCGCGGTCAACGACGCGCTTTTGCCGTTCAACACCTCGATCACCCATCAGCCGTTTACGCCCGAGCGTATTCTCGATTGCTTGAAACGCGGCGTCCGGTGAGTGGTACTGCCTGACTGGTTGGCGCTGCGGTTAGACGCGATGCCATCTCGTGCTACTGGATAAACAGCCCTTCGAAATCGAGGCACGAACCTGCAAATGCATTCCTTGATCGGTTCCAGTATTCTTCGGCTCGAAGACGAGGCGCTGTTGCGCGGCGAGGGCCGTTATATCGGCGACTTAAGGGTTCCCGGTGTGCTGCACGTCGCGTTCGTGCGCAGCCCGCATCCGCACGCGCTTATTCTTGGCGTCGGCAAGGACGCCGCTTTGGCTGTGCCGGGTGTGCACGCCGTCCTGACGCTCGATGACCTTGCTGCGGTCATGGTGACGCGCCGCATGCTGCGTAAATCCAATTCGGGCATTCCCTTGGATAATGCGTGGCCGTTTGCGCTCGCCGATGGCGAAGTCTCCTATGTCGGCGAGGCGGTGGCGATGGTTGTCGCCGACGACCGTTACATCGCGGAGGACGCCGCCGCATTGGTCGACGTCGATTACGATATTCTTCCCTGTGTCGCCGATTGCCGTGAGGCGCAAAAGTCGCCGCCGATCCGGCGCGAACTGACCAGCAATATTGTCACTTCCTACAAGGTCGGCTTTGGCGATGTCGATCCGGCTTTCGCCAAGGCCGCGCATGTTTTCAAGCAGGAACTCTGGCAACACCGCGGCGGAGGGCACTCCATCGAAACTCGCGGCATCGTCACCGAATACCGCGAGGCGGAAGAGGCCATCACTGTCCACGCCTCGACGCAGAAGGCGCACGATCTGCAGCAGACGCTGACGTCACTGATGGATTTCGATGAAAAGCTGCGCGTGGTCGCCCCGGATATCGGCGGCGGCTTCGGTCCGAAGCTGTGCGTCTATTCCGAGGACGTGGCCGTGGTGGCTGCCACCCGGCTCCTCAAGCGTTCGTTGAAATGGATCGAAGATCGGCGTGAGTACTTCACCAATGCAGTCCACGAACGCGATCAATACTGGAATCTGGAAATCGCGGTCGACGCCGACGCCAGGGTGCTCGGCATACGCGGCCAATTACTACACGACATGGGTGCCTACGCGATCCAGGATCCCAACATTCCCTACAACTCCGCCTCGACGCTGACCGGGCCTTATATGGTGGCCAATTTGCAGATCGAGGTGACCATCGTCGCCAGCAATAAAACGCCGGTTTCTTCGGTCCGCGGCGCCGGCTATCCGCAAGCCGCATTTTCGATGGAGCGGTTGATGGATCTCGTCGCTCGTGAAATGAAGCTCGACCGCGCCGAGGTCCGCCGCCGCAATCTGATACCGGCGGAAAAAATGCCCTACAAGAAGCCGCTCAAGGCGCGTTCTGGTATGACGGTCGAATATGATTCCGGCGATTATCCGGCCTGCCAAGAGACGCTACTCGAGGCCGCCGGCTGGTGGGAATTTCCGGAGCGCCAGGCCAAGGCGCGGGCGCACGGTCGCTATATCGGTATCGGCATGGCCCACGGTGTGAAAGGCTCGGGCCGCGGCCCGTTCGAATCCGGCGTCGTGCGCGTATCGCGGACTGGCCGCATCACGATTTACACCGGCGCGTCGGCGATGGGGCAGGGGCTGGCCACGGCGCTGGCGCAGATCGCCGCCACTCAGCTTGGGACGGCGGCCAACAAGATTAAAGTGGTTGCCGGCGATACCGCTGGTGTTTCGCTCGGCCTCGGTGGTTTCGCCAGCCGACAGACTGTCACCGCGGGCTCCTCGGTGTTGCTCGCTGCTCAAGCCGTCGCCGAGAAAGCAAAGAAAGTGGCGAGCCATTTGCTCGAAGCCTCCGAGGAGGATTTGGAGCTCGCCGACGGTGAAGTCCGCGTGGTCGGCGCGCCGCAATTGTCAGTAAAGCTCAGCGAAATTGCGCGGATGCTGCAGGGTGCGCCGGGCTTCGGCTTTCCGCCGGGCATCGATCCCGGCCTCGAGGCCACAGTCACGTACCGCACCGACGCGCTCGCTTACGCCAACGGGTGCCACGCCGCCGAAGTGGAAGTCGACATTGAAACCGGCGGAGTGCGCGTGGTCAGGTACATTGCCCTGCAGGATTCCGGCATCCTGATCAATCCGATGATGGTTGACGGTCAGATGCACGGCGGCATTGTTCACGGCATCGGCAATGCATTGTTCGAATGGATGGGCTACGACGATCAGGGCCAGCCCGTAACAACGACCTACGCGGATTATTTATTGCCGAGCGCGACCGATGTGCCGACGCTGACGACAATTTACAAAGAAACACCTTCTCCTCTTAACCCCCTGGGAGTGAAAGGCGTCGGCGAGGCCGGAACGATCCCGGCCGCTGCGGCAATCGTGTCCGCTGTTGAAGACGCGCTGTCGCCGTTCGACGTTCGGATCGGTTTCCAGCCGGTAACACCCGCCAGGCTGCTGGCCATGATCCGCCATCCGGCGATCTGAAAATGGTGCATGCTCCCCAAACCCTCCCCAAAAATACGAGCGGAATGGCCGCCAACCCATGTAAGTCATTCGAATCATTGGCGCGCCCTACGGGACTCGAACCCGTGTTACCGGCGTCAAAGTGACGTTTGCGAGAGCGGCGGCTACAAAGAAAGTCACGCAATTGCGGTGACAGCAATAACGGTGACAGTGCATTTAATTGCTTGCCGGCTTGCTCGATAGTTATGAGCCGACGTGTGGCCCAGTGCTTCAATTAAATGCACGTCACCGGAATTCCGTAATTCCTGGGGCCCAAAATCTCACTTCTGATGCGGCGTGCCGATATATGGAAACTCCTTGAGGATATCGGTGTGCGGTTTCAACCCGCTGGGCGGGCATTCGCCTTTGGTGAGGAAGGCGAGACGGTAATCGATCACGTCGTCCGTGAAGGCGCGGCCGTTCGGATACTTCGCCGGTTTCGACGGATCGAAACTCAGCACGTCGGGCAGTGTGCGCTCCTTGTCGATCGCGGTAATCGCCTCTTCGCGCGAATAGTTTCCCGTGTGGCCCATCAAGTGCACGAACTGCTCGAGCCAGCGGTTACGATCGTTCACCGGCTCGCTGGCGTTATATTCCAACTTCGTATCGTCGGTGTTGAAAAAGCTGCTGACGCTGGGATGGCCGGCACGATCGGCGTGGACCAGTTTGCCGTCCTGGCGCACGCTGCATCGTCCCCAGATGTGCATTTCGGGTTTCGGAGCGAGTTCGCTCGTCGGCAGTTCGACCACCATCGAGAAGACGTTCGCTGCGGTATTGGAGTCCACGCCAGTCCACGGCGACTTGCCGCCGAGGTGAGGCTCGGTGAAATTCCGCTTACCCCTGATGTCGAAAAGATTCTTGATGCCGTCGAAATCGAAAAAGAAAGCATCGCTGCGACTGCCGGCGAAGAATGTGTAGTCGCCCGCTCTGGCGAAGCTCGGCTTGGGGCCGAAGGAGACTTCTGCATCGGCAACGATCTTCTTCCCTACAGCTTCGACCGAGCGCGCTTCCGCGCCTTTGGCCAGAAACACGTCGAAAGTTTGCCGGCCGTTTTGTGGATTCGAAAACACGTAGCTAAGCGCGACGTCCGTCAGGAAATCGCCGTCGTTGTCGATGTTGAGGCGATAAATGGCGTCGGGATGCAGCGCGTCGGCATTGGGATTTGCATTGAGGATGATCACCGTTCTGGACGGGTCGGACGGCGATTGGAATGCGTAGAGATCGCACAGATCGAGCCTTTGGTCCCCGAGCGGCGGGCCGAGGCTCAGCCCGGTGAAGTGGTTCGACATTTTCTCCTCCTATCGAACTATTGAAAGTGAGAGTGGAGCCTGTCGTTTGCTAGAGCGATAACAAGCCGCAGATTAAAGATCGTGCCGCTATGAAACCATCGCGAAATGGCCGCGGTATCCATCTTGTGATCGCAGGGAGTCGGGAATAGCCGTGCACCGCACGGCAGACGCGGCCGCTACATCTACCCTCGATCCTGGTGGAAACCGCGGAATTACGGTGACAGTGCATTTAATTGCTTGCCGGCTTGCTCGGTAGTTATGAGCGACGTGTGGCGCAGAGCTTCAATTAAATGCACTGTCACCGTAATTCGGCGAAGGCTTCGAAGTCACAGACTTGAAGGAATGGATCGACAAAATCGGATTCTTCGGCTGCTGTTGCGGAACAACGGTTCTTGCCAGCTCCCACTGTTGTAGAAAATGATTCACCCGGTTAAGCCGCCTTTCGTCGTCGCAATCTGTATTGCAGCGCTGGCGGCTTTTGTGTTTGACGGCGTAATTACGGATACGCCAATTACGAATTGCGGTGACAGTGCACTTAATTGCTTCTTCTGCTTACTGGATTTTTGGTCCCACCTGCCTGGTCTCAGGCGGCGTTGGTCGGCCGTTCGATGTGCGCGAGACGAGTAGCGGCCTCGTCAGTCGCTCGGCTCAATCGTTCGTGTGGACGATCTGAGGCTGACGATGCTTCGCCCGTTTCGCAGCCTTATTTTTGGCGGTACGCGCGGGAGCAGCTGTGTCCAAAGCCTCGCCGAGCGACGACAATTCGGCGATGCCATCGGGAAACTCAGCCACCAGCCGGAGCGATCCGCCCATAGCTTCGATATAGCTTCGCAACGTGGAAAGCAGCATGTCGCTTCGGTTCTCGATCTTCGAGATGCCGGCCTGATCGATGCGCAATAGTTCGGCCATTCGTTCTTGCGTCATCTTGTGAGCCTTGCGTAGGTGGCGGAGCGCCATTTCCTCGGCGATCAGTTCCCTGGCGCCCGTTTCGATCTTGGCACGCCGCTCGGGCGGCAGTTCGGCGATGACCTGGTCTAGAGTTCGCATGACTTACCCTTTTTTCATCGCAGTTAGACTGGCGATGTATTTAGCGAAACGCTCATCGGCGACGCGGATCAGTTCTTTATAAAATCGACGTTGATTGACGCCTTCTTTGTTGGCGCCGACCAGCACGACGGCTTGCCGTTGCGGGTCGAAGGCAAAGGCGAACCGCCACAAACCGTCCGCCTGGAACCGAAGCTCCTTCATGTTCGCGTGTTGCGAGTCATTCAGCGTATCGACGTGGGGGGCGTCCCAAAGCCGGGCCAAACTCTCGCAGCACCACAAGACGTTTCAGTAATTCGTCCTGAACGGCTTCCGACAGGCCGCGAAACTCCGGTTCAAACTCCGGATGGAAGAGGACCGTCCACGCCACACGACGGATAATGCCTTAGACGGAATATGGTTTCAAGTGCATAAAATAGGAGGCGCCTTGAAGAATAGAATGGCAGTTTCCGCACATTGGATGCCTGCTGAGCTTCAGCGTCGATGGTAGGCTAACTCATTGAAATCATTGGCGCGCCCTACGGGACTCGAACCCGTGTTACCGCCGTGAAAGGGCGGTGTCCTAGACCGCTAGACGAAGGGCGCGCAATAAGCGCCGGGCGCTTAAAAGCGGCGCGACGTATAGAGTGATTTGCCGGGAGCGGCAAGCGAGCCGGGGGCCGAAAAATATTGTTGCAAAAAAAGAGACAATCCTCTTGATGTTCGTCTCCGATATGGATACATAGCCGTTTAATGCTCGCTCAATACGGACGCCGCCGGCGAGGGGACTTTCCGGCGGCGGGGCGAGTGCGGTGCCCGCGGATGGGGCTATCCACCCCGTTTCCGGGCGGCTTGGGCATCAGTCTCCCGGCATTACGACCGGGGCGGGAGGTGCTTCCCTGGACTGGGACAGGCGACGGCGGGTAACACCCGTTCAGACTACGTCCCAGGAAACCTGGCCTGAAGCCGAGCCTTAGGGATGACGAGTCCCTTTGGTGAGAGCCGTGGTGGGACGCCGACAGACGAGCGTGCTCCGTATGAGCACGCGCCGCACCCGATGGTGCGGAGGATGACCGCGTTTGTCGGCGTCCTGCTTCCTATTTTTTATCGTTGTTGGAATGGAAATGGCGAAGACGGCGTAGGCATTGAGAAACCGGGGCCCCACCCCTTGGGCTTTCTCTCGCTTCCCGGTCTTCGCGCTTTATGGGGCGGGGTTGGCATGGCTCGGGCGCGAAGGGGTGCCGCGAGAACGCGTCATTGCGAGCGCAAGCGAAGCAATCCAGTGCGGCGGCGCCGTTCTGGATTGCTTTGTCGCTTCGCTCCTCGCAATGACGGAATTAAATCCGCCCCGTGACAACGGGGGAGGTGCCGCGCGAAGCAAGGCGGTAGGGGCGCGGGAGATGCCGCGTCTTAGGCGCTTGAAGGAAATACAGATGGCGTCGTTATTAGCGCCTTGCGTCGGCAACGAAGTGGCGAGTCAGTCGCCCCTCCCGCCGCGCTTTGCGCGGCACCCGCCCCGCTATCGCGACGCTATCGCGGGGCGGGATTTAGTTGGCTCACCACTTGCCGACGTTCGGCATCGACACCCAGGGTTCTTTCGGCGGCAGCGCGTCGCCTTTTTGCAGGAGTTCGATCGACTGGTTATCCGGCGAGCGGACGAAGGCCATCATGCCGTCGCGGGGCGGACGGTTGATGGTGACACCTGCCTTCATCAGCTTGTCGCAGAGCGCGTAGATGTCATCGACCTCATAGGCGAGGTGACCGAAATAGCGGGCGTCGCCGTAGTCCTCGGTGCTGTCCCAATTATATGTGAGCTCGACCAGCGGCGCCGCGCGATTGGCCGGTCCCTTGGCGACCAGGCCGTCGTCGGCCGGTGCCGCCAGAAAGACCAAAGTGTATTTGGCCTTGTCGTCGACCCGGCGCCGGACTTCTTTGAGGCCGAGCTTGTTGCAATAGAAGTCGAGCGCGTTGTCGAGATTGCGGACGCGTAGCATAGTATGCAGATACCGCATGAGCGGGCCTCCCTGGCCGGACGAAGGATTGGAGTTGGTCAAAACCTACATCTTCTTATGTAGGACAACGCGCCGTGGTTATGAAGCATAGGCAAATCAGGTTTCGCCAATGATTGCGTCCGATCTCGACAGCGCCAAAGCCCGGCTTGCCGACATGGTCGCGGCGGCCGGAACCATCGTGCCGTTCACCGGCGCGGGGATATCGACCGAATGCGGCATCCCGGATTTCCGCTCGCCGGGCGGGCTTTGGACCAAGAATAAACCGATCCCGTTCGACGAGTTCCTGGCCAGCCAGGAAGCCCGCAACGAATCCTGGCGGCGGCGCTTCGCCATGGAGGACCAGTTCGGCGGCGCCAAGCCGGGGCGGGGCCATCGCGCGCTGGCAAGCCTTTACCGGGCCGGCAAGGTTCCCGCCGTCGTCACGCAGAACATCGACAATCTCCATCAGTCGTCGGGGATAGCGCCCGACCATGTCGTCGAACTGCACGGTAATACCACCTTCGCCGCCTGCCTCGACTGCAGCGAGCGCTACACGCTCTCCTGGGTCCGCGGTCGGATGGCTGCAAGCAATGGTTGCGCCCCCGATTGTCCGGCCTGCGGCGGCTTCGTCAAAACCGCAACTGTGTCATTTGGTCAATCGATGCCCGATGCGGCAATGCAGCGTGCGCACGCGCTCACGAATGCCTGCGATCTGTTTGTCGCCATCGGCTCGTCGCTCGTGGTTTGGCCGGCGGCGGGTTTCCCTTTGATGGCCAAGCGGAACGGCGCCCGCCTCGTCATCATCAATCGCGAGCCGACCGAATTCGACGAGATTGCCGATCTTGTTGTTCGCCAAGATATCGGCACCGTGCTCGAGCCGTTCATTGACCGCTAAAAAATTGAACTTTGTGCACAGGCGATGACGCTTTTATCGCAGTGTTGCATTTTTGTCCTTTCGCCCCAGAAAGCTGATGTTATCCTCATTTCCAACAGATTCGTGATGCGCCCGCCGGGCGCCAGCACAAAAACGCGGCGGCCTCAGTTCATGGCGTCGGACGGCATCGACAAATCCAAACAAGCGGGCCTCGGTCCCGACGTCGCATTTGGCGGCGATACCTCGGCGCATGTCGTCGAGATCGCCGGGACCATCAAATGGTTCGACGTCGCCAAGGGCTACGGTTTTATCATTCCCGACAACGGCATGAGCGATGTGCTCCTGCATGTCACCTGCCTGCGCCGCGACGGCTACCAGACCGCCTATGAAGGCGCGCGGGTGGTCTGCGAGGTTGTGCCCGGCCCGAAGGGGTTGCAGGCCTTTCGTGTCCTGTCGATGGATGAATCGACCGCGGTCCATCCGGCGCAGATGCCACCGATGCGGACCCATGTTACTGTGACGCCCACTAGTGGTCTCGAACGGGCGCAGGTCAAATGGTTCAATCGCTTACGCGGCTTCGGCTTCCTCACCCGCGGGGACGGCACGCCGGATATCTTCGTGCATATGGAAACGCTGCGCCGCTTCGGCCTGACCGAGCTGCGGCCGGGCCAGTTCGTGCTGGTGCGCTTCGGACCGGGGCCGAAAGGCATGATGGCGGCCGAAGTCCGTCCCGAAAGCGGGCCGCTTGGCCCCTCTTCGCACTGAGCCATTTGCTTCGTCGTCCACTCCCGCTTCGCTTTGCCGCATCGCTGCTGATCGCGGCTTGCGCCGTTGCCAGTGTGTTCGGCCCGGCGCGGGCAGGGGGCCAAGATACAATTGAGATTGCCAGCAAGTCCGGCGTCCATATGTTTTCGGTCGAGATCGCCAATAACGACGCCGAGCGCGAGCGCGGGCTGATGTACCGCAAGCAGATGGCGGCGGATCACGGCATGCTGTTCGACTTCCAGCGCGACCAGCCGGTCAGCTTCTGGATGCACAATACTTATATTCCGCTCGACATGATCTTCATTGCCAGCGATGGGCGGATCGTCCGCATCGCTGAAAACGCCAAGCCGATGTCGGATGACCTTATCCCGTCCATATTTCCGATCCGCGCGGTCCTTGAGGTCGATGGTGGCGTCGCCCACAACCTCGGCATCCAGACGGGCGACCGGGTCGGCGGCTCGATTTTCGGGAAATCGCATTAATTGGCCGAACGTTCTGGCGCTTGCTGGGTGCCGGCGAAAAAGCTATCCAGTGCCGCGACCCGGCGGGGTATGGCGCAGCCTGGTAGCGCGGCAGTTTTGGGTACTGCAGGTCGCAGGTTCGAATCCTGCTGCCCCGACCAATTGAACGGTTGAGTTCACTGAAGGTTATTCTGACGGTTCGGCGGGTGATTTAACGTGAAGCACGAACGAGAACAGCGCTTATGACCGCCCGCATCTATAAACCGGCTCGCACGGCGATGCAGTCCGGCACCGCCAAGACCAAGGAATGGATCCTGGATTACGAGCCCGAACAGCCGCGTGCGGTCGAGCCGCTGATGGGCTGGACCAGTTCAGGTGACATGAAGCAACAGCTGCGGCTTCGCTTCGACACCAAAGAGGAGGCGATCGCTTATTGCGAGCGCAACGGCATCGCTTATGAGGCGTTCGAAAGCACGCCGTCGAAGCAGCCGCGGATGTCTTATGCCGACAACTTCGCGCCGACCCGGCGCAGCCCCTGGACGCATTGAGGGGCTTCGCCGCTCTCAGGCCGGCCGTTTTTCCAGCACGCGTTTTTCCCCGACACGGCCGCTATCGCCATCCTGGCGGCCCTTCGCGGTCGTGCGCTGACGCAACAGCGAGGTGAAGCGTTCCTCCGGCATCGGCTGGCCGAGCAGGAAGCCTTGGCCGTAATCGCAGCCCATGCTGACCAGAGCGAGCGCGTCGGACGCTTTCTCGATGCCGATGGCGACCGCGAAGCTGCCGAAACCATGGGCGAGGTCGATGACGGTCTTGCACAGCGGCGCATTGACCTTGTCGGTGCCGCAGTCGGCGACGAAGCTGCGGTCGAGCTTGAGTTCGGCGAACGGCAGGGTTTTCAAGCGCGCCAAAGAGGAATAGCCGCGGCCGAAATCGTCGATCGCGAGCTTGACGTTGAGAGGGTGCAATCGCTTGGTCATCTCGGTGGCGAAAGCCAGATCAGTGACGATCTGATCTTCGGTCACGTCGATGATCAGACCCGGCCATTTTTCGAATTGCGGCTTATAGGTCTGTACGATGTCGGCGACCGCGAGCTTCACCAGCGCATTGACCGGGATGTTAACCGCCATCCGCAAGTTGAGGCCAAGCTTGGCAAAATTCAGCGCGGCCTGGAGCGTCTGGGACAAGGCCCGTTCAGACAGCGTGATCAGGCTCGACTCGCGCGCGCCGGGCATGAACGCGCTCGGCATCAAGACGCCATGCTGGGGATGGCGCGCGCGGGCAAAGGCCTCGGCGCCGATCAGTTGCTTTTTACGCAGGTCGATCTTGGGCTGGTACCAGAACTCAATCCAGTTTTTGTCCAGCGCTTCGTCGAGATCGATCCGGCCGGCGACGGTCGGCGGGTGGCCGAGCTTGAGATCCTCGAGCAGCTTTAACACCGCATTGGCTCGAACGGCTTGCGCAGCGCCGGGAGCATCTGCAGGCGGTGCTGGTCGCCGATGCTTTTGACATGCGCCAGCACGGCCGAGCCGCGCCCGCTCATCAACTGGACCTGGCCGCGGTAATTGGCGCTGCCGAGCGTAACGACGCAGGCGATAGCCTCGGCGGATTCGAGAGGGATGTCGAGAAAAACCAGATCCGGCACACGCCCCGCCAGCGCCGCGCGCAATCCACTGCCGTCGGCAAACTCCTCGGTGTCGATGCCGGCACCGTGAAGGACGAGCGACAGAAACTGCCGGATGCTGGCGTCGGTATCGATGACGAAACACAGCGGCGTGCGCGCCTCGCCGGTATGCGCGGCGACAGCATCGATGGACGCACCGCGTGCGGAAGGTGATTGCACCGCGCTCATAGCTTGATCTTGCCCGCCCGATCCTGGCGCCAATCCGTCCTTGCGGCCGATCCGTTCTGGCCAATCCGGCTCGGCGCCGCCGCAACGGGTTCCCGCATCATTTCGGCAAATCATTAATCTACGGTTTCGGGACTACCGCTCAATTACCAAGGCCTTCTTGTGAAATGCGCGCCATCCAACCGGCGGTGTGGCAGCGATCCCTGATAGCGCTTATGCGGGAAAGTGGCTTTGCGGCCCGGTCACAGGAATGATAATCGAAGTCAAAGCGTTCCGGTTGATGCCGGAGCCGGCCAAACACCGACCGTCGAGGGAGACCAGAATGCCGACCCAGGACAAAACGCCGAACCTCAATCGCCGAAACTTCCTTGCCGCGGCTGCCGTCGCCGGTGCCGCCGGTACGGTGCCTCCCGCCGCGGCCGCAGCCGCCACCCCGGCGGCGGTGCAACCCGAGCCGCGTTTGCCGTCGGCGCTGCCGCCCAATGCGCATGTTGCGGCCGCCGAAACCGGCGCGCCGGAAATGCCGGCGAGCAACGAGGGCAAGCCCGGCTCCGACTTCATGGTCGACGTCATCAAGACGCTCGACATCAAATATCTGCCGGCAAATCCGGCATCCAGCGTCCGCGGCATCCACGAGTCGCTGATCAATTACGGCAAGAACACCATGCCGGAATTCCTCACCTGCATGCACGAGGAATCCTCGGTCGGCATGTGCCACGGCTATTTCAAGGCGACCGGCAAGCCGCTGATGACTTTGGTGCACGGCGTGGTTGGGCTGCAGCACGCCACCATGGCCGTCTACAACGCCTGGTGCGACCGCGTGCCGGTCCTCGTCCTCGGCGGCAACGATCTCGATGCCGCGCATCGGCCGCCCGGTGTGCCGACGTTCCATTCGGCGCAAGATATCAATGCGATCGTGCGCGACTACACCAAATGGGACGACAATCCGGTGTCGCCGCAGCATTTCGCAGAGAGCTTCGTGCGCATGTACAAGATCGCGACGACGCCGCCTTACGGCCCGGTGATGATGGCGCTCGACGGCGGACTGCAGATGGAGCCGGCGCGCGATTTCGGCCAGCCGCTCTACATCCCGAAATTCCATCCGGCGGCGCCGCCGCAAGGCGACATGGCGGCGGTGAAGGAAGCCGCGCGGCTCCTTGCCAATGCGGAGCGGCCGGTCATCGTGGTCGATCGCGCGGCACGGACGCAAGAGGGCGTCGACCGTTTGATCGAGCTCGCCGAGCTTCTCCAGGCGCCGGTGGTCGACCAGGGCAACCGGATGAATTTCCCCAATACGCATTATCTCAAGCGGCCTGCCACCGTGATCGCGCAAGCCGACGTTATCATCGGCATGGAGCTGTCCGACTATTGGGGAACGGTCAACGGCTTCATCGACAACGGCAATGAAGGCGTCGGCCAGAACACGTCCAAGATCAAACCGAACACCAAGCTTATCAGCATCTCTTCGGTCGACCTTCTCACCAAGTCGAATTACCAGGACTTCCAGCAATTCCAGAGCGTCGACATCTCGATGCCGGGCGACGCCGAAGCGACGCTGCCGTCATTGATCGAAGCGCTGAAATCGGCGATCGGCAACGACCGCAAGGACGCGCTCGCCAAGCGCGGCGACGCTATCCGTCAAGCCAGCGCCAAGGGATTGGATGCCACTAAACAGGCGGCGGCTATCGCGTGGGACGCGACCCCGATCTCGACTGCGCGGCTGGTGATGGAGCTTTATGGGCAGATCAAGGATCTCGACTGGTCGCTGGTTTCCACCTCGGGCAATACCAGCAATTGGGCTAACCGGCTGTGGCCGATGCAAAAGCATTATCAATGGCTCGGCGCGTCGGGCGGCTATGGCGTCGGCTATGGCGCGCCGGGTTCGGTCGGTGCCGCGCTTGGCAATCGCGACCTCGGCCGCTTCTCCGTAGCGATCCAGTCCGACGGTGATCTGATGTATGCGCCGGGCGTGTTATGGACCGCGGCGCGGCACAAAATCCCGCTACTCGCCGTGATGCATAACAATCGCGGCTATCACCAGGAAGTCATGCACGTGCAACGGCTCTCCAATTTCCGCAATCGTGTCGCCAATATCGGCAACGACCTCGGCCCGATCGGCACCAGCATCATGAATCCGGACATCCAGTATCACCAGCTCGCGCAATCGATGGGCTGGTGGGCAAAAGGCCCGATCACCGATCCGGCCGATCTCGGCCCGGCGATCAAGGAAGCGGTCGCGGTGGTGAAATCCGGCCAGCCGGCCCTGGTCAATGTTCTAACGCAGCCGCGGTAAGGGGAAGTACATGCGCTTTATCAGTTCTTTCGGGGCGTCGTCTGTGATTGCGGTCACTGTCTTCGCAGCGGGTTTCTTGGGCGCCAGCGGCGCCATGGCGGCGTCGCCTGAGAAGGGCAAGGCGGCTTTTATCAAGAATGGCTGCTGGCAATGCCACGATTTTGCCGGCGAGGGTTCGATCGCGACCAGCGGCGGCCGGGTGATCGCCCGAACCCAATTGCCGCTCGATGCCTTCAAATCATTCGTGCGCAACACCAACGGTCCGATGCCGCCGTTCCGGCCTGCGGTATTGAGCGACGGTGACCTCGACGACATATACGCCTATCTGCAATCGCTGCCGCAGCCAAAGGCCGTGAGCGATATTCCGCTCTTGAGTAACGCGCGCTCGCAGTAGCCGCTGCGCGCCTACACGATCCCGTGACCGAGACGTGCCGCGGCCTCGCGGTGATTGTGATTGGCGCGCCGTATTAGCTTTGCCGTAAAACGCTGATCGTCAGACGACGAAAAGGCGGAGATTCGACATGACCGGTGGATGGATGAAGGCCCACGCGAAAGGCGTTATCGGTGCGCTGCTGTTGATCCCGCTGTGCGGCTGGGCGGCCGGACACGTTCAGGCCGCCGAGCGGGCAATTGCGATCCCTGCACCGGCGGTCGATGAGCCAGCGCCGGCGGCCGGCCAGCTGGAAACCGTGGTCCTGGCCGGAGGCTGCTTCTGGGGTGTGCAAGGCGTGTTTGAACACACCAAGGGCGTCACCCAGGCGGTGTCCGGTTATGCCGGCGGTAAAAAAGATACCGCCCATTATGAACAGGTGAGTACCGGGCGCACCGGACATGCCGAGTCGGTTTCGGTCACGTTCGATCCAAAACAGATTTCCTATGGCAAAATCCTGCAGATCTATTTTTCGGTCGCGCATAATCCGACCGAACTCAATTATCAGGGACCCGACGAGGGCACCCAATATCGCTCCGCTGTCTTTGTTGCCAATGACGAGCAGAAGCGAGTTGCCGCTGCCTATATTGCAGAGTTGGACAAGGCGCATGTCTTTGGCGGTCCGATCGTGACCAAACTGGAGCCGCTTACCGGATTTTATCCGGCCGAGGATCATCATCAGGACTTCTTGGTCCTGCATCCGGATTATCCCTACATCGCCTATAACGACCTGCCGAAGGTCGACAACCTCAAGAGCATGTTCGCTGATTATTATCGCGACACGCCGGTTACCGTGATGGCGTCGAATCAGCCGACCCAATAACCCTCGCGGCAAAGGTTCCGACTTTTCGCACTGCACAAATTGCGCGAGCAAACTGCTGTAGGCTCTTCGCTCTGCGGCTGTTTATCTATAGCCATTCGCGACGCCTCGAAGTATCGTTGCTTGTGACGGCAGGGTGACAAACCCCGCTCAACAATAAGCAATGGGGAGGAACGTTATGGCTATGGCAACGACAGTTGGGGCATTGCCCGAAGCCGAACACAGCGCGCAACTGCGCAAGGCAGTTATCGCGTCAACGGTCGGCACGGCGATCGAGTGGTACGACTTTTTTCTTTACGGCACCGCCGCGGGACTTGTTTTCGGCAAGCTGTTTTTTCCCAATTCGGACCCGCTGTCGGCGACGCTGCTGGCTTTCGGCACCTATTTCATTGGATTCGTCGGGCGCCCGATCGGTGCCGCGATATTCGGCCATTACGGTGATCGCATCGGCCGCAAGGCGACCCTCATCGCCACGTTGCTCTGCATGGGGCTTGCGACCTTCGCCATCGCCTTCGTGCCGACATATGAGTTCGATCGGGATCTGGGGAGCGGTTCTGTTGACCGTGCTGCGGGCGATCCAGGGTATCGGTGTCGGCGGCGAATGGGGTGGTTCGGTGCTGTTGGCGATGGAGTGGTCGCGCACCCACAACCAGCGCGGCCTGGTTGCCTCCTGGCCACAATTCGGCGTGCCCTGCGGCTTGTTGCTTTCGACGCTTGCGGTCATGGCCTTCAGCGCCTGGTCGGGCGCCGATTTCATCGCTTGGGGCTGGCGCATTCCTTTCGCGCTGTCGATCATTCTCGTGGGCATCGGCCTGTGGATCCGGCTCGGCATTCTCGAAACCCCGGTATTCCAGAAGCTGCTCGACGAAAACAAGATCGAGCACGCCCCGATCCTTGAGGTGATCAAGAAACAGCCGAAAGAGATCATCCTCTCGGCTCTGCTGCGGATGTCTGAGCAGGCGCCGTTCTATGTCTTTACCGCGTTTGTGTTCGCGTACACCGTCGGCACGTTGAAGATGGATCGAAACTTCATCCTCAGCGCGGTGCTGGTGGCGGCGTGTGTGTCGTTCTTCACCATTCCGATTTCCGGCCATATCTCGGATCGGATCGGCCGTAGAAACATGTACCTGATTGGCATCGTCGCGATGGGCCTGTTCGGGTTCCTGTATTTCGGCATGGTGGACACGGCGATCCCGTCGGCGGTCTTCATCGCTATTGTGGTGTCGCTGATCCCGCACGACATGCAGTACGGACCGCAAGCGGCCTTGATCGCGGAATCGTTTACGCCGCGGCTGCGTTACAGCGGCGCCTCGCTCGGCTATCAGCTGGCCTCGCTCATCGCGGGCGGCCCGGCACCGCTTATCGCTACGGCGTTGTTCGCCGCCTATCACACCGGCTACGCGATCTCGATCTATATCGCCGCCTGCGCCGTCATCAGCCTGGTTTCCACGGTGCTTATGCCGGACTATACCGGTAAGGATATCTCGGCCGAGTACGACGCTCATCCGGTTCCTGCCGAATAACGGCACGACCGAACACAATCGTCATCGCCGGGAGGGTGACCTCCCGGCGATTTCTTTTTGCTTAGAGCGCGGCTGCTTTATTTTGAAGCATATCCCGCATTGACGAAGTAGTTGGCGCATTCGGCCGGACTGAAGGCGGGGAGCAACGCTCCGATCCGCCGCCAAGTTGCTTCGACGGTGCGCTCGGCAGCTTTGCGCAGCAGGGTTTTAAGTTTGGCGAAGACCTGCTCGATCGGATTGATGTCTGGGCTCAGAATCTGCTCGACATAGGCCAGGAAGCTTTCGCCGTTGATCGGCCCGTCGATCACGCAGGGAGTCAGCGGCGTATAGCCTGATAGTTGAATTCGCGCCAACCGTGATAAGCTTGCCACATCCACTTTCCTTGCTGGCATCAATCTGACCTCAGGGAGCGGCGCTGCCAGCCCATTACACTACTCTATTTGTACGAATTGGAGACGATGACGGATGCAATTTACGATTCAAAATTACCAAAGACTTGCCACTTTAATTTATAGCCGCAAACCAGAACTCATAGCGACTGTCGTCATATTGACCCTTATCTTCATTGGAATTTATATGGGCAATGACAAATTGTACTACGGCATAGATGGGAATAACTTTAGAGCAATTATAACGTCGCTCCGCGTCGGAAACTATTCGATATTCAATGATCATTGATTATCTGTATGGTATTGGGAATACATCTTGTTGCGACCATATCGAAAATTTGCCGTCAGTTATGAATCTGAAAATCAATTGAATCAGCAAAACGACTCTGGCAGTTTCGTATTTTATTGAAGGATTGTTGGTTATTTTGTCATGCGTTGTCATGTCAAAATGCTTAGGATACAAAACAATTGATGGTTTTGCTGCGGGCGTGTTAGTGGTTATCTCGACATTTCCACCGTATTCATTTGATTTTTATAGCAGCTGGTTGTTTGTGTCGATGCAAATGGCATCATCCGTGTCACTGGTCGTACTGACTACGTCCTTATTCATAGCTGTCGGACGAAAAACTTTCTTCGTTAGCCTAGTGAGCGCAATCCTCATTCAAGTGTTGATCGCATATTATTTTATCACTACGATAATCTTAGTTCCGACAGCCGCAATATATATAGCATCAGTAATTATAGTTGGATTTTCATGCATAGAAACTCGAAAAGAATTAATTGCGAAGTCTGCTTGTATACTGGGCACTCTTTTTCTGTTTTTTGTTCCGATGTTATATCTTGCGGCGAAGTACATGAGTACAAATGTATACCAATTTGGCTCTGATTTTGCCGCATCTTATGTCGCGCTGCCGAACGACATATTCTCTCTCATGCACTTTCTTATGCCGTATTCTCTTTCAATATCACCCACCCCTATCAAATGTATCGTCATAATAGTTACTTTTTATGCTATTTATTTGTTGTCATACAACAAAATATATCGCTCAAAAATCGGAATCGACGCAGCGATTCTAGTTTGCTGGGTATCTATATTTTTGGTCCAGAGATTATTCTCGCCTCGTTTTCCAATTATGGGAACCTTTTCTGCTTTCGCAGACATGTACGTTATTCCGATCTTTTGCTTGCAGTTGTGGCGTCTTAGTAAGCTGTTGATTCTGCCGCGCATTGTTAGCATATCAAATATTAGCGTTGTGGCTTCTTTCAGCAGATCGTTGAAGCGTGCCGATTTAATGGCATTGTCGTTGCTAATAGCCGCTGTGTCGTTTGCAAACATCACAAATATTTTGGACAGAAGTAAATGGAAGGAATTATGGCCTCCAATGGAAAACGATATTATTGATTATTTGCGCGACAAGATTGGCTTGGCAAAGAATTCGGGATTTCAAGGCCGAGTTGTTAACATGGCTGGGCTGGAACTCAAAAATTCGATCAACTGGGGAGAGCTTGTCGCAAAGTACGACTCACCATTGATAAATATTGTTGGCCATACCGGAAATGATTACAGAACGGCTGGGTTTCGGTATTACCTGATACCAAATTTATTCGAGTACTCTGATTATGTTTCCGAAGCATATCATGTATTCACGACTAGATTGCTGGGGTATCCAGATGACGTGTTTCCTCATAATGTACAAATACTGCGCAAGTTTGAGCCGCGCATACTTCGGCTTTTGGGGGTAAGGTTTGTCGTCACCGATGCATTGTTGGCAGCTCCGCAAACCAGTTTACGCGTTAGCCTAACCATGCCAGCCAAAGGCATTGACGCATTTCATCTTTACGAACTGGATTCTCCCAACCTTGGCAACTACTCGCCGACAAGAATTGTGATTAATAGCAACGCCACGACGATCCTTCATTGGCTTGCCGATCCCTTCTTCGATCCTTCCGGCACAGCGATCCTCAGCGTAGGGGAAAATGTGGGCGCCTTAATCGCGGCGTCTACGGCGGAATTGATCTTTGAAGGATCGAGTTTGCGCATTCGCGCCCACAGTGATGCTCGCTCGCTATTGCTGCTGCCGCTCCAATTCAGTAATTGCTTGGCTTCCGAAGCCCTCGAGGGCAGTGCACCGGCGCGGCTGCTGCGGGCCGATCTGCTTTTGACAGGGGTATTGTTTTCCGGTGATCTTGACGCCCGCATCGCTCTCAACACCGGGCCATTCGTTAATCCGCTATGCCGCCTTGACGACGTGGCCGACGATAAGCTTATGGGGATCGGACAAGTGCCGAAACGGTTATAACCCGCATTCGCCGGATGAGGCGTTGATTTTGGCAACGGCCGAAGCTCGCTCGGCCTTATAGCGAGGAGCGATTAAAGCACCAATCCAGTCTGCGGATTGATCAGGTGCATGTGGTTCATGTTGGCGTGCAGCGGCATGGATTCACCGGGCCCTTTGGCGCTGCCGGGATCGACCCGGCCGCAAATTTCCTGGCCGTCGACGGTGAAGTAAACCATCGTCTCCATGCCCATCGGCTCGACGACGTCGAGCGTAACGGCAAATTCGCCGCTCGGGTCGCGATCGCTGCGGCGGGGTTCGGTGATATGTTCGGGCCGCAGCCCGAGGGTCAGCTCCTTGCCGGTCTGCGATTGGTAGCGCGGCGCCAGCGCGGCCGGCACTGGCAGGCTGATATTGTCGGCAATGCGTACGCGCAGGCCCACGCCGTTCTGTTCGATCCGGCAGCGCATCAGATTCATCGCCGGGGAGCCGATGAAGCCGGCAACGAAACGCGTCCTCGGATGGTGATAAAGGTCTTGCGGCGTCGCGATCTGCTCGATCACGCCTCCGTTCATGACCACGACGCGGTCGGCGAGCGTCATCGCCTCGACCTGGTCGTGGGTGACGTAAACCGTGGTGGTTTTCACCAATTGATGTACGCGCTTGATTTCGGTACGCATTTGCACGCGCAGCTTGGCGTCGAGATTCGACAATGGTTCGTCGAACAGGAACACTTTCGGATTGCGCACGATGGCGCGCCCCATCGCCACGCGCTGGCGCTGGCCGCCCGATAACGCCTTCGGCTTGCGGTCGAGAAGCTCGGTGATGTCGAGAATGCGCGCCGCATGATCGACGCGCCGCTTGATCTCGTCCTTGGGGAATTTGCGCAGTTTAAGTCCGAACGACATGTTCTCGAACACGCTCATATGCGGGTAGAGCGCATAATTCTGAAACACCATCGCGATATCGCGGTCTTTCGGCGGCAGGTCGTTGACGATCTCGCCGCCGATAAAGATGTCGCCGGCGGTGACTTCTTCCAGGCCCGCGATCATGCGCAGCGTCGTCGATTTGCCGCAGCCCGAAGGGCCGACCAGCACGACGAACTCATTGTCTGGGATATCGAGGCTGATGCTCCGCACCGCCTCGACCTCGTCGTAGCGCTTGACCACGTTACGCAACGCAACTTCCGCCATTTCGAACCTCTCTGTCATCGTCATCCTGAGGTGCGAGCGAAGCGAGCCTCGAAGGATGCTGTACGTACCGGGCCGTCCCCTTCGAGGGCCGCTTCGCGGCCACCTCAGGGTGACGGCATTTATCCCTTGGTGGCGCCCGCGGTCAGGCCCGCGATGTAGTAGTCCATGAGAAAGGCATAGATCACGAGCGGCGGCGCGGCCGCGACCAGCGCGCCGGCCATCAGCATGCCCCACTTATAGACATCGGCGCGAATGAGGCTCGTCACTGTGCCGACGGTAAGGACTTGCTGATCGGCGGAGTAGAGGAACGCCATCGGATAGACGAAGGCCGCCCACGATACGGTGAAGGCGAAAATCATCGCTGCGATGATGCCGGGCAGCGCCACCGGAATGAAGATTTTGGTCAGCATCTGGAAATGGCCGGCGCCGTCGATCAGCGCCGCCTCGTCGAGCTCTTTGGGGATCGATTGGAAGTAGCCGATCATGATCCAGGTGCAGAACGGTACCGTCAGCGTCGGATAGACCAGCACCATGCCCCAATAGGAGTTGAGCAGGCCGACCGCCTTGACGATCTGGAACAGTGGAATGAAGAGCAGCGTATCGGGAACGAGGTAAGTGAGGAAAATCCCCGTCGCCAAAATGCTCGAGCCCCAGAACTTCATCCGACCGAGCGAGAAAGCGGCCAGGATGCTCACCACCATGGTGATGGCGACCACGCACACCGTGACGATGACCGTGTTCTTGAAGAAAATCAAAAAGTCGGTCTGAGTGAGCAGGATCTTGAATTGTTCGAAAGTGACGCCGTCGGCGATGATCCACGGATTGGTCGCCATATGCGCCACTTCGGCGTCACTCTTGAGCGAGGTGACGACCATGTAATAGGGCGGGATCAGGAAAAAGATCGCGAAGATGATCAGGAACACATAGGACGTGACCAGCGCCCAGCGGCGATTGCGGCTGAGACTGGCGCGGGCGCCGAATCCCCCTCTTTTTCCTCCACCGCTCGTGGGGGAGGGCAGCGAGGGGGCGCGCGAGGCGAGGGCGGCTGTGCTCATCCGATCTCCCGGCCCCGTTTACGCACGCCGCGGAGAATGAAAATCGCCGCGATGCCGAGGATCGGGAACATGAACAGCGAGGTGGCGGCGCCGAGCGGCAGGTCGCCGGATCGTATGCCGAGCATGAAGGAGTAAGTGGCGAACACATGCGTCATGTTGCGCGGTCCGCCGCCGGTCATGATCTGCACGATGTCGAAATTGGCAAAGGTCACGATCAGCGAGAACAGCACCGTGATGGCGATGATGTTGTGCATCATCGGCAGCGTGATATGGCGGAATTTCTGCCAGGCGCTGGCGCCGTCGATCGAGGCTGCTTCGTAAAGCTGCTCCGGCACCGATTTCAGCGCCGCCAGATACATGATCAAAAAGAACGGGGCGCCGTACCAGACGTTCACCAGAATGACGGAAACGCGGGCCCAATAAGGACTGCTTAGCCAGGGTATTTCCTGAAAACCGAGACTGGAAAGGACATAGTTAAACGCCGAATGGGTCGGATCGAACAGCCACCACCAGCCGAGCGACGACAGCGCGAGGGGAATGACCCATGGCACCAGCAACATGCCGCGCCATTTGCGCTGGCCCTTGGCCGGCAGGTTGTTGATGAGATGGGCGGTTACGAGCCCAATCAGCGCTTTGAAGAGTACCGCGGTGATCGCAAAGATCGCGGTCTGCTCCACCACCATCCAGAACACGTCGCGCGACATCAGGAAGGTGAAATTGGAAAGGCCGATAAAGCGCGTCTGCGCCTTGTTCAGCATCGACAGATAGATCGAGTAGAAGGCCGGATAGATGATGAGAGAGCAGACAATGACGATCAAAGGCAGGCACATCAAGACCGCGATGGTCGAGCGCTGGCGAAAAAATCGCTGCAGGCTGCGGCTTGCCGACGACGGCAGGCTTGCGCCTCTTATTGCTGGCGACCAGGTCTGAACGGTATCTGCCATTCCACGCCACCGATCCTTTCGGATCGGCCTCCCGTCGTGTTTGGCGCATGCCGTCCCCCACGGCCGGCATGCGTTCGTTTGGCAAAGCCTCGTTCCTCACCCGCGGACGGGGAGGACATCGGCGGTCTTTACGCGCGCAAGGTGCCTTCCAACTCGTTCTCCGCCCACTTGATGACGTCGTCGAGCTTCTCGCCGCCTTGCGTGAACTTGGCGACCATCACGGTGTTGATCGCCTGATTGTAGATCTGGGCGCCGACTTCGGAACGGGCCGGCGCGCCGGCAATCGAAGTCTGTTCGTCGCCACGCGGCGGATAGCTGTAAACGGTGCCGACCGGCGGCCCGACCGTCTTCCAGGTGTCGAGATCATACATGCTCTTGAACGAGGGCAGGTCGTAGCCGAACGACGCCTGAACCAGCTGCGCGATCGATTCCTTCTGCGAGATATAGAGCAGAAGATCCTTGGCGGCCTGTTTGTTCTTGGAGAACTGCCACACGCCGTAGAATTGCGGCAGCTGCCCGACGAAGCGGCCTTTCGGGCCGCGCGGCATCGCATGGGTCCAGCACTGCTCCGCCACTTGCGGATTGTCGCGTTTGGCGACCGCCCAGGCGCTCGGCGGATTCATGATGCCCGAACCCTTGCCGGAAATGAGCCAGCGATTATTGCCGGCGTCGTCCCAGGCATAGACCTCCGACGGGTTCACCGCCATCAGCTTCTTGAGCATTTCGAGCGCCTGGCGAGTCTCGTCGGAGTTGATCTTGATGTTGTCCGAAGCGTCGACCATCACTACGCCGTAGGAGTTGAACAAGGCGCCAACCCAGTCGACGGCGTCGCTCGATTGCCCCATCGGCAGGCCGACCGGGAAACCGGCTTTGTAGAGTTTCTGGGCCGCGGTGAGATAAGTGTCCCAGTTCCAGCCGTCGATTTTCGCTTTGTCGTATTTCGACTCGTCGGCCGGGAACATCTCGCGGACGTCGATGCCGGCATGCTGCATGTAAAGATCGAAACGCGAGCAGCACGGCTTGACCTGGCTGCCCACCGCAGTCGGCACGCCGCGCCAGGTGCCCTTGATCTTGGCCAGATATTCGGCAACCGGACTGATCGGGCCGTATTGTTTGATGAGCGTATTGACGAGATCGTCGAGCGGTTCGAGCACATTCTGATGGACCCGGACGTTCCAGTCACGATGCGACATGATATCGTGACCGGTGCCGGCCTGAGCTTCTGCGGCGGCGGTCAATTTGTCTTTTTCGCCTTGCGAGGTGATGTAGTCGATCTTTACCTCGACGTTGTTCTTTGCACCCCACTCGTTGCAGAGCTTGGTCAGCGTGGCATTGGCGCCGGGCACCCAATGGTCCCAACAGCCGAGCGATAACGTGCCGGCCGCGTAAGCGCCTTTGACGTAGGGTGCCGCAAAGGCGGCGGCCGAGCCAAGGGCTGCGGATTTCAGAATGCTGCGGCGAGAAGGCTTTGATTGCAAAACTTCGCGCGCGTCGGCAAGCAAACGTGACTCAACAGGCAAACTTGAGTTTGACATCGTTTCCTCCGGGTCGGCGCCATGAGTTTTTTTATTTTGGCTGGCGTACCGGAAACATACTCTTATTGCGCGAAGGCCGCTAGAGCGGCTTTCGCGCAATCCGTCGCAGCCGGCTGCCTAGTCGCCGGAAAAGAGCTTGTCCGCGGCGGTGATTAGGCCGATGTCGGGATGGCCCGAGCAGTATTCGCCCAGTTTCTTGGCGTTGTCGACGAACGTGTCGGTCTCGATGATCGGTGGATCGTCCTGGTCTTTGTAGTATCCGTCGAGCCAGGTGAGGATGATCCCGATCGTTTCCTTATCGGCGCTTTGAAATTTCTTACAGGTCCACGTCGAAAGATCGATGTCTTCCGCCGATGCCGGGCTGCAAAAGGCGATCATTCCGGCCGTCAGTAAAAAGGCTAAAGTTTTCATTCGAACCCCCTCGTTATGGCCGATATTAGATGACCAGGCTTGGTTCCCCGTCAATCATGTTACCGTGCCTGAACTCCAATCTTACACATAAAAGCACCATGTAGATGACGGCTTCGGAGCATGGGCGGGGCGTTTCGCGGTGGCTGACCGGGCTTTTGTCATAGGGTTCTCGGGCGTGCCGGGCTCCGGCAAGACGACGCTGATGCGTCGGCTGCTGCGCGACTACGGACCCGCCGAAACGCTCTATTACGACCGTTACCATCCCGGCATGGATGACGAGATCAACGACTGGTTTGCGCGCAACGGCGATCCGAACGAATTCGTTGTTGCCGAACTGGTCAGCGAACTGACGCGGCGGATACAAATCCGGCCGGGCGACGGGAGCCGGCCGTTGGTGCTGTTCGAGACGGCGTTCGGGCGCGCCATCGCGCCACCGGGGCGTTCATCGATTTCCTGATCTGGATCGACACGCCGTTGGATATCGCGCTGGCGCGCGCCAGCCTGGTCTTTCTCAAGTCGCTGCAACGCGACCAGGCGCAGAACGCCGCCGCTGAATTCGTCACCTGGCTGACGCGCTATACGGAAGGCTATCCGATGCTACGGACGAGCTATCTGGCCTTGCGGGAGCAGCTTGCAGCGACGGCAGATCTGGTTATCGACGGAACCGGCCCGGTCGAGGCCTCTGCCGATTTGGTCAAGGAAGCGCTCGCTGCCCGCGGTCTGCGGCCGTCGGTCAAAATAGAATGAACTGCCGGTTATTGGCGACCCGAGCCCATTCGCTCAAGGATATCTCGGGTAAGTCGGGAACAAGTCGGCAGTGCTGCCGTTGTTTTTAGGAGTGGGTGCCTAAAAAACGGCACGGCATTTTCGATAACATTTTTCTATTTGCAGATTTGGTTAGGGCGTTAGCCCTTTTTTGATCCACGAGGTTTCCAGCTTCTCGGTGCAGGGCATTGCTCTGCTAAAGCGCTGGTGTTGGCTGAAGTCGCGATGGTTACCGGAGGATTCCGCAGTTTGTTGAACTGAGGATTTGCAAATGCGTAAGCGTATCGGAGTAGTTGCGACAAGCATTGCGGTCTGCGCTTTGCTTACAACAACAGACCTGCCGGCCTTCGCCCGAGGCGGCGGTTTTGGTGGTGGTGGTGGTTTTCACGGTGGTGGCGGTGGTTTTCACGGTGGTGGTTTTGGCGGTTTTCACGGCGGCGGCTTTGGCGGCGGTGGCGGTGGTTTTCACGCCGGCGGGCTTCCCGGCCTTGGTGGTCATTTCGGAGGCTTCGGCGGCATCCACCCAGGCGGCTTTGGTGGGATGGGCGGCTTGGGCGGGTTACATATGTTCCATGGTTTCGGCGGTCATGGCTTCGGCGGCTTCGCTGGCCATGGTTTCCCTGGTCATGGCTTCGCGGGGCATGGCTTTGCCGGTCACGGCGTCGGTGGTCATGGCTTCGCAGGTCACGGCTTTGCTGGTCATGGCCTTGCCGGTCATGGCGCCCGGGGCCTTGCCGGCCACAATCTAGCGGGCCGCGGCGCGACACATGGTGAAGCCGGCCGACTCGCTCATGGCGGCGAGGGGGCACATGGTTTTGCTCAGCACGCCGGGCGGGCCGCCGTCGCGGGCGCGGCTGGCGCTGCCGCCGGCATCGGCGCCCACAATGCCTTGGCCGGACGAAACGCGGCCGGTGCCAACCGGCTGGGGCCGCAACAATTCACGCATAACGAGTTCGCCGCTCGGAATTTCCAAGGCCTGCAGAATTTCCACCGCGCCGGATTTAATCGCAACGGATTCGGCAATCAGATGGGTTGGAACCAATGGGGCGGCCGCTTCTGGGGCGCCGGTTGGGACGACTGGGGTTGGGGTTGGGGCGGCTGGGCTGGCGCGATCTTCTGGCCCTTCCTTTGGGGCGACATCTTCTCTTTCGCGTTCTGGCCGTATGATTATTACGACCCGTTCTGGGCCTATGGCCCGGATTTCCTCCTCGCCAGCATTTTCGCGGCGGGACCTTATTTCGGTACCTCCTACGGCTACAGTCCGGACTATTACGGCTATAGCGGCCTCTCCGACGTCTATTACGGCAGCTACAACGCCAATAGTCTTGACCCTCCGCAGCGGCACGAACTTGAGCAGACCCAGGCGGCGGCAGTGCAAAGCTGCACCGGGCTCGCACCCGGCGTCGATGGTCTGCCGATCACGCAGATCCGGGAGACGGTGCACCCGACGGGCGAGCAGACAGCCGACCTCGATGATCTTAACGCGGCCGAGACCAAAGCGAGCGAGGTGATCAAGGCCTCATGCGCGAACGAAATGCCGTTGACGCCGATGGCCCGCCTCGACGTCGCCGAGAAGCGGCTCGACGCTATGCTCCAGGCGGTGCAGATTGTGCGCGATCCGCTGGAGAGATTTTACGCATCCTTGAGCGATGATCAGAAACACAAGTTCGACGCCATGGGCACTACCGAGGGCCGGACGCAAGGCAGCGCCGGCGGTAATCTGGCAAGGCTCTGCGCCAAGCCCGCCGGCGAGCCGGCGAACCTGCCAATACAGCGCATCGAGCAGGTGGTCGAACCGCAAAAGCAGCAGCAGGACGCCTTCAATGCGCTCAAGCAGGCGGCGGATGATGCGGCCGGGGTGTTGCAATCGTCTTGCCCGACACAAATGCCGTCAACGCAGGTGGATCGTCTCGACGCGGTAGCGACCCGGCTGCAGGCCATGATCGATGCGATGAACACGGTGAGGCCGAAGCTGCAGGCCTTTTACAACGCGCTCTCCGACGAGCAGAAAGCCAAGTTCAACATCATGGGCCCGGCGCCCCAGAAAAACGCTTCGTCACAACCGGGCTAGGCGACGCTTCAAACCGTCGGCTTGACGTTGCAACACGTAAGGCGCTGCGACGGTGCTATTCGAGGATATGCAAGGTTCGACAGGCTCGTCTATTTCTAATGCGCGCGCTTCAAAAGCATCTTCCATTCACAATCGCCGTTCTTGAACGTTCCGTCAAAATCGTCGCCGCTAAACTTCCCCTTGAGAGGTTGCCAGCCGATCGTCGCACCAAACGAGCCATCTTCCCGAACGGTCCCACGAATGCCCGAAGCATCGTCCGGGAATTGAGCCTGCCCAATGACCACCGTACCGTCGACGGTTGCGGTAACTTTGGCTGCCCCGCATCGCCTGACGGTTGATGTCGCCGAGCCGGTCCACTGACCGTCGAACGGACCGCCGCCGCCGCCGGCGGCGCGGGCATCAATGGAGTGCGACAGGAGAAGAACAACCGAAGCCACAACTACACGCTTCATACGCAAACCACGCTGCACAAGGGTGGCCCCTGATTAAGGGTACGATCGCTATGTAGCACACTTGGTAGCACGTGCGTCCGTAAGCGGGGAGAGCATCCCATGTCGACGGCAGACGAATACCGCAAGATAGCCGAAGAATATGACCGCTTGGCGTGCGAGGCGAAGACCGAGACGGATCGCCTGGCATTGCTCGATCTTGCACACACTTGGCTGGATACCGCGTCGCGCCAAGATGAAATCAATCACGAACAGGTTGCGGAGGCGCCGGAGTTCGATCTGACCGCGAAGAAGGATGCAGCCACTGACGACGGGCAGCGCAGGCGCGGATGGCTGTGGCGCTGGTTTCGAGTAGACCTCGATATCTAGTAACCATCACGGTGCGGGCGCGGCGCAACCAACGGCAAAAAAGACCATGCGCTATTTGTTGCTGGCAACTGCCTGCTTTTGTTTTGTCGCGGCGGCAATGCCAGCCTGGGCGACAGACGAAGCCTGTCAGACCAGCTGCCACGGTTATCTGGCGGAGTGTGTGAGGGGCTGTGATGATGCTTACGCGCCCGGAAATACCGAAAACAATCAATGCCGACACCAATGCGACGGCAATTACGGCACATCCTGTTTGACACATTGCCCATTAAATTAGTGGGCGTGAATCTGATCCCTGTAGTCGGTCGCCGCGTCGGCTCGGACTAAGAATTTGATTCGACTAGATGGCGACCCCGGCAGGATTCGAACCTGCGACCTTCAGCTTAGAAGGCTGTTGCTCTATCCCCTGAGCTACGGGGCCATAAGGGTTTTTTCTTGCTGGGTACCTTGGGTACTCGGACTAGCGCCTATCCCTTAGCGTTACGTTTAGGCCAAAGGGACCCGCTTTCCAAGCGACGTAACTTCTCAGCGCGGTTCTTTTGAATGGTTCCGCAAGGTCAGCTTTTCGAGCGGTCAATTCTTCACCCCTTCGTCGGATGCTGCCTGCGCAACATAGACATTTCCCGATGCTGCGATCAGCGACGGACTATGGACGGCGTGCTTATCCCACCGGTCGATCCGGATGTCGTGGGGATGGGATTTTGCAACTGCCGCCTCATCGCGTCTATGCGAAAAGGGCAGTGATGCCGTGGGCCAAAGGGACCCGCTTTGGGCGGGCAAATGCTCTAAGAGGCCAATCGCTCCTCCGGACACGCAAACGTAGTAGATAGTAGAATCACACGTAAATGGCTAACTTCTAACCTTTCGGTCAAGCAGGGCTGGTCAGCTGTGAATGCGCCTACAATTACAACGATCAAGAAGCTTTTTGCGGTCTCTGGAAATCAGTGCGCATTCCACGGTTGCACGGAGCGGATCGTTGATGAGAACGGTACGCTACTAGGCGAGGTTTGCCACATCCGCGGCGATAAACCGGGTGCCAAACGGTATGACGCGACACAGACCGAAGCCGAGCGGCAGGGCTTTGGCAATCTAATACTTCTATGCCCAAACCATCACACGATCATTGATGCCGACGAAGATCGCTTCTCGGCCTCGACACTTAGGCGGATGAAGAAGCGTCATGAGGACAAGTCGAAAACGCCCTTCGTGATCAGCGATAAGATGGCTGAGCGCATAATCGTGCTCATGGGCGGTGCGGTTGTGGGCGCTGGTCTCACCGAACTAGCAAAAGGTTTGGGGCATGTATTTGGAAGCATTTCCAGTGTTTTGAGGCCGCTGCAGAAATCCAAGAAGAAAGAGGAGCCGCATGAAATTGTAAGGCGTGAAGTCGCCGAAATACTCCGCTATGCACCCAAGGGATCGTTCGCGGTTTTTGCGAATGAGCGGACGCCTCAGGCGCTATGCACCTACTTTGCGGAGTTATTCACCACGAACGGATGGCGGCTATTACAACAACCCGCATTCAAGGTCAGTGAAGAGACGCTTCGAAACTTCGATGCAACTACATTCGGTATGGCATTCTTTATGCCTGATCGGCATCAGTTATCTAATGCACAACAAGCGATCGAAGAAGTTTTTACAAAGTATCAATTTAAGCGAACCCGTAGAACTGCCGGGGATGAATGGTTTGGAGCCGAACATGGTTTCAGAGCATTCATATTAATGGCGGCGACTAAATAGGGAGAAAGCACAAGCCTAAACGTGCGTCCTGGTAGCCTCTACGTAAGCGATGTCTTTAGGCCACGGCCTTGAGCGCGGGCACGGCGATATAGGCCCAGGGCAATAGATCGTCGATCTGGCTGTTAGGATGGCCGTTGACGATCTTGGTGATGACGTCGGCCAGATAGGTCTGCGGATCGACGCCACACAGCTTACAAGTCTCGATCAGCGAAGCGATGATGGCCCAGTGTTCGCCGCCGCCGTCCGACGCGACCTCATAATGCCCGGAGTTCTGGGGCAAGAGGTTCAGGTTGCATATCCGTTTCACCCGCTGTTCCAGCGGCCTGCGATCGTAGTCGCCGATCAACTCCACAACGGCAGCCGGCATCTGACTCTTCGCTCAGGAGAAGGCGCTTCCTTCCTGGTCCCGGCCTGGATGGTCGATCCGAAGGCAGCGTCGGTCAAGATCGTTGATGCTCCGTGCATTTCGATCGTGCGGCTTCTCGATCTACGAGCGTTCTTGGATTCGGGTCTAGCCTTTCATCTGGGGGAACAGATCCCCGAGGGAGGCTCTGATGGCGAAGCATTGGACGAGGGCTCAACGGGATTTGTTCGACGAGCGGGCGCCAGGCATGAAGCTTGGGGCGACAGAGCGGGCGAAGGCGATGGAGCAGATTCAATTGCTCCTGATGGAGGTGATGGCAACCTTGAGAAGTGGGCGGGAGACGGGCGATGACCAAGATCACGGCTGAGCATTTGGCACGGAACGCCATTGTCTATGTTCGTCAGTCGACGACGTTTCAAGTTGCGCAGAACCTCGAGAGCCAACGGCGGCAATATGGCTTGACCGAGCGGGCCCGCCAGCTGGGATGGTCTGACGTCGAGGTGATCGATGATGATCTTGGCCGTTCCGGCGCAGGTGCACGGCGGCCCGGATTCGAGAAGCTCTTGGCCGCGATCTGCGAAGGGCGTGTCGGTGCGGTGCTTTCGCTCGAGGCGTCCCGGCTGGCACGCAATGGGCGTGATTGGCACACGCTACTGGAGTTCTGTGGTCTGGTCGGCACGCTGATTGTCGACGAGGACGGCGTCTATGATGCAGCCTCGCCCAATGACCGGCTTCTGCTCGGCATGAAGGGCACGATGAGCGAGATGGAGCTCTCGGTATTTCGGCAACGCTCAATCGAGGCGATGAAGCAGAAGGCGCGCCGAGGCGAGCTCTTCCTTACCGTCGCGGTTGGCTATGTAAAGGCAAGCGGCGACCGCATCGAGAAGGATGCGGATCGACGCGTTCAAGAGGCCATAGCGCTGGTGTTCCGCAAATTCGCCGAGCTTCAGACGATCCGTCAGGTCCTGGTGTGGTGCAGGCAGGAGAAGATCCTCTTGCCCACCCTGGCACAAACACGCGCAGCAGCCGAACGGATCATTTGGCGTTTACCGGTCTATCCGACAGTTCATCACATGCTGACCAACCCGGTCTATGCCGGCGCCTACGCGTTCGGCCGCAGGACAGCGCGCGTGACGATCGAGAACGGGCGCAAACGAGTGGTCAGGAGCATGCAGCGCGACCGGCGAAGCTGGGACGTTTTGATTTACGACCACCACGAGGGTTATATTTCTTGGGCCGAGTTCGAAAGGAATCAGCAGCTGATTGCCGATAACACCAATGGCAAGCGATTCATGAGCCGAGGCGCTGTGCGCTCAGGTGAAGCTCTGTTGCCCGGTATTTTCCGCTGCGCCCGGTGCGGCAAAAAACTTCATGTCCGCTATGGCCAGACCTATCGTTACGAATGCGTGGGCGCCTTCAACCAACTCGCGGCGGCACGGTGCATCACCTTCGGCGGGATGCGCGTCGATCGGGTCATTGCCAAAGAAGTGCTGGATAGGCTTCAGCCTCTTGGCGTGGAGGCAGCGTTGGCCGTGATCGAAGCGCGCAACCAGCGGCGCTCCGAGAAGAAGAGGCAGCTCGATTTGGCCCTACAGCAAGCCCGCTACGAAGCCGCCAGGGCGCAACGCCAGTATGACGCCGCCGACCCGGAGAATCGCCTGGTCGCCGGCGAGTTGGAACATCGATGGAACGAGCGCCTGGTTGCGGTCCGCGATCTTGAACTCGAGATTGATCGGCTCGACGTAGACAAAGCGCCGACCCTGACTGAGACGGACCGCGAGCGGCTCATGGCGCTCGGCCAAGATCTGATGCAAGCTTGGGAGAATCCCGGCGCCACTCCGGAGACCTGCAAAAAGATTATTCGTACGGTCATATCCGAGATCATTGTCGACATTGTCGGCGATACCTTGGAGCTGATCATTCATTGGCAGGGTGGCGACCACACGCGTCTGATGGTGAAGCGGAACCGTGCCGGTCAGACGCGGTGGACTACTGACGCCGAGGTTGTTGATCTTGTGCGCGCTCTGGCGCGCCAGATGCCTGACGAGACGATTGCCTCCGTGCTCAACCGATCCGGCAAGTCGACTGGTTTCGGTAATAGCTGGACTCGGGGACGCATTTGCTCTCTGCGCCGTCAGTATCACATCGCCATCTACCGCGACGGAGAGCGCGCCGACCGTGGCGAGGTAACACTGAACGAAGCGGCGACAGCTCTTGCCCTCAGCACAACCACCATCCGCCGTCTCATCGCCGAGGGCGCTCTTCCCGCGAGCCAACACTGCAAAGGCGCGCCCTGGATTATTCGGCTGGCCGATCTGGAGCGAGATGAGATACGCGGCCAAGCCAATGCGCGCCGATCGCGTCGCCCGCCACCCGATGAACGCCAGCAAAATCTACTCGATCTATCAATGACATGATGAGATGAGCAGCATGAAGCACCCTCGTCGGAGCCTGCAAAGAGCGCGTTCTTCCGGTTGAGCGCGATCGGTCGGATTGATCGTTCGACGACGTTGCTGTCGATCTCGATGCGGCCGTCGCCGAGGAAGCGGGTCAGTCCTTCCCAGCGCGATAGGGCGTAGCGGATCGCCTCGGCAAGCTTGGTCTTCTGGCTGATCAGGCCGAGCTTGGTCCGAAGCCAGGGCTCGAGTTCGCTGAGAATAGGCCCGCTCTTCTCCTGCCGGTGCGCATGCCGCTCATCGGCGCTGCGTCCTCTGCACTCGGTCTCGACGGTGTAGAGTTCGCCGATGCGTTTGAGGACCTCGCTGGCGATCGGCGCGGGACCGGCGACGGCGAGTTCATAGAAGCGCCGGCGGACATGAGCCCAACAGAAGGCGAGATCGACGTCGCCACGCTCGGCGAGGGCGCGATAGCCACCATATCCATCGACCTGCAGAATGCCCTTGAAGCCGGCCAAGTGAGTCATCGGCCGTTCGGCCTTGCGGTCCGGCGCGTAGACGTAAGCCACGCCAGGCGGATCGGAACCACCCCACGGACGATCGTCGCGGGCGTAGGCCCAGAGCTGGCCGATCTTGGTGCGACCGCGTCCCGGATCAAGCACCGGCGCCGCGGTCTCGTCGGCGAACAGCTTGGTCGATGTCTTCAATGTCGTGAGCAGGCGCTCATGTACCGGCCGCAGTATGAAGGCGGCGCGGCCGACCCAGTCGGCCAGTGTCGAGCGGTCCAAGGTGATGCCCTGCCGGGCGTAGACCTGAGTCTGGCGATAGAGCGGCAGATGATCGGCATATTTGCAGACGAGCACATGCGCCACCGTCGCCTCGGTCGGCAGCCCGCCTTCGATCAGCCGTGCCGGCGCGGGCGCCTGCACCACCACTTCCTCGCAAGCCCGACAGGCATATTTGGGCCGGCGCACGACCAGCACGCGCAGTTGCGCCGGGATGATGTCGAGCCGTTCGCCGCGATCCTCGCCAATCCGGTGCAGCGCGTTGCGGCAGCACGGACAAGTGTGATCCTCGATGTCGACTACCATCTCAAGGCGTGGCAAGTGTGCCGGAAGCGATCCGCGATTGAGGCGGCGCCTGGCGACGCCATGAGCCCGTTCGGCCGGAGCAGCTGCCTCAGCTTCGGATTCTCCGCTCGCCGCCATCTGTTCGACGTCTTCAAGCCCAAGCAGCAGCTGGTCCTCGGGCAGCGTCTCGGCGCGGCGGCCAAAGCGATGGCGTTGTAGCTCCTTGATGATCTGTTCCAGCCGCTCGGCACGGGCGCGCTCGGCCAGCAGCATCGCCTTCAACGTACCGGGATCGTCGGGAAGCGCGTCGGCCGTCATGACGCGATTAGACCATGAAGCGCCATGCGTCGCGAGCGTTCGGATAAACCTGATTCACTCTGCCGCAGGTCAACTCGGCTGCGCTGGTACCACAGTCTCCCGCGTCGCATGGACCCGTCGCCAGTCGAGCCCTTCCAGCAACGCCGACAATTGCGCGGCCGTCAGATGCATGATGCTGTCCTGTGCGTTCGGCCAGCGGAACGAACCATCCTCAAGCCGCTTGGCGAACAGGCAGACGCCGGTGCCGTCCCAAAAGATCAGCTTCACTCGATCCGCGCGCTTGGCGCGGAACACATAGACGGCACCCGTGAACGGATCAGCCCGCATCTGCTCGCGCACCAACGCGGCCAAGCCCTCGGCACCCTTGCGGAAGTCGACGGGCTTGGTTGCCACCAACACCCGGACCGCGCCGGTCGGACCGATCACGCGCCGGCCTTCAGCGCGCGAAGCACAGCCCCCACCGTCTTCGCTTCGGCCCCGCGGCCGACCCGAACCGTCACGCCATCGATCTCGACCTCGATGATCCCGCAAGTGCGATCTGTTCGACGCGTTGGACCGCGCCTTTGACGACGAACCGTGCGCTCCGCCACCTGCGCTTCGACAACCGCCGGAACGAACCGCGCCGCTTCCGCCTCCCTAATTGTCGCCACAGGGAGCCTCGCTTGTCGGCGCCAGCCAAACAGTTGCTGTGGTGACAGCCCATGTCGACGTGCAACCTCCGAAACCACAGCGCCTGGAGCCAACGTCTCCTCGACAATGCGGGCTTTGTCATCATCCGAGAACCGGCGCCGTCGGACCGCCCCCGTAATCACCTCCAGGCGGCGAATAGGTTCCGCCTCCGGCTTAAGCATATGGTCAAGCGTAGACACAAGCCGATCTCCCACTCAGAGATCGTCACTCTCGGCGATTACCAATGTCCGGGAAAGGTGCGGTCGGAACACCGCTTACGCCTCTACGCGTGCAAGGAGGGAACAATGGCCTTACCCCGCTATTATGGCAAAAAGCACCTAGAGAAGATCAAGGAGACGCGGCAGCAAATCCAGCGGAAGACGGATAATCTTCTCTTGCGGTTCGTCGGGTTTAGATTTGAGAACGTTAAAGCAGCCGAATATGCTCAACACGGCTTTGCACGTCGTATTCAGATATTAAATCGCTGCATTCAAAACCTATTTAAGGCAATACCGCCTGGCGCTGTGAAAGTGCCGAAGAGAGGGCGGCTTCACGATGCCACAATCAACATGCAGGCATTTTTCGCAAATGCGTACGGGTGCATCGATAACCTTGCGTGGATTTGGGTGCATGAGCGCGGAAAAAGATTAAAACGCAACGAAGTGGGGCTTTGGAAGCACAATAAGAAAGTAAGAAATACCCTGTCGCCGGAGCTGCGTGGGTTCCTACGTACACGCGACGAATGGTTTAGCTATCTCTCGGAATTTAGGCATGCGTTGGGTCATAGAGTACCCCCGTATATTCCGCCCGGCGGAGTACGAAAAAAAGATCAAGCCGCTTACACTGAATTGCAAGGAAAAATAGATGAGGCGCGGGCCGCATTAAATCCGACCGAGCACGATAGGTTGATTGAGGAGCAAGAGCGGCTTTATGTTTTTCAACCTTTGATGACGCATTCCTTCAAGGAAGCGACCGGCATAATTCGTTTTCATCAACAAATTCTGTCTGATTTTTTGACCGTGGAAGAGCTTGCGTACAAAATGCTTGATGAGTTGAAGACGTATCGGGCGTCAAAACGCCCCACTGCGTGAGCGGAAGGGTGTTTCACGGGCCTATTTAAGCCGTTGGCAGGGTACTCTGCGCCGTCTTCGGCCCGTCATCTATCAAAAGAAAGCCGGGCTTGGCGATGTCTAAAAGGCGTTCGGTTTTGTCGGCATTGGCGATGAGCAGGTGGGTCATTTGGGTGGGCAGATCGCGGCAAGTAGAGCCCGTGCCATGTGCAGGATATGCCTGCGGGGCTACGGCTGTGCACGGAGCGGACTAGGGAATCGGCTTGCGTGTGCCGCGTCCGTTCGGTCACGACCTCGACATGATCTTTGCCTCAAATTCAATTTTCTGGCGAATATTGCGCGTCCGTGAGGGAGGCCATTTCGATGTTTGCATTTATCCGCGCCGGTATTGCGGTAGCATTTCTGGCGATCGGCTCCATTGCCGCGCTCGCCGCGGACAAGCCCTTTACCAATAGCGACCTCGCCAATAGCGGCATCGAGCTCGAGACCCAGATCAAGTCCGACGCTGCCGGCACGACCAAGCCGGTCGATCAGCTGCAGCGCGACGCCACTGCCGCCTTTGGCAAGAACGATTTCCGCACCGGCATGGCAGTGCTCGGTCAGATCATTGCGGCGCAGCCCAATGATGCGGCGACCTGGCTGCGGCTGGCGCGCACGATCCAGCAAATCCGTCCCGCCGACGATAAAGAAAAGACCATGCTGCTGGAGCGCGCTTCGAGCGCCGCTTACATGGCCTATCAGCGCGCCGGCGATCATAACCAGGAGGCGGCCGATCTCGCCTTCCTCGGCACGGTGTTGGGTCAGCGCCAGCTATGGCGGCCGGCGCTCGACGCTTTGCGGCTGTCGCTCGAACTGCGCGAGGTCGCCGATGTGCGCGGCCAATACGAGCGGATGCGCGAGCAATACGGCTTCCGCGTGCTCAATTACACCATCGACGCCGACACCGCGTCGCCGCGCGCCTGTTTTCAGTTCTCGGAAGACATTCCCGCCCGCACCGACTTCGCGCCCTTCGTCGCGGTCGCCGGCATCGACAAGCCGGCGCTGTCGGTTGCCGAAAAGCAGCTTTGCGTCGAAGGCCTGACGCATGGCGAGCATTACAGCGTGACCTTGCGGGCCGGCCTGCCGTCGGTGGTGCATGAGACGCTGTCGAAATCCGGCGACTATTCCATCTATGTGCGCGACCGCAAACCGTTCGTGCGGTTTTCGACTTCCGCCTATGTGCTGCCGCGCACTGGCCAGCGCGGTATTCCGGTCATCAGCGTCAATACGCGATCGGTCGCCGTGGAGGTCTATCGCATCAGCGACCGCAACCTGATCGATACGATCGAGGGCGTCGGCTATGCCGGCGCTGATTTCCAGACCAGTCTCAACCGCTCCGATCTCGATCAGCTTAAGGACTCGCGCGGCAGCGTGGTGTGGAAGGGCGATCTCGCCGTCGCTACGGGTGCGCTCAACGCTGAGGTCACGACGGCGTTTCCGGTCGAACAGGCCGTCGGCGATCTCAAGCCCGGCGTCTATGTCATGGTGGCGCAGCCGCAGGAGATGAAGAACCTCGACAATAATTACGAGTCGCTGGCGACCCAGTGGTTCATCGTCTCCGATCTTGGCCTGACCGCCTTTACCGGCAATGACGGCATCCACGTCTTCGTCAATTCGCTGGCGACGACCGACGCCAAGAACAATATCGAGTTGCGCCTGGTGTCGCGCGGCAACGAAGTCCTGGCGACGCGCCGTACTGACGCCGCCGGCCAGGCGCTGTTCGAGACCGGGCTCGCCAACGGGGAGGGCGGTGCGGCGCCCGCTTTGCTCGCCGCGGCCGATCCGCAAGGCGATTTTGCCTTCCTCAACCTACGCAGCCCGGCTTTCGATCTGACCGATCGCGGCGTCGGCGGGCGGCCAGCGCCGAAGGGCCTCGACGCTTTCGTCTATGCCGAGCGCGGCGTCTATCGCTCCGGTGAAACGGTGCATCTCACCGCGCTGCTGCGCGACCCGCAGGGCGCCGCGGCCTTGAATACGCCGCTGACCTTCGTCGTCGAACGGCCCGACGGGGTCGAGTTCAAGCGCGCACAGGTGGCGGACGAAGGCCTTGGCGGCCATTCGCTGTCGATGCCGATCAGTGCCTCGGCACCGACCGGCACCTGGCATGTGCGGGCCTTTACCGATCCGAAGCGCCCGGCCATCGGCGAAACTACATTTCTTGTTGAAGATTACGTGCCCGACCGGATCGAATTCGACCTGAATTCGGCCTCGACGCAGATTTCACACGCCGCGCCGGCCGAGCTCACGGTTGCCGGCCGCTTCCTCTATGGCGCGCCGGCGGCGAATCTCGATCTCGAAGGCGAAATGACGATCGCAACTGCGCCGGAGCGCACGGGCTTTGCCGGGTATCAGTTCGGGCTCGCCGAAGAAGAGACCGATGCTTCGCAGCAAACGCTCGACGATCTGCCGTCGACCGACGATGCCGGCAATGCGAAATTTGCCGTCAGCCTCGACAAGGCGCCGTCGAGCACGCATCCGTTGCAGGCCCAGATCGCGGTGCGGATGGCCGAACCGGGCGGCCGCGCGGTGGAACGCAAAGTCACGCTGCCGATCACGCCGAGCGGCAACATGATCGGCATCAAGCCGCTGTTCTCCGGTCAATCGCTGGCCGACGGCGCCAGCGCCAGTTTTGATGTCATTGTCGCCGCGCCGGATGGCAAGGCGCTCACCCAAAGCGGGCTCCATTACCAGCTGCTGCGGATCGATACGCATTATCAGTTTTACAAGCGCGATGGCGCCTGGAATTTCGAGCCGGTCAAAACCACGACCCGCGTCGCCGATGGCACCATCGATACCGCATCCGATAAGGCCGGACGTATTTCGCTGCCGGTGCATTTCGGCCGCTACCGGCTCGACGTCGCCACCTCCGATCCGAACGGGCCGGAAAGCTCGGCTAACTTCGACGCCGGCTGGTATGTCGATGCCAATGCCGATACGCCGGATATGCTCCAGGTCGCGCTCGATAAGCCGGAATATCATCCGGGCGACACCATGACGGTCGCGGTCACCGCGCGCAGCGCCGGCCGCGTCACGCTTAACGTCATTGGCGATCATCTGCTGGCAAGCCAGACCGCGGACGTCAAAGAAGGCGTCGCGCAGTTGAAGATGCCGATCGGTGCCGATTGGGGCTCCGGCGCCTATCTGGTCGCGACCTTGCGCCGGCCGCTCGATGCGCCGGCGCAGCGCATGCCGGGCCGCGCCATCGGCGTGCAATGGTTTTCGATCGACCGCACGGCGAAGACGCTCACCGTCGCACTGAACACACCGCCGTTATTGCGGCCGGAAACGAGCTTGCATGTTCCCGTGACGATCGGCGGCCTCGCGGCCGGCGAAGAGGCGCGGATCGTTGTGGCGGCGGTCGATGTCGGCATCCTCAATCTGACCAATTACAAGCCGCCGTCGCCGGACGATTACTATCTCGGCCAGCGCGCGCTTTCAGCCGAGATCCGCGATCTCTATGGCGACTTGATCGACGGCATGCGGGGCACGCGCGGCGAACTCCGCAGCGGCGGCGATGAGGGCGCGCAATTGCAGGGCAGTCCGCCGACCGGGCCACCGGTGGCCCTTTATTCCGGCCTCGTCACTGTCGGCAAGGACGGCACCGCCGACATCGCGTTCGACGTGCCGGCCTTCGAAGGCACGCTGCGTGTCATGGCGGTGGCCTGGAGCAAGGACAAAGTCGGCCACGCCACGGCCGATGTCACCGTGCGCGATCCGGTGGTGCTGTCGGCGACGCTGCCGCGCTTTCTTTTGCCCGGCGATCGCTCCACCGTTCATCTCGATCTCGACAATGTCGAGGGCCAGCCGGGCGATTACACCGTCGCTTTAACCGCTGCCGATGCCGTCATCGCCGGCGCCGGTGCGACGCAGACTTTAACGCTGCGCGAGAAGCAACGCGGCGCGATGAACGTGCCGGTCACCGCCAGCGCCGCCGGCAGCGGCGCGGTCAAGGTCAGCGTCAGCGGACCGGCCGGTTTTGCGCTGGAACGCGAGTTTACGACGACGGTGCGGCCGCCGGCACAAATCCTGGCGCGCCGGACCATAAAGCCGCTCGCCAAGGGCGAGAGCCTGACGCTGTCGAGCGACATGTTCGCCGATCTCGTGCCCGGTACCGGCGCGGTGTCGGTCTCGGTCGGCTCGTCGGCGGCGCTCGACGCGGCGGCGCTGCTCGCCGCCCTCGACCGTTATCCGTACCGCTGCTCGGAGCAGATCACGAGCCGCGCTTTGCCGCTGCTCTATGTCAGCGATCTTGGCAGCGCGGGACAGACGGCCGGCGCCGATACCGACCAGCGCGTTCGCGACGCCATCGAAGCGCTGTTGACCAGGCAAGGCGGCAACGGCTCGTTCGGCCTGTGGAGTGCCGGCGGCGACGACGTCTGGCTCGACTCCTATGTCACCGACTTTCTCACCCGTGCCCGCGAGCGCAAATTCGCCGTGCCCGAAGCGGCGTTCCGGCTCGCGCTCGATCGCTTGCGCAACTCCGCCGCCGATCTCAGCGATCCCGACAAAAACAACGGCGCCGATCTTGCCTATGCGCTCTATGTGCTGGCGCGAAACGGCGCAGCGCCGATCGGCGATCTGCGCTACCTCGCCGACGCCAAGCTCGATGCGCTGAAAACGCCGATCGCCAAGGCGCAACTCGCAGCAGCCCTTGCCATGGTCGGCGACCGCACCCGCGCCGAGCGGGTTTACAGCGCAGCCCTTGCGGCCATCGCGCCGCAGCCCGTTCCGGATATCGCCAGCCGCGAGGACTACGGCTCGACGCTGCGTGATGCGGCGGCGCTGGTCACGCTCGCCTCCGAAGGCGGCGCCAGCAGCGCGACTGTGCAATCCGCGGTGGCGCGGGTCGACGCCGCCCGCGCATCCTTGCAACTGACCTCGACGCAAGAGGACGCATGGCTCCTCCTTGCGTCCAGCGCTATGGCCAAGACCGCGGGCAGCGTGTCGCTCGACGTCAACGGCACGGCGGTCAAGCAAGCCCTTAACCGCACCATCAATGCGGACGACCTCAAGACGCCGCTGCGTGTGACCAATACCGGCGACGATCAGATGAAGGCGGTGGTGACGGTTTCCGGCGCGCCGGTGACGCCGGAGCCCGCGGCCGAGAAGGGCTTCAAGATCGAGCGGCAGGCCTACACGCTCGATGGCGATCCCATCGACACCGCGCAAATCAAGCAGAACACCCGTCTGGTCATTGTCCTGAAAGTCACGGAAGCGCAGCCGCAATTCGGCCGCGTCATTGTCGCCGATTATCTGCCGGCCGGTTTCGAGATCGACAATCCGCATCTGGTTTCGTCCGGCGATACCGGCACGTTGCCGTGGTTCACCGACGCGGCCGATCCGGTCTCGACCGAATTCCGCGACGACCGCTTCACGGCCGCCTTTGAACGCAAGAGCGATGACCCTGCCGTGTTCAGCGTCGCCTATGTGGCCCGCGCGGTCGCGCCGGGCAAATATGTACGGCCGCAGGCCCGTGTTGAGGACATGTACCGGCCGGACCGCTTCGGCCGCACCGGCAGCGACAATGTCGAGGTGATTGCCGGAAAATGACCGACCGCCGTCATTGCGAGGAGCGAAGCGACGAAGCAATCCAGCAACGGCGCGGCCGCCTGGATTGCTTCGCTTCGCTCGCAATGACGAGAATGCGCGTTGCCCTCGCCATTGTATTGCTTGCCTGCGTTGCGCTGCTGACGACGATATCTTGGCAGGTCGCGGCGCTTGGCCCGGCGCCGCTCGGCAACGATCTCGAATTCTCAAAAGAGGTGCTCGACCGGAACGGCAAGCTGCTGCGCGCCTACGCCACCAGCGACGGCCGCTGGCGGCTGCCGGCCACGGTCGCCGACGTCGATCCGCAGTTTTTCGATGTGCTGTTCGCCTATGAGGACAAGCGTTTCCGTGCGCATTACGGCGTCGATGTGCTGGCTCTCAGCCGCGCCGCACTGCAATTCGCCGACGGCGGCCGCATCCGCTCCGGCGGCTCGACGTTGACCATGCAGGTCGCGCGGCTCTTGGAGCCGCGCAGCGCCAGGACGCTTTCGGCAAAACTTCGACAGATCGTTCGCGCCGTCGAGATCGAACATGCGCTAACGAAAGACCATGTGCTGGGGCTTTATCTCAGCCTCGCGCCTTACGGCGGCAATATCGAAGGCATCCGTGCCGCGTCCTTGGTCTATTTCGGCAAAGAGCCGCGCCATCTTTCGCTCGCCGAGATCGCGCTTTTGGTCGCGTTGCCGCAATCCCCCGAATATCGGCGGCCGGACCGCTCGCCCGAGGCCGCGCGGGCCGCGCGCGACCGCGTGCTTGATCGCTTTGCCGCAACCGGCGCGGTGCCGCCCGATGAAATTGCCTTGGCCAAATCGGTGCCAGTGCCGTCGGCGCGCCACACCATGCCGATCCTGGCGCCGCATGCCGCCGGTCAAGCCGTCGCGCAATCGCCGGCCGAGCGGTTGCTTCGGCTGACCATCGATGCCGATCTGCAAAGCAATCTGGAGCAATTCGCGCGCGATCGGCTGCGGACGCTTGAAGCGACGCTCGGCCCCGACATCTCGCTAGCCATTCTGGCGGTCGACAATTCGAGCGGCGAGATTCTGGCGCATGTCGGCTCGCCCGCGTTTTTCGACATGCGCCGCGCCGGGCAAGTCGACATGACCCAAGCGCTGCGGTCGCCCGGCTCGACGCTCAAGCCCTTCATCTATGGCCTCGGCTTCGAGGACGGTTTTATTCATCCGGAGACGTTGATCGAAGATCGGCCCGTAAGTTACGGCGGTTACGCGCCAAAAGATTTTGACTTCAGCTTCAGAGGCACCGTCTCGGTGCGCGCGGCTTTGCAATTCTCGCTTAACGTGCCGGCGATTGCCGTGCTCGACCGCGTCGGTGCCAGCCGGCTTGCGGCGCGGCTGGCCCAGGCCGGTGGCGCGCTCACGCTGCCCGAGGGCGAGGCCCCGGGTCTCGCCATCGGCCTTGGCGGGGCGGGGACGACACTTTCCAACTTGGTCGCGCTCTATGCCGGCATTGCGCGTCAGGGTTCGGTTCTTCCGCTCAACGAGCGTTTGGGCGTGCCGGCGCCGCAGGCGCGACGCCTGATGGAGCCTGTCGCGGCCTGGTATGTGAGCACGATACTGCTCGGCTCGCCGCCGCCGGAGAACGGCGTACCGGGCCGGATCGCGTTCAAGACAGGCACCAGTTACGGCTACCGCGATGCATGGTCGATCGGCTTCGACGGCAAGCACACGATTGGTGTCTGGGTCGGCCGGCCCGACGGCGCACCGGTGCCGGGGCTTATCGGCCGCGAGGCGGCGGCACCGATCCTGTTCGATGCCTTCGCGCGTGTCGGCGCGCCGGCCGCGTTGCCGCATCCGCCTGCCGGCGTGCTGATCAGCACGAATGCCAAACTGCCGCCGCCATTGCGGCGCTTTCAGCCCGGACGGCTTGCCGGTGAAACGGTGCGGCCGCCGTTACGGATCGTTTTTCCGCCCAATGGCGCGCAACTCGATCTGACCGCCACGGATGGCAAGCCTGATCCTGTGGCGCTGAAGGTCGCGGGCGCCGTGGCCCCGCTTACGGTTTTGGTCAACGGCATTCCAGTGCCGAATGCGGCGCGCGGCAGCTTGTTCTTCAATCCGGATGGGCCGGGGTTTTCCCGCGTCACCGTAATGGATGCCGCCGGTGCAGTGGATAGCGTTGTGGTTCGGGTCGGGGATAATGGCAGCCGCGGGGCAGTGTCAAAATCGCTTGGTGTTCAGTGACTTGGAACGCCGGTCGCGTTTCAAGTCTAGGCTTCCCATGACGTGCGAAAAAGTCTACCAAATTGGCAGTCAGATGGGGGCTTCGGTTCCATCCGATCGGAAACGGCTTGGCGGCGCTTCATCCCGGCGGGGGATGTTTCGAGCGCGGAAGCATTGCGAACAACCGGGAAAAACGCTGTGAGCACCACCACGGTCAACGAGACGCTGACGGGCAGGGCACTGGCGGTGCGAATATGGAAATATTCGCTGCGGCGGGTCCTGTTCCCGCTTTGCGTGCTGGCTCCGTTCGCCTATTTCTTTCCCAAGATTGCGCTCTTTTACGCGATCTGCGGCGGCTACGATGTCAGCCGCAATTCCGGGCTGAATCTGGAGACGCTTCGCCGCTATTTTATCGGCAACGGCTTCCCGACCTGGCTGTTGTCGCCGTTCAACGCGCTGCTGGATTTACTGTCGCTGCCCTATATCAACAAGGGCGTTTATCGCCTCGAGGATCTGCCATCCGGCCATCAGGACGAGATCAGGCAGCTCATACAAGCCAGCAAGGACGCGAATATTGTCGCCCAGCTCGAGGAAGCGGCGAACAAGCATTCGCGCACCATGGTCTTCTTCCGCTGGTATGGAGTCGATAAAGAGACGTTCCTGAACGTGCCGGGCTTCCGCCGTCCGTGGAAATATATCGAGACGATCGGCGTTTCGGTCTTCAATAAGAAAGTTTCGACGTCGAAGCATTTCGGCTTTATGCGTGCCTCGTTGCGCGTGTTGTACAATGTCAACGATATGACCGATGACTCCGCCTACATCGTGGTCGGTGACAAGACCAGCTATTGGCGCAAGGACAAGCTCTTCATTTTCGACGATACGCTGCTGCATCAGTCCTTCAATGAAACCGACCAGCCGCGTTATTGCCTGTTCATCGATCTGGTTCGGCCGACGCCGTTCCTGGGTCTTATGCGCGGGGTCATTGCCGGTATCCGTTTGCTGACACAGAGTTTCAAATTCATCTATTACAAGAACTGGAAAGTCATCGAAGGGTGAGGGGCGGCGCCGCGAAGCGGGCTTGGTGAGCGAGGCGCTGAAAACGGCATGAGTACGACCGGCAGTTGGCCGTCGCAGTCCCTGTGGCCCGCCAAGGGCTTCTCCGCGCTATTCGATTACGCCGCGAGATCGAATCGGCGGGCGGCCGTCGTGCTGGCGCTGCTTTCTTTGCTCACCTTCGTGCCTGGAATTTTTCAGATACCGCCGGTCGATCGCGACGAGGCTTATTTCGCCCAAGCCACCAAGCAAATGATCGAGACCGGCGACTACGTCGACATCCGCTATCAGGACGACGTGCGTTACCGCAAACCGGTCGGCATCTATTGGATGCAGGCGGCCGTGGTCAACACGGCGAGTGCGCTTGGCATTCCGAATGCACACACGACGATCTGGCTCTACCGCATACCGTCGCAGATCGGCGCCGTCGGCGCCGTGCTAGCCACGTTCTGGTGCGCGCTGGCTTTCGTGAGCCGGCGCGGGGCGATTTTGGCCGCCCTGATGATGATGGCTTCGACCATGCTCGGTGCTGAAGCGCGCCTCGCCAAGACCGACGCGATGCTGCTTTTCACGATCGTTACCGCAATGGCGGTACTGGCGCGGGCTTATCTGGCGTCGCGCCGGGGTGGCGCGCCGCCGAGCTTCGTTCAACTGGCGATATTCTGGACCGCGCTGGCGGTCGGCATCCTGGTCAAGGGACCGCTTAATCTGATGGTCGTCGGTCTTGCCGCCGTTACGGTTTCGGCTATCGACCGCTCGGGCCGCTGGCTGCTGACCCTGCGGCCGCTGCCGGGCTTCGGCTGGCTTCTCCTCCTTGTCCTGCCTTGGTTCATCGCAATCTATGCCCGTGTCGGCGGCCAGTTCCTGTTCTCCGCGGTCGGCCACGACATGCTGGGCAAGGTAGCAGGCGGCCAAGAAACCCACGGAGCGCCGCCCGGCCTCTACATTGTTTTGTTTTTCGCGACATTCTTCCCGGCCTCGATGCTCGCCGGATTGGCGACGCCCGCCATTTGGGCGGTGCGGCGGGAGCCGGCGGCGCGCTTTTTGTTGTCCTGGCTGCTGCCGTCGTGGATCGTTTTTGAACTGGTCGTGACCAAGCTGCCGCATTACGTGCTGCCGCTCTATCCCGCCATCGCGATCCTGATCGCCGGCGCGATCGAATCAAAAGTGCTGTCACGCCGGCCATGGCTGGTGCGCGGTGTGATGTGGTGGTTTCTCGCGCCGATCGGCATCAGTCTTGCCGCGGTGACGGGCGCGATCATCATCAATCGCGACCTGGCGTTCTTGGCGTGGCCATTCTTTGCCGGCTCGATCGTCTGCGGTCTGTTCGCATGGCGGCTTTACGACGAGGACGGCGCCGAACGGGCCTTCATGCGGGCCGCGGCGGCAGCAGTGCTGGTGTCGATTGGCATTTTTGCCGTGGTCATACCGTCGTTGGAGCCGGCATTTCCTAGCGTCGCGCTGGCTGACGTGCTTCACGATTCCAATTGCTCGGACCCGGTCGCCGCGAGTGTCGGCTACGAAGAGCCTAGCCTCGTCTTTCTTGCCGGTACCAAGACCCATTTCACCGACGCAGCCGGGGCTGCCGATTTCCTGGCTGAAGGCAAATGTCACTTTGCTTTTGTCGATGCGCGTCTGGAACGCGCCTTCGCGTTGCGCGCCGAGGCGATCGGGTTGCGTTACGACCGCGGCCCGCGGATCGACGGCTATAACATCAGCATTGGCCGGGCGATCGCGATCGCAGTATTCCAGTCGGCAGGCGCGCCGTGAATGCGCCGAAGGCGACGTCCAATGATCTCAGGACAGCAAATGTGATCGGCCCAACGCGCGGTCTACGCGCTGTCGGCGCCATCCTGCTGCAAAATGCGCGCTCGAATCTGGAACGCTGGCTTGTCTTCATCGCGGCGCCGCCTCCGGCGAAACTGCTGCGGCCGCACATGCCGGCGGTCGCCGCCGCTCTCGCCACGCTTTATGTCGTCGTTGCTTCTATGTTCCTGCTCGATGCCGCCGCGAGCAATTGGGCGAACCATCTGCCGCAATGGATCAAGAGCCTATTCGAGAACATCACTGATTTCGGCCTGTCCGGCTGGTTCCTCATTCCGTTCGGCTTTGTCCTGCTCTGTCTTGCTGCCGTGATCTCACCGTCGCTGCCACGAATGTCGCGCGACGTGCTCACCGCGCTTGCGGCGCGTTTCGGGTTCTTATTCCTCGCGATCGGATTGCCGGGTCTATTCGATGCCATCGTCAAGCGTATGATCGGGCGGGCGCGACCTACGGTCGGTGGTCACGACGATCCTTTCCACTACGTGCCCTTCATATGGCGGCCGGAATACGCCAGCATGCCCTCCGGGCATGCCACCACCGTGGCGGCGGCAGCGGTCGCAATCGGCGCGCTATGGCCGCGCACCCAATGGGTGATGTGGTTCTACGCGTTCACCATCATGCTGAGCCGCGTCGTCGTGCAGGCGCATCACCCAAGCGATGTCATTGCCGGAGGACTGGTGGGGGCGGCCGGCGCCTACCTCCTAAGGCGCTGGTTTGCCGGGCGGCGGGTGCTGTTCTGCCCGCGCGATCTGCGGCCCTATCCGGGGCCATCGCTGCGGCGGATTGCTGCGGCCTCGCGTGACGCTTTGGCAATTCTGCGTACGTCTCACTGAAATCACGTATTTTCGGTCTGATTGAACCCAAGCCGGATGGGCTTTAGAAGCGTGCATCATGGGGTCTGAGAACAAAAGCGCTCCCGGGATATCCGTGGTCGTGCCGGTGCGCAACGAAGCCGGCAATGTCGCGCCGCTGGTCGCCGAAATCGCTGCCGCCTTGGCCGGCCGCAGCTTCGAGATCGTCTATGTCAACGACGGTTCGAGCGACGGCACCGATAACGAATTACGGGGCTTGATGGCCGAACGGCCATGGCTGCGGCAAATCCGCCACGAAAAATCCTGCGGTCAGTCGGCGGCGGTCCGCACCGGCGTTAGTAAGGCCCATGCGCCGATTGTTGCGACCATCGACGGTGACGGCCAGAACAATCCGGCGTTTATTCCGGCGCTGATCGCGGCGCTTGAGGCCGGCGGGCCGCGCATCGGGCTGATTGCCGGCCAGCGTGTCGGCCGCAAGGACACCGGCTTCAAGAAGCTACAATCGCGCATCGCTAATGGGGTGCGCAGCACTGTGCTCAAGGACGGTACGCGTGACACCGGCTGCGGCTTGAAAGCATTCCGTCGCGATGTCTTCTTGTCCTTGCCTTATTTCGACGGATTACATCGCTTTCTGCCGGCGCTGGTTCGCCGCGAAGGCTTCGATATCGGTTATGTCGACGTCGTCGACCGGCCGCGTGGCCACGGCGCTTCGAATTACGGTTTCTTCGATCGGCTGTGGGTCGGCATTCTCGACCTCTTCGGAGTCTGGTGGCTCATTCGGCGCAAGAAGCGCGTTCCGCAAATCGAGGAGATAACACTTGCTCGTTGATATGATGCACGCGCTCAACGCCTATCTGGTCGACGTGTTCGTCACGCGGCTCGATTGGTGGGTCGCTTTGGGAATGGCAGCGCAGTTGTTGTTTACGGCAAGATTCCTGGTGCAATGGATCGCCAGTGAGCGCGCCGGGCGCAGTGTCATTCCGATGGCGTTTTGGATTTTCTCGATTTTCGGCGGCCTGCTGCTTTTGGTCTATGCACTCTACCGCAAAGACGCCGTCTTCATCGCCGGCCAGGCGTTCGGCGTGTTCGTCTATCTGCGCAATCTCTATTTCGTCATGCGCGACCGGAAGGCGGCGATAGCTGCCGCGTGATCATGATCATGCCGCCGCGGCAAGCGCCGCAAAGCCGCGTTCAAGGTCGGCGATAAGATCTTCGACCGCTTCAAGCCCGATATGCAAACGCACTGTCGGGCCGCCGGGCTCCCATTTGGTCGCGGAACGGACCGGTCCACAATCGAACGGGATGGCGAGGCTCTCGTAGCCGCCCCACGAGGCGCCGATGCCAAATAATTCGAGCGTGTCGAGGAACGCAAAATAGGCCGGCCGGGGCACTGGCTTGAGCACCATGCTGAATAGCCCCGATGCACCGCTGAAGTCGCGCTTCCAGATCGCGTGACCGGGATGGCTCGGCAGCGCGGGGTGCAGCATGCGCAAGACTTCTGGCCGCTGTTCGAGCCAGCGCGCCACAGCGACGCCGGACTCGTAATGTCGGTCGAGGCGTATGCCGAGCGTGCGCAAGCCGCGTAGCCCGAGATAGGTGTCGTCCGGCGCCTCGTGCAGTCCGGTCAGCCTTACGGTCTGCTTGAGGTCGGTGAGCGTTGCCGCGTTGGCCGAAATCGTGCCGAGCATGACGTCGGAATGGCCGCCGATATATTTGGTGCCGGCCTGGATCGCGAGATCGACGCCATGGTCGAGCGGCCGGTAGTAGAGCGGCGTCGCCCAGGTGTTGTCCATCAACACCAGCGCGCCCTTGGCATGCGCGGTTTTGGCGATCGCCGCGACTTCCTGCATTTCGAAGCTCAGCGAGCCGGGTGACTCGAGATAGACCAGCCGGGTGTTCGGCCGAAACAGATGGGCGATATCGGCGCCGCTGATCGTCGGATCGTAATAGGTCGTGGTCACGCCGAGCCGGGTCAGAACCTGCTCACAGAAATTGCGGGTCGGTCCATAGGCGCTGTCCGTCACCAGCACGTGGTCGCCGGTTCGCACCACTGCGAGGAACGCCGTCGAGATCGCCGCGAGGCCGGACGGCACAAGCGAGACGCCGGCGCATTGCGGACCCTCGAGCTCCTGCAAGGCGCCTTCCAGCGCCTCGGTGGTCGGGGTGCCGCGGCGGCCATATTGGTAGCGGGAGCGGTGGGCGAGAAAGTCCTCAGCGTTCGGATAGAGCACGGTCGAGGCGTGATAGACCGGCGGATTGACGAAGCCGTGATAGGATGCGGGGTCGCGTCCGGCGGTGACCAGTTTGGTTGCGGTGCGCCGCGAGCGGCTGGCGCTCGGATCTTTACCCTTGTCGTTCATGCCGGTGTCTCATTGTCGCGTCATGAAAAGCATTACCCAGGTATGGCCGGCCCTCGTCAAGCCCTTGACCTCAAAGCGTGATCGTTCTCAGATGCCGGCCATAGAAATAAGCCTCTAGCGTGCCTCGTGGCGGGGGCTTTGGCGCGCAAATCCCTTTGAAAGGCCTGGTCATGAAACGTTTTGCTACGGCGGTGGCGATTGCAATGCTGTTGGCGTTCGGTTCGCAGGCGGCATTTTGTCAAACACTTAAGGCGGTGCAGGACCGCGGGCAGCTCATTTGCGGTGCGAACGGCACGCTGGCCGGCTTCGGCATACCCGATCCGCAGGGCAATTGGACCGGTTTCGATGTCGATTTCTGCCGCGCCATCGCCGCGGCCATCTTCAACGACCCGGCCAAGGTCAAATTCGTGCCGCTGACCGCGGCCGATCGCTTTACCGCGCTGCAATCCGGCGAGATCGATGTGCTGTCGCGCAATACGACGTGGACCATGTCGCGCGATACCTCGCTCGGGGTCGATTTTGCCGACGTCAATTACTATGACGGCCAAGGCTTCATGGTGCGCAAGTCGCTCAAGGTAAACTCGGCGCTTGAACTCAGCGATGCCTCGGTCTGTGTGCAACAAGGCACCACGACGGAACTCAATCTGGCCGATTATTTCCGCGCCAACAACATGACGCTCAAAACGGTGACGTTCGCTACCGCGGATGAGGCGGTCAAGGCTTACGACACCAGCCGGTGCGATTCCTACACCACCGATTCCTCGGGCCTCTACGGCGAGCGGCTGCGGCTGACCGATCCCAACGCGCATATCGTTCTCCCCGAGATCATTTCCAAGGAGCCGTTGAGTCCCGCAGTGCGCCAGGGCGACGACAATTGGGAAGACATTGTGCGCTGGACGCATTATGCCATGCTCAATGCCGAGGAACTTGGCGTATCGCAGAAGAACGTCGACGACATGCTCAAGTCGAACGCGCCCGATATCCGGCGCCTGCTTGGCGTTGAAGGCCAGTTCGGCCAGGCCATGGGCTTGAGCAACGATTGGGCCTATCGCATCATCAAAGGGGTCGGCAATTACGGCGAGAGCTTCGAGCGCAATATCGGACAAGGTTCGCCGCTGAAGATCGCACGTGGCCTTAATGCATTGTGGACCAAAGGCGGCTTGCAATACGGTCTGCCGGTGCGCTGAGCGGGCGCGCACGCGGCTAACGCGGCGCTATGACTCGCAGTACCAATTGCGCCACGGCTGACTGGCGCCATGGCTGAAGTCGTCAAGTCTTCATCGCGCAACGCCCGGCGCTTCGGCAATATCGCGCTGCAGACCGCGCTGGTTGTCGTTATCGGCGCGCTGGCCTACGCCGCGATTGTCAACGCGGCACGAAATCTGGCCGCAGCCCATATCTCCTCCGGATTCGGTTTCTGGGACAACACCGCGGGTTTCGATATCAGCCAGACGCTGATTCCGTATTCGTCGAGCACGTCGAGTTTTGGCCGTGCCTTCTGGGTTGGCCTTCTCAACACGCTTCTCGTCGCCGGCCTCGCCATCGTGCTTGCGACTATCCTCGGCTTCATCATCGGCATCGCGCGGCTGTCGTCCAATTGGCTCGTCGCCAGGCTCGCCGGCTGTTATGTCGAACTGATCCGCAACGTGCCGCTGCTGCTGCAGATTTTGTTCTGGTACAATGCCGTCCTCAAATCGCTGCCGGAATTGCGCGACAGCGTGACGCTCCGCGGCGGCATCTACCTCAATAATCGCGGGCTGTTCTTGCCGCGACCCGAGTTTGCTCCGGGCTTTCGTTATGTGCTGATCGCGCTGCTGTTCGGTGTATTGGCGTCCGTCGTTCTTCGCGTTAGGGCACGCCGGCGCCAGGAGCAAACGGGAGAACCCGTGGGCATCTTGGGCTATGCGCTTCTCCTGATCATCGGACTGCCGCTCGTCGCATTCGTCCTGAGCGGCATGCCGCTCTCCCTCAGTTTTCCGAATGTCGGCCGCTTCAATGTCATGGGCGGCGTTGAGATTCTTCCCGAGTTCGCCGCGCTCCTTCTCGCCTTGAGCCTCTATACGGCGGCTTTTATTGCAGAAGTGGTCCGGGCCGGCGTTCTGGCCGTTTCGCGCGGCCAGACCGAAGCCGCGCAAGCGCTCGGATTGCGGCCGCGTGCCACGCTGCGGCTCGTGATCGTGCCGCAAGCCATGCGGGTCATCATTCCCCCGCTGACCAATCAATACCTCAATCTGATCAAGAATTCGTCGCTCGCCGTGGCGATAGGCTATCCCGATCTGGTGCAGGTCTTTACCGGCAGCGTGCTGAACATCACCGGTCAAGCCGTCGAAGTGGTCGCCATCACCATGGCGGTCTATCTCACTATTAGTCTCGTCACCTCGCTGCTTATGAACCTTTACGGGCGCGCGACAATGGTTGTGGAGCGCTGACGTGGCCGCCGCCGCTCAGCCTTTTTTGCGAACCACGCCGGCGGAACGGCTTCCGCCGCCGCTGGCCCGCGCCGGCGCGATCGGCTGGTTGCGAAACAATCTGTTCTCCTCACCCGGCAATATCGTGCTTACGCTGTTGTGCGTTGTTTTTATTGCCTGGGTGGTGCCGCCTTTATTGCGGTTTTTCATCATCGACGCGGTGTGGTCGGGCAACGGCCGCGACGCCTGCGTTGCTTCGGCGCCACAGTCCGAGCCCGGCGCTTGCTGGGCCTTTGTCCGGGTGTGGTTTTCTTATTTCGTCTACGGGTTCTATCCGATCGGATCGCGCTGGCGCGTCGATCTGTTTTTCCTGGCGCTGGCATTCGGCGTGGTGTGGTTGACCTGGCTGCGGGCGCCGCGCCGCGACATTGGCGCAGTCTATTTCTTTGTCGTGTTGCCGATCCTGTCGTTCCTGCTTTTAAGCGGTGCCCCGCTTCTCGGTCTTCCCGATGTGACGACCGCGCTGTGGGGCGGCATTCTGGTGACGATCGTGGTGGCGACGGTCGGCATGGTGGTCTCTTTGCCGCTCGGAATCCTGCTGGCACTGGGCCGACGCTCCGAAATGCCTGTCGTGAAACTCTTCACCACGACTTTCATCGAATTCGTGCGTGGCGTGCCGCTGATCACCGTGCTGTTCATGGCAAGCGTCATGCTGCCGCTGTTCGTTCCGGAGCGTTTCGCGCCGGACAAGCTGATGCGCGCGCTGATCGGCGTGGCGCTGTTCGCTTCCGCCTATATGGCGGAGGTTGTCCGGGGTGGCCTGGTGGCGATACCGCGCGGCCAATATGAGGCGGCGCAAGCTCTGGGTCTGCCGTATTGGCGGATGATGGGGCTTGTTATTTTGCCGCAAGCGCTGCGGGTGACGCTGCCCAATATCGTCAATACCTTCATCGGCCTGTTCAAGGATACGACTCTCGTCTTCGTTGTCGGTATTTTTGATTTTTTGCGCACCATCGAAGCGGCAAGGTCGGATCCGCGTTGGATGACGCCGGTTACCAGCCTGACCGGCTACGCTTTTGCCGCGATATTCTATTTTCTTTGCTGCTATGGCATGTCGCGCTATGCCCGCGGCGTGGAAGCGCGCCTGGCGCGCGCGCACCGCCGCTGAAGGACGTCATGGAAAATCGGCCCGGCCAAGCCCCAAGCGTTCCGCCGCAAACCGATCTGGCGGTCGAGATCGTCGGCCTGCACAAATGGTACGGCGAATTTCACGCGTTGCGCGACATAAATATGACGGTGGCGCGCGGCGAGCGCATTGTGATTTGCGGGCCGTCGGGCGGCGGTAAATCGACGCTGCTGCGCTGCATCAACCGGCTGGAGGATTGGCAGCGCGGCCGCATCGTCGTGGACGGCATCGAACTGACCGACGACCCCAAGCAGATCATCGCCGTGCGGCGCGATGTCGGCATGGTGTTTCAGCATTTTAATTTGTTTCCGCATCTGACCGTTTTGGAGAACTGCACGCTGGCGCCGATATGGGTGCGCCACATGCCGAAAAAAGACGCCGAGGAACTCGCCATGAGTTACCTCAAGCGCGTCAAAATCCCGGAACAGGCGCAAAAATATCCGGCGCGGCTCTCCGGCGGTCAGCAGCAGCGTGTCGCCATCGCGCGGGCCTTGTGCATGAGCCCGAATATCATGCTGTTCGACGAGCCGACTTCGGCGCTCGATCCGGAAATGGTGAAGGAAGTGCTCGACACGATGGTGGAACTGGCGTCCGACGGCATTACCATGCTGGTGGTGTCGCACGAGATGGGTTTCGCCCGCCAGGTCGCCGATCGCATCATCTTCATGGACGATGGCCAGATCGTCGAGATCAACGAGCCTAAAGGCTTTTTCGAAAACCCGCGGCATGAGCGGGCGCGACTGTTCCTACAGCAAATTTTGCATTGAGCGGGCAGGCGCGCGGCGGCGTCTTTTTTGTTTCCCGATCCCCTATAGCAATACGTCGCCCTGAAAGATTACAGAGCGTTAATCCGGCGGAACACCACCTGTCGAAAGTTTAACTTGTTTCAAGACCTCCGCGGCCTTTTAGTTGGAGAAAGCGAATGGTTCAGTGCCGAGGAGGATCACATGCTCAAGCCTTTCATTGCCGCGACTGCGTTGTTTGCTATTGCCGGCTCTTCTTACGTCTATGCGCAGCAAGGGTTCGGCGGTCACCGGGGTTTCGGCGACGCTCAGCGCTTCGAACATCGTCATCGTCCAAGCGCTGCGGATATCTCCGCGTTCACCGACGCTCGTGTCGCAGCCCTCAAGGCGGGTCTCGAGCTGACGCCCGATCAGGCGAAAAACTGGCCGCCATTCGAGCAGGCCGTGCGCGACATGGCGCAATTGCGCATCGAGAACATGCAGGCCCGCCAGAACGCCGATCAGCAGGCGCCGTCGTCACCGTTCGACCGGCTGGCACGCCGCGCCGATAACATGTCGAAGCGAAGTGCCGCACTGAAGAAAATCGCTGATGCAGGCGCGCCGCTTTATCAGAGCCTCAACGACGATCAGAAAAGCCGTTTCATGAAGCTGGCGCGGCTGTTGCGCCCGCACCACCACATGCACGCCTTCAATCATGAAGGCTGGCGCCAGCGCTTCGGTGGTGGCCAAGATGGTCACGGCTGGGGGCCCGGCGGACGGCGCTTCGGTCAGGATACCGGCCGCGATCAAGGCGATCAGGGTTCGAAGCTCTGACGCGCTAAGTTACCGCCCCGCTGAGAAGCTCCTCCCCGCAGCGGGTGCAATGCAAAGCCGCAGGACACGTTCCTGCGGCTTTCGCATGTCGCGGCATGAGCGCGCTTGCTTTCGCGCCGGGCATCTTCGATGCTGCAACAAAGCAATAGGGGGAAGCATCCATGACGACACGCCGCGGGTTTTTAAGCATCGGCGTTGCCGCGCTCACGGTTCCGGCTCTGCCGACAATCGTCTCGGCCGAGGAAAACTGGCCGTCGCGGCCGATTCGCGCCGTCGTGCCGTTTTCGGCAGGCAGTAGCATCGACATCGTCGGACGGATCGTGGCCGATCCACTGTCACAGCGGCTCGGCCAGGCGATCGTCGTGGAAAACCGGGGTGGAGCGGGCGGCACGATCGGCTGTGCCGCGGTCGCGCAGGCGACGCCCGACGGCTACACAATCCTCATCAATGCGTCGGCGCATTCCGCGACGCCGGCCATCTATCCGGATGTACCCTATGACGTGACGCGCGACTTTTCCGCCGTCATCCCGTTCGGAACCGTCCCCAACGTCGTCATCATCGCACCCTCAAAGGGCATCACGACTCTGAGTGAATTGGTGAAAGCCGCCAAAGCCGGCAACATGACATTCGCCTCCGCCGGGATCGGCAGCGCGACGCATTGGGCTGCGGAGCGGCTTCGCGTCAGCGCGGGCTTCAATGCCACCCACGTTCCGTTCAAAGGCGGCATGGAGGCCATCACCGAGGTGATGACCGGGCGGGTCGATTTCGCGTGCATGGGTGTGCCGTCCGCGATCCCTCTCATCAAAGACTCAAGGCTTATAGCGCTCGCGGTCTGCACGCCGAAACGCTCGACCTCGCTGCCGGATGTGCCGACCACAATCGAGGCCGGTTATCCGGATTCCGATTACAATTATTGGATGGGCCTATTCGTGCCGGCGAAGACCGATCGGGCCATTGTCGAACGATTGCGCCGGGAAACCCAAGCGGCGTTGGCCGAGCCGGCTCTGATCGAGAAATTCAAGCCGCAAGGCATCGAGCCGATGCCGTTGTCGCCTACGGAATTCGATGCGCTCATCAAGAAAGAGGTCGTCGCCAATATTGCGCTGGCGAAAGCGGCGGGCATCAAGATCAACTGAGTTATGGCTTAGACCCCGGAAGCGCCGAGCGCGCCACGCACGAGCGCGGCGTAAAGCCACTCCGATACGGATCTCGGCTGCGCCAATCCCAGCCGATCCAGGCAATCCTTGCCGTTGGAACGAGGCGGCAGGCCGCGCAGGAACAGTGTCGCGAGCTTTCTCGGCGACGCTAATTTCAAAACTTCCAGCGCGGGAATGAGACGCTGTTCGACCGCGGTGAAATCGGTGCCGAAGGGAAACGCCGGCAACAGGCCGGTATCCGTGGCGGGTTTCAGTATGCGTTCTATCGCATCAGGCGTGTTGTCGCGCGAGGCTTTTGGCAACTCGAATGACCGCTCGATCTTACCCGCATCTTTCGCTTGGCGCAGCAATTCGCCCTGAAAACGCGAATCCGTGATCGCCAGCATCGCCGCGATCACGTCGCGATCGCTTTTGCCGCGGATATCGGCAATGCCGTATTCGGTGACAATCATGTCGCGCAGGTGGCGCGGAATGGTCGTGTGGCCGTAGCGCCAGTGGATGTTCGATTCGCTTTTGCCTTTCGCCGACCGGACCGCGGGCAGCATGATCACCGAGCGCGCGCCTTCAAGCGCAAAACTCTGGGCGATGAAGTTGTATTGACCGCCGACGCCGCTGACGATGCGGCCATCCTCAAGGCCATCCGAAATCACGTCGCCGAGCAGCGTCGCCATCATGGCATCGTTGAGGAAGCATGCCTTGACGCGCGCACGCCGCTTGGCCTTCTGGTCGTGATACAGTTCGTTGACGTAGGAGATCGAGGTCATAGCGAATTTCGCTGCAGTCTCGCGCGGCATCTCGCGGAGTGCGCGATAAAACGCGCGAGAGCCGATGAAGAATCCCGCGTGCAGCACCATGCCATCCACCTCGCGCTTGAGGATGCCGGCGCGAAACAGATCAAGCATTCCTTCGACGAACAGCTCCGAACAACCATAGAGTCCAATGTCGAAGGGTTCGCTATGAAGCGCGGTCTCCCGTACGGCATGCGGCGGCAAACGCGAGAGCAGTTTGCAATATTCGGCATTATTGGTATGGCGCAAGATCAAGGCTTGCACGACGGCGTCGCCCAGCGAGCCGATTCCGATCTGCAACGTGCCGCCATCTGGCACGATGCTCGCCGCATATAGTCCCGCCGCGTAGTCCGAGAGCGAAACCGGCTCGCGCGGCGGAGCGAACAACGGAAAGTCGGTTGCCGGACTTTCGAGAAGAACATCGACTTCTTCGGCGGCAATCGTTGCCTCGCCGGGCATGAACGGCAGTTGCGAGTTGGCCTGTCCGGCGAACAGAAAGTCGACACCGCCGTCACGGCGCAGCTTGAGGAGATCAAGCGTCAGGTCGGGATTGCAGCTCAGGCTATACGGATGCGGCGCCTCCTCGGCGCGATGGGCTACCAACTGGCCGACGACATTGACGCCGCGGTCGAGCACGAAGCGCAGCGCATGCGTATAGTTCGCGGAAATGTAGTGCTGCTGGGCGTAAGGCGAACCGAGCCATTGGCCGGCTTCGAAGAAGAATTCATTGATCTGGATATTGGGCGGTACATTGCCGGCACGGATCGCCGCCGCATAGTCGAGCGCCGGATAGCCGGCGAACACCCGCTGCGCGATCGGATCGAGAAAGCGGCGCTCCAGTTCGTTCTTGGCGCGCGGCGTCTCCAATGTCAGCGCGGTGAAGATCGTCAGGCGGATTGAAGGGTCGGCGGCTGCCCTGGCGTAAAGTGCATTGGCGATATGATTGGCTTTGCCGAGACCGAGCGGCAAAGCCAGCATGATGGTCTTGCCAACCTTCTCGACGATCGCATCGGCGAGCCGCGCCGGATTATCGAAGCGCGCCGGACCCGACGCCGAATGGATCATTGCAGACTGTCCCAGCCCGGATCGGGCTGGAACCGCGCGCCGTATTTCTCGGCCAGATGCTTGAGCGTGTCGCGTATATCGGCGATCCCGCGCGCCCTTGCATAATGCATCGGGCCGCCGCGGAACGGCGCAAAACCAGTCGCGAAGATCATCGCGCCATCGACGACCTTCTCGTCGGCGACGATGCCTTCGCGCAAACATGTCACGCAGACATCGAGCATCGGCAGGATCAGCCGGTCGATCGTGTCGGGCGGCGGCGCGGCATCGTCGTGTGCCTTGACCGCGTGGCCGTCCTTCCAATCGTACAGGCCTTTGCCGGTCTTCTTGCCCAGTTCGCCCTTGGCGACTTTATCTTTCAGCCATTGCGGCGGATTGGGCATTTCGTGCTTGAGACTGCCCCGGAGCATCTCGGCAACGTGCAGGCAGATGTCGAGCCCGACCTCGTCGGCCAGTTCAATCGGTCCCATCGGCATGCCGAAATCGAGCGCTGCCTTGTCGATGCTCTCTTTCTTCATGCCGGCATCGAACATCACCAGCGCTTCAAGCAGATAGGGCGTCAGCGCGCGGTTGACGAGGAACCCCGGCGCGCTCTTCACCGGTGCCGGCAATCGGTCGATGCGGCCGAGGAAGGCGCGCGCGTCGGCCAGCACGTCGGCGGCAACCTGATCATGACTGACGACCTCGACAAGCTGCATCCGCGATACCGGATTGAAGAAATGGATGCCGACCAGCCGCTCCGGCCGCGGCAGCCCTTCGCGCAATTGCTCGAGCGGAATGCTCGACGTGTTGGTGGCAAGGATGGCGCCGGGTTTCATCTTCGGCTCGATGCCGGCGAAGATTTTTTGTTTGAGTTCGAGGACTTCCGGCACCGCCTCGATGATCAAGTCCGCCGTGGCTACGCCTTGGCCATTGAGGTCCGGGATCAGCCGGTCGAGCGAGTCACGGACCCGGCGGCGGTTGTCGCGGCCAATTTTGCTGTAAAGGTCGGCGGCGCGTTTGATCGCGCCGGCGATCGGCTCGGGCTTGTTGTCGCCCAGGCTGACCGTAAAACCGTGCCAGGCGCACCAGGCGGCAATGTCGCCGCCCATGGCGCCGGCGCCGATCACATGCACGCGGTTGCCGTTCCACTTCCCGTCGGCAAGGCTTTTGAAGTTCTCGCGCAGAAAGAACACCCGAACCAGATTTTGCGAGGTGTCGGTGACCAGGAGTTTCGCGAAGGAGGTAATCTCCGCCTTCTGCATGGCGTCGCGATTGCCGCCATGCGCGACCCACAGATCGATCAGCGCGTAAGGCGCGGGGTAGTGCCCGCGCGGCGCTCGTTTCGTGGCCTCGCTCCGCATCCGCGCCGCGAGCAGGCTGCGCACCGGTTCAACGTTCATCAGCGAGCCGAGCAGGGTCTGCTTCGCCAACTTTAATTCACCAACAACGGCAGACTTCACGGCGGCGCGGACGTGACGTTCCTGGGTCACCGCGTCGACCAGGCCGAGCGCCTTCGCGCGCCGGGCGCGTTCGGTCTTGCCGGTGAGCATCATCGTCATCGCCTGCACCGGGTTGATCAGGCGTGGCAGCCGCACCGTGCCGCCGAGGCCCGGATGCAGTCCGAGCAGCACTTCGGGGAAGCCGAAGCTCGCGCTATCGATGGCGATGCGGTAATCGCAGGCGAGCGCCACCTCGAGTCCGCCGCCAAGGCAATAGCCGTGGATGACGGCGATGGTCGGCAGCGGCAGGCGGTCGAGCCGGTCAAGTATCGCGTGTCCGCCCGTCAGCAGCGCTTCCACCGCCGCGGTCTCGGTGACGCCACGGAATTGAGCGATGTCGGCGCCGGCGATAAAGCCACCGGGCTTCGCCGAGCGGATAACGAGTCCCCGGGGCCGATCGCGCTCGAGTTTATCCAGCACGGCGTCGAGCTCGGCGAGCACGTCCGCCGACAGCGTATTGGCGCTGGCGTCCTTTTTGTCGAACAGTAGCCAGGCGATGCCGTCTTCGTCCGTTCGCATTCGCCAATTGGTCCAGGGGCTGTCGTCCTGGCGCGCTTCGCCGATCGCGAACGGCCCGAGCTCAAGGTCGCGCTCGCCGAGGATGGCCAAGGCGGCCTTGGCGGTGTGTGGGTTTGTCATCGGCCGCCCCTTCAGATCGCTTCGATCAGCATGGCGCCGCCTTGGCCGCCGCCGATGCATTCGGTGGCAATGCCGCGTCTATAGCCCAGCCGCTTCATGGCATTGACGAGATGCAGCACGATACGATTGCCGCTGGCGCCGACCGGATGGCCGACGCCGATCGCGCCGCCGTCGACGTTGAGCCGTTCGCGCGCGATCTGACCGGCCGGGCCGTCAAGCCCGAGCGCATCGCGGCAGAACTCCGCATCGTCCCACGCAGCGAGACAGCCCAGAACCTGGGCAGCGAAGGCCTCGTTGAGCTCCCACAGTTCGATGTCGCCCAGCGCGAGCTGATGGCGTTTGAGGATCGCTGTCGAGCAATAGACCGGGCCGAGGCCCATCACCGACGGATCGAGCGCGGACCATTCGCTGTCGACGATCTTGGCCTTCGGTTGAAGCTTGTGTTCGTTGATCGCGTCTTCCGAGGCGAGAATGACCCAAGACGCCCCGTCGGTGATCTGTGAGCTGTTTCCCGGGGTGACCTTGCCCCACGGCCGCTCGAAAGCGGGCTTGAGCTTGGCCAGATTGTCCGCGGTGCTGTCGGGCCGGACGCCGTCGTCGTGATCGAATACGGTACCGTCGCGCGCGAACGCCGGTTCGATCTCGCCGGTGAAAGTGCCGTCCTTCTGCGCGCGCGCCAGCCGCTGCTGGCTCTCGGCGGCATATTCGTCGGCTTGCCGGCGGGAGATATGAAAGAGGTGAGCGACTAGTTCTGCTGTCTGGCCCATATTGAGCTCGGTGATCGGGTCGGTGAGGCCGCGTTCTAGGCCGATCACCGGCGTGAAGAACGATGGACGGAAGCCGAGCATAGCCGCGAGCTTTGCGCCGATGCCGCGAGCGGCAAAGAGGCGGGCGTACCAGTTGACGGCGCTGCGGCTGAAGACGAGTGGCGCGTGGCTGAGCGATTCCGCGCCGCCGGCCAGTATGAGGTTGGCGCCGCCGTCGCGAATATAGCGGTAGGCGGTGTCGATCGACTGCATGCCGGAGCCGCAATTGATCTGCACCGTGAACGCCGTCATCGCCTCGCCCATGCCGAGGCGCAAGGCGGCGACGCGTGCCGGATTCATCTCGTCGGCAATGACATTGACGCAGCCGAGGATCACCTGATCGAAAGCGTCTGGCGCAAACGGCTGACGCAGCAACAGTGGCCGGCCGCATTGCACTGCAAGGTCGACTGGCGTGAATGGTCCGGGCTTGCCGCGCGCCTTGATAAACGGCGTTCGGCTGCCGTCGACGATATAGACCGGGCGGTGCTCTATTCCGCCGCGGCCGCCGGCGGCGATGCCGCCTGAGATGTCGCTTGCGATGACACGGCTCCTTTGTTGAATGCGCCGCGGGACGTCAATTCTTCCGGCGCAAAATCGTCGACTGCAACGGCAGCGGCAACCGCGTCCGCCGCGGCTTTTAGTTTGGTGGCCTCGTCGGTGTTGATTGTGCCTTGCCGCACCGCCTGATCGATGTCGCGCACCCGCGCGGTGCGCATACGATCGCGGATCGGTTGGACGGCGACCGTCAGCGCGAAAGCGCGTTCGAGCAAAGCGACACCGTTGGTTTGTTGGTCACCGGCCCCGGCCGGGTGGAACAGGTCGGCAGTCAGCCGATCGCGCGCCGCGCTTGGGTTGGTGATCAGTTCGGCGCAGGCGTCGGTGACGCGGTCGGATGGGCCGCGGCGGCGCGGGCCGAAGGGCTGAAGGAATAGACGCAACAGCCACGCGACTGGCCGTACCGGGAAATTTGCGATGATCTCGTCGAAGCGCGCCTCGATGGTGGCGAGGCTTGCCTCCATGCACCATTCGAGCAGTGGGAAATCGTCGTCCAGGCGGCCTTCGTCATTCCAGCGCTTGAGCGCAGCGCTCGACAGATAGAGCTCCGAAAGAATGTCGCCAAACCGTGCCGATATCATTTCCTTGCGCTTGAGCGCGCCGCCGAGCGTGAGCAGCGAAAGGTCGACGGCAAGCGCGAACGCCGCAGCGTGACGGCTGAGCTGCCGATAAAACCGCGTCGCGGCCCCGGCAGCCGGCGCCGGCGCGAATAGTCCGCCGGTCCAGGCACGACCGAAAGCGCGGAATGCGTTGGCGAAGCTGTGCCCGACATGGCCCCAAAAGGCCTGATCGAAAGCGTCGAGGCCGCGCGCGCGATCGCTGTCTTCCAGCGCCATCATTTCCTTGAGCAGATAAGGATGGCAGCGGATGGCACCCTGGCCGAATTGGATGAGGCTCCGGGTGACGATATTGGCGCCTTCCACGGTGATGGCTATCGGCACGCCGCGATAGAGACTGCCGAGATAATTCAGCGGCCCTTCGATGATGGCCTTGCCGCCGTGCACGTCCATGGCGTCGTTGACCACGACCCGCAGGCGGTCCGTCGCCTGCGCCTTCATGATGGCGGTGACGACCGCCGGGTGGTGACCCTCATCCAAGGCCGCGCAAGTCATGCGGCGCGCGCCGTCCAGCAGATAGGCGGTTGCTGCGATGCGGCCGAGCCGCTCCTGGATCGCTTCGAATTTGGAGATCGAGACATGGAATTGTTCGCGGATGCGTGCATAGGCGCCGGTGACATCGGCGGCGAAGGCCGCGCCAGCGGCGGACAGTGAGGGCAGCGAAATGCCGCGGCCGGCGGCGAGCGCGCTCATCAGCATCTTCCAGCCCTTGCCGACCTGGTCGACGCCGCCGATGACGTTGTCCATGGGAATGAACACGTCATGACCCCAGTTCGGGCCGTTCTGGAAAACCTGCATCGCCGGCAGATGGCGGCGGCCGATGCTGACGCCGGGCAGATGCGTCGGCACCAGCGCAAGCGTAATGCCGATATCGTCGCGGTTGCCAATCAGGTGGTCGGGATCGTGGAGCTTGAAAGCCAGGCCCAATACGGTCGCGATTGGGCCAAGCGTAATGTAGCGCTTGTGCCAATTAAGCCGGATGCCGAGCACCTCGTGCCCTTCAAACATACCGCGGCAGACCAGGCCGGAATCGATCATCGACGCGGCGTCCGATCCGGCTTCCGGGCTGGTCAGCCCGAAGCAGGGGATCTCTTCGCCGCGCGCCAAGCGCGGCAGCCAATAATCCTGCTGGGCCTTGGTACCGAACTGCAGCAACAATTCTCCGGGACCAAGCGAATTCGGGACCATCGCGGTACACGCAGCGCAGATCGATCGCGTCGAGAGTTTGCGGATAACTTCCGAATGGGCATAGGCGGAGAAGCCAAGGCCGCCGTAAGCCTTGGGAATGATCATGGCGAAGAATTTTCGCGACTTTAGAAAGTCCCACACTTCGGGCGGCAGATCGTGCCATTCCCAGTTGATCTTCCAGTCGTCGAGCATGCCGCAGAGCTCTTCGACCGGCCCGGCGAGGAATTGGCGCTCTTCTTCCGACAGCCGGGCGGGGGCATAGGCCAAAAGCTTCGTCCAGTCCGGATTGCCGGTGAACAGATCGGCGTCCCACCAGACGTCGCCGGCCTCGATGGCTTCCCGTTCGGTGTCGGAGAGCCGGGGGAGCGCGTGCTGCGCCATCCGAAAGATCGGCTTGGTGATCCAGTCCCGGCGGAAGGATGAACGGGCCATCGGACCCCCCAGGGTTGCTGACGGCTGCGACCGCGCCGTCATGGTTGGGCTGATTCTCGGTAAGACTATAGGTTCCGCTGCCTCAAATGGTACAATTTACCGCGCCCGCCAGTCCCGGTTGAAATAGTGAGTCACCGGGAAGCGGAGGCGACGTTGAGTCCATTCTCACCGGCAAAATTCTAACGCAATGTTCGGCAAGCTCGAAAAATATCTCAGCGACAAAATCCTTCAGTTCCTGTCGCAACCCAACGGCCGTTATGCGCCCTTTTTCGCGCCCGATCCCGCCGTTATCCGCAAGGCGTTGCAGCCCGGCGACATCGTGCTGGTCGAGGGCAATTCGCGGCTGAGCGCCATCATCAAGTTTCTGACGCAATCCACCTGGTCGCACGCGGCGCTCTATGTCGGCGAAAGACCGGAAGATACCACGCCGGACGGCGAGCCGAACGTCCTCTTGGAGGCGGAAGTCGACACCGGCGTCGCCACTGTCCCGCTGTCGAAATATTTCGGCTTCAATATCCGGATCTGCCGCCCCGTTGGCCTCGATGATAAGGGCAAAAAGACCGTTGTCGACTACGCGCTGGCGCGCATCGGCAAGCAGTACGATACCAGACAGATTGTCGACTTGGCGCGCTACCTCTTTCCTTACCCGCCGGTACCGGTCTGGTTTCGCCGCCGCATGTTGGCCATCGGCAGCGGCGATCCGACCAAGGCGATCTGCTCAACCCTCATCGCGGAATCTTTCGCCTCGATCCGGTACCCGATCCTTCCGGAAAGCGTCTCGATCAACGGCAAGACCTATGTCGTGGCGCCCTATGTAGCGAGCGAAAACGACCATATCCGCAAACATGGGCTCTACACGCCGCGTGACTTCGATATTTCCCCCTTCTTCTCAATCGTCAAACCGACGATCGTTGCCGGATTCGACTATCACACCGTGGCATGGGAGCCGCCCGGTCTCGCCCAAGCGAACTGGGGTGCGCAGTCCGGATAGCAATCCGCGGTCGCCTATGCGGCAGCTGGCACGATGGGTTGCGGACGCCCGTCGGCGCCGACATGGACGTAGGTGAAGAGTCCTTCCGTGACCTTGATCGGCGTGGCGCCCGTTCCACGTCGCGCCCAGCTCTCGATTTTAACGGCGATCGAGGTATCGCCAATTTTCTCGACGTTGCAGAAACACGAGACTTCGTCCCCGACCAGCACCGGACGGTGAAATGCCATGGCTGTGATGGCGACGGTGACGACCCGGCCATTGGCGCGGCGGGTGGCAACGGTCGAGCCGGCGAGGTCCATTTGGCAAAGCAGCCAGCCGCCGAAAATATCGCCGTGCGGATTGGTATCGGCGGGCATCGCAATGGTGCGGATCGCCGGGTCGGATGTGGGTAGCACATCGAGAGCGTCCGGCGTCGTCGCCGTTGGATTGGGCACGCGAATCCTCCCTGCTGGCTTGGCTGACGGGCAGCGATTCGTCAGCGCCTCGCCAGACTACATTTCTGGTTGGCAAACGCGATCATCGCGTTTCGGACGGCCAAGCCAAGGTCAGGGACGTACGAGCGGCCCGTTGGCCTTCTTCCAGGCGTCGATGCCGCCGGTAATGTGAGAGGCGGTTTTGAGGCCGGCGTCCTGTGCCGCCTGCACGGCCATCGCCGAGCGCTCGCCGAAGGCGCAGTAGAACACGATGCGCTTGCCGGAGGAGGCTGCGAGCTGGTGCAGCATGCCGCCCGCGGCGACATGGGCAGGCAGCGTAGAATAGGGAGCGTGCAGCGAGCCCGGAATGACGCCATGCCGCTCGCGTTCGCTGTCTTCGCGCAAGTCGACGACGGCGATGTCTGAGCCGCCTTCGAGCGCAATGGCGTCGGCCGCCGACAACGCCCAGCCGCGGCGCGCGACCTCGTCCTGATGCAAGCCGACGCGCATGTTGGCCGGCACCGCGACATCCATCATTTTCGGGTTCGGCAAATTCAGGCTGTTCATCAGCGCTGCGTATTCGTCCATCGATTTTACTTTGAGCCGGGGATTGAACTCCCTTTCTTCTCCGATGGTCGAGACGGTGTCGCCTTTATAGTCGTGCGCCGGAAAGACCATGGTCGCGTCCGGCAGCTTCAACAGTTTGTTGAAAATGGAATCGTATTGGGCGCGCGGATCGCCGTTCTGGAAGTCAGTGCGGCCGGTGCCGCGGATCAAGAGCGTGTCGCCGGTGAACACGCGGTCGGCCAACAAAAAGGAATAGGAATTGTCGGTATGTCCCGGTGTGTAAAGCACGTCGAGCCGTACCCCTTCGATCGCGATGCGCTCGCCTTCGGCGACCCGCATGGAGACGACGTCAGCATGGGTATGCTCGCCCATGACGGTGATGCAATGGGTGCGGTCGCGCAGCGCGCCGAGGCCGGTAATGTGATCGGCATGCAGATGGGTGTCGACCGCCTTGACGAGTTTCAGATCCAACTCGCGCACCAACTGCAAATAACGGTCGACCTTCTCGAGAACCGGATCAATGATCAGAGCTTCGCCACCCTGCCGGCTGGCGAGGATGTAAGTGTAGGTGCCGGACGTGCTGTCGAAGAGCTGCCGGAAGATCATGCCGCTATTATACCAAATTCGCGGGTGAATTACTCCTCGTAAATCATCTTTCGTGTCATGCCGCCGTCGACGACGAAATTAGCCCCGGTGACGAAACCTGACCGCTTGGCATCGAGAAGCCAGCCGACAATCTCGGCGATGTCTTCCGGCTTGCCGACGCGACCCGCGGGATGCTGGGTGTGGTCCTTGCGGCGAAGTGCGCCGTAATTCCTGGTCTCGATCCATCCGGGGCTGACGCAGTTCACCCGCACGTCCGGCGCGAGGCTCATTGCAAGCGCGTGGGTGAGGGCGACAAGACCGCCTTTGGTCGCCGAATAAGATTCGGTATTCGGTTCCGACATCAAAGCGCGAGTCGAGGCGATGGTGACGATGGCACCGCGTGCCCGGCGCAGCGGCTTCTCTGCCGCCCGCGCCAAGAGAAACGCCGCGGTCAGGTTGGTGTCGATAACGCGGTGCCATTCTTCGAGCGTGAGCCGACGCAACGGCTTTCGGATCATGACACCGGCATTGGAGACAACGGCATCGAGCCTGCCGAAATGTTCGACCAGCGCCACTACCGCGCGCGCGCTTGTTTCACTCTCGCGCACGTCGCCTTCGATGACGATGATGTCGCGGCTCTTCGGAAAAGCGCGCGGCGTACCGCTGCCGGGCAAATCGATAATGCCGACGCGCCAGCCGGTGGCGAGCAGATGACGGGTAATGGCGCGGCCAATACCCTTCGCCCCTCCGGTAATCAGGGCGACAGGTTTTGGCCTCGGCCTGGGCATGGAATCATTGGACGATCAGCCGCGATCGACCGGCAGATCGGGCCGCGAACCCCATTCCGCCCACGAACCGTCGTAAAGCCCCTTGGGCTCCTTGCCGAGCGCTTCAAGCGCGAAGGTAAGGATCGCGGCGGTAACGCCGGAACCGCACGAGGTGATGATCGGCTTGTCGAGATCGACGCCGGCTGCGGTGAATGCCGCCACGATCTGATCGCGCGGCGCCAGCCGGCCGTTGGCGATGAGCTGGTCATAGGGCACATTGAACGAGCCCGGCATGTGACCCGAGCGCAGACCGGGCCGCGGCTCCGGCATCCTGCCGGCGAAGCGCTCCGCCGAACGGGCGTCGACAACTTGCACGCTGTTGTCGGTCTGTGCCATCCGCATGTCGTCAAGAAGCGCAACGGCGCCGACATTCATTTCGGCTGCAAATTTCTTCGCCGGGCGTTTAGTGTCGCCGGTCTCGACCGGCCGCCCTTCGGATTTCCATTTCGGCAAGCCGCCATCGAGAATGTAAACCGACTTGGCGCCGAACACGCGAAACGTCCACCACACCCGCGCTGCGGAAAACAAACCGACGCTGTCATAGACGACGACGGTGTCGCCGTCGCCGATGCCGAGTTCGCCAACCACGTCGCCGAATTGTGTCTGCCCGGGGAGCATGTGCGGCAGATCCGTCGAGTGGTCGCTCACCGCCTCGATGTCGAAGAATACGGCGCCAGGGATGTGGCCGTTGCGGTATTCGGCATGGGCGTCGCGCTTCTGCGTCGGCAGGAAATAGGAGGCATCCACGGCGATGACGTGCGGGTCGCGCAGGCGCTCGGCGAGCCAGTCGGTCGACACCAGCCAGCGGCTCGTCGGCGATGGGGGAGGGGTATTATCGGTCAGCAACATGACTTTTCCCAATAGCTAACGCCGCCGGCGGCGCGAAGTTCATTCATATGGGACTTTGATCGTCGATTTGCGCTCCAGCCAGGCCGGCACCGGCAGGTTTTTTTCACGCAGGAATTGGGGATTGAACAATTTCGATTGGTAGCGTGTGCCGTAGTCGCATAGCACGGTCACGATGGTGTGGCCGGGACCGATCTCTTTGGCGAGGCGCACGGCACCCGCGATATTGATGCCGGAGGAGCCGCCGAGGCAAAGGCCTTCGTGCTCGAGCAGATCGAAAATGATCGGCACCGCTTCGGCGTCGGGAATTTGAAACGCGGCGTCGATCGGTGCGTCTTCAAGATTTTCTTGGTAACGCGGCCTTGACCGATGCCCTCGGTGATCGAGGAGCCTTCGGATTTGAGGACGCCGGTCGTGTAATAGCTGTAGAGGGCTGCGCCCATCGGATCGGCGAGCGCGATACGGACATTTTTGTTGCGCGCCTTGAGCGCCATGGCGACGCCGGCGAGCGTGCCGCCGGTGCCGACCGCGCAGACGAAGCCGTCGATTTTGCCGTCGGTCTGCTGCCAGATTTCCGGTCCGGTCGCCTCGAAATGCGCTGCCCGATTGGCAACGTTGTCGAATTGATTAGCCCAGATGGCGCCGTTCTTTTCCGTCTTCGCCAGCTGCGCCGCGAGCCGGCCGGAGAGTTTTACGTAATTATTGGGGTTGGAATACGGGACCGCCGGAACCTCGATCAATTCGGCGCCGCAAAGCCGCAACGTGTCCTTTTTTTCCTGGCTCTGGGTTTCCGGGATCACGATCACGGAGCGAAAGCCCATGGCATTGCCGACGAGCGCAAGCCCGATGCCGGTGTTGCCGGCGGTACCCTCGACAATAACGCCGCCCGGCCGCAGCTCGCCCTTTTTTACCGCATCTTGGATGATGTAGAGCGCCGCCCGGTCCTTGACCGATTGGCCCGGATTCATGAATTCGGCCTTGCCCAAAATGGTGCAGCCGGTCGCCGCCGAGACGCGTTCGAGCTTGATCAGTGGCGTGTTGCCGATCGCCTCGATTATCCCGTCGCGTAGCTGCATCGTCATGATTTCCCGAGCGTTCGGACCCTAGATGACCAATACCTTGGAAACAAGACCAGCAAAATCCCTCCGACCCGTGAAAGACGTTTGAAACCATAACGTTGCAAGGCGTCTGGAGCGGTAGGTGTATTCACTCATTCTTACCAGCGCACGGCGTTATTCGACCACCACGTGATGTCCGGAACGCGTTGCACGCTCCCGGGCCGAGCTGGATGTGCGCGATAAATCTCGACGTCAATACTCTGTTCCTGGTGACCATCTATGTGGAGGCAATCCTCGGATTGCTGCTGCTGTTCGCCTGGGTGCAGAACACGGCGATCCATGCGGTGGCGTGGTGGGGCTTTGCCGATCTGCTGCGGGCAGCTTCGATTGTATTGTTCGGCATGTTCGGATCGGTTCCGGATCTGATCTCGATCGATCTTGCCAATGCCATGCTGTTTACCGCCTTCGCATTGACCTGGACCGGCGCCCGCGTATTCGACCACCGCCGTCCGCTCCCGATCCTGATGTTCGGCGGCGCGGCGTTGTGGCTCGTCGCCTCGCGCATTCCGGCCGTTGCGAATTGGTGGGATTTGCGGGTGCTGCTCAGCTGCGGGATCATCACCTCTTATACATGGGCGACCGCCTACGAGTTCTGGCGCGGGCGTGGTGAAGCGCTGGTTTCGCGCTGGCCCGCGATCTTCATGCTGTTCGCCCACGGCGCGCTTTATCTGCTGCGCACGCCGTTCGGCGCGAGGCTGCCGTGGTCGCCGACCGGCAAGGAAGTGTTCGACAGCGTCTGGATGACCGTGCTGAGCTTCGAAGCGCTGCTGTTCACGATCTCGATCGCGTTCATCCTCCTGGCAATGGCGAAAGAGCGTACCGAGCATCGGCACAAGACCGCGGCGCTGGTCGACCCGCTCACCGGCATCGCCAATCGGCGCGCATTCCTGCAGGACAGCGAGGCTCAACTCAAACGCCAGGCGGCCGATCCGCATCCGATTGCGGTCATGCTGCTCGACCTCGACAATTTCAAATCCATCAACGACCGCTTTGGCCATGCGGTGGGCGATCGCGTGCTGATGCGGTTCGCCGAAGTGGCGAACGGCTGCATGCGCCGCGCCGATTTGTTCGGCCGTCTCGGCGGCGAGGAGTTTGCCGCCGTATTGGTCGATGCGAGCCGGGAACGGGCATTGATGGTTGCCGAGCAAATCCGCACCTCCTTTGCCAATGCTACCTACGAGCTCGACGGCCGGCCGATCGTGGCGACGGTTTCGATCGGCGTCGTGATCAGCTACGACGCCGTGCTCGATATTTCCGCGCTGCTGGCGCAAGCCGATCACGCGCTCTATCGCGCCAAGGACAACGGCCGCAATCGCATCGAGGTCGCCTCGATCGAGCTCATCCTCGACCGCGCCAGGCGCAGCAGCACCGATACGCAGAATATCCGGCCGGCCGCGAGATCTGCCGCCTGACGCGTTGGCGACGTCACTTGACCTCCGCGGGTGTCGACGTTCCGGGCCCTTCGCCGACGATGAGCAGGACCGCGTCCTCGTCCTTGGCGCCGTCGAAGTGCACCTGCTGTCCGTAATGGGTGACGAATGTGCCGGCCGGCATCGGCACGGTGCTATCGGGATCGTATTTGGTCCCGGTGCCGACCCACCACGTGCCCTTGAGCACGGTGATGAAGCGGTCGTGCGGATGAAAATGCGGATGACTGAAATGGTCGCCCGCCAGCCATTTGACCATCTGGACATAGAGTCCTTCCTTGGACGGATCGCCGGCCAGCACCGCGTTCTGTGAACCGGCTGGAGTGGGGGGCGACCATGGGATCTGATCGGGCAATTTGTAACTCACAGCCGCGGGATTGAGGCCTGCCGCCTGCGCCACGGCGGCCGACAGTAACGGTGCGAATGCCGGCAACAAGGCGAGCGAACGCCGGGTCAATAACGTCATCAATTCCTCCTTGATCTGATGCGCCGCTTCGAGCGCTTGCGGTCAAAGCTAGCCCACCGTGCGGCGCGATGCGATATGGGACCTTGCCCATTTTGCTCCCTTGATTTTGCATCGCGCGCAGCGTTGCGCATTCCGCGCGGTGCTGTATTAGCTTTCGCGCGAATTGTCTTGGGAGAGAAAACCATGCCTGGGCTGCTGAGCCGTCGATATCTGCTGGGCGGCGCCACGGCGCTTGCCGCGGTAACGGCTCTCGATCGCACATCTCAAGCGGCGACGTCGTCCGCAGGCGGCGCAAGTCCTTTGCCGGCACGCGGTACGTTCGTCATCCGCAATGCCTTTGTGATGACGATGGACGATGCCGGCGACCTCGCCAATGCCGACGTTCATGTGGCGAACGGCGCGATCGTCGCGGTGGGGCAAAATCTCAAGGCGCCCGGCGCGTCCACAATCGACGGCCACGGCATGATCGTGCTGCCGGGCCTGGTCGAAACCCATTGGCACATGTGGAACACGCTGTTGCGCAGCATGTCGGGCGACAAGCCGGAATTCGGCTACTTCAAAAGCACCGCCATGCTTGGGCAGAAATATCTTGCCTCCGACATGTATCAAGGCACGCGGCTCGCTTGTGCCGAGGCGATCAATAACGGCATCACCCACGTCCATGATTGGTGCCACAATATCCGCTCGCCGGAATACGCCGACGCCGATCTGAAAGCGTTGCGCGAATCCGGATTGCGGGCGCGGTTTTCGTACGGTCCGGCGCAAGCCATGCCGAATAACCAGGAGATCGATCTCACCGATCTCAAACGGCGCCGTGAAGGTTGGGACAAATTTTCGCCGGATGGCCTGCTGACGCTGGGTTTTGCCTGGCGCGGGCAGGGCGGCAATAACCCGGCGACCGCCATTCCGCCCGAAGTCTATAAGGGTGAAATCGAAGCCGCCCGCCAACTTGGCTTGCCGATCACGGTGCACGCCAGCGGCTCGCGCGCCGCCGCCGGCCAAATCGAAGGCATCGCCAAGGCCGGACTGCTGCGCAACGACATGCAGATCGTCCACGCCAACAAGGCGACCGCCGATGAGATCAAGGCGGTGGCGGACGCCGGCGCGGCGATCAGCATTTCGCCCTACACCGAACTGCGCATCGGTTTCGGCCTGCAGCAGACCGGGAAATTCCTCGATGCGGGCATCCCTGTGGGTCTATCGGTCGATACGGTCGAACTGTCGGGCAATGCCGACATGTTCGGCATCATGAAAGTGGTGCAGAATTCGGAAAACGGCATTGCCGAGAACGAATTCAAGCTCAGCGCGCGACGCGTATTGCAGCTCGCCACCAGCGAAGGCGCGCGCTCGATGGGGATCGGCGACAAGACCGGCTCGCTCAAGCCGGGTAAGCGCGCCGATCTCATCATGGTCGACACCCGCGGCGTCAATCTCGGCGTATTCGGCGATCCGGCTCATATGCTGGTCACCGCTGCCGAACCGGCCAATGTCGACACGGTGGTGGTCGACGGCCGCATTCTCAAACGCAACGGCAAGCTCACGGCGATGAACGCCGAGCAAATCACCCAGGAAGCGGCGGCCGCCAATCTGGCATTGCGCAAGCGCGCCAATTGGTGGTGAGTTCTTGACCGCATTCTCTATCTCACGAGGGAAGTAATGAAGCGTAGCACTGATCGCATTCTCACCACCCATGTCGGCAGCCTGATCCGGCCGGACGCGTTGCAGGATTTTCTGCGCGCCAAGCAGTCCGGCAAGCCGTACGACAAAGTGGGCTATGATGCCTGCTTGAAAAGCTCGGTCGCTGAAGTGGTGCGCGAGCAAGCCGATATCGGCATCGACGTTGTCAGCGACGGCGAGTTCGGCAAGTCGATCAGCTGGTCGCAATATGTGCTGGAACGGCTCGGCGGCTTCGAGCGGCGGCCGATCAAGCCCGGCGCCAATCCGTTCATGCGCGGCGTCGACCGCGAAAAATTCGCTGCCTTCTATGCCGAGCTCGACGCGCGCGAGAGTGTGGCGACGACGGTCGAGGCGGTGTGCACCGGGCCGATCAGCTATACGGGTCAGGCCGAACTCGCGCGCGACATCGAAAATTTCAAGGCGGCGCTCAACGGCGTCGATGTCGAAGAAGCCTTCCTTCCGGTCGCCGCGCCGGCGAGCGTCATTCCCGATCGCAGGAACGAATATTACAAAAGCGAAGAGGAACTGATCCGCGCCATCGGCGCCGCGATGCACGCCGAATATAAGATGATCATCGACGCTGGCTTCATCCTGCAGCTCGACGACGCGCGCGCCGCGGTGACCTATGACCGCATGGTGCCGCCCGGCAGTTTTGCCGATTACCGCAAATGGCTCGGCTTGCAGGTCGACGTGCTCAACGAGGCCATCGCCGGGCTGCCGGCCGACCGCATCCGCTATCACGTCTGCTGGGGAAGTTGGCCCGGCCCGCATACCACCGACGTGCCATTGAAGGATATCGTCGACCTCGTCCTCGGCATGAAGGTCGGCGCCTATGTCATCGAAGGCGCCAACCCGCGCCATGAGCATGAGTGGCGCGTGTGGGAAAACGCCAAGCTGCCGGAGGGCAGGGTGCTCATTCCCGGCGTCATCAGCCATGCCACCAATGTCGTCGAGCACCCGGAGCTGGTGGCCGAGCGCATCGTGCGGCTCGCCAAATTGATCGGGCGCGAGAATTTGCTGGCCGGCACCGATTGCGGTTTCGCCCAGGGACCTTTCTATCGCCGTGTGCATCCGAGCATCATGTGGGCCAAACTCGACGCGCTGGTGAAGGGCGCGGAGCTCGCCAGCGCCGAATTGTGGAAGTAATCGCACTCCCTCTCCCCGCACGCGGGGAGAGGGTTGGAGTGAGGGGGCGTTTCCGCCGGGCTCCGACCGCGACGCTCAAACTCGCGGAAGCGCCCCCTCACCCTCGTCGCTCCGCTCCTTGAGCAACCGACGAGATAGGTGACACTTCTGACCGGGGACATGGGTAACACATTTCCTGTTTTGTTCAGGTCGATAGCAGCTTTTGCAGTTGTTGCGACTGTGGGCTCTGTGGGCAACGCGCAGCGTTGTCCACAAGTCCATAGGCCTGGTGTTCGGGTTTGCGCAGGCGGTCGCCGCGATGCGCGATGACGCCAAGAATGATGCAGACGGTCCAGCCGCCATCAGCGTTCTCGGCCAGACCGACTGGCTCGCCGATCAGCGCTGCGGTGATGTAGATCGTGTTACCTTGCCATCTGATCTCGCCATTACGCAGCCGTTGCGGCAGGCCGAACTCGCGGAAGGCCGCCTCCAGCACCGGCCACACATGATCCGCGTCGGTGCGGGCCAGCGCTTGGCAGCGCAACAGATAGCGGCTGTGGGCGTCGCTCAGCGTCAGCGGCTCACAACGGGCGCCGTCGTCGGTGCGGAACCAGCCTTTGAAGTCGATGCACCACACATCATTGGCCGCGCCGCAATGCGCAAACGGTGTGCTCGACGGCGAACTGCGCCGCCGCAGCCGGCGCTTGATCGTGAGGCCTTCGCGATCAAACAGTGTCCCAATGCTGCTCGCCGCCGGCCACTGGGTCCGTGGCGCGCGCCGCTCAAGCCAGGCACGCACCTTCGCCGGTCCCCAACTCGGATGCGCCCGGCGCACCGCCACGCAGCACTCCGCAATCTCGTCCGTCATCGCTTGCGGATGTTGCCGTGGTGCCCGCGACCGGTCGACCAGACCCGCAACGCCAACCTCGCCGTAGCGCTCAAACCATTTGTAGCCGGTCTTACGGCTCACGCCGAAGCGCCGGCAAACCGCCGCAGTTCCTCCTGCCGTCTCTCAATCGCCATCACAAAGCGCATCCGCTCATCCACAGCACAGGTCTCCATCCATCCCATCGGCAAGGCCCTCCTTACCGATCAGTTGACCTGTTACCCATGTCGCCGGTCTATTCTGTTACCCATGTAGCCGGTTTGGACCTCCTCGACCTCTCCCCGCGCGCGGCAGGGCTGTCCGGGGAAGTTCAAGCATAGGAGAACTCGAGTTGGCCTGGGGGTGAGTTGGGTTGGCGGCGACTTGGATTGCAGGGGGGCGGCTTGTCGATTTCGGCGATGGGTCTGCGCATGAACAAGCGCTGGCTGATAAGTTCGGTGAGACGCAGCGCCGGCAAGGTGACGACATGACGGCGTGCGGCAAGGCGCAGCAGCAGATAGGCGATCATGGCTGCGAGGATTTGCAGGCGGATGGCGTTTTCATTGTTACCGATGAACTTGCGGATGCGCAGATGCTGCTTGATCCAGCGGAACAACAGCTCGATTTGCCAGCGGCTCTTGTAGAGCGCCGCAACTTCCAATGCGCTGCGGTTGAGATCGTTGGTGATCAGTGTGATCTTGGCGCCGGTCTCGCGCTTGATACGGATGCGGCGGAGTGGAATCGGCAGGACGGAATCGCCCTTGCTGGCAAGCCGCACCTCGGCATCGTCGAGGATGACGAAGCCAGCGCCGATGGCGCGTCCGACGCGCCGCTGCCTGGTGACGCGCCAGCGCGTGCTCACCTTGCTCCGGGTGACGAAGAAGGCCTTGGCGTCATTGATCTTTTTCCACCAGCCGAAGTGATAATAGCCCTTGTCGAATATGTAGCTCGCAGCGGCGATGAGCGGCGTGCGGCGGCCCACCTCGATGTCGTTGATATTGGCCGGCGTAATCTCAACGCGTCGCGGCCAGTCGGCTTGCGGATCATAGACCGCATGAAGCTTCATGCCGCGAATGCGGCCGTTCCATTTGGCCCATTGGCACATCTTGCTTACCATAATCGGGCTGGCGTCGATCAATGCCACCAAGGCCGTACCTTGGCGACGGGTCTGGCGATCGGCCGTGGCCGCCAGCATCGCAAAGGTGTCGGCAAAAACCGCTGCAGGCCGTCGCCTGTTGGCATCCGACAAGGTCGAGCGGGCAAGCTTGCCGACATTGAGGTGATAGTGGGTCTGCGCGTTGGCATTGAAGGCCAGTGCCAGCCCGCGAAGGCTGTCGAGATTGCTCAATTGCGCAAAGATCAACGTCACCAGATGATCCCAGCTCTTGAACGATTTGTCGTAGGCATCGCCGTCATGCTCATCCACAATGGCGGCAAAGCGCCGCCGATCCACCGGTTTGAGCAGACTGCCGATGATGCTATCGAGATAGCGCATGCTCGGTCCTTTCTAAGTCTCGACAACCAGAAACAATCGATTTGCATCGGTCGAGCATGCACCGTGACATGGTAAATCATTCCCCGGACAGCCCTGCCCGCGCGCGGGGAGAGGTGCCAATCAGGCCCGTCGCTTGTATTGGGTACGATTAGCGATAGATTGCGCGGCCTTACCGATTACCCAAAGCGTGGTCCCTCAATGTCAGCCGTACCGCAAAATGTCGTCCAGGCCCTTGCTCCCACCGGCCGTCTGCGTGTCTCCATCAATCTCGGCAATATCGTGCTTGCGCAAACCGATGCGAAGACCGGCGAGCCCGCCGGCGTGTCGGCGGAGCTGGCGCGGAAACTCGCGGAGTGGCTTGGCGTACCCGCCGATCTCCGCACCTTCGACGCCGCCGGCAAAGTCTTTGAGGCGATCAAGCGCCAGGAACTGGATATCGTTTTCCTCGCTGTAGACCCGGTGCGCGGCCAGGAGATCGCGTTCACGCCGCCTTATGCGCTGATCGAAGGCGTTTTCATGGTTGCGGGAAATTCCAGTTTCAAGAGCATTTCCGACATCGACAAGCCCGGCGTGCGCGTCGCCGTGGCGCGCGGCTCAGCTTACGATCTGTTTCTCACCCGCGCGCTGAAAACGGCGACGCTGGTGCGTTCGGAAACCGGCGACACGGCAGGCGAACAATTTGTCGCGGAAAAGCTCGAGGCCGGCGCCGGCGTGCGGCAACCGGTGGTGAAATTCATGAGCACGCATCCGGGGCTTCGGCTGATCGAGCCGCCATTCATGGAGATCAGGCAGGCGATGGGAACGCCGAAAGCCCGCGGCGAGGCGGCCAACGCCTATTTGCATTCCTTCATCGAAGAAATGAAGGCGTCGGGTTTTGTCGCCGACGCGCTGCGCCGCAGCGGCCAGGCCGAGGTCGCGGTAGCGCCGCGTGCCTGACCCGCGCCGGGATCGTCGAACTCGTCGCTCGACGGCAACCTCAATGTTACCCGCGCTGCCGAAGCGGGGTCTGTAGAACACGCAGCGCAAATAATGCCCGCGAAGTGGCGCTAGTGCGTCACCCGCTTCTTGCTGCCATTGAATGAAATCGCGAAACAAGGCTTGTCGCTCCGCATCGCTGCTGAGGCATGTTCGGTCGACCGTTTAGAAAAGTCTGGAAGTCGGTTTGCTGCCGCTGCGTCTGCATCTGTTGCAGCATCGTCTCGGCGACGCCGAACCTGGTCCAGCCGGGAACCGTTGCCGCCAGATTTATTTCGCGCCATTTCGGATGATACGGAGGATGTTGGAACGTGTCCCAGCGGGTGAACAGATATTGCACGAAACGCTCGACCTTGTTGTAGCGATCGGAGTTCTTCGGCCAGTTGAACACCGCCAGCACGGCGGGAACCGCGATCGTGTCGATGCGATCCTTGCCTTGGAGCAGATTGGGATAATCCTGTTTGGTGAACTCGCCGAGGGTATAGTAGTCCTGGAATGTCTTGGTGAACGGAATATTCACCAGATGCAGTCCGGAATTTGCCGGGATCTTCGAGAAGTAATCGATCGGCTTCATCACGACGCGTGCGATGGCGTCGACCTCGCCGGACTGCAGCTTCTGCAATGCGGTCGGCTGATCGATCGAGACCTGCTGCACATCGATGCCGAGGCGCTGGAAGACGATGGTGCCGGTCAAGCTCGCGCCTGTCCCGGGTGGACCAAAATTGACCTTTTTACCGCGCAAATCCTCCAGACTCTGCACGTCATTGCGCGCCAGGATGTGCAACTCCGCGATCGGCAGCCGGATGACGTATTGAACTCGGCTGTCGAGATTAGCTGTTTTTCGCTGCGTGCGGAAATACTCGAACACATCGGATTGGGTGATGGCCGCATCGACGCCGTGAAGATAAAGAAGATCCTCGAGATTGGATGCCGCGCCGTAGGACACGATCGGGAGAACGCGAAGATTGTCACCGTCGTTCAGCGCTGAGCCTATTTCGTCGGCAAAGCGCATATACGATCCGGAAAGCAGGCCGCCGACAATGCCGACCGTCCAAGCATTCTTACGTTCGCGCATCGCGGCGTCGCTTTCGCCTTCTCATTCGGCACCGACTGCGCGGCGAGATTGGCGCTGAACAAACCAGCTGCCAACGTAATCAAACAAGCAAAAATTGCGAGACGGCGACGCATGTGAACCCCCCAACGCTACGCTGCAACAAGCCGAATATGATGGTGACATCAAAATTGTGGCGTGGTTGGGATTTTACACGGCCGTATTTGCGTGCCTTATTTTCGAATTTGCGACACACGGCTGTCATCTTCGTCTTCGGTAGGCCTAATTTTTCCGCATTCAAGCGGCGTCTTTAGCAAAGTTTCATTCACGCAAAAAAGAACGCGATCTCGCCACAATGCGCCGTCAGCATAGCAGGGCCTCTGATCTGGACCATTGACTTAGCGATGCTGCAAAGGGGCGCGCGCATCGCCGTTGGGTTGAGGGAAGTGTGTCATGCGTGATGTATCAAGATGCAGAGTATCGAGATGCAGATTTGGCGAATCTGTAAACCAATCCGAAGTGCGACAAGAAAAGACGCTGTAAAGACTACGGCTCTTTAACCTTGCAAGCCGATCGCACGGCAAAGCCAAACACCGAATTGAATTGATGGCGCCTGGTTGGGTCCGGTTGGCCCGCGCGGCTATTGGGGGATTAGGAAGGGATATGCGGACAAGACGAATTGCAATGGCGTTGGCATGCTTGGTCGCCGCCGGAGGAATTGCCTATGCGGACAACTGGCCAACCCGGCCGATCACCATGATCGTGCCATTTGCGGCCGGCGGCCCGACCGATATCGTCGGCCGGATCGTGGCGCAACGGTTGGGCGAAATCCTCAAACAACAACTCGTCGTCGAGAATATTGGCGGCGCGGGCGGGATGACCGGCGCCCAACGGATCGCCCAGGCGACGCCCGACGGCTACCAGGTGTTGCTCGGCACGGTCGGCACCCAGGCCTATAATCAGACTCTTTACAAAAAGCCGCTTTACAACGCAGTCGAGGACTTTGCGCCGGTCGCCCTTATCGCCGAACAGACATTGGTTCTTGTCGTGCGCAAGGATTTTCCCGCAAGCTCGCTCGATCAGTTCGCCGCTTATGCCAAGGCTAATGCCGCTAAACTGTCCTTCGGTTCAGGAGGCAGCGGCTCGTCGAACTCATCTCGGTTGCGTGCTGCTGAATTCCGCACTCGGCATCAACGTACAGCACGTTCCTTATCGCGGTTCGGCACCAGCCATGCAGGACCTCGTTGCCGGACGCATCGACTATCTGTGCGACTCCGTCTCCACCGAATTGCCGCAAATCAAGTCCGGCGCCGTCAAGCCGATCGCTGTCCTGTCGCGCGCCCGCTCGGCCGTACTGCCCGACGTGCCAACCGCGCAGGAGGGGGGTCTTGCGGGATTCGAGGCCAACAATTGGATCGGGCTGTTCTTCCCGCGGCACACGCCGGAGCCGATTATCCGCAAGCTTCATGACGCGACGGTCGAGGCGATGAATACGCCATCGGTACGCAAGCACATGGAGGAGATCGGCACCGACCTGGTCGCCGCCGATCGCACCAGCCCCGAATATCTCAAGAAATTCGTCGCCAGCGAGGTCAAGAAATGGGCGGCGCCGATCACCGCGAGTGGAGTGTCGGTAGATTGATGATTTGAAGTCAAATCTCGTGCCAAGGCGGCAAGATCAAGCCGACGGACGTTTCACCGTAAACAGCGCGTTCAGAAGGACGCGAGCCGGAAAGCAGGAGGCTAGGGCCCACAGGGCATTGTGAGGATCGACCGCAAGGTCGGGGAGGCTAATGTGAGTAGTCCAATTTCGCGTGACAACAAATTAGAGGGCCATGAACTTTATGCGCCGCGAAGCGTGCGTGAGAAAATATCGGACGACCAAACCCCACTGGGGTTTAGATCGCGGCCGCGCACAATCGACCGGCTGCCATCGTCGGGAATCGACCCATGGCATGCCGAGCGTGAAGCTGCCGAGGCGAAGGCTGGCGTGCATGACGCGATCTGGGAGGTTGCCGATGCGGAGCCTACCGTTCCCGTTGACTTAGATGCGCGATCCGCGCTTGCCCTATCGTCACAAGACGAGACCGGCGTGTCGCCCTTTTCATTCGAATCGCGGCTGCAAGATCGCGTTCCCGCCCGCCGTGCGGCGCAGTCCCGCTTTCGTCTCGATCCGGAGATCGTGCCGGAGCCACCGATTGAAACAAAGAGACGCACCGATTTCGGCCTGCTGGCGCGCTTCTCTTTGATGATCGGCTTCGCTGCAGTCGTTGCGTACGGCGTGACGATGATATCCTCACCCAAATCGAGCGAGGGCGTGGTGAAGCGTAGCGAAGGCAGCGTTCCGGCACCGCAGGTGCCATCGCGGCTGGTAGCCGATGACCAACAGACCTTCGCGAACGCCCCTCTGCCGCTCGCGGTTGCCGTCGAGCACGGCAATGGAAATAAATCTCTGGTACTCAATGGCCTTGCGGTGGGTTCACGGCTGTCGGCGGGCGAGCCGATCGGCGCATCCGGCTGGCACCTGGCGGCCAACCAGCTTCGCGGCTTGTATCTTTACGCGCCCAGCGACTTTGTCGGCGTGATGAATACCGCGCTCGATCTGCTCGCCCCCGACAAGCGGCTGCTGGACAGCCGCGCAGTCCGCCTCAAATGGGTCGCTAAGGATCCGCCGCCACTCCTGCCTCGCGACCAGGTCGCTAAGGATCTCGCGCCACTACTGCCGCCCAACCAGGTCGCTAAGGATCCGGTGCCGGCGCCACTACTGCCCAGCAACCAGGTCGCTTCAGCGGTTCCCGACGTATTGCCAACTCCCGTCCTTCCGGCAGTGCAACCGATGGACCCTGCGGAAGCCGCGATGCTGATGAGCCAAGGTCTGGATTTTCTAAAGGCCGGCGATATCGAGGCGGCGCGGATCGGGTTCGGCCGTTTGGCAGATGCCGGTAACGCCGACGGAGTGCTGGCGCTCGCCTCTACGTATGACCCTCGCTACCTCGCCGAGCACAATGTCGTCGGCGTGCGCGGCGACGAAACAAAAGCGCGCGCCTTGTATCAAAGGGCGAGGGACCTGGGATCGACGGAGGCAGGCCGTATACTGGAGCAAATGGTCAAAAAATGATCCCCGCGCTCCGCGGGGAATTCGCAAAATCCACTCAAGCAGCGGGCTCCCGGCCGCGCTACACGCGTCACCAGCTATCCGGCGCTGCACAAGGTCCAGGCCCCGTGCAAATGTTACTGCAAAATGGGGGATGAACCGGCGAACAGTCGCCACTATTGTGATCGGGGACTACGTCATACGCCCCCGGACGAACATGGGTAACGCGCGGATGCCTGGTCGCGGCCAAGGTCGGGAAGACGGTGCAGAGAACAATCGCAGCGGATAGCGCGACTTTTGTCTTACTGAACATTTTCCTGTCTCCCGTTTGAGCTTAGCGACTTAACCCGAAATTGGATGACGACGGCCGGCCAGCACAGGACGAGACTGCCAAACGGCCTTGATTGTTCCCGTGTCTCAAACAGAGTTGATGCGCGCCAGTTTTCGGGCCCGCGCTGCATCGGAATGCCGGCCAGCATGGCCGCCACGGACAAACTAACGACGGATAAGAAGCACTCCGCCAATAAGGAGGCCCACGCCGATCAGGCGAGCCGGATCAACAGGCCTTTGTACCAGGCCAAGCCAGCCGAAATGATCGATCACTACCGACGCGATCATCTGCCCTGTCACAAGAAGAGCGATCAGAGCCGCAGCGCCGAGTTGCTGCGCCACAAGGATCGAAAGCCCGATGAAGATAGCGCCGAACAGTCCGCCGCTCCAAGACCACCACGGGATGCGCGTAATCACCGCGCCTGAGGGGATCGGCTCACGCAGCACGATGGCGAGCGACACCATGCACAGGACTCCCAGGAAGTAACTCATGAAGCCGGACCAGACGGCCGAGTTCAACTCACTGCGCAGGTTTGCATTCAGTACCTGCTGAATTACGACGCTGACGCCGGCAATCAGCGCCAACGCACTCGGCCATGCGAGGTTAAACATATGAACGACCTCCAATGCGGGTAGGTTATTAAAACAGCACCGCTCGGTGACCTCGTGCCGTAATGTCGGACAGACGCTCCGGGCGCTTGCGCAGGCGGACAGTTCGTAGATCGTAGGACAGGTTTGCTCAACGGGTCCGCGCTATGCGGGGCCCGATGATAAGCTCCGGCGTAACCTAACCCGCCACTTTGTTAGTTGGCGGGTTACGTTTCGCTATTCGGGGGAAATCGTCCTCACTGTCGCGCGGCGAGCGTCCACCACGGCATCAGTGAATAGACCACATAAGGGATCGCCAGGATCGGCAGCAGCCACACCAGCCAGAGCGGAAGCTTCTTGGTGACGGGCTCAGGCAGTATTATGGCAATAATGCCAAGCGCGCCGGCAATAAGGACGGTCGTTACGCTCCATCCATACCAGAGCATGTTTGGCCCGTAGTCGTCAGTCGGCGGTCCGAATCCCCAAACGAAGCGGCGAACCGCCGGCCAATAGGTGAAGAGCGGATAGTTGAAATATTGCACCAGGCAATAAATCACCGGACCGGAAATGGAAAATGTCGTGGCGAACGCCCTGAACTTAGGCGATGCCGCCAATGACGATGCGGGTTGCGTCTTTGAGGCAGTTGCCGTGCTCATGATCCGAAGCCCCGCGTGTTGTTGAGGACGTGGCCAACGATGAAGAGGAACCACACGATGACGGCGAGCACCAGCGTCACGCCCTTGCGCGCATTGTCATATTCCGGGTTCTGCGGGTTTTTCCAGAAGTACCAATAGGCCGGCAGCAAAACCAAGCCCAGCGTTGCGACATGTTCCTTGAAGTCGAAAAATCCGCCGGTCTTGTAATAATGCGCGCTCTCAAGCGGGATCCGGATGGCGGTGCGATATTGCGTGTAGATATAGGACCCGACGAAGAAGGTGAGCACATAGAGGATGCAGACGGCCGTGGTGTATCCGGCGGCGGGCACCGCGCGAAAGCGCGTTACGATCCCCGCGGCCGGCTTACGAACAGGTAGCGCGACGGCCATCGCCTGATGGGTGAGGGCGCCCAATAGACCCAAGGCAAGGATGAGATGAACGAACAGCCAGAGGGTCCAGAACGTAGTTGTGGAAATTATTCCGCTCATTGAGGTTTTACTCCGCTCCCTTGCATCGGGCTTTTTTCTTGGCGCGTAGATCCGAAACTTACCGCGCACCTCGGCGCCCGACAATTCTCATGCTGCGGGCGCGCTTGGCCGCTGTGATGAGCGGGTAGGGCGGGTGTAACCTGCCACTTTCAGGTGGCGGATTATGCTTCGCTAGTCCGCTCTACGAACCGCTTCGCTCGCAATGACGAGCCGCTACTCCGCGGCGACGGCGTGGACCGGTTCAGCCTCGGCGTCCTCGATCGGCCCCAGCTTCGGTCCGAACAGCCAGGTCTGCAGCCGGTCGAGATAGAGATAGACGACCGGCGTCGTGTAGAGCGTGAGCACTTGGCTCAGCGCCAGTCCGCCGACCATGGCGTAGCCGAGCGGCTGGCGCATTTCCGAGCCGGCGCCGTTGCCGATGGCGAGCGGAATGCCGGCGAGCATGGCCGCCGCCGTCGTCATCAGGATTGGACGGAAGCGCAGCAGGCAGGCTTCGCGGATCGCGGCGAGCGGCTCCATGTGCCGTTCGCGCTCGGCATTGACGGCAAAGTCGACCAGCATGATCCCGTTCTTTTTCACGATGCCGATCAAGAGAATGATGCCGATGATGCCGATCACCGACAGGTCCATATGGCCGAGGCTGAGCGCCAGCAGCGCGCCGATGCCGGCCGACGGCAGCGTCGACAGAATGGTCAGCGGATGAATGAAGCTTTCGTAGAGGATGCCGAGGATGATGTAGACGACAATCAGCGCCGCCGCGATCAAAGCCGGCTCGCTGCGCAACGAGGTCTGGAACGCCTGCGCATTGCCCTGGAAGGTCGCGATGATCGACGACGGCACGCCGACCTCGCGCGAGGCGTCGTTGACGGCATCGACCGCCTCGCCGAGTGCCACTCCCTGCACGAGGTTGAAGGTGATGGTGACGGCCGGGAATTGGCCCTGGTGCGAGATCAGAAGCGGTCCGATCCCATTGCTGTCGACATTGACCAAGGATGACAGCGGCACCGCGCCGCCGGTAATCGGTGATTTGACGTAGAGCCGGTCCAGCGTCGACAGGTCCTTCTGCAGCTCCGGCAGGATTTCCAGGACGAGAAAATAGGTCTTCAGCTGGGTGAAATACTGCGTGATCTCGCGCTGGCCGAAGGCGTCATTGAGCGTATCGTCGATCGCTTGCGGGGTAATACCGAAGCGGGAGGCCTGGTCGCGGTTGATGGTGATTTGCAGCCTCGGCGCGGCGGCCTCGAGATCGCTGGTGACGTCGGCAAGCTGTGGAAGGGTCTTTAATTTCTCCAACAGCTTCTGCGACCAATCGTTCAATTCGCCGATATCGGTATCCTGCAGCGTATATTGGAAGGCGCCGCGGGCGATGCGGCCGCCGACATTGATATCCTGCGTCGCTTGAAGAAACAGCGTCGTGCCCGCGACCTTGGCAAGCTCCGGCCTCAGGCGGTCGATGATCTGCGAGGCGCTGAGTTTGCGCTGATCGTGCGGCTTAAGCACGATGAAGAAGCGGCCGGTATTGGCCGAATTCGCCGCACCGGTCGAGCCAGTAAAGGAGCCGAAGCCATCGATGTCGGGATCCTTGAGAAGGACTTCGCCGATTCGCTGCATCAGGCGCATCATTTCGTCAGGCGAAGTCTGCTGCGCCAACTCGGCGAAGCCCTGAATCATCCCGGTGTCTTGGATCGGGAAAAAGCCTTTCGGAATTTCGATAGCCATCACCACCGTCAAGGCCATCGTGGCAAAGAACACCCCTAGCGCGATCGGCTGGTGGCGCAGTACGACGTCGAGCGTGCGCCGATAGAACGCCAGCATGGCGTCGAAGCCGCCTTCGATAATGCGGTAGAGGCGCCCGTGCTCGCCCGATTCACGGTGCATGAAACGCGAACACATCATCGGCGCCAGCGTGAGCGACACCAGCGCCGATATCGCGATGGCAGCGGTGACGGTCAGGGCGAATTCGCGGAACAGGCGACCGATGATGCCGCTCATCAGCAACAGCGGAATGAACACCGCGATCAGCGAGCAGGAGATCGACAACACGGTGAAGCCGATTTCGCGCGAGCCTTTCAGCGCTGCCGTAAACGGCGCCTCGCCGTGCTCGACATGGCGGTAGATGTTCTCCACCACGACGATGGCATCATCGACGACGAAACCGACCGCGATGGTCAGCGCCATCAGCGACAGGTTATCGAGACTGAAATTCATCAGATACATCGCCGCGAAAGAGCCGGCGAGCGCGAGCGGAACGGTCACGCTCGGAATGAGCGTGGCCCAGAAATTCCGCAAGAACAGCAGGATCACCATCACCACCAGGCAGATGGTGAGGACGAGCGTGAACTCGACGTCGGACACCGAGGCGCGGATCGTCACCGTACGGTCGAGAATGGTTTCGACCTTGACCGCCGGCGGAATGCGGGCCGTCAGCTGCGGCAGCTCCGCCTGGATATTGTCGACGATGTCGATGACATTGGCGCCGGGCTGTTTGAACACCGCCAGAATGACGCCGTCCTTGTTGTTCTGATAGGCGGCGACGGTGCGGTCGACCGGTTCGGCCACTGCCTGTCCGACATCGCGGACGCGGATCGGAGCGCCGTTGCGATACGCCAGCACGACATCGTTGAACTTGTCGGCATCGATGATCTGGTCGTTGGCCGCGATGGTGAAGCTGATCTTGTCGGTATTGATCGTGCCTTTGGCGGCGTTGGTCGTGGAGCCCACCAAAGTGCTGCGGATCTCTTCGAGCGTCAGTCCGTTGGCGGCGAGCTTGGCGGGGTCGACCTGGACACGGATCGAAGGTGTGCGGTCGCCGAATACCGACACCTGCGCCACGCCATTAACCTGCGAGATCTGCTGCGCCAAGAAGATGTTGGCGTAATCGTCGACCGTGATCAGCGGGATCGTGTCGGAATGCACCGACAGCAGCAGCACCGGCGAATCCGAGGGATTGACCTTCTTGTAGCTTGGCGGCGTCGTCAGCGCCTGCGGCAAGGTCTTGGTCGCGACCGTGATCGCAGCTTGGACGTCTTGGGCCGCCGAATCGATGTTGCGATTGAGATCGAACTGGATGACGATGGTGGTCGCGCCAAACGAGCTCTGCGACGTCATCTGGGTGACGCCGGCGATCTGGCCGAATTGCTGCTCGAGCGGCGAGGCCACCGATGTCGCCATGGTCTCGGCGCTGGCGCCGGCCCAGGTCGTCGTGATTTGGATGGTCGGGAAGTCGACCTGGGGCAGCGGGGCTACCGGCAGGAACGGAAACGAGACGATGCCGACGAACGCCAGCGCCGCCATCAACAGTGTGGTTGCGACCGGCCGGCGAATGAACGGTTCGGAAATGCTCACGTCGCGTTCCCTTGCGCGGCGGTACCGTGCGGCGTGGTGACGGTCACGGGCGAATTGGTCTGTAGCTTGTATTGACCGTCGGTCACCACCCGGTCGCCGTCATCGAGGCCGGAGGTGACGATGGTGCGGTCGGCGGTCGTTGTCGAGATCTGGATCGGGCGCGGCTCGACGGTATTGTCCGGCTTCACCACCCAGGTGAACAGGCCATGCGGCCCGCGCTGCACGGCGAGCGGCGGGATGACGACCACGCTTTTGCGGGTTTCCAGCAGCAGCCGGGCGTTGACGAATTCGCCCGGCCATAATTTTTCATCGTCGTTATTGAACATCGCCTTGAGGCGATAATTGGCGGTGGTCTGGTCGATCAGATTGTCGACGGTGGCGAGTGTGCCGGTGCTCAACAGCCGCGCATTGTCGCGATCATAGGCCGCGACTTCCACCTCGCCGCGCTTCATCGCTTCGCGTACGTCGTCGAGCGTCTGCGCCGGCAGCGTGAACATGACGGCGGTCGGCTCGGTCTGCGTGAGGATCGCAATCGGGGCCTGGTCGCCGGCATGCACGATATTGCCGGGATCGACCATGCGCATGCCCATGCGGCCGTCATTGGTGGCGACGATGTCGGTGTAATCGAGATTGGTCTGGGCGGTTTCGATCGCCGCCTTGTCGGCGTCGATCGCGGCCTTGGTCTGATCGACCTTGGCCTGCTGCTGATCGACATTCTGTTGGGTCTCGAAACTCTTCAGGACCAGCGTCTTGTAGCGCTCGAGATCCTTCTGCGCGGCGATCAGCGCGGCCTCGTCTTGCGCCTTTCGCGCTTTGGCCTGATCGAGCGCGGCCTGATAGAGGCGGGGGTCGATTTTTGCCAGCACGTCGCCTTTTTTGACGCGCTGGCCTTCCTTGAAAAGAACGTCTTGCAGTTTGCCGTCGACCTGGGCGTGAATGCCGACCGTGAACAGCGCCTGGACCGTGCCGAGCCCGGTCAGATAAATCGGAACATCCTGCCGCGACGCCGTGGCGATGCTGACGGGAATGGCCGGATGCGCCGTGCGGGCCGCGTGGGCCGGGTCAGGTCCTTGCGTCCAATACCAATAAACCGATCCGATCAGGACCAGGCCGGCACATATTGCAATAATGACGGCGCGGCGGCTCTTCCAGCCCGCGTCGTTCCGGTTCGTCCCCACAGGTTCCCCTCCCGCACGCTTCGACAGCGCCGTCCTTGATCGCGCGCGGCACTATACTGGTAGTCATTAGCAGTGCGAATAGGTTTGTGGCAGGCCGAAGGCTCAACGTCCTCAAATGCCTCATTTTTCCCCGCCCAAAGAATAACTTTTGCATAAACACGCGGTCCGCCGCGGTACAATTTGAGGTTGGATTTCTCGTCGCGGAACATCCTTTGGGGGCGATTTGGCGGAGGCTTGCTATGCCTTCCGGAGGGGTGCATGGCACTTGCCAATTTTGCTAGGGTAGCACCCGAGACCGCAATAAAAACGGCTGTGGCCCCGGAGGAGACCGATCATGCTCGACGTCACCAGACGACCAAATACCGCCCCGTTCGACACCGCGCTGCTTGACCGGCTGATGGACGAAGCCGGGATCGACGTGCTGGTGGCGACCTCAAAGCACAATATTCAGTATCTCCTGGGCGGACATCGAGCTTTCTTTTTTGAATCGATGGATGCGATGGGGCTAAGCCGCTATTTGCCGGTCTTCGTCTATGCCAAGGGCGAGTCGCAAAAGGCCGGCTTCTTCGGTCATCGCATGGAAAATTTCCAGCATGAGGTGAAGCCGTTCTGGGTGGCCGAGGTCGACGCCAAAAGCTCGGGCTCGATCGACGCGATGGAACGGGCCGCCGCCTATCTACGCCGGCTCTTGCCGCAGCCGAAACGGATCGGCGTCGAACTCGCCTTTATTCCGGCCGATGCCACCGCCGTGTTGCAGAAGGCATTCCCGCACAGCGACCTCAAGGACGCATTGTTCGTGCTCGAGCGTTTGCGCGTGCGCAAGACGCCCGACGAATTGAACATGCTGCGCTTCGCTTCGGACGCGGTGATCGATTCGATGGAAGCCGTTTTCAAGAATTTCGGCCCCGGCGCCACCAAGAACGAACTGACCGAGGCGCTGCGCCGCGAGGAAAGCGTGCGCGGTCTCACCTTCGATTATTGCCTGATCACAGTCGGCTCGAGTCTCAATCGCGCACCGTCTGATCAACGCTGGGAGAAAGGCGACGTGCTGTCGCTCGATTCCGGCGGCAATTATCACGGCTATATCGGCGACGTTTGCCGAATGGGTGTGGCCGGCGAGCCGGATGCGGAACTGGTCGAACTCCTGGCCGAAGTCGAAGCCGTCGAGCAGGCGTCGATGAAGCCGATCCGGCCCGGCGCGATCGGCAAGGAGATTTATGCGGCGGCGAATGCGGTGCTGCATAAATCCAAGATTCACAACCACGCGCATTTCCTGGCGCATGGCATGGGCCTGGTAAGCCACGAGGCACCGCGGCTGACCAATTCGGGACCGGTGCCTTACGATGCCTATGACGCCGAGCGGCCGCTTGAAACCGGCATGGTAATTTCAGTCGAAACCACGCTGCAGCATCCGCAACGTGGTTTCATCAAGCTGGAAGATACCGTGGTGGTCACGCCGACCGGACACGAAATCTACGGCGATCGCATCCGCGGCTGGAATCGCGCGGGCAGGGCGTAACCGCTCTTTATTCGGCCGGCTCGGTTTGAATATGTTCGGAATTGACGGGGCGGGTCTGATCAAGATCCGCCTCGCGGCGTAGCTTGTGGATACAGCCGAAGCAGACAATGCCGGCTAACGCCCACGACAGACCGGTGAAGTAGAAAACCGCCCAGCTTTCGTCGGCGATGACAATTCGCATCAGCCCGTAGCTGAGACCCCAACACAACAGCACAATAATGGCACGCGGGAGGATGTAGGCCATGATTCGCGCCCCGTTGTAGCGAGGCGGAAAAGGTAGGCGGGTATGGTTAATATTCCCGGGGTATTGCAACCCGCCCGAGAGGGAAAGGGCCCAATTGCCTGGGGTTTGATGGTGAAGGAGCGGCATGGACTGGCTCCCCGGAACGGAGACGAAGTAGGAGGCTATGTAGCTGATTCAACTACAAGTTTCAGCGAACGCAAGGACAGATACCAACACATCTACCAACACGACCTGAGCGCTTTTACAAAGCACTGAATGAGATTGGATCATCGCAACAGCCCGCTCCCGCCCAGAGCACTAAGGATGATCGCGCGTCCTCCGCCTCTGATCCTTAATCAAACTCAGCTCTTGACGCGCAGCCAGCTTTTGCCAGGCAATCACCTACGAACGGCGGCGAGCGGTGACGACTAGAGCGGCAGAATGTCCAACTCAGTGCTACTGGAGACGCCAGGAGCGCTTGAGTTCAAATTCAAACCAAGACCGATTTCGGCAGCATGCAATGCGCGCCTTTGGCGGCATTCACCATTTGCGTGACGTGGATATCGGCGGCGAGGCTGCAAAGCGTATAGGCGTCGGTGCTCGACAAGCCACGCAATGCGCCGATCCAGGCGATCATGTCGCGCAAACATTGTTTCACCGCGTCGTCGAGGTCCTCGTCGAAGCCCATCGTGATGTAATGGGTCGGGGTCTCGGCGCGCGGCGCCCTGAGCTGCATGTCTTTTCGCACCGAGAGCCGGAAGCGGCCGGTGAGGGCGGTTTCCACCGCGGTGATGCAAACTTCGCCGTCGCCTTGCACGCCGTGGCCGTCGCCAATTGAGAACATGGCGCCTTCGTTGAACACCGGATAATAGACCTTGGTGCCGGCGACGAGTTCTTTGTTGTCCATATTGCCGCCCATGGCGCGCGGCATGACCGACGTGATACGCCCCCAATTCGGCGGCGGTGCCACGCCCATGACGCCGAAAAACGGGCTGAGCTTGAGCTTGCCGCCCCAGGGCAGCGTGACCGTGCCTGCCTGTTTATCGATAGGCAAAATCTTAATGACGAAGTCCGGAAAATCCTCGGGGATCGTGCCGAGCAGCGGGATGATGAGATTGAAGCCCCAGTTCTGCCGCAGCACTACGTCCAGAATGTCGACCTCAAGAACATCACCAGGCTTGGCGCCTTCGACATAGATCGGTCCGGTGAGCAGGTGCGGGCCGGCGCCGCGCTCGCAAGCGTCCAGAATCGGCTTGTGCTCAGGTAGGATTTCAAAGACCGGATCGGTCGGCAGACAATTTGGCTCGCCGGAAACAGTCTCGATGACGACCTCGGCGCCAGAGGCGACGCGCATGATCGCAGGCGTCGTGGCATCGAAGAATCCCCATCTGACGCTTTGTGGCGTCGCGGCGACTTTAATCACGGTCGAGGCGTCCATCTCCGTCTCCTGTTGGTGGTCAAACGCGCAAACGATCAACGTTTGCCTTTAGGCCCCATTTTCTGCCAATCGCCGGCGCGTTCGAATGCATCCGAGGCGCGATAGAGCGTGGATTCCTGCCAGTGCTTGGCGACCAGCATCAGTCCGATCGGGCGTTCGCCCTCGCCAAAACCGCAAGGCAGCGAAATCGCCGGATGATGCGTGACGTTGAACGGGCAGGTATTGGTGATCTGCTCCCAGCTATGCTGCATCAAGGCTTCCATCGGCGCGTCGGGCGCCGGGATTTTTGACGCCATCATGCGGGTCGTCGGCATCAGCAGCAGATCGTATTGATTGAGCGCAGCATCGTAAGCGGCGCGCAGCCGGCGGCGCAGGTTCTGCGCCTTGAAGTAATAGTAACCGTGATAATATTTGTCGGTGTAGGCGCCGAGCAAAATGCCGACCTTCACCGTGTCGGGCAATTCATTAGCGCGGCCCTTCAATCCGCCAAGCCGCCCGGCCAGCGATAGTGGATAGAGACCTTCGATGTTGCGAGGGAGCGCGCTCGTGACCATGGCGTGAAGCGTGCCTTCGAGCGCGATCGCCGCCCAGATCGGAATGCCGATCGGATGCCAGGGGATCGAGACTTCTTCCACTATGGCGCCGAGGCCTTCCAGCACTTTGGCGGCGGCGCGCACGCCGGCATCGACGTCGGGATGCGAGTCGTATTGGCCGAAGCCTTCTTTCACCACGCCGATCTTCAGGCCGGCAGCGCTTTGTCTGATCGCCTTGGTATAGCTGTCGACCTTCAAATTGGCTTGCCGCGAATCGTAGCCGTCTTCGCCGGCCATCACTTCCAGGAACAGCGCATTGTCGGCGACCGTCGCGGTGAGCGGGCCGGCATGATCGATAGTCGGATCCATGCCCATGATGCCGGTATAGGGGACGAGCCCCCAGGTCGGCTTGATGCCGACGACGCCCGACAAAGAGGCGGGAATGCGGATCGAGCCGGCTTGGTCCCCGCCGGTCGCCATATCGACCTCGCCGGCCGCGACGAGCGCGCCGGACCCGGTGGACGAGCCGCCCGGAGTATGGCCCCACGCGCGTGGATTGTGCACCGGGCTCGATATGCTGGTGGCCGCGCCGCCGGAAAATGAAAAATATTCGCAGACCGATTTGCCGACGATTTCGGCGCCGGCATCGAGAAGGCGCGTGATCACCGGCGCGTCGAATTCCGGAACGAAACCTTCCAGCACCGATGCGCCGTTGGTCAGTGGCACGCCGGCAAGCGCGTAAGTGTCTTTCACCGCGACTTTCTTGCCGGCGAGCTTTCCGGTCTTAGCTCCCTTGATCTCGGTCTTGGCGATCCAGGCGCCATATTTGTTCTCATCGCCCTCCGGCCGGTAATAGGCGCCGCGCGGATATTTTATCGCCGGCACGTCGTCCGGCAGCGACGCGATCAGCCGATAGCCGTCGGCGAAGGGCTTAATGAAATTGATGAAGGATTTGGCGTAGTCGTCAGTGAGGTCGAGACCCAGGCTGTCGCCCAAAGAGCGCACTTGTTCCGTCGACGGCATTTTGAAGGACATCGGATGTTCTCACTTACGCGGGGCGGGCGGGCGTAACTGGGCACTGCAAAAGTTGTGTCAATCGGACGCGCTAACCGATCGTTGATCAGTTTCGCCCGACGGAGCGGCATGTTTGCGAATAACATGGGCGGCGGTGCCGGCGCTTGGTTCGCCGTGCCGAAGCATGGCCTCTGCGCGCCAATTTTCGCGGCAGGATCGATCTATTCTTTCCAGGCATAGATGGATGAGGGCGGATGGAACTCCGCGCGACGCAAATGGCATGGCATTTGCTTGGATGAGGCTAACCGAGAACCGGTGAACTCGACCTGGAGCCAATCCGGATGCTCAGTATGCCCACTCTCAATATGCCCGCGCCCGGCATGCAAAATGTAATCGGCGCGGATGCCTGCTTTGAGCGGTGGCACGAAGTCACCTGCCGCAATTATTCGCACACTGAATATCGCCAGCGGCTCAGCGGCACATTCAAAGGACGCATTTCGGCGCGGCAATTTGGCGCGCTCACGGTCAGCGATGTCTCCTCGTCCATACCGGATTGCCGGCTCGAAGTCTTACGCAACTCTGCGGAGATCCGGCGCGACCCGCGCGACCATTTCATGTTGTTTCTGGTCTGCCGCGGCCAGATCAATATCGAGCAGAACGGGCGCACGGCAAATGTCGGCGCTGGCGATCTTGTCATCTATGACCAGTCGCAGCCCTTTACTTTGGCATTCGGCGGTGACACCCACGAGATCGTTTTGACGATCCCGCGTCCCTTGATGGTCTCGCGCGTTCCGGACGGTCATCGCCTTACGGCGCGGCGCGTCGCTGGGGGCTCGAAACTCGGAATGCTGACGGCGACCATCGTCCGCCATCTCGTCGAATTTGAAATGCCAGCGGACGAAGAAGTTGCCAACCGGCTTTGCGGTTCGGCGCTCGACATATTGGCGACGACGCTCGAAGCGGAATTGATAGACCCGGCCGATGGCGAATGCGGCGGCCGGCAAAAGCTCGATCAGGTCAAACGCTACGTGCTCGCAAATCTGCACGATGCCGAGATGACGATTGAAAGCATTGCCGCGGCACAGAACGTGGCGCCGCGGACGTTGCATCGGCTATTTTCCGCCGAAGATACGACGCCGATCCGCTGGCTTTGGCAGCAGCGCCTTGCGGCAAGCTACAAAGCGTTGGCGGAAGGAAATATCAGACAAGTCACCGATGCGGCTTTTAGCTTCGGCTTCACCGATCTGTCGCATTTTAGCCGCGCCTTTAAGAAGACCTACGGCTGTCCGCCGCACATGGTGGTGCGGCGCCGCGTGGCGATAAGTTGTTCTTAGATCGCCTTGCCGCGCCCCATCGATCGATGGCCGATCGCGCGCCTAAGCGCGTGCGCCGTTTTTCAATTTTGATCGTTCGGATCGTGGCCGGCGACGCCAAGAGTTCTGGCAATCAGAGGCCACATATTGGCAGTCCGAGGCGAGCGATGGAATCCGGGGCACACTATCATGCGGCCGAGAACAGGGATGCCGTATCTTATCCGCGACAGTTCGTCGAGCGAGCGCGTGAATTTTTCCGAAGCGTAGTGATGGTGAAGCTGAGAGCAAATTTGACAACAGCATTGAACGCGACGCCGGGATCGGGCTGCCAAACGAAAACCAGAGGAGTCATCGAGTCATGGGGATTAGTCGCAGAGCATTATTGAAAGCCGGTGCAGCGAGCGCCGTCTTTGCTCCCGCCGTCATCAGGAGCGCGGCCGCTGCCGGCGATCCCATCCTCGTTGCCAGCATGTACGATTTGTCCGGCGGCCTCGAAGCTGCCGGCAAGCCGATGTTCGACGTGCTTAATTTCGCGGTTGCCGATATGAACGATGCCGGCGGCTTGCTCGGCCGCCCCGTGAAGGTCATCAGCTTCGACACCCAGACCAATATGCAGCTTTATGCGCAATATGCGCAGGAGGCCGCGCTGAAGGACAAAGTGTCGGTCGTGCATGGCGGCATCACCTCGGCGTCGCGCGAGGTGATCCGGCCGATGCTCGATAGATACAAGACCCTCTATTTCTACGACATGCCCTATGAAGGCGGCGTCTGCGACCGCAACATCTTCATCGACGGCGTGACGCCGGCGCACAACACCCAGCTTCTTGTCGAATACGGAATGAAGAATTGGGGCAAGAAGGTCTATACGCTCGCCGCCGACTACAATTATGGGCAGATTACTTCCGACTGGGTGAAGAAATACGTCAAAGACAGCGGCGGCGAAGTTCTCGGCACTGAATTCTTCCCGCTCGATGCGACGAATTTCGACAGCACGATTTCCAAGATTCAGGCGGCGAAGCCGGATTGGATCATGACCGTGCTGGTCGGCGGCGGACCGATTTCGTTTTACCGCCAGTTCCATGCCGCCGGCTTGTCCGGCAAAATTCCGATCGCCTCGACAACATTTGCCGGCGGCGGCGAACTCTCGGTGCTGACACCCGAGGAAAGCGACGGCGTCATCGTCGCCTACAATTACATCGAGAGCCTCGACAACCCCGCTAACAAGGACTTCCTCAAGCGCTTCAAGGCGAAATATGGCGCCGATTATCCGCCGATTTCCGACCTGACCATGGCGAGCTACCAAGGCATGCTGCTATGGGCCGCTGGCGTCAAGAAGGCGGGCACGACCGACCACGAAAAGCTCATCGAAGCGCTCGAGAGCGGCATCAGCATCGACGGCCCGAGCGGCACCGTGACGATCGATCCGGCGACGCATCACTGCATCTTCGACGTTCACCTGGCCAAGGTGCAGAACAAGGAGCTTGTGCTGATCGACACTTTCCCGCAGCGCAAGCCCGAAGACACCGCCGCGGTCTGCGACCTGAAGAAAAATCCGCGTGAGGCCAAGCAGTACATCATCAAGGTGAATTAGGCGCGGGGCCGCAGCTCAATCCTTCCCCGGCTGCCGCCGCGCCGGTCCGCAAGCGCGACACGGAGAATTCGCATTGGATCTGGCAATCGTCGTTGCGATCGACTTCGTTTCTGCCATCGCGACGCTGGCGCTCATCAGCCTCGGCCTCGCCATCGTGTTCGGTATGATGCGCATCATCAACTTGGCGCATGGCGAGTTCATGGTGATGGGCAGCTACAGCGCCGCAGTCGCCATCCACCACAACGTCAATATTTGGATTGCCATCCTGGTTGTGCCGCCGCTGACGGTCGCTCTTATCGGCGCGGTGATCGAGCGGCTTGTCATCCGGCATCTCTACGGGCGCATGGTGGAGACCATGCTTGCGACTTGGGGCTTGAGCCTCTTTATCGTCGGCGCTCTAACGATGGTGTTCGGCGACATGACCGAAGGCGTGCCGACGCCGCTCCCTGGAATCACCATCGGCGCCTATCGGACGAGCGGCTACAGCCTGTTCGTCATCGCCATGGCGATCGTGGCCATGGCCGGGGTTTATGTGATCCTGCGATCGAGCCGGCTCGGTCTCCTGGCCCGCGGTACCATGCAGAATGCCGACATGGCGGCGGCTTTGGGTACCGACACGTCACGTATCTATGCAGTAACATTTGCCTTCGGCGCTGCGCTTGCCGGTTTTGCCGGCGGCATCCTGGCCCCAGTGTCCGGCGTTTTCCCGAGCATCGGCGGCTCCTATATCGGCCGCGCCTTCATCACCGTGATCGGCGGTGGCGCGGCGCCGCTGGTTGGCACGATCTCAGCCTCGACCTTGTTCGGCATGATCAACCAGATCGCGACCTTCGCGACCAATCCAGTCTATGGCGAGGTGGCGCTCCTTCTCGCGGCGATCGTTCTGATCCGGCTGCTGCCCCAAGGCATTACCGGCCGTTATTTCCGGGGCAGTCTATGACCGCATTCCTGCGCGCCAATGCGGGCCTCGTGGCAGTCGGCCTCATCGGGATCGCGATTTTGATTGGCTTTCCGCTCGCGCTCGATACCTACACGCTGCTGCAGCTCACGCTCTACGGGATCTTTTCCATTCTGGCGCTGAGCCTCGCTTTCATCTGGGGGTATGGCGGCATCCTCTGCTTCGGGCATTCGGCGTTCTTCGGTCTGGGCGCTTACGCTTATGCGGTCGCCGTCATCAACATGGGCGAGAGCACGGTACCGGTGCTCCTCTCTCTGGCCTTGCCGGCGCTGCTGGCTGCGGGCCTTGGCTATTTCATGTTCTATGCCCGCATCAGTGACGTCTATGTCGGCGTCATTACGCTGACCGTTACGCTGATCTTCTACAATGTCGTCAACTCGACCGCCGGCCCGCAATATCACATCGGCGAAGCCATGCTCGGCGGCTTTAACGGCATGCCGAACATCCCGTCGCTGAATATTCCGTTCCAGCCGGATAATACGCTCGACCCCGAGGGGATGTTCATCCTCTGCATGATCGTGTTGCTGGTCGTCTATTTCGGCTTGCACGCTTTGCTGCGGACGCGCTTCGGCCGGGTGCTGATCGCCGTGCGGGAGAACGAGCAACGCGTCGAGTTCCTGGGATACGATGCTCGCCTGCACAAGCTCATCGCGTTTTCCATCGGCGGCGCACTGGCCGGTCTCGCTGGTTGTCTGTTCACCGCCTGGGGTAATTTCGTCAGCCCGACCGCTTTTAGCGTCGTGCAATCAGCGCAGATGATCATCTGGCTCATGGTCGGCGGCGCGGGCACGCTGCTTGGTCCGGTGATCGGCGCCATCGCGATCTCTTGGCTGACGGTCGAGATTGGCACGCAGCAATTGGTGAACGCCAATATGGTGCTCGGCGCGATCCTCTTGGTCTTCGTCCTGCTGGTGCCGAAGGGTGTCGCGCCAATGGTGACCGAGCGTCTGGTGCCGTGGCTTTTGTCGCTTCGCCGGCCCTCCAATTCCGCGCCCAAGGTTACCTCGCATCCGTCTCAGGTTGCGCCGCAGATCGCACGCGGGGGCAAACAATGAGCCCGCCGCTGATCGAGACGCGCGGCTTGAGCAAGCATTTCGGCGGCGTGCAGGCAGTGTGTGGTGTCGACTTCACGCTTGCCGAGCGCGAGTTGCGCTGCCTGATCGGACCGAACGGCGCCGGCAAGAGCACGTTCTTTAAGCTCATGACCGGCCAAGTAAAGCCGAGCAGCGGCGCGGTGCTGTTTCGGGGCACCGACATCACCACCTTGCAGGCGCACGAGATCGCCCGCCTCGGCATCGGTATCAAGACTCAGGTGCCGAGTGTCTTCAACGGCCTTTCAGTGCGCGAGAATCTCTGGATCGCCGCGGCGCGCTATAAGAAAGGCAAAGCGATCGCGCAGGCGGTCGAGGCGCAGATCGACAAGCTGTCGCTCGGCCGCTTCGCCGATAGCATCGCCGGCCAGCTCGCGCACGGCCAGCGCCAATGGGTTGAACTGGGCTTGGTGTTGTGCGGCGAGCCGAACCTGATCCTCCTGGATGAGCCGGCCGCCGGCATGACGGAAGAGGAGCGGGTGCGGACTGCCGAGTTGATCCAGGAGATCAATCGCGATCATCCGCTGATCGTCGTCGAACACGACATGTCTTTCATCCGGACTATCGCGCGGCGGATCACGGTGTTCAACCGCGGCACAATCCTGATGGAAGGCGATGTCGACGAGGTGTTCGGCAATGAGATGGTCCGCGACGTCTATCTTGGCAAGCAGGCCGCGGCATGATGGGAGGGCGGGCCATGCTTGAAGTGCTTGATATTCACGCCGGCTATGGCCGCATCCCGGTTCTCTCCGGCATCAATTTCACCGTCGGCGAGGACGAGGTCGTCGGCGTGCTCGGCCATAACGGCATGGGCAAGACCACGCTGCTGAAGACCTTGATCGGGCAGGTGCCGCTCACGCGCGGCAAAATCCGTTTCGGCGGTGGCGATATCAGCGACAAGCCGTCGTTTCGCCGGGCGCGCGCCGGCCTCGGTTATGTGCCGCAGGGGCGCGCCATCTTCCCGTTGCTGACGGTCTATGAGAATCTCCGCATGGGCTTCGTCGAGGACGGTGTTCACGACGAAGAGAATAGCGTGAAGGATATCCTGGCGCGTTTTCCACGGCTCGATCCGATCATGGATCGTCTTGGCGGAGCGCTATCCGGCGGTGAACAGCAGATCCTGGCCCTGGCACGAGCGCTGTGTGGGCGTCCCAAGCTTCTTTTACTCGACGAGCCGACCGAAGGCATTCAGCCGTCGATCGTCGAGGAAATCTTGGAAATCCTCATTGGGCTGCATCGCCATCAAGGGCTCGCCATCATCGTGGTCGAGCAGAGCTTGGATTTCATCCGCCGCCTGTCGGAACGGGTTCTGTTGATCGAAAAGGGCACAATCACCGGCGAGGTGCTACCCGCGGCCTTGGGAGATTCGAGGGAGCTCGGCAGCTACGTGGCTGCCGAATGACCGGCATCTGCTGCGGCTTCGGCCTTGGTGGCCAGGCAATAACCCAACGCGTCACTAGCGGACGCACAGAGCGAAGGAGACGAGCATGCACAAGATAGCCATGGCACCCGAAGTTCTAGCCCGCCTGCCGGGCTATCGCGACGGCTTCCATATGTTCGGCAATATCGACCCGGCCAAGACCGCGCATATCATTGTCGATCTGCAGAACGGCTTCATGGAGCCGGGCGCCACGGTCGAGCTTCCTGTCGCGCGCGACATCGTCCCCAACGTCAACGATATCTGCAAAGCAGTTCGCGCCGCCGGCGGCATCAATGTCTTCATCCGCTATCTCATCGACGACGAGACCCAAGTGAAATGGTCGAGCTGGTTCAACGATTTTGCCTCGCCGGGCCGCCGCAAGGCGATGATCGACACGTTCAGCCGCGACGCGCACGGTTTCGCGCTGTGGCCGGGTCTCGACGTGCAACTCGAAGACCTGATCGTCGACAAGACCCGCTTCGGCGCCTTCGTTCCAGGTTCCTCGGATATGCACGACATCCTGCAGGCGCGCGGCATCGATACGCTGATCATCACCGGCACTGCGACCAATGTCTGCTGTGAATCGACCGCGCGTGACGCCATGCAGATGAATTACAAGGTCATCTTCATTGCCGATGGCAATGCCGCCTTGACCGATGCCGAGCACAACGCGACCCTCAACAACATGGTCACGCTGTTTGCCGACGTGATGACGACCGAGGAAGTGGTTGGCTTCCTCGACAAGGCCGGCGCCATGCGCCACGCCGCCGAATAGCTGCGAAGGACTTGCGATCGATTTATCTTTGTGAGGAGAAACAAAAAAATGTCGAAACGCCCCAAGATCGCCCATTTGGCCGGACCGACGGCCACTATCCAAAACTCGCCGCCGCTCGTCACGTCCAATAAGGCGCGGGCCAAATACGGTCTGCCGCCGCGGCAGAACGCCGACGGCACCGATCAGCGCTTCGACGTGCTGCGCCCGCAACGCCTGGCGGCGCCGGCCAAAGTCTATGTGGAGTATTTCTCGGCCCATCCGCTCGAAGCCGACGCCGCCGAGCTCTATGGTCCGCCGGACGGCTATCTCGACGCCAAGGGTGTCTTCCATAAGGAGCGCACGAGTCAGCAGGACAAAGCAGTATTTGAAATCGAAATCCGGCCCGACGACGGGCTGTATCCGATGCCTTATATGGCGCGACAAGTTGATGGCCGGCCCTGGGAGGGCGAATGCACCGATCCCGGTGCGCCGGCATCGCAGGCGCGGCAGTCGTTCTATCCCGACGGCTCGCGCAGCTTCGAGGAGATTGATCGTTTGTCCGTAGGCTCCGCGGGCGTCGGCAATCTCATTTCGTCATTCGCCGATGTCGACTTCTATCGCGTTCTGCCGACGGCCGGTTACACCAAAGGACTGCCGGCAGCGCTCCGTACCGACAAAGGCGAGGGCGACATTGCGCCGGAAACGCGCAGCAAGGATTTCTTTGCCTACCGGCCCTATCACCTTGGTGAAGCGCCGCCGCGGCCGGCTTTGGCGCGATTGACCAATGCAGCGCGCAAAGTCTTCGACAGCAAGAAATATGACGGCGCGATCTATACGCAGGGCAGCCCGCAGGTCGAGGAAGTCGCCTATTGGTTCAATCTTCTGATCGACACGACGATTCCGATTTGCGGCAACTCGGCACAGCGGCCGAACGGCGAGATCAGCAATGACGGGCCGAAGAACCTCACCGACTCCGTCGAATATATCTGTTCGCGGGTCTGGGCCGACGAACAAGGCCGCAATCGGGCTGGCGTCATCGTGCTGCAAGAACAGCGCATTTTCGCCGCCCGCGAGGTGATGAAGGTCGATGCCCGGCCGGGCGGCTATGTGGCGACCGGCGGTCACGGCGGCATTCTGGGCGGCATGGGCTATCACGGCGCCGCCGTGCTGCATTACGTGCCGGCGCTCAAACACACATATTTGTCCGACGTCAATCTTTCCAAGCTGCCATCCTCCGTTCCGGTCGTCTACGGTTCTGGCGGCCTGATTAAGCGGATGGACGTCAAGACACGCGACGAAAGCGGCGATCTGCTCGAAGACGCCATTCCGTCTGTTCCCATCGTGAAGGATGGCGGCTTTTTTGCCGAGGAATACCTGGACGACCCGTCCGTCACCGCCGACCTCATGGCGCTCCTGGAGCGGAAGCTCGACGCTGGTCGTCTCGCCGGCTTCGTCATCGAAGGCACGACGCCTTATGGCAAGATGACCTCGTCGGTGCGGCAGGCCGTGATGCGGCGGGCGATCTATAGCGGCCTTCCGGTGGCGCGTGTCGGTCGCGGCAGTCCGGAGGGTTTTGCCGACCCGGACGATTATTTCATCGCCGGCTCGAACCTGACCGCAACCAAGGCCCGCATGCTGCTGATCGCGTGCCTTTTAAAATTCGGCAGCCTCCCGGCGGCTAAAGATCCGGAACATCCGACCCCAGCAGAGCTAGCCGATATTCGTAAGGCGGTTGCCGCTTATCAGGCGGTTTTCGACACGCATTGATGACAGCCACTGGCGTGCGAAATGGGAGTGAAGAGTTGGCGGCGGAGCCACCCTCCGCCTCTGATTCCTGACACAAATGCCCCGGTGCGTTACGGGGGCACAAATGCGCCACCGGACAGAAATGCTCTCGCGTGGCGCAATTTTGTCCGGTCACGCTTCCCGCCCGCGGGCCGGTGCGTGGCAGCTTTGACGAGCGTGGCAGGCCCAACGGATTTCCTTGCCGGAAGGGTAAAGTGGCATCGCTCGCGAGCCGGCCAATTAAATCCGATAAGCGGGGAATGCAGGAGCGTCGCCGAGCGAGGTAGGGCAGGTCTGCCGGCCAAGACCGATGTCTGCCGTTCGAGCAGACTATCGCCCGGTTCACGACGATATCCGAAAATGGACCAAAAGCGGACGACCCTCAAACAGTGAGGCGGTTCGGTCTGCGTTGGCCTTTCTCTCATACGCGCGATATTCTGACTTACGCCAACACGCAGAGAAATGTGATGCGTATTCACGCTTATGCCAGCTGTTTGCTGGACTCGCGCCGCTGCCGCATACTTTGCCATTGTTGGCGATGTTCGACTGGTCCCCATCGTACTCGACGAGGTGTAATGAGGTCACGGTGTAAGCGTGCGACTGACTCGGAAGTTGATGATAGTGGCCCGCTCATCCGTTCGGCCTCGGCCACGAATTGCAGAACGGATTCCCTCGGGATCGCTCGTCCAGGAGCCGCCGCGAAGACGGTGCTTGCCGCAGTCTCCGCCGGTCATCCATGCTGATCCATCGACCGGCGGTGCGTCGCTGTAGTCCTCGTGTAAGCAGTCCTCGACCCACTCCCAGACATTACCAACCATGTCATAGAGGCCAAACCGGTTCGGAGCGAAGGAGCCGACCGGAGCGGGTTGTGCTAAGTCCCACCGGCTGCCACAGGCAGCGCAGTTGGCGTTGCTGTGTCCGATTTCGTCTCCCCAAGGATAGGCCGTCTGCGTGCCTGCGCGTGCGGCATATTCGTATTCTGCTTCAGTGAGCAGTCGATAGGTTTTGCCGGTAATCCTTGAGAGCCACTTCACGTAATGCTGCGTATCGTCCCAACTCACATTGATCACCGGCTGACGGCCGCGTCCCCAGCCTCCATCGTCGATGTGCGAAGCGCATTCACCCCCAGCCGCGCAGGCGTCCCACTCTGCGAATGTCACTTCGAACTTGGCCACTGCAAATGGGTTGGCAATCGTAACATTGTGCTGGGGTTCTTCAGATGACTGGTGGCCCGCTTCGCTCGCCATTGATCCCATTGCGAATAAGCCGGTGGGGATCATAACCATCTCGGGGCAGCCCGTTGCGCAATCCTTGAAGGATTCTTCGCGCTTGAGCACACGCTCGTCGGCCTTGGTCGGCACGAAGCCGCAAAATGCCAATGCGACGAAAAGCAAAAACGTCAGTATTCGTTCAACAAATGGCTTCACGATCTCTCCTCATGAACAGGTCGAGGCCGTGTTTCGCGCGGCATCTTAGCAAGCTTGGCAGGCATGGGTAAGCAGTTCGCTCGTTAGCCCAGGAGGCCGCAAATCTATCGAACGGAGGTGCATTTAATTGCACAACGTCGGCCGCCCTTGACCGGAGGATCGGCCTATTCAATTATATCCGAACGGACTGTCCACAATGTGGACATGCTGAATGGATAGAAGAGTGCCTCGCTCACCGTCTCCCAATGCTTCGGACGCAGCTGACAGCGCCGACGTTTCGGCTGTCAAAAGCCTGCGTAAGGCACTGACCGTTCTTAATGCCGTTGCTGCGGCGGAACGCCCTCTCACGGTCGCAGAGATGGCGATCAATGCCGGTATCGCCCGGCCCACCGCCTATCGTTTCGTGCAGACGTTGGCTACCGCCGGCTATCTCGCTCAGGACCCGCTCGACGGCCGGCTGTCCATTAGTTTTGCCGTGCTGCCGCTCGCCTCGAGTTTGCTCGACCGCAACCGGCTGCGTGTCGAAGCGTTACCGCACCTGCATAACCTCGCTATGAAAACAGGCGAGCGTGCTAATCTTGGAATCCTCCATCGCGATTGCGTCCTCTACATTGCGGGGGTCGAAAAGCCGGCGTTGCCGACCATCTATTCCCGTTTCGGCAAGAGCGCGCCGGCGCATTGTTGCTCGCTCGGCAAGGCCATTCTGGCTTTTCTGCCCGAGACAGAGGTACGCGAATTGCTGAGCCGCAAGCCGCTCACGGCCTATACGCCGACAACGATCACCAACCGTACTGTTTTCATGAAAGAGCTCGCCGAGATCCGGCAGCGCGGCTACGCCATCGACCGTGCCGAACATGTGGCCGCCTCATGCTGTGTCGCGGCGCCGATCTTCAATGCCGGTAATCAGCCGATCGGCGCTATCGGGGTAAGCGGTCGTGAACTCGGGCCGATGCTTAGGCATTACGAGTTGGTTCAACAAACCGCGGAAATCGTCTCTCACCACCTGCTGTAATCGCAGCACTCTTAGCAAAGCCGGAAACTTAGGAAGTAAAATGGAAAAGCTGATCATCACTGTCGCCTGCGACTCAAGGACCTCTTATCCGATCAATCATTATTGTCCTCCCCAGGAAGACATCGATGGCTGTGGCACAGCAATATATCGACGGCATCAAAGCCGGGGCCGCCATTGCTCACATTCACGGTATCCGCACGCTTGAAGAGTCGATGCAGGCCGATGGCAAGCAAGTGTCGCGCATCAATCACGAGGGCTGGAAGCGGCTGCAGGAGACCATTCTCGCTAAGACCGATCCGGTCATGCAATTCGGCGTTGCCAGTGCGCGGCTCGAAGAGAAGGTCAAGCTCATGACGCTTGGCCCGGACATGATGGCGGTCGCTTTCAATGCCCACGACGAATACTTTAATCCCGATCCGCAGTTTCCGCCCAAGCGCATGATGGCGATCCACCCGGTCGAAGAACTGCTCGACTATGCTAAAGCCGCTGAAAAGTACAAAGTGAAGCTCGAAGTCGAGTGCTTCCACACCGGCGCGTTCTGGAATCTCGAGTTTATTCGCAAGCAGGGCTACCTCAAGGAAAAGTCCTACACGACACTCTTTCTCGGCTGGCCTGGCGGAACCTGGACGCCGCCGACCGAGAAAGCGCTCATCTATATGGTCGATCACCTGCCAAAGAACTGCATCTGGAATGTGAGCGTGATGAATCCCTTAAAGCAATGGGATTTGCTCTCGCTGGCAGTCTCGCTCGGCGGCCATGTCCGCGTCGGCTACGAGGACAATCCGTATATCGCGCCAGGGGAGCTTGCAAAAAACAACGCCGTTCTGGTGGAACGGATGATGAAGATCGCGCAGGGACTGGGACGCGAAGTGGCGACGCCGAAGGAGGCGCGCGAAATCCTCGCGCTCGCAAAACAATAATTACGCTGCGGCCAAGCTCGCAGCTTCTGCCAAACGCGGCTTAGTTCGCGTAAGAAAACACAAGGGGGGCACTATGATCACCGCGACATTTGCTCGGCGGGTTATGCGCCGTGTGGTTCCTGCGCCGTTCGGTTTTGTCGTGACGGGCATGGTCGCGGTGATCGCACTATTTGCGGTCTCGGCACACGCAGCGTTTCTGGATCGTCCGGTAAGGCTGATCGTGCCGTTTGCTCCGGGCGGCGCCAGCGATCTCATTGCGCGGGTACTGAGCGCGCCTTTGGCGCAAGAACTTGGGCAGCCGGTCGTTGTCGAAAATCACGCCGGCGCCAACGGTAATGTCGGCATCGCCTATGTGGCCAATTCGGATCCCGACGGCTACAAGCTGCTCGTGGCGTCGAGCGTTATTTTCGTCAATCAGTTGTTGAAACGCGCTGACAGTCACGATCCGGAAAAGACTTTACGCCGATTGCCGATCTTGGCGGCTCGCCGGATGCCCTTGTGACGCGAATCGACAGCTCCATTGTCGATGTTGCCGATTTGATCAGGCGCGCGAAGGCCAGTCCCAACCATATCACTTTCTCCAGCCCGGGCGTCGGCAGCATTTCCCAGCTCGGCGTCGAACTTTTGGATCTGCGAGCGGGGATCGAACTGACACACGTGGCTTACACCGGCGCTGGTCCCGCAGCCGAGGCTGCGCTCGCCGGCACGACCGACCTCGCCGGTGTGAATATTTCCGCCGTCATGCCGCTCATCAAGGCCGGCAAGCTGCGGGCGCTGGTACAAACCGGCGCCAAACGCTGGTTCGAGCTACCCGACACGCCCACGATGGAAGAGGCCGGTATCGCCAATGCCAAATCCGAGACATTGCAGGTGCTGCTGGCGCCGGCGAATTTGCCCAGCAACATCACGGATCGTCTGAGCAAAGCCGTCGTCAAGGTGCTCGCGTCGCCGGAGCTGCGCGATCAGCTCCTTAAGACCGGCTTTGCGGTTTCGGGAACGGGTTCCTCAGAGCTCAGGAAGGTGACGGCCTCCGAAGTCGCCAAATGGCGCACCGTCATCGCTGAGGCAAAGCTTACGGTGAACTGAAGACGTGAGGATGACCGGTTTCGATACCATCATTATCGGCGCGGGCTCGGCCGGTTGCGTTCTCGCCAACCGATTGTCAGCGCAATCGGCGCGTTCGGTGCTTTTAATTGAGGCCGGGCGTGATACTACGCCGGGTCAAGAGCCGCCTGACGTGCTCGATACATTCGCCTCGTCCTACTACAACAAGTCCTATATGTGGCCTGGCCTCACGGCGCATTGGCGCATGCGTGATACCTCGCCCCCAACGCCCTACGATCAGGCGCGCATCATGGGCGGCGGATCCTCGGTGATGGGGATGGTGGCGCTACGCGGCACGCCGGACGACTATGACGAATGGGAGCGGCTGGGTGCTGTTGGCTGGAATTGGCGCGAAGTCCTGCCCTATTTCCGCAAGCTCGAAACTGACAGCGATTTTCAAGGCGAACTGCACGGCGATAACGGCCCAATCCCGATCCGCCGCACGCCCCCGGAGAACTGGCCGCCGCTGACGCGTGCGATCGAGCAATTCGTCCGCGAGCGACAGACGCCCCACATCGTCGACATGAACGGCGATTTCCGTGACGGCTATGGATCGCTGCCGATGAGCAACACGGCCATGCGCCGCGGCTCGACCGCCATGAGCTACCTCGACGCTGGTGTGCGCGCCCGCAAGAATTTGACCATCCTTACCGGCGCCAGCGTGATGCGGCTGCTATTTGAAGGCAAACGTGTCACGGGTGTCTCGGTCCGCATCAATGGTGCGGATCGGGATTTGCACGGCGCCGAAGTCGCACTGTGCGCCGGCGCCATTCATTCACCCGCGCTTCTGCTGCGCGCCGGGATTGGACCGGCCGCGGACCTGCGGGGGCTCGGCATTGACGTCATTGCGGAGCTTCGCGGTGTCGGACGCAATCTGCAAAATCATCCGCTTCTTTTCGTCGCCGCGCATCTGCGGCGCGGCGCGCGCCAGCCACGGTCGCTGCGGCCGCACCCGATGACATGTTTGCGATATTCTTCCGGGCTGCCGGCGGCGCCGCCGAGCGACATGTATATCGCCGCGCACAGCAAATCGTCCTGGAACGCGCTCGGCGAGCAGATTGCCAATTTCAATGCCACGATCTTCAAACCGGCATCGCGCGGACAAGTGACATTGGCATCGGCCGACCTGGTGGTGCCGCCGCGCATCGAGTTCAATTTCGTTGGCGAAGAGATCGACCTCATCCGACTTATGGACGGATTTCGCCGCATCGTCGCGCTGGTGTCGAGCATCGAGGTGCGCCGGCTATGCACAACTGTTTTTCCGGTGCGGTTCACGGACCGCATCCGAAAGCTCAATCGGCTCAATCGCGCCAACGCAATCAAGGCAGCGATCGTCGCGGGCACGCTCGACGTTGTACCAGCCTTGGCCGATGTCGTGTTCGGGCGCCTGACCGGTCAACGCATCGATCTTGCCGCGCTTGCCGATGACGATGCTCAACTCGCCGACTATGTCCGTAACAATGTCGCGGGCATCTTTCACGTCTCCGGTACCTGCCGCATGGGTCGGGCGGACGATCCGGATGCCGTTGTCGACGCCAGCGGACGCGTTCGTGGCGTCGACGGACTACGGGTGGTCGACGCCTCAATCATGCCGGCGATCCCGCGCGGCAATACCAACATTCCAACGATCATGCTGGCCGAGAAGGTCGCTGCCGGCATGTGTATCGAACGAGTGGGAACTCAATCTCCGGAACGACAATGACAGAAACTCGTACAATCGATTCGCACACCCACATTCTCACCGAAGAGGCGATACGGCGGCTCGCCAAAGAGTCGCCTAAGGTCGCGCCAGTTCTCAGAGATATCAACGAACGCGACGCCACGCTGGAGATCGCAGGCAAAGTCGTACAGCAGCCGCTGCCGCGCGAAATCTGGGATGTGGGTTTGCGATTGCGGGACATGGACGCCAATCAGGTCGACGTCCAGGTTCTCTCGCCGACGGTGTTTACCTTTTTCTATGGTCATGACCCGGCGCTGGGGTTGGCCTGCGCGGTGCTACAAAACGAAGAAATTGCCGCTATCGTACAAAAACATCCTGATCGCTTTCTTGGCCTGGGAAGCGTGCCGCTCCAGGCGCCGCAAGTCGCGGCCGATGAACTCAAGCGCGGCATGACAAAGCTTGGCTTGCGCGGGGCAATGATTGGAACCCATGTCAATGGCCGCAACCTCGACGACCCCGCGCTCGAACCGCTCTGGTCAACTGCCGCCGAGCTCGGCGCCTTCATTTTCATCCATCCGCATGCCGGCGCCGCGGGAGAACGCCTGAATGAATATTACCTGAAAAACCTGGTTGGCCTGCCGTTCGAGACGACGATCGCCGGTGCCTGCCTAGTCTTCGGCGGTGTTTTGGAACGTCATCCGCAGCTCAAGATTTGTCTGTCACATGGCGGCGGCTTTGTGCCTTATCAGGCCGGCCGCTTTCAGCACGGCTGGGAGGTTCGTGGCGAACCGAAGGCGCATGTCAAAGAGCCGCCCGGCAAATTGCTTGGCCACTTGTACTACGACACTATTCTCCACTCGAAACCGACGCTCGAATTTCTCATCAGTAGCGTCGGTCCGGATCGTGTGCTGCTCGGCAGCGATTATCCTTTCGACATGGGAAATCTCGATTGCGTTGCTCGCGTCAAAGCCCTCGAGATCACGGTCGAGGCACGGGACCTCATCCTCGGCGGCTATGCGCGCACGTTGCTCGGAGAAAAGGCGCGCTCGCATGCGTGAATGTCAACTCGGCGCAACGGATTTGCGCGTTTCGCCGCTCGGACTGGGTTGCAACAATTTCGGCATGCGGCTCGATCGTGCGGGCGCGCAGGATGTCGTTCATGCGGCGCTCGATGTCGGCATCACGCTGTTCGATACGGCGGATATTTATGGCCAGCGCGGCGGCTCAGAGACGATTTTAGGGGAGGTGCTGGGTACCCGGCGCAAGGACATCGTGCTCGTCACCAAATTCGGCGTGGCGATGGATGACGAAGAGCGGCTGAAAGGCGGTTCCGCGCATTATGTCATGACCGCAGTCGAGGCGAGCCTCAAGCGTCTCAAGACAGACTGGATCGATCTCTACTACTTGCACCGGCCCGATCGGGCAACGCCGATCGAGGAAACGCTGCGGGCGCTCGACACGCTCATTGCACAAGGCAAAGTGCGCTATATCGGCTGCTCGAACATGCCGGCCGCGCAGGTCGTTGAGGCAGAGCAGGTCGCAAAGTCAAACAGTTTGCACCGCTTCGTCTCATGCCAGGATCAATACAATCTGCTGTCGCGCCAGATCGAGGCCGATCTCATCCCGGTCATGCAGGCGCATGAGCTAAAATTATTACCCTACTTTCCGCTGGCGAGCGGCATGTTGACCGGGAAGTACCAATTTGGCGCGCCAATTCCGCAGGGCACGCGGCTGTCACAGAAGCGCTATTCCGACCGTTTTCTCAACGACGGGAATTTTCGCATCGTCGACGACTTGCGCGCGTACTGCGAGCGACGCAGCCACTCGCTTCTTGAACTCGCGTTCGGCTGGTTGTTGTCGAAGCCCGTGGTCGGCTGCGTAATCGCGGGTGCGAGCACGGCGGAACAGGTTCGGCAAAACGTTGCGGCGAGCACGTGGCGGCTGAACGACACCGATATGGCCGAAGCCGATCGGCTCTCAATTCGTGGCGGAGCCTAGCGCCGTCATTCAAGACAACCTCTGGAGCACCCACATGTCCATCGTCTCGAGAGCCTGGAAGGGATTGCAGACCCGCCGGCGCATGGCAGTTCTAGCCGCAGCCGTAGTCGCGGTGATCCCGGCAAGCTCGGCGTGGGCCGAGTATCCGGATCACCCGGTAACGATCGTCTCATGTTTTCCGGCTGGAGGCGGCACCGACATCGCGATGCGCCTCATCAATACCGAACTCGGCGAGACGCTCGGGAAGTCGGTTATCGTCGAGAACCGCGCGGGGGCCGGCGGCTCGCTCGGCACCACCTTCGTCGCCCGCGCCCCGGCCGACGGTTACACGCTGCTTGGTTGTTCAAACGCGTTTGTCGTCAATCCGAGCCTCTACGCGAACATTGCCTATGATCCATTCAAAGACTTTGTGCCAATCATGGTGATCGGCGCCTCGCCGAACCTGTTCGTTGTGCCCAAACAATCCAAGGTCAACACCATGAAAGACTTCATTGCCGAGGCGAAGGCCAATCCAGGCAAGCTGAATTGGACGAGTCCTGGCGTCGGCACGACGCCGCAACTCGCCGGGGAGCTCTTGAAGTCCGAAGCCGCCATCGACATCGTCCATATTCCCTTTACCGGGGCGGGGCCCGCGATGACTGCCGTGCTCGGCGGTCAGGTCGACATGTATTCCGGCAATTACGGATCGATGGGTAGCTTGCTTGGCAGCGTACGACCACTTGCGGTGACCGCCGATAAGCGCTGGCCGGATTTGCCCGACACGCCGACGCTTGCCGAGCTCGGCATCAAAGGTCCGTCGACGGATACGTATCAGGCGCTGCTAGCGCCGGCCGGCACGCCGCAACCGATCGTCGATCGGCTGGTGAAAGCACTGACCGCAATTCTCGCAAGGCCGGACATGCGCGAGAAATTCGCAAAGATTGGGCTGCCGGTCGTTGCCGAGGGTCCCGACGAATTCCATGCGCGCATCGCCCGTGAAGTCCCGATGTACAAGGCGGTCATCGATAAGGCCGGTTTGAAAATCCAGTAAGCCGGTACGGGCTCGCTACACACTATTCACAGCAGAGGGGGCTTCACACCGGCAAACAGGGACCCGGAAATCGACGCCTAATGAAAGAAACACTTCACTGATAAAAAGCGAGTGCCGCGAACGGCTCTTCCATCAGAAGCAGTACCGGATGGCGAATAACTTCTGAGACATCGCGGGATGCCCGAGTTAGGTCCGAGATCGGGGCTATAGCGAACATCGGCTTACTTCCGATAAAGGGACTTATCGGAAGTAAGCTCGAAGTGGGTGCATCTAGGCTGGGCAAGGGGTGCCTGCCAAACGTCTATGTCCGTTCTTGAGGGAAATGTGGACAACTGTCTGGCTTCTGATGATTTCCGTGAATGGCCCCAAAGCGGCCACGAGGACGAGCGTTCAACTAGCCGTCGATTTTCGCTGTGCAGTTTCCCGAACTCGATCGGCTTGGTTAGCAGCGTCTCGGAGCGCCTTGACTTGCGCGGCACTGGCTTCAGAACGATGCCGCCGGCAGCAACCACGAAGAACAGATCAAAGTCACCGGCGGCATTGGCCGCAGGCCCATCTCCTATCATCGTGCCGCCCCAAGAGCCGGACGCGCATCGGCAGTCCGTCTGCGCCCGCGCTATGAGATAGATTTACCGTCGGACTTCATAGCTAGCGCCAGAAGTCCAGGAATAGCCATCCCAAGCGAGACATGCTGGACTAATATTTCCTCGCGTGAAAAGCCCCCGTCAAGGAGCAGATTAATTAGGGCACCTTCTGTAAATAGTCGATGAGTAGAGGAATGCGCGAATTTCCAGTGCTCCATCGCGGCCTTTTCCGTTACGAGAATTGTCAGCTTTCCTCCGGACCGTAGCACCCGACGTACCTCACAGACCTCCTTCGCGTTCATAAAATAAGCAAGGTGAACCGCGAGGCATTTATCGATCGTGCCGTCCTGCCACGGCAGAGCATCCAGGCTGCCTTGCACGAGCCGAACGCGCCCATCCTGTACCGCCCGCCGATTGAGCCGGCTTGCACGAAAGAACATGGCGGGGGAATGGTCGATTCCGAACACCCGGCCTTCCGTTGCCGCACTGGCTAGGGCTTTAATCGTCCGGCCGACGCCGAAGCCAAGCTCAAGAACCGTGTCGTTCGCTGTGATGTCTAGGGCGGCGACGGCAATACGATTAGACCGCTCATTGGCCAGGCCCATCGCCCGAGCGAGGAGACGACCGCCGAAGCCTGCCGGTTTCCGCAACTGCTGCCCAAGGGCAATCCAAGCCGCCTCAAGGGTGATCACGGAAGAGCCGCTAATTACGCAGCATTTTTTCCAAATCTTCCTGCATCACGAGCCGGCGCGATTTGTCCCAGATCGGCCGATCAGGATGCGGCGGCAAAGCCAGCGCATGCTTGAACACCTGCACCGCAGCGGGGTATTCGTGCTCGCTATAAAGGAAGTCACCATAGAAGTAGTTGGCGTCAAGTCCGTCAGGTGCGTATTTGATCGCCTCTTGCAATAATTCTCGGGCCTTAGCCTTATCGCCGAAGGCGATTGGGAATCTTGGAACGCGGTAATAGAGCACGCCGAGGCTAGTAGGAGCACCGGCGTCAAGGACGGCGGGATATTGCTTCGCGATCGGCTCCAGAATCTCCCGGGCATGCTTGGCGAAACCGAGCGCCTTGAACGGACTGCTGTTCTCGCTGGCCATCGATGCTTGTTCGCTGATGAGAATGGCCTGCCAGATTGCCGGCTCCGGGCGGCCCGGATACTGCTGCACGATGCCGCTCGCGCGGTCTGCCAGAGCCGCCATCTGCTTCTCCTGAACGTCCTTGTCGGTCACTTCGAATTTGATGTGCTCCCAATTCAGCGCCAATTGCAGAATGGCACCATTTACGCCTGAATCCTCGGCCGCCGCAGAGGTCGCTCGTGCTGTCTGGCAACAAAGGAAGGCAAGCCCGACGGCAATCGCGGTTATTCCTTTCGGCATGGTCTCTCTCCTTCGTCACGTGTCGATATGTCATGAGCTGAAAAGTGCGGCGGCCTTCCGATCGCCGCCTGCCACTGCGATGTCGACAAGGCGCGGCATGATGGCGTTCAGGCGAACGAAGAGCTGCTCGGGAAAGCCGATATAGACTTCCTTCCGTCGCTGCCGGATCGCCTTTAGAATTTTGTCGGCGACCCGCTCCGGAGCATCGACGTTCATTCCGATCAACGCCGCATATTGCTGCATCTCCGAACTGAGCATTCCGGTTTGGATGGCACGGGGGGCAACATAAGTGACCGCAATCTCCGTCCCGGCAAGCTCGCGCCGTAGGGCTTCGCTCAGCGCTCGCAGCCCGGCCTTGGCGCTTGAGTAGGATGCAAAGTGGGCAAATGAGATAGAGCCAAAGATCGAGCCTATATTGACGATTTGACCGGAATTGCGGCGCTTCATCGTTCCCAAGGCGGCTCGGCAAAGGGCTGCCGGAGCCATGAGATTGACCATGTAGCTTGCGAGCATGGCTTCGAGCGATTGGCTTTCGGCAGGGCCGAAATACTGCGTGCCCGCCATATTGACGAGAATGTCGGGCTTCTCCCGCTCTACGATTGCGGAGGCCTCCGCTATGCCGTCCGAGGTCGAGAGATCGGCTGCGATATGCCAGGCAGCCGGTGGTTTATCTCCTGGTCGGCGCGACACCACCGTTACTTCGGCGCCCGCACTTGCGAGTGCTGCCGCAAGCGGTCGCCCGAGGCCACCACTCCCCCCAGTGAGAAAAATCCTTTTTTGACAGAAATTCATCGGTCCTCTCACGCCGCGCTCGCCGTCGAGGCCGCGCGTCGTTGATCAAGCTCGCGAAAGAGGTCGCCATACAGCTTGTAGAAGTCGGTTGCCGTTTCAATCACGAGAGGCAAATGCCGTCGATCAATTTTATCGATGAGATTCCGAAAGAACTCCGCGTGACCCACGTCCAGGTCACTATGGGTCGTGAGATATTTGAACCCCTCGTCGGCCGTCGATGCGATCGACAAGCGGATGGCGGACACGGCCTTAGTCGCAAGTGCCACCGCCATTCCCTCCAGCACGTGAATCATGCCGAGCATGGCGTAGGGCGAAACCCTATCGATCAGATAATAAGCGTGGCCGACCATGAGCTTGCATGGCAGTCGCGGAGCGCTTCTGCGCACTTCCTCAGCATCTCCTCCCAGCGCATTGATATCCTCCAAGATCCACAACTCATGGCCGCGCTCTTCCTCGATGTATTCGAACAACGTGGCCTGGTAGACGTAATCATCCACGCTGCAGCGGCCTGCCGCCGATGCCAGGAGCGGCGCCGTACACTTCACGTGATGGTAGGCCTGCGTCAGGAAGTCGAGATACAGGTCCTTGGATGCACCCTTGCGGACCACCTCTTGAATGAGAGGTATCTCCATGAACTGCTGTCGCGCGGGCGCGGTCTCCTGCATCAATTGTTGGAAATTGGACATCGAGGGACTTCCTAGACTGGTTGAATAAGGAGACACTCGCGCCGTTCGTGTACAACACTTTTGGCTTCGGAACGGCGCGGGCGCGCATTTGCGGTGAGCAAATCAAGTGTTTGGAACTCTAGATCTGACATGGGCAGATAGCGGCGCGGTCTGGCGTACTCGGGCAATTCGCGGGTCGCAAACCGGACGAGGTCAAGCATCGCCGGAAAGTCGACGCATAGAGAGGCCTCGCTGGGAACGACCAAAGCGACGAGTTCTCTTTCATACTCGACGATCACGCACCTCTTGACGCGGGAGTCTAACGCGAACACCTCTTCGACCCACTCGGGATTGATGTTGCGGCCTGCGGCGGTGACAATCACGTTGTCCTTTCTGCCGGAGACGATTAGGAAGCCATCCTCGTCGAAGCGGCCGAGATCACCGGTGTGCCAAGGCCCTTGATGCAGCGGCCCTCCGATATAGCCGTCCATGACGGTCGGGCCGCCGACGACAATTTCATCGTTCTCGATCGTAAGCTGGACGTTCGGCAAAGGCATGCCCACGGTACCCGGTCGTCGTTCCCCGGGCCTGTTGAGGGCAACTACCGAACTGCATTCGGACAGGCCATATCCTTCATATACTGGCAGCCCTTGTTCCCATGCTGCCTTGGCGAAAGTCCATGAGACCGGCGCGCCGCCTACCGCCACTAAGCGGAGCGATTGAGGGGCGCGCTGTCCGCTCACCTGCAGCTCTCTCAGCCATGCGCCAAGTATTTCGGGCACAAGCACCGTGGCTGTGGCTTTTGCTTGTTCCGCCGCGTCCGCAAGCGCGGCGCCGAAGTTGCCTTGCTGCGCCGCTCCTCCCGCGCAGACGCAAATCATGGCGCCAACGGAAAGCGGCAAATAGGTGCCGGCGATTTGCTCTAGGAGAAGCGCGTTTGGCAGTACGGAAAGATACCTGTCCGATGAGGTGGCGCCCGATGCGTCGGAAAGCGCCCCGATGCTGGCGAGCAACTGACTTCCCCTTAGGCGTACGCCCTTTGGCCTGCCGGTAGTGCCCGATGTAAAGATGATGCGGCTCGCATCCAACGCCGGCGCGCGGCTTGGCAACGTGTCGGTGGCTAGCGCTTGGACATCAATGCCGAACCGCGTCGCCCGCGTGAAATTTCGAGCGTCGGCGACAATAGTCGAAAGCCGCGTCGACTCGATTATGTGCTTAATCTGCGCATCGGAAAAGAAGTCAGGCAACGGCACCAGTTCCTTGCCAGCGAAGCTCAAGGCCAAGTCAGCAAGAAATTGATCGGGGCCTTTCGAAAAAAGTAGTCCGACGCGCGACGGCAATCGTGTGGCCCATTGTGCGTGACCGCGAACACGTTCGATGAGCTCCGCATAGGAGACCGTTCCGGCCGCCGAGACGATCGCCGTATCGGCGCCGCGGATACTTGCGCGAGCCGCCAGCGATTCAAAAAATGCGCGCATCAGTCGCCGCGTGTGGCATAAATGCCGGAGTTAATCGGCTTAGTCCGCTCACCGTCCGAGCGCCTACGGCCATTATCCGCGGGTCATGCTCGAAATAAGTGCCCCATCTCTCGGGCCCCGGGACCCGATGGATGGTCGCTACTCCCAATTCGACCAGGGATAAGCCGCTCCTTCTGAGGAGATGGCGTAACGGTCTCGTGGCGGTAAAAATCGCCCATTCGGCTCCCATGCCCTGCAACAGCGCAATCAGTTTTCTCACGAACGTCAACGAGCTTCCGGGTTCGACGCCGGCCAGATGGCAGACCTCGACGATCCGGCTGCGTTCAGCTTCGGAGCACAAGCGATCTTCAAGGATATGCTCAATGGGCCGGTCGAGATAGCATTCCAGAAATAGCGGCTCGCAACCGAAGCGAATCCCGGCCACGCACTCGAGCTCTCCGGCGTCGGTCAACTCCGCGACCAGCGTCGGCGCGAAGGAGTCGAGAACCGCGCCGTAACGTTTCAGATAGAGTCTTTGGATTTCAAATTCGACGACGGAGCGCAAGCGATCGGATCGCGGCACCACAACGAACATTTGGCTATCCCCATCCCGTGCCACCCGGCACGTCGGGATTAGTGGGCTGCTTCGCTGACGGTCACCTGACGGGGGCAAGGCAAGACGAGGGCAAATGCCGTCAATCGGTCGCTATTGACGGCGCGAGCAAGGCAAAACGGCGCTCGCCCTGGCCTTAACGATTTGTTAATCGCCGGCGTCAGGCGGCGGCGGGGAATTGCAGGGTGAATTGAGCGCCGCCTTCGGGGGCGTCTGTCACGGATACGTTGCCTTTTAGCGCGTGCATGATACGCCGAACGATAGAGAGGCCCAGGCCGGCCCCCTCCGTGCTGGATTCTCCCCGCCAAAATCGTTGGAAGACTTTCTCGCGAAGTTGCGGCGGTATGCCGGGACCCGAATCGCATACTTCGATTGAAGCTTCCGGCGTAACCCGAATACGGACGCCGCGGCCGGGTGGGCTGTAATGGAGGGCGTTCTCGATCAAATTGCTGATGGCTATGTTGACGACCAACGCATTGCCGAGAACGACGACCGGCACATCCGGTTCGTCCACCTCCAAAGTCTTGCCGGCGGAAATCGCGATCGGCCCTAAATTCTCCGCCGCTTGGCGGGCGGCTTGGCACAGATCCACCGGTTCATCCAGTTCAACGTTCAATGTCTCAAGTCGGGCGACAAGTAGCAGTTGATGGACGATCCTGGTCATCAGCTGAACGTCGTGACGCAACCTCTCTGCCGTGGTGGCGTCCGCCATCGTGTCGATGTTCGCCGCCAGGACTGCCAACGGCGTTCGCAATTGGTGGGCCGCATTGGCGTTGAATTCGCGCTGACGGGTCAATCCTTCATCGAGCCTATCCAGCGCCTTGTTAAACGAGGTAACGAGTGGCAGGATTTCTTTGGGAATGCCCTGCGATGGCAGCCGCAATGTCGAGCTTCCCGGCTCGATCTCGCCCGCAAGCTTTGCCATATCTTTCAGAGGCGCGAGCGATGTGCGTAACGTCAATGCGCTTATTGCGAGAATGGCCAGAAGAAAGGGAATTTGCAGCCACCCGCCGTCCATAAAGAATTCATTGAAGACGGCGGCATTGAGCGACCGCGTCATCGGCAGCGTCTGCTCCACCTGGGTGTAGTATGACTTGTTCCCGATATCCGCGCGAACCGCGGCACCCAAGACGCTGCGGTTATCTGCGTCCGCCTTGTACTGATATAATTCGCGTTCTTCCGTATCCAGAATCTTTGGCAAGGGGCCTATCCGGCGGCCGGAAGTCACGATGATGCGTCCGGACTCATCGCGCACCGCGTAGCGGTATCTGCTGCCGGGGCTGTTATACGCCTCCGATAGTTTCGCCGGAAGATCCACCTCGGCCGATCCATCGGGACTTAGCTCGATGTATCTGGAAACCTCACGGGCCTGCTTAACGAGAGTGAGCTGACGCAGATAGGCGTCGACATGGCTTTGTTTGATGTAGAGCCAGCCATACGAAATGCCCGTGGCGATTGCCGTCGTGATCGTGATACGAATAATAATGCGAGACGACAAAGACATGGCTGGCTCGCCCTTATTCTTGCAGGAGATATCCGATGCCGCGAAGCGTATGAATGGACACATGCGCTCCGATCGTTTCCAATCTACGCCGTAACCGGGAGACCAAAGCCTCGATGGTATTTGGCGAGACTTCGTCGCTTAGTCCATATACGGAATCCTCAAATAGGCGTTTCGGGACCACTTGATCGGCTCGTCGCATCAAAAGTTCGAGCGCGTCCAACTCGCGAGGGGGGATTGCGACCGTGCGGCCGCCGACCTTCAACTGACGCGCCGCAGTGTCCAAAGTGATGTTGCCGATTTCGATAGTCGTACCCAGCGGGCCGCCAGGGCGACGAAGGAGGGCCCGCAGGCGCGCCGCTAATTCCTTCATCGCGAATGGCTTCAACATATAATCGTCCGCGCCGCGGTCCAGTCCCTCGACCCGATCGTCGATGCCGTCGCGAGCCGTGAGCACGATAACGGGCGTCCAATTGGCTGTCGCGCGGATGTCTTTAAGAAAATCCAGACCATCACGATCGGGCAGTCCGAGATCAAGTATAACGGCGTCATAGGAAATACTTCTGATGGCGGCCAACCCTTCTGCCGCCGTGGCGAACGTATCGATACCGAATCCGAATCCTGCCAGTCCTTCGACGACTGATCCGGCAAGTCGTTGATGATCCTCGACGAGCAATATCCGCATGTGGCTTCCTTGCCCCGCCACTTCGACTGTCTAAGGACAGCCTTCAACAGTAAAAGCCGCCTTGAAGCCGCGAGGTACCCGCGATGGTCCGTGGCGGGAGCTGACAGACTTAAAAAGGACGTTTGAACCTATGGAGCGAAGCAACAGGCCAATGTGATCAAAATGCGGCGTTGGGCGGTTGTCCGATTATCGCCGGGTCGAACTGCTGGCTCCGGACATTTCTATGCTGATGTGTTCGGGCTCAACATGCAATGTGCCGACCAGCATCGGGATCGCCGCTCCGACAGGAACCATGATGTGAGCCTCCCCGATCGGCTTAAGCGATACCTCGATCTCCTGACCTTTGACGAGATAATGAAGGATCGGGGACTTTAGCTGGTGACCCGCCAGTGGCGTCAATAGGAGCCTGCAGACAAGGGTTTGTGCGGCAGCGTCGCCCGGTATCGATACGTCGCGTGTCTCCTTGAAAGAAAGGCTAACGTCATAGCGGCGTCGACCATCGAAGACCGGCAAAGTCCGCCTGCATTGATCGCCGACGTTGCCGCCGACCGTGTCGCCCGGAATGAGAGAGGCGCTTAGCGGGTCGACCACGCCCTGAAGCAGAGCCGCCGTTAGAGGAACGCGCTCCGGTATCGGCGGAAAAGGCGGCAACGCAACTAGCTGTCGGACAGCTCCATTTTGGAGTGTCATCCGGATAGTATCGGTCTCGTCGCTCGTCGCCACATGCGCCTCGAACTCTCCGGGGATGGCGCGGCCATTCGAGAGAATACCGCGGGCCTGCCCCGAACCCTGGCCATCGACGAGAGCGCTCATCAATCCCTTTATTTGCGCGGAGGCCTCGATGTCGTAGCGATCTGTGACGAGCGACAGTTGCCAATCGGCAGATCCGACCGTCACCCCCAAATAGGAGATACTATAACTAATTGTAATTTTTCCATCTGCGAAAGCCGGAGTGGAAGCGATACAGATCAACGTAAGAATGGCGCACGCGCGCATTGACGAGCACCCGAAGCCGAACTCCATTCGCGTCACGCCGTGCCCTCCCGAAATAGCGCCGTGCACGTTCCCAGCTTCAAAATATGGTTTGCTATGGTGTGCCGGCGCTCTTGGAATCACCTTCGGCTGGATTCCTGACGCTAAGCTGACGGGTAGCGATGGCCGATCACGACCCCCGATGATGAGGTCTTCAAAAATAAAACCGCCTGGCCGATTGAATGGATGGACATTTTTTCGAATTTTTCGCACTTGGCAGTGATTGCTCATTGCAACTCATCACGCCATTCCGATCCGTCGCCGAGGACGCTGCCGTGGCGGTCGAACGCGAGGTGGCGCGTATTGAAGCGTGCTATTCGCGCTATCGGCCGGACAGCGAGCTATCGAGGAAGTCGGCGATGAGGTCGATCCCAAGGAAGTCCCATCTCATGGGCGTCTACGAGATCGAGCGTCATCTGCTTTATGTTGCTGCACCCTAGCACGGGATCATTTGCTGATTAGAGCAGTTATCTCGCAGCGTGTTGTGAAAGCGTAACCTGCCGCCATCCCGCAGGTAGTCCATCTGGTCGGCCCAAGTGCTGCATCAGCCGCACGCGGTCTGGCCAGTATTGCGCCCAGTTGTAGACTGCTCGGACGTCATCTGCATCGACGTGGGCAAGTTGTAATTCGACCACATCGGGGTGCCATGCCGGTTTGCTGTCAGCTCCGCGCTCCTCAGAGCCGACCTGATGAGAGGCCCCTTGCCGACCTAGCCATCGATCCCACGGCATAGCTTTCCGACGGCAGCAGGGTCCGTTAGGCCGGGGCGTGGTTTGCTCCTCGGCGACGTTAAAGCGTCCTTGAGATCGGCTGCCATGTCTTGCTGGCAGTAGCCACTCGCGAACCCGAAGCGGAATACCTGCGAGGCGAGGGTGCGCATCCGCGAACCCGTCTCATAATGCTGGCGAGCTTCGACCTTTTTCAGGGCGCGCAGCAATTCGGGCGGTTCAATTTCGCCGATTGGACGGTGCCCGATTTCGGATTTTCACTCACCCTTGAGCTAGCGGTCGCGCTTCAGGGCAGCCTCGGATTTCTCCTCAGGCTCGCGCTTGGTGTCGAACCACTCGTCCGCCACCTCGCCGAATGTCCGCGCCGCGGCAGCGGCACGCTTGTCGGCTTTGCGTTTCTCGGACGGATCGACGCCTTAGGCGAGCAGGCGCTCGCTTCGTCCCTGGCGTCGCGCGCCATTGCCAGCGCAACCACAGGGTACGAACCGAGGAGATGGTCTTTTGCTTGCCGGCGAAACGGTAGGCCAGCCGCCAGAGTTTCGAAGCTTCGGGCATGACGAGCAGGTAAAGCCCGTCCCCGTCGCTCTTCTTGTAGGGCTTCTTGTCGGGTTTGGGGTTACGGATTGCGGTGTCGGTCAGTGCCATCGGTGGCTCCTTGGTTAGAAATTCATCAGGAGCCTCCCTTTCGTCGCCGCGCCGGATACAACAAATCTACCAACAAATTTTCTGGCTGCTCACGAACGGCCATGCACAGTCATGGCCGACCATCGGTCGATGTCGTTGATCGCACAAGGGTTTTTTCGACGGCTGTGGACAGGGGTGAACAGAAGTGGAGGGCAGTTGGCTCCCCGGGCCGGATTCGAACCAGCGACCAACCGGTTAACAGCCGGTTGCTCTACCGCTGAGCTACCGGGGAAAAGCCTGCTCGCGCCGGCCGCATATAACAAAGCCCGCCGGGCATTGAAAGCGCCGCGGATAAATTAAGGCGTGTCCGGCATGCCGGTGTGGGCATTGCGTAATCGGCCGCTTGCCATTACCCATGCGCCGGACGGCCACGTGGCGGAGTGGTTACGCAGCGGTCTGCAAAACAGCCTGATTTTCCTGGTTTTTCAACGCCCATTCTGACGAATCCGCGAAACTCGGCTCCATTGCAATCAATGGCTTAGCCGTCGATTTAGAATGCGTGCGGCGGTCACCCACCGCGTGGTGGTGGTTATCCCCAGTAGGCGATTCGGTCGGCCACGACACGGCTACGATGTCGGACGGGTAGGGGCCGTAGCCATCGTTGGCAGCCCCGCGACGGTCGTCCCTTTTGGATTTTGGGGGTGGTCCCTTGAACTAAAGCCGTCCAGTGGATTTAGCTTTCCACAGTCCAGCGGTCTCCCCATGACTGAGACAGACTATTTTCACGCTCGGGCCGTCGAGTGCGACAAGCTGGCGGACGAAGCTCAGGAGCCCGAAGCCAAGCGAATGCTCCGTGAGGCGGCCGATAACTTGCGAGCCATGGCTGTGCAGGCCGAGCGCTGGGTAATGCCCAGTTTCCGATCCTAGTGGCCAGATCTGGTCCGGGGGCTTCCTTGAGGAACGAGGTAACGGGTTGCGGGTTAGTCACGCGGACGGTGCCCGAAGCCCCCAGCCCCCTTACCCTCATTTCGGCTCCGTCTAAGCCCCCGTTCGCGGGGGCTTTCGTTTTGGGGGATTGGTCCCTAGACCCGCGACTATTAGGCACCGCCCCCATGGGATTAACTGACGGAACGGAAAGTGATGCGATAGGTTACCCGTTTCACCGGCAGCGGCTTTGCGCCAAGCGCCACTCCCGCCTGAAAGAAGGCGGTTCATGTGTAATCGATGTGACGAGATCGACGCCAAAATCGCCCGTTACCGCAGGATGGCAAACGGGATTATTGACCAGCGGATGGTTGAGCGCTTAGCTGCATTAACTGCTGACTTGGAATCCGAGAAACTCACGTTGCACTCGACGCCTATTTTGCAAGACGAACCAAACCACGTCTCGCAACAGCAGCAGCAACCGCAGCCGGACAACCCCAAGAAGGAATAGGCCGCCTCAGGGGGCCATCCACCCCATCAGTTGGCGGCCTCAACCGCGACACCTTCCAAAAGCGGAACACTGGACAAGACCCCGGCTTTGCGAGTATAAATATAGTCACCTTCGGAAGTCGTGTGCGCGAGCATAAGCAATGACCGGGCCGCCTTATGGCGGCCTTTGTAATTCATGGCCCTGCGCGTTCCTCGCGCGGGCATGATCGAACCAAACATATACCGATCGGACTCGAAGCCCGCGGCATTCCCGCGGGTTTTTCGATTCTGATCATACCGCTGACTCTCGACACCCGCCCGACCGAGCCGCCGCTCGGCCGGGCTTTTTGTTTGGTCCCGCCGAGCCCTTTCTACAGGAAATCAACATGCGTAGACCCGATGCACTTACTGCGTGGCGCATTCAACAGACCGCGCTTCGCGAGAGCCGCAGCTTCTCAGCCGCCCTTGCCACGCTCGTCGATGAAGGTTACCGCGCCCGCACTGGGCTTTCGAGCACCGACGCTAGGCCGCAAGACGACGATGGCACGATCCGGGGCCGGACGGTCTCGGCTCATCTGCCAGGCACGACGATCCATGCGATCAAGCGCGTTGCCGTCGCCGAAAATCGCTCGACCAGCTCGACCTTAAAGATGCTTTTGCGTGAGGCCCTAGCCGCTCGCGACATTTCGGCGGCCGGTGTCGACGGTGATCAGATCAACGCCGCGTAATTCTGCTCTACCAACAAATAAAAATGGGCCGCCCAAAGAAGGCAGCCCAAGTTCTCAAACACAAGGCGGAGTATATGATGGAATACAGCAAAAAGTCAAGATTTTTCGTTGCTGGAAAAGACTTCAACGTGTTGCGCAGGAAGTGGCTCGATCAGATATTTCGTCACGACAGGCTCGGACTGACAGATAGGATCGTCGGTTACGCCATCATGCGCCACACTAACCGGGCTACCGGATGCACTTTCGTTCATCCTTCGACGCTCGCCCGCGATATCGGCACAAAACACAGTGAGGCTCGCAACTCGATCGCTCGGATTGCATCAGTCGGTCTGCTCACCGTTAGGCCGCGCGGTGATCTCAGCGATCTGTTCCCCATGTTGCCGTTGAACGCCTCGCCGCCAACGATGCGCGCCGGCACTAAGTCATTCCAACGTGCGACCGCCGAATGGCTCGCCCAGATCATGAGTGACCTGATTCTCACACCAAGTCATCGTGTGGCAGCCTACGCGATCATGGCACTGACTGATCCGACCACGGGGATGTGTTTCGAGAGTCGCGAAACGATCGCTAACCTGGTCCGCCTCAGTGGCAAATCGATACAGCGCGCCATCAGTGCCTTGGTCGAACACAATTACGTTGGTGTCGTTAACAGCCATGGCAGCACAGCTTCGACGATCCGGATTTGCGTACCCATAGCGGCGCAAGGACAAGCAGGTGGACAACCAGCGGGACATTATGGTGGACAGCCTTCAATAACTTCGGCTGTCAAATCAACGCGTTACATCGGCAACCCTGAGAACTCTGCCGACTCTGGTAACCTTCCGAGTCCTACGGACTCGGCTACGATCGCTACGCGACCGCAGCGCGGACGTGGTCTCTATTGGATCGACGATATCGCTTCGATCATCGCCGAGCTATTTGATCCAGAAGAGCCGGTCCGCATCAGCAGTCTGATAGCCGCCGCTCACGCGAAGTCGCTCGCTATTTACTTCGACCGTGACCTCCAACCGCTTCTGGAAAGCGGCCATCTGGACCGCGTAAGCATAAACGGCAACTGGGTGTGTCGCGATCCAAATGGAAAGTTTCTAAGGCTCACGCACGCCGGCCTCGCCTACTGCGCCGGTTATGACCAGGCCAAAGCAGCTTAGTAATTGGAGGAACGCTTATGAGCGCCGCCGAGTATCAACGGATCGCAGCGACGGAATCCGCCGTCCGCGAACGGATCATCAAGGCCAATGAGCCCAAGCAACGCCATGAGCCGCGCGGTCCGGCGGAAATCATTCCGTTCCCGTCCAATCGTTGCCGTCACCTTATCGATCTCGAATTGGTATCGGTCCGTGACTATGCGCCGGACGCCGCGTACCGGCATCTAAACGCCGTCGTGCGCAAACATCGCTCTCGGCTCCGCGCGTTGGGCGTCGATCCCAAGCGTATCGAGGTTGACGCTGACGCGCTCGAACAAGCCTTCGGCCTACGTGGCTGAGATCGCTCGCCACCACTGATGGCGATCAAGCACGAAACCCAAGCCGCCTTCGGGCGGCTTTTTGTTTAGGAAAACGAATGAGACAAACCCATGCACGAATTCACACTTGCCGGCTTCGCTGAGTATCTGATCGAACAGAAATATGATATCGAGCACGCCAACGAGGTCGCGCTCGAAGTTGGTGCCGCCATGATCCGCGACGCCGCCAAAGCGGCCATCGGAACATACACCTTTCCCTGGCAAGTGCTGGCCGCCTCGACCCAAGCCGATCGAGAGCGCCAAGGCTTTCCAGCCAACGAACCTTTGCTTCGGACCGGCGAGATGCGCGACTCGATTGGAGTCCGGATCATCAAAGCGGGTCACGAGGCCGAGATCGGCTCTGACAATCAGATTGCGGTCTATCAGGAGTTGGGCACCAGCACGATTCCGGCTCGCTCGTTTCTTGCGGCCGCGGCCGCTGCCAAAGGCAAAGACGTTGCACGAGTCTTTCGCGACGTCGTCGGCGCCGCCATCGCCGGCCGCACCATCGAAACCGAACTCCTCCATATCGTCGAGGAAGCCGCCGAGTCGATCAAGCGTACAGTTGAAAAAGCGACCTTTTATGACCACGAAGAACAAGATACCGAGCGTTGACGGCCGCTCGGCTATGGCCCGCCGCTTTCGCCAGCTTGTAACAGCACTCGCCAATGATCTCGGCGGCGAGGCTACCCTCGGAACTGCCGAGATGGCGCTTCTGCGGCAGGCCGCGATCGTGACCCTGCAATGCGAGCGACTGCAAGCGGCGCTGCTAAATGGCGAGACGGTCGAGAACAACGAATTGGTCCGCACGACCAATGCCGCGACCCGCATTCTAGTCGCACTCGGCATCCAAAAACGCAAACGTCAGCCGGCTCATACCCCACTGAGGGAGCGGCTTCGCAAAGGCAACTGATAATGGCAAAACGAAAGAAGGCACAGGCGGCCCCTCAGTGGCCGACTTCATTGGAATTCTTCGGCAGCTTGAAGTGGATTGATAACAAGCCGCTGACGATCGAGGAATATCGCCGTCATCTGTTTACGTCAGCACTCGACACCTACGAACCCGATGGCCGGCCAGAATACAATCTGGTCGTGGCCGGACGCGCGAAGAAGAACTATAAGAGTGCCGACCTCGTACTTGCGGCGCTCTACAAACTGGTAATTCCGGAGTCGGCGCAGGGCAGCGATGGATTCATCTTGGCCAATGACGAAGGCCAAGCCGGTGACGACCTTTCACTTGCCAAGAAACTGGTCGCCGCAAATCCCGATCTGTCGGCCGAACTTGAACCGTTGCAAAAGGAAATCCGGCGGCGTGACGGTCGCGGATCGCTCGAAGATTCTGCCAGCTCGCGATGCTGTCGGCGCGCACGGCAAGACCGCTAGTTTCATCGGCTATGACGAAATCCACGGCTTCAAGAACTACGATTTGTTGGAAGCGTTGGCGCCCGATCCTACGCGGCAATCAACTCTTACTTGGGTCACGTCATACGACACGATCTATTCCGTCGCCGGGGTTCCGCTCTACGATCTCAAACAGGCGGGCTTCGCCGGCTCCGACCCGCGAATGCTATTCAGTTGGTACAGTGGCGATCGTTGCACCGATCCTGATTTCGCCGACTTGCCGCCGGAACAGCGCGCCAATCCCTCCATGGCGTCATGGGCGGAAGGCGCGGCGTATATCGAACAGCAACGAAAGCGCCTACCTACTCACAAATTCCGGCGCCTGCATCTCAATCTTCCCGGTGCGCCGAACGGCGCGGCCTTCGACCAAGGCGCGATTATGGATGCCGTGGTCGCGGGTAGGAAGATCAACGCGCCCGTCGATTGGCGCAAATATGTTGCCTTCGTCGATATGTCTGGCGGTTCCTCGGATGACGCGGTGCTCGCTATCGCCCATGCCGAAGAGAGCGACCACGCCGTGCTTGATCTCGTAGCGAAGCAGACGGGCGCGACACCGTTCAATCCGCGTGACGCCGTGATCAAATTTGTGGGGCTGCTACGGCAATACAGGCTCAACTCGGTGACCGGCGACAACTACGCTGGCAACACCTTCAAATCAGATTTTGAAGGGATGGGAGTTCGCTACCAATCAAGCGGCCTCGCCAAGTCCGACATTTACGATCGGCTTGAGCCACGCCTCAATGCCGGCGAGATCGAATTGCTCGACGTTCCGGAACTCCAGGAACAGCTAATCACGCTGGTGATCCGCGGATCGAAGATCGATCACGAACCCAATGGCCATGACGATTTTGCTAACGCGGCGGCCGGCGCGCTGAACCTTGCTTTGGACAGCGATCAATCAACTAGTTGGGGATTTGTCGGTGCCGACTCCGGAGTCTCCCAGTACCGCACCGAGCGACACCTCGGTCTCTACTAACCCTCATCCTATCAAGCAAATCGGCGAGCGCTGCAAGCTGGGCAGCAAGTCGCCCTATCCCTTATCCAGCACATCGGCCAATAGCGGCCAAGGAGTAAATTATGAGCGTTCTGTCCATGATCGATGTTTTCAAAGGCTTCTCGATTGATGAAAAAATGGCATTCATCGATCAGCTTAGCGCCGCAATGGCGGACGAGAAGAAACGTGTCGGCAATCAAGTCGATGATGTCCGGGCGGCCGCGAACGACCCGAACCAGCGCTTGATGCTTCATCAAGTTCACGCGACCGCTGCACGTTTCGGTGTGACGATCCCTGAGAACCGCAAGCTGTCCGTCTACGAAGTGGACAAGGCTCTGCGGGAGTCCGGCCGGAATCTCACGATCGAAGATCGGATCGCATTCAAGACAATGCTCGCGAAAGCTGGTGTCATCCAATAACGAGATCGGCCGGTGACGCTTTCTCCAAAGGCGGCGTCGCCGGCTGTAGCGCTGCGACTTGTTCGCGCGCGAGGCGCACCAGCGTGTCTGATGGCACGCCGCGCACGATGTTGACGACGGAGTTGTGCCCGAAGGGCAGCATCGCGGTCCGGGCCGCGTCGCTAAGTTTCCGGCCGGAGCTTAGTGACGCGGCGCATCCGCACCAACACCGGAACAATCACAGAGATTCACAAAATGGCGTTTCACGCAATAAATGATAATCAGGCGAATCAGGCGATTCTAGTGATCCAACTCGGTATCGCCAACGCAACGGGAAGCGGTGCCGGCGCGGCCGTTACTGTCCCGGTCACTATCACCTTGCCGTCAGGTATGCCGCCCACGGCGGCTTACTTTGTTGACGTTTCAACGTCTCAGCCGTGTTTCGTCTCGGTGACCAACAAATCAACCAGCGCCTCGGCGGGCCTGGCTTCGACCTTGACCTTTACGGTCACGCTGACTCCTGCCGCGACTACAACATTGGCGGCGGGCACGTTTGACATAGCGGTGCTCGGATGACCGGCAATCCAACCGCGCTCGACGCGACGATAGTCCGGCTTTGCGAAATGCGGGATGAGATGGCCAAGTTGGCGGCATCATTTGATGCAGCCTCGCTAGTCACTTCTGACAAGCAGACCCAGGGTGCGCTCAACCGGCTTGCGCATGTGTTTAATGAGTTCGCCCGCGGCATCAGTTCGATCGATGCGACCTTACCGGAGAATGTTCGCCGCGAATGGGGGCTAGGCTAAGTCATGGCACCTGACAGCACCGACGCCGATCTTGACTATACGCTCAAGGTGATCAGAAACCCGATTTACCGAGGTGCCGCGGCAACCGGCCTGATCGTTCAACGAACGGACGAAAAGCTCTATTCATTGCGGGAAGCGGCCGTGCTGTCCGGCGTATCGCGCCGGATGATGAGCCGCGCCATAAAAGATGGCGAACTCACTGCGCCAAAGTTGCAGTTGGCCGGGAGCACCAGGGCGCCGCTATATCGGATAGCGCACGCTGACTTGGAAAAGTCACCAAGTCCGATTGGCTGAGGCGGCATAAGGTCCAGACGCCACCTCCCGCGGCAACAACGCAACAGTGATCGCAAGGCTCGCAGCCAAGCCAACGCACGCCGATCGCGCGAACCTTAGCGCGCGCGATCTTCGTGTTCTGCATTCCGATCGTTGACTTACTGGACGGTAGCACCGCCTTTGGGCAGGCTCTGATTGTAGATCTTCCGCTGTCCCTTATTGTAACCCGTGTGGTGCCTCACATGGGGGACGGCAACCACGGCACCTTGGGACGTGTAGCCTGGAACTGCATCATAGGCGGAAGCCGGGCCGGAAGCGAATGCTGCACCTAAAGCAAGCGCGGCAAAGCCAATCATAATCTTACGCATGTCGGTTTTTTCTCCATGAATATCTGAAATATGTTCGCGTCGCCCGAGGGGTGAAGCGGTGGCAGCCGAGATCGTTCCGGCGTTCACTACAAGGTGACGCCAGCACGTTAGCGTGGACCACGCCTTGGCGACGGTGCCAAGGTCGGGGATAGGCGCATAAGCTTCTGCAACATTTTTTTGATCGTAATTTCCCCGCGCCGGCCTCGACCTTTCAGGCCGAACTGCCGTCGCGAAGTGTCCGAACGGTCTCGGGTCAAAAGCGTATGTGCCGCTGGTCGTGGCGCAATACGGCAGCGATCGGCACCGGAAGGTGACGGCGGGGCGTACCGCGGATGTACCGGGCGCCCCGCTATGCCCGCGCCAGCACGTTGGCGACGCTCTTGGCGTACCATTGGCCGCCGCGCGGCGTGGTTATGCCGCGAGCATTCAAGGCGTCGGCGACTTGGTGCAATGACGACAAGCCGGCGCGCTGAATCTCGCGGATAACCGGCAACACGTTGGCCGCATACTGATCGGCCCGGCTTGTAATAGTCGCCACGGCTTTCTGACGCGCTTCGGCCAGCTTCGGACTGCCGAGTGTTTTGCCGGCCGCCTTTGCAGCGGCAAGCGCTGCTTTGGTACGGGTCGAGATCAGCTTGCGCTCTTTCTCGGCAAGGGCGGCGAACAGATGCAAGATGAATGGGTCGACGTCGGGGCCAAGCTCAGCGACGACAAAAGGCACCCTGTGAGCCATTAGACCGCTGATGAAATGCACGTCGCGGCTCAGCCTATCGAGCTTCGCCACGGCCACAGAACAACGCTGGCGGCGCGCTTCGTTCAGCGCGGCGGCAAGTTGCGGGCGACGGTCAAGAGCGTCGGCACCTTTGCCGGTCTCGATCTCGACGTACACGTTGCCAAGCTCGAATCCCTCGGCATCGGCGAAACGCTTGAGCGCGTCCTTCTGCGCTTCGATGCCGAGGCCTGAACGGCCCTGCTTCTCGGTGGAGACTCGGACGTAGCCGATTAGGGGGCGGATGGTCATAGCGCATGGCTCCGGTTCGTCTGTGTATAGAGTATACGACCATTTTGATTTTACACAAGCTCAATTCAGTCGGTGCGTTGCGAGGCCTGTACGCTCGGATGACCTTTGAGGCGCGCCAATCATGGACGCGAATCGGAGGCTACATGAGCACGAAAGAGCAAGACGACTGCCCAAGCTGCCACGGCACTGGCCAGCAAGTCGTGATGCGGCCTGTAAGGCCTTTTCACCCGATCGAACTTCCCAAGGAATGCCCCGCTTGCGGTGGCACGGGACGGAAGCGAAAGCCCGTCCCCTTTGTTTCCAAGGCGCGCAAGGCCCGGCTGATCCGGAGGCCTGCACCTGCCGAATAGAAAGGATGCCAGATTGTCTGATCAGCTTCCCGGCTACGTCGCCGCGTTCACCCGCTGGCGCCATGCGCCCGTCGCCGATCGGCCGGCCATCGCGCGCCAGCAGGCTGCTCAGCCGGCCATGACTGCGGAGTTGTCTGCCGCCCTTCGCCGGCTGCCCGACCTCGCGGAACACGAACTTCGGAACGCATCGGTCCGAACGGCAAGCCATTAGGCGACTCGACGCCGGCCGAGCGTGGCGAGATGGTCGAGTGGCTAGACGCTTTGCGTGAGGGAATGCGCGCGATCAATGCCGCAACCGCGCTGCGACGCAGCGTCGGTAACTTCAAAATCTGACAACGGCGCGTCTACAGCGGCCTATGCATCCGGCCGAGAAACCAACCGATGCCCAGGCCAATGATGACACTCTTATAGGGCTGCGTCTCGACAGTGCTGCGTAGCCATGCCTCGAACGTGTTCGCCGACCGGCGGGCCACTTTCGGAGTTTGGCCGTACAAATTCTCAGCCACGCCTGCCGCGGTACCGCGGATCGTGTCTTGGATGCGGTCTTCAACGGCCATCGATCAATCTCCCGGGTTTGGTCGCCAACCACCGGGCCGCCGCAATGTTCCGCGCGGCGCGAATAACAATTCCGCCGGGTTTTGAGTTTCACCCGGCGCGCGGCCATTCGACAGGTGTCGCGTAAATCCAACAGTCGAAAGCCGGCGGCGCGGCACGTCCATACGCGCGTGGCCGGCAACCCTCCCAACCAAATGAAAGAGATAACCCATGAGCAATACCGAAAAGCCTGTCGTCCTGGTCGACAACTACGGCGCCAAGGCGCCAGCCGCGTCGAGGTTCGGCATCGGCGCTAGCAATCTTGCGCAGATCAACGAAGCGACGGCAGCACGTCGCGCTCTTTCCGAGCAGCAACCGCCAAAGCGCCGCGACAGCCGCTAATGCGCTGGCCATTCCGCAGGCGTCGCCCTGTCGCGCCCGCCATCCCGCGTGACGCAGCATGGCTTCACGTCGAGATCACCCGCACCGTCGAAGCCGCCCGGCTCGCCGGGGTGCATCGCGTCGACATCGCCGACATCCTTGATCGGTTCGTCGAGCGCACACGCCAAGCCGACGCGATCTGTAGGCCGCTCGCTTAGCCGGCTATAGGCCGGCGCGATTAGCGCCGGCCCCTCTTCCCCTCCGCAGCCAACTCAACGCACCACGGCCAACGCCCGGCCGTTTCTTGCGTGCTTAAAAGGGAAAACCCATGCGCGTCTATCGGGCCAGTGATCTGCGCTGGTATGGCGACCGGCTATGCCTCGGCTCCCGGACACTTGCCATGCTGGAATGCAATGACGCCGAAGCCGACCTCTGGCGTATCCGCACGCACGACGGCACTCATCGCAATGTCGTCAACCGCAGCCGCGCGCGTCATGCAGCGGTATCGATCGCATTGGCCGCGTTGAACCGTCGGCCTCGCACGCATTCGGGTTATGGGTGACCTCGGGCCTAGATGCTTTGGGGGCTTGGGGGGCGCGGCGTTCCCCCCAGGCGCTTTTGGGAGTCAAGCGCGCGGGCGGCTCCGGCATCGTCATCAACATGATTATGTTGCAACTATTGCGATATCGTTTGTAACCCGCTACCAGTGGCTTGGGGGAAGTAGGGGTGGGTTCTTCAAGCGATGACGTATGAAATTCGACAGACTGCGTATAAGCAGATCGAGAAGTCGCGGAATTCCCGAGTAGTTTGCTACGTAACCGGTGATCGCGCCGGTATGCAGTCACAGATTTCAAACGACGTGATCGATCTTATCGTTGATCACCTCGACGCTATTTTCCCAGCAAAGAGAATTTCTCTGATTCTTCACACGCTGGGCGGCAATACGATGGCTGCCTGGAACCTCGTGAACATGCTTCGGATGTTCTGCGAGGAATTGGAAATAATCGTTCCTGCGAGGGCCCGTAGCGCCGGCACCTTGATGTGCCTCGGCGCTGATACGGTGATGATGACAAAGCAGGCGACCTTGGGTCCTATTGATCCTTCTTTAAATGGACCGCTGAATCCTCTGATCCCCGGAGGAGGTCCCGATGCTCGCGCCGCCGTCAGCGTCGAGGCCGTGCGCGGTTATATCGAAATGGCCAAGCAGGACTTTGGGGTGAAGGGAAGCCCCGACATGGCGCGGGTCCTTACCGACCTGGCGCAAAAAGTCCACCCGTTAGTGCTCGGATCCATTTTTCGTTCTCGGTCCCAAATCCAAACGCTTGCGCGCGGCCTACTCAAGTCACAAGTCAAAGACGCCACAAAGGTAAAGCGAATCATCGATTTTTTGTGTAGCGAGAGTGGCAGCCACGATTATACCATTAATAGGCGCGAGGCCCGTCAACTGGGGCTAAATATAGAAAACCCGTCCGACAAGCTTTACGAAGTATTAAAAAAATGGACGGAGAGTGTGCGAGCTGAACTTGAATTAGCCGTTCCTTTTGACGCCCACGCGCAACTCGGTCCGCAGCAAAATGTCACCTATTCCTGCACGCGCTGCTTGCTTGAAAGTACCGCGTCTACCGGGCAAATTTATGTGAGCGAAGGCGAACTCAAAAAGGTTCAGATCGTTCACCCACAACTAGGGCCGCAAGAAGCTGTAAATGACACACGGACATTTGAAGGATGGAGGTCACGATGAATAAGATTATCATTCACCGCCGTCAGACCTTCGCCGCATCAATCGGCGGGTCCAGTGCATATCCGGCGGGTTCTGCGGATACCTCATCCAGGCTTGATGCCGGCGCAGCGATGATTCGCAACGCGACTATCCCCCCGGTGCTCGTTGGAAAAAATTGGGACGTGGATCGTTCGGGCGATCTCATCCGGGCGCCGGAGATCACGGATCAGCCCTAACTCGGCCCCGGCTCAGAGTAACCCGGCTTCCGCCCGTAGAAGCTCCTCCTCGCCGACGTGGAATTCGACAAAGGCGCGAGTAGAGGTCGTGAGCAGCGTTTGGTCGGCGATCGCTCGTCGCGTCAATTCCCGAGCGATGTCCTCTGAGACATCACGAGACCGACCCTCTACGATGTTAAAGGCGGTGACGCGCGACGGGCTGTTGAACTGGCCAGTTAGCAGATCATCGACAACGTCTCCGCGGCTGGCCATGGCTTCGTTAGTCTCGCGATAGACCCGACCGGCGGCGCCGAAGTCATCCACCACAATATGCACCGGGACGTCGAAGTCCGGCAACGCGGCTCGGTGTGGGATTACGCGACAGCATACTACGCGACCTACGCAAGGACGCGAATGAACGCTGTCGTGACGGCGCCGTTCCGGCCTTCACTCAACCGGCGCATGTTCACTAAATGTTCTCATGACCGGTGACCCTTCCGATGAACACGGCCAGCTCCATACGCTCGGCCTATTGGAGCAATTGCGCGCCGAAAGCGGTGCCCTATGGCGCGCGGCATCAAACTTCCATTTTCGCGTAGACGCGATGATGCGGCAGTTGGAAAACCCCAACCTGCATGACATCCAGAACATGAGTTACCGGATCGATCTGTGGGATCGGCACGCGGTGCGCGGCCGCTGGCTTGTCGCGGCATCCGGAAACCTATTCGTGGCGGGGGCTGCATTCGAGGAAGCGGTCAAGCATTGGCCGGACGAACGCCTGACCTTGCGAAACGGAATGCAGCTACTCCGGGAGCATCCGCGACGCGCTTAATAGAGCAACCCTTTGGAGGGTTTAGGGAGCACTGTCCCCCAAGACGGCAAACGGTTCAAGATGACCTTTCGCAGGATGTAAGGAAAATCCGCCAACAAGAAAAAAGCGCGCTCTTTTTCATAAAAGTACCGCAGCTCGATAAAGGAGTTTGCGCCGACGTCCAGCGCGTAACGTAGGTCAAGCCTCAATGGCTTACCAACTCGCGCGTCATACAACTGATCGAGAACTTTCCGCTTTTCTGGCCGTCGAATGTCACTGTCCCAAATATCGTCAAGCTCCCTTCGCGTCATGAGATCGAGGCCGTCAAATAGCTTTTTTAGATTATGTCCGTTCGGGACGTCGCCGGTCTCAACACATAAAAGACATTTCAAGTAGAGTTCACTTGCGAACGCTGACAGTGTCATCGCCGGATGTATAATGAGGCCAATATTCTCCTCATCATGCGGGACAGATTTGCTTAGCTTATCGTAGCTTATATGAAAGGAGCTTGCGTGCTGAAAAATCTTTAGCGGATCGAGCTTGAGTTTCGACTTGACCGCCATTAGGGCCTCCCGCCGCTATTGACGCCTTCATAGTCCCCTTGCTTATCAAAGCAAGAGACCCGGCAACGCCGGGCCTCTCACGATCACCTTCTGATCAGGGCCACTCTATTCGCGGACCCGGCCGCCACTTCGCGGCCCGGTTTGCGACAGCCGCGACGGCGCCGGTTACGTCGAGACCGTCCGATCGCCAATCGTGGATGACGAGGAGCTGGGCGACTAGATCGCCTTCGTGCCTCGGCTTCGCCTCAAGGATCGCTTCCTGATGGCCACGTAGTTGCTCGAATAGCTCACCGTACTTTGAGTCGACGGTCTCGTAATGGGCGGCGTCTGCCGCCGCTCCTTGGCCGTCGAGGCGGTCGAGTTGTCGGCCCAACTCGACCATGGCGCACCGAAGGACGTTGCATTGCGCAGTGAGTTTTTGGATTCGACTTAGCATTTTCAGCCCCTATCAGCCGCGGCCATGGCAAAGCGCTCGTCGTCGCCGCGGATGACGGACGAAAGCTGTGATGGATGACCTGTAGGGGATCGATCGACTTGGCGGTGGTCCGCTCTGTCATCATCATGCGCAGTAGCGAAACCGGACGCAAGCGGTTAGTGATCCGGTTAAATACCCGCATCATTGTTTGTTTGGTATAAAATTAGTCCAGCGATTTATTTGTTTGGTATAGATTTATACCAAAGCCGCAGCGGCGACAGGTTAAATCGTAAAAAAAATCAACGGAATAATTGCCAAAATGCTTTTTCACGTCATTATCAATCAAGTCAACGATAACATCGCGCGAGAGTCAGAGAGGGTTACTTGATCAAGGCTAGTCCCCAACGTATCTTGGCCAGGGAGCGCCGCTCGGCAGCGGTACATGAAGCCGGCCATTGTGTAATCGCCGAAATGTGCGGCGCCGTCATTTGTAGTGCTTGGATCATGCCAACACATGCCCCTGTGTATGGCTCCGACAAGACATGGATCGGTCGTGCGCAATTTCACTCTGTAGGTCGCTTGACCAAGCAAGAACGAAAGCAGGTCGCTGTCGCGGGCGCTGTAGCAGTTTCGTTGTGGCGGCGCGAATGGTTCGATCCGGACGAACCAGCCATTATGTCCGATTCTGATTGGGAAATGGCCGAATGCGCCCCAGGCGAGCCGGACGACGATTGCCTCGACGCGATCGAGGAGGTTTTCAGGCTGCTGGATCGAGACGGACCGTTATGGGCTCCGTTGATGATCACGGCGCGCCGCCTAATCGTCGAAAGTCGCGACTTCGCGAGCGAGAGTTACAGCCCCCCGCCGCTGGTCTTGGCCAGTGCACCGGTGCATCCTCTGTAGTGCGTATCAAGGTACGAAATGGGCCGCAGTCCTTCCACATTTAAACAGACCGACGTAGCCGCAAAGCCGGTTCGGAGCGCCGCGTAATGGGCCAAACCGTACTTGTCGGCGTCTGGCCGCGTCGGATGCCGGCCGACCTGGCCGCCACGTATTGTGGCGAGACGAGCGCCAAAGCCTTCCTCAAGCGCGTCGGGACAGAGTATCCTCAGCCGCGGGTAAAGGATGGGAATCGGCGCCTATGGCTCAAGGACGATCTCGACCAAGCGATCTTGCCTCCGGACTTGGCCCAGCCGCGCGACCTCGCCGAGGATTTGTAACGATGACGTTGCGGCTGCCGCGATACGTCATCGCCAAGCCTTTGGCGAATGGAACGACCGCGTTCTACTTCACCGTACCGACACGCTATCGGGAACAGGGATGCACGATCCCCAATGAACCGCTGGGCAACGACTACGTCGTTGCGTGTGGCGCGGACGGGGAGGGTGGTCGCGCCGCCGCTCTCAATAGCCTGTTCGATGAATGGGTAAAGATCAAGAACGGCGAGCCCGTCGAAAGCATCGCCCGGTATGGCACGGTCGATTGGCTTTTCCGCGAATACAAAGCAAGTAAACGATACCGCGAACGTGTCTCACAGCGAACGCGACCGGACTACGAGCGGTTGATGCAGTTGGTCATCGACTTGCCGACAAAGCGCAACGACAAGGTCGGACAGCGTGCGGTCAAGGCCATCACACCATTGGCGGCAGATAAGATTTACGAACAGGTATGCGCTGGTCCGCAAGGCCTACGTCCGCGTCAAGGTGAAAAGGTTGTGGCGCTGTGCAGGGCCGCTTGGCGGGTCGTTCATCGACTGCACCCCAAGTGCTTCGATCGCGACGTGCCGAATCCCTGGGACGGCGTCACTATGCAACAGCGCACCAAGGCGACTAAGCCGGCCGCTACACGGGATGAGGTCTACAAGTTTGCGTGGGGCGCGATCGAAGCGGGCAAGCCGGAAGCCGCAGCCGCAGCCGTAATATGTTTCGAGTTTCTACAGCGTCCGGAAAATGTACTCGCGGGCTATCTGGCGTGGCCCGACTACCGCGGTAAAGACCAGCCCAACGCCATCAAGATCAATCACCATAAGACCGGCGCGATAGTCTGGCATCCCCTGGAGGAATTTACCGAGGAAGGGGTCGTCAGATTCTACGGCGACGCGGAAGCGGTACTCGCGCGTCTGCCGCGCCGTGGCGTTGCCATGATTCTCAAGGCGCGTCGGGACGGCACGACTGAGCCCTATACGGCAATGCAAATGTCGAAGATCGTCCGCAAGCAACGCGACCGCTTGGGCCTTCCTTCGACCTTCACCTTAGACGCTTGCCGGCATGGCGGCATGACCGAGCTAGAGGCGGCCGAATTGACGGACGGCCAGGGGCGGGCGCTGTCGGGGCATCGGACTCAGCGCGCATACGAGGGCTATGCCAAGCGCACTCTGGAACGAGCGTTGCCGGCCACCAGGAAGCGTTACGCCCATGCCCTTGTGAACGCTCAGGGAACAAGCGTTCAGAACGCGCCACTTCATGCCGTTCAGAATGATGATAGTTTCGATCAAGCGGCCATTGCTTAATTGCTTATAGCCATTTAGGTATTCGCGCTCTGAGGCCACGTGGCGGAGTGGTTACGCAGCGGTCTGCAAAACCGTTTACCCCGGTTCAATTCCGGGCGTGGCCTCCAATCTTTTCCTACAACACGACATCTAGGCGCACTTGGTAGGCGCGCGCTTGGCCGGGTGCTTGCGTTTTGGCCCACCTTATCGCAAAACGAAGCCGTCGCGATTTTGGAAGTTCAGTCATGTTCGATAGCGCCGTGGCGCGCCGGGTGATGGTGGACTGCCAGGTCCGCACCGCCGATGTCACCAATCTCGATTTGATCGCCGCCATGATGGCGGTGCCGCGCGAACTGTTCGTGCCGCCGTCGCAAGCCGGGCAGGCCTATTCCGATAACGATATCGTGGTCGGCGACGGCCGTGTGATGCTCAAGCCGATGGTTCTCGCCAAGCTCATTCAGGCCGCGCTGGTGGGGCCCGGCGATCATGTCCTCGATGTCGGCTGCACCACCGGCTACTCGTCGGCGGTGCTGGCGCGTCTGGCGGGCTCGGTTGTGGGGCTCGAAGAGGACGCGTCCTTGGCGCGCCGGGCGCACGATTCGCTTGCAGCGGCCGGCGCCGGTCAGGTCGTGGTGGCAACCGGGCCTTTGGCGGGGGGATGGCCGGCGGCGGCGCCGTACGATTTCATTCTGCTCAATGGCGCCACCGAGATCGCGCCGGAGACATTAGGTCATCAACTAAAGCCAAGTGGACGTCTTGCCTGCATTTTCGGCCATGCACCGACCGGCAAAGCCATGCTTTATCGTGTCGTCGAGGGGCGGCTAGCGGGGCGCCCTATTTTCGACGCGGTATCACCGGTGTTGCCCGGTTTTGCCGCACCGGCTGAATTTGTCTTCTAATGCACGTTTCGGCCGTGGTCCGCTCGCTTAGCGAGCAGCTTGGCCTTCATCTGTCCAATCCGTTGTTTATGCGGCGGTGACCTGTGGCGCTTATGTGCCAATGCGCAGATTTCTGCATGTCGTCCCCAGGTCTGGGGTTTCACCGACTCCGCCACCCGCATAGAGTTGATAGCTTCGTGCCTTCGGCCAGGGGCGGCCGGAGGCGAGGGAGGGTTTTTGCGTGGCAAACACCCACCGCAGCGGCGGGTGGAGGAGGCTGGGACCGTTGTCTTACGTCGTGAGTGGACGAAGACTACCGATGCTAATCAGCGTCGCGGCGCGCCTCATGCTGGGCGGCGCTGCAATTGCCATGGGATGCCGGGCGGCGACTGCCGACACGCTCGAATGGGCCTTGGTCCAGGCCTATCAGAACAATCCGTCGCTCAACGCGCAACGTGCCGCCTTGCGGGCCACCGACGAAAATGTGCCGCAGGCTTTGTCGGGCTACCGGCCGAAGCTTTCCGTGACCTCGACCGACGGCTTTACCTATTCGAGCACGCTGTCCGACACCGTCAATCAATCGGTGTTTCCGAATTCCGTGTCCTATTCGAATATCGCGAAAGACTTCGGCACGCGCGGTGTCGGCGCCACCGCCACGCAGACGTTATACAACGGCTTCCAGACCGCGAATCGAACGCGTCAGGCGGAAAGCCAGGTCATGGGCGCCCGCGAGACGTTACGGGTCACCGAGCAACAGGTCCTGCTCGACGCGGCGACGGCCTACATGAACTTGCTGCGCGATGAGGCGATTCTCGATCTCAACCGGCGCAACGTCGAAGTTCTCACTGAACAGCTCAAGCAGACGCGCGATCGCTTCAATGTCGGCGAAGTAACGCGCACCGACGTCGCCCAGGCCGAATCGCGGCTGGCCGCCGGCCGCTCCGCACTGCTCGGCGCGCAGTCGAATTATGTGACGTCGCAAGCCAATTATCGCCGCGTCATCGGCGTCGATCCGGGCAAGCTCGCGCCGGGTACGCCGGTCGATCGGCTTTCACCCTCGGTGCTTCCGGTCGCGATCTCGCAGGGTGAACAACAAAGCCCTTCGGTGCTCGCCTCGATCTATGGCGTCGACATCGCCGAACTCGCGGTGAAGATCAGCGAGGGAGCGCTTTATCCGAATCTGGGCCTTACCGCGAATGCCTCGAAAATCTATTCGCCGGCCTATAACATCTTGAAGCAGACCACGGCCTCGCTCCTCGGCACGTTGACCGTCCCGATCTACCAGGGCGGCGCCGAATATTCGGCGATCCGCCAATCCAAGGAAACGCTGGGCCAGCAGCGGCTCAACCTCGACGTCAATCGCGATCAGGCCCGTGCCACGGTGGTGCAAAGCTGGGGACAACTGGACGCGGCCAAGGCGCAGATCGAGGCAACAACCGCTCAAGTCAACGCCGCCGAAATCGCCCTCAATGGCGTGCGCGAAGAGGCCCGCGTCGGTCAGCGCACCACGCTCGACGTATTGAACGCGCAGCAGGAACTTGTGAACGCGCGCGTGGCTTTGGTGACGGCGCAGCACGATCGCGTGGTGGCGTCCTATACATTGCTGGCGGCGGTCGGCACCTTATCGATGCAGCAACTGGGGCTGAATGTCACGATCTACGATCCGCAAGTGCATTATCAGCAAGTGCGCGATGCTTGGATTGGCGTGCGGACGCCCGACGGCAGATAACGATAGCAGCTTTCGCGTGCTGCATTGTTTGCTTTGCCTTCGGGCTTTGCCGTAACATACTCACGAGCTTGATGCAGTTGTCTGATTCGCCGTGGGTAAGTCCGGGTGGATCGAGCGACAAGCCGGATGCAAAAGGATCGCCAGGGTGCGAGCAAGTAGGCGAGGATTGCGCGCATGAGCCAGACAGCGAAAGCGCAGGAACCGTCGATGGAGGAAATTTTGGCCTCCATCCGTCGCATTATCGCCGACGACGACGCCAATAAAACGACGTCGCGCGCACCGGAGCCTGCCAAACCCGAGCCGCCGCCAGCGCCGTCCCCCGCGCCGCCGGTCTATGTCGAGCCGCCGGCACCGGTGAGTTGTCCGGTGTTCGAAGAGCCGCCCGCGGCGGCGCAAAATTCGTACGGCAGCGAAGGCGTCGCCGATCAAGCGGCCGATATACTCGATCTCACCGAGTTCATGACCGCGCCGACGCCTGAACCCGTTGCCGCAATGCCGCAGCCTGTTGCTGCGCCTACACCGCAATTTCAGACCATCGACGGCTCTTCCGATATCGGCTTTGCCGAAGCGAGCGAACGGCCGGCGCCGCAGCCGGCTTATGACGACACGCGCGGCAGGCTGATGTCGGGCCATACCAGTGCTGCGGTCGATTCCGCATTCAACGCGTTGGCGCAGACGGTGCTGGTGCAGAACGCCCGCACGCTCGAAGACCTGGTGCGCGAAATGCTTCGGCCGATGTTGAAAACCTGGCTCGACGACAATCTGCCCGGTCTGGTCGAGCGCCTGGTACGCGCCGAGATCGAGCGCGTTTCTCGCGGCCGCACGGGTTGAACTTTCGTCATTTGCGAACGGCCGGCTTAAATCGCGGGCCGCGAAGCATCGGCGTGCGATTAGCTCCACCACAGTTTTTAGCATTGAAACTGTTGGAGATTTTTCTGCGACGACGTGCAACGGCGGAGAATGACCCCCGACCACCAGCTCCATCGCCGTCAGTCGATCCATATTGTTGCCTCATCGCGGCGCTATTCCAGTCAGGAATAAATCCTGTTCGCTGCGGCGTCTAACTGATGGCCGGTCCTTTTGTCATCTGCGCAGCACCGCACCGGCGGCTTCGCCGAGATTAGAACGGCTCATAAAGCCTGGGCCTCTTCGGCACCAAAGGGATTTAGCAGATGACTGCGACTGCACTGGTTACAGGAGCGACGAGCGGTATTGGGCAGGCCGTAGCCAATAAACTGGCCGAATTAGGCATCCACGTATTGGTCGTTGGCCGCAATAAGGAACGCGGCGAAAAAACGATTGCCGCAATACGAACGCAGGGCCGAAAAGCAGACTTCATTCAATCCGACCTTCGGGACGCCTCGAGTGCGCGTGCGGTCGCCAGGCGCGCCGTCGAGCTTGGCGATGGGCACGTCGATATTTTGATCAATAATGCCGGGATCTATCCATTCGGCTTGACTCATGAAACAAGCGAAGAATTGTTCGACGAAGTCTATGCGCTCAACGTAAAGGTCCCGTATTTCCTCGTTGCCGAACTTGCTCCGTTGATGGCGAAGCGAGGCAAAGGGGCGATCGTCAATCTGTCGACGATGGTCGCGGATTACGGGATGTCCGGCACGAGCGTCTATGGCTCAAGCAAGGCCGCCATCAATCTTCTTACAAAGGTGTGGGCGGCGGAATACGGCCCAAGCGGCGTGCGCGTCAATGCGGTAAGCCCGGGACCCACGAGCACTGAAGGCACGGTGTCGCTTGGCGAAGGTCTTCAGCAACTGGCTGCTCAGGCGCCTGCCGGGCGGCCGGCCAAGGCTGAGGAAATTGCCGAAGCGATTGTTTTTCTCGCGACCGATCGCGCGAGCTTCATCTATGGCGCAAAGCTCGCTGTCGATGGCGGCAGAACCGCCGTTTGAAAAGCTGCTCTGAACGTCGTGGGTCTGACCGGGAGTCAGCCCTTCAGCGCCGCGGCAAGCCGTGAGGCTTGTTCCGTAAGCACCGCCGGATCCTCCTTGAAGCTTGCCGCCGGCTTCATGGCGACGGCGTTTTTCCGCGGAATGATGTGAACATGCAGGTGGAATACCACCTGACCGCCGGCCGGCTCGTTGAATTGCTGGATGGTGAGACCGTCCGCGGCGAATACCGACACCGCCGCGCGCGCAACTCTTTGCACCGTCGCGGCGAGGTGGGCGAGGTCGTCGGGGGCGATGTCGAGGATGGTGCGGGCAGGGGCCTTCGGAATGACCAGCGTATGGCCGGGCGCGCGCGGCATGATGTCGAGGAAGGCGAAGGTCTTGTCGTCCTCGAAAACCTTATAGGCCGGCAGTTCGCCGCGCAAAATCTTGGCAAAGATGTTGTTCGGATCGTAGCTCGCCATCGTGCTCTCCGCCTGTGGTGGCGGGGAGCTTACTCATTCCTGCTCGGCGGCGAAATCCTTGCGAAACGGGGCGAGGCTCGCAAGTTCGCTGCCGGCCGCCGCGACATAGGCCCGCTCGCGCACCAGATAATCGTCGATGGCGCGGCGCAAGCCGGGGTCGGCGATATAGTGCGCGGAATAGGTCGTCGTCGGCATATAGCCGCGCGAAATCTTGTGCTCGCCCTGGGCGCCGGCTTCGACCCGTGGCAGTTTGTGGGCTATCGCAAAATCGATCGCCTGATAATAGCAGAGCTCGAAATGCAGAAACGGATGATGCTCGATGGCGCCCCAATGGCGCCCGAATAGCGTGTGCGAGCCGATGAAATTGATGGCGCCGGCGATCCAGCGTCCGGCCCGCTTGGCCATCACCAGCACGATACGGTCAGGCATTTTCTCGCCAATCAGCGAATAGAACGAACGGGTGAGATAGGGCCGGCCCCATTTGCGCGAGCCGGTCTCCATATAAAATTCGAAAAACGCGTCCCACACCTCCTCGGTAAGATCGCTGCCGGTCAGCCAGTGCACGGTGATGCCGTTCTTCAGCGCATCCTCGCGCTCGCGGCGGATGGTTTTGCGCTTGCGTGCATTCAGCGCGGCAAGGAAATCGTCGAAGCGGGCGTAGCCCTGATTTTCCCAGTGAAACTGCTGGTCGGTGCGCTGGAGATAACCGAGTTCGCCGAGCAGGCGGTATTCCGCTTCGGTCGCGAAGGTCACATGGACGCCGGATACGCCGGAAGCCTCGCACAACTGCATCAGGCCGCGTCCCAGCGCGTCGCGAATTGCGTCGTCATTCGATGCATCGCGGACCAGCAGGCGGCGTCCGGTGGCCGGCGTGAACGGCACCGCCACTTGAAACTTGGGATAGTAGTTGCCGCCGGCGCGCTCATAGGCGTCGGCCCAGCCGGCATCGAAGACGTATTCGCCGCGCGAGTGGCTCTTGAGATAGCAGGGTGCGGCGGCGACGAGGGCGCCGTCCGGGGTCCGAGCCAGCACATGCCGCGGCAGCCAGCCGGTGCGGCCGCCGACCGATTTCGATGCTTCCAATGCAGACAAAAAATCGTGCGACAAAAACGGGTTATGGGCGGTCTGTTGATCCAACTTGGGCGGTGCCGAAGCACCGTTTGCTCGCGGCTCACATCGCGCTTCAACCGACCCTGCGATGGCGTCGTGCAAAATGGCGGATTCGTATCCGGGATTGGCGCAGGCATCCCAATCCGCCGGACTGACCTCGTCGATGCCATTGGCGACGCTGATGCGCAGTTCAGTCATCGCCGCCGTTTCTCCACGTCATGCAAGCTTTCTGAGCAAGAGACATGCCTTAAGGACGTCGCTCTATTCTGCATGCGGCTCACGGCCGGAAGCCCTCGAAAATCATCTGATCGGCCCAGCGCTCGGCGCATTGCCGTTCCGCTTCAGTACGAACCGTCCATGTCAAAAGCGGCAGACAGAAGACCCGCCGCGCCAGCAATGGCGCTATTGCCGGCAAATCGGCGACGCCATAGGCGATGAATTGGGCATGGGCCGCCGCACCCGTGACCAAATATCCCATCCCGTATTTCATCCAGGCCGGCATCAAATCCCAATATGGGTGCGGCCGGTATTTCGCGGCAATGATCCCGCGCACGACCTGCGGCGCTTTTTGCCGCAGCATTGCCACCTGTACGGGATCGAACGACATCGGCGCGGCCGGCCCGCGATAGTCTGCGAGGATATCGGCAACCCTGACGGGCAGGCGATCGTCGCCGTCGAACCGGCTTTTCATCTCGATCAGCAGTGTGACCCGGCCGGCGACGAGATCGCATAAATCGCCGAGCGTCATCATGCGTTCGGCGCTGCCGCGAAACGGCACACGCTTGAGTGCGTCGGCAGTTAGTCGATCGAGCCGGCCGTCGCCTTCGGTCAGGCGGCCGAACACATCGTCGTGATGCACCATGGCCTCGCCGTCGGCGCTGATCTGGACGTCGACCTCGATACCGTAGCCCGAAGCGATCGCGGCCTTTACCGCGCCTGAAGTATTCTCGATGAGGCCGGCTGCCGCATTGTGCAGCCCGCGATGCGCGATCGGCCGTGCGCTAAGCCAGTCGAGCGAGTCCGGCATGGCGCAGGATCGCGATCACGATATTTCGAACAGCCCCTCGACCTCGACCGCGGCATCGGCCGGCAATGCCGCCACCCCGACGGTCGAACGGGCGTGCTTGCCCTTGTCGCCGAACACCGCGACGATCAGGTCGGAGGCGCCGTTCATGACTTTCGGGCCTTCGGTGAAACCGGCCGCCGAATTGATGAAGCCGCCAAGGCGAACGACGCGGGTCACTTTGTCGAGATCGCCGCCGAGCGCGGCCTTGACCTGCGCCAATAGATTGATCGCGCAGGTCCGCGCTGCCTTCTGGCCGTCCTCGATGGACACGCCGCCGCCGAGCTGGCCCTTGGCAACAAGCTTGCCGGTGAAATCGAGGCACACCTGCCCGGAGACGGTGAGGAGATTGCCGCTGCGCACGAACGGCACGTAATTCGCTATCGGCGCTTTCGGCTCCTGCAACGAAATGCCCAGTTCCTGCAATTTCTTGTCAATCGTGCCGGCCATCTGTGTTCCTCCGGATGTAGGTGAAATAGCTATTGTGCCGCGGGCTTCTTCGCCGATCACTGCCGGTCATGCAAGCGGCGCGACCATCGTTAACCGTCCCCACGGCGGACGAAAAAGGGTTAGACCCGTTGCGGACATCGGATGGTGTAGCCTATCTTCGCCGTAATCTGGCGTCAGTTTAGCGACGTGGAACGAGGGGGAGGGCGGTCAAGCGGGGCCCGTCTCGGAACGAGCAAAGCGAGATAGGTTGATGATCGTCGAAAACGCCTCGGCATTGCGTGCCTCCGCCTTTGCGTTCGGGTTAGTGTTGTTGAGCCTGCCCGTTTTCGCCTGGGCACAGGATACCAGCCAAACCGCGCCTTCCGACGCGCCGGTGGTCCTTGTCCCGCACCGGGCGATCTACGACCTTTCGCTTGGCGACACCCGCGGCAACTCGCAGATCGCGGGCATCTCCGGGCGCATCCTCTACGATTTCGACGGCAATGCCTGCCAAGGCTATTCGCTCGAATTCCGCCAGGTCTCCGAGCTCGATACCGGCGAAGGCAAAGTCTCGACCAGCGATCTGCGCTCGACCACCTGGGAAGGGGCGGACTTCGAAGAGTTTCAAATTCACTTCGCAAAACTTCGTCGACGAAAGCCTGGTCGATGCGGTCGACGGTCATGCCGAGCGCGACGCCGGCAAAACCGCGGTCGATCTCGAAAAGCCGCAGCAGAAGAGTCTCGACATCGACCCCGGCGTCGTGTTTCCGACCGAGCAGATGGTGCGGGTGATCGGCGCGGCTCGCGCCGGCAAGAACATTCTCAATTTCCCGGTCTATGACGGCTCGGAAACCGGCGACAAGGTTTTCGATACGCTCTCGGTGATCGGCCGCAAGATCGCGCCCAATGAGCGCAAGCACGACGATGCCGCGGCCGACGAGCCAAAACTGGCCTCGGTGGCGCGCTGGCCGGTGACGATCAGCTATTTCGAAAAGAACAAAAAGGAAGATTCCAGCGAGCAGACACCGGCCTACGCGATCGGCTTCGAGCTTTACGAAAACGGCATTTCGCGCGCCTTGACGCTCGACTACAACGACTTCGTCGTGAACGGAAAGCTGAGCTCGTTGGAAATCAAAGATACGAAGCCGTGCCCATAGCGGCTTCGATTGCCGCCGCGACAGGTTTTCCAATGGAGCGACACCTTCGGCTTACTTAAAGCCGTGATTTCCCAATTATTGAACGACCCACCAAGCGGCAGTCAGGAGTAGCGGACAGTCAGGAGTAGCAGACGAGAGGCGATTATGATGACCCGTTTCGTGGATGCATTGGCCAAATCCAGACCCTTCAAAGGGGATTTTGACTATCACTTTATTCGCGCATCGATGGTGCTGGTATTCCTGTTGTTTGGATATCAGAAATGGTTTGAGTACGAAGCGCAGGTTTTGATTCCCTATATCAGCAACGGGCCGCTCATTTCCTGGCTGTACCCCGCTTTCGGAATTCGCGGAGCGAGTTGGTTTTTGGGCGTCATGGAATGGACGTTCGGCTTGCTTCTCTTTTTGGGATTTTGGAACAGGCCGGCGGGAATTCTTGGGGCTCTCGGATCGTGCGGTACCTACGCGGCGACCACCACTATCATTCCATTCATGCCGAACGGCTGGGATGAGGTGGCAGGCGGCTTTCCAGCGATGACCGGCAACGTTCCCTTTCTGATGAAGGACATAGTGCTTTTGGCCGCGTCATTCTATTTGCTCAAGCAGGATGTCGTAAGAACGATGCTTTGTCCCGAGCGCAACGGCACGACTAATTATCTGATCGACACTCTCGCAAAGATAATGACTCGGCTGGGTCTTCTCAGAGAAGATCTCGAATACCACTTACTGCGCGCCTCCATGGTGATCATATTCCTGTTTTTTGGCTATACGAAATGGCATCAATACGGGGCGCAGACCATGATTCCCTTCATCAGCAACAGCCCGTTCATCTCTTGGCTCTATCCAGCGTTCGGGCTGCGCGGGGGTGCACGCTTCTTAGGTGCGTCAGAGTGGACGATCTGCGCGCTTTTATATGCGGGCTTCTGGGATAAGAGATTTGGAATTCTCGGTGCCCTTGGCTCGACCATTACGTTTATAACGACCGTCACGATCATCCCGTTCATGCCGAATGGCTGGGATCCGACGGCCGGCTTTCCTGCGATGGGCGGCAACGTGCCATTCCTGATGAAAGATGTCGTCCTTCTTGCGGTATCTTTTTATCTGCTGAAGCAGGACATCGTGCGGCTGTCACTGTTCAATAGGAAGGCCGACATGGTCTCAAGCCGCCCGACATCAGCTGCGTTCGCGAAGGTCTGATGGCAACACTGCAGTGTCAGTGTTGACCTAGGACAAAACGTTCAGGCCCTTAGCGCGCTCCCTGCCGTGACGGCTAAGCCTCATCCGGTCCTTCAAATGCCAGGCCTCTGACCACGGCGTCGTCGCCGAAACGGGCGCGCACGTCGTCGATCGCGTGCTCGGCCTGGGCGGCGCGGCCGTCGACTAGGTCGGCCGGATCGGCGTCGTCCGCCGTGGCGAGCGCGCTTAAGCCGACGCCGAGCAGGCGGAACCGCGTGCCGTCGGCTTCGTGTTCGAGCAGGCCGCGCGCGGCGGCGAAGATGCGGTGCGCCAGCTGGGTCGGCGATTGCAGCGAGCGGGCGCGGGTGCGGATCTTGAAGTCGGCGGTCTTGAGTTTCAACGTGACCGTCATGCCCGCCAATTCCTTGCCCTTGAGCCGCGCGGAAACATCTTCCGTCACGCTCCATAGAATTCGTTCCAGCGCGCGGAAGTCCGAGATGTCGCGCTCGAAGGTTGTCTCCGAGGATACGCTCTTGGTTTCGCGGTCGGGGCTGACCTCGCGATCGTCGATGCCGCGGGCGAGGCGGGCCAGCCGGCGGCCTTCCTCGCCGTAGCGGCGCATTAGTTCGACCTCGCTTGTGTTTTGCAGGTCGGCGATGCGGCGAAATCCATCGCGCGCGTAACGCGCCGCGCTCACCGCGCCGACGCCGAAGATAAAGCCGACCGGCTTCGGCGCCAGGAAAGCCGGCGCTTCCGCCGTGCTCAGCACCGCGAAGCCGCGCGGCTTATCGAGATCGGAGGCGACTTTGGCGAGAAATTTGTTGCTCGACAACCCGATCGAAACGGTGATGCGGAGCTTCCTTTCGACGTCGCCGGCGAACCGGGCCAGCGCCTTGGCCGGCGACATGCCGTGCAGCCGTGCGGTGCCGGAAAGATCGAGAAACGCCTCGTCGATCGACAACGGCTGCACCAGCGGGGTGAGCGCCAGCATCATCTGGCGCACTTCAACGCCGGCCTTGGCATATTTTTCCATATTGGGGCGGACGACTTTGGCCTGCGGACACAATCGCAGCGCCTCGAACATCGGCATCGCCGATTTCACCCCATAGGTGCGGGCGATATAGCAGGCCGTCGCCACGACGCCGCGCTTGCCGCCGCCGACGATGACCGGTTCGGCGGCGAGCGAGGGGTCGTCGCGCTTCTCGATCGTGGCATAGAAGGCATCGCAATCGACGTGGGCGATGGCGAGCGCATCGAGATCGTCGTGGCGCAGCAAGCGCGGCGAACCGCAGGCGGCGCAGCGTGCGGTCCGCGGCGTGGCGTTGGTGAGGCAATCGCGGCAAAAGCTTGTCACGGCCATCCCCGCGAAGAATGCCCCCGGGATTATCCCGCCTTCAGGGCAAATCGCGTTCCCAGTTTCCGCCAAGCGCGTGCCGCGCCCGGGCTATGCTCGCCGGATCGAGCCCGGCGCTGTCGGCAAACGCCATCAAGAGACTCTCGTCGCCCAGCATATGATCGAGCACGCCTGCCAGAAAGCCCGGTTCGCGCGCGGCCTGGCGGATATCCTCATGCGCGATGCCGGTGACGGCAAGGAACGCCCCAAGCCGCTCCGGCTCTTCGGCGAAGAAGCCAAGCGCCTGAATTGCCAGCGTTTCCGCCGCTTCCTTGGATCCCGATGGGCGCGCCTTCATGCGGTTCTATTTGCCTTTCCGTAACAAATGGGGACTAGCTTCGCGACGCTATCCGATACGCATAGGCAGGCGATTTTTGCATTTGCCACCATCGGACCGGGGCGTGGCGAGGGGAATGCGAGGATGGCCAAAACCGTCCTGATTGTGGAGGACAATGAGCTCAATATGAAGCTCTTCCACGATCTTTTGGAAGCGCACGGCTACGCGACGGTCGGGACGCGCAATGGCATCGAAGCGCTCGATCTGGCGCGCAAGCACAAGCCCGATCTGATCCTGATGGATATCCAGCTGCCCGAAGTCTCCGGTCTCGAAGTGACGAAATGGCTCAAGGACGATGCCGAGCTGCGGCACATCCCAGTGGTTGCGGTGACTGCGTTTGCAATGAAGGGCGACGAAGAGCGTATCCGCGGCGGCGGCTGCGAGGCCTACCTGTCAAAGCCGATCTCGGTCGGCAAGTTCATCGAGACCATTCGCCACTTCCTCGGCAATCCGTAGGGAATTAGGAATGACCGCCCGCGTTCTCGTGGTTGACGATGTCCCCGCCAATGTCAGGCTGCTCGAAGCCCGGCTATCGGCGGAATATTTCGACGTCATCACCGCAATGAGCGGCAAGGAGGCGCTGGCGATCTGCGAACGCGCGGAGTGCGACCTCGTTCTGCTCGACGTCATGATGCCGGAGATGGACGGCCTGGAAGTGTGCCGCCGGCTTAAAGCCAATCCGGCCACGCATCACATTCCGGTCGTCATGGTGACGGCGCTCGACCAGCCCTCCGACAAGGTCCGCGGCCTCGAAGCCGGTGCCGACGACTTTTTGACCAAGCCGATTTCCGAATTGGCGCTGATCGCGCGGGTCCGCTCGCTCGGTCGGCTCAAAATGGTGACCGACGAACTGCGCATGCGGGTTCAGACCTCGCGCGAGATCGGCATCGAAGCGCCGGAGCGCGAGGCGGTGGCCGATACCGGCCGGCAAGGGCGCGTGCTGCTCGTCGACGATCGTCCGGCTTCGTATGAGCGTATCGCCGCGATGCTTGGCGTTGAGCACGCAGTTGAAATCGAACCCGATCCGCACCAGGCGCTGTTCCACGCGGCCGACGGCAATCACGACCTGCTCATCGTTTCGCTCGGGCTTGAGAACTACGACGCGCTGCGGCTGTGCAGCCAGATCCGCTCGCTCGACCGCACGCGTAATCTGTCTATCCTCGCCATCACCGAGCCGGACAATACGGCGCGCATGCTGCGCGGGCTCGAGATCGGCGTGAACGATTATCTGCTGCGGCCGATCGACAAGAACGAGTTACTGGCACGCGTACGCACCCAGGTGCGCAAACGCCGCTACACCGAGCGGCTGCGCGACAATGTGCAGATGTCGATCGAAATGGCGATCACCGACGCACTCACCGGCCTGTTCAACCGCCGTTACATGGAGAGCCATGTCGGCACGCTGATCGAGCAGGCGGCCGCGCGCGGCAAGCCGCTCACCACGCTGGTGATCGATATCGATTTTTTCAAAGCGATCAACGACAGCCACGGCCACGACGCCGGCGACGACGTGCTGCGCGATTTCGCGATGCGCATCAAACGCTCGATCCGCGGCATCGATCTCGCGTGCCGCTATGGCGGCGAGGAATTCGTCATCGTCATGCCGGAGACCGACATGGCGGTGGCGGCCATGGTCGCCGAACGGCTACGCCGGCGCATTGCCGCCGAACCGTTCGCGATCGCGCAGGGCGCCAGCCAGATTCCGGTGACCATATCGATCGGGATCGCAGCGCTGCGCGGCAAGGAAGATACCGCGGCGAGCCTGCTCAAGCGGGCCGACCAGGCGCTTTATCGCGCCAAGCGCGACGGCCGCAACCGGGTCGTGCCCGAAGCTGCGTAACGAGCTCTCGCGCACTCAACCCACCGCGCCGAGGCGGTGCGAGATTCTGCTCGCCGTCTCCTTGAGATCGTCAAGGACGGCATTCGGAAAGCGCACCAGCGAGGCCTGGTTGCTCACCAGTGACATCGACGCGCACAGTTCGCCTTGCGAATCGAAGATCGGCACCGCGAGAGCACGAATGCTGTGGAAGACCTGGCCGTCGATCCAAGCGTAGCGGTGGGTGCGGACGAAATCGGTGATCGCGCGAATGTCCTTGGCACTCAATCCGGCCATCGTCCGCCTTTGACGATTCGGATTGCAAGATCGGGCTTGTCGTCGAAGCATTGAGATAGGTCAGAAATATCCGGCCAGCCGCGGAATCCAGCAGCGGCAAAACATCGCCGAGGCGAAAGTTCGAGAGAATCGGCGCGTGGCGGTTGTGATAGCGAACTATCGTCACGCCATAAGTGCCCCAGATGGAGATGTGACCGTCGATGTCGACGCGGGCGACCAGGCGCCTGAACTCGTCGTCGGCGATTTCCATGTAGTCTGATCGGTTGATCGCGGCGAGGCCAAGCCGCAGCGCCAGCGTCCCCAAGTCATAGTGTCCGCTGACCTGATCCTGTTGTACCAACTCCGTCCGGATGAAGCTGGTCAGGTAGCGGTGCGCCATGCTGGCCGACATTCCGGCCATGCCGGCGAGCGTTTTCAGCGGCAAAGCCTTTTTCGCATCTATCAACGATTCCAATAGTTTGACGCCGTGTTCAACGGACTGGATGCCCTTGCGCTGATCGCTCATCAACATCCCCATTTGCTAATAGACAAAGAATTTGCCAATGAGAAACGAGGGGTGATAGTACGGAAATTCCTAGCCCGTCAAAGCCTCTCTTGGCCCGCGAGTCCGCGGTGCGGGGAAAAATCTTCAGGGAGTGATTTGGTCTGATGCCGCCCGGCACGTCTCATTCGTCTCCGCATCGCTTGCGTCTTGCCGCCGATATCGGCGGTACTTTCACCGACGTGGCCGCTTTCGATGAAACCGACAAACGTCTGTTACTAGGCAAGAGCCTGTCGACGCCGCGCGCCATGGTCGGCGGCATCGAGGCCGGCGTCGCCAAGGCCGGCACCAGTTTCGCCGCGGCAGGTCTTTTCCTCCATGGCTCGACGGTCGCGGTAAACACGATGCTGGAGCGCACCGGCGCCAAGACGGCGCTGGTCACAACCCACGGCTTTCGCGACGTTTATGAGATCGGCCGCATCAACCGGCCGGATGCCTACAATCTCTTCTTTCAGAAACATCTGCCGCTAGTGGAGCGGCAATATTGTTTCGAGGTGAGCGAACGGCTGTTCGCCGACGGCCGGGTCTGCAAGCCGCTCGACGAAGCCGAATTGCTCGCGCTCGCCAATGTGCTGGAGCGGGAAAAAATTGAGGCGGTCGCGATTCTGTTCCTGCATTGCTACCGCAATCCGGCGCACGAATTGCGCGCCAAGGAGATTTTGCAAAAACGGCTTCCCGACGTTTTCATCTCGGCGTCGCACGAACTGTCGCAGGAATATCGCGAATTCGAGCGCTGTTCGACGGTGGTGGCCAACGCCTTCATCGGTCCGCGCGTGCAACGCTATCTGACCGAAATCGGCGAACGCATCACCGGCGAAGGCTTCAAAGGGACGTTCCTGGTGGTGCAGTCGACCGGCGGTTTGTTCGAGCTGGATAAGGCCCGAACCGAATGCATCCGGATTCTGGAATCAGGGCCGGCATCGGGCGTGATCGGCACCCAGGCGCTGTGTCATGCGCTCGGCATGGACAATGCGATCGCCTTCGACATGGGCGGCACCACCGCCAAGGCCGGCGTCATTCTCGACGGCAGTGTGCTGACCACGGGTCATGCGCTGATCGGAAGCTATGACCGCGCGCTGCCGATTCAGGTGCCGACCATCGACATCTTCGAAGTCGGAACCGGCGGCGGGTCGATTGCCCGCGTCGAGCACGGCGGCGCGCTCCATGTCGGACCGCGCAGCGCCGGTGCCGAACCGGGACCGGCCTGCTACGGCCGTGGCGGCACCGAGCCGACCATCACCGATGCAAATTTGCTGCTGGGCCGGCTTGGCGCCGACCGCTTCCTCGGCGGCGAGATGCAACTCGACACGGCGGCAGCCGAGCGGGCGATGAAGCTGCGTGCCGCCGATCCGCTCGGTCTGAGCGTCACCGAAGCGGCCAACGGCATCCTCCGCATCGCCGCGACCAAAATGTCCTATGCGGTGAAAGGCGTCACCACCGAGCGCGGGCTGGATGCCGGCAGCTTCGCCTTGGTGGCTTATGGCGGCGCCGGTCCGTTGCACGCGACGGCGGTGGCGCGGGAAATCGGCATCCGAAAAGTCATAATCCCCCGTGCGCCCGGCCATTTCTCCGCCTTCGGCATGCTGTTTTCCGATCTGCGCTACGATTTCGTTCGCACTTGGTTCGTCTCGCTCGCCGATCTTGACTTCGATGGGTTCGAAACCGTCTATCGCGAACTCGAGCAGGTAGGCCGCGCAGCCATCGACGAATCTTCAATCGTGCCGAAAAGCGTTGTGGTCAGCCGCGCGCTCGACATGCGTTACGTCGGGCAGGAACATTCGGTCACGGTCGATATTCCGCCGCAACATTTCGAAAAGCGAGACCGCCACGCCATCAAGGCCCTATTCGATAACGTGCATGCGCAGCGTTACGGCACGTCGGCGCCGGCAGAGCCGGCCGAGATCGCCAGTCTGCGCACCACTGTGACCGGGATCGTCGAGAAGCCCAGTCTTGAGCGGATAGAGCAGGGCGGCGCGACGCCGTCCAAGGACGCGCTGACGGGAAGCCGCAAGGCGTATTTCGAGGCGACCGGCGGATTTGTCGACACGCCAACTTTCGCGCGTTCCGCTTTGCTCGCCGGCAACCGCATTGTCGGGCCTGCGCTCATCGAAGAACATGCATCCACAACGGTCGTCCTTCCCGCCGATAGCGTCGAGGTCGATGCCATCGGCAACCTCGTCATCACGATTTCGGGGCAGCCCTCATGAGCGACCGCAATACCAAAGTCGATCCGGTTCTCGTCGAGATCGTCCGCAACGGCGTGATGGCGGTGACCGAGGAGATGAAGACCAATCTGATGCGCACCGCCTACAACATGATCATCTATGAGGCGCTGGACTTCACGGTTGGAATTTTCACCAAGCACGGCGAGACGGTATCGATCGGGCTCGGACTGCCGATGTTCATCCGCGGCATGTCGGAAACCGTGAAGGCCAAGATCAAGTTTTTCGGGCCGGATGGCTTCGCGCCTGGCGACATTTTGCTGACCAACGATTCTTATATAACCGGCAGCCATCTCAACCATCTGACGTTCACGCTGCCGGTCTTCCACGAGGGCGAGCTTGTCGGCTTTTCCTGCTGCATGGCGCATTGGCCGGATGTCGGCGGCACGCTTGGCGGAGTGACGACCGACATTTTTTCCGAAGGATTGCAGATCCCGATCGTGAAATATGCGCGCGCCGGCGTGGTGAATGCGGAGATTCATGAGATCATTCGCATGAATGTACGCCTGCCCGAGCGAGCGATGGGCGATTTGCGCGCGCAGATCACCGCCATCAAGACCGGCGAGCGGCGTCTTCTCGAATTGCTCGATCGCTACGGCCAAAAGCCGTTCCTGCATTGTATCGACGTCTTGATGGATCACGCGGAAGCCGCGGCGCGCGAGCGCACCCGCGCCATTCCCGATGGCGTCTACGAAGCCGAATCCTTCATGGACGATGACGCGGTCGATGTCGCCAAGCGTGTGCCGATCCGCGTCAAGGTGATCGTGTCCGGCGACGAGATGACGGTCGACCTCACCGACGTCTCCCCGCAAGTGCGCGGCTTCTACAATTCGGGGCCGACCACCGGGATCGCCTGCGCGCAAGTGGCTTTCAAATGCGTCACGTCGCCGACCGATTATCCGATCAATGACGGCTCGTTCCGTAACCTGAAAGTCGTTCTGCCGCCCGGCCGGATCGTGAGCGCCGTCCGTCCCGCACCGATGCGCTGGTGGATGACGTTTCCGATGACGGTGGTCGACACGCTCTTCAAGGCGATGGCCAAGGCTATACCGGGTCAGATCATTGCCGGGCATCATGCCGACCTTTGCGTGGTGCTGCTTGACGGCTTTTATGCCGATACGAAAAAGCTGTTCATCACCAGCTTCGGTCCGTTGGGCGGCGGCTGGGGCGCCAAGCGCGGCGAAGATGGCGTCTCGGCGACCGTCTGTATCAATGACGGCGACACGCATAACAGTCCGAGCGAGCAGTTCGAGGCCAAATTCCCGGTGATGATCGAGAGCCTTTCGCTGATCCGCGACTCCGGCGGCCCCGGCCGTCACCGCGGCGGTCTCGGCGTCGAGACCGTGGTCCAGGCGCTGACCGAATTCAATATGAGTTCCGGCATCGAGCGCGCGGTCTGTTTGCCGTGGGGCCTTGAGGGCGGCCTTGAGGGCACCGGCAACGAAATGCTGATGCGACGGGACGGCGTCATCAACAATGACGTTCCCAATGCCAAGGTCTATCGCGCCAAGGTGAAAGCGGGCGATGCCTTCGTGCTGCGTTCGGGCGGCGGCGGCGGTTTCGGCTCGCCGCTGGAGCGGCCAGTCCGGGACGTGCAGGGCGACGTCCGGCAAGGTTACGTTTCGCTTGGGGCGGCGCGCGACTATTACGGTGTCATTCTCGATCCCGATACGCTTGAAATCGATATCGCGGCGACTGACGATCAGCGACAGCAATTAGCCGACGTTCATCGCCGGCGCGTCGCGGAGCAGGGCGAGCCGCCGCGCCGGATCGATCGCCAGACGCTCGACACGATGCCGGCGGGGCATCTGGTAATCCGCTGTCTCTTGCCGTCATGCTGCGGACGCTGGCATGTGCCGCGTGGTTTTGAAGCGGTGGAGGTTCAGTAGCCTTTGACTTCCACGAGGTGATTGGGCGCGGCAAGAAACTCGACCGGCATAAGCCGGCGATGGTTGCATCAAGGGGGGATGAAAAATGTCAGCCAGTTCGGCAGCAGAAGCGGCGACAGCAGCAGAAGTCGTCGCTCGTATCGAGCGGCTTCCGGTGTCGTGGTGGCAGGTTAAAACCCGGATCATTATCGGGACCGCGACCTTCTTCGATGCCTTCGATGCCTTGGCGATAGCGTCCGTTCTGCCGGCGCTGGTGCCGCTGTGGAAACTGACGCCACCGCAGATCGGAGTGCTGATTTCGGCGGGCTTTCTCGGCCAATTGGTTGGCGCGCTGTTCTTTGGCTGGGTCGCCGAGCGCTATGGCCGCATCACCGGCATGGTGTGGTCGATTATCACCTTCGCGATCATGAGCGTGGTCTGTGCTTTCGCCTGGAATTATCAGTCGTTTCTGGTGTTCCGGCTGATCCAGGGGTTCGGCCTGGGCGGCGAGGTGCCGATAGCCGCGGTCTATATCAGCGAATTGGCCAAGGCGACCTCACGCGGCCGCTTTGTCATGCTGTACGAATTGATCTTTCCGGTCGGTATCGTGGCGGCGAGCCTGCTCGGTGTTTGGATCGTGCCGACGCTAGGCTGGCAATATATGTTCGTCATCGGCGCCGTTCCCGCCGTGATGATTTTGTTCCTGCGGCGGGTGCTGCCGGAATTGCCGCGCTGGCTCGCGACCATCGGCCGGCTCGCCGACGCTGAAACGGCGCTTTCGTATATCGAACGGGAGACAGAGAAGGCGACCGGCAAGCCATTGCCGCCGCCACAGGCCGCGATCGAAGTCGAGGCCAAGCGCGCGTCGCTCGCCGATCTGTTCGGCCCTTTGTATTTGCGGCGGACGCTGGTCGTCTGGCTGATCTGGTTCACCTCCTATCTGGTGAACTACGGTCTCGCGATCTGGATGCCGACGGTCTATCGCACGGTCTTCAAGCTGCCGCTCGATGTCTCGCTGCAATACGGTCTCATCACCACCGCGATCGGATTTGTCGGCGCCGCCATCGCGGCGTTCATTATCGACCAAATCGGGCGAAAGGCGTTATTCGCCGCGGCATTCGCCGGCGCGGCGGCATCGTTGTTGATGCTTGCGACTATCGCCAATCCGGCGCCCGTGGAGGTTCTGACCTATATTTCGATCGCGAATTTCTTCGTCAATGCCATCAATCTCGGCGTCTATCTCTACACGCCGGAGCTCTATCCGACCCGCGTACGCGCGCTCGCGGTGGGCACGGCGACAGCCTGGTTGCGGCTGGCATCGATGATCGGGCCGACGACCATCGGATTCCTCATCGCGTCAGGACTTGCAATCGGTGTTCTTGCTGTTCGGAATGATAGCGCTCGTCACCGCGATCATCACGGCACTGTTCGCGATCGAAACCAAGAAGCGCTTACTGGAACAGGTCTCGCCGTAGGGCGGCTCTCGGAATCGAAAATCCGCCGCGGGTGGCGGCGGACTTTCCGCAAGCGGCGGCGATAACCGCCGCGATCTGCGCTAAGGCCGGCTCGGCCTTACTTGATCTTGGATTCGGTGAACTCGACGTGCTTCTTCGCCACCGGATCGTATTTCTTCATCTTCAATTTGTCGGTCATGGTGCGCGAGTTCTTATAGGTCACGTAGTAGAACCCGGTGTCAGCGCTGGAAACCAGCTTGACCTTGATTGTGGTGGACTTGGCCATGAGGGAACCTTGATGTCAGGACGTCGGAATTTGGCCGCAACCTAGTGGATGGGCCTCGAAAGTCAAGAAACCAGCCAAAGTTAAAGGATTTCCCGCACAAACCGCTTATGGAGCATGCGGTACAGCGGCACCGGATGGTCGTAGCTCATATCGGCCGCGATGCGGTCCTGTAGCTCTTCGAGCACCACTGCGGTAATGCCTGGCATATCGAGCTTCCGGGCCTCATTGAGCGGCAGCCAGACCAATTCCACCAGTTCCTTGTCCGCTCCGACAAAGCCGTCCTCGCGCCGCGCAATGGTGGCCACATCGGCGGCAAAGAAGCGGCTGTCGAAGCGCAGCGGCCGCTTTGGCGGGGTGATGGCCCGGGCGATGAAGTGGATCTGGCTCAAATCGGGAAGAATACCGGCCTTGGCGAAGGCCTCCCAGACGCCGGGCAGGACCGGGACGGGATTGGCCGAAGGGACACCGATCATCAGGCCGGTTTCTTCGTAGGTCTCACGGACCGCGGCAAACGCGAAAGACGCCGCCTTGGCGAGCCTTGGCCGCTTGGTTCGCAGCATCAGCCGAGCGAGATGACGGTCGTGCAGGCCCCCCGCTGCCGCCATCAGCTTGTCGGCTGGCTCGATGCGGCCGCCCGGAAAGACGAATTTACCGGGCAAGAACCGATGCCGTTCGTGACGGCGGCCGAGCAGCACCTTTGGCACGTCATGGGCGCGGTCGATCAGGATGAGGGTTGCGGAATCCCGCGGCCGCACATTGGGATGGCTCTGGTCGCGCAGCGTCCGGTTAAGCCGTTCGGCACGGTCGGCGGCGGTGCCGCCTGCCGTCACGCTCGAGATATCGTGTTCTTCCATCGTTTCTGTCTAATTTCGTTTTCTGCCGCGCTTGTGGGATTTCTGCCGTCCCCGGAATTTCGTCCGTGAGTGCGCCTGCTGTCCAGTCTTCCCCGGCGCGGCACGCGCATGACTGCCATCGCGCCGGCCGTCTTGTCCGGCAAGCTTGAACCGCAGCGCGCCGGCGACGGGGGCCGCTTCGACAAGCTCCACCGTCACCGGATCGCCGAGCCGGTGCGTGACCGAGCGCCCAACAAAAGCGCGGCCGGCTTCGTCGAACCGGAAATACTCGTCGCCGATGAATTCGCGCCGGAATGAAACCGTCGGCGCCGGTCTCATCGAGTTCGACGAACAGGCCGGCGCGGGTGACGCCGGAAATATGTCCTTCGAAAGTTGCGCCGATGCGGTCGGCGAGGAAATGCGCGATCAGCCGGTCGCCGGTCTCGCGTTCGGCCTTCATGGCGCGGCGTTCGGTGACGGAAATCGCCGCCGCGATCTCGGCCAGCGCGCGCGTGTCGGTGTCGCCGGGTAAGCCGTCATCGCCGACCTTGCCGGCCCGGATCAGTGCGCGGTGGACGACGAGATCCGCATAGCGCCGGATCGGCGAGGTGAAATGCGCATAGCGGCGCAGGTTGAGACCGAAATGGCCGAAATTCTCCGCTGAATATTCGGCCTGGGTCTGGCTGCGCAGCACCACTTCGTTCACCAGCCGTTCGATGTCGCGGCCTTTGACGCGCGCCAGGATGTTGTTGAAGCCGTCCGGGCGCAATGTCTGACCTTTAGGCAGCGAGATATCGATGGTCGCCAAAAATTCGCGCAGCGCGTTGAGCTTTTCCGGGGACGGCTCATCGTGCACGCGGTAAATCAGCGGTACCTTGGCGCGCTCGCAGGTTTCGGCGGCCGCGACATTGGCGAGAATCATGAACTCTTCGATCAGCCGATGGGCGTCGAGCCGCTGCGGCGTGATCACCCGGTCGACGGTGCCGTCGGGTTTCAGCACGATCTTGCGTTCCGGAATGTCGAGATCGAGCGGGCCGCGCTCGGCGCGGGCTTTGAGCACCGTGCGATAAGCGGCATAGAGCGGCTCGAGGATTTTTGTCGCGATCGGCGCGGTGATCTCGTCGGTCTGGCCGTCCACCGCGCGTTGCGCCTGCTCGTAGGAGAGTTTCGCGGCCGAGCGGATCAAGACGCGATGGAAGCTATGCGAGCGTTTGCGGCCGTCGGCGCCTATTACCATGCGCACCGCGAGCGCGGCGCGATCTTCGTTCGGCCGCAGCGAGCATAGATCGTTGGAGATGCGTTCCGGCAGCATCGGCACGACGCGATCGGGAAAATAGACCGAATTGCCGCGGCGGACCGCTTCGCGATCGAGCGCCGAACCGGGCCGCACATAATGTGCGACATCGGCAATGGCGACCTCGACCAGAAAACCGCCGGCGTTCTTCGGGTCGGAATCTGGCAACGCGTAGACCGCGTCGTCGTGATCCTTGGCATCGGGCGGATCGATGGTGACGAAGGGCACGTCGCGCCAGTCCTCGCGCCGCGCTTCGCGTTGCGCCGCCGAGACTGGGCGGGCGGCTGCCGCCTCATCGAGCACGGCACGCGGGAATTCGTGCGGAATGCCGTGCGCGTGGATCGCGACCAAGCTGACGGCACGCTCGCTCTTGAGCGAACCGAGCAACTCGACCACCTTGGCGGCGTTCAGGCCGAACCGGCCCTGGCGCGCCACTTCGACCGCGACCAGATCGCCATCGGCCGCGCCTGCGGTGGCTCCCGGTGCGACGCTGAGTTCGCGGCCGAGCTGCTTCTTGTCGATCGGCACCAGCCGACCCCCGCCGCCGGCGATTTCTCTGAAAATCCCGAGGACGCGGTTCTTGGCGCGATCGATGAGTTTTATGACGCGGCCGGTCGTCGCCTCTTCGTCGGCTTTTTCGATGCGGATCAGCGCGCGGTCGCCGACGCCGGGGACTTCGCCCGGCCGGGCCCGTCGCGGCGTGACGATGCGGATAACCGGCGGCGCGCCGTTCGCGTCTTCGTCCCATTCGGTCGGACGCGCCAATAATTCGCCGTCACTGTCGCGGCCGGTGACGTCGGCCATCACCACCGGCGGCAGCGTACCGGGATTGTGCAGCTTTTTGCGCTGCTGTTCGACTTTTCCTTCGTCGGCGAGTTCGCGCAGCATGCGGTTCAGCGCGGCACGGTCGGCATTCTTGGCGCCGAAGGCGCGCGCAATCTCGCGGGTGCCGACCTTGCCGCTGTGCTCGCGGATGAATGCGACCAGCTCGTCGCGAGAGGGAAGGCGTCTCATGGGCCACTCTTCGGCCGGGTGAGCGGCCCCAGAGCCGTTAAATATTGGGCCGTTAGATAATGATTATTCGGCAGCTTGGGTTTTCTTACGTGGTGGTTTTCGGGCGGCGGGTCGCTTGGCGGCGGGCGTGCCCGGCCTTTTGGCGGGTGCCTTGACGTGACGCGCGGTGCCTGGCGACGGCCGCTTGGCCTTGCGCGGCCGGGCATGCGGCGCTGAAGGATTGCGCTCCGCTCTCGCATCGATCAGCGCGATCGCTTCCTCAAGCGTGATGGTCTCGGGCGTCTTGTCGGCCGGCAATGTGGCGTTGACGCCGTCGTGGCTGACATAGGGTCCGTAGCGGCCCTTCTTGGCCATGATGGCGCCGCCCTTAGGATGGTCGCCGACGGCACGGCCCGGATCGGCGCCGAAGCGGCGGCCCGGGCCTTTGGCTTTCTTTTCGGCGATCAGCGTCACCGCGCGATTGATGCCGACCGTGAAGACCTCTTCCGGCGAATCGAGATTGGCGTAGGTCTTGCCGTGCTGGACATAGGGACCGAAACGGCCGATGCCGGCCTTGATCGGCTCGCCGTCTTCCGGATGCTTGCCAATTTCGCGCGGCAGCGACAGCAGCGCCAGCGCACGTTCGAAATCGATCTCGTCGGGTGCGATGCCTTTCGGCAGGCTGGCACGCTTCGGCTTTTCGCCGTCTTTGACGGTCTCGCCGAGCTGCAGATAAGGACCGAAACGGCCGCTTCGCACGGTGACGTCGAGTCCGGTTTCCGGATCGACGCCGAGCTTTTTGGTGCCGATGTCGGGAGCGCCGTCGGCCGAGGCCGAAAGCTGACGCGTATAGCGGCATTCCGGATAATTCGAGCAGCCGATAAAGGCACCGAACTTCGAGAGCTTGAGCGACAGCCGGCCATTGCCGCAAGTCGGGCATTGATGCGGATCGACACCGTCGGCGCGCGGCGGAAACAGATGCGGCTCCAACAGCGCATCGAGCGCATCGATAACGGCGGAGATGCGCAGATCTTTGGTCTCGTCGATGGCGCCGATGAAATCGCGCCAGAAGTCGCGCAGCACATCGCGCCACGCCACTTCGCTGTTCGAAATCAGATCGAGTTTATCTTCGAGACTCGCGGTGAAATCATATTCGACATATTTGGCGAAGAAGCTTTCCAGGAAGGCGACGACGATGCGGCCGCGATCCTCGGGATAGAGTTGCCGCTTCTCGATCCGCACATATTTGCGGTCCTTGAGCACCTGCAGGATCGAGGCATAGGTCGAAGGCCGGCCGATACCGAGCTCTTCCATGCGCTTGACCAGCGACGCTTCGGAATAGCGCGGCGGCGGTTCGGTGAAATGCTGATCGGCGGCAATGCTGCGCTTGGCGAGCGGCTCACCGGCCGACATCTGCGGCAGACGGCGTGAATCCTCGTCCTCGGCGTCTTCGTCGCGGCCTTCCTGATAAAGCGTCAGGAAGCCGTCGAACTTCACCACCGTGCCGGTGGCGCGCAATTCGAGGAGGCGGCGCGCCACTTTGGCGGAAATATCGACGGTGGTGCGTTCGAGCTCGGCGGATTCCATCTGGCTGGCCACAGTGCGCAGCCAAATCAGCTCATAGAGCTTGGCCTGGTCGGCATCGAGGAAGCTTTTGGTCTCGCGCGGCCGGCGGGTAAGCTCGGTCGGCCGGATAGCCTCGTGCGCTTCCTGGGCATTCTTCGCTTTGGCTTCGTAGCGGCGCGGCGCGCCCGGCACGTAGTCTTTGCCGTAATCCGCTTCGATGAGGCGGCGGACCGAGGCGACAGCCTCTTCGGCGATCTGCACGCCGTCGGTACGCATATAGGTAATGAGGCCGACGGTCTCGCCGCCGATGTCGACGCCTTCATAGAGCCGCTGCGCGACCCGCATCGTATGTGCCGGCGCGAAGCCGAGCTTGCGGCTTGCCTCTTGTTGCAAAGTCGAGGTCGTAAACGGCGGGTAGGGGTTCCGTTTGACCGGCTTCGCTTCGACAGACTCGACCGCGAAGGCAGCTGTCTCAAGCGCCTGTTTGAATGCCTCGGCCTCGGCACCGCCGCCGATATCGAGGCGTTGCAGCTTCTTGCCGTCGGCGCCGACAAGCCGCGCCTCAAAGGTCTCGTTTCGCGGCGTCGCCAGGGTAGCGACCAGCGACCAATATTCCTGGCGGACGAATTTTTCGATTTCGAGTTCGCGGTCGGCAACCAGCCGCAAGGCCACCGACTGCACCCGGCCGGCCGAGCGCGCGCCGGGCAGCTTGCGCCACAGCACCGGCGACAAGGTGAAACCGACCAGGTAATCGAGCGCGCGCCGCGCCAGATAGGCGTCGACCAGCGCCTGATCGATCGCGCGCGGATGCGCCATCGCCTCGGTCACCGCCTGCTTGGTGATGGCATTGAATACGACACGTTCGACCGACTGGGTCGTCAGGGCCTTCTTTTCCTTCAGCACTTGCAGCACGTGCCAGGAAATCGCTTCGCCCTCGCGATCCGGGTCGGTCGCCAGAATCAATTTGTCGGCGCCCTTTAATGCCCGGGCAATGTCGTTGAGCCGCTTCTGCGCCTTGGGATCGACCTCCCATAGCATGCGGAAATTGGCATCGGGATCGACCGAGCCGCTCTTCGGCGGCAGGTCGCGGACATGGCCGAACGAAGCCAGGACTTCGTAGCCCTTGCCGAGATATTTATTGATCGTCTTCGCCTTGGCGGGCGATTCCACCAGCACTAAGTGCATAATAACCCAATGATTCTACGGCCTTTTCGCCATTTTCACCGGCACTTCGGCGTGGCTAGGCCGCCGGGAACATGGGTAATCGCATCCCACCTGTCAAATCGTTAGCGTCGGAGGTCTGCCCGGTTGCGGGGCTAAAAGGCCGTTAATCGTGGCGAAATTTCGCCAATAATTGTAACAACTATTGGTTGTCATATTGAATTAATGTACGCAATAATATATGTTCTGGCTGTAGCGGACACTCGCTCTCCGCTCCGTCTCGCCTACCGAGTTGGCGCTCAGCGCCGCAAAGACAATAAAATAATATGGATGACCATGACGACGGCGGTAACTTAAACGGGCGGGAGACGCCTGACTCGGCCGCGCACTACATAGCCTCGATGACCGGTGAGCTGGCCAAGATGGCGCGGCGCAACGGCCTCGATGCGCTCGGTTATATTCTGGAAATGGCTCGTATCGAAGCCGACGAGATCGCTAAAGGCTACTGAGAGACACCAAGCCACCGCCGTGGCGTTCCAGCCGGCCGGCGATTTCGAGTTCCAGCAGCACCATCCGCACGATCCGCGGCGAGGTTGCCGACATGCGGACCAGATCGTCGATCAGGACCGCGGTCGGGCTCAACAGCGCAACGATGCGCGAGCGTTCATCCGGCGCCGGCTCTGCGGTGGGCAGGTGCTCGCCGTCCTCCGTTTCAGGTTCGCGAACTGGCAGCGCGAGCCCGATGATCGGTTGAAGCACCGCGACTATGTCGGCGGTCTCGGTCACCGGCGTGGCGCCTTGCTTGATGAGTTCGTTGGTTCCTTCGGCACGCGGATCGAGCGGCGAGCCCGGCACAGCAAAGACTTCACGGCCTTGCTCGTTGGCGAGCCGCGCCGTGATCAGCGAGCCCGAGCGCTTGGCGGCCTCGACGATAACGACGCCAAGCGACAGGCCGGAAATCAAACGATTGCGGCGCGGGAAATCGCGTCCGCGCGGCTCCCAGCCGAGCGGCATCTCTGAGACCGCAAGACCGTTGGGGAGGAGGGCGTCGAGCAGTTCGATATGCTCCGGCGGGTAAATCTTATCTTGGCCGCCGGCGAGGACGGCAATCGTGCCGGTGGCAAGGCTCGCGCGGTGGGCTGCGGCGTCGATGCCTCGCGCCAATCCCGAGACGATGGCAAAGCCATTTTCGCAAAGCCCCTGTGTCAGCCGTTGCGTGATTTTCACGCCGGCGGCCGAGGCATTGCGGGAGCCGACGATCGCCACCATGGGCATCGACAGAACGCCGGCATGGCCCCGGATCGTAATCAGCGGCGGCGCATCGTCGATCATTTGCAGCCGCGTTGGATAATTGGCTTCACCGACCGCCGCATAAACCACGCCAAGCTTGCGGGCGGATTCGATCTCGCGCTCGGCTTCCGTCCGTGAATAGATTTTCGGGGCGCCCCCGCCACCGCCGCGGCGGGCCAGGCCCGGCAGCGCCTCGATCGCGGCCCGCGCGCCGCCGAAATGATTGAGGAGAGCGCGGAATGTGCGAGGACCGACATTCTCGCTACGGATAAGCCGCAACCAGTCGATCCGCTAAACGCGATTGAAAACACAAGCGAAATTGCTCTCTTGTTGCAGCCTTGTCGCAGCTAAGCAGCGATGACTGCGGCCTCGAGACGTTTCATTGCCTCTTGGTCACCGTCGCGGTCGGCGAAAAGGTGCCCGTAGCGATCGAATGTCATGGTGATGCTGGCGTGCCCCATGATCGTTTGAATCCGCTTTGGCGTCCAATTGAGGTGTGCAATGAAAATGCTCGCCGCGGCATGCCTGAGCGCGTGTAGGCCGTACTTGGATTGAAGCACCCGCTTGCCATCCGCATCGGTGCGTCCGGTATCCACGGCGATGCCGCACGTAATCTGATACGGATTCCAAAATCGGCCCATTAAATTCGAGTGAGTTTCTATCTTGCCGCTCTTATTTGGAAACACGAGCCCCAGCTCGCCCTTCGGGCACGTAAGCTGCCACTGACGCAGAGCGTTGACGGCCATCGGCACGAGCGGAATATCTCGGCGGCCGGCTTTGCTCTTGGGGGCGCCGATCTTCAGCCAAGCGTCCGCGCGCTGACGAACACGGATCGTAGCGGTGTCGAGATCAACATCCTGCCAGCGCAATCCACGAAGTTCGCTGGCACGCAAGCCGGTAAAGACTGCGACGACAACAAAGGCGCGCCAGCGATCTGGCGCGTTGTCGAGCAGTGTCCGGATCTCTGCTTTCGACGGATAATCGACGCCTTCCTGTAATGGGCCACCGCTATTCTGGCGATCGTCCGCTTTGACTTTGACGGCGCGCGCAACGTTTTGCGCGACCAAGCCGCGTCCCTGACAGAACGTGAGCATGGTTTTAAGGTTGGTAAGGACCTTGCGGCGCATTGCAATTGAGCGGCCTTGCGTCCGGAGATCGGTATCGAATTGGAAAATGCGAGGAGTTGTGAGGTCGGAAAGCTTATCGCGCCCGATGAAAGGGCCAACGTGCAGCTTCAGGTGTTCGCGGCGCTGTTTAATTGTCCCGCGCTCGAGACCCTCGGCTTCGCCGTGCTCAATCCACAACTCCATACCCTCCACCACGGTGATGCTGGCACTTGCCGCGGTGTGGATGCCCTGTTTGACCTCATGAAGGGCGGTAACGGCCCACGCGTCGGCTTCCTTTTTGGTGGAAAAGGTTTTTAGGCGCCGTTTGCCGGCTTGGTCGAAGTAATCGACTACCCAAGCTGATCGCTCAATGCCGCGGGCCGTCCAAGTGCGTTTGCGGATACTAGACATTTTAGCGTCCCTTTGATGACTGGTTGAGCCTGCGCGCCTCTGGAAACATCGAGTAAAAATCTTCGCTCGCATCGAGAACTTCTGTCGAGAATCCGAGCCGTTGCAAAAGGCTGGTGAGATTGATCACGATGCCGAACTCTAACAGCTCTGGCACGCCGATATGCCGATGCTCGCGCCATGGGTGATTGTCCGGAAGTCGGCGGTTAGGTGCCGCATTCTTTTTAGATTTGAGAATGTCAACGCGTTGGATTTCGCTGAATATTTCGGAAGGGATGCGCGAATTCTTATCTTTATAGAGAACGCCGATCGTCAAATATATTAGTTTGCCGTCCTTCTTTAGAGTTTCCTCGAAAACATTTACCTCCTTTGCAGCAAGGTCGAGAGCGCTATCGCAGTGCTGCATTCGCGGCGCCCAGATTCCGAAATGCTTGGCTAACTTACTGAGAATAGCCGCATCAATGACGACTCTCTCTGGATACTGAAGATGTCGGCCCGTGCCGGGATTGCGCTTCCCAGAGGGCTTGAGAATGCCTTCCTTAGTCCAGCTTCGTAGTCGCTCGCCGATGGTCCGCAAATCCTCTCCCGGCTCCTGAATCCGCGTCGCGATCTCACCGGCCGTAAGCAGTTTTGTCATTGGTTGTTAGCCCCTGTAGTCACCGTTAAGGTAGAACAAGGTGTTTCCTCTTGTCAAGGGATGACGAAGCATGTAGCAAGGTGTTTCCCTTTGTGTAGGAGAGCTACCCAATGACAGAGAGATTGGCCGACGACTTATTGGTCGGGGCAGGTGCAATTGCCGAATACGTGGGGGTATCGAAGCGCCAGGTTTACTATTGGGCGCAGATCAAGCGATTCCGCTTGTTTCACATCGGTGACAGGATCGCCGGCCGGAAATCAACGATCGCGGAAGATATAGCCAAGCTCGAAAGCGGGGAGGCCGCGTGACCAATGGCCCCAGAAAACGTTAGGGCCCCAGAGGCGGCAACCTCTGAGGCCCGAAAAACGCGCAACCGTGTCCGCCGAACAGCTCGACACAAAATAGCAACAAATCATGAAGACTGCAAGCTGGCGCCACTTCTAACGCCCGCCCCGCCGCCGCGCGTCTCTTTGCGAGGCGAGCCATGAGCGCCCGCAATTGCCACGCTTGCCGGTTTTTTCATCCCCAGACCACTATGACGGACACGGTTTACAAGGACGAGCACGGCAACAATTTTGCCGGCGAATGTCGGCGCCGCGATCCCCAAATCGTCGCCAGTAGAAATCTCATCGGAATGGATTACGAAGGAACGCGAGTTTGGCCGATTGTGTATTTTACCGACTGGTGCGGGGAGTGGTCAACATGGCCGGACAACGAGATGTCCGATGCCGAATAATTTCAAGGTTGGCGAGCGCGTAACGCATCCCAAGTTTGGTACTGGCGAGGTCGTCAGAGTCGATGGCAACCACGTCCAGGTGCGATTAGGAATTGACGACAACGGTTTGCCGATCGTCAAAAAGTTCCTGTCAGAGTTCCTGAATTCGCCCGGAAACCACGATCCGTCCCAGGCGGCGCGCCAGGTGTTACCGCCCCGGATCATCCAAGTCGTCGGCGCTGAAGAGTTTGAAGGAAAGCCAGTGCCGTCCCGGCCATGGCACGTTCCAGGCTTGATACCAGGGCGCACTGTCACTCTGCTTTCTGGCGACGGAGGCGCGGGCAAGAGCCTGCTGGCATTGCAGCTGGCGTGTTCCACCGTACTGCCATCTCAATGGATTGGCCTCGATGTTACGTCCGGCCGGGCGCTGTATCTTTCCGCCGAGGATGACACTGACGAGATCCATCGGCGGCTTTTTGATATCACCTCGCACTACAAATGCCAGTTTAACGATCTAGCGGACCTAAAAATTGTCCCACTTGCCGGCGAGGACGCTGTACTGGCCGCCCCCTCCGGCCGCTCGGGTGTGATCGCGGCGACGCCGCTTTGGCATCAGCTTGTAAAAGCCGCGGATGAATGGGCACCCAAACTGATCGTATTGGATACCCTCGCAGATCTTTTTGGAGGTGAAGAAAATCATCGATCGCAGGCCCGTCAGTTTATCGGCTTACTGCGCGGGCTTGCGCTGCGGCTCGATGCGGCGGTTTTGGTTTTGGCACATCCAAGCCTGAGCGGTATTTCGTCCGGCACCGGGTCAAGCGGCTCGACCGGGTGGAATAACTCGGTTCGAAGCCGTCTCTACCTCGAGCGCATTAAGGAGGCCGACGGCACCGAGAGCGATCCGGACGCGCGCCGCTTGCGCACCATGAAATCCAATTACGGGCGCACAGGGTCTGAAATCCGGCTCCGCTGGCACCGCGGCGTCTTCACGACAGAGAGCGCGCCGGCCAACACTTTCGTCCAAGTAGAAGCAGAGGCCCAAGCCGATCGAATATTCCTTGATCTTGTGGCGGCTTATGCGGCCGAGCAACGCGCGGTTAGTCCGCGGCCCTCAGGAAACTATGCGCCGGTTGTGTTTGCTCGAGACAGCCGGAGCAAAGGGCTCAATAAGGTCGCGCTCGCTAAGGCGATGAATCGCCTTTTCAGTCGTAGCCGGATCGAAACCATAGAGGTTGGGCCGCCTTCGAAGCGACGGGCGCAAATTGCGCTGCCTGCCGAACGGGGGGAGGGGGATGGAAAATGACTTCCAACCCCTTCCAACGCCCTTCCAACCCCCCTGACAACGCAATTCCAACCCCCATGCCAACGGCCTTCCAACGGCTTCCAACCCCCCTTCCAACGGCTTCCTTCCAACCCCCATACCCCTATAGCGCAAGCGCGCCCCCTGAAGGGGCGCTGCGCTATGTGGTGCCGCCGCCACCGCCGCCGCCACCGCCGCCAACACAATCGTCGCCAACACAATCGCCATTGAGCAAATAAAAATCCGCGCCGCGATTGCTTGCGGTCGTGACTAACGGCTTTTGTAGCCGCTCGTCATGCGAGAAGTCAGCGACTATCAACAGTTTCCCAAGTCATGTCGCATGCATGTTGCAGTGGAGACGCGCGCAGAGAATGCGAAAGAAAGGCAACCGTTGTTAAACGTAGTGGATAGTCAAATTGCTTTTGTTGATCGATCCTACCGGTATGGATTTATCAATCAACAACGGCGAACAACTAAGCAAGGCTCTGCGACTAACCGGCCAGTCACGCCGGCGCCAAACCGGGCTTGCCTTGCGCCGGCGTCACAACGGCCTCATGCGCGAGCTCGCGCGCGAATACGGCATCGATAATCCAACGGTAGGCGAGCGCGGTTTGCTGGCTCAGGCCGCCACCATCCTCTGCAGGATCGAAAGCGCGGCAGCGAAGGCCGACGTCGACAGCGACACGCTGATCCGGCTGAGCGGCGAGACGCGCCGTCTCCTGGCAGGGCTGCGACGGCGCAAAGCTCGCCACGTGCCTCTTCGCGAACGTCTCGCAGCGGAGGCCGCCTGATCGTGGCAACCGCGACCGCCATCAAACAGCGACCGCAAACGGAAAGCGCGCCCGTAGCCACGGCTATGGCGTTCTTCGGCCGTTTGCAATGGCTCGACGGTCGGCCACTGCTCGACACGATCGAACCGTATCGGCGCCATCTGCTGGCGACCGCACTAGACAGCCGGCGCCCCGATGGCGTGCCAACCTACAATTTCGTGCTGAGCGGCCGCGGCAAGAAGAACTGGAAATCGGCCGACCTGGTGCTCGCCGGGCTCTACTGCCTCGTGATCCGCGAAAGCGTCCAGGGCAACGACGGCGCGATCCTGGCAAACGACGAGGAGCAGGCCGGCGACGATCTCGATCTCGCCAAGAAGCTGGTGGCGTGCAACCCGGACTTGTTGGCCGAGCTCGAGCCGCTGCAGAAGGAGATACGCCGACGGGATGGCCGCGGGGCGCTCAAGATTTTGCCCGCCAAGGACGTGGCCGGCGCTCACGGCAAGACGTTCGGCTTTGTCGGCTATGACGAAATCCATTCCTACAAAACCTATGACCTGTTCGAAGCGCTGGCGCCGGACCCGACGCGCGCCGACGCGCTGACATGGGTCACCAGCTACGACACGATTTTCAACACGCCCGGCATTCCGCTCTATGACTTCAAGGCTATCGGGCGCGCGGGCAGCGATCCTCGCATGCTGTTCTCTTGGTATTCGGGCGATCTCTGCACCGATCCTGACTTCGCCGAACTCGAGCCGGAGTTGCGCGCCAATCCCTCGATCGGGTCGTGGCCGGAGGGCATGGCGTACCTCGATCAACAGCGGCGTCGGTTGCCGACGCACAAGTTTCGCCGTCTGCACCTGAACCTGCCCGGCGCGCCTAACGGTGCCTTCCTCGATCAGGGGGCGGTGCTGGGCGCGATCGCAACGGGGAGGGTAGCGCTGCCTCCACAATCAGGCGTGCGCTACGTCGGCTTCGTCGACATGAGCGGTGGCAGTTCGGACGACGCTACGCTCTCGATCGCGCACAAGGTTGGCAAGAAAAGCGCTGTAGTCGACCTCGTTATCAGTCAGGCCGGGGCGCCTCCGTTCAATCCGCGCAGTGCGATCAAGAAGTTTGTCGGTGTCCTGAAAGAATACGGGCTCAGCAGCGTCACCGGCGACAACTATGCCGGCGAGACGTTCAAGGCCGACTTCTCGGCCGAGGGCATCGCGTATCGTCCATGCGCGCTCAACAAAACCGAACTGTATGAGGCATTCGAGCCGGCGCTCAACGCGGGCGAGATCGAGCTCCCCGACATTCCGAAACTTCAAGAGCAATTGCTGACGCTCGTTTTGAAGGGCGCGCGGATCGATCATCAATCCGGCGATCATGACGACTGGGCGAATGCCGCCGCGGGTGCCGTGTGGTTCGCCACCGGCGGTCGGCGCTCGCTGGTCATTTCAGAAGCCGCGGTCACGGCATCGCGCATGCCTGGCAGCCACACGCAGTACGCCGGTCTTCGTCGGCACGGCGCATTCGTTGGCAGTGTCAGCAACTATGCCGCCGGCAGATAGGAGAAACCAAATGCACTTCACCAATTGCGGAAATTGCTCCGCGTTCAAGATTGCCCGCGACGTGGCGATGAAAGGAAGACCGATGAAGACGAATTCGAAGTCGACTGGCGCGTGACGAGGCGCCAGCAAAGAAGCCGAGCGCTTTGATGAAGGGCATTCTCAGGCTTTCCGGCGACGAGTTGACCAATGCGCTGTCGCTCCTACGTCAGTGCCTTGGCGGCGCGAACGCAGAGGACGACGGCGAGGGCTTCGGCTCTCCGCATGAGCGGGAAGTCGAAGAGATGGACGATGACCGCAACCGATCGACCGCGATGGACGACGCGGCGCGGCTGGCCTTCGACACACATACCGGCGCCGGCAATGTTCGCCGTGGAGCAAGTCTGGCCGTCGGCTTTGGAGGTGGTCCCAAGATCGATCACGCCAAGGTGCTCGCCGAACTGGATCGCGCCAAATGAACCGAAGCACAGCCTTGGCGCACGTGGTGCGTGACCCAACCCGTGAGGCGCTTGCTGCGGCGATCGCGGCCGTTCCGAAGGCGGAGCGCGATCTGCAAGCCGCTCACGACGCTGTGCAGCGCGCCATGGAGAGAAAGTTCGATGCAATCCATAGCCTGGAGGCGATTACGGACGGCGGCCAGGACGCGGAGGAGGGGCCCGGCGCTGGCTCCGCCTTCCTAGAACTCCATTGCGGCCGGCACGTCGTGCGATGTCGACGTCTTAGAGCGTGCTGTTGCGCAACGTCCAGACAAAATCAAGCGATTAGAGCGCGAGATAGAGACTTGGCGAAACACGCAGCGCTCATGCGAGGCGATGATTCCGGCCAGAGAAGCGGACCTGGAGCGGGCGCGACTGGCTGTCGACAAAGCCAGACGTGACGTGATCCGGAATGCGAGCGCCGCCGTCCGTGGCTTACTAGCCGGTCTCGATAGACTTCAGGCCGAGGTTTTTGACCGACGATTGCAGCTTCACTTCTTCGCAGTGAACGATCTTATCCCGGAGAACGATAAGGCGGCTGTCACTGCGGCGCTCGAACAGAAAATGATGCCGGGAGATAACAGGGCGGTCTTTTACAACGAGTGGCATTCGCGCCCGCTCTATCTGGCCTGGATGAATGCATTCGAAGCACTGAAGCGCGACGCTGAGGCGTTGCTGCCTGGAACGTCTTCCGCAGGGTGATCAGACAGCCCTGTGGCGCGACAAGCCGGCAAGTGTCGCGACCAAACAACGCCAGCAGGCGGTCATTCGTTCTCCGCGAAGGGGCCGTCGACTTAACTAGGGAACGAAAATGCCGACTGGAAAAGTAAAGTTCTACTCGACGATAGCCCCTATTTCCCGTTTGCTCGTCGTCGTCTTCGCGTTGTGTGGCGCGACTCAAGCTTTGGCACTGAGCCAATCCTCAGTACCGCCGAAGATTTCGGTGCCGTGGGGCCAATCGGCCGGAACTGCGTACATCAACTATCCTATCCCGATCCCGTCGCAGGTCGGCACGACCAATTGTTTGGCGTCGTGGACGACGGGGTTCCCGCCGTTGACGTTCGTGCCACCAGTGAGCGGCGGCTGTCCGCCGTTTGGTGAAGACATGAACGGCGTGCTGAACCAGCTTTCGCGCTGGTCGCAATGGGGAAGCGCCGGCGCAACGGTAGTTTGGGATTCCGCTTTTTCTTCCTCTGTTAGCGGCTATCCGAAAGGCGCGGTTCTCCAGAATGCCACAACGCCGTCCTGTTTCTGGATTTCTCAGGTCGACGGCAACACCAGTAATCCGGACGCGAGCGGAGCAAACTGGACCGGCGCGTGTCCGGGCGGCGGTGTGGGAGGGACGTCGACGGGTGCGGGCAATGCGCAGGTCGTTACAGCGACGCCGTTCATCAAAACGGTGGGCGCTCAAATTTCCTTCATTGCCGGCTATTCAAACAGCGGCGGTCTCAAGATCAACGTCAACGGTGGCGGGAACGATAATTTTTATCGGCAGTCGCAATTAGGCGCGACCATGTCTGTCGGCGGGGAGGTTGTGGCAAACCGACCCGTCGTCGCCGAATGGGATGGCGCTGAATGGAACTGCATGTCTTGCGGTGCCGTAACGGTTGGCGAGATCAAGGATTTCGCCGGCAGTTCGGCGCCGAATGGCTGGGCCTTTATCGACGGTAGCTGCGTTTCGCAAACCACTTACGCCGATCTCTATTCGGTTATTGGCGCGAATTACGGAACTTGCAGCGCGGGAAATTTCGCGCTTCCCGACGGCCGCGGCCGCGCGCTGGTGGCGCAGGATAATCAGGGCGTAAACGGCGCGGCTAACCGTCTTACCAGTGCGGGAACGGGCTGCGCTGGTACGACAATCGGTACGGGCTGCGGCGCTCAGAATGAGACAGTGGCGCAAGCCAACCTGCCGAACGTGAATTTCACAGTGGTAATCCCTGCTGGTCAGGGATCGCACACCCACACCTACACCTATCCGTTGGCGTCTGTAGGCATGGACAGTGGCGGAACTGTAAATAGCGGGTGGTTCGCCGGCACAACAGGAACTGGAATCACAGCAGCGGCGACGCTTCCAGCCATGTCAGGCACCGCGGCGTCAGGCGGCTCTGGTTCAGCTTTGACGACGCTTCCGCCGCTTCAGATCGTCACCAAGATCATCAAGCTGTAAGGGGCCGACAATGCGAATGACGGTTGTTCTCTTGGCGCTTTCTCTGTTCTCGCCCGTCGCTGCGTATTCCCAAACCGCAACGGGCGACGGCTCCGGCTCTACGGGAGGTCTTACAGGGTTCAGTTTCGGCGAAGCCATGGGCTTTAGTTCGCAAAAGCGTGTCGTTCGGCACGCGCCACGGCGTCACAAGGTAAGGAAGCGCTGCGAAACAACCGGCGGCAGCAAGCTCGAGGCGGCGCAGTGATGCGCAGATTTCTCTCGCTCCTGCTGGCTCTCTGCGTCGCGCTTCCCGCTCCGCTCAATGCGCAAGTGCCTGGTCTCAGCAGCTCGCTAATGCTCGCTGCGGGCAACAACTCCGCCTATCCGTGCGCGAGAAGCACGGGCGGCACGATCACCACCTACGCCAACATTCGCGTCCATACTTTCACTTCTGGCGGAACGTTCACGGCAAGCGGCGGCTGCACGATCAACTATTTGGTCGTGGCCGGTGGCGGCGCGGGCGGGAGTCAGGGTGGCGGCGGTGGTGCTGCCGGTGGCGTTCTGTCCGGCACGACCTCGGTATCTGCTGGGTCGATCGCGGTCACGGTTGGCAGCGGAGGCGCCGCTTCATCCGGCAATGGCGGCAACTCTTCCATCGGCTCCCTGGTGACTGCGACCGGAGGCGGCGGCGGCGGCAGCAACAATATTGGCTCGAACGGTGGCTCTGGTGGCGGTGGGGCCGGGTACCCGGCTGGATACAATGGTGGAGTTGGAACGGCTGGTCAGGGCAACAACGGCGGCAACGGTCTCGACAACGGAGCGGCGTTCAGCGGAGGTGGTGGCGGAGGCGCGGGCGCGGTCGGTCAGTCTGCATTTGGCGCTGGCGGCAACGGCGGCAACGGAGTGCCCTCGTCCATAAACGGCACGGCCACTTTCTACGGCGGCGGCGGTGGGGGCGGTGCCATCAACTCGACTGACGCAGGTGGCGTCGGGGGCGACGGCGGCGGTGCCAACGGTAGCTCAGGCACTAGTGGTTCTGGTTTCTCTGGAACAGCAAACACCGGCGGTGGGGGTGGCGGCGGCTACATCGCTGGCGGTGCTGGTGGCTCCGGCGTCGTCATCGTCTCCTATGTCTATCAAGCCCCCGCATCATGCGACACCAGCACGGGCGGGACGATCACAGTCGTTGGCGGTTACCGCATTCACACTTTCACTTCTGGCGGAACCTTCACGCCCAGCGGAGAATGCAACGTCAACTACCTCGTCGTCGGCGGCGGCGCGGGTGGCGGCACGTACGGCAGCGACTACGGCGGTGGTGGAGGAGGCGGAGGCCAAGTCCAGTCGGGCACCTACGCAGTCATACCCACCGGATACTCGATTACCGTCGGTGGCGGAGGATCCTCGCTCACGAACGGCAGTAGCAGCGCCGCCGTTCTCGGTGTCACGACAATCACGTCAACGGGGGGTGGCAGCGGCGGCAGGGGGGCCATAAGCGGCGGCGCGCAGGGGGGAAGCGGCGGAGGTGGCGGCGGATCTGGTGAGGCCGGAGGCGCTTCCAACGGCACGGGAACAAACACTGGCGGCGCGGGATCATCAGGCCAGGGCGCCGGAGGAGGAGGTGGCGGTGGTGCGGTTGGTTCTGCGGGTTCCAGCAATAACGGCGGAGCGGGCGGCGTCGGCCTTGCCTCATCTATCTCAGGAAGCTCCGTAGATTACGGTGCGGGTGGCGGCGGCAGCTCCGGGTTCGCCGGGACTGGTGGCTCCGGCGGCGCGGGTGGCGGCGGGACCGGATCGAGCGCCAACGGTAGCGGCGGTGTCGCTGGCGGTGCGTGCCCCACAGCCAACAGCGGCAGCGGCGGTGGTGGCGGCGCGCCGGGCGGAGCGGGCTGTGCTGGGGTGGTGATCTTCAGCTACGCCTATCCTTGAATGTGATGGCGATTGGCTCTCCTCCGAGGAGTGCGCCAACTTAAACTGAGAAGGACAGAAAATGCCGACCGGTAAAGTGAAATTCTATAAAGAGGAAAAGGGTTTCGGGTTCATCGCGACCAATTCCGGTTCCGAGGTCTTCTTCCATATTACCAATTGTGACAATTCCATCGACACGCTTGCGACGGGTCAGCGCGTCAAGTTCGAGGAGCGGACGAGTGCGCGCAATGGGAAGGCGGAGGCGTACGAGGTGGGGATAGTGTGAGCCCGGGTGCACAATGTCTCGCACGCGTAACGGAGGCGCTTGTCACGATGGCATTTCCCGATGATGGAAAGTCATTCCCCAACATGATCAATTGCGCGGAGCCGGTGGCTTGCGCGATGCTTCTGACAGACCCTGAAGCCATTCAGTTAGTTCCTGAGCTGAAGTTTGTTCCAGTCAAAAGTCCAACCTTACATCCTCCCTCGTCACGAGCGACAGAATTGGCTTCCCTTGAGCCGCCGCACCCTGAATACTCTTCAGATGCATGACGCCCATGGGAAATATATTGCGCGGATCAGTGCCTTTCACCAACTCACGCTGCTTTTCAAAAAGACTACCGACCGCGCGATGGAAAAGCGTCACAATGCTTCCGGCCGCTGCCATCGGGAATTGGAGATAGGTCTTGGTGCCATTCGCCCGTAAGCATTCGATCTGACCTATCTGGCCATCCGGTGAAATAGCGCCGGCAAACCCACGGACAAACTGCTGTTCGGTTTCTGACATCGTTTCGCTCCCGGTGTGCTTGGCAGCCACTAGGATAGCGGCGGTTGTGGCGAGCGTCAGTGCCTTTCCGCGACTTAAGCTTGTGGATAAGGGCCGCGCGCCGGGGAGGGGCACGCTTGTGCGATGGCGGCCCGCCAACGTCGCCCATGCATGGCCGTCAGATCAGGCGGCCGCGAGACCAGCGGAGTTCTTCTTCGTCCCGCGATAAGCAATGAAACCAAGGCCGACGAAGCTGCTGAGTAGCATCAACCACGTCGATGGCAGCGGGGTAACGGATATCGTCAGCAATTCAGGCCCTTGTTGGAACACACCAGCATACAAGTTGAACGATCCAATCAAGAACGTGGGGTGCTGCACCGATCCCGTGAACACTTGCGAGCCGTAAAGTACGTTGCCGCCGAGTTCGATGCCCCCATTCAAGGCATAGGCCGGTGTGAAAAAACCGACATTGTTGTCCCCGTTTCCCGGATCTCCGGTCAAATAAGAAACGGGAATATAGAATGATGATGAACCGACCAAGCTCGGCGTTGGTGACAAATCTGGGGTGGTCCAACTCGCGTTGACGTTCGTTGGGTAGTTGCTCAAGCTTTGTAGGTCGAAAAGCACGGTGGTTGCCGAAGCCGGAACCGCCGAGACCAGCAACATCATCGCCGCGGCGAAGCAAAATAATCGTGATGCCATTGAAGCCCCATTTAATTTGATTGAGTACACTATTTAACCGACATTCCTCAGATGACACGCCTACGCCCCTTGTTGCAATGCCGATATTCCACATCAATACGATGCACGTTGGAACTCACAGGATACGATTGTAGCAACCACAGCACGGTGGATATATTGACCGATTCTCTTTAATGCTCAAAACGATCTTCGGCGAAGCATAATGGACGAGGACAAGTTGAAGAAGCTCTTGATCGCAGTAACAGCTATCGCGGCCATGACGGCGTCGGCCCAGGCAGCGACGTTGGATTTCGACTTCTCTTACTCCAATACGTACGGCTCTACCGCGGGCAGTGATCCCGGTTTGGTCACCGGCGAAATCATTTTGCCTTCTTCCTGCACGAGCACTTGCGCGGCACTGGAAGTCATCATCACCGGGCTTCCGGCCGGGTTTTCCATAGGGGAAACGCTGCCGTTTGATACGACGATCGCAGGTGACGTTGCGCTGAATGCGTTCAAAGTCAGCAGTAAAGGTGTCATCCAGTCATACAATTATTATTCGTCATTCTCGTCAGCTGGCGAGGCGATCTACTTGAACGGGGGATTAGGAGAAGTTGGCGACGAAGCGACAGGCGGCACAGCTGGCGCCATATCGTTCCAAGCTGTTCCATCTACACCGCTCCCCGCGGCTCTGCCGCTCTTCGCCGGCGGCCTCGGGGTGCTTGGCCTGTTTGGTCGACGCAGGAAGCAGAAAGCGCTTAACGCTCTCGCCGCGTAAGAAAAGACACTCAATCAGGATTTGGAGAGACCGCCGCGTGGCGGTCTTTCTTTTTTTGCTTCGAAGCCAACACGCAAAAAGAAGCCTCGGCGCCCGGCGGCGCTTACCGCCTCGATGCGACGCTCGTCACCAGCGACGGGCAGACGTCGAACCTGTGGCACACTAGGCGTGTCAGGCGCCGAACTGAGTTTTGTTCAGAAAAAGAGCCAAAGCAGCCCGTACGCGATAATGCCCAACCACGTCACCGTCGCGACGACGGTGATCGCTAGGAAGACGCTCGGCCACACGCGTTCGAAGAGGGAGGATCGCCGTAACGGCGACACCATCTTCGGCTGCTCTGCGAGGCCGCGGTAAGTACGCATGTCGCGGATAAAGCTCGGTCAAGGACGAGACGCAACAAGCGATTGCAATTTAGGTCACCACGTAACCTTAACGCCGTCAGAGCTGCGTCGCTCTCAAGCCTAGCTCACAATCAAAACAGTCAGGTGACGGAATTGCCCCGCAAAAACCATATCACTCCCCGTATTCAACCTTTTTTCTTCGCGTGATCGTCGCGGATGTCGCGGAATTCTTTCGGACCAGCTATTAGCCGTCGCTTTCGACTGGCGCGCTCCTCTGGCGCGGCGGATGGATCGCCAAGGTGATCTATTTCGCGGCCGGCCAGTTCGGCGGCCTTACCCGCGGTCGCCTTGCTCGTTGGCTGGTGCGAGGCTGCAGTTGTTAGTGCCTGCTCTACGAGACGGCGGATGGCTTCGGGGCGGCTTGGCTTGTCGTCCTGGCGTTTAATCCAGCCGTCAAGCTTCGAGAGCTCCTTTGGCTAAATCCTCACCCCAATTAGCTCGCCCTTCCCAGTAGGGGCGGGGCCTCTCTTCTTTTTCTGTGTTATCACGGATTGACGTTTCATAGAAACCTTGATAACACAAAAAGGTCGGGCCGCCAAGGTGTCTCACCACCGCGGCAGCCCTAACCCAAGCCAAGGAGTAACCCATGGCACAGGCTAACCGCGACTATACCACGTCGCGCACAATCCCGCTTTCCGAACTATTCACCGATCCCGTCGTCCGTTCCGCTTTCGAGCGGGCCGAGCGCGACGGTGGCGCTACCTTTGCTGTTCCTGCGGTGTCCCCGCGGGTGCTGGACGGCGGGGCGGTGGAGCGAGTGCTTGTCGAGGTGGCGTCATGAGCCACTGCACTAGAACAACGGACGAGATGGCCAGCACTGAAACTGTCGAAACTGATCTAGAGCGCAGTAGGCGCCTTGCGGATGCCTATGCCGACCTGGAGAGCGATTTGTGCGACATGCACAACATGTCGCTGCTCGTGTGGGATACCGTGGGTGATGCGATCGGCAATGACGAATCCGCACAAACCGGCAACCGCGATCTTCATTATGTGCCGTGGCAAAACGTGGAAAAGACAATGTTCGCGGTTGGGCACCTGCTGAACATGCTCAGCGCCACGAAAGATAAGTTTCACACCACAATGGAGCGCAAGCGAACTGGGAGCGCCGCCACATGAGCTACGATCCGATCATTGAATCGTGCATGGCCACTCCGGTCTATGTGGACGAGCTTAGCATTGTGAAAACGGTGGGACCCGTGACCCATCTAGTGTTCAGCTCCCGCCAACCCGCCTCCCATGATCCGAACAAATTTGAGCGCGCCGTGCAACAGCGTTTGGTAGTTCCTACGGACCAGTTGAATGCCATGGCCAGGTCGTTGCTGGCGCGGGAAGCCGCGGTCCGAATAAATGGCGACTTGGCGGGGGACGAGAGGCCGCTTCACTGAGCGTGGGTGGCGACGCAGGTACGCCGCCTGATCGCCACGCGCCGGGCCGGCCCGCGCTTGCCCGGCGTCCATCAGACTATGCGGCCCGGCCGGCGGCGACGCTGTGCCGGGTCGTTTTCATTTTGGGCGGCGGAGATTCGACCGGACGTGCCGTAACGCGTGCCGTAACGCGTGCCGTAACGCGTAGCGGGGCAGGCGAGGGCTTGGTCGGCGCGCTACCGCTGGCGGAATGCCGGACGCTGAGATCGCCATTGCCTCGGCCTTTCTTCTTGTCGAACCGAAGCCGGCTTTCCATTGATGATCAAATGATAGCCCTTACCGCCGCACTCCGCGCACGGGACTCCTTTGCGCAAGCCCGAGGCTCGGCAAGCCTCGCACGGCGCGGGTAGGTTTTCGTCCATATCCCAATTCCTCTGCCGGCTGCGTCGATGCATCGGCCTACGCTTATTCGGCGATACACTCAGCCCTAGCCTCATGGACGTTGATTCTCAAACCCCGAGGCGTCGGGGAATTCGCGGGGCGGGGTGTGTGCGTTTATTGCGGCGCCCCGCGAAAATTTGAGTGACCCCGGACCGTATGGGCTGGGGGGCTGGGACTAGCCCGGGGCCACGCACTGCCGATGTAGAGCAGTCGGCCTGCTGAGGCGGAAACCCTGCCGCAGGCGCGGTGTTCCAGCAAAAGAAGCTATCTCAGGAACGTGATGGACTTGTGCTATTGAGCACCGCCTGCGCTTGCCACTTGGCCATTGGCGTCGAAACTCACCCACCTGTGATTGGATAAGCGGCCGTCCGACGTTGCGCGGGCGGCCTTTCAATTCGTATGCATAGGTTGGCGGTTGGATTGAACCTCCAGCTACCGCCGCCCTCCTTGGGGCGTTTCCTCCCTAGACTTAGGCCGGGTTGGCGCGAGCTGTTCCGGCTTTTTTATTGGCCGGCAGGGCACCCGCTCGAGCTCCAGCACCAAGCGTAGCGCCACGCTGACGTCGGCCGTGTCAGCGCCGGCGGCTGCTTTGGGTAGCAATGACGCCATGTGCCGCCAAGTCGACTTCTCGCGCACCTCAGCCGGCAGGTGACGCTCGATGAGATCGCGCACGTCGGCGAGGGTTCTGATCGTCATGACGTCGGGGATGATGAGCGTTCGCGGCAAGGGGCGCGACCAATTCAGGCGGGGCACGGTTTCTCCTACTCGTTACTCGCCTTATGTTGGCGGCCTCGGAATGTCCTTCAATATCTGAGGCGGCTGGGCGGAGATGCGGCCGGGTGCGCCGTAAGCGTGACGTAACGCGTAACGGGGCAGGCGAGGGGTTTGGCCCGATCTCTGCTCGCTAATGCAGCGCGCCTAAGGGAACCTCAACGACCACTTCATCCTGAGCGTTCCGCACCGACATAACCCATCGGGTGAAGTCGTATCTCTCGCTTTCCCTCAGTTTGCGGACGATACGATTTGCAACTCTGAGAGCATGCTGGTCATCGACTAGTTCGGCACCCGCCGTGTCAGCGAGCTTCCCTCCGGGCCGGTCGAGGTGGAAAAAGTATTTCGGCATCGGCGTCAGGATCGCTTTTCACTAGAAATTCGGGATCGCGGATCAGGTTCCTTCTATCGGAAGCCAGCCCTTGGCCTTTTGCGTCGTGCACGATGAATGATTCGGTCATCCGAGCGTCAAGGGCGCCGGGAGGCGGCGGTGACGTGGCTCCGCAAGCGAAGCGCGTCGAAAGGGCCGTCAACGAAGGCTTTGCCTCGGGCCGGCGTCGATACACGTCGTGGAGGTCGTAGGGGTCATAGTTTGCCTGAGAATCACACGCCACTGCCCCGACGTTTCGGAACCATCGACGTCGATGCGGGGCAATGCAGACCCACTGCACGCCATTGGGTTGGGCAGTGCCAGGGTGAGGCCGAAAACAAGCCCGATGATTGTAATGCGAGGGAGTAGATCGCGGCCGTAAGTGTAATCGGGCATCTGAAAAGTCTCTCGATGTTCTGCGCCGCGCCTCATCTGCAGCGCGCTGACTGATCGCAATCAAAAGGGGCCGACTAGTGGCACGCACCGGCGCCGCCTCCGGCGGCAAAAAAAATCTCATATCATGTCTCATCGATGTTGCACGGACTTGCCGTGAGCCATTGTAAATCATTGAAACGCAAGGGGAACGGTTGCGACAAGGTGCAACATAGGATTCCGAACCCTAGTTCAAGAATACGCTGATTTCATTGGGTTAAATTGGCAATCCTGCAATTTGAATAGCAACCAGTCGATCCGCTGCTCGTCCGTCAGCTGGATAGGTTCCTTACCGTCGTTCACGTTGCCGCCGAAGCCCCCGAACCGCCATCAAGGGAGTCTAGCCTACAACCTAGCGTCATTGCGAGCATGGCGAACAATCTGGCGTCGGGAACGCTATCTCTGCGTGTTTCGGCGCGTTGCTCCTTGGCGACCAAGGTATTCAGGTATTCGTTGCAAATCGGCGGCTAAACCCGCACATTGGCCGCTGCTGCCGCACAGCCGTTGGGGTCGTCATAGTTTCATTTTGGAGGGGTGCTTTGCCCGCTAGTTCGGCTAAGCGCGCGTTTCGGGTCGTCCTGATCAAGCCGTCGCATTACGATCCGGACGGCTATGTCATCCAATGGTTGCGCTCGATGCTGCCGTCGAACAGCCTGGCGAGCGTCCACGGCCTGATCGAGGAATGCGCGCAGAACCGCGTGCTGGGACCCGACGTCGATATCGAGATCGAAGCCTGCGACGAGTGCAACACCGTCGTCGATATCGAAGGCGTGACTAAACGCATCCGCTTAGCCGGCGCCGGCATGGTGGGACTGATCGGCGTCCAGTCCAATCAATATCCGCGCGCGCTTGATCTCGCGCGGGCGTTCCGCGCCCGCGCCCTGACCGTCATGATCGGCGGCTTCCATGTCTCCGGCTGCATTTCCATGCTGCCGACCTTGCCGGCCGATCTGCAGGAAGCGCTCGATCTGGGCATTCATCTTTATGCGGGCGAAGCCGAAGGCCGCATGGCCGAAGTGCTGCGCGACGTCGCGGCCGGTACGGCGAAACCGATCTACAGATATCTCAGCGATCTGCCCGAAATGGCAGCGGCGGTTTTTCCGATCCTGCCGCGTTCGGTGGTGACGCGGGTGGCCGGCCACTATTCGAGTTTCGACGCCGGGCGCGGCTGTCCGTTCCAGTGTAGCTTTTGCACCATCATCAATGTGCAGGGCCGCAAATCGCGTTACCGCACGCCGGACGATGTCGAATCGATCGTGCGCGCGAACGCGGCGCAGGGCATCACGCGCTTTTTCGTTACCGACGACAATTTCGCCCGCAACCGCAATTGGGAGCCGATCCTCGACCGGCTGATCGAATTGCGCGAGCGCGAGAAATTCAACATCCGGCTCTTGCTTCAGGTCGACACGCTGTGTCACCGCATCCCGGGCTTCATCGAAAAGGCCGCGCGTGCCGGGTGTACCGCCATCTTCTTGGGCTTGGAGAACATCAACCCTAAATCGCTGATGGGCGCCAAGAAACGCCAGAACAAGATCTGGGAATATCGAGAGATGCTGTTGGCATGGCGCGCCCAAAAGGTCATGACCTATGCCGGCTACATCCTCGGCTTTCCGACCGACACACCGGAAACCATCGCCCGCGATATCGAGATCATCAAGAAAGAACTGCCGGTCGACATTCTCGAGTTCTTTTATCTGACGCCGCTGCCGGGTTCGGAGGATCACAAGAAACTGCACATGGCGGGAATCCCGATGGACCCCGACATGAACAAATACGATCTCGAGCACGCCTGCACCGCGCACCCTTTGATGTCGAAAGAGACTTGGACTCAGGTCTATGCCGATGCGTGGAAGCGCTATTACACCGACGAGCATGTCGAGACGATCATGCGCCGCGCGGTGGTGTCCGGTATCAACCGCACCAAGGTGCTCGATTCGCTCACCATCTTTTCGGGCGCCGCGCGGATCGAGGGCGTCCATCCGCTGCAGTTCGGATTTTTCCGGCGCAAATTGCGCAAGCAGCGCCGCTCCGGCCTGCCGGTCCTCAATCCCGTCGCGTTTTATGCGTGGCGCTTGTTCGACTTCCTCAAGGTCACCAGCCAATGGCTGCGGCTGATCGTGCGTTATCGCCGCATCATGGCCCGCGTCATGAAGGATCCGGCATCGCGGACACATTTCGACGAGGCGTTGCGGCCCCATACGGCCGAAAGCGCGACCGATCATTTCGTCGAGGTCTTCGCCGACAAAATACCGCACACCCACGGCGCGCCGGTGCTCACCGCGGCGGAATAACCGTCAGCTTTTCCCGGACGCGGTGCAGCGCGTCAGCGGGCACCGCTGATCCGGGATCGTCACAGATTCAGAGTTTGCGAAGGTCCCGGGTCAGCAGCGCATCACTGCGCCACGCTCCGTGCTGCGCAGCGCCCGGGACACAGTGCTCAAGCTTCACATTTCCGGCCGATCTTACTTTCGGTACCGCCCCAAAGCCGCGCGATATTGGCCCGGTGCATGGTCCACAGCAGCGCCGCAAGCAGCAGAAACAGTGCTGCGATCTGCCAATCGCCTTGCCACCACAGCAAGGCCGGTGTCGCGGCGCTGGCGATGAGTGCGGCGAGCGACGAGTAACGGGTGGCGAAGGCAATTGCGAGCCAGATTGCGCAGAACGCCAGCAGCGCTACCCACAAGCCGAAGCCGAGCAGAAGGCCGATAAAGGTCGCGACGCCTTTGCCGCCTTTGAAGCCGAGCCAGACCGGGAAGAGGTGGCCGAGAAACGCGGCGAGCGCGGCGCAGATCGCCGCATCGTCTCCCAGCATCACATTTGCGATCGCAACGGCGGCGGTGCCTTTGAGCATGTCGCCGGCAAGCGTTGCCGCGGCAAGCCATTTGCGCCCCGTACGCAGCACATTGGTGGCGCCGATATTGCCCGAGCCAATGGTACGAATGTCGGGCGCGCCGGCGAGCCGGGTCAGCAGGAAGCCAAATGGGATCGAGCCGCACAAATAGCCGAACACGAAAGCCGCGGCATAGCCGGCGCCAGGCGACCAATCGATCGGGTGCATGAGCTTAACAAACTCCGTCGTCCTCGATGCTTGCTAGGCTCGCACCTCAGGGAGACGGACACAAGCCGGTCTAACCGGCGCGGGCTTTCTTGCGCGGCTCGCGTGGCGCAAAGCCCGCCGCGATAGCGTCATCCTCGTTGCGATAGATGACGAGATGTTTGAGTTTGTCGGCCTGGGTGCGGGCGACAGATATCAATTTAGCGGAAAAGGTCTTTCGCGCCGTATCGGCTACCACGGCTTGGCCGGCGGTTTCCTCTTCCACGTCCTTCTCGCAATACACGCAGCGAAGCCTGCATTGCGCGGCGGATTCGTCTTCGATCAGGTAAAACTTGTTCGCGGCATATTGCCGTTCGGACGGATCGCCGGTGATGCAGTTGGGATTGTCGCATTGCAGGCCAGTGCCGATCGGCTGGACGTAGACTGGATGCTCGGGCTTGGCGAAGCCGCCGCTGAACAATTCGAGCGAGTTGTTCTTTTGCACATGCAGAAGCAGCGAGATCAGTGCCATGCGGATCGGGACGCCGTAGGCGGCCTGCTGGAAATAGACCGCGCGACGATCCGAATCGAACGAAGCATCGAGCTCGTTCACCCGCGGCAGCGGATGCATCACGCTGGCATCGGAGAATTTCGCGTCGCCAAGAATTTTGGCGTCGATCTTCGGATAGGCGCGATCTTTGTCGGCCCAGCGTTCCTTTTGGAAGCGCGTGACATAGACAGCGTCGATTTTCTTATCGACCAGAAGCCCGTAATCGATTTCGGGGTCGGGTATCAGCGATAATTGATGCGGCTGATCGGCGGTGACGTAGAGAGCGTCGATTGAACCGCTCGAAGCGCGCGCCGAATCCTTCGATACCATGTGACAGCGAAATTCCTCGCGCAGACGGCGATCGACGTAGGCCGGTAATTCCATGCCGGGCGCGGGCAGGGGATCGATGGTCGCACCGAACCGCGCCAGCGCGTAGACGAAGGAGTGGATGGTGCGGCTGCCTTTGAGATCGCCGGAAATCGCGACCTTCATATTCTTGAGCGACTTCTTCTTGGCTTTCAGCGTGAAGAGATCGCACAGTGTCTGCGTCGGATGCTCATGGCTGCCGTCGCCGCCGTTGATGACGGGAATTTGCGAATATTCGGCCGCCAGCCGCGCCGCGCCGTCACGGGGGTGACGGATGACGACAACGTCGGCGTAATTGGAAATGACCCGGATCGTGTCGGCGAGGCTCTCGCCCTTGGCGGCGGAACTCACCGCCGGATCGGCGCTGGTGATGTTGGCGCCGCCGAGCCGAAGCATGGCGCTTTCGAATGACAGCCGGGTACGCGTCGACGGCTCGTAGAACAGGCTCGCCAGGATGGATTTCGAGGCCAGATCGGTGCTGCGGCCGATCCGGTAGGAAACCTGTTTGTCGGCGAGCTCCTTCAAAAAACCCTGCGCGACCTCGAAGATCGTCTCGATCTCCTTATTGCTGAGGTCGTTGATCGAAACGATGTGGCGCGTCAGCGGCTGGGTTTTGATCATTAAAGCGGTGCTATAGGCGAAATACGCATGCGGCGGCAAGCGCGCGATGGCCGCAGGGGCCGATGATGCACCGGAAATTTTTGGGTAGCGCGCTAGATGCGGGCCAGCCGGTCGAGCGCGCCCTGCAGGATATAGGACGCCGCATGGGCATCGATCACCGCCTTGCGCTTGGCGCGGCTGGCGTCGGCTTCGATCAGTGCACGCTCGACCGCTGCGGTGGACAGCCGTTCGTCCCATAGCGCTAGCGGCAACGCGGTGAAGGCGGCCATGTTGCGGGCGAAGGCACGGGTCGATTGCGCCCGCGGGCCTTCGCTACCGTCCATATTGATCGGAAGGCCGAGCACCAGGCCCACGGCATGCCGTTCGGTGGCGAGTTCGAGGATGCGCTCTGCATCGGAGGTGAAGCGCGTGCGTGCGATAGTCTCGACCGGCGCGGCGATGCGGCGGTCCGGGTCGCTGGCGGCAACGCCGATCGTCTTGGTACCAAGATCGAGTCCAAGAAGCGCGCCACGTTGCGGCAATAGGGAGGCGGCATCGATGAGCGGTAGCACCGGCATGGCGCCCCGGGTACCATGAGAGCAACGAAACAGCCATCGGCACTTTTCTCGGCCATCGCTCGCCGTTATTGTCCAATAATCGAACCGGCGATGCGGCAAGATCGCGGAAAGGAGACGGCAGATGGCATTCACGGTCGTCAGCAATAGCTTCAAGGATGGCGACTACCTGCCGAGCGCATTCATTCTGTCGGCCGATTTCGGATTTGGCTGCGCGGGCGGCAACAGATCGCCGCATCTCAAGTGGTCTGGCGCGCCGCCGGGCACCAAAAGCTTCGCCATCACCTGTTATGACCCTGATGCGCCTACCGGCTCGGGCTTCTGGCATTGGCTTACCGTCAATATCCCCGCCGGTGCGAGTGAGCTTGCCGAGGGTGCCGGCAGTGCGGGCGGCACGCTGCCTGCAGGCGCGTTACAGACACGCACCGATTTCGGCGTGCCCGGCTATGGTGGCCCTTGTCCGCCCGAGGGCGATCATCCGCATCGCTATATGTTCACCGTGTTTGCGTTGAAGGTCGAGAAGCTCGACCTGAAACCGGACACTTCCGCGGCGGTCGTCGGCTTCAATTTGCACTTCAATACGCTGGCGAAGGCCGAGATCATGGGGTTGTTCAAAAGGTGAAGGCATTTGCGTGTTTGTATGAAATCTCTCCTGACAATCTTCATAATCGGGCTGGCGCTGGCGATGTCGCAACACGCTAAAGCGGCGGATCTCAAGGTCGTCAGCGGCGGCGCTTTCAAGCAGGTGCTTAATGCGCTCGCCGCGCAATACGAGAAGGAGACCGGCAACAAGCTCGACGTCACCTATCAGACCGTCGGCCAGCATCTCGCTTTGATCCGCGATGGCAAGGAAGAATTCGACGTCGCGGTTCTCACCCCCGACGCGATCGATGGGCTTGCCAAGGAAGGCAAGGTCGTGCCCGGGACGCGCGTCGATCTGGCCAAAGTCGGCGTCGGCGTGGTGGTCAAAACAGGCGCGCCGTTGCCGGACATTTCGACCGTCGAGGCGTTCAAGAAGAGCCTGCTGGCTGCGAAATCGGTCGCCTTTATCGATCCCAAGGCCGGCGGATCAAGCGGCATTTATGTCGAAGGTTTGTTGGAAAAGCTCGGCATCGCCAAAGAGATCAATGCCAAGGCGGTATTGGTTCATGGCGGGGCCGTTGCCGATCAAATCGCCGATGGCGAGGCCGAGATCGGCGTTCACCAGATCAGCGAGATCTTACCGGTCGCCGGCGTGAAGCTGGTCGGGCCCTTGCCGGCGGCAATCCAGAACTACACGATCTATTCGGCCGGTGTCGGCAGTTCGGCCAAAGACGGCGCGGCGGCGCGCGCGCTGGCAAAGTTCCTGTCCGGTCCGCACGCTTTGCCGATCATCAAAGCCAAAGGCATGGAGCCGGCAGGACCCTGAAGCCACGGTCGGAGTAGAGCCTGTCCCCAAAAAAGACGGCGCCCGGCTCGAGGGCCGGGCGCGCGTTTGGATCGACGATATCGCAGGCAGAATTAGTTGTGAGCCTGCTCCCAGGCGATACGTTGAATATCGCCCCGGGTAATTCCGATATCAGCCAATTCCCGATCGCTGAGGTGCGAAAGCTCGTCCACGGCGACCCCGTACCGCTTCCAGGCATGGAGGAAGCGGAGAATCGATAACAGCATGATTTTTCAACCTTTCTCCGGGCAAAAGGGCGCCGGAATCAGGTAAGGAATATAGGGATCCATGGTGCACCGCAAAACTATTGTGTTGCAGTGCAGCTAGGATTTTAACGCATGACTAAAGAAACGGTTTAGCAAGGGGTAAGGCCAAATCGAGCGGTAGGGCGCCTTATACCCGGCATTGGCTAGCTGTATTCATGTTGACAGCGCAGTGATCGAGGCCGAGGCGATAGGCCGAACGTTCCTCGGACCATCATTGGCGCCACCTTCGCCCTAATCCCGCCCTATGGCGATCCTGCCGCCGCCCAAGTCAGGGTTTGAAGTCCCTCGCCTTGTAGCGTGCGTCGGGGAGTATCCCATGGGGACTACGGTTGACCACCGCAAATGTGCGGAAGAATGCGTCGCGATGGCACGACTGGCCGATGACCAAAGGGACAAAGCGCTGTGGCTGACATTGGCGCAGTCCTGGGTGAAACTCGGCGAGCACGTTGCCCGAATCGAGACCGAGGCAGCGCTCGATCCCCAAGACAGTCAGGCATCGTGATCCGGCCGCGGGAAGCTGCCTTGGCCGCTTCCACTAGCCGCCAGGCCATCAGTGGACGCTGACCGGCCGATTTACTGACCGTGGCTCGCCAACACTTCCTGGCAGGCCTTGCTGATCTTGCTGCGGTTGGTTTGCAGACAGCCCAGAATGCCGAGCACGTCGTCCGGATTGGCCTGCAATTGGGCCTGGCAAAACCGGTTGACGTCCGGATGACAGGCGTCGCGCTCCTTCTCGGTGCCTTGCTGCGCCGGCGCGGACACCGGCGCCGGCTGCGCCGGAAACTGGGCCTGAGCTACCGTTACTGCAGTGAGCGCGAAAGCCATGGCCAAGATCGATATGCGGATCATGATCCCCCCTTTGGGCATCCGGCCCTCCCTGTGACTTCGAATGTTATCCATAGTTTTTCGTCATGCGGCAATGCGCGCAGGACGATGCCCAACACATTAAATTTTTCCAGGGACAATTGACGAAATGACTTGGATCAAAGCGCGCTTGGAGCAAAGCGCGCGTGGTCGTATCCGACCTCAGAGATAGGTGACCGGATCCATAGACCTCGAGCAGAGAACTTTGCAGACCATCGACAATCCGTTCGGCACGAGATTGTCACCCAATGTCTTCACCCATGTCTTAGGTACATTCTGCCACCCATGTCTCCGGGTCGGACACGGACATACTGGTGGGCGGTGACGGACTCGAACCGCCGACATTCTGCGTGTAAAGCAGACGCTCTACCAACTGAGCTAACCGCCCGTGCGGCGAGATGTATCGCCGCCCCGCCTTGCTGCGCAAGGCCTTCGCCAACCGTTGGCGCGACGCTCGGCTTGCGTTCCGCGCACAAATAAAACGCCCGCCGCCATGCACTTCTGCAACGGCGCGCGGGCGGTGAACGGCGCAGGACCCCTTGGCAGAGGGCAGGAGCCTTGCAGAGGAACGGCGGCAAGGAGCGTCAGATTGCTTCCTTGAGTTCCTTCGAGGCGCGGAAAGCGACTTTCTTGCTCGCCTTGATCTGGATCGGTTCACCGGTGGCCGGGTTACGTCCCATGCGCGCGGCGCGCTTCCTCACCTGCAGGATGCCGAGGCCGCCGATGCGGATACGCTCGCCCTTTTTGAGGTGTTTGACGATATTGCCGACCAATCCACCGAGAATGGCTTCCGCCTGCTTTTTCGAAAGCTCATTGTCTTCCGCAAGGCTGGCTGCGAGATGCTTCAAAGTTACGGTTGTAGCGGTTGTTTTGCTTGCCATTAATCCCTCCTCAATGAAGCGGTGGCGTGAAATAAGCGCCGCTCACGGCGAAGCAGTTAAACGATTCGGCTTCGACTGACCACGCTATTTTGCCGATTCCACCGGTGTTTTCGGCATTAATGGGGTGTCTGCGGTGACGGTGTGGCGAGCATAAGGCGGCGCCACACTGACGATTTCGGACGGCAATCCTTGACTTAGTGGAAGCGGCGCCTTAAGTCGCGGCGTCGCCCGCGGGGGCGTAGCTCAGTTGGTTAGAGCGTCGGCCTGTCACGCCGAAGGTCGCCGGTTCGAGCCCGGTCGCTCCCGCCAGTTCAAGCACTTAGCGGGATCCGCCGACGTTATGTGTGAACCGCGCCTGGCGCGGTCAGCCGCGGTAAATCGGCTCCGGCTGGGCGAAGAAGCTCCACAGAATGTGATAAACCAGCGCGTAGTTCTTCTGCTGGAAGCTCGCGTGCGAAATGCCCGGCATCACGGCGAAGTGCTTGTCAGGATTGGGCAGCCGGGCAAAAAACGCCACCAGATCGTCGAAACTGGCGATGCCGTCGTACTGGCCGCGCATGACCAGCGTCGGCACCGTGATTTTGGCCGGATCCACCACCGGCAGATTCGAGCACATGTCGACATAGGTGCCGGTCGGCACGGAATTGTCGAGCGCGGTGACGGCATCGGCGAAAGCGTTGATGACCTTCTCCTCGGCGGTACCCGGATGATCGCGGTCGAAGATCGAATGGATGAACGCCTTGTCGATCGGCCGGCGATTCTTGGTGCGGAATTCCGGCAGCTTCTTCTTACGCTCGGCAAGCGTCGGCGAGCCTTCCCCGGTCCACACCACGGCGTCGAGCGCAAGCCTGCCGACGAGATCGGGATGGCGCTCGGCGAACATCGCAGCCCGCAGGCCGCCTGACGAAATGCCGTAGACGAGGAGGGGGCGCTTGCCGCGCAGCTTGTTGATATAGCTCGCCGCGGCGAAACAGTCGTCGGCGCCCTGCGCGATCGGAGCATTGTTGTCGCGGCTCTTTTCCGAGCGGCCATAGCCCTCCATGTCGACGGACCAGCAATCGAAGCCGCGGCGCGCGAACCAGTCCATCACTGAGGAATCCGGCCGGCCTTCGACCTGAAGGTCGAATGTCGGCTGCCCGGCCATCGACGAGCCGTGAACGAACAGAATCGTCGCTTTGGTGTGCTTCGGATCGCCTGCGTATTTCTCGAACAGGAAGAGCTTTACGTTGCCTTCCTTGGTGGTCCAGTGCTCTTCGCTCTTGATCGAAGCAGTCGAAACCGGAGTCATGTCGTTCATTATCGGCACCTAGTTGATTAAAGCGATGTGGTTGTCCTTGACGACCTTAGCCCATTTAACGACTTCGGCCTGCATGAACGCGGAAAATTCCGGCTGGGTCATCACCAGCGGGGTAGCACCCTGTTTTTCCCAAGCTTCCTTGATGTCAGGCCGTTGCAAGATGGTGGTGATGGCGCGGTTGAGGCGGTCGATGATCGGCTGAGGCGTAGCCTTGGGCGCCATGAAGCCCACCCAGAGCGTTGCCTGAAACCCCGGTACGCCGGCTTCGGCAAGCGTCGGCACGTCGGGCAGGATCGAGGAGCGCACTTTGCCGCTGGTGCCAAGCGCGCGAACCATGCCGCTCTTGATCAGCGGCGCCATGGTCGGAACGGAATCGAACAAAATCTGGATTTGCCCGCTCAAGATATCGCCGCGCGCGCCGGTCGAGCCTTTATAGGGCACGTGAACGATGTCGATGCCGGTCAGGTTTTTCAACAGTTCGCCGGCCATGTGGTAGTTCGAGCCGGGGCCCGACGAGCCGTAATTCAGCGTGCCCGGCTTGGCCCGCGCCAGCGCGAGAAGCTCCGGCACGTTATGGGCCGGCACCGATGGATGCACGACCAGCACGAGATCGCTTTCCATCAGTGGCGCGATCGGCGCAAGGTCGCGCAGCAATTGGTAGGGCTTGTCGGCATAGAGCGTCTCGTTGACGGTCTGGGTGCCCGATACCATCAACAGCGTGTAACCGTCCGGCGTGGCCTTTGCCGCCATATCGGTGCCGAGCGTGGTGCCGGCGCCCGGCCGGTTATCTAGGTAAAATGTCTGGCCAAGGGACTTTTGCAGCTCCAGCGCAATGTCGCGGCTATAGACGTCGGTCGGACCGCCGGCGCCGAAAGGCTCGATAACCCTCACGGTCCGTGACGGGTAATCGTCAGCGCGGCCTGTCGTGGTGTTCAGGGCGGCGGCCGCGGCACTCGCCGCGGCGAACAGCATCGCGGTGCGCCGCGAATAGACGACTGACACGATTATGTTACTCCAGCGTCGTCGGTAATTTTGTCACGGCTTGGTAATATCCGGCCTGCCGGCGGCGTCAATGCGACCCGCCACGCACAGCCTGCCTTGCACCTTTTTGTGCACTGCGCTAAGGGTCGAAAAGTTCTAGATTCAGTGCCAATTCGCTGGAATTTTGGGCAAATCGGCGCTGCCCCGTTACCGGGGAACTGCGCGACGCCGGATTTGGCCCCAATGCACCGGCTCCGGTGACGGCCAATCGGAAAGGTTTTCGATGAGCCAATCACTGTCTCAATTACTGCTCGCCTATCTGCCGCTCATTGTGTTCGTCGGTGTCGCGGGGGTAATCGGGCTTGTGCTTCTCGTTGTCGCGTTCATCGTCGCCTATCAGCAGCCCGATCCGGAAAAACTCTCGGCTTACGAATGCGGCTTCAACGCCTTCGACGATGCCCGCATGAAATTCGACGTGCGATTCTACCTGGTCGCGATTCTGTTCATCATTTTCGATCTCGAAGTCAGCTTCCTGTTTCCGTGGGCGGTCGCCTTCGGAAAAATCGGCTCGTATGGCTTCTGGTCGATGATGATGTTTCTTGGCGTGCTGACCATCGGTTTTATCTACGAGTGGAAGAAGGGAGCGCTTGAATGGGATTGAGCGAACCCGTTATCGCCCCGCCGCCAAAGGGCATTCTCGATCCGCGCACCGGAAAGCCGGTGGGCGCCGACGATCCGTTTTTCTCCGATCTCAACGGCGAGCTTGCCGACAAGGGATTTCTGGTCGCGGCGACCGAGGATCTGATCGCCTGGGCGCGGACCGGCTCGCTGATGTGGATGACGTTCGGTCTCGCCTGCTGCGCGGTCGAGATGATGCAGATGTCGATGCCGCGCTATGACGCCGAGCGTTTCGGCTTCGCACCACGCGCTTCGCCGCGCCAGTCCGACGTCATGATCGTCGCCGGCACCCTCACCAATAAAATGGCGCCGGCGCTGCGCAAGGTTTACGACCAGATGCCGGAGCCGCGCTACGTCATCTCGATGGGATCGTGCGCCAACGGCGGCGGCTATTACCACTATTCCTATTCGGTGGTGCGCGGCTGCGATCGCATCGTACCGGTCGATATCTACGTGCCGGGTTGTCCGCCTACCGCCGAGGCTTTGTTGTACGGCGTGTTGCTGCTGCAGAAGAAGATCCGCCGTACCGCCACCATCGAACGCTGAAGCCGCTGAAAATGGACGAGACACTCGATACGCTCGGCAAAACCATCGCGGCCGCACTGCCGTCGGCGATGACCGGTTATACGGTTGCGTACCACGAGCTGACGGTAACGGCGCAGGCGAGGGACATCGTCGCGGTGATTCGGTTCCTGCGCGACGATCCGGCCTGCTTGTTTTGGAATCTGCTCGACGTGACCGCGGTCGATTGGCCGAGCCGCGAGCGGCGCTTCGATATCGTCTATCACCTGCTTTCGCCGAAGCGCAACGCGCGCATCCGCGTGAAGATCGAAACCGATGAAACAACGCCGGTCGATTCGATCATCGAGGTTTTCCCCACCGCCAATTGGCTCGAGCGTGAGACCTACGATCTCTATGGCGTGGTGTTTAGCGGCCATCCCGACATGCGACGAATCCTGACCGACTACGGCTTCGAAGGCCATCCGTTGCGCAAGGATTTTCCCCTGACCGGTTTCGTCGAGGTGCGGTACGACGACGAACTCAAGCGGGTCGTTTACGAGCCGGTGCGGCTGAACCAAGAATTCCGCAATTTCGATTTCCTGTCGCCGTGGGAAGGCACCGATTACGTGCTGCCCGGCGACGAGAAATCGAGCGGCAAAAGTCCTGAGAAGGGGTCGTGATATGAAGGCGACCCTCAAGCCCGGCCTCGCGCATCGCTTCACTTATGTGGTGCCGGAGAACAAGACCGTTCCCTACACCTATCCGGAGGCGCCCGAGATTGCGTCGATGCCGAAAGTCTTTGCCACCGGCAATATGATCATTCTGATGGAATGGGTTTGCGCGCAGCTTCTGGCGCCGCATCTCGACGCCGGCGAGGGCAGTCTCGGCGTGCATGTCGATGTCAGCCATCTCGCCGCGACGCTGCCGGGAATGACGGTGACCGTCGACGTGGAATGCGCCGCGGTAATCGGCCAGCGCGTGTCGTTCAACGTCAAGGCTCATGACGGCGTCGATCTGATCGGCGAAGGCCGGCATGAGCGATTCGTCGTCATGTGGGACAAATTTAACGATCGCCTCGCGGCGAAAGCTCAGAAATTGGCGCGGGTAGCGTAATGACCGAGGTCGCAGCACCACGCAATTTCACTATCAATTTCGGACCGCAGCATCCGGCCGCGCATGGCGTGCTGCGGCTGGTGCTCGAGCTCGACGGCGAAGTGGTCGAACGCGTCGACCCGCATATCGGGCTACTGCACCGCGGCACTGAAAAGCTGATCGAGCAGAAGACCTATCTTCAGGCGATTCCCTATTTCGACCGGCTCGACTACGTCGCGCCGATCAATCAGGAGCACGCCTTCTGCCTGGCTGCCGAAAAGCTCCTCGGCATCGACGTGCCGCGCCGCGCGCAGCTGATCCGCGTGCTTTATTGCGAGATCGGCCGGCTGTTGTCGCATCTTCTCAATGTCACGACGCAGGCGATGGATGTCGGCGCGCTCACCCCGCCGCTGTGGGGTTTCGAGGAGCGCGAGAAGCTGATGGTGTTCTACGAGCGTGCTTCCGGCAGCCGGATGCACGCGGCCTATTTCCGCGTCGGCGGCGTTCATCAGGATCTACCGCCGCAGCTGATCGATGACATCGAGGGCTTCTGCGATCCTTTCCTCAAGATCTGTGACGATCTCGAGGTGCTGCTCACCGGGAATCGCATCTTCAAGCAGCGCAATGTCGATGTCGGCGTAGTGTCGATCGAGGACGCCTGGGCGCGCGGCTTTTCCGGCGTGATGGTGCGCGGCTCCGGCGCGGCGTGGGATTTGCGCAAGGCGCAGCCCTATGAGTGCTACGCCGAAATGGACTTCGACATTCCGATCGGCAAGAACGGCGACAATTACGATCGCTACTGCATCCGCATGGAAGAAATGCGCCAGTCGATCCGCATCATGAAGCAATGCGTTGCGAAACTACGCGCGCCGGACGGCCAGGGCCGCGTCACCGTCGACGATCATAAGATCGTGCCGCCCCGGCGCGATGAGATGAAGCGATCGATGGAATCACTGATCCATCATTTCAAGCTCTACACCGAAGGCTTCAAGGTGCCGGCCGGCGAAGTCTATGCGGCGGTCGAAGCGCCGAAGGGCGAGTTCGGCGTCTATCTGGTCGCCGACGGCACCAACAAACCCTACAAATGCAAGATTCGCGCGCCCGGCTTCGCCCATCTACAGGCCATGGACTTCCTCTGCCGCGGTCACATGCTCGCGGATATTTCGGCGATCTTGGGCTCAATCGACATCGTCTTCGGCGAGGTCGACCGATGATCGGTGCTCCGAGACAGCGGCTAGGCTCTTCCTCCCCCTGTAAGGGGGAGGATAGGTGGGGGTTTGCGGCCTCGCGGTTTTCGCGACCTCCGGAAGCTACTGGACGTGCGCGCCGTTTGCGACGCGACTCCACGCAAGCGGAGAGGAAACTTTGGTATGTCCTGCAACGCAGCCAGATGTCAGGTTTGAGTTTTCGACGACAACATCCGATCGGCAAATACATTGTCGATTTCTATTGTGCGCCGCTCAAACTCGCGATCGAGATCGACGGTGGGCAGCATAACTTTGCGCGCCATCGGGATCGAGATGAACAGCGGTCGAAATGGTTGCGCGGTAAGGGCGTAACCGTGCTGCGGTTTTGGAACAATGACGTGCTCGGAAATCTAGAAGGAGTTTGGGACGAGATTGCACGTGTGGCCGATGCGCTGAATTTGCGGCCCGCGACCCCCTCCCTAACCCTCCCCCTTTCAGGGGGAGGGAATGCTACTGCAGGAGGCGAGCCGTGAGTGTCCGCCGTCTCGCCGAGAAGCAGCCGCCGAGCTTTGCCTTTACCCCGGAAAATCTGGCCTGGGCGAAGGAGCGCATGGCCAAATATCCCGAAGGCCGCCAGCAATCCGCGGTCATCCCGGTGCTGTGGCGCGCGCAAGAACAGTGCGGCGGATGGCTGCCGCAAAAGGCGATCGAGGCGACCGCCGAATTGCTCGGCATGGCAAAAATCCGCGTGCTCGAAGTGGCGACCTTCTACACCATGTTCAACCTCTCGCCCGTCGGCCGCTATCATGTGCAGCTTTGCGGCACGACGCCGTGCATGTTGCGTGGCGCCGAGGACTTGAAAAAAGTCTGCCACAAGATGATCGGTCACGAGAACGACGTGACCGCCGACGGCATGTTCTCCTGGGTCGAAGTCGAATGCCTCGGCGCCTGCGTCAACGCGCCGATGGTGCAGATCAACGCCGACTTCTACGAAGACCTCACGCCGGAAATCTTCACCCGCATCATCAACGATTTTTCCGCCGGCCGCTCGCCGAAACCCGGACCGCAGATCGATCGGCAAAATTCAGCGCCCGTCGGCGGACCGACCACGCTGACCGATGCCTCGATTTATAGCTCGAACGGAAAGTCGTCCGGTTCAACCGGCGCCGCTTTAACCGACAGCGAGGGCAAGAAGCCGGGCGAAGCCGCAAATATCCACGAAGCGCCGATGCCGACGCCGCCGCTTGCCGATGCAACCGATCCAGGGCGCAAATAATGCTCGCCGATAAAGACCGCATCTTCAAAAATCTCTACGGCCATCACGGCTGGGGCCTCGACGGCGCGCGCGCCCGCGGCGCCTGGGATGGCACCAAGGCGATTCTGGAGAAGGGCCGCGACGGCATCATCAACGAGGTGAAGGCGTCGGGACAGCGGGGCCGCGGCGGCGCGGGATTTGCGACCGGTCTGAAATGGTCGTTCATGCCCAAGCAGGTCGCCGAGGGACGTCCGCATTACCTCGTCGTCAATGCCGACGAGTCCGAGCCCGGCACCTGCAAGGACCGCGAGGTGATGCGGCACGATCCGCATCTTCTCATCGAGGGCTGCCTGATCGCCGCTTTCGCCATGGCCTCGCACACTTGTTATGTCTACATCCGCGGCGAGTTCATCCGTGAGCGGGAGCGGCTGCAGGCGGCGGTCGATCAGGCTTACGAAGCCAATCTGATCGGCAAGAACAACATTCACGGCTGGGATTTCGATCTCATCGTGCACCACGGCGCCGGCGCGTACATCTGCGGCGAAGAAACCGCGCTGCTGGAAAGTCTCGAAGGCAAGAAGGGCCAGCCCCGGCTCAAGCCGCCGTTCCCGGCCAATATGGGACTCTACGGCTGTCCGACCACTGTGAATAATGTCGAGACCATCGCTCAGGTGCCCGACATCATGCGCCGCGGGGCTGCGTGGTTTGCCAGTATCGGCCGGCAGAACAACAGCGGCACCAAGCTATTTTGCATTTCCGGTCACGTCGAACGGCCATGCAACGTCGAAGAAAACATGGGCATTCCGCTGCGCGAATTGATCGATCGTCATGCCGGCGGCGTGCGCGGCGGCTGGGATAACCTGCTCGCGGTTATTCCGGGCGGCTCGTCCATGCCATTGGTACCGGCCGGCCCCGATCAGTGCGACACGCTGCTGATGGATTTCGACGGCTGCCGCGACAAGAAGTCGGCGCTCGGGACGGCTGCGGTGATCGTCATGGACAAGTCCGACGACATCGTCAAAGCGATGGCGCGCATCTCTTATTTCTACAAACATGAAAGCTGCGGTCAGTGCACGCCGTGCCGCGAGGGCATGGGCTGGATGTGGCGCGTGCTCAATCGCATGGCCGTCGGACACGCCACCAGGCGCGAGATCGACATGTTGTGGGAAGTCACCACGCAGATCGAAGGCCACACTATTTGTGCCTTCGGCGACGGCGCAGCCTGGCCGGTGCAAGGACTGCTGCGGCACTTCCGGCCGGAGATCGAGCGGCGAATCGACCAATACACGGCGAATCCGCAACCTGATCCCTTGCAAGTGGCGGCGGAGTAAGCCCGATGGACCGCGCCCGTCATCTCGCCCAGCTGAACATCGGCCGGTTTCGCTATCCGAACGACGATACGCGCATGGCCGATTTCATGAACAATCTTGATCTGGTCAACGCGCTCGCGGAACGCAGCCAAGGTTTTGTCTGGCGTCTGAAGGACGGCAGCGGCAACGCCACTAATTTTCGTCCGTTTCCCGATCCGCAACTGGCGGTCAATTTGTCCGTATGGGAAAGCATCGAAGCGCTGGAGCGTTATGTCTATCAAACCGTCCACAAGCGCTTTTATGGCCGGCGTGAAGAATGGTTCGATAAAATGGAGACGCCGCACTTCGTGATGTGGTGGATTCCTTCCGATCATGTGCCGACCTTGGACGAAGCAAAAGAACGGCTCGAATATCTCGCCACGCACGGCCCGAGCGATCGCGCGTTCGGCTGGGACAGCGCGCCGGCCGCGCAATTGTGGAAGACCGCGCGTTGCGCGGCACCTGACGGAAAAGCCGCATGACCAAGCTCATCGTCGACGGCAAAGAGATCGAGGTCCCGCCGGAGTACACGCTACTCCAGGCCTGCGAAGCGGCCGGCGCGGAAATTCCGCGCTTCTGCTACCACGAGCGGTTGTCGATCGCCGGCAATTGCCGCATGTGTTTGATCGAGGTCGTCGGCATACCGAAGCCGCAGGCGTCCTGTGCCATGGGCGTCAAAGATTTGATGCCGAACAAGGACGGCTCGCCCAAGGTGCTGTCGACCCGCTCGCCGATGGTGCGCAAGGCGCGCGAAGGCGTGATGGAATTCCTGCTGATCAATCACCCGCTGGATTGTCCGATCTGCGATCAGGGCGGCGAGTGCGATCTCCAGGATCAGTCGATGGCTTACGGCATCGATGCCAGCCGTTTCCGCGAGAACAAGCGCGCCGTCGAAGACAAATATCTCGGCGCGCTGGTCAAGACGTCGATGAACCGTTGCATACAGTGCACGCGCTGTGTGCGCTTCGCCACCGAAGTGGCGGGAGTGCCCGAGCTCGGCGCCATCGGCCGCGGCGAGGACATGGAAATCACCACCTATCTCGAAACCGCCATGCATTCCGAGCTGCAGGGCAATGTGGTCGATATTTGTCCGGTCGGTGCGCTGACCTCGAAGCCCTATGCCTTCGCGGCGCGGCCGTGGGAATTGAACAAGACCGAGTCAATCGACGTCATGGACGCGCTGGGCTCTTCCATCCGGATCGATACGCGCGGCCGTGAGGTGATGCGCATCCTGCCGCGCATCAATGATGACATCAACGAAGAATGGATTTCCGACAAGACGCGCCATGTCGTCGACGGTTTGCGCACGCAGCGGCTCGACCAGCCGTATATCCGTGAGAACGGCAGGCTGCGTCCGGCGACCTGGCATGAGGCATTCAGCGTCATTGCCGCCAAGGTTTCGCGAGCCAACCCGAAGCGGATGGGGGCGATTGTCGGGGATCTCGCCGCCGTCGAGGAGATTTTCGCGCTCAAGGATCTGATGACCCGGCTTAAGGTCGGCAATATCGATTGCCGGCAGGACGGCTCGTCATTCGATCCGGCCTGGGGCAGGGCGAGCTATCTGTTCAATGCGACGATCGCCGGGATCGATGCCGCCGATGCGCTGGTCATTGTCGGCTCCAATCCGCGCAAGGAGGCTCCGATCCTCAATGCGCGCATTCGCAAGCGCTGGCGCGCCGGCAAATTCCCGGTCGGCGTGATCGGTCCGAAGGCGGATCTGACCTATACGTACGATTATCTCGGCGCCGGTCCGGAAACGCTCGCTTCGTTGTCACGGCATTCCTTCGCCGAGACCTTGCGGCAGGCTCAGCATCCCATTGTTTTGGTTGGAGCGGGTGCGTTGGCGCGCGGTGACGGCGCCGCGGTTGCGGCGCTGGCGGCCAAAGCTGCGATCGATTTCGGGGCAGTGAAGGATGGCTGGAATGGCTTTTCGGTTCTGCACAGTGCGGCGTCACGCGTCGGTGCACTCGACCTTGGCTTTATACCGGCCCCGGGTGCGCTAACCGCACGGCAGATGGCGGTCTTTGGAACGCTCGACGTTTTGTTCCTGCTCGGCGCCGACGAGATCGACATCGCCCAAGGCGCCTTCGTGGTTTACATCGGCACCCACGGCGATCGCGGTGCAATGCGGGCCGACGTGGTGCTGCCAGGTGCCGCCTATCCGGAGAAATCCAGCATCTACGTCAACACCGAGGGCCGCGCGCAGATGGCGACGCGCGCATCTTTCCCGCCGGGCGATGCGCGCGAGGATTGGGCGATCCTGCGCGCGCTGTCTGACGTGCTGAAAAACCGGCTGCCTTATGATTCGCTGTCGGCGCTGCGGCAGGCGCTGTACAAAGCCTATCCGCATTTCCTGCGCATCGGCCAGATCGCGCCGGGCGATGCGGCCGATCTTCAAAAACTCGCCGGCCTCGGCGGCAATGCCGACAAGGTGGCGTTCATTTCGAGTGCCGAGGATTTCTATTTTACCAATCCGATCGCGCGCGCTTCGGCGGTGATGGCGGAGTGCTCGGCGCTCGCCCAAGGGCGCTCGACCATGACGGCGGCGGAGTAGGGCATGACAATGGCCGCACTGTGGTTCGGTTACCTTTGGCCGCTGGTGATCATGGTGGCGGAGAGCGTGCTGCTGCTCGTCGTGCTGCTCATCATCGTCGCTTATGTATTGTTGGCGGACCGCAAAATCTGGGCGGCGGTTCAGTTGCGGCGCGGCCCCAATGTGGTCGGCCCCTGGGGTCTGTTTCAATCATTTGCCGATCTTCTCAAATTCATCCTCAAGGAGCCGATCATTCCCGCCGGCGCCAACAAGGGCGTGTTCCTGCTGGCGCCGCTCGTCACTTGCGTGCTCGCACTCGCCGCCTGGGCGGTGATCCCGGTCAGCGGCGGCTGGGTCATCTCCAACATCAATGTCGGCGTGCTTTATATTTTCGCCATCTCGTCGCTCGGCGTCTATGGCGTCATCATGGCCGGTTGGGCGTCGAATTCGAAATATCCGTTCCTCTCCGCGCTGCGGTCGGCGGCACAGATGGTGTCCTACGAAGTCTCGATCGGTTTCGTCTTCATCACCGTGCTGCTTTGTGTCGGCTCGCTTAATCTCTCCGCCGTTGTCGAGGCGCAGCGGGCTCACGGTCTCGCAACCTCGCTCGGCGTGCCATCGCTCAGCATCTTGAATTGGTACTGGCTGCCGCTGCTGCCGATGCTGGTGGTCTTTTTCATTTCGGCGCTGGCCGAGACCAATCGGCCGCCGTTCGATCTGGTGGAGGCGGAGTCCGAACTGGTGGCCGGCTTCATGGTGGAATATGGCTCGACGCCGTACATGATGTTTATGCTTGGCGAATACGTCGCCGTTTGCACCATGTGCGCCATGACGACGATCCTGTTCCTCGGCGGCTGGCTGCCGCCCATCGCGGTGCCGCCGTTCACCTGGGTGCCGGGCCTGATCTGGTTCGTGCTCAAATCATTCTTCGTCTTCTTCATGTTCGCGATGGTGAAGGCCTTCGTGCCGCGCTATCGCTACGATCAGCTGATGCGGCTGGGCTGGAAAGTGTTCCTGCCGCTCTCGCTCGCCATGGTCGCGATCGTGGCCGGCGTGCTGCAATTGACCGGCTGGGCGCCGCAATGAACGGAGGACGGCATGGAGCTTTCGCTGCCGGCCTGGATCGGCGGTCTTGCCGGGACGGTGATCGCGGTCGCGATCTACCTGCCGGGAATCCGCATGGTCGAACGGCATCTGCGCGCGGAAGCAAGTCCCCAGACGCTCGACCAGCGCGCTGCGTTCGAGGCCAAGCTTTCGGTATTGCGGCGGCTCATTCTCGGCGTGGGCATCGCAATCCTGGCCGCGCTGGGTTACTGGATCGGCACCATGGCCGGCGGCAAATGGGCGGCATGAGAGGTTGATATGAGACTGGATCAAACCGCCCGCTCGCTGTTTCTCAAGGAGTTCGCGCAAGCGTTCGTCCTATCGATGCGCTACTTCTTCAAGCCGAAGGCGACGATCAATTACCCGTTCGAAAAGAACCCGATCTCGCCGCGCTTTCGCGGCGAGCATGCGCTGCGGCGTTATCCGAACGGCGAAGAGCGCTGCATCGCCTGCAAGCTCTGCGAGGCGATCTGTCCGGCGCAGGCGATCACCATCGAAGCCGGTCCGCGGCGCAACGATGGCACGCGGCGCACCACCCGCTACGACATCGACATGGTCAAATGCATCTACTGCGGGCTGTGTCAGGAGGCGTGCCCGGTCGACGCCATCGTCGAAGGGCCGAATTTCGAATTCGCGACCGAGACGCGCGAGGAGCTTTACTTCGACAAGGAGCGTCTCCTCGCCAATGGCGATCGCTGGGAGCGCGAACTCGCCAAAAACATCGAACTCGATGCGCCCTATCGCTGAGACCGGACCGCGATGATCATCAACGCCATCTTCTTCTATCTTTTCGCCGGGATTGCCGTAGCTTCGGCGGTCATGGTCGTCACGTCGAAAAATCCCGTGCATTCGGTGTTGTTTCTCATTCTCGCCTTCGTCAATGCCGCGGGACTGTTCGTGCTGATGGGCGCCGAATTTCTGGCGATGATCCTGATCGTGGTTTATGTCGGCGCCGTCGCCGTGCTGTTCCTCTTTGTCGTGATGATGCTCGACGTCGACTTCACCGAATTGCGCCAGGGCTTTCTCAATTACCTGCCAGTCGGCGCGCTGATCGGCGCCGTGCTGCTGGCCGAGCTTCTGGTCGTCCTCGGCGCCTGGGTGATCGGCCCGGACGTTGCCAAAGCCATCACGTCACCGATTCCGCCAGCGGCCGAGATCAGCAACACCCAGGCGCTCGGCCTCGTGCTCTATACGCGCTACGTTTATTTCTTTCAGGCGTCGGGCGTCATTCTTCTGGTCGCCATGATCGGCGCCATCGTGCTGACGCTGCAGCATAAGCCGAATATCCGCCGCCAGAATATCGCCGATCAAGTGGCGCGCAGTCCGGCGACCGCCGTCGAGATCGTCAAGGTGAACTCGGGGCAGGGGATATCATGACTATCGGTCTCGGCCATTATCTCTCGGTCGGCGCGATCCTGTTCACGCTCGGGGTCTTCGGCATCTTCCTCAACCGCAAGAATGTCATCGTCATTCTGATGTCGATCGAGCTCATTCTGCTTGCGGTCAATATCAATCTGGTCTCGTTCTCGACCTTCCTCGGCGACATTGTCGGCCAGGTCTATGCGCTGATCGTACTGACGGTGGCGGCGGCGGAGGCCGCGATCGGCCTGGCGATCCTGGTCGCTTATTTCCGCAACCGCGGCTCGATCGCGGTTGAGGACATCAATCTGATGAAGGGCTAAGCGGCATGTATCAAGCGATCGTCCTTCTGCCGCTTCTGGGCGCGATCATCACCGGCCTCATTACGCTCATTGGCGCGAGCAAGCGTTTTCCAGGCGAGAATCCGCCGCCGCCGCACGATGACCACGCCGCGCCACGGGTTCCCGAAGACCGCCCGCACGGCGCGCCGTCGCCGGACGCTGCCCATGCCGCGTTTGCGAATACGCACGACGAGACGCACGGCCATGATGAAGAACAGGAGCCCGCGGCTGCCGGTTCGCTGCCGGCCATGCTCATCACCTCGACCTTCCTCGTCATGACCTGCGTGCTGTCGTGGTACGCCTTTTTCGATGTCGGCTTCGCCGGGCATGAGGCCCGCGTGCCGTTTTTCTCGTTCATCACCCTCGGCGATCTGCACTCGGAATGGTTTTTGCGGATCGATTCGCTGACCGTCGTGATGCTGGTCGTCGTCACCACGGTGTCCTCGCTCGTCCACATCTACTCTATCGGTTACATGGACGAAGATCCCTATAAGCCGCGCTTCTTCTGTTATCTGTCGTTCTTCACCTTCGCCATGTTGACGCTGGTGACGGCCGACAATCTCGTGCAAATGTTCTTCGGCTGGGAGGGCGTCGGCCTCGCCAGTTACCTGCTGATCGGATTCTGGTTCTACAAGCCGGAAGCCAATGCCGCGGCGATCAAGGCCTTTGTCGTAAACCGCGTCGGCGACTTCGGCTTTTCGCTTGGCATATTCGCGGTATTCTATCTGACCGGCGCGGTCGACTTCGATACGATCTTTGCGCAGGCGCCGAGCCTAGTCGGCAAGAGTTTTCATTTCCTGAGCTGGGACGTCGACGCGCTGACGACGGCCTGTCTGTTGCTGTTCGTCGGCGCGATGGGCAAGTCCGCGCAATTCCTGCTCCACACCTGGCTGCCCGACGCCATGGAAGGCCCCACACCGGTATCGGCACTGATCCACGCCGCGACCATGGTGACTGCAGGCGTGTTCATGGTGGCGCGGCTGTCGCCGCTGTTCGAGCTGGCGCCGTATGCCAAGGACTTCGTCGTTTTCATCGGCGCGACCACGGCCATGTTCGCTGCGACCATCGGACTCGTACAAAACGACATCAAGCGCATCATCGCTTATTCGACCTGCTCGCAGCTCGGCTACATGTTTGTCGCGATGGGCTCCGGCGCCTACTCGATCGGCATGTTCCATCTGTTCACGCACGCGTTTTTCAAGGCCCTATTGTTCCTCGGCTCGGGCTCGGTGATCCTTGCCATGCATCACGAGCAGGACATCCGGCACATGGGCGGGTTGTGGCGCAAAATTCCGTTTACCTACGTCGTGATGGTGATCGGTACGTTGGCCTTGACTGGATTTCCCTTCACCGCCGGCTACTTTTCCAAGGACGCCATCATCGAGGCCGATGACGTCGCCAAAGGCGCTCTGTCGAGCTACGGCTTCATCATGACGGTCGCGGCCGCCGCGCTCACGTCGTTCTATTCCTGGCGTCTCATCTTCAAGACGTTTCACGGCAGCCCGCACGACCTTCACCACTATGAAGCGGCGCATGAAAGCCCCAAGGTCATGCTCGTTCCGCTTGCCATTCTGGCGATCGGCTCGCTCTGCGCCGGCTGGCTGTTCCTTGGCTTGTTCACCGGCGAGGGTACACTCGGATTTTTCCGGGCGTCGCTGAAATATGCACCGGGCAACACGGTGCTGGTGGATATGGAGCACCTGCCGCTGACCATCAAATTCGCGCCGACGGTCATGATGATCGGCGGATTTCTGGTCGCCGCGTGGTTTTATCTCATCAATCCGAATGTGCCGGTCGCGCTGGCGCGCGACCAGCAGCTGCTCTACAGATTCCTGCTCAATAAGTGGTACTTCGACGAGATCTACGATTTCCTGATTGTCCGCCCGGTTCTCCGCCTCGGCCGGCTGCTCTGGAAGGGCGGCGACGGCTTCATCATCGACGGCTTCGGCCCAGATGGCGTTTCGGCGCGCGTGCTCGACGTGACACGTAACGTGGTGCGGCTGCAGACCGGGTACCTCTACCATTACGCCCTGGCTATGCTGATCGGCGTTGCGGCGTTCTTTACCTGGTTCATGTTCACGGGAGTGCACTGATGACGGGCTGGCCGATCCTCTCCGTCGTCATCTTCCTGCCGCTCGTGGGCGCCCTCTTCATCGCGACGCTCAGCGAGGATGAAGAAGGCGCGCGCAATGCCCGCTGGGTCGCGCTGTGGACGACGCTGATCACCTTCGCGGTGTCGCTCATCCTGGTCTGGCGCTTCGACACCTCGACCGCGGATTTCCAGTTTGTCGAGAAACGGCCGTGGCTCGGCGGCACGATCACCTACGCACTGGGGGTCGATGGCATCTCGCTGCCGTTCGTCATCTTGACCACGGTGATCATGCCGATCTCGATTCTAGCGAGCTGGACCTCCATCCAGCGGCGGGTGCGCGAATATATGATTGCGTTCCTGGTCCTCGAAACGCTGATGGTCGGCACCTTCTGCGCACTCGACCTGGTGCTTTTCTACCTGTTCTTCGAAGGCGGCCTGATCCCGATGTTCTTGATTATCGGAGTCTGGGGCGGTCCGCGCCGTGTCTATGCCAGCCTGAAATTCTTTCTCTATACGTTTTTAGGCTCCGTGCTGATGCTGCTCGCCATCATGGCGATGTATTGGCAGGCGGGCACCACCGATATCCCGACGCTCTTGCATCATCCGTTCCCGTTGACACTGCAGACCTGGGCCTGGTTCGCCTTTCTCGCCTCGTTTGCGGTGAAAATGCCGATGTGGCCGGTCCATACCTGGCTGCCGGACGCTCATGTGGAAGCGCCAACCGGGGGCTCGGTGATCCTCGCCGCCATCCTCTTGAAGCTCGGCGGTTACGGTTTTCTGCGTTTCTCAGTGCCGATGTTCCCCGAGGCGACGTCACATCTCGCGCCGCTGATCTTCGCGCTGTCGGTCGTCGCCATCATATACACCGCGATGGTCGCGCTGGTGCAGGAGGACTTCAAAAAGCTCATCGCCTATTCCTCGGTGGCGCATATGGGCTTCGTCACCATGGGTATTTTTGCGGTGACGGCGCAAGGCGTCGCCGGCGGCATTTTCCAGATGCTCTCGCACGGCATCGTTTCCGCGGCCTTGTTCCTCTGTGTCGGCGTGGTTTACGACCGCATGCATACGCGCGAGATCGCGGCCTATGGCGGGCTGGTCAATCGCATGCCGGTCTATGCCGTGGTCTTTATGGTCTTCACGCTCGCCAATATCGGCCTGCCGGGAACCACGGGATTCGTCGGGGAATTCCTTAGCATGATCGGCACGTTCCGGATCAACACTTGGGTGGCATCGCTGGCGGCAATAGGCACCATCCTCTCGGCGGCTTACGCGTTGTGGCTCTATCGCAAAGTAGTTCTTGGGAAACTGGAAAAACCGGGCCTGTTCAATATCCGCGATCTCGGCTGGCGCGAAGCGGTGATCTTCGCCCCGCTCGTGGTCCTGACCATCGTGTTCGGCGTCTATCCGAAGCCGGTGCTCGATTTTTCCTCGGCTTCGGTGACGCAATTGGTCGACAATTACCAGCACGCGCTCGGCGCCGTGCAAGCTGCGGCATTGACGAAGTGAGACGGGACTAAGCGCATGAACGCAGCCCAATTACCCATGCTGACGCCGCTCTTGCCGGAATTCGTGCTCGGCATCGGCGCCATGGTGTTGTTGCTCGTCGGCGTCTTTGGCGGCGGGTCCTCCAGCCGTTTCGTCGACGTCGCTTCCATTTGTCTGCTGATCGTCGCCGGCGCCATCCTGCTCTGGCTGCCGCCGGGCAAGCTGACGACCTTTGGCGGCAGCTTCGTGGTCGACGATTTCGCCCGTTTCCTCAAAATCCTGGCGCTGCTCGGCTCCGCTGCGGCCATCGTGATGTCGCTCGATTATGTCAGGCGCGAGCGGCAAGAGCGGTTCGAATATCCGGTTCTGATCCTGCTTTCGACCCTCGGCATGCTGATGCTGATTTCGGCTGCCGATCTCATCGCGCTCTATCTCGGCCTCGAATTGATGAGCCTGCCGCTTTACGTGGTCGCCGCGAGCCACCGCGACGTGCTGCGGGCGACCGAGTTGGGACTGAAATATTTCGTCCTCGGCGCACTGTCGTCGGGCATGCTGCTCTATGGCGCTTCGCTGGTTTACGGCTTCACCGGCACCGTGAGCTTCGCCGGCATTGCGCAGGCGGCCGCGCATGGCGGCGTGGGCTTGATCTTCGGCATCGTCTTCTTGTTCGCCGGCTTCTGTTTCAAGATTTCCGCGGTGCCTTTCCATATGTGGACGCCGGACGTCTATCAGGGCGCGCCGACGCCGGTCACCGCCTTCTTCGCCTCGGCGCCGAAGATGGCTGCTATCTCGATGTTCGTGCGTACCGCGGTCATGGCTTTCCCCGGCATCACGTCGGAATGGCAGCAGATCGTGGTCTTCGTCTCGATCGCTTCGATGGCGCTTGGCTCCTTCGCGGCCATTGGCCAGCGCAGCTTCAAGCGCCTGATGGCCTATTCCTCGATCGCGCACATGGGCTTCGCTCTCGTCGGCCTTGCCGCCGGCACGGCCGAGGGCGTGCAGGGTGTGCTGGTCTATGCGGCGATCTATATAACGATGACGCTCGGCGTATTCGCCGTGATCCTGTCGATGCGGCGCAGCACGGGGATGGTGGAGTTGATCGACCAGCTCGCAGGTCTTTCACGCACCCATCCCGCCACTGCGTTCTTCCTGGCGATGCTGTTGTTCTCGATGGCGGGCGTGCCGCCGCTGGCAGGCTTTTTTGGGAAATTTTACGTGTTCCTCGCCGCGATCAAAGCCGGCCTCTACGTGCTTGCGGTCATCGGCGTGCTCGCCAGCGTGGTGGGAGCCTATTATTATCTGTCCATCATCAAGATCATGTATTTCGAGGAGCCCGCCGAACGGTTTTACGACATGCCTTATGAATTGAGGGTGGTGCTGGCGGTCTGCGGCCTGTTCAACATTCTGTTCTTCGTCTATCCGGGGCCGCTCGTCGGGGTGGCGAGTGCGGCTGCGCGTTCTCTGTTTTGATGCAGCTTGATCCCATCGCCGTTGAAGCGGGCGTAGGCCTCGTCGCACTGGACACCGTTGGCTCGACCAACACCGAAGCCCGCGTGCGCGCCCAGCGTGGCGAGCGCGGACCGCTCTGGATCACGGCGCTTACGCAAACCGAAGGCCGCGGCCGCATGGACCGCGCCTGGGTGTCGCTGGAAGGCAATCTCTACGCGAGCCTGCTGCTGTCCGATCCGTCGCCGTTCGAGCATGCGCCGGAACTCGCCTTTGTCGCGGCAGTGGCGCTGCGCGACGCTATCGTTGCCGAAGCGCCGACACTGGCGTCGCGTCTTAAGTTCAAATGGCCCAACGATCTCCTGCTCGCCGGGGAAAAATGCGCCGGCATATTGATCGAGGGCGAGACCGTGCCGGATAAGAGCGTCAGTGTCGTCATCGGCATTGGGGTGAATTGCGTGTCGCACCCGCCGACCGTACCCGATCGCCCGGCAACCGATCTGAAAGCGCACGGCGCCGTTATCACCCCGCAACAATTGCTGCGCCGGCTGTCGGCGACGATGTGCCGGCGCCTTGTGCAATGGGACGGCGGCAGGAATTTTGTGGAGATCCGCGCCGATTGGCTTGCCGCCGCGGGCGGTATCGGCGCGGCCATTGTGGTTCGCAACGCCGGAGCCGAAAAGCACGGCCGGTTTGCCGGCCTCGATCATTCCGGCCGCCTGATCCTCGAATTTCCGGACGGCGGTATCGAGTATATTTCCGCTGGCGACGTTTTCCCTTTTGATTTCGCCGACGCCGCCCCGCGGCAAGCATCCGGTCGGGCAGGCTAGCGATGGCAAACGAGTTCGTATTTGCGCCGCTCGGCGGTATCGGCGAGATCGGGATGAACCTCTCGATCTACGGCTTTGGCGAACGCGGCCGCCGGCAATGGATCGTCGTCGATTGCGGCGTGTCGTTCGCGTCCGAAGAGCAACTCCCTGGCGTCGATCTCATCCTGCCGGACATTCGCTATCTGATCGAACAGCGCAAAAACATCCTCGGGCTTCTCCTGACCCATGGTCACGAGGATCATATGGGCGCGCTGATCGACCTGTGGCCGAAGCTCAAAGTGCCGCTCTACGCCACGCCTTTCACCGCGACCTTGTTCGAGGCCAGGCGGGCATCGGAGCCGGGCGCGCCGCCCATTCCGGTGACTGTCGTGCCGGTAGGCGGCCATCTATCGCTCGGCCCCTTCGATATCGATTTCGTCAACGTCGCCCATTCGATTCCGGAATCTAACGCGCTCGCGATCCGTACCTCCGCCGGCACGGTCGTGCATACCGGCGACTGGAAAATCGATCCGACGCCGCTCATCGGCGCGCCGACCGACACGGCGAAGCTCACAGCGCTCGGCGACGCCGGCGTGCTGGCGCTGGTCGGCGATTTGACCAATGCGGTGCGCGAGGGGAGGTCGCCGTCGGAAGCGGATGTCGCAAAGACTTTGGCCGAACTTATTCGCACCGCGCCGCGCCGGGTCGCGGTAACGACCTTTGCCTCGCATGTCGGCCGCTTGCGCGCCGTCGCGGATGCGGCCCGCGCCGCCGACCGTGAAGTCGTCGTGGTCGGCCGCGCCATGGAGCGGGTGGTCCAGGTGGCGCGCGAGACCGGTTATCTCGATGGCGTGCAGCCTTTCCGCGGCGCCGACAATTACGGCTATCTGCCGCCGGACAAAGTGGTGGCGCTTTGCACTGGCAGCCAGGGCGAGCCGCGCGCCGCGCTGTCCCGCATCGCCGAGGACGAGCATCCAGATGTCACGCTGTCGCGCGGCGACCGGGTGATTTTTTCGGCGCGACCGATCCCCGGCAACGAGAAAGCCGTCTCGCGGGTCATCAACGGATTGGTCATGCAGGGCGTCGAAGTCATCACTGACCGCGACCATCTGGTTCACGTCTCCGGCCATCCGCGCCGCGACGAGTTGCGCGACATGATCGGTTGGGTGAGGCCGAAAATTCTTATCCCGGCTCATGGCGAAGCGCTGCACCTCAACGAGCACGCCGAACTCGCGCGCAGCGCCGGCGTGCCGCAGGTGCTGGTCTGCCGCAACGGCGACTTGGTAAGGCTTTCGCCCGGGCCCGCCGAGATCATCGAAGAGTTGCCGTCGGGCCGTCTCTACAAAGACGGCTCGTTGTTGATCAGCGCCGATTCCCGCTCGGTCGCCGGCCGCCGCCGGCTGAGCTTTGCCGGCATCGTCACGGTCGCGCTGGCGTTGAGCGAGAAAGGGGAATTGGTGGCCGACCCCGAAGTTGAGCTCATCGGTTTGCCGGAGACCGACGCCGCGGGCTCAGCCATGCTCGAAATCGCGCGCGATGCGGTCGAGGACGCGTTCGAAGCCATGCCCAAGCCGCGGCGGCGCGATCCGGATGCGGTGGCCGAAGCGGTGCGGCGCGGCGTGCGCGGGGCTATCGCAGAACGCTGGCGCAAAAAGCCGATCTGCCATGTGCATGTGCTGACGGTCTAGGCGGTCTGCGGTCTAGACCGCGCAAGCGCAGGCCAACGCGGCCTGTTCCCTCGGCCGGGCAATCCAGATAAGCTCCGGGGGTCATGCTGAACCAAGACGCGCCCCAAGAAGCGCCGCGGAAATCTTCCCAGGAAACGCCCCCACAATCTCGCGCAAGGCGAGGTTTTGCGGGCGGCATCGCATCGCTTGCGGACGATCAGCTCTACGCGCTGCAAAATCCGTTCGCGCTTGACGGCCGGGTCAGTTCCTATCCGGGGAGCGCGCGTGGCTTTTCGGTGGTGAATAGTTATCTGTTGACGCAACCCGATGCTGCGATGCTGATCGACACCGGTTTCGGCAAGGATGAGGCGCTGATCCGAGGGCAGATCGAACAACTGATTGCGCCGGGTCTGCCGTTCTCGATGTTTCCGTTGCGGCTCAACGAATTCATGTCGATCAACAATGTCGAGAGCTTCGCCGGACATTTCAACATCGAGACCTGCTACACCAGCAATCCCGACGCGGCGCTGTGGTTCGATTTCGGCGCGAAGGAGAACGGCCGCGGCATTCTGGACGCTATGAACGTCACCGCTGTGACGCGCGCGGACACGATCAATCTCGGCAAAAGTGGCCGGGCGATCGACGTCATGCAGGCGCCGCTCCGCCTGATCGCCACGCGCTGGCTTTACGACCGTGCGACCCGCACGTTGTTTTCGTCGGATATGTTCACTCATGTGTGGCGCGATAGCGAGACGGGACCGTGGATCGTCACCGACGCCGACAACGATTCGACCTCGCCGCGGGACGTGCGCTCCTTCATGCTGAACACGCGCTATTGGTGGCTCGAAGGCGCGCCGACCGACTCGATCCGCCGCGGCATCGGCAATGTGTTCGACAAATACGATATTGAAACCCTTGCGCCCGGCTACGGCTGCATCCTGCGCGGCCGCAATGTGGTGGCGCGGCATTATCAGATGCTGGATGAGTTTCTAAAGGCCTGCGACAAAAGCGTGGCGGTGTCGCGCTATGTCACGCGCGACGAGGAACGCTAAAGCCATGCTCGACAAGACCGCGAACAAGATGCCGCGCGAGATCGCGCCGGGCGTGTTCTGGATCGGCGATTGCCTGGTGCAGCGCCATAAAGGCAAGGTCTATCACGGTTACAACGCGGCATTCCTGGTCGCAGGCGATGACGCGTCGATGCTGGTCGAGACCGGCCATCCCAAGGATTTTCCGGTCATCGAGCGGCATTTGAACGAGCTGTTCGCGCAGGGCGTGGCGCCGCTCAAATATCTTTTCGTCACGCATCAGGAAACGCCGCATTGCGGCGGGCTCGGCCGCATCCTCAAAACCTTTCCCGACGCGATCTTGTGCGGTGATGTCAGCGACTATCACTTAGCGTTCCCGCAGTACGAACACCGCATGCGATGGATGAAAGAGGGCGACGAGATCGATCTCGGCGGCCGGACGCTGATGGCGGTCGAGCCGGTGATCCGCGACCTGCGCACCACCTGGTGGGGTTTCGACACCAAGGAACGCGTGTTGTTTCCGGGCGATGGTTTTGCCTACAGCCACTATCACGAGGACGGCCACTGCGGCCTGGTCGCCGAAGAAGCCGTCTCGCTCGACCTGCCCGACGTGTCGTCGACCTTTGCGGACCTGGCGCTGTTCTGGACCAAATTCGCCGACATGAACGTCTATTGCGACCGCCTCGACCATCTGATCGAACGCCTCGGCGTCAAAACCATCGCGCCGACGCATGGGCTGCCGATTACGGACGTGAAGGTCACGGTGCCCAAGGTGCAGCAGGGGCTTAAGGAGGCGGCGCTGAAGCCGGAGTCGGGGACCAACGAGAAGGTCGCGGTTAGTGGCGTCGCCGCATCATGAAACAGCTCACCATCGGCGACGTCACGATCACCAGCATCGTCGAGCGTGACGGGCCGTGGCGGAAGCCGGAGGATATGTTTCCGGCTTACGATCCTGCGATCGGCAAACGCCATCTCGCCGAAATGGACACGGAAGTGTTCGACCCGGCATCGGGCAAGATGGTCATCACCTATCAGACCTATGTGGTGCGGACGCCTAATCACACCATCCTGATCGACACTTGCACCGGCGAGGACAAGGGCTACGCAGCGCCGATGGATTTCCCAAAGCAGCCTTGGCTCAACGGCTTTCGCGCCGCGGGCTTACGCTTCGAGGACATCGACTACGTGTTCTGCACGCACTTGCACATCGACCATTGCGGCTGGAACACGGTGCTGCGCGACGGCCGCTGGGTGCCGACCTTCCCAAAAGCGAAATACATCTTCCACAAGCGCGAATATGCCGCATGGGAGGAGGCGACCAACCGCGGAGCGACGCCGCCCGGCAATGTGTGGCGCTATAATTGCGAGCCGGTGGTCGCAGCCGGCCAAGCGCTCCTGGTCGACGATGATTTCGATCTCGACGATACCTTTCGGCTGACGCCGACGCCCGGCCATTCGCCTTGCCACTGCTGCGTCAATATCCGTTCGCGCGGCCAACAGGCGGTCGTTATCGGCGACCTGATGCATCACGCCTTGCAATGCCGGGAGCCGGACTGGTCAACGGTGTTCGATTGGGATGCTGCCGAAGCGGCGCGCTCACGCCGCAAATTCCTCGGCCAGACTGCGGGCACAGGCAAGTTCGTGCTGCCGATTTATTTTCCCCATCCGACCACGGGACTTATCGAGGCGGACGGCGAGCGGTTTCGGTATAAATTTGTTCGGTAGATTGTAGGGCGGAATAGCGAAACGTATTCCGCATCGTTTGCGCGCAGCGGCGGATTACGCCGGAGCCTGTCATCGGGCCGCGCAAAGCGCGGACCCGTTGGGCTAATCCGCCGCGATGAATTTACTGCCCCGCGATGTGATTATCGCGGATCACTTCGCCCCAGAGCTTGATCTCGCGCTTGAGCAGCGCGCTCGCGGCCTCGGGTGTTTCCTCGCCGGGCCCGAACAAATCCATGCCGCCGTCGGCAAAAGTCTTATCGACCTTGGCATCGGCCAGCGCCGCGCGCAGCGCGGTGTTGAGTTTGTCGATGATCGGACGCGGCGTGCCGGCCGGCGCGAGCAGCATGTGCCAGAAATCGATATCGAGCTTCTTATAACCGAGCTCGCCCATGGTCGGCAGGTCGGGCAGGCCGGCGAACCGCTTCCTGCCGATGATGGCATAGGCCTTGATCTTGCCGGCCGCGACCAAGGGGGCGGAGGCCACGGTCGACTGCGCTGCCAGATCCACTTCGCCTGCCATCAGATCGACCAGCGCCGGGCCCGCGCCCCGATAGGCCACCTGCGTGACCTTTACGCCGAGCTCCTGCGCGACCAGCACGCCGGCCAGATGTCCATAGGAGCCGACGCCGGGATGCCCGATCTTGATGTTCTGTTCGGGCTCTTTCATCCAGCGCAGCAATTCGCTGAAATTATTCGCCGGCAGCGTCGGACGCCCCGACAGCGTCGAAGCGGCGGTATTGATGAGACCGATGGCGGCAAAATCCTTCTTGGCGTCGAAGGTGAGATCAGGATACATCGACGCGCCCGCCGCCAGCCCCACCTGGTGGATCAGGATCGTGTAGCCGTCGGGGTCGGCGCGGGCCGCCTTGGCGGCGGCGATCATGCCGCCGGCGCCGCCGATGTTTTCGATCACGATCGGCTGGCCGAGCGATTTCTCCATGCTGTTTTGAATGATGCGCGCGATCGCGTCGGTCGCGCCGCCGGGCGCATAGGGCACCAGCAGGGTGATGGGGTGGTCGGGATAGGTCTGTGACGATGCGCCACTGTTGGCCAAGAGACAGGCGGCGAGAATCGACGCCGCGAGCGCGCGTGCGAAAATCATGATGCCTCCCTTGGGCGCCTGTCCTTGGGCCGTCTGTCGTTTTTATACGGCAACTGCCGATTGCATTGGCGGCGGCTTAATAGTCACCCATTTCCTGGCCTCTCCACAAGCGGCGGGCCAGGCGTTTAGGGCTGAAAACGCGCGGACGGTGTAAGATGCGACCGCCGGGCGCAGGAGACGACAAATATGATCGGCAGGCTCAATCACGTCGCCATTGCGGTGCGCGACATCGGCGAGGCTACGGCGGTTTATCGCGACGTTTTAGGAGCGCAGGTTTCGGCGACGGTGCCGCAACCGGACCATGGTGTGACCACAGTGTTCATCACACTGCCCAACACCAAGATCGAATTGCTCGAGCCGCTGGGCGAGGGGTCACCCATCGCCAAATTCCTCGAGCGCAATCCGGATGGCGGCATGCACCATATCTGCTACGAGGTGGACGATATCCGCGCCGCGCGCGACGCCTTGAAGGCGGCGGGCGCCCGGGTGCTTGGCGACGGCGAGCCGAAAACCGGCGCGCATGGCAAGCCGGTGTTGTTCCTTCATCCGAAGGATTTCTCCGGCACTTTGGTCGAATTGGAACAAGCCTGAGATGACCGTCACCACGTCATTGGCGACGTTTTTCCTGATCTGGTGGATATCGCTATTCGCCGTTTTGCCGTGGGGGGTGCGCAGTCAGCACGAGGGTGGCGAGATGGCTCCAGGCACCGACCCAGGCGCTCCGGTGCGCTTTCGTCTCGGCCGAACACTTTTGTGGACGACGGGCGTGGCCATTGTGGTCTATGCGGGCGTGGCGCTCGTTTATATCGAGCACCCGGTCACGCTTGACGGCCTGATGGCCGGGTTCGGAATTAAATTCCACGATACATATCAATAAGATAATGAGATTTATGAGATTTTGACTTGATCTGGCGATCAGGGTGGGTAAATCAGCCCAAGCCGTAGCCTGAAAAAAGAAACGCAGGGCCAAGGCCCTGCGGTAAAATCCTTGTCTAACCCCTAACCCACGCTTACTTTTTACGCATTACACGCGTGGCTGGCGAAGCTTTGCGCTCGCGGGTCATCCTCCCAAGACTTGGACCGCTTCCTTAGGTTGCCGCGAACAAGTTCGCGGTCCCAGGATCGCAGCCGCATTGGTAATCGAACTCTATGACAATGTCATCATGGAACCCGTCCAATCGCGCAAAAAAATTCCGCTTGTAAACGCGATAGCGCGCCGATTTCACTGCTTCCACCCGTGTTTTTCCGTGCCGTCCCACAGGCGCCAACGTTCCCGGCCCTTGTATTTCCGGCGCCGTTGCGGCTTCACTGCCGCCCCGACTCCCGTCCATGAGTGATTGAGATTCTATGCGCCTTTCCCGTTACTTCCTGCCGCTTCTGCGCGAGACGCCGAAAGAGGCGGAGATCGCGTCTCACCGCCTGATGCTCCGCGCCGGCATGATCCGGCAGGAGGCGGCCGGCATTTACGCCTTTCTGCCGCTCGGATTCCGGGTGCTGCAAAAGGTCTGCGCCATTGTCCGTGAGGAGCAGGACCGGTCCGGTGCGATCGAGCTTTTGATGCCGACCATCCAGTCCGCCGATCTGTGGCGCGAAAGCGGGCGCTACGAGGCCTACGGCAAGGAAATGCTGCGCATCAAGGACCGCCATGACCGCGACATGCTCTACGGCCCGACCAACGAAGAGATGATCACCGAGATCTTCCGCAGCTATGTGCGCTCTTACAAGGACCTGCCGCTCAATCTCTATCATCTGCAATGGAAGTTCCGCGACGAGGTGCGGCCGCGCTTCGGGCTGATGCGCGGACGCGAATTCCTGATGAAGGACGCCTATTCGTTCGATCTGGATTTCGAGGGCGCCAAGCACGCCTATAACCGCATGTTCGTCGCTTACTTGCGCACCTTCGCCCGCATGGGATTGAAGGCGATCCCGATGGTGGCGGAGAGCGGTCCGATCGGCGGCAATCTCTCGCACGAATTCATCATCCTCGCGGACACCGGCGAGAGCGAGGTGTTCTGCGACAGCGAGTATCTAAACTTCGAGGTGCCGGGCCCCGACGTCGACTTCACCCATATCGGGCGGCTGCAGGCCATTGTGGATAAATGGACGTCGCTTTACGCCGCCACCTCCGAGAAGCACGATGCCGCGGCGTTCGCTCAGCTCGGTCCGGGCAAGGGTCTGTCCGCGCGCGGCATCGAGGTCGGGCATATTTTCTATTTCGGCACCAAATATTCCGAGCCGATGAAGGCCGTCGTCACCAGCCACGACGGTGCCGAGCGGCCGGTGCATATGGGGTCCTACGGCATCGGCCCGAGCCGCCTGGTCGCCGCCATCATCGAAGCGTTTCATGACGATGCCGGGATCAAATGGCCGGAATCGGTGGCGCCGTTCAAGGCCATGATTCTCAACCTCAAGCAGGGTGGTGCCGACACCGACCCGGCCTGCGAAAAGCTCTATGCCGAATTGACCGCCAAAGGGATCGACACGCTCTATCACGACCTCGACGAGCGGCCCGGCTCGAAATTCGCCACCGCCGACCTCATCGGCATTCCCTGGCAGATTCTGGTGGGACCGCGCAGCCTCGCCGAAGGCAAAGTCGAGGTAAAACAGCGCATTGACGGCCAACGGGAACTCATGTCGGCCGCAGACGTGGTGGCGCGGCTAAGTGCTTAAGGTTCGATACGCGAAACGCGCATGAATCTGTGAGCGGGGGTGCTTTGCGTCGATTTGCGAGGCTTGAAACCGCCAGAATCGTGTGAAAGTCCGGGTGTTCACGGGGATCAGACCTAAATGGCCGAACGGAACGGCACCCATCCTTTCTCGGCATTCGAATGGATGTTGTCGCTGCGCTACCTGCGGGCGCGGCGCAAAGAAGGATTCATTTCGGTCATCGCCGGCTTCTCCTTCCTGGGCATCATGCTTGGCGTTGCCACGCTGATCATCGTCATGGCGGTGATGAACGGCTTTCGCCAGGAATTGCTGTCGAAGATTCTCGGGCTCAACGGCCATCTTCTGATCCAGCCGCTTGAATCGCCGCTGACCGACTACGCCGCCGTCGCCGACCGCGTCTCCAAAGTGGACGGCATCTACCTCGCAGCGCCGCTGGTCGAAGGCCAGGCACTGGCTTCGTCGCCGTTCAATGCTTCCGGCGTCGTGGTGCGCGGCATGCGCGGCGCCGATCTCAAGAAACTCACCCAGGTCTCCAACAACATCAAATTCGGCACGCTGGACGGCTTCGACGACGGGCAGGGCATCGCGATTGGAAGCAGGCTCGCCGAACAGCTCTCGGTGCGCGCCGGCGATAATCTCACGCTGGTCGCGCCGCGCGGCGCGGTGACCCCGATGGGCACGACACCGCGGATCAAGGCCTACAAGATCGCCGCCGTGTTCGAGATCGGCATGTCGGAATATGACTCCGCCTTCGTCTTCATGCCGCTGACCGAGGCGCAGGCCTATTTCAACCGCGCCGGCGACGTCACCGCGATCGAAGTCTATACCAATGACCCGGATAATATCGACAGCTTCCGCAAGGCGGTCACCACTGCCGCCGGCCGGCCGATCTACATGGTCGACTGGCGCGAGCGTAACGCTACGTTCTTCAACGCGCTGCAGGTCGAGCGCAATGTGATGTTCCTGATCCTCACCTTGATCGTGCTCGTGGCGGCGCTCAATATCGTTTCCGGGCTGATCATGCTGGTGAAAGACAAGGGCAGCGACATCGCCATACTTCGCACCATGGGCGCGACGCAGGGCGCCATCATGCGTGTCTTTCTTATCACCGGTGCGTCGATCGGCGTGGTCGGCACCGTGACCGGTTTCATCCTCGGCACCATCGTCTGTATGAATATCGAGGAGATCCGCCGCTTCCTGTCCTGGCTTACCCATACCGAGCTGTTTTCGCCGGAGCTCTATTTCCTGTCGCAGCTTCCCGCCGACATGAACGTCAAGGAAACCTCGGCTGTCGTCGTCATGGCGCTTGGGTTATCCTTGCTGGCTACGCTCTATCCTTCGTGGCGCGCGGCCCGGCTCGATCCGGTCGAAGCGCTGCGCTACGAGTAATCAGGCGCGATGGACGACACCACCACGATAGGCGAGGCGACAACGTCGATCTCCGGCACGCACGAGCAGCCGCTCCTCTTTCTGCACAGTGTCGGCCGGCAGTTTCGCCAGGGCGATTCGACGCTCGATATTCTCAAAAGCGCTGAGCTTGCGGTCTGGGCCGGACAGTCGGTGGCGCTGGTGGCGCCGTCGGGTGCCGGTAAATCGACGCTGCTTCATATCGCCGGCCTGCTCGAGCATCCCGATACCGGCGAGGTCTATATCGATGGCGCCGCCACCTCGACCTTGACCGACATCCAGCGCACCCGAATCCGGCGCACCGACATCGGCTTTGTCTATCAATTCCATCATCTATTGTCGGAATTCTCGGCGCTCGAAAACGTGGTTCTGCCGCAAATGATCCGCGGCCTTGGTCGGCGCGAGGCGGGCGACCGCGCGGCCGAATTGTTGAGCTATCTGGGGCTGAAGGAACGCCTGACGCATCGGCCGGCGGAACTGTCGGGTGGTGAGCAGCAGCGCGTCGCCATCGCACGCGCGGTCGCCAATGCGCCGCGCATTCTTCTCGCCGACGAGCCGACCGGTAATCTCGACATTCACACCGCGGATCACGTCTTCGGCACGCTCTCGCAATTGGTGCGTGCCTCGGGGATCGCCGCCATCATCGCCACGCATAATATGGACTTGGCCGCGCAAATGGACCGGCGCGTAACGCTGCGCGATGGCATGGTCGTCGAGATGGCCTGAATTGCGGGCACGCCGCATTCGCTCGATCAGGGATATTTGTGGAAACGATGCTTTAGCGCCCGATGCTGGGGTAGGGCGGTCGGCGCACCGGCAGGGCGATACTCGTTATTCTGCGTGCAGGTACCGCCGCTTCCCATGCTCGTTGCCAGGCACTGCTCGCGTGTTGAAAATCCGCAATTGACGCCGGCGCCGTCGGCAAAATTCGCGCATCACGGATATGTTTCGGCTGCAGCGGGAGTGGCCAGCGCCGCCGCGATCGCCACCCACACGATGAACTTGAACGCGCGGATGGAGCGACGCGAGACCCTTCGCGGTGGCCGCAGTGTCGGAACGGCCTGATCGGCGGCTGTCAATGCGCAGGCTGCTTGCGCCGGTGGCCTGAACCGCCCGGCAGCACGTAGGTATTATTGAGCTGGCAGAATCCGCCGATGCCCCTCACATCCTCCATGCACTGCTCAAAGCTGACGAAGCCGCAATTGCTGTCGTCATAGGGTTCGCCGTAATAGGCGCACCATGGATAGTTTTGTGCGTAAGCGGGTGTCGCCATCGGGCCGAGAAGAAGAGCCAATCCGGCAAGCGAAATCCGCATAGCAAACTCCCTTGCTCGCGCTAATCTCTGTGGGCCTTTTTTGCCGCTAGTGTCGGCCCAATCGCCGGCCGGTATTGCGTGTTCTGGACGCAAAATCCGCCAATCCCGAGCCGCGTCGCCAGGCACTGGTCGAGGGTGGAAAAGCCGCAGTTCTGGCCGCCTTCGTAGGCTGACGAAACCACGCACCACGGATAATTCTGCGCCTGAGCGGGCGTTCCGGCGCCTGTCAAAACCATCAGCGTCACACCGGCGAAGCCGAGGGAAGGCAAAATCGGCTTCATGGTCTTCTCCCGGTTTTGGTTCGGCCTGTGGGACTAACGCTGAACGTCGAGGATTATTGCAGGACTCTCGATTAAATTTGCCGCCGCGGCGCGCTTACGAAAACGAGGCCGCCCGAAGCGGCCTCGCCTTAAGCGTCGTTAGCCGTTCCGGCCCCTCAGTAACAGGGCCGGCACCAGCAGCGGTAAGGACCGCAAGCGCGGACGAAGCCGGGCCCGCACCAGCGGCCGAAGCCGCGGCACGCTGCTTTTTCGATCGGGGTCGCATTCTGGATTTGAGTGTGGAAGCCCGAATTGCCTTGATACGGGGCGGCGTTGGCGGAGATTGCCATCGTCCCCAGCATCAGGGCTGCGGCGGACAAAGTCATCGTGAGTTTGCGCATAACACCCTCCTGCTCAGTGTTGAGACCGCAGTTCAGAACAAGATCGCTACGGTGGCGCGACACCACGCCGCCATAGGCTCCCATTGGTATTCCGATCCGAGCGACCGGTTCATTCGTGCTCGGATACGTGTGGCCTGACAGTTGGATCGGCGCTTGATAGGATGCCGGTCGAAGAAGGCGGCCTGACTTTCGTCGGCCGCGTCATTAAAAAGCGAGATTATAATCGACTCATGGCAAAATCCCCTCGGGTTATCTTCAAATTGAGCCGCGTTGCGGAAGGCGATTGGCAAATCGAGGCCCATTATCCCGGCGTAGAGATTTGCTACATCAAGGGCTTCAAGAGCAAAATCGAGGTCGACGAGTGGCTCCAGGGCACCCGCAAGATCGACTGGCTGCGGTCTCAGGGCTACGCCAAATGACCGCGGCGTCGGAGCCGAAAGAACAGCCGGTGATGCTGCCGTTTCAGGACAAGACCGGCACCGGCTGGCACGTGGTCATCAGATACCATGAAGGCCACGAGCGGGTGATCGACGGCTTTGCCACCGAAGCCGAGGCGGTCAATTGGATCATTGAGAATACTGGGCAGGTGGAATAGTACCCGCCGCCCGGAAATCAGCATGTGCAGCAACCCGCGCGCTTGTATCTGCGCGGATAGCGGCTTGCTCTGTCTCACGTGCGCCTCGGCAAAATCAGCAACGCAATTAGGCGACAGGTCCGCGCGGCCAGGATAGTTCGTTTTTGAACAGTTGCGAAACTCGGCTCCTCCTATAGTCGCTGCGTGAATGCAACGTCGGGGAGGGGCGGATGCGATTGCCACGAATTCTCAAGCGTGTGTTGCCGGAAGGCCTCCTAGCTGTCTGTCGGATTTGGCATAGTTTCTGGGTGGTTCGCTCGATGCGCGCGAAAGACCAAAGACAGCTTTCGCCTGATCTGATCATTACCGTTTCACCGGCCGCGACGTTTAAAGAACCTGGCGATTACGCCCTATCTGGCTCGTGAGTATATTGCGAAGGTCGATATGTCGTTGACCGCACAACGAGCACACGCGTGATTTTGCCGGCATTGAAGTGAAATGGAAGCGCGATAACAATCCGGAGCCTTTTGAAATTGCGCAGTGGGCATTGGTGGCGGTTATTTGTTCGCGCAACACTGCCCGATGGCACTGTCGAGCGGATCGAAGGATTTGCCACCAAAGCCGATGCGGTTAATTCGATTCTTGAGGACATGGGGCAGGTGGAGAAGTAGTCTCGCCCCGGCCGCACCAAACAAAAAGGCCGGCGCGAGGCCGGCCTTTTCTCGACAAAGAAGCTTAGTTTGAGATCAGTACCTCGGTACGTCGGAGCCACCGTCACTGAAACGTTTGCGACGGAGGCTAGGCGTGGCGCTGTATCAGGAACGAGTTTGTTGCTTGGCTATCGTCACGGGCGACACAGAGGGCTGAGTAGGCTCGGCAGCGCCGGCTCGCACCGCAGCGGCGAGCCAAGTTTGGGCCATCTGGATAAAGATTTCGCGTTCGCGCTTAGTTTTGGCAGTTCGCGCCCAGCCAAAACACTCATCCGCAAATGCACGATATTCTTCCGCCGTCGCCACGACACAGGTCCCAAGTGCATCGTTTTACGGCTGTTTATTTTGTGTCGCTCCGACCGAGAGTCAATAATCCTTTGACACAATTGAAACTGACCCACTACCCCGCCTTGACTTTAGAACAATAAGCGAACTATGTTCACTTTTCGTTCCTATCTCGGGGCGTGAGGCAAAAGGGGACAAAACATGGTTCGGTCGATGGTCGAAGAGGCCTTGGCACTGGCGTCGTTGAGCCTGTTCCTGGCTACGGTCGCGGTTTGGGCGCAGGTGCTTGGGGTCATTTAAACCTTGGACGTCGCTTGGGACGTCACCTCCATCCGGGCATACTGGGGACAAGTGCGTCGGCGCGCCCTTGAGAATCGCAATCTGCGTGTAATCAGATGCGGTCGGCACAGCCATGTGCCTTAACCCAGGATCGTTTCAGTCAGGATCGTTTCAGCAATGGCGGTTGAACCCGGCTTCGTTCATCTGCATGTGCATTCGTCCTATTCGCTGCTCGAAGGCGCGTTGACGATAGCGCGCCTGGCGGAGCTCGCCAAAAAGGACCGCCAGCCGGCGCTCGCTTTGACCGACACCGACAATTTGTTCGGCGCGCTGGAGTTTTCGGAAAAACTGGCCGGTTCTGGCATCCAGCCGATTGTCGGCTGCGCGCTCGGCATCGATTTCGCCGACCAGGAGAACCGCAATCCGGCGGTCGACCATACCTGGCCGCGCATCGTGCTCCTGGCCTCAGCCGAGTCGGGCTATCGCAGCCTGATGCGGCTTTGCTCGCGTGCCTATCTCGAAACCGCCCAGCAGGAACGGCCGCATCTCAAGCTTGCGTGGCTTGCCGGCGAAACCGACGGCCTGATCGCGCTCTCCGGCGGGCCGAACGGTCCGCTGGATGTCGCGCTGGCCACTGGCCAGAATTCGCTGGCGCAATCGCGCTGCGAAGAACTGCAGCGGCTGTTCGGCGACCGTCTCTATATCGAATTGCAGCGCCACGGCATGCCGGCGGAGCGCGTGGTCGAGCCGGCGCTGATCGAATTCGCTTATAGCCGCGGCTTGCCGCTGGTCGCGACCAACGAGCCGTTCTTTGCGGCGCGCACCGACTACGAAGCCCATGACGCGCTGCTTTGCATCGCCGAAGGCCGGCTCACCGCCGACACCGATCGCCGCCAATTGACGCCGGAGCATCGCTTCAAGAGCCGCGCCGAAATGGCGGCGCTGTTCGCCGATCTGCCGGAAGCGCTCGCCGCCACCGTCGAGATCGCCGAACGCTGCAGCTATCGCCCGCGCACGCTGGCGCCGATCCTGCCGCGCTTTACCGCCGACCGCGACGCGAGCGGGGAGGGCGATGAAGCCAAGGAGCTTCGCCGCGCCGCCCAGGCCGGACTTGAAAGCCGGCTGGCGCGGCACGGCACCGCGCCCGGGCAGAATGCCGAGGCCTATCACGCCCGGCTCGCATTCGAGCTCGGCGTCATCGAGAAGATGAAATACGCCGGCTACTTCCTCATCGTCGCCGACTTCATCCAGTGGGCGAAGTCGCAGGGGATTCCGGTCGGGCCCGGCCGCGGCTCCGGCGCCGGCTCGCTGGTCGCCTATGCGCTCACCATTACCGACCTCGATCCGATCCGCTTCGGTCTTTTGTTCGAGCGCTTCCTCAATCCAGAACGCATCTCGATGCCGGACTTCGACGTCGATTTCTGCCAGGACCGGCGCGACGAGGTGATCCAATACGTCCAGCAGAAATACGGCCGCGAGCAGGTGGCGCAGATCATCACTTTCGGCACCTTGCAGGCGCGCGGCGTGCTGCGCGACGTCGGGCGCGTGCTGCAAATGCCCTATGGGCAGGTCGACAAGCTCTGCAAGCTGGTGCCGCAAAACCCGACCAGTCCGATATCGCTCAAGAGCGCCATCGAAGGCGAACCGAAGCTGCAAGCCGCGCGCGACTCCGAGCCCATCGTGCGCCGCGCCTTCGATATCGCGCAAAAGCTCGAAGGCCTGACCCGGCACGCTTCGACCCATGCCGCCGGTATTGTCATCGCCGACCGGCCGCTGACCGAACTGGTGCCGCTCTATCGCGATCCGAAATCGCTGATGCCGGTGACGCAGTTCAATATGAAATGGGTCGAGCCGGCCGGCTTGGTGAAGTTCGACTTTCTCGGCCTGAAGACGCTTACCGTGCTCGAATTGGCGGTGAAGCTGGTGCGGCGGCGCGGCATCGAGATCGATCTTTCTAATCTGCCGCTCGACGACTCCAAGCCCTACGAGATGATGACGCGCGGCGAGACCGTCGGCGTGTTCCAGGTGGAAAGTGCCGGTATGCGCCGGGCGCTGCTCGACATGCGTCCCGACCGCTTCGAGGACATCATCGCGCTGGTCGCGCTCTACCGGCCGGGTCCGATGGCGAATATTCCGACCTATTGCGCGCGCAAACATGGCTTGGAGCAGGCCGACTACATTCATCCCAAGCTCGAGCCGATCCTGCGCGAGACCTATGGCGTCATCGTCTATCAGGAACAGGTGATGCAGGCGGCGCAGGTGCTGTCCGGCTATTCGCTCGGCGAAGCCGATCTGCTTCGCCGCGCCATGGGCAAAAAAATCCGCAGCGAGATGCAGGCGCAACGCGCCCGCTTCGTTTCCGGCGCCGTCGAGCGCGGCGTCGAAAAAAGCCAGGCCGAAGCCATCTTCGAACTGCTGGAGCGTTTCGCCGATTACGGCTTCAACAAAAGCCACGCCGCCGCTTACGCGCTGGTCGCCTATCAGACCGCCTATATGAAGGCGAATTTCCCGGTCGAGTTCCTGGCGGCGTCGATGACGCTCGACATGGGCAATACCGACAAGCTTTCCGAATTCCGGGCCGAGGCCGAGCGGCTTGGCCTCAAGGTCGAGTCGCCGTCGATCAATCGCTCGGGCGTCCAGTTCGACGTCGAAGGCAACACGATCTATTACGCGCTTGCGGCGCTACGCGGCGTCGGCCGGCAAGCGGTCGAGAGCATCATCGCGGCGCGGGCCGACCGGCCGTTCGTCGATCTCGCCGATTTCGGCGGCCGCCTCAATCCGCGCGCCGTCAACAAACGCGTGCTGGAAAGCTTGGCCGCCGCCGGCGCCTTCGACACCATCGAGCCGAACCGGGCGCGCTCCTTCGCCGCGGTCGATGCGCTGTTGGCGACCGCGCAGCGCACCCACGAGGATGCAGCACGCGGCCAGTCGGAATTGTTCATGGGCGGAGCCTCGGCGGCACCGATCATCGTTCCGGCGCTTGAGCCGTGGCTGCCGGCCGAGCGGCTGCAGCGGGAATTCGAGGCGGTCGGCTTTTTCCTGTCCGGACATCCGCTCGACGACTACGCCGCAGCGCTCAAACGCTTGCGGGTGCAGTCTTGGGCGGAGTTCGCCCGCGCGGTCAGGGCCGGCGCCGGCGCCGGCCGCGTCGCCGGAACCGTAGTGGCGCGCACCGAGCGCCGCACCAAGACCGGCAACAAAATGGGCATCATCGGCCTGTCCGATCCCAGTGGGCATTATGAGGCCGTGCTGTTTTCCGAAGGGCTCGCGCAATATCGCGATCTGCTGGAGCCGGGCAGGGCGGTGCTGCTATTCCTCACCGCCGAGGTGCAGGCCGACGAAGTGCGCGCCCGCATCCAATCGGTCGAGCCGCTCGACGACGCGGCGGCGCGGATGCAGCGTGGCTTGCGCGTGTTTCTGCGCAACGAAGAGCCGCTCGCCGGCGTCGCTCGCCGCCTCGAACCGACGCGGAACGGCAACGGCCGCAATGGAACCGAAGCCGGCGAGGGCGAAGTCAGCATGGTGCTGATGCTGCAGAACGGCAGCGAGGTCGAGGTCAAGCTTCCCGGCCGCTTCAAGGTCTCGCCGCAGATCGCCGGCGCCATCAAGGCGGTGACCGGCGTCGTCACCGTTGAGGCGCTTTAATGCTCGCGTCGTTGCGAGGAGCAGAGCGACGAAGCAATCCAGCTCTTCGGCACCGAGCTGGATTGCTTCGCTTCGCTCGCAAAGACGGCTCTCCTTGCAATCCGTCGAACCAATAGCGACATCTCCCCTCGCCATTTGACGCGACGCGCGATAAGAAGCGCCCGCGTCATCTCCCCCATCAATTCCATCGGCGTTTGGACCCCGACATGCTTCGGATCGACAATCTCGTTTTCGACGCCTGGGGCCGGCGGTTTTTCGATGGTGCCAGCGCGACCATACCGGCCGGCGCCAAGGTCGGTCTGGTCGGCCGCAACGGCATCGGCAAATCGACGCTGTTCAAGCTCATTCAGGGCGATCTCGCGGCCCAAAGCGGCGACATCATCCTGCCCAAAGCGGCGCGGATCGGCTCGGTCGACCAGGAACATCCGGCGACGCCGGTGACACTTCTCGACACCATCCTGGCGGCGGATCATCGCCGCGAAGAGCTCAACGCCGCCTTGGAAACCGCCGAACCCGAGGAAATGGCGGAACTCTACGAGCGCCTCAATGCGATCGATGCCGATCTGGCGCCGTCGCGCGCGGCGGAAATCTTGAGCGGCTTGGGCTTTTCCAATGCCGATCTCGATCGGCCAATGGCCGAATTCTCCGGCGGCTGGCGGATGCGGGTCGCGCTTGCCGCGGCCTTGTTCGCCGAACCCGATCTTTTGCTGCTCGACGAGCCCACCAACTATCTCGATCTCGAGGGCGCGCTGTGGCTTGAAGCGCGCCTGAAGAAATATCCAAACACCGCGTTGATCGTGAGCCATGACCGCGAGCTCTTAAACAACTCCGTCGATGCCATTCTGCATCTCAGCCAGGGCAAGCTTGAGCTTTACGCCGGCGGCTACAACGATTTCGAGACCAGGCGGGCGGAGAAGAACCGGCTGCAAATGGCAACCAAGGCCAAGCAGGACGCCGAGCGCGCGCATTTGCAGCGTTTCATCGACCGCTTCCGCGCTAAAGCGAGCAAGGCCACGCAGGCACAATCGCGCATCAAGCGCCTGGCCAAGCTTGAGCCGATCGCCGAAGTGGTCGAGGAGCGTGTCGCGCCGTTCACGATTTCATCGCCGGCCCGTCCGCTCGCGCCGCCTTTGCTGCAACTCGATGGCGCCGCCGTCGGCTACGACGGCAAAACCGTGCTGCGGCAACTCAATCTGCGGCTCGACGTCGACGACCGGATCGGGCTGCTCGGCGTCAACGGCGCGGGCAAGTCGACCTTCGCCAAGATGATTGCGGGGGCGCTCCCGCTGCAATCGGGCGAGATGAAGCGCGAGGGCCGCATCAAAGTCGGCTGGTTTCATCAGCATCAGATCGAAGCGCTCGACCCTGCCGATACGCCTTTGGAAATCATGCGCCGCGAACGGCCGGACGACAGCGAATCATCCCGGCGCTCGCGCCTGGCGCAGTTCGGCCTGTCGTTCGACAAACAGGACACCACGATCGCCAATCTTTCCGGCGGCGAGCGGGCGCGGCTGCTGCTCAACCTTGTCGCGATGGCGGCGCCGCATCTGCTCATCCTCGACGAACCGACCAACCACCTCGACATCGACAGCCGCCGGGCACTGCTCGATGCGCTCAACGATTACGAGGGCGCCGTCATCCTCATCACCCATGACCGGTCCTTGATTGAACTGGTCGCCGATCGGCTGTGGCTGACCGCGGACGGCCATATCAAGCCGTTTGCGGGCGATATGGAAGATTATGCGCGCTTCGTTCTGGATCGGGCCAGAGTAGCCGCGCGGGCGCCGTCGCAGAACGTCGCAGGCGAGGCTTCAGCCGGTAAGACCGCTCTGACCGGGGACGAAAAAGCGGCCCAAGAAGCCCGTGACGCCGCGCGTAAAGCGGCAAAGAAGCGCCGCCGCCGCGGCCATTGATGCCGTTCGATCCGGCGCGCAAGGGTTGTTGCACCGCGCCGGGCCACCCTATATAAGCCCCGCAATCTCACACGCGGACCTTGGCCCTCAAAAGCCGTCCGGTGGTTCGGCCATACCGGCCGCGCCTCTCGGTCCGCGGCGGATCAACCGGAGAATATCATGGCGCTGCCAGACTTCAGCATGCGCCAGCTATTGGAAGCTGGCGTTCACTTCGGCCATCAGGCCCATCGTTGGAATCCGAAGATGGCCGAGTACATCTTCGGCACTCGGAACAACATCCACATCGTTGACCTGACACAATCGGTGCCGATGCTGCACCGCGCCTTGCAGGCGGTGAGCGATACCGTGGCGCAGGGCGGACGCATCCTGTTCGTCGGCACCAAGCGGCAGGCCCAGGACGCCATCGCCGAAGCCGCCAAGAAGTCGGCGCAATATTACGTCAATTCGCGCTGGCTCGGCGGCACGCTGACGAATTGGAAGACCGTCTCCAACTCGATCAAGCGGCTGCGTGCGCTCGACGAGATGCTCGCCTCCAACGAGGCGCAGGGCTACACCAAGAAAGAGCGGCTGACGCTGCAGCGCGAGCGCGATAAGCTCAACCGCTCGCTCGGCGGGATCAAGGACATGGGCGGGCTTCCCGACATGCTCTTTGTCATCGATACCAACAAAGAAGACATCGCGATCAAGGAAGCGCAGCGTCTCAATATTCCGGTGGCGGCCATCGTCGACACCAATTGCGATCCGAAGGGCATCAACTTTCTGGTGCCCGGCAACGATGACGCCAGCCGCGCTATCACGCTTTATTGCGATCTCATCGCCAGAGCGGCGATCGATGGCATTTCGCGGGCGCAAGGTTCGCATGGCATCGACGTCGGCGCGCAAGCCGAGCCGGTGGTCGAGGAGCTGCCGCCGGAGACCAACCCGCTCGGCTTCGAGCCGCTGTCGGGACCTCGCGGGGTGGCCGACGATCTCAAGAAGCTTACCGGCGTGTCGCCGGCCATCGAAAAGAAGCTCAACGATCTCGGCATTTTCCACTTCCAGCAGATCGCCGACCTGTCGCCGACCGCCGCGCATAATGTCGGCGAGGAGGCCGGGCTTCCGGGCCGCGTCGAAGGCTGGATCGCCAAGGCCAAGGAATTGACGGCCGAAGAAGTGTAACGCGTCATTTTCGGGACGCGCGTCCCGAATGGTCGTGACAACGATGCTGCGCGGCGGTCGCCGGCGAATGCCGCGACCGGCCGGGAACGAGCACAAGGATTTTTAGCAATGAGCACCAATGTCAGTGCGTCCATGGTGAAGGAGCTCCGCGACCAGACCGGAGCCGGCATGATGGATTGCAAAGCAGCCCTTAGCGAAAGCGGCGGCAATCTCGACGCCGCGGTCGATTGGCTTCGCAAGAAAGGGCTTTCCAAAGCCGCCAAGAAGGCAGGGCGGGTCGCCGCCGAGGGCCTGATCGGCGTCGCCGTTACCGCCAACAAAGGCATCCTGGTCGAGGTCAACTCGGAGACCGATTTCGTCGCCCGCAACGACCTGTTTCAAGGCTTGGTGAAAATGATTGCGAACGCGGCACTCGATGCCGGTTCCGACGTCGAAAAGGTCCTCGCCGCCCCGGTCGGCAAAATCAAAGTCGCCGACGCGATTGCCGACACCATCGCCAAGGTCGGCGAGAACATGACGCTGCGCCGCGCCGCCGGCCTTTCGGTCGGCAAGGGCGTGGTGGGAAGCTACGTGCATAGTTCGGTGACCGATGGCCTCGGCCGCATCGGCGTGATCGTGACGCTCGAGTCGGCCGGCAATGCCGATGAGCTCAAAGCCATCGGCCGCATGGTGGCCATGCATATCGCGTCCGCCAATCCCCAGGCGGTCGATCCCTCCGGCCTCGACCCGGCCACGATCGAACGCGAGAAGGGCGTGCTGGCGGACAAGGCCAAGGCGCAGGGCAAACCCGCTAATGTGGTCGAGAAGATCGTCGAATTGGGATTGAAGACTTTCTACAAGGAAGTCTGTCTGCTCGAGCAGCCGTTCATTTTCGATGACAAGAAGACCGTGGCCCAAGCGCTTAAAGAGGCCGAAGGCAAGGTCGGCGGATCGATCAAGCTCGGCGGTTTCGTCCGTTACGCCTTGGGCGAAGGCATCGACCGTCCCGGCGGCGATTTCGGCGGCGAAGTCGCCGCTCTTGCCGGGGCGCATTGAGGGAAATCTGCGCGCCGTCCGCTCTTGGCACTGGCCTTGGGTCCGGCGTGCAAATACGACTGCCGTAATGATGGGCGGCGAGGGGCACGATGACGAAACCGAAATACCGGCGCGTGATCGTCAAACTCTCCGGCGAAGCGCTATCCGGCCCCGAGAAGTTCGGCATTCATCAGCCGACGATCGACCGTTTCGCCGCGGATCTGGTCGCCGCTCATAAGCTTGGTATTGCTCTCGGCGTCGTGGTCGGCGGCGGTAATGTGCTGCGCGGCGCGCAGATCTCGGAAAATGGCCTGTCGCGGCCGACCGCGGACGCCATGGGCATGTTGGCGACGGTGATGAACGCGCTGGTGATGGAGACTGCGATCGAACGGGCCGGCGCCAGTGCACGAACGATGTCGGCACTGACGATGCCGCAGGTCTGCGAAACCTACGAGCGGGCGCGCGCGCTGCGGCATCTCGACGATGGCCGCGTCATCGTATTTGCCGGCGGCACCGGCAACCCCTATTTCACCACCGACACGACCGCCGTGCTTCGCGCCGCCGAAATGGAGTGCGACGCCGTCTTCAAGGCGACCGACGTCGATGGGGTCTATACTGCCGATCCGAAGCGGGACCCCAAAGCGACCCGCTACGATCATCTCGACCATCAGGAAGCATTGGACCGCCGCCTGAAAATCATGGATGCGACCGCCTTCGCGCTTGCTCAGGAAAACCGTATGCCTATCATCGTGTTTTCGATCCGCGAGCAGGGAGCGATCAAGAACGTCTTGAGCGGGAAGGGACATTTCACCACTGTCGGCTAGCCTAGCGGGCGACTGACGGTGGTCGGTCGCCCAAGTGTGGTGAGGACGAGGGAGTAGACCCGGAGGGTGTCATGGCAGCGACGACATTCGACATGAACGACCTCAAGCGCCGTATGCAAGGAGCGATCGCCTCGCTCAAGCAGGAGCTTTCCGGCCTGCGTACCGGGCGCGCATCGAGCGCGCTCTTGGAGCATGTGCAGGTCGATGCCTATGGCAATCACATGCCGCTCAATCAGTTGGCGACGATCAGTGTGCCGGAGCCGCGGCTCCTCAGCGTTCAGGTTTGGGACCGCTCGATGGTCCACGCAGTGGAAAAGGCGATATCGGCGGCCAATCTGGGTTTGACGCCTTCGACCGAGGGGCAGGTATTGCGGCTGCGGATTCCGGAACTCAACGAAGAACGCCGGCGCGAAATCGTGAAAGTGGCGCATAAGTACACCGAAGCTGCGCGGGTCGCCGTGCGCCACGTCCGCCGCGACGGCCTCGACCTCCTCAAGAAGCTCGAAAAGGACCACGAGATCAGCGAAGACGACGAGAGCCGCCAAGCCGCTGAAGTGCAGAAGGTGACTGACTCTACGATCGCCGAAATCGAGAAACTCCTCGCCGGCAAGGAAAAGGAGATCATGACGGTTTGAGCGACACGGCAGGTTCAAGAGCAAAGGCGATCGGGTCGAGCGCATCGGCGCCGCTCACCGCAACGGGCGGCGGCTTCGACATGCCGCGCCACGTCGCCGTGATCATGGACGGCAACGGTCGCTGGGCAGCTGCTCGTGGCCTGCCGCGCGTCGAAGGCCACCGTCGCGGCGTTGAGGCGTTACGCAAGACGGTGCGCGCGGCGAGCGATCTCGGCATTTCGGTTTTGACGATTTTCTCCTTCAGCTCGGAGAACTGGGCGCGGCCGCAATCGGAAATCCGCGATCTCTTGTCGTTGCTTCGGCGCTTCATCCGCAATGATCTGGTCGATCTGCACAAAAGCAATGTGCGCGTTCGTATCATCGGTGAGCGCGACGATCTTTCAGCCGACATCAGGGGACTCCTGGAGGAAGCGGAAGATCTAACGCAGCATAACGATGGCCTCACGCTTGTCGTGGCGTTCAATTACGGCGCGCGCCATGAAATCGCGCGCGCGGTGCGCCGGCTCGCCATTGAAGTCGCGAATGGACGTTTGGCGGCGGACGCCATCACGCCGGAAATTCTCGGACGCCATCTCGACATTCCCGATCTGCCCGATCCCGACGTGATCATCCGCACCAGCGGCGAGCAGAGGCTTTCCAATTTTCTGCTCTGGCAGGCCGCTTATAGCGAGTTGGTTTTCGTTCCAGTCAATTGGCCGGACTTCGATCGCACCGCGCTCGAAAGTGCGATCGCCGAATATCGCCGGCGCGAGCGCCGCTTCGGCGGCCTGGTCGCCCAAACCGGCTCGTGAATACACCCCATCCGCAAAACCTCGGTGAGAGCGGAAGTGGCGCTTCGAATAACGGCGCCTCGCGCAATTTCACTCTGCGGGTCGCTTCGGCGGCGGTGTTGGCGCCGATTGCGCTGGTTTCGGCTTACATCGGCGGCTGGCTATTTGTGATCTTTTGCGCGACCGCCGCCGCCGCCATCCTCTGGGAGTGGACATCGCTGGTCGCGGCCTGGCGTGGCCGGCAATCGGCCGGCACCACTCTGCTGTGGGGCGCGGGCGGTCTGGTCTATGCCGGAACAACTTTCGTCAGTCCCGTTCTGCTGCGCAGCGATCCGGTTTGGGGTCTCACCGCCCTGTTGTTCTTGTTCGCCATTATCTGGGCAACCGACATTCTGGCCTATCTTGTTGGCCGCGCGGTCGGCGGTCCCCTGCTATGGCCGCGCTTAAGCCCGAACAAGACTTGGGCTGGTGCCATTGGCGGCTCGGCCGGGGGGGTTGCCGCCGGTACGCTGGTCGCCTATGCGAGCGGTGGGACAAATCCGCTGATGGCCGGAGTTTTGGCGTTGATACTGTCGATTGTTGCCCAAGCTGGGGACCTGTTCGAATCTGCGGTGAAGCGGCATTTTGGCGTCAAGGATGCGAGCAATCTCATTCCGGGCCACGGCGGCGTCATGGATCGCCTCGACGGCTTTCTGTTCGCCGCCACGATTGCCGTTGTGATCGGCGTGCTGCGGCAGGGCTTGGCCGCACCGGCTCAAGGCTTGTTGGTATGGTAGTGTCATTCTGGGTAGCCCGATGAAGCAGAAACGGCCACTGGCGAAAGTCGAACTGGCGCGCGCGCCGCGCACGGTGACGATTCTCGGCGCGACCGGTTCGATCGGCTCGAGCACCGCGGATCTGTTGCGGCGCGATGCCGCCGGCTATCAGGTCGAGGCCGTGACGGCGCATCGCGACGCGCCGGCGCTCGCCCGCCTGGCGCGCGAATTTCATGCCCGCTTTGCCGTCGTGGCGGATCCGGCGGCCTATGACGAACTCAAGTCCGAACTGTCCGGCTCCGGCATCGAGGCGGCGGCCGGACCTCAGGCGTTGGTGGAGGCCGCGCAACGCCCAGCCGAATGGGTGATGGCGGCGATTACCGGTGCCGCAAGCCTCGCGCCGACGCTCGCTGCCGCTGAACGCGGCGCCACCGTCGCGCTCGCCAACAAGGAGTGTCTGGTCTGCGCCGGCGCGCTATTCATGCGGCGGGCGGCGATGAAGGGCGCGACCGTTTTGCCGGTCGATTCCGAGCACAACGCGATTTTCCAGGCGCTGAGCGCCGGCCGTCGTGAAGACGTGCGGCGGATCGTGCTCACAGCCTCCGGCGGTCCGTTTCGAACCCTTTCGCTCGAAGAGATCCGCAAAGTCACGCTCGAGCAGGCACTCAAGCATCCGACTTGGTCGATGGGGCCGAAAATAACGATCGATTCCGCAACCTTGATGAACAAGGGTCTCGAACTCATCGAAGCCCATCACCTGTTCGCGCTGCCGCCGGAACAGCTCGATGTCGTCGTCCATCCCCAATCGATCGTGCACGGGCTGGTCGAGTTTCGCGATGGTTCGGTAATTGCGCAATTGGGCTCACCGGACATGCGCATTCCGATCTCCCATTGCCTGGCGTGGCCGATCCGCATGGAAACCCCGGCGGCACGCCTCGATTTGGCACAGGTATCGACGCTGACTTTCGAGGAGCCCGATATGGTGCGTTTCCCGGGGCTGGCGACGGCGCGCCGTGCGCTTGCCGCCGGTGGCGGGGCGCCAACGGTGCTGAATGCCGCCAATGAAATAGCTGTGCACGAATTCCTGGCGCGGAACATCGGATTCCGCGGAATCGCGGCCTTGGTCGAGGCAACACTCGACGCTACCGAGCGCCGGGGCGAGATGGCAGAGCCTCAATCGGTCGATGAGGCGCTCGCCATTGACCATAATGCAAGAAGGCTAGCTTCGGACCTCTTGCCCGAAATTGCCGCAATGGCATCCTAGCGTCCGGGGTGGGACGGGACTCAGTGGGGGCGTAGGCGGCGTCATGGGGTCGTATTTGCTGTCGCATTTGCATGCGCTGGGAGGAGGCGTTGTAGCCTATCTCCTGCCGTTTTTATTCGTCCTCAGCCTTGTCGTGTTCTTTCACGAATTCGGCCACTTCCTGGTGGCTCGGCTCTGCGGTGTGCGGATTCTGGTGTTTTCCATCGGTTTCGGCCCCGAGCTGGTCGGTTTCAACGACCGCCACAATACCCGCTGGAAGATTTCGGCCATTCCGCTCGGCGGCTACGTCAAGTTCTTCGGCGACGATAATGCGGCCAGCGTCCCCGATGCACCGCGCTTGGAATCGATGCCCGAGAGCGATCGTGCGCGGAGCTTCTTCTTTCAGCCGGTCTATAAGCGTGCGGCCATAGTTGCGGCGGGGCCGATCGCGAATTTCATATTGGCCATCGTCATTTTCGCCATGGTCTTTATGCTGTACGGCAAGCAGACCATGAGCGCCCGGGTGGACGCGGTCCAGGCCGACAGTGCCGCGGCTGCCGCGGGCTTTCAGCCCGGCGATCTCGTAGTTTCGATCGACGGTAACGCCATTGCCGACTTTGAGCAGATGCAGCGCATCGTCAGCGAGAGCGCTGGCGCTCAGCTCGACATCAAGATTGACCGCAAAGGCGCCGCCCTCGACCTCAAGGCCACGCCTGCCCTGAAGGAGATCAAGGATAACTTCGGCAATGTCCATCGTATCGGCATACTCGGCATCAGTCGGTCGACGGCGGCCGAGGATTTGAAATCCCAGCCCGTCGGGCCGCTGCAGGCGGTCGCTTTGGGAGCGGAAGAAACCTGGTTCGTGGTGGACCGTACGCTCAGCTATATCGGCGGCGTCGTTGTCGGCCGCGAAGCGGCTGACCAACTCGGCGGCCCGATTCGGATCGCCCAGATATCAGGGCAGGTCGCGAGCATCGGCTTCGTCGCGCTGATCCACCTCGCCGGTGTCCTGTCGGTTTCGATCGGTCTTCTAAACCTGTTTCCGATACCGCTCCTCGATGGCGGTCACCTTTTGTTCTATACGATTGAGGCCACGCGCGGGCGACCGCTGTCGGAGCGCGCCCAAGAAGTAGGGTTTCGGATTGGTCTCGCGATCGTCGTCATGTTGATGATATTTGCAACTTTCAATGACATCGTTCATCTGACGACGTCCTAGCGGGCGGTAAAATGGCACGGCAAAAGCGTGGTAATTGAAATGTGGGGATGGTAGAAGTGACAGAAAGATCAGGCGAAATTCCGTTCTGACTGAGACGAACTGAGGGAGATTGCAAGAAACCCGCCACTGGGGGCGGCCACGTAGGGTAATAAGGGCGCGTTGCGGATGAATATGGGTGTGCGGGTAAAACGAGGGCTGGTCGTGGCCGGCTTGCTCCTCGGGCTGGGTATATTTGGCCTATCGGCCAACGCAGCTATTGCGGCGCCGCCGGATGCCGGCGTGACCGCCGGCTCCTCGATCGTTGTCCAAGGCAATCGGCGCGTCGACGCAGACACGATCCGCTCCTATTTCAAAGGAGCGCCCGGCGAGCATCTCGATGCCGCTCAGGTCGATACCGCGTTAAAGGCGTTGTATGGAACCGGCCTATTCCAAGATGTCCGCATCTCCCAAGCGGGTGGCAAAACGATCGTCACTGTGGTCGAGGCGCCGGTCATCAATCGGCTCACCTTCGAAGGCAATCACCGCATCAAAGACGAGCAGCTAACGGAAGAGATTCAATCCAAGGAACGCGGCTCGCTGTCACGCCCGACGGTGCAGGCCGACACCCAGCGCATCATCGAGATCTACCAGCGCAACGGGCGCTTTGACGTCCAAGTCGTACCGAAAATCATCGAGCGGCCGAACAATCGCGTCGATCTGGTTTTCGAAATCAATGAAGGCGAGAAGACCGGAATCAAATCCATTATTTTCGTCGGCAATAAAGCCTATTCGTCGTGGCGCCTAAAGGACGTGATCAAGACCGCCGAATCCAATTGGCTCAGCTTTTTGCAGACGACCGACGTTTACGATGCGGACCGTATCGAAGCCGACCGCGACCTGATTCGGCGGTTTTATCTGAAGCACGGCTATGCCGACGTCCAAGTCGTATCGGCGACCGGCGAATATGATCCCGCGCGAAAGGGCTTCATCGTCACTTTCACGATCGAGGAAGGTGAGCTCTATCACTTCAGCACCGTCGACATTCAATCCAATGTTCGTGCCGTGGATGGCCAGTCGCTGCGCCCTAGCCTTCTGATGGGCCCCGGCCAAATCTATAACGGCGAGGCGATCGAGAAGACGGTCGAGAACATGACCATCGAACTCGCCAAGCGCGGTTATCCTTTCGGTACCGTGCGGCCGCGCGGCGATCGTAACCCGACGGCGCACACTGTCGGCGTCGTCTTCGTGGTTGACGAAGGTGTGCGCGCCTATATCGAACGCATCAATATTCGGGGCAATTTCCGCACCCGCGATTATGTCATCCGGCGCGAATTCGATATCGGTGAAGGCGATCCGTACAACCGTGCGCTGGTCGATCGGGCGGAACGCAGAATCAAGAACCTCAACTATTTCAAGTCGGTGAAAATCACCAATGAGCCGGGCTCGGCGCCCGACCGCGTGGTAATCAATGTCGATGTCGAAGAGCAATCGACCGGCGATTTTTCGGTCATGGGCGGCTATTCGACCGCCGACGGCTGGCTGGCCGAGGTTTCGGTTCAGGAACGCAATCTGCTCGGCACCGGCCGATTTGCCCGAGCTGCCGTGACCTACGGCCAATACACGCGCGGCATCGATCTCAGTTATGCCGAGCCGTATTTTCTCGATACCCGCACCAGCATGGGCGTCGATCTATTCGCCAAAGAAACGCTCGCTAATACATATTTGTCGTACGGTACGGAGTCCTACGGCGGCACCCTGAAATGGGGCGTTCCGCTTCGCGAGGATTTGGCGATACAGCTGCGCTATTCGGCGTTTGAGCAGAAAATCACACTGCCGTCGTATTTGGACGATTGCAATAATATCAATCCCGACTTCGCCAGCAGCTTTCCCACGCCGGCCGCCGTGATCGCTGCTACTGCAGCAGGCTCCCTTTGGCCGGGCTTTGCCGCCCCGTCAGCCGCGGGCGGGCAGACCAATTGCTTTCAAGCTGGTCAGGCGTCGCTTCCCGTGCGCGTCGAACTCGCGAACGGCGCCTATCTGACATCATCCGTTGGCTACGGATTTTCCTACAACACACTTGACAACAACAAGAACCCGACCAACGGCGTGTATTTCAGTTTCGGTCAAGACTTCGCCGGTGTCGGCGGAGATGTGGCTTATATGCGTTCGACCGTCGACTTGCGCACCTATTACGAAGTCGTGTCCGACCTCGTAGGCATCCTGCATCTGCAAGGCGGCAACATGATTGGCTTGGACGGCCAGGAAGTGCGCATGCTCGACGACTTCAAGATGGGGCCGAATCTCGTTCGCGGCTTCGAGCCGGCCGGCATCGGCCCGCGCGACATCACACCGGGTGACAGCAACGACGCCCTCGGCGGCACGATGTATTGGGGCGCCAGTCTCGAATTCCAATACCCGTTCTTCTTCCTGCCCAAGGACAGCAATTTCCGCGGCGCGGTCTTTGCCGACGCGGGTTCGCTATGGGGTTATAAAGGTGAAACCACCAATCCCGCGACCGGCGAAATCAATGGTCTGATAACGCCCGCTGGCGCCACACCTTTTGTCTGCCAGTGCGGCATGCAATACGCCGACAGCGCTGCAGTGCGTGCGTCGGTCGGCGGCAGCATCATCTGGGATTCGCCGTTCGGTCCGCTGCGCTTCGATTTTGCCTATCCGGTCCTGAAGCAAAGCTACGACCGCACCCAATGGTTTGCCTTCGGCGGCGGCGCGAAATTCTAACTGCGACTGAAGCTTAAGCCGCGGATCGGTCGATGCCCGATTTCATCAAGCCGAGTGGCGCGTTGACGACCGGCGAGATCGCCGCATTGACCAATGCCAAGCTGCGGGACGGCGATCCGCCGGACCGCAGCATATGCAATATCGCGCCGCTCGACAGCGCCGGCCCCTCCGACATCAGCTTCCTCGACAATTCGAAATATATTGACGACCTGAAGACCACCCGAGCCGCCGCCTGTTTGGTTGGACCGCGTTTCGTAGCCTCGGCACCACCCGGATTGGTCGTGCTGGAAACCGCGCGCCCCTATCCGGCCTTCGTCGCGGTGGCGCGCAAACTTTTCCCCGACGCGCTTCAGCCATTGCCAATGTTCGAAAGCGATGGACGCGCCGCAGGTTCGCATGTGCATACGACGGCGCGGCTGGAGTCGGGGGTCACCGTCGATCCTGGCGCGGTGATCGGTCCGCGTGCCGAAATCGGCGCAGGGACGCTGATCGGTGCCGGCGCCGTAATTGGCCCCGATGTCCGTATTGGACGCAACTGCGCGATCGGGGCAGGCGCAACGATCACACACGCCTTGATCGGCGACCGTGTCATCATTCATCCGGGCACTCGCATCGGTCAGGACGGCTTCGGCTATCTGCCGAGCCCAAAAGGACATCAGAAAATTCCGCAGACCCGGCGCGTCATCATCCAAGATGAGGTCGAGATCGGCGCCAATACGACGATCGATCGCGGCGCGACCCGCGACACCGTCATCGGCGAGGGCACCAAGATCGACAATCTTGTCCAGATCGGACACAACTGCGCGATCGGGCGGCATTGTCTGATTGTCTCCCAAGTCGGCATTTCGGGCAGCGTGACGGTGGAAGATTTTGCGGTGTTGGCCGGCCAGGTCGGCGTTGCCGACCATATTGTGATCGGCACGGGCGCAATCCTCGGGGCGCGGTCCGGCGTTATGTCGAATGTTCCCGCTGGCGCCCGCTGGGGCGGCTTCCCCGCCGAGCCGAACATCGACTGGAAACGCGGTGTCGCTACGCTACGCCAGCTGACGCGCCGCGGCCGGAAAGTCGAGGAAACGAGCGAATGACAAGCGAACAAATCGAAGCGGCTGACATCCGCGAAATATTAAAGCTGCTGCCGCATCGCTATCCCTTCGTTATGATTGATCGCATCATCGATATCCGGGGCGAAGAGCACGGCATCGGCATCAAGAATGTCACGATCAATGAGCCGCAATTTCTCGGCCATTTTCCGGAGAACCCGGTCATGCCGGGTGTGCTCTTGGTGGAGGGAATGGCCCAAACAGCGGGAGTCATGTGCCTGCGGAGAATGAGTTCGAGTGCATCGCGCCGCGCGATGTATTTCCTCACCATCGACAAAGCCAAATTCCGCAAGCCGGCGGTGCCGGGCGACACCATCTATTATCACGTCAACAAGATCGCGCAGCGCCGCAACATGTGGTGGTATCGAGCCGAAGCCAAGGTTGAAGATTTTCTCATCGCCGAGGCCGAAGTCGGCGCGGTTATCTCCGAGGTCTAAATGGCGATTGATCCCACCGCGCGCGTCGCCGACGGCGCTCGCATCGGCGCGGATGTTGAAATCGGGCCTTATTGTCTGGTCGGGCCGCAGGTCGAACTCAAATCCGGCGTCCGTCTTCTGTCGCACGTCAACATTACCGGTGTGACGACAATCGGCGAAAGCACCGTTGTTTATCCGTTTTCGTCGCTCGGCACGCCGCCGCAATCGGTTCATTATCGCGGCGGCGCCACCCGGCTTGTGATCGGCGCGCGCTGCGAATTGCGTGAAGGCGTCACCATGAATACCGGCACCGAGGCGGGCGGCGGTGTAACCCATGTGGGCGATCATTGCTTCATGATGGTGGGATCGCATGTCGGACACGATTGCCACGTTGCCGACAATGTGACCTTTGCCAATAATGTGGTGCTCGGCGGCCATGTCAGCGTCGGCGAAAATACTTTCCTCGGCGGGCACGTGGCGATCCATCAATTCGTCCGGATCGGCGAGGGCGTCATGATGGCCGGAATGTCGGCGGCTCGCGATGACATCATTCCGTTCGGATTTGCGCTCGGCCAGACCGGTGCTTTGGTCGGGTTGAATATCGTCGGCTTACGGCGCCGCGGCGCCACTCGCGCCGAAATGCACCGGTTGCGCAGCGCCTATCGCTCGCTGTTCTTCGTCGAGGGCCGTATCGCGGAGCGGATCGATGCGGTCGCCAATGAATACTCAGGGGACCCGTTGGTCGGCAAGATCATCGCCTTCATTCGCGCCGACCACAAACGCCCGCTGATGCGCCCACGCGTCAAACACGACGCCGATGCCGGCGTCGACGACACTGCGGGATGAGTTTGGCTATGGCTGACTTGGCGCCCGGCAATGCCCCGCTCGCAATTATCTGCGGCGGCGGCAGTTTTCCCGGCGCGCTCGCCGAAGCCGTGGCGCGGCGCGGCCGGCGGCCGGTCATGTTTGGAATTAGAGGCTGGGCCGACGCAGCGGTGATCGGGCGTTACGCGCATCACTGGATTTCGATCGGGCAGGCCGGCCGGTTTTTTCGTCTGGCCCGCGCCGAAAACTGCCGCGACGTCTTGTTCATCGGCAGCGTGTTGCGGCCGCCGATTTCGCAGTTGCGTCTCGATTGGCAGACAATACGATTACTGCCGCATCTCGCTCGCGCCTATCGCGGCGGCGACGACAAGCTTTTGTCCGGCGTCGCCGCTATTGCCGAGAGCGGTGGGCTTAGAGTTGTTGGTGTAAAAGAAGTAGCCCCCGAGGTTTTCATGCCCGAGGGCGTGCTCGGGCGGCATCAGCCGTCGGAGCGCGATAACGCCGACATAGCGCGCGCGCTCAGCATGATCGCGACGCTCGGTCCGTTCGATGTCGGTCAAGCCGCCGTTGTCGCCAACAACAACGTGATCGCCGTTGAGGCCGCGGAGGGCACCGATAATATGTTGGCGCGGATCGCCGAGCTGCGCCGTCTCGGTCGTGTCACTGCGGCGCTCGGAACCGGCGTATTGGTGAAGGCCCCGAAACCCGGCCAGGATCGCCGCTTCGATCTGCCGTCGATCGGGCCGCGCACGATCGAGAACGTGGCGCGCGCCGGCCTTGCCGGTCTCGCGGTTACGGCAGGCAGCACGATGATCGCTGAAGCCGATCAAGTTACCGCTGCAGCCGACCGCGCCGGAATTTTTCTGGTCGGGGTGCGCGAGGTCAGGGCGCAATGACGCCGGAGCCGCTTGCCACAATTTCGCGGCCGCTTTCGATCTACATCATTGCCGCGGAGGAATCAGGTGACGCGCTGGGAGCGGCTTTAGCGCGCGCGTTGCGGGCGCGTGAAGGCGAAGCCCTGAAACTGTCCGGAATTGGCGGACGGGCCATGGCGGCGGCCGGAATTATAAGTTCGTTTGCCATTGACGACTTGTCGATCATTGGACTGACCGCCATTCCGCAAAAGCTGCCGACGATTTTTCGCCGTATCCGCGAGGCCGCGCGGGCGGTCATCGCCGCGCAGCCGGACGCGCTCGTCATTGTCGACAGCCCGGACTTCACCCACCGCGTCGCCCGCCGGGTGCGTCGGCTAGCACCAAAAATACCGATCCTGGACTATGTTTCGCCCTCGGTCTGGGCGTGGCGCCCGGGCCGGGCGCGCGCCATGCGGGCCTATATCGATCACGTGCTTGCCATCCTGCCGTTCGAACCGGCGATCCACAGAAAGCTCGGCGGTCCGCCTTGCACCTTCGTCGGGCATCCGCTGGTCGAGCGTATCGGCGAGTTGCGCCCCAACGCCGAAGAGGCGGCGCGACGGCTGGCCGATCCGCCAGTGGTTTTGGCTTTGCCAGGCAGCCGCACCACTGAAATCCGTCGTCTGCTCGGAATATTCGGACAAGTCATCGAGCGTCTCGTAGCGCAGACTGGTCCGATTGACCTCGTGTTGCCGACCGTGCCGCATTTGTTGCCGCGGATTCGCGAAAGCGTCTCGGGATGGGCCGTCAGTCCGCGCGTCATCGTTGAACCCGCCGAGAAATGGACGGCGTTTCGCAATGCCCGCGCTGCTTTGGCCGCGTCCGGGACCGTCACGTTAGAACTGGCCCTCGCCGGAGTGCCGATGGTCGCGGCCTATCGCCTGCATCCGATCGAGGCGGTGATCGCGCGACTGATCCGGCTACAAGCGAAATTGCCGAGCGTGATCCTGGCTAATCTGGCGATCGGCGAGAATGTCGTTCCTGAGTTGCTCCAGGAAGATTGCACGCCGGAACAGCTCACCCCGGCACTGGTTCGGTTACTGTCGGATACGCCGGAGCGGCGGCGCCAGACCAAGGCCTTCGGCCGCCTCGACGCCATCATGGCCATCGGGGAGGCCGTTTCGAGCGCAAAGGCCGCCGATATCGTCATCGCGATGGCCAGGCATGGCCGGCCCTTAGAGGCTATTGGAGAGGCCTCATAGCCATGTTAACTGCCGATCCGAGGCAGCCCTACCATTGCTGCAAGCATCCTGCTAAGCCGCAAGTCACCCACCTCCCCACCAGCATAACGCCAAAGCATCCCGCGTGACTAAAGCGAAAAGAACGGTCCGGAAGTCCCCGATCCGGGCCGCGATCACCGGGGTCTATGGGTATGTGCCGCCTGACGTGCTGACCAACGCGGAACTCGCGAAAATGGTCGACACCAGCGACGAATGGATCACGGAGCGGACCGGGATCAAGGAACGCCATATCCTCAAGGGTAAAGGGCTTGGCACCTCGCATATGGGCGCGGAGGCAGTACGGGGACTACTGAAGAAAACCAAGACCGACCCGACCGATGTCGAGCTTCTGATCTGCGCCACCACCACGCCGGATTTCGTATTTCCGTCGAGCGCCAATTTGATCTGCGATATGTGCGGCATCCGCTCGATCGGCAGCTTCGACGTCCAGGCGGCCTGTTCCGGCTTCGTCTATGCGCTCACTATCGCCTCGCAATTCATCGAGACCGGGAAGTTTCGCAAGATCGTCGTCGTCGGTGCCGACAAGATGTCGTCGATCATCGATTACACCGATCGTGCCACCTGCGTGCTGTTCGGCGACGGCGCCGGCGCGGTGCTGATCGAGCCGAACAAGAAATTCGGCATCGTCGATACGCTGATCCGCTCGGACGGCGCCGGCATGCCGCATCTGCATCAGAAGGCAGGCGGCAGCCGGATGCCGCCGACCGCCGAAACCGTGGCCAAGCGTTTGCACTATGTCCACCAGGAAGGCGCCGCGGTCTATAAATTCGCGGTCGCCCGCATGGCGGAAGTCGCAAGCGAGCTGATGAAACGCAATCAGTTGAGCAGCGACCAGATCGATTGGCTGGTACCGCATCAGGCCAATAAGCGCATTATCGAAGCCACCGCCGAGCGGATGAAACTGCCGCTCGATCAGGTGATGATCACCATCAATAAATACGGCAACACCACTGCGGCGACGATCCCGCTGTGCCTGTGGGAATACGAGGATCGGCTCAAGGCCGGCGACCGCCTGATCCTGGCGGCGTTCGGCGGCGGCTTCACCTGGGGCGGTGCTTACGTGACCTGGGCTTATTAATCTGGGCCTACTGAATTCACGCAATAGATGGGCCCACCGCAGTGGGCCCATCGCGCGGATACTTACTTCCGCTTCGACATCGGCTCGTATTCGCGCTTCGGCGCACCGGTATAGAGCTGGCGCGGCCGGCCGAGCTTCTGGTGCGGATCCTCGATCATTTCCTTCCACTGCGCGATCCAGCCGACGGTTCGCGCCAGCGCGAACAGCACGGTGAACATCGTCGTCGGGAAGCCCATCGCGCGCAGCGTAATGCCGGAATAGAAGTCGACATTGGGATAGAGCCGCTTCTCGATGAAATACTCGTCGTGCAGCGCGATCTTTTCGAGCTCCATGGCGACGTCAAGCAGCGGATCGTTGATGCCGAGCTCGCTCAAGACTTCGTGGCAGGTCTTCTGCATGAGCTTGGCGCGCGGATCGTAGTTCTTGTAGACGCGGTGGCCGAAGCCCATCAGGCGGAACGAATCTTTCGGATCCTTCGAGCGCTTGACGAATTCGGGGATGCGGTCGACGCTGCCGATCTCGCCCAGCATTTTCAAGGCGGCCTCGTTGGCGCCGCCATGCGCCGGACCCCACAGGCAGGCAATGCCGGCGGCGATGCAGGCGAACGGATTGGCGCCGGTCGAGCCGGCAAGCCGGACCGTCGAAGTCGAAGCGTTCTGCTCGTGGTCGGCGTGCAGCGTGAAGATGCGATCCATCGCGCGCGCGAGCACGGGGTTGGGATGGTACTCCTCGCACGGCACCGCGAAGCACATGCGCAGGAAGTTCGAGGCGTAATCGAGCGAGTTCTTGGGATAGATGAACGGCTGCCCGATCGTATATTTGTACGCCATCGCCGCCAGCGTTGGCATTTTCGCGATCATGCGGATCGAGGCGATCATGCGCTGGTTCGGATCGGTGATGTCGGTGGAGTCGTGATAGAACGCCGAGAGTGCACCGACGCAGCCGACCATCACTGCCATGGGGTGGGCGTCGCGCCGGAATCCCTGGAAGAACCGGCTCATCTGCTCATGAACCATCGTGTGATGGATCACGCGATCGGTGAAATCGGCCTTCTGCTGCGCCGTCGGCAGTTCGCCGTAAAGCAACAGGTAGCAGGTCTCGAGAAAATCGCCGTGCTCGGCCAGATCGTCGATCGGATAGCCGCGATAGAGCAGGACGCCTTCGTCACCGTCGATATAGGTGATCTTGGACTCGCAGCTTGCCGTCGAGGTGAAGCCGGGGTCGTAGGTGAACATCCCGGTTTCGGCGTAGAGCTTGCTGACGTCGATCACCTCGGGGCCGATCGATCCGTCGTAAACCGGAAACGAGTAACTCTTGTCGCCGAGCTGCAGCTTGCCGGTCTTGATGTTGGCGCCGGTTTTTGCGTCCATGATCGTGATCCTCGATGTCTGAACCGGATTGGTAGTCCGCACGCGGCCGGTATTGCCAGAGCGGCTGTGGCGGCGTGTTTAACCCGGCGGTATTGGCCTAGCGCAACCCAGTGTGCACCGCAAGATAGTCCGCCTTAATCGTGGCCATGTGACAATATGTGGCCAATCTGCAGGCAAAAATAACGCATCAGGCCGAAGGCGCGGCCCCACCCTGCTGACACGCATGGTCGGCAAGGCGCGCCAGGCTCTCCGGCTGGCCGAGAACGGCGAGCACTTCGAAAATGCCGGGCGACGTCGTGCGTCCCGTCAGCGCGGCCCGCAACGGTTGCGCCACGGCGCCGAGCTTTGCGGCCTTGCGTTCGGCGAAGTTCCGCACCGCTTGCTCGGTGGTTTCGGCAGTCCAGGGTTCGACGCCGGCCAGCTCGGCCGCGATCTCGTGGAGCAGGCCGCGGGCCTCCGGGGTCAAGAGAGCCTTTGCTTTGTCATCCAGCGCAATGGGCCGGTCGGCGAGAAGAAAACCCGCCCCGTCAATAAGATCGAGCAGCGTTTTCGCGCGCTCCTTCAGGCTTGGCAGCGCCGCCAGAAGCTGCTGCCGGAGCGTGGGCGTCATCTTGGCGGCAAGCGCGGGCCCTTGCGCGATATGGGGCAGAAGCTGATCGATGGCGTCGAGCAAATCCTGATCCGAGCTTTGCCGGATATAGTGCCCATCGAGGCTTTCGAGTTTGGCAAAGTCGAAACGCGCCGGCGAGCGGCCGATCTGCGGCAGATCGAACGCCGCGATCATCTCCTCGGTCGAAAAGATTTCCTGGTCGCCGTGGCTCCAGCCGAGCCGCACCAGATAGTTGCGCAATGCCGCCGGCAGATAACCCATCGCACGGTAGGCGTCGACGCCGAGCGCGCCGTGGCGCTTGGAGAGTTTCGAGCCGTCCGGTCCATGGATCAGCGGGATATGCGCCATGGTCGGGACAGCCCAGCCGAGCGCATCATAGATCTGCTTCTGCCGGGCGCCATTGGTGAGGTGATCGTCGCCCCGGATGATGTGGGTCACGGCCATGTCGTGATCGTCGACGACGACGGCGAGCATGTAGGTCGGCGTGCCGTCGGAGCGCAACAGCACGAGATCGTCGAGATTCTCGTTCTGCCAGACGACGCGGCCCTGAACCTGGTCCTCGATCACCGTCTCGCCGGTCAAGGGCGCCTTGAGCCGGATCGTCGGCTTCACGCCGGCTGGAGCCTCGCTCGCATCGCGGTCGCGCCAGCGTCCGTCATAGAGCTTGGCGCGGCCTTCCTTGCGGGCGGCCTCCCGCATTTGCGCAAGCTCTTCGGGGCTCGCATAGCAGCGATAGGCGTGGCCCGCCGCGAGCAGCGCCTCGGCGACCTCGCGATGCCGGGCCGCGCGGGAGAATTGGTAGATGACGTCGCCGTCCCAGCCGATGCCGAGCCAGTTGAGGCCGTCGAGGATGGCGTCGATCGCCTCCTGCGTCGAGCGCTCGCGATCGGTATCCTCCACCCGCAGCAGCATCTTGCCGCCGTGGCGGCGGGCATAGAGCCAGTTGAACAGCGCGGTGCGCGCCCCGCCGATATGGAGGAAGCCGGTGGGCGAGGGGGCAAAGCGGGTGACGACGCTCATATCCGTCCGATCATTGGTCCGCGCCCTGTAGCATAGCCGGCGGCGAATGGAAGCAAGGATGTCCTGTTAAGCTTTTCCCGGACGCGATGCAGCGCGCCAGCGGTGCATCGCAGATCCGGGATCGTTAAGGTCCCGGGTCTGTGGCTCATCATTCCGCCATAGCGCGTCGAAGACGCGATTGGTTGGTCACCAGGTATCCGCTTTCGCCTGCCCACATCCGCCTCGATCAGGCTCGCATCGACCGAGAATGCTTCACAGTCCACCAATCCGGCGGCGATGCACATCGCTACCACGCCTTCGAACACCCGACGCAAGGCATCGTTCTCGCGGAACCGTTCGTGCCGCGCCCGGCAGAACACCGAATGATCAGGAATCTTGTCCTCGATGCCGAGCTGGCAGAACCGCCGATACGCAAGGTTGACCTGGACCTCGGCACACAGCCGCCGCTCTGAGCGGATCGCAAACACATAGTCCAGGATCAGCATCCGGATCATCAGCACCGGATCGATCGAGGGCCGACCCGCGTGCGAGTAGTAAGCGGTGAGTTCCCTGTGCACCCAACCAAGATCGAGAACGCCGTCAATCTGGCGGACCAGATGGTCGGGTGGCACGACCTGGTCGAGATTGAAGGAATAAAGGAACTGCGCTTGCTCGCCTTTGCGCCGACCCATCATGCGCCGCTCCCGCCGATGCCCATCTCGAACCAAGGGAATCAGCGTAAGCGATTCGTCTCAATAGGCGTTTTGCAACACAATCGGCCCCAATTGCAGACATCGCCGTCGGCTCGATATGGTCAAGAGCCTGCCTACTGAGGCGGCTAGGCTTTCCGCTACTTGGTCAGCATTGGGAATGGCGATGGCTTGTTCGATGCTGCCGCTGGTGCCGGCGACAGCACAAAGGTAAGCCAAGCGTTCCATCCGTCCGGCCTGTCGTTATTGGCGAACTCGCCATAGGCTTTCAGGTTCACGTATCCCTGCATGTTGCCCACGGGAAAAATGTACCCGATTTGGGGGCCGACACCGATGACGCGGGATTCGAAGGGGCACAGCTGGGGGGCGCAACCATTGTCGCGAGTGAGTTGCTCGTAGAAATATCCGACGAGGCCGACTTGCAATTGTTTGGTCAAAAACTGCGAGGCGCCCCAGTCGAGATGGGAATCGATACCGCTTGTGTATCCGGTCGAGGGGTTCTGGAAATTTCCGGTCAGCCCGAGCACCGCGGAGAATTCGTGCCCGCTCTTTTCATCGAAATAGGTGTAGCCAACGCCGCCGTCCAGGGCGCCGTGGCCGAGGCCGAGATTATCGATACTGGTCGAGTCATATTTTCCGACCGGAATGTCGCCCGCCAGATATGTCATGTAATTGTTGACACCGGCGTTCCAGCGCAAGGTGAATATCGGGATCAAATCGCCAAAGACAATGTCGTTCTGCTGTAGCGCGAACGAGCGCGAGAAAGGAATCGGTCCCAACGTTCCGGACAAGGTTCCATCCAACGAGGTGCTGTTGCTGCCGTACAATCCGAGGAGGTAGGCGGTCGCCTGGCCGCCAAGGACCGGCGTCGCGAACGTGTAGCTCGGCGCCAAAATACCGAGATCTGCGTTTGTGGAGACGTGAGCGCTGACGCTGACGTTAAGTGAGGGATTGAATCGCCCGATCGTGATTTCCCTGGATAGGGCGGCATTGCCGGTCGCCGAAACGCTGGTGTGATAGTAGATCGACCCAAGCGACCATCCCGGCTGCTGCGGCGCCGCGGCCAGGCTGCCGAAAAAACCCGGTATCCAAAAACTGATGCCGTCTTCGTCGGCTAAGGAAACGTTCGGTGTGGCCGCGACGGCGAAGAATGCGAAAAAAACTGCAGTGATAACGGACTGGACGCGTAATCGACCAAATTGCCGCCGAATAACTGCAACGGCAGAGTGGCGCATTGTGCAGGCACTCAGTCCCATGATCGCCCCGCGTTTGCTAGCTCTGTCTCCTTAACGCATGAATTTCTCGCCAAGATGAGCTTAGCTGACGCCTGTGGTCGTCACTATTGGCTCAGACGAATTGTGAACATTAATCTGATTTCCGGCAGGCGTGGCGCGCTGCATTCAACACCTGCTTACCGTTTTCAGAATGCGTCTCGGCATGACACGTGGAGGCTGTCGACTCCTACAGTTGTGAACTGCCGTTTGGAGCGGATGCCGAAGCAATAGCCACGATCAGCATCCGGATCATGATCTCGGGGTCGACTGATGGCCGTCCCATTGTGCTGTAGAAGGAGGCCAGTCCCGCCTCAACTCGTCGCGTTCGACGAAGCTTTCGATCGAGCTCAAGAGATGATCGGCCCGAATTGTGCCGTTCAAGCGAAAACTCATAAAAAAAGCAGCCTGGCCGACTTGCCTCAGTCACCCGCCATGCTCTCGACACCGATGCCGGTGATCTTGCCCTCGGCGTCGAAACCGAACAGAAGGCTCGTCGCGTCGCCGCGCGGGAATATGAATTTCACCAGGTAGAATGTCTGGTTCTCTACAGTGCGCTCGTTCATAACTTCGGCGCGTAGCGGTGATGCCCCATACCGGTTGAGGTGCTGCGACATCGCTTGCACGGCCTCTGGGGTCAACTCAGCGCCATAGGCGGCGGCGTACTGCGAGCGGTCAAACTTACCCGCCTGCATCTGCGTATACCATTGAAGCGCAAAAGCCGCCGCGCCGTCGTCCGTCGCCACGTTTGCCGGTGACGCGGCATTGACGGGCGCAGTAGAAATTCCAACTGTCAGCAAGGCGAGGACAAGCAACGCTGTGCCGAGGCTGCGCATCCTGATCGCGACGCCTGCGAATAAAGTAATGCACGTGATCATGGGGGCGCCAATCATGACCCATCGTCAAGTTAGCATTCGGGCGAAAAAGGCACGGCCAACGAGGTCGTCCCCATTGCCGCGCGATCAACCGCCGCCGCCCTGCGCGCCATGCGGGCTGGGCTGGTCCTTAAGCAAGGGCAACGGATTATCCGGGCTCTGGAGGTTCGGAATCAGATCGGTCGAGGCGCCTCCTGGGAAGCGCTTAATGTTTTGGAACCTCATGACAGACTTGTCAAAGTCGAGAATGACCGGTTCGATCAGCGCGAGCACCCAACCATTGTCCTGGCCCGCATATCTTCCCGGCGACGTGGTCAACACGCGTGCTGGAGCGGCGCCGTTGAACGTCATGTCGTATTTCTCATACGGGTCCATGGTGAGATTGTACGTCGCGCCAATCGCACCCAGGTTTGCTTCCGAGCCCAACCACGAGTCCTTAGCCGTGTAGAGATACTTCCACGCGATATGCACCCATGGCTCATTTGGATCGCCGCCTACATCGGCCCGCGCACCATTGAAAGTCTCGCCGTCGACGTAGATCCATGAGGTCCGCGCGGAGTGCGGTGTCTTGCCGAGGATGTAAGCGCTGTTGTCGATGCTGTCGAAGTAAATCGGCTTGCCGTCATTGCCGACCCATTCGTGCGGCGGCGGAGTCAAGCCGACCATCGACGCAAGGGTTGCCCAAGCGTCGATGTGCGACATCATTTCATCGTAATGGACACCTGCCGGTACATGGTTCGGCCACCACATGATCCCGGGAACGCGCCAGCCGCCCTCGAACGGCGAGCCTTTTTCGCCGCGGAAAGGGGTGGTGCCGGCATCAGGATAAGCATCGAGCCAAGCGCCGTTGTCGGCAGTCACGATCACTATGGTGTTCGGCGCATCTTTGCGGATTTCGTCCATGATCTTGCCGATATCGGCGTCAAGCTCCATTAGCGAATCCGAGTAGTCACCGAGATGGGACTTGCCGGCGAAGTCGGGTGCCGCATTGGTCGGGTTGTGCATCTTGAGGAAATTGACATCCATGAAGAATGGCTGGGCGCTGTTCGCGTGCTGCTTGATGTAGTTGACGGCGTTGGCGGACTGGTCCTCGTCGAAGGTGGCAAACCTCTCGTAAGTAATCTTGCCGAGGTTTCTGGCAGGCTGGCCCGTGGTTCCCTCCCATTCAGCCAAGTTCACGTTTTCGCTGAACATTCTGACAAATTGCGGATTGTACGACGGGAACCAAGGATGGAACCACTTGTCGGTGTAGTCGTAGGTATAGACACCGGCATAGTACGCCGCAAAATTCTTCATCTCGTCGAAGCCATGCTCAATCGGATACGACTCCGGCTTGTCACCTAAATGCCATTTGCCGGAGAAGTACGTCGCGTAGCCGTTCTTCTTGAAGAACTCGGCAATCGTTGGCGTTTCCTTGCGGAGAGCATTCTCATCTCCGGGGGCGACGACGATCGACAGAGCGGAACGGATCGGAATGCGCCCAGTAATGAACGACGCGCGCCCCGCCGTGCAACTTGCCTGGCCGTACCAATTCGTGAAGACGGCACCTTCCTTCGCGATCTGATCGACGTTCGGCGTCGGATGGCCAAGTGCAGCGCCGCCATTGGAATAGGCGCCGAAATCGTTCCAACCCGTGTCGTCGGTCATCAGCATGACGATGTTGGGCTTCTGTGCATTTTGGGCGTAAGCTGGCGTAGCCGCCACTACGGCGATCGCCGTAAGCGCAAGCGCGCCTGCTCCCAGATTCTGAATGATATTTTTCACGATCCGATATCCCCATGATTATTACGAACGATGACGTTCGTATCATTAGGCAAGCCGGCTTTCGCGATGCTCCCGGTAACTGAAGTTTCGGTGCGATTACAGTCAACTCAAGTTATTCGCGGCGGGTGAAAATGGCGAGACTGCCTCCGATCTTATTCGGGTTAATCCTATCGAGGTACTTCAACGAAACGTAACAAATAAATAAAAGAAAATTGCCGAAGGCAAACATTCGATGGCTATCCGCCGCGCTCCCGATGAGGTGTCCGAATGAGACGCCGTGTGTCTGCTTTGAGTCGATCCTGTTGAAAAAGTCGAAAACGGGCCGCCGGCAGAAATTTCGCATTCAGCCGTCAAACCTTCTTCTCGGCAAGCCATAGCCCTGCAAAGAGCTTACGGAGGCTACCCGTCGAAATTCAGACTAATTAGGTGACCCCCCACTTGATTTTTCAATACGCGTGTCAGCGCCTCTGGAAATTTTTGCTCGTTCTTAAAAACGGACTTTTTCAACAGCATCGGCCAACAGCGGACTCATGCATTGCAGCATAATCGGAAGGCGCCCGTCCGCGATCTAAATCGCGCCGCAGCTCGGACTACATTCGGAATTTGCCGATCCAAGTGAATGTTTGGCGCTGGTCGGCGCGGCATCTAACGCGCAACCAGGGGCGGGGAGGGCTATTTCAAAAGAGTCCGTCGGCATTGATCTAGGCCAAATAAGGCAAGTCACCCCGCCGGCCAAGCCTTGGGATTGCGTAATTGTCCTCGTAATTCGATGTCATCGTCCCCATATACCGTAGCGACATCCAAATAAGCAGATATCAGGCACCGTCGAGCGCGAGCGCGTACGGCCCGTGTCACGGAAGGAGATACCCATGCTTACGGCGGAGCACTTTCGCATGAAAGCGACGGAGAGCGGTGAATCACTCAAAAACAGCAACGTCCCCAACGAAATTCGCAAATTTCAGCGGTCGATGGAAAGCTTCGGCCAGTTAGCCCGAAACGAAGACTGGCTTGCGGATAATTTCGACAAAATGATCCGTTCGCAAGACGCGCTTTCTAAGGATGAACCCGTTGAGAAATGGCTCGATAGCGAGGCCGTCGGGCAGATGGAGGAGCATATTTTGCGGTGTCTCGGCGCGGCCGTGATGATGCAGTGGAACACGATCCCCAGGAAGCTGCAACGTGAGCTTTTTGATACCGCAGGCTCGCTGGGGGACGTACTACAAACGGTCACGCTCAGAGGCCAGATCGCTCGCTACTTACATCGTCACAAGGACGAAGAGGCGCCCGCCGATGGTATTTCCAAGCCCGATATGACGAAAGGTGAAATCTGATGGCCCATAAATTCGACGTCGGTCAATTAGTCGATTTAGAGCTGAAGTCGATTCGATCGGCGGTTCGTGGCCCCTATGAGATTCGCCATCTTATTCCGGCCTCCGACCGAGATCCCGGCGATCCATGCTACCGCATCAAGAGTATCGCCGAGAAGCACGAACGCGTCGCGCCTGAAAGCGAACTCACCCTCGCGACAGACGTTTTTGCTTAAATCCACGGTCGGTTTTGTCGCAAACGGTCGTGCGCCGAAATCCTCCGTGAAGCTATAAGGAGATTTATGCAGAAAACCAATTTCAGAGACCAATTTAGCAACGTCGCAGATGCGTGCGCCCTTGCTCAGAGTATTGTCGATACGGTCCGCGAACCCGTCATTGTGCTCGATAAAGGATTGCGCGTTATCGCGGCAAGCCGCTCCTTCTATTCGGCATTCAAGGTGAGTCCCGAGGAAACCCAGGGCAGGCTCCTTTACGCATTGGGCGATGGCCAATGGGATATTCCAAAACTTCGCGTACTATTGGATAAAATCATACCGGAACACGGCGTGATGGAAGATTATGAGGTTGAGCATGAATTCCCGAACCTCGGACACCGCGTCATGCGCTTGAACGCGCGCCAAGTGTTCTACGAGGGCGGCGCGGACGCGACCATTATGATCGGAATCGAGGATGTTACCAAGCATCACATGTTGGAACGCCAAAAAGACGAGCTTTTGAAACAGAAGGACACGTTGCTCGACGAGTTTCAACACCGTATTTCCAACAGCCTGCAAATTATTGCAGGCATTATTCTGATGAAGGCAAACACGGTGAGTTCTGAAGAAACCCGCCTCCTTTTGAAGGATACTCACGATCGAGTCATCTCAATCGCGACCATTCAACAAACACTTCATGCATCGAGGACAATAGGGACTGTCGCAATGGTTCCTTATCTCACGAGTTTGGGTGATGCTCTCGCGGCCTCGATGATTGGGGAGGTTCGACCAGTTACGCTCAAAGTGGTGGGCACGGCAGGCAGTTTGAGTTCCCGTGAGGCTGAGAGCATTGGCTTGATCACAACCGAACTCTTCATGAATGCTCTAAAGCATGCGTTTCCCAGCGAAAAGATAGATGGCAGGATCACCATCGCGTACGATGTCGACGGGACAAATTGGAAACTCTCGGTTGCTGACAATGGAATAGGCAGGCCCGACGGCGTCTTTGCCCAAGCAAAGACCGGTCTCGGAACGGGGATCATCAAGGCGCTCGCGCAAGACCTCAACGCCAAAGTTGAAACAGTGGCTGGTCCGGACGGCACGATCGTCTCAGTCACTCACGCCACTTTCGCACCAACGGTGACACGAGTCGCGTAATAGCGATAGTGGTCTCACACTCGCTCATGCCGTCCGATGGCCGCCGATCAAGATAATCGTGACTTCAGGTCGCGAATTCATTGCGCAGCACGCTCTTCCAGAGGGCGGCCGTTTCTTTGCCAAACCCCACGACCCCGTTCAGATTACGGCTACATTACGAGAGTGGGTGCTGTAGAATATACGCATCTAAGCACTCCATTTCTTTGGCGTGTTTTTAACACTGGACTGCGATCGGTCCGCAAGCGTACTGTGCGGCATCGCTGACAGAGGCTTTGCGCCAGGCGCCGGGAGTGAGAGACGAGTAGTGCTCCCGCCTGCACCCCAGGGGAGTAGCATCATGTCTGTAGTTCCATTTTCATCAAGTACTCCGAAACCTCAAAACATAGAACAACAAGATTTTGAACGTGAAGTGGCGAGCCGCTTCGGGCTCGTTCCGAATTTTTTTCGATCTGCTCCTGACGCCCCCTATATCACTCGCGAATTATGGGCATTCGCCAAGTCGGCCTATTTGGACACGCCTATCCCAACGCTCTTCAAGGAGCGACTTTTCGTTTACCTCTCCCGCTTCTGCGAGGTGCGCTATTGCATTACCCGACACTGCGGTTTCCTGTTAGGGCTTGGTCGGGCCGCGGGCGACCCCAATGCCCATGCAATGACGATAAACCAAGTCGTTCGGCTGCTGCAGCGACCCGTGCCTAGTGAGGAACACACCAGCGCGGCGCTTGCCCGACTGGAAGCCGTCACAGAGCCGATGGATTGGCCCGCCCCCGAAACTTCATACGACGATGATCTGTTGACTTCCGCCACCGTACTTTTTCTTCAGCCGGCACGGGCCGTCCGAGCGAAGCACGCGCTGCGTATCGCCCTCGGCGGCGAAAAATTCGAATTGCTGGTTGGATTTCTGACCTTCATCCGCTCGGCGCACTACTGGACTTTAATGCACCCGGAACTGGCCTTTGAAGACGACGTGAAAGCGCTACTGCGCGAGCACGAAGAACTCGCTCGAATGCTGTTGGTGGATGCGGAGGCCGGCCATTGTGAGATGGGAGCCCGGCTATTCGACGAACTCGAGTCATTACGCGACCTCAACGAGCGACAAGAGCTCGAAAAGGCAAAACGTGCGCTTGAGCAAAGTGGACGGCAAAAAGACCTGCTGTTGAAAGAGGTCAATCATCGCGTCAAGAACAACCTGCAAATTGTGTCTAGCCTTCTGCATTTGCAAGCTAAAACAGCGGGCGCTGCGGCAAGTCAGTTCGACGACGCGGCTGCACGCGTCGCTGCCATCGCCATCGTCCACCAACAGCTTCACCAATATGACGATGTTGGAACAGTGGCCCTTGATCGTTACCTCATTGACCTTTGTCAGGGGATTACGGCTGCGTCGAGCAGTCCGGATCGGGCGTGGCCGCTCGTCGTCGATGCCGATCCGCTCATCATCTCGACTGACGTGGCTGTGCCGCTCGGACTCATCGTGAACGAGCTCATCACGAATGCCATTCAGCATTCAAGCCCACTTGGCGAAAGCGGAAACGTGCGCATCTTGCTCAAGAACTACGCAGATAAATTCTCGATTAGCGTATCCGACGCTGGGAAAGGCTCTGTGGCCAAAATCGCCACCGACCTCGGTGCTCCGCATGCCGGACTCGGAACCCTAATTGTCGAATCACTTGCGCGCCAAATTAATGCTGAGATTACAAAAGAGCTGTCGGCGACGGGTTTTGAGGTCCTGATAACAGTTCCTCACCGCTGAAATGCGCCTTGAGTGACTGAAATGCGCCTTGAGTGACGCACGGCAGGATTTCGCGTCACTTGGAGAAGCGCATTTAAAATCTCGCAGCGTCCCCAACGGCCGCCGCGTCAAGATGTGGCGATAGCCGAATAGGGCAGGACGGCGACGACCGCCAAATAGTTCCGCCCCGGCTCATTTATCCGCGGCGGGTTTCTTTTCCTGATTGGATTTCTCAGACTCGTCCTTGGTGGTCCCGACGGTTTTTCCGGACATGTTGCCTGGATTGAAATGGAAAGTTCCAGGTTCTTTTTCGCCCGGTTGCTTCTGCTTTGGATCTTTATTGTTGGTCACGGACTGCTCCTACGAGTTCTGTGTTAACGCCCCCATGCAATGAGCGTTCCCTCCGCGGCGGCTTGCTTTGCGAGCGCAGCCCGGATGAGCGGAACGAAATCCTGTTCTGGCTGATCGGTGCTCAACCGCGCATGTCGATCAAGTCCCCGTATTGTCTGCTCTACCGCCAACCGGACACGGCGCCGCCGCGGCTCAGTGTCCGCTCAGGGCTAATAGGCGAGATGATGCGGAAATGTACCACGCTGCTAAGCAGCAGAAGTGCTATGCTGCGGCGGCGCGGCTATGCGACCCGTCGGGGACGATGTTCGACGCGACTTCCGGCATCGTAGCCGTCATTGTGCATATGAGTCCGGTCTTTTCAAAAGTCGTCTCAACAGACCCGGCGAACTGATCCAGACCATGGGACAGCAGTCGTAGTCCAAATCCGCAACGCGTGGGAGGGGCGACGGGTGGTCCGCCGCTTTCCCGCCATTCGAGTTTCAATGTTCTAACGTCAAGCGACCACCGGATGGTCAGCTTGCCCTCCGCCATTGATAAGGCTCCGTATTTCGCAGCGTTGGTGGCAAGTTCATGAACCAGCAGCGCCATCATCCATGCAAGTCGCGGGGGAAGCGAAAAATCCGGCCCGTGCACTGATGTTCGCGATAATCCGTAGGGACCAAGTTCGCTGGAAAAAATGTCGCCGATGCGGGCTCCTTCTCCCTCCATCGACATAATAAGGTCGTCGGTGCGCGACAGCGCAACCAGACGATTTGTAATCTCATTCCTGAGATCGGGAAGCTCACGAAGTTGGTAGGATACGATGGACTGGATCATCGCAAGCTTGTTTTTCAGACGATGCCCAAGCTCCTCAACAGCGAGCTTACGCAATCGATCCTCGTCTTGGAGACGTTTAGCGACGTCTTGGCGACGCTTAGCAAGCCTCCGATAGTGATCGATTCCAAAAACAAAGAGAAAGGCAACGAATAAATAAATAAGAAGCCTGACTTCTTGGCCAAATCTCATCGGTATGAGGGCGAAGTGCGGGGGCGTGAATGCCCACCAACCAATGGCTCCGCCGGCTGTGGCGGCAAACGTACCAGTTCCAGTTCCGCCCACTACGGTCGCGAAAAGGACCGCGGGGTAGTAGGTGGTATAGGGCGGACTTTCGTAATCAAAGACCCCAAGGCCCCAGCGCGCAAGACTGGCCGCAACAACAAAAAGGACGGCAGCACCATACGCTTCCGCGGACCCCGGACGAATTTGCACGCTGCTGCTAATACTACGCCACCCGGGCCGCAAAGGCCTACCCTGCAATTTTTACAAATGTAAGCCGTCAAATAGAACGCCGTTGCGACTCCGCAACTGAACATATTGCCGCACCGCCATCGCGACGGCTTGTCGCCCCGTGGACTGACTCATCTACGCCGATGCTGCACCAAGATTTTGGGTGCGACGGAGAGCGAGCGTACTAAACCTGCACCTAGCTGCGGAACCTTCACGAGGCTTAAGCAGTCGGTTCCCGCCTTGGAACAACTTCCCGAACTACGCGTCCATGAATGCAGAGCTTGCGGGGTGACAGTGACGGAGGCTCACGCAGGTGCCGTTCCGCATTGATCCGCGACGATTTCGAGGTCAGCGGGCATTACAATTAGCCGATGTCGCACATCGGTCACGACCCGCCGCGCCCGAATAAAATTGCGATGTCCGCTCTTCTTCCGAAATCTGCCACTACAGTTGTCGATCGCGGCGGCTGGTAGGTGCCAACAATACCCAAGCATTATCAGAGGCGCGGAAATAGAAAGTCCGCCTCGCGGCGGTTGGTCATAAATTTAGTCAACTGTTTCGATTAAGCGACTGCGGCAGTCCAATACCGGACAGCGGGCGGCCTTCCCGGCGGCCTCTGAAGTACGCCACAAACCCCGGTATTGAGCCGTGCTATCGCAGCAAAATTTCGAGACTGCTCGTCGCCGTCGAGTGCAGTAATCAACTTTCCGATCCATCACGCCCATGTGATGGAATTTTTGCCAATTTTAGATAGCTTTCGGAACGACAGGCTGATGGGATTGTGTGGGTTAGATCATCCATTGCTCGGCCGGTGCGATGGCGTCATGAAAATTTGGCATTTGCTCGGACCGTTATTCGTAGTCCTTTACCCTTCAGGAGCACTTGCGCAGGAGACGTTGGACGTAGGCAAAGTAACGTGTGAACAGTTTATATCAGGCGAGCTTGCGGACACGAGGTCCATCTCAATCTGGTTATACGGTTACTACAATGGCACGCGTAAGAATACCGTGATCGATATCCTTGACGTGCAGGAATTTGAACAAGCCCTGATACATTTTTGTCTGTCGAACAAAAGGATGCCTGTCAGCGAGGCTTCCAACAGCATTCTTGGCGCGAAGAAATAGACCCTTGCATTACCAGTTCCTCTGTCGCGCCTGATCAGATCATCAGTACAAATCAAATGCAGAGTCAGACGTCGTAACTGTCGTTGTCACTGTCATCGTCAGAATCGAAGTCGTCGTCGCTGAGACTCGTATCGTCCGCGTTGTCGATGTCGTTGCTTTCGTCAAAAGGAGCGTCCGCGTCTGCATTCGCGGACGGATCCGAGCCGGCGCCGTGATCCAGGTCAGCCGCAGCGGCCTTATCGCGGTCGCCCCGGGCCGCGTCGCCGATGTCATCGATGCCGGCCGTGCGCGTAAGATCGCTGTCGACGGCGCTGCCGCTCGTATTGCCGCGGGCGAGACCGCCGATGGCGTTCGCGTCAGTGGCGCCGGCCCGATGGCCGAACATCGAGCGGATGCCGTCGAGCAGAAGCGCGCCGCCGATCATGCCGGCCGCGGTCGAGGCCGCGGGACCAAGGAACGAGCCGCCGCCGGCGCCGGAGGGCGGCGCCCCATAGCCGGGCGTTGGCGGCATTTGTGGTGAATACTCCCGCGGCGGCGCCATTTCGGGCGCAGTGCCGCCAGGCGCTGTGCCGGCGGCGCGCACGCTCGGCACAGAGCCGCGCGGCTCGTGCGGTGCGAACGCCTCGCGCAGGCTGTCGAGAAAGCTGCCCTGTCCTTGTCCTTGTCCTTGTTCCTGCGCTGCTCCCTCGGCCGCCTGCGCCTGCAATTCCTCGATGCGGGCATTGGCACGCTTGAGCCCTTCGTCCTGCAGCAGCACGGTTTGCACCAGCGCATAAAGCGCATGCGGCGCGCGCCGCGCGCCGTCCTCGATCAATCGCTCGGCCGCCGCATCGCGCGGCGCACCTTCGATTTTGGCCAGACGGTCGAACAGCGCGTTGACAAGCTCACTTTCTTGGGGGGTCATTGGCGCGTCTCCTCAATAGCGGCGAGTCCTAACGGCGACAACGCATGGACCAAGATGTCGTTTCGCTCCCCCGGGCCACGCTCGCTAGACACTACCAATCACCCCGCAGCCGAGGTTTCAGGATTACGAAAAGTTCACTAGAAATCCCTTTTCTTGCCAACTTGCCAACGCTCTATCTCCGGTGAGGACTGAGTTGATCTCCTTTTGGGCTGAAGGTATGTTGGGGCAGGGCTGGGATCACAATGACATCAGAGGTGCACGCGTCGGCACTGTGGCTCCCGCCACGGCGACAGCGCTTTGGCATTTGCTGTGTTGTGGCCGCCAACTTTCCAGCAGCAGACCCGCAAGGTTGAAGAACTCACCGTTTCGCAACTTCACGATATCGGAGGCTAGAAGGTATCAATCATGAACAGGTTCGCACGCTTTATGATTGTGGCGCCGTTACTGTCGGCGTTCGTCGGGACGTCGCTGTCGGCCCAGGCGGAGGAGTTCCGAAGGGGGCCGGATCCGCACGGCGGGCCGATGCGCCACGACCACGCCCGCTTCGACCCCCATCATTTTGACCACCACCTGTGGGCGCTCGGACGCGCCTATCCCTACAGCTGCCGGTGGGGACGCTGCGGCTATTGGTGGTGGGCCGACGGCTATTGGTATGCCTACGACCAGGCTCTGGCCGGTCCGCCGGATGTTGTTTCCGAAGTGGCGTATGACGACCAAGGCAATCTGGTGCCAGTGGCGCCAGGGGGCCCCATGGCAGCGGTGCCGCCGCCGCCGCCGGGCGCGATGCCGCCACCACCCCCACCGCCGCCGGCGCCGAATCCCGTGGCGGGTGCGATCGTCGGCGGCGCGATCGGCGGCCTGATCGGCGGCGCGCTCGGTCACGGACGGGGCGCAGTTGCGGGCGTTGCCGTTGGCGCTACGACCGGTGCTGTCATCGCGGCCGAAGCGCAGCCGCGGCCCGGTGGCTATTTTTGGTGGCGCGGCGGCTGTTACTACCGCTATCCGAACGGCGCCTGGTCGTCGCCGATGGCCCCGAATTATTGCGGCTACTGAGCCAGCGACATCGGCTTGCGTGCCGGGTGAAGCTGCTGTCAGCTAATGCTTAAGGAAAGCCGGTCGGACCTTGGGGTCCGCCGGCTTTTTTCATGCCTCTGCGGCAACCGGATCGACGCGCACTTGACCGCACCGGCCAACTTGTCCAATCGGGGGGCCGTCACGACTTATGCCGTCGACCGCTCGTTCCCGCGGAAGCGGGAACCCAGACGTGTCCGGAGCGATCAAGGAAGATCAGCTGGATTCCCGCTTGCGCGGGAATGAGCGGAAAAGGGGTTCGCGTGAGAATGAGTGGATTGCGGATTAAGGATTAGCGCATGTCGGTTGCCGAAGCCGTTACGCGAGAAGCCGGTCAGGATTTCATCCGCGACATCGTGCGCGCCGATCTGGCGTCGGGCCGGCACAAAGCCGTGATCACCCGGTTTCCGCCGGAGCCGAACGGCTATCTGCATATCGGCCACGCCAAGTCGATCTGCCTGAATTTTGGAATTGCCGAGGAATTTGGCGGCCATTGCAATTTGCGGTTCGACGACACCAATCCGACCAAGGAAGATCAGGAATATATCGACGCCATCGAGGCCGACGTGCGCTGGCTCAGCTACGATTGGGGCAAGAATCTCTATTTCGCCTCGGATTATTTCGAGCGGCTGTACGAATGGGCGGAAACACTGATCCGCGCCGGCAAGGCCTATATCGACGATCAGAGCCAGGACGAGATGCGCTCAACGCGTGGCACGCTCACCGAGCCGGGCAAGAACAGCCCGTTCCGCGAGCGCAGCGTCGAGGAGAACCTCGATCTGTTCCGCCGCATGCGCGCAGGCGAATTTCCGAACGGCGCGCGCGTGCTGCGCGCCAAGATCGATATGGCCTCGGGCAATATCAATCTGCGCGACCCGGTGCTCTACCGCATCCTGCATGCGCATCATCCGCGCACCGGCACGGCCTGGTCGATCTATCCGAGCTATGATTTCGCCCACGGCCAGTCCGACGCCATCGAGGGTATCACGCACTCGCTCTGCACGCTCGAATTCGAGGATCACCGGCCGCTCTACGACTGGTTCCTGCAGAACCTGCCGGTGCCGTCGCAGCCGCATCAATTCGAATTCGCGCGGCTCAATCTCACGCATACGGTGCTGTCGAAGCGGGTGCTCACCGAGCTGGTGCGCGGCGGCTTTGTCGCCGGCTGGGACGATCCGCGTATGCCGACCCTTGCGGGCTTGCGCCGGCGCGGCGTGCCGCCGGAGGCGATCCGCGATTTCGTGCGGCGCATCGGTGTCGCCAAGGCCTACAGCATCGTCGACGTGGCGATGTTCGAATTCACCATCCGCGAGCATCTCAACAAGACGGCGGAGCGCCGCATGGCGGTGCTGCGTCCGCTCAAGGTCGTGATCGAGAATTATCCGGAAGGAGAGAGCGAAGACGTCGACGCGGTCAATCACCCGGAAGATCCGGCCGCCGGCACGCGCCGCATTCGTTTCGGTCGCGAGCTTTTCATCGAGCGCGACGATTTCATGGAAAACCCGCCGAAGAAATTCTTCCGGCTGTCGCCGGGCACCGAGGTGCGGCTGCGCTACGCCTATTTCATCACCTGCCGCGAGGTGGTGAAAAATGCTGCGGGCGAGATCGTCGAGCTGCGCTGCACTTACGATCCGGCGACCAAAGGCGGCAACGCGCCCGACGGCCGCAAGGTCAAGGCGACCATGCATTGGGTATCGGCGCAGGATTCGCTGCCGGCGCAAATTCGCTTCTACAATCCGCTGTTCACGCGGCCGGATCCGAATGCCGCAGACTTTGCCGCCGAGATCAATCCGAATTCGCTGGAAGTTCTCAGCGAGGCGCGCGTCGAGCCTTCGCTTGCTCAAGTCACCGCGGCCGTCCAGTTCGAACGCCAAGGCTATTTCTGCCCCGATCCGGATTCGAAGCCCGGGCGGCTGGTCTTCAATCGCACCGTCGGCTTGCGAGATACCTGGGCGAAGGTGTCGGGCGGCGCCTGATCCGCCGTGTAGTTGCAAGACATATATTTGCCACTTAGCGTAAGCTCCCGGCGTATTAGCGCGCGGGGGGCGCGCAGTGGCACAGGACGACTATCCTCAGCGCCGGGTGCGGACGCGAGCCTGGGTTTGGCCGGCAGGCGCCGGCGAAGCCCGCGCCGCGTGGGATGTCGTCCGCTCGCCCTCCACCTTGGTCGTTCCGGCGCGCGTCCGCGAATGGGCGGCGATCGAGGTCGGTGCCGGGCGCCTGTTGCCCTGGTTCGCGGTCGCCTATGGGTTTGGCATCGTTCTTTACTTCACCGCGGAGCGCGAACCGGCGTGGTGGGCGGCAACGATACTCGCCGCGCTGTGCGCGACCTTCGCCGTGTTGCTGCGGCGCCAGTTCATTCCGTTCGCGATCGCGCTGGGCGCCCTCGGCATGGCCGCGGGCTTCGCCGTCGCCACCGTGAAGACCGTGCTGATCGATCATCCGGTCCTGCGCTTCTCCGCGTCGGGCGTGACGGTGGCGGGCTTTGTCGAACTGCGCGAGGAGAGCCAGCATACCGATCGCTTCGTGCTGCGCGTCGAGCGGATGGACGGCGGCCGCATGGCGGAGAAGCCGCAACGTGTACGGCTCTCGGTCAAGCGCGGCATGGCGCCGGCGCCGGGTACTTTTGTCGAAGCCAAAGCGCTGCTCGATCCGCCGCTGCAGCCGCTCGAACGGGGCAGCTAAACCGTCTTTCTCTGTCCATGCCCGTTGCAAGATCATCAAGTAACATCGATGAAATGGCCATAAGCGAGCATGGCTGTCCACCCTTGACTTTCCCCGTATATTGGACACAGTGTTGGACACCGCGCGCAGTCGCCTCGCCGCAGCGGATAACATGGAGGGCGCGATGGCCCGCACGATCCGTGATTCTTCACTTGAAAGCCGCGCAGCTCGAAGCCGTCTCAAGGCCCGTGGGAAGCCCTACTATCGCGCGATCGAGGAAGGGCTCCATCTCGGCTACCGCAAGTCGAAAGGCCGACGTGGGAGCCCGGCTGTGGCCGGCCGATGGGTCCTTCGCTTTTACGTCGGCGGCCAGGAATACAAAGTCGAGACGATCGAGCCGGCGGACGATTTTTCGGATGCGGATGGCGTCGCCGTCCTCAGTTATCAACAGGCACAGGAGAGGGCGCGCGAGCGTATGGTGCAGCGCGCCCACGCGAAGGTCGGCAGGGGCGGCCCCTATACCGTCAGTAACGCCATGGACGATTATTTCAAATGGCTGGAAAGCGAAGGTCGACCGGAAGCGGCGATTGCTGATGCGCGCACCCGCGATCGGGCATTCATACGGCCACTGCTCGGCGACAAGGAAGTCGAGACGCTCACGGCCGACGATTTTCGCGAATGGCGCAACACACTGGCGAAGTTACCGCGGCGCGTTCGAACCAAGGCAGGGGAAAAGCAGCAGCATCGCGAGATTGTCGTCGGGATCAGCAAAGACGAGCAGGCGGACCATCGGCGCGCGCGGCAGGTTTCAACAAACCGGATGTGGACAACGCTTCGAGCGGCCCTCAATCGTGCCTTCGAGAACAACAAAGTCAGTTCCGACCGAGAGTGGCGCAAGGTCCGTCCTTTCCAGGGTGTCGACAAGGCGCGCGTTCGCTACCTTGAGATCGCAGAGGCTCAGCGTCTCGTTAATGCAAGCGACGCCCATTTCCGCCAGATGGTGCAGGCCGCGCTGCTGACCGGAGGCCGCTACGGACAGCTTTGCAATCTCACCGTCGCCGATTTCAATCGCGATGCCGGTACGATTCGGATGAGTACCAGGAAGAGCGGTGGCCTCGGGAAAGCCTACTATGTCCATCTGTCGGCCGAGGGGGTGAGTTTTTTCACGCACGCTTGCTCAGGTCACGCCGGCTCGGAGCCGATTTTCAGGAAGTCGGACGGTACGCCGTGGGGAAGGTGCGACCAGTCCCGGCCGATATCAGAGGCAAGCGTGCAAGCAAAAATTGCTCCGCCGGTCAATTTTCATTGCCTGCGCCACACCTATGCGAGCCTCACCATCATGGCCGGGGCGCCGTTGCTCGTGGTCGCACAAAATCTCGGACACAGCGATATTACTATGGTGCAGCAGCACTACGGCCACCTCTCTCAGTCATACATCGCCGACCAAATCCGAAAGGCGGTCCCGCGGTTTGGGTTCAAGTCCGAAGGCAACGTTAAGGTTCTTGAAGGGGTTCGAAGGTGAGCGACGCAAGCACCCCGGTTCGATATCGCCGACTCTACGGGGATTACCTAAACGACGCGGGCGAGCCTTGTTTTAATATTTGGGTCTATCCTACTGGTGGCGCTGATTTAGCTCGGCTCATGAGCAGCGGAAATGTTGTTACCGCTGACGAAGTGGTGAGGTGGCTGACGGAGCTAAAAATTTGCCACGAGGAAGAGTGCCGTGAGGAAGAGTATGTGTACGCTCTAGCGCGAGCTTTGAATTTTATGAGGGTCACCGAATCCGGCGACGCCGCGACTAGGAAAAAGCTGGGTTCCGCAGTTGAACGCGTTCGAAAGGCAGTCAAAACGCTGAGAAAGGAACTTCCAGACTTGATCGGCGCGCAGCGCCAGATCTTTTCTCCGCCTGGAATGGGCTCGGACGATATTTTTGACGCCCTGGATTCCGCAGCTATACGTGTCGACACGGATTTCACCGTCGCAGAGAATCTTTCTATTTTTTTCCAGCGCTTGGTTCGTTTCGAGAATTGGCATGGCGATATCCTATATTTGAGGTGGCTTTTGACCGGCATGGCGGACCGGCCGGGAACGCAAAAAACCGGGTTTACGGGCATAGAGACGAAGGGCGTCAAGTTTATTAAAACGGCGCTCGAGCGGGTAGGGGCCCCACAAATCGAGGATACGATCGCAAAAGCGTTCCAGCGGTATGACAAAGAGCTTCGCTCTTAGGTCCGACAATCCGATTTTGGTAGTTGTCGGACGACAGGTCTTTCAAAAAATGTTCCGTGTGTGCCCATGCAAACCATGGAGCACAGCATGTCAGAGCAATTACCGGGGAGGCAAGGCGTTGCCCCGGCCGCCTATACGGTGGACGAATTCTGCGAAGCGCACCGCCTGAGCAGGTCTAAACTCTATCAGTTGTGGGACGCCGGAATTGGCCCCCGCAAAATGAACGTCGACAAAAAAGTTAGAATCACAGTCGAGGCTGCCGCCGATTGGCGTCGGGAACGCGAAGCCGCCAGCGAGGCCGCTAGCGAAGCCGCTAGCGAGGCCGCGTGAACAATGGATCCAAACAAGAGTGGGGGCCCGCTGCGGTTCCAGCCGAGCGAGCCCCAAAAAACGCGCACCAAAGTCCGCCTTCAGAGTAGGCGTGAAATAACAACAAAAAGGCCGTCGCGCAAGCGCGCGGGCTTCCTCATTCGCCAACAGCGCGTCGCCGAGCGTGCGGCCACTCAATCCGGCCGGCGCACATCCGATTTCCACCGGCTGTTCAATCTCGATCGCATCAATCCACTGTGGGGTGCGCCGGGGCCGGACGTCGGCGGCTGGGTCTTTGTGATGATGCACGAAGACACGATGGAAAATTACACTTTCTGGTCCGTCAATCATTTAGTCGGCGACGGCGGCTGGCAATCCATGCGGGTTTACGAAGAGCATGTCGCGACGCAGGCCGCCGAAATTCTCGCGGAATTCTGCGGCGCCGAATTGGTGCGGCCATGAGTGCCACCCTCACCAACGAGCAAGTCGTCCGCTTCCCGCGCCGATATCGGCGTCCGCTACCGCGCGACGCGATTCCTCGGGGCAAGTCGCGACACGTTTGGGTGTTCCCCTGGCGCGGCGCCTGGGCGTGGGCTGAAGTCGACGAAGAAGGCGGCATGAGTGAGGATGGCCTCACGAAAGCAGCAGCAATCAATGAGGCGCTTAGCTTCGTTTTTGAATTCGCCGCAACGATGGAGGTCAGGAACGCGGATCCCGACTGCGGAGATCCTGACGGCCGGGGACCTTGGTAATGAGCGGCGCAATATCTCGACCGTGGCACGTCCGCCAGCACGGCGCGAAGCCGCCGGAGGCTCGAAGCAACAATACTCCGAGCAGCGGACAGGCGGGGGAACGAATGACTACTCCGCTGGACGTCGCGCTTTCTTACATTGAGCGCGGCTGGTCGCCGCTGCCGGTGCCTTTTAAGTCGAAGGAGCCCGTGCTCAAAGGCTGGCCGTCGCTTGGGATCGACACGACGTCCGCCTCTCAATATTTCAACGGGACGGCTCAGAACATAGGAGTTCTGCTCGGCCCTGCCTCCGCTGGTTTGACTGATGTCGATCTCGACTGCGCGGAGGCACGCGCGATTGCGTCTTACGTGCTGCCGCCCGGCGCCGCCATGTTTGGACGTGCTTCTGCACGAGCCTCGCATCGCCTGTACATAACAAACTTGGCCGAAATCTACGACACCGCCGTTATGTCTTTCGACGATCCCCTGAAAACAGACGACGTAAAACGTCGGCTGGTCGATCTTCGCATCGGCGCTAAGGGCGCTCAAACCGTTTTTCCTGGTTCGACACATCCGAGCGGCGAAGCGATTTCCTGGGAAGAACAAGGCGACCCGGCAAAATTAGACGGCGAGTTTCTGAAAAGGCGCGTCGAGCTGTTGGCTGTCGCGTGCCTTTTTTCAAGATATTGGCCGGGCGCCAATAGCGGAAGGCGCCACGACGCGGCGCTCACCGTCGGCGGATTCCTGCATCGCGCCGGCGTGGATGAGGCAATCGCGCAGCCACTTGTGGAGGGCATTGCGCGGGCGGCCGGGGACGAGGAATGGAAAGACAGAAAAGCCGCCGCGGCAGTCAGAGACGGAGTGGAAGTCCGCGGATATCCGAAGCTTGTCGAGATGTTTGGCAATGACGTTGCCGAGACCACCGCAGAATGGATCGGATATGACTTCCGAAGTGAGCGCAGCGGTGACCCCGTTGCCGCTGCGGCTGATGTTCCAGTTCCGCTGTTTCCGCCATTACCACCCGCGACGCGTTTTCCGGTTGAATGTCTCGGCGGCGTGCTGTCGAAGGCGGCGCTGGCGATCGCACGTAAGGTGCAAGTGCCGGAGGCTCTTGCGGCGCAGTCAGTATTGGCGACCGCCTCGCTGGCGGCCCAGGCCATCGCCGACGTGCAGATGCCGTATGGACAGACGCGCCCACTATCCCTTTTTCACGTGACGATCGCAGCGACCGGCGAACGCAAGTCGACGGCCGATGACGAAGCAACTTGGCCACTTCGCAAACGCGAGAAAGAGTTGCGCGAAATCTGGCAGCGGGAACAAGAGCGCTGGAACGTAGAGCACACCGCATGGGGCGCCGAAAAGCGCAAGATTGAAACTGATAAGCGGTTCGATTTTCAATCCCGCAAGGAAGCTCTCACGCTGCTTGGGCCCGCGCCCGAACCTCCGCTCCAGCCGTTTCTCACGGCACCGGATCCGACGCTGGAGGGCTTGATCAAGTCCTGGGTTTACGCGCCTGCGTCCATCGGACTGTTTTCAGCGGAAGGCGGCCAGTTTATCGGCGGTCACGGCATGAGCGCCGATCACCGGCTTAAAACGGCCGCCGGCTTTTCGGAAATTTGGAATGGCGTAACCATCAAGCGCATTCGCGCCGGCGATGGCTTGACCATTCTGCCGGGCCGGCGGCTTTCCATGCATATGCTCGTGCAACCCGGCGCTGCAGCCGCTTTTTTCAGCGATCCGATCCTACGTGACCAGGGCTTACTATCACGTGTCCTGGTGACCGCCCCGGACAGCATCGCCGGTACACGGCTTTACCGCGAAACCGATCCGGCCGACGACGCTGCAATCAAAGCCTATGGTGCGCGCATTCTCGAAATCCTCGAAGCGCCTTGGCCGCTGGCGGAGGGCGAACGCAACATACTCGAGCCCCCGGCTCTAGTTATGGAACCCGATGCGGAGAGCGAATGGCGCGCGTTCTATGACGCGGTGGAACGGAGATGCGCGCCGTGTGGTGACCTTGTGCCAGTTCTCGACTTCGCTTCGAAGGCGGCCGAGCACACTGCTAGGATCGCTGGCGTGCTTACCGTCGTTTCGGCCCCCGGATCGTCCACGATCGACGTCGGGGCGATGGGCAACGCTGTCGTGGTTGTCGACTGGTACATCAACGAAACACTGCGCTTGCAGCGCGCCGCTCGGACGGATCCCAAGCTTGTAAGGGCCCAGCGCTTGCTCGATTGGCTGCAGGCGAACGGCCCGGAAATTGAGGTGCGTGATCTGCTGCGGCTCGGGCCCGCATCGGAGCGGACCAAAACTGCCGCAGATGAGAGCCTGGCAGTGCTCAAGGCTCATGGCTGGGTCCGGGAGGTTTCCAAGCGACCCCACCGCATCGCCGTGGTCACGGAGATGGCCTGAAGTGTCGCAACTGTCGCAACTGTCGCAGGGGTAGGGGCGCAAAAATGAAGAAGAAGAAGAAGAAAAAACAAACTTTTTTTTACGTATGTGCGACCTGCGATCTTGCGACACTTGCAACTCTTGCGACACTCTCCATCCGTGCGACGGTTCGCTCGCCTGAGCAAAGATCAAATAAAAAATCCGACGCGCAAATCAGCTCCTCCGATTCCTCGCTTTATTTGATCTAATCGCCTGCACAAGGCGGCTACAAAACGCCAATGCACACACAAAGACGCGCGTGCATCGTGACTAAATTGATCTCAGCGATTATCATGTCCAACAAATGTCTAATAACCGGCCCGCGGGGTAACAACAATGCGCGATCACGAACCCTTGGCGTCTCTTCCGCGTTCGGCTTGTGAAGCCTCTACGCTCGCGTCGAGAGCCCCGCGCGTGCGTGCGCGTGAGACGAATGATCCCTGCCATGTGTCCGGGCTTGATCCGCACAGCCAGCAAGGCAGGCGGCATCGCGACCTCGTGCTGATCTTCATGGATGCGCTCGGCGGCGTCGATGCTGTTTCCGATCTGCGGTTAGTTGAAGTGCGCAAGGCGGCCGAACTAACGGCCGCGGCGGAGGTTGTCAGGGCCGACGTACTGGCTGGCAAAAGCTCCGACATCAGCGCGCTTGTAAAGATCGAAGGGGAGGCGCGGCGCGCCGTGCGTTCCCTCGGCATCAAGCCAGGCAAGTCATCCGCGCCTTCCCTTGCCGAACACCTCGCAAAACGCGCAGCGGCGCGCGCCAGTGAGCCGGATCGCGCGGCATGATGGAAGCAGCCACCACAACGATCATCGAAGCCTGCGCCGACCCTGCGCTGTTTGCGCGCTGGTTTCGCGACGGGGAGACGTGGCGCGCCTGGTTCGTGTTTTTGCGAGCGCTGTTCGGTCTGCCGCTCGATGCAGACGACCTTGCGCTGTTTCGGCAGTGCACCGGCCGCGATGAGCCGCCCGTCGGCGGTGTCCGCGAGGGCTGGCTCATTTGCGGCCGCCGTGCCGGCAAGAGTTTCATCCTGGCTCTGATCGCCGTTTTCCTCGCCTGCTTCTGCGACTGGTCGCCGTATCTGACGCCGGGCGAGCGCGGCACGGTGATGGTGATTGCCGCCGATCGAAAGCAGGCCCGAACTATTTACCGCTACGCCACAGCGCTATTGCGCGAGGTGGAGATGCTTAAGGCTCTCATCACGCGCGAGACGGCAGACACGATCGACCTCGCCAACGGGATTTCGATTGAAATATTAGCGGCCAGCTTCCGAACTGTGCGCGGCTACACGCTGGTCGCCGCTCTCTGTGACGAGCTAGCATTTTGGCGCAGCGAAGACAGCGCCAATCCCGACGCCGAAATCATCGGCGCCATTCGCCCGGCCATGGCAACCATCCCCGGTGCGATGTTGCTCTGCGCATCGTCGCCGTATGCGAGGCGCGGTGCGCTGTGGACGGCTTTCCGCAGGTTCTTCGGCAAAGGCGGTCCGGCGTTGGTGTGGAAGGCCGATACGCGGACGATGAACCCAACGGTGCCGCAGTCGATCCTTGACGAGGCCTATGAGAACGATCCGGCAAGCGCCGCTGCGGAGTACGGCGCGGAGTTCCGAACCGACGTCGAATCTTTTGTCGCTCGCGAAGTGGTCGACGCCGCTGTAGTGGCGGGACGGCACGAACTACCGCCGGTGCCAGGGCTAAAATACTTTGCCTTTGTCGATCCGAGCGGCGGATCGGCGGACAGCATGACTTCTCGCGATCGCTCATCGCGACAAGGAAAGCAGCATCCTCGATGCAGTGCGCGAGTGCCGGCCACCGTTTTCGCCCGATGGCGTTGCGAAAGACTTTGCCGACCTGGTGAAAGGCTATGGACTGCGCAAGGTCGTGGGCGACCGGTACGGCGGGGAGTGGCCGCGCGAGCGGTTCAAAGTTCACGGCGTCGAGTACGCCGTCGGTGAGCAACCAAAGAGCGATCTTTATCGCGATCTGTTGCCGGTCCTAAACAGCGGCAAAGCTGAGCTGCTCGATCTGCCGCGATTGGTCGCGCAGCTATGCGGCCTTGAGCGACGTACGGCGAGGAGCGGCAAAGATAGCATCGATCACGCGCATGGTGCGCATGATGACATCGCCAATGCGGTCGCCGGCGCACTTGTGCTCGCCTCGTCGGTCGGTTCCGGTGCCGTCGAAATCTCCGCTGAGGGCGCGGCCGCTTTTGCTCGTCTCACTGCCCGGCGCGGCTCGGGTTTCCCAGTCGCATCGGTATTTTCCTCCAACCGCGCCGATAGGCGCCACTTAACGAGGTAACTCCAAATGTTGACTGATCTGCAACTCCGAAACTTCGATCGCTATCGAAAAATGGTGCCGCCGCAATTCCAGGGCGTGTCGCGCAACCGGCTCGAAACGCTCGGCGCCTACGACTCGGTGCATCGCAGCGAGAAACACGGGTACAGCACGCGGGATTTCGCAAGAGGCGGCGCATTCGACGTCGAGGGTGGAGTCGGCCGCGACATCATCGAGCAGGTGATGGGCTTTCTCAAAAGCAAGCTGGATTCCGCCGACTTCGAAAAGCTCGCCGGCCTGGTTAAAGCCAAGGGGGAACGCCGCGAAGAACAAGCCGCCGACGACGGCGAGATTGACGCCGCCGTGGCGAAGTTCTGCCAAGCGAAGGGGCTTTCGGAGGAGGACGCACGCGAGCTTATGCAGCTCGTCAACCCTGACGTCGGCTTCATCGGCGACGACCCTTCGAAAGATTTGCCGCGGCCCAGCGGCATGGACCGAGCGATTGATCGATCGAGGGATCGCCCGGCGTCGGAGCAGCAACTCGTGGAGTTCAGGAAGCAATACGGCCTTCCACCGGCTCAGCGAATTAAGCGCCTTGGATAAATGAAAATGACAAAATCCACACCGCGCGACCCCAGCCGCGCTGCCTTGGCGAATGCAATCGCTGATGCGACCGAGGCCGAGCGCGAACTGCAGGCGGCCAACGATGCCGTCGTCATGGCGCGTGATAAATTTTGGGAAGCAGAGCACAAGCTCGAAGAGATCCGCGAATCCAACGCGGACGAAGTGAGCACCGCGAATTTTGCCGCAGCGTTCATCGCGTCCGTGAAGGAGGGCGCGCCCTGCGATGTTGCCGTGATGGAAGATCCGGCCAAGCAGGCTCGCGATAAGGAGAAGGCGGCGGCGAACGATGCCGACGTGTGGGAGCGAACTTACGAGAGTTGCAAATCGGCAATTCCCGTGAGGGAAGAGAAATCTTCGCCAATCAAAGAAACGCCTCGCTGCGGCCGCGGGCGACGTGATCCGGAATGCGAGCGCCGCCGTCCGTGGCTTACTGGCCGGTCTCGATAGACTTCAGGCCGAAGTGTTTGATCGACGATTGCAGCTTCACTTCTTCGCAAGAAACGATCTTGTTCCGGAAAGCGATAAGGAGGCCGTTGCCGCGGCGCTTGAACAGAAGACGTTGCCGGGAGACGGCAAGGCGGTCTTTCGCGACGAGTGGTATTCGCTTCCACTCTACTTGGCCTGGATGAACGCCCTCGAAGCGTTGAAGCGCAATGCCGATGCACCGCTGCCGACGCTCTGAAAGAGATTCTTGCGGAACCGCTTCGCAAGCGCGGCAAGCTGGTTAGTGCCGCGACCAAACAACGCCAGCAGGCGGCCATTTGCTCTCCAGCGAAGGGGCCGTCGACTTAAACTGCCAAGGATTTGAGAAATGACAATTGGAAAAGTGAAGTTCAACTCGACGATAGCCCTTATTTCCCGCTTACTGGCCGCCGCCTTCGCGCTGTGTGCCGCGACTCAAATCGCATTCGCTCTGAGCCAATCCTCAGTACCGCCGAAGATTTCCGTGCCATGGGGGCAATCGGCGGGGACTGCCTACATCAACTATCCGATCCCGATCCCGTCGCAGGTCGGAACGACCAATTGCTTGGCGTCGTGGACGACCGGCTTTCCTCCCTTGACGTTCGTGCCACCAGTGAGCGGTGGTTGTCCGCCGTTCGGTGAAGACATGAATGGCGTACTGAACCAGCTTTCGCGCTGGTCACAATGGGGAAGCGCTGGCGCCACGGTGGTCTGGGATTCCGCTTTTTCTTCCTCTGTTAGCGGCTATCCGAAAGGCGCGGTTCTCCAGAATGCCACAACGCCGTCCTGTTTCTGGATTTCTCAGGTTGACGGCAACACCAGCAATCCGGACGCGAGCGGCGCAAACTGGACCGGCGCATGTCCGGGCGGCGGGGTAGGCGGGACGTCGACGGGTGCGGCAAATTCGCAGGTCGTTACAGCGACGCCGTTCATCAAAACGGTGGGCGCTCAAATTTCCTTCATTGCCGGCTATTCAAACAGCGGCGGTCTCAAGATCAACGTCAACGGCGGCGGCAACGACAATTTCTTCCGGCTGTCTCAGCTTGGCGCCACGATGTCCGTCGGCGGTGAAGTAGCCGCAAACCGGTTGGTTGTTGCCGAATGGGATGGAGCCGAGTGGGAATGTGTCAATTGCGGCGCCATCACGGTTGGCGAGATCAAAGATTTTGCCGGCAGTTCGGCGCCGAATGGATGGGCCTTCATCGACGGTAGCTGCGTCTCGCAGACCACTTACGCCGATCTCTATTCGGTAGTTGGGAGCGCCTACGGAACTTGCAGCGCTGGAAATTTCGCACTTCCCGACGGCCGCGGCCGCGCCTTGGTGGCTCAAGACAATCAAGGTGTGAATGGTGCAGCCAACCGTCTTACCAGTGCGGGAACGGGTTGCGCCGGCACAACAATCGGTACGGGCTGCGGCGCTCAGAATGAGACAGTGGCGCAAGCCAACCTGCCGAACGTGAATTTCACCGTGATCATTCCGTCGGGTCAGGGTTCGCATACCCACACCTACACCTATCCGTTGGCGTCTGTAGGCATGGACAGTGGCGGAACTGTAAATTCCGGTTGGTTCGGCGGCACAACAGGAAATGGAATCACAGCAGCAGCGACGCTGCCAGCCATGTCGGGAACCGCTGCATCTGGCGGCTCTGGTTCGGCGCTAACGACGCTCCCGCCGCTTCAGATCGTCACCAAGATCATCAAGCTGTGAGGGCACGACAATGCGAATGATGGCCGTGCTCTTGGCGCTTTCCCTGCTCTCGCCTGCGGCCGCATATTCCCAAACCGCAGCGGGTGACGCTGTCCGCGGCACTACAGGAGGCCTCACCGGGTTTAGTTTCGGCGAGAGTATGGGCCTTAGTTCGCACGACCATATCGCCAAACACAGGCCGCGCGGCCACAGGCACACGCGAGAGGACAGAAAATGCCGACGGGCAAGGTGAAGTTCTATCGAGAAGAAAAAGGATTCGGGTTCATCGCGACCGATACCGGCGCTGAACTCTTCTTTCACATCACCAATTGTGCCGATTCAATCGACACGCTTGCGCCAGGTCAGCGGGTGAAGTTCGAAGAGCGTATCAATTCTCGAAAGGGCAAGACCGAGGCGTATGAGGTGGGGCTGGTGTGATGCGTCCGTTTCAACATCTGAGCTTAGGAAAGATCATGCGCAGGATTGCAAAGGCTTATCTGCTGGTTTGCTACGTCGTTATCGGGTCGTACCTGATCGGAACGGCGCACGCCTATTTGCCTTGGAATTGGTGGCCGTCAGATCAGACGATCTTCGGCATTCTTGCGCTGATCGGCGCGGCGCTTTTTGCCGCGAGTTTCTTGCCGAAACTCAAAGCTGCATTCGCGCCAGCTGAGTAGAGGCAGATATGCGCAAGATCATTATTTCATTTCTCTTTCTATCGGCCGCATTGGTCGCCGCGTGGCAATGCTCCGCTCAGATCATCGGGAGCGGGATTTACGGGGATGTGAAGGTTAGTGGCGGCGGTGGTGGTCCAACGTGGACGTCAGCGTCCGTACAAGCGGCGGTAATAAATTCTGCGTATGCACCCGCCTCGTTTTCAGTAACTCTTGCCAGCACACCATCTGCTGCTGATCAGATTATGGTGGTTCTGGGAGGGAATGATGCGCGCACTAGCGGAGTTGGCTTATCGGTCAATAGCACGTCCTGCGCTTTGGTTGTCGCTGATGCTCAAGCGGTGTCCTGGCTTTTCCAATGCACTGGAATAACCTCGTCATCGCTCACCGTTGCCTATACTTGCTCGGCGGGCTGCTTTCTTTATTCCGGCGTCGCCGTTGGTGTTCTTCATGGACTGTCGTCTCCAACGGAAACGGCAACGGGCTACAGCACAAGTGCGTCTATACCTGATCCGCAATGCTTGGGATGGACAGGCTCCGCTTGCACTCCAATCACTGTACCGAGCGCCGGTTATGGCATTGTTGGCGTGTCGGTGAATATTGCTGGTTCGCCTACCAGCACCCCAGGGGTTACGGTGGATGCTGATCTCCCAGCACCCGGCGGCTATGCCTATCAAATCATTTTAGGGCATACCAATACAGCGGGAAGCTGGAATCCGGAATTTTATGGTCCTACTGGATCTGGATTTAGTTATGCTAGCCCCGGCATAGTCGCAGGGACGTGGCACTGAAACATGACCCGCCAACGTCGGCCATACGTGGCCGGCAAGGCTGCTAAGCTTTGCGTTTCCTACGCCAACCAAACAAGCCCATCACGCCGAGGCCGGTGGCGAAGAGTGGAAGTGAAGCCGAAAGCGGCGTCGGTGATGTAACTGCCAACGAGGAAAATGAAATGTCAGAAGATTGGTTGAACGACAATGAACCTAGTGTCGTGCCGATGTTTGTAAATTGATTTAACGCAAAGACGTTTGTTCCGGAGACGGGACCATATCCTGGCTGGTAATTAAACGTTGCTGCATCCGGTTGCGCCAGAAAGAAATCGAATAAGTCCTCTTCGCTTATCCCGGCAGCTGTTACCGTCGTCATGCCGAAAAACACGCCATTATAAAATGTATCCAATCCCAACACTGTAGAACTTAACAGCACCATCGTTCCCACACCATGGATGGTCACGGTAGCACTGATAAGCGGTGCGATCTCGGAACCAGGAACAGAGCCCGACGGGATGGAAGTCGGATAGCTTACTGTGGAGTTATCTCCGACTAGGCTGATATCAAAAGGTGCTGACCAAGCTATTCCGTTTAATGAGCCGGCTCCTTGTCCGGCGATGTCGAACTGAATGAGTTCCGCCGATGCTTGGCCGCGGCCAAGTAATGTCAAGGCTAAGATGGCACACAATATTGTTAGGAGCTTGAGTTTTACGCTCGCGTGCAACATGACATCCCCCAAACCTCTCGCCGCCTCCACCGCTGATTGTGCCTCTTTTCAGCTAGCTCACAAGAGACGTTGCTGTATTGGAAGCTAATAAGTCGATGACATTGTTACGCGCCAGTTTCCCGCGCGAGGTGAGGAGGCCGATGGCGGCAAGCCCGGTGGCGAGAAGCGGGAGGGTGGTCGGCAGTGGTGCTGGGGGGATCACCTCCGACGAAATGTCCACGTCCCCAGCATATGAAAACTGGACTTGTCCAGTGCTTGAAAATGAGAACGTTACTGGCGGAGGAAAATACGGGTCGGGGCACGTATTAATTCCGTCCTTGTCTACACAGGCTTCAACGTTTCCAATTTGGATTGCTATATTGGGATCTGATCCATATGAAAATGCCGACGTTACGATCTCATATTCTCCAGACCCGGTAGTTAGCGCGAAGGAATTCAAAGTGACTGTGAAGTCGTAAGTATCACCGGTTGGAACGGTTAAGAGTGGGGTTATGTAGCCTTCTACACTGCCGCCACCTATGACGCTGAAACCCACGGAAGTGCCGCCGCTCAAGTCAACTGAATCCGCCACCGCCGGTGTTGGAGCATTCAACATCAAACTCGTCATGGCGATGAAGGTCGCTGCGATCAACTTGCACAATGACCTAAACTGAAAGTCCGATGCTTTGCCGGGTAATCGTCCCAAACCCCTCATGACATCCCCCTAACTACCCCGTGCGCTTCGTCGCCCCACAACCAGTGTGGTCTATCGCGGGAGGGAGTCAACCGGGTTGGGGGGGGATATCGAGCGGCTATTTGCGGAACGAAACCGGCCTCGATGCTCTTCTCTAGTGAATGCGGCGCATTCTCATCGCGGCAACTATTGCAGTAGTGGCTTGGCCAGTGCTGGCTCAGGACAATTCGTCTGGGTCAGAACCGCCGCCGCGGAGCTACCGAGGGGGAGAGAGATCTAGTTCAACTTTTTTTCTTAGGCTGATCGTCGCGCAAGTCACGAAATTCTTTTGGCCCCGCGATGAGCCGCCGTTTCCGACTGGCGCGCTCCTCTGGCGTAGCTGATGGGTCGCCGAGTTGATTGATTTCGCGGGCGGCCATGTCGGCGGCCTTTGGCGCGCCCTTTGTGGGTCGGGGAGATGCAGGCTGTTCGGATGCGAGGGCTTTCTCCACGAGGCGGCGGATGGCCTCTGGGCGGGACGGGGCATCACCTTGATGGGATGCCCAGTCATCGAGGTTAGTCAGCAGGGGCCTGTGTAAACGCAATAAGACTGGCTCGCCGGGACCGGTGGTTTTCTTCCGGCCCCGCGTCTCTTTCTTTTTCGAGATATCACGTATTGACTTGCTCATCAATTACCGATATCACAAATAAATCGGGCCGCCAAGGTGTTAGGCGCACCTTGACAGCCCTAACCCAGCCAAAAGGGGGACCCTATGGCCAAGGCTAAGATCGACTATAGCACTTCTCAACTCTCCACACTCTTTACCGACCCCGTCGTCCGTTCCGCTTTCGAACGTGCCGAGCGTGACGGCGGCGCTACCTTTGCTGTTCCTGCGGTGTCCCCGCGGGTGCTGGACGGCGGGGCGGTGGAGCGAGTGCTTGTCGAGGTGGCGTCATGAGCCACTGCACTAGAACAACGGACGAGATGGCCAGCACTGAAACTGTCGAAACTGATCTAGAGCGCAGTAGGCGCCTTGCGGATGCCTATGCCGACCTGGAGAGCGATTTGTGCGACATGCACAACATGTCGCTGCTCGTGTGGGATACCGTGGGTGATGCAATTGGCAATGACGAATCCGCACAAACCGGCAGCCGCGATCTTCATTATGTGCCGTGGCAAAACGTGGAAAAGACAATGTTTGCGGTTGGGCACCTGCTGAACATGCTCAGCGCCGCGAAAAGTAAGTTTCACGCCACAATGGAGTGCAAGCGAATCGGGAGTGCCGCCACATGAGCTACGATCCGATCATTGAATCGTGCATGGCCACTCCGGTCTATGTGGACGAGCTTAGCATTGTGAAAACGGTGGGACCCGTGACGCATCTAGTGTTCTGCTCCCGCCAACCCGCCTCCCATGATCCGAACAAATTTGAGCGCACCGTGCAACAGCGTTTGGTAGTTCCTACGGACCAGTTGAATGCCATGGCCAGGTCGTTGCTGGCGCGGGAAGCCGCGGTCCGAATAAATGGCGACTTGGCGGGGGACGAGAGGCCGCTTCACTGAGCGTGGGTGGCGACGCAGGTACGCCGCCTGATCGCCAAGGCGCCGGGCCGGCCTGCGCTTGCCCGGCGGAGCGCGAAGGGAAGGGCGGCTTCGGCCGCCCTTTTCCATTCTTGGCGCGCCAATGTGCGCGGCTGCAGACGCTGCAGAAGGTATTTCAGGCCGGCCGCTAAATGTTACAATGGCGGTCTAACTCAAGCGGGAGCGACCAATGTCTAAGGGTACTGTGAAGTGGTTCAATTCTCAAAAGGGCTATGGGTTTATTCAGCCGCAGGCTGGCGGCAAAGATGTGTTCGTTCACATCTCGGCGGTCGAGCGAGCCGGCCTTAGCGGACTCAATGAAGGCCAAGTCGTCGAATACGAAGAAGTCGCCAACAAGGGCAAGACTTCCGCAGAAAATCTCAAAGTTCAGCGTTGAGTTTTGAGGATCGCCTATTGCTGTGGCGGATAGGCGAGAAGCTTACCGGCGGCTTGGCGTCTGCGTAACGTTACGCGTAACAACCGCCGTGCCCCTGCGCGGCCATTACCTAGGCCAGCGGGCAGCCTCATCGAGATATGCCGTCAACGTTGCCTCGCGTGCTTCCGCCCATTCGGCGAGGGCTTCACGCCAATTGTCGCCTTTTGCCGCAGCATAACGTTTCCAGGCATCATTTTCGGCCAGTTGGGCATCAGCGATCCTTGACGGAAGCACAGGCTGCATTGCGCAATCTCCTAACCCTTTGTGCGCGAAGACGCCGCCCCACAGATTTAGATCCCGCACCACAATTGGGGTAGTGTCCGTTTGAAAATGAAAGAGGCCGCCTGAGGCGGCCTAGGGCCCAATCCCCAAAATGAAAGCCCCCGCGAACGGAGGCTTAGACGGAGCCGAAATGAGGGTGTCGGGGCCTGGGGCTTCGGGCACCGTCCGCGTGACTAACCCGCAACCCGTTACCTCGTTCCTCAATGAAAGGCCCCGGACACCACGATGCCCGGGGCAAGTTGATGGTAGCGAGAGTCGCGGCCAATATTCGCCGCTCACTAAGACCTAGGGTTTCCTAGTTTTGAGCGCTAGGGGTGCAGATCAATTGAAACTGACCCGCTACCCAAAACCGGGCACTAGGCATGGAAACCGGCCAATACCAACGAGCGCCAGTCGAAGCGCATGCCGATGCTGTTCTCGCCGACGATCGAAGCCGCGATCCTGACGCGGCATTACTTTCTATGGGTGCGCTGCCCGGCCAGCCGCACCACCGCGGCCGTCGACCTTCGCTGGATCGATCGTCATCCCGGCGCTGCCATCACCAGCCTCATCCCGGCGCTGTCCTGCCGAGGCTGCCGGCCGAACGCGCCGTTCGCCGAACTCGTCCGGCTATCAAAGACGGACGTCGCGGAAGAGATGCGCGAGGAGCACCGGCGGCTCGTGCTCAGGGAATAGGGGAGGCCGACCTGGGCTTGCTGGCCGGTGCCATATCAGACATTTATTGGACATAACTTCGGATCATTGCACTAATATATTGATATCATTAGAAATTTATTGACATATCCGCCGCTGCAGCCGCTCGAACCGGGCAGCTACGATTTCGCCCGCGATCTTTATTTTCAGGGCATCGGCGCGTCGGGCTTCGTCCGCGGCGCCGTCAAGGTCATCACGCCACCATCGGAACAGGGCCTGCTGCATCGCGCCAATGCCGTGATCCAACGGATGCGCGACGCCATCGACGCCCGCATTCGCGCCGTGCTGCGCGGCGATCCCGGCGCCATCGCCGCGATGCTGATCGACGGCCGGCGCGACTCCATCGATTCGCATCTCTACGATGCGATGTTCGTTTCCGGCATCGGCCATGTGCTGTCAATTTCCGGCTATCACATGGCGGTTGTCGCCGGCATGATCTTTTTCATTTTCCGCGCCTTCTTCGCGCTCATTCCGGGCCTCGCCGATCGCGCGCCGATCAAAAAATGGGCCGCCTTCGCCGCGCTTATCGTGACGACCTTTTATTTGCTGCTGTCGGGCGCTGAAGTCGCGACGCAACGTTCCTTCATCATGATCGCGGTGGTGCTGACGGGTGTCATGCTCGACCGGCCGACCGTGACCATGCGCACGCTGACGGTGGCGGCGCTGTTGGTGCTTGTGCTGGCGCCGGAAGCGGTCGTGCATCCGAGCTTTCAGATGTCGTTTGCGGCGACCTTGGCGCTGATCGCCGGCTACGAACGCGGCGCGATCAAACTGCGCGCCAATGCCGACAGTTCGCTCGGCGCGCGCGCCGCCTTATGGGGCATCAATGAGATTGTCGGGCTGACGCTGGCGTCGCTCTTGGCCGGCTTCGCCACCACCTCCTATGCCGCTTACCATTTCCATCGCATCGCGCCCTATGGCGTGCTCGCCAATCTCCTCGCCATGCCGGTGGTCTCGGCCTGGGTGATGCCGATGGGGATTTTCGGTGTCGTCGCGATGCCGTTCGGCTTCGACGCCGTGTTCTGGCGGCAAATGGGTTACGGCATTGAATGGATGGATACCGTCGCGCTGTGGGTGGCGAGCCTGCCCGGCGCATTCGGCCGGGTGACCTCCTTCGGCACGGGGCCGCTTCTTTTCGCCACGGCGGGTCTGCTGGTGATCGGACTGCTGAAGACGCCGCTGTGGTGGAGCGGCGTGCTTCTGGTAGTTATTGCCGTCATCTGGGCGGCGCGCACGCCCGTGCCGGATGTGCTGATGGCGGGTGACGGACGCACCTTTGCGGTCCGGGGAGCGGATGGCCGGCTCGCCTTTCATCATAGCGGCGGCGACAGTTTTGCCACCCGTGAATGGCTCGCGGCCGATGCCGATGGCCGCGATGTGAAGGATAAGGGGCTGGGGCAGGGGATCTCCTGCGATGCGTCCGGCTGTATCGGCAAGCTTGCCGACGGCGCTCTGGTTTCCTATGCGCTCGAGCCCGATGCCTTCGAGGAAGATTGCCGCCGCACCATGCTTATCCTGGCGACCCACGACGATCCGCCGCCGGACTGCTCCGCAATGGTCATTGGCCGGGATGTTTGGCGCAGGCGCGGTGCGCTTTCGCTACGGCGCAACGGCACGGGCTTTATCGTCGAAGGCACAAGGCCGGAGAATTTCGATCGGCCGTGGGCGCCGGCTCTTCCGCCGCGGCGCACGGCTACAGACAGCGCTTCGGGTGCAAATCCCGACAGCAGCCCGCCGCGTCAGCAACCTCGCGACGCCACGCCCCGGCAGGAAGACATCGAGGCCGACCAGTGATCCGCTCAGTACCGCCGGAACAATCCGACGAGCTTGCCCTGAATGCGCACCCGGTTGGGCGGCAGGATGCGGACTTCGTAAGCGGTATTCGCAGGCTCGAGCGCGATCGAGGCGCCGCGGCGGCGAAAGCGCTTTAAGGTTGCTTCCTCATCGTCGATCAGCGCCACCACGACGTCGCCGGTATCGGCGGCATCGGTCCGCTTGATCAGCGCCATGTCGCCGTCGAGGATGCCGGCTTCGATCATCGAATCGCCACGCACTTCGAGCGCAAAATGCTCACCCGTGGTGAGAAGATCGGCCGGCATGTTGATGGTATGGCTACGGGTTTGGATTGCCTCGATCGGCGTGCCGGCGGCAATGCGGCCCATCACCGGCACGGCAACGGGACGGCCACCGTCATCTTCAGAGCTCGCACGCACCCGGCCGAGATTGCCCTCGATGACACTTGGGGTAAAACCCCGGGCGCGGCCGGCCACGACACCTTGGGCGACCGATTCCGGCAGTTTGATCACCTCGATGGCGCGTGCCCGGTTGGGCAGGCGGCGGATGAAGCCGCGCTCCTCAAGCGCTGTAATGAGGCGATGAATGCCGGACTTGGACCGCAGGTCGAGCGCGTCCTTCATCTCGTCGAATGAGGGCGGTACGCCGGCTTCCTTCAGCCGCTCATGAATAAAACGCAACAATTCAGCTTGCTTGCGTGTAAGCATAAGCGTTCCCCCTCTCAGGCCACACGTTCCGGCAAAGTCCTCGCCGAAAAGCGCCTATGGCTGAAACAAATCATGAACGGACACTATCCGTTCCATATGTGTTCCGCAACCATTTAATTTGACGTGAAGAAAGCGAGCGGACGGGAATACCGCGGCTTAACGCTCGAATTTAACGATTCGGCACGGGCTGCCGGCCTCGGCGGCCGGCGCGTAAGGCTCTCGGATCAGAAGACAATCGGCCTTGGCCAGCGGCACCATCATGGAACTGTCCTGTACCGGGAACGGCGTTGCCACAGCACCCGCGGAGTCGTTCTCCAGCGTTGCCCGGAGATAATCGGCGCGCTCGTCGTTTGCCGGTAGATCACAACCCAGCAGTGCCGATTCGGTCACAATCGCAGCGTCGCCGCGCCCGGTCATGCGGCGAATAAGCGGCACTAGGAACAAGAAGGCACAGACGTAGGACGAAACCGGATTGCCGGGCAGGCCAAGCACATGCATGGCGCCGAGCCTACCGTGCATCAGCGGCCGGCCGGGCCGCATGGCGATTTTCCAGAACGACAGCGCCATGCCCTCCGCGGCGAAGGCCTTCTGCACGAGATCGTATTCGCCGACCGACGCGCCGCCGGTGGTCACGAGAATGTCCGCGCCGGCTTCACGGGCACGCCGAACCGCAGCGATCGTCGGTTCGAGCGTGTCGCCGACCACGCCGAGGTCGATCACAGATGCGCCTTCTTCGCGGGCCAGTGCGGCGAGGGCAAAGCCGTTCGAATAGACGATCTGGCCCGGGCCGGGTTCGGTGCCAGGCGGCACGAGTTCGTCGCCGGTTGCAAACAGCGCAATCTTGGGCCGTCGATAGACCGGAAGCTGCGGGTAATTCATTCCGGCGGCGAGCTGCAGATCGCGCGCCTTGAGGCGCTCCCCGGCTGCCAGCAAGACCTGATCGGCGCGAAAATCGAGTCCCTGCTGCCGCACATTGCGGCCTTTTGCCGAGGGCTTTTGCACCTCGACGCTGTCGCCGTCGCGCGCCGTCTGTTCCTGGATCACAACCGTATCGGCGCCGTCGGGAATGAAGCCGCCGGTGAAGATGCGCGCTGCCTCGCCGGACCCGACTACGGCGGAGAACGGCCGGCCGGCCGCCACCTCGCCGATAATTTTCAAGCGGACGGGAGCCGTGGCGACATCGGCAGCGCGCACGGCGTAGCCGTCCATCGCCGAAACGTCGGCGGGCGGTTGGGTCCGCAGGGCCTTGAGATCATTTGCCAGCACACGGCCATAAGCCTCGGCGAGCGCAACCATTTCGGAGGAGAGCGGCGCGGCATGCGCCAGCACCTGATCGAGCGCTTCGGCGACGGAGAGCAAGGCCACGGTGTTACTCCCGCACGCGATAATGGCCGGATCGGCCGCCGCGCTTTTCGATAAGCCTGATGCCCTCGATGCGCATGCCGCGTTCGACTGCTTTGACCATGTCATAGATCGTCAGGCAGGCGACGGATACCGCGGTCAGCGCTTCCATTTCCACTCCGGTCTTGCCGGCAACCTTGACGCGGGCCTTGACGACGATGCCCGGCAATTTGGCGTCCGTCGCGATATCGACTTCGACCTGCGAGATGGGGAGGGGGTGGCACAGCGGGATCAGTTCGTGGGTGCGCTTGGCGGCTTGAATGCCGGCGATGCGCGCCACGCCAAGAACGTCGCCCTTCTTCGCGTCACCCTTGCGCACGATGTCGAGCGTTTTGCGCGTCATCACCACGCGGCCTTCGGCCACTGCCTCGCGCTCGGTCGGCGCCTTGGCGGACACGTCCACCATATGGGCCTCCCCGCGGGCGCCGAGATGCGTAAGCTTTTTGCTGCGCGCGACCACGCTCTTTACCGGGCCGCGCTGACGGCTTTGTCGCGCGCCAGCAATCTGCGGGTCGCGGCGGTGACGTCGTCCTGGCGCATCAGGCTCTCGCCGACGAGGAATGTCGCGATACCGGAGCGCTCAAGCCGCGCCAGATCCTCCGGGGCGAATATGCCGCTCTCGCCGACCATGATGCGATCCGAGGGAACGAGGCGGGTGAGCCGCTCACACACGGCAAGCGACGTTACGAATGTCTTCAAGTCCCGATTGTTGATGCCGATCAGCTTCGATTTCAGCCGCAGCGCGTGCTCCAATTCCTGCTCGTCATGCACTTCGACCAATACATCCATGCCGAGCGCAAAGGCCGCCGCTTCGAGTTCGGCAGCGTTCGTGTCCTCGAGCGCAGCCATGATGAGGAGAATGCAATCGGCCCCATAGGCGCGCGCTTCCGTCACCTGATAGGTGTCGTACATGAAATCCTTGCGCAGCACCGGCAGGCTCGAAGCCGCCCGCGCCTTACGCAAATAATCGAGGCTGCCTTGGAAAGAAGGTCCGTCGGTCAGAACCGAAAGACACGCCGCGCCGCCCGCCTCGTAGGCCGCAGCCAGCGCAGTCGGATCGAAATCCGCTCGGATCAGCCCTTTCGAGGGGCTTGCCTTCTTGATCTCGGCAATAAGCGCGTAGTCGCCGGCGCCGAGCCGCCGTTCGATTGCGCGCAGAAAGCCGCGCGGGGCATCGTTCGCCTTGGCTTCCTGTTCGATCGAAGCCAGCGGCCGGCTGCGTTTCGCCGCGGCGATCTCGTCGCGCTTATAGGCGCCAATCTTTGCCAGAATGTCAGCCATCGTTCGACACCACGATCAACCGATCGAGCCTGCCTTGGGCCTCGCCGGAGTCGAGCGAATCCGCGGCGAGATCGACGCCGGCCTTGAGGTTCTTCGCTTTGCCGGCAACCACCAGCGCGGCTGCCGCATTGAGCATCGCGACATCGCGGAACGGACTTTGCTTACCCTCAAGCACCGCCTCGACCGCCTTGGCGTTCGACGCTGCGTCTCCGCCACGGAGCGCCTCCGGCTTGACCTTTTCGAGGCCGACGTCTGTGGGCGAAATCTCGAAGGTCCGGACTACGCCCGCTTCGAGCGATGTGACAGTGGTGGGCCCCGACGTCGTGATCTCATCGAGACCGTCGGAGCCGTGCACCACCCAGGCCCTTTCGGTGCCGAGATTCTTCAACACTTGCGCCAGCGGTTCGGTCCATTGCCGGGAGAACACGCCGACCATCTGCCGCCGCACGCCTGCCGGATTGGAGAGTGGCCCGAGCAGATTGAAAATAGTCCGGGTGCCGAGCTCGACGCGGGTGGCGTTGACATTTTTGGTCGCCGGATGATGCGCAGGCGCGAACATAAAGCCGATGCCGGCTTCATGAATGCAGCGCCCGATCTGCTGCGGATTAAGATCGATATTGACGCCGAGCGCAGCAAGCACGTCGGCGGCGCCGGACCGGGACGACAGGGCGCGATTGCCGTGCTTGGCGACCGGAACGCCTGCGCCGGCGACGATCAGCGCGGCGCAGGTCGAAATATTGAACGAGCCCGATGCGTCGCCGCCGGTGCCGACCACGTCGATGGCGTCCGGCGGCGCCTCGACCCGCACCATCTTGGCGCGCATTGCCGTGACCGCGCCGGTGATTTCATCGACCGTTTCGCCGCGCACGCGCAGCGCCATCAAGAGCGCGCCCATTTGCGACGGCGTCGCTTCGCCAGACATCATCTGTTCGAAGGCGCTCGTCGCTTCGTCGCGGCCTAGCGTCGCGCCGGTCGCGACTTTGCCGATCAGTGCCCGAAATTCTGGAGTCACAGCGGTATCCTCAATTGACCCGCCGGCCGGTCGACTTGTTCCAGGTCGCAGCGATGTCCAAAAAATTCTTCAGCATCAGATGGCCGTGATCGGACGCAATGCTTTCGGGATGAAACTGCACGCCATGCACTGGCAGCCGGGTATGTGAAAGCCCCATGACGAGACCATCCTCGGTATCGGCAGTGACCGCGAGCTCCGACGGCATGCTGTCGCGTTCGACGACCAGCGAGTGATAGCGCGTCGCCTTGAACGGCGCATTGATGCCGCGGAAAATGCCGCGGCCCTCGTGCCGGATTTCCGAAAGCTTGCCGTGCACCGGCACCGGAGCGCGCACCACCTTGCCGCCGAACGCGTCGCCGATCGCCTGATGGCCGAGACAGACCCCGAGGATGGGAATGGTTCCGGCCGCATGCGCGATCAGATCGAGGCAGATGCCGGCCTCTTTCGGCGTGCAAGGCCCCGGGGAAAGCACGATGGCATCCGGGTCAGCCGTTACGATCTCGCGGCTTGTCACCTTGTCGTTGCGGTGAACGACGACGTCCGCGCCCAGTTCACCGAGATAGTGCACCAGGTTGAAGGTGAAGCTGTCGTAGTTGTCGACAAGGACGATCATGCGGTTGCCGTCTATCTGTGCGGCTCTTAGACACGCGCCAAGAGGGGGTCAAGCTGGGGGTCAAGTTTGGGGATATTGCCGCTGCGGTGGTCAAAAGCCCCCACGCGCCGCTAGATTAGTCCAGTTACCGGGCAAGAACGAGACAAAAGGGGGAAGATGCCGTGATCCGACCGCGTGGTGCTGCATTTGCGTTATTGGCGATAGGTCTCGCCCTATTGATGGCCTGCTTCGATAACGGCGCGGCGCTGGCCCAAAGCTACCCCGAACGGCCGGTGAAGATCATCGTGCCGACGCCGCCGGGAGGCCCGGTCGACGTGGTCGCGCGCATTACCGCGAATTATCTGCAGAACAAGCTCGGCCAGGCTTTCGTCGTCGAGAACCGTGCCGGCGCCGGCAATACGCTGGGTTCGAAGGACGCGGCCGAAGCGACGCCGGACGGGTACACCTTGCTCTATTCGGCGTCGAGCGGGCTCATCATCGCGCCGCTGCTCCATCCCGATGCCGGATACAATCCGCTCACCAGCTTCGATGCTGTCGCCCTGGTCGGCGCCACGTCCAACGTGCTCGTGGTCAATCCAGCCGTGCCCGCCCATAGCGTTGCCGAGCTGGTCGCTTACGCCAAAGCCAATCCCGGCAAAGTGAACTTCTCCTCCGGCGGCATTGGCGTGCTGCCGCACTTGATCGGCGAAATGTTCAAGGCCCGCGCCGGCATCGACATCGTGCACGTTCCTTACAAAGGCGGCGGACCGTCGATCAACGATGTCATGGCCGGCAATGTGCAAATGACTTTCGAGGCGACCAGCGTGCTGCTGCCGCTGATCCAGGCCGGCAAGTTGCGGGCGCTCGCGGTCACGTCGGCCAAACGGATTCCGGAATTGCCCGATGTGCCGACCATGGTGGAAGCCGGATATCCGGGCTTCGTGACCATCGCATGGACCGGGTTATTGGCGCCGGCGCACACGCCGCAACCGATCGTCGCCAAGCTCAACGCGACGATCAATGACGGCTTGAAGACGCCACAACTGCAGAGCGCGCTCACCAAGCTCAACTACACGCCGATGGGCGGTACGCCGCAAGACTTCACCGCAACGATGACAGCCGACCTGGCGCGCTGGTCGCCGATCATCAAATCGCTCGGGCTCGATCATCTGGCGCAGTAAAAACCGGAAGACCTACCTCGCCGGCGGCGATCGTCGAGCGCTGGCATCGCGCTTGCCGTCGAGGCATTTCCGCAACACATCCCGGCAAATATCGTCTCCGGGTTGAGCCCCGCTGTTTCACGCGACGATTGTATAGCAGAATAGGAAGGGGCAGTCCTTGTTTGACAATGCTGGGGGTTGGGAATGCATCGGATTGCGGCCATTACGGCTGGACTACTTTCTATCGCTGTTCTCTCAGGCGCAGCCAGCGCCGCCGACCTTCCCGCGAAGACCATGTACACCAAAGCACCTCCCATGGCTGCCCCTGTGTACAACTGGGCCGGTCTTTACATCGGCCTGAACGGCGGCGGCGCATGGAGCCGCAATTGCTGGAATCTCACCAGGGCTGTGGGCGGCACCCCACCGAGTCCGATAAGCGAAGGTTGCGCCGATGCATCGGGTACTCTGTTCGGCGGTCAGATCGGCTATCGCTGGCAAACGACCAACTGGGTCTTCGGCGTCGAAGCCCAAGGCGACTGGGCAAATCTCAAGGGATCAAACACGAGTTCAACGGGGACCTTCGCCGGTCTGCCGTTCTTGGACCAGACCAAGATCAATGCCATCGGGCTCTTCACCGGTCAGGTCGGCTACGCCTGGAACAACGTGCTCTGGTACGTGAAAGGCGGCGCTGCCGTGGACGATGACAAGTATAACGGCGTATCGCAATTCGCGGCCGGCGGCTTCCCGGCCGGTTTCGCGTTTGATCAGGCCACCCAAACCCGTTGGGGTGGCGCGATCGGAACTGGCATCGAATACGGCTTTGCGCCGGGCTGGTCGGTTGCTGCCGAATACGACCATCTTTTCATGGGCAGCAGCACCGGCAACAACCTCATCAACTTCATGGGAGGTTACGATCGCACCGAAACCATCAATCAGGACGTCAACATGGGCACCGTCCGCGTGAATTACACCTTCGGTCATTAGGCGACATGTGTAGAGCAGAATGGGATGTCCGCTTCCGTATGGGCGCCTTCTGCGGATTGACCTAGCTTTAGCCTATGGGTCTATCAAACGAAACATCGCCTTCTATTTGGTGGCGACGCCGGAAAGTTTCACCATCGCGACCCACTTCGGCTGTTCAGCGGCGACGAAGTCGGCGAAGGCCTGCGGGTGTGCCGGGCTGACCCCTGGCGCTGAGATTTTTGAGCTTGGCTTGCAGATCCCGCGTGGCAAGGCCGGCATTGAGAGCTGCGTTGAGCTTGGCGACGATCGCTGGCGACGTGCCGGGCGGCGCCGCGAGACCGGTCCACGACGTCGCGACGTAGCCGGGCACTCCGCTTTCGATCAGGGTCGGTACATTCGGCAGTTCGGGAAGCCGTTGCGGCGTCGCGGTCGCAAGCGCCCGCATGCTGCCGTCGGATAGATGCGACAGCACGATCGAGCCGGTCTCGATCGCGAGATCGATCTGGCCGGCCATGAGATCCGTCATATCGCCGGCGGCGCCGTTATAAGGCACGATCAAAATGTCGGTCCCGGTGAGGCTTTTGAACCAGGCCGCCAGCATGTGCGGCGGCGCGCCATTCGGCACCCCGATAGTCAGCTTGCCGGGATGCGCCTTCGCGTAAGCGATGATGTCGGTGATGCCGCCGGGCGGCGCCTTCGGTCCCGCGACCATCACAAACGGCACGGTGGCAAAGAGCCCGACCGGAACAAAAACTTTCGGATCAAGTCCGGCATCCGGGAAAAGCGCGGGTCCGATCGCCAGCGTAGCGGCGGTGGCAACCAGCAAGGTGTAGCCATCCGGCTCGGCGCCGATGACTAATTTGCCGCCGAGCGTCGAACCGGCGCCGGGCCGGTTGTCGACGTAAACCTGCTGCCCGAAGGTGCCTGTGAGCGACTGGGCGATAAGACGGCCCATCACGTCGGAGGGGCCGCCCGGCGTATAGGGCACGATCAGCCGGATCGGCTTGTTCGGAAAATCCGTCGCGGGAGCATTTTGGGCCCCGGCCGGCGAACCGCAGAGTGCTGCAATCGTCAAAGCCAACACGTAGCGGCGGATGACCGAACCGACCCTCATGATTTCCTCCCTGCCGTGGTGCCGGATTGCGTGCCAATCGCACCGGCGTTTTGGAGGATCATGCGCGAAATAAAACTTTGGCGGAAGGTGGGGACAACACCTTCCGCCAAACGGCAAACTTCCGGCAGTTTCTAGATCAGTTCAATGGCCGGTTTGACCCGGCAATCGATCCGCCGAGACAAACCGCACCGTTCGCGGTTGGCCCAAGGGCGAACGTGCGTCGCGCATGCATGCTGCATCGAAATGCGGCCACGCATTTTGACCGCAATCGACACCCAGTGGCCGAACGTCGGCACGATCAGCCTTGGCGCCCGCGACCGGCGCGCTGGCTTCGACTTGCGGCGACAAACTCGGGAATGCGACAAAACAAGCCGCTGCGATCGCAGCAACGGCGATTGCTGAAACGGTCTTGATCATGACACCTAATCCCTGTCCGCAACTATCCGCCGATCATTAACGTCACGTCGGCGAACTGGTTGCTCCCATTTGTCTTGTTATTTAATCCAAATGTTCAAAGCTGAATTTGATCGTCATCACAACTTGGTATTTTTACGCAACGCATTGACCCAACGTAAGAATTTTCGAATTGCTGGTAGTATATTGGCGTTTTTCAGCTTGACGGCTGCAGGCAAAAAGCGAGTTCGGCGCACACTTCCCATGCCGTCGCGTGGCAAGGCAGGCCGCGTAAGCCACCTTGCGGCAACCTTGGACGCGGGCTAGACCGCCGTCATGCGGGTTGCTCTCTTTGCCGGATCGTTCGATCCCATCACCAACGGCCATCTCGATGTTGTCGGCAAGGCCGTGCGGCTCGTCGATCGGCTGGTGCTTGCCATCGGTATCCATCCCGGCAAGACACCGCTGTTCGACACCGAAGAGCGGCTCGCCATGGCGAACGAGATTTGCGCGCCGCTCGGCCGTGCCGCCGGATGCGAGGTCGTCTGCACCACCTTCGCCAATCTCGTTATTGCGGCCGCGCGAGCGGCCGGTGCGACCGTCCTGGTCCGCGGCGTCCGCGACGCCACCGATTTCGATTACGAAATGCAGATGGCAGGCATGAACGCGAGCATGGCACCGGAGATGCAAACAGTATTTCTACCGGCCGCTCCCGCGGTCCGCCCGATCACCGCCACCTTGGTCCGTCAGATTGCCGGCATGGGCGGCGACGTTTCGGCCTTCGTGCCGGCGCCGGTCGCGGCTCGGCTGAAGTCCAAGTTCGCCAAGAAGTAATATCCGCCGCGTTAATCGACCGCACAAAGCAATCCTATCCGGGAGATGACATGATCCGCTTCGCTGCACTTCTGCTTACGCTGACCGTCGCGGCGCCCGCTTGGAGCCAAACTCCGGCCAACCCGGCGCTTGCCAACCCCAGCGCGCTGCACGAACAAGCGCCCGCGGTCTACAAGGCCAAATTCGACACCAGCAAGGGATCATTCGTCGTCGAGGTGCACCGCGATTGGGCGCCGCTCGGCGCCGACCGGTTTTATAATCTGGTCAAGAACGGATTTTTCGATAACAGCCGCTTCTTTCGCGTGATCTCAGGTTTCATGGTGCAGTTCGGCCTCAATGCCAATCCGGCAATTTCCGGGCAGTGGCGAAATGCCAGGATCAATGACGATCCGGTCAAGACCAGCAACAAACGCGGATTGATTACGTTTGCCACCGCAGGCCCCAACACGCGCACAACCCAGGTGTTCATCAATTTCGGCGATAACGCCGCGCTCGACGGTCAGGGTTTTGCGCCGTTCGGCCAAGTCATATCGGGCATGAATGTGGTCGACGCTCTCTACAGCGGTTACGGCGAAGGCGCGCCGGGCGGCAACGGGCCCGATCAAAGCCGCGTGCAGCGTGAAGGCAACGCTTATCTGACGACGGCGTTTCCCAAACTGGATTACATCAAATCAGCAACCATTGTGCCGTGAGGGGCACAACCACCTATTCAGGGATAGAGGAAAGCAAATGGCCGAAGCAGTCGAATTACCCGCCGGCGCCGATCCGGAGAATGTGCTGGTGCTCGATACCACGCCGGGCCGCGTCGTCATCAAATTGCGTACCGACGTCGCGCCCGGACATGCCGAGCGGATGAAAAAACTGGCGCGCGAACAGTTTTACGATGACGTGCCGTTCCACCGCGTCATCGAGGGCTTCATGGCGCAGACCGGCGATGGCGAAAACGGCAATGGCACCGGCGGCTCGCAATATCCGGATTTGAAATCGGAGTTCTCCGATGTGCCGTATGAGCGCGGCATCGTCGGCATGGCCCGCACCAGCAATCCCCATTCGGCCAACAGCCAGTTCTTCATCATGTTCGACGAAGGCTCGTTCCTCAACGGCCAATACACCGTGGTCGGCGAGGTGCTGAGCGGCATGGACAATGTCGACAAGCTCAAACGCGGGGAGCCGCCGCGCAATCCCGACAAGATCATCAAGATGCAGGTGGCCGCCGACATTAAATAGCGAGGTCCGATGGATTGGCTCCGGGGCGCATTCGTTATCGTCTGCGGGGTAATCGGCCTTGCCGCCGCCGGTGCATCAGCGCCGGTGCGGGCGCAGACACCGCAGTCGGAGTGCAGCGTGTTGAGCGGGCACCCCTGCCATCCGTCGTTCTGCGGCGTGTTCCACCGCGGTCCGTGCTTGCCCTATTATTGGCCGCCGATCGGCGAGGATTTGCGGCTGACCATCGTGTCGACCGACGATAACGATCCTTCAGTTCATCCTCCGGTCGCCAACGACGGCAACGGCGACAGCGAAAATGCGCCGGAGGAAAAGCCGCTCGAACTCGATCAGCGCCATGTACGCCGCGCTGCGCGCCTGCTGGGTGCCGCCGCCGAAAGATGCAGCGCTTCACGGCATGGAATACACCATCCGTTTTGCCTTCAAACGCGACGGCGAAATCATAGCCCCGCCGCGCGTCACCTATGCGAGCCACGACGCGCCGGCCGACGTGCGCGATATTTATCGCGATGCCGTCAATGCGGCGCTGACGCGCTGCACGCCGCTTCATTTCAGCAAAGGCATGAGCGGCGCGGTGGCCGGCCGGCCGATCGCGATCCGATACGTCGATGACCGCACCACGGACAAATCGGTGCAGTGATAGCCGCTTCAGCAGCGCGCATTCCCGAGATAGGACGCGATGGCGTCGATCACTTTGGCGGGCGAAATCCGCGCCATGCCGCCGGGCGACGGACCGCCCTCCGGCACGATGGCGTGGATGAATTTCGAATAGGTCAGAACCGGCGTCGAGCCGAACAATCCAAAGGCATCCGTTTCGCCGGCGGCCGCGAGATTGAGCGGTCCGGAACTCGGGCCGACGAAAAGATCGGCGTGACGCAGGAGCGCTGCCGCTTCGGTCAGACTGAGGTCGCACGCATTGAGGGCCGATGCGCCCGTACTCGACGCGATAAAGTTCTGCGCGCGTGCCCGATTGGCGCTGCCGCCGATCAAAAATACCGTTCCAGTGATTCGGCGGCGCAGCTCGCCGAGGAACTGCGTCCATTGATCGTCGGACCAATCTTTGTCCGGATGCGAGGCGCCGATGCCAAGTACGATCCAGGGGCGGGGGAGGGTTGTGAATTTTTCCGCGATCGTGGCGAGCGTGGTTTGCGAAAGCCGCAGCGCCGGTTCGGCCGCCGGCAGCGGCACGTTCATCGCTTTCATCAGCGCGCGCAGCCAATCGATCGGATGGTCGTGAAAGTGACTATGGTCGATGCCGGGATTGGTAATGAAAAGTTTCTGCGCGCCGAGACCCAGTCCGATGCGCAAGGGGATTCCGGCAAGCTTAGCAGCAACGGCCGGACGGGTGGTGCGGTCGAGAATCCAGATCGACCCGAAACGGCGCCGCCGCAGCAATGCCGCCAGACGGATCAGATTGACGCCGCGCCGCAGCTCCGATCCCGCGTGCTGGAAATAAATCGTCTCGGCAACGCCCGGCTCGGCAGCGAGCAGCTCCTTAGCCCCGCTCGAAGGCGGTGCGAGAAAAACAACTCGGCCGCTCGCTGTGGTCGCGGCAATGGCGCGAATGAACGGCAAATGCCAAATGACATCGCCAATGCCGGGTTTGACCTGGATGACCGCGACATCCACGGCATGGGGATCGACCGCATTCGCCACGTTGCTTGCCGCCCAAAAGGTTGCTCTATGCGCGTTCTAATGCACTTTGCCGCCGTGTGGAAACCAGCCACGCCGGCGCCAGGACTTCGTGAATGCGAACCGATCTTTTCGACTTCGATCTGCCGGAGGACAGCATCGCGTTGCGGCCGGCTTCGCCGCGTGACGCCGCGAAACTGCTTGTGGTGCGTCCGGGCACGAAGGACGAGCTTGAGGATTGGATCATCCGCGATCTGCCGGCGCTGCTGCGGCCGGGCGACGTGATCGTCGTCAACGACACCAAGGTCATTCCCGCGAATCTGCATGGCCGCCGGATCGGCCGCGGCGAGCATGAACCGGCGATTTCGGCAACCTTGATCAAACGGCTTGATGGCTCGCGCTGGCGGGCCCTGGTCAAGCCGGCAAAGCGCCTGGTGACCGGCGATTTGGTGCGGTTCGGCGGCGAAGGCCGTATGTGTTTCATCGATCAGCTCGATGCCACTGTCGAACAAAAAGGCGAGGGCGAGGAGGGCGGCGAAGTGACGCTTGCTTTCACCTTCGATGGCGCGGCGCTCGATCAGGCGCTCGAGGAGCGCGGCGACATACCGCTGCCGCCTTATATCGCGAGCCGGCGCGAGGTCGATGAGCACGATCGTGCCGATTACCAGACCATGTTCGCGCGCTTGGAAGGCTCGGTCGCGGCGCCGACTGCGGGGCTGCATTTCACCGACGGTCTCACCACCGCATTGCGCGAGCATGGCATCGATGTCGTGCGGGTGACGCTGCATGTCGGGCCCGGCACTTTCCTGCCGGTAAAAGCCGATGATACGTCCGCGCATAAGATGCATGCCGAATGGGGTACGGTCAGCGCCGAAACCGCAGCTGCGCTCAATGCGGCACGGCGAAATGGCGGCCGCATTGTCGCCGTCGGTTCGACGTCGCTCCGCTTGATCGAGAGCACTGCCGCGGAGGATGGCACGCTCGCGCCATTTGCCGGCGAGACGGCGCTTTTCATCACGCCCGGCTATCGGTTCCGCGCCGTCGACGCGATGCTGACCAATTTTCACCTGCCGCGATCGACCTTATTCATGCTGGTCTCGGCGTTTTGCGGCCTTGAGGTGATGCGGCGCGCCTATGCGCATGCCATTGCGAGCGGCTATCGCTTCTATTCCTACGGCGATGCCTGCCTGCTGTTCTGCGAGGGCGCGTAATGGCCGGAAGGCACGGCTGGCGATCACGCCGGCTCTACATTAAAGTCCATGCGCGATCGCCGGAGACAACAATAATGCCGAAAATGACCAATTTTCATGGCCTCACTCCTGCGATGGCCGTGGGGCTTCACCAGGATGGCAGCGTCCTTCTGCCGACGTAATGGCGCAGCCTTTTTCTTTCCGCCTCACCGCCTCCGATGGCGCCTCGCGAACCGGCGAAGTCACGACCGCGCACGGCGTGGTGCGCACGCCCGCCTTTATGCCGGTCGGCACGCAGGCTGCGATCAAGGGCGTGCATCATGACGATGTCCGCGCCTCGGGCGCCGATATTCTGCTCGGCAACACCTATCACCTGATGTTGCGGCCGGGGGCAGAGCGCGTCGCGGCGCTTGGCGGCTTGCATGAATTCATGCGCTGGCCCTATCCGATCCTCACCGATTCCGGCGGCTTTCAGGTGATGTCGCTGGCACCATTGCGCAAAGTCACCGACGCCGCCGTCACCTTCCACTCGCACCTCGACGGCGCCATGGTCGAGCTGACGCCGGAGCGCTCCATCGAAGTGCAGAGGTTGCTGGGCTCCGACATCGTCATGCAGCTCGATGAATGCGTGCGCCTGCCGGCCGAGCCCGCCGAGATCGAGCGCGCGATGCAATTGTCGCTGCGCTGGGCCGAACGCTGCAAGCGCGCCTTCGAGGGCGCGCCGATCGGTCATAGCCTGTTCGGCATCGTGCAGGGCGGCGACGACCAAAGCCTGCGTGAGGCGAGTGCTCGCGCGCTGACCGGCATCGGCTTCGAGGGTTATGCGATCGGCGGGCTTGCCGTCGGCGAACCACAGGACGTCATGTTCAAAATCGTCGGCGAAACGACGCCGGTCCTGCCGGCCAGCCGGCCGCGCTACCTGATGGGCGTCGGCACGCCCGACGACATCCTCGGCGCGATCGGGCGCGGCATCGACATGTTCGATTGCGTGATGCCGACGCGAAACGGCCGCCATGGGCTTGCGTTTACGCGGTTCGGCCCGATCAACGTCAAGAATGCACAGCACGCCGACGATCCGCGCCCGCTGGATGCCGAAAGCCGCTGCCCGGCTGCTCGAGACTTTTCGCGGGCCTACCTGCACCACCTGTTCAAGGCCGGCGAAACGCTCGGCGGAACGCTTCTCTCGATCGTCAATCTCTTCTACTACCAGGACCTGGTAGCGGGCGCACGAGCGGCTATTGCGGCCGGACGATTTGGCGATTATGCCGCCCAGACCAAGGAACAGTGGGCGGCAAAGTGCGATTTGAAAGCCTGACTACCCCATTTTCCGGCACAAAACGGATTTGAGATAGTCCAAGGAGACGTAGCGGATGTTCGATGTTATGAGGCGCCGATATGCGGCGCTGGTTTTGATGTTTGCGGCAATCGGGCTCGGTACGGGCGGCGCGGCCGCCCAATCGTCTTATCCGGACCACCCGGTTCGCATCATTGTTCCGTTCGGCCCCGGCGGCGTTGCCGATATCACCGCGCGTCTGGTTGCTGGAAAGCTCAGCGAGAAGCTCGGCCAGAATTATATAATCGAGAACATGCCTGGCGCCGGCGGCATCGCCGCGGCGCGAGCGGTGATTTCGAGCCCGGCCGATGGCTATACTTTGGCGTTCTTCACCAACGGCACCGCGATCAGCGTGCCGCTTTTCAACAAGCTGCAGTTCGACCCGCTCAAGCAGTTCCTGCCGATCTCCACCATCGGCACGTTCAACCTGATCTTTACCGTTCCGGCCACGTCTGAATTTCACACGCTGGGCGAAATCCTCAAGGCGGCGCGCGACAAACCTGGCACGATCAATATCGCGGCGATCGTGGTCGGCAGTACCCAAGACCTGACCGCCGAGCTTTTCAAATCTATGTCGGGGGCCGATTTCGTCATCGTGCCGTTCCGCACCTCGCCCGACGAAGCGGTGGCGCTCCTGCGCAACGATGTCCAGATGGAAGTCGAGTTCTATGCGGCGCTCAAACCGAGCCTGGAAAGCGGTCAGGCCCGCGCGCTGGCGACGAGCGGCACACACCGATCGCCGGAGCTCCCCGACATCCCGACGGCAGCGGAAGCCGGCGTGCCGGGCTTCAACGTGACCTCATGGAATGCGCTCTATGCGCCGGTGGGAACGCCGCAGCCGATCATCGACAAGCTCAATGCCGCATTGCGCGAGGTTCTTGCCGATCCAGATCTGAAAAAGCGCGCGCTCGAGCTCGGCATCGACGCCAAAGGCTCGACGCCGGCCGAAGTCGATGCGCTGATGCGTTCCGACATCGCCAAGTGGACCAAAGTCATCCAGGAAGCGCATATACCCAAGCAATAAGAATCATCCGAATAACAATGCCCATCGTAAGCAAGGGGCGGCGAGGAGGAGGAGACGAGAATGTCCGGTAGGTTCAATCGGAAACGAACGATCGCATTGACGGCAGGCTTAGCGCTAGCGGTCGCGTGTTCAGCCTTTGTGTCGCCGTCGATCGCGCAAACCGCGCAATCGACACTCGTCACCGTACCGGGCGCGCCGAAAATCGGCGACCCGCCGGAGGCGAGAAATATGCGGCTGGTCGGCTACAACGACTTGCAGCATCGCTCCGCCTATCAGCCGACCATCCATCACCAGGGCGACCGTTACATCGCCTATATCGGTCATCACGGCGGCACGCCCGAGGTGCCGAAGCCGCTTAACCCGATCACCGGCCAGAACGAGTTCAACGGCACCTCGATCGTCGACGTCACCGATCCGGCGCATCCGAAATATCTCGCCCATATCCCCGGCACCGAGGGCAATTACGAAGAGGGCGGGGCGCAGATGACGCGGGTTTGCGACGGCAAGTCGCTGCCCAAAGGCGATCCGAGCAAGGTCTATCTGTTGCGCGTATTCGGCGGCCAGAGTCATCAGATTTTCGATGTGACCGATCCGGCAAAGCCGCAACTGGTCTGGCAGCGCCCCGGCAAGCTCGAGGACACCCATAAGAGCTTTTGGGAATGCGATACCGGGATCGCCTATCTCGTCTCCGGCGTACCGGGCTGGCGGGTGCGGCGCATGACCGAGGTCTGGGACATGAGCGATCCCGTGCACCCGGTAAAGATCCGCGATTTCGGCCTGCCCGGACAGGAGCCCGGCGCCACCGGACCGGTGCCGACCGAACTGCACGGCATGATTTCACTGGGACCGCAGGGCAACCGGATTTATTTCGGCTACGGCACCAATAAAGGCGGCATGATGCAGATCGTCGATCGCGACAAGCTGCTGCACGGGCCGACGGAGCCGACGCCGGAGAACCTGAAATATCCGGAAGTCGGGCGGCTCGACATGACGCCGTTCAACGGCGCCCATACCACGTTCCCGATGCCGAAAATGCCGATCCCGGAATTTGCCAAGGATGCGGTGGGCGCAACGCGTGACATCGTCCTGATCGTCGATGAAGAGATCCGCAACGAATGCGAAGAGCCGCAGCAAATGGCATGGCTCGTCGATGTCACGATCGAGTCTCACCCGATGGTGATCTCGAATTTCCAGGTGCCGGAATCGAGCGGCAATTTCTGCGCCCGGGGCGGCCGCTTCGGCACCCACTCGAGCAATGAAAGCATGGCGCCGGTTTTCTACAAGAAGATCGCGTTTCTCAGCTATTTCAACGCCGGCGTCCGCGCCGTCGATATCCGCGATCCATATCACCCGAAGGAAATCGGCTATTTCATTCCCTCGATCACGGCTGACACCGATAAGCGCTGCGTCAAGGTCAACGGCGTGGATCGCTGCAAGGTCGCGATTCAAACCAACAATGTCGAAACTGACGATCGCGGCTATATCTATATCGTCGATCGCGCCGGCACCGGCCTGCATATTCTCGAACTGACCGGCGATGCACGCGCTGTCGCCGGGCTGCCGTGAGCTTGCACGAAATTGAGTGCAGTTAAGCCAGACCCGCCGATCCCCTCAAGGGAACGGCGGGTCGGTTCTCACGACAGGAAAAGACGCTAAAAGCCAGCGCTTTATGATTTCGGCTTTTATGATTTCGTAAGTTGACCGCGCAATTCGCCGCCGGGATTAGTCGCAGTGTGGATATTGGCGTACCACAAACCGGCCATCAGGTCGGAAACCTGCGCGTCGGTCAAAGTCGCCGAACCCTTGAATGGGCTGTCGAACGGCTTGCCCTTTTCCGAAATCCATATGGCGACACCGGCGTTCTTGCCGGCTTCGGCCGGACCATGGAAGTGCGCGGCAGTCGCCGGTCCGGTAAGGCCCGAATAGGTCCCGCTCCAGGTCAATTGCTTAGTGGTGGGATCGAAGGTCGCAGTGACCGAACCGGTGCCGGCCGTGGTGTTCGGGGGCACTTCCGTCGAACCCTTCAGATCGGCCTTGAACTGGGTGGTAGCGGCAAAGCTCGGCGTTGAGGATGCGAGCAGGACAGCGCCAGCGGCGCTGCCGACACAGTACCCCAGCACCGAACGGCGATCGAACGTTTCAGTCATGTTTTCCTCCTGTTTGACGGCTGCTTGGCATCAACACCGGAGCGGCCGCGATATTGCGCGCCCGTTGCGCCCCGACGAGGGCTGTGGCCAGTCGGCCACAGCACCTTCCAAGCACTCATACACCTGATGTTACCGAATAAACGCAGATGTTGGCTAGCGGTTGTAAGCTTTTAGTCCAAACGCCGCCAGAGCCGCACCGAGGTTACAAATTGGTGCCCGCAATCGTCACACGACCAGTCATGGTCGATGTGGCCCCCTGCATTGAACCTGGATTTCTCGGCGATGAGCAGGTTCCCGCTGCAACGCGGGCATTTCGGGCGGCGAAGACTTTCGGTCGCCAAAGCCCTCGCTCCATCGCGGCACGCGGATTGGACGATCATTTTCGATCTCCTCGACGTACCCTCGCCGAACCCCGCAGCCGGGAATTTGAACGTGGTCTATGGCGTGACCACGACGGTGGCGTGAAAGTCTCGTGGCGCGAAGAGACGGTTCGAATAAAATGCCCGTGAGTGCACTCAGTGCGACTGCGTATCGACCGGGGCGCAATTGGTCCGGCCGGAGAGCAGGCAATCTTCCAATTTCCCGTTGGAATAGAGGGCGTTCGCGAGAATCCACCCGACCACGAACAACACTACCACGACCGCAAGCGCCATCAGCGGACCGCGCCGGCTTGGATTTTCGTCGTTGTCACCCGGCATGAGCGTTGCCGCCGATATTTTCGCGATGGTCGAACAAGAAACTTGGCGGCATTCGAATCTCGGACCGTGCAATAGGTAGAGATACCTAGAGCCGCTGGGCGAAAGAATCAATGAACCTTCGTTTGCGGTTCCGTCGGCCTCACCTGCAGGCCTCACGATTGCTCCGGTTTGAAGTCCTCATAAATCCAGGCGGCGCTCGCGGTGCTAGAATCGCTTACGGCTGGTCAGCATCGATCGCGCATCATCGCGCGTATTTTTTTTGCTGGCGACGAACCAATGATCAGGTCTCGTTCAAATTCTATTCCAGATACCAAATGTTTATCAAAACGATCGTTGCGAAAACGACACACGCACAAACATTCTTCCGAGAGTTGTCTGCAGATTCCCAATTTGTGTTCAATACGGAACAGCACTCCGCCCGTGAAGATGGCAGCGTGAATCATCACGACGGGGGTTCGAAATGAAAGCAACAGTTTTAGGTATCATGGCAGGGCTACTGTTTGGTGGCTCGGCGATGTCGGCCGATCTCACACCATACAAAGCGCCTCCACCGCCGCCGGCGGTGCCGCTGGCCTACGATTGGAGCGGCGTTTACGTCGGAGGTCACATCGGGGGAGGTTGGGATACCACCAAATTCTCGGATACGGACGCGTATTCAAATCTGATCGCTTGCTGCATCTTTGTTGGCACGACCAATGCCGGCACAGCGCCGTCAAACCTCAACACCAGTTCGTTCCTGGGTGGTGCGCAGGCGGGTTGGATGTACCAGACCGGAAGACTGGTCGTAGGCGGCGATTTTGACTGGTCTGCCACCCACATGAACGGCTCCGCCAACGGCGTCTCTTTTCCTGCGTTTGCCGCGGGAGGGCCTTTCGCCGCTGGGAGGTTTAACGTCGATACCAAATGGACGGCGACATCCACACTCACGGTCGGCTTAGCGAGAGATCGCTGGATGTTTTATTCAAAGACCGGTTTTGCCGCGGCTGAAAACACTTACAAGCTCAACATTGGCGGCTTAGGTGGCTTCGGTGGCGCCCCCGCCTTTGCCTTCTCTTCATCAACCAACGATACCGTCGTAGGGTGGACGTTTGGTACCGGTGTTAAATGGGCGTTTGCGGACAACTGGTTCGTGAATGCCGAGTATGATTTCTTGGACTTTGGCTCCAAATCGGAGAACCTGAGCGGTACATTCTCGACCACTCCAGCCGCTTTTGCGGGCAGCAATGGGACGGCGACGTTCACACCGACATTCCGTCAATATATTTCGGAAGTGAAGGTCGGTCTTAACTACAAGTTTTCTCCGGGCTTCCTGTTCTGGTGAAAGCGGTCCAGTAAGCACCTCCAGTTGCAGACCGCCTATGCCGAACGTCTAGACCTTGATTCGATTCAATTGAATCGGATCAGGGTCTAGATTTTTTGTTGGAGGATCCATCTTCTCCAAGGACGCCGCCAACTGAGGCAGCCTTAGCTATCCCGCCAGTTCCAGAGCACCTAGAAATGCCAGCGTCGCTAAGGCTCCGAGCGCGCTCCGGCAGCCATGGAGCCAGCCCCACTTTTCAATGAGTGCGCGGCTTGTTGGACCGGCATCTTTCGGATCGATGGCGGTTAGCTTGTTGTTTGTCGGCATGATCGCAAAGAGGGTCCATGGCCAATTGGCGATCATAAGAAGGGCTCCGGCGATCCAGAGCCATTGGCCAGTCTGCCACCAAGCGAACAGGCCAAGCAGGCATCCTAAAATTGCCAAAGGGGCCTGCATCGCAAAGCCTTTCTTGTATGAAGGCTTCCATTCCGTAAGCGCCGCGCGGTCATCCAATTGCAAGCGAGCCGGTTGTTCGGCCCAGTTGATGTAAACCGCCGCCCCGGTGAAGAGCGCGGCAATGACCAAGGCCAGGTGCCCCGCCAGCATGTTTTCTCCTGTGCAACGCTCGAAACGCTGGGACCACAACATTAGGCGTAAAGGGACTACCTCGAAATTCCAAAGGGACCGCCTCTGTTCTGAGGGAGGTCAAACGCCATAGAAAGTAACCATAGAAACCCGGAATTGGTCCGGGTCGAGGCGGGGAAATCGTTCACGAGTGAGCGACCATTCTCGAACTAAACCTGCCCGAAGACATTACCGTCGCGTCGGGGTGTGGAAAATGATCCGAGGATCAGAAGTCACAACGATGGAGGAGATTGATGAAGAAGCTTCTCATAGCTACGGCATTGCTCTTCGCCGTGCTGCCTTTCACCTTTGATGGTGTCACGCCCACTGTCTCAAAGGCCCACGCCGTCATCGGGCGGCCGCTCACCCCCCTCTCGGCTGCCGGTGTCCATCGCCGCGCGGTCCGCCGCACCTTCGGCGTTGGTGCCAATCTCGGTCGTCGCGGGTTCTACCGTCGCACCTTCGCCGCTCGTCGCTTCCATCCGGTCGCTCGAGCGGCCGTGGCCGGCGCAGCTTTGGCCACAGCGACTGGCGCGGGCTGGGGCGGCGGCTGGGGAGGTTGGGGTGGTGGTTGGGGCGGTTGGGGTGGTGGTTGGGGAGGTTGGCGTCCTGGTCTCTATGCTTCCACCGTCGCGCCCGGTTGGGGTGGCGGCTGGGGAGGTTGGGGCTGGCAGCGCCCCTGGCGCCCTGGTCTCTATGCCTCCGTTGGTGCAGGCCCCGGTTGGGGCATCGGCTGGGGAGGTTGGGGCGGCGGCTGGGGAGGCGGCGGCTGGTGGTGATCGGGGAGCGTATCCCTACCTGAGCACGCTGGAACGCCGCGCCATGCCAAAGGGTAGCACCGGATAGGAGACCCCCTTTGCAGGTCGTCTAGACCCTGATCCAATTCAGTTGAATCGGATCAGGGTCTTCGTGTCCCGAATCTAAACTTCGCCACATTGGATTCACGGGATTTACGCCGCCATGTTTGGTGGTGGGGGCATGGTGCGAACGAGCATCGCCTGGAAGGATTGCAGGATGCATTGCTCAAGAGCGGCCTGGCATTCCACCATCGGCGCGGCGTTTCCGACGAAAGAAGTTCTCGCGGGCACGTGATGAACGCCGCCGAAAGGCCGCCGCGTCACAGACGGGCCTAACAGCGAACCAAAAAATCCCCCGGCCGTTTGACCGGGGCTTGAGTTACGCTCTCTAGCGCCTGATCGAATTGCTCTTGGCCACACCGCTCTTATTGCCACGAGGCGCGGCGCCGGCTGGATTAGTTGGCTGCCCCGCAGAGTTATAGAGAGCGCGGCCTTGTGTGGCTCCGCCGGCCTGCGGAGTTGCCGGTTGCGTGGTAACCTTGCCGCCGGTCTGCGGGCCCGATCCGGCGTTGTAATTCTCGGCACCAGGGCCTTGCATATTCTGCGCGAAGGCTGGCGCCGCGCCGAGTACCAAGACAAACGCCAGGACACTCAACGATGTGTTGGTTTTCGTCATGTCGTTGTCCTCCTTCAGATTATGAAGGGAAAACGAAGGGCCCATCCTCGTTCCTTGCATCCAATGCAGAGCAGCGACGAATTTTGCGTATGGCGCCAATCTGTCGGACAAGGGAGGAATGTTGAGTTTCCGCGGCCGGCGGGGCGCCATTCCGGCCGTTCTGCACGCCGGTTGACGACCCAAATCCGGCCCCCACAACCGCCGCAAGATGGAAAGCGAGCGCGCTACCTTGGCGGCAAAGGAAGCCGAAGCGCGCCGCGCGATCGCCCCCAGATCGTCGAGGACGCCAAGGGCTTTCGCGAATGGATCGAATCCCCAGTGGCGCAATCACCCGCAGGGCCGACCGATTGCAGGTCGCATCGGCGAACAATACTGGTTTCCGTTCACGCATGAGCCGGATCAGGAGGACGGCCAACGGCTATAATGAAAGAGGCCGCCAGCTGAGGCGGCCTCTATTTTGACCGCATGAGAGCGAGGCTCACACAATGTCAGCAAAAGGCGGTTCGGTCGCTGAGCGTCGGCCAATACCTGCGAAAGTTGGAAAAGAGAACTCGAGCAGATCGAAACCAAGCAGCACTAATCAAAAGGGGCCACCCTCTGTTCTCAAAAGGGGCCAGCAGCTTAATTTGGCGTCGTTGTTTGGCCGGCGAGGTCAGCGGCCGGCTTCTTCATGCAAAAAGAAGAGCCTCCTCTTCCCGGAGATGAACACTCCCACTCGGGCCCGAAGCCCGTAGGGTGCTTCCAGTCGGGGTATTTTAAATTCAGGTAGATCAACCCGCCGACTAGCAGCAAGATGAAGAGGATTCCAGGGATGTCGCGACGCTTAGGGAAATGCCGGAACGAGCGCATCGGCTTGATGCTCCACCGTTGGTGGATTCGATAGCGCAGGATCGTACTAAAACAAATCGAAATTAGGACAGTCGGCAATTCAAATTAGGCCAAAGGCCTCGGAATTAGGGCAGTACGGCCGGTACTGTCCGAATTAGGACAGCCTGAATTTGAAATTAGGACAAAATGGGAATGCCGAATCTCTTGGGGAGGTTTGGCCCCGTCTGGCCCCGGACGCGTTGCCCACGCGTTCGGGGCTTTTTTGTTGCCCGATGAACTGCGGTGAAGTTGAGCGATAATTACGACTTTTGCCCAAATTACCCCACAAACAAGAGTTGAGGCTTACATAGCTGCAGGTCTGATCGACGATAACGACTGCGCAATTCGCAGGGCGGCATTTCATTACACTGCCGACTGCAAGCCAGCACCAGACCAATAGAAAATTAGACGGACCCAAAAGGGGCCACCCCGAAATTCAAAAGGGACCAGTGAGGATGGAAAGAGGACAGTACCGAAAATTAGCCGTATCCGTGATCCTCTTCACGTTGCTGACGCGGCCGTCTTATGCGCAAACGTTGCCTGAGTTCTGACAGTCAGAAGGCGGCAGAGGCCAGCAAGAAGGCGACCGATGAGGCGACCGATAAAGCTTACAAAGCCATGATAAATCCCGCGGGGAAAACCGACAGAAAAATCGATCCGTGGGGAGGCATCCGAACGCCTTCGGCAAACCCCAACAAGTAAGTGTAATTAGGAATTCCCGGACGTCGAATTAGGACAGACCCCTCGGAATTAGGACAGTCCCGCCGCTACGCAAGCATCAGGATAAGCCGGCTACCGTACCGTTGTTGCCGGATTCAAAAGGGACTGGAGGGGATGGAAAGGGGCCAGTACCCGTTGCCCAAAGGAACACTCAAGAAGCCGAACGCAGCGCGAACAACGCCCGCTTTTTTTTGGTTCCTTGCCGAGTGCATTTGCAAAGTACACGCCTTGATCGAATAGAGGGAAGTCGTCGGCGTTTACATTGCTGCCGAGGGTCGCGGAACGCACCCTATTGCAACGCGAGATTCAGAGAATAAAAATCGTATTAACACCATGAATCTAATAACTATTTTGTGAGCGCACACACTATTGTGCATCGCACAAATTCCGCTACATCGAGGGCAAGGGCGATGGAGAATCGGAGAGCCTCAAATGAAATCATGGAACATGAAGGTGGCGTTGGCCGCTGTTGCTGTGGCGGCGCTCGCCAGCCCGGCCTTTGCGGCGAGTTCACTTCAGCAAGCAGCGCAGCAGACGGACTACGCCAGCAACGGCGCGTTCCAGCGTGGACAGTTCTACTCCCACCCGAACGGTGCGACGAAGACTGGCAGCGCGGAAAACGAAAACGTTGAAGTGCCGCCGCCGACATGGCGGTGAAGGCGACGCCAATCCGGCCCACGTAGGACCGCTTTGTGCCTACGCTTGTCTGGATCGCGGCCCGACTCAAAACATCAACCGCATACGTGCCCTCGAGGCCAACAGATGCCTACCCTTTAACGAGGGCATCTATGATGATGTCGGGCATGTATGCGGATACTCCATAGATGCCCCTCTCTCTTACTTGCCCCGTGTAACGCATAGGTGCCCCAATCTAAGTAACGGCATGTACGATGATGCATGTTCCACGAGAACGACCACAGCGATTTCGACCCTGGTCCAAATCCGTCGCGTTCGACCTTCACGCCCAATACATCGCGGGCCATCCTGATAACCGGGAATGGCTTTAATGCCGGGAGTCTGCCTCGCGCCGGCGCACACACGCCATGACCAGAAAAATCGGCACTCGCCGCTCGATCCGTCCCCTCAGTTGCTTTAAAGCCGGGAGCTTGTCGGCCGGCGGTTGCACAGCGGAATTTGCTCGTGCACGAAGCGGAGGCCGATTTTAAAGGCGCCGCCGACCGTCGGGAAACATTGAGTTTATAAGGGCTTTTGGTGAGCGCGCTGGGACTCGAACCCAGGACCCCGTGATTAAAAGTCAGGAATTATACCCCGCCACTTGACGACAATCGGGGCCAGTTCAGGCCCGGAAACCCTCATAAAACGTTGACTTATCGCCCTTTGTCCCTCATTGTCGGGGACATGGGGTAACGGCCACAGACACGGGGTAACTGTTACCCCAGCGTTACCCCGACTTCGAATTAAGAGGGTGGCGAATGTCGAAAAAGGCCCAGGCGTTTACCGACATTTCAATTCGGAACCTCAAGCCGAGCGCGAAGCGGCGGGAGATACCAGACCCGGGCGCCCGCGGCCTTTACTTGGTCGTACAGCCGTCAGGCATGAAAAGCTTTGCGGTGCGATATCGCTTCCGCGGCTGGCCGCGGAAGCTGACGCTCCAGGCCGGCATCGGCCTCGCCGCGGCCAGGAAGGAAGCAGGGACCGCCTTGTACGAAGTCGAGCAAGGCCGGGACCCTGCGATCGAGAAGCGCAAAGCAAAGCAGGAACTGCTCAAAGAGGCGGAAAACACGTTCCGCGCCATCGGCGACGACTATCTGCGCCGGGAATGCGGCATGCAGGTCGACGCCGAAGGCAACGTGACCTTTAAGGCCGACAAACTGCGCACCGGCTCGCAGCGGCTCGCCACCCTTAAGCGCTTGGTCTATCCGACCCTCGGTGACACCCCGATCTCTCAAATCCGCCGTAGCGATATCATCAAGCTACTCGACAAGATCGAGGACGGCGACCTACGCAGCCCCGATGGCGAGACTATCGCCGGGGGTGCCGTTATGGCCGACCGGACGCTTGCCCTCATTCGCAAGATCATGAATTGGCATGCGACCCGATCCGACGACTTCGCTTCGCCGATCGTCCGCGGCATGGCCCGCGTGAACCCGAAAGAGCGGAAGCGGAAGCGGACCCTGACGGACGATGAATTGCGGGCGGTTTGGAGGGCAGCAGAGGAGGGGACCGGCCCGTTCGATCGCCTTGTCCAATTCTTGCTGTTGAACGCTGCCCGCCGCGACGAAGCGGCGAAGATGAAGCGCTCCGAACTCGTCGGCGCCGATTGGACGCTGCCGGCTGCGCGCAACAAGGCGAAGGTGGATCTTATTCGGCCTCTCAGCAACGCGGCGCAAAGGGTCTTGGAGCGCACGCCTAAAATCGCAGACAGCGAGTTTATTTTCAGCACCAACGGCAAAAGCCCGATCAGCGGCTACAGCCGCTTCAAACGAGATTTCGATAAGCGTGCCGGCATTACGGGCTGGACCCTGCACGATCTGCGCCGTACCGCGCGCTCGCTCATGAGCCGTACCGGCGTCGTCTCTGATCATGCCGAAATGTGCCTCGGTCATGTGATTGGTGGCGTGCGCGAGACTTACGATCGATACGAATACCATGCGGAGAAAAAGGCCGCGCTCGCCGCGCTTGCCGGCCAAATTGATCGGATTGTTAATCGGCGTGAGAACGTTGTCTCAATCGGCGCAGCGCGAGTGTGACATGGAGAACAATCAATCGCCGTGGTTCCCATGGTCTAAATTTTTCACTTCGGAAACAGTGTATGCTCTGCTTCGCGATAAAGTTCTGAAAGGCAGTGATGTCCTTCCAACGCCAACTGATCCTGCTATTGCAAATATAGCAGAGTTGCTAAACATACTTCGGTGGAAGTGCCAGCTTTGCACTGGGCCTTTGCCTCGAGAGATTGAAGAGGTCAAGGAAATCAGGAAAGCAATTTGGCTTTTGGCCGAGATGCTTCCTAAGCACAGAAGGTCACTTGCTGCTGAGTTAGAGGGAGCGAATCGCTGGGCCGATTCCCCTACGCTTACCCCTTTTAAGGATGACCTCGCGAGAGTGCGTACTCATCTCACGGCGACTGATGCTCTCATCGCAGCCGCGGAGGCCGCGATGGAACACGGGTTGCCATACATGCCCCTAATGTCACTAGCCTCGTCAGTCGAGATGTGGGAGGATTTTGCGGAAGAGTTGCAAAAACAATTCATTAATGCCTTCCCTGATCGTTCTAAGGCTGCATCCTATCGTTTTATCGAAGCCATCACTCCCGATATTACCGGCGAAAATCCCACCTTCTTGGCCATAGAATCGGCGTTCAAAAAAGGACGCCTTGTCAATAGGGGCAATCGTTTTGCTTGATTGCACTAAGGGCAAACTCTGCGTTGATTTGCCCTGATTTCGGATTCTACATGCTCGTCGTAGTGCCTCCATACCCGACATGGAGGCACATGACATGGATACTCAACAGGCTGAAATTGCCGCTCGCTGCAATAGTCCGCTGTTGCCGGCCCGGAATGTTATGAAGCGTTACAACATCTCCGACCGAACCCTCGATCGCTGGCTCGCCAACGAGCGGCTCGGATTTCCGCGGCCGACGGTTATCAACAAACGCCGATATTTCCGCGAATGCGAACTGCAAGACTGGGAGCGCGAGCGCGCTTCTGGCAAGTCGGAGGCCGCGTGAAAAATGGCCCCAGAAAACGTTAGGGCCCCAGAGGCGGCAACCTCTGAGGCCCGAAAAACGCGCAACCGTGTCCGCCGAACGACTAGACGTGAAATAGCAACAAATCATGAAGACTGCAAGCTGGCGCCACTTCTAACGCCCGCCCCGCCGCCGCGCGTCTCTTTGCGAGGCGAGCCATGAGCGCCCGCAATTGCCACGCGTGCCGGTTTTTTCATCCCCAGACCACCATGACGGACACGGTTTACAAGGACGAGCACGGCAACAATTTTGCCGGCGAATGTCGGCGCCGCGATCCCCAAATCGTCGCCAGTAGAAATCTCATCGGAATGGATTACGAAGGAACGCGAGTTTGGCCGATTGTGTATTTTACCGATTGGTGCGGGGAATGGTCGACATGGCCGGACAACGAGATGTCCGATGCCGAATAATTTCAAGGTTGGCGAGCGCGTAACGCATCCCAAGTTTGGTACTGGCGAGGTCGTCAAAGTCGATGGCAACCACGTCCAGGTGCGATTAGGAATCGACGACAGCGGTTTGCCGATTGTCAAAAAGATTTTATCGGAGTTCCTAAATCTGCCCGAAAGCCGCGATCCGCCCAAGGCGCCACGCCAGGTGTTGCCGCCCAGAATCATCCAAGTCGTCGGAGCCGAAGAGTTTGAAGGAAAGCCGGTGCCGCCGCGGCCGTGGCACGTCCAAGGATTACTTCCGGGCCGCACCGTCTCGTTGCTTAGTGGCGACGGCGGTGCCGGCAAGAGCCTGCTTGCGCTTCAGCTATCGTGCGCCACCGCATTGGCATATCCATGGATCGGGCTCGATGTCACGCCCGGGCGCGTGCTTTATCTTTCGGCCGAGGACGATACCGACGAAATTCACCGGCGGCTTTTCGACATCGCGGCAACCTATCAATGCCAGTTTGGCGATCTGTCTAACTTAAAAATCCTCCCTCTAGCCGGCGAGGACGCTGTACTGGCCGCCCCCTCCGGCCGCTCGGGTGTGATCGCGGCGACGCCGCTTTGGCATCAACTCGTGAAAGCCGCGGATGAATGGGCGCCCAAATTGATCGTGTTGGATACCCTTGCAGATCTTTTTGGTGGTGAAGAGAATCATCGCTCTCAAGCCCGCCAATTTATTGGACTTCTTCGCGGTTTAGCACTGCGGCTTGATGCGGCAGTTTTGGTGTTGGCACACCCCTCACTTAGCGGCATTTCGTCTGGCACCGGGTCGAGCGGCTCGACCGGCTGGAATAACAGCGTGCGTTCGCGGCTCTACTTCACGCGAGTTCTTTCTGACGTACCTGGCGAGAAGGGTCGGGCAATTGAGGCTGATCCCGATTTGCGGACTCTCGTAACGATGAAAGCGAACTACGGCCGCACGGGCGAAGAAATCCGATTGCGATGGGTAGACGGCGTATTCCAACGGGAGGCCGGAGTTTTTGGCCTCGATGTGCTTGCAAGGGACGCGGCGGTCGATGAGGTGTTTTTGCGGTTGCTTAGACTTCACGAGCAGCAAGAGATAGAGGTCAGTCCCAAGCCATGCGCGTCGTACGCACCAAACGTCTTTGCCGCTCACACTGAAGCAGGTGGCATAGGCAAGCGGGCGTTTAAAGCGGCGATGGAGCGACTACTGCATGCGCATAAAGTGCGTGTCCGGCACGTCGGTCCCCCCTCCCGCCGCAAGGCAATTCTGACTGCTTTTGAGATAACAGAATAACTAGCCACACCTATGCAAACCCCCTTCGAACCCCCTAGTCGCACACACCCCCTATAACCCCCGTAGGGTGCGAACACCCTGCTAGGGCAGGGGTCGACCCCTTGAGCCGGAGCGAGCCCAACGCACACGTCGCAACGCGCCAACGCGCGAGCAAATAACCAAATAAAATCTGCTCGCCGTTCGGCTCTTTCACGTTCGCGTGAAACTCTGCGACACTTCCCGACAATGCCAGACACGTGATTTTCAATCACGGGCTACGATCAATTGTAATCGCGCAAATGCGTGGCAAACTTGGTGCTTCGCGATGGCCGGGATGAGTCCGGGTATCGGCGGGGTAACAACAAGCCGGCAGAGGCGCGCATGGAAGTATCATCGAGCCGTGGCGAACAGCACTCGAAGCCGTTGGGAATTCCGGCGCCGTCGCGCCGGCTTGCGACGCCATTGGCGCGCAAGCGACAGCACAACCGGCTCATGCGTGAGCTTGCCACCGAGTACGGCATCGATAACCCGACGACGGCCGAGCGCGCGCTGTTAGCGCAAGCGGCCTCGATCATAGGGCGCGTAGAGGCTGCCGTAGGAAATGGCGCGGCCGTCGACGACACCGTGATCAGATTGAGCGGCGAATTGCGCCGCGTGCTTGCCGGGCTGCGCCGACGCACCCGCACGGTAAAGCCTCCGACCTTCCGCGAAATGCTGGCCAGCCGCGCTGCGCGGCCCGCTGGTGCGGTCAAGGACCCCGTGGCATGAACGACACCCCGTTCAACATCGTCGCCGCTATGAACGACGCTGAGGCGTTCGCCCCGTGGTTCAAGGGCGAGTCGTGGGATGGCTGGCGGGCGATTCTTAGAGGTGCTTTCGCGCTGGCCATGTCCGATGCTGAGCGCGAGTTTTTTCGAAAGGTCGCCGAACGCGACCCGCCGGAGCAGCCTGTAAAAGAACTCTGGTTGATCTGCGGCCGACGCGCCGGCAAGGACAGCATCGCCTCACTGATCGTGGCCCATGCCGCCGCGCTCTTTGACGGGCAGGAGAGCTTGCGGCCCGGCGAACGTGCCATGTGCCTGGCGTTGGCCTGTGATCGCGACCAAGCGAAAATCGTCTTGAACTACACGCGGAGCTATTTCACCGATATTCCGCCGCTGAGGGAGATGGTGAAGTGTGAGACTGCGACAGGGTTCGAGCTGAACAACGCCGTCGACGTGGCTATCGCCACAAACAATTTCAGGTCTGTTCGCGGCCGGCCCGTCAGGTGTGTCGTATTCGACGAATGCGCGTTTTGGCGCTCGGAAGACAGCGCCAACCCAGATGAAGAGGTTTACCGCGCCGTGAAGCCCGGCATGGCGACTATCCCGGATGCTATGCTGATCGGTATCACGTCGCCTTACCGCAAATCAGGCTTGGCCTACCGCAAGTTTGCCGAGCACTATGGCAAAGACGGCAACATCCTTGTCATCCGGGCGCCGTCGAAAGTGCTCAACCCAACCTTGGATCAAGCAACCATTGACGAGGCTCTCGAGCAGGATCCCGCCGCCGCCCGCGCCGAATGGCTCGCCGAGTTTCGCGACGATATATCGGGATGGGCACCGCGCGAACTGATTGACGACGCGGTCGATCGCGGTGTGACCGTTCGGCCCCCGCAACCTGGTGTCCGCTACGTTAGTTTCTGCGACGCCAGCGGCGGTGTGAAAGACAGCTACACGGCCGCAATCGCGCACGGGGAGGAGGGCGCTGCCGTGCTTGATTGTCTGGTCGAAATCCGGCCGCCGTTCAATCCGGACACGGCCACGGCGCAAATTGCCGACGTGCTTAAAAGCTATGGCTGCCGCTCGACGGAGGGCGACCGATACGCTGCACAATGGGTTGTCCAGGCATTCAACAAGTGCGGCATCAATTACAAACATTCCGAGCGTGATCGTTCGGCGATTTATCTGGACGCGCTGCCGTTATTTACGACGGGCCGCGCCAAGCTTCTCGACAATAAGCGGCTCATCAACCAGTTCGCCGGGCTTGAGCGGCGCACGTCGGCGATGGGCAAGGACCGTGTGGATCACGGCCCTTCTGGCGCGGACGATGCGTGCAATTCCGCGGCTGGCGCGATGGTGTTGGCATCGGTCGGTTCCGGTGCCGTCGAAATCTCCGCTGAGGGCGCGGCCGCTTTTGCTCGTCTCACTGCCCGGCGCGGCTCGGGTTTCCCAGTCGCATCGGTATTTTCCTCCAACCGCGCCGATAGGCGCCACTTAACGAGGTAACTCCAAATGTTGACTGATCTGCAACTCCGAAATTTCGATCGCTACCGAAAAATGGTGCCGCCACAATTCCAGGGCGTGTCGCGCAACCGGCTCGAAACGCTCGGCGCTTATGACACAGTACGCCGCAACGAAAAACACGGCTACAGCACGCGAGATTTCGCAAGGGGCGGCGCATTCGACGCTGAAGGTGGAGTCGGCCGCGACATTATCGAGCAGGTTATGGGCTTTCTCAAAAGCAAATTGGATTCCGCCGACTTCGAAAAGCTCGCCGCCTTGGTCAAAGCCAAGGGGGAGCGGCGTGAAGAACAAGCCGCCGATGACGGCGAGATTGACGCCGCCGTGGCGAAGTTCTGCCAAGCGAAGGGTCTCTCTGACGAAGACGCACGCGAGCTTATGCAGTTGGTCAACCCGGACGTCGGTTTCATCGGCGACGACCCTTCGAAAGATTTGCCGCGGCCCAGCGGCATGGATCGGGCGATTGATCGATCGAGGGATCGCCCGGCGTCGGAGCAACAACTCGTGGAGTTCCGCAAGCAATACGGCCTCCCTCCGGCTCAGCGAATTAAGCGCCTTGGATAATGAAAATGACAAAATCCGCTCCGCGCGACCCCAGCCGCGCTGCCTTGGCGAATGCAATCGCCGATGCCACTGAGGCCGAGCGCGAACTGCAGGCGGCCAACGATGCCGTCGTCATGGCGCGTGATAAATTTTGGGAAGCAGAGCACAAGCTCGAAGAGATCCGCGAATCCAACGCGGACGAAGTGAGCAGCAACAACTTCGCCGCAGCGTTCATCGCATCTGTGAAATCGGGCGCGCCTTGCGATGTCGCTATGATGGAAGATCCGGCAGAGCAGGCTCAGAAGAAAGAGAAGGCGGCGGCGAACCAAGTCGACGTGTGGAAGCGAACTTACGAGAGTTGCAAGTCGGCAATTCCCGTAAGGGAAGCGGCACTAGATCGGGCGAGACGGGCTGTCGACAAAGCCCGCGGCGACGTGATCCGAAATGCCAGCGGCGCCGTCCGTGGCTTACTGGCCGGTCTCGATAGACTTCAGGCCGAAGTGTTTGATCGACGATTGCAGCTTCACTTCTTCGCAAGAAACGATCTTGTTCCGGAAAGCGATAAGGCGGCCGTTGCCGCGGCGCTTGAACAGAAGACGTTGCCGGGAGACGGCAAGGCGGTCTTTCGCGACGAGTGGTACTCGCGCCCACTCTACTTGGCCTGGATGAACGCCCTCGAAGCACTGAAGCGCGACGCCGATGCGCGGCTGCCTGGAACGTTTTCCGCAGGGTAATCAGAACGACCCTGCGGCGCGACAAGCCGGTGAGTGTCGCGCGTCAAACAACCCCGGCAGGCGGCGATTGGTTCTCCACCAAGGCGCCGTCGACTTAACTAGGGAACGAAAATGCCGACTGGAACAATGAAGATCAACTCGACGGTTGCCCTTATTTCCCGCTTACTGGCCATCGTCCTCGCGCTGTGTGCCGCGCCTCAAATCGCTTTGGCATTGAGCCAATCGTCAGTACCGCCGAAGATTTCCGTTCCGTGGGGACAATCGGCCGGCACTGCGTACATCAATTATCCAATCCCGATTCCGTCTCAGGTCGGCACCACCAATTGCTTGGCATCGTGGACGACCGGCTTCCCGCCGTTGACGTTCGTCCCGCCGGCGAGCGGTGGCTGTCCGCCGTTCGGCGAAGATATGAACGGCGTATTGAACCAGCTTTCCCGCTGGTCACAATGGGGAAGTGCCGGCGCAACAGTGATCTGGGACTCCGCTTTTTCCTCCGCGGTAGGTGGATATCCGAAGGGCGCTGTTCTTCAGAACTTGGCGACGCCTTCGTGCTTTTGGATTTCCCAGGTCGATGGCAACACCAGCAATCCCGACGCGAGCGGAGCAAATTGGACCGGCGCGTGCCCGGGCGGCGGTGTAGGCGGGACGTCTACGGGATCGGCGAACGCGCAAGTTGTCACGGCGACGCCATTTGTGTTGCAGGTCGGCGCGACGGTCTCGTTTGTTGCTGGCTATTCCAATAGCGGGCTGTTGAAAATCAATGTCAATGGTGCTGGCCTCGTTAATGTCTATCGGCGCTCCCAACTTGGCGCGACTTTGTCCGTCGGCGGTGAAGTCTTTGCCGGTCAAACCGTTGTCGTTAGTTGGGACGGTACGGAATGGCAAGACGTTTCCGCGCCTATCGTGACGGTTGGCGAGATCAAAGATTTCGCCGGCAGTTCGGCACCGAATGGCTGGGCCTTTATCGACGGTAGCTGCGTTTCGCAAACCACTTACGCCGATCTCTATTCGGTAGTTGGGAGCGCCTACGGTTCATGCAGCGCGGGAAATTTCGCGCTTCCCGACGGTCGCGGCCGCGCGCTGGTGGCTCAAGATAATCAGGGCGTAAACGGCGCGGCTAACCGTCTTACCAGTGCGGGAACGGGCATGCGCCGGCACAACAATCGGTACGGGCTGCGGCGCTCAGAATGAGACAGTGGCGCAAGCCAACCTGCCGAATGTGAATTTCACAGTGGTAATTCCTGCTGGCCAGGGCAGTCACACTCATACGGTCAGCGGCGGTATTGAGGGCGGCACTGGTGCCGGTGTTTATTCCGGAGGTTCATCCAACACGCTGCCGGCGCCCGCATCTGCCATCGTCATCAACGCAGCAACGCTGCCGGCCATGTCGGGCACCGCGGCATCAGGCGGCTCCGGTTCGGCGCTGACCACGCTGCCGCCGTTACAGATCGTCACCAAGATCATCAAGCTGTGAGGGGATGGCAATGCGAACGATGACCGTGCTCTTAGCACTTCTGCTCTCGCCTGCGGCTGCGTATTCGCAAACCGCGACGGGCGACGGCTCTGGCTCTACGGCGGGCTTCGCTGGGTTTAGTTTCGGCGAGAGCTTGGGCTTTAGTTCGCACAAGCCTGTCGTTCCGCACGCGCCGCGGCGTCACAAGGTAAGGAAGCGCTGCGAAACAACCGGCGGAAGCAAGCTTAAGGCGGCGCAGTGATGCGCAGATTTCTCTCGCTCCTGCTGGCTCTCTGCGTCGCGCTTCCGGCTCCCCTCAACGCGCAAGTTCCTGGCCTAAGCAGCTCGCTGCTGCTCGCCCGTTCCAACGCCTATCCGTGTGCGAACAGCACGGGTGGGACGATAACCACCTACGGCAACGTCCGAGTCCACACCTTCACTTCTAGCGGGACATTCACCCCAAGCGGCGGGTGCACGATCAACTATCTGGTCGTGGCTGGCGGCGGCGCTGGTGGGAGTTCAGGGGTGGCGGCGGCGGCGGCGCAGGCGGCGTAAAGACCGGAACGACAGCGATCACGCCCGGCAGCTACGCGGTTGCTGTGGGAGCGGGCGGCGCGGCGTCGTCCGGCAACGGCAGCAACTCATCACTCGGTTCGGTAGTGGTGGCGACTGGAGGTGGTGGCGGTGCCAGCAGCGGGAACGTCGGGAACAACGGCGGCTCGGCCGGTGGTGGTGGCGGTTACGGCTGTAGCTGCGCTGGCGGCACCGGAACGGCTGGTCAAGGAAACAACGGCGGCAGCGCCTTCGACAACGGAGTGGCGTACAGCGGCGGCGGCGGCGGCGGGGCGGGCGCGGTCGGCCAGTCTGCATCTGGCGCTGGCGGCAACGGCGGCAACGGAGTGTCCTCGTCCATAAACAGCACGGCCACCCTCTATGGCGGCGGCGGCGGTGGCGCTGTCAACTCGGCGGATGCAGGCGGCACCGGTGGCTCCGGCGGCGGTGGCAACGGTGGTCCGGGCGGTGGCTCTGGTGTCGCTGGAACGGCTAACACGGGCGGCGGTGGCGGCGGCGGCTACGTCACGGGCGGCGCGGGCGGATCCGGCGTCGTCATCGTCTCCTACGTCTATCGTGCCCCGGCGTCGTGCGACTCCAGCACGGGCGGCACGATCACGGTCGCGGGCGGCTACCGCATCCACACCTTCACGACTAGCGGAACGTTCACGCCCAGCGGAGAATGCAACGTCAACTACCTCGTCGTCGGCGGCGGCGCGGGTGGCGGCACGTACGGCAGCGACTACGGCGGTGGTGGAGGAGGCGGAGGCCAAGTCCAGTCGGGCACCTACGCAGTCATACCCACCGGATACTCGATTACCGTCGGTGGCGGAGGAGCCTCGCTCACGAACGGCAGTAGCAGCGCCGCCGTTCTCGGTGTCACGACAATCACGTCAACGGGGGGTGGCAGCGGCGGCAGGGGGGCCATAAGCGGCGGCGCGCAGGGGGGAAGCGGCGGAGGTGGCGGCGGATCTGGTGAGGCCGGAGGCGCTTCCAACGGCACGGGAACAAACACTGGCGGCGCGGGATCATCAGGCCAGGGCGCCGGAGGAGGAGGTGGCGGTGGTGCGGTTGGTTCTGCGGGTTCCAGCAATAACGGCGGAGCGGGCGGCGTCGGCCTTGCCTCATCTATCTCAGGAAGCTCCGTAGATTACGGTGCGGGTGGCGGCGGCAGCTCCGGGTTCGCCGGGACTGGTGGCTCCGGCGGCGCGGGTGGCGGCGGGACCGGATCGAGCGCCAACGGTAGCGGCGGTGTCGCTGGCGGTGCGTGCCCCACAGCCAACAGCGGCAGCGGCGGTGGTGGCGGCGCGCCGGGCGGCGCGGGCTGCGCTGGCGTGGTGATCTTCAGCTACACGTATCCTTGAATTTGATGGCGATCGGCTCTCCTTCCGAGGAGCGTCAACTTAAACTAAGAGGTACTGAAAATGCCGACTGGCAAAGTAAAATTCTATCGGGAAGACAAAGGATTCGGGTTCATCGCGACCGATTCCGGTTCCGAAATCTTTTTCCATATCACCAACTGCGACGAGGCGATCGACACGCTTGCGACGGGGCAGCGCGTGAAATTTGAGGAACGGACAAACCCGCGCAAGGACAAGCCAGAGGCGTATGAGGTGGGGCTTCTATGAGCCCGGAGCATGAGTTAATTGCTGAATCGCGTCGAGGTGGACAACCACCATGCCGATAATCGTCGCGATTATGGAAATGCTTGCAATCACAAGCGCGGTAGTCGCTCTCGTGTTTGCTCGCTCTGCGGCGACCGCTTGTCGCTCTGCCGCAGCCGAAGCACGCTCAGCCGCTGTGGCCGCTCGCTCGGCGGCGGCTGAGGCCGCCCGTGCGATTTCGATTTGTTCAGCTTGGGAGGATTTGCTCAAACGACGCTCTTCTTGATCTTTGGCCGCAAGCCATTCGGTAACAAACCCGACATTCCAACCGCCAGGCAAATTGCCGCTAGCCATTAGAGTTCGAATTTGATTTGGGCCGAACTCCTCAAGTCGCGCGATGATTGGATCGTTCTTCGGAAACGGCATCGAAGTCGCTCCTAATTGCCTTGCGGCTAAAGGATAGCGACGGTTGTGGCGAGCGTCAGTTTCCTCGACTTAAGCTTGTGGATAACGTCACTTTCGTATAGCGCCGCTTGCCTCAATCGCGGTGCGGTCGCAGCTTAGAATTGGCGTTGATTGGCAGAGCGAAGCGGCCTCTCTCTGCGATACTCGTTTGTGTGGCCATGAGCGGCACTAGCCGGATAAGGCGCGCCGCTGTTTCAGGTACGGAATATTTCTTCCATGCCCCCTCCAAGAAAAAGAACACGATGCTCGACGCGTCGAGTGCTGCCCGCTCGTGTGGGCGCGTTCGCAAGCGCAGGTCTTTCGTAAGTGCGGCCCAGCCGGTCTCGCTATCAAGCGTCCTAATCCACTCGACGTCGGAGACTTCGGCATTGAACCGCTCGCGCAGCGCGACGATTGTATGCTCGGGGAAAAGAGGCTGAAGGGCTCGCGCTAGAGCGGGGCTAAGATTGTGGTCGACCAAAAGCTTCAAGCCGCAAGTCTTTGCTCAAACGCGATCGCGTCGCGCACCTCGGCTTCTGTGCTGTCATAGTACCGCGCGACCTTCGCTGCTGACCCTTCAATCTTCACGGCGTCTGCGAGAACGATGGTAGGTACACCAGATACCCTTGCAATCGGTCGGCCAAAGGCGCGATTGGGATCAATAACAATTGAGCGTCGATTTTGCCCGAGCGGGTACCAGCGGGCGACGACTGCCGCGTCAAATTCTAGGTCGCGCAAGCTCGGCGCTACAATAGTGCGGAACACGCGCTGCCGGCGACGAAGATCGATCAATTCGCCTTCCTGCAAATCCTTTGTGATTTCCAGGAAAATCGTTTTGCCATCCGTCCTAAACCTCTGCGTTGAGAATGGTCGCTCATCGTGCACTTCCTCGACCGCGCGCTTGAAGCATTCGCGAATTGTCGGCAAGGAGAGATTTAGGTCGCGGAACGCTTTGACAAACCTCAACTCAATCAGGTCGCGAAAACTGATTTCGATTTGCTCATCATCGTTCGCATAGTCCGGTATCCACAGGGGGTCGGAGTGGCGGGTTTCACCCTCGCGCTCGTAATCATACCCGCGAAGCCATCGCGCGACCGTTTGCCGGGACACGCTGTGCCGCGGGGCTGATGGGTCACGGGTGAAATTGAGCAATCGGACGCCTTCGGACGCGTCATAGACACCCTTGCCGAGAATCTCTTCTGCGTCTGTCTTGTGCATGCCGATTCTTTACTTGAGAACATTGGCGCCGAAAAGACGGCATCTTAGCGTGTGTGGCTTTCGTTCAACCTTTTTTCTTAGGCTGATCGTCGCGGATGTCGCGGAATTCTTTGGGCCCTGAGATCAGGCGCCGCTACTGCTTTATTTCCGGAGCTTTTGAGCTGAAGGACAGGCCGAGCTCTATGAGCCGCCGGATGGCAGCCGAACGTGACATTGCATCGTTTTCCGAGGCCCATCGATCAACGGCGAGAATGAGGCCCTCGGGAATGCGGACCCCATAAAGCGGATCTCGACCGCCCATCGGTGGGCGACCCCGCTTTTTCGGTTTAACCATAATTGACTTACGAGCCATATCGGGTTATACCGTAAATGCAGGCCGAGGGGAAGCGCCAACTTCCCGCCCGGCCCTAACCCAGCCACGGAGTTTCCAAAATGGCCAAGGCTAAGATCGACTATAGCACGTCGCAGCCAATCCCGCTTTCGGACCTGTTTACTGATCCCGTCGTCCGTTCCGCTTTCGAACGTGCTGAGCGCGACGGCGGCCACCTGTTCGCCGTCCCAGCCCAGCCGCCCCGCACGCTGGACGGCGGTGCCGCAGAATTGATTCTCATGTCGGCGGAGGCGCTGTCATGAGGCGCAAAGCACCAATGCAGCCGCAGGTGAATCCATCCTCTTCGGGATGCGTTGACGATACGCCCGCGCATGGTGTGTCGGGCGTATCAAGAAGGAATTTGATCATGAACTCCTTAGTCAGCGCAGTATCGCTCGCATCCGCCACAGCCATCCCGGCATCGGCGATTGCGTCTCCCGACGATCCGATCTTTGCCCTGATCGAACGCCACAAGGTTGCCTTTTCGGCTTTTAGCGAGGCGCTCAGTGCCCAAAGCGACACAGAGGAAACGATCGAGAGAAGCCGACGAAATTCGACCATTCATTGTGAAGAGGTAGAGGTCGTCGCCGGCGATGACCCCCGTTGGATCGACGCCTTACACGGATCTGCGGCCGCGACCGCCGCGATGAATAACGCGGCTACCGTATTAGTCGATGTTGCGCCGTCTTCTATTGCCGGCGCGAGCGCGCTACTTCGATATATCACTCAGCACATCGAGACCTACGGCGAGCCGATCGGCTTTCCGGATGAGTTTGCCGAAGACGGCGTTGACCCCGATAATTGTAAGTTCAACGAATTGCGCAATCCGGAATTTTTTATCATGAGGAATGCCGCAGCTTGTCTAGAACGGCTCGTGTCGCCCGCGTCATCCACCGCAGCAAATATCCCAACGCTCGCCTACGAGTTGGAAATAGAACAAGTTGTTGCCGAGTTGGAAAAGGCGAACGAGCAGCACGAGAGAGCGCTGAGAGTGTACGGCGATGCCGAAGAGCATGTTTTCGCTTGGCAGCGGGCCAATCCGAAGCCCGAAATGCGCAGAACTACCGTCGGAGAGATCGACTGGCCGGAGGACCGCCCTATAGAGTACGGGACCGAATCCTATTTCGAGTACCAAAAGTTAGTTGACGAAGCGAATGCTGACATCAGCGCTGCGATCGGCGAACATTCGAAAGCTTTTTCGGCATGGAGTCTCAAAAGGAAAGAGGTCCAAGCAAAATATCGGTATCTGGAAGTAAGGGCGGCCGAACACTTGGCGGGCGACGCCGTCGGGGCGCTGGCGAACAGATTGGGGGAGCTGCCGGTGCGCACTGTACGCGATATGAAATTGAAGGCGACCTGGGCTGAAAAGCTTGGCGATAGTGATCTCGCATGGTCTCTAGTTGATGACCTTCTGAACAAATCACCCGCCGCGCCGGCGTGATCCTCATTGAAGTACAGCGCCGGGCCGGCCTGCGCTTGCCCGGCGCACTACCGGATGGCCGGCACTGTCCGAATTAGGACAGCCTGGATTTGAAATTAGGACATTATGGCTATGCGGGATTTTCTCGTTGGGAGGTCCCGCTCCGCACTGGCCCCGGTCTGCGCACGGAAGCACTGCGCGGCCGGGGCTTTTTTATCGGGATGGGATAAAAATTATCGCGGCTACGCCGTAACGCGTGACGTAACGCGTGGCGGGGCAGGCGAGGGCTTGTCCCGCACCATGCGTTGGGCGACGATCCCGCCATGGGCTTCAACAAGCGCAAGATGGACAGCGAGCGAGCAGCCGTCGCGGCATAGGAGGCCGAAGCGCGCCGGGCGCTCGGGCCGCAGATCGTCGAGGATGCCAAGCGCCTGGTCGCGGACTGGAACGAGCGGCAGTCAAAGCGCATGCCGCGGAATTTCAGTTCCGATACAACAACCGGTTCAACGCCGATATGTTCGGAACGGCTATTGGTGGTTGTTAGGTTTAGGAGGTATCGGCAATGAAGGCGGTGATTGCTGCTGTTCTCTAATCACCGTTTGGACGACATCGCGAACGTCCATGCCACGTCCAAAAAGAGCGTCGCCGTAAGTAGCAAGAGCAATGAAAGCGCCAATCACCGCCAAGGCAGCAAGCGCAATCGTGCCAAGGATCAAATTTCGATCTCGTGCGTGTTCGGCAAGTTTATCACTCACTACGTCTAACTTTGCGCCTAAAGTCGCGCCCATAGTGTCAATCTTGCCTTCTATCCGCGCAATCTTAGTTTCCGTGCGCGCTTCTGCCGCCGCAATCTTGGCATCGGTAAGATCGTCTGGCATAGCCTTCGGAGCCTCATTACTGTCATTATATACTCTCATCGGCGTGTAGGAGAATGCCTGCACGCCGATCAGCTGCTGGTATGGATTATAAATTTCTTTTAACTGCGGATTTTCGACATTTACCGCCGGTATAGCGGGCTTCTTAAATTCAACGACATTGGTGAAAGGCGCGACGAATGAGCCCTCACCTTGATAGCGTAAATTTTCGGAAGGTGGCATTTTGGGGAACCCTAAGGGCCCTGTCGTGGCTTTTGCGACGCTTCAAATTGCGCTCTCACCGTATCGACCAGCGCCTTATCAATTTGATTTTCGCGAATGAGATGATCGAGCGCCCAATTGAAAAAGAGGGCGGCCTGTACGAAGCCCTGCAGTGGGAGAACCAATTGCGCAAAAAGCTGTGGCTTTGTTTGCGCAAGACCGGTTAGTTCCGCATCATTGCGGAATAGATATATCTTCATAACGCCGCCCTGAGGGGCCGCATTGGCGAATCCGTCGGCATAGAGAAGAGGCAAGTTCGCGGGAGGATATTTACCCGCTGAAATGTCCGTCGTTTCGGATTCAGGGGGACTTAAATCGACCCCGGATTCCGGTTTCTCACCAGCCATTCCACCCCTCCACCCGAAACTCGCCCAAGGCGATTTAAGCACGCCTCTTGTGGTTGTCCTAGCCCGTCGTCACCGAATGTCGCCGCCTGTCACGCGCTATCGCGGAAGTGGGGATTTTCTCGGAGGAAATGCGCGAGGAGCGCCGGCGCACTTTAGGCAAATGAGGACTTCTAACGGGCGCCGCCAGGGCGTGCGGCGGTCATCCAACAGCCAAATACAACGAAAACCAGTGATGCCACCCCAATGACCCAGAGGGCCGCGTCGACCATGTCCATGTTTCTTAGCTTCTTCTTCAATCGTCGCCCCTAACCCGCACGGAAAACACGCACCGATTCCAAAATCAATTCCCGGAGGGTGCAGGGCAGCAATGCGAGTGCCGCCTGAAAGATGAAGCTGACGCGGTTATCTCGATCGACCAGGGCGGCGGAAAGCGGCGCGACGTCATAGCGAATGGCAGGGCACGCCTTCCATCATCAGCACTAAGCGCAGTGCGATCGCGGCATCCCTGACGTCGCCGCCGGCCGCGGCTGCGGCGAGATATTTCTCGACGTGACGCCAGGTGGCAAGCGCCCGGCGCTCTTTCGGTACATGCCCGATCAGCGTTCGCACGTCAGCGAGCGTCTTGAGTTTCATGACGGAGGGGATGGTGAGCGACTTCGGTAGGGGCCGGGACCAGTCGCGGGACTTGCGCGCTTTGCTGCTTACAGCGGGTCTGGTACGACGCCCAGCTTTCACAATTGCGTTACCCCAATTGTTACCCCGACCTATTTTCTGAAGCTCCCGCGAGTGAAAATATCGCCATAAGTATTTGATTTTATTGGTGAGCGCGCTGGGACTCGAACCCAGGACCCCGTGATTAAAAGTCACGTGCTCTACCGACTGAGCTACGCGCTCGCCTGGGGTTCAATAGCTCAAACCCGTTCGCGTTTTCCAGCCGGGGCGCGCCTTTTTCGGCGAAGCGTGTCCCGGTGGACCGGTCGGGGGTGTCTATAGCAGCGCGCCGCCATTTGCTAGACTAGACTGCAGTGCCGGTGAGCCGCCGAAGGGAATATCCAATGCCGATCGTCAATCGCGTCGCCGACCTGTACGCTGAAATCACCGCCTGGCGTCGCGATCTGCACGCTCACCCGGAACTTCAATTCGACGTCCATCGCACGGCGGCCTCGGTCGCCGACAAGCTCAAGAGCTTCGGTTGCGACGAGGTCGTGCCCGGCATCGGCCGCACCGGTGTGGTCGGCGTCATCCGCGGCCACAAGCCCGGTAATAAGGTCGTCGGCCTGCGGGCCGACATGGACGCGCTGCCGCTCGAGGAGGAAACCGGGCTGCCCTACAAATCGACCGTGCCGGGCAAGATGCACGCCTGCGGCCATGACGGCCATACCGCGATGCTGCTCGGCGCCGCCAAATACCTCGCCGAGACCCGCAATTTCGCCGGCACTGCCGTTGTGATCTTTCAGCCGGCGGAGGAGGGCGGCGGCGGCGGTCTGGCGATGGTGAAGGACGGACTCGTTCCCCGTTTTGGCATCCAGGAGGTTTACGGCATGCACAATTATCCGGGCATGCCGCTCGGCGAATTCGCCATTCGCCCCGGCCCGATCATGGCCGCCGCCGATCACATCGAGATCGCGATCGAGGGCCGCGGCGGCCACGCGGCGCGGCCCCATTTCGCGGTCGATACCATTCTGGTCGGCGCCCAGATCATCAATCAGCTGCAATCGATCGTGTCGCGCAATGTCGATCCTTTGGAATCGGCCGTGGTGTCGGTCTGCATGTTCCAGGCCGGGCATACCGACAACGTCATTCCGCAACACGCACAGCTCCGCGGCACCGCACGCAGCCTGACGCCCAAAATTCGCGAACTGCTGCAGAAACGCGTCAGCGAAGTGGTCGAAGGCACGGCCAAGCTTTATGGCGCGACCGCCACGGTCAATTATCACCACGGCTACCCGGTGGTGGTGAACCACGCACGCGAGACCGCCTTCGCCGCCGATGTGGCGCGTGAAATCGCCGGCGGCAGCAAGGTCAATGCCGACATTGCGCCGCTGATGGGCGCGGAAGATTTCGCCTACATGCTGCTAGAGCGGCCGGGCGCTTTCATCTTCGTCGGCAATGGCGACAGCGCCGGGCTGCATCACCCAGCGTACGATTTCAACGACGAGGTAATCCCGCTGGGGACGTCCTACTGGGTGCGACTTGCGGAGACCGCGTTGGCCGGCTAATCGCCGTCATTCCGAAGCGCCGCGAAGCGGCGAGCCCGGAATCCATATTCACAGAACTTTCCAAGGACGTAACAACGTGCCGAACTTCGCGAGGCGGTGATTATGGATTCTGGGCTCGCGGGCTTTGCCCGCGCCCCGGAATGACGTCACTGCACCGGTTCGGCGGTGTCTTTCTGCGGTTCGGCGATGACCTGGTCGATGACCGTCATCACCTCCTGCGACTGCGGCAACAGGTCGGCGGCCTTGGCACCGATCTTGGCTTCGATACCGCGCCAATAGGCGAAACTGTTGAAGCGTGTCCCCTCGATCGCGGCGAGCGCCACGGCGGCGAGGAACGGCAAGCTCTGCACCACCAGCACCCAGGCGAAGATGTTGATCTCGTGGACCTGCTTGTAATTGGTGATGACCAGTGTCAGCGCGCTAACGAGGAGCAGCGCCGCAATCACCGCTTCCCAGAACGCAGGAAAGTCGGGGCCTTGACGGGTCGCGCCGCCCTTGGCGGTACGCAGGAACGGCACCCGCTCCTTGACGAGGCCGATGCCAACGGCACGCGCGACCGTCCATTGCACGGCCATAGCGGCGAACACCGCGCCGACCATTGCGCCGATCGAAGCCCGTACGCGAAGGCGATAGAGCACGATGAAATGCGCGACCGAGACGGCAAAAGCGGCGATGATGGGCAGCGTCAGAATGTGATCTGGGACCGCGCCGACACTGGCAAGAGACTCGGCAAATTTGGCGAGCGTATCGGCCGTTGATGTACTGATATAATCCGGCGACAAGCTCTGGAAGTAAGCTGCGATATTTACCGCAACGCCACTGCTGGTGTAGGCGACGAACGGCACCCAGAGAATATTCAACAGCGCAACCACGACGCCGATGGAGTTCTGAGCCAAGCCAGTTGAGCCAGCCGATGCTGTATTCGCGCTTTTGCTCGGATGACAAGCCTTCGGCACCCGGCAGCATCCGCCGCCAATGCTTGCGGACAAGCTGTAGGCCGCCAAAGGCCCAGCGATGGCGCTGCCGCTTATAAGCATCGAATGTATCGGGCAGCAGACCGTGTCCGTAACGGCGGTTGCTGTAATGGGCGATCCAGCCATGTTCGAGGATAGCGAGCCCCAGGTCGGTGTCCTCGACAATCGTCTCGCTCGACCAGCCGCCGATGGCGTCAATCGCCGCGCGGCGGATCAGACACATCGTGCCATGCATGACGATGGCATTGACCTCGTTCCGCTGCACCATGCCGATATCGAAGAAACCGGAATATTCGGCATTCATGCCGTAGTGCATCAGCGAGCGGTCGCCGTCGCGGTGATCTTGCGGCGCTTGCACGAAACCAACACGCGGATCGGCGAATAAAGGGGCGAGCTCCTTGAGCCAGTCCGGGGCGACGACGTAATCGGCATCGATCGACCCGATGATCTCGGCGTCCGGCGCGGTATGGGCGAGCGCAAGCCGCAATGCGCCGGCCTTAAAGCCGGCGAGCTTTTCGACCTGCAGGAACTTGAAACGATCGCCAAGCGTGCGGCAATGTTCTTCGATTGGACGCCACAGTGCGGGGTCAGGGGTATTGTTGACGACCACCACGCATTCGAAATTCGGATAATCGAGCCCCGCCACGGCATCCAAGGTGGCTTTAAGCATGTCCGCCGGCTCGCGGCAGGCCGGGATATGGATCGACACTTTGGGCGCATAGCCCTCCGGCACCAGCGGCGGGGCATTGGCCAGGCGGCGCGGCGCGCGGCCGAAAGCGATAGCCGCGATCTCTTCCATGCGGGAGAGCGCAATCGCGACCAGCGGCACCAGAAGGAAAAGGCCGAAGCCAAGCGCGAAGGCCGCGCCGGGCACGAAGTAATGGCCCTTCCAGAACGCGACAATGGCGGCAGCCCATGCGCCGACGACATTGGCCGAGGTGGCAAGCATCAGCGATTGGGCGAATGTCACGCCTGCCATGGCCAGAAGCGGCAGGGACAATAGCAGACCGAGCGTAACGGCGAGACCGGCGCGCTTGAGATAGTCGGGATCGGTGATCGGTCCGGTCCATTCGAACTTCGGCTGGTGCGACGCGTCGAACAGTCCCCAATAGGGACCGACGCCGCCTTCCATGGTCTTCCAGGGCTGATCGATGCCTTCGACGATGTTGTAGTCGATGCCATAGGCCTGGGCGCGGGTGACGAAATCGCGCAGGATCTGCGCCTGCGCAATCTGGCCGGGCTCCGCATTGCGGTAGTTATAGCCTGCGCTCGGCCAGCCGAATTCGGCGATCACGATGCGCTTGCCGGGAAACATTTTGCGCAGCTTGTCATAGTATTCGATGCTGCTGTCGACGGCATGGCTGGCAGAGGTGCCATCCCAATAGGGCAAGACGTGCGCGGCGATGAAATCGACCGACGAAGCGAGCTCCGGATGATCAACCCAGGTGCTCCAGATGTCGGCGGTCGTCACCGGAACCGGGCTGGAACGTTTCACCTGCTGGATGATGCTGACCAGCTTGTCCACGGTCATGTCGGTTCGCATCAGCGTTTCGTTGCCGACGACGATGGCGTTGACGTTGCTGTTGTGGCGGGCAAGGTCGAGGGCGGAGCGGATTTCGCGCTCGTTGCGATCCTGGTCCTTGTCGAGCCAGGCGCCGACGGTGACTTTCAGGCCGAACTCGGCCGCAATCGGCGGCACCAGTTCGGCGCCCCCGGTCGACGAATACAGGCGAATGGCACGGGTATAGGGCGCAATCGCCTTGAGATCGGCGCGGATCTGTTCCGGCGTCGGCCGCTCGCCGGAATCGGGATGAGAGGAATTGACGAAGGGGGCGTAAGAGACGCTTGCAAGCTGCCCGTTGAAATCCGGAGCCTTCTGCTCCGGCCTCAGGAGAGCCCACATCCCAGCATGCACGCACGCTACAAGCGCGAGCACGGCGGCGACGGTGCGCATAGACTTCTACCACACGGGGCGGACGACACGGGCCCGAACCTGCCCCCAGGTTCGATGATGGTCGTAAGGATGAGGCGACCTTGCGAGCGGCAAAACCAAGCTAGCGGCGCGTAATGGCAAATTCAAGACAACAACTTGAGAGAGCGGCATTCTGGCGCGCGTTTTTTCTTGCCGGAGACGCTTAACGCTAGCGCGCGGTCGTCGGAGCCGGCACGGCCGCGGCAGGCGCGGAAGGCGTTGCTGGCTGTAAAGCCGGATTGACCCAGCACGCCTGCACCCGCTGCTCCAAGGTGTCAGTTGCCTTGGGGTCGATTTTATCAGCGTGCAGCAGCACCAGACAGCGAAAGGACGCCTGAATATGGCCGGTCGGGCAACCGAACCGATCGTAAAGGTCTAGGTGACGAAACGCAGTATCGAGATCGTCCTTCAAAAGCAAAAGGACCACCCGGCGACCAAACCAAACACATTCTGGATTGCCGGCCGGTCCGCTGAGGGCGCGCTGCGCCTCGGCGTATTCGTCGGCTTTCTGGGGTTCTTTGGCGGCGTCGGGGGCCGGCGCGGGCTGCTGATCCGCGGGCTTCGCTTCGGGGGTCTGCGCGGCTGCTACCGGAATGATGGGGGCGACACTGGCGGAGGCAAGACAAATCGCAACGCAGAAACGGCCGACTAGCTTAAGCACTCGATGGGACATGGTTCGCTTGATTGCTGGGCTCGGTCGAGCCGGAAAAAGGGACGTTTCCCCAGAACGTTCTATAGCCGCCGCGATGGCTCCGGTGAGCCGCCCGCGGTTGCCAATGCTGCTTTTGGCCACCCGATTAAGCCGCTATTGCGGCAACCGTTCTCCGAATTAGCCGGTGAAGACAACAGCCTAACTCCGCCCTTTTGTCCAGCGCACAGGGTGCCGCGCGTCGGCCAAAGCTTGGCATCTTCTGCGCATAAGGCTAATGCGGAACCGTGTCCCGCGATCCGCACCTAAAATCCCTTTTTACCCCGCTTGCGCTTTTTGCGCTGACCGCGCTGGCGATCGCCGGCGTTTGGTGGTGGCTTGGTGCGCCGGTGTCGTTGCCGCCATCCCCGTTGGCCGACGGCGGCAAGCTTTACTGCGTGTCCTACGCCCCGTTTCGCGGTGCTCAGGATCCGCTGGTTGAGGGAACCAAGGTTTCGGCCGAACAGATCGACGAAGATCTGGCCTTCCTGTCGCACTATACCAATTGCATCCGCACCTATTCGGTCGATGACGGCCGTGACGACGTGCTCAAGAGTGCCCGGCGCTACGGCCTTAAGGTCCTGCACGGCATCTGGATTTCCAATGACCGGGACAAGACCCGCCGCCAAATCGAGGCCACGGTCGCGCTCGCTAAGGAATATTCGGACGTCATTACGGCCGTTGTTGTCGGCAACGAGGTGCTGCTCCGCGGCGAGATGTCGCCGGCCGATCTCATCGGCTATATCCGCGACGTTAAATCCCGGGTGTCGATGCCGGTCACTTACGCCGATGTCTGGGAATTCTGGCTGCGCTATCCCGACGTGCAGAGCGCCGTCGATTTCGTCACCGTGCACATCCTGCCTTACTGGGAGGATTTTCCGATCCCAGCTTCGCTCGCCGCGGCGCATGTCGAGGCCATCCATAAGAAAGTCGCCGACGCTTTCCCGAACAAAGAGATTCTCATCGGCGAGTTTGGTTGGCCGAGCGCCGGGCGGATGCGCGAAGGCGCCCGGCCGTCACCGTCGAACCAAGGCCGGGTCATCGCCGAGACGCTGGCGATGGCGGAGCGCGAGCATTTCCGCGTCAACGTCATCGAAGCGTTCGATCAGCCGTGGAAACGTGCGCTCGAAGGCGTGGTGGGCGGCTATTGGGGCCTTTTCGACCGCGGCACCGGGAAACCGAAATTCGGCGCAACGGTGTCGGATCACCCGCATTGGATCGGTCAGGCCGTTGCCGGGATCGTGCTCGCCGCTCTGATTTTTGCCACCGCGTGGGCTGCGGGACGAGGCAAAAGCGGCCCGCCATTACTTTGGCCTCGCATTGCGGTCTTAACCTTCCTGCCGGCAGTCCTATTCGGCTGGACCATCGAGATGGTGCCGATCGAGAGCTTTGGTATCGGCGGCTGGCTGCGATCGCTGGCCTTTGCCGCCACCGCCGCCGCGGCACCGATCGCTTGCGCGGCGGCCTGTGCTGCCGGCCGCAAGCGGCCGAGCTTTGCCGTGCTGCTGTCGCGCGACACCGCGCCGCTGGATGGGTTGGGTATGATGCTTGGCGTGAGCTTTGCGGCGCTCACTTTGCTGTCGGTGCAGGCGGCGCTTGGCCTGGTTTTCGACCCGCGCTATCGCGACCTGCCATTCGCACCGCAAAGCGCGGGCGTTATTGCCTTCCTGGTCCTCGCGGCGACCGGAACGCGGCCGCAAGGCCCGCGCGCTGTGGCGGAGACCGTCGCTGCGGCCGTATTGGCGCTTTCGGCGGTCTATATCGCCTTCAACGAAACCTTCGCCAATTGGCAGGCGATATGGCTCTGTGCCGGTCTTGTCGGTCTTGCCTTTATTCTGGCACGCGCCCGGGACGTGCCAGGCTGAAGATCAAAAGCCCGGCGGCGAGCGCAGACAGATCGGCGTTATGCAGCACCACGCCGAACCCCGCCGCCACCAGCGTCAGCGTCATCAATAGGATCGACGGGCGCAATAGATTGAGAAGCGCTCCGATCAGCGCCACGCCGCCGAAAATTTGGTGATTGTAAAGAACGATCGACAGCCGAAAGCTATCGCAGAGCCAGGTCCGCAAACCCGCCTGACAGGCGAGTTCCACATTGGTGTTCTCGATCGCCATGTAGCGGATGTAGAGCGCCTCGCCGACCGCAAGGAATGCGACGATCAAGAGCCAATTCGTCTGGCGGGCTGTTGGAAGAAAAAGCGGGCGGGGCATCGTGCGTTGTCATTCCGGGGCGCGCTGAAAGCGCGAACCCGGAATCCATAACCACAGAACAGGTCGGTCTGTCACCGTCGGGGCGGCTTCATCGCACCACCAGATGCTGCCCGTCATACATCGCCGGCTGGCAGAACAGCCCCAACGGCGTTAGCGATGCGCATAATTGCGCCGCGGCCCCGGCGTCGGGAAGCGGCCCGGCCACCAGCCGCAATTCGACGTGATTGGCGCGCGGGATTTCCCGGACGCTGAGGATCGGTTCCAGCCCCTCAAGAACATCGGGATGGGCCGACCGGAGCGCCGCCCAGCGGGTGCGGAGCGCCTGGATGGTAAGTCCGCTTCCGATGTCGACGCCATAGGCAGTCCGGGTCGGCGCGACCGCCGCCGCATCTTCGGCTGGCTGATTTGCGGCCAGCGGGCCGGGATCGGAACCTTGAGGGAAGGCGGTGGCCACCGGCAGCAGGGCGGCGGGCAGCATCGTAGACACATTCGCGGTGGCCGCAATCGAGGGACCGTCCTCGACACGCCGCGACGCGTCCGCGGTTTCAACCGCTTCGATCTGCTTGCCGATTGAGCCCGTAACATCGTTCAAGTCTTGCTCGACGGAAGCCAGCCGCGCTTTGAGCTGCTCGTTATCGATGGTGAGACCGTGGACAGCCTGCGCCAGCCGCTGTGTCTCAGCCTGCGCGTCGAGTGGCCGCGGCGCTGGCGACGTGCCGAGGCCGCCATGGAACGCGTCAGCCAGATGTCCCACGTCGAAATCGCCGCGGCTCGACAATGCCGCGATCAATAAGGCGACTGCAGCTGTTGCACCCCACACCGCCGCGTGCCGAAGCGACCGCATGGTAAAGGCGCCGGTCGGCGCCACCTTCGGTGCCGTTTCCTTGATAATCTGCTGTCTGACACCGTGTGCAAGATCTTGCATGCTGCCCTCTCCGGCGGGCTTTCTCAAACGAATCAATGATAAAAACCTATCAGATTCTCCCCTTGGAACCTCTTTGAACCTCTTGGGAACCTCGTCCGGATCGCCATTGTCCGGTTCGGGACTTCCGGCGGACGAAAGCCTCGGCTAAGGGACCGCCGCGGAGATTGTGATGAAGCCTCGGAATTGCCTGGCGATCGTTCTCGCGGCCGGCGAGGGCACGCGGATGCGTTCATCGCGGCCAAAAGTCCTGCACGCTATCGCCGCGCAATCGCTGCTGGCGCATGTGCTCGGCGCTGTCCGTGGGGCGGGCGTCGGCACGGTCGCTGTCGTGATCGGTCCGGAGCAGGAGGAAGTCGCTGCAGAAACCCTGCGCATCTTGCCGGATACCGCGATAGTCGTGCAGCAGGAACGCCGCGGTACGGCTCATGCCGTACTGGCCGCCAAAGCCGCGATCGAACGCCAAGCGGACGATATTCTGATTGTCTATGGCGACACGCCTTTGATCAGTCCGGCAACCCTGACACGGCTCCGCGCGCCGCTCGCCGATGGCTCGGCCATCGCCGTGCTCGGTTTCCGGCCAGCCGACCCCACCGGCTACGGACGGCTGATCATGGCGGGTGACGAACTTGCCGCCATTCGGGAGGAGGCCGATGCGAGTACGAGCGAACGCGCGATTGGCCTCTGCAATGGTGGCATGATGGCGCTTGCCGGCAACACCGCGCTTGCGATCCTGCAGCGGATCGGCAACGACAATCGCAAGGGCGAATTCTATCTGACGGACGCCGTTGAAATCGCACGCGATATGAAACTTCGCGCGGCGGCAATCGAAGTCGAGGAGGACGAGGTGCGCGGCATCAATACCAAAGCCCAACTCGCCGAGGCGGAAGCGGTCGCCCAAGCGCGGCTGCGCCAGGCCGCGCTCGACGGAGGCGTCACGCTCGTAGCGCCGGAAACCGTGTTTCTCGCCGCCGATACCAAATTAGGCCGTGACGTTGTCATCGAGCCCTATGTGGTGTTCGGCCCCAAGGTGACGGTGGAAGACGGCGCCGTGATCCACTCTTTCTCGCATCTTGCGGGCGCCCATGTCGGCAAGAACGTTTCGGTCGGACCGTTTGCACGGCTGCGCCCGGGCACGCGGCTCGGCGACAATTCGCGCATCGGCAATTTCGTCGAGGTCAAGGAGGCCGTGGTGGAAGCCGGCGCCAAGGCCAATCACCTCAGCTATATCGGCGACGCCTTCGTCGGCGCCAATGCCAATATCGGGGCCGGCACCATTACCTGCAATTACGACGGCAGCGACAAGCACCGCACCACGATTGGCAAGGATGCCTTCATCGGCTCGAACTCGGCGCTGGTCGCGCCGGTCGAAATCGGGGAGGGCGCCTATATCGGTTCCGGCTCGGTCATTACCGAAAACGTGCCGGCCAATGCGCTCGCGGTAGGGCGCGGCCGCCAGGCCGTTAAGGAAGGTTGGGCGTCGCGCTTGCGAAGTTTGAAGGCGCTCGGCAAGAAGAAAACCCATTCTCGCGATTAAATGAGCGCCGGCGAGCGAGTGCGTCTGGCGTGTCATGGAACGAAACGTTATTTGATTTCGGCGCTCATGACGGTTGCGCTTTAACCATGAGCGGGACGGCGGGCTTTCTGGCGATTGTCGCCGCTGCGCCGTTTGAGGGGGATCATCCAAACGGATGTGCGGCATAATCGGTATTATCGGCAACGAGCCGGCGGCGCCGCAGCTCATCGATGCGCTCAAGCGCCTCGAATATCGCGGCTACGATTCGGCGGGCGTCGCCACCCTTGAACATGGCGCGCTGACGCGACGGCGCGCTGAAGGCAAACTCCGGAATCTCGAACAAAAACTGACGCGTGAGCCGCTGTCCGGAACGATCGGCATCGGCCACACACGCTGGGCGACGCATGGCCGCCCGACCGAGAACAATGCGCATCCGCATGCGACCGAGAAGCTTGCCGTCGTGCACAACGGCATCATCGAGAATTTCAGCGAACTGCGGCGCGAACTCGAAAAACAGGGTGTCAAGTTCTCGACCGATACTGACACGGAAGTCATCGCTCACCTCGTCTCGGAGGAAATGAAGCGCGGCGCCTCGCCGCTCGATGCCGTCAAAGCCGCATTGCCGCGATTGCGGGGCGCCTTCGCGCTCGCCTTCTTGTTTGCCGGTGAGGAAAACCTTCTGATCGGAGCACGAAGCGGTTCGCCGCTCGCGATCGGCTTCGGTGACGGCGCGATGTATGTCGGTTCCGACGCCATCGCGCTTGCGCCGTTCACCGACATGGTCAGTTATCTCGAAGACGGCGACTGGGTGGTCATGACGCGCGCCGGCGCCGAGATCCGTGACGGCAACGGCAGCATCGTGCAGCGCGCGGTGCTCAAATCGCAAGCCTCGGTCCTGCTCATCGACAAGGGCAATCATCGCCATTTCATGGCCAAGGAAATCCATGAGCAGCCCGAAGTGGTCGGGCACACGCTCGCCAACTACATCGACATGGCGGCCGAGCGTGTGGCACTGCCGATGCCGCTGCCGTTCGATTTCCGCTCGCTCAATCGGATTTCGATCGCGGCCTGCGGCACCGCCTATTACGCCGGGATGGTAGCGCGTTACTGGTTCGAGCATTTCGCGAAGCTGCCGGTCGAGGTCGATATCGCATCGGAGTTCCGATACCGCGACGTGCCGCTCGCGCCCGGTAATCTCGCCATTTTCGTTTCGCAATCGGGCGAGACCGCCGACACGCTGGCGTCACTGCGCTACGCGCGCACTCACCGCCAGCACGTTCTCTCGGTGGTCAACGTGCCGGGGTCCAGCATTGCCCGTGAGAGCGACGTCGTCATGCCGACACTGGCCGGACCGGAAATAGGTGTTGCCTCCACCAAGGCTTTTACCTGCCAATTGGCGGCGCTGGCTGCGCTCGCTATCGCTGCCGGCCGTGCCCGCGGCGTGCTGTCGGAAAGCGACGAAAAAACGCTGGTGCACGCGCTGATCGAAATGCCGCGCCACCTCAACGAGGCACTCGCGCTCGAACCCAAGATCGAGCACCTCGCCCGCGATCTCGCGAAATCGCGCGACGTGCTTTATCTCGGTCGCGGCACCAGCTATCCGCTGGCGCTCGAAGGCGCGCTCAAGCTTAAGGAAATCTCCTACATCCATGCCGAAGGTTACGCGGCAGGCGAGCTTAAACACGGTCCGATCGCGCTGATCGACGAGAACATGCCGGTGATCGTGATCGCGCCGCACGACAAAGTGTTCGAAAAGACGGTCTCGAACATGCAGGAAGTCGCCGCTCGCGGCGGCCGTCTCATCCTGATGACCGACGCCAAGGGTGCGCAGGCCGCCGACGGCCAGTCGACGATAACGCTCACTCTGCCGACAGTGCATGCGGCCGTCGCGCCGCTCGTCTACGCCGTTCCGGTGCAGCTTTTGGCCTATCACACCGCCGTCGTCATGGGCACGGATGTCGATCAGCCGCGCAATCTCGCCAAGTCGGTGACGGTAGAGTAGATCCGCGCGACATCACGGCGGCTGTGCATTTTGTGCCGGCGTCGCCTATATGATTTTCCGCAGCGGGGGCAGACGGAACCGATGACATACGACAATGCTCAAAATGCCCGGCCGACCGTGAGCCCGGGCAAACCTCCCGCCAGATCCGGGCCCGGCATCATGAGCCGGATTCGCACGTATTTCCTGACCGGACTGGTCGTCGCTGGGCCAGGCGCCGTGACACTGTGGCTGATCTGGTGGTTCGTCACCTGGGTCGACAATCTGGTGCGGCCGATCATTCCGGTGGCATATCGCCCGGAAACCTATCTGCCGGTGAATATCCCGGGCCTCGGCCTGATCATCGTATTCGTCGCGCTCACGCTGTTGGGCTTTCTCACCGCCAATTTGATCGGCCGCAAGCTCGTCGACTTCGGCGAAGGCATGCTGAACCGCATGCCGATCGTGCGGCCGATCTACCGCACGACCAAACAGATATTCCAAACCTTGTTTTCGAAATCGGAATCGAGCTTCCGCGGCGTCGGCCTCGTCGAATTTCCGTCTCCTGGAATGTGGTCGCTGGTGTTTCTGACCCAACCGCCGACCGGGGATATCTCCGCCCATTTGCCGGCAACCGAACATGTGTCGGCCTTCATGCCGTGCACGCCCAACCCGACCACCGGCTTCTTCTTCTATGTGCCGCGGCGCGATGTGATCGAACTCGATCTCTCCGTCGAGCAGGCGATGACGGTGATCATGTCCGCCGGCCTCGTGCAACCGGGCGGCGATGCGCAAGGCCAGGAAAAACTCGCAGCGCTCGCCCAAGCCGCTCGCGCTGCGCAGATCGCGCGCCAGCACGCCCCGACGGCGGTGGAATGAACCGCCGATACCGATCGGAGCGGTTGGTGGTTTTTGCTGGCTCTGGTGCCGTTCGTCGGTATGATTGTGCTGATCGTCTGGTGGTGCACCAAGAGGAGCAAGGGCTACAACGGTTTGGCGCCAATCCGCTGCCGCCCGAACCCGGCCCACGGCACCGGCTTCGCGAGGCGATACCGTAAACGTCACGGCGCAAAGCGGCACCGACGAAACCCAATAAATTACCTTTGGTTGCTCTCCAATCAAGCTATTATAGGTAGTTGATAACGTCGCTGGGGGAGACACGACAATGAACTTTTGGCAAGCCATCGCGTCGGGATTTTCGAATTACGTCATTTTTTCAGGCCGGGCGATCCGATCCGAGTATTGGTATTGGGTGCTGTTCTCGATCCTCGGCGGGATCGCGACCGAAATTCTCGATACAGCGATGTTCCCCAATGTCTCGGGAGAGTCGCCGCTCAATGCGGTGTTCAATCTCATTACCTTCCTGCCAAGCCTCGCGCTTGCCGTGCGCCGGCTGCACGATATCAACCGGACCGGCTGGTGGGTCCTGATCGCGCTGACCGTTATCGGGATTTTCGTACTGATCTATTGGGCCTGCAAAAAGGGAACCTTAGGACCAAATAGATTCGGACCCGATCCGTTCGCGGCTATCGGCCAAGTCACCCCGCTTCCAACAACCTGATCGCCTCATCGCGCGCGAACAGATAGAGCAGATCGCGTAGTGCCTGGCCGCGCGGCGATTGCAGTTTCGCATCACGGCCGAGGATGAGGGTCGCGTCGTCGCGCGCCGCCGCCAATAGCTTGCCGTGGAATTCAATGCGGGCGATGTGGAAACCGGGCATGCCGCTTTGCCGCGTGCCAAGCACGTCGCCTTCGCCGCGCAGCTTCAGATCCTCCTCGGCGATGCGGAAGCCGTCTTCGGTCTCGCGCATGATGGCGAGTCGCGCTTTGGCGGTGACGCCGAGCGGCGCGCGGTAGAGCAGGAGACAGCTCGATCGCTCGGCGCCACGGCCGACACGGCCGCGTAATTGGTGGAGTTGTGCCAGCCCGAAGCGCTCGGCGTGCTCGATCACCATCACGCTCGCTTGGGGCACGTCGACGCCGACTTCGATCACGGTGGTGGCCACCAAGAGGCGCGTCTCTCCGGCTGAGAATTGCTCCATGGCGCGGTCCTTCTCGGCGCCGCGCATGCGGCCGTGAACGAGACCGACGGCCGGGCCGAAGCGCTTCTGCAAATCCTTGTAGCGATCCTCGGCGGCGGCGAGATCGATGGTTTCGGATTCCTCGACCAGCGGACACACCCAGTAAACGCGGCGGCCCTCGTCGAGCGCGCGCGCCACACCTTCGATGACTTCGTCGAGCCGGCTTAGCGAAATGGCGCGGGTGTCGATCTTCTGGCGGCCAGCCGGCTTTTCGCGCAACTCGGACACATCCATGTCGCCGAAAAAAGTCAGCACCAGCGTGCGGGGTATTGGCGTCGCGGTAAGGACGAGAAGATCCACCGCCTCGCCCTTGCGCGTCAGCGCCAGCCGCTGATGGACGCCGAAGCGATGCTGCTCGTCGACAATGGCCAGCGCGAGATCGCGAAAGGCGACATCGTCCTGAAAGAGGGCGTGAGTGCCGACGATAAGATCGATATCGCCTGAGGCAAGACGGCTGAGAATTTCGTCGCGATCGCGACCGCGTTCGCGCCCGGTCAGAATGGCGGCCCGGATATTCGCGGCAGCGGCAAACGGCGCGATGGTGGCAAAATGCTGCCGCGCCAAAATCTCGGTCGGCGCCATGAATGCGCCCTGCCGCCCGGCCTCGATCACGGTTGCGGCGGTGAGCAAGGCGACGACGGTCTTGCCGGAGCCGACGTCGCCGTGGAGGAGCCGCAACATGCGCTGCGGCTGCGCCAGATCGGCGACAATGTCGGTCACCGCGCGCTGCTGCGACGGCGTCAGCGAGTAGGGCAGCGCCGCGACGATTCGACCGCGTAGCCTGCCTTCGGCGGCACTGCCGCGGCCGGCGCGGACGCGCATATGCGCGCGCAGAAGCGCGAGCGCGAGCTGGCTCGCCAGCAATTCGTCATAGGCGAGCCGGGACCATGGCGCGCCTTCCGGCGTGATATCCTCGGGCGTTTGCGGACGATGGACGCTGCGTAGTGCGTCGGCAAAGCCCGGAAAACCGTTGCGCGTAAGCCACGCCCGATCCTGCCATTCCGGCAGCGCCGGGAGGCGGTCGAGCGCCAAGTCGACGGCTTTGCGCACCTGATTGGGATGCAAGCCTTCGGTAAGCGGATACACGGGATCAAGGAGAGGGAGTTTCGCAAAACCTTCAGCATCGACGACGCGGTCGGGATGAACCATCTGCAGATGGCCGTCGTACAGCGTCGTGGTACCCGACACGTAGCGCAGCGCCCCTTCGGGCAGGAGTTTTTCCAGGTAATCCTTGCGTGCCTTGAAATAGCTCAGTGTCAGCGTGTTGGTGTCGTCGCTGGTGTCGATATTGTAGGGCGCGCGCGGCCGGTTCGGCGGCGGCGGCCGATGGCGATCGACGGTGACCGCGACCGTGACCACCGTACCCGGCGTCACGGCGCTCAACTTCGGCTGGTTGCTGCGGTCGACGAAGCCGGTCGGGAGGTGGAACAAGAGGTCGACCACGCGCGGCGGCTCGTTGTCGCGCCCGAAGAGGCGCGCGAACAGCGCTTCGAGCTTCGGCCCGATCCCGGGGAGGGCGGAGAGCGAAGCGAAAAGCGGATTAAGAACCGTTGGGCGCATCGGACTTTCGTTCTTCGTCATTCCCGGCGCCGCGCGGCGCGTGCCGGGAACCGATAATCACAAATGGAGCGGATATGCACAGGCGGTGACTATGGATTCCGGACTTGCCGCTGCGCGGCCATGCGGAATGACAGGCTGACATTCGGCGCGTTGCTCTTTATATACCCGGCGCCCGGCCGCGTCCGGGCTTTCCGCGTTTGGAGCAATCATGACGGAGCGATCGAGCGAGGGACTGGAGGTGCGGCGCCGCAAGCTCCTGTTCCGAGCCTGGCGGCGCGGCGTGCGCGAAACCGATCTGATCGTCGGCCGATTTGCCGATGCCTATATCGAGAAATTCGACGAAGCCGGGCTCGACGATTTCGAACGGCTGATCGAGGTGGATAACGCTGAACTTTACGCCTGGGTGGTCGGCGCCGAGGGCATCCCGGCCGACTACGACACGGCGGTTCTGCGCGATTTGCGAAGCTTCCATAAACAGACCCAAGCGGCGCGGTAACGGCGCCAATCACACGGCAAGAAAATTCAAACGTAAAGTCACAGGTAATGCAGCAAGTCACGCGACCGCCCCAATGGGCGACGAAATCCCCGGCACAACGGCTGAAGGCGGGCAAGCCGCTGACACTCGCCGGTATTAGCGACGGCGCAGAAGGCCTGGTGGTGGCGGACCTCGCCCGCGCGATCGCGGCTGGCGCCAATCCGCCGGCAATCAGCGTCGCGGTATTCTGCCGCGACGGCTCGCGCATGGCGATGCTGTCGCGCGCGCTCGGCTTCTTCGCACCCGATATCGAAGTTTTGGAATTTCCGGCCTGGGATTGTCTGCCCTATGACCGCGTTTCGCCCCACGCGGCGATCGTGGCGCAACGGATGATGACGCTGGCGCGCCTCTCGCGCGTCAAAGGCCGCGAACATCCAGCCGTGCTGCTCACGACCGTCAACGCCGTCCTGCAGCGCGTGCCGGCGCGCGGCCTGGTCGCCCGGCAATCGCTCTCGGCCGCCCCCGGCAATATTCTGCCGATGGCGGGCATTACCCAGTGGCTCGACCTCAACGGTTTCAACCGTGCCGCCACCGTGCGCGAGGCGGGCGACTATGCCGTGCGTGGCGGCATCGTCGATCTTTACGCGCCGGGCATGGATGCGCCGGTCCGGCTCGATTTCTTCGGCGACACATTGGAATCGATCCGCAGCTTCGATCCGGAAACCCAGCGCACTTACGCCGATCTTCGCGCGCTCGACCTCGTGCCGATGGCGGAATTTCAGCTCACCTCGGACACCATCCGTACATTCCGCACCGGCTATGTCGCAGCATTCGGCGCCGCCGCCCCGGACGACGTGCTCTATGAAGCCGTCAGCGAAGGCCGCCGCTATGCCGGCATGGAGCATTGGCTGCCGCTGTTTCACCCGAAGATGGAAACGCTGTTCGATTATCTTGAAGGAAGCCCCATCGCCATTGAGCCGCTCGCCGAGGAAGCAGCCCACGAGCGGCTCGCCCAGATCGCCGATTATTTCCAGGCGCGAAAAGAGACGGCCGACATGGCGGGCGGTGGCGCGCCCTATAAGCCGCTGCCGCCGGACCGGCTTTATTTCGCCGAGAGCGAATGGCGCGAACGCCTTGACCGGACGGCGCTGGCCAAGCTGACGCCGTTCTCCACGCCCGACCAGGTCGGCGAGACCATCGATGTCGGCGCGCACGTCGGCCACAACTTCTCGGCCGAGCGCAACACGCCCGGCACCAATGTGTTCGAGGCGCTGACCAAGCGCGTCAACACGCTGCAAACGGACGGCAAGCGGGTCATGATCGCGCTGTGGAGCGAAGGCTCGCGCGAGCGCATGGCGCATGTCGTCGCCGAACACGGTCTGCACAATCTCACCCATGTCGCGTCGTGGTCGCAGGCGCTGGCGCTGCCTGCGCATCAGATAGCGCTCGTGGTGCTCGGCATTGAATCAGGTTTCGAAACCGAAGACGTCGCTCTGATCAGCGAAGAAGACATTTTGGGCGAGCGGCTGGTCCGCACCCGCCGGCAATCAAAGCGCTCCGAGAATTTTATCGCCGAGGTGACGAGCCTCTCGGCCGGCGATCTCGTCGTTCATGTCGATCACGGCATCGGCCGTTTTATCGGGCTTCGCGCCATCGAGGCTGCCGGCGCCCCGCATGACTGCCTCGAGCTGCATTATGCCGGCGGCGACAAGCTGTTCCTGCCGGTCGAGAATATCGAACTGTTGTCGCGTTACGGCTCGGAAGAGGCCGGTGCCGAGCTCGACCGGCTCGGCTCGGGCGCCTGGCAGTCGCGCAAGGCGCGGATGAAGAACCGCATCCGCGAGATCGCCAACGAACTGATCAAGATCGCCGCCGAGCGGCAATTGCGCGAGGCGGCACTCCTTGCCGTCGAGCCCGGCGTCTATGACGAATTCTGCGCCGGCTTCCCCTATGAGGAAACCGACGATCAGCTCGCCGCCATCGATTCCGTGCTCAAGGATATCGGCTCCGGCCGGCCGATGGACCGGCTGATCTGCGGCGACGTGGGCTTCGGCAAGACCGAGGTGGCGCTGCGCGCGGCTTTCATTGCGGCGATGAACGGCAAGCAGGTCGCCGTCGTGGTGCCGACCACGCTGTTGGCGCGCCAGCATTTCAAGACGTTTTCCGAGCGGCTGCGGGGCTATCCGCTTCAGATCGCGCAGGCCTCGCGTCTCGTCACGACCAAAGATCTCGCGGCAACCAAAAAGGGCCTCGTCGATGGCTCGATCGATATCGTGGTCGGCACCCACGCGCTCCTCGGCAAGGCGATCAAGTTCAAGGACCTCGGGCTGATCGTGGTCGACGAGGAGCAGCATTTCGGCGTCGCGCATAAGGAAAAGCTCAAGCAGTTGCGCGCCGAGGTGCATGTGCTGACGCTGACCGCGACGCCGATCCCGCGTACCTTGCAACTGGCGCTCTCCGGCGTGCGCGAAATGTCGATCATCGCCACGCCGCCGGTCGACCGGCTCACCGTGCGCACCTTCGTCTCGCCGTTCGATCCGGTCACCGTGCGCGAGGCTTTGCTGCGCGAGCGCTATCGCGGCGGCCAGACGTTCTATGTCTGCCCGCGCATCGAGGATCTCGCCGAGACCAAAGCCTTCCTCGACAAGAACGTGCCGGAAGTGCGTGTTGCCGTGGCGCATGGCCAGATGCCGCCGACCGTGCTCGAAGACATCATGTCGGCCTTCTACGACGGCAAATTCGACGTGCTGCTCTCCACCACCATCGTTGAATCCGGCCTCGATATCCCGACCGCGAATACGCTCATCGTTCATCGCGCCGACATGTTCGGGCTGTCGCAGATCTATCAGCTGCGCGGCCGTGTCGGCCGCTCGAAACTGCGCGCCTATGCGCTGCTGACGCTACCGGCGACGCGAAAGATCACGCCGCAGGCGGAGCGCCGGCTCAAGGTGCTGCAATCGCTCGATACGCTCGGCGCCGGCTTCCAGCTCGCCTCGCACGATCTCGATATCCGCGGCGCCGGCAATCTCCTTGGCGACGAGCAGTCCGGCCACATCAAAGAAGTCGGGTTCGAGCTTTACCAGCAGATGCTGGAAGAGGCCGTTACCTCCATGAAGGCCGGCATTTCCGCACCGGTTGCCGACCGCTGGTCGCCGCAGATCACGATCGGCACGCCCGTGTTGATCCCGGAGGATTACGTCACCGATCTGCCGGTGCGGCTTGGACTTTACCGGCGGCTCTCCGAAATCGAAGACGAGCGCGACATCGAAAGCTTCGGCGCCGAACTTGCCGACCGCTTCGGTCCGCTGCCGGAGGAGGTCAATTATCTCCTGCAAATCGTCGCCATCAAATCGCTGTGCCGGCGCGGCAATGTCGAACGCATCGAAGTCGGCCCGAAGGGCGCCGTGCTCTCCTTCCGCGACAATATTTTCAGCAATCCCGAGGGCCTCATCCGCTATATCGGCAAGCATCCCGAAGGCGCGCGGGTGCGGCCCGACATGAAAGTCGTATTCTTCGACGAATGGGACGGTCCGAAGGAGCGGCTCAAAGGCGCCACCGGCATTTTGCGCACGCTGGTCGGGATTGCAGAGAAGGGCGCCAAAGCAGCGTAAAACGGCGGCGTGAAGTGAACGCGCCGCTTATTGGCGGGCTTTGTTGATGTCGCGCTGATCGCTCTTCGTCGACGAGGGCTGGGTGATACTGACGGGGTCGGAGCCGGCCATGCTCTCCTCAAGACCTTGTTCGAGCTTACGCTCCATCGCATCCGCGGCTATATCGCGTTTCGCCTTGGCCGGCACATGAGGATCGGCGCCTCGCTTCTTGGTCGCAGGATGAGTCATGAACGGGCTCCATTGGCTACGTTCATTTAACGTCGGTCAGACCGGTACAGTTCCCAAAAGTCGCTGTGCATGACAACTTGGAGTTGCCAAGGCCGAGTGGCTCTTTCCTTACGGCGATTTCATCTTTCGTAGCGAACGAATCCTGCCCCAAATGAGTTGTCGGGAAAGTTCCCGTGGAGGAACACAACCTGATTTGTCGGAGACCATAATGCGCAAAGCCATCGTCATAGCTTTTTTCCTTAGCGCCGCTCTTGCGGGAAGTGCCTTCGCCCAGCCGGCGACCAACGGCCCTTCGGGTAGCGGCCCGGAGAGCAAGACTTCGCCCGCGGCAACGGGCTCGGCAGAGAACCCGGAAGCCGGGAAAGCCAAGTCTGGTACTACTGGGAAAACTGCGAAGCACAGCAAGAAAAAGCATAAAAGCATGTAATGCGGGCACACAAGGCGCCGCGCGCCGTCGCGTGGGCTCGTATAACCGCAAGGACGCCGCAGGTGTTTCGCCTGCGGCGTTTCTATATGCGGCATCGGAATGCGGGCAGCATGAAAGCGGAATGCCGCGAAGTCCACGATTGATGAGGCAGCGCTTCACGCCCGACGCGCCTTCACTCGGCCGAAATTCCCGCAGCTTTGATCAGTTTGCCGCGGACCTCCAGGCCCGATTTAATCGTCTCCTCCAATTCGGCGGGAGACCCGCCGGAAACCGCAAGACCAAGATCGCCAAGTTTTCTACGGATCTGATCCTCTTTTAGAATTGAATTTATGTCCGTGTTGACGCGCGAGACTATCTCGGACGGCGTGTCTTTCGGGGCAACGACCGCTATCCAAGACGACATTTCGAAACCGCGAAGTGTTTCGCCAATCACGGGGATGTCCGGCGTCCCGGCGTATCGCTTCTTTTCGACGGAAGCGATTATTCTGATTTTGCCGGCATCGTGAAACGGCCGGGCCGCGGACAAACTGAGAAACGCCATCGAAATATGCCCGCCGATCAAATCGGCCACCGCCGGTCCGCCGCCCTTGTAAGGCACGTGAGTCAATTTCAAGCCGGCCATTTGCGCCAGAAGCTCGCCGGCCAAGTGATGCGGCGAGCCAACACCCGATGAGCCGTAGGTCAGTTCATCGGGCCTCTTCTTGGCGTAGTCGATCAGCTCCGGCACCGACTTCACAGGCAGATCGGGATTGACTGCCAACACGATGATATTGTCCGCCGCCTCGATGACCGGGGCAAAGTCTTTGACGGGATCAAACGCAATGGAATTATACAGAAACACGTTGCTTGTCAGCGTCGCGTCGGTGGCAACCAGGAGGTTGTAGCCATCCGGCAGCGATCTCGCGACAAAACTCGCCGCGACATTGCTGCCGCTTCCCGGGCGATTTTCCACGACGATCGGCTGCTTCCATCGTGCTTGCAGCTCATCCCCGATGGTCCGTGCAAAAAGATCCGACGACGAGCCAGGGGCGTAACCGACGGACACATAGACGGGCCTTGCGGGATATTGTTGTGCGGAAGCAGGCGCGCAGATGCCAAGCGCCGAAGCGAGCAGCAGAATGCCGCTGAGAATAGACCTCACCGCTTCCTCCAATGTTTAGTTCATTTTCTTTCGAAGCTATTGAAAGCATGCGTGCTAGTCAATTTTAGACGGCGTTGGTTGCGCGCATCTGTCCGCGATCATCGATCGCGAAATTTAAGAAACTCCACGCGCCAAAATCAGCGATCGCTATTGCGACCCGGACGTAAGGCGCTAGATTGCCTGGCAGGGTGCGCCATCGGTAGCATTGAATGCTTTGTCCTCTCCAACCCGACGTTCCATCGTGAAGATCGCCCGCGTCACCGCCACACCACTGAACGTTCCGCTCAAGATCGACGTTGTGGGCGTGAACCGAACGTCCTCGCTGTCCGCCTGCCTCGTCGAGATCGAGACCGACGAAGGATTGATCGGCCACGGCTTCACCGCGATCACCGAAGAGGACGTCATCGCGCGCATTATCGAAGGCGTTGCCGGGCCCGCCATCATCGGCGAAGACCCGATGGCGCATGAGGCTGTGTGGGACAAGCTCTATTGGACGCTGATGCCGCGCGGCCAAACCGGCTATGCCGCACATGCCGTGGCCGCGCTCGATGTCGCTCTTTGGGATCTCAAAGGCAAAGCGTTAGGCCAGCCGGTCTGGCGGCTCTTGGGCGGCGCACGCCGGCGCGTGCCGGTCTACGCCACCTTCGGCTTCGGGTTTTTCGACCGTGAGCAGCTCGCCGCGGCGGCAAAGCTCTGGATCGCGCAGGGCTTTCGGCGGCTGAAGATGACGGTCGGCATGGAGGCGCTTCGTAACCGCGACCAGCGCTCGATGATGGACGCAATCCGCGACGACGCGGCGCGCATCCGCGCCGTGCGCGAAGCCGCGGGCCCCGAGATCGAGCTCTTCATCGATGCCAATTGCAGCTTGGACTATTATCACGCGGCCAAGCTCTGCGACATGATCGCGCCTTACGATATTTCGTTCTTCGAGGAGCCGCTGACGCAAAACGACGCTCTGCAGATGGCGGAGCTGCGGCGACGGACCGGCATGGCGCTCGCCTGCGGCCAAAATGAAGGTCTTATCTTCCGCTTCCGCGATCTCCTCATCAATCAAGCCATCGATTATGCCCAACCCAACGTCGTCATCACCGGCGGATTTACCCAATGCGTCAAGATTGCCGGACTGGCCGCGGCGTTTAATGTGCCGATCGCGAACGGTGGCGCCTGGCCATTCCACAATATGCATTTGCAGGCAGGCGTCGCCAACGGCAGCCTTGTCGAGTTGCATTACCTTGCGATCGAGCTCTGCAAACAAATCTACATTGACCTCCCCAGCGCCAAGGATGGAATGCTCGCGCTGCCGGAAGAGCCGGGTCTCGGTTTTGAACTTGACCGCGACGCGGTGCGCGAACTGGCAAAACTGCCGCTGTCGCAGGGAAAAGGAAAAGGCTGAGTCGGCGCGGTTTGCAGGAAAGGAAGAATGATGGCGCAGGACCATCCGAAGGCCGCCGCCTTACGGCGCAAGCTTGACGTTCGAAAGCCCGCGCTCGCGATGGCGGCGCACAACCCGATGGCGGCGAAGCTCGCCGCTGCGGCGGGCTTCGATGCGATCTGGGGCAGCGGCTTCGAGCTGTCTGCTTCCTTTGCTGTGCCCGACGCCAATATTCTGCCGATGGGTACGCATCTGGAGATGATGCGTGCGATCGGCGAGGTGCAGGACGCACCGATCATCGCCGACATCGATACCGGTTTCGGCAATGCGGTGAACGTCGCTTACGTGGTTCCCCGCTACGTAGCCGCCGGCGTGGCCGCGGTGGTGATGGAGGACAAGACTTTCCCGAAGGACAGCAGTCTTCGCGCCGGCGGCCGTCAAGAACTGGTGGCGGTCAGCGAGTTTCAGGGCAAGATCGAAGCCGCCAAGGCGGCGGCGGGCGGCGCGCTTGTCGTGGCGCGCACGGAGGCGCTGATCGCAGGGCTCGGGGAGGCGGAAGCCCTCCGCCGCGGCGAATCCTATGTGGAAGCCGGCGCGGACGCCGTGCTGATCCACAGCAAACAGAAAACACCGAACGAGATCCTGTCGTTCTGCCGTGCCTGGCCGGGACGCGTGCCGCTGGTCTTGGTGCCGACGAGCTACCCGAATCTCTCATTCGCCGATGTCGCGGCGCTCCATAAAGTCGGCCTGATCATTTGCGGCAACCACGCCATCCGCGCCGCCGTCGCGGCGATGCAAAACACCTTTCGACGCATTCTCGCCGAAGGCGGCATCGCCGGGGTGGAAAGCGATATCGCGCCCGTCGCCGAGATATTTGCTCTACAGGGCGATGGGCACATGCGGGAATTGGAAAAAGCCTATCTGTGCTGAGGCTAGCGGCTTCGGCGCGTAGGGGGGCTCTACGAAATCCCCATCGCCTCCTCAAACTCCCGCCGCACCTCCGGCGGTTGCCCGACATGAAACCGAAACCCCTCCAGCCGCGGCCCCAGCAGCGGGTGTTTTCTTAGCTCCTGGAGCGGCAAGCCTTCGGTATTTGCCTCACGCATCATATTCGGCAGCGCCACGTTCTTCGCCGCTGCCGGATCGCGGATCAGGCCCATCGGATCGCGGCCGGCCGCGACCGCGTCCATCTCGGCGAAGAAACGCTGGCGCATCATCGAGATGCCGATGTCGCTCGAGCGCAAATTTTCCAGCGTGCGATCGGCGATACGGCCTTGGCCGACCCAGGCGACGATGTCCTGGTTGATGACGTGGCTTGAAATCCAGCGGCCGTCGGCGTCCTTGATCGGGCTGATCCAGGTCGGCACGCGCTGTTGGACATAGGGCTCGCGGCCCTTTGGCACCCGCATGAAGAACCAGGCGATGCTAAGTGTGTTCTCGTCGTCGACCGGCACCCGCCATTCGAAATGGCTGCCGAGATAAAACCCGTTCGGCCACAACGCGAGCCGCCCGACGGTCCAATAGCGGCTGTCCTCTGGCTGGCCTTCGCGCACGCGCCGGTAGATGAAGCCGTGGTCGAATTCCTCGAATTTCAGTTTCAGATGCTTGGCCGCGGTGTTGCTGTCTTCGCCGTGGAGCCGGTTGCTCCAATTGTCGTGCATCCATTCGAAATGAACCGGATCGCAGGAGTTTTCCTGGCACTGAAACCAATTGCACGGCACATCGGCCAGCACGATCTCGCGAAAGCCGTTCTGCCAATTGAACGGCTCCCACACTGGCAGCTCCGGCACCGGCGCGGGTCCCATGTAAGCGAATAGCAAGCCCGCAACCTCCTTCACCGGATAAGCGCGGATGCTGCAATTGGTCTTGGACGGCTTCGGACTCGCGGTGTCCTCATAAGGCTGTTCGAGGCATTGGCCGGTCTCATCCATCAGCCAGCCGTGATAGCTGCAGCGGATGCCCTTCGGCTCGACCCAGCCGTAGCTCAGGTCGGCGCGGCGATGCGGGCAATGGCGGTCGACCAGTCCATAAGTGCCGCCGAGATCCTTATAGAGGACGAGGTTCTCGCCCAAGAGCCGCACCGCTTTGATCGACGTCTTGACCGCTTTGATCGACGTCTTGTCTAATTCCGACGCGCCGCCGATCGGCATCCAATAGCGGCGCAACAGTTCGCCCATCGGTGTGCCGGGCCCGACACGGGTGAGAAGCTCGTTCTTTGCCGCCGTGAGCACGCGATGTTTCCTCCACGTTGTTCGAATCTTATATGCGCTGAATCGCATGGGCGGCAATGCGACCGAGCAGGTTCAAAATCAAGGCGGCGGAACAAATCCAAACCGGCAGAGTCGAACAGAGCCGAATACCGGACCGGAATTGGAACCAAATGTGCGTAGTGCGCTTTGGCAAATGGTCGCTGCGGCATGCAGTCGGCTACAAACAAAAATAAGCAACAAAATATGTAAGGAGTAAAAAGCCATGCGTCTCCAAATGATATTGGGCGTTTCCGCGCTTGCTCTCGGCGTGGCGCTCGCTGCGGTTCCGGCCAATGCTGCCACGGCAGGCGCTTCCAACGGGACGATGATGCACAAGCACCATCAAACCCGCGGGAAGCCACTCTATAACACCATGCGCCAGCAACGGCCGGCTAACTCCATGGGTCAGCAGCAGCCGTCAACCTCAGGCGGTGCGGCCCCCGGCCGACTCCCCAATGACGGCGGACCGATCAAATAGGCTAGGGCACGGGGCGCCGGTAAAAAAACAAGCCGGCGCCCATGCCGTCATAGCGTTGCAGTAGGTGCCCGGTGCCGGCCGCGGCAGCGCCTAGCCTCTTGTGCAGCGGCTCGCGGCGAAGCACTGCAGGAATCCTGTTATCCTCTATATCGGCGATCAAGCAGCGCGGCGCGGCAACCGGCCTGTTTACGCCCGCAATCGCGTATGCCGGCCGGCGGTGCGCTCGATGGCGCTGGCCAGATATTCCGGCGACTGCGCGCCGGTGACGATGACGCTGCCGCCGAACACGAAGCAGGGTACGCCATCGATGCCGGCTTCCTTGGCGGAGCTGGCATCATTTTCGATGCGGTCGATGTCGGCATCGCTGGCGAGCAAGCGGCGCACCAGATCGCCGTCCATGCCGCAATCCACCGCGGCCTGAATCAATACCTTGGGGTCGGTCAGGTCGCCGCCTTCGGCGAAGTAGAGATCCATCAGCCGCTGCTTCATCCGCCCGGGATCGGTAGCGCCGCGCGACCAAAGGATTAGGCGATGACAATCGAGCGTATTCGGCTGCCGGCTGATCTTGTCGTGGGCATAGACCAGGCCTTCCATCGCGGCAGCGGCGGCGACCCGCTCGGCGATCACGGCATAACGCTCGACTGAACCGAATTTCGTTTCCAGATAAGTCTGCCGGTCGATGCCTTCGCGCGGAATCCAGTCATTGAGGAAATAGGGCCGCCAGTTGATGACGAGTTTCACCTCGGGCGTCAGCGCGATGGCGGCTTCGAGCCGGCGTTTGCCGATATAGCACCACGGGCAGACGACGTCGGAAACCACATCGATAGGCACGGTTGCGGGCGCTTCGGAGGAGTCCATATGAAAAGCCCTCGATTGGGTCGCGTTTAATTACGGTGTACTTTTAGATGGCGTGCGCCTCAAGCCGTCGCAACCTTGCTTTCGCCGTGGCCTCAACGGGCGGCATTCTCGCCGACGACGCGCGCGATGAGCGAATCGACGCTGTCGGTCGGCTTCAAGGTGGCAAGCGTCACCGCGGTCTCGATGCCGCTGCGCTTGCGATCCGGCAGCAACATTGTGTTCTTCAGCACGCTTGCGATCCGACGCGCCACCACATGGGCAGCGCGCAGGTCGGTCTCGGTGAAAACGGCGAAGATCGAACTGTCGGCCTCGCGGCAGGCGAAGTCGACCTGGCGCATCAGGCGGGCAACAAGCCGCGCCGCGTCGAGGCTCAAGCGGCGATCGCTGCCATGGAAGGAAAACCGCGCGATCGAAAGCCCGACGCCGCGCTTCTCCGCGTCGCCGACGGCGCGGTTGAGATCGCGCCAGAAGGCGTCCTGGGCGAGGAGCCCGGTGTCCGGATCGATCATGCCCTTGGCATCAAGCGATTTGAGCATGCGCTTGAGCCGCTCGCCGAACGCATGCTGGCGGACATAGGGCAGAAAGCGGTCGACCAGCCGCTGCGGACCGTCGGCAATACGTTCGAGATTGGCGAGGTCCATCGTGAAAGGTTCGATCAGTCCGGGCGGACCGCCGAGCACGGCGACCGGCAGATTGCGGAAACGCAGATCGTCGGCCAGCACGGTCAGCAAAGCTTCGACGATTTTGGGCGCGAAGCCGTCGCCGATCACCAGGCCGTCGATGTCGCGCGCATTGAGCGCGCGCGCCGCGCTCTCGACGCTCAACGCGCCGACCACGCAGACGCGCTCGCCGACGGCGACGGACAGTGTCGGGTAGGAGCGGCCGCGCCCAGCGACGAGCACATACGCCTCATCGAGCGGATCGGTCGCCGGCAATTCAGGCAAAGCCGCGCCATGAGATGTCAGCGTGCGCATGCGGCGCAAGATGGTGGCGTGCAGCGTGCGGATGCGGAGCGCGGCGGCGAGCCGGCGCACCAAGCGGTCGCCAGGTGCGTTGGCGGCAATCGCCAGCGCGCCGGCGAGCGGCAGCGCGGCGTCGTCGCGGAGCCGCGCGAGCACCGGCATGTAAAGGCCGGCTTGTTTGTCGTGAAGATCGTCAAGCGCGCAGGCAAGCGCGTCGGCCGTTGCGGAATCAGGACTACCGTCGGCCAGAACAACCGCTTCCGGCTCGACCGATGAAAGCGCCTTCGGGGCGCCGGACCAGGTTGTTTCAATAACCGGAAACGCGCCGCCCGCGCGCAATGCCTCGACAACATCCGGCGCCGGATTATCGGCGATAACGGCAAACGGACCTTGCAGGGCCATGGCGGGGCAACAACGCTGACTATGCGACGCGGACAGATACAAGCGTCACCATGCCAAAGTGCTGTTAATGGCCCGTCAACATAATGGCGGATGTTTGGACGAGCGCCCTGGTGGGCCTTTTACCGGTCAGCCCGTAGCGACAGCCGGCTCGCGCTGATCCTCGACGCAGCTATCGGCAAAGGCCGCGGCTGCCAGCGGATTGAACCCGGCGGCATTGAGCGCAAGCCGCATCGCCGCGGGATCGGCGGCGACGCCGGTGAGCCGGCGTCCAATCAGATCATCGGGCAGGACGGCCAATGTTGCCCCGGCATCGACCCGCCGGATGGTTTTCAGAAGCGAGCCGAGGGACAGGCGATAGCCGCCGACATTGACAACGCCCGAAAGCGATCCCGACACCGTCACTGTGTTGCTCATGGCGTCGACCCTGCAGGGATAACGCGTATCGACAAGTCCATCGCGGCCGATTTCGAAATGCGGCTGATCGGTGCGTTCGATGCCGGGCGGAAAAGCATGACGCGGCACCATCGGTCCGCCAAGCGCCAACGTGTTCGCCGCGGTCGCGCCGAGCTCGGCAACCGTCATTCCGCCGGCGACACCGAACGGCGCCGTCACAGGACCCAGTCGCAATGTCGCCGGCCGACCATCCGCACCGCGGCGCGCCGCGATCAGGCCCGCTTCGCCGAAAATGGAAACGTCCACCAATGCCGTATCCGGCCTTCTCCATTCGGCACTGCTGGAAAGCTGCTCTGGCCCATACCACGCCGCAATGAGCGTCGTGGGCCCTTGCGGCCTGAGCAGTCCCGTTTGATCGGGCCACAAAGCGACCGGCGCCGGCAGGATCAGCGTGGCGCAGTTCTCGTCAAACAATTGGCGAGCAATCACCTGCGCATCGAACGGATGATGCAGCGCCAATGCGCCGCCGCTGAGCAGCCAAGGCATCAGCGTCAGACAGAGGCCCGCGAACGAAGCGGGCGCGATGGCTGAGAAAATATTCGCGTCTTGTTGCAGCCGGCTTTCGAGGAGCACAGTCATTCCGCCCGCCAGAAGTTCAAGATGCCGCCGAGCCACCGGCACCGGTCCGGCTTCGCTCATTTCGAAAGTGACGACGGCGAGATGGGCCGCAGCGTCGGCGTCGCGCTCGAGTGGCGGGATCGGATCGAGCTTTTTTGCGGTGAAAAGATCGTCGAACGGCACGACGCCGTCCGGCAAGTTGGCACCGAAGCCACAGACATAGCGGATTGAAAACACCTCGGCAGCGATATGGAGCGCGAACTGGCAATGCTCGAATTTGCCGACGTGTCCGCAACTGATGAAAGCCTTGGCGCCGACGCGAGCCAAAGCCGCTGCCGCGTCGGCCTGGCGCCAGAGCAGCGGCAGCGGCGCCGCGATCATGCCGGCGCGCAGCACGCCGAGGAGCGTCAGAATGTTCTCGACCGTATTCGGTAGCTGGATGCCGACAATGGCGTCGGTCGGCAGTCCCATCTGGCGGAGGCGCCCGGCGATGGCCGATACCATGCGGTCGGCTTCGGCATAGGTCAGGCGCAACGGCGGACCGTCGGTGAAACGCGCGCGGTTCGGCGCATCGGCAAGCGCAATCGCCTCCGGCCGCCGCGCCGCCGCATGGCAGAACAGATCATCCAGGGTGACGCGGCTCTGGCCGGTTCGCCTATCCGAAGCGCGAGGCGAATTGCCGAGGATCATGGCTGCGCCTTCGCAGGCTGGCGCCACCAGGTTTCCGGCAGGTAGCCGTAGAGCGACGTACGCACCGGATGTTCAACGCCGGTCCAGCGCGCCACCCATTGACTGGGCAAATAAAACAGCGGAACGACGTAGCTGCCGGAGATCAAAACGCGATCGAGCGCGCGCACCGCGGCGACAAAATCGGGACGTTCGCGCGCCCGCAAGAGTGCCGCGATCATCGCGTCGACCGCGGCGCTTTTCACCCCCGGGTAATTGCGCGTGCCTTGCTGGTCGGCGGCAGCCGAGCCCCAATAAATATTCTGCTCGTTGCCGGGCGACAGCGATTGCTCCCAGCGATACTCGATCATGTCGAAATCGAATGACGACAGGCGCGCCTGATACTGCACATCGTCGACCAGCCGCACCTGCGCGGTGATGCCGGCGCGGGCGAGACTGTTTGAGAAAGCAAGCGCCAGCCGCTCGTCGTCGCGATTGGTCACCATGATTTCGAAAGTAAACGGGCGGCCGCTCGCGTGATTGCGCAGCGTCGTGCCGGTGATCTCGTAGCCCGCGGCTTTGAGAAGCGTGAGCGCTTGGCGCAGCGTTGCGCGGTCGCGGTTGGTGCCGTCGCTGACCGGCGGGGACCAGGTGCCATCGAGCACATCGGCGCGAACCGCATCGGGGAAGGGCGCCAGCAACGCGCGCTCTTTCTGATCCGCCGCACGGTGGTAAGCGGACAGTTCGCTGTCATCGAAGTAGCTCGCGCTGCGGCGATACAGATTGTAGAAAAAACTGCGGTTGATCCATTCGAAATCGAACAACAGCGTAATGGCCTGCCGCACGCGGATGTCGGCGAAGATCGGCCGGCGGGTGTTGAAGACGAAATCGGATGCGAATTTGGGCAGGCCGGTGGGAAACGCTTCCTTGATGACGCGGCCGTCGCGGGCGGCGGGAAAGTCGTAACCGGTCTGCCAGCGGCCGGGATCGGTCTCGCTCCTCACATCATAGAGACCGGCCTTGAAAGCTTCGAAATAAGAGTTGCCGTCGCGATAGAAATCAAACCGAAGCTCGTTGAAATTCCACAGGCCGCGATTGATCGGAAGATCGCGGCCCCAATAATTCGGATCGCGCTTGAACGTAACGCTTTTGCCAGGATCGACCTCGCCGACCACATAGGGCCCGCTGCCGATCGGTTTCTTCAAAGTCGAGTTCTCGAAGGTCGCCGCGTCAACGGCATGTTTCGGCAGCACCGGCATCAAGCCCAGGATCAGCGGTAATTCGCGGTCGCTTGCGTCGGCAAAGTCGAACCGCACGGTACGCGGATCGAGAATCTCGGCCTTGGCGACCTTCGAGTAGTAGGTGCGATGATTGGGCCTGCCGTGGTCGCGCAATAATTGCCAGGAGAACACCACGTCGTCGGCCGTGACCGGCGTGCCATCGGAAAAATGGGCCGCCGGATCGAGCGCGAAGGTGACGAAGCTCCGGGCATCGTCGGTCTCGATCGTGCGCGCCAACAAGCCGTACAGCGTAAATGGCTCGTCGTAGCTGCGGGCCAGTAAGCTCTCGACGACGTAGCCGCGGATCGGCTGCAGCGCCACGCCTTGAACGATCAGCGGGTTGAGGCTGTCGAAAGTGCCGAGCACGCCTTCGGTCAGCCGGCCGCTCTTCGGCGCGTCGGGGTCGACATAGGGCAGCGACGAGAAGCCATCCGCCAATGCCGGCGCGCCATGCATGGCGATGGCGTGTACGGCTTCCGCTTCGGCACGCGCCGCGATGCATGATAACACTGCGGCAAGCAAGACGGCGCCGGGCCGGGCGGTTCTCAGAATTGTCATCGGCGAGAAGCGGTTGCGCGCGATTTGGTCGGTTGTTCGCAATGTAGCACGCAAGACCCGACAGCAGCGGCCGTCACAGTGGGCTTTATCTGTCTGCGCAATTAGGCTATTGGGCCGAGCCAGGGGCAATTGGAGTCACGTTGTTGCCGTATTCTGCGTCGATTGACCTTCGATTGGGGGGCCCGCGCAGCGCGGCGACGGGTGTCGGGTCTTCCGATGTCGGATCATTGAACACGCCAGTCAGGCCAGGCAAATCGATAAGCATCGATTTGCGTGCGGCGGCAGCCAAAGAGGAACCGCATTTATGAACGATCTGAACGCGTCGGCACCGGCCCGGCCGGAGAGCCGAACGCTCGCTGCGATCGGCATATCCTTCCGCAACGCCACGGGTATCGCCACCGTCCTTGCGCTCGCCGCGGCATTGACCGTGGCTGGTGCTTCGTTGGCGCTCGCGCAGACCGCGCCGGCACCCGCAGCGCCGGCCGCCAAGCCGAAGCCCCCCGCCGCCAAAAGGCCGGCCGCGCCGGCAGCCCCGGCGCCTGCCGCACAGGCGCCTGCTCCGGCGCAAGCCCCGGGCGGCGACCAGCAGCAGCAAGCGCAGCTGATCTATTCGCCCTGGACCAAGTTCTGCCTCAAGAACAATAACGATCCGGCGGCCAAGCAGGTGTGCTTCACCGGCAAGGACGCCCGTATCGAATTGGGCATGCCGGTGGTCGCTGCCGTGCTGATCGAGCCGGAGGGCGAACCGAAGAAGATATTGCGCGTCACCCTGCCGCTCGGCATGCAGCTGGTCCACGGCACGCGCGTCATCCTCGACCAGAACCAGCCGCTGACGGCGCCCTATGTCATCTGCTTCACCAACGGCTGCATGGCCGATTACGACGCCACTGCCGACATGATCGACAAAATGAAAAAAGGGCAGGGGCTTGCCATCCAAGCGATCAATTCGACCGGCCAGCCGATCAGCCTGGTGCTGCCGCTCAACGATTTCGCCAAGGCCTATGATGGGCCGCCGACCGATCCGAAGGTGTTCGAAGAGCAGCAGAAGAAATTGCAGGACGAACTGCAACGCCGCGCCGACGAAGCCCGTAAGAAGCTCGAAAGCCAGCAGGGCCAGCCGCAATCGAACGCAGCACCCGCGCCGCAGCAATAAACGGGACGTTTTTCCCGGACGCGCTGCGGCGTGCAACGCTGATCCGGGATCGTCACTAGCGCTGGATTCGTTACGATCCCGGGTCTGCAACGCACCACTACCGTGCGGCGTTGCGCCCGGGATATGTGTTTCTGGAGACTAAAGCCGCTTCAGTGCACGCTGGCGGAACGCGGCCGATAGCCGCCTTTGCCGTCTTTGATGAAGACTTCTGCGACCTGTGGATGCCGCACCGGATCACCGCTCTCGTCCGGCAACAGATTCTGTTCCGAGACATAGGCGACGTATTCGGTTTCGTCGTTCTCGGCGAAGAGATGATAGAAGGGCTGGTCCTTCCGCGGCCGGACCTCGGCCGGGATTGCCTCGTACCATTCATCGGTATTGTCAAAAACGGGATCGATATCGAACACGACGCCGCGGAACGAATAGAGGCGGTGCCGGACGACCTGGCCGATCTGGTACTTTGCGCTTCGGATCTTGCTCATCTTTGGACGTAACTTACAGCCTGTCTGATTTTCGGAGGTAACCCTGTGCCGAAAAAGATGGCAATGGCAAGGGCCTAGCGGATTCGTGGGCCGTCGCCCAACTTATAACCCGTACCGTTGCGCCATATCAGGGTCCTTTTCGGCCACCAATCCTGCCAGGTCAACCACGACCTTGGCCTGTTTCCAGGTCGCGTCGTCCTGCATTTTGCCGTCGATCATCACCGCCCCACTGCCGTCGGGCATGGCGGCGATGATCTTTTTGGCGAAGGCGACCTCACCTGGGTCCGGCGAGAACACCCGTTTGGCGATCGGCACCTGGCTCGGATGGAGCGTCCAGGCGCCGGCGCAGCCCATCAGGAAAGCGTTGCGAAACTGCGCCTCGCAGGCCGCACCGTCCGCGAAGTCGCCGAACGGCCCGTAAAACGCCTTGATGCCGGCCGAAGCGCAGGCATCGACCATTTTGGCAATCGTGTAGTGCCAGAGATCCTGCTGAAAGGCGGCGCGCGGCGCGTCGGCTGCGCCGGCATCGGCCAGCACTTTGTAGTCGGGATGGCCGCCGCCGACGCGTGTCGTCTTCATGGCGCGGGACGCAGCGAGATCGGCCGGACCGAGACTGATGCCATGCATCCGCGGCGACGCCACCGCGATTGACGTCACGTTGTCGACGCCCTCAGCCGTTTCGAGGATGGCGTGGATCATGATCGGCGTCTTCACCCCATGCTTGGCTTCGAGCTGAGCGAGAAGCTGATCGAGATAATGGATGTCCCAGGCGCCCTCGACCTTCGGCAGCATGATCACGTCGAGCTTTTGACCGATCGCGGCGACGATCTCGGTTATGTCGTCAAGCACCCAAGGCGAGTTGAGCGCATTGATGCGGGCCCACAATCCGGTCTCGCCGAATTCGCAACTCTTCGCCATGGCGATAAAGCCGCTTCGCGCGGCCTCCTTAGCGTCGGCCGGAATGGCGTCTTCGAGATTGCCGAGTACCACGTCGACCTGCGCCACCAGTTCCGGCACCTTGGCGCGAACTTTCTCGATATGCGGCGGGATGAAATGGATCATACGCTCGAGTCGCAGCGGCAGTTCGCGCAACGGTGCCGGCGCGCCAATCGCCAGTGGCTTGAAGAAATTGCGCGGCAGCTTCATCCGTCCACCTCCTAACCAATGCTTTGAGCATGATCCTTCCAGAAACCGGCGTCCACCCGGGATCAGGCGCCAATTGGCAACGGTAGGATGAAGGGCAAGACCTCGCCAAGCCGCTTTTAGCGCCAGTCGTGCCTAGCAAAAGCTCAGAAAAACGCGGGGTTACCGCGCCATCCGGTGCGGACAAAAGCTGTGATTCAGTATGACGTTTTCAGGAGCGTCGGGGGCCGGGTTTATTGCACCGAGTGCGTCGACCCGCCGTCCTGCTTAAGCGTATTTATGGCCATTTGCAGCAAGTAGAGCGATGTGGGGCAAAACGCACGCACATCCTCCAGAGCGTAGGACAGATAGGCAACGACGAGGCTACGCTTTTGAGTGATGGCAAGCCGATCCAGGTTTATTTGATCGCTCTCGCCGTCGCAGTTGAACTCTTCCTCACTTGTCATGACACCCCCAGCTTTTACTCCGAGTAATCTCGAGTAGTCCCACTTCGCATATATCCTCGCGGCCCATCACGACGACTTCTTGGGTGATTTCGTTTCTAGAACTGACCTGGAAGCTAAGCCATTCGTGCGACCGGTCTGTTGCAGTTGGTCTAATTCAGCGGCCTTTTGCATCCATTCGGTCCCCATCGCCTCAAGTTCATGCGACGTCGCCAGATGCGGGCAATCGCGCGCAGCTCGGGTGCATCGTTGCGCCTGCTCGCGCAGGTATGACGCATCGACCCACACCCATTCGTAAGATTTCAGCGGCGCTCGGCATCTTGGGGATACCCGCTGGTCATTTCGAATTTAAACTCGGCCGTGGTTGGCAAAAGGACGGGCGGTTTCGATGCGGCCCTGTGGCGCTTCGGGAACGCTGGCGTGCGATCTCGGCAAACCTACCGGCGCGATGAATTTCGTCCTGAATCATGCACTTGCCTAACCGGCAGCAGTATTAGGACACCCTTATGCGGCTTCGACATCGTACAAAGGTACCGATTGCCCGGCCAATAAGTACTAAGGCACGGCCATCCTTTGGTCGGCAGGATCAGTCGGCCAGCTGTGCATGAGCCGCTGTGTGAGCCGCCTGTTTACGCGCCGAGACCGCGTATTGGCCGCGTTTGCGCTCCGGAGAGATATTGGGGGCGACGACGGTGCCGTGGAACGCCTCCCAGTTCTCCGACGAAAGCTGGCTTAAGTCCTTTACCGCGAAATTTTGTAGGAATTTGTCGGTGTAGACTTCCTTCCGCACCGGCTGAACCTGCAAAAACGGCACGTCGCTTCTAAACTCGATCGGCACATCGGTCTTGAGAAGCCGGACATTGTCGAAAAGAGGCCCGAACCAATGGTCCGTTTCGATGATGCCTTCCAACATCTGGTAGGAGGGGCTATGCGACAGATTAGCCACGCCGCGAACTAACAGGCTCCATCCTGGCGCGGTTTTGGCGATACAGCCCGTCCACACCTGCAACCCGCCGGGTTGAATAGACGGGGTGAGGAACGGCGGCGCAAAACCGCGCATTTCGGGCGGCGCCGATTGATCGAAGGCTTCGCTGAAACCAGGGTACTGCACCGCATCGCGCGTCAGCGGCAGCCACTCATCGACGCCCGGATATGTCCAGAGCATGTCGTGGCCGTCCCAAACCACTTTAAAGCTCATCGGAAGAAAGACATACCAGCCGAACGCCGATGCGCTGGTGAGCGCTTCGCAATAGCGCAGGGCCCGCGCCGGAATAACGCCACCGACCGCCTTATCGGCCCGGCGCGGCGGCAGCGCACCGGAAACCATCTGAAAGAATTCGACGAGTGGGGTGGCGTTTGATTCCGCAGCGGCCATAAATCAAGTCCCCTCCGTTTCGAATCCCTATTCTGCCGGCGCCATTTTCTCCGGGAGTCAGTTGGTAGCAATGCTAATAAACAGCACATGGGAAGCGCAACGGCTTCCCATGCGCGGTACGCCGAAGTTACTTCGAGGGAGTGAAGATCGGGGCGCCGTCGCCCAAGCGAACTTTGTCCTGGTTCTGAGTGGCAACATCGCGGATCACTTTGTCGCCCGCGCGGATCTGCTTCACTGTCTTCGTCATCGGACTCTCCTGTTAAAAACGAAATGTTTTATTTTCAGAGTGCGTCGCGATGGTAGGTAGGCACCCAGGAAACACAACAAAACTGAAGTATCGGGACTTCCGGTCCAAGGTCCTGGTCGACTTGGCGGTTCGCAGGAGGACTAAAGTCTGCGGCGTAATGTGACGTCAGGCTGATTTAATTCAGCCGCAACCGGAACAATACTAATTTCGAATTTTCTCGCTGGGCTTAGCGCATGAACATAAAATCGACCCGAGGCACATCCGACACGAAGATCTCCGACGCGAAGATCTCGGACACGAAGATCGCCGCAAAGCTTGCTGTCGTCATCGACAACGATGCGCTCGTGCTCGAGGCGACCGGGGGGCTTTTGCGTTCCTGGGGTTTTGAGGTCGTGACCGCCGAAATCTTTCTGCGATGCGATAAATCGTTTAGCCCCAGAGCGTCGGCGGCCCGATCTGATTGTGTGCGACTATCGCCTGTCGAAGGGTGCGACCGGCGTCGACGCTATCGAAGGACTTCGTAGCGCCTTCGAAATTCCCGCGCTTCTTATCAGTGGCGATGCCGCGGCGCCTCCGGCCGATGACGGGTTCAGCGGCTATAATCTCCTGCACAAACCGGTTGACGCCGCCAAGTTCCGCGCCGCTCTGGTTGATGCATCGGTGTTGCGGGCCTAGTATTCCCCCGAAGGACCGATGCATCGAGAACAGCGGTCGGGAAGCCGAGGCATTATGCTCGAAAAGGTCAAAGATTCTATCCGCGAATTGCCGGAGATCGGCACTTCGACGGATACCCGGGACATCCTTTCGCATGCCACCAAGCAATCGGAGAGATTTTCCGATTACTTTCTGGTCGATATCGACGCGCATGTGACCGAGACGCAATTCTGGCCGGAAATTCTCGCTCTAATCGACAACGACGTCATCCGCCACATGGGCGAAGCCGGGCTCGGCCGGCCGGTGTCGCGCTCGCTGTCGCTTCTTAACAACGTCCCGGGCATGACCTTCCAGAGCGTCTACGGCCGCATCCCGCACGATCTGGCGCGGCTTGAAGACACCTCGGGAGGCGATTGCCATCCGTGCGTGGAGCTGGTGCGCCGTTCCATGGACGCCATGGGTCTCGATTATCAAGTGTTGTTCCCGACCCCGATGCTGACGCTCGGCATGCATCCGCAAGACGATATCGAAGCGGCGCTTGCCGGCGCATTCAACAGATGGATGGTCGAGCGTATTCTACCTGAGGACAAGCGGATCAAGGGGTTGATCTACCTGCCGTTCAACACACCCGAGGCTTGTGAGAAGCTCGTCGAGCGCTACGCATCGCATCCGGAGATCATCGGCTACACCGTCTGCTCGACGCGCAACAAACCGGTGCACCACAATTCCTATATGCGGCTGTACTCGATGATCGAGGAGAGTGGCAAGCCGCTGGCGTTCCACAGCGGCTTCAATTGGAACGATCCGTCGTTCTCGCAGCTTAATCGCTTCATCTCGATGCATGCGCTGAGCTTCGCGCACTACAATCTCATCCATCTCACCAACTGGGTGATCAACGGGCTGCCGGAGCGCTTTCCCAAATTGAAATTGGTCTGGGTCGAGGCCGGCCTCGCCTGGATTCCCTTCCTGATGCAGCGGCTCGATCACGAATTCCAGATGCGCGTCTGCGAGGCGCCGATGCTCAAGCGCCTGCCGAGCGAGTACATGCGTGAAATGTATTACACCTCGCAGCCGCTGGAGCGCACCAATCTTGATTTGCTCGAAGCGACCATGAAGGCGTTCAACGCCGAGACGCAGTTGCTGTTCGCATCGGACTGGCCGCATTGGGACTTCGACACGCCGAGTTCGATCACGACGCTGCCGTTCCTGAGCGAGCAGGCCAAGCGCAATATCCTCGGCCTCAATGCGGCGCGCATCTTCAATCTCGATGTCACGCGGACGCGGCCTGCTTCGCAGGGTGAGAAGCCGCCGAGCCCGGCACTGACGTCGGCATGAACGACAATGCTCATATCGCGGCGTTTGCCACACTCGCCGAGCGAACGCTGGCGAATCGCGACTACGGCGCGGTGTCCGACGCCGACTTGGAGCGCGTCATGACCGCCGCCGTCAAATTATACGTCGCCAAGGCCGAGGAGTCGGGCGCCTATCCGCCGCCGGTCGCGGCCGATCAGGTGACGCCGACCGAAGTCGTTACGGTGGTGTCGGAGATGATCCGGGCAGCCGGCCTGAACCTGTTCGACCTTTCGATGTGGTTTCGCCGTGTCCGGTAATGAACGAGAAAATCATGCGTGAAGTAAATATCGGCCCGATTGCCGCGTTCTCCGATCCCGGCCGCAAGGTCATCGAAATCGACGGCATCGAAATCGGCGTCTTCCATGTCAAGGGGCAGTTCAGCGCCTATGGCAATGTCTGTCCGCACATGGGCGGCCCGGTCTGTCAGGGAAAGATTCTGCCGCGCGTCGAGGAAGATATCGCCGAGGATCGCAAGAGCCGCGGCTTCTTGTTCTCGAAGAGCCAGACCAACATCGTCTGCCCGTGGCACGGCTACGAATTCGATATCCGGACCGGCCGTCATCAAGGTAATCCGCGGGTGCGGCTGCGGCCGATAGAACTGCGAAATCGAGGATGGCGAGGTCTTCGTCTTGATACCCGATCGCGGGCGCCAATACCACGTGGCATAGAACAGTTGGCGTAAAATAGTTGCCGCAATAAATATCGGATATTTGAAGCCGGCGCCGTGGATTACTCGATCACCGTATCGGCGCCCACAAGCAGAATTCTCGGCACCGAAAGGCCAAGTGCCTTGGCGGTCTTCAGATTTATCACCATTTCGAATTTGGTCGGCGCCTGAACCGGCAGGTCCGCGGGCTTGGCGCCGCGTAGGATACGGCTGACATAATCCGACGACCGCTTAAACAAATCCACTGCGTCCAAGCCGTAGGACAGAAGTCCACCCGCCTCGGCATAATATCGATAGGGGTAAATTGTCGGAATCCGAAATTGGGCCGCCAGCGAGACAAAGAGCTCACGGTGGACCGCGGTGAAATTATCGGGCGTGACGATAAGGCCACTGCCAGGCTTGTCACCGAGAGCCGCGACCGCGTTTTCAATGTCCGCGGCATTGCGGACCTCCGCGGTAATCGGCTCGACTTCGACTTTTTTTGCCGCGTCGATAAACGGTTGCAGAAAGAATGCCATGGCGTTTGGCAGTGAATCCGGATTGTAAATGATGGCGACCCTGGCCAGCCGCGGCGACAGCTGCCGCAAGATCGATAAATCCTTCCCCGTGATCGTGGCCGAGAGGATCGTGAACCCGGTGGCATTGCCGCCGGGTCGCGCCACGCTGGTGACAAACCCGCTGCCGACCGGATCGGCGACCGCCACGAATACAATCGGGATGGTCTGCGTGACCCGCATCAGCGTCGCGACGACCGGGGTGCTATGGGCAAGAATGCAGTCGGGCTTCAGCGCGGCCAGTTCGCTTGCCAAGGCCTGCATGCGGCTCACATCCCCGCCGGAAAAGCGATACTCAATCCGAAGGGTCTTGCCGAGAACCCAGCCGTCGCTTTCCAGGCCTCGTTCGAATGCCTCGGCGCGAACCTTCGTTTCGGTGTCGTCCGCGAGACCCATCAGGACCCCGACCGTGCGCGGCGCCGTGTCAGGTAACGCATTTACCGGAATCGAACGGATTGCGAGCGCGCCGCCGAGAAAAGCCACGAAAGAACGCCGCTCAAGGTCCATTGCTATCCTGCCTTGCACGGGACGTTACGACGCCGGAACCCTCTTCGCATAGCGAGTTGCAGCCTGAGCGACCTCCGGTCGCAGGAAATGCGCTACTGTCTCGGCGGCGGCGGATTGGTATCATGCACCCTAATGGCCGCAGAACCCATTGCATCGCCGCGAACACGTTACCAATCGAATGAACGTTGACGGGATGGATCCCATCGCGAAAAAAGAAGGGGCGGGCGCCGCGGGGGTCTTGCCGCTCACCGTGCGCGGCGGACTGTTTCGTAAATACGTCTTGATGTTTGTCGCCGTCGTCGGTGTCTCATTGATGATCAATGGCGCGTCCGACATCTGGTTTTCATACCGAGAACAGAATGCCTTGCTGGTCCGTATCCAGCGCGGTCAGGCCGAGTTTGCGGCGGAAAAGATCAGCCAATTCCTTAAACAGATCACAGGGCAGCTGGCGTATGAGACGCAAATGTCTTGGAGCGACAGCACGCTTGACGAATGGCAACTTGATACGGTTCGCCTTTTGCATCAAGCACCCGCATTGACCGAAATCACGTTGCTCGATGCGCGTGGCCGCGAACAGTTCCGGATATCGCGAGAGGCCCCCGACGTCGTCGGCAGTCAAGCCGACTATTCGAAGGATCCGGCCTTTGTTCAAGCAATGGCGAACAAGGTCTACTTTGGGCCGGTTTATTTCATCCGCCAGTCCGAGCCGTATATGACCGTTGCGGTAGCCGGTGCCCGGCCGGAATTTGGCGTGATCGTCGGCCAAGTGAATCTGACCTTCATTTGGGATGTTGTTTCGCAGATCAAGGTCGGCAAGCATGGTCAGGCCTATGTCGTCGATGGCGCGGAACGTCTCATCGCACATCCGGATATCAGCCTGGTGCTGCGCGAGACCGACATGTCACGCCTTGCCCAGGTGGAAGCGGCGCGTAAGGCCCAGTCGAATGGGACCGCCGATCAGCCGCTGCAAGGCGTCGATATCGAGGGCAGGCAGGTACTCAGTGCCTATGCCGTGGCATCGCCGCCGGGTTGGCTGGTCTTTACCGAATTGCCGCTCGGAGAGGCCTATGCGCCGCTGTACAAATCCTTCATGCGGTCCGGGATCTTGCTTCTGGTGGCGTTCGCGCTCGCCTTTCTCGCCGGCCCCCTGTTAGCGCGCAGAATGGTGGTGCCAATCCGATCGCTGCATGACGGTGCCGTCCGGATCGGCGGCGGCGATCTCGGACACCGTATTTCGATCGAGACTGGTGACGAGCTCGAGGCGCTAGGCGATCAATTCAACAGCATGGCCGCCCAGTTGCAAGAATCCTACGCCACGCTCGAGGGGAAGGTCGAGGAGCGCACGCGCCAGCTTGAAATCGCCAATCTCGCCAAGTCGCGCTTCCTGGCGACGGCGAGCCACGATCTCAGACAACCCTTACATGCGCTTGGTCTTTTCGTCGCCCAGTTGCGCGGGCGCACGAGAGTCGACGATCGTAACCGTATTGTGGCTGGCATCGAGGCGTCGGTCGCCGCGATGAACGAGCTTTTCAACGCGTTGCTGGACATTTCCAAGCTCGATTCAGGCGTGCTGACGCCCAAGGTGACCGAATTCCCGATCGCGCAATTGTTGAAGCGGACCGAGACGACATTCGCAGGCCTCGCGCACGAAAAGGGGCTGGCGCTGCGGATCTTAAGTAACGACGCCTGGGTGCGCAGCGACTTCATCCTGCTCGAGCGGATCGTGCTTAACCTGGTGTCGAATGCAATCCGCTACACCGCGACGGGAGGAGTGCTGGTGGGTTGCCGCAAGCGAGACGATCAGCTCCGTATCGAGGTCTGGGACACCGGAAGCGGGATTCCGCAAGATCAGCATCAGCATATCTTCAGTGAGTTCTACCGCCTTGAAGGTACCGATCATGATCAAGCTGGCGGCCTGGGGCTCGGCCTTGCCATCGTCGACCGCCTATGCCGTCTGCTCAAGCATCCCATCGAAATAAGCTCGGTATTGGAAAAAGGCTCGCGCTTCTCGATTTCGGTGCCGACGGTTCGGGCCCCCGCCGAAACGGTCAAACAAAAGGGCGTCGCACGAAGCCGTTTTGTCGCGCTGCAGAGCAAACTGGTGGTCGTGATCGATGACGATCCGCTGGTGCTGCAGGGAATGGGAGATCTGATCCGCAGCTGGGGTTGCAGTGTTGTCGCTGGAAACACGGACAGTGCGGTACTTGCCGCATTGGCTCGCTACGACGAACCGCCCGACGTCATTATTTCGGATTACCATTTGCGCGACGGCAAAACCGGCATCGAAGTGATCGGACGACTGCGCGAGGCGTTGACCTCACCAATTCCCGCGTTTCTCATGAGTGGCGATACCGATCCCAATCCGCTGCGCGACGCCGGCGCGAACGGTTACTCTTTACTGCATAAGCCGGTAGACCCGGCGGTACTGCGGGCCATGCTCGGACAATTGTTGAAGAAAAAGCCGGTCACTCTTGCCCAGTAATTTTGGGCAGCTATCCACATGGATGGCCGGTTCACCGTTTGTGGATTTCAGGAAACTTCCAGCCCAAATTATTGGCCACGATAACAGCTTCGGTGCGGCTTGTGACCTTCAGTGCCTTTAAAATGGCGGTGACATGATTTTTGACGGTCGGCTGGGCCAGATCGAGCGTTCGGCAAATCGTCTTGTTGTTCTTGCCCTGCATCATGAGCGCGAGCACGTCGAGTTGCCGGTCGGTCAAGCCGATATCCGCGGGCGCCCGTTGTTGCGCTTGATCTCCCGCGAACTGTCTCATCCCGGTGTTCGACAGCTCGCCGCCAGCGAAAATCTCGGGCGGAACGTAAGTACCGCCTGAAATGATCAACCGAAGGGCATTCATGATGACATCGCCCTGGGCCGATTTTGGGATAAAGCCGCGTGCTCCGAGATCAAGCGCCTTCATGACGTTGGCGGGTTCTTGCGCGGCCGAGAGCACCACAATCGCGATGGCAGGATAACGTGCATGCAATTCGGTGAAAACCGAGAAGCCGTCACGATCGGGCAGCGTCAGATCAAGAAGGATGAGGTCGATATCCTGCTGCGCCGCAATAATCTGCATTGCCTCTTTGCTATTTGACGCTTCGAGCAACACGGCATCGCGTCTCACTTTCTTGAGCACGCCCTGCATCGCCTGACGGATCAAAACATGATCGTCGATGACCAAAATTTTCATTATGGAATGCCTGTATGGAGCGAAATCTAACGCCTGCGTGTACTAAAAAATAAGATTTGGCGATATTCGAGGTGAAGTCCACCTAGAATCGAATTTCGAACAGCCATAGCGCGCCGGCAAGCTACAATTCTACACCATCACGCCACGCATCAGCCGCGGCTGTGAGGCGGCGGGCGCTACGCCCTCGCGCAACAAAGCGCGGCGAAGCGGTCCGATGCGGTCGACGAGATAGAGCGACACGCCGCGGGCGCCGTGGGCCGGAAGGAAATCGGTGAGCAGGCTCCGGTTCAAGATATCGACGGCGATATGCCGGGTCGCGACATCGGCGCGGCGCTCCGTGTCATAACGCTTAACGACACCCGGCGCGCCGACGTCGCGCTTTTGTCGCCACGCGTCGGCGACGATCTCGGCAATGGAGGCGGCGTCGCGCAGCCCGAGATTAAGCCCCTGCGCGCCGATCGGCGGAACTACGTGGGCCGCTTCGCCGACCAGGGCGATGCGTCCGCGCCCGAAAGCATCGGCGGTTTCAATCGTTAGTGGTATCATACCGCGACTGGATTCGACGGTTATCTTGCCGAGAAGCGAATGCGCGCGCCGCTCGATATCGGCGGATAGAAAACTCTCTTCCTCGTCCTTAAGTTGTGCAGCCTGCGCCGGTTCGAGAACGCAAACGAGGCTCGAGCGGAGGCCGGGTAGGGGCACCAGCGTGAACGGGCCGCTTTGGGTGTGGAATTCGGTCGAGATATTCCGGTGCGGGCGTTGATGCCCCAGATTAAGCGTCAGGGCCGCTTGCGGATAAGTTCGCCGCTGCGTGCCGATCCCCGCCGCGGCCCGGCACAAGGAACGGGCGCCATCGGCTCCGATCGCGAGTTGCACGCGCGCCTCGCCGCCCGCATGCCTGACGGTGACAGCATCGGCATCGTCAATTAGCGCGAGCGCGGGCGCGGCAATTCTTCGCAAACTGACGGCGGCGGCGCGGGTTTCGAGCGCCGCGATCAGGTGGCGGTTCTCTATATTATAGCCGAAGGCCTCAAGCCCGATCTCTGCCGCCGCGAAAGTGACCTCGGGCGCACGGAATAGCCGGCCTGTGTCATCCACGAGCCGGATTTTCTCGAGCGGCGCGGCGTGCGGCCGGCAGGCTCGCCAAACACCGAGCGTTTCCAGTGCAGTGACCGAACCGGCGAGGAGGGCCGTGGTGCGGTTATCCGGCACGGCCTGTGGCGCGATCAGCAAGGTCTCGACGCCGGCCGCGGCGAGCGCGAGGGCCGCGACTAAGCCCGCCGGTCCGCCACCGATTACTGCTACCTCGGCCGCGAATGTCTCCTTCATTCTCTTCTTGCCGCTTCCTGTCTACCCTTACGATCCGGAACGCGAATACCCGTGAACCGGCTTCGAAACATTAGGAACCACAGAGACCTTGCACACGATCTTCAATTTGATGTGTAAGTTGTACCCTATGACACCCGCCGAACCGCCAACAAAGCCGGAGTCGTTGCAGGAGCCGCGAGCAGCCCTGACGGCGTTCGCCGTCCATGTGTTTACCGCCAGCGGAGCGGGCTGCGCGCTCATCGCCTTGATCTCGGCGGTAAACGCCGACTGGCGGCAAATGTTCGCCTGGCTGGGCGTCGCGCTTTTCATCGACGGCGTCGACGGCACCTTTGCGCGGCGCTTCCGCGTCGCCGAGGTGCTGCCGCGCTGGTCCGGCGACGTGCTCGATCTGGTGGTCGATATCCTCACCTATGTTTTCGTGCCGGCTTACGCGATCGCGGCGAGCGGGTTGTTGCCCAAGCCGGCAGCGATTCCGCTCGGCATCGTGATTGTCGTCACCGGCTCGCTTTATTTTGCCGACCGGCAGATGAAAACGTCCGATTATTACTTTCGCGGCTTTCCCGCGGTGTGGAACGTAGCGGCGTTTTACCTGTTCCTGGTCAAGCCGGCGCCTTGGCTCGGCGCCTTGGCGATAGCGGCGCTCGCGGCACTGACCTTCGTGCCGTTCCACGTCATGCATCCAATCCGCATCGCGCATTTGCGTGCATTGACAGCAGCGGCGATGGTGGTTTGGGCGCTGCTGGCGATCGTTGCCCTGGTGCAAAATCTCGATCCCGGCTTTTGGACCGTCGCCGCCCTATGTCTGTTGGCGGTCTATTTTGTCGGTGTCGGCTTTTTTCGCCGCCATCATCCGTGATGCGACACGCTTGCGGCCTCCTTATCGCTCTCTATGATTGCGCGCCCGCCATAACGTCTTCGCCGTAATTTGCCCGCCAGGAGTTATCTCATGCCGCGACCCGTTCTCCTCATCGCCGGTGGCAGCCGCGGCATCGGGGCTTCGACCGCGCGGCTGGCCGCAGAACGCGGCTATGACGTTGCTATCAATTACGTCAGAAACGCCGAGGCTGCGGCCAAAGTGGCCGACATCGTGACCAAGGCGGGCGGCAAAGCCGTCACGCTGCAGGGCGACATGTCGAAAGAGGACGACGTCGTGCGCGTCTTCGACGAGGCGGCCCGCGCGCTCGGTCCGATCACCCATTTCGTGCACTCCTCCGGCATTCCCGGCAAGAATTCGCGGCTCGATGCCGCCAGCGCGGCAACCATCCGCGACGTCATCGACGTCAATCTGTTCGGCGCCTTGATCTGCGCCCGCGAAGCGGTACGGCGCATGTCGACGGCGCTCGGCGGCAAAGGTGGCGCCATCGTACTGTTGTCCTCGATCGCCGCCGTGACCGGCGGTGCCGGCGAATACGTGTTCTATGCGGCCGCCAAGGGCGGGGTCGACGCACTCACCAATGGCTTGGCGCGCGAGGTGGCGAAGGAGGGCGTTCGCATCAACGCCGTGCGGCCGGGACCGACCGATACAGAAATCCACGAGCCGGGACGGCTGGCGCGGATCGCGCCGCAACTGCCGATGGGACGCCCGGGCCAGCCGGATGAGATCGCGGAGTTGGTGCTGTTTCTTCTTTCGGACTCCGCCTCCTACATCACCGGCGCCGTGCTCAATGTCTCGGGTGGGCGCTGACGAAGCTATCTTGTGTTCGACCAGCGGCTGCCTATGATCGCGCACCCTTTCACAGAAAATTCGAATTTATCCCAAGGAGACGAAAATGGTTGCTGCAGTACGCGTCCATAAGGTCGGCGGCCCCGAGGTTTTGACCTACGAAGAGGTCGAAGTCGGCGCGCCCGGCCAGGGCCAGGTCCGGGTCAAGCAGCACGCCTGCGGCGTCAATTTCATCGACACCTATTTCCGCATGGGCATGTATCCGTCACCGGTCGGCTTGCCGTTTGTCGCCGGCAACGAAGCGGCCGGCGAAGTCGTCGCCGTCGGTCCCGGCGTCACCGATCTCAAGGTCGGCGACCGTGTCGCCTATGTCGTGGCACTCGGCTGCTACGCGGCGGAGCGCCTGGTGGCCGCCGACCGCGCGGTGAAGCTGCCGGCAAATATCAGCTATGAGCAGGCCGCCGCGATGATGCTCAAGGGCATGACGGCGGAATATCTGGTTCGCCGCACCTTCAAGGTCGAGAAAGGAATGAACGTTTTGATGCACGCCGCGGCCGGCGGCGTCGGATTGATCCTGTGCCAATGGGCGGCGCATCTCGGCGCCAATGTCATCGGCACGGTGGGATCGAAGGAAAAAGCCGAGCTCGCCAAGGCCAACGGCTGTCACCACACTATCCTCTACCGCGACGAAGATTTCGTCACGCGGGTGAAGGAAATCACCGGCGGCAAATTGTGCGACGTGGTCTATGACGGGATCGGCAAGACCACGTTTCCGGCTTCGCTCGACTGTATCCGTCCGCTCGGCATGTTCGCGAGCTTCGGCAGCGCCTCGGGCCAGATCGACGCTTTCAACATCAACATTCTGCAGCAAAAGGGCTCGTTGTTCGCGACCCGGCCGACGCTCAATACCTATGCCGCGAAACGCGCCGATCTCGTCTCCATCGCCAACGGCCTGTTTGATGTCGTCGGCAGCGGCGCGGTCAAGGTACCGATCAACCAGAAATACCCGCTGCGCGAGGCGCAAAAGGCGCACCGCGATCTGGAAAGCCGCAACACCACCGGCTCTTCCATCCTCATCCCGTAAGGCCGTCTTTCCGGGAGCGCCGTCCGTGGCGGCGCACCCGAACGTCGTGCTCACATATGCGCAGTTCTGGCGCCGTGGATTAGTCTAACATGACGGCGCTTGGCGATTCTGGGCGCGCGGGTTCACCCGTGCTCCCAGGTGACGCCGCGTCGAACGATTGCGAAAGTTAAATGAACGAAACTAAAGCCTGGGGCTATTGGGCGACGCTGGGGTGGGGCGTTCTCGCCTTCTTCGCCGGCCAATTCATCGGCTTCGGCCTCCTGCTATGGTTCCGCGAGGGGGCGTGGAATTCCTTCCTGGACACACCCTACGACGGCGTTCTGGTCACGCTGTTCATCGTGATTTCCAATCCGGTCACGATCGCCGTTCTCGCCATCGCCATATGGTTCGCACGTGCCGGTCTGGCAGACTATTTGGCGCTGCACTGGCCGGAGCCGCGTTACCTATGGATCGGTCTTGGCGGCATGGTCGGCTTCATCGCACTCTGCGATGCACTGCTTTACTTCAGCGGTTACGCGCTGGTGACGCCGTTTCAGCTGCAGTCTTACACTACGGCCGCAGCCGAAGGCTGGCTGCCGGCCATGTCGGCTGCCGCCATTATTGTTGCGCCCGCGGGCGAAGAGGTCATGTTCCGCGGCTTTCTGTTTCGCGGCTGGGCGCGTTCGGATCGTATGGCATGGCCGGCGATCCTCGTGATCTCGGTGCTGTGGGCCGCGTTGCATATTCAATATGATTGGACCGGCATCTTACAGATATTCTTCATCGGCCTGTTCTTGGGTTGGATGCGTTGGCGTAGCGGCTCGACGCTGCTGACATTTATCCTCCACGCGCTCTTCAATCTCGAAGGCACGCTGGAAACGCTGATCCAAGTCCATTTCACCAAATAGGTACATTTCACCAAATAGAAGAACCGTTACCCGCCGAAGATGCGGTCGAGCGCGCTCGCGGTCTTGCGCGAGCCGGGGCGGCGCAGATCGCGCGGCAGGCCGATCACCGGCTCGGCAAAGCGGGATATCGCCGCCACCGTGTCGTCAAGCGATACCGATGAGCCCGGCGTTTCGCTGATGATGGTCGCGATGACCGATAGACCGCGGCGGTACACTGCATCGAGCGCGGTCAGCGTATGGCTGATTGTACCGAGATAACTGCCGGCGACCAGGATCAGCGGCACCCGCAGCGCCATCATCACGTCAAGGACGGTGCGCTCAGCGTCGAGCGGCACCATTACGCCGCCAATGCCTTCGATCAAAAGCACGCCGCGGCGCTGGTCGATCATGGTGCGACAAAAGCTGATCACGGTGTCGACATCGATGCTGCGGCCCTCTCGCTCGGCGGCGATATCCGGCGACAATGCGTCGTGAAACCGCCACGGCGAAATCCGATCGATCTCCTGAGGCGTAACCGGCAGGCCGAGCGCTTCAAGCAGCAGGCCGGGATCGCTATCGAGCGCCTTATCGGGATCAAACCCGCTCACCACCGGTTTGATGGCGTCGACCGGGCGGCCCATCCGGCGCAAATGCCGGATCAGCGAAGTCGCAACGTAGGTCTTGCCGACATCGGTGCCGGTAGCGGTGATGAAGATCGCGCTCACCGCGCCAGCGCCTTTTCAACATGGCTGTCCACGTTTAACGGCACGCTCCTGCGCACCACGTCGGCAAGCCGTTCGATCTCGGCATCCGGGTGTTGCGCGGCGAAAGCGAACCGCAGCCGCGCGGTGCCGGCGGGGACTGTCGGCGGCCGGATCGCGACCACCAGAAAACCCTCGTCACGCAATAGCTCCGATGCCCTCAGCGCCGCATCCGTTGCGCCGACGATGACCGGCACGATGGCGCTCTGCGCATCGGGGAGGTTGAGCGCGCGCGTGAACAGCCGCGCTTTGCGCAGCGGTTCGGCGGCGTAGGCGGGATCGCGCTCGATCAGATCGAGCGCGGCAATGGCGGCGGCGATAACCGGTGGCGGTAAGCCGGTCGAATAGATGAAGGTACGCGCGCGGGTGCGCATCAGATCGATCACGGCGCGCGAAGCGCACAGATAGCCGCCATAGGCCCCGATCGCCTTCGATAGCGTGCCCATTTGCAATGGTACATCGACGGGGCCGTTGGCGAAGGTCGAACCGCGGCCGCCGCCGAGAACCCCGATGCCGTGTGCGTCGTCGGATAAAAGCCAGGCATCGAAACGATGCGCGAGTTGCGCCAGCGCGCCAAGCGGCGCCAAGTCGCCATCCATGGAGAACACGCCGTCGGTCGCGATCAATGCGCGCTTCTTGCCGCCCCGATGTGCAGCCAGCAGAGCCGCGGCGTGATCGGCGTCGGCGTGGCGATGGAGGTAAACGGCAGCGCCCGACAACTTGGCGCCGGCATGGATGCAAGCATGGGACAATTCATCGGCGACGATCAGGTCGCCCGGCCCGACTAAGGCCGGAATAATCCCGGTATTGGCGAGATAGCCCGAGCCGAAAACACAAGCTGCCTCGGTCCCTTTCAGCCGTGCCAGCCGGCTTTCCAACTCGCCATAGAGCGGATGATTGCCGGTCACGAGGCGGGAGGCGCCGGCGCCGATACCGAAGCGCTTCGTCGCCGCGACCGCGGCCGCAATGATTTCCGGATGCTGGCTGAGATTGAGGTAATCGTTGCAGGAGAACGATAACAGCCGACGGCCGTCGCGCTCCGCCCAAATGCCGCTTCGGGCGGTGGTGACCGGGACGCGGCGAAGCTTCGCGCGCTCCAACTGGTCGAGTTTTTCGCCGGCAAATTCGTCAAGCGAACGCATCGCTAACCTGCTTACTTTCTAACAAAGGCGACGTTGGCAAACCAGCGCGACCGGGCCAGCGTCAGCTGGGGCCCGCGTGACCTGGGCCGGGCCGAAAGGCACAATGCCGCCCCTTAACCTCCATGAAAGCGCCGAATGTCAGGCAATGCCAGCAAAAACAACGAAGTAGCCGGTAGCGCGGCACCGGATTGGTACACGGCCGGATTGGATCACATCTGGCTGCCCTATACGCAGATGAAGACCAGCGGCTCCGCCGCTTGCAGTTAAGGCCACCTCGGGCAGCCGCATAATCCTTGCCGATGGGCGCGAATTGATCGACGGCATCGCCTCGTGGTGGACGGCTTGCCACGGCTATAACCATCCGCATATCCGCGCCGCGGTCGAGCGTCAGCTGGCGCAAATGCCGCATGTGATGTTCGGCGGCATGGCGCACGAACCGGCGCTCGTTCTCGCCCGGCGGCTGATAAAAATGCTGCTCCCAAGCGGGCTCGACCGCGTGTTCTTTAGCGATTCCGGTTCGGTCGCGGTCGAAGTCGCGCTCAAAATGGCTGTGCAGTATTGGCAGAACCGCGGGCAGCCTCGCCGCCGCCGTATCGTTGCGTTCACCAACGGCTACCACGGTGACACCACCGGCGCGATGGCGGTCTCAGATCCCGAAGGCAGCATGCACGCGGCTTTCGCCGGACTGTTGCCGGAGCAGATCGTGGTCGATCTCCCGATCGACCGGGCAAGCCGCGCCGCGCTTGAAACCGCATTGGCTGCCCGCGCCCAAGAGATCGTGGCGATTATCGTCGAACCCCTGGTGCAGGGCGCCGGCGGCATGCGTTTTCACGACGCCCGAGTGCTCCAGACCTTGCGCGATCTCGCCGACCGTTACGGGCTTTTGCTGATCTTCGACGAAATCTTCACCGGCTTCGGCCGCACCGGCGCGATGTTCGCCTTTGCGGAAGCCGGTGTCGCTCCGGATATCCTCACGTTGTCGAAGGCACTCACCGGCGGAACGCTGCCGCTCGCGGCCACGATCGCTAACCGAAAAGTCTTCGACGGGTTCTGGTCGGACGACCCGGCGAAGGCGCTGATGCACGGTCCAACCTTCATGGCGAACCCGCTCGCTTGCGCGGCTGCCAATGCCTCGCTCGATCTGTTCGAGCGCGAACCGCGGCTCGATCAGGTGGCGAAGATCGCGGCCGCACTCCGCGACGGTCTCGAGCCCTGCCGCAAACTTCCGGGCGTCAGGGACGTGCGGGTGAAAGGCGCCCTCGGCGTGGTCGAACTCGACCGCATCGAAAATCTCAACGCCTTGCGGCAACGCTTTATCGCCGAAGGTGTTTTCGTGCGGCCCTTTGGCTCGATCGTCTATCTGGCGCCTGCTTTCACCATTGCCGAGGACGAGCTGTCGGTATTGACCGAGGCAATCCGGCGCGTACTTGCTTAGGCGACACTAAACCTAGCGGAGATTTGGAGGCCAACGGTCAGTTTTCCGGCCGTTCGTCGAGCGCGTCGACGCGGTTGGGATAGAACGCGACATAGTCCTTGATCGCGCTCACCGCGTCGTAGGGCGCTTCATAAGTCCACACCGCATTGATCGAGCGCTCGCCGCCCAGCGGAATGCTGAAATAGGAGCAGTCCCCCTTATAGGGGCAATAGGTGGCGTGATCCGTGCGTGTGAGCAGCGTCATGTCGACGTCCTTGCGCGGCACGTATTGCACGGGCGGATAATTCGCTTCGCACAGCGTCAGAGCCTCGCGCGTGTCGGCAACGGTGCGTCCCGCCACCGAAACCGTAACGCGTTTGTGGCTCTTCTCGATGGTGATGGGATGATCGGGACCGGGGATCTTGATGGTCTTCGGTTTGGCTTCGGCCGGTGTGGCCATGGCATCGGGTTTCGACATGGTGAGCCTTTCCAGATGGCGCGCCGGACCTCAGGCCGAGGTCCGGCCTCACGGATATAGGTTCAGGCGTCCAAGAACGGCGAGACGTGCCGCACAACCTTGTCGAGGCTTATTTGCAACCTTCGATCGAAGCTCTAATAGCCGACCACGCTGCCATGGAGATCGTAAGCGTCGGCGCGTTCGATCTTAACGGTGGCGATTTCGCCGACGCGGAGCGGGCGCCGGCTTGTGACGAATACGGTGCCGTCGATCTGTGGCGCGTCCCCTTTGCTGCGGCCCTTGGCAATTCCCGATTTGGCATCGACCTCGTCGATGATGATCCGCTCGCGGTTGCCGACTTTCCGTTTCAGCCGCTTTTGCGAAATCGCCTGCTGATGCTGCATCAGGCGATGCCAGCGTTCTTCCTTGACGTCGTCGGGCACGAGTGCGGCGACGGTGTTCGCCGTCGCGCCGTCGACCGGCTCGTAGCGGAAACAGCCGACGCGATCGAGTTGCGCCTCGCTGAGCCAGTCGAGAAGCTCGGCAAATTCCTCATCCGTTTCGCCGGGGAAGCCGACGATGAACGTCGAGCGGATGGTGAGGCTCGGACAGGTTTCCCGCCAAGCAGCGATCCGCCGCAACGTCTCTTCCTGCGCCGCCGGCCGCCGCATGCGTTTGAGCACGCTGGGGCTCGAATGCTGGAACGGCACGTCGAGATAGGGCAGCACCTTGCCGTCCGCCATGAGTTCGATCACGCCGTCGACATGCGGATACGGATAGACGTAGTGCAACCGCACCCAGACGCCGAACTCGCCAAGCTCGCGCGCCAGGTCAAGAAACTTCGCCCGCACCTCGCGGCCTTTCCAGTCGCTCGCCGCATATTTGACGTCGACGCCATAGGCCGAGGTGTCCTGCGAGATGACCAACAGCTCCTTGACGCCGGCGGCGACCAGTTTTTCGGCCTCGCGCAGCACGTCGGCGGCCGAGCGCGATACCAGATCGCCGCGCAATTGCGGAATGATGCAAAAGGTGCAGCGATTGTTGCAGCCCTCTGAAATCTTTAGATAAGCATAGTGCCGCGGCGTCAGCTTGATGCCTTCGGGCGGGATCAGGTCGGTATAGGGGTCGTGCAGCGGCGCCGCGGCCCGATGCACGGCGTCGAGCACGCTTTCATATTGCTGCGGGCCGGTGACCGCGAGCACACCCGGATGGGCCTTGGTGATTTGCTCCGGCTCCGCACCCATGCAGCCGGTGACGATGACCTTGCCGTTTTCGGCCATGGCCGCCCCGATGGCGGCAAGGGATTCCGCCTTAGCGCTGTCGAGGAAGCCGCAGGTATTGACGATGGCAAGGTCGGCGCCTGAGTGCTCGCGCGCGAGTTCATACCCCTCGGCGCGGAGCCGGGTGATGATGCGCTCGGAATCGACCAGCGCCTTGGGGCAGCCGAGCGAAACAAAGGAAATACGGGCAGGCTTGTTCATTACGGGCGGTTCTTACCACAAAGAGTGAAAAGTGAAGGGCTTACTGCCCGGACGAGCGCACATGGGGATGCGTTACCACAGCCGCCACCGGACCCGACGCATTTGCGCCACGAAAATGGCGGTCTAATCCCTCGGATTTATCCGCCCTGGTCGGCACAGCTAAATCCGCTTTTGCAGGACGTTAAGGATATTCGGCGGAAATTAAGGAATTCCAGGTCTTTTCAAGCACGGCCCGATTTACTCGGGTATAGGGCACCGGCACGGCATAGGCTTAATCGCCGGTAAATGGCGATTTTCACGGGGTTTACGGGGTGAAACGGCTGGACCTGCGCCATATCGGAATCGTGCTGCTTGCGGCGAACCTCGCCGGATGCGGCGCCTATACGATGTTCGATCCAGATGCTTCCTCCTCATTCACCTCGTCCGGCAAGCCGCCGGCTTGGCTGAAAAACGCGTCCCAGAGTTCGACCGACGACGACGACACCACCGCTTCGGCGCCCGCTCCATCGTCCGCAACCAAGGACCGGGCGGATTCGGCGGCAATGAGTTCGTTGTTTGCCCGCGCGTCCGACACCAAAGCGGCTGATCCGAAATCCGCTGACGCAAGTTCGCCGGCGCCACCCGCCAAACTGGACACCAAGCCCGCGACGCCGCCGAAGCCGGTCGTCCTCGCCGATGCCGCTCCCGCCACGATGCCAAGGGTCACGCCGGTTTTGGCCGAACAGCCGCCTGTTGCCGCCGACAAGATCGCCGAGCCGCAGGGCCGGGCTTATCTGTTCCGCGGCATCGCCGGCCTGATCTATTCGCGTGGCATGGACAAACTCGCTGACCGCATCAAGCGCGTCGGCATCGCCTGCGAGCGTCGACACCTATCTGATGTGGCGGCCGGTCGTTGCACAGGCGATCCGCGACTATCGCCGCGATCCCCAGCCGATCATCCTGATCGGCCATTCGATGGGCGGGGATGCCGCACTCGCCTTCGCCGAAACGCTGAATGCGGAAAATATCCCGGTGAGCCTCCTTATCACCTACGATCCGAGCCGCATCGCCGATGACGTGCCGCCCAATGTCGAGCGCTACATCAACATCTTTCAATCTACCAATATGATGGGCGGCGGCAATGTGGTGCAGGGCCAGCGCTTCCACGGCCATTACGCGAGCTACAATCTGAAAGATCACAACGAGATCATTCACATCAATATCGAGAAGACCGACCGCATCCAGGAGCAGTTGGTCGCGAAGGTCAAAGAGCTTGCCGCGACGCCGGCCGCCGCCGAAGGCGAGTCGGTGCCGCTTCGTCTCGAAGTTCCGGCCGATGCGGCGATCGAATTGTGGGATTCCGGCCTGCCGATCGCAGCGCATGGCGGCGACACGTTGAAAACGATAGCCGCGACCTATCACGTGCCGCTGTGGTCGCTCACGCAGATCAATTCCGTGTCGGAGCGCGCACCGCTCAGCGAAGGCCAGCGCATCGTCGTGCCGCGCCGTCTGGTGCCGATGACGACGCCGAGCACGGTGACAAGCTACGCTCCGGTCGGGCGCTAAAATCTAGCAGCGTGGCGCGAGGCAGAGTCCGCTCGGCTCGAAACAGCGCCAGACCGGGACCGGCGTCGATACTCCGTTGGTGCAGATATTCATCGTGCACCAATTCAGCGTGTCGCAATCGGAAATGCAGCGGTTGGAGGGCTGCGCGCAGGCACCCGTCGCCTTGGCCTTCTCATGCTTGGCCGCCGTGCCGACGATAACGACACGACGCCGAGTGCTCCGGCCAGCACGACGGTGGCGATCGATCGCGGCTGCATGAAACCAACTCCAAATCTTTCCGGGTTCAGGTCTATTCGAGCAGTGGAAGCCCGGCAATACGGGTCATTCCCGGCGGCGAAGGAGCCCGGAATCCGCACTCGCCCGGCGCGGGCGAAGTGTTCCGACCTTGGTGCTAATCCTGTTATGATCGCGATGATGGATTTCTGGCTCGGCGCTGTCGCAGCGCCGCGGAATGACGAAGAGTTCCCATGCCGCTTCCCGATCCGCCGCTCCTGTTGGTGACCGATCGCCATCAGGCGCGCCGGCCGCTTGCCGCGATCGTCGCCGCGGCGATTGCCGCCGGTTGCCGCTGGGTCAGCCTGCGCGAAAAGGATCTCCCCGACGACGAGCAGGTCCCCTTGTTTCGCGGGCTGCTCCCGGTCGCCCGCAAGCACGGCGTGCGGCTGATGCTGCACGGCGAGGCGGCGCTGGCGAAACTGGCCGGCGCCGACGGCGTGCATCTGCCGTCCGGCCACGACCCCGGTGCGGCGCGGGCGTTATTGGGCCCTGGAAAACTCGTCGGCGTCTCGATCCACACCGTCACCGAGGCCGAGGCCATCGATCCGCTCACGGCTGATTACGCGCTCGCCGGTCCCGCCTTCGAGACGCCGAGCAAGCCTGGCTACGGTCCGGAGATCGGCCGCAAGGGACTTGCCGAAATCGCCGGCGCCTCGCGCGTCCCGGTGCTCGCCATCGGCGGCATCAACACATCGCGGGTCGGCGAAGTCATCGCCGCAGGCTGCGCTGGCGTGGCGGTGATGGGCGGGATAATGCGCGCCGCCGATCCGGCGGTCGAAACGAGTTCCTTGATCGCCACCCTCAACGGCTATCCGCGCGCCCGATAAGTGCCGACGCCCTGATCGGGCGCCCAGACGCCCGATGGCAATTTTCCCACCTGGTAGAACACGTCGATCGGCATGCCGCCGCGCGGATGGAAATAGCCGCCGATGCGCAGCCATTTCGGCTTTAGCACCGAGACAAGTTTCTTGCCGATGGCGACCGTGCAGGCTTCGTGGAAGTCGCCGTGATTGCGGTAGCTGTTGAGATAAAGCTTCAGCGATTTCGACTCGACGAGAAACTTCTTCGGCACGTAGTCGATCACCAGCGTGGCAAAATCCGGCTGGCCGGTGACCGGGCACATCACGGTAAATTCCGGGAAGGTGAACCGCGCGACGTAATCGGTGCTGGGATGCGGATTGGGCACACGGTCGAGCACCGCCTGATCGGGCGAGGCGGGGATGGCCGCGGGGCGGCCGAGTTGGAGTGGTCTCTTTGCCATGATTTTTTCCTCGGCGGCAGCGCGTAGCACATCACCTGGCAGGAATGCTAACCATCCGCGTTCGCGTTCAGCGCCATCGAAACAAAATCGAGACGCCACAGCGACTGAAATAGCTCGCGGCCGAATTTCTCCAGGTGAGCCGCGCCGTTCGCAAGCGAATTTCCGCTCTGCGCGAGGCAGGCAGTAATCTCCCTTATCGTACGACAGCCATCGACATTGCGGACGAAGGGCAATTGTGCCGGGTTGAGAGTCATTCGCCAATCGGGCCGAAAAATTTCCGCGCCGGAAATACCGCAACGCATGCGCATCATCGGAACATAGTCGAGCGAGTTGGGCTTCGAAAAATCGACCGTGTAGGATTCAGCAGGTCGGTCGGCCCGGCACGCCATAAAAAAATGGCAAGCGTTCAATGTGTTGATGCGTTCCATCACGGACCAGGCCTTGGTCTCAGGCAATGCGTTTACAGCCGTGCGGAAAACGCTCGGCGGCCCCAACAAATCGTGAGCGTAATATGGCGCCTTGAGGGGCCATCCCTGAAATGCGAGTCCCGCCGAAGTGACAAGATCGAGACAGTCTTCGACGCTGTAACTGCGCTCGCGACTGTGCAGAAATGTATCCACCAGGGCGGCATCTGACGGCAAATCCCGCGCTATTTTGAGATAGCTTTTGACCGGGTGATCCAATGATAGCGACGAAATCGTCTCTTTGACCATTCGGACCGATGCATCGTCCTGACGCAGCCCTAGGTCGTCGAACACGGATTGTAGCAGTTCGACTCCGGTTCGGCCGTACTTTGCATAGAGCATCACCGCCAAAACGCCATCACGCCGCAGGCAACTTCCGGCGGCTTTCATGCCGAGCAGCGGATCTGCGAGATGATGTAATACACCGGTCGATACGATCAGATCGAAATCGAGTCCCAGCGTCGGCAGTTCTTCGATAGGAAGCAAATGCAGATGCAAATTCGCCAACCCGTATTTTTCTTTGAGGTGTTGCTGATGCTCCAGTGACGGCTCGCTGACGTCGACGGCCACGACTTTCGCAAGAGGATTCGTGAACGCAAAAACGGCTGCCTGATTGGTGCCGCAACCCGCAATCAGGATATCGACCTCCGGCCTGTACGCGCGATCGGGCCATAAAATCCGGTGAGCGTGTACGGGATCGAACCATTCCCAGTTGCTTTCGACCCAAGCCGCAAGGTCGTGTATCGGCTCCGGGTATCTCCATCGCACGTACTGGCGGGCAACGACATCGGCTCGCGGCTCTTCCTTCACTTCAGCAATGGCTCCTTGCCGATCAACCTCTCGGCCGCCACGCGGCAACCGCGCGGATATCCGCGATAGCGTTCGCCGTGCATCAGAGGCCATCGGGTGGCCATTGCGCAAGGCCATGCGGCAAACGCGGCTTGTCGATGGGCAGCGCTAGGCTGAACGCGGCCACAATTCGCTGCCGTGAACCGGCGACGACATCCCATTTGTGGCCAGGACGCCACACCATGGCGAAACCGCTCCGTTTCCGCAGCTCATCGTGGCAGGTCCGCAACAACACCGGTAATCTGCAACCGGCAAATGTGAGTGCGATGATTCGTTTTCGTTCCGAGCGATGGCATGCGCGCATGGCGCTCGGCAGTTGCGCGCGCGGGGTATCGCCCGCACTGGCGCTGTTAATTGCCGGACTCACGTTGCCGGCGCTCCCCGCATGGGCCGCCGGGGCTACCGGCGCTCCCGGTTCGAGCGGCACGCCTGGGGCGGCTGGCTCGCAAGGCACCAATGGCACAGACAGCACCACTCTCGGCGGCACCGGCGCCGACGGCGCGACCGGCGGCATAGGAAACGCGGGCAACATTGGGAGCGATGGCGGCACCGGTGGCGCCGGCACGCAGATAACAACCGACACGAGTATTTTGAGTTCGCAAACATCCATTGGCGGCGTTGGCGGCACTGGCGGCGCGGGCGGGATGGGCGGCACTGGCGGCGTCGGGGGCAATGGGGGTAACGGCGCTGCCGGCACTGACGGCTTCGGCGGCAGCTCTGGCGGCAACGGTGGTTCTGGTGGCAACGGCGGTACCGGGGGCACCGGCGGTGTTGGGGGCGACGGCGGCACCGGAGGCACCGGAGGCGTCGGCGTTCAGGTTACGAACAGTGTCACCGTTACCAATGCGGGCACGCTCGTTGGCGGCGCCGGCGGCACTGGCGGCATTGGGGGGAACGGCGGCACTGGCGGTGCGGGCGGCAATGGCGGCAACGGTGGCGCTGGTGGAGCTAACGGCAGCAGCGGCGCCTCTGGTGGTAACGGCGGCGTGGGCGGTAATGCCGGTGATGGTGGGGCCGGCAACGTGAACGGCACCGGCGGTAACGGGGGCAGCGGCAGCGCCGGCATCACCTTTGCCAATGGCGGGACCCTGATCAACACCGGGAGCATTACCGGCGGCGCCGGCGGCGCGGCCGGCAATGGTGGCAACGGCGGTAGCGGTGGGGCCGCGGGCAGCGGCGGCAATGGCGGCACCGGAGGGGGAGGCGGCAGCACCGGCACCGGCGGTACCGGCGGTACAGCAGGCAACGGCGGCAACGGCGGGGCCGGTGGCGCCGGGGACAGTCCGGGCAGCAGCGGCGGCACCGGTGGCAATGGCAGCAGCGGTGGTATCGGTGGCGCCGGTGGCGCTGGTGGCAGCACTGGCGGCAATGGAGGTGCGGCAGGCGCCGGCGGCAACGGTGGGACCGCTGGCAACGGTGGCGCGGCAGGCACCGGCGGAAACGGTGGCAATGGCGGAGCGGCAGGCGCCGGCGGCGACGGCGGCAGTGGCGGAGCGGCAGGCGCCGGCGGCAACGGGGGCAATGGCGGCGTGTTAGGCACCGGCGGCAACGGCGGTGCGGCGGGCACTGGCGGCAAGGGTGGTGATGGCGGCACGGCAGGCGCCGGGGGCAATGGCGGCGCGGCAGGCGCCGGGGGCAACGGTGGTGACGGCGGCGCGGCAGGCACCGGCAGCAACGGCGGCGTGGCCGGCACCGGTGGCAACGGCGGCAACGGCGGCGCGGCCGGCAACTTCGGCGCGGGAGGCAGTGGGGGCAACGGCGGCCTGGCGGGCGCCGGCGGCGATGGCGGCAACGGCGGTGCGGCAAGCACCGGCAGCAATGGCGGCGCAGCAGGCACCGGCGGCAACGGCGGCGACGGCGGCCTGGCAGGCATCGGTGGCGTGGCGGGGGCCGGCGGCAACGGCGGCGCCGCAGGTGCTGGCGGCACTGGCGGCACCGGAGGCGTCGGCGGTGTGGCGGGGGCCGGCGGCAACGGGGGCGCCGGCGGCGTGGCAGGCACCGACCCCGCCGGCTCCCCCGGTGCTGGCGGCGTGGGCGTCAGCGGCGCCAACTTGACGATCATCAACAGCGGCTCGATCTCCGGCGGCTTATCCGGCGATGGCGTGACTCGGGCCGACGCCATCCAGTTCACCGGCGGTACCAACACACTGGAGCTTCAGTCGGGCTCGACCATTACCGGCAATGCGGTGGCCTTCAGCGCGGCCGACACCTTTGCGCTCGGGGGCACAGCGAACGCGAGTTTCAACGTTTCACAACTCGGGCCGACCGCGCAGTACCAGGGCTTCGGCGTCTACCTCAAGACCGGCTCCAGCACCTGGACACTGACCAACTCGACCACGGCCGTGACGCCCTGGACGATCAATCAGGGCACGCTCGCGGTGTCATCCGACGGCAATCTCGGTGCCGCGAGCAGCGGGATCACCTTCGGCGGCGGCACGCTGCAATTTCAGTCGGGGTTCACGACGAACCGCAGCATCACACTTAATGCGGGTGGTGGTACGATCGATGCGGACGGAAATAACAATATTGTCTTGTCGGGCGTTATCGCCGACGGCGTCGGCGTCCATGGCAATTTGACGATCACGGACAGCTTGAACTCCGGTGGTGTCGTCACGCTTACCAACACCAACACGTATAGCGGGACCACCACGATAAATAGCGGCGCGACGCTGGCGCTGTCGGGCTCGGGCAGCATTTCGGATTCGAGCATCGTGACGGCCAACGGCACGTTCGATATTTCCAGCCTGCACACGACAACCGCGACGATCACAACATTGTCCGGCACCGGCACCGTCGCGCTCGGCAATCAGACCCTGACGCTCTCCAATGCTTCGAGCACGTTCGGTGGCTCGATCACCGACAGCGGAATTAACGGCGGCATACACGGCTCCCTGGCGATCACGGCTGGCGCGGAAGTCTTGACCGGAACGAGCTCTTATACCGGCACGACTGCGATCAACGGCGGCACTCTTGAAATCGACGGCTCGATCGCGACGTCGAGCCAGACCAACGTCAACAGTGGCGGCACGCTCGACGGCATCGGCACCGTGGGCAATCTGCAAGTCAATTCCGGCGGCAGCTTCGCACCCGGCACGGTCGGCTCGTCCAACACCCTGATGAATGTGCAGGGAAGTCTCGCATTCCAATCCGGCGCGTTCTACGTCACCCAGATCAGCCCGTCGTCAGCAACCTACGCCAACATCAGCGGCACCGCCTCGCTCGCCGGAACGGTCCTGGCCACCTTCGCGACCGGCAGTTATGTGGCTCAAAAATATCTGATCCTGCAGTCGGCGGGACTCAACGACACCACTTTCGGCACGCTTGATACACTCGGACTGCCGCGGGGCTTCACGGCCGTGCTTAGCTACAACGCCGACGATGTGTTCCTGAACCTCGATCCGGCGCTGTCGCGGGCGACCGGGCTCAACGGCAATCAAAAGAACGTCGCTAACGGGCTCGACAATTTCTTCAACAACGGCGGCGCGCTGTCACCGAATTTCTTGACCATCTTCGGCTTGAGCGGACCTGCACTGTCGCAAGCGCTGTCGCAACTCGATGGCGAAGCCGCGACCGGCGCGGAACATGGAGCGTTCCAGCTCATGACCGAGTTTCTCGATCTGATGCTCGATCCTTGGACCGGCGGCGGCGGCGGGATTGGTGGCGGCGGCGCGACTGGCTTTGCCGCCGAGAACGACACCGGCCTGCCGGCCGATGTCGCGCTGGCCTATGCCCGCGCGCTGAAGCAGCCAGCGCCATCGCAACAACAACCGCAAAACTTCGAGCAGCGCTGGAGTGCCTGGGGTTCGGGTTTCGGCGGTTCGAGCACGGCCGAAGGCAATGCGGCCGTCGGCTCGAACACCGTCACCGCGAGCACGTATGGCTATGCCGCCGGCATGGATTATCACGTCACGCCGAATACGGTTTACGGCTTTGCGCTGGCCGGCGGCGGCACGAATTGGTCACTGGCGCAAAACCTCGGCTCGGGGCGAAGCGATGCGTTCCAGGCCGGCCTGCATGGCACCACGCAATTCGGTCCGGCCTATGTATCGGCGGCACTCGCTTTCGCCAATCATTGGTTCACCACCAACCGCATCGCGCCGCTGGGCGATGAGCTGCAAGCGAAGTTCGAAGGCCAGAGCTACGCGGCGCGCGTCGAAGCCGGCTACCGCTACGCAGTGCTGCCGCTCGTGGGCGTCACACCCTATGCCGCTTTACAGGCGCAAGACTTCCATACTCCGAGCTACAGCGAAGCAGATCTCTCGGGCGGCGGCTTCGGGCTGTCTTACAATGCGATGAACGCGACCGACACGCGCAGCGAACTTGGTGCGCGCTTCGACGATCTCACGATGTTTGGCGCGATGCCGCTGGTGCTGCGCGCACGCCTGGCGTGGGCGCATGACTGGGTAAGCAACCCGTCGCTCGGGGCCGTGTTCCAGGCGCTGCCGGGATCAAACTTCACCGTCAACGGCGCCGTCGTGCCGCACGACAGCGCTCTCACTACCGCCGCAGCCGAACTGCACCTCAATGCCAACTGGACTGTGATGGCGAAATTCGACGGCGAGTTCGCCTCGACCGCGCAAACTTACGCCGGCACTGGAACGCTGCGCTACTCCTGGTGACAGCCACCGCCTCGATCCTGTAGAAGCCCCGCATCACCACGCCGGGAGCATCCATGACCGCCATCGTCGACATTATCGGCCGGGAAATTCTCGATAGCCGCGGCAATCCGACCGTGGAGGTCGATGTGGTGTTGGAAGACGGCTCGCTCGGCCGCGCCGGCGTTCCATCAGGCGCCTCGACCGGTGCGCACGAAGCGGTCGAGCTGCGCGACGGCGATAAGAAACGCTATCTCGGCAAGGGCGTGACCAAGGCGGTCGAGGCCGTCAACGGCGAAATCTTCGACGCCATCGGCGGCATGGAGGCCGAGGCGCAGGTCAAGATCGACGAGACCATGATGGCGCTCGATGGCACACCGAACAAAGGCCGGCTCGGCGCCAATGCCATTCTCGGCGTCTCGCTTGCGGTGGCGAAGGCAGCGGCGATCGCCAACAATCTGCCGCTCTACCGCTATGTAGGCGGCACCTCGGCGCGGCTCCTGCCGGTGCCGATGATGAACATCGTCAATGGCGGCGCGCATGCCGACAATCCGATCGACTTCCAGGAATTCATGATCGTGCCGCTCGGCCTGCCGACTTTTGCCGAAGCCTTGCGCGCCGGGTCGGAGGTTTTTCACACGCTGCGCGGCGCGCTCAAGGATGCCGGACATAACACCAATGTCGGCGACGAGGGCGGTTTTGCGCCCAATCTGGCGTCAGCCGACGCGGCGCTCGATTTCGTCATGAAGGCGATCGAGAAGGCCGGCTACAAGCCGGGCACCGATGTGGCGCTGGCACTCGACCCGGCCTCGACCGAATTCTTCAAGGACGGCACTTACGTCTATGCAGGCGAGGCCAAGAAACGCTCGCGGCAGGAGCAAACAAAGTATCTCGCCGATCTGGTCGGCCGCTATCCGATCGTGTCGATCGAGGACGGCATGGCGGAAGACGACATCGAAGGCTGGACCCTACTGACCGAGGCCATCGGCAAGAAATGTCAGCTGGTCGGCGACGATCTATTCGTCACCAATGTCAAACGCCTCGCCGATGGCATCGCCAAGCACTACGCCAATTCGATCCTGATCAAGGTCAATCAGATCGGCACTCTGACCGAGACGCTCGCGGCGGTCGAGATGGCGCACAAGGCCGGCTACACGGCGGTGATGTCGCACCGCTCTGGCGAGACCGAGGATGCCACCATCGCCGATCTCGCCGTCGCCACAAATTGCGGGCAGATCAAGACCGGCTCATTGGCGCGTTCCGATCGCACCGCGAAGTACAATCAACTCCTTCGGATCGAGGAGGAGCTCGGCCCGCAGGCCAGCTATGCGGGCCGCGGCGTGTTCAAGTCTCTTTGATTGCCGCGCGCTTGTCCGGAGGCGGCAAACGGGGCTATACCGCCTAACTACGACGTAAACGCCGGTCGGGGACGACGTAAACGCGGGTCGGGGACCTATCAAATGGACCAGACGATTGAGTTGAAGCCGGGCAACCGCCGGCTCGAAGTCGAACGTTTGCGCGATTTCATCGCCACCTCGGTCGAGGCCGCCTCATCGTTCGATACGCCCTTCACCCATCTCGTGTTCGACCGCGTCTTCCCGGATGACATCTATAATTTGATGCTCGCCAATATGCCGGAGGCATCGGACTACCGGCCGATGCATGGCCGCAGCAAAGGGCACGACCTTGCCGACGGCACCCATACAAGGGTGAAGATCGATCTGTTTCCCGAATATATCCGCCACCTGCCGCCGCAGCAGCGCGCGGTGTGGGACATTGTCGGCCGCGCTTTGTGTTCGCCTCAAGTCCGCGACGCCTTCATCCGGCGGCTGGCGCCGCCGCTCGAGCGCCGGTTCGGACCCGGCTACGCCAAGACCGGCATGTATCCGATCCCGATCCTCACGCGCGACATTCCCGGCTATCTGATCACGCCGCACACCGATACGCGCTGGAAGGGCATCACGGTGCAGCTCTATTTGCCGCGCGACCACTCCAATATGCATATCGGCACCATCTTCCACGAAAAGCTCGCCGACGGTTCCATGCCGAAGAAGAAGCAGATGCAGTTCGCTCCGAATACCGGCTACGCCTTCGCCGTCGGCACCGATACCTGGCATTCGGCCGATGCGGTCGGTCCCGAAGTAAAGACTCGCGACAGCATCCTGCTGACCTATTTCGTCGATGCCGGCATGCTGCGGTTCTTCCGCAACCGCGGCAAACGACTCGGCAATTTTGTCGGCAGAGCAGTGCGCGACTGGCTGCCGTAGGCTTGGCCGCATTTCCCGCTCGTCCCCGCGAAAGCGGGGACCCAGTACCTGGATTCCCGCTTGCGCGGGAATGAGCGGACTGACGACGCCGGCCTTATTAATCCCGCTTTAAGCCGCCGCCTCGCATGGTGAGGCATGGTCACCCGCAAGCGGCTCCGGACGATTCTCAACGCGCTCGCACTCTACGTGCTGGCGGCATTGCTGATCGGCTATTTCGGCGTCAACGCCTATAGCGGCGACCGTGGGCTCAAGGCCCAGGAAGACATCGACCGGCAGACAACCGCGCTCAGCGCCGATCTCGATCGCCTCCAGCACGAACACACCCAGTGGCAGCGCCGAATTGCGCTTTTGAAGTCGCAAGATATCGATCCCGATATGCTGGACGAGCAAGCCCGTACGCTGCTCGATTATGCCGACCCCCGCGAGCTGACGATGATGCTTGACGACAAAGCGCATCAGGCAGTCGCGGCTGGACCTTGACGCCGTCGGTCATCGTGCCGAAATCATGTTTTGCACCAAGGATTTGATTGCCCCTACAATTCGCGTTCCGGTAACTTCCGCCGGCAAGCTGCCGACTTCCGCAATAAGACGAATTCGGCTATTGGAGAACGGTCGCCTGGCCGCTCCAAGACAATAATGTTCCCAGGCCGTAGTGTTCGAGGACAAGAATGGCCGTCGCCCAAACCAAGCAAACGGCTCCTAGCGCTCTGCTTCCCTCCGCCGATCTGGCGGCAAACGAAACTGCCACCCCTGAATTCGACAAGGACCAGGAGCTCGCGGCGTTACGCCAGATGCTTCTGATTCGCCGGTTCGAGGAGAAGGCCGGCCAAATGTACGGCATGGGCCTGATCGGCGGCTTTTGTCACCTCTATATCGGCCAGGAAGCGGTCGTTGTCGGCATGAAGCTCGCCATGCGGGACGGTGATCAGATGATCACCGGCTATCGCGATCATGGCCACATGCTCGCCTGCGGCATGGATCCCAAGGGCGTCATGGCGGAGCTCACCGGCCGCCGCGGCGGCTATTCCCACGGCAAGGGCGGCTCCATGCACATGTTCTCCCTGGAGAAGCATTTCTATGGCGGCCACGGCATCGTCGGGGCCCAAGTGCCGCTCGGCACCGGCTTGGCTTTCGCCAATAAATATCGCGGCAATGACAGCGTATGCATGACCTATTTCGGCGACGGCGCCGCCAATCAGGGTCAGGTCTATGAAAGCTTCAACATGGCCGAGCTGTGGAAGCTGCCGGTCGTTTTTGTGATCGAGAACAATCGCTATGCCATGGGCACGTCGGTAACGCGCTCCTCGGCGCAGACCGATTTTTCCAAGCGCGGCATGTCCTTCAATATTCCGGGCTCCAAGGTCGACGGCATGGATGTGCGGGCGGTCAAGGCTGCCGCCGAAGAGGCCGTGGCCTGGTGCCGCGCCGGCAAGGGCCCGATCATTCTGGAAATGATGACCTACCGTTACCGCGGCCATTCGATGTCCGATCCGGCGAAATACCGGACCAAAGAAGAAGTCGACAAAATGCGTACCGAGCACGACCCGATCGAGCAGGTGCGCAAGCGGCTCTTGGACCGGAAATGGGCCAGCGAGGAAGAGTTGAAGAAAATCGACGCTGCCGTCCGCGCCACGGTCAATGAGGCCTCCGAGTTCGCCACCCATGATCCCGAACCCGATCCCGCCGAACTCTACACCGACGTCTATCGCTGAGCGTGTCAGCGCAGCGATAAGCAAGCAACAAGCAAGCGACCTCTGAGCACCGAGTAAGCCAATATGCCGACTGAGGTATTGATGCCCGCCCTGTCTCCGACCATGGAGAAGGGCAATCTGGCCAAGTGGCTCAAGAAGGAAGGCGACACGGTACGTTCCGGCGATGTCATCGCCGAGATCGAGACCGACAAGGCCACCATGGAAGTGGAAGCGGTCGACGAAGGCACGCTCGGGAAGATTCTGGTGCCGGAAGGCACCGCCGATGTCGCGGTCAATACGCCCATCGCCATGATCCTGGGCGAGGGCGAGGATGCTTCCGCGCTGAAGAACGGCAAATCGCCCGCAGCCAAGCCGGAAGTCAAAGCTGAAGCGCCTGCACGCGAGGAAAAAGCCGCAGAGTCCGCGCCTCCCGCCGAGAAAGAAGAGCCGGCGAAAAAAGCCGAGGCCCCCGCGCCGGCAAAAACCGGCACAGCCACGCCGCCTCCAGCTCGCCTCGAACCGGAGCCCGAAGTGCCGGAAGGCACCGAGCTTGTCACCATGACCATGCGCGAAGCGTTGCGCGACGCCATGGCTGAGGAAATGCGCCGCGACCCCGACGTCTTCGTCATGGGCGAGGAGGTTGCCGAATATCAGGGCGCCTACAAAGTCACGCAGGGTTTATTGGATGAATTCGGCGCCCGGCGCGTCATCGACACGCCCATCACCGAGCACGGCTTCACCGGCGTCGGTATCGGCGCCGCGCTCTCAGGCCTAAAACCGATCGTCGAATTTATGACCTTCAACTTCGCCATGCAGGCGATGGACCAGATCATCAATTCGGCGGCGAAGACTCAATACATGTCCGGCGGCCAGGTCCGCGTCTCGATCGTGTTTCGCGGCCCGAACGGCCCGGCATCGCGCGTCGCCGCGCAGCACAGCCAAGATTACTCCTCCTGGTACTCGAATATTCCTGGCCTGAAAGTGATCGCGCCCTCGACCGCGGCCGACGCCAAGGGTTTGTTGAAGGCCGCGATCCGCGATCCCAACCCCATCGTCTTTCTCGAAAACGAATTGCTCTACGGCCATTCCTCGCCGGTGCCGAAGCTCGACGATTACGTGCTGCCGATCGGCCGCGCCCGCATCGTTCGCCCCGGCAAGGACGTGACCATCGTCGCCTGGTCGATGGGAATGAGCTACGCGCTCAAGGCGGCGGAAGAATTAGCTAAGGATAATATCGACGCCGAAGTGATCGATTTGCGCACGCTCAAGCCGATGGACAGCGACACCATCGTCGAGTCGGTGAAAAAGACCGGCCGCCTCGTCACCGTCGAGGAAGGCTGGAAGCAATCCGGCGTCGGCGCCGAGATCTCAGCGCGCATGATGGAAGAGGCGTTCGATTATCTCGATGCGCCGGTTGCGCGCGTCTGCGGCAAGGACGTGCCGATGCCCTATGCCGCCAATCTCGAAAAACTCGCGCTGCCCTCGGTCGCCGAAGTCGTCGAGGCGGCGAAATCCGTCTGTTATCGCTGAAGCCGCGCCATGCCCGTCAACATCCTGATGCCCGCGCTGTCGCCCACGATGGAAAAGGGCAACCTTGCCAAGTGGCTCAAGAAAGAAGGCGACGCGGTAAAGACCGGCGACGTGATCGCCGAGATCGAGACCGACAAGGCGACGATGGAATACGAAGCCGTCGATGACGGTGTGATGGCAAAAATCGTAGTGCCGGAAGGCACCAGCGACGTGCCGGTCAATCAACTCATCGCGGTGCTGGCGCAAGAAGGCGAGGATGTGAAGGCGGCCGCGGCAGGAGCTAAAACCTCCGGTGCCGGAGCCCCCTCATCCCCACCTTCTCCCCCTCGGGGAAGCGGCTTTGCAAGCCGCCGCGCCTGCGACTGCTCCCGCACCGACGGCGAAAGAAGCGAAAGCGCCTAGTCCGCCGCCCGCACCGCGCGCTCCCTCGCCGCAAGGGGGAGAGGGCGGGGGTGAGGGGGGCCGAACTAATGGTCATGCGGCAAGCGCCAACCGCATCTTCTCTTCTCCCCTAGCAAGACGACTAGCCAAGGAGGCCGGCATCGACCTCGGCCGTGTCCAGGGCACCGGCCCGCATGGCCGCGTCATCGCCCGCGATGTTGCAACGGCACAAGCAGGGGGCGGGTTGCGCGCGCCAGCGGCCCCGCCGGCTGCCGCCTCCGGACCGGCGCCGGCGATCGCGCCGGCCATGTCGGATCAGCAGATCCGCGCGCTCTACGACGAGGGCAGCTACGAGCTGGTGCCGCATGACGGCATGCGCCGCACCATTGCGCAGCGGCTGACGGCGTCGGCGACCAGCATTCCGGTCTTCTATCTCACGCTCGATTGCGACATCGGCAAGCTCCTCGACGCGCGTGAGGAGATCAATGCGCTCGCGCCGAAAGACAAGGACGGCAAGCCCACCTACAAACTCTCGGTCAACGACTTCGTCATCAAGGCGCTGGCGCTCGCGCTGCAGCGCGTGCCGGACGCCAATGTGAGCTGGACTGAAGCCGGCATGCTCAAGCACAAGCATTCCGATGTTGGCGTTGCGGTGGCGATGCCGAATGGGCTGATCACGCCGATCATACGCAGCGCCGAGACCAAATCGCTCTCAAGCATCTCGAACGAGATGAAGGATTTCGCCAAGCGCGCGCGTGATCGCAAGCTCAAGCCGCACGAATATCAGGGCGGCACCACCTCGGTGTCGAACCTCGGCATGTACGGCATCAAGGATTTCACCGCGGTGATCAATCCGCCGCAGTCGACCATCCTTGCCGTCGGCACCGGCGAGGAGCGCGCGGTGGTGCGCAACGGCAAGATCGAAGCCGCCCATATCATGAGTGTCACCATGTCGTGCGATCACCGCTCGATCGACGGCGCGCTCGGCGCCGTGCTGATCAGCGCGTTCAAGGCGCTGATCGAAAATCCGGTGATGATGCTGGTGTGACGCTGTCATTCCGGATTGCCGTTAGGCAAGTCCGGAATCCAAAGTCACAGGTCAGCGAATATGGATGCCGGGCTCCTCGCGGAGCCTGTCATCGGGCCGCGCGCTTCGCGCCGACCCGTTGGCTCGGCCCCGGAATGGCGATTAGGCCGGATCGAGACCTTTGGCGCGAAACGCTGCTTTCGCTTCCGGCGTCCGCAGCATTCCAATCAGCTCCCGCGCGACAGCGACGTGTTTGCTATCCGGCATGATGCCTGCCGCAAACTCCGTAACCAGATTCAGGTCGCCGGGCAGTAGATCTACGATCTCAGCGCCAGCGACGTGCAGCAGTTCCGGCTTTTGCTGCACGGCGAGTTCGGCTTCGTCGGTCAAGAGAAGCTCGGCGGAAAATCCGCCCGGCGGGGGATATTTGGTCTTCGGCCTCATAGCCTCCGCCAAGCCCATGCGCTCAAGCAGCTTCGCGAAGTAAACCCCGCTGGCGCCGCCCGCAGAGGGCTCGCTATAGACGATGGATTTGGCAGCAAGCAGCGCCTGCTTGAGCGCTTCGGGCGTCGAGATATCGGGCTTCGGCGCGCCGGCCTTGACCGCGATCGCGACGCCGGAACTGGCTAGCGTCACATCGGAACCCGGCGCGATCTTGCCTTGCTGCCTTCATCGCGTCGACACCGGCCCGGTTGAGGATCAGGACATCGGCGGTCTCACCGGCTTCAATGCGCTTGATCAGCATCGCCGCCGAGGCCCAGGTCAGCGTCAGCGTGTGGCCACTGGTTTCTTCGAACCGGCGAAATAGCTCTTCGGCGGCGCTGCGCACGCCGATGGTGCTGAAAATCTTGAGATCAGCCAATGGGTTTCCCGCCTATTTCCCGCTTCCTGGCCCATCCTTGGGGCATCCTTCTTGCTTCGCAGCATATCGCGTGCGAAGGAGCCGCGCGAACCGATAATTGGCCGAGCCATGGACGATCTGATCGAAGGCTATCATCGCTTCCGTGCCAGCACCTGGCTCGACGAACGCGCCCGGTTCGAGGAGTTGAGCCGGCTTGGGCAAAAGCCGCGCACGCTGGTGATCGCCTGCTCGGATAGCCGCACCGACCCGCAGATGGTCTTCAATGCCGCGCCGGGCGAACTGTTCGTCATTCGCAACGTCGCCAATCTGGTGCCGCCCTATGGGCCCGACGACCAGCCGCACGGCATCAGCGCCGCCATCGAATTCGCGGTGCGCTCGCTCAAGGTTCGTGCGGTCGTCATCCTCGGCCACGCCATGTGCGGGGGGATTCACGCGCTGCTCGAGGGCGCACCGGACGAGGTATCGGATTTTGTCGGCCAATGGGTCCAGATCGCCGAGCCGGCGCGGCGGCGGGCCATGCGGACCCCGCCCGATCAACGCCACGACTTTTGCGAGCATGAAGCCGTTCGGCTTTCGCTCGACAATCTCATGACATTTCCGTGGATCGAGACAGCGGTTCTGGGGGGCGAGCTGAAGCTTTACGGCTGCTTTTTCGACATCCGCTCCGGCGTCCTTGAACGGCTCGGCGAGGATGGCGTTTTTCGGCCGATTCCCGAGTAAAAACCTTGGTATACGTTGGCCCGCCGACACCCCATATAGGGGCGGGCGCCGGGCGCGAAGTTGGGTGAGGGAATGTAATGGCTGATACGAATTTCGACGTCGTTATTATTGGCTCGGGGCCGGGCGGCTATGTTGCCGCCATCCGCGCCGCGCAGCTTGGCTTTAAGACCGCCATTGTCGAGCGCGACTATCTCGGCGGCATCTGCCTCAACTGGGGCTGCATCCCGACCAAGGCGCTGCTGCGCTCGGCCGAGATATTTCACTACCTGCAGCACGCCAAGGATTATGGGCTCTCGGCCGGCGAGGTGACCTACGATCCGGCCGCGGTGGTGAAGCGCTCGCGCGGCGTGTCGAAGCGCCTCAATGACGGCGTCGGCTTCCTGATGAAGAAAAACAAAGTCACGGTGATCTGGGGCGAGGCGGTGATCGACGCGCCCGGCAAGATCACGGTGAAGGCCAGCAAGAGCGAAGCGCCGAAAGGCGCGCTCGGCGCCGGCTCGTATCAGGCCAAGCACATCATCATCGCCACCGGCGCGCGGCCGCGGGTGCTGCCCGGCCTGGAGCCGGACAAGAAACTGGTCTGGACCTATTTCGAGGCCATGGTGCCGGAGAAAATGCCGAAGACGCTGCTGGTCGTCGGCTCCGGCGCCATCGGCATCGAATTCGCCTCCTTCTATCGCACGCTCGGCGCCGAGGTGACCGTCGTCGAAGTGCTGCCGCAAATCCTGCCGGTGGAGGACGCCGAGATCGCGGCCTTCGCGCGCAAGAGCTTCGAGAAGCAGGGCATCAAGATATTCACCGGTGCCAAAGTGACGAAGCTCGACAAACAGTCAGACAGCGTCACCACGACCATCGACGACGGCAAAGGCGGCACGCAGAAGCTGACTGTCGATCGCGTCATCGCGGCGGTCGGCGTCGTCGGCAATATCGAGAATCTCGGCCTGGAAAAGCTCGGCGTGAAAACCGAGCGCGGCGCCATCGTCATCGACGGCCTCGGCAAAACCAACGTACCGGGAATCTACGCCATCGGCGATGTCGCCGGACCGCCGCTGCTTGCGCACAAGGCCGAACATGAAGGGGTCATCTGCGTCGAGGCCATCAAGGGACTGCATCCGCACCCGATGGACAAGCGCATGATTCCGGGCTGCACCTATTGCACGCCGCAAGTCGCCTCGGTGGGCCTGACGGAACAAGCCTGCAAAGAGAAGAAACTCGACGTCCGTGTCGGCCGCTTCCCCTTCGTCGGCAACGGCAAGGCCATCGCGCTCGGCGAGGACCAGGGCCTGGTCAAAGTGATTTTCGACAAGAAGACCGGCCAGCTCCTCGGCGCCCACATGGTCGGCGCGGAGGTGACCGAGCTGATCCAGGGTTACGTGGTGGCGATGAATCTCGAGACCACGGAAGAAGAGCTGATGCACACCGTGTTCCCGCATCCGACGCTTTCTGAAATGATGAAGGAAGCGGTGCTCGATGCCTATGGGCGCGTGCTGAATATGTGACGCTTATCGCTCGCGCCCCAAGGCGATCAAAAAAATGGGACGTCCGCTTGATGTAAGCAGACGTCCTTTTTCATGCCTGAGGTCAGTGCGGCGATGTCAGGATTTCAGAAACGCCAGCAAGTCGGCGTTGATCGTTTCCGCCTGCGTCGTGATCATGCCGTGCGGGAGGTCCTTGTAGGTTTTCAGCGTGCCGTTTTTCAAAAGCTTGGCCGACAATGGTCCGGCGGCAACGTACGGAACGATCTGGTCGTCTTCGCTATGCATCACCAGCACCGGCACGGTGATCTTCTTGAGGTCCTCGGTAAAATCGGTCTGCGAGAAGGCGACGATGCCGTCGTAATGCGCTTTCGCACCGCCCATCATGCCTTGGCGCCACCAGTTCGAGATGGCCGCTTCCGAGGATTTCACGTCCGGCCGGTTGAAACCATAAAAAGGTCCTTCCGGCAGATCGCGATAGAATTTCGAGCGATTGGCCGCGAGCTGCGCCTGTAATCCGTCGAACACTTCCTTGGGAAGGCCGTTCGGATTGGCAGCCGTTTTGACCATCAGCGGCGGCACCGCGCTGATCAGGGCCGCCTTGGCGACGCGGCTCTCGCCATGCCGGCCGAGATAATGCGCCACTTCGCCGCCGCCGGTGGAATGACCGACGTGAATGGCGTCTTTCAGATCGAGATGCGCCGTCAAGGCCGCAAGATCGTCGGCATAATGATCCATGTCGTGGCCGTCGGCGGTTTGGGTGGATCGGCCGTGGCCGCGGCGGTCATGGGCTATAACGCGATAGCCGTGATTGAGAAAGAACATCATCTGCGCGTCCCAGTCATCGGCCGACAGCGGCCAGCCGTGGCTGAATACGATGGGCTGACCTTTGCCCCAGTCTTTGTAGAAAATCTCGACGCCGTCTTTGGTTTTAATCGTACCCATGTGCCACCTTTATAGGTTCAGATGTGGTCTCGTCGAAAATGAGAAAAATGTTGTATTAGCTAAGTGGTATTAGCTAATAGCATTCGGGCGCTGAGAGCTAACCGCGCAACAATAATGCCGTCAACAGGGCTTCAATCACATGACGCTCCGCTCGTGCGAAGCGTATCGTGGCGGTTATCGAAACGCCGCTGTCACGCTCGCAATTTCATCAGATCGCTTAAGCTTCGGGCCTGCTTCCTAGCCTACCAATCCCGTCATCGGTTTCACGCCGTCGCTGCCCGGAAATACATTTTGCGCCAACACGCGGTCGTCGGCGCGGAGGTGATCTTTCAGCACGCCCTTGAGCACGGCGCGTAAGTCTGTCGTCGGTTTGAGATCGCGGTTCTCGTAGAGATTGGCGCCCTTGAGACCCGGCCAGTCGGCGATGACGCGGCCGCCTTTAAGCGCACCACCGACGAGGAGTGCGACCGTCGCCGTGCCGTGATCGGTGCCGTCGGTGCCGTTGATATGGGCGGTGCGGCCGAATTCGGTGGCGAGCGCCACCACCGTATCCTTCCACGCCGGTCCCATATTGGTCTTCACAGCTTGGAGCGCCTCATCGAGCGCACCGAGAAGCTGCGACAGCCGGCCCTGAGCGATGCCTTCGTTGACATGGGTATCCCAGCCGTCGAGCGCGAGCGCGCCGACCCGCGGCCCGTCCGGCTGGGCCAGAAATTTTGCCGCGTTGCCGGCGGCTTCTGAGAAATAAGCGCGCGCTTGTCCGGGCCCGGCACCGCCCGGCTTTTGCGCCATATCACCGGCACGCTCGATCGCCGATAGTTTGCCATTGTCTTCAAGAACACGCGCAAGCTTCGGGTCCGCGTGGCGATATAGATCGAGCAGCTGCTGCACGGTGTCGTCGCTCAGCGGCACGACGCGCTGCGGCGACCATGACAGGACCGGCGCCGGCCCGCGCACCACCAATGGCGTCACCGGGCCGACCGCAAATACTTTGCCGCCCTTTGGGTCGACGCGACCGCCCGGCGCAAGACTCGCGAACGCCCGATTGAGCCAACCGCTGTCGCTTGGCACTGGTTTCGGCAGGCCGCTCTCGAGCAAATCCTGGCCGTCGAAATGCGAGCGCTCGCGATAGGGCGTGGCGCAAGCATGAACGATGATCGCTTCGTTCGCCTGGAACATCCGATGCAGATTGGGCATCGCCGGATTGAGCGCGAAGAAATCATCGAGCCTGAGCGGCGGCACTTTGCTGCCGGCGGTGAGTGCATTGTCGCCGCGCAGCGAGACCCAATCGGGATCGCCGACCGGAGCGACAGTCGCGAGCCCGTCGAGCGCGCCGCGGAGAATAATAGCGAGGAAGCGCGGATCGCGGCCCTCGGCATAAGCAAGCTTCGGCATATTCGCCCAGGCGAACAGCGTGCCGGAGGCGAGCAGCATGTCGCGGCGCGTAGGAGCATGCAGTCTCATAATCACCTCCGCAGGAACTCCGGCGCCATGACCAGAAGCGCGATGGCTTGGTTGCGGCTGCCGGCACGGGCCACGGTGTCGCGGGTATCGGGCGAGGCGAGGGGACCGAGGCTCGTTTCAAGCAGTGCCAGCGGATCGGCATGCGAAGCTCGCGTGGCGAAATCATTGGCGATATCGATGCGGTGCGGGACGCCGTCGATCCACGCCGCTTCGGTGTCGGGATAGCCGTTCGGTTCGGACGGGCGCCAAAGCGGTTCACCGAGCGCGGCTTGCGCGTTCAAGATCCGGCCGATCGGTATCGCTGCTTGCGTAGCGGTGAGGCGAATGATGCCCGCGACCCACTCCGCCGGAGTTTTGATCTTCTGCCGCTGCGGCGCCCACGACTCGTCCGCAGTCACCAAAGTCTTGGCAACTTGTTTCAAATCACCGTCGCTGTCCTTGAACGTCTTCGCAAGCTTGGCGACCAGCGAGGGCGGCGGCGCGTCGGCCACGAAATGACGCGCGAGTTTCTCGGCAATATGCTGCGCCGTCGCCGGATGGTGTGCGAGATCGGCGAGCACGGCGCGGCCCTGATTGGCGCCGGTGTCAGGATAATGTTTGCCTAGCACAATCTGATCGCCCGGCTGATGCAGGCGTTTCATGAAAATGAATTCGCCGCCGCGCTCGGGATCTTCCGGATTGATCCAGGTCCAGCCGGTGAGCACATTGGCGAAGCTCGTGACGTCGGCTTGTGTGTAACCACTGCGAACGCCGAGCGTGTGCAATTCAAGTGTCTCGCGCGCGAGGTTTTCGTTCAGGCCCTTGTCGCGGTTGAGACCGGCGACGGAATCGGCGCCCATCGATTGCACATTGTCGAGATAGAACAGCATGCCCGGATGGCTTTCGACCGCCATTAAAAGATCGGCAAAGCGGCCGAGCACATGCGGGCGGATCGCCTCGCGCTCGTAGGGGCCCGGCATCTCGACAATCTTGTCGGCGGAAATGCAAAAATGATTGGACCAGAACCAAACCAGCCGCTCGACAAAACCGATATCGGCCGTCACGGCCGCATCGAAGCGCGCTTTGGCCTCGTTTTGGATGAGCTGCTGCGGCAGCGGCGGCGGCTGGTTCGGAGGCTTCGGCGCCGGGACCACCGGCGTGTCCGACATGGACGGCGCCATGGCCTCGGACGGCCCCATTGCGTTGGCTTCGGTCGCTTTGCTGGCGCGTTGGGCAAGCTTTTGCTGCGCGTGCTCTTCGGCGCGAAAATCGAAAACGGCACGTGCCGCTGCCCCACTCGATGGCAGATCGACTGACAGCCAGCCATTACCAGGACGGTCGAGATCGGCAAGCAGCGCGCCGCGCGGATCGGCGGCAATCTCGGCAATCGAATCGTTCGCCGGCCCGAAACCGAATCGATGAAGCGCGAGCGCCGCCGCTTCTTTGCCGAAGACGCCTTTCCCGCCTGCGATCATTAGTCCTCCCGCGAGGCCGTCATCGTGTCGCGACAGAGGATCGTTTTATTGTGGCGAAAGTTACGTGGCCGACCGGCTAGCAATCCGTTCACGCAACTCGCTTGTTCCGCTCCCTGACAGCCCTGTGGAACCGAGCCTTGCGGCACCGCCAACGGCACCGTAAGTATTTGGTGCGGGCAAATAGCCCCACGAAAGCGCCAAAAGCCTCAATGACCGTTCTGATCGACACTCTCGCCAGCACGACCGCCGATGCGGCCGAGCGCCCCCGCCATCCGGAGAAAGCGCATCGCCCGGACCAGCCGGCGTTGCGTAAGCCGGACTGGATCAGGGTCAAGGCGCCGGTTTCGCCGGGCTATCTGGATACCCAGCGCATCGTTCGCGCCAACGGCCTGCACACGGTTTGCGAAGAGGCCGGCTGCCCCAATATTGGCGAATGCTGGGACAGGAAGCACGCCACTTTCATGATCATGGGCGACACCTGCACGCGGGCCTGCGCCTTTTGCAACGTCAAGACCGGCTTGCCCGGCACGCTCGATGCCGCCGAACCGCAACACGTCGCCGAGGCGACGGCGAAGCTTGGACTGGCGCACATCGTCATCACGTCGGTCGACCGCGACGATCTCGCCGATGGCGGGGCTGCGCATTTCGCCGCCGTCATCCGCGCGATCCGCGCGCGTTGCCCGACCACCACGATCGAAGTGCTGACGCCGGATTTTTTGCGCAAGGACGGCGCCGCGGAGATCGTCGTCGCGGCCAAGCCCGACGTCTTCAACCACAATCTCGAAACGGTGCCGTCGAAATACCTCACGGTGCGGCCGGGCGCTCGTTATTTCAATTCCATCCGGCTACTGCAACAGGTGAAGGAAATCGATCCGCAGATGTTCACCAAGTCCGGCATCATGGTCGGGCTCGGCGAGGAGCGGAACGAAATCCTGCAGGTGATGGACGACCTGCGGGCGGCGAATGTCGATTTCCTCACTATCGGACAGTATCTGCAACCGACCCGCAAACATCATCCAGTCATGCGTTTTCTGCCGCCGGAAGAATTCAAGACGCTTGAGACTATCGCCTATGCGAAGGGATTTTTGCTGGTCTCGGCAAGCCCGCTGACGCGTTCCTCGCATCATGCCGGCGAGGATTTTGCCCGGCTGAAGGCGCGCCGCACGGCGCATTGAACCATGCCACAGTTTTCGACCAAGCGCCGCGTGCGGCATTCTGCGGCCGACATGTTCAATCTTGTCGCCGATATCGAGCACTATCCTGAATTCGTGCCGCTGTGCCGCTCGGTGCGCGTGCGCAATCGTGCGCAGGACGCCGAGGGCAGGGTGGTGATCGTCGCCGACATGACGGTCGCCTACAAACTCGTCCGCGAAACTTTCACCAGCCGGGTAACGCTTGATCGGCCGAAGCTCGAAATACTGGTCGAATACCTCGAGGGTCCATTTCAGAAAATGAACAACCGCTGGAGCTTTCATCCCGCCGGCGAAGACGCTTGCGACGTCGAGTTTTTCATCAGCTATGAATTCCGCAGCCGCACGCTCGGCCTGCTGATGGGCGCCATGTTCGAAGCCGCTTTCCGCCGTTTTTCGGCGGCCTTCGAGCGCCGCGCCGACCAAGTTTATAGCGCGCAACCGGGCTAGTGCGTCAGTTTGGAGCCGCTGAAAACTTAAACCTGAGCAGCCTCGGCGAGTGCCTCGAGAAGCTCGAGCGCCTGCGCCACCGAGCGCAGCCGCACCCGCTGGCGGCCGATCTTGCCGTAACGCCGGCTGCGCGCGAGACGCTTGCCGTCGCGGTTCGCGGCGGCGAAATAAACCAGCCCAACCGGCTTTCGCTTCGAACCGCCACCAGGACCGGCGATGCCAGTGATCGATACGGCGATATCGGCCTGCGAGTTTTGTAGTGCGCCCTTGGCCATCGCCGCCGCGGTCTGCGCGCTGACCGCGCCGTGGCGATTGAGCGTCGCCGCCGGCACGCCGAGCATCGCTTGCTTGGCGGCGTTCGAATAGGTGACAAAACCGCAATCGACGACATCGGAGGAGCCGGCGATTTCAGTCAGCGCAGCAGCGACGAGACCGCCGGTGCAGGATTCCGCCGTCGCGATCTTGAGGCCCTGCGCGCGGCAGAGGTCGAGCAGACGGCTCGCGGCGCGGCGCAGTTTGTCGTCGATCATGTAGCGCCCCACGGCAACCGCACCGTCGCTGTCGCCATCGCGACGATGCCTTCGCTACGGCCGGTGAAGCCGAGTTTTTCACTGGTCGTCGCCTTGATGGCGACGCGCGACATCGGAATACCGGCGATGGCCGCAATGCGTTCACGCATGGCGTCGCGATGCGGCGAAACCTTCGGCGCCTCGCACACAACGGTCACGTCGAGATGCGCAATCATGCCGCGGCGTGCCCGCACGCGGTCGCAGGCGAAAGCGAGAAAGCGGTCCGATGAAGCGCCCTTCCACTGCGGATCGCTCGGCGGAAAGTGCAGTCCGATGTCGCCATCGGCAAGCGCGCCAAGAATGGCGTCGACCAGCGCATGCAGCGCCACATCGGCATCGGAATGGCCGGTGACGCCCTGCGAATGCGGGATGCGGACGCCGCCGAGCATGACATGATCGCCGTCGGCAAATGCGTGTACGTCAAAGCCGTTGCCGGTGCGGATGTCGGACAGGTTCGCCAGGTGCAAAATTTCGGCGCGGGTAAAATCGTCGTTGGTCGTCACTTTTACATTCCCGCTTTCGCCTTCAAATACGCTGACGCGATGACCGGCCCATTCGGCGAGCGCAGCATCGTCGGTGAAACTTTCAAGCCCGGCCGCGGTGGCGCGCCGATGGGCATCGAGAATGAGATCGAAGGCGAAAGCCTGCGGCGTTTGCACGATGCGCAACCGGCTCCGGTCGAGCGTCTCGGTAATCACTCCACCCGCGTCGATTGCCTTGACCGTGTCCGCAATGACGATGCCGGGCACCGCCGCGCCGGCGGTCTTGCCCGCGGCGATGGCGCGATCGATCAAAGTGGAACTCGCAAATGGACGCGCAGCATCGTGGATGAGAACGATGTCGGGTGAACTGGCGGCAAGTGCTTCAAGTCCAGCACGGACCGACGCCTGCCGCGTCGCACCGCCCGGTACCGGCGGCGGCAATTTATCGAGTTCCCGCGACCGCATCGCGATAGGCGCTGTCGTCACCTTGCTGGATGACCGTTTGCACGCGTCCGATCTGTGGATGTTCGAGCAGGCTTGAAAGGGTCGCCCGGATCATCGGCTGACCGGCGATATCGCGATATTGTTTCGGCACCCCGCCGCCCGCACGCTCCCCGCGCCCGGCGGCAACGACCACGGCACCCACTTTACCCGTCATGAAACACGCTGATCCTGCTTGGGCTCTTTAGCGAACTTGGCTTTACCGCATGTGCGCACAATGTGCGAACCAGTTGCTCACGGTTGTGTGGAGGTTGAACCGCCTCGGGGCAGACCTTCCGACTTTTGTGACAAGGGATGTGCACAGGTTAGGGATATTGCAGTGCAGCACTTGCGCGGCGCATTGTTTTGGCTAAACTCTATGCAACAATTGGTTGACGCCTAAATACTGTGCATATGGCAAAGCTCTTTACCCCCCATCGACCGATAGGCCCACCTTTGGCTATCGGGACGGCGCGACCGGCAAACGCCGTATTTTTAGCCCCTATGTCGGGGGTCACCGACGCCCCTTTCCGCCGGATGGCGGCTAGTCTGGGGGCCGGGTTGGTCATCTCGGAAATGACGGCCTGTGCTGCCCTTGCAAACGGCAAACGCGATGCCCGCCGCCGCGTCGAGAACCAGGGCACGGGGTTGCACGTCGTGCAGCTTGCCGGCTGTGAGGCTCATTGGATGGAGGAGGGCGCGCGCATGGCGGAAGACGCCGGCGCCGCCATCGTCGACATCAATATGGGCTGTCCAGCCAAGCATGTGACCAACGGCCAGTCCGGTTCCGCGCTGATGCGCGACCTCGACCACGCTTTGACGCTGATCGAAGCCGTGGTGCATTCCGTCAAAGTGCCGGTCACGTTGAAAATGCGGCTCGGCTGGGACGACCGTTCATGCAACGCCGCGGAACTCGCGCGGCGCGCCGAAGGGGCGGGTGTTGCTCTCGTGACCGTGCATGGCCGCACGCGCTGTCAATTCTACAAAGGCCGCGCCGATTGGGCTGCGGTGCGCGCGATCAAACAAAACGTCTCGATACCCGTCGTCGTCAACGGCGATATTGAAAGCTTCGACGATGCCGATACGGCGCTGGCGCAGTCGGGCGCCGACGCCGTCATGGTCGGACGTGGCGCACAGGGGAGCCCATGGTTTCCCGGCCATATCGCGCGCTATTTCGCCACCGGCGAACGCGAGACCGTGCCCGCGCTTGACGAGCAACTTGCTCTGATCCGCGTGCTCTATGAGGAGATGCTGGTCCACCACGGTGTCGCGGTGGGCATTCGCCACGCGCGTAAACATCTTGGCTGGGCGCTCGATACTGCCGCCGCAACGGTGGGAGCTCCTGCCGACGTCCTCAAGACCCAGCGCCAGCGTGTGCTCACCGCCGTCGAACCCGGCATCGTGCGGCAACGTTTGACCGAGGCCTTCGATGCATTCGGCACGACGGAGTGGAGGAACGCGGCATGAGCGCCGTCGAACCGCTCTCGACTGCATCGGCCGCCGAAGCGGTGCTCAATGCGCTGCCGCACCCCGTCATCGTCGTGTCGTCGGATGGCAAGGTGGTCGACGCCAATGTCGCGGCGGAAGCCTTCTTCGAGGTTTCGATCTCGCTGTTGCGGCGCAATCTGTTGCGCGATTTGGTGCCCTTCGGCAGTCCTTTGCTGACGCTGATCGATCAGGTGCGCCGGCGCGGCGCGGCGGTCAACGAATACAAAGTCGACCTCGGCACCCCGCGCAACCCGGGCGACCGGCTGGTCGATCTCCACGTCGCGCCGCTACCCGAGCGGCCGGATTACGTCGTGGTGATGCTGCAGGAGCGCACCATTGCCGACAAAATGGATCGTCAGCTCACGCACCGCGGCGCCGCGCGTTCGGTGATCGCGCTCGCCGCCATGCTCGCGCACGAGATCAAAAATCCGCTATCCGGCATTCGCGGCGCGGCGCAACTGCTTGAACAGTCGGTCGATGATGACGACGACCGCACGCTGACGCGGCTGATCTGCGACGAGGCCGATCGAATCGTGAAGCTCGTCGACCGCATGGAAGTCTTCACCGACGAACGGCCTGTCGAGCGTGAGCCGATCAACATTCATGTCGTGCTCGACCACGTCAAACGGCTGGCACAGTCCGGCTTCGCGCGGCACATAAAAATTACCGAGGATTACGATCCGTCGCTGCCGCTGGTATTTGCCAACCGCGACCAGCTGGTTCAGGTCTTTCTCAATCTGATCAAGAACGCCGCCGAATCGATCGGCGAAAACACCTCGGGCGGCGAACTCGCATTGACCACCGCGTTCCGGCCCGGCGTGCGGCTGTCATTGCCCGGCGCGAAGGCGCGCATCTCCCTGCCGCTCGAATTCTGCGTCAGGGACAATGGCCCCGGCGTACCCGAAGAACTATTGCCGCATTTATTCGATCCGTTCGTCACCACGAAGCCGACCGGATCGGGTCTCGGCCTGGCACTCGTTGCCAAAATCATCGGCGATCACGGCGGCATCATCGAATGCGAGTCGCAGCCGCGACGAACCACGTTTCGCATCCTGATGCCGAAATACGCAGCCACGACCAGCGCTGAGGGAGCCGAGCCGGACGGCACCCTGCAGCCACAAGGGGATCATTGATGCCCGCGGGAAGCATTCTTGTCGCCGACGACGATGCAGCGATCCGGACCGTACTCAACCAGGCGCTGTCGCGTGCCGGCTACGAGGTCCGCTCGACCGGCAATGCCGCAACGCTGTGGCGCTGGGTCAGCCAGGGCGACGGCGATCTCATCATCAGCGACGTGCTGTTGCCCGACGAAAGCGCGTTCGATTTTCTGCCGCGCATCAAGAAGGCACGGCCGGATATACCGATCATCATCATGAGCGCGCAGAACACGTTCATGACCGCGATCCGCGCCTCCGAGCGCGGTGCCTATGAATATCTGCCGAAGCCGTTCGATCTCAAGGAACTGATCGCAATCGTCGGCCGCGCGCTGTCGGAGCCGAAAGAGAAAGTCCGGGCGCCGGCCAAGGTCGAGGATTTTGAATCCATCCCGCTGGTCGGCCGCTCGCCGGCAATGCAGGAAATCTACCGCGTGCTGGCGCGGCTGATGCAGACCGATCTGACGGTGATGATCTCCGGCGAATCCGGCACCGGCAAGGAACTGGTGGCGCGCGCGCTGCACGATTACGGCAAGCGGCGCACCGGCCCGTTCGTCGCCATCAACATGGCGGCGATCCCGCGCGACCTCATCGAGTCCGAATTGTTCGGCCATGAGAAGGGCGCCTTCACAGGCGCCAATTCGCGCAGCTCCGGACGTTTCGAGCAGGCCGAAGGCGGCACGCTGTTTCTCGACGAAATCGGCGACATGCCGATGGAGGCGCAGACCCGTTTGCTGCGCGTGCTGCAGCAAGGCGAATACACCACGGTCGGCGGACGCACGCCGATCAAGGCGGATGTACGCATCATCGCGGCAACCAACAAGGATTTGCGCCAGCTCATCCAGCAGGGACTGTTCCGCGAAGACCTGTTCTTCCGCCTCAACGTCGTGCCGCTGCGTTTGCCGCCATTGCGCGAACGCACCGAGGACATTCCCGATCTGATCCGGCATTTTTTCGCGGTGGTCGAACGCGAAGGTCTGCCGCCGAAGCAGATCGATCAGACCGCCGTCGAACGCCTCAAGCGCCATCGCTGGCCGGGCAATGTGCGCGAATTGGAAAACCTGGCACGCCGTCTTGCCGCACTTTATCCCCAGGAAACCATCACCGCCGCGGTCATCGACGCCGAACTGTCGCAACCGGCACTGGCGGCGCCAGGCGAAAGCCGCGTCAGCGACGACAATCTGTCGAGTGCGGTCGAGCGTTATCTGGCGCGCTACTTTTCAGGCTTCGACGACGGTCTGCCGCCGCCGGGCCTTTATCACCGCATCCTGCGGGAGGTCGAAGGCCCGCTGCTGTCGGCTGCCCTGACGGCGACCCGTGGCAACCAGATCCGCGCCGCCGACCTGCTGGGGGTCAATCGCAACACATTACGCAAGAAGATCCGGGATCTGGACATCCAGGTCTATCGGAGCAGCAGCGGCTGAGCCCGAGCACAGCGCCGTGGAAATGGCCGCTAAACGACTAGACATCATTCAGAGCGCCTAGTTATTGTCGCAATTGGGCAACATTGTTGTATAAAAGCATCACCCGGGGAGGGTGAAGCGGCCATTGTCTGTCGCTAATCTCGCCGGCAGGCAACAATTGCGTCCGGGGCGTAAATTATGACGACCGTTGATCAGGTGGCCCCGCTCGACCCAGCGGCGGCTGCACCAATGCCGCTGGCCTCGCGGCTGATTGGCGCCGTCGCGGTTGGCATCGCGCTGTTGTCGGCCACCGCGACATTCCTCGTGCTTTCCGGCCTGACCCCGATCTCCCCGGTGCATGAGGTCGTCGTCAAGCTGTTACTTGGCAACGCCGTGACCGGGCTGCTGTTGCTCGCCATCATCGGCCGCGAAGTCTGGCAGGTGGTCCAGGCACGCCGCCGCGGCCGCGCCGGCTCGCGCCTGCACATCCAGATCGTCAGCCTGTTTGCAGTTATCGCGGCGGTGCCGACGGTGCTGGTCGCCATCGTGGCCTCGACCACGCTCGACCGCGGCCTCGACCGTTTCTTCTCGACCCGCACCCGCGCCATGATCGAACAGTCGCTGATCGTGGCCGATGCTTATGTGAGCGAACACGCCCAGGCGATCCACGGCGATATTTTGGCCATGGCCTACGACCTGGCGCGCGCCAAACCGGTATTCGACAACGATCGCGATCAATTCCGCAAGTTCCTCACCGCGCAGGCCGCCGGGCGCAACCTATCCGCTGCGCTGATGATCAGATCCGACGGTTCGACCGTCGAACGCGCCGACGTGAAAATGGACAAGAAAATCGTGCTGCCTTCGGCGCAATTGTTGAGCGAGACGACCGAGGACGCGCCGCAGGTCGCACTCATTCCCGAAGGCGACCATGTCGCCGCCGTCGTCAAACTGCGCGGCTACGACGATCTCTATCTCTATGTCGCGCGGCTGCTCGATCCGCGCGTCGTCCAGCAATTGCGCAACACCCAGGAGAGCGTCGGCGAATACGCCAATCTTGAAGCGCGCCGCCTCGGCATTCAGATTGCCTTTGCACTGATGTTTGCAATCATCGCGCTCATTGTGCTGCTATCGTCGGCGTGGATCGGGCTCGATTTCGCCAACCGGCTGGTGGCCCCGATCCGCCGCTTGATTGGCGCCGCCAATATAGTTTCCACCGGAAATCTCCACGTCCAGGTACCGGTGCACCGCTCCGAAGGCGATCTGGCGCGGCTGGGCGAAACTTTCAACAACATGACGCAGGAGCTGCGCACCCAGCACGAGGACATCGTGCGGGCCCGCGACCTGATCGATAGCCGGCGCCGCTTCACCGAAGCCGTGCTCGCCGGCGCCAGTGCCGGCGTTATCGGCGTCAATGGCGATGGCCGCATTTCCATCCTCAACCGCTCCGCAGAGCGGTTGATCGGCCGTGTCGAGAGCGAAGTGCTGGGGTTGCCGCTCGCCGGCGTGGCGCCCGAACTTGCCGAGATTTTCCAAACCGCGCTCAACAGCAATCAGCGCCTGATTCAGCGCCAGATTGCCGTCTCGCGCGACGGCCAGGAGCGCAATTACTCGGTGCGCGTGACCAGCGAACAGGCGACCGCATCCGAACACGGTTATGTCATTACCATCGACGACATCACCGAGCTTGTCATGGCGCAGCGTACATCGGCGTGGGCCGACATCGCACGGCGCATCGCCCACGAGATCAAAAATCCGCTCACCCCGATCCAATTGTCGGCCGAGCGTTTGCGCAGGAAATACGGCAAGTCGATCACCGAGGATCCGGCTGTGTTTGCGCAATGCACCGAGACGATCATCCGTCAGGTCGACGACATCAAGCGCATGGTCGACGAGTTCTCGCGCTTTGCCCGTATGCCAAAGGCCGTGGTTGCCGACGAGGACGTCGCCGAGACCGTGCGCCAGGTTGTATTTCTGCTGCGCGTCGGCCATCCCGACATCGATTTCCAAGTCGACCTCGCCGCCGAAGCCATGCCGGCACGCTTCGACCGCCGGCTGATTTCGCAGGCGCTCACCAACATCATCAAGAACGCCACCGAGGCGATTGGCGCAGTGCCGCCGGCGGAGCTCGGCCGTGGCCGCATCGCGGTCAGTGCCCTGCGCGACGGCAAGGAAGTTATTATCGACGTGGTCGACAATGGCATCGGGCTGCCGAAAGAAAACCGCGCCCGGCTGCTCGAGCCTTATGTGACGACGCGCGAAAAGGGCACCGGGTTAGGCCTCGCTATCGTCGGACGCATTCTCGAAGAACATGGCGGTCGTATCGAGCTGCGCGACGCGTCGGATAAGATTCCGGGCGCGCGTGGGGCCTGGATGCAGTTGCGTTTCATTGCCGAGCCGCTGGCGGCCGAGCCAGCACGGGAAATCGAACTGCGCACAGCCGCGGAATAAAAAAGTGACGGGTAGGGCAGAAACTTCGCGCACATAGACTTAACACAAGCAAGAATTAGCGCAGACAGGGCGACACAAAAACGATGGCATCAGATATCCTGATCGTCGACGATGAAGCGGATATCCGCGATTTGGTCGCGGGCATCCTGCAAGACGAGGGTCACGGCACCCGCACCGCACGCGACAGCGACGACGCGCTCGGCGCCGTCATCGCGCGCCGGCCTAATCTCGTTTTCCTCGATATCTGGCTGCAGGGCAGCCGGCTCGACGGCTTGCAATTGCTCGACAGCCTCAAGGCTGAGCACCCCGAATTGCCGATCGTGATGATTTCCGGACACGGCAATATCGAGACGGCGGTTTCCGCCATCAAGCGCGGGGCTTACGATTTCATCGAGAAGCCGTTCAAGGCCGACCGGCTCCTGCTGGTCGCCGAGCGGGCGCTGGAAAACTCGCGATTAAGGCGCGAGGTGCGCGAACTCAAGCAGCTCGCGCCCATCACGGCGACCCTGATCGGCCGCTCGCCGGTCGCCAATCAATTGCGGCAAACGCTCGAAAAGGTGGCGCCGACCAACAGCCGCATCCTGATCGTCGGGCCCTCCGGCAGCGGCAAGGAGCTCACGGCGCGGACCATTCACGGCCATTCATTGCGCGCCAATGGGCCGTTCGTCGTGATCAATGCCGCGGCCATTACGCCGGAGCATATGGAAGTCGAATTGTTCGGCGTCGAGGGCGGTAATGGCACCATGAGCCGCAAAGTCGGCGCGCTTGAAGAGGCGCATGGCGGCACGCTGTTCATCGACGAGATCGCCGACATGCCGCGCGAGACGCAAAACAAGATTTTACGGGTCTTGGTCGATCAGACTTTCCAGCGGGTCGGCGGCAACACCAAGGTGACCGTCGACGTACGCATCGTGACTTCGACCAGCCGCAATATCGAGTCCGATATCGCCGCCGGGCGGTTCCGCGAAGATCTTTATCATCGGCTTTCCGTGGTGCCGATCCGGGTGCCCGGGCTCGCCGAGCGGCGGGAGGATATTCCCGAATTGGTGGAATATTTCATGACGCAGATTTCGCAGACCACCGGCTTGCCGAAACGCACTGTCGGGGCCGACGCACTCGCGGTTCTGCAATCGCACGATTGGCCGGGCAATGTGCGGCAGCTGCGCAACAACGTCGAACGGCTGATGATCCTCGCTGGCGGCGATCCGGAAGCCGTGATCACCGCATCCATGCTGCCGCAGGACGTCGGCTCGATGATACCCAACATGCCGGGCGGCAATGGCGGCGAGCATTTGATGAGTTTGGCGTTGCGGGAAGCGCGCGAAGTATTCGAGCGGGAATATCTCTTGGCGCAGATCAACCGCTTCGGCGGCAATATCTCGCGCACCGCCGAATTCGTCGGCATGGAGCGCTCGGCGCTGCATCGCAAGCTCAAGGCGCTTGGGATCGACTGACAACCAATGTCGCGCATCGCTTACGTCAATGGCCGCTATCTCCCGCTCCGCGACGCCGCCGTCCACGTCGAGGATCGCGGCTACCAATTCGCCGACAGCGTCTATGAAGTCTGCGAGGTGAGAGACGGGCAGTTGATCGACGAACGCCGCCACCTCGACCGCCTTGAACGCTCGCTCGGTGAATTGCGCATCCGCATGCCGATGGCGCGCGTTGCGCTGAGCGTGGTGCTGCGCGAGGTAGTTGCGCGCAATCGCATCGGTTACGGCACCGTCTATCTGCAGATCGGGCGCGGCGTGGCGCGTCGCGATCATGCGTTTCCGCCACTAGAGACGCCACCGAGCCTCGTCGTCACAGCGCGGCCGCTGAACCGGGGTCGCAACGAATCGTCCGCCGAAAAAGGTATCGCGGTAATCAGTTTGCCCGATAACCGCTGGGGCCGCGTCGACATCAAGACCACGGGGCTGTTGCCGAACGTATTGGCGCGGCAGGCGGCGATCGAGCAGGGCGCGCGCGACGCCTGGTTCGTCGACCGGGACGGCTTTGTCACCGAAGCGGCTTCAGCCAATGCCTTCATCGTCACGGCGGATGGCACGCTGGTGACCAGGCAAGTCGACCACGGCATTCTGCGCGGCATCACCCGCACTGTTACATTCGAAGCCATCAGGGCGCAGGGCCGGGCTGTGGAAGAGCGCGCTTTCACGCTGGAAGAGGCCTACAAAGCCCGAGAGGCCTTCGTCACCTCGGCCAGCCAGATTGTGTTGCCGGTGGTAACGATCGACGGACATGCCATCGGCGACGGCAAGCCGGGCCCCGTCGCCATCGCGTTGCGCCGGGAGTTTCATCGCTTTGCCGAGGCAGGCTAGACCGCCGGATACCCGCCTTGACAGCCCCAATTGTAACATGGGCTTGCATCGTCCGGCGCCTCGCCCTCTAATGGCGGATCGTTCGGGTCAACCGGCGAGGTCTTCGGGCGACCAAGAGCGGGAGTGCAGAGCAAGACGTAAAAAGACGCAACAACAAGGACATTCCCAAAGCACAAGAAACGACCCGCGGCACAGGGGTCCGCGGTACAAAGAACGGAACAACGGCCATGGCAGCCGACCGCGCACAAAATCTACAAGACACCTTCCTCAATCACGTTCGTAAAGCCAAGATTCCGCTCACCATCTTCCTGGTGAACGGCGTCAAGCTGCAGGGCGTGGTGACCTGGTTCGATAACTTCTGCGTGCTGTTGCGACGCGACGGGCACTCGCAGCTGGTCTATAAGCACGCCATCTCGACGATCATGCCGGGTCATCCGGTCCAGCTGTTCGAGGGCGCTGAAGAACCGCCAGCTGGGGAATAGGACTTATTGGAGCCGCGCCGCCGCGACACGAACGCTGACAGGCTGAGCCCTACAGGCTCAGCGACCGCCCGCGCGCTCGTCATTGAGCCGGTGCTGCGGCGCGCCGAAGCGCGCGCCGTGGCGACCGACCGGTCGTCCGCGGCCAAGCTCGAAGAAGCTGTCGGGCTCGCCCGCGCCATCGATCTCGAGGTCGGGCACTCTGGCATTGTGCTCCTCCGCGCACTCAGTCCGGCGACCTATCTGAGCAAGGGCAAGGTCGAGGAGATCGCAGGCCTCGTCAAAAGCTTCGACGCCGGTATCGTGGTGATGGATTGCGCGCTCACGCCGGTGCAGCAGCGCAATCTTGAAGAGGCCTGGAACGCCAAGGTGCTCGACCGCACCAGTCTCATCCTGGAAATTTTTGGCCGGCGCGCGCGCACCCGCGAGGGCGCGCTGCAAGTCGAGCACGCGCATTTGACCTACCAAAAGGGCAGGCTGGTGCGCACCTGGACCCATCTCGAGCGCCAGCGCGGCGGTTTCGGCTTCCTCGGCGGCCCCGGCGAGACGCAGCTCGAAGCCGACCGCCGCATCATCGAAGAACGGCTGGCCAAAATCGAAGGCGAACTCGTCAAGGTCAAGCGTACGCGCGAATTGCATCGCGAAAGCCGCCGCCGCGTGCCTTATCCGATCGTCGCCCTGGTCGGCTACACCAATGCCGGCAAATCGACGCTGTTCAATCGCATGACACAGGCGAGCGTATTGTCCGCCGACATGCTGTTCGCCACTCTCGACCCGACGTTGCGCGCGGTGTCGCTGCCGCATGGCGGCCGCATCATCATCTCCGACACCGTGGGATTTATCTCCGATTTGCCGACCATGCTGGTCGCGGCGTTCCGCGCCACGCTTGAGGAGGTGATCGAGGCCGACGTAATCCTGCATGTCCGCGACGTCTCGCATGAGGACGCCGAGGCGCAATTGCACGACGTCGAGAAAATCCTGACCGAACTCGGCATCGATCCGCAAAATGCCGCCGGCAAGCAATCGCTGATCGAAGTCTGGAATAAAACCGACCTGCTCGATCCGGCAGAGCGGGCGCGGCTGCAAAATATCGCCGAGCGGCGGCCGGAAACCGAGCGACCGGTTTTGGTTTCGGCGGTGACAGGCGACGGGATCGTTGTGCTCGACACCGCGATCGAGACGCGGCTCGCCACCGGCCGGGTGCTGATCGAACTCGATCTCGACGGCACCGACGGCGCCGGTGTCAGCTGGCTGCACCGGCATACCGAGGTGATGAGCAAAATGGCCGACGACACGGGCCGCATTGCGATGACGGTGCGGGTGACGCCGGACAAGGCCGAGGCGGTGAGGGCGAGGTTCGCTTCGTCGATCATCGTCGGTAAAGGCGAATAACCCGATAATCGCCGGCCGCACCTGACAGCGTCACTCGGCCGCCTTCGCCTCGTCCCACAGTGCGTCCATTTCGGCGAGCGTCGCGTCGGCCGGCGTTTTGCCGCGCTCCGCGAGTGCTCGTTCGATAGCAGCGAAACGGCGTTCGAATTTCTGGTTGGTCCGGAGCAGCACCACTTCCGGATCGGCCTTGAGGTGCCGCGCCAGATTGACGGCGGCAAACAACAGATCGCCGACTTCGGCGGCGGCGTCTTCCGGTGCACGGTCGAGTTCGGCTTCGATCTCGTCGGCTTCTTCGCGGATCTTGCGCAGCACCGCGCGCGGATCGTTCCAGTCGAAGCCGACCTTGCTGGCTTTGGATTGGAGCTTAAGCGCGCGGGTGAGGGCGGGCAGCACCACCGGCACCCCAGCCAACGCGCCGTCTTCCACCGAGCCGCCATTGCGTGCGGCTTTCTCCGCCTTCTCTTGCGCCTTGATCCGCTCCCACATGCGGTTCACGGAGTCCGGGGTCTGTGACCCTTCATCGCCGAACACATGCGGATGGCGGCGGATGAGCTTTTCGGTGATCGCCTGCACGACGTCGCCGAAATCAAATATGCGCTTCTCCTCGGCCATGCGCGCGTGGAACACGACCTGGAGGAGGAGGTCGCCCAGTTCCTCTTTCAGATCGGCAAGGTCGTCACGCTCGATGGCGTCGGCCACCTCATAAGCTTCCTCGATCGTATAGGGTGCGATGGTCGAGAAATTCTGCTCCAGATCCCACGGGCACCCTGTGCCCGGCGTCCGCAGAGCCGCCATGATCTCGAGCAAGCGCGCGATGTCGCGCGAAGGAGTAAACGTCGCCATTGCAAACGTCCTGACTAAGGCCCAGCGGGCTGGACCCTATCAGGACACGATCTAATCGCGACCGGAAAATCGCCGCAGCGCACGACCGGGACACCTTGTCCACAAAGCAGCCGAAACTATTCCGGTTTCAGCGTGCGGGTCGCCTCGAACAAGAACCAGGTGCGCCGCTCGGCTTCGTCGATGAAGTTCTCGAGCAGGCTCGTCGTGGCGCTGTCATTATGCTTGTCGGCGATTTCGTGTGCCTCGCGCATCAAAGCCACCAGCGATTTATTGTCGCCCATCAATTCGCTGAGCATAGCATGCGGCGGCACATAGGCCTCATCGTTATCCTCGGTCGTCTGCAGCTTCGCGATATGGCCGATCGAGCGCAGCGTCGTGCCGCCGATCTTACGGACGCGCTCGGCGATATCGTCGGTGATGGCGAAAATCTGCTCGGATTGTTCGTCCAGCATCAGATGGTAATCGCGGAAATGCGGACCGCTGATGTGCCAGTGGAAGTTCTTGGTCTTCAGATAAAGTGCGAAGACGTCGGCCAGCACGATATTCATCTTGGTCGAAATATCACGGACGGCATCGGAGCCGAGATCGGTCGGCGTATCGAGGGCGGGCGCCACCTTGTGGCGCGTGTCTAGAGCTCTGACTTTGTTCACGGCATCACCCTGTGATTGGTGCAAACGGCGCCCAAAAGCGGAATCCCGCGCGAGCTTGATTTGCCGAAGCGCGGCGGGCGGAACTGGCCGAACAACGCTGCCGGAACTAGCTTGGTTCCGGTTCGTGGAGACATAAAGTTCGTTGCGACAGCCAACAGGCGAGGCGAGATTATGCCGGTAACCACTTATATTCGTTCGGGAATATTCCTGCTTCTCACGGCCGTCGCGCTGTTTGCCTCGGCCGGCACAATCGCGATCCCGGCCTTCTGGATTTATCTCGCCATCTTCGCCGCCGTCTTTGTGTCGGCGTTCCTGTGGCTGGATCCCGATCTGCTGCGCGAGCGCATGCGGCCCGGCGGCCAACGGCCGCCGCTGGCGCTGCGGCTGTTCTCCGGGGTCTTATTTCTGCACTGGATCGTAGCCGGGCTCGACCGCGGCCGTTTCCATTGGAGCGACACCGTCCCACCATGGCTGCAAGCGGTCGGCCTGTTAGCGCTCATCGCCGGCTATGGACTCGCGTTCTGGGCGATGACCGTGAACCGGTTCTTTTCGTCGGTAGTGCGGATACAGACCGACCGTGGTCACGTCGTGGTGACAAGCGGGCCTTACGCGGCCATCCGGCATCCGGGCTATACCGCCGGCATCGTCATCATGGTGGCAAGTGGCATTGCACTCGAGTCCTGGGTCTCGGCGTTGGTGCTGATCATCTTGAGCGTGCCGTTCCTGCTGTACCGCGTCGTTACCGAAGACCGCGTGCTGCGTGCTGAACTGCCTGGGTATTCCGACTATGCCGCGCGTGTCCGCTGGCGGCTGTTTCCTGGCCTGTGGTGAAAGGGAACAGCGATTTGCATCAAATTGGAAATGCTCAGCAAGCATAACCTGATTCGCATAAGACATATTATGGAACATAGGCCCATAAGCTAGGCATAATGGAACCTTATATAACGAACGTCATCCCATCGAAGGCCGGCACCACATGGACCGGCAGCTTGCCGCGCAGCACCTCGTAATCGAGATCGGCGTGCAGATTGGTCAGGATGGCGCGCTTCGGTTTAATCCGCTCGATCCAGGTCAGCGCATCGTCGAGCGAGAAATGGCTCGGATGCCGCCGGTAGCGCAAGGCGTCGACGATCCAGACATCGAGGCCCGATAGCGCCGCGACGCTGTCCGGTGGCAAGCCAGAGAGATCGCAGGAATAGGCGAGGTTGCCAAAGCGGAAGCCAAGGGAAGCGATATCGCCATGCTGTTGCAGGTAAGGCAGCGCCGTGATCGGGCCACCCTCCCCGAGGATGGTCACCGCGTTTCCGGCGGTCAGCCGGTGCTCGTTGACGATCGGCGGATAATCGCTGCCAGGCGGGGTTTGGAAGCAATAGCCGAAGCGCGCTCGCAACACCGCGCCGGTCGGTTCGTCGAGATAGACATCGACCCGGCGGCGCTTCTTGATGTAGAGCGCGCGCAGATCGTCGATGCCATGGGTGTGGTCGGCATGCTCGTGGGTGTAGAGCACGCCGTCGACCCAATCGACTTCGGCATCGAGCAACTGTTCGCGCAGATCCGGCGAGGTATCGACGAGGATGCGTGTTATCGCCTCCGAGTCCTCACCCGGGGGCGCGTCAGTGTGAAGACGCTGCTCGACGAGAAACGAGGTGCGCCGCCGCCGATTCTTCGGATTTTTCGGATCGCAATCGCCCCAGCCCAGCGCTGGCCGCGGGATGCCGCCGGACGAGCCGCAGCCGAGAATGGTGAATTTTAGCGTCAAGCAGCGGCCGCCGCGGGTTTCGGCACCTTGCTGAACAGCCGAAAGAAGTTCGCCGTAGTCTGGCGCGCGATGTCGTCGAAGGACACGCCGCGGGCATCGGCCAGGACTTTTGCGGTTTCAACCACATAGGACGGTTCGTTGCGCTTACCGCGCAACTTGCCGGGAGCGAGATAGGGCGCATCGGTTTCGACCAGAATGCGGTCGGCCGGCAGGGTCGCGGCAATGTCCCGCAGCGCCACCGAATTCTTAAACGTCAGGATGCCCGTGAACGAGATGTAGAGCCCGAGTGCGATGGCCCGTTCTGCCAGCTCACGGCCGCCGGTGAAGCAATGCAGCACGGCGGGGAAGGCGCCCTTCCCGGTTTCTTCTTCAAGGATACGCGCGCAGTCGGCATCGGCCTCGCGGGTATGGATGACCAGCGGCAAGCCGGTCTCGCGCGCCGCCGCGATATGCGTGTGGAAACCTCGCTCTTGCGCGTCGCGCGGCGAATTGTCGTAGTGATAGTCGAGACCGGCCTCGCCGAGCGCGACGACCTTGGGCGCTCGGGTTAAAGCAACAAGGTCGCCGGCCGTCACATCGAGTTCTTCGTGAGCGTTGTGCGGATGGGTGCCGGCCGAGCAAAAGACGTCGTGAAAACGCTCGGTGATCGCGAGCAATTCGGCATGGCGCTTGACCCGGGTCGAGATCGTCACGATGCGCTCGATTCCCACCGCGCGGGCGCGCCCGACAACGCCGTCGAGATCGGGGGCGAAGTCCGGGAAATCGAGATGACAATGGCTGTCGACCAGCATGATGTTTCTTACTGCGCCGCTTCTTTGTCAGGCTCAACGTAACGCGGGAAAACCCCCGCCGGCACCGGAAGTTTCGCGCCCACGGCAATGCGATGCTCGCCGCCGAGATAGGCAAAACTGCGCTCGGCCTCCGGCACTGCCAGAAGATCGAGCAGTTTGCCGGCTGAGGCCGGCATGAAGGGCAAAGCCAGGATACCTACCTGCCGCACCACTTCGGCGGTCACGTAAAGCACGGTGCCCTGCCGCGCCGGATCGGTCTTGGCGAGCGCCCACGGCGCTTCGCCGGCGAAATATCGGTTGGCGTCGGCGACCACCGCCCAGACCGCGGCCAGCACCTGATGCAGTTGCTGGGTCGCCATCGCTTCACGCGCCTTAGCAATCATGCCGTTGGCGGCGCTCAAGATGGTTTGATCGTTGGCACTGAACGCGCCCGGCTGCGGCAGCGCGCCGCCGAATTGCTTTTGCACCATGGAGAGCGAGCGCTGCGCCAGATTACCGAGATCGTTGGCGAGGTCGGCATTGATGCGATTGACGATGCCCTCGTGGCTGTAATTGCCGTCCTGACCGAACGGCACTTCGCGCAGCAGAAAATAGCGCAGCGGATCGACGCCATAGGCATCGGCCAGCGCGAACGGATCGATCACATTGCCGACCGACTTCGACATTTTCTCGCCGCGATTGAACAGAAAGCCGTGCGAGAAAATGCGCCGCGGCACCTCGATGCCGGCCGACATCAGAAAGGCTGGCCAGTACACGGCGTGGAAGCGAACGATGTCCTTGCCGATCACATGTAGATTGGCGGGCCAGTATTTTTTGAACATCTCGCTGTCGGTATCCGGATAGCCGACGGCGGTGATGTAGTTGGTGAGCGCGTCGACCCAAACATACATGATGTGCTTGGGATTGCCGGGCACCTTGATGCCCCAGTCGAAGGTGGTGCGCGACAGCGACAGATCCTTCAGGCCGCCGCGCACGAAACTCGCGACTTCGTTCATGCGCTCCTTCGGCAGCACGAAATCCGGAACGCGTTTGTAGAGGTCGAGCAACCGATCGGCGAAGGCGGAGAGACGGAAGAAATAGCTCTCCTCCTCGACCCATTCGACCGGCGTGCCTTGCGGGCCGAGGCGGGTGCCTTTGTCGTCGAGCCGGGTTTCGCCCTCGTCGTAATAGGCCTCGTCGCGCACCGAATACCAGCCGGAATACTTGTCGAGATAAATATCGCCGGCCGCTTCCATGCGCTGCCAGATTGCCTCGGACGAGCGATGATGGCGCGGTTCGGTGGTACGGATGAAATCGTCGTTCGATGCGTTGAACCTCTCCGCCATGGCCCGGAAACGCGGCACGTTGCGTTCGACCAGTTCGCGCGGCGTTACCTTCTCCTTGGCTGCGGTCTGCAGCATTTTGATGCCGTGCTCGTCGGTGCCGGTCAGAAAATAGACGTCGCGGCCGTCGAGCCGCATGAAGCGGGCGATCGCGTCTGTGGCGATGAGCTCATAGGCATGCCCGATATGCGGCGCGCCATTCGGGTAAGCGATTGCGGTGGTGAGGTAATAGGGTTTCGCTGACATGAGGCTTGGTATCAACCGCGCGTGGCGTCGGCAAGCAAGCCGAACACGTTGAAAACCAGCGGCTTGCGCTCGAGATTGTAGATTTCGACATCGCGTGCGGCGGCGTTGACGCGCTGCCAGGCGTCGGCCAAGCGCGCCAGCCGGCCGATTTCGGGCCGCCCGCCATCGAGGCGCCGCGACAGCCAGGTGTTCACGGTATCGACGAAGCCTGCGAGCACCTGCGGGTCGGTGCCGGCCAAGGCCTCGCCGAGTGCATGCAATGCCCTGGTGTCGAGCGCCGGCAGGCGGTCGAGCATGGCGAGCGCCTGTTGGCGCAACGCCAGGGCATCTTCGTCGAGGAAGGCCAGAGCGCGCACGACCGAGCCTTCGGCCGCCGTCGCCGCGGCGGCAAGATGCGGATCGTCGGCTGTGCTGCCCGTTGCGGCAGCAAGCGCCTTCGCGATATCAGGCTCGGCCAACGGCCGCAGCGTGAGAATGCGGCAGCGCGAGCGCAGCGTCGCCGGCACGCGCGAGGCGGCATGGCTGATCAAGAACAGCAAGGTACGCTCCGGCGGCTCTTCCAGCACTTTCAGGAGCGCATTGGCGCCGGAGCGGTTGAGCTCGTCGACCGCATCGACAATGGCAATGCGCCAGCCGCCCTCGCCCGCCGTCGAGCCGAAAAATCCCACCGTGCGGCGGATGTCGTCGACCGCGATCTGCTTATGCAGCACGCCCTTGTCGTTGAGCGTGCGTTCGATGACAAGGAGATCGGGCTGCGCCTGGGCGGCGATGCGCCGCGCCACCGGATGATCCGGGGCTACAGCGAGCGACGCCGCAGCCGCCACGTCCGGCGCGGCCGGATCGGGATGGGCCAGGACGAACCGCGCCATGCGATAGGCAAGCGTCGCCTTGCCGACACCCTGCGGGCCCGCAATCAAAAACGCGTGGGGGACACGGCCGGAACGGTAGGCGGCAAGCAGCGCCGCCTCGGCATTTTCCTGGCCGAACAGAACAGTGGTAGCGCGCGGATGCGGCACCTCGCCTAAGTCTTCGTCGTCCCTTGTGGCTTTGCTCATGCGGATCACGACACCGCGTGTTCGACGACCGGCCGAGCCGCCTTCGGATCAAGCCGTGTGTTCACGGCTTCCCAAATCTGCCGGGCGACATCCTCCTTGGCGCCCCCGGAGTCGATCACGGCGCAACGCTCCGGCTCGGACCGAGCGATGGTCAGAAAAGCGTCGCGGAGCTTTTCATGAAATTCCACGTTCTCGGACTCGAAACGGTCGGGCGCCGCCTCGCCGCGGCGCTGCTTGACGCGGTCGAGGCCCAAGTCCACCGGCACGTCGAGAATCAAGGTGAGATCGGGAGCAAGGTCGCCGATCGAAATGCGTTCCAGCCTTTTGATCACCTGCTCATCGACCTTGCCCAGAATGCCCTGATAGACGCGCGTTGAATCGAAGAAGCGGTCGCAGATCACCCATTTGCCGGCTTCCAGCGCTGGCAGGATCGTGCAATGCACATGGTCGTCGCGCGCGGCCGCGAACAGCATTGCCTCAACCTCCGGCCCGAACGGCTTGGCCGCTCCGGACAAGAGGACATGGCGGATGATTTCCGCTCCCGGCGAACCGCCCGGCTCGCGGGTCAGCTGCACACCGAGGCCGAGCGCCTCCAGCCGCAGCGCCAGCATCGCGGCCTGAGTCGACTTTCCGGTGCCCTCACCGCCCTCAAAGGTGATGAACTTGCCTCGCATCCCGCTCATTCAATCAATGGCTTACGTCTATCTCTGTACGATAAATATGAACTTTACCGCCAGTAAAGTCACAGCAATATAGGCGTCCCCGGCGCGTTAAGCACCGGCTTCGCCGCAGCGGTGGATAGGCTCACAGTTTGCCGACGCCGGCGCGAAACAGTCCGATCATCAGTTCGGTCGCGCCATCCATGGCCCGTTGCGACATGGAGCCGGGCCCGACATCCTCGGCCGCCTGCAGCGGCGCTTCGAGTGCGAGATTGTCGCCGCGCCAGACTTTAAGCTTGGCGATGGTCTGGCCTTTGACGATCGGCGCCGGCACCGGGCCGGTATAGACGATGCGCGCCAGCAGCCGCTCGGCGTTGGTGCGCGGCATCATCAGCTTGATCGTTCCCGGTGCCACCAGCGGAACGTAGCTGCGAGAGCCGCCAAACACCTTGGCGTCGCCGATGGTCTGCCCCTCGGCGAAGACGACGCGGGCTTCGAAGCCGTGGAAACCGAGATCGAGCAGCTTGCGTGCTTCCTCGCCGCGCTCCTTGTCCGTCTTGGCGCCGGTGACGACGACGATGAGCCGGAAATTATCGGAGACGGCGGAGCCGACCAGATTGAACCCCGCCTCCGCCGTCTCGCCGGTTTTCAAGCCGTCGGCGCTGACGCCCATGCCGAGCAGCGGATTGCGGTTCTGCTGATGGATATTGTTCCAGGTGAAATCGCGCGCGGCGAAATAGGGATAGAAATCAGGATAGGTCTGGATGATGTGGCGCGCCAGCTCGGCCATGTCGCGCACCGTCACCCGCAGATTGGGATCGGGGAAGCCGGTCGAATTGGTGAAGGTGGAATTCTCCAGGCCGATCTCTTTGGCGCGCTTGTTCAGCAGATCGCCGAAACTCGCTTCGGTGCCGGCCAGACCCTCGGCCAGCGCGATGCAGGCATCGTTGGCGGAATCGACGATGATGCCTTGAATGAGGTCCGAGACTTTCACCTTGCTGTGGATCGCGGCAAACATGGTCGAGCCATGCGACGGCGCGCCGCCTTTGCGCCAGGCGTTCTCGCTGATGGTGTATTCGTCGTCGAGAGAGACCCGGCCCTGCTTGATCTCGTTGAACACGTATTCCAGCGTCATCAGCTTGGCGAGGCTCGCCGGCGCCACCGGCTGATCCGGATTTTTCTCGAACAGCACGCTGTCGCTGTCCGGATCGAGCAGGATGGCGGCGGGGATGCTGGTCTGAAAGCCTTCGTCTTTCTTCAGCGCCGCGGGGGGTGCGGCGCGCGCGTGGGAAAGGATGGCACCCGAAGTAACGGCCGCCATCAGCACGGCAGTCGCCAATCCCCTCCCCGTTCTATGGAACGCGATACGCAAGCTCGCCTCCGCTTCGTTCCTAACCCAATAGCAGACATTGTCGCCCAAGCGTCGCGGGTAAAATAGGGCGCGAACAAGCTTGATGCCCACCTTCGATAATATGTCGCGGCACCAAGCCGCAGGATCGGCCAGATCAATAAAGCCCGCGGCCGTTGAGAAATTGGTCGGTGCCGTCGGCGCCGTCGGGGGCATAGGCCAAGGCCGACACCGGACCGGGGTCGGTGTCGCTCGTAAACACGCTGGCCAAGCGCTGATTACGAATCGCCGCCGGCTGTGGCGGGAAATCCGGTAGCAGCGACGTTGCGGCGATACGCGTATTGCTGGGCATCGGCGCCGGGCCGTTTTCCCGCAAGGTGGCTTCCAATATGCGGTCATCGGACCCTTCGAGCGGTGCGCGGCCGACATATTCGACGCGCACCCAGGCGGTGCCGCGATTGGTGAAACCGAGGAGCCGCGCCGCGCGCCGCGATACGTCGATGATCCGGTTCTCGGCATAGGGCCCGCGATCGTTGACGCGCACGATCAGCGAATGGCCGTTATTGAGATTGGTAACCCTCACATAGCTGGGCAGCGGCAAGGTCGGATGCGCCGCCGAGATGCTTTCGGCATCGAAAATCTCGCCGTTGGCGGTGGCGCGGCCGTGAAAATCGGAGCCGTACCAGGAGGCAATGCCCTCGGCGCGGTAGTGCGGATTGTCCTCGGGCACATACACACGGCCGGCCACCACATAGGGCGAGCCGACCCGATAAACGCCGCCGCCTTTGGGCACTGGCTCGCCCTCGTCGACCAGCCGGGCGCTCGGCGACACGCCGTAGCGCGCATCGACCCGGCTCGAATTGGAGCACTGCGCAAGCGCGAGGCATAGCAGCGCGCACCCGCCAGCCCGCGCCAAACCCCAAAATGTCGAGCAGGCCCGACGCTGCATAATCCCCCGTCCCACGGTTAATTTATCGTGGTGCAGCGTGGTCAGATTGTGGCGAAATTTGGCAGTCGGGGTTCCATAGTGAATGGATCATTGCAAGATTGGCTCGCGGCAGCCTGCCGCCGCCGTTGCGTGCCGCCGGGAAATAAGCGAAACAGCGCGCGCCGGCGCGATAAAGCGGTGCAATTGTTCAGTTTCGGCGGCAGGATTTCGCGGAAGGTTGCCGCGTGACCGCCACGCTGGAAGGGTGGCCGAGTGGTTTAAGGCAGCGGTCTTGAAAACCGCCAGGCGGGAAACCGTCTCGTGAGTTCGAATCTCACCCCTTCCGCCATATCATATTGATATAACTACATAAATTTTTGTACCCGTTACCCTGTTGGTACCCATGTTTTAAATCTGGTCATATGTCCATGACCTGCCGGCGATGTAACGGCACGGATCCGCTGCCCCTCGCACAGCAAATGGAGGATTTTGGCACGGGCTTCACGGTCGAGCTTGTTCATGGCTCGACTACGACCCTTATGCTTAGCGTCAAGCATTATTGAGCCCACATAGACATGGTTCCGCAATCCAGCCAGACTGGCGGTTGCGAGGGCCCAAAGGTACGAATCGGGGTTGCGGAACGTTAAACTTAAGTTGACGTATAAGTCAACAAAATCCTTGATCGATATGGCTTCATTCGATAAGTTACTGGAGGAAGGGGCGATTATCCGAGTCAAGCTCAGGCTTGGCCGGAACCAGTTTAATGAGCGCAAACTGTACGCATATCCCGCCTGTCTAACGTGGTTGAGGGCCGCGGTGCCCAAAATGGTCACTGGTCGTGTTCAAAGTGACCTTACTCCCGCAGAACAGTTGATGACGCGATTGCTGCAATGGATTACCGGAAAACCGATGGCCTATGGGCGCATGTTTAAAGACATGGAGCCCCGTAGCGATGAGGTATGGGAATTAAAAACCGCGGATCTCAGGATATTCGGTTGGATGTATCGTCCACGTAAATTTATTGCCGTACGAGGCGGTTATGCTGACGATTACAAGGAGCCTACGAAAATAAAGAACTATGCTGACGACATGCGTGCAGTCGTAAAAGCCAGAGATGCGTTACCTCTTGATGGCGATAAGTTTGTTAGGGGAGAATACGATGACCTCGTTTGAACTAGATATCATCGACGAAAAATCGCGCGCTGGTGCTGAGTTTTTGATGCGAGTCGTGGAGGAAATGCGACGCGCTCTTGTTGCAGAGAAGTCTGTGCGAAAAATAACGCAACAGGCTATCGCAGAGAAAATCGGAACGAGTCGCCATGTAATAAATCGGGAACTTCAGGGCCTCGATAATTTAAGCGCACGCCGTATTGGTGAGTTTTTTTGGGCTATTGGGTGGGAGCCTCGTTTTGAGGCGGCAAAGCCGTTGAGCGGTCAAAATTGCGATTTTCTCACGCCTGCGCAGACCTCCGCTCCAGTCCCGCCTGAAAAGAATGGAACAGTATCGGGATTTGACGATCCCGCAATTTCCAATTTTCTCGATGGCATCATTCGCAAACAAGAGCCCGCGCCAGTGCCGGCGCTTTAGAAATGGCAGCACGTCAAGCAAGTGTTTTGGTGGCGGACGAGGTCTATTTCAATCTTCATGGAAAGGCCATTCTGCAGGGTATTTATAATGCCGATCTGGTCATTACTTCCGATGAAATGAGAACGCCGCAATTGGTTTTCTATTTTACGATTGAAACTGATCTGGCTGAGCCATTTCAATCATTAGCTATTGAAATTACGCTTCCCGGTAGCGAGCCAATCCGGCAGCCCGTGTTAGTCCCGCCACCGCAATTCCTCGAAGCACAAGCGAAAACGAACCCGACAAGGTCACGATGGTACACGAGGCACCCCGTGCTAGTTCCGGCACCAGTGCTGCGACCAGGTCGCATCAGCGTCAAAGTGATTTACGAAAACGGGGAAATCGGGGTGGTCGCACCATGGATCGTCAATTTAACCGCGCCCCCACAGTCCGCGCCAAACTAAGTGCGCCTACGCGGTCGCGAATTGCGTGCCGAACCTCTAAACACGTCGAATGGGTACCGACCAAGCCCTCGCCTGCCCCGCTACGCGTTACGTCACGCGTTACGGCGTAGCCGCGATAATTTTTATCCCATCCCGATAAAAAAGCCCCGAACGCGAGGCTGATGCGTTCGGGGCCATTGCGGCCATACCTCTCAAGAAGATTCGGCGTGGCCATTATGGCCTAATTTCAAATTCAGGCTGTCCTAATTCGGACAGTACACGCCAACGGTAGTGCGCTAGCCGCGCTCGGCCTCGATGCCCGAGCTCGGGCTCGGTTGTCCACTCAGGGTACCGCTAAAGTTTTGTGGAGCGCCGGGCGCGGCATCACCGCGCATGAAATCCGGATCGTGATACCCGCGGCTATATGTGTAGCTGTGTCCGAGCTCCGGGCTGTAGCCGAAATCTCCGGTCATTCCGCCCCGAGCTAGTGCCATCGAAGTTCCGGCAACAAGAAGGCCGATGACGATGAGAAGGATCTTCATTGTTCAATCTCCTTTTTGATTTTTTGGCAGCGTGTCTAGACACTGCAAACGTCAGCCAAAAAATACTGAACTCGCACGCCGATAGAAGTGACTGCGATCACACAAATGCACTTTGAATGGCGCGAGATCCGTGCTGAAAACAACTTGATTTGAGCGGCCGGGCAAGCGCAGGCCGGCCCGAACAACAAAAAGGGCGGCCGAAGCCGCCCTTCCCTTCGCGCTTCGCCGGGCAAGCGATGCCGGCGAGGCGCCGTAGCGACGTTCAGTGAAGCGGTCTCTCGTCCCCCGCCAAGTCGCCATTTATTCGGACCGCGGCTTCCCGCGCCAGCAACGACCTGGCCATGGCATTCAGCTGGTCCGTAGGAACTACCAAACGCTGTTGCACGGCGCGCTCAAATTTGTTCGGATCATGGGAGGCGGGTTGGCGGGAGCTGAACACTAGATGGGTCACGGGTCCCACCGTTTTCACAATGCTAAGCTCGTCCACATAGACCGGAGTGGCCATGCACGATTCAATGATCGGATCGTAGCTCATGATGCCACCTCTTTGCGTTCGGGATCGCGGCAGGTCAAAGTCTCGGCTTTCACCCAACTGAGAGCGTCGAGTGCGTTGCGCACCATTTCGAGAACCGGCCCGTTCGCAAAATGGGAATCTGGATCTATTTCGCGATAAGCCAAAATCACGACCACGATCTCGAGCGCCGCACGAACACAGACCATATTTTTGGGATGGTCCATGCCAAGGTGCTCTTCCGCGAGCTGCATCTGATTGAGCCCCTTAAGCGTAAGCGCCGGCATGCCCTCAGGGTCTTTTATCGTTCCACATCGATTGGCTAGCTTATTTTCGGCCCATTCAATTTCTTGCTGCGCGCGCCCGATGTGCCAGTCGGTTACGGCCTGCAGAAACCAAGTGATGTGTTTTTCGTGAAGTGAAGCTGTTGGGTCTTTTTGGGTCGCCCTAAGATATGAGACCAGGGGGTCGAACTCACTCATGATGCCACCCCCGCCAACTCAAGGGTGGATTCTGCAGCCCCGCCGTCAAGCACCCGCAGGGACACCGCAGGCACGGCGAAGGTAGCGCCGCCGTCGCGCTCGGCTCGTTCGAAAGCGGAACGGACGACGGGATCAGTAAACAGGTTCGAAAGCGGGATGGGCTGCGACGTGGTATAGTCGCGGTTAGCCTTGGCCATGGGTCGCTCCATTTGGCTTGGGTTAGGGCTGTCAAGGTGCTTCCAACACCTTGGCGGCCCGATTTTTCTGTGGTATCATGGTTTCCATGGTTCGTCAAACCGTGATACCAAGGATAAAGCGCGGCCCTCCTGCCACGGGGAAGGGCACGCCGATTATGGTGCGGATTCAGCCGAAGAAGCTCTCGGAGCTTGACGGCTGGATTAAACGCCAGAACGACAAACCAAGCCGTCCCGAAGCCATCCGCCGTCTCGTCGAACAAGCCCTCGCGAGCGCCCCCGCCAAGCGGCCAACGAGCAAAGCGACCGCGCATAAGGCTGCCGAACTGGCCGGCCGAGAAATCAATCAACTCGGCGACCCATCCGCCGCGCCAGAGGAACGCGCCAGTCGGAAGCGACGGCTAATCGCAGGTCCGAAAGAATTTCGTGACATGCGCGACGATCAGCCTAAGAAAAAAGGTTGAGCACGTGGAGTGATATGCGCAGCGGCTCGATCCGCACGGTCGCTCGCCTCTAGGGCCTCGGGGTATCCGTTTCCTGCTCTATGATCCTGATGCGGATTTTCGTGACAAAAAAGCCGTTCTTATCAATGGCGTCGAGAACCTCATCGGTATCGATTCCCCATTTAATGGTTTCGCCTCGGTTCATATCGATGGATTTCCAATGCTCCCAGGGTCCCTTATCCTTTGGAAGATCTGGGGCGCACCTGCTAGTAACAGTGATAAAGCCATATAAGCCGCCGTCGGCCAGGCTTCGGAAAATCTGTACGTGCATGGCAACACCGTCCTGTTAGCAGCAACAGAGAAGACCTAGTTACGCACTGCGCCAGATTCAAACTGAGACACTACCCCCGCCCCCGGACGATAAGGCTTTGTTCGCGCAATTATTGCGAGCTATCCTGCCGATCGTGGAGGGCGGCTCGATGGGGGTACTTGCAAAGCTCGTCGCATTGATACGAGGGGATGCCCGCAAAATAGAGCGCGGGGAACCGCGCTTCGGCATTCCGACCGTGAAGTTCGACGCAAGACTAATAACGAAAGCCGTCAAAGCCGATCTGAAAGCAAACATAAAGCTGCTTCCGGATATTGACCGCAAGCATCACAAACAGATCTATGCCGCAGCCCTCCGCGCTATATCTGTCGGCGGCGATCTCGGCTCACTTGCTGACGCGCTCATGCGAATGAACATTGATGGAATGGCAAGGCACCGAGCAGGCAATATAGCTCGCCTTTTGAACAGAAAAGCACGTGCGCTCATTACGAAGGAACAACAAGAAAATGCTGGCATCAAGTATGCCGAGTGGCTTTATTCCGGCGCACCTTGCATTGAAGCCACCAGCGAACCAATCGCCGAAGAGTTAAAACAGGACGCAGCTCACAGATCTGCGAATAGGGCAGCATTCGAGGTCAAGAAAGGGATGTATTTGAATGGCAAGTGGACTTGGCCCGGACGCGAAAGAGGATGTAAGTGCGTTTCCAAACCTATCCTTTCTGGATTTAGTTACACGCGCGGCGCGCATCAGCCGCTGGCGAAGCGTGAATAGATCGAAGCTGCGCAGCAGCCGGACTTGGTCGTCTTCTTAGCGCGATGACGCTCATATCAGCGACCTCGTCCGACGTAGCGATTCATAAATTCTTCGTAAAGCTGCGCCATGCGTCATGCCGCTGGCAGGCACCGCGGCGAGTCCCATTGACGCAGTTCGGAACCATTACTTGCCCCTCCGGTTGGGGCCGGTGGTGCGGCATGCGGCGTGAGGGAAAAGCGAATGGTATCGCTAGTAACAGATTTGCGAGAACGGGCGGCAGAGCATCTCGAGTGGGCCCGCACAGCCCGGTCAATTTACGAGCGGAATCTTTTCGTGCAGATGGCCCAGGCGTGGCTTGATGCCGCCAAGCAGGCCGAAGAAGCCGCCGAAGTTGAACCGCCTCGTGCCATGGCTCAGATTGGATGATCGCGGCTGGGCCGTGAACACGCGGTGGCCCCTTTGGTGTTGTACTGATTCGGTCTTAGTCTTCCGCATGGGGGTGGCCTACTTTGCGGAATGCGTAGCCGTGCCCCACCGAATTGCAGAGCAGCTTAGGCAGTTGGCGATACAGTGTCAGAAGCTCGCCGCCGAGAGCAAAGACAAGGACATAGCCAACGAACTTGAGGGCGTTGGTTTCGAATTGGCCGAAGAGGCCAGGAAGCTCGAAGAACTTTATATGATCGTTGAGGCAACGTAGGCCGCCTCGGCTGGCGGCCTCTTTCATTTGGCTTAGGCCAGATCAGTTTCATAGCCCTGGACGCTCGCTTCGTTTGTGTCGACCACCCGTCATCGCGCAAGCACGACCCTTCTCGGGGGTCGGTGCATAAATTCGAACGGACTGCGTCTCTCAGTTCCATCCGATCCGTCTAAGTTCCCTGCGATCCGTCTGACGGCATGTTTTTGTTCACAAGCTTGTGCTTTTTTTGCAGTGCAAAAACTTGTGAATGAACTGTTGTGCACCGCGTCATGTTGCCGACGGATAGGTACGAGCCTCAACTTGGAGATGGATATGTCAGTAAAAACACTCATCGTCGCGGCCGGTCTCGTTGCTGGCGCGACAACTGCCGCGTTTGCGCAAGACGGCGGCTGGGTAGGCGTGGCCGGTCCCGGCGCGCCGGCCTACGGCCCCGGCTGCTATGCCTGCCCCCCGGGAACCGGCGGCGCCATTTACAATCAAGCAATTCCCCGGGGCGCGTTGTTGGATTATGCAGGGCTGGCGCCCAGTATCGTTTATGGCCCAGAGCCCTATGCCTCGGGAGACCCTTTCCACACCGGCAGCGACTATCTTTGGTTCCGGCCGGATGGGCCTGGCCGCGGCAACTCTGCCGAATCGGAGCGCTAGGCGCCGAGACGGCCGCAACCAGTGGCGAAGACAACTCCCCGCCAACCTCCCCAGTGCGGCGGGTTTAACTACTGAAGCCCTGGCCTAACGGCTAGGGCTTTTGTTTGATAGGCACGAACAGAAAGACCGCCCCGAAGCGCAACTGGCCAAATAGCAAGTAAGGCCCGTTGATATGGGACTTTTCGCGCTCCCGGCTTTTGCCTTGGCACAAGCCGAAGTGGCCTTGTATATTTGCGGACCTCATGGTCAGGGTAGTTAGCAGCCAATCCGAAGCGGATATCCTGCGCAAGCGGGCCGCCGACGAACTTGTTTGGCCTTTACGCGAATTGACTGCCAACTTGTTGCGAGCGGCCAAGGGCGGTGGCAAGCCCCACGAGTTGGCGCATCAATTGAGCAGATGCCTGAAGGCGTTTGCCGCTTATGCGGACGCGCACGGAACTGTGCCGCCCGGTCCTGAAATCTTCGACATTTTAGACCCCGAAAAGGCATTCCATGACGCTCGCCCCTGGATCGACGAAAATCGAGAAACGATGCGACAGATTACCGACGGGGCAACAGGTGAGGCGGATCGAGAAATGGCAATTGAGCTGATCCGTCGGGGTGCTCTCCAAGCCGTCGCTTCCATGCTGTTGGATCAGTTGCCGCAGATCCGAATGGGAGAACGTGAAATTCACGAGGGCATCCGCCTATGGCAAAAGGCCGCCGCCAAAAGCAGAGCCTACTATTTAGGTCCGAAGCGAAAGCCGGCTAAGCGGAAAAAGAGCGAGCCAGACGATGAAATTATCCTCTGAGTACGGCGCCGAATGACGCGGCGGCAGAAGGCTCTCTACTCACACTAGCCCCACCTCATACGCCTCAGGCTTCCCCTTGCGCGGATTGGTGCGCTCTTCGAACTTCACGCGCTGACCCGTCGCGAGCGTATCGATCGCCTCATCGCAATTGCTAATGTGGAAGAAGATTTCGGCGCCGGCGTCGGTCGCGATGAACCCAAATCCTTTTTCTTCCCGATAGAACTTCACTTTTCCAGTCGGCATTTTCTGTCCTCTCGTGCGCGCCTATGACCTCGCGGTCTGTGTTTGGCGATATGGTCGTGCGAACTAAAGCCCATGCTCTCGCCGAAACTGAACCCAGTTAAGCCTCCGGTAGCGGGTGGCGTTTGGGAATACGCAGCAGCAGGCGAGAACAGAAGCGCCAAGAGCACGGTCATCATTCGCATTGTCGGCCCCTCACAGCTTGATGATCTTGGTGACGATCTGAAGCGGCGGAAGCGTCGTCAAAGCTGAACCAGAACCGCCTGATGCCGCGGTACCGCTCATCGCAGGAAGTGTTGCCGCTGCTGTGATTCCATTTCCTGTTGTGCCGCCGAACCAACCGGAATTTACAGTTCCGCCGCTATCCATGCCTACCGCCGCCAACGGATAGGTGTAGGTGTGGGTATGGGCACCCTGACCCGCAGGAATTACCACTGTGAAATTCACATTCGGAAGGTTGGCTTGCGCCACCGTCTCATTCTGAGCGCCACAGCCCGCACCGATTGTTGTGCCGGCGCATCCCGTTCCACCCGATGTAATTCGATTGGCCGCACCGTTGACGCCCTGATTATCTTGCGCCACCAATGCGCGGCCACGGCCATCCGGCAGTGCGAAATTTCCCGCGCTACAAGTTCCGTAGGCGCTCCCAACTACCGAATACAAATCGGCGTAGGTGGTCTGCGAGACGCAGCTACCGTCGATGAAGGCCCAGCCGTTCGGTGCCGAACTGCCGGCGAAATCCTTGATCTCGCCTACCGTGAAGACGCTGCAATTAACACACTCCCACTCGGTACCGTCCCATTCGGCAACGACCAGCCGGTTAGCGACAACCTCGCCGCCGACCGACATCGTGGCACCGAGTTGAGACAGACGATAAAAATTATCGTTCCCGCTCCCGTTGACGTTGATCTTGAGACCGCCGCTGTTTGAGTAGCCGGCAATGAAGGAAATCTGAGCACCCGCCGTTTTGATAAATGGCGTTGTCGTGACGACTTGCGCGTTCGCTGCGCCGGTCGACGTTCCACCTACCCCACCGCCCGGGCATGCGCCGGTCCAGTTTGCTCCGCTCGCATCCGGATTGCTGGTATTGCCGTCGACCTGCGAAATCCAGAAGCAGGACGGCGTCGCCAAGTTCTGAAGAACGGCACCCTTCGGATAGCCGCCCACTGCAGAGGAAAACGCGGAATCCCAAACGACCGTCGCGCCAGCACTTCCCCACTGTGACCACCGGGAGAGTTGATTCAATACTCCGTTCATGTCCTCACCAAACGGCGGACAACCACCGCTTGCCGGCGGAATGAACGTCAACGGCGGGAATCCGGTCGTCCACGACGCCAAACAATTGATAGTACCGACCTGAGACGGAATCGGAATGGGATAGTGGATGTATGCCGTGCCGGCCGATTGGCCCCACGGAACGGATATTTTCGGAGGGACGGAAGATTGGCTCAGCGCGAATGCGATTTGAGGCGCGGCGCACAGCGCAAAGACGATGGCCAGGCGGGAAAATAGGGCCAGCGCCGAGTAAAACTTCACTTTTCCAATCGTCATTTCTCAAATCCTTCGCAGTTTAAGTTGGCGGCCCCTTCGCTGGAGAGCAAATAGCCGCCGGCCGGCGTTGTTTGGTCGCAGCACTAACCGGCTTGCCGCGCTTGCGGGACGAAAGCGAAATCCGCAAGAATTTCTGGTCACCTTAGGGCCACGAAGATCAGTGCCGAGATCGGTCTCATGATGGCAGCGGCGCGTCAGCGTCACGCTTCAATGCTTCGAAAGCATTCATCCAGGCCAAGTAGAGTGGGCGCGAATGCCACTCGTCGCGAAAGATCGCCTTGCCGTCTCCCGGCAACGTCTTCTGTTCAAGCGCCGCGGCGACGGACGCCTTATTGCTTTCCGGAACAAGATCGTTTCTTGCGAAGAAGTGAAGCTGCAGTCGTCGATCAAATACTTCGGCCTGAAGCTTATCCAGGCCAGCCAACAAACCATGCACGGCGGCGCTGGCATTTCGGATGACGTCGCCGCGGGCATTGTCGACAGCCAGTCTCGCCCGCTCTAGTGCCGCTTCCCTCACGGCAATCGCAGCCTCGCAGCTTTTGTAGGTCTTCTCCCATACGTCGGCATTGTTCGCCGCCGCCTTCTCTTTCTTGCGAGCCTGCTCGGCCGGATCTTCCATCATAGCAACATCGCAAGGCGCGCCAGATTTCACAGACGCGATGAACGCTGCGGCAAAACTCGCGGTGCTCACTTCGTCCGCGCCAGATTCGCGGATTTCGTCCAGCTTTCGCCCAGCCTCCCAAAAGCGGTCACGTGCCATCAGAACGGCGTCGTTGGCTGCCTTGAGTTCGCGCTCGGCTTCGGTGGCATCAGCGATAGCGTCGGCTAGGGTCGCGCGGTGCGGGTCGCGTGAAGCAAATTTCGTCATCTTCACGGTCCGAGGTACCTGGGTCGACGAGCGGCAGGGAGGCCATACCTTTTGCGGAATTGCACGAGCGCCGCATCCATTCCCTGCGCTTTGCTGATCGCCTCCAGATCGGCGTCGTTATCATCGAGAACGAGATTGTCCGGTTCGGCGCGGCTGTCGCCGCGTAGCAGCGCCTTCAGCGCATCCATGTCGTCGGCGCGCATGCCCTCACAGAATTTTAGAATGCGCGCAACTCTCGCGTCGTCCATGTCGTTTGATCGTGGCATTTTCAGTTCCTCTAGTTGACGCCAAATGGCGCGATTGGAAACAAAGAACGACGCGCCGGAAAACCCGAACCACGCCGAGCAGTGAGACGCGCAAATTCCGCCGCGCCGGCGGGTGAAATTTCAACGGCACCGACACCTCCCGATAGTTCAGCCAGCGCCCACACCAGCGCATCAACACGGTCAGGCGAGTAGCCCGCAGTGCTGCGATCAAAGTCGCTGGTGAACGCACACATCTGATCTTCGAGGAGCGATAGGCGCTTTCCGACGTGAGAGACTTTGCCTTGCTCATAAAGAGCAGAGATCGGTTCGGCTCTCGTGACCTTGCCGCGGCTGGCGTGCACCGCACGATAAGAAACGTTTCGGTCGACTGGGCGGATGACCGTCTCGATCATGTCGCCGCCATTGTTCTTTTCGCCGATGATGCGATCAGCGTTCAATCGCGCGTAAGCGGCGACGGCGCGACGCGCCCATTCGTCCGGACCATATTTTCCGGACAGATCCTCGAGAACGTAGAACCGATCGTCGGTCCCCTTACCCGCAACGATGATGCCGGTCTCGTCGGCGCCGTCGGTTGTCGAGACGGCGGGATCGATAGCAACTACAATTCTCCGCATGTCGGGCGCTGCATCGAACTCGGCGGACATCAAGCCATTCGCGCTTCCACAGCGCTCCAGCGACGTCTTCCAATATTTCGGCGTTCAGTTCCTGCCGCCCGAGCCGCGTGCCCTCGTAGCGTTCCCGAACCGCCTTCAGAAACGGTGCAGCGAGGTTGTCCGCATTTTCGAACGTAGTCCCGCGTGTCACGACGACATCCAGGCCTTCGCGCGCCAGCAACTCACGCAACAGGCGGATTGGGCGAGGCGTCGTGGTTATGATCCAGCGCGGATTCTTGCCGCGCCGCAATCCGAACTGAAACATATCCCAGGTGGTTTGCGCGTCGGCCCATGCCGCCAACTCGTCACACCACCCAAAATCAAATTGGGGCCCGCGGAGGCGATCGGCTTCCTCACTAGAAAATGCGTGAGCTACCGCGCCGTTGGGCCACGTCAGTTTGCGTTTGGAGGGCTCGTACTCAGGACGGCACCACGCGGGCGACAGAGGCAGGATGCCGCTCGGCCCCTCGATCATGATGTCCCGAACGTCCGCGGCCGTAGCGCCGATAAGCGCAATATGGCCCGCGGTGCCCTCTTGCACGCCTTCGATCAAGGTCTCAGCACCCGCGCGCGTCTTTCCGAAGCCTCGGCCGGCGCAAATGATCCAGCCGTTCCAGTCCCCCGGCGGTGGTAGCTGCGATGGCCGCGCCTTGGCCCTCCAGCCACCGTCAGCAAGGGTTTCCGCCAGCTGTGATGCGATGCTAGGCGGCGACATGATCAATAACCTTTGGCGCAGCGGCATGGCCGCCATTGCCGTCCAGATCACGTAGGGCCGCGACAACGGCGCCGCGGGCGTCCGGGTACGGGGCCAGAGCGCGAAGCATGGTCGCCTGCACCCGCATGAAGGCGGGGTGTTCGGCGAGCACCGCCACGTTGTTCGTGATATTGATCGTCGAACGGGCAAGCTCGCCCATCTCGCCAGTGACGCGTCCGATAGCTTCTAGGGTATGCGTAAGGCGCCCAGCGACGTAAGCAGCCGCCCGGGCATCGCCCGCTTCAGTGACCGCCGCAAGCTGCCCGGTCAGCACCGTACGGATCATGCGCAAGTAATCGAGGACCGAGTCGCCCTCCTGGGCGGCCTTCTCAGCAAGCCCCGCAAGCTCCGCAGGGCCGCACAGATAGGACGCCTTCATTTCGGGCGCGACGTGCTTGTGCCAGTGCCGATGTACGGCGTCACGCTCTACGCCGAATTTCTCAGCAAGCTTATCGAGCGACGCACCGCCTGCGCGGAGCAACTCAATGCGCCAGCGCTCAGAGTGTTGGCAGATCGTGCAGCGGCTCGAATGCATCCTGTTCGCCCCGCGATAAGTTGTCGCTAAACATGGGTACAAACATGGGTTACGTCTTCCCGTTCCTAATTTGCAAGCGTTTTCAGATGGCGTCTGCGGAAGGATGGTCCGTCACACCCATCAGCAATCGCCGACACACCGGCACCAATGACAATCACTTTTTTGGGATCAACCGCGTCGACTGGAGCAAACAACGTGGAAATGAGTGACCAACAAAACGCGACGAGAGATTTGATTCGTCGCGGACGCGAAAGCTGATGCACCCAAGAAATCGGATCAACCAAATCTCTGATTTCAAGGATACGGGTTACGGTTCGGGTTACGATACGGATACGGTTCGGGCAGGTTACGGGGTTACGGTACGATACGGGGGTTCTTATAGAACCCCGTAGTCCGTATCCCACCTCGTACCCTCAGCCGTCCGGAGAAAACGCCGGCATGATCGCCCAGCGTTCTCCAATCTCTCGCACAAGCTTTTTGCTTAGGAGGCTACTGCGGAGATCGTAGAGGTCAGCTTTACGGGTTACGCCTATGCCAGCGTCCCGGGCCTTCTGATTCCATTCCTCGAGCGTGAGGCCGGCCGCGCCTGCCTCGAACAGAATGGCGAAGTGGGTTTTCTGATTTTTCGTTAGGCGTGGCTCGGCTGAAGAGGATGATGTCGGCTCGTCAATCGGCACGACGACACAGGACGTGATTGGCTGGCCATCGTCATCGAGCCCGACGTCGACCACCTCCAAGCGGCTCGCAACGGTGTTGCCCTCCTCTCCATCCTTCATCCATTCGACCTCCGCCACAACGTTTCCGCCAGCATCGCGGCGGGCCGCAATCTGAGCGTCCAGCGCGCCGCCGAGAGAGGTATGTCCCCGCGGCCGCGTGCCCTCCACGCCACAGTGATGCACGATAACCACCATGCAATTGAAGGCCGTGCGAACCGCGTCCGCTGCTTTGATGTAGGCGCCGATGTCCTCATCGTCGTTCTCACTGCCGACCAAGGAGCGGTTCAAAGTGTCGAGAACAACCCCCACGGGGTTGTCGGATCTCAAGTGTAGCCGGATGGCGCCGATCAGTTCGCCATGATCAGCGATGAAATTCATCGGCGCCGCGACGAGATAAAACGGAACAGGACTGGCACTCTCGGCCAGAAATCGCTGACGAAAAGCCTCAGCCCGCTTTCCGTAACCCGCTTGCCCCTCGAATGCGCAATAGACGATCGGGCCCTGTTGCACGCGCCTGCCGCGGTACACCCAACCCAGTGCGATGTGCAACATCACGTCCATCGTCCAGAACGATTTGCCGCACTTTGGCGGGCCCCATACAACAACAAGGCCTCCACGGGGAAAAAGCCCATGGACGAGATATTCCGGATCGGTCGCGGGCTGCATTTCCTCAAACGGAATGAGCCTGAATCGCGGTTCGATTTCGACGATGGAATCGCCGACGTCTGCCAATTCGCTTTTCATGCCGCGGCCCGTACTCGCGCCATGAGCAGGTCGTTGTAATCTTTGTAGCCGTCAGGCGGGTAACGAAGCACGACGCGACGGTGGCGGTTCGCATGTGCTGTCCGCTCTACGGCGGCGCGGCCGGGCTCGTCATTGTCGCCAAAAATGTGGAGCTCGCGGACGCTGTCCGGTATCGCAACGCGGTGCATTCGGCCGGCGCCGAGACATGCCCATGATGGCACCCCGGTGATCTGCATGGCGCTCAGAACGCTTTCGGTGCCCTCCCCGATGCCGAGCAACTCGGTTGCCTCGGCAAATCGTACGGCACCGTCAGCCAGTGCGCCGGTCGTAAGTCTTGGCATTGAGACGGGTGCCTTTTTTCCGGCACCGGTCAGCAGCGTCGTTTGGACGGCAATTACTTCGCCATCTGGCCGCTGCACCGCGGCGATCATTATCGGCATCGGGTACCGGCCCAGGTGCATGCACTCGCCACAGCGAAGCGACGGCGGGATTGCGAGCGTAAGCCCGCGAGACCGCAGATAGCGTTCAATCAGCGAGGCTTCGGGGCTCTTACCTACCATCCAGATCGCCAGTGCTTCTTCGTCAGGCTCTGCCGCTCTAGGGGGTGCTGACAGCATTACGTTACGTAACGCACCCGTTACGTGGTCGCCTCCAAGCAGCCCGCGTCTGCGCAGGATATCGGCTACGTCTCGCCGATCGCAGCCGGCAAAGCAGGTGAACAGCGGGGCCTTGTCGCCGTCCTTGACGAGGAGAGACCTGTTGCGGTCGCCTTTCCCCTTCCCATGACCCGGAACAGGGCAGTGACAGAGAAACGCGCCGTCCTGCCTCCGCTTGCCCCGCAGCGCGCGGGCAATTGTGGTCGCGTCGCTCATGGCGACACCACAAGCCAATTGTCGAGTGCCGCGCGGATTGGTCCGGAAATCGAGTGTTGAATTAGGCGCGGATCGACGCCGTGCTGCAGCAACAGCGAAACCAACACGGCGGAATCGTCTGCGTGCATTTGTATGGTGGCGTTCGGCTTGCCGGTGTCGAGAAAGATCTCGCCCAGCCGCCCATCTGGAAAATATCCAAAGGTGGCGCGGTAGCGATGTCCCTCGTGCTGGAAGGTGAGAAATTCGGCGGGCCGCCGATCGGGAAGGTTCGCGCGAGCTGTCATCGGCACACCCGCCTGTCCGCAGCTTCGCGCATTTTCGCTTCGAGCTTCCGGTGCATCTCGCCGGCGCACGAATAAAATATCTCGGCCGCTTGGGCCTCGGTCAGGTCAGTGTCACAGTCAGCTGGCGCGCTAAGGTATGTTCGAATTCTTAGCCCTGGCGCGATATTTTTGACCGCCACGTAAATCTGAGCACCGGCCGGCGCCCCGCAATCACGGCCGGCGACAGTCTCCATCTCGGCAATTTCGACGTGCGACGCGAGCCGGACACGATGCTTGCGCGTGGGAAAGCGCTCGAAGTACAGCCGATCGGATTGCATTACCCGATCGAGCTCGGCACCTAATGCGGAAACGGCATTAGCTTGATTTTTGGTCCGGTTGCGGATATTTACCCCGGTGACTGTGCTGCCCAGCAGGTCAAATCCCGGAGCGCCGCGCGCCTGATCCGCCGCGGCGTTTCCATTTTTGGAGGCCATGTTTCACGCGGCCTTCCGCGGCGACGGTTTGGCAAACTTGGCGTCGGGTAGATCCGCGAGATGCGCCTTGACGCTCGCCATGTCGACCAGCGTCCGCCGGCCGGATTTCTTGGCGCGATAAATGCCGCGGCGCAGTTTATCCTTCACGGTCCACTGGGATTCCGCGGTGTAAGTCGCCGCCTCAGCGATGCTCAGGAATGCCGGCTCAATGCCGGCGTTGGTGGTTTGCATTTGGTCCTCCGTGCTAAACCATGCACAGAGGCGTACGCGATTATTACCCTGCGGAAGATTGTCCCTTCACGGTAGATTTTGGACAGCTGTCCACGCGGGGTTACTTTTGGACCCCCCCGGCCTTGTTTACGCGGGTTCTCGGTCGGATGCCGGTAACAAAGCCGGCGGGCGTCTTCAGTTCTCGGCCGTAGGCCCAAGACACCGCTGCCGCGCCCACAGCTGCAGTAACGCTTCTTTCCTGTATCTCTGAAAGCGATCCTTTATAGCCAAGCCGGATCATGACGCCCTGAATTTCCCTTGCGATTCTCCGTCCGGATTCAGCCGGCCATGCGCGGAGCGGCTCCTGGTCCAAAAAATCGATAATGCCAGAGTATGCCCTGATCTCATGGGTCTTCCCATCGGCTTCGTAGGTTTCAGTTGATCTTCCAACTAAGCCTTTGTCTGCGAGCTTGTCGATGGCATCCGAATAGCTGATTGACCCGTCCGCATCTCTTACGTCGTCCGCGACGGCGTCCAAAATGTCCTTTATCACGTCACTCGTGTATTTTTTTGCTTTGATGTCCTTCGGCACCAAGGCACCAATCCTCGCCATTAATTCAGCGACTTCGTTACAAGTGACCCGTTCGGTTATGCCCACATCATCTTCGCCCGCGTAATTCTGAAACTCATTAATTGCAAACAAAAGGTGGCGGCCCGCGTCTCTGACTTCCTCTTTAAACTCCTCAAGTATTTCTGGGAGCGAAATATCTTTCAATCGAGGAAGTGCATTCTTTATGCCCTCTTTCCTAATCACCAGTCTGTTATTTTCCTGATTCACAATGATCTGAATAGCTCGCGCGAATTCGGCGCATTGCTGCAGGTTAGGCTTTGGGTCGTCCCCATCCAACGCACGATCAAACCATTGCCATACGAGTTCGGTCGGGGCGAGCGGATTTGGGGGATCGTCGGAGTGCATCTCACGCACTCCTACTCTGCAACGAAATCACGTTGCCGCGCGAGTGTGCCTTACCGCAGTAACTCGCCCACGCATGCATGATCGCCACACGCTTTTTGAACGCGTCGCCGCGAGCATAAGCGCGCTCAACCTTTGTGCCGACGGTGTGGCCGAGAGAAAGCTCGGCAAGCTCCCATGGAAAATTCGTCTTTTCCTGCGCCCAGGTGCGGAAAGATGAGCGGCAGCCGTGGGGCGTCATTTGCCCCTTGCGTCCCATTCGATCGAGGACAGCGAGCATTCCATTTTCTGAAAGGCGTTTGCCGGTGACATCATTCGGAAATGCGAGGCGGCTTTTCGCTACATTCCCGCCTATATCTTTTACGATCTCGCGCGCCCTCTGGAACACTGCAATGGCCGCGTCGGATAGCGGGACTTTGTGTTCCTTGCCGGTCTTGCTGAACTTCGGAATAATCCAAATCCGCTTCGTCACGTCGATATCATCGACGCCAGCATTCCGGACGTCGAGCGTCCGAACGCACGTGAGAATAAGAAACTCCAGCGCAAGCGGCGCCATGCCCTCACGTTCACGCAATTCGTGCATAAATTCCGGCATCGCATCGTAATGGAGTGAAGCCTGATGTTTGACCGGTCGCACCTTGCTTGGTGCCGCGAGCAGGTTGTCTAAGTGGTCGCGCCAGCGCGCTGGGTTCTCGCCCTTCCGATAGCCGCTAACAGTGGCCCAACCGAGCACGGCTTCGATCCGGCCGCGTAGCCGTTTCGCCGTTTCGGTCTTTACGTGCCAAATCGGGTCGAGAATTTTCATGACATGCGTCGTGTCTATGTCGGCAACCGACATTTTTCCGATCACGGGAGACGCGTAAGTTTTTAAAGTGGCAGGCCATTGGGCGGCATGGGCTGGATTCTTCCAGCCCGACCGATGCTTCCGGATGTAGGCATCGGCCGCCTCAGTGAACGTCATGACCGCCGTGTGTTTGGCGATATTTTTCGCGATCTCGGCGTTCCGATTTTCGATCGGATCGGTCCCCTGTAGAACAAGACGTCGGTACTCTCGCGCGCTTTCGCGGGCTTCCCGCAAGGCAATTGTCTCGACCGAGCCGAGCCCCATATCGCGGGGCTTCTTACCGGTAAGCTGATACCGAAAAATCCAGCTGAGGCGACGGTTGTCCGAAGTGCCCGTTGTAATTTGCAGGTATAGATTGCCGCCGTCGGCGTGCAGGCCTGGGGGCAACTTTTTAAAACTAGCCGGCAGTCTGTTCATTCCGCGTGCCATGTCGATGGCTCCAAAGACGGGTACACCCAAGTTCGTACCCATGTTCCATCGCCGACACTAGCACCCGTTCACAACCGTCCGCAACAACTATCATCGCGGAAAGTGCTTATTTTAAAGGGTTTCCTACCATCCACCACCGCTCACCAATCGCCATGCGCTAGACACCCCTTCCGCCATTTCCATGTTCGTCTAAACCGTTGTCCGCGCGGAAATTCGCACGGCTGCTGAGCCATGTGACGCGATGGAACCAAAGCCCGATTAATTCCGTTAGCTGGCAGCAAAATGCCGGGGTCCCGAGTTCGTTCTGGCGTTAGATTTTATACGCGGGGATTGGCAGGGAGGGCGGCTGATGCCGCACTTGTTTCGTCCTTATGCCGATACGATTGCTCGCACAATTTTACTTTCCATTGTGGTGGTGCCGTTTCTCGGAATAGGCGTTGGTTATTGGCTGTCTGCTTCAAATTATGAAACGGACCGTTCGCTAACCGCCGATCAGCCGGTGCCGTTCAGTCACCAGCACCATGTTGGCGGTTTCGGCCTCGATTGCCGCTACTGCCATACCGGCGTGGAAACGTCCGCAGTTGCCGGCATCCCGCCGACACACACCTGCATGACCTGCCATTCACAGCTCTACACGCAAACGGCAATGCTGGCGCCGGTGCGCCAAAGCCTTGCCGATAACCGGCCGATTCACTGGAATAAAGTCAACAAACTGCCGGACTACGTTTACTTCGATCACTCGATTCACATTGCCAAAGGCGTCGGTTGCACCACCTGCCACGGCGACGTGGCCGGCATGCCGCTCATGCGGCAGGCAGCACCGCTCACCATGGGCTGGTGCCTCGACTGTCACCGCGATCCGGCGCCGAATTTAAGGCCCGCCGCCGCCGTCTTCGATCCGGATTGGCAATTCCCCGACGATCAAGGCGAACGCGGCGTGATCCTCGCACACCAGACAATCGATAACTCCCATCTCACCGACTGCTCGGTGTGTCACCGATGAGTGCGCGCGTAATGATCGATCAAAGAGAAAATCCGCAAATAGCGGCATTGGATCGCCGCGCGGCGCTGAAGCTTTTTGTCAGTGGCGCAGCACTGGCGCTTGCTTCGTGCGGCCGGCCAGCGGAAGAGGTCGTCCCTTACGTTGACATGCCAGAGCGGGAGGTTCCCGGCATGCCGCTGCGCTTCGCCACGGCGCTTCCCCTCAATGGTTACGGCCGCGGCGTCCTCGTGACCTCGGTCGAAGGCCGGCCGATCAAGATCGAGGGCAATCCCCTCCACCCTGCAAGTCTCGGCTCAACCGATGTTTTCGCGGAAGCCACTTTACTGTCGCTTTACGATCCCGACCGTTCAAAAGCACCCTATGGCGCCGGCCGCATCCAATCATGGAGTGCGTTCGACGCGGCGCTGCAGCCGCGGCTGGAACGGGCAAAAACACGCAGGGGCGCGGGGCTTGCGCTCCTCACCGGACGCGTCACTTCGCCGACACTCCTGGCGCAGATCAACGCGCTAATCCAAGCGTTACCGCAAGCGAAGTGGTACCGCTACGAGCCGGTCGCGGATGACGCGATCGGGGCTGGTGCGATAGCGGCCTTCGGCCGGGCCGCAACCGCGCTGCCGCGCTTCAAGGACGTTCGCGTCGCTCTAACCCTGGACGCCGATCCGCTGGGGTTCGGGCCGACGCAAATCCGGTTCGCTCGCGACATTGTCGGCGCGCGCGCATCGCGCTCGCCGCGGGATTCATTGCGTCTCTACAGCGTGGAACCGGCCTATACTTTGACCGGCGCACTTGCCGATCATCGCCTGGCGTTGCAGCCCGCACTCATCCGCAATGTCGCGATCGAAATCGCTCGTGAGCTCGGTGCACCGCTGCCGCAAACAACGCTGACGGCGGAGGCCGATCAATTTGCCAAAGCCGTCGCGGCTGATCTCTTGTCTCGCCGCGGCGCGGCCATGGTGCTCGCCGGACCGCGCCAGCCGACCGATGTGCAGGCCCTCTGCCATTGGATCAATCACGCACTACAAGCGCCGGTGGATTTTATACCGCCAGTCGATCCGGTCGAGAACGGACACGCCGATTCGTTGCGGGGCCTCGCCACCGACGTCGGCGCCGGAAAGGTCGAGACTCTTCTCATCATCGGCGCGAACCCGGTTTACGATGCACCCGGCGACTTGATGCTGCGTGAAGTTATCGCCGCCGCTCCGTTCTCGGCCGCGCTTTCGCTCTATCGCGACGAGACCGCGGCGCAATGCAGCTGGCACCTGCCGCTTACCCATGGGCTGGAAAGCTGGTCCGATATCCGCGCCTTCGACGGCACTGCAAGCGTCATCCAACCGCTGATCCGCCCGCTATACGACACGCGCAGTGCCCACGAAATGCTGGCGATGCTTGGCCGCGACCTCACCGTCGCGCCGTTCGATCTCGTCCGCAACCAATGGCGCCCAACAAACGGCGCGTCGAACGATTTCGAAGCATGGTGGCGGCAATCGGTGCAGGACGGCGTGATCGCCGGTACCGCGGCAGCAGAGATCCTGCTGCCTGCGCCGCAACTGCCGCCGATCAAGCCAGCGGGTACGGAAACGCACGGCAGCTATACGCTCGCCCTGGCGCCCGACCCTTCGCTGTTCGACGGCAGTTTTGCCAACAATGCGTGGCTGCAGGAATGCCCGGTCCCCTTCACCAAACAAGTCTGGGGCAATGCGCTTCATATCGGCGAAGCCGATGCTCGCGACCTCGCCCTCGTCGACGGCGACGTGGTGAAGCTGACTGTAGGCCAAAAGATTATTGAAGCGCCGGTTCTGATACGGCCCGGAATGGCGCCAAACACCATTGCGGCGACGTTAGGCCACGGCCGTACCAGCGCGGGCAGTCTCGGCAATAACGTCGGTTTCGATGTCTATCCGTTACGGCGAGCAGATTCACCGTGGGCCATCAGCGATATCGTCCTCAGCCGCACGGGACGACGTGAGAATCTCCTGCTCGCGCAGCATTATTTCAAGCTCGAAGGCGAAGACAAAGATCTACAGCCCCGTTTCACGCTTGCCGATCTGGCAAAAGACGACTTGGGGCTCAGCAAGCCAGGGGATAATCCGCCGACCCTTTATCCGCCGCACAGCTATGACACGTACAAATGGGCGATGGCGATCGATAATGCCGCCTGTATCGGCTGCAACGCTTGCGTCGTCGCCTGCCAGGCCGAAAATAATGTTCCAATTGTCGGCCCGGACGAGATCGCGGAAGGCCGCGATATGCACTGGTTGCGGATCGATGATTACGTCGTTGACGGCAAGCCAGGCTTCGCGCCGGTGCCTTGCATGCATTGCGAGCACGCGCCGTGCGAGCCGGTCTGCCCGGTGGCGGCTTCGGTTCATGACAGCGAAGGACTGAACCTGCAGGTCTACAATCGCTGCGTCGGCACCCGTTTCTGCCAATCCAACTGCCCCTACAAAGTGCGCCGTTTCAATTTCTTCGGCTATGCTGACGGCGACGAATACAAAAGCTTCGGCGAACCGATCGTCAAAGCCGTGTTCAATCCCGATGTCACAGTGCGCGGCCGTGGCGTCATGGAAAAATGCACCTATTGCGTCCAGCGCATCAGCCGGGCGCGGCGCGCCGCCGAGAAAGAAAGCCGCACCATCGCCGACGGCGAGGTCGTCACTGCCTGTCAGGCGGCTTGTCCGACGCGCGCGATCTCGTTCGGCGACCTGAACAACGCTGCATCGCGCGTCAATGCGCTGCGCACCGAACCGCAAAGCTACGCCTTGCTTGGCGAACTCGGAACGCGCCCGCGTACGACTTATCTGGCACGTCTGCAAAATCCCAATCCCGATTTCGGCAAGACACAGTCATGACGCTCCAAGTTATCCAGCGCGAGGGGATGCCGCACGACGCAGTGCGCTGGACGCTGGCGAACGTGCGTAATCTGGAAACCATCAATACGGTGGTCGCTGCGCCCCTCCTCGAGCGCGGGCTCTGGAGCTGGCGCGCGTGGTGGATCGGCGTCGCAGTCAGCTCTGCGTTGACCTGCGCCTTTCTCCTCGCGGTGTTCATGCTGCTGACGCGAGGCATCGGCATCTGGGGCGTCAACACCACCGTCGTGTGGGGTTTCGCCATCGCCGATTACGTATGGTGGATCGGCATCGGCAATGCCGGCACGCTGATCTCATCGATGCTGCTTCTGATGCGGCAGAAATGGCGGGCCTCGACCAATCGCTTTGCCGAAGCGATGACGCTGTTCGCTGCAAGCATCGCCGGTATTTTCCCGATCATCCATCTCGGGCGGCCGATGTATTTCTATTGGCTGACGCCCTATCCGAACACGATGACGCTTTGGCCGCAATGGCGTAGCGCGCTGATCTGGGATTTCTGGGCGATCCTCAGCTACGTCATTTTCTCGATCCTGTTTTGGTATGTCGGAATGATTCCCGACCTTGCCACCCTGCGGGATCGGGCACGCAGCAAATGGCCAGCCATGATCTACGGGGCGCTGGCGCTCGGCTGGCGAGGCTCGGCGCGCCAGTGGCACGCTTACGAGCGTCTTCATCTCGCGCTTGCCTGCCTCGGGGTGCCGCTCGTCGTGTCGCTGCACTCCGTGGTCGGCATGGATTTCGCCGCGAGCCTGATGCCCGGCTGGCAGGAAACGATCTTCCCGCCATATTTCGTGGTCGGCGCGATGTATTCCGGCTTTGCCATGGTGGCTTGCCTCGCGGCCCTGGTGCGCTGGGGCTTCCGCATGGAGGGCCTGATTACTCTCGCGCATTTCGATGTCATGGCGAAAGTGATGCTGGCGGCTTCCATCATCATGGGGCTGTCCTACGGAAACGAGTGGTTCAACGCCTGGTATGGCGGCGAACACGCCGATCGCAGCGTCACGCTCTTTGAGTTCACCGGCGCCTACGCCCCGATGTTTTGGGCGCTACTATTGTGCAACGTCGTCATCCCGCAAGCTTTCTGGTTCGCCGCCATCCGTAGCAGTGTGGTTTCCGTTTTTGTCGTTGCCGTCTTGATCAATATCGGGATGTGGCTCGAACGTATCCTAATCATCTGGAACACCCTGTCACATGATTATGCCGTCAGCATGTGGCGGCTGTTTTTGCCGACTATATGGGATTGGATCACCACGATTGGCTCGCTTGGCCTGTTCGCGCTGATGTTCCTCGTTTTTGTGCGGGTGGTGCCCGCCGTATCGATGCACGAGATGCGAAAACTGGTCGACGAAGAGGCCGCATCATGACCGCGCTCCTTCTGGCCGAATTTTCCGATTCCACCCGCTTCGTCGAGGCGGCGCGGCGCGCGCGGGGAGCGCGGTACCGACTTGTCGACGCCTTTTCGCCTTTCCCCGTTGAAGGCATTCATGAACTTCTGGACCATCGACCGAGTCATATTCGCCTCGCAATGTTTCTCGCCGGCATCGCCATGGCCGCGCTCGCTTATGGCACGGAATATTATTCGGCCGTCATCGGCTATCCGTACAACTCCGGCGGCCGGCCATTCGATGCCTGGCCGGCCTTCATGCTGGTGCCGTTCGCGGTCGGCATCCTGCTTGCCGCCATTGCCGGCTTTGCGACATTTCTGATCGAGACCGGCCTGCCGCGATTGCACAACGATTTGTTCGCGGTCGAGGGGTTCGATCGCATGAGCCAGGATCGTTTTGCGTTAGCCGTGTCACGGCCCGAAGGCGATAGCGAACTCACGCGCGCCATCGAATTTTTGCGCGGCGCCGGCGCCACGGCGATCCGAGAGGTTGAGCTGTGATGCGCGGGTTCGCCGTCCTCGCAGCTTTTGCCGTTCTCGCTGCGGTACTCGGCGGCTGCGATCTGAGCATGACGCAGCAGCGTAAACTCACCACTTATGCGCCGACCTCGCTGTGGCCGGACGGGAGTTCGGCACGGCCGCTGCCGGCAAATGTGGTGGCTCAGGGCGACGTCGAGCGTGCGCGCGAGGCCAGCACGCCGCCACCCATAACCGCGGCGCTGCTCGCCCGAGGCCAGCAGCGTTTCGGGATTTTCTGCGCGCCGTGCCACGGCCTCGCAGGCGATGGAGACGGCATCATCGTGGCGCACGGATTCCCGGCGCCACCCTCCTATCACATCGATCGCCTTGTCGCCGCGCCGGCACAGCATTTCTACGACGTAATGACCGGCGGTTATGGCGTCATGTTCTCCTACGCCGACCGTGTCGATCCACACGACCGTTGGGCCATCGCCGCCTATATCCGCGCGCTGCAACTGTCGCGGCGCGCCACCATTGCGCAGGTCCCCGATGCCGCGGAGAATATCCGATGAGTTTGCGCATCTATAATGGCCACGCATCGCGAAACGCCGCGCTTGTCGGCGCGGCATGGATGGCGATCATCCTGATTGTTACGGCAGCATTCAATCCTCGAACCGCCGCCGCAGGCTGGCTTGTCGGCTTTGTTTTCTGGGCGCAAATCCTGACCGGAAGCCTGACGCTGATCATGCTCCATCGCTTGACCGGTGGCCGGTGGGGGACGCTCATTGCTCCGGTCGTCGAGCCGGCCGCCGCCGCACTTCCGCTTCTCATCGTGCTTGCCGTACCGCTCTTTTTCGCGATCCCGGTGCTCTATCAGTGGCCGCACCATCCGGCCGAGATCAAGCCCGATGTGCTTTCGTATTATCTCAACAAACCCTCATTCATTGCCCGCAGTCTTTTGGCGTTGGCCGGCTGGTCGGCATTGGCATGGCTGCTGCCGCGCATTGGTGGACGGCACGGCCTGCTTCTTGCTGCGCTCGGTCTTGTCTTTCACGCGCTCGTCATTTCAGGCATCTCGATAGACTGGTATCTGTCGCTCGAAGCGCCATTCAATTCGTCGTCGTTCGGCGCCAGCGTTGCCATCACCGCACTCGTCGGGGCGCTCGCTTTGGCGGCAGTATTTGTACCGGCATCCGATGACGATCCGGCACTCGGCGATCTCGGCGGCTTGCTGCTCGCTACCATTCTCGGCATCACCTATATCGACTTCATGGCCGTGCTGGTGATCTGGTACGGCGATTTGCCGCCTGAAGAATTATGGTTTGTCGAACGCAACAATTTGCTCTGGTCGGCGCTCGCCATCGCGTCGTTTCTCCTAGTGTCTTTGCTGCCGGTACTAGCCCTGCTGCTGGCTCGGATGCGCAATGCGCGGCGACCGTTGCGTGTGATTGGCGGCTGTGTGCTGGTTGGGCTGGCCTGTTATGACGCCTATCTAATCGGGCCACGCTTTGGCGCAGCCACGCTGTTGACGGCGGTTGTGGCCGTTATTGGTATCGGACTCGGTTTGATCGGCCTTTTCGCGAGTGCCGCGACCGGTCTTATTTATCGACGGGAGCCGGTCGATGTCCACTGAAGAGCACATCCACTATGCGCCCGAACCCGCCTCCGTGGAATTGCGTGTGGTCGTCTGGGCGGCGCTTGCGTCGCTGTTGCTGCTCGGAGGTTCGATCGGCGGTTTCTACCAAGTTTATCGGAGAGAAGTTCCGGTCAAGACCGTATCGGCGCCGCAAGATTTCCCGCGGCCCCGCGTCGTCACGCACGCAGCGGAGGTCGAACAATTGCATCGGCTCGCCACCGAACAAAGCGAACGGCTGAAAACTTGGCGCTGGGCCAACGACCAGCACACGCAGGTCCAGATTCCGATTGATCGCGCCATGCAGCTCCTGGCGCAAAAGGGCGCCGACGCTTGGGCGCCGCTGCTGCCGCCACAGCCTGCACTCGCCTCGCCGACCGCGGGTGCTGAGAAGGCGATAACACCAACTGTGTCACCGCCGGGCAAACAGCCGTGAGCCGCGCGAGGACGATAACAATCTTAATTGCCGCGGTCATAGCCGCATTGACCGCACCGGCACGGGCGAATTTCACTTCCGCACAGCTCGCATCCATTGCGGCATCACCGCCAGCCGACGCCGCGCTGCCGCTCGATCTGACCTTCCGCGACGAATACGGCCGATCGACAACGATCGGACGAGCTATCGGCGGCGTGCCGACACTGGTGATCTTTGCCGACTATACGTGTCATACGCTGTGCGGACCCATCGTGGAATTTGCGGCAGCCGGCCTCGCCAAGACCGGACTAAAACCCGCCGTGGATTACCGATTGCTTGTGATCGGACTTGATCCGAAGGACGGTCTCGAAACCGCCCGCGCCATGCGCGCCGCCCACATACCGCTCGGCGATCCAGTCGGCCGCGGCACCGAATTTCTCAGCGGGACCGACAGCGACATCCACACCGCCGCGGCGGCCCTCGGCCTGCATTACGCCTACGACGCCGAACACGATCAATACGCGCATCCCGCCGCGGCCTATGTGCTTGATAAAGACGGCCGGGCACGGCGACTCCTCTCACCGCTTGGGCTCGATGGCGGCGACTTGCGGCTTGCCCTCGTCGACGCCGGTAATGGCGCGATTGGCAATGTCGCCGATCGCATCCATCTGCTTTGCTACGGCTACGATCCCATCCGCGGCGTCTACACGGAGCGCATCACGACCATGCTCGGCTACGCCGCGGGCGCAACTCTCGTCGTGATGCTGTCCGGCCTATTCGCAATGGCCGCCTACACACGGCGGAGGACGGCGTCATGAACATCGACCAGTTCACCACGCCGGCCTCCGACTATGCCGGCAAAGTCGATCACCTGTTCTATCTGCTTTCGATAATCTCCGGGCTCGTGGTCGCGCTGGTTAGCGGGCTGATCATCGTCTTTTTCGCGCTCTATTACCGCGGCTCGTCCACGCCGCGGGGCCGGGTACCGGAGCACAAAAGTCACGAAATCGAAATTGGCTGGACGGTAGCAACGCTGTTCTCGTTCCTCTTTATTTTCTGGTGGGCGGCGTCCGATCAGCTCACCGCGCTGACACCGCCGAAGGATGCACTTGAGATCCACGTCGTCGCCAAGCAGTGGATGTGGCGTTTTCAGCATCCGAGCGGCGCGCGAGAGATCGACGAGCTTCATTTACCGGCCAACACCAATGTGCGCCTGGCAATGACCTCGCAAGATGTCATCCACGATCTTTATTTGCCGGCGCTGCGTTTGAAGCAGGATATCCTGCCTGACCGCTATACCTACCTCTGGTTCAACGCCAACCGCACCGGCATTTTCCATTTCACCTGCGCGGAATATTGCGGCACCGATCATTCGGTCATGGCCGGTCGCCTGGTGATCGCGTCGCCGGACGACTATGCGCGCTGGACCTCGGCGCAGCCGCAGGGCGACGACCTCGCCCATCAGGGCGAAGCGCTGTTTCGCTCGCTTGGATGCTCCGGCTGCCATACCCCCGGTTCGACGGTTCACGCGCCGGATTTGCATGGCATCTACGGACGCATGGTGCAACTCGCCGACGGCCGGTCCATCACCGCCGATGAAGCCTATCTGCGTGATTGCATGCTGCTTCCCGACAAGAACCGCGTTGCCGGCTTTCCACCGCTCATGCCGAATTTCACCGGCACGGTGAGCGAGGGCCAGATCGTCGAGCTTGTAGCCTATCTAAAATCGCTGACGACTGATCCCGGTAGCAGCGCGAAAGGAGCATCGCAATGAGCGACATGACGCTGCCATTCGTGCCGCCGCTGGAAAGCGGCGATGAAAGCTATCTCGATGAAGGCCACACCATCATGTCGTGGCTGTCGACCACCGATCACAAGCGCATTGCCATCCTTTATGCACTGTCAATCACGGTGTTTTTCTTCATTGGCGGCGTCGCTATCGCACTGGTGCGGCTCGAGCTCATCAGCCCGACCGGGCTGTTTCTGACCTCCGATGAATACAACCGCTTGTTCACGTTGCACGGCATCATCATGGTCTGGTTCTTCCTGGTGCCATCGATCCCGGCGACCATGGGGAACTTCATATTGCCGCTGATGATCGGTGCGCCGGACGTCGCCTTCCCGCGGCTTAATCTATTCTCCTGGTATCTTTACGTGATCGGCGCAGCCTTCACCGTGTATGTCCTGCTGTCCGGCGGAGTCGATACCGGTTGGACATTCTATCCGCCGTTCTCGTCGGACTATTCGCATTCCTCTGTCATCCCGGCCGCCGTCGGCGTTTTCATCGTCGGCTTTTCCTCGATCGCCACCGGCGTGAACTTCCTCGCTACCATCCACATGTTGCGGGCGCCTGGGATGACCTGGTTCAGGCTGCCGCTGTTCGCCTGGTCCATGTATGTCGTCTCCATGGTCATGGTCCTGGCGACGCCGGTGCTCTCGATGTCGCTGCTGTTGCTCTCGGCGGAGCGGTATTTCGGCCTGCCGATTTTCGACCCCTCGGCCGGCGGCGATCCCTTGCTATTTCAACACCTATTCTGGTTTTACAGCCATCCCGCCGTTTACATCATGATCCTGCCGGCGATGGGCGTGGTCTCCGAGGTATTCGCCTGCTTCGCGCGGCGGCGCGTGTTTGGCTACGCCTTCATGGTGTTCGCGATGCTGATGATTGGCGTGGTCGGCTTCATGGTCTGGGGCCATCACATGTTCGTCGCCGGCCAATCGCCGCTCGCTAATCTCGTGTTCTCGTTCTTGTCGTTCATCGTCGCGGTGCCGTCTGCCATCAAGGTGTTCAACTGGACCGCGACGCTCTATCGCGGCCATATCGGCTTTGAAGCGCCGATGATCTATGCGCTCGGATTTCTCGGCCTGTTCACCATCGGCGGCTTGACCGGCCTGTTCCTCGCCTCGGTGCCGATCGACATCGCGACGACGGATACCTACTTCGTCATCGCGCATTTTCACACCATCATGGTTGGGGGCACCGTCTCGGCCTTCATGGCGGGCATTCATTATTGGTGGCCGAAAGTGACCGGCAAAATGTACAACGAGTTCTGGGCGCAGTTCGCCGCCATTACCATGTTTCTCGGATTCAACGTCACCTTCCTACCGCAGTTCGTGATGGGCTGGCTCGGCATGCCGCGCCGCTATCATTATTACCCGGACGTTTTTCAGATCTGGCATATTCTCTCGAGTGCCGGCGCTGTTATCCTGGCTTCCGCCTATCTGATGCCGCTGGTTTATCTGACCTGGTCGCTCATCTACGGCGAGAAAGCCGGAAACAATCCATGGCACGCGACCGGCCTGGAATGGCAGACCTCGTCACCGCCACCGAAACAGAATTTCCGTCGCCCGCCCCGCATCGACGCCGATCCTTACGACTATCACGACTTTGGTCGCGCCGAAGAAAGCGGCGGTGAAGACCGCGCCCGGCCGCAGGGCGATGCATCGTGAGCGACATCGGCGCCTTGCAGGAGCCGTGGCCAAATCTTCGCCTGCAACGCGAGGGCGTCGGGCTGGGCATGTGGATATTCCTGGCGAGCGAAACGTTGTTTTTTGCCGGCCTGTTCTGCAGCTTCGCCGTCTATCGCCACTTCAACGAGCAGGCTTTCCAGATCGCAGCCTCCCATACCGAGATTGTCTATGGCTCGATCAATACCGTGCTCCTCCTTACCAGCAGCCTCACCATGACGGTGGCGTTGCGCGCAGCCAGCGTGCACATGCGCGACCTCACGCTTGTCTGCCTTGCCGTCACTGCCGCGCTCGGGGCGGCATTCCTTGTCTGCAAAGGACTGGAATATCGCGGCGATCTCCAGGAGCACCTATTCCCCGGGCCGGCTTTTCCCCTGACGCCGCCGGCGACGCAGATGTTCTGGAGCCTTTTATTGGATCATGACCGGCATTCATGCCGTGCACCTTTCGGCGGGCATCGGCATTGTTTTTGTCGTATTCACCTTATTCAAGCGGCAGGCGATCCCCGTGCAAGGCTCGACCATGGAAGGCGTCGCAATCTATTGGCACTTCGTCGATGCTATTTGGCTTATTCTATATCCCCTGCTCTACCTCGCGGGGCGCACATGACCGCTGATAACCGCGACGATCGTCACTTCGCTTGGCGCTTGTGGAAAGCCCCTGCGATAGCTTGGCTCGTATTGATCGTTCTATTCGCAATAACCTTGGGTTCGGCTTACTTGCCGCTTGGCCACGGCAATATCGTGATCAATCTCGTCATTGCCGCCCTCATGGTCGGGGTACTGGTAATCTTTCTGATGGATTTGCAAAACGCAACAATTCTGATCCGGATCGTTGCGGTTTCCGGCATATTCTGGAGTGTCCTGATGTTTGCGTTGACGTTCAACGATTATCTTTCCCGTCATTACTGACTCGTCGCATCATGGGCAAGACGTCACACAAGAAAGGACGAAAGACGCAAAGCCGCAGCGGCTCCGGGGGCGCGAGAAGCTCCAACGCGGACAAAGAGAACAACCAAATCACCGACCGCGAGGTCGAAGACATCGAGGAGCGATCGAGCCCGCGTACCCCGGTAATCTACGAGATCGTGCGCCGCCATGGCGAAGACGAAATGTCACGCCCGATAGTCTCGTTGTGGTGGTCCGGCGTCGCCGCGGGACTATCGATCAGTTTTTCGCTGTTGGCCGAGGCGATCTTCTACACCCGATTGCCCGATACGGCGTGGCGGCCGCTGATCGCCGATTTGGGATATTCGGTCGGCTTCGTCATGGTGGTAATGGCGACGGCAGCAACTTTTCACCGAAACGACCGTGACGGCGGTATTTCCGGTCATGGCCGAGTTTAACACTCGCAATCTCGGCAGGTTAGCGCGAATGTGGGCTGTGGTACTGGTGGCGAATATCGCCGGCACTTTTTTTGCCGCACTGTTCTGCAATTATGCGCCGGTGCTGACGCCGGAACTGAAAAACGGCATGCTGGAACTGGCGCGGCAGATCACCGGCCACGGCTTCATCGAGATGTTCTTCAAAGCGATCGCGGCAGGATTTTTGATCGCCTCGATGGTGTGGCTGATCCCGAGCGCCGAAACCGCGCAATTCTACGTCATCGTGCTCATGACCTACATGATCTCCGTGGGCGGCTTCATGCACATCGTCGCCGGAAGCGTCGAGGCTTTCCTCCTGGTACTGAATGGTGAAATGCAGTGGTCGGCAATGCTAATCACCTTTATCTTGCCAGTACTCATCGGCAATATCGTCGGTGGCACCGCGTTATTTGCTCTTATCGCCTATGCACAGGTCATGAAAGAGATTTAGCGGACGCGCAATATTCGCAATGAGAATTTATTACAAACTGTAGGAAACTCGAAGGCTAAACTGCACTCTTCAACCAGCCTTGGATCAAATTATAGCGTTGGCCATCGCCTTTATCGGTTCACAGCAATATTGCTACATGGCCCGAATGTTCAGTGCTTACGATCAGCTATTGTTGCGTAGTCATATGTGGTGAAATGCAAGAGCGTCACATTTTCACAGTTTTTCTTTGTTGGTATTTGTTTGTCTATGACCGACAAACATTTCGGCAAATGCGATGCAAATAGATAGGCCACGGCGCTGGGACCTTTTCCCGGCTGGGGTGCGACACTTTGGTCGCCTCCAACACCGGCTCCGGCGAGGGATCCCTGAGGCCGAAACGACACTCAATCCGTTTCGCCGTGCCTGTCATCGCGTCTTGGAGCCGGATTTGAGAATGGGCAGTGCGGATCATCCTCACTCTCAGATGGTGCTGCTGCTTGACCGGCTATCCCATTAGCCGTCCTTCAATAGAACGGCTGGTGGTGTCGGATTTGAGAGATACGAATTGGATCAGGCGTGTGCGGTGCAACCTCAATTGCTAGGTGGAGATGCATAAGTGGCACTCCTCTTTTGGAACTCTCCAAAACAAATAAGCCTTAGCAGCCGCCGTTCCAAGCGCGCCAGCAATGCACGAAGCACAGCATGCACCGGATATCCGCCTGTCTGGGAATGACAAATCCTAAGAGCCGATCCAAGAAGTTGAGATTCATGAGCAAAGGCTTGGTCTGGTCAAGCGTCTGAGCATGATGCGGATCATGGCGAGGCGGACGAAGGCGGCGACAGTTCTGGCGTAGCGCTCGAAGTCGCGCGCCAAGCGACGGTTGCGGCTGATCCATGCGAAGGTGCGCTCGACGATCCATCGCTTTGGCAAGACGACGAAGTGGTGGGCATCGCTGCGCTTGACGATCTGCAATGTCCAGCAACCGGTATTGGCAACAACCTTCGCCATCTTCGGCCCCTGGTAGCCTGCATCCGCGAAGATGCGCTCGATGAAGGGGAACAGACGGCGCGCCGTCCGCAGCACTTGGCGGGCGCCATCGCGATCCTGCACGTCGGCGGGATGGACGACCACACTCAACAGGAGGCCGAGCGTATCGACGAGGATATGGCGCTTGCGTCCCGTGACCTTCTTGGCTGCATCGAAACCCTGCGGGTCGAGCGCAGAGCCCCTTTTTGAGCGGCCTTGGCGCTCTGGCTGTCGATGATCGCCGCACTTGGGCTCGCTTCGCGTCCGGCCTGTTCGCGCGTCGCGACGTAGAGCGCGTGGTGGATGCGCTCCAGCGTGCCGTCCCAGTCCCACAGCATGAAGTAATAATGCGCTGTGCTCTTCGGCGGCAGGTCCTTCGGCAAGGCCTGCCATTGGCAGCCAGTCGACAGCACGTAGCAGATCGCGTTCAGCACCTCGCGGACATTCACGTCCCGCGGCCGGCCGCCATGCTTAGCCGGAGGAATCATCGGCTCAACCAGCGCCCACTCGGCGTTGCTAAGGTCGCTCGGGTAACGAAGGCCATGCCGCTCCGCCGCGCGGCGGTGTTCGGGCTTCCACATCGGGCGCTCCTGTGCGAATCAAGCGCCAATCAAGGAATCACAACCGATTCATCCGACTCAACATCTTTTTGGATCGGCTCTAAGACGGTCAGAGCCGAAAGATGTCAAATGCAAGAGGATGATCACGACAAGGGCAATAGCCTCCGCATCAAGGCGTTCCCTCTCGATTCGTCATCGCGTTTGCCTATTAATGTGTCGATGATGCGCGGCGGGAAGTCGCGGGTACCCAATCGGGATCCTAGAAATATGACCTCGACGTCGGTGATCGCGAGTTTTTTCTGTAGTGCACGCTGATTGCATATGTCCGCGAAATCGCCGCACGCTGCCTGCCTATGCGGGACATCATGTCGTCAGGGTATGCCCTAATTGGCGAAACCAGTTCCCGAATACTGCATCATCGTTACCTGCTTTTGCTTTAATGAAGAGCGGCTTGACGCGCATGAGAAGGTTGACATGCCGGTGGTGTTTTTTATTGATCCGGCTTTCGCAAATGATCCAGAAATGCGTGGCGTGCGCAAGATCACGCTCGGCTACACCTTCTTTCGCTCGGCAAATCCCCAGAAGGCAAAGGATCTTTCGCGCTTCCTCGCGGATGCCGCACCTGACGCCGTCCACGGCCAGGAACTATTCGCCGAGCGCTGCACCGCATGTCATGCTCTCGACAGCAACAAGACCGGGCCGATGCTCAGCGGTGTAGTCGGCCGCAGAGCCGGATCGGCCGCGGGCTATCACTACTCGCCAGCACTTGGAGCTGCGGCTTTCGTCTGGTCAACCACTCGGGGCGTCTAATTTATTAGCGCGGTGCGCTAGGTTTTTAAGCCGTCGCAAGCAACCGAGAAATCTATCGCACGACTAACAATTGCTGAACACAGCCGCGGGCAATGTCATCCTGAGACTCTATCCGTGCGGGTGACTATCGGCATCAGCGTTACTGGTGCGATTGCGCGTAGTCTGAACCTGTTCCCACCGCGCCTGCGCGCTTATTCCGCTCAGATCCTTCACCACCCCGATTGGCACGCCAACTCGCTCAATCATATTCACGACCTTGCCGCGAACATCGCAGTTCATATGCGTGGGTGCGATAAGGAAATCCGCATGACTCCAATCGTGCGTGAATTGCAGACGTCGATCGGCTTCGTGATCGAACGAGACCTCCTCCCCGCAAACTGCGACAGCATAGCGTGACTGTCGAGTTCGGGCTGGTTTGGGACACAACCTTATTCAGATAGGTCTCGAGGTCCACGACCGCAGCTGGCATGATGTTCACCCAATAATCCATTACGTAACGCCGCGATGCGCCTGGAAGGCCTCCGACCAGTGAATTGTAAAAGAGGTATTCGTACGGATGCAGCCGTACCACAGCACTCTCGATCAGTGGCTGGCAGATCCTCAGAAATTCGTCCCAGGCGTGAAAATGCCGGTTCGCGTTCTTGACGCACCATCGCGACGGGACATCGTTGCGTATCTGGAGCAAGAAAGTGAGCAATCCGGCAACCGACCCACGACGAAAGCGGCAGGTGGATCAGGATCCTAGAATACGCCCGCGACGTAAGCGCGGACTTTTTGCTGCACTGCACGCTTTCGGCCGTTGAAGCAAAAGGACCCGTTGTCGGATATGTCGCGCTTGCTGGCGTGGGGGCGGTTCTTATTGGGAATGCTGCGGATCTTGGATTTTGTTGAAGTATATTCCGGTTGTGCCGGGGGTGACATTGAAAGTCGCGTGCGCCACCATAGGTTTGTCGCCGAGGTTCTGCGCCGTAAAGTACACGAGCTTCTGCTCGCCGAGATGGACGTTCACCGTGCGTTGCACCGGCTCGAACCGCCACGGCAAATCCGGGGCCACATTGCTGTCGAAGCCGACGATGATGGTTTGCTTGGATATTGTGCTGGTATCCGAAAGTACTCTCTGTGTCGTTCCGCCGAAACCTGTCGCTCCGCAGAACAAGCGGTATAGTGTCGGTGAATAGGCCACCAGTCCCAGCATGATGCCCATCACGACCATACATGGAGTGATGACGTAAAGATTTCTCCGTTGCCGGGATTCCATCGCAGCTCCTAGCCCGTTGGCCGCCCGGCAACGTCGCGCATAACGCGGCGGAGCCATGCCGTCGATGATGACGGCAAGATGGAGAATGTCTGCGTCTAATTGTCCACCGGCCGGCGTCTCTCGAAGGGCGACAGCGCGTGAACAGAAAGCGGCGGCAAGCTAGGGGCCGCACCCTGCCCCGCCGTCTGACGAGGCTACACCGCGGATGGACCCGGGCGCCTCGCTACCTCACCAAAAGTCCTTGAACCGCTCTTGGCCGTTCGCGGCCCGTGACCGGTCAGGGACATGCTCAATCCGATCTTGATCGGCCGCTCGACGGCCTGTGCCGATCCATAGCCGTCTCCAACAAGCGCCATAACGATCAAGCCGACCACAGCCATCACGAGGGCCAGACCGATCGCTACCGCTGTCAGGCGACTCCTGAATGTTGGCAGGAACGGAAGATTGGGAAAATCGGACATGGACGCACTCCCGGTTGGTCCGGTGGCGCGTCGCCATGCTGCGGCACTGCAGCCGCTCCGGATCATTATGATCGGCCGTCGCGGTCCAGATTGTGGAAATCGGGCTTGGCCGTCTTTATGCCAGGCGAAGGTGGGTTACGGAACGACCTTCGCCCTGTGTCTCAAATACATGTTTCGCGGAAATTCTATTTGCAACACAAAGCCCGACCGGCATGTTGTCGCGGTGGCTGGTGAAAGGCAGACAGTCCTGCGCTAAACAGCGTCGCGTTCGAAGCAGCATCGGCGGGCTGCTGTAATTTTCTACGTGCGGGCGATCTTGTGGCGAGCGCGATAGCGGCGACTAGCCCCGCATTCATGCAGGCCCGCACCACCGCCTCAAAAACTTGACGGCCCGGAACCTGCCGTGACGATTATTCGATGAAGTCGAGTGATCAAGAACCCTTGTCGTCAAGGTCGAGGCGACAAAACCGGCGGTATGCAAGGTGCAACTCGCGGGCGACGTTGCGTGCTGCCGCCTCGGTGGTGGGAAACCAATTGTCGAGGCCGCCTTTCTACGTGGCCGCGTCCTTACGAGGACCAGTCAGGGCGTGATAATGTCGACTATCTTCTTTGAAGACGGATCGACAATCAACAACTGGTTTTGTAAAATAGCGTACTCGTCTTGTTTTACGGTCGGAACCTGATTGCTGACGTTACTGGGAAGCGGCTTTAGCCCGATCGTACTTGGCAGCGCTTCGCCGACCTTAGGTGAGAAGCCTGCGGGCGGTGTTCCTTTCGGCTGCGCGCTTAAATTCTGCCATATCTCCGCCCTCTGGCTGGTAGCAAGATTGAGCGGGTCGCCCGGCCGGTTTTGCAGATCGGCCGACAGATCCGTAACTGCCGTGAGAGAATCGGGGTTGATCACCATCATCACCGGATTGCCGTCCTTATCGATTGCCCGGACCATGAATGAGCTTGGCATGATCTGAACATTTTTAAAGCCGGCCTGTTCGAAGGTTGCTTTTAACCCGGGCGTGTATATTTTCTTGCGGCTGGCTTTTAGGCTCGCTTTGAGCCGAAGCGATTTGCGGCAGCGTCACAAAAAATGCTCCGGCAGCCGCGATTGTAAGAAGTTTATGCATTGAGCGCTCCATAGGCGCCCCCTCAAAAAAACCTTCTGACTTCGCTATCGTTCCCGGAGAGGCTGCGAATTCGCCGGCCGGCGGCTGCCCAGGCCTCGGGCGCAACCTATTGCGCTATATTAGAATCCCGAAAAACATTTGGAAATCGGACTTCTGGCCATCGCGGCAGATTAGCGCAGCGGCTTGCAACGATTATCCTGGCGTCGAGTTGGTAGACAGCAATCCCCCGTCCGCGCCTCGCATCAAAGTGATGAGTAATACCGAGCTCCTAAAACGCACGCTTCTCGTCGTCTCCGTCGCCGCTATTCCCGTACTCGTTTGGTACCTATTTGACCTCATTCTCATAGCATTCGGAGCAATCATTCTGGCGATGCTGTTGCGGTTGGGGGCGCAGCCAATAATACGCTTGCTTTCCATTTCCGAGCCCATTGCGCTCCTCATTTCTGGACTTCTTATATTAGCTGTGATTATCGGTTGGGTCTTTTTCTTCGGGGCCCGTCTCGCCGGCGAAATGCAAGATGTCGTGCAGAGGGCGAGTTCGGCAAGCGCAGCCATCGAAGCAAGCCTACGGGGATCGACGCTCGGAAACTTCTTGATCAATCATATTGCCTTCGCAAAGTTCTCTTTTACCGAGGTGCTTTCTGGCCTTCTGAAAATCAGCTCAAGCTTCCTCGAAGCCACGATAATTATGGTTATTGGCGGCGTATACCTCGCGGTGCAGCCCAATCTCTATCGGCATGGACTCATTTTTCTGTTCCCGCCCCGCTCCCACGTCCGCACCGCTGAAATTCTTGACGGTATCGGTGAAGCCTTGCGGCTTTGGTTGCTTGGTCAACTCGTCGAGATGATCTTGATCGGCGCGCTGTCGACGTCGGCTGTCTGGATGATTGGCGTGCCATCGCCTTTCGCCCTGGGGCTGATTGCGGCAATCGGAGAATTCATTCCCTACCTGGGACCGATCCTCGCCGCTATTCCTGCGATTTTGGTTGCGGGCACAAGAAGCCCGGAGACGGCATTATGGACTCTGCTAGCTTATCTTATCATCCATCAGGTCGAGGGACAAATCATTACGCCACTCATTCAACGTCACATGCTGTCCATTCCGCCGGCGGTGATGCTACTCGGTATCGTCGCCATTACCTATATGTTCGGAATGATCGCTGTCGTCTTTGCGGCGCCGATTCTTGTCGTCATCTTCGCCGCAGTGAACCTGCTTTATGTGCGCAATACGCTGGGCGAAACGACGGATTTGACCCGAAAGTTGGAGCAAACGGGAATGTCACGATAGGCGTCACCGGACTAGCACGCTGGCACAATGCAGCGGCCAAGGCTGCGCCGATCCAAAACGGCGCTCTTGTGGAAACGCCCGAACTAGCTGCAGTCCGAGTCAGCTTCGTGATGCCACTCATGCATGAGGCGTTCGCCCCACTCGACGAGCCTTGGTTCAACAAGAGTCGCCTTAGCGTCATCCGCTGCATTCATGCGGTGGTCATGTGTCCGGCCTTTCTGTGCGGTCACATATGGACCGCTGGCCTTGATGGGTGATTAGAGCAATGCCGAGAGGACTTAGGATGTCTGGCCCATCGCACGGAGACATTCGCAGTCGAAGATGTGACGTTGCATGATCTGCTACGGCTTTGAGCAAAGCACGATCACATAATCAGGCAACGCCGATCGCCCGCATCGCCGCACGTAGCCCCTCGGCGTTATAGGGCTTGCTCACAAAAGTGATCGACGGAACGCCTTTGAAGTCGTTCTCGGAGATCATCGGTTCCGCGGCCGCTTGCAATGACGATTGGCAGCGAAGGATAGAGCGAGCGTAGTTCTGCAATCAGCGCTTCCCCGCTGCGATCGGGAAGCCCGAGGTCCATGATGACCGCGTCGACCCCTCCCGGAATCAGACGAAGCTTATTCAAGGCTTCGGTTCCGGACCCGGCAACATCGACTTTGATGCCAGTTTCTTCGATCCACTCCGCTGCCATCATGCGTATGAGAGGTTCGTCTTCGACGAACAGAACGCGCGCTGGCGTCGATTTGGCATCGAGAATGTCACGCAGTTTCTCACCAAGAGCTGCTTGGCTGAACGGCTTTGTCAATAGTTCCACGCCAGCATCCAGCCGGCCGTCGTGAACGATGGCATTGCGGGCATAGCCGGTCGTGAACAGGACTTTGAGATTGGTCCTTGCCTTACGCGCCTGTTCGGCGAGTTGGCGTCCATTCATCCCTCCGGGAAGTCCAACATCCGTGAACAGCGCCGCGATCTCGGGATGAGCCTCCAAAATCTGTATCGCAATGTGGGCATTCGATGCTTCAAGCACGTTATATCCAAGCTCGCGCAGGGTCTCCGTTGAGTAGGTTCGCACGTCGTGATCATCCTCCACGACAAGGATGGTCTCTTTCCCGCTTCCCCTTGCGGCAGCGCGTTCCGGCTCCTCGGCTCGATCATCCGCTTCGGCGTGAAAGCGAGGCAGGTAGATTTTGACCGTCGTTCCCTCGCCGACCTCGCTGTAGATTTTGACATGGCCGCGCGACTGTTTAACGAAGCCGTAGACCTGAGATAGGCCCAGACCCGTGCCGTGTCCAATATCCTTGGTGGTATAAAAAGGATCGAACGCCTTGGCCACGACCTCCGGGCTCATGCCGGATCCATTGTCTGTCACTGCGATCAGCACATACTGGCCGGCCAGCACTTCTGCTTGCGCGGCGGCATAGCGCTCATCAAGATGGACGTTTGCGGTTTCGATCGTGAGCTTTCCGCTATCGGGCATCGCATCGCGGGCGTTCACGGCCAGGTTAAGAAGCGCCACCTCCAGCTGATTAGGGTCGGCGTGCACACGCCACAGACCACCGGTCAAAACCGTTTCCACCGCAATAGCTTCACCGAGCGTGCGGCGCAAAAGGTCGGACATGCCGCTGACCAGGCGCCCGACATCGACTGATTCCGGGGAGAGCGGCTGCTGGCGCGAGAATGCTAGGAGGCGCTGCGTTACGGACTCGGCGCGCCGCGCGCCGCGCATCGCGTTGTCGGCGGAGCGCTGAAGCCTGCCGGGGTCCAGGGCATCGTCACGCAGGTGCCGTTGCAAGGCTTCAAGGTTGCCGATAATGACGGTCAGAAGATTATTGAAGTCATGGGCGACGCCGCCCGTGAGCTGCCCGATGCCCTCCATTTTCTGCGACTGAAGCAGGCGCTCCTCGGCGGCCCGCCGATCGGTGAGGTCACGCGTGATCTTCGCGAAACCGACGATGTTTCCATCGGTGTCCCGGATTGCGTTGATGACCGCGCTGGCCCAAAACCGGGAGCCATCTTTGCGGACCCGCCAGCCCTCGGCTTCGTATTTGCCGGCCCTAGCAGCGGTCTCGATCGCTTTGTGCGGAATCTCCTTTTGCCGGTCTTCCTCTGTATAGAAGAGCGAGAAATGTTGGCCGATGATCTCTTCGCGCGCATAGCCCTTGATGCGCTGCGCGCCGGGATTCCAATTAATGATCGTCCCGGTGGGATCGAGCATGTAAATGGCGTAGTCGGTCACGCTCTCTACAAGAAGCCGGAAGCGGCGTTCGGTATCCTCCAGTTTGCTCGTGCTCGCTGCGAGCTCTTCAGCACGTTCAGTGACCCTTTTCTCAAGCGTACGGTTGAGGGCTTGCAGCTGTTCTTCGGCCTGCTTGCGCGCGGTCACCTCGTTCTGGCTGGTCTGGTAAAGACGCGCATTATCGATCGCGACCCCAGCCTGCGCCGCCAGCCCGACCATGATCCGCTCGGCCCGCGCGTTGAAGACGGCAGGCTGTGGATGGCCGAAGAACAAGCCGCCAAGCACTTCGCCGCCGCGAGACATCACCGGCACCGCGAGATAACTTCGCACCGGCAGGTGACCCGGCGGCATTCCCTTGAAAGGTTCGCTCTTGCCGTAGCGGGGGTCGGCGAGGATATCGGCAGATCGCACCGGCCCCTCACCGCGAAAGGTTGGCCCGAATACTTCCGTATTGCGCGGCATCGGAAAGCGCTCAAAGGCCTCCCGCGAAGCGCCTGACAGCGTGTAGAGCGTATAGGACTCGCCGTCCTCACGCACGACGTTATAGAAAAATGCGCCAAACTGCGCACCACTGAGCTCGACGCCCGCATCGGTCACGATCTGTACCAGGCGCTGAAGATCGAGTTCGGCGCCGATGGCGATGCCGGTACGATTGAGCACCTCAAGGGTGCGCGCCTCCTCGCGCAACTCGGCGACCCGCGCCTCTAATGTTTCATTCAGCCCGAGCAGCCTGGCTTCCAGGCGTTTGCGCTCGTCGATCTCATAATACGTTCCACGCAGGCACCCCGGACCGGTGGACTTGTCGTTGGAGACAACTTGGCCCTTGCCGGCGAGCCAACGCAGCTTACCGTCGGTACCCTTGACCCGAAATTCGACGTAGAAATTGCCGCTCTGAGGTGCCGCCTCCAGGGCGGCGCGGATTTTCATGGCGTCGTCGACGAACACTACCGTGAGCCATTCCTCAAAATTGGCCGATGCGTTGGGCGGATCGAGCCCGAACAGATTGGCGAGCTGCGGGCTGAACGCCCACTCTTTCGATTCTAAATCCAATTCGAACGCGCCAATGCCACTGACCGCCTCAGCGAGCTTGAGGCGCTTCTCCAAATCTGAAACGCGCTTTGACCCAGCGCTATTTTTTATTTTCTTATCAGACATGCGCAGATGGCTTCTTGCCACTTCCTAACAGGATGGACTTTGCCTCGGTCATAGCCCGGAGTTTTCCGAGCGCGATATGGCGCGGGAGATGGTTCAGTCCACACGAACTGGTCACTATTGTCTGTTCGGGCGCGAGCCACTTATGCACCCGGATTCGCTCCACCACTTGCTCACCGGTCTCGATATTCGGGGATTGAACGTCGACGGCACCAACGCCGAGCTGTTTGTCGCCGAGCAAGCCTTCGTAATGCGGGGTCATATCGTGTTCAATCATATAACCATCACACTCGATCTGGCACACAAGGTCGGCCTTGTAGCGGCCGTGATCGAAATAGCGGTGCCCGATTTGCCCGTCGTAGTCGGCGCCCACGGCATAATTGCCCTGACAATAATGAACCATCACATGCACATCCTCTGGAAGGTCCACGATCGCCATGTTGATCGCGGCCACGGCTGACTGCACTTCGGCATCATCCGCCACCGTGAAGTAGGGCTCGTCGATCTGGATGTGCTTGCATCCTGCTTCCGCCAGCCGTTGAAAATTGCTGTGAAGCAGCTTTCCGAAATCGCCGATCATCCTGGCTGTGTCGTTGTAGTATTCGTCGTAAGCCACCGCCGCCAACAGATGAGGCCCGGTCATCGTGACCTTGACCGGCTGTCTGGCGAACGCCGATACGATCAGGAATTCGTCTACCAGTCCCAGATCGACGTGCTCCCCTATCGGACCGCGGCAGATCGCGGCCGGGTGGAAAACATTGGGATCGTAATCGGTAATCGGCTTCGGGCGCGTTTCGCCTTGAAAAGACGGGATCATGGACCAAAAGTGATTCAGCATGGCGTTCGGCGGCGCGTGGCGATTATGCCGGCGCCGGTGCATCTCGCCGCCAGTGATCACGTCGATGCCGGCGCTTTCCTGTTCGAGGATCGCTGCCTGCATCGCACGCAATTGCGCGTCCGCGAAATCGCCATCGGAGAGCTGGCCCAGCGAGACCAGCCGATCAAGCGCTTCGTACCATCGGGGCACGCTATGCGCGCCGACCACGGTCGTCGTATATGGAGAATATTTCGGCATAATGGAATTCAACCCCAAATCGAGACCACCGCGTTATTACGGCGGTCCAAGCCCCACCAATTCCGAATCGGCTGCGGTCTACTAATTTTCCTGACCCCCGTAATCGTCAAATGGTTATTACTCACAAAATTCCGCGCCACTCCCGAACGCAGCAGGAGGGGCATTGGTTCCGTGCAGCATATAAAATGCGACGCGCCAATTACCGGCGGTCGCGCTGCCATGGGGCTTGAGGCGAGCGCGAAGTGACCCAAAAGCGGGCTCATTTTGCGACCTTGCGCGGCTTCCCTTGCCCTAAGCACGTGCGGCGCGCCATCCACCGGGCGAGCTCGCCTAAGACTGCATAAGATCTTCGCGGACACCCTTGAAGGCCGGGTGACGCAGCAAACCTTCGCCCGTCTTGCCGCGAAACTCGGCGTCGACCAGCAAAACGGGCTTGACCCACTGCGCCTTCGGAAATGTTTTACGGGAGGCGATCATCGGTCTTTGGCGCACGCGGAGTGATGCGAGCCGTTTGACGATGCGTTTCTTGTCATCCTCGGTGAAGCCGCGTTCGAGCTTTCCGGCATAGATGAGTTTGCCATCCGCCTCGCGGCCAAGATATACGCCGTCGAACTTCTTCGCCTTTTCCGCCCAGCCGACAACGGCGAAGGTGTCGCGATGGCGACAGGTTGTCTTGATCCAATGATCGTTGCGTCCTGCAACATAGCGGCTGTCGGCGCGCTTCGAGACGATGCCTTCAAGTCCCATCGCGCAGGCTCGGCGCCAAATGGTCGGACCATCATCTTGCAAGTGATCGCTCATGCGAACCGGTCCGTCCACGCTAGCCAAGAGCTTTTGCAACACGCGTTTGCGGTCGATGAGCCGTGCCCTTCGCAAATCGAGGCCATCGAGATAAAGGCAGTCAAAGACGAAATAGACGAGGCGATCCGACCCGTCCTTCGCCTTCAGCTCCAGTTCGAGCGCATGGAAGTCCGACAAGCCCTCGGGCGTCTGGACGACGACTTCGCCGTCGATAATGACGGCATGATCGATCAGGCCTTGAAAAGCGCCGACCAGATGCCGCAGCCGCCCGCTCCAGTCATAGCCGCGCCGGGTGTAAAACCGCACGTCGCGGTGGATGTGGCATTGAAAGCGATACCCGTCGTATTTGACCTCATGGACCCATTGCTCGCCGCGGGGCGGACGGTCGGCGAGAGTAGCTGAAGATGGCTCGATAAAATCGAGGAAGCGCGCCTCCTTCACGCCATCGAGCGAGCGCGCGATACGCAAGGCTTCGCTATTAAGGCCGTGAACGTACTGGCGTTTGGAGCGGGAAACGGCGCCGGCCATCAGATCAGGCCCGATTCGGCCAGAAGCACTTCATGCTCGCCGACCTGGAATTCCACGAAATCGCGGGTGCCCGGGTCGAGAAGCGTGCCCTTTTTTCTCAGCGCGCCTAAGAACTTCCCACGCTACGTCCTCGGAAACATCCCGCGACCAGCCCTCGGCGGTGTTGAAGGCAATGACCCGGATCGGCTTGTTGAATTGTCCGGTCAGAAGGTCATCGACAACCGTGTCGAGGCTGGCGTCTTCTTCGTCCGTCTCCCGGTAGGCGCGGCCAGCCCTGCCGAAGTCATCGAGCACGATGTGCACGGTGAGATCGAAGTCAGGTACTATATTTGGGGCACCGGTTACCGAATGCATACAAAGCCACCTACGCAAGAACGGGAATCAACGTCATGGGGGACGAGGCGTTCCGAACGGGTCGGCCTCCAATGCGTTGAGGGCTTATGGCCATCAAAACGAGCAACGTCCCCGAACTGGTGGGTTCCGACACAAACAAGATGGTACAGTTCGTGGCGAGCCACGACGCCAAGGAACTCATCCTGCGGCTGCGCAACCGATCCCGGCTGACAGACGACGAGATACTCGCCCTCGCCATCATCGTCGGCGAAGCCGCCCTCGCCAAATATGTCGATCCCTCACAGGGTGAGACCTGCGATCAGGCGATCAGCGATGTCCTGAGCGTCCTCGACCATGAAGCGGTGGTGCTCGCCTTGCGGCGAAAGGTACGCGAACTTCTCGAACAGATACCAGCCGGTCGCGTGGAATCCCCCGGTTTGCCCTGAATTCCGAAAGCGCAGGTCCAACAGCTATTTTACACGGCATGCCATTGGTCCGGCTTTTTCTTGTCGTTGAGATGCCGCACGCGAGCGACGAGCGGGGAATGTCCCTCTTTTTTTGCCCAACTGATCGCCTCCTCCTGCGTCCTGGATGTGTGCAGGACGTGATCGGCATGGTCCTCGACCACATAATCCTCGATCGGGCTTCCTTCTTGACGGCCTTTCGGCCGGGCCTCCACATACACGTTCGCCATAATGACCTCCTGCTTATGTCATTTGCTGGAAATGCAGTCCCAAAGCGCCTAATTCCACGGCTCCCCTGAAGTTCCATGATCGCGCCTGAGCGACAAGTTCAAAGGCCCCCCACGCCGGAGTTTGGCACGAAGAAAAGGCGACGAGACGAGCAGCCTTCAACGCGAGGAGCGCGGGCATAAGCCCCCACGAAATGAAGCCGCGGGTGCTGGCTGATTGGGTCGAAAGGAAATCAGGAATGAGCAGCCAACCGCGCGACGGGCAGCAAAGCCGGACCGGCCGAATGCGCCAAGCAACTATGATCGGCCGAAACCGAACGGCGATGAACCAACGGGCGCCGTTCGAAACTGCTGGAGAGGACTGATCACCGGATTGGCGGTCGCCGTCGCCAAAATATTTATTCCGTCCCTTGACGATCGGCCAACTAATGGGTGGCGTCGTAATTTCTAATATTTTACGGGATCATGCAGACGGCGTAAGCCCACGTAGTGAGACTTCCTTGGTAGTCGGTGACACAGCATGTTTGCCAGGATGTGAGGTCGGTGGCTGGCGCGGTTCCCGCACCCACGGGTCCCGTCAAACTTATCGTGGCGGAATTGCCAGGCGCTGCATTGCCGCAGGCGCCGCCGCCCCCCACGACATATTCGCCCGCCGGGCAGCGTGCGGTGCGCACACATTCGCCACGCCAGACGACGACACCATAGGGGGGTATAAGTGTGCGGGCTACCATTGGCCGTCCACGCGCCGCTGCTATTGCAATACACCGGCTCATGATGGGTCAGATCATAACCAAGCATGCCTTCGGGCGAGCATGCGCCGCCAGCGACAATGGATGAATTGCTCCCGCGCATGCCGCCGTTGACGTCCAGCGGCGCCACCGGTGCGGAAGTCGTTCCCACGCTGACATATATGTCTTCGTTCGATTGTTTGGATAATTCCATGCCCTGCTGGCCTTCGATGGCGAGCGGCAGACTTGTGACGCCTTGCGGCGTGTCGATGCCGCTGCTCGTAGAGGCGTAGGCCGATGGCACGCCAAAAATAAAGGCCCCCGCGACAAGACCATAGACAAACACTCCAATTCGCATACACATGACGCCCCCAAAAGGTTGATGTTAATGCTTCAACAACGCACTGCTATTCCACGACTTCATCGCGCGCGACTCTCTTTCACGTTCACGATCTCGCGGCGCAATTCGCCGGTTTCGTTTCTGAAATTGTCGTTTGCAGCCTTCAATTCGGTTCGAAGATTGTCATTTTCGGCTTTCAGTTTTTCGATAGCGCCGTGATCGCCGTCAAACAGGGATTTGAGTTCCTGAATGGCCTTGATCATCTTCCACAGACCCGGCCCGTCAACCGTGTAGTAGCCATCGGACGCCACATGCACCATGTCGGGATGCGTCAGCATCATTTCCTGAGCGATGACGCCGGTTAACCTCGAACCGTCGGCCTTCATGGTGAAATCGCGGATGCGCATATCGCCAAGCCATGCAAGTACGTCGCCCGTATCCACGATATCTTTCTTGAGCCGCGCATCGGATACGCAAGACCAGGTAGGCGACCCCGCGGAAGCAGGCGTCAGATTGCAGTAGCCAGTGCCGTTCTGAAACCGCGCGGCAATGGCGCCCGTCGTCGATGTGTAGACATGAAGCGGTTCCCCCGGTGACGTTGTCCCGATCCCGACGAAGCCCGCAGAAGAGTCAAGGATGAGATCGCCTCCGGCGACACCGGCGGAATAGGACTGAATCAAGGCGTAGGTTGTACCGGAGTTGGCTCCCGTGGAGAATAACATCCCTGAGCCCGCGCTGCCGGAGACAAAATCCGTATTGGCAATGTCAAAGCTGTTTCTTACGTCTAACTTTGTAAGTATGCCGGTTGTCGTCCCGATGCCGACGGAGCCCTGAACGATCAAGTTATTCGAGCCCGCCGCGTTGGTTCCAGCGAAAGTTGTGCCGATTGCGACGCCACCGCTGACGCTCAAGGTTGATTGCGGGCCTGTCGTCCCTATCCCAACATCGGTGCCGTTGTCGTAAAGGGCGCCAATGCCGAGCGTCGAGCCGTTGGGGGTCCATCGCGCGAGATAGTTGGTCGTGCCGCTCCCCGTTATTCCGCTAGCGGCGATAGAGCTCCAACCGGAACTTGTGCAAACCTCAACGGCGCTACCGGTCCATTCGAGTTGCCCATAGATGCTCGACGAGCAGGTGCCGCCCGCGCCGATCGTGACCGGCTCCACGATCCAGACGCCGCTTGTGCACACGACGAAGCTGTTGCCGTTGTAACTCAACGCGCCGTTCGGCGAGCAGGCAACGCCCGCCGTATCGGTGGCGGCGGGCGTTTGCGAGGAAGTTTGGGCGCGAAGAGAAGCCGGTGCGAGAACAGCCGCGAGCAGAAAAATAAAACTCAGTATTTGATGAGCTATGCGTCGCTTCATTGCCCCTTATCGAGGCTGACATTTCGCCAGCTCGCACCATCGCACAGTTGCAGCTTTGAATTCGCATAGCGAAGCGATCCCGCCAACGCCGTTTTGCATTGCGTTCCGGTCGAACCGATCTTCACTTCGCCACGGCTCACATCGAGCGTGGCGAGCGGCACGGTCGTGCCAATGCCGACAAGGATTCTTTCGTCCGTTATCATCGGAAAAAACGCCGACAGGCTTGCGCTCGGCCTTCCCGGTCTCATCATCGGCGAGAGCCCGATGACTGATAAGAACAATGGCTGCAAGAACCAGGATGCAAGAGACGCGACGCTTCACAAGGACTCCCTTCCGGAAAGCTCGGAAAAGGCCTCCAGAGAAACCGGCCCTGGTGGCGCGGGAGTTGAGAAATCGTTGTTAGACGACTGCGGCGGCCTTTAGCCGCGAGGCCTGGACATCCGAATGGACTGCTTACGCAATACACTCGCCGCCGCCTCCCGGCCGTAAAGGTCGAAAGGCGGCACCGTGACGTGATGCCAATAAACGCTAACAAAGAGGTTCTCACACCCCGAGGACAGGCTTTCTCTGCCCTCGACGAAAGCATGCCACGGCTAACCGGGCGGTCAACCATGATGTGATTGCGTCAATCAAATCAGGCGCCCGTGGCAGCGAATCAATCTGCGAATCACTGTTTGTTTGAGTGAAATGCCAAGAGGAAAGTCAGCAGCCTAACTATCAGGGCGCCCTTGCCTTGAGCCGACGGCACTCAATTCGAAGTTTTCGCCGGGTGCTTGTGAGTGAACGCAATGGTTATTCGTGTACCGTTCCCCGGTGCGCTTTCAACCTTCAAGTCCGTCTGTGCGTTTTCTCGCAAGGACTGAAGAATGAGCGCACCGAGTTTTCCTGGCACCGGCCAAGTTACGCCTTCGGGAAGACCGACACCGTCATCGGCGACGACAACGCGATAATTGCCTTGCCCGTCGTACAGACACTGAACCGTAAGGGTGCCGGTGCCGCGCCCCTTGAAGGCATACTTGAATGAGTTGGTCAGGATTTCATTGACGAGCAGGCCCACCGGCATGGCGACGTTCATCGAGGCCTGCGCGTGGTCCACTTTCAAATCGAGCCTGATTCCATCGACCGCATAAGTGCGCATCGCCGCCGAAGCAATTTGGCTAAGATAATGACCAAGATCGACGGATTGCCCGACCCCGTCGGTTGACAAACCTTGATAGAGAAGTTGCAGGGATTCAATTCGTCCGGCGAGCCTGTCCAGATTGACCGCATCCCCGTTGCGCTGATCACGGGCGTCAAGCCGGATAAGGGCGGTGAGGAGTTGGAGGTTGTTCTTGACGCGATGCTGAAGCTCCTTGAGCAGCATGTCCTTCTCACGGAGCTGCTGCGCAAGCGCGTCACGCTGGGCGCGCTCCCGCACCGTGACGTTAATAATGGCCAGGATGCGATAGTTTTCGGCGCCATCTTCGCCCTCGATGATGCTGGCAAAGGCCTCGGCGAGGACTGGCTTTGGACTGTCCAGCCGAAATGTCCCTAGAAAATCCCCCCATTTCTCCAAGGCGTCTTCCATGGTGACCTTGGGGTCGTCCTCATCCTTGAACGAATTTAAGACGGACCAGCCGCGACCCCGAATATCCGCCAGGCGGTTCCCGGTGAGCGCTTCATAGGCCTTGTTGGCGAATATGATGCGCTGATCGCCGCGAAGAAGCTTTGTGATGACAATGGCGATTGGGAGATGGTCGACGAAAAGCCTGAACTCCTCGGTCGCCACCGCCCTTGCGAGTTCCGTGGAGTCGAAGAGGTCGTTCGCTTGCTGCGTAGCGGGCGTGGCTTCCGGTTCGGGAAATGCCATCGTCGTTCCCTCTGTCTTTTGTACGTCCAGCGTGCCTCCCTTCCGAGATGAGACAAGATTTGGGCCGTGATAAGGCGATTTCCGGTGTCAGAAACACGAGGCGACTGGGGAGGCCTTTGACCTGATTTGCTTCATGCTTGACGCAGCGTTTGCCTGCGAAGGTAGAGCCGCTCAAGTACCGATAACAAGCACCGTCGTTCAACCGGGATATTCGTCCGAACCCTGCACCCAGAGGTACGATTGAAGGTCGATCATATCCCGAGGTCGCAAATCACGAATATCGTGCCTGACGGATCTTACGAACTGCAGGAGCCCGAGATAGACCTGCCATGACGGTCTCGAAGCATAGTCAAGCTCCAGGCCGTACCGGCGGGCTGCCTCCCGCGTGACAGTTGGCTTGAAGAAGAAGTGGGATCGCGGCTGAGCAATAAAACCGAAGATGGTTGCCAGCGGCCAGGTTAGGACCCTGGTCTTGTGGCGAGGGAGGCGACCGATCACGTCGACCCAGGATGCGAAGCGAGATTCGAGGGCATCGGCGCCATGCAGGAATTCAAAAAGACCGAAGGCGAAGATTTTTGCTCCGGCGGAGGAGCGAACGGCATCTCGCAAAGCCATTTTTTCAAATGAAAATAGAAGATTTGTCCGAGATTCGATCGTCAGTGCCGTCGCGGCAATGCGCTCATAGGCCTTATCGGCAAGCATGCTCCGGAACAGAGATTCGGATAATACGCGCTCCCATCGTTGGTGGGCATCCCATTTATAGCCACGCTCCCAATCGAGATACAGTTCGTCTTGGAAACCTCTGGGAAAAACCTTCAAAAACTTTCGCCGGGCCTTCTGCGCCCCGACGGTCCCGAACGATTGAGGGTGGCCCCCCCTGGCCGGAATTCGCTTACGCCGGCTATCCGAGGTAGTTACAGAGAGGTGTTTTCGTGCGGTCGGTCGTGGCGCTATCCGTGACATGGCAAGTCAATGTCAGGTGCTGCATTGTAGTTCCGACGCAGCCCCTTTTTCGCAGCCCCATGTGTAGAGAATATCTGTCCTCCCGGCAATTCAGCGGATGGGGTTCCGGAGCGTAAGCTGCCGAAAGTAGTCAAGGTCTGCTGCGGCAGGTTAACCTACTACCGCTGCTGCCAAGCAATCACAGGCCAGGAAACAGCTGGGCCAACACAAGTGCGCTGGCGCCTGTGGCAGGCACGCCATAAAAAACCAAGGAGCGTAACATCTACCTTCGTTTCTGATAGGAACGCGCTGGCGGATATTTTTGCTCGCCTTGATCGACAATTGTCGGCATTTCGCCGGCATTCGCGGCGACCGCAGCTTCTTCTATAGGTTCGCCGCCGCGGGCTTCCGCGCCCTCAGGGGATACCGGCTGAAGGGTGGCGCGATAGTTGTCCTCGATGGCGACCAGTTCCCGTGCCATCTCCCAATGAGCCTCGCTTCGGCCTTCGGGGCAGCCCTCTTCCTCCCAGATTTTGTACGCCCGGGCGCGAACCCGCTCGTCATAATCGTTCATGCTTGTCTCCTGGTCCCGTGGGTTTACCTCCAAGGAGCCGCCCCGCCCCTTGTTCGGGACGGGGCTTTCGTATCATTCAACGGAGGCTGGCATCCTTGCCACCGACATCAGTGGCTGAGCCACTTCATCAAGCAACTGGCCTGCATTCTGCTCTTCCCCGAGCGACATGGTCAGAAGCTCGACAATCCCGGGTTGATGGAGCTGCAACGCGAGGTTTCTTGCCGTGGTGTAGGCGGCAATCTCGTAATGCTCGACCCGTAGCGCGGCCCCGACAAGCGCCAGGTCGGCTGGCGCGTCATCCTTCTTCTTGCCTTCTGCCATCACCTCGTCGCCTTCTTCGACGATGCCGGCCATTCCTTTACAGGCCTTAGCCCGCGCAGGCGCGCCCAGCAGGCTCAGACTTTGTTCGAGACGCTCCACTTGGCCTTCGGTCTCAGTCAAATGAACTTCGAACAGCCGCTGCAGTTTTGCCGAACGGGCGGATTTCGCCATCTTGGGCAGCGCTTTGAGAAGCTGCTTTTCGGCATGAAGAATGTCGCGCAGCTGGTCGGTGAGCAATTCCGTAATGGGCTCGGCGTCTATGAGGTCGGAACTCTCGGCGTGAATTGACGGGCCATCACTAACGTTAGTGATATCCTGAAGCGCGGGGGATTCGACGTATTCCCATGGTTCGCCTTCATTCCAGGGACCGCGGCTGTCGACTTCACCCCGATCACCTTCTCCGGTGGAATCGTTGAAGTATTGATCCACAAGCTTGGGCGTGGGCGCGATGCGGCCGATGCTGAAGGGCGGCTTGCCCATCGATTCCAAGGCGATCGTGAAGGCGCGCATATGGGTGATTTCGCGGGTCATCAGGAACTGCAACGCGTCCTTGGTGCCGGAGTCGCGGCAAAAATTGATGAGGCGTTCATAGACAATCTTGGCGCGAGCCTCTGCAGCGATGTTGCTGCGCAGATCAACGTCGAGCTCGCCGGTTATTTTCAGGTAGTCCGCCGTCCACGCCGTGCCCATCGAATTGAACAGATTGACGCCGCCACCGCCGGCAATGGCGATCAAGGGATCGGCTTCGGCCTCTTCCCGAACCGACTTCATCGGCTTGAGATGCATGCGTGCGAGGCAGCCGACGATCTCGAGATGGCTCAGTTCCTCGGTACCGATATCCATCAGCAAGTCTTTTCGAGCCGCGTCTTCGCAATTGAGGCCTTGGACTGAGTACTGCATGGCGGCCGCAAGCTCGCCATTTGCGCCGCCGAATTGTTCCAGAAGCATATTGCCGAACCGCGGATCGGGCTCGTCAACCCGAACCGTGTACATAAGTTTTTTGACGTGATGATACATGTTTCCGCCCATGGGTGCGTGCGCATTGGAACTTCGCCGGGCGCAGGCTCAACCGACATTTCGCCAATCCCGCCTAAGCACGAATGTTCCTCTACGCGTAGCCGCCTTTGGAACGCATTTCGCGATTGTCCATTGAGTGCTTAGAACAAGCGACATTGGAGAACGTCGTGAAAGCCCTGACGTGGCACGGCAAAGGCGACATTCGATGCGAGAGCGTCCCCGAACCTTCGATCGAGCAGCCCAGGGACGCCATCATCAAAGTCACTGCTTGCGCAATTTGCGGGTCGGACTTGCATCTGTTCGATGGCGTCATGCCGCAGATGAAAGGCGGAGATGTTCTCGGTCATGAGACCATGGGCGAGGTCGTTGAGATTGGTTCCCAGGTTGGCAACCTCAAGGTTGGTGACAGGGTGGTCATCCCCTTTACGATTTCGTGCGGCGAATGCTTCTTCTGCAAGCGCGGCTACTTCTCTGGCTGCGAACGGTCCAATCCAGACAAGGCAAAGGCCGAAAAGCTCTGGGGTCATTCGCCTGCTGGCTTATTCGGCTACTCGCATCTACTGGGCGGCTATTGGGGCGGCCAGGCTGAATATCTGCGCGTACCCTTTGCAGACGTCGGCCCCTATAAAGTTCCGGAAGGTCTTTCCGACGAACAAGTTCTATTTCTTTCAGATATCTTTCCTACCGGCTACATGGCGGCGGATTTCTGCAACATTCAGCGCGGCGACACCATTGCAGTGTGGGGCTGCGGGCCGGTCGGCCAGTTCGCGATCAAGAGTGCCTTCCTTCTCGGAGCCGAGCGTGTCATCGCCATCGACACCGTGCCGGAACGTCTGGCGCTTGCCCAAGCGTCGGGTGCCGAAGTCCTCGATTTTCAGAAAGAGGATATCTACGACCGCATTCAAGATTTGACCAAGGGCCGTGGCGCCGATGCGTGCATCGACGCAGTCGGAACCGAACCGGAAACGACGGCCAGCAAGGATTCGGTGCTGGATCGCATAAAGGTGGCGACCTTTATGGGCACCGACCGCCCGCATGTTCTCCGGCAGGCCATTCATTGCTGTCGAAATTTCGGGACGGTTTCGATCGTCGGGGTCTATGGCGGCTTCCTCGACAAGATTCCGATGGGCTCCGCAATCAATCGCGGCCTGACCTTCCGCATGGCGCAGACCCCGGTGCAGCATTATTTGCCGGCTCTCATGCAGCGGATCGAGAAGGGCGATATCGATCCGTCCTTTGTCATCACGCACCGGGCTACCCTCGAAGAGGGCCCGGAACTCTATAAAACATTTCGCGACAAGAAGGAAGGTTGCATCAAAGTGGTGATGAAGCCCGCCGCCTAACACCAGCATAAAAAGGAGTATTAATGGCCAAGCAAAACGGTAAACTCGCTGTCGTCACCGGCGCCTCTACCGGTATCGGTTATTTCCTCGCCGATGAGTGCGCCAAAAACGGCTACGACCTGATCATCGCCGCCGACGAGCCGGAGATCCGAAAGGCCGCCGAGGCGCTCGGCACCCGTGGCGTCGACGTTAAAGCTGTCGAGGCAGACCTCGCGACGACTGAGGGCGTCGACAAGCTATATGATGCCGCCAAGGGGCGTGTAATCGATCTGCTCTTAGCCAATGCCGGCCGCGGCCTCGGAAACGACTTCCTCGACCAGGATTTCAACGAGTGGCGCCGTGTGGTCGACACCAATATCACTGGCACGATCTATCTCCTTCAGAAAGTCGGCCGCGATATGCGCAACTGCGCGGAAGGCCGTATCCTCATCACCGGTTCAATCGCTGGGTTCACGCCAGGTGCTTATCAAGCCGTTTATAACGGTACGAAGGCATTTCTTGATTCCTTCTCCTTTGCTCTGCGGGCAGAACTGGAAGGCTCGGGCGTGAGCGTAACGTGCCTGATGCCCGGCGCGACGGAGACGGAGTTCTTTGCGCGCGCAGACATGCTCGATACCAAAATAGGCTCGGGCAAAAAGGACGACCCGGCTTACGTCGCAAAGGTAGGTTTCGAAGCCATGATGCGGGGCGAAGGTGACATCGTCAGCGGCTGGCACAATAAATTGCAGTCGGCGCTTGCTAATGTATTGCCGGCAGGCTTGCTCGCCAAACAGCACGCCAAGATGGCTGCGCCTGGTACGGCGCGGAAGTAAGCCGACGGATGCGTGATCCGGCCGACTCCTGGATTGTTCAGGATGTCTCCGCGATCGACCAGTTGGGGCTGTTCATTCGCGTTGCGCTGCCGACCTGGGCGAAGGGGTATCTTATGGCGCCGTCGCTGGGGTGTCGCCTTGGCCGCGCGCTGGGATCTCGACCGAAAGGCGGTACGGTTCCTGCAGTTGCGCCGCAAATATGGCGAAGGGCCACTTCTTCTGCGCGTCCCGGGCTCTCCGCAAGTGCTTCTGTTGATCGTCTAACATCTCGGTGATCTATCGAATGATCTAAGGCGCGTGGGACCTCGACGCGCCATTGCGATCGTCACCGCTCGGGACGACGGCGCAAAGCAGCAAATGGCTACGGACAGCCACGAAAGGCCAAACGCTCTACACGCGCCTCGCGATATGTACGTTCCCGATCTTCATATTGATACGCTTAAAGTGAAGTCGCGGAATTTCCGTTAGCATCCTTACAGTCAAGCCGTGGGATCGTTGAGCAGCTGACGCGATAGCAACGGGCGATCACACTCTGGCTTTCACCGGCGGCGCGGCGCTCTAATACTTGCTGCTGATCGGACGGCGAGAGTTTCGGCCTCCGCCCGAATTTGACGCCGTTGGCTTTGGCGCGTTCGCGGCCTGCTGTCGTCCGCCGGATAATGTCCTCTCGGGTCTTGCGGGCGATATAGCCGACCAGCGCCGCAAGCACTTCCCCAAGCTCGTGCGTCGTGTCGGCCCACGGCTCGGCAAGCGACCGATACGCCGCGCCGCGAGAGGTGATTTCATTCAAAATGCTAAGCATTTTGAATGGACCGCCCCTCGTCAGGCGGTCGAGCTCAGCGACGATCACCACGACGCCCGGTTTGAGCGCCCTGAGCATCCGCTTCAATTCGCGGCGATCGTCCTTGGCTCCGCTTTCCTTCTCGCAAAACATCCGCTCGCATCCGGCAGCCCGTAATTGGACCAGTTGGATGTCCAACTTCTGGCCGCAACTGCTGACGCGGGCATAACCGTAAATCGGCATACGAAAATTCCTTGGCACGGCCTGGCCGGAAACTCCGGTCGGGTCGTGCATAAGTCCTGACTTTTGCAAGGGGGTTTCCCCTACCCGTTTCGGGAAGCGCCCCCCGCGTAATTAGTGATTTCGGCGAGGTGGCACAAAGAACCAATGCGATTCTGCTTTTAGGAAATGCGTTCACCAGCCGTTTTCCACGCGGCCTCAATTCCATTCAGAAGGGCCGCATTGATGAGCGCGGGTCGGACTCTGACTTGGTTTCCGGGTTGTTTGGCTGCCAAAACATCCGCGATATTCGTCTCGACGCTGGTGGGCGCTTTCGTGATTGGAGGCCCGGCGTTCCCACAAAGTGAGACCGACGTAACCATCGACGATCCTTTGGTAGCTAGGGCATGGGCCGTCTGCGAAGCCAGCACCAAATACAAGCAAGACGTGAAAATGATTGGTGATTATCTTGGGTTCGCCCTGGATGACTGGACGCTGGTCCTCGCCAAGCCGGAACAAACAAAGGTCGCGTGGTTGCCTCAGCAGCTAAGCGCGGCAGACAAACTTAATGGCTACGTCTGGAACGGAGTCATTAGTCTGACCACCGACGGGCCGGTCCAAGTCTATGACGGTCATAAGACGCACATGTGGGCATGGCGGAACAGCACCGACCGGGCAATCGTCAAGTGTTGGCTTTCGCTTAAGAGGGACGGCAGCAGCGAAGTCGATCCCACGTCATTTAATCGGATGGAAGACGATCCCAACAGTGCAAGGCATGTCTTCCAGGACGGAAAGGGCGTCCCGTTTCCGGGCTGGAAATGACCGCGACAGTCCGGCGTCGGGCGCCGGCCTTTGGGCTTTCTCGTCACTAACGCAAAACAGGATATTTTCTCATGGACGCCAGGAAAGCCGCGAGCGCCATCGTCTTCGTCGCCCTAATAATTGGCGGCCTATTGTATTCGGGGGCCGGCAGATCGCAGACGAATGGGATGGATTTAGTTTCAATGACCCCTTGGTGGCCAAGGCTTGGTCAAATTGTTCGGCCACGACCGGTCTCAGGGGCAAGTTAAAGTTAGTCGGCGATTATATCGGTTTTCCCCTCGATATAGGCCGTCGTCTTGTTCTGGCAAAGGCGGAGCAGCTCAGAATTTATCAGAACCCTGACGCGCTAAGCGAGGCCGACAGGCTCAATGGCTATGTTTGGAAAGGGGTGGTTACCATGGCTATCGAAGGGCAGTTCAATCGTAAGGCGTTGAAGATGGACAACCGCTGAGAAGCGCGTCTTGGAAGTGGCTGGATAGTAAGGACCTTCTTGCCATCGCAGGGCATATGCACGTTATCGGTCGATGGCACATAGCAAGCCCGGCTGCCGCCGTGAACGACATTCGCCCCGGTCACCGCGAAAAAAGGATTCCACGCGCGCGATGCGCTGCACGGGTTCGCCCCGCGGCTCGGCCTTCGCATAAAACCGCTCGGGCAAGCCGTCGATCTGCTCGACGTTAAAGACGGTGTAGCCCTTCATGAAGGGGATGGCGTGTTCGCTGGCCTCGCCGGTATCTGTATTCGTCTCGGTGCGGATGATCTTGTCGGCATACACAACAAGACTCCCTTGCTCGCCCTTCCTGACATGGGCCTTGAATTCCAGTGCCTGCTTGAAGGTCATCCAGATGGGCGCGGCATATCCCTTCGCCATCGCGGCGGACCACAGCATCAGGACATTGATGCCCTGGTAGGGAATGCCATTGCCGCGCAGCGGTCGCGTGATGCGCCCGGCGGCGTGCTCGGCGTTCCAAGGTTTCATCCAAGGCCTGACGCCTTGCTCCAGTTCGCTTACGATCTGATCGGTGATCTTCTGATAAACATCCGTTCTCATTGGCTGCTCCTTCGTGGCCTGACGGTTGCGCATGCAACCGACTAGGCCCGCGCCAATGAGCGGGGGTTGGCAGTCAAGGCCAAAAAACGTGGGGTGGTGCGGGCCGGACCCCGGACACTTGATCCGGGGGACTACACGGCCCGCGTTTTTTGCCCGAAGGGCTTGGCCTTGACGGCCTGGGGGTCGCAGACGCCGGCTTCAAACAACCAAGGTCAGCCCGCGGCTGTCGTCAGGGCGTGCGTTCCCAAATGGAGTTCGATGGGCCAAAGTTGGTCAATGTCCGCTTTGCCCCCAAAAAGGCCGCCGCAACAGCTGCCATTGCGCAGCTTCACCGAGAATGCCATCAATAATCAGAGCATTTTTAGGTTGCCGTGGTGAGCACCACAGCTTCCTTAATTCATTCAATGCATGTTGGACTGCGGAACGTAATCCTACCGTGACTGTTGCCGATGATGATCTCCCAAAGAATTGTTCCTGTAATTCTTGTCGTCGAAGACGAAGCTTTGGTCCGCTTCGCGGCGGTTGGCGTGTTTGAAGACGCGGGGTTTCGCATAATCGAGGCTGTGAACGGCGACGAGGCGCTCGAATTACTAATAGCCGATTCCGATGTCCAACTGCTCTTCACTGACGTAAACATGCCGGGAACGATCAACGGCGTGGCTCTGGCCCGACAGGTGCGTGACCGCTGGCCGCACATCGGTATCATGGTCGTATCCGCAACGCAGATGTCGCAATCCGACGAACTGCCTCCCGGCTCCCGGTTTGAACAGAAGCCATATAATTCCGACACGGTAGTCAGGCACGCTCGCGAATTGACAGCCGCCTAAAGTGGCGTTTTACCCACGAAGTCCTCATCTGGCATCTTCGCAAAGGTGGCGTGGGTAACCAATACCGAGGTTCCTCGGGCGCCGCTCGTAACGTCAACCCTCGCTTCGAGCTGTTGGGCAAGGGCATCCTTCACATCGAAGCGGTCCAGGAGTTCTGGGGTGGCCTCACCTGCAACCAGAACATCTGCGTCGTCGAACTCCTCATGGAAAACCAAAACCCGTAGGGCCACCTCACGGTCGGAAATTGCGACCGCGAATACCTCTGTGGCCGGCGGCTTATCGGCCACTCGGGGCGGTTTGACGGCGATTATCCAGCCGTGGGCCATGAGGCGGAATATGCCCCGTCCCGGCCAGGCCACAAGCACTATTCCGGGCTACCTATTCAAACTGACCCACTACCTCCCCCATCACCTGCCGCCGGTGCTCCTCACGCATTAACGTCAATCGCAATTATGGATTGTCGCCGTCCTCACCCGGCGCGATACCGCTGGGCCATGAAGGCTAGTGACCCGCTTGATCCAGAAAATAGATTAACCATCGGCCATCAATGCGCGCTCAGTTTGGTATCGGTCGGATACATCGTCAGTGCTTTGCTCCGAATGGCCTGTTTTGAGCGCCCCGAACGAGAACAATCGAGCGTTGAAGGGGCATTCCCCGCGCCGCGGCATAGACCGACGGGTGGCACAACGCCATCACGTTCCTGCGACATCTTTCGCCGGAACGTCGCGCCAGCAGCGGGGTTGGCTATTCAGCAGGCTGATTGCTCACCCGATCAATCGGCAATGCGTGGCCCCGGGCTTCCTCAGCCCCCCAGCCCATACGGTCCGGGGTCACTCAAATTTCACATCGCGGAGAGCGGCAATAAACGCACGCACCCGCTCCGATCCCCAACGCCCCGGAGTGAGAATCAACGTCCGCGAGGCTGGGGCTGAATGTACCGCCGAACAAGCGTCGGCCGATGCATCGTCGCCGCCCGCAAAGGAATTGGGATATGGACGAAAAAATACCCGCGCCGTGCGAGGCTTGCCGAGCCTCGGGCTTGCGCAAAGGTGTCCCGTGCAGTGAGTGCGGCGGTAAGGGCTATCGTCTGATCGTCAACGGAAAGCCGGCTTCGGTTCGACAAGAAGAAAGGCCGAGACAATGGCGACCTCAGCGTCCGGCATTCCGCCAACGATAGTGCGCCGGACAATTCTTTCTTGCTTGAAGTGTCAGTATGACGGCGCGCGTAATTCTGATCGAGGGCGTCGATTACAAGGTCTCAGATGGTGAGCCTGTCCGGGTCTCTGCGGCCGGCCTCACCACGATAACCGAAGCTCACAAGCGCGGCGCGCCCCCCAGGGAAATTCCCTCACGTTACAGTGAAGGAGGGGAACGATAGGCGATAGTTACGCTTCCTCCCTCTGAAGGCAACGTTAGAATATATACAGGGAGAAACAACACGATGCGTCTCAACATCACGGTAGGCTTCGCCGCGCTCGCTCTCGCCACGGCCTTCGCCTCAGCCCCAGCATTCGCACAGGGCACTCCTGGTTATTCTTCCAATGGTGCAGTGGTCGCCATACACCATCACCGACATCAGGCCGGTACGAGGCCGCTCTACAATTCCACGTCCAAGCATAAGCAGAAGACGCCGAGCGGCCCGGCCCCTGGCCAAAGCCCGAACAACGGCGGAATGTAGATCGTCAACTCAAGTGCGCCGGGCAAGCGCGACCGGGCTCGGCGCCGCAGTGGCGCAGTACGTTCGCCGCGCCGCGACAGGCCTTTCGCAACCCCACCCGAAAGCTAGCCTGTTGTATGTGTTTGCGTAGGTATGGTGATGCCCCGTCAGAACTGGTCGCGGCTATTACCGCGAAAAATGCTCGTCGCCGGCATGATCAAGCTTTCCACGCCGGCCGACGTGCGCAAACTCCTCGACCGGCATCTTCCGTCTGAATTCAAGGACAAAGCTACATCGCATCACGTCAGCGACGAACTCAAGAAGGCTGCGGGCGGAGCTGGAACGGAAGACATAGCCGCCCGCTCAAAATCTGGTATTCGGACTAGACGAAACTCTGACTTCCATGAGTTAGGACGGTCTTTATCGGTCGATCTCACCGAACACGATATCCAGAGAACCGATGATCGCCGAAATGTCCGCGAGCATGTGATCGCGGGACAAAAACTCCATGGCTTGCAGATGCGCGAAGGACGGTGCGCGAATTTTGCATTTGTAAGGTCGATTGGTCCCATCCGCGACCAAGTAAACCCCGAACTCACCCTTGGGTGCCTCAACCGCCGCATAGACTTCGCCTTTTGGAACACGAAAGCCCTCCGTGTAGAGCTTGAAGTGCTCGATGGTCGCTTCCATCGAACGCTTCATCACCGCCCTGCGCGGCGGAACAATCCTGTGGTCATCTACGACGTAAGGGCCTTGTCCATCAGCTGAGCGAAGCCTTTCGAGGCATTGCTTCATGATCCGCACCGCCTGGCGCATCTCCTCCATCCGCACGAGGTAACGGTCATAGCAATCGCCATGCTTGCCGATCGGAATGTCGAAGTCGAGCTCGGAATAGCATTCGTACGGCTGTGCTTTGCGCAGGTCCCAGACCGCGCCGGAGCCGCGCACCATGACACCGGAGAAGCCCCGGGCCCAGGCGTCCTCGAGATTGCTCGCGCCGATGCCGACGTTGCGCTGCTTAAAGATCCGATTTTCGGTGAGAAGGCCTTCCAGATCGTCGCAGACATTTAGAAATGGATCACAAAAGGCCCAAATGTCATCGAGGAGCTTAGGCGGCAGGTCCTGATGAACGCCGCCGACGCGAAAATAATTAGCATGCATCCGGGCACCCGAGGCCCGTTCATAAAAGACCATCAGCTTCTCGCGCTCCTCAAAGCCCCAAAGCGGCGGCGTAAGGGCGCCAACGTCCAATGCCTGCGTCGTTATGTTCAGAAGATGTGACAACAGCCGGCCGATCTCGCAATACAGTACGCGGATCAGCTGGCCGCGCTTGGGTACCGCAATTTCAAGGAGCTTCTCTACGGCGAGTACAAAGGCATGCTCCTGGTTCATTGGCGCGACATAGTCGAGCCGATCGAGTATCCCAGGGCCTGCAGATAGGTCTTGTTTTCGATCAGCTTTTCGGTGCCGCGATGCAGCAGGCCGATATGCGGATCGACGCGGCGCACAACCTCGCCATCGAGTTCCAGCACTAGGCGCAAAACTCCATGCGCCGCCGGGTGTTGCGGTCCGAAATTGATGGTGAAGTTGCGCTCTGCTGCGCCTGCCATAGCGATCTCGGCGGATACACGGCAAACTTCCCTCATCCCAGCATGTTCCGTCGCCCCGACTTGGGGAAATGAGTTTCATAGCCAGCGCCCACCTCGACTGCGTCATTTTCTTCCCCCTTGACAGCTAGCAATGCTTCCTTAAGTGCCGTTGCGCGTAAGGTGAAGGGAGGCCCCAAACGACGATCGCGACGCTGTTCCCCGATCGCAAAAGTAATAACAATTGGAGTACGTGCGGATGAAACTGAACTCTGAACTGGTCGAGCGGACGCTTGGCCAAATCAAGGCGGAGGCAATTCCCGAGAATCATCCTGTAGTTCCGAAACTCAAGGATCTGTTTGGCGATCACACATTTTTCGTCGATCCCAGTGGCCTCAATATCGTTGAACCGATGGCGGAAATGCCACGCACGGGCAAATTGGTGAATGTGGCAAGTTGGGATGATACCGATCCGCCGCAACTCCTGGCCCACCCGCCTGTCCCGACGGAAGTCTTAATAGAACTCGGGCCGCCGCACTGACGAGTCCGGCGGTCGCCTATTCAGGCGGCATGGTTGCATGCAATGTTTGTCAGGTCGTCCGGATGGAAACTTTCCGTAAGACGAAGGGTTACCATTTTGCGGAACCTCGTTATCTAGACAAATGAGCTTCTCTAGCAGAGGAGACCCTTTCTCATGGAGATCAAGAACTTCAAGGATATGTATATTGCCGAACTGCAGGAACTTTGCAGTGTCGAAAAGCAGCTCGCAGAATTGCTAGCTCATATTTCAGCAGGAGCGACCCACCCAGGGCTGAAGAATGTAATGAGTAATCATCAAAGAGAGGTCATGATACAAAGGTCGCGGCTCGAGTCTATTCTGAAGAAACACAGCGCAGACCCAAACGCACATACCGATCAGGCAATGCAAGGACTGCTCTCTGAAACCGACAAAATGCTTGAGATGCTGAAAGGCAACGAGCTTCGCGACGCCGGTCTGATCGCCTCAGTGCAAAAACTCGAGCACTATCAAATAGCAGCTTATGGGACGGCTGCGGCTCTGCCGGCTATTTGAGCCTGGACAGTGATCAAGAATTGCTGCTCGACAGTCTTGAGGAGGAGAAGCAGACGGATATTTTGCTTTCGCAGATCGCTAACCGCCAGGTGAACCTGGACGCGCAGGCGGCAAGTTGACGGATTTTTACATTGGCATCCCATCAACAGTTGTGCGGCAGGTCAACACCTGTACGAGTTGGATCTTAGCAAGACGGGGTGATACGCACTACCGTTAACGATCACGGGGCGCGAGAGGAGGCCGGGATGATGCGCGAAGTTATATCCCCGGAGATTTTGTTCGGCGTCGGCATAGTAGTGCTTTTGGTAATCCTCGCCTATGCGAGCTTACGTGCCGGTCGCTTAACCCGTTATGAGCGAGCACGTACTGATGCGGCGACGAGAAGCATGCAGCGCGAAGAGGAAGCCCGGGAACAGGCGATGCATCATAGGCTCTAGGCATAGCCGCAAAACACCGTGAAAAACAGCGGTACAGTACGGCGAATACATCGTCTAACCTTCTTGTAGCTGAGCATACTATTACTAATGATCTTGGCATTTTCGCTTCGGAGCAGGGTTTTGCGCGGGCAAATAGATGGCCCACAGCATCTGCATTACGAGCCGATTGTAGCGTTGATCGGATAATCACCTATCTACGCGAAAATTAGCTTACGCTGCGGGGCGGAACGTCGCTTCCGGGTCTTGGTTGTGTAAAAACGCTTTGCCGGAAGTTGTCGAAGCGTCACGATCTGGTGGCGCTGGGAGCCTTGTGTCGGGTTTGGCTAGGCCCTCATCGCGGCCATGAGTGGCCGAATGCCCATGATGTTCATGACACGGGTGAGATTGTAGGCCAGCACGTGCAGCGCCATCTCTGAGGCAACCCGTGGCAGCGTCTTCATCAGGAAGTGGGTCGCTCCCATCCTGGCCTTGATGGTGCCGAACGGATGTTCGACCGTCTCGCGCCGCTGGCGCATTTTCTCCGGATGCTCATCGAGCCGGCGCTGCACTGCATCGAGAATGTGCTCGTGTTCCCATCGGGTGATCCGTCGCTCCTTGCCGGTGGTGCAACTGTTCTTGATGGCGCAGCTCTGGCAGGCATTGGTCCAGTAGCGGTGCAGAACCAATCCTTTCTCTTCGGTCGTGTAGTGGTAGGCGAGCTTCTCACCGGCAGGACATATGTAAACGTCCTCCGCAGCCACATAGCGGAAGTCCTGCTTGCCGAAGCGTCCTTCCGCCTTTGAGTTCGAAGTCATCGGCTTTGGCAGCGTAACCGTGATGCCAGCTTCCTCGCACGCCCGAATCTCTTCGCTGTTGAAGTAACCGCGGTCGGCGACAGCATCCAACTTCTCCACGCCCAGTACCGCCTTGGTCTCGTTGGCCACATGGGAGAGTTGCGATCGGTCAGTCCCGTCGTTGGTTACCTCATGCATCACGATCAGATGATGGTTGGCTTCGACGGCAATCTGGACGTTGTAGCCGACGACGCCGGAACCGCGGCCGCTAGTCGCCATCGAGCGGGCGTCAGGATCGGTCAGCGAGATCTGCTGGTCCGGGGTAGCGAGCATCTCCACCTCGAGACGCTCCAGACGCCGCATCTGCTGCTTCAGCGTCTCGATCTTCTCTTTGAGGCGGCTCGTCTTGGTTTGGAGCGCCTCTGACGGCTCATGCCGGTCGGCAGTATCGAGCTGCTCAAGATAGCGCGCGACGCTCTCCTCGATCTGCGCCATGCGCCGCTCCATCTTGGCGCGCGTAAAGTTCTTGTCGCGGTTGTTCACCGCCTTGAACTTGCTGCCGTCAATCGCGACGCTGGCTTGCGTCAGCAGGCCCATCGCACGGCACAGCGCGATAAATTGAGCACACACTTTGCGGATGGCAGCGCCATTGTCCTTGCGGAAGTCGGCAATGGTCTTGTGATCTGGTACTAGTCAACTCATCAGCCACATCACCTCAACGTTGCGCCCGGCCTCGTGCTCAAGCCGCCGGCTCGACTGAACTCGGTTCAGATAGCCGTAGATGTAAAGCTTCAGCAGTACCGACGGATGATACGAAGGCCGGCCGGTCACCTCGGGAGCGACCCCGCCAAACCCAAGCCCGGCCAGATCAAGCTCCTCCACAAAGACGTCGACCACCCGAACCGGATTGTCCTCCCTAATCCAGTCTTCCAGGGATTCTGGAAACAGCGTCCGCTGCCCGCGATCCGTGCCCTCAACGAAGCGTCTCATCCGACCCCTCCGCTAATCGCGCAGAAATCATAACGTGAGAATCAAATAATGCAGTGCGTTTTCACACAGGCTGGGTCATTTGCGGACGCGACCGTTTTAATTCTTGGTCATTCAGCCTGAACTACAGAGTCTAGTGTCGCTACAACCAAGAATGCGTAGGGGGTCCGGCTAACTGACGCTTAACGGCATTGGGTGCCTTATTGGAAACACCGGGCGCAATCGAAGTTGGCGACTCGTGAAGGGGAGTGGCAGACATGGCAATCTACGCCCTACGAAAGCGTCGTGGACGTTGGACAGTCTTTTCGGAAAATAATGTCCTTTTGGATTTCGACAAGCCACGAGGCCGTCGAGACGACACGCGCCGCCTTGAACGTTGCAAGCGAGTACTCAGGGGGAAGTGCAAGACCACGTTCGCGAAGCAACGTCATCGTGATCGAAAAAGAGGACGCATGTCCACCGAAGGGTCGATGACTGCCGCGGCCCGATCATGTCGGGAGGACACGCCTGTGCGTTTATAAGTCCAGATCCTAACACTACTTTGGCAGATTATTCACGCTGCTTTTTTACCCCGATCCACATTCGGCAGTTCGGACATTGCAGCGGGTTTGATCGAATGATGAGGCTGACGATGGCGTGGCGGACGGCCGGCAACGTTGGTTGAGGCGGCGGCCCGTTGATTCTTTTTTTTCCGTCTCACTTCTGTGAGGCGACGATGCTGGAGGAAGGCGTAAGCGATCATGGTCATGAGCGCGTGACGATGAAGGCCACGCCAGGACCTTCCCTCGAAGTGGTCGAGCCCTAGTTCTTCCTTCAGTTGTTGATGGGCCTGCTCGCACACCCATCGCGCCTTGATCGTGGCGGCCAAGCTGCGCAGATCTGCCCGGGCCGGCAGGTTGGCAAGATAGTATTTCTTCTCTCCCGATGCCCGAAGCTCGCCGATGAGCCAGGCCTCGTCCCCTGGAAGATGCTGCTGACCTTTGTCCCATATCCGCTGCGGAGGTCCGTCGGCCGTACGCACACGGACTGCCGCAAACCGGGCTTTCAGCCGAGCTTTTGTCCCGCTGCGCCAACTCACAGTTCTCCACTTGGCTGCGGCCAGCATGTCTTCGGCCGCTATCGATAGAACATCGGGAACGTGCCGCTTACGGGGACGGCCCCGAACTTTGGTATTCGGCCAAATGAGCCGCACGCCAACCGGGTACACCTTGAGGTGACGGGGGATGCCAACAGCCCAGGCAAGCTTGCGAGCCGTCAGCCCTTGACGGAACGGCGCACTGAGCCCGTAACCGGCATCCGCCAGCACACAGCCGAAGCGCACGCCGGCCGACGTAACGCGATCGATCTCCGCCAAGGCAATCTCAGGCTTGCTGCGAGCAGTTCGATAGACGGCCGGAACACCGGCTCGATCCAACCGCCGCCGATTGCCGATCCAACTGTCCGGAAGGAAAAGCCGCAACGCCACCATGACCGGCACTTCGCCCCGGGCGAGCGTCAGTGACACCAGTGTCTGGCAGTTCGCCGTCTTGCCCAGTGCTGAAGCGTATTGCGCGGCGACCCCGACCGAGTGGGTGCCCTCCTTCGGCACGGCGGTATCGTCGATCACCAACACCGCGTCGCTGCCACCGACCAGCCGGTCCGCTTGGACCAGAAGCTCGGTCTCCAATGGCGCCGCGTCCCAGACACCAGCCGCAACAAAATGATGCAACTGATCGTAATCACCCGGCGCAAGCCGCTCCGCCATCGGCTGAACGCTCTTGCGATCGCCGGGCCCGATCAGCCCTGCCACGTAAAGCGGGCACATTCGCCGCCGCGCCTTATGGCCCAGGCGATCCAAGAACGGCTTGAGCCAGACGCCAAGCTCGTCTTCCCAATTCGACGTCGTGTCTGCCATGGTCGGCCCTCCAAGTAGCCGACCACCTATAAGTCACAGAAAATCTGATTCGGGAATCCCAGCCATCCCGATCATGCCGCAATCTGCCAAAGTAGTGCTAACACTACTTTGGCAGATTGTTGATTTTGTCGCATTTATAGGATTCCCGAATCAATTTTTCAATGATTCATGGGTGGTCGGCTCTTGGAGGGCTGACCATGCCGGGATGGGAAGACGAACTCGAACGCTGGCTGATGCCGTTCTTGGACCGGCTGGGTCATAAGACCCGGCAGCGGATGTGTCCTTTGTATGTTGCGGGATTAATCGGTCCTGGCGATCGCAAGAGCGTTCAACCGATGGCGGAACGTCTTGCCACGAGCAACTACGACCAGTTGCACCATTTCATTGCGGACGGTGTCTGGGATGCGACGCCGCTGGAGACAGAGTTGCTCAACCAGGCGGACCGACTTGTCGGCGGCAGGGATGCGGTGCTGGTTATTGATGACACCTCACTGCCGAAGAAGGGTGAGCGCTCGGTCGGTGTTGCGGCTCAATATGCGTCGGCTCTCGGTAAAACGGCAAATTGCCAAACGCTGGTGTCTTTAACGCTTGCGCGCGGCGAAGTGCCAGTGATGGTCGCGTTACGTCTCTTTCTGCCTGACAGTTGGACAAGCGACATATCTCGTTTGAAGCGCGCTCGCGTGCCAGTCGAACACCGAATGCCACGGTCCAAGCCGGAGATTGCTTTGGCCGAGATTGACCGTGCGATGGCAGCCAACGTGCGCTTTGGATGTGTGCTGGCGGATGCAGGATACGGCCTCAGCGCACCGTTTCGACAAGGGCTAACAGAGCGCGGGCTGCCCTGGGCTGTCGGTATCCCTCGGCACCTGAAAGTGTATCCGGTCGATGTGAAGCTCATTTGGCCGATTACCAAAGTCCGCGGGAAACCACGAAAGCACCACGTGCCCGATATCTTTATCGATTGCGGCAGAACAAATGCTGGCCAGCGCCAAATGGAAAACCGTGAGTTGGCGTAGCGGGACGAAAGGTCGGCTCAAAGCCCAATTTGCTGCTCTCCGTGTCCGGACCGCCGACGGCCCTCCGCAGCGGATATGGGATAAAGGTCAGCAGCATCTCCCAGGCGACGAAGCCTGGCTCATTGGCGAGCAACGTGCCTCCGGGGAGAAGAAATACTATCTCGCCAATCTTCCGGCGGCGACGGATCTGCGCACGCTGGCCGCCACCATCAAGGCACGGTGGATTTGTGAGCAGGCGCATCAGCAGTTGAAGGAGGAGCTTGGACTTGATCACTTCGAAGGGCGATCATGGCAAGGTCTTCATCGCCACGCCCTGATGACAATGATTGCCTACTCCTTCCTGCAACATCGTCGCCTCGCATACGCGGGGCGGAAAAAAAGAATCAACGGGCCTCCGCCTCAACCAACCATGCCCGCCGTACGTCACGCCATCGTCGATCTCATCCTTCGGCCGCCGTCTCAGCAGTGCCCATATTGCCGAAAGCAAATCCTTGAAAAACAGTGGCGCAAACATATTCTGCCAAAGTAGTGCTAAGCTTAGGAAAAGCGGCGCATGGGCGGAGCGCAGCGGAGACCATTCGCCAGCCCCGAGACCGGTTAAAAGGGCAGCCGCAGGAGCGTCAGTTTAGCGCCGGCCCATGACTCCCATGGGACGGGACGCGGGACCGACATAGGGTAATTGCGGGTGTTGATAGAATCAAGCCGCGCAATGATTCTCATTGGAGGCTGATCATGGAGCAGTTTGTTGGATTGGACGTATCGCAGGAGCTGACCCATCTGTGCGTCATCAGCAGCGATGGCAAGACGGTCTGGCAAGGGAAATGCCGCTCAACGCCAGATGACATCGCGACAACGATTAGGTCCAAGGCTCACGATGTTATTCGGATTCGGACTAGAAAGCGGTCCGCTTAGTACCTGGCACTGGCATGCGTTGAGAGCGATGGGCTTGCCGGTGGTATGTCTTGACGCTCGCCACGCGAAAGCGGCGATGAGCGCTCAGATAAACAAGAGCGACAAGGATGATGATGCCTATGGCTTGGCGCAGATCGTGAAGTCCGGCTGGTATCGCGAAGTCGGCATCAAAAGCCTCGGCAGCCATGACGTCCGTTCGATGCTCGGAGCGCGGGCCCAGCTCGTCGGGATGCGCGTTGAAGTGTCCACCAGATCGGCGGCATATTGAAGACCTTCGGCGTTGTCCTCCGACGTGGAAAGGGCGTGCCCTTCGAAACCCTGGTCGAGGATGCCTGCGCAAGTGGCGCGACGCCGAAGGGGACCGTGCTGACACTGTTATCAGTCTATCGGGACTTGAAGCGGCAAATAGCTGCCTTCGATCGCGAACTGCGATGCTACGTCAGGACAAGCGAGGTATGTCGGCGGCTTATGACGATACCGGGCATCGGGCCGCTCACGGCCGTTGCCTTCGTAACGGCCGTGGACGATCCATCGAAGTTTGCGAATCACGAAACGTTGGGGCGTATCTTGGGCTGACACCACGGCGTTACCAATCTGGTGAGCGGGACCACAGTGGAGGCATCTCGCGGTGTGGGGATAGCCTCGTGCGGGCGTACCTCTTCGAAGCCGTTTGCTGACACGCACGGGCAAATGGTCAGCGCTCAAAGCGTGGGGCCTGCGTCTTGCCAAGCGGAGCGGCATGAAGAAGGCAGCCGTCGCGGTGGCACGCAAATTGGCGGTCATTATGCACCGCACGTGGATTGAGGGCAGCGCATTCCGCTGGTCCAGCGCCGAGATTTTGTCTGTCGCGTAAAACAGTGGAGGTCTGCGTCAAAAGCCTCGACTGAACGGCTGTCTCGTCCCTTGCCGGGACGGAGCAACGGCTATCCCGCGGGGGCAGTTGCAATGCGCTTCTTCGAAATCAATTGCGTGACCGACATGGGGAGCCGCAGCCTCTGACACCATGATGTGGCGGGTTAAACCCGACCACGGAGAGAACGCTGAACCCGGCAAGGTATGCTATCTGATTTTGTGTGGGGTATTCTCGGTCCAAATCGTGATCCGATATCCGCTTTGCAGCCGATTGCGGACTAGAGTCTTATATTGCCATAAGTCCGAAAAGGGCCAATACTGACGAGTTGTCGGCTGTACGGTTTCGTACGTATCGTATAGGCTCTGACAATCGCCGAACGGACGATGGCAGGCACTAGTGAGGGCTGACTGCTCCCGCCCTGCGGGGCATCGCAAAAATGGTCAGCGCAAAAGAACTTCGGCTCGATACTGAGAACGCAAAACTGCGGCAGCTGTTGGCGCAAGCCGGCATCGACGCTGCCGAGCAAAAGGTAATGGAAGGCTTGCAACGCCTTCTGCTGGAAGAATTACATCATCGAATTAAGAACGTGCTTGCCACCGTTATGGCCATCGCGTCACAGAGCTTAAGAAATACAGACAGCGTTGAGCATGGGCGGGAGGCAATCGAGCATCGCTTACTCGCATTAGGCCGAGTGCACGACCTGTTATTGAAGACCAATTGGACAAGCGCCACGCTGGAGTCGATTGTTCGCACCGGAATTGATCCCTTCGATAAGGGCGCGCGTTTCTCTGTCGAAGTTCCAGATATTGACGTTAGCCCTGCCGCCGTTCTTCCACTCGCAATGATCCTCAACGAACTCTGCACCAACGCCATCAAGTACGGCGCATTGTCGAATGCCAATGGCTGCGTGGCGATATCGGCGGCTATTAATGCTTCAAAGGACCGGTTTAGCTTTACGTGGGTGGAGACAGGCGGCCCCCCCGTTCAGCTACCAACACACCAAAGCTTTGGGACACGATTGATTGAACAAGGTTTTGTTGGCGAGCTAAGAGGCGAGGCCCACCTTTCCTTCAAACCCTCCGGCGTTGCTTGCAACCTTGATATCCCCTTGGCGTCGCTCTTGCCCGCGAGCTCTTAGCCACGCCGTTAGTGGCGGAAAAGCCTCGATCCATCTTGCATGGCCGACCGGGGGTCACAACGTCCGCTTCTAGTCTAATGGCAGCCCTGCCGGGCATTTGAGAGCCGGAAACTGGGGTTGACCCCGCGCCCGCAATTAGAGAACTGCCCCCGGCGAGGGTACATTATTTTTTGCGCGAGGGATGGAAGCCGAAGGGCCGCGACCCGGAATCCCGCGCGCGGGATCCAAGGGTTGGGCGCGCGACAGCCCGACCGGCAACGCCGGACGCGCCATGAATTGAACACTCCCGCAAAGCCCTGGCAACAGGTCGTTCACAACCCCATCTGAAAGCCGGTCTGTTGTGTGTGTGCGTAGGTGTCGGTGATGCCCCGTCATGCGTAGTGAAATAAAGGTCGAGTGCCTGCGCTGCCGTCATATAGGCCAGATCACGGATGTAGAATTGTCACGGCGCGGCATCAAACGCGACGCGCCGATTGTGAGTTTCATCAAGCGGCTGCGTTGCCGGAAATGCGGCAGCCAAAGCGTGCGCGCCACGCGCGCCGATCATCGTAAAGCGGGTTAGGAGTTCACGCGCGCCAACTTGCGTGCACGCCGCGGCTCGGCTGGTTTCAGCGATATAAGTTTAGTTTTCACCGGCCCGCACTTGGTGCAGTAGTATTTTTGGACGGCCATATAACGGTCGCCCGGATGGGGCTCGATGATCGCCTGCATTGTCGGCTGGTGGCATCTGGGACACACGTCGTTGAAGTAAAGGTTCAGAGACACAATACAAATCCTCCCCGACGAGGCAACAAACAGAGAGGAGCCGGCACGAAACCCCCGGACGAATTAAAAGCCGCCGATTACTAATGGCCCCTCGGATGTCCCTCGTTTAGCGCGACTCCCTCTTCGTTTCCGGAACCAGGAGGCCTTCCAGGCGGATGGCGGCCAGCGTCCAATCGCGCGCCATGTCGAGGAAGGCTTGTGGGTCGTCCATCACCCGGACCTCGGTGGCCCACCAGCGAAGGCACTCCGCAGCAATTTCGCGGTACTCTTTGGCCGTTGTTGGCATGGAGTGCCGTCCGGCTTACAGGCAGCAGCACAATCTACGATGGCGCCACTGTACAATAACGTACTGGAGAGTTGAGCGTCAAAAGACGCAAATCGCACCCCTAACGCGGTACGGGCTATATCTTCACGGATCGCTCGGATTTGCGTCCGCAATCAGCGCATTCATAGGTCCAAATCTCGAACCCTTCACGGAGATCGAGAACGCATTTACGAGAAAGGCATACCCCCCGCATCACATGCTGCGACAAATTGGAACAGAATTTACAAGCTGCGCAATGAAATGACGCTCTCAAAGCCGGCCACTAGGATCTGAAATTGGCCGCTATCTGGCCTTTGGCGCGACCTAGTCAGAGGCGCGGCCGCTAAAGGCCACCTGATCGAGGCCTTCCAGGTTTGACCTAGCCGATGAGCCGCCGATATTCCTTTTCAGGTACGCCGTAGGCGCCGCCAGCCATTTGCTCGATGCCGCGGCGATTAACAACAACGATGCGGTTGCGACCGGTCTCGATCAGTTTCTGCCGCTTGAGACTTTGCAGAGTTTCCGTGACTCCGGTTCGCCTCACGCCCAGCATCAGCGCCAGAAATTCATGGGTGAGAGGCAAAACGTCATCCCGGATGCGGTCATGGGCCATCAATATCCATCGCGCGAGGCGTTGGTCGAGCTTGGCGCGGGCGTTGGCGATAGCGGTGTGCGCCGTTTGCAGTGTGAAGACCTGGATGAACTTCAGCAGCAAGGTGCGCAAGGTTTCACTTTCACGCGTCGCTTGGAGTAATTCCTTCACCGGTATCCGCAGCGCTTCGCCCGCGGCTTGAACGTAGATCGCATGCGGCGACTGCTCGCTGCCCAGAAGCACCGCTGTTCCGCTCATCCCCTCCCGGCCGATCAAGCCCACCTCGATTTGCGTGTCGTCCGGCTGGATGGCGACCACCGACGCGATGCCGGCCTCCATGAAATAAATTGCATCGATCCGGCGATTGGGCCGCTCCAGGTCCTTTCGGAGCGGCATGGCGGTCAGCTCCAGGTGAGGCTGTAGTAGCGCCAGATCGCCCGGTAGCATCGCGGCGAGGAGTTTGTTACGCGGCGGTTTAAAGTGAGAAGAAGAATTGAATGCAAGCGCCATGCTCTTTCCCAAAATAGGGCAAGAGCACATCAGCGTCTCTCAATCGCCCGCGCCCGGAAAACTCAATGGCGGGCGGCGGTTGAAGGTGCGCCTTTGAGCGCCCAATAGCAAATTTCACCTCGAAATTGCTGTAGAAAAAAATTGGAATTGTCCGGTTCCGGACTTCAACTTCCATTTTGCACGGTTTAAAATATCAGTACGATAGTAGCGTGCGGTTGGCACCGATGACGACAGCCAGCGAATACCGTCAATTTGCGAATGAATGTCTTCGATGGGCCACCGAGGCCGAGACGGAAGACATGCGGTGTGCCTTTCTCGAATTGGCGAGCGATTGGACGCGGGCGGCGCTGCAGCTCGAGATGGTCCAGGATCGACGAACCACATCCGGTCGGGAACACTCGCAGTACGAAACATCCGCCATCGCATCCCAGAAATAACCTGTCGCAGTAGGAGCGCCGCATGGGGGAAATTCTGCCCTTCACCCAACCGGAAATCGCGTTTGATGCGGACGCCACGGCGGCATTGGCGCAAGCTTATGAGAAAGCCACGGGCCAGCTCCATGGCAACGGCTATACAGAGCTCGTCCGTGAAATCATCGCGAGGCGCGTCATCGCCTCGGCCCTGAATGGCGAACGTAACCCCGACCGCCTTTGCGCGGCGGCGCTCGCGTCAATCGGCTTTCCTGAATGACCCAGACTACGGATGAGCCTTGTTACGCTACGTCCGGCCGCTGCGCTCTCGAGCCCGACGCGTGCACCGGATCATGCGTCGCGAAGCCCAGAGCGTGATTGAAACGGCCAGCCAGGTAAGCGCCGCGATGACTAAGACCAATCGCGGCGCCATGGACCCGAGCAACCAGACCACGGCTCCGAACGCCGCGAGGCCGATGCTGCCAAGCACGGCTCCCGCAGCGTCCAGTGCGGCAGCTTCCTTGCCGCGGCGTGCGCCTTGAAGTCCGGCTTGTTCTTTCTTTTCGCGCTGATGTTTCTCGACCAGCGTAGCAGTGGCCGGAAAGATGGCGGGAAAGGCCAGGAATAGCCCGCCGACCACTGGTCCCCACCGCGCTGCGACCAAGCCGGTCAGCACGGTCACCGCGCCGCCGAGAATGAAACGGATCGCGTATTCATACCAATGGCTTTTGGCGAACGCGGAAAACTTGACCTTTATCAGCATCAAGACCCCGCCAGGAAAAGTCGCCAGAAACCGAAAGCGACCGCGAACCACGGGATCAATGCGAGCAAAGTCGCGGTGAGGCCCGACAGTTCGTAGCGTTTCATGAGTTGGCAAACGATGAGGCTGTAAACGGCCAAGGCCGCAGCTCCGATTATCATGGAGCGGCCTTCGATCGCGGCGTAGTCCGGGCCTTCTTTAAACAGGGCAATCAGCAACGTTGCGATGGCGATGGACGGCGCGGCGCCGAATAGGCCGGCGAAGCTTTTTGGACGGAAAACGTCCCCAAGCGCCGCGAATGCCGAAACAGCGAAGCCGCCCACCACGAAGCGAATGAGATATTCTTCCATCGTCCACCAGGGTCACCAACGCCAATAGCCGAATTCAGCACGCCGCCGCGACGTCTTCTTTCTGGCCGGTGGCAACTATCTTGAGCGATGCATCGGGCAATGGACGTTGAAGCTTAAGCGCCTCCTCGGTTGGCGCGGTCATCCATTGCTCGATCTCTGCCTCGGTCGTCAGGATCACGGGCATGGCCTTGGGATGGATAGCCCCGACTTCGGCGTTCGCATCGTCATGTCCTTAAGAGTATGGCGCTCCTTGTCATCGTGATTTCGATCTGTTTCGTGCCATCACTTCAAAAGCCACGTCACACGATTTCCTCTCCAAAGCGATAACTTGGCTGGCGCGAGTCGAACTTGGTCCGGTCTCATGCCAGCCTCTCATGCCGTCCATTTACTACGGGCCACCGGTCCACGGCGCAACGATGGCACGCGGCGCACCACCCGCTACGATGTCGGTAGATACGTTCGAGGCTGGCGTCGCAAAATGGCTCGGCACTGCAAAACAACCCACGCTGGGATCGTCTCTATACCGATCTTGCCTATCAGCCGGTGCAGGAAGTCCTGCAATTCATGCGCGACAGCGGTTACAAGACCTATATCGTCATCGGCGGTGACCAGGATTTCGTACGGGTCTATGCGCAACGGGTCTACGGCACGGCAATCGGTCGCTAGGGCGTGACGGCCGAGCGTTTTCAGGTACTCATCCCAAACGACGAACTGCGGCGAGCCCTCTTCGGCTACGAATTGGGTGCCGACTTGGTTTCTTGCGGCGAGGTGCGCGGCATAGCCGCGGGCAACCAAGAAAATTAGGGTCAGCAGCCATTTAATTGCTCGGCACGAGCGGCGACACCGCGGCTTGGTGTGGAGCAAGAGCCACGCGGGCGCGAAGGTCATCATGCGACTTGTCGGCAGCGCACTTACGGTTGCATTCGCCGGCAACGTACCGCTGCCGGCCGACTGCGTTAAGGTTTCGTTTACGAATCAGGCGGACCCTGGTCGAGCCGGGCTCGCAATCCTCGATGAGGTGCTGCCATGCCCACCGAAAGCTCCTGGGCTCATAGCCCGAGTTGCCCGAGTTGCTCGTCACCGATGCGGCACTCCAGCACTGTCCCACGGTTGAGCAAGCAGTCAAATCTTCTCGTCTATCAGTGCGAGCCGTGCGGCCTCTGGCTTACGGAGAGAGCCGCCCACCGTGCTCATGAAAACCCCTCCGCGGCTTTTGGGTAGTCGATACCCACAATTTTGAAGGGGCCGTGAAAGAGACAGAAGAGTTAGAGTTATGCGGCGTACTTAGTGTCGTCGTCACCGCTCGGTAAAAAAGGGTCTCCAAGAGGCGCGATGACTTCCGGACGCTGATCGAGTTGGTCGGCAGTCCTGGCCCACGGCGCCCTGCCCACGGATCAAATGCCACCGCTATTTTTACGCCGCGGGATATCTAGATTCCTGATCAGCGGCATCGATACGTAAAGACCGAAATCGCGGAATTTTCGATAATCCGCACCGCGACGCATTCCATAATCCGTCATTACGCGAATGTACCATCTTTCCTGCGATGAATCAGGCGCACATAACTCGGCGCTGGCCGTCACCCTCGATCATCAGCTCGGTTAAGGTTTAGCTAGACTGAGCGGGGAGTCCACCTGAAAATTCTAGTTGGCTTTATGATTATCTTGAAGACACGTTTCTATTTGATCGATGGCCTACAAGCGACAGCGAGCACCCTCGGCGCGAAGATTCGTGCCGGCTGGAACAACGGCTTCCAAGCGTAACGCTGTTGATCGCAAGCAAGAGCCAGATCGTCATGGGCCAAGTCCTCAGGGCTTACGCATCGCCGATGACGGCAATGCCTTGCACCTCGACGAGCATCTCCGGTCTCGCCAATCCGCTTACCACGACGAGGACACTGGAGGGAAAATTATCGCCGAAGAGCTGGCGGCGATGTTCGGTCAGGCGTGGTCCATAGCGGGCGTCCGTGATGTAGCAGGTGACGGTGACGATGTCGCTAAGCGCGCCGCCGGCCTCCTTGACCACGGCGGCAAGGCCGTCGAATACGGCGCGGACTTGTCCGTCGAAGTCGCCGGCGAGCGACTTGCCGGACGCATCTTCGATGGCGGTCTGACCCGCAAGCCACGCGATGCGGCCACCCTGCGTGACGACGCCCGCCGAGTAGCCACGCGCCTGAGATGCGTCTCTCTTTATATGACGGCGTGACACCGCTGCGGTTGGAGTCTGTGCCATTGTGTGTCCTCTGCTGTTGGCAAGCCTTGCTCGACGTCAGTTACGTCTTGAGCGGCGGGTAGTCGCGGGAATAGACCGGCTGGTCCAGGAACCATTTCTCGTCATAGGTCCAGAACTGGCTCACATCATGGTAGGTCTTGATGATGGTGTTCACGAGCTTGTCGTTCTTCTTCTCGGTACGCCGAATGTAGATGCTGCAGATTGCGTTGCCCTTGTCGTCGAAGCGCACCGGACCGCCCGGCGTATCGGTGAGGGACACGGCGCGCATCGCTCTTGCCAGCGCGGTACGATCGTCGGTCCTGCCGCCCATGGCGATCAGCCCGGCTTCGACCACCTGGCAGTTGACGTAAAGGCCGGACGCATAGAATCCTGGCTGGATGTCATAGTCGCGCAGCATCGCTTCGATGAAGAGATGGTTGCTCGGCGTATCGACGTCCATCGAATAGGGCTCGGCGGTGATGAGGCCGATTACCTCGTCGCCATAGCTGCGCAGCAACGATTCGTCACCGACCGAGTCACCGCCCAGGATCGGCATTTTCAGCCCCATATCGGCGTATTGCTTGATGAACTTTACCGGGTTCGAGCCGCCGAACCCGGTCACCACGCAGTCGGCCGAGCTGAGCTGCGCGATATAGGGCGCGTAGTCAGGGGTAACGAGCGGCGGCCAAAACTTATTCGTGACCCGCCCCCCATTGTCCTGAAAAACTCGCTGGAAACCGCCTATCTGTTCGTGGCCGTAGGCAAAATCATCAGAGATGCATACGGCCGTCTTGTATTTGAGCTCCTTGGCCGCGTAGGCGGCGAGCGGATGCATCGGCTGCGAGGACGATGCGCCGGCGCGGAAGTAGTAGGGATTGGGCTTGCGCTGCGTGATATCGTCGGCAGCCGCGAGACTTAAAAGTGGCATCTGCTGCGACGCCATATATTCCGAGATTGCCGCGAGCTCGAATGCGGCAAAAGGGCCGAGCACGACATCTTTTGCGGCAACCGTGGCTTCTGCTTTCCTGGTACTTTGAGCCCCTCACGACGCCAGATCCGCTGAACCCGATCGCAGCCCACTTGCCACCCGGCGGCAACAAGCAGTGCTGTGATCCGGCGATAGCCATAGCGCCCGTACTGGGAGGCCAGCGAGACAATCGCTCTCGTCAGCGCATCCTCGTCAGCTCGAACGATGGTGGCGTATCGCTGGGTCCCGCGGTGCTGGCCGACCATCCGGCAGGCGTGGCGTTCCGAGAGGCCGTACTTATCCCGAATGCCTTGGACAGCCTGCCGGCGCCGCTCGGGGCTTACAAGTTTCCCGAGGCAACGTCCTTGAGTACTTGCTTCTCCAGCGACAGATCGGCAACCAAGCGCTTGAGACGGACGTTCTCCCAATCCAGGTCCTTCATCCGTTTCGCCTGATCGATTTCGAGGCCGCCGTATTCCTTCCGCCAGCGATAATAGCTCTGCTGCGAAATCCCGGCCTCCCGGCACGCCACCGGTGCCGCCTTGCCCTGTGACATCAACACGTCGATCTGGCGAAGCAGAACCACGATCTGCTCCGCGCTAAACCTCTTCTTCGGCATAACCAAAGCTCCTTTCCCAAGCTCAGTTTCTCACAAAGCTTGGTCCAAAAAAGCCCGGTCAGGTCAATATAAGCCAAAGGCCCCGGTCAGTCGGGGCCTTTGGCGCGTTATAGGGTCGTCTCCCTGCTATCTAGTGCAACGGGCGCGTCCCGTCGCGACGCAAGCACGTCGTTAAATCTGACGGGCGACAGAATGTTCCAATGCACAAAACGCAATTAGGACAGCCCCGTTACGCCAACTTCTTCAAAAGCGCCGTCGCTTCCTTGCGTGACAGCACCCCAATCAGGCGTTTTGGCGCTTTCTTGGCGGTCTTATCGTCTAGCTCGTGACCTTCCTGAAATTCTCCCGCCACCTTGGCGAGCATCGCCCGCAAGCGGGCCTCGATTATGTGCCCCGCTGGTTGGGTGATGACCGAGATATCTTTGGCTTTGAACACAAGCCAAAATAGTTCGCCGTTCAACGCTATGTCCCTCTCGCTCCGCTCAATCTGCGCTACGCTCGCTGCTGTCGGACGTTTCAGAGGCGAACCGCAACACCAGTACGGCGAATGACAACGCCAGAATTGCTCCTGCCACAACCAGGAGCTCGATCCCCGTTCGATGTTCAGCGCCCACAAGCTCGATTAGGACCCGACTAAGAGCAGTAATCGTGATATAGACCAGCAAGCGAACAGGAAGTCTCGTCGTTCTGAAATAGATGCCGACCATTGCTCCGAGTTCAAGATAGATAAACAAAAGAAGGATGTCCGAAAGTGCAGCCCGTCCCCTGGCGGCCATGTCGAAGAAAGCCGCAACTGCTGACCACACGGTGGTTGCGCCTATCGCGAACAGAGCCAAATAATGAAACGCATCGACCAGTAGTGCTCCGACCGCATCGGCGATTGGTTTGATGCCGCTATGAAGTTTCGCGACGGCTCCGGCTAACCGGTCTAGCGACTCCGGCATATGAAACCTCCCACTGCGGACTCATTTCCCAACGAACTGATTTTAATTTAAATATCTTTGATTGAAGTACCTCGCGAGCCCTCGGCCATCAGCGTAGCCGAGGACGACAAGCTAACACATCATCCCACGGGTGATGTTGTGCGTCACAGCGATTTGGCTCGCTCGACTTCTGCGTTAGGTCTTGGTTGTGTAAAAACGCTTTGCCGGAAGTTGTCGAAGCGTCACGATCTGGTGGCGCTGGGAGCCTTGTGTCGGGTTTGGCTAGGCCCTCATCGCGGCCATGAGTGGCCGAATGCCCATGATGTTCATGACACGGGTGAGATTGTAGGCCAGCACGTGCAGCGCCATCTCTGAGGCAACCCGTGGCAGCGTCTTCATCAGGAAGTGGGTCGCTCCCATCCTGGCCTTGATGGTGCCGAACGGATGTTCGACCGTCTCGCGCCGCTGGCGCATTTTCTCCGGATGCTCATCGAGCCGGCGCTGCACTGCATCGAGAATGTGCTCGTGTTCCCATCGGGTGATCCGTCGCTCCTTGCCGGTGGTGCAACTGTTCTTGATGGCGCAACTCTGGCAGGCATTGGTCCAGTAGCGGTGCAGAACCAATCCTTTCTCTTCGGTCGTGTAGTGGTAGGCGAGCTTCTCACCGGCAGGACATATGTAAACGTCCTCCGCAGCCACATAGCGGAAGTCCTGCTTGCCGAAGCGTCCTTCCGCCTTTGAGTTCGAAGTCATCGGCTTTGGCAGCGTAACCGTGATGCCAGCTTCCTCGCACGCCCGAATCTCTTCGCTGTTGAAGTAACCGCGGTCGGCGACGGCATCCAACTTCTCCACGCCCAGTACCGCCTTGGTCTCGTTGGCCACATGGGAGAGTTGCGATCGGTCAGTCCCGTCGTTGGTTACCTCATGCATCACGATCAGATGATGGTTGGCTTCGACGGCAATCTGGACGTTGTAGCCGACGACGCCGGAACCGCGGCCGCTAGTCGCCATCGAGCGGGCGTCAGGATCGGTCAGCGAGATCTGCTGGTCCGGGGTAGCGAGCATCTCCACCTCGAGACGCTCCAGACGCCGCATCTGCTGCTTCAGCGTCTCGATCTTCTCTTTGAGGCGGCTCGTCTTGGTTTGGAGCGCCTCTGACGGCTCATGCCGGTCGGCAGTATCGAGCTGCTCAAGATAGCGCGCGACGCTCTCCTCGATCTGCGCCATGCGCCGCTCCATCTTGGCGCGCGTAAAGTTCTTGTCGCGGTTGTTCACCGCCTTGAACTTGCTGCCGTCAATCGCGACGCTGGCTTGCGTCAGCAGGCCCATCGCACGGCACAGCGCGATAAATTGAGCACACACTTTGCGGATGGCAGCGCCATTGTCCTTGCGGAAGTCGGCAATGGTCTTGTGATCTGGTACTAGTCAACTCATCAGCCACATCACCTCAACGTTGCGCCCGGCCTCGTGCTCAAGCCGCCGGCTCGACTGAACTCGGTTCAGATAGCCGTAGATGTAAAGCTTCAGCAGTACCGACGGATGATACGAAGGCCGGCCGGTCACCTCGGGAGCGACCCCGCCAAACCCAAGCCCGGCCAGATCAAGCTCCTCCACAAAGACGTCGACCACCCGAACCGGATTGTCCTCCCTAATCCAGTCTTCCAGGGATTCTGGAAACAGCGTCCGCTGCCCGCGATCCGTGCCCTCAACGAAGCGTCTCATCCGACCCCTCCGCTAATCGCGCAGGAATCATAACGTGAGAATCAAATAATGCAGTGCGTTTTCACACAGGCTGGGTCATAAGCAGACGTGGTGCCAAACCCGGGCGATGTCCCTTAGCGGACATGAATCGCGCGCTCACAAAGCTCAAAGTTCATTCGCTGATAGTGGAGTAGCAATTTTCCTGTGCGGAAGACGGTATTTTGGATGATCCTGTCTGTCGCGCGCCGAGCGCGCGCAGTCTTTAGCTGGGAGTTAGCAACTGACCATCGTTTGAGGAAGGCTGTGCCGTTTCAGAGATATACCGGTCGATATCTCGACAAGCCTTTTCAACTGCCGTTTCGTCCGCAGCGTCCTCGGTCATGAAGTGCATCCCGCGCAACGCAAAAGTTTAGCGAAACTGGGACAACTTGTCGATTGAAACGACTCTGAAATCGCGAAAGGCGGGAAGGAGCGCCCGGCGGCCAGTCCATAGCGCCCCAAGAGAAATCCCTGAACGCTGGGAACGTTCGGGGCAAGAAGGGGCCGAGACCCAACTAGGTCTGCCTTGCCAATCTGTCCTCATCTCAAAATCCGGAGTGTCCCTATTCGGACAGTACCTGAGTTTTCAACAGGGAAAGAACGAATGTGGGCAAGTCAACACAGTTATCATTCGAATATGCCGAGGATGGCGAACACGATACTGGCAAAGGACCTATAATAAAAAGGGGCCGCCAACTGACGCGAAACCTTTTTACAAAAGCGACGTTTCACCGGGCGATCGGGAGCGTCGTTAATGCCGACTGCAGAAGAATTATAAGCGTAGCGGAGACGAGTGCCGCCGCCTCTCCGAACAAGTGCAGGATTCAATCGAGCGCGAAAACCATATTGAGAATGGCTGAGCGATGGGACCCGTTGGCGCGGCGCAAGGCGCAAATAGAAGCCGCTAAGAAAGCCGACGGTGACGATTGAGCCAGCCTCACCCGCGTCCATGAATCTGCACCCGATGCCCGCAATTAGGATCGACACACTCAAAGGTGTGCGTCTCCTCCAGACTAAATGCGGTGATCGGCATCCGGCGTATTAACCGGGCTTGCTTGTCACACTTTGGGCACAGGATAGGAGGGACGGTTTTCAGAGATCGGATTGACTGCTCGCTCATGTCTTACGCGCCGGGACCACAACTGGAATAATTCTAAAATGACTTTTTTGCCGTCCGCTACGTCTTTTGACGCAGAACCGCTCGGGCACCGGTAATAATGCGGCTTATTCTGTCTTCTCAGGCTCGTCCGGCTGCGGCTGTTGCTTTTGTTGCGCAACGTGCGTTCCGGCCGGTGTAGGTGCTGTGGGCGCTGCCCCTTCGGCCTTTATAGCGCGGTCGAGAAATTCGGAGGCGTTCATGGCAAGCTCGTCAAACTCGGCTATGCGGCCGTCATCGCTGGCTCGCAAAGACAGCGCAAGGAGTCGGGCCGCCTGTTCGCGCAATCGCGTGGCACTCATCTGGAATTCCCTGGAGGCGGCACTCGTAAACATCGCGTAACCACGTAAATCCAATAGGCCAGCGAATAAACTCAAACAGGGGCCAACTCCGGCGCCCCCATCCGCGTCCCTCAATCTGCATCTGACGTCCGCAGTCGGCATCGACGCATTGAAAGTGAACCGGCCTTACTTGCCCAACGGTCCAATGAGATCGGGCGGGTGAGTCTTGCCAATTACCTTGCCGAGCGGTGTTCCGTTCTTTTGCAATTGCTTTCGTCGCACGCGCGCAAGCATTGCCAATCGAAAAGCGAAAACGGCTGCTGACAAAGCTTCTCCGCGACCCCCACTCCGGTATCGCTCTAAACCAGCATTACGACGCCGACGGCGCGGCCGTGTTCAAGAGCGCCTGCGCGCTCGGCTGCGAGGGCATAGTGTCGAAGCGGTTGGGCTCGCCGTACCGGTGTCCTTTCCGAAAATCATATCCGCGCGTATCGATGATGCAGCCCCGACAGAACAGGCGTCGCGGCGATGTTTCCGTATCGCTGGACCGCGCGGCCGAGGGGCGTATCCTTTTGCAGTGATAAGTGCGTGCGCAATTCATTATAATACGAGCCGTACGAGGTCAGAATTTGTCGCAGGTGCGCCTCGCCGAAGATCAGCATTCGATCCAGGCACTCGCGGCGCAGAGTGCCGATCAGCCGCTCCATATGACCATTTTGCCATGGTGACCGGGGCGAGATCGGCCGGTCGCGGATACCCACGGTCCGCACCCGGCGCGAGAAGACATCTCCGTGTGCACCGTCATTGTCGCGCACCAGGTAGGTCGGCGCCGATGCCCAGGGGAAGGCCTCGGTGATCTGTCGTGCCAGCCACTCCGCTGTGGGATGCCGCGCCACCTCGAACCACAGCAGATGCCGCCGACCGTGGCCCAGAACCACGAACACAAACAAGCGCTCAAAGGTCAGCGTCGGGACCACACACATATCAATAGCAGCGATCGCCTCGGCGTGGTTTTGAAGAAACGTTTTCCAGGATTGCGACGGCGGCCGCCGACCCCGCACCATGTATTTGGAGACCGTCGACTGGGCGACTTCGAAACCCAGCATCAGCAGTTCGCCATGGATCCGGGGCGCACCCCATAGTGGATTCTCTCTGCCCATCCGTCGGATGAGATCGCGTAGCTCGCGATCGACCTTCGGCCGCCCTGCCCTATTTCGAGATTTCCAGCGCCAAAACGCTTTGAATCCGGAACGATGCCATCGCAGGATGGTCTCCGGCTGAACTACCCTGGCCGCATCAAGCAAACCGGGCCAAATTCGCGTCATCCATACCAACAACGCCCGGTCACTGCCGCACAGCCGCAGACGAGGCGGCGCTCGCCGCTATGCGATGTTGAGCTGATGACGGAGAAACAGGTTCTCGGATTCAAGCCGGCAGCGCGACTTGAATATGTCGGCGACGAATGTCACGAGCAAGTGCAGGATCGCACGCATCGAACCTGATGATGCGATGATTCTGCCTCACATTGCCAATCTGGACGGATCACCTTTTCGGAAGGGACAACCCTTTTCTTCTCAAAGGAACCATACCTCTGTCCTACGGCCGCAGTTCAGCAGCTTCTGTCATAGCGAAGTTCCCTATAGGCGATGCGCTGGTGGCAGCTTCTCGAACATGAGCATGTGCCTGAAGAAATCCCAGGGCGGCCAGATCATGTCGGCGGCGGCGCCACTGTCGCGAACGCCGACGGCGGCCGATGACGACATCGGCCGCGGCAGCTTTCAGGGTAAAGCGATCGCCTCTGTATGATGGCCGTCGTGGCAGCT
>CAVTOV010000004.1:0-300902 GCA_963736435.1 uncultured Alphaproteobacteria bacterium | reverse complement strand
GCATTGGCGCGGCATGTTAAACCGGGCCGAACTGCCTCGCGCGGGACAACCCGGCCCGACCGCTCGATGCGCGTAGCTGAGATTTGCTGTAGGCGGAGGCGAGAGCAGACTTATCTCCTCTTAAGCGCAATCGCACCCGAGAGCCCTTGTGTTCGGACTATCGGTCAGTCAGCGGAATTGCGGGCAATGACTGCGGGTAAATAAATAAACACGAAATAAAAATTGCATACCCAAGGAGTAAACGACCTGGCTGCCAACTGAGGTGGGCTTTGATCGGGCGCTTATTCAACCATCCCTTCGACTATCGCGAGGATAGCGCGGCGCGTCTTGTTGTCAGTCATCTTACCAAAAGGCTGTAAGCCAAGCAGACCTTATTTGGTTTATATGAAAGTTACGTCTGTGATCGTGACTTTATTGTTTCTGATGACTTGGCAAAATTTTAAAGGTGCGGCGCTCCTTACCGCGAATTAATTTTCCGTCTCTTTCTCCGCCCGTTACACCAAAATGGCCTATAGGGGTCACAGTGGCGCTGATCAGGGTCGTTCTCTTCCATCGGCATTTCCGAGCTGGTTTGGTGCTGCCCCACCCGCTGCGGCGGCCGCGCCAAAAGCGGGCGCTTCGACGTATCGTCGTTGGCGTTAAGCGGCGCGATCTTCAAATTCAGGGCTCTGGCTCATGAAGCGCCATCGTTCGGTTAGCCCTTGCGCGTCCTTACACCTTCGTCGTCATGGCGATCTTGATCGCGATCTTTGGCGTGCGCTCGGCGCTTGGCACGCCGACCGATATTTTTCCGAATATCAACATCCCGGTCATTTCCGTAATATGGCTATACCGGCTTGCCGCCGGGCGATGGCGAACCGTTGTCGCGCACCACCAAACGCGCGTATTGATTTATCTGTCAATTCAATCGAGATATCGAGTTCGGAGTCGCTTCCTGGCTATGGCATCGTTAAAGTCTTCTTCCAGCCCACAGTGAACATCAACGCCGCCGAGGCGCAGGTCACATCCATATCTCAAACCGTCTTGAAGCAACTTCCTCGGCATCACCCCGCCGTTCTTGCTGGTTTACTCCGACGCTTCAAGCGCTTCCGATCATCCAACTGGCGTTGTCGAGCGACACCCTCTCGAACATGCGTCGTCCACCTTGCCACGAATTTCATTAGGCCCGCGCTCGCGACGATCCCAGGCGTCCAGTTGCCAAACCCCTACGGCGGCGCTGCCCGGCAGGTGCAGATCGACCTCGACCAAAACGCGTTGCGCGCCCACAGCCTCTCGGCGACCGACATCGGCAACGCCCTCGCCCGGCAGAACCTGATCACGCTGGTCTACGTAAAGATCGGTTCCTGACGCAATACACTATCTACCTCAACGATTTTCCAAAAGCCATTGAAGATTTCGATAATCTGCCGATTAAAGTGGTCAACGGCGCCGTGGTCTTCTTCATGCGCGATGTCGCCCATGTTCACAACGGTTCGCCGCCAGACGAATGTCGTGCAGTCGGATGGCCGCAAGGGCGTGCTGATGTCGGTGCTGGAGATCTCAGCTTCCGCCTCGACCCTGGACATCATCGCCGCGTAAAAGCGCGCTTGCCGGCTATTCAGGCTAACACTTCCGGATGGGTCAATCTCAAACATGCTGCCGATCAGTCGGGTCTTCCGCCAGATCTCTGTTGCTGCCGTCGTTCGCGAAGGACTTATTGTGGCTGGTGTGACGGGCTTCATGATCCGGCTCTTGGCAGTTGGCGCTCGACCTTCATCATCACCGTTTCGATACCACTGGCGGTGCTTAGCTCGCTGACCGTGCTTTCGGTGCTTGGCCAGACGATCAATGTTGATGACGCTCGGCGGCTTGGCGCTCGCGGTCGGTATTCTGGTCGACGATGCGACGGTCACCATCGAAAACATCAATCGCCACATGGAGGAGCAGGGCGAAGACATCCTGACGGCCATCACCCACGGCGCGCAGGAAATCATGGCCCTGCGACGATCGCGCTGTTTTGTATCTGCATCGTCTTTGACTCCGTCCTCTCCGAGGGCGGGTCGCCGGGTGACTCGTTTTGGCTGTTGGCGATGGCGGTCGTCTTCGCGATGATTGCCTCCTACGTTTTGACCTATACGCTGGTGCCGACAATGGCGCATTTTCTCCTGCGCAACCAGCACCATCATTCGACTCGTTCGGAAGATGGCGGACCGTCGCCGAAAGGCTTTTTCGCCCGCTTCCAACACGGGTTCGAACATTATTTCGAACGATTGAGGAAGGCTATCTGGGCTTGCTGGAATCGGCGCTGCAGCAGCGTTGCTGGTTCGCCGGCGGCTTCCTCTCGCGTAGCCTTGGCGTCTCGGCCTCGCTCCGTTCCTTGGACGGGATTTCTTCCCCTCGATCGATGCCGGAGCGATAAGAATTCACATGCGCGCACCAACCGGAACGAACAACTTCAGAGGAAACGACGCGCTTGACCGATCAGGTTCAAGAAACCGCGCGCTGATACCGCCTGATCGGATAGCGAGCATCGTTGACATTGGTTTGCCGAACAGCGGCATCAATATTTCATATGGAAGTTCCGGCACGATCGGCGTCTTCGATGCCGACATATCGGTCAGTCAACGGAAGGGGAATACCGCCACGGACGTCTATGTGAAGACTCTACGCGAGAAACCGCCGTCCGGCCTTCCCGGCACAATTTTCTCGATCTCTTCCCTGTGACATCGTCACCCAGATCCTCAATTTTGGTTCGCCGGCGCCCCTCGATGTTCAGATCGCCGGTGCCGACCTCAACGCCAGCCGCGCCTTCGCGAACAAGCTGCTTGCGCAGATCCGCGACGTCCTGGGCGTTGCGGATCCCCGCATCCAGGAGCAATTCCAGGACCTCTTCGCGCTGAAGTCGATTTCAATCGCGAACTCGCCGGCGTCGTCGGATTCGACGGAAACCGATGCCGCTACAAGCATTGAGGCGAATGTCTGCTTGGGCAGCACGCAGACCGCGCCGACCTGGCTGCCAACCCGACAAATGGCGTGTCCTATTCGGTTTCCGTCCAATGCTGCAATATGGCATCGATACGCTTGGACAACGAAAAACCTGCCGTTCACTGCTGCTCAGTCCACCCAATTGCTAGGAGGCCGACCCTCTGCCGACTGAGGCGGTCGTTCAACACTACGATATCAGGCCTGTCGTCAACATCTTATGCGACGACACAGGGCTGGAATGGCAGCGTCGCCGCCGACGTGCAGAAATCGTCGACGATTTACGCGCGGACCTGCCCAAAGGCTCGACCGTCGTGATTTTGGGTCAGGTGGCCACTATGACCGATGCTTACCGGCAGTTGTTTATCGGTTTGGCCATGTCGATTGTCCTGATCTATCTGCTGATCGTCGTCAATTTCCAGTCCTGGATAGATCCTTTTGTGATCATCATGGCGCTTCCAGCAGCTCTGGCCGGCATCGTCTGGATGCTGTTCCTTACCTTTACGACCCTGTCCGTGCCGCTCGCACCGGCGCGATCATGTGCATGGGCGTCGCCACGGCCAACAGCATTCTGGTCGTTAGTTTCGCACGGGAGCGGCTCTCGGAAGGCAAAGACGCGCTGACCGCCGCGCTGGAAGCGGGCGGCACGCAGATTTCAGACCTGTGATCATGACGGCGTTGGCCATGATCATCGGCATGGCGCCGATGGCGATCGAACCCAGCACGTGTTCTCGGCCGAGCCGTCATCGGTGGCCTCGCTGATTTTCGCGACCTGGTGTTCGTGCCGGTGTTGTTCAGCATCGCCCCATGGACGCCAACCACGTTCCGCCGCGGCGGTCGATTCGCCTTCCGACGCGCCTTCCCACGCCTAACCTGGAGCTCTCATGTCTTCCGAACTGTCCGCCCGCCGCCGGATCTTGTTTTTGCTGGGCTTCGTTGCGGTTGGCGCGATCGCTCTGGCCGCGTTCGGTATCCTCGATCGCGCCAGGAGCAAGCAGGAGGTCAAGGCCTGGACCGACGCGCAAGCGATTCCGAACGTGCGTCTTGTTCAAGCTGAACCCGGTCCGCCGGAACAGACGTTGCTTCTGCCGGGAAACGTCAGCGCCTTCAATATCAGTTCGCTGTTCGCCCGCGCCAGCGGCTACGTGACCGCCTGGCATTACGAGATCGGCGCGCATGTGAACAAGGGCGAAGTGCTTGTGACGATCTCGGCGCCCGATCTCGACCAGCAATTTGAAGAGGCGAAGGCGCAACTCGTCCAATTGCAGGCCGCCGTCGAACAGGCGCAGGCGAACGCCGATCTCGGCCAGGTGACCAACGGGCGGACGGCGCGTCTCGTCGCTCAGGGGTGGTCGAGCTTGGAGCAGGGCGACACCGATCGCTTGACCGCGGCCTCGCGGAACGCGGCATTGGCGGTCGCCAAAGCGAACGTGACGGTCCAGGACGCTGCGGTCAACAGGCTCCGGGAGCTGACCGGCTTCGAAGAGATCAAGGCGCCGTTCGACGGCGTCGTCACGGTACGCAACGTCAATGTCGGCGATCTCATCAACGCCGGCGGTACGTCGGGGAGGGCCCTCTACCAGGTCGCCGACATCCATCGCATGCGCATTTTTGTCAATGTCCCGCAAGCGTTCCTTGGCGACCTCAAGCCTGGCGTCAAGGCGACGCTGCATCTGCCGGGCCAGCTGGAGACTTTCGAGGCGGAGCTGTCGTCGACCTCAAATGCGCTGGCGGAAAATTCCCGCACCGCTCTGATCGAGCTGCAGGCGGACAATCCCGACGGGAAGCTGTGGCCCGGCGCCTTCACAGAAGTACAGTTCCACATTCCCTCCGACCCCACCACGTTGCGCATTCCGTCCACGGCGCTGATTTTCGGCAGAAATGGAATGCGCGTGGCCGCAGTCGACGCCAACAACAAGGTTATTCTAAAACCCGTGCGACTGGGCCGCGATCTCGGCAACCGCGTCGAGATTCAATCCGGTCTGTCCTTGACCGATCGGCTGATCGACAATCCGCAAGAATCGATAGAAGCGGGCGCTATTGTCCGTATCGCTGGCTCAGACGCGAAAAGACCAACGGTCGCCGCCGCAGAATGAGCCGCCCGTCGCATCTATGACGCGCGATATGGATCGCCGACCGCACTTAAATCCTAACGACTTCACTTCTTAGCCAAGCCTTCTTCGAGCCGTCGCTTTCGGCCTTGCGGGACGCTTGGGCGTCGAACCATTTTCACTGGATTTCGAGGGAGCCATAGGCCCGATTCCCGGAGTGCGGTCTCAATGGTGGAGGCTGCGCTGTGGCGATAGGGCAGGTGTGTGCGAATAATCTGCGGTTATGTTGTGCCAAGCCCAGATATCGCCTTCAAAGGATCGCTAACGTTCCGTTTCGGCGTTGAGGACAGTGAGGCAGCGACTAAGGATAAAAGAAGCTGACTGCGTGTAACAGGAGAAACGACGATGTTTATCGCTATGAACCGTTTTCGTGTGACGAAAGGCTCTGAAGAGGCCTTCGAGAAGGTCTGGCTGAGCCGGGACACCCATCTTGACCGCGTTCCCGGCTTTGTTGAGTTCCATCTACTCAAAGGTCCGGAGGCTGAAGACCATATCCTCTACGCTTCACATACGGTGTGGAAGAACAAGGCCACCTTCGAAGCGTGGACCAGGTCGGCAGAATTCCGCGCGGCGCATGCGCGTGCTGGCAATGAATCCACTGGGGCGCTTTATTTGGATCATCCGAAATTCGAAGGCTTTGAGGTGCGTCAAACGGTGACGCCGAAGGCCGCGGTCGCTTAGGGCATGAGCTGGGCTTGCCAGGAGATCACAGAAAGCTACCCGCTCACAACTGATAAGCTTTCTCTACTTTCCTTATCAGTTTGCGTTTCTGTGGCGGTGACGCCCCCGCATTTGGTCACCATGCGGTCGCGCTTGTCACGCCGCCATCGACGACAAGTTCGGCACCGGTGATAAAACTAGCCTCGTCCGACGCCAGAAAGGGGCTGGCATTGGCGACATCCCATGCGGTACCCATTCTGCCCATCGGACACCACATTGCGCGCTCCTTGGCGTAGGCCTCGATCGAACTCCGGATCGTTGGGTACCCGATCATGGCGCGCAGCACACGCTCCAGCCAGCTCGAAACCCGCACCGCCCGATTAAAGCTCGCGCCGCGCAAGAAGCCCTATAGCGTGCGCATTGCTGTGGGCGTTCGGCTCGGCTACCGCCGTATCGAGACGGCGGGACGGTGGAACGTGATGGCCGCCGACGGCAAGGGCGGCAATTGGATGAAGGCCTTCGCCACCGCCGACGATTATGAGGAGGCCAACGGTGACAGCGTTTTGGATTTCTGGCAGGCGCAAGAGCGCGCCAGAGTGCTGGCGCGCAACGGCAGGGACGGTGACGCGACGAGCGGCGATCCCAATAAACCCACGACCGTCGGCGAAGCTCTCGACACCTACCAGGCTGACCTAAAGACGCGCGGCGGCGATGTCAGCAGCGTCGCGCGGGTGCGCAAGCATTTGCCGCCGGCGCTTTCTGGCAAGCTTGTCGCGTTGCTGAACATGCGCGAGCTGCGCGATTGGCGCGACCGGCTCGGCCGGTAGTCTTGAGCAGCTTGTTCGCGGGACAGACATAGACGTTACGCTCGCGATCGAACGTGAAGTCGCGGCTCGATAAGGTTCCGTCATCACGATCGCTCATGTCCTTCACCGGAATGTGCGGCGTGATGCCGGCGCCGACGAGCCAGCCGAGGAACTTGCCGGTGCCATAGGCCGTGTCGGCCACCAGCCGTTTGGGCTTCAGCCCCGCGTCTGTTCAGTACGCTTGATCATGGTTTTGGTCGCGGCCACTTCGTCGTAGGTGCGGGCTGGGGTGGCCTCCACGTCGACGATAACCGCGTGCTCGATGTCGATTGGATAATTGAGCCCGTAGCCGAACTGAACGCGCTTGTTGGCTTTGGCGGTCCAGGCTGAGCACGGGTCCACCGGCGAGATCGCTTTTGGCACCTTGCGATCCGCGTCGGGATCTTCGTCATCAAGGGCTCCGAGAAACTCGGCAACCGCCGCGTCTGACGTTCCGGCAACGACCAGTCGATCGCATCGGGCGCCTTGGCATGATAACGGCTCGCGTCCGCCTCCATGACACTGGCATCGACCGCGAAGGCTTCGCCCTTGACCAGCCCGGCGTTCATGCAGGCTCGCACCACCGCCTCGAATACCTGACGGAACAGGTCGCTGTCGCGGAACCGGCCGTGACGATTGACCGAGAAGGTCGAGTGATCAGGAACCTTGTCGTCAAGACCGAGACGACAGAACCAGCGGTATCCAAGTTGCAACTCGACCTCCTCGCACAGCCTCCGTTCAAAGCGAATGCCGTAGCAGTAGCCAATGATCAGCATCCGGATCATCAGCTCGGGGTCGATCGAAGGTCGGCCGATCCCGCTGTAGAAAGGTCGTAGCTTCTCGCGAAACTCACCCAATATCCGTCCTACGATAGGATTGATGCGGCGCAGGAGGTGGCGTTCTGGAATACGCCTTTCGAGGTTGAAGAGATAAAAAAATTGGCTCTGATCACCGCCAGCCGGAGACTCATGCCGGGCAACAAAGCCGCAGCTACTCGGGCAAGGTTTCGCCACGAGTTTCCGCCGCGAACGGGATGATCAATAGACCAATGACAAATGCGATCGAGGTCAGCGCGATAGGGGTACCTAGCGTGCCCATGGCGGCCACGACACTGGCGAGCCCGAAGTTCACTCCGGCGCCGATGAAGCGCCCTACCGACGTGCAGAAGGCGAACGCAGTTCCGCGCGCCTCGGTGCTGAACAGCTCGGGGAGCCAAAGGCTGAATATCGCGAAGTTGCCGCCAAAAAGACCGAGGAAAAAAAGCACTGTCAGGAAAGCTGGCAGCGCCGAGCCCGTCGGCAAGTAGAACGCCCAGCCGAACGCCAATGCGATTGTGACCATCATGCCTGAAAAATAGAGCGCGAGGGTAGGACGCCGACCAAACCGCTCGGCGAGCCACGGTGCCGCGATGCAACCCATTATGGTGCCGAAAGAAAGCAGACCGGTCCCATAGGATGCCATTTTCACTGCAATTGAGGGGGCCATCCCCGCTTGGCGGGAGAGAAACACGATCGCGGTCGGCTCGTAGACAGCAGCTGCCCATAGGCCGATGATCGAAACCGTCAATAACGCCGACATGACAATCGTGCGCCGAAGATAGCGAGGGCTAAAAATCAATCCGATAGGATTGTGCCGCTTCGCAGGTGCTGCCTTCTCCTCCTGATGACTGCGCTTCCAACGCTCCGGCTCCGTTACCCCGAGCAGGGTTGCGACGGCCACGACCACTGGGATCAGACCGCAAAGAAACATGGCTCGCCAGCCGAGCGATGCGCCAATCGTGAAGTTCAAAGCTGCTGCGACGAAGAAGCCAAAATAGTAACCAGTTTGCAGGTAGCCGGCCCCCATCTTGCGTCGGTCTTCAGGCCAGGCTTCGGCAACGTAGGTGCCGGCCATAGCCCACTCGCCGCCGACGCCAATACCCGCAAGAAACCTAAAGACCGCCAACATCCAGACGTTGGGTGCAAATGCGGCCGCACCTGTAAAGACGGCATAGACGAGCACGGTGCCTGCGAGCGATTTGGTGCGGCCGAATCTGTCGGAGATCGGTCCCCAGATGAAAGAGAGGCCCCAACCTACCAAGAACAGGCCAAACGTTAAGGAGCCGATATATCCGATATTTGCCGGGGTCGCTTCTATGCCCGAACGAGGCAACAGCTCGGTTAGTGCGGGTCCCAGAACCAGCGCGAAAATTACGGAATCCATACCGTCCAACATCCAGCCAAACCACGCAGCCCAGAAACCGGCGATTTGCTGCCGGTTCAGTGGGGTGCGGGTGAGCGCGGATGGTATAGCGGTCCCGCTATCGCGTTCGGCCCCGTATGCCATGGTGAATCCTCCCCGAGAGCTTTTTATCGAGATCATTGCGCTGAGGAGCCTAAGACAGCGCGTTCAGGCAGCGCGTTCAACCCGCATATCGATTTCGCTGCGAAGCGTCCCGAAGTCGATCGGTTTCGTCAATAGCGACTCCGCTCCACTTTCAAGTGCCTTGCGTTTGGTCTCCGCATCCCCATAAGCCGTTATCATGATGATCGGTACATCGGGCCGCAGGGCCTTCGCCTTAGGCAGGAGTTCGAGGCCACTCATCCCCGGCATGTTGATGTCCGACAGGATCAGGATGAGAGACTGGCAGGTAGCATCTGTAATGCGTTGAAGTGCAATGGGGGCGGATTGAGCAAACTCCATCGTAAAGCGACCGGCGCGCAGGTCACGCCGGAACTGCTGGCGGAATAGCACCTCAACGTCGGGCTCATCGTCGACAACGAGAATGAACATGTTCACGCACGTCCGCCCGACTTGGTAATGGGCGCAGCACCGCGCGGCAGGACGATCCGAAATTCGGTGAACTCGCCGGGCTGCGTGTCGACCTCTATAGATCCCGAATGTTGCTTGACGATGATGTCATGAGTAATGGACAGGCCCAGCCCAGTCCCTTCACCGGGAGGCTTTGTCGTAAAGAACGGGTTGAACATTTTTTCTTTTACCTCCGGGGGTATTCCGGTGCCGTTATCACGAATCCTTATTTCGACGCGGTCGCCCAGGTTCTTCGTCGCGGCGGTAAGCGTGGGTTCATAGCCGCCTCCACTGGTTTCAGCTTTTCGCTTTGTGGCTGCATATAACCCGTTTGAGATCAAGTTTAGTAGCACCCGCGTGATCTCCTGTGGGAACAGATTGGCCTTTCCGGCCGCAGGGTCGAAGGACCGCTCAACGGTGATATTGAAGTCCTGTTTCTCGGCCCTTGCACCGTGGTAGGCGAGATTGAGGCTTTCTTCGACGAGAGCGTTAATATCGACAGAGCGATGCTCTCCCGAGCCCTGGCGCGAATGCAGCAGCATGTTCTTGACGATGGAGTCGGCACGCTTGCCGTGTTGCACGACCTTCTGCAAATTGCCGCGTAATGTATCAGTCAGTTCGGTAATTTCAGAACGAGTCTTATCGTCGGCCGTCACCCCTGCGAGGGTTTCTTGCAACTCGTCGACGAGTTCGACTGAGACGGCCGAGAAATTGTTTACAAAATTGAGTGGGTTCTTGATCTCGTGCGCGATGCCGGCAGTGAGTTGGCCGAGCGAAGCGAGCTTTTCGGTCTGCACGAGGCGGTCCTGTGCGGTCCGCAGTTCCTCCAGTGACTTGCTCAGTTCCTGGGTCCGTTTCTGAACGTCGTCGAAAAGGCGCACGTTTTCGATCGCAATCACCGCCTGGTCGGCGAAGGTCGTCACCAACGCGATCTCGCGCTCTCCAAACGGTTCAACCCGAATACGCGCCAAGGCGATGACACCAATCGGTTCTCCCTCACGCATGAGAGGCACGCCAATCATCGAGCGGACCTCACCGATTTTGGCGTCATGTTTTGCCTCGTAAAGTGGATCGGTCCAGGCATCGTCGATCCGGGCGACATGCCGAGTTATTGCGGCGCGGCCGACGACTGTTCCCTGGCCGGGCGAAATAGGAGTTCGCCGCTCGATTTCCAGATATTCTGGATCGAGGCTGTGGCCAGCCGCAAAGCGATAAATTCCGCCTTCTAGTCGGAAGATGACCGCTCTTTCAGCGCGACAGAGCCGCGCTGCGGTGTCCACGACGCTTTGCAGGATCGGTTGCAGTTCAAATTTGGATCGGCTGATAACGCCGAGAACCTCCGACGTCGCGGTCTGCCGCGCCAGCGACTCACTTAAATCAGCCGTGCGCCGGCGCAATTCGGCCATCAATCGCGCATTTTCAATCGCGATGACCGCCTGGGCGGCGAAGTTTCGGACCAACTCGATCTGTTTGTCGGTAAACGGCCGAACCTCTTGACGAAAGATCGTAATAGCGCCGATTAGATCATTCTCCTTGAGCATCGGCAAAGCTATGAGGGACCGTGCGCCCCCAAGCTCGGCATAAGCAACTCGAAGTGGATCACGTTCGGCGTATGCCTGCTCGGTCGTGATATCGGCGACATGAACGAGCTGCTTTGTCTTTGCGACGCGACCGAGGCCCGTTCCTGGGCCAGGGCGGACAAACGGTTCTCGCTGTCGGTCTTCCACGAGCAGAGGCGGCACACCGTGTTGAGCAACGAACCGAAATCCGTCTTTCTCGGATAACCATAGAATACCAAAAATGGCCTCGCAGAGGCGCGTTGCGTTTGCGAGCAATGCGTCAAATACCGGCTCCAACTCTCCAGCCGATGCGCTGATGACGCGCAGCACGTCCGCTGTGGCTTTCTGCTGCTCTAGCGCCTCATCCCGCTCGCGTTTAAAGAGCGCTACCTTCTCATTCAGGCTGTCGGCGGACGATCCGCGACGCACGACCCGTGGAGAATTGCGCCGTGTTGGCTTTGTAGGCAGGCGTCGTCGTTTTTTCATCGCATCGCCGGCTGTCGTGCAATTGACATGCCAGTCCAAATGGGGCCGCGCTATCGAGAGGAGCACGAAACCACTGCTGCTTCATGCCCGCCCAATCCCAGGAGATGACATCGTATCGGTTTTGGCCAGCGTTCTGGAAGGGGGATTGCTGGGGTTTTGTGCAGCCGCACAATAAGGTGGGCTTAATGTCGGACATGGGGTCATTTTCGACCAATCCGACCGGCTTTCGCCTGCGGCTTCATGTCCGCTTCGCCCTGAAAGCGGACCTGAGGCGGGGGTAGAAGGCGCGTTTGAGCTCGCGGCACCCCTGTGATTCAAGCTTCCAGACTGGGGAGCTTCGCATCATGCGCTATAAACTTACCGACCACGAATGGGCCGCCATAAAGCCCATGCTGCCGAACAAGCCGCGTGGCGTAGCACGGGTGAACGACCGTCGTGTTCTCAACGGCATCTTTTGGGTGTTGCGATCCGGGGCGCCTTGGCGGGACCTGCCGAACGGTTTTGGTCCCTACACCACCTGCTACAATCGCTTCGTTCGCTGGCGGCGGGCGGGCGTCTGGCGCAGGATTTTGAATGCGCTAGCTGGCGCCGATGACGCTGCGGTGCAGATGATCGACACGTCTATTGTCCGCGTGCATCAGCACGGCGCCTGCATCACTCGGAATAAAAGACAGTCAATGGGCCGGTCACGAGGCGGGTTGACCAGCAAGATTCATGCGGTCGTCGATACCAACGGGCTTCCGGTGCGGCTCGCGCTGACAGCCGGTGAGGCGCACGACAATCGACTTGTAGGCAGTCTTCTGTCTCGCCTGAAAAGTGGATCAATGTTGCTCGCGGACCGAGGCTATGACGCAGATTGGATCAGAGCACTTGTCACAAAGCGGCACGCATGGGCCAATATACCGCCGAGAAGCAATCGCAGCGAGCCGATCTGCTTCAGCCCGCATCTCTACCGAGCTCGCAACTTGGTCGAACGGTTCTTCAATAAGATCAAACAGTGCCGGCGGGTCGCGACGCGCTATGACAAGCTCGCCACGAATTATCTGGCCTTCGTCCAACTCGCATCAATACGGCTGTGGCTGCGTGTTAACGAGTCCACGCCTAGTACCTCGGCCCTTATGGGCCATTATACTATAATTATACTGTAACCAGTGATAATATACTTTATTACCAAAGTACTATTTATAATAAAAACTTTAGAAGGAATGTTTACATTAAAATACTAAGAGCCGATCCAAAAAGATATTGAGTCGGATGAATCGGTTGTGATTCCTTGATTGGCGCTTTGATTCGCACAGGAGCGCCCGATGTGGAAGCCCGAACACCGCCGCGCGGCGGAGCGGCATGGCCTTCGTTACCCGAGTGACCTTAGCAACGCCGAGTGGGCGCTGGTTGAGCCGATGATTCCTCCGGCTAAGCATGGCGGCCGGCCGCGGGACGTGAATGTCCGCGAGGTGCTGAACGCGATCTGCTACGTGCTGTCGACTGGCTGCCAATGGCAGGCCTTGCCGAAGGACCTGCCGCCGAAGAGCACAGCGCATTATTACTTCATGCTGTGGGACTGGGACGGCACGCTGGTGCGTATCCACCACGCGCTCTACATAGCGACGCGCGAACAGGCCGGACGCGAAGCGAGCCCAAGTGTGGCGATCATCGACAGCCAGAGCGCCAAGGCCGCTCAAAAAGGGGCTCTGCGCTCGACCCGCAGGGTTTCGATGCAGCGAAGAAGGTCACGGGACGCAAGCGCCATATTCTCGTCGATACGCTCGGCCTCCTGTTGAGTGTGGTCGTCCATCCCGCCGACGTGCAGGATCGCGATGGCGCCCGCCAAGTGCTGCGGACGGCGCGCCGTCTGTTCCCCTTCATCGAGCGCATCTTCGCGGATGCAGGCTACCAGGGGCCGAAGATGGAGAAGGTTGTTGCCAATACCGGTTGCTGGACATTGCAGATCGTCAAGCGCAGCGATGCGCACCACTTCGTTGTCTTGCCAAAGCGATGGATCGTCGAGCGCACCATCGCATGGATCAGCCGCAACCGTCGCTTGGCGCGCGACTTCGAGCGCTACGCCAGAACTGTCGCTGCCTTCGTCCGCCTCGCCATGATCCGCATCATGCTCAGACGCTTGACCAGACCAAGCCTTTGCTCATGAATCTCAACTTCTTGGATCGGCTCTAACGCCCAGCTTTGGTAGACCGGATCCCGCCGAGCGCCCGCGATGGTCGATTGCGGCGTTGATCGCGCGTATTTACGCGGATGGAAGCTGAAACCTCGATTATTGATTGTTCATTGGCTTGGGCTTCGGTTTCGACTTGCGGCCAGCATCGGAAGCAAATAGCCGATATCGGATATTCTATCCAAAGGCTGGCAACGGCGGCTTGGGGCGAATAGTGAAAAATGAAAAAAAGCTTCGGCCGTCATGTCCATTGGGGCTATGGGGACGACCCGCAAACAGCGCTCTGTGATGATGAGGATTATGCGGCAGCCGCCGCAAAGCTGACTCTGGAGCTGGGTCAATTGGCGGGAATTGCCGAAGGGCAAGACGTGCTGGACGTCGGTTGTGGCTTCGGTAGGACCATTGCATCGCTGAACGAGCGATTTGGTAGACTCGAACGACGCGATCTCATCCAACTTTCTAGCGCTCAGGTCGGCGAGCCGGACAATTGCCGCCGCTGCCGATCTGATGACAGAGGCAGTGCGCACCGTACCCATCCGGCGTAGACCGCGGACGGGACGGATTGTTGATCTTAGCGGGTAAGGAGCTTTGGGTTTTCCTTGTACATCCGGATGAGTTCCGTCAGGGTCTCGATGCCGAAGTCCGTGAACGCCATTACGCCACCTTCTCCGACGCCGTAGACCCAGATGAGGCCGTCCTCGGCGTCCATTTCATTCGCGACGTCCCGCAGCCAGTCCTCATCTTCGCCGAGGTCATCGGCGACGCGATTGATTGTGGTGGCGTGATGGACTTTGTTGATGTGCATCGTCACGCCGCTCGAGCGCAGATCGCTGAAGCGGACGGCGTCCAATTCCACGGCAGCAGCTCGTCCAGCCGATGCGCGGGATGGGTGGCGATACGGGAGAGAACATCGGCCAGCCAGGCCTGCGGATCGACGCCATTCATCTTCGCCGTGATAATGAGACTGTACATGGCCGCAGCGCGCTGCCCGCCGCGATCGGATCCGCAGAACAACCACGATTTTCTTCCCAGCGCGATGCCGCGCAGCCCTCGCTCGGCGGCGTTGTTCGAGAGACAAACGCGCCCATCCTCAAGGAACAAGGTGAAGGCCGGCCAGCGCTTGAGCATGTAATTGGCGGCCTTGACCAGGTCATGCCCACGCGAGAGCCTGGCGGCCTGCTCGTGCATATAGACCCGGAGATCATCGACCAGCGGTCGGCTCGAGTTTTGTCGGACCGCCCGACGCTCCTGCGGACTCTTGCCATTGATGGAGCGCTCGATCTCGAACAGGGCATCGATGCGACGAACGACCTCGATCGCGATTGGCGATAGAGGGATTTCTTTTTTGCCAGCGGCCCTGCGACGCGCGTTCTCCTCGAGATCGGCCATGGCGAAGAAGGGGCGCCGCGCATGCACCCAGCACGCCGCCTCCCGGACTGGACCGGGCTTGCGATCCGCCAGATAGAGCTTGTTGTAGCCGTCATAGGCGTCCGCCTGCAGGATGCCGGCATATCCCGCCAGATGCGCCTGCGGATGCTCGCCCCGGCGATCGCGCGAGTAGTAGAACATCGCCGCGGGCGGCCCGACGCCGCCAAAGGGCTTGTCGTCTCGAACATAAACCCAGCACCGACCGGTATCGGTCTTGCCTTTGGCCAGAACCGGCACGGTCGTATCGTCGCCATGCAGGCGCTCGGCCGCCATCACATGAGTTTCCACAAGGCGAAGGAGCGGATCGAGCGCCATGCAGACCGAACCCACCGCGTCGGCCATGGTCGACAGCGCGATTGGCACGCCTTCCAGAGCATAACGCTCGGCCTGACGGTTCAAAGGCTGGTGCTGACCGAACTTCTCGAACGCGATCATCGCCAAGAGGCTCGCCCCGGCCCATCCTCGCGTGATGACATGGAACGGCGCCGGCGCTTGCGAGATCTTCTCGCAGTCGCGGCAGGTGAACTTCTCCCGCACCGTCTCGATTACCTTCCACTGCCGAGGCTGCGATTCCAGCGTCCGAGTAATGTCCTCGCCGAGTTTGCGCAGGCGGCTGCCACCGCAACACTCGCATGCCGTCGGCGGATCGATCACCACGCGCTCGCGGGGAAGGTGATCGGGGAATGTATTGCGCTCGGGACGCTTGCGCGTAAATCCGGCGACCGTGGTCGTCATGGCGACGGCTTTCTCCGCCGCCAGTTCGTCTTCCGTGGCGCCGGCTTCCAGCTCTTCGAAGTCGAGCGCCAGTTGATCAATCAGGCGCGCCGAGCGTTCAGACCGCTGCCCATAGACCTGACGCTCCAGTTTCGCGATCCGAAGCTTCTGCTGGGCGATCAGCGCCATGTCTTCCGACGCTTTCGCGCGGGCGACCGCCAGTTCCGCCGCAACTTCCAGGCCCTCGGTCCGCGCAACGGCCAGCGCCGCTTTCAGGGCGGCGTTTTCTTGGGCAAGAACGACGTGAGCGGCTTCCATGAGACGAAGTAAATCATAATTCGCGTGATTTGAGGCGCCCTAAATCCACGCGACCTCAACTTTTTCGGCTCAATCCCCTCACTCTAACCAGCGCTTTCAGGCCGCCATGTCAGTTGCGGATTTCGCCAGTCTATCCCTTCGAGCATGTACGCCATCTGTGCCGCCGAGATCGACACCGCGCCGCCCGATGCCGACGGCCATATGAACTTTCCGCGGTCCAGTCGTTTGGCGTATAGCGATAGCCCGATTCCATCGTGCCAGAGGATCTTGGCGAGATCGCCGCGACGACCTCGAAAAATATAAAGATCGCCGGCATGGGGATCGCGGTTCAGACTCTCCTGAACCTGAAGCGCCAGACCCTGCATGCCGCGCCGCATGTCGGTATGCCCAGTCGCAATCCAGACCCTGACGCCCCTCGGAATCGGAATCATCGCCCCGACAGCGCCTTCAAAACTCGCGTCAGCGCCGCCGTCTCAACATCAGCCCAGACGATGATCCGGTCGCCTTCCGAAAGAACAATTTCCATCTGGCCAGCCGCGTCCGGGCAATGGCCTTCCGCGGCCAATCCCCGCGCAATCGTCACGGGAACGATTTCCATCGGATCTTTCCGCTCAGTCGACTCAACGCCCATCTTGCGACGCCACGTGAACAAAAGATTGGCGTTGAGCTCGTGACGTCGAGCAACCTCGGCGATCGATGCCCCTTCCTGAAGACTCTCGTCAACGATCCGACGCTTCTCTTCCCGCGTCCAGGATCGACGTCTGCGCCCGCCCGGCGCAAAATCACCCTCATTGCCAACCAACATCAGAGATGGTGTCCATCATCCAGATAGTGGACACGATCATCGAGCCACTCCTCAGACAGCTATCTCCAATATCGAGATCAATGCCAGGCGGCCGCCAGCGTAGGGATACTGCGCACCGGCAATAAAATCATCTTCTGCGGCAATGGCGGCTCCGCCGCCGATAGCCAACATCTCGCGGCCGAACTGGTCGGCCGATATCTGAAGGACCGCGCGGCTTTACCGGCGCTGGCGCTGACCGTTGATACGTCGGCTCTTACCGCGATCGGCAATGATTATTCCTTCGCTGCGATATTCGCCCGGCAATTATCCGGCCTCGGCAAGCCGGGCGACGTTCTGGTCGCGCTGAGCACGAGCGGCAATAGCCCGAACGTCATCGCTGCCGTGGAGGCGGCGGGCGTTCTGAAGATGGGCACGATCGGACTCACCGGGATCGATGGCGGCAAACTCGCAAGCTTGTGCGACATATGTATTCGCGTGCCGGCACGGCTTACCAACCGCATTCAGGAAATGCACATCGCGATCGGCCACGCTTTGTGCGGCGCCATCGAAAGCCGCTTGTTTTAACGACGCTTATCGCGATTAGTATCCCGTTGGAGGTGTGCCGCGCGCGACCGAATTGAAGCCGCAGGCCGCTTCGGCCCGCGGTCCGCCCGGGCGGCGCCTGCGGGGTCCCACCGTTCGCTCGCCGGGCCTTCCTCGCCCGGCGCGCCGTAGCCGCCGTTCGCAAAACCGGCAGTTCTTCCCAAAAGCTTCCCAAAATTCACCTGCGGCACCGCAGCTTCCCGAGGGTCGCTTTGATTTCTGTTGGATTTTCAGGAAGCTAGTGGTGGGCGCACAAGGATTCGAACCTTGGACCCGCTGATTAAGAGTCAGCAGAAAACCCTTATATATCAAGGACCATTTCGACACTTTCTCCATTCGTGCCGGGATTGATCCAAAAGGGGATATGGAAATTGTCGAAACGACATGTGCGTCTAAGCCACCAAATCGGCGGACAACGGGATCGAGATAGGCCGGTCGATCCTCGTTGCCGTTGGTGTAGCCATTTTAATCACTCGATTTGGTCGGCACCTTTTGCCTCAGAATTTTTCTCTCGGCGAAAATCAAATAATTAAGACTTCGCGGTCTTGGCGAAGCAACGCCATCCCCTGGAAAATAGGAAGAAGATAAAAAGACCTGTCGCCTTCATCTTCCATAGGTAGCCAGTCTAATTGTTATTTTTCCTCGCGCCAACCGGCGAAAGCAGCAGCAGCTTAGATTAGCCGCCCACCAACTAGCTCTCAGACCCTGCGATCTAATCAATGGATCAGGGGCGGATACCGACGTGACATGCCGCGCCGAAATGAGCTAGGCGCCTGCCTTCGGCGACGCCGAACACGTCGCATTAGGGCGCGTCGCTCCCGGTGGGTTGTTTTGTGGGCACACCCCAGCCCGGAGGCGCAGACCAATGCGGAAAGGCGGAAACCGCGTCTACAATTGCCTCCTGAATATCGGAGGCGTGATCGAGTTGTGCTCCTGGAAAACTATATTCCAGTGTAAAAGCATACGTCCCATTGCTAAGTCTCGGAAAATCCTTGACCAGAAATCCAGTCCGTCCAGTGCATTCCGCCTTTTCTGGTATGTCGGTTACGCCAAGAGGAGCCTGACAAACTACGACGTGCGGAGATTGCAATCCTTTACCGACGAAGAAGTAAGACGAGGGAAACGATCGGACCGCAGCATAGGAGTTTGTATCCAATTTCGTCATCCGTTCGCGCCATAGCTCCCACGGATGGACTTCTGAAGCGAATTCTTCAACCGAATTCTCGTCAAAGACGTATTGTTGCCCGTAACCCAATGTCACTAAACTGACGAATGAGGGCACCAATTCCCCGGCATAGTTTGGAGCGACGGGTATTTGAAGAAATACAGACTTCTTCGTAGCACTGCATACCGGTTTTTGAAACGATGAGAGATTTTCTTCCCCACATATCGATGCATCAAACGGATGATCGCCCCGTGGATAGGGAAATACTAGGAGACGATTTTTGATCTGAAAGACAACGGGACCGAGATAAAACGCCATCACTTGCTCTTCGTCGATCGACGAATTCCGTGTTGGCAAAAGCTCACGATAGCCACCGGCGACGGACTCCCCCATATTGAACGCTGTTATTAAGACCATAACGAGCGGCGCAATCTTACTTTTCATATTCGCTTCTAGCACTTATTCGAGACTATTCATTACGCAGCAACCCGGAGGGAATTTCCGCGCAAAGTTGAGGTGCGGTCAAGCCGAATGTTTCTTTCTACCACAATTCGATCTTCGCAGTGAGCCCATGGCAGCAACTTCACACTGGATGGCTGTGAACTACAATATTAAGTCGGCTCGCTTCTTCAAATCATTTTATTTTCGGTCCTGCCTCTTGCGAAAGGCTGCCGGTGTGATGTTTAGGAAACTGGTAAAGGCACTGGCTTTCTTCTGCGCTGTTTGGTCCGTCGCGGTCATCGGTAGCTACATCATCGCTGCGCTGCTTAATCATCATTTTTGACACGCTAGAAACGTCGGTCGGAAACCAACCAATTATCTTCGACTGCCATTACTGTGGATTTTCCGCAGCCGTATCACACTTATTGGTTACCGGCGATTAATTCGGGCTTGGCTTGAAATCCCAGAACGCTCAGCGCCTCCAATTGGCCTTTCGCGACTGCCGCACTTGCATGTGGCTGATCACGGCGTAATTTGAGACCGCCGTCACGGTGCCGACGCGCGATCAGCCGAGTGTACCGGCTCAATAGGTTGGCGAAGTGACCCAGTTGACCGGACGCACGTTGCCATGGTTGCATGGTCCTTGGCGCACGGTGTTGGCGTTGTAGTCGTATCTGGCGCGTCCGTCGCTACCACACGCGGGACACCGCCATGAAACGAGTTGCGTTATCTCTCATCTTGTCGGCGATGCTTATCTCTTCATTGCGCGCGGAGACTGACACACTAATTGCGGCGGTGGGGTTCGCGCTTACCGGGAGTGACGACGCGAAGGTGCGGGCGATTAACCGCGCTCAATGTGTATTTGGCATAGGAAACGAAGTGTTTCATCTTAACAACGTTCACGTTGATCGAATTTCGATCCAAGGTTGGGTACAGAAAACCAACTTAGGACAAATAAATACAGTGACCATAGACTTACATGGAGAAGGCGCGGTCTCCGAAGAGACCGTTGAAGCGGGAAATACAGAGGGCGTACCCAGCGCGATTTTGGAAAACATACGAAAGAGTGATCCCGTATGGTTCACAAGGCATGTGGTAACCTCAAGCGAAAAGAAGCTGACGCTCAACACCAGCGAAATTGAGCGGGTAAATCGGGCGTGGCAGTACATCTACGCAAACGGCTGCGTCGGTAAGAAAAGCCCATTCTGAAATGAGTTAAATTCAACGGCGTAACATCCAATGCACGCGCCAGGGATAACTTCAGTTTCTCCCCTTGGCGACAGCCTGTAGTTGATCCGCAATTTTTACTTTCATAAACAGTCAGAACCCAAATACTTCAATTATTTCCTTGACTTTCAAGCACTTATCTGCTACGAACACCATAGTCGGCGATGAGCAAACGACGACCGCGATGTTCAGCGGCGCCACCACCATCCCGACGACAAACAAATCACCGCTCCGATTTTACGAAATCCGGCATCAAATGCCGTGCGGCTGGCGCTTCTTTGAAGCGCCTATGATTTTGCAAAAATCCATAATCCAAAAATCGATAAAGAATGAGGAAAACATAATTATGAGCGAACTTAAGACAAAGGACGAGTCCAAGCATGGTTCTCGTGATCTCCTTTCAGAGCTAATGCGACCACAGACACTCGCCGATCTTTTCCTTCCGCCGAATATAATAGAGCGATTACAAGAGATGATGGAAACCGAAACCATCATGAACATGCTTTTCTATGGGCAACATGGCGCAGGAAAAACATCGGCGGCACGACTGGTCTGCCAAGCGGAGGATTGGATTGAATGTGACGCTGCCGGTCGAAATGACTTTATATCGCTCATAGACGGATTCTCGTCCACTGTCGCTTTTAAAGGCATCCTAAAGCTATGTCTTATCGATAACGCCGATTGCCTTGCAAAAGTGGATCAAACCGCGCTGCTGAAGATGATTGAAAAATATTCAACGAACTGCCGCTACCTTTTTGCATTGAGTGATCGGAAAAAGCTAATACCGGCTCTACAATCAAGGCTCATTGGCATCTGTTTTGACATAGCGCCGGACGATCAGGATCGTGTGAAGGAACGACTGACAAAACGATACCAGGATACGTTGGCGTCGCTTGGGATAAGCTTTGATGAGAACCAATTGAGCGATCTCGTCAAAACATACTTTCCTGACCTACGATCAATTGCCAACCACGTCGAATTTACGTTTCTGCACCACTAAACGCTCAGCCGTTACCGGCCTTCATCATAAGTGCATGGCGCGGCGCTTCGGATCGTCGCAGGTTTGGCTGACGCTAAATATAGCGACCCTTCCAATTTGGGCCGATGCGTACCGTGGCCAACATATCGCAAACTGGGTCGCCGAAATTTGCGACGGATGTGTTCGGGGCGAATTGGGATGGAATTATGCTGGACCAGCATCAGCCACTGGCGGATCATCTTCGGGCGAAGTGCATACCCATTACGCTGAACGCCAAGAAGTACCTCGACATTCCGCCGCCATAATTCATTCACATTCAAGTGTCGTGGCTGACAATCGTTTGACTACTAACAGCTTTTTCGTATGATGGTGGCACACTGAAGTTAGTGCTTTTGACTATCTGATTAGTTGTTCGTTCTCGGCGAGATTTGGCGCCGGACCACATCCTAAATCCAAGTCGTCATCGCTGGCTTTTCGGACACTGACCAATTGCCGGGACTCCACCGCACATGAGCGGCTGGGCTCAACCAGTCGCGAGAGTTTTTCGTTGCGGGAGATTTGTCCGACATAAATATATCAACGTTCATTACGATAAAGAAAGGATGCCGTTTTTTAGTTGTGAAGATCAATTATTGTTCCGCCATATGTGGCGCCGGTAAAACCCATCAACTTATGAAATTAGCATGTAGATTGGCGGATGACGGATTGAATGTCCTTGTCCTTCAACCCACCAAAGAACTTATCGACAAGACCATTGCTGAGCATTTGGGACGGCCGAATCAGCCGCATCATGAAGTGTTCTATGGTGACGAAGTCCGGCCATAATTCAGTCGCTCGTCGCCTGATCGAGTATTTTAAGAAACCATTCGACGGCGGCCATATTGTCTTTGCCACCCATCAAGTCCTCCCATTTATTCGGTTCTGGGCAAATAGGTCCCATTGGCACGTACTGATCGATGAGGTGCCGCAAATCGTTAAGTCTGGCTGCTTTCGGATTCCCTACACCCATTCATTGATCACCGATCATCTTGGTCTTCAGCTTCACGATAGCATTTACAGTCGCCTGACCGTGTCGGACATGGCGGCGATGACCAACATCGCCCAAAATAAAGGCCAAGATGAAATCCTTGAAAACTTCCGAGAGACCGGTCAGCTTTTGACCAATGAACACTGGAAATCATTCGTCGATACTGAAAAATACGAAAAACTAAAATCCGGCGCGGTCCAGACACTTTCTGTCCATTCGATACTCAGCCCGAATGTTCTACGCGGATTTGCATCCGTTATGATCGTCGGCGCAGATGTCGAGGACACGTTGCTGTATTCAATTTGGCAGAATAGCGGTGTCGAATTTAAGAAAGATGATGATTTTGCGAATTCGCTGCGGTTCCGGCACCACCACAACGGTCACCTCATTACGATCAAATATCTTACGGATGGCCATTGGTCGAAATACCGCCAGAACGAGACGCATGTGTCGAAAGGCCATGGCACTACACTTTTGAACATGATGATAGATTGTGTCAGGCATGAATTTGGGGATCGGCCGTTTCTCTACCAAGCCAATAAATCATTGGCTTCAAAACCATTCGGCGACACGGCAACGCAGCTTCCAAACCTCCCGTTCGGCCTAAACGATTACTCCCACTTTAACAATATTGCTTTTCTGTCGGCGTTGAACCCAAGAAGCGATCATTATCGGTTCCTGGCGGGCCGTGGTGTTGACGATCACAGTGTCCGGCGCGCCGTTTATTGTTCTACCGTCTATCAAGCTGTGATGCGGACATCGATACGAGACCCGAATAATTCGGAACCAAAAGAAGTCATTGTCCCGGACATTATTACGGCTCGATATCTGCAGGATAGAGTCGTCGGTGCGAAACTCATAAAACTGGAAACCGATCTTGTGGAGGCACCGAAACAACTGGGCCGTCCACCCAAATATAATTCTTCGATGAGCCGTCAAGCCAGATACAGGCTTAAGTGCAAGCAACAATCACTGAATGAACTGTTGTCGCTCAAGGATGGTCCCTATTTCGATGCGATTAGTTGTGACGGGACGAAGGAGTCGAAGCTGGGTGACAAAATAGCTATAGATATAAATACCCATTTCGTATCGCTGCATGGCCTTAATGGAACTTTATACCGAAGCATCAAATCAGGACTTCCATCGGGATATCTATACGCGCCCGATATTGAGACATTCGTCGAGTTTTTAAAACATTTGCATGGTCGTTCTTTTCAGACGAAGGATGACAACATTTTAATTTCCCCGGCCATTTTTGATCCGAAAAAAGCCAATCGGAAAACAAAGCGCGGTTTGGACAACATCGTGGCGATGCGGCATTTGTGGCTGGACTTCGAGAACGGGGATTTGTCGCCGAATGAGTTTGCCCAGTTATTTCCGCAGATTCGCTTGCTGATTTTTAATACCTACAACCACACGAAGGAAAAGCCACGTTTTCGAGTGTTCATTCCTCTGAGTAAACTGCTGACAGCGGCCGAGTATGAAATTCTGTGGGACGCTGTGGCGGCAAAGATCGAAGCTGCTGGCTATAGTGTCCGACAGTCAGGCGACGGTCCTCGTTCCGGCATCGATAAAGGCAAACGAACACCCACAAGCTTATTCTATCTGCGTTGCCAAGCTGCCAACGACCCGACCGATAGCTTTTTTTATGATTACAACAACTCGAAACGTAAAATCCTTGACCCGAGTCCATGGATAGAACATGCGATTGTCCCGTTTCGATCTCAACGGAAGCTGGGACCGCCGCCGCGAATTCCTCAAGCAGGGAACGTTAATGAGGCTGCTATTCAAGCAGCGACGGATCAATGGCGGGAGTCTCGCAACCATCCCGGCACGGGCAATAGCAGCTTTTGGGCTTACGCCGTGGCATTGAGAACGGCAGGCATGTCCTTAGACCAGATCGGATTGAAGTTAGAACAGGAAGCCAAACATGGGCGTTCCCCGGATAAGCGTTTAGCTCAGATACCTAGTATTCTGGCGAGCTTGGAATCGTCATGTAAAAAGGCTGGATGATTATCGAGAGTGAGTTATAGTTTTTGCTCGATCAACACTACAATCCGGCGTCGCCAAGTTTAAAGAATCCGCCACGAACCGGCGTAAAGCCTTGGATGGGGTTAGTCGTTGGCGTTGCGCATAAATTTGAATTGCCGCTAATTCCTCGTCACTCATTCGAAAGGTAAGTCGTTGTGTTTTTGTCATTCCTATTATTTTCCTTGTGGGTCCTCCGTTGTATTTATGCAGCAGAATGCCGAAGTGTCCGCCGTTAAACATCGCAAATTACTAAATATGTCAGACACGCAGAGTGCCAGATATCAAAAAGATTGGAAAACGAATTGAAATGAAAAATATAATCACCCAGTGTCGCCGACATAGGATTCGGTTTGACTCCAAGGAAAAGAAGCAAAGTGATCGGTTTAAGAAAGCCGCTCGCGAGCGCGGTGCCGAGTCGGCGGTTGGGATGTGTGATCAAATGATTCAAGATGTGAGACACTAGAAAGAAGAGCAACGTGACGAGAAACGAAAAAACTAACTTTAAAATCGATAAGACCGGCTGGAAACTGGAGATTGAGGGAATGGCCGGAAAGGAAATCAGTGACGAGCAAGCAAGGACATTGGTTCTCGCTCAATTGGCAGAGGGTTTAGACGGGCTAGGCGCCTCATTTTACGTGCTAGCGCAAGCCCTAGAAAAACATCGGCTCTGATAATTTAATGCGGGAACGATGATAACGTCGATTTGCGATGCTCAGCTTCGAGCCGAAAGCAAGGATTAGTATCCAAGCGGCCGACTCGTATAGCGGAATCTGCTGGCGGCTTTTTGATGCAGAAACTCCGACCGACTCTCCCGTTGGGTGCCGTCGTCAGACATCGCCGGAGCCACGGCGATAGGCAATGGTCGTTGTAATCCATCGTGTTGCTCTGCGCTCGGATCGAGAAGTCCTATGACTTAGAATCCGGCGCTTTGGGCATATTGCTTTTAGACGGCTTTAGGTCCGCGCTCGGGGGGCCTGATCGCGACGGCGTCGCCTCTGGCACTAAAACAACGGATACTGGATTAGGAACGTGCTGATAGCCAGCACCCGTGGCGGCATCGACTCCCAAACCAATGATCCCACCTGCAATGATATTTCCGGCCGTCGCGGCGACACCACCGCCGACGACTTCGCGCGACACCGGAATCTGCTGAGGAACAAAGCCTGGTTTTTCAAAGGTGGCGATAAATTCCTCGTTCTTATTGATTGTTAGTGTGCAAGGTGTCACGCAGCCTAAGCCGTTGCTTGTATGAACTTCTGCACCGCTCGGCGTCGAGTTGAATCCAACGCCTTCCGTCGTGCCGCGAAGCACTGTCGCGCACCCGCCGCAAAAAGCGGCAAGCGCCATTGCCAGAACAATACGCAAGACTATCCCCCTCAGGCCAAAGGTATCATCATACAATCAAAACGGGCGGGCAATAGCGGCGCTACTCATTGGTCAATGCGGTCAACCACATCCAGATGTAGCGGCTTGACGGGTTCCGGTTTTGTTCTCATTATGGGTCATGCTTAGGAATTGAGGCGACTTGCTGAAATACGCGCTGGTAGATGCGCTAATGATCGCGGCGAAGGTCGTTCGCGGCCTGCGAGCCGGACTAACTGTGAGCGAGCGCCAGGCCGTCGCCGACGCTGCCGTGGATGTCGTGCGCAAGCTGCCAGACGACCCCTGGAAACTCGCTGAGCCGTATTTTCGATTGTAGCTTTCCCAAAGTAATGAGCCGCCAAAAAACCAATCAAAGCTTAGGCGGTCATCCCCCAAAGCCGCAATCGTCATCATGAGCATGGCCCATGCGGCAACTGACCACGGCAAGAGAAACAACACGAAGATTAGGGTGTCCGGGTTTAATAGCCGCATGGTCAGAGATCGTAATTCGGACAGTCCAACACTCAATTGGGACGAATCGACAAAGAGTATACGCGGAATATTTTCGATCATGTCGGCGTGACGCTTCTGACCTTTAGGGCCTCTTTACACAATGGCGCTATTCCCCCATCCAATTGACGTTGGCGGCTACGGCGGAATGACCGTGAACGAACGGCTGTTTACTGCCGGGACCCTTGAACAATTCGACGTGGCAATCCGACTTGGCGACCGGGCCACGATGGTCATACTTTTGATAGCTGTGGAAATCGACTTCGCTGAAGCGGAGAAAATCGCGGATACTGTTCTCGCCCATCCGACACGCTACGGGCGGATTTGAAGCTGAGTTACCCTGGACTTCATATATGTTGCTCAAAACACTTCACGATCTGGTATTCTTTTTGATGATCGTAAACGTGGCCTGTGCGATTTTTGCTTGTATAGCGGCGGCTCGTCATCAGAGCCTCATTGTATGGGATTGGCTAGATGAACCTAGTTGGCGAACATTCTCATCGGGGAACGTCTTTTCCCGTTCATTGCCGGAAAAGTTTCGAGGCCGCCGACGACAACTGATACTGTTGATGTTGTGGTTCCTTGCGACGATCCTGATTTAGGCTCTTTTAATCTCGCTGGACTCTCTCATTCCTACTACCTTGGTGACCTGCTAAAACCTTCGAGAACGATGGGTGCTGATCGTTCTCATAAATCTCGAATGTTGAGTGAATGCTGCCCTGAATACTTTGCGGCTTTATGCCGATCAATCCCCAGCGCCTTACCGATAGCATATATCACGCATTAGAGGCCGCATCGCAGAAAGATTGAAAATCTGCTTGGTCGATATTCAGTAGGCGCCCAAATTCGTTTGCAACGCTCACCATATTGCGGACGTGATTCTCAAATTCATCGCTTGTGAATGTAGTTGTTGTTGCCGAGAATTTGTTGTCTATCTTGCGATGGATAAATGTTACTTGATCCATCACAGAGTGGACAATTGAATGGGTGAAGATATTTCTCTTTGCCTCATTCTGGAGCTTGTTGAGAAGCGTCGCGATCTTTTCTGCATTTGGACCATTCTCGCGCATAATGAGGATGCGAAATAGATTTGCTTTACGTCCAAACTCCATTCCCGCAATGAGTATATGGGTTTCAATGTGTGCTATCTTGAGCAGCCGTCCGATCTGATGCTCGATTGTAGCCTCTAGCGCGATCCAAAGGCCGTAAAATATTCCCAAGTTTTCCGTGAAATGTTGTGTTAAGGCGTAGCTGGGTGCTATTTTATGAGACATGCTAAATCATCCGACCCGACGAAAAATCCTGAGTTTCAAAAGGTGGTGCGAGGCTTCCTGCACACGAACCCGACGCCGCATAGCGGGTCCGGTCAGCAATCTTCTGGCGATCCAGTTCACGGCTATTTGTTAGAACCTTCCGAAGCACAATTTTGTTGCGCTTTCTGCATGACCTGATCCGGCGTTTCCATGACATAAAGCGTCGGACCTGAGGTCACGATGGCTGTGACGCCCTTGCCGACATGAGCTTCAGGTAAAACCGCGATGATCCTGTCGATGGCAACCCAGACCGGCTTGCCGTTCGGCGTTGTTAGAAGAACGAACCCGATCAAGCAGACGTTCACGACGCGGCTGATCGAGCAAGCCAGCAGGAACTTCATGATCATCCTCCCCGGTTTTAACTTCTGGCTCTCGCTTTGTTGCGACGAGGTAGGAAACGGCATGTGAGCCGCCGCAGACCCTATGGCACCGTGGAAAGCAGCGCCTCAATATGGCGCTCCCATACCCGATACTTGCGGCCGAGTGCGACAAGCTGTGGCCAAGGCCCGCGATTCCGAAGCTAAACGGATGCTCAAATGAGGCGGCCTATTCTTGTAGCCAACCTCAATCCAAGCGTCGCGCGCCCTCCATTCATGGGACAGACCGCAAGCTGGACAAGTGAGCGGAACCGGCAGGTCGTCCGGTATCGTTCGAAAAATAATCGTTTCAGTCGTCTAGCCTGTCGGGACAACTCGTCCGCTGACTGGGCATCTGGTCACGATCTTGGGCATTCAGCCCACCATCGGTTTTCGCATCGCTAATAGACTTCTCCCAAACCGAAGCGTTGGCAACTGTGAATAAGCGCAGTCAAAAGGGACCACTCCGATATTCAAAAGGGACCAGTGAGGATGGAAAGGTCCAGCGGCTTAAAAGAACAGCCTGAGAAACCCAGAACGCCTTATGAAACTCGACCGGCTCGGCGGAACTGAGGGCGAGCCATCCATGACACTCAATTCTGATCTGCCTGATCTGCAAACCAATCCGTCAAAATCGCATTCAAGCGGTGCAATGCCAACTCTTGAATAGGCAGGCGGCCTTCTGATCCGTCCTCTAGAGAAAGGCGGATTTGAAGTTGTGATCGGCCTATCGAAGCTTCCAGGCCATGACAGCCTACGGCGGCTGGCAGCATGCGCAGACCGCCATGTCGTGCTTGAGCCAGCTTTTTTGCAATCTGATCCTGGAGATTCAAGAGAACGTCAGCAGGCAGATATAGTTGGATCGGCTCTTTGTCGGTTGTGCAGAGTATCGTGGCGCTCCCTGTTCCCGAATCCACGAAAATATGGGGCGCTTTCAGTTCAATCTCTCTTACGGCCACGGGCATAATAACTCCATCGGTATAGCGGCAAATCTAGCTGATACGGCGGCTTAGTGATCTACGACGACGGCCTCACTCTTGATCAGAATGATCACCGACGACTTTACTCCTGTTTTTTGTGTCGGCGCCGATTAACAAGATAGCTACTGCCTACGGGAAGGGATGGCAACGAGATTGGCCCATCCGGTACCGGCGTTATTACAGCCTGATTTGACTGAGGCATATGTACGAGCATGTCTCTCATAAGCGCAATCAAGGCCAACTTCACGTTGGCCAAGAATACCTGCTTGTTATTCTTCGGCTTCCTCAATCTTTCGGTCGTATCGGACCATAGGAACGGGTTCGGGTAAAACTTTACGCCATCGTGGAGAATTAGGCTTTTCATGGCTTTATTGAAATCGTCGTCGCCGTGAGAGAAAGTCTGGTCGAGTTTGTGGGCAAATTTGTTCCTTATCTCCGAAATGCCAGTAAGAGCCAACCACATCGGCTTTTCGTACATGTAGAGCATAAAACCGAGGTCAATTTTATTTTTGAAAGCACCAAGCGGCCCAATCGGCCTGAATAACCGATTTTGGGTGTAATCGTGCGGACGCAGGCGATATTTCAGAGACATTTCCAAACGCTGTTCGAGCATCGCTCCGGCGACGATGCCGATAACCCGGTCAGGCCCATGTTCGATCTCTCCGACCGCCTGCACCTGGTCGGAATTTTGTACCGACCAAATCATGACATGACTCCCTCGATGATCGACCGAAATAGCGTTGGCCTACAGACCCCACCCATAGGCCCCTGCTGCTTCCACGTTTAGCCAATCGGCACAAAACCGTGATCTTGATAATACATACCATAGGCGAAACGGACGTGCTTGTTCTGCCTACGATCTTCGGCGGCAATCCCAACCTGGATCGGCATCCCAGCAAATGGCTGAACGTGCTTGCTACACAGATGCGTCAAAGTTAGCTCGAATGTCTGCAATAGCATTTCCGTGGCTTCGGCCATGAAGTGGGAAATGAAGACGGCAGGTTGTTTGGTACTTCGAAAATCAATCCCTATTCGTGGCAATGCAATGGCTCCATCGGCCCCAATCGAAAAATCGTCGATTAGAACACCATCGCCAATATTCCCATGCTCCAAACAGTCGCGGAGGTTGCGGACTAGCTGCAAGAACGGTGTCGTAATCACCGTCAGCTTCGTAAAAGCATCTTCGTCACCAAATGTTCTGCCGACGAATTCGGCGAAGTCCGGCCATCCACGCCACTTTACGCCCGGATAAAATAGCTTTGCAATTTCATACAGCTTTGCTCCGGCATGATCTGATTTTTGAGCGAAGGTTTTGCACTTAGTTTCAACGTGACCAACTGCCGGAATTACAACTGACCCATTTTTGCGGCGGACTTCTTCGGCCTGAGAAATGGCGCCATTCTCTAATTCCTTGAAATCTGCCGCAACCGTCTTCATTGCAGCGATTTCACTTAATGCTTCGAAGCTGAGTGTCATTCCCCGTCGAAGGTCGATATAGTCGGGAAGAAATTCCTTCCTGAGCATTACTTTGGCGGTCAAAAGGGTACGTCCTACAATTTCCGAACTCGGCACCGTAATCAAACAGTTTTTGCTGAATGACCTGCGGCAGACCCGGATTTAACCGCTTTGGATCGATTTGGTCAGCCGTTTGAATCTTATATGCGCATTTTTCGGTCAAGATTAGGAGGAAGTTCGAATATGTGAACATCTCTTTGATCGCAGTCCCATCGTCAGGATTAGCGATGGACGCTTTAATCGCCGATTCTCGAAAAATATCTATCGGTCGTTTCTTCACTACTCGAAATTCCGCGACTTCATTATCAGCAATCAATGTACCGTTGGTCATTGTCCTCAGGCACCGAACTTATCGCCTAGTCAGGTGAATCTCTTAGTCACACCTGCCATATCGTCCGGCTTTAAAGCCTTTATGATGCGTTGCGCCACTATAGACGCACGGCAATAAAATCATCTGGCTCCTCAGGCTGTCGCCGATTAAAGCTTGTTGTGAAGCCACAATGAGAGCATTTGCGCTCTTTTAATTGTTGGTCCCAGAGCATGATCTGCGGCGGAAAAGTGCAATCGTAAATCTTAAAGCCCCATCCCTGTGCCAGAGAGACATTCGCCTTTTGCAGTGCATCTTCGGCAGCATGAATCTTGGCTTCGACTTCATCCCGACTTTGCAACGGCAACAATGGGTACAGCGTTTTCAACAATATAAACGCTTCCGAACCGGCCTTTATATATTCCGCCCAATGAAAATCTGAATCACCCATGTCATCCCTCCCCGGCGAAGTACCGCTACATGCGGTTCACTCAGTAGCCATGGCAAAGAGTACTCACGTATTATTGGGAATGCCAGCACCTTGTTTGCTGCCCGCTAACAAGCCTCGTTTCGTCAGGGCAATGGATTTCACAGGCTCTCCGTCATGGGACACGGCTTTCAGTTGGCCTATTCCATGAACGAATTATAGTATTCAGCACAACTGATTCGGCCTCTCTCATGAATGATGCTCAAAACACCCCAGAGTCTTGGCGGAATTTTTCCGCAAAGGTCCCCATTCAGGCTTTCCACATTAGGCGTGATGAACTGAACCGCCTCTACCAGATAATCCATGAGAAGCAGGTTGATTATCGCGATAGGGTCATGTCCAGCTTGAGTAAGCTGGCTAACGAATTGGACGAAGAATTCGAAAGAAGGAAGCAGCGAGTACATAATGCCTTTGTGACATCGGTCACGGTGACTGATCTCGATGGTGAAATGGTGCATGGAAATAACGAGCAGTTTTTTGACAGCACTACATTCCCTAGCCGTCTTCGCTCCATCTTTATAGCTACCAAAACAATTCCTCAAGCAGTGCTTAATTTCACGCCGTTGTGCAATATCGTTGTCTTTCTCGATTTCTCCCGACCACCACTGCTGGATTTTGCAAGATTGCCTACACTACCGACGCCGAATGAAAGCAACTTTGAACTGGCAGCTAACGACGAATTGTGGTTTGCGGCTGCGAAAAAGCGATTAGATCAATTCTTTGCGGAACGAAAGACTTCAACGAATTGGTTACATGCCGCAGCCGTTTATGACGTATTCCTTGCCTTCGTTGGGATTCCAATTGGAATTTGGGCGTCATATCGAATTGGCAATTTGTTCAATGGCTTCAAATTTTCTCCGTTCATCAGCACGGCAATATATATTTACGGTTTTGCGTTAGCCCTCCTGTTGTTTAGGGTGTTCTTTTCATACTCGAGGTGGGTTTTTCCTAAGGTTGCGCTCGATACCGAACTGTCTTCGCCTCTCCGTCATCGTGGTGTCTGGTCGGCGATCCTTGTTGGTCTGATCGTCAGCTTGATTTATGACTTCCTGAAAGCGCTCCTGTGATGTGAAAGAGACCTTCTCAGCGCGGGATCAGACCAAGACGCGGCGGAATAAATATCAATGACCAACATTCAAGTTTGGCCACATTGGTTCTTGGGCGTCTTGGTAATTGTTGTGATGATAGCCGCGTGGACGTTGAGCAATATCTATTTCGCTTGGCTTCACCGCAATTTCCCTTGGATGTTTCGGCCGAGAATTCTACTTTTCGGTTTGGTAATCGGCGTGGCGGTGATCATTATCGGCCTATTGATCAATCCACCACCTAAAGTGCGGGAGGAGTTTCAGCGCGCCCGCCCAGAGCTATTTTCAAAATCGGCCCCTACGAGTCTCCAAACCAGCCACTGATACTCGGAAACCGGCAGTACCACCTATTGGAGGCGCGCCGACGACAGGGTTCATGAAGGCCGATGAATGATCGGCGCCTGAAAATGCCAAATCGCTGGGCTTCGTCGGCGTTGTGGCGCTAATTTGCGTCGCTAACTGAGTGGGCCTAACTTTGAAAAAGTGCTTGGAGCTAAAAAATGTCTCGCCTTCTGTTGATACTCCGGTGGATTGGCGCGTTTGTTGTTGCCTGGATAGTGTTTCTCACAGTGATTGCTGTAGGCATTTCTATGATCCGTCCAGACTTCGGCACCGTTTTTGCTCACGTATTCGAAATTTTATATTTTCTGGCGATCTTTTTAGCGGTCGCGCTCGGCGTCCTCGTCGTTCCGCGTGAACAGCGGAAAGTTGCTGCGCTGGTGCTTTGGATATTAGCCGTCGCCTATTCCGTTTGGCCATTGATGACGGGGCATTTAGGCCCGAGCAACTTCTTGCTACTTAGCGAGGGCGTCGTTGGCGGCGGTATCGTCTATTATCTAGCAAGGACCGACTTATTTAGCGGTGGCAAGATCAATCGCACCTCCAGCCAGAATTCCTAAAAGGGACCAGCCGTGATTTGAAAAGGAATCACTTAGAACACGCTGCCAAACAAGATAGTGACTGCGGTCGCTAAGGCCGTAAAAACCGCATTGGGCTGGTCGGTTCCGATCCTAAGGACAATCAATACAGCGGCCAGTAAGACCACCGCTACAATCCCAATAAGCTTTGCCCACCATGGCATTTGCATTTGGCTAGGGTCCTGACGTGCGGCTACTGCTCTTCTTACAACGGCGTCACTGCGTGGGCGTAGATTGATAATGTTCTGCAAATGGGGGTTAAATCATGGTGGGAATTTTCAGAAGCCTCAAGCGACTTGTCACCGGTGAGGTAGTTCGAAAACTCGACATCGAAACATTGAATGGCCGTTGTACAGTATCGGTTCGATTAAAGCGGGAAATGGGCTCCGGCGATAAATACGTCACAATCGCAAGCCTGTCGTCGAGTAGTAGCTTTTATATGACGTTCGATTCGCAAGAATATAATCAATTCGCCGAAGCAGTCTCCATTATCCAGCGGGACTTAAACGAACCTGCTCAGCCATCTTGTGCGACTTACGTCTTGTCAGAAATCGTTGGAGTACCATCGCGGTTGCTGAACTTGCAGCCCATCCTACGACGACCATGACCAGCCAACTAACGCGGTTTTTAAAAACAGAAAAAACGAAAAGAAGGACGAAAAGTCGGACGAGAAATATAACTGGTCGGCGCAAATCATCTTTCATGATTGTATTTTCTTGGAAACTTTCAGGTCAGTCAAAGTTGCTTTCTTGGGTCCCTCAGATGTTTTTGAGGTGGCCAACATGGTCGTCCTATTTCCGGCCAGCTTTCGGTAGTAGGTGCGATCCTATACCACGGCCAATCGTTTAGCGCCCCGGCAACTCATGAGCAGAAACCTCAGGGAAATCGCCGGATTATTACTCGTACTCGATTGCCGCCTTTATTCATGCTGTACGGTGTAAGCGCGACCGATGTGCTACCGCCAAAAGTCCCGGAAACGCTCTTGGCTCAACTCGGTGTACCTTGCCGTGTGCTGGATTGCCCGGTGGCCTATCCCACCATTGTCTCCGCGTACTGCACCCGCAGTATTGTCAGTCAATGTTCGACGAACGAACTTAGAAGCGCGCGTAACCTCGCATCGATATCGGCGGCCTCCAGCCGATGATCCCGACCGAACGAATAGGTCACGCCCACGCGATTTCCGAAATCTTGTGTGGCACTGCAGTAGGGAAAAATTGGAACCCTGAAGTCAGATTGTCTGTCGCAGGAAAATAGAAGAAGACCGTTTGGTGTGTCGGTTGTATAAATTTCATGAGGCACCGTGGAGGCACTTTCATAAAGTCGGTACCTACCTCCCACTACCTTGAAGTCGAATTCAGAGGTTTTACTGATGCCGAGATAAAATCTCAGCAATTCCTCCTTCGGCCTCGGAACCTTCCCATATTGAAAAAGTGCGTGTAACTGATCGTGCCAGCCAGGCTGATCAAACTTGGTTGAATTTTCTACGGTACGCGGGGCGAAATCGGGAAGAAGCGCATGGATTGCAAAGGCCGCATAGCCGTTAGGGCCAACTGGTTGCGTAATTCCCATCAGATAATTTCCCGGAATTACGTACCTAGTATTCCCAAATCTAACAGAAATCACATTCGCGGCGGTTGATGTTGAAGCGCTGGTCGCATCTCCAAATGCGGGCTCGGCAGCGCGCAGGGACCCCCGTGCGCAAACGGATACGACGCAGAGGAACAAGATCGCGAACCATATTGCCCAACTCTTGATTTGCGTCATGATTAGCAAAGGCGATTATCCTGGACTTGACTACTTTTGTCGCCAAACCTGTGTGGCTTTGGCGGATACCTAACACTAAAAACTCAGTCTTTTTCGGAGTTTTTTCATGCTGCCTTTTGCGTTTGGTCCCGACAAACCATTCCGTCGCGCCGTAGCCGATACAAACCGTGGCGCGCTATAACTCTCCGCGACAATCCGCTTCTTCTCTGCCAACGTCCAACGACGCCGCGCACCCGCCGTAATGACCTCAAGCCGGGAAACCTTCGACATAGGCGTATGGTCAGTCATACGTCTAGTTCTTCACGCCAACGTCGCATCAGACAAGGCGGTACTCAGCGTAGGGATACGACGCGGCCGTAAGCCATGCGCAATCTAATTGGTATCTCCGCGTGTGTCGCGTTCGTCGCCGTGTGGGTATCCGACATTGCCGATGAAATGATGCCGCAGCACCGTGCATGGAAAAAAGGATGACTAGGACATTCCAATACCTAGTGTCATGACGGAAATCGATGTAGCTCGCGGCTCACCTCATCCGCTCAGAAACAGTCCTAGCCATACATACTGAAGGATGATGCAGAATACGCTGACGCCGTAGAGCGCAATATTCGGCAGCAACACCTGCCCGCGTCTAGCTCGGATTACGCATCCCGCTACAATCGGGCCGAGAATAACTAGTGTAGGCAAAAACAAAATACTCATGAGACCGGCCCTGAAAGTCGTCCCTGGTAACGTGAACGCGTTGTCCTCTATGGTGAGATACCCCGTCAGAACCAAAAAGTAAGACACTGCGACAAGGAGCGTTCCAAACGGAACGGACATTGCCAGAATCGTTCGCCAATCACCATTTTTTGCCCAAAAGCGCATGAGTATCCAAGCGATTAAGGTTGCGATTGCGACAGGAAAGAGAATTTGTTCAGCGAAACCTTTAACTTCACCCACAGGATCGTATTGCGTGACAAATAAGCTGTTGAATCCGAGAGACCTATCGACAAGCGCCATGTTTTCCACGAGACGTTCTTGAGTTCTCGATCTGCGTCCTTCGCTGTAGCGCGCTGCACGTGACGAGTGCGTGATCGAAGTTATCACCTCAGTCCGCTTCGCTTCCTCGCCGCCGTATTGGAGTTCCATGACCCGCTTTAGGCAAGCGCATCGTTTGGATACTCGGCTTGGACCTGTTTGAAATTGTATTCGGCCATGACGCTCGTCGAATTAATCGATCAGATGATGCCAAAAACGTTCACTGGCGAGGTCATCATCACTGAGGCGTTGTGCCGGGCAGGAGTGATGCCAACTCCGTCCACTTATTTGATTCAAGCTGAGCCAGAATTATCCGAAGAACCAGAGCCGCATAGTGACCGATAATCATCGTTTCGGTAGTCCCGTCTGCCAGCTTCCACTTGATCGCTACGGCGTCATACGTGCCATCAAGCTTCGGATTGGAAATTGGATGCGCGTTGAAGCTTTGGATGATCCGCTTTCGAATAGCCGCATCAACCGCATCACTTTGCGCGATTTCTGGGCGTTCTCGGGTGAATGTATCAGTCAGGTCAGGTGACATGACGGCCTCCCCTCCAGGTTGAGAGGATTTTACCGAAATGACTTAGTTGCATTCAAGGGATAACTGCGTGGGTCATGCTCAGGGATCGAGGCGACTTACTGAAATACGCACTGGCAGACGCGCTAATGATCGCAGCGAAGGTTGTGCGCGGCTTGCGAACCGGACTGACTGTGAGCGAGCGGGAAAAGGTGGCTGACGACTTCCTTACGTTTCATTTTGATTATTCTGTTTGGCATCCCCTCAATTTAGAAGAGCCGCAACCTTAACTGCTGAAGTTGGCCAAATGGAAACAGCAAAATGCGCTATGGTGACTCATCGCCTTCGAGATCGGCGATGGCGTCATCAAGCTCCTTGAGTGTCTTTTCAAGTTCAGGAACGGCTGTTGGGGCCGGTGCTTCACCGCCGCCAGCGGTCCAAAAATTATTTACCGGATTATTTGCGCAAATTGAAATTTGGAGCAGCACTTTTTCGCGTGCCTCCAGCAATTGTGCAAGCAACGTCTTTTCATCTTTTGCCATGCACGACCTTATATCCCTGACCGCCTGTTAACGCCAGAAGGGCCAAGTCATCTGACTAATGGTCGCGACGATTAACGGGCCGACGCTGAGTATTTTGCGGCCGTATGCCGATCAATGCCCAGCGCCTTCCCGATAGCACACGGCGTTTCCCCTTTAGCGGCCCGGTCAGCGATCTTCCGGCGAATATCGAAGTCGATCTTGGGTCGGCCGATCCGGATGCCTTTGGCTTTGGCTCTAGCCATGCCCGCCTTTGTCCGTTCGCCGATTTTCTGTGCCTCGACCTTTGCCAGTGACGCGAGCAGGGCCAAGAGGATATTTCGAACTAACTCATTGTCGGTCGCCAAGTGAGGTTCAGTGTAGGAATGAAAGCTGACGCCGTAGGATGAGAGCCGCTGAAGATGGATGATTGTTTGCGTCATGCCTTCGCGGCTGAATTGATCCAGCGCCCAGAATAGGACGCAGTCAAATTTTCGCCTTGCCGCATCATCGAACAACGCGGCGAACCGGCGCCGCTTCTCGGTGCCTTTCTGGCCGCTGACGTGATCGATGTATTCCCCACTGACCGCATGGCCGGAATTGGCGCACCAAGCCCGAAGCTCCGGCAGTTGGTTTTCCGGGTCCTGGCCTTTGTCGTCGGTCGAGACCCGCCCATAAATCGCAACACGCATGGGATGCCTCAAAGTCCCTTAAGGGAAAAAGGGTGGTCGGCTAGGACTTACCAAAACCCAGCAGTCGGGCGGTCTGGCCAGCCCAAAAATCGCGGGATCAAGGGGTCCTTTTATCCACGCCGGATATGGGCGCTATACCACTACAATGCTATAGCATTACAGTTCCCGCGAATGGTCCCGGCGCCGGTTTCCCTGTCGCTAAAAACGCCTCCTAAACGGGCTGGGGCGAGCGTAGGTGCGATTTCATGTCGAAGCAGGCCAGGACTACCCACGGCGAGACCAGCGGTTCGGCAAAGCGCCAAGGCCGGGAGCCAAAGCTCGGGATCGTTCACACCAGTCTTTACCTGCCTGAACCGGTGCATGAGGCTTTACGGCAAGCCGCTTTTAAGGAACGCCGAAAAATTCATGATATCGTTTTGGAAGGAATTGAGTTGGCGCTTCGGAAACGCGGATGGAAGCCTTGAGTGGGGATATCGACGGCATCTAAGCTACCTGCGCGCAACATCAATTAGGTTACCATTTAAACCGGAGCGAACAACGTGGACAACCGCTTCAATCAGGTTCGCGTTACAGAAATCGTAGGAGACATTGAATTTGATGTCGGCCACGGGGAAGAAGCAATTATGCGGCTCTTTCTTCGCTCGCAAACTGCCGATCAATTAGCCGTCGAAATCCCCTCTTCAATGTGGGCGCAAATACATGAGGCTTTAGCCGCTGCCGTAACCGAATTTCCAGGCGGCCACCTACGCCAATGAACGCCATTTCATTTTTTATTTGCGCCGAATATTGAGAATTAAGACACACCGGCGAAGCGAAAGCGCGATGTCGGCTGTCGGCTATTGGCCATCGCCTGACGCTGCGGCGGGAACGTTCGGTCGCTTTGGACTGAAGCGGGGGCCGGATTTTATGACTACACGACCGGGTATGCTATCGCGATGCCGAGTAAGAGGATGATCACGACAAGGGCAATAGCGTCCGCATTAAGCCATTCCCTTTCGAGGTGGAGATGCATAATAGCACTCCTCTTTTTTGGGACTCTCCAAAATAAATAAGCCTTAGCTGCCGCCGTTTCAAAGCGTGCCAGCAATGCACGAAGCACAGCAGCAATGTGGGTTGCACCGCCCACGTCTGATCCAATTCGTGTCTCTCAATCCGACACCCCAGTCGTTCTATTGAAGGACCGCTAAATGGGATAGCCGGTCGAGCAGCAGCACCACGTCTGGAGTGAGGATGATCCGCGCTGCCCGTTCTCAAATCCGGCTCTATGCCGTCAAAAAACCTCCTCCGAAGCCCGTAAATGGCCGCGACCAAATTGTCGCACCCGAGCCTGAAAATGTGCAGCGCCGGGGCCTATCTACTTGCATCGGATTCGCCGACACTTTTGTGGGGTCCCCGAAAACAAGTTTCAAACAAACAAAAACGTTAGAGTTTTAAGACGCTTGCATTTGCACCGTATGGCCACGCATAACTCATCGCGACCGAGCGCAAGACTATTCGATTTTCGAATCATTTTGTTTTCGCGATGACGGTTGTGAAGAGCGTAAAGTAATAGACCAAGCACCCCGATGAGGAGGATCGGGCGTTGGAGCGATGTATGGTGCGTAGCCCAGTTTTTCCTCCTGGATCGTGGCCTCTAGAAATGCGCGCAGAAACGGCGGCGGCTTATTGCGACGAACCCAGTGTTGATGCTTTCCTCGCCAAGGTCCGTCAGCAGGTTTATTCTGCGCCAAGACGACAAGCAGGTTCCTTGCCAAAATGGCATCGAGAGAAACTCGCTAAAGATATCGCCAGATTGCATCGCATGGCACACGATGATGCGGCCATGACTGAGGATGTCACGGAGTTAATCTAGTGTCGCGTCGCAAACCTTTGGGGTGGCCGCGTTATATGGTTTCTCGGCGGCTGACATCTGGTTCGATTGCCTATTATTGGGGCGCTCCCAGTTGGGCAAAGAAACGTGGATGCACCCTAAAAATGGAGGCATTAGGAACCGATTATGGCGATGCAAAAGATCGCTGCGATGAAACCTTAAATCCGCAATTCGATGCATGGCGTAAACATGAGGAAATAGCTCTACCTTCCAATAAGGTAGCGTCAGGAACTTTCGATTGGATGATTGCGATCTATAAGTCGTCGCCGCTTTATACGGAGTTGCTTGCAAAAACCCGACAATCTTACGACGCTGCGCTTCGAGTTGTCAGTCAACACAAACTTAAAGATGGCCGGAATTTTGGTGTTCTTCCGCTAAAAAGCATCACACCGGGAGTTGCTGACCGGCTATTTTCAAAACTCAAGAAAAGACCTGATGGAGGCGAGCGCATTCGCACCGCAGTGCTTTCTGTAACGATTTGCAAACGAGCGTGGAATGTAGCTCGACGAGATAAACCGACAATCGTTCCGCATCAGAACCCGTTCCATAAAATGGAAATATGGTATGAACCGAAGCCTACACGGCCAGTTACACATGACGAACTAACGCGATTCGTAAAGGCGGCTGACGAAGCGGACGAAACCTCGCTCGGCACGGCCGCGATGATTGCCTATTATTGGCTCCAGCGTGAGGAAGATATTATTGGGAGGCTTAGTTGGAGTCATTATCGGCCTTCTGATGCTCCTAATCTTGCTCGTATCTTCCACCACAAGACCGGGACACTTGTGGAGATTCCACTTTACGACGAAGATGGAACAGCGCTTTGGCCGGAGATAACGGATCGCCTTGATTCAGCATCCCGATACGGCACCCTGATTGTCACGCGCACCCGCAAAGATCGTCGGCGAAAAATACATCTGCCATGGACAGAGCATTATTTCCGGCATCGCGTGGCAGCCATCCGTGACGCTGCCGGTATTAATCCTGAGGTTAAGTTCAAGGGACTTCGGCATGGCGGCAACACCGAAGGTGGTGATGCTGACCTGACCGATGCTCAGCTTCGTGCATTGAGTGGCCACAAGACAGCGAACATGACGCAGGTTTATACGAAGGCGACGATGCGCCAGCGTCAAGCAGGCGCCCGCAAGAGGCTTGAAGCGAGAACGAAACGGGGGCATTTGTCGAAATGAGCCGCCGACGTTTTGTCGAAACGACAAACTCGATCAGGGGCTAAGCCATTGAGGGGATTGGTGGGCGCACAAGGATTCGAACCTTGGACCCGCTGATTAAGAGTCAGCTGCTCTACCAACTGAGCTATGCGCCCTAACCGAGGATAGTGTGAGGTTAGGCACTTCCACCATTGCGCCGGACGGGAACCGGCCGGCTCCCCCGCGCGTGCCGTATCTAGGGCATTACGCGGGGGAAGCCAAGTCCGAGAAATCTTATCCCACGTCCGTCGAATGCAGCCGCCGTTCCTCCGGCTGGCCGCGCAGCCGCCGGGCCATCAGCTTATTCAGCGCGGCGAGATAGGCGCGCGCCGAGGCGACCAGCGTGTCGGGATCGGCGCCTTTGGCGGTCACCGAGCGGCCGTGCTCGGCAAGCCGCACCGAGACTTCGGCCTGGGCGTCGGTGCCTTCGGTCACGGCGTGCACCTGGTAGAGCTCGAGCACCGCCTCGTGCGGCACCATCGCCTTGATGCAGTTGAAGACGGCGTCGACCGGCCCGTTGCCCTCGCATTCCTCGATCGCCGACTTGCCGTCGACGTCGACTTTCATGGTGGCGCGCTGCGGCCCGCGGGTGCCGGCGATCACCGACAGCGAGACGAGCTTGATGTGGTCCTGCGCCGTCGCGATCTCCTCGTCGACCAGGGCCTCGATGTCTTCGTCGTAAACGTGCTTCTTGCGGTCGGCGAGCGCCTTGAAGCGGACAAAGGCATCTTCGAGCTGATTGGCGGCGAGCTGATAGCCGAGCTCTTCGAGCTTATGAACGAAAGCGTGGCGCCCGGAATGCTTGCCCATGACCAGCGAGGTCTGTTTCACGCCGACGGTCTCGGGCACCATGATCTCGTAGGTCTGGGTGTGCTTGAGCATGCCGTCCTGATGGATGCCGCTCTCATGGGCGAAGGCGTTGCGGCCGACGATGGCCTTATTGTACTGCACCGGAAACGATGTCGCCGCCGCCACGAGCTTCGAGGCGCGCGTCAGCATGGTCGCGTCGACGCCGGTCCAGAACGGCAGCACGTCGTTGCGCACTTTCATCGCCATCACGACTTCTTCGAGCGAGGCATTGCCGGCGCGCTCGCCGATGCCGTTGATGGTGCATTCGATCTGGCGCGCGCCCGCGCGCACGCCGGCGAGCGAATTCGCCACCGCCATGCCGAGATCGTCGTGGCAATGCACCGAGAAGCGCGCCATGTCCGAATTCGGCACGCGTTCGCGCACGCGCTGGAACAGCGCGAAATATTCCTCCGGCACCGTGTAGCCGACGGTGTCGGGAATATTGATCGTGGTGGCGCCGGCCTTGATCGCGGCCTCGACGCAGCGGCACAGAAAGTCGAATTCGGTGCGGGTGCCGTCCTCGCTCGACCACTCGACGTCGTCGGTGTAATTGCGCGCCCGCGTCACCTGCGCGATCACCATCTCATAGACTTCCTGCGGCTCCTTCTGGAGCTTGTATCTCATGTGCACCGGCGAGGTGGAGAGGAAGGTATGGATGCGGCGGCGTTCGGCCGGCTTGATCGCCTCGGCGCAGCGGTCGATGTCCTTGAAAGCGGCGCGGGAGAGGCCGCAGACCACCGCGTTTTTGGTACGCTTGGCGATCTCGTGGACGGCGGCGAAGTCGCCTTCGGACGCGATCGGGAAACCGGCCTCGATGATATCGACGCCCATGGTGTCGAGCAGTTCGGCGACTTCGAGCTTTTCCTCATGCGTCATGGTGGCGCCGGGGCATTGCTCGCCGTCGCGCAAGGTAGTGTCGAAAATGACGACGCGGTCCTTCTCGGACTGGCTTGGCGCGGTCATGGCTTGATCCTTTTCAGTTTGCGCCGGGTCCCTTTTTACCTGCTCCCCCGCATGCGGCGGAGTAGGGAGGGGGTGGCGCTCATTCGTTGGGTTCCGTGGCTTGCGGTCTACCCCTGAGCGCCCAGGCGCATGACGCCCAGCCGGCCCTCAGGGGGCGCTAAGGAGCAGCAGCTTGCCAAGAAGCTTGGAACGAAGCTTGGAACGCATAAGGGCAGCGTCGGACACGGCCTGGAAGGCGGTCCGGGTCATCGCGCGGAAATCGCGGCGCGTCGACATTGCGCAAGCCCTTCGCATACTCACAAAAACCGGTCCAGGTTCGCGGAATAAGGTGAATGCCGCGTTAACCCAATGTGGGACGGGCCTCCTTTTAGCGGAAGAGGTGCGCAAAACGCAAGCGGGCAGGCTTAATGTTTGGCTTCGGCCTTGAGGGCGCGTCCTGCCGCCTTGAGCTCCTTGAGCGCGTCGCCGGTCACCGTGGGATATTCAAGCTTGAGCTTTTCCAGCGCATCGACGATGGCCGCCGACACGATCAGCCAGGCCACGTGCTTGTGGTCCGACGGCACCACATACCACGGCGCATAATCGGTCGACGTTTCGCGGATCATGTCCTGAAAGGCCGCCATATAGGCGTCCCAATGCGCGCGCTCGGCGATGTCATTGGCGGAAAATTTCCAGTGCTTGGCCGGCTCGTCGAGCCGGGCCAGGAAGCGCTTGCGCTGCTCGTCCTTGGAAATGCGCAGATGAAATTTCAGCACCAGCGTGCCGCTATGCGCGAGATGATGCTCGAAGCCGCGGATGTCCTTGAAGCGCTGCTGCCAGATATTCTTGCCGGTCAACGCAGGTGGCAGATTCTGCTTATGCAGCATCTCGGGGTGTACGCGCACCACCAGGACTTCCTCATAGTGCGAGCGATTGAAAATGCCGAGATGTCCCCGTTCCGGAAGAGCCTTACCGGTGCGCCACAGGAAATCGTGCGCGAGCTCTTCCGAACTCGGCGCCTTGAACGAATGCACGGCGCAGCCCTGGGGATTGATGCCCGACATCACGTGTTTGATCACGCCGTCCTTGCCCGCCGCGTCCATGCCCTGAAAAACCAGCAGCACCGCCCACTGGCCATGCGCATAGAGCCGCTGCTGCATTTCCGTAAGCTTGGCGATGCCGTCGGCGAGGGCAGGGCGCACATCCTCGATGTGGGTCGATAGACCGAATCTCTCAGCGGGATCGTGATCGGAAAGCTTAAAATGCCGTGGATTATTGATCCGGCATTGTTTGACGATCTTGGCGAGTTTCACGTTTGGCCTCTCGTCTCGAGACGACCTCTTATTGCCTATTGTCGCCACGCGTGTTCGAGGAAGGCAACAACAAAGCGCGGCATGCGCGGATCGAGGTCAGCCGGACCGCGCACAATATGGATATCGGTGAATTCCGGCCGGCTCTGCTGTGCTAAATTGCTCAAAATAGAACGGCGAAGCTCATCGGCCGTTTGCCGCGCCGTCACGCGTTTCAACAGCCCGATAAAGCCGCGATCCCGCACCAAGTTCCATCCCGGCGCAGCCGCGAGCTCGCCGGCTTCGAGCCCGGTCTCTTCAAGGAGCTCGCGGCGCAGATTGCCTGCGAAGTCGAACGCGTTGCCGGCGCCGATATCGTCGGGCTCCGGCGTTCCACAGGGGAAGTAGATCCGTCCCGCCGCGGCCGTGTCGGATGCCATTTCGCCAACGAGGTAGGCGCCGTCGGCAGCCTGCAACGCCGCGGCCGCAAAGAAATTATAGGCGCCCGCGTCAGCGGGCATCCAATCGCGCAATGCGCATAAACTGGCAAAATCGGTCTCGAAGCAGGTGCCGTGCAGCACCCGGTCGCGGATCGCAAAGCGGTTGAGCAGCAACACGCGGCCATTCCATACGCCCGGCCGCTCGCTCTGCAATTTGGCGAAATGGCGAGTGATCTCTTCGCGCCGGTCGAGCGCAAAGCGCCACGACCACGGCTCAAGCAAAATCTCGGCGTCGTCGAGCGCGACGACTTCAACCGCCGGAGCGCTCGACGACAATGCCAATTACGGATGCCAGGGATTGACGAACAAGCCGATCAGCCCGGCGACCCCCTTGGTATGCGACGGTGGCTGGCCGGGAGGTGCGAGCTTCGCTGTGACTTCGTCGTGTGTCAGGCCGGGCGGCAGCTCGGTCGGTGCGAAATCGGTGGCGATAAACGTGAACGTATAATGGTGCGGCATATTGGCCGGGCGGTGTGCACGGGCCCGAATAGAAGCCGACGCCCTGCGTGCTTTTGCCGCCGACAAACTTGTCGGTCTGCTTGCTCGTTTCGCCTTCGGCAAAGCCGGTCACCGAGGCCGGGATGCCATAAGCCACCCAGTGCATGACGCCGGCGCCGCCGCGGCCTTCGGGATCGACCATCAGCAGCACAAAGCTCTTGGTACCGTCCGGCACGTTGGTCCAGGACAGTTGCGGCGACACGTTTTCGCCGACGCAGTTTGGATTGCCTCCGCCGTTGGCTTTGCTGTTGGCGACCTTCTGCGGCATCATTTTGCCGTCCTCGAAAGTCGTCGACTTCAGCGTGAAAACGTCCGCGGCATTCGCCGCGGTGGCGGCAACACCGAGCGTCAGGAACGCAGCAGTGGCCGCGAGCAGAGTATGGCGTCGTGCAAACATAATGGGTCCTCCCGGATGTTGTTATCGCGTCGGGCGGCAGTGTAGTGGCCGCGTCGGGGAGAACAACCCCATTCCTACCGAAAATTCCCGGAGCAGGGAGCGACGACAGGCGTGCTCAATTCTGGTTTTTGTCGACCAGTGCCCGCTGCTTGATCCCGAAAGGGCTCGCGTTAGCGAGCGCTTCTTGAGGCAAAATGCCGTGGATCAATTCCGGTTTTTGTCGACCAATGCCCGCTGCTTGATCCCGAAAGGGCTCGCGTTAGCGAGCCCGTCTTGAGGCAAAATGCCGTGGATCAATTCCGGTTTTTGTCGACCAATGCCCGCTGCTTGATCCACGGCATCATTTCGCGGAGCTTGGCGCCGACTTGTTCGATCGAATGCTCGGCGAGCTTGGCGCGCGTCGCCTTGAACGAGGTCTGGTTGACCTTGTTCTCCAGCATCCAATCGCGGGTGAAGCGGCCGGACTGGATGTCGTCGAGCACGCGCTTCATCTCCGCCTTGGTTTCCTTGGTGACGATGCGCGGACCGGAAACGTATTCGCCGTATTCGGCGGTGTTGGAGATCGAATAATTCATATTGGCGATGCCGCCCTCATAGATCAGGTCGACGATCAGCTTCACCTCGTGCAGGCATTCGAAATAGGCCATCTCCGGCGCGTAGCCGGCCTCGCACAGCGTTTCGTAGCCGGCCTTGATCAATTCGACGAGGCCGCCGCACAGCACGGCCTGCTCGCCGAACAGGTCGGTTTCGCATTCCTCCTTGAACGAGGTCTCGATGATGCCGGCGCGGCCGCCGCCGATCGCCGCGCCATAGGACAGGCCGAGATCGTGCGCGTTGCCGGAAGCATCCTTGTGGATGGCAAGAAGGCACGGCACGCCGGCGCCGCGCTGATATTCGGAGCGCACCGTGTGGCCGGGGCCCTTGGGCGCGATCATCAACACGTCGAGATCGGCGCGCGGCTCGATTAGGTTGAAATGCACGTTAAGGCCGTGCGCGAACATCAGCGCCGCGCCGTTCTTCATATTGGCGTGCAGATGATCGCGATAGATATCGCCCTGCAATTCGTCGGGCGTCAGCATCATCACGATGTCGGCCCATTTGGCGGCGTCGGCCACTTCCATGACCTTGAATTTCTCGCCTTCCGCCTTTTTCACGCCGGCCGAGCTCTTGCGCAGCGCGACCGCGACCTCCTTGACGCCGGAATTGCGCAAATTAAGCGCGTGGGCATGGCCCTGGCTGCCATAGCCGACAATGGCGACCTTCTTGCCCTTGATCAGGTTCAGGTCGGCGTCGCGGTCGTAGTAAACACGCATGTTTCTCACCCTTAGTACGGCCTGGACGTTCCAGGCCCGGCCCGGTCATTTTCCGGTTGCTGCTTCTAGTTTCTGCGGGCCGCTAAAACAAGCCCAGGATCGGCAAAAGAACGGGTCAAAACGGGCGGATAAAACAATCTGCGTGACGTTTGGGAGATCTCATCAGGCCTCGTCAGGCGGCGGTATCAAGAGGCCTTGCGGGCTTCGTCGCCCGTGGCAATGCCGTCGAACCGCTCGCGCGCCCGCGCGATCTTCACTTGATTGCGGGTGGCCCATTCGCCGAGCGCCGAAACCGGGATCAGGAGATCGCGGCCGAGCGAGGTCAGCGCATAGTCCACCCGCGGTGGAATGGTCGGAAATACCGTGCGGGTGATCAGCCCGTCGCGTTCGAGGCCGCGCAGCGTCAAGGTCAGCATGCGTTGCGAAATGCCGCCGATCGTCCGCCGCAGCTCGTTGAAACGCATCGGCCCCGGGCCGAGCCGGGTGACAACGAGGACGGACCATTTGTCGCCGACGCGCGCCAGCACGTCGCTGATCGCACGGCAATCGGCAGGCAAATGCATGTGTCTTGGTTTCATCGATGTGCCTTCTTGCGCGCTTCGCGGCCGGCCGCCTAAGTATCAGGCACCAATATAGCCTCGGTTACCCTTTCGAACCAGTGCCCGAACCGGGCCAAGCCAAATCAGCAAGGTGCCCTATGACCAATCCCCACATCGCCGTGATCGTCGGCAGCAACCGCCGCGAGTTCGATCAACCGCAAACTGGCCCAGGCGCTTATCAATCTCGGCGCCGGCAAATTCGATGCGAAAATCGTCCGCATCGACGATCTGCCGATGTACAACCAGGACCATGAAGGCACCCTGTCGGCGGAGGTGGTCCGCTACAAGGATGATCTCGCCAAGGCCGACGGCGTGATCTTCGTTACGCCTGAACATAACCGTTCGATTCCGACAGTGCTGAAGAATGCCATCGATTGGGGCGCGCGGCCGTGGGGCAAGAGCAACTGGCCCGACAAACCCGGTTTCATCACCGGCACATCGCCGGGGGCTCTTGGCACGGCATTGGTGCAAGCCAATTTGCGCACAGTCATGCTGGGTCTCGGCATGACGCTCCTGGGCGGCGAATCCTACATTCAGTTCAAACCCGACCTCATCGACGATCACGGCAACGTCGCCGATGACGGCACGAAGAAGTTCCTTCAGGGTTTCGTCGACCGGTTCGCGACACTGGTGTCGCGCTTGACGCCGGAGACGAAACGCGCGGCGGCATAGCGGAAGCTCTATATTTACATTCCCTCCGGCCCGCGGCCGATGGCGACCACGCCGGTGCGCGAGACCTCGACCAACCCGACCGGCAGCATCAGATTGATGAAGCTTTCGATCTTTTCTGATGCGCCGGTGATCTCGAACACGAAGCTCTCAGTGGTGGCGTCGATGACGCGGGCGCGGAAGGCGTCGGCGAGCCGCAGCGCTTCCATCCGCAGATCGCCGGTGCCGCGCACTTTGACCATGGCAAGTTCGCGCGCAATCGAGGGGCCGCCGGTGGTAAGGTCGATGACGCGGTGCACCGGCACCAGCCGATCAAGCTGATTTTTGATCTGTTCGAGCACCATCGGTGTGCCGCGCGTAACGATGGTGATGCGCGACAGATGTTTCTCGTGTTCGGTCTCCGAAACGGTGAGCGAATCAATGTTATAGCCGCGGCCGGCGAACAGGCCGATGACGCGTGCCAGCACGCCAGGCTCGTTGTCGACCAGCACGCATAGGGTGCGGGTATCGATGCGCTCGCTGGTCGGAGCGGCTGGATAATGACTTGTCGCGGTGTTCACGGCCTATGTCTCCTAAACCAGCATCTTGCCTGCTTCGGTGACGGCGTCTTCGACTCGCGTCGCGGCGTCACCAAGCAGCATCTCGTTGTGGGCGCGGCCCGATGGGATCATCGGGAAGCAGTTCTCCGCGGGATCGACCACGCAATCGAAAATCACCGGCTTCTTCACGTCGATCATCTCGCGGATCTTTTCGTCGAGTTCGCCGGGATGTTCGCAGCGGATGCCGTGCGCGTGGTAGGCGTCGGCGAGCTTGACGAAGTCCGGCAGCGCCTCGCTGTAGGAGTGCGAGTAGCGGCCGCCGTGCAGCAATTCCTGCCACTGGCGCACCATGCCCATATATTTATTGTTGAGGATGAAGATCTTGACCGGCAGGTCGTACTGCACCGCGGTCGATATCTCCTGCATGGTCATCTGCACCGACGCCTCGCCGGCGATATCGATGACGAGTGAGTTCGGATGCGCGAGCTGAACGCCGACCGAGGCGGGCAGGCCGTAGCCCATGGTGCCGAGCCCGCCCGAAGTCATCCAGCGGTTCGCCTCCTGAAAGTGATAGAACTGCGCCGCCCACATCTGATGCTGGCCGACTTCGGTCGTGATGTAGGTGTCGCGGTCTTTGGTCAGTTCGTAGAGACGCTGGATCGCATATTGCGGTTTGATGATCTCGTTGGAGTTACGGTAGGCCAACGAATTTTTCGACCGCCATTTGCCGATCTGCCCCCACCAGCCGTCGATCGCCTTCTTGTCGGTTGAAAAAGAACCGGCCCGCCAAACACTCACCATGTCCGCCAGCACGTTGGCGCAATCGCCGACGATCGGAAGATCGACTTTGACGTTTTTGTTGATCGACGATGGGTCGATGTCGATATGGATTTTCTTCGAGCCGGGCGAAAAGGCGTCGAGCCGGCCGGTGATGCGGTCGTCGAAGCGCGAGCCGACCGCGACCATCAGATCGCAATCGTGCATCGCCCAATTTGCCTCCCAGGTGCCGTGCATGCCGAGCATGCCGAGCCATTTCGGATCGGCGGCAGGAAAAGCGCCAAGTCCCATCAATGTCGAGGTGACGGGAAAGCCGGTGAGCCCAACCAGTTCGCGAAGAGAATCGCAAGCCGCCGCGCCGGAATTGATGACACCGCCGCCGGTGTAGAATAGCGGCCGCTTGGCGGCTGCCATCATCTCCACCGCCTGCTTGATCCTGTCCGGATCGCCTTTGAGCTTCGGCCGGTAGCCTTTGTGCTGGAACTCCTTGGGCTTGAAATAGCTGCCCTTGGCGAATTGCACGTCCTTCGGGATGTCGACCACGACCGGTCCGGGGCGGCCGCTCGCGGCGATATGAAAGGCTTCGTGCAGCGCGCGCGGCAGGTCGGCGACGGATTTGACCAGATAATTATATTTCGTGCACGGCCGCGTGATGCCGACCGTGTCGCATTCCTGGAAGGCGTCGTTGCCGATGAGATGCGTCGGCACTTGGCCGGTGATGACGACAAGCGGGATCGAGTTGCACAGCGCGTCGGTCAGGCCGGTGACCGCGTTGGTGGCGCCGGGCCCGGAAGTAACCAGCACGGTGCCGACTTTGCCGGTCGAACGGGCATAGCCTTCGGCGGCATGCACGGCGCCTTGTTCGTGGCGCACGAGAATGTGCCGCACTTTGTCTTGCTGGAAGATGGCATCGTAGATCGGCAGTACGGCGCCACCGGGATAGCCAAAGATGTGTTCGACGCCCTGATCGGCGAGTGCCGCTATCACCATTTCCGCCCCGGTCATTTCAGTCATCGCTCGCTCCGCTCTTTCGGTTCTCGCCAATCCTCCGGCGGGAGAGAAAGGCCAGGAATTCAGGTAATAAAAAAGGGCCCCTGAAGGCCCTTGGTCGCGCACCGCCGTTCTCGAAGGTGGTTTTATCCACCCCGGGCGGTGCGCTTCGATACGAGGATCAGTGAAGTGGTAAGACGCACGTATGTGCCCTTTTCGCTCAGGCCGGTTTTATAAGCATTGTGTTCGCATGGGTCAAGCCAATTGCGGCAGGAATCGGGCTTCGCGTCTCCGCCATTTCTTCAAACTAGCGTTTGAAATCGAATCGGCGCGGGAAAATCACAATCGTTAACCATCGTTAAGAGTCACAGCTTGGCCGTTATTTCGCGCGTTGTCGGCCTTCAAATTTCCCTGCGCCGTTGCTGAATTAGCGCATCGGGGGTGCAGGCGCTCAAAGATCCGCGAATGGGCGCTGCCGGTTTTCTCCACCGGAGGGGACATGGTTGCAAATCAAGAGCCGGTCGCAAAACGAAAGCTGACCGGGCGAGCGTGCTGCGCGGCCATCGCGCTGTGGGCCGGGCTCGTCGCTATTGCCGTGCCGTTCACACCCGCCGCGGCGGCGCCCCCACCACCGAGCACGGCGCTCACCTCGACCGATGCGATCCTGAAATGGATCAATAATTATCGCCACAAGCCCGAGCCGGACACCCTGCCGAGCGTTGTCCGCACGCTGAGCGCGATGCAGGCATTCAAGGACGCCGAATTGTCGGGGCCCTATATCGGCTTCATCGCCGGCGTGCTCGGCAGCAATCCTGATCGCGCCGAGGAACTGATCGCGAAGATGCTGCCGATCTCACCGCCGGACCACTGGGTGCTGGTGCGCGCCATTGCCTATTCCGGTTTGCCCGATTGGAAGGAAGTACTCGCGACTTTCGTCGACCGCATGCCAACGCGCCGCGCGATGATCGACCAGTACCTCGACGGCAAGCTGCCGCGACTGGAGCAGATCGATTATCAGACCGTGAAGCCGGGCATGCTCGACAAGATCAAGACGACACTGCACCTCGACAAGGACCGCAAGAAAGTCGTGGCGCTCAATCCCAGTCCCGAACTGATCGACGTGTTGTGGGGCTATTATCTGGCGACCGGCGGCTATGAACCGATCGAGCGCGTCATCAAACTGTTGCCGCTCTCCAACGATCACGACAATGTCGACAACCTCACCACCGGGAGTGCGGCCAAGTTCACGCTCGCCAGCAATGCGGTGCGCGATAACGACCTGCTGACCATGTTGAAATGGTCGGTCAAAGGCCAGCCCAAGGAGGTGTCCGTCGTGCTTGACGATGTCATCGAGACCGCCGAGACGGTCGACACCGTGCATATGCGCAAGGAGTTGCTCGCCGCTATCGAGGAACTGAAGGAGAAGGGACCGAGCTCGAAGCGCGAGCTGTCAGGCTGGGGCCAGATCGGCCAGGGCGCGTTATCGATGGGCTGCGTGGCGGCAGCGGCAACCGGCCAGATCGAGCTCGGCATTCCCTGCGTGCTCGGCGGCGCCGCCTACACGGCGGGCCTGCAATATGTGACGCATTAAGCCGTCATTTTTCCAAAGCCCAGCGCTGGGCCTCGACAGCCCCGCGCGCGGTTTGCGGCTCAACCCATTCGAATTCCGGGAGCTGGTTGCGAAACCAGGTCGCCTGCCGCTTGGTGTATTGACGCGTTTCCAGTTTTGCGTGCTCCACCGCTTCGGCCTCGCCGATCTCGCCATTGAGGTGACGGATCAGCCACGGCACACCGTGCGCCTTCATGACCGGCAAGCTCGGATTGAGCTTGCGGCCGGCAAGCGCCCGGACCTCTTCAAGCGCACCCGCCGCCATCATGGCGTCGAACCGCGCGTCGATGCGGCTGAGAAGCGTATCGCGATCCGGCATCAAAAAAACTTTGGCCACAGCGGCGAGATCGAGGACCGGCGGTTTATTGTTGCTATGCCAGTCCAGCAGGGAACGGCCCGTCGCCAACACGACTTCGAGGGCGCGCGTGACACGGGCGCCGTCGCCCGGCCGCAAGCGCGCCGCCGCGGCCGGATCGCGCACCGCAAGCTCGGCATGCAAGGCTGCGACGCCCTCGCTCGCCAGCCGCGCCCGGATTTGGTCACGAAAGTCGGCGGGAATCGTCGGCACAGCGGCAAGGCCGCGGGTCAGCGCATTGAAATAAAGGCCGGTGCCACCGACGATGATAGCGGCGCGGCCTTCTTGCTGTGCCGCATCGAGCGCGGCGGCGACCTCGGTGCACCACCGGCCCACGGAATAATTTTCCGCGGCATCGACATGGCCGTAAAGCCGGTGCGGCACGCGCGCCTCTTCATCCGGCGACGGCCGCGCCGTGATAATGCGCAGATCGCGGTAAACCTGCATCGAATTGGCATTGATGACCGTGCCGCCCAAGGCCTCGGCAAGCTCCAGCGTCAGCGCCGACTTGCCGCTCGCCGTCGGACCTGCAATGAGGATCGTCTTCAACACGTTTCAGACTGTCCCTGTTACCGCCTGTCGGATCGCACGACATGTTTTATGTGGCAACGCTGATTTCGCATCCGGACCGTCCGGCGGTGACCGATGCCTTGGGGCGCAAGGCCGCCCGCTATTTGCCCCACGGCCGGCCGGTTGACTGGCTGAACCCGGGTGTTGCGCTGGATATCGCTTTTCTGCTCGATGGCATTGTCGACGCCATCGATGCGGATGAACTTCAGGCTCTCCTCAAAGATTTCGCTGACGATCTGCGCGAGATCATCGGCGATGAACCGGTTGACGTCATCCTCCAATCTGCCGACGCTCGCCGCAAGAAGTTGTTTATCGCCGACATGGATTCCACCATGATCGGCCAGGAATGCATCGACGAGCTGGCCGATTATGCCGGCTTTAAGGACCGCGTTGCGGCGATTACCGAGCGCGCCATGCGCGGCGAGATCGATTTCGAGCCGGCGCTACGCGAGCGCGTGGCGCTGCTGAAAGGTCTGCCGGCGTCGGTGATCGACACAGTGATTGCCGAGCGTATCCGGCTGACGCCGGGAGGAAGGGCACTGGTCGCCACCATGCGGGCGAACGGCGCCTATACTTGCATCGTGTCCGGTGGCTTCACCGCATTCACGTCAGTCATCGGTGCGATGATCGGGTTCGATGAGAACCACGCCAACACGCTATTGGTCGACGTGAACGGAAAACTCACCGGAACAGTGGCGGAGCCAATACTTGGCCGCGACGCGAAACTTCATACGCTCAATGCACTACGCGAGCGGTTCGGGCTCGGCAAAGACGATACGCTTGCGGTCGGCGACGGCGCCAATGACATTCCAATGGTCGAGGCCGCAGGCCTCGGCGTCGCTTACCACGGCAAGCCGGCGATAAAACAAGTCGCTGCCGCCCGCATCGACCACGGCGATCTCACCGCGCTGCTTTATGCGCAAGGCTACCGCCGCGAGGAGTTCGTGTCCGGCGATTAGCGCGTTCGCTATTGCAGGTTCAGCGCAACGAACCGCGTCTCGCCGTTGGCATTGGCGACCAGCAGCACGGCGATTTTCTTGCCTTGGGATTTCAGCGCATCGGTGCGCTTCTGCAAATCGGGCGGCGAATTCACCGCTTCGTATTGCACTTCGACAATAACATCGCCGGGGTTCAGGCGTTTGTCGGGATCGGACATCGCCACGCTCGGATCGACGCCGGTGACCAGGACGCCCTTGATATCATCGCGGATCTTGAACTTCTTGCGCAAGTCGTCGGACAGGCTCGACAGTTCGAGGCCCAGCGTCTTTTGCACGACGGACTTATCCGGCGGCGCGGCGTCCTTTTTGGCACTGGCCAGCGCGACCTTGTCGGTGTCTTCGAGACGGCCGACCGTGACCTTGTGGGTTTCTTCCTTGCCCTTGCGGATGACGACGACGTCGACCTGTTTGCCGACCGGCGTATCGGCGACAATACGGGGAAGATCGTGCATTTCTTTGACGTCGTGGCCGTCGAAGCTGACGACGACGTCGCCGGCTTCGATGCCGGCGGGCTTTGCCGGTCCCTTGTCGTCGACGCCGGCGACCAGGGCGCCGCGCGCCGGCTTGACGTTGAGACTGTCGGCGATGTCATCGGTGACTTGCTGAATGCGGACGCCAAGCCAGCCGCGCCGCGTCTCGCCATATTGGCGAAGCTGATCGAGCACCGCGACCGCGCTGTCGGACGGCACTGCGAAGCCGATGCCGATCGAGCCGCCGGATGGCGAGATGATCGCGGTATTGATGCCGATGACGTCGCCGTCGAGGTTGAACAGCGGGCCGCCCGAGTTGCCGCGATTGATGGCGGCGTCGGTCTGAATGTAATTGTCGTAGGGGCCGGAATTGATGTCGCGGTTGCGCGCCGAGACGATGCCGGCGGTAACCGTGCCGCCGAGGCTGAACGGGTTGCCGATGGCGATGACCCATTGTCCGAGCCGCAGCTTGTCGCTGTCGCCGAACTTCACCGCCTTGAGTGGCTTGTCGGTATGCACGCGAAGCAGTGCGAGATCGCTCTTCGAATCCTTGCCCACCAGTGTGGCATTGAGCTTGGTGCCGTCGTTGAGGATGACACTGATCTCGTCGGCATCCGCGATGACGTGATTATTGGTCACGACCAGTCCGGACGGATCGATAATGAAGCCGGAGCCCAGCGAATTGACGCGATGCGGGGTCTGGTCCGAATCGCCGCCGCCTTGGCCGCGCCGGTTCTTGAAGAACTGATCGAAAAACTCCTCCATCGGCGAGCCGGGAGGAAGATCGGGCATTTCGGTGACCCGGGCGTCGACCTTTTGCGAAGTCGAGATATTGACGACCGCATCGATTACCTGCTCGGCAACGTCGGCGATGTTTTCTGGTCCGCGCGCTGCGGCCGGCCGCTGCGGCAGGCCGACGATCGCCGCGGCGAGGAGTGCGATCGCTGTGCCGCGCCGCACGGTCTGAAAACAATGGCGAGCGGAAAAGTGGCGAGACATGGATGTCAGCGCTCCTGGCATTGGATGCATCGGGAGATACTCATCGGCAAGGTGCCTCCGTCCTGACGGGGACGCAAGATAATATCCCAAGGCAAGATAATATCCCAAAGAAGGGCCGGCCGTGTTGATCAATTAGAGGCGAGATTGGGGCGGAACGGCGACGCCGGATGAGGCCGCAGGTGTCATCCCAGCCCCCGCACCAGCCAGACGATGACCACGCCGGCCAATGCCGAAACAATGCCAAACAGCCGCAATGGCCCGTCCTGCATTTTGATGACCAGCGCCATAGTCTGCTTGGCGCCGCCCGGAAACGCGGCGAGCAGAATGCCTTCAATCGCAAAGACCAGCCCGATCGCGGCGAGGAAATCCGACATCGACGCGACCCGCCTCCGCCCGATGACTTACTTGGTCGCGCTCGATGCGTGTGCCGGATCGGCCGCGGCGGACGGCGCCCCGCCGGGCGCCGGCGCGCCGGCGCTGCCGCCCGGCGGCAACTTGCCTTGCGGATCGCCAAAATAACGGAAGAAATTCGAATCCGGCCGCAGCACCAGGTGCGTGTCCGAATGCTGCATGCTCCGCTCATAGGCCTGCATCGACCGGTAGAAGGAGAAGAAATCCGGATCCTGGCCGTAGGCCTCGGCAAAGATCTGGTTGCGGGTGGCGTCGCCTTGGCCGCGGACCGTCTCAGCCTGTGAATTGGCGTCCGCCAAGAGCACCGTCACGTCGCGATCGGCCTTGGCGCGGATTTCTTGGCTCTTCTGGCTGCCCTGGGCGCGGAACTCGGCCGCCTCGCGCTGCCGTTCGGTTTGCATGCGCTGATAAACCGCCTGACTGTTCTGTTCCGGCAGATCGACGCGGCGGATGCGCACGTCGACGATGTGAATGCCGAAGGGCGCCGCGTCGCGGTCGAGCTGATCGCGCATCTGCGCCATCAGGTCGTCGCGCTTGTTCCGCACCGCATCCGCCAGCGTCGCCGCGCCGAGCACGCGCCGCAGCGCCGAGTTCAGCAGGATGGCGAGCTGAGACGAGGCGCCGTCGGGACCGACCGTCTGATAGAACTTGAGCGGATCGGTAATCCGGTAGCGTGCAAAGGCGTCGACCACGAGGCGTTCGCCGGCCTGGGCGAGGCCGGAGTTGGACTTGTCCTGGCTGGAGGCAATGACCTCCTGCGCCGGAGATTCGATGTTGAGAATACGCTTATCGATATAGATCACGTTATCGATGAACGGAATCTTGGCGTTGAGGCCTGGCTCGGTGATGACGCGCACCACCTGCCCAAGCCGCACCACCAGCGCCTGCTTGGTCTGATAAACCGTGAAGAACGTGCTGTAAGCGACAATCGCGACCAACAGCAGAATGACGGCGACGGCGCCGCCAACGAGGCTCGGCTTCATGGGTTGCCTCCCGACGGCTGCTGAGACGGTGTGCGCTCGCGCTGCGGCAGATCGTTGAGCGGCAGATAGGGCACGACGCCGGGGCCGGACTGCGGGCCGGTATCGATGATGGTCTTATTGGTGCCGCCGAAAATGCGCTCCATGCTCTCGAGATACATGCGTTCGCGGGTCACGCCGGGCGCTTTCTTGTATTGGTCATAGACCTGCGAAAACCGCGACGCCTGGCCCTTGGCGTCGGCGACGGTCTGCTCGCGATAGGCTTCGGCATCCTGGATGACCTTGGCGGCGCGGCCGCGCGCCTCCGGCACGACCCGGTTGGCATAAGTCTCGGCTTCGTTCTGCGCGCGCTCGAGATCGGAGCGCGCCGCCTGCACGTCGCGGAAAGCGTCGAGGACTTGGGTGGGCGGATCGACTTTCTGCAACTGGACTTGTTGAACGACGACACCGGCGCCGTAGTCGTCCAGCGTTTTCTGCATGCCTTCCTGCACTGCGGTCTCGATGTTCTGCCGTGCGCCGGTGAGGATGGCCTGGATGTTCGAGCGGCCGATCACCTGGCGCATGGCGCTTTCGGCCACCGCCTTCACGGTGCTCTCGGGATTCTGCACGTTGAAAAGATAATTGCCGACCTCGGTCGGGTTGACCTTCCACAGCACCGAGAAGTCGACGTCGACGATGTTCTCGTCGCCGGTCAGCATCAGGCTTTCTTCCGGCACGTCGCGCATAGTGTTGCCGCGGCGGGTGTCGAAGCCGATGTCGATCTTATTGACCCGCAGCGCCTGCGGCGTGAGCGCGGTCTCGATCGGATAAGGCAGATGATAATTCAGGCCGGGCTGAACCTCGCGAACGAACCGGCCAAAACGGAGCACCACGCCGAGTTCGTCGGGTTCGACCCGGAAAAAGCCGGAAAAGCCCCACAGCGCCACGGCGGCGAGCACGATCATCGCAATGCCGCGGCCGCCGAGATTGCCCGGCAGCAGGTTGCGCAATTTGTCCTGGCTGCGGCGAAGGAACTCCTCAAGATCGGGCGGCTTGGGTCCCTGCGATTGCGGCCCCGAGCCCCACGGTCCTCGCGGCCCCGAACCCCAAGGGCCGCCGGGTTGGTTGCTCCACGGCATTTATGTGCTCCTTATGCCGGCAAACTGCCGCCGGCTTTGGTTGCCGGGTTATATGGTAGCGCACCGGCCCTTACAACGCGGACTTATGCCACGCTGGGCGGGCTTTTTCCTGCCGCGATTGCGCGTTCGTAGGTTACGAAGGCGTAGGGCACCTCGTCGCCGGCTGCCGGTTGGTGTTCGCTGCGGCCGATTTCGTGCCAGATTTGACGGTCAATGGCAGGAAAATAGGTGTCGCCATCGACCCGTTTACGCACTTCGGTGATGGCAAGACGGGTCGCCAAGGGCAACGCCTGGACATAAATATCGGCACCGCCGGCAACGATGATCGCGTCAGAACCGCGCAGCAGCGCATCGCCGCGTGCCGTCTCGAGTGCGGCGGGAAGGCTCGCCGCCACGACGATGCCCGGTGCTGCGAACGAGCGGTCGCGGCTGACCACGATGGTGGTACGGCCGTTGAGCGGTTTGCCGATCGAGAGAAAAGTCTTGCGTCCCATTACCACCGGCTTGCCCATGGTGACCGCGCGGAAATGCGCCATGTCCGACTTGAGCCGCCACGGCAGCGTGTTGTCGCGTCCGATCACGCCGTTTTCGGCGACGGCGGCGAGGAGAACGATGTCCATCCTCACACCGCGACCGCGGCCTTGATGTGCGGATGCGGGTCGTAGCCTTCGAGCGAAAAGTCCTCGTAGCGCAACGCGAATAGATCCTTCGCATCGGGATTCATCCGCAGCGTCGGTAGCGGCCGTGGTTGCCGCGTGAGCTGCAGCCGCGCCTGTTCGAGATGATTGAGATAAAGATGGGTGTCGCCGAAGCTGTGGATGAAGGTGCCGGGCCGGAGCCCGGTGACCTGGGCGACCGCCACCGTCAGCAGCGCATAGGAGGCGATGTTGAACGGCACGCCGAGGAAAACGTCGGCCGAGCGTTGATAGAGCTGGCACGACAGCGCGCCGGCGGCGACGTTGAACTGAAACAGGCAGTGGCACGGCGGCAGCGCCATGCCCTCGATCTCGGCCGGATTCCACGCGGTGACGATCAGACGACGCGAATCCGGATTGCGGCGGATTTCCGCGACCACATTCTTCATCTGGTCGATGGTGCCGCCGCCGGAGGTGGGCCAGGAGCGCCACTGCTTGCCATAGACCGGCCCGAGGTCGCCGTTCTCGTCGGCCCATTCGTTCCAGATCGTGACGCCATGGTCGTTGAGATATTTGACATTGGTGTCGCCGCGCAGGAACCACAGCAATTCGTAAATGATCGATTTGACGTGGACTTTTTTGGTCGTAATCAGTGGAAAGCCTTGCGACAGGTCGAACCGCATCTGATGACCGAAGATCGAGCGCGTGCCGACGCCGGTGCGGTCGCGTTTTTCCACGCCGTCGGAGAGCACACGTTCCATCAGATCGAGATATTGGCGCATCAGGCTGCCGGTGTTTCCGCGACTCGCGGCGACGAAGCTTAGCGTCAAATGAGCGCCGGACGAAGCGCGCGCAAGGTGGTTTTAAGCCGTTAAACCAGCCCGGCTAACCCGAGCAAGGCGGCGATGGCAAAAGCCCATAATGGATGTATGCGCATGAAATAGGCGGTGATCGCGGTGCCGGCCGTAATCGCCGCCCCCGCCCAACCGTAATCGGACGAACTCGCGATCACGATGGCGCTCGCTGCCGTCAGTCCCAGCGTTACCGGGACGAGCCCGCGGCTTACGGCGCCATGCCAGAACGAGCCCTTGAAACGCTCGGACGCGCGGCCGACGAAGAACGCGAATACTCCCGTCGGCCCGCACATCGCCAGCGTCGTCACCAGCGCACCCATCACGCCGGCGACGTGATAGCCGATCAGGGTCACGATGATGAGGTTCGGTCCCGGTGTGAGTTGCGCCAGCGCGAAAGTGTCGGCGAATTGCCGGTCGGTCAGCCAGTGCTGGACGTCGACCGAAAAGCGATGCATTTCCGGCACGGCCGAATTGCCGCCGCCGATCGCGAACAGCGATAGCACCGCGAAAAAGCTCGCCAGCGTCAGCAGCGTGCCGCCGTCGGTCTTCATACCCGCACCCAGGCTAGGCCGATGCTCACCGGCACAATGACCGCCAGCACCAGCGGCAGCGGCCAATGCACCACGCCGATGGAAATGAATGTCGCCGCTGCGATGAGCGGCCCGATCACGGCGCGGTCGCGGAACAGGGGCCGGGCCATTTTGGCGACCGTCGCCATCATCAGGCCCGCGGCGGCCGAGGCGACGCCGGTCAGCATGCGGCGCAGCACCGGCAGGTCGCCGTAATGCGCGTAGATCGCGCCGATCACCAGGATCAGGAGGGCCGGCGGCCCCATCAGTCCAGCGAAGGCGGCAAGGCTGCCCCATACGCCGCGAAAGCGCGCTCCGAAAATCACCGAAAAGTTGAGAATATTTCCCCCGGGCAGAAACGCGCACAGGGCATAGGTCTCGTTGAACTGCTCGGACGTGAGCCATTTGCGCTCTTCCACCATCATGCGGCGCGACCAGGCCAACACGCCGCCGAAGCCCGACAGCGAGATGGTGGCAAAGGCAATGAAAAGCTCGCCGATGCTGGGCTGCACCGGCTGCGGTGCCGGTGTGGAGGAGGGCGGGGGTATGTCGGCGGGCGGCTCGGAGAGACTTGGAATTGGCGACGGCGCGGTCATGCGCTTCGTTTAGCGCCGTGTGGCGTCGTCTGCCAAACGGATTCGCGCTGGCGGGGATGCGGACGATCGCGCTGCTCACGACCGGCGTCCCGGTGCCGCGAAGACAGCAGATGGCACGATACCGATGCGACGCTGAAAAACGCAACCCTCGCGTGACGCGACCGCAGCCATCGTTCCCAGGAGCCACCCGCATCGCATGAATTATGATTATGTGACGCGGCCGTTAAGCCCGCGAAAACGATTGCCCGCTTAGGCATTTGTCAGACCCGTTCCCTTGGCAGCATAATAATATGAAACCGTTCGGCATACCGATCGCGGCGAAAGCCGTTTTGCTCATTGCGGCCTTGGGCTTGCTGTCGATCGCCGCGAACGTGTTCTGCCTGCAGCGGTTCACCGAACTCCAAAAGCTCGACGCGCGAGTGACCGAGCGCCTTGCGCCGGCGCGCCTGGCGCTCGCCGAAGCGAAGGCCCGCATCGAATCGTTCGGCATCGCGACATACAAGACCTACTCCGCCTCGGAGCCCGATGACGCGAAAGAATCCGGCGGCATGATCGAGGACGAGTACCAGGCAACCAAGAACGCCCTCAACAACGTGCTGACATACGACCCGGCCAGAATCGACGACGTCCGGCGCATCCTGGATAAGCTGGAGATCGCTCACAACATCGCCGTCGAATTGAAGAACGCCTTGAAGCGTGGCAACCGTGCGGAAGCGACACAGATCGTCGATCTCAAATTCGACCCGGCGCGGGACGACGTTAGCGGCCATTTGAACAGGCTGATCAATATTCTCGGCGGCGAGGGCCTCACCACCGAAACCGAAGTCGCCGAGCGCAGCGTTTGGATTTATCGGACGACGGCCGCCATCCTCGCCGGCGGGACGGTTGCCGCGCTTATCGGCGCCTTGCTGTTGAGCCAGTGGTTTATCGCCCGCCCGCTCCGGTGCTTGGCGCAAACGATGAGCCGGATGGCCGAAGGCGACCTCAGCGTCGCCATTGACGGCGGCCGGCGGGGTGACGAGATCGGCGCGATGGCGCGTGCCGTCGCCGTGTTCCGCGACAATGCCATCGCGCTGCGCCAGGCAGAATCCGCGGGCATGGCCGAGCGGGAACGGTCGCAGGCGGAAAAGGCCGCGGCGCTGGAGGCGGTCGCGGTCGCTTTCGAGAACGACATCCTCAGCATTGCCTCCGCCGTGGGCGATTCGGCCACCGAGCTCGAAGTCTTCGCGCGCGGCATGAGCGCGGTACTGGACGAATCGCATCGCCATGCCGGCTCGGCCGCCGCCGTTGCCGATAAATCGACGACAAGCGCTGCCGGCGCCGCCGCCGCGATCGAAGAACTATCGACTTCGATCGGCGAAATCAGCTGCCAAGTCGGCAATGCCACCGAGATTATCGCCGAGGCGACGCGCTGCGCCGGCAGCGCCGTAGCTCACACTTCGGCGCTGGTGACAACGGTCAAGGATATCGATCAGGTCGCATCAATGATCACCGCGATAGCGCGGCAGACCAATCTGCTGGCGCTCAACGCCACAATCGAGGCGGCTCACGCCGGCGGGGCGGGACGTGGCTTTGCCGTCGTCGCCCAGGAGGTCAAAGCGCTGGCGGCTCAGACCACGGCGGCATTGGCCGAGATCAAGGACAAGACGGTGTCGGTCGGACGTGTGATCGAGATCGTACAGAGCGCCAACGATGCGATGGCGCAATCGATGAACCAGGTGAGGGACATTTCGCGCGCCATCTCCGATTCGATCCAGCAACAGAATCTTGCCGCCGCGAGAATCGCGGAAAGCGTCGACGGTGCCGCGCTGCGTACCGTCCAGCTCTCGAGCAGCATCACCGGCGTAAGCGATCTGGTCCACCAGTCGGGCCGCGGTGCCGCCCAGGTGCTGTCGGCCGCGGCCGAACTCAATCGCCAAGCCGCGGCACTCAGCCGCGATGCCACCGACTTCACCAGCCGCGTCCGCGCCGCCTAGATCAATTCCCGGATGAACGCCGCCGCCTGATCGTAAATACCGGGCGCTTCGCTCTCGCGCGGTCCGCCGATGGCGAGCTTGAGGCCGTCGCCGTGCCGCGCCTTCTGAACGCGCAGCCAAAGCACAGCGTGTTCGACCCTGGCCGCTTCGCCGAGCTCCGCGACCAGGACCGGTTTGCGGTAGCGGTGCGCAAAGTCTTGCGCGAGTGACGTGCCGGCGGAGACGGCCAAACCGCCGGCTTCGACCAGGATCATGCAGGCGTCGGCGTCGCGCACATTCCATTCGGTGCGTTGTGCGGGATCGGCGAGCGGGGTCTCCCGCAGCAGCGGATATTTCGCCAACAGGCCTGGCGGCGCAGGAAAATCCTCGGCCCAGCCGCCTTTGGGGCACCAGCCGGCATAATCGATGCTGTTTTCGATGGCGATATCGAGAACCGCCCGATCGACCCCGCTTTGTCCCCCGGAAATGAGCTTCATAGCCTCAATCTGTGTGTATCCAGCGCTATCCCAGGGTTAGCAATCGGCGCTCTTCTTTCCGCTACCTTTTACCCCTATATTCCCTGGTGCCGGCGCAAGCCGGATATGGCGATAAATGGCTGTCGTAATAAACCTTTCGGACCCGGGGGCGGTACCCGGCGACTCCACCATCACGGGGTCGAAATAGGATCGACGAGGGCGTAAAGGGCGTGCTTTTGCTCGGCATGGTACCACCGTTATCGGGCCTATCTCATAGTTGCCAATGACAACTATGCTCCGGTTGCTCTGGCTGCGTAACGCAGTCTGAAAGACCGATTTAAAGTCCTAGCGGGTTAAGCTCCGTTAGGCGGGGTTCGGAGGCACCTGGCAACAGAAGCCTCCACTTTCCAGTAATTCGGTGGTCAGCCAACGGCGGCCGGAGATAGAATTCGGTCTGGACCTCTATGATTCGATCCCCATTTGAATACTGATAACTGGCTCCTTGATCCCCGACCGCTGACTCCAGACTACTGATCCCAGACATGGCCACCGATCACATCCGTTACGATATTCTGGCCCAAGAGGCCCTTCGCGGTGTGGTGCGCACCGTGCTGGCCGACGCCGCCAAAAAGGGCCTGCCGGGCGAACATCATTTCAAGATCACCTTCGCCACCACGGCGCCCGGGGTGCGGCTTTCGGACCGCATGCGCGCGCAATATCCCGAGGCCATGACCATCATCCTGCAGCACCAGTTTTGGGACCTGGTGGTGAATGACGACGGTTTCGAAGTCGGCCTCTCGTTCGGCGGCGTGCCGGAGCGGTTGGCGATACCGTTCGATGCCATAACCGCGTTCTATGATCCGGCGGTGCAATTCGGTTTCCAGTTCGAGACCCTCGATGCCGGCGCCGCAGCCGGCGAGCCTGGCGTTACCGGCAAGCCAGCCGAGAAAACACCGAAACCGCTGAGCCCAGTGACGCCGGAACCGAGCAAGACCGAGGTGCTCCCGGCTCAATCCGGTGCGAAGTCCACGGAGCCTCCCTCACCTAGCTCCGATCATAGTGGCGGCGGTGAAGTGGTGCGGCTCGACCGGTTTCGGAAGAAATGAGCGCGTTTCTGCCGTCGGCATAGCCGGGCTCTTAAGGGGCCTGCAGCCTCGGCCGACAGCTAGGCTTTTCGGCAATTCGTCATGAATTTCCATATGAATTCGGAACAATTCGTTGACTCGCGCTATGTATGAAAACCCGCTCCCAGTTTTTGGGCGCGGTAATTAACTACCGCCGACGCACTCAGAAACATTCATTCAATCTCTCTCTCTCTTAAACCCGAAGGCTGCCATTTTCATGGGACCCGTCGTCAATCTCCGCACCGAACGAAAGCGCGCGCAGCGCCGCAAAGCCGAGGAGGAGGCTGCGGCAAATCGGCTCGCGCACGGAATTTCGAAGAAAGATCAAAACCTAATCAAGGCCCAACGCGACAAAGACAAGAGGAGCTTCGACCATCATCGGATCGAACGGGGAGAGGGACAATGAAATCGCCGGTCGTAAAGCGCTCAATCGTGATCGCCGGCCACAAGACCAGCGTGAGCCTTGAGGACGCCTTTTGGAAGGGACTGAAAGACATCGCAACTGTGCGCAACATCACGCTGTCGGATCTGGTCGCGTCGATCGATTCGGGACGCGCCGGGGGCAATCTGTCGTCGGCGATCAGGCTGTTCGTGCTGGAGCACTATCGCGGCCAGACCGATCGCGAAGCCGACGCCGGTAACGGCGGCGATCCGCAACAGCCGCCAGGCGATATGATGATGATCCCGCCGCTGCTTGTGCCGGTGCTGCGGGCCGACTAGCGGCAGGTTCGGCGCGGCCCCTTACGGGCTGAAGATCTTGCCGGGGTTCATGATATCGAGCGGGTCGAGCGCTTGCTTGATCGCGCGCATGGCGGCGAGCGCGGGCGCGCCGTGTTCGGCCAGGAGATATTTCATTTTGCCCTGACCGACGCCGTGTTCGCCGGTACAGGTGCCGTCCATGGCGAGCGCGCGATCGACCAGGCGTTCGAGCAGCGCCTTGGCCCGCTTGACCTCGTCGGCATCTTTGAGATCGACCATCAGCGAAAGATGGAAATTGCCGTCGCCGACATGGCCGACGATCGGCGCCACCAGCCGGCTTTGGGCAACGTCGGCTTGAGTTTCGCGCACGCATTCGGCGAGCCGCGAAATAGGCACGCAGACGTCCGACGCCACCGCCTCGGCGCCGGGCCGCAACCGGCGCGCCGCCCAGTAGGCATCGTGCCGCGCCTGCCACAGCCGGGAACGGTCCTCGGCGCGCGTCGTCCAATCGAACAGCCCGCCGCCGAGCTCGCTGGCGATGTCGCCGAAGCGCGAGGATTGCTCGGCGACGCCCGCGTCGGTGCCGTGAAATTCGAGAAACAGCATCGGCGTCTCGGGCAGCGTGAGGTTCGAATAGAGATTGCAGGCCTTTACCTGCAGCGCGTCGAGCAGTTCGATCCGCGCCACCGGAATGCCGGTCTGGATCGCCAGGATGGTCGCATTGCAGGCAGCTTCGACCGAGGGAAACGGACAGACCCCTGACGAGATCGCTTCCGGAATGCCGGACAGCCGCAGCGTCAATTCGGTGATGATGCCGAGCGTGCCTTCGGCGCCGACCAGGAGCCGCGTCAGGTCGTAGCCCGCGGAGGATTTTTTCGCCCGGCGCGCGGTCGACATGACTTCGCCGCTGGCGAGCACCGCTTTGAGCGCCAGCACATTGTCCTTCATGGTGCCGTAGCGCACTGCGTTGGTGCCGGAGGCCCGCGTCGAGGCCATGCCGCCGAGCGAGGCGTCGGCGCCCGGATCGATCGGGAAGAACACGCCCTTGTCGCGCAGATGCTCGTTGAGTTGCTTGCGGGTGATGCCGGGTTCGATGACGCAGTCGAGATCTTCGGCATGGACGGCCAAGACCCGGTTCATGTCGCGAAAATCGAGGCAGATGCCGCCGCGCGGCGCATTGACCTGGCCTTCGAGCGAGGTGCCGGTGCCGAACGCAATCACCGGCACCCGCTGCGCCGCGCAAAGCCGCACTACCTCCTGCACCTCTTCGGTCGACTGCGGAAACACCACCGCGTCCGGCGGCTGATTGCCGACCCAGGTCGTGGTGTGGCCGTGCTGCTCGCGCAACGCCTGCGAGGTCGACAGCCGGTTGCCGTAACGCGCGAGGAGCGCGGCAATCACGGTATCGGCCGCCTTGCGGTCCTGTTTGGTCCGCTCCGGTGTTTCAGCGAAGGCCATTCTTGTTCCTTGGTTGCTTGGCGTTTCCTGTTGCGGACAACGTGGCGGCGCGGCGTTGGCTGGTCAAGTCATGCGCCGGTCTTGCCTGAGGCGCGAAAAATCCGCCACAGTCGCCGCATGTCCGATCATCCCGATGCGCTGCCTGCCTTCGCCGCTCCCATTGTTTCCTCGCCGATGCAGGTCGAACCGCAATGGATCGACTACAACGGCCATCTCAACATGGCCTATTACAATGTGATGTTCGATCGCGCCGTCGACGACGTCTATGAGCTGTTGGGCTGTGGCCTGGCCTATGTCGAAAAAAGCCGGCACTCCTGTTTCACCGCCGAAGTCCATGTCCGCTATCTGCGTGAGCTTCGCGCCGGCGATCCCGTCTATGTGACGATCCAATTGCTCGGCTTCGACAGCAAGCGCATGCATTATTTCGAACAGCTTTATCACCAGGACGGCTGGCTCTCGGCCACCTCCGAGAACATGGCGCTGCATGTCGATATGGCGGCGAAGAAGACCGCCGCGTTTCCGGCGGCGATTGTAGAGCGCCTTGCGCTCATGAAGGAGGCGCACGCCGCTCTGCCGGTCCCGCACGGCGCGGGACGGCGGATCGCGATGCTTGGGAATGGAGAGTGAATTGACAGTGCCGCCATTTCCAAGCGTAGTCCCGCCAATACTCTAAACATCGGGGCTGGGAAGCATTCAATGACGACACTTTCGCGACCGTCGCGCACGGGGGCAGCACACGCGGCCTCGATCACCATCCGCGAACATCGAATTCCCAGCGCCGACAGCAAGCCCTACATCGCCGTGCAAGGTCCTGACGGCGCGCTGTGGTTTTGCGAAAGCGGCGCGTCGAAGATCGGGCGGCTCGATCCGGATCGCGCTACCTTCACCGAGTTCGCGTTGCCGACCGCAAACGCAACGCCGATCGGCATCACCTTAGGCGGCGACGGCAATCTATGGTTCGCCGAAAAAGCCGCCAACAAGATCGGCCGCATTACCCCGCGGGGCGAGATCATCGAATTCGCGCTGCCGACACCGGGCGCCGGGCCCGACGGCATGATCCTCGGTCCCGACGGCAATGTCTGGTTTTCGGAAACCGAAGTCAGCCGCATCGGCCGCATCACGCCGGACGGCCGCATCACCGAATTCGCCGACGGCATTTCGCCCGGCGCCAAGCCATTGTCGATCGTGGTGCGCGATGGCGCGCTGTGGTTCAGCGAAGCTGCCGGCAACCGCGTTGGCCGCATCAGCACGGACGGCATCGTCACCGAGTTTCCGATTCCGAGCCACGACAGCCAGCCGCGCGCCATGGTGCCGCATCCCGACGGCAGCATCTGGTTTGTCGAAACCTCGACCAATGCGCTCGGCCGCATCGATCGCGAAGGCCGCATCACCGAGCATCCGGTGCCGACGCCGAACGCTTCGCTGCGCGGCGTCACCGTCGGTCCCGGCGGCGATCTCTGGTACACCGCGAATTTCGCCAACAAGATCGGCTGCATGGCGCCCGACGGCACGGTGCGCGGCGAATACGACATCCCGACGCCGGGCAGCGGCGCGCGCTGTATCGCAGCGCTCGGCGACGGCCGGCTGTTCTTCACGCAATACGATTCCGGATCGATCGGCGAAGTCGTGATTGGCGAAACCTGACATGATTTGTGCCGCTCGTCCCCGCGAAAGCGGGGACCCAGCGGACGGTCACGACATTAAAACAAGCCGCCTGGATTCCCGCTTACGCGGGAATGAGCGGAAAAAACGACGAGGGGGAAAATACCGTGAAGAAAATTAGAACATCTGCGCTCTTGCTGATCGCCGTGCTTGCACTGGCTTGCTCCTCGGGGGCTCATGCGCAAAATTATCCCGATCGTCCGGTGAAGATGATCGTCTCGATCGCCGCAGGCAGCGTCACCGACGTCATCATGCGCGGCGCGGCGGCGAAATTGCAGGAGCGCCTCGGCCAGCCCTTCATCATCGAAAATCAGGGCGGCGCCTCCGGCATCGTTGCCGCCCAGACCTGCAAATTGGCGGCGCCGGACGGCTACACCATCTGCGTCATCTATCACTCGACCATGTCCTACAATCCGCTGCTGTTCTCAAATCTGCCTTACGATCCGGACACCGATTTCGCGCCGGTGACGCGGCTGTTCTGGCTGACCGAAGGCGTGTTCGTGCCGACGAGCCTCAACATCAACTCGGTCTCCGAGCTGAAAGCGCTGGCGCAGGCGAAGCCGAACGGGCTGAATTACGCCACGCTCGGCGAAGGCTCGTTTCCCGATCTCTTCCTGCGCTGGCTGAACAATCAGTGGAACACCCAGATCGTCGGCATCCCCTACAAGGGCGGCGGGCCGGCCGCGCAGGCGATCGCCGCCGGCGAAGTGCAGATGACGCGGTTCGGCGTCGGCAATTTCATGGGCCTGATCCAGGCCGGCCAGGCCAAGGCGCTCGCCGTCACCACGGCGCAGCGCACGCCACTTCTGCCCGACGTGCCGACTTACGCCGAAGTCGGCTGGGGCGCCTATCCCGGCCAGGGCTGGTGGGGCCTCGCGGTGCCGAAGGGCACGCCGCCGGCCATCGTCGGCAAGCTCAATGCCGAATTCGTCAAGCTGTTCACCGCGCCGGATTTCGAGGCCTTCCTCGCCAAGAACGTCGTGGTCTCGGCCACCACCACGCCGCAAGGCTTCGCCGATTTCCTCAAAGCCGACCGCAAGGCGGCGGAGACCCTGATCAAGATCGCCAACGCCAAGCAGGAAGCCTACGACCCGGCGACGACGAAGTAGGGTTGGGGCGGCCGAGTTATAAATCCGGCGCCGCGATTGCGGCCCGCGACCCCCTCCTTGATCCTCCCCCTTTCAGGGGGAGGAAAGTGAGTTCGGTTGCGCTGACAGTGACGATGAAACTCCGCCCATGCCACCCTCTCTTCCTCCCCCTGAAAGGGGGAGGATAGGTGGGGGTCTACTGACTCGCCTAACGCACCGGCCGCTTCGGCGTAAGTCTCGTAAAAGCCGTGCTCAGGTGCCATCTTGGGGCCATGAGAATCACCGGCAGCGGCCACCTTGGCTGACCCTTTAAAGCGCACTCTCGAGCCGATCGAAGCGCCGGGCCCCGCCCGCGGCGGCATTGCCGCGCGCGCCATGGCCGCGGCGGCTCCCCCCGCGCCCTATCTCGCCGGGCTCAATGCCGAGCAGCGCCAGGCGGTGGAGACGCTCGACGGTCCGGTGCTGGTGCTGGCCGGCGCCGGCACCGGCAAGACCCGCGTGCTCACCGTGCGCATCGCCCATATCCTCAATCTCGGCCGCGCCCGGCCGGGCGAGATCCTGTCCGTCACCTTCACCAACAAGGCGGCGCGCGAGATGAAGCACCGCGTCGGCGAGATCGTCGGCGGCGTGGTCGAGGGCATGCCCTGGCTCGGCACCTTCCACTCGATCGGCGTGAAGATTTTACGCCGCCATGCCGAGCTGGTCGGGCTGAAGCCGGATTTCACCATCCTCGATGTCGACGACCAGGTGCGGCTCTTGAAGCAATTGCTCGACGCCGAAGGCATCGACGAGAAACGCTGGCCCGGCCGCGTGCTGGCGAGCCTGATCGACGGCTGGAAGAATTGCGGGCTCACCCCCGAGCAGGTGCCGGCCGGCGAGGCCGCGGTATTCGCCAACGGCAAGGGCCTCAAGCTCTACAAGGCCTATCAGGAGCGGCTGAAGATCCTCAACGCCGCCGATTTCGGCGATTTGCTGCTCGAATGCATCCGGCTGTTCCGCGAACACGCCGAAGTGCTGCGGCAATATCAGTCGCGCTTCAAATACATTCTGGTCGACGAGTATCAGGACACCAACGTCGCGCAGTATCTGTGGCTGCGGCTGTTGGCGCAGAAAAGTAGCGCACCGACCAGCGCTCATTTCACCTCTCCCCATGGGGGAGAGGTCGCCCCCTCCATACCTCCCCCGCCTGCGGGGGAGGGTAGGGTGGGGGCGGGTGAGGGGGCTCCGGCGCCGCAGAATAATTCTCCGGCGCTCCCGAATGATAACAACGCCGGAACCCCCTCACCCCAACCCTCTCCCCATCGGGGAGAGGGAGCGCGCGGTGCCGCGCCGCAAGACCTCGTCCCATCCGCCGCCCCCAAAAACATCTGCTGCGTCGGCGATGACGATCAGTCGATCTACGGCTGGCGCGGCGCCGAGGTCGACAACATTCTGCGCTTCGAGCACGACTTCCCCGGCGCCGTGGTGATCCGGCTGGAGCGCAATTACCGCTCCACCGCGCACATCCTCGCCGCCGCCTCGCATCTGATCGCGTATAACGAAGGCCGGCTCGGCAAGACGCTACGCACCGACGACGTGCCGGGCGAGAAGGTCACCGTCACCGGCTCATGGGACTCGGAAGAAGAAGCCCGCACCATCGGCGAGGAGATCGAGCAGTTGCAGCGCGGCGGAAAGTCGGGCACCCCTCATGCGCTCAACGAGATCGCCATCCTGGTGCGGGCCTCGTTCCAGATGCGCGAATTCGAAGACCGCTTCGTCACGCTCGGCCTGTCGTATCGCGTCATCGGCGGCCCGCGTTTCTACGAGCGCGCCGAAATCCGCGACGCGCTCGCTTATCTGCGCGTGGTCAATTCGCCGGCCGACGATCTCGCCTTCGAGCGCATCGTCAATGTGCCGAAGCGCGGCCTCGGCGACGCCACCGTGCAGCTGCTGCACGATCACGCCCGCAAACGCCGCGTGCCGCTGACCGAAGCCGCCCGCGCCGTGATCGAGACCGACGAACTCAAGCCGAAGCCGCGCAGCTCGCTGCGCGCGGTGCTCGAATGTTTCGACCGCTGGCGGAAGCAGCGCGACGTGCTGCCGCACAACGAGCTCGCCGAAATCATTCTCGACGAGTTCGGCTATACCGAGATGTGGCAGAAGGACCGTTCCGCCGATGCCGCCGGCCGCCTCGAAAACCTCAAAGAACTGGTCCGCTCCATGGAGGAGTTCGAGAACCTGCAAGGCTTCCTCGAACATATCTCGCTGGTGATGGACAACGAGAAGGGCGCCGATCTCGACGCGGTCAACATCATGACCATGCATTCGGCCAAGGGACTCGAATTCGACACCGTGTTCCTGCCCGGCTGGGAAGAAGGCCTGTTTCCGCACCAGCGCTCGCTCGACGACCAAGGCCGCGCCGGCCTGGAAGAAGAGCGCCGCCTCGCCCATGTCGGCCTCACCCGCGCGCGTAAGCGGGCGAAGATCTATTTCGCCACCAACCGCCGCATGCACGGCATGTGGCAGACCAATATCCCGTCGCGCTTTCTCGACGAATTGCCGGAAGCCAATGTCGAAGTGACCGAGGCGCAAGGCGGCTTCGGCGGCTACGGCGCCTCGCGCTTCGACACTGCGACCTCGTTCGGCTCGAACTACTCAACGCCGGGCTGGCAGCGCGCCCAGGGCAAAAAATCCGGCGGCGGCTTTGCCGAAAGCGGCGCGCGCTACGCCGACGACAGTGGGGACGGCTTCGACGACACCTCGTCGCCGTCGCCCTGGCGCGCGCGCAACGAGACCGGCGGCGGCTCGCGCCGCCTGCCGCTCACCATCGAAGGCGAGCTGGTGGCGAAATCCACCGGCACCGTCTCCGACTTCACGCTGGGCGACCGCGTCTTCCACCAGAAATTCGGCAACGGCAACGTCACCGCCATCGACGGCAACAAGCTGACGATCCAGTTCGACCGGGCCGGGGAGAAGCGGGTGGTGGATAGTTTTGTGGAGCGGGTGTGAGTTTATCCGACTCTGATTCACGTTCTAAGGTGAGGATTTCGCCTTTAGAAATCGCAAAATCGGAGCATCGCCTTTTAACACAGTGTCGCGCTTGCCCGCATCAAAGGGTAGCAAAGACGTAATGAATGAATCATGCCAGATATTCGCCGCAATATTCTGACGAATGGATTTTAGATCTGATTTATCTTTCATTTTCCAGACAGTAATTGCGCGTTTTGCTTCCGCTGGAGCCTTCGATGCAGTCATTACTTCCAGTAGTTCTTCTAGTGGTGCGGCGCATTCAGAGGATTCCCGAATGACATCGTGCTGCCGCCCGAGACGCGGGCTCCCCGCGCCGGGAGGCGGGAAGCAAGCGAAAGAGTTGGACCACTAGGTGCGAAAATTCGCCAACAGGAGTATCACCAGTAGCGAAAATCAAATAATCACCATTACTCGTTTTTACTACATGCCCATTTTGAATCGTTTTTTCGACATACCGTGGCAGATTACGCGCGCGAAGAGCTGTTTTCGCTAGGCTTAGTAGTATTGCATGGTGGCCGACCCAGTTTGCCCGTGTCGTAAGATAATTCTGGCTGGCATGATACATAAAGGGCGGTGCTGGCCAGTGATCCTTTCCAAGACGAATATGATCTATGACTTCTCTCTTATTTGAGCCAGGAAAATTCGTATTTCTTACGGCCATAGGCACGTATGGAAGATTTTGCGAAAGCGATTTGTGACCTTCTAAGTTCGACCGTATTCTTCGAATGTCGATCTTCAGATTTGGGAGACCTACATTCTCGAAGCGCCCGTAAATTTCTCCTAATACCGCCCAAGACGTATCCAGTTCCGTTTGCAATTCTCGGAACCACTGATCAAGTCGAAGAAAAGCTTGTATGTCGGGTGGCGATGCATTGATTTGGATGGCCTCGGGATCGAAAGACGTTCTGGTTATATTCGAAATACTTCGATGGACGCGCCACTCGTTCGCAGAAAATGGGCTTTTGATTTTATGTATTTCAGTGAAGAATATAGGTGCCCGTGCCGATTGAATTTGTAGGAAATCGGCGATTCGGATGAGGACCATTAGAAAAATTATGTGGATATGTTGGTAGTCGCGTATGTCGTAATTATCTCTTATATAATCGAACGTTGATCGCAACGATATGCCGTGGCTCCTCGCTACGGTACCGATCAAGTCGGCATATTGGGAACCCATCCTCTACGTCATGGCCGGACTTGATTCCGGCGATCCACGATTTTGCGTCACAGGAAAACGTAAATGCCCGGCACAAAGCCGGGCATGACGAATGCGTTTGACAAATTTTTGCGCTAGGTCCCCGCTTTCGCGTGGACGAGCGGAAACGGAATTAATAACTCCCCCACAGGCGCCGCTCCGGATAATAGGAGGTGCCGCGGCGCAGCGGGGCTGGCGGTCTGTTGCTGCCGTATGAGCCGAACCAGCCAAAACCGATCCCGTTGTCATCCGGGTCGCGCGCGACGGCGTAGTCGGTGCTGCGTTCGCGATTTTCGAAGCCGCCCTGCGGCTGGTTGTTCAGCACCACGACGAACTCGGTGCGATAGTTGGTTTCGCTGCTCAGCGGCTCATCGGAAATGGTGATCGAGGACAGCGGCAGCGCGGTCGGCGCGATGCGGTCGAGCACCTCCTTCGGGAAGGTGATGCGATCGAGCGCATCCTTGGCGTTGTCGCCGTTGTCGATCGAGACTTCGGTCCAACGCAAGCCGCCCGCATCGCGCGCCACCGCGGTGAAGATGTGCGTGCCGATCGGCTTGCCGGGATCTTTGATCGTCACCGGAAACTCCAGGCTGGTGTCGTACATCTCGCCGCCGTCCGGCAAGTGCTTGTGTGTGTCGCGCCGCACGTAAAGCGTCTGCGTCTCGCGGCTGATGAAGATCGAGACCGGCTCGCCGGCGAGCTTCGCGTCCGTCGCGGCCTTGGTGGCATCGACCCGCTTGGCCTCGGCCGTCTTGGCGGCTGCTTGTGCAGCGGCGAGGGCATCCTGCTTTGTCTTGGCGTCGGCCTTGGCGGCGTCGAGCTGTGTGCCCAGCGCCGCGGCTTTGGCGGCCGCCTTCTGCTCTACATCCTGCGCCGCGGCCTTGGCCTGGTCCGTCTTCCTCGGGTCGGCATTGGTGGCAGCGAGTATCTTCTCGACGTAGGCGAGCTCGGCATCGGCGCGTTTCTTGAGATAATCGAGATTGCGCACCGCCGCAGGCCCAGCAGCAGCCGCGCGCTTTGCCGTCGCGGCAGTCATCTTGGCCGCGTCAGCCGCCTTGGTGGCATCATCCGCTACGCGGGCCAGCGCTTCGGCGCGGGCCGGCACGGCGTCGATCGCATCCTGCCTGGGCACGAACAGCGACGGATGAGAAAACGCGACGGGCTCCGTGTCGGTCGGCGAGATGATTACCCGCATCCCCATCGGCGCCTTGTCGAATACCTTGGCGGCAAAATCGTACGGCATGCGCACGCAGCCGTGCGAGGCGGCGTAGCCGGGCAACGGGCCGCCGTGCAGCGCGATGCCGTTCCAGGTGATGCGCAGCATGTTCGGCATCCAGGCATCGTCGTAGAGGCTCGAATGATGATCCTTGTTTTTTTCCACGACGGCGAAGACACCGGCCGGCGTTTCGCGTCCGGTCGTGCCGGTCGATACCGGCGCGCGCAGGATCCAGCCGTCGGTGTCGTAGAAGGTCACCTGCTGGCTCTTGATCGACACGATGGCCATGATCGGGTCCGCGGCCGCGCGCGGCGCCGTCGCCTCGGTGGCGCGCGCGGGGCCCGCGTGGCGGGCAGCGGCGTCGGCGGGCGGCGCAGCCATCATAGGCGTCAGCGCGAGCGTCACCAGCACGGTAGGCATCCACCTCCGAAGCGCACCAACTGGCGCGCGAAAGCCCGCGGCGCGAAGGCGGATGATTCGCGCAGACGTCAATCGATTGGCCATGAATTCCTCGGTTGAAGCGAGATGTCCCAGACGAAGGCCAATATCAGCCCCGACGCCGGGTCGAATGGTACCGACTCCCACAGCTTAACGAAAGCATATGACTAGTTGGTTGCTTTCGGCTTACGTCATGGCCGGACTTCATCCGGCCATGACGATTCGCGCTACAATAATCTGGAATGACGGCCGTGCCGATTATCTCGATCTACATCGACGCCGACGCTTGCCCCGTAAAAAACGAGGTCTATCGCGTCGCCGAGCGCCATGCGGGGAAGGGCACCGCGCTCAAGGTCTTCGTCGTCAGCAACAGCCCGATCGCGGTGCCGCGCGACGAGCTGATCGAACGCGTAGTGGTCGGCTCGGGCATGGATGAAGCGGACAATTGGATCGCGGAGCGAGCCGTGCGCGGCGATGTGGTCATCACAGCGGATGTGCCGCTGGCGAGCCGTGCGGTGAAGGCGGGTGCGGAAGTCATCGCTCCGAACGGCAAGCCATTCACCGCCGACTCGATCGGGATGACGCTGGCGACGCGCAATCTAATGGATTCTTCGCGCAGTGCCGGCGAGATCACCGGTGGCCCAAAGCCATTCGAGCCGCGCGACCGCTCGAATTTTCTCTCCGCGCTCGATCGCGCCATCGTGCGCTTGAAGCGCGATGGATTCGGGGTAACAAAGGCATAGTGGTCGGGGCAGTGTTATAAACAAGCCGGATGGCGGCCCGATTAGTGATGCCATGACCCATTACGTCGCTATTGTTGAAGATGCCGGGGCTGAAAAGGCTATCGGTATCTGGTTTCCCGATCTTCCCGGCTGTTTTTCGGCCGGCGACGATATCGATGATGCCTTGCGCAATGCCCATAAGGCCCTGGCGCTTTACGCCGAGGCGGAGGCGCAAGAAGGCCGCACTCTACCTAAGCCCCGCACGATTTCCGTATTGAAATCCGACCCGGCTGTCGTCCCCGATCTGCAAGATCACATGGTGGCGCTAGTTGCGCTCGACGCGCGAACAGTTCACGCGGCGGAATAGGGTGCCGGGAACAAAGCCCCAGCCGGAAAATTTGCTTTGGCGGACGACCCAACTGAATGGCTCCGCCATGATCCGCAAACTCGCCTCCGGCCATTACCGGCTTTATTCGCGCAAGAAAAATCCAAGGACCGGCAAGCGCCGCAATCTCGGCACCTTCGGTAGCCGCGCCGCAGCCGAAAAGCACGAGCGCGCGGTGCAATATTTCAAGCGGCATTGATCGGCTTGCATCCGCCCTCGCGATAGCGGGGGAGGGGGACCACGCGAAGCGTGGTGGAGGGGGCGCGGGCCGCGACAAAATACAATTGCCTCAAGGAAGTAGAGACGACAGCGCTCGCTTTTTTCCTGCTTCGGCAACGAAGCGCCGAGTCAGACGCCCCTTCCACCGCGCTACGCGCGGTCCCCCTTCCCCGCTGGCGCGCAGGGCTGTCCGGGGAATGATTTACCATGTCACGGTGCATGCTCGGCCGAACCGATGCAAATCGATTGTTTCTGGTTGTCGAGACTCAGAAAGGACCGAGCATGCGCTATCTCGATAGCATCATCGGCAGTCTGCTCAAACCGGTGGATCGGCGGCGCTTTGCCGCCATTGTGGATGAGCATGACGGCGATGCCTACGACAAATCGTTCAAGAGCTGGGATCATCTGGTGACGTTGATCTTTGCGCAATTGAGCAATCTCGACAGCCTTCGCGGGCTGGCACTGGCCTTCAATGCCAACGCGCAGACCCACTATCACCTCAATGTCGGCAAGCTTGCCCGCTCGACCTTGTCGGATGCCAACAGGCGACGGCCTGCAGCGGTTTTTGCCGACACCTTTGCGATGCTGGCGGCCACGGCCGATCGCCAGACCCGTCGCCAAGGTACGGCCTTGGTGGCATTGATCGACGCCAGCCCGATTATGGTAAGCAAGATGTGCCAATGGGCCAAATGGAACGGCCGCATTCGCGGCATGAAGCTTCATGCGGTCTATGATCCGCAAGCCGACTGGCCGCGACGCGTTGAGATTACGCCGGCCAATATCAACGACATCGAGGTGGGCCGCCGCACGCCGCTCATCGCCGCTGCGAGCTACATATTCGACAAGGGCTATTATCACTTCGGCTGGTGGAAAAAGATCAATGACGCCAAGGCCTTCTTCGTCACCCGGAGCAAGGTGAGCACGCGCTGGCGCGTCACCAGGCAGCGGCGCGTCGGACGCGCCATCGGCGCTGGCTTCGTCATCCTCGACGATGCCGAGGTGCGGCTTGCCAGCAAGGGCGATTTCGTCCTGCCGATTTCACTCCGCCGCATCCGTATCAAGCGCGAGACCGGCGCCAAGATCACACTGATCACCAACGATCTCAACCGCAGCGCATTGGAAGTTGCGGCGCTCTACAAGAGCCGCTGGCAAATCGAGCTGTTGTTCCGCTGGATCAAGCAGCATCTGCGCATCCGCAAGTTCATCGGTAACAATGAAAACGCCATCCGCCTGCAAATCCTCGCAGCCATGATCGCCTATCTGCTGCTGCGCCTTGCCGCACGCCGTCATGTCGTCACCTTGCCGGCGCTGCGTCTCACCGAACTTATCAGGCAGCGCTTGTTCATGCGCAGACCCATCGCCGAAATCGACAAGCCGCCCCCCTGCAATCCAAGTCGCCGCCAACCCAACTCACCCCCAGGCCAACTCGAGTTCTCCTATGCTTGAACTTCCCCGGACAGCCCTGCGCTGGCGCGGGGCAGGATTAAGCGCAATCACGTCACTGTGATTGAGACAGATGTTGACGATTGTCTCCGATATAGATACGTTGGCGGCGTTGCTCGCTCGATACGGACGCCACCGGCGAGGGGACTTTCCGGTGGCGGAGCGAGTGCGGTGCCCGCGGATGGGGTTATCCACCCTGTTTCCGGGCAGATTCGGGCATCAGTCTCCCGGCATTATGACCGGGGCGGGAGGTGCTTCCCTGGACTGGGACAGGCGAAGGCGGGTAACGCCCGCAAGCGCGTTTTTGCTTGCGCATGATCTTTTCGGAAAACCGGTATCCACTTTTCCGGATCACGCGTCAGACCACGTCCCAGGAAACCTGGCCTGAAGCTGAACCTTAGGGACGACGACTCCCTTTGGTGAGAGCCGTGGTGGGACGCCGACAGACGAGCTGCCCCGCAGGGCAGCGCCGCGCCCGATGGTGCGGCGGGTAGTACCAGCGTTTGTCGGCGTCCTACTTCCTATTTTTTATTGGCTTGGAATTGGAATTGGCGAAGACGGCGTAACGCATTGAGAAACCGGGGCCCCACCCCTTAGGCTTTCTCACACTTCCCGGTCTTCGCGCTTCACGTGACAGGGTTGGCATAGCTCGGGCGCGCAGGCGCTTTTGAGAATGAGAGCGCTCGCCGTCGGGGCGGGCGTTGTGGCCGTGGCACGGCGGCCCGCGGGGACGCGCCAAAGGGTGCCTCTCCGGGGGCCCGGTAAGGGCCGCTTCGCGCCCTATTGCGTTCACCATTCCGCCGAACACTGCAGCGATCCTCTTGCCTTGAGTTCCAGACGGGCGCTCTTGCTTTGAACCAAAGCCGCCCGAAAGACTTCTAGGATTCGGCGACTATCCCCTCAGGTGAGTATCCATGCCTAACGCAATGTTTATGTCGCGCCTGTCCATCCCGCTGGTGGCAGCGGCGCTGACCTTGGCTTTCGCACCGGTGGCGCGTGCCAATATCGCCATAGCGATCGACAAGAGCGCGCAGCAGATGACGGTCGCGGTCGACGGTACGCCACGTTACACATGGCCGGTGTCGACCGGGCGGGCCGGCTACGACACCCCGAGCGGCAACTTCAAGATAAACCGCATGGACGCCGACCATTTCTCGCAGGAATGGGACAATGCGCCGATGCCGCACACGATGTTTTTCGATCTGCACGGCCACGCCATTCATGGCTTTTTCGACGTCAAGCATCTCGGCCTCGCCGTGTCGCACGGCTGCGTGAGGCTGTCGCCCGATCACGCCACGACGCTGTTCGACCTGGTCAAGGCGCAGGGCATGGCAAATACCAGCGTCACCGTCACCGGCCGCACGCCGGGCGGCGATAACGGCCCGGTGGCGCGGTCGCATCTGCCCCAGAATGAGACGGCCTATTCGCCGCAGCCGCTGCAAGTCGCGCCGCCGCAATACGGGCAGCAGCCGCAACCTTACGGCCAGCCTGCTTATGGTCAGCCTGGCTATGGCCAGCCGGCCTATCAGCAGCCGGGCTACGGCCAGCCGGTCTATGCGCAGCGCTCTTACGGCCAGCAGCAAGGCTATTACGGCCAGCCGGCCTACCAGCAGCCGCAGTCCTATTACGCCCAGCCGGGCTATCCGCCACAGCCGCCGCCGGTCTATCGGCAGTGGTGAGGCCGTTCACGGCCTGTTGCGCGGGCATCGCGCGGCTGTCGCATTTCGTTGGCCGGAAATGGCATAAGCTTCAATGTCCGTTCCCCCTCCTTGTCCTCCCCCGCGCGCGGGGGAGGATAGGAGGGGGAAGGACATTTTTTCATTCGGGAGGATAACAATCATGCCGATCGCACATCGTTTAGGTTTGACTATTGCCGCCGCCGTCGCGCTGGGCGCCGCTGCCACGCCGGCCGGCGCCGCGCTGATCATGCACAAGGACCTGTCGCTCGACGTCGCCAAGACCATTGCCGAAGCCGCGATCGCGGCGTGTCAGGCCAAGACCTATGCGACGTCCGCCGTCGTCGTCGATCGTGACGGCATGACCATCGTTGCCATGCGCGCCGACGATGCCAGTCCGCATACGATGGAAAACGCGCGGCGCAAGGCCTACACCGCGATGACGTTCAAGCAGCCGACCGCCGAATACGCCAAGAAGCTCGCCGATCCCAATTCGGTCGCGCACCAGCAGGTGACGCTGCCGAATGTGATCGCCATTCCGGGCGGTCAGCCGATCAAGTCCGGCAATTTTGTCGTCGGCGGCATTGGCGTGTCCGGCTCGCCCGGCGTCGACGACGATTGCGTCAATGCCGGCCTCGACAAGGTCAAGGACCAGCTGCAATAGGGCTGATGCCATTACCCGCTCATCCCCGCGTAAGCGGGGATCCAGGCGAGCCGCCGCGGAGTAAGCCGACCTGGATTCCCGCTGACGCGGGAATGAGCGGAAGAAGTTTCGACCAAGCGTGGTACCCGCTCGTCCCCGCGTAAGCGGGGACCCAGATTAAGAGGCGATAGCGCACCGATCTGGATTCCCGCTTACGCGGGAATGAGCGGAGTGAATTCTTAGCTTATTCCGGCTCGATGCCGGCCGACTTGATCAGCGTCGTCCATTTCACCAGCTCGTCTTTGACGTAGCTGGAGAAGCCGGCGGGGCCGATCCAGTAAACTTCGACGCCGACGGCGCGGAAGCGTTCGCGCACGTCGGGACTTGCCAGCGTCGCTTCGATGGGCCTCGCCAGCGTGTCGACGACGTTCTGCGGCAGTCCGGCCGGACCGAATATGCCGGTCCAGGCGAGCAGGTCGTAGCCCGGCATCACGGTGCCGTCCAAGGTCGGAAGATCGGGGAGCGTGGCGTCACGGTCTTTGGTCAGCACAGCGAGCGGGCGGATTTTGCCGGCCTTGAGCATCGGCAATCCAGTGGAGAAATCGGGCACGCCCATCTGGATGTGTCCGGCCATCAGATCGGTGACGGCCGCGGGATTGCTGCGATAGGCGACCGGCACAATATCGAGATTGAGCCGCCGCTTGAAGGTCTCGACGGTGATGCGACCGGTCGAGTTGCCGTAACCGGCGTCGAGCTTGCCGGGGTTGGCTTTGGCATAGGCGACCAGCTCGCCCATCGACGTCACCGGCAGATCGTTGTTGACGGCGATGAAGGAGGGGAAGCTGCCGACGCGGGCGATCGGCGTGAAGTCTTTGATCGGATCGTAAGGCACGTGTTTGAACAGCCCGGGCGCCGCGGAATGCGTGCTGTTCGAGGTGAGGAGGATCGTATAGCCGTCGGGATTGGCGTGCGCGACCATTTCCGCCGACAGCATGCCGCCGGCGCCCTCGCGATTCTCGACGATGAAGGGCTGGCCGAGCGCGTCCTGCAGATATTTGCCGATCAGCCGCGCCGCCGTGTCGGTGGCGCTGCCGGCGGCGAACGGCGTGATGATGGTGACGGGACGGGTCGGATAATCTTCGGCGAAGGCCGGCGCCGTTATGCCGGCGAGTGCCAGCAGCATCAGCGCCGATTGGCACAGCCGTTTTAATCCGTTCATTTCGATCCTCCCGCCATTACCGTTCTTGCTTTGGGGCCATTTGCCCGGTCGCAATGAAAACGCCTCGCCGCGCGTGGTCAAGGCGGTCATGCGGCAAGTCTTATGCGGATTGGGCGCGGGTGTCCTGCGCGACAACAGGGCTCAATTGGGCTTTTGAAACTTGAGCACGAAATTGTCGATCGGCATGTCGGCTTTGTAGCTCGGGTAGTCGTGGGTATCGGCGGCATTGTGCCAGAAATTGCCGTCGGCCACGAATTTGAAACCGGCGGCTTCGATTTCCTGGCGCTCGGTGCTCTCTTCGATGCGGTGCAGCGTCTTGCCGACCGAAATGCCTTGGCCGGGCAGCGCCGCGTGATCGGCCATGATCAGATAGCCGCCGGGCTTGAGCGCGGCGAACAGCTTGCGGTTCATCGCCGGGCGATCGACCGTCATGTAGGTGGTGTCGTGGTAATAGAACAGGAAAGTGATCAGATCGAGATTGCTCACGCCGGCCGGCACCGGATCGTCGAACGGCGCCACGTCGGCGACGATGATCTTGCCCACCGGCGTCGCGAGTCTTGCCGCGAAAGCGGTCTTGGCCTTGTCGCTGACGTCGGGCGGGTTCTGGCCGTACACGGCGCCGCTCGGCGCTACCGCGCGCGCCATCAATTCGGTGCTGTAGCCGCCGCCGGCGCCCATATCGAGCACCTTCATGCCGGGGCGCGGGCCGGCGAATTGGAGAAACGGCAGCGGGTCGCGCCGCTTGTCGGCGTTGCGGTCGGCGTCGCTGCGATCCGGCGCGGCGAGCAGAGTTGTATAATCGGGTGCGGTTTGCGCATGAGCGTTCCAGCCGAGGCAGATGGCAAGACCGGCCAGCAGGCTGAGTGCGATAGCGTTAAGGCGCGAGATGTGAGCGAGCATCGGTTCCTCCCGGGGGTCTTTTATTCACCGCGATTATGAACAGGGTAGTACGCCGGAAGCCACTCACAAAGCCGGCAGAACAGGGCCGCAAATGGTGTTGAGAAGCTGTGGGAATAGGTTGGCAAGTCGGGGGATAAGCTGTCGATAGCGCGGGGAATAACTTGCCGATAAAACGCGCCAGGCGGTCTTGAGCCTGAGCCCTGTTAATGGCGTGCAAAAGCCAGGAAACGATTGAACATCATATGGATTTTGAAACGCCGAAAACCGCCTTGACCTTGCTTGCCGCGCTGACAACCGACGAACAATCGGCGCGTCGCGTGGGAACGCTGGTTGCCGAGAGCTTTTCGTCGGATGACGTTGCGGTGAGCTTCGCGGAGGCCGGCCGCGGCACCTGGCGGGTCGCAATTTATTTTGGCGCCGCGCCGGACCGCAACGCACTGCAAGCGCTGGTCGCCGCGGCGGCCGGCGCTGAAACGGCAGCCGCGCTGACCTACGAACGGATCGCGGCCGCGGATTGGGTTGGCGCCAGTCTCGCGGGCTTAAAGCCGGTCGCCGCCGGCCGCTTCATCGTGCATGGCGCCCATGATCGCGCCGGCGTACCGGTCAGCCGCATCGGCATCGAGATCGAGGCCGCGCTGGCATTCGGCACCGGCCATCATGGCACCACGCGCGGCTGCCTGCTGGCGCTGGATCTGTTGTGCAAATCGCAGCCACGTCCGGCGAAAATTCTCGACCTCGGCACCGGCACAGGCGTGCTCGCCATCGCCGCAGCGCGGGCCTGGCACCGCCGCGTGCTTGCGACCGACATCGACGCCGCTGCCGTCCGCGTGGCGCGGGAGAATGCGCGGCTCAACCGCGTCGGCCCCATCGTTGAGATCGTGACCACCAACGGCGTCACTGCGCCCGCGATCCGCGCCGGTGCGCCGTTCGATCTGGTGTTCGCCAATATCCTGCTCGGGCCGTTGCAGCGGCTGGCGTCGCCGCTGGTCAATATCGTCGCACCGGGCGGACACGTGGTGCTGTCCGGCCTGATGACCGCACAGGCCAATGCCGCGCTTGCCGCCTATCATGCGCTGGCGCTGGAACGGCGGATCGACATCGACGGCTGGACGACACTCGTGCTGAAACGGCCCGCGCGCGCGGCCGTTGCCCACGCCATGATCCGTCCATAGATTGACCCTGATGTTTGAAGCGCATTTCCAATCGTTCGAGGAACGCAGCGAGCGCGGCAAGAGCGCCGCGCGGCTCGCGGCCTTGCGCGCGGAGCTCAAGCGGCGCGAACTCGATGGCTTCATCGTGCCGCGCGCCGACCGCTATCAGAACGAATATGTGCCGCCCTGTTCCGAGCGGCTCGCCTGGCTGACCGGCTTCACCGGATCGGCAGGCGCCGCGATCGTGCTCGCCGACCGCGCCGCCATCTTTGTCGACGGCCGTTATGTCGTGCAGGTGCAGGAGGAAGTGGACACCACAGCCTTCGCGGTCGAGCATCTGGTCGATCATCCGCCGGCGGCCTGGATCGAAGAAAATCTGCCGGCCGGCGCCAAGCTCGGCTATTCGCCCTGGCTGCATACGGTCGACGGCGCCGAGCGGCTCGCCAAAGCCGCCGCCGCGGCGGGCGCGAGCCTCGTTGCCGTCGACGACAATCCAATCGACGCGATCTGGAGCGACCGCCCGCAGCCGCCGCGCGGCGCCGTCGTCCTGCACGATCTGCGCTACGCCGGCGAAACCGCCGAGGCGAAGCTCGCGCAGCTCCGCGCCGACATTGAAAAGCTCAAAGCCGATGCGCTTATCGTGTCCGATCCACATTCGGTCTCGTGGTTGTTCAATATTCGCGGCAGCGATGTGCCGCATACGCCGGTCGCGCTCGCTTTCGCTCTGGTGCCGAAGGACGGACGCCCGGCGCTCTATATCGACAGCCGCAAGCTCGGCAACGACGCTCGCCATCGTCTCCCAGAGATCGCCGACGTGCGCGCGGACGAGGATTTCGAGCGCGACCTCATGGCGCTTGGTAAAGCGCAGCGCACGGCACGGCTCGATCCCGGGGCTTGTCCCGAGGCGATCGCGCGCCTGGTGACCGTGAACGGCGGCAAAGTGTTGCGTGGCAGCGATCCGATCACGCCGCTGAAAGCGGTGAAGAACGCAGCCGAAATCGCCGGTGCCCGCGCCGCCCAATTGCGCGACGGCGTGGCGGTGACGCGATTCCTCGCCTGGTTCGATGGCGAAGCGCCGCGCGGTGCGCTGACCGAGATCGATGCAGTCGAAGCCTTGGAAAGCTTCCGCCGCGACACCGGTCTGCTTAAGGACGTTTCATTTCCCACCATCGCCGGCGCCGGCTCCGACGGCGCCATCGTGCACTACCGTGTCAGCCGCAGCAGCAATCGGAAGATTGCACCGGGCGAATTGTTCCTGATCGATTCCGGCGGCCAATACGAAGACGGCACCACCGACATCACGCGCACCATCGCGGTCGGCACGCCGTCAGCCGACATGCGGCGGAATTTTACATTGGTGCTCAAGGGTCACATCGCCATCGCGCGCACAGTGTTTCCGGACGGCACCAGCGGCGCCCAGCTCGATCCTTTGGCGCGGCAATTTCTGTGGCGGCACGGCCTCGATTTCGATCACGGCACCGGCCACGGCGTCGGCAGCTATCTGTCGGTGCATGAAGGGCCGGCGCGCATCGCGAAGCTCGGCGCTGCACCGCTCAAGCGTGGCATGATTCTGTCCAACGAGCCCGGCTATTACCGCACCGGCGCCTACGGCATCCGCATCGAAAATCTCATTCTAGTGACCGAAGCGAAAGCCGTGACCGGCGCCGAAAAGCCGCTCAACGCGTTCGAGACGCTGACGCTGGCGCCGATCGATGCGCGGCTCGTCGATCCTACTCTGCTGACCGGCGAGGAAATCGCCTGGTTCGACGCCTATCACCAACGAGTTCGCGATGCGCTGGCGCCGCTTGTCGATCCGCCGACGCGCGACTGGCTGATCGCCGCGACGGCGCCGCTGGGATGATATTTGCTATCGTCATTCCGGATTGCCGCGAAGCGGCAAGTCCGGAATCCATATTCACCGGTGGTTATGGATTCCGGGTTCCTCGCGGAGTTTATCATCGGGCCGGCCAAAGGCCGGACCCGTTGGCTCGGCCCCGGAATGACGGTTAATGACGGCTAACGAATAAGTGCAACCCACTCGTCCTCGGTCAAAACCTGTACGCCGAGCTTCTTTGCTTCCGTGAGTTTCGACCCGGCGCCCGGGCCGGCGACGACATAATCGGTCTTTTTCGACACCGAGCCGGACACTTTGGCGCCGAGTCGTTCCGCCGAAGCCTTGGCTTCGTCGCGCGTCATCTTTTCCAGCGTGCCGGTGAAGACCACGGTCTTGCCGGCGACGGCAGAGTCCCGGCGCGGCTTTTCGGCATTGCGGATTTTGACCTGGTTGGCGAGCCGCTCGATGCGCCGGCGGTTATGATCTTCGCCAAAATAATCGCGCAAGCTCTCGATCACGGTATCGCCGATCTGATCGAGCGCATCCATTTCTTCTTTGGTCTCTTCGTCGTCTTTGGCGAGCTTGAGGCAGGCGTCGTGGAAGTCGCCCCACGAACCGTAGCCACGTGCCAGCGCCACTGCGGTCGTTTCGCCGACGTGGCGGATGCCGAGTGCATAGATGAAGCGCTCGAGCGAAATTTCGCGCCGGGCCTTGATCGCGCCGAACAGATTGCGGACCGAGGTCTCGCCGAAGCCCTCGACCCCTTCGAGCTTGATTTTGGCGTTGCGCTCTTCCAGCGTGAAAATATCGGCCGGCTCTTTGACCCAGCCTTGTTCATAGAAATATTCGATCTGCTTCTCGCCAAGCCCGTCGATATCGAAGGCGCGCCGCGACACGAAATGCTTGAGGTGTTCGACCGTCTGAAACGGACAGGCAAATTCGCCGGTGCAATGAACACGCGCGCCCTCGGTGCCGCCGGCGATGATCTCGCGGACGACATCGGTGTGCAGCGGGCAGGGACATTTCTTTGGGAACGCGAAAGGCTTGGCGTTATGCGGCCGTTTCTCGGTGACGACGCCGAGTACTTGCGGAATCACATCGCCGGCGCGCTGGATATTTATGGTATCGCCAATGCGGACATCGAGCCGCGCGATTTCTTCGGGATTGTGCAAAGTCGCGTTTTGCACCACGACGCCGCCGACCGTTACCGGCTCAAGCTTGGCGACGGGGGTAAGGAAGCCCGTGCGGCCGACCTGGATTTCGATATCGCGGATAACAGTCGTGGCCTTCTCCGCCGGGAATTTATGTGCGATCGCCCAGCGCGGATTGCGTGAGACGAAGCCGAGCCGTTCCTGCCAATCCAGGCGGTCAACTTTGTAAACCACGCCGTCGATGTCGTAATCGAGGCCGGCGCGTTGCGCTTCGATCTCGCGATGGAATTCCAGCAATCCCTCGACCGAGCGGCATAGTTTGGTCAGCGGATTGGTCTTGAAGCCGCACTGCTCGAACCATTTGATCATGCCGGATTGCGTGTCCGCCGGCATCGCGCTCATCTCGCCCCAGGCATAAGCAAAAAAGCCGAGCGGCCGCGATGCCGTGATCGACGGATCCTTCTGCCGCAGTGAGCCGGCGGCGGAGTTGCGCGGATTGGCAAATATCTGCCCGCCGCTCTCCGCCTGCCGCTTATTGAGTGCGATGAAGGCGTGCTTGGTCATGTAGATTTCGCCACGCACCTCGCAGACCGCCGGCACGCCTTTGCCTTTCAGCCGTTTCGGAATGTCCTCCAGCGTTTTCACATTGGCGGTGACATCTTCGCCGACGCTGCCGTCGCCGCGCGTCGCGCCAGTAACCAGCACGCCGTCTTCGTAGCGTAGCGACATCGACAGGCCATCGATCTTCGGCTCGGCGGAAAATACGATCTCTTCGTCCTCAGCCAAGCGCAGAAAGCGGCGGATGCGGCCGACGAAATCGACGACGTCCTCTTCCGCAAACGCGTTGTCGAGCGACAGCATCGGCACCGCATGCGTTACCTTGGCGAAACGCGCCGACGGTGCCGCGCCGACCCGCTGGGTGAGACTCTCGAGCGTGCGTAATTGCGGAAAGCGCGTTTCGATGGCGCCGTAACGCTTGCGCAGCGCATCGTATTCGGCGTCGCTGACGCTCGGCGCATCCTCTTGATAATAGCGCCGGTCATGCCCGGCGATTTCGGCTTCAAGGCGCGCGTGCTCGGCCTTGGCCTGCTTTTCGGTGAGATCGTCGACTGACGGAGCGGTTTTCTCGCGACGGGCCATGACAACCATCAACCCGCCGCGCGGATCAAACGTTCGGCGGCGGCGCGGGCTTCGGCGGTGATTTCGGCGCCGGCGAGCATGCGGGCGATCTCTTCGCGGCGATGATCGTTTTCGAGTTCGGCGACGCGTGTCGCCACCCGCTTGCCTTTGGCAAGCGCGTCCTTGCTGATGAGATAATGCCGGTCGGCGCGCGCCGCCACCTGCGGCGCGTGGGTTACCGCGATCACCTGTACCCCGGATGCAAGGCGCGCCAGGCGCACGCCGATGGCGTCAGCGACCGCGCCGCCGACACCGGTATCGATCTCGTCGAATATGAGGGTGGGCGCCGAGCCGCGGTCCGCCAGCACGACTTTGAGCGCCAGCAGAAAGCGCGCAAGCTCGCCGCCGGAGGCGACCTTCATCATCGGCCCCGGCCGCGTGCCGGGATTGGTGCGCACCCAGAATTCGACGCGGTCGAGTCCGTCCGGTCCTTCGCTCTCGCTGTCGATTTGGGTGGAGAATTGCGCCCGTTCGAGCTTCAGCGGCTTCAACTCGGCATTGACCGCTTTGTCGAGCTTCTGCGCGGCGCGGCGCCGCGCCGCCGACAGGGCTTCTGCCGCCGCCCGATAGCGTGCCGCGGCTTCCTGCGCTTGCCGCTCCAAGGAAGCGAGCCGCTCGGCGCCGGCGTCGATCAAAGCGAGATCGGTTTCGTGGCGCTGGGCCAGCGCGGCAAGCTGGTCGACCGGGACATTATATTTGCGCGCCGCGGCGCGCAGCGCGAACAAGCGTTCCTCGATGCGCTCGAGTTCGTGCGGATCGTAGTCGGCGACGCGCAGCGCCTGCTCGAGATGGGTGCGGGCTTCATCGAGCGCGGTCAGCGCCGAGTCGATGGCCTTCACCGCCGGTTCGATCAGCGTTCGCGCCTGTGCCGCGCGGCGCTCCAGGCGGCGCATCGCGGTCGCCAAGGGCGGCACCGGAGAGTTCGTCCCGCTGACGGTATCGAGCGTCGAGCGTAGATCCTCGGCGACTTTTTCCGCCTGCATCATGCCGGTGCGGCGTTCCGCCAGCGCCGTCTCTTCGCCGGTCTGCGGCGCAAGCTTGCCAAGCTCCTCGACGGCGTGGCGAAGCCATTCGGCCTCGCGCGCGGCACGCTCGATGGCGGCGCGATGATCGGCGACTGCGGTTTCGCAGGTTCGGCGTTCGGTCCATAGCCGCGCGACCGCGGCGGCGTCACCTGTGATGCCGCCATAAGCGTCGAGCAACGCGCGATGCGACGCGGCATCGACGAAGGCGCGGTCATCGTGCTGGCCGTGGATTTCAACCAGTGCCGTGCCAAGTGCCCGCAAGACCTGCACGCTCACCGGCTGGTCGTTGATGAAAGCGCGGGTTCGGCCGTCGGCGAATTGCGTTCGCCGCACGATCAACTCGTCTTCCCCGCCAAGATCATTGACCAGATCGTTATCGGCAAGCACGCGCCGCGCCGGATGGCCGGCGGCGATGTCGAATGCGGCAATCACCTGGCCCTGGTCGGCGCTTTCGCGCACCAGCGCCGCGTCGCCGCGGGCGCCCAGCGCCAGCGCAAAGGCGTCGAGCAGGATCGATTTGCCGGCGCCGGTCTCGCCGGTGAGCGCGGCAAGGCCGGAGCCGAAGTCGATATCCAGCCGATCGATCAGGACGATGTCGCGAATGGAGAGGCGCGTCAGCATGGGGATGATTGAATCCGAGAAAACCGGATATTACCAATTCCCGACGCTTGCGTCAGTCACCCGGTCGTCTGCTGGCTGACCAGGCCCAATTTTTGGAAGGAACGGCTAATCCAGGAACCCTTGTTCTCGGTGGTCGGCTCGCCGCCGGCGTTCTTCACGAGATTATAGCTATCCTTGTACCAGGGACTGTCCGGGAAGTTGTGGCCGAGCACGGCCGCTGCGGTCTGCGCCTCATCAATGATGCCGAGCGACACATAGGCCTCGCTCAGCCGCATCAGCGCTTCTTCGACGTGGCGCGTGGTCTGATATTGCGTGACCACGACCTTGAAACGGTTGATGGCGCCGATGAAGTCGCGCTTGTTCATGTAGAACCGGCCGATATCCATCTCTTTGCCGGCGAGCTGGTCGCGCGCCATGTCGATCTTTTTCTTGGCGCTGATGGCGTATTCGCTGGTGGGGTATTTTCGCACCACTTCTTGCAAAGCGTCGATCGCCTGATTCGCCCGATCCTGGTCGCGCGAAACGTCGAGGATCTGATCGTAATAGGAGGCGCCGATCAGGTATTGTGCATAAGCGGCGTCGGGACTGGCGGGATGCAGCGTCACGTAACGCTTCGCTGAGTTGACGCAGTCGGTATAAAGCTCGGCCTGGTAATAGGAGTAGGCCGCCATCAACAGCGATTTGCGGGCCCAATCGGAATACGGATTCTGGCGGTCGACTTCGTCGAATTTCTTCGCCGCTTCCTTGTAGTCCTGCTTGCTGTTGAGCAGGAACAAACCTTCATTATAGAGCTTGTCGGCGGGATCGTCGGGGACGTAATCGTCGTCCTTGTTGAACAGGCTGCAGCCGGCGAGCGGCGCCATTAGCGGCGCGGCGACAAGCACCAGCGCGAGGCAATGCGCCATTGTGCGCAGCCAGCCACCGGACCTCGCCGATCCTCGTACTCGCGGCATCATGAGCCTGATTTAAGTCCCCGTCCCCGCACCAAGTGCGTGCCCCGCCAAAGCCCCGAAACGTTGAGGCGATCGCACCGCAGCCCGGTCACAATACATCGATTATGGCTGACAATCGGCCCGTAATAAGGCGTAACGCTGCAGCTTAGTTAAGAGACGTCCGGGCCGTATGCGGCGCTGGCGAAGCCGGCGGCGAGATCGGCATGGCCGCGCTGGCGCCGGCCCTCCGGAAACTCGACATAGGTCCAGGCCGTCCGGTCGCTCATCAGAGCGGTGAGCACCGCATGATTGAGCTTATGGCCGCCACGCACCGAACGATAAGCGCCAAGCAGCGGCGCGCCGGCGAGCGCCAGATCGCCGATGGCATCGATCGCTTTGTGACGGACGAATTCATCGGTAAAGCGCGTCCCTTCCGGATTCAGGATGCGATTTTCCGCGACCACAACGGTATTCTCGAACGAGGCGCCGAGTGCATAGCCGGCACCCCACAGCTTCGCCACGTCACGCATGAAGCCGAAGGTTCGCGCCCGCGCCAGTTCGCGGCGGAACAGGTCGGGATCGACATCGCTTGCGAAGGTCTGCTTGCCGATCAGCGGATGGTCGAATTGGATTTCAGTTTCGATGCGCAGGCCACGCGAATGCGGCCGCAACTCACCATAACTTTCGCCTTTGGCGACACGGACCGGCTTGAGCACCTGGATATATCGCCGCGATGCCGGAAGTGAGACGATGCCGGCCTGGTCGATCGCCGCGACGAAAGGCTCGGCGCTGCCATCCATGATCGGCACTTCGGGGCCGTCGACTTCGACAACGGCATTATCGACGCCGAGGCCGTGCAACGCCGCCAGCACATGCTCGGTTGTCGATACCGCCGGGCCGCTTTGATCGCCGAGCACGGTGGCGAACTCGGTCGCCGTCACCGATCGGTAGTGAGCGCCCAATTCGCGGTCGGGTTGGCCGTCGACACCACAGCGCAAAAAAACGATGCCGGTGTCGGCTTCGGCCGGATGCAACGTCAGATTGACGGGTGAGCCGGAATGGACACCGATGCCGGCGACGGTCACATGATCCTGTAGCGTCGTTTGCCGATTGGCTGGCGCGCTCCGCGTCATGCTTTGGTCCCACACTTTACGGCCACACTTCGCGAAGAACCCGCGAATGGCCACCCCACCCTGGAGGAAGATGCATTTCGGTCCGTAAGGCGGGGAGTGGTCGACGGAACCGCCAATCACTCAAGCCCCCCGAAACAATCCCCTCTAACGCTAAAACCTTAGTCGCGCCGCAGCATCAGGCCAACTCACGCTTTCTTACCGACTGTTACCTTTATCTGGCCGCACTGTTGTCGAGAGGCTGCCCCAAAATGGCACGTTAGGCGCCTGTATCCCAGCGCTGAAACAAAACAATCCGCCCCTGGCGTTTTGCTGCGAGGGACGGATCGTTTGTTGAATCAAACACTTAATATTCTTTAACGCGCGGGCCCCCGGGACTTCCCGAGGCGGCCACCGTACCGATTGTGGCAGCTTTTGCCGTCACTAGTTCGCTTGGCGGCGAAGGAAAGCCGGAATGTCGAGCTGGTCTTCTTCGCTCTGGTTATGCACAGGGCTTTGCCGTCCATGCTGGTCCAAGCCCTGCGGTGCGGGGCGCCTCGCGTATTCCGATACCGGCATTTCCTGACGCGAATCATGCCGTGGCTCGGCCGGACGCGGCATCGGCCGGCCCGTCAGGCGTTCGGGCGACATTGGAGCGTTAACTGGCGCCGGTCGGGGCGGCGCCGGCATTGCTTCATGTTCGTCCTGTTCGCGCCGGCCGAGACCGACCGAGGCCAAGCGTTGCAACAGCGACATCCGGCGCCTCTCCGGATGATCGTCTTGCGGCAGCTCGCCGCGGCGGGCGCGAATCTCATTCTGTGCCGGCACGGGCAGTTCGTCGATCCGCGGCATCCGCGGAGCGCGCTGCGGCATCCGCTCTGCCTGCGGCGGGATGAACGCCGCCGGTTCGGCGACTTCCGGCTTGACGGATTCCTGCTCGCTCAAGGGCGGGTCGATAAAGAGCGAAGGCTTCGGCGCCAGCGGGCGGATGTTGATGTCCTCGACGGCAGCGGCGATCGCCGCCTTCGCGGCCAATTCGATCGAAGCATTGATCGAGGCTGGAGCCGCGGCCGCGGCAGGCGGCGTTGGCATTGCAGAAGGCGCCGGTGCCGGCTTCGGGGCCGGCGCCGGAGCTTGGGCCGGCGCCGTGCCAAGCGCGGCGGCCGCGAGACGCAACGGTTCGCCGCGCTCGACGCGTTCCACGCTGCGCTGGTTGTCGCTGCGGATGCGCTGCGCCAGATCGGCGAGCCGCGCCTCCGCCGCCTGCGCCGGCGCCGGCGGGCGTTGCGCCAGAGCCTGATCGATGCCGGTCGCGACCACCGAGACGCGGATCATGCCATCGAGGCTTTCGTCGAAGGTCGCGCCGACGATGATATTGGCGTCCTGGTCGACTTCCTCGCGGATGCGGGTCGCCGCTTCGTCGACTTCGTACAGAGTCAAATCGCGGCCGCCGGTGATCGAGATCAACAATCCGCGGGCGCCCTTCATCGAGGCGTCGTCGATCAACGGATTGGAGATCGCCGCTTCGGCGGCGGTCAGCGCCCGCTTTTCACCTTGAGCCTCGCCGGTGCCCATCATCGCCTTGCCCATCTCGCGCATCACGGCGCGGACGTCGGCGAAGTCGAGATTGATGAGGCCTTCCTTGACCATCAAGTCGGTGATGCAGGCGACGCCGGAATAGAGCACCTGATCGGCGAGCGCGAAGGCGTCGGCGAAGGTGGTCTTTTCATTCGCGACCCGGAACAGATTCTGGTTCGGAATGATGAGGAGCGTGTCGACGCTTTTCTGCAGTTCGGTGATGCCGCCGTCCGCGATGCGCATGCGGCGCTGGCCTTCGAAGTGGAAAGGCTTGGTCACCACGCCGACGGTCAGGATGCCGAGATCGCGGGCCGTTTTAGCGATCACCGGAGCGGCGCCGGTGCCGGTGCCGCCGCCCATGCCGGCGGTGACGAAGCACATATGGACACCGGAGAGATGGTCGCGGATCTCGTCGATCACCTCTTCGGCTGCGGCGCGGCCGACATCCGGTTGCGAGCCGGCGCCGAGCCCTTCGGTCACCTGCACGCCCATTTGCACGACGCGCTCGGCCTTCGACATTGTGAGCGCCTGAGCGTCGGTATTGGCGACCACGAAATCGACGCCCTGCAAGCCGGCGGTGATCATGTTGTTGACGGCATTGCCGCCGGCGCCGCCGATACCGAACACGGTAATGCGGGGCTTAAGCTCACGGATGTCAGGGATATTCAGATTGATGGTCATGGTTGCCTCTTGTTCGTCGCGCGGACGCCGCCGTCCTTGAAACAGACTTGCCCCATCCGGTCCGCAACCGGTTGCTGAGATTTTCTAACTTCGCATCTGGGGGCCATCAGAAGCTCTCGCGAAGCCATCGTCCGACACGGGAGAAGTATCCCCCCGTGCCCGTCATCAACTGCCGCTTACGCCGCGGCTCGAAATGTTCGAGATGCGCCGCTTGCGGGTAAACCAGGAGTCCCGCGGCCACGGCGAAAGCCGGGCCCTTAGCTGCTTCCGGAGCGCCGGCGATGCCGAGCGGGCGTCCGATGCGCACCGGCCGGCCGAGGATTCGTGATGCCAGATCGGGCAGTCCGGTAAGCTGGCAGGCGCCGCCGGTGAGAATGACGTGGCTGCGCCGATCGGATGCGATCGAGGAGGCGGCGAGCCGGTCGCGCACCATTTCGAGAATTTCTTCGACCCGCGGTTTGACGATGGTCACCAGTGTCGCGCGCGAGACGAATTGGCCCTGATCCGGTTCGTCATCGCTCAGCGGCGGCACTGCAATCATGTCGCGCTCGTCCGATCCTCCGGACAGCACACTGCCATAAAGCGTCTTGATTCGCTCGGCATCGGCAATGCGGGCATTGAGCCCGCGGGCGATGTCCATGGTGACGTGATGGCCGCCGAGCGCGAAGCCTTCGAGATGAACAAGCCGGCCGCCGAGGAACGACGCCATCGTGGTCGTGCCGGCGCCCATATCGACCACGGCGGAGCCGAGATCGGCCTCATCGTCGGCAAGCACGGCCAGGGCTCCGACATAGGGGCTCGCGACCATGGCCTCGACATCGAGATGGCAGCGCTCGACCGCGAGCATCAGATTGCGCGCCGCGGCGATATCGGTAGTGGCGATATGCATGTCGACGCCGAACCGTGCGCCGAGCATGCCGCGCGGGTCGCGCACGCCGTTGACGCCGTCGATCGAATAGCCCACCGGCAGCGAATGCAGCACGGCGCGGCCGTCGCGCAGCGAATGCCGGCTGCCCGCCGCCAGCACACGGGCGATATCGCCCTCGGAAACGCCGGAGCCGACGATCTCGATGTCGGCTGCGAACAACTCGCTGTTAAGCCGTCCGGACGAGATCGACAGCACCACCGACTCGATTTCGACCGCCGCCATGCGCTCGGCACTGTCGACAGCCTGGCGGATGACTTCCTCGACCTTGGCAAGGTTGACGACGCCGCCGGCCTTCATGCCGCGCGCGGCGGTATGGCCGTAGCCGATCACCTCGATGGCATGGCTGCGGCGGGTGAGAACCTGTTGCGGCGGATGCGGCCGCAACCGTGCGATCAAACAGACGACCTTGCTCGAGCCGACGTCGAGAGCCGCAACGAGCGCGCTCTTGCGCGGCGAGATCGGCTTCATTTTCGGTGTCAGGCCGTAATGGAGGGCGTTCATGCGTCGCCCCCTTTCTTCTTCTTGGCGTTGGCCTTCAGCACTTCATCGCGGGCCTGGGCCGCGGCGTCGGACAGGCGCACGGTGACGCGGTCCGGCAGCCGCAGATCGACCATCGTGATATCGCGGGAGAGAAGCTTTTTGTCGTGATCGAGCTGGACCAGCCGGTCGAGCGCAGCCTCGACATTGGCCTCCGGTAAGCGCACGTCGATGCCGTTGGTCAGCCGTAAATTCCAGCGCCGTTCGGCAACCAGCATCGATGCCCGCAAGACCGACCGAATGTCGGGATAACGGTCGATGATGGCGAGGAAGTCCTTGGCCTGGCGCTCGGCGCCGCGGCCGACCACGAGCGGCAGGCCGAGATAGCGGTCTTCTACAAACGGCTCGAGCACCGTGCCGTCGGCGGCAATGACGTTGAGGTGTCCGTCTTTCTGCCACAGCGCATAGGCGAGGCGCTCGGTGATGGTGATCTGCAGCCGGTCCGGATAGAGCTTGAACACCGCCGCGTCGGCGATCCACGGATTGGCCATCAGCCGCGCCCGCGCCGCGTCGGCATCGAGGAATAAGAGCGAGGCATGCCCGGTGACGCCGGCGGTGGTCAGGACTTCCTCGCGGCTGACTTCCTTCTGGCCGGTCAGCGAGACGGCAGAGATGCGAAAGCCGACTGAATTAGCGGCGACGTCGCGCGCATCTTTGAGCCAATTGACGACATCGGGGACGTGCTGGCCGGCGACCGCACCATAGCCGAGTGTGACCGCAAGCAGCACCGCCGAGGCGACGACCCCGATGCCATTAGGCAGCGGCAAATGGGCGATTTTTGCGCCCCAGCGGCCGGTCAAGTTACGAAAACCGGGCAAATCTCCCAGGCGGTCGGTGTGGCGGCGGTGATGGTTGTTATGGGCGCGCGCGGGCGCTGGCTCGTCCACTGGCGCGCCATGCGGTTTTGCTGCTGATTGCCTCGACCGCGTTAGCGGTTGGTCGAGGCGTCCTCCACCATCCATTGCACCAGCTCATCGAACGCAATGCCCGCGTAGGCGGCAAGCTCGGGTACGAGCGAGGTCTCGGTCATCCCCGGTTGGGTATTGACCTCAAGGCAGACCAACTTTCCCGTCCCCAGATCGTCGTAGCGGAAGTCCGCGCGGCTCACGCCGCGACAGCCAAGCGCGCTATGGGCAGCCAATGCGAGTCTTCGGACCTCCTGGTAAACATTTGGTAAAAGGGGCGCCGGCAGAACGTGTTTAGAGCCGCCGGCGGCGTATTTTGCCTCGTAGTCATAAAACCGGGTCGCGGGCATGATCTCGATGACATCGAGCGTGCGGTCGCCTAGTACCGCGCAGGTCAGTTCCTTGCCGGGGATGTAGCGCTCGACCATGACCATTTCGCCGAACGCCCAGTCGTCGCGGTAGAGTTCCTGCGGCGGATTCGGATGCTGTTCCGTGACGATGAAGACGCCGACACTGGAGCCTTCCGCGATCGGCTTGATGACGTAAGGCGGCGTCATGACATGGGCCCGCGCCGCTTCGAACCGCGACACCACGCGGTCCTCGGCAACCGGCACATCGGCGGCGCGGAAAAGCGCCTTCGCGTAGTCCTTCTGCATCGCGACCGCGGAGGCCATCACGCCGGAATGCGAGTAGGGAATGCCGAGTATTTCGAGGAGGCCCTGCAGCGTGCCGTCCTCGCCCGGCCGGCCGTGCAGCACGTTAAGCGCAACATCGGGCTTCGCAGCCGTCAGCGTCGCGGCGATGTCGCGGCCGACATCGATCGGCGTGACGCGGTAACCGCGGCGGCTGAGCGCATCGGCGCAAGCCTTGCCGGAGCGCAGCGAAACTTCGCGCTCGGCGGACCAGCCCCCCATCAAAACGGCGACATGCTTAGCCATGATTCAGCCGGGTCCTTAGCCGGTTCCGGTGATTCGTATGGCTGACCAATAGAATCGACTATTGGCGAAAAATCGAGAGTCTAACGGCTAACTTGGTCAGTTATTGCGAAGCGGGCGCCGCTTACCTCTTCAGACGTTGCCTGAGATCAGGTCCGGCGCACCGTCATAAAGCCACGAAAGACAGTCGAACATGTGCGCCTCGTCCCAGTCGGCGACGGTCGCGTTACGCACATCGCGGGCGATGCCTTCGGCGTGGTAAAATTGCCAGAGCGCACGGGATTCGAGCTGAAGGCGCGCCGTCCGCCTGAGCCGAGCGGCTTCAAAGCGGCGAAACGCGCCGGCAAAATCGCCGTCCGCGGCATGGACCGATTCTGCAAGGCAAAGCCCGTCCTCGATTGCCATGCAGGCGCCCTGTGCCAGCGATTGCAGTGGCGCGTGGGCGGCATCGCCGAGGAGGACGACACGCCCCCGATGCCAATGGCGCACCGGAGCGCGATCGCCGACCTGCCAGCGGCGGCCCAGATCCATCATCGCGATCAGCGCGCGCATCGCGGGATGAGCGCCGCCATAGGTCTGTTCGAGTTCCTTGCGGTAGGATGAGACGTCACCCTTTTCGCCATGTGTCGAGGTGCGGAACACGGCGACGATGTTGAAGAGCGCGTTATGGCGCAGCGGATAGTGCACGATGTGAAAGCCCGGTCCGCCCCACAGCACAACGCAATCGCGCGGAACGTCGACTTTGAGTTCGGTCATCGGCACGATGGTGCGGTGCGCTGCATAGCCGACCGGATGCGGCTCGCCATCGCCGACAAGCTTGGCGCGGAATAGCGACCGCACACCGTCGGCAGCAATAAGCGCGGTGCCTGAAAATGTTCGACCGTTCGCTACTGTCACAGTAACACGGTCGCCGCGATCCTCGAAGCTGGTCGCCATCGCTTCGGGAATGAGTTCGATTGCATCGTTACGGCGGGCGGCATCGAGCAAAATGTTGTGCAGATCGATGCGGTGAATGACGATGTAGGGATATTTGAAGCGCGCGCGAAATGTCGGCCCGGTCGGCATCCGCACCAGCTCTTTGCCGTCGAGCGCGTCCAGCATCACAACGGCGGTTGGCGGGTCAGCAGCAGCCTGTACTTGTTCGCCGACGCCAATCCGATCGAGCACGTGAAAGACATTCGGGCCAAACTGGATTCCGTAACCGATGGCGCCGAATTCCGGCGCGCCTTCGAGCACGCGCACCGTGCGTCCGCGGCGCGCCAAAGCGAGCGCCGTCGTGAGGCCACCGAGGCCGCCGCCGACGATGAGGATTGGATCGCTCTTCGACATGACTTCCAATTAGCACGTCGCGTGGCGCGACTTCACTATGCCGATCCGCTTGATCTCCCATTCCAGATCGACACCGCGACTATCCATCACCCGCCGCCGCACCGTCTCGCCCAGCGTCTCGATATCCGCCGCGGTCGCGTTGCCCAGATTGATCAGGAAATTGCAGTGCATTTCCGAGACTTGCGCGTCGCCCTGGCGCAAGCCGCGGCAGCCCGCGGCATCAATCAATTGCCAAGCTTTGTGGCCGGGCGGATTCTTGAAAGTAGAGCCGCCGGTGCGGCTTTTCACCGGCTGCGTCGCCTCGCGCGAACTCGGTGATCTTGTCCATCTCCGCCGCTATCGCGGCGGGATCGCCGCGCTCGCCCGCGAATAGAGCTTGCGTGAAGATGTAATCGTCCGGCACGCCGCTGTGGCGATAGCTGTAATGCATATCGGCATTACTCAGCACATGGACCCGCCCTTCGCGGTCGACCGCACGGGTTTCGACAAGAGCATCCTTGGTTTCGCGGCCATAGGCGCCCCCATTCATGCGCAGCGCGCCGCCGATGCCGCCAGGAATGCCGCGCAGGAATGACAGGCCGGCAATGCCGGCCTCTTGCGCCGCGCGCGAAATTTTAACATCGGGCACCGCCGCGCCGGTGCGCACGTGCAGATCTTCAATCGCAATCGCGTTGAAGCCGCGCCCAAGACGGATCACCGCGCCCGCCACGCCCCCGTCGCGCACGATCAGATTGGAGCCAAGCCCGACGACGGTCACTGCAATTTCGGCCGGTAGCTGAGTGAGAAAATATGAAAGATCGGCCTCGTCCTCGGGCATGAACAAAAGCTGCGCCGGGCCGCCGACGCGAAACCAGGTTAGCTCTTTCAGCGATTGGTTCGCCAGAAGGCGGCCGCGCAGCTCCGGCATCTTCGATTTCAGATCGGGAACAAGATCGGGGAAACTCACGCTATGGCCCCCGTGATCGAATCGAGCCAGCGCGACAGAACGAGCCGGCCCGCAGCTGCTGTGGCATTGCCATAAGTCGTCGCCTGTCTGCGCAGATCGCGGGGATCGATGCCGGCCTTGCCGAGTTCGACGGTGTGACCGACGAGCCATCGCTCCAGACGCTCCGGCTCTGTTTCCAGATGAAATTGCAACGCGAGTTGCGATGGCAGGCGTGAAAATGCCTGGACTGGAGAGGCGGCGGTCGAAGCGAGTTTTTCGCACCCCGCCGGCAGATCGCAATTATCGCCATGCCAGTGCAGCACCGGCGTCGTGCCGAGCGGCGCCAGCGCCGATGCTTTGCCACCATCGGTCAATGTCAGCGGCGCGAAGCCGATTTCCTTGACCGGTCCCGGCGCAACGCGCGCGCCGAGCGCCGCGGCCATCATCTGCGCGCCAAGGCAAATGCCCAGCATCGGCTTATCGGCTTCGAGCCGGGTTTTGATGGCGGCGACTTCATCGTTGATAAACGGATAAGCGTCGGCTTCGTAAACGCCGATCGGTCCACCCAGCACGACAACGATATCGGATGCGATGAGCGTGCCGGCGTCGAACGGGTCGACGCCCGCCTCGTGAAATCGGATGTCATAATCGCGTGCGGCGAGAAGCGGGCCGAGCAATCCAAGATCTTCAAAGGCGACGTGTCGCACTGCGATGCAAGTTCGTGCCCAAGTTCCTGCCATCGTCACCCCGCCGCGGCCAGTTCACCCGGTAGCGCGTAGGCCCATTGGGTGATCGATCCGGCGCCAAGACAGACGACGTAGTCGCCCGATTGCGCAATGCCGGCGACCAGCGGCGCCAGCGCTTCCGGACTGTCCAATGCGACCACGCGGCGGTGACCGTGCGTGCGCAAGCCCTGCACCAAGGCATCGCGGTCGGCACTAGGTATCGGCGCTTCGCCGGCCGGATAGACATTGGCGACAATCACGACGTCGGCGTCGTTGAAGCAGGTGCAGAACTGCTCGAACAAGGCGGCAAGCCGGGTGTAGCGATGCGGCTGCACCACGGCGATGACCTGGCCTTTAGTCGATTCCCGTGCCGCCCTTAGCACGGCGGCGATCTCGACCGGATGGTGGCCGTAATCGTCGATGATGGTGACGCCGTTCCAGATGCCGGTGCGGGTGAAGCGCCGCCGCACGCCGCCGAATTTGGCAAGCGCGTTGCGGATCACGTCGTCGGCGATGCCGAGCTCGTGCGCGACGGCGATCGCGGCGGTGGCGTTGAGCGCGTTGTGCCGCCCAGGCATCGGCAATGCGACGTTCTCGATGCTGTGTGCTGCCTCCCCGGCGCGTTCGCGCAGCACAATCGTGAAGAGCGAGGTGCCCCCGGCATGCGAAATGTCGACGAGGCGCACGTCGGCTTGTGGATTCTCGCCGTAAGTAATGATGCGATGGTCCTCGATGCGACCGACCAGGCTCTGCACCACCGGATGATCGGTACACATCACCGAAAAACCGTAGAACGGTACGTTCTCGACGAAGGCGCGAAACGCGTCCTGCACGGCGTCATAGGTCTTAAAGTGATCGAGATGCTCCGGATCGACATTGGTGACAATGGCGATATCGGCCGGCAGCTTGAGAAAGGTGCCGTCGGATTCGTCGGCCTCGACCACCATCCAGTCGCCGGCGCCGAGCCGGGCATTGGTGCCATAGGCGTTGATGATGCCGCCATTGATCACGGTGGGATCGAAACCGCCGGCGTCGAGCAGTGCCGCCACCATTGAGGTTGTCGTGGTCTTGCCATGGGTGCCGGCAATGGCGACGCAGCTTTTCAGCCGCATCAGCTCCGCAAGCATCTCGGCGCGGCGCACCACCGGCAGCCGCTGCGCACGGGCGGCAACAAGCTCCGGATTGTCGGGTTTGATCGCCGACGAGATGACGACGACGCGGGCGCCGTCGAGGCTTTCGGCCTTATGGCCGATCGTGATCTTCACGCCTTTGTCGCGCAGCCGCTTGACGTTGGTGCTGTCAGCCTGGTCGGTGCCCTGGACGTTGTAGCCGAGGTTCGCCAGCACCTCGGCGATGCCGCTCATACCGATGCCGCCGATGCCGATAAAATGCACCGGGCCGATGTCGCGCGGCAATTTCATGCAGTCTCCTTAAGTCGAAGGCCGAGCCGGACCGCAAACTACTGGTTTGCGTCCTTCGCCGCCACCCGCAGCACCAGGTCGGCGAGCCGGTCGGCGGCGTCGAGCCGGCCCAGCGACTGCGCCGCCGCGGCCATGGCGGCGAGCCGCTGGGGCGCGTCTGCAAGGTTCGTTAGTTCCCTAGCGAGCCGCTCCGGGGTGAATGCATCCTGCGTCAGTCGCAGGGCGCCGCCGGCGCGTTCAAGCACACCGGCATTGGCGAATTGATCCTGATCGATCGCACCTGGCAACGGCACCAGGATCGAGGGCCGGCCGATCGCCGAAAGTTCGGCGACTGTCGAGGCTCCCGAGCGGGCAATCACCAGATGGCTCGCCGCGATGCGCGCGGGGAGGTCGGCGAAGAACGGCGCCGTTTCGGCGGCAACGCCGGACCTGGCGTAGGCCTCGCGCACGCGACCCAAGTCCTCATCGCGCGCCTGCTGGGTAACGGCGAGCCGCGCCCGCAAGGCCGTGTCGAGCGAGCCGATCGCGGCCGGCAGGATATCGGCCATGACGCGGGCACCCTGGCTGCCGCCAAAGACGAGGATGCGGAACGGGTCGCCCGGCGCCGGATAAGCTATCGCAGTGGCATCGACAACCGCATTGCGAACCGGATTGCCGGTCAAGGTTGCCTTGGCCGCAAGCGCCGGCGCTGCGCCAAACATGTCGGGGAACGTGGTGGCGATGGCCGAGACGCGCGGCGCCAATAATTTATTGGCGCGGCCGATCACGGCATTGGCGTCGTGGATCAGGCTCGGCACGCCGCGCCATACCGCGGCCAGCACCGGTGGAATGGTCGGGTAGCCGCCGAAGCCGATGACAGCGGCGGGCTTTAAACGGCCGACCAGTGCCCAGGCTTGCACAAACCCGAGGCCTAAGAGGCTCGCGGTTTGCGCCAGTGCCAGCGGATTGCGCGCGCGCAATGTAGCGCTGCTGATGACGTGGATGTTTTGCTCGCTAAAGGCGCTGCCGAAGCGGGCGGCGCGATGATCGGTCGCGAGATGGACCGGTATGCCGCGCTTGTTCAGTGCGGTGGCAAGCGCCTCGGCGGGAAACAAATGCCCGCCCGTGCCGCCGGCCGTCACCAGTACCGGAGCCCGGTCAGGCTCCGCCATCACGCCGGACTCGCGACCGTATCGCCGGCAAGCAGGAGATCGCCGGCGAGTTGGGCGCGCGGGCGTTCGCGGGTGAGCGCCACCAGCATGCCCATGCCGTAGGCAAGGGAGATTAGCGACGAGCCGCCATAGGAAATGAACGGCAGCGTCATTCCTTTGGCCGGCATCAGATGCAGATTGACCGCCATGTTGATCGCCGATTGCAAGCCGAACAGGATCGCCAATCCGGCCGCGGCAAAACGGATGAACGGATCGTCGGTGCGCATCGCTTTGGTCAGCGCGCGGATCACAATGAAAGCGAACAGCGCGACCAGAATGAGGCAGAGCACGACGCCGAATTCCTCGCCCGCCACCGCGAAGACGAAATCGGTGTGGCCTTCCGGCAGAATGCGCTTGATGGTGCCTTCGCCCGGACCGCGGCCGAACCAGCCGCCGCGGATGAAGGATTCGGTCGCGATATCGACGTTGAAGGTGTCCCCGGAACTCGGATCAAGGAAGCGGTTGATGCGCTGCGCGACATGCGGGACGGTAAAGAACGCTGTCACCAGGCCGGCGCAGGCGGTCGCCGCGAGCCCGACCATCCAGATCAGACGCATACCCGCCATGTAAAACAGCGCGCTCCAGACCAGCGAGATCAGCATGGTCTGGCCGAAGTCGGGCTGCAGCACCAAGAGCGCGACGACGACGACAAGCAGTGCCAGCGCAATGCTGTTGGCCGGCATTTCCGGACGCTTCGCGGTTTCGCCGAACAGCCAAGCAATCAGGATCACGAAGGCAGGCTTGAGAAACTCCGACGGCTGCACATTGACGCCGAGGATGATGAGCCAGCGCCGGGCGCCTTTGATCTCGGCGCCGAAATAAGGCGTCGCCGCCGTGAGGATGAGGCTGACGATAAAGACGACCAGCGCCACTTTGCGGATGTCGCGCGGTGACAGGAACGAGGTCGCGATCAGCACACCGGCCGCCGGAATAAGGAACAAGACCTGGCGGTTGACGAAATGAAACGGGTCGAGCCCGATGCGCGCGGCGACCGGCGGACTCGCGGCGAGGCACAGCACGATGCCGCCGAGCATCAGCGCGCCGAGCGCGGCCAGCGTCAGCCGGTCGACGGTCCACCACCATTCAGAAAACAGCGTGGGTTGGGCGCGCGAAGCCATCGGTGTCCCCGGAAAGTCCCGGATCAGTCGTGACACCACGTGGTTTCCAAGCGATTAAGATCGCGATTTTAGCCCCGGCAATGCCAGGACAAGCGCGCGGAACGCATCGCCGCGGACCTCGAAATTGCGGTACTGGTCGAACGAAGCGCACGCGGGAGAAAGCAGCACCACCGGTTCGCGGGCGGCTGAAGCCTCGGCGTCCCGTGAGGCCGCCGCCACCGCCTTATCGAGCGTGCCGTCGATCTCGTGGGGCACGTCGCCAGCCAGTGTTTTGGCGAATTCATCCGCGGCTTCCCCGATCAGATAGGCCTTGCGGATACGCGGAAAGAACGAGCGCAGCAATTCGATGCCGCCGGTTTTCGGCTTGCCGCCGGCAATCCAGTAAATGTCGCCGAAGCAGGCCAGCGCCTGCGCCGTCGAATCGGCATTGGTCGCTTTGGAATCGTTGACGAAGAGGACGGCGCCGCGGCGGCCGACTTCCTCCATGCGATGGGCCAATCCCGGGAAAGATCGCATTCCCGCTTGGATCGCGGCCGGCTCGATACCCAGCGCCAGCGCGGCGGCGACGGCGCAGGCGGCATTTTGTGCGTTGTGCAATCCGCGCAGCGAACCGATGCCGCCGAGCTCGGCTATCGCCTCCACCCTTCCCTCTCCCGCAAGCGGGGGAAGGAAGGGTGGGGGTGATGCGCGCATGATCTGCTGGCCGTCGATGTAAATGCCATCGGCCAATGACCCGCGCGCGGAAATGCGGACAATTCGTTTGCCGGATCGTTCGAGCTTCCCGGCGATCGGCCGGCACCAGTCGTCGTCGACACCGACAATTGCGATACCGTTTTGCGCGGTACCATTTTCCGGCACGCCGGCAACGAGGCGCTCTTTCACCGCCGCGTAATGGGCCATCGTGCCGTGGCGGTCGAGATGGTCTTCGGTGAGATTGATCAGAATACCAATCGAAGGATCGAGCGTCGGCGCCAGATCGATCTGATAGGACGAGCATTCGATGACGTGAACACGATTGGCAGCAGGCGGCTCGAGCGACAGGATCGCGGTCCCGATATTGCCGCCGAGTTGCGCGTCCATGCCGGCCGATGCCGCGAGATGCGCGATCAGCGCCGTGGTCGTCGATTTGCCATTGGTGCCGGTAATGGCGACGAATGGTGTGGCCGGTGCGTGACGCCGTCGCTCGCGGCAAAACAATTCGACATCGCCGATCACTTCGACGCCGGCTTTTTGCGCGAGCTTCACGACCCAATGCGGTTCCGGGTGCGTCAGCGGCACGCCCGGTGCGAGCACGAGGGCCGCGATCTTGCTCCAGTCGGCCTGGTGCAGATCCGCGGTTGGAATGCCGGCCGCGCGTGCTTTTTCAAGGCTCGCCGTGTTGTCGTCCCACGCCACCACTTCGGCGCCGCCGGCGAGGAGCGCGGTAGCACTGACAAGCCCCGAACCGCCTAGCCCGAACACGGCGACCTTTTTGCCGGCAAAGCTCGTGACCGGGATCACGTCAAGGCTACCGCAGTTTCAAGGTCGATAATCCCGCCAGTGCGAGCACGACCGAAACGATCCAGAAGCGGATGACGATCTGCGGCTCGGTCCAGCCGAGCTGCTCAAAATGATGATGGATCGGTGCCATTCTGAACACGCGTTTGCCGGTAAGCTTGAACGATACCACCTGGACAATGACCGAAACCGCTTCGAGCACGAACAATCCGCCGATAACGGCGAGCACGATCTCATGTTTGGTCGCGACCGCGACGGCGCCGATCATGCCGCCGAGTGCGAGCGAGCCGGTGTCGCCCATGAAGATCGAAGCTGGCGGCGCGTTGAACCAGAGAAAACCCAAGCCGGCGCCAAGCACGGCGCCGCAAAGCACCGAAAGCTCGCCGGTGCCGGCGACGTAGTGGATTTGCAGATAATCGGCAAACACCGCATTGCCGGACAGGTAGGCGATCATCCCAAAGCTCGCGGCCGCGATCATGACCGGGACGATGGCAAGGCCGTCGAGGCCGTCGGTCAGATTCACCGCATTGCCGGCGCCGACAATGATGAAGACCGCGAACAAGACGAAAAACCAGCCGAGATTGAGCACCAGTTCCTTGAAGAACGGAAATACCAACGACGTCGAAAACGGCCCATGACCGATCTGCACCAGCGCGACGCAGGCGGCCCCGGCGATGATGGCCTCCACGCCAAGACGCGTCCGCCCGGCAAATCCATTGTGCGATTGCTTCGTCACTTTCAGATAGTCGTCATAGAAACCGACCATGCCGAAGCCGAGCGTCACCCACAGCACGATCCAGACATAGGGGTTGGACGGATTGGCCCAGAGCAGCGTCGAAACCAGCATGCCCGACAAAATCATCAAGCCGCCCATGGTCGGCGTGCCGGCCTTGGCGATGATGTGCGACTTCGGGCCGTCGGCGCGAATGGGCTGACCCTTGCCCTGCAACGAACGCAGCCGATCGATCATGACCTGGCCGAACAGGAAAACGAAAAACAGCGCCGTGATCACCGCGCCGCCGGTGCGGAAGGTGATGTAACGAAACACGTTCAGGACGGAAATTTTGTCCGACAGATCGACCAGCCAATAGAGCATTGCATCAACCCTGTGCGGAAGCTTCTTCGAGAGCGTCGTGTCGCGGATAGGCTCTCTGCAAAGCTTTGACGATGGGCGCCATGCGCGAGCCAAGCGAGCCTTTGACCATGACGGCATCGCCGGCACGGATCGCGTGCACTACCTGCACCTCGAGCGCGGCAGAGTCCTCTGCATAGCCGCCGCGGCGGCTCGCTGGAAGGGCCTGCCATAGCGCCTGCATCAGAGGTCCACAGCAGAACACGAGATCGACCGCGTTGGCGAGTATCGGCTCCGCCAGGCCGCGATGGAGGCTCTTGCCGGTCGGGCCAAGTTCCAGCATGTCGCCGAGCACGGCGATGCGCCGCCCGTGCGGTCCGAGCGGTGCTTGGCCGAGCACGTCAAGTGCCGCCCCGACCGATGCCGGATTGGCATTGTAGCTCTCGTCGAGCACCAATGCCGGACCGCCAGGCAGATCGATTTCGATCGGCGCGCCGCGGCCGGAAACCGGCGTAAGCTCGGTGAGCGCCAGCGCGGCAAGCGCGAGGTCGGCGCCAACGAGGTCGGCCGCCGCCAGCACTGCGAGCGAATTGACAACCAAATGCCGTCCGGGCGCACCGATCTTATAGGTGAGTTCGGTGCCGAGAATGCGTGCCTCGACGGTGGAGCAGCGCGGATGCAGCGAGCATTTGATGAGGCGCGCGTCAGCTTCCTCATGCTCGCCGAATGAGACGACGCGCGATACGCCGGCTTCCGTGGCGCGGCGCTTGAGATGCGCAAATTGCGCGATGTCGCGATTGATGACCGCGGCGCCGCCGGGCTCGACGCCGAAAAATATTTCGGCCTTGGCGTCGGCGATTTTGGTGAGCGAGCCGAGATATTCCAGATGCACCGGTGCGATGGTAGTGACGATCGCGACATGAGGGCGAACCAGCCGCGACAGCGGTTCGATCTCGCCTTCGTGGTTCATGCCCATTTCAAGCACGGCATAACGCGCCGACGCCGGGCAACGCGCCAGTGAGAGCGGCACGCCCCAATGATTGTTGTAGGAGGCGACCGAGGCGTGGGTCTCGCCGTCCTTCGATAACGCCAACCGCAAAGCTTCTTTGGTGCCGGTCTTGCCGACCGAGCCGGTGACGCCGATCACCTGGCCTTGCATGCGCACCCGTGCCGCGACGGCGAGATCGCGCAAGCCCGTGAGTACGTTCGGCACGACCAGGAGCGGCGCGTCGGCGGGGAAATCCTGCCGTCGTTCGACGGCGACGACCGCGAGCGCGGCCTTGGCGGCGAGTGCGGTTCCAACAAAATCGTGGCCGTCCCGGTGATCGCCGGCAATGGCAAAAAACGCCTCGTCCGGCCCCACGGTGCGGCTGTCGATCGAGAGACCGGAAATCGATTGCGGCAGCGGGCCCTGGCGTTCGGCGCCCATCGCCACGGCCATCGCGTCCACGGTCCACAGCGCGGGCGCGCTCATGCGGCAAGTTCCTTCAATGCGGTGGCGACCGCCTCATGATCGCTGAATGGAACAACTCGGTCGCCGATGATTTGGCCCGTTTCATGACCCTTGCCGGCGATAAGAAGAACGTCGCCGGAGCGCAAATCGGTGATTGCCTGGCGGATTGCCTCCCGCCGGTCTCCGATTTCCGCCGCACCGGGCGCTTCGCCCATGATTGCTGAGCGAATCGCGCCGGCATTCTCGCTGCGCGGATTGTCATCGGTGACGATCACGTGGTCGGCCTTGGCGGCGGCGACGGCGCCCATCAGCGGCCGCTTGCCGCGATCGCGGTCGCCGCCCGCGCCGAATACCACCACGAGCCGCCCGCTCACATAAGGCCGCAGCGCTTCCAGCGCTTTGGCGAGGGCGTCGGGCTTATGCGCGTAATCGACAAATATCTGCGCACCGCGGCTCATGCCGACGCGTTCCAGGCGGCCCTTGGCGCCAGAGAGGTGTTCGAGCGCCGCGAACACGGCGCCGGCGTCGCCGCCGGTCGCGATGGCAAGTCCGGCGGCGACCAGGGCATTTTCGATCTGAAATTCGCCGACCAGCGGCAGATGCACCTGAAAAATCTTTCCCTCGTGTTCGAGCTGAAGCCTTTGTGAAAATTCGTCGATGGCGGAATGAACCAGACGTATGCCGCTCCCTTTGCGGCCGACGCTGATGACGCGCAGACCACGCGACACCGCGGTGGCCGTCACTTTGTTCGCCTGTTCGTGATCGACGTCGATGATCGCCGCGGCGCCCGGCGCGAGCAAATCAGAGAACAGCCGGAGTTTTGCTTCGAGATAGGCCTCAAAGCTTGGATGATAATCGAGATGATCGCGTGTGATGTTGGTGAAACCGCCGGCGGTGATGTGCAAACCGTCAAGCCGGAATTGATCGAGCCCATGTGAGGAGGCTTCGATCGCGAGATGGGTAACGCCTTCGCCGGCAAGGGCGTCGATCGAGCGATGCAGCGCGACCGGGTCCGGTGTGGTCAGTGAGCCGTAAGTTTCGCCGCTCGGTGAAACCACGCCAACGGTGCCGATGCTGGCGGCGCGGCGGCCGAGCGTAGTCCAGATTTGTCGGGTGAAGGCCGCGACCGAGGTCTTTCCGCTAGTGCCGGTGACGGCGGCGATGGTACCCGGCTGCCGCGGATATATTTTCGCGGCGATAAGCGCGAGCACGCGCCGGGCATTGGCAACCTGCACGAAAGCGATGTTCTGCGGCAGCGCCCCTTCCGGCGGCCGCTCCGCCACGATGGCCGCCGCGCCAGCTGAGATTGCCGCATCGATGAAGCGCAGGCCGTCGGCTTTGGCGCCGGCAATGGCGACGAAAATATCGCCGGGTTTGACGGCGCGGCTGTCCGCCGTCACCGCGCCGATCTCGAGATCGGCGTGGCGTCGGTCGAGTTCCGCGTCAGGAGGCAAAATCTCGCGAAGCTTCATGGCTCAGTAGAACGCCGGCTCGGTCGACGATGCGGTCAGTGCCTTACCTGCTTTCCTTCATCGAGGCCAGTATCAGCTGATCGGCTGGCGGTAGGTCGAGACGCGGCTGAATGCCGAGGAGTGGCGCAATGCGGGCAACAATTGCACCTCCGGTAGGCACGGCGTTCCAGCCGGAAGTTTTGAAGCCATGCGTTTCCGGCAGCGCTTGCGGCTCGTCGAGCATGATGAGAACCAGATAGCGAGGCTGATCCGCAGGAAGCACCGCCATGAAATCTGTCAGCACTTTTGTTTTCGAATAGCGGCCGAACACGACTTTGTCCGCGGTTCCAGTTTTGCCGCCGATGTAATAGCCCGGCACTTCGGCCTTTGCGGCGGTGCCTTTTTCGACATTGAGCCGCATCAGGTAGCGCATCATTTCGCTGGTCTCGGGCTTGACCACGCGGGTGGCAAGCTTCGCCGCCTCGGCTTCAGTGCGCTTGAGGAAAGTCGGGGGTATCAGCATGCCGCCGTTCATCAGGGCAGCGACCCCCATCACGGCCTGCAGCGGCGCGACCGAAAGGCCATGCCCGAAGGCAATGGTCATGGTGTTGAGCTCGCCCCAGTGTTTGGGAACGATCGGCTCGGCGCTTTCCGGCAGTTCGGTGCGCAGGCGATCGAGCTGCCCCATCTTTTTCAGAAACGCCTTGTGTGCGTCGATGCCCATCATCATCGCGATATGGGCTGCTCCGATATTCGACGAATAGGTGAAAATTTCCGGCACCGACAAAGCCCGCTGCATCGGCTCGAAATCGTGAATCTCGAATTTGCCGAAGTGCAGCGGATTGTGCGCGTCGAAGGTTGATTTCAGCGTCGCCTTGCCGGAGTCGAGCGCCATGGCGACGGTGAACGCCTTGAACGTCGAGCCCATCTCATAGACGCCGGTGGTCAGTCGGTTGATCCGCGTCGGATCGAGCGCTTCGTGCGGATTATTAGGATCGTAATCCGGCTCCGAAACCATGGCGACGATTTCACCGGTACGCACGTTGAGAACGACGCCGGCGGCGGCGATGGAGTGGAATTTGGCACGGGCGGCGACGAGTTCCTCGCGCATCGCATGCTGCACGCGCAAATCGACCGCGAGCTGAACCGGCGTTTGCAGGCGGTCGGTGGCAAGCCCCGCCATATGCAATGCGGCGAGGCCTTGCGTGTCGAGCCATTTCTCGATGCCGGCGATGCCCTGATTGTCGATATTGACGTGGCCGAGCAGATGCGAGACTTCGGCGCCGTTAGGGTAGTCGCGCTTGTTTTCGTTGAGGAAGCCGATCCCAGGCAATCCCTGCCGGTAGATATCGCGCTGTTGTTCCGGCGTGATGTCGCGCTTGAGCCAGACGAAGCCGCGCTTGGATGAAAGCCGTTCGCGCATTTCAGGGGCGTCGACATCGGGCAGGTCGGCGGTGAGGAGTTCCGCCGCCTCGTCAACATCGATAAGCCGGCGCGGTTCGGCATAAAGCGACGGTACGCGAACGTCCGTCGCCAGCACTTCGCCGTTGCGATCAAGGATGTCGGGCCGTGCCGTGGCGATGGCGTCGCTGGAGACGACGCGATGCACCGAGTGGCTGTTGGAAACGATCGCGAACATCACGAGCCGTGCGGCGATGATGCAATAGACGGCGGCGAAAGCCAGGATCGCCAAGCCGATCCGCGCCCGCGCCTTGGCAGTGCGGTCGACATTGCTGCCGTAGAGCAGCTTGCGAAAGAGCCAATGCCGCCAATGCTGTTCGCGCAGCCGCGTTTCGGCCGAGCGTTGCTCCGCCGGCGGCAGATCGAAGCTTTCCGCGGTCACGCTCATTGCGGCGCTCCGCTCGATGCATTGGGAGCCGGCGCGGCTGGGATGCTGCCGGTCGTATCGATCGTGTTGGGCTGTTCCAAATTCTCGATGATGCCGCCGATCGGGTCATTGTTGTAGGCGGTGGTGTCTTGCGGCGGCCGGTCGGGCAGGTGATCGAGCGCATCGAATTGCGTCGGCGCGATCGGCTTGAGCTGCAGAAAGCGTTTGGCCAGCGTTTCGATCCGGTCCGGACTGTCGAGTTGTCCCCATTCGGCGCGTAATGCGGCGATTTCATCACGCTCGTGGCGCACCTCGCTGCGGAGTTTGGCAAGACGTTCCGCCTGCACCGTCGAATCGAATTTGATCCGATAGACGTAAGCGGCCGCGAGTACGAGTGCGCAGATCACAATGAAATTGAGCGCGCGCAGGATCACGGCCGCCCCCGCATGATGCCGGCGAATGACGGCAGGCGCGGCACAAGATGCTCGATGGATGTTCCTCGCGGCGAGGCTTCGGTACGCTCGGCCGCGCGCAGCTTCGCCGAGCGGGAGCGCGGATTGTCGGCGATTTCGGCTTCGTCCGGCGTTTGTGGGCGCCGCGTCAGCACCCGGAAGGTCGGCGGCGGCGCATCGAGCTCAGGTTGGTGCCGCGAGCCTGATGGTGCGCGGCTGCGCTCGACCAGGAAGCTTTTGACAATGCGATCCTCGAGCGAATGGAACGCCACCACCGCGAGCCGGCCCGAAGGTTTCAGAGCGCGCTCGGCGGCAACAAGCGCGCGCGCTATCTCGCCGAGTTCGTCATTGACGAAAATGCGCAGCGCCTGAAAGGTGCGGGTGGCCGGATGGATTGCGCTGTCGCGCATGTGCACGACGCGGCCGACGATCTCCGCCAGCGCGCCCGTGGTATCGATCGAACGTTCGGCGCGGGCGCGCACAATGGTGCGTGCGACGGCCCTGGCATGGCGCTCTTCGCCCAGAATGGCGATGATGGTGGCGAGATCCCGCTCGCTGGCGTGCGCGACAATGTCTGCGGCGCTCGGACCGTCGCCGCCCATCCGCATATCGAGCGGTCCGTCGAGACGGAACGAAAATCCGCGCGCCGCTTGGTCGATCTGCATCGATGAAACGCCGAGATCGAACACGATGCCGTCGGCCGCGGCGTTGCCGACGATCGAATCTAAATTCGAAAAACGATCCTCGGCGAGTTCGAGGCGGCCATTCGCCGCATCGACCAGCGCTGCGCCATGCACGATCGCGCTGCGATCGCGGTCGATGCCGACTACCCGGGTACCGGGAGTTTCGAGGATGGCGCGCGTATAGCCGCCGGCACCGAATGTCGCGTCGATATAGAGCCCGTCGCTTTTGACATCGAGCCAGCCGACGGCTTGGCGGGCAAGCACCGGAACGTGACGTCCCGTCACGCTCGCGGAAGGATTATCGTCACTGTTTGCCGTCATTTTTGCGCGATACTGTTCAAGCGCACGGGCTTCGCACCAGACGCTCATGGCGCTGTGCCTGTCCAGCCGGCACCGCGTGAGCATTGGTGGAATAAAATGGGCTGTCATGGGCCAATGGCGTCAACGGTCCGGCGGTAGCAATGAGCCGGCTTTGCTCGGTATCGATTAGCGAGCGGTAAGCTTAAGGAATGGTTGAAGCCTTGCCGCGCAATTGAGCTTTGTGCCCGGCGGCCGTTACCCTAAAGTGATCCGATGTCGCGCAACGCGTTCACCCCCGACTCCTCGGTCGTCGCCGAAGTCCTGCCGTCGCCCAACAACGGCGAACGCCGGGACGGGCGGCAGCCCGATATGATTCTTTTGCATTACACCGGCATGGCGGATGCGGATGCTGCGCTGGAACTTCTGCGCGCCCGCGGCAGCGACGTTTCCTGCCACTATTTTGTCTTTGAAGACGGCCGTATCGTCCAAATGGTACCGGAGGGCCGTCGCGCCTGGCACGCCGGGCAGTCCTGTTGGGCGGGCGAGACCGATATCAATTCGTGTTCGATCGGCATCGAAATCGCCAATTCGGGGCACGATCACGGCTATCCGGACTTTCCCAAGCGCCAGATCGCGGCCGTGACGGCGCTGTGCCGTAGCATTCAAATCCGGCATACGATTCCGTCGGTTCGCGTCCTTGCGCATTCGGACGTGGCGCCGTCCCGCAAACAGGATCCCGGTGAGAAATTTCCCTGGCGTACGCTCTACGATTCGGGCGTCGGTCATTGGGTCAAACCGGCGACGATCGTTAATTTCGGTCATGTCCTGGCGCCCGGCAACCGTGGCGAGACCGTTGCCGCATTTCAAAGATCGCTCGTCGACTACGGCTATGGTCTCGACGTCAATGGCGAATACGATGCCGTGACACTTGAAGTCGTTACCGCCTTCCAGCGCCATTTCCGGCCGGAACTCATCGACGGGATCGCCGACGCCTCGACCCGCAGCACGCTTGCGGACCTCATAGCCAATCGCGGCCGCGCCCGGACCATCGCTGCGCGCGCCCGCAGTCCGATGCTCCAGATCACTCTTTAAGCCCAGCAATCCAACCCCTTGACGGCAAGGGCATGGGCGCCCATCCATCCCCCGTCAGTCGGCCGGACGGCCGCTCCGGCGAAACCGAAAGGTTGCCGGGGAGGAAAGTCCGGGCTCCGTGGACAAGCGGTGCCGGATAACATCCGGCGGGTGCGAGCCCAGGGATAGTGCCACAGAAAACAGACCGCCGCGTCCTACCCTCGTGGAAAGGCGCGGTAAGGGTGAAACGGTGCGGTAAGAGCGCACCGCGCCGGCGGTAACGCCGGCGGCACGGCAAACCCCACCGGGAGCAAGACCGAATAGGGATGGCGCGAAGTTTTTGTGCGCAAGCACGGAAGCTTCGGGGTCTGTGTCCAGATCCGGCCATCCGGGTAGGTTGCTAGAGGCGCCGGGTAACCGGCGTCCCAGAGGAATGGCCGTCACGTTTGCGGACTTGTCCGCAAGCCATCCAAAACCCGGCTTATAGGCCGGCTGACGCGAACTAAGGGCGCCCGGCGGAATCCCGTCGGGCGCCCGCCAAGTTTCCGGGCCGCTGTTTGGCACGCCTTTTGAATTCATCGAGGCGATCGCAGGAAGTCTCGCCGCTTCCAAAGCGGAGACTTTTTTGGGATAGAATTTCAGTTATGTTGGGATATATGGGATGAAATATCAATATAATCCGAGGAGTTTGCGATATTAAGAATTATATTCTACGTACGGATGAGATAGGCAGGGCATTTGATGAGCCGCGCACCCATCGAAGTTCAAATCACCCGGATGGCGCCGCTGGCGCGATTGCCGGCCTTCTTTGCGCTTGAGGGAAAGCGTGTCGTCGTTGCCGGAGGAACCGAGCCCGCCGCGTGGAAGGCCGAGTTGCTGTCGGCCGCCGGTGCCCAGGTCGAGGTGTTTGCGCCGTCGCCTGGCGAACAGATGTTGGCGCTCGCGGGCGCCGCGCCACGCGGCCCTATCGTTATCCGCCAACGACCCTGGGATTCGTCCGATTTTGCCGGCGCTGCGATTGCCGTGGGCGATTGCGCCGACGATCGGGAAGCCGCGCAATTCGCCGCCGCAGCGCGCGCGGCCGGCGTCCCGGTCAATGTCGTCGACCGCCCCGCGTTTTGCGATTTCTCGTTCGGCGCCATCGTCAATCGTTCGCCGCTCGTCATCGGCATTTCGACCGATGGTGCGGCGCCGGTGTTCGGCCAGGCGATCCGCGCCAAGATCGAGGCGCTGATCCCGAGAGGTTTTAGCCGCTGGGCCGATGCCGCCCGCGCCTGGCGGCCCCGCGTGCAGGCGCTGGCTTTGCCGTTCCGCGGCCGCCGCAGCTTTTGGGAGAGATTTACCGCCCGTGCCATTGCCGCGCCGGAACGGGCGCCGACCGATGCCGATCTCGATGCGTTGCTGGCGCCCACGATGGCTCGCGAGTCAGGCTCGGTGGTTCTTGTCGGTGCCGGACCCGGCAATCCGGAACTGCTGACGCTACGCGCGGTGCGCGCCCTGCAGTCGGCCGACGTGATCCTGTTCGACGATCTGGTCGCTGCCGACATTCTCGATTTTGCCCGCCGCGAAGCGAAGAAAATGCTGGTCGGAAAGACCGGCTACCGGGCGTCGTGCCGGCAGGACGACATCAATGCCCTGATGATCTCGCTCGCCAAGGCCGGCCGCCGCGTGGTGCGGCTCAAAGGCGGCGATCCGATGATTTTCGGTCGCGCCGACGAAGAGATCGCCGCCTGCCGCGCGGCGGGGATCGCAGTCGAAGTTGTACCCGGCATCACCACGGCTCAGGGCGCCGCCAGCCGCTTGCTGGTTTCGTTGACGCGCCGCGGTGAAGCGCGCCGCGTGCAATACATCACCGGCCACGGCCGCGACGGCAAATTGCCCAACGACATCGACTGGTCGAGTCTGGCCGATCCGGCCGTGACGACCGTTATCTACATGCCGGCCAAGACGTTGCCCGAACTGGTCGCCGCAGCGGTGAAAGCGGGTCTCGATCCGGCAACGCCGGCCGTGGCGGTCGAACGCGCAACCCGCGCCGACGAACGCGTCGTCGGCGCGACCATTAGCGACCTGCCGGCGCGCTTGGCCGACGAACCGCCCTCGGGGCCGGTTGTGGTGATGATTGGACGGGTGTTCGCGGACCAGGTGAAAACGGCGGCGAAACATGAAGTTTCGACGCCCGATCAAGGCCAAATAAGCCTCGCCCACCGCAATTAGCCGGAACTCATAGGTATCGAGAACCGGGTTGCGGAAACCCACTCCAGCCGCCTATTTAAGCCCCGCATGGACACGCTGACAGCACCCTCTCCGACCCTCGATCCGCATAAGGCCCAACCGGGCTTGATCGACGCTCGGCTCACCGAAATCGTGCCTGTGGCGCGGGATACGAATCTTTACCGGTTCCAGCGCGTCGGTGGCGCGCGGCTGCCGCCCTACAAACCCGGTGCGCATATCGATCTGCATCTGCCCAACGGCATGATCCGGCAATTCTCGCTGTGCCAGCCCGACGCCGATCCCGAGAGCTACGTTGTCGGGATCAAGCGCGATCCGGCCAGCCGCGGCGGTTCTATCTACATCTTCGACCAGATGAAGGTCGGCGACGAGATCAAGATCAGCGCGCCGCGCAATAATTTTCCACTGGTCGAGAGCGCCGAACCGATCGTTCTTGTCGCCGGCGGCATAGGCATCACGCCGATCTGGTGCATGGCGCAGGAGTTGATCGCGCAAAAGCGCCCGTGGAAACTCCACTATTCGTGCCGGACCCGCGACGAGATGGCATTCCTCGAACCGCTGCAAAAGCTCGATCCGGAAGCGGTGCATCTGCATTTCGACGACGAAGCCGGCGGCAAATTCCTCGATCTCGCCGCTGCCATCGGCGCCGCCCCGGCGGGCGCGCATTTTTATTGCTGCGGCCCGAAGGCGATGCTCACCGCCTTTGAAGCGGCAGCCGCCAACCGGCCGCGCGGCAATGTCCATGTCGAATACTTCACCGCCAAGGCTGAAGCCGCGACCACCGGCGGCTTTTGGGTCGAACTCGCGCGTTCGGGCGAGGAATATTACATCCCCGAGGGCAAGAAGATCCTCGAAGTGCTGTTCGATGCCGGCGTGGACGTCGACTATTCCTGCGAGCTCGGCATCTGCGGCGAATGCGTGACCCGCGTGATCTCCGGCATTCCCGAACACCGCGATTCGGTGCTCAGCGAAGAAGAGCAGGACGCCAACGACAAGGTCATGATCTGCTGCTGCGGCTGCAAGACCGAGCGGCTCGTTCTCGATATGTAGTTCATGGTCGGGCTTGGCCGGGCTCGACCCGGCTGTCGCCGCTGAGTTAGACTGCGGCGCAATGAACGAAAAATTCGATATCACGCTCACCATCAACGGCCAGGATTGTCCGATCCGTGTCGAACCGCGGCGGACGCTCGTTGACGCCATCCGCGACGATTGCGGCCAGACCGGCACCCATATCGGTTGCGAGCACGGTGTCTGTGGCACCTGCACCGTCATTGTCGACGACGAAGCGGTGCGCTCCTGTTTGATGTTCGCGGTACAGGCCCAGGGCAAGAAAATCCGCACCGTTGAAGGTCTCGCCAAGGGCGATGCGCTGCATCCGCTGCAGCGCGCCTTCATCGAAAATCACGGCCTGCAATGCGGCTATTGCACGCCGGGCTTCCTGATGCTCGCGACCAATGCGCTGGAGAGGAATCCGCATATCAGCGACGAGGAGCTGCTCGACGTGCTCGCATCGAATCTCTGCCGCTGCACCGGCTATCAGAACATCATCAAAGCGGTGCGCGCTGCAGCGAAGGAAATGCGGGGAGAGCCGAGCCCGGCTTGAGCGAAGTGCGAGCCGGTTACAAACCGAGTGCCGCCAACGCCGCTTTCGCGACCTCGACGTCCTGCTCGATCTTGGCGCCCCCGGCGGCGACCGCGCCGATGACCTCGCCATCGACCTCGATCGGAAATCCGCCCGGTACATTGGTGAAGTCGCCCATGCGCACCGCCATGCTGAGCGCGTTCTCTTCCGGCGCATAGCCGGTCGGCTGCCGTTGCGATGCCGACGTGATCGCCTTTCGCTGGGTGGTGATGATCGAGAAATGCCGCGCGCCGTCCATCATCAGGAACGCGATCAGGCGGCAGCTCTGATCGACGACGGCGAGCGAGACCTTGCAGCCGAGCGCATCAGCTTTCGCCACGCCGGCCGCGAGCATCTTCTGGCTCGCCTCGTGCGTCAGCCGGTGGGTTGGAACGACATCGGCCATGGCGGCGTCTCCTCCTGTCGCAATCGAATTCCCGATTTCGCCCTCCCATGACACAAATTCGGCAATGCTGTTAGTCTTTCGCGCCGCAGAAATTATGGGAGAACATGACCGGTGAATCGTGAAATCGTCTGGCATCATGAAGCGGATATCGTCGTCGTCGGCTCCGGTGCGACCGGCCTGCCTGCCGCCATCGTGGCACGGGAAGCCGGCGCTTCGGTCATCGTGGTCGAGGCCGAGCCGCGTATCGGCGGTCATGCCATTACGTCTGGCGGCAACCTGCCGCTGGGCGGCGGCACCAGCTATCAGAAGAATTACGGCATCGAGGATTCGCCGGATTTGTTTTTCCAGGACTTGACCGACTGGTCGGTGGTCGAGACCAATGGTTTCCCGCCTTACAGGTACAACGACCGCGAGATCATCCGCGCTTTCGCCGACAATAGCGTGGCGACGCTCGAATTCCTGCTCGCGCATGGCGTGAAGGTGATCGACCGGCCGCCCAACAAGGTCGGACACGAGATCGGGGTATCGGCGCTTCGCACCATGCAGATTTCGGTCGAGGATTGGTCGATGGTTCATACCGGCGGACCAGCCGATCCCGCGGATGACGAAATCAGAGCGGGCGCTGGCTTGATGCGGCCGCTTCACGCCGCGGCGTCGAATGCCGGTGTAGAGGTTCTCCTCGAACACCGCATGACGGCGATCCACCGCGAGACGCCGCGCGAAGGTCGCGTGCGCGGCATCGCGGTCGATCACGGAGGCGGAAGCCGCAATATCCGCGCCCGCAAGGCCGTCATTATCGCCACCGGCGGCTCGACCGGCAACGTCAACTTCCGCCGCATGTTCGATCCGCGCCTCACCGAGGAATATTGCGGTCTCGCCGGCATGCCGTGGTCGGATCAGGATGCCAGCGGCGAGATCGCGGCAATGGCGGTCGGCGCCGGGCTCTGGGGCCTGTTCAACTACACCGGCGAATTCGGTTCAGGCATCACCAAGCCCGGCGCGATCGGCTGCCAATATGGCTATGTGAATGTGCGCTGGTATCCGGGCAGCGAGGTTTTCGACAAGGCGCGCGCGATCGGTCTCAAGGTGGCGGATTGGCAGGACGTCATCCTGGTCAACATGCTGGGCCAGCGCTTCTATGACGAGACCGGCGGACATTTCAATTACAACACCTATCAGAGCACCAGTCCTTACGAGCCGTATTCCTACCTCAACGCCAAAAACGCAACCTACAATCCGAGCAATTTCATCAATGCGGCGCTCGCCGGAATCGGCGACGGCCATAACGGCGGCGGACCGATCTGGGCGATCTTCGATGCCGATGCGGTCGCGCGCGAAAAGTGGCGTCCGGCGCCGCCGCATGTCGATGTCGACGCAGGATTCTTCTTCCAGGCCGACAGCATCGAGGCGCTCGCCGCCGGCATCACAATGAAATATCAGCGCGTGGCGATGCCGCCGCAAAATCTCGCCGCCACGATCGCGCGCTATAATTCATTCGTCGATGCTGGCAAGGATGCCGACTTCGGCAAGCCGAAGCCGCTCTACAAAATCGCGAAGCCACCATTCTACGCCGCTTGGGCGACGCCGGTCATTCACGACACCCGCGCCGGCTTGCGCATCAACGCGCGCTGTCAGGTGATCGACATGGATGGCGAGGTGATCCCCGGCCTCTATTGCGGCGGCGAATCGGCCGGCGGCTTTTCCATGCACGGCCTGCCGCGCGCGATCTGTCAGGGTTTCATCGCAGGGAAGAACGCGGCCACCGAGAACGACGGAGTCTGATACTCGTCATTCCGCACTCGGCGCTTGCGGGCCGCCCCGGAATGACGATCACACTGTCGTCTGCGCCATGCCGAGCTTGGCGTTGAGCGCTTCCTTGGCGCTGTCCTTGAACGCAACATCCGGCGGCAGCACCATGGCGCAGGATCGGACACGATGGTGGGCGGGATCGACGCCCGGCGGCGTCACGCCCTTTTCGGCCAGCGCCTTGGCGGCGCGCATCAGGCGATGCCGCGCCATGATGATGCCGTTGTCGGTCGAGACCAGGTTCTCTTTGGTGCGGTCGCAGATTGGTCCCATGCTTTCCTGCAGCGAAGAAGTCCTGGATCGCGATGCCGGACACGCCGCTGAAAGTCCGGCCGGCCTTCTGCGCCGCGCGGTCGATCAGATAGTCGTTGTCCTTGTTGGCGAGCGGCCGGTAAGTGCCGGGCACATATTTGCAATGCACGCCGGCGCCGTCCTTCATGGCGTCGACTTCGGTCTTAGTCAGCGCCCGCACCGGGTGGAAATCGTAGCTCCAGGCCCAGCAGTTCTCGTCGTCGATCGGCACCCAGAAATGGCCGTGCATCGGGTGATCGCCGCGCGGCGGGATCATGGTGAAGCACGGCATCACCCATGGCGTGACGCGCCAATAATAATTGCCGTTCTCTGCATTACGGCGCGCACCGATGAACAAGCCGCCGGGCTGTTCGACGACCTCGAAATGCGGCTTCATGTCGTTGAGGTTGTACTGATTGCCTTTGGCACCCTTGAACAGAGGGTCGGAGCCCAGATCGCCGCGATGCAGGAACGAAACGTGGCTCGAATCGATGCCTCCTTCCATGGCTTGCAGCCAATTGCTCTCCTGCAGGCGCTTTGACGTAAAGCTCTGCTCCTGCGGCACCAGGGCGAATTCCCATTCCGGCAGCGGCGGCTTCTTGTCGGCCGGTCCCATATAGGTCCACAGCACGGCGCCGATCTTCACGAGGGGATAGGCCGTCAGCTTGATCTTGTCGCAGAAGCCGCTCTCGACCGGCTCCGACGGCACATCGATGCACTGGCCGGTGACGTCGTATTTCCAGCCATGATAGGGGCAGCGCAGTCCGCCCTCTTCGTTGCGGCCGAACCACAGCGACACGCCGCGATGGGCGCAGAACTCATCCATCAAGCCATAGCGGCCCTTGGAATCGCGGAAAGCCACCAGACGCTCCGAGAGGAGCTTGACCCGCACCGGCGGGCAATCGTTCTCCGGCAGTTCCTCGGCGAGCAGCGCCGGCATCCAATAGGAGCGGAACATCTGCCCCATGGGCGTGCCGGGGCCGGTCTGGGCGAGAAGTTCGTTTTGTTCTTTTCTCAGCATGGCTTTATCCGTTTGGGCGTTTCCCTAGAGAGTAGGGATTTGAGCGCTCCCGAGCAAGCTATCGACACCGCTCCGGTTGCCCTGGAAACGCAATTACGCTAAGTCCGCCGGTGCTGAGTTGAGCCTTTTGCACCTAGGTTTGGAGAGATGAATGGCCGATCACGGCGAAGTCCAATACGCGACTGCAACGGGCAACGATTACGCCGCTCATGAACAGACCTACCGTGGTTTCATCACCATGGTGAAGGTGGGGATGGCAATCGTCATCGCCATCGTTATTCTCATGGCGATATTTCTAACCTGAATCCCACCCTTAGAAATACCGACATCGGTCTGAGCCGGCCATGCCCTCGTCGGAGGAACCATGAAGGTCGCGGTCACTGCTGAGACCGATCCGGGCGAGCCGCGGGTGGCGGCAACGCCGGAAACCGTCAAAAAGCTCACTGGCCTTGGTGCCGAAGTCGCGGTCGAGCCGGGCGCCGGCATCAAGTCCGGTATCCTCGACGCCGACTATACCGCTGCTGGCGCGAGCGTTGCTGCCGGTGCGGCCAATGGCGCCGATATCGTCCTCAAGGTACGGCGGCCTACGGCGAGCGAACTCGCCGGTTATAAAAAGGGCGCCCTGGTCGTTGCCATCATGGATCCTTATGGCAACGAGACCGCGCTCAAGCAGATGGCTGACGCCGGTGTTGTCGCTTTCGCAATGGAATTGATGCCGCGTATCACGCGCGCGCAGTCGATGGACGTGCTCTCCAGTCAGGCCAACCTCGCCGGCTACCGCGCCGTTATCGACGCCGCCGAAGAATATGGCCGGGCGCTGCCGATGATGATGACCGCGGCCGGCACCGTGCCGGCGGCCAAAGTATTCATCATGGGCGTTGGCGTTGCCGGCTTGCAGGCGATCGCGACGGCGCGCCGGCTTGGCGCCATCGTCACCGCCACCGATGTGCGTCCGGCCACCAAGGAGCAGGTCGAAAGCCTGGGTGCGAAATTCCTCGCGGTCGAGGACGAGGAATTCAAGAACGCGCAGACTGCCGGCGGCTACGCCAAGGAAATGTCGCCGGAATACAAGGCGAAGCAGGAAGCGCTCACCGCCGAGCACATCAAGAAACAGGATATCGTTATCACCACGGCGCTCATTCCCGGCCGACCGGCGCCGCGGCTGGTGACCAAGGAGATGGTGGCGTCGATGCGGCCGGGTTCGGTCATCGTCGATCTGGCGGTTGAACGCGGCGGTAACGTCGAAGGCGTCAAAGCCGGAGAGGTGGCCCAAGTCGGCGCCGTCAAGATCGTCGGCCATCTCAACGTGCCGGGACGCCTGGCGGCTTCCGCATCCTCGCTCTACGCGAAGAACCTGCTTACGTTCCTTGAGACGCTGATCGACAAGAAAGAAAAGAAGCTCGCGATCAATTGGGACGACGAAATCGTCAAAGGTACCGTGCTCACCCGCGATGGCGCGATCGTGCATCCGAATTTCCAACCCAAATCCGCAACCTGACAAACAAGCCGGAGGGCGACCATGATAACGCTTTCGATCCTCGGCCAACTCGACCTCGCAGCGGTGGGTGCGGCGCACGCCGCCGGTGACGTCGCAAATCCTTTCATGTTCCGGTTGTCGATCTTCGTGCTGGCGGTCTTTGTCGGCTATTTCGTCGTCTGGTCGGTGACGCCCGCGCTGCACACGCCGCTGATGTCGGTGACCAATGCGATCTCGTCGGTGATCGTCGTCGGCGCCTTGCTCGCGGTCGGCGTCGCGCTCGTCGGCGATGAGGCTGGTCCGATCTGGGCCCGCGGGCTCGGCTTCGTCGCGCTGATCTTCGCCTCGGTCAATATTTTCGGCGGCTTTCTGGTGACCAAGCGCATGCTCGCCATGTTCCAGCGCCGGCAGAAGTGATCAGAAGGGCCGAAACATGAGCGCCGACCTCGCCGCGCTTTGCTATCTCGTCGCCGGCGCGCTGTTCATCATGGCGCTGCGCGGCCTGTCGAATCCGGAAACCAGCCGGCGCGGCAACCTATTCGGCATGATCGGCATGGCGATCGCGATCGCCACCACGCTGGCATCGCATCCGCCGGCAAGTCCCACGGCTTGGGGCTTGGTGGTGCTTGGCATGGCGATCGGCGGCGGCGCCGGCGCGGTGATCGCCCGGCGCGTGCCGATGACATCGATGCCGGAACTGGTTGCGGCCTTCCATTCGCTGGTCGGCATGGCAGCGGTGCTGGTCGCGGCGGGCGCGCTCTATGCGCCGGCGGCGTTCGGCATCGGCAGCGAAGGCGCGATCCACGGCCAAAGCCTCATTGAAATGTCGCTCGGCGTCGCCATCGGCGCCGTTACTTTCACCGGCTCGATCATCGCCTTCCTCAAACTGTCGGGGCGCATGAGTGGCGCGCCGATTATTCTGCCGGCCCGGCATGTCATCAACATCGCGCTTGCCGTCGGCCTCGTCGCACTGATCGTGTGGTTCTTCGAAACGCAGCAGCACCTGACCTTCTGGCTGATCGCGGCGGCGTCGTTCCTGTTCGGCGTCCTGATCATCGTGCCGATCGGCGGTGCCGACATGCCGGTCGTGATCTCGATGCTCAACTCCTATTCGGGCTGGGCGGCCGCCGGCATCGGTTTCACACTCGGCAATTCGGCCCTGATCATCACCGGCGCGCTGGTCGGCTCGTCGGGCGCGATCCTGTCCTACATCATGTGCAAGGGCATGAACCGCTCCTTCATCTCGGTGATCCTCGGCGGCTTCGGCGGCGAGGTGGCGGGGCCCGCGGCGGCGCATGGCGACCGGCCGGTCAAGATCGGTTCGGCCGAAGACGCCGGATTCATTCTGAAGAATGCCGGTAAGGTGATCATCGTGCCGGGCTACGGCATGGCGGTGGCGCAGGCGCAGCACGCATTGCGCGAGATGGCTGACAAGCTCAAGGCCGAGGGCGTCGAGGTGAAATACGCGATCCATCCGGTCGCGGGCCGCATGCCGGGGCACATGAACGTTCTTCTCGCCGAAGCGAACGTGCCCTATGATGAAGTCTTCGAACTGGAAAACATCAATTCGGAATTCGCCCAGGCCGACGTCGCCTATGTGATCGGCGCCAATGACGTGACCAACCCGGCGGCGGAAGAAGATCCGAAATCGCCGATCTACGGCATGCCCGTGTTGCAGGTGTGGAAGGCTGGCACGGTGATGTTCAACAAGCGCTCGCTGGCCTCGGGCTATGCCGGCATCGACAACCCGCTATTCTACCGCGACAACACCATGATGCTCCTCGGCGATGCCAAAAAAATGACCGAAGAGATCGTCAAGGCGGTGTAGTAATCTGCGGCTATGGCCGACGACTCGTCACCAGAACCAACCCCTCCTATTCGTGCTCGGCGCTGGTCCCGTCCTAACCCGCCGCCACCGGTCCGGCGATACCGTTTGGCCGTGCGGCTCATCGGCATCCCTGTCGCGGCCGTCGCCGGCGTTTTTATCTACAGCGGACTGCGCGACCACTTCGTCCTGCCGGAATGCGATTCGGACCGCGCCAAGCACACGCTTACCGACGTTCTCAAACAGCTCAAGCTCGAGCCGACAAAATATGAGCCGATCAAGACCGTGTCGAGCGGTCAGGATCAGGTCGTGTGCAATGCGGTCTTGCCGTTACCGGACAATGGCACGGTGACCGTCGACTACACGTTCTATTGGGACGGCGGCAAGGCCAACATGAAGTATTCGGTGTCGCGAAAATCTTCATGATCGGCCTGAATTGGCCGCCATGGAACCGAAGACGCGTTGGTCCTTTGTCATGGCGTGAATAACCGCGCGGCGAAGAACTTCAGGCCCAGGGTTTTAACCAGTGGGCCTCTGATCTGGATGGTGCGCATCGGTTATGCAGCGCGTGGCATCATCTTTCTGATCATTGGCGGTTTCGCGCTGCTGTCGGCCGGCGGGGTCGGTACGCATCCGGAAGGCGCACGCGACTCCCTGGAGTTTGTTTTTCTAAAACCTTTCGGGGGCTATTTTTTGTGGACGCTGGCTGCGGGTCTGTTGTGCTTCGCCGGCTGGCGCTTGGCGCAATCCGTTCTCGACGCGGATGGTCACGGCGGCAGCCTTTATGGTTTGATGCGGCGGGGCTCGCTTGCAGGCAGCAGCATATTCTATGTCGCGTTGGCGCTCGCCACCGCACGCATCACTTTCGAGGCGCGAGGGAAGAGCGAGGATCAATCCGCCCGTGAATGGACCGGGTGGGTGATGGCGCAACCGCTCGGGCGCACGGTTATCGCGTTGATTGCCGCTGGATTTATCGCCGTCGGCATTGGGCTCGGGGTGAAGGCGTTCCAGGCTCCTTATCGCGACCGGCTCGATACGACCGAGACGGCGCGCAATGTCGCGACCGCGCTGGGCTCGTTCGGCATCCTGACCCGCGGCTTCGTGTTTCTCATGCTCGGCTGCTATTTGGGCGTTGCCGATTACGATTTGGATTCGGGAATCGCGCTTAGTCTGGCGGGCGTGCTGCGGGCTGTGCAGCACCATTCCTATGGCGGGATATTCCTCGCCATCGCGGCGCTCGGGCTGCTGGCGTTCGGCTTCTTCGAGGTCTTTGAAGCGACCGCGCGCCAGACCATCTCGCCGGTCGCGCTGCCGCAAAAGGCGCGGCGGCGCAAGCGCTCAGCCGGTTGATTTGCCGTAGCCACCCGCGGTCGGCGACTGGATGATGACGGCCTCGCCGGCGTCGATCATGGTGGCGTCGCAGCCTTGCAGCTTTTCCATGCGTCCGTCCGCGCGCCGAACCCAGTTCTCGCCAACTTGCCCATCGCCGCCGCCGGCAAGCCCGAACGGCGGAATGCGGCGATGGCCGGTGAGCACCGTGCATTCCATCTTTTCCAGGAACCGGATGGTACGGCGGATGCCGTCGCCGGCATTCCATTGTCCGCGGCCGCCCGAGCCTTTGCGGATGTGGAAGTCTTCGAGCACGACCGGAAAGCGGAATTCCAGAATTTCCGGATCGGTGAGCCGCGTATTGGTCATATGCGTGTGCACGGCGTCGGTGCCGGGAAATCCCGGTCCTGCCGGCGAGCCGGAGCAGATCGTCTCGTAATACTGATAGCGATCGTTGCCGAAATTGACATTGTTCATGGTGCCTTGCGCCGCCGCCATGGCGCCGAGCGCGGCGAACAGGCAATTGGTCACCTCCTGCGAGGTCTCGACATTGCCGGCGACCACGGCCGCGGGATATTCCGGCGACAGCATCGAGCGCTTGGGAATGACAAGCCGGATCGGACGCAGACAGCCGGCATTCATCGGGATGTCGTCGTCGACCATGACGCGGAACACGTAGAGCACCGCGGCGCGCGCCACCGGCTCCGGCGCGTTGAAATTCGACGGCTGCTGCGGGCTCGTCCCGGTGAAGTCGACTGTCGCCTCGCGCTTCTTCTTGTCGACGGTGATGCGGACTTTGATCGCATTGCCCTGATCGGTTTCGATCGCAAAGGCGCTGTCGTGCAGCCGGTCGATGACGCGCCGCACGCTCTCGGCGGCATTGTCCTGCACGTGCCGCATATAGGCATGCACCACCGGCAGCGTGAAATGCTTCACCATTTTGCGCAGTTCGCGCACGCCCATTTCGTTGGCGGCCATCTGCGCCTTGACGTCGTTGACGTTCTGCAACGGATTGCGGGCCGGATAGGGACCACTGCCCAACTCCGCATATAGTTCTTTTTCGCGAAAGCGGCCGCGGTCGACGACCTTGAAATTGTCAAACAAGATGCCTTCCTGCTCGATCGTGGTCGCGTTCGGCGACATCGAGCCCGGCGAAATGCCGCCGATATCGGCATGGTGCCCGCGCGACGCGACCCAGAAAAGGATCTTCTTGCCGTCGAATACCGGCGTGCAGACCGTGAGATCGGGCAGATGCGTGCCGCCGTTATAGGGCGCGTTGATGATGTAGGCGTTGCCCGGCCGCACCGTGCCTTTGTTCTCGCGAATGATGGTCTCGACCGCGCGGTCCATGGAGCCGAGATGGACCGGCATATGCGGCGCATTCGCCACCAGCGAGCCGTTGCCGTCGAATACCGCGCAAGAGAAATCGAGCCGCTCTTTGATGTTGGTGGAGTAGGCGGTGTTCTGCAGCGCCACGCCCATCTGCTCGGCGATCGACATGAAGAGATTATTGAACACTTCGAGCATCACCGGATCGGCGCGGGTGCCGATGGCGCGGTTGCGCACGAGCTTTTGCACCCGCCGCAGCACCAGGTGATCCTTTGCCGTTAGTTCGGCCTGCCAGCCATGCTCGACGACGACCGTCTGATGCGGTTCGATGATGATGGCCGGTCCTTTGACCTTGTGGCCCGGTGCGAGCTGGTCGCGGGTATAGACCAGCGCCCGGTGCCACTTGCCGCCGGAGTAGAACCGGGTGCGCCGCGTCGGCGCCGGCAATTTGGTGCGCGTGGTCTTGCGCGGCTTTTCCTTGAACGCCGCGCCGCCGCCGACGGCTTCGACCGAGACCGCTTCGATGACCAGCGATTTCTTGCGGTCGATGAAGCCGAACCGCGCTTTATGCGCGCGCTCGAAGCCGGATTTCATCGTCTCAAGCGACGCCAAATTGAGGCCGCCACGTTCGGCTGGGTTCGACTTGCCGGCATCGACAATCAAGGGCGTGTCGGTGCCGGCGTAGCGGATGTGGGCGCGGACGTGCAACGTGATCTTGTCCTTGGTGACGCCCTGGCCGGCGACTTCCTCGGTGACGTCCCGCGCGAGCCGTTTTGCCTGTGCCTCGAGCGCCGTGAAGGCCTTTTTGCCGAACGGCTCCTCGACGGCCTGCTGGCGGACGCTGCGGATGTCGGCAAGGCCCATGCCGTAGGCGGAAAGCAGCGACGACAGCGGATGAATCAGCACGCTCGTCATGCCGAGCGCATCGGCGACCAGGCAAGCATGTTGACCACCGGCGCCGCCGAAGCAATTGAGCGCATAGCGGGTCACGTCATAACCGCGCTGCACTGAAATCTTCTTGATCGCATTCGCCATGTTTTCGACGGCGATCTTGATGAAGCCGTCGGCGGCCTGTTCGGCGGTCTTGCCGTCGCCGATCTCCTTCGCCAGCTTGGCGAAAGCTTCGCGCACGGCGTCGGCATCGAGCGCCAAATTCTGGTCCGGCCCGAAGATCTTCGGAAAGAAATCCGGAATGAGCTTGCCAACCATGACATTGGCATCCGTGACGGCGAGCGGACCGCCGCGGCGGTAGCATTTCGGCCCCGGATTGGCGCCGGCGGAGTCCGGGCCGACGCGAAATCGCGCGCCGTCGAAATGCAGGATCGAGCCGCCGCCGGCGGCGACGGTATGGATCAGCATCATCGGCGCCCGCATGCGCACGCCGGCGACTTCGGTCTCGAAGGCGCGCTCGTATTCGCCGGCGAAATGCGACACGTCGGTCGAGGTGCCGCCCATGTCGAAGCCGATGAGTTTGGTAAAGCCCGCCGACCGCCCGGTCTCGGCCATGCCGACGACACCGCCCGCCGGACCCGACAGGATCGCATCCTTACCACGGAACAGATCGGCGGCCGTCAGGCCGCCCGACGACATCATGAACATCAGGCGGGTTTTCTCACCTCCCCCTGCAGGGGAGGGCGGACTCAGATCGTCCGCGACTTGCGCGACGTAGCGTTGCAGGATCGGTGAAAGATAGCTGTCGACCACGGTGGTGTCGCCGCGGCTGACCAGCTTGATCAGCGGCGACACTTCATGGCTGGCGGAGACCTGCGGAAAGCCGATCTCCCGCGCCAGCGCTGCAACGCGCTGTTCATGCTCGCTGGAGCGATAGGCATGCATCAGCACGATAGCGACGGCACCGATGCCGTCAGTCTTGGCCTGCTCAAGTTCGCCGCGCAGGGTGTCAAGATCGACCTCGTGCTCCACCGTGCCGTCGGCCCGCACCCGCTCGTCGACCTCGATCACGCGCTCGTAGAGCATGTCGGGCTTGATGATGTGCTTAGCAAAGATTTTCGGCCGCGCCTGATAGCCGATGCGCAACGCGTCGCGAAAACCCTTGGTGATGACGAGAACAGTGCGGTCGCCCTTACGCTCGAGCAGCGCATTGGTCGCGACCGTGGTGCCCATCTTCACCGCGCCGATGCGGTCGCTCGGGATCGCCTCGCCGGGCGGAAGGCCGAGCAGGTGGCGGATGCCGTGCACCGCTGCGTCCCGGTAAGCTTCGGGATTTTCCGATAGAAGCTTGTGGGTGAGAAGCGCGCCGTCCGGCCGCCTGCCGATCACGTCGGTGAAGGTGCCGCCGCGATCGATCCAGAATTCCCAATTACTCGGCATATTTCCGGTTCTGCGCTCGCTCGAGATTACCGGCAGGGAATTAATACGAAGGTGGGGCCTGTGGCTAGGCCGAACGAAAAAGGCGCTTCGAGGCGCTATTTCGGGCTTGGGTCGTTCGCCAACAGGCCGGCGACGGTCCTGATTTCGTTGCGGGCGTATTTCGGCAAGCCGGCGCTGATCGAATCGCCTGAATTGAACGACGACTGCCCCATCAAGACCTGCGCCGGGACCAGATTGCGCAGCACCGGGATGCTCTCGAAGCCGCGCTTCTCGTCGAGCACACGCGTCTTGATTGCAAGGACCATAAATGCCGTGACGACCGTCTTATTGGCGTCGCTCGGATCATCCTGGAAGACGGCGAAGAATTTGCCGAATTTCATGATCTGGTTGACGTAGAAAATATCCTGTTCGAGCACCCCGGAAACCGGGCTGTCGAGCGTGGTCAGTTGTTGCAAGCCGGCCTGGTCGAGATCAGCCGGCGCCAGCGCCGAGAACTCGCTCTGGAAATCGATGTGATCGACGACCTTCTTGGCGCTCTCTCGCAATTTGTTGACCAGCATGATCCCCATCGGGATCTTGCCCTCGAGCTTGTAGACCGACTGGATGCAGATCGATGTCGTACGGCCGGTGCACCATTTGCGGTCGGGATTGTCATTGCCGGTGCCGGCGTCGTCCTTGAGTGACAACGCATCGGCGGGCGCCAGCTCTTTGTGCTTGATGGCGGGGTCGATCTTTTCGAGGAAGGGCAGTGTCACGTAATGCGGCAGATCTAACGCCCCCGGCGCGCGATCGAGAATAAAGCGCGCCTGCGCCACGTACATTGAAAGCTTTTCGGTGACTTTTTCACCCGATTGACTGATGATGCCGTTCTCGGTCTTGCCGACTGAGGCTTCCACGTAGCTCGGAAATAGCGCCAGGAATTTTTTCTCGGTGGGATGCTTATCGGCCCAGTCGCTGAAACCGACGAGTGCGGTTTCGCTGTTGATCGCGCCCGCGCCGGTGTGATCGCTGAATTCGATGGTGCCGGATTTAAACTGCGCTACGTCGGCTTTGCGCGCCGCGTCCACGTCCGTGATGGTAAAGTCCACCGCACCGGCGCTCGAGGCTGAACCAAAAAAACCGCAGCCAAGCAGGCTGAGGAGCACGATCGTGCACCGCGTCCGCATCAATTTTCTCGCAGCTTCAATCAATGACAATGTCTTTTAAGGGAAGTCTAGTTTACGCGGCCGCCCCAGAAGTAATCCTGGTTCTGCCGCGGCGAAGGCTGCTGCCCGCTATACGGCTGAATCAAGCCGCGCGCCACGGGTTGTGAAGGCTGCGGCGGCGGCTGGTTTTGCCACGGAAACAGGTGCCAGCCTTGATTATTCGGATAATAGGTCCGCCCGATCCACTGGCCGCCGCTGTTATTCTGGCTGCCGCCCCAGAACCAGTTTTGGTCGTTACTCTCCTGCTGCTGCTGCGGTTGGCTTTGATTGTAAGCCTCTTCCCGCGATACCAGCTCGTACTGGGTATCTTCGGGCTGGCCATCCGGAGCGCGGCGGAAATGCTCGACAAAAGCAGATCCACTTCTCGCCGGGGGTGGTGGCGGAGCGCCGCCGAATAACCCGCCATTGCCGAATAGTCCGCCGTTATTCTGATTATTGTTCTGGTTATTGTTCTGATTATTGTTCTGATTATTGCTGCCGATGCGGTCGCCGCTCACATAGTCGATCGGAATGTCGACAAGGTCATGCTTGGCCTCCGGCGAGGGTCCGGCGAGCGGCGCTTTCGGCGCGATGTGTTGGGCCCAAATATCCTCGATGATCGGCTGGAAGATCGGCAGTGCGACGCGCGCGCCGGTCTCGCTGGAGCCGAGCGAGCGGCGCTTGCCGTCGCCATTGTCGTAGCCGACCCAGACCGCAACGGTCACGTCATTGGTGAAACCGACGAACCAGCCATCGACGGCATCCTCGGTGGTGCCGGTCTTGCCGGCGACATAGGGCGACAAGCCGCCAATGGCGCGCGCGGTACCGCGCGCCACCACGCCCTGCAGCATGGTTTTGAGCTGATAGAACGAGGCGCGGTCGGCGGCGCCGATCCGCGGCAGCGGGGTATCGGGATATTGATAGATGGTGTGGCCGTTCTGCTCGATGGAATCGATGCCGTGCGGCTGCGGCAGGGCGCCCTCATTGGCTACCGCGGCATAGAAGGGCGCCAAGTCGATCATTCGCACCGGCTGGGCGCCGAGCACGAACGGATAGAAGCGCACACATTCGCTATAGATTTTCGCCGCCATCGCGGTGGCGCAGACCGAGTCGAGGCTTTTGGCGGGATCGGGATCGATGCCGCCGTCCAAGATATGCGCGGTGACGACGTTGACCGAGTTTTCCAGTCCGCGCCGCATCGTATAGACGCCGCCTTCGTTGTAGTCGGCATTGCGCGGCGACCAGTAGTCCTCCGGGCGGGCATTGCCGTCGTACATGCGGCTGATGCCGTCGCGGCCGTCGGTGCGCATGCCGATCGGCGGCAGCGTGATCGGCTCATTGAGGACCAGCGTATTGGGCTGCAATCCCCGCTGCAGCGCCGTGAGATAGGTCAAAGGCTTCATCGCCGAGCCGGGCTGACGCTGGGTCTGCGCAGTGCGATTGAGCTGGCTCAACGGATAGGAGAAGCCGCCGGCCATGGCGAGGATACGGCCGGTCTTATTTTCGAGCACCAATGCCGCGCCCTGTACGGTCGGCCGCACGCGTAACTGCGCCTGGCCGGCGGCGACGGTAACGGTTTTGGTTTTATTCCTCGGATCGCCGTTCTTGGTTTGCCGGATCGGCACTTCCCGAGTCTTGGTTTCAGTGACATTGGCAAAAACGACGTCATAGAGGCTGAGGCTACGCCTGATCTGGCTGCTCGCGCCACTCAGCGCCATGATACGTCCGTCGGGCAAACCGACGCGAAGCGTATCGTCGCCTTTTCTGCTGTCGCCCTTTTGCACTACGACCACCGGGGTCCAATGCACGTCGTAGAGCGGCATGTGAAACGCCTGGAGCGCTCTCTGCCAGGCCGGCGTAGCGGCGGCGCTATTTTGGCCCGCGGCGGAAAGCTTCTGGATTGCATCGGTGAGGTTTGCTTCGGGACCGTGAAACTGCACCCGCCCCATCGATATTTCGTAATGCGCCAAGCCTTCCTGCAATGCTGCTTCGGCGGTGCGCTGCAATTGCGCATTGATGGTTGAATGCACGGTATAAGACTGCGCCGTCATGTTCGGGACGCCGTCGGTCTTGGCCTCGCGGCCGAGAAAATCGACGAAATGAAAGCCGATATCGCGATGCGACGGCTGATAGGCGACGAGCTTTGGCGGCGTGGCGAGTGCCTCGTCCTTTTGCGTCGAGTTGATGACGCCATCCTCTTGCATGCGGCCAAGCACGTAAGCGAGGCGGTCCTTCATGCGATCCGGATGGCGATCGGGATTGAAATAATTCGGGCCCTTCAACAAACCGGCGAGCATTGCCGCCTCGCCAGCGGTGAGGTCTTTGACCGATTTGCCGAAATAGGTGCGTGACGCCATTTCGACGCCCCACGAGCCGCGGCCGAGATAGGCGGAGTTGAGATAAAGCTCGAGAATCTCGTTCTTGCTCAGCGTATTTTCCAGCCGCGATGCCACGATCATTTCGCGGATCTTACGCTCGTAAGTCACATCCTCGCCGACCAGCAGATTTTTCACGACCTGTTGCGTGATGGTCGAGCCGCCCTGCGGCCGTCCTGAATCGCCGAGATTGCCGATGAAAGCGCGGATGATGCCGCGCTCGTCGACGCCATGGTGCTGGAAGAAGCGCCGGTCCTCGGCCGCGATGAACGCCTTCTGCACGACCGCCGGAATATCGCCGATCGGCAACCATATGCGCCGGTTGCCGGGCTCGAACACGTTGGCGAAATCCTTGCCGGCGCCGTCGAGTACGACAGTGGTGCTCGGTAGCTTCTTGCCTTTGAGCTGCGCCGGATCGGGCAGGTCGGTAGCTGCATTATTGTAGAAATCGATGACTTGGCCGAGATCGACGACCGGCTTATCGATATTCTCGTTCTTGCAGAACTGATGATAGGCCGTATTCAAGTCGGCGAAGTTGAGACCGTGAAAGGCTTTGATGTCGGCGCCCATCGCGCTCGGATCGTCGAGTGCGGTCGAAATGAGTTCGTCGACATTGATCAATTCGATGTCGAAGGCTTGCTTCATGTGAGCGCAGCCATCGCGGAGAAGCTGCACCACCTGGGCCTGATCCTGCGCTGGATCGAAATGCGTCTTCACCGCCTGCGGCTGGGTCGTGACCTCGCTCAGCGCCAGTGCGGTGGCGAAAATCTTGACCAGAATGGTGTCCATAGGGAGCAGGCGGCCAGGTTCGAGGGCGCAGCGAGAGGATAACAGCGATTATAGCGATCTGATCCTTACAAAAAGACTTTTTTGCGAGGCAGCCAATTACCGCAAAACCTCGGAAATCCCTCGGCTCTGGCGGTTTATGTCACAATTAAGCAGCGCTGTACGCCGCCGGTTCCGGCTTGGTTCTTGTCACTTTTCCACCGGCAATAGCGCGGCAAAATGTCCGCGCCGTTGCAGCACTGCAAGCAGAACGAGCGCCGGCAAGCCGGCAATGACGCAGATGACGAAGAACCACGCCCAACCGACTGCCGTGGCGATGAAGCCCGCTCCCGACGACAGGTAGGTGCGGCCGACGGCGGCCAATGCGGTGAGCAGCGCGTATTGCGTTGCCGTGTGCAGCGGATTGCGGCACAGCGCCGAAAGATAGGCGACAAAGATCACCGTGCCAATGGCGCTGGTGAAATTCTCGACGACGATCGCGACGGTGAGCCAGGCGGTGTTGTGGCCCAGCATGGCCTGCACGGTAAAGCCGAGATTGGAGACGGCTTGCAGGAGGCCGCCGAGCCACAGGCTTGCGGGCAGCGAGAAAGCGCGTGCGACAAAACCGCCGGCGAAACCGCCAAAGAGCGTCGCTGCAAGGCCGACGCCCTTGATGACGGCGGCATATTCATTGCGCGAAAAGCCAAGATCGATGACGAACGGCGCGGTCATCGCGCCGGACAGCGCATCGGAGAATTTGAACAATATGACGAAGGCAAGTGCGACAAAGGCGAGGTCGCGGGTGAGGAACTCGGAGAAGGCGCCGACCGCGGCTTCGATTACACGTTGCCACGAACTTTCGACGGCGTGCGCCGCCTCGGCAACGGCGGATTTTCGCGGCTCGTCCGCAAAAAGCGTGGTCGCGACGCCGATCAGGACGAAACCCGCCATCACGCCATAACCGGCGCTCCACGCCGCGTGGTGGCTCAAACCCAGACCCTGAAAGCCGCTGACCAGAAAAAGTGCGCCGGCAGTCGAGGCGAGCATGCCGATACGGTAGGCGGCGACATAGGATGCCATTCCTGCGGCTTGCTCGCTTTCATCCAGGCTCTCCACCCGAAAGGCATCGACGATGATATCCTGCGTCGCTGACGCGGTGGCGACCATCAATGCGCCCAGAGCGACGGCGAAGGCCGAGACCGACGGATCACAGACGCCGAGGAAGACGATCGCGGCGATCAAAAGAAATTGGGACAAAAGGAGCCAGCCGCGGCGCCGGCCGAACCACCGCGACAATACCGGCACGTCGAGCGCGTCGATCAGCGGCGCCCAGAGGAATTTGATCGTGTAGGGCGTACCGACCAGCGCGAACAGGCCGATGGTGCCGAGATTGACCCCGGCTTCGGTCATCCAGACCAGCAGCGTCGCGCCCGACAACGCCAGCGGCAGGCCCGACGAGAAGCCGAGAAACATCACGATGAGTACCCGCCGCTTAAGATAGACGGCGAGCGTTTCCGAAAACGAGGCGGATTTACTCCGGGGTGCGGTCACCGACCTGAGCTCCCGCTTTTAATCCGTTCATACGCGAATCAAGGATGGCAATTGTTTCCATGAGAGGGGCGACCTGATTATCGAGCGTCGCGATGAGAAACTCCTCCATGAAGGCGATTGTGTCCTCGATTTCCGTGCCGAGAAAATTCTTGGCGGCATCGTAATGCCCCTCGACCGTTCCAAGCGGACTGTCGGCTCTTTCAACGGCATTGACGATTTCCATGGCGTCGAATTGGCCGATGTCGGAACGCTCGACATACCACTCGTTCATGGACCAGCCGCGCGCGCGAATATGCTTCTCCAGGCTTTCGTCAATTGTCTTCAACGTGGACGCTACGTTTATCGTCGCGCGGCCGAAATCAATCATGACTCGGTTATAGCGATTGCCGAAGCGCTTCGCCTGTTCGCGAAACAGCGCGCATTGACTGACAAATTGGAACCATACGAGCTCCAGATGGCGAGATTCAGAAATCTCATGGTCGTTCCATGGCGATCGTCGCGACATTTTTAATGTGACGATCGTGGCGTCATAGACTGAATAAAGGCGAAAGAAGGCCCTCGCGGCAGATCCCAGCGATTTGATCGAGGTGCGTAGCTCCGCCGCGACGCCGCGCTCGGTTACATATCTGAGATCGGGCTCATTGAAATACAGCAGACTGTGGCGAGCAGCGTTTATGAGCGGTACGATTCGCTGGCGAATTTGCTGGTCGCGAAATCTCAAATTTTCGCTGTCGGGCATCTGGCATTCGCCGTCATTCGCCCGCTTCCAACTTGTGCGTCATCGGCGCGGGAATGACGTTCGAGGCGACCGCCGCCGCGCCGCCAAGCTCGACGTGCTGAATGCGCTCGCCGCGTGTTTCGATCTTTTCGATGGAGATGACCGAGAGGCGGATATCTTCGTTCGATTGATTGAAATGAGTTTGCAGCTTGCGGATACGGTCGCCCAGCAAACTCACATCCTTTACCAGCCTTCCGACTTCGTCGCGGATCTGGTCGGCCGCCTCGCGCATGCGGGCGTCCTTCTGGATTTGCTGCACCACCTGGATCGCCAGCATGAGCAGCGACGGCGACACCACCATGACGCGGGCGCGATAGGCCTTCTGAATCACGTCGTCGAAACCGTCGTGCAGATCGGCATAGACCAATTCCGACGGCACGAACATCAAGGCGAGATCCTGCGTTTCGCCGACGATCAGGTATTTCTCCGCGATATCGGCGACGTGCTTGCCGACATCGGCGCGCAGCCGCTGCGCCGCGGCCTTGCGCTCATCGTCGGTCTTGGCGTCGCGATAAGCAGTGACGCCCTCGAGCGGAAATTTGGCATCGATCACCAGCGGCCGCTGGTCGGGCAGGAATATGCAGCAGTCGGGACGCGTACGGTTCGATAGCGTGTGCTGGAAAGCGTAGGCCCCCTTGGGCAGCCCGTCCTGCACGATCGCTTCCATCCGGCCCTGGCCGAAAGCGCCGCGCGATTGCTTGTTGGCAAGCACGCTCTGCAGCGAGGTCACCTGGGTCGCGAGATCGGTGATGTTCTTTTGTGCACTGTCGATAACGGCGAGCCGCTCATTGAGCTTTTGCAGAATTCTCGGTGGTGCTCAGCTTGGTCTTTTCCAGCAAATCGCCGAGCCGGTGCGAAACCGAATCAAGCCGCTCATTGACGCTGCGCTGCAGCTGCGACTGGCTGTTGGTGAGGTGCCGCATCAATGCGTCGAGGCGTGCCGCCAAATCGGTTTGCTGGCGGGCCAATTCGGCCATCAGCGTCGCGTGGGGCTGCTCCGCGTGGCGCGCCCGCCACAGCAGGATCGCCACGACGACGAGGGCTGCGCAGGCGACAAGAATGGCAACAATGGTCAGACTTTCGGTCATACCCAGCTTTCGGTCGGGACTGCTTCCGCAACTCGCGGCGGAACGAAGAGCGAACGGTCATATCGCGCCAAAGGCCGCCGATCAACGGCGCGATCGGCGAAAGGCCTGCATTGACCCCGCTTTACGCACGCCTTAAATCGCCCGCCAAGGCGTCGCGAGATCATCATGGCTGTGCGCGAGATCATAAAGCTCCCCGACAAGCGGCTGCGGCTTAAATCGGAGCCGGTCAAACAGGTCGACGCCAGCATTCGCGAGCTGGTCGACGATATGTTTGAGACCATGTACGCCGCACCGGGCATCGGGCTTGCGGCGATCCAAGTCGGCGTCGCCAAGCGCGTCGTCACCATGGACTTGTCGAAGAAAGAGGGCGATTACAAGCCGCAGGTCTTCATCAATCCGGAGATTACCTGGAAGTCGGAAGAAACCGGCAAATACGAGGAAGGCTGCCTGTCGATCCCGGAATATTACGAGGAGGTCGAGCGGCCGGCTGAGGTCAAGGTGAAATACCTCGACATCGACGGGAAAGCGCATGAGGTGAAGGCCAAGGGCCTGTTGGCGACCTGCCTGCAGCACGAAATCGATCATACCAACGGCGTGCTGTTTATCGATCACCTCTCCCGGCTCAAACGCAATCTTGTGATCAAAAAGTTCACCAAGGCGGCTAAGAAGGAGGAGGCGTGAGTGGCACTCCGCCTCGTGTTCATGGGCACGCCCGACTTCGCGGTGCCCACGCTTCTTGAAATAATCGGCTCGGGCTACGACGTCGCCGCGGTTTATACCCGCGCGCCGCAACCGGCCGGACGCGGCATGGCGGAACGGCCAAGTCCCGTGGCGCGCGAGGCCGGAAAATTCGGCCTGCCGGTCTTCACGCCTAAGACCCTGAAAGCACCCGACGCCGCAAGTGCCATGCTCGCACACGGCGCGGATGTCGCCGTGGTTGTGGCCTATGGGCTGATCTTGCCGAAGCCGATCCTGGAGGCCTTTCCCCACGGCTGCTTCAACTTGCACGCCTCCCTCTTGCCGCGCTGGCGCGGGGCGGCGCCGATTCACCGCGCGATCATAGCCGGCGACAGCGAGACCGGCGTCATGGTGATGAAAATGGACGAAGGCCTCGACACCGGTGCCGTGGCGATGGCGCAGCGCGTGGCGATCGCGCCCGATGCCACGACCGGCGATCTGCACGACGACTTGGCTCGGCTCGGCGCCAAGCTCATGGTGGTAGCACTCGGCGCGCTCGATCGCGGCTCGCTGACGTTGACGCCGCAAGCTGAAACCGGCGCAACCTACGCCACCAAGATCGACAAGAGCGAGACCCGGATCGACTGGACCAAGTCATGGCGGGAAGTCCACAATCACTGCCGCGGCCTGTCGCCGTTTCCCGGTGCCTGGTGCGAACTCGACGGTGTCGGCCGTATCAAGATTCTCCGTACCACCAAGGGTGAGGGCGCTGGTGAGCCGGGCGCGGTGCTTGACGATAAGCTGACCGTCGCGTGCCGCGAGGGCGCGGTGCGGATCGTCGAACTGCAGCGCGCTGGCGGCAAGCCAATGCCGGCAGATGAGTTCTTGCACGGCACGCCGGCTGCGCGCGCCGGCGTTTTACGCTGAACGGCGCCGACAGATGCCCCGCTACAAACTCACCATCGAATATGACGGCACGCCTTTCATCGGCTGGCAGACACAAGACAGCGGCGTTTCCGTGCAGGGCGTTCTCACCGAAGCCGTCGAGGCCTTTGCCGGCGAGCGCGTCGTCGTCGCCGGCGCCGGGCGCACCGATACCGGCGTGCATGCGCTCGGTCAGGTCGCGCATATCGACCTCAGTAAGGACTGGGGCGTCGGCAATGTGCGCGACGCCATCAACTTCCATCTAAGGCCACGGCTGGTCTCGGTGCTCACCGCGGAACTCGTGGCGTCGGATTTCGATGCGCGCTTCTCGGCGGTCAAGCGCCATTACCTCTATCGTATCGTCAATCGCCGTGCCGACCTGACGCTCGAACAAAATCGCGCCTGGCGCGTGCCGCGCCCGCTCGATGCAGACGCGATGCATGAGGCCGCCCAGAGGTTGATCGGCAAGCACGACTTCACCACCTTCCGCTCGACCGAGTGCCAGGCCAAATCGCCGTTGAAGACGCTCGATCGTCTCGACGTCGTCCGTGACGGCGACGAAGTGCTCGTTACCACCTCGGCGCGCTCGTTCCTGCAGCATCAGGTGCGCTCGATGGTCGGCTCGCTGGTCCATGTAGGCGAGGGTAAGTGGAGCGCGGACGATCTCGCGGCCGCGCTCGCCGCCCGTGACCGTACGGCATGTGGCCAGGTCGCGCCGCCGCACGGACTTTATCTGGTGCGAGTGGATTATTGACGGCTGGACGGAGTTCGTAATGCCGGGAAGCGATGTCGAGGTCGTGGTGGTCGGCGGCGGTGCCGCCGGTGTTGCCGCGGCCCGGCGGCTCCGTGCGGCCTCGATCGATTGTCTCCTTGTTGAGGCGCGGCCGCGGCTCGGCGGTCGGGCCTGGACCGTGGTCGATGAATCCGGCTTTACGCTCGATCTGGGTTGCGGCTGGCTGCACTCGGCAGATCGCAACCCGTGGGTCGCCGTTGCCAAAGAGCTGGGCGCGGCAATCGATCGGACCGCTGCGCCCTGGCAGCGCCCGGCTCTCGAAGTGGGATTCCCCCGCGCCGAGCAGGACGAGTTTCAAAAAGCGGTCGCGGCCTTCTTCGCCCGCGCGGAACGCGCCGCGCAGGCCGAACAGGACACCGCGGCATCGACTTTGCTCGAACCCGGAAACCGTTGGAATGGACTTATCAACGCCGTCGGCACCTATATCAGCGGCGTGGATCTCGATCGCCTTTCGGTGAAGGATCTCGACCGCTACGAGGACACCGGCGTCAATTATCGCGTCTTCGAAGGCTACGGCACGCTCATCAGCAATTACGGCGCCCCGGTGCCCGCCATGCTCGATTGTCCGGTCCGAGGAATCGATCATCGCGGCAAACGGTTGCGTATCGAAACCGCGAAGGGTGCGATAACGACCGATCAAGTCATCGTGGCGATACCCAGTGCTGTCCTCGCGGCAGAGCATGTTCTGTTCACGCCGGCGCTGCCGGCAAAAATTCAGGCGGCCACCGGTTTGCCGCTAGGGCTAGCCGATAAAGCCTTCATTGCACTTGAGGGTGCCGCCGAGTTCGAAGAGAACGTCCGGGTGTTCGGCCATATCGATCGTCCCGGCACGGCCGGCTACCATTTCAGGCCGTTCGGCCGGCCGATGATCGAGGCTTATTTCGCCGGAGGATTTGCCGCCGAGCTGGAAACGCATGGCGAGGACGCGTTTTTCGACTTTGCCGTTTCCGAGCTGGTGCATTTGTTCGGCAGCAATTTTGCCCGCCGTTTGAAGCTGATCCGGATGCATCGCTGGGGTCTCGATCCGTTCGCGCTCGGATCTTACTCCTGCGCCTTGCCGGGATTCGCCGATTGCCGGCAGACGCTCGCCGATCCGGTCGACAATCGGCTGTTTTTCGCCGGCGAAGCCTGCTCACGAAATGATTTTTCCACTGCGCATGGCGGCTGGTTCACCGGCGTCGTGGCGGCAGATCAGGTTATCGCTACACGAAATAGCGCTCGATGATGCGCCGATAGACCGCCGTCAGCGTGACGAGATCGGCGACCGGCGTGCATTCGTCGACCTGATGCATGGTCTGGCCGACGAGGCCGAATTCGAGCACCGGACAATAATCCTTGATGAAGCGTGCGTCGGAGGTGCCGCCGCTGGTCGACAGTGTTGGCGTGCGGCCGGTGACTTCTTTGATGGCCGCAACCGCAAGATCGGTAAATGGGCCCGGTTTGGTGACGAAGACATCGGCGTTCGATGGTTGCCATTCGAACGAATAATGCACGTGCCCGGCGGCAGCTTGTCGCGCGCGCTCTTCGATCAGCGCCTTCAGCGAAGCCTGGCTGTGGCAATCATTGTAGCGGATGTTGAAGCGCGCGCGCGCTTCACCGGGGATGAGATTGACCGTCGGATTACCGACATCGACCGAGGTGAATTCGAGGTTTGATGGTGCGAACAGCGCGCTGCCTTGATCGAGCGGCGCCTGCAGCGCGGCGATCAGCGGAATGAGGCCGCGGATCGGATTGTCGGCGCGTTCGGGATAGGCGACGTGGCCCTGGCGGCCATGAACGACGAGCGTGCCGTTGAGCGAGCCGCGCCGGCCGGCTTTGACGGTGTCGCCGACCGCGTCCACGTTGCTCGGCTCGCCGAGAATGCAATGATCGAAGGTCTCGCCGCGCTCTGCCGCCCATTTCAGGAGCTTGATGGTGCCGTTGACCGCGACGCTTTCCTCGTCGCCGGTAATCAGGAGCGAAATCGAGCCCTTTGGCTTGCCACCGTTCGCGCCGAGATAATCGAGCGCCGCGGCGACGAAAGCGGCGATGCCGCCTTTCATGTCGACGGCGCCGCGGCCGTAAAACATATCGTTCGCAACCGCGCCGGCGAATGGCGGATGCGTCCAGGCCGTTTCATTGCCGGGCGGCACCACGTCGGTATGGCCGGCGAAGACCAGATTGGGTTTCGCGGTGCCGATGCGGGCATAGAGATTATCGATCAGTGCGGTGCCGGGCTCGGTGAACACTGTGCGTTGCACGGTGAAACCGGCTTGCGTCAGCACGCTTTGCAAAACGCCGAGCGCGCCGCCGTCCTCCGGCGTCACCGACCGGCAGCGGACGAGGTCGCGGGCAATGGCGATTGGATCGGCGGTCATCGCTGTGGACTGTTTGCAAGCGGGTCAGGCCCGTACTGATTTGGCCCGGGCGTACCCTTCCGGAACCCGAGTTCAACGAGAAGCGCGAGCCCCATCACGGTGAATGCGAGCGCGATGACCAGCGACACAATACTGGGGTCGTCTTCGGTGCCGGTCATTTCCAGCACTGTGAGCAGATCGAGTACCGCGCCGGCGCTGAAGAACACGATCAACAGCCACAGCGGCATATTGCGGTCGTGGCCGCGTTTCACCGCGATCGCGAATTCGGGATAGGTGAATGCCAGATCGACGATGGCGCTGAGCCGATCGCCCTGAATTGCTTCGGCGAAGGCATGGGCGAAAAGCTCCGCCACCGTCAGGGCCACCATGGCAATCCAGAACGACTGGCGGCCGATGCGGCCGTGGAAACTGTTGAGAAGATAGGCCCAATCCATCGGCGATGTTACCGCTTTCGCTTCAATCGCGAAGCAGTTCGTTGATACTGGTCTTGGAGCGCGTTTTTTCATCGACGCGCTTGACGATGACGGCGCAATAAAGACCGGGCGTCGCCTCGCCCTTTTTGTTCGGCTTGCCGGCGATCGTGCCCGGTACGACCACCGAATAAGGCGGCACCTCGCCCTGCATGGTTTCGCCGCTATCGCGATCGACGATCTTGGTCGAGGCGCCGAGAAACACGCCCATCGACAGCACCGAACCTTCGCGCAGGATGACGCCCTCGGCAACTTCGGATCGCGCGCCGACGAAACAATTATCCTCGATGATAACCGGGCCGGCCTGCAGCGGCTCGAGCACGCCGCCGATACCGGCGCCGCCGGAGATGTGGCAGTTCTTGCCGATCTGTGCGCACGAGCCGACAGTCGCCCAGGTGTCGACCATGGTGCCTTGATCGACATAGGCGCCGAGATTGACGAAAGACGGCATCAGCACCACACCCGGCGCGATGTAAGCAGAGCGCCGCACCACGCAGCCGGGAACGGCGCGGAAGCCGGCGTCGCGAAAACGCTTGTCATCCCAATGGTCGAATTTGGACGGTACTTTGTCCCACCATGCGGCATGACCGGGTCCGCCGGGAATTTGGCTCATGTCGTTGAGGCGAAACGACAGCAGCACCGCTTTCTTCAGCCATTGATTGACATGCCAGGTGCGGTCGGCAGCCCGTTCGGCAACCCGCGCTTCGCCGCGATCGAGCAGATCGAGCGCGTACTCGACCGCATCGCGCACCTCGCCTTTGGTCGTGGGGCTGACTTCGTCGCGCCGCTCGAAGGCCGCATCGATGGTTTTCGCCAGACTCTGCAAGGAGCTTTCGGCGGCTTTATCGGTAATACCGGTTGTTGGCATGGAAATTATCCCCATTGCGGGGGGTTGTCGGGTTAGGCCGTAGCGATGTCAAGTAACGCAATTATGCGTCGAGAACACCGCACAAAAAACCGCTCAGATCGTCGGTGACATGATCGACATGGGGTGCGTCGCGGCCGGCGAGTTCCCAATCCTCACGCAGTACGACGCGGGCGCCTTGGGGCACGACCAGCACAGTGGTCATGCCGAGTGCATGCGGTACTTCGAGATTACGGGCAAGGTCCTCGAACATTGCCGCGCGCGCCGGGTCGACGCGATGACGCTTGAGGAAGCGCTCATAAACCTGCGGCCGCGGTTTCGGCTCCAGTTCCGCCGCCCTGATATCGAACACATCCTCGAAGTGATGGCCGATACCAAGCCGCTTCATGACCGCGTCCGCGTGGCTGCGCGTGCCGTTAGTGAGGATAAGTTTACGGCCCGGCAGCTTGGCGATGGCGTCGCCAAGCGCGGGGTTCGGCTCGATTGGCGAATGATCGATCTGGTGCACCAGCTCGAGAAACTCATCCGGCTGCAGACCGTGTTCCTCCATCAAACCGCGCATGCTGGTGCCATAGCGGCGATAATAGTCTTTCTGCACCCGGAACGCTTCGTCGCGCGAAACCTTTAGGAAGCCGACGATGTAGTCGCGGATGCGTTCGTCAACCTGTTGCCACAGATTGAGATGATGCGGGTAGAGCGTGTTATCGAGATCGAACACCCAGGTTTCGATGTGCTTGAAGCCGGATTTGCCGGCATCGGCGGCGGGGCGTTGGATATCGTTGTGACGTGTTATTGCCATGGTTTCCGGCGACAGGGCTAGGATGCTTTGCGAATCACTTTTAGAGCACGATCCGCCACGAGGGGAATGCGTTTTTGCCAGACGATCATATGCCGCCGAAAGACGTTCGCCCGCGATCGACGCGCCGGATATTGCGCAAATCCGTTCCGTTCTTGATAGCGCTACTGATCGGCGGTCTGCTCGGTGTGATGGTCGCCGGCTTCGCGGTGTTCGCCGCGCATTCTTAACGGCGCGCGAAGTGTCCGCAAGGGCGGCTGCTCAGCCGGCTTCGCGCCATGCCGTCGCCGGGATCAAACCCTTAAGTGCGCCATCGTGCAAGGCGACCGGATCGCGCTCACCTTCCGCGGCAAGGCGCAGCACGCAGCGGGCCAGTTCGTCCGGTTTCACCGTGGTATTGCCGATCGCTTTCAGCGTCAGCCACGCCTCATCGAACGCTGCCTCGAGCAAGACAAGCGTTTGGGGATCGAAGGAACTGTTATGGAACCCGCGCATGGTTCCGTTCTTACCGCGTTGTGGGTGACATGTTTTATGAATGACCAGCGGAGCTTCGGCGCAAAGTTGGCCTGCTTTGTGGCATACGGCTACGATTTGAATCAACTGCAATTGACCGCGGCGTGGGTTGGTCATGACATCCGCGTGACAATGGCTAGTTCAACGGCGAGAACGCACTAGGCGCTTAGCCTGGGCATCAGCCGTTCCGCAGTGCCGCTCATTATGGCAGTCAGATCTGCTGTCGCAAGATTGAGCGCCCGCAAATTGTTGATCTGATCGAGCGGGAAATACGGGTAATCGGTGCCGTAGCTGATCTGCGATGACGGCACGAGCTTCATCAGCGCCGCCATCGAAGCAGGATGCGCCCCATTCGCTGTATCGTAATAGAGTCGGCGAAACTCGGCTTCGATGCCGTCGGGCGCAATTCCGTCAGGCCCGTGGGCACGTGGTTCGTAAAACGCCTCGATGCGTCCTGCGAGCATCGGAATGGTGCCGCCGGCATGCGAGAACAACCATTTGATGTCACGCAACCGGGCGAAAGTGCCGCTCAGCAGAAGGCTCGTGACGGTGCGCGTCGTATCGTGCGGCACCTCGATCACTGCCGGAAAGGCGCCGACGCTGAGATTGCCGCAGCAATTCGCGACCAGCGGATGTACATAGACCACCGCTTTGCGGCGATTGAGTTCTTCCATCACGGGTTTGTAGACCGGATTGCCGAGCCACTTGTCGCCGTAATTGGTTTGCAGGTTGACGCCGTCGGCTTTGAGCGTGTCGAAGGCGTATTCGATTTCCTTCAGCGTGGCGTCGATATCGATCATCGACAGCGGCGCAAACAGACCATATCGCCCCGGCTTGTCGCGCAACATGTCGGCCGCGTAATCGCAGCATTGTCGCGCCATATCGTGAGCCGCCTGGCCGTCATCGCCAAACCAAGTGCCCGGCGTGGAAGCGAGCGACAGCACGCTGGTCGTGATGCCGTTCTTATCCATCTGCTCGATATCGCTCTCCTTCGTCCACGCCATCTGCGTGCCGAAATGCGGGATTTTGCGCTGATCCTCCCAGTCCGACCAGGCCTTCTGGTAAGCGGGCGGATAGAAATGATGGTGGGTGTCGATCAGCTTGGTTGTCGCGGCGCGCCCCGGCCGCACCCCGCCGAGCGCCGCCGCGGCGCCGAGCGTCGCAGCACCGGCGAGGAATTGCCGGCGCGACGTTTTGCAGCCGCAGCCGATATGATTTGATTGGTCCGGGTCGTCGCAACGCAGCGATGACGCGTTAAGCGAATTATCCATCGATTTCCTCCCGGGTGTTCGCGTCCGATTTTTTTACGGCACGACGCGAATCATTCGAATTCTAGAGTCGCTTAACGTTAGCGCCACAATTGAAAGGCGACCAGTGCCGCCAACATGATGGCGCTGCCGAGGCCCTGGATCGGGGTGATCACCTGGCCGAGCAGCAGTACGCTGAGAAGAGTCGCGAACAATGGTTCGAGATTCATGGCCAGTGCGGTACGGAACGGCCCCACGCGAAGTGTCGATACAAAGATGAATAGGATCGATGCTGTTGAGGAGAGACTCATCACCACCAGAGATATCCAGCCGACACCCGTTTGCGGCGCGTGCCAATTCTGCTGTTCGAGGGATGCGGCAATGAATATGGCGGTCGATGACAGCATCGAATACCAGGTCGTCAGACGGGCGTCGGCGCCGACCAGATAAGCGCGCGTGATGAGCAGCACTCCGGTGCGGCAACAGCCGGCGCCGATTGCATAGGCGACGCCGGCGAAGGCGAGCCCGGCCGGATGGGCGCCGAGCATGATCGCCAAGCCGCAGAACGCGGCAACGGCACACAGCAGGCCCTTCAAGCGGATTGGTTCAAGACCGAAGATCGAGGCGGCGAGGCCGGTCAACAGCGGATAGGTAAAGTACGACAGCACTGCGGTAGAAACGTCGATCGCTTCGATCGCTTTGAAAAAACAGAAAATAAGGATGGAGAACAGGACGCCGACGCCGAGAGAAATCAGGCGCACGCGGCGATCGGCCTTTGGTTTTGGTCCGAAGCATAACCACGAGGCGACGAAAGCGATGCCGACGAGGCTGCGAAACGACAACACCGTGAGCACGTCGGCGCCGGAGCTGATCGTGATCTTCGTCAGCACATCGGATACGCCGAGCGCCGCACCTGCGAAAATGCCTGGCGCCAGTGGATAAGTCTTATGCGAGTTCACGTCGCTAACTTTGCGGGCTAGCTGTGAATGAGCGTGCCGGCGCCGAGTTCAGTGAACAATTCGAGCAGCACCGCGTGCGGCACCTTGCCGTTCAAGATCACGACGCCCTCAACGCCTCGCTCGAGCGCCTCGATGCAGGTCTCGACTTTCGGAATCATGCCGCCCGAGATGGTGCCGTCGGCGATAAGCCGGCGGGCATCGTCGACCGATAATTCCTTGATCAGGTTTTTCGATTTATCGAGCACGCCCGGCACGTCGGTCAGCAACAACAGCCGTTTGGCTTTGAGCGCGCCGGCGATGGCGCCGGCGAAGGTATCGGCGTTGACGTTGAACGTGCCGCCGTTCACCGCGGCAGCGACCGGTGCCAGCACCGGGATCAATTCGCGGCCGAGCACCTGATCGAGCACGGTGGTATCGACCTTGTCCGGTTCGCCGACAAAGCCGAGATCGACCACTTTCTCGAGTGCGGAATCCGGGTCGATCACGGTGCGCGTCAGCTTGCGCGCCACGACCATATTGCCGTCCTTGCCGCACAAGCCGATCGCTTTGCCGCCGGCCTCGTTGATATAGCCGACCATGTTTTTATTGATGGAGCCGGCCAGGACCATTTCCACGATTTCGAGCGTCTTGGCATCGGTGATGCGCAGTCCGGCGGCGTATTGCGACTGCACGCCGAGTTGCTTGAGCATGGCTTCGATCTGGGGGCCGCCGCCATGCACAACCACGGGATTAATAGCGGTCTGTTCGAGCAGCACGATGTCGCGGGCGAACTCGCGCGCCAGATTCTCCGCGCCCATGGCATGGCCGCCGTATTTCACGACGACGATCTCTTCGTCGTAGCGCTGCATATAGGGCAGGGCTTCGGCGAGGATGCGGGCCTTCACCTCGGGGCTTACGGGGTCGGTCGTGCTCATTGGCTCTGATTTCCCGGCAATCGGCGAAGTCTATCTAGCGGTGTGACGGCCTAACGACAATGCCGCAAAGCCTTCAAGGCGCCCGCTCGGCGAGGAGCCGCGCGATGGCGGCGCGCAAGGTCTCCATGCCGGCGCCGCTGCGTGCCGAGGTTGCGACCAGATCGGGAAAGGTAGCTGGCCGTTTGCGTGTTGCCGCCTTGATCGCGCCGATCCGTTCGGCAAGCGCCGCGTCGTCGATCTGATCGCATTTTGTCAGCACGATTTGATGGCTGACGGCGGCTTTGCCGAGCGTATCGAGGATGGTGTCGTCCGGCGGTTTGAGGCCGTGGCGCGCGTCGACCAGGACATAGACGCGGGCGAGCGTGGCGCGCCCGTGCAGGTAATCGTGAATGAGCCGGGTCCAGGAGACGATTTTGCTTTTTGCCGCGGCGGCATAGCCGTAACCCGGCATATCGACCAGCGTGAGCCCGTGTGCGCCGCCGAAGAAGATCAATTCCTGGGTGCGGCCCGGCGTATTGGACGTTCGCGCCAGCGCGCGCCGTCCGGTCAGCGCATTGATCAGCGACGATTTGCCGACATTCGAGCGCCCGGCGAAGGCGATTTCGGGTCCACTCATCGGCGGCAACGATTCGAGCGTGCTGGCGGCCGACAGGAAGTCCCAATCGCCGGCAAACAAACGGCGGCCGGCTTCGATCTCGGAATTGCTGAAGTCATCCATTTTTTTAGTACCAATGCCTTGCAAGACGTCGTCTGCCTGGAACCAAACGAAAGACGTACGGTTACTGTGTCGCCGAGGTGAGTGTGCCGGTCCGGCGATCGGGTTTGGAGGACATCATGGACGACTGGTCGAATGTGCGGCTTTGCGACGTGGTCAACCTCATGCTCAGCGGCGTGCTCTTCTTCTCGCCTTGGCTGTTCGACTTGTCCACCGGCGCGCAGTGGCAAACCGCCTCTATCGCAGGAATTTTCATCGCCGTGCTGTCGATTGCGGCAATCGCCGCATTCGCGGTTTGGGAGGAATGGTTCATTCTGGTTGCCGGCCTCGCCCTAGTGGGATCGCCGTGGCTCCTTGGTTTCCAGAACAGCACCGCCATGACCATCGATGTCGCGATCGGGGTCATCGTCATGGCCTTGGCCGCGACCGAAGTCTGGCTGACGCGCGACGAGGCGACGGAGATCGCCGCAAGTCCCTGAGCCGGCGTCCCGAATTGTGTAGATCCAAATGAAAAAGGGGGACGCGTGCCGTCCCCCTTGGTCTTATCAGCCGTAGCCGTAATCGTGCAGGACAATCAGCTTAAGCGGCCTCGCCAGGGCGATTGCCCCAATTGACCTGACCCGGCGCATAGGCCGGATTCTTGGCCGCTCCCTCATGATAGCGCGCGGCCGCGGCTACTGCCGAAATGCCGATTTGGCGGTAACGCTGAGCGAGCTCGCCGCTTTGCGCGGCAGTTTCTTTCGTCTTGCCGGCCGTTTCCTCAGTTACTTCGTGCATTTTCAACCCGTTCCCGTTGGTTGTAAGCAGTGAACAACTTGTGAGCGATGAGTGCGGCGGAAATGGGCGGCAAATCGCGCGTCGCCGTGACATTTGCGGCTGCAGCTTAATCGAGCGGCCAAGTACCCTGGTAGTGGTAAACCCTTGCTTAATCTCCGAGGTGGATACTGGGCGATCGGAGCTGCTGGTCGGATAACGCCGAAGTTTTCCACGGTGAAGTGGAACACTGCGGCATTCCTGCAACACTCGGCCAGGACCGTACGGCCGAAGCCGCTAACTGACTGGCATCGGCGCTACCGTTTGGGCTATTGGGATTCACGACATTCCTCGGCCGGGGCGGCGCGGGCGGACGGAACAGTAGGCAGCTTATGAGCACGCGTAAAATTGCATTATCGATCATCGGCTTGGCACTTGCGGTGGCCCTTGGTGGCTGCATGCAGGAGACAATCGAGCCGTCGTCACAGGCCGGCTGGAATTCCCGCGACAAACAGCTGATGTCGAACCTGCCATACGCGCAGGCCGCCATTCCGGAGCAGTTCAAGCGGCACATCGTCGACTACGACCGCAAAGAAGCCCCGGGCACGGTCGTCGTCGATAGCGACAACAAATACCTCTACTACGTACTGCCGAAGGGACAGGCGATCCGTTACGGTATCGCCGTCGGCGAAGAAGCCCAGGTTTGGAGCGGTATCGCCAAAATTGGCCGTATGGCGGAATGGCCGGCCTGGGTACCGACGCCCGGCGAACAGGAGCGCCTCGGACCGTTGCCGGCTTTCGTCACCGGCGGCCCGCATAATCCGATGGGCGCGCGCGGCATGTATCTCTATTCCGGCAACAAGGACACGCTGTATCGCATTCACGGCACCAACCAGCCGGAATATATCGGTCAGGCGATCTCCTCCGGGTGCATCCGCATGACCAACGAAGACGCGATCGATCTCTACAGCCGCGTTAAGGTCGGCACGATCGTCGTGGTGCTACAACCGACGCAGCAAGGCACTTCTAAGGTAGCCTCGGGCGACGCGGTGCAAGTGAAGCCGTACTGAGCTTTTGGAATTCCACGGGGGGTGTGCGGCGCCGGCCTGGCCGGCGCCGTTTTTTTTTATGCGCCGCGTGCTTTTATGCGCCGAGTGTGATGTGCACGATTTCCGGCGGCACGCCGAGCCGCGCCGGGATGATGCTGGTGCCGAGGCCGCCTGAAACGATCAAGTGCCGGTCGTCCTCGATCACATGGCCGTAGGCATAGCGGGCGCCGTATCGCGACGGCACGTAGTGCCGCCACAGGAACGGCACGCGAATCTGGCCGCCATGGGTATGGCCGGCGAGCGTGAGCGCGACGCGTTGCGGCACTTTGGGAAAAATGTCCGGCTCGTGCGCCAGCAAAAGTACCGGGTCGTCGGTGTTTATCTTGGCCATCGTGCCCGGCAGATCGTCGACGCCCTGAAAGCGGCCCGGGGCAACCCAATGCGCGAGCTGATCGCCGAGGCCGGCGAGCCACAAGCGCTGGCCGGTTTCGCCGATCAGCACGACGTCGTTTTCCAGAAGCGGTATGTGCACGGCCGCGAGCGCGCTACGCACGCCATCAAGGTCGTGCCACCAGTCGTGATTGCCGAGGATGGCCCAGGTGCCGAGCGGAGCCCGGAGGCGTGCCAGTTCGGCGGCCCAATCCGGATCCGCGACCGGCTCGGTCTTGAATTTGTACCATGCCTTGAAATCGCCGAGCAGCACGATGAGATCGGAGTGCAATGAATTTGCGGTGTCGATGACTTCCCGAATATGCGGAAGCAACATGTCCGGGCCGCCGGCATGCAGGTCGGCAATCACCGTCACCGTGAGCTTGTGGCCGGCGGGCCAGCCCGGCGGGGTCAGCGCATAGGGCGTGACCTTAAGGCCGAGCGGCTCGATCGCGGCGGCATAGGCGGCGGTCGCGGTCGCCGATAGCCCAACGACGCCGGCACCGGCGGCGAGAAGGCGACGGCGCGTCAGCCGCGGTTCCGCAGCAGACCCGGCCGGTCGGCTATGCGCTTTTTTCGATATTAATTCCACAGTGTCTCATAGCCACGAGTAGTGAATCGAGTGTTCATGGTTGGCGGAATTCTCTTGTTCGTGCTTCACGAATGCGCAATCCGCTCGCGGGTCACCCAATCGAGGGTGTTATCGAGTGCACGTGACAGCCGGTCGAACAGATCATCGACTTCCGCCGCGCTGATAATGAGCGGCGGCGACAGTGTGAGAACGTCGCCCATCACTGCCCGCACGATCAGGCCTTCGGCTTCGCCGAATTTCACCGCACGCGCTGCAACGCCATGCGCAGGGTCGAAGGCACGTTTGGTTTTCTTGTCAGCGACGAGTTCCAGTCCGCCGATCAGACCGAGCCCGCGAGCTTCGCCGACCAGGGGGTGCTCGCCGAGCGCCTTGAGCCGGGCCTGGAATTGCGTGCCCCGCTCCGCGGCTTTTTCAACGATGCGGTCGCGGGCATAGATCTCGATCGCCTTCAGCGCGACCGCGGCAGCGACCGGATGGCCGCCATAGGTGAAACCGTGGCCGAACACGCCGATCTTTTTGCTTTCGACGAGAAGCGCCTGATACATCGACTCGGGAATCATGACGCCGGCGATCGGCAGGTAGGCCGACGACAAAGCCTTGGCAACCGAGATGGAATGCGGAGCGAAATTGAGCTTCTCGCAGCCGAATGTGGTGCCGATCCGGCCAAAGCCGCAGATCACTTCGTCGCTGATCATGAAAACATCATGCTTGGCACAAACCGGCATGATTTTTTCGAAATAGGTCTTCGGCGGCACGATCACGCCGCCGGCGCCCATCACCGGCTCGGCGATGAAGGCAGCGATCGTGTCGGGGCCTTCCTTGACGATCAGCGCATCGAGCTCTTCGGCCAATCGGCTGGCGAATTCCTCCTCGGTCTCGCCATCCTGCGCGAAACGGTAATGATGCGGACAGGCGGTGTGCAGAAAGCCCGGCAGCGGCAGGTCGAAGTCGCGATGATTGCCGGGTAAGCCGGTCAGCGAAGCCGCGACGATGGTGACGCCGTGATAGGCCTTGGTCCGGCTGATGATCTTTTTCTTGTTTGGCCTGCCGAGCGCGTTGTTGAGATACCAGACAAGCTTGACCTGGGTGTCGTTCGCCTCCGATCCGGAATTACAAAAGAACACTTTCGAGATCGGCACCGGCGCGATCTCTTTGAGCTTCTCCGCAAGCTCGATCGCCGGATCGTGGCTGCGCCCGGTGAACAAATGAGCAAACGAGAGCTTGCGCATTTGTGCCATTGCGGCTTCGACCAATTCCTCGTTGCCGTAACCGAGCGCGGTGCACCACAGCCCGGCCATGCCTTCGATATAGGGCTTGCCGTCGGTATCGTAGACATACACGCCCTTGGCGCGCTCGATGATGAGCGGACCGGTCTCGCGAAAGCTCGCGAGATTGATGTAGGGGTGGACCAGCGTTTCGACGTCGCGCGCTGCGAGATTGCTGAGCGGAGACATTTATCGTCCTTTGCTATGCTTGCCTGTTATCGCGTCGCGTAGTTGCCGTAAGAACTCGACGTAAAACTCGATTTGGCGTTCAAAGCTGAACGGCTGTTCAGAACTCTATTCGGAACGCTTCTTGTCCGCGCGAATTATTCTTCGCAGAGAATAATTCAGGAGAAATCGAATGCGAAAGTTTGTTCTTGCTCTTGCTGCTTTGGCCGGTATCGCATTGGCGCTGCCTTATGCTGCGCCCGCGAACGCGGCGGTGCTCGTCGTCGGTCATCATCACCATCATTGGCATCATCATCACGACGCCATTGTCGTTCATCACTAGTCGAGCGATCCTGTCATAGAGCCCGCCCAAACGGCGGGTTCTATTATTTATTCAGTTGCTTTCCGGCTTTTCCCGGGCCCGACTTGCGCCGTGTTCGCGTTCCGCGGGCGTGGTCGCGGCAGCGGTACCGCGTCTGATGGAATAGCCGTCGCATCGTCAGCTTCAGCAGCAATGTCATCGGTCGGCGCCACGCCGTTGTCAGCAGCAGCAGCCGTCGTCTTTTCGTTTCTCTTGGCCTCGGCAGGCGGTGGCGGCACGCGTACGTCCCATTCGCAAATCTTGTAATTGTTGCGGCGCTCTTCGAGATCGAGATGAATATGTTCTTCGTGATAGCCGTCGGAGCCGGGCCCCAGCACGGTCGAGAAACGCGCGCAAACACTGGCTTTGATGGCGTCGCGCCAATCCTTGCCGGCATGGATGTCGGTCAGATTGAGTTCGTGGCCGTCGGCAAGCTTGAAATCGCGCACATCGAGCGCGTCGGCCTTGCCGTGCTCGCTCAATTGCGCGGCGCGCACATTATTACGGCCGCGGCAGCTATAGGAATCGAAGTTGTCCAGCGCGCGCAGCGGCGGCAGATCCTTCAAGATCGGCACCACGTCCTCGCGCACCCACTGCGCGACAGCCTCCGCCATGGGACAGCGCATCGTCGCGGCCGGCGTCACCGCGACCTTGGTTTTGTCCGGCAAGATCACAGTATCGATCAGGACGGCATCGGTGGCGCCGCAATCGCCGGGGCCGACCAGCACCGGAATCGGCTGGAATATCGCGATCTTGGCCAGCCGCACCTGACAGGCTGATGGCGTTACCGCGGCTGCGGCGGCGGCCGCTTCGGGCATTGACGCATAAGATTCCTGCGCCGGCGCGAATTGCTGCAGAATGATAGGGGGTTGCGGCCGTTCCGCGCGCGCGCTGCCATGCGTGGATTTGGCCACTTTCAGCGCCGATGCGGGGCCGTTTTGTGCGGCGGCCAAACCAGTCGCGCTCAGCAACAGGGCGATGACCACGGCAGTCTTCACGCCAATATCTCCGGCCGAATTGCGGCGCTATTCGGCCGGCTGTGGGATCGGGTCCGCAACGAAGCTAGGCCATTCGGCCCGACCGCTACAAGCTGGTCGAGACCTAGCCCGCCAAAACTTGGGACGCGAATGTGACAGTTTGCCTTGGCACGGCGTGGGGCTAACCTCGGCTGCAACGCTAGTCGATTGCGCCGGTATCGGCCGGCCGCGGTCCAAAACGATGCCATCGCGGGAGGAAGACAATGCTTGGCCTGATGCAGGATTGGCCGTTGCTGTGCCATCGTGTCATCGATCATGCCGCGACCTATCACGCCGAGCGGCAGATCATCACCCGGTCGATCGAAGGCCCTATCCACACCACGAATTACGCGAGTTTGCGCAAACGCGCGCTCCGTGTCGCTCAACGGCTCGATAAGACCGGCATCAAGGTTGGCGACCGCGTGGCCACGCTCGCCTGGAATACCTGGCGGCACCTCGAAACCTGGTACGGCATCATGGGGATTGGCGGCATTTATCACACCGTCAATCCGCGGCTCTTTCCCGACCAGATCGCCTGGATCGTCAATCACGCCGAAGACCGCCTGATGCTGGTCGATCTCACCTTCCTGCCGATCCTGGAAAAACTCGCCGATCGGCTCAAACCGATCGAGCAATATGTGGTCTTGACCGATGCGGCCCATATGCCGGCGACGGCACTGAAGAACGCCGTGCCCTATGAGGAATGGATTGCCGAAGTCGACGGCGACTTCGCCTGGAAGGCGTTCAACGAGAATACCGCTGCCGGCATGTGCTACACGTCCGGCACCACCGGCGACCCCAAGGGCGTGCTCTATTCGCATCGTTCGAATGTGCTGCATTCGCTGATGGCAGCGCAGCTCGATGCCATGGGCGTCGGCGCCTGCGATGTGGTCATGCCGGTGGTGCCGATGTTTCACGCCAATTGCTGGGGTCTCGCTTTGACTTCGCCGATGATCGGCGCGACCATGGTTATGCCGGGCGCCAAGCTCGACGGCGCCTCGATCTACGAATTGCTCGACAGTTACCGCGTCAGCTTCAGCGCCGCGGTACCGACGGTGTGGCTGATGCTGCTGCAGCATCTCGAAGCCAATCATTTGAAACTGCCGCACCTGAAGAAAGTGGTGATCGGCGGCTCGGCCTGTCCGCGCGCCATGGTGCAGAAATTCCAGGACGTCTATGGCGTCAACGTTTGCCACGCCTGGGGCATGACCGAGATGAGCCCGCTCGGCACGCTTGGCTCGGTCAAGCCCGAATATGCCGGGCTCGAGGGCGAGGCCTTGCTCGACGTTCAGCAGAAGCAGGGCCACGCGCCGTTCTGCGTCGAGATGAAGATTACCGACGACGAAGGCAACGACATGCCTTGGGACGGCAAAGCGTTCGGCCGCTTGAAGGTGCGCGGCCCTTCGGTCGCCAGGGCCTATTTCAAGGACGACAGCGATATCCTCGACAACGAAGGTTTTTTTGACACCGGCGATGTCGGCACCATCGATCGCTACGGCTACCTCAACATCACCGACCGTTCCAAAGACGTGATCAAGTCGGGCGGCGAATGGATTTCCTCGATCGAGCTGGAAAATCTTGCGGTCGGTCATCCCAAAGTCGCTGAAGCGGCAGTGATCGGCGTTCGCCATCCGAAGTGGGACGAGCGGCCGCTTCTGGTCGTGGTGCCTAAATCGGGCCAAGACCTCGGCAAGGACGAATTGCTGGCCTTCATGACCGACAAGATCGCGTCGTGGTGGTTGCCGGACGATGTCGTGTTCGTCAGCGAAATCCCGCACACCGCCACCGGCAAAATCCAGAAGACCGCGCTCCGAAAGCAGTTCGAGAACTACGTCTTGCCGACCGCGGCGGCCTGATTTGCGGTTCCGGGAGCCCTGCCGATCGCTTTTGCCGGCAGTTTTGCTTGGGGCGTTGCGCATAGGTAAGTCTCCCTAAGCTGCGTTTTAAGCATAGCTCTTGCCTTATTTTCCGGCTCCGGCGGCGTTCTGCCGCCGAAAAGTGCCCTTGCGCCAGTCCTTTATAGATTTGTTCCGAATTTCTGACAGCGCCTTATAGATTTCACGTTTAGGCCAAAGGTTTTATTTGCTCTGCTGTATCGCAGTATGAACACATTTAGCCTGTCAAAGCGGCCATGGCTCACGGCAAAGAGCCTATCACCCATCCCATCAACAACGTAATAGGTAAACTATGGCTTGGCACAGCCGGGGAAGACTTGTTTTTACTCTCGCTTTTATTGGTACGACTCTGGGATTTACATACGCCGCTTCGGCGCAGACAGGTATTGCATCCGTCTATGCTTACTCGGGCGAACGCACAGCGAATGGCGAACGGGCCTCGCCCAACGGGCTGACCGCAGCCCACAAGACCCTGCCGCTCGGCACCATGGTGCGGGTCACCAATACCCATAACGGTCGATCCGTCGTGGTGCGCATCAACGATCGCGGGCCCTACATCCGCGGCCGCATCATCGACCTCACGCCGGCGGGAGCTCGCGCGCTGGGCATGGACGGGCTGGCCAACGTGACGGTCGACGTCGTCGGCCGCTCATAAAGTCGTCCTGCAAGACGGGGACTAAACAAGCGGGGGGCTTCGGCCTCCCGTTTTTTATTGGCGCAGACAGCCATTGCCCCTGTTGTGCGCGGCAGCAGACGACGTGGTAACTTTATCGTTCATTCAAGAGCAAGGTTTGTCTCGCACTATGCGCAACCCTCGCCGGGTCCACGGTTGCGGAAGAATGACGTCCACCCAGCGTGTCCAATCGTTTGAAGCTCGTCTTGCGCTTTACGGCCTCGACGCGCGCGCCCGCCTTGTCGTCAAGGAAGCGTGGCCGCTGCTCGAGCCCGATCTGGAACGGGCCATCGATGAAATCCTCAACGCCGTCCGAAGATTGCCGCTGGTGGGCGAGATCGTCGTACAGAACCGCGATTTGCTCAAAACGCTGGAACTGGCGCATTTCAAGGCGCTCCTTGGTGGCGATCTCGACGGACGCTATGCCGAATTGTGCCAGCGCACCGTCGAGCAGGAAGCCGCTCTCGGCTTCGACGCCCGCATCAGGAGCACGGCCGGCAGTTACGTGCTCAAGGCCGCGCTCCGTGCACTGGGGCGAAAATACCGGTTCTCTCCGGCCAAGATCGCCGACCGTGGTAGCGCCCTGTCCCAGGTCATCGCCTTCGACGTGGCGAACGCGATGACCTTGCATCGCCAGGCCGCCGAGCGGGCCACGCTGGCGCGGCGCGGCACCATCGACGACGCCATCACCGAATTCGCGGGCGCCATCGGCGCGGTGGTCGAGGCAATCAAGGAAGCCTCGGTTTCCTTGACGGCGACATGCTCGGCATTGAGCACGGCCGCCGGCCACACCCGCGAGCGGATGGCCTCGGCTTCCACGGCGTCGGAAGAAACCAGCCAGCGCATGGACATCATGGTGCGGGCCACCGAGGAACTCTCCGAATCGATCCAGGAGATCGGTCAGCAAGCGAGCCATGGTCTCGGCATGGCGCAGTCCGCGGTCGGCGACACCGAGCGCACCCGGCAGGCCATCCGCTCGCTCGCCGATACCGCCGAACGCATCGGCTCGGTGGTTGGCGCCATTTCGGCGATCGCGGCGCAGACCAATCTCCTGTCGCTCAATGCCACCATCGAAGCGGCACGCGCCGGCGAGGCCGGCAAAGGCTTCGCCGTGGTCGCCGCCGAGGTGAAGACGCTTGCCAACCAGACCTCGCACGCCACCGACGACATCGCGCGGCAAGTAGCCGCCATCCAGGACGCGACCAAACGCTCGGTCGCCGAGATTTCGTCGATCGCGCAAGTCATCGGCGAACTGACCGGCGTGTCGACCAGCATCGCGGCGGCGGTCGAACAGCAGAGCATGACCACGCGCAATATCGCGGAGAGCATTCACACCGCGGCCGGCCACACCGCGCGGGCCTCCGGCGAAATCGATTCGGTCCAGCAAGCCGTCGCCAAGGGCGCCGCCGCGGCCGATGAAATCGCGCAATGGACCGCGCAACTGTCGTCGCGGGCCAGCGACCTCGAAACCAAGGTGGCCACCTTCTTCAACTGCGTCCGCGCGGCGTAGCAGGCTGACCCGTTCTCGCGATGCCTCCGCATCGGAGTTTTGCTCACCAAGCTACCAACGGCTTCCCTTTAGTGAGGGGAGTAGAGCGTCCGACCATGACGCCGACGACAATGGAAGGTCTCACCTGCGTGGCGTTTCCCGGATGCGGTGCAGCACGCCGTGGTGCACCGCTGTTCCGGGATCGTCGCGGTCTCGGTGCATCCTCTGCTCGGCACTTGGTAAGCATCCGCCGAGGACCGCGGTTACCTGTCAACCGGGGCGATCTATCTGATCTTTGATTATTTCGCGGAATGTGTCGATGGCGTCGGCCGTGAAGGCTAGGATTTCGATCCCGTCGAGATCGTAAATCCACAACATTCCATCTTCAGGATTGAGTTGATCGGACAGATCCCAGAGCAAGCTTTCATCCCGGCCGAGAATCTGAGCAGCGCGCCGGATTGTGAAGACGTGGGAGACAGCCACCATGACTCAAGCGGCCACCTGCAGATTCGACTGTTGCCACTCCCATGGCAGGAGTTCAGGAAGCCGGCCCTGCGGGATGTCGGCGATGCGGGCAAGTACGTCGGCGAGCCAAGCTTGCGGATCAATGTCGTTGAGCTTCGCCGTCATGATCAACGTCGCCATGGCTGCCGCCCGGACAGCGCCGCGTTCGGAGCCGGCGAATAGCCACGACTTTCTTCCCAGTGCAAATCCGCGAAGGGCGCGTTCGGCTGCATTGTTGGTCAGGCAGATCCTGCCATCATCGATGAAGCGAGCAAACCGGCCCCAGCGCTTGAGCATATAGTCGATCGGCTTGGCGACGGAGGCCGAGCGCGACAGATGGCATCGCTCCTCGCGCAACCACGCTTCCAGCGAGGCCAAAAGCGGCGCGCTTTGCTCCTGCCGGATGCTCAGGCGTTCTTCGGCGCTCCGACCGTTCCTGGCCCGCTCGATATCGAACAGGGCATCAATGCGCTTGACCGTCTCCAACGCGATCGGTGAGATCGCCGGCGCCTTCTTTCCGCGCCGTGCATTGGCGGCGATATCGGCCAGCTCGAAGAACTGCCGCCTGGCATGGGCCCAGCACAGTGCCGATGTGATCGCTCCCTGACCGCGCGAGGAATTGTAAAGCTCGTTGTAGCCGCCGTAGGCGTCAGCCTGCAGGATGCCGGCGAAGTCTTGAAGATGCCGTTCGGGATGCTCATGCCTGCGATCGCGTGAGGCGTAATACAGCGCCGCCGGCGGTGCGCGACCGCCAAACGGCCGGTCGTCACGGACATACGCCCAGATGTGCCCCGTGACCGTCTTGCCCTTGGCCAGGATCGGCACGGTCGTGTCGTCGCCATGCAGTCGCTCGGCAGCCAAGACGTGGCGCTCGATCAGCGTATGCAGTGGCTGCAGGATCGTCGTGCAGGCGCCGACCTGATCGGCCAACGTCGACACGCTCAGATCGATGCCTTCGCGACGATATCGGTCGCTTTGCCGGTTCAAGGGCTGATGCTGGCCGAACTTCTCGAACAGGATCATGGCCAGCAGGTTGGGCCCGGCGAAGCCTCGTGGCGTCACATGGAACGGGGCCGGCGGCTGCGTGATCGTCTCGCATTGCCGGCACGAGAACTTCTCGCGTACCGTCTGGATCACTTTCCACTGCCGCGGGATCACCTCCAGCGTCTCGGTGATGTCCTCCCCCAGCTTCGACAGCGTCGCCGACCCGCAGCAGGGACAGCTTTGCGGCGCCGCGATAACGACCCGCTCGCGTGGCAAATGGCCGGGGAACGGTTTGCGCGAAGGCCGCTGGCGCTGGAACGACTGTATCGTTTGCGTCTTGGCCGCCGACCTCTCGGCCGCCAGTTCGTCCTCAGTCGCTGCCGCCTCCAGGTCTTCCAGCCGAAGTTCCATCTGCTCCAGAAGCCGCGCCTTGCGCTCCGAATGGCTGCCGTAAAGCGCCCGGCGAAGCTTCTCGATCTCGAGCTTGAGATGGGCGATCAGGGCTTCCGTACTGGCATTCACCGCCTGAGCGCGAGCCGCAACCGCTTCGGCTTCGACACGCGCGGTGCGCTCGGCGAGGATCATCGCATGAGCGGCGGCAAGATCGGATGGCAGAGGTTCAAATGCCGATGTCACGCGGCAAGAGAATCATATTCGTCAGCAACTGCAAAGCAAAACCATCATCCGACCGAGGTCGGCCGCCACGTTTCCTGCGGATTTCGCCAATCGATTCCGGACAGCAGATAGCCGAGCTGCGCCGAGGAGATCGTCACCGCTCCGTCGGCCGGGTTCGGCCACAAGAACCGGCCCCGTTCCAACCGCTTCGCGAACAGGCAGGCCCCCTGGCCGTCGTGCCAGATCACCTTCAATAGATTGCCGCTGCGGCCACGAAAGCAAAACAGGTGACCGCTCAGCGGATCGCGCCGCAGCACTTCCTGAACCTGCAGCGACAAGCTCGCAAAACCCTTCCTCATATCGGTGTGGCCGGTCGCCAGCCAGACCCGCACGCCGCTCGGAACCGCGATCATGGTCGTTCCAGAACGGCCACAACCCGCGCCAGCGCCGCCGCATCAACGCCAGTGTCCACGATCACCCGACGCCCGCGCGTCAACACAATCTCTATCCGGCCCGGCGCCGCTACCGGAGATGGTGGATTCTCCCCACCTTCAAGGCATGCCGGCGGTGACGGTGGGCTGCTCGTTAAAGGCTCGCCGCTGATAATAGCCGGCGCAAACGTCGTAGCTTCACCAGCCTCGACAAGGCGACCCTCGCCGGCAAGCCGCCGCCAAGTGAACAATTGGCTCGCAGACAAACCATTCCGTCGCGCCGTAGCCGATACAAACCGTGGCGCGCTATAACTCTCCGCGACAATCCGCTTCTTCTCTGCCAACGTCCAACGACGCAGCGCACCCGCCGTAATGACCTCAAGCCGGGAAACCTTCGACATAGGCGTATGGTCAGTCATACGTCTAGTTCTTCACGCCAACGTCGCATCAGACAAGGCGGTACTCAGCGTAGGGATACGGCACTTGTGAAGGTCCCGGGTCTGCAGCGCACCCACCATAGCGTGCGAAGACGCGCGTGAACGCGCTTATGGTGCTGCGCTGCCCGGGAAACGCCGCGAAGGGAAATCAGTTCGCCGCCGGGACCGGAATTGTCAGCAAAAACTCGGTCCCTGGCGTCAGCCGTCGGACCTGCACGTCGGCGTGCACTTGCGACGACAGTGCGGTGACAAGACGCATGCCGAGGCGCTTGCCGGAATGAAGGTCGAAACCTTCGGGCAATCCGACGCCCCGGTCGCGGACCGAAATCGAGATAGTGTCGCCGCACCGCGCAAGATCGAGCCACACTTCGGAGCCGCCATCCGGATAGGCGTATTTGGCGCTGTTGGTGATCAACTCGTTGACCAGGAGCGCTATCGGGATGGCCGTGTCGGTGGCGCAATGAAGTCCGGCCGCGGCCGTGACATGGAGCTTGCAGTTCGGCATCGCCTTGCCGAGTTCGTTGCAGATGTCGCCCAGATAGGCAGCGAGATCGACGGTATGGATTTGGTCGCTGCCGTAGAGCTGCTGATGCGCGCGCGCGATTGCCGCGATGCGGCTCGATGCGTCGCGCAACGCGTGCCGCACCTCCTCGTTCTGCGTAGTGGTGGTTTGCAGATGCAGCATGCTGGCGACGATCTGCAGGCTGTTGTTGATTCGGTGATTGACCTCTTTCGTCAACAGCCGATGGCGCTCGAGGGCGGCGGTCAGATCTCGCTCGGCGCGCTGCCGGTAAATCGCCATGCCAAGGATGTTGGCCGCCCCCTGCAAGAAGGAAATATCGTGGGCGGAGAATTCGCCGTCGAAGCGGCTATCGACTTCGAGGACGCCGTAAGGCCCGCCATCGCCCTGGAGGATCACATTCATGGCGCGGCGAATGCCGTGCCCCAGCAGCAGCTCCGGCGTCCTGAAGCGTTCTTCGTTTTCGAGATGATTGGAGATCACCGCCTTGCCGGTGCGCAGGGCGTAGCCGGCGGGCGACGCAAGATCAGCGCCTATAGTGGCTGAGCCGACGACGCCGGGCTCCCAGCCGACACCCGCCCGGACCAGAAAGCGGCCTTCCGACGGAACAAATTCCAAAACCTTGGTGAACTCGGCTTGCAGGCCGTCGGCCGTTCGTCGAGCGGTCACATCGAGCAATTCGGCAAAAGGAGTTCCTTGCAGGGCGAGTACGCCAAGTTCCGCCAAAATCTCCTGCTGCCGGACCCGAAGCCGCAATGCCTCCGCCGTCAAATCTGCGGGCGGCATTCCGCCTTCGGGCATTTCGGCCACGAATCCGGAGGTATTCGGGTAAAAAGTCACGACATTGGGCATGGATCTGCTTTTTTAAGGCGCAGCGCGGGATCCAAGAGCGCGGCGTTACGATGGCATAGCGAATTTCAGTCCAACGTCGAGCCCGGCATCTGAATGTCGGCGGCTTTCCTATCCGGATCGTCTCGTCGCAGTCTCGATACCTCGTAGCCCGCGGGCTCGATCGTTTCGATCGGGCAGTAAAACCCAGGGTTCATCCTCCAGGATGAGCACCGCAGGAGTTTGACACTGCCGCCCGTTAACGCATTTGTAGCCATGGGTAACGTTTCGGAGACGACGGTCGTTCCAAGGCATCAACCGGGGCCTACAGACTGGAGATGCTTAGCCCTTCGCGGGTGCGGTCAGGTCCACGAAGGATTTGCGGACCGCGGCGATGCCCTCAGGCGATACCGTCATGCCGATATGGCCGACGCCGGGCACTATCGTGACCGGCAGATCGGGCCGGGCCGGCTTGAACAAGGGCGCGAATTGCTCGGGATAAAACACCTCGTCGCTGCCGCCGACCAGGAGAGCCGCCGGTTTCGTGCTGCGGCTGAGCGCCGCCAGATAATCGCGCGGCGCGCCGAAATCGACCGCGAGCCGGAACGAATAGAAACTGGTCAGATCGGGCACCTGCGGCGAGGTTGCGAACGCGACGATCGGAAGTCCGTTGAAGCGGTGGATGCCGAGACGATTGAGCAGCACGAGCGCGATAATGCGCGGCTTCGCCACCGCGACCCAGCCGCCGGTGTCCGGGCGAATGGTCGGTGCGCCCGGCGGCAAGGCCGGCGAGATCATAATGAAGCGATCGAACAGCTTCTCATCGGGCCCGGCAATCGCGCGCAGCACGAAGCCACCGCCCGAGGAAAAGCCGATCAGTGAAAAGCTGGCATCGGGATGAAGCGGCCGCAGCACCTTGACGAAATCGGCGAGGTCGTCCTCGAGCTGGCCGATATAGTCGACATCGCCGACGCGGCCGGAAACACCGTGGCCGCGCAGCACCGGCACATAAACCGACGCGCCGGCGTCGCGGAGCGCCTTGGCGAGTGGATGCATGCCGGCGCCATTGTCGGATGAGCCGTGGATCAGCACCACCACTAGTTCGGCGCCTTGGCCGGCGCCGCCGTCATAGGTCCGATAGCCGAGCGCGGCGCCATCGCGCGCGGCATAGGTCTTTACCGGCGGCAGATCGCTGAAATCGACATGGGCGAAAGGAGCGCTGATCGAGGCCAAAGGCTCCGGCTTCGCCGGGGCGTCGAATGCCAACACGCCGGCGAATCCGGCCAAAATCACGACGACCAGGACGACGAGCACCCAAACTATGATCCGCATGCGTAATCCCTGCCGCTCATCGCGCTCAAAATCGTCGAAGGCGCGATGCGCCCTCGGCGCAGCCTACAGCATCGGTTTGCCGGGTAGGTGACAAGTTTTTAGGAGCCGTGGGCACGAACTTCGCACGCGGGCCAAGCCGCATGGGCTCGGTCTTGCGCTCAGACCAGCGTATCGAAGACGGAAAAGGCCAGGCAATAGCGAAGGAACTGGGCGCCGGCGGAAAAACTATTTCGCCGGCGCCTTCGGTTTGATGAACGTGCCTTTGAGATTATCCCACAACTGAATCTTGGCGCCGTTGCGATGCATGATCACGCTCTGCTGCAGCACTGAGAGCGAGTTGTTCCAGGCCCAATAGATGACGAGGCCGGCCGGGAAGCTCGCCAGCATGAAGGTGAAGATCAGCGGCATCCAGTTGAAGATCATCTGCTGCGTCGGATCGGGCGGCGCGGGATTGAGCTTCATCTGCACCCACATGGTCACGCCCATGATGGCCGGCCAGAAGCCGAGATGCATGAAGCCGCCGATCACCGGCAGGATGGTCGGATCGAAGGGTATCAATCCGCCGAGCGTGAAAATGTTGGTGGGATCCGGCGCCGAGAGATCGTGAATCCAGCCATAGAACGGCGCATGGCGCATTTCGATGGTGATGAACAGCACTTTGTAGAGCGAGAAGAACACCGGAATCTGGATGGCGATCGGCAGACAGCCGGCGATCGGATTGATCTGCTCTTTTTTGTAGAGCTCCATCATCGCCTGCTGCTGCTTCATCTTGTCGTCGGCGAAGCGCTCCTTGATCATCGCCATCTGCGGCTGGACCGCCTTCATCTTCGCCATCGAGGCGTAAGATTTGTTGGCGAGCGGGAAGAACAGGAACTTCACCAGCACGGTGACGATCAGGATGGCGATGCCGAAATTGCCGACAACGTGGAAGAAGTAGTCGATGGCGAGGAACATCGGCTTGGTGATGAAGTAGAACCAGCCCCAATCGATCACGAGATCGAAATGGTTGAGGCCCAGCGCCGCATTGTAGCCGCCGTCGATGCCGCCGAGGAAGTTGATGCCGACGACCGAGACTTCCTTGGCACCGGCGAACAGCCGGGCATCGGCCGAGCCGGTGCCGCCCGGGGCGATGGTTTGCGGCTGGAGAAGATAATCGGTCTGGTAGTTTTTCACCGTGCCGGTATCGGCGGCGGAGAAGCGCGCGCGGACATGCGCATCGGTGTCGGGCAGGAGCGCTGCGGCGAAATATTTATCGGTGAAGCCGAGCCAGGCGTTGGTGACGTCCCAGCTCTGGGATTTCTTATCGTCCATCTTTTTGTAGGTTTCGGTCTGCAGCCCCTGATCGCCCATCACGCCGATCAGACCCTCGTGCAGAATGTAATAGCCGAGCACTTTCGGCGCGCCGTGGCGCGAAACCAAAGCGTACGGGAATAGCGTGACCGCGTTTGAGCCCTTGTTCGCGACCTGGTCTCTGATGGAGAAGAGATAATGGTCGTCGACCGCGATGGTGCGGGTGAAGACGAGGCCCTGACCGTTGTCGTAGGTCAGCGTCACCGGATGATCGATGCCGAGCTTGCCCGAGCCTTGCTGCTGCCACACCGTGTCCGCACCCGGCAGCGCGGCGGTGGTGCCGGAGGCGGGCACCCAGCCGAATTCGGCGTAATAGGCGTCCGGCGCGCCGGACGGCGAGAACATCACGATCGGCGGCGAATTGGGATCGATGGTCTCGCGGTATTGGGTGAGCGTGATGTCGTCGATGCGGCCGCCTTTGAGATCGATCGAGCCGCCGAGCCGCGGCGTGTCGATGGCGATGCGGGGGGTCGAGGCGAGCACCGCCTCGCGGGTGGCGACTTGGGCCTGCGCCGAGGGGGCGGCCGCGTTCGGCAGGCCCGGCGCTTCAGGCGGCGTGCCGGGCAGCCCATTCGGTTGCGCGTTTATCGGCTGATCGGCGCCGGCTTTGTTGGCGGCGCCGGGCTGGGTTTGCGACTGTTCCTGCTGCTTGAGCACTTCCTGCTGGCGCTGGCGCTCCATCTGCGGATAGCCGACGAAATATTGCCAGCCGACCACGACGAGCAGCGACAGCACGATGGCCAGGATAGTGTTCTTGTGCTCGCGAAACATGAAATGCCCTGCTCAGTCTAAGTGCCGTTGCGTATCAAGCGCCATTATCACCGGCTCATGACGGGTTGCGTGGTTGCCGCTTTTCCTGCGGCTGTTTTTGCCGCCGGCGGTCGGGCGAGCCCGCTCTATGTGGGGACCGCTCGTTTCCGGTACCAGTTCGAGCGGCATCGGTAGGAACTTGGTTGCGAACTTGGCCGTGAACCCGGCGCAAGGCCGCATCGAGATCGTGGAGCATGTCGCCAAACGGCAGCGCCAGCGCCGTCCGCCGGCCAATCAGCACGTAATCGTGGCCGGCGCAAAACTTATCGTCGGCACTCAGCCGAACCGCCTCACGCAAGCGCCGCTTCACCCGGTTGCGTTCGACCGCATTGCCGACCTGCCGCGACACGGTGAAGCCGAGCCGGGCTGTTTGACCTTCGTCGGCGCCGCCGCGCTTGCGTACCTGCAGGACGAAGGCCTTGGTCGGCGCCCGCGCACCTTGCGCAGCTGCTCGAAAGTCCGTCCGGCGTTTTAAGCGCTCCATGATGCAGACTTTGGCGTCGATTTGGCTGAGATCGACTTGGCTGAGATCGATTTGGCTAAGAATTGGGGAGTGGCGAGAACAGAACGCCTTACGCCCGCAGTCCAAGCCCTCGATCAGGCGCTAAGCCTCTTGCGCCCACGCGAGCGCCGTGCCGCAATCACCTTTTGACCGCCCCTGGTGGCCATCCGACTGCGAAAACCATGGCGCCGTTTGCGCACCAGTTTGCTCGGCTGATAGGTCCGTTTCACGGCTTCGATCTCCGCTGCGCACGCGACTTTAAAAGGTTAAATTTTGGGCAGGCTCAGGCCCGCCGCTCCTGCGGCGCGATTGGCGCGGCTTATACGGGAGGGGGCATCCTTCGTCAACGTGACTTCGCCGCGATTTGACGGCGCTTTTCTCTCCTTTCGGCCGCTATTCCGGCCGCAATCCGGAACCGGATTGCCAGGGCGTGGCGACTATAGAATAGGTGTTACAGAGCTTTAGACTCCCGGCAGGCCGATGACCCAAGGAATCCGTGAAGGAACGCTAGAAGGAACCCGAGACGGAACCCGACAAGAGATCCGACCGGATATTTGCGTGATCGGCGGTGGCGCCGGAGGGCTCTCGGCCGCGTCCGCGGCGGCGGCATTCGGCGTCAACGTGGTGCTGATCGAAAACGGCAAAAGGGGCGGCGCCGGCAGCGTATTGCCGTCCAAGGCCCTGCTCGCTGCGGCGGATCGCGCGCAAATCGCACACAATGGCATCCTGCGAAACGGAGCCAAGCATCTTACCAGCCCGCATTTTACCAGCCCGGCGCGCTTTGGCGCCGACTTCGCCGCGGTACGGGCGCATGTGCATGACGTCGTTGCCGCGGTCTCGCCGCAGGATTCGCGCGAGCGCTTCAATGGTCTCGGCGTGCGGATCGTCGACGGCGAGGGGCGATTTACCGATCCGGCGACGGTTGCAGTCAACGGCTTCGACATTAAAGCGCGGCGCTTTGTCATCGCCACCGGCTCGTCGCCGATATTGCCGCCGATCCCGGGCTTGGCGGAGGCGCCTTACCTGACCAACGACACCGTATTCGATCTTGCCGAGTGTCCGCGCCATCTGATCATCATCGGCGCCGGCGCGACCGGGCTCGAATTCGCGCAAGCGTTCCGCCGCCTCGGCGCGGAAGTCACCGTGCTCGAGGCGGCGGTGCCGCTCGCCGGCGATGACACCGAATGCTCCAACATCGTACTCGATGCGCTCGGCCGCGAGGGCGTTGTCATCCGCAGCGGCGTTGAAGTCTTGCGCGTGCGGCGGGCGCTGGCGCGACTGCACGTCGATATTGCGCATGGTACCGACCCAGAAAGACGCGAAGAGACGATCGAGGGCACGCATATACTGATCGCGGCCGGACGGCGCCCCAACCTCGACAATCTTGATCTCGATGCCGGCGGCATCCGTTTCGACCTGAACGGCATCACTGTCGACCGCCGGCTGCGCACCAGCAACAAACAGGTCTATGCCATCGGCGACGTCACCGGCGCGCCGCAGTTCACGCATCTGGCCAATCATCACGCCGGCCTCGTGATCCGCCATGCGCTGTTCCGTACGCCGGTACGGGCTGACCGGCTGTCGGTGCCGTGGGTGACCTACACCAATCCCGAGCTGGCTCAGGCCGGCCTGATCGAGGAGGAGGCGCGGGCGCAGGCCGGCATCATCCGCGTGCTGCGATCATCCTACCGCGAGAATGGCCGCGCGGCGGCGACCGGCGCGACCGAAGGTCACATCAAGATCGTCACCGATCGCCGCGGCGATATTCTGGGCGCGACCATTGTCGGCGCGGGAGCGGCCGAAAACATCGCCGCCTGGGCGCTTGCCATCAACCAAAGACTGAATATCGAAGCCATTGCCGGGGTTATTGTGCCGTATCCGACCTATGCCGAGGTGGGAAAACGCGCCGCCATGACCTATTTCACCCGGAGTTTGACGTCTCCTTTGGTGCGTCGCATTATAGGGTGGCTGCGTCGTTTTGGTTGAATTTCGGCCACGAAACGCCAGCAAGGCTCTGACATGACTGATGAAACCGCCGCGGTTCCGGAATCGGTCCGGCCGTCGCGCTTCGGGCTTTCGGGGAAGCTCCTGGTCCTCACGATCCTGTTCGTGATGATCGCGGAAGTGCTGATCTATGTTCCCTCGGTCGCCAATTTCCGGGTCAATTGGCTCAAGGACCGGCTGGCCTCGGCTTACACCGCGGCGCTCGTCCTCGACGCCGCGCCGAACGGTGTGGTGTCGGACGCGCTCGCCAAGCAAATTCTCAATTCGATCGGCGCCCGCGCGGTCGCCATGAAAATGGGGATGCGGCGCCGCATGCTGGCGATCGACGATATGCCGCCGCCGATCAGCGATGATTTCGACATGCGCGATGTCAAAGAATTCGATTCGATCGTCGACGCCTTCAAGATGCTGCTCAACACCCACACCAAGAACGACGTGATGCGGGTCGTCGGTCCGGCGCCGATGGGCGGCGAATATATCGAAATCGTCATGGACGAGCCGCCGCTGCGCAAGGCCATGCTGCGCTATTCGGTCGATATTCTGTTGCTGTCACTCCTCATCTCGGGCATCAGCGCGGCGCTGGTTTATCTGGCTCTGCTTTACATGTTCGTGCGCCCGATGCGCCGCGTCACCGCCAACATGACGGCGTTCCGCGCCGATCCGGAAAACAGCGACCGCGTCATCGCGCCGTCCGGGCGCGGCGACGAGATCGGCACCGCCGAGCGCGAGCTTGCCACCATGCAGACCGAGCTTGCCTCGATGCTGCATCAGAAGAACCGGCTGGCGGCGCTGGGCCTCGCGGTGGCCAAGATCAATCACGACCTGCGCAACCTGCTGGCGTCGGCGCAGCTGTTCTCCGACCGCCTCGTCGATATTCCCGATCCCGGCGTGCAGCGTTTCGCGCCGAAGCTGGTGCATGCGCTGGAACGCGCCATCGCGTTTTGCCAATCGACATTGTCCTACGGCCGGTTGCAGGAGCCACCGCCGGAGCGCCGCCAGATGCTGCTCGAGCCGCTGGTCGAAGAAGTCCACGAAACGCTCAATCTGGCGCCGGACTCGCCGATCCGCTGGATCAGCGCGGTCGAGCGCGATCTCACGGTGGAAGCCGACTACGATCAGCTGTTCCGCATCCTGCTCAATCTGGCGCGCAACGCGTTGCAGGCGCTCGAAAGCCGCGCCGCGCGCGATCCGGGCCGCGACCAGATCCGCATCACCGGCCGCCGCGAGGGCGCGGTGGTGGTGATCGAAGTGTCCGACACCGGGCCGGGCTTCTCCGAAAAGGCCCGCGCCCATCTGTTCGAGGCGTTCCAGGGCTCGACGCGGACCGGCGGCACCGGCTTGGGCCTCGCCATTGCCGCGGAACTCATCCGTGCCCATGGCGGCGAAATCCGCCTGGTCGAAGGCACCATCGGCGCGACCATCCGGCTCACCATCCCCGACCGCGCCGTCGAGCTCGCCGCCCATCGCGGTGCGCGGGCCCATGGCTAATCACATCGCCGCTCATCCGTCCCCCGGTGCCGGAGGGCGCGGACGGTGATCGCCTTGCCAATAAGCGCCGAAGCCTATAGCTACCTGCCGCGTTGCGCCCGTAGCTCAGCTGGATAGAGCACCAGACTACGAATTTGGGGGTCGGACGTTCGAATCGTTCCGGGCGCGCCACCTAAGTACCTGAAAACCAAAGTTATTTATCCTAAAGCCGCCGGCGGCCCCTTATTCCAATCCGGCAATAAATAAGGGAAATGGGGTCCGCGGGGATCCCCGGTTAGGCTTCCGCCGCCGCCTGGCAAAAGCTTATGAAAATGGCCCGACAAACTTCGCCGCCAAGTGCGTCTTCACCGTTCGGCTTCGATCCCTCGCGCGAGTACAGCTCAGAGCCGAATTTCCCAGCAGAGACATAGTCATTCCTAGCCGACTCCTGCATAGTCGAATTGGAGATTCTGGCCCCAATCATGATCCACCCCACGAACGCGGATGTAATCCGCCAATACTTCATTCGTATGGCGGAGATTCGTGGTACGGGGGGCGCGACCAAAGAGACCTCATACTACTCGGCGCTCGAAAATCTTTTTAATCATTTTGGGCGCCAACTGAAGCCTGCCGTCATCTGCAACGGCCAGCTTCGAAATCAGGGCGCTGACAACCCTGATTTCGGATTATACGCAAAGAGCCAAATTCAGGGTGGCGAGCCGCGCAAAGGACAATTGCCCGAGCGCGGCGTGATCGAGGTGAAGGGCCTCGCTGATAAAACTTGGCAGACGGCAAAGAGCGCCCAAGCGACCAAATATTTTGACCTCTATCGCTTAGTGCTAGTCACCAATTATCGGGAGTTTCGCCTAATCGGCGAAGATCAAAGCGGCACGCCAGCCGAGTTAGATCACTACACGCTTGCACATGACGAGCCGACTTTTTGGACTATGGCCGCAAAGCCGGGGCCTGCCGCGCAACGTCATGGCGTTCATTTTGCCGAATTCCTGCAACGGGTGATGATGATTGCCGCGCCATTGGTGCGGGCAGAGGACATCGCGTGGTTCATCGCATCATATGCTCGGGACGCGCTACAAACCCTCAACGAGAAAGATAACAGCGCTCTCGACCCGCTGCGCAAGTCCTTGGAGACGGCGCTTGGGGTTCGGTTTGAGGGAGAAGAGGGAGATCATTTTTTTAAATCGACACTTGTGCAGACGTTGTTCTATGGGATGTTTTCTGCATGGGTAGTCCACGCCCGAAGCAATACGGGCCGTTTTGATTGGAAGACTGCCGCCTTCTCTCTCACCGTTCCGATGGTGAAAGTTCTCTTTGAAGAGATAGCTAAGCCCACACGGCTTGCAGCGCTTGATCTCATGCCTGTTCTTGAGCGAACGGCCCAGGCGCTCAATCGGGTAAATCAGACCGCGTTCTTCAAGAGTTTCGATTCAGGCGAGGCCGTTCAGCATTTTTATGAACCGTTCTTGCAGGCTTACGACCCGCAACTCCGGAAAGACCTAGGCGTTTGGTACACCCCGAAGGAAATTGTCGAATACATGGTGGAACGGGTCGACCATGTGCTTCGAACTGAGCTCGGTCGACCAAATGGCCTGGCCGATAAAGATGTGTATGTCCTCGATCCCTGCTGCGGAACGGGCGCCTACGTCGTCGCCGTGCTGCGTAAAATTGAGGAGACGCTTCGGCAACAAGGTGGAGATGCCTTGCTTGCTGACGACATCAAGCAGGCCGCCAGAGAGCGGGTATTTGGCTTTGAGTTGATGTCCGCACCGTATGTTATCGCCCATTGGCAGGTCGGAAATTATCTCTCACAACTCGGTGCGCCCTTGGATGCGAAAGAGGGCGAACGCGCAGCCATCTACCTGACCAACTCCCTTACTGGGTGGGAGCCGCCAAAAGGACCGAAAGCAAGTCTGCCACTGTTCCCGGAATTGGCCCAGGAGCGTGACGCTGCCGAGCATGTAAAACGGGATGTAGCGATTTTGGTTGTGCTCGGTAATCCGCCTTACAACGCGTTCGCTGGTACAAGCCCGGAAGAGGAATCCGGCTTGGTCAGAACCTTACAAGAAGGGATTGGTAAAAACGTGGAGCATCAAGAAGTTCAATCTTGACGAACTCTACGTGCGATTTATGCGAGTTGCCCAGAGACGAATTGCCGAGGAGACCAAACAAGGTATCGTTTGCTACATCTCTAGTTTCTCATATCTGGCTGACCCGTCGTTTGTGGTGATGCGTGAGGGGTTGCTTAAGGATTTCGACAAAGTCTGGATTGATTGCCTGAACGGTGACAGCCGCGAAACTGGGAAGAAGACCCCGACGGGCGAGCCGGATCCTTCTGTCTTCTCGACCAAGTATAACACCGCCGGTATACGGCTCGGTACGTCGATTGGCCTCTTTACCCGAAAGCTACAGCATCATCCCGCTACCAGCGTCAGCTATCGTGATTTTTGGGGCAAGTCCAAACGTAGTGATCTTCGCGCCAGCCTCACGGTTACAGATTTCGACTCCGCATATGCGGCAGCTGTTCCGAATAAAAATAATCGCTTTTCGTTCCGGCCGCACTCCGTAACGGTGGCTTTTCAGTCGTGGCCCAAAGTAACAGAGCTTTGTGATATCGCGCCGACACCGGGACTTCAGGAGATGAGGCATGGTTCCCTCATGTCCATTGATCGGACCGCGTTAGAACAGGAGATGAATTCCTATTTTGATCCGGCCAAGACGTGGCCTGAAATCGTCGCGTCTCGTAGTGGTCCTACGCAAGATGCTGGACGCTTCGATGCTGAGAAAGGGCGGGAAGCTCTACTTAAGAAGGAAAAATTTACGCTTTCCAATGTTCGCCGCTATAGTTTGTATCCGTTCGATAATCGGTGGGCCTATTGGTCTTCAGTGCGACCACTATGGAATGAGCCGCGACCCGCGTTAGTGGTCCAAGCATTTCCGTCAAACCGCTTTTTCGTCACCAGAATGTCCGCGGAAAGGCCAAGCGAGGGGGTGCCGGCGACTTATTCGGCAGCCTTACCTGACTATCACTTACTTCGTCCAAATGTCGTCGCCTTTCCGTTCATGTTTGAGAATCACGGAGAGGGCCTATTTGCAGCCGAGCGAAAAGCGAATTTATCCAAATCAGCGAGAACCTATCTAGCGGCGCTCGGCATCGACAAGCCGGACGCCAGCATGGAGTTGGCCAAATTAATTTGGCTGCACTCACTCGCGGTCTGTTTTGCACCACAATACTTGGATGAACACCGCGACGGTATTTTGGGCGATTGGCCACGAATCCCGTTGCCTGGTCAACGCTCTGCATTGGATGCATCTGCGGCATTAGGTGAGAAGCTGTCAGCGCTGCTCGACTCGGACTCCCCAGTGTCCGGGGTTACCCAAGGTAATGTCTCCCAACAGTTGCTTGCGTTGGGTGGTTTATCCCGCATCGACGGAAAGCCGCTCAAACCAGCTGATCTCGTTCTGTCTGCCGGTTGGGGCCATCGGACGAGCAAGGGAGTTATCATGCCGGGAGGCGGCCGCACCGCCAATCGCGCCTATACCGCCGCTGAGGTGGCGGCGATCGGTGATGAAGCAATGGAAATCCTGGGACCGCCGCTCGACATTATGATGAATGACGTTGTGATGTGGCGCTCGGTCCCTTGCAATGTTTGGGAATATCGGATCGGCGGCTACCAAGTGATTAAGAAGTGGCTGTCATACCGCGAGGAGGGGATACTCGGTCGGCCGCTGACCAAGGAAGAGGCGCGCGAGGTGACCGGAATGGTACACCGGATCGGCATGGTTATCCTTATGACAGAACAGCTAAACGCAAACTATGTAACTGCTCGGGACGACGCCTTCTCATGGCCATCACCCGAATCTTGAAGAACAACCTCTGTACGACGTAACCGATCCAAGAGGCGATTTATGTGAATTAAGCATATCCGCTCAACATGGCGGCATCTTGCTAAGAACGTCTGCCTGAATACAGTGACAATAAGCTAATCAGCGGATATGCTACAAATCAAGGAGTTCCCATGGGCTTAGATATGTCTTCTTTCGGGCGAGCGATTGCGTCAGCACGCAAGGAGAGGGGTTGGAGTCAAAAGGAGTTAGCAGCCAAAATCATTAAAGAGGATGGTGAGGCAATAACTCCACAGTACCTAAATGATATTGAGCATGATCGAAGAAGTCCCTCGTCGGACCACTTGGTAGGTGAGTTTGCGCGCGTGTTGAAAATTGAAGCGGTAGCTTTATTTGCGGTAATTGGAATGTTGCCAATAAATGACCGGAAGCTAGTTAGGCAATCTACGCCCCATCAGATTGACCAGGCATTTGTGGCTTTTAGAAAGAAGCTTTCCTCCGGATAAAAGTTCGATGAGATACGTTCGTGATACCCTTCATGGTTTTAGTGAGCGTCCTCATTACGAGCCCTCCGAACTCGACACGATGTTCGAGAAGATTGTCATCGATTTCCTCAAAAAGAAGCATGGGAAAGCCGAATTCCCGCTCCGCACTGACGACATCACTACCCTAATTGAGCAATCCGTTTCGGACCTCGATCAATACGCTGATTTATCGCGCTACGGGAACGCAGTTGAGGGCGTCACCGAGTTCGTGCGCGTCGGCAAGCCCAAGGTAGCCATTTCGAACGATGTTCATCGTTACGAAAACAGGCTCCGAACCACTTTGACCCACGAATATGGGCACGTGGTCCTGCACGGCTATCTCTTTGCCACCGAGCAGCGCCAACTGGGTGTAGGTCCGAACCAAAAGGCCAACGCGATATATTGCAAGCGTGAATCCATCATTGGGGCGAAAAAGACCGACTGGATGGAATGGCAGGCCGGTTATGTCTCCGGTGCTGCTTTAATGCCGAAGTCCTTTGTTCGTACCATTGTGGCGGGAATTCAGGCTAAGCGTGGCATTTATGGTCCGTCGGCGCCCGCAAGCGACAATGGCCTCGCGTTAATTAAAGCGGTGATGCAGGAATTTTCAGTCTCGCGTGAAGCTGCCACGGTTCGCTTGAAAATATTGGGCTTTCTCGGCGCCGAACCGGCCATGCGCTCACTTTTTTCCTAAAAAGCAGCCGTCTTGACTTCTGGGGCGAACTCGGTCTTAATTATACGGAAATCAGCTAAACAGCTGATTATGGTGCACCCATTATAGGAGAAATAGATGAGTAACAATCCACAGACGGGGGAGCCTTCCGCAGTCCCCGGAGACTTGCCCCACGACCAGTGCGGTTGTGGGGATAATGCCGAAGCTGAAGCGCTCCGCGAGATTACCGAGGCCAAGGACACCATCGAAAAGGGCGAGGCCGAAATTCTCGAAGGCGCCGCCGATGTGAAAACGGGCGAAGACAAGCTGGCGAATGCCGAGCAGGAGCTTGAAGAAGCTCGCCATCATAAAATTACTTTTTTTCTCGATCGGGAGAAAGAAGTCACCGACAAGCGGAAGTTGACGCCGAACGAGATTATCTCGGACTACGGCAAGCGCGACCCGGCCAAGACCTATCTGGTCAAAATCGAGGGTCATCAGAAGGAGAGCTACCAGGGCAAAGGCGATATTCCCATCGAAATTCACGAATGCGAGCAGTTCCAGATGGTCAATATCGGGCCGACGCCGGTGTCCGACGGGACCCGGCTCACCGGCGTCAAGGCGTTTGTCGCAGAGCTGGAGGCCCTTGGATACAAGTCGACCGTATTGAAGGACACCAGCAACGTGGTGATTGACTACGTCGTGCCTACCGGCAAGTTCGCTGGTCGTAACGTACGCCTTGGCTTTGATGTGCCGACGGACTTTCCGATGACGAGCCCGGGCGGCGTCCATGTATCGCCGCGTATTCATCCGAATAAGGCCGGCAAGGTTCACCCCACCGAGGGCATTAGCGACAGTCCTAATTTCCAGGCCAAGGCAGGCGGCGAATGGCAATATTGGTCGCGGCCGTTTCCCGATTGGGCTCCGGTCAAAAAAACTGTCGGGACCTATATGAGCTATGTTTGGCAGCTCTGGGATAGCCAATGAGCCGCGCTTCCTGGAGTGCGGCTATTCCTGAAGGTGTTGCGAAGACCGCTAGACACCATCTACTTCGTGCGGACCGGCAAGAGGACCTTTGCTTTGCAATTTGGTATCCGAGCAAAGGACGAAGTCGCCAGTCTGCCTTGGTTCATTCTTTGCTGCTCCCACGGAATGGGGAGCGGCACGTTCACGGCAACGCGAGTTTCGAGCCTGTTTATTTTGAGCGTGCTCTCGCTGAGGCGGCGCGGTTAGGTGCTGGCCTAGCATTGATGCATAGCCACCCCGGCGGCCGCGCCTGGCAGGACATGAAGTCCTGACGATATTGCCGCGGAGCAAGGAAATGCTGGGGCTGTTTTCGGCGCGACGGGTTTGCCCTTCGTCGGCTTGACGATCGCCGGCGATAGCGGATGGAGCGCTCGATTTTGGGAGCGCGTCGCCAAGCGGCAGTACGCCCGACGTGACTGCGCCACTGTTCGCGTCGTGGGCGAGTGCCTCAAAGTTACTTTCATGGATCGGCTGGCCCCGGCGCCAAGCGCAACCGAGGCTCAGATCCGCACTGTGTCCGCGTGGGGGGAGCAAAAACAAAGGGACATAGTGAGGTTGCGCGTCGGCGTCATCGGAGCCGGCAGTGTCGGTGGGTTTATCATCGAGGGCTTGGCTCGGACCGGCTTCGAAGATGTTATGATTATGGATTATGACATCATCGAGCTGAAGAACCTGGATCGCCTGCTGTTTGCAACCCGCGGCGACGTGGGCAAGCCGAAAGCCGTGATTGCGGCTGACCGTGCGCGGGCTGTTTCGACTGCGGGCAGTTTTAGAGCCGAGCCGCTCGAATGGGCGGTGTATGAGGAGGCTGCTTTTCGCGCCGCGCTCGACTGCGACCTCATCATCGCTTGCGTGGACCGGCCGTGGGGTCGACACGTTCTTAATCTCATTGCCTACGCGCATCTTATTCCCGTCATCGATGGCGGAATTTTCGTGCGAAAGAACCGGTCGGGGGAATTAGCCGCTGCGGATTGGCGTGCTCACACCGTCACCGTAGGTCATAGATGCCTGCAATGCATCGGCCAATATGACCCCGGGCTGGTTGAACTCGAACGCAAAGGGCTTCTCGACGACCCGACCTACATTGAAAATCTCAGCAAGGACCATCCACTTCGTGTTCGGGAAAATGTGTTTGCTTTCTCGATGTCATGCGCAAGCATGCAAATGCTGCAAGCACTTGCGCTCGTGCTCGACCCTTTGGGACAGCCAAATCCGGGCGAGCAGCTCTACCACTTCGTCGGTAATCACATGGAATCACCTGTCTACGCTGAGTGCCATCCCGAATGCTTGATACCGGGCATTACTGCACTGGGCGACAAATGCGGATTTTTGGTCACGGGTGAGCGTCCACCAAACCTGCTACCGCAACAGGAAGCTCATTCTACGATCCCAGATCGTCGTGGGATGTTGGTACGAATGTGGGATTTTATCAATTGCCGCCTTGGGATTGTTAGGCGCGTCGGCGCAAGAGGAGAAAGAGATGAATAGCCGCAACTGCAATACCGGTCTCGACAATCGATGTCGAGACTTGGACGGCGAAATACGGCTAAAGCGTGGGGATACTATCGTCAGGACCCTACGTAAGACCTACGGGGCTGATTTTGCACCCGGCGTGAGGAGTGACATGCGCCTGGACACGCTCCGGGAACGAGCCGGTGCCTCGCTCTCAAAAATCATCAAGGGCAAGTGAAGGAGCAAGCTGTGGCTGACTACAGAATTGACTGTGTTAATAAGCCGGATCGCAATAGCCCGCACGAGCACATCACACACGTGGGTGGACCAAACCCGGATGGCAATGGCCGCTGGAAGGATACCGTGCCGAATATCGTCAGTTTCATTGAGAACAAACAGAACGCGTTCTACACAAAAGAGGGTGATGCGACGGCCTGGGTCGGTGTGCGCACCAGTGCCGCAGGCAACAAATTCTTGCAAACCTATGCCGACGGCATTTGGAAGGACAACCTTCTCGCTCTTAAAGAATGCGTCTGAGAATCTAAGTATCTTGGCTTCCTGGTTGGCGATCATATCAGGGTCGCCGACTAAATTATTAGATTGATCATTTAGCGGGGATAGCCGGCGCAAGATGGCGGCGTACACCCGTCGCGCTGGAACGGCCCACGCCGCGCCCTCAAGGTCAAATTCCTCCCACGGTGCGCCGCGCGGCCGTGAGGATGGCAATTCCAGTGCCGCCGCTGCCGTGGCCTGCCGAGATTGCAACGCGACACGACTCTGATGGGTCAATGGCCATGTCCGCGACATGTCCGGTTAGCGGACCAACTCGGAAAGTGCCGGCCACCGATCGGTGGTAGATCGCGCCGGCTGTCGGCTTCGGCGACTTGCCGCGCTGGCCACTTCCGCTTAGCGCCTAACTCCGGACGTATCGCTGCATCACGGTAAGTGACGCGAAGGGCCATTATGGGAAGTCGATCTGACCAGTTCGCGTGCAAATTTTTAGCAACAAAAACCCTGCGCATTAGCCGGGGTTTTGCTATTTGAAAAGGCGCTGATGTTGTTGAGATAAACGCGACGCGGACGCTTGTCTTCAGGCGGCAGCTATTGCAGAACCGCCTTTGCGCTTCATGCGCCAGCCAATTATGCCTAACAAAACAACGGCGGAAGCGAATAGTGGAAGCGTGCCCGGGATTGGTGTCACGGTCGCAATTGTGAGTGAAGGCCCAAAGTATCCATAGTTGTAGATTTCGCCGATGCTAAAGTCGATTTCACCGGGGCTGCTGTAAAAGTTGGCGAAGTCTAAGTCCGACGACCCACCGTTATAAAAAAGCGAATTAAAGTAACTTCCTGTCGCGTCATAGACGATACTTGTCGGAGTAACCTCAAGGTTAGATGGGTTAGCTTGATACGTAGCGCCGCTGGATGAAAGACTCCCGCCAGCGTCCGTAAACAAAAACGAAACAAGTGTGGAAGGGGTTAAAACGCAATTATCGCAATTGGTTTGTATATTCCCGGCGATTTGAGTCCCGCCGATATCCATAGAGACGTCGTACGTATACGTACTTGCCTCAACAGGAGCGCTGGTCAGCCAACATATCCCAGCGAACGCAATTCCCAAAAATTCCCTGCGCATTTCCACTCCCTCCAAGAGACCGTCAGCTTTCAGGCACGATGTTTTAGTTGTCAATTGCTTTTTTGGCCACGCACCTCAGCGAGGCGACGGGAACTTCTGTTGTGGGTCAATCGCGTCGGTTTGGCAATGTCCGCGACATGTCCGGTTAGCGCGCCAACCAGGAAGCGCCGCCGCCGATCGGAGGGGCGCCGAACGCTCTATAGTCCGCCGCTCCTGATCCCGCCGGCTGTCGGCTTCGGCGACTTGCCGCGCCCCCAACGCGAACGGCTGGAAGCTGGGAAAGGCCCCAGCCGGGGAGGAAGTATTACCCGACTGAGGCCCCTGACCCGCGCGCGGAATGAATCTAAGCGCAGGCCTGCTTTGCTCGCCGCGCCGGAGGGAGTCCGGCCGCGAGCTGTCGATCGTTACTATTTCTCGCCACGAATTGACTAGGCGAGCCGGGCTCCGTCTCATGTTGCCCGGATGCGCGCCGAACGCCATTCATGGAAAGCGCCCGGCACCGATCCGCGTGGCGCTGCGAACGAAACGCACGCGGTAATCATAGCGAGAAGCGCGCGTCACTTTGGAACGGCGCGGGCTTCGGCCTCGGCGTTCGCGCGATCTTCACGCCGTTTTTCCTGATCCTGATAAAACTGGCCGACGCGTTCACTTTCTTGGCGCTGCGCTGCTTGCTTCAATTCAACGTCTATCCACCAATTCGCGCCACGATGATCGCCATAGGCCGGCGCCAGCGTCGCGGCATAAGCGGCGGCGGGGCTCGGGCGCGGCGGCGGATAGATTAGACGGTCGCTCTGTTGCCAATCTGGAAGTTGGAGCTGCTTGGAGAGCGACGGCTGGACGCGACTAAAGCCGCCAAGCTCACGGGCGGTCAGTTCGGCGCCGTATAAGTAGGCGCCGCTAGCACCGTTCGGCCTCGACGAATTGAGCTGCGATAGCTCGACATCGTTGGCTGCGATGCGGTCGAGCAAGCCGGCGAGCTTGGCCGCGAAAGTTGGGTAGAAGTCGCGTAGCTCAACAGCCAAGGCGTCGCGTTTAGGCTTGAGCCTATTGTAGTCTTGTTGCCATCGCTTTCCGTCTTCTCGCTCGTGGGCGCGCGCGAGGCGGCGTTGTAGTCGCGGCAACAGCGTCTTCAAACGACCGACACGAAGGTGAGCGGTTTCCATCTCGTCTCGCGCGACGAGCGGATCGTTCGATAGCGCTGGATCAAACGCCCGCTCGGACGCCACCCGGGCGGCTTCTTCGGCCGCGACAATGGCGGCCTGGGTCTGGTCGATCAGCGTTGCGAGATCGGCGGCCGACAAGTTGGTACCGTCGTCGATGGCCTTGATAATGCGCTGTTCAAATTTGTCGGACATGATTGTCATCCCTTACGCCATTCGTCACGCAACTCGCGGTCACGTTGATCGTAGAGTTCATTCATTTGTTTGACGTGGCGGCTCGCTGCAGCTCCGATGCCACCTTGATCGGTTTTTTGATATTCGCTCGTGAAGCGGTTGGCCGTCTCATCGGCATCTTCGGCAGGACCGGTGTCCTTGCCACGGTTCGAGCCATCGGGACCACGCCAGGCACTCCGAAGTTCTCGTTCGTAAGTAGCGTACGCGGCATCGCGCCAATCACGACGGGCTTCGCGCATTAATTGGACGACTTCGTTACCGCCCGAAGCGATACGAGGGCCGGGCCGATGCAAGGCGAGTGGGTCGCCAGTACCATCGGTCACCTGCGTTGGGTTAGAACGCGACCGGCGCGGCGGCGAGGCGGCGGCGTCCATCATCTGCATCGGCACGCGCATCGTTTCGCCATCTTGAAGAATGTCTTCATCGCCAATTTGATTGTTATAACGGCGGCGGTCTTTGTTGCGGATCATTGGTTGGTCTCCCTTCTTCCATCGTTTTTCGGCCCCGGTTTGTTTTCTTATCGCCTATTGTTCCAATTGATGATGCGGCCACCGGCCATAGGGCCAACATCGAAATCACGGCTTGAAGGGCCGAAGCCGGGCATACCTTGATTAGCCAAATGCTGATTGAAACGCTGCTTCCGCCAAGCGGTGGCGGCGTCATCAACAGCGTCGGCGGATACGCCATCCACCCATTCGTGATAATTGGTGTTGAAGCCAAGATAGTTTGCCAACGTGCGTAAAGCGCCGCAGACGACGTTGGCCAAATCATCGTGGACGTTGCGCGGGTGGGTCACTTGATCCTTGCCGACGCGGCCGGGAATGCGCTCTAGCAACCGCAGCTCGCGCAGTAGTGCGGGATGATCCGGCAACGAAACCAGGCCGCGCGTGAACAGCGGCAATGCTTCCAAATAAAGCATGCTGGCGTTGAGGTCGCTCGGCGTATAGGTGATATGACAATCACGCCAGGCTTGTTGGACCCACTGGTGCGAGTATAGATCGCCGACCACGGAGTTGATGCGATGGTCCCTGCACAATGCGGCGTACTCTTCGGTAACTTGTCTTGGGTCGAACGGGCCAAATCGGCCGCGCACTAGATCGATGACAAAGCGGTCGCGTTCTTTATGGGCTATGGCGATCGTGTAAGCGTCGCCGCCGATGGCGCCGCCCGACGGATCAACGAAGGCGCGATAAAAGGCCGGTTGCGGTCGCGGCGGCAGTTCCAGCGGCCGTCCGCGATCGATGGCCCGCTCGATGGTGCCTTCGTCGAGGAAGCCGACCAGATCGGCGCGAAACTCGGCGTCCCATTCTGATGCGGCGGCGGTCGGGTCAGCGAGCCGTTGCGCCGTGATGATTTCGTCGGTCAACGACGGATTAAATGCTTTGCTTGAACCTTGGACAACGAGGACATCGTCACCATCGACGCCGTAGTGCTGTTTATGCTTGGCGTGCAGCAAACCGACCTTGCGATAGGGGCTAGAGATGCCGATTAGCATGCCGTTGGTGGTGGCGAATCCCGGCAGCACCGCGCTGTAGACTTCGCTATCCGGCGTCGCCGACGTGTCGTCGCGGAAAAAGGCAACCTCATCCAGCACTATTGCCACGGTCGATCGGCCCCTGATGGACCTGAACGAATTTGCATGAATTGCTAACACTACACCATTGCGCAGTTGTATCTCGCCGGCGGTAACGTTCGCGATCTCACGGCGAAGCACCGGGCTGCTTTCGAGGAACGCGAGAGCGTAATTAAAAACAACTGTTGCCTGATCCTTTGATGCGGCCAACACCAACACCATGCCGACCTCGCCCGGCGCCAGTTTATGTTTGACAAATAACGCGACGTAATCGGCGATCAGCGCGGCGACGCGAGACTTTCCACCGCGACGACCGACGACGGCCCATAGTTCTCGGACACGGCGCGTCGGCGGATTGCGATTGCCGGAGACGCTGTTGAACGTCGCGCGCTCGCTATCGTCGAGCGGCAAGGCGAACGTCGCCTTCAACACCGCGATCCAAGTTGACCATGTTTGAGTATTACCCAACGCGGCACCGAGCAGCGCCCGATCAAGCAAAGTGTCGGCGATGGTCGGTTGTTTAGTCATCGGCGACGACCTGCTTTAGGTGCAAATACGCTTCGAGGTCCGGCGTGGTGACGTCGCGCGACCGGCGACGCAGCCCTAGCCGCGAAGCAACGCGCACCATCGCACCAACGCAGGCCGCGTGTTCGCTGATATCGATCGCCTCCCCAAGGGCCAAGCGGGTGTTCAGATTGAACAGCGAGATGGCGCTGCCGGCGAACGCCTCGATTAAGGTTCTCTCGATTGCGCTCAACTGATCGGGGCCAGCGAGATCGGCCTCGATTGAACGGACGAGGCGATCGAATTCTTTGGCGGCGTTCGTCCTGCCGTCGAGGGCGGCTCGGGTTAACAATTGAATTTTTGTCGGCCGGTGGAGGCGCCGCTTCGAAGTCGGAGTAAGGGGGCGACCGTCCCGGTGCCCGGGGCTATTGGTAGGCTTTGAGGCGGTATCCATGAAGTAGCCCTAGCGCCGATCCCGCCTCGGGTCTAGAGTAATTACCTTGCAAAAACAAAGGCTTGGGTCGGAATCGTAGAATTACCCTATAATCCTAGATTAGAAGGTTTATAGGCATAAGCTATTGAAAATATTGACATATTAAAAATAAAAGAAGGGAAATCGGGGTCTGGCGGCGAAGGAGAAGAGGGATAAATTCTATTGTAATATCAGTTAGTTATTTGTCGATATCGCCAAGGAATTATGTGGGGAAAATGGACGAAAGTCAGCGGATTTTTCTCGGGTCGACAAGCCTCCTGGCCCGCCCTTCCGCCCGTGCGGGAGAATATTTAGGGCTCCCGGACGCCCCGTACCCCAGTAGTAGTTCCCCCCTAAAGGGGGGAACAACTACGGGACTGCGGTATACGGGTTTCCGTAGTCTATTTCCCGTAGTCGGCGGACTGCGGGAAACGCAGATAAATCGGGCGCTTTCGCTACTCCTAGTCACTTTTCCGTACCCCCGGTCGGTCGGACTACCGGCTCGGAGCCCGCTTCGACGTAGGCTCGCGCCTCGTAACGGTCATCGGTCCCGTTCACCTGCCTTAGCAGCCCGGCCCCGAGCCAATCGGCTATGAGCTGCACGACGGCGCGCTTTTCGACCTTGTTCAGTAGATTAAGATTGAGGGCCTGCGCGATCGGGATACCGACCCAAGGCTCTCGCTTCGACCGCTGGTCGGCGCGCCACGGTCCCCCGGCCTTTATCGCGGATTGAGCGCGTGCAATATCGAGGGGAGTAATCTTCGGCATGTCGGCGACCGGATAGGCCCAAGGCGTCACCACGCCGACTAGATCACCATCCTCTAAAAGGAATCCGCCAGTGTTTTCTAGATCGACCGAGACCAGCTTAAACCACTCAGCATCCTCGGCCGGCGGCGTCAGATTGGCCTTACCGATATCCGCGCGAAAATAGTATCTGCGTTCGCGCGGCTCAATCTCGGCCCGGTCCGCTTCGCCGTCGGTCATCGTGTTAATGGTACGCGCGGTCCGTGCCGCATCTCGCAGCGCGCTCGCCCCTCGACCATCCTCTACGGTCGCCTGCTCGCCGCCGCTCTTACGAACGTGGTGGGCGGCTAAGATCGAACAATTGGTTTCTTCGGCGATTTCCGCCCAACATTTGGCGACCAGCTCAATCGCGGAATTATCGTTCTCGCCGACGCGATGGCACGAGACGAACGGATCAATAATCAGCACGTCAATGCGATTATCGCGCAGCGTCGCGATTACGTCGTCAACGACCGGCTGGCAGACGTAAGCCCCGAATCTTCTCTCCTCAACGATGACGATCGGTAGCGTGCGTCCTGAATCTATAAAGAGCCGGTCACCAATATCCTCCGGCTTTAGCTCGTAGTGCTTTATCGCAGCAGCGAAGCGCCGCTGTAGTTCCAGCGCCGGATCTTCACCGTTCCAGTACCATACCCGCAGCTCTTTCTCGGGCTTAACGTTCAGTAGTGGTTTGCCGCTCACCATCGCCAACGCTTCGACGATGAGCAGCGAGCTTTTGCCCTTGCCGCCGCTGGAGAACAGCAGCGAGAGAAATTCGCGAATGTAGTGTGGCCGATACAGCCATTGCCGTTTCGGTATCTGTTTCGGATCGATCCACTCGAACGGTGTGGCGTTAAATTTGCTCGGCTTAGACGCGGTGGTCTTCGAGGTAAATTCGACCGCACGCGACTCTTGGTGGGCGGCACTTCCGGTGACTGCGGGCGACGGTACCGGAATTTTCTTCCACCAATTCGGGTCGGCTTCGCTCGCCCAATGGAAGATCGAACCAGCACCGAGCTTTTTTGGCGGGCATTCAAAGTAGTGCCGCCATCGTTCATCAGTCTCTTTCTCGTCGAACTTTTTCGACCTCTTCGACCAATCGTGAAATATCTTCCGACCCTCGTCAGCGCCCTCGGTCGCGCGCCATATCGTCATTCCCATCTTATTCCACTCCTCCCAACCCACATCAGGATTAGGGATTGCCTCCATTGCCGCGGCAACTCGCTCCGGCTCGGCTGTCGGGGCGTTGTAGTCTCTCGGATCAAATGATTTGCCTACGCCCCCGGCACTCTTCAAATGTTCCGGGACCGGTTCGCGAGATGGAGCTTTGTCATCAGTGCCAAGCCGCGCCTTTAGGTCATCTGGAAAGAGCGATAGCTTCTCCAATTTGTGCTCGTTGCCATGCTCGAAGCGGTAAGCAGCCACGCCGTTCTTGGATGGCGGCAAGATGACGTAGCCGCCGCGGCCGCGGGTATCGACACCTAAGGCAATATTGTCCGTGCTATTGGAAACGGATCCATCGGACTTAAACCATAGGTGCCGCCCGCCGCGCGGTGTGCGGACGATGATAGGAGAGCGGCTTTTCCAATCCGGTATTTCAACGAGACCGTCCTTGCCTTTCTTCTCATCAACATCTAGGTCGAGAACATCTATGCCGGATTTTTCGCCGGTCGGCATGCCGATCATGGCCGTTGGCCACTTCGCCCACCAAGCTTTGATTTGGTCCGCGTCGGTCGTGGCCTTGTGGAAACCGCCAGTGCCTTCAACTTTATTCCCAGCAGCGTCCTTATCAGGACCGACGAGCGGTGCTTTGGTTTCCGGCTTACACGGGAACACTGGCAAGCCGAGTTCGGCGTAGCGCAACGCGGCATCGAGCATAGGCGAGTGGGCGTCGGTCTTCATGCCTGCCTCCCTTCGCGAGAGGCGACTGTTTCGATACGTTCGAATTCGTTTTCATCAGCCTGAAGAACCATGCATTCAAATTCATCTTCATCAACTCGAACCAAGCCGCAACCGCCTTTTGTCGTTTCCACCTCTCCATGGGTTTGGATTAAGAATTGTCGGTGGCCGACGAAAACGTAGACGCTAAATTGCAGATTACTCTTGAAGCCTTTCCGCGCTTCTTCTCGAAGCCAACTAATATACGGGTCCTCTCGCCATTGATTTGGAAACCGGTCATCAACATGTACCCGCAGCTCTGCATGCGTCTCACCAACGACCAATTGCAACACCATCTTAGATTTTTTGGGGAACCAAAAGTCAGGCACGCCCTCGTTGATTAACCACTGACAAGCGAAATTGCGGCAGACTTCGGGGCGGTCAGCGTAAATGGAACAGCCCCCATTGCCTGGGCGACAATGCCCGCACCATTTGTCTGCGGGTTTATTTAGATCCTCTATTTCCAGAAGGCAGCAGCACATTGAGCACGAGCCGCAGTCGCGTCCCGAATGCCGCTTCAATGTCGCTATCTGGTCTTGCGGCGGGAGATCAAAGATGCTGCTCATGGCCGCCCCCTCTCTTCCAGAGAGGCGACGGCGAGCGCCAGCCGTTCACGAAGCGCCGGCTCGGTCGCCCCGGCGAGGGAACGGCGAAGGGCGGCTAGCGCGGCGGGCCGATTTGGCTTATAAGGTTCGCGTCCGCGTAGCGCAGACGATTTCCTCAGGGCTTCGCCGTTCGCACCGGCGAGGCCCTTTCCACGTTTGAAGGCCATGAGGCATCAAGCCTCTACCCGCTCGGCGTAAGCAGCCGTGCTTGCGAAGGTGCGCTCTCGTAGATAGTTGCGACAGTCGCCGCGGCTGTACCGAATACAACGTGGGCCGATTTGCTTAAACTTCGGGCCATAGTTTTTGACGCGCCCGATTTCGAGCCACTGTACCGAGACGGCAAACCATTCTGCGACTTGTTGCGTCGTCAGCAGCTCGTCATCGTCATCATCACCGCCGGTATCGGCGGCGAAGATTTGTTTGACGCGGCGATCAAGGTGACGGCGTTTCGGTCTTGGAGACCGAACAGCGGCCTGTTCGTGGCGAGACATTGAATTGGTCCTTACCCACGAGGAGTTTTGAAAACTCACTCGGCGGCGACGCGCATTGGCGCTCGCCACAAAACGACCATCTAGCGGCGACGGTCTCGGGTTAGACCTTTTGTGCGTCTCGTTTTTGAGACGCCCGCCCCTCGTCTTTGACGAGATTGGCGGCAATCGGTTCCGGGGTTGTACGCCGGATACTCGATCACGGAGTTAAGGTGGGCATTAGCTTTATCAGCCCGCGTCGTCGGTCGTATTTCCGTGTTGCGCCGACGATCGCCTTTAAGATTTAATTATAGGCCATCGCTCGGCCGCGTAAAGCGCCTATTTCTTCAGCTTTTCCACGTTCCCGCCCTCGACCGGCGCGGTTCCGATCAGCGCCTTAAGCTTATCGGCGACGCGCTGCGCCGCCGGGCGCAGTCGCGCGGGAGCCATTTGTACATAGCCTTCGGTGACGTCCTTCCCGAGTGAGTGATTCACCAATGCCTTAAGAGCGATCACCGACATTTCGGTCGATTCAGCGACGGTGATGTAGGTCCGCCGTAGATCGTGCACCGAGACGCGGATGCCGCTCGCTTCGGCGACCAGCTTCAAGTGACTTTTTGGTTCTTCAATATGACCGGACCTGCTGTTGGCCGGAAATACCCAATCTGCATCACCGAGCGCCCGCCGCGCGACCAGCAAGTCGTGGACGATATCCGACATCGGCAGGTCGAGCTTCCGGCCAGCCTTCGCCCGCGCCGCCGGAAGGCGGAGGATGCCCGCGGCGAAGTCGACCTCAGACCAACGCAACGCGGCGGCTTCGCGTCGGCGGAAACCAGTGAACAACAGGAGCAAGAGGTAATCTCGGGCGACCGGCGAGGGCAGGGCGCAAACTGCCTTATAAAAGCTCGGCAAGTCGTCCGCGCTTACGCTCCGCGTCCGCCGTTCGACCGGCAACCATAGCTTCTTAAGCTTCACCGGATTGGGCGGCATCGGGTTGCTCGGCGGCGCGCGGTCGGCGGCGTAGTTGTAGAGGACCCTTAGCGCCCGCATCGCGCCATTCGCTGCGGCGTGACCGTGACCGTTGGAACGTTCAGCAACCTTCTTAGCGATCGCGCCCAATCGCGTCTCCACCATTTCGCGAGTTATGTTGCGCAGCGGCGTATCGAGCCAAGGGGTGAGGTACTTCTCGACCGCGTCACGATAGGTCCGCGCCGAGCCAGGGCGCAGGTCGGTGCGGACTTCGAGGTAGGCCGCGAGCGCAGAGCGGAGCGTGTACTCGCCGCGCCGGCCGGCCTTCGGATCGATGCCCTTGTAGAAATCGGCCAGGACCCCCTTCGCTGCTTTGCGGGCCTTGTCGAGGTCGATCACGTTGACCGGCGCGATAGTGACGCGCCGCGTCTGTCCCCCCGGCAGGTCGCGTTGAACAACAAATGACTTTGTCGTCGTTGTCCCCGAGCACAGCACGCCGAAGCCTTTCAACTCGTTATCCCAGTGCAGCTTTTGGCGGCCGGACGGATCGGGAGCGGGCAGTTGGGCAATGGCGCGCACGGTCAGCTTGAGTTTCATTTTCGCCTCTTCGGCCATAAGCCAAATAAGGTAATTCCACTCCTCCCAGCCAACCCTACGGTCTTTTAGAACCCGGAGAGATTAGCGGGTTGAAGCCTAAAAGTAAAGGAAAATCGGTAGTTTGTGCCGTGAGAGACCTTACTTAGTTTTAGAAATAAGCCCCCATTTTCGAACTACGAATCTGGGGGTCAGGAGTTCGAATCTCTTCGGGCGCGCCACTTCGTATTCATCTGCGAACACCAGTCCCGGCCAGATTGGCTGGCCAGAACTGCCTGTTCGAGCAGTCATTTCGGCTCTGATCCGGATCTGGTTAATTCACCACGTATACCGCAGCGTGCCGGTACCGCCATAAGTCCGGAAGTCATTGGCGAATTCGCCATCGAACTTCGCCAGTAGCGACCAATTGGCATTGAGGAAGAGTTCGGCGCCTGCCGAGGCAAGCGCGGAGTTTGACGGCGCCGCCGCCCCATTGACCGTGAAGCTTGCTCCCGGCAACGACTGGAACGCGGCGCCGAGCGCGGGATTGCTGACCCAGTCATGCGCCCAGGCCAAGCGGGCGCGTAGCATCAGCGGCATGCCGGCGACCACCGTGAAATTGTCGAAACGGGCGCCCAGTTCGCCGCGCGCGTCGGTGGCGTTCATCGCGTCGTAGGAAAGTCCGAAGCCGCCGCCGTTGAGATCGGTTTCGCTGTAGCTCGGGGCGTGGAAGTCCTGCAATTGCAAGGCTGCGTAGGGCGTGACGCCGATCAAGGCGCCGCTGATCGGCATGACGTAACGGTATCCCGCCTCGGCGCGGACGCCATAGCTTTGGCCGTCGAATTTTGCGGTGAGCTGGTCGCCGAGCGCGATGCGGTTGGTGGTGAACCAGTGATTGGCGAAGCTGAGTGCGGTGGAAAGGTAGGCTGAACCCCAACGCGTCGTACCGTAGACGCCGGCTTGGAAGCTATCGCTGCGGCCGCCGCCGAGACCGTGCGCCACGGCCCAATTGGTGCCGCCGCCGGCAAGTGCAAAGCCATACCGTGTATTCGGCGTGACGTGATAATCCATGCCGCCGGCGAAACCGTAATTGCCCTCCGTTACCGTATTCGAGCCGACCGCGGCATTGCCGTTGACGGTGCTTGAGCCGCCGAACGCCGATCCCCACGCGCTCCAGCGCTGATCGAACGCCTGTGCCGGCGGCGGCGCTTTCGTGAGGATGGCATTATAGGCGAGCGCGATGTCGGGCGGGAAACTCGTCTCCTGCTCCGGCGCAAAACCGGTCGCGCCGCCACCCGCGCCGAAGCGGCCGTCGACGAACGGATCGAGCATCAGCTCGAGGAAATTCGTCATTAGATTGAACGTACCCTTTCCGCTGTCGGCCGCCGGCTCGCCGGAAAGGTGGCTCAAGTTGTTGGCGAGAGTGGCGCCCGTCATTCCGAACAGGTTCGTGAAGCCCGGCGGCAGCGCGCCGCCGTTGTTGAAGTAATTATTCAGCGCCGTCGCGACGCGTTGCTGATTGGTGCTCAACCCGCCCTGATTGCCGAGGGAGGCGATGAGGTTCAGATAGACGTCCTTGGGATCATAGCTCAGCGTGGCGGCGAAGCCGGCAGGGAGGTTGGTGGTGAGACCGGCAAAGGTGGTGCCGGCCAGACTGTCGGCCTGCAGAATGTCGTACTTCTTCTTCGTCGTGTAGCCGCTGCCGGAGGCGAAGACAGCGTCGACAACACTTCCCGCCAGCGACGCCGTACCCGACACGACGGCCGATGAAGCCGTCGTCGGATTGACCTCGACCAGATAAATCGCCCCCGACTGGAGCGCGAGACTGCCGTTGACCGTCATCGTACCGCCGGCCGTCCCGGGCGTGCCGGGCGCGAAGCCGCCGCCGCTCTCAATCGTCAATGCGGTTGTGATGATGCCGGTGCCGGCGAGCGCGCCGGCAAAACTCACCGTTATGCTGGTTGCGGTGTTGGCACCATTGAGCACCACCGCGCCGGATGTGACGTTGACCTGATGAATGCCGGAGAAGCCGTAGTTCGAGCCGTAGGTAAAGATATTACCGCTGCCGGGATTGAAATCGATCGTGTCGTTCGAGCCCGAACCGGCGATGTTGCCGGCGACCGTGCCGCCGGTGATTTTGAACACGTCATTCGCGGACAGCTTGACCGTGCCGGAGATAAGGCCCGCCTGTTGATTGATGGTCATGGCGTTGTTGGCGCCGCTGACATCGATCGCGGTGCCGCCGGTGCCGCTGATGGTGCCGGAGTTGGCGATCGCGCCGGTGAAAGTTGAAACCGCCGAAGTCACAAGGATGCCGGTCACGCCGGCGATCGTGCCGGCATTGCCGATGCCGCCGGTGAAGGTCGAACCGGTGATTTTGATGGCAACGGCAGTCGAAGTGATCTTGCTCGCGCTGTCGATCAGGATGCCGTGGCTCGACGCGAGGATGTTGCCGCTGTCGATGATCGCGCCGTTGATCGTGCTGCCGCCAACCGCGATGCCGGTCTTGGCGGAGATGGCGCCGGAATTGGAAATATTGCCGGTAAAGGTCGAGACGCCGCTGAGCGCGATTGCCGCGCCGGTCGCCGACACGACGCCCGAATTCGAAATTCCGCCGCCGAAGGTGACGGCCGGACCGGCGAGGATAGCGTAAGCGCCGCCCGTGATCGTGCCGGCATTGGTGATGCCGCCGGTGAAGGTCGAGCCTGAGACGAGGATTGCGGTGTGGCTCGCAGTAATCGTGCTCGCGGCATCGATCGCAATGCCGTGGGCTGTTGCGACGATATTGCCACTGTCGACGATCGCACCATTGATGGTGCTGCTCGCGATGGCGATGCCGGTCGCTCCGCTTATCGTGCCCGAATTGCTGATAGTACCGATGAACGTGCCTACGCCGAAGACGGAGATCGCCTGGTTGGCTGCCGAAATCGTGCCGGCATTGGAGATGCCGCCGGAGAAATTCGACACTGCGTCGACATTGATGCCGACACGGCCCGAAATCGTGCCGCTGGCAGCGTTGACGATGCCGCCCGAGAAGCTTGTGGTGCCGTAGATCTTGATGCCGGTCTTGGTGCCGGCGAGCGTGCCCGCATTGCTGATGCCGCCTGAGAAGGTCGGGCCGGTGACCAGGATCGCGACGCTCGCCGAACTGATCACGCTCGTCGAGTCGACATTGATGCCGCCGCTCAACACGCCGCTGTCGGCGATCTGGCCCCTGATCGTGCTGTTGGTGACGGTGATGCCGCTCGGCGACACCGTGCCGCTATTACTGACATTGCCGCTGAAGCTGGTGTTGCCGACAACGATGCAGCGGGTGGAACCGATGTTGTTATGCGGGAACGGCCCGGTGTAGCAGCCCGACATGGCTTCAAACGTCAGCACCGCCTCGTCGCCGCCGACGTAGCTGATGGTGCCGATCATGCCGTCGTAGCTGATGGTCGGGTTGAAGGTGTCGCCGCCGACGCCGAGTCCGCCGGCGCTATCGGTCAAGATCACATATTGTTTGCCGGCGCTGACCGTGCTGCCGGTGGCGATCATCACCGTGGCGCCGCCAAGCGTCGCGGTGCCGGTAATGCTGGTCTCGCTGGCGTTCGCACTGCTGATGGTCTCGAGGTAATCCGCGCCCAACGCGAAAGTGAGCGTGCCGGAAATGCTCAACCTGCCACCGGCGGTACTGGGCAAGCCCGGCCCCAGCGTGCCGCCGTTATTGATCGTGATGGAGGACGCAATGGTTCCGGTGCCGGCGAGCGTGCCGCCATTGCTCACCGTCAACGTGGTCGCTGCGTTGTTGCCATTGAGCACCACCGTGCCCGAGGTGACATTGACCTGATGGATGCCGCTGAAATTCTTAGCGTAGGTGAAAGTCTTGGTGGCGCCTGGATTGAAGTTGACGGTGTCGCTGGAGCCTGAGCCGACGATATTGCCCGCGACCGTGCCGCCGGTGATGTTGAAGACATCGGCGTAGGCAGACAGCTTAACGTTGCCGGAGATCAGCCCAGCGGTCTGATTGATGGTGATAGCGTTGCTGGCGCCGCTGACATCGATGGCGGTGCCCTTGCTACCGCTGATCGTGCCGGAATTGCTGATGGCGCCTGAGAAGGTCAGCACCTGCGCGTTGAGAACGATGCCGGTCCCAGCGAGGATCGTGCCGGTGTTCGTGATACCGCCGGAGAAGGTCGAGACGGCAACGGTGACGCCGTTGGCTACCGATCCGCCGAGGAATATCCCCTTGCCATTAGTGCGGATCAGCCCGGAATTGGTGATGCCGCCGCCAAACGTTGAGATGGTGACGCTGGCAATATTCCCATTGCCGTTGGCGGGCGGGGCGTAGTTGCCGACGAGAATGCCGTTGATGCTGCCCGAAATCGTGCCCGCATTGCTGATGCCGCCCGCGAAAGTCGAAATCGTTACGGTGGCGGTGTTGTTGCTCCCGGCCACTATAGGATAGCCGCCGATGAGAATGCCTATGCTGCCGGCCGAGATCATACCTGTATTGGTGACGCCGCCAGTGAACTCAGCGATATTGATATGCTCGACGTCGTCGTCCGTCCCGATGAGCGAGGTGCCGCCGCCGATGAAAACACCGTCGGCGCCGGCTGTGATCGTGCCCGAATTGCTGACGCCGCCGGTGAACGTCGTGATACCGACGTTCCCGACGACGTTGTCTGTCCCGAGGATCGAGAAGTTGGCGCCGACCAAAATACCGTTGCCGAGGACAGCCGAGACCAGGCCGGAATTGGTGAGGCCGCCGGCAAAGGTCGAAGCCGTATCGGCGCTACTACCAATGGCGATGCCCTGGTGCCCCGTCGTGGAAATCGTGCCGGCATTGCTGATGCCGCCGGTGAAGGTCTGACCGGTCACCGCGATGCCGATCGCGGTCGAGGCGATCTTGCTCGCGCTGTTGATCGAGATGCCGTAGTTCGACGCGAGAATGTCGCCGCTATCGACGATCGCGCCACTGATGGTCGAGCCGGTAATCGCGATGCCGGTCCTGGCGCTAATCGTGCCAGAGTTGGAAATATTGCCGGTTGCGAATTTGTGAATGCCGCTGAGCGCAATGCCGACACCGCTCGCCACCGTTATGAGGCCGGCATTGCTGATGCCCCCCGTGAAGGTCGAGACGGTCGACAGGTTGATGCCGGCGGCACTTGCCGCGATCGTGCCGGCGGCACTGTTGAGGATGCCGCCGGAGTAGCTCGAGACGTTGCTGACGCTGATGCCGGTCTGCGGGTCGATCAGGCCGCTGTTGGTAATGCCGCCGGCAAAGCTCGTGACGCCTGAAACCAGGATACCGACACCCGGCGCCGAAATCGTGCCGGCGTTAGTGATGCCGCCCGTAAAGGTCGGCCCGGTGACCGAGATGGCGGCGCCGCTGGCAGCGGTGATCTTGCTCGCGCTGTCGAGCGAGATGCCGCCGTAAAGAATGCCGGAGTCGACGATCGAGCCGTTGATCGTGCTGCTCTGGATCGAGATGCCGCCCGTGATCGTGCCCGAATTGGTGATGGTGCCGGTGATCGTGGCGTTGGCGGTGATCTGAATGCCGCTCGCCGTCACGCTGCCCGAATTCGATACATTACCAGCAAAGCTTGTCGGCCCGGTGATGCAGATGTTGGGTTCGCTGACGCTGTTGGCGTGGCCGGTGAAACAGGGCAGCCTGAACACCAGGTCGACGTCGTCACCGACATAGCTGATCGTCCCGATATCGCCGGCATAGGTGATGCTCGGATTGAACGTGCCGCTCAGGCTGCCGGCAACCAGAACCGTATATGTCGTGCCAAGCGTCACCGCGGAGCCGGCGGCGATGGTGACGGTGGCGCCGCCGAGCGTCGCCGCGCCGCTGATATTGATCGAACTCGCGCTTATGCCGTTGATGGTGTCGAGATAGTTGGCGCTCGAAGCGAAGCTGACGGTGCCGGCGACGCTGAGCGTGCCGCCGGCGGTGCCGGGCAGGCCCGGCGCCAGGGTGCCGAGCACGCCAATCGAGGAGGTGATGGTGCCGGTGCCGGCGAGGGTGCCCGCACTGCTCACCGTCATGCCGGTCGCGGTGTTGGCGCCATTGAGCACCACGGTGCCGGACGTGATGTTGACCTGATGAATGCCGGAGAAGCCGTAGCTCGATCCGTAGGTGAAGGTATTACCGCTGCCGGGATTGAAATCGACCGTATCGGTCGAGCCTGAACCGACGATGTTACCGGCGATCGTGCCGCCGGTGATGTTGAACACGTCGGCATTGGCAGACAGCTTGACCGCGCCGGAAATCAGGCCGCCGTTCTGATCGAGCGTGACCGCGCTGCTCGCCGCGCTGAAATCGATCGCGGTGCCACCGGTGCCGGTAATGGTGCCCGAATTCACGATAGCGCCGCCGGCAAAGGTGACGGCGCTGCCGACGCTGATGCCGGTCTTGCCGACGATCGTTCCCGCGTTCGAGATATTGTCGCCGAAGCTTCCAATCGACGAAAGCGAAAGCCCAAAGGTCGTCGCCGCGATCGCGCCGCTATTGGTGATGCCACCGGCAAAAGTCGTGACGCCGTGGACACTGATGCCCGTAGGGCCGGCCGATATCAGGCCGCTATTGCTGATGCCGCCGGTGAAAGTCGGGCCGGTCACGGCAATGCCGGTCTTGGTCGAACTGATCTTGCTCGCGCTGTCGATCGAGATGCCGTAGTTCGACGCGAGGATGTTGCCGCTGTCGACGATCGCGCCGTTGATCGTCGAGCCGGCAATCGCGATTCCGGTCTTGGCGCTGATCGTACCCGAATTCGAAATATTGCCTGAGAAGAAGCTCGACACGGCGGAAAGCGCGATTGCCGCGCCGGTCGCGGAAATCACGCCCGAACTTGAAATGCCGCCGGTAAATGTCGTGACCTGATCGAGAAAGATGCCGTAGGCGTTGCCCGATATCGTGCCGGCGTTGCTGATGCCGCCGATGAAAGTTGGTCCGGAGATCATGATTGCTGTTGCGGCAGATGCGATTTTGCTCGCGCTGTCAATCAGAATGCCGTCGCGCGAACCCTGGAGATAGCCGCTGTCGACGATCTCGCCGTCGATGGTGCTGCCGGCGATGGCGATACCGAAGTGGCCCGACAGGACGCCGGCGTTCGAAATGTTGCCGATAAACGTGGAGACCGCGTCAACGGTGGTGTGGTTGTGCGACAAGCCAACCAGAATGCCGCCCACGATGGTGCCGCCCGCCGCATTGGTGACACCGCCGTAGAACGTCGACACGCTGATGATGTCGATGCCGGCCCCGAAACCCGCGAGAAAACCGCTATTGGTGATCCCGCCGCTATTGGTGATCCCGCTGGTGCCGAAGGTCTGGACGCCGCTGATCAGAATGACGTCGGACTGACCCGCCATCGTGCCGGAATTGGTGATTCCGCCCGAGAACGATGTAACGGAGGAGATATTTAGACCGTTTGTGAGCGCGCTCACACTGCCGCTGTTGGTGAGGCCGCCGGCAAAGGTGGTGACGTTCAAGATCTTAATGGCACTATAGTTCCCTGCAATCGTGCCAGCATTGCTGATGCCGCCTAGGAACGTCTTTGCGCCGTTCACGTAGATGCCGGCATTGCCCGACGACGTGAGAACGCCGGCGTTACTGATGCCGCCGCTAAACGTCGATGCGGTGATTCGTACGGCGTTGCCGACACCGCCCGCGATCGTGCTCGCGCTGTCGATCAGGATGCCGAGGGTCGAGCCCACGATATTGCCGCTGTCGTTGATACCGCCACTAATCGTGGATCCCTCAACAGCGATGCCGGTCTTCGCCGTGATCGTGCCCGAATTGGTGATGCCGCCCGTGAAGGTCGAGACGCCTAACAGCGCGATGGCCGCGCCGGTCGCTGAGACCAGGCCCGAACTTGAAATGCCACCGCCAAATGTCGTGACTGGATCGATATAGATGCCGTAGGCATCACCAAAAATCGTCCCCGCATTCCTGATACCGCCGGCAAAGGTGGCGCCGGTGATCAAGATAGCGGTCTTGGTCGAGGTGATGCGGCCACCATTGACGATCTCGATGCCGTAAGTCGACGCCAGAATGATACCGGAATCGACGACGCTGCCGCTGAGCGTCACGCCGCTTCCGATCTGCACGCCGGTCGCGGCGCTGATCGTCCCGGCGTTGCTGATATTACCGATGAGGGTAGTGACGGACTGAAGAAGCAGGCCGACGCCGGCTACCGAGATCGAGCCGGAATTGGTGATGCCACCCGAACCGCTGGTGCCGAAGGCGGTCACGCCGACGACAGCGATACCGTTTTCCGCCGCGTTGATGCTGCCGACGTTCGTGATGCCGCCAAGGAACGTCTGCACCGTCTCGATGAGCATGCCATTGTCGGCCACCGAAATTGTGCCACTGTTGGTGATGCCGCCACTGAAGGTCGAGACAGTGTAAGCAGCGATGCCGCTGTTGGCGGTGGCGCTGAGCTTTCCGCTGTTCGTCACGCCGCCTGAAAACGCCGATACCGCTTGAACGTAGATCGCGTCCTTCGGCCCTGAGATCGTGCCACTGTTGGCGATCCCGCCGCCGAAAGTCGTAGTGCCGTCGACCCAGAATCCGCGGCTTGCGCCGCTGATTGTGCCGGCATTGCTGAGGCCGCCGGTGAAGGTGGGCCCCTTGATAGCGATCGCGGTCTTAGTCGCGACGATCGTGCTCGCATTGTCGATGTCGATACCGATGCTCGACGCGAGGATATTGCCGGTGTCGAAGATTGCGCCGTTGATGGTCGAGCCGGCAATCGTGATGCCGGTCTTGGCGCTGATCGTGCCGGAATTGGAAATATTGCCGGCCGTGAACGTCTGAATGGCGCTGAGCGAAATGCCGATGCCGCCAGGCGCCGTTATCGTTATAACGCCGGCATTGCTGACGCCCCCCGTGAAGGATGACACGCTCGAAACATTGATGCCTACAGCACTCGCCGCGATCGTTCCGCCGGCGCTGTTGAGGATGCCGCCCGAATAGCTCGATACGCCGCTGACGTTGATGCCGGTCTGCGGGTCGATCAGGCCAACATTGGTGATGCCGCCGGCAAAGCTTGTGACGCCGGCAACCAGGATGCCGACACCGGTTCCCGAAATCGTCCCGGTGTTGGTAACGCCGCCCGTAAGGGTCGGTGAGATGACGCAGGTGTTGGGAACGCCGCCGCTGCCGGCTTGGCCGGTGAAGCAGGGCCCCTTGAATACCAGATCGACGTCGTCGCCGACGTAACTGATGACCCCGACCTCGCCATTATAGGTGATGGTCGGATTGAATGTGCCGCTCAAGCTGCCGGCGACCAGGATCGTATAGGTCCTGCCGGTCGTCACCGCGGAGCCGGCGGCGATGGTGACCGTGGCGCCGCCGAGCGTCGCTGCGCCACTGATATTGATCGAACTCGCGCTTATGCCGTTGATGGTGTCGAGATAGTTGGCGCTCGAAGCGAAACTGACGGTGCCGACGACGCTTAGTGTGCCGCCGGCGGTGCCGGGCAGGCCTGGGGCCAGGGTGCCGAGGACGCCGATCGAGGAGGTGATGATGCCGGAGCCGGCGAGGGTGCCGGAGGAACCTACCGTCATGCCTGTCGCGGCGTTGGCGCCATTGAGCACCACCGTGCCGGACGTGATGTTGACTTGCTGAATGCCGGAGAAGCCGTAGCCCGAGCCGTAAGTGAAAGTATTGCCGCTGCCGGGATTGAAATCGATGGTATCGCTCGAGCCTGAACCCACGATGTTGCCGGCGATCGAGCCACCGGTGATGTTGAATACGTCGGCATTGGCGGACAGTTTGACGGCGCCGGAGATCAGGCCGCCATTCTGATCGAGCGTGATCGCGCTGCTTGCCGCGCTGATATCGATTGCGGTGCCACCGGTGCCGCTAATAGTGCCGGAGTTCACAATAACGCCGCCAGCAAACGTGACGGCGCTGCCGACTGCAATCCCGGTCCGGCCGATGATCTTGCCGGCATTCGAGATGTTGCCGCCGAGGCTGCCGATAGACGAAAGCGAAAGCCCGAGATTGGCCGCCGTGATCGTGCCGGAGTTTGAGATACCACCGGCAAAAGTCGTGACACCGTGGACACTGATGCCCGTGCTGACCGCTATCAGGCCGCTATTGCTGATACCGCCGGTGAAGGTCGGGCCGGTCACGGCGATGCCGGTCTTCGTCGAATTGATCTTGCTCGTGTGGTCGATCGAGATGCCGTAGTTCGACGCGAGGATGTTGCCGCTATCGACGATCGTGCCGATCATCGTCGAACCGGCAATTGCGATACCGGTCTTCGCCGCGATCGTGCCGGAATTGGAGATATTGCCCGTGAACTTCGTAACGTTGATGGCCTCAATAGCGAAGCCGCCCGATGCGGAGATCATGCCGGCGCTGGAGATGCCGCCGGTGAAGGTCGGCCCGGAGATCGCAATCGCAGTCTTGCTGGCAATGATGGCGCTGGCGCCGTCGACGGCGATGCCGCGGGTCGAGCCCAGGATAATTCCGCTGTCGATGATCGCGCCGGCAATGGTGCTGCCGGCGATGGCGATGCCGGCCTTTGCCGAGATCGTGCCGAAATTGGAGATATTGCCGGAGAAGGTTGAGGCGCTCGAAAGCGCGATCGCCGCGCGGGTCGCAGAGATCACGCCCGAATTTGAAATGCCGCCGCCGAAGCTCGTGACCAAATCGACATAGACGGCGTATGTCTTGCCGGAAATGGTGCCGCCATTGCTGATGCCGCCGGTAAATGTCTGCCCTTTGATCGCTATCGCGGTCTTAGTCGCGACGATCTTGCTCGTCTTGTCGACGCCGATACCGATGCTCGATGCGAGGATATTGCCGGTATCGACGATCGCGCCACTGATGGTCGAGCCAGCAATCGTGATGCCGGTCTTGGCGCTGATCGTGCCGGAGTTGGAAATATTGCCGGCCGTGAATGTGTGAACGCCGCTGAGCCCAATGCCGATGCCCCCCGGAACCGTTATGAGCCCGGCGTTGCTGATACCCCCCGAGAAGGTAGAGCCGGTCACGGCAATGCCGGTCTTGGTCGAACTGATCTCACTCGCATTGTCGAGCGAGATGCCGCCGTAAAGAAGACCGGAGTCGACGACCGAGCCGTTGATCGTGCTGCTCTGGATCGAGATGCCGCCTGTGATAGTGCCCGAATTGGTGATGGTGCCGGTGATCGTGGCGTTGGCGGTGATCTGGATGCCGGTCGCCGTCACGCTGCCCGAGTTGGATATGTTGCCGGCAAAGCTTGTCGGCCCGGTGATGCAGACACCGGGAGTACTGCCGCTGTTGGCGTGGCCGGTAAAACACGGCAGCCTGAACACCAGATCGACGTCGTCGCCGACATAGCTGATCGTTCCGATATCGCGGCCATAGCTGATGGTCGGATTGAAGGTGCCGCTCAGGCCGCCGGCAATCAGAATCGTATAGGTCCTGCCGAGCGTCACCGTAGAACCGGCGGCGATGGTGACGGTGGCGCCGCCGAGCGTCGCTGCGCCGCTGATATTGATCGAACTCGCGCTTATGCCGTTGATGGCGTCGAGATAGTTGGCGCTCGAAGCGAAGCTGACGGTGCCGGCGACGCTGAGCGTGCCGCCGGCGGTGCCGGGCAGGCCCGGCGCCAGGGTACCGAGCACGCCGATCGAGGAGGTGATGGTGCCAGTGCCGGCGAGCGTGCCTGCACTCCCCACCCTCATTCCGGTTGCGGTGTTGGCGCCATTGAGCACCAGCGTGCCGGACGTGATGTTGACCTGATGAATGCCGGAGAAGCCGTAGCTCGATCCGTAGGTGAAGGTGTTGCCGCTGCCGGGATTGAAATCGATCGTATCGCTCGATCCTGAACCGACGATGTTGCCGGTGATCGAGCCGCCGGTGATGTTGAACACGTCGGCATTGGCCGAAAGCTTGATCGCGCCGGAGATCAGGCCGCCAGTCTGATCGAGCGTAATCGCGCTGCTCGCCGCGCTGACATCGATCGCGGTGCCACCGGTGCCGCTAATAGTGCCTGAGTTCACAATGGCGCCGTCAGCAAACATGACGGCGCTGCCGATGCTGATGCCGGTCTTGCCGACAATCTTGCCGGCATTCGAGACGTTGCCGCCGAGGCTTCCGATCGACGAAAGCGAAAGCGCGAGATTGTTCGCCGTGATCGTGCCAGAGTTTGTGATGCCACTGCTCAAAGTGGCGAGGCCGTAAACACTGATGCCCGTACTGGGCAATAACCCGCCGGCTGATATCAGGCCGCTATTGCTGATGCCGCCGTCGATGATTGCGCCGTCGGTCGTACTGCCGGCGATGGCGATACCGAACGCGCCCGACAGAACGCCGGCGTTAGAAATATTGCCGATGAACGTGGAGACCGGGGCAACGGTGGTGTGGTTCCACGACAAGCCGATCAGGATGCCGCCGATGATGGTGCCGGCCGCCGCATTGGTGACGCCGCCGGAGAACTTCGACACGCTGATGATGTCGATGCCGGCCTTGAAACCCGAGAGCAAACCGCTGTTGACGATCCCGCCGGCGCCGAAGGTCTGGACGCCGTTGACCATAATGACGTCGGCCTGCCCCGCCATCGTGCCGGAATTGGTGATGCCGCCCAAGAACGATGTAACGGAGCCGATCTGAAGCCCCCCGGTGAGCGCACCTACACTGCCGCTGTTGGTGATGCCGCCGGCAAAAGTCGTGACGTTCAAGATCACGATGCCGCTATATTTGCCTGTAATCGTGCCGGCATTGCTGATGCCGCCAAGGAACGTCTTCGCGCCATTCACGTAGAGGCCGTCAAAGTTCGACGATGTGAGAACGCCGGCGTTGCTGATGCCGCCGCTGAACGTCCCTCCGGTGATTTCTACGGCGTTGCCGGGGCCGCCTGCGATTGTGCTCGCGCTGTCGATGCCGATACCGACACTCGAAGCAAGGATATTGCCGGTGTCGACAATCTTGCCGTTGATGGTCGAGCCGGCAATCTTGATGCCGGTCTTGGCGCTGATCGTGCCGGAATTGGAAATATTGCCGTCGGCCGTGGCTGTCTGCACACCACTGAGTGCGATGCCGATGCCGCCGGGCGCTGTTATCGTTATGAGGCCGGCATTGCTGATGCCCCCCGTTAAGGATGCGACGTTTGATATGTTGATGCCGACGGCACTCGCCGCGATCGTGCCGCCGGCGCTGTTGAGGATGCCGCCCGAATAGCTCGAAACGTTGCTGACGCTGATGCCGGTCTGCGGGTCGATCAGGCCGATATTGGTGATGCCGCCGGCAAAGCTTGTGACGCCTGAAACCAGGATGCCGACACCCGTTCCCGAGATCGTCCCGGTGTTGGTAACGCCGCCGGTAAGGGTCGGCGAGATGACGCAAGTGCTGGGAACGCCGCCGTTGGCTTGGCCGGTGAAGCAGGGCCCCTTGAACACCAGATAGACGTCGTTGCCGCTATAACTGATGATCCCGATCTCGCCATCATAGGTGACGGTCGGATTGAACGTCCCGCTCAGGCTGCCGGCGACCAGTATCGTATAGGTTCTGTCAGTCGATACGGCGGAGCCGGCGGCGATGGTGACCGCGGCGCCACTGAGCGTCGCCGCGCCGCTGATATTGATCGAACTCGCGCTTATGCCGTTGATGGTGTCGAGATAGTCGGCGCTCGAAGCGAAGCTGACGGTGCCGGTGACGCTGAGCGTGCCACCGGCTGTGCCCGGAATGCCCGGTGCCAGGGTGCCGAGGACGCCGATTGAGGAGGTGATGATGCCGCTGCCAGCGAGTGTGCCGGCGGAACCTACCGTCATGCCTTTCGCGGTGTTGGCGCCGTTGAGCACCACCGTGCCGGACGTGATGTTGACTTGCTGAATGCCGGAGAAGCCGTAGCTCGAGCCGTAAGTGAAAGTATTGCCGCTGCCGGGATTAAAATCGATCGTATCGCTGGAGCCAGAACCCACGATGTTGCCGGCGATCGAGCCGCCGGTGATGTTGAAGACATCGGTGTGGGCGGACAGTTTAACGTCGCCCGCGATCAGCCCGGCGCTCTGATTGATGGTGATCGCATTGCTTGCGCCGCTCACGTCGATGGCGGTGCCACCGGTGCCGCTGATCGTGCCGGCATTGCTGACGGTGCCGGCGAAGGTCTGCACCTGCGCGCCGACCACAATGCCCGTCCTGGCGAGAATAGTGCCCGTATTGGTGATGCCGCCGGAGAAGGTCGAGATCGTCACGGTCGCGCCACTCTGGGCCGTGCCGCCGACAAATATGCCTCTGCCGCCCGCCAATATCGTGCCTGCGTTCACGATCCCGCCGGCAAAGCTTGAAATCGTAACAGATGCGCCAGTGTGGTTCGCCGTGCCGCCGACCCAGATGCCGTTGCCTGCCGCCGAAATCAGTCCCGAGTTGGTGATCCCGCCGACGAAGGTCGAGATGACAACAGAGGCAACGCTACCGCTGGCATTCGCGTTGCCGCCGATCCAGATGCCATCGCCGCCAGCCGAAATCGTGCCCGAGTTGACGATGCCGCCGGCGAAGGTCGAGATGACAACGGCGGTTGCGCTGCCGCTGGCATTCGCGTTGCCACCAACAAAGATGCCACTGCCGCCCGCTGAGATCGTACCACTGTTGGTGATACCGCCGGCGAAGGTCGAAATCGCGACGGACGCAATACCGCTGGTCGTGTTCGCGATGCCGCCGACAATGATGCCGCTGCCGCCCGCCGAAATCATGCCGGAATTGCTGATAACGCCGGCGAAGGTCGCGATGTCAACAAAGGCAGCGCCGCTGGTCTGAGCGTTCAAGCTGCCCCTGAAATTGATAGCATTGCCGCCGGCTGAAATCGTGCCGCTGTTGATGATTCCGCCGCCTAACGTGCTGAAGTTTGAGACCAGGACTCCCGAATGGACGGCCAATATCGTGCCGCTCGCAGCGTTGGTAATGCCGCCCGAAAACGTGGAGATGCTGTCGAGTCTAAGGCCGAAGGCCGCGGAGATGGTGCCGCTGTTGCTGATGTTGCCCGAGAAGTTCGAGATTGCTTGGACGCCGATGCCGACACTGGAGGCTGTAGAGGCCAACAGCATGCCGGCATTGACAATGTTGTCTGCAAATAGCGAGATGTAATGCGCGGATATGGCGCCATGAACGCCGAAGATAGTGCCGGTGTTTGTGATGCCGCCCGCGAACGTGGAAAAGCCGATATTGGCGACGCTGCTGCCGACCACAATGCCGAATCCGCCGGCGGTAATGCTCCCGCTATTATTGATGATACCGCCGCCAAAACTCGCGACGCCTGCCACCATGATGCCGTTGTAGACGGACGCCGAGAGGGTGCCGCTATTGCTAATGCCCCCACTAAAGTTCGAGATGGCGATGACGTAGATGGCATTTGCATTAGCCGCCGAGACGGTGCCGCTGTTGCTGATACCCCCGCTAAAGGTTGAGACGTCGGTGACGTAGATACCGGTTATCGCCGCCGAGAGGGTACCGTTGTTGGTAATCCCACCCGCGAATATCGGGCCGTAGATGGCAATGGCCGAACCTGAGCTCGCGATGCTGCTGGTGCTATCGATATGGATGCCGCCGGCGATTGAACCCGAATTGGAAATTCCGCCGGACATGCTGACGCCGGAGAGCGTTATACCCGAGCGGCTTATGGTGCCCTGGTTGACGATGCTTCCGCTGACGGTGGTGTTGCTGACGGCGATGCAAGCGGTCGTTCCGGTGTTGGTGTAACCGGCGCCGCCAACATTCACGCACGCCGCGAAAGCCGGCGGCGTGCCACTGGCAATCAGCAACGCGGCGAGCGAACTCGACGCCAGCAACAGGCGCGCGCGGCCCCGATGTCCGGAATCGCCGGAACGCCGCCGCACCAATGCCACACCCATTCCCCAGCCAACCCAATCAGCAGGCCAATATGTAACCGACTGCGAATGAGGCAGGTGCCGCGCCGGTGGAAAACTTCTGGAAAAACAGCGAGCTACAATAAGATTCTGCCAAGTGTGACAAAGTTAACACTTTGGCGTCAGGCAAACCCTCACATCGGTTGTAAGTGACGCGACCAGCATCGGCTCGGTCAGCGGCTTATTCCAATCGGGTGCGAAATTCGTTCGACGGTAGCGGCAGCGAGCGCCGCCTCATCGCAATAAGATTTGAACATTGCGCGCGGCGTCCCGTCGACGCCCCCCGTGTGCACCTCGTGCGATCGAGGTTGCGGTGGCGCAAAGGATTCGACCGAACGGTGCCACCATGTGCGATGGTGCTTCTCTCGCAAGGCCGGGTGCCGAGCGGCTCTCTCAAAACATTGCCATCCGTAGTCGCCTCGCTAGGCTCTGCCCCGGCCAGCAGATGGAGAGGATGATGGCGCGACCATCTCTTGAACTTATAACGTAATTTCAATTACATAGGTGTTCGCAGTTTTATTCTGACTGGCGCGCCATATTACTGTTTCGATTCAATATCCGAGCGCGCGTTCCTTTCCCTCGTTCCCATACGGTGCGCATAAGCGTTCCCATAAGGTGTTGTTGTAGGTCAAAGGGCGGTCACCGCATCCCGACAAGAAGATGAGGCAGGGCCGAGATGATCGACAATGCCGAGACTGACTAAGAAAGACACATTTTATATTAAGTTCGATGCCGCGCCTGTCGCCTCGCTAAGAAAACAGCCGGATGAATCTCCACACTTTGCAGCGATGTTAGCGCCGAAATTTGGGCGTCCAGCGATCCATGATCTCCTGTTCCTCTTCCTCTTCGGTCACATTGTCGGCGCCTTGCTCTAGGGTTTCGGAATAAAGCAGGGTCAGGGTCTTTCCATAGCTGCCAAGGCCAGTCACGTCTTCGATGACCCGGACATGGCGGTGGCCGCCGAGCCACGTGGTGACGTCGATGACATCGGCGTCGCGATCGGCGGCTCGGACGCGCACGGGCGCCGCGTTAAAGCGGCTTGTCACCGTGCCGTCGGGCACGGCGGAGCCTTTACGGATCCAGGTCAGTTGCGGCAACGACTTCATGGTCTCGGACATGAAGCAGAAATCGATGGCCGGACCGGTGCTGATGATCACCGCAATCGCATCATCGGTGAGCTCGGCACAGCGGATCGCCGTGGCGGTGAGCGATGTGCTTGCCAGCGATGCCAAGCGCTCGATGGTCGTAAAGCCGGGTGGCTGCCGCCGCAGGGCAGGGCGCAAGAGCTGGCCTGGCATCAAAAGGCCGGCGGCAAATTGGTCGGCTTCCATTTCGAAGGGATTGCCGGACGTGAAGCCGGCTTCCGATACGTGCACGCCGTCGTTTGGCAAGACGTGGTCGATGTGTCCTTCTAAAAAATAATGCCCGAGCTCGTGGGCCACGCTGAAGCGGTGAAAGCCCTCGCTCGGGATCGCCGTGGAATAGTGGATGCCGAATTCATTGCCGTGGCGCAAAAGCATGCCCGAGACGCCCTGGGTTGGCTCGCCTCTGACGGCGATGTCATGTTTCGCGGCAATCGCGAACGGATCCACGGCGAGCGCGGTGAATCCGTTTTCGCTGGCGCAGCGCTCGCCTTGCTGCTTGGCCATCTTTAGCCGGAAGGCGAGGTTGGGTTTCATTCTTTCGCCTTGGCCTGATTCTTTGCCGCGAGCATTTTGAGAAAATCCTTCGCGATTTCACGGTCATGCCCCGTGAGCTTGCCGACGTCGCGGTAGAGCGGGTCGCCGGCTTCCGCCATGCCGGGAAGCTCGACACGGCCAAGGAGATAATCGGTCGATACCCCGAGCGCGCGATGGCGTTCGATCGTGCCGCGCAGCTCGTGACGACGATGAAAGCGACGCCGCCCTTCCGGGATGGCCACTGATGGCTCAAGCGATCCTTGCACGCCGCGATGGCGATACCTTCCAGAGCCGTCAGTTCTGGCGCAAGGCGTGCGGGTTGCTCGATCCCGAGAGCCCGATCGTCCGGCTTGGCTTCGAAGGCGGCCCGAGAGGTTTCGACGACATCTGGGTGGACTACGAGCCCGCGCGCGGCATTCAGGATCAAAACGGCTCGCCGCTGCGGCGCGAGCATATTCAATGCAAGTGGCACGTGACGCCGGGCGTATTCGGCTATGCGGATCTGATCGAACCTGAGTTCATCAATGCCAACGCGGTGTCGTTGCTGCATCGTCTGCGGAAGGCGCATGCGGGCGCCGCGGAGGAAAGGGGCGCGCGCTACCGGCTTCTTTCCAACTGGCGCATTCGAACGGACGATCCGCTGCGCCAGCTCGTGCATCAACGGTCGCATACGTTGCGGCTCGATCTTTTGTATTCGACCTTGACCGAACGCAGCGCGATGGGCGGCATCCGCAGATTGTGGATGGAACACCTCGGCATCGATGAGCGTGAACTCCGCGCGCTTTTACACACGCTGGCGATTTCCGAAGCCACGGACTCACTTGACGACACGCGCCATGGGCTCGATCCGTTGCTGCGCGTTGCCGGCCTGGTCCGGCCACCACTGCATCTGAGCACGTTCGTCTATGACGATGTTATTTTCCAGTGGATGGGGCAGGGGCGGGTCGAGTTCGATGCCGCCTCGCTCCGGCTGGCGTGCGAGCAGGAGAGCTTGTTGGCGGAGAATGGCGAGCCGAGGCCGCAGGTCTTCGGCGTCAAGTCGTTCGAGCACGCCACGGATCGTTTGGAAGACCGTTGCACAAGAGTCTTGAACCTTGTGCCGCAGTTTCTCGCGCGGCAAATTCGGCCCGAAGCGGACTGGACGACGACGCTCTATCCGTCGTTGAGGGCGTTCCTGCTGGAGGCGGCGAAATCGGGCGAGCGCCTGCGGCTGGTGCTCGACGCCCACCTCACGCTGTCCTTCGCGGCGGGCTCGGTGCTCGACATCAAGTCCGGGCGCATCGTGGAGATCGAGCAGCGTGTTCTTGGAAAACAGATCTGGGCGCCCGAAGATCGTCCGGCTGATGAAGACTGTCCCGGCTGGACGTTTCAGACCGAAAAACTGCCCGGCCGCGGCAGGGAGATGGCTGTCGCGGTCAAGGACCTGATCGCGCAGGGCAAGGTGAAGCATTTCGGATTATCGGAAGCGGGCGTGCAATCGATCCGCCGGGCACACGCTGTGCAGCCGGTGGCGGCACTCCAAAGCGAGTATTCGCTGTGGTGGCGCGAACCGGAAAAGGAGATCCTGCCGCTGCTCGAAGAACTCGGAATCGGTTTTGTTCCTTTTAGCCCTCTTGGCAAAGGATTCCTGACCGGCGCTATCACGGAGAAAACGTCGTTCGACGCCAAGGATTTCCGCAATGTCGTTCCAAGGTTCACGCAGGAGAACCGCAAAGCCAATCAGGACCTCGTCAGCCGACTTGAAGCGATCGCCCGCGAAAAGGGCGCGACACCCGCGCAGCTTGCGATCGCCTGGCTGCTCTCGCGCAAGCCCTGGATTGCGCCGATCCCGGGAACAACGAAGTTGCAGAGGCTTGAGGAGAACGTCGGGGCTGCCGGTGTAACGCTTGATGCAGCTGACCTTGCCCGCATCGGTGACGCCCTGAACTCCATTCCGGTCCAGGGCGACCGCTACCCGGCGCACCTTGCGACCCGCGTTGGCCGCTGAGCGGAACCGTACCAGCAGTGACATTGTTTGAAGCGAATGAGGATTAAAAATGACAATTAAAATTCCAGCCGTGATGCTGAATAACGGCGTCCAGATGCCGAGCCTCGGCTTCGGTGTGTTTCAGGTGCCTGATCCCGCCGAATGTGAACGCAGTGTTCGCGACGCTATCGATGTCGGCTACCGCCTTCTCGATACCGCAACGTCTTATGGCAACGAAGAGGCCGTCGGAAACGCGATCAAAAATCACGGTATCGATCGCCGCGAATTGTTTGTCACCACAAAACTCTGGATTGAGGACGCCAGTTATGACGGTGCGAAGTCCGCCTTTGAGCGTTCGCTCAACAAGCTGCAACTCGACTATATCGACCTTTGGTTGATCCACCAGCCTTACGGCGATGTATACGGCGCCTGGCGGGCAATGGAAGAACTTCACAAGGCAGGCCGCATCAAGGCCATCGGTGTTAGCAACTTCTATCCGGACAGGCTAGTGGACTTCGTTCTTCATAACAAGGTCGCGCCCGCGGTGAATCAGATTGAGATTCACCCCTTCCACCAACAGGGCGACGCGCAAAAGATTCTGGAAGAATTCAAGGTCCAGCCCGAAGCCTGGGGGCCCTTTGCCGAGGGTAAGAATGGATTGTTCACCAATGAGGTGCTTTCGGCGATCGGACGCAAGCACGGCAAAAGCGTTGCCCAGGTGGTCTTGCGCTGGCTGAATCAGCGCGGGATCGTCGCTATCCCCAAATCGGTCCGCAAGGAACGTATGGCGGAGAACTTTGCTATCTTAGACTTCGCGCTGGATGGAGACGATATCGCGAAGATCGTAACGCTCGATCAGAAGGAAAGCAGCTTCTTCGATCACCGGGACCCGGAGAAAGTGAAGTGGCTCGGGACCCGAAAGCTCTGAAGCTTGGCTGGTCGCCGGGTACGCCCTACATAACCCTTATGTCCAATCGCTTCCGAGGTGTTACAGACTGGAGCCAGATTCCGCGAGAAATTGCGGGAGCACGGCTCAACTTCGAATACAATCCGAACGTGGCTCCGACCGAATTCGTGCCGATCGTTCTGGGCGAGCGGGACAAGCAAGCCGATACTCGCATGGCGCGGTTCGGCATTGTATTGAAGGCGGCGGCAGGGAAGAAACGTCCTTCGCTCCTCAACGCACGAGCCGATACGCTACGGCGCGGCCGACATCGCTCCGCGCCAAGGTACGCGCGAAAATTGAACATTTGCGCAACACCCTTAGTTCTGGCTTACTACATTCGTCAGTGAAACCGAACGAAGCCAGATTGCCTCCCATTCTCACCGCCGCCGATCGTACAATCCGGCAGACACTAGAATTGCTCGATGGGCCATTCGTGGACCTCAGCCACAAACGTAAGCGCGCAAATCGCCGCGCTGCAGGCGAAGGAGGCGCGACGGCGCGAACTCCGATCGTTGCTTTCAAGCTATCGGGAGCGGGCGAGCGAGAAGACTAGCGTAACCAAGATGCGGTTCGCGGCCCAGAAGAGGAAGGTAGCTCTCCGGGCGACTGCTCGTACATTGGACAACATTAGAGCTGAGGCAAAGCATACATCAGACGCGGCATGCAATGCCCGTACCGCCATTGTCGGGCGTGTCTTCAATACGTCGCTAAATAAAATGTGGCGCGATCTTTTCGTGAGATTAGCTCCTAACGAACAATTTGTGCCGGCACTCAAGTTGCCAGAGAACGCGGGAGACGCGATAGAAGCTCGGCTGGAGACCGTGCATCGTGGCGATGGGGCTGTCGGGGGTCCGCCGGGCACGATGCTAAGCGCGGGCAACCTAATACGGCGGCTTTGACACTTTTTCTTGCATTGCATTTATCCGTCTCAAACGGCTTCCTTGGTTGATCTTGGATGACCCGGTTCAATCGATGGACGACATACACATTTCGCAATTCGCAGCCCTTCTTCGTAGCGTGTCAAAGGGATTGGATCGACAAGTCGTCTTGGCGGTACACGATCGTGCGCTATTCGATTACTTGGCTTTGGAGATGAGTCCGGCGTTCCCGGGTGATAGGCTAATTACTGTCGAGCTATCGCAAACGACTGACGGGAAAACGGTGGCGACGCCTCAGGAACTCACGTTCAAGCCCGAGACGGCCATTGCTGCATAATAGCTGGCAGAATTAAGGGCAGCCCGTCCATTCGTTTGACGACGCGCGCAAGCGTCTTGGCGTAGGCCATCGTCACCGGCAGCATGTCGTACAGCGCGTCGTTGTACACCGGCTCAAATGACTTTGCCGAAACAGCCGTGGGCTTGCTATATTGCCAAGCGGTAATCCATCGCGAGTATGTCGGAAGCCATTGAAAGATTTTATTTCAGCAACGCCTTCGGAATTAGGTTCGAGGACCTCCTCAGAGAATATTCGCTCAATACAAGCCAGCGCTACGATTTCGGATTTCTAAAACGAACGCCCGGACCAGAATTTTTGGTTGCCTTCTGAAATTCAATATCAAAATCGTTCTCCAACACGACTTGCAATTTCCGCAGCACCTCGACACGGCGGAAATCCATGGTCTCGTTCTCATCGCCTTCAACCGCAATCACAGCTTGGCGGCTTACTCCGGCGAGTTGCGCAAGGGTGGATTGATCGATGCCAGCCAGCCCCCGGCCAGCTCGGATCAGGCGAGGGGTCGGCCAGATTACATCTGTTACCCGTGTTACCCGCTTGTTAAGCATGTCCCTTCATCGATGACATTTTGTCGCCGATAATCATTGCGCCCGTATCTCGCATCGATTACAAAATGTCAGCGATGCAGGAACAACTCATGGATTACTACACATACATCAATAGTACCCGGTGGCGCGACAGCGCCGCTAGGCTGGCCGAACTCGAAGCAGCCGCCCTCTGCTGTCGAATTTGCAACACGTCGCAACATGATGCCCAATTGCAGGTTCACCACCGCACGTAGAGCGCCTCGGCCATGAGCGCGTCGGCGATCTGACCGCGCTTTGTGCGAATTGCCATCGTGCCGTCACCGACATGCTGCGCCGCCGCCGTTACCTAGGCCGGACACCGGTGTTCGGCGACGCCACGATGGCCAACTGCGCCGTGCCGCTCTTCGACCCAACGTTGCATGGAAACTGGTCATGACCCCTATCGAGACGATACGCCTGCGCATTGTTGGAGCTGCGCCCTTGGGTCCGGCGAGGCAGGTCACGGCCCGGCGTGGCGAGGCAAGGGGAGCGCCCTCTACCAGGTGGCTCCAGTCAATTCGCGAAAACTGAAATCGGCATCTGAGAGGGATGCCAGCGCGCCATTCCGGCGCGAACGGAGATCGTGTGCCATGAGTAGGAATGCCAAGCCGGGGACGCTGAACGAAACGGCACCGGCACGGCCACAGCCGTACGAGCTTTGGAGGGCGCTTCCGGCAGAGGCGTTCGACGCGGTGCGCCGCTGCGAGGTCATGAGCCAGGTTGGTTCATGCGTGAGCAATAACGTTGGTTCATGCGTGAGCAATAACAAGGAGTGGAGGGGCGCCACCGTCGGTGACGCTGCCCGCGCGGTGCGAATTGTACTCCGCATGAAGATCCCGGAACAGATCACGTATCCGGTCGATGCCGTGATGACGTTCCTACTCCATTGCGCGCTGAATGGCAGTGCCGCCGCGGCGCTCGTGTTGTCGCACCTGCTGCGCAAGATGCCACTGGACGCCAACACCAGGAGCCGCCTGGCCACCTCTTGGCTCGTCCACAACTTCCGGCTCGCTGCCTGCGTCTATGCGGTGTCGAATGGCGACAGGCTCTCGATCCGGCGCGCTATCGCGTCGGAGCGTTTCGGCAAGCCGGAGCGCGAATGATGAAGCTCCAAATCTTTTCCGATCTGCACGCCGATGTGCACCAGCCCAAGCGGATTGAAATCGCGCCGGACATCGATGCTGTAATTGTCGCGGGCGATGTCTGCGAAGGCGCCGAGCGTTCATTCCAATCGCTGCGCCTGATCGTGCCGTTGCAGGTGGGCGTTTTTTTTGTGTTAGGCAATCACGAATCGTACGGGCGTGTCTGGCGCGAGGAAATTGCTCATGCCCGTGCCGTCGCTCCGCTCTATGGCATCTATTTGCTCGAGAACAACACCGTCGTGTTGAACGGCGTGCGCTTCATCGGCGCTACGCTATGGACTGACTATTCGTTGTTTGGCAACGGCTACGTGGCGCTGGCCATGCATGCTGCCCGGAATGGTCTCTTGGATCATCGGCGTATTACCTGGACGAAGCACCCATGGCAGCGGTTTCGGCCGCAGGAAGCCTTGGGCTTGCACAGGGCCTCACGAAACTTCATTGAGACAGAACTGGTCACGCCCTTCGCCGGCGCCACCGTGGTGGTGACGCATCATGGGCCGCATCCCCACTCGGTCCATCCCCGTTATTGCAACGATCTTCTGTCGGCAGCTTTCGTGTCGGATTTGACGGCAACCATTGAAGCCGGCCGGCCGGATCTTTGGGTCCATGGCCACGTCCACGACACGTTCGATTACCGGGTCGGCGCGACTCGCATTCTTTGCAATCCCCACGGCTATGGGAATGAGAATCTGGCCTTCAATCCTGCACTGGTGGTGGAGGTCGGCTCATGAGGCAGCCTCCGATCTATCACGTCGGCGCTCTCGACAACCTGCTGGCACCGACCGCCGTCACGCGCGACCTCGCCGCGCGTCTGCGGCGCCTCGCCGGTGATTTTGATCGGATCGTGGCGGGTGAAGCGCCAACGCCGGCCGATCTTGAATACGCGCCCCTCCTGGTCGACTGGCGGTTGATGCTGGCGCCGAGCGGTCTGAGCCTCGCCGGCTTTGTCGCTGGGCATCCGCTGCTCGGCTCACGCCAGATCATGACTTCGCCCTTGTGGGTGCTCGACCCTGAACTGCGATGGGCGCGCACCCTATCGCGATTTTATCGCCTCGGCGTACCGGGAGGCGGCGCGATCCCGACGGAGATGAACGGTAAGCAATAAATCAAGTGAGTCCATCATGATGCCGCACGAGCAACAAGACCGAGTGTATGAGCTCGACGAGATGGCGCGCAGGCTCACCGCGTCCGGTGACTACAAGGTCCTGCGCCGGCTGGTGCGGCGACCGCAGTCGCCGCCGCTTGGCGATGGCGCGGAAAACACCGGCATCGTGCTCGACGTCGAGACCACCGGTCTCGACCCCAGCAAAGACGAAGTGATCGAGCTCGCCATGGTGAAGTTTCGTTATGGCGAGAAGGGGGAGATCGCCGGCGTCGCCGATGTCTTTCAGGCCTTCAACGAGCCGTCGATCCCGATCCCGCCCGAGATCACAAAGCTCACCGGCATCAGCGACGCGATGGTCGCCGATCAGGCAATCGAGGCTGCGCAAGTGGAAGCTTTCGTCGCCAGCGCCGATATCGTCATTGCGCACAATGCGAGCTTCGACCGCAAGTTCGCCGAGCGGATCGCGCCGGTCTTCGCCTTTAAGCCTTGGGCCTGCTCGGCGCATGAAATCGATTGGAAGGCCAATGGCGTCAGCGGTGCCAAGCTCAGCTACCTGGCCGCCGAAGCGGGATTTTTCTACACGGCGCACCGCGCCATCGACGACTGCCACGCTCTCCTGGAGATCCTGGCAACGCGGCTTCCAGCGACTTGTGCAACTCCCCTGAGCATCCTTGTTGATCGCGCCCGCCGGGCGACCTGCCGCATCAGGGCGGAGCACTCCCCCTATGATCTCAAAGATATTCTCAAGCGCCGCGGCTATCGCTGGAGCGACGGCTCCGACGGCTCGCTGCGATCGTGGTTCATCGATGTTGATGAAGATCGCCGCGACGCCGAACTCAAATTTCTGAAACAGGAGATCTATCAGCGCGACGTCGGCCTCCGCTGCGTCGCATATTCGGCGCTGGAGCGGTTCTCCACACGCATGGGAGTTGACCGGACTCAATCGGCAGCACTGTCGAAGGTGGCCGCCGATGCATGACGATCTCCGCCACCTGATCGACGCGCTGCGCGTCAAAACGACGGAATTGCCGGATGGATTTGCGACGGCGCCGGTCCTCGACAATTGGAAATTCGAGCCGCGGCTTGCAGGTCGCGGCGGCGACCGTCGTGTGCTCGTGCTTACAGGCCGGGTTTCGGGTGACAATCGTTTCGCGGCCGGCGACAACATCTTCACGTCGGAGGTGGCGGAGATCGATTTCCGTTCCTCGATCCGCTGGGCGCGCACGCGCAACACCCTTTATCGCCTGGGTGCAGAGGCGCTCGGCATCCCGCTCGTCGCCGCGGTCGCACTGGCGAACGACTGGACGGACGCGCTGACGCTCCTTGCGCTCGCAACCGGCGAGCATACGCTCGATGAAGCGACGCGAGCGACCTACCAGCGACTGCTCGAGGTCGGGGCCTCGCAAGACTGGACGGCAAAACGGCTGCTCGCCAGCAGCATGGCAGAGGCCATGGATGGCGCCCAACGCTTCCTGCTGCGCGATGCCTGGAGGCTCCTCGGCACCGATCCTCGTGATCAGGCGTCCGCGCAGATTATTCACGAGGTGCTGGCGGAGGCGATCTTTAGCGTTAACGATGGTGCGAAGGCGGAGGCCGTGCTTGAGGCTTGGGCCGCCTTTGCGAGCGGTAGTTTTCTGCTGATCGGCGACGAGCAGGACCATATCGCCGGCGCTCAAGTGGTCGGCGAGGGCCTGCTCCGCGAGAAAAAGCCGCCGCTGTTTGTGCGCATGGCGCTGCAACACAACTGGACAAATGCCTGGCGCCTGGCGGCGGCCGAATTGCCGAAGACTCTTGTCGACGAAGCCAACACCCGCGGTATCGAGTCCGCGGAGGCCAGCGCGCGAATCCATATCTTTGGCGCGCTCGCCGATGCGGCCGGGGGCGGCGGAGACCGCGAAGTACGGAATATTACGGGCCTGCTTTCGATCGATCCTGCCTCACTGCTGGATGTCAACTGGGCGGTCCGGTGTCTCAACGAATATCCCGAGAGCGATGATGTCGGGCGCGCCCGCGAGGTCTGGCGGTCGCTGGCAGACTGGATCTCTGGCCGCGAGGAACCAGCATTTCCGGACGACGCCTTTGCCTCTGCGCGGATGGCTTATGCAAGCAAGGACGAGCCAGATGCGGCGTCTGCCGACGCCTACCCCGAAGAACCTCGTGGCCTCGTGGTGCTGCCCCGCATCGGTGGCACCAGCCGGAAGGAGGTTAACCAGGAGTTCAAATCGATCGTCGGCGAGCGGCTGCCGTTCGCCATAGCATCCGATCTTGCGCGGGTGCGCGCAAAATTGACGGATGAGTTTCCACATCTGATGAGCCAGATCGACGCGCTGTTGACCGGTCTCGTCGAAGGCGATCCGGTGCGCATGCGGCCGACCCTGCTTCTTGGTGATTTCGGCGGCGGCAAGAGTTTTTTGGCACGCCGCTTTTCCGAAAAACTAGGCGTGTTGCTACATCGTTTCGACGGCAGCGGGAGCTCCGATAATGCCTTCTCCGGTACGCCACGACGCTGGTCGACGGGCGAGCATTGCGTTCCGCTGGAAGCGGTCCGGCGCTCACGAATTGCCAATCCGATTGTTTTGGTGGATGAAGTCGACAAGGCGGGCAAATCACATCACAACGGCTCGCTCGACCGGGCGCTGCTGCCGTTTCTGGAAACGGAAAACGCCCGCGCCTATCCCGACCCTTATGTCCAGGCGGAGTGCGATTTATCTTTTGTTAACTATATCCTGACGGCCAACGACGCGACGGTGCTGCCGGCGCCGTTGCGCGACCGGCTGCGCATTGTGGTGTTGCCCCAGCCGTCCATCGAGCACCTGCCGCAGCTCGCCCGCAGTATCGTCGCCGACGTCGTCGAGACGAAAGGCGGCGATATGCGCTGGTTTCCACCGCTCGAAGATCATGAGCTTGCCATCGCCGAAACGCTGTGGCGTGGCGGCTCGGTGCGGCGTCTGCGCGCCATCATCGAGCGCCTCCTCGCCTACCGCGAGCAAAATCCGAGGAACTGAGCGTGATCCCGAATTATCGCAGCGCAATCGTCAAGTGGAATGGCGGCCGCGGCGCGCTTCTCTGCAATCGCTGCCGCACCATCATACGCGAGGAAGTCCGGCACGCCGACGTCGAGCATTTCTGCGATGACTGCTCCGGCGTGCGCGGCGGCGGCGATTTCCGCCAAAGGGCTGGACGCGACCCGGGATGAGCCGTCGCCCCTGATCGGCCTGTCATGGAAGAGCGAGAGGGAACGCATGAATTCGTCTGCAATCGCAGCCTTTTTCAACATCATGTCAAAATGGGACGTTAGAGGACGCGAGAGCGTTACTCGGCGGCGTCTCCATTCGTCAATTCCACGATATAAAGAAGAATCCGCAGCGCGCGCTTGATGCCGATACGCTGGCCCGCATCGCCTACCTGGTTGGCATCTTCAAGGCGCTCAACATTCTTTACTCCAAAAGACTGGCCGACGGCCGCCAAACCAACCGCCATCAGAACAATTCCGATCCAGTCGGCTCGGGATAATAAACGAATTTGCGGCGACGACTTTTGCAGTGCGTAAATCAGAGCGGGAAGCATAACCGCGCCGGGCGCGAAATTCATGTAAAAGATCGCTAATCGAATCGGCACAGAGAGCGCCATCGTTTCATCGACCGTCCACCAAGCCCCTGCATTTTTCCCGTAACCCATTGATACAGCACTTATAAATGATAGTTGCATGATCAATTCAGGGGCATTTACAGATCAGGCAGCGCGGTCGCTAGACCAAAGAATATAGACCGGGCTCGCTTCCACACGACGCGCCACGTCCTGGGTCCAGGGCCAAGGTCCGCTGTGCTAATATGGTGGTAGCGTTGAGGGGCGCTGGAGAAATCCATGCACGGACAACCCGACGATCCCTCATCGGATGAATGCAGTTTTGGACAACGGGATGTCAGAAGGCCCAGCACTTGGTCTTCGGTGGTCGTGATTGTCGCTGCGGTGGTCGTTCTCGCGCTGGTCTATTTTTTCTTCAGCAGCGATCTGCCCTAAGTTTCAAGGGGGCCAACTTCATACACAGGTGGGTTTCCAAAGGGGTTACCTCGGACCGCAATTGTTTTATACGATTTCTGTACAACCGGAAGAATACGGCACAACAATCGAATGTATCGACGCCGAAGCATTCTGTAACTGTGACGGCTGCGGATTCAAATCAGCAAGAACGGCTCGAACAGCACTCCTTCCCAAGCGCCTTTTTTTCGGCTCCGGTTCTACGCATGCGATGAGCCGGCTCCCATCCCACACCTCAATGTCGTAATTGCTCTTCAGTCGCTCGGCCTTCCTGACAGCCGCTTGGTCGCTCTCGCAGATCACTGAGGCTGGAGGGCCGACAATGTAATCGTCCTCCGAAATTGCAAAAATACGATAGGCGGGCATTTGGCTCCTCCCGAGACAGCCGCGCAATCGTAAGTATGTACAAAAATGCACTTCAAGTTCTGTCTCGTTTTGTACAGTCTTTTACAAATAAGGACATTTACCCACTTAGAATGGAGAGATTGGGGTCCGGAGCGAACGAAACCGAGGCTCGCCGAAACCGTCGTCCGTCTTTTCTACTTGTCCTTGCGCCGCTCTATATCGGCGGCTCGTGCGCGAACCTGCCGTCCTTTTCTAATGATGGAAAGCGATAGGATGCAAGTTGGCAATATGTGGCGCCGAGTTATTGATCTTATTGATCAAAAATCTTCGTGAAGCGTGCCGGCGATGCGGTTTGCTGGCAGGGGTCCAGGTCCGTCACCGAGCTTCGGCGACTTGTCGGGTAGGACTCGGCGACGAGGCGCGATCAATGGGGCTCGGACGTGAGTGTAGCAAGCCTCGGCGCGTCCCCGCTTACTGGTGTGTGGTCGTCCGTCATGTAGGTGAGCTTACAAAACTGGCACTGGAAAACGTGTTGGTCGCCGGCCGGATGCTGAGCAGTTATCGTTCGGGTTAGCCACATGGTATGTCCGCAACTCGGACACTTTGGATTTGGCGGCATCTCTGCCTCCTACAGATCGCTGTTACTTTTGCTGCAATGTACGATTAAAAAGCTCGTGTGCACCCTTCGCGGAATCGTCTAGCAACGACTTGTAGAACGCACGTAACCGACGGGCGATCGCTACGAGTATTCCGGATTTGCGGCGTGGGTCGCGGCTCATCTATATCCAACGCGGGGAAGTGTGACGCGTTCCGAGCGGCGACGGGATACCGGGCCGTGACAAGAAACATGCGCGGGACTGGCCTTGGCCGCCGCTAGTGTCGCCGTGACGTCTCGGCAATGCCGGTGCGGTATGGCGTGAACAATCGAGCCACTGTCCCGAGACGGTGACAAGCAAAGTCAGTGTTCCGGAACACTGACGTGTGTTTGCTTGTGATGGACGAGACCAGACAAATCGGCACGGTCGATGCAAAGGGCATGGTTCCGCGCGGCCACTGTGCTAATATGGCGTGATGGTGCTAAGAGGGCGCGGCGAAAGTCAGCGCCGCGGTTTCATGGCTTCGTCGGTGAAAAAGCGTTCAGTCGTATACACGACTCACAAGACGAGCGTTTCGCTCGAAGATGATTTCTGGGAGGCAATCAATCACATTGCCCAAATACGCCACGTCTACCTCGGCGACCTCGTGGGCATGATCGAAAGTGAGCGCGGTCAAGCGAATTTGTCGTCCGCGATACGCCTGTTCGTTTTGGACTATTATCGATCACGGTCGGGCAAGGAGGGACCAGGCGTTCAGATGGAGCACCGCTCGCCTGAGACGAGGCGGTCCACCACCAATCAGACCACCAACTGATGGGGTGGATGGCCCGCTGACGGCATCGAAGTGCAAGAGGGTGGTCGTCGAAGATCACCAGCAACGGGAGCCGGCCTAATGCAGTTCTCGCTCTTTCAACGTCTCATTCTCTCGTAGGCGATTAGGAAGTGGGGGCCAGCGAATTGGCGAACCTGTATCCAGGCAAGCGGCGGCTTTTAGCCAAATCTGCGCGATATTGAGATAGGTGAGGCGCACATCTTCGGATAAGGCCGTTTTCGCCCATCCGAAGCATTCTTCTGCCATTTCACGATATTGATCGGCTGTGTGCATGGGACGCACTCCACTACCGTACAGGCGGGAGCCTACCGAACTCTCAGCCACCGACGCCTGACCAAAGGTCGCTGTCGGTGATTACGCCTATGTGGGGACGCTGCAGGTAAAAGCCCAGTCCCAACTGTACAATGGAACCGAAAGCGGACCACCGCGAAATTCAAAAGGGGCCGCTTGGGTTTGCGGGGGATGGAAAGGCCAGTACCGCTATTGCGCCCGTCGTGGAGGCGAACGACTAGCAAGTCCTCGAGCAGGCGCCAGTCGATCTCTGCGCTTTTATCATGCGTCGGGCCCTCCTTGGGGACCACGAACAATGCGCGCTGGAACTTTGTTCTCCAGGGCGCAGAAGAGATCGATCAATTATCGGAACGGAACAATTGAGGCGTGATGTCTGTTTTTGCACTAGGCACAGCGCGCATGACCAAGCTTTTCACACCGCTTCAAATTGGCAGTCTCAGGCTTTCCAATCGGATCGTGATTGCTCCGATGTGCCAATACTCTGCCGTCGACGGCTGCATGACTGATTGGCATCTGATTCATCTCGGTCATCTGGCGCTGTCGGGCGCGGCGTTGCTGACGATTGAAGCAACGGCAGTGCTACCAGAAGGGCGCATCACCTACGCGGATGTCGGGCTGTGGTCTGACGAGACGGAAACCGCGATCGGGCGGACGCTGAAGAGCATCCGCCGCTATTCAGACATTCCGGTTGCGATCCAACTTGCCCATGCCGGACGCAAGGCCTCAACCGAAGTGCCGTGGAAGGGCGGCGCGCAAATCCCTCCGGCGGCGCCGAACGGCTGGCAAACGGTAGCGCCGTCGGCCGTTCCATTCGCGCCGGGGGAGAACCCGCCGGTCGCGCTCCATCGTGAGGACCTCACGCGCGTACGCGAAGCCTTCGTCGCCGCCGCAAAACGAGCGCAGCAGATCGGACTCCAAGCCGTTCAGCTCCACGGCGCGCACGGCTATCTGCTGCACCAGTTTCTCTCGCCACTGTCGAACCAGCGCGACGATAAATATGGCGGCAGCCTGCAAGGGCGCATGCGCTTCCCGCTTGAAGTCTTCGACGCGGTGCGTGCGGCCTTGCCGCCAGAATTTCCAGTGACAATGCGCGCCTCGGGCACGGACTGGGCGCCCGGCGGCTGGGACCTTGAGCAGACGATCGCATTTGCGCGCGAACTGGAAGCGCGTGGCTGCAGCGGGATGCACATCTCGAGCGGCGGCCTTGCGCCAGCGCAAAACATTCCAGTGGGGCCCAGCTATCAGGTGCCCCTGGCCCGCGCCGTGAAGGCAGCAACGAGCATGCCGGTCATCGCCGTCGGGCTCATCACCGATTATGACCAGGCGGAGGCGATCATCGGCATCGGCGATGCGGATTTGGTCGCGCTCGCCCGGGGCATGCTTTACGACCCACGCTGGCCCTGGCATGCGGCCGCGTATTTCGACGCCCGCGTCAAGGCACCAAACCAGTATCTCCGCTGCCAGCCGCGCCAGCATCGTCACTTATTTGACGCTTGATTGAGAGCGTTGGTGGTGTCGCGGCCACGGCCTGTTGGAATGCCGGTCCGCTTATGTGAGGGTTATCAGATACCGGCCATCGACGAATGGCGCGAGCTCGTCAACGTCGACGCTTTGATCGTGTGTAAAATTATATCGTAATATCAATCACATACGTGTTCGCCGTTTTATTCTGACTGGCCCGCCACCTAGTACTCATCTGCGAACACCAAGACGGGCCGTTTGCAAGTCGAGCACGTGTAGTAGCGATAGACGCGGCCACTTTTCGAGGTGCCCGTCCGCAGCATCAATCCCCCATGGCACGTCGCGCAGACCGCCAAGCCCGTCAGCAGGGTTGGTCCCGTGGTGACACGCGCAGCAACGATCTTCGGGCTGCGGGCATGCAGCAGTCGCTGGACCCGCTCGAAAGTGTCCGGGTCGATAATGGCGGGGACGGGAATTTCGACGATCTCGTCTCCAGGCTTTTTCGATCCCGTTTTGGCCGACTTCTGATTGAAGCGCCAACGTCCGATATAGATCATGTTCGTCAGCATCTTGTGCAAGCTGCCGACGCCAAATGTCTTTCCTCTGCGCGTTCGATAACCGCGGGTGTTGAGCCACTTGACGATTTCTTTGACGCCGAGTGCTCCCGAGGTGCCGTCGCCATGGAGGTACAGTTTGAATATCAGCCGAACTGTCTCAGCTTCGACAAGATCGATATCGAGCTTCTTCTTGGTTTTCGTTCCGCGCCTCTCCGCCGCAATCAGCATGTACCCGAGCGGTGGCGTTGCGCCATTCCAGAATCCCTGACGCGCATTCTCTTTCATCGAGCGAATGACGTGCTTCGCATTCTCTTTCGACTGGTACTCGTCGAACAACGCTATAACTTTGCGCATCATTGCCTGCACTGGTTCGGCCTCATCTCCGACCGGCTGTGTGATCGAGACAACTTTGACGCCGTGCTTCGCAAGCTTCCGCAGATAGAATTCCTGCTCGAACGCTTCACGGAAAAAGCGGCTGTAGCTGTGCACGATGATGACATCGAAAGCATAGTCGCTATCGCATGCGCGTTCGATCATTTGCTGAAATGTCGGATGCGCGGCGCCGCAATAGGGACATTGATAGTCGCCGTACTCAAGCAACACGGCCGGTGCCTTGTCCGGACCGCGAATGTGATCGCGATCCGGTTGAACCGCCAAATTGGGAGCCCACTGACTCATCTGCATGTCGTACACCATTCTGTTTTTAGCCGAGCCGAATTGGCGACGCGTCCGTCAATAGACACCATCAGCGCGAGAATGTGGGCCCGATCATCGGGCCCAGTCTCGGAGGCTGGCTCACCGACACTTACAATTGGCGCTGGGTTTTTTACGTAAATCTGCCGATCGCCATTTTTGGCCGCGGGTGGGATGTTCCTGTTCCTCGACGAACCGCCGCACACGCTCGTCATGCGCTTCGATGTGCTCGGCTTTGCCCTTCTTTCGATTGCCATCGCTTCGCTGCAGCTCTTTCTCGACCGTGGCCAACAAGTCGACTGGTTCGCGGCAGCCGAAATCTGGATCGAACTCAAGACATTCCTGCTCGCGACATACCTGTTCCTGGTGCAGATACTCACCGCGGAGCATCCTTTTCTCGAGCGGGAGATGTTTCGCGATCGCAATTTCGTGCTGGGGCAATTCCTGATCTTTGGCGTCGGCGGCATCCTGCTGGCGACCCTCGCCTTGCTCACGCCCTATCTTGAACAGCTGATGAACTATCCGGTGCTGACCGCCGGCCTTGCGCTGGCCCCGCGGGGCTTCGGGACCATGGCTTCCATGTTCCTCGTCGGCCGTATCACCGACCGCGTCTTGATTGTGATCTGACTGCTCCTGACCGCGCAGGCCCTGCATCAGATGTCGCTGTTCGCGCCCGACGTATCGACTGCCGCCATCATCCGCACCGGCATCGTGCAAGGTCTCGGTTTCGGCCTGGTATTCGTGCCGCTGAGCACCTCGACCTTCGCGACCCTGCCGCCTCGCTACCGCACGCAAGGCACCGCCTTTTTCAATTTGATGCGCAACATCGGATCGAGCGTCGGCATCTCGGTCACTGGATTTGCTGACGCGATATTCCACCACCATCCACGCCTCTATCGCCGAAAACATCAATCCTTTCCGCATTCCCGTACGCAATCTTCATCCTGCCCTCACCAATGTCACCGCCCGTGCCACGCTTGACCTTCAGGTCACGGAGCAAGCTGCCGCTATCGCCTATGCCGATGATTTCTCCTGATGACGTACGCGTCTGTGCTCCTGATTCCGGTTGCGCTGCTGCTTCGGAGCACGGCGGTTGCGACAGGGCAAAGGCCTGCCTAGCGCGCCTTCTCGGCGCATCGCGCGCGGAACCAGCCTGGCTATGCCGCCATGCGCGGCGCTTGTCGCCCGGGCAGGAGGCGGAGGTGCCATCGCACTCCTGACCGCGGGCCGTTCGGTTGATCGAAGGCAAGCGCAGACCCATATAGTCGGCACATCCCATTTGGCTGCGGTTGGCGCTGTGACTTAGGCTGTTTGCCGAGCCATCGCTCCGGTGATCAGGCATGCTTTCCAGGACTTTGTTCCATCCCGCCGTTCACGCCTGGTTCGACGAGCACTTCAAGGTGCCTTCGCCGGCCCAGGCCGAGGCGTGGCCGCTGATCAAGGCGCGCCGTAGCGTGCTGATTGCCGCGCCGACCGGCTCGGGCAAGACGCTCGCCGCGTTCATGTCGGCGATCGATGATCTGGTGCGGCAGGGGGTTTCCCAGAGCCTCAAGGACGAGACCCAAATCGTCTATGTCTCGCCGCTGAAGGCGCTGTCCAATGATATCCGGGCGAACCTGGAAGTGCCGATCGCGGGCATCCGCGAAAAGTTGCGCGAGCAGGGCTTGTCCGACCTCGAGATCCGCAGCTGGGTTCGCACCGGCGATACGCCGGCCAGCGAGCGCCAGCGCATGGTTCGCCGCCCGCCGCACATCGTCGTGACCACGCCGGAATCGCTTTACGTGCTGCTCGGATCGGAGACCGGGCGCCGCATACTGGCGACCACGCGGACCGTGATCGTCGACGAGATTCACGCCGTCGCGCCGAACAAGCGCGGCAGCCATCTGGCGCTGTCGCTCGAGCGGCTGACATCGATTTGCGCGGTGCCGCCGCAGCGCATCGGGCTGTCGGCAACGCAGAAACCTGTTGAAGACGTCGCACGATTTCTGGTCGGCGCCGGCCGCGCCGGCGAGGGAGCGCTCGACTGCGCCATCGTCGATTCCGGACATCGCCGCGCCCGCGATCTCGCGCTCGAAGTGCCCGATTCTCCGCTGGAAGCCGTGATGTCGGCGGAAGTGTGGGAGCAGGTCTATCGCCGTCTGGCGGGACTGGTCGAACAGCACCGCACCACGCTGATCTTCGTCAACACGCGGCGGATGGCCGAACGCGTCACGCGCAAACTTTCCGAACTGCTCGGCGACAGCCACGTCACCGCGCACCACGGCAGCATGGCGAGGGACCAGCGGCTCGATGCCGAGCAAAGGCTCAAGCATGGTCGGTTGAAGGCGCTGGTGGCGACCGCCTCGCTCGAACTCGGCATTGATATCGGCGATGTCGATCTGGTCTGCCAGCTCGGCTCGCCGCGCTCGATCGCGAGCTTTCTGCAGCGGGTGGGCCGGTCCGGTCACGCGCTTGGCGGCACCCCGAAGGGACGCCTGTTTCCTCTGTCGCGCGACGAACTGGTGGAATGCACCGCGCTCTTGGAAAGCGTCCGCCGCAGCGAACTGGATCGCCTGGGCATACCCGAGCGCCCGCTCGACGTGCTGGCGCAGCAAATCGTCGCCGAAGTCGCCTCGCGCGAATGGTGCGAAGACGAGTTGCTCGCCCTGATCCGGCGCGCCTGGCCGTATCGCGAGCTGTCGCGCGAAGACTTTTCGGATGTCGTTGCCATGCTGGCGGACGGTTTCTCAACGCGGCGCGGCCGGCGCGGCGCGCTGATCCATCATGACGCGGTCAATCGCCTGCTACGCGGGCGACGTGGTGCACGGCTGACCGCACTGACCGCAGGCGGCACCATCCCCGACAATGCCGATTATCAGGTGTTGCTGGAGCCGGAAAACCACTTCATCGGCACGGTGAACGAGGATTTTGCCGTCGAAAGCCTCGCCGGCGACATTTTCCAGCTCGGCAACCGGAGCTACAAGATCCAGCGCATCGAGCGCGGCGTCGTCCGGGTGGAGGACGCGCACGGCATGGCTCCGACCATTCCGTTCTGGCTCGGTGAAGCGCCCGGCAGGACTGACGAGCTTTCGCAGGCGGTATCGCGATTGCGGGCCGATATGGCCGCACGGTTTGAGCAGGACCCTTCCGGTGCGTCGGCGCTGCGCTGGCTGGTCGACGAACTTGGCGTCATCCCGGCGGCTGCGGAGCAGCTGCTGGAATATTTGCGCGCAGGTTTTGGCGCGCTGGGCTGTCTGCCGACGCAGCAAACCATCGTGCTCGAACGCTTTTTCGACGAGGCCGGTGGCATGCAGCTCGTGGTGCATTCGCCTTATGGCAGCCGGCTCAATCGCGCCTGGGGTCTGGCGCTGCGCAAACGTTTTTGCCGCAAGTTCAATTTCGAGCTTCAGGCTGCAGCCACCGAAGACAACATCGTGATCTCGCTGACGGAAGCGCACAGTTTTGCGCTCGACGAAGTCGTGCGCTACCTGCATTCGGGTTCGGTGCGCACCGTGCTCACCCAGGCGTTGCTGGAATTGCCGATGTTTACGACGCGCTGGCGCTGGGTGGTCGGCGTCTCGCTGGCGCTGCCACGTTTTCGCGGTGGCACCAAGGTGCCGCCGCAGCTGGCGCGGATGGGCGCCGAGGATCTAATTGGCGCGGTGTTTCCTGACCAGATCGCCTGCGCCGAAAATCTAGCCGGCGAGCGGGAAATTCCCGATCACCCGCTGGTGCGCCAGGCCATTGGTGACAGCCTGACCGAGGCCATGGATATCGCCGGGCTGGAGCGGCTGCTCGGAAGAATCGAGCAGGGGGAGGTCCAGGTCGTGGCGCGCGACCTCACGCAGCCCTCGCCGCTGGCGCTGGAAGTGTTGTCGGCCCGGCCCTATGCCTTTCTCGATGACGCGCCGCTGGAAGAGCGTCGCACCCAGGCGGTGCTGGCGCGGCGCTGGATGTCGCCGGAGGATGCTTCCGATCTTGGCCGGCTCGATCCCGATGCGATCGCGCGGGTTCGGGCCGAGGGTTGGCCGGAAGCGGAGAACGCCGACGAGTTGCACGACGCGCTGGTCTGGCTCGGCTTCCTGACGGAGGAGGAAATCGCGGCCCAACCGCGCTGGAGCGATTGGCTCGGGGAGCTTGCCACGGCGAAGCGCGCTGGGCGTATGGACATCGCGGGTGCAACGCTGTGGGTATCCGCCGAACGGACGGCGCAGTTTCGCGCGCTGTGGCCGCAGGCGACGATCGAGCCCGACATAACCGCGCCGGCTTCGCGGGATGCGCGCGTCTGGTCGCGCGAGGACGCGCTCGTCGAAATCATTCGCGGCCGTCTCGAAGGCCTTGGCCCGGTCGCGACGGCCGAACTAGCCGATCCGCTCGCTTTAATTCCAAGCGAATTGGAAGCGCCGCTTGCGAAGCTTGAAGCTGAAGGTTTCGCGATGCGCGGATGTTTTACGGCAAACGCGAACAGCGAGGAGTGGTGCGAGCGCCGGCTGTTATCGCGCATCCATCATTACACCATCAGGCGGCTGCGCGCCGAGATCGAGCCGGTGGCCGCGCGCGACTTCCTCAATTTCCTGTTCACCTGGCAGGGTGTCGCGCCGACGGCGCGGATGACCGGCGCAAAAGCGCTTGAGGTCATTCTCGCGCAGCTGGAGGGTTTTGAGGCTCCCGCGGCGGCATGGGAGGCCGAGATCTTGCCGGCGCGGCTTTCTGATTACGAGCGGGCCTGGCTCGACGAACGCTGCCTGGCGGGACATCTGACCTGGCTACGTCTGCGCCCCCGCGGCGGCACCGCAAGCTACAAGCGGGCCTCGCCGTTGCGAACCACGCCGATCGCGCTATTGCCGCGGCGGCACAGCGGCGTGTGGACGTCATTGTCGCTGCAGACCGATGGCGTCCGCCAGTCGCCGCGGGCGCAAATGGTCGCGGACTGGATTCGCGAAAACGGGGCTTCGTTCTTTGACGACATACTTGAAGGCAGCGGCCTGTTGCGATCGCAACTCGAAGAGGCCATTGCGGAGCTGGTGGCGCTCGGTCTCGTCACTGCGGACAGTTTTGGCGGCCTGCGCGCGCTGCTTATACCCTCGAGTGAGCGGCGGCGTCCATCGCGGCGGCGCCGCAGTATCGCCGCTTTCGATATACAGGGCGCCGGCCGCTGGTCGCTGGTGCGCGGTAACGCCGCCGCGGCCAATACCGATGCCGTCGAGCATGTCGCTCGCACGCTGCTGCGGCGTTATGGCGTGGTGTTCTGGCGACTGATCGAGCGGGAGGCCGCGTGGTTGCCGCCGTGGAGGGACTTTTTGCGGGTCTACCGCCGGCTGGAGAGCCGCGGTGAAATCCGCGGCGGACGTTTCGTCGCCGGCTTTACCGGCGAGCAATTTGCGCTGCCGGACGCCATCGGCGCCTTGCGCGAAACCCGACGGCAGGTCGACAAGGGCATCCTTGTTGCGGTGTCGGGTTCGGACCCGCTGAACCTCGCCGGCATCTTGACACCCGGGCCGAGGATCGCGGCGCTGACCGGCAATCGGGTGCTGTATCGGGATGGCGTGCCGGTGGCGGCATTGACCGCGGGCGAGGTGAGCTTCTTCGGGGAATTCGACCCGGCCACCGAATGGCAGGCACGCCAGGTGTTGCTGCGCGGCGCGCTGCGGGCTCCCTCGCTTGCGCCGCAGCTGGACCATATCGGCGCTGAGCCACGGATTCATCCGCAACGGGCTGACTCGTAAGCTCCGCGCGCGCTATGTAGGCGGCCGCAATTCGCCCTTGAGCAGGTTCCAGAAGTACGACCAGCGCAGCGGGTCGTCACCGCTGCAATCGAAGCATCTGAATTTTGGTCCATTCGCGCCGCTATAGACCAAACGCATCGGCTGGCGGCATTTCAGGCAATCGGGACTGGCACATGGTGATGCTCGGGTCTTGATTTGCCCCGTTTAGGAACGTCGACAGTCAAGCGGCCGGAGACGAACGAACTGCCCGCGCATATGACGCCCGTCAATGCGATCGGCGGCGCAAGATGCCAGACTTGGCAGATGATCGCGCAACTCCCTCCTGACAGGATGCCGCCGCCGCGCCCCGAGGGCATTCCGCGGTTCCAGCGATTATTTCGCGAGGCGGCTGGTCTTGACTTCGACAAGGCTGACCTCAAACGCTACGAAGATTTCATCGATCACAGGATCTATCTGCTGTTGCTGCGGGCCGAGGCCAACGCCAAAGCTGGCGGCGACGTCCTGATCGAGCCCTGGAACCTGCCGATCACCGCCGGCCTGCAGGAATGCATCGAGCAATTCAGGAAAATGGACGAGACGATCGAGCTGGAGCCGATCCTCGATCGTCTGGCCAATCGGCCGCCGTTGCAATTCAGCTATACCGACGAGACCGAAGCGATGCTGCCCGACCTCGCCGGGGGACTTGGCGTCGCGGTCGCACGGGCATTGAAGATCATCGAGCCGGATTTGAAAAATCCGCAGACCAGACAGTGGGAACTCGCCACGCGGATCTTCGAGCTGCTGCTGTAGTCTATCGCACCTGATCCCGAAGGGAGTTCACATATGGACGTCGGATTTATCGGACTTGGTCATATGGGGAGCGGCATGGCGCGGTGCCTGCTCAAGGCCGGCCATCGGCTCAGGGTATATAATCGCAGCCGCGACAAGGCGGAGAAGCTGGCCGCCGAGGGTGCCGTGGTCGTCGATCGACCGGGCGACGCCTGCCGTGGCGATGCTGTCATAACCATGCTTGCCGACGACGGCGCGGTCGAAGGCGTCACCTTTGGCGAAGGCAATATCCTGGCCTCGCTCGGCCAAAACACCGTTCACCTCTCGATGAGCACCATCAGCGTCGCTCTGTCCGACCACCTGTCGCAGGCCCACGGGCAAGCCGGCCGCGCGTATATCGCCGCTCCCGTGTTCGGCAGGCCCGATGCTGCCGCCGCGTGCAAGCTGTTCATCATCGCGGCCGGGCCTGCAAAGACGGTCGCGCGTTGCCAGCCGCTGTTCGACGCGATGGGGCAGAAGACCTTTGAGCTCGGCGAGAAGCCCTCGGCGGCAAATCTCGTCAAACTGAGCGGCAACTTCCTGATCACCGTGGTGATCGAGAGCCTGGGCGAGACCGTCGCGCTGACGCGCAAGGCGGGCATCGATCCGCACAAGTTTCTCGACATCCTGACCAGCAGTCTGTTCGCTGCGCCGATCTACAAGACCTATGGCGGGATCATCGCCGACCAGAAGTTCGAGGCCGCCGGCTTCAAGATGACGCTGGGCTTCAAGGACAACCGCCTGGCGCTGGCGGCCGCCGAGGCACTTGCCGTGCCGCTGCCGCTGGCGAGCCAGATTCACGATCATTTCCTCACCGCCATCGCACAAGGTCATGGCGATCGCGATTGGTCCGCCCTGGCCCAGCTCGCGGCGGAAAATGGCGGCCTTGTAGACGGACACCCGACACCCAGGGCGTGATAGATTTGAGTTCGACCAGCATGATCCGTTAGCCTAGCACCGGCCTCATCCTGAGAGTCCGAGCCGGCGCCGGCGTTCTCCATATCGGCCTTCAGCGAGGCAGTGACGTCATGCTGCCACCGGCTTGCCGGCGCCGAAGAAGGCCTTGGCGAAGGCGAAATCGTTGCCATCGATGCCGGCCACTGCCGCGCGTTCCAAACCCTCAGGGGACAATTTGCCATCAATTACGAGAGGTGTGCAACTGCGCGTCGTGAGCACCATTGCTGAACCAAGATTCGGTTCAGACTGATGCTTTTGGCGTATCGGCTGGTTCGGCCTACGTGCTATGGATCGAAAGGACGATTTTTCCCACCACGTGTCCTTCGGCCACGCGTTGATGCGCCTTGTAGGCCTGGGCGAGCGGATAGCACTCGGCGATCGGAACGTTGAGTTTGGCGGCCTGCACGGCCGCGTTCAACCGCTCGAATTCGCGCACGCCGGATATGGCGTCATAGCGGATCAGTTCGGTGCCGCGCGGCTTTCTCGGCGCCGGCTCTATGCCGTTCGGATGCGCCATACGGCCGCCCGGCCGAAGCGCATTGACGCATTTCTCAAGGCCGTCGCCGCCGGCAAGTGCCAATAGGGCGTCGACCCCGCCGGGGGCGAAGCGGCAGGCCCGATCGTCGATATCGACGGTGCGCTTCCCGTCGACCACGACATGCGCGCCCATCTCACGCACCAACTCCACCCCTTCCTGGCCTGACGCCGTCGCGAACACTTTTGCGCCGCGCAGCCGTGCGAATTGTACGGCGAGCACTCCGACCCCGCCCGAGGCGCCGTGGATGATGACGGTTTCTCCCTTCTTCAGCTTCAGCGCGTCGTCGATGCCTTGCAGCGCGGTCAGACCGGTGGTCGGGATCGCACCGGCGTGGCGCAGACCAAGCCGCTTCGGGATCGGCGCCGCCTTGTCGGCGGGTACAGCGACATACTCGGCATAGAAGCCCCCTTTCGGATTCTCCCAATTATAGGAATAGACCTCGTCACCGACTTTGAGACGCCGCACTCGCGAGCCGACCGCGGCAACCACACCGGAGCCGTCATAGCCGAGAACCAGCGGAAAATGCGGCTTGCGCGGCGCAAAATAGCCTTCGCGGACGTCGGCATCCCAAGGGCCGACGCCGGCGGTATCGACCGCGATCATGACTTCATCGGCATCCAGCGGCGGTACCGGCAGCGCATGGCCAGTAATCACCTCGGGCCCCCGAAGCTATCGATCGCCGCGGCGAACATGGTGCGGGGCACATGCATCGTGTGGTGAATGAAGGCGTTGCGGGTGCGGTCGAGCATGGTGATGATCTCGCGGGCGGAATGGGTCTGTCCCTGCATGAACGAGACAGGCGGTCATGACGCTGACGTCGGTCAATTTTTCGAATCAAATGTGCCTTGTCTCGACCGCCCCATTTCACAACCTATCGCGACCGCGCCGCGCGCCGTTCCGTGGAGGCCGTCTGCGTCGCTTCGCCCAGATGCTGCTCATTGGTATGCGGGTGATTAAGCGCAGCCTCGACGGCATCGTCGACGCGCTCGAGCCACACGAAGCGTATCCGGTCGCGCGCCTTTTCCGGTACGTCCTCCAGATCCTTGCGGTTGCGCGCGGGCAGCATCACTGTCGCGATTCCGGCCTGGATCGCCGCCAGCACCTTCTCCTTTACGCCGCCGATCGGCAGCACCAGGCCGCGCAGCGAGATTTCGCCCGTCATTGCCGTATCGCTGCGGACGGTGCGCTTGGTGACCAGCGACGTCATCGCCATGAACATGGCAACGCCCGCGCTCGGACCGTCCTTGGGAATGGCGCCTGCCGGTACGTGAACGTGAATATCCGATTTTTGCAGTTCGCGCGGATCGACGCCAAATTCGGTCGCACGCGATTTCACCAGCGTCATCGCGGCCTGCGCGCTTTCCTTCATCACCTCGCCCAGTTGTCCCGTAAGGATGAGCTTGCCCTTGCCGGGCGTGCTGGTCACCTCGACGAACAGGATGTCGCCGCCTGCCGGTGTCCAGGCGAGCCCGGTCGCCACGCCCGGGACGCTGGTACGCATGGCGGTCTCCGGCTCGAAACGTTTCGGCCCCAGGATGGCGTGAAGGTCCGCAACCGTAACGGTGACGCAGGTGGCATCGCCTTCGGCGATTTGCATGGCGACGTACCGGCACAGTGCGCCGATCCGGCGCTCGAGGTTCCTCACGCCGGCCTCGCGGGTATAGTCGCGAATGATTGCGCGCAGCACGTCGTCGCCGATCGGGCATTGGTCTTCGCGCAATCCCGCCGACTCCAACTGACGCTTGACCAGATAGCGCTTCGCGATCGCCAGCTTCTCTTCCTCGATGTAGCCGGGCATCTCGATGACTTCCATCCGGTCGCGCACCGGGCCCGGAATATTGTCGACAACGTTGGCGGTGCCGATGAACATGACTTTTGAAAGATCGAAGGCAATGCCGAGGTAAGTGTCGCGGAAGCTCGCGTTCTGCTCGGGGTCCAGGACTTCCAGCAACGCGGCCGCGGGATCGCCGTGAAAACCGGCGCCGAGCTTGTCCATCTCGTCGAGCATCATCACGGGGTTGCGCGTGCCGGCCTTGTGGATCGACTGGATGATGTTGCCGGGCAGGGCGCCGACATAGGTACGTCGATGTCCGCGTATCTCGCTCTCGTCGTGAACGCCGCCGAGGCTGAGCCGGACGAATTTGCGGCCCGTGGCATGGGCGATGCTCTGGCCAAGCGAGGTCTTGCCGACGCCGGGCGGCCCGACGAAGCAGAGGATCGGACTTTTGCCGTTTGGATTCAGCTTGCGCACGGCCAGATATTCAAGGATGCGCCGCTTCACCTTTTCAAGTCCGTAATGATCCTCGTCGAGTATCCGCCGGGCTTCGGCAATGTCGATGCGCTCGGGGTCCAATCCCGACCACGGCAATTCGACCAGCCATTCGAGATAGCTGCGCACCATGCCGTATTCGGCCGCGATCTCCGGCAGGCGATCGAGCCGCTTTAATTCGCGCCTAGCTTGCTCCTCGGCCTCCTTGGGCATGCCTGCCTTCTCGATCTTGTCGCGGACCTCCTTCAGGTCGGCCGACTTGGGATCGTCGTCGCCGAGCTCCTTCTGGATCTGGCGGAGTTGCTCGCGAAGGATATGCTCGCGTTGCTGCGACGACAGGGTTTGCTGCGTCTGATCGCTAATCTCCTTGGAAAGCTGGAGCACCTGGATCCGTTTGGCAATCAGCCCGAGCAGCTTGTCGAGCAACTGCGTGACATCGAAAGTCTCGAGCAGGTCCTGCTTCTCCTGCACCGGTATGTCCAGAATGCCGGCGAGGAAGTCGGCCAGAGCCGAGGGAGAGTCCAGACTCTCGATCGCCGGGCCGATTTCCGGCGGCAGGTTCGGCAACAGCTGGATCGCGTCGCGGGCGCGCGTCTTCAGGAGCCGCATCCGCGCCTCGACCTCCGGCGTGATCACCTCCGAGACGCCGATCTCCTTAATCCGAGCGACGGGAAATGGATAGCCCGAGAGAAACTGCTCGACGCGGAAGCGCCGCAACCCCCGGACAATGACGTAGTGGATCTGTTCGGACGTTACGTAGCGGAGGATCTCGGCGACGGTGCCGATACGCCGCAACTGCTGGGGCTCCGGCTCTTCGATAGTGGGATCGTCCTGCAGCAGCAGGCCGATCTTGCGGCCGGTGCGGACCGCTTCCTGCGCGGCAGCGATCGAGGCAGGCCGGCCTAGTGTCAATGGCAGCACGACACCCGGGAACAGCAACATATTTCGGATCGGGATGACGATCGTTGCATCCGCGGGGATTTGCGGATGTTTTTGATCAGGCGCGGCGCCCGAAGTGTCGGTTACATCAGTCATTGATCCGCCCTTCCATCAAAGGCCGTCGAAAGGCTGCTTAGAGAAGCGAAGCGTGAGATTGCCGTCGGCCAGTTCGGATTCGTCAAGCCGAAAACGCATCCCGGGAAAGGCTATCCGGCGCTCGAATTTGCCGTAGGGAATTTCGAGCCGATGGACTATGCTGCCGCGCGGGATGTTGCTTGGACGGCGCAAGCCGACCACGGAAAGCTCGCCGGTATCAACCGACACCTTGACGGTGCCGACGGCAACGCCGGGAAGCGCTATCGTGACCAGAATTTCGGACTCGGTTTCTACGATATCAACCGGCGGCTCCCAATAGACGTCGCGGACCGGCTCGACCCTCGGCTGGAAGAACTGGCGATGCAGCCGTTCGGCTTGATCGATCAGCCCGCAAGCTTTGGTCCACATCAGGGTTCTAGGATCGATCGCGGCCATCAGGTGCGTTCCTTGAGGCGGGTTCCTTGAGGCGGACGCGAAAGCGCATCGCAGGCGCTTCGGCTGCCTGACTGTTCTTGATTGCTCGTGAGTCGTTTTCACAGCCTAAGGCGCTTGGCGGATCGTCACCTTGACGGTCGTCAATCGGATGGCACAGCGGTGTTCGCAATCTAATGCGCGATCAACAGAGGGACCGGCGAAATGCGCAGCATCCGGCTGGTGGTGCTGCCCGGCAACAAATCGTGCTGGGCGGAACGGCCGTAGCTGCCCATCACCAGGAGGTTTGCGCCTAAGCTGCGGCACTGTTCGGCCAGGAGGTCGGCCGTGTCGTCTTCCTCGCCGACCGCGCGATACTTGACGGCGTCGATGCCGTGATGGCGCAGATGCAGCACCGCGTCGTTGCCTTCATCGGATCGGTTTTGCGTCCGCCCTCGCCCTCCACCACAAGCACGCCCACCTTCTCTGCCTGACGGAGATAGGGCAACGCCTCGGCCATCGCGCGCGTCGACTCGCGGCTGCCGTTCCATGCCACCAGGATGTTTTCCAGCGGCGTGAAGCCGGTCCAGTTCTCAGGAACCAGAAATGATCCGTTTGATCACAGCTTTCTATGGGTGAGCGCTAAGCCACGCCTGCGGTGGGCGCTCTGCTGCACCTGGCCGAGACCTGCGTCGGATTTCACATATTCAGCAATCAGTCGCTTCATATCCGCAATATTGTTGGCAGGCCGGACCTCAATCGGAAGCTCACTTAGCGCCTCAACTGTGAAGGCCAATGCCTCGACGACAATAAACCTGTCTCGGCCGGTAACGTCCTCTTGGTCTGTCATGGAGAGTCCCCCTTGCTGTTCTTCAGCCCTCGATAACGCGAGTTAGGCTATGATACGCAGTGGATTCAGTCAGGCGGGCGCGGAGAGACCGTCTTGGTTAGTAGCAGAGGCTTGCTGAAGCTTCAGATCTTCCGTTAGGCGGGCAATGATAAGCTGAAGTAGCGCGAGGCCGAAGGACCGATCCTGGACATAAAGTTGTTTAGCTTTGCTTTGGCTCATCTCGTAGAGCTCGCAATCGCTGACGCAGACGACCGTCGCCATTCGTTTTTGATCACGCGCGAAAATTCCAATCTCGCCCAGGACCGCGCCGGGTCCTATAATCTTGCCGAGCTCTAAAATTCTCATCGTGCCCTTAACTAGGTAGTACATGTGGTCTGCCTTATCGTCCTTGCTGATCAATACTTGACCGGCTTGCGCGAACCTATGCGACATAAAAGGAAGCAGGTTATCAATCGACATATCGGAAAGCTGAACTGCTCTAACGCCTCTCATTAAGCGCAGAATCTGCATCAGCCGGATAATGTTCACGGGCAATAGAACGACGTGGAGCACGAGGACAGGATAAATGTGGGCTAATCCCCCGAACGTCGCGAATAGTATATTGCTGACGATTGCGACGACCCGCAGGGGCACCATGGTGCTCATACAGAATGTGATGAGTACGCTGGCAGACGCCGCGTAACCGAGAATATCCGTGTGGTCCATCGTTTGATGCCTATGATGTCGCGGCCGTGTCTGGCGCTTAAGCGCCACATCGTAATGGCCAAACCGTCGCACCGAAAGTCGCTAATTGTAGAAACGGGATAACGGAATTCTAGTTATGGGTATCGGGGCTCTGCGTGAAGCTGTTGCGGCTTCAAAATCAAGGCGTGCATTCGCCAAGCTTCGCGTGCTATTGGCCGCTCGGTCGGAGTTCGTTGACTGTTCTGAGCGTATTGGAGAGGCGCCCACCTGACTTGTGAATAAAGAGCATTTTCTTCACAAGTTAGTCGGGTGCCTCTCCAATGCGCTCAAACGACCAACAAATCTCCAGCCAAGCGGGCATTGAATGCGCGGAATTCGGACACGACGATGCGGCTTGTTATGGGCCAGAAGGTGTCTCCCGGCGTTAAGGAATAATGGCCAGTTTTTTCGCCTCAGGCCACCGTAAACCGCAACCGCGGCTCGAATCGCAATCGCGCATCATGACAGCGACGACGTCGCGCTATGAATAGCATCTTCATGGCTACTAACTTGCCAAAGCCGCGCGCTTTGATAGACTGGAACGATGTTCCATTTTCGCTGAGTATGGCTTAGCTACCTCGACAACAATGCCGAATAAGAAAACGAAACGCGCGCCCGCGGCGAAAAGGTCGGCGCAGTACAAGCCGCTCGTGCGGGCGCTTGAAATTCTGCAGATGCTAGGCGCGCAGGCCGATGGGCTTTCCGTGAGCACAATAGGCCGCGAGACCAAGCTCGCTAAAAGCGCCACGCATCGCCTGCTCAGCACACTCATAGAGGAGGGCTACGCAAGGCAGGATCCGGTTTCCGAACGCTACCATTTGACTTTGCGGCTGCCCGCGCTGGGATTCCGCTACCTCGGCATCAATGGCCTCACCGACGTGGTGCAGCCGATCCTCGACCACCTCGCGGAAGAGACCGGCGAGCTGGTGCAATTCGGCTTGGTTGGGGGTGAACGGCTCATTTGGGTCGCATGGGCCCAGCGCTCGCGTGCGCCATTGCGCTACGTGCCGGTCCTTGGCCGCGAGATTGTCCTCTACACGACCGGCTCGGGAGCCGTCTGGCTTGCCAGCCTGACCGACAATGAGGCGCTGCGCATCATGCACCAGCAAGGCTTTGTCAAAGGCGCAACGCCCGGGTACGGCCGCAACGCCGTAGGCAGCGACCGCGAGTTTCTTGCCAAACTAAGTAAAGCCAGGCGCGACAGTTACAGCCTCAATCTCGAAGAAGGCGAGCCCGGCATCAACGCGATCGCGGTTGCGGTGCGCGGTGACCTGACGCCGAGTAGTCCCGTGGTCGCGACTATCGCTATCGCTGGCCCGAGCATCCGCGTCACCAAGACCAAACTTCTGGAAACACTGCCAAGTCTGCGCGCCGCGGCCCGGGAAATGACCGAGGTTTGGCCAATGCGGCGTCAACTCGATGCTGCACAGGCGGGCGGCTAAGACGAAATATTGGATCGCTACGGCGCGCCACAGGAAATGGAATGCTTAAGCCAAGAGGACAGAATGCTCGATAAAACAAGAATACAAACCGGGTTCCGCATTGCCGCCGATATTGGCGGCACTTTCACCGACGTTGCAGCCTTCGACGAAGTGTCTGGCGAGCTGCGTCTCGGGAAAGTACTTTCGACGCCCGGCAAGCTGGTCGATGGCGTCCTGGGTGGCGTCGCCGAGGCTGACGTCTCGCTCGCGGAATCGGCGTTGTTTTTTCATGGCAGCACGATTGTCATCAACACACTCCTGGAACGGACCGGCGCTCGCACCGCTTTGATTACGACCAAGGGCTTCCGCGATATTTACGAAATCGGCCGCATCAACCGTCCGGATTCGTTCAATCTCTATTTTCAGAAACACCAACCCCTGATCGAGCGCCGCTTGCGCTTCGAAGTGAACGAACGCCTATTTGCCGACGGATCGGTGCATACGCCGCTCGATATGAGCGATGTCAAAGCGATCTGCGACCGGCTGCCCGAGCTGGGTGTGGAGGCCGTCGCTATCCTGTTCCTGCATTCGTATCGCAACCCAAACCATGAAAAGCAGGTGAAGGATTACGTCGTTTCGCGGTTTCCCGACATGTTCGTCACCGCCTCGCACGAATTGTCGCAGGAATATCGCGAGTTCGAGCGCACATCGACGACCGCGGCCAATGCATTTGTCGGTAAGACAATCCGCCGTTACGTCGGCGAGCTTGAAGCGAGCCTGCGCGAGAAGTCGTTCGACGGTTCGCTTTTCATCGTGAAGTCGAGCGGTGGTCTCTATTCGGCGGAAGAAGCCCAGTCGAAATGCATTTGGATGCTGGAATCGGGCCCGGCCGCAGGCGTCGTCGGTGCAAAAGCACTTTGCGACGAGATCGGACTGAAAGACGCGATCGCGTTCGATATGGGCGGTACCACGGCAAAGGCTGGCGTCATTCGCGATGGTCAGGCGCTCACCACATCGACAGGCATGATCGGCGGCTATCTGCGCGGGCTACCGGTCCAGGTGGCCATGATCGACATCAGCGAGGTCGGCACTGGCGGCGGCAGCATCGCTCGCGTCGGACCGGGTGGGTCGCTGCGGGTCGGACCGCAAAGCTCGGGGGCGGAGCCAGGACCGGCCTGTTACGGCCGGGGTGGCAGCGAGCCGACGGTAACCGATGCCAATCTGGTGCTTGGCCGGCTTGGCGTCGATCGGTTTCTGGGCGGCGAGATGAAGCTCGACGCGGCGGCGGCCAGCAAAGCCCTGTCAGAAAAACTTTCCAAACGGCTGGGCCTGAGTGAAGCCGAGACCGCCGAAGGCATTTTACGCATCGCCGTCGAACTCGATGGCCAACGCCGTCAAAGCGGTCACCAGCGAACGCGGACTCGATCCCGGCGCATTCGGAACGTTGGTGGCTTATGGCGGAGCCGGACCGCTGCATGCCGCCGCCGTCGCGCGTGAGCTCGGTATCCGCCAAGTCCTGGTCCCCGTCGCGCCCGGGCATTTTGCCGCCTGCGGGATGCTGCGATCGGATCTGCGCAACGATTTCACCCGCTCGGTCTTCCAGCAGCTTTCCGAGTTTTCGTTCGAAGCGATCGAGCGGCACTACCAGGACATGGAGTCCGAGGGCGCGGCGCTCATCAAGAATTCCGGCGTGCCGGTCGAAACCATCGTCGTGCAGCGCTCGATGGATATGCGTTACGTCGGCCAGGAGCACGCGGCGACGCTTGAGCTGCCGCACGATCTCTTTGTTACCAAGGATCGCGCCGGCATCCGCCGCCTGTTCGACGAGAGTCATGAACGGCTGTACGGATATGCCTCGACCGAGGGCGATGCCGAGATCGTCAGTGTCCGCAGCTCGACCCAAGGCGTCGTACCTAAGGCGAAACAAAAGCGCATCGAGCGCGGTGGCGAGACGCCGCCGCCGGACGCCGCCACCGGCTCGCGTCCCGTCCACTTTCAGATCGCCGGCGGATATCTCGACTGCCCGACCTATGCCCGCGCCGCGCTAAAGGCGGGTAATCGCATCGCCGGACCGGTGCTGATCGAAGAGCATGCTTCTACCACCGTCGTGTTCCCGGGCGATACCGTCACCGTTGATGAACTCGGAAATCTCGTCATTGCCATCGGAGGCCGTTGACCATGAGCAACGCAAACACAATCAAAGCCGATCGTAAACCGATCACGGTCGAAACGATCGATCCGGTGACCGTCGAGCTGGTCCGCAATGGGCTGATCGCAGCGTCCGAGGAAATGAAGACCGTTCTGATGCGCACGGCCTATAACATGATCATCTACGAAGCGCTCGACTTCACCGTTGGCCTGTTCGACGCCAAGGGACAAACCCTGTCGATCAGCCTCGGTCTGCCGATGTTCATCCGCGGCATGGGTGACACCGTGAAAGCCAAGGTAGCCTTTTACGGGCCGGAAGGAATCGACCCTGGCGACATCCTTGTGACGAATGATTCCTACATCACCGGCTCACACCTTAACCACCCGACCTTCTCACAGCCTATTTTTCACGACGGCAAGCTGGTGGCGTTTGCGACCTGCATGGCGCATTGGCCGGATATCGGCGGCATCCTCGCCGGCGTCACCACCGACATCTACGCGGAGGGTCTGCAGCTTCCGATCGTCAAATATTACCGCAAGGGCGTGCTGAACAAGGAACTGGAAGAGATCATCCGCATGAACGTGCGGGTGTCCGACCGCGCGATGGGCGATCTGCGCGCGCAACTCGCCTGCATCAGAGCGGGTGCGCGCAAATTCGAAGCCCTGCTCGATCGCTATGGCTGCGATGCCGTTCTCGCCAGCATCGATGCCATCATGAATCACAGCGAGGCGGCGGCGCGCGAGCACATCGCGCAGATTCCAGATGGCGTCTACGAGGCGGAATCGTTCATGGACGACGACGGCGTCGACATCGGCAAGCCGGTGCCGCTGCGTGTGAAGGTCATTGTCAAAGGCGACGAAATGACGGTCGATCTCAGCAATGTCAGTCCCCAGGTGAAGGGCTTCTACAACACCGGAGCCGGCGAAGCCTGCGCGCAGGTCGCGCTCAAATGCCTCGCCGCGCCGCATGATTTTCCGATCAATGATGGCACCTACCGGCCGCTCAAGGTGATCAGCCCGAAGGGAACAGTGCTCAACGCCACCAAACCAGCGCCGATGCGGGTGTGGATGACCTATCCGATGACGGTGATCGACACGATCTTCCGGGCGCTGGCGCCGGCCATGCCGGAGCGCGCCATCGCCGGGCATCATGCCGACCTGATGGTGGCCATGATCAACGGCATGCATCCGCGCGACAACAAGATGTTCCTGCATTTGGGCGGCTTGATCGGCGGCGGCTGGGGCGCCAAGGCCCATGAAGACGGCGTCAGCGGCACGATCTGTATCAATGACGGCGACACGCATAACGGGCCGACAGAGCAGGTCGAGAACAAGGTACCGATGCTGATCCGCAAGTACGCGCTGCGCGAAGATTCCGCTGGCGCTGGACGGCAACGTGGCGGCCTTGGCACCCATCAAGAGTTCGAGGCGCTTTCACCGATAAACTTCCAAACCCGCATCGAGCGCGTCAACAACCCGCCACGCGGACTCGAAGGCGGCGGCCCCGGCCTCGGCAATCTCGTCGCCGTCAAACGCAAGGGCGACGAAAAGGAGACCGTCTTCGGCAACGGCAAGGTGACCAACCGGCTGGAGGTCGGTGATGCTTGCATTTTGCGATCAGGCGGCGGCGGCGGTTTCGGTCCGGCGTCGGAGCGTTCGCTCGACGCGCTGCGCGAAGACGTGCGCCAGGGTTACGTCTCAGTCGAGAGTGCTCTTACTAACTATGGCATTCGCTTCGATCCGAAAACTCTCGCGGTGATCGAGCGCCTCTGACCGCCTCACACCAAAATAAGCAATACTCAAATCCGGCGAGGAAAGTGTGAACGATGTTCGACAAGGAGCTAAGTCCGCCACCTTTCCGGACATCGTCACGCTGACCGGTCCAAGGTAGCGGGTGTCGTCATGTGGCTTAAACAAATCGTTGCAGTTGCCGTCGCGGCGTTTTCGATTTCGTTGAATACCGCACAGGCGGAGACCTTTCCGTCAAAACCCATTCATCTCATTGTCCCGTTCGCCGCAGGCGGCGGCGTCGATATCTGCGCGCGGGTCATCGGCCAAAGAATGAGCGAGAGCTTGGGGCAACCAGTGATCGTCGAAAACCGACCCGGAGCCGGCACGATCGTCGGCGCAGAATACGTCGCGCGATCGGCTCCGGACGGCTACACGATCATGATGACCACCAATGGTCAGACCATCTTGCCGAGTCTCTACAAATTACCCTTCGACCCGGTCAAAGATTTCACGCCGGTGAGCATGGCGGTTTCGTATCCGTTCTTGCTGGTGGTCAATCCTTCCGTGCCGGCAAAATCGCTGCAGGAATTGATTGGGCTCGCCAAGGGGGCACCCGGTCACATGAACTATGGCAGCGCCGGCGTCGGAACCGCTCCGAACCTTGCGATGGAAATGCTCAAGCACGATGCCGGGGTCAACATTGTGCACATCCCGTACAAGGGCAACGGTCCCGTCACGGTAGCCCTCTTGGGCGGCGAGATTCAAATGATGCTCGACACGATGGCCGGCCCAATGCCATCGATCCGCGCCGGAAAGCTGCGCCCGGTGGCGATTACCAGCGCTGTGCGTTCCGCCCTCCTGCCTGATGTGCCGACTTTCAAAGAGTCGGGTATTCCGGATTATGTTTTCGAGGGATGGAACGGAGTTTTCGCGCCGGCCGGCACGCCCGATGACGTCGTCGCGCGAATTCGCGGCGAAATCGTCAAGGCGCTCGCCAATCCTGAAGTGATGAAACCGCTCAGCGAACTCGGCTACGTCGCTGTCGGTGACACACCGCAACATTTCTCCGCCGTCGTATCGGACGACTTTGTCAAGAACGCAAAGATCATCGCGGACGCAGGCATTCAGGCGCCCGCGCATTAGTGCGTTGGTTTGAAGATTTGAAAAGCCGCCGCCGGCAAATTCCAGACGCTGGATCACGTTGGCCGCGAAAACTCGAGTTTAACACCGAACCGGACTGCCCGATTGCGCTCGCGCAACATGATGCGCCGTACGTGCGATGATCATCGCGGAATTATTGAATCGGACAAGGCCAGCGCTCCGACTTCGATCCTGGCGCCGAATCCGAGGCGGCGTTGGGGTCGAGAGTCGTGATCGACGATGGTCCCTGTATGCGACCTCATGCCAATGGTAGATACGGTCGCGGGATGAACGACTTCCTCGAAAACAGCGTTTTCGTGTCCTGGCTCCGTCGATGTCCTGCAAGCCGAGCAATAGTGCCGTCCGAGCCGATTCAGGAGGCAGAGGGTACGGAATTATATAGCGAGGGTTCCGGTCTCCGGTTGACGGGCGTCAGCCAACTGAGGGGAAGCCTTTTTACAAAAGCGACGTTTTCACCGGCCAATCTAGAGCGTCATTAATGCCCACTGCGGAAGAATATAAGCGGAGCGCCGAAGAGTGCCGCCGCGTCGCCGAACAAGTGCACGATCCAATCGAGCGCCGAGCCATATTGAGAATGGCTGAGCAGTGGGACCGGCTGGCGCGCCGCAAGACGCAAATAGAAGCCGCTAAAAAAGGAGAAGCCCCCAGCTGATGGGGTGGACGCGTGATAGCCTAGCGCAGTTACACCGCAGCGATAGCAGGAAAGCGCGGGTGGGTTCTTGGCGTCGGCGTGCCGCTCGACGCGGCGCCGGTGCGCCGATTCTGACCGTGGAGGACAACTATGTTGGCGGCATCGGCAGCGAAATCGCCGAAGCGGCCGCCGCCTCGGGCGATGGGCCGCGCGTGCGCATGCTGGCCGTGCGCAACATTCCCAAGAGCGGTCGCACGGCGGATGATGTGCTCGCCTACGTGCATCTCTCGGTAGCGGAAATCGTGCAGGCGGCGAAGACCCTGACACGCCAGCGCGCGCCGGCGCGCTCCTGACCATGTTTGGGTCTCCGCGTGCTCCACGATCTGCTCCGCGCTAACCCTCTTCTTCAGCATAACCAAAGCTCCTTTCCCAAGCTCAGTTTGTTGACGATGTTACCGAGCGAGCTTGCACGCCATCCAGCGCTACCCTTTGTGATTTTGTCCAAAAGATACGTCAACTTTGGCATCGCAAGTAGCTCATTCACACATTAATGACTGCTGCGTAGGCACGCAGCATTGGCAACCGGCCCGGACGGCGCGATCCAATGCGCTTTCATGCGGTTTACTTGATACCAGAGCATGAAAGCCTAGCGCACCATGGCTTCCTCGCTGCGGCCCATTTTGCCGCGCAACCGGCGCAGACTCCTCAGCTCAGCTGCGCTGAAAGGCACGTCTATATCAGTGGTTTCGACCGGATAAGCGCGAAAATGCAACTCGTAATCTTGAATGCGCGTGAGCTTGCACTCCTTGCGGATACTCTTGACGCGGAAATCGTCGCGCTTACGCTGGTTGCTAAAGCCAGTGCAGCGGTCGAGATAGCTCTTCATTACGGCGCAGGTTTCGTCGGAGGCGTCGAACACCTGGACTTGGATCGGCTTGAAACCGAAATTGCTGATCTGCCCGAGGTCGCCGGAGCCACAGATGATCGGCACAGCCAGCACGTCCATAAGCGCCAACAGATCGACGTAATCTCCCTGCGGACCGACATTGGAATAGGGAAGAAGCGGCGTGCCAGATCGTGTGCATTCACATGTTGAAGGAATCGTGCACGTCATCCGATGATGACGATGGCGACCGGCCTCTCACAGCGGTCCGAAGGCGGGCGGGGGAATACGCCGTCTGGAAGCGTTTTCGTAAGCCGAGGCAATCTTGAGCAGGACATCCTCCTTGCCGGGCTCGGCCCGGAAAACGAGAGAGAAGGGCAAACCGGGCTCCGGAATTTGTGTCGGAACGTGGGACGGCTTCGACACGTAGCGAGTGCCGTCTTCCGTCAACGCAAAGACCGGATCGTAGACCGTCGTGACATAGCCGGCCGGGATCAGCACCTCGGTCAGACCTGCGTTCGGTCCGCTTTGTGATTCCGGCGTCAAATTGCTCGGCAGGTCATATTGATGCGGATGGCCGATGAGGCCAGGCGGCCACGGCGTGTGCAGGCGGACGAGCGCATCGAGCCTGTTCTCCAGGATCACCATCATGTCGACGCGACGCAGCAGCTCGCGCAACATGATGCGTTCGTTCACGCCTTGCCGTCGTCCCGGCGGATTGCGCGGATCGGCTATCTCCTCCCAGTTCTTGAAGGCGGCGCGCTGATCGTCGCCCCAGAATTTCGAGCGGGCGTTGAGTGACGGCCAATCCGCCAGCGTTTCGGTGAAGCCTTTGAGCTTCCAATCGGCCGCACGCCGCATCAGGTATTGCGAAATATGCAGCCGGAACGTGTTGGCGAGCTGCTGCTGCTGAACGGTGCCGAGATCGAGATTGCGCGGCGGGGCGATGCGCCCCTCCGCCATCGCCACCAGATAATCGATCGGCTGCAGCGAGCCGGAACCGAAGAACTTGCCGGACTCGAATTCGGTCGGCGCGATCGCTGCGGCAAATTCCTTGAACAAGGGCTGCTCATTGTGATCGAGCCGGAACAAAATGTCCGGCATGAAGATCGGCACGAGACGAGCGAGCGCGCCGCGGAAGTCGACGCTCATGCTCTCGAGCTCAGGGTCCTTCTGCCAGAGCGGATCGGACAATTCCACGAGCGTGGCGCCGAGATGGTCGCGCAGGACCGATTTGACCTCCTTGGCCGCGGCGGTGACGATCGGCACCTCGGTCTTGCTGCCTTCGGGGATGATCATCAATTCGCGAATAACGCCGAGCCGCATGCCGGCGAGTGCGCCGCGGACGCCTTGCGCGGTGGCATGGCCGGCATAGGCGGTCGAGAGAACGGAGGAACGCGGCACCGTGGTGAAGGGGTCGCGCGGGTCGTAATAGCCGTTCACCGGATCTTTGAGCGCATCGAGGATTTTTGCGCAGTCGGCGATTTTGCGGGCGTGAATGCCGGTGCGGTCGCAGTAGATGTCCGCGCCGATGGCGCCGCCATCGAAGCCGATCATGGCCTTGTGAGGCAGAAGGAGCGCGACTGCGTTGTGATTGGACGGACCGCGGCAGGAGGCTCGGGTCTCCTCGCCGAGGCTCGCCATCACCATGTTGGTGCTGACGGACAGCGCCGAACCAGAGCTCGACCCGAGTGAAGCCGCCCTCGCGGTATCGTAAGGATTCGACGGGTTGCCGGCCCAGGAGCTGCGCTGATAGCCGAGCACCGACGGAATGATCTTGTCCGGGACGTGCCGGCCGCCCGGGTCGCCGGCCCGGCCGTTGTATTCGGTATTGACCGCCTTGGCGAAAATGATGGCGCCCTTCTTGCGCAGCTGATCTACCAGCACGTGGTCGCGCGCCGGAAAGTCGATGTCGTAGGCGGTATCGCCGCCGCCGGTCGAGCGCATGTCCTTGGTGTCGAATGGGTCCTTGAATGAGAACACAACGCCGTACATCGGCATGGCCTCAAGATCGGGATTGGAGCCGAATTGCGCGTCGAGCTCGGCGGCGCGCTCCAGCGCGTCGGGAAAATGCCGGAAGTATTCGCAGACCGGCGGTGCCGCCGCCGGCAGTGGCCCGAGCGACGGATGTAGATCGAAATCGCCGCGGCAGGTTACCGAACGCTCGCCGCGAATATTGAGCGTGCCGAGAGCGTTGACCTGGCCGGCGTTCGGAATGCCGACGATCGTTCCGTATTGCTGCTGTACCGCCGGATCGGACGCCGTCGCCTCCATGCGTCCGTATTCGAGCGGCGGGCCCCTGTACTTGTCGAGATCGGGGACCAGGTCGGACATCTTCATCGTCTTGGTGGGAAAGCGCAGGGCCTGCACGCCGCGCACGGCGCCGGTCGCAGCCGGAATATCGGCGCCGTCCTCGGTCACCAGCATGCTGGCAACGCCGTTGAAGGCCCGCACGCGAGCGACGTAATCCTGCACGATGGCCAACACGGTTGTCCGCCCCGAGCGGATCGCGGCGTGCAAATCCTCGATTGTCGCGTCTTCCAGTTGAAACGACGCCTTTGCGGATGGAGAGGACTGGGCATCCATTTGTTACCGACTTTCTTTCCTTGATTAGCGGTGCCTGTTTTGCGCGGTGGTTTGGCCGGGTGGTGTCCGATCCATCGGATCGACGCAACTTTCGGCAGCGGCCTCCGCGAAAACAGGTTTGTCACGGCTTCTTTCAACTATTGTCTTCAAGTTTCCTTTCCACGACGTCCCAGTCGATTAGTGCTGCTAGAGACGGGCTGTCAGGCATTTCTATGATTCCATCCACAATGTTTGGCGCCTGCGTGACGACGTGATCAGTCATCGCTAAAAACCACGTCAGCTCCGCTGGCAATATCGGGCGGCCGAGTGTGGCAGCGAATTTTTCGCGGTGAAGACCAAAACCTTGGCTTCGGGGTCCTTGGGCAGAAAAGCATACATGCTGTCGAGCAGGAGCTCACGCTTGCGCTGTTCGCCGGGGCCCAACACGCCGCCGATTTTCAGTTTCAGATTGGAATAGTCCTTGCCGTCCAGCATCCCGATCTTCGTCCGATTTCATTACGATCGAGTAGTTATATCCATGCCGCCCCGTGTCGCCCATCCCGTCATGCGAGCTTCGATGGCGCCGGCAATGGCATACATGCCGATGCCCATCGCGCCGGTGACGAGGAGCGCGGCGAACGCGAGCGGCACTTCGAAGCGTGACGAAGCAACCAGCATGAAGTTGCCGATGCCGGCATTGGAACCGACCGTCTCCGCGATGATAGATCCGACGAAGGCGACGGTGATTGCCACCTTGAGCGACGCGAAAAAGTAAGGCATGGCGCGCGGCAGGCCGACCTTGCGGATCATCTGCCATTTACTGGCGCCAAGAGCTCGCAAGACGTCCTGCAGTTCGGGCTCGACGGTTGCGATGCCAGTGGCGACATTGACTAAGATCGGGAAGAACGACAGCAGGAATGCTGTGATGATCGCCGGAATGGCGCCAACGCCGAACCAAATGATCAAGATCGGAACCACCGCAACTTTCGGGATGGTGTTGAAGCCGACCAGAGCGGGGTAGAATCCGTCATAAATCAGCGACGACGAGCCGATGGCGATGCCGGCCGCCAGTCCGAACAAGATGGCGAAGCAAAATCCGATCGTGGTCTCGACGAAAGTTTGCCAGGCACTTTCAAGAATCGGCCCATGCCATTGCCAGCCGGCTGCGAAGATCGCGCTCGGCGACGGCAGCACGAACGATTCAATATGAAATCCGTCCACCAGCACTTGCCAAATCAGGAATAGCGCGGCGATCACCAGCCAAGGCAGCGTCCGGCGAAACAGTTTCTTGCGTGATATTCCTCGACGGCGCGGCTTGGCCGTGGGCGGTGAGACGGCGACCTCTGTCATGCCGCCTCCCGCGCGGCACTGATATGATCGCGCAAATCCTGCACCAACCCGACGGCGTAAGGTTCGTAAGTGGCAGCCAGTACGCGGGGCCTCGGGAGTTCGACGGTCCGCTCGGCGATGATACGGCCGGGACGCGCGCTCATCACCAAAATACGGTCGGCCAGAAACACGGCTTCGCGCAAATCATGCGTGACGAGGATCACGGTCGGCCGCTTCGCCAGCCATAGCTGCTGCATCGCCAGCCACAATTCTTCGCGCGTGAACATGTCGAGTGCGCCGAACGGCTCATCGAGCATGAGCAAGGACGGATCGTGAATGAGCGCCCGGCAGATCGATGCGCGTTGCTGCATGCCGCCGGACAATTCCCAGGGCGACTTGCCCTCGAAACCCTTAAGCCCGACGAGCGCGAGCAAATCGCGCGCTTTCGCTTCGTACATCGCACGCTCGCGGCGGAGCCTTGATGCGTGTGGCTGCGCGATCTCCAATGGCAGCATGACATTGCCGAGCGTCGTGCGCCACGGCAGCAGGGTCGGGTTCTGGAACGCCATGCCGGTGATCGACAGTGGACCGTCGATCTCCTTGCCATTGACGATGACGCCGCCTTTGGTGACCGGCCATAGCCCCGTCACGACCTTCATCAATGTCGACTTGCCGCAACCGGACGGACCGACGACGGCGACAAATTCGCCTTTGTCGACACGCATTGTCGCATCCTGCAGAGCGAGTGTGCCGTCACCATCTTCGCCGTAGCGCAGCGACACTTGGTAGAGCTCCACGAAGTTCTTCATCGCAATGTTTGTGTACTTTCTGTGGCACGCAATAATGACGTGCAGTGTGTGATTAGGAATCAGGCACAACCGGAACCAATGCCGTTGCAACATGAACGACCGAAAGTCCTGACTGGTGGTGCAACCATCGTGCCAGGGCACGCTTCTTGCAAAGTGCCGATCATGCCGGGTGCAAGGAGCAGGAACGATGGCTGCACACGATGCGGATCAAAAGAAACTGGGTGAAGCCAGGAATAATAAAGTTGCCGGCGGCCGGATAAGTCGGCGCGGCATCGTCTTCGGCGCGCTAGGCGTACCCCTTCTGACAAGCATTGGACTGCGGCTGGCGCGAGCCGAAACTAAAAACGTCAGAATCATGATGGATTGGACCATTCAGGGCACGCACGCGCCGTTCTTCATCGCGCAAAAGCAAGGCTATTTCAAAGACGGCGGCGTCACCGTCGACGCAATCGATGCCGGCAAGGGTGCGACCAATGTCGCAGTCAGCGTCGCCAGCGGCGCGTATCAATTTGGCTGGGTCGATCTGCCGTCGATGATTCGTTTTAACGCGATGAATCCCTCGTCGCCGCTGATAGCCGTTTACATCAGCTTCGATGATTCACCACTCGCCGTCGTCACCCGTGCCGATGCCGGTATCCGCAAGCCAGCCGACCTAGATGGCAAGAAGATCGCCGGAGGACCAGGCACCGCGGTTCACGATACGATTTCAATCCTGTTGAAGTCGGCGCATGCCGAGAACGTTAATGTCGATTGGGTCAACGTCCAGCCGCAACTGTTCGGCCCGATGCTCAAACGCGGGGATGTTGTCGGCACCGGAGGTTTTACCAATTCGAATGTTCCGGCGGCGCTCGACGTCGGCTTTCAGATGAACGAGCTATTCATCGTCAAATACGCCGACTTCGGCGCCAATATGTATGGGCTAACGCTCGTGACGACGCAGAAATTCGCCGACGAAAATCCCGAAACCGTGCGTGGCATCGTAGCAGCGCTCAATCACGGCACCAAAGATACGATTGCTGACCCCGATGGAGCGCTCGAAGTGGTCAAAGAGCGGGATCCGATGATGAAAATGGATATCGAAAAAATCCGGTTATCCCTGGCGCTCGATCTGACCAAGACCCCGCACGTCGTCCAAGGCGGACTGAGCGTGGTCGACCCAAAGAAGCTTCAATTCACCATCGATTCGATTGTCGACGCTTACAAGCTCCCGGCGGCGCCGGATCCGAAGACGGTATACACCGAAAAATTTCTGCCGCCGCTGGCTGAGCGTAAAATCTAGCTCATCAGTGCACGCCGCGCACAGCGTCACAGTGGATCTTCGTGGATCTTCGCGATCCGAGGGGCGAGCCGGCCCTTTGCTCGTTTTCGCAATGAGTGGCCGAATAGCGGATCGGCCGCGGATGGTAAACGATAACCGAAAGGGATCGATTTCACTCAGCCGGGGTCGCCGACGGCTGACGCTCCATTTCGCCGGGGCCGATGCGGGCATTTTCCTCCTCGAGCCAAAGGCTGTGATGCTCCTTGGCCCAATTGAGATCGACGGTGCCCTGTCCCATGGCCTCGAACGCGCCTTCCATCCCGATCGTGCCGATGTAGATGTGGGCGAGCATGACGGCGACGAACAATACGGCGACGGTGCCGTGGATGACCTGAGCAATCTGCATGTTCGCGATGTTCGTTCCGTAGAACGGGAACATCAGAACATAGCCACTGGCTGCAGCCGCCGTCCCGCCCAGCACCACGATCCAATAGACGGCCTTCTGGCCCGCGTTGAAGCGGTAGGCCGGCGGGTGGCTGTGGCCGATCATTCCCCCTCCGTTCTTTCAGCCATTCGATGTCGGTGCGGTTGGGGATATTTCCGTTAAGCCACATCAAAAAAATCATGATGACGCCGAGCACGAAGGGAAAGCTCGTGAAGTTGTGCGCGTATTTTGCCGCCAGCGACCACGCCGAGAATGCATCAGGCCCGATCAGCGGCAGCAACACATGCTTGCCGAAAGTAATGTTGAGACCTGACAGCGCCAGAATGATGAAACAGGTCGCGGTCATCCAGTGTGTGAAGCGCTCGAAGGCATTAAACCGCACCAGGTTGATGCCCGAACGACCCGATTCGATGCGAATCTTGCCACGAATAAGATAGAAAACGGTCAGCAAGCAAAAGCATGCCAACAACCGCGATCGCCCCGATCCAGCGCAGCCATACCTCATGGAACTGGCGCCATACACGGCCCATCGGCTGTTCCAGCACATAGGATTTGACATCGGGAATGGTGCCGAGGCCCTGGATGCGGTCGGACTGTTGCAACAGCTCTTGCTCTTTGACGGCGTCGGCGGTCGGGTTGACGGGCTTATACGCGTCGGCCGCGGCCGTATGCGCGACCGCGGTGACGACCAGGATTGCGATTACCGCGGCAAAAAGCCGAAACCGGCTCCAGACCTTCGCCATGTCTCTCGCCATGTCGCTCCTCGTTTCTATCCACGGCTGGCGGACTCTCGCCACAAGGCGGGTTCTCGCCGCCTGCTTGTCAGGTCTCGACAGTCTCGTGATAGGCCGTCGGCCATCCCCAGGCGCCGGAGCCGTATCCGCGCTTGGCGACGCGATCCTTGTAGATCTGCGCGATGATGTCGCCGTCGCCGGCAAGCAGCGATTTGGTCGAACACATTTCCGCGCATAGCGGCAACTTGCCTTCGGAGAGGCGATCGGCGCCGTATTTCTCGAACTGGATTTGCGTGTTGTCGGGTTCGGGGCCTCCCGCGCAAAAGGTGCACTTATCCATCTTGCCGCGTGAGCCGAAATTGCCAACGCGCGGATATTGCGGCGCGCCGAACGGGCAGGCGTAGAAACAATAGCCGCAGCCGATGCAAAGGTCCTTGGAGTGCAGCACCACACCGTCCGCAGTCGTGTAGAAGCAACTCACCGGGCACACCGCCGCGCACGGCGCGTCCGTGCAATGCATGCAAGCCATCGAGACCGAACGCTCGCCCGGCTTGCCATCATTGATAGTGACGACGCGCCGCCGATTGATACCCCACGGCACTTCATTCTCATTCTTGCACGCGGTCACACAGGCGTTGCAGTCGATGCATCGATCAGCGTCGCAGAGAAACTTCATTCGCGCCATGTGCGCCTCCTCACGCCGCCCTGATCTGGCAAAGCGTGGCTTTGGGTTCCTGCATTCCGGTCGCCGGATCGTAGCCGTAGGTCGCAAGCGTGTTGATGCTTTCGCCGAGCACGAACGGGTCGGTGCCCTTCGGATATTTGCTGCGCAGATCGACGCCTTCGAACCAACCGGCAAAATGAAACGGCATCCAGGCGACGCCCTTGCCGACGCGCTCCGTCACCAACGCCTTCATGCGGGCCTTAGAGTTGCTTTCGGCGCCGGTGACCCAAACCCAAGCGAGGTCCTTGATGCCGCGCTCTGCGGCATCAGACGGATTGATTTCGACAAACATGTCTTGTTGTAGCTCAGCGAGCCACTTGTTCGAGCGCGTCTCCTCGCCACCGCCCTCGAATTCGACAAACCGCCCCGAGGTAAGGATGAGCGGGAATTGCTTGTTGGTGCCCCGGTCGACAGCCGCTTTCTGTATCGTGAAGCCAACATTGGGAACACGGAATTGGATGGCGTCCGGCAAGGTCGGATATTGGCCGACCAGATCCGGCCGTGAGGTGTAAATCACTTCGCGATGGACCGGGATCGGATCCGGCAGATTCCAGGCAATCACCCGTGCTTTGCCGTTGCCGCAGGGAGCGCAGCCATGCTCGATTGCCACGCGTTGGATGCCCCCTGACAAATCGGTCGACCACGATACGGTATCGGGGTTCGTCGCATTCACCTGTTGGATGACTGCCAATTCCTCTGCGGTAAGATCCTTGTCCCAGCCGAGCTTTTTGAGCACGCCGAGGGTAAATTCGGGATAGCCGTCCTTGATCTCGGAGTCCTGAGAATAGGAGTCCTCCGCAAGCAAGGTGGCGCCGTTGCGCTCAACGCCAAAGCGCGCACGGAATGCGCCGCCGCCGTCCTTAACCGGGAGCGTGGTGTTGTAAAGGATCGCCGACCCCGGATGCCTTAAATCCGGCTTTCCCCAGCACGGCCAAGGCAAACCATAATAATCATTGCCCACTTCCGGATCGTCTTTTGGAGCCCTCAGGGTGACGACGTCGAATTTGGCTTGATTTTTCATATGCGCCTTGAGGCGCTCGGGCGATTGACCGCAATAGCCCGTCGACCAGCCGCCGCGATTGATCTCCCGCAAAATATCCTCGGCGGATACCGCGCCGTTTTCGACCTTGATGTTCTTGAACATCTTGTCGGCAAAACCGAGCTTATTGGCGAGCATGTACATCACGTCATAGTCGTTCTTCGATTCGAAGACCGGCTTGACGATCTGCTCGCCCCATTGGAGCGAGCGGTTGGACGCAGTACGCGAGCCGTCCATTTCGAAGCTGGTGCAGGCCGGCAGCAGATACATATCGTTTCGACGTTGCGAGAGCACCGACCAGGCGGTCGGATAGGGATCGCAGACGACCACAAGATCCAATTTCTCGATTCCGCGGATCGCATCAGGCATTCTTGTGATCGTATTGGCGCCATGGCCCATAACGAACATCGCCTTGATAGTGTTGGGCTGACTGACTTCGTCCTTCGGCAGCAGCGTCGCATCGAACCAGCGCGTGCTCGGGATGCCGGGCGTCTCCATCAATGTCTTGCTGGCGAAGCGGGACTGCATCCAGTTGTAATCGGTCTCCCAAACGCGGCACCAATGCCTCCAGGCATCCTCCGTAAGCCCGTAATAAAGCGGCAAAGTTGTCACATCGAGGCCGAGATCGGTCGCGCCCTGAACGTTGGTGTGACCGCGAAAAATATTAGCGCCGGCGCCCGCATGACCGACATTGCCGGTAGCAAGCAACAGGATGCAGCTGGCCCGAACATTCGCCGTCCCGACGGTGAACTGGGTCTGGCCCATCGCCCAGATCAGCGTTGAAGGACGGTCTTTGGTGAATATTTCGGCGACGTGCTCGACCTGCGCCGCCGGCAAGCCGGTGACGCGCTCGACCTCGTCGGGCGGCCATTTGTCGATCTCCTTACGGACCTCATCGAAGCCGTAAACACGCTGGCTGATGAATTCCTTATCTTCCCAGCCATTCTTAAAAATGTGCCAGAGCATGCCGTAGATCGTCGGAATGTGCGTTCCGGGGCGCACGCGCACATATTCGGTCGCGTGGGCTGCCGTGCGTGTCATCCGAGGATCGATAACGATCATATTGGCGCGGTTGAGTTCCTGACCTTCCAGAATGTGTTGCAGCGACACCGGATGCGCCTCGGCCGGGTTGCCGCCCATGATCATGATGGTCTTGGCGTTGCGGATGTCGTTGTAGCTGTTGGTCATCGCGCCGTAGCCCCAGGTGTTAGCAACGCCCGTGACCGTGGTTGAATGACAGATGCGCGCCTGATGATCGGAGTTATTTGTTCCCCAGAAGGCGGCGAACTTGCGATTAAGATAGGCGGCTTCGTTGGTGAACTTGGCGGAGCCAAGCCAATAGACGGAGTCCGGTCCCGACTTTTCCCGGATTGCCGTGATTTTGTCGCCGATTTCGTCGATAGCCTGGTCCCAGGAGATCCTGGTCCATTGACCGTCAACGAGCTTCGTCGGATAGCGCAATCGTCGCTCGCTCAACACATCGTCACGGACTGCAGCACCTTTGCAGCAGTGCGACCCGCGATTGATCGGGCTGTCGTAGTCCGGCTCTTGGCCGATCCAGACGCCGTTTGCGACCTCCGCGATGACCGAACAGCCGACCGAACAATGTGTGCACACGTTCTTGCGACGGCTGACGACCGCGCCGGCCGGCGGCGGCGCACCGGCTTCCGCGCGGCGCAGATTAGCGAGCGGCAGTGTACCAACCGCCGCGAGGCTCCCGGCGACAAGACCGGAGCGACGCAGGAAGCCACGACGATCAATACCGTGCTCCGACGAGCGCTGCTCGGGCATGGCTCCAAATGCCCCGCGGCGCGCTAAAGGTTGGGTTCGCTTGATCAGCACAGGTCGCCTCTTTGAACTTTGAACGGTTACTTCGACGGATAGCGATTGACGCGGTAGAAATCTTGGACCTCCGGTGAATTTGCCTGATAGCGCGCTTTCCGTTTCTCTTCGTCGCTCTCGGGTTCGGCCGCCGCATTCTAAGCGAACGACCCTGAAGCGACGACGACCGCCCCAGCGCCTGCGCCAAGCGCACGGAGGAAGTCGCGTCGTCTGACCTTCTTGTCTGTTTTGTCTGTCTTCATCCCGCTCACTCCTTGCTCGGCCGTCTTCGCCACGTTCGCGGGCCGTGATCATCAATCACTCAGCTAAGCCCAGCAGCCGTGGCTGCCATGACGGCCATCAATTTTTACTGCTTTTCCCGACCCGCAGGAGAATGTCGTTGGCATCGGGCGTGGAATGGAGCTGGCGCCACAGGGTGCTTAGGGTTTGCCAGTTCGCAGCACGAGTTTTCCGAGCACGTGCCCTTCTGCCAAACGCTCGTGCGCCTTGGCGGCTTTGAGCAGTGGAAATGATTCAGCGGTCGGAATCTTGAGCTTCGCGGCCTCGATCGCAGCATTGAGCCTTTGGAATTCGCCGATGCCGGCAATGCCGTCATAACCATTTGTTGATTTCGGCTGCAATCGCGACAGGCCCTACGCTCGCATCGAGCGCTTGGGACTGATTTGGTTGCTCAATGGCGGGGAAGTCATCGAAATAGACCGTGATCGCGCCATTCTTGAGAGCGAGTGCGGCTCTCGCCAATTCATGTCAGCGGCGTAGCTCGGCAAGCACGCTCACGTCAGCGGGTGTTAGCCTGAGTTCGTTCTATCGCGTCCGGGGGCCGGCCCTGCCGCAATTCTTCGAGCATTCCATGCAGGTGCGCCGCCGCGCGTTCGATGTCCGTGTATTTGTACTGGCCGGCCCGCGATTCGGCAGCCAGCACAGCGCAACGATGGACCTTCTTGAAATCGCCGTAGGGAAACTTGTATCTGCTCCTGGCGGCTTCCGCATGCTCGTCGTCTTCGCCAAGGTGCCACAGCCCATATGCGGCGTACCCGCGATCATTGATGAACGCCGCCTCTGCGGGCGGCAGCGGCTTGTGGTTGCTCCAGTCAGCTCTCCGATCGAGTACGCAGCAGTGATCGGCGATGAGATTTTTGGCGTGCTCGAATGACCGCTCGTTTAGCTTGACAGACATGTTGCATCTCCTCTTATGGTCGCGGCGCGCCGGCAAAGTTTGCTAGCCACCGATGCGAGTGCTCCGGGCCTTTATTAGTCGGCCAAGCCCGGTCTGGTGCTGTGCTGGCCGGAAACGTGCTGGCCGAGACTGCCAGGACGGCGCACCGAACCAACGTCAGGCCGGATGACGACGTCGCAGCGAAACGCAAACATAAAAGCCTCGCTGGACGGCATATAAATTGACGGCCAAGTTCACGCGATCGCCCCCGGACCCTCGCCAAGCGCCCCCCGATGACATCGCGTATGCCAGTTCCTGCGAGTCATTGATGTCGATATAGAGCCCGATCGGGAAGCCGAAGAGCCGCATTATCTCCTGTCCCACTGCACGAGCAGAATGACTCGAGATTTTCGTCGGCTTAAGGGGGCCACGAGGAGCCGGTCTGTCACCTTGGTGACGTTCGGCGCCGACCAGGCAACGCGCTCGGCCTCTTCGCGCTCGATCCATGAACGAACGCTGCCCTTGAGAATTACTTCGCTTCCCTTTGACTCGATCTGGAGGCGGTTCGCGTCGACCTCGGCGTTGCGCCTGAACGCGTTCATGATCTTGTTTTTGATTTCAGACGGTTCCCGCAGCACCGCCAAACCTCAACTCGTGGATCAACACTCGCGAGAGCCGAATAGGCCGCCGGAGACGACCTCGGCCAGCCCTTCTTTGCTACGCCGCGGGACGCTGAGTCGCGACATCCGCCAGCCGGTGGAGGACTGCTTGTCCAGTGCCCTCGGCCGAAGCGGGATTTTGGCCGGTAATCAAGTTGCCGTCCACGCAAACGTGGGCCTGCCAATCACCCGCCTTCGAATAACGGCCGCCGTTTGCCTTGAGCATGTCTTCCACCAAAAACGGCACCATGCGCGTGCCTCCGACCGCGGCTTCCTCGGAATTTGAAAAGCCCGTCACGGACTTGTCTTTGACAAGATATGAATCATCGGAAGCTTTGGTGTGGCGGAACGCGGCCGGCCCATGGCACACCGCTCCGACGACCTTGCCGGCCGCATACATGGTTTCGAACAAGGCAATGGAATCTCGATCCTCCGCCAAGTCCCACAGCGGGCCGTGACCGCCCGGATAGAACACCGTGTCATAATCGTCAGCCGAAAGGCCTGACAGCTTAGCCGTGCTGGCGAAGGCCGCCTGCGCCTCCTTGTCCTCGTTGAAGCGGCGTGTCGCGGCAGTTTGTGCGCGCGGCTCCTCGCTCCTTGGATCGATCGGGGGTTGGCCACCCTTGGGGGAGGCCAAGGTGATGTCCGCGCCGGCGCCCTTGAACACGTAATAAGGCGCTGCGAACTCTTCCAGCCATAAGCCGGTCTTTTGGCCGGTATCGCCAAGCCGGTCATGTGATGTGATTACGATCAGGATTTTCATGTTTGCCTTTCTGCTGTTCTTGGTCGCAATGAGGCGACCGGTGGAAACTGACAAAGGCTAACAAGAGTTACGCCACGGCCGCGTTGATGGCGGTCAGTTTTTGCGTCCATCCTCACTCACCCCTCTTCGAGAGCACTTCGATCAATGATACGGATTTGGCGCGTAGCCCAGGTCACCTGTCTGACGGCGCCTGCGTCGCAGCGCTCCAACGGCGGCATCGAGGGGTCCACTCGCGGCTGCAACCGCTGAAGGCACTAGAACCACTCGCGGTGATCGGATTTGGTCCTCGGACTGGCGCAAGTCTTCGGTTTCGCAAAGCAATCGGGCGGTTGAGACGCGCGTTGGTGAGGGCACCTCAGTTACAGCCCGAGTTGCCGTAGCTTCCTTCGGCGGAGGTGAGTCTGGTGTACGCCATCCATAGGTTGTGACTGCATAGGCCCGTCAGCACTTCCAACTAAGTATTTTTTTACGATACGAAAAATTACCAGGCTCCTTCGTCGCAGGCTGTCCCGGAGCGTTATTAGAGGGCTTCGCTGAAACCACCTTTGCAGCGGGTGCTGTCGCAGTTCCATTCATTGCGCAGGAGCTTCGGGCATGAGAACTGTCGTGAGATCCCAAGTACAACCCCGCCAGAGTAGCGGCTCAGCATATTACCGCCATTTGTTCTCGAATCGGCCTCATCCGCTGGAGCATCTAGACGCACTAGCAGGGATCATGTCGTTTCAGCGCGCTCAGGCCATCTGTAGCGAAGGTCAATCGATCGAGCGTTGGTACTTCCTCATTTCCGGCGCGGCGCGACGATGTGCAATTAGGCCCGACGGCCGCCGTCAAATCGTGGATTTGCTGTTGCCCGGAGATTTCTTTGGTCTTGCCTTTGGCGGCCAATCGGACGACACGATCGAGGCAGTAGCCGAAAATACGGTTGCAGCCAGTTACCCGCGCTTGCGCATCGAGAACCTGGCAGATACGGATCCCAAAGTCGCACGCGAACTTCGGGAAATTGCGCTCAGGGCCGTCTCTCGAATGGAGAACCAACTGCTGATCCTCGGCCGTACTACTGCACTAGAGAAGGTCGGCTCATTTATCCTGGAAATGGTGGCGCGTCTCTCCAAGGAGGATTCCACGCGCGTTGCTTTGCCAGTCTCGCGCTACGACATAGCGGATTATCTTGGCGTATCGGTCGAGACTGTAAGCAGAGCGCTCTCGGACCTTAAGAAGCGTGGTGTAATCAAGTTACTGGGCACACGAACGGTCCAGATCCCCCATCGCGACCTCCTTCAAGACGGTAATCGCGACGCGCATTAAGAGATACCCACCCGGCGGCAGCACGAAGGTCAGATCCGCGGGCGGGAGATCGAATTCTCAGCCGTCACGGCCTCCGGACATACCCAGCCCCTTCGGCTGGCAGCCGGCGACTCAATCAGATTTCTTGCCCGATAGGGATGACCTTGTCCGCTATCGGGGTCACCCTTCGGCGATTGGTCCCGGCGTCCAACCATCGCCGGGCAGTGGCGTAACCTTGACGCCAGGGATCAGACCGCGTTGCAGGGTCGGATCGAAATAGCGCATCGTCTGTTTATCGAAGTCAATCACGCGACCGGGTTCGAGCGGCCCGACATCATTTATTTTAACAATGACCTTCTTACCGGCGCTCTCAACGAGCGCATAGCAACGCTTCGTGCCATGGAGCACCCCGCCAAACGCCCCACGCAAATCAGTGCGGATCGCAGCGGCCCACGCAGATGGATCATAGTGCTCGCCGGTGGCTGTTTCTGCGCCACCCGACCGATATCCCGGCACATAGGGATCGTACATTGATGCCGTGCCAACAATCGTGCCGGCGGCGGCATTCCGAGGCATACCATTGCTTTTCGCCGCCTTATCGGCAGCGTTTGGAAAAATAGTACCGATTTCAGTTCGAGCCATTGCAGCAGACGAACATGCAAGCAAGATTGCGGCGCCGCAAATTGCGGCGCCTAAGCGCAGCACCATTTAGATATCTCCTGGATCTGCCCCCGGCGGCCCTACTCCCGTCACACCCCGAATATGTTTGATAAAAAGCGCAGGGCCCTTGGAATCCGGTCAAAAAGTTGCTCATTCTGGCCAGTCATTCCCACACCATCTGAAATTCAGGGTGCGCGCCGTAAATCGCGGAGGCGCAAGCGCCAGACGAGTGACTGCGGCAGTTGCCTGGCTGGCAATGACGTCTGCGGTATCGGTTGATGAGTCAAATTAATAAGCGAGAGAAAAGCCCAGCACCACCCACGCCACTGCGAAATGCCTGAAAGCCGTTGCGCTAAACCCCGCTGTGTCGGCATCTGTAATGATGGTCACTGCAATTTTTGACGGGTTACACGGGGTGTCTTTCCGGTCCATCGCTTAAAGGCGCTGGTAAATGCACTGACGTCCTGGTAACCGAGCAACCAGGCAATCTGAGAAATGGACAACTCCTTGTCCGCAAGATGACGCTTGGCAAGGTCGTATCGGAGCTCCCGCAGCACACCAGCGAATCTCAGCTCCTCCGATGCAAGGCGTCGAGCAAGGGTTCGTTGGCTCATGCCCAACTTCCGCGCGACCTCGCCCGCTTGCGCCTTACCGTGCGGCATGATTAAGGCAATCGTATTCTCGACACTCACCCGAAATGAGGACCGGCTCGCTTGTCGATGGGCAAGCGCTTCCTCGCAATATTTGACCAAAAGCCGATTAAGATATGGATCGCCGCTGACTACGATGATATCTCGAACCGATGGCGCAAATACCGTTTCGTCCACTTGGGCGCCGAACCTGATGTCACAATTAAAAAAGGCGCTTAATTCAGGGGTCACCTTACGTCTATGAACAAAGCTTACACGTTCTGCCGTCAAGTGCCGATTGGTAATCTGTCGACAGCATCGAATGAGTGTCGCAACCCAGAACTCGATGAGCTGCCTATCTAAATGGCGAGGGACGCCGAAATATTCGAACGCGACTCTTATCTCTCTTCTTTCTCGAAACGTCAGCCTGATGCCCTCGTTGACGATCGAGCTGTATCTCGCAGCGTACCGGAGGGCTTCATCCAGACTGCTGGCTGAGGCAAACACGTAATATAGCAATCCGATTTCTCGGAGATCGAATTCTTGCGACAAATGGAATCCGAGAAGGTCGTCGCCGACGGCTTCCGCAACGAGATCGAGAAATTTAATCTCGCTTCGCACTTTGAGACGAGTGTTCAGATCGTGAACCTGTTTGCGCGACAGCCCGGATTTCCTCAGCAGGGTCTCGACATCGGCTCCTTTCTCTTCTGCGAGTGCAAAAGCGAGCCGGGCAATGGTCCCCGTGTCGCTCGGGGCAGTATCGAGTTGCTTTGCCTTGGAACGGCCCATGGAATGCCAATCCCTTCCGGAGCCAAATGCGCGTTCAGTATTTATCTCTTGCATTGAGTGGCAGCAGCGAAAAAGCAGTAAATCACAGGGAGTTGAAGATCAATTTGGCCGGAAATAAATGTGCGGTGCGTAGAACATTAACGCTGGCAGTTCTTCCAACGAAAGGAAATGCATCGGCAGACATGGCATCGCCGGGGAAATATCCGAAACGAGACTGTCATCGGTTGACCAAGGCATCGGCTATTTTCGGAAGCCGGACGCCAGCGCATGTGGATGGCTTCGTAGCTGAATTTGGTGGAACACCATCACGGGGATGATGACGAGCCCGACGTGGCAGCGATTTCGACCGGTCATCGACGCACAGTTGGACGAAGCGGCGGCATCATGCTGCATTCCGGAAAATCCGCGCGGCGGACCAGAAGTCGCGAGCTACGACTCTCGTCTGCCTAACATCAAGATTCGGCGCAAGGTGCTCAAAGGCGGCTGGCACCTTTGCGCACCGAACTATTGCCGCCGCTATCGTCCGGCCGCGCGTCATGCCCAGCCGGTCGACACTTCGACCAGCCACGTCGGCTTCAGGTGCATCACCAGGATTCAACAGAAGGCGAACGCGTCATGGGCAATGACCCAATGAATGGAAAATCCAAGTAAGTCATCGCGCAAAACAGCGAAGGCCTCAAACGGCGCGATCTGCTGTTGAGCAGCACGTCATGGTTAGCCGCATCGGCGTGGTTGGGTGCAGGTGTCACGACCCCAGCGCAAGCGCAGCAACCAGCGCCGGACATCGCCAACCGGGCAACAGCCCAACATCCTCTTCATCATGGGCGACGACATCGGCTGGTTCAACATGGCGCCTACCACCGAGGCATAATGTCCGGCAAAACGCCGAACCTCGACAAGCTGGCTGCGCAAGGCATGATGTTCACCGATTATTACGCCAAGGCGAGCTGCACGGCAGGTCGTGCGAACTTCATTACCGGCGAACTGCCCATCCGCACCGGTATGAAGACCTTGGACAAGCAGGCGTCGGCGAACAGCCGCTGCCGGTCGCGAGAAAGTCAGATTGGTCTTAATCACGCGAAGATCGTGGCTGTCGCGCGGGCGCAGCATCAGTCTGTGATCACCAAGTTAGCGGTAAACCGTAGTGTGCTGCACATTGAGAACAGTCATCGGCGAGCGCTCGTCTATCGCTGCGTGGGCGGTAGCGATATCGAATCATTTTTTGTCGGGGCGCTTCTCCGGCTCGGGTCGTGCACCCGCTGGCGCTGTTCGCGGTAATTCCGCGTCACGATCTTGCGCCTCCTGAAGGTCGCGAGGATCGATGGTCACCATCTCGACCGAGGACTCATTGCCGGACGCCCCCGGCACGAAGATCATGGTGGCGACGCGGCAATAAACGGGGAACGATAATTGCTCGATTAGTTCTTCGTCCGTTACGACGCGATAGTCTCCAGCATCCAATATTCGATCAACGCCCTTGAGCAAGAACGGATGAGCGAAGGTTACGGTTTTGCTGCTCGTACGCGTTGTCATGGCAGAAGTTCTGCTTGCGGCTCAGCGATAGAGAGTCAAGATCAGCATGGCGACAAAGACGACCACACCCGCGGCTAAGACATAATAGCCTACTTTGATTGTGAAACTGTGGCAGTGCGGTAACCCGTTGTCGCGATCGCAGACCGCTATTCGCAGATTTGGGCGAGTTCCCGTGCCAGAGCCAGGATTTGGTTTTTGGCCGCTTGCTCTTTGTCCGCGCTCGACCGCCTGTCCGGAGGACCTTCGGTCCCCACGTTGACACGGCCAGCCATCTCCCCGCGCGGCGAGGAAAATGTAAATGTGAATGACCCGCGACCATCCGCTCTAAGTGGATAATATCCACATTCTACGCTCCTGTTTTACGCCAAACCTACGCATCTAATAAATCCAGCGGTCGATTGGTCGCAACCGATAAAGGACGGCGTTGGCACACTGGCCGCGACAATCAGCGCTCGATGTTGCCGGTGCGGCGGATCTTCCTCTGCAACAGCATGACGCCGTAGAGCAGCGCCTCCGCGGTCGGCGGGCAGCCGGGAACGTAGATGTCGACCGGCACGATGCGGTCGCAACCGCGCACGACCGAATAGGAATAATGATAATAACCGCCGCCATTGGCGCAGGAGCCCATGGAGATCACGTAGCGCGGCTCGGGCATCTGGTCGTAGACTTTGCGTAAAGCAGGTGCCATCTTATTGCAGAGCGTGCCGGCCACGATCATCACGTCGGACTGACGAGGCGACGCGCGCGGGGCGAAGCCGAAACGCTCGGCATCGTAGCGCGGCATCGACATCTGCATCATCTCGATCGCGCAGCAGGCAAGTCCGAACGTCATCCACATCAGCGAGCCGGTGCGCGCCCAGGTGATCAGTTCGTCGGTCGCGGTAACGAGAAAGCCCTTGTCCGCAAGCTCGTTGTTGAGGGTCCCGAACGAGGGATCGTCGGTACCAATCGGTCGGCCAGTGCGCGGATCGAGGATTCCCTTCGGCGGCGGCGTGACGAGTGGCTGGGTGACGTTTGTCATTCCTTGCCCTTATCCATACATGCGGAGGTTTCCGAGCGGGAGCCTGATCAAAACATCAGATCATCGCCGTCTCAACGCCGTTGGCCTTATCTGTACCATTGGCCCTTCCGTTGTTGCTCTACCGCCCTTTCTTACGCAGGACGCCAGTCCGAACTGCAATCTGCTCCTTTCCGGGACGTCCGAATTCGACTAGCAATCCTCGGTGTGGGGGGGAGCCACAGCGTCCTTAACGGGCTGCTCGATACCGGTGGAGCGGTTTCTGACCGATCGGTCACTAGCGCTGGACGCGCCACCTTCGTCGTCCCACCTTGAGATGGTATTGCTTTGGTTTGAGCGCTTCGGCTTCTTGTTTGTCATTTGGCTAAATCCGCATCATCACACGTATCGGCGCTCCGACCGGTTACCCTGGATGAGATCCTGTTCAGCCTCGAGTTCATTCTCGACCTGATGTCGCCCGCTCCCAGTGATCTTGCTTCTGTCTGGGCCGGCTCTCTCGCTGCTCTGGTAAGCGCGGGTTTGATCCAGTTGTCTTTCGGCTCGGCAATCATTTCGATTTCTCCGACCGCGCTCCTGACGATGTTCGGGGCTGTTTGGGGTAACGGACCTAGTCGGTCATATGTTCCCAGAAATTCATGGATAAAATCCAAGGCCCGCCAAAGTGGCACTTCTTAAGAGCCAAAACGGCGCCATATCTACAACGGCGCAATGAAGTTGGCCGGTAGGGCGCACGAGTTCGCCCTTCCCGCTTGAACGGCGACCGGAATCGCAAAGAACCTCGCGCTCGACGCACGCTATCGTTGAGCCGGCTCACAGCGTCGCCATAAAACGTGGGCATCGAGAGTTTGAGGTACAGACCGAACATAGATGTGGCAGAGCTGATGGTCCAATTCACGCTGCCCAAGAACTCGAAGATCACCGCAGGTAAGACGTGGGCTCGGCTGGCGGGCGGCCGGAATCCACGCGAGTACCGCGTCTATCGCTGGAATCCCGACGACGGGAAGAACCCACGCATGGACACCTACTTCGTCGATCTCGACGATTGCGGGCCGATGGTGCTCGACGCGCTGATCTGGATTAAGAACGTCATCGATCCGACGCTCACCTTCCGCCGCTCCTGCCGCGAAGGCATCTGGCGGCTCATGCTCGATGAACATCGATGGCACCAACACGCTCGCCTGCACGATGGCGACGGACGAGATCAAGGGCGTGGTCCGGGTCTATCCGCTGCCACATCTGCCGGTAGTCAAGGATCTCGTTCCCGATCTCAGCTACTTCTACGCCCAGTACACTTCGATCGAGCCGTGGCTCAAGACCGTCACACCGACGCCCGAAAAGGAATGGAAGCAGTCGCCCAACGACCGCGCCAAGCTCGACGGCCTCTACGAATGCATTCTCTGCGCCTGCTGCAGCACCGGGTGTCCCAGCTATTGGTGGACCAGCGAGCGCTTCCTCGGGCCGGCCGTCCTGCTGCAGGCGCACCGCTGGATCATGGACAGCCGCGACGAGGCAAGCGGCGAGCGGCTCGATAATCTCGAGGACCCGTTTCGACTCTACCGATGCCATACCATCCTGAATTGCGCCTAGGCCTGCCCGAAGGACCTCAATCCCGCCAAGGCCATCGCTGAGATCAAGAAGACGCTCGTCCTGCGGCAGATGTGACCGAACTGCGCCGTTCAAGACGGCGAGCCGGCGCGACCGCATTTCGTCGTGGAGATTCGAGGGTCGGCATGACACGCGTTCGGCGCTACGGGAAATTGTCGAGTCGCGCCGTGCGCGCCGTCGCCTGCCTCCGCTCCGCTGTCGCGGTCGTCGCATTGTGGTGGCGCATGCCGTGGCAGGATAAAATGTGGCCTTTGTGGGCGACAGAATTGACCGGGCTAAAGAATGCAGCGTTGCAAGTGCTACGGCGTTATCAAAGCGAACTCCAGCCGGCTGCTGAATAGCAGCTAGAGCCGTGATAATTACGCCCTAACGTCCCATTGGAACAGCGTTGATAAGCGACATTGCACGCTTGGTCTGAAATGAAAGAGGCCGCCAACTGAGGCGCCCAAACTGGGAGGAAAGTCATGGAATGGTTTAGCAGGAAAACATCGATAGCGGGCATTCAAATTACCAATTGGTGGATCGTTCTTGGTGCCGTCATTGTAGTCTTACTCATCTACATGAACATGCACTAAGCAGGTCCGGGTTAAAACCGGCCGGTATAATTTTTTAAATCCAGCCACTAGAGATCGAAGCCGGCCAGTACCGTCTATTGTTCGGCTACTGGCGCAGGAATACGTTAAGTTCACAGGGCTACGTGAGAGGCGCAGTTGCTCGCCATCGCCGACGAGGTGATCGAGCTAACTGATCGAGCATTCATAAGTTGGGGTGGTTGCACCCTGGCTGACGTGGCGGCACTTCGCATGAAGGCCAAAACCAGAAATCGCGCCGTTCACTCGATCACGTTGTCGGCGCGAGCGAGCCGGTGGGTGACATTTCAACCTGGTTGTGGTCTCTTCTTGGTTACGCATTTTTGGTTTAAAACAATAGCAAGGTCCGCGCCACCAATTTCGACCTCACCTACGCCGAAGGTGTGGCTGCTAAAGTCCAATTTCCCAATCCTTGCATTGGGGCTGCTAGTCCATTTTCCGTCGGAATGTTTCTGAAAGTCTTGGCAGGTGATTTTAGCGACGAGAGTATCTTCCGTTGCAATTGGTTTCTTCGGTCGCGCATGCGCAAGGTCGGCAGCCGCGATAACAGTAAAACATCCGGCGATGACGTAAGCCTTGAGTGAAATGAACTCGCGCCGTCGCATTCGTCTCGCCTTTGGCCGAGCCACATAGCCTACCACACGTTCACTTGCCGCGGGAGTGTGCACCAGAGCAAAAATGGGCGCTCCGACTTCGCAGATGGGTCAAAATCGACCGACTTAATGCCGGGCGGACGCCCGTATACGTCCGCGGTAGTCCGAAAGCAGACATCGGTTACAGCGTGGCCGTCTGTGGCGATGGGCCAGGTGCAGAAGTGGCGGATCAATGCCACTGAAAAGCGAACACGATCTACACTTCCGCGTGCGTGATTGCTTGGTCATGGCTTTTTCGAAGGCATCCTGAAGTGCAGCGAGGACCGAAGGTCCGCTTTTCGGAGCCCCAAGGCGGTGCATCAATAAGAGTGACCGCAACGATGCGGCCGGCATCGCCCGTATCATGCAGACCGGCTGGTTCAAGGAGGTGCGCGTCAAGGATCTCGATAGCCACGCGGTCAAGGCACCCGACGCCATGCCTCCGGGGAGATCGATTGGTCCGGCCGAATCTCAAAGTGCGGTGACGCCATGCTGCGCATGTATCTGTTCGAAGCGGCCGGCGTGCTGCTGACCCGCGTGCCGAAATGGTCGGCGCTCAAGGCTTGGGGTACGAAGCTCACCAAGCGAAACGGCCTCCGCAAGGCCAAGGTTGCCGTCGCGCGGAAGCTCGCGGTCATTCTGCACCGCATGTGGATCGACGGAACCGAGTTCAACTGGTCGACCAAGAAGGCTGCCGCGTAGCACGCATAAGGAGATCACAGAGTTCCCGCAATACGGCGGGAAAAGTCGTCCCTGCCGGGACGGTGGCGGTGGTGAGATCGTCCGTTTCTTTGCGAGCGTAATCATGAGGCGCGGGCCCGAGGCCGATCCTCGGCAGAGGTGGTCCGTATGGCAGCCAGATAGGCGTGCAATTGGGCCACGACCGCGGCCCCTTCGCCGATCGCGGCGCCCACGCGCTTGACCGAACCGGAGCGTACATCGCCCACCGCGAAAACGCCGGCGACGCTGGATTGCAGGGACGACGGTTGAGCGGCGGAGTTGTCCGAGCGGACGTCCTGCGTCGGTAGGTCCGCACCGGTTCGAACGAAGCCTTTGGCGTCGAGCGAAATGCAGCCATGCACCCAATGCGTCGCCGGCTCAGCGCCGATGAAAAGAAAAAGATGATGAAGAGCCTTTTCGGTCTCATCACCCGACACTCGGTGACGCCACCGGATACGCTCAAGTTGACCGTGGGGCGAACCCGAGAGTGCCACGACTTCTGTATTCGTCAGCACTTCGATGTTTGGTGTGGCTTCGATCCGATCAATGAGGTATTGCGACATGCTTTCGGCAAGGCTTGGCCCGCGCACCAGAAGGCAAATTTTCGCGGCGTAGTCGCGTAAAAACACGGCGGCCTGGCCGGCCGAGTTGCCGCCGCCGACGAGGACGATCTCTTCGCGCCGGCAGAGCCGCGCCTCGATTGGGGAGGCCCAATACCAAACGCCGCGTCCCTCGAAGTCCCGAAGGTTGGGCACGTCGAGCCGACGGTAGCGCGCGCCAGATGCAATCACCACTGCCGCTGCTTTGGTGCGGGCGCCGTCACTTAGTTCCAACGTAAGGGGATTTTGACTGCTGTTCAGGCGCGAGACCTCGGTCGGAATCACCATCTCGGCGCCGAATTTTTGCGCCTGAACAAAGGCGCGTCCCATGAGCATTTGGCCAGATATACCGATCGGGAATCCAAGATAGTTCTCGATCCGGGCACTCGCTCCGGCTTGTCCGCCAAACGCCCTGGCGTCGAAAACTACAACTGAAAGTCCCTCCGACGCCGCATAGACCGAGGTCGCAAGGCCCGCTGGTCCGGCGCCTACGATGGCGATGTCGTAGGTACGCCCTTCTTTATCGATCCGCACCATCCCGAGCGCGCGCGCAAGTTCCGATTCGCTTGGGTTCTTGAGAATTGTTCCTTTGGGACACACCGCTAACGGCAGATCCGTGGGAGTTGGCGCATATTTCTCGACCAGGTCCGCGGCATCACGATCCACAGCCGGATCGAGCACCTGATGCGGATAGGCGTTACGAGCAAGAAAGCCTTGCAAACGCACGACATCGGGCGCGTCTTCAGGTCCGATCAGGACCGGGCCGCCAGCGCCGGTTTCGATCATGACCACGCGGCGCAAGATCAACGCGCGCATGATGCGGTCGCCGAGTGCGGGCTCCGCGATCATAACCGCTCGCAGATCCTCCGGTTGGATGAGAAGCGCTACCACGTCTTCGACCGCGTGAACGTCAACCAGTGCGGGCCGGCCTGAGAGCTGACCAACTTCAGCGACGAAATCTCCAGGGCCTTGCTCCTTGATTGGAGCGAGATGCCCAAGAGGATCGCGGCGCGTCACCTTCACGCGACCGGTTTTGAGCAGGAACATGCCCGGAGCGATTTCTCCGGTCACGAACAGCGGCTGATCCTTGCTATAGCGTTGCATCTGGCCAAAGCGGAGGAGCCGTTCGATTTCTGCAGCAGTAAGTTTTGGAAGCATCCTTTCGTCGCACGGATCTATTCTCGGCATGGCCCACCTTCTTGAGGTCAACACGATCTAATCCGGAGGTCAGCAACGTCAGAGCACCACGAGCGGGCCAAAACCTCGGCCATTCAAATCCCTTTTGCGACCCCGAACCACAAGCGACATTGACTTGAATCAATAAGCCCGGAACCGAGCAAGCAACCACATCTTGTTCATCCTCGAAATCAACCGGGACTATCCGTACCAAGTCGCGCTGTCCTTTGATGGGGCCGCGATTGACGTATTGGACTGGCTCGAGAGCTGCGAATTGTAGAGGTCCGCTCCAGCTCGTCACACGAGTTGATCTCCACGTAAGGAGCGACGAAAATCCAGAAGGCTACAGCTCTGGAGTCACTCGGCGTATTCATCGGACCCTTGAACCCACAAAAATGATTGGATGTCGATCATGTCACGGGGATGCAGGTCCCGAAGGTCGCGCCGTACGCCGGCGGCAAACTCAAGAACGCTCGCATAGGTGCTCCAGGACGTCCGAGACTTGTACTGGAAGTCGAAGCCGTACTCGCGCGCCGCAGTGCGCGTGACGTTCGGTTTGACAAAGATATGTGTCTTGGGATGAGCAATAAATCCGAACACCGTCACAATTGGCCAGGTCTGAACGCGAGTGTTCTTTCGCGGCAGCGCCGCGACCACGTCGCACCATCGGTTAAACTTGCGCTCCGCATCGCCTGCGCCATACGTAAATTCGTAAAGTCCTTGCGCAAACGCACGCGCTCCGGATGGCGGCTTCACTGCATCGCGTAGCGCCATCTTTTCGAATGAGAAGATGAGGTTGGTTTGCGCCTCAATCTTGACGGCGCGCGCGGCAATTTCTGCGAATTCCCCGTGCCGCAACAGCGAGCGGTAGGTCTCGTGATCAAGCAGCTCATTCCATTTCTCATGCGCCTCCCACTTGTATTCCCGTTCCCATGCGAGATAGGTCTCGTCGCGGAACCCTCCTGGAAAGATGCGGAGAAATTTACGGCGGCAGCGCAAGGCTCCCTCCGTCCGCATACCTCGGACGAGAGGAGAGGTCTTGCGCCCGATGTAAACTCGATGGCCGCTTCTCACCGTGCCTTCGAGGCCGTCGGACCCCACCGACCTGATCGCCGGATTGCGCATCGCATTGCTCGCTACGACACTAGACGCTGTAACATTCAAGCGCGAGCGAAGTCCCAAAGCCTTGACGACCGTCAAAGCGGGAACGATCCGGTCGGTTATGATGGTGGTTACACACCTGACCCAAGCCCCGTTCGAGCTTGAGGACGCAGCACGCGCGGTGTTCCAGGTTTTGGAAAAACCTGTTGCTTGGGGTGAAATCAGCGACGTGATCCAGGATCTCCCGCAGGAGATCCCCACTTTGTGGCCCGGGGCGCAGCCCCGCGGGGGGGGGGGATATTATGTGACCCGACGTAATTTGGATGCGGACAGGTAAACCCTGACTAACTCTGAGTGGAGATCCCGCGATGGCTCCGCGCGCTTATTGGAAAGGCTATCTCAAGCTGTCTTTAGTTTCCTGCCCGATCAAGCTGTTCCCCGCGACCTCTGAGCGCGAAAAGATCAGATTTCATCAGATCAGCCGCAAAAACGGTCACCGGATCAAATATTGCAAGCTTAACTCGGTGACCGGAAAGCCGGTCCGCGACGAGGACGTCGTGAGGGGCTACGAAGCCAACAAGGGGCGCTACGTAGAAATAAGCGAAGATGAGCTGGAGAGCATCGCAATCGGAAGCACGCACACGATCGAGATAGGCCAATTCGTGCCGAAGAATGAGATCGACGAACTCTATTTGAACATTCCGTACTATGTCGTGCCCGAGGGAGAGGTCGGCCGGCAAGCCTTCGCCGTGATCCGCGAGGCAATCCGTAAAGAAGGTATGCTTGCGCTTGGCCACGTCGTATTCACAACGCGGGAACACGTGATCGCGATCGAGCCGCGCGGGAAGGGTATGGTGGGCATCACGCTCCGCTATCCTTATGAGATTATAAATGAATCGGATTATTTCGATAATATTCCCGATGAAAAAATCGCCAAGGACATACTCAATTTGGCAGTGCATATCGTCGAGAGTAAGGTCGGCCATTTCGAGCCGGAGAAGTTCGTCGATCACTACGAGAACGCGCTCAAAGAGTTGATCAAAAAGAAGTTACGTGGTGATAAGATCCAAAAGCCTCCGGAAAGCCCGCGGCACCGGGTTATCAATCTGATGGAAGCGCTCAGGCAAAGCGCAGCGGGCGAGCACGGCGGTGCTCCAACTCATCCTCGTCGCCCCGCAATTCATCACCAGCGAACGCCCACGAACCGGTCAGCCGCGCGGGCCCGCGCAGCCCGCTGATCAGGTTGGCAGTGGCAAAACAAAATCAAAAGCTGCCTACTTGGGAGGCGACGGGCGACTTTCGACAGGAATGTTGACGATCGTCAATGACAACCATGTTTGCCAAGGCATTCTGTCCGGAGTGATCGGTGCCGACAAGAAAAAGCTCCCCGCAGATGGCTTTCGGCGTGGAGGGGGTGGAGGGAGAGCGTCGGTGGATGCAGTATCGCCGACGCGATGCGATTAGAGGTCCTAGGCAGCATCGCTCGAATTAATAATGCGGTGCGGGGACGCGCATCAGCGCGCCGACGATTGCCGCCGCCCGTGCGGAGCGTGAAGCATGAAGGGAGATGTGACGTGTCGGTCAAGCTGAGCCAGCGTTCGTTCGACTACGCCAAAAAGCTTATCGCCAACAGGCGCTGCGTGCTCGACGATAGAGCCGACTGGAGCGATCACAAGCCGTCGCGGACCGCGCAGAAGAAGTTCGCAGAGGAGCATGGCTACGCCGAATATGGACAATGGTACCTCGGCGAAGACGACGAGCAGGCGAAAAGCAACAGGAGCCGATTCAAGTTTCCTTACGGCGACTTCAAAGATGTGCATCGCTGTGCGGTGCTAGCCGCTGAGTCGCGTGCTGGCCAGTACAAATACGCGGACATCGAAATGGCGGCGGCGTACCTGCGTGGAATGCTCGACGAATTGCGGCAGTCGCGGCCCTATTTTGAGACGAAGCGATCGCATGCTTCCGCTCGTTGATGTGAGCGTGCTTGCGGTGCCTTGTGGGTGGCCATTGAAAGGGAGGCGTCCCGACCTTCGACAATCATTGCAAATTTGTTGCCAGGGCGGCGCAGCCTGTCGGAAAGTTCGACATATGCATGGAGGATGACAAGGAAGCGGGCACTCAGCTCGTGAATCGGTGGGCGCAATTTCCGCCTGCCGACAAAGCGCGTCGCGTGTCGGAGTCTACCATGGGCGGCGATCCGACCTACACGGAATTGCTCACATGCCTCGAAGTCGCAACAGACGCAAGAAAGCTCTAGCAACTACTTTCGTTCTCGGCGAAGTGACGTCGGGCGCGCCAGCGACATAGTGAAAAAGCGGTTGGGACTATGGAAAGCATGGTAACCGAGCGAAGCGTAATTATGGGCCGTTGGATCGTGGCAAACCTACGTTCGATCATTGCGGGACTGTTCTTTTGCCTCGTGATTATCGTTCCGGCTGGTGCGCAAATAGCAATCGACATGTCCAAGATCACCTGCAAGGAATATACGCTCGACACGCTTACACTGTCCGACAACATCGCGTATTGGCTCAACGGCTACTACAACGGCAGACGCGGCAACACCGTGCTCAATGACCTTGCCTTGAGGGATTATGTAAACGAGGTGACCCAATACTGTGCGAGCCATCAAGACTCGCCGGTCATGAAGGCCGCCGAAGCCGCTCTCAACTCCAAAGAATAGTGTTTATTTTGCGCCGTCTGCCGCCGCCTGAGTACCGCGCGCGCGGAGCCCCGCGGCCAGATTCGACTGCATTTTTGACGGTCGTCAATGAGAATTACGCGCGTCCAGGCATTCTGTGTGAGGCGAGACATTATCCCGGACAGATTGACACCAGCTTTTTGCGAGCTGACAAAGCAGATGATTAAGGACGTGATGGTGTGGTTGGACGGCAGCTTGGCCGACGAAGTGCGGTTGGTAGCCGCGGCGGGCATCGCTCGGCAGTTCGATAGTCACGTTATCGCGTTGGTACTCAATCCCATGCCATTGCCCGGTCCGATCGCAGTCGGGGGGCCGGGGGCCCCGACGGGCGCGGTTACCTATGCCGAGCTGTTGGAGCAAGCGCGCGAGGTCGGTGATAAAACAGAAGAAAAACTCGTCAAGCGGCTCAAGCTCCTTGAACGGCCAGTGGAAGTACGGCGGTTCGATGCGCCGGCCGATGACATCGCCAATATTGCGGCCCGCGAGGCGCGCGCCGCGGATACTTTCGTCGCATTGCGGCCCAACGGCTCCATGGATCCCGACCATCTGGTCGAGGCCGTTCTTTTCGAGTCCGGCCGACACCTGTTCCTGTTCCCAGAGACCGAATGGCCGAGAATTGTGTTCGATCGCATCCTCCTCGCTTGGAACGGCAGTCGCGAGTTGGCCCGGGCAATGACCGAGGGCATGCCATTTCTGAGAATGGCCAAGGAGGTTACTGTCGCGGTTGTGAGTGGCAAGAGGGTAACTGAAGGGGAGGCGCTGGTGGGTGCCGATGCCGTCAATCATCTAAAGCATCACGGCGTTGACGGTGTCCTCCATCGCATCAAGAACCGCGACGTGTCAGCCGCTTTGATTTCAGAAGCAGAACGCAAGATGGCGGACCTCATAATCATGGGAGGATATGGTCATTTTCGCCTACGGGAATGGCTGCTCGGCAGCGTGACTGATGATCTTTTACACCAAGCACCTGTTCCGATCGTCATCGCTCATTAGTCGTGCCGCGGATGACTAAAGCGAGGGAGCTGCAAAATGTCTCAAACGGTCGCGGATGTCGTGATCGAGGCGCTTGAGCAGATTGGCGTCAGACACGTCTTCGGACTGATAGGCGGCTCGCTCAATCCGCTTGCCGACGCGGTTCGCCGAAGCGGCATCGAATAGATCGGTGTCCGGCATGAGGAGGGCGCGGCGCTTGCTGCTGCCGGACAATTTGCCCATGCCACGGCAACTTGCTATTGGGTTGCCGTTTGCTCTGAGCTAAAATAGACGTCGACCTGCTCACCCACGACGAGCGGTCCGGAGTCCGGCAGCTCCACCAGGACCTCCACAACATCGACGTCGTTGAAGTTGCGCGGACTGCGCGAATTGATCCGTCCCTGGTGGACGATCGGGGCAATTCACAAAACCTTGCCGGCAAGCTCGCCAGGATAAGCCGCTGCGCGTACTTTCACACGTTGGCCGACATGCAATCGCCCGAGATATTGCGCTTCGACCTCGGCGCGAATGCGCAAGGCTGACACGTCGCCGAGCACCAGCATTGACCGTTCCGAATATGGCTCCGCCAATTCCCCTTTTCTGGCGTCTACCTGCAACACGGTCCCGTCGATCGGCGCGCGGACGCGGGTCTTGTCGAGCGCTTGCCTGCGCCAGCGTCCATTCGGCCCGCGCGACGTTGAGTTCGCCTTCCACGCGCGTTGGCAGCAGTGTATCAGGGGACGCCTTTAACTTGGCGAGCCCGCGCCTCGGCGATTTCCGGCAATCTCACGGTCGCCGCAAATGGCGCCATCACGCAAACCGGCGCGCTCTCCGTGGCGGGTACGAGCAGCCTCGCCGCCGGCACAGCGAACGACATCACGCTCAACAACATCAGCAACGATTTCGGCGGCGCGGTGTCGGTTAGCAGCGGAGAGACGGCCCTGAGCGCAATTTCCCGAAGCTCGCGTGCGACTTTGGGATCCGTATCTGCCAGGTTCTCGATGCGCAAGCGCGGGTAACTGGCTGCGACCGTATTTTCGGCTACTGCCTCGATCGTGTCGTCCGATTGGCCGCCAAAGGCAAGACCAAAGAAATCTCCGGGCAACAGCAAATCCACGATTTGACGGCGGCCGTCGGGCCTAATTGCGACATCGTCGCGCCGCGCCGGAAATGAGGAAGTACCAACGCTCGATCGATTGACCTTCGCTACAGATGGCCTGAGCGCAGTGAAACGACATGATCCCTGCTAGTGCGCCTAGATGCTCCAGCGGATGAGGCCGATTCGAGAACAAATGGCGGTAATATGCTAAGCCGCTACTCTGGCGGGGTTGTACTTGGGATCTCACGACAGTTCTCATGCCCGAAGCTCCTGCGCAATGAATGGAACTGCGACAGCACCCGCTGCAAAGGTGGTTTCAGCGAGGCCCTCTAATAACGCTCCGGGACACGACGAAGGAGCCTGGCAATTTTTCGTATAGTAAAAATACTGAGTTCGAAGTGCTGACGGGCCTATGCAGTCACAACCTATGGATGGCGTACACCAGAACTCTCCACCGCCGAAGGAAGCTACGGCAACTCGGGCTGTAAACGCGTTCCGGATTTCCGTTCTCTCGTGGATAAATTCTTGATTTTGACAGGCATCAAGGCGCGTGAACTCACCGCTCCATAATTTTCACATCGGAAGCGAGGCACATGCCTCGTGTAGAATGATGGAAGGTGAGAAGGATGTTGAAGGTGCTGCCTGCCGGTACAGTGGCTCCAGGGTTCACGCTTCGTATCACTCCCGATCAGAACTTGTTGCGGAGCGATCTGGCAGGCAAGCCGGTAGTTCTCGCCTTCTATCCGGCGGATTGGAGTCCGGTCTGCGGTGATCAGATGGCACTCTACAACGAGGTGCTTCCGGAGCTTCACAAGCACGAAGCCGAGGTGCTCGGCATTTCGGTGGACGGCGCTTGGTGTCATCGGGCGTTTGCCAAAAGTCGCCGACTGCATTTTCCATTATTGGCCGACTTCGAACCCAAGGGCGCGGTGTCAAAGCAATACGGCGCCTATCGCGAAGGTGAAGGCGTTTTCGAACGCGCGCTGTTCGTGATCGATCGCCGAGGCGTGATCTTCTGGAGCTACCGCTCGCCGATTACCGTCAATGCCGGCGCCGATGGAATCCTGGATGCCTTGGAAATAATGCCGAAACAGGAGGTCGCTGATGGGCAAGCTAAGAGTTCCAGTCACGCCGCATGACCACATAAAGGGTCCGGCAAACGCCCCGGTAACGCTGCTCGAATACGGCGACTATGAATGTCCGCATTGCGGAGCCGCGCACCCGATCGTGAACCGCGTGCTGGAGCACTTCGACTCGAAGCTACGATTCGTCTTCCGTCACTTTCCATTGACCCAGGTTCACCTAAACGCGGAAGCCGCTGCCGAAACCGCGGAATTTGCCGGTGAACATGGGCTCTTTTGGGCGATGCATGACACTATTTATGAAAACCAGGACCGCTTGAGCCCACCCCTTCTATTCGTCCTTGCTCGGGCTTTGGGTCTGTCCGAAGTGGAATTGCGGGACGCCTTGGTGAACGGGAGATATGCCCCCAAGGTCAAAAGCGACTTTTTCAGCGGTGTGCGTAGTGGCGTGAACGGCACGCCCGCGTTCTTCATCAACGGAGATCAGCACATGGGGACATACGCATTCGATTCACTTATGCCGGCAATCGCGCAGCATCTTCACGCCCATGCCCGGGTGTAGCTGCCCCGAGTTCGCGGCGTTTTCGACCGATGTTTGAAGGGCGCCACCGAGAATTTGCATAAGAGGCAGTGAAGAGATTGCAAAGTGACGTCAACTCAGAATACGGCAACCCGGGTGTCGCGCCGCGGAACGTTATTGATGGTTCCGTTTGGTATCGCGCGCAGCGCGAACGCGGACTGCTGAGGTACCTAATAATCGGCATCATTCTAGGCTTCCTCGTCGTGGCAGGTCCGTACCAGGTGCTTTCGCAGGGAGTGCAACTCGTCCACGTCGATGTGCAGGTTGTTGCCCACGGATACCGCGTGAGCAAACTCACGGGTCATGTCGTAGTCAACGATAAGAATGAACGCATTGGCAGGATCAATGATTTTGTCATAGACCACGACGATCCACATTCCCTGTTTACGGTCATTCAGGTCGGCGGGTTTCTCGGTATCCGAAGCCGACTGGTCGCAGTGCCGTATCACAGCCTGACAATCAGTCACGCCGGGAACAGGATCGAACTGCCGGGCGCCTCGAAGGATCAGCTTGAGAAGCTGACCGCGTTTCGATACGGCGCTTGATCCAAAGGAATTGACGCTCGGCCGAAAGCCGCGAGCCACCACCCGTCGAAAGAGCGAAGGTGCGTAGATGAAGGGATCGGCGGACGGCGCAATCGAGCGAACCAACGACGATCTTTCATTTGCACGAAGCGTCTGAAGTTGCAGCCATGGCCGTGTTGCTGGCCGGTTTTGATCCTTCAGACTTGGCTCGTCTCGCCGATTTCGACGGGGTAAAGCGCGTCCGAGAGCCGATGTGCCCCAGCGCGAACGACGCAGCGCGCAAGAAAGAGGAGTCAAGCATGCTCGAGCCAAGAACCCACGTGGAGCACAAACGGAGGCGCGCGCCGCGAATTCCTGAAACAATGCCGGCGGCGGCGATCGACCGTTTCGGCGGTCCTGAGGTGCTCACCGCACATATTTTGCCGGTACCGAAGGTCGACGCCACGGAAGTGCTTATCGCTCTCGACACCGCGGGGGTCGGTCCGTGGGATGCCGATATTCGGGCTGGCTGGTACCCAGGCAAAAAGCCGCGGTTTCCTCTTGTCCTTGGCACCGACGGCGCGGGGGTTGTGGCTGCGGTGGGTTCAAGGAATCGCCGTCTGAAGGTGGGAGACAAAGTCTATGCTTACAGCTGGGCCAATCCGAAAGGTGGCTTCTATGCCGAATACGTCGCAGTCCCGTCTCAGATGGTCGCTCACGTTCCATCGCGTCTCGATCTCGAACATGCCGGCGCCATCGCGACCACCGGGCTGACCGCGCTGCAGGGCATCGATGACGCGCTCGCTATCAAGCGCGGTGAAACCATCATCATTCACGGCGCCTCCGGCGGGGTTGGAACGCTTGCCATCCAATTCGCCAAACTTCGGCGTGCCCGCGTGCTGGGGACGGCACACGGCATTGACGGGCTTGAACTCGTGGGGGAGATGGGCGCCGATTTGGCGGTCGACGCGCGCCATGAGGATATCGCGCAAGCGGCTCGCCGATTTGCGCCGGCTGGAGTCGATGCGGTTCTCGCATTGGCTGGGGGTGACGACCTCGAACGTGCCTTCGAGGCGATGCGGTCAGGAGGGAGAGTTGCCTATCCACATGGTATCGAGCCCGAGCCGAAGAAACGACGGAGCATAGAGTTCATTGGCTATGATGGCATTGCCGGTGTCCGAGAATTCCAAAGACTTAATGCAGCGATCGAGGCCACGAAGCTCAAAATTCCAATCGCTGAATCATTTCCGCTGCTCAAGGCCGCCAAGGCGCACGAGCGCCTGGCGGAAGGGCACGTACTGGGAAAAATCGTGCTGCGAATTGGCAAACCATAAGGTCCTTCAACAGGAGCTCAGCTCCTGTGCCACGACATTGTCCTGCAGGCGCGGAAAAAGCATCAAAAAAATTGATGCCCGTCATGGCCACTCTGGCTGTGGGCGTAGATTCAAAAAGTGTTCGGCCGAACCAAGGGAGTCCGAACGACGCCATTAGTGCTCATGTCCGCACATTGCTGGAGAACCAGGGCCTTACGGATATCCACGTGGTCCCCAGCTCCTTTATAATTCATGCGCTGGACAAAGATGGAAATCCCGTTGTGTTGTCGGTGACTCCAGATTCGATCTCGGAGGTCACGGTGATCGGCGCGTCGGGGCCGGGTAGATCCGCAGAGTTTGACGCGACCCATACAGGAACTGGAACTACGACGGCCAACAACTCAGGCGCTCATTTCGTTTCGATTCCTTCCAATGACGAGTTGAGCTCCAATATTATTGGCCTCGACGTCTACAACAACTCAAATCAGGACGTCGGGCAGATCAAAGACATCGCGCTGAATTCGCGCGGTCGCACCGACGCGTATATCTTGTCGGTCGGCGGCTTCCTCGGCATTGGCACGCATTACGTCGCCGTTAATCCAGCGGACGTTAAGATCAGCTACAACGATTCCGACAAGAAACGGCAGGCCTCGATGAATGCGACCAGCGATCAACTCAAGTCGGCGCCGGAATTCAAATACACCAGCCGCTTCAATGCGGGTAAGTCGTAGCTTCCACGACTTCAACATTCCGATCACAAGGCGTCATGGCCAGGCTCCTCGCCACCGTGAGGCGAGGAGCCGTTTCCCAAAGCGGCCCCGGGCCTATGCCGCCTTCTGCTGTTCGCACATTGATTGTCGTGGTGATATTTATGGCGATCCGGCGCGGTTTCGTCGTTGCCGGAACCTCGCGCACCGGTTCGACCGTCAACAGGCCGGTCGCAAACGATGCGGACGTTACTGCACGTGGTCGGCGAGGTTGAATACGCGCCGGGAGGGCCAGGCCGAGACGTCTTGGTAAAGATACTGTGATCGCCCTTTTCGATCTTGCGTCCTTCGACGGTAACTACGCTCTGCTCGGCCGTGATGGCGATATCGTCAGGGTCGAACCCAACGAGCGCCAAGTCTATCTGGTACCGGTCATCACCAGTGCGCTCGATGTTGTATGGTGGGTAATTGTGCTCTTCTCCAGCCAGCGGCTGGTGTCGTCGAGCAGGTCGAACAGGCGGTCGAAACCGAACGCCAGAGCGGCGTCAGATCACTTGGCCGCCTCGTCACTCGGCAACGGGGGTGTCGTTTGGATCGTCTGCATGATCATCCGACCGTTGGACGACGAAGAAGTAGCAAAGCGAGTGACGTTAAAGATCATGCACTGAGCTAGCTTCGAAGGCGTAGTTCCAACATTGACCTAGATCAAGCATTTCCGCAGGCAGCAGCGTGCCAGATCCGCTCAGAAAGTGTCGACTAAAATTGACGCCTATCAACGCCGCGCCGGCGCCGCGTATTAGTAGTTTACGATGCTCAAGCGCATTGCCATCGCGGTTGTCGGCGTCGGCGCCGTTTGTCTGCTGGGGTTCTTTGCGCTGGCCTGGCGGCCGGCGGTTGCGCCCATCGATCCGCCGGAGCAAGCGAGTTTTCCGCCGGACTTGATTGCCAAGGGTGAAGTCCTCGTCGGCGCCGGATTTTGTGCGGTGTGCCACACCGCGCCGGGTGGACAGCCACTGGCCGGCGGCTACGGTCTGCAAACGTCCCTTGGGACGATCTATTCGACCAACATCACGCCGGAACCGGAGACAGGAATCGGCCGTTGGTCGCTCACAGCCTTCACGCGCGCGATGCACGAGGGCGTCGCGCGTGATGGCTCGCACCTTTTCCCCGCATTCCCCTACGACCATTTCACCAAGGTCTCTGACGACGACGTCAACGCACTGTACGCCTATTTGATGACGCGGCCGCCGGTCGCGGCGCCAGCGCGCGCGAATACGATACCGTTCCCGCTCAATATCCGCGCGCTGCAGGAAGGCTGGAAGATCCTGTTTTTCAGGAGCGGCCGCTATCAACCCGACACCTCCAAAAGCGCCGAATGGAATCGCGGCGCCTATCTCGCCGAAGGGCTCAGTCATTGCGGCGGCTGTCATACGCCGCGCAATCTGCTTGGCGCTGAAAAAGTCAGCGACGCCTATGCAGGCTACACAATCGAGAACTGGATCGCGCCCGCTTTGACAGATGCAAATCCGTCGCCGGTGCCGTGGAGTGAGAGCGAGCTGTTCAGCTATTTACGCAGCGGCGTGACTGCGCTTCATGGCGTCTCGGCCGGCCCGATGGCTCCGGTCGTCCACACCGGTCTCGGGGCGATGTCGGACAACGATATCCGCGCCCAAGCCCTCTATTTCGCCGACATCGACCACGCCGCCGGCCACATGGCGCGCACCGATGCCGCGGTGAATAAAGCGCTGGCAGCCTCGCCGCAAGGCAGCGGCCAGGAATACGACCCCGATGCCCGGCTTTATGCCGCCGCCTGCGGCACCTGCCATTTCAATACCGGGCCGACCCCGCTGGCGGCGCATCCGGAGCTTGCGCTTAACAGCGCACTCACCATGCCCGAGCCGACGAATTTTATCCACGTGGTCCTCGACGGCATCGGCATCCACGAAGGCGGCCCCGGCCTGACCATGCCCGGCTATGCCGCCGCGCTTTCCGACGCCGACATTGCGCGGCTTGCCGCTTATCTGCGCCGCACCCGCGCGGAAGCACTGACCTGGCCCGATATGGAAAAGAAAATTGCCGCCGTCCGCCGGGAAAAATCCGCCCCTGCAGAATAACGCGGAGCTCTCCGATCATGACTACGCTCGATCTCAATGGCCGCACCGTCTCGGTTCGCAGTCCCGACGACGCGCCGCTCCTCTGGGTCATTCGCGACGAGATCGGCCTCACTGGAACCAAGTTCGGTTGCGGCATCGGCATGTGCGGCGCCTGCACCGTCCACGTGGAAGGCCGCGCCACGCGATCCTGCATCACGACGGTGGGTGCGGTAGCCGGGGCCAAGATCACCACCATCGAAGGGCTCGACCCCAACGGCCGCCATCCGCTGCAAACCGCCTGGGTCGAGCTGCAGGTCCCGCAATGCGGCTACTGCCAGTCGGGCCAGATCATGCAAGCGGCCTCGTTGCTCAAGGACTATCCCGATCCCCGCGACGAAGACATCAACGCGGTGATGGCCGGCAATCTCTGCCGCTGCATGACTTATGTCCGCATCCGCAAGGCCATCCGGCTCGCGGCATCGCGCATGCGGGGAGGAAACCGTGCTTAGCATCCCCAGCGGCTCGTGCAGCTTCGCTCTCGACAACCGCGCGCCCACACGGCGCGGCTTTCTGATCGCGATGGCCGGAACGGGCGTCGTGCTAGGCTATGCCCGCTCGGCGCTCGCCGCTGTCGAGTTTCCATTGTCCGCCGCACGCAACGCGGCCCCCGGCGACCTGCTCGAGCCGACCATCTGGTACGCCATCGGCCGCGACGGCACGGTCACCATCAACATCATCCGGGCCGAGATGGGCCAGCATGTCGGCACCGCGCTCGCCCGCATCGTGGCCGACGAACTCGAGGCGGACTGGAACAAGGTAGCCATCATTCACGTCGATACCGATCCGAAATGGGGGATCATGGTCACCGGCGGCAGCTGGTCGGTGTGGCAGAGTTTCCCAGTTCTCAGCCGCGCCGGTGCGGCCGGCCGGATCGTGCTCATCCAAGAGGGCGCGAAACTTCTCGGCGTCGCTGCGGAAGCCTGCGTCGCGCGCAATGGCGCCGTCCAATCCGGCAGCCAATCCATCGCCTATGGCGACATCGTGGCGCGCGGCAATCTCAACCGAACCTACACACCCGACCAACTGCAGCAGATGCCGATCAAGCCGCCGGCCGAACGCCGCCTGATCGGCCAGGATACGACCGCGCTCGATATCCCCGCGAAAGTCAACGGCGCGGCGCGTTACGGTATCGACGCGGCGCTGGACGGGATGATCTATGCGCGGCCTAAAGTGCCGCCCACCCGGTACGACTGCACAGTTGTCTCGATCGACGATTCCGCCGCCAAGGCGGTGCCGGGCTACATAAAGTGTCTAAAGCTCGAGGATCCGTCGGGCACCGCGCCCGGGTGGGTCATGGTTTACGCCGAAAACTTCATCGCGGCGAGCCGCGCCGCTGACCTGGTGAAGGTCGTATGGAATACGCCGGCGGCCGCGCACGTCTCCGAAGAGGATTTGCAGAACCGAGCCGTGGAATTAATCGCCGACAAGAACGGCGGCGCGCTCATAGTCAACGATCCGGGTGTTGACGCCGCCTTCGCGGCGGCGAAGCAGACGGTTGAGCGCAGCTACACGACAAGCACGGTGATGCATTTCGCGCTGGAGCCGGTCAACGGCGTCGCCTTCGAGAAGGATGGCGTATTCGAGGTCCACACCGGAAACCAGTGGCAGACGCTGGCGCTGCCGTGGCTCGCCAAGGCACTGGGCCGCAGCCAGGATAAGATCGTCATGCGCACCTATCTGATCGGCGGCGGTTTCGGCCGGCGGCTCGACGGCGACTACGTCGTGCCGGTGGCGCTTGCGGCAAAGGCCATCGGCAAGCCGGTCAAGATGGTTACGACGCGCGCGGACGACATGCGGTTCGATTGTCCGCGATCGCCGTCGGTGCAGCGGCTACGCATCGCGTTTGGCGACGCGGGCCAGGTCACGGCGATGGAGCACCATGCCGCCGCAGGGTGGCCCACACAGGTGTTCGCGCCATCGTTCATGTCGAAGGGCAAGGACGGCGTCGAATACGACCAATTCGCGATCAACGGCGCCAACCATTGGTACACGGTGGGAGCGCAACGGGTGCGGGCGCTGTCCAACGATCTCGCGAACCGCAGCTTCCGGCCGGGCTACCTGCGCTCGGTCGGACCGGGATGGATCAACTGGGCGCTGGAAAGCTTCATGGACGAGGCGGCTCACACCGCGGGTATCGACCCCGTGGCGTTCCGGCTGAGCTTGCTCGACGGCGCCGGGCGCAATGCCGGCGGGCCGCCCAGCGCCGTCGGCGGAGCACACCGGCAAGCCGCGGTGCTCGCCCGCGCCGCAGAGAAGGCCGCCTGGGGCGGCGGCATGATGCCGAAAGACGTCGGACTTGGCGTCGCGACCTCGTTCGGCCAGGAGCGCGACATGCCCACTTGGGTCGCCTGCGTCGCGAGTGTGCGCGTCGACCGCGCGAGCGGCCGCGTCTTTGTCGAAAAACTGACGCTGGTCGCCGATGCCGGCACCATCGTGCATCCGAATAGCGCGCAGGCGCAGGTGGAAGGAGCCGCGCTATGGGGACTGAGCATGGCGCTGCACGAGGGATCGGAATTCGTGAACGGCCGCCCGCGCGACAGCAATCTCGACACTTATACGCCGCTGCGCATGGGCGACGTGCCTGAGATTGACGTCGAGCTGATGCCGAGCGTCGAGGCGCCGGTCGGTCTCGGCGAGCCGGCGACGACCGTGGTCGCGCCGGCGATTGGGAATGCGATTTTTGCCGCCACAGGCGCGCGCCTTCGTCATCTGCCGATACGTCCGGACGCCGTGCGGCAGGCGCTCAACGCCCGCCCCTGAACTCGCACTTCTGATTAGCGCATTCTCTTCCGCTAGGCGCGTGTCGGTCACGACCGCCACAGTCACCTCTTTCGCCTGGCGCAGAAACGGCATGCCGTCGGCCATGGTGCGCGCCGACTCGCGGGTGCCGTTCCATGCCAGAAGGGACGGGATCGAACTCGATGTTCGGTCGTTCGGTGAACGGCCAGCTCAGCGCGCGAGAAGTACGGCCACGATGCGGTGCTGATTGGGTTTACCACGCATCACGGCACCGTCACGGCAGCCTCCGATTGGGACAAGCCGGCCGAGCGCAAACGCGTGCGCCCGGGCTTGCCGGCAGCTACGAGGCGCTATTCCATGCCGCGCAACGCGTTCGTTTCCTGCTCGTCTGGAATGAGGGCAACGAGTTGCGGGGCGTTTGCGCTCGGTGCTTTCCGCGCTAAAGCCCATACTGCCAATACGCCATCAACGCTGGGCATCGGAAGAGTTCAAATGGTTTACTCACGCGCTAGTGTCCTGTCTCTGAAATTTCTAGGCATTTATTGCGGATCGTGATTCGATCTCTGCATCGGGATGATTCGGAGGTTGCAATGACTGGGCCTGCTGCGGTGGAAATCGTTCTCAGCGCGATGGAGCGTGGCGAGTTGGAAGCACGGGTGCGTCGTCGCAAGATCGCGCGGGCGGATGCGATGCGCGCCGAGATTGTCCTTCTGGCGGCCGATGGTTTGAACAATTGCGCCATCGCCGACGAGATCGGCGCTTCCCGGATGACGGTTTTGACGTGGCGCAAGCGGTTTGCTGCACAGCGCTTGGATGGTCTTGATGACGAGCCGCGTTGTGGCGCGCCGCGCAAGATCGGAGACGACAAGATCGCCGATGTGGTGAGGAAGACGCTGGAAACAATGCCGTCTCACGCGACGCATTGGAGCACGCGCTCGATGGCGAAGGCATCGGGCCTGTCCGTTTCGACCGTGCATCGCATCTGGAACGCATTCTCGCTGCAGCCTCATCGCAGCGAGACCTTCAAGCTCTCGAGCGATCCGCATTTCGTTGAGAAGGTGCGCGATATCGTTGGCCTCTACCTTGACCCGCCGGAGCGCGCTTTGGTGCTTTGCGTCGATGAAAAGAGCCAAATCCAGGCGCTTGATCGCACACAACCGCTGCTACCGATGCGCCCTGGCCAAGCCGAGCGGCGAACCCATGACTATGAGCGTCATGGCGTCACCACCTTGTTCGCAGCTCTCGATGTGAAGGCGGGAACGGTCGTAGGGAAGTGCATGCCGCGTCACCGCGCGCGGGAATTCCGCAAGTTCCTCGACGAGGTCGAGCGGAACGTTCTGGCCAATCTCGACATCCACGTTGTCATGGACAATGCATCGAGCCATAAAACCAAGCTCATCCGCGCATGGTTCGCCAAGCGGCGCCGCTGGCATGTTCACTTCACGCCGACGTCGTCATCCTGGATCAATCAGGTCGAACGTTTCTTCGCGCTCCTGTCGGAACAGCAGATCAAACGTGGCGTGCATCGATCGACAGCCGAGCTGGAAGCTGCGATCAACTCCTATATCAAGACCCGTAACGCTGATCCAAAACCGTTCCGATGGACCAAATCGGCCGACGACATCCTCGCGTCGATCGAGCGGTTCTGCCGCCGGACAATCAGCGCTCACGAAACAGCTGCATAGAAACTTCAGAATCAGGACACTAGCACTACTTTGGCAGACTGCAGCATGATCAGAATGGCTGGGATTCCCAAGTCAGATTTTCTGTGACTCATAGGTGGTCGGCTTCTTGTAGGCCCGTCGCGCAATATAGCCGTCGCGCGTGCCTGGCTCTTAATGGCCGCGATGGATGCACGTGGCGTGGATGATGGACGCCGCATATGCGGCGGGGTGCGCGAGGATGCATTCCGCCTCGAGATCCGCGCCTCACGTCCATCCGCCGACCTCATCGATGTGCCTGAGGAGATCGGCCGGATCTTCATAGAACGACGGGGTAACCTAAGCGTGACCAAGCTGCAGAAGACAATAAAACAAGAAAACAGATAGCGTAAAGAACCCTTGATCTTAAAGGCCGTTGGCGCGTCAACCACTGAGCGACCTGAGAGATAGGTGACAGAACGTACCGGACACATGGGTAATACTTTTCGCCTTTGGGCGGGAGGTGTTGATGCCGTGGAGGGAGTGTTCGGTGACGGAAGAGCGTCTACGCTTTTCTGGCGATTGCGGCCTACGAACCGGGCGGAGGCTGCGAAACGTGTTCCCGTGGTAGCCGCACATCTGGCGGCCCGCACTTCCGCAAATTTCTAATGTGCGACATTTCTAATGTGCGACATTAAAGAAGACCGGCCAATCGGGGCTACACACCGGGGGCTTAGCTTGGCGCTGTCCGACCAATCTGGCAGCTGCAACTGTTTGGTGAGAGCTTCACCGGGGGGACGATAGCTCGACCTCCAACTCAGCGCCGTCCGCGTGAAGCCACCAATCAGCCACTTGGCAGCGGCGCTCGTACCGCCGTTTGGCGGCCTCTACGGCCCGTTCGACGCTTCTCGCGCGACGGATGACGATGCTTTGCTGAAGGCACCTGTTCGTACGACCGCCAATGTCGAGCATATTTTTGAAAAAGCTCACGCGATATCGGCACATCGCTGCAAATCCCGATCTGCCCAGCTAACGCGCCCACAGCCCAGCGGCACGGACAGTTCGTACTCGCATCGCGGCACCTAAACTGTATAGCTGGAACAAGCTAGGGGGCGCCTGAGCTTGATTAACGAAACCGCCCAATCAAATCCAACGATCTCGCTGCGGTACAGTTCCATACGTCGTAACCGTCACCGCTTTTCTTGGTTGAGTCCTAGCTATTGGCATCGCAAGGCATACGTGCCGATTGTTGCCTGCAGCGACCTTCGGCCGATGGGCGGCAATTCATTTCATCGCCGAAAAACAGCAGCGCCGGCATGTCCGCTATTGAGCTGCTGGCTCAACCGGTCGACGCAACACTTTATCTTAAAGGAGAGATGGAGTGTGCTGTGATGGGTCACAGATTTCATAGAGGGTTTACTGCGGCGGAGAAAACGGAGTTATGGGATCGCTGGAAGCGCGGAGAGTCGCTGAAGGCGATCGGACGAGCTTTTGGCAAGCCGTCATCGTCGATCTATTTTTTGGTGGCGCCGCATGGTGGGATTCGTCCTGTCCAGCGGCGTCGCTCCAGGCTGGCACTGACGCTGGCGGAACGCGAAGTGATTTCCAGAGGCGCTACGGCACAACAATCGGCCCGATCGATCGCCAGGTTACTGGGCCGCTCGCCCTCGACGGTGAGCCGGGAGATGAGCCGCAATGGCGGCTATGATCGTTATCGAGCGGCGCTTGCGGATGAGAACGCCTGGGCGCGAGCTCGTCGTCCAAAATATTGTAAATTGGCGAACAGTCCGCGGCTACGGCGGGCAGTGGCGAGGAAGCTCAGATTGGATTGGTCGCCCGAGCAGATAGCCGGTTGGCTGAAGAGAACGCATCCTGAAGACGGGTGTAATCAGGTGTCACACGAGACGATCTATCGCAGCTTATTTGTACAAACCCGTGGCGTGCTCAAGAAAGAGCTGCTTAGTCATCTTCGATCGAAGCGCTCGATGCGTCGCTCCAAGCCGGTTGATCCGAATGGCGATCGACGGGGGCGTATCAAGGACATCATCTCAATCCGTCGACCGGCGGCGGTTGAAGATAGGGCGGTGCCTGGCCACTGGGAAGGCGATCTGCTGTCCGGGCCGAACAACAGCGACGTTGCGACCTTGGTCGAGCGTCATACGCGTTACGTGATGTTGGCCAAAGTGGCAGGCAAGGACACCCAGACGGTAGTCACCGCGCTCATCAAGCAGGCGAAGAATCTACCAAAGGAGCTGTATAAGTCCCTGACATGGGACCGGGGCAAGGAACTTACGGAGCATCGTCGCTTTACGTTGGCGACCAACGTCGACGTCTATTTTTGCGATCCGCAAAGCCCATGGCAGCGCGGGTCGAACGAGAACACCAATGGCCTGCTGAGACAGTACTTTCCGAAGGGCACGACTTGTCGGCGCACTCGCAGGCCTATCTGAACAAAGTGGCTCGTCAGCTCAACGAACGGCCACGTGAGACCTTGCAATTTGAAACCCCAGCAGAGAGATTTAACGCCTGTGTTGCGTCGACCGGTTGAGACCACCAGCGCTAACCGGACCTATGGCGGGCATCGCAGAACCGAGGCGAATGACCCAAGTCGGACATAAGCATTGCTGCGCGATGGGAGCAGCGCCAGGCACTTAGCGGGCTATACGACCCGTGAAAAACACTCAGTGTTTTAAGCCGCCCGTGCCGCTCACGATCGGCACTCTCGCTACCTCGCGGCCGTCGTCGTCCACGACGTAAACCATGGAGCCTTGAAAATCGGTATTCTGCGCGAGTTCCACGGCGATGACGGCGGCTTGCAGCGTTGCCGCCTCGGGCCCTGAAAAGACCGCCCCGTCCTCATCCTCAAATGTACTGCCGCCGCCAACGATGTGGAAAAAGTAACGCTTGTTCAAACTCTGGCCCCTTGACGCCCGTCAACCGGCGACGGAACCCTCTATTATAATTCCGTACCCTGCCTCCTGAATCGGCTCGGACGGCACTATTGCTCGGCTCGTAGGACATCGACGGAGCTAGGACATGAAAACGCTGTTTTCGACGGAAGCCGTTCATCCGCGCGACCGGTTCTACTATTGGCATGAGGTTGCGTGCAGGACTATCGTCGATCACGACTCTCGGCCCCAACGCCGCCTCGGATTCGACGCCAGGATCGAAGCCGGAGCGCTGAACGATATTAGTCTTGTCCGATTCGATAATTCCGCGATGACCATCGCACATACGGCGCATCATGTTGCGCGAGCGCAAACCGACGAGTTTTTCCTATGCCGGCAGATCGCCGGCACACTAGAGTTGGAGCAGGATGGGCGTGAGGTCGCTCTGAAATTCGGCGATATGACCCTGCTCGATCCGATGCTCCCCTATAGCGGGAGGTTTTCCTCGGGGTCGAACCTGTTCGTCCTCAAACTGTCGCGGCGCGCTTTGGAGGCGCGGGTTGGCAAAATACGGCCGATGCTCGCTGTGGCTATGAAGCCAATCGACGCGGACACGCGCTTGACGTCGTCTTTTCTTGCTACGCTACTTAAGCATTCAGGGAAGATCAGCAAGTCGGCAGAAAGGTCCCTGAGAGATCCGGTGCTCGATCTGGTCGCTCTGTCACTCGCTAGGACGATGCGAGGTTGCCTCCCGCGGGTCTCGTCCGCGCGGGCGTTGGTGTCGGTCACTGTACGAGCAACTATCGAATCGAGCTTGAGCAATCCTGCTCTCGACCCAAATACGGTTGCGGCTGCCGCCCGCGTCAGCGTCCGCTACGCCAACGCGGTGCTTGCCGAAGAAGGTACGTCCATCGCGCGGCTTATTCTGAAGCGGCGCTTGGCACGTTGCGAACAAGCTCTCAAGGATCCGCAGCAGGCGCGCCGCAGCGTGAGCGAGATCGGGTACGGCTGGGGCTTTTCCGACATGACGCATTTTGGCCGCGCTTTCCGCAACGCCTATGGTATGCTACCCAGCGCGTATCGGCGCGAAAATGGCTGCCGCGGTTCCGCGTCGCCGGGCGAACTCTGACTGCTACATCCTCGTCATTGAATTAGCGATCGGGCGCAAGATCGGCCCGGACGGGTTCCGGCTTGCAGCTATCGAGACGGATAGAGCATAGGTCGTCTCATGTGTGGATGGGTGCGCCGGGAGACCGGCAAAAGGCAGACGGTGGAAGTCCGTCACGGTGAAGGAGTAGCGAACCGCACCGACCCCGAGTGATGCACGGGTTGTCCGCGAGGGCAGACGTGAAGCGTTCACAGGGGAGGGCGTAGGCGAGGTATTGAGCGGCGTAAGACAAGTTCGGGGTGCTGATGTTTTCCGTCCCACAGAAGGCAACACGGCAGGTGTCGATATCGCAAGACACATGCCGACCCCGCGTCGTCGTAGACCCTGGCATGCGCAGAAGCCTTTTGCACGGGAACCGGGAGATCTCCATCGCTGTCCCCGCCAGTCGTGGCCGGGACGTTGTCGGGAAGGCCGGAGGCTGTAGCCGACGATGAGCGCGACGGAGAAGTCGGACCTGCCCGAAGTAGCAAAGAAGCGAGCGAACAAAGCGGCCTCGGCTGCGGCGGAGCACGTGGAGCGAAGGGGCGGGGCCAAGGAAAATGCGGATCTGCAAAGCACGGTCCGGACGCAGAGCCGGGCAGCCGTGTCACAAGCGCAGGCCCGCATACGAGAAGCCGTCATCAGGAACAGACAGGACAAGCTGACGGCGCTCCTGCATCACCTCACCGTTGATGTTTTGCGGGCGAGCTTTTTCGGTCTGAAGAAGTCCGCCGCGCCGGGTGTCGACGAGGTGACGTGGACCGAATACGCGGAAGGCCTCGAGGAGAACCTCTCGGACCTCCACTCTCGCGTCCAAAAGGGAGCGTATCGAGCGCTGCCATCGCGCCGGACCTATATTCCGAAGGCGGATGGCAGACAGCGGCCGCTCGGCATCGCTGCCGTAGAGGACAAGATCGTCCAGGCAGCGGTGGTGGCAATCCTGATGCCGATCCCTGATGCCGATCTATGAGTTGGAGTTCCTGGGCTTCAGCTACGGGTTCCGGCCGAAGCGTAACCAGCATCAAGCGTTGGATGCGCTCGCGTTCGGGATCGGGAAGCGGCGGATCAATTGGGTGCTCGATTGCGACGTACAATCCTTTTTCGACAAGGTCAGCCGGGATTGGCTGATGCGTTTCGTCGAGCATCGGATTGGCGACCGCCGGATTATCCGATTGATTGCCAAATGGCTGACGGCTGGCGTGCTCGAAGATGGACGCGTGATCAAGACGGAGGAAGGGACGCCGCAGGGCGCGGTCATCAGCCCGCTCTTGGCGAACATTTACCTCCATCATGTCTATGATCAATGGGTCCACCAGTGGCGGCAGCGATGCGCTACTGGCGACGTGATTGTCGTGCGCTACGCGGACGACTTTATCGTTGGCTTCGAGCATCGGCACGAAGCGGAGCAATTCCTCGCCGATCTCAAGGTAAGGCTCGCTCGTTTTGGACTGAATCTTCATCCCGATAAGACGCGGCTCATCGAATTTGGTCGGTACGCGATTGCGAACCGCCGCGCTCGAGGCCTCGGTAAGCCGGAGACGTTCGATTTCCTAGGGTTCAAGCATTATTGCGCGACCCGGCGGGATGGCAGCGGCTTCGTGCTCGGAAGGAAGCCGATGGCCAAGCGAATGCGAACCAAACTTCGGGAGATCAAGGAGCAGCTCATGGCAACCCGCCACGACGGGATCGATGGGCAAGGTAAATGGCTTGCCCAGGTCCTGCGGGGCTGGATGGCCTACTATGCTGTGCCGATGAGCGGCTCAGCGATCTCAGCATTCCGCCATCACATGATCGAACGTTGGCATAGCGCGCTAATGCGTCGAAGCCAAAGACGTCGACTTACGTGGTCGAGAATGAAGACGATCGCTGACCGGCACCTGCCGTTCCCGCACATCCTGCATCCGTGGCCGGAAAAGCGGTTCCTCGTCACCATCCAAGGTGGGAGCCCGGTGCGTTAGCAGCGCCCGCCGGGATCTGTGCGGGGGGCGGAGAGTAATCTCCGTCCCTACCGCGACCCCCCGTCATGCAAGAGCTTTTTTCGTGAAAGCCCCAGAGGTCGCTTGCGGTCATGTTGTCAATAGGCGTCCAAAATTGCACGCCGAATAACATCGTGCTCAGAAGCTCGATCTTGGCCTTCTCGGCCGCGTCTTTGAGCCGTTGCAAAGCTAGGCGATCTTTGCGCAGGTCGATGCCGTTTTCCTTTTTGAACTCACCCGCCAGGTAATGACGATGCGCTTGTCAAGAATCCTCGCCGCCGAGAAAGGTATCGCCGTTGGTCGACTTGACCTCAAACACGCCGTCTCCGACTTCGAATACCGAAATGTTGAAGGTGCCGCCGCTGCGACGCGCCAATACGTTCAACCGTGATCTTGGCTCCCGCCGAACCTTGTAGCGACGTCGCGTGTTATCCGCGACGCAGCCGCCAGCCGATGCGGAACGACCAGCCTTGTGCGCACGCACCACAAGCCGGCATTGGTACGCTCGATCGATCCCCGCGGTGCACTTGCACCAAGCATCTGCTTCATCGCTGCGCTCTCAGCCCTTTGCGATCCCGGCATCGGCATGATGTCGGGAATCGAACGCACAATCATCAAACGTTGCGTCAAGTGTCGTTGCTGCATGATGTCGCACTTTCTCGGCACTAACGGGAAGAGGAGATGCTCGATCGGTGAGAAGAGGGCAGAGCACGCCCCGATGCCGCAAATCAGGCGGCTTCTTTCACCTCGATTTTTTTGGTTTCGGGCCGGGCCGGTTTCGGGATCGTGATCTTCAACACGCCTTTCGACATGGTCGCCTGCACGGATGCCGGATCAACGGGAAACGGAAGCTCCAAGACCCGGTAAAACACGCCATAGCTTCGTTCGCTGACATGGATGTTTTTGTTCTTATCTTTATCCTTGTCATCGGGCGAGGCCTCCATCTTCTTCTCACCGCGAATGGTCAGGACATTGTCCTCCAGCGATATATCGACGTCTTTCCGCTCCAGCCCCGGCAGTTCGGCCGTGAGGACGAATTCCTTTTCAGTTTCGCTGATATCCATGCTCGGCATGAGAGTCGCGAGACCGCTGTTGCCGGACAGGGCCAGCGCGCCGAAGCCGTGCGCGAATTCATCGAAAATCCGATCGACCTCGCGTTGCAACGGTCCGAACACGTTGACATCGGGCCGCGCCAAGCTCTGGCGATCTCTGAAGGGAACGAGCGCTCTCAAATTCATGACGCGTCTCCTGTTGCTGCTGACGATAAGAACGGTACTCTCGCCTTGCGGCCGTGAACCGCCTAGGGGGCCACGACGATCCGGTCTTCCACTTTGGTGACGCCCGGCGCCGACCAGGCGACCCGCTCGGCCTCTTCGCGCTCGATCCATGAGCGAACGCTGCCCTTGAGGATCACCTCGCCGCCATGCGCCTCGACCTCGACGCGGGTTGCGTCGACTTCAGCGTTGCGCTTGAATGCGTCCATGATCTTGTTCTTGATCTGCGACGGTTCCGCCTGGGGCTTGAGTGCGATTGTATTGATGACGCCTTTGACGCCCTTGATGCCTCGAACGGCGTCCTCCGCGGTGCTCTTCTGGTATTGCCACTCGACCTGACCTTCGAGTGTCACCCAACCGTTCTTGATGACCACTTTGATATGCTCCGACGTGAACGGCAGCTGGGCCCTGATCGCCGCTACCGCATCGCGTGTGATGTCGGGATCCGGCCTTTGGTCCACGCTTGGAATCCTCACTTCGAGATCATTTGCCACCCCGACGACGCCGGCGACGCGTTTCGCCGCCACCTCAGCCTCGTACTTATCGAAGTAGCTCCTGACGAACCCGGTCAGCGCGACGACTCCTTTGCTCACGGACACGCCGATATCGGTGGCGTCGAGATTGGGATTCCACCGCAGTTCCTCCTTAACGTCGCGTTCAATATCACTGCCGGTCCTCATGATCGCCTCCAGATGGCGCTGTTCCATTCGATCGGCCGTGCTTACTCGCAGCCGGATTGCCAAACACTGCTAGAGTCTACGCCCGGCATCCGAGGCGGCCATGACGAGTGTCAATTTTTGATTCTTCCGAATAGCGCGGCATCGGAGAAGAACCGCTTGCTCAGCTACTGCGAGGGCATCGGACGCATCCTACGGCAATCATTGATCTACTCGACTGCGCGTCCGGCGCTCTGAGAGCGGTAATTATCCGGCCGGTTGTGGCTAATTGCTGCGGCTGCCGGTGCTACGTTGCTGATCTGCGGATCTCCGCTATAAAAAAGGCGGTTCGGAAGGAGAATCGCCCTAATGAGCTTGTTACCGCGCGCCACCGAAAAGCCCCGCGAAATGGCGGCCCGCGAGTTCGACGCACGCGGGCCCGAGGTCCGCATAACGGAAATCATCGCGCATCTTGAGCGACAAAATCTTGAGCTTTTGGACATGGCCGCCAAATGCACAGTCCGGCCAAGGCGATACTCGGCTTCGGCATGTTCTATCGCCTTCTCACACCGGTACACCTAGGCGCCGGCGCTTTGACCCCGCTGCCGCGCGTGGGCGAAGAGACGCGCGTCCGCCTGTCGAGCGAAATAGACGAAAAGGGGCTTGCGGACTTACACTAGACGCCATCACGGAGCTTGAAGAGCGCAATCGGGAGCTGCTTCAGATGGCGCACAATTTTGCTTCGCAGTTGGAAAATTACCTGCGCGCCATGCAGGGCTTTGCCCGGCCGCCGTACAAGTCGTTGGTCATGCAATCAGCGGCCGATCGCGTCAACTGCACTGACGTGGCGACGGACGGCCGTCGCGAGATCGGAGAAATCCTGCTCCAGCTCATCACGCACCATGAAGGGTGCCATGAGCGCTGCAGTGTCTGTTCCGGCGCCGAGGCCCGTCTGCTTCGAAGGATCAGCATCATGCGGCAGCTGCCGCCGTAAACTCCGTCGATCAGGTGATCAAGCTCAAAGTGCAGATTGGGATGACTCACGAGCAAATGCAACCGGCGTGGGCGCTCGAGCGTTGCAATTTCCAGTTCATGGGTCGACTTTGCGCCGAACATGATCCGATCCTCCCGCATTCGTGTCTCCACCCGGATTGGACCCGGTGTCAGTTCCTCGATATTGCTGAGCGATCTGATGATGTCAGGCCAATCGACGACATTCGATACGATTGCAAATGCCGCAGCCGGTCTCGCCGCGACGGTCTTGGCAACGTCAATCTGCGTGGGCCTTTCTTCTGATCAAAATTGATCTGAGGTTTGTGGCTGAATGTCAGTCTGCCCGTGCCTCGCTGAGGCCCCGTCGACTAAACTTCAGTATGCGCGGAGGCCGCGGAGCGTTCATTGACGATCGTCAACAAACTGATCCATTGATATGGTCAGAGAGGACGATGACCACGCTGTAGGGGTGCATCTGCGTGCGCTTCTTCAATTTCAGCCAGCCTCTCATAGCGCTTGGCCATCTCCAAAAATCGCTTACTACGGAACGCGGCCCATCCTTCTTTGGCGACAAATCGGCATTCCAGTGCGCGTTCGCGATAAAGCCTCGCTCGATTTGCATGCAAGAGCAATGTGCCGTTGCGAATCTCTGCTGTATGCGGCTGCATAACCAGTACCTATGTCACCTGCTCGGTGATTGTCGACTTGCCGGAAATTATCAGCTCGATAACGGCAGGGCGCCTAACGAACTGATATGAATTATCCAGATCGCCATTTGGACCTGCATCTCGATAAATGAAGGCGAGATTGGCCTGCTCGAACTCCACGAAGAACCTGTCCCAGCTGATTTCTACGAGGCCGGTACCGGGGGGGCCGAAATTAAAAAATAACGGCCACGGGCGCTCGTCGCCTTCGAATGTCGAGGGATGTGCGCCTCTGTGCTGCGCCCATGAGAAGATTACTTGATGATCGATCGTAAGGTTCAATAGCATCATCTTGGCCGAAACAAAGGGTCCTCCGAGCGTTCGAACGCAAATTTAACTTTTAGTACGACAGATCGCCGCTACGGCGTGTCGCGCGATGTCTGGACCGGTCTTTCCGTCGACATTTTGAAGCTTGACTTCTATATCCCTCGCTACGCCGGCGACGCGCTTCGCCACTACCGCGGCTTCGTATTTTCGAAGTATTCCTGACAAACCCCGTCAGCGCGACAACGCATTGCCGACGGACACGCTGATATCGGTGGCTTCCAGATCTGGATCCCGCCGAAGCTCTTCTTTCACGTCGCGTTCAATTTCACTGTCGGATCTCACGATCGCCTCTGGTCGGCGCGTTCCGTTTTAATCGGCCGGGCTCACTCGCAGGCTACGCCCAGCGTCCGGGTCGGCCATGACGGGCGTCAATTTTTGATTGTTTCCTGCCAAGCCATCCGACGAATGCGCGGCAAGAACCAACGTGCGACGAAAAAGTCGAAGATACGATATGCGACCGGGAGGGCCCGTCCTCAATTAAGCTTCATGGATGCGCAGCACGATCTTTCCGAGGATATGTCCTTCCGCCAAACGCTCGTGGGCCTTGGCGGCTTTGGCGAACGGATATGCTTCCGCAATCGGCACCTTAAGCTTCGCGGCCTCAACGGCGGCATTGAGCTTTTGGAATTCCGGATGCCGGCGACGCCATCATAGGGAATGAATTTTATGCCTCGTCGTTTCTTCGGTTCCGGCTCGACACCATTTGGATAGGCAAGCCTGCCGCCGGGTCGCAATGTTTCGAGGGCGTGCTCGAGCTCACCGCCGCCGGCAAGTGCGAGAATTGCATCGACTCCGTCTTTCGCGAAGCGCCGTGCCGCCTCCGCGATATTCCCACGGCGCGCGTCGATCGCCTCGTCGGCACCCATCTCGCGCACCAGTTCCAGCCCGTCGATACCCGACGCCGTCGCGAGCACGCGGGCACCCCGCAGCTTTGCGAATTGGATTGCCAGCGTTACAACCCCACCCGAAGCGCCCTGAATGATGAGGGTCTCGCCGTGTTCGATCGTCAGTGCATCGTCGACGCCCTGCAGCGCCGTGAGTCCCGTCGTCGCGATTGCACCGGCGTGCCCGAGATCAAGCCGCGACGGAACATGGGCGACCTTGTCCGCGGTTACGGCGACATATTCGGCGTAGAACCCGCCTTTTGGATTGGCCCAGCTATAGGCATAGACTTGGTCTCCGATCTTAAAACGACGAACGCGCGAACCTACTTCCGCAACGATGCCGGCGCCATCGGTCCCAAGCACGAGCGGCAATCGCGGCTTTTTGCCGGGATACCAGCCGGCTCGAATCTTGGCATCCCAAGGACCGACACCCGCTGTATCGAGTGCAATCAGCACTTCATTCGCGTCGATCTTCGGCACTGGCAGCGCGACTTCGGTGAGCACGTCGGGATCGCCGAAATGCTCGATCGCCACCGCTGGCATTGCGTGCGGGATCTGCGGCGCGCGGCGCCCTTTGTGCTCCATGTGGGTTCTTGGCTCGAGCATCGCTCTCTTCTCCTTTTTCCACTTGCGCTAAGGCTGGCCGAGACGCTCGCGGCCGAGCCAAGGATCGGGTTCAAGCGAGCTCAACGGAACTTCTCCCGGCCGCTTCTCGATTTCGATCTCGTGCACGCGGATCGCTTGCCCGCCATGTTGATGCAAGATTTGCTGCGCTTGGTCTTCGCGATCCGGCGAGCGCACGCGGACCCAGAGTATGAGGCCTCGCGCCGCCACCAGCGGCTCGAGCGCAGTAGACTGTGCCGGCTTAAGAGAGCGGAGCGCCAGCGCAGCACCAATGCTGCCGGCCACGAAGGCCGCCAGCAAAGCAAAAATGATGGCCGCCGCGGTCCTGCCGCCGGCCGCGACGACGATAAACGCCGTGATGACGCCAGCGAGGGCCGCGAGGACGCCGACCACCACCGCCACGGTGGCTGTAATGTCCTCGCGCAGGACGACCGGTCGCCGCGGAGCCTGCGGAATGTCGGCCAGCTCCTCGTGCGCGATATAGGCCGGGCCAAGGCGCTTACGCACTTCGTCGAGGTCGGAGAGGCGGTCCATATCGGCGCGGTCGAAGCCGGCCGATAGCAGGGCCTTAACTGCCGCCTCAAGGGCTTCTTGCGAATGAAAGATCGCCGCGACTTCGCGTACCCTGGTTCGCTCGATCGCATCGTCCGCCGATCTATTCATCTGCGAGCCTCCGTCATTTTGGCAATGGGCTGCCTCGTGCCAGAGTTGAGTCAGCGCTTGGACTCAGCTGCCGTATTGGAATTCGGCGAGTTGCTTGAGCTGATCCTTCGTCGCGCCGGGCAATTCGATCTTGCTGGCGGTTTGGTCGATCGTCAGGCTGTCATAGGGAACCGCGACCAGACGGCTCCCGATGCCGAGAAAACCGCCGACCTGCAGAACCGTGAACAGGGAATGTCCTACGTCGTGACCGATGACGAAGTCGTCGATCTTGCCGATGCGCTCGTCCTTGTCGTTGACGACGGTGTGGCCGGTGAGCCTGCTCACCCGATAGCCGTTGGCAACGACCTGGACGTCGACCTTGACGAGTTGGACCGCTTGCGAGAGCGCCGGATAGGTTCCGACCTCAATCAGAAGCGAAAGTACGATTCCGATCACAATACACGTCAGTGGTCCGCCTATGTGCTGCAAGTGATGCCGGCCCGGACCGTCGAGAACCTCCGGTAAGGCAATCGTTGTGGTGCAGGCTTTCGCGCGGACGTCGCTTTGAAGCTTCATGATGGCCTCCTGTACGTTGTCAAAAGAGGAACTAAACGCGGGTCTGATCTTGCGGAGGCGCATCTGCCTCCACCCATGCGATCGTTTAATCCGGACTCGGGCTCGAGCCCTGACAGCGGTCAATTTTGCAGCAATTGTTTTTCGCGCAAATTGTCGATAACGCTTCAGGGAACAACAGTGACCAAAGCGTTTTTATCTCTATCCGTACCCGTTACAGCGACGCTTGGGCGTGAAGATGCATGTCGATCGCCAGAACGAGGTCGTTGAGCGCGAAGCTTCCCTGATGCTGATGCCCGTTGATGAAGAATGACGGCGTGCCGTTGACGCCGCTGCGCACGCCGCTGAGAAAATCGCTTTTGATTTTGGCTGCGTATTTTTCGCTGACCAAGGCATCGCTCAATTCCTTTTCGGACAGGCCCAAAGCTCGCGCGAGCGCGAATAGAAGGGGCGGGCTCAAGCGATCTTGGTTCTCATAAATGCCGTCATGCATCTCCCAAAACAGCCCATACTCGCCGGCGAATTCCGCGCTTTCGGCGGCGGGTTCCGCATTCGGGTGCACCTGAGTTAACGGAAAGTGCCGGAACACAAATCGCAGCCTTGATCCGAAGTGCTCCAGCACAAGGTTGACGATCGGGTAAGCGGCCCCGCAACCCGGACACTCGTAGTCACCATACTCGACCAGCGTCGCCGGGGCGTTCATCGGGCCCTTGATATGGTCATGCTGCGTGACTGGAACTCGTAACGTGCCCATCGGCTGTTCCCTCCTTCGGCAGTCTTTCCAGCGCATCCAGGATGCCGTCGGCGCCGGGATTGACGGCGATCGGCGAGCAATAGCTCCAGAAGATTAGTCCTTGGCGATCGAGCACGAACAGCGCGCGTTCGCAGACGCCTTCGTTTTCCCGATAGGCGCTATATTGCTTGGCCACCGCCCCCTTAGGATGAAAATCCGCCAGCAGCGGGAAGTGCAAATGACGGTCCTTGGCAAAGGCCTCGTGGCACCAGGCGCCGTCCACCGAAATGCCGAGCACTTTGGCGTCGTGCTTATGAAACTCGGGCAGCACCTCGTTGTAGAGCGCCATCTGGTCGCCGCAGACCGGACTCCAGTCGGCCGGGTAGAAGGCGAGCACGACCGGCTTGCCAGCGAGATCGCCCAACGAAAGGTACTGATCGGGAGTAACACGCAGCGTGAAGTCAGGAGCCTTAGTGCCGGCATGCAGAATTTTCGACATTTCCTTCTCCTCGTCCGATCCGTGAGCGGCGGGGTAGCTCTTTACTCGGCAGACAAGCTACGGATCGGCGAGTTCCGCCGCCTTGACGACTGTCAAGACTCCGCACTTGAACCGAAACGGCGAATCGGAGTTGCAATTCCGAGATCGCAATGGCGCAGGCTGCGGCGCGGGTGTGTGTGTTTGCGCGGCGGGTCGACGAAGTATCTCGTCGCCCGAGTGATTTTTTGCGCGCCGGCGGGTTCAGGCTTTCCCAATTACGTAATCCTACGTTACGTGGAATTGCGAAATTCCCTCTCCGGCCAACATGCGCGAGGCTGGATCGGCGCGGGAGGAAATTTTGTAGCGGAAGCCCAGGAATGGCTCCTCTATCAAAATCAAATTATGGGATCGTCGAAATGAACATGCCCATGAAATCTCCGGTCCAAGCAAACCAAAATAACGGCCTCGCTTACTACCGTAATCTTCTATCGACCCAGCCGCATCAGCTGAAGAATCTCGACGCCTTGGCAGTCATCGTGCCGTTTCATCAAGGCCAGGAAATCTGCAGCCAAAGCCAACCGATTGAATATTGGTACTTTCTGATCCTCGGTGCGGCGCGCCGATGTACGATCAGGCCGGACGGCCGCCGCCAGATCGTGGATCTTTTGTTGCCCGGGGATTTTTTCGGTCTCATGCTTGGCGATCAATCGGACGCCACGGTCGAGGCGGTAGCTAAAGCCACGGTCGTCGCCTGTTATCCGCGCAGGCCGATTGAGAAGTTGGCAGAGTCCGATCCGAGTATCGCCCGCGAGCTTCACCAGATTCCATGCGCGGTTCTTTCCCGCATGCAAGCTCAATTGCTGATCCTTGGTCGCATCACCGCAATGGAGAAGGTCGGCTCATTTATCATCGAAATGGCGGCGCGCCTCTCCACTGGAGATAGCGAACAGGTCGCGTTGCCGGTTTCGCGCTATGACATTGCGGATTATCTTGGTGTATCCGTCGAAACCGTGAGCCGCGCGCTCTCCGACCTCAAGCATCGTGGAGCGATCAAGCTGTTGGACACACGAACCGTCAGCATTGTCCACCGCAACGTGCTCGAAGAGGGCGGGTGCGGCCGACTGTGAGTAGCGCTGCGCTCGGCGCGGCAGTGCGCCCGCGCATTTCGCGCAAAAACTGTTGCGGCCGGGAGAAGAACGAGTTCTCCACCAGGACCCCGCCAATGACCGCAACAGGATGTGTGCGTAGAATATCGACCGCAAGATTGGCATTGAGCAGGTTGATATTGTAGATGCGAATCACCGGGTCATCGTAGTTCGACAGGACGTCATTAAGAGCATCTCCTACTCAACCCATTCATTGCCCCTGGACCAGCCGTCCAGAGCAGTCTCAGCGTGAGCAATCATGCGTAAGAGGGAAAACCTAGTGTTGTTCCGGTCTTAAGAGCGTCTTGAATGAGGGCGAGCATTGCGTCCTTGTTGAAGCGTCCTCCACGTAGGTAAATTGCCATAACATGTGATGTTTTGGCATCAAATGTAATGTTGATGACGTTGAGCTGCGACCAAAGTGCTTCGGTGGTTGCGAGTTGGCGATTGAGTAATTTTACGTAGTCGTTAGTCCGTAGCGGATGCAACATGGCGATTACGAGAAAGGAAGTCATCGGTGAGGCTTACGAGTCCATTCGCGCCAAGACCGCCAGGCGTACTGCTTCCCCTAACCGACGTACGCCGAGGCGTTCCATCATTCGCGCCCGATGGACCTCAACAGTGCGAATGCTGATGCCGAGATCGAAGGCAATACCCTTGTTCGGCCGGCCCATGACCAAGGCATCGAGAACCTGACGTTCGCGACGTGTGAGCGTTGCAATCCGTGCTGCTGCCTCCGTGGTTTCGCGGCCGATTTGCGCGCCATGGACCCGGGAAAGCGCCGCTTCAATGGCATCGAGCAGAATGTCGTCCCTGTAGGGTTTTTCGATAAAATCGACAGCTCCTGCTTTCATCGCCCGCACGGCGCTTTGCACGTCGCCTTGGCCGGTCATCACGATAACAGGGAGCGGGAGGTTGCGTTGCCGTAGAAGCGCCTGTAATTCCAATCCGTCCATGTCGGGCATCCTGACGTCAAGCAGCGCACACCCGGACGCGAGGTTCGGCGCCGTCTCAAGAAACGCCAGCGATGTTTCGTAGGTGATGACATGAAGCCCTGCGGAGTCTAACAGCCGTACGAGCGATCGGCGGACCGCAGGATCATCGTCGACCACATAGACGGTCCGCTCAGGATGCACGGCTCTCTCCTTCAGTCGATAAAGCCGTAAGAGTGAAGCGGAAGATCGTTCCTCCATCCGGATCGGGGCTGGTCCAAAGCTTGCCGTCATGCGCCTCAACGATCGATCGGCAAATCGAAAGTCCAAGTCCCATGCCGCCTTGCTTAGTCGAAATGAACGGCTCAAACAGATGATCGGCCACTTCGCGCGGCAATCCTGGCCCGCTGTCGGCCACCGCGATCTCGACGGTCTCATCGTCGAGCCGCGACGTCTTCACTTCCAGCTCGCGCCGGTCGCTTGTTGCCATGGCCTCCACGGCATTGCGCATCAGGTTGATAAGGACCTGCTGGATTTGGGTTCGGTCGACAAGCACACGGGAGGCACTCGGATCGAAGTGGAAGCGTACACTGACTCTGAGCGTCTTGGCGCCCGTCAATGCCAGTTCGCCCGACTCTTCGATCATGCCGACGAGGTCTTCTACCCGCTTCTCGGACTTGCCGTGGGTGAGAAAATCCCGCAGTCGTTGGATGATTTGACCCGCACGCAAGGTTTGCTCGACCGCTTCGCTCATGATTTCACCGACCTTGCCGTTCCCCGGCTGGCCGCTTCGTGCGATGAGACGCCGAGCCGCATTGACGGAGTTGGCGACTGCCGTCAGGGGCTGGTTCAATTCGTGCGCCAGAGCAGCCGCCATTTGCCCGGCCGCATTGACGCGCGCGGCATGGAAGAATTCCAGTTGCAACAATTGCAGACGCGCATCCGAGATTTCGCGCTCGACGATCTCGGCGACCAGCTTCTGATTTGCTTCCGCTAATTCCGCTGTCCGCTCGGTCACGCGTTGCTCGAGGATCTCGGCGAGATCCTTTGATCGGGCTTCCGAGCGCTTTTGCGCGGTCAGATCACGGCTGACCGTCGCAACATTCATTGGATGTCCGGTGCGTGGATCATCGATCCGAAAACAGTCGGCCATGAACGGGATTGCCGTTTCGTTCCCGAAATGGCGGAGTTTTAATTCGCCGTTCCATCGCCCAGTTTGTATGACGGTAGGCCAAAGCTCGTCGCGCACGCGCGCTCGATCTTCGGGGACGAGGAAATCAAGAATGTTCAGGCGCGTGGCCTCGTCCATTCCTCGCAAACCGACATGCTTGAGCCCGGCCGGATTGATGTATTGCGGGTTGCCGTCGAGTGACGCTATGCCGATAAAGTCGGAAGAGCGCTCGATCAGGCTGACTAAGCGGTGCTTGTCGGCGGCCGCCCGCCAGCGGTGAGCCGCGACGGAGGCTTCGTTTGCTGCGGTTTGCAGTAGAAGCAATTGTACTTCGTTGGGAAAGGCCGCGCGTTCGGAGCCGGCGACGACGACGGCGTCACCGCCAAAGCCAATCGGTGCGCAGGCCAGTCGCAGCGAGCCTGTTTCGTTCGGATGAGTGATCGTCAGCTGCCCTTGCGCCACTCGTGCCGGCAATTCACTGCGCAGCACCGCGCGAAGGCGCTCCGATGAGCCGGCTGGGATTGCCTCCCCGGCTCGGAGGACTTCAATCGACGACTCGCCCCATTCGTCAGGAATCCTGACATAAACGAAATCTGCGCCGACCATAGTCACAAGAGCTGCGGCAACGCTGTCGGCGATCTGACGCGGGTCGTAGTCCC
>CAVTOV010000003.1:0-727312 GCA_963736435.1 uncultured Alphaproteobacteria bacterium | reverse complement strand
AAGCCCGAAAGCCCAAGCGTCGCTTCTCACAGACTTGTTCGGTGGGTCGTGGGGAGCTGGCCTTTCTCACTGCTAAAGGACTGGCCTTCATCCAATTGGACACCATTTAGTGCAACGGTCGGCCACAGTTAGAGCGGGAGAGGGAAGTCGATAATGGGCGAGCATATGGTGACTAACGCTGAACGTATTGTCCTTGATGCTGCCGTGCTGGCTGGCAAGCCGATCATCCGAAACACGCGGCTTTCCGTCGACTTCATCATTGGCCTCATGGCCGAAGGGTGGAGCGAGCCGGATATTTTGCGCAACTATAGTGGATTGTCTCACGAAGATATCGCAGCCTGCCTGACTTATGCTCGCGACGCGCTTCACACATATCATGGAGCTTGAGTATCCAGTCACGCTATTCGAACGCTGCCATTTTCCGGATCGATAAAGATACAGATAACGTGGCAGACCTTCACCGGCGCCTCGGCCTTGGGTCAAATCCGATCAGCTCATAGGGCCGCGTTAGGCCGCCGAAGCGGACGTAATATGTCCTGTAGGAGGGAACATCATTGCTCTCTCCTATAATCTGCTCGGAAAGATAACCGCGCTTGCGCCATAGTCTTCGCAAGGCTTCCAGGAGCATGTCGTCGGAAAGTCCTTCTGGCCGGCGATAACGGGTCTGAAATCGCTCCGGCGTGTAGCCGATAAGCCGATAGGCATTCATCAAACAGCCAAACCTGTTTTCATAAGTAACAGCGCAGGGAATGGTCTTGTCCTCATCGATAATCGCGGCGGAGAGCCGGCCGCGTTTACGGAGCAGTTCGCGCAGCGAATCGAGCAGGGCTGCATCGGTCGCCCTTCGGCCTGCCGCCGACCTTAATGCCCGAGTGCGAGCGGGGTCAGGCGTGAAGCCAATGAGTTCGTAGGCGCGTCTTAAGCTTCCAAAATGCAGACAATAAGTATTTGCCGACGGGACGCCTTTGGCATTTGTGATGATCTTCCCGGTCAGGTAGCCGTGCTCTTTGTGAAGCCGCCGCAGCGTTTCAAGCATGTCTTCATCGACATGACCCGGCCGAGGTCTGCGGCCCACGCGGTCTTTGATTTTTGGGCCGTAGCCATTCCTGTTGGGCGTGAATCCGATCATTCGATAGGCGTTGGATAACCAAGGTTCGCGTCGGATTGGTTCTCGATCGAATATTTCTGATGATCGGTGGACTTGCGAACATACTGCGCGGCGCGGATGAGCGTTGTAGACACCGCATCGACTTGATCGCCCGTGCCTATTCCGATTTCCATGGTGGCCACTGTCCAAAGCGACAGACGTCAGCTTATCGGTGGAAGGGCTCGAAAGTGTTGCGCCAACCGCGAGACTTTTTGCAAAAGTCTCGTCCGGATCGGGCGTTTCAACACTAAACGCCAAAATGCCGCCAAACTGTTGAACCTCTTGAAATACCCGATGAATTCAATGACGGGCGATAAATATTAATCGTCGGCCATTCAACATATAGGCGCGCCATCTGGCGCGAACGGACTTGGAAGGGACGAGGCGGAAACGACGAAGGGGCGTCTAGAAGTATTGCCGCCAAACTTGGCTACTCACAGACAGAACCTTGGGCGAAGGTCGTCAGTTGCCCCAAAGGTCGTCAATCTCGCGTTCTCGGACGACGCGGCTTTGCCTGCTGCGACTGAGCCGCGAAGCATCACGGGCGATATCGGCAATTCTTTCGTGTAACGGACGGGTCTCTCGCGCCACGGCGCTCTCAAGCGCCATCACAACCGCTCTGGACATCGTGACGCCCTTCCTGGCTGCAAGCCGTTTGGCGAGTAGCAGCGCGCGTCGACCGCGAATAACCAACGCCATCGGATTTGTCGTTCCTTCCTTTATGTAGGCAGTAAATTCAGTCCCACTTCGGCGAAGACGCCGAAGCATCATCAGCGCAGCGGACTCACCGCACTCGAGCAGAAAGGTACTGCACGATTGCGGTTGGCCGTTAGAGCACGTCGAAGCTTACACGGCGCGGCATAGCTGGAGAACGCGTCGCGCCTTCTAAATATGCTCCGCTGTCTGAGCCGGCGTGTTTGGAATTATTCGAGTTCTAAATCATTGATTTAAAATAATTTTTCCCGCTGGAAGACTTTTCACCGGCGGCTTCTTTTGCAATACATGCCGCGTGATCGGTGGGGCTGGGAGACTTGAATTTATTCCAAGTCTAAACTGGGGTGTTGCAATGTTGCGTTCGATCGGCCGGTCGCGCCGGCGCGTCTTGTTTTCCACAACGAGTGCGGTCCCGTTGTTCGTGGTTGCCATCACTCTTGCGGCCGCGGGAAAAAGCCTCGCGCAAGACGCGACGTCCCCGACGCCGCCGGCGAACATCTCATCGCCCGCTCGCGATAACGCTGCCACCGAACGTCTCACCGCCCGCCGCGACGACGCAGCGACCGGACGGCACGCGACACGCCGTCCCCGAAATCGTCGTCAACGCGCCGAAGACAAGAAAACCTGCCAAGCCGCGCCAGGTCGCGAAACCGGCGCCCGCCCCCGTCCCTCCGCCACCGCAAACGTCGAACCAGGCCGCGGCCGACGGCGCCAACATCAGCGGGCATGTGACGCTGCAGGCGACGCCCGCGCTCGGCAAGACCGGCACCAAGCTCGGTGATCTGCCCGCCACTGTGCAAATCATTCCGCGCGCGATCGCCGTGGAGCAAGGCGACACCACCCTGCGCCAGGTCATCACCAATGCCAGCGGCGTCAACTCAGGCGGCCAGGATTCGCTCGGCTATTTCGATCATTTTTTGATCCGCGGGATGAACGCGCAGATCTACCAAGACGGCTTCTCCGACGGCGACCAGCTCGGCGGCCTGACCCATTCGCTCAACGGCGTAAAGCAGGTCGAAGTGCTCGAAGGTCCCGGCTCTTCGCTGTTCGGCAGCGGGCCGCCCGGCGGCACCATCAACATCGTCCACTTCCAGCCGTCGTCGGACTTTCACTGGGGCTCGAGCGTCACGGCCGGATCGTGGGGCACGATCATCAACCAGGACTATGTGACCGGACCGACCACGATCAAAGGACTGAATTATCGCGTCGACGGCTATTTCTCGAATTCCGACGGCTATCGCGATCTCGGCAGTTCGGATTTCGAAATCCGGCCGGACTTCCTGTGGACCGTCAACGATCACACCTTCGAGTTCACCGTCGATGCGCGCAAAACGCATCAGACGCCGGATTCCTACGGCATGATCTATTTCCACGGCACGCCGATCGCCAGCGTGCCCATCGATTCGAAATATTCGACGCCGTGGGCCTATGCCAACGAGAACTACCTTCGCTCCACCGCGTCGGACAAGTGGTACGTCAATAATTTCCTGACCGTCAACAATCGCTTCGCTTTCACCTACCGCACGCTCAACCTCGAGCGGAACGGCGACAGCACAGGAACCACAGTGAACTATGCGACCGACATGGTCACGGGACGGCAGCTTCGCGAACAATATGACCGCGACATGGCTTACGATTATCAGTTCGAGCCGGTATGGACTTTCATGACCGGCTCCGTCGGGCACACGCTGTTGACGGGTTTGGAGGCGATCCACCAGACCACCTACACGCAACGTCAGACCGCGGACCTTTCCAATATCGCCAACGTCTTTGCCCCGGTACCTCCGGAGGCGAACGGGGTCTTGCCGGGCCCGTTTCAGTGTAATTCATCGCATAACTGCGACGACGACCGGCTGCAGGCGACCTATCTGAGCGCCTATGCCACCGACCAGATCGACGTCACCGACCGCTTCAAGGTTCGCGCCGGCGTCCGCACCGAATGGTGGGACACCTCATTGTTGCCCTACGTGACCGTTCCTTCGTCCAATGCTTTGCCCTACGGCGCTTACGCGTACAACGGCCAGCCGATCATTGCCGGCAATGAGATGGACGCCAAGGAGAAGCCGACGGAGTGGAATTTCGCCACGCTCTACAAACTGTTTCCGGGCGTGACGCCCTATGCCGGCGTCTCCAAGAGCTTCCTCACCAATTTCAACTCGGAAACCATCCAGCAGGGCATCGGCCCCGCGGAATCGGCGCTGCAATATGAAGGCGGCGTCAAATGGTCGTTCCTCGACGATCGGGTGATCTTCAACACCGCGGTGTTCCGCATCAACCGCGAGAATGTCGCCACGACCTACACCATTGGTTCGGGCGCGACGTCAATGGAGGCGGTCACCTATGACGCCCAGAAGACAGATGGCGTCGAGGCCACCATGGACGCGAAGATGACCGATCAATGGCACATCCTCGCCAATGCCACAGTGATGGACGCCTTTGTCACCTCGAGCCCGCAAAACCTGACTTGGTGGGATCATGCACCCCAGGGCGTGCCGCGCTATCTCGCCAATCTCTGGTCGACTTACGATTTCTCGCTGTTCGGCATCCACGGCTTTCAGGTCGGCGCCGGCCTGAACTACCAGGACAAGTCCTACAGCGACAGCACGCAGATCAACTCGATACCGGCCTTCACGATCGCCAATGCGGAGCTTGCCTATCTGTCGCCGACCTGGGACGTGATCCTCAATGTCAAGAACCTCACCGACCACCGCTACTACATTGCCGCCAACGCCGCCGGCGCCTATGTCGGCGAGCCGCTCGCGGCCTATCTGACGGTGCGGTACAAGGACTAGGCCGCTCGACAACAGTGGAACTACGGCTTTGACCTCAGTCGATTCAAAGCCTCCGTTACGGCCTTGTCGATAACGAGCTGATCACCCGGAAAATCGCGGTCAACGTCGCTCACCACCTGACGCGCCTCTGCCGCGTTATGGAATTTGGCTGCTTGATCGTCGATGATGATGCCGTCTGTCGCTTGAGCGTAGGCGGTTGCCGCCATCCAGGCTGCGCGCAATTCATTCACTTTGCTGCTAAGCCAACGGAATCCGAGCGCATATTTCCATTCGTGGTCGAAATGAATGGCCGGATTGCCGCGGATCAAGGCGCCGGCATCTACGTGATAGGTTTCGAAGCCCGCGAGTTCCCCTCGCAAATAGGAAGGTAAAAAGCCGCGGAGCTTTTCAAACATCCTGTCGATAGACAACCGCAGGGGATAGCCCTCGGCATCGATACCAGCCTGCCACTCGGCCACTGAATTGAGCTGCCGGTCGGAAAAAACCCAAAGCTCCATGGCCATGACAAGGGCCCCCCGCCCCGAATAGAGTTTCGTACCCCTGGTCCGAAAAACGACCGCGCCAAAACAAAACAGGTTTTAAGCAATCCTAGTGATCCTAGAATACAGCAGCAATGCGGTCAAACTTACAGTTGTCCTCTTTCATCAAGCGGAATTTATCGAGGAAGATGGCGGGGGAGCCGGAGTCCGCCCGCGCCAGCCTCCCGCCAGGTAAGGTGATATATTGGCGGCGCTATGGTCATAACGCCAGTTTCGGAGCTAAACCAAATACGCCGAACGCTTCGTTCGTGGCGACGACTTGCCGGATTCTGGATAATCACCTGCGGAAGTCTGTTTTCCCATTATAGCTTTTTCTGCGCGCGACCTTGGCAATATTCATTTTCCCTCGCGCGGCAGAACGAACTATCACGCATTATGGACCATTCGCGCGATAATTATCCGCGGCATCGAAATTCCGTGCCACCTCGATGGTATGAAAATCTACGGTTATAAATTTGAGACTCGTTCGGAAAGTACGAAGATTGCCACGGGCATCGTGTGCTGGGATTTAGCTAAACGACGCCGGGCGTGGGCCATGGACGATCAAGAGTTTCGAAATTTGAATTCTGCTCCGGCAGCGCCCTAGCAGCGCGATCACGCCGGGGTCATAACGCGACTGTAGCCTGTTGAGGATAAAAAGCGCGTCGTGCTTTCCGCGAAAGCTGGAGGTCGCTTGCGGTCATATGTCCGGCCTTTCGGTGCGTTCACAGCTCACCGCTGGCCTTGATGGATGCCACGGGTCGAGGCCTTATCAATTATTCGGGATTTAAAATCCCTTTGGGGCGGCCAGGTTTCTGTTCGACTTTATGGACGAAAATTGCGGCCAGCGTCCCCGCTGCGTAGCAGCAGTCCCAACCCTCAAGGCTTTGCACGGTCGGGCGCGCGCCGCCAGTATGCTCGTTGCGTACACCCGCCGGGTGGCGGCAAAATCACTGATGAGGGCATTGCGCCGCGTGAGGGCAAGGTTGTCGATCAGAAACCAGGCGGACCGAACAAATTCCTGGGCGACGACCTTGATCAGCGACTGAAAGCCCACGGCATCGAGACAGTTATCCAATGCTGGGCTGCACCATTTGATCCTTCCCTGTTGAAAACGCGGGTGCTGTCCGAATTGAGACACCCCGGATTTTGAAATCACCACAGACTTGAATTGTGAGACGGATCTAGTCGGGTCCGGCCCCGCCTTGCCCCGAACGCGCCGCAAGTGTTCGGGGCTTTTTTCTTGAGACGCTACGGAGTTGGCCGAGGACGCTTCTTTGGGTAAACGCCGTTGCAGCCCTCGTCCCAAAGTGAGCCAAGCTCAGAAAAATGGCCCCGACCAGGTTGGGGCGGCGGTCGGGGCCTTAAGTAGCAAAGCCAGTACTTGTTAACGTCCGCACCGTAATGCGCAGGTTCCTAACAAATCGGCCATAAGTAGACGAGCGTAGTTGCTAGCGCGTAGTGATCACCGGACCCTCACAGACAGCGTTGCGTTCACTGCGTTCGTTTCAACATCGGAGCGCTAGAGAAAGGATCATGCGCAGAATCATTATCGCCTGTTGGTGCTATGCGCCGTGGCAATCAGTGTCGCGCCGGGAAACGTGCAAGGCTCGAGGGGCGTTTTCGATCCAATGGCGGCATTTGCGGTTACTGATTCGCCTGAACAGCTGAGCCTGCCCAGTTCCACGCCTATCCCGACCACGTTGCCGCCGTTCGCGGGCGGTCTCGGGATGCTTGGCCTTTTCGTCCGGCGTAGGCAGCAGAAGGCGATCGGTGCTCTCGAATCGCGCATTACGGTCAATTCTGATGTCTGCGTGGCGCCGGGCAAGCACAGACCGGCTTGTAGTCGGCAACGATTGTTCGACGGACTACTCGGCCTTTATGCCGAACATCGGCGCGATAAAACCTGTCCAGAGGATATACGAGCCCAGCGTTCCGATGGTCAGCCCCGCGATGACAAAATTGATCGGGCGATCTGACCACAGCAAAGCATCAACGACGCAATATACGCCGAGGGCGATTATTGCGATCGCGATGACAAAGAGAATTACCCCGCCAAGCATGTCGGCTCCCTGGTTTGCCCTGCACACTAATAGGTGATTTTTCTTGTTCGATATTTACCCGAGCGCGGGTCGACAGACCAGCAGCCCTTTTTTCGCTTGCGCCGGCCAAACGCAGCCGGCCCGCGCCATAAGCCGATAGGCCGCGATTACATCGCCCGCTTCATTTTACCGTGCGCTGAGTTCGGACGTGACAGCAGCCGCCACGAAGCATCCGTAGCCATTTTTGGGGTATTGGCCGGTTTCCAAGCCTAGTGGCCGGTTTCGAAAACAGAAGTGGCTGGTTTTGAGCATGGCGCCCCAACATTAGCGTTAATTAAATGTCAGGCTTTCCATTACGTCGGGCAATAGAGTAAGGGATGGTGTTGTTTTATCCATTTTTTTCATTCCAGTCCCGGACCTCATCATGCCAATTTACCGCTTCGCCATACATCATGGCGGTGCCGAGACCGAGATGCTCGGCACCATGGGATTACGCGACGACGCCGAGGCCTTGGCCTTTGCCACGCGGATAATCCGCGACATGCCCGATGAAGATCGCACGCAGGGTGACAGTTGCTCGGTGGGTATCACACACGGCGAACGCAAAGTCGGGTGCATTTCCTGCGATGCCGATTTTGATGGGGAAGGGCGCCTCGGTTGGCGGCCTCTTTAAAATCAGTCGTTTTACGCATGTTGCTTTCGCGTCGCGGGCGAGCATTTCCCAAGTTTCAGCCATCTGCTGTAGCTGTTTTTTATGCTTCGCATTTTTCATGCTGGCTGCGATTTTCTTCCGACATTCCTCGGCATGGGCTTGGTATTCAGATAGCTTACGCATTGTTCCTAAGCGCCTCCGGGTACTGGCCGGTATCCGAGCCTAGTGGCTGGTTTTAAAAATCACAGTGGCCGGATATGGTTTTTGGGCTGTCCTGAGTAGCGAACAGGTAATTAGCGGGCATTATTCCTGCTCGGTCGACTTTTGCTGTCTGGGTCGGCAAACAGGGAGGCCCTGGCGAGCCGCACTCGCCAGGGCTTCTTTTTCGCGCGGCCGCAGACGGCGCAGGATATTTGGCAGAACCCGGGAGAGCCGCCGTTAAGCCCGTTATTCCCGTTACAGCTTTTCGTCTTGGGCTCTGCGGTTTTAGGTGTCGGGGCGGCAAGATCCGGCGCATCGAGGTCATCCTCGCCGGCAATGCCGACCAGCGTGAACAGGGCATAACGCCGAGCATAGGTGATCGCCAAAAAGCCCCGAACGCGGGGCAACGCGTTCGGGGCCAGCTGCTGCCGGTACCTCCCCACAAGAATTGGCGGAGCCATTCTGTCCTAATTTCAAATTCAGGCTGTCCTAATTCGGACAGTACCCGATTGGCTAATCAGCAATTAGCCCCCCGTTTCGGGGTGTCGTCCCCAAGAATCCTAACGGCCTTTCCGGCATGGTCCTCCAAGGGACGACCTGATTTCTGCCTCGACCCCGGGTCGCTGCCGTGTCGGCATCCGTGACGCCCTTGGCGGCTCGCACCGCGTCCTCTGTGGATGGCTCCCGCATTGCAAGAGGTAAATTGGCGCGGTGGCATTGGTCGGATGCAGTCTTCTGTCCGGCCTGTTGATGCAGTCGATTGAGACTGCTGGCCCTGATGGAGTCCGCGAACAAGGTCCCATTCTGTTATGCAGGCTATGATGCCTTGGACACGAGGTGGGTTGTCCCCGTTCCCGGTCTGACCGGTTTGCCATCACGTCGCATCGCTCTCGCAACCTCGTGAAGCTGATCTCCTCTTCAGCTATTCGTGTATTGCCTGACTTATGCGGCCAGTATCGGCCGGTGGCCGGCACGATAGATCTCGCCGCGTGTCATAATTGCCCAGATGGTGCGTGCTGTCTTGTTTGCCATCGCGACGGTTGCGACCCGCACGGGCTTTCGCGCGAGTAGATTGGCTAATCGTGGATCGATCTTTTCGGGCCTCGACTTTGCACGGCTCACAAGTGAGGTCATGCCGACAATGAGCAGCTTACGCAGGTACTTGTCGCCCATCTTAGTGATGCGGCCGAGCCGCTCTTTGCCACCGCTCGACTTCTGAAGTGGCGTCAGTCCCAACCAGGCGGCGAACTGCCGCCCCGAACGGAACTGATGCGGGTCGGTGACCGATGCGGCAAGTGCCGTCGCTCCGACCGGCCCGATGCCGGGGATCGTCATGAGACGCCGCGCGACATCGTTGCCACGTTGCCAAACGAGCAGATCGCGATCGATTTGGCTAGCCGAGCGTCGATGTCGAGCGCCTGCTGTGACAGCATGCCAACCATCTTCGCGGCTTCAATCGGCAAGTCTGGTGCTTCACCATCGACGATCCGTCGCGCCATCAGCAGCGCCCGTCCGAGTCCCTTCGCGATGTCGATGCCAAACTCAGCGAGCAAGCCTCGAATCATGTTGACCATTTGCGTGCGCTGCTTGACCAGCAGATCGCGCGTGCGGTGCATCGATAGCGCCGCCTGCTGCTCAGGCGACTTCACCGGCACGAACCGCATGGTAGGCCGTGTCACTGCCTCACAAACCGCTTCTGCATCGGCAGCGTCGGTCTTCCCGCGCTTCACATACGGTTTGACGTAAGCCGGCGGCATCAGCCGCACCTCATGACCGAGCTTGGTCAGCTCGCGCGCCCAGTGATGCGACGTGCCGCACGCCTCGATGCCGACCAGGCAAGGAGGCAACTTGGCAAAAAATGGCAGCATCTGCGATCGTCTAAGCGACCTACGAACAATGACCTGGCCGGTCGCATCAACGCCGTGGACCTGAAAAATGCTCTTGGCCAAATCCAGGCCGATGGTGGTAATCTGCATAGCGGATGGCTCCCATTTTGCTCGTGAACGCCTGTTGGCCTTCACACTTTGGCACCCAGATGCCGTGAGCGGGAGCCATCCACCTCATCTGTTATCTCCCGCACTCCGGAGTACCCCTAGGGCCATAGAGTACCTCGTTTGAACCACGAATTGGTCCGCTGCCTCCTACGGGCGGCTATGGCCTGTACTCGGGATTGAAAATCTTGATGACGGATTCGACCGATTTCATCTCGGTTGCGAGGGGTTCGGCCTCCGCTTTGGTGGCCTGGTGCGTCCGCCGATGTCGGCATGAAGCCGAACCAGGTACGCGACAGCGGGATGATCGGGATGCGCTTTAAACGTGTGCGGGATGGCCATGCTCGTGCTATAAAGCTGCAGAGCTCTGCCGCCACCCCATTGATCTTATATCCATGAGATCGATATCTAACCCCTGGCGGCAGGGCTCGCCTGTTCGAAGAAATAGGTGGCCTCGCTTCGAAAGACTTGTGGCGTTTGCGCCATAATACCGGACACTTCGACAACGCCCATCAGCCTCCGAAATTCCGGGTCCTGGAATGCAACACGGATACGACGGCACATCGACCAAGCCGTCTCATAAGACCCAAAGCCCATATACCGCCGAACCTGACGGACGCTGGCTCTTCTATTATCGACCATCATAAAGCGGATGCGTTTGAACCAGCCACGCAAATGTAGATTGGTATTCTCAAAGACCGTACCACGAGATGTGAAAACCGATAAGCCCCGCCATTTCGACGGCGGTCCAGAGTGAGCTGTAACGCAACGCCGTTACCGGATAAACTGTAGCGGCGTTAGGTCGGCTGCCACGCCAAAAAGGCCAATGCGCCAAAGTCATTTTGATCCTCGATTTAGTGGGTGTTTCGTTTAAGAATAAGCGCTCATAGAGGCGGCCCAATATCCGTCATGGACAAATTTTATGTTTTCCGCGCACCCCCGCCGCGACGAGCTCGGGTGCATCTCGGAAGTTGCTTTTATTGCCGCAACGGCCAAGGCGTGAAAGATCAGGATAAAGGCCGTGCCAGCTTCACAAGCTGGGAGGGCCCTTTTGCGACGCTCACAGAAGCCGAGGCAAGAATAGCTACGTACAATTTCGACGACGTAGGTCGATGCGGATATTGCCTGCCATCTACCGCAGACTGAGATGCTTATGCGCTCTTTTCCGCAGCGGTGGGGCGCGGGACTTGGTGCTGAATCGCCAGGGCTCGACACTCCCGGTGGGACGATGGTGGAGATCGGTGCGCTTCAATCCTGTAACGCGTGACATCAAGTGTAACGCCGTTACTGGATAAGGTGTAACGCGTTACATCAGCCGTAGTTGAGTCTCTCAAAAGTTGCCAAACCAAAGATCGTGTTTCCGCAAAACGAAGCCAACGCATAAAAGTCCGCTTCAGCCCGGAGCGGATTGGGAGGGCGTCTATGATTTTGAATCGAAATAGCTAGAACGAGGCGGGCGCCGCGATACGACGCGAGGCGAAGAGAGCGGGCTGCGCGAATTGGCGTACGCCGGCGCCATCGAGCACAAAGCGTGGGGTTAATTGCTGCATCTCACTGTCGGCGACGAGCGTAAGCCACCGATTGTCGAGGACGATCCAGGCGCCGTCGAGATGAACCGTTACGACAGCGTGATCTTCGCCGAGAGCAGTATTTCGGACGATGACGAGTTTTACGTCTACCGGCGCGACGCCGGCTGCGGTCAGAGCAACATATTTGGCGATGGCGTAATCCTCGCAATCGCCCCGGCCGGTCGCGAAGGTTTCGAGTGGCGCGCTCCAGCGGTCGGGCTCGCCCCACTGGGCAAGATCGCTCATCGGTTCGATTGCGAGATTGATGGCGCGGTTGATCACGCCGATCCGGGTTCGGCCGGTTTGGGCGCGACCTTGCTCAATGATGGCGAGAAAATTCTGTACTGCTGCGGGACAGCGATCGGCGCCGTCGCGGCAATGTGCCAGAACCTCGTCCTCGGCGCGGATGTCAGCTTCGACGCGCCGCCACTTTGTCAAGACGTCGCCGCTGGTAACGCTTATTGCTGCCAGGCCGAACGGCTCCGCTGGGGGCAGTGGCGCAATCGCCGCTCCGACCCAACCAAGCGCTGCTACCCTCGCCGGCGCCGCCGACTGAGTGTCGTTTGGCGCGCCAGCTTGCGGCTCGACCAGTACGGCGTCCTCGACGAGTTTCGTTTTTTCCGTTGGGTTATTCGCGAGTATATTTTTCGGTTCTATCACTTCGTCCCGCGCCGCGATCGCGGTTAGTGCCGGCGCGACAACAAGAAGCACGACAACAAGGGACGCAGCAAAACCCCACACCGAAACCCGACCGAACATATTGACGTTCCCCAGCGACCGGCTGTGGCGCTTGAGCGCTCCCTGCCGGTTTTTTGTTCGAAGACGGCATACTCCATAGGCGCTGCTCACGCGTTAATGCGTAACTCCTTTGAGGCAAGGATCGAAAACAACGTGCAAGGGGTCTTGCGCCATTACCAGCAATTTTATGGAAAAACCGCTTCAGGCCTCGACCTGCCCGCGGGCCCATGATGGTCCGCGCTCAGTTCACGACCCGCCTTAGACATGAGCGGAAGCTGTTCCTCTGAGCGAGGGCTGATGGCATGGGCCGCCTATTGAGGCGGCCCATCGGGGCAGAGGACACGCGGCAATCAGGAGAAGTAATGCCGCCCCTTTCGGAACGTCAACAAACACCCTATCTCACGTCGATCGTCGGGCAGAATTGGCCACCCAGGAGGAGGTATGAAAGGTAAGGTAGGCCCCGCCAGCGTGAGCGCGTCGTGATAACGATATTGTTGGTTGCCGTAGCAGCAGGCGCGGCTTGCGGATGGGCACGGCTGAAGGTTTGGGCGCTTATTCCCGCCATTGCCATTTATGCAATCATCACAGTCAGCCAGGGCATTTTAACTGGCCTAGGCGCAGGCATCATTACCCTCACGCTGTTTATCGGCGCCGCATTGTTACAACTCTCCTATCTCATCGCCTGCGCTCTCTTCCAGCAGCAAAAACGCCCCGCACCTGCGCAACGCCCTGCACCTGCCCCGCGTCTGTCGCGACTAGAACTTGCTCGCGCGATGCAATCAACCATTGGCCAAGAGCTGAGAATGCATTACCCTTTGCCGCAGGATTTGCCTCAGGAACTGGCCGCCCGTGTAGACGAATTGAAGGCACGCTACGGATAAAAGTATCAGTGGACGTCCGAGCTTTGCACGAACCGCATCTTTTGACGTTTCATCCGCAAAGGCGTTGACGGGTCTACCCTGCAGACGGAATCCATCGATTTCTGAGGCTTTGCGAGGATGTACTCGCCTGCTTTTACGGGCGGCCAGCGCGGCGCATTAATGCTTGTCGCCCAAGAAGGCAACCAAGTGATTTCGCTCGCCTCATCGGGGCTGTCGACAAGTGCGAGCGCTGCGAGAGGGATCAGGCGCTTGCTCAGAGCAGTGGGGGCTCATTGAGAGAACTTGATACCGTCTCAAGGCTCGCCTGGTATTCCGTTCTTTGACAGCTCGACCACCGCAGCTGGCTCCCACTTCACCCTCCGCACAACGGTTAACCGCTGTGACCGATCTCAGTAAACGAAGCAAAGATTGCTCCGAAGTAGCCTTCGTGGTGTTGATAGAAGTCCCTGCTGCACGTTTCCCGAGGCGCGAGGCCTACGTTGTCGCCTGTTCCATCCCTGAGCCGGCTGAAGCCAAAATCCGTGGTCGTCGCAATACATCGAGAACCTGCCAAGGAATGTTCGCATGGTCGCGCCACGGGATTTGACCGCCGCCGACCCTTTGCTACATTGCTTTGATCAGCCCATACCCAAAGTCCCGTTCACCATGGCCGGGGCTTTTTTCAATTATCAGTTCTGGTTGCCTAAGTTGGGGAAAAAATGTCCAAGGCTTCGAACAAATCTGCTACTAAGATCGACAGGCTCGTGGGCCGAAATATTCGCGTACGCCGATTAGCCAGCGGTCTCACACAAGAAGAACTTGGCGCAAAGCTCGGCATCACATTTCAACAAGTGCAGAAATACGAAAAGGGCGTCAACCGGATCGGTAGCGGTCGACTTTACGAGATTGCGGAAATTTTCGAAGTGCCGGTCAAATCGCTTTTCGAGGGCGAAACGAAAGAACCAGCGTCCCGCAAATCGTCGCCATTCGAATTGCTTGCCGATGCAATGACCATGCAGATGGTCCTCGAATTTGGCAAAATCGGCGACAGCAATCTTCGCCGCGCTATCCTTGCGGTTGTCGAAACTTTAGTGGGTAAGACATAACCCCCGGAATATCAGGCGAGCGTTGACCAATTGCCGCTGTGAAACCGAATCGTGCTTAGCCATAAGGCTTTCTACAACCGGTGGATAATCGGCTCACGGAGCACCGCCCCAAGCGTAACGGTGGTAAGCGAACTGTCGAACAGTAGAAAATCTCCTGAGGGCGATGGTTCTGGATTCTCAACATATTAAACTGGCGCGATTAGGTCAGTTGCCAAAATGGTTGGTTGGCTTACGACCCTTTAGGAGAACGTCCGACCTCACGATAGACCAGGCCGAAGTAGAAGCTGCGGCTGCGCCTCAGTCGGGAGCCGAATTACTTGAGAAACCCGACCCGCGGACGGCGCAACTGACGGAGGCGCCGGGCGAACACGATCGTCTGAGCGTTCACCAAGTCTCGGACGCGCGGATCGCCGAACTCCTCGGCCTGCTCAGCGCGGCAAGAGCGTTGCTGCACAACCTAAAGAACGAAAATAATTCACATCGGGAATGGCTAGATTTGTTTATCACCGACAATTCACGCCTTTCCAACCGCGTTGCCGACACGGAAGGCCTCGTCGGAAATTTGTATTCGCAAATAACGCGGCTGAAGATGAAGCTGAGAACAGCGGAGGCCAAACGCATGAAGCTGGCTGTCGCGCTCGATGACGCCAGCAACAGACTCAAGCTGAAACCGCCGCTTCAGGTGAAGGGCCACCCGACCCATGCGCTCGAGCTTTCACGCTCGAAGTTAAAAGATAAATCGACTGACGCTTTGCTCGCCGGAACCATTACCTTGTGAAGGTACGCCCGATAAGCTCAGAACGGGAAGTCCCAGGGGTGCTTTGCCGACCGGGGGGACCATTACAGCTTGGGCGCTCCAATTCCCTTAGAGTCTGACTCGAAACGATCCATTTGATTTCAAGCTCTTGCGAGGCGTCGCGTGAGGGTACGGATGTGAGCGACGAGGACCCAGGCGACCGCGCTGCCGATGGTTGTTTCAAAGTCTTTGGCGAGCCTGCGGCATCGGCCGAGCCAGGCGAATGTTCTCTCCACCACCCATCGGCGTGGCAGCACTTCGAAGCCGGTGGCCCGGTCGGAGCGTTTGATGATGGCAATCGTCCATTGCCCGATTTTCCTCAAGGCATGGCGGAGCTTGTCGCCGGCATAGCCGCCATCGGCGAAGACATACCGCAGCCAGGGATACAGGAAACGGATCGACGACAGGACGCCGACCGCGCCGTCGCGATCCTGGATGTCGGCGGTATGGACCTGCAACCCGACCAGATGACCCTCGGTATCGGTGACGATGTGGCGTTTGCGGCCCTTGATCTTCTTGCCCGCATCAAAGCCGCGTGGACCGCCGCTTTCCGTGGTCTTGACCGATTGGCTGTCGATGACGCCGGCGGTCGGGCTGGCCTCGCGTCCGGCCTTCTCGCGCGCGGCCATCACCAGCATGTGGTTGATGACAACAAACATCCCCCTGCGCGACCACTCATAAAAATAGCCCTGGACGGTCGAACGGGGTGGAAATTCCCGCGGCAACTGCCGCCACTGACAACCCGTCGAGGCCATGTACAGGATCGCGTTCATCACCGCACGCAGATCGGTCGTCCGCGGACGACCAATCAGCGATGGCGCCGGCATCAATGGCTCGATCACCTTCCACTCCGCATCCGTCAGGTCGCTTGCGTAACGCAGCCCCTCCCGCACATAGTGCGGGCGAGTGATTTCGGTCCAGGCCATCATGATCTCCCTCGAATCTCGCAAATCCGATGGAATCACAACCTCCTGAAATCACTCACCTCCTTTTCGGTCAGGCTCTTAGGGAAGGCAGCGGCTTGCCCGACGTACAGCTCATTTCGCCGTGACGAACAAAATGATTAGTATTTTACCTAGTCATTCGTCAATTTTTCAACGCGTGGCGGATATAAGGGAAGGCAGCATCGTTCGTCCCATCGTTTTTGATACGAGGCTTCAATGGACCAGCGCGACCAGCTTCTGTTGGACAAGCAGTTTCGTTGGCTCAGGCCGACATCCCCCAACCTTGGTGTCGTGGCGCTCACCATGCTGACCGTTTTTGTTGGCGGCATCTTTTTCGGCGGTGCCGTATACCCGGCTGAAAGAAACCCAGTGCAGCCGCTCGGAGCCAGCACTGCGGAGACAGGCGGCTCCCCGTCCTTGGCTACAATTATGATTGCTGCGCAAAACACCAGTTTTTAGCACGGGCCCGCGCCTGCTCGCCTGTGGCCCACTCAAGCCCCGATTCACGGTTCGGTTACGCGCCGATGATGGGCCGTTTGGCACAAAATCACGCCCGTATGGATGGCGTGTCGAGGTCAACATCCCTGCACATGGCGAAGACTGTGACTCACCAAGCTCCCCGCGCGGCGAGGCGTTTATCGCCTGGCAAGTTTCATTGCGCTACCGGAGTCCATGGCGAAGGGGGACTTTTGCGCGATCTATTTGGGGGATGGCAATGGCCTCTAGTATCACGGGCGACCCCTATGGTGTGGCACGCGGCAGGAGGTCGTAGGTCGTAGCCTGTTTGCGTCCCAAAAAGGGGACTTGCGGCCATAGCCAGATGAGTCATATTCGGCGCGATGACAAACGCTACACCTGAGCCAGGCGAAGATTTGTCGGAGGTAAAGTTCGTAGTATTGGTGGAGGTTACCGCTGGTGATTTCCCGAGGCGGGAAGCCTATGTCGTCGCCAGTCTCACCACGGAAGAAGCTGAGTCCAAAATCGGAGAACTTTACGCCGATGAACCGAGTGCTATCCTTACGGCGATCCGGCTGCCATCGGGGTATGCTGAGGCTCTAAAGCTTCGGTCCGGGGAGGTGTTGCCGTGGCAATGACCACCGATGTGCTAAAATGACGGTGGCTGAGCCCGGCCGGGACGCTGGCCGATCCGTCGACAAAGCAGCAATGGCACTTTATTCCCGGAGCAATCCAGCCTAGGCTTGTAACGCAGAATCGACTTGGCCCAGGTCGTCCGGGAGCAATCCTTATGAAGGCTCGCTTCGTCATAACCGCGTTTGCCGCTTGTCAGATAGTAATAGGTTCTTCGCCGCTTTTTGCTCAAGATGAATCCGGTCTCCTTACTCGAGCTCAAAAATGGCAATATCATCAATGTCTCTATGGATCTTTCATCCAAAATCATTGTCGTTTTGACGCCTGGGGTTCCTCGGTTGCGGCCTATCGCGACTGTGTTATTGCGAACAAGGCCGGTAGAATCCCGCCAGCGCCGTATTGGGGCCTTTGGGGCCTCGGCATCAACGACGTCTGCAGAGAGTTGATTCAGACGGGGGTCTACTGAAAGGCGTCGGGCCCAACAGTTACATCGCTGGCGCCATCATGATCCACCCCCATGCCGCTCTCCCACCGCGACGGGATCGAGGCCACTTCGTCCCCACTCCACGCCCAGTCGCCGGCCCGAGCTTCGACCAGGCATTTTGGACGTAAAAAGGCGATAGCGGTGAGAAGAGCGTTTTGATGTGATTCGCGGCGCGATCGCTGGAAGGGAAAGTCGAATGTTCCGACACGGAATGATGGTCATCGCGATCTTCGGATTTATCGTGCATCCGGTTCTTGCTCAGTTCATCGCCCCGCCGTCCGGCCAGGGAACGAGCTCGCCGCAGGGGGCACAAACGCCACAAAGTCTTCCTTCGCCCTTGAACGGATCGGCCCCAATAACGCCTGGCGGGACCGAATTTAGGGGGCGTCCTTTCGAGCAAACCACAGACCCAAAGCGGTTGGAACAGCGCGACGGGCTTCCGGGACGCGAACTACCCGAGCAGCCGGAACAGCCGCTTCGCTAAGGTTGGTTGGTATTGCTGTTCCGCTCGCCTGAGCCGATTAGCTCTGCTACAGAGAGCGGGCACCTCCTGCGCCGCGCTTTTTAGAAGCGGCTGTGGCCATCGCATTCTGTTTCAAAACTGAGAACGCGGTCGCCCACTGATAAGCGGCCGCGGTAGCCATGGGATTTGTTGTATCGCAAATCGGCAGTGAAAAATTCTCAATAGCTTGAACCTCTATCTCAATGGGTCCGAACCGGCACCGATCAAATATCGGGGTACCCGCGGCGTTAAACTCAAAAACTCTACTCCACTTAGTGACGCGCACCCTCCCTGATAGCTGCGGCGAAATCACTGGATTATTGCTTTCCGCTCGGAAAAAGCCTGATTTTCGGGTCCAATAAACGGGAACTCGATCCGGACCGGTCGGGCTCCGAGGAGGCCTGCGGGACCTCCATCGCCGACAGCAGGCCGTCAGGGGCTTCTGCTGGGTTCCCGCCATGCCCCTTGGCAATATTGGTAATATTTCAGACAGTTAGAGGGCCAAACCGATTTGCCAAGAACACCCATTTGCCAAGAACAAAGACGTGCTTTGGAACGCGTTGGAAAAGTCAGGGGCGTCCTGACAATTTTACCCTTTATTCATAAGGATCTTGTGGACGCCATGGGGACGGGGCATTCTCAATCCGGCTCCAGAACCGCCGGGGTTCTGCGGGTCAATATGACCATACGCTGATTGGGGGTAGGTGCGCGACAGCAGCGCTCCAGAGGCGATAATAGATGGCGTATGCATCGACGATGGAGGGGTTTGGCGCCGCGCTGCGGGCTCTTCAAAGTGATTCACCGCACGGAAGCGTCGCCCATGTCCCTGACGCTGCGCTGCTTGCGGGCGAGTTCCGACGGGCTGGGCCGGATCTGGTTCTGACCGGCCATGACGGCCGTCAATTCATCATCACCAATTATTTTTCGACCGAGCATCAAGCGGCACTGATCGCGCCCAATGGCGCCACTTTGTCCGGCGAGGTCGTTGAACTTCTCGCGATATCGCCGGCGCAGCGGGAATACGCCCAAGCCCAGCCGACCACGCCAGCCGACGCGATCGGTAAAGTGGAAAAGGTCGTCGGCGCCGTCACCGTCCTTCGCCATGGCGTGGCAGTCGCCCTCAATGTTGGCGACGTCGTTTACAAGAGCGATGTGCTTGAGACCGGCGCTGCCGCTTCGGTCGGCATCAGCTTTCCGGATGGCACGGCGCTTGATCTCGTCGCGAACACGCGCATGGCGCTCAATGAATATTCATTTGAGCCGAACGCGAACGCGAATGGCGTGCTGTTCAGTCTCGTCGAAGGAACCTTTGCCTTTGTCGCCGGCAAAGCTGCCCATAGTGGTGAGATGAAGATTGCGACGCCCGTGGCGACGATGGGTATTCGCGGCACCACAGGTTATGTGCTGGAAGTCACCAGCGGCTATGAGTTCGTGGTGGTTGACGATTACGCGACGACGAGACATGGCGCCTACGATCTGTTCCGCATCGACCAAAATGGCGACATTATGCGCGACCAGAACGGCCTGCCGATCCTTCTCGCCACGGTGTCACAAACGGAATTCGTCACGGATTGTTCCTCCACGGTGTGCTCAACGACGCCAATGTCGGCTTCGCAGCAGGCCTTCGCCCAGCAGATCATTCCGCAGCTGTTTCAGACCTACATTCTCAGTAATCCGACCACCCCGCAAAGCGTTCCCGGCCATGGCGGCAGTTCCACGCCGCCACCAAACGAACCGCTTGAACAGAACCCGCAGCTCATCCAGAATTACGATCCGCAAAGCAATATTGCCAATGCGCCGAGCAATAATGACCCGGTTGATCCATCGGCACCCATTAATATTATCAATAATATTATCAATATTGTCGTTCCGCCGCCGCCACCCCCGCCGACCCTCAGCAGCCTGTGGTCGTCGCATACCCTGATTGAATATTATGACTATCCGGGCATGGCGACCGTCTATTACACCTCGCCGACCTTTACCGTGCCGATGAGCGGCATCGAGGGCAACTCGGCCCTGGGCGGAATTTTCGCGCTGTCAGTCGGCGCCCACACCATTACGGCGTCCGACTTTACCTTTGCCGGGAGTTGGAATCCCGCGACGTTTAACGGCTTTGAAGTCGTTGACCTCACCGGTGATCCGCTGATTTCGGGTGTGACGATCGATCCCAATACCAATATGGTGGGTTTGACCGCGAGCGATATCACTTTCGATTCAAACAGCGTGTGGGTGAACTGGGAGGGGTTGAGCTTCAACCCCGGCACCATCGTCCAACTCGATGTTACTTTCGACCCGCCGCTGCAACCGTCTGATGTGCGCGTGGCGCAAACGCTCGACGGTTCGGTCTCACCAGCCATTAACACGACATCGGTGACGGTCCCCGATGGGACCGCGCTCGCGCTCGAGGGAGACATTGACAACAGCGGCGTGATCGCGGTCGGGGGAACGACTGCCCCGACCGCGCTTGGGATTGACGGCATCGTCACGCTGCAGGGCGGCGGTCACGTCGAGTTGTCGGAGAGCAATGAAAACTACATCTTCGGCAGTGGCACTTTGATCAATGTGGATAATACCATCTCCGGGGGCGGTGATATCGGCAATGGGACCCTTAGCTTCCACAACGCGGGCATCGTTGTTGCCGAAGGACCTGACGCGCTCATTATCGACACCGGTGCGAACCCAGTCGTCAATTCCGGCACCTTGGCAACCAGGAGCGGAGCGCTGATCATCGACAGTGCGGTAACCGGCGGCGGCCACGCCATCATCGCCGGCGGCTCTCTCGAATTTGCCGGCGCCTCCGACAACAATGTGCGCTTCGGCGGCAGTGCGACGGGCCTCCTGGCGCTCGATCAATCGCACACTTTCACCGGACAAATTTCCGGTTTTACGGCGCAGGATCAAATCGATCTGGGCGATATCGCGTATGCATCAAATACCACCCTGAGCTATGCCGCCGACGGCGACACTCACGGCGGTGTATTGACGGTAAGTGACGGCGCGCAAACCACGGCGCTGCACTTCATCGGCAGTTTCACCGCGACATCCTTCGCGCTGGCGAGCGATGGCCACGGCGGCACGATGCTGGATGATGTCGCGGTCGCGTCGACCAACCCGAACGGCGGCGCTGTGGTCAGCGCCGACGCCGGCCTGCCAGGCGTTGAAACGGCCGGTGGATCAGTCGCATTCACGAGTGCTGCGCCCACCGCTGTGGAAACGGCAAGCTTTAGCCCTGCCGAAGCTGGCTATGCCGGCGATTTCTCGCTCGGTGCGGTGAGTGATAGCAATGGCAGCGGGTCGCTGGCCTGGGCGTTCTCGCTCGACAACGACCAAATCAACCTCGCGCCGGGCGCTACGCAAACACAATCCTACGCCGTCACTGTCGGCGATCCGGCGGCCGTCGCGGCCAATCAGACTATATCGGTCTCGATCGGCGGCGCTGGCAACGATACTTTTGTGTTTCAGCCGGGCATTGGCGCGGACACGATTTTGAATTTCAATCCGCAGGCCGATACGATTGATCTCAATGCCTTCGGTCATATCCAGTCCGAACAGCAATTGCTGTCGCTTATAACCAACGATGCTCATGGTGATGCGATGATCGATCTCGGCCATCACGACAGCATTAGCCTGCCGGGCGTGACGACTGCGCAATTGCAGGCCGTTCTCCAGAGTGCGGTGCATCTGCACTAAACCCGGGTTATGCATCGGCATTAAATCCGGGTTAGCCGGGTCTTATCTTTTGTCTGAAGATCTAGCCGATCGTAAGCGGTGTTCCGGCCCCACCTTTCGGATTTCAGTTGGTTCTGTGAGTCGACGATTCGATTTGGATCGTTGAGCCTAGAATGGACACTGAACATAGGGCGCTGCGGCCTCGCCCAGGCTGTTCGCCGACGAGACCACGGCACCGGTGCTCGATCCGAGGCGTGGATGGACCACGATCGGCCAACTGTGGGCCTCTGCGCGGGATGATCGGCCGTGGGGGTGGCACCGACCCGCCGGGCTCGCCTAGGTGGATGCGCCGATCGCAACGCCAAGCAGCCGAGCGCGCACCTCGCCGGCTTCAAGACGAACGTCATCACGCCGGCATCTGTTTGGACTACAGAACCCAACGCGATGGACGGCGCAACCCACCTCCCAAACTGGAAAAGCCGACAACCCAGCGCTGCCGCCAAAAAGAGCGGGAAACTCTGGCTTTTGAACGAAGGGGATCATTTCACCTATGTTGAGGCGCGAATTCCGGGAAACCGACAAGCCGCATGCGTCCTCGCGCCTTTCCTGCGTGTTTTTTGCATTGTGGAGAGCCGGGATTTAACGCTTGGTACCCGATTTAGTATAATAATTTGGTATACTCGCGTCGCGCCACATCGGACCCAGGAGGGGCTGGTAATGGGAATATCCGAAACTGAACGGCTGCGTGCCAATTACGACAGATTGCTCAGTCTCGCCTCAGAAGCTAGGGGTCGGGGGCAAACCAGCTTCGCTGACTTGCTTGCGGACCGCGCGAGTAAATATCTTGATCAAATTGCTGCGCTCGAAAAACAGTCAAATAATGTCAAGCGCGGAACAACACAAACGGTCTCAACTCGAAAATCCAGAGAAGAGTGAAGAGGGGAGTCTTCTGACCGAGGACGCACCGGACACCAGGCCCGACGGACGACAGCAACTCAAGGCTTGGCCGTCCATTTCCGCGCTAGAAAACAAGCGGTTCTCAGCGCCGCCGTCCGACGCCACCGCGCATCAGGGGGACGGCTCTACCCGCAGGTCTCCAATCAGGGGGCCCCCAAATTAAGACCGCCTATTTCGGATTTTCCCCGGAAACATCCGGGTGATTGGACGGTCACGCTCCCGCCACTCAGCATCGTGCCCTCTGCGATTTGGTCTGTCATCTTGATACCTTCCCGATCGCTCGTGCATTCAAAATTATACGCATTCGTGACATAGCCGTCCAAACCGATGGAGGAGATCCGATACTCGGGTATGACGGCGCCCCGTACTCCTAAGCGATAATGCTGGAAGCTGATTTCGACAATCAGCAGCGATTGGCCGGGACACCCGGTACGCACATTCGGATGAATTAGAACGGCAGAAAACTGGGTTGCCATCGTTCAACGATGATGAGCTTGTCGATTGCAAGCGGAACCTCGTTACGCTTTCAAAAGCGACAGTCCAAAGGACGTTGGTATTTTGCAATGGCTGAGAATACCGTAGGAATCATGCCGCGGCGGCACTTATCAGGGGCGCAAATCCGGTGGCACGACGGGTGCTTCACGAACAAGAGTAATCCTCACGCGCCGATTAGGCGGCGTCGACGGGTCTTCGGCGAACAGTGGATCAGTGTCGGCTTTGCCGGCCACCTTGAAGATTTTGGCGGAGGGATATCCTTCTTCCTCCAATAATTGGCGCACGGTGTTGGCCCTATCGGCCGACAGCTGCCAGCGAACGTTCTCGGGCCGAGCAACCCCTTCAGCGCGTGACGTGTGTCCGCTAAGGGATATCCGAAACGGCAGCTGCTGAAGCGGCCACGCGATCTTCCGAATAAGCGCCTGTGTCTGCGGATAGGGCTGCGTCGAACCTTCTGGAAACATTGAGCGGCCATCTTGATCGACGATCTCAATATTGAGGCCCTCATTGCCCTCCTCGATCAAGATCCGTTTTGAAACCTCAACCAGCTCCGGCATAGCCTCGAGCGCCTGCCGCAATGACGCCGCAGCCAAACTGAGCCCCGGGTCCTGGGGAAGACCAGGCCGGTGGTCGTTGGCTGTCGGCGTTACTGAGGAATCCTCGGGTGGAATGTGTGCAACGTGCTTGACTAAAGGACGGGTCGGCAACCCGTCGATTTCCCGAATGCCGGAATCATGGGCGGTGACCTGGACGCCGAACGCCTCTCGCATCGAGCCACTGACGGCCTGCACTTTCTGGGCATCTTGACTGGAAAAGGCCACTAACATCACGAAGAAGCTGACCAGCAGTCCCATGAGATCGGCGAAAGTCACAAACCAGCCGTGACCGCCGCCGTGCGCTTCCTTCCGTCGTGCCATGACTATTCCTGGCTTGGCCGAGCTATAGCGGCGAGGTGAGCCGACCGACCAAATTCAAGAGCCGACAAATCGAACGCCAATGGCAGCGGTTGACCGCCATGAAACAATACATTTTCGACGCACGTTCCCGTATTTTGAAAGCACCAAAGTGACCTCATTGGGTATTTCACTTTGCGTCTGCAGTTCAAGTTTGGCGCCGGTCGCGGAAACGTCCTTCATCAGACAGAGACAGATTATCGAGCCATCGCTTTTGGTCAAAAGCGAGGGGTGATGCGTAGCCCGACGACGGGCGTTGCGTTGCTCAGGCTTGCCTCTTGTTGAACCGTCAGCTTTTGATGATGAGGCCATCACGAGAATGCCTACGGGCCCTTCGCTGCGGGACTTGCGGCGACATGTCGAACCATCCAAAATCGAAGGATCCGCTGCGCCGTGGCCCTTGACAACGCGATGAACGTGCTTTTGCACTGCGCCAGTTCCTGCTCTGATATCGCATGGTGCGCAAACCTGTTCTTCAATATGGCAGTCACTGTCGGCCACTTTAGATCGGCGGCTTTGCACGGAATGAGCAATCCCTCGTGTGAGGTCGCCCTCATCACGGGTTTGATGATGTCGATCGGCGCCGTGCTGAGAAGCGCTAGTGTTGCGACCATCTCCTCGTAACGTTGCGAATTCGCAAATTCCAGAAGCGCCGCTTCGTTCAGCTGGTTTTTCCGCTGCATCGAAAGAGCCAACGCGAGCGCCTTATTGAAGTCGCGCGGGGCGGTGACTTCATGGCTGACCTCACTGCAAATCGTGCCCAGCACCCGGCGAATCTCGTCCTGAGTTTCCGGAGCCGCCAAGGAAAGAAGGCGGGAGCGCACGGCTTCGGTGGCTTTTAACAGTAATTCCCGCAAGAGCCGCAGCGGCAGGTCCAGCCTTAACCCGACCCGTTCCGCCAGGGTGGGATCGTCTTCTCCCGCCTTGACGAGCGTTTCAAATCCGGTTTCAGAGAACCGCGCGCCGGAATTGGCCGCCAGCCGAGATGCGACCTCATGATTGCCATGAGTCAGCAGGACGTCGGTGACCGTTTCTTCCAGCTGGCTACGCCCCGAAATCGCCAGGAGGTGGCCCTGACTTTTTGTCTTCGCAACCGCGATGAGATCACGGGCGGTGAGACGCGGCAATTCCCTCAGCACGGGTCCGGCGACGGTTATCTCATCGTGGTGCGCCAGCCGGCGGATGACATCGATTGGAGCGGTGGGGATCGGCGCTAATCGGGAACTAAGCTCAGCGATCGCTTTCGTCTCGATTCGGTGGATGAGCTTGCCCAAGACGTCATCGAACACCGCTATTTGCTCGTCGTTTAAGCGGTCGGCGTCAACGAGAAAGAGGTCGGTGATCCGCCGCAGCGTTTCAATGCGCTTGTCCGCCGAGCGGCTTTGAACCGCCTCTTCTAATTCAATTATCAATGAGTTGCTCACTGCGGGCATTATTAATCCCTTTGCCTTCTGCGCGAGCCCCAACAGCAACGGCCGATGTGAACGTTACATCGCGTCCCAATATACGGATAAATAGTGTATATTGTATTGATACACCTATAGATGGTGGGAGGGGCGCCTGATTGCCGCCCGCGCATGCGGGGAATGGCCGAGCCTTTGCCGTAATTCCGGCGGCGACTCCGCGCTCGCCTCAGCCAGCACTGCGACATCATCGCGGGATCCGCCTGTTTGTGCCTCCAGATTTATTTGCACCGTGTTTGCTGCGTTTCGGCTATCGAAATCTGCGCCAGCCCGCCACTTCGCAGTAGGCAGGCGATTTTTGCAACCGCCCTGCGCAACGAACCCCCGACCGAGCGTGACTGAGCCAGTAAAGACGCTCCGCCCTTGGCGCGCTTCCAAGAATGGCGGTGCCGTCTTTCAGCTCGCGGCGGCGCCTCTTAGCTCCGAGCAACAAACTTAAGGTTTGTTCATTGTTTCACCATACACTGCGTCGAAAACGTACGGTGCCCGAGGGTTAATGGCCTAATGCTTCTCGATGAACTCCAGACAGCGTTGTCAGCGGCGGGTCTGGAGCGACGCATCGACATCCTGACCCGCGTCACCGACCTATTTATTGTTGGCTCGGCGACACTATTCCGAGGATCAGGTCGACATCTTCGACAACGTCATTGCCAATCTTATCACGACGATTGAACACCGCGCGCGTGCCAAACTTTCCCGACTGCTGGCGCCAATCGACAACGCGCCATCCAAGGTGATACGTATCCTTGCTTTCGACGACCATATCGACGTCGCGCAGCCAGTGCTCAGCCGATCGCCGCGCCTCGACGACGACGATCTGGTCGTCAGCGCCAACTGCAAAAGCCAGCTGCATTTGCACGCCATCGCGCAGCGCCGCTCACTGAGCGAAGCAGTAACGGACGTTCTGGTCGAACGTGGCGATCGCAGTGTCGTTCTTTCCGTCGTCAAGAATATCGGCGCGCGGTTCTCTGACAATGGATTCCGTAACTTGGTCGATCGCGCGAACGGCGATGACACGCTGGGCATTCAGGTCGGACTGCGCCACGATATTCCCCGACCGCACTACCTGAATTTGATCGAGCAGGCGTCAAGCGTGGTGCGCGCCCGCCTCACGGCGGAGAATCCGGAGGCCAGTGTCGCCATCGCTAACGTCGTTGCCCAGGTCGCCGCTGGGGTGCGGCAACAGGCCCGCACTACGTCGGCCGACTTCGCCGCGGCGCAGGAAGCCGTGGAACAACTCAATCGCCGCCGCCGCATTAACGAAACCGATATCTACCACTATGCGCGGGACCGCAAATTCGAAGAAACCGCGATTGCGCTATCCATGATGTGTGATACGCCGATCGACGTCGCCGAGCGCGCGCTGCTCGATCCGGCCGCCGAAATTATTCTAATTCTGGCGCGTGTCGCCGGACTGTCGTCGACGACGACCAAGGCCCTCATGCTCCTGCGCGCTGCGGATCGCGGCATGTCGACCGAGGATCTCGATAAAGCGCTGTCCAGCTTCCATCGCCTACACATTGCTACGGCCCGCCGGGTCCTGGGTTTTTTTCGCGGCCGCGCTGAAAATGAGTTTGAAGGCCGCGACGCCGAGGCTGCGGTCGCCGACCGCCGCTTGAGATCGGCGTGACGCGTTTCGAATATGCAAATTGGCGCTAGTGTCCCGAAATCTAAACTTTGCCATATTGCAGATTTACGCCGCCGTGTCAGGCTTGTCGGGGCATGGAGCGGATCATGGCGGGGCGACAATTGGCGGCTTTGGTGCTCAGTGATGCGGAGCGCGCGGAGCTGACGTCGCTTGCGAGGCGGCGCAACACCACGCAGGCGCTGGCGTTGCGGGCGCGGATCGTGCTGCGTTGCGCGACCGGCAAGCAGAACAAGCAGGTCGCGGCCGATCTGCAGATCGACCAGACCACCGTCGGCAAGTGGCGCCGGCGCTTTGTCGAACATCGCATGGATGGATTGCGGGATGAGCTGCGCAGCGGCACGCCGCGCACGATTGATGACGCCCGTATTGAAGCGGTGATCGTGCGCACGCTCGAAAGCGTCCCGCCGGATGCGACGCATTGGAGTTCGCGCGGCATGGCGCGAGCCTGCGGTCTGTCGGTATCTACCGTGCAGCGGATTTGGCGCGCCTTCGGCCTGCAACCGCACCGGCTGGAGAACTTCAAGCTCTCCACCGATCCGGACTTTGTCGCCAAGGTCCGCGACGTGGTCGGTCTCTACGTTTCGCCGCCGGCTCATGCCGTCGTCCTGTGTGTCGATGAGAAGTCGCAAATCCAGGCGCTCGACCGCAGCCAGCCCATGCTGCCGATGCGTCCCGGCCAGCCGGCACGACGCAGCCATGACTACAAGCGCCATGGCACCACCTCGCTGTTCGCCGCCCTCGACATCGCTACTGGCCGCGTGATCGGCAAGTGTTACGCGCGCCATCGCGCCATCGAATTCCGCAAATTTCTCGATGAGATCGAGGTCGCCGTGCCAGCCGACATCGACGTGCATCTGGTCCTCGACAACTACGCAACCCACAAGGCTCCGTTGATCCGAAACTGGTTGAACCGGCGTCCGTGCTGGCACGTGCATCTGACGCCGACCAGTTCCTCCTGGATCAATCAGGTAGAGCGCTTCTTTGCCTTGCTGACCGAACGCCAAATCCGACGCGGCATTCACCGCAGCGTCGTCGCTTTGAAGGCTGCCATCACCACCTTTATCGATCAGCACAACGCCAACCCAAAGCCGTTCCGGTGGACAAAATCGGCCGACGACATCCTCGCCTCAATCGAGCGCTTCTGCGTCTACAACACTCAGCTAAAAGTCCAATCTCAATGATGCGAACTTTTGGCCCAGGACACTAGCAAAGTCACTTAAACATTTGCTTCGACCGCGGATAAAGCGGCTCGTTCTGGGATGGCCAATTCGGTCACCAAGCCAGCCGCTCGTCCCTTAACTTAGGTTTTGCGGTAACGTAAATCCCGCAACGATGTTGCGTCGCGTCAGCGCCCCGGGTATCGAAATGCACTCGGGAGAATTACAGATGCACGTCCAGAGCGCGATCCGCGCCGTCAGCGCAGGTATATGCGTCGCCGTCGTTGCCGGCTGTCTGGGAATTATCGGATTCGGACTGATATTTATTTTTTGACGGCGGCACATCATTGTGGGATCGGGAAATTACCCGCCCCGCGAAGCGCTCAATGGTGCGTTAGTCGCCAATTAACGTATGGCACGTCGGCTGACGCGTTCACCTTATTTTCCAACGTTTTCAATATTTGCCGGTAGGTATGATAGAGACGCCCCCATTAGGATTGAGCCAAGGGTTGGGGCCATGACGATCGTGATGCCGGAACCGACCGCACAACGTGAGGCGGCGTGCTACGGGAATAAATTCAGGCAGCTGCGTATGGCGCGGCTGCTGGCGGTGGTCGATCAAATCATAACCCGCCGCGGTCGTTGTCGCATTCTGGATATTGGCGGCGTGGCGAGTTACTGGGAGTTTAATCGGACTCTGTGGAATGACCGGCCGATCCATATTACGATCGTCAATCTCAAACAGAATCCGCTCCCCGATGAACGATACGCAGGCCTCATCGGCGATGCGCGGAGCCTGCCACAGCTTGACGACCTAAGCTTTGATCTGGTGCATTCGAATTCCGTCATCGAACACGTCGGGTTGTGGCCCGATAAGCAGCAGATGGCGCAGGAGGTCCGACGGCTGGCGCCGCGCTATTTTGTGCAAACGCCGAATTATTGGTTTCCGATCGAGCCGCATCTTCGTACGCCGTTCATTCATTGGCTGCCCTACCCATGGCGGGTGAGCATCGTTAGGCGTCGTGCGTGTGGCTACTATCCACGCGCCAATTCAATCAGCGAAGCGCGCGAAATACTGGACGATGCGCGGCTTCTCGACATCACGGCCATGAAGCTATTGTTTCCTGATGCTGAGATTGAGCGCGAGCGTTTCGCGGGGGTAACTAAGTCGCTGATTGCAATTCGTTAGGATCAATCATCATTGTCGACCGGCGCGGCATTGGCTGTGGCGGTGGTGCCCAAGGATCCTTCGCCCCTGGAATATCGGTACCCGAAGTGATCTGAGCCCGCCAACGGGATCGTTTTTGGCTAGAGTTTTCCGCGGTGATGCCCCGGCTGGGAAGGAGCGGAGAGCGATGAAGGCCACGAAGTTTTCGGACGCCCAGAAGGCGTTTATTCTGAAGCACGGCTCGGACCGGATGCCCGGTTGGCGATATCTGCCGGAAGGCCGGCTTCCGCCAGGCGACCTGCTTCAACTGGAAGCGCAAATACGACGGCTTGCTGCCGCGCGAGATGCGGCGGCTGAAGCAGCTCGAGGACGAGAATAGCAAGCTACGCAAGGTCGTAGCTGATCTGAGCCTCGACAAGGAGATGCTGCAGGACGCCCTCCGCCGAAAGCTTTCAGGCCTGTCCGAAAGCGCAAGCTGGTTGACGAGGCATGTGGCGCGTTTCAATCCGGCGGGCCTGTATTTCCTCCAATGTGCCGGATTTGAATTTATCCGATTATGCGATTGCGACCTCGTGGCTGCGTGGCTTCGGAAATCCAAGTGTCCTTTGGTGTCCACCCGTGCACAGTCTTGCAATGCGGGCATTGAGAAAATGTGACTTTATCAGGCAGTTTATCGATTTCGGTCAGATCAATATTGACTTCCGTGGCGATTAATTGTTTTGACTTTGGGCATCGAAACATCAGTTGGGCCAACGGAGCCTCCCGCAGTTAATGACGAAGATGGCTTTCATTTTCGATCTGTTTGACTGCCGTTTTTCCATGGTCGCGGCTAGCGGACGCGACGATCCTCCAGAAGTGATATCGCGGGATGGCTCCGCTCCGAGGGATACTTACGCAACGCGGCGAATTTCTTACGCTCCGAAAGCGAAGGGTTTGGGCAGTTGCAACTGAAAGAGCCATAAAATTTGTCCTGCCCAGCGCAATCTCCGCATCGGATAGCGTCCGCAGCGCCCGGTGTTCAAGCTAAAACACGCGCAATCTACGTGAAATCGGTTACGCAATCATAAAGTGTGCACGATCCGGCCGAACAGCGGGGTCTTTGCGCGTCGCAGACCGCCCAGCGTTACCCTTGGTAACCTAAACGGTGCGCCTATGTTGCCAGGTTTAATCATCACGCGTAGGGCAAACGACATGCTTGCGGCGTCAAACCAACAAAGGGCCCCAAACTTCGATATTCTGGCGCCTCGCCAGCGTCAGGTTGCTGCCCTTCTCAGTCGTGGACATCACAACAAATACGGCGCTCAAGAGTTGGGTATCGCGGCGGGGGCCGTCAAACAGCTAGCATGAAAACCATCCGCAAAGCTGTCTTCCCCGTGGCCGGCCTCGGCACCCGGTTCCTGCCGGCGACCAAGGCTATGCCGAAGGAAATGCTGCCGGTCGTCGACCGGCCGCTGATCCAGCATGTCGTCGACGAGGCCCGCGAGGCCGGCATCGAGCATTTCATCTTCGTTACCGGCCGCAATAAGGGCGTCATCGAGGATCATTTCGACCGCCAGTTCGAGCTGGAAATGACGTTGCGCGATCGGCAAAAGCACAAGGCGCTCGAACATCTCGAACAGGATTTGCCGGTGCCGGGTGCGGCCAGCTTCACCCGGCAGCAGGAGCCGCTCGGGCTCGGCCATGCGGTGTGGTGCGCCCGCGAGCTGATCGGACACGAACCGTTCGCGCTGTTATTGCCCGACGTTCTGGTGCAGCACCCGCAAGGTTGCCTGGCGCAGATGATCGAGGCAGCGCGCGAACTGCCGGAAGCGGCCAATATCGTCGCCGTCGAGGAAGTGCCGCACGATCGCGTCGATCAATACGGCGTGGTCGGCGTCGGGCAACGCAAAGGCAAAATGTTCTCGATCACCAGCATGGTGGAGAAACCGCCGCTCGACCGCGCGCCATCGAACCTCATCCTGACCGGCCGCTACATTTTGCAGCCGGAAATCCTGAAAACCCTGGGCAGCCAGGAGCGCGGCACCGGCGGCGAGATCCAATTGACCGACGCCATGATCCAACTGGCACGGAGCCAGCCGTTCTATGGCCTGCAATTCGACGGCCGCAGTTTCGACTGCGGCTCGAAAATCGGTTTCCTCGCCGCCAATGTTTCTTATGCCTTGGAGCGCCCGGACATCGCGCCGGGTTTCCGCGCCGAGATCAAGAAGATTCTCGGCGCATTCAATGGCGGCTAGGTCCCGTTCGCCTGGGGTCGACGCCGGCTACCGCGAGGACTGGTGCGGCGGCGGTTGTGCGACCGCGGATATCAGAATGCCAAACAAATGACGAAGCCGGGCTCGAGCGTGGCTGATGACGAATCGTGCCCCGGCATCCCGATCAAGCTGTTTGGACCCGAGCGGAAGATACTACCCACGCTATGTAATCATCCGATCACGCCGTGCCGGATGCAGGGCGTATTCGACGCCAACCACAATCTGATTGCGCTCCATACCCGCCTTACCACCACCACCACTGGCCTCCGTACCAGCCGCAGCAGCGATTCCATTTTGCATTGGGCCCGTTCGGGTCAGTATATTTTGGTGGTGAGGTCACCCAATTTGTTGGATTGGATGTTGTGGGCGAGACCGATTTCGGGAATGCGGGGCCGCGGTGAGAACCCGGTGACGGAAAGTTCGGCCCGCGCTGCGCGTGGCCCACCGAGACAAAACCGATGACGACTGTCGCCATAATGAGAACGCGCCACATCGCATCACTGCCGGTCGCCCCCCAGAGAGATAACTGTCCGGGGACGTATTCCAAGTCGGTTGCCGCGGTCCCGCGCGCGATCACGCTGGTGTGTTAAGGAACCGTGCCGGCGGCGCTGGAGGCGGGAGGTCATGGGGCGTTGGCGACGCCAGGCCGCGGCAGCGGTAAGGCCGATCAACACGACGCCGCGCCGACCGCGGTCGGCCACCCAAATTTTGCTGGGCTGCAATGGTGCCGATGCCGCTAAACAACAAAACCTCCGGCCCATCGCCCGGCGCAGGGTTGTCGGAACGGCGTCGGTGCAGTTCAGGGGACGCCAGCGTCTTGCGCTTTTTGCGTCCTGCGCCAGCCGTGCAGACGTCGCGCGCCGACGGTCGTGGCGAAGAGGGCGGCAGGGTCCGATGACCGGCCTCGCTCCATGCGTCGCCGAGGAGCTTGGCTGTGACTGGTCCAAGGTCACAACGGAATTTCCGACTCCCGGGCCGAACCGGGCGCCTAACCGCCAGCACGACGGATTCGGACGGGACCGAAACGCAAGCGGCATCGCGCCGGCGGTAACGCCCGGCAAAATCGATCTGACCAACCGTTCGCCATAACGTCGCCGGATTTCCCCAACAACGGAGTGCAGCAAGCCGTGCATCGCCGGTCATCGCGTTGGCGCCACGACAATTGGGGATGGGGATGGCCGTCGTTCGCCCGTGTCAGGTTCGATCGCACGGCGCGGGAGTCGGTGCGTTTGCCTGGTATGTCCTCAGCACCGTGGCGTTGCTGATCTTGAGTGTGCCGCCGCGCGCGGCGGCGCAGCCCGCCGCGCTGGTCGCGCCAGCGGACGAGGCGCGCACCGCAATCTGCCCTTTGATCGAGTTGGTGGCGCGGGCCGAGGCGCTGCCGGTCGGGTTTTTCGCCCGACTGATTTGGCAAGAAAGCCGGTTTCAGCCGGACGTGCGCGGCCCGCTCACGCGGCGTGGCGCGCGCGCCGAGGGCATCGCGCAATTCATGCCGGAGACCGCCGCCGCGCGCGGTCTGGCGGCGCCGTTCAACCCGGTCGAGGCGCTACCGCAATCCGGGGCGTTGCTCGCGGAATTGCGCGATGAATTCGGTAATCTCGGTCTGGCCGCGGCGGCGTATAATGCCGGGCCGCAGCGCGTGCATGACTTTATCGCCGGCGCCCGCGATCTGCCGGCGGAAACCCGCGCTTACGTGCTGGCCATTACGGGGCGTCCGGTGGCGGAGTGGGCGACGCTCGGCAAAGCCAATGCCAGCGACCAAAATGATCCGGTGCAGCCGGACCCCGGCCCAGCGGTGATTTGCGATGGCGTGATGGCGCTGCCGGGTCGGGTTTCGCTGGTGCGACCGCTCCAGGTGCCCGGCTGGTGCTGGCATCTCCATCATCCCAATGTGAGCTTCTGTGGACCGGGCCACGCCATCGAGCCGGCGCTGACGCGGTCCCCTGTTGCGCGACGGTGGGGTCACGTGCATTTGGTGAACGCGACGCGCTGACAACGGTCGACCCGCGCCCCGCGCCGCGCCGCGCGCTTTCGCTCCTGTGGCCGATCCGCTCCAGCCCATGGCCGAATTCGTTCACCAACCGGCCGGTCATCAGCCCGATCCCAATGGCGGTGCGAGCGTGGCCTGCGACAGCCACGACCCCCCGTTGCGATCCGTGATTCCGCGTAGATTATGCCAAGTTTTAGCTATTGGTTTAGGCCGGCGTCAAAATCCGATTGCTAACGTTTTACAGCATCAGAGTGCTAAAACGGCTTAACCGCAGAGGCGAACCAATGCGACGCTACTTCTTCGATGTGGTCGGGCGCGAGCGCGCCGAGTACGATTATCGCGGGCGTGACTTCCCAGCGCCCGACAAGGCGTTTCGGTTGGCGGAACTGATGGCGCTCGATCTCGCGATAGAAGCGGACGATGAATGGGCCGGTTTTAGCGTCAAGGTCCGCAATGCCGACGGCGGCGAGCTGTTTCAGGTCCCGGTGCAGCCGTGGCAGGCGGCGGTATGAGGCGCCGGCCGATCCGCCACCGGCATGGTGGCTAGACCCAAACGGCGCGCACGCCGCGGAACGAACCCTCGCCCTGAAAATCGCGCCGCGGCGATTGCCCTGGCGCCGGCCCTGCCGTAAGACCCACGGTACGCGCGCCACGCCACGTCTATCCGCGCGGCCGCAGGCGCGAACGGGGCTTACGCGCGAGGTGACGGGATGGGCGGCCTGGTGACAACGAGCGCGCGTGGCGCCGGCTGGCTGCTGTTGCTGACGATCACGGTGTTATCCCTGGTGCCGCCGACCCTGCGCCCCGAAACCGGCGTGCCGCATAATCTCGAGCACTTCGCCATCTTTGCCGCCGCCGGGCTCGCCTTCGGCGTCGGCTATAGCCGCCGGCCGCTCGGGACGGCACTGGGCCTGGTGATTTTCGCCGGCGTGATCGAACTCGCCCAAGGCGCCGTGCCGGGCCGCCATGGGCGGCTGAGCGATTTTGTCGTCGACGCCCTGGCCATGGCCGTCGGCGTCGTGGCCGGCTCCCGGGTTGCCAGGTCGATCCTGAGACCCAGATCCTGAGACCCAGATCCTGAGACCCAGATCCTGAGACCCAGATCCTGAGACCCAGATCCTGAGACCCAGATCCTGAGACCCAGATCCTGAGACCCAGATCCTGAGACCCAGGAGCAGTCGCGACGGGGCCGGAAGCGATAGCGGGTCAGGGTCGCCCCCATTGAATTCACGCCGCGGCGCCGTAGGATTGCAAAAAGCCCCGAGGTTAAATCGATGCGGCACTGGCGCGCGATTTGCTTTCTGAGAACATGAGGCGGCGTCGTAAACGAGGGGTCCGATGCAACGAACTCTGATGGCCGCGGCTTTGCTAGCCACGATCGTCGCCTCGGCCGGCGCGCAGAATCCACCAGCAACGCAAGCTCCTCTCACCGGTACGTGGAAAGGTGAGGGCTGGTATCACATGTACACAGCTCTAATGGGGTCTTCCTATGTAGGGGGCCCATATCCTAACCAAGATGCTTGCATGGCGTCGTATGCTGCTCAGAGCGCGCCCAATGATCACTGCGTCTTTTACAGCAGTCAGTCAGATTGGGATAAAGATCAAAATCCAAACGATGATCCTACCTTTGATACATCGCACTGACGATCGGCGGATATTATTCGCAGCGCCACACCGTCGCAGCATCAAGCCAGGGACCTAAAGCGCCATAGCAACAAGCGCGACGAGCCCGTACCCAAGCCTGCCGGTCCACGCTGCGGTAAGCCCAAGGATGACAAGCGCGAGCGGCACCGTAGGCCGAAAACTGATAGGATCGGACCGCGGCACTCTAGACCAATTGTTGCCGTGCACCCTACATCCTTAGTTATGTATGCCACGGTCCTGATCCGGTAATTGAGCCGCGCTTCGATTTAAGTTTTAGCCATCTAACAACAGCCGCCAGCCGTTAGGCCGGGGCTTCGGAATGCCGAGATTATTGTCCTGTTCGTTATGCGGTGACAGCAACGGAATGCCGTGACCGGCTGCGATAGAAAACAAAACCAAGGTCCAACAAGGCGCTGAGCATCATCGTCCACGTCGAGGGCAACGGCGTAGCGGTCAAGGGCTCTACAGCGGCTTCCGTGAAGGCGCCTCAATAGTTAGCCTCTGCGCCAGTACAATTTGAATACTGAATTACGCCGCTGGAGCCGGTGTTTGTTGAGAGTGAGGTCCGTTGGGAACGATGTGAAAATCACATTGAGATATGTTGCCGTCCCAACGGCGCGCGCTGATCATACCAACGGCAAAGGCATTTGACGCGTCGCTCGGGATATCGAGCCGCATCCAGGATGTACGCCAACATCACCTCGGCGACAGCGGCGATCCATTAGTCGGAATCACAGGTAATGCGTTGTCCTGCTTTTTGATCGCGGCGTAAGATTGAAATGCTAGCTCTTCTTGAACGTTGGCCTCGCAAGCAAGTTTCCGTTGCTGCCCGTCATGGCCCTTCTTTTCGGCGTCGCTTCTATCGCCACACTTGGCATCGGCCCAGGCCCCCACCTTCGGAATGAACCCGCGAAAATCTGCTTGGAACTCGTCAAACCTAATCCATTCAATCCTTCGCATTGGCACGGAATACATATTGTTGGCGTACTTGGCGGGAGCGTCCATTGCTTTTAGGTAGTTTTCGACGATCCTTCGCGTTTGGTTATCAGCCGCAGCAACTTGATCAAAGCTCAACCTCTTTAATTCATCCGGTGATAAGGACGGCCTATGAATGCCGAGGATAGCTTCCCCGAAATTGTCCGAACGCCGATGAATGCCCGCTACAAATATAAAGAAGCATGCGCTGGCGCACTTGTAGTTTGTCGCGGGGTCCGTCAGGTTATGTTGGGCAACGACCCCATTACGGTCTTGAACGGTCAAGGCTTTGCTTGGCACGACTGTCGACAAGTTTAACAGTCTTACGAAGCGCCCAATTTTCATGGCCTCAGCTAGATTGCCGCCTGGCGACGCCAGGTAGATTTCAACAACGTGATCACCGTCGAGAATAAAGCTTTTGAACTTGTCGAAGTCGCCAGCTTCAATTTTTCCTTCCAACACGGCTCCCTTCGGTTCTTCACGCGAAGGGTCCAATCTAATTTCTGCTGCGTCCACTGTCGGTATGGCCACGTTGAAGGCAACGAGTAAGGTCATAGATGTTAAAATATCGGCTAACGCCGCGAGCAAACTCCGGGACGAAACTTTTATCATCATGCGGACCGTCCTCTTCGGAGTATCTGATGTCGGCGGTCGATTTCGTCACCTCATCCAAACAATGCCGGCCATAGCGCGCCCGCACGAGCCGAACGATCACTGCGGAAGGCAAAGCCGGCGGCCGCCGCCTCGCGGCGGCCGAATGACTACAATTGCGCCCCGGCGACGGGATGGGCGGCCTGGTGACGACGGGTGCCCGTGGCGCCGGCTGGCTGCTGTTGCTGACCATCACGGTGGTATCCCTGGTGCCGCCGACCCTGCGGCCCGAAACCGGCGTGCCGCATCATCTCGAGCACGTCGCCATCTTTGCCGCCGCCGGGTTCGCCTTCGGCATCGGCTATAGCCGCCGGCCGCTCGGGACGGCAATGGGCCTGGTGATTTTCGCCGGCGTGATCGAACTCGCCCAAGGCGCCGTTGCGGGCCGCCAGGCGCGGCTGAGCGATTTTGTCGTCGACGCCCTGGCCATGGCCGTCGGCGTCGCGGCCGGCTGCCGCGTCGCCGGGCCGCTCCGGAGACTCCGGAGAAGTCGCGCCGGCGCGGTACGGGATGGCCGGTAAGGGTCGCACCCATTGAATTCACGCCGCGGCGCCGTAGAATTCCGCCACGGGCGGCAAGATGCAGGGTCGATGAAAACGGCGTGGTGGTCTGGCCTTCTCATGGTGGCGCTCAGTCTGCTGGCGGCGCGGGCGCGCGCGCAGACCCCCGATGATTCGTTGATGGTTTACGCCGTGAAGCTCGTCAAAACCCCGCCGTTCGAAAAACCGGAGACGGGCGACGGCATTTATCTCGGCCAGGGCCTGGTCATCACGGCGGCGCATGTGGTGGGCAATTGGCCGTTGTTCACGCATCCGCGCGTGCAGATCGCCGGACAAGATCTGGCCGCCGCGGTGATCAAACAGGGTTCATTTGCCGCGACCGATTTGGCGCTGCTGTCGATCGCGCAAGCGACGCTGCCGGTCAGCCTCCGGCTGCGGCGAAATCCGCTGTGCCGGGGCGTTCCGCCGGTGGGCGCCGACGTCATCAATGTGGCGCCCGAGGGCGTGACCCGGGCGCAAATCGTCTCGCCGCTGCTGATCGCGCCGCAGCTTCGCCATCAGTTTGGCACCCTCATCAACACGCCGGAAGGCTCCGGTTCGGGGCTGTTTGAGCCGGGACAAAAGTGCCTGCTTGGCATCATGAGTGCCAAAATCCGGCACGCCGGCTACGCTCTACTCCGGAGCGGCCGCGTGGTCCGCGCGCCGGGTGGCTCTGCCGGCTATTTCGTGCCGGCCGGCACGATCGCCGATTTCCTTCCCGCCGACCTGCGTGACTGATGGCGGCGATCGCCGCGCGCACCCCATCACCGGGTTACGCGCAGCGGCGATCGCGAAGCCGCGGCCGGCGCATCAAGGGACGGCCACGCAGTGCTGCAGCCTAAGCCTTGCCGGCATGACGGGCCGCCGCCGTGGCCATGACGGCCCGTCGACCAGCTGACCGGTGGCCATTTTGGCGGTGCCAGCGCTCCAGCCCCGGGCGCGACGGCGCCGCTGCCGCGCTGTGTCCGCGGCCAACTATCCTTACCCGGTAACCTAAATTTCGCTCTGGCATTGCGGCGGATTCTCTCATCCGATATCAGATCGCGCGTCGCCGCGACCCAATGTCCCCCGACACCCAGCCGCGACGACATCCGGCCCCGTCAAGCTCCCCAGTGCGGCGGGTTTTATGACCAAACAATTTGACTCATTACCGAGCCCCGGCCTAACGGCTGGGGCTTTCGTTTGATAGGCAGAACCAGCAAAGACCGCCACGCGGCGGTCTCTCAGAATCCTGATTGAGCGCTTGGCTTATGCAGCGCGAGCGTTGAGCGCTTTCTGCTTCTTTCTGCTTCCTGCGGCGGCCGCACAGGCCAAGCATCCCGCGGCCGCCCGGCGACGAGCGGCAGAGCGGCTGGCCGCTGGATATGGATGACAGGACGGTCGTCATGGTTATGACCAACGGCATGGGCGCCCCCTGCCGCCCGACAGGAAGCGGTTATTCATCCTACTTCAGTCCAGACGAACGGGATGGGGCTGAACTAACCCTGATTATGACTTTGCCGCCCAGTGCCCCCTTGGGCGCCCCAGGACTTCGGCTTCCGCTTGAAGCAGACATACTTCTGGCCACACCATTTAGGTTAATTCGTCGGGAATGTAGTTGAAACCCGCGTTCGCGTGGCATTCTTCGCGCTATGGGTCTTCCGGCTAACTTTTTTGCAGACGCTCGGCGGGGCAGTGCTGAGGACGCGGCGCCATGATCGCATCGGTTATGTATTTGAGTATTTGGTTCCTCGTGACGGTATTGTTCGGACTCTTGTTCTCTTCGGTGTGGTTCAAGCGTGCCGCACGGTTAAGCACACAGCGCCTGGAGGCGGCGCCGCCGCCGTCAATTCTCAAACTTCGCGCGGACCAGGATCAGTTCCGCGCCGAACTCGCGATGTCAATCCGCCGACTGGAGACGAGCGTCGAGCGCATGAAGACCAAGACGGCAGCTCATCTTGTACTAACAAGAAAAAGGGACGCAACTATAGACGACCTCAAGAAGGAATTAACCGAGAAGTCTGCCACGATCATGGCACTGGAAATGTGGGGCAGGACGGTGCGAAATCAACTGGGCCCTCCATTCGAGACTGTTTCATCGCGCGAATTGGCCCAGCCGCGTTTCGACAACAAGTCGGAGTTAAGGCGACGACTCGCTGCCCTGGCCGAGAGGAGCCGTCGGCTCGACGCGCACGAATTTGATATCAAACGGCGGCGCGATCAGCTCAACACTGCGGGCGCCATCGAGGACGATCTCTAGGCCGAGTCTGTCTTTTGCCCACTCCGCGCCGTGGGACACCGATGATCTTACGCGAGATACGGCCGCCCAAACGTCGTCCCAACGAAATGAAAAGCGCGAAGCCAAGCACACAGAAGGAAAGCCGCGACGAGCGGAGCAATCCGCAAGAACTTGTTGTACATTTTCGCCCTGCAGCGAGGGCGGTTTCGTCAAGCTGGTTGACTCCGTCCCGCGATAGATCACACTGGTTGTGAGAGGGGAACCCTGGGAGGCCGCACCGGGAGTGTGTGATGTGGCGTTCAGTACCAGTAGCCGCTACGGCGGCGGGAGCTCTATTCTGTTGGATGCACGGCGCTTCGGCTGATACCCTTACTACCATTGACGAGTGGTTCCTGATCAACGGAACGTCCGATATTGAAGCTGCCGGAAATGTTGAGTCCTACGGTCCTGGTCCGGGTTGTGATGCGGCCTGCTATTATGGTTGGTCAGACACTGTAACCATCAGCGTGTTCGATCGCGCTAATGACTTGGTCGGCTCAGCGACCGTCAACCAATTCATATCTCAGAATGAGTATTCTGAATCGCACAGTTTTCCGATTGATGGACTCGCGCCCCCGCAGGATGCCGTGACCGCCGAAATTGCAGTCACGTTTGCTGTAAACGGCGTCGGCTCTGGCTTTTACGTTTACACGTGTTGTGACATGACGCCAATTCCCGGACCGCCTTCCGAAACCCCCCTCCCTGGCGCTCTCCCGCTCTTCGCCACCGATGTCAGCGCGATCGGTCTGCTCGGCTGGCGCAGAAAGCGGAAGGTATCTGGCATCGTCGACGCCGCCTGATCCAACGGCCATGTCTGGGTGACGTGGCGGGTCATGTTTCAGTGCCACGCTGCCGCTGCGCTTCCGAGGCCGACCGAGCTGTGGCCGGATATCGTCGGATTCCAACTCGCGTTCGCTCCAGCAACGACGCCACGATAAAGCTCCGTTTATTCCGGTGCGCCGCACCAACAACCAAAGAAGTGCTGATTTGCATTTCCCACCATGCGCAAGATCAAGACAGAACGGCCGCGCATCCAATTCCAAAAATGAACTGTGGATTATCGCCGGTGGCGCGGCCTGGCACCTCCGGCGCCGGCGCTCGGATCAATAAATGCATCAATTGCCCACCGGAATCGCGGCCGCCGTACCTGCCTGACATCATCAACTCAGCGTTGAAAGTCGCCGCGAGGTTCGGCGATCAATGGGCCGACGGGCGCTGCGCGAAGGGTTGCCGGGCGTTCCGGGTGGTCGGTTAAAGGAACCGATCTATGTCGTAAAAGTTGTATTAGGTGGAGACGTCAGTATGGTGGGTGACAGATCAGATGCCGCGATCGAGCGACACCGCGCATTGACCGAACGGGAGCGACAAGTCGCTGCTTTGGTCGGTCTCGGTCTTTCGAACAAGCATATTGCCGCCAAGCTGGGTCTCAGCGAAGGCACCGTGAAACAACACCTGCACAGCATCTTTCGGAAGCTCGGCGTGCGGAGCCGCCGCGAGTTCATCAGCTCCCATCACGCCGGCGGGCCACATCGCTCAACCTGACGGCTGCCGCGGCGGCGCGACCTTCGGTCCGTGCCAATGCTGTCAAGGCCGGCACCGAAGTCAACCGGCGGCAGTCCCTGGAGTCCCGGAGGGCCGCGCAACCGGATTGGTCGCATGGCGCGGATGCACTCCTACCACACAGTGCGGCCCGGAAGCTTCTGACACACCGCACCACCATGGCGCCCCACCAGGGCGCTCGCCAGCTTTGTCCGAGTCCAGCAATCGATCCCCTCCGGCGCCGCGTCGGTCGATCCCCAGAGGGTTAGGCCATGCGCCAGTTGTTGCCGAAATGCCACAACCGCCAACCTTTGCGGCAGTATCGACTCGCTCGTGCTAACATTCACCATACGTTGTGATTCGAATGGTAGGATTATGCCAGGCTAGATTTTCCTTTGATGGGGGAGCGGAATCGTGCGCTATAAATTACTCAGCCTGCTGGCGATGGGATTCAGCCTTGGTGGCAGCCACCTCGTTCGCGCCGCCGACATGCCGCTCAAGGCGCCGCTGATGGCGCCACCATCCGCCTACAACTGGGCCGGCTGGTACGTCGGCGGCAATATCGGCTATGGCTGGGGCGACCCCAGTGCGCCGAACGTGTCCTTTGTCGATCCCGCGGCAGCCGTCGGTTTTGCCCCGTATTTCGCCGCCGGCGGCGACGTTATTCCCCGGCTTCATCCCGATGGCGTGGTGGGCGGCGGTCAGATCGGATTGAACTGGCTGGTGAGTCCGAATTGGGTGGCCGGGCTGGTTACCGATTTCCAGGGCTCGGGAATGAAAGCGGCGGCCACCAACACGGTGGCCCCTCCCGGCGGGCTGCCGCTGACCGCGCAATCTAACAGTGAAAAAATCGATTGGTTCGGCACCGTCCGAGCCAAGTTTGGCTACGCGCAAAATAACTGGTTGCTGTATGCGACCGGCGGTTTGGCCTACGGTCAGGTCGCAACGGCGGGCAGTTTTGTCGGCCCGGGGAGCCCGTTGGCTTTTGCCGGTTCGACCACTACGACCAAAGCGGGCTGGGCGGCGGGCGCTGGGCTCAATTATGGTTTGACACGGAACTGGATCGTCGGCGTCGAATATCTGTACGCCGACCTGGGCCGCGTTTCGTATACGGAAACGCAACCGGCTCTCGCTCCAGGAGCATCGCTGACCGTCAGCAACCGGGCGGCGACGCAGGTCGCTCGGGCCTCGCTCGATTATAAGTTCTGACGGCGGCCGCCGCGTCAACGACGGATGTTGCGACCCGCGGTTATCGCTGCGCACAGAGCGCCTGCCTCCTGCGCCGGCGCTTGAGCGCGGCGGATGCCGCCCCTTTGTGAATAAGAAAGGTCGGGGTCTGCGACCGCTCGAAACGCCGCGGCCCGTCACCGGCCACTGAACTTTCATGCATTTGCGCTCTCTTGTGCCCTCAGCCCTCACGTCGATCCAGCGCAAGAGTGGGAAGATATCCCGCTCAGGGGGCGTTCGATTACCGTTGAGTTGCATGCGGCGCGCATCGGCCAGGCCGGCCCTGCGCGACGCCGAGCCTTTTGCTCGCCGCGCTAAGCCATCGCACGCCCTTCGCCGGAGCTGAGACGAACCGAAGGCGCCATCGCGACGCACCCGGCACGCAGAGTGCTAAACCAGCGGTACTACGGACCGCCCCATGGCGCATCAAAAAAGCTACTCCGCCAGCGCGCCGCGCGGGGGGTGGATGGCGGTGCGACTTTTGCGACCGCAATGGCGAGGCTGGCAGCTGATGATGGACTCGGCGCTGTTTTTGAGCGCTGCGTCGTCCGCCGGAAGTGCGTTATAGCAACGCGTGGTAGCTGATTTGATTGCAGCCCGCGCGGTCAAAACGACCCGTCAGGATCTAGCGGCCGGGCGAGAATACCGCGTTGCGACATTGATCCGTTCCATTGTCGCGAATGCGAATTTCGACACTATTTCCGAGGTTCTTGGTCGTGGCAGTGAGAATAGGTTCGTAATCGCCCCCATTGGCCTCAGCGTTGCGCTTTGTTGCGGCATAGAAGCCATTTGAGATGAGGTTGAGCAGCACCCGCGTGATCTCCTGCGGGAACAGATAGACTTCGCCCGCGGCCGGATCAAAGGCTCTCTCCAGAGTGATATTGAAGCCGTGCTTCTCGGCGCGCGCGCCGTGATAGGCGAGATTAAGGCTCTCCTCGACCAGAGCGTTGATCTCAACCGGTCGGTGTTCGCCGGAGCCCTGGCGCGAATGTAGCCGCCTCGCGACGGTCTCCCCAAAATCCGATCAGGTGTTTGGATCAAACTGCGATAGCAGCAGCCTTCCGCTTCCTGCGCCAACCAAACAAACCCATCGCGCTCAGGCCCGTGGCAAAGAGTGGGAGAGTGGCGGGGAGCGGCGTAGCAGTCGCTCCAAGCACCACTTGACCGCCAGCATCAGGCCACACGACACCCTGCCAATTTACACCAATTTCTCCGGGGCCGAGCAGCATAGAAATGGTGCCACTTGCAGTACTGTCCGAAAGGATGTCCCAATCGGAAAACGCATTAGAATTGCTGAGGTCGATCAAAATAGGCCCATTATATGACGCCGCGGTTTGGCTGCAGCCATACGAACACTCCAGAAATTCGATCTGATTATTGCTCACAATGTCAAGTTCAGTAATCCCGTTTTGGGTGGTCTCCGTTTGACCCGGCCCAGTATATGCGAATGTTAGGGTGTCGTAATAGGTTCCTTGGTTAGGGTATGCATATACGAGCTCTAAACTGTCGCCGACAGTGAGATCGGTCGTAGTTGCAGCAGCAGGTAAGGGTCCGGCTATTACTGCGACAAGAACTGCGCAGAACACGATTTGCACAATTGCTCGCATGTTCATCCCCTTCGCTCGTGTGATTGCTCGTTCCCGCAGTTGTCATCGTTGGGTTTAATAATGCCCCTTTTACAACCCGTCTTGACCCAAATGGGCTAAAGCGTCAGAATTTTATGGTCTGGGGATTATGGAGGCGGTCATGGGGGTGATCGTTTTGGAACAATTGACGGACGTTAGTGCTCGTCTCGGCGACACGGTAATCGATCCGACGATTTGGCCGGAAATAATGGAACAGATTAGTACCGCAGTTGGAGCGACCGGTGCGGCGCTTCTTCAGAGCGACGTTCGTACGTTCGACATCCCTCGTACACCAAGTGTTGACGAGGTCATCCAAAATTACTTCGCGGGTGGATGGCATACGCGGGACATTCGAGCCGAAAGAAGCGTGCCCTTACTGTTGCGTGGCGACAAGGTGGTCACCGATCAAGACATTCTTACACCGGAGGAAATACGACGTTCGGAACTGTACACGGAAACATTGACGCCTTATGGACTACAATGGTTCGCTGTAGTTGGTTTTGAGGCGGGATCGGCCCTATGGGGCCTCTCCATTCAACGCACTGCCCGAGAGGGGCCGTTCGATCAAAATGATAAGCGTGTATTGGCCCAACTTTCACGGCGATTGACTGAGACGGCTACCCTCTCCAAGGCAGTGGGGCGAGCGGTGCTCTCCGGCGTTACTAATGCGTTACATTGGATCGAACAACCTGCCATCGCACTCGACCGATTGGGTTTCATTCTTGACATGAACGCCTCGGTTGAAGGCGTTTTGGATGAAGAAATTCGGATCAAGGATCGCCGTCTCCACGTCCGTGATCGACAAGCAAAATCAGCTCTCGAACTCATTAACGGATCAGTTGCGGACCATGTCAGACACCGCTGCTTTGCCTGTGATGCCAATCGTGGTTCAGCGCAATGCCAAGCGGCCGGTTGTGATCCGCGTCTTGCCGATTGATGGCGCAGCGCGTAGTCCCTTTCTTGGCGCTCGCGCCCTGTTAGTCTTCTCTGATTTGTGCCGCAAGTCCGGTCCACAATCCGATCTTTTGTCACAAGCGTTCGGCCTATCTCCGGCAGAGGCAAGGCTTGCCTCTCTCATGGCAACCGGCGTTTCGCCCGAGCAAGCGGGGGAGGAATTGGGGATCGCACGCGAAACGGCGCGAAACCAACTGAAAGCTATCTTTGCCAAGACGGCAACGCATCGACAGGGCGAACTGATCGCTTTGCTGTCTCGACTCTGATTGCCCTCACGTTCGCGTGCACGGCGCAACAACTCCGCATTACCGTCCCACTGATGCTGCTCGTTCGCGTCGACGAGGTTATCGAGTGATCGTCATGCTCAATTGCTGCGATGCACGCTCGATGTCTGAGTTGGGTCGATGCTGTCGAAAAAGGAGTCTTTTCTTCAGTGCGCGTCTGAGATGGGAGCCGGGACGAGCCATCCGATGCTTCAAGTGGAGGATGGCGACCGTGATCTCGAAGGGACTGACGCGATCTTTGTGACTAAGCGAATGATACGCGGCGTCGGACGGGTGGCGGACCGAGGATTCGAAGGGCGAGTGTTTTGAGGTTCTGCACGATTGCGGCGAGATGGAACTCGTCGCGGGCGCCGGAGAGACCGCGAAGCCGCATACGTTCGAAGCCATGATGGGTCTTCAAATGCGCGAACCGCATCTCAACCCGCTTTCTTTCATCCCATGATTTGGCGAAGGCCTTTGTCTTCATCTTTCGCCGCGCCACATCGCGGGCGTCCTCGTCGAGGTCGCGGGGATCTTGCGCGCCTGGTCGGTGCGATCCAGCATCGTTTTGGTGGCGGCAACTTCATCGTAAGTGCGAGCCGGCGTCGCCTCGACATCGACAATCACCGCATTTTCGATATCGATGAGGTAGTTCAGCCCATAACCGAACTGCACGCGCTTGTTGGCCTTGGCTGTCCATGCCGATTGCGGATCCGACGGCGAGATCACCTTGGGTGGCTTGCGCTCGTATCGGCGCGGCCGCTTGCCCCCGGGGCCGCCGCCAGCTTCATCGTCGGAAGCATCATTCTTAATTGTTGCTTCGGCTTCGAGTGCCGCCAGATATTCAGCCACGGCTCGCTTCTGACGCTGCTTCTCTGTCCAATCCAACTCGCCGGGCGCCTTGCCGTGATAGCGGCTCGCGTTCGCTTCCATGACGCTCGCATCCACGGCAAAGCCCTCGCCCTTGACAAGGCCCGTCGCCATCGCCGCCATCACCACCCGCTCGAAAATATGGCGCAGAATATCGCTCTCACGGAAGCGGTTCAGACAATTCTCGGAGAACGTCGAATGATGAAGAACCTTGTCGTCGAGATCGAGCCGACAGAACCAGCGATACGCTAAATGTAAATCGACTTCCTGGGTCAGCCTGCGTTCCGAGCGCAGTCCATAACAGTATCCAACAATCAACATGCGGATCATCAGTTCAGGATCAACCGATGGCCGACCGATCTCGCTATAGATCTCGCTATAATAGGGCTCAAGCCGCTCGTGAATATCAGCCAGCGCCAACGTCACAAAGCCATCGATGCGCCTGAGCAAGTGGTCCTTCGGAACGCGCTCATCGAGCCGAAACTGATAGAAAAGGCTGGCCTGATCGCCCCGCCGCCCCATCATCGCCGCCTCCAAGCTCGTGATCCACACAATCAGCGGAATCACTGTTCGGCGACTGCATCAAGCCTTTTTCGCCGCCGAGCGAGGGCTGCGCGGCATCGCGCTGGGAAGAAAATCGTGGTTGTTCTGCGGATCCGATCGCGGCGGGCAGCGCGCTGCGGCCATGTACAGTCTCATTATCACGGCGAAGATGAATGGCGTCGATCCGCAGGCCTGGCTGGCCGATGTTCTCTCCCGTATCGCCACCCATCCCGCGCATCGGCTGGACGAGCTGCTGCCGTGGAATTGGACGCCGTCCGCTTCAGCGATCTGCGCTCGAGCGGCGTGACGATGCACATCAACAAAGTCCATCACGCCACCACAATCAATCGCGTCGCCGATGACCTCGGCGAAGATGAGGACTGGCTGCGGGACGTCGCGAATGAAATGGACGCCGAGGACGGCCTCATCTGGGTCTACGGCGTCGGAGAAGGTGGCGTAATGGCGTTCACGGACTTCGGCATCGAGACCCTGACGGAACTCATCCGGATGTACAAGGAAAACCCAAAGCTCCTTACCCGCTAAGATCAACAATCCGTCCCGTCCGCGGTCTACGCCGGATGGGTACGCCTTTTTCGACAGCATCGGTCATCAACTGCCGCGCCTATGAAGGGCTGTCGCGGCCGGTCTTTCCCCAATAGCTGCCGCGCTGACGCCTGACCCTAGTGGCCGTTTCGGGCCATGTTCAGACTCATGCACTGCAGCATTCTCGGCGCAAAAAGAAAGACCGCCTCGCGGCGGTCTCTCCGAATTCCGATTATTTGTTTTGATTAGGCTGCGATAGCGGCGGCGCTCTTTCGCTTCCTGCGCCAACCAAACAAACCCATTGCGCCGAGACCGGTGGCGAAGAGCGGAAGAGCAGCGGGAAGCGGAGTTGCTGAAGCTCCAGTATCAATCAGGTTGACATTATCCAACCCAATATATTCTTGAACTCCGCCGCTGTTGGTTCCAAGTAGAGAGATGAGGGTAGATGCACTCGTCGCCGTGAAATCCAATGTTTCGAGTGTCCACGAGTTCACAGGCGAGCCACTGCCAGCAGTGACAATATTAACACTGGACGTCTGACAGGTCGAACCACCACAGGCGTCAATCGAATAAGTGCCAACGCCACTTATTTCCGCACCAAGATAGAAGGTTAACGCATATGTATCGCCCGATGTCGTTGCAACGCTCTGCTGAACACCGGCATAGGGGGCACCATTTGTATACCCTGTCAGGTCGAGCGAGTAACTCCCGTCTTGAGCTGCTATACCAAAGGGATTGGCCGGCCCAATCCAAGCGACACCATCATTCCCACTCGCGGCGCCATTCACCGTCCAGCCGCTGATCGTGGTCGACCCGACCCCAACTGTCATGGTGTCATTGCCTTGGTTTACGAAGTTCGTGGTATCCTCGAAGCTACCATTGGTCAGCAGGTTCGCCTGTGCGGCGCCACTTCCGGTCGCAAGCACAACTGCCGCAGTCAAGAGAGCGTTTCGAAACGACGCTGAAAGCCGAGATTTGGTTAGCATAATAAAATAATCCTCCCTGAGGCGCCATCATACCGCGTGCTCGCGGCGGTCTCTGCGAATTCCATCGGGTGTTTTAATCAGGCGGTTAAAGGTTCAGCGAAGCAGCATTCGCGCTGAGAGCCGAGAGTGTCAGTGCTGCACAAACGGTAGTGCCTAACGCGAGGCTTCTACCTAGCTTATCCCTCATCCCCTGAAAAATTAACCAATTTTGAAAACTCGCCGTTACGGAGTCAATATATCGAAAGTTAGGGTACCGCTCCGACTAGGAATCAATTCCCTCTGTGTTTGCAAAATGCGGATCGCCTGGGCGGAAACATATAGAAAAATCAATTGCTGCATGGGGTTCTTCGCCATCGCTGGTCAAGCCTGTTCGCGCTATCAGGGCATCCCTTGGTCGTTGCAGGTAGGGTCTCCCCCTACTGCGATGCACACTCCGCTTCCGCCTTGGGTCAGGAAGAAACTCATGCACTGCAACATCAGCACATCAGCGGCACGTAAAAATAGAGAGACCGCCTCGCGGCGGTCTCTCCGAGATCCAATCAACCATTTGATTATGCGGCTGCGGGGACTGCTGCCTTCCGCTTCCTACGCCAGCCGAGCAAACCCATGGCGCCGAGGCTTGACGCCAAGAGTGATAACGAGCCGGGGAGCGGGGTCTCGGTGACCGAGAACGTGGATGTATTGTTTAAGATCGAGGTTATTTGAAGATCCCCCAGCGTCGTGGGGATGGGATCAGGATTTATGTAAGCGACTGCCCCCGTGATAGGTCCGATCGGAACATCGAGATAATAAGTTCCGAATACAGACGAAGTGGTATTAAAAATCGCGTTACCTCCTGGGGCGTCTAAATCTTCGTCCGAAATTCCAGCCGCCCCAACCCTCCCTACTCCTCCAGTACGATTAACATAAGCGTCTATTAACGCGTCAGTTAAAGTCGCCGTACCCACGCCCGACACTGTGACGGTTGCAGTGCCGTCTTCATACGTGCAGTTGTTCGTCCCACCCTGACAGCTTGAAGTACCATTTTGATACCCATTGCTAAGTGAAATCGTCAGGAGACTATCAGTAAAACTGACAGCACCGAGACTGCCAGTCGCAATAGCAGTTTGGGTATATGTGAACGTGCTAGCTTGGGCAGTGGCGACGTATAGCGCCGCGAATAGTATTGGCAGAATCCAGCGTATGATGGTTTTCATGATCCCAACTCCCCCGTCACTATCCAACTTATAGACGGCGAGACCACGCCCGAAAGTTTTGCTTTCATCACCCTATCCCAGTTATCGAACGTCGCCGCCCCCATCAACTATTATCGTCATAGTTGAGGCGCTGCATAGGGCCTGCTGACAGCATTTCAGAGAAGAAGCAGGTGTCTGGCGCGACGCACAACCCTCTTCCGGAATGGGTCAAACTCGGCCGCGCCATCCAGGGGCTGCCATGTCCGCTTTTACCTCGTTAGCGACCTAGGCGCCGCACCGCGGCAAGCGCCGGTTCGGGCCAACAAGCGTATCCCTACGCTGAGTACCGCCTTGTCTGATGCGACGTTGGCGTGAAGAACTAGACGTATGACTGACCATACGCCTATGTCGAAGGTTTCCCGGCTTGAGGTCATTACGGCGGGTGCGCTGCGTCGTTGGACGTTGGCAGAGAAGAAGCGGATTGTCGCGGAGAGTTATAGCGCGCCACGGTTTGTATCGGCTACGGCGCGACGGAATGGTTTGTCTGCGAGCCAATTGTTCACTTGGCGGCGGCTTGCCGGCGAGGGTCGCCTTGTCGAGGCTGGTGAAGCTACGACGTTTGCGCCGGCTATTATCAGCGGCGAGCCTTTAACGAGCAGCCCACCGTCACCGCCGGCATGCCTTGAAGGTGGGGAGAATCCACCATCTCCGGTAGCGGCGCCGGGCCGGATAGAGATTGTGTTGACGCGCGGGCGTCGGGTGATCGTGGACACTGGCGTTGATGCGGCGGCGCTGGCGCGGGTTGTGGCCGTTCTGGAACGACCATGATCGCGGTTCCGAGCGGCGTGCGGGTCTGGCTGGCGACCGGCCACACCGATATGAGGAAGGGTTTTGCGAGCTTGTCGCTGCAGGTTCAGGAAGTGCTGCGGCGCGATCCGCTGAGCGGTCACCTGTTTTGCTTTCGTGGCCGCAGCGGCAATCTATTGAAGGTGATCTGGCACGACGGCCAGGGGGCCTGCCTGTTCGCGAAGCGGTTGGAACGGGGCCGGTTCTTGTGGCCGAACCCGGCCGACGGAGCGGTGACGATCTCCTCGGCGCAGCTCGGCTATCTGCTGTCCGGAATCGATTGGCGAAATCCGCAGGAAACGTGGCGGCCGACCTCGGTCGGATGATGGTTTTGCTTTGCAGTTGCTGACGAATATGATTCTCTTGCCGCGTGACATCGGCATTTGAACCTCTGCCATCCGATCTTGCCGCCGCTCATGCGATGATCCTCGCCGAGCGCACCGCGCGTGTCGAAGCCGAAGCGGTTGCGGCTCGCGCTCAGGCGGTGAATGCCAGTACGGAAGCCCTGATCGCCCATCTCAAGCTCGAGATCGAGAAGCTTCGCCGGGCGCTTTACGGCAGCCATTCGGAGCGCAAGGCGCGGCTTCTGGAGCAGATGGAACTTCGGCTGGAAGACCTGGAGGCGGCAGCGACTGAGGACGAACTGGCGGCCGAGAGGTCGGCGGCCAAGACGCAAACGATACAGTCGTTCCAGCGCCAGCGGCCTTCGCGCAAACCGTTCCCCGGCCATTTGCCACGCGAGCGGGTCGTTATCGCGGCGCCGCAAAGCTGTCCCTGCTGCGGGTCGGCGACGCTGTCGAAGCTGGGGGAGGACATCACCGAGACGCTGGAGGTGATCCCGCGGCAGTGGAAAGTGATCCAGACGGTACGCGAGAAGTTCTCGTGCCGGCAATGCGAGACGATCACGCAGCCGCCGGCCCCGTTCCATGTGACGCCACGAGGCTTCGCCGGGCCCAACCTGCTGGCCATGATCCTGTTCGAGAAGTTCGGCCAGCATCAGCCCTTGAACCGGCAAAGCGACCGATATCGTCGCGAAGGCATCGATCTGAGCGTGTCGACGTTGGCCGATCAGGTCGGCGCCTGCACGACGATCCTGCAGCCACTGCATACGCTGATCGAGCGCCACGTCTTGGCTGCCGAGCGACTGCATGGCGACGACACGACCGTGCCGATCCTGGCCAAGGGCAAGACGGTCACGGGGCACATCTGGGCGTATGTCCGTGACGACCGGCCGTTTGGCGGTCGCGCACCGCCGGCGGCGCTGTATTACGCCTCACGCGATCGCAGGCATGAGCATCCCGAACGGCATCTTCAAGACTTCGCCGGCATCCTGCAGGCTGACGCCTACGGCGGCTACAACGAGCTTTACAATTCCTCGCGCGGTCAGGGAGCGATCACATCGGCACTGTGCTGGGCCCATGCCAGGCGGCAGTTCTTCGAGCTGGCCGATATCGCCGCCAATGCACGGCGCGGAAAGAAGGCGCCGGCGATCTCACCGATCGCGTTGGAGACGGTCAAGCGCATTGATGCCCTGTTCGATATCGAGCGGGCCAGGAACGGTCGGAGCGCCGAAGAACGCCTGAGCATCCGGCAGGAGCAAAGCGCGCCGCTTTTGGCCTCGCTGGAAGCGTGGTTGCGCGAGGAGCGATGCCATCTGTCGCGCTCGGCCTCCGTCGCCAAGCCGATCGACTATATGCTCAAGCGCTGGGGCCGGTTTGCTCGCTTCATCGATGATGGCAGGATCTGCCTGACCAACAATGCAGCCGAACGCGCCCTTCGCGGATTTGCACTGGGAAGAAAGTCGTGGCTATTCGCCGGCTCCGAACGCGGCGCTGACCGGGCGGCAGCCATGGCGACGTTGATCATGACGGCGAAGCTCAACGACATTGATCCGCAAGCTTGGCTCGCCGACGTACTTGCCCGCATCGCCGACATCCCGCAGGGCCGGCTTCCTGAACTCCTGCCATGGGAGTGGCAACAGTCAAATCTGCAGGTGGCCGCTTGAGTCATGGTGGCTGTCTCCCACGTCTTCACAATCCGGCGCGCTGCTCAGATTCTCGGCCGGGATGAAAGCTTGCTCTGGGATCTGTCCGATCAACTCAATCCTGAAGATGGAATGTTGTGGATTTACGATCTCGACGGGATCGAAATCCTAGCCTTCACGGCCGACGCCATCGACACATTCCGCGAAATAATCAAAGATCAGATAGATCGCCCCGGTTGACAGGTAACCGCGGTCCTCGGCGGATGCTTACCAACAAGCGACATTGCAAAGTGAGTTGAGCGCAACAAAGGAAAGGCCGCCTTGCGGCGGCCTCTACCGTTGTTTGTTTAGGCTGCGACCGCTTGCACCTTCCGCTTCCTGCGCCAGCCGAGAAGACCTAAGCCGCCGAGGCCGGCCAGAAATTGCATTAGGGTTGGAGGCAACGGAGTCACAACTAAAGAGTCATCAAGGCTTATGGGGTCGGAAACTTGCGTACCGTCTGCTTCAGTGAATGTGAAAGTGACGACGTCGTCATTCGTTTCGTCGTATACACCGGGCGCGGTAGGATAGATGAAACCCGCAACCATTGTGCAGGAGGAACCGGACGCAAGCGATCCAGAACAAGTGCCCGAATTTCCATTATCGGGCGGGTGGTTCCAGGTAAGCGCACTGCCACCAGGGTTGGAAAAGTCGATTACGATATAGCCATCGATGTATCCGTTGGAACCAGGTGGCGGGAGGTCACCGAAGTCGAAGGTAACCGGACCATTCGTACCACTGGGACTAATATCTAGGTCGAAGACGGTATTTGCCCGCGCTGTGCCACGCGTGATGAAAGCAGTCGCCAAAATCACGCCACTGACAAATGCTGCAAGTGTCAACTTCGGCATCATTTCCGCCTCCCAAAGCCGCTTTGTTTGTTTAGGCAGCGACTGCTTGCGCCTTCCCCTTGCGGCGCCAGCATAGACCTAAAGCGGCAAGGCCTGTTCCGAGGAGCGGCAATGCCCCGGGTAAAGGCGTGACCGCTGTTGCAATAACGAGTGGTGTTTCGGTTGAGGCGAGTGATAGCGTGCCAAAAGCGCAAGCGCCGTATCCGCCTGCCCCTGACACCGCCGCGCAAGGGTTTGCTTCACCATTAGATTCGCAACCGGGGCTACCAGGGGTGCAACTGGAAGTGCCACCTGGAACCTGTGTCGTGGAGCCGAAGAACAAGCCGCCAGAACTTCCATTGAAAATGGTGTCTGTGGATGCGGTGGGGGTGAAAGTGATGCTGGAGGGGGACGCAGATAAATCAGACCCAGTGAACGTGGCCGACGTGCCTGATCCGGATAACAATGACCACGACACAAGGGTCAATGAAGTTACGTTGCAGGAATCACAATTGAGTAAGATGTCGCCGGTCACCGTAGTCGAATTGATCGCATAATCTACATCGTATGTGTACGTCAAAGCCTGTGCCGGGGACAAACCCGACAGTGACACGAAGGCCAACAGGCCCAATAATTTCGCTTTCATTGTCGCCCCCACAAAAGCTGGCCCTCAATGAGCGAAGCCAGGGCCCCCGCGTTTTTCGGCTTCCTGCGCCAGCCTAAAAAGCCCAAGCAGCCGAGGCCAGCGGCGAATAGCGGAAGCGCACCGGGGATAGGTGTGGCGGTGGGAATGTCGAGGCTTATTGCAGAGTTTGAAATCTCAAATCCCGCTAAAGGATCATTAGCGGTAGCGCTTTCATCAGTCACGAAGATGTCGAGTGAACCAGAATAATATCCCGCATTAAATGCCAGTTCCCCCGCTATGTACGTGGAAATCGGCCCCTGTTCGGTCAGACTACCGGGTAGGTTGCCAAGGATAGTGTTAGGTCCAGGCGCAAATTGAACCATGTACTGGTCACTGCCCCCAAAAGCCATGTCAAAGATAACAAGAGGGTTCGCAAAACCAGCCTGGAACTCATATTCCGGAGTTTGGCTAGAAAAGTCTTCTATTACCTCATTCCCAGTCGTGAGCGTAACCAGCGGGATCGTGCCGGCATTGGCGGGATGTTGGCCCAAGCCCACTGCCGCAATGAAGCTAAAGGTTATTGTAAGGAGAAAAGTGCGCATTGCGACCCCTCCAATGGCTCGAGCCCCAATCCTCTCTATTGCTGAATTGAGTGTGGGGCGTTTCAGGCGGTTGCGATAGCAGCGAGGTTCTTCCGCTTCCTGCGCCAGCCAAACAGATCTGGCCGTTGTCATTATGACAAGTTGTAGGGGAGCGCTTACAACCCGTCTTGACCCAAATGGGCTAAAGCGGCAGATTTTGTTTCGCCGGTAGGTTGTGGGGAACCATGGGCAATCGTCGTATTAGCGCGGATGAGCTGATAGCTATCGGTAATCGGCTTGGGGATGCTGTCCTAGACCCGGCAGTCTGGCCGGAAATTATGGAGCAGATAAGCGCAGCCGCTGGTGCGAAAGGTGCCGCTCTCTTACAGAGTGACGTAAGAACACAGGATATTCCACGAACCGCAGGAGTCGGCGAAAGCTTTGATGCCTATTTTGCGCAAGGCTGGCATTTACGCGATGTTCGCGCGGAAAGGGGCGCTCCCCTTCTTCTGCGCGGCGAAAGGGTCGTCACAGATCAGGATATATTGAGCCCAGACGAGATGCGACGGCTGGACTTCTATGCCGATTACCTGCCGAGCCAGGGGCTACGTTGGTTCGCGGCCATTGGCTTCTGGTCGGGGTCCGCGCTTTGGGGCTTATCCCTCCAAAGGACGGGGCGAGACGCACCATTTGGGCCCTATGATAAACAGGCGTTGGCGGTGCTCTCCGAGGCGCTCACCGAAACCGCTACCCTGTCCAAGGCTGTGGGTCGAGCGGTCCTGACCGGCGTCACCAATGCTTTGGGCTTGATAGGACGATCTGCGCTTGCGATTGATCGGCACGCCTTCGTTCTTGACCAAAATGCCCAGGCTGACGCTTTGTTTGATAACGAGATATTTGTCTCTAATCGCCGTTTGATCATCAAAGAACAGAAGGCAAGCTCGGCGTACAGGCGCCTTATTAATCGCCTTGCTGTCACACCCGATGCTGAGACATTGACCACGACGCCGATCGTAATCGGGCGTACACGCAAGCGTCCTTGTGTCATTCACGTCTTGCCCGTACCGGTCGCGGCGCGAAGTCCCTTTTTGGGAGCACGGGCACTCCTGACATTTACCGACTTGGAACTTAACTGTGGACCAAAGCCGCTAGTGTTGTCGCAGGCCTTTGGCCTAACCCCGGCGGATGCACGCCTTGCGTCCTTAATTGGGGCTGGCAATTCGCCTGAGCAAGCCGCGCAAGAGCTAGGAGTATCGGAAGCGACCGCTCGAAATCAGTTGAAAGCGGTGTTCAATAAGACGAATACCCATCGGCAGCCAGAATTAGTCGCGCTGCTTTCGCGTTTGAACTTAGGATGACGGAATATGTCCGCGTAGGGTCTTTCAGCGACATGCGGATGTGTTCGGGCGATGTCTGCTCTTGCACCAACAGCCGACAGTGGATGAGGCGCGTTTATGCGGCGACGGCATCGGTTCGCGCAGGCGTCCTGTTTCTGAGCCTCGGAAGACTCGTGCTCCTCCCGGTTACGCGTCATTTTGCCTGAAGTTTGCGAAGACGCTCCTCGCGCAGGCCGTTTAGCATGCGCGAACGAGGGCTTGAACTCACAGCCCGGTCCCATCCGGTCTCATTATTGACACGTGGCAAGTCTAACATATCCAAATAAGAAGGGTGGCGCCTCCGCCCGTTAATCCCGTTCTCGTTCGTCGCACGCGCCCGGTCCATCGTCGTCGGTCGGCGGCTCACGGTGGCCCGATCGGCGCCATTGGGATAACAGGCCGTTCAATCAGGGCTTCATACGTCGGTCATACCGGTGTTAATAATCGGCATGAAAATTGCTCATTTCAGGCTACTTGAAGCGATCCGAGCCCCCGTACATGATTAGTCTTACCAACAGTCGCGGCGCTGCGTGGTCTAAAGTGCTTAGCCCGCGCGAATACGACGTTGCACTTTTAGTTGCGCGAGGTTTGTCGAACAAGGAAGTCGCTCGCGAACTGGGATTGAGCGAGGGCACCGTGAAAATTAACTTGCACCGCATTTTCCAGAAACTGGGTACGAACAACCGCTACACTCTGATCGTCCAGGCCCAGGCCGGCGACAGGGGCGCCATCCAAATACGACGACGCGTGCCGGATGCGATCACCGACAGGTAACGCATAGCCTTCTCGGTTTGGCCTGAACTGTCAATCGGCGTCCCAATTTGGCACCGGGATTTGTCGGAGCCGCTTGGCATTGACCGCCGCGTGTTCCTGATCGACACCTCCACCTATCACTACAAGTCTCGTGGCCCCGGACAGGGGGCCTCGAACAACGCATCAAAGAGATCTGCCAGACCCGCGTTCGCTACGGCTATCGTCGTGTCCATGTCCTGCTGCGACGTGAGGGCTGGCCGATTAATCAGAAGAATACGCGGCGGGTCTATCGCGAGTTAGGCCTGCAATTGCGCAACAAGACGCCGAAGCGGCGGGTCAAGGCAAAGCTCCGCGAGGACCGGCGCAACGCCACGCAGCCCAACGAGACCTGGGCGACGGACTTTGTGCATGATCAACTGGGGACCGGCCGCAAGCTGCGCGTGCTCACGATCGTCGACGCCTTCTCGCGCTTCTCGCCGGCGTTGGAGCCGCGATTCTCCTTCCGCGGCGCCGATGTCGTCGCGGTGCTGGAAAGAGTCGGGCGAGAAGTAGAATTGCCGGCTGCGATCCGCGTCGACCAGGGCTCCGAGTTTGTGTCGCGCGACCTGGATCTGTGGGCGTACCAACACGGCGCAATGCTCGACTTCTCCCGGCCAGGGAAGCCGACCGACAATGCGTTCATCGAAGCCTTTAACGGCCGCTTCCGGGCGGAATGTCTGAACGCCCATTGGTTCCTGAGCCGTGCAGACGCCCGGAAAAAGTTGGAGGATTAGAGCGCCCCCACGGCGCGATCGGCCAAAAGACGCCGATGATGCTACTAAATCACCATGGCGCAGCCAGCCCGCCATCGTGAGCACCAGCCGGAAAACTCTAACATCTGGCGATCCAAAGATGGGTCTCCCTGCAAATCAACCCGGGACTCTACTCATCGCTGGATGAAAGTTGGGGCTCAGGTCAGCGGCGGTGCTTATTCGAAGCTGGCTGCGGTGCTTATTCGAACATCGTAAGCGACGGTCGTTTCTGCTATGCTAACGTTATTCCGAATCACTTGGTTGAAGTTTTGTCCATTAGACAATTCTGCAAACCGGACCGCGTGAGATCGCTCGCTGCCGCGGCGATCGTGCTCGTCATTCTGATTGTAGCCACATATGCCTTCCTGCTTCGACGAACGCACGAGCAGACGCTGAGAGACGTTGAGTTCAACTCTTTTGCTTCACAGCTTGACCCTCTCTGAAGTAACGGAGCACACTTTTCAATCTGTCGACTTGGTGTTGCAACGTCTCGTAGATAAGATCCATCTTGAGGCTTCGGCTGACGACCTGGACCGTTTGCAAACGCACGACTTTCATATCGTTCTGGACGACCAAATCTTCGGGACGACGCAAATCGACGCGTTAGGGGTCCTCGATGCCGAGGGAAAGAGGGTCAATAACTCGCGCGATTGGCCTAACACGGGTATAAATCTTTCGTATCGGGAGTATTTTAAGGCGCTGAAAAATAATCGAAAGATAAACTCTTACGTCAGTGCGCCTTTGCAGAATAGCATCACGGGAACCTGGGTGATTGTTCTGGCTCGTTCAATATTGACTACAGAAGGCAAATTTCTCGGCGTGGTATTCGGTTCTATGACTTTGAATTATTTTTCCGACTTTTTTCGTTCGACATCGCTCGGTAGCGATTATGCCGCAACCTTAATGCGCGATGATGGCACGTTGCTGGCGCGATACCCGCAGGCAGGTCAGATCGGGCAGACAGTCCCAGTCTCGGTTCTAAAAACGTTAGGGAATTCGAGGTCGGGCGTTTCTCGTTCAGTAAGTCCGCTCGATCAACAAGAACGCATAGCTGCGGCATATAGGCTGATCGGTTACCCGCTCATCGTGATTGTGACGCGCAACGAAGAAGCGGCGTTCGCCGCATGGCGCCAGATCGCGACCATCATGTTGATTGCTGGTGTCTGCATGATCGTCATTGTGGGACTGGCTTCATTCGGCATGGTGGCATGGTGGAGACAACAAGAACGGCTACGTCAAAGCGAAGCGCAACGCCAGTTCGATGTCGAGGCTGCGGAAATTGGCTCGTGGCATTACGACTTCATCACAGGTGAAATCTCGTGGTCGGATCGATTGAGGGTGATCATCGGCGTACCATCGGCGACCGTGGCCACCAGAGAAATATTTCTTAGCCGCATTTATCCTCCGGATGTCACCATCGTGGAAAAAAACGAGTGGGCCTGCCGTAACGGACTGCGTCAGTATTCGACTGAATATAGAGTTCTTGATTACGATAATTTGCCGCGATGGGTGAATTCCCGGGGGAGAACCGAATTTGATGATGAAGGATGCCCGGTGCGCATGCATGGAGCAGTTCAGGACATTACTGTCCGAAAACAGGCAGAACACGAGCGAGACGAGTTGCGCCGCCGTCTGTTGCATGCCCAAGAGAGAGAGCGATTACGGTTAGCGCAGGAATTGCATGATGAAGCCGGCCAGAGCATTGCTGCGGTCTTAATGCAATTGAGGGGAATGAATGAACTCGTCAATGAGACGGGACGCGACCTACTTAGGTCGATCTCCAAGCAGCTTGACCAGATGGGAAAGGCGCTTCATCGCGTCGCCTGGGAGTTGCGGCCCCCTTCGATCGCTGAGTTGGGACTGAACGCCACGCTTGCAAATTACATTGGAGAATGGGGTGAGCGAGTAGGCATCGAGGCGGATTACTACTGCCGCGACGAAGCCCTGAAAGGCCTCGCAGAGGCGACGCAAACAATCATATATCGTATTGTTCAGGAAGCTCTGACCAATATCGTTAAGCACGCGCGAGGAGTTACCGCTGCGAGCGTCGTGATTGAAAAAACTGCCGCGTTGCTGCGCATAACGATTGAGGACAATGGCGCAGGTTTGGAGGCTAATTTTCCCAACCAATCGGGCGGCATGGAAAGTGGCTCTGGTTTAGGTCTCGCCGGCATTCGCGAGCGACTATTTTTGCTCGGTGGGGAGCTCTCACTAGAGCCTCGCGGAGGCGGAGGCACTACGATGTTTATTCGTATCCCGCTCGAAAGGGAAAGGTCGACAGGATAACGGCACAAAGCGCCAGATAATAGCCGGTGCAGAACCCAACAAGCTTGATCGGGTCGTCGCTATCCAGACTGCTGAGGCGCCTGGGCTAAGCTCGTCGGCGGCGATGCTCAAGAGTGCCGGCGAGATGATCGAACAATGCGTTGAATGTCCAATATGGGGCGGTGAGTTCAACCGGTCAGCGCAACACCAGTCGCAGCGGCCATTCCTGCGGCCAGAATTATAAAAATCTTTCTCATCGGTACTCCCGTTGTTCGCAACGAATTTGGAGAAAGGCCAGTTCCTCGGCCGAGTCCTTAATCCTGGTTTGACCGTAGGCTTGAAAGGGACCCTGTGCATGGGGCTATCAGGGAGCCGGGTGTTCAGGCCCGCTGCGCGGTGGCGGAATTGGCGCCATCAGGCCCAGGCACGGATTGTCGCAGAGATCGCGGCGCGGGGCAGGTCCGTGGGCCTATAGACGTCCAGACGGCCGTGTTGCCGCCTGACAGCGCCGTTTACGCGAGACCCTACAGGCGGCTATGTATGGCGGCGCCGCATGGCTAGAGGCGGCCGTTTTGGGGCGCAGGTAAAGCGGAGACGGCGCCCCTTCGAGGTTGCCGTGAACGGGCTAGGGGCCGCTGATGATGTGCTGCAGCACGAAGCGACACGCTCAAATTTATGCAGGTTAACGATGGAGGTTCGATGTGAACGCCTTGGTGGATTTTTTTGCGCTTCGCCCGGTCTTTACCCATTACGGCTTAAAGCTCGTCTGGTACGTCTATCTTTTGAATGTCATTATTCAGACCTACACGGCCCTGCATGGGATCGTCGAAGTGTTGGCGCAGCGCGGTGTCAGTTGGGAGGCGTGGTGGCCGAACTTTATCCCTCTCATCCTCCAGAATCTTGTGCAGCTCTTGCTCGTTCGCGTCGTCATTGAGGTGGCCGCCGTCCTTCTCTCCAGTGCACGGCGGTTCTGACGGGGCGAGGCGCCAAGCCCGCAGACGACGATCACGACCGGTGGGCTCGCCATGGCCAAATCGCTGTGTCAGGTCCGCGATATCGAGTCGGACGGCACCGTGATAAGGCTCATAACGCGGCCGGCGCTCGTCGCTACCGTCGTGCCGGCCAGTACATCGGGACCATGGCAGCGATCATGACGACCATGCCAATTTCAGCTTGGACGTTCGGCAAGCAGTCGGCAATCCACCACGGCGCGTGCGCAGGCCAATCAATGAGCGCCGGATTCCCGGTCGACAAAAATCCGTAAATCCAGAGCGCCGTGCCGGCCAGCATGATCGCCCACCCCGTCGCGGTTGCTTTGCTCACGATCGTTTCACTCCGTGTCCGCTCATCGATCTTGCCCTGCAGTTAGTCCTTTCGGCTTCAACTAACCCGCCATTGCCTTGGTATCAACAACTTCACTTCCAGCCACGCTCCGGTATTTCGGTACCGACCGCGGCACGGTCGGTCTGCCCGCAGCGGGCCCGCCCGTGTCCTGACCGTGTAACGCCGGTGTTTCAGACCTGGCGAGCGATGCCCGCGCCGCTACGGCCAGGCGAGGCCAGCCCCTGGGCCCGCGACTTTCGCTGGCGGTACCAGCCAAAGAAGCCGATGACGCCAATACCCGTGAGGAAGACCGGTAACGTACTGGGCAATGGGGTGATCGACAAATTATCAGGAAGGGTCACCTGCAGTTCGAGATTGTACGACGGTATGTTCTGGGCAAAGAGAGTTGTCGATATCTGCAAGGTCGGATCGTCCTCAGATAGCAACAAGGTACCTGTTAGAATGGTTTCGCTGCTCTCGCCGGAGGGGTGGGGGCAGTACGGAGTGACGCTACAGTTTTGGCCGTAGCCGGTAAGCGCGGTCCCGACCGGGCTTAGATCGGGCTCCGGGGCTGACGATCCATTTTGATTTAGCACTGCGAAGGTCGACGACCATTGGTAGACGGCTGCCGTGGTCATCGGATTTGTTTGACTGAAGACCGGCAGCGAAAAATTTTCAATCGCTTGAATTTCTATGTCAACGGGTTCCAGCGTCGACCAATTTCCTACGATCGAAATAGTCCCATCCAATGGCAGAGCGTAGGTGGCGGCTTCGACGCCGTGAGCGCTCGTGATTATCAATACGGCACTCGCCACGTAGCGCAGCGTGCTCGACATCAAACTCATAAACTTTACTCCAGCTTACGGCGCGCACCCTCCGTGATCCCTTCGGCAAAGGCAAACTGTAAAGCTCTGTTCGGTAAATTTCGGGCCGCTGTTAAGCAATTAACGAAATTAACGGCCGTTAGTTGCGCGGCGCGCCATCGTCTTCAGTTAAGTTCATGGTTCATTGGGGTCGCCATTGAACGCTATTTTCTTGCAGCATTTTGGTGAACTGGGAAGGGCGGGGCGTTAATCCCGGAAGCGGTGGTACGCTCGACGTTACTTTCGATCCGTCGCTTCAATCTTCTGACGTCAGCCTCATGTAAACGCTCGATGGCTCGATCTCGCTAGCCCATAACGTGGCGGCGCTTACCGTTGATAACGGGACAGAGCTCGCGCTGGCCGGCAACATCGACCGGCCATGCGCTGACCTGGGAACGCGAGTTTCGTGATACGCCGAACGGCCAAGCTCACCAGCGCTGACAGGCTTGATGCAACGATCAATGGCTTAAGCCGTATTGATCAACAGTGAGAGGCGGTCGCGCCGTCGCCTGTTCGGCGCGGTTGGGTCCGTCTGGGACGCAGTAACATTCTTCCTTAGAGGCTCGGCGTGACTGCTCGCACCTTCTCGAGCGAGAGCAGTCGATCGAGAGCGCCATCTTCGGCGGCCCAGTGCGGTGCCCGCGAGGATCTTCCGACACTGGCATAGGCAAACCCGTGTCGATGCATGTCCTCGGGTCGGTACACGTTTCGAAGATCAACGACGACCGGGCAGGCCATTAGGTCGCGCAGCCGTTCGAGATCAAGCGCCCGGAACTGCTCCCATTCGGTGGCGATAACCAGTGCATCGGCGGCATCGGCGCAGTCATAGGCATTTTCACAAAAGACCACGTCCGTCAGGAGAGCCCGAGCTGGCATCATTCCCACCGGGTCGAACGCGCGGACTCGTGCGCCCATATCCTGCAGTGCCGTGATCAGCGCCAACGAGGGAGCTTCGCGCATATCGTCGGTGTTGGGCTTAAAGGTCAGACCGAGGACCGCAACGGTCTTACCGCGAAGGCCCCCGGCGAACATGGCGGACACCTTGCGGGCCATCGCGCGCTTCCGCGTGTCGTTCACCGTGGCGACCGCCTCCAGAATGCGCAGTGGGACCTCGTGGTCTTGGGCGGTCTTAATGAGCGCGCGCACGTCTTTGGGAAAGCAGGAGCCACCGAAGCCCGGTCCGGCATGCAGAAATTTCCTCCCGATGCGATTGTCAAGGCCGATGCCGCGTGCGACCTCCTGGACGTCGGCACCGACCTTCTCACAAAGATCGGCGATTTCGTTGATGAACGTGATCTTGGTCGCCAAGAAGGCGTTGGCCGCGTATTTTATGAGTTCCGCGGTTCGCCGCGCGGTGTAGAGGATCGGAACCTGATTGAGATTCAACGGGCGGTAGATCTCCGCCATAATCTTCTTGGCGGCTTCGTCGTCGGTTCCGACCACGACGCGATCGGGGTGTTTAAAGTCGTGGATCGCCGCCCCCTCTCTCAGGAATTCGGGGTTCGAAACTACGGCGAATTCGGCATCCGGACGAGCTTCGTGCATGATCCGCTCAACTTCATCGCCGGTGCCGACGGGGACTGTCGACTTGATAATGACGACGGTGAAGCCATCGAGCGCCGCCGCTATCTCTCGAGCAGCATCGTACAGGTAGGACAGATCCGCGTGCCCGTCACCACGTCGTGACGGCGTGCCGACCGCAATGAACACCGCCTCCGCGGCGCGAACGGCCTCCTTCGGCACGCTGGAGAAGGCTAGCCGTCCTTGACCGACATTCGTTCGCACAAGGTCCTGGAGTCCAGGTTCGTAGATTGGAATCTCGCCGCGCGTCAGCGCTTCGATTTTTCCGGCATCCTTGTCCACACACACGACCTCGTGGCCAAAATCAGCAATACAAGCCCCTGATACCAGTCCCACATAGCCGGCACCAACCATTGCAATACGCATCCCAACGCCCTCTCAAATTCGATCAACGCCTCTTGCCGATGGGCAGAATGACGCTGCGCATTTTCCTAAAATACCAACTATCAACCATTATTTGTCAACGACGTGGCGATCATATGGTCAACACAAACAGCATTTCATTTGGCTTTACGTCGCTTCGGCCGCGCGTTGTTGTTCTGTCGCGAAGCGCTGTTCCGGAATAGCCGGTAACTTTCAGCGGCCTGACAGCGCAGCTCTGCAGCTAGAAGGACGTTAAGATTGTTGCTCAGGAGCCGACTTCCGTCGCCGGCGTTGCAAAGTCTATTCGCTGCACGAAACGGAAGGATTCGGTAGCCGGCCGAGAAACCGCTTCGATTGCGTCGGCTACCGACCATAGGGCGCTTGCCAATTCCCGTGCTTTCTCGATGGTTAAAGTCGCCGACATCGCTGTAAAGCATGTTCTCGATTTCCAATGTGACGAGGGCCCGCTCGACGGATACGAAATCTGCGGATATGGCGACCTCATCCCGTCTGCCTGAACTGCAAGCGCATCGGCCTCTCCTCCCTTGAGATGCGTCTAACCCCCCCCATGAGCTCATGCCTCCTGAAACTAGGTGAATGCGAGCTACCAAATTTTACTATTTCATTGGGATGGCGGTCAGAGCCCCTCATGGTAAGTCGACCGATTATCAAATAACGAGGTCCTTCTTTGGCGACGGTGGCGCAGCACCGCCGCGGCAAGGCAAGAAAAAACCCCGGGGGAAATATCCCCCCGGGGCTATGTGGTGGTCGTTCAGAAGTAGAGTTTCGCTCAAGCGACGGCGATTGCGTTTGCCTTTTTCCGGCGGCCGAGTAGGCCAAGGAGTTCCAGCCCGCCCGCAAACAGCGGTAACGCTGCAGGTAGCGGCGTGGCTTGGAGAGTTTCCTGACCCTGGAATTCGTTATTGCAGGTCGTTGTACAAAGGCCAGAGAACTCTTCGGTCAGTGTATAGTTGGCTGGCGGGGCGCTTGTGCTGCTCCCCACGGTAGCCCCTGTACCGGCGGTTCCCGTAAAGCTGCCAAGAGGAGTTCCGAGTCCGCTTGCCCCGTTACTGGCAAATGTGGGTGTTCCGGCTACCACATAGGTGCTCTCGGTAGCGTTCAACGCACCAGCCGGCACGTTATTGATCGTGAAGATAGAGCTAAACCCAGCAGCGGGCGTCGTCAGACCCGAGTCGGCGATATATAAAGCAAGCGTCGTACCCGCTGGAATATTAGTCAATTGAAGATCGGTGGTGCTCGTCGCGAAGAGGTTAGGGAGCCCTTCGCCGCCGTTAGGCCCGTTACTGGTAATGTTGACTGTGCCTGAGGCGCCCCCAATTGTGACGTTGCTGCTAACGACCGACAAGCTACCGGCGTTCGCTGTGCCGTCCCACGTAGCAATGAGGCTGCCATCCGCGTAAAGATACGCGTCGATCGTGTCCGCTTTAGCGGGGGCCGCAAACAAGGCCGAACCAGCGATGCCGGCGACCCCGGCTATCACTGCAAAGCCTCCACCGTAATGCAACGATTTCTTCATAACGCTCTCCTCTGTGGGGCTTAAGCCCAGCCGTCCGAGATTTCGTAGGCCCGTTTCCACAGCCGTGGTTGAAGCCTAGGTTACGGATCATTCACCATAGGACACGGGGCACAACTGTGAGTCAATATATCTAAAGTTAGGGCTATCCTTGATATCTGATGTTAGGGCTAGTCTTTGCGCCGGTATCTGCGTACGGCATCGGACGTGTATTAGGAAATATCGCCAATCCGAGGGGCCTAAAACGCATTCCCGTCCAAGGCCGTGTAGCGGGCTTACTCCTCGTATAAGTAGATATACTATCCGCAAGCGTAGATTGATGTCGGGGCCACCATTTACTACCGACGCTAGAGATCAATGGATGTTACGCGGTGTCGAATGGCCCACCAAGCCCACGCTCCGGAGTAGAAGCCATATTTCTTCCGAGGGCGGCAAGAGCAAACCGGCTTTTGACGCCAAGTTTCTGGTAGATCCTATGCAAGTGCAGTTTGATCGTTCCCTCAGTCACTTTTAGTCGGCGCCCAATTTCCTTGTTTGTAAACCCGGCGACGGCGAGAAGCATGACCTCGTGTTCACGCGGGCTCAAGACATCGCGATCCGCTGAGATTGGCGATCGATTACCCTGAGGGAGCCCAGTTGCCGGTGGTTTCGTCATGAGACTAAACTAGCAGCAGTAGTTTTCCTCGCAACAACGAGCGCCCATCAACCTTACTTAGCAAGCATGTGGGTATCTTGCAGCGGAAGCGATCGGTCCGCTAAATTCGCAAATAATACGCATGGATCGCAGTCGAAGCCATTGCCGATCTTGGCACAGCGCGGCCAGTAGCGCGTACGCATCCGGCGGATTTGACCCACTTGTCGCACGGCCTCGCCGGGCGTAAGGCGGGAACCACACAATAGCTTTACTTGATACCCCCGCCGGGCCTTTGTCGCAGCGCGATTATACCGGAAGCAGTCACCAATGAACCAGATCGCAATGAAATGCAGCGTGGGACTGGCGAGTTTGGCAATCATGCTGGCGAGCGCGCCAGCTCTGGCGTGCTCGTTCGAGACCGATTGCTCGCCTGGGAGTAAATGCGTGAAACCGAACGGGCAGGTCGTGGGCCTTTGCACAGGCGGGACCTTCCCGGGCAACACGTACGACAAGGTTCCCTACCACGATCCGTTTGACCCTAATCGCACTGCCGGAAAGACTTGCTCGTTTAACCTTGAATGTGGACCCGGTAATCGTTGCGATTTGGGACTGGGGACCTACGGGGTGTGCGTTCGCAAAGCGCCTCCTTCTTAGGCCACGGACAGCGCGGTCTGGCCGGTCGGGGGCATTCCTTCATTGCTTGGCAGAGCGGTGTCCTGCACCCGGTTTGGTTGACGCCGGGTGAGGCGTGTTTAGGAGCCCGGAAGGTAGGCAAACGCGACGGCTTGGACGGAGTTCAAGCCTGAAATTCAAGCCTGAAACTGTGCGGCTGATCGGGGATCGCGGAACCTCGCGCCCAGGCATCGCAAGCCTTGACGGTGCATCCGAGGCTTTTTCCATGCCTGTGGCAAATCGGGCACAGTTCCGAGCGCCGTTAAGAGGTACAGTTTTATCGAGTTTGCATCCTCAGGGCTGGCGGGCCTGATTCGGCCCGTGCTCGTCTTTTAAGGTGACGGAAGAGTTATGGCGAGAGGGCGAAGGGCCAGATGTGCTGCCGAAAGGCAACGCCAGCACGCTGGCCTGAAACGAGCACGAGGGTCTGGCTTTGACTCGAAGGCCTGAACGGCATTGGGGGCGCAGGGTATGATCAAAAGATCTTTCAGATTGGCTGCCTGCCTGGCGATCGGGCTCCAGCTTGGCGGCTGCATCACGGACTACGGTCCGGTGACCGCTGACTCGCTCCCTGTCCCGCCGACCGCGGTCGCCTCATCTCTCCAGCCCGGCGATCAGCTCAAGATCATCATTTTTGGAGAGGATGCGCTCAGCGGTATTTATGACATCAGTCCGGCTGGCACCGTCTCGATGCCGCTCATCGGCACCATTGTCGCTGCCGGCCGGACCCGGGCCGAAGTGGAGCGGGCCATCACGCAGGCATACGCGAGTGGCAAATTTCTCCAAGAACCAAAGATCACCGTCTCCGTTGTTTCATTCCGACCATTTTACATCTTTGGCGAAGTCATGACGCCAGGAAAATATGCGTATACGAGCGGCGCCGATATTCTGACGGCGGTGGCGACCGCAGGCGGGTTCACCTATCGCGCCAGCAGAACCTCGGTTCTGATCCGCCATCCGGGTGAGGAAGTCTGGCAAGAATACTCCTTGGCGGCCCCGATCGCCGTCCAGCCGGGAGATCTGATTCGGGTGCCGGAACGGTATTTCTAGACGACGTCTCCGAGCCTCGCCGTGCGCCTTGATCCCCGACCCGAGCTTTCGTGCGTGACGCTGAACATCAGATGCTCTGTACGAAATCAAATGGCATAAGAAGGTTGGCCGCACTGGTGTTATTTGGTGCGGTTTTCGCCGTTGCGGTGCCACGCGCCGGCTTTGCGGAGCCTCCTACGAGTATTCCGCCTGGTGGGTTTCTTCCTTATGACCCTAATGCCATTGCCTTCAACACGTGGCTGCTCTATCCGGCGGTAAACTTCCTCGCCGAAAATTCCAACAATTATTTCATCAGTCCGCAATCAAAAATCTCGGGTTGGGCGCTTGGCGTATCGCCGAGCCTAACGGCCGAATGGTCGAACGGGATTCATACGACGACGCTGTTTGGCAGCTTCCAACAGCTTGACTATCTGACCGATAGTGCGATCAACGAAAGCAACGGCGAAGCGACCTTTACCCAGCAATACGCGCCGCTGCGCGATCTAAATTTTACGATGAGCGGTGACTACACCCACCAAACAATTTCTCCGGGCCTGACGAGTGCGATCCCGTCGCCAACTGGATTTACCGGTACCCAAGTGTTGCCGAATGGAAATATTGTCGAACCGAACGGGACGATCATTAATCCGACGACCGGCCAAGTGGTGGGGCAAGTTGGTCCAACGTCCAGCGTTAGTCCGCTCTCAATCGTCAATCCCTATGATCAATTCACCGGGACCGCGAGCGTCCAGAAACTTTTTAGCGACGGCATTGCGACTTTGGGCGCTTCGGTTCAGCGTGTCGATTATGACGAACAAGGCACGCCAGATTACACCACGAAGTCATTTACCGAAGATGGTTCGTTTTGGCTTGGATCAATCTTCTATGCTTATTCGGACGGCTCCTTTGCCGTCCGGACGACAGATCCCGACTCAAGCTCGACCGCCTACCGCGTCGTCGGCGGGATTGGCACCCGCCAAGTCGGCCTCTTCCGGCTCTCAGGTTATTTTGGTCATCAGGGATCGAGCGAAGCGGGGTCTGAATCGGCCGGTGGCAACGTCTACGGAGGAACGCTCGCCTATTATCCCACGCCCGCATGGACCATTACCGCCAATGTCGATGAAACACTCAACTATGCTCCGGCGAATGCAGCACCAGCAACGCAAGCCCTCAGCATTCCGGCGATAACGCCATTGCAAGTTGCGGTGACAAGCTCCACGCAGATTACCGCGACTTCGTTGCGCTCGGCCTACGCCATCAATCCGCAATGGACTTTAACCAATCTCTTTGGCTTTACTCGCGTTCAATATATCGGCAGTCCGATATGGGATAATTCCTGGGTTGCCGATACCACTCTACGATACGATATCTGGCGCAATCTATCGCTTACGTGGGACTATCAATATTCAACCATTATCTCCAATGCGCCTCAAACAACGGCTGTTCGTAATCTTATTACAATGAGCGCCACCTATAGGTTTAACTAGGTCGGGCGGTATGACGCGCGAAGGACCTAGTAAGAGTAATAATTGGAATCTGCGTCTCTCGTCTTGTTGACGACAACGCGAACAAGATGGCTGGACTGGAGATGCCTATTGCATTCCTCGATCTCAGAAACCTTGGAAAGTCCAACGGCGGCTACGAGCATAACGCAGTCGATCTGCGGTAAAATCGCGATGACATCGTCACTCGCCAACAGGGGCGGCAAATCAACAATCATGATGTGGGATTGATAATTTCTCTTGATGTGCTGCAACAAGTCGCGCATCGCCCGAGAGCTCATTAATTCGGACGACACTTTGGTAGCACAGGTGGGCAACACGGCGAGTCGCTGCTTTCCTACTCGGACTGGCACGGTGGCGTCTCGAAAGCTTGTTCGTTCTTCCAGAATATCCAATAAGCCCCCGCCGGAACACTGCAGTCCGAGAGAGTTGGCAACTTGCGGCCGTTGCAGATCCGCATCGATGAGAACAACGGACTGATCACGCTGCCGAGCGATGCTCAATGCTAGATTAGTCGCCGTTACTGTTTTTCCACATCCTGGCGTCGGCGATGTAACCCCTAAAACGTTCCAACCACCCACGCCCATGGACTGTAAGACCTGGGTCCGTAACATATCGTAGGGTCGCGACCGCAAATCCGCACCATTGAAGGCGACGATCCGTTTGGATTGAAGGTAAGAAGGGTCGAGTTCAATCTCTTCCAATCGCGGCTCATGCCCAGGCTGGATCCGCGGGGCCGAATCCATGTGCCGCGAGGGGGCGCCCAAATCCTCTGAGATTGGGGTTCTCGGCCCCATCCCGCCGGCTCTGGCACGTTCAACCGCTTGCCTTATGGGTTCCATGGGATCTCACGGGTAGGCGCGCGCCTCGCTGGAGGCACAGTCAATGTAGCACACGGGTTAAAGAGTCGAGAAGCGGTCGATCAAACCAGGAGAAGTCGATCGAAACGCCTTTTATTACAGCGCCGGCAATGGCTGCCGCCAAGACTGCAACCAAGCCGACGCACAGCAGGACCAACTTGCGTCGTCTTCTGGAATCCTCGCCGGGAGTGGACAGGTACGGAATACTCACGATCAAATGTCGATCGATGATTCCGGATAGGTCACGGATTCCGCGAATGCTGCCATCGAGCATTTCGGCGATCACGACAGTGCCTGCACCGATCATGCCGGCCAACGCGAAGGCCACGGCGTACCATTTTAATCGCTGCGGCCTCACGGGCTTCTGGGGCAGCGACGGCTGCTCGATGACCTCCAGCCGCTCCCCCTGTTGCCCTCGTTCCATGCTCTCGCCGAGCCGAGCGGTGTTGAGCTTGCGATTGGCCTCTTCCAGGCTTTTGTCCAAGTCCGCTTCTTGCCGTTCCAACGCCACGACATTGACATCGGCCACTGCCGATTTATTGGCGGCCGGGGGCGACTGAGGCGTTGCAGCAATAGAATGCTTTAGAGCGGCGATCTTCTTCCGCAAATTCCTCACAATCGGATATTCGTCGGAATAGACGGCCAATGCTTGCGTCAAACTGGTTTCCGCGTCAGCCAGATCCTTGAGCTGGGCTTTCGCCTCTTCCGATTGGGCTTGCTCTTGGTCCGGGGGTCGCTGCTTGGCCGCCTGGAGCTGCGCGATAACGGCGTCGTGCGCGCTTTGCAACCGCTTGACCTCGCGGTCAAGGAATTGCGTTGTTTCGGCGGCGTTGGAGGTCCGGGTATTGGCATCTTGACTGAGAATGGATGTCAGAAACTCATTCGCCACACCCATCGCGAGAGCCGGAACTTCGTAATCGAAGGTCAACGTGAAGGCGATCGTCGGCTTGCCCGGGATTACGGTTTGTGCATCAAGCGCGACCGGCTGAATCTCCATCCTGGATCGCACCAAGTCGAGCAGCTCGGTGCTCGACATCCAGCCCCGCTCGCGGGGGAACAGATTAAATTTATTCACCACCGCCATGAGATCGTCCCGGGCCATGATGCGCTGTTTGATGACCTGGACGCGCTCGTCGGCAACTTCCGTAATGGTCGGATGAACGAGATCGGGGGGTATCTCTGGCGATTGAACCAGTATCTTACCCTCGGCACGGTAGATCGGCCGCTGAATCGCAACGACGCCGAACCCGAGCATCGCAATAAGCAAAAACGGTATCGCGAAAAACAAGATTCTGCGCTTGAGGATGCCAATCAGAAATGCGAGATCAAAACTCTGGCCGCGGTCCTCGTAAAGAGCCGATTGGGCCGACCCATATGTCTGAAGCATCGTCAATGCCTTACCTGGCTCCGGTCCTTCGCGGCGATGCTTGGCGTCTCTGGCTAATAATTGGGCGAACCGTCGCAAGCAGCGTAAAGTGGCCGTATAGGGCGAAACGGACCAATCTTCAATTGAATAATATCTCGCGTCAATGTTAAGGCTAATTATTGCCCCCGCCTGTCTATTAGTCAATTTCGCGGCTAAATTTGGTGAAATCTGGGCTGGTCCTTTGTGACGCAACGACGAAATCGGTACAGCGCCAGAGCGGGGCCGGCAGTCTATTGGCTCACTTGCAGGGACAGACAGCGCAGCTTATGGATCTCTGATGTACGAGGCTTATTACGGGCTACACCAAAAGCCATTCTCGATCCTTCCCGACCCGGACATGATCTACTGGGGTCCGAACCATCGCTTGGCTTTCGCGATGCTTGAATTCGGCGTGATGAATAATGCCGGATTCACCGTGATTACCGGCGAGATTGGTTGTGGCAAGACCACGCTGCTGCGCCACCTATTGCGCAATCTCGACAGCAACATAACGGTAGGCCTGATCTCGAACACCCCGCAGGGCAAGGCTGAGCTCCTGCAATGGGTCATGATGTCGCTCAACCAGCCCTTTGAAGATTCCTATCCCGTTCTGTTCAAGCGATTTCAGACGTTCCTGTACCAGCAATATGCCAGGAGGGGTCGGACGATTCTCATTGTTGATGAAGCCCAAAACCTAGGTTTGGAGTCGCTGGAAGAACTCCGCATGCTGTCCAACATAAATGCCGATAAGGATCAGTATCTGCAGATCATCCTGGTCGGTCAGCCGCAACTGAAGGAGTTATTGCGATCACCGCGGCTCGTGCAGTTCGCACAACGGGTGTCGTCCGATTTTCATCTTCGTCCGCTGAAGCCAAACGAGGTCAGCAGTTACATCAATTACCGTCTCAAGGCTGCCGGCTCCCGCGTGCAATTATTTACTCCAGAGGCCTGCTCGGCCATCGCGCACGCCAGTCAGGGCATTCCGCGGACCATCAATATTCTGTGTGACACCGCCCTGATCTATGGATATGCCGTATTATCCAACCCGATCACCCCGGACATTGTGGCGCTGGTTATCGAAAACAAGACGCAGTACGGCGTGCTGCCATTGAGTCCATCACCAGCAGCGTAAGTGTTGGAATTGTCTCGGTCGGCCACTTATTGCGTTGCGATCGTTTTCAGTCCGGCTTTGATTCTTGTCTGTAGATCACTGTCAGTGGCTTGACTGAGCGCCTGCTTAAGCTCTTCGGTTGCCTTGGCATTTTGGCCGACGCCGGCATAGCTCATACCGAGATGGTAATGCACCAAAGCAGAGGTCGGCATGCTCGCTGCGGCCTCCTCGAGCAGTGGAACCGCGGCCTTGAAGTCGCCTTGACGGTTATAGACCCAGCCAAGCGTATCCTGAAACTGAGCTACCTTCGAATCACGGAGGCTGGCGGCGAGTGACTGCGCTTGATCGAGGCTAGCCTTGTCGGCGCGATGGTCAGCGAGCAGGCTCGCCAGATTGTTCGTTACAATCATTGAACCCGGCTGCAACTTCAACATATTTTGGTATTCCGAAATTGCGGCATCGTATTTTCCCTGTAGCTCGAAAATCCTGGCGCGGGTCAGCAGCAAATTTGTGCTGTCCGGCACCTTCGCAAGTCCGGTCTGAATTACGCCTAGGGCCGCGTCGGCTTTATTCTGACGAAGGTAAAGACTGGCGAGCGCCTGGTATCCAATCTCGCTTGTTGGCTGACCGGCAATGGCCGCTTTAAAGCTGTTCTCGGCTTGGTCCGGTGTGTGGTTCGAAAATTCAATATTGCCCAGAAGGACATAGGCTTGCGCGTTCTTGGGGTTGTCCTTGAGAACCGATTGTAGGTAGGCCGTCGCCTTATCGGTCTGGTTGTTCGTCAGCCAGACCTTCACCAAAGCGGCCATTGGCGCTGCCGCCGACGGCGCCGCCGCGGCAGCATTTTGAAAGGCGGCTATGCTCGCGTCGTACTTGTGCTCACCGCTCAAGGCGGCGCCCAATATCTCGTCGGATGCGGGACCGGAATTGTCGATCCGCTTTATCATTTCGGCGATTTGTTGCGCGCCACTCCAGTCTTGGCGTGACAGTTTCGCCTGCGCTAGGCTGGATAAGACCTGGACATTGTTCGGCCAGCGGTTAGCTAACTCGGTCAACACATCGTAGGAGCGGTCATTGCCGCCGCGGCGCCGTAGGAATGCGACGTATTGGAGGCCGACGACGGGATTGAAATTCGACGCCTTCATCGCGTCGGCGTACTCCTTGTCGGCCAGGTCAATCGAACCGCTTCGCTCATAGGCCGTCGCCAACATCAGCATGAGATCGGCAGACCGCGGCTGATCGTTGAGCCCTTCGCGCAGATCGGCGACGGCTGGATCCATCTGATTCCGATCGAGATGGATGGTGGCGCGTATTTTTAGCGCCTCAACGTTACGTTGGTCATTGGCAAGGATGTCGTCGACGAGCCTTTCCGCGGCATCAACGTTCTTCTGTCGCAGATTGAGTTCGGCCATCATGATCTTTGCCTTAACGGACTGGGCAGGCGAGTCTGAGCTGCTCAGTTGGTTCAGCAATTTGAAGCTATCGCCGACGTTGCCTTGGTCGTAATCGAGGCCAGCTAAGGCCAATTGAAGGGGAAAAACATCCCCGCCGGCATTAATCCGACTCATGAGCTCTTGCCGCGCCGCCGTCGGGCCCTTGAATCTGTACAGAAACTGGAAAAGCTCCAGCCCCGATTGCGTATTCGTGGGATCGATTGCAGCAATCGCCCGGAGTTCCTTCTCGGCGTCATCGGTACGATGCTGGGTGACATAGATGCCGACCAATTGCTTTCGAAACCCAGCGCTTTGTGGATAGCGCTCAGCTAAAGTTTTAAGCAGCGCTTCGGTTTGGCCGTAATTCTTCAATTGTCCAAAAATTCTGAGCTTGTAGAGCTGGGTCCCGAGGTCCTTATCTTGAGTTTGTGGGTTACTGGAGAGGATCTGTAATGCGCCGGTAGGATCGTTGAGATCGAACCGAACAGCGGCGAGAACGATCAATGCATCCACGTTGCCGGGCTCTGATTTCAGAGCCGCCTGCGCGTCGCGAACGGCCGTATCACTGTCCTTCAGTTTGTAAGAGATGACTGCCTTAAGGGCGAGCAAGCCTGCATTGTTGGTGTCGGGCTCGGTCGATGCGTTTACGAGCTTGAGCGCTTCGGCGGGGTTCCCCGCGGAGAGGAGCAGCCTGGCGAGCTTAATTCTTGTCGCCTGATCGCTCGTATCGAGATCCAAGATCGATCGCAGCACTGGCACGAGGCCAGCCCAATCATGGGCTGTTTCCTCGGTTTGGGCGAGGCCCCGCCAGGCCGGCAGAAAGTCCTTTTTTAATCGCAGCGCATTGCGAAACTCCACCGCCGCTTTCTGATCCTCATGGGAAGCCAGAAGCTTCATGCCGCTGTCGTAATAACTTTGCGCACGCGCTTCGGGCGAGCTGCAATCCGGGAGCTGCAGCGCCAACAGGGCAACGAACGCTAGGCTGATCTTCGATGAGCGCGAAAAAATCTGTCGTGGCATGGTGAGCTCTTAACGGTTCTAGGAACGCGGATCCGCGACCTGCAGGAGGGCGGAGTCGGACTGCGGGGCAACACTGGATGGAAGGAACTTGGTCAAGGGCGGCAGCGCGACTTGTAAGAAAGACCGCAGTCGCTGGTCGGCGCTGTCCTCGGATTCGTCGGGCTTGATTGGCGTGGTTAAACGTATGAGCGCGCCGTCCGTCCTGTTCTGGACGATCGAATTGGCAAGCAAGTACCACTTTGCCCAGTATTCGTCGGCGATCGGGCGGCCGCGCTCGTCGAACCAGTAGTAAACCAGGTCGCGCTTCGCGCCATCTTGGATGATGACCCGGTTATAAGGATAACTGGCGCCGTCGCTGCCGAGGTTCCTGCGTTCGAGGCTGGTGATCAGCCAGCCCCCGCCGGGAAGACAGACGATCGGCGAATGGGGCGACTTATTTTTTCGCTGCGACGCGTAATAGGCGACATAGAGATTGACTGGCATGCCGCCCGGTTGGCTGTAGTCGGCCAAAATGTAGTCATCGACCCGCAAAAACTGTTCGGTGGCTAAGTCGAGCGATGAGACGTGACCTTGCCATCCGGCAAGTTGGGTGGGAAATGCCACGAATCGGGAGCGCTCCGGAATGATTTCGCTGCGACTGGAGATAAAAAATACCGCCAGTCCGCCGACGCACAGGAAGGAGAGGGCCGTCAAGATTGGGACGGCGGCGCGTGATCGGGTCGGCTCCGCTGTTCTCGGTGACGCCTTGATATTCGGGAGGTGGAAAACGTCAAAAAAGCGCCGACCCGAAAAGCGCGCCAGAACATACATCTCGGCTGCAAGAAGTATGGAACAGGCGAGAAAGATTACCCAGCCCTCAAAGAAATGGAGTGCTCCCTCGGCCATCCGGGTGCCCCAGCGGTCGACCAGAAAGCCAACCACGCCGATTCGGAAGCCATTCATGCCGATCGCGATCGGGATACTCGACAAAAAGACGAGGATACGCTGCCAAAACGGTGCTTGAAACAAATACGCTGCCAGGAAACTCAGGCTCAACAGCGGATAGAGATAACGGAGCCCGCTGCAGGCCTCGACGACCTGCAGCTTGTATACACCCATGTCGATGATATTGCCGTCGAGATAGACCGGGATCTGGAATAATCTAATAAAAAAGACGCCCAGCTGCGAAGAGATGAGCTGGAGCTTCAAGGTCAATACAGCGTCGATGAAGTAGGGGAGTGGAATTGCAAATAGTAAATACGCAAGGGGAATAAAAGCCACGCGTAACAGTGAGTACCCACCGATCGAAAGCGCAATTCCCATCAAACATAGAACAAATCCGACTTGCGAAAATATCCAGATGGCGCTCAGTTCGCCGAGGACATGCATCGCGATCGCAAGTAGGATCAAGGCGGGGCCGGCAAGACTGGGTCGGCCGATACTCGCGGCCAGCGCATCGCGCCGCATCCAAAGCAGCCAAGCGGTCACTATGGGGATCAGGAAGCCATGGCTATATTCCTCCTGTGCGCTCCAGCGGTTTATCAGTTCCAATAGCGCGCTGCTGAACGCAGCGAGACTGATAAGTACGCCAGCAATCGCCGGTAGCAAGACGCCGGCTGGCCCTTTGCTAATGGACAGTGTTGACATCGTAATTTTCGTTGGGAGACAGCAAGTATTCTAGTCCGTTAAGCCGGAACAGCCTTCCGAGGATCGGAGAGACGCCCACGAATTGCAGGCCAGATCCATTACCCGACAGTTGTTTTCTCAGCATAAGTAAAAGCCCAAAAAAGCGAGCATCCATCGCCCCAGTCTGCGACAAATCGAGTACTACTTTTTTCTGGGTTGCTACCGCATCACGAAAGAAAGCGATTGTTTTCGGAACCTGGCTTGCGGTGGCGTCGCCGATTATGCCTAACGTCACATTTGTGCAATTATGAGTTTTAACGATGACGAAATCATGTCGACGACAATCAGGACGCAGTCGAGCCCATCGCGCGGCCACTGCTAGGGGGAGGATGCGGGTCAGCAACAAGCCCAGCAGCACCCCGCCATCATGCCAATAACGCCGAAACAGGATCGGCTCCTCCTTGATACGCCATAACCATTCGAGACCCAATTTCTGTAGGGTATGAGGAGCTCGCGTGACGGTGCCCGCTTGAAAATTAATGACGGCACCCAAGTGGGACCGGATCGGAATATGCAGACGATGATGGTTTCGCCGTAACCACAACTGCCCCTGTCTGGCGCCCAGGGCGGCAACTAGGAAGTCGGCGTTACTCGAATTTATTTGATCGATAAAATGGTTTTGGCTTAACTCGCCCACGTTCCCAAATCCCGGACACGCCCAGCCCACGCATTCCAGGCCGATAGGGTTGGAGTTTAGCCGCTCGCACGCCGCCGCAGCAACCCGTTCCGTGGATCCGAATAAGAATATCTTTAACGGGCCTCCGGGCCTAGGCCGCCATCGAAGCGTTGCAAAAATATCGGATCCGGCAACCCGCTTCTTGATAGGGATACCCATCATGCGGGCAATCCAGATAATTGGTGCGCCGTCGGGCGGACAAAGATCACTTAGCAGCAGCGTTTCTCTGAATTCCGGATCGGCCTGGCTGTTCACCAGAAAATTGAGATTCGGGGTCGAAATAACGAAAGGTGTTTTGGCCCCCGCGGCGACATCAATGCTGCGGAAGACGTGCTCCATCTCGACCGCGTCGATAGGTATTCCGAGGATGCAGTAAACTTCGCGGGAGAGATCATCACGGACATCCGTAGTTTCGTTTTCATTCATTCTACTAATAGTCCCAGGCCGCGTCATTTGTTTCAGGCCGTGGCGGTACTCCAAATACCAGTCCTCGGTATGAATTTCCGGCTGATCGATAAGTCGTTTTCCAGTGCCAGTAGGAGCCGGCAACATGTCGGCGGTCGTGTCACGGAGCGAGGGCGGCGCCTGCGAGCGTTATGGCTGGCTATTTCGAAATGCGAAGCGATCGGGACGCAGTTTAGAGCTGGAGCGCACGAATAGCAGGTCGACCTGAACGAGATGCCCGCCAAAGGGGCGCACAAACCCTGTTACATCATAGACTGCAAAGTTTCGCTCTGCCATGAAGGCGATGATTTCCTGCAAGGTCGGCGCGCCTTCGTTATATTGTACGAGGGGGACTTCGAGCTGGACTATCTCCGCTTTTGCCATCGTTATCTCTCCACCACGGAGGACTTCGAGTTCGGCACCCTGTACGTCGAGCTTGATAAACAATGGAGATGCTAATGATACGGCTATCGCGTCTAGTGTCGTCATCGCGAGGCTGATCGGGATGCTCGCGGTATCGCTTCGCTCTGGATAGATTGACGAGCCGGTCCCTTGAACATGAAACGTTGCGTTCTGTCGTTCGCTCGGTCCGAGGAGTACGGTCCTATAACTGCAATCCGGGTACTCCGAAATCACTCGCTCGAGGTCCGCGCGCATCTCCTCACGGGCCTCAACCATGAGCACGGGCGTTGCCGGAAATATGGTTTTTATCGACCGCGTCCAATCTCCGCAATGAGCGCCGATATCGATGATGGCTGTGGGGCGGAAGCTCAAATCTCTGAGACGGAGATACGCGGTGCGTTCGAGGTGCCAAAGCGCAGCATCGACGGTAGCGCGCTTGAGACTGCTACCGGGAAGGCGATTAATGACCGCGCCGGCGCATCGCCGATAAACGTCGATAAGGGATTGCATTCCCGGAGAATTGCGCTTTTCCGAGCGGCTGCCAAGCCCTGGTTGCGCTCCCAAGCGCCCGCGTCCCTTCCAAGTGGGCATGACGACAAAAACGCCGCGGCTGCGAATCTTCCGGGCTGACAAGACTAGGGCGTGTCGTCATTTGAGCCAAGCGATAGCGCAGACCAGATGCAGCCCGGCAAGGAAGTTGCGAGCTGTTTTCTCGTAGCGTGTCGCGATACCTCGATAATGCTTGATGGCATTGAAGAACCGCTCGACGAGATTGCGCTCGGCGTAGAGTGCGAAGTCGCAGGCTCGTTTGACGTTGCGGTTTGAATTTGGCGGATGACAGCCTTGATGGCACGTACCTCAAGGCTGGTTATGAAGCTATCGGCATCATATCCCTTGTCACCGAGCAGGGCTTCGGGTTCGACCTGGGCCGCCAACGGTTCGGCTTGGGTGATGTCGTGAGCATTGCCACCGGTGAGGCTGAGCGCCAGTGGATTGCCAAGGGCATCAACAATCACGTGGATTTTTGTCGTAAGCCCGCCGCGCGAGCGGCCGATGGCTTGGTCGTAACCCCCTTTTTACGAGCCCCAGCGCTGTGCTGGTGCGCCCTGACAATGGTGGCGTCGATCATCGCGTATTCGTTATCCGGAACATCCGCCAAGGTCTTGAAAAGACTCTGCCAAACCCCGCTCGCGGCCCAGCGCGAAAAGCGTTTGTGGGTGTTCTTCCAGTCTTCCAGTCGCCGAAGCACTCCGGCAAATCGCGCCGCGGAGCGCCTCAACGGAATTTCCAGATCACCGCCTCGACAAACAGGCGGTTGCCGAGCCTGCTGCTGCGGCCAACCGTGCCGGGACGCCCCGGCAGAAGAGCCTCAATCCGCGCAAACTGGTCGTCGCGCAATCCATAGCGCTTCATCGCAAAGCCCTCAAAAAGGAGGCTCCCTATGAATCACGCTTTAGATGATTTGCGAATCCTCTAAATGACGACACGCCCTAGTGTCCTGTCTCTGAAATTTCTAGGCATTTATTGCGGATCGTGATTCGATCTCTGCATCGGGATGATTCGGAGGTTGCGATGACTGGGCCTGCTGCGGTGGAAATCGTTCTCAGCGCGATGGAGCGTGGCGAGTTGGAAGCACGGGTGCGTCGTCGCAAGATCGCGCGGGCGGATGCGATGCGCGCCGAGATTGTCCTTCTGGCGGCCGATGGTTTGAACAATTGCGCCATCGCCGACGAGATCGGCGCTTCCCGGATGACGGTTTTGACGTGGCGCAAGCGGTTTGCCGCACAGCGCTTGGATGGTCTTGATGACGAGCCGCGTTGTGGCGCGCCGCGCAAGATCGGAGACGACAAGATCGCCGATGTGGTGAGGAAGACGCTGGAAACAATGCCGTCTCACGCGACGCATTGGAGCACGCGCTCGATGGCGAAGGCATCGGGCCTGTCCGTTTCGACCGTGCATCGCATCTGGAACGCATTCTCGCTGCAGCCTCATCGCAGCGAGACCTTCAAGCTCTCGAGCGATCCGCATTTCGTTGAGAAGGTGCGCGATATCGTTGGCCTCTACCTTGACCCGCCGGAGCGCGCTTTGGTGCTTTGCGTCGATGAAAAGAGCCAAATCCAGGCGCTTGATCGCACACAACCGCTGCTACCGATGCGCCCTGGCCAAGCCGAGCGGCGAACCCATGACTATGAGCGTCATGGCGTCACCACCTTGTTCGCAGCTCTCGATGTGAAGGCGGGAACGGTCGTAGGGAAGTGCATGCCGCGTCACCGCGCGCGGGAATTCCGCAAGTTCCTCGACGAGGTCGAGCGGAACGTTCTGGCCAATCTCGACATCCACGTTGTCATGGACAATGCATCGAGCCATAAAACCAAGCTCATCCGCGCATGGTTCGCCAAGCGGCGCCGCTGGCATGTTCACTTCACGCCGACGTCGTCATCCTGGATCAATCAGGTCGAACGTTTCTTCGCGCTCCTGTCGGAACAGCAGATCAAACGTGGCGTGCATCGATCGACAGCCGAGCTGGAAGCTGCGATCAACTCCTATATCAAGACCCGTAACGCTGATCCAAAACCGTTCCGATGGACCAAATCGGCCGACGACATCCTCGCGTCGATCGAGCGGTTCTGCCGCCGGACAATCAGCGCTCACGAAACAGCTGCATAGAAACTTCAGAATCAGGACACTAGTGTCCTGTCTCTGAAATTTCTAGGCATTTATTGCGGATCGTGATTCGATCTCTGCATCGGGATGATTCGGAGGTTGCAATGACTGGGCCTGCTGCGGTGGAAATCGTTCTCAGCGCGATGGAGCGTGGCGAGTTGGAAGCACGGGTGCGTCGTCGCAAGATCGCGCGGGCGGATGCGATGCGCGCCGAGATTGTCCTTCTGGCGGCCGATGGTTTGAACAATTGCGCCATCGCCGACGAGATCGGCGCTTCCCGGATGACGGTTTTGACGTGGCGCAAGCGGTTTGCTGCACAGCGCTTGGATGGTCTTGATGACGAGCCGCGTTGTGGCGCGCCGCGCAAGATCGGAGACGACAAGATCGCCGATGTGGTGAGGAAGACGCTGGAAACAATGCCGTCTCACGCGACGCATTGGAGCACGCGCTCGATGGCGAAGGCATCGGGCCTGTCCGTTTCGACCGTGCATCGCATCTGGAACGCATTCTCGCTGCAGCCTCATCGCAGCGAGACCTTCAAGCTCTCGAGCGATCCGCATTTCGTTGAGAAGGTGCGCGATATCGTTGGCCTCTACCTTGACCCGCCGGAGCGCGCTTTGGTGCTTTGCGTCGATGAAAAGAGCCAAATCCAGGCGCTTGATCGCACACAACCGCTGCTACCGATGCGCCCTGGCCAAGCCGAGCGGCGAACCCATGACTATGAGCGTCATGGCGTCACCACCTTGTTCGCAGCTCTCGATGTGAAGGCGGGAACGGTCGTAGGGAAGTGCATGCCGCGTCACCGCGCGCGGGAATTCCGCAAGTTCCTCGACGAGGTCGAGCGGAACGTTCTGGCCAATCTCGACATCCACGTTGTCATGGACAATGCATCGAGCCATAAAACCAAGCTCATCCGCGCATGGTTCGCCAAGCGGCGCCGCTGGCATGTTCACTTCACGCCGACGTCGTCATCCTGGATCAATCAGGTCGAACGTTTCTTCGCGCTCCTGTCGGAACAGCAGATCAAACGTGGCGTGCATCGATCGACAGCCGAGCTGGAAGCTGCGATCAACTCCTATATCAAGACCCGTAACGCTGATCCAAAACCGTTCCGATGGACCAAATCGGCCGACGACATCCTCGCGTCGATCGAGCGGTTCTGCCGCCGGACAATCAGCGCTCACGAAACAGCTGCATAGAAACTTCAGAATCAGGACACTAGCACTACTTTGGCAGATTATTCACGCTGCTTTTTTACCCCGATCCACATTCGGCAGTTCGGACATTGCAGCGGGTTTGATCGAATGATGAGGCTGACGATGGCGTGGCGGACGGCCGGCAACGTTGGTTGAGGCGGCGGCCCGTTGATTCTTTTTTTTCCGTCTCACTTCTGTGAGGCGACGATGCTGGAGGAAGGCGTAAGCGATCATGGTCATGAGCGCGTGACGATGAAGGCCACGCCAGGACCTTCCCTCGAAGTGGTCGAGCCCTAGTTCTTCCTTCAGTTGTTGATGGGCCTGCTCGCACACCCATCGCGCCTTGATCGTGGCGGCCAAGCTGCGCAGATCTGCCCGGGCCGGCAGGTTGGCAAGATAGTATTTCTTCTCTCCCGATGCCCGAAGCTCGCCGATGAGCCAGGCCTCGTCCCCTGGAAGATGCTGCTGACCTTTGTCCCATATCCGCTGCGGAGGTCCGTCGGCCGTACGCACACGGACTGCCGCAAACCGGGCTTTCAGCCGAGCTTTTGTCCCGCTGCGCCAACTCACAGTTCTCCACTTGGCTGCGGCCAGCATGTCTTCGGCCGCTATCGATAGAACATCGGGAACGTGCCGCTTACGGGGACGGCCCCGAACTTTGGTATTCGGCCAAATGAGCCGCACGCCAACCGGGTACACCTTGAGGTGACGGGGGATGCCAACAGCCCAGGCAAGCTTGCGAGCCGTCAGCCCTTGACGGAACGGCGCACTGAGCCCGTAACCGGCATCCGCCAGCACACAGCCGAAGCGCACGCCGGCCGACGTAACGCGATCGATCTCCGCCAAGGCAATCTCAGGCTTGCTGCGAGCAGTTCGATAGACGGCCGGAACACCGGCTCGATCCAACCGCCGCCGATTGCCGATCCAACTGTCCGGAAGGAAAAGCCGCAACGCCACCATGACCGGCACTTCGCCCCGGGCGAGCGTCAGTGACACCAGTGTCTGGCAGTTCGCCGTCTTGCCCAGTGCTGAAGCGTATTGCGCGGCGACCCCGACCGAGTGAGTGCCCTCCTTCGGCACGGCGGTATCGTCGATCACCAACACCGCGTCGCTGCCACCGACCAGCCGGTCCGCTTGGACCAGAAGCTCGGTCTCCAATGGCGCCGCGTCCCAGACACCAGCCGCAACAAAATGATGCAACTGATCGTAATCACCCGGCGCAAGCCGCTCCGCCATCGGCTGAACGCTCTTGCGATCGCCGGGCCCGATCAGCCCTGCCACGTAAAGCGGGCACATTCGCCGCCGCGCCTTATGGCCCAGGCGATCCAAGAACGGCTTGAGCCAGACGCCAAGCTCGTCTTCCCAATTCGACGTCGTGTCTGCCATGGTCGGCCCTCCAAGAAGCCGACCACCTATAAGTCACAGAAAATCTGATTTGGGAATCCCAGCCATCCCGATCATGCCGCAATCTGCCAAAGTAGTGCTAGTGTCCTGATTCTGAAGTTTCTATGCAGCTGTTTCGTGAGCGCTGATTGTCCGGCGGCAGAACCGCTCGATCGACGCGAGGATGTCGTCGGCCGATTTGGTCCATCGGAACGGTTTTGGATCAGCGTTACGGGTCTTGATATAGGAGTTGATCGCAGCTTCCAGCTCGGCTGTCGATCGATGCACGCCGCGTTTGATCTGCTGTTCCGACAGGAGCGCGAAGAAACGTTCGACCTGATTGATCCAGGATGACGACGTCGGCGTGAAGTGAACATGCCAGCGGCGCCGCTTGGCGAACCATGCGCGGATGAGCTTGGTTTTATGGCTCGATGCATTGTCCATGACAACGTGGATGTCGAGATTGGCCAGAACGTTCCGCTCGACCTCGTCGAGGAACCTGCGGAATTCCCGCGCGCGGTGACGCGGCATGCACTTCCCTACGACCGTTCCCGCCTTCACATCGAGAGCTGCGAACAAGGTGGTGACGCCATGACGCTCATAGTCATGGGTTCGCCGCTCGGCTTGGCCAGGGCGCATCGGTAGCAGCGGTTGTGTGCGATCAAGCGCCTGGATTTGGCTCTCTTTTCATCGACGCAAAGCACCAAAGCGCGCTCCGGCGGGTCAAGGTAGAGGCCAACGATATCGCGCACCTTCTCAACGAACTGCGGATCGCTCGAGAGCTTGGAAGGTCTCGCTGCGATGAGGCTGCAGCGAGAATGCGTTCCAGATGCGATGCACGGTCGAAACGGACAGGCCCGATGCCTTCGCCATCGAGCGCGTGCTCCAATGCGTCGCGTGAGACGGCATTGTTTCCAGCGTCTTCCTCACCACATCGGCGATCTTGTCGTCTCCGATCTTGCGCGGCGCGCCACAACGCGGCTCGTCATCAAGACCATCCAAGCGCTGTGCGGCAAACCGCTTGCGCCACGTCAAAACCGTCATCCGGGAAGCGCCGATCTCGTCGGCGATGGCGCAATTGTTCAAACCATCGGCCGCCAGAAGGACAATCTCGGCGCGCATCGCATCCGCCCGCGCGATCTTGCGACGACGCACCCGTGCTTCCAACTCGCCACGCTCCATCGCGCTGAGAACGATTTCCACCGCAGCAGGCCCAGTCATCGCAACCTCCGAATCATCCCGATGCAGAGATCGAATCACGATCCGCAATAAATGCCTAGAAATTTCAGAGACAGGACACTAGTGTGAGTTCCGATGCATAACCAAGCCGAGGCCGAGACCCAGTATTTTAGCATCTAGCCATGGTCTCAATGGCTGAACGCCGGGCCCAAGGTCGAACCTAAAAATTCCAAAGCTTTGGAAAAGGCATTCGCCGATTAGCATCTTTTCGAGCAAATCGCGAACTCTCGATCTCTAGCGATCACGGATATTGTCCGGCCAGGGATTCTACTTTGCGTATCATGAGCTGCCGTTCCCAGGCGAACGCATGGGCCACGATGGTCGAAAGGTCATCGAACCGCGGCTGCCAGCGAAGCGTCGTGCGCGTCCGGTCGCTGGATGCGACGATACTGACAGGATCGCCCTCCCGACGCGGTGCGTTCTCTACTCTGAAGTTCACACCCGATAGGCGCTTTATCGCCTCGATGACTTCCAGCACCGAAAAGCCGTGTCCGTAACCGCAATTGAGCGTCAGCGACGGCCCGCCGTTGCGCAAATGACGCAAGGCATCGGAGTGGGCGCGCGCAAGATCACTGACATGGATGTAGTCGCGGATGCAGGTGCCGTCCGGGGTCGGATAATCGGTGCCGAAAACGTCAAGCTTTGGCCGTAGCCCCAACGCCGTTTCGACGGCGGCTTTGATCAGGTGGGTGGCGTTTGGGCTCGATTGACCGGTGCGCTGCTGAGGGTCGGCGCCGGCAACATTAAAATAACGCAACGTGACGTGGGCGAGGCCGTGCGCGTGGCTCGCATCGCGCAGCATGACTTCAGTCATTAGCTTCGACCAGCCGTAAGGCGAAATCGGGAGGGTCGGTGCATCCTCCGGCACCGGCGACGTAGCCGGATTGCCGTAAACCGCGGCGGTCGAGGAAAAAATGAAATGACGCACGCCGCCATCGACCGCACATTCGATCAGCGCGCGGGAATTGGCTGTGTTGTTGCGATAATAGGCCAGCGGATCGCGTATTGACTCCGGCACGACGGTCGAGGCGGCGAAGTGGATGATCGCCCTAATGCCGTTTTCTCGGATAAGCCGCGTCACAAGCTCCTGGTCGCCGGTTTCACCGACGATGAGAGGCACGCCTTGGGCGACGGCCCAGCTGTGGCCGGTAGAGAGATTGTCAAGCACGACGACGCGCTCGCCGGCATCGACCAGTTCGTGCACCATCTGGCTGCCGATATAGCCTGCACCCCCGGTGACCAGGACTGTCATAGACCTTGCCCCGACGCGTTCAACGTCGGTTCACTGCTATGATTTGGTGAATCTGTCATTCGTCGGATGAACCGCAAGCTGACGTTTAATGTCTCGATCGTATCAGTTCCGGCAATAATCTTGTTGTTTTGGGATACATTGCGCGCTCTTAACGCACTTGGCATCACTCACCTGACTTAGGTGATTGCACATGATCTAAGTCGGCCGGTGTCCGTTCCGGCTTCGCGCGATCGGTTCTAACCCAGTGTGAACTGCGACCACGGGAAAGGATTTGACGGTAAAGCGGAAGCTTGCCGACAACGTACGAAGCCACCGATGAGATTGAATTTAGCGGCAATATATCGCGAGCAAATCTCAACCAGCATAGCACGACTGCGACGAAGTACGCCGACAAGCTTGCCGCGCTTACAATCAAGGCAGTGGTAGATAAACCAAGCAGAGCGCCAAGTCCCGATATTACCAGCATCAAGCATAGCAACATTCCGAGTAAAGTCAGAGGAGGAACTGCCATGTCAAGGGTGAGTGCCAGCAAGCCAAAATTTCCCTGGATCAAGCTTTCGGAAATTAGCCGCGGCATGGTTGTCGCGATCATACCGATGTGGCCTTGCTCCCAGCGTTTGCGCTGAGTCTTGGCTCCTTTGGTGGACGACGGAAACTGGCTGTTGACCGCCGCGGCTGGACAAAACAGGGGCGGGTGCCCCGCGCGCGCTAAATCGAGGCCAAGTTTTAAGTCTTCCACGGCCGCCCCGGTAGCTAGATCCGCTGAGATGATTAGCTTCCACGGGAAGGCCATCCCTGTTCCCATCAATTGGCAGGGTAGGTAAAAGGCGCGAAGACCAAGCGGGCGCACCCAATTCTTTACGCGGAAGGCAAACATTGCGACCCGGTAGTCGATTGGCGATTGATCCGGCGCGATCATGAGGTTCAGTGCCTGAACGGGCCGGTTCGTTGCCGCACAAGTCGTTGCCAGCCGGCTGACGGTGTCGTTTGCAAGCCTGCAGTCTGCGTCGATGACAATGACTACCGTAGGCGGATCAGCGCTGAGGTGCCGAATCCCCCGCTCCAGGGCATAGCCCTTGCCGATTTTGGTCAGATCCTGGCGCTCTACAACCTCGGCGCCGGCGCCGATTGCGACTGCGGCAGTATCGTCCGTACAATTATCCGCCACCACCAGAAGGCGGTCGTCTGGCTGCAGTTGCGCCTTTATGTCTTCGAGGGTATCTATCATACCCCCGCTCTCGTTGTGGGCCGGCATAACGATGGCGACGCGGCGCGGACGACTATTTGTCGGTAGCGAGAGTTTCCGCTGCGGCAGGGTCACAGCAGCGAGAACCTCGATACAGAACAAAACGACTGGAATGGCGCATAGCCCGGCGCAGGTCACCAAAAAAAAAGAAATAAAGGTAGTCATCCCGATTCCCGATCCCCAGGCCGTTTTTCTTCCTCAACGAAGTAATCACCCTGCCGATTGACTGGCGGACAGGAGAGAACGAAAAAAAGCTATAGTGGGCTTAAGGCCCTCTCGCAGGGCTACTTTAGGTAGCCAACCTAAGTGCTGTTTGGCAAGCGTGATATCAGGCCGGCGCTGCTTTGGATCGTCTTGGGGCAGCGGTTGTCGGACAAGAGGCGATGAGGAACCGGTTTCAGCCAGGACAAGTTCCGCGAGTTCCACCATCGTGAATTCGATGGGATTACCCAGATTGATTGGCCCGGTCAGTGGGGCAGGGCTCTCCATGAGCCGAATAAGGCCGTCAACCAAATCGTCGACATAGCAGAACGATCGGGTTTGTTTCCCTTCCCCGTAGAGCGTGATCGGCTCACCTTTTAAGGCCTGGACAATGAAGTTCGAAACCACCCTGCCGTCGGCAGGGTGCATGCGCGGACCGTAAGTATTGAAGATCCGGGCTACCTTGATTTCGAGAGCGTGTTGACGGTGATAGTCGAAGAATAAGGTCTCGGCACAGCGCTTACCCTCGTCATAACAAGACCGGGGTCCGATGGGATTAACGTTGCCCCAATAGTCCTCCGTCTGCGGATGAATGGCCGGATCACCGTAGACTTCGCTGGTTGATGCCTGAAGAATTCGGCACTTCAGCCGCTTGGCAAGACCAAGCATGTTGATAGCACCGTGCACCGAGGTCTTGGTCGTCTGCACGGGATCGTGCTGGTAGTGGATCGGAGAAGCGGGGCACGCCAGATTGTAGATTTCATCTGCCTCGACATATAGCGGAAACGTTACGTCATGGCGTATGAATTCGAAGCGGGGTTGAGCGTGCAAATGTTCAATATTACGCTTAGCACCGGTAAACAGATTGTCGACGCACAGCACCTCGTGTCCCATTTCCAGCAGGCGATCAATAAGATGGGAACCGAGGAATCCGGCGCCGCCCGTAACCAGAATACGTTTGTGGCTATCATAGACTCGCGACACTAGTTCGCCCCATTTTAAGATTTCCAACAATCGACGGTACAGCAGCGAATAAACACCTATGTGACATAGGATGGTGCGAGCTTCAATTCCGCGTCATTTTTGTCATTGCTGCGGTCGCGCCACTGACGTCCAAATGACTGCTCACTTGGGAACGCCGCCAGTAGCCGAGTTGAGTCGCAAGCCCAGCCACCAATCCGGCATCGAGCGCAAACATGTACTGGGCCTGAAACGTAATAAAGATCCATTCAAAGTAAGAGTGAATATAAATCATTAATAACGCCACGCCAAAACCAAGCAGCAGATCGCCTCTCCGGTCTCCTCTATTGCGCCAGCCGCATCGAAAGGCGACGATTAACGGTTGAAGCAACATTACAATAAAAGCAAAGAGCCCGAAGTATCCCGTCTCTGCGGCGACAAGGTAGTAGATGTTGTGAACATTTGCGCTGTCGCTTCCTATTATGTAAGCGACTTTGGCGCGGGAGTTATAGCCTTCCGTATTTGCCGCCACGACGTAATAGTTGGCTCCGACGCCTAACGGATGGTCTGATATCATCAATTCGGCTGCCTTTTCGAAAGCTGCGCGTTCGTCATAATTTCCTTGCTGCGCCGGCTGCTCGCCAAAGCGTTCATTGAAGGACGATAGAATGAATGGTGCGAGTATGCCCGCGGCTGCCAAGCCGGCCACCAAGAGAAGAGCTTTTCGGGGCGTCCATCGACGCACCGCAGACAATATAAAAATTCCAACATATCCTACACCAACGAGACCAATTGTGCCACGTGACACTGTTAGTACAGCGATGAATACGCCGGCCAACGGTGCAACGATAGGCAGCCATCCGCGTTCGCCAGCCAATAGGAGCGCGAGGCACGGGAAGGTCACAAAATGCGACATCAGGCCAAGAAAATTCTGATGACCCAGTGTACCGCCCGCTTGAAGGATGCCCAATCCAAAACGTTCCCAGATGGCGTCACACGCCTCAAAGCAAAGTCCTATCGTCATGCCTGTAAGTAACGCCGGTGCCACTCGCTCATCTACGCATGCCTTACACACGGCTGTATAGACCAGAAACATTCGCGCGATCTGCCAAACATAAAAGAGTGCTGCCGTGGGAATGGGCGCCTGAAATGCAGACAACAGAACCGCAACGAAATAAAGTGCCATTGATAGCCGAAACGGCAGTGCAGATCCGCTGCGCGGAAAGCTCAAATATAGCGCGAGGGCCAAAAGATCCAGGAGGGAGATCTCGGTCCCTTTGACGTAGCCGGGCCATCCTGGCCAGGAAATCGCCGCCATATATAAATGGAAAGCTCCTACCCCAAACGGTAAAAAGCCCATGAGCATCCAAATTTTTGGAGTTTCACGGGGATTGCGACGCAACCAACGGGCAAGGGGCACAACCGCTGCCAGGGCGATAGCGAGAACGGCCCACTTCACTGATTATTCGTCCTTTCATCAGAGGATCTTTTCGTGGCCGCTCTGTAAGCCAGGTCTCGTCTTTGATCAACAACAATCCACATATTTAGATGGTTTAAGTCACACGGCGGTAGCCCGTACATGGCTAAACGTGATTTCTCTTGGCATGCTAAATACAATCGCGGAATTTCTGGCGTCACGGTGCACTATCTCCATCCCAGGCCTGATGTCTCGCCACTAAATTATGTTAACGGAAGGGGTCGCGGCAGCTTGAGTTTACAGGCTGACAACGTCGATTTCGTTCGTTAACGTATAGATCCCGCGGGTGGGGTGGACGGCCTCCATCCCTGGCTTCGATGTGTCGCCACCGTTGGTTTTCTATTTGGCTGGAAAGTGAGTTTCTAGTGCGAAAGCTGGCTGTGCTCGCTACTGTCTCTTTGATATTATCGGGCGGAGCTTATGGGGCACCTACCGGAACTACCAGTTGGCAAATATTCAAGGTCGGCGGCGGTGGCCAGACGACAGGTCTCAACATCGCCAACGATGGAACGATGGTGGCCCGGGTAGACGTGTTCGGCGCATACGTTCGCGGGCCAAGTGCGAATTTCACCGGCTTAATCTCGGGTACTACGCTCACCGTATCCGCCGTCTCGTCGGGCGCGCTCGCTGTCGGACAACTGCTCTGGGATGCAGGCGGTAGCATCGCGCTCGGAAGCTACATCACGGCGGGATCGGGTACTTCCTGGACTGTCAGCACCTCGCAGAACGTTTCCAGCGAGTCCATGACGACATCCGGCCCCTGGCGGCAGCTCATTACGGAGGCTTCAATCCCATCGAGCTTTTGGAACAATAGATCCTTTGCCAGGGCGGCGAACAATGGTCCTTGGGAAGTCGCGATCGCGCCGAATAATAGTCAACGCATCTACATGCTTTGGGCCGGAATTCTCTGGGTCAGCGCAAATCAAGGCGTAACCTTCGTGCAGATCAAGGCATTTACTCCAATTGCGATTGGAGACAGCGGCGGTAACCAGGGCGGCACCAAGTTTATCGGGTCTAAGATGGCCGTTGATCCCGCAGACCAGAACATCCTTCTGATTGGCACGCCTGACAACGGCGTTTTTCTCGTCAAAGTTTCGGACGCCTCGACCGGAACCGCGACATCGACCCCTGTCAATGCAATCCCCACTGCCGCCCGTTCCATAGGCTATATGATTGCGTTCGACGTTGCCTCCGGGACGACTGGAGGGCTGACCAAGACGGTCTATGTCGCGCCCAACGGTTCTCCGGTCTTTGTCTCAACGACGACGGTCAATGGCACCTTCTCCGCGACAAGTGGCGGCCCGACCTCGGTTGGAAGTGGATGTAGCTGTGGCGGGAACATAGTTGTTGGCAGTGACGAGACGGTGTGGGAAGCGGACGGAACGAAGCTCTGGAAATTTACGCACCGCGGCGGCTGGTCGAAGATTATCAACATGAACCAGGGGCCTGGCGTTCAGAATGTCACCGTGAATCCGGCCAATCCATTGAACGTCGTGACTACGGACGCGGGTTCAAACTTCAATACGACCAGCGACGGCGGTGCGAGCTGGACGGGGCCTATCGGTAATGGAGTGGGTCCATCGCCTGCGCGTTACGCAACCGACGTGCCGTGGCTCGCAGTAACGAAAGAAGGTTACATGACGACGGGCGCTGTTGTGTTTGATCCCGCAGAGACGAACGTGGTGCGGAACGCCGAGGGGATCGGCGTATGGACGGCGATCCCGCCGACCTCCGTTTCACAGGTCAATTGGTATTCGCTGACGGCAGGGATCGAGAGTCTCGTGAGCAATCACGCTCTTTCGGCAACGAACTACGCCTGGCCGTTCTACGCAGCGTGGGATCGGCCGCTGTTTACCTTCTCCAATCCGAACACCTACTCCGCAAAGTTGCAGCCATCGTATAACACGGCCGAAATCCTTGCGGGCTGGGACGTGGATGGCGATTCCGGTACTGGCGAAGTGTGCGTCCTGTCAACTTGGACTTTCGGCGCGGCCGTTTATGATTCCGGATGCAGCAGCGACGGAGCCGGTTTTACGAAATATGCCCATGACCCACTGTTGATAACGGCCACGACTTCGTCAAGCACCTCGTCGGGCGGCATGAGACTCAGTTTCAGCTCATTGCCTGGCAATGTTCAGGTCGGCATGGCGGTCGCTGACCTTAAGACCCCCGGCGCGATTAACACGGGCGGCGCTTTCGGCACTCAGGTCCAGTCGATCACCACATCGCCCTGCTGTACTGTAGCGCTGATGGTCGCCACGACCGGGACTGTGCGTTCCGGCGACACCATCTCGTTCGCCGCTCCCCAGGGCGGCTCAATTGCCGTTTCTTCACCAAGCGTTCAGATGGTTCTTCCGTCCGACAATTCGGCGTGGCCGATCGTGACGCAAGACGGCGGCGCCACCTGGAACAACGTTGTCATTCCGGGATCACCCACGTTGTTGCAAGACAACGTGACAATCACGACCGGGAACCCGACCACCGTCAATTGGCCCAAGCATGGGCTTTCCGCTGGTTGGGCAATCGAATGTTTCGGAAATCCTTTGCCAACAGGAATGGCAACCTACGTGCCCTATACCGTCAGTTCCTCTAACCTAAACGAGAATTCCTTCCAGATACCCTTGGCGACTTCCGGATCGTCGTCCGGCGTGCTCTGTCAGTCTCGAAGCGGCTGGGGAAACGCGTACTACGGCAACGCGAAAATGGTCGCCGCCGACCGCGTTACGGTAGGCAAGTTCTACCTCTGGAATACCGAGGCAGGTCAAACGATTTGGACCTGCAGGGTAGGGGGCGGGACTTATTCTTGCTCATCGACGTACACCGGGAATAGGACCATTGGAAACGGCGGCGGCGGTAACAGTATGATAAAAGCCGTCCCTGGGAACGCGGGCCACCTCTTGCTGAGTGGGGCTAATTCTACGTTCGTTAATTCACCTTTGTCGCGTTCTTGTAATGGCGGGGTATCGTGGTTCAACTTCGCGAAGGTCAGCTACGTGAGTGTTTTTGGGTTCGGAGCGCGCGCGCCTGGGAACTCTTTTCCTACCGTATTCTTCGCAGGAGAATACAACGGCGTGTCTGGCATCTGGCGCTCAGATAACGTATCGGCAACCTGCCCGCCGTTGGGGACCGACTCGGCCACTTTCGTCAGGATCGGCGACATTTACACGAGTGGATGGCTTGACCCCCCAAGCTGTATTGAGGGCGACGCGAATATCTGGGGACAGGTCTACGTCTGCGCTAGCAATTCCGGGTTGCGCATTGGCAAACTAAACTTCCTGCTCAAGCGCGATCTTGAGCCGGTGGCCAACGACAGTAGTCCGACATTCATGGATGATGCGGCCTAGGGCAAGCCTAAGTAGCCAGCGCAACGAAGTTGAAAGCTCGAAACGGGTAAATACCGCACTTGCGAAATTCGTCGAAGGTCATAGGACCCTTCTCGCGGAATAGAAAATCCGTGAAGGAATATATGTCATAGCCCAGGACATCCGTTAAATACTCATAAAGGTCGCGTCTGTTGATTTTGTTAGGAGCATACTCGCTGCCACACTCGAACAATATCGCGGGCCGCCACGACTTGATAAGTTGCGTGGCTCCGCGCAGGGCAAGAAGCTCGGCGCCTTCGATATCCAACTTTAGAAGATCGACACGTCCGATCGGCAGATCGTCCAGTCGCTGGGTGCAAACTTCATAGCGCGATACGTTTTTTTGTATTAAATTGCCCTGTAGGTGGCTGTATCCTGGTCGCGCTGGGTCTTCCTCAAACATCGCCTTCCCGCTTTCGTCTGAGGCGGCAACTGGGAAAATCGTTACACCAGGGAAGCGTCGTTCAAGCCAGCGGCTTTTGGTTTCGGACGGTTCGATCGCGGTGTGGTGTCCCTCGGGCGCAGACCGAATGAGGAGGCTGAGGAAAGAACCTATGTGGGCTCCTACGTCAACCCCGCAAGAGGTGGGCTTGAGGAGTATGTCCAACACGGCCGGAAGCCGTTTTTCCTCAAGATAGAGTTCCCAGAGTTCTGGATATTTCGCGCGTTGGCGCGTGGAGACGAGCCATCGAAAATACTTCGCCAAATCTTCGACTGAGGTGCCGACAATCTTCGACTTGATCAGCAGAGAAAACGGCAAGGTCACATCGCGTGCCATCACCATGATGCTGTCCTGTTTCCGGGACGCTGACAGGCCAGGTGCTGTCACCGTCGCTAGCTACCTTAAAAGACCGGCATGATTTTGCAACCGCGACGACATTGCAAGCCGCGCCTTACAGCACCATCCTGTTCGACGTGGCCCGGGGTTTTGTCGACGCGAGTGGTGACGGCACCGCGCTAGTTCTGCTACGACATGCTGCGCGATGTCCGACGCGTTGTCTCGCCAAACATGACGGGTCCGATTCCCCTCCCATATGTAAGCAATAGTAGCCAAGAAAATTAAAATCTTCTTGCGTGACGAATAATCGAATTGCGAGGCAACCCAAGGTAACGCTCACGAGTTCGCGACTTCTCCGCATCTTGAGAAATGACAGCCGTTCGATTAGGTGCGATTTATCGAGACTGCGAATTCCCCGAATAACCTCGCTCCTGACGGCGATCATTAACAGCCGCGACATTCGCGCTTTGAATGCTTGCTTCCGATAGGATAATAGATGCTATCCCGGTATTGCGATCACCTCCGCGAACGATACACAAAGAAAGAGACTCTCACTCAACGTGGAGTCATCTTCTGGACAAGTCAGCTGGAGATTCGGCACCGACTGCGCGTTGATCGGATGACTGTTTTCGATCCCTCTCCAAGATTGAGGCTCAGGAGTTTGTGCATGGCGCTAAATGCCAACTATGTGTTCAATTGACATGGCAATCGAACGACTACCACTGCTGAAAGGCACAGTTTGGACGGTTGGGTCATTTGGCGTTGCCCAATTGCTTCGCTTGGCGACCAATGTCATCTTATCGCGCCTTCTAGCTCCAGAGCTGTTCGGCATTATGCAAATCGTCCTCAGCTTGCAGACCGGCGTCGAATTGATTTCGGATGTCGGTATCGGCCAAAACATCATATACAATAAAAACGCAAATGATCCGGATTTCTACAATACCGCGTGGAGCTTGCAACTAATTCGAGGTGTCCTACTGTGGCTTGTTTTTTCTGCCACTGCCGTGCCTGTCGCTAAATTCTACCAGTCCCCAATACTTATTCTCGTCATCCCACTCGCGGCTCTTGGTATCGTACTTGGTGCCTTTGCATCGACTAGTCGCTTCCTACTTCAGAAAAGAATGCAATACAGCGCTCTCACTGCATTCGAGACAACCGTTACGCTCGTTTCTCTAGGGGCGCAGGTCATTTTGGCTTACTTCAGCCCAACGATTTGGGCCTTGGTTTTTGGTTCTCTCGCCGGGGCGACGACGTTTATGATTGGAAGCCATTTCATATTGCGGGATGTTCGTCACAGGTTTTTTATTTCCAGGCATTTCGCAACAGAAATCTTGTCGTTTGGAAAATGGATCTTCATCTCCTCGATCGTATACTTTCTTTCAACCAACTTTGATCGTCTTTACCTGGCAAAGACCATCCCACTTGAGCTTTTGGGTGTCTATGGCATAGCGCGGACGATCTCAGCAATGTTAAGCACGGTGGTTCTGCAATTAGGCAATAGCGTCATTTTTCCATTCGTCGCTTCACACTCTCACATGCTGCGCACCGAACTACGAGCGCAATTGGCGCCGATTCGATTGAAATTCCTGCTCGTCATAGGTTTCGGATTGTCGTTGCTGGGCGCCACGGCGGATCTAGCAATCGGGGTTCTCTATGATCAACGTTATCACGCTGCGAGCTGGATGCTGCCCGTCCTGATCATCGGCAGTTGGTTCTCGATCATGTCCAACCTCAACGAGTTCAACTCTTCTGGGACTTGGGAGACCAAACTACAGTGCATTTGCCAACAGCGCTAAATTTGGATTCCTTCTTATCGGTCTAACATTGAGCGTTGCACGCTTTGGTGTCCTAGGCGGAGTCATGGTGGTGGCCATTGCTGATCTCTGTCGATATGTTCCCATCCTCATTGGGCAAACTCGCGAGCGATTCGCGTTCGCTGGACAGGACGTGCTTGTAACGTTTGCCGTATTTGGGCTAATCGCGCTCTGGGAATGTCTGCGCTGGGCTTTGGGATTTGGGACCTCTTTTGAGGCGTTTCCAATACAGATTTCTACAATATTTGGGATACCTTGACCTGCCCCTGAACTTTCATCCAGCGGCGATTAGAGCCTTGGATCGCCGGAGGGTAGAGTTTTCCGGCTTCCTCACGATGGCGGGCTGGCTGCGCCAACGTGATTGAGCAACATAATCGGCGTCTTCTGGCCGATCGCCCCATGGGGCGTTCCTCGTTGTAGTACTTGCGCCAATCCTCCAACTTTTCCTGGGCGTCTGCAAGGCTCAGGAACCAATAGGCGTTGAGACACTCGGCTCGGAATCGGCCATTGAAGGCCTCAATGAATGCGTTGTCTGTCGGCTTTCCGGGCCGGGAGAAGTCGAGCGTGACGCCACGTTGGTAAGCCCACAGATCCAAGTCGCGCGACACGAACTCGGTGCCCTGGTCGACACGGATCGTGGCTGGTAATCCCACTTTCCAGCACCTCGGCGTGCGTGTTCCAACCGCTCTGCGCCGAGCCTTGCGCTTGCGGACGGTCAGCCCCTCCTCGCGGTAGAGCATGGGATATAATCGCCAGTGGATGGAAGTTCTGTGCCAGGTCAGGCCAGGAAAACCGTTCTATCTGAGCCGATAAAAGTGCTTGGTTTTCTATTTTTTTGCAACGACCCAAGTCAGAGCAGGCCATCTCTTCATGTTTGTTGTGGCGACGATATGTAGAGGATGCCATTTTGCGTGAGGCACATTGTAGGCGTTTAGGCCCAAAAGGTCGATAATCCACAGGGCGCGGTTTCCGAATCCACCGACCTCAATCACTTCGGAAAACTGCTTTGCGAGCATTTTCAGGCACTCGGGTGTAAAGCGCCAAAAGTCCGACGGATACCCATGTATTGGGAAAACGAAGACAGTTGTGTGGACAGCAATTCCACCTGGTTTTAGGAGTCGTAGGGATTCGTTGAATACAGCTTGTGGATCGCCTTCAACGTGTTCGAGAACTTGGTCGCTAACCACATAGTCAAATTCGCCAGAGCCGAATGCGCGTAAATCGATGGCATTGTGCTCTGGGTAGTTAGCCTCGATCAGTTCTGCCTTTCCCAGCCCCAGGCGGTCGATAAGAATGTTTGAGTGACTAATGCAAAGAAGTTTTTTGCCCTCACCTTCGTTGGGATCATTAATCACCGTGCTTAGTTTTTCATACATGAAATAGCGAAAGGGAAAAGCGCCGTGCGGGAGCCATGAAGTGCCGATCGAAAGCGGCCAGCCGATAACTTTAAGCAGCCACTTCAACAAAGACATTTGCGTATCTCTTTTATCTCTTGGGAAATTGGCCGACGTCCTGCGGAAAGAAAAACAATTGACCCGAGATCCCAAGATGGCTCCCGATTCGACGTGAATATTCGCGCTTTTTTGGCCTTCCCGCAAGATCGACGGTGGTGAGGAGGCCTATCGGCGCCGTCGACGGCGGGAATGGCGGTAAGGGTCGGATCTCGCCATTTTCCCCAGCATTGAGCACACGTTTCCGATCCGCACGGCTATCGAAGGTCTCATCTTAACTTGGCGGTGCCGGTCCAAGCTCCGCGATCAGCCGCAAAATCTCGCGGAACTTATGCAGGGGACTGGCGTCTGCCGTTATTTTAAATTCGACTTGGCGGCCGAGGTTAACGATCTACGCGCGATCGTGATCGGATTGTCCTTCAGAGTGGTCAATGAATTAGCCCTTGACCGGGTTATGTGCCGGCAGCGTCCGCAGGAAATTGCCGAGATTTTAGACGAGCGCATGAAGCTGGAGAAGCGTGGCGATCGCGGCAAATGACCAATACATGTCTCCGACTGTGCTGTGGTTGGGTTTACGACCCCCTCGATTAGCTCCAGACGTTCCCGGAGCAGTTCACTTGAGATCATGGTGGCCTTCGCCATCCGTAAGCCGACATTGCGAACGTGGGCAGCCTTTGCGTTGGTCTGTTTTGCATTCGAGCTGTCGGGGCTGATTTTCAGGCGCTAGTTGCTCGGTCGCCCGTCTACTAGTATGAACACCGCTGACTACGCATTTGAGCTAAGTGTCCCAATGACGAATCTACCTGACTTTTTCGGTATCACGTATCTGATCAACCTTCCAGAACGTGTGGACAGGTTGAAGTCGGCCCAAAGACAATTTGCGCGCGTCGGTTGGGACTTCGGTCCGACCGGCGTCCATATCTTTCCAGCATTACGATACGCGGAGCCAGCGGGATTCGCCACTGCGCCTATTCGTGGCTGTTTTCACTCTCATCTTCAATGCTTACGCAGAGCCCATGCGCAGGGTTGTCAGAGCGTGTTGATTCTGGAGGATGATATTGCCTTAAGCACTTCATTACCTCGGCTGACTTCACCAATAAAGGAGAGGCTCGCGACCCTGAAATGGGACTTTGTCTATTTCGGACATTATGAAACCGGTAACATTCCCTTGGCGCGTCGGTATTTGAACGAGGCCGAACTCAGGTTTGATGAGTCGAGGAAAGAGATATTAACCACTCACTTCTATGGGGTAAGCGGCCGGATTCTACCCCGACTGATCGCTCACCTTAGCGCACTCTCAAACGGTCCAATGGGAGACCAGGAGGCAGGCCCCATGCCGGTAGACGGTGCGTACAATATCTTTCGCCGCAATAACCAGGATGTCCGATGCCTAATCGCAAATCCGAGATTAGGGTGGCAAATATCCTCTCGAAGTGACATCACGCCTCATGCATGGGACAAGTTGGTTTTTCTTCGGCCAGTGAATAGGTTCCTGCGCGAGCTTAAACAGATGAGCAACTTTTGGCGTTCGTAAATCTTTGGTCGTGTCTGTAGTACAAGGGGCGGATGCATTTCGAGGCTAAGCACGTTGTTGACTGTCTGCAGGCACTTTAATGATTTTGGATGAGATCGCCGTTGTTGTGATTGGGCGCAATGAAGGCGCGCGTCTGATCGAATGCCTGACGTCGGTGCAATCTAATGCGCAATGCATGGTTTACGTGGACTCAGGGTCCACTGACCGCAGCACGCAGGTTGCAGAGCGGCTTGGGACGTTTGTCGTCAACTTAGACGCGGGCAAGCCATTCACGGCAGCGAGGGCGAGAAACGAGGGCTTCGCGGCTCTTATGAAACTCAGGCCGGATATTCAATTAATTCAATTCATTGATGGCGACTGCGAATTAGACGGCGGCTGGCTCATCAAAGCTGCTGAGTTTATAAAACGGCGAAAAGATATTGCGGTGGTTTGCGGCCGGCGGCGGGAACAGGATCCATCGGCATCTCTTTACAACCGCCTATGCGATCTTGAGTGGGATACCCCGATCGGGGAAGCGTCAGCCTGCGGCGGAGATTCGCTGATGCGAGTAGATGCATTCGAGGCGGTGGGGGGGTTCCGGACGCAATTGATCGCCGGTGAGGAACCGGAACTATGCCTAAGGCTGCGCGAAAAAGGATGGAAGATCTGGCGATTAGATGCAGAGATGACCCGACACGACGCCGCGATGATGCGATTTGGTCAATGGTGGACTCGCACCGTCAGGTATGGATACGGCATCACCGAATTGGCGCAACTCCACTGGGACTCATCCTTGACCGGCTGGAAAAGAGAGTTGGCCCGAACTATTTTTTGGGGCGGTCTGCTGCCGGTCCTGATTGGCATCGGTGCCCTAATGCACTCTATTGCGCTTGGAGCTATTCTTATCTACCCACTACAAGTGTGCCGAATTGCGATCACCCGTGGACCAAACTCCCTTAATTCTTGGGCTTATGCGCTATTCGTAATGATGGCCAAGTTTGCCGAATTTCAAGGCCTGTTAAAATTCTGCTGGCGCAGATTGCACCGTGATCCCGTAGAATTGATTGAGTATAAGTAGTCCTGTCGTCGGAGATGTCAGTTTTGATTCAATCTCCGTCGGCATCCATGTCCGTGGCCTGCACCCGGTTCGGTTGACACCCGCCTAAGCGGTCAGAGCCGCCTCATCATTGCGCGGCTTCGGGATCTTGCGTTGCGTCGAGCGATGCTGGCCCAGCGCCGTGTTCAATGACCACGCGCTCCACGCAAGCACGGCGACGCGCGGGGCTTAGAAGTTTCCCGAGGCAGCTTCTTTCGTATCTCTTCCTCGGCATCCTGCAATCCTCCATCCGGCTCAAAGCCATACTTCAGGGAGGACCACTTTCAAGAGGGCAGACCAAACTCGCGTGTAAACTTCCGTCGCTCCATGACACAGCTCCGGTCTCATCAAAACGTCTAACTCTGCGTCCGTGGAACCCGGTGCCGGCCGCACCAGGACTTCCATGAATTAAACGCTTTTACTATTTTCCCAAAAAGCGTATAGATGATAAAACAATGCACGAAAATTGCTAAGAAATTAGACTTGGTGAGACGTTGTCTCCGAAGTGCGCCTCAAGTCTAGGGAAGCAGCGATATATCTCAGAAATTGGATTGACTTTATGCTGTCCAGCATAGATTTCTCAACCTCCGCTTAAGAGGGATCTGATCATGAATAGTAAGGTTACGATGTGATCTGCTCGCTGCGTGGGTTACCGTAAATAGGGAGCTTTGGCTAAGGGCGACTCGGAGTTGCTTCTCGGCGTCGTTACCAGCCCAAGTTATAGATCAACTCCTGTCTTGAAGATCAGCGAAATTGCCTTCCGAACTGTTCATATCATCTTACTGCCTCCCATTGAACGGCTGCCGCTGATGCGCGTTGCATATTTCACCAATCAGTATCCTGCTGTCAGTCACACTTTCATCTCATGTTACTGCCTCCCATTGAACGGCTGCCGCTGATGCGCGTTGCATATTTCACCAATCAGTATCCTGCTGTCAGTCACACTTTCATCCGCCGAGAAATCCACGCGATGGAGGCGCTGGGAGTATTCGTCGTTCGGTTTGCCTTACGGAGTGGTGCCAATCTCGTTGACGATGAAGATAAAGCTGAAGCAAGAAAAACCCGCTTCGTCCTCAAGGCGAGCGTGGGCGAATTATTTCGCTGCTGCGTCACCGCGTTGTTAACACAACCAATTGCGGTCTCCTCGATCATCCAACAAGCGCTCGAGATGGGCCGACGCTCAGACCGTGGGATTGTACGGCATCTGGCTTACGTGGTGGAAGCCGCTGTACTCGGAGATTGGTGTCGAAGCGATGGGATACAACATATTCACGCACACTTCGGCACGAACTCAGCTGCTATCGCCATGTTTGCATCGCGGTTATCCGGGATCCCCTACAGTTTCACGGCCCATGGCTCCGAGGAATTCGAAAAGGCTCCTCTTCTTTCACTTGACAAGAAGTTGGAGAACGCCACGTTTGCCGTCTGCGTCAGCTCCTTTGGTCGAAGTCAGCTCATGCGCTGGTCTTCGCCTGATCAGTGGGAAAAGATCGCGATCGTGCACTGTGGTTTGGATATCGTGTTTTCTGAGAGACCAGGGGGACCACCTCCATCCAATTCGCGGCTGGTCTGTGTTGGCCGCCTCGGCGAACACAAGGCTCAGATTGTCTTGGTGGCCGCCGCGCGGTTGTTGCATGAGGCAGGAACGCATTGTGAGATAGTGCTTGCCGGCGACGGGCCGATGCGAAAGAACGTCGAAGAGGCCATTGGGCAAGCTGGCCTGCAAGGGACAATTACCATAACGGGCTGGGTTTCAGGGGACCGTGTGAAGGCGGAAATTGAGGCTGCACGTGCACTGGTGCTGCCGAGTTTTTCCGAGAATATGCCTGTCGTTATTATGGAGGCGATGGCGCTCGGCCGCCCGGTTATTTCAACCTACGTGGCCGGAATTCCAGAGCTCGTTCAACCCGGGAAAACCGGTTGGCTGGTACCCGCAGGCGACGAGGTCGCTCTCGCCCAGGCTATGCGCGAGGCTCTGCTTATGCCAGTCGAACAGCTCACAACTATGGGTGAGGCCGGGCGGCGTCACATCCTAGAACACCACGATGTCCTCAAGGAAGCCAAAAAACTCAAGAACCTGTTGGAGCGGTCGAGGGGCGAGTATAAGAAGATCGGAAATTAGATCTGTTTTATTGACCGGATTTGTATGCAGAGACGACGTCCTGGAGAAAGGCTCGATACATTTTGCCAATTTTTGGCCATGAAAAAGTTGCTGCTCTCGCAATTCGTCCCGCTCGCTTGCCCGGAGAGGCATCACTGGCAAGTTGAATTTGCCGCGCGACCGCCGCCAAATCCTCGGTGTCGAGCAAGAACTCTTCGTCTCCTACAATCCATCGCAATCGTGGGGTGTCGTGTCCCACCACTGGAAGGCCACAAGCTATCGCCTCAACATAAACGTTTCCAAACGCTTCTTCCTTGGACAGATGTAGGAAGATGTCGGCGGATCGATAGAGCTGTGGCATCTGCTCCGATGCGACTGATAATCTCGTGAACCTGTTCGGCAGCATCCTTGCAGCTTGGGCATCCAGTGACTGACGCAGGGGGCCATCGCCGGCAACCACCAGGTGTGCGTTGGGAATCCGGCTCACCGCCTCAATGCCCGCTTCGACCCGTTTGGTGGGAATGAGTGCGCTGACCATCAAGACGATCAGTTGATTGATAGGAAGACCAAGCTCTTGCCGACGTGGTGCACCGGGCTGAAATCGCTCGGCGTCGACACCATTGGGAATAATACAGCAACGCCAGCGAGCCTTATTTCGTTCGTAGAAATCGGGGTTAGTGCACACCATGCCTTCGCAGCCGAATAAACGATATTCGGAATTGGTCGCGTATGCGGGCCAGTCGCCATTTTCCGTAATGAACACGTGAGGGGGGCGACAGCCGTTCAAGACAGGGCGCCGAAGCATCCAATTCGTGAATGGATAGTTGCAGGTTATGGTCACGTCATAATCCGCGGGTCGATAGCGACAAAGAAACCCTGGGATGAAAGTCATCTCCTCATAAGCGTATTCATTTCGCAATATGGGTATCGATGGAAAGGATTCGAAGTGTACTCGTGGGAGACTTGGCGCACGAAAGTATCGATAGGGTGCTGATGGGCGGCCGAGGCCGGAGCCGATAAGCGTCACGACATCGCCGCCTTTGGCGAGCTCGGCTGCAATTGCAATGAATGCTGTCTCAGCGCCGCGGTCGTACCGATGCAGTCCCGGCAATGCGAAAAGTATTCTCATGCGAAGTTATGTTTTCCACAAGCGAATTTATTATGCGACCATATGGTGGAAAGTTAAAGCATAGGCGAACGCTTCGCTCAATAACAGGCTGGAGGCTGGCAAGCGCAAAGCCAGTTTGCGGCTCGTATCCGCGCAATCCTGCGATGATCTGCTATTTTGGTAAATCTGGCCCGATTTATCAGTCCGTTCCTCAACAGACGAGATTCTACCTCCCCGTGGAGGAAAGTCTCAGTGGCAAGTCACCGGGCGAAGCCCATAGAATTGCCGTTGAGTTTAATTGGTTAATAGGAATAAATAGGTGCCGCAAAGTGCGGAAAAGCTCGAACAACGCTCTTGAAATTGAAGAGGCGGTGTCGGAACTTGGGACTACCAATACAGAACTACTCGTTCTAATTGGTGCCCCGACGGTATGAAGACAGGGATCATTATGGGTAGTTGGCGCGAGTGGATATGCCCGATTAACGACATGACTCTTTGGGAGTTTTTGCTGCGATCCGTATGGGTAGTCCTGCAGATTTCGGCCGCCTACTGCCTAGCAGATCAAGTTAGCCCATTCTTTTATCAACGATTTTAGTCGTACAGGAATAGCGAATGGTGTGTCATGCGCCCTGAGGTCGTAGATCGGGAACTAACCCGTGGAGAAGCAGCGGCCACGTTCCAGTTGTGGGGCCTGACTCCTCTTTTGCGGATGGCTTTTGCTTTGGTCGTTCTTGCAATTGTATTAGATGCAGGCCTTCGCATGCTCGCGGCCACGCCAGTCTTAGGGTGGCTACCCAACAAGGTGAGCGGACCCGGGTTCATAGCGGACAACCGTCAGAGAGTTGCGGCCGCGCTTTTTGAATATAAACAGGGCAAGATCAGTCCAAGCGAGTATTTGTGCGCTGTAGTAGGAATTTCTAACGTCCGCGAGGGAATTAATCTGCACACCCTTTCGAGTAACGTCGGAAAGACTTGGCGAATGATTGGCTTGGCGGGCGCCGGCGCTGGAGTTTGGAGCATACAGGAAAATGCTGATGCTCTCTTAGAAAGTCAGCTGGATCCGGATCTGGTTGTCTTAGGCCTTATTCCAATGGAAGTGCTTAACTCCTTGCTTCCAGTGCAAGAAGGTGGCTTGCCACCCACAAGCCCCGCCGGCTTGGATCGACTGCGTTCCGCATTGAAAAACGGCATTTGGATCCACGAGAGACGCAAGGACATTGATCTTACAACCCAAGAGGCGCTGCAAGCTACGCGCGACAAGATTTTAAGCGTCTTTGGCGTCGACCGCGCGTCGCTTGATCCGAGAAGTCCTTGGCGTGAGATGATCCGAGATTTGGGGGCTGAGCACTACTCAGACGCGGCTCTTCGACAGGGCCTCGTATGGGCCTCGTCCCTAGGAGCATTCGATAAGAGTGCATATTTAACAAGCACAAAGTCTTGGAGCATCTTGGATAAAATCGTAAAAAGTTTTCAGGTTCGGGGCGCTCGGGTGATAGTGGTCCTTATGCCTGAGCATTCTTGGTTAAGGGAGCGAGAGCCCAAGGGTATGGTTGAGCTTTTTCAACAGGAGCTAAGCGGGAGCAATCCCGACTCAAACATCAAGCTTTTCGATTATCGCGCTGCAATTGATGATGACGGGTTTGTCGATCTGGTTCACCTTAATACTACCGGCAGTATGCAATTCAGCGCGGTACTTGCCGATCAATTTCGTTCCATTAGGTTCGCACGGGCTCCGCTTATGAGCGTGCCGGATCGTCCAAGAGGTAGCCAATAAGTGCGGTTCCGTTCATGGTGACCCTTGATTCTTGGCAGTCGAGCAGTTTTCTTGATTAGTTACATTGTATATCAACGAACCCCACTGCGAGGTCTAGATAACGAAGGCAGACGTATGACCCAAAAGATCCGAAAGCTGGAGCGAAGCGAGATCCAATTCGCCTTTGAACAAGAAATGCGTCGCCATGTTGGCAATTTGGTATTCGAAGCGTTGCCTGAGTATTATGAGAAGGTTCCTTTACAGAGAGAGGTTTTGCTGTCCCTCCTTTCGGACCAAGTAGATATTCCGTTGACGGAGCTGGCCGAGACTTACGTTTTTTGGGACCTAAAAAAAATCTTAGGATTGCTATCCGTTATAAATTCCAAGGATTTGAAGCTGGCGCAAATGTCGGGCACAATCATTCTGGCGCGTGAAATGAGTGCTGATCAAGCAATCACTTTCAAAAGGGCGCTAAAAGACTACGGCAGTAGCATTGAGGATTTAAAAGCAATAGAGGGCAAATATCTTCCGCGTTTGGCCGTCGCCCCCGACGCACGCGGAAGAGGCGTCGCGCGAGCTCTAATGGAGCATGTTCTGAGTCTGTACCCTGACGAGATGTTCGCATTGCACATCGCTCAAACGAACGATGTCGTAACGAAATTACACAGATCCTTAGGATTTAAACGACAATCAAATGTTGAGTTGCCATTTCAGGCGTGGCTGCGGGCGCCTGCTGGTTCTAGCGTCACTTCGTAAGACTAAGCTTTTCCAAATCTCAAGGCCTAAGAGCCGATCCAAAAAGATATTGAGTCAGATGAATTGGTTGTGATTCCTTGATTGGCGCTTTGATTCGCACAGGAGCGCCCGATGTGGAAGCCCGAACACCGCCGCGCGGCGGAGCGGCATGGCCTTCGTTACCCGAGTGACCTTAGCAACGCCGAGTGGGCGCTGGTCGAGCCGATGATTCCTCCGGCTAAGCATGGCGGCCGGCCGCGGGACGTGAATGTCCGCGAGGTGCTGAACGCGATCTGCTACGTGCTGTCGACTGGCTGCCAATGGCAGGCCTTGCCGAAGGACCTGCCGCCGAAGAGCACAGCGCATTATTACTTCATGCTGTGGGACTGGGACGGCACGCTGGTGCGTATCCACCACGCGCTCTACATAGCGACGCGCGAACAGGCCGGACGCGAAGCGAGCCCAAGTGTGGCGATCATCGACAGCCAGAGCGCCAAGGCCGCTCAAAAGGGGCTCTGCGCTCGACCCGCAGGGTTTCGATGCAGCGAAGAAGGTCACGGGACGCAAGCGCCATATTCTCGTCGATACGCTCGGCCTCCTGTTGAGTGTGGTCGTCCATCCCGCCGACGTGCAGGATCGCGATGGCGCCCGCCAAGTGCTGCGGACGGCGCGCCGTCTGTTCCGTACCCATCCGGCGTAGACCGCGGACGGGACGGATTGTTGATCTTAGCGGGTAAGGAGCTTTGGGTTTTCCTTGTACATCCGGATGAGTTCCGTCAGGGTCTCGATGCCGAAGTCCGTGAACGCCATTACGCCACCTTCTCCGACGCCGTAGACCCAGATGAGGCCGTCCTCGGCGTCCATTTCATTCGCGACGTCCCGCAGCCAGTCCTCATCTTCGCCGAGGTCATCGGCGACGCGATTGATTGTGGTGGCGTGATGGACTTTGTTGATGTGCATCGTCACGCCGCTCGAGCGCAGATCGCTGAAGCGGACGGCGTCCAATTCCACGGCAGCAGCTCGTCCAGCCGATGCGCGGGATGGGTGGCGATACGGGAGAGAACATCGGCCAGCCAGGCCTGCGGATCGACGCCATTCATCTTCGCCGTGATAATGAGACTGTACATGGCCGCAGCGCGCTGCCCGCCGCGATCGGATCCGCAGAACAACCACGATTTTCTTCCCAGCGCGATGCCGCGCAGCCCTCGCTCGGCGGCGTTGTTCGAGAGACAAACGCGCCCATCCTCAAGGAACAAGGTGAAGGCCGGCCAGCGCTTGAGCATGTAATTGGCGGCCTTGACCAGGTCATGCCCACGCGAGAGCCTGGCGGCCTGCTCGTGCATATAGACCCGGAGATCATCGACCAGCGGTCGGCTCGAGTTTTGTCGGACCGCCCGACGCTCCTGCGGACTCTTGCCATTGATGGAGCGCTCGATCTCGAACAGGGCATCGATGCGACGAACGACCTCGATCGCGATTGGCGATAGAGGGATTTCTTTTTTGCCAGCGGCCCTGCGACGCGCGTTCTCCTCGAGATCGGCCATGGCGAAGAAGGGGCGCCGCGCATGCACCCAGCACGCCGCCTCCCGGACTGGACCGGGCTTGCGATCCGCCAGATAGAGCTTGTTGTAGCCGTCATAGGCGTCCGCCTGCAGGATGCCGGCATATCCCGCCAGATGCGCCTGCGGATGCTCGCCCCGGCGATCGCGCGAGTAGTAGAACATCGCCGCGGGCGGCCCGACGCCGCCAAAGGGCTTGTCGTCTCGAACATAAACCCAGCACCGACCGGTATCGGTCTTGCCTTTGGCCAGAACCGGCACGGTCGTATCGTCGCCATGCAGGCGCTCGGCCGCCATCACATGAGTTTCCACAAGGCGAAGGAGCGGATCGAGCGCCATGCAGACCGAACCCACCGCGTCGGCCATGGTCGACAGCGCGATTGGCACGCCTTCCAGAGCATAACGCTCGGCCTGACGGTTCAAAGGCTGGTGCTGACCGAACTTCTCGAACGCGATCATCGCCAAGAGGCTCGCCCCGGCCCATCCTCGCGTGATGACATGGAACGGCGCCGGCGCTTGCGAGATCTTCTCGCAGTCGCGGCAGGTGAACTTCTCCCGCACCGTCTCGATTACCTTCCACTGCCGAGGCTGCGATTCCAGCGTCCGAGTAATGTCCTCGCCGAGTTTGCGCAGGCGGCTGCCACCGCAACACTCGCATGCCGTCGGCGGATCGATCACCACGCGCTCGCGGGGAAGGTGATCGGGGAATGTATTGCGCTCGGGACGCTTGCGCGTAAATCCGGCGACCGTGGTCGTCATGGCGACGGCTTTCTCCGCCGCCAGTTCGTCTTCCGTGGCGCCGGCTTCCAGCTCTTCGAAGTCGAGCGCCAGTTGATCAATCAGGCGCGCCGAGCGTTCAGACCGCTGCCCATAGACCTGACGCTCCAGTTTCGCGATCCGAAGCTTCTGCTGGGCGATCAGCGCCATGTCTTCCGACGCTTTCGCGCGGGCGACCGCCAGTTCCGCCGCAACTTCCAGGCCCTCGGTCCGCGCAACGGCCAGCGCCGCTTTCAGGGCGGCATTTTCTTGGGCAAGAACGGTGTGAGCGGCATCCATGAGACGAAGTGAATCATAATTCGTGTGATTTGAGGCGCCCTAAAATGCACGCGGCCTCAACTTTTTCAGCTCAATCCGCTCACTCTAACCAGCGCTTTCAGGCCGCCACGTCAGTCGCGGATTTCGCCAGTCTATCCCTTCGAGCATGTACGCCATCTGCGCCGCCGAGATCGACACCGCGCCGCCCGATGCCGACGGCCATATGAACTTTCCGCGGTCCAGCCGTTTGGCGTATAGCGATAGCCCGATTCCATCGTGCCAAAGGATCTTGGCGAGATCGCCGCGACGACCTCGAAAAATATAAAGATCGCCGGCATGGGGATCACGGTTCAGACTCTCCTGTACCTGAAGCGCCAGACCCTGCATGCCGCGCCGCATGTCGGTATGCCCAGTCGCAATCCATACCCTGACGCCGCTCGGAATCGGAATCATCGCCCCGACAGCGCCTTCAAAACTCGCGTCAGCGCCGCCGTCTCGACATCAGCCCAGACGATGATCCGGTCGCCTTCCGAAAGAACAATTTCCATCTGGCCGGCCGCGTCCGGGCAATGCCCTTCCGCCGCCAATCCCCGCGCAATCGTCACGGGAACGATTTCCATCGGATCTTTCCGCTCAGTCGACTCAACGCCCATCTTGCGACGCCAGGTGAATAAGAGATTGGCGTTGAGCTCGTGACGTCGAGCGACTTCGGCGATCGATGCCCCTTCCCGAAGACTTCGTCAACGATCCGACGCTTCTCTTCCCGCGTCCAGGATCGACGTCTGCGCCCGCCCGGCGCAAAATCACCCTCATTGCCAACCAACATCAGAGATGCTGTCCATCATCCAGATAGTGGACACGATCATCGAGCCACTCCTCAGACAGCTATCTCCAATATCGAGATCAATGCCAGGCGGCCGCCAGCGTAGGGATACTCTGTTCCCCTTCATCGAGCGCATCTTCGCGGATGCAGGCTACCAGGGGCCGAAGATGGAGAAGGTTGTTGCCAATACCGGTTGCTGGACATTGCAGATCGTCAAGCGCAGCGATGCGCACCACTTCGTTGTCTTGCCAAAGCGATGGATCGTCGAGCGCACCATCGCATGGATCAGCCGCAACCGTCGCTTGGCGCGCGACTTCGAGCGCTACGCCAGAACTGTCGCTGCCTTCGTCCGCCTCGCCATGATCCGCATCATGCTCAGACGCTTGACCAGACCAAGCCTTTGCTCATGAATCTCAACTTCTTGGATCGGCTCTAAGTCCGGTTCGACTGCGCGCCATTACAATTTTGACCAAAGAGCCCACATTTTCCAGCTGCGCCACTTCGGATGCCGTTAATCTCATTCCAAACGATCGTTCGACAGATACAATTATTTGAACATGAGTTAAGGAGTCCCATCCCATGACGTCTTGCGCCATCGTTTCCTCAGTGAGGTTTAGTTCTGGCTGATTCAGTTGCTCCCTAACGATCTCTTGAATCTCTTTAAGCGCCTGGGCTTGGTCCATGAGGCTCACCTTCTGTTCATTCGAATTGTATTTGATGTACGAGATCGTCAGAAACTCAATATGTCGAGTTTCAAAACGTCATGATTGCGTCATTAGCTCAGGTCGCTCCAAAATAGTAGACCGGAAAAAAGCTTAATGCGACATACTCAAACGTTACCGCGATGCGGCACAAGTACAATACTTTACTATTGCGATAAGCCTTCATTCCAGCCGGACCAAGAGCCGTGTTTAGAAATTCCCCGTACGCGCGCACTCCGACTAGACCCAGGCCGTGGAACATGCCCCAACCCAACCAACCTATGCTGATACCGTGCCACAATCCGCCCAGTTCGAAAGCGGCAAAAATTGCAATCGCCCCGCATAGCAAAGGGCGCGTGTGCCCACCGTTTCTGACCAGCAGCAGCTGAATGGGAATGAAGAGGTTCCGTCGAATGAAAAACGAGAGGGACATGTGCCAACGAGTTCAGAAATCAATTAGGTTTGGTGCAAGAAACGGCTTGTTGAAATTTTCTGGTGTCGCTATTCCCAGAATGCTGCCAACTCCAACAGCGATATCGCTGTATGCACTAAAGTCAAAATATAGCCATATGAGGAACATTTGCATTTCAACTAAAAGATAAGCTCCTCCAACTTGGAAGTTTGTCAAAAACATATTTTTTATAATAGTTGCGATCACAAATTTCTTGAAAAGCCCGCCGGCAATTCGTTCGATGCCGACAAAATATTCGCGGGCGGTTTTGGTGCTCGCCTCTGTCAGATGATTATTGGAAGCGAAATCGTCGTACGCTTGAATGGGGCCTGCAGCTAGCATATGGAATGGCAAAAGATAATTTATAAGCATCAGGTAGTCGGGCGCGCGCTGTCTGCCTTCAAGGACGGCGCGCAGTACTTCGACGATTCGAAGGGCGACGAACGCAAATCCTACCGTAGACAGCGCCGCCATAAGGTCCAATTTATATGGCCCCGCAGGCAAGGAGACACCCTTGTGCAAAATGAAAAGATACAATCCAATGATGATGACCGCCGCCGCCGAGAATACGCGCAGAAGCCGGTGTTGAATAGCACTCAGCAGTAGTCCCAAAAGAAGGACCAGTCCAAGAATTCCTATTATCTTCCACTTTAGTAACTGGGTCAGAAAGCCAATGTTAATACCCGCGAAAATCCACTTCCTCAGAATTAGGTTTTTAACCGGAGTTAGGACGACGAAAGCAATGAAAAATGTAACCCAGAACAGAGGTGAATTAAGCGCAATCAGATTATTGGGCATTAATGAGGCCTGGTAGGTAGACGTTCGTGCATTGTTATGGCGACTGTTCTATTGCTTTCCGCGTCCACTGCCTCGTCTTTCGTTCGATTATTCAAAGCTTGCGTCACGATGAATGCTGCATTCACCCTCAGCTAGCTAGCCGGCTGATTGGCAGTTCTTTCGCTTACGAGCGCCTGATGGCCTTTTAAGGCAATATAATCTATCTTCCCGTTAGAATTCAACGGGAGGGAGTCCACGAAGATGATACGTTGCGACACCATGTAATCTGGAAGCAGTTTTCCGCATCTTTCGAGGATTGGTTTGGGATCAGCGGGGGGGCCCATTATAAATGCGATCGTACTCGTTGCTGCCTCAAGATTGGGCCAGGGTATGACGGCGACCATGTCGGAACCGCTGGCGCGACGAAGCACAGTTTCGATTTCTTGCAATTCGACGCGAAATCCTCGTAGCTTCACTTGGCGATCTGTCCGTCCCGCATAGATGTAGCCTAGCGACGGATCAAATCGCCCCAAATCTCCCGTTCGATACCAGCGTCTTCCCTCAGCTTCGAAAAATCGCTGGGCTGTGATTTCCGGTGCGTTCCAATACCCCCCCATCACTTGTGATCCGGATAAACATATTTCTCCCAAATCGCCCGCACATCGAATCCCTTCTGGAGAGAACACGCCCATGAATTGATGGGGAAGAGGCAATCCCAGCGGTAGGATGGACGACGTTGCACGTTCGGCTTCATAGCGGAAGACGCTAAATGCCACGGTGGCTTCAGTCGGGCCGTAAAGGTTGAAAATAGCCGAATTAGGAGCGGCCGCAGCCCATGCTTCGACTACATTTTTCGAGAGTGCTTCACCGCAAAAGAAGCTGAACCGCAAACTCGGCATACTCAGCTCTTGTAAGTCGCCGGCTTGCCTAATGAATGCAGCGGTTGAGGGTACCGAAAGCCATCCGGTAACTTCGTGTTCCTGAACAAACCGAGTTGCCAGTAGGGCGCCATTTTCAGGAACGCTATACAATGATGCCCCGCTAAACCACGTCATGAACATGTCGTGAACTGAAAGATCGAAAGTCAGGTCCACCAGTTGAATGGTTCGATCGTGTGCAATTATCCGACTTATCTCCGTCGCGCTTTGCACATATGTCAGTACATTCACGTTCGTAATTGGAACGCCTTTCGGAACTCCAGTACTTCCCGACGTGAATAGTATGTACGCGAGATCGTCTGGTCCGCTGTTGCCCAGATCGATGTCCGGTACGTCCGCTTGCAAATCGCTCCGAAGTAGTTGTGGAGCGTTCACTGGTCCCGCGTTATCGCTCTCAGGAAGTACTATCCAAGGCACCGACGGCAGGCCGGCCAAGAGAGAACCTAGATCTCCTTTGTGACGCTCGTCACAGATCAAGATTTCGGCTCCCGATCGCTCGAGGATCGCTCTATTACGTTGATTTGGAAATCGAGGATTTAGGGGTACATAAGCTGCGCCACTAAATAAGGCGGCGAGTATGCCGATGTAGACGGTAGGCGTGCGGTCTGAAAGGACAGCGATACGCGTGCCCCGACCGGCCACACCCTCACGGCTCAAGCGGCCCGATATCGCCGCAGCAGCATCTCGAAGGTCTCCATAGGTTAACGTCTGACCTCGGCACCAAAGAGCTACGTTATTTCGGTGGACCTTCGCGGATTGAAGAAAGGCCTGAGCGAGTGAATTGTGCATCAAAGAAGGTCCCGCTTGCGGCGCCGGCAATCATGGCCTGCCGCACCGGCCGCTCAACGTCGGTTTGGGCTGCCATGAAATCAACCGCTTCTATGCGTCTCGGCTGCGGCAATCTAGAACAGTTTTTTCCCGATGGCCACCGAGAAACGTGTCGATTCCGCGTCGGTTTGTATTGCCTCAAGGGACCTGCTTGAAGTCGCGGCCGAAGAGAGGGCCCGGACAGCGTCGCCGAAGAAAAATTGCCGAGCTGGAATCATGAAAAATTAATAGCCACATGACACAACTCGCGATGCGGAGCCTTTGCGCCATGTTAATGCTATCGTTGATCTGCCTGCTAGCCGGAGCCGTGTTGGGGCAGAAATTTAAGGTCCTGGTTCTGATTCCCGCAATGATGCTGGCGTTCGTAGCAGCTGTCGGGTTCAATCAAGCCAACACATTCCGAGAAATGATAGGTGCGGTCCTTGCTGCTATGACCAGTGTGCAAATTGGTTATTTCGCTGGAGTCGGGATTCACTATGTGATGGCTGCGGGTCGTGCCAGTCGGATGCATGCAAGTACTCTCGCTACATCAACATCGCCCGAGCCTTTTCGTAGGTTAGGCTAGTCCGACACACCGGATCTTTGCGCGTAAATTCGGGCATTTACCGCTGGAGTGACCTGCTCCCCCACTTGCCCTCGTTCATAAGTAGAGTCTACTCCGGCCTGCACTGAGGCCGAACTTTGGATCGCCGGAGGGTAGAGTTTTCCGGCTTCCTCACGATGGCGGGGCTGGCTGCGCCAACGTGATTGAGCAACATAATCGGCGTTTTCTGGCCGATCGCCCCATGGGGCGTTCCTCATTGTAGTACTTGCGCCAATCCTCCAACTTTTCCCGGGCGTCTGCAAGGCTCAGGAACCAATAGGCGTTGAGACACTCGGCTCGGAATTGGCCATTGAAGGCCTCAATGAATGCGTTGTCTGTCGGCTTTCCGGGCCGGGAGAAGTCGAGCGTGACGCCACGTTGGTAAGCCCACTGATCCAAGTCGCGCGACACGAACTCGGTGCCCTGGTCGACGCGGATCGTGGCCGGTAATCTCACTTCTCGCCCAACTCTGTCCAGCACCTCGACGACATCCGTGCCGCGGAAGGAGAAGCGCGGTTCGAGCGCCGGTGAGAAGCGCGAGAACGTATCGACTATCGTTAGCACACGCAGCTTGCGGCCCGTGGCCAGCTGATCATGGACAAAATCCGTCGCCCAGGTCTCGTTCGGCAGCGTGGCGTTGCGCCACCCCTCTCGCAGCTTCGCCTTGACCCGCCGCTTCGGCGTCTTGTTCCGTAATTGCAGGCCTATCTCACGATAGATGCGCCGCGTCTTGTTCTGACCGAGAGACCAACCCTCACGGCGCAACAGCACATGAACACGTCGATAGCCGTAACGAACGCGCGTCTGACAGATCTCTTTGATCCGCTGTTCAAGGGCTGCCTGTCCGGGGCGACGAGACTTGTAGTGGTAGGTGGACGTATCAACCAGGAAGACGCGGCAGGCTCGCCGGATCGACACGCCCCAGTCTCCGCGCATCTCATCAACGAGCTTGCGCTTGCGGACAGGCTTCAAAGCTTTCGGCGGAGGGCGTCCTGCAGCATCTCCTTGTCGAGGCTCAGATCGGCCACCACCTTCCGCAGCTTGCCGTTCTCATCCTCCAGCTGCTTGAGCCGCCGCATCTCGGTCGGCAGCAGACCATCGTCCTTCTTCCTCCAATTGAAATAGGTCGCTTGGCTGATCCCAGTCTTGCGGCAAATATCCGCAACCGGCATCCCGTCAGCACCCTGCTTTAAAATGAACGCCTTCTGGGCGTCCGAAAACCTCGAGGCCTTCATCGCTCTCCGCTCCTCCCAGCCGGGGAATCACCGCAGAAAACTCTAGCCAAAAACGATCCAGGATTCCGGCCTCAGATCAGTAACGGATTATCGCTGGCGTCAAAAGTTTGTCGGGCTGAAAAGCGACTAGGCTAAACGCCAGAGGGAAAATGGAGACTGAGAACGCCAGGCTAAGACGTGCGATCTCCGATCTTACCCTCGACAAGATCATTCTGCAGGAGGCCGCCCGGGGAAACTTGCTAAACCACGCATCGCCGAGCCTGTCAAGGTGAGGTACTCATCTGTGTGTTAACAACGGCCGTCTCGCAACCCCGACTAGTGCGCGTCAAATCTATATTTCAAATTTGTAAAAGTTAACGCACTCCACGCAATTCCATATGAACTGCTCCGTAAAAGTTTACCTCATTTTCCAACGAGTTTTTCAGACCTGAAACCTAAGCTTGCCCGTGATTGCGGCATTCGCATTCATGCCTGCATTTTACTTATTACTTAATCAGAAATTCATGGGTGGCAGTCTTGCACGACGCGCTAGATATCAAGCTTCTCGGACCAAGTGAGAAAGCCTCTGGCGACGGTGTCGTTGATGTTAGCGCGTCGACGTCGAATGAAGTGAACGCCTCGCAAGATAGCGCGTATCTTTTTGATGGCAACTCGTTGCTGAATTCGGTGGAAACGGATACTACGGACGTCAGTGGAACATTAGCCGACGGCTCACAAAGTTTTATCGCGACTGAGTTGAATGCGGTGGACGCCTCGAGTGCGGCCTCAGCGATGTTCACTGCGAGTGTCGATATACAGGATCAGATTCTAGTCGGAGATCACATCGCCATCAAGTAGTGGTGATGATCCTGATGGCAGTGGAACGAACGGCGATATTGGGGCGGTCGCCGAGACGATCAATCCGCTAAATGTCGAGATTTCATTTGATAGCAGTGTGGCGCTCGGCTCGGCTGAAACTTATCCTGCGGGCATTTTGGCCGCCGCGACCAACGCATCGGTGGCTGCCATTAACAATTTATCGGCCATCGCAAGTGAGTCGTCAGATAACGTTGGCGTGGTGTCGTCGCCGGTTATTGGACTCGCCGACACCGTGGGACAGGCACTCATCGCTAACGTTCCTGGGCGGGTTACGGTTGCCGATGGTGCGACGACTGAGATTGATGGAGCGAGCGAACAATCCGTAACGTTTGCAGGTACGACCGGCACGCTCAAGTTCGATGACGCGGTGGCCTACACGGGTCAGATTTCAGGACTGGCCGGCTCCGATGCACTCGATCTCGCTGATGTGAATTATGGAGCAAATACGTCGGCGACCTTTCTGGGCAATGCCGATGGCGGCGTGCTCACCGTCGCCGATGGAACTCAGACAGCGAATATCGACCTTGTTGGAAATTATCTTTCTTCAACTTGGGACCTGTCGAGCGACGGCAATGGTGGCACCACCGTCGTTGATCCGGTCGCTTCCAACGATTGGCAAACTCTCGATGTTGGAGCGGGCGGTTTCGTTGATGGCGTTGATATCGCTCCAGTTGGCGTCATGGTTGTTCGCACCGATACGTATGGTGCCTATATTTGGAATGGGACCGAATGGCAGCAGCTCGTTACTGCAACGAGTATGCCGGTCGCATTTAGCACACCATCCAATTTGGCGAATGCGGCTCAAGGGGTCTACGAGATCCAAGTCGCGCCGAGTAACTCAAGCATCTTGTACATGATGTATGAGGGGTATGTTTTTGAAAGCGCTAACGACGGAACAACCTGGACCCAAACGGCCTTCGCTCAGGTAACTGAGAGCCCGAACGACTCGTATCGCATGGACGGTCAGAAAATGGCCGTCGATCCGGATAATTCCGATGTAGTCTATGTGGGAACACCGCAGAATGGTCTGTTTGTTACGACGAACGGGGGCGCCACCTGGCAGAGCGTGAGCGCGGTGCCGGTAAGTCAGGCCGATGGTAGCGGCAACTATCCTGGTATTTCCGGTATCGAATTTGATCCAGCTTTGGGCGTCACCGGGGGAATAACTAACACAATCTTCGCTGGAAGCTTTGGCAATGGCGTCTATGAAAGCACCAACGCCGGCGTCTCATGGTCATCAATCGGGGGGCCAAGCGATGTCACCTACGCCGCCGTTTCGAGCAATGGCGTCTACTATGCGGTTGACGATGTCAACTCGTCGCTGTGGAGTTATGCGAATGGCGCTTGGACCGAATTGCTCTCGAATTTTAGCAATGGCATTCAGGCGGTCGCGATCGACCCATCCAATCCAGAAGAGATTGTAATCTCTACTCCTGGTGGCAACTTAGCTGAGAAGTCTACGACGGGGGCGCGACATGGAGTGGCTTAGATTGGGACAACCAACTTAACTCAACCGACATTCCGTGGCTGGCCGACACCGGGGCCTATATGACAATCGGTGGATTGGCATTCGATCCGTTAAACTCGAACGAGCTCATTGCTTCCAGCGGCGTTGGCGTGTGGAACACGGATTTGCCGACGTTAAATCCTGGTACTGGTTATTGGAATGCGTCTGTTGTTTGGAATGACCAGAGCGTCGGTATCGAACAGCTTGTTGCAAATGAGATAATTGTACCCCCTGGCGGCGATCCGGTCCTCGCATCCTGGGATCGCGGTTTCACCTATATCAGTAATGTCAGTGCTTATCCGTCGTCCTATGGCCCAGTTGATGGCGCCTTTGCTGCGGGCTGGTCTCTGGACTATGCATCGTCGGACGCTAGCTTTATCGTCGGGATTGCGGATTGGTGGGGCACTGAGGAGTCCGGATACTCAACCAATGGCGGCCAGACTTGGACTGAATTTCCTACTGAGCTGCAGGGTGTGATAGGAGGTACGATCGCAGCAAGCACGCCGGAAAACATCATTTGGGCGCCATCAGACAGTAGTCAGCCTTATTACACGCTCAATGGCGGCGAAACCTGGAACCCCATCACTCTGCCTGGCGTGACCAGTTGGAGCGGTTTTGATTGGGCTTATTACCTCCAAACCAGAACGGTTGCTGCGGACCGTGTGCTGCCGAATACATTCTATCTGTATGATTATGAAACCGGTCTCTTTGAAAGTACGAATGGTGGCGTGTCGTGGACAGAAGTTTATAATGGCCAGATCGGAAGCGAGTCTGGCGACAATGCAGTACTCCAAACTGTCCCTGGCGAAGCCGGCAATCTCTTCTTCACGTCGGGACCGCAGGGAGGTGGTTATCAGGCAGGCTTTTTCCAATCGACAAATCAGGGAGCAACGTGGGTAGCTGTTCCCAATGTGGAGCAAGTAAATGTTTTTGGTTTCGGCGCGCCCGCGCCGGGACAGACCTACCCCTCTATCTACATTGTCGGGTGGGTGAACGAAGTCTACGGCATCTGGCAATCCAATAACGACGCTAAATCATGGACCCAGATTGGCACGTATCCGAACAACAGTCTCGATAACATCACGACCATTTCGGGCGATCCGAACATCTACGGTCAAGTGTATGTCGGCTTTACCGGTTCGGGTTACGCCTATTTGCCGGCGGCAAGCGCGGGGCTTGTTGTCTCAGGGGTCGCCTCCTCGCCAACAAGCGGTATTGAAGTCCCCGGCAACACCATCACGGTGACGCTCAACATGAGCGAGGCGGTAACGGTCACCGGCACCCCGACACTCTCCCTCAACGACGGCGGCACCGCGACCTACACCGGCGGCTCCGGCACCGATGCGCTAACCTTCAGCTACACCGTGTCAACGAGCGACAGCTCGGTCACGGCGCTGGCAATCACCCAGGTCAACGAGCCGAATGGCGCAACCATTACCGACGCAAATGGGAACAACGCTAATCTCTCCGGCGCGTTGACAACGTTCATCGACCTGCGGATTGATCCACCGCCAGGTCCAACGGTGGCCTCGATTGTTGAGTCACCCTCGAGCGGCGACCTCGACGCTGGCAAGACCGTGACGCTGACGCTCAGCCTGAGCGAGACTGTGACGGTTGTGGGCGGCACGCCGACGCTGACGCTCAACGACGGCGGCACCGCGACCTACACGGGCGGCTCCGGCACCAGCGCGCTGACCTTCAGCTATACGGTGGGCGCCGGACAGAACACCCCCGATCTGTCGGTGACGGGGGTCAATCTCAATTCGGCGACCATCACCGACGGTGCGGGCAGCGCCGCCAACCTGTCACTCTCCGGCCTGACCCAGAGCGGCCCGCAGATCGACACCACGACGCCGACACTGTCGTCGGTGCTGGCGTCGGGAACCGACATCAGCAATGGCACTGGCGACCTCGACGCCGGCAAGACCGTGACGCTGACGCTCAACCTGAGCGAAGCAGTGACGGTTGCGGGCGGCACGCCGACGTTAACGCTCAACGACGGCGGCACCGCGACCTACACCGGCGGCTCCGGCACCGATGCGCTGACCTTCAGCTACACCGTGTCAACGAGCGAGAGCGCCGTCTCGGCGCTGGCAATTACCCAGGTCAACGAAAATGGCGCAACGATTACCGCGGCAAGCGGGAACAGCGCCAATCTTTCCGGCGCGTTGACAACGCTCTCCGGCCTGCAGATCAACCCGCCGGTTTCGCTGGGACTCGATGGAAACGGCCTCTCCAATTCGTATGTCGCATCGCAATCGGCCAACGTCACCTTGACGACGGGGAGTGTCAACGATGTCATTATTCTAGACATCGCCGAGAATGGAACGACGGTCGGCTCAGTTTCGGATACGGCTGGAGTGACTTGGCATGAGAAGGCTGTTGCCGGTACGGGCTCGAACCTGATTTATCAATACTATGCCATCGCGCCGACCGCTCTTGCGGCGGATGCCATCACGGTCAATTTTACCGGTACGGCCTCTTACTTTGCCCTGAATGCGTTCGGCATCAGCGGCGCGAACACGTCATCGCCGTTCGATACCGACGCCTCGATAGCTGCGACCTCCGCTTACTCGACGGTCTCGGCGACCACCAGCAATGCAAACGATTTGATACTTGCGGCCTATCGATTTGCCGGTGACGCAAACCCGGGCGCGGGCTCTGGCTGGACCACCAATGCGAGCGGCGACTACTATCTTTCGGAGTACCAGATCGTCTCGACCACTCAGGCTGGATTGGTTGCAACGGCGTCTACGGCGGATGAGAACGGCGGAATCGTCGACGCCATCGTCCAGGCGCCTGCCGATCCACCGGCGGGCCCAACGCTGACGTCGGTTGTGGAGTCGCCTTCGAGCGGCGATCTCGACGCCGGCAAGACCGTCATGCTGACGTTCAATCTCGGCGAGGCGGTGACGGTGGCCGGCGGCACGCCGACGCTGACGCTCAACGACGGTGGCATCGCAACTTATACCAGCGGCTCCGGCACCAGCGCGCTGACTTTCAGCTACACGGTGGGCGCCGGGCAGAACACAGCGGCACTGGCAGCGACCGCAGTCAATCTCAACGCGGCGACCATCACCGACGGCGCCGGCAATACCGCCAATCTGTCGCTCAGCGGCCTGACCCAGACCGGCCCGCAGATCGATACCACGGCGCCGGTGATCAGCTCGATTACGGAGACCCCGTCGAGCGGCGACCTCAACGCCGGCAAGACCGTCGCCTATACCATCACGATGAGCGAAGTGGTGACGGTCAATACGACCGGCGGTACCCCGACGCTGAGCCTCAATGATGGCGGCACCGCCACTTATGTCAGCGGCTCGGGTACCAATGCGCTGACCTTCAGCTATACCGTGTTGACTGGTCAGAATACCCCCGACTTGATGGTGGCGGCGGTCAATCTCAACGGCGCCGCGGTCCAGGACGGTGCCGGTAATAGCGCCAACCTGTCGCTCACCGGCCTGACTCAGGGCAGCCCGCAGATCGATACCACGACGCCGACGATCGCGTCGGTGGTCGAGTCATCTTCGAGCGGCGATCTCGACGCCGGCAAGACTGTCACGCTGACGCTCAACCTGAGCGAAGCGGTAACGGTGGCGGGCGGCACGCCGACGCTGACGCTGAACGACGGTGGCATCGCGACCTATAGCGGCGGTTCCGGCACCAGCGCCCTGACCTTCAGCTACACCGTGGGCGCCGGGCAGAACACAGCGGCGCTGGCAGCGACCGCAGTCAATCTCAATGCGGCGACCATCGCCGATGGCGCCGGCAATGTCGCCAACCTGTCGCTGACTGGCCTGACGCAGACCGGCCCGCAGATCGACACCACGACGCCGACGGTCTCGTCGGTGACAACGTCGGGGACCGGCATCAGCAGCGGGACCGGCGACCTCGACGCCGGCAAGACCGTCACGCTGACGATGAATCTCAGCGAAGCGGTGACGGTGGCGGGCGGCACGCCGACGCTGACGCTGAACGACGGCGGCACGGCGACCTACTCTGGCGGGTCCGGCACCAGCGCGCTGACCTTCAGCTATACGGTGGGGGCCGGCCAGAACACGCCGGACCTCACGGTCACGGCGGTCAATCTTAACGCGGCGACCATCACCGACGGCGCCGGCAATGCCGCCAATCTCAGCGGTGCGGTGACCAACCCGGCCGGCATTCTGCAGATCGACACCACGACGCCGACGATTTCGTCGGTTGTTGAATCACCTTCCAGCGGCGACCTCGACGCCGGCAAGACTGTCACCCTGACCCTCAACTCTTGAGCGAGGCGGTGACGGTGGCGGGCGGCACGCCGACGCTGACGCTCAACGACGGTGGCATCGCGACCTACAGCGGCGGCTCCGGCACCAGCGCCCTGACCTTCAGCTACACGGTGGGCGCCGGGCAGAACACAGCGGCGCTGACAGCGACCGCAGTCAATCTCAATGCGGCGACCATCACCGATGGCGCCGGCAATGCCGCCAACCTGTCGCTCAGCGGCCTGACCCAGACCGGCCCGCAGATCGACACCACGGCGCCGAGCGTGTCGTCGCTGGTGACGTCCGGGACCGGCATCAGCAGCGGGGCCGGCGACCTCGACGCCGGCAAGACGGTCACGCTGACAATCAATCTTAGCGAGGCGGTGACGGTCGCGGGCGGCACGCCGACGCTGACGCTCAACGACGGTGGCACGGCGACCTACAGCGGTGGTTCCGGCAGCAGCGCGCTGACCTTCAGCTACACGGTTGGAGCTGGACAGAACACGTCGGACCTCACGGTCACCGCGGTCAACCTCAACTCGGCGACTGTCACTGACGGTGCCGGCAACGCCGCCAACCTCACCGGTGCGGTGACCAACCCGGCCGGCATCCTGCAGATCGACACCACGACACCGAGCGTGTCGTCGGTAGTGACGTCCGGGACCGGCATCAGCAGCGGGGCCGGCGACCTCGACGCCGGCAGGACCGTCACGCTGACAATCAACCTTAGCGAGGCGGTGACGGTGGCGGGCGGCACGCCGACGCTGACGCTCAACGACGGCGGCACCGCGACCTATACGGGCGGTTCCGGCACCAGTGCGCTGACCTTCAGCTACACGGTGGGTGCCGGACAGAACACGCCGGACCTCACGGTCACGGCGGTCAATCTCAACGCGGCAACTGTCACCGACGGCGCCGGCAACGCCGCCAATCTCATTGGTGCGGTGACCAACCCGGCCGGCATTCTGCAGATCGACACCACGACGCCGAGCGTGTCGTCGGTAGTGACGTCCGGGACCGGCATCAGCAGCGGGGCCGGCGACCTCGACGCCGGCAAGACGGTAACGCTGACAATCAACCTTACCGAGGCGGTGACGGTGGCGGGCGGCACGCCGACGCTGACGCTGAACGACGGCGGCACCGCGACCTATACGGGCGGTTCCGGCACCAGCGCGCTGACCTTCAGCTACACGGTGGGCGCTGGGCAGAACACCAGTGACCTCACGGTCACGGCGGTCAATCTTAACGCGGCGACGGTCACCGACGGCGCCGGCAATGCCGCCAGTCTCATTGGTGCAGTGATCAACCCCGCCGGTATTCTGCAAATCGACACCACGACGCCGGTGATCGCGTCGCTGGTGGAGTCATCTTCGAGTGGCGATCTCGACGCCGGCAAGACCGTCACGCTGACGCTGAACCTTGGCGAGGTGGTGACGGTGGCGGGCGGCACCCCGACGCTGACGCTGAACGACGGTGGCATCGCAACTTATAGCGGCGGCTCCGGCACCAGCGCGCTGACCTTCAGCTACACGGTCGGCGCCGGGCAGAACACAGCGGCGCTGGCAGCGACCGCGGTCAATCTCAACGCGGCGACCATCACCGACGGCGCCGGCAATACCGCCAATCTGTCGCTCAGCGGCCTGACCCAGACCGGCCCGCAGATCGATACCACGGCGCCGGTGATCAGCTCGATTACGGAGACCCCGTCGAGCGGCGACCTCAACGCCGGCAAGACCGTCGCCTATACCATCACGATGAGCGAAGTGGTGACGGTCAATACGACCGGCGGTACCCCGACGCTGAGCCTCAATGATGGCGGCACCGCCACTTATGTCAGCGGCTCGGGCACCAATGCGCTGACCTTCAGCTATACCGTGTTGACTGGTCAGAATACCCCCGACTTGATGGTGGCGGCGGTCAATCTCAACGGCGCCGCGGTCCAGGACGGTGCCGGCAATAGCGCCAACCTGTCGCTCACCGGCCTAACTCAGGGCAGCCCGCAGATCGATACCACGACGCCGACGATCGCGTCGGTGGTCGAGTCATCTTCGAGCGGCGATCTCGACGCCGGCAAGATCGTCACGCTGACGATCAACCTGAGCGAAGCGGTGACAGTGGCGGGCGGCACGCCGACGCTGACGCTGAACGACGGCGGCACCGCGACCTATAGCGGCGGTTCCGGCACCAGCGCCCTGACTTTCAGCTACACGGTGGGAGCGGGCCAGAACACGTCGGCGCTGGCAGCGACCGCAGTCAATCTCAATGCGGCGACCATCGCCGATGGCGCCGGCAATGTCGCCAACCTGTCGCTGACTGGCCTGACGCAGACTGGCCCGCAGATCGACACCACCGCCCCCTTGGCGCCGACCATCATGACGTTCTCGCCTAATAGCGGCAGCGCCGGCAGTGATGTCACCAATGCCACGGTCCTGACCCTGACCGGCACGGCAATCGCCAACGGCACGGTCGAGGTTTTCGATGGGTCGACCGAGCTTGGTACGGCGACGACCAACAGCAGCGGAGTCTGGACTTACACGACCGGTGCGCTGGCAAATGGATCTCATAGCTTCGCCGCAGCAGACATCGACGCTGCCGGCAATGTGAGCACGGCCTCGACCGCGCTCAACGTGACGGTGAACACCGTGGCGCCAACCGCGCCGGTGATCACGACTGGCACGAATGACGGCAACGGCAGCGTTACGCTTAGCGGCGCTGCCCCGGCCAATAGTACGGTCGAGGTATTCACCGAAACGATGCTGGTGCGTCCACTCCTGATGGGCGGCAATATCGAGACTTCGACGCTGTTGGGCACCACGACGGCGAACGCGAATGGAAGTTGGAACTATACCACCAGCACGCTGGCGAACGGCTCGCACGGTTTTACAGTCGAATCTATAGATGCTGCCGGCAATGTCAGCGCGGCCTCGGCCGCGCTCAACGTGACGGTGGCCTTGGTGGCGTCCGCGGTGCCGACCATCACCTCGTTCTCGCCCGACAGCGGCGTTGTCGGCGATGGCATCACCAATGCGACGGTGCTGACCCTGACCGGCGTGGCGGTGGCCAACAGCACGGTCGCGCTGTTCGATGGGTCGACGGAGCTGGGCACCACAACGGCAAACAGCAGCGGCGCCTGGAGCTACACGACTGGTACGCTGGCGAACGGATCGCACAGCTTTACTGCAACCGACACCGTGTCCGGCAATGTGAGCACGGCCTCGACCGCGCTCAACGTGACGGTGGACACCGTGGCGCCGGCTGCCCCGAGCATCACCTCATTCTCGCCCGACAGCGGCGTGGTCGGCGACGGCATCACCAATGCCACGGTGCTGACCCTGACCGGCACCGCGGTGGCCAACAGCACGATCGAGCTGTTCGATGGCGCGACCGAGCTTGGCACCACGACGGCCAATGGCAGCGGCGTCTGGAGCTACACCACCGGCACGCTGGCGAATGGCGTCCAAAGCTTCACCGCCAAGGCGGTGGATGCCGCCGGCAATGTGAGCGCGGCCTCGACCGCGCTCAACGTGACGGTGGACACGGTGGCGCCAGCGGCACCGACCATCACCGCGTTCTCGCCTGATACCGGCGTGGTCGGCGATGACATCACCAGCGCCACGGTGCTGACCCTGACCGGCACCGCGGTGGCCAACAGCACGATCGAGCTGTTCGATGGCGCGACCGAGATCGGCACCACGACGGCCAATGGCAGCGGCGCCTGGAGCTACACCACCGGCACGCTGGCGAATGGCATCCAAAGCTTCACCGCCAAGGCGGTGGATGCCGCCGGCAATGTGAGCACGGCCTCGGCAGCGCTCAATGTGACGGTGGACACCGTGGCGCCGGCGGCCCCGACCATCACCGCGTTCTCACCCGACAGCGGCGTGGTCGGCGACGGCATCACCAATGCCACGGTGCTGACCCTGACCGGCACCGCGGTGGCCAAGAGCACGATCGAGCTGTTCGATGGCGCGACCGAGATCGGCACCACGACGGCCAATGGCAGCGGCGCCTGGAGCTACACCACCGGCACGCTGGCGAATGGCATCCAAAGCTTCACCGCCAAGGCGGCGGATGCTGCCGGCAATGTGAGCGCGGCCTCGATCGCGCTGACCGTGACCGTGGACACCGTAGCGCCGGCTGCCCCGGTCATTGCCGGCGACACGATCAACAGCAACAACAGCGTTACCTTGAGCGGTACGGCGGCCGCCAACGCCACAATCACGCTCTACGATGGGGCCACTGATCTTGGCACCACGACAGCAAACGGCAGCGGCGCTTGGACTTATACGACGGGAGCACTGACGGCCGGGAGCCAGGCGTTCACGGCCACGGCCACCGACGTCGCCGGCAATGTGAGTGCTGTTTCCAATGGCGTCGATCCGGTCATCAGTGCCGCGGCGCCGACTATCACCTCGTTCTCACCTGACAGCGGTGTTGTCGGCGACGGCATCACCAATGCGACGGTGCTGACCCTGACCGGTGTGGCGGTGGCCCACAGCACGGTCGCGCTGTTCGATGGGTCGACCGAGCTCGGCACCACGACGGCCAATGGGAGCGGCGCGTGGAGCTACACCACCGGCACGCTGGCGAACGGATCGCACAGCTTTACTGCAACCGACACCGTGTCCGGCAATGTGAGCACGGCCTCGACCGCGCTCAACGTGACGGTGGACACCGTGGCGCCGGCCGCGCCGACCATCATCGCGTTCTCGCCCGACAGCGGCGTGGTCGGCGATGACATCACCAGCGCCACGGTGCTGACCCTGACCGGTACGGCAGTGGCCAACAGCACGATCGAGCTGTTCGATGGCGCGACCGAGCTTGGCACCACGACGGCCAACGGCAGCGGCGCCTGGAGCTACTCCACCGGCACGCTGGCGAATGGCATCCAAAGCTTCACCGCCAAGGCGGTGGATGCCGCCGGCAATGTGAGCACGGCCTCGACCGCGCTCAACGTGACGGTGGACACCGTGGCGCCGGCCGCGCCGATCATCACCGCGTTCTCGCCCGACAGCGGCGTGGTCGGCGATGACATCACCAGCGCCACGGTGCTGACCCTGACCGGTACGGCAGCGGCCAACAGCACGATCGAGCTGTTCGATGGCGCGACCGAGCTTGGCACCACGACGGCCAACGGCAGCGGCGCCTGGAGCTACACCACCGGCACGCTGGCGAATGGCATCCAAAGCTTCACCGCCAAGGCGGTCGACGCCTCCGGCAATGTGAGCACGGCCTCGACCGCGCTCAACGTGACGGTGGACACGGTGGCGCCGGCGGCCCCGACCATCACCGCGTTCTCGCCTGATACCGGCGTGGTCGGCGATGACATCACCAGCGCCAAGGTGCTGACCCTGACCGGCACCGCGGTGGCCAACAGCACGATCGAGCTGTTCGATGGTTCGACCGAGCTCGGCACCACGACGGCCAATGGCAGCGGCGCCTGGAGCTACACCACCGGGACGCTGGCGAATGGCGTCCAAAGCTTCACCGCCAAGGCGGTCGATGCCGCCGGCAATGTGAGCACGGCCTCGACCGCGCTCAACGTGACGGTGGACACCGTGGCGCCGGCCGCGCCAGCGATTGCCGGCGACACGATCAACAGCAACAACAGCGTCACCCTCAGCGGCACCGCAGCGGCCGACAGCACGGTGACGCTCTACGACGGCGCGACCGATCTGGGCACGACGACGGCAAACGGCAGCGGCGCCTGGACTTATACCACGGGACCGTTGACCGCCGGCAGCCAGCCGTTCACGGCAACGGCCACCGACGTCGCCGGGGTGGTAAGTCCGGGTTCCCCAGCCACGACGGTTACCATCACGTCCATCACCCCGGCCGTGCCGCCGGTGCCGGTGATCGCCAGCGATACTGTCAATGGCAATACCGTCACCTTGACCGGCACGGCGGAGGCCGACACGACCGTCTCGATCTATTCGCAACGCTCGCTCTTAAGTGCGCGCGTCGACCTCGGCACGGCGCAAACCAATGCCGGCGGAACCTGGAGCTTCGTGACCGGCGCGCTGGCCAGCGGCTCGTACACCTTCTATGCGACGGCGACCAACGCCACCGGGAATACAAGTGCCTTGTCCGCCGGCCTCGATCCGACCGTCGGTCAGCCGGCCGCCGCCAGCGCGACGGCCGCGTCGCTGACCGCGACCGACACCCTGGCGCTTGATCAAGCCAGCCCCGCCAACGGCGCGTTCCCGAACGGCAGTGCCAGTGACCGCGGGCTCGACCTGCCATCGCCGTTCGCCGGAACGGTGGCGGGACTCGGCGGTCCAAATACGAGCAATCTACCCGGTAGTCATTTAGCGAATAGCAATCAGACGGGGGGTACACTTTTACTGGCGGATGGTCGCCAGAGCGCCAGCATCGCGCTGCTGGGCCATTACATGGCGTCGAGTTTCGCCCGTTCCGGCGATAGCCACGGGAACAGCATGGTCGTCGCAGCGGCCGCGCAAAACCCGAGGCCAGCGCTGCTGACCACTCCGCACCATGCGTGAGCACGAGCGCTCGCGGGGCGATGGTGTGAGCCATCGCACAGGGCTGGGGATACAGGGAGTGGGGAAGTGTCGTTGGCAAGTGAGAGTTCAGCGCCGACTGACTCGGGGCTGGCGGCGTTGGTGTTATTGCTGCGCTTCAACGGCATCAGCGCGGATTCCGCGCAGCTCCGGCATCGCTTCGGCGATGCGATCGGCGTCACGGAAATGCTCCGTTGCGCCAAGGAATTCGGCTTAAAGGCCAAAAGCTACCCGTCGAACTGGCGGCGGTTGGCGAAGACGCCGTTGCCAGGCATCGCCGTGTTGCGCGACGGCCGCTATCTGCTCCTGGCCAAGGCCAGCGACGATCAGGTCATTGTTCAAGCTCCCGATTCGGCGCGGCCCACGCTGATGGAACGCGACGAATTCGAAGCCATCTGGGACGGCCGCCTCGTCCTGATAGCCAGTCGGGCGGCATTGGTCGAGCTGACGCGCCAGTTCGACATCCGCTGGTTTCTCGGCGCCATTCATAAGTATCGCCATCTGCTGTTCGAAGTCCTTGCCGCCTCGTTCTTTCTGCAGCTGTTTGCCCTGATCACGCCGCTTAACCCGTGGCCACAGGAATTCCTGGGACCGCGGAGGCCGACACGACCGTCTCGATCTATTCGCAACGCTCGCTCTTAAGTGCGCGCGTCGACCTCGGCACGGCGCAAACCAATGCCGGCGGAACCTGGAGCTTCGTGACCGGCGCGCTGGCGAGCGGCTCGTACACCTTCTATGCGACGGCGACCAACGCCACCGGGAATACAAGCGCCTGGTCCGCCGGCCTCGATCCGACCGTCGGTCAGCCGGCCGCCGCCGACACCACGGCCGCGTCGCTGACCGCGACCGACACCCTGGCGCTTGATCAAGCCAGCCCCGCCAACGGCGCGTTCCCGAACGGCAGTCCAGTGACCGCGGGCTCGACCTGCCATCGCCGTTCGCCGGAACGGTGGCGGGGCTCGGCGGTCCAAATGCGAGCAATCTACCCGGTAGTAATTTACCGAATAGCAATCAGACGGGGGGTACACTTTTACTGGCGGATGGCAGCCGGAGCGCCAGCATCGCGCTGCTGGGCCATTACATGGCGTCGAGTTTCGCCCGTTCCGGCGATAGCCACGGGAACAGCATGGTCGTCGCAGCGGCCGCGCAAAACCCGAGGCCAGCGCTGCTGACCACTCCGCACCATGCGTGAGCACGAGCGCTCGCGGGGCGATGGTGTGAGCCATCGCACAGGGCTGGGGATACAGGGAGTGGGGAAGTGTCGTTGGCAAGTGAGAGTTCAGCGCCGACTGACTCGGGGCTGGCGGCGTTGGTGTTATTGCTGCGCTTCAACGGCATCAGCGCGGATTCCGCGCAGCTCCGGCATCGCTTCGGCGATGCGATCGGCGTCACGGAAATGCTCCGTTGCGCCAAGGAATTCGGCTTAAAGGCCAAAAGCTACCCGTCGAACTGGCGGCGGTTGGCGAAGACGCCGTTGCCAGGCATCGCCGTGTTGCGCGACGGCCGCTATCTGCTCCTGGCCAAGGCCAGCGACGATCAGGTCATTGTTCAAGCTCCCGATTCGGCGCGGCCCACGCTGATGGAACGCGACGAATTCGAAGCCATCTGGGACGGCCGCCTCGTCCTGATAGCCAGTCGGGCGGCATTGGTCGAGCTGACGCGCCAGTTCGACATCCGCTGGTTTCTCGGCGCCATTCATAAGTATCGCCATCTGCTGTTCGAAGTCCTTGCCGCCTCGTTCTTTCTGCAGCTGTTTGCCCTGATCACGCCGCTGTTCTTTCAGGTCGTCATCGATAAGGTGCTGGTCAGCCGCACCCTCAGCACGCTTGACGTGCTGATCATCGGCCTCGTTGCCATCGCCGGGTTCGATACCGTGCTCGGCGTGCTGCGCACTTATCTGTTTGCGCACACGACCAATCGCATTGATGTCGAGCTCGGCGCCCGGTTGTTCCGCCATCTCTTGGCGCTGCCGATCGCCTATTTTCAGGCCCGCCGCGTCGGCGATTCGGTGGCGCGCGTCCGCGAGTTGGAGAACATTCGGAATTTCTTGACCAGTTCGGCGCTGACGTTGGTCATTGATCTCTTTTTTACCGTCGTCTTTCTCGCCGTCATGTTCCTCTATTCGCCGTTACTCACCGCCATTGTGGTCGGCGCCTTCCCGTTTTACATCGGCATCTCCGTCGCTGCGACGCCGCTGTTTCGGGAGCGGCTCGACGAGAAGTTTGCCCGCGGCGCCGAGAACCAGGCTTTTCTGGTCGAGACGGTCACGGGTGTCGAGACGCTCAAGGCGATGGCGGTCGAGCCGCAAATGCAGCGGCACTGGGAACAACAGCTGGCGGGCTATGTGGCGGCGAGCTTCCGTGTCCTTAGACTGGGCAACATCGCCAGCCAGAGCGTGCAGTTCATCAGCAAGCTGGTGACCGCCGGGGTGCTGTTCTTTGGCGCCAAGCTAGTGATTGATGGTGCCCTCACGATCGGCGAGTTGGTGGCCTTCAATATTCTCGCCGGCCGAGTCAGTGGCCCGGTGTTACGGCTGGCGCAGATGTGGCAGGATTTCCATCAGGCCCGTCTCTCGGTGGCGCGTCTCGGCGACATTCTTAATAGCCCCGCCGAACCGACCTTTAGCGCCGGCCGCACGGTGCTTCCGGCGCTGCGCGGCGACATCGTGTTCGACCACGTCAGCTTTCGCTATCGGATCGATGGCCCGGAAGTGCTGCACGATGTCAGCTTCAGCGTGCCGGCCGGGCAGGTGATCGGTATCGTCGGTCCCTCCGGCTCCGGCAAGAGCACGCTGGCCAAGCTCATCCAACGCCTCCACGTCCCCGAAAGCGGCCGGGTGCTCGTCGACGGCACCGATCTGGCGCTGGTCGATAGCACTTGGTTACGGCGCCAGATGGGAATCGTGCTGCAGGACAATATTCTCTTCAACCGTTCGATCCGCGACAACATCGCGCTCGCCGACCCCGGCATCGCCAACAGCCGGGTGATCGCCGCGGCGACGCTCGCGGGTGCGCATGAGTTCATTCTCGAACTGCCGGAAGGCTACGATACTATCGTTGGTGAACGCGGCAACAGCCTCTCTGGGGGCCAACGCCAGCGCATTGCCATCGCCCGCGCGCTTCTGAGTGAGCCGCGCGTTTTGATATTCGACGAAGCCACCAGCGCGCTCGATTATGAAAGCGAAGAGATCTTTCAGCGAAACCTGGCTCCCATTTCTGTCGGCCGCACGGTTTTAATTGTCGCGCATCGTCTTTCCACGGTGCGCTTTGCCGATCGCATCCTGACCCTCGACCACGGGCGGCTCATTGAGGATGGCCCGCACGAGGAGCTCGTGCGCAAGGGCGGCCGCTACGCGACGCTCTATCGGCTGCAGGGTGGCATCCATGAAGTCCGCTGAGGCAGCGACGGCCGTCGCCAAGAACGTCGTCAAATTCCCTGGGCCACGCGACGCGCGTGGGCAGGAGGAACTCGCCTTTCTGCCGGCCGCGCTCGAGATCGTCGAGACTCCGCCGTCGCCGACCGGTCGGGCGATCGTCGCGACCATCATGGCGCTGTTCGGCCTCGCACTGCTCTGGGCCAGCTTTGGCCAGGTCGACATTATTGCCTTCGCCCACGGCAAGGTGGTGCCCAGTGGCCGTGTCAAGCTGATCCAGCCGTTTGAGCTTGGCGTCGTCCGGGCAATTCACGTGCACGATGGCCAGAGCGTCAAGGCTGGGGACGTGCTGATCGAACTCGATCCGACGATGACGACGGCCGAGGAGGAGCACATTCGCAGTGACCTCGTTGCCGCGCAACTCGACGTCGCTCGATTGCGCGCCGCCCTGAGCGATGCCGATAATCCGGCAGACACCTTCCAGCCGCCGGCCGGGGCGAGTCCAGCTCTGATCGCGATGGAGCGGCGCTTCCTGCTCCAGCAGACCGCCGAATATCGGGCGAAGCTCGGGTCGCTTGATGGACAGCGCGCCCAAAAAGAGGCCGAACGCGACACGACAGCGGCCATGATCGCCAAGCTCCAAGCCGATGAACCCATCATCAGTGAGCGTCTCGATATCCGCAAGGGCCTGGTCGACAGGGCGCTGGTATCGCGGATTACGTACTTGGAAGACCTTCAACTGTTGACGGAGAACCACGCCGACACCGCCGTCCAGCAAAGTCGACTTGCCGAAGCCAAGGCGGCGGTGGCGGCGATTACTGAAACGCGCGCGCAATCGGTCGCGGAATTCCATCGCGCGTTATTTGCCGACCTCGCGGAGGCCGAACGTAAAGCGGCAGGCCTCAGCGGCGACTTGGCCAAAGCCGAAGAGCGAACCAAACTGCAAATTCTGACCGCTCCGGTCGATGGCGTCGTTCAGCAGCTATCCATTCATACCGTGGGGGGTGTGGTAACGCCGGCGCAGCAACTGGCCGTTCTGGTCCCCTCTGATTCAACTCTCGAAGTCGAAGCCATGATCTCGAATCGAGACATCGGCTTTATTCATGCCGGTCAGGATGCTCAAATCAAGATCGACACGTTCAACTTCACCCGTTACGGCTTTCTGCAGGGCCGCGTGTTGAGTGTCTCTCCAGACGCGATTGCCCACGACGTTCCGTCCGACAAGAACAAAAACGATATCCAGGGTTCCGAAAGCGCCAGCAGCGAACCGCAAGGCCAGGAGCTCAGTTACGCCGCGCGGGTCTCGTTGGATCGGACGCAGATCCAAGTCGACAAGACACTCGCCAATGTCTCACCCGGGATGGCGGTGACGGTCGAAATCAAAACCGGCCGGCGGTCGGTGATGACTTATCTATTGTCGCCTTTAATGCGTTACGCTCACGACAGTATGCACGAGCGATAAAAACGCGGACGACGGACGCGGGTGCCGCGTGCCAGGAGCGGTCGGCCCATGCTGCCGGTCTCTGATCGTCCGTTGGTGCGGCTCCGTTCGGCGGCCGCTACAAAAAACCGATGTCAAACCGCCATTACCGTCGATCGTCTTCTGTCGCGGAACACCGCTCGACGTAACTCTCAAACCGCGAGCGGCGGACGGTGGGACGGCTCTGCCGGGCCACGAGTTGAGTTACCAGGCTTAGCCAACGCATGCGCAAGGCCATGATCTCGACGATGATTTCACGAGTTTGATCGGGTGTGTAGCGCGGTGACGTGTTCCTGTTTTTCATGGTGTTCCCCCACACGACTTCATGGAGTTGCTGCCCAATACTATCAGAGATGGCGCAACAACAAAGAGCATTGCCCGTTGGGCTGCGGTGTCCGCGGCGGCGGCCACGCCCAATTCGCGATGCTGACCCTCGCCTATGATTTCGTCCAACGCATCGGCCTCTGGTGGGGCTGACAGCTCAACCTTCTCCGGCTACTTCACTTACGACACCGTTTCGACGTGACAGCCCCGATCGGTATCACCGTCGGCGGCACTGACCGGGAGTTATGACACCCTAATATCGGGAGGGATTAGTGGATTATATGTCGCGACTGGCGCGATTACCGGCGATCAGATTGATATCGGCCTCGCGGCAAATTTAAAAGAGACGGAAATAAGAAAGACCGCCTCGCGTCGGTCTCTCCGAAATCCGATAAAGGCGCCTTTATTAGGCGGCTGCAATTGAAGCGGCGTTCTTACGCTTCCTACGCCGCGTAAGCAGCCCAAATCAGTCCCGCGCCACCTGCGAAAAGCGGGAGCGTCGCTGGAAGAGGCGTTGGAAAAAAATAATCTCCGTCATCGAATGGGGGGAGTTGGCCGTTGGGGGAGGAAACAGTACCCCAATATACGGAACTTAAATTATCTGAACTCGTGCCGTTTCGGTCGCCCTTGGCCCCGAACCGAGCCACCGCCTGACATGCATCTCAAGCCGCGATGCGGCGATCCTGCTTGGCGATTCTGGTGATAAAGCCGAGATTCCCTCTCGATGAAGTTTGCAATCATCTCTGGCGTTGAACCGCGCCGATTGTGTTGCGGTGCGAGAGTCCCCCAGGGTGCGGCGGCTTTATTTTGAAGCATATCCCAACAGCCACTCGCGTTCACCCTGCAACGCATTGACCTTGTACGCCGCTGCGCTCCCGGTCGCCCGGCACCGCTGCGACCATTTCACAACGCTGGCAACGCTGATCCTGAAGGTTGCTGCACCGCTCGGCAGCTCTCATCCGCCGCAACAACCCGCTCAAGGGAATAAGCTCGGGCGATCAGATGCTGGCCTCCATTCCAGCCAGCATCTTGAATCATATTCGCACCAAATCAGGAGTCCTCTTCGATTGACAAAAAAATTGAGAAAAACTCAGCGATGCTCTGCGGCCTCGCGGCATGACTCGCTGCTTGCTCCGATGATCGCCGCGCGAATGTTAGCTTTGAGGTCGCCGCCGGTCGCTTTTCTAGGTCTGCCGCATCGCGGGTCTCAAACAACTAAAACCCCGGCACGCGGCCGGGGCTTTGTTTAGATAGGAAGCTGATCGGTCAGCCCGTAACAGCAGCAACCTTCCGTTTCCTGCGCTGAGTAATCAAACCAACTACACCGAGACCGCCAGCAAAAAGTGGCAGAGCGCCGGGCAGGGGGGTTGGCGTCAAATCAAAGCTGATTGTTGGCGAGATACTCCAGTCCTGAGCATTGTAAAAATCTACATCGATAATATTGCCGTTCGACAGTGTGGCCGCCAGTATGACTGAGCCGGTCGGGGTATCGCTGGCGCCTTTCCAAACAATGCAGTCTGTATCGCCTGAGCCGCTGTTCGTACAGCCGGCAAGCGGTGAACCGCCGTACTTAGCTTCATAGATTGCCAACTCAGTAAGGCTGCCGGTCACGCCGCCCGCTTCCGTGAAGGTGAGTGTGACGTTTAAGGTTCCCGTTACCGTGGGGTCGCTGCCGTAAAGGCCGCTCTGTCCGGCCGGGCTCGCGGTGAAGAAATTCGTGGGCGTTGACCAGGTATTCGGGGTGAGCGCTAAACTGCCATGGCCACTCAGATCGTCAGTAATTCCCGGTCGATTCCCCGTGAACCCCGTTTCCGTAACGCTATAACTCTCGCCGACTGTAACCGTAGCGGCATAGGTGGGTCCTGCGCTTATTAGGAATACTGTCAAGGCTGTAGCAAGCTTCTGCGTTCTAATCATGAGGACCTTCCCAAATGTTTTTGTTGGAATGCCAATCTGGCACATCGCGACACCGTATTGTTTCACAATCGGCCAACCCAAGACATATAACTAACGATATAGAGGCTGAACGCCACTGAAGTTATCCTTGTAGTTTTCTAGATCGCCGGAATCGGAAATTGATGGTCCATTGCCTATTTTCATACCCCCGATTATAGCGGTGCTCTGCTGGGCGCGGCAAAAACGTCTAACAGCTCTATCTCAACCGGCCAAGACCACCGGCTATCGGCCGGTCCAATTGGCCTCGCCGTCGTCCGAAGCGGAAAAGTCGCTCTCGTGTGATGCCGGTCACAGTAGCGATATTAGCGGCGAGCTATGAAGATGCGCCAATGCCGAGGGGGCACCTTCCGATTATGCGTCCGGCGTGAACCAAACTGGGACGCAAAGGCGGTGGGCTCGGGGATGTTGGGCTGTTTCCGACGTTGGGTTTAGTTGTGGGGAAACAAAGACATCTCGGCCCTTTCGGCGTCAGGCAGGAGCCATCGCCGTGATGCAACTTAGAGGCACGAATGTTGCATCGCATTCCCCTGCCGCCGCCGAGTTTTGGCTGCGCCAACAATTGGGACCGTCAACATGGTTTTGGGTCATGAATGGGCGAAAGTATTGAGTCCCCGCGAACGCGAGGTCGCGCACCTAGTGGTGCGCGGTCTGTCCAATAAGGAGGTCGCGCGCACACTTAGCGTGAGGGAAGGAACGGTAAAGATCCACCTGCACAACATCTTTCAGAAGTTGGGTGCGAAAAACCGGTACGGCCTGATCCTCGGCAGGCCCGTAGAGGCCGCCGAGCGATGATGTTCCGTCAGGTATTGCCCACAGGGATCATCGGCTTAGGCGCCCTGGTGACAGTGGCGTGGATCGGGCTGCTGACGTATTCGCTCGTGACCCTCATGATCGGCTTGTTCTGACTCAATGGGCTTGTTATTTGCCGCAAGGTAATTGTCGCAGAAAGTGAGAATGGCGCCGGCAAAATATTTGGCGACGTCTGCAGCCGCGCCGCGGTTGCTTGCAAGCAACGAACCGCTCAGGCAGTTGCGTCTCAACGACGGTCAGGATGTAAAGTTGGCCAATGGGACCCGATTGGATATCGCCGTTAGCGAGTTTCGCAGGCGTGATTGGCGCGGCGAAACCGTCTCGGTACCGGTGCGTCAGAATTCTGGAGACCGCCAAAATGCAGCCCATCGATCAGGAGACCCTGAGCGCGCGTTTGATCGAGCACGACGAAGCGCTGCCACGGTTACGGAACGCCCTGCAAACGGCGCGGCGCTCCTGTTGAGCGAGAATTTTTGCTAGAAACGCATGCGGTCCACGGCATGCCCGGCTACCCCCACCCATTTTATACTGGGGTATCGCCCAGACCGATCACCACTGGCTAATATTGAGATTGCGCGGCCCCATCATCAAACCGTTTCCGGTAAGAACCTGGGAGGCGCCCAATAGGCGCATGGTTGGGATCGTCTGGGCAGCGTCTCCGACCCGAACGGCAAGACCCGTTCGGCAAGATTTAGGCTGACCCGTCATGTGTCGCCTCAGCCGTCTTCGTCAACGTCGTCGACAGGCCGGGCAGCATCTTGGCGGGCACGCCGATGGCGGTGAAGCCTGCGGGGACATTATCGATCACGAGGGAGTTCGCCGCAATCATCGCGCCGTCGCCAATCGTCACGGCACCAATGATGCTGGAGTGACAGCCGATGAAGACGTGGTCACCTATCGTGGCGCCGCCGGGTCGCGGGCCCGCCCCGATCGTGCACAGATGATGCAGGGCGCAGTCGGCGCCAATCTTGGTCGCAGCGTGGACGCGGATCGGGCCGCCATGCGGAATGATCAGACCAGGCCCAATTTCAGCGTCGGGATGAATGTCGATCAATGTCATCATCACAAACAGCTTTCGGACGACGCGGAGGGCCAGGCGGACCGGGCCCCAGAGCCAGCGGGGTCGCTGGTGGCGAACGACCCAGTGCAGTCGGTGAAGCACCAGAGCCCAAAAGCCCTCCGATCCCCAGCCGGTGTAACCAGCTATCCGAAAGCGAATTAGCTCTGCGCGAAGCGCCTTCCATTGACTAGTGCCAGCCGACGCCTTGATCGTTTTTCCATCGTAGCCTTTGGGGCTTCTGGAAGGGTCGACGACATCGCGCGACAAATACGCATTTGTCATTTCTGATCGCTCGCGTTTAAAAAACAACCGCCGCGCCGCTGGTGCGCATACGCCGCCGCATAGCTCACCCCTCATCTGGTATTGTCACGACAATTAGCGATGGCAATGCTTGGCGACCCATTGGTAGCAGAGATCAAAAAGAATGCCGGTCCGATTGGCATTAACGTTAGCGCAGCACCGGTCGGAATAACGCGCCATAGGCGAAGGCGCTGCGCGGATGCGAAAATACTTCGCTCTTTGATCGGCTTGAACCCGGAGCTAAGCTTCCGCCTCGACGTGACCCGCCTCCGCCTCCATCAAATATTTAACTCGGTGGCGGCGGACTTGGGAGGACAGGCCAGGGGATATATCGTCAAGGCGGTTGACACTTTCCATAGCCGATTACTATCGTTGAATAGTTTCTTCCTGGCTACAGGTTGAATCATCGACGGGTAAGCCCAAGGCAACGATCGGCGTTTGCGTGAAGCTTCCGAACAGGTGGGACCATTAGATGACACGGACAAGTTGGATTATCGCGGCTCTGGCGTTGGTTTTTAGCGGCGCAGGACAGGCAAACGCGACGACGGTCACCGACGATATCTCTGGAGCCTTCTATCAAGGCGCAAACAGTTACACCTTTTCCGGGAACATCACCCTGGATGTGGTCGGCGGCCAAGCGATCAGTGGAACGGGTGAGATTACCATCTTAGGACTAGCGGACGTGCCGATGGTGCTGATAACGCCGTCGACGCCAGGCAATGAGACGAGTCCGGGGCCAGTGGGCTATCGCGCGAATGACGGAACGGATTTTGGTGGTTTAGATACAGCCATCCCAATCAATACGATTGGGCTACTTTTCGATGTTGATACGGCCACCGCGGAATTTGGACAATTTCCCCTGCTTAATCTCGCCTCCGGGACCGATAACAGCACCTTCACCGGTGAGGTCGGCGGCACGGAATATTATGACCTATCGGGCACCGCCTCGATCACAGCGACGCCGCTGCCATCGACATGGTTGATGCTGCTGGGCGGCCTCGTTGGGCTCGGCTTTTTTGCCTATTCCGGCACGCAAAAGCACTCGCTCGCGGCCGCTTGATCAAATACCGCATCGGCTACTTGATCGGATTTCGGACAGACCGCCGCGAGGCGGTCTGTCTGCATGTGCCCTGTCCTCAACTCTGCGCCGACCAGGCGACAATACTATCGACTCCGGCGCCAGCATCGCGAGCCGCGTCGCTATTGCCAGGCGGGAGCGTGATCGTATCCATCGCTGTGGCGGTTTCCTCTGACGAGCGGGAATACATTCCCGTAAATATTTTTGACAATAATACTGTCATATATCGACGGTATCTCCGACCAACGGGCGGCCAACTGTTGTGTCGTGAGGAAACGGGGAATGCGTTTAAAAGTGTTGATTTCAGCGGCCGCGACGGCCTTTGTGTTGTCGCTCGCCTCGGGTGGCGCAAAAGCTGCTACAGCTCAGTTCCAGTTCACAGTTGTTGGTCCAACCGTCGTCGACGGGATTTATGATGTCGTTAATACTGTAACGTTCGAGCTGCCGGAGAGCCCAAGCAATCCGGGGCTCTTGACCGATGGCTTTGACGTCAAAGATGTATCGGCCCATGATACGTCCGTCGCGACTAACGTGACTAACGGCTCTAGCAGCACGTCTACAGGCGGCAGCTCTGATGAGATTCTATTTTCGGATGCTAGCGGTGGGACCGAAACTATCTCGGACACAAGCAGCTGGTTCTACGACGTATTCAGCACCCTAGATACCGGGGCGTATTTTACCGGCACGACTTCGAACCCCACGTTCGTGCCTGGCACTTACACGGGGGCGGGCGGTGAAAGCCTCACGATCACCAATCTTAGCGCAACCCCTCTGCCAACAACTTGGACGATGCTTCTCGCTGGCATCATTGGCCTCGGATGGTTCGCATACCGGGGCAGAAAGACCGGCGGCGCTGTCGCCGTTGCCTGAAAATACATAAGTCCGATCCGTGCTGGCCGGCCTCACCCCACCGCGAGCTGGTTCCGGAGCATGCCCGATTGTGCAGTAGAGGGCGTGCTCTCAATAGAGACGGACGGGCGATTAGATTGTCATCGGCCGGCAATTCGCGCCGGCCGATGTCCGAGGTGTGGTGTGCCGAGAGAGATTTACGGACTGCGCCACGTCGGCAGTCCGGCTGGGGCTATGCATTATCGCATCATCTCAAAGGTGCCCGCAGAACAGCGCTTACAGACAGTTTGTGAACTCGGCGGATAACTATGCCGCTCACAAGCCGCCGAAGATTAAGGCGTGGCTCGCCCGCGCGCCGCACTGCCATGTCCACGGCACGCCGACTTCGGCGTCGCGCATCACTCAGTTTGCGCGCTGGTCCCCTGAGGGGTTTATACCTCCGTCGGGCAACTCGAAGCCGATATCCGTCTTTTCATCGATCTACACGACCAAGATCCTAGGCCGTTCAAATGGACCAAGTCGGCCGACCAAATCCTGGCTCCAGTTAAACGCCTCTGCCACAAAGCGCAGCAGACATTATGCGGCGAACTTTAGGTTGGCGTGACTAGCCAACTCGCACGCGATAGACGAAGGTAATCCACGCTAATTTTTACAAATTCAAGGTGAGGCATACCTTCCGCGACGCTCAAGTGCGGTGAACGTCGGTCGGCGAGCGCCAAGGAATACCGCCCGCGATCGGCTGACGAAGGCTGAGGCCCGAAACCGCGCCCACAATTTGGTTATATAACTTTCGGTAGGGCACGAACCGGCTTCTAGCCCGTTCGCTCAAGCAAGTCTCTGAACAAAAGCGACTTTCCAGACCAGCCGGGTCCGTTTGAGACTTTACCACGATCTCAAACGGGCACGTCCGCCTAAACTACTGACTTGCCATTGGGGGCGCCTCCGAATAGAGGGATTATAAATTAAAATTCTCTTTCACTTAGTCTCAAATTCTCTTCCACTTGGTCCACGTGTACCATCCCATGTCCGTGAGCAGTGAGTCTTCGGGAATTCTGCCCGAGTCCGGCGTCCTCCAGGCGCGGCGCGCGCCATCGGCAACGCCAAAGCGGTTTGCCGCTGTTCAGCCTAGCATCGTGCTGTTGGAATTTCTGGGCGTCGCGTCGGCGGCTTATCTCTCCAGCGTTTTCTATCGATATCCGGTCGTGGAACTGCAGCCCGACGCCTACCTGCCGGCGGCGCTGTCAATCGCCATACTCGTGAGCATGTTCTCCATCGGCTTTCGACACTTCGAGGCGATCCAGCGCCAACCCTTGCACTTGCTGCTGTGGAATGGGCTTGGCGCGGTCGCGCTCGCGTTTTCGTTTTTTCTGACGACGCTTTTTCTCCTGAAACTCAGCGACGACTATTCACGTGGCGCCTTCATTTTTCAGTTCATCGCGGTGATGGTCGGTATTTCTCTCACCCGCGCGACGTCTTACTTTTGGCTGCAATCCGCGACCCGTTCTGGGTTGGTTGAAGCGCGTCACGTCGTCTTGATCGGCGATGAGCGGTATCGATCGCAGTTCGCCGATTTGGTGAGAACGACCGGCATTCAGAGCGTGGGATCGCTGCCGTTTCCGCATCACCGGGGCGCCCAGCCGGGCCAGGAGCCAACCACGTTAGTCGACAGCAAAACTGCGCGCCAGATGATCGAGCAGTGCCGATCGACCAACCCCGATGACATTGTTATTCTCGCCTCGCAAGAGGAGTTCGCTGCGGCCCCTGAGCTGGCCCGCTTGCTGTCGGAGCTGCCGGTTAACGTTCACATCGTGCCGCTGGGTAGCGTCAATGTCTTTGGCACGTCCCGCATCGCCGAATTGGGCGACCTGAAGACACTTCAGGTCTCGCGGCCACCGTTATCTTCGCTGGACCGGGCCATCAAGCGGACCTTCGATATTGCCGCCGCCGCTACGGGACTGTTTTTGCTGGCGCCGCTCTTCGCTATGGTTGCGATCGCCATCAAATTGGAATCACGCGGCAGCGTCTTCTATTGGCAAAAGCGCCATGGTTACAACAACACCACCATTGATGTCGTCAAATTCAGAACCATGTTTGCGGTGGCAAATGATGGTTTCGTTCAGGCCAAACGCCAGGATAGCCGGGTCACGTATGTCGGCCGCATGCTGCGCCGGACCAATATCGATGAGCTTCCTCAGCTGCTCAATGTGCTAATCGGCGACATGTCAATCGTTGGCCCCCGCCCGCACGCGACGGCGCACAATGCGATGTTCGAAGGCAGAATTCTACCGTTTTCGCGCCGCCATAACATCAAACCCGGGATCACCGGCTGGGCCCAAGTCAATGGACACCGTGGCGAGACCGACACGCTCGAGAAGATGCAGCGGCGCGTCGAGCACGATCTCTATTATATCGATAATTGGTCGTTCCTGCTCGACATGAAGATCATTCTGCTCACGTTGTTCTCGAAGCGCGCTTATATCAACGCCTATTAGATCGCCGACGCTACGGTGAATCGGCCGTAACAGCCGGTCATTGCGAACTGTCCCAGTTGGCCAGCCTCAACTCGCTCGTCCAACGGCGGCGGTCGTCGTGGCCTTGATCGATCTGGTCACCCGAATACCAAATAAGCCAAGCCAATGCAGCCAGCGACGGGCCAAGGCTAACGAGCAGCCAAAATATGAAAGTCTCCACGTGGACCCCCCCAAGACGTCGATCGTTATGGAATAGGATTTTTGTTATTTTGCAGACACCGCCATTATTGATGGTTGCCTTAGATCGCCGTGCGCCCCGCGCAGGCATTGGCCAGCGCCAATGCAGTCGATAGATCGGAAAGAAAAGCACCAAAAGAAAAGCACTAAAAGGAAAGCACTACCCGAGCATGGTGTCTACAGCCAGAGCCTGCTGTCCGCACATAAATTCACTCTGGTAGCCGCAGAAGTCGTCGGCGGTCGATTGCTGGTGTCAGTTGATGGCCACGCCGCCGCGGGCTTTTGGCAAGGAGCAAATAAGATGCGGCCGAGCCGGTGCAAAGAAGACCGAGCTCATGGCTAAGGGAAGCGGATAACTTATTTGCTGCGGCGCAGCATACGGCCAGAGCATGGCTGATTTTTTCTGAATCGAAGGGGACTCCCGATGTGGTGCGAATATGATTCGAGCTTATTTGCTTGACCTACGTGAGCGGGGGGGTGCGGCGGGTGAGAGCTGCCGCGCGGTGGCGGCAACCTTCAGGGTCAGCGTTGCCGGCGTTGTGAGATGGTCGCACCGGTTCCGGGCGACTCTGGGAGCGCAGCGGCGCACGAGGTCGCCGGCCGGCGGCCCTATGCGTTGCAGGGTGAACGCGAGTGGCTGTTGCTCGGCTGGCCGAAAGCCCGACCTTACGTTGCGGGCGATCGGGGCTGAGCGTGCAGAACGCGGCGTCAAAATGAGCTACTTCGCGGTGTGGCACTTCTTCGTGCACGAGGGCATCACCTTCAAAAAAGCCTGCACGCAGCGCCTCCGGTCTGGGGTTCATCAACGAGACCTGGGCCAAGCGAGACTTGGGGCAACTACTGCGTCAACGCCGGATATGCTTCAAAATAAAGCAGCCGCACTCTGGTGATCTTGTGAACGGGTGCGCCGGGAGACCGGTGGAAGGTAGACGGTGCAAGTCCGTCATGGTGAAGCCGTGCAAGCCACGCCGGCCCCGAGTTCATGCGCGTGTGGTCGTGAGGGCGCAAGCGAAGCGTTGACAAGGGAGCATGGAGGCTAGGTATCAAGCGGCGTAAGATTAAGTTCGGGGATCGCGGACGCGCTGAGCGGACGCCTCGAACAGCGCGATTGACCCATTTCGACCGTTCGGGCAAACTGCCCAATCCACAAGTATATCCTTTTTTCGCTTGCACGCCTCCATATGCCCCCAATAGAAGTCAATGGGACTGGGGATAAGTAACAATGGATAGCATTAAGCTACTAAGCGTGGTTGTCGCAGGCGTTACCGCTGCCTGCCTTATTGCGGCGCCCGCAAGGGCTGAGACCATCAACTACGTTCTCACATTTACGCCCACCGGTGGTACGGCCACTGGTGGCACCGGGTTACTGACGCTGAACGAGCCGAGCATACCAACCAATTTCGGCATCAACGGTTCAAGCTCGCAATTTGTGAGTCTTAGCGCAACTGTTGACGGGATAGCCTTCACTTTCGCGAACAGCGATGTCTACAGCCTCGGCATGTCGGGCGGCGTTTGGAACAATATCTCCGCGATGTCGAACGATACCACTGATGGAAGCTTTCAATTCTACATTGGCTCAGGCGGACTAACCTATAATCTTCAAGAAGTGAACGTCGGCGAACCTGGATATGGGAACATCTTGGTCGGCGCTCCGCAAGTCGTTTCGGCAACTCCGTTGCCGTCCGCTCTGCCTCTGTTTGCCGGTGGACTTGGTTTCGTCGGCTATCTGACAGGCCGTAAGAAACGCAGGGCTGCTTTCGAACTCGTTGCCGCATAAATGCATCGACACTCAGCACTGGTGAGGCCGCCGCAATTGGTCAGCAAGGTCTCAGCTCCGAAGCCGGTTATGCCGAGCAGGCCCAGTCCTATACCAACATGGCGACCGCGGCGAATGATGCGGCTGCGGGCAAAAAAATCGCGCAGACCGGCGATTTCATTGCGGGCGGCATCAGCGCTGTCGCGGCGATTGCAACGCTGTGAGCGCAGTCAAAAAAATGGCCCCGACCAGCAAGGGTGGTGGTCGGGGCCATAAGTAGCAAAGCCGGTACTTGTAACGTCCGCACCGTAGTGCGGAGAACTCCTAACAAATCGGCCATAAGTATAAGAGCGTAGTTGCTTCAACGTAGCGCGTAGTGATCACCGGACCCCTAACAGTCAGCGTTGCGTTCACCGCGTTCGTTTCAACATCTGAGCGCAGGGGAAAAGAGATCAGGCGCAGGATTGCTATTTCATTGCTCGTGCTGTGCTGCGGATTGCTTCCCGCAAGTCGTTTGTTATTCGCCGATGGCGTCTCCGCGCCGGGTATTCCTTCTATAGGCGGCAGCCCTGCTGTCGCTTTTCCCCGCCTACAAGTAGCGGCGGCGGCGGCCTAGTTTACACCCCAACCGACGCAAAAAATGCAGCTCCGGGCTTTGCCTCATCTGGCAACTTTGGCGTGGGGCTTTTAATATCGGAACGGCATCGACCGACCGAATTGTCATCATGGGCTTGGACAGGATAGGGCGGCGTCACCTTTTCGTCAGTGACAATTGGGGGAGTGTCGGGAACTCTTGTCGTAGGAAACGGCGCAAGCAGCGGCCCCGGACAATATAGTATCTGGTACGCCAACGTCCCGACAGGAACGACAGCATCAATCGCGTGGGCGGCAACGGGTGGCATCGGAGCGATTGGTGCCGTTGTCGGAACTATTCACTGCCAATCAGGCGGTGGTTCTGCAACTCCAAATAACTCAGGCTTTTATGACGTCAATCAGGCGCAGCCGATTGGCCCGCTGTCGGCTACAGTATCAACCGGCGGCGTGGCGTTTACAGTAGGGGCCGGTGGCGGCGCGAGCACAGTGCCAACGTTTACTTGGACCAGTCCGCTGCCTTCGGACGAAACGACTTTTAATGCGTCCGGAAACTCGGTTCAGATAGGCTCGTCCCACGCAACCACGTCTGTCTCAGTCAGCGTCTCAAGTTCAAACACGCTCAGTTTCGTTGGCGCGGCCGTTTTGTACGCCGCGTGGGGCCCATGACGCGCCAACGTCGCCCATACACGGCCGCCACGAGATGCGAGCAGCATGGTAGGTCTAAAGATATATGCGTCCGGATAGATGCGCGGGTATCGGAGTATGCTGCCGAGTGGGCGGTATATATCTTCGAAACGCTTGACCGGGGAGTAAAAAGCGCACAAGCCTACGCCTAGTGTTTTTTTGGTTTTACGGAAGAGGGGTGGTCCTGTGCTTAGATTTGGGACATTGGGCGTCGCACTTGCTCTCGCGACGATTTCAGCGGGTACCGCTCAGGCGACGACCTATTCCTTCGTGGACGGAACCAGTGCCTCGGGAAGCATCAATACCAATACGGGTGTGGTTACTCTCGACGATTTGATCACGAATCCTACAAGTGCGGCCAGCGAGATCAGCGGCCTCATCATAAATTTCTCAACAACTCCGGGGACGATTGCTGTCACAAATAGCGTGGGACAGTTGATCACAATATCCAGTCACGTTGGATCTGACGTGTCGGGAAGTATCACCCGCTGGTACACGACTGAGTCCGGCTCGGGGGTGAATTTGACCGCTCTGGGAGGCGGACAGCCAAGCCAATTGATCATCGGAGGAGGCACCGGCAATAACTCTCTCGGTTACAGCAACGCCAACGCATCCATCGACAATTTCCTACCTTCCATATTCGAGACCGGCACGTTCACGCTCAGTGGCATCAGTGATCTTGTGGTGAGTTCGGTAGAAATTGAATTTGGTACCGGTCCGGACTCCACTACCGACCCGCTGGCGCTGACCACTACGCCGCTCCCCGCCGCACTGCCACTCTTTGCCGGCGGCCTCGGGATGATTGGCCTTTTCGGCCGACGCAGGAAGCAGAAAGCGCTCGACGCTCTCGCCGCGTAAGCCAAGCCGCTCAATCAGGAATTGGAGAGGCTAAAAATCCCTCAATGTGGTCTTCTGTCCCAGGCGGCCTCTTGCGCGATGGCTTGGCGGCGGTGGGGTCTGCCGCGCTAGAGCGGCGTTCGAACAACTAATACGAAACCTACCAACGCGAAAATGGCGGCTACCGTGATTAGATCAATGAGGGGCACAGGCGGCGGCCTTCTAGTCGAATAAGGCGTGACTATACTCGCGGCGACAGCGCTGTCGGTCTCCAAGGGATGGCCCCAAACAGTAAGGCGCATCTGATGCTCGCATGCACCACACGCATAAACCCGAACATGCGTGGTCGTCTCGTTGGGCAGATATACGATGTTCGCGGAGTGCATTTCGTTGCCGCACCGGTACTCCGGCAACTCGGTGCAGCCGGGTTCTAGTTATCGCTCAAAGTCATTGGTTATTGGATACTCCAGCACGCTTCCTTCGCGCTCAGCCGTTTGAGCTGCATTGCCCGGCGCGTCGGGCCCGCGGTGACCGTCGTACCTGTGAATTGCTGTGAGTAATCGCTAGGCGGCGAGACCGTCACACGGTGGTGGTATTCTTAGTCTGAGCCCTTTTCTGCCGTAGAGCCGCGGTTAGCCCACTGCGTTTCCCCCTGCTTGTCCTGCGGCAGCGGGGCTCACCGCTCTCCGCGCCGAACACGCTGCCACTTCGCAGCTTGCTTAAATTCGTCCCACGGAACCCATTCCTCAACGCGCGTGGCGACGTAACGCAATAAGCCTTCTTCCCCGTCGCCTTTGGTGCGCAGCACGATCGCTTGCCGTTTGTGGCCATCCTCCGTGCATTCGTAAACCTGTTCGAGCCTAAATGACATTTCGGTTCCTTAGACTACCTGAAAAAATGAAGGCTCCAATCGCGGGAAGCCCGCCGATGCGGGCACACCGATACTTAAACGATTTCCACGTACACTCCGCGGGCCATTGGATGCCGTTTATGATGCGGTCCACGTTGACGTCCCGATCAAAAAAGCGCTCGCGCGTCCGCTCCCGCCTGATGTTGGTTGTAGCATCGATTGGAGGAGTTCTAGCGACCGGATTGTTCGCGACCAGGGAATTTGAAATTCCGCGATCCCCAGCCCCTGCAGGGATAGTGCCGAGCGATGATGAGCTCTACACGGGCTCGATCCTATATATGCCCCGTCAGGGCACTTTGTGCAGGCAAGTACTTTTCGACAATCGCACCGGGCGGCTTAATGATAACGGGATGGTTGATTGCGAGAGCGCCATTTACCGAAGCGCGAGTTCGACGCCTAATGCGCGGGCGCGTACCATCAGTGAAGGTTTTCGGGAGCGCTGAGAAGCGACTAATCCCCGCAGACGGATTGGTCGCTTCGAGCTCCCGAAAGGTCGCGCCTGGTTAGTTACGGCGGCAGTGGCCGTGCGGACCGCGTTGCCAGGCCGATACTGTTCTCTAATTCCGGGTCTGGGTGTCAAGCTCTCCACGATCATCCTTGCCGGGCCCATTGTTCTCTCCGCGGTAGGGGCATGCCCTCCGCATGATGGCGTAAGACGACGCGGATCAATGTAGAAAGCGCGGTCGCTCTTTTGGACGCTCGCAAAGAATCGGACGATCTCACCACCGCCACCGTCCCGGCAGGGACGACTTGTCCCGCCGTATTGCGGGAACCTATGATCTCCTTATGCGTGCTACGCGGCAGCCTTCTTGGTCGACCAGTTGAACTCGGTTCCGTCGATCCACATGCGGTGCAGAATGACCGCTAGCTTCCGCGCGACGGCAACCTTGGCCTTGCGGAGGCCGTTTCGCTTGGTGAGCTTCGTACCCCAGGCCTTGAGCGCCGACCATTTCGGCACGCGGGTCAGCAGCACGCCGGCCGCTTCGAACAGATACATGCGCAGCATGGCGTCACCGCACTTTGAGATTCGGCCGGACCAATCGATCTCCCCGGAGGCATGGCGTCGGGTGGTCAATCCGATATAGGCACCGACACTTCTCGATCGCTTGAAGCGCGTCGGATCGTCGATCGTCGCCTTGAAGCACAGTGCGGTGATCGGGCCGACACCGGGTACCGTCATGAACGTGCTGAGCGGTGGGTGAGGCGAGCCGGCTGCCATACCGACTTCAGAGCGTGCGAAAGATGCAGTGGAAAAAATCTATTTAAGGATTAGGTACATCAAACCAGCAAGCGCCAGCAATGCGTTAGCCACGGCGATCCCGATGAGCATTGCGCCAAGCCGTTCTGGCATCGCGGCCATGTCGAAACCTGGATGGGATGACAGGCTGTTCGGGAGCTTCGCCTCTGCTGTTTCCGCAGCCTCAGTCACATGTTCATTATGGCTCTCGGCATCTTTGCTCTGAGGTAGCAGCATATCAATTTGGTTCGATTCGGCTTCCACCCTCTTAATGGCTATTTCAAGTGCAGCACACTCTACCGTGATTTCGTGGGCTGATGCATGCAGGTTTCGTCGACGCAATTGTCCGACGATGTTCGAGCGCGCGTGGTCGTACAGGTTCTGGCGGGCTTGGGGAGTATTGCTCGCCAAACTTGAAATCACACGGATCAGCGCGGAATAATAATCTGCCGCCATCTTATCGCTCGCGATCCCTCAGGCGGCAGGCCAAATGCGTTGGCCGCGTTGGCCGCGCGTTCAGGTCAGGCCTGAGGTTCCGCGCTGGCGCATGACGGAACAACGGGCGATCTTTGATCTCGTCAGGTCTGGAGCGTCGACTGCCGTCACCGCACATGGCCAGTAATATACAGGCGGCTGGCGTCCGCGCCATAAGGTTGGTGCTTACGGTGCTGTGGGGAGGCCGAGCATTCAGCCGGCAAAAATGAAGAAGCCCCGGCTAGGTTATGAGCCGGAGCCTCCGCCTTTACCGGGGATCAGACATTCCCGGCTCCCCAAATGCTAAGACCAGCGGGTTACCAAATATTGAAACTTCAGGCTTTGCGCATGGTTCGTTGATCCGCGAGTATGGCGTTCGCTCCGTAGTCCGCTGGTTAGTTGCTCTGCCTCGCTGTCAGTAGAAAATTGATTGCGGTGATCCAACAAGTCATCATGGCTGGTGGTGAGCACGCCTTGCGCCTGACCGTAGTCTGGATCGATGGCGGTGGCCTTCTCAAGCAGTGCCTGTGCGACGACATTGTCCTGTCTCGTCACCCGCCGGTAATGCGACAGCGCCCGCATCACCAGATCCCACGCGTCCATGCTGTCGGGAGACTTGCGCTTGGCACGAAAATTCTCGGCGGCATAAACCTGCGGCTCGATGGCGGCGACGATGGCCTCGGTGATCTCGTCCTGCAGTGCGAACACATCGGCGATACCACGGTCGTAGCGCTCCGCCCAGATGTGGCTGCCGGTGGCGACGTCGTTGAGTTGCACCGTGATACGCACGCGGTCGCCGCCCTTGCGCACGCTGCCCTCGATCACGTAGCCGACGCCGAGCTCCTGGCCGACCTGCTTCATATGGGCGGCTTTGCCCTTTAGATGAACGAAGAGTTGCGCGCGATGACGAAGAACCAGCGCAGCTTCGATAGCGCTGTGATGATGTCTTCACTGATGCCATCGGAGAAATACTCCTGCTCCGGATCGCCGCTCATGTTGACGAAGGGAAGTACGGCGATGGCAGGCCGGTCGGGAAGCGGCAAAGCCATACGCGACTGCTCTTGGACTTCATCCGCTGGTGGATCGGTGACGTGAGTCGGCTAGTTGCCGTTCGGCCGCATATGCACCTCGCCAACGAAGCGAAGGCCCTTGCGCGCGATGGTGCGGATCAGCTTCTTGTCCTCGCCACTATCACCGACCTCGTTTCGCGCGGCGTCCGGCTTGACGAAACCGGCCTCGATGCTCTTCTATAATGAATGCGGCGCATTCTCGTGGCGGCAACCATTGCAATAGTAGCTTGCCCAGCGTTGGCTCAGGACAATTCGTCTGGGTCAGAACCGCCGTCGCTGCATGGGCCTAATTTCCCATCGTCCAAACACGGGCCGGCGTTTCCTTCGACCCCCTCGGAGCGGCAGCCTAGTCCATCTTCCGCAGTACCGCCGCCCCCACAACCGCGCTTGATACCGCAGCAAGCTCTTCCGGCACAACGCTCCTATCCGGTTCAGCGCGCACGACCGGCTGTGCCGGATCGATGACCTTGCATAAGGTCCGCGCGGCTCTGCAGTCAGGGGCGTGGCGGCGCAGCTCGTCATTCCATCAGAAGACCCACCACAGGCCTGAAGCAGACTTCACCGCGTCACCTGGCGCTCCAAGGGCGCACTCCGTCTCGGTGAAAGCCGTCGAGTTCGGCGAACTTGGTGGTAGCGAGTCCGTACGCCGAGTTTCTGGAAGATAGCGTGGGCGTGCAGTTTGACGGTGCCCTCGGAGATGTTCAGCTGTTGCGCAATGTATTTGTTGCGATGACCGAGAGCGATAAGGGCTGCGACCTGGCGTTGCCGGGTCGACAGGGTTGCGAAGCCATGGTGCGGGTTTGACGCCATAAGAATGGGCCTCCGCACTACGCCTGACGACCAAACCCCGCAACAAACGCGTGCTGTTTAGGTTACTGCACGCGATTAACGGCCGCGTGCGTAGATACCGAAGCCAAACCCGGAGCCGGTCCTTCTGTTTGTGCCTATCCAACAAAAGCCGCAGCCGTTAGGCCGGGGCTCAGTAATGCAGTCGAATTGTTTGGTCATAAAATCCGCCGCACTGGGGAGCTTGGCGGGACCGGATGTGGTCGGGGCTGGGTGTCGAAGTGACATGGGTCGCGGCGACGCGCGATCTGACATCGGATGAAAAAATCCGCCGCAACGCCAGACCAAAAAATTTACCTTACCTAGTAAGGATAGTTGGACACGGGCCAGCAATAAGTCGGGGCGCTAGAACGGCTTTTTAAGGACCAATACGACGGCTACCAAGGCGAAAATGGCTGCCGCCGCGATGAGATCGCTGAGGGGCCTAGGAAGACGGCTGCCGAGAACGGCTACTTCCGCCTCGACCGAAAATCCTTCCATCCGGTCTACTGTCCCAGGTGGCGGCCCATCCTTCCACGTCTGTTATGGCGCCTTAACTGGTCGCAGCAACACTACGCTTGTCCCGAGGGGCCTCGGGGCCTCGCGAAGCGGGGTGCGTGCCCGGAGGTACGGTACGCGCCCGGCAACCGGGTGCTTACCAGCCGAGACACTCAGCTTGGTCAGCCATGAGCCACCAGTTATTTGCCGCTTCTCGCAGCATCCGCTTGGCGTCGGGGTCTATGGCTTCGTCGGCCAGTCGGTCGCATTCTGCGGCCTTGGCGCGAAATTCTTCAGCTCTAGTCACAGTTCTTCCATCCCGCCCGGCAAAAGACGCGATGACGGCCTAGCAACATATCACAAAAATTAGACGACGTTCCTCATTGGTTCGTAATCGCATACTTAATTGCCGCCGGCCTTTATTGAGGCCACGCCTACAGCTATTAGCCGCTCATCGGGTCTAAGGCCTTGATTGCCTTGATACGCGTTCGAGACGTTCGCAGACATTGCCCGGGGCGCTTTCACGTTTCTTTCGCTCGCGGGACATTCGGTTTCAGAACGTTCCACCGCGCCCGTCCCAAAGAGTAACATTGGCGCCGGGCCGGCCTGCGCTTGCCCGGCGCAATTGAAAAAAGGGCTGCTGGTCTGTTGATCCGCAATCGGATAAATATCGAACAAGAAAAATCACCTATCAGTGTGCAGGGCAAACCAGGGAGGCGACATGCTTGGCGGGGTAATTCTCTTTGTCATCGCGATCGCAATATTCGCCCTAGGCGTATATTGCGCCGTTGATGCCTTGCTGTGGTCAGATCGCCCGATCAATTTTGTCATTGCGGGGCTGACCATCGGAACGCTGGGCTCGTATATCCTCTGGACAGGTTTTATCGCGCCGATGTTCGGCATAAAGGCCGAGTAGCCGTCGAACAATCGTTGCCGCAAAGCCGCGTGCGGTTAAGGCGTACTGTTACAACGGCGCGTCGGCTTTGAGGCGCTCAAGGAAGCCTTCCAAGACCGCTACTTCGCGCTTTAGGACTCGCAACTCCCGTTGAGTAACGTCGACTTTGTCTCGACGCAGCGTCAAAGCGCCCGATTCCAACTTCTCCACGAATTTGCGGAGATTGGTCAATTCATCGGCGGTATAAGGCTCGTCCATGAGGCTAACTATAGCGGTGGCAGAGACCGCGGCATAGCCGAACAAGCCAATTCTTGGTCATAACAGGTTCATGGCCCCACGGTATTTTGGGAGGTTGTACCGGACGACCGTGCCAAGGGGGATTACTAGTCGATAGCCGCAATCAGTAGGTTGCCGTGCCGATATTTCATTTCAATGTAATGAATGGCAGGGCCGTCCCGGATAGGGCTGGCATCGATCTGCGCAATGAGAGCGAAGCGATGGTGTACGCGAGACGCCTAGCGAATTCGATTAAATCTCGTGGTCCCAGGTCGCTTCGACAACAGGTGAAGATTGTAGCCACCGACGACAAGGGAGCGGTCGTGTTCGAGTGTCATGCAGACGGGTAGGCCGCAGTCGTCGCTCATCGTTTCTCCCTTATGCCTTGGCCCCGCCCAGCAGCCGCTCCGACAGCTTAGCGCCGTCGCTACAAGCCGGTCTGTGCTTGCCCGGCGCACTACCGCTGGCGAATGCCGGGCGCTGACGTTGCCATTGCTTCGGCACTTCTCGTCGAGCCGGCGCCGGCGTTCCATTGATGATCAGATGATAGCCCTTACCGCCGCACTCGCTGCATGGGGCTCCTATGCGCAATCCCGAGGCTCGGCAAGCCTCGCACGGAGCGGGTAGTTTTTCGTCCATTATCCAAGCTTTCATTGCAGGCAACGAAGAAGCACTCGCGGGCGCATCGTCGACTAGGGGCGGCGGTAGCAGCGGGGGCTGGGTACTCGTTACACTTCCAGCCACGGGTCCGTTGGAGGCCATCCCGCACGACGAAGGGTTCAAGATCGCCCCGCCATAGCCATGATGGAGGACGGGCGTTGCTATTCCGTTAGCTGGGCCGAGCTGCGCGTGCCCCAATGGCGTGCTTTTATGGCCGCATCCTGCGACGCCGAAATTGAGGTGACCCCGGACTTTGCAAAGGGGGCTGGGGGTAGCCCGGGGCCACCGGCATCGCCGCCTATCGGCCTGCCGCTTCGAAATTTATCCCGAAGAGCTTGAGTTCGAACAAATGAAATTATTGCTCCGAGCGAGCTGCCGCGGGATCGGTGACAAAACTATGACAAACAATTTTGACAAATATACGCAACGCGGCCATCAGAATTGATTGTATTGCACGATTACAGCGCCAAAATCGGGAAAACGAAACATCAGATTCAGGGCCAGTAGAAACCCGATCAAAGAGAAGGCCACGACTACATTCAACTCGGGGTCAGTGAGAAGCTCGCCCCACGATCTTTCTGCTGGTTCAACATAGCGATCAGCGATTTTTGCCGCTGCTCGATCGGTGCCAATCTTCAGCCGCTTGTTCATTTGCAGATCTCCTCGTTGCACGTTGAGAAGGCCATACGCGACCTTTGGCGTCTGTGTCTGATGTCACAAAAACGAGAACGGCTGATCAGCGACCGCGCGCACTGGTGGCAATTCGGCCCGGCTGCGCAGCTCGTGGCCGGTCAATAACAACAATGACCCAATAACAACAATAACAATGTGAAATTAGAGTGACCCCGGACCATTGGGGCTGGGGGCTGGGGGCTGGGGGCGGGGGGCTGGGGACTAGTCCGGGGTCGCGCACCGCCGATTGATCTGGAGAGCAAGAGCAATCGGCCTGCTGAGTGCCAATCCCACCGTTGGCGCGGCGTTCCAGCGGAAAATGTCGCAGGAACGTGATGGCGTCATCGGATTGGATGACTGCGCTTGCCCGGGCTCAATCGTCGTGGCCCACCGTCGCAGCATCAGCCGTAACGAGTGCGCAGCTTGGCGGCGATATCGGGAAACCGCTCCGAAAATCCGTCCTCACGGACAATGAGCGTGCAGAGGAAGTCGGGCAATTCACTTTGGTCGATCTTATTGAAGCCCGGAAAGGCATGTTACAACGGCGCGTCGGCTTTGAGGCGCTCAAGGAAGCCTTCCAAGACCGCTACTTCGCGCTTTAGGACTCGGTTTCCGACAGGTTCTTGACGAGATGGGCCGGCCTCGGACAACCGCGCAACTGTGCAACTACCTGGGCGGGTCGCGGCGCGAGGGGTGATCGGGATGTGCTTTTTTATACGTGTGCGACATGGCAAGAAAGCTAAACTGTTTTTGAGCCTCGCTGCGCTGGTGTCCGGATCGAAGCATCTTCTCCGGATGCCGCCTCACCTCAAGGCGAGCGGCGAGGCTCGCCATTGCGCACAGATTTAGGTGCAGCCGGGATCCAATTCTCGGTATTACGCTAATTCAATTCGGACAGTACGAAAAAGCGAACGGGCCGGCAGGAGTGCCGCCCCGCGCAGCCAGGGCGAATAGGCCGATGGCTCTCATTTTTTGCTTTCCGCCACTAGAGCCGCCCGCACGGCCTCCGATTGCGGCGTAATCAGCGGCACATCCAAGACCGCGAAGACCCGCCGGCTTACTCATCTTCGTCATCATCGTTGAGTATAGCGTCATACTTTTCCAGTGATTCGTCGCGAAGGCAGCCCGCGAACTCCGCTCGATAGGACAGGGCATGTGATTGATCCGGCGTCGCGCCAAAAATGCATTGGGCGTAACGGAGGCAGTACTGTTCCTCCAGTCGACGCTGCGCTATCACCGCATCTGGAGGCATAAGTGTTGGCTGTTGCTGAACCATCCTTAGGTTGGCTTTGTTGTAATCAGCAAATGCCGCCGCGGTACATGCCGTTGCGTCAGGGCTCTGAGCAGATGCCGCTGAAACCGCCATGACCGCCACCGCAAAGCCTGCCAATAATGCTACTCGCATGGTTGACTCGTATCTTCGACAAGCCGCCGTTGTTTCCGGGTCCACTCACCGAGCTTCTCGAAGCCACGAAAGCCCGCCAGCATAACAACCCAAAGAACGACAAGCGGCCAAAGCGGCCAGCATGCCGTCACCAGCAGTATCGCGCCAAAGATCAATTTGTCATCGCTGCAAAAGCGCGTGCGACGCGTCGTACTGGGAGCCGACGAAATCCTGATTTCGTCCAGGACGTTTGCGTCCCTGCTGCCGCGGGATATTCCTGAAGGGTTGTTCTCTAGTCGTTGAGGATCGAAAAGCTCAGGGCGTCGATGCTCAAAGGCTTTGGTCGCCATCTCATGCAGTTTAGCTGGCCGGCTGGCAGGGTCCATCTCGCGCAGCAGCCGCGCTCTGGACCGATGCTGCTCGGCCGAGAGATGACGCCGAGTCTCCGCCTTGGCGGCGCTAAGGGCATTGGCAATTACTTCGGCAACGATTTTCTCGCGATTTTTGTCCATGCGCCGCCCTCTCGCAATATCCGCCGAGTATAATTGTAGCCGGCCGTTAGGTGGTCGAAAAGTGGCATCAACGCGGGCGCGCGGAGCCTGGTCGATGTCGCTTTGAAGGCAGGCGGTTAGCGGCAACCGTCGGGGATGGGCGGATCGGCGTTGTTGATCGGCGATTAGTGCATCGCCAGCGGCAATGCTGGCCCGCACGGGATTTGTCCCAGATCAAGACAGGGGCCTCGCCGATATCGAGCATGAAATCCGCGAAACGCTGAGCGTCGAACCCGATCGGGTTTGCGGTGAGCGCGGTCATTTCGGGTCTTGGTTGTGTAAAAACGCTTTGCCGGAAGTGTCGAAGCGTCACGATCTGGTGGCGCTGAGGGAGCCTTGTGTCGGGTTTGGCTAGGCCCTCATCGCGGCCATGAGTGGCCGAATGCCCATGATGTTCATGACACGGGTGAGATTGTAGGCCAGCACGTGCAGCGCCATCTCTGAGGCAACCCGTGGCAGCGTCTTCATCAGGAAGTGGGTCGCTCCCATCCTGGCCTTGATGGTGCCGAACGGATGTTCGACCGTCTCGCGTCGCTGGCGCATTTTCTCCGGATGCTCATCGAGCCGGCGCTGCACTGCATCGAGAATGTGCTCGTGTTCCCATCGGGTGATCCGTCGCTCCTTGCCGGTGGTGCAACTGTTCTTGATGGCGCAGCTCTGGCAGACATTGGTCCAGTAGCGGTGCGGAACCAATCCTTTCTCTTCGGTCGTGTAGTGGTAGGCGAGCTTCTCGTCGGCAGGACATATGTAAACGTCCTCGATATGACCAGGTCGGCCTAGCCCGCAAGCCCTATTCGGGTATGCCTTATTCAAACCGACCCACTACCTGCCACTGCTTAAGATGACCCGGTCGGACACGACGAGACAGCTGGACTGGCCGACGGATACAACACACATTTACTGATGCGCGGGGTCATATAGAGGCTGTCCGCAAGCGAAATTCCGCTCTTGCCGAGAAAACCGAATAGCGGCATGTATGTGTAGCTGATCTGAGCGTAGATCAGAAAGCTGTTCGCGGTGGCAAGCGCCGTGCTCGGCAGGGTGATAGGATTGCCCGCCTTAAGGACCGTGCCATTGAGCGAGTAACTCCAATTGACGGTCGGTTTGGAGTTACTGTCTATCCAGATTTGCGAAACCGTGGCGGCCAGGGGCGAGATCGAATAGGGCGCCATGATGGCGCTGGTGGCGCCCGTGATCGACGCCAAATCCGTCGTTTGCAGCGTTGAATATTGATTGGTGATGGCCGCCAGCGCGTAAGTCGACGCCCGCACTTTCATGTAAGTGGCGATCGCCCTGCCGCCATCGAACGAGGCAAGCAGCAACATGACAAGGACGGGCAAAATCATCGCGAATTCGATCGCGGCAACGCCCTGCGAGGATGCGCCAAATCGCCGGAAAATGTTGGTTCGACTGGTCGCGGTCTTGGGCATGATCAATATGGCTCAACGCGAAACGCGGTGACGCCTTTCGTCTCGGTGCTGTAGGTGCCGGTGGTCTGGAGTTGGCCTTGGCTGTTGTACAGCGTAGGCGCCGCTGTACTGGCGCTGCTGAACGATGAATAGGCTGCCATGTCGATTTGCAGATTGTCGCAGTTGAACAACGCCGAAATCATCGGACAGACGTCGCTGCTGAATTTGGCTTGGGTCAAGTCGCCGATCTGTGCCAAGCCCGTCATGAACATGCGCCCGGCCCGCACGGCGGCGTTTTGCAGGGTCTGCTGCGCGAACGAAAATATATCGTCGTCTGAAAAACGGCGAAGATCATGGCCAGAAAGGCCGGCGCAATCAAAGCGAATTCGACCGCCGTCGTGCCGTTCTGCGCAGCACGAAAACGCGCGAAAGTTTTCACGCGGCGCTCAAGATATTTTGTCAGAGTTTGCAACATCCCTTGGCGTGTCCCATTCAACGGCTGGACCGCCGCATGCGGAGCCGACCAGCATGCCTCGCTAATAGTTGATGGATCCTTAATCTCAAGACCGCCAAGTCACTCGGTTTGTTGGTGCCACCTGGTATTTTGGTCGCCGCCGACGAGGTGATCGAAATGACGATGTTATTCGCTGCCGTGCATGAGTCCGCTTCTGGGGGCATAGCTGCCGCGCCTCGCGGTGAACGCCACGCTGACGGTTAGGGTCCGGTAATCACTAGGCGCTACAATGCGGGCGTACAGAAACTGGTTACGCCTGCTCTGCATGGCCCCGTTCCCCGTCGGTCCGGGGCCATTTTTCTTTCAAACACCGCCGACACCAATCGTTGTCGCGCAACAAACTGCCGTGCAGTTCTAAGTGTATGACGCTCCAGCGCCGACGAGCGCTTTTGCAAATTGCTTTTGACGATTTTGTTGTTGGTCGGGGCCGCGCCGCGCAATGCATCGCGCGATACCGCCTTACTAAGGCGGGCGGTCGGTAGCCGCCTCTACCAGATTGCGGAAATTCTGGAGGTGCGCGTCACATCATTCTTTGCCGGCGAGCCGCAACAAAAGGAATCATGCAACTCGTCGCCTTTCGACTTCCTTGCAGACAGCATGACGATGCAGATGGCGCGCGAGTTTGGCAAGATGGCTGACAACAAGACACGCCGCACGATCCTGCCTGTCGTCGAAGCGATGGCTGAATGAAGGACAGATCGCACCGAGCGACAATATCATTTGTTAGACTCAGGTGCTTCGGGATAAGCTTCGAGGCGGCAGGCCGATCGGCTTGCCCGTGGCCCCGGGCTACCCCCATCCCCTTTGCAAAGTCCGGGGTCACCTCAATTTCGGCGTCGCGGGATGCGACCATCAACCTTCGCACCCCGCTCCGCGATCCCCCCGACGCCTCGGGCTTGAGAATCGACCTCCACGAGGCTAGGGCCGAGCATAATACCGTCGGGCAAGCGCAAGGCGGCCGGCGAATACCGGTTTGATGAAAAAATTCCCCGCCGCAACGGGGGCATGTCGCGGCGGGGCCTGGAGGTATCACGCGGCCTCTCGGAAGGAGGACGGCGTCAGAATATAACGGCTCGGTGCCGGTTCGATGACGCGGTTGTGGACAAATCGATCATTGGTTGAAGATCAAAAATCCGGGCGCGGCGTTGCTTGTTCAGCCGGGGCCGAGAATTTCTTATTCCTTGGCAGTATGAACCCAGCCACGTGACGGGAACTGCATGAAGACTCGCGCGCAGAGTACTTCAGTGTTTCGCTCTGTCGGCTTAATTTTAAAGGTGCCCAAGACCCGGTTTGCTCAGGCCGAAAGCTAGATGTTGGAGTGTCTTTCAAGAAGCGGATCGATTTTGTCCCTGTCGGAGGGGCCGGCCCCGCCCTTTCCGGCTCGGGGCATCCAGAGCAGACGTCGGCGAGATGCGGTTCGGTATCTTTCTACTTGCCACCGCCCTCCCGACGGTGAACGGTCCAGAGCTTAGCGTGTCGCGCGAAAGCGAGGCATCAGCGAAGCGCACGGACCCCGCAATGTATATTTATGGAGAAAGAACGCTTCTAAAATGTGGCCCGAGCCTGCCCGAGACGGATTCCAGTCATTCGCCTATGACGTTGAATTCCCGGCCGGCGGTAAATTAAGCCCTGAAGTATGGCATTGCTACATACGGCGGGATTCTAAGGATCATCTCACTCGCCTTGTCGTCTGTCGCGGTGCGGGCATTTGCGAGCACAGTGCGCTCCTCCCCAATTATGTGTTGAGCTACACCGCACAGTTGGATGAGTGGCAAACCTGGACCACAGATTGGTAGACTTGATCGAATCCTGGCGGATAAATCGAGGACGTTGAAAGGGGCATATGCTGTCCGCTTGTGACACTGAACAGACCTAGTGCGATGTCCGCTTTAAGTCCGCTATCGGGGGCCTAGGCGGACATAGGTCCGACATCGGCGGAAGTCGGCAAATAATGTTGATCGGACGGGGGGTCTGTCGAGACGGTGAAAAGCGGGTCGCCATGGCTAACTGCGTACGCCTTCGCCATCTTCTCGCTAAGGGCATAGCTTCGAGTCTGATTGCAGCCGTAGCACACGAACGTTGTTTTCTGCATCGTCGGCGACTTTGGGTGCGGTAAGGCGGCAACGTAGGTCATTTCGGCGCGGCACTTCGGGCAAGGCGCTGACAGGCGGTTTTCGGGCATTGGATGGCCCCCCAGGCGGCGCGGCTGCACGCAACGTCGCGGCTGCCCCGATTCTAAGCCTTCATTCTGACCGTTCGGTTAAGAGCTCGTGGAAGCATTTCTGCTGCACCTGCTGACGGTAGCTTATGGCACTTATCATAGGCATCCCGCCGCTGATGGCCGCGATCAGTCAAAGCAGGAAAGACAGCTCGCATGCAACCCCGCCAGGCCCTTATGGCAAAGCGTTTTGAGACCGCCAAGACCCATACGCACATCGCGACACTCGTCGAGCGCCACAGCCGCTTTACGATGCTCGTCTAGCTTCCAAGGAAGGACACGACAACTGTGGTGGCCACGCTCGCAAAGCACATTCGCAAACTACCCGAGAAGTTGCGATGCTCCCTGACGTGGGACCAAGGCAAGGAGATGTCTGGCCACAAGCGCTTCACGGTTGCCACCAACGTGCAGGTTTACTTCTGCGATCCGCGCAGTCCCTGGCAGCGCGGCTCAAACGAGAACACCAACGGCCTGCTGCGACAGTACTTTCCGAGAGGAACCGACTTCTCGCGCATCTCTCAGAGTTATCTGAACGCGATTGCTCTGCGGCTCAATCAACGTCCGCGAAAAACCTTGGGCTTCGAAACGCCTCCAAGCGGTGTTGCACTGACCGGTTGAACGCACACCCTCGAAACGGACATTGAGCGGTGGCTCTCGGACGTACGCTTTGGGCCAAAGCACTAAATCGCTGCGCGATAGCCTGCTGAGGGAAGCGGCTTGTCTGCGACCACGATAGCCGGGGTAGCGATCATCGATAGCGGACTGGGCCTTCTGTCTTGAAGATCGAGGTGTCGTCAACCTCACTCAAGACAGGAGTTGTCCATGAGTACGGAGATCGTCAGCCCGCTGCGCCAGCGCATGATCGAGGACATGAACGCGCGCAAGCTTGGGGCGCACTCGCAGCGAAGCCACATCTACAGCTGCAAGCGTTTCGCTGGGTTTCTGAAGCGGTCGCCCGATACGGCCACGCCGGATGACGTTCGTCGTTTCCAGCTGCACTTGGCCGAGACAGGCATGAGCATCTGCAATCGCAACCGCATCATGACCGGGGTGAAGTTCTTGTTCCGCGTAACACTGCGGCGGCTGGATCTTGCTGCCGAGATCTATCACCTTCGCGAGCCGCAGAAGATCCCGCAGGTCATGAGCGCGGACGAGACGCGGCGCCTGCTGGCGGTCGCCACGAGTCTCAAGGCCCGCGTGCTGCTCAGTCTCGGCTATGGCTGCGGCCTGCGCGCCGGCGAGGTGGTGCGGCTGAAGGTCAAGCATATCGACAGCGCGCAGAGGATCATTCGCGTCGAGCAATCCAAAGGTCGCAAGGACCGCAATGTCATGCTGTCGCCGGAGACGCTCGATCTGCTGCGGCAATGGTGGAAGGCGCGGGCGTCGCGAAGCGAAGCCGGAACTCCGATGGAGGAACGCTGGCTGTTTCCCGGCAACAGACGCGGCAAGCCGATGACCACCCGCCAATTGAGCCGCCTGTTCCACGAAGCGGCCAACGCCGCCGGAATCAAGAAGGCGGTGACGTTGCACGCGCTGCGGCACAGCTTCGCGACCCACCTGCTGGAGCGCGGCACCGATATCAGAATCATCCAGGCGCTGCTGGGCCACGATAAATTGGATACTACGGCGCGCTACACCCGCGTCGCCACCGGCATGATCGCCGGCATCGAGAGCCCGCTCGACCTGCTGTCGCAGCCGCGCAAGAGGCCCAGGAAGAACAGCAAGGACCAGCCGCCGGCGTAACGGCGGTCATGTCGCGTCCGGCGCTGGAGGTCGCGGATATCTTCCGCGACCACGGGGCGGCGTGGCGGCGCGCCAACATCGGCCACGTCAGCCTCGGCCAAATGAAGGTCATGAATGCGATCGAGCGCTGCCGCACGGCGGCGCTTGGCGGCCACGTCGCGCGCTGCGAGAACGACAAGTGCGCTCACACCATCATCGCCTACAATAGCTGCCGCAACCGGCACTGCCCCAAGTGTCAGGGCGCTGCTGCCCGCGAGTGGCTGGCCGAGCGCGAGGCCGAGCTGCTACCGGTGTCGTACTTTCATGTCGTGTACACGCTGCCGGCGGCCATCGCCGACATCGCCTATCAGAACAAGGCCGTGATCTACGACCTGCTGTTCAAGGCCGCCGCCGAGGCCACGCTCACCATCGCCGCCGATCCGAAGCATTTGGGCGCCAGAATCGGCATCACCGCGGTGCTCCACAGCTGGGGCGCGGCCATGACACACCATCCGCATCTGCACATGATCGTGCCCGGCGGCGGCCTGTCTCTCGACGGCAAAAAATGGCTGGCGTGCCGACCCGCATTCTTTTTGCCGGTGCGTGTGCTTTCGCGCCTGTTCCGCCGGCTCTTCCTCAAAATGCTCGCTGATGCGCACGCGGTCGGCCGCCTCGCGTTCTTCGGCGACCATGCGCCACTCGCCGACGCCACAGCATTCGCCGCCTTGCTGACGCCGCTGCGTAAGACCGAGTGGGTTGTCTACGCCAAAAAGCCATTCGGCGGACCCCAGGCGGTGCTCGCTTATTTGGCGCGCTACACCCATCGGGTCGCCATCGCCAACAGCCGGCTGATCTCAGCCAATCAGACCGGCGTCACCTTCAAGTGGAAGGATTACCGGATCGAGGGGCCCGGCCGGTACAAGACCATGACGTTGCCCACGCATGAGTTCATCCGGCGCTTCCTGATCCATGTGCTGCCCAAGGGCTTGCATCGCATCCGTCATTACGGGCTGTTCGCCAACGGCAAAAACCGCGTCGCCAATATCGCGCGTGCTCGCCAACTGCTCGACGTGCCGCAAAGCACAGCGCAGCATAATATCGATCCCGCCACCGAATCCGATCAGCCCCGTTCCTTGCCAAAGCCGTGCCCATGCTGCGGTGGCCGCCTGATCATCATCGAGACCTTCGCGCGCGGTTGTCAGCCCAAGCACGCTCCGGCAGCGATCAGGATCGACACCTCATGATGCTTACCATCGATCAACAATCGTACTCGCACCAACCGCTCTCCCAGGCGCTCGGCCGCCAACGCCAGCGCTCGCGCCACGCCGCCAATTTTGCTCCCTCGCACCGCAAACCTCGCCGCTCCACGCGCCGCAGGCCCGCCAATCGCACTACGCGCCGGCAAAACGGTCGCACCAATCGCTTCAATCCAGATTTATTAAGGCGCTCCCACCGGCCAAATCCCCATAGGCGCGCGCCGCACCGCCGCTACATCACCCCACCGCGATTTCGTGCCTTGGCGCTTTTCGAACGCCGGTCGCCAGCGTGTGTCAATTGATCCCCGATTGCCGGCGTCCGAAAACCTGCACAAAGGGAAACCCATCGGGCTTTTTAAGAAAATGTGGTTCGCGTTGATAGCAACAGGCAAGCCAAGCCTCACCAAGAACGCTCGCGTGTTCTGTCATATTTTGCGTTGGTCAGAAGGATTTGCTCAGACGCAAGCGCACGATATTCGCATTGAGCTCGGCTGTATGCGCGAAGACATTCGTCGCTGTGATACCCCCCAGGACAGGAAAGGAGGTTGCCGAAACGTTCCCGAAATTGACGTGGAGATACTCGGCACCAATGGTCCATTTCCCCGGCAACATTTTCTCGATGCCGCCGCCAAGAGCCCAACCTACTTTGTCGGTAGCACCGGAAGCGCTCTCCGAGCTGTCCGGCACACCATTTGTCGTGAAGAAATTCCACCTGCCGCTTAGGCGCGTAACAGCAAGCCCGCCAGTGCCATAAAGCAACCAATCGTTGGAAATTATGCCAAGCCGTGGACGCGCGGTGAGCAACCAATCGGTACTCACGGACGAGTTCAGCGTGTACGTCGCGCCGGGAACGAATCCGGGTCCAACTGCGCTATGCGAGGCTGCGTTACGGAAGGATTCGTAATCGACTTCGACGCCAACAAGCCATTGGGCGATTTGACGATTGTAACCGCCATGGACACCACCAGTGTACCCGCTCGGATGCAGGTTTGTCGGTGCTCCGAGCGCGCTGATCAGGGGTGGCACGCCGGGATTATAGGCCGGCGCTACGGTGGAACTGCCCACCGTTGTCGAGGTCGGGGATGTCGCCCAATCACCGCCGGCATTGAGACCCAGATACCAGCCGGTCCATGAAGGTGCGGCGGCCGGCGGCGGCGCCTTGACTGCCATGTCGGCAGCCAGTGCGGGGCTCCCGATCAGCAAACTCACGGCCCCAAAAGCGAGTGCGAAAGTCTTCATGTGAACCACCCCGTAAGCGGTGGAGCCATACCATGAAGCCTTCGCCCCGGGTGTTGTCGCCAGGCCACAATGAGCGAGAATCGGAAAAAAGTGCCGCGCTCCATCCACGAGGCCGCTCGCGATATAGCGTGTCGCCGATGCCATGAGCGGATTCGATCTCTGCTACCAGTTGGCGCTCCGCGCTCCGCGCGGCGGGATGACGTTTTTCCGCGACTAATTTAACGGTGGCGTGATGTGCATTGCTTGCGGCGGTAACAGTAGACATTGGGCAGAGGTGGACGCGCCCGCCGGTCGCATTCGCCCAATTGGGCTTCTCAGCGCGCAATGTCTCCCCATGACACATCGCGTCATTCGCGACTTTTCCGCGATTTGGTCGCTCTCGGGCCACCGCCGATAAAGGTTCAGCACCGTCCTTGAACCGCTCGGTCGCGATTGACCCTCAGCGACATCGGCGGACCAATTGTGCTGCAACGCAAAAACGGGGCGATCATCACTGACGTTGTGGCGGCCACTCGCGGCCGCCGTCCGAGCCATTCAGCATTGTGCTGTTGAAACGGACGAGTGCGGCGGTTGCAACGGCCTCCTTTATTTGAGCATCGGTCGCACCAGCGGCTTTTGCCGCTTTAGTGTGAGCGTAAACGCAATAGGCACACGGTATTTGTGCTGCCACACCGAGGCCAATGAGTTGCTTGGTTTTCCCGTCCAAAGCTCCCGTGGGATTCATCACGGCCATATTCGTCCCATAGCGGCTTCAGTGCCTGGTCGGGAAGTGTCTGTTTCATCCATTCAGGTGCCTCCTGAGCGCTGACGCTTGGTGCCGTTGCCAAGGCCCACAATAGCGCTAGACCGGCACGCGCTAATACAGTTCTCATGACTGATCTCCTTAAGTAGTATTGAAGCGCCGCTGATCCTGACACTGAGGCGCCCCTCTTGAGCTGGTGTACACTCGGTGGCGCGGCCAACGAGTGTACGCGACGCCCGGTAACGACATTCAAACGCGACCGTTCAACATTCTGCGCGGAGCTCACGCTTTTGTGACCCACGGCTTATCTGAGTTGGCCCTCAACGGCCGCGCTGCCGGATGCCTGCCGTGTCTGCTTGTAGCGGTATAGCTGCAGCACCTCAGTTCAACTCTCGGGCAGCTTCTGACCCGACGGCGTCATCAGCCAGTAAATTCTGGTGCTACGGCTCAAAGCTCATCAAGTCCTTCGCGATAGTGACTCGACCAGCGTAGTATTTTTTCACTTGTTCGGCCCAAGACGAGTAGTCGTCGCCTTCGGGAAGTGACGTTAGGTGCGTCAGAACAACGGCTTTCACCTGCGCAGCCGCCGCAAGCTTGCCGACATCATCTGTTGATAGATGCCCTTTTGAGGCTTGTTGCATTATGCGCGCCTGCTCGGCCTCGGTCATGGCTTGCCACTGTCCGCTCTTCATCAGAATAGCTTTGCGGGCTTCGACCGAGTTTGCTTCCGACACCAGGAGATCAGCTCCCTTCGCGAGGTCCACCAGTCCATTGAAATAGCCAGTGTCGCCTGTCAATACGATCACGCGGTTAGGTGTCTCAAATCGGTAAGAATATGATTTGTGCTTTGGATCGCCTGTGCCATTGTTGTGGAAAACATAGTGCGTGTTCTCGATAGCGGTGACCTTCACATTTGCGTCTTGGTAGACCACCCCCGTGCCGACATCGTGGCCAAAGAAATCTTGTGCAATGGGCACACTGCGGCCACCGTCCGCGATCCTGATCTCGGCGCTTTCGTTGAAATACTCGATGGCCGCGTGCACGAGAGTTTCGGTGCCGGGCGGACCATAGACATTGATTGGTTTGGTCCGGTTTAAATCCCAGGCCTCGGACATCAATGTCCCGAGACCCGCCGTGTGGTCGTCATGAAGGTGCGTCAAAAAGACGGTGCCGATTTCCCTCATGTTGATGCCGGTCTTCGCGAGCCGCCGCGTCACGCCGTCGCCAGCATCCACCACGTAATAGGTGTTATTCACGATCAAGAGATTGGACGATTGCGCCCGGTGAGGCATCGGGACTGGGCCAGCTAATGTGCCGAGGGTCACTACTCGTGTAGCGCCGCTCACGTTCGACTGTGCGACACATTGGTTTTCGACGAAAACGAAGCCGATCGCGATTGCGGCCATGGCGGCTAGGCGCACTACTAACCTCCCCAGCCCACCGTCAGTGCAACTCGGTGATCAATTCGACTACAGCCCCGACCAGGAATAAACATCCAATGACGAGGCCTGTCATGGGACGCGCGTCCATCTGCATACGCCGCTGTTCCGCTGATGCTGAAAAGAACTGCCAAAAACACGCAAGCGCGATCAATAAACATACCATGAGTTATCTATCTGCGGACGTGGCCTCATCGTTGACGGTGCACCGGCCGCTGATTTCGCCATTGCTTCGGCTCTTCTCGTCGAGCCGGCGCCGACGTTCCATTGATGATCAGACGATAGCCCTTACCGCCGCACTCGCTGCATGGGACTCCTTTGCGCAAGCCCGAGGCTAGGCAAGCCTCGCACGGCGCGGGTAGTTTTTCATCCATTATCCAGGCTTTCATTGCAGGCAACGAGGAAGCACCCGCGGGCTCATGGTCGACTAGGGGCGGCGGTAGGGGCGGGGGCCGGGAACTCGTTACACTTCCAGCTACGGGTTCGTTGGAGGCCGTCCCGCATGACGAAGGGTTCAAGATCGCCCCGCCATAGCCATGATGAAGGACGGGCGTTGCTATTCCGTTAGCCGGGCCGAGCTGCGCTTGCCCGGGCCAGCCTTCAGCAATTGCCGCTGCAATCAGCGACCAGCGACCTCATCGTCACTAGCAGCCGCTACAACGATTTGGTGAGAATGGACCGTCAACGCGGTCACGGCGCCGACCGTCAGCGCGAAAACGACGCTAGCGAGGATGAATATTTTCATGATCAAGCCCCTGTTATCGGGAGCGCCAGAACGGTGTTATTAACGGCGATTAGAGTGTTCGGAACCTATTGGTCGCGATGTGACCGCAGTCACTAAATCTTGGTTTTGCAGAAATTGGCCCCAAACGGGGGACGGCCGCCGCGCCCCGCCACGTGAAATTTGAGTGGCCCCGAACCCCATGGCACGCACTGCCGATTTGGGAGAGCAATCGGCCTGCTGAGTGCCAATCCCGTCGTTGCCGCGGCGTTCCAAACAAAGAAGTTCCCGCAGGGACGTGATGGCGCTTTGCGATTGGGGTGGCCCTGCTTGCCCGGCACTTAATCAATCACATTTAGCCTGCTGCTTGCTGGGCTCGCTTAGTGCCTCCTGGTACAATTTAGAGCGATACATAATCACGCTAATATTGTAAGGCTGTCGCTGTCACCGAACTCGGGGGGATTATGGGCAAACTTCTACTGACAACTGCGGTATTCCTGGCGCTCGCAGCAATCGGCTCCGCAGACGCGGCAGACCTGCCGCCGCCGCCCAGGTATCTGCCCGGTCCGGCTGTGGTGGCGCCGGTTTATAGCTGGACCGGCTGCTATCTTGGCGCAGGTGGCGGCTTCGGAGTGTGGAACGAGGACAATTCCATCGCCGGAGCTACGCCTGCTTCAACCGCGGGCGGTAGGGGCTATTTCGGCCAAGGCCAAGTCGGTTGCGATTATCAGTTCAATCCGGGCTTATTCAACTGGAATGTTGTTGTTGGACTCTTCGGCGATGGAGAGTTGGGGAACTTGAAATCGCACACCGACATCGACCTCGGTGGACTTTTCGGACAGGAAAAAGAAACTAGTTCGTGGGCTGCCGGCGCACGCATCGGTGTGCTGGTGACGCCGAACTTTTTGCCGTATACGACCGGAGGTTACACCCAGGCGCACTTCGACCAGGTGAACCTTGCAACGTTTCCTGGCGGCATTACTGGCTCCATCAACTCGCACAATTATAATGGCTACTTTCTCGGTACCGGCTTTGAATACGGGCTTCCCTTTGTGCCGGGTCTGTTCTTGAAATCGGAGTATCGGTATTCGGTCTATGAATCCGCCACGCTTCCAATCGTGCCAGGGCCTGGTGCGCCCGTCGGCCTAAGTGTCAATTCGTCGAAGGACGTGCAGACATTCTCGACCGAGCTCGTCTACCGCTTCAATTGGTTACAATGATTCTAAGTGCGAGCCTGCCGGCCGAACGCGCCGTTCGCCGAACTCGTGCGGCTGTCCAAGACGGACATCGCCGAGGAGAGGCGCGAGGAGCGGCAAAGGCAGCGGCTGCGCTTGCCCGGCGCCATCAGAATTGACTGTATTCCGCGATTACAGCGCCAAAGTCGGGAAAGCGAAACATCAGATTCAGGGCCAGTAGCAGCCCGATCAAAGAGAAGGCCACGACTGCATTCAAGTCGGGGTCAGTGAGAAGTTTACGCCAGGATCTTTCTGCTGGGTCAATATAACGATCGGCGATTTTTGCCGCTGGTCGAACCGTGCCACTCTTCAGCGGCTTCTTCATTGCAGATTTCCTTCTTGCACGTCTACAGGGCCCTAGTCGACGTCTGGCGTCTGTGTCAGGCGTCACAAAAAGCGAGAAGGCTTCATCAGCCACTACGCGCGCTGATGGCGCGTCGCGCCGGCTGCGCAGCCCGGCCGCTCAATATGAATGTGAAATTTGAGTGACCCCGGACCATTGGGGCTGGGGGGCTGAGGAAGGCCCGGGGCCACGCACGACCGATTACGGGAGAGCAATCGGCCTGCTGGGGTGCCAATCCCATCGTTGGCGCGGCGTTCCGAAGTTCTCGCAGGAACGTGATGGCGTTGTGCGATTGGGGTGGCCAGCGCTTTCCCTTGGCCATTAGCGTCGAAACTCACACGCCTGTGATTGGACAAGGCGCCGTCCAACATTGCGCGGGCGGACTTTCGATTGATATCCATAGGTTGGCGGTTGGATTGAACCTCCAGCTACCGTCGCCCTCCTTGGGCGTTTCCTCCCTAGACTTGGGCCGGGCTGGCGCGAGTTGGTCCAGCTTTTTTATTGGGGGCAGGGCACCCGCTCGAGCTCCAATACCAACCGAAGCGCCACGCTGACGTCGACCGTGTCAGCGCCGGCGGCTGCCGCGGGCAGCAATGACGCCATGTGCCGCCAAGTCGACTTCTCGCGAACCTCGGCCGGCAGGTGACGCTCGATGAGATCGCGCACGTCGGCGAGGGTTCTAATGTCATGACGTCGGGGATGATGAGCGTTCGTGGCAAAGGGCGCGACCAATTCAAGCGGGGCACGGTTACTCCTACTCGTTACTCGCCCTATGCGGCGGCCTCGGAATGTCCTTCAATATCTGAGGCGGCTGGGCGGAGATGATCGCGCTGGTCTATTTTTTCTTCAGCAGCGATCTGCCGTAAGTTTGTATCCCTACGCTGGCGGCCGCCTGGCATTGATCTCGATATTGGAGATAGCTGTCTGAGGAGTGGCTCGATGATCGTGTCCACTATCTGGATGATGGACAGCATCTCTGATGTTGGTTGGCAATGAGGGTGATTTTGCGCCGGGCGGGCGCAGACGTCGATCCTGGACGCGGGAAGAGAAGCGTCGGATCGTTGACGAGAGTCTTCGGGAAGGGGCATCGATCGCCGAAGTCGCTCGACGTCACGAGCTCAACGCCAATCTCTTATTCACCTGGCGTCGCAAGATGGGCGTTGAGTCGACTGAGCGGAAAGATCCGATGGAAATCGTTCCCGTGACGATTGCGCGGGGATTGGCGGCGGAAGGGCATTGCCCGGACGCGGCCGGCCAGATGGAAATTGTTCTTTCGGAAGGCGACCGGATCATCGTCTGGGCTGATGTCGAGACGGCGGCGCTGACGCGAGTTTTGAAGGCGCTGTCGGGGCGATGATTCCAATTCCGAGCGGCGTCAGGGTATGGATTGCGACTGGGCATACCGACATGCGGCGCGGCATGCAGGGTCTGGCGCTTCAGGTACAGGAGAGTCTGAACCGTGATCCCCATGCCGGCGATCTTTATATTTTTCGAGGTCGTCGCGGCGATCTCGCCAAGATCCTTTGGCACGATGGAATCGGGCTATCGCTATACGCCAAACGGCTGGACCGCGGAAAGTTCATATGGCCGTCGGCATCGGGCGGCGCGGTGTCGATCTCGGCGGCGCAGATGGCGTACATGCTCGAAGGGATAGACTGGCGAAATCCGCGACTGACGTGGCGGCCTGAAAGCGCTGGTTAGAGTGAGCGGATTGAGCTGAAAAAGTTGAGGTCGCGTGGATTTAGGGCGCCTCAAATCACGCGAATTATGATTCACTTCGTCTCATGGAAGCCGCTCACGTCGTTCTTGCCCAAGAAAACGCCGCCCTGAAAGCGGCGCTGGCCGTTGCGCGGACCGAGGGCCTGGAAGTTGCGGCGGAACTGGCGGTCGCCCGCGCGAAAGCGTCGGAAGACATGGCGCTGATCGCCCAGCAGAAGCTTCGGATCGCGAAACTGGAGCGTCAGGTCTATGGGCAGCGGTCTGAACGCTCGGCGCGCCTGATTGATCAACTGGCGCTCGACTTCGAAGAGCTGGAAGCCGGCGCCACGGAAGACGAACTGGCGGCGGAGAAAGCCGTCGCCATGACGACCACGGTCGCCGGATTTACGCGCAAGCGTCCCGAGCGCAATACATTCCCCGATCACCTTCCCCGCGAGCGCGTGGTGATCGATCCGCCGACGGCATGCGAGTGTTGCGGTGGCAGCCGCCTGCGCAAACTCGGCGAGGACATTACTCGGACGCTGGAATCGCAGCCTCGGCAGTGGAAGGTAATCGAGACGGTGCGGGAGAAGTTCACCTGCCGCGACTGCGAGAAGATCTCGCAAGCGCCGGCGCCGTTCCATGTCATCACGCGAGGATGGGCCGGGGCGAGCCTCTTGGCGATGATCGCGTTCGAGAAGTTCGGTCAGCACCAGCCTTTGAACCGTCAGGCCGAGCGTTATGCTCTGGAAGGCGTGCCAATCGCGCTGTCGACCATGGCCGACGCGGTGGGTTCGGTCTGCATGGCGCTCGATCCGCTCCTTCGCCTTGTGGAAACTCATGTGATGGCGGCCGAGCGCCTGCATGGCGACGATACGACCGTGCCGGTTCTGGCCAAAGGCAAGACCGATACCGGTCGGTGCTGGGTTTATGTTCGAGACGACAAGCCCTTTGGCGGCGTCGGGCCGCCCGCGGCGATGTTCTACTACTCGCGCGATCGCCGGGGCGAGCATCCGCAGGCGCATCTGGCGGGATATGCCGGCATCCTGCAGGCGGACGCCTATGACGGCTACAACAAGCTCTATCTGGCGGATCGCAAGCCCGGTCCAGTCCGGGAGGCGGCGTGCTGGGTGCATGCGCGGCGCCCCTTCTTCGCCATGGCCGATCTCGAGGAGAACGCGCGTCGCAGGGCCGCTGGCAAAAAAGAAATCCCTCTATCGCCAATCGCGATCGAGGTCGTTCGTCGCATCGATGCCCTGTTCGAGATCGAGCGCTCCATCAATGGCAAGAGTCCGCAGGAGCGTCGGGCGGTCCGACAAAACTCGAGCCGACCGCTGGTCGATGATCTCCGGGTCTATATGCACGAGCAGGCCGCCAGGCTCTCGCGTGGGCATGACCTGGTCAAGGCCGCCAATTACATGCTCAAGCGCTGGCCGGCCTTCACCTTGTTCCTTGAGGATGGGCGCGTTTGTCTCTCGAACAACGCCGCCGAGCGAGGGCTGCGCGGCATCGCGCTGGGAAGAAAATCGTGGTTGTTCTGCGGATCCGATCGCGGCGGGCAGCGCGCTGCGGCCATGTACAGTCTCATTATCACGGCGAAGATGAATGGCGTCGATCCGCAGGCCTGGCTGGCCGATGTTCTCTCCCGTATCGCCACCCATCCCGCGCATCGGCTGGACGAGCTGCTGCCGTGGAATTGGACGCCGTCCGCTTCAGCGATCTGCGCTCGAGCGGCGTGACGATGCACATCAACAAAGTCCATCACGCCACCACAATCAATCGCGTCGCCGATGACCTCGGCGAAGATGAGGACTGGCTGCGGGACGTCGCGAATGAAATGGACGCCGAGGACGGCCTCATCTGGGTCTACGGCGTCGGAGAAGGTGGCGTAATGGCGTTCACGGACTTCGGCATCGAGACCCTGACGGAACTCATCCGGATGTACAAGGAAAACCCAAAGCTCCTTACCCGCTAAGATCAACAATCCGTCCCGTCCGCGGTCTACGCCGGATGGGTACGTAAGTTTCAGGGCGGGCCACCTTCATACGCAGGGATGGAAAGGGACCGTGCCGAATGAAAGAGCCTAGGATCAAAGAAGCCCCGGCCGATATCGTTGCCGGGGCTTCCCTGTGTGCCAGTGCTCAGCCGTTATCCGGCGGCGTATTTCTGTAGGTAAAAAATTACCGAAATTTAAACCACGCCAGATTTTGAAATTAGGACCCTCAATCCAGCAAATTAGGACAAACCCGTCGAATTAGGACAGTACCCCCTTCCGCATGTCAGTTGACGACGCCAAAAATCCGGCCACCATCGGGGCAAGGGCTTCGACAAGCGCAAGATGGCTAGTGAGTGCGCCGCCGTCGCCGGCACAGGAAGCGGAAGCGCGCCGTGCGCTCGGGCCATCCGCGACGTGAAATTTGACTGGCCCCGGGCCATCGGGGCAAGGGGGCTCGGGAGAGGGGCCCGGGGCCATGCACCGCCGATTGGTCTGGAGCCATCAGCCTGCGGAGTGCCAACACCGCGGGCGTGGCGTTCCGGCGAAAGATGTCGCAGGAGCGTGACGGTGGGATGACTGCGTTGGCCCGGCGCTGAATAAAAAAGCCTTGCTGGTGCAGCTGCCGCCCGTTCTATTCCCCGTTTGCCCGCTCGATTTGATCCAAACGAGAATTCATCTTCTGCAAAGATGACACGAGAATGCGAAGAAGCTCAATTATCTTTCGCTCCAGGTTATGAACGAGTTGACTAACGTCGTTGTATTCCATGGCCCCAACGGGAGCCTTGCATCCAGAACACTGTACGAGCTTGAGCTTTATCCCGCTCGCTTCCACTTCCTCGATCTCAAATGTCATACCGTTGCAGTGTGGACAATGCGACATGGTACACTCTCACTGGCGATTGTCGAAAGCGCTATGCGCTTGAGGGAGCTTCTGATTCGGGCTTCCGCAGCAGTTTCGGCAGCTTAGCAAAATTTACTGCCAGCCGTCGCGCCTCGTCGCGCGTGAGCCGCTTCGCCGCCGATCGCTGGCTGAGCGTTGACTTGAAGTCCAGTTCTACGGACGATCCTGCCATGGGCTTCAACAAGCGCAAGATGGCGAGTGAACGCGCCGCCGCGGCGGCACAGGAAGCCGAGCCGCGGCGTGCGCTCGGCCCGCAGATCGTTGAAGACGCAAAGCGCCTGGTCGCCGACTGGAACGAGCGCCAGTCGAAGCGCATGCCGCTGTTGTTCTCGCCGACGCCCGGCGCGACCCGGCTAGCGCGCACAGTTAGGCAAACACGCCAAAGGGGCGAGGCTCGCGGCCACGCCCTATGGCGGTTTGCTTTTTAGCCGGGTAACGGGGCGGGCTCCCTGCCAAAGCTCAACATCGTGGCCGTCGACGAAGTCTTTGGCGTCCTCGATTGCTGCCTTGTCCGACGGGCATACGATTGTCTTTACCGGCGGCGCGAGCCGGCCGTCCTTGAAAAGATAGATTTGGTAGTCGGGCATGCCCGGGATGATGCAATCCGTATGCCATCGATAGATCTGGGGCGCGAAGGAAGTATGGCAGCTGCCAGCTGCTTCAAGGCAGGAACATTAACGGCAAATAAGAATGAAGGCCCCAATCGCGGGAAGCGATCAGGGCCCCGCCAGCCATCATCTGGTGCCGTCGCGCACGCAGGAAGGGGTCGATGGGGCCGCAGGATTCTAACCTACCGCGACGCGACTACGGGGCACCAGCCTTGATCTCAAACGCTCCCGCGGCGCGGGGCGGTGACCAGCGTCATCCCGGCGCTGTCATGCCGAGGCTGCTGGCCGAACGCGCCGTTCGCCGAACTGGTTCAAATGTCGCGCACCAGCATTGCAGACGAGCTGCGGGAGGGGCATCGGCAGCGCACTCCCGGCGAATGAGGACTTCTAAGGGGCGGCGCCAGGACGTGCGGCGGTAATCCAGCAGCCCAATCCAACGAAAACGACTGATACCACTGCTGACTCTAGCGGTCCGTCCTCGGAGTCGCCCGCTAATGCTCGCCGTATTCGGGGCTCTAAATATCTGGCCGGTCGACAAGGCGGTCGGGAACGTCAAGAATTAAGGGCCCGCAGTTGATTACGCCGCTGGACGACGGCGCGCTCGCCCTATTCTGACCCTATAAGGCTGGCCTGCGTTCGCCCGGCGATGGATTTCCGACATTATGATCCCGAGCCCTGCCGCCACCCCCGTCGATCTCATTCACCTGGGACCAACATCCATCCCCCGGCGGCGGGTCTCACCGTTCTCGGCGCCGAACACGCTGCCACTTTGCAGCTTGCTTAAATTCGTCCCACGCCACCCATTCCTCAACGCGCGTGTCGACGTAGCGCAATAAGCCTTCTTCTCCGTCGCCCTTGGTGCGCAGCACGATCGCTTGCCGTTCTCGGCCATCCTCCGTGCATTCGTAAACCTGTCCGAGCCTAAACGACATCTCGTTTCCTTAGACTACCTGAAAAAATGAAGGCCCCAATCGCGGGAAGGGGCACACCGATACTTAACCGATTTCCACGTACACTCCGCGAGCCATTGGATGCCGTTTATGACGCGGTCCCCGCTGACGTCCCGATCAAAAAAGCGCTCGCCCGTCCGCTCTCGCCTGATGTTGGTTGTAGCATCAATTGGCGGAGTTCTCGCGACCGGATTGTTCGCTACAAGGGAAAATGAAATTCCACGATCCCCAGTCGCTGCAGCGGTAGTGCCGAGCGATGATGAGCTCTACACGGGCTCGATCCTGTTTATGCCCCATCAGGGCACTTTCTGCCGGCAACTGCTTTTCGACAACCGTACCGGCCGCTTTAATGACAACGGGCTGGTTGATTGCGAGCGCGCCATTTACCGAAGCGCGAGTTCGACGCCCAACGCACGGGCACGTACCATCAGTGAAGGTTTTCGGGAGCGCTGAGAAGCGACTAAATCCCTATGGTCGTCATGGCGTTGCTCTCCTTTGCGGAACTCGACACCCCGAGCCTAACGGCTCAAGGCGGGCAACGCCTCCTTCGCTAATTCACCATCGACCGGTGGCAATTCCCGTTCCAGATCGTAGGCAAAAGTTCCGTTGTAGTTTTATACCGTAGGAGTAAGCCTTCACCAAGAATCTCGCTGACGTGAACGGTCACGCCTTTCAAGCGAACGTATAGGTCAGGACAAGGAAGAGTGTTCATGTCACGTTTATTGACGTTCATCTCGACTATGGGACCAGCGCTTGCCATTGTCTTTGGCTTGGCTTCACCATCGACGGCATTAGCAACAACCTACGATCTCACGCTGACGCAAAACTACGGAAACTTTGGAAATGGGTCGGCTACCCTAACCATTGGTGAAACCCTCCCGAACGGCACTAACGAGCCCTTTACCGGGGACGAGGACATTACTATTGCTATCGGCGGTCTCACATTCGGTCCTCAAAGCTTGTTCACGGATACAGCGGACGTTGCTAACGGGAAGGTGACCGGCATTGACGCTAGTGTCCTGTCTCTGAAATTTCTAGGCATTTATTGCGGATCGTGATTCGATCTCTGCATCGGGATGATTCGGAGGTTGCGATGACTGGGCCTGCTGCGGTGGAAATCGTTCTCAGCGCGATGGAGCGTGGCGAGTTGGAAGCACGGGTGCGTCGTCGCAAGATCGCGCGGGCGGATGCGATGCGCGCCGAGATTGTCCTTCTGGCGGCCGATGGTTTGAACAATTGCGCCATCGCCGACGAGATCGGCGCTTCCCGGATGACGGTTTTGACGTGGCGCAAGCGGTTTGCCGCACAGCGCTTGGATGGTCTTGATGACGAGCCGCGTTGTGGCGCGCCGCGCAAGATCGGAGACGACAAGATCGCCGATGTGGTGAGGAAGACGCTGGAAACAATGCCGTCTCACGCGACGCATTGGAGCACGCGCTCGATGGCGAAGGCATCGGGCCTGTCCGTTTCGACCGTGCATCGCATCTGGAACGCATTCTCGCTGCAGCCTCATCGCAGCGAGACCTTCAAGCTCTCGAGCGATCCGCATTTCGTTGAGAAGGTGCGCGATATCGTTGGCCTCTACCTTGACCCGCCGGAGCGCGCTTTGTGCTTTGCGTCGATGAAAAGAGCCAAATCCAGGCGCTTGATCGCACACAACCGCTGCTACCGATGCGCCCTGGCCAAGCCGAGCGGCGAACCCATGACTATGAGCGTCATGGCGTCACCACCTTGTTCGCAGCTCTCGATGTGAAGGCGGGAACGGTCGTAGGGAAGTGCATGCCGCGTCACCGCGCGCGGGAATTCCGCAAGTTCCTCGACGAGGTCGAGCGGAACGTTCTGGCCAATCTCGACATCCACGTTGTCATGGACAATGCATCGAGCCATAAAACCAAGCTCATCCGCGCATGGTTCGCCAAGCGGCGCCGCTGGCATGTTCACTTCACGCCGACGTCGTCATCCTGGATCAATCAGGTCGAACGTTTCTTCGCGCTCCTGTCGGAACAGCAGATCAAACGTGGCGTGCATCGATCGACAGCCGAGCTGGAAGCTGCGATCAACTCCTATATCAAGACCCGTAACGCTGATCCAAAACCGTTCCGATGGACCAAATCGGCCGACGACATCCTCGCGTCGATCGAGCGGTTCTGCCGCCGGACAATCAGCGCTCACGAAACAGCTGCATAGAAACTTCAGAATCAGGACACTAGTGGCTTTTCCTATTTTGACGGCTCGTATTTTACTGAATTGAGTTTCCAGGATGGCCAGTATAATAGCTATTCCATTACCAAGGATAACATCCAGATTGCCGGGGGAAATTATTCGCTTTCGTTGGTGGCACCGCCTTCGCCGACCGTGACCCCACTTCCCTCATCCATTTCTCTGATTGTTGGCGGAGCTGGCGTCCTCGGTTTAGCGCTGCTGTTGGCGCGCAGCAATCGGCGCGAGGATTATGACGCAAGCGAAAGCTTCTCTCCGGCCTGATTAGTCCTCATGGCCTGCACCCGGTTCGGTTGACATCTGCCTAAGCTAATCCCGCCTGCATCTCGAACTGCACGGGACTGAGATATCCGATCGTCGAGTGCCAGCGTTTCGGATTATAGAAGCATTCAATGTAGTCGAACACATCGGCCTTGGCTTCGTCGCGCGTCCGATAGGTTTGGCGCGCTGTGCGTTCGGTCTTCAGCGAGGAGAAGAAGCTCTCCATCACCGCATTGTCCCAGACATTGCCGGAGCGGCTCATCGAGCAGATGACGCCATGATCGGCCAACAGCTTCTGGAACGGCTCGCTGGTGTATTGGCTGCCACGGTCGGAGTGATGCAGCAGCGCGTCAGGCTTGCCGCGCCGCCAGATCGCCATCACCAGGGCATCGGTGACGAACTGGGCCGTCATCTCGGCGCTCATCGACCAACACGGCGTGAGAACAGATCGACGACGGCGGCCACATAGAGCCAACCTTCCGCTGTCCACACATAGGTGAAGTCGGCGATCCATTTGCGATTGGGAGCGGGCGCCTCGAAGGTGCGGTTGAGAAGCCGACAGCCGGCGCGATAACCTCCAGTTCGGCGGCTGGCACGTCCGAGTTGGCCCGCTAAGCGGGCATGTCGCAGACATGGCCCAACCGACGCGGTTGACCCACCCGCGACCTTGGCACGTGCGCCGAAACCACAGGCGATGGATCTCTCGGGCCGGCGTCTTTCTCGGATCGTTGGCAAAAGTTCCGTTGCCGCCCTCCGGAACGCGGATTAAGGATTCGGCCGTGGAACGGGCCTTTCTCCAAATTCGTGGCGGACAGCAGGAGTACCGATGAGAAAGATTTTGATGGTTCTGGCCGCAGGCATGGCCGCTCTTGCTTCGGCGCCGAGCCGTGCGGCCACTTACGATTTCTCGTTTGGCAATATGTACGGCACCGTTTTCGGAACCGTTACTGGAACAATTGTTTTGCCAGACGGCAACGCCACCAATGAGGCGGCCACGTCCGTCACGATCACGAGCGCGCCATCCTCGCTAGCGTCTCTCTTCCCTGATCCAATCTTAGCGGCAGACCTGACTAATCCGACCAACGACAATTCTTTCACAGTCTCGAATGGAAAAATAACTTCCGCTTTATTTTATTATACCGTAAGTGGCGGCGGCTCTTTTGAAATTAGTTCGTCAGCCTCCTATAGGGACCTCTTGCTCAATTTTTCCGACGCCGGTGTCATCGAGCCTGGCAACTTCACGACTTTTACCTCTGTTGCCACCACGCCTCTGCCGGGCGCCCTCCCGCTCTTGGCCACCGGTCTCGGCGGTTTAGGTTTGTTCGGCTGGCGAAGAAGGCGGAAGGCGCAAGCGGTCGCTGGCTGAAATAAAATCTCAAGGGGGACATGGGAAGGGCAATCGCGGGCCGCCCTTTCTTTGAACGCCGCGCCACTGCCGATCGCGGCAACCATTGCACTCGAGATGATCGGACCGATGCCCGGCACGGTCATGACCCTTCGGCAACTGTCATCACTTTTTGCCAACGTCTCGATCTCATCAGTCACGGCTTCGATGCGCTCATCGAACTTCCGCCAGTCACTGGCGAGATCAGCGACGATGCGGACCATGCGGGGTGAGAGAACGTCTGTCCGCTTGGCTAGGATGTCGGGCAACGCCTGGCGAAGGAAACGCAGTCCTTGCCGGACGATAATGCCACGCTCCAGAAGAAAGCCGCGTATCTGATTGATGGCGACTCGGCCATGCAGCGGAGCGGACTAGAGTCCCAATTAAACGATGGCTTTCATTACCGTTGCCAACCGCCGTAGGCTTGTTATAGGCTTTTTCAATGCGCCTCCTTTTTATGCTCGCGTTGGCAATAGCCGCCCTCTGGCTGATCGACGCGTATGTATTTGACGGTCGTTACGGCGGAGATTTCGAACTGCAAGCAAATAATGCCGGCCGGCATTTCTATCGCCAAGTGCAGATTTGGGTCGACCAAAACTTTCCTACGCACTGACCGCGCCTGCGTGCATTTGCCTAGTTTCGCCGGCCGATCCGTCGGTCTCGGATCTGGCTGTGAGCGGGAGCTGGCGGCTCCGACTTGCGCCGCTGCTGAAACTTGTCGCGCAGCGCCGAATTCGCGTGACAGTGGCCGGTGGTGCTGCGCTACATTGTTGTTTCCGAATCACCTTCTGAAGCGCCGGGCGCAAACGCGGATTCGTGCGACCATCAAATGGAGTTTTTTAATTCAACTCGGGGACGTGGTTGGACCCAAAACGCCGGCGTTGCAGCCACCGGCGTAATCTCGTCATCCGTCGACGGAGTGTGCTGATGTCGCGGCCCCGTTGGCGGATCAATCTTCGACGCGTTGGGCGGTCCGATCCTTATTATGCGCAGACTTTGAAGTTCGAGCGCAGCCCTTGCGCGGGCGACATGATCGTCGTCCGTGACATCGACGGCAGTCGGGTTACGGCGATCGTCCGATCCTTCGAGAGTCGCACCAAGCCGAACTCGCGTTTTGTGATCTATTTCGTAAACGTTGATGAAAGCGATGGGGCCTGACTAGTTCGCCTGGCCCCGTCGGCTGCCTGCAATCAGGCAGTCGCCCTGCGGCTCCCAGCGCACCCGCCATGCGGGCGAGAACCCGCGACGGGACGGCGCTGATCGTCGCGCGCCGGTGCCGGCGGCCACGGCGTCGCTCTGAAGCGGACAGGCTCGGGCCCAGTGAACGCGGAGGTCTTGCCGATTCTGGCGAGCGTGGCGGGCGCTTGATAGCTGGTGACCTCATGGACCTTTTTTAGGCGTGCGCCGCCGAAGACGCACCCCCGGCCCGCCACCGTTCTCGTCGATGAATTCGATGCCGGCGGATTCCAGCGCACGACGTATCCGGGTACTTGTCTCGTCCCGGCCTCCTAACGGGCCGTCCTGAGCTTCCAGCCGCTTGATTGTTGGTATCGAGACATCAGCCACAATTGCTAGTTGCTCTTGCGACCAGGCCAAAAGCGCCCGTGCCGCCTTAACTTGCCTTATTGATACTTTTAGTATTGACATGCCCCGCAGCCATAGATACTTTTAGTATCGAAAAAGGCGGCTCATCTTTACCGGAGAAACGCTGATGCCTCAAGGAACGTTAAGGTCAATTACTACTCCCGATCGCCGGCACTTTATCGGCGGCTCTGACGCTCGGATTATCATGGGCCAGGACGAAGATGCCCTGGTTCGGCTGTGGCAGGAAAAGCGCGGGGAGGTTGAGCCTGAAGACCTATCGGGCAATCTCATCGTCCAGCTCGGCCTTGTGACCGAGGACCTGAACCGGCGCTGGTACGAGGCCAATACCGGCCAGGTCATCACCGACATTCAGCGGCGGATCCAGCATCCCGCACTCCGTTGGATGGCGGCAACGCTTGACGGTCGTATCGAGGGCGGCGACGCGGTGTTCGAAGCCAAGTTCATGCTGCCGTGGTCATTCTCCGAGGAAGCGGCGATCGAGAAGCACACGGCGCAGCTCCAGCACAATATGTGGGTGGTCGCCGCCCGCACCGCGGTGCTCTCGATCATTACCGGCGGTGGCAAGTGGGTCGAGATCGTGGCGCACGCCGATCCGCTTTATCAACACCTCGTCATCACCGCGGAGCGAAAATTCTGGCGCTGTGTCGAGAATGGCGACAAGCCGTCGCTGTTCGGGGTTGATCCGCCGAAGCCGCGGCTCGAAGCGGTCCGCATGGTCGACATGAGCAGCTCCAACGCCTGGGCGGAATTCGCCGGCGTCTATTCCCGCACCCGCGCGGCGCATGCCGAGCATGAAGCGGCTAAGGCCGAGCTCAAGGGCCTGATGCCGGAAGACGCCAAGGAGGCGATCGGTCATGGAGTCCGGGCCAAGCGCTCGAAGTCGGGCGCGGTGAGCTTTGACCTCCTGAGTAATGCTGTGGAGGCCAGCCATGCCGCGCTCCAGTGAATCCATCGCCGCCTTGGCGGGGGCTCTGGCCAAGGCGCAAGCCGAACTGGTCAATCCCGAAAAGTCGCTGACCGCGACGATCAGCGCCGGTCGGGGCGGGGGGCCGGATCGGAGCTTCCGCTACGCCCCGCTCTCCAGTGGCCTTGACATCGTGCGGAAGATCCTCGGCCAGCACGAGATCGCGACGCTCCAGACCACCGCGATCGATCCGACCGCCGGGCTGGTCAATTTGACCACCGTTCTGGCGCACGCCTCGGGCGAATGGATCGCCTCCGATTGGCCAGTGTGTGCCGTCGCAGACACCGCCAATGCGCAGCGCATGGGCGCGGCCCTGACCTATGCCCGCCGCTATGCACTGTTCACCCTCGTCGGTATTGCCGGCGAGGACGACCTCGATGCGCCGGATCTGGCGACACCGACCGCCAGCCAAAAAACTGCGCCCGAGAAACCGATGGCGCGTGGCAATGGGCGGCTGAACGGCCGCCCCCCCGATCGAGATCGGCGCACAGCGCCAGGGCTCGGCGCCGCGGCCTCGGCGGCCTTGCGGGATCGGCTGCTCGCCGAGCTCACCGCGCTCGTCAGCGGCGACGCTGCGGCGCTCTGGGCGCAGCGCGGTCTGCGCGAGAAGAACACATTGACGGCGTCCGATGCCCAGCGCGTCGAGGCGGCCTTTCGCGGGCGACTTGAAAGTCTGGCGAGCCTTGCCGGGACTGTCGACGAAGTGCCGCGGCCGCCAACCAAACCCGCGGCGGCGCAGCGTGCGCACGCTTCGGAGCCAACGGACCTTGCGAAGGGCCAACAGTCCCCAGCGATCGACAAGAACGCGCTGCCGTTGCCGGAACCGCGCCGGATTCGTGACCGCGAACACGTCAAGTATGTCGCACGCCAGCCCTGCTTAGTTTGCGGCCGGCAGCCTTCGGATGCCCATCACCTGCGCTTCGCGCAAAGCCGCGCGCTCGGCCGCAAGGTCAGCGACGAGTTCACCATCCCGTTGTGTCGCGGCCACCACCGCGAGGTGCATCGCTGCGGCGATGAAGCGGCCTGGTGGCGGAAGGCCGGGATCGATCCGACCGTCACCGCCCGCACGCTCTGGCTCGACACGCATCCGCTGCCGTCGCCGGCGCCCGTACTTGGCGCTGACGGCGGGGGCATTAACGCCGCCGGCGGCGGCCCCGATCCACGCCCTGCGAAGCGGAAACGGCCGATTAGCCCGGGCGGCGCGGCTGACACAACGAACCCGATGAGCACGGCGGCCGGGTGATGACGTCGTTTAGGCAAATCACGGCCAATCGCCGCAATGCCCGCCACAGCACCGGCCCGCTGACCGAAGACGGCAAACAGCGATCCCGCGGCAATGCCGTCCGCCATGGACTGACGGCCGAGACGGTGATCGGGGCGCTGGAGGACGCCGAGGACTACACGGCCTTCGAGGCCGCCATCATCGCCGACTACGACGCGCAATCCGCGGTCGAACGGGAACTGGTGTTGCGGCTCGCCAGCGCGCTGTGGCGGCTGCGTCGCGCCACCGCCATGGAGACCGGGCTGTTGGCCGGCGCCGCCGAGCCGCGGGCCGGGGCCGCCACCGTCCCGCCGCCGCGGCCGACCGGCGCCGCAATCGCCGCCCTGTTCCGCGCCGGTTGCCATCACGCCGATGACGCCACCGCGGCGGGGCGGCGCCGCGCCGGCACGCCAGCCTCGCTCCCGGGGGAGCAAGAGCACCCTGCCGATCCCACCCGCCACCTCGCCGAATGCTTCCTCGATTTGGCCCGCCTGCCGACCTGTCCGCTCGACCGCCTCAGCCGCTACGAATATGCGCTGTGGCGCCAGGTCGCCCAGATCCTCTTCGCGCTCGATAATCTGCACCGCCGCAAGCCGCAGGAGCGGCCGCCGCTGAGGCCGGGCCATGCCCCTCGCTTCGGCTACGCTCTTCATCGCCGGGGCGCGGATGATTAGGGCCGGCGCGCGCCCGCGCCGCCGACCGACCCCGCGCGCCACGGTTCGCGATGACAGCGCGCGAACCCGCGGTCGCTACCGCAGCGCGGGATGCCGGCCTCGGGGATGCGGCGGCGGCCACAACCGCGTCGCTGCCCCGAGCAAGCGCGACGACGAAACGAAGCCAGTTGGGGTCTTTCCCCGACCAGCGGCTCGTTCCGGCGTCCCCGCGCCGGCCGCCGCACGATCGTCATTCGCAGTGGCGCGATCACGATTCCGGCTTGAGCGCGATCCGAGCGGCGGCACTCCGCCGAGGATCGGCGACAATTGGCTTCGTTCGGTCAAACATGCCCCATGCGCCCAGGCACCACCCGTGGCTGGAGAGCCGCTCACCAGACCGAAGGCGACAGCGCGCCGGAAAAAAGAGCGGCGCGAGGCTTTCGCCGCCGACGCGCAAACGGCGTCAGTCGCCACTGCAATCCAGCGCGATTGCCCGCACCGGCCTCACCCGGACCAACGCCAAACGCGTCGGCACGGGCGCTGGCAGACCGCGTTGCCGCGCGGGGGCTTGGATGGCGCGCCGCAGGTATTATGTCTCCCCGCCATCTGGGGCGACGCCGGCCGGGACCCGCGGTGGTCGGCGTCGCGCGGTGCGGTGGGGGGCCAACTTGGAGTGTGACGATGCGCTCTTAGTTCCCCCCGACGGGGCCGGCAGCCCCATCCTCGAACCGGTCATCGCGCCGGCGATTTTGTAAAAGGCCGCAAAAAAGTGCGCGGCCGCCCAAAAGGTCCCGGCGACGTTTTCTCCCCGGCGCTCCGTTACGGCCTGGTCGCGACCGCCCACCGCATTGGCTTCGACGGCACGGGCCGAGACGGCGTGATCGGCTATTTCGCCTGGCTGGCCCTTTACCGTCCGGAGATTTACGCCACTGAGATTCTCCCGGGGCTGCTGCGGTCGCAGCGGGGACCATCAGCGAGCCGGCCGCGGCGCGGGCACGCGGCCCGCATTAATCGGGCCATCGCGGCGTGGTTGTGGCTGGCGCCGCCACCGCGCACCGCCGGCGCCGGCCGACCGCCGGACCCGGAGGAGACGAAGGCCGCGGCTCGCCTTGGCGGTCCGACCGATGTCGGCAATCTGCTGCATGCCGCGCTGCGCGCGCCGAGGAAGTTCTGTCGCCTGTGGGCCGCGGCGTTTATGACCCCGCCCCGACGGCTGAAAGGACCCGACCGCCGCACCGCGCGGCCGCCGGGGCGTGGACGTCGCGCCGCGCCTAGTCGCTCGTCCCGCCGATCAGGGGCGGCGCCGGCCAGGAACGCCGGTGGTCGGCGTCGCGCGGTGCGGGGCCAAGGAGGTGAGTGATGCGCGGCAGTTCCCCCGAGCGATCGGGCGATTTTAAAGTCGGCCACCAGAAGCGCGGCGGCCGCCAAAAAGGCACGCGGAACCATTATTCCGCGGATCTCAAGCGTTCACTCTTTGAGGCCGCCCTTCGCGTTGGCTCCGACGGCAAGGGCAAGGGCGGCCTCCGTGGCTATCTCGCCTGGGTGGCAATGTACTACCCCGAGGCCTACATGCGGGAAATTCTCCAGAGGGTGCTTCCTTGGGAGTGTGTTTGGCAGGAGGACGCCGAACCGCGGGCGACCGCGGCCGAACTCGATCAGTCGGTCCGCCAGTATATTGGGAAGCGAAATAGTGGGAAGCGAACGGCCGGCGCCGATCCAACGATGGCGACCGGCTCCGCCTCGCGACCGGACACAGCAGCCGCGGCTTGGACCGGCGGCAATGATCTCGTCGACGTGCTGATGCGTACCGATGTCGGCCTGCTGATGCATCTCGCGGTCGCCGCGCCGCCGGCCTTTTGCAAAGGTCTCGCCGCCGCCGGTTTGCCGCGGCCGAACAACCGGCGCATGACCACCTGGACGACCTAATGACTGCGGGACGACCGGTCCTGCACCCCGCCCGGCCAGAAAGCGGCCGTGACGGGGGCGAGGGCTTTCGACCGTTGCGGGTGGACCCTTTTTTCGGGGTTCGCCGCACCGTCGAAAATTCGATCGAAGCTTCGACCGCTTCGCACGACTTTTGTGGCCCGTGCCGCACCACCGGTGCCGAGGGGTGTGCTGTCGCGGGGTTCGCCCCCGGGGCGAAAATTCGACCGATTCGCACTATTTTTGGGGTCCGTGCCGCACCACCGGTGCCGATGGGGGTGCTGTCGCGGGGTTCGCCCCCGGGGCGAAGCTTCGACCGATTCGCACTACTTTTGGGGTCCGTGCCGCACCACCGGCGCCGAGGGGGGTGCTGGCGCGGGGTTCGCCCCGGGTCGAAAATTCGACCGATTCGCACTATTTTTGGGGTCCGTGCCGCACCACCGGCGCCGAGGGGTGTGCTGTCGCGGGGTTCGCCCCCGGGGCGAAGCTTCGACCGATTCGCACTATTTTTGGGGTCCGTGCCGCCCCACCGGCGCGATGGGTGTGCTGTCGCGGGGTTCGCCCCCGGGGCGAAGCTTCGACCAATTCGCACTACTTTTGTGGTCCGTGCCGCACCACCGGTGCCGATGGGTGTGCTGTCGCGGGGTTCGCCCCGGGGCGAAGCTTCGACCGATTCGCACTAGTTTTGTGGTTAGTGCCGCACAACCCGCGCCGCCGCGCGGTTTTGCGGTTGTGCTATCGCCGGTTTCGCCAGAAGGTAGAAAATTCCGACCATTGCGCACGCTACCGAGGAGGAGTGAGGCCGTGTGTCATGGCGGCTGGCGCCGCCGCCGCACTTCTTCAATAACGATGCTGTTGTCCTGATTGCCCTCGCCGTGGCTCTGGCAGGCTTCGAGAATGGCGGCGTGAACGGAGAGGAGCGGCAGCTGCTGGCCGGCCTTGCGCGCCTGATCGAGCATCAAATGGGCGTCCTTGAGCGTCTGGCGGACGCGGCCTTCCGGGGCGAAGTCGCCGGCGACCATTTTAGGCCCCTTGGTGTCCATGACCTGGGAGGCCGCGGCCGAGGCGCGCGCGACGTTCAGGAACGCCGCCGGCTCGAGGCCGAGCCGTTCGGCAAACACCAGGCCTTCGGCCAGCGCGACCCGGTTGAGCCCGAGAATGAGGTTGATCGCGAGCTTGGCACGGCCGCCGTCGCCCACCGTGCCGATGTGATGCCGGCGCGGGAACAGCGCATCGAGCACGGTTGCCGCGTCGGCGGCAATTTGAGCATCGCCGCCGATCAGGCCGACGCCGTCACCCTGGCGGACTTGTTCGCTGGTGCCGGAAACCGGCACCTCGAGGAAACGTAGCTGGCCCGCCACGCGCGCGCCGAGCGCGGCAATCCGGTCCGGATCGCACGTCGAGGTGCAGATCACGATCTTGCCGGCGGCGGCCGAAACCAGCGTGCGCTCGACCACCTCCTCGACCTGATCGGTCGAGAACAGCGCCAGCACGATCGGATCGCAATCGCGGCCGATCTCGGCGAGCGTGCCGGCGTGGCCGCCGATTTCCATTAAGCGCGCGCTCTTCGCCGCGTCGATATCGAAGCCGACGACGGTGAAACCCGCCGCGGTCAGGCGGCGGGCATAGACTTCGCCCATTAGGCCGATGCCGATAACGCCGACGGGCGGGTGAGGGGGCATTGCGGTCTCCGGATTCGTCATTCCAGCGGCGGAACGCCGAGGTCGCGCGCTACGGCATCGAGGCTGTCGCGCAGCGCCTTCGGCATCGGCACGCCGTGGGCGCGGCGGTCCAGCAATTTGGCATGGCTTTGCTCGCCGGGGAGCCAGATGCGCTCGACGCCGGGCAGGCGGCGCGAATTGCGGATGTCGCGCACCACCTGATCGACCGCGCGCTTGAATTCGGCGACCGGCATGAAGGTGTCGATCGCGATGGCGGCGATGGCCTGGCCGGTGTTGGTCGGTGTGCCGGTTTCCTTGACGAAATCGATCACCTCGCGGCCCATCGCGGCGCGGTTGAGCAGGCCGCCGAGGATGCCGATGATCAGGCTCAGCCCAGAGCCCTTGTAGTCGCCGATCGGCAACAGATGGCCCTCGTCGGCGCGCTTGGGGTCGGTCAGCGACTTGCCCTCGCGATCGATCATCCAGCCGACCGGCATCTCTTCGCCGCGCTGCGCCTTGAGCCGGACCTTGCCATAGGCGGCGACCGTCGGCGCCATGTCGAGCACGATCGGCGGCTCGTCACCCGCCGGCACCGCGACCGCCAGGGGATTGGTGCCGAGCAGGCTTTCGCTGCCGCCCCAGGGCGGCAGGTGGTTGTTGCTGCCGACGGCGAAATAAAGCCCGATCATGTCGTGCCGTAGCGGCATGGTGACGTATAGCGCGGCCGGCCCGGCATGGTTGCTCATGCGCGCACCGACCCAGCCGATGCCGGTCGCTTTGGCCTTGTCGATCGCGAGATGGGCGGCGCGCCGCATCACCAGATGCCCCATGCCATTGTCGCCATCGATCAAAGCCGCCGATGGCCGGTCGCTGACGACGCGGATGTCCGGCGTGGCGTTGATGCCGCCGGCGCGGATGCGGCGCACATAGAGCGGCAGCCGAATCACGCCATGGGTATCGCTGCCGCGCAGATCGGCCTCGACCATGAGGCCGGCGAGGGTTTGCCCATCGTCCGCCGGCAGGCCGGCCGCGGCGACGGCGCGGGCGATGAAAGCCGCAAGCGCGGCGGCGGCAATGCGAGGGTCACTGGTGGTCATCGATCTATCCGGTTAGGGACGGTACGTCCCGTCTCATCGGCGCGGCGGGAGCCGACTGGTTTAAGGCAAGGCCAAATCATAAAATCAAGCCAACCTTGGGAGACCTGCCGCCATGACTACTGTCGCCATGACTACACTGACTACGGAAAAGATCGAAACGCTGGACGCCTGTGTCGGCAACTATCCGCATACCGCGGCGCTGAGGGACGGGCGCATCAAATCCGACCGCATCGCGCTGCGGCTGACCGCGGTCAATCCGATCTTCAAGGCGTTTTTCATGATGGTGCGCGAACAGAAGTTCGACGTCTGCGAGATGGCGCTGGTCACCTATTTGCAAGCCAAGGCCTACGGCAAGCCGCTCACTTTGATGCCGGCGACCATGATGGGGCGCTTTCAGCACGGCACCATGCTCTACAACGCCGAGCGTGGCACGGTGACGCCGGAAAACCTGTCCGGCCGCAGGATCGGCGTGCGCTCCTTTGCGCAGACCACCGGCGTCTGGCTGCGCGGCATCCTGTGGAAGGACCACGGTCTCGATCTCGGCACGGTGAAGTGGGTGACGTTCGAGGATGCGCATCTGGCCGAATTCCGCGATCCGCTCGGCGTCGAGCGTGCGCCGGACGGCAAGGACATGACTAAAATGGTGCTTGAGGGCGAGCTCGACGCCGCGATCTTCGGCGGCAACATCCCGACCGACCCACGGCTGAAAAGCGTCATTGCCGATCCGGAAGCCGCCGCGGGGCAATGGCACAAAACCCACGGCACGGTGCCGCTCAACCACATGATCGTGGTCAAGAATAGCGTGTCGCAAACGGACCCCGGCGCGGTGCGCGAGATCTTCCGCCTGCTGCAGGAGAGCAAGAAGGCCGCGGGACTGCCGAAACCCGGCGCCATCGACACGCTGCCGTTCGGCTACGACGCGGTGAAGCCGGCGCTCGATCTGCTATCAAGCTACGCATTAGAAATGAGGATCATTCCCCGGCGCTATTCGGTTGATGAACTATTTGATGATACGACTTGGGCGCTTTGAACGGCGCATCAAAGAAATAAATGTAGAGAACAATCAATAAATGCCACGAAGCGATTTGCTCTCCCTATCATCGAGGCGCGGCCAGAAGAGTTGAACTCGGGGCCTAATTTCCGATGTCAATCTCCACGCACTCGCTTTTGCAGTTCGCAAGTGCAGGTGTGACCCTGTTGGCCTGCATGCGGGTGGCCTGAGAGGAGAATACGGTCGCTAATTCCCGCGTTAAAGCTGTCGCGCACGTCAGCGGATTTCCGCTGTCTGCGCCTATCAGGATTGTGAACCCTGCATTTAGTTTTATATCGGCTTGTACGACGCTCCTTCCGAGGAAATGCCAATGAGCCAGATCAAGCATGGGCTCAAGGTCATCCCAAAGCCCGGAAGCAACGTCACCTCCGGCGATCACCGCACTAAACGGACACTCGAGCAGCCTTCCGTCTTGGTTTTTGGTGTCATTTCTTAAATTAAAGGAGAATCTCCATTTCTCGGCGTCGTGAGTAGCAATAGCAGCTTTGTCGTCAAGCGCGTTCATCTCTTTGATGGTCTGGCCAAGTTGCTCGTAAACTGCAGGATCGGTGGGAAAAGAGAAAGGCCAGCGGTGTTGTTCGATAAATGGTGAAAATATGAGTGCCAGCAGAATAGTGAGGCAGAGGCCAAGCCAAGTATTGCGACTTCGCGCAAAATCAGCGATCGCCAACTGTGCTTTTGCGTCGAGATTCTTCGCCACTCTGTGCCAAAAGACGATGGCACAAAAGAAGAGCGCCCCTAACAGGAATAAAATTAGACCCAGGGTAAACTGACCATCCGGGCGGTCTGTCGTAGCCTCTAGTCCCAGCCCCAATACGATAAAGATGAATCCCAGTGCAGCAAATAAGACTCTGATTGCTCTGGCGGCAGTCTTCCCAGCGACGTCTGACATCGACTCACCTTGCGGGCCCGTTTCTCGCGCCACGGTAGCATAGGTTGCGCCAGTCGGAGAGGACGAGAGGCGCTTGCGCGATTGGCTGGCCAAGGGAATCTTGTAAAAGGCCAGGGGTTCTTGCGGATCCCTGCGTTGTCCCATGGAAACAGCATCGAATGACAGATCGGTGACGGGTCTTGGCAGCGCCGATTTAGGTGAGGAGGCGCTAGAAATCATCACTGATCTGAGATAAAATTACTGGGCTTTGGGTCGATTTGCTCCGCCCAAAGACGGCGCTGAACGCCAGGCCGGCGTTTGGGGCCTTTTTGTAGGATGGGTTTTAGCGGCTGGCTTGAACGTGAACAAAAATACCCTACAATGCCTTCTTTAATCGCGGTGATCGGAGGCTCACATGCCGGCGACGCGCTCCCGTCAACTACCGGTTACGATTATGTTCGGCACCGGGGCGGCTTGTTTTGGCATTGGCATGTTTGTCCTCTTGAGTTGGCCGGGACTTCTGGTTGCGGTCGGCATTACGTTTTTGATAGCGTCCACACCGGCTATAACGGTTGAGGAGGCGAGTTGGAAATCCACGCAGCCGCTTGCCCTTGACGAAGCACATTGGGAAGCCAAAGAGCCGATCAAGCTTTCATAGGGACAGAGGCGTTCGGCGTTGCAGAAATGATTGACGACGAAGGAAGCAACCCGTCGAAGCCTGTTATGTCGCCGATCATTCCTGAACCATCAAATCCGAAATTCGTCCAGGCGGGGATTGTCGCGCTTGTCTTTATCGGCGCGATTTTGATTTATCAGATCGCCAAGGGTCACTAGCCGCGCGGCGTTCGAGCGCAATGAATCCAATGCGCTGGGCCGAGGCAGGCCGCCGCCGTTATGCACTCGTGAGGCGCGGTCCGAAGATGCTTTAGTTCCGCCCGTTGGGCGTAACCATTGTGGCGGGCGCCCCAACAAAACCTCAGATTTCGACCATAATCCGTCACGCTCCCGCCCCGGCGACAGGCTGTGATCGGCTTGTTCGGTCGGGGAGTTGCGTTCATGCGTTGCCGGGGGATCGTCTTAATCCTTGCGGGGTTTCTCGCCTTTGCCATTTGCGGGTCCGCCATCGCCGCGGATTCGAAACCGATCGATTCCGAAATCACGGTTAACGGCAACCGGCAGGTCGGCGCGGATATGATCCGCTCCTATTTCCACGCCGGAGCCGGCGGGCATCTCGACGCCGCGGCCCTTGATACCGCGCTCAAGGCCCTTTATGCCACCGGCCTTTTCAAGGACGTGAAGATCGCGCGCCAAGGCGATCGTGTCCTGGTAATGGTCGTCGAAAACCCGACCATCGGCGTCATCGCCTTTGATGGCAACAAGAAGGTCAAGGATGCCGATCTCAAGAAAGACATGCAATCGAAGGAAAGCGGTCCGCTGTGGCGCGCTTTCGTTCAGAGCGATGTCATCCACATCATGGATGTTTACCGTCAGCACGGCTATTTCGCGGTGCAGGTCGTGCCAAAGACCATCGAGGCCAAGAATTCGCGCACTAATCTGGTGTTCGAGATCAAGGAGGGTGACAAGCTCGCGGTCGGGGAAATTCTGTTCACCGGCAACGCGGCTTTTCCCGCCACCAAACTCAAAGGGGTCGTCAAAACCGGCGTCAGCAATGTTTTGAGCTTCCTGCTCGACAACGACATTTACGATGCCGATCGCATCGACAACGATTGCGATCTTCTGCGCCACTTCTATCTGGCACACGGGTATCCCGACGTGCGTGTGTCGTCGTCGGCGAGTTACGACGCCGCCAAGAAAAATGTCGCGGTCACTTTCAAGCTGGATGAGGGGCCGCTGTATCGTTTCGGCAAGGTCGATGTCCATTCCGATGTAAGAACAGTCGATGCCGAGACAATGCGGCATGTTTGGCGTACCACGTCAGGCGATGTCTATGACGCCGACGCGGTGGAAAAGACCGTAGGCGATCTGTCGATCACGCTCGCCAAGAGCGGCGAGCCGTTCATCGATGTTGTGCCCCACAGTGAGAAGCACCCACCACCCCACGCCGGGGAGGGCAGGGCAGGGGTCATCGATCTCACCTATATGATCCAGGCGGGCAAGCGGCTTTACGTCGAGCGCATCGACATCCACGGCAATACGACGACGCGCGACTATGTGATCCGCCGCGAATTCGATTTCGGCGAAGGCGACGCTTATAACCGCGCACTGGTCGATCGTGGCGAGCAGCATTTAAAGGCGCTCGGCTATTTCAAGTCGGTCAAAATCAGTACGCAGCCGGGCTCGGCGTCCGATCGGGTCGTGCTCAATGTCGCGGTCGAGGAAAAGCAGACCGGGAACTTCTTCGTGTCCGGAGGCTATTCCAACACCGATGGCTGGCTCGCTTCGGTCAGCATCAGCGACAACAATTTCCTCGGCACCGGCGATATCGCCAAGGCCTCAGCGACCTATGGCCAATATGCCAGAGGTTTCGACTTGTCCTTTACCGATCCATACCTTCTCGGCCCGCGGGTTTCCGGCGGCATCGACCTATTCGGTCATCAGAGCTTCGCCAATACCTACCAATCCTTTGATTTCGACCCTATACGGCGCGAAGGTCAGCATTGGTACGCCGATCACTGAAAATCTCGGCGCCAGCTGGAACTATTCGATCTACAATCAGGGTCTATCGCTCGATCCGGCGATGGGGACGGCTTCGTTGCCGATTCAGGAAGCGGCCGCGAAGGGACCCTATTGGGTGTCGTCGATCGGCAACGGCCTCACCTATTCGACGCTCGACAACGCCAAGAATCCGACCAGCGGCTTCCGTATCCAGACCAACAATGAATTCGCCGGCCTCGGCGGCGCGGCGCAGTTTGCCAAGAACACCGAGGATATCCATTACTATCACCCGATTATCGGCGACGTCGTCGGCATGGTGCGCGCCCAGAGCGGCTATGTGACGCCGTGGGGTGGCCAGCAATTGCCGCTGCTCGATGGGTTCTTCGGCGGCCCGCAGCTCGTCCGCGGCTTCGCGCCCAACGGCTTCGGGCCGCGCGACATCACGCCCGGCACCACGATGGATAACATCGGCGGCAATGCTTATTGGACCACCTCGGCTGAATTGCAGGCACCGGTGCCCTTCATTCCAGCCGATTCGGGGCTGAAGATCGCGGTATTCTCCGATACCGGAAGCCTTTGGGCCACCAGCGCGTCGGGCGTTTCAAGCCTGTCGTCGATGACGCCATCACAACAGATCGCAAATTCGAGCGCGATCCGCGCCTCGGTCGGCGGCAGCCTGATCTGGGATTCGATGTTCGGGCCGATCCGCGTCGATTACGCCTATCCGATCATCAAAGAGCCCTATGACGTAACGCAGCGCCTGCAATTCAACGCCGGCGGATTTTAGCGCGGCGCTTCACTTCTCCAACAGCCAGCCGAATTTCTCCCGCGCTTTGCGCGCCACTTCGGGGCTCGGCGTATTGGTCGGCGGGAATTTGTCGCGCCAGTGGAAGGGGCGGCAGGCGTCGATCACGGCGACGGAGTGGGTCATATCGCCAGCGGCGCGTTTCCAAGGCGGCAGCGCCGGGTCGGCCGGCGAATCCCACGACCCTTTGATGAACTGGATCGATTCCGCCGGATCGGTGCGTGTCAACATGGCCCAGAGCAGATGATCGAGATTGGTGACGTCGACGTCGTCGTCGACCACCACGATATATTTCGATGCGTAGGCTGAAGCGCCGCATTGGGCAGCGATTTGTCCGGCCTGCACAGCGTGGCCGGGATAGCGTTGCGTGATGGAGACGCCGTGGAGCAGCCGGGCACCACCGATCTCGTGGCACCACACCTGCTGCACGCCGGGCACGCCGGCATTGGTCATGTTCTGCTTGATGGTCGCGGAGCGGAGTACGGCGCGGTAACGCGCCATCTCGTCGGGTCCGCCGCCCATTGGCGGCACGCCGACCAGGATCGGATCATTGCGGTGGTAGATCGCCTTGATATCGAGCACCGTGGTCGGCTTGGCGCCGCCGGCATAATGGCCGGTCCATTCACCGAACGGACCTTCGACTTCGCGCCGCTCGGCCGTAACGTAACCTTCGAGCACGATTTCGGCGCCGGCGGGGAAGGGCAGGCCGGTGACTTTGCCGCGCACCATCTGCACCGGCCGGCCACGCAAGCCGCCGATAATGTCGATCTCGAACACGCCATACGGCGCTTCGAGTCCACCGTAGAAGAAGGCCAGAGGATCGCCACCGAGCACCATTGCGACCGGCATCGGCTCGCCGCGCTTGAAATATTTTTCGCGGTGGATGTCGCCGTGATGTCCGGCCGCGATAAGAAGACCGACCGATTTTGCGTCATGGACCTGGGCGCGATAGGCGCCGGCATTGAGCCAGTCTTCCTCCGGATCGCGGGTAATGCTGTAAGTGCCGGTGCCGATGTAACGGCCGCCGTCCTTTTCGTGCCAGATCGGCGCCGGAAACAGGGTGACGTCGATATCGTCGCCGGTGATGATGTTTTCCAGCACCGGGCCGTCCTCGACAATCTCATGGGGAATGATCTTTTGTTCCTTGAGATAGGCCTCGCGATAGGCGTCGCTCAATTCCCATTTGCTCAAGTGATCCGGGAAACCGAGCGTCATGTTGCGGCGCGTGCCCGCGAACATATTGAGGAGAACGCGAAAGCCTTTGGGGCAGCCGGGAATGTCGTCGAACACGACGCACGGTCCGTTCTCGGCGCGCAGCACCGCTTCCGCGGCAAGTCCGATATCCTCCTGCCAGTTGGCGCCTGATACGTTGCGGACTTCGCCGAGCCGTTCGGCTTGGGACAGCCATTCGCGTAAATCGTCATAGGTGATCGCCGCCGTGACGTTACTATGATCCATGCTCGGTTCCTCCGGAGGCCGGGCAGGATGGCGGACACGCCGCTCTTGTCAATGCTCGCTTTCACGGCTCGCTTTCATGAAGGTTTGCAGCCGACAAATTGTCTTCGGTTTCCTGCATGCATATGGGTTATGCGCATGGCGGATTGCAGGTCGCCAACCCGACCGATAGTGTGCGTTCCGCCTCCCGTTCCTCCAGCACTTTTAATCCTCACGTTAGCGAATACGGAATTCCACGACGACGTTGTCGCGAAATGGCCCATAAAGGTTTGCTCGAACAGTGGGATCAACAGGAGTGGAAAGAAAAGGAGGGCGGCTAGCTGAGATTTTTTACCGCATTCCTGAAAAAAGAACGGGATCTGACCCCACGTTGAGTTTGCCGTAACGGCACAAGAGGAACAGAGAAACTTAGCTGTCGCGCCGTGCTTGAGGCAAGAAAAGCCGACATAAAATAATAAGGGAGCGAACATGCCTCGAAAGCTCGCGTCTTATATGGTTGTTTTGTCGATATGCGCCGCAGGCTTCTGCGGGCCCGCCTCGGCGCAGGGAAGCTTTCCAAATCGCGCCATCACGATCGTCGTTGCTTTCGCCGCCGGCGGCACGAGCGACATCATCGCCCGGCTGCTCGGCGCCAAGATGTCCGAATATACCGGCACCTCGGTCATCGTCGAAGATGTTCCAGGCGCGGCGTGCATGACAGGTACCGAAAGAGTCGCGCATGCCAATCCGGATGGCTATACGCTCTATTTGGCGAGTTCGACCCCCTTCGCGACCAACCCGAATTTTTATCACCATCTCCGCTACAGCTTGGACGACTTCGAGCCGATCACGCTTGTGGCGCGGGTGCCTCTGGCATTCGATGTTCGGAAGGATTTTCCCGCTTCGACCGTCAAGGAATTCGTCGATTATGTACGCAAGCAGCCAAACGGCGTCGCCATCGCAACGCCCGGGCGCGGCAGTGTCGGCGAGATCATCAACGGCATGGCCGGCGGCATTCTGAATATCCACATTACGGATGTGCCCTATCCCGGCTCCACGCCGGCGGTTGCCGATCTCATGAAGGGCGTGGTGGATTCCTACTTCGACGCCATCTCGTCGACTTTGCCCTTATACAAAGCGGGCACTTTTAAAATCCTCGCGGTGACCGGGCAGAAGCGTTCGCCCGGCGCGCCGGACGTGCCGACGCTGCTCGAGCTCGGCTACAAGGACTTCATGCTCGAGAATGTCTATTCGTTCCTCGCCCCTAAGGGCACGCCGCGCCCCGTCATCGACAAGCTGAACGGGTTGCTGCGCCGGGCGATGGATGAGTCGGCATTTCGAGAAGCACTGCTCAATCAAGGCGTCGTCCCCGAGCCGTCCACGCCTGAGGACACCAAGGCCATCATCCAACAGGATTATGAGTGGAATGCCACGATGGTGCGTCGATTTCAACATCAAGGCCATTGATTGAAGCATGAATGATGCTCGGCATGAAGATGCGTCACCTTCGCGGGCCGTTCTGCGCCGGGAGGACGCCCGTTTTGTTACCGGCCGCGGCCGATACACCGACGATATCAATATCCCGGGCCAGGCCTATGTAACGTTTGTCCGGTCCGATCATGCCCATGGCGAACTGCTTTCGATCGATATAGCCGAGGCGTCACGACAGCTGGGCGTTCTTCGGGTTTTCATCGGCGACGATCTCGCGCGGGCGGGGGTCGGGTTCATTCATCGCCTTCCGCTCAAAGGTTTCGATCTGGGCCAGACGTTGGACACCCCGCGGCCGGCCCTCGCCCAAGGCCGCGTCAGATATGTCGGCGAGCCCGTCGCGATGGTGGTCGCAGAAACCGCGGCACAGGCCGGCGATGCCGCCGCAATGATCGGTGTAAATATTGCGCCGCTCCCTGCTGTCGTCGACGTCGCGCGCGCAATCAGCAAAGGTGCTCCGGTCATCTGGCCGGAGGCGCCGGACAATGTTGCCATCCGTTGGCGAAGCGGCGATCCGGCCGCCGTCGATGCGGCTTTTGCCGGCGCAGCGCACGTCACGCGGCTACAACTCATCAATACCCGAATTTTTGCCAACCCGATCGAGCCGCGAACCAGTATCGCCCAATATGACGCCGCCGTAGATCGCTTCACCTGGATCACGCCGAGCCAGGGGGTCCGGTACATGGTCCGCGTGCTGTGCGATCAGGTGTTCAAGATTCCCGACGAGCGAATGCACGTGCTGACCTACGACGTCGGCGGTGCATTTGGTTCGAAAGAACAGCCGTATCCCGAAGATGTAGCGCTCCTCCACGCCGCTCGTGTGCTTGGCCGTCCGGTCAAATGGCAGGCGACGCGTTCGGAAAACCTGCTCTCGGACAACCATGCCAGAGACGCGGTCATCGATTGTGCTCTGGCGCTCGATGCTGACGGCCAATTTCTTGCGCTGCGCGCGGATATCCTCGCTTCGATGGGGGCCTATTTTGGCTGCAACGGTCCCAACGGATCAATCCGCAACACGCCCTGGGGGCTGCCGCTCGTCTATCGGACACCGCTGGTGCATGCAGAAGTCACGGCGGCCATGACGAATGCAGCACCGATCGGTCCGTATCGTGGGGCTGGCCGCGAACAGGCGTCTTACATTGTCGAAAGATTGGTGGAAGAAGCAGCGCGGCAAATGAAGATCGACCGGGTGGAATTGCGCCGCCGCAATCTTATTCCGGCGACGGCCATCCCCTATAAAAGCCCGTCGGGACGACTCTACGACAGCGGCGCGTTCGAGGCGGTCATGGACAAGGCATTGCGCCTGTCCGATTGGAGCGGCTTTGCGGCACGCGCAGCCTTAAGCGCCAAGCGCGGCCTGATCCGCGGACAGGGCATCGCGAACTTTCTCGAATGCGTCGGCGGCTCTTGGCACGAGGGCTCCCACATCCGTTTTACCGAGGAAGGCCGTGTGCTTTTAGTCGTTGCCACCCAATCGCACGGTCAAGGTCACGAGACCTCGTTCCCGCAAGTGGTGGCCGACCGATTGGGCGTGCCTTACGAGGCGATCGAGCTCCGTCAAGGCGACAGCGCCGACCTTCCGGCCGCCGGATTTGCCACGGTCGGATCGCGTTCCATGATCATGGCGGGCTCGGCACTGGCGAACACTTGCGGCATCATCGTCGAGAAGGGACGCAAGGCCGCCGCACAGCACCTAGAGGCGGACGAAGGGGATATCGAGTTCTCCCGTGGAACATTCCGCGTGGCGGGTACCGACCGGGCGATCGGCTTGCTCGATTTGGCACAGCGGGTCGCGCTCTCCGCCGACGGATTGCCGTTTGCGAGTCTCGACTCCGAAGGCGACTATATCGCTCCCGACATGCATTTTCCCAACGGATGTCATGTCTGCGAGATCGAGGTGGATCCGGAAACGGGAATGATCGCCGTCGACCGCTACGTTGCGGTCGACGATGTCGGCACCATCATCAATCCACCAATTGTTCACGGCCAGGTTCACGGTGGCGTTTGTCAGGGCCTCGGACAAGTGTTCATGGAGCATTGCCAATATGACAATACCGGACAGTTCCTCACTGGGTCGTTCATGGACTATGCGATGCCGAGGGCGGATAGCATCCCGTCCATCACGACGGAGTTTCATCCCGTGCCGTCACCAAAAAATCCATTGGGCGTCAAAGGTTCGGGCGAGTGTGGTGTTACCGGGTCGCTGCCCGCGCTGATGAACGCGGTTGCGGACGCGCTGGCGCGAGCCGGCGCGTCACCGGAAATCGACATGCCGGTGACGCCTGAGAAAATCTGGCAAGCGCTCCGCGGCACGTGAGGCGTAAGCCACCATCATTGATGCGATGTCGAAATGAGTTTAACTGCAGTCGTAAAATAAAAACGCAGATTGGGAGGATATTATGAGATCGACGCCGCTTCGTATTTCGTGGCTGGCTTTTTCGATTATCCTCGCATGCGGCATTGCATCCGCGCTGGCGGAGGGATGGCCAAACCGAGTCGTGACCTTGGTAATCCCATTCGGTCCGGGGAGCGGCACCGATATCGTTGGCCGAATTCTCGCCAACCAAGTTTCTCAGACGCTCGGCCAGCAGATGATCGTCGAAGATATCGGCGGAGCGGGTGGCACAATCGCTGTCAGCCGCGTCGCGAAAGCGGTGCCGGACGGCTATCAGATCGTTCTCGGCGCGGTCGATACCTTCGCGCAAAGCCAGTATCTCTTTAAGGACCCGCCCTCCGATACCTTAGCCGACTTCGTCCCGGTCGGACTGGCGGTGGAGCAGCCCCTGCTTTTGGTGGTTCGCAATGACTTGCCGGTTGCAAATCTCAAGGAGTTTGCGGCGTACCTGAAGACTAATCAGGCGAAGATGCGGTTCGGCTCGGCTGGGATCGGCGCCGCGCCATATCTCGCTTGCGCCATGATAACGGCCGCCATCGGCGCCACCGCGACGCATGTTCCCTATCGCAGCGCAGCCCCCGCTCTCCAGGACATGATCAGAGGCGATATCGATTACTATTGTCCGCTGTCGATATCGGTGAGCGGCCTGATTGAAAGCAAGTCGGTCAAGCCGCTGGCGATTTTGACCGGTGACCGATCGCCGCTATTTCCCGATCTGCCGACCGCGCGCGAGCAGGGCTTCGATGTCGTCGACGGCTATTACTGGATGGGCATGTTCGCCCCGAAGGATACGCCCGCACCGGTGGTGGCAACGCTGAACGCGGCGCTCGGCAGCGCGTTGAACGATTCTACAGTGCAATCCCGCTTGCGCGAAGCTTCAGCCACTGTTGTCGCGCCGGAACGGCGGTCCAGCGCTTACCTCAAGGATTATCTGGCGAGCGAGATCGCGAAATGGACCACTATCATGAAGGCAAGCAAGGTGCCTCAACAGTAGCATGCAGCTATGCAGCGGGCGGAAGAAGTCATTGAGTAGGACGCCGTGCAGTAGTATGCGATTTGGGAAATCGAAGGCTGGATAGGGGACAGGATGACCGCAACGACGATGGGAATGGGCGTTACGCAGCGGCGCTCATTCCAGGAAGTTTATGTGATCAGTATCGGCCACGCGCTGACACATTGGTACCCGGCGACATTCTATCTCCTCCTGCCTCTGATCGGCAAAGAACTCGGGCTCAGCTACGAGCAGATTGGCTCAGTCCTGACCTGCCAATACGCGGCCGGCGCGATTGCCAACGTGCCCGGAGGAATCTTCGTCGACACGGTGGGCCGTAAGGGCCTGTTGATGGCCATCTCGCTGTGCTGGATCGGCGTTCCCTACTTTATCATGGGGCTGTCGCACACCTATTGGATGATCCTGGTCTGCGCGACGCTCGTCGGCGTCGGCAATAATCTCTGGCATCCGACCGCGATCCCATGGCTTGCCGACCGGTTTACCGAGCGCAAGGGTCTCGTCATGTCATTTCACGGCATGGGCGGGAATGTCGGCGATGCGGTCGCCCCCTTGGTTATCGGCGTGCTGCTGCAATCCTTTAATTGGCGCAACGTCGTGTTCATGAACGTCGTTCCCGGCATCGTAGTGGCGGGTATCATTCTCGTATATGTCAGCCGGCTGCAGATGGCCGATGTCCGCGCTGGGCTCGTCAGAATGAAACCTTCGGCGGTAAGCGGCGCCGAACGTGTCAGAATGCTGGCGTCGTTGCTGAAGAACCGCGCCCTCGTCACCCTGGCGATCGGCGCCGGCTTTCGCTCCATGACGCAAAGCGCGCTGTTGACCTTTCTGCCGGTCTATCTGGCGCGGGCGATGGGTTACTCGTCGCTCTGGATCGGCGGCTGCATGTTTGCCTTGCAGGCCGCGGGCTTCATGGCGGCCCCGATCGCCGGACATTTGTCCGACAAAGTCGGCCGCCGCCAGATCATCATGTCGAGCATGTCGATGACCGGCGTTGTTATCCTGGCGATGGCCTTTGCCGGCGGCACGCAGTGGTTCGTGCTGCTCGTTGCGATACTTGGCTTCTTTCTGTTTGCCGTCCGCGCGGTGCTGCAGGCTTGGCTGCTGGACGCGACGCCGCCCGGCATGGGCGGCAGCGCGATTGGCGTGCTGTTCGGCACGCAAGCGCTCGGCGCGGCGATTGGACCGATCAGTGCCGGTATTGTCGCCGACCATTACGGCATCATGGCCGCGTTCTATTTTCTCGCTGGGACCATCATTATCGCCAATCTCATGGTCTTCGTCACGCCGGCCGGACTGACCAAGAAGGACGCACAGCCGGTTCGTCTGGAAGCTTGATTTCGCGTTTGCCCGACTGAACGGCTATACAACGCTCTGATGCCGCATCGGAGAGGGAGATGAACGGCGACAGGGAATTCGTTCGGGCGCTGTCTGACTACCTGGCGCTGCATACGGAGCAGTCCTCCGGCTATCTCGCGTTTCTGATAGCGTCTTTTCTGCGCGGTCCGCATGAGCGGCCTAAGCTAGAACAAAAGGCCAAGGGCGAGCTTTCCAGCCGGCTAGAGGCCGACTTGGCGACAAGTAATAATGTGCCGAGCTTCCTGCAGACCTACTTGCACACCCATCTGGCGCACGGCGAATGGCCGCCGCAGGCGACTTTCCTTGCCTCGCGCTATCTGCAGCGCGGTGCTGGCGAAAGATTTGTCACCTGGCAACGGCGGCAGCAACGCGTCGCCGAACTCGAAGGCGAGCCGATCCGCGGCACGGAGCTCGGCTATCGCCAGATGCTGTACAGCCAAGGCGCGGAAACCGTGTTCCGCTGGCGCGGCGTGCCGTGCTTTAAGACCAATTACGATCTCGCCATCTACGCCATGCTGATCGATGAATTGCGGCCGGCGACCATTATCGAATTAGGTGCGGGTTCGGGCGGTTCGGCACTGCTCTATGCCGACTGGTGCGCCTCGATGGGACTAACGACGCGGATCATATCGATCGATACGGCCAAGGGTGAAGTTTCCGATCCGCGCATCGAATTCGTGCAGGCCGATTGCGTTGAATGGCTGGCGGCGGCAGCGAAAGCCAAACTCGAACTGCCGCGGCCGTGCTTGATGATCGAAGATTTCCACGGCGATCTGGCCGGATTCTTCGGACATGTAAATTCGATCCTAGAGAGCGGCGATTATCTGGTGGTCGAGGACAGTACGCCTAAGCAAAAACGGCTGTCAGAGGTGGTCGCGAGCCGCCCCTATCTGATCGACACCAAATACACCGACTTTTTTGGTGTGAACTGCACCAGCGCCGTCAATGGTATTTTCCAGAAGGATTCTGGTAGCCGCCTACCGCAATCCCGGGAGCACCAGGAACGGCGGCGCCTTCGCGAACAAGATCGCGCTTGGCGGCAGAGACAGCGCGGCTCTTCGACCTAAGCTCATCGAATAGACTATCTGAAACGTTCGACGTCAGAGAAGGCCCACTCATCTGTGGGTCAGTATTCCGTCTATTTATCGAGCATCATGCCCCTTATGTGGTAGTTTACGCGGTGGTTACGTATTAATGCGGATATTTTATAGATCGATATATTTTGTAAATGGCTGCCTTCGGGTATTTGTTTGAAACTACGATTTTTGTCCTATGCCGCAAGTCGAAGCGGTGTTGAGCGGCCTTCATGGCCCATGGATCAAGCCAATAAGATATCGTTGAAGTTCAAGTGCCAGCCGGGCCTTGAGAAGGTATTGCCGCGCCCGATTCCGGCTGTCCTAGGTCTGCCCGAGTGGTTCAAACGCTTGCCGCAGAGGGCGTTCAATCCCACCATGGGCGAAGAGAGTTCTGACCGTCAAAAAATGCCCCCCGTTCCTTGACGCCATGACTTATGGGTTTCTGTTCCCCCTGGCGACCGATCTCGAAGTACGAAACGGCGAATTCAGCTGGAATTTCGAATTGCCCGACGGGCTCGTCAGCGAATTCTCGCATTCTCCTATCGACTTTCACGACCCAAGTCAGGCCGCCGGTACGCCATTTGTCGAAGACGAGAGATTCCTTCTCAAATTCACGAATTTTTGGACTGTCGAAGCGCCTCCGGGTTACTCGCTTCTCTTCACCCATCCGATCAATCGTTCTGACTTGCCGTTTACGACCCTCACCGGTCTCGTCGATAGCGACGCCTTTCATCAAAGCCCCATTCACTTTCCCGCACGTTGGAACGATGCGAATTTCAACGGCGTGCTGCCGAAGGGAACGCCGGTTGCGCAATGCGTGCCGGTGAAGCGCGAAATCTGCGACGCCGATTTCGAGGTTTTGTCGAGCGATGGCGTCATGAGCTTGATTGATGTTCAGGCGGCGATGAGCCGTGAGCCTGGCATCTATCGCCGGCAATTCCGCGCGCCGAAGCGTTAGCTCTTCTCGCCTTGCAGAAAGCGCGACGCCTCACGCGGCCACAGCCAGAACCGGCCGCGGCCTGATTTCACCAAGGTGGTGAGCGCGCTGTAATACTTCTTGTGATCGCCGCGCGCAGCGGTGCGGAAACATTCGTAGCCGGCGTCCAACTCGCCGGCTTCCACAAGCGAATGGCCGAGATTGAGCCAGGTGCCGGCGTCGTTCGGCATCTGTTTCAGCACGCGGCGGAAATAATCAATGGCGGGCTGGTTCTCGCCAAGCTGCTGATGCGCTTTGCCGATACCCCAAAGCGCCCCCGCTGCGCTTGGCGCTATCTCCAGAGCCTTGGCGAACGCCGTTTTGGCCTTTGCGGGCTCGCGCATTTCAAGAAAGACATAGCCGAGCTGAATAGACAATTCCGGCATAGCCGGTGCCGCTTCGAGACCGCGCTGCAGCGCCTCGACCGACTCTTCGTAGCGCTTTATCGAAAACAGGAGCGCGCCAAGCTCGTGGAAGGCCGGCGCAAAAGGGGGCTGCCGCTTGGTTGCCCGCTTAAGCCGCGATAAGGCGTCTTCGATTCGGCCGGTCTGACGCAGCGCCACGGCAAGCTGTGTCTCGAGCGCCGGATCATGCAGGCCGCGCGCCCCCGGTTCGATCGCGGCAATGGCGTCATCGGCCCGGCCCTGCGTCAGCAACGCATGGCCGAGGATGTGCAGGGCTTGGGCATGGCGCGGCTCGGCCTTGAGCACATCGCGCGCGATCCGTTCCGCGTCCTGCGGACGCTGGCTGTTCAAGGCAAATATTGCACCCGAAAGCGCCTCATCGCGACGGCTTGCGCCGCCCAGCGACCGCGGATTTGCAAATTCTCTCGCCATCGGTATGCCGAACAGCCCTGGCCCCGCATGAAAATCTATCACATCTGGCGCGCTGCGGTCATCGTTGACAAAGCGCCGCCTCCCGCGCCGATAATGCATCAATAGCCGGCGGCCGAGGATATATGCCCGCCCGGCACAGGAGGGAACGCATGAACCGGCCGCAGCAAGGATTTCCGCCCATTCTCGAGCATCGCGGGGCGCCGCAGGTGCGCCGATTCGACGAGCAGCGCTGGCTCATCGACAATATTATCCGCGCCAACGGCATCGATTGGGATCAGCCGCGCTCGCTCTACATCCACGCGCCGTGCGGCATCGAGGCCAATGCCGACTTCGCCGGCATCCGTGAGCGGGTGAAGAAGATGGCCGATATCGGCCCCGCTTTCGCCGCGGTCGCCCGGCGTCGCGAGGCCAAGGCCAACGCCGCCGCGCAGGCCGATCACAAAGTCACTGCGCGCGACAACTTCTTCATGGCCGCGGTGCATTGGGGTGCTGCGCAATGGCCCTACGACGAAAACGATGAGACCAACATCGCCTATAACAACAAGAAGCGTGAATGCTACGCCAAATATGCAACGCTCGCCGACCACCACGTCGAGGCGGTGTGGGTGCCGTTCAAGGACAAGGCGATTCCCGCCTGGCTGCATCTGCCGCCGGGCTACACCAGCGGCAAGCTGCCGGTGGTTATCGCGGTCCCGGGCATGGATAGTTACAAGGAAATCCAGGTCGCGCTCTACGGCGACAAATTCCTCAACCGCGGCATGGCGGTGCTGGCGATCGACGGGCCCGGCCAATACGAGGCGCCGATGATCGGGCTTTACTTCACCATGCAGAATTGGATGGCAACCGGGCCGGCCTTGGTCGACTGGATCGCGGCGCGGCCCGAGCTCGATGCCACGCGTATCGCGGTATCCGGTACGAGCTTCGGCTCGCTGTTTGGCACCGTACTTACCGCGAACGAGCCTCGCATCAAAGCCTGTGCGGTGATGTCGGTATGCCACGAGCCGGAAGGCCAGACCATTTTCCAGGAGGCCTCGCCGACCTTCAAAAAGCGCTTCATGTACATGTCCGGCTTCACCGACGAGGGTGAGTTCGACGAATTCCGCAAGTCCATCACCTGGTACGGCCACGCCGAGAAAATTCGCGTGCCGTATCTTTGCGTCGCCGGTGAAGCCGAGGAGCTGAGTCCGCTCGTGCATTCCGAGCGGCTGATGGCAGCACTACCGGGCCCGAAGCAGATGGTGGTCTATCAGGAGTCGCGGCACTCGGTCGGCAATGTCCCGGCGGCCAACCTCGGCCCATTTCCGCAAGTGCTTGTCGCTGACTGGCTCGCCGACCGGCTGGCGGGCAAGCCGTTCGTCAGCGAGCGCTGGTATGTCACCGGCTCGGGCGAAATCAACAAGGCGGCGTATTGATCCGTCGGATCGTCCTATTGCTGCTTTGGGGGAAAATAAATGTTCGAATATTTCGAAGACAATTACGTATGGAACATGGCAGTCAATCTGGCGCTCGCCATGGGCGGCAGTATTGGTGACATCGATGACGTGTCGCGAGAGCTTCGGCCTTTGACGAGGAACCGCGATGATGCCTCGGCCGAGAAATTTTTCACGGCATGGACCGGCCTTGGTGCCAAACTGAAGCGGCTCGCGGCAGCCGACGAATCGCGCGGCCGTTTCTTGAGCGCGGGCGCGAAATATCGCCGCGCCTTTATCTATTATATTCAGGCGGAGCGGATGCAGCGGCCGGATTTCGCGCCGCGGCAGCACGCTTATCGCGAAGCGCTCAATTGCTTTGCGCTCTTCCTTACACATACCAAGCAGAATTGCCGGCGGGTCGAGGTGCCTTATCTCAATACCGCATTGCCCGCGCTTTTTGTCGGCGCGCAAGGGGATAATGGTGCCGCACCATGCATGGTGCATTTCGACGGACTCGATGTCACCAAGGAGATCATCTTTCTGCTCGGTGTTCCGGATGCGCTGGCGGAACGCGGTATTGCCACCCTCATCGTCGACAATCCGGGCGTCGGTGAATCGCTGCGCCTCAAGGGGCTGCATAATGGGCCCGATGCCGAAGCGCCGGCGAAAGCCGCGGTCGACTTTCTGCAATCGACGCCCGGTATCGACCGCGAACGCATCGGCATCATGGCGCTGTCGCTTGGCGGCTATCACGCACCACGCGCCGCGGCGTTCGAGCCGCGCTTTAAATGCTGCGTGGCCTGGGGCGCCAATTACGATTGGGGTGAAACCCAGCGCCGGCGTTACGAAGCCAAGGAGCAAAGATTGCCGGTGCCGCATTACTGGGATCATGTCGCCTGGGTGTTCGGTAAATCCTCGGTTGAAGAAGTAATCGAAGTTTCAGCGAAATTGTCGCTGAAAGGCATCTTGCACCAGATCAAGTGCCCGATCCTGGTCGTGCATGGCGAGAACGATCGCCAGATTCCACTGAGCCAAGCCAAGCAACTGGTCGCCGACTGTATCTCAAGCCCCAAGGCCGAGCTTTACGTTCATACGCTTGCCGACGGCGGCGCCGAGCATTGCGGCATCGATAATGTGGCACTGACGCGCGAGGTGATGACCGATTGGATCGCGGAGACGTTAGGCGGCCATACCGCGCCCCGATAGGCTTTCAAGCCTGTTTGGATTGATACTGCCGCAGCAGTGCGCGGCCGTAATCATTGCCGTTCGGCGTGCGCACCAGTGCATGCGCATGCCGCCGGTTATAGCCGGTGTCCGGCAGCGCCACGCCGGGCTGGTGATAGAACTCGATGAAAATCACCGGGCTGTAGATCCGATAATAAAACGGCGCGACCGGATCGAACTGGCCGATCCAGGCGAAGATGGTTTCGTCCAGATGGCGTCTGGCTTCATCGAGACGGAGTTTTGCGTGCGCCGGCGGCAATCGGTCGGCGTAAAGTTTTATCAGGTCGACCAGCGCACCTTGCTGCGCCGTCGTCATATCGCTGGCGCGTAGCCCGTCATAAGGAATGACGACGTTATCTTTGAATCCCGAAGCATAACCGTCGAAAGGCAGATCATAACCGATCGTCGCTTTGGCACGCTGATGGGGCGTCAAAGCACTCATGAATTCCCAGCCGAGTGCTTCTTCTTCGCGCAGCACCGTGGTGCCCTGATATTTTCCGGTTTCCGCCAATACCGGCTCGGAGCCGAGCAGCATCGGCGACAGAACGACCTGGTCGCCGAGCACGAAACAGTTGATGTTGCAGTGGTGGCCATCGATCTGCCAACCCCATGGCGCATCGGCCGACGGCGTGCCGAAAATGCTGATCCAGTAGAAAAATTCGCCGAACTCGCCCGGCAATCCGGTCAACTCGGCCAAATGCTCATTCAGCCGCATCGCGTTGCGCGCAGTCTCGTAGGCCCGGGCACCGAGGCCTACGCGCATAACATTGTAAGCCAGTTCTCGTTGCCGTTCGCTCAACTCGGCAAAGCAAAGCCCGTGGCGCATGACGTTGCGATGAATATTGCTCCATTGCCGCCAAATCTCACTCGCCACCGGAAAGCTTGCCGCGGCACGCTGATTGGCATCGAGCGACGACAAGAATTCTTCAGCGGCTGCGATCATCGGTTGGGCAGACACACCGGTTTCACGCAACGGAAACAAAGCTTCCGCGCTGCCGCCGCCGGCGGGCATGCCGGTAAAGCTTTCTTTCAGCGCATGGCGCCAGGTCGCAAACAAATCCTGGAGCGCTTGCGAAAGCTTGCTTTCGTCAACTTTCGGTGGCGCCCGTAGCGTCTGATGGGTGAGGACGGTCGTATCGTTCATCGCCTTGTCTCCTACCACGGCGCGGAAAGAGGCTGAAGATGAATTCCACACGGGCCGCGGCCCACGTGGTGAGAATCACCCGGCTATCGCCGGCGACAACCATGGACAACGCAGCTCCTGGCGGACATAATTTATACCAAGGAATGCGCCGCAACAGGCGCAGCTGAGGGAGCAACGCCGTGCAGGCTTCGACAAGCGCCGCCCGGGCACTTAAGCCGGGCATGGACCCTGCGGAATGGAAGACGCGCGTCGATCTTGCCGCCGCCTTTCGTCTCGCTGCAATGCAAAATTGGGACGAGCTCTTATTCGCGCATTTGTCTGCGCGTGTCCCGGGCCATCCTAATCAGTTCTTGATGCACCCGGCGGCGATCTTGTTCGAGGAGGTCACGGCCTCGAATCTGCATAAGCTCGACGAGAACTGCAATCACGTCGAGCCGAACGACGAGATGCCGCACAAATTCGCGTTTCCGTTCCACAAAGGCATCTACGACGCCTATCCGCAGGCGCAATGCGTCATGCACCTCCATACCAAATACGCCACCGCGGTGGCGATGCAGGAGCAAGGGCTCATTCGCGGCAATCAATATGCCCTCTGGCTCGGCCCCATCGGCTATCACGATTACGAGGGCCTCTTGTCAACGCCCGAGGAAGGCCAGCGCCTCGCCAGGAATTTCGGCAAAAGCCAGATCGTACTGCAACGCGGCCATGGATTCGTGTTGTGGGGCCACACCATCCACGAGGCCTATATGCTGGCCTTCCTGGTTATCCGGGCTTGCGAGACCCAGGTCACATCGTCGGCCGGCGCGATCAAGCCTTACGTGCCGCCGCAGGCGGTGCTCGACGCGACCATCGGGCAAGCCAAGATCATCACCGACGGCAACGAGCCGTTCAATCAAATGACCTGGCGCGCCTTGCTGCGAAAGCTCGACCGCGACGCGCCCGATTACAAAACCTGAAACGGCGCGATTCAGCGTCGCCCTGATCTTGCGCCGCGCGGCGCTACGCCGTGCTGCCGCACGGAATGAATGTGGAGTTGAAAATGTCTGTCATGGAGCGCGCCGTCACCGAGACGTCGCTGCCGATCTATCATCGCTCGATCGACTGGGATGCGCTCCATAAACGCTACCCGGTGCCTGACGTCTTCGCCAAGACGCGGTGGAAATGGTCGGCCGACGAAACACGAGCTTTCCAAAACGAACAGTTCCTCGACCTGATGAAGACCGGCTGGCGGAACGGCTTCTATCAGCGGCGCTGGAAGGCGGCGGGCATCGAGCCGGGCGACATCAGGAGCATCGACGAAATCGTCAAGCTGCCGACCTTCGATTCCGGCGACATCAAGAAGGACCAGGAGGAAAATCCGCCGTTCGGCCTGATCAACGGCGATGTCGCCGAGATCATGAAGACGCAGCCGCTGAAACTGCAAACGTCCGGCGGCACTACCGGCAAGCCAAGGCCGACTCTTTACGCGCCGTTGGAGTGGGAGCTCAACGGGCTCACTCACGCGCGTGTGCTCTATATCTGCGGCGTGCGGCCCGGCGATCGCGTCCAGATCCCGCACACCTGCTCGCTCGGGAATGCCGGCTGGTGCTGTTACAAAGCCTGCCACGATTATCTCGGCGCCTTGCCGCTTACCACCGGGACCGGCGCGGTCACCGCGTCGCGGCGGCAGATCGAGATCGCGCAGGAATGGGGCACCAATGTCTGGTATGTGCGCCCGGAATATGCCACCCAGCTCGCCAAGGTGGCGCGCGAGGAACTGAAATTCGACGTGCGCGATCTGAAAACAAAATTCCTCGGCTGCGGGCTCGGGCCCGACACCGAGAACACGTTCCGCAATCAGCTTGAAGAGCTGTGGGGCTGCAAGGTCTACGATATGTACGGCACCCACGAGATGGGCATGGGCGCCTTCGAATGCGAAGCGCAGAACGGCTTGCATTTCCACGAAGACTTCGACGTTCTTCGAAGTGGTCGGCATTGAAGACGATAAGCCGATCCCTAACGGTGAGATCGGCAATATGGTGTGCACCATCCTGCACCGGCGCCAGCAGCCGATGATCCGCTTCAATCTGCGCGACCTGACGCGGATCGTTTCGACCGAGCGCTGCGAATGCGGCAGCTGTTTCCGCCGTATGCAAAAGATGCTCGGGCGCAGCGATACCATGGTGCGCATCCGTGGCGTCAGCATCTGGCCGCAGGCCTGCCTGCCGGCGATCAAGAGCGACAGCCGCACCACCGGCGAATGGCTCTGCATCGCTGAGCGCCACGTGCGCGACGGTGTGGTGCGCGACGAGATGACGGTGAAGGTCGAGGTGCGCGACGACGCGCCCGGTTGGGATGGCTTGAAGGAGCACATCGAGAAACGGCTGCATTCCGATCTCGGGCTCAAGCTCGCGATCGAGCTGGTGCCCGAGGATGCCTTGATGGAGTGGTCGAATCGCGGCCGTGAGGGCAAGCCGAAGCGCATTCTCGATCAACGCTACGACAAGAAGTGATCGCCGTGCGCTATTTCGATTGTCATTCGCATTTCTCCACCAAGGCCGGCTTGCATCACCGCACCGCCGAGGAACTTGCCAATGCCGAGCGCATCTTCCGGCGCAAGCGCAAATTCCAGACCGAGACCGAAATGGCGGACGGCTTCCGCCAACGTTCCGTCCGTACCATTCTCGATATCTACCGCACCTGGCGGATGACCGACGAGGACGAGATCCGCGCCTCGAACGATTATGCGACCGGGTTCGCGCGCGACAATCGCGATATCGTTTACGGCAATTGGCTTGCCGCCAATCCGAGCATGAAGGATTTCTGGCTCAAGGAGTATGCCCGGCTCGCGGCCACCAATTCCGGCTTCCTCGGCTTCTGCCAAAGCCAGAACAGCCTTGGTTATCCGCCAAGCGATCGCATCTGGGACCCGTTCTACAAACTGTCGATCGAGACCAACGTGCCGGTGCTGCTGATGACCGGCCTGACCGGCATCGGGCAGGGTATGCCCGGCGGGATGGGCGTCGTGCTCGAAGACGGCCATCCGAGGCATGTCGATATGGTCGCCGCGCGATTTCCCGAATTGAAAATCCTCGCCGGCCGCCCGGCTTGGCCATGGCAGGACGATATGATTGCGATCCTCTTGCACAAGGCCAATGTGCAATACGAGGTGCACGGCTGGTCGCCGAAATACTTTACGCCGACCTTGAAGAAGGAAATCGGCGGCCGGCTGCAGGACCGCATCCTGTTCGGCTGGGACTGGCCGACCTTGACGCATGAGCGGCTGGTCGACGACTGGCGTTCGCTCGGCTATGCCGAAGAAGTCTACGAGAAGGTTTTTCATCGCAATGCCGAGGCGTTCTTTCCCGGCGCGGCGCAGGCTTGATACAAAGACAAATGAAAGAAACCGCCCTAACCGCAAAGCTCCGCCAGATCGCCGCGGCCGATCGGGTCACGCCGGCCGCGCTTGCGGCGCTCGCCTCGGATGTCTTCGTGCATTGCGGCGTGCCGCGCACCGACGCCGATATCGCCGCCGAAGTGGCGATTTGGGCGCAACTGCACGGTTCGGATTCCCACGGCATCGTGCATTTGCCGCTCTATACGCGCGGCCTTCTCGACGGCACCATCAAAAGCAATCCGGCGTTTTCGACGCACCAGACCATGCCATGCTGCGCGGTACTCGATGCCGACCATGGCTTGGGCCTAGTGGCGAGCCGGCGCGCGCTCGATCTGGCCGTCGGTTATGCCAAGAGCCACGGCCTCGGCGCGGTGACGGTACGCAATTCAAGCCACTTCGGCGCTGCCGGCTATTACGCCGAACGCGCCGCCGAACAGGGCCTGATCGGGCTTTCTTTCAGCAATGCGCAACCGGCCATCGCCCCGACCGGCAGCCGTGAGGGCCTCCTCGGCACCAATCCGATCGGGGCGGCGTTTCCGCTTCCCAATGCCGATCCGATCGTCGCGGATATGGCCACCGCCACGGTGGCGCGCTCGCGCATCCGCCATGCCTTAGCGGCCGGCCAGACGACGATTCCCGAAGGCTGGGCGCTCGATCCGGACGGCCGGCCGACCACCGATCCGGCCGCGGCGGTAAAAGGCTCGATCCTGCCCATCGGCGGCCCGAAGGGTTACGCGCTCGCGCTGATGGTCGAGATTTTTTGCAGCGCGCTGTCCGACGGCGAGCCGGGTTTCCAGGTCACTTACGAAAACGTGGTGAAGCGGCCGAGCAATATTTGTCAATTCTTCCTGGTGCTCAATCCGGAGGGCTTTGCCGGCAAACAGGCCTATGACGCGCGGATGTCCCATATCGCCGAAGTCATCGGCAAGGCGACACCTATCGAAGGCGCGCCGCCGCCACGCCTGCCGGGGGCGCGCGGCCATGCTGTCAAACGGAAGGTAGCGGCCGAGGACATCGCGCTGTTCGACAATCTCGGCGCGGCGCTCAAGAATGTCGCCGGCATGATCGAAAACGAAACGGCGTGACGCCGCGGGCGCGACCCGAGCAGGCTCTACCTGAATGCCAAGCTCTATCTGAATGCTAAGTGCATGAGCGTCAGCGATACCGCCGGCACATAGGTCACGATCTGCAGCGCGATGATCGCCAGGATCACGAACGGCACCAAGTCCTTATAGAGCGTCTCCGACGGCGTCTTGAACAGCGCTTGAATGACGAAAATGTTCAAGCCGAAGGGTGGATGGAACGTGCCGATGGTCAGGTTCATGACGACGATGACGCCAAAATGAATCGGGTCGACACCGAGCGATGCGGCCACCGGCGCCAATAGTGGCGCCAACATGATCAGTCCCGAGGCGGGATCGAGGAAGCAGCCGATGAAAAGCAGAAACACGTTGATGACCAGCAGAACGACCCAGCGTTCGGAATGGAGTGTCGTGATCACCGTGACGATGGCCTGCGCGATCCCACTGATCGTCAGCAGCCAGGAATAGAGACCCGCTACCGCGACGATGATGAAGATGAGCCCGGTGAGATACATCGAACGCGCCGCGGTTTCGAAAATCTCGGCGAGAGTCACTTCGCGATAGATAAAGTAGCTGACGACGATGGCGTAAACGCTGGCGACGCCGGCAGCTTCGGTTGGCGAAAATACGCCGGAGTAAATGCCGCCGATGATCACAACGACCGCGCCCAGTGACCAGATGCCGTTGCGCGTCGATTGCCATAGTTCCTTGAGAGAAAAGTGTCCGGTGTCGGCGATGCCGACCTTGACCGAGTGATAATAGATGTAGGCGCCGAAAAACGACGCCAGCAGGATGCAAGGGCCGATGCCCGCGGTCCATAGCTGGATGATCGAGGTGTCGGAGGCGATGCCATAGATGATCATCGCGATCGACGGCGGAATGAGATTGTCGAGCGCGCCTTCCGACGTGATCAAGGCCGCTGCGAAACCCTCGCTATATCCCGCCTCCCGCATACGCGGATAAGTCAATGTGCCGATGGCGGCGGTCGCGGCCGTCGTCACGCCGGAGGTCGCGCCGAACAAGGCCGCGAAGCCGAGCGAGGTGAACGGAATATTGGCGCGAAAACCCCCGATCAGCGAACTGACCCAGCGCAACAGCCGCACCGAAATGCCGCCTCGCGACATCAGGCTGCCGGCAAACACAAAGAACGGCACCGCCAGTAGCGCATATTTGTTCAGGCTGTTGAAAATGTCCTGTTCGACCACCGTCATCGGCACATTGAAGAAGCCGAAGAGGATCACGAGCGACGTGACGAGCAGCAGCAGAAAGATAGGGAAGCCGAGCAGCAGCAACACAAATGGCAGAATACCCATCACCCAATACATGGCGCTGCCCCGCTCAATCGAATTTGCCGGTGACGTACGATCGGAAACGCACGATCGCCGCCAGCGCCATGAAACTGAAGCCGAACAGCAGCGCCGAATGCGGAATGACCAGTGGAATATTCGTGCCCGCCGTAACGCCGCCGGTCAGGTAATGCAGATCGACCACCTTCCAGGACTGGACGGCGGTAAAGATCGTGCAGACGATAAGCGACAGCAGGATCGCGATTCTGATCACGCGTTGCCAGGCGGCCGGCATTCTGGAAAACACCAAATCCATATTGAGATGCGCGCCGCGATAGGTGATCGAGCCCGCTACCAGAAATACGATCCAGGTCACCGTGAACGTCAGCGTCTCTTCGGCCCAGAACACCGGCATTCCGAACACGTAGCGGCCGATGACATTGACGATGTTGAGGACCACCGCGATCAGGAACAGCGTGCCCGACAGCACGTGCGGAATCCTGATGAAAATAAATTCCTCGATCTGGCGCCGCTTCGAGAGCGGCTTTACGTCCGACATCTTGCTACCCTCGCGCCGAACTCCTGCCTGGCATCCGAGCGCGGCGCCGGGCGGCGCCGATATCCTCCACCCCGCCGGGAGGCGGCCGACACGTCTTCGTGTGACGGCGACGTGCCGACCCGGCCTGTATCACGAGCTTATGGGTACTTGGCCGCGATCGTTTCGACCTTGTCGTAGAACGCCTTCAGCGCCGGGTCGTCCTTGGTCACCTCGGCCCCGATTGGCTTTAAGCGTTTCTCCAGTTCGGCCTGCTCGGCGGCCGGCAGTGCGACGATCTCGCCGCCGCGGTCGATCCACTTCTGGCGAAGCTCGGCTACTTCGTCGATAGCGACTTGCCTCGCCCAGGGCTGCAATTTGCGCGCTTCGGTGATGACGATCTGGCGTAGATCAGGCGGCAATTTGTCGAGCCACGGCTTGCTCATCGCGCCAAACGACACCAACAATGTGTCGTGAGTTTCAAGAAGCGTTTTACCGACGTTTTGCAGATTGAAATTCGTGAAGATCGAAATACCGCTCATGGTGCCGTCAATCACACCGTTTTGCAGCGAGGTGATCATTTCCGGCAAGCCCATCGGCACCGCGGTCGCACCGAGCGCGGCCATTCGCGCCCGTTCGGCCGGCGTCGCATTGACGCGCAGTTTCAAGCCTTTGAAATCCTCAATCGTACGTAGTGGTTTCTTGGCGCCGAAGTAGAGCGATTCCGCGGCGACCGCGAGATTAACCCCGACGAGGCCCTTGGCCTCGGCCATTTTCATTACATAGTCGTTGAATTCCGGGTCGCCCAGAACCTTGTTTGCCTGTGCGGTGTCTTTGAACAGGAAAGGAATGCTGAACACACCGAAGCGGGAATCGACTCCGGTAAAAAAATCGGCCGGGTTTTCGTAAGCCTCGATGGTGCCGAGTTGCAGTCCCTCGATCATTGCCGCGGGGCTGCCGAGCTGGCCGCCCGGGAAAACCTGCACTTCGACGCGTCCATTGGTCGCCGCGGGTAGCACTTCGGCGAGCTTATGGCCGAATTTTTCCTGCATATCGCCGCGCGTGACGACCGCCCATTTCAGCGTGTATTCGGCGGCCGATGCGGGCAGCGGGGCAGTTGCATTGGCAAATAGCGCGCCGAGCGCAAGCGGAATCATAGCCACGGGAATGTGGAATTTCATCGTGCCCTCCCAGGACCGCGGTAATTTCCGCGCCCATTATTCTATTTTCGCCGCTGTTCGATCGATGCGGCGTTGACGGCGCCAGACTATCCCAGCACAGAATGCTGTCAATTATCGCGCCCAAATTGGATGATGCGGCATTTGTGCCGTGACCGGGTTTTGTGCGTCAAAAAAACTGCGTAGCAGGAGGAAGACATGAAGGTTGGAATTGTTGGATTGGGTCGAATGGGCGGGGCGATGTCGCAGCGCTTGCGCCAGCAAGGTTTCGAGGTCGTGGGCTGGGATCACAGCGCCACAGCGAGCCAGGCGCTCGCCGCTGCCGGATTGCCGATCGCGGCCCACCCGGCCGAGGTCGCGGCGCGATCGGAAATCATAATTTCCATCATTACCGAAGATCACGGCGTGCGGCGCATCTTTACCGGGCCGGACGGCTTTCTTAGTGCCGACGTGAAGGGCAAGCTTTTCATCGAGATGAGCACGCTGCAGCCGATGACCGGCCGTGAACTGGCGCCGCAGGTCGAAGCCAAGGGCGCGCGGCTCATCGAGTTCCCCGTGCTCGGCACCATTCCGCAGGTGCGCGACGGCAAGCTGTTCGCGCTGGTCGGCGGCCGCGCCGAGGATCTCGACCGCGCTCGCGCGGTGCTGGAGAAGATGACGCGCCGCATCGAACACATGGGCCCTAACGGCAGCGGCTATGCCATGAAGCTTGCCGTCAATCTCGGGCTCGGCGCCTACATTCAGGCGATATCGGAATCGCTGGCGCTGGGGACGAAACAAGGCCTCGATCTCGATCAAATGCTCGGCGTCCTGCTGGAGGCGCCTTATGCGAGCGGCTGGCTCAAAAGCAAAGTCGATGTCCTCAAGGGCGCGCCAGCCGAAATGACGCTCGATATCCGCACTTTGCGCAAGGACCTGATGTCGGCGGTGGCGACGGGCGCATTGTCCGGCGTGCCGATGCCGCTGTCGGCGGCGACTTTGGTCTCGTTGTCGGCGGCGGTGGCCGATGATTACGGCAGCGGCGATCTTGCCGAACTGCCGAAATTCCTGCGGGAATCGATGCTGCAGAATTTCAGTTAGCCGGCAAACATACGGCTCGGTTTTTTTTAGGGGAGGGTGCAGATGACAGACCGGATACGCACGACGCATGTGGGCAGCCTGGTGCGGCCGCCACGATTGATCGCGCGGCTCACGGCTATCCTTTCCGGCCAGCCTTACGATGCCGCCGAATATGAGAAATTGCTTGCCGAGTTGGTGACCGAAGTCGTCGCCCATCAAGCGGCGATCGGCATCGACATCGTCAACGATGGCGAATTCGGCAAGACGCATTGGTATCGCTATGTCATCGACCGCTTTTCCGGCATCGAAAGCCGGCCGGCGGGCGGCAAGCAGACTAATTTTGCCGGCAAAGACCGCGAGCGCTTCGCGGAATTCTATGCGGAATACGACAAGGATATTCCGCGTGCGCGATTGGAATGGGCAGTGACGGGACCGCTTACTTATCGCGCCAAGGAGGCGATGCAACGCGACATCAATAATCTCAAAGCTGCGCTCGGCCATGTTAAGGGGCCTCAGGGATTTCTTCCGGTGGTCGCACCGGCGAGCCTGGTTCCGGAATTGATCAATACGTTCTATCCAAGCGACGAGGCTTTCGTTTTCGCCATCGCGGAGGCGTTGCGCGAGGAATACAAGCTGATAACCGATGCCGGCTTTATCGTGCAGATCGACGACGCGTGGCTGCCGGCGATGTATGAACGCATGGTGCCGCCGGGCACGCCCGAAGATTTTCGGCGCTGGGCGTCGATGTGCATCGAGGCGCTCAATCATGCGCTGCGCGGCATCCGGCCCGAACTGACGCGCTATCATATCTGCTGGGGCAGCTGGAACGGACCGCATACGGCCGATCTGCCCCTCAAGACCTTCGTCGACCTTCTGCTCAAAATAAATGTCGGCGGCTATTCGGTCGAAGGCGCCAATCCGCGCCACGAGCATGAATGGCGGGTCTGGGAAACAGTGAAACTGCCGGAAGGCCGCTCGCTTATTCCGGGGGTTATCAGTCACGCTACCAATATCGTCGAGCATCCCGAACTGGTCGCGGAGCGTATCGTCCGCCTTGCGCGCTTGGTCGGGCGCGAGAATGTCATCGCGAGTACGGACTGCGGCTTTGCGCAAGGCGCGCTGTATCGGCGCGTGCCGGATGGCAGACAGCGGCCGCTCGGCATCGCTGCCGTAGAGGACAAGATCGTCCAGGCAGCGGTGGTGGCAATCCTGATGCCGATCTATGTGGACCATCCCTCCATTATGTGGGCCAAGCTCGAGGCGCTGGTTGAAGGCGCAAAGCTCGCTTCTGATGAGCTGTGGCGTCACTAGTTTGATTTTCCGGTACGCGCGCGCCGGACGCTTTCACGCCGCGATGGCTTCGAGCCGGCGCTTTGTCACCAGCGGTCCGAACACGCCGATCACCACGAAGACGACAGCCATGGCGCCGGCGATGAAGCCGAACACGCCAATTGTGCCGTAATTGCCCAGGAAGAACGCGATAATGAAGCCGGAGAAAATCGCCGAAAACCGGCTCCACGAATAGACGAAGCCGACAGCTTGGGCGCGGATGCGGGTCGGATAAAGCTCGGCCTGATAGGCGTGGAACGAGAACGACATCCAGTTATTGCACAGCGTGATCAAGACGCCGCAGGCGATGACGCCAAAGGCGGTGGTCTGCTGCGCGAACAGCAATCCGAATGCGGCAATGCCGACCGCGGCCCAGGCGATCTGCCATTTGCGCTCGACATGATCGGCGAACAGCATGCCGACCAGCGGCCCGATCGGCGCCGCCACCGCGATGACGAAGGTATAGGCGAGCGACTTCGGTACGCTGACGCCTTGCGAGATGACAAGCTGGGTGACCCAGCTGGAAAAGCCGTAATACCCGACGGTCTGGAATAAATTATAGATCACCAGCATCACGGTGCGGCCGCGATAGCCGCTGCTCCAGATCTCCATGAAGCTGCCGGTCTTGCGCTTGGCTTCGCCGGCGACCGTTTCCGGCGGCGGCAGGTCGGTGCCGGTATCGGCGCGGATCAGCCGTTCGAGATTGGCGACGATGGCGTCGGCTTCCGCGACGCGGCCGTGCTCCTCCAGCCAGCGCGGCGATTCCGGCAGGCTGCGGCGAATCCACCAGATCACGAGAGCGCCGACCGAGCCTATGACGACGACGATACGCCAGCCATCGATGCCGAAGATCGTTGTCGGCACCAATTGCCAGGACAGGAAGGCGACAACCGGCACGGCGGTGAACATGATGAACTGGTTGTAGGCGAAGGCCGGCCCGCGCTGTTCCTTCGGCACCAGTTCCGACACATAGGTGTCGATATTCACGAGCTCGACGCCGAGGCCGATGCTGGCGATGAGGCGCCACAGATCGATGCTCTGCGGCGTGTTCTGAAACGCCATGATGAGCGCGCCGGCGGAATACCACAGCAGCGCAAAGGTGAAGATCGAGCGTCGGCCGAAGCGGTCGGACAGCCAGCTGAAGGCCAGCGTGCCAATGAACAGGCCGAGAAACAGCGAAGCAACGAAGCTGGCGAAACCCTGCAGGTCGAACAGGCCCTGCGTGGTCGGCTTGAAAAGGTCCGCCTTGAACAGCCCGACCGCAACATAGGCGGTGAAAAACAGATCGTAGAATTCGAACCAGCCGCCGAACGACACCAGCGCGACGAGTTTCCTGATATGACGCGAGGGCGGCAGCCGATCAAGCCGTGCAGCTACGGTCGTGTCCGTTGCCATCAAGTGTCCCCCCTTGAACCGCAAACTTCCTGCAGCCGCCAGTGTTGATATGTCACCGCCGCGGCGAGATCAACAATATGGCTTATACGCCTGGCCATAAGGATCATGCCAATCGCTTCGAGAAGGCAGCCCATGACGACGTAGGCGAGGGCGCCGTTGCCGCTAACGGCTGCGCGCCGGTGATGCGCGCGATCAGCGCGTCGCAGTCGGCGGGAAAACTGTCGCCGCGCCAGGCGACGTGTTGGTCCGGACGGATGAGCGCGAAGGCGGCTTCATAGCGGCTGCGCAAGCGTTTGTCCGGCAGGGCGAGCACTTTTACCGGTACGTTGTGTTTCGCGGCTGCGGCGAGCAATACAGCCGCGGGTTTGGCATCGCCGCCGGTGACGAGCAGCGTAAAGCCGTCGCCGAAATGATCGTAGAGCGACGAGCCGTCCGCCAGCCAGAGATGCGGCGCGAGACAGCCGGGATGCGCCGACGGCACATAGAGCATGTAATGATCGACCGGCGGTTCGCTGCCGTCGGGGACCACGATCGGCGAATCCTCGTAGCGCATGCCGAGCACGATGCCGAGCGTCTTGAACTCGCGCACTTTGGTGGCGGCGATGATGTCGGCCACTTCGCGCCGCGTCGCTTCGCCGATCACGCCGGGCTCTTCCAGCGCCGGCCGCACCAACTGGTTCGCCACCGAACCGTAATTATAGACCGCTTCCGCGATGGTCCGTTCGTGCACCTTGCGGCGCTCGATCTCGTAAGATCCGAGCAGGTCGTCGCCGCCCCAGCCGCCCAAGCGCGCTGCCATTTTCCAACCGAGATCGACGGCATCGCCGATGCCCATATTCATGCCGAAGCCGCCGAACGGCGGATGCAGATGGCAGGCATCGCCGGCCAGAAACACCCGGCCGCGCGCATAGCGATCGGCGACCAGCCGGTGCGCCACCCAGAAATCGGTGGCGACGATCTCGATGGCGAGATCGCGCAACCCGGTGCCGCGGCGGATCAGATCGACTGCGTCGATCGTCGCCGGATCGGCATCGAGCTTGGTCGCCATGAAGAACCACAGGCCCCGCTCGTCCATCGGGCCGAGCAGCGACGGCACGTCCTCGTTGACCATCCAATACATGATGGCCGGTTCGAATGTGTTGCGGGCGGCGAGATCGGGCGCCTTGAAGATGATGGTGTAGTTCTTCGAGAAGGCGCCTTCGCCGACCATCGCCGCGCCGATCGCCTCGCGCACCGCGCTGCGCGCGCCGTCGGCGCCGATCAGATAAGCGCTCGCGACATTCGCGACGCCGCCCGAGCGGAGATCGCGGATTTTCGCCGTCACGCCTTGCGCCGTCTGCTCGAACGACACGAATTCGGTCTCGAACCGCACGGTGACGCAAGGAAACGACTGCGCGCGCTGCCGCAGCACGTCCTCGAGAATATATTGCGGCACCCACTGCGCTTCCTCCGAATAGAGGTTGTTGCGCTCGCGGCTGCCGCTCAACGCATTCTCGAAGCGGGCGAGGAAGTGCCCGTTCATGCGGGTCGCGAACACCACGGTCGAGGGCCGGTCCGGCGCGATCGGCGACGCTTGGCGGAGCGCATCGGCGATGCCCCAGCGCCGCAGATGCTCGCGGGTGCGGACATTGGTCGTCTTGGCGCGCGGACTATAGCCGACCCGGTCGTTGCGCTCGACCACGAGGGTGCGCACGCCGCGCCGGCCCAGTTCGATCGCCGCGGACAGGCCGACCGGGCCCGCGCCTACGATCAAGACCTCGACCCGCAATACTTCGACCTGATGGTCCTCGATGCTCATGATCGCGCGCGGGCCGCCGTTACGGCGTCGGCAGCCCGATATTCGGTATCGGCTTCGGCAGATAATCGCCGGCGCGGATCGCCTTTTGCAGCGACTTGAAATCGAGCCCGGTCTTGAAGGTGTCGTAGACCCGCGCCGGATCGAAGAACACGCCGATCGGATTCTCGGCGAACACCGGCGAGGTGCGCATCCATTCGCTCGACTGCGCCCAGTCGGAAAAATTATCGGCCTGCAGTTCGACGTAATTTCCTTCCGGGTCTTTGTAATAGATCGAAATCGTCAGCCCGTGCTCGAGGCAGAACGCCGGCTCGACGCCATCCTTCCGCATGCGGTCGTAGGACGCCATCAGATCGGCGAAGGTGTCGTATTCGAATGCGCAGTGATGCATGCCGTTGTGATTGATCTTCTTGTCGTCGTCGCCGAGGCCGGGCACTGAGAGAAAGGCGATGCGGTGATTGGCTTCGTCGTTGGTCGTCCAGGCGGCGTTGTCGTTCTTGAACTGCACCTTGACGCCGAGCACGAACGAATACCACGCGATCATCTCGTCGAGACGGCTGGTCTTCATGGTGACGTGATGGAGCTTCGGCTTGATCGTGGCCATGATTTCCTCCGCTTGCGGCGTCGCCGCATTGTTTCTTTCCTGCCTTGGTCCTAGCGCCGCGCCCCGATAGGAGTAAGATGGCAGAAAAGCCTCTCCGATAGCGGATTGCTATCACTTGGCCGGCACGGAAAACGCCGGGAAACCGCGGCAATGAAACGCCTGCCAAAGCACCTGCGATGAAGCTCCAGCAATTGCGCGATCTGGTCGCCATCGGCGAGCACGGCAGCCTGCGCGCCGCCGCCCGCCATCTTGGCACCGCGCAGCCGACTTTGACCCGCAGCCTCTCCGAGCTGGAGCGCGAGCTTGGCGCGCCGCTGTTCGAACGCCGCGCCCGCGGCATGGTGGCGACCGCGCTCGGCCAGGCTTTCATCCGCCGCGCCATTGCCATCGTCAACGACGTCCGCCGCGCCCGCGACGAGTTCGAGCAGTTGCGCGGCAACGCCACCGGCCAGGTCACCATCGGGCTTTCGATCGCCGCGCATTTCTGGCTGCTGCCGAAAACGCTGCAGCCGTTCCGCCAGCGCTTCCCCAAGGTCGATCTCCACATCATCGAGGGCTTCTATCCGATGCTGGAGCAGGGCCTCCACGACGGCAGCGTCGATTTCTATATCGGCCCGGATCCCAGCCTCGCTTTGCCGCCGCCGCTGCATAAGGAGCATCTCTTGACCGGCCGCCGCGCCGTGCTGTGCCGGGCCAAGCATCCGCTCGCCGGCGCCAGGTCGCTCAAGGAGCTGACCAAGGCGGAATGGATCACCACCTCGATCACGCCCAAGGCGGAGAACGAGATCGGCGATCTGTTCCGCCGCCACCGCCTGCCCGAACCGGTGCTGGCGCTGCGCAGCCAGTCGGCGCTGACGCTGCTCACTTGCCTCGCCAGCTCCGACCTGTTGGCGATGGCGCCGGCGCAATGGATGGATTCCTTTGCCGCCCGCATCCTCACCACCATCGACGTCAAGGAAGAGCTGTCGGCGCCGCCGATCATCATGGTGTCGCGGCTCGACGTGCCGCTGGCGCCGGCCGCGAGCTTCCTCGCCGATCTGATGAAACGCGCCGCCGCCAACGTCGACCCGCGGCGCTGACGGCTTTTGCGGCAGGCCGCCTTTGGTGTACGAGCTTCCTCCTCTTCTTTTCGGGTGACCCTGACCATGGATGTTTTCGAAGCCGTCGATTCGCGTATCTCCTGCCGCTGGTTTCTCGACAAGCCGGTCGATCCCGCAATCGTGCGCGACATCGTCACCCGTTCCGCCCGCGCCGCGTCCGGCGGCAATCTGCAATCCTGGCAGCTTTATGCGCTCACCGGCGCGCCGCTTGACGCGCTCAAAGAGAAGGTCGCCGCGCATATCGCCGGTCACGATCCGCGCCACGACGACGCCGAATACCCGATCTATCCGGCGACCATGTGGGAGCCCTACAAAGGGCGGCGCGAGGAGCACGGCGTGCAGCTTTACGGCGCGCTGCAGATCGACCGCAGCGATGCCGCAGGCCGCCTCGAGCAATACAAGCGCAATTTCCTGTTCTTCAACGCGCCGGTCGCGCTGTTCGTCGCCATCGACCGCAAGCTCGGGCCCGGGCAGTGGGCCGATCTCGGCGGCTATATCCATGCGCTGATGTTTCTCGCCCGCGCTCATGGCCTCGATACCTGTCCGCAGGAATCCTGGGCGCGCATGCACAAACTCGTGCGCGCCTTTGTCGGCATGCCGCCGGAGCAGATGCTGTTCTGCGCGGTGGCGATCGGCTACGGCGACCACAACCACCCCGCCAACAGCTTCCGCTCGCCCCGCGCGGAGACCGACACGTTCTGCAAGTTCATCGGGTTTGAAGGGTTGGGGTGAGGGGGCGCTGCCGCTGGGGGCCGTTTCATCCCGCCACGCGCTAGCGGGGAGGGTGCCGCGCGTAGCGCGGCGGGAGGGGCATCTGACTCGACGCTTCGTTGCCGTTGCAAGGCGACAAAAACATCACCGCCCAAATCTCCCTGAAACATCCGTATCACTCCGCCTCCCGCACCCCTTCCACCGCGCAAGCCCGGGCATGACGAACTGGAAGTGGCGTATCGCGCGTAACGACTCTCAATACTGCGGCCTCCGCAACAAATCCGGCAGCTTCGCCACGTTCATCGCGATGCGGCGGGCTTCGTCGCGGGTGAGGCGGTGCATGGTGGTGCGGCGGGTCGGTTCGTCTTCGTAATAGAAATAGCCCAGGATCTGCCCGGTGGCGTCGCGCACTTGGAATGATTCGCCGGCTTCGGTGGCGGTCCAGGGCAGCGGAAATCGGCGTCGCTCGGGCATCGTTCTCGCCATCGTCCTCGTCATTGTCCTGGTGATGGACCCGACCATGTGTTTTGCCTGACCACGTGTTGCAGAGAACAAAATGAGAACATTGAGACCGGGAGTCAAGCTACTAGAAATAGCGGCGGCGCCTCGGCAAGCGGCGATAGATGCAGCGCGGCCACACTTCATCACCGGAATTATCCACTGTGCTTTATGGTACTTAAGTCGACCCGGCTTTCGGATAATGTCCGCGCCCGGGGACGGTGAACTCGTCATGACAAATGCCGGCCCTGGAGAGCCCCATTACGGGGCTCTTTTGTTTTTTGCGCGCTGCCGCGGGGCGGGAATTTCGTCATTGCGAGCCAACGGGTCCGGCCCCGGAGTGGCCGGCCCGATGACAAGCTTAGCGAGGCAATCCAGGCTGCGGCGCCGCGCTGGATTGCTTCGTCGCTTTGCTCCTCGCAATGACGGTCAGCCGTTGGCGAGCACGAAGTCTCCCGGTGCGACTTGAAGCGCTTGGAGCAGCGCCTCGCTGACCCGGCCGAGATCTTCGACGGCATCGGCGGGACCGGCGACTTTGCTTCGAATGCGATCCACCGCCTTGGCCGCATTCGGTTCGGCGACGATGTAAGCGGCCAAGGCGGCGCGGTCGTCGCCGCAGCGGACGCGAACGAGCCGTCCGTAATTCGTCATACGCGACTTTGAGACGGGTGGAAGGCTGGTCAATCGCTGGCGGGCGTCGGATTGGCGGGCGTCACTTTGGCGGGGAAGCTTTGTCGATAAGGGTCCCATTATTTTTCTCCTCACGCTGCGGCGCACCAATCCCTTTCGCAGCGCACAGTTCCTCGCCCGACTATCCCATGGCTAACAGCGCGTTAAGCTAAACGGCGCCTATTCTCCCCTTGGGCGCGGCGTGAATCTGGCTCCCCGCCACCCCACATAAGATCGAACCCGTCATCCCATCGTACTTTCGGACAGGCCGAGAGTCTGGACATCTCATGAGCCGCGCCTTCGTCAAGGAATCCGATACCGCGGCGGCCGCTCTGCCGGAGCGGCCGGTTTCGGCGCATCCGAACCTGGTCACGCCGGAGGGGCTCGCCGCGATCGAGCACGAGATCGACCGGCTCGGCGCGGCGCACGCCGATGCGGTGACGGCCGATGACGCTGCCGCGTTCGCCGCGGTGGCGCGCGACCTGCGCTACTGGACCGCGCGGCGCACGACCGCGCAGGTGGTGGCGCCCGTCGCGGATGGTGACACGGTGCAGTTCGGTTCGACCGTGACGGTGCGGCGCGATGATGGCCGGGAGCAGACATTCCGCATCGTCGGCGAGGACGAGGCCGAGCCGTCGAAGGGCACGCTGTCGCATGTCTCGCCCCTGGCGCGCGCGCTGTTCGGCAAAGCCGTCGGCGATGTGGCGGAGGTTGCGGGCGGCGCGGTGGAGATTTTGAGGATCGGGTAGAAATCCCGCCCCGCGATAGCGTCGCTGGCGCGGGGCAGGATTGCCGGTGTTTTACGCCCTAGCCCCCATATGTTATGTCTCGGGTAAGAGCGCGCCGCAGACGCGCGAGGAAAACCGCGATGAATCTCAACGCGCTGGGTTATTTCGGCATCCGCACCAAGAACCTGGAAGACTGGGCGAACTACGCCACCCGGTTCCTCGGCATGCAGCTCACCGACAAGAGCCGCAACACGCTCGCTTTCCGCATGGACGACCGCAAGCAGCGCCTCGTCGTGCATAGCGACGACGGCGAGGGGCCGTCGTTCTATGGCTGGGAAGTCGCCGACGGTGCCGCGCTCGACGCGCTGGCGGCGCATCTGGAAAAAAACGGCGTGCAGATCGCGCGCGGCTCGCGCGCGCTCGCGGAAGAGCGCCGCGTCAAGGACCTGATCGTGTTTTCCGATCCGGTCGGCAATCGGCTCGAAGTGTTTCACGGGCCGGAGATCGCGACCGAGGCGTTCAAGCCGGGCCGCTCGATTTCCGGTTTCCGCACCGGCCCGCTCGGCATGGGCCACGCCGTGCTCACCACGGAGCGGCTCGACGACGTGGTGCCGTTCTACACCGAGATCCTGAACTTCAAGGCGACCGATTATCTGTTGCGGCCGTTCAAGGCCTATTTCTTCCACATCAATGCGCGGCACCATTCGCTGGCCTTCATCGACACCGGCAAGAACGGCATCCATCATATGATGTTCGAGGTCTGCTATCTCGACGATGTCGGGCAGGCCTACGATTTGGCGCAGCGCAATCCGGAAGTGATCGCGACCACGCTCGGCCGCCATGTCAACGATCACGTCACCTCGTTCTATTCCTATTCGCCGTCGAAATTCATGGTCGAATATGGCTGGGGCGGGCGCTCGATCGACACCGCGAACTGGACCCCGCATGAGCGCACCGAAGGCCCGAGCCTGTGGGGCCACGACCGCACCTGGCTCACCCCGGAAGGCCGTGAGGAAGCGCGCAGCATGCGCATCGGCATCGGCGCCCAAGGCGGCCGCGAGCCGCTCAATGTGATGGACGGCAATTACCTGCGCGCCGCCGACGTCTGCCCGTGGTGGAACGCCAACGTGCAGTCGAGGAAGACGGGCTGAGCCTCGCTCTTATCCGCTCGTCCCCGCGAAAGCGGGGGACCCATCTTTCCTGAGCTGGATTCCCGCTTGCGCGGGAATGAGCGGGAATTGTTGCTGATTTTATTCGCTCATCCCCGCGGACGCGGGGATCCATCTTTCTTTTGAACTGGATTCCCGCTTGCGCGGGAATGAGCGGAAACGTGCGAGCGGAAAATGTCTGCTTAGCCGCGGCGCACGGCGTTCCAGACGCCGTAACATTGAATGCCCTGAGCGCTCCAGCGGCCGCCGCCGCTATTGCCCAGCAACTTGCCGTAGCCGGTCGCGCTCTGTCCGCTCTTGGTGACGACGACGGCAATGGCGCCGCTCGAAGCGACCACGCCGGACAATTGATAGCTGAAATCATTATCGGCCTGCCGGATCTGGCCGCCGATGATGCGCGCCGGATAGCGGTAGCTGGGGTCGCAAGGCCCGCTTTGGGTGTAGATCGACACGCTCCAGACGCCGTCGAATGCACGTGTCGCGCCGCGCGGTGCCGCGCCGGAAGAGGTTGCCGCCAGCGCCGTCAGTAACGCGGCAATCGCCAACGCCGTTACGCCGCTACCAAGCTTCCTCATTTGTCCGCTCCCGGTTTCTCGACACTGCCTGTCTGTGCCTTGGCCGCGCTGCTCGGTTCATTGCCGACCGCGCCGGGGTAGGGCGGCGGGACGGCCGCGAAGGCATTGTCGCCCTTGCCTTGATCGAAACCGGCCGCGAACAGCGCCTGCATATAGTGCGGATCGAACGCACCGCGGCTCGGCGCGCTGAAGCTTTGCGGAATGGTCGCGACGTTAAAGCCGATACCGGAATTTTTCGCCGCGACAAAAACACGATCGAGCATCAGCCGCAAATCGGTGTCGACCGCCATGCCGACGGACTGGGTGAGGATGGAAGGCGTGGACGGCTCGACAACCTGGAAGTCCGGTTTGAGATCGGCGTTGATCACGATGTAAAGCTGTGTCGCCGGTATCTTGTAGCCGCTGTTGCTTTGCAGCAGCGCCGGGGGCGCGACAAAGAATTGGCCGCCGACGCCGCCGTCGACATGCATTTCCTGGAATTTCTTGCCGTTGCCCTCGACATCGATCAGCACCGGAGGAAAGGCGCCGGGCACGGCGCCCGAGGCCAGCAGCACGGTGCGAAACAGATTGAGAGCGGCGTCGCCGCCGTTTTTGTCGGCAGCGTGCGCGGCGATGGCGCCCATGTTCCAGACCACCGAACGCTGGGCGTCGAGATCGGTGGTGACCACGAACAAACGCCGGCCTTTGTTATATTCAGCGGCGATGTCGGAGAGCATTTGCGGCGTGATCTGTTTAGCGATCAGGTCTTTCAGCGGCCAGGAATCGACGAAACTTTCGCCGGTGCTGCCGACCTCGAAAATATCCGCAGCCGTAATCTTGGTATAGGCGGCCTTCAACGCATCGTCGTAGCGCGCGCCGAGAAACGCGAACGGCGCCATCAGCGCGCCGGTGCTCACGCCGGTGACCACGGCATAATCGGGACGCTTGCCGGCGGCGCTTAAGCCGTTGAGCAAGCCGGCGCCAAAGGCGCCGTCGGAGCCGCCGGTCGAAAGCACGAGCCACGGCCCGGGCTGGGCCGGCAGCGCCTTTTGAAAGTCGGCAACCGAGTCGGCGAAGAAGCGCGCATCGGGCATGCCGGGGATTGTCGCTGAGGCATCGTCGGTCGCGGTGAACGGAATCCGTGGCGGCAATTGATGCGCCGGCGCTGCCGCGCCGGCCGCTGTGGCTGGCGGAGTCTTCGCCTGTGTTCGCGCAGCGTGCGATGCTTTATGGGGGGCGGCGTTTTGCGCGTGCAGCACCGCCGGTGCGAACAGTGACGCCGCCACGAAAGCGGCTGCCGTAGTTGCTGAAAGGGTCGACCGCGAGACTATGCTCATAGGGAACTGTTTATGGGGAACTCTGTTGCGGGGTGTTTTGTTGTGCACTGCTCATGTGAACGGTGAGTGGCGAAAACCAACGCGCACGGCTTGATGCTCCGAATAGGGCTCCTGTTTCCAAAAACAACAACAATCGCAGTCAAATCGGTCGTACCCTCGGACCAGGGGAAATATGACCAGCCGGAGTGAAGTTCAATCCGGCGGGGAACACTGCCAACACAATTAAAATTCTACCGTGTCACGCAACTCTCACAGTTGCATCATAGCGGATTCGGCTCGGCCCGCTATGCGTTACGTTCAGCCACGAAATGAGCGCCTTCGATCAGGATCGCGGCCGCTTTTCCAAACGGCGCCAACACTTTTTCGGCCTCCGCGACAAGTTGCTGCAGCCGCGCTTTGGCGCCGTCGACGCCGAGCACGCTGACCATGGTGGCCTTGCCCGCGGCGGCGTCCTTGCCTGTCTGTTTGCCGACGAGCGCCGGATCGCCTTCGAGATCGAGCAGATCGTCGGCGATCTGGAATGCCTCGCCGACGATCGCGCCGTAGCGTTCGAGCGCCTGGCGCTGCTGCGGCGTCGCGGATGCGAGAATGCCGCCGGCCTGGCAGGCGAAGCGCAACAGCGCGCCGGTCTTCATCGCCTGCAGCATTTTGACGTCGTGTTCGCCAAGCGTGGTGGCGCCAAAGCGGCCTTCGGCGGCGAGGTCAAGCATCTGGCCGCCGGCCATGCCGCCGATGCCGGAGGCGCGCGCCAGCGCGCTGACTAGCTCGACCCGGACTTTCGGATCGGTATGGGTCTCCGGCCGCGACAGAATATCGAAGGCAAAGGTGAGTAGGCTGTCGCCGGAGAGGATCGCGGTCGCCTCGTCGAATTTGCGGTGCGCGGTCGGCTGGCCCCGGCGCAATTCGTCATTGTCCATGGCGGGAAGGTCGTCATGTACCAGCGAATAGCAGTGCACGCATTCGAGCGCCGCGCCCGCCATCAGGGCGTTCTGCCGCGACACCTCGAACAGGCTTGCCGATTCGACCACCAGGAACGGCCGGAATCGCTTGCCGCCGCCGAGGCTCGAATAGCGCATGGCCTCGATCAGCCGTGCCGGGCGGCTCGATTCGCCCGCCGCCGCCGTCGTTGCCAGAAGTTTGTCGAGAAGCGCCTCCGTTTCCGCCGCCACGGCATCGAGGCGGGCCAGAAAGGGGCTATTTTTGCTGTTCATTGTTTACTACCCGGCTGCGCGATTCGCCTTATATCCGGGTCCTATATCAGGTGCTGAATTTAGGGGATAACGAACAGCCGGCCGCGGCGGGTGCCCCCGCCAGCCGGCCTTTATCCGCCCCCCGATGGGAGTATTTGTGGCCACCGACCTTATAGCGTCAATGGTGCTGGCGATCTGGCTCTACCTTATCGCCGCCCGCGGCGGCTTCTGGCGCGCCGCCGACCGCGACGATGCGCCGCTGCCCGCAGGCCCCCCGGCGGGCGGATGGCCGGCCGTGACCGCCATCATACCGGCGCGTGACGAGGCCGAATGCGTTGGCGAGACCGTCGCCTCGCTGTTGCGGCAGGATTATGCCGGCCCCTTCGCCGTGGTGCTGGTCGACGACCAGAGCCGCGACGGCACCGCGCAAGTGGCGCGGGACGCCGCCGTGGCGCTCGGCGCCGCCGACCGGCTGACGGTGCTGCCGGGTCGTGCGCTGCCGGCCGGCTGGACCGGCAAGCTCTGGGCCCAGCAGCAGGGCGTCGAACAGGCGGGCGTTGCGCCGCGTTATCTCCTCCTGACCGACGCCGACATCGTCTATACGCCGGACGCGCTCACCAGCCTGGTGGCGCGGGCGGAGCCGGGCGGGTTCGTCCTCACCTCGCTGATGGCGAAATTGCGTTGCAAAAGTCTGGCCGAACGGTTCTTCGTGCCGGCCTTCATTTTCTTCTTTCAGATGCTCTATCCGTTCGCCTGGGCGAACAACCCGCGCCGCGGTACTGCCGCCGCCGCCGGCGGCTGCATGCTGGTGCGGCGCGAGGCGCTGCGCGACGCCGGCGGCCTTGCCGCCATCCGCGGCGCCCTGATCGACGATTGCACGCTCGCCAAACTTCTCAAGCGCCACGGACTGATCGCGATAACGCTGACCGAGCGCGTCCACAGCATCCGCGATTATCCGGCCATGGCCGACATCCGCCGCATGGTGTCGCGCACGGCTTATGCGCAATTGCGCTATTCGCCGCTGCTGCTTGCCGGCACCGTTGTCGGGCTTGCGCTGACTTATCTCGCCCCGGTGGCGCTTACGATCTTCGCGCGCGGCGTGCCGCAATTCGCCGGCCTGTTCGTCTGGCTGCTGATGGCTTTGGCGTTTCGCCGCACGCTGCGGTTCTACGGCCTGTCGATACTGTGGGCGCCGCTGCTGCCGGCCATCGCGGCGATGTATATGGCGTTCACCCTCGATTCCGCCTATCAGCATGCCCGCGGCCGCGGCGGCATGTGGAAAGGCCGCGCCCAGGCAGATCTCTCAGACAAGTCTGCCGATCTGTCGGACCAATCCAACGTCTCGGAATTGCGATGAACGATGCGAGCAAAACTGACGCCGGCGCCTGGCGTTCGGGCAAGGGCCACCGGGACGAGAATTTCCCGGTCGCGTCCTTTCTCATCGCCAAGCGGCATCGCAGCGCGATCCTGGCGTTCTATAATTTCGTCCGCACCGCCGACGACATCGCCGATCATGCGACGCTGCCGCCCGAGGAGAAGCTGCGTCTGCTCGACCGCCTCGAAGCGGGCCTCAACGGCGCCAATGTCGAGGACGCGGTGGCGGTGCGGCTGCGGGCGGCGCTTGCCGAGCGCAAGCTCACGCCGAAGCACGCGCAGGACTTGATCGCGGCGTTCAAGCTCGACGTCACCAAGCTGCGCTATCGCGACTGGGACGATTTGATTTCCTATTGCTCGCTGTCGGCGATGCCGGTCGGCCGTTTTGTCTGCGACGTGCACGGCGAAAGCCGCGCGGTGTGGCCGGCCAATGACGCGCTGTGTGCGGCCTTGCAGATCATCAATCATTTGCAGGACTGCAAGGAGGATTACCGCAATCTCGACCGCGTCTATGTTCCGCAGGACGCGCTGGCCGCGAGCGGCGCTACGGTCGAGGCGCTTGGCGCCGGCCGCGCGTCACCGGCGCTGCTCGATTGCCTGCACAAGCTCGCCGCGCGCACCGAGGCATTGCTGAGCGAAAGCGACGGCTTCTCAGCCTCGATTAACGACCGGCGGCTGTCGCTTGAAGTCTCGGTCATCAATATTTCGGCGCATCGCCTGACGCGCCTGTTGCAAGCGCGCGATCCGCTCTGCGAACCGGTGCATCTCTCGGCGCCGGCCGTCGCCGGTCTGACGCTTGCCGGCATTCTGCGCGGCCTGTCGCGCCGCGCCGGTCGGCGCTTTTCCACCACATCGCAAAAGCCGCGAGGTGCGTGAGTGACCGAAACCACGGTGGCCGCCGCGCGGGCTTCCGGCAGCTCGTTCTATGCCGGCATGCGGATCCTGCCGCGCGCGCAGCGCGAGGCGATGTTCGAAATCTATTCGTTCTGCCGTGCCGTCGACGACATCGCCGACGATCTTGGGCCGCGCGAACCGCGTCAGGCCGCGCTCGATCAATGGCGCAGCGATATCGCAGCGATCTATGCCGGGGCGCCGCCGCCGCAGCTCGCTGGCCTGGCGCAGGCGGTGCGCGGCTTCGATCTCGCGCAGGACGATTTTCTTGCCGTCATCGCCGGCATGGAAATGGACGTGGTCGCCGATATCCGCGCGCCCGATCGCGCGACGCTCGATCTTTACTGCGACCGCGTCGCCTGCGCGGTCGGGCGGCTTTCGGTGCGCGTCTTCGGCATGGCGCGGGAGCCCGGCATCGCGCTGGCGGATCATCTCGGCCGGGCGTTGCAACTCACCAATATTTTGCGCGACATCGACGAGGATGCAGGCCTCGGACGGCTCTATCTGCCGCGCGAGGAGCTGCAGGCGGCAGGGATCATGACCACCGATCCGGCGGCGGCGGTCGCCAACCCGGCGATTGTGAAGCCCTGCGCGGCGATCGTTGCATTGGCGGAAGCCGAGTTCGACAGTGCGCGCGCGATCATGAAGCAGAGTCCGCGCCGCGTTGTGCGGGCGCCGCGGATCATGGGCGAGGCCTATCGGCTTATTCTCGATCGCCTGGTCGCCCGCGGCTTTGCGCCGCCGCGCGCGCGCATCCATTTACCGAAGGCCAAGTTCCTTTTCATCGTGCTGCGCAATCTGTTGTGATGTTTTTTCCGGAATGACTGCGACGGTTCATATTATCGGTGCCGGCCTGGCCGGTCTGTCGGCCGCGGTAAAGCTCACCGCGGCAGGCAAGCGCGTGGTCGTGCACGAAGCAACCGCGTTCGCCGGCGGCCGCTGCCGTTCCTATCACGATGCTTCGGTCGGCATGACGATCGATAACGGCAATCATCTGCTGCTTTCCGGCAATCGCGCCGCGCTCGATTATCTGCACGCCATTGGCGCGTCGGATCATCTGATCGGTCCGGATCACGCCGAGTTCCCCTTCGTCGATCTCGCCTCGAACGAACGCTGGACTTTGCGCTTCAACGACGGCCGCGTGCCGTTCTGGATTTTTGATTCCGCTCGCCGCGTGCCGGGAACGCGCGCGACAGATTATCTCGCGCTGGCGCGGCTGCTTCGACCCGCGCCGGGCAAGACTGTCAGCGAGGTTATCGCCTGCAAGGGTACGCTCTATGCGCGCCTGGTCGAGCCGCTTCTGCTTGCCGCGCTCAATATCGAACCGCCGCAAGGTTCGGCCAAACTCGCCGCGGCAATCGTTCGCGAAACACTCGCCGCCGGCGGTCGTGCCTGCCGGCCGCTGATCGCGCGCGACGGGCTCGGGCCGACGCTGATCGAACCTGCTTTGGCGTATCTGCAGCAGCACAATATGGATGTGCACTTCGAGCACCAATTGCGTGCCATCGAGTTCGGCGCGGCGCGCGCCGAGGCGCTGGATTTCGGTAGCGACACCATCGTTGTTGCGGAAAACGACGCGGTCATTGTTGCGGTGCCGCCCTATATCGCCGCTTCGCTGGTCCGCGGCCTCGACGTGCCAACCGAATTTCGCGCCATCGTCAACGCGCATTTCCGCATCGATCCGCCGTCCGGTCAGGCGCCGATCCTTGGCGTGCTCAACGGCACGGTCGAATGGCTGTTCGCCTTTCCCGGCCGGCTGTCGGTGACCATCAGCGCCGGCGACCGGCTCATTCAAGCCCCGCGCGAGGAACTCGCGAAAACGATCTGGAACGAGATCGCGCGCCTGACCGGGTTGCCCGACACATTGCCGCCCTGGCAGATCGTGCGCGAGCGCCGCGCCACTTTTGCCGCAACGCCGGCGCAGGATGCAAAACGTCCCGGCGCCGAGACCGCGTGGCGCAATCTTATTCTCGCCGGCGACTGGACCAATACCGGCTTGCCCGCCACCATTGAAAGTGCCATCCGCTCCGGCCAACGCGCCGCCGCATTGGCCGCGCGGAACTGAAACGAGTTTCAACAAAGCCTATGGACGCATTGCCTATCAAAGAACCTGATCTCGACCGCCATATCGACGCGGCGACGCAGGCGCTGCTCGCCTGCCAGCGCGCCGACGGGCATTGGCTGTTCGAGCTCGAAGCCGATGCAACCATTCCGGCGGAATATGTGCTGCTGCGGCATCATCTCGGCGAACCGGTCGATGCCGCGCTGGAAGCCGGTATCGGCAATTATCTCCGCCGCATCCAAGGCGCGCATGACGGCTGGCCGCTGTTTGCCGACGGCGAATTCGACATGAGCGCGACGGTGAAGGCCTATTTCGCGCTGAAGATGATCGGCGACTCGCCCGACGCCGATCATATGCGCCGTGCCCGCGAAGCGATCCGGCGGCGCGGCGGCGCCGAACGGGCGAATGTGTTCACGCGCTGCCTGCTGGCGCTTTACGGCATCGTGCCGTGGCGCGCGGTGCCGGCGATGCCGGTCGAGATCATGCTGCTGCCGAAGTGGTTCCCCTTCCACCTCGACAAGATATCGTATTGGAGCCGCACCGTGATCGTGCCGCTTCTGGTGCTGATGGCGAAGAAGCCGCGTGCGCGCAATGCCAAGGGCGTCACCATCGACGAGCTGTTTCTAAAACCACCGCTTGAGCTCGGGCCGACGCCGAAAGCGCCGCAGCAGAAGGCGTCGTGGTTCTGGTTCTTCCGCGTCGTCGATGAGGTGCTGCGCGCGGCGGAGCCGTTCTTTCCCAAAGGCGTTCGCGAGCGCGCAATCCAGCGCGCCGTGGCCTGGACCGGCGAGCGGCTCAATGGCGAAGACGGTCTCGGCGCGATTTACCCGGCCATGGCCAACAGCGTGATGATGTATGACGCGCTGGGCTATCCGGAGAACCACCCGCAGCGCGCCGTGGCACGGCGATCGGTCGAGCGGCTCCTCGTCATCCATGACGACGAGACTTACTGCCAGCCCTGCGTCTCGCCGATCTGGGACACCGGGCTCGCCTGCCACGCGCTGATGGAAGTCGGCGGTGAAGCCGTCAATGCCAAGGTCAAGCGCGGTCTCGACTGGCTGGTGCCGATGCAGGTGCTCAATGTGCGCGGCGATTGGATCGCGCGGCGGCCCGATCTGCGGCCCGGCGGCTGGGCGTTTCAATACGCCAACCCGCATTATCCCGACGTCGACGACACCGCGGTGGTGGCGATGGCGATGGACCGCATGCAGGGTCTGGTCAATGTTGATTATCAGACCGCGATCGACCGTGCGCGCGAATGGATCGTCGGCATGCAGAGCAAGAACGGCGCCTGGGGCGCCTTCGATGCCGACAACGAGTTTCATTATCTCAACAATATCCCGTTCGCCGATCACGGCGCGCTGCTCGACCCGCCGACCGAGGACGTCAGCGCGCGCTGCCTGTCGATGCTGGCGCAATTTAATATCCGCCCCCGCGAAGCGGGGGAGGGGGACCATGCGCAGCATGGTGGAGGGGGCGCAGGCGTCGCAGAAAAATTTCGTAGCACGACGCCCCCACCACCGCCGTTCCGGCGGTCCCCCTCCCCCGTTCCGCTTCGCTCCACGAGGGAGGATGAAGCGGTCAAGCGCGCTATCGATTATCTGCGCAGGACGCAGCTCGCCGACGGCTCGTGGTACGGCCGCTGGGGCATGAATTACATCTACGGCACCTGGTCGGTGCTATGCGCACTCAATGCCGCGGGTTTTCCCCGCGAGGCGCCGGAGATGCGCAAGGCGGTGGAGTGGCTGGCGTCCATCCAGAACGCCGACGGCGGCTGGGGCGAGGACGGCTCGAGCTATAAGCTCGACTACCACGGCTATGAACCGGCGCTGTCGACCGCGTCGCAAACCGCCTGGGCGCTGCTCGGCTTCATGGCGGCCGGCGAAACCGATCATCCGGCGGTGGCGCGCGGCATCAAATATCTCGCCGACCATCAAGGCGCCGACGGTTTCTGGAATGAGGAGCGCTACACCGCGACGGGTTTTCCGCGCGTGTTCTATCTGCGCTACCACGGCTATTCGAAATTCTTCCCGCTGTGGGCGCTGGCGCGCTATCGCAATCTCAAAAGCGGCAATGCGCGGACGGTGGCGTGGGGGATGTGATTTTGTAGGCGAATTTGGCGACGCCGTACTCGCCGCCATGATGAAGTATCGCGGACTAGCTTCGGCCATTCGCTTACGTCCAGAAGCACAACCCATGCGGATGGTATTGCTCTTGCTGCAATTTTAAGGGACATTCACGCCCTGTTTCAGGAGCGTCCGCCAATGACAGTTTCAGCCAAGGTTGCTTCGCGCATTACAGCTCAGCTCAAAACCTACCAGGGCATTCTTGCTCAGGCGATGAAGAAGGATAGCAGCGAAGGCGACACAGTCGTCATCGTGACAGACATGATTTCTGACATATTGGGTTACGACAAATATCAAAATCTGAGCAGTGAGCACGCAATCCGAGGGACCTACGTTGACCTCATGGTTTCGGTCGACAACAAGCCTCGTTTCCTAGTCGAGGTTAAGGCAGTCGGAACTGATCTAAAAGATTCCTACATCAAACAAGTAGTCGATTACGCTGCAAATAAAGGGGTCGATTGGGTTGTACTTACGAACGGGGTCGTTTGGCGCATCTACAAGGTCGTGTTCGCAAAGCCGATCGATAGAGTTTTAGTGTGCGAACTAAATGCTCTGGAGGCAAACTGCAAAGGTCCCGAGGCCATCGAGTGTTTCGGAAATTTGAGCCTAGAGGCGTTTTCAAAGGATACGCTGTCCGATTGGTTTCATGAAAAACAAATCACAAGCAAATTTTCTATCGCCGCACTTCTACTCAGCGATGCGATGTTGGACTCGCTTCGTCTGCAAGTCAGGCGCCTGTCACAAATCAGATTGGATATTGACGATTTGCGAATCCTCCTGACCGACGAAGTTATCAAGCGCGAACTAATCGACGGAGATGAGGCGAAATCGGCTTCGGTATTTCTGAAAAAGCTACAGAGACGGATGAACGCTAAGCGCAACGGATCGGATGATGACGAGGAGGACGGCGACCGTGCGGCGCAATCGTCGCAGCCGGCCGCAGGTAATTCGGCGAACACCTCCGCGATTGTCGAGATTTCTCCGGACGGGGCTGTAGCTGTCGCTGGTAATAAACCTCAGGCCTGAGCGCCGGCCATGGGAGCCCAGTAAGCGACTTTCTTCAAGGGGAACGGGCTTTGGCCAAAGAGGCAGCTATGTCGGCGATCGAACGGAACAGAATGAACGGATCGTCCTTTGACGCGATGAAGCCGCGCCGGTGCCAGAACGCCGCTGCCTCTTCGTCCACGGCGTTGACCATCAGTGCGCGACCGCCAATGAGTTCGGCCGCTGCGACGCAACGCTCAAGCGCGTGTTTGAGGAGACCGGTGCCGATGCCTTTTCCAGCGTAGCGGAGATCGGTCGCGAGTTGTCCAAGCAACAAGCATGGAACGGGGTCGGGAGGCTGACCGGTGCGGACGGAACGAGGCAGAGTAGCCGGCGCTACGGCGGTCGGCGCCAGACCGTAATAGGCAACGACCCGGCCGGCGTCATGAATGACCATGACCGCGGTAAAGCCCTTCTGCTGGTTCGATAACGCCCGCGTCTTCAGCCAATGATCGAGCGGCAGCTTACCGCTCGAAAATTGCGCGACATCATGCCCCTCCGCCAGCGGCTCCGGAAAAGAGAGCGCCAAGGCTCAACCCTGATTGCTCTTGTCGCTGATTTCCCATGGCGGAGTTCTGCCCGCCAGTTCTACCATCTCCGGCACCGGCTTGGCTGGCCCCGCAATCGCCCGCAGAAATGTTTTGAATCCCTGCGCGCTCATGCGGATCAGCGTGTTCTCCATCAGCACATCTTCCGCCGCTCGCACCGCCGCCTCGCGGATGAAATCCGTGCGTGACCGGCCGCGCCGCCCGGCGGCGCGATCAATGATGGCGATGTCCGCCTCGGGCAGACGCATCGAGAGCGGGTATTCCTTACGTTCGGCGGTACGGGTCATGAAAAGCTCCTATGACCTAAAGTAGGCCTTGTAGTGCAAATTGCAATACGTATTAAAAAAGCCCTCATCGAACGCGACGACGGTCATTAGGGCTTCAAGACGTTTTCGCTGGGCACCTGCAGGCCATCGAGCAAAGCCTTGTGAAAATCGTCCGGCGCCTGGATCTGCGGCGCGTGGCCGAGGTCCGGAAATTCGACAAGATGGGCGTGCGGGATAACGGCTGCCGCGGCCTTACCGAGGACCGGATAATTGCCCAATGTCGCGCGAATGGCGGGCGGGGCGAGGTTCTTGCCGATCGCCGTCGTGTCCTTGTCGCCGATCATCAGCAGCACCGGCATCGCGAGATCTTTGAGCTCGTAGAACACCGGCTGCGTATAGATCATGTCGTAGAGCAGCGCCGAATTCCAGGCGACGATGTCGCGTCCCGGACCGCGATACATTCCCGCCAGCATCTGCACCCACGGCTCGTAGCGCGGCTCCCAGGTTCCGGCGTAATAGGTCGTGCGTTCGTAATTGCGAATGCCGTCGGCGGTCGTTTTCAGCTCTTGCTGGTACCAAGCGTCGACGCTTTGCCAGGGAACGCCCTTGGCCTTCCAGTCCTCAAGCCCGATCGGGTCGACAAGCACAAGCTGGTCGACGTCGCCCCGATACATCAGGCCATAGCGAGCAGCGAGCATGCCGCCGGTCGAGTGACCGACCACGGTGGCGTGGTCTATCCCGATCGAGGCGAGCAGCGCGTGCGTATTGGCCGCGAGTTGCTGGAAACTATATTGATAATGGGCGGGCTTGGTCGATTTACAGAAACCGATCTGATCGGGCGCGATCACGCGATAGCCGGCCCGGCTCAACACCTCGATGGTGCCTTGCCAGGTGGCCGCGCAAAAATTCTTGCCGTGGAGCAGCACCGCGGTACGCCCGTTCGGCTTGTCCGGTTTCACATCCATGTACGCCATATCCAGGGAGTTACCCTGGGAGGTGAAACGGAAATGCAAAACCGGCGCGGGATAATTGAATCCCTGCAGTTCGGGGCCGTAGGCCGGCCCTTCGTCATCGGCCGCCGCGCGGGCCGGGGAAACCGGTGCCAGAGCGACGATGATGATGCCTAAGGCCGAGACGAGCGCGGCGTGGCGCATTTTTTTACTCCCGCGATAAGCCAACGTAACTGAGTTAATCTGGTATTTAAGCGGCCTGTGATCTTTAGCTATTGCACTCTCTATGACATTTTGCGGGCTCCTTGCTTTGAGCCCCATCGATAAGAGGCAGCCTGTGAAGCACGCTTTGATCTGCACGACCTGTGGAACGCAATACGAGCCGTCGGAACAGCCGCCGGCCCGGTGTCTGATCTGCGATGAAGAGCGTCAGTTCGTGCCGCCGTCCGGGCAGGGATGGACGAGTTTGCCGAGACTGCGGACCACCCACATGGCGACGTTTCGTCATGAGGCGGAACTGATCGGGATCGGCTCTGCGCCGCTGTTCGGCATCGGCCAGCGCGCGTTGCTGGTCCGGACGCCGCAAGGCAATGTGCTGTGGGACTGTATCAGCCTGATCGACGACGCGATGGTCGAGATCATCAATAGCCTCGGCGGCCTGAAGGCGATCGCGATCTCGCATCCGCATTATTATACGACGATGACGGAATGGAGCGCGGCGTTCGGCGATATTCCGGTCTATCTGCATGCCGCCGATAAACCATGGATCATGCGGTCCGCCCCTTGCCTTGAACTATGGAGCGGCGAGAGCAAGGAAATATCGCCAGGCCTGACGCTCATTCGTACCGGAGGCCATTTCGAGGGCGGCACCGTGATGCACTGGGCGGATGGCGCCGGCAAAAAAGGGGCGTTGCTGTCCGGCGATCTGCTGCAGGTCGCGGCCGATCGTAAGTTTGTCAGTTTTATGTGGAGCTATCCGAATTTCATTCCGCTCGGCGGCAATGCCGTCGAGACCATCGCGGCACGGCTCAAGCCATGGTCATACGATGTCATCTACGGCGCGTTCTGGGATCGCGTCATACCGGCGGACGGCCAGCGCGTCACCGCAATGTCGGTCGCGCGCCATGTCGAAATACTACAGCGCGGCGCGCCCTGAGCTGCCGCTTTTTCCGTTCAGTCGATAAAGGGCATTTGGTTATAGCCGAGGCTTCCGCCGCTGCTTAGGAGCAGCGTGGAGAATAAATCTCCGGCCGCTGCGGTCAGGCGTGCGCAGGATCGTGCCGACGCGATCGCATTCTTAAGGAGAGCGGTGGCACCCTACCGGTCGCGAGCAGCAACGAAATGGTAAGATTCGTGACGTCGCTGGTGCGGACTTGATCACAAAACCTCCTTGTTTACGGCCTAGTCGCGTCTCAAACGCGTGTTTGAATTTCAATCGTCGGTTTGAAAAATACGCTGACGGAGGATGTGATATGCTGGAACTACGTACGGTGACGCCGCGAGTCGGCGAAGACTTCAGCTCACGGCCGTGTTGTCCGAATTGCGGCCGCCCCATGCACCTGACGCGCATGACGCGGGGGACGGCCGGTGCGCCGGACGTGGGAATCTTTAAGTGCGGGGAATGCGGCGTGTGGGTCACCGACGCCGACGGCGAGCAGTTCGGCCGGGCTCATTGAGTTTAAATAGTCTGCACGGGACAGGCGGTCCGGGCGGCTCGTTCACGCCTGTTGCAACATGGGGCCGGCCGCAACCGCCGGGCGGGCCTTTGGAAGCGTCGGGACGCTTGTCGATGGCTTCAGCCAGCCGCGGTCCCGACGCAATCCTACTTGCTAACCTTTGCCAGTTCGTCCCGGCAGACTGCGTCCAAAATAGGTAGGTCAATCGTTGTAAGCTTCCAAATCACATCGGAAGCGATGCGCTCATAGTCGTGTCGTAAGACGCTTCCGATGCCAGCCACTTTGGTCCACGGTATCTCTGGATGGCGCGCTTTTAAATCAGCGCTCAAATACCGGCTTGCCTCGGAAATGATCAGCACGCCTCGTTCCACCAGCCATTGATGTTCCCAACTGGTCTCGAATTCGTCCAAGTTTAATCTGCTCACCACTGACCGAATACGCTCGATAGCCTCGATCATGTCGCTCAAACGAAGGACGAGTGCGCGGTCCGTCATCAAAACACGCGTAGCGCGGAGTCTTCGATCCTTGCACGCAATGCCGGATGCAGGCTGCGGCGCGTCATGATGTCGGTTGGCCGCCCCAAAATTTCCTGAGCGCGCTCCTTCACATCCATCAATTCGTATAAACCGAGTTGACCGCGCGCATGATCGAAAAAAAGATCGATATCTGAATCGTTTTTAGCATCGTCGCGGGCGACGGATCCGAACAAGAAAAGATGCTCGACGCCGAGCTTTCTGAGCTCCGTCTCGTGCCGCTTGAGGACCCGTATTGCATCCGCGCGATTCATCGCGCCCCCGCAGTGATCTTACGCCGCGCTGGCCGACTGCTGCGACGCCTTGGCGGCTTTCTCGCGCGCCTCGTTGGCGCGCATTTCAGAGAGCCGCTGCTGCACCTGACCGTCGAACATGTATTTGGCCGGCCGCTGATTATCGAGTGAGATTTCCGGCGCCATCTCGCCTTCGGTCTTGAGGCCGCGCAGCGCGATCATCATCGCCTTGATCGGATGTTTCATCATGGCGTCTGCCGCGGTCGGCTCGTAGCCGCAATGCGCCATGCAGTTCGCGCATTTTTCGTAGCGGCCGGTGCCGTAGCTGTCCCAATCCGTGGTTTCCATCAGCTCGGTAAACGTCTTGGCGTAGCCTTCGCCAAGCAAATAGCAGGGCTTCTGCCAGCCGAATACGTTGCGGGTCGGCATGCCCCACGGCGTGCAGTGGAATTCCTGATTACCGGCCAGAAAGTCGAGGAACATGCTGGAATGCGTCAGATTCCAGTTCTTGCCCTTGCCGCGCGCGAACACGTCGCGGAACAGTTCTTTGGTCTTGCGGCGATTGAGGAAGTGCTCCTGATCGGGCGCCCGCTCGTAGGCATAGCCGGGCGAGATCGAGACGCCGACGCCGAGCTCTTCGGTGAGGTCGAGAAATTTGGCGATATCCTCGGCCGGATGGCCATCGAACACCGTGCAGTTGACGTTGACCGAAAAGCCCTTGGCCTTGGCGGCCTTGATGGCGGCAACGGCCTTCTCGTAGCCGCCCTCCATGCACACCGACTTATCGTGATGTTCCTTGATGCCGTCGAGATGGACCGAGAAAAACAGATAAGGCGACGGCTCGAACAGATGCAGCTTCTTTTCCAAGAGCAGCGCATTGGTGCAGAGCGACACGAATTTCTTGCGGTCGACGATGCCTTTGACGATCTCGCCGATCTCCTTGTGGATCAGCGGCTCGCCGCCCGGAATGGCGACCATCGGCGCGCCGCATTCGTCGACGGCGTCGAGGCATTCTTTGACCGACAGACGCTTGTTCAGGATCGCGTCGGGATAATCGATCTTGCCGCAGCCGACGCAGGCGAGATTGCAGCGAAACAGCGGTTCGAGCATGAGCACGAGCGGATAGCGCTTGCGGCCAGCCATACGCTGACGCAGCACATAGGCACCGACCTTAGCCTTCTGTCGCAGAGATACACCCAAAACTCTTATCCTTTTTGCATTCGCCTTGTTGGATTGGTCTTGCCGCGAACCGGCGGCGTTCAATCCAAAAAGGAGCAGTTTATTCCAAAGAGGAGCAGTTTAGACTTTAGAGGGGCAGTTCAAACTTTGGCGGTGACGCGGCCGGCGGTGACACCATCGGTCAATTCCGGCGGCAGCCGGAATTCGATGGTTTCCTGCCGCCCGGTCAATTGGCTGACATGGACCGGCCCGAGCCGCCGCAACGCATCGATCACGTCCTCCACTAAAACCTCCGGTGCCGAGGCACCGGCAGTGATGCCCACCGTATCGGCCGCGCGGAACCAATCCGTCTGCAACTCGCTACCATCGGCGATAAGATAACTGGGCGTGCCATCTTCTTCGCCGATTTCGCGCAGCCGGTTGGAATTGGAACTGTTCTTGGCTCCGACCACCAGAATAACGTCGACGAGCTTCGATAGTTCACGCACCGCGGTCTGCCTGTTCTGCGTGGCGTAGCAGATGTCGCGGGTCTCGGGGCCCACGATATTGGTGAATCGATTATGCAGCGCGGCGATGATGCCGCGGGTATCGTCGACCGAGAGCGTGGTCTGCGTCACATAGGCCACAGGCGTATCTTTCGGGATGTCGAGCTTGGCGACATCGCTCTCGGTCTGCACCAGCGTGACCGGTTCGGAGATCTGACCCATGGTGCCCTCGACCTCCGGATGACCGGCATGGCCGATGAGAATGAGCTTGCGGCCCTGGCCCACATAGCGCTTGCCCTGGTTGTGCACCTTGGTGACCAGCGGGCAGGTCGCGTTGAGCACCGGCAGCGCGCGAGATGCTGCTTCCTCCTCGATGCTTTTGGCGACGCCATGGGCGCTAAAGATGGTGACGGCGTTCGGTGGCACTTCCGACAGGTCCTCGACGAAGTGCGCGCCCTTGGCCTTGAGGCTCTCGACCACGTGCTTATTGTGCACGATCTCATGGCGCACATAGACCGGGGGGCCGTATTTCTGCAGCGCCCGTTCGACAATCTCGATGGCGCGCACAACGCCGGCGCAGAAACCGCGAGGCTGGGCGAGAATTACTTTCATCAACATCTCCTCCGGTCCTCTGGACCGGTCGAATGATTGCATCCCTCACTGCGGCCATGCGCCGCAAGGCTGCGGCCGAAGTGAAGTCTGTCCCGGTGGCGGGGGATTAGCCGTGCATATCCCAATACATATGCCCAATTACTTGGCTGCGAAACCGTTGCAATCAAGCCCGGACCAAGCCTGAAACCGGGTCGGGATCGGGTCTTACTCGCACAGAGACCGCTAAACAGTTCCCATTGAGCGGAAATGCCTGTCCTTGTCCAGCACGCTATACTGGCCGGACCGCGTTATTCTGGCAAAACGGCGCTTCCAGCCAGCCTGACGGCCGATTTAGTAGAATGGAAGAAATAGGGGATGGCGGCAGCCAGGACCGGGCGGGCTGTTTCGGCCGCCGCTCTTGGCTTAACCAACGGTTCTGAAGATAGGAAAATATCCATGATTTCCCTTTTGCCGTCTTTCGGGGCATTTAGGCGCCTGGGGGAAGCACGTGCCACCATTTTGCCTTTGTCTTAACGCCCAAAACCGCCTGTTCCGCTAACCTTACTCGTCCGCCGCTCGGGCCCTCCGCCCATCACCCTTTGCGCCGCTAGGCCCCCCATGAAGATGATCACTGCCTTTGTCGTTCGCGCAGTCGGCTTTTGCGCGCAACACGCCTGGCCGGTGATCGGGATATCGCTTTTGCTCGCCGTGCTGTCGGGTTGGTATGCCGCGACGCATTTCGCCATGACGACCGACCTCAACCAGCTGATTTCTTCACATATCGACTGGCGTGAACGCGAAGCAGCCCTCGAGAAGGCCTTTCCGCAATTCGAAACGATCGTCGCGGTGATCGATGCGCCCACACCGGAACTGGTCGATGAAGCCACCGCCGCGGTGGCGCAGCGGCTCGCGCAGCAGAAAGATCTGATTCACACCCTCGAGCAGCCGAAGGGGGGCAGCTTTTTCGCGCAGAACGGCCTGTTGTTCGAGCCGGTCGATACGCTCAAGCCGCAGATGGCGACGCTGACGCAGGCGCAGCGGCTCCTGCAAACGCTGGCTCGCGATCCAACCCTGCGCGGCGTTCTTCAGGTGCTGCAATTTGGGCTGCTCGGCGTGCAGGGCGGCGAGATCACGCTCGAACTCGATGACCGGGCCGATGACGCGCGCGGCCGACACCATCGACAAAGTGAATGCCGGCCAGCAGGCGAACTTTTCCTGGCAGGAACTGGTCCAGGGCCACGCCACTTCGGCTGACGAACGGCTTCGTTTCCTCGAAATCCAGGCGGCACTTGATTATTCGGAACTCGAGCCCGGCCAGCGCGCGACCGATTTCATTCGCAAGACGGCCGCCGATCTCGACATAGGGTCCAAATATCAGGCGCGGCTGCGGCTCACCGGTCCGGTGCCGATGGCCGACGAAGAATTCGCCACCATCAAGGAGAATGCCGGGCTCAACGCCAGCGTGACGATCGCGGTCGTGCTTATCATCTTGTGGCTGGCGTTGCGCTGGGTGCGCGTCATTTTCGCAGTCTTCGTCTCCCTTGTCGTTGGTCTCGCCATCACTGCCGCGGCCGGCCTGCTGATGGTCGGCACGCTCAACCTGATCTCGGTTTATTTCGCGGTGTTGTTTGTCGGCCTCGGTGTCGATTTCGGCCTGCAATTTAGCGTGCGCTACCGGGCGGAGCGGCATGAGATCGACAATGTGCGGGGTGCCTTGCTGGAAGCCGCACGCCGCGCCGGCGCGCCGCTGACGCTCGCCGCGCTGGCGACCGCGGCCGGCTTTCTGTCGTTTCTTCCCACGGTGTACAAAGGTGTTTCCGAGCTCGGTCTGATCGCCGGCGTCGGCATGCTGATCGCCTTTGCCACCAGCATCACGCTGCTGCCGGCGCTCTTGAGCCTTTTCAAACCGCCGCCCGAACCCGCGCAGCTCGGTTACGCGGCCTTGGCGCCGTTCGATGATTTTCTCGCCCGCAATCGCATGCCGATCCTTATCATCACCGGCCTTGTCGTCGCTGCCGGCTTGCCGCTCTTGTTTTGGCTGCGCTTCGACTTCAATCCGATCAATCTGCGCAGCCCCAATGTCGAATCGGTCGCGACTTATCTGGAATTGAAGAACGATCCGCAAAGCGGTGCCAACGACATCCAGATCCTCGAGCCGTCATTGGCGGCGGCCGATCAAATTGCGACCAAGCTGCGCGCCTTGCCGCAAGTATCCCGCGTCGTCACTTTGTCGACCTTTATCCCGGAGGATCAGCAGCAGAAATTGCCTTTGATCCAGGCCGCGGCCGACAAGTTGATGCCGGGGCTGACGCCGGAGGCGCTTAGCCCGCCGCCGACGGATGCGCAAAACATCGGCATGATGAATTCGACCGTTACCTTCCTCAATCAGCTTGCGGGTGACGGCCAAGGCAGCGGCGCCGTTGCCGCGCGGCACCTCGCCACCTCGTTGACCGCGCTCGCCAAGGCCGATCCCGCGGTGCGGCAACGGGTGGAGACCGTGTTCGTGCAGCCGCTCGGAACGGCGCTCGACGGGCTGCGTAATCTGTTGAAAGCTCAGGAAGTGACGCGTGCCAATCTTCCACCGACGCTGACGCGGCAGTGGACGACGCCGGACGGCCAAGCCCGTGTCGAAGTCGCGCCGTCGGGCGACGCCAACGACAATGCCAATCTCACCGTCTTTGCCGGCGCCGTCCGGTCGGTCGCGCCCACCGCGATCGAGGGGCCGATTTCGATCCTTGACGCCCGCGGCGCCATCGTCTCGGCCTTCATCGAAGCCGGCGCCTGCGCGCTCATTTCCATTGGCATCATTCTTTTCATCACGCTGCGCCGGATCAGCGACGTGTTGCTCACGCTGGTTCCGCTGCTGCTCGCCGGCGTGGTGACGCTTGAAATATGCGTGCTGGTTGGTCTGCCGCTCAACTTCGCCAACATCATCGCGTTGCCGTTGTTGTTGGGCGTCGGCGTTGCCTTCAAGATCTATTACATCATGGCGTGGCGCGAGGGGCAGACCAACCTGTTGCAGTCGGTGCTGACGCGGGCGGTGACGTTTAGCGCGCTCACCACGGCAACGGCGTTCGGCAGCCTGTGGTTCTCCAGCCACCCCGGCACGTCCAGCATGGGTAAGCTCTTGGCGATCTCGCTGCTGACAACGATGGCGGCGGCGGCTTTATTTCAGCCGATCTTGATGGGCAAACCGCGCCAGCATCGAACGACCAAAACTCCTTAGAGCATATTCCCGAAAAAGCCTGCCCCGGACCCTGATCCGATTCAATTGGATTGGATCAGGGTTTAGGAGCGGCCGGCGCGGTCGTCGGGCCAGTCATCGGACCAGATGGTTTGTGCGGCGGCGGAGCAGGATGCTTGGCGGCTGGATTGGTGGTGGCTGCCGTATTCGGATTGACGGACGGATCGAGCTGGCTGTAGGCGGAATCCGGCAAGCGCGTCCAATATTGATTTTGACCCAACAGCTCGATGCCGATATAGCCGCGCACCGTCAGCGTGCCGCCATCCGGCGAGATCTTCATCGTCGCGTGATAGATTTTGCCGTCGCGCGGATCGAGAATCGTTCCGTCGCCAAATTTGGCATCGCCTTCCGGTTTCATGCCGCGGATGATTTCGAGCCCGAGCCACGGATGGTCGTGACGATCGTCTTTGCACTCGTCGCACGTAGGAGTTCTGATTTTCGCCGGGCTTAAAAAACATTTTGGCGATAATGCCGTCATAGACGCCACCATGGTCGGTGATCAGAAACCAGCCGGTCGGCTGCTTGGTATCGTCATCCAGTGCCTGCCACAGCCCGACCGGCGATGACAGGTCGGTGCTCGAGGCATGACCGGGCACGACAAGCGGCAATAATGCCGCGGCGAGGGTGATAAGCTTAGCTCGCATTGTCCGAACTCCGGTCCGAACTGTGGGAAAGTTGCCGTAGAAAGTCACTATTTAAAACGTACGGGTGACATGCGCTTATCGCACCAATCGGGGTTACGCCACAAAGCGCGAATCTTCCTGCCGCCGAGCGCCCGTGACATAGGCTGGTCTCAGCATGCATGCAATGGTGGCCGATTCTGTGGCATATCCGCCGGCCGCAAGGGAGTGGGCCGCTTGTCGCGTAGCGCCCGGTCCCGCTACATTGTGGGCTGCCGCGGCTTTTGCTCGCACCCGATCCGCTGCCACTTCGGCGCGGCCGCCAAGCTGAACGAGGAACATCGTGAAGATCAGGGCGATCGAGCCTATCGCGATCAGTCTGCCGATGAAGAAGCCGGTGCACATGGCCGGCGAGACCGTCGCGCGGGCTGACAATGTGCTGGTGCGCATCGAGTCCGACGGCGGCCTGGTCGGCTGGGGCGAGGCTGCTTCGGCGCCGACCATGACGGGGGAAACCGTCGCCAGCATGATGGCGGCCGTCACCCATATGGCGCCGAGCCTGTTGCAGCGCGCCGCCGATGATTTCGCCGGAATTGCCGCTGCGATGAATGCCCAGATGTACGGCAATACTGGCGCCAAGGCCGCAATCGATATTGCCCTTCACGATCTGGTTGGGCGCGCTACCGGACGTCCGGTTTACGCGCTCTTTGGTGAAAAACGGCGTAGCCGAATGCCGCTCCTCGCCGTTATTGGTTCCGACGATGGCGCCGCCGATTTGCGCGAGGCGGGGGCGCGCTACGCCGCCGGTTATCGCGCGTTCAAGATCAAAGTCGGTCTTGCCGCGCCGGAAGCCGACGCCGCGCGCACCAAATCGATATGCGTCGCACTGAAAGCGTTGAACAAAGATTGCCTGGTTTCGTCCGACGCCAATCAAGGTTTTTCGCCCGAGGCGGCGTTGAATTACGTGCGGGCGGTGGACGGTTGCGGGCTCGACTTTTTCGAGCAGCCGGTCGAGGCGCACGCGCTTGATGCCATGGCGCGGCTCGCCGCGGCGACTTCGATAGCGATCGGCGCCGACGAAGGCATCCATTCGCGCGAAGACATCGAGCAGCATCACCAGCGCGGCGTCCGCGGCGTCAGCCTCAAGGCGATCAAGCTCGGCGGTTTGCGCGAGTTGATCGAAGCCTGCCGGCTGTGCGACCGCTTCGGCATGAGCGTGAATATTTCCTGCAAGACCGGCGAGTTGAGTGTTGCTTCGGCGGCGGCGCTGCACGTGGCGGCGGCGGCACCGGCCATTGGCTGGGGTTTGACCCTGACCAGCCCCGGTCTGGCCGAGGATGTCACGATGGAACCGCTTCTTATCGCCGACGGCCATGCCGAGGTTTCCGACCGCCCTGGCCTGGGAATCGAGGTCGACGAGGGCCGGGTGCGGCGCCGCCAGCAAGAATTCAAAAGAGTGGCGTGAGCCACTGGAAACATCTAAGCGAACCATCATGAATGACACTGGACGGCCGAACGACGGCTATCGCTTCATCGGCAAACCCCTCCCGCGCAAGGAAGACGCCCGGCTGACTACCGGCAAGGGGCGTTTCACCGACGACTTCAGTCTCGACGGCCAGGCCTATGCGGTGATGGTGCGGTCGCCGCATCCGCATGCCCGCATCGTCTCGATCGACGGCGCGACGGCGAAGGCGATGCCCGGCGTGTTGGCGGTGCTGACCGGAGAGGACTGCGAAGCCGACGCCCTGACGCCGATCCCGCACTCGCCGGTCCCGTCCACCAAGTTCGACATGAAGCTTACCGGCAAGGGCGGCCAACCGGTATTTCCCGGCCGCCACGTGCTGCTGCCGGTCGACAGGGCCCGCTATGTCGGCGAACCGGTCGCGATGGTGGTGGCGGAGACGCGCAACCAGGCGATGGACGCAGCTGAAGCCGTCACGGTCGAATACGAGGAGCTGCCTTATCTGGTCGAGACCGAAAAGGCGCTCCGCCCTGGCAACGCGCCGCTCTGGGATGAGACCCCGGACAACGTGCTGGTGGACACTGAATTCGGCGACAAGGCCAAGACCGACCAGGCCTTTGCCAAGGCCGCGCATGTGGTGAAGTCCTTCTTCAACATCGGACGCGTGACCGCGGTGACCATGGAGCTGCGCTCCTGCGTCGGCGACTACGATCCGGCAACCGACCGCACGACGCTCTATTGCGGCGGCGGCGGCGCGGTGAAACAAAAATACGAGATGGCCGGCATTCTCCACCTGCCGCCGGACAAGGTTCGCGTCCTCTCCTATGACATCGGCGGCAACTTCGGTTCGCGCAACCGTCCCTATGTCGAATACGGCCTGGTCGTCTGGGCGGCACGCAAGCTCAAGCGGCCGGTCAAATACACGGCGACGCGCTCGGAGGCATTTCTCACCGACTATCAGGGCCGCGATCTTCTGGTGGACATCACGGTGGCGTTCGACGCCAAGGGCAAGATTTTGGCGATGCGCTCCGACAACGTCAGCAATGTCGGCTCGCACTGCGTGTCGCTGTCGCCGCTGTCGAAGGGCTCCGGTCTCATCACCGGCAGCTACGATGTTCCAGCCGCGCATTTGCGTTCGCGCGCGGTGTTCACCAACACCATGCCGACCAATGCCTACCGCTCGTCCGGACGGCCCGAGGTGACGTTCGCCATCGAGCGCATGATGGACATGGCGGCCGATCAACTCGGCATCGACCGCATCAAGCTGCGCCGCAAGAACCTCATCGGTCCGGAGCAGATGCCGTACCGCAATGCGGTCGGCATGCTGTACGACAGCGGCACCTACGAAACGAATATGGACGCGGCCATGAAGCTCGCCGACTGGGAGGGCTTCACGCAGCGCAGGAAGGACGCGAAAAAGCGAGGCAAATTGCTCGGCCTCGGCTTGGCCAACTACGTCGAGTCCTCGATCGGCGCGCCGAAGGAGCGCACCGAGATCACCATCAGGGCGGACGGCAAGGTGGACGTGGTGATCGGCACGCAGCCGGCAGGGCAGGGTCACGAGACGAGCTTCGCACAGGTGGTCGCCGACCTGATCGGCGTGCCGGTCAAAGTCATCAACATCATTATCGGCGACACCGATATCGTAAGCGTCGGTGGCGGATCGCACTCCGGCCGTTCGATGCGCCATGCCGGCACGGTGATCGTGAAAGCCGTGCCCGATCTGATCGAGAAAGGCCGCAAGATCACCGCGATCATTCTTAAGACCACGGCGGACAAGGTCGAGTTCAAAGGCGGCCGCTTTTCGTCGCCGATCAGCAACCGCACCTTCGACTTTCTTGAGCTTGCCGCGGAAGCTGCGCAGATTTCGCTGCCGCCCGACCTCAAGGATGGACTTTCAGTCGGCTACACCAATGAGATGCACGAGCCGGTATTTCCCAACGGCACCGCGATCTGCGAGGTCGAGGTCGATCCGGACACCGGAGAAATCGTGATTGCCCGCTACGCCTGCATCGACGATGTGGGCCGCTGCATCAATCCGTTGATCGTGGACGGCCAGACCCACGGCGCCATCGCCCAGGGCGTCGGCCAGGCGATGTGGGAGCAGATCTACATCGAGCCTGATACCGGCCAACCGCTGACCGGCTCTTTCATGGACTACGGCATGCCGCGGGCGGACTATCTGCCGTCATTCCGGACCGAGATCGCCGAGGTGCTGTCGCCGACCAATCCACTTGGCATCAAGGCCGGCGGCGAAGGCGGCACCACGGCGGCGCCCGCCGTCATGGTCAGCGCCATCCTCGACGCTTTGCGCGGGCTCGGCGTGCGCGATATCCAAATGCCGATGACGCCTTACACGGTGTGGAAGGCGATCCAGGATGCAAAGGCCCACAAAATAGCTGGATGACCGCCATATGACCGCCATGGCCGCGCCGATCCTGGCACTCGACAAGGTCTCGAAGCGGTTCGGCGCGATCGTGATCGCCGAGGCGGTCGATCTGCAACTTGCCGAGGGCGAGGCGCTCGGCATCATCGGTCCCAACGGCGCCGGCAAGACGACCTTGTTCGGTATCATCAGCGGCAACATTCATCCCGATTCCGGCCGTGTGCTTTATGCCGGTGGCGACATCACCCATGTGCCGCCGGCGCGGCGGTGCGCCATGGGGATCGGACGGTCGTTTCAGATTCCACAGCCGTTCGGCGGCATGAGCGTGTTCGAAAATCTCGTTGTCGCCGCGGCGTTCGGCGGCGGCCGCCGCGAGCGCGACGCCTATCAAGCCTGCATGGATATTCTGCAGCGCTGCGGTCTTGCCGATAAAGCCAATCGGCCGGCGGCAAGTCTCACGCTGCTCGATCGCAAGCGGCTCGAACTGGCCCGCGCGCTTGCGACCAATCCGCGGGTGTTGTTGCTTGACGAAGTCGCCGGCGGTTTGACCGAGCACGAGTGCCACGCGCTGATCGAACTGATCCGCGAGGTGAGAGCCGGCGGCGTCTCGATCATCTGGATCGAGCATGTCGTGCACGCCTTGGTCGCCAGCATCGATCGCCTTTTGGTCTTGCATAACGGTGGCTTCATCGCTGCCGGCGATCCGGCGACGGTGCTGCGCAGTCCGCAGGTGGCGGAAATCTATTTGGGGATCGAGGCCGATGCCTGACGCGTTGCCTGCAACGCCGCTGCTCGCCGTGCACGCGCTCGATGCGTTCTATGGCGATATCCAGGCTTTGTTCGGCGTCTCGATGGAAATCGGCCATGGCGAAGCCGTCGCGGTGATCGGCGCCAATGGCGCCGGCAAAAGCGCACTGCTGCGCACCATCGCCGGCCTGCTGCGGGCGCGGCCGGAAGCGATCGTTTTCGAGGGCCGTCCGATCGGCGGCGTGCCGGCTTATGCGGTCGCGGCGCGCGGCATCGCGCTGGTGCCGGAGGGCAGGGGATTGTTCGCTTCCCTGAGCGTCGAGGAGAATCTTCTGATCGGCGGCCAGCTTGGCCGGCCGGGGCCGTGGAATCTGCAGCGTATCTTCGAGCTGTTTCCGGCGCTCGCCGAGCGCCGCCACTTTCCGAGCACGGCATTGTCCGGCGGACAGCAGCAGATGGTCGCGATCAGCCGCGCGCTGATGTCGAACCCGAAATTGCTGTTGTGCGATGAGATCAGTCTCGGCCTGGCGCCGATCGTCGTGCGCGACATTTATGCGCGGCTGCCTGCGATCCTGGGTGAAGGCACGTCGATCGTGCTGGTCGAGCAGGATATCGTGCAGGCGCTCAAGGCGGCACAGCGCGTCTATTGTTTGCAGGAAGGCCGTGTCGCGCTGACCGGCGCGGCGAAGAATTTGACACGCGAGCAGATTGCCGCGGCGTATTTCGGGGTGTGAGCATTTCCTCTTGTAGGACGGGGCAGGGGCGGGGTCGCGATGGAGTGGGTCAACGTCATCCTTCAAGGCGTCCTGGTCGGCGGGCTCTACGCCATGTTCGCCGCCGGGCTGTCGCTGATTTTCGGCGTGATGCGGCTGGTTAATATCGCGCATGGCGATCTCATCGTGCTCGCCGCCTATGTCGCGCTGGTCATTACGCAGACACTCGGCATCGGGCCGCTCACTTCGCTCGTTCTCGTTGTGCCGGCGATGGCGCTGATCGGCTATGCGCTGCAACGGTTCGTGCTCAACCGCACGCTCGGCGACGATCTGCTCCCGCCGCTCTTGGTGACCTTCGGCCTTTCGGTGATCATCCAGAACGGACTGCTGACGGTGTTCACCGCCGACAGCGTCAAATTGCAGGCCGGTGATATCGAGGTGGCGACGATCCACGTCATGCAGGGCGTCTATGTCGGCGTGCTGCCACTGCTGCAATTCGTGGTCGCGGTCGCGGTGATCGCCGGCTTGCAATTCGTGTTCTATCGCACCGCGCTCGGCCGCGCTTTCCGCGCCACTGCCGACGATCCCGCTGTGGCGCAGCTCATGGGTCTCGACAATCGCCATGTCTTTGCGCTTGCCATGGCGTTGTCGCTCGCCATTGTGGCGGTGGCCGGCGTGTTCCTGGCGGTGCGCGCCAATTTCGATCCGTCGCAAGGACCGGCGCGGCTGATCTACGGCTTCGAGGCCGTCATTATCGGCGGCCTTGGCAGCCTGTGGGGGACGCTCGCCGGCGGACTTATTCTCGGCGTTGCGCAGGCGATCGGCGCGCATATCAATCCGGGCTGGCAAATCCTCGCTGGCCATATCGCTTTTCTAATCGTGCTCGCGGTGCGGCCGCAGGGCCTGTTTCCGAAGGTGCGCACATGACCGTGCGCGTTGCCTTCGCCAGCCGGTCGAGCCGCATCGGCACCGTTCTGTGCGCGATCTGTCTCGTCGCTCTGGCGGCGGCGCCGTTCTGGGGCGGCCGTGACGACCTGCAGCTGCTATCGGAAATCTATGCCTATATCGCGCTGGCGAGTTTGTGGAATTTGCTGGCGGGCTATGCCGGTCTCGTTTCGGTCGGGCAACAAGCCTATGTCGGTCTCGGCGCTTACGTTTTGTTTGCACTCGCGATCTTGGCCGGCGTTTCACCGCTCTGGGCGATTCCGCTGGCCGGCATCATCGCCGCCATTGTCGCCATTCCGGTGGCGGGCTTGGTGTTCCGGCTGCGCGGGCATTATTTTGCGATCGGCACCTGGATTGTCGCCGAAGTGTTTCGGCTGCTTGCCTCGCAGCTCTCAGTGCTCGGCGGCGGCTCCGGCACCAGCCTGCCGTCGGCGCTGGTGATCGCGATTGCGCCGTCGCGGCAGCTGCGCGACTTTTACCTTTATTGGGTCGCGCTCGCGCTGGTCGTTGCCGTGATCGCTTTGATCGTGCTGCTGCTGCGCTCGCGCTACGGCCTTGCGCTCAAGGCCATTCGCGACAGCGAGCTTGCCGCGATCTGCAACGGCATCGATGTCAAGCGCACCAAACTGCTGGTCTATATCGTCACCGCCTTTGGCACCGCCATGATCGGCGCGCTGATCTTTTTGCAGAAGCTGCGCATCTCGCCGGATGCGGCCTTCAGCGTCAACGACTGGACCGCCTTCGTGATTTTCATCACCGTGATCGGAGGGCTCGGCCGCATCGAGGGGCCGATTATCGGCACCGTGGTGTTCTTCCTGTTGCGGCAGACGCTGGCCGATCTCGGCACGATCTATCTCATGATGCTCGGGCTGGTGGCGATCGTGGTCATGCTGGCGGCGCCCAAGGGCATCTGGGGGCTTATCGTCCAGCGCTTCGGCTGGCAGGTTTTTCCGCTTGAACGCCGGGTTTTCCTCGACGATGGTAGCGCCGCGCGGAAATAGCGGTATCCGGCCGGCCGGCAGAAAATTTCAGGGAGAAACGAAGCCATGGCGAACAAGATCATCATCAGTTGCGCGATTACCGGCTCGATCCATACGCCGACCATGTCGGATGCGCTGCCGGTCACGCCCGATCAGATCGCTACCCAGGCGATCGATGCCGCCAAGGCCGGTGCCGCGATCCTGCATCTGCATGCCCGCGACCCGAATAACGGCCGCCCGTCCGGCGATCCGAACGTGTTCATGCAATTCCTGCCGCGCATCAAGCAGGCGACCGACGCGGTGGTGAACATCACCACCGGCGGCGCCGTTACCATGACGGTCGACGAGCGCATCAGCGCGGCGAAGGCGCTGTCGCCGGAAATGTGCTCGCTCAATATGGGCTCAATGAATTTTGCGCTCTATCCGATGGCGAAGCGCTACAAGAACTGGAAATACGATTGGGAAGAGGCCTATCTCCTCAATTCCGATGCCTACATCTTCCCCAACACCTTCCGCGACATCGAGAAGATCCACCAGACGCTCGGCGAGGGCCACGGCGTCAAATTCGAGCATGAATGCTACGACACCGGGCACCTTTACAATCTCGCGCATTGCATCGACCGCGGCATGTTCAAGCCGCCGGTGTTTTTGCAATTGATCTTCGGCATTCTCGGCGGCATCGGCCCTGATCTGGAAAATCTTGCGTTCATGAAACGCACCGCCGACAAGCTGTTCGGCGATCAATACCGGTGGTCGGTGCTGGCCGGCGGCCGGCATCAGATGAATTTCGGCACCAATGCCGCGATGCTCGGCGGCAATATCCGCGTCGGCCTCGAGGACTTGCTCTATATCGGGCCCGGCAAGCTCGCCAAGAGCAATGCCGAACAGGTCACCAAGATCCGCCGCATCGTCGAGGATCTCGGCTTCGAGATCGCGACGCCGGCCGAGGCCCGTGCGGCCTTGGGATTGAAGGGCGCAGACCGGGTGAAGTTCTAACCGCGCGGCAAACCACGCAGGCGTTCCATGGCAGGCGTTCCATGAACGTCATCGATCTCAACGGCCGCACAGCCATCGTCACCGGCGGCGCGCGCGGCATCGGATTTGCCGCCGCGCAGAAGCTGTTGGCGTCGGGCGCGGCGGTGGCGTTGTGGGACGTCGATCAGGCGGCGCTCACCGGCGCGGTGGCTTCCTTGAAGCAAAGCGATCGGGTTCGTGCCGCCGTGGTCGATGTGACCAATGAAGCTTCGATCGCAACCGCGGTCGATGCGCTCGTGGCTGACTTCGGCAAGATCGACATATTGGTGAACAATGCCGGCATTACCGGCGGCAACGCGCCGCTGTGGGAGCTCGATCCGGCGGTGTGGCGGCGCGTGATCGAGGTCAATCTGGTCGGGCCTTATCTCACCTGCCGCGCGGTGGTGCCGCATATGGTCGCCGCCGGCTACGGCCGCATCGTCAACATTGCTTCGATCGCCGGCAAGGACGGCAATCCGAACGCCTCGCACTATTCGGCGTCCAAAGCCGGCCTGATCGGACTGACCAAGTCGCTCGCCAAGGAACTGGCGACCAAGGGCGTGCTGGTGAACTGCATCACGCCGGCTGCCGCCAGGACCGAAATGTTCGAGCAGATGACGAAAGCGCATATCGACTACATGCTGTCGAAAATCCCGATGAACCGCTTTGTTGCGGTCGAGGAATTGGCGGCGATGATCGCCTGGCTGGCGTCGGAGGACTGCTCGTTCCCGACGGGCGCCGTGTTCGATATTTCCGGCGGTCGGGCCGTCTATTAGGGCCATAAACTTAAGTTCGGGGCGCGGGCTTGACCCCGTAGGCGCCCCGACGCTACACCCTCGCCCCTGACGACTGGAAAGCGCGGTTAGCTCAGCGGAAGAGCACTTCCTTGACATGGAAGGGGTCAGAGGTTCGATCCCTCTACCGCGCACCAGCCTTCGCAGCGACGGCTCGCCAAGTCCTCCCGTCATTCCGGGGCCGAGCACCGCGAGGAACCCGGAATCCATAATCCCAGACATTCCAGGATTGGCGCTGCTGTGCCGATCCTAATCCGCCTGTGATTATGGATTCCGGGTTCGCGCTTCGGGCGCCCCGGAATGACGATGCGGCTTACTTCACGCCGGAGTTTGTCAGGCACTTCTTGGTGAAGCTGGTCTCGGCGGCGCCGTGCAGTTTCTGCGCGGTCGCCTGATCCTTGCAGCACTTCTTGGCGAAGCTCGTCAGCGCGGCGCCGTGCAGGCTTTTGCCGGTGGCTTGAACCGCACAGCTGTCGTCGGCCATGGCGGCGGTGGCGAGGAAGAACGACGCGGCAATAATGGCTATCGCTTTCATGTTTCGCTCCCTGATGACTTCACTGCAAAAAATCCGGCAAATCCGGTTTTAGCCGGTCCGGTTTCAGGACGGCTGTAACGTGCCGTTCGGGCTCGCCTTGTCGACGATCTCGGGCAGGTATTGCGACAACAGCTTCAAAATCTCATCGACAGGCAGGCCGGCATGCCGAGCGAGATCCTGGACCTGGGCGTTGCCGAGCACGGCTTTGAGCTGGTCTTCGCTGATCGGCATATTGCCGCCGCTGCCGAGCCACGACTGAACCTGCGGACCGAGACCGCCCTTTTCGAGCGCGGCGATCAGCCCGGGCAGATCGTGATACTGCGTCTGCGCCAAGAGCGCGTTGACCATCGCCGGAAAAGCGGCGCCTTCGACCGAACCCAAGGCGCCCTTCAAACTGTCGAACAGACCCATGATCGTTCTCCTTTGAGGAATTGCGCAATGTCGGCAGTGTCGCGACTATTCACATAAGAATTTAGTACATCACCTCCGGTGTCGCCAGGGCGGTGGCCCGGCCGGGCGGTATCAGGCTGCGGGCCGGCGGGCCAACAAACCGAAGCCCGCGATGGCAGCCAACAGGAGCGAGATCAGCGCGTTGTAGCCAGCGAGCGAAATGCCGAGGAAACGCCACGCCGCTTCGTCGCAACGCACGACATGGATCGAATTCAACTGGTTGAGCAGCGAGCCGCCGGCGGTGAGATCGGTGAGCGGCCCGGAGCAGTCGGTCGGTCCCGCCCACCAGCGCCATTCGACGCCGGCGTGATAGGTGCCGAGCACGGTGTTGCCTAACATCGCGACCATGATCACCACGAAGCCAACGGCGAGGAGACTTTTCGGCGCGCGCACCAGCGCCGCTATAGCCATCAACAGCGACAGCGGAATGACGACGTGATAGGCGATGCGCTCTTCGAGGCAGAGCGGGCAGGGCGGCAGCTTTTCCACCAGCTGGAAATACCAGGCCCCCGCCAGCGTCGCCGCACTGATGAGGAAAATCGCGAGCGCCGCAGCGGCGGCGGGTTCGCTGCGTAGCCGCTCGATCGGGGTCTGCTTCATCGTCACCTCGGTGCCGCGCCACCAGCCAGCCATCTGCGGCAGCAATGTGCCGATCTGGCAGCCCGGCGCAAGCCCTTGGCGGCCTCCCAAATTCCGCTTGGACCTTCACCGCGCCGTAGTGTAATCACCCCGCGAATGCCCGTGTGGCGGAACTGGTAGACGCGCGCGACTTAAAATCGCGTTCTGCAAGGAGTGGGGGTTCGATTCCCTCCACGGGCACCATCTCCAAAAATCAAGTTTGATTCGTCTGTGCTTTTTGCCAGAAAAGTCCCACTCGCTCACTCGGTGGGACCGGATTTCGTACCGTTTTGTTCTTGCGGTTCGAGCATGTGCATTGCTGCCAACCAGCGCGACCAAGACTAACCCCACCGCGATCCGACCAGCACGCTGAGTCCGGTCAGAGCCGCCGCAACCGCCGACGCTTTGGCCGCCCAAGCGTTCCACTTGCTCTGCGTCCGCGTCACATCCATGACGGCGAATTCGAACTGTGGGTGGACCATCGCGATCGGGCCGTCCGGCATCTTCACGAGCGACGCCTTCCACCACAGGTATGCCGTCAGAGCGGCGCTGATAACAGCGGCTAGATCGAACCAGAACTTGTATGGCGCCAGCGGCTCGATCACCCACCCGTACAGCGTTTCCATGAGACCACTCCCCTATATCGACGACCCGTGCCGTAATTTACGGCGATGATATTCGGTGACGGTTGGCAGGTTCGGATGGATTTTCAGGACCGCTAGGCCACGGGAGTACGCTAAAAAACCCGCTGGAGTTGACCGCAAAGTCCGAAAGACAATATCCTGATCGAAGAGTTGACGGCAACATCGGGCGACCCCATTGATCTCTTGGAATTCAATGTGACGGTGGTCGATTGTGGGATCGGGTTACTCTCCACGGGCACCATCGCTAAAAACTGCGTTTGATTTGTCTGCGCTTTTTACCGGAAAGTCCCACTCGGCGGTTTAGTGGGACCCGATTTTGTGCCGGTTTGTTCTTCGATTTCGAGCGTGTGCATGGCAGCTTTCGCCAAGCGTTCTTGATTGGCTGCGCGTGTATACAATTCGGCCATTTTGAGCGTATCCCAACCGAAGATTGCTATCAGTTGAGGTGTCGTCGCTCCATTGTGCGTGGCGATGACCGCACCAGCTTTGCGCAAGCCATGGGCGGTACAATGGGGAAGACCCGCTTGGTCGCACCACTCGCGGAACTTGTTTCCGAAACCGGCGTCGGTAAACGGCCGTCCTAGATCGGTCACCAGAAAGGTCATGTCACCACAGGGTGAGGAATTTATGATGTTTTGTAGTGCGGGTAGGATGGGAAGCACGAGCCGCTTGGGCTTCCGATTGCGTCCCTTGAATTGGGTGAACGCGATCTTGCCGTCTTGACGAATGTGTTGGCGGCCCAATCGAGTGACATCCGAACGGCGTTGCCCGGTGAGGAGTAGCAGCGCAAGAGCGAATCGAGCCTTCGTTCCAATCGGGTGACGCTCCTCGTATTGGTGAACTTCCTCCACACTCCAGGTATGAAATCCAGATGGATTGTTGCTCCTCAAATATGGGATGTCTCGGGCTGGATTATTCGAGACCAGCAGCTTGCCGTCCGGTCCCTTCTTCCTCACGGCCCATTTGAAGACAGCCCTGATCGCTTTGACACGGCTGTTTGCGGCCTCCGGATAAGCAAGCTTCCGGTCACGCAACACTTCGACGGCGTCAGTAGCAAAATGGCGCAATGGAATGTCGCCAAACAACTTGGAAGACCCTGGCGAAATAGGTTCCTCGAACGTGTTCTCCAGGATTTTCCGTCGCACCCGCTTCGTTCGATTGTCGAGTTGAAGATATTCCGCACATTCGGAAAAAAATTTTATGCAAAGCCAACGCCAAGTGTCAGCCTTGATACTTGATTTTCTTGTTACCGCCGCTCGGCTCTTCGCCGTTTCATATTCGGCCATGAACGCTTCAGTCCATGGTATGCCCCGAAGCCGAACCTTGGGTCGTCCTCTAGAGCGATAGTAAATACGGATTTTGCCGTGGCGGTCACGGTCTTCAACACATCCTGGAGGTAGCCGACGTGGCATGGAATGGGATTGTAGCAGCGTCACAGAGAGACGTTCCAGTTTTCGGTCTCCGGTCCAGATTTGAAGGGAAGTGCCTCGAAAGCTTCATCCAAATCGTGGACATCCCAAACCTTCCGACCATCTATCATTCGAGCCGGGCCTATTCGTCTGTCCTTCCGCATCTCATCAAATTTCGACGGGAAATGCCTAGATAATGGGACGCTTCAACGCGGGACAAACCTCGAGGATTAATCCGGGGAAAACCCGCTTTCCGTATAATGTTCATCATGACTGCTGCCGCACCAACGCCCGATCCTCCTCATCGGGGCGCTTGGTCCATCTACTGTTCGGCTCTTCACAACCGTCATCGCCAAAAAAAGATTCGAAAATCGAATAGTCTTGCGCTCGGTCGCGATGAGTTATGAGGCATCCCGCCAAGGCCGCAAGCCGTATTCCGACCTGCCTTATTCAAACTGACCCCTAGTAACGGTTGTGGCCTGTTATCAAAGGTTAGTTCCGCCAATTGATTGGTGAGCTAATGTCTCGGCTCTGTGGCCAATTGGCAGAATTGGTTTTGTCTAGGCCGTCAATCAGGCTGCCTCGATGTGGTGGACGGGCTAAGGAGACGGCCAGGAGCGGACATAGCCGAGCGACTGCCGCTCGACGTGACCCACGCTTACCAACTATAGCGCAGCATTCCGGTGCCGGCGTAGGTCTGCGCGGTCTGGGCGAACTCGCCGTCGAATTTTGCGATCGCCGTCCAGTTGGCATTGATGTGCAAGCCACTCAGGCGGCAGCGCCGGCGACCCAGGTCTGCACGATTTTCACGCTGGCAGGATCAAGCGCAACCATATCGGCGCGGTAGCCTGGCAGAAGCCGCCCCAGGACATTACCGAGACCGAGAAATTTCGCCGGATGCGTCGAGGCAAACCGAAGCGCGGTCGTGAGCGGTACGTCAAGCCATTGGACGCAATTGTGAACAGCTGTCGCCATATCCAGACTGGCGCCGGCCAGAGTGCCGTGTCGGGTTGCGCATCGGCCGTCATGGACCAAGATATCTTCGCCATTCAGTCTGAACGACTGGCGCACGCCTCCGACGGGCGGCATGGCGTCCGTCACCAGAATTGGATGGCCGGCGCCGCGCAGTGCCAGCCGTAGCATTGCCGGTGCCACATGAATGCCGTCGACGATCAGGCCATACCATGCGTCCGGCGATTCCAAAGCGGCTGCAATCGGTCCGGGTTCGCGCGCTTGCAGCGGCGGCATGGCGTTGAAGAGGTGGGTGAACCCAGTCAGGCCTTGCCGCATAGCAGCGACAGTCTGCGCATAGCTTGCCATGGAATGGCCGAGCGCGACATGAATTCCCGCGCTCCTGAGCGCCGCGATAACATTATCGCCGACTTGCTCCGGCGCGAGCGTCACCAGCGTCGCACTCTTCCGCTTTGCCGTGATCAGGGCGATGTCCTCGTCGGTCGGGTGCCGCAGATTGGCCGGATCGTGCACGCCGGCTTTTTTGGGTGATAGGAACGGCCCTTCCAGATGGATGCCCAGGATCGAGGGATTTGTTGCCGCGGCTTGCTCCACGGCTGCGATCGCCTTTGGCATCTTATCGGAGCTGTCGCTGATCAATGTCGGCAGCAAAGCTGTGGTGCCGAAGCGGCGATGCGCCTTCGCGATCGCCTGGATCGTCCCAGCCGTCGGGGCGTCGTTGAAAAGAAGGTCACCGCCGCCATTGACCTGAATATCGATGAAGCCTGGCGCAAGCCAGACCGTGTCGGGCAGGTCTTGCACCGGTACGGATGACGCTACCTCATCGCGGCGAGCGATGCCGACGATCCGCTCGCCGTGAATAAGAACGGCTGCGTGATCACGTAAATTCACGCCGTCAAAAAGCGTTCGCGCAGCAACGGCATGTGTGACGTCGCTCATCGGGTACGGGTCACCTTCTGAAGGTGGCGCGGCTGATCGGCATTCTTGCCGCGGCATGCGGCCAACTTCGCCAGCAATGGGTAGAACGACTGAATGAGACAGATGGCATCGCTCTCGGGCTGATGCGCGGCTAGCGCCGGCAATTGACCTTTTTCCTCTGCCGCGGCCCCGGCGGCAAGGACACAGCCGCCCATGCGGCGCAGGTCGTTAGCCAGATCAGAAAAGCCACTCGCGGCTTCGTCATTCGGAGGAAACAACAAAACCGGATAGGCCGCAGACACAAGCGCAATCGGGCCGTGATGGAACTCAGCTGCACTGAAGGCCTCGGCATGAAGCCCGCAGGTTTCCTTCAGCTTGAGCGCCGCCTCGTAAGCAATCGCGAATGTCGGGCCGCGCCCGATCGTGACGACGCTGTTGGCAAGTGCGAGCGGCTCGAGCGCCGCGCTCCAGTCGAGGGCGCCTGCGGCGGCGAGACGATCGGGCAAGCGGGCACAAGCCTCCCGCAACAGCGGATCGTCGGTCCAGGCAGCGACAATCCGCAGAAGCGCGGCGAGCGAGGCGACAAAACTCTTGGTCGCCGCTACGCTCAATTCCGGGCCGGCGCAGAGCGGCAAAACCAGTTCGGATACACGGGCGAGCGGACTTGTCGGATCATTGACGAGGCTTACCGTCAGGGCTCCGGCACGCCGCGCCATTGCTGTCGTCTCGACAAGATCGTCGCTTCGGCCGGACTGCGAAATGCTCAGGAACAGCTGGCCGTCCAAATCGAGCGAGCGACGATATTGCGTGGCAATGTTCGGCGCTGCCGCGGCAACCGGAATTCCGAGATAACGCTCGAAGACATGTTTGGCGAATTTCGCTGCATGGGTCGAGCTGCCTCTTGCGCAGGTCATCACCAGCCTGGGCCTGGATGCGACGACGCGCTTTACGACGGCAGCGATTGGGCCTGCAAGCAACGCCTCTTGGCGCCGAACGACAGCGGGCGATTCATGGATCTCCCTCCGCATGCTAGCCGCAACTGATGTCATCGCCAGTCCATCCGTCAGGCAGCTCGTGTCCGCTCATTCGCGGCGTCGCTCGCGAGTGCGAGTGCGCCTGTCAAAGCATCGCCCATGGGTTCGACGAGGTGGGCTTGCGTCGTCGGCGAGAGCCAAGGCCGCAGCGACGCAGCCAGTCCGCCCATCAGCGACAATCGATCCGCGCCACAGTCGGTCAGCCGGGCTGCAAGTGCGTCAATATGCTCTGCCGCAAGCGACATCAATTCAATGGCGGCGCTATCGCGCTCGGCCGCGTGGGTAACGATGCGTGGAGCATACGAGCCGAGATCGCCCGGTTGGGCGTGGGCTGCCCACTCCAAAATCTCGTGGGGATCTTCGCGGAAATCCGCGAAGACGCCGCGCAGCAATGGCGTCCACTGCACACGTCCGTCACGCGCCCACAAGACACGGCGCAGCAATTCGGTGCCAAGCCAGGCGCCGCTACCTTCATCTGAAATCGGCAGACCCCATCCGCCGATGCGGTGGATCTTGCCCTGCACCATCGCCCAACCAATAGTTCCGGTGCCGGCAATGATGATACCGCCGTCGCGTCCACCATGCGCGCCGATGCACGCTGCGTGGGCATCGGTCGTCATGACGATTCGTCGAAACGGATGTTCATGTTCCTCGGCCGCCGCGACATAGTCTGGCTCACTGGCGCCGGCCAGTGCGAGGCAGGCGACGATCCGCGACATTTCACTCTCGCTCAATGCTGCATCGCGAAGACATTCCGCGGCCGCGCAGATCACCGACCCAAAGCTGCGCTCAAGCCCCAGCCGAAGATTTGCCGGTCCGCTGACGGCTTCTGCAAGCACGATTCCGTGATTGGTCGCGAGCCGGGCCCGACAGCGCGTGCCCCCGCCATCTACTCCTAAAAGCAAGAGGTCCTTATCCACGTCGCCATTGCTCCGGGTGGGTCTCGCTGTTTCGTTGTAAGAACAAAGTGGTAGCAATATGTAGGGGTGTGGGGTCAGTCCTGCCAATGATCTGATGCCATGGAAACCGAACGAGCCAGTCCACGCTATTCGGACATCGACCTTTGGGAACCGGGCGACGTTCTTGACGCCCTGATCGAGGGCCAGATGGCCGCCGTCGCCGCAGTTCGGCCGGTCCTTGGCGCCATCGACCGGGCCGCTGCAGCCATTGAGATCCGCCTGCGCCAGGGCGGCAGGTTGATCTATGCCGGCGCCGGAACCTCGGGACGTCTGGCGGTACAAGACGGCGCAGAACTCATTCCGACTTTCAATTGGCCGCCGGAGCAGCTTCTGCTGTTAATGGCCGGCGGTAAGGAGGCTCTCCTCCGCTCTGCCGAAGGTGTTGAAGATGAGGGCGAACACGCGACCAAGCTTGTTCAATATCATAACATTGGACCGATCGATGTTCTCATCGCCGTCGCCGCCAGCGGCACAACGCCCTTCACTCTTTCATGCCAGCGCCGTGCCAAAGAGTGCGGCGCGCTGACGATCGGAATTGCCAACAATCATGCGGCACCGCTGCTGCAGGAGGCGGATCATCCGATCTTTCTAGAGACCGGTGCCGAACCGATCGCGGGCTCCACACGGATGAAGGCGGGCACCGCTCAGCGCGTTGCGCTCAACCTGCTTTCTACCCTGACCATGATCAGACTTGGCCGCGTGCACCAGGGCCTGATGGTGGATATGCAAGCAATCAACGCCAAGCTTGTTTCGCGTAGTGAATCCATCTTGAGTAAGATCAGCGGGCGAGCCGGCGAGGAGGTGCGCGAAGCACTGCAAGAGGCCGATCAAAGCATCAAGGTCGCGATGCTGCTTCTGCAAGGTTGCAACAAGAATCAGGCTCGCGCGTTGCTCGAACAGGCGGGTGGTAATCTGCGAACCGCGCTGACGCTCGCCGAGAAAGTGAAAACGGCCCCGCCGTAGATCGGCCCGCTCGGATCAACCGCGGTCGTGGTGGTGCGGCTTGTCGGCAATTCACGATCGCCGCCTTGGTATAAGTCGAATTAACTCACCGTTAACTATAAAGCCGCCACGCTTGCCGCGGACATAAAGTGACTCGCAACGCATGGCTATCATCGGACTGGCGCTGCACCGTGATGGCTGGAACGATCAGGCCCAGCGTCTTGGCTGCGATCATAAGGCAATGGGAATGGCACCGGTCGTCGTTCCCAGTCCGATGCGAGAACGGCCCACGTTAGCAGGCTCGAAGAATTGGCGCGGGCCAAACCCTAAATTCGAAGAGACATCGCAGGCCGTCGACCGCACTCAGAAGAGCGGATCGACGGATTTTGAGCCAGCCAAGCTTAAGCCCAAAATGTCGCCTAGGACAGCACTCCAAGTCCTGAAAGAGCGCGTTCTAAAGCTCACTGCCGAGGCCGACGCAAAGGATAAGCTGCTTGCGGAACAGGAAGATGCACTACGTCTGACCCGCGAGGAGTGCGACAATCGCGAAAACGAGAACTGTTCGCTCCAATTGTCCCTTGGCTTAGTAACAAGCGAGAATGAACGCCTATCCAGTAATCTCGGCGAACGTATCGCCGAGGCCGAAACCCTGCGTGCCCAACTTGCACAATCAAGAAACTTGGTAGCTTCGCTGGAGCCGCAATGGGATAAATTGGCGGTCACCGTCAATGGGGTGAGGGAACAACATCGACGCGAATCCGGCCGCCTCACCGAAACCATCGCCCAGTTGGACGCGATGCGGTCCGAGCTTGAACAAACGCGGGCTGTGTTGGCGGCGACAGAGAATGAGCGCGACCAGATAAAATCGGCTGCAAAGGACGCAAGTGAATTGCACCGAAGGGACTATAGCGCGCTTAATAGCCGCTTCGAAGCCATGACATCTCGTGCCCTCGCCATGGAGGGTTTAGTCGCGGATGTGGGACGATGTTTACTTCTGAAAATTGAAGAGAATAAAGCCAGCGAGCATGAGGCCGTTAACGCGACACGTGTGCGAAATGCCGCCGTTGAGGCTCTAAACCTGCTCCAAGCGAAGACGCATCAAGTCCAGGAACTCCAACAAACGCGTACAATATTGATAGCGAGCGCGGCCACATTGCTGAATGCTTTTGAGATGCGCGTGACAGCATTAGCCGCGACTAAAAAGAACCTTGATTCGTTGGAAAAGAGACTGGCGGCGACCGAGATGAAAGCGACCGCGTCTCAGAAGAAGATGAGAGCACTAAACTCAGCACTGCAAAGCGAGCGAGCGAAGCGCGAAGCCGCAGAGGCTACCCTTGAAAAGGCTAGGACTGATTATATCCGGCTTCGGCGCGCGGTGGACGGGCTCGTCAAGCACGAGGAAATACCGCCGAGGCGAGTAAAAGCTCATTCGGCCGAATCATTGCTTGCCAGCACTATCGCCTTTTAAAGTGACGCGGCCGAACGGGCACCATTTTGCGCCACGGTGTAAAGGAAACGCTGGATCAATCCATCCCCCATGTCCGCTTAGCGGGCCAACCGGAAGTGCCGGCCGCCGAACTGGGAGGGGCATAGCGCCGGTTGTCGGCTTCAGCGACTTGCCGCACCGGCCGCTTCCGCTTAGCAGCCAACTCCGGACGTATCGCGCGCCACGGTAAGTGACGCGAATGGGATGGACCGGCCGCGCTCCCGCCCCCAACGGCTCTCAGAGTGCGCGGGGGGCTTGTCAGGAGAAGGAGCACCACCATGCCTCGCACGTCCACGGTTCATGCAGTGACCGCCATCGGAATGGATATGGGCAAGAACACGCTTCACATGGTCGGCCTCGATTCGCGCGGCGCCATCGTGTTGCGAGAGAAGGTCTCGCGCGGACGCATTACATCGAGGCTTGCGAACGTGCCATCCTGTCTCATTGGCATCGAAGCAGGGCTGGCGACGCACTATGTTGCTCGCGAGCTTGCCGCGCTTGGCCACGACGTGAAGCAGGTGCCGCCCACGTATGCGAAGCCATTTCGGCAGGGGCACAAGAATGATTTCCGAGATGCCCAGGCCGTAGCCGAGGCGGTGCAGCGGCCAACCACTCGCTTTGTTCCAGCCAAGACCGACGAGCAACTGGATCTGCAAGCACTGCACCGGGTCCGGTCTCGCCTCGTCAGCGAGCGGACCGCTGTGATCAATCAGATACGCGGCTTTCTTCTGGAGCGTGGCATTATCGTCCGGCAAGGACTGCGTTTCCTTCGCCAGGCGTTGCCCGACATCCTAGCCAAGCGGACAGACGTTCTCTCACCCCGCATGGTCCGCATCGTCGCTGATCTCGCCAATGACTGGCGGCAGTTCGATGAGCGCATTGAAGCCGTGACTGATGAGATCGAGACGTTGGCCAAAAGTGATGACAGTTGCCGAAGGGTCATGACCGTGCCGGGCATCGGTCCGATCATCTCGAGTGCAATGGTTGCCGCGATCGGCAGTGGCGCGGCGTTCGCGAGAGGGCGGGATTTTTCAGCCTGGATCGGCCTCGTTCCCAAGCAGATGTCGACCGGAGACCGGACCATTCTCGGACGCATCACCAAGCGCGGCAACGGCTACTTGCGCACGCTCTTCATGCAGGCAGCCCGGGTTATTCTGTTGCGGCCGGCGAGCTGGCCGAAACACGGCTTCGGGGTCTGGCTTGCTCGCGCGACTCAGCGCCTCCACCCCAACGTTTTGGCCGCAGCTCTTGCCAACAAGCTGGCGCGGATCGCCTGGACTGTGCTGGCTCAACAGCGCAGCTATGAAGCGCGCGTCACGACGGCAGCAGCCTGAATGAACGCAATTTCACCAAGGGGATGGCTGACGGCTCAAGCTGATCCCGAAACCAAGAGTTGGCTTTCCCGCCCAGGTCTGCGAGTCTAAAAAGAGGAGATGGAGAAAGGTCTCGCCAGCGCGTTCGTGATCAGGTGGCCCATCCGGCCTTCGGGGCCGAGACGCGAATGAGATCGAGCGCGCGCGGATATCCATGATGGCCAGGGGCTCAAAGGCTCCATCAATAGGCCGGATACAGATGCGCAAGACCAATCTTCTCCAAACCCTTATTTTCGGCTTGCAACGCGCGGCCGGTCCATACAGATGGGCCAGAATGCGACGTGCCCGCGACTGCCAGCACAGCAAGAAGCTCCGATAACGTCGCAAGAGCAAGCGTGAAGTTATAGAACAGCGTATTCGTATTTAGGCCCGCGAACGCACTGCCGTTCGAAAGGCCCGCGGCCATTGTTCTCGCGGCGTAGAGGGCAGAGGTACCGGAGGCAAAATGGCTACCCGAATATTCGCACCCGGCGGCGCTAAACGGAGGGTTCTTGACCTCGCTTTCGTATTAATCCCCGTGGCCATAATTCTTGCTGGCTGCGCCAACCAGCTACACTCCGATCAAAGCAAGGAAGACAAGGCGGCCGCGGAGGAGGCCGCAAAGGAGACCGGCACAATCGATGACACCAGATGCCAATCATACGGGTTTCAGCCAGGCTCGCCCCGGTATGTTCAATGCCGCAAAGATATCGACAGCGACCGCAAACAAACAGGCATCAAAGAGTGATCGCTTCTGGGTTCCCACGTCACCCCCCATTGGACATTCCTGGCGCAACCCTCGTGTCCCGATCTCCCCCGAAGCGACCGTGGTCCGCGCCCTTCATCTGCATCGACACACCGAAGAACATGCAGGAGATTAAGCAGCGCTGGCTTGCCGAACTTATCGCTGCCGCGCGGCAGATCAGCCGCGAAGCGCAGGAATTGGACGATCTGCTTCTTTAGACGGAAACAAGGCAACAATGGTGGTGTAAGGGGCGGGGCGCAGGACTCAACGTGACTGAGACGCTTCAAGGAAATTCAGGTGGTACCGTTTTCATCGCCTTTCGTCGGCGGCGATGCGATGAGTCAGACGCCGCTCCCACTATCCTTAGCGCTACGCGCTGCGGATGGTCCCCCCTCCCCACTATCATGTCACTATCGTGGGGTGGGATGCGAGTCCGCCCGGCACCCATAGGCTCAGCCTTCAAAATTGCCGATGATGGCGATCAGCGCCTTGCGAAACTCCGCGATTTGCTTTCGCGTCAGGCCGGTGACCGCGATGTTGTTGACCTCGACGGCCAAAGGCACCAGTTCGGCTTCGAGGGCTTTTCCCGCCGGTGTCAGAAAAATATAGATATTCTTCCGATTGGACGGTTTTTGCTTTCGGACAATGTAGCCGAGCTTTTCCATGGCGCCCACGGCGGAAAAAGTGGAGGGCGCCATGACGCCCGCCAGATTACTGAGCCGCGTCTGGCTGATGCCGTTGTGCTTCCAAAGAATGCGCAGAAACGTCCAATGGCCGTAGGCGATCGAACGCTCGTTCAGGCGCGACTGGAGGGCGCGCGCCAACAGCTTGCCGGCGTCCTTGACGAGATGCGCCAGCCGATCGGACAGGTCGACATCGAGCCGCGACGGCAATTCGCGGCGCTCGGCGCGCTGCGATCGGGGTTTCGCTTTCAACGCATCCTCATCAAGGAGCAAACAAGAGCATGATCCCGAAAAAGCCTGCCCCGGACTTGATCCGGGGTGGACACCGGTTTTCGGAAAAGATCATGCTCCAACAAACATCTACTGGCCGAGTGGAATTCCCGTCGGCTTGCTTACCATCTCCCAAGTCTGCTTGGCCGGGCTCCACAAGGTCATCACCGTACCCTGCACATCGAGCCCGCGCTGCGGGTTCTTGGTGAAATCGTAGATGCCGTTGATGCCGGCATAGCTTTTGAGCGAGCCGATATAGTCGCGCACCTGTTGCGCGGTTGCCTTCGGGCCAAGTTTTTTCAGGGTATCGACCACAATCATCGTCGGATCCCACGCCAGGCTCGACGCCATATCGGGCTTGGCATTCGCCGCGCTATAGGCGTCGAAGAACTGCTTCTGCGCCGCTTCCACCGCCGGATCGAGTGTGATCAGCCCCGCGTGCTGCACCCATTCCGGCGCTGCAATGTAAAGTTGCTTCGGCAGGAATGACGCATATTGCGTCATCTGCGCATAGGTCATGTTGCCGTCGGTGGTCGCGACCGGGATATCGAGTCCGGCTTGGATGATGCCTTTAAAGACGGTGGCGATCGGGGTGCCCGTGCTCCAGGCGATCAAGGCCTGCGGATTGGCCGCCTTGAGGTGCTCGATCTGAGCCGCGACGCTGACATCGGTGATATTGAAATGGGCGCGGTCCACCACCGTGATATCTTTGTTCTCGGGACGCGTCGCGACCTCGTCCAGGCCGCGCTCGGCATCTTGTCCGGTGGCGTCGGCACTGGTCATGAAAGCGATGCGCTTCCAGCCCTTGAGCCGGAAATAGCGGATGGTCGCGTCGGCGAGGTCGAGCGTCGAGATGCTCGAGGTGAAGACATAGCTTCCCGCGGCTGGATGAATGCCGGGCGACAAACAATACATAGTGGGGCCGTTCTGCATCAGCGGCGCCATGGCGTTGCATACCCCGACAAGTGACGAGCCCAGCACCACCGCCGGCTTTGAGGCGATCGCGCTATTGGTGAGCTGGACGCCGGTCTGCGGGCTGCTGCCGTCGTCGAAGAAGACGAAATGCACGGGTTCGCCTTGAATGCCGCCCGCTTTGTTGACCAACGGCTCGGCGAGCTGAATAGCCTTCTGCTCCTCCTTGCCGAGGAACGATGCGCCGCCGGTCAGCGGTACGATGACATTGATGTCGTAGGCGTAAGCCGGAACGGCCACGCTTTGCAGCGCCAAGCTCAAGAGCGAGGCCAACGAGAACGTAGCGGCTTGTCGGTAAAAGCTTTTCCTCACGGCGTTTCCCCTTTTTTTCAGTCCACGTATTTCATCATGGCATGTTCGGTGCGGCTAGTGTGGCGCCGCTACCTGATGTTTCAGTGTCACCTCGCGTCCGGTTTTGGCGGATTGGATCGCGGCGACGCAAACTTCGAGGTTCGCCAGGCCCCAGCGGCCGTCATGGATGGGCGCCCGGCGGCCGGTGATGGCGTCGTGAAATTCGTCGAGCACCAGATCGCGCGGACTCTTGTCGGTGGGCAGCACGATCTCCTCGCGCCCATCGGCGGAATAGACATAAAGGCCCCGCGGCGATTGGCGAATATCGCCGCGCTCGCAGCTTACCAGTGTGAGGCCGAAGGTCGGCTGGAACGGAGCATCGGTCGGAATGGCGCCTTTTGCCCGCTTGCGCTTGGCTTCCAACTCATCCGCCGGCGTACGCCCCGCCGCGGATCGAACGACAGCCTGCCGCTGCTCGATCGGTTCGATAAAGCCCCACTCGGTGACGTCACCGCACAATTCCATCGTCGAGAAATAGCCATAGCCGTTGTAGATGGCGGTCGCCGTGGTGCCATCGGCGAATTGCATGAATATCGTGTGAGCGCCGATCGAGTTGCGGCCGGGGTCCCAATTGAAAGCGCTCGCCCGCACGCTTTGAACCATGCCGCCGCCGAGCAGCCGTATGATGTCGAATTGATGCGAGCCCTGCCGGAATGTAACGCTGCCGCCCTTCGTGACATCGAGTTCTTCGGGCCGCCGCGGGCGGTACATCCAGTCGGTATAATTCCAGGTGTGGATCATGCGCACGCGGCCGAGCCGTCCGCTGGCAATAATCTCGCGCATGTGCTGGATCGGAAGATCGTAGCCGTGTGCGTGGCCGACGAGGAGAAGCACGCCGGCGCGGTCGGCGCCGGCGATCATCTCCTCGGCGACTTTAAGCTCGATCGCCATCGGTTTCTCGCTCAGCACATGCTTCTTCGCCGCAAACGCGATCTTGACGTGTTCGCTGTGCAGATCGGTTGGCGTCGCAATATAGATGGTGTCGAGAGCGGTGCCTTCGATCATGGCCGGCATGTCGGCATAGCCCGCGACGTTCATTTCCGCCGCGACGCTTTCGCGTGCTTCTTTGACCGGCTCGGCGACGCCGACCAATTCGAAGCCGGCATGCTTCTTGATCGCGGGCAAGAATGCGCGGCCGGCGGCGCCCAATCCGACAATTCCGATACGGAGCGGCGAAGCCGCATTCATTGCCGGCCTCGACGATTTTCCGTTGGAAACCAAATGTCCGATGGAAACGAAAGTGTGAGGCTGCGCAATCTTCCCGTCGTCATGGTCGGCCGCTTCTCCCTATTTTGACACTTTCTAAATATAATGTTAGGCAGCTAACATAAAATAAGCGGTCGCACAACGATCGTACCGGGCTTTTCGATCGCGTGGCATGCGGCGTAACGCCGTGCGCGATGCGCCCCAAGGAGGAAACAGAGATGCTGTCCGCCGAACAAAACGAACTGCTGACGCGAATCGGCCCGGGCACGCCGGCGGGCAATCTTCTGCGCCGCTATTGGCAGCCGGTCGCGGCGACTTCCGAACTGGAAAGCCGCTGGACCAAGCGGGTGCGGCTGTTGGGCGAGAATCTCGTGTTGTTCCGCGATCGCCAGGGACGGCGCGGCCTCATCAAGGAAACCTGTCCTCACCGCGGCGCCTCACTCGCCTACGGCATTCCGACGCAAGACGGCCTCCGCTGCCCGTATCACGGCTGGGAATTCGGCCGCGGCGGCGAGTGCTTGAATCAACCGAACGAGCGCGACAACGCGCGGCTTCGCGAAAATGCCAAGACCGCGGCCTATCCCGTCGAGGAACTCAACGGCATGCTGTTCGCCTATCTCGGCCCGGAGCCGCGGCCGCTCTTGCCGCGTTGGGATGGCTTCGTTGCCGAAGGATCGATCCGCATGCTGGGCCGGTCGCTCATTCCGATCAACTGGCTCCAGGCCATGGAGAACTCGCTCGATCCGATCCATACCGAGTGGCTGCATGGCCACACCTACGAGTTCGTCAAGGAGCAGGAGGGCGCCAAGGTCGCGATCAGTACCCGCCACGAGAAGATCGCCTTCAACGAATTCGCCTACGGCATCACCAAACATCGTCTGCTCGCCGGGCATTCGGAAGATTCCGACGATTGGCGGATCGGTCACCCGGTGGTTTTTCCGAATATGCTCTCGGTCGGCAACGGCGATGAGAATTCGCGTTACTATGCCTTCCAGATCCGCGTGCCGGTCGACGACACGCACACTACGCATTTGTGGTACACGGCCTATATGCCGCCCAAGGGGGTGGACGTTCCGCCGCATCTACTCGACAAGGTTCATGTCTATGATGTGCCTTGGCAGGACGAAAACGGCGAGTTCATCGTGGATAATATCGACGGCCAGGACATGATGGCGTGGATCACCCAAGGTCCGATCGCCGACCGCACCAATGAGCATCTCGGCGGCTCGGATGAAGGCGTCGCGTTTTACCGCAAGATGCTGGCGCGCGAGATCAAGAAGGTCGAGCGAGGGCAGGATCCGATTGCCGTCTTCCGCGACGCCGCACAAAATCAGCGCATCGATCTTCCGAACGAGCGCAAGAAACATCATAACAGCGATGGCTTTGCGAGTTGGATCATGCGTACGCACGCGGCCTACTCACCCATTGCCCAGGATCTGATCGGCATCTTCGAAGGGAAAAAGCCGGGGGCTGTCCGCTTGGCCGGCTAGTTCGACGCCTAACGGAAAGTCAAAACGGTGGCCCCGATCATCATCGGCGGGCTGCTTCAGGGCAGCGTGTTTGCCATCATCGCGCTGGGCTTCGCGCTGGTGTATCGCGTCACCGGCGTCATCAATCTTTCCCAAGGCGCGTTCTGCATCGTCGGCGCGCTGACGATGTACACGCTTCGAACAGACGCTGGGCTGGCCCGCGCCGCTTGCCGCGCTGGCCGCGGTCGCCGGCACGACCGTTTTCGGCGCGGCGCTCGGCGCGGCGACATTCGTGCCGGCGCTGTCGCGTCTGCCGAACAGCAGCATGCTGATGCTGACGGCCGGCTTGTTGACGCTGATCGAGGGCGCGGTGCTCGTCCTATGGGGCAGCGAGCCTTACGACCTGCCGGCATTTTCCGGCGAGGCCCCCGTCGACATTCTGGGCCTGCGCGTTCCCGCGCAGGGCCTCTGGATCGCCGGCACTGCGGTGATCGTGATTCTCGCGCTGTGGTTTCTGCTGTCGCGCACCATGCTCGGCAAGCAGCTTCGCGCCTGCGCCGAGAATCCGCTGGCCGCGCGGCTGATGGGCATCGACGTCGCGCGCATGACGCTCTTGAGCTTCGCCATGGCGGCGATGATCGGCGCCATCGGCGGCATCGTGCTGGCGCCGATCACATCGCTGCAATTCGATTCCGGGCAATTTTTCACCATCTTCGGTTTCATCGCCGTCGCCATCGGCGGCATGGGCTCGTTCATCGGCGCCGTGGTCGGTGGACTGGTGCTCGGCGTCGCCGAACAATTGGCGGCCGGCTACGTCTCGTCGCTGTTCAGCAACGCGCTGGCCGTGATTCTCCTGCTGTTGGTTCTGTTGTGGCGGCCAAGCGGTTTGTTCGCGACGGGCGTCGCGCGACGCCAGGATGTGCGCGACGAGCAGCAGATCCATCTCGGCCTGGTGCGCTTCAAAGGGCGCGACGCCGCATTATTCGGCGCTCTCGCGGTCGTGGCGCTCGTAGCGCTGCCGTGGTTCATCGCGCCGTCCAGCGGCCTGCTCGGTTCGCTGGTCATCACCGGCATTCTCTTTATCGGCGTGCTCGGCCTCGACATTCTCATGGGCTATGCCGGGCAAGTCAGCCTGGGCCAGGCCGGATTCATGGCGATTGGCGGCTACACGGCGGCGATCTTGGCCGTGAATTACGGCTGGTCTCCGCTCGCCGGCACGGCAGCAGGCATGGCGCTGTCGCTCGTTTGCGCGCTGGTGCTGTCGTTGACGACCATGCGCTTGCGCGGCGTCTATCTCGCGCTGGCGACGCTCGCCTTCGGCCTGCTCGTCGACTCGCTCGCCACCGGCATGATGGATCTTACCGGCGGCCCCTCCGGGCTGGTCGGCATTCCCGCGTTCTCGATCGGGCCGTTTTCCTTCTCGACGCCGCTCTCGATGTATTATCTCGTTCTGCTGCTGATCGTTGCGCTCGTCCTGCTCCTTCTCGGCGGCGTGCGATCGAGCTTCGGCCGGGCGCTGAAGGCAGTTCGCACCGATCAGACGGCGGCTGCCGCGCTCAACATCGACGTGGTACGGTACAAGATCATTGCTTTCGCTATCAGCGCCGCGCTCGCCTCGCTTTCCGGCAGTCTCTATGCGTTCTACTTTCATTATCTGGCGCCCGAGATGGTCAACACCTCGCGCTCGCTGGAAATGATCACCATGCTGGTCATCGGCGGCGAGGGGACGCTGGTGGGATCGCTGGTGGGCGTCGCGCTGCTGACGCTGCTGCCCGAGGTGTTTCAGCCCTTCGCGCTCTACAAACGGCTCGCCGAGGGTGCGCTTCTTGTTCTTGCCTTCCAGTATTTGCCTGCCGGCATCTATGGAAGCCTGGTCGGCTGGCTGTCGCGGCTGGGCAATGCGCGCGAGCGCCGGCACGCTGCCGTTCTGCTTTCAGGGGACGAAAGCCGATGAGCGCGCCGGCCCTGAAAGTGGCGAACGTCAGCAAGAGATTCGGCGGTCTCACCGCGATTTCCGACGTGTCGCTTGATGTCGCCGCCTGGCAGTGTCACCGCGCTGATAGGTCCGAACGGCGCCGGCAAAACGACGCTGTTCAACCTGATCACCAATCTTTTCGCGCCGACGTCGGGCGAAATGTATTTCTACGGCTCGCCGCTCAATCGTCTCTCGCCCCGGCAGATTGCCGCATTGGGTCTCATCCGGACGTTCCAGACGGCGCGCGTTTTCCCGGGCATGACCGTGATGGAAAATGTGCTTGTCGGCGGGCACAACCAGATCGGTCGCGGCGCCGCCCAGCAGATGCTGTGGCTCGCCGGCCGTCGCGCCGCGAAGAGCGCGAACTCGCGCAAAAGGCGGACGCATTGCTCGACATGGTCGGTCTCTCGCGGTTTCGCCATGACGCCGCGACCGATCTGCCGATGGGAGCGCAAAAGCTGCTCGATGTCATCCGCGCATTGATGGCGCGACCGCGGATGCTGCTTGCTCGACGAACCGGCCGCGGGTCTCAACGACAGCGAAACCGCGGACCTCGCGTCGCTGTTGCGCGCCGTTCGCAATATTGGCGTGACGGTGATGGTGGTCGAGCACAATATGTCGCTGGTCATGGGTGTCGCCGATCAGGTCATGGTGCTCGACGCCGGCGCGCTCGTGGCCTCCGGCAGCCCGCAGGAAATCCGGCAGAACGCCCGCGTGATCGAAGCCTATGTCGGTCAAGACCAGGCAGCGACGTCATGATCGAGCTTCGTGGCATCTCGACAGGATACGGCGGTACGCCGGTGGTTCACGATATCGATCTGACTGTCGATGCCGGAGAAATCGTGACGCTGGTCGGCGCGAACGGCGCCGGCAAGAGCACATTGGTGAAGACGATATCGGGGCTGTTGCGGCCGTTGCGCGGCCAGATCCTGTTCGAGGGCAAGCGGATCGAGACGCTTTCGACGCGGGCTCGGGTGCTCTTGGGAATCGCGCATGTGCCAGAAGGGCGTCAGACCTTCGGTGGAATGACGGTTGCCGAGAACCTCGAATTGGCGGGATTCCTTCACCGCAAACGGATGGGTGGCGATAGCGCAACGCGCATACGGGAAGTATGCGAGCGCTTTCCCGTGCTTCTCGCCAGATTGCACGATGTTGTTGGCAATTTTTCAGGCGGCCAGCATCAGATGCTCGCCATAGCGCGCGGTCTCATGGCAGCGCCGAAATTGCTGGTTCTGGATGAGCCTTCGCTCGGCTTGTCGCCCCGGCTCGTCGCGGAGATCTTTGCGCTCATCGCGGGCTTACGCGAGCGGGGTACGGCTATTCTGCTATCCGAGCAAAATGCGCGGCTCAGCCTCGCGATCGCGGATCGCGGCTATGTCATCGAGAATGGACGCGTTGCAGTATCCGGCAATGCCGGCGAACTCCTTCAATCAAGCGATATCGCGGCACGCTATCTCGGCGTCGGAGCCGACATGGCGGCGCAGAGCGTATCGCGCGACGAACATTATACCGCAAAGCTGCGGCAGCTCATGGCTGATTGAACAGCCGCTACGGAATCGAACTTGGTCCGTGCGAAGCGCTAACGCGCCCGCATCACATGCCGCGGCAACTGCGAATCCAGTTGGTGCGCGCAGTTCTCTCAGCTTCGACGGCAGCCGGCGGGGTTTGCAGGCACCAGTCGAAATGGACGCGATATTCGGCGGTCCAGCGCGGCCCCTGTCCGCGATTGCAGGCCGGGACAGATCGCGCGACCTCGCGGTCAGCCGCCGCCTCCTCCTCCTCCTTAACTATCGTTCAGCCTCCGAACCAATCGTGTCTGGCGTGCTCTTCCGTCGGCTGTCTATGCTCGCCGCCTGCGCCGTGAGAAACGGAATAATTTCTTCGGCAAGCAGTGCCGGCGCGGACAGTTGCGGCGCATGGCCGGTCGGCAAAGACGTGACGCGCGCGCCGGGGACGAGAGATTGCATCAGCCGCTGCACGGGCAGGATGATGGATTTATCGAACAGTGCTTCGACATAGAGGCGGGGAACGCGGCCGAATCGCTCAGCCGAGATGCGCGTTACCACCGCGCGTCCGCCTTCACCTTGCGGCGTCAAGCGATCAGCGGCCGCGCGTGCATCATCTGGATCGCAGTCGTGGAAAAAATGGGCGATGGCCGCATCCGGCGGGACCTGCGTGACGCGCCGGTTGGCCGACCATACCGTGTGGCGGTCGATGCCGGCGGCCTTCGGGTGGCGTTCGCTTGCTTTTGCCACCAGATCGCCGAAGGTGGCGCCGTCGGGAAGCATCATCCCGGCGATGTACACGATCCGGGACACGGACTCCGGCCAGCGCTCCGCCGCCGCGGTTGCGATATTGCCGCCGCCGGAATGCGCGACGAGACTGACGGGACGATCGAATTTATCGATGACGCCGCGCACCCGATCGAGATAGCTTTCAAAGGAAACGGTTGCGGGGTCGACGCCGTCGGCACCGTTGCCTGGCAGATCGACGGCATAACAGACAAGGCGCGCCGGTAGCAGAAACGGAATAAGGCGCTCCCACACCCAGGCTCCCGCCCAGGCGCCATGGATGAGGACGACTGGATCGGTTTGTTGGCTCCGCGGATTCATCGGGGCGCTCAATTCCAAACAACAAAAATCTCGCGCATTAAATCTTCGGCGCGGCCTCGGGCGTCATCGGCGATCCGTGTGCCGATGCGATATCTCCTAGCGGTCCGGGAGGGGCATGAACAGCAGAGCTTCTCGCACCCCCCGTTGCCGAAAAGGCAACGCCCGGCGATTTGGGGATCGTATTTTCCTAGGAAATTCTGCTATTTCTTTCTACGCCGCGCTCGAAAAGGCTTCAAGACGAAGAACGAGGTCAAATCCCCATCATGGCGACGCTGCATGCCCGCAGGCTCAAATATCTCGACGAGATCGTGCGCTCCGGCTCCATCAGAAAGGCGGCCGAACGTCTCAATGTTGCCGCGTCAGCGATCAACCGGCAGGTCTTGGCGCTGGAGCGAGAACTCGGCGGACCCGTCTTCGAACGCTTGCCGCGGCGCATGCGTCTCACCGCGATGGGCGAATTGTTGATCTTCCATGTGCGTCACACGCTCAAGGAACACGAGCGGCTAAACGACCGCATCCGGGCGCTCAAAGGCCTTGAAATGGGCCAGGTCAAGATCGCGACCATCGCCATGCTCGCCTCCCGGCCATTGCTGGCCGTCATCGGCAGGCTCCGTCAGCGCTACAGCGCATTAAGGATGCAAGTCAATGTGGACACGCTTGGGGAAGTGACAGCGGCGCTGCTTAACGGCGACGTCGATCTCGCGCTCGCCTACGATATCCCCTACAGCTCTCGCCTGCAGGTGCTCGGCGAATACGATTATTCCCTGGAAGCGGTGATGGCGCCAGAACATCCTCTCGCCGGCAAGGCGGAAATTCGGCTGGCCGATTGTCTGGCCTATCCCCTCGCGATCCCGAATGCGAGGGTCAGCATCCGGCCGATCCTGGAACGTGCGCTCCCTGCCAAGGCGACGCTTTCACCGGCGCTCGAGAGCAATTCGATCGAAATGTTACGGGATATGGCGCATCTGAGCCCCCACATCACGTTCTTGAACGCCATGGACGTCGCGCCCGAGGTCCTTGCCGGCACCCTGACGCGCGTGCCGGTGCAGGAATTATCAAGGCTTCAGCAAAAGCTCGTTCTTGCCTGCCGCGTCGACAGCGCGCTCGATGCCGCAACCTATCTCGTCGCCCAGGAGATAATGGAAGTCCTGGATGATGAAAGCATGGACAGTATTTCCAAAAAGAATGTGAGGAAGCAAAGCAATGCCTAGCCTACGGGTCAGAGAAATAAAAATCCTGCAAACTTTGCTAAAAAAGTCCGCGGCGTGATCCCATGAAATTCGCTCACTTCTCCCACATCTGGGCCAAGCCCGGCATGACGCCCCATGAGCGCTACGAAGAGCTGTGGCGCGAGCTCGAATTGTGCGACGCACTCGGCTTCGATTATTCGTTTTGCGTCGAGCATCATTTCCGGCCTGACGAAAGCTGGATATCGTCGCCAAGCCTTTACGCAGTCGGCGCCGGCGCGCGGACCAAACGGCTGCGCATCGGGCCGATGGGCTATATCGTGCCGCTTTATCATCCGCTGCGGCTTGCCGAGGAGATCGCGATCGTCGATCAGATGCTGGGCGGCCGCATGGAGCTTGGCCTCGTGCCCGGCATCAATCCGGATTACTTCCGTCCGTTCGGCCTGGATTACGGCCAACGCAAATCGCCGACGCTCGAATTCGTCGATTATCTGCGCGCGGCGTTCAGCGACACCCAGCCGTTTTCTTTTCACGGCCAGGACTTCCATACGGAGAATGCGCGGATCGCGGTGCCGCCGCAACAGCGCCCGCATCCGCCGCTGTGGATGATGAGCCGCGATCCGCAGACGCTCGAATTCTGCGCCAAGAACGAAATCAATCCCGGTTATTTCCTGGTTTATCCGCGCGCCGACGCGGCGCCGCGCTACCGTAAATTCCTTGGCGATTGGAAGACTGCCGGCCATACCCGAAAACCGAATATCGCTTATTGCACCGTGGTCTATGTCGACGACACCGACGAGAAGGCGATCGATACGGCGCTGTTCCGCGCGAGCCGCGCCTACGAGGGCTTTCTCAAACCGGCGCGGCCGGGTGAGAAATTCGAGGATCGCGCTCGTGAGCATGCCAAGATGTTCATAGGCCGTGGTGAGCCGGGCGCGTCGGAGATCATGCAGCACCTGTTCGACGGCGAATATCTTCTCAACAACGATCTCGTCTTTATCGGCTCGCCGGAGACGGTCGCCGGAAAAATTCGAAAGTGCGCGCAAGAGGGCCTGTTCAATGTCTTCATGGGCGAGTTCAATTTCTCCGACCTGCCCGCCAGTGACCTGACGCGTTCGATCCGGCTGTTCGGCGAGAAGGTGATCCCGGCGTTGCATGATTATGAGCCGTTCTGACGGATTTCGATCGGATTGGGCCATGAAAATCTATCTCGCCGGACCGCTCTTCTCCGCCGCCGAACGCGACTTCAATGCGCGGCTCACGGCAATATTGCGAAGCAAGGGCCATGAGGTCTGGCTGCCGCAGGAATCCGAACAGGAGACGATGACGCCCAAGGAAATATTCGAGAAGGACGTGGAGGGCATCGACTGGGCCGAGGCCGTCGTTGCCAACATGGATGGCGCCGATCCGGATTCCGGCACCTGTTGGGAATGCGGCTATGCTTATAAGAAGAAATACGTCGTCGTGTTTCGCACCGATTTTCGCATCAGTTGCGAAATGCGCGGCGATCGACGGGCCATGCCCGCTGCCGCCATGGCACCTTACAACTTGATGCTGACGGAATCGGCCGACGTGCGAACTCGATCTGTTCCGTGATAGCCTCGATCAAGCCGCAATAAAGATCGACGCCGCCTTAAAGCGCCTGCCGCCACGAATCGCGCGTTAGTTCTATTGCGATTTCTGTAATTCCGGGTTTGCCCGCAGCCGCGCCCGGTTCAATAGGTAGATCACGAGCGTCACCACCGCGCCGGCAACGAAGGGGAGCGTCGACCACATATAGAGCTGGTCGACCGGCAGACCGACGAACAACGCGCCGAGGAACGGGCCGACGATGGCGCCGAGCCGGCCGAGGCCGAGCTGCCAGCCCGAGCCGTTGGCGCGCAGCGAGGTCGGATAGATCATCGCGCCGACGACATTGATGCCGGATTGGATGCCGAGCACCAGAAAGCCGGCGAAGAAGGTCGCCGTCAGCAACAGCGCTGTCGAACTCAGCCCGGCATAGCCGATCGAGCCGACGACCGGCACCGCGATCACGAACAGGATGGCGATGGCGAGAAAGCGATGCCGCTGCAGCCACCAGCACAGAATGAGCGCCCCGACGGTGCCGCCGACTTGCAGCGCGGCGCCGGACAGCGCCGCCACTCCCGGCGTAGCGTGCGCCGCTGTCATCAGCGTCGGCGTCCAGCTGATCAGGAAGAAATAGCCCATCAGGTTGAAGGCGAACATCAGCCAGGTCAGCGGCGTGATGACGGCCAGTCCATTGCTGAACAGATAGACCGGATTCGAGCTCGGCGATTGCTGCTCGTCTTCGATCACGAAGCGGGCATTCGCCGGAACAATGTAATCGGGTCGAATCGCAGCCAGCAGCGCTATGATTTTGCCGCGGTGCTTTTCGTGCAGCGTCATGAATTTGATCGATTCAGGCAACCCCATGACGGCGGCGAGCGCAATGATAATGGGAACGATGCCGCCGATTTCGAACAGAATCTGCCAGCCATGTTGCGGCACCAGGGCCGCACTGGCGAAGCCGGCCAGCGCGCCGCCGAGCGGGACCATGCCGGCGGCGATAATCGCGAGCGCGGCGCGCAGGTTGCGTGGTGCGGATTCCGCATTGATTGCTACAATATTGGGAATGACACCGCCGATGCCGAGGCCGGCGATCAAGCGCAGCACCGTCATTTCGTTGAGATTGGTCGAATAGGCGGCGATGAAGGTGAATATGCCGAACAGGAGATTGGCGAGAATGAGCGCGGTCTTGCGGCCATAGCGATCGCCGATCCAGCCGAAAATCTGCGAGCCGAACAGAACGCCGATATTGCTGGCGCTGAGCACAAGGCCGAGATCGTGCGGCTTGACGTGCCACTCGGCGATGAGGCGCGGTGCGGCAAAGGCGATGGCGCCGATGTCATAGCCGTCGATCATCGCGAGCAACGCGGACCAGGCGATCAGCTTTATCTGGAACGAACCAAGCCCGTGCTCGTCCAGGAATTGCGATACATGGACTTCCGCTTCGCCGGCCATCGTTTCCCCCGATTATTCTCGCGCGGCGCGCTTCGGCGCCTGCGTCGGGAAAGTAGGGCACCAGCCCGGCAAAGGAAAGCGGACATTCCGTCCCGGCTGTGGGCCTTCGCCCGTTGCGCCAATAACGCCGCAGGCCCGACGGGAAGCTTGACGCACGCGATCCGCCATGACTGGCTTGATACGAAAAAAATCCTTTGGGGGGAATCCATGAGACTGTCATTCGGCGTCCGCGCCGTCTGTGTCATCGCGACCTTCGCGGTGCTGGCGCTGGTACAGGCCCGTGCCGAAGATTGGCCGGCACGGACGATCCGCATGCTGGTCGGATTCGGCCCGGGCGGCGGCACCGACATCGCCGCGCGTTTCGTCGCACAGCCGCTGTCGGAAATTCTCGGCCAGCCGGTCGTGGTCGAGAACAGGCCTGGCGCGGGCGGCACCACCGCCGCGCAAGACGTCGCCCGCTCACCGAACGACGGCTACACCGCGTTGATGATGAGCAACGCGCATGCGATTTCGGCGGTGATGTACAAGACACTGCCCTACGATCCCGTCAATGATTTCCAGATGGTCTCAATGGTGGCGACCGCGGGGCTCGTGCTGGTGACGGCGCCCGATTTCCCCGCGAAGAACCTGGCCGAGCTTCTCGCGCTCGTCCGCGGCAACCCCGGCAAATACAATTTCGGCAGCGCCGGCGTTGGCACAACGCAGCAATTCGCCGGCGAACTGCTAAAGCAAACTGCCGGCCTCGATATCGTCCATGTGCCGTACCGGACGACGCCGGCAGCGGTGACCGGTTTGTTGGGTAAAGACGTGAGCTTTATTTTCGAACTGGTCCAGGCCGTGCAAGGTCAGATCCAGACCGGCGCGCTGAAGGCGATTGCGGTGACTTCACCGGAGCGCAATCCGGTCCTGCCCGACGTTCCGACCTTTGCCGAAGCCGGCATGCCCGGTTACGAGGTCACGAGCTGGTACGGGGTCGCGTTTCCGGCTCATACGCCGGCGCCGGTCGTCGACAAGACCAACAAAGGCATTCGCGCGTTGCTCGCCACCGATAGCGTGCGCAAGCAAGTCCTGTCCTTGGGTGCGGCCGTACATGGTTCCACGCCCGACGAGCTCAAAGCGCACATCGTTTCCGAGATCGCGAAGTGGAATGCTGTTCGCGAAAAAGCGGGGATCGCCCAGGAGCAGTAAGACCGCCGGATTTGCCGCGCGGACCGTCTCAGGCGCGGATGTGAAGCGCGTCGCCGGCACGGACGCCGTTCGCGCGACTTTTGCCGACCGCGAGGGGCCGCAATTTCATGTTGCTGTAAACCCGCCGCAGGCAGCGCTTAAGCGCCACGAGTTCCTGCGGCGACAAGCCGGCAATGGCTACGGCTTCATAGTCATGAGCGATCGGTATCAGACGGCCGACAAGCGCTGTGCCCTTCGACGAAAGCTTTACCGCGACTTCACGATTGCTCCGGGTGGATCGCGTGCGCGTCACCAAGCCTCGGTGCACCAATCGCGTGACCAATCGCGACAGCGTCGATGAATCGATGCTGGTCAGATCGGCAAGGTCGATCTGCCGCTGGCTGCCGTTCGATGCCAGCACGGCCATGACACGCCACATCGCAATACTCAGACGATGCGGCGCCAAGGCTTCGGCGCCGAACTGGTCGGCAACGATGGTGCCGATCCGGTTGACCAGATAAGGCAGATAGTCGCCGAGATCGAGCTTCGGTGCGCGCTTCACGTTGACATAAGTCTCCCGAGATCGCTTTGCATCTAGTAGAATCCGCTTTGGCGGTCAAAGGCTTTTGCCGTGGCAGCCAACAAGATTATTGCATTTACAACAGATGCAAAATCAACCATTATTTGGGGAAATTATGTGCAGCCAAGCGAGCTGCCGCCGGTTCGAAGCTGCATTCCACGGGAGGAAGTCATGGACTTCGGCTATTTCACGCTGAGCGACAATCACTACGAAAACAACGCGCGCTCGTCGAACCAGTTTGTCGCCGATATCGCCGCCGAGACGCTGCTCGCCGACAAGCTCGGCATGCATTCGGCCTGGATCGGCGAACATCATTTCAACTCGCTCGGCGTGTTGTCGTGTCCGGACCTGGTGCTGGCCTATGTCGCCGCCAATACCACGCGAATCCGGCTGGCGCCGGCGGTGACGGTGCTGCCGCTGCATCATCCGATCCGCGTCGCCGAGCAATGGGCGACGCTCGATCTGCTTTCCAACGGCCGTGTCGATTTCGCCTGCGGCCGCGGCTATGACAGACGTGAATACCAGCCGTTTCATGTCTCGTTCGACGACAATCAGGGCATTTTCGAAGAGGGATTGGAAGTGGTGCGCCGGCTGTGGGCGGCGGAAGACCGCATCTCGCATCACGGCAAATATTATTCATTCGACGACGTTCGGATCACGCCAAAGCCGGTGCAGCAACCGCTGCCGACCTATGTCGGCTCGTTCTCCAAACCTTCGATCGAGCTTGCGGCCCGGCTCGACTGCGGTTTGATCGTCGCGCCGTTCGCCGCTGCGCTCAGCTATGGCGGCCTGAAACAGGTGGCCGACCTTTATCATGAGACCTGTGCCAGGCACGGCACCAAGCCGCGGCGCTTGATGTGCAGCTACTTTATCCATTTCGCCGACAATAAAGCGGAGGAGGACGCTGCCCGCGCCCGGCAAATCCGCTATTACAAGGAATGCGTCATTCCGGCGCTCCCGGGCGATCCGAAGACGGCGCCGCCGAGCTACCGCTATTTCGTCGATATGGTCGATCGCTTGAGCAAGGTGCGGCCGGAAGATTTGACCGAGAACTCGGTGCTGCTCGGTTCGTCCGCCCGCATCACTGAGATCCTGAAGAAGGTAGAAGCGGCCGGTTACGACGAAGTAATTCTTTATTTCAACGTCGGCCAAAAACCGCACCAGCAGGTCAAAGACGAGATGTCACGCTTCATGGCCGAAGTCGCGCCTGCTTTCACCGGCGTCCACAAGATAGCCGCAGCGTAACGATCCGTAGCCTTACGGCAGCTTGGGCTGATACGTCAGCGCGTCCGCCGCCGCATCGCTCCTTGCGCCTTGCAGCGCTGGCAATTCGCCAGCGGCTTCCAATACCGGATAGGCGACCGAGCAAATGTGCGAGTGAATGCGTTTGAGATCGCTCAGGATGTCGAGATGGAGTGATGTCGTCTCGAGACTTTCCGGCCGCCCCTCACGCAGCCGCTCGAAATGCCGGTCGGCCGCTTCGAGTTCGGCTTTGCGCAACTCGACCTTCTCACGGAGCATCTTCCTGGCGGCTTCGACGTCGCCGGTCATGAAAATGCCGAATGCCGCCTGAAGGCAGTCGAGAATGCGCTTATGGAACGCTGCCAGTTCAGCCGCACCCTCGGATGAGAATTGATAGCGCCGCTTGATCTTCTTGACGGCGAGCTCGCAGAGATTCTTGTCGATGATATCGCCGATATGCTCGAGATTGATGGTGAAGGATATGATCTCCATGGCGCGGCGACCTTCGCGCTCATCGAGACTGTCGCGCGTCAGTTTGGTGACGTAGAGCTTGATAGCATCGTCTAGCCGGTCGACGATGTTGTCCCTTCGCGACACGTCAGCGACGAGCTTGCGGTCGTTGTTCATCAGCGCAGTCATCACTTCACGCAGCATGCACTCGATCGCGTCGCCCATGCGCAGTGTCTCGCGCGCGGCATTGGCGAGAGCGAGCGGCGGGGTTTCGAGCGCCGCGTCGTCAAGATAGCGCGGCACCGAAGGGTCATCCGGCAGCTTCTTCTCCGGCAGAATACGCACCAACAAAGCAGCCAGGACGTCGAGCGGACCGATGAAGAGAACGGCCAGCGCAACGTTGAACAGCATGTGAAATTCGGCCGTCATTTTCGCGGCATCAGGCTGCAATGCCGTCATTTCCCGGGCGATTGGCGCCAAGAACGGGATTGCGATGACGATACCCACGAGCCGGTTGATCATATTGCCGACGGGCAGGCGCCGGCTCGCCGGATCGCCGCGGCGACCGGCTTCGAGCAGCGGATTGATCGCGCTGCCGAGATTCGCGCCGAGCACCAAAGCGAGCGCCGCTTCGGGCGTGACGAATTGCGAATAGGCCAGCGACATCACCAGCAGCACGACGGCGACACTCGAATGCGCCGCCCAGGTCAGCATTGCCGCAATGATGATGCAAAGCACCGGATCGCCGGTAATGCTGGCAAGGAGCGTACGCACCGCCGGCGCCTGCTCGGCGGGGGCCAGCGTGTCGAGCAAAATGTGCAGGGCCAAAAGCGTCAGTCCGAGGCCGATGGCGATGCGGCCTATGGCGCGCGTGAGGCTTGAGCCGCCGACGCGGAAGATGATGACACCGATCACAAACAGGACCGGTGCGAACGCGGCGATATTGAAAGAGAGGAGCTGTACAATCAGCGTGGTGCCGACATTGGCGCCAAGCATGATCGCGAGCGCGGGAACGAGGCTCACGACGCCGTCGGCCGCGAGCGACGTGGTCATCAGGCCGGTGGCGGTGCTCGATTGCAACAAAGCGGTCAGGCCGACGCCGGCGCCGAAGGCGCTAAACCGGTTGCCCAGCGCCTTGCCGAGCAGCCGGCGCAGGTCGGGGCCGAAGGCGCGCAACACGCCGCTCAGGACCATATGCAGGCCCCACAGCAGCAAGGCAACGCCGCCCATCAGATCAAGCAGTACGATCGATCCCATCGCCGCCAGCTCCTAGTTCGCGATCAGCGAATATCCCGGCGCAAATGCATCATTTTCGCATGTAGGCCCGAACGGGACCTGAAACAACCCGAAATCATACCCTTGACGCTGAGGAGCGACGCGCCCGAGATCGGATGCCGGCTGAAACAAAGTTGGAGCCATTGCCGGTTGCTGTAATCGCCATATATCAGCGGCGTCGCGGCGTTCGATTATCGGAAAACCCCGACATAGTCGGCGCGAGAGGGATGCAGGCATATGGCGTTTGAACCCACGCCTCTCGACGGGCAGCCGATCAGCGCTGACGTGCATCCGAAGCCGCTTTCGCTGACCTATCCGCAGTATTTTCCGACCGGTGAGGTGATGGAACGGCCGCCTGCCGAACGGCCGACGCACGATACGATCGAGGACATCATCGAGTGGCTTGGCGGCCCCGCCAGCCAGATTCCGTCACTGATCGCCGAGTTCGACGAATTTGCCTGGCGGATGCTGGCCGCGGGCATCCCGTTGTTGCGGACGACCTTCCACCTGCGCACTCTGCACCCGCAATATCTTGGCGCTACCTTTATCTGGTGGCGCACCACCGGCCAGACTGTGCAGAGCTACGTGACCCACGAGGCGCAGGATTTGTTCGGCCATGACGACAATCCGGTCCGCAGGGTCCTGATCGGCGGCGAGACGATACGGCGCCGCGTCGATGTCCCCGACGATCAGCTCGATTTCCCCATCCTTCATGATCTCAAGGCAGAAGGCGCTACCGACTATTTTGCATTGCCGGTGAGGAGTTCGTTCGCCACCAATTACATGGTGACCTATGTCACAGACCGTGCCGGCGGATTTACCGATCGCGAAATCGCGGATCTAAAATGTGTGACGCGGCGGCTGCCGCTGCTCGCCGATCTGCGCAATCATCGCCGCATCGCCAGCAACATTCTCAGTGCCTATCTCGGTCCCAAGACCGGCCCGAGAGTGCTGGCCGGTCAGATCCGGCGTGGCACAGGCGAGGAAATCACGGCCGTGTTGTGGTCGTCGGATTTGCGCGGATTCACCGAGCGCTCGGACCGTCTTGCCGGCAGCCAGGTCATCGCGATGCTCAATGCGCTGTTCGACGCGCAAGCCCAGGCGATCGCGAGCCACGGCGGTGAAATCTTGAAGTTTATCGGCGACGGCCTTTTGGCGATTTTTCCGATCGAGCACGCCGACAAGGCCGCCAACGCCGCGCGCTGCGCGCTCGATGCGGCGGTGCTGGCCGTCGAGGCAGCGGGGGGGCTTACGGGGGATCCTTCGCTCGTCGGCGAGCCGCCGCTTGAAATCGTGGTGGCGCTGCACATCGGTACCGCGATCTACGGCAATATCGGCGCCGCCGACCGGCTCGATTTCACCGTGATCGGTCCGGCTGTCAATCTGGTCAGCCGGATCGAAGGTGTGGCCAAGGCGCTCAACGTGCCGATCATCGTCAGTGATGATTTCGCGCGCGCCTACGGCAAACCGTTGCCTCCGCTCGGACGTCATAAGCTGCGCGGGCTTGCGACGCCGCACGATCTCTATGCACCGGCGCTGCCGTCTTCTCACCCGTAGGTCTAAGCGGCGGCTTAACCGTACCGGGAGATTTCAGCTGAGAGACGAGCGGGCTTACGGATCGAGTTCGGTATCCCAGTATAGATAGTCGAGCCAGCTATCGTGCAGATAGTTTGGCGGAAACAGCCGGCCGTTGCGGTGCAGGTGTTGCACCGATGGTTGGAATGGCCGCTGGGATGGCCACATCTTCGCTTCGTCGGGTGTCAAATTGCTCTTGCGCAGATTGCACGGCGAGCAGGCGGCGACGACGTTCATCCATGTCGTCTGGCCGCCGCGCGAGCGCGGCAACAGATGATCGAAGGTCAGGTCGTCGCGCGTGCCGCAATATTGGCAAGCGAAGCGATCGCGCAAGAAGACATTGAACCGCGTGAAGGCGGGATGAGTCGAGGGCTTTACGAAAGTCTTCAGCGAGACCACGCTCGGCAGCTTCATTTCGAAGCTCGGTGAGCGCACGGCGCGATCGTAATTGGCGACGATATTCACCCGCTCGAGAAAGACCGCCTTGATGGCGTCCTGCCAGGACCACAGCGATAGCGGGTAATAGCTCAGCGGCCGAAAGTCCGCGTTCAGCACCAAGGCTGGGAAGCCCGATTGCGAAACATGAGCGTTCAAGTTGGACGCTCCCACCTCGACTTGATACCGCAGTGCGGCGATGGGCCCTAGTTTATAGGCAGGCGTGACAGGATTGTGAAGCCCGCTCCGAAGGTTACGCAATTCCGCCGGTCCGGCCTGCCGGCCGCCCAATTTGGCCCGGCTTTAGGCGGAAAATAGCCGGATAAGCCCCCAGGTAAGTGGGAGCCGCCGGCGGCCACGGCGTGAACTAAAGTGCCAGCGCCGGATTATAGCATTGGCCGTTTCACCGCCTGGGCACGCGTGATTCGGGATTTTGCCGTTTTCAGGCCCGCCGGCGTTATAAAAACCCGTTTTGCGGTCCCAAAATTCGGTTCTCATTATGCTGCAAGCCTATTTCGCCCGTTTAGCCGCTTTTTGCATCCGCTACGCCCCGCTGACGCTATTCGTCGCGGTGCTGGTGGCGGCAAGTTCGGCTGTCTACGTGGCGCGGCATTTCTCGATCAATACCAATATCAACACGCTGTTGTCGGCCAAGCTGCCGTGGCACCAGCGGGATGAGGCCTATATGGCCGCGTTTCCGCAGCAGGCGGATTCCATCCTCGCTGTGGTCAATGCGCCGACGCCGGAATTTGCCGGTGCTGCTGCCGCCAATCTCGCCGGCCATCTTGCGCAGCAGAAAGGCGCATTCCGCTCAGTCGATGCCAGCCAAACCAGCGAGTTCTTCAGCCGCGCGGCGCTGCTGTATTTGTCTCAAGAAGATGTCTCCTCCCGCATGCAGAAGCTCGGCCAAGCCGCGCCGCTGATCAGAATCCTGGCGACCGATCAGTCGTTGCGCGGTCTTGCTCATGCGCTATCGCTGAGTCTCGGCGGCCTGCAGACGGGGCATTATGCACTCGACGATCTGGCGCGGCCGCTCAATACCATCGCCAACTCGCTCGATCAGGTTCTGGCCGGCAAACCGGCCACGTTCTCCTGGCAGGTGCTTGTCAACAATGCGCCGGCGAAGCCGGCCGATCTCATGGGCCTGATCAATATCTGGCCGGAGCTCGATTACAGCTCGATCGAGCCCGGACAGAAGGCCACCGAAGCCGTGCGCAAAGCGGTCGACGAATCAAAGATCGGCCCCACCTATGACGCTACCGTGCGGCTCACCGGTACGGTGGCGCTTGCCGATTTGCAGTTCTCGACGCTGCATGAGGGCGTGGCGCTCAACTTTGCTGTCACCGGCATCATTATACTTGTCGTGTTAGGGCTCGCGCTTCGGTCGATCCGCATTGTCATCGCCGTTTCCATCTGTATTTTTGTCGGCTTGCTGGCGACCGCCGCGCTCGGCCTGCTGCTGGCCGGCTCGTTCAATCCAATCTCGGTGGCCTTTGCCGTGCTGTTCGTCGGCTTAGGCGCCGACTTTGCGATCCAGTACAGCGTGCGCTACCGTGCGCAACGGCATGAGCTCCATGATCTCAAACCATCGCTGATCGGCGCGGCGCGACTGGTCGGCGCGCCATTGACGCTCGCGGCTTTGGCCGCCGCTGCCGGTTTTCTATCGTTCGTGCCGACCGACTATCGCGGCGTTGCGGAACTCGGCATGATCGCCGGCGTCGGTATGGTGGTGGCGTATATCGTCAGTCTGACGCTATTGCCGGTGTTGCTATGGTATTTCGCGCCGGCCGGCGAACCGGAGCCGCTCGGCTATGCGGCGCTCGCGGGCGCCGACCGGGTGCTCCATCGCCATCGAATATTCATCGTGGTGGGCACTTCGCTGGTTGCGCTCGCCGGACTGCCGTTTTTGTTTCATCTGCAATTCAATTTCGATCCGAACAGCCTGCAGAACCCGGACGCCGAGGCGATCGTGGCGCTGCACCAGCTCAACAGCAATCCCAATGTCGCCGTTAACAGCGCCGAAGTGTTGACGACGCCAAAGGACGCGCCGGCGGTCGTCAAGCGCGTGTCGGCGCTGCCCGAAGTCGGCAGTACGCGCAATCTCGACAGCTTCATCCCCACCGACCAGGAGGCGAAAATCAAGCTCATTGCGGCGGCGTCAGGCATGATCGAGCCGGCGTTGACGGCTGCGAAGTCGCCTCCGTCCTCCGACAACGACGATATCGCGGCGCTGCGAACCACGGCCAAGGATTTGCAAGATACCGCTGGTGAAGGCGCCGGTGCCGGCGCCGGTGCGTTAGCCGCCAATCGCCTGTCGAAGGATATCAACCGCCTCGCCGATGGCGACGGTCAAACGCGGCAGAAGGCCGCCGCGACTTTCATCACGCCGCTGCGGATGGTTTTGCAGCAATTAGCCTTGTCGTTGCATCCGCAGCAGGTGACGCGGGCGAACCTGCCTGCCGATCTGGTCGGCCAATGGATGACGAAAGACGGTCAGATGCGCACCCAGATCGTTCCGAAAGGCGATGCCAATGACAGCAATACGCTTAAGCGTTTCGCCGAAGCCGTGTTGAAGGTCGAGCCCGACGCCACCGGCGTCGCCATCGAAATCTATGAGTGGGGGCGCACTGTCACCGAGGCTTTCGCAAAGGCCGGCATTCTGGCTTTGTGCTCGATCGCGATACTGCTGTGGCTCGTGTTGCGGCGGATCGGCGACGTGTTGTTGACGCTGATCCCGCTTTTGGTCGCGGCGGCGGTGACCTTGGAGATTTGCGGCTTGACCGGCTTCCAGATCAATTACGCCAATATCATCGCGCTACCGGCGCTGCTCGGTGTCGGTGTTGCCTTTAAAATCTACTATGTCATGGCGTGGCGTGCCGGCGAGGCCAATTTCCTGGAGTCGGTTTTGACGCGCGCCGTGTTCTTCAGTGCGGTGATGACGGCGACTGCATTCGGCAGCCTTTGGTTCTCGAGCAATCCCGGCATTTCGTCGATGGGAAAGTTGCTGGCGCTGTCGCTCGCCTGCACGCTCGCCTCCGCGGCGCTGTTCCAGCCGGCGCTGATGGGGCCGCCGCGCAAACAGGTAGCTCAAGAGCCTGATCCAATTCAATTGAATCGGATCAAGGTCTAAGTTTTCTACTGCAGCACAATGATGCTCTAGCCGCGTGAATATTCGGCAGCGCCGGCGAGCCGCACGGCTTCGAGCGGTTCGCGGCCACGGATCAGATCAGCGGCTTTTTCCGCGATCATGATGATCGGCGCATTGATATTACCGCCGACCAGATCCGGCATCACCGAACCGTCGACGACGCGAAGACCCTCGGCGCCAAAGACACGAAGCTCGCTGTCGACCACTGCCATCGGGTCGGAAGTTCCACCCATTTTGCAGGTGCCGAGCGGGTGATGGACGGTGATCGAATTCACGCCAATATGGGCGTCGAACGCCGCATCGTCCGTTGCACTATCGCCCGGTGCTATTTCGTGCGCCATGAAGGGCTGCATCGGTGCTTGACGGCAGACATCGCGGGCAATGCGAAGCCCGGCGCGCAACGCCTTCTTATCAGTGTCGGTCGACAAAAAATTCTGCCGGATGCGTACGGCCAGGCGCGGATCGTTTGATACCAGCTCGACCCGTCCGCGGCTCTCGGGCCGCAGCACCACGGCGCGGCAGGCATAGCCGTCGGCATAGGCGCGGCGGAACGGCCAGAAATAGGGCGTCGCCGTCATCGGTGCGGCATTGAAGATCAATTGGATGTCCGGCAGCGCGGCATCTGGCCGGCTTTTCAGGAACGCCATCGTCCCGGTCGGCAGCTCGGTCGCGGGACCCTTGCCGCGCAGATAGGCGCGCGCCAATGCCGGCACGATGCGGTCGAACCGCATCGTTTTGTGAAACGGACCAGGTTCCTTACGGGCATAATGGACGCTCGCCGAAATATGGTCCTGCAAATTCTTGCCGACGCCGGGCAGCGCCACTTTGACCGCGATGTCGTGAGCGGCGAGCTCGGCCGGACCGCCGATGCCGGACAGCATCAGGAGTTGCGGCGAGTTGATGACGCCACCGCAGACAATCACCTCGCGCCCGGCTTGCGCGGTGATGGTTTGGCCATGTTTGACGTATTCGACGCCGGCGGCGCGCTTGCCGTCGAAAACGATTTTGTTGGTGTGCGCGTCGATTTCGACGGAGAGGTTGCTCCGCGCCAGTGCCGGCCGCAGATAGGCGTCGGCGGCGCTGCAGCGGCGGCCGTCCTTGACCGTCATCTGCCACATGCCGAAGCCTTCCTGCTGCGCGCCGTTGTAATCCGGCGTCGCTTTGTAACCGGCGTCGAGGCCCGCTGCGGCGAAGGCTTCGACCAGCGGATCGGCAAAGCCCGAGGTCTGCGTCGACAGCGGTCCGCCGCCGCCGCGGTAAAAGCTGGCACCGCCCTTCCAGGATTCCTGGCGGCGGAAATAGGGCAGGGCATGAGCATAGGACCATGTGGGCAGGCCGGAGGACGCCCAGCGGTCGTAGTCGCCCTGGTTACCGCGCACATAAGCCATGGCATTGATCGAGGAGGAGCCGCCGATGACGCGACCGCGTGCGCATTCCAGTCCGCGTCCGCCGGTGGTCGCTTCGGGCTCGGCGAAATACATCCAGTCGTGCTTGCGATTGAGGAGGATGCGCGGCCAGCCGAGCGGGATCTTGATCCAGGGATCGCGGTCCCAGCCGCCGGCTTCGAGCAGAAGCACGCGCGTGCCCTTGTCTTCGGTCAGCCGCGCGGCAAGCGTGCAGCCGGCGGAACCCGCACCGACGATGATGAAGTCGTAATTTCGTTTGTTTGGCATTATTGCACCTGTGGCGAAAAGCTTAGCCACGGCGGCGGCAGCCTGTCCATGCCGAAAATTCCGGCGGCGCTCCGGTCAGGGATGTGCAGCCTGTGGCGGCAGCAAATCCTTGCGCACGTAAAGCAATTGCTGGCGCTCGGGAAAGACGTCCTGCATTGCCCTGACGCGTTGGTAGTCGCTCATGAGCGCGGCGTCCAGCATCGCCGCGGTCACGGGATTACGCGGCTGTATCGTCGGCCGATCGGCGACGAATATCGCCGCCGGCCGCGACGCAAGCAGGACCGCCATAGCGTGTGTCGCATCGGCCGCCACTGCTTCGGCCTCGTCGTTGAGATGTGAGGGAAATACATACCGTGTCGGCAGGCAGGAATGGGTAAGCAGATAGACGATCGACGGTCCATCGTTCACATAGATGCAGCCGCTCACCACGTAAGGCTCCGCCGCCTTTACCATGGCGGCGATGCGCAGTTGGTCGAACTGCCTGAAACCGTTCGTCGGAAAGCCGATGAAGTGAAAAGCGAACCACCCGAAGAGCGCCATCCCCGCCGCGCCCCCGACCGCCGTTTCTAGAAGCGGCGCGCAGATAATCATCGTCGGAACCAGTAGCGGCAGGGCATAATGATCGTAATAATTGCCGATCGCAAAGAAGTCGGCGATACCGAAGCCGGCCCACATCAGCATGAAAATCATCGGCCCCGTGATCGCCTTGCGGCGTATCAACGTGTAGAGCGAAAACACCGCGACCAACAACAAGGCCGCAAGGTCCAGCGTGCTGATACGCAGAAAATCGAAGGCTGGGGAACCATCCGGTTGCCGTCTCTCAAATACGGATAACAGATTGGCCTGAAAGAATTCCTGTCCGTGACCGATCAGCACATAGAAACCGGCGGCGAGGAGTGTCGGTGCCATAGCGATCGTCGCCCAAAGTGCGGCCCGGGCAGCGATACGAGAGATGGTGTAGTTGCGCCGGTAAAGCAGTACGATCAGCCAGAGCCCAAAGGCCACGCCGTCGATGGCGGCGGTATATTTCACCTGGATGGCCAATCCTGCCCATAGCATGCTGCGCAAGCCGTGCCGCCAGATGCCGGCATCGTCTTGCGCTTCACCAGCCCGGATCACTTCCCAGGCAGCGATCGCCATGAAGAGGTTGTAGAAGACAGGCGACTGTCCACCGACGCCGCCTAGCACCGGCAGATAGAGCAGATAAGCAACACCGGCGAGAAGCGCTCCGCCCAGATTGGCGAAACGCTGCGCGATGAGGACAATGAAAAATGCGGTCAAAGCTGCAAATAGCAGCGCGCCGATCTGATAGGCGACGATGCCGTCCGGACTGAAGGGGCGAAGCGCCGCATAGATCAGAAACAGCAGGATCGGCTTGCGATCCCAGATATCGACATAGGGCAGGGCGCCGTGCCACATGCGATCGGCGACAAGCAGATAGAACTGCTCGTCCACGTAGATGGTAGGGTCGCCGATGCGGCCCGCGCGCGTGATGACAGCGACCGCCAGCAGCGTCAGGATGATGCAGGCGTTTCTAAACGCCGCGGAATCAGCACTGCGTCTTAGGACTAGGGATTCGGTCGTCATCACAGGCCCCGATAGGGTGATATGTATCCGGCCGCGGTTAACTGGTGGTGACCGGATTACCCACACCTCCACTGGTAATGGTTTTGGAACGGCCGGGCGCTGGACCGGCGGGGACACGCCGTTTACCTTGCCCACCCAGCAAAGCCGGAGATTTAAGCGTGCGTTACGACGATAACCTGACCATCGAGCGGCCGACCTTCGTTACTCATCTCGAATGCGCCATGACCGGCGAGCGCTATGCCGCCGACGAAATCCACAATCTGTCGCGCGCCGGCAAGCCGCTCCTGGTCCGTTACGATCTCGACGGTGTGAAAAAAGCGCTCAGCAAGGACGCGCTGGCGAGCCGGCCGCCGGATCTGTGGCGCTATCGCGAATTGCTACCGGTGCGGCGCAAGGAAGATATCGTCAGTCTTGGCGAGGCCATCACGCCGCTTCTGCCGCTGCCGAAGATCGCGGCAAAGCTCAAGGGCGGCGAATTATTGGTGAAGGATGAGGGCCGGCTGCCGACCGGTTCGTTCAAAGCCCGCGGCCTGGTCATGGCGGTGTCGATGGCGAAGGCGCTCGGCATCAAGCACATGGCGATGCCGACCAACGGCAATGCCGGTGCGGCGCTTGCCGCTTACGCGAGCCATGCCGGCATCAAGACCACGATCTTTTGTCCCGAAGACACGCCTGAAGTGAATGTCAGCGAGATCGGATTGCAAGGCGCCACGGTCTATCGCGTCAATGGTCTGATCGACGACTGCGGCAAGATCGTCGGTGAAGGTAAAGCCAAAGTCGGCTGGTTCGACGTCTCGACGCTCAAAGAGCCGTATCGGATCGAAGGCAAGAAAACGATGGGCCTGGAGCTCGCCGAGCAGCTCGGCTGGACCGTGCCCGATGTCATCTTCTATCCGACCGGCGGCGGCACCGGACTGATCGGGATGTGGAAGGCGTTCGCCGAATTGGAAGCGATTGGCTTCATCGGCAGCAAGCGCCCGCGCATGGTCGCGGTGCAGGCCGAAGGCTGCGCGCCGATGGTGCATGCCTATGAGCAGGGCGTCGAACATGCGACCCGCGTCGACAATGCCCACACCATCGCGTCCGGCATCCGCGTGCCGCAGGCGATCGGCGACTTTCTGATCCTGCGCGCTGTGCGCGAGAGCAAAGGCTTTGCCATCGCGGTGTCGGACGAAGCGATCACCGCGGCGCTCGGCGAAGTTGCGCGCGACGAAGGTTTTCTGATGTGCCCGGAAGGTGCTGCGACCTACGCGGCTTACAAACAAAGTCTCGCCGACGGCCGCGTATCGCGAGATGAACAAGCCGTTCTATTTAATTGCGCGACCGGTTTGAAATACCCGCTGCCGCCTATCCATCGCGCGCTCGATCGGCACAAGCCGATAGATTTTGCCGCACTCTGACAAATCTGCTTGACCGTTCTTGGACTCGTCTCCAAGATTGCCGACGGTGGTTCCCGCAAGGGATCAAAAGGGAACGCGGTGCGTGCGCATGTCGATGCGCACAACGCCGCGGCTGCCCCCGCAACTGTAAGCGGATAGTTTTTGGCCAAACGTGCCACTGGGAGCGGTTAACGCTCCTGGGAAGGCGGCCCGAAACAGCGACCCGCGAGCCAGGAGATCTGCCACCAGCAACGTGTCACGCGCGAGCGCGTTGGGCGGGGTGTCCTGACGTCAACTTCGAGTCCGGTTGTTTCTCGGTCCGCGCCTGGGCGATGGTGGACCGCCGACCAGCCAAAATCGCGGTGACGGGTACGTTTTTCGCCGTTGGGGCGTGGCGTGTTTCCTGTCAAAAATCGCGGCCGCGATCGTGGCCGCCAGTCTGCATTCCGTTCTCTTTTCATCTCGACATCGGCGATTGCGCTCGTCGCGCTGGCGAACGCAAGCCCTGGCGCTGCGCAAACAGCGCCCACCCCCGCCACATCGGCACCGCCAACGGAAGCGACGCCGAGAAAGGCTCTTCCGCCAATCAGCGTGTCGGGAAAACGTTTGGAGAAACGCAAGGTCAAAAGCACCCAGCCCGCGATCGCGACGGCGGCGCCCGCGCCAAACATCGAACGGGCGCCGCCTGTGCCGCCGGCCCCCGGCTTGGCGGGAATTCCGATGACACCGCTCAATACCGTCGCGACAAGCGCGAGCCGGCTGGGTCTCCTGGTCCTTGAAACCCCGGCCTCGGTCGACGTCGTCACGCAACAGACGATGCAGGACCAGGGCTATCGGACCACCGCTGAAGTCGCGCAAGGCGCGGTCGGTGTGCTGGACGTCAATTCGTCGGGCGCACCCGCTAACTTTTCGATGCGGGGTTTCACCTTCGGAGCGGTGAACGTCTTGTACAATGGAATTTCGATCGGTGTGGCAAGCGATACGACGCGCGTGATGGACACGGCCAATCTCGATCAGGTCGAGTTCCTCAAGGGTCCATCGGCACTGATGTCAGGGATCATGGCGATCGGCGGCTCGGTCAACTACGTCAGCAGGCAGCCGACGACGGGGCCAATTCAGAACGAGGCGGACATCTCCTATGATTCACTCGGTACAATTCGTTCGCATTACGGCTCCGGTGGCAGCACCACGGTGCAAGGTCTCGATTATCGCGTCGACATCACCGGATCCAAGATCGATAGTTTCATCGACGGCGATTATCGGGATTTGACCGACTTCTCCACACAACTGAATTATCGCGTGACGAATGCGTTCAAGATGTTTGTGGCCATCGAATATAAGAAGGACTCCGGTCAAGCCTATTGGGGCACCCCGTTGGTTCCGGTCTCGTTTGCCGGGTCGCACGCAGTCAGCGGCGTCGTCTCGGGCAACGAAGTCAACACGTTTTTAGGCGGCACCGTTGGGCCGTTGACGGTCGACTCGCAGACGCTAAACACTAATTATAACGTTGCCGACAATGCTACCGGCGCTCAGGAGCTATGGCTGCGCAACGGATACGAGTGGACGCCGCTCAACAACGTCACGGTCAAAGACCAGGTCTATTATTATCAGGCCAAGCGGAATTGGCTCGACAGCGAAACCTATGCTTTCGATGACGGTACCCAGCCCGGTACTCTTGGAACCAATGTCATCGACCGCGACCGCTTCTTCGTAACGCACAATCAGCACGTAATCGGTGATAACGCCGATTTCACCTGGGATTCGCGTATATTCGGCTTCGATAACCGTTTTGCTGCACAGCTGCAGGTAAGCAGGGACTGGATTACTTTCGTGGAAGAAGGCGACCCCAATGATTATCCCTACGATTTCGTCTCCGTTGTCGGTCCGTCTCCGGGACTTTACGGTCCGGAATTTCCGGATACACGAAATAAGCGGCTCGATGATATCGCCGGGGCATTCGAAGATCGGCTGAAGATTACCCCGGAATTCGCGCTGATCGGCGGGATTCGCCTCGACGATTGGACGCTGGCGAGCAACGGCACCGACTACGATGGCACGATCCCCGCCGGTGAGCCCTTCACCCAGACCTGGCGGCCGGTCTCCTATCGCGCGGCCTACACTTACGAGCCGATCCCCAACATGACGTTCTACAGCATGTACGCCACGTCATATGATCCGGCGGCTGCTGACGTTTTCTCCGTCAACGCTTCCACGCCGCTGGCTTTGACGAGCGCCGACATCTACGAGACCGGGGTTAAGCAACTCTTCTGGGACAATAAGGCGGAGTGGACCTTCGCCGCCTACGACATCACGCGGCGCAATGTCTATGTGCCGGTGACCGCGTCGCTGTCCGCGCTCGCCGGCGAAATCGGCGCCAAAGGCTACGAATTGGCTGGCGCGGTGAATCCTATCGAAGGCCTGAAGCTCTGGGGCAACATTGCCTGGACCCATGCGCGCTACGAAAATTTCAATACCCTCGACTTCAATGGAAACCTCGTATCGTGGACCGGCAACACGCCCTCGAACGTCGCCCCAATCATCGTCAACGCCGGCGCATCCTATCGTTTCCAACATTGGCAATGGCCGGTCGAGATCGGCGCCTCGGTGCGCCATGTCGGAAACCGCTATCTTTACGAGGACGACGCCACGACAATGAACGCTTATACGACGGCGGACGCCTATGCGTTCGCGGACATTCCCGGCAAGGATGTTTGGATGCCGGAAATCAAAACTCTGCGCATCTTGTTCCGCGTGCGTAATCTGACGAACGCCGTCTACGCGGCGTTTTCAGATCCGGGCTATCCGGACCAGGTTTATCTCGGCGATCCGCGCACCTACGAGCTTTCAGCTTCCGCCAAGTGGTGAAAAGCCAACGCCAGCATGCGCACGCTCATTCTGCTTCACCGTTGGCTGGGCGTCGCGTTTTGTCTGCTGTTCGCGATGTGGTTCGCGTCCGGCATCGTGATGCATTTCGTGCCGTTTCCGGCGTTGACGGAAGCAGATCGAATTGCCGGCCTCGCGCCGATCGCCATCGAGGGCGCCGGGCATGGGCCAGCGGAGGCGGTGCGCGCCAGCGGATTGAGCAACGTCTCGCGCGTGACGCTGCTGCAACGTAGCGACGGGCCGGTTTATCTGATCGCGGATTCCGCCCGCGTCGCCGCGCTGCATGCCGCCGATCTTTCGGAAGCGGTGGTGCATTCGCCACAGCTCGCATTGTCGATTGCGACGGACTATGGGGGTCATCGGAGGTGGGATGCGGCGGCGACTCGAGTCGCGGCCCTGAGCGCCTACGACCAATGGACGGTGGGGGCCCATTTCGATCGCTATCGCCCGCTTTATCGGATTGCGCTTAACGACGCTGTCGGCACCGAGCTCTATGTGTCTTCGACGACGGGAGAGGTCGTTCTTGAGACCTCGCGGCGCCAACGCGGGTGGAATTATGTCGGCAGCGTCGCCCATTGGCTTTATCCGACGGCGCTGCGCCGTCACCCGACGATGTGGAACGCCGGCGTGTGGTGGCTGTCGCTCGCCGCACTGATCGGCGCGAGCGCCGGCGCTGTCGTCGGCATATTACGTTTTGGCTCGGCCGGATCGCGATTCGGCTCGCCTTATAGGGGCTGGCAGGCGCTGCACCATTGGCTCGGATTGTGCTGCATGCTGTTCGTGTTGACGTGGATATTCAGCGGCTGGCTGTCGATGGACGACGGCGCGCTGTTCTCGACCGGGAAGCCGACAGCCTCGGAAAGCGCGGCCGTTGCCGGCGCGCCGGACTGGGGCGCGTTGCCGGACGATGAACTGCGGCAGGTCGGCCCAGGGACGGTCGAGGCCGAATGGTTCGCCTTCAACGGACAGATCTATCGGCGAGAGCGAACCGCGCCCGGCGTTCAACGTCTGGCCGTGGCCCGTTCATCCGCCGGCGCCGCTTTGTCACCTCAAGAATTTCTAAGCAGCATTGAAATGGATGGATTGGCTAGCCGTCTTGGGCGCAAATGCACCCCGGCTTTCATCGTCGCTAGGGACGACCCCTACGCATTAACGTCGGTCATGCCGGATGCGCCGATTTTCCGGCTGGTATGCGGTGACGACTGGTTTCACATCGACGCATCGAATGGCACCCTCGTCGAGAAGCTCGATTCATCGCGACGCGCCTATCGTTGGCTCTTCACCGCGCTGCATACCCTCGACTTTCACGTCTTGATGGCCCGTCCGGCGTTGCGGACGACGCTGATTGTCGCTTTGTGCGGCGGCGGTTTCGTCTTCAGCCTGACGGGAATTGTCATCGCCTGGCGCCGGTTGCTGGCTTGCTTTCGGTCACCGGAGCAGCGGTAATGCGTCGAGCCCCGGAGACCGACCCGGATGTTCCCGCCGCAGCGCATTGTTTGCCTGACCGAAGAGACCGTCGAGACGCTTTATCTCCTCGGCGAGGAGGATCGCATCGTCGGCATTTCCGGCTATGTCGTGCGACCGCCGCGGGCGCGCCGCGAAAGGCCGCGCGTGTCTGCTTTCACCTCGGCCGATATTCCTAAAATCCTCGCCCTCGAGCCCGACCTCGTTCTCACCTTTTCCGATCTTCAGGCCGATATCGCGGCGACGCTCATCAAGGCGGGTGTTGACGTTCATGCCTTCAACCAGCGTACCGTTGCCGAGATCATCGACATGATCCGCACACTTGGCGCGCTGGTCGGTGCCGGCGACCGTGCCGAGAAGTTGGCGGGTGATCTTGCCACCGGCATCGCTGCCGCGCGGCAGCGTGCAGCCCTGCTGCCGCGGCGGCCCAAAGTCTATTTCGAGGAATGGGACGACCCGATGATCTCGGGCATCGCCTGGGTTTCGGAGCTTATCGAGGTGGCCGGTGGCATCGACATCTTTGCCGATCGGGCGCGTCACAAGTCCGCCAAGGATCGTATTGTGACGGTCGAAAAAATCATTGCCGGCGCGCCCGACATCATCATCGGCTCATGGTGCGGCAAGAAATTTCGCCCCGAGAAGGTGGTGAGCAGACCGGGGTTTGACCACCTGCCCGCGGTGCGACGCAACGCTGTTTTCGAGATCAAATCGCCGCTGATCCTGCAACCCGGACCGGCGGCTCTGACAGAGGGACTAGCCGCGCTTGAATCGATCATAGCGAAACCGGCCTGTGCGATTAATCACAGTACCGCCGGCCCCCGATAACTCGCTATAGCACCACGTTGCTGCAGCCCCGGATTGCTATGCGAAAGCAGTCTGCGCGCGATTCGGAGACGGTTTGTGCTGAAGGGGCTTCTTACATTCGGCTTGACCCGGCGGCCGCTCGTCCTGCTCGGCCTATTTGTGTTTGTCGGTGCTGGGTTCTTTGCATTCTCACGGCTCAACATCGAGGCCTATCCGAATCCGGCGCCGGTGATCCTTGAAATCACCGCCCAAGCGTCCGGTCTCTCAGCCGAAGAAATGGAGCGTTATTACACGATCCCAATGGAGGTCGGCCTCGCCGCCACGCCGGGGGTCGACGTCATCCGCTCCACCTCGTTTTACGGTCTCTCCTTCGTCCGCGTGACGTTCAAATATGGCGTCGATTATTATTTCGCTCTCACGCAGGCCGAGATCAGCCTGCAGCAGAACGTCAATCTGCCGAACAATGTCGTGCCGTCCATTCAGGGATCGAGCCTGGTTGGTGAAGTTTATCGCTATCAGGTGGTCGGGCCACCGCATTTTGGGCTGACCAATCTGCGCACCATCCAGGACTGGATCGTGCAGCGCCGCCTGTTGAGCGTCGAGGGCGTGGTGCAGGTCAACACCTGGGGCGGCACCACCAAAGAATACGACGTTGACGTCGATCTGAACAAACTCGACGCTTACAACATCACGCTGCCGCAGGTGATCAGTGCCATTGGCAACGCCAATATCAACGTCGGCGGCCGCACGGTCAGCTTCGGTCAGCAATCGGTGAACATCCGCGGCATCGGCCTATTGGACAGCGGCGGCGGCGAGGACCTGACTCAGGGTTACCACGTCGATGACATCGAAAACGTCGTGCTGGCGCAATCGAATGGCGTTCCTGTGAAGGTCAAGGACTTAGCCAAGGTCTCCGTGGGCTATGTGCCCCGGCTCGGCAAAGCCGGGCGCGACAGAGAAGACGATATCGTTGCGGCGATCGTGGTCATGAATCGCACGCTGCATACCAACGACGTGGTACCCCGCATCAAGGCCGAGATCGAGAAAATCAACACCGACGGGACACTGCCTCCCGGCGTGAAACTGGTGCCGTTCTATGATCGCACCACGCTGGTTTCCACCACTACCTTTACGGTCCTGCACAATCTCTTGTTCGGCTGTCTTCTGGTCTTTCTTATTCAATGGCTTTTTCTCGGCAATCTACGTAGCGCCATCATCGTCGGCGTGAATATTCCGTTCGCCTTATTTTTCAGCATCATCATTATGGTTTTGCGCGGCGAGGATGCAAATCTTTTGTCCATCGGCGCAGTCGATTTCGGGATCATCGTCAATTCGGCGGTCATTCTCGTCGAGAACGTATTTCGGAACTTCCAAGCGCCCCCCGAGGACCAGCGCAGGGTCCTGCAGCAGCTCACTGAAGGCCGCTACGGCAGTGATCCGACCCATCCCGCCGAAGGCGGCAGCGCGTGGACAGACCGCTTGCGCATGATCTTCGTGAGTGCATTGCAGGTCGACAAGGCGGTCCTGTTTTCTACCGCCGTTACGGTCGCCGCGTTCGTTCCGTTGTTCACGATGCAGGGCGTCGAGGGCCAGATTTTTAATCCGATGGCGCGGACCTACGGGTACGCCCTTCTTGGCGCGCTGATTGCGACATTCACCGTCACGCCGGTCCTCGCCTCTTTGCTGCTTCCCGAACATGTCGACGAGGCCGATACGATCATCGTTCGCGGGCTGCGTCGGATCTATACGCCGGCGCTGCGGTGGTCGTTGTCAAACCGCAAAATCATGGTGTTGGTGGCCGCGGCGTGTCTAGGCCTGTTTGCGTTTCTGCTGCCGCGGCTGGGTACGGAGTTCCTGCCGGCGCTAGAAGAAGGCAATCTGTGGATACGCGCGACCATGCCGCCGACTATTTCGCTCGAAGCGGGCATGCCGATCGTGGACAAGATTCGCGAGATTCTGCTTCGCCATCCCGAGATAATCACGGTGGTTTCCCAGCACGGGCGGCCGGACAATGGCAGCGACGCCGCGGGGTTCAATAACGCCGAATTCTTCGTGCCCCTCAAGCCGTTCGACGAGTGGGCGCCTTTCATGACCAAAGAAAAGCTCATCAACGAGCTTCAGTCGGAATTTTCTCAAGAATTCATCGGTGTTGGATTCAATTTTTCGCAATACATCCAAGACAATGTCGAGGAGGGTCTGTCGGGCGTGAAGGGCGCCAATTCGGTGAAGATCGTCGGTCGCGACCTCGCGAAACTTGAACAGCTTGGCGATCAAGTCATGAATGAGATGGCGAAGGTTCCTGGCGTGACGGACCTTGGAATTTTTCCCGTTCTTGGTCAGCCCAATTTGAATATCAAGATCAATCGCGAAAAAGCGGCACGATACGGTCTCAACGCCGGCGACATCAATACCGTGGTGCAAGCGGCCTTGGGCGGCACCGTGGCGACCACGCTGCTTGAATCCGATCGTGAATTCAACGTCACCGCACGGATCGCCCCAAAATATCGCGACAACATCGATAGTGTCCGCAATATCAAGGTCGGGTACCAGACGCCAAACGGCGTCAATGCTTACATTCCGCTGAGCGACGTCGCGGACATTTCACTCGATACCGGTGCTTCTTATATCTATCATGAGCGCAGCGAACGTTACATTCCGATCAAATTCAGCGTTCGTGGGCGCGACCTCGGCGGCACGGTTGCGGAAGCACAGCGGCGGATCGCGCAAAACGTCAAGTTTCCCGCCGGCTATCGCATGGTTTGGGCCGGCGAGTTCGAGGAGCTGAAGCAGGCTCAGGAGCGTCTCGAGATCATCGTTCCTATCAGCCTTCTGTTGATCCTGGTGTTGCTCTATGGCCTGTTCAATTCGCTCCGAGACAGTTTGATGGCGCTTGCCGGCATTCCATTCGCGGCCGGCGGCGGGATTCTGGCGCTTTACTTGACCGGCCTCGATTTCAGCATTTCGGCAGCGGTAGGTTTCGTTTCGCTGTTTGGCGTCTCGGTTATGAACGGCATCCTCGTCATGACCTACTACAATGAGGTCAAGGCGACCGGTATGGACACCATCGAGGCGATGTTTCACGCTGCTTCACAGCGGATGCGGCCGATGCTGATGACGGCACTCTCGGCCTGCATCGGGCTGCTGCCGGCTGCCATATCCACCGGCATCGGCAGCCAGGTGCAACGTCCGCTGGCCACGGTGGTGGTCGGCGGCATGCTGATCGGGCCCATAATCCTGCTGGTCGTTGTGCCGGCGCTACAGACGTATTTTCTCGGTTGGACTTCCGCCGCCGCCTCACCGTCTGGCTCGACGACGAATCCCACCAGCGCTTAGGGCGTAAATAGCTCGAGTTTACCCCGATTAACAATCCGGCATTCACGCCGGAATGACCCTCCGGGAAACCGGCTTCCACTATTTTGTACCGCTCTAACGCCGCCTTACCTTGCGGTTCGGAAGCCGTCTGCGTAGCGTCGCGCGCGCGAGGCTCGGATTCGGAGGCGGTCGGTGCTGAAGGGGCTTCTTACATTCGGCTTGACCCGGCGGCCGCTCGTTCTGCTCGGCCTGTTTCTGTTTGTCGTCGCCGGCCTGTTCGCCTTCTCGCGCCTCAATATCGAGGCCTATCCGAATCCGGCACCGGTGATCCTCGAGATCACCGCTCAGTCGCCCGGCCAGTCGGCCGAGGAGATGGAGCGCTATTTCACCATTCCGATCGAAGTCGGGCTTGCCGCCACGCCCGGCGTCGACGTCATCCGCTCGACATCGTTCTATGGTCTGTCGTTCGTACGTGTCGTGTTTCAGTATAACGTCGATTATTATTTTGCGCTGACGCAGACCGCGATCAATCTTCAACAAAATGTCAGCCTGCCGAATAACGTCACGCCGCAGATCCAGGGCACCAGCCTGGTCGGCGAAATTTACCGTTATCAAGTGGTCGGGCCGCCGCATTTCGGACTGACCAACCTGCGCACGGTGCAGGACTGGATCCTGCAGCGGCGTCTTCTCACCGTGCCGGGCGTCGTCCAGGTCAATACCTGGGGCGGCACCACCAAGCAATATGACGTCGACGTCGATCTGCATAAGCTCGACGCTTACAATGTCACGCTGCCGCAAGTCCTCACAGCGCTTGGCAACGCCAACGTCAATGTCGGCGGCCGTACCATCAATTTCGGCCAGCAGTCGGTGAACATCCGCGGCGTCGGATTGATGGACTCAGGTGGCGCAGCGGACCTGACGCAAGGCTACAAGACAGACGACATCGAGAATGTGCCGCTGGGGCAGTCCAACGGCGTGCCCATTTTCATCAAGGATGTGGCCAAAGTCTCGATCGGCCATGTCCCGCGGCTTGGCAAGGCCGGCCGTGATCACGACGACGATGTGGTCGCCGCTATCGTGATTATGAATCGAACGCTCCACACCAATGACGTGGTGGCGCGGGTGCGCGACGAGATAAAAAAGATCAACTCCGACGGCAGTCTGCCGCCCGGAGTGAAGCTCGTGCCGTTTTACGACCGCACCACGCTGGTCGACGTCACAACCTCGACCGTGCTGCATAATCTCGTCAATGGATGCTTGTTGATATTTTTCATCCAGTGGCTGTTCCTTGGCGACTTGCGCAGCGCCATCATTGTCGGCGTCAATATCCCCTTCGCGTTGTTCTTCAGCATCATCATTCTGGTGCTGCGCGGCGAAGACGCCAATCTGCTCTCGGTCGGCGCCATTGATTTCGGTATTATCGTCGATGCCGCGGTGATCATGGTCGAGAATATCTATCGGAACTTCCAGAGCACCCCGGCGGCGCGGAATGGGCTCCTGATGCAACTCGCCGACGGCAAATGGGGCGCCGATCCGACGCGCGGCAGCAATCTCGCTGGGCTTGAATCATGGAATGACCGGCTCCGCATCATCCTCGCCAGCGCGTTGCAGGTCGATCGCGCGGTTCTATTTTCGACCGCTATTATCGTCGCGGCGTTCATCCCGCTGTTTACGATGCAGGGGGTCGAAGGCCAGATTTTCGGTCCGATGGCGCGGACCTATGCCTATGCGCTGGTCGGCGCGTTGATCGCGACCTTCACGGTGACGCCGTGCCTCGCTTCGCTGCTCATTCCCGAGCACGTGGCCGAAGTCGAAACCATTGTCGTGCGCCAGCTGCGCTCGATCTATACGCCGGTGTTGCGCTGGTCGCTGGATCACCGGCGCTTCACCGTTATCGGCGGCCTGATCTTTCTTATCGTCTGCGGTTTTGCCGCCACCCGGCTCGGCAGCGAATTCCTGCCGACTCTCGAAGAAGGCAATCTCTGGATACGTGCCTCGCTGCCGCCGACGATTTCATTGGAGGCCGGCGAGCCGATCGTTACCAAGATCCGCGAAATCCTGCTGCGCTATCCCGAAGTCATCACCGTCACCTCGCAGCAAGGCCGTCCCGACGACGGCAGCGACGCCGCCGGCTTCTACAATGCCGAGTTTTTCGTGCCGCTGAAGCCATTCGACGAATGGCCGCCGAACGAGACCAAGGAAACGCTGATCAACAAGCTGCAAGCCGAATTTTCCAAGCAATTCGTCGGCATCGATTTCAATTTCTCACAATATATCCAGGACAATGTCGAAGAGGGCTTGTCGGGCGTCAAAGGCGCCAATTCCGCAAAGATCATCGGTCCCGATCTTGGCAAGCTCGAGGAGATCGCGCGCGCGGCGATGCGGGAAATGGCGCAGGTGCAGGGTATAACCGATCTCGGCGTGTTCTGGGTGCTCGGCCAGCCTAATCTCGATATCAAAGTCGATCGCCTCAAGGCGGCGCGCTACGGCTTGAGCGTCAATGACGTCAACAATGTCGTGCAGGCTGCGCTGGGCGGCAGCGTGGCGACGACGCTATTGGAATCGGATCGCCAATTCGGCGTGGTGGTCCGGCTTGCGCCGGAATACCGGGACAATGTCGAAGCGGTCCGCAATCTCAAGGTCGGCGTACAAACGCCGAATGGCAATGCCTATATCCCGCTGAGCGATCTTGCCTCGATCACGCTCGACACCGGTGCCTCGTATATTTTCCGCGAACGCAATCAGCGCTTCGTGCCGATCAAGTTCAGCGTCCGTGGCCGCGATCTCGCCGGCGCCGTGGAAGATGCGCAACAGCGGATTGCCCGCAACGTCAAACTGCCGCCCGGCTATCGCATCGAATGGTCTGGCGAGTTCGAGTGGCTGCAGCAAGCCAAGAAACGGCTTGCCATCATCCTCCCCATTACTTTGGTTTTCATTCTGGTCCTGCTCTACGGCATGTTCAATTCGCTGCGCGATAGCTTCATGGCGCTGTTCGGACTGCCGTTCGCGATATGCGGCGGCATATTGGGGCTTTACGCCTCCGGATTGGACTTCAGCGTTTCGGCCGCGATCGGATTCATCTCGTTGTTCGGCGTTTCAGTGATGAGCGGCATCCTCATCATCAACGGCTATTATCGCTATGCAGCGACCATTGCCGATCCGGTAGAGGCTATGTTTCATGCCGTGCAGGAGCAGATGCGGCCGATTTTAATGATGACGTTATCGGCCTGTATCGGGCTATTGCCCGCGGCGATCTCGACCGGTATCGGCAGTCAGGTCCAGCGCCCGCTCGCAACGGTGATCGTCGGCGGGATGTTGATCGGCCCTATCTTGCTCCTGATCGTCGTGCCTGCGCTGCAGACCTACGTTCTGGCTTGGCGGCGATCCGATGAGCCCCAGCCGGATGCGGCAGCCAACCCTCCCGCGTAGATCTTCGCCGCTTTATTTTACGGTGCGCGATCGCTACCGCCTCGTAACCTTAACGGCCGCTTAGCGCGCGGTCGGGGAGTGCGGTCGATCAGTATTTAGACTTACTCCGCAACGAATAATCAATGTGTCTCAACTAAGAGCAGGGTTTGCAGATCGGCTCGTGCGGCGGCCCAGCTAGCGGATGCGACACGTCCAGGATGTTGCGACCTTTGACCAAATATCTTGAGCGCCGCTGGGAAACTCTCGCGCGCTTTCGTGCGGCGCAGAACGGTGCCACCGTCGTCGAATTCGCTTTGATCGCTCCGGCCTTTCTGGCCGTGATCTTCGCCATCTTGCAGACGACGCTATTTTTATTCGCGCAGCAGACCCTGCAAAACGCCGCCGTGCAGGCCGGCCGCATGTTCATGACGGGATCGGCTCAGACCAGCGGCCTGACCCAGGCGAGTTTCAACAGCGACGTATGTCCGATGGTCTCGGCGCTGTTCAACTGCAAAAATCTGCAGATCAATGTAGCGGCCTATACATCGTTCAGCAGCGCCAGCACCGCTCCGCCGTCGCTGTACAATTCCTCAGGCCAACTTCAGACCACCGGCGCCTACAGCACCGGCAGCCCTGGCACGATCATGGTGGTCCAGCTTGCCTATCCGTGGCCGATCGTCGGCTTGCCGATCGGCTCGCTGTTGCCCAATAGCGGGTACGGCACGACCGAGATGATGGGCGTCACCGCGTTTCGCGTCGAGCCGTATTGATGATGAGCAAACGAGAGAGCGTATTCCGCCGCTTCGGCGCATCGGCGCAAGGTCTTGCCGCGATCGAATTCGCGATGATTTTGCCGGTCCTCGTCGTGTTGCTGCTTGCCTCTTTTGACGGCGGCAGGGCGATCGCCACTTATATGAAGGTTCGGGCGTCAACTTACGCGCTTGCGGCAATCACCAATCAGTATTCGACACTGCAAACGACCGATTTGGCGGCGATCACGGGCGCGACCAGCAGCATCATGGCGCCCTATTCAAGCTCGCCTCTGGTGGCGACGGTCTCGCAAATCTGGATAGACAGCAACTCCAATCCGACGGTCAGCTGGAGTTATTCGCTCAACGGCACCGCGCTTACCGCCGGCAGTCCGGTTACCCTTCCAAGTACGGCGCTGACCACCGCGAACAGCTTCCTGATTTTTGCCCAAGTCAGCTACACCTACACGCCGCTATTCGGCTTTTTTGGCACGGGCGGAATTTCGCTTGCCGATAGCCTCTATATGACGCCGCGCATAAGCACATGCGTGTTGTATCCCTCGGGTAGCGTCTCGTCTTGCCCGACCGGCGCATCTTCGAGTTCGGGGAGCAGTGGCAGCGGAAGTGGCAGCGGCAGCGGCAGTGGCAGCGGCAGTGGCAGCGGCAGCGGCAGCGGCAGTGGCAGCGGCAGCGGCAGCGGCAGTGGCAGCGGCAGCGGCAGCGGCAGCGGCAGCGGCAGCGGCAGTGGCAGTGGCAGTGGCAGTGGTGGTAGTGGAAGCAGCTGTACTTTTTACTTTTTCGGATTCTGCTTCTGGTGACGGTATAATCCTGGGTCAGGGGCGCTGCCTGCCGCCCGTAAGACCACCCGCCTGCCGAAGAGTGCCGTTGCAGTCTTAGTGGCTGACCTGGGTGGTGGGACAGCTGCCGTTGATAGCCGCCTTCTTTGTCCTCATCTCAACGACCCCATTGCAGCGCGCGGTTGCGGGCGCGGGCAATTCGCTCTTAGAGCTGCACAAAGCCGGCGAGACGTCATATCGTTCGCCTCGTGACTTTATGCCACCGTCCGCCTCGATGCCGATGAGAGGTACTAGTTGGAGAGATGCGCCGTGCTCACGGCCTGGTCGAACATCGCGATCAGTGCGTTATTGATGTCAGCCGGCGTATTCGCGGTGTAGAAGAAGTTTGTTGAAGCACAGGTTTGCAGCGCTGCCGGGATATTGGCGATGTTCTTGTTGGCATAGCCATCTTCATTGTTGGCGAAGCTGGCATTGGCGTTCTGAATCGTTTGATAGGGAATATAGAGAACGGCAATGGTTATGCCGCGTTTCTTCATCGTCGTACAATAATCGCTCGTCGTTACGGTATTCGGCGGAATGACCGTCGCCGAGTTCTGATAGGGGACTGTCGAATTGGCCGACCAGTTTTGTGATCCCCAGTTGCCGCCGGATTGTGTCTGGTAATCCTGCGAACCGTCGGTAATGAGAAATACATAGGGCAGGGGGTTCGATGAGCTGCGCCCCGTGCCGACCGACGAGATAAGGCTGTTCATGCTGGACAGTGCATTCTCGAAATGCGTGCCGCCGGATCCGAGGCTTGTGTTGACTCCGGTGTCCAGCAGATTGGCGAGAGTGGTAGCGGAAGTGCTGATCGAACCGGTCAGGCTCGTGGTCATGGCGGCGTAGGTATAGAGATTTTGGATGAACGGGTAGAGCCCGACCTGGAATTGATTGGCCACCAACTCGCTGTTGGACGCGGTACTGAGCAGTTGCGTCACAGCATAACCGACGGCATCGGCGCGTAACTGGATGCAGGACGATGTGCCGGCCGTGGGGCAGGAACTGACCTGCGAATTGCTCCAGTTGATGCTGCTAGCCGTGATATTCGAGCAATTCGTCGTTGAAGTGCACGTCGCAGGCGTTGTGCCGAGGCGTGAGATCGTGAATCCCTGGCAATAACCGCCCGAGCCGGGATTGTATGTGCTGGCGTATTTGGATGGCGGCACGCCGGATTCCTGCCCCGACTGCGCACAAGCGCCTTGCGCGGTGAAATGACAAGCGAAGGTGCAACCGCTTGGGTAATTGGAGTAATTGTCCGGATTGACGGCTTGGAGTCTCGACTGCTCCGCGGTCGTGGAGGGAAAGCTCATCGATCCGGAAACATCGAGCATCAAGTAGAAATTGATGTAGGTCGGAAAAGAATAGCTTGCGGTAGAAGTACCGCTCACCGCCAGGTTCTTGTACCCAAGGATGCCGAGGAAGTAAGTGGGGACCTGAGCCGTGAAAGAGACGACCGCTGTCATCGTCGTGCCGTTCAGCGTAACGGTTGCCGACGGTGTTAGACTTGTATAGCCGACGTCTTGCGGGATCGTCGTCAAATTGGCGTTGAAAAAATTGGTTGCAAATGTCGAGCCGCCGGAAACGGTGCCGCTGCCGGACATGCCTTGTGCGGTGGTAACGGCGGTGGAGTTGACGGAGACGGTGGCAAGGCTCGCGGCGTCGGCCGCCGCTTGCAGCTTGGTCTTGATCGAGCTCGCGGTGGTGTAGTCGATGACACAGCCGACCGCGGCGATCATCGGCAGGGCTGCAAGTGCGGTAATGACCGCGACATTGCCCTGTTTGTTGAGCCGGAAGTTGGAGACGAGCGTCCGGCACCGCGCGAATCGCGCGCCCCGGGCCAGCCTTTGCAGCGTTGCCTTGACCATCGCGCACCTGATCCAAACAGGCCGCTTCTAGGCTGAATATGCTAGGATATCGTTAATGAATACAAAGACTTGGGGTTAAGCCCCATTGGGGTTAGCGCCGCGATTGGCGGGCCAGGAACTCACCGCCATGGCGCAAGCCCTCGGCGTCGATGCCGTGACCAACCCCGGCAGACAGGTGCCACTCGACCGGCACCTCGAGCGCGGCCAGGCCCTGTGTTGCCTGAAACAAGGCTTGCGGCGGGATCAGGTCATCGCGATCGCCATGAACGAGCAGCACCGGCGGCCGGGATTTGATCTCGGCGGCGAAAGCCTCGGCATTGCCGTCGGAGCGCTCTACCAGAAGGCCGGAATAGCCGACGATCGCGGTCGGTGCGGTGGGGCGGCGCAGTCCGACATGCAGCGCCATCATAGTCCCTTGGCTGAAACCGACCAGTATCAGAGCCGAGGGCGGCAGCTTATGGCGGTTCAGCTCGACGTCGAGAAACCGCTCAAGCAGCGGCGCCGCTTTGTTGACGCCGATCCAGCGCTCATTCGGATCGCGAAAGGTCAGTGCGAACCATTGCCGGCCCACCGGGGCCTGTCCGCACGGCTCCGGCGCATGAGGCGAAACGAAAGCCGCGTTCGGCAAATATTGTTGCCAGGCGCGGCCGATATCGATCAGGTCGTTGCCGTCGGCGCCATAGCCGTGCAGGAATACCACCAACTGCTGCGCCGCACCGGAGTGCGGTGCGAGCCGCGGTCCATCGAGTTCAACCGCCATTTGCACCTCTCTTTTTTGGCGACATCTTTTTCTTTGATGAAATTTCGTTCGATGCTTTTTTCGGGAGAATCTTTTGCACGACCGGCGCGCCTGCCCGGCCTTTGACGGAACGATAATACGACCATAACACGCGCGCCGCCGCGGCGCGTAACGGCCGCCATGGTTCGGCGAGAGGCCCCATCTCCTTGGTCGTCGGCCGCGACTTCAAGCCGAATGCGAGGCGTGCCGCTTCTTGCAGCGCAAGATCGCCGGCCGGCCACGCATCGGCGTGGCCGAGACTGGCGAGCAGATAGATGTCGGCCGTCCACGGGCCGATGCCGTGAACCGCGGTCAAGGCTGCATGTGCTTCGTCGGCCGCGATATTGGCCAGCGTTGCGAGCGCAAGCTTGCCGTTCGCTACGGCCTGGGCGATTTCCTTCAACGCTTTGATTTTCGGCCGCGACAGGCCAAGCCGCGCCAGCCGAGGCGCCCGTGCTCGAATGATAGCTGCCGGCTCGAACGGATCGAAGGCGGCGACCAGGCGACCCCAGATGGCGGCCGCGCTGGCGGTCGATAGCTGCTGCGACACCACCACGGCGGCAAGCCCGGCAAAGCCGCCGGCGCGCCGCCGCAATGGCGGCCGCCCGGCCTTCGCCATCAGCGGGCCAAATCGCGGATCGAGTTTCTCGAGCGCCGTCAGCGCCGCGTCGAGATCGGCTTCGGTGTGGATGTGAGTTGGCATGTTACATTAATCGGAAGGCTTTAAGTTCTCGCTGCAGTGTCGGGAAGCGGGGTATCGATGTACAGCCGCGTCTTACGTTTCGCACCGAGTCCGAACGGATATCTCCATCTGGGCCATGCCTATTCCGCATTGCTCAATTACGACCGGACGCGTGAGTTGGGCGGACGGCTCCTTTTGCGCATCGAGGATATCGATACCACACGCTGCCGGCCGGAATACGAAGAGGCGATCTACGAGGACCTGCGCTCGCTCGGCGCGACCTGGCAGCAACCGGCACGGCGGCAAAGCGAGCATTTCGCCGATTATGGCACGGCCATCGCCGAACTCGAATCCCAGGGCCTCCTCTATCCAAGTTTCGAGAGCCGGGGCGAGCTGAGCGCACTGGTCGCCGAACTCGACCGGCAGGGCGGTTGGCCGCGCGATCCGGACGGGGTGCCGATCTATCCGGGCCGAGCACGCAAAATGTCCGCACCCGAACGCGAGCGCCGCCGTGCGGCCGGCGAGCCGTTTGCGCTCCGGCTTGCCATGGATCGGGCCGTGGCTCGCGCCGGCGTCTTGACCTGGACCGAAACCGGTGCTGGCCCGCTCGGCCAGACCGGACTGGTCACCGCGGCGCCGCAAATGTGGGGCGATGTCGTCTTGGCGCGCAAGGAGGCGCCGACGAGCTATCACCTCTCGGCTGTTGTCGACGACGCCTTGCAGGGCGTCACCGATATCATGCGGGGGCAGGATCTGTTCTGGTCGACCAGCATCCACCGGCTGCTGCAGAAGCTGCTCGGTCTGCCGGAGCCGGCCTACCATCATCACAAACTCATTCTCGACGCCGAGGGGCAGAAACTGTCGAAATCGACCCAGGCGACGGGCTTGCGGGAATTACGCGCCGGCGGTGCGACCGCGCTGGACATCCGGCGGATGGTTGGGCTTGGTCGCTGAAGGTTTGCCCGCTAAAGTTTTGGTTGTTGGATATGTGGGCTGAAAATCGTTCTTAACGTGTTTTTGTTCATGCCGTTGGGCGCCGGACGACGTGCGGCGCCGAGAGGATTTGATGGCGCGACCGAGGAGCAAACAAAAGCCGGCGGCAAAGCGCGCGCGGCGTCCGGCACGCAAGCGGCAAGCGGTACCGCGTGTCGAGGAGGCCATGCTCGCGGTCTTTGCTCATGACATCCGCACCGCGCTGACCGGGATCCTCGCGCTCGGCGAATTGCTGGCCAGCTCCAATCTCGGCGAACGCGAACGGCTTTGGGCGTTCGGCATCAAAAGCAGCGCCGAGCATATCGCCTCGCTGACAACGCTGGTGATCGACGCCGCCAAGGCCGACGCCGGCACGCTGACGCTGCAGCAAGATGTATTCACGCCGCGGCAGCTGATTGAAGCGTTAGGCGAAACGCTTGCGGCGCGGGCGGAGACCAAGGGCCTGCGCGCCGAGCTGACGATCGCAGATGATTTGCCCGCCTTGATGGTGGGCGATCCGGTGCGGCTGCGTGCGGCGCTGGAAAACCTTATCGACAATGCCGTGAAATTCACTGCTCAGGGCTTGGTACGGCTCGAGGCACAAGCCCCTCCCGCCACACGGGGACGCGTCCGATTGGAATTCGTCGTCAGCGACAGTGGCATCGGCCTTAAGCGTGCCGAAATTGCGCGGCTGTTCCGGCCCTTCGCGCAAGCCAATGCGGAGATCGCGCGTCGTTATGGCGGTGCCGGTCTCGGTCTCGCCGTCGTGAAGGTCTTCGCGAAACTGATGGGCGGCGATCTGACCGTCACCAGCACACCGGGGAAGGGTTCGCGCTTTCGTTTTTCGGCTGTCTTGCCGGTTTTGAGCGCCGAGCGAACGGAGAACGGGCGGGCGCGACGGAACATCGTACCGGTGCCGCGCCTCAAAATTCTCTGCGCCGAAGATAATCCCTATGGTCGCGTTATTCTCAACACCATCTTGACCGAGCTCGGTCATCACGCCGACTTCGCCGGCTCGGGTGAGGAAGCGGTCGGCGCCATGACACGCGGCTATGACGTGATGCTGATGGATATCACGCTTCCGGGTATCGATGGCCTTGAGGCGACGCGGCGCATCCGCGCGCTTGCCGGCGCCGTGGGCGCCACGCCGATCATCGGCATTACCGGGCGGACCGAAGCCGGCGACGAAAAAGCCGCACGCGACGCCGGGATGAATTCTTTTTTGCGCAAGCCGCTGAGCCCGAGCGCGCTGAGTGAAGCGATCGCGGCGGTGGTGCCGCGCTGATTATTCCGCCGCGTCTGCCGCGGCATCCGCCGTTCCTTCGACGATCCGCACCAAGTCGGTCATGATGCGATTGAGCTCGAAATCCTTCGGCGTATAGACTTCGGCGACGCCCGCGTTTTTCAGTTCGATCTCGTCCTGCGGCGGGATTATGCCGCCAACGACGACCGGCACATCGTCAAGGCCGGCTTCCTTCATCCGCGCCAGCACGTCATGCACCAGCGGCAGATGTGAGCCGGAAAGGATCGACAGGCCGACCACATGGGCGCGCTCGTCGGCGGCCGCGGCGACGATCGCTTCCGGCGTCAGCCGGATACCCTCATAGACCACGTCCATCCCGGAGTCGCGGGCACGCACCGCGATCTGTTCGGCGCCGTTTGAATGGCCGTCGAGCCCCGGCTTGCCGACCAGAAATTTCATGCGCCGGCCGAGCTTGCGCGACACGCGGTCGACCTCGGCGCGGATGTCGTCGAGTCCCGTGGTGTCGTTGCGTGCCGCCGATCCGACTCCGGTCGGCGCGCGGTATTCGCCAAAGGCGGAGCGCAGCGCAAAACCCCATTCGCCGGTGGTGACGCCGGCTTTGGCGCAGGCGATCGACGGCGGCATGATGTTGGTACCGCTCTTCGCCGCGGCACGGAGTTCTTGCAGCGCCGCATCGACCGCCTTTTGATCCCGTGTTGCACGCCAGGCATTCAACCGTGCGATCTGCTCGGCTTCGACCTCATGCGATACGGTCATGATGGTGTCTTCGCCGGTGGTGAGCGGCGACGGCTCGGTCTCGATGAATTGATTGACGCCGATGACGATCTGGTCGTTACGCTCGATCGCCTCCAGCCGCGCGGTATTGCTCTCCACCAGCCGGCCCTTCATGTAACCCATCTCGACGGCAGCGATGGCGCCGCCAAGCTTTTCGATGTGGTCGAGCTCTTCCAGCGCCGCGCGTTTGATCTCGTCGACCTTGCCGGCGATCACCGCGGAGCCGTCAAAAATGTCGGCGTATTCGAGAAGATCCGTCTCGTAAGCCAGGATCTGCTGCATGCGCAGCGACCATTGCTGGTCCCACGATCGCGGCAAGCCGAGCGCTTCATTCCACGCCGGCAGTTGGACCGCACGGGCGCGTCCGTTCTTCGACATGGTGACGGCGAGCATCGAGATCAGAATGCGATAGACATTGTTCTCCGGCTGCTGCTCGGTGAGACCGAGCGAATTGACCTGCACGCCGTAGCGGAACAGCCGCTGCTTGGCGTCGGTCACGCCATAGCGCTCGCGTGTGATCTTGTCCCATAATTCGCCGAACGCGCGCATCTTGCACATCTCGGCGATGAAGCGGGTCGAGGCATTGACGAAGAAGGAGATACGTCCGACCACGTCGCCGAAATCATCGACCCCGCCGGCGGCCTTCACCGTGTCGAGCACGGCAATCGCGGTGGCGAGCGCGTAGGCGAGTTCCTGCTCCGGCGTCGCGCCTGCTTCCTGCAGATGATAGGAGCAGACATTCATCGGATTCCATTTCGGCATTTGGCGGGTCGTGAACAGGATTGTATCCCTGATCAGCCGCATCGACGGCGCCGGCGGAAACACGTAAGTGCCGCGTGACAGATATTCCTTGATGATGTCGTTCTGCGTGGTGCCTTGCAGTTTTGCACGCGGCACCCCTTGCTCGTCGGCAACCGCGATGTAGAGCGCGAGCAGCCACGCGGCTGTCGCGTTGATCGTCATCGACGTGTTCATCGCGTCGAGCGGAATTTGGCTGAACAAGGCCCGCATGTCGCCGAGATGCGAAATCGGGACGCCGACCTTGCCGACTTCACCCTTGGCCTGGGGATGATCGCTGTCGTAGCCGGTCTGGGTCGGCAAATCGAAGGCGACCGAGAGGCCGGTCTGACCCTTGCTCAGATTCTTTCGGTACAACTCGTTCGACGCCGTGGCAGTCGAATGACCGGCGTAGGTACGAAATATCCACGGTTTGTCGCGGCGCGGCTGATCGCCCATGAGGTCTTTCCCGCAATCCGGCTGTTTCAGTGTGAAACGGATCTTATTGCAATGCAACATGGACTTTGGCGCGGCCGACAGAAAGAACGGCCCGCTGCGCCACCAGACAGAGGACGATCAACGCCGCCACGAGTCCGACCTGCGTCTTTACATAGGGGAAGATCAGAATGAGCGTGGCCGCCCCGCCAAGGGCGAAAACTTCACTGGCCAAGAACCCGCGTTCGAGTGCAAAGCGAAATAGAAAGGCGACCGCGACGGCGAGCACGACCAGGTCATACATGTAGAGATAAGGAGTCGCGACAAGTGTGCCTGCGGCTAGTGCCGCGGCTTTGAGATCGAACGGCGCGCGGCTCCGCCACAGCCAAGTCACGCCGATGAGCGTCGCTAGACTGGTCGCGAGTTGTAACGCCCAAGCAAGCTGTTCGCTGCCGCCGTAAGCGCGCACCAGGCCAAACACGCTTTGCAGCCGGCTCCAATCGGCACGGCCTTCGCCGAGCACAATCTGGCTCGTGATCGGCATCCAATGCGCGAAGGCTTGCCAGCTCGCCGTCCCGAACACGAGCCAAGAGCAAATCACCATTAAGCTAGCCGTTGCCGCAGCGGTGGCGAGCGTGCACCAGCGCCGGTCCGCGATCAGGGCAAAAGGAAACAACAAACCGAATTGCGGCTTGTAGGTCAAAAGCCCGAGACAGACCCCAGCAATCGCCGGCCGCCGCTCCAAAAAACCGAGCGTTCCGCCAATCAGGGCTGCGGTAAGGCAGCCGTTTTGCCCGGCAGTGATGTTCCACAGCACGGCTGGGAAACCAAAGGCGACAGCAAGGCCGGTGCGGCTTCCGAGAATGGCGGCAAGGGCTGCCGCGTAAGCGGCTAGCGTTGTCGCCAGCCAGATGAGCGCCGCGGCCAGATAGGGCAGGGTGGCGAGCGCCGCCGCTACAAAAAGGAACGTTGGTGGGTAATGCCAACCATAATAATTTTCGAAGCCATGACCGATAGCACTGACTTCCGCTTGCTTGTGTACCGGCCAGTCGTAGGCAGCGGCCGGTTCGCCGTCGAGCGCGAGCCGGCCAGCCGCGACGACATTGACGAAGTCGTTGGCGATGGGCCCGCCTTGCCGGTCGATAAGGAAGTCGCCATTGAGCAAAGTGCCGCCGAGGATGATCAGATAACCGAGACCGAGCGTCAGACCGATCAGGGAGACAAGACGCACGGCTCGCGACGGCAATGCGGCACGTGCCGCCGGCGTTTCGTCCGCGACCTTTCGCGGGCTCATGAGCGAAATTTCAGTTGCGCCAGTGCGCGGCGGGCGATCAGCGCCGCGATGATAAGGGTTGCGGCAAAGCCAACCGGCACCTTTACCAATGGAAAGATCAGGATGAGCAGGCATGCCGCGCCGATACCAGCCGGCTCATAGGACAGAAACCCGCGTTCCCGGCCGAGGCGGAGCAGAAAGGCGAGCGGCACTGCCAGAATCGTCAGATCGTAGATGAAGATGTAGGGCGTCGCCAGCACGGTCCCGACGCCAAGCGCTGCGGCCTTGATTTCGAAGCTGATGCGGCTCCGCCATAGCGCGGCGATCGCGACCGCCGTAACCAGCGACAACGCGGCCTGCACAGTCCAGGCCAGCGTTTCGCTGCCGCCCAATATGCGCATCAGACCGAAGGCTGTCTGCAATTTGCTCCAGTCCATCGTGCCGTTGGTCAGAAACGCCTGCGAGGCGTGACCGAGACCGGCGAGGAAGGCTTGCCAACTCGCGCTGCCAAAGGCGAGCCAGGATGCGCTCGCCAGCAGCAGCGCGACGACGCCGGCGCTGGCAAAGGCGCGCCAGCGCCCGCTTGCCGCCAGCGCCACGGGAAACAGCAAGCCGAGATGCGGTTTGACCGTCAGCACTCCGAGCAATGCGCCCGCCAGGGTCGGCTGCCGTTCCAAGAGCGCCAGCGTGCCGCCGAACAGGCCCGCGGTGAGAAATCCGTTCTGGCCGATAATGAGATTGGAGAGGACCGCCGGGAACGCAGCGGCGAGCAGGTAACCGACGCGGTCGCCGATGATGGTGCGTATCGCGACCAGATAGATCGGAAAAGTGGCTGCGATCCAGACCACGTAAGCGGTGACGTAAGGCAGCAGCGCCAACAGCATGGCGACAAACAAAAACGTCGGCGGGTAAGGCCAGCCGAAATAACCGTCGAACGGATGCCCGACGCCGTTCTCTTCGATGAGCTTGAGGGTCTGCCAGTCGTAGGCTGCCGCAACGTGACCGGCGAGCGCAAGCCGGCCGGCACCCCAGGTCGTGATGAAGTCGGATTCGACGCCACCGCCATCAGGCCTGACCAGCCAGATGCCGTCGACACAAGAAGTAACCAGATAGACCGCGTGCGCGATCACCAGCGCAATGCAGATAAGTTCGACCGGCCGCGCCAGCTTTGGGCCGGCGCCCTGTCCAGGGAGCGTGTCGTAAAGGGCCATCGAACGTCCAGCCTCGCTTGGCGGCGAGGCTAGACGGCGGTGCTTGAGGAACCCTTAAGTGACGGGAAGATCGTCCCCTAGGCGCGTTTGATCAGGCGAATGATGACCAACAAAATCACCGCGCCGATGAAGGCGTCGATGATGGCGCCGATCACGCCGCCGCCGATCACGATGCCAAGCTGCGGTAACAGCCAGCCGGCGATGAGCGCGCCAACAATGCCGACGATGATATCGCCGATCAGGCCGAAGCCGCCGCCTTTCACCACCATGCCGGCAAGCCAGCCGGCGATTGCACCAACAATCAGCCAAATGATGAGGCTCTGCACATCCATGTTAACCCCCCAAATTCCCTCCCCGGCATGGGCGAGGTCTTTGAACGCGCTCCAGGCGCGTTGGCCGCAAGCTTAAGCCGTCGTTCGGTAAGCGCCAGCCCGTTTCAGCTTAAGTCACAGGCAAACAACTAAATATTGCGCTGCAACATAAGGTGCGGCAGACTGCGGCCACGCTCGCCGCCATCGGTCGCGATTGGCGGTTCAGCCAGGAGCCCGATATGGCCGTTGCGCAAAGTAAAGTCGCCGCCGCGCCGCTCAAGGATCTCTATGAGATGCGCGAGATCCCGCCGCTCGGCCATGTTCCTGAAAAGATGTATGCCTGGGCCATCCGCAAGGAGCGTCATGGGCCGCCGGAAACGGCGATGCAGATCGAGGTGGTGCCGACCTGGCCGATCGCAGAAGACGAGGTGCTGGTTTACGTTATGGCCGGCGGCGTCAATTATAACGGCATATGGGCCGGCCTCGGCATCCCGGTGTCGCCGTTCGACGGCCACAAGCATCCTTTTCACATTGCCGGCTCCGACGCGTCCGGCATCGTCTGGGCGGTCGGCCCCAAAGTGAATCGCTGGAAGGTTGGTGACGAAGTTATTATCCACTGTAATCAGGACGACGGCGACGACGAAGAATGCAACGGCGGCGATCCGTTGTTGTCGCCGTCGCAGCGCATTTGGGGTTACGAAACGCCGGACGGCTCGTTCGCGCAATTCTGCCGCGTGCAGTCGCGCCAGTTGATGCCGAAGCCCGCGCATCTGACCTGGGAAGAATCCGCCTGTTACACGCTGACGCTGGCGACCGCCTATCGCATGCTGTTCGGCCACGCGCCGCACATCCTCAAACCGGGTGACAATGTTCTGATTTGGGGCGCGTCGGGCGGCCTCGGCGTCTTCGGCGTGCAACTCGTCGCCGCCTCCGGCGCCAACCCGATCGGCATCGTGTCGGATCAATCGAAATCCGAATACGTATTCAATCTCGGCGCCAAGGGCGTCATCAACCGCAGCGAATTCAAGTGCTGGGGCCAGATGCCCAAAGTCGGCACGCCGGAATACGATATCTGGGTGAAAGAGGCGCGGCGCTTCGGCAAGGCGATCTGGGATATCACCGGCAAGCGCGACATCGACATCGTGTTCGAGCATCCCGGCGAGGCGACGTTCCCGGTATCGTGCTTGGTTGCTAAGCGCGGCGGCATGATCGTGTTCTGCGCCGGTACATCGGGCTTCAACATCACTTTCGATGCGCGCTATGTCTGGATGCGGCAGAAGCGCATCCAGGGCTCGCATTTCGCTCATCTCAAACAGGCCAGCGCGGCCAATCAGTTCGTGATCGACCGCCGAGTCGATCCCTGTATGAGCGACCTGTTCCCTTGGGACAAGATTCCCTATGCCCACGAGCTGATGCGCACCAATCGTCACAAGCCCGGCAATATGGCGGTGCTGGTCAACTCGCCGCGTCCCGGCTTGCGCAATTTTGACGATGTGCTGGAAGCGGCGTCGCTGCCGGAGCTGAATCGGGAATCCGCACGAACCTGATAAAGCCGGGACAGGAAGCCCGCTACCGCGGATAAATCCTATGCGTTCCGGTGGTATTTTGCGCCGGCACGTCCGGATTTCGTTCGCAGAACCCGTAGTAGTCCGCCGTCTCTCTTCGCATTGTTGTCACGTCGTGTAGTAACAGTTTACCTCCTCGCCGGTAGTGCATCAGCAATAGGATGAATGGTAAGGCCGGCTGGCCTAAACGATGTGTATCCGCTATGACTCCCGTGTCGGGTACGGGGCAGGGCATGTTGCCTGAACAGCGGTCCGAAGCGATCACAGGACGCAAATTCCGCGTCGTGCTGGTGAAGCCGTCGCATTATGACGACGACGGCTATGTCATCCGCTGGTACCGCTCGCCGATGCCGGCGAATTCTCTCGCCAGCGTCTATGGCCTGCTTGACGACTGCGCGCGGCGCCAGATCCTCGGTCCCGATATAGCTATCGACATCGTCGCCATCGACGAAACAAATACCCGCGTGCGCGTCGATCGCATCATCGCCGATATGCGCGCCAACGATAATTTCGGCTTTGTCGGCCTGGTCGGCGTGCAATCGAACCAGTATCCGCGCTCGCTGCACATTGCCAAACCGCTGCGCGCGGCCGGTATCCCGGTAATCATCGGCGGTTTCCACGTCTCCGGCATGCTGGCGATGTTCGATTCCATCGGGCCGGATCTGCAGGAAGCGCTCGACATGGGCGTCACGCTATTCGCCGGCGAGGCGGAACGGCGCATGGACGACGTCGTGCGCGACGCTGCGGCAGGAACGCTCAAGCCGATCTACAATTACATCAACGATCTGCCCGCGCTCGAGGATTCGATAACGCCGTTTCTGCCCGGTAATTCGGTGCGCAAGACCATCGGTAACGTCACCACCTTCGATGCCGGGCGCGGCTGCCCGTTTCAATGCTCGTTCTGCACCATCATCAATGTACAGGGCCGGAAATCGCGCCGCCGCAGCGCCGACGATGTCGAGCACATCCTGCGCAGGAATTTCGAGCACGGCATCGACCGGTTCTTCATCACCGACGACAATTTCGCCCGCAACAAAGATTGGGAGCTGATCTTCGACCGCATCATCAAACTGCGCGAAGAAGACGGCATGGATGTGCGCTTCCTCATCCAGGTCGACACGCTGTGCCATAAGATCCCGAACTTCGTCGCCAAGGCGAAGCGGGCCGGCGTCACCCGCATTTTCATCGGGTTGGAAAACATCAACCCCGACAATCTCCTCGCCGCCAAAAAGCGCCAGAACAAGATTACCGAATACCGCAACATGCTGCTGGCCTGGAAAGCGGTCGGCATTTGGACCTATGCCGGCTACATTCTCGGCTTCCCCAACGACACGCCGGAGTTGGCGCGGCGCGACATCGAGATCATCAAGAAGGAAATGCCGCTCGACGTCCTCGAATTTTTCTTCCTCACCCCGCTGCCCGGTTCCGAGGATCACAAGGTGCTTCGGAAGAAAGGCGCGCCGCTCGATCCCGATCTCAACAAATACGATCTCGAACACGCGCTCACGCCGCATCCGAACATGACGAAAGCGGAGTGGGAAAAGCTCTACCGCGACGCATGGTCGATCTATTACACGCCCGAGCATATCGAGACGATTTTGCGCCGCGCCCAGGCCTACGGGATCAACATTCTGCGGCTTGCGCAAATCATCCTTTGGTTTGCCCAATCGCTCACGATCGAAAAAGTCCACCCGCTGCAAGGCGGCTTTGTCCGGTTGAAAAGCCGGCACGAGCGGCGCCCCGAATTGCCGCTCGAACCGGTGTGGAAATTTTATCCGTCGCTCGCCGCCGAGTTTGTGGTGAAGCACGCCCGTGTGGCGGCTGCGGCCTGGAGCATTTTCCGTATCTACCGCCGCGTCGCCGCGAAGAAGCATCTGACCTATACCGACCAGGCCATGACGCCGGTGAGCGAGGACGAGACCGAAACGCTCGAATTGTTCACCCACAACAAATCGGCACGCGAAGCGGTCGACCACGCGCGCAAGGTAAAGACGCTGACCGGCGGCGCGGGGTCGTCCGTCGCCGAGACGGCAGCATAGCTATCTTCCGCTCATTCCCGCAAAAGCGGGAATCTAGTGCTGAGTCCCCGCTTTCGCGGGGACGAGCGGCTCGACTTCATTTCGTTATCCGCTCCGGCGTGAGCTTCCTGCGTTCCCGCTCGCGCGCGATCGCGGCGTTGAGTTCGCCGCCAAAGATGAAAATCCAGGCCGTGAAATACAAAAACACCAAAGCCGTCATGGCCGAAGCGAGGCCGGCGTAATAGTTCACATAGGTGTAGGAAAAGTCCGACAGGTAGCGGCCGAAAATGAAGCCGCAGGCGAGCCACAACACCAGCGTCGCGACAATGCCCGGCCAGACCTGCTCGATCGGCCGGCGGCCGGCCGGCAGCCACATATGCAGGATCATCAGCGCGAAGGTAATGACGAAAGCCGCCACCGAGAAGCGCCCGATATCGTAGTGGGCTTCGAGCGGCGCCAGCCAGTCGGCATAAGCGAGTGCCGCGCGGAATATCAGCGGGCCGAGCACGATGAGGAAGGCGAGCGACAGCAGTCCGAGCGCGCCGATCAGCACATAGCCGATCGATTCCAGGCGCAGCAGATACCACGGCCGCCGCTCGCTCAGTCCATAAGCGCGGTTCAAACCGATGCGCAGGCTCTCGATGCCGCTCGACGAGAAATAAAGTGCGAATACCGCGCCGACGGTGAGAATGTCGCCGCGCGCCGTGGTCAGCACGTTCGTGCATCTGGCCGGCGATGCCGCCGGAGACTTCCTCCGGCCAGGCGGCGATGATCAGTCGGGCCACCTCATCGGCAAGGTTCTTCGAGCCGACGAAGCCGGCGATCGCCGTCACCAGGATCAGAAAGGGGAACATCGACATCAGCGTCGACAGCGCAATGTGGCTCGCGATCGCCCAGCCATCGTCGGCGTTGAAGCGAAGGAACGCGTCCCAGGCAATGCGATAGCAGAGGCGTAGTATCTTCAACGGCCCAGGGTCTCCGCGACGAGCGTGCCTGAAATATAGCACATATCTGATTCTCTCCCGCCCGCGGCAACGGGGGAGGGGGCCAACCGGGATCGATGAAGAGTGATGGGGGATCGAGAGCCCGGCGGGTTACGGGCGTTGAGCTAACAAATCACCCACGCGCCGGCGACATCGTCGAACCTCCCCTTCCTATAATTTTTATCACGTTTCTCGGCGTGCCGGGGGTTAGCGTTCTCTTTAATTAGACCAGCTTCGAACTGCATTCCTGCATAGACGCCACGCGCGTTCTATGGTTGGCGATTGTCGGGAATGGTGCGAAGTACCGACTCCAGCCTCAACGGGCCCCGCGTCATGAATTTCGGCGGCCCAATAAAGAAAAGCGCTCACCGTGAATCAGATGTCCAAACCGCCAGCGGCTCCGCCGGCGCCTGCCCGGCGGTCGTTTGCAGCGATGCGCCATCGCGGCTTCCAGGCCCAGTTTGCGACCTACGTGATCGCAATGATGGCGGACAATATCGAGCACGTTATCAGCTACTGGATGCTGTATCAGAAATTCCATTCTCCGGCGCTTGCCGGCTTCGCCATCGTCTCCCATTGGCTGCCGTTCCTGCTGTTCTCGGTGGCGAGCGGCGTGCTGGCTGAGCGTTTTGATCCGCGCCGCCTCATCCAATGCGGCATGGGCCTGTTCATCACCGCCTCGCTCTGCTGGAGCTATTTCTTCGTCACCGGCACGCTGCAACTGTGGCAGGCGATGGTGATCCTTGTGATCCATGGCTGTGCCGGCGTGCTGTGGCAGACGCCGAACCAATTGCTGATCTACGACATTGTCGGACCCGGAGATCTGGAAAGCGCGGTCCGGCTCAACGCCACCGCGCGCTATGTTGGCGTGCTGGTCGGTCCCGGGGTGGGCGGCGCTCTCTTGCTGGCGCTCGGCCCGGCCCATGGCATAATGCTCAATACGCTGTTCTACCTGCCACTCGTGTTGTGGCTGGTGAATGCGCCTTACGGTCCGCGCTATCGTGTCGGCGCGCCGCCGCCGCGCCGTGCAGTGCGCGGTTTTGCCGACATCATACAGACCGCGCGCGACATCAAAAATCACTCCATCATCGTGTCGATGACGTTGTTGGCCGGCGCGGCATCATTTTTCGTCGGCAATGCCTATAGCTCGCAGATGCCGGGCTTCGCTCACGATCTCGGTCACGGCGATCCGGGCTTGTCCTACAGCATGCTGTTGGCGGCCGACGCCGCCGGCGGACTTCTGGCTGGCGTGGTGCTCGAGGGCAGGGGCCTGCTTCCCCCCAAGGCACGAACCGCGATTTTGCTTGCCGTGCTGTGGTGCGGGGCATTGATGGGATTCTCGCTGTCGACGAGCTATCCGCTCGCGCTCGCGCTGCTGTTCGGCGCCGGCTTTTTCGAGCTGTCCTTCAGCGCCATGGCGCAGACGCTGGTCCAGCTTCACGCCCCGCTCGATATGCGCGGCCGCGTCATCGGCCTGTTCAATATGTCGAGCCTCGGCCTGCGGGCGTTTAGCGGCGTATCTGTCGGCTTGCTCGGCAGCTTGATCGGCGTGCATTGGTCGATGGCATTGTCCGCTCTCGCCGTGCTGGCGGTCTCGGGCGGGCTGCTGGCGCTGCCGTAGAAGTCCTACGCCGCCTGCACGTCCGTCAAGAAGCGGCGTACTTCGCTTTGCAGATTTTGCGATTCTAGCGCCAGCGCATCGGCGAGCGCTTTGACGTCGGCGGCCGTTGAGCGGGCGCCGGTCGAGGCGCCGGCGACACGGCTCATGGCTTCCGAGCCGCTGCGCGCTTCGCCCGAGGCGCGGTTGACGCCTTCGGCGATCGAGGCCACCGCTTTGTTCTGCTGCTCGACCGTGGCTGCCACAGCGGTGGCAATTTCCGACATGTCGTCGATGATACTGGAGACCTGCTCGATGGCTTGCGCCGCGTCGGCGGTCGCCGATTGGATCGATCCGATTTGGGCCGCGATCTCCTCGGTGGCACGCGCGGTCTGCGCCGCGAGCGATTTCACTTCCGAAGCGACGACCGCGAAGCCGCGGCCGGCATCGCCGGCGCGCGCCGCTTCGATGGTGGCATTGAGCGCCAGGAGATTAGTCTGGCCGGCGATCGCCTGTATGATGCCGATCACTTCGCCGATGCGATTGGCGGCGTTGCCGAGCTCCGACATGGTGTTGACGGTGCGCTTCGATTCGGCGACCGCCCGACTTGCCACGTCGGTCGATTTCGCGGCCTGAGCGGCAATGTCGCTGATCGACACCGCGAGTTCCTCGATCGAGCCGGCCACCGTCGTGACATTGACTGAGGCCGCACCAACTGCGTTTTCGGCGGCACGCGCTTCCGACGAGACGGCATCGGCGGCGCCATTGAGTCCGGAGGACGCGCTTTCGAGCCGTCCCGCCGCTTCACGCAAGCGCTCAAGCGCCTGTTCGACGGAGGCGCGGAATTGCCGGATCATCGCCGCGATGGCTTCACCGCGCCGCTCGCGCGCCGCGCCAGCTTCGCTTTCAACCGCGGCGAGCCGCTCGCGCTCGATCATGGTATCGCGGAACACCACCACGGTGCGTGCCATCTCGCCGATTTCGTCATGGACCGGCAGCACTGGAAGCTTCGCCGAGGTGTCACCGGCGGCGAGCCGTTTCATCGCCGTGGCCAAGGCCTCCAGCGGACTGGTGATCGAACGGCCGATGCGCCAGCTGCAGGCGAGCCCGATCAGCACCACGGCGACCCCGAGCCAGATCACGAATTGCCGCGTACGCGTGCGTGACGAAGCCAACTCGGCCGCGGCATCGTCGGCATTTTTCCGTGCCGCGACGATGAGCTTGTCGGCCTCTGGCAACACGCTGCTGGTATCATGGCTGATCAGCGAGAGCAGCGGCGCGATATTGTCCATGATCGCGACCGAGCGCGCGAAGGTGGCGGCATAATTGTGCACCGCCTGTTCGAGTTTTGCCTTCATCTCCGGGCCGCCGTCGACGGATTCGAACAGCTCGTTGAAGTTTTTGACCTCGGCCAGGAAGTTCCGCTCGATATTGCCGTCGTGCTGGAGGCGATATTCGATACCGAAACGGCGCATGGTGAGGAGCGACACCAAGAGCTTGGAACGGTCGCCGTCGGCGACCCAGGACAGGTCTTGGTGAATAATATTCTCGACCGCGCCGCTCGCGGCATCGAGCTCGGCTGTCACGCCCTCCCGGTTGGTGAAGCCGAGTTGCCGCTGTTCGCCGACTAGGCTTTCGAAGCTCGCCTTGAGGTCGCGCACGGTGATGCGGAGCGGATTGATCGTGTCCTGCTGTGTGCCGTCGAGCGCCGATGCGATGCGGTCGAGGCATCGCATCGCCATCGCTTGGCCATTGTTGAAATTCTGCACCTCGGTATCGGACGGATGAGCGACAAAGTCGGTGCTGGCGGCACGCATCATCAACAGCCCGATTTTAAGATCGCGGCTGGCATTCGCCACGACCGTGTTTCGTTGCACACTGTCGAAAGCGTAACCGACTTCACGGTCGCCGGTCAGGAAGGCAGTGCCGCCGGCCAGAAATCCGATGACCGGAATGATGCCAAGAACGACGATGCGGGCTCGCACCGAAAGCCTGGAGAAAATCTGCGCGATAACCATGGAAGGGGCTTATCCGGCGGTGAAACACTGTCGGCTTGCCGCTATCCCCGGCACGCGTAGCCGCGGCAATCCCCGCCACAACAACCTAAAATGGTTAATATTTACCAAGAACCCGGCTTCAGGCGTGTCCCCAGGCTGTAAATACGGGTCATTTTCAGTCGGATTGCTTTTGTGCAGCGCACGCGTAAGCTTCGGGAGCCGCCGGGACGTTAATGCCGCTCATTGGAGCTAGACATGTCGTTCGCCGCCTCGTCGCCCTCCGGCAAATCGTCCAGTGAATCCGGGGTGATCGCCATGCTGGACGATGCCGTCACAGCGGTCGAAGCGCTATTCGCCGATGCCCGTCGTGCCGTGGCCGATCGGGTGACGATCGAAGGCCGCGCGGTGACGCGCATGCTCGACCGCGAACAGCGCGCCACCCACGGGCTCGCCTGGCTCGCCACCTATGTCGAGGCCATCCGCCAGCTTGCAGCCTATGCGCAGCGGCTCGCCGATAGCGGCAGTTTTGGCGAGACCGAAGAACTTCTCGTCCGCATCGGCGCCGGCGAATTTCTGGCGCAGATATTCGGCGGCATTCCGATGAGCCAGGGCGAAATCGTGCGGCTGTCCGATCTCGGCGTCTCTCCGGCTGGGGCCGCCGCGCGGCTCACGCCCGCCGTCGAGCATCTTATCGCCACCGGCAATACCGCGCCGCGCCGCGCGCGCCTGGTCGAATTGATCCGGCTGCATCGCGACGCCACCGTCGGCGCCTGCGGACTTGATGACACGCTCGACTCGATCCGTGAGGAGATGCGCAAATTCGCCGAGGATCGGGTGGTGCCTTATGCGCAGCAATGGCACCTGAAGAATAATTACATTCCGCTCGACGTGATTGCGCAGATGTCGGAGCTCGGCGTCTTCAGCCTGACGATCCCCGAGGATTACGAAGGCATGGGGCTCGGCAAGGAATCCATGTGCGTCGTTTCCGAGGAATTGTCGCGCGGCTATATCGGCGTCGGCTCGCTCGGCACCCGTTCCGAGATCGCGGCCGAACTGATCCTCGGCTCCGGCACCGAAGACCAGAAACGACGATGGCTGCCGAAGATCGCCTCGGGCGAAGTGCTGCCGACGGCGGTGTTCACTGAGCCGAATACCGGTTCCGATCTTGCTTCGCTGAAGACACGCGCGGTGCGCCAGGGCGACGTCTATAAGGTCTATGGCAACAAGACCTGGATCACACATCCGGTGCGCGCCGATCTGATGACGCTCTTGGTGCGCACCAATCCGGCCGAGACCGGCTATCGCGGACTTTCCATGCTGCTCGCCGAGAAGCCGCGCGGCGACGACGGCAATCCATTCCCCGCCGCCGGCATGTCCGGCACCGAGATCGAGGTCTTGGGCTATCGCGGCATGAAGGAATACGAGATCGCATTCGACGGCTTTACCGTCAAAGCGGAGAACCTGCTCGGCGGCGTCGAGGGTCTCGGCTTCAAACAATTGATGGCGACCTTCGAAGCGGCGCGCATCCAGACTGCTGCCCGTGCGATTGGCGTGGCACAGGCGGCAATGGAGCAGGCGCTGAACTATGCCACGCAACGCATTCAGTTCCGCGAGCCGATCGCCAATTTCCCGCGCGTGTCCGACAAGATCGCGATGATGGCGGTCGAGATCATGGTCGCGCGGCAGCTTACTTATTACGCCGCGCGGCAGAAGGATTCCGGGCGGCGCTGCGACCTCGAAGCCGGCATGGCAAAACTGCTCGCCGCCCGCGTTGCCTGGGCCGCGGCCGACAATGCCGTGCAGGTCCATGGCGGCAATGGTTTTGCGCTGGAGTTTCCGGTGTCGCGCATTCTCTGCGACGCCCGCATCCTCAATATTTTCGAAGGCGCCGCCGAGATCCAGGCGCAAGTCATCGCGCGGCGCTTGCTGGACGGATCCAATTAGCCCGCTTGATCTCTACTGCTGGATTTCGCTTCGGTCGGCCCAGGGCACCATTTTCTCGGAACGAATGCGACGCCGGCGCAATTATTGTCAGGGCAATGACAGGCGCTTTCAGATATGAGCCGAGCGCCAAAGCAGCATAAGTCAAGCAGCATTGGGTCAAGCGATGACAATGACCAAAGTGAATATCCCTCATGATGCCTATGTCTTTGTCGGCGACGGCCGTAAGGCGCTGTTTCTGCGCAACGAAGGGGATGCTGGTCTCCTCAATCTGAAGACCGAGCGCGTTTTCGCCGACAGCAATCCGTCAACCCACGAGCAGGGTACCGACCGCCCCGGCCGATCGCATTCTTCGGTCGGTCCCGGCCGCTCGAGCGTGTCGCAGACCGATTGGCACGATCTGGAAGAGCACAGATTTGCCCACGAGGTTGCCGCGGCCCTGGAGCGGCTCGTTCGCGAGCGCAACATCAAAGCCTTGATCGTGGTCGCGCCGCCGCGTGCGCTCGCCGACCTGCGCAAGGCTTTCCATGCCGATGTAAAAAGCAGGATCGTGGCGGAGATCGACAAGGATCTCACCAAGCATCCCATTTACGATATCGAGAAGCATCTTGGCGGGTGAGCGTCATTGCGAGCGTCATTCCGGGGCTTCGCGCAGCGAAGAACCCGGAATCCATAATCACTGACCTGTGACTATGGATTCCGGACTTGCCGCTTGAGCGGCAATCCGGAATGACGAGCGGGTTTCGCTTTCGCCCAACACGGGCTACAAGGGGGCATGGCTGATTTCATGTCCCATATCGCGGTTCCGGTCGCCATCGGCGCGGTCGCGCTCGTGTTATTGCTCGGCCTCGTCAATATGATGCGCGGCGGCTCCGGCAATACCTCGCAGAAGCTGATGCGGTTGCGCGTGCTGCTGCAATTCGTCGCCATCGTCATCATCATGATCACGCTCTGGGTGATGGGTAAGTAACCCCTCAATCGACCATGGTCGTCCTCAATAAGATCTATACCCGCACCGGCGACGACGGCACCACCGCGCTCGGCACCGGCGAGCGGCGCAAGAAATACGACCAACGCATTTCCGCTTACGGCACGATCGACGAGGTCAACGCCGCGCTCGGGGTTGCCCGATTGCACACCACGGGCGATGCCGCCCTCGATGCCGCGCTGTCGCGCATTCAGAACGATCTGTTCGACGTCGGCGCCGATCTGTGCACGCCGGGCAAAGGCAAGGGGCCGGGTGGCGCCCGGCTGTCGGTGACCGAGAACCAAGTCATGTGGCTTGAGACCGAAATCGACCGGCTCAATGCCGAACTCAGCCCGCTGCGTTCGTTCGTATTGCCGGGGGGCAGCGCGGCTGGTGCCTATCTGCATCTGGCCCGAACTATCTGCCGGCGTGCCGAACGGCTGATCGCGGAACTCAAGGACGAGGCCGGGGAGGAGGTCAGCGCCGAGGTCCTCAAATACGTCAACCGCCTGTCCGATTTCCTTTTCGTTGCAAGCCGTTATGCCAATGGCAAAGGCTCGGGCGACGTCCTTTGGCAGCCCGGCCAGAACCGCTGAGCGGCGTTGACCGCAAGCGCCGTGGCCGTTAGGTTTCCCGCACCGCAGCATCGTCGGCTTCCAGGGACGGGCGGCGACGGCGGCAAAGAACAACATCCGATAGCGCGAACGATTCCCGGTAAGCCGAACAACCATGAAAATTCTCGTGCCCGTGAAGCGGGCGATCGACAAGGACGTAAAAATCCGCGTCAAGGCCGACGGCTCCGGCGTCGAGCTCGGCAATGTTAAAATGTCGATGAATCCGTTCGACGAAATCGCTGTCGAGGAAGCGCTCCGGCTCAAAGAGGCAGGCAACGCAACCGAGATCATCGCCGTGTCGATCGGCGCCGCGCAGTCGGCCGAGACTATTCGCACGGCGCTGGCGATGGGTGCTGATCGCGGCATCCTGGTCAAAACCGACGCGCCGCCGGAGCCGCTTGCGGTGGCGAAAATTCTCAAGGCCATCGCGGACGCCGAGCAGCCGGGCCTGATCATTCTCGGCAAGCAGGCGATCGACGACGATTGCAATCAAACCGGTCAGATGCTGGCCGCGCTTTTGGGCTGGCCGCAAGGCACGTTCGCTTCCAAAGTGGCGCTCGAGGGCGAAGCGGTCATGGTCACGCGCGAGGTCGATGGCGGCCTTCAGACCGTGAAGCTGAAAATGCCGGCGATCGTCACCACCGATCTGCGGCTCAATGAGCCGCGCTATGCCTCGCTGCCGAATATCATGAAGGCGAAGAAAAAGCCGATCGAGGACAAGACCGCTGCGGATTATGGTGTCGACGTCAAGCCGCGGCTTGAAGTGATCAAGACCGCCGAACCGCCGGTGCGCAAGGCCGGCGTCAAGGTCAAGAGCGTCGCCGAATTGGTCGACAAGCTCAAGAACGAGGCGGGAGCGATCTGATGGCGAGCCGGTCTGGCGTTTTTTCCGCTCATTCCCGCGCAAGCGGGAATCCAGTGACTGGGTCCCCGCTTTCGCGGGGACGAGCGGAGATAAGAAGCCGGTCCGTTTGGTTGGCTAATTACCGGGAACGCCAATGACCACTCTTCTCCTCGCCGAGCACGACAATACTTCGCTCAAGGACGCCACCAACAAAGCCTTGACCGCCGCCAAGGCGATGGGCGGCGAAGTGCACATTCTGGTCGCCGGCCACAACTGCAAAGCGGTCGCCGATGCCGCGGCCAAGCTTGACGGCGTGACCAAGGTTTTGCTGGCCGACGCCGCGCCTTACGAGCACATGCTGGCCGAGCCGACCGCGGCGCTGATCGTCGCTTTGGCGGGGCCTTACGAAACGATCGTCGCGGCGGCGACCACGTCGGGAAAAAACATCATGCCGCGGGTGGCGGCGCTGCTCGACGTCATGCAGATTTCCGAAATTACCAAAGTGGTGGCGCCCGACACCTTCGAACGGCCGATCTATGCCGGCAACGCGATCCAGACCGTGCGCTCGATCGAAAACAAGCGGGTCGTCACGGTGCGTACGGCGGCCTTCCAGGCAACCGGTGCCGGCGCTTCGACCGCGCCGATTGAACCGGCGGCGGCCGCGGCCGATCCGGGTACGTCGGGCTTTGTCGGCGAGGAGTTGTCGAAATCCGAGCGGCCGGAACTGACCTCGGCCAAGATCATCATTTCCGGCGGCCGGGCGATGCAAAACCGCGAGAACTTCACCAAATATATAGAGCCGGTGGCGGACAAGCTCGGCGCCGCGATCGGTGCTTCGCGTGCGGCGGTCGATGCCGGCTACGCGCCGAACGACTGGCAGGTCGGTCAGACCGGCAAGGTGGTCGCGCCCGCGCTCTATATCGCGGTCGGCATTTCCGGCGCCATTCAGCATCTCGCCGGCATGAAGGACTCGAAAGTTATTGTAGCGATCAACAAAGATGAGGAAGCCCCCATCTTCCAGGTCGCCGATTACGGGCTGGTGGCCGATCTCTACCAGGCCTTGCCGGAGCTGGCCGCCGAGCTTGACAAGGCCAAGCGCTGACGAAAGCTGGCGTGACGACCAAGATCGTCGTAAAAGTCGTAAAAGGTGAATCGGATGGTCGAGGTCAAGGAACGGCCCAAAACGCGGGGCGAGCAGGCGAATAAAATGGCTCATGCAATCCGTAAGATCGGCGTGGTCGGCGCTGGCCAAATGGGCAACGGCATTGCCCATGTCTGCGCATTGTCCGGTTTCCACGTACTGCTGAACGATCTTGCCCCCGACCGCATCACCGCAGGTCTCGCCACCATCAACGGCAATCTGGCGCGCCAGGTCAGCCGCCAGCGCATCAGCGACGAGGAGCGGCAGGCCGCGATCAAGCGTATTTCGCCCGCCAAGACGCTCGACGATCTCGGTGAGTGCGATCTCGTCATCGAAGCCGCGACCGAACAGGAAGACACCAAGCGCAAGATCTTCGCTGCGCTTTGTCCGAGCCTGAAACCCGAGGCCATTGTCGGCACCAACACTTCGTCGATCTCGATCACCCGGCTCGCCGCCTCGACCGACCGGCCGGAGCGCTTCATCGGCATTCATTTCATGAATCCGGTGCCGCTGATGGAACTGGTCGAGGTGATCCGCGGCATCACCACCGACGATGCCACCTTCGAATTGACCAAGCAGTTCATCAGTAAGCTTGGCAAGCAGATCGCGGTGTCGGAGGATTTCCCCGCCTTCATCGTCAATCGCATTCTGTTGCCGATGATCAATGAGGCGATCTACACGCTCTATGAAGGGGTCGGCAATGTCGAGGCCATCGACAATGCGATGCGGCTCGGCGCCCACCACCCGATGGGGCCGCTGGAACTCGCCGACTTCATCGGGCTCGATACCTGTCTCTCGGTCATGCAGGTGCTGCACGAAGGCCTGGCGGATTCGAAATACCGGCCGTGCCCGCTTTTGGTGAAATATGTCGAAGCCGGCTGGCTCGGCCGCAAGACGCAACGCGGTTTCTACGACTATCGCGGCGAGAAGCCGGTGCCGACGCGCTGATCTGTCGTTGCCAAGCCGGTTTAGCCGCCCCATAGTCCAGCGAATAGTTCTCTCCATTACCATCGAAGATCTGCTAAATCAGCGGTGCGTCGTGCGTTCTTGCACACGCTCTCTCGCCTTGATTTGCGCTCTTTATTCTGGATTCAGGAAACGAAACCGGGCGTCCGTGAGCCGGATCGTCCGTCGCTACATCATTAGTTCGACAAACAGGCCGATAACGGCCACGTAGCCGAGTGTGAAGATGACGGTACGGATATATGGAATAGCCGCCCAGTAAACGACGGCGTGCGCAACTCGCAGCCAGAAGAACGACATGGCCAGAAAGGCCGTCGTGGCGTTGGCTTTGCCGGTCAATTGAATCAAGATCACCAGCGCGGCAAACGGTGCGAATGTTTCGACCGCATTCATATAGACGCGGTCGGCACGCTGACCCCACAGCGGCACCGGCCGCGGCGCCGGATCGACGTAATTCGGCGGCGTCAAAAAGCCGTTGGTCATGACCTGCGAGACGATATAGGGAATCCACAGCGATGCGGTCAGCACGGCCGTCAATGCGAGATATTTGAGTTCTGTTGACATCAGTCGCTCCCCAGCTTTTTTAGGATACGGATTTTTGTTTTATGTTTATTTCCACCCAGTATGTTGGTAGTCGCAAACACAATGTAGTTTTAGGTTCGATATAGGTCGCTGTCGAATCGACGGCGGCACCGTCGTAGCGGTCGTGTTGCCGGACCCAGGCCGTCGACCAGGTCAGTCCTCAGCCCGGATGAAGCGGGACGAAATCTGGGAGCAGCGTACGGGAACAATGACCGTTCCCGGATTGCGCTCCGCTCCATCCGGGCCACAGAATCAATCCACCGGCGTCATCCAGCCGATGCCGGCGCCGCCCGGCTCCAGCAGGACGGCGATGCGGCCGACACCGGGCACATCGAACGGCTCTTTCATTATCTTGGCGCCCGCCGCGACCGCCTTTTTCAGGCGCGCGTCGACATCGTCGACGGCGATATAGGACATCCAGCTTTCCGGCACGTCTTTAAATTCAGGACCGGTAATGTCGAACAGACCGCCGACCGGCTGGTCGCCCATCTTCGCGACCCAATAGGTGCCGCCACCGGGCATCGGCATGGCGTCATAGCTCCAGCCGAGCGTATCGCTATAGAATTTCTTGGCGCCCTCGATGTTGCGCGCCAAGAGTTCGTTCCAGTAAAACGTTCCGTGTGTTCCGCGCATTAGTGTCTCCTTTCAAACAAACAGCTTTTCCATTTTGTCGAGTGCACCGTTCCAGCCCGCTTGGTGGCCGTCACGGGTAGGTTCGTTGACGAATTGTTCATGCGTCAACGTCAGCAAAGTGCCGTCACCGTCCGGCTTGAGCAGCACGGTGACGAGCGACTCCTCTTCGGGCGTGGATTTCCAGGCCCAGGTAAGAACGAGTTTTTCGTTCGGCACGATTTCGCGATAGACGCCCCCCACTTCGAGTTCCTCGCCGGTCGGCTTGCGCATCACCCAGCGATAGCGGCCGCCGGGCCGCGCGTCACATTCGGCGGACGATCCCGCGATCTCTCCCGGACCCATCCAGCGCATCACTTTTTCCGGGTCGACCCAGGCGGCGAAGACTTGCGCCGGCGGCGCTTTGAGGCGCCGCTTGAGAGTGAGGCTCGGTTTGACGATTGTATCGGTGGCCATTCGTCTTCTCCTTCCAAAAACGCGGCAAGGCGATCGAGCCGCTCAGACCAGAATTTTTGATAGCGATGAAGCCACTCGAACGCGTCGCGCATCGGCTTGGCATCGAGCCGGCAGGCGACGGTGCGCCCGGTTTTCTCACGGGCGACGAGGCCCGCATCGGACAGCACGTCGAGATGCTTCATGACCGCCGGCAGCGACATTTCGAACGGCGCGGCAAGCTCGCTCACCGACAGGTCCGGCGTGCCGGCAAGCCGCATCACCAAAGCCCGGCGCGTCGGATCGGCAAGCGCCGCGAAAGTGCGGTCGAGTGGATCGGCTGAAACCTTAACCATTTGGTTAAGTATAGAGCAGTGAGCGACGCTGTCAACAGTCCCTATATTGAAGGCAGTGCCGCGATCGTTTTTGTGACCTGTTCATGACATACGCGAGATTCCGATGAGTGATTTGCCGATAGCCCGCGAGAATCGCATCACAGTGCGGGCTTTATTGCTCGGCGACCGGATTGAGACGGCGGGGCTGGAACGCAACGATGTGCTGTCGACCCTGCCGCTGGCCTTTCGCGCCGGCGAGAAAGGCATTGTCGTATTGTTCCGCTATGGCGTCGCGGTCATGGTCGGCATGTCGCCGCTGGAGGAGGATGAGGTCATCCGCCGCTTGAATGGCCGGGTCGCCGGACCGATCTCACCGCGCGAAGAAGAATCCGTTAAGATCGAAATCGCGCCGGAGAAGGAAGATCAGGTCGCGTCAGGCGTGATTTTCGTAAAGGTGCTGACCATCGAGCATGTCTTGCTGATCGCCGATGCACTCGCCACCAGTGTGGTGTTGGCGCATGACGAAAGGAATGTGGCGACCGTATTCGGCGTCATCCAGCCGCTTGCGCAAGAACTGGCACAGCGTGGCCGTACCCCGGGCGGCCGCCGCGCCATCATCAAACACATCGGCAACGCACTTCTGGTGCAGCATCGCATTTCCGGCCTGGTCGCCGTGGCGGAAAAGCCCGACGTGCTATGGGAACGGCCGAGTCTCGAACGCCTCTACGCGCGCCTGGAGGACGAATACGAATTGAAGGAACGCGCCGATGTGCTCACCCGCAAGCTCACCGTGATCTCCGATTCAGCCAAGGCGTTCGCCGACATCATCGATACCGGGCGATCGTTGCGGCTCGAGCTGATCATCGTCGTGCTGATTGCGGTCGAGATCATCATCGCCGGCTTTCAGCTTTGGCTTCGTTAGTTCGATCCGGGCTACGGACCTGGCCAGCCAGCAGTATCAAAAGCCCGATCGCTGCCGTTACCGCCATCACCACGAAAATCGGCAGCGTCGCGTCGGAGCGCAACAGGCCGATGCCGGTCGAAGCCAGCGCTCCAATGCCCATTTGCAGGAAGCCGAGGAGTGCGGAGGCGCTGCCGATATTCCTGCTGAAAGGCGCCAAAGCGATCGCGGCGGCATTCGGAAACGCCATGCCGCAGAACGGCAAATAGAGCAGCAGCAGAACGACATTCGCCGTGAGTCCGTACCAGCCGAATGCGGTGCCGAACACAATCACGAGCATGACGATGTTCTGCACGATAAGGGCGGTACGGAAGATCTTGCGATCCTGATGGCGGCGCGACAGCCAGATGTTGAATTGGCTGCCGCCGATGAAGGCGCAAGCGAGGCCGGCAAAGATCAGCCCGAAGGTGCGCGGATCGACATGAAAGGCACTGATGAAGATGATCGGTGCGCCGGTGACGTAAACGAACAATCCGGCAAACGAGAAAGCGCCGCCGATCGCATAGGTCCGGAATGGCGACAGCGCGATGATCTTGCCGAATTCGCGCAATACCGCGCGCGGCTCAAGCGAGATCTCCGGGTCTGGCTTATGGCCTTCGGGCAAGACCGCGGCGAGCAGCGCCATGACGATTATCGCGAAGCCAGCGAGAATGGCGAAAATCCACGGCCAGCCGATTGTCGTCGTGACATAGCCGCCAATGGTCGGCGCGAAGAATGGCGATACGCTCAGCACCAGAACCAAGAGTGACAAAATCTTGGCGCTTTCCTCCACTGGAAAGAAATCGCGCACCATGGCGACGGCGCCGACTTGCGCGGCGCAGCCGCCCAGCGCCTGCAAAAGCCGAAACGCGATGAAGAGCCCCGGCGTCCGCGCCGTCATGCAGCCGATCGAGGCCACTACGAACAGGCTCAATCCGGCGTAGAGCGGCTTCTTGCGGCCGAAACGATCGAGCATGGGGCCGTAGAACAACTGCCCGAGCGCGAGGCCGACGAAATAGCCGGAGACCGATAATGAAATTTCCGCGGGCGTGGTGCCGAGATCGCGCGCGATCTGCGGAAACGCCGGCAGATACATGTCGATGGAAAACGGGCTCACGGTGGAAAGCGCACCGAGAATGAGAATGATGAAGAAGCTGCGGGGGCGGGTACGGGGCATGATGAAAGCAACAAGTGCGGAACAAAGGAGCTTGTCCACTCCCGTGCCGCGGCTTTTGGAACTCTGAGGGCGGATGATGTTTTGGCTAACGCGTCAGGGATTGTCCCTTAGAGTCAGCCCTTGGGGTCGCCATCGCGGCCCGACGCGACACTTATCCTGGTTCGGGACCCGTTGCTACCGGGCGAGACAGATCGGCGCTCCAGGCTGACCAGGATCCGACGTAGAGCGCGGGCGCAAGTCCGACGGCGGACATTGCCGCGACCGCGTGCGCGGCTGAGTTGCCGCTGCCGCAATAGACGCCAATCGGCGCTGAACCGTCCGCGCCAAAACAAGCAAACGAGGCGCGCAATTCGTCGTTGGATTTGAATTTTCCCTCGGCAATGTTGCCGCCCGCGGGGGCGTGAACCGCGCCGGGAATGTGTCCGGTCGCGGGCTTGGCAGGATCGCCGAGGTAAGACGCCCGCGGCCGCGCATCCAGCAATTTGGATTGTGTGGCGAGAGCGGCAGCCTCATCGGCATCGATGGTCGGCATATGTCCCGCTGTCAGCATGACATCGCCGGATTGCGCGGCGCGGGTCACAACATGATTCGATGAGGGGCGGCCAGCCGCTTTCCACGCGTTATAGCCGCCATCGAGAATGCGGACATTGGACAGGCCGGCCCATCGCAAAGTCCACCAGGCCCGCGACGCCTGGGCGCCGCCTGAATTATCGTAAACCACGATGGGGCTATCGCTACGGATTCCCCAAGCGCGCGCTTTCGACTGTAGTTCAGCGATCTCCGGCAACGGACGCCGGCCGGCCGCTGCGGTTGGCTTGCCGGAAAAATCCGTCGCCAGATCGACCGACAAAGCGCCGGGTATTTTCGGCCTGTCTTCCGGCGCCGCGCCCGGTTCGTCGATGACGTCGAGCAGCACGACCAGCTTGTGCGCGTCGAGCAGGGCGGCGAGTTCGCCGGCCGTGATCAGCGTTTTCGAACGGACGTCGTTCACTAGCAACGCGCCTTACGCGGTCATGGTGGCGCGGTAGAGAATCCGGCGGCCACTGCCGTAATCCTTGATGCCCTTGTGCTGCACGACGCGATTGTCCCAGATCGCCAGCGCCCCCTTGGTCCAGGAGTACCGCACCGTCGCCTCCGGCGACTTGATCATGTCGAAAAGGATGCCGAGAATATTCTGGCTCATGATCCGGCTGACGCCTTTGATGTAGTTGGTGTAGGACTCGTTGACCGCGATCCACTTCCGACCTGATACGGGGTGAACCCGGACGAGTGGCATCTCGAACGGAGGCATGCGCACCCGCGCGTCTGCCGCTTCCTTGGCGTCGAGATAACGATCGGTGATGTGCCCGGTTGCATCCGCCGACTGAATCACCGTCAGTGATTCAAGATAGGCTGCGAACAGCGGGTCAAGGTGCTCGTACACCCAAGCCGTGTTGCTGAACATCGTATCACCGCCGGAATCCGGCAATTGGTGTGCAAACAGCGCCGTGAACGCCGGCGCATCGGGGCGAAATCCGCCGTCCGCATGCCAGATGTGATTGCGAAGATTTTTGTCCTTGCGCGAGTCGATCATCGTCGCGTTCGGATTTTCCGGCGCGCGCGGCGTGTGGGGACCGGCATAATGGAAGAACTCACCGAGAAAACCGGCGAAAGCGGTGAAGTTTTCCGCCGTCACCGTGCCGGGCTCGAACACCACCAAACCGCGATTGTGCAACAGATCGCGGAGCGCGGAGCGAAACTCGTCAGCGAGCGGTTGTCCGTCAAATCTAAATCCCGCAACGAGCGAGCCGACTGCCGGTTGTATCTGAGAGACACGCACGTCGGCGGGCATGGCGGATTCAGAAACAAGCCTGACGGCGTTCGTCGACATAGATGGTAACCTTTCCCGGTTGCGACAGCCTTAGTCAAAGCGACAATCGATTCTGCAAGATTTTTCAACCTCGGGCAAGCTTGCGCGAGATGCGGCCGGCGACCCGCGTTAATATGATCGATGGATTAAAATGTCTCGCTCATGGGTATTGTTAAATGAAATCGGCTATCAATGGTCGGCCCATTGGTGGTTTTTTGTAATGCTCACGCCCAGATTGACGCTTGTTACCAATTGCCGCTAGGTCGTCCATCCATGACCTGCCGTCACCGTAAGCCGGGGAACAAAATGAATAGATTGCTGTCTTCGTTTGGCATTCTTTGTTTGCTGACTTTGCCGGCAGTTTCCGGTGCTTTTGCGCAAACCGGAAATTATCCCGACAAGCCGGTGACGATCATTTCCGATTCCGCGGCCGGCTCTTCGCCGGACGTCGTTGCGCGTTTCGTCGCCGAGGGACTTGGCAAGATCTGGGGACAGCAAGTCATCGTAGTCAATCGCCCCGGCGCCAATGGCAGTATCGCCGCGCACGCCGCTTCCGAGGCCGCTGCCGACGGCTACACTCTGTTTCATGCCACTCTTTCGACTTTCGTGGCGCTGCCGACCATCGCGCCTAATCTTCCGGTCAAGCTGCCCCGCGATTTTCTCCCGATTGGATTTTCGGCCGACCAGCCGATGTTCATCGCCGTTTCACCTACGCTCGGTGTAACGACACTGCCGCAGCTGATCGCGCTCGCCAAGAAAGAGCCGGAGAAGATTACGATCGCGGCGACCGGCATTGGTAGGCTCACGCACCTGACCGGCGTGCTCCTTCAGGATCGCGCCAATATCAAATTCGTACCGGTGCCCTACACGCACGGCCCGGCTTCCGCGATCGGCGACGTCGCCGACGGCCGCGTGTCGATGATCATCGAAGGTTATTCGGGAATTGTCGGGGCGGTGAAGGCGGGACAGGTGAAGCTGATCGCTGTCGGTTCATTGGAACGTCTGCCCGAGTTTCCGGATTTGCCGACGGTGGCGGAAACGCTTCCGGGTTTCAGAGGATCCGGCTGGCAAGTCCTGGTGGCGCCGGTCGGCACGCCTGCGCCGATCATCGCCAAAGTCAGCGCCGACATGAGCAAAGTGGAGAGCGACCCGGAATTCAAGACCAAGCTTGCTTCGTTTGGCAATTATCCGCGCGCGATGACGCCCGAACAAACCCTCGCCTTCGTCAACAAGGAGCAAGATACCTGGTTGCCGGTAGTGCAGGAGATCTCCGAGAAGTGAGGCGGAAGGGCGGATTAGCGTGAGCGTAATCCGCCAATCTTCCGAGCGGTCGGACTACGGAGCCGCGATCGCCGCGCGGACGAGCTTCACGCCGTCCTCACTCGCCCATTCCGCGGGCCCTGCCATGTTGCCGATCTCGCAGCCGGAGCGGTCGACGATGATCGTGGTCGGCATGCCGAAGGCTTTGCCGGCGCTTTTGAGATCTTCGAATACGCGCGCGCTCTGGTCGGAATAATAGGCAAGGTGGCTCACGCCGACATCTTTGAGGAAGGTCAGCGGCTTTTGCGGATCGCGGGTATCGATATTGACGGCAACGACTTCGAAATCGGGGCCGCCGAGCTTTTGCTCAAGCGCGTCGAGCGCCGGCATTTCACGCCGGCACGGTACGCACCAGGTGGCCCATAGATTGAGAAGGACGGTCCGGCCTTGCCAGTCGGCGAGCGTTTTGTCGCGGCCTTGAGCGTCCTTGAAGGCGAGATCGGGCACGTGGAACGGCGACTGCGCCACCGCCAGCGCCGCGACCTCCCCATGGACCAGGGGCGCAATGCGGCTTGCCGCATTAACCGCCGGCCGGCAGGCCGCATCGGCCGGATTGCTTCGCAGGCGTCCAATCCCGTATATCCCCGCCAGGACAGCAAGGATTCCGATAGCCGCCGCGACCGAAGCAAGGCGCATGCGGCCGATTTTGTTGAGCGATGTGGCGGATTGCTCGACCATTTCGAACTTAACCTCAAACCAAGACTTACGCGCGCCTCACGAGATACCGGTCATGAGCAACAAGATGTGGGGCGGACGCTTCCGATCGGGACCCGATCCGATCATGGAGGACATCAACGCCTCGATTCACTTCGACCGCCACCTGTACCGGCAGGACATCGCCGCCAGCAAGGCCCATGCGGCGATGCTCGCCAAACAAGGCATCATCACGGCGCAAGATGCAAAGCAGATCGCTCACGGTCTAGACACGATCCTGTCAGAGATCGAGGCCGGCAAGTTCTCCTTCAAGCGGGCGCTCGAAGACATCCATATGAACGTCGAGAGCAGGCTCGGGACCCTGGTCGGGCCGGCGGCGGGACGGCTGCACACCGCGCGCTCGCGCAACGATCAGGTAGCGACCGATTTCCGGCTCTGGGTGCGCGACGCCATCGACGAACTCGATGCCGCGCTCGCCGGCTATCAGCGGGCGCTGGCCGAAAAGGCGCTCGCGCATGCCGATACGGTAATGCCGGGTTTCACCCATTTGCAGCCGGCCCAGCCGGTGACGCTCGGGCATCATCTGCTCGCCTATGTCGAGATGGCCGGCCGCGACCGCGGCCGCTTCGCCGACGCAAGGGCGCGGCTCAACGAAAGCCCGCTCGGCGCAGCCGCGCTCGCCGGTACGTCGTTTCCGATCGACCGCGGTATGACCGCGAAGGCGCTCGGTTTCGCGCGGCCGATGGCGAATTCGCTCGATGCTGTCGCCGACCGCGATTTCGTGCTGGAGACGTTGTCGGCCTGCGCGATCGCGGCGGTGCATTTGTCGCGTTTCGCCGAGGAGATCGTGATCTGGTCGTCACCGCTTACCGGCTTGATCCGGCTGTCGGACAAGTTCACCACCGGCTCGTCGATAATGCCGCAGAAGCGTAATCCCGACGCCGCCGAGCTCGTGCGCGCCAAGACCGGCCGTATAGTCGGCGCGCTGACCGGGCTCCTTCTGGTGATCAAGGGCCTGCCGCTCGCCTATCAGAAGGATTTGCAGGAGGACAAGGAAGGCGCGATCGATGCGATCGGCGCGCTGAAACTGTCGCTGACCGCAATGACCGGCATGGTCGGCGATCTCGAGCCCGAAATTGAACGCATGAAAGCGGCGGCGGGGGAGGGTTATTCGACCGCCACCGATCTGGCCGATTGGCTGGTGCGCACGCTGAAACTGCCGTTCCGCGAGGCGCATCACGTCACCGGACGGATCGTCGCGGTAGCGGCCAAGGCCGGCGTCGCGCTCGACAAGCTGCCGCTGGAGGCCATGCAGGAGGTCGAGCCGCGCATCGCCAAAGCGGTATTCGGCGTGCTTTCGGTCGATAATTCGGTGAAGAGCCGCGCCGCTTATGGCGGCACCGCGCCCAATAATGTCCGCACCCAGGCCAAACGCTGGCTTAAGGCCTTGAAGAAGCGTTGATAAATCGCCTTGCAACGGCATTGAAACACTTTGCCGACACAATGTCGCCGTGGCGGCGCGCTGTGTTAGGGTGACGGTGAAAGGTTTGGGTGGAGCGTATCTTGGCTCGTGCTGCATTGATGTTTCCGCTCCTCCCCGCGAAAGCGGGGATCCAGCGGTGGATTCCCGCTTTCGCGGGAATGAGCGGAATCATGCGTGCGGGCGCGCTTGCTACCGCAGTGACGGCGCTGGGGTTGTCCGGCTGCGGCCGTTCCGGCCCGCTCGAACTGCCGCCCGGCCCGGCGACATCGGCGCCCGGCGCGCAATTGACCACGCCGACTTCCGCCGTTCCCGGTTCGGCTCAGGACGCCGCCGCGGCGCGCAACGGCTTCGATGCCCGGGGCAATCCGGTCGCGCCGGTCGGCGAGAAAAAATCCTTTATCCTCGACCCGCTCTTGCAGTAGCCCTCGTTGTTGCGAGGAGCCAACGGGTCCGCGCGAAGCGCGCGGCCCGATGGCAGCCCCTACGACGAAGCAATCCAGCAAGCTTCCGAACACGCGTAGTTAGATTGCTTCGCTCGCTCGCAACGACGGAAAACCAGTTTTTACTTTCTCAGTTCATGCTTTAAACAACTGCCATGCACCATTTCACCTATCGCGACGGCCTGCTTCACGCCGAAGCGGTCAATCTCGCAAGCCTAGCGGAAGCCGTCGGCACGCCGTTCTATTGCTATGCGAGCGCCACCATCGAACGTCACTACCGGGTGTTCGCCGGCGCGTTCGCCGATGTCGACGCGCTGGTCTGCTACGCCATGAAGGCGAATTCCAACCAGGCGGTGATCGCGACGCTGGCGCGGCTCGGCGCCGGCGCCGATGTGGTCTCCGAGGGCGAATTACTGCGTGCGCTGGCGGCGGGCGTCGCGCCGGACAAGATCATGTTTTCCGGCGTCGGCAAGACGGCGCGCGAACTGGCGCTCGCCGTCGACAAGAACATTCTGTGCATCAATGTCGAATCCGAGCCGGAGCTTGAGCTTCTCTCCACGATCGCCGACGCCAAGAACCGTCGCGCCGATATTTCGATCCGCGTCAATCCCGATGTCGATCCGAAGACGCATGCCAAGATCGCGACCGGCAAGGCCGAGAACAAATTCGGCATCCCGATCAGCCGCGCCCGCGAGGTCTACGCGCGGGCGGCGAAGCTTCCCGGCGTGCGGGTCGTCGGCGTCGACATGCATATCGGCAGTCAGATCATCGAACTCGATCCGTTCGGCGACGCGTTTGCGCTGCTGGCGGAATTCGTCGGCGTGCTGCGGGCCGACGGCCACACCATCAGCCATGTCGACCTCGGCGGGGGACTCGGCATTCCCTACCGCGAGGACAATGAGCCGCCGCCGGATCCGGACGCCTATGCCGCGATCGTCAAGCGCGCGACGCATAATCTCGGCTGCAAGCTGATCTTCGAGCCGGGCCGTCTGATTGTCGGCAATGCCGGGATTCTGGTAACGCGCGTGCTCTACATGAAGCACGGCGAGGCCAAGAATTTCATCATCGTCGATGCCGGCATGAACGATCTGATCCGGCCGACGCTCTATGAGGCCTATCACGACGTTCGCCCGGTGCGACAGGCGCCGCCCGGCGAACGGCATATCGTCGCCGACGTGGTCGGCCCGGTTTGCGAATCCGGCGACTTCCTCGCGCTCGACCGCTCGATGCCGGCGCCGCAGACCGGCGATCTCCTCGCCGTCATGACCGCCGGCGCGTACGGCGCAACCCAATCCGGCACCTACAACAGCCGTCCCCTGGTGCCCGAAGTGTTGGTGCGGCAGGACCAATGGGCGCTGGTCCGGCCGCGCGTCACCGCCGAGGAACTGATTGCGCTCGATCGCACGCCGCCGTGGCTGTAGCGCCGGGCCCAAGAGCAGAAGATCGATCTTAGCGCAGCCGAATGAAAATTCCGGTCGACGCAAACTTGTCGCCGAGATCGGGTCGATCTGCGACCCTATTGAAGCCCTTTGCTGCGCTTATATTCGGCCCGGCCCGCATGCAGGATGGGTTCGGTGTAGCCGTTCGGCTGGATTGTGCCCTTGAAAACCAAGTCGCAGGCCGCTGCGAATGCAATGCACGCAAACTGCGGCGCCATCGGCGAATATTGCGGTTCGCCGGCATTTTGCTTGTCGACGACGCCTGCCATGCGCCTCATCGTGTCCATGACCTGACGCTCGGTCGTGACGCCGTGCCGAAGCCAGTTGGCGATGTGCTGGCTGGAAATGCGCAGCGTCGCACGGTCTTCCATGAGCGCCACATTGTTGATGTCGGGGACTTTCGAACAGCCGATGCCCTGGTCGATCCAGCGCACGACATAGCCGAGGATTCCCTGCGCGTTGTTGTCGATCTCCTGCTGAACTTCCTCGCCCGACCAGTTCACGCCGCGGGCGACCGGGATCGTCAAAATATCGTCGAGCTTGGCGCGCGAGCGCGACGCCAGTAGCTGCTGGCGACGAAAGACATTCACTTTGTGGTAGTGCGTCGCATGCAGCGTCGCGGCGGTCGGCGACGGCACCCATGCGGTATTGGCGCCGGCTTCGGGCTGTGCGATTTTCTGCTCCAGCATGGCGGCCATCAAATCCGGCATCGCCCACATGCCCTTGCCAATCTGCGCGTGACCGGGAAGTCCGCAGGCGAGGCCGATATCGACGTTCCAATCCTCATACGCGGCGAGCCAGGGCTGCTTGCGCATATCCGCTTTGCGGATCATCGGGCCGGCTTCCATCGACGTGTGAATCTCGTCGCCGGTGCGGTCGAGGAAACCGGTATTGATGAAGAACAAGCGCGACTTTACGGCGCGGATGCATTCCATGAGATTGACGGTGGTCCGCCGTTCCTCGTCCATCAACCCGAGCTTGATCGTATTGCGCGGCAAGCCGAGCATGTCTTCGACGGCGTCGAACAGGTCGTTGGCGAATGCGGCCTCTTGCGGTCCGTGCATCTTCGGCTTGACGATGTAAATCGATCCGGTTCGGCTGTTGCGCAGAGAATCCGCGCCCTTGAGATCGTGGAGCGCGATGAGGCTTGTGATCGCCGCATCGAGAATCCCTTCCGGGACGGGACGACCGTCGCTGTCGAGAACGCCTTCGTCGACCATGTGAGGACCGACATTGCGGATCAGCATCAGGCTTCGACCGGGCAGTCTGAGCGCGGTGCCGTCGGGGCGCGTATAGGTGCGGTCCGCGGCGAGACGGCGCGTGATCGGCTTGCCGTCTTTCTCAAAGTTTTCGACCAGCGTTCCTTTGCAAAGACCCAGCCAGTTGCGATAGGCCGCCACTTTGTCTGCGGGATCGACCGCGACGATGGAGTCTTCCAGATCCATGATGGTCGTCAGGGCCGCTTCAAGAATCACATCGGCGACGCCCGCGGCATCGCTCCGGCCGATCGGATGGCCGCGATCGATAGCGATTTCAACATGGAGCCCATTATTCGCCAGCAGGATCGCGCCGGGCGCTTCCGGCGCGCCGCGATAGCCGCGCCACTGTTTCGGGTCCGCGAGCCCGGTCGTGGTGCCGTTGGCGAGCGTTGCCGCCAACGCTCCGCCGCTGACCGCATAGGCGCGCACGTCGGCGTGCGAGCCTGACGCTAGCGGTACGCTTTCGTCAAGAAAGCGCCGCGCCCAGGCGATGACGCGCTTTCCCCGTTCGGGATTGAAGCTTTCGGCCGGAGCCGCGGGGCCGTGTCGCGCAATGGCGTCGGAGCCGTAGAGCGCATCGTAAAGTGAGCCCCATCGCGCATTCGCGGCATTCAGCGCATAGCGCCCATTGTTGACCGGCACCACGAGTTGCGGTCCCGCAACCGCCGCGATCTCGTCGTCGACATTGGCGGTATCAACCTGGAATGGCGGCCCTTCGGGCTCGAGATAGCCGATCTCCACAAGGAATTTCGTGTAAGCGCCGCCGTCGATGGAACGTCCGCGTTGCGTGCGATACCAGTCGTCGATGCGCGCCTGAAGAGCGTCCCGCCGCTGCAACAGCGTGCGGTTGACGTCGGTGAAGCGATGGACGATGCGATCGAGCCCTTGCCAAAACCGCGGAACCTCGATTCCGGTGCCGGGAAGTGCTTCGTCGACGATAAAGTCGTGTAGGAGTTTTGCGATTTTCAGGTTTTGAACGGATACGCGTTCAATGTCGGTCATCAGGATGTTTCCATATCCTCAACGCGCGCCAATTCGTGCCGCCGCATTGAGCGGCAGCCGTGCAGGCGATAATGCGCCATGAGGGCCGTGCGTTCCCGATGTCGCCCGCTTAACGGGCGAAGTGCACGGAAACCTTACCGATCGGCTCGAGCGTGTAATCGAAATCCGTCTCGTCCGGCTCGATCAGGGGCGGCGGAACGGTCGAGCCGCAGATGACAAGATCGCCGGCTCGCAGTTTTTCGCCGAAAGCGCCGAGCAGATCGGCGAGATGTACGAGGAGATCGGGCAGTTTGCCGGTAAGCGCTTCCGGATCGGCGGCATCCGCCGCGAGCTTGCCGCGGCGGAATACCCGGCTCGCCAGTCCGGCGGTGCTGCCACCGTCGCGGCTTTGCTCCGACAGGACGACATGACGCTGGTAGATGTTGTGCGCCAGCACTGCGTCCGCATTCTCGTGATTGGCCGCGAATGTGAGATCGACCAATTCGACGGCAGGTGTCAGCGAAGCGACGGCGGCGAGTGCGGCCGCGGGACTCGATCCTGGGGCGAGATCGGCGTTAAGCCGCACCCCGATTTCCGGCTCCGCTATTGGCTGCGTCCAGCCTTTCACGTTCACTGTCGCGCCGGACGGCAGCAGACCGGATTGCATCAGATAGCCCGATAGCGGCGCCGCGATCTTGAGCCGTTCCATCGATGCGGGCGCGCCGAAGCCGAGCTTCCATCCGAGCGGTTTCTCGCCTTTGGCGATGCGCGCGCGGCGTCCTTCCAATTGCGCCTTCACGCCGCGGGCGATGCGCAGATCTTCCCAGACTTTCATTTGTGACTCTCCGGATGAACTTCGTAGCCCGAGGCTTCGATCGAACCCGCGTCCATCCAGCCCCAGACCAGCACTACATCTTCGCTCGAGGTGTTGTTGAAACCGTGCCAGCAGCCGCGCGGCGAATAGATCACGTCGCCTTCGCCGGATGGCGTCTCGCCGTCTTCGGTGTAGATGTGGCCGTGGCCCTTGAGCACGATGAAGAACTCGTCGCAATTGTGATGGCGATGGTTCTCGTGCCGCGCGCCGGGCTTGAGCACGGTCCAGCCGACGACATGATCGGCGCCGGCCGATTTCTTGTCGATCAGGAATTGCACCTGCATGTCGACCCAGCCGTCGTCGCGCTTGAGGCCTTCGACCTTGGGCACGTCGCGCAGATTGGTACGATACATTTTCGGCGCGGCTTTATTCGATGCATCGCCTTCGCGCATTTTCGCCATGGTGCCCTTCGCGGCTTTCGCCAGCGCGGCACCGAATTTCTCCGCTTGTGAAGTCATGCTTGTCCTCCGAGACGCCGGTAAACCTGGTGTGCCACGACAAAATCGTTGCCGTCGATGCCGAGCCCGCGGCAGGCATTCATCATTTCATTGGCGGCCGCCGCAAGCGGCACCGGGCTGCCCAACGTGCGGCCGAGATTGAGCGCCAGCATCATGTCCTTCTGCTGCAAGGTGACGTCGGCGAGCGGCACTTCGGGCATGCCGCCGTCGAGGATGAACGGCCCGCGATAGCCGAGCACCGGCGAGGCGGCAACGCTTTTCAGCATCGCATCGAGCGCCACCGCGCGGTCGACGCCGCCCTTTTCGGCGAGCGCCACCGCCTCGCCGAAGCAGATCACCTCCACCATCAGCAAAAGATTGACCGCGATCTTCATCTGGCAGGCAAGCCCGTTGCCGCCGATCCGCGTCACTTTGGGGCCGATCGCCAGCAGGATCGGCTTGACCTGCTCGAACGCGGCTTCGTCGCCGCCGATCATGATCGAGGCGTTGCCTGCTTTCACCGTTACGGGCGAGCCGGATAGCGGTCCGTCGAGCATGATCGATCCGGCCTTGGCGAATTCCGCGGCCATGGCGCGGCTTTCGTCCGGCTCGATCGTGCTCATGTCGATGAAGATGCCGCCCTTTCGCAGGCCCGACACGATGCCGTCGGCGCCGAGCGCAACGGCGCGCACCGCTTTCGAGTCGGTGACGATGGAGAAAACGATCTCCGAAGCTTCCGCGACCGCGCGCGGCGTCGCCGCCCAGCGCATGCCGGCGGCGATCAGCTCTTCGGCTTTATCCTTCGACCTGTTCCAGCCGGTGACGGTATGCCCGGCAGCCATCAAGCGTGGCACAATGAGTTGCCCCATCGCGCCCAAACCAACGAAACCCAACTTCATTGCAGCTCTTCTCTCATGGTGGCGGATTGATGTGATTCTTCGACACCGCCGCGGCTTAGCGATCGCGTCGATTCCCGCACAATCATTTCCACCGGCAAGACGATATGGCGCGGCTCTGCGCTTCTGTTCTCGACGACGTCGACAATCAATTCAGCCGCTTCGACGCCGGCTTTATAATGCTGGACGCGGACGGTTGTCAGAGGCGGCGAAAGCCGCTCGGCAAACAGCATATCGTTGAAGCCGGTGATCGAAAGGTCTCTCGGGCAATCCAAGCGATGACGCCGGAATGACGAAACGGCGCCGATGGCCAGCCTGTCGTTGGCGCAAACGACTGCGGTGAAAGCTTGTCCTGCGACCAATAGGTCCTCGGCGCAGCGCTCGCCTTCCATTTCATTGAACGCGCGGGCAAACGACACCAGCGGCCGGTCGAGGCCGAGCCCCAAAGCTTCGCAATGGCGGAGATAGCTCGAATAACGGTTGTAGCCGGTTGAAATAGTCTGCGGTCCCGCGATCGTGGCAATCTGCCGGTGGCCCATCGAAGCGAGATGGGTCAGCACGCGGTGGAAGCCGTCGTCTTCATCATGCACGACCGAGGAGAAGCGGGGATCGTCGGTGCGGCGGCTCACGGTGACGACAAAGGTACCCGCGGCCAGCCGGGAGACCTCTTCGTCATGGCGCGTAACACTCGCCAGGATAAGTCCGTCGATGCCACGCGCCCGAACGGCCTCGATGAGCCGGGCCTGGCGCCGCGGGTCGCCATCCGTATTGGCGAGAATGGCGACATAACCGTGCCGCGCCAGTCCGTCCTCGATGCCGCGGATGATCGGCGGAAAGACCGGATCGGTAATATCGGGAATGATGACGCCGATCGTCTGGAAGCGGTTGGTTCGCAATGCTGCGGCGGCCGCATTCGGCTTGTAGCCGCGCCGGCTGCTGGCGCGCTTGATCTTCTCCGTGAGTTCCCGAGAGATCGGATGAGAGCTCTTCGGGTTGAGCGCGCGCGAAATCGTCGAGACGTGAACGCCGACATCGCGTGCGACATCTTTGAGCGTTGGTCGAGATCGTTTGGATTTCTTCAATCCGGTCTCCGTCTGAAAAGGAGTTGGCGGATGGCGGGAGCGCTCGCCGCAAATCCCACCGTTTGCTTATCCGCGGATTGGCTTTCCGTCATGCCTTTATCTATTCGAGCCTTTATCTATTCGAGCGGATAAACAAGTTTACCGGATTTGTAATGCGGTGGGCGCCAATCTAGCGCGTGTTGGAAAACGTTGGCAATCGATTTCCAAAATGCTACCGGTTGCCCAATAATAACCGAGTGCGGTTTGCCGAAGGGCGAATGGCGCAGATGCGACCACAGGAGGGAAAATGTTCAAGGCTTCAGCCCACACCATGCTGCCGACGTCGATCATCGGCTCGCTGCCGCGCCCGCGGTGGTACGACGCGGTGCTGGGCAAGCAAAGTTTTCTCGAGGCCATGGTGTATTCGGATTATCGCGAGCAATACGAGGACGCGGTATCCTCGTTCTTGCGCGCGCAGGAAATGGCCGGGCTCGACATTTGCACCGACGGCGATGCCCATTACGATTCCCAAGTCGGCGGCATGAGCTGGCAAAGCTATCCGCTGACCCACATGGCCGGGCTGTCGCACGAGTTGGAGCCCGCGGTCTATAATGTCGGCGCCGTGGCCTATCCGCGCGGCCACATTCTGCATGACTTTCTCGAGGCGCGGGTGCTGCCGCGCATCGTCGGCCCGCTGGGGCCGGGTACATTGCAATATGCCGCGATGTGGAAGGCGGCGCAGCGGATGACCAAACGCCCGGTGAAGTTCGGCAGCATATTGCCGGAATTGCTGGCGGCTTCGGTCGCCGACGAGCATTACAAAGATCCGATCGAACGCACCTGGGCCTTCAGCAATGTGCTCAACGCGGAACTCAACGCGCTTGCCGACGCCGGATGTCCGGTCCTGCAAATGGAGGAGCCGTATATCCACATGGTGCCGGTGCGCGGCAAGTTTTTCGGCAAGCTCGATGTCGACGATCTTGCCGCGATCTTCAACAACACGGTCAAAGGGCTTCGCGACAAGACCGAAGTGTGGTGCCACACCTGCTGGGGCAACCCATCGCAGCAGCGCATTTTTGTCGACGTACAAAGCTATCAGCCCACCCTCGAAGCGCTCAATCGCATCGACGCCGACGCGCTCACCTTCGAAACCTCCTCTTCGGGCACCGGCGACCTCAAGGCGATCGGCGAGGTCATTAAAGACAAGAAAATCGTGATTGGGGTGCTCAATCACCGCAATCTTCAAGTGGAGCGGCCGGAGGAGATCGCGGCGCTTATTCGCGAAGCCCTGAATTACATTCCGGCCGAACGGCTGATCATTTCGTCCGATTGCGGCATGGGACGCGAAGGGATGGGTCGCCGTCACGCCAACTACAAGATGGTGGCGATGGTGCTGGGGACGAATATCGTGCGCAAGGAACTCGGGCTTCCGGAGGCGGAATGCCTGGCGGCCGACGCGCGTTATTCGCTGACGCTGACGAAGTCGTCCTAGTCTCGGATCGCAAAGGGCTGGTGCCAACCGTGGTCAATGTAGTTCGATAACGAATCGCGACGTCTCTTGCGCGATCAGGCGTTAATCGAACTGCCAGCCGCAATCTTGCCCCCGGTATTTTCCCGGGCTCTTTATGGTACAGGACGACGCCGCTAACCGTCGCCTTGGCCCCGAAGTGCCTGTTCTACAATGCAAATGCCGTCGATCCAAAAGCCCACGCGGCCGTCGCCGCCATGGCTCCGATCTTGCATTCGTGATGCCCGCAGCCGTTTGAGTGCCATGAACTAGCCCTCATGCTAAGGTGTTGTCCGGGCACTATATGTCGCCTGATCGTCAGCTCCGGCGCCGCAATGACGGAACTCTTGTGACCGAACAGTCCGCGCCCCCGCCCGTAGCGAACCGCCCCGCCGAACCGGCGGCGCGGACGGTTCTGGAGACCGCGCTGCGCCGCGCCCGCTGGACGATTTTCTGGGAACGGCTATGGCCGGCGTTGGCGGCGCTCGCCACGACGATCGGGATTTTCCTCGTTCTGTCCTGGCTCGGGCTGTGGTTGTGGCTTTCGCCACTTGGCCGCACCGTCGGCCTGATCGCGTTTGCGGCGCTTGCGCTCGCGGCGCTGTGGCCGTTCGTAGGCTTGCGTCTTCCCGGCACGGGCGACGCGTTGCGCCGGCTCGATCGCGGCAGCGGATTGCGCCACCGGCCGGCGACCGCGATCTCCGACGCGCTCGCCGTGACGTCGAAAGATCCCTATTCGCTGGCGCTGTGGAATGCGCATGTCGAGCGTTCGCTGCAAACGGCGCGTTCGCTCAAAGCCGGTGCGCCGTCGCCGCGCGTCGCACGCCGCGATCCTTATGCGGTGCGGGCGCTGGTGCTGATCGCCTGCGTCGCGACATTCTTCGCCGCCGGCGGCGAGCGCTGGCATCGCATCGTCGCGGCCTTCGACTGGCAGGGCGTGGTGCTGCCGCCGAATTTCCGCGTCGACGCCTGGGTGACGCCGCCGCCCTACACCGGCAAGCCGCCGATCATGCTGCCCGGCATTCATCCCGGCGAGACCGCGGCGTTACAGACCGGCGGCCCGATCTCGGTGCCGGCCGGTTCGACGCTGACAGTGCGCTCGACCGGCAAGCTCAGTCTCGATGTCACCGGCTCAGGCGGCGTGACGCCGTCGAAAGAAGACGTCCATGCGCCGGCTGGCACCGAGGAGCATCGTTTCAAGATCGCGGGCACCGGCACGGCGACGCTGCGCGGCGCGGGCGAGGATCTCACTTGGCCGTTCAACGCCATTCCCGACAAGCCGCCAACGATTGCGCTGACCAAGGATCCCGAGCAGCAGAACCGCGGCTCGTTGCTTTTGTCGTACCATCTCGAAGACGACTACGGCGTGACGCAGGCCGAAGCTACGTTCGCCCGCAAGGACGGTGCCGCATCACCAAGCCCGGCATCGGATAAGGCGCCGGCCGCGAGCCCGCGTCCGCTGTTCGGGCCGCCGGATTTCGCGCTGGTGCTGCCACAGGCGCGCAGCAAAAATGCAAACGGCCAGACCATCAAGGACCTGACCGATCACCCGTGGGCCGGCGCCGAAGTGACGATGACGCTGGTTGCCCATGACGAGGCGGGCAATATCGGCAAGAGCGAGCCATTTACCTTCCGGCTGCCGCAACGCGTTTTCACCAAGCCCTTGGCCCGCGCGCTGATCGAGCAGCGGCGCAATCTCGCGCTCGACGCCAATAACCGCCCGCGCGTCATGACCGCCCTCGATGCGCTTTCTATTGCGCCGGATAAATTCACGCCGCAGGCCGGCGTCTATCTCGGACTGCGTACGATCTACTGGTCGCTGGCGCATGCCACGAGCGACGACGATCTGCGCGACGTGACGGCGAGGCTGTGGCAGATGGCGGTCGGCCTCGAAGACGGCGACATATCCAATGCGCAGGAGGCCTTGCGCAATGCCGAGAACGCGCTGCAGCAGGCACTCCAGCGTGGCGCCAGCGACGACGAGATCAAGCAGCTGATGGATCAGCTGCGCGCGGCGATGGATCGCTTCATGCAGGCGATGGCCGAGCAGCTGAAAAACGGTCAGCAACTGTCACGGCCGCTCGACCCCAATGCGCATGTGCTGAGCCAGCAGGATTTGCAGAATATGCTCAATCGGCTGGAGAACATGGCGAAGAGCGGCAACAAGGACGCCGCACGACAACTGCTGCAGCAGTTGTCGCAGATGATGGAAAATCTGCAGATGGCCTCGCCGAATGCCAACGGCGACGACAACGACGATATGATGTCGGCGCTCGACGATCTCGGCGACATGATCCGCCAGCAGCAGGATTTGCGCGACCGCACCTTCAAGCAAAGCCAGAACGACCGCGAGCAAGACACGCAACGCGGCCAGAAGGGCAAGCCCGGCCAGCCGCAACAGCCCGGCAATTCGATCGGTGAGTTGCGGCAAAGCCAGCAGGCGCTGCGCGACCGCTTAAGCAAATTGCTCGAGGACTTGAAGAACAAAGGTCTCGGCCGGAACCAGGACGGCCAGCAAGGCCAAGGTCAGGGCCAAGGCCAGGGTCAAGGTCAGCAAGGGCAGGGACAGGATCAGGCGCAAGATCAGGCATCCGACAATCTCGGCCACGCCGGCGAGGCGATGGGCGAAGCCGAAACCGATCTTGGCCAAGGCGATGCCGACAGCGCCGTCGACCCGCAGGGCCGCGCGCTCGATGCGCTGCGCAAGGGCGCGCAAGGGCTGGCGCAATCGATGCAGAATCAGCTCGGCGAGGCGCCGGGCCAGGGTCACGGCGGCCGCTTCGGCCAGGCACGCGCGCAGCAGCAGACCGATCCACTCGGCCGGCCGTTGCGCGGCCGCGACTACGGCGACGATTCCACGGTCAAGGTTCCGGGCGAGATCGACGTGCAGCGCGCGCGGCGCATCATCGAGGAACTGCGCAAGCGCTTCGGCGACATGGCCCGCCCGCAGGAAGAGCTCGATTACATCGAGCGGCTGCTGAAGGATTATTGAGCGCTTCATCCTCCCTCGCGATAGCGCAGGGCTGTCCGGGGAAGTTCAAGCATAAGAGAACTCGAGTTGGCCTGGGGGTGAGTTGGGTTGGCGGCGACTTGGATTGCAGGGGGGCGGCTTGTCGATTTCGGCGATGGGTCTGCGCATGAACAAGCGCTGGCTGATAAGTTCGGTGAGACGCAGCGCCGGCAAGGTGACGACATGACGGCGTGCGGCAAGGCGCAGCAGCAGATAGGCGATCATGGCTGCGAGGATTTGCAGGCGGATGGCGTTTTCATTGTTACCGATGAACTTGCGGATGCGCAGATGCTGCTTGATCCAGCGGAACAACAGCTCGATTTGCCAGCGGCTCTTGTAGAGCGCCGCAACTTCCAATGCGCTGCGGTTGAGATCGTTGGTGATCAGCGTGATCTTGGCGCCGGTCTCGCGCTTGATACGGATGCGGCGGAGTGGAATTGGCAGGACGGAATCGCCCTTGCTGGCAAGCCGCACCTCGGCATCGTCGAGGATGACGAAGCCAGCGCCGATGGCGCGTCCGACGCGCCGCTGCCTGGTGACGCGCCAGCGCGTGCTCACCTTGCTCCGGGTGACGAAGAAGGCCTTGGCGTCATTGATCTTTTTCCACCAGCCGAAGTGATAATAGCCCTTGTCGAATATGTAGCTCGCAGCGGCGATGAGCGGCGTGCGGCGGCCCACCTCGATGTCGTTGATATTGGCCGGCGTAATCTCAACGCGTCGCGGCCAGTCGGCTTGCGGATCATAGACCGCATGAAGCTTCATGCCGCGAATGCGGCCGTTCCATTTGGCCCATTGGCACATCTTGCTTACCATAATCGGGCTGGCGTCGATCAATGCCACCAAGGCCGTACCTTGGCGACGGGTCTGGCGATCGGCCGTGGCCGCCAGCATCGCAAAGGTGTCGGCAAAAACCGCTGCAGGCCGTCGCCTGTTGGCATCCGACAAGGTCGAGCGGGCAAGCTTGCCGACATTGAGGTGATAGTGGGGCTGCGCGTTGGCATTGAAGGCCAGTGCCAGCCCGCGAAGGCTGTCGAGATTGCTCAATTGCGCAAAGATCAACGTCACCAGATGATCCCAGCTCTTGAACGATTTGTCGTAGGCATCGCCGTCATGCTCATCCACAATGGCGGCAAAGCGCCGCCGATCCACCGGTTTGAGCAGACTGCCGATGATGCTATCGAGATAGCGCATGCTCGGTCCTTTCTGAGTCTCGACAACCAGAAACAATCGATTTGCATCGGTTCGGCCGAGCATGCACCGTGACATGGTGAATCATTCCCCGGACAGCCCTGCGATAGCGGGGGAGGGGGACCATGCGAAGCATGGTGGAGGGGGCGTCCGAATCGGCGCTTCGTTTTCGTTTCAAAAAAAATATAAGGGCGTGAACGCCGATAGATACATGCGACGCCTGCTTGGCGGAAAAGCCGACGCCCCTACCACCGCGCTACGCCACAGCCGACGCTTTGCGTCGGCGTACTTTAAGTAAAGAACGGCGGCTCCAGGCCGCCTGTGCCCCCCTCCCCGCTAACGCGTCGCTAACGCGGGGCAGGATTGAGTGACACCGCGTTGACACAAAACGCCTGAAGCTTACATTAGAGACGTTCCGAGGGGTGCCCGGTAGCGGGCTGAGAAAAACCCTTTGAACCTGATCCGGGTCATGCCGGCGAAGGGACGGAAACCTTACAGCAATCCCGCCCCGCGCTGGTTATGTCCGGATCGCTCGCAATTAAGGAGCGACCCCGATGAATAAGCCTCTCTCCGACGCCGATCTCGCCACGCCGACCGTGACCACCGGCCCGATTGCCGGATCGCGCAAGATTTATTCGTCGCCCGAAGCGGCGCCGGACCTGCGCGTCCCGCTGCGCGAGATCCCGCTGACGGAGGGTTCCGGCGAGGAGCCGGTCCGGGTCTACGATCCGTCCGGCATCTATACCGAGACCGACGGCGCCATCGACGTCGAGAAGGGGCTCAAGCGCGCCCGCACCGCCTGGGTGCGCGAGCGCGGCGGCGTCGAGGAATATGACGGCCGTCCGATCCAGCCGGTCGACAACGGCAATGTCACCGGCAAGCATCTTGCCCGCAATTTCCCCAACACGCCGCGGCCGCTGCGCGCGGTCGAGGCCTTCTCCGCTCATTCCCGCGAAAGCGGGAATCCAGAGCTGGGTCCCCGCTTGCGCGGGGACGAGCGCCTGCCATTGACCCAGCTCGAATGGGCGCGCAAAGGCGTCATCACCAAGGAAATGATCTACGTCGCCGAGCGCGAAAATCTCGGGCGGAAGAAAATGCTCGACGTCGCGCAGGAGCGGCATGACGACGGCGAAAGCTTCGGCGCCTCGGTGCCGCTGTTCGTCACGCCGGAATTCGTGCGCAGTGAAGTGGCCCGCGGCCGCGCCATCATCCCGTCCAACATCAACCACGGCGAACTCGAGCCGATGGCGATCGGGCGCAACTTCCTCACCAAGATCAACGCCAATATCGGCAACTCCGCGGTCACCTCTTCCGTGGAAGAGGAAGTGGAGAAGATGGTGTGGGCGATCCGCTGGGGCGCCGACACGGTGATGGACCTCTCCACCGGGCGGAACATCCACAACACCCGCGAATGGATCATCCGCAATTCGCCGGTCCCGATCGGCACGGTGCCGATCTATCAGGCCTTGGAGAAAGTGAACGGCGATCCGGTCAAGCTTGACTGGGAATGCTACAAGGACACGCTGATCGAGCAGTGCGAGCAGGGCGTCGATTATTTCACCATCCACGCCGGCGTGCGGCTCGGCTACATCCATCTCACCGTCAACCGCGTCACCGGCATTGTCTCGCGCGGCGGCTCGATCATGGCGAAGTGGTGCCTGGCGCATCACAAGGAAAGCTTCCTCTACGAGCGATTCGACGAGATTTGCGACCTGATGCGCAAATACGACGTGTCGTTCTCGCTGGGCGATGGCCTGCGCCCCGGCTCGATCCGCGACGCCAACGACCGCGCCCAGTTCGCCGAGCTGGAAACACTCGGCGAGCTCACCAAGGTCGCCTGGAACAAAGGCTGCCAGGTGATGATCGAAGGCCCCGGCCATGTGCCGCTGCATAAGATCAAGATCAATGTCGACAAGCAGCTCAAGGAATGCGGCGAGGCGCCGTTCTATACTTTGGGCCCGCTGGTCACCGACATCGCGCCGGGCTACGACCACATCACCAGTGCGATCGGCGCCGCCATGATCGGCTGGTTCGGCACCGCCATGCTCTGCTACGTCACGCCGAAGGAGCATCTCGGCCTGCCGGACCGCAACGACGTGAAAGACGGCGTCATCGCTTACAAGATCGCGGCGCATGCCTCCGATCTCGCCAAGGGCCATCCGGCGGCGCAGCTACGCGACGATGCGCTCTCCCGCGCGCGCTTCGATTTCCGCTGGATCGACCAGTTCCACCTCTCGCTCGATCCCGACACCGCGCTCAAATACCACGACGAGACGCTGCCCAAGGACGCACACAAAGTGGCGCATTTCTGCTCCATGTGCGGGCCGAAGTTCTGCTCGATGAAGATCACCGCCGACGTGCGCGACTACGCCGCCGGCCTCTCCGACAACGAGAAGGCCGCGCTTTATCCGGATGCTGCGAAGCAGGGGATGGCGGATATGTCGAAGAAGTTCTTGGACATGGGGGCGGAGGTTTATGTCGATAAGGCAGAGGCTGCCAAAGAGGCGAATAAGGCGCTCTAAAGAGAACGTTTCATTGCTTGAGGCGCGTCATGCCCGGCCTTGTGCCGGGCATCCACGTCTTTAAACTCGTCTCGGAATGAAAAGGCGTGGATGGCCGGGACAAGCCCGGCCATGACGGATGAGATGCAAACGAGAGTCGATCAAGGAGCGGATGCGATCTATCTCAACCTGACCAACGGCTAAGCCGGTGATGGAGCAAATGTCGAAGGTGTTCTTGGACGTCGGCGCTGAGGTCTATGTCGATAACGTGGGGACCGTAAGGGACGAGAACAAGGCGTTTTGATTTAGCAGTCCTATCTCAATTCGAAGCGCTAATTGTGCTACTTGCGATTGCGGTGCCGCTGACGCATTCTGCGAGCTGCAATACTCGCTGCACTCCTAATAGTAGTTTTAGTGATGGCCACGACCTTGGAAATCATCCGACCGAAGACTTTTGCCGAATTGCTCGATGCGATAGAGATGTTCCAGGGCGGGTCTACCGCATCATGGTATCGCGGCTGCCGAGATAAAGATCACAAACTTAAGCCGACTCTATATCGTCATGTATCTAAGACAAAGATCGACGATATTTCTGTTTTAGAGACCGAATTAACGACCCGTTTCGTGCAGCGGTCGCTGCCCTTCCTTCAAAGGACACTTACGAACGACTGGGACAAGCTGTTTCTAATGCAGCACTACGGAGTCCCCACACGCCTCCTCGACTGGACGGAAAATCCCTTGTTGCGATTTACTTTGCACTGAACGGCTCTCAGCCGAAGAAAACCGACGCGTCTGTTTGGATGTGCGATCCGGTCGTCTGGAATCAGGCTGCACTCGCGCATATTTCATATAAGGGTGGCGTCTTGGACGAAAGCAGTCAAGCGGTGCGCTCATACGCGCCAGGAGTTGCATTTAGCGAAATCCCTATGCTCCCGGTTATGGTTTATGGGACCTATAATAGTCCAAGAATTGTAGCGCAACGAGGTGGCTTTGCTCTATTCGGTCAAGGAACAGATCCGATGGAGCAAGTTTTCTCGACGAAAGGCTTCCCGGACAAGGTCTTGAAAAAAATTGAGATTGAGAAAAATATCGTAGATGAGATTCGTGCGTCACTTTTTCGTAAAGGCTTCACAGAATCAGTTGTGTTTCCCGACCTTGACGGATTGGCGAAAGAGATACGGCGCGAATTTGGGTTTTGATCATGACTTCCAGAATGATGCGCATTACCCTTCATCCGAGTAAGCCATTAATTTGGTGGTACACGCATCGACAGTCTATCGATATGAGCCCGGCCTATCAGCGCCGAGGTCGACTGTGGTCGCAGTCTGACAAAGCGTACTTAATCGATTCTATTATCAATGGTTTCGACGCACCAAAATTGTACGTCGCTGACTTTCAAATGGGTGAGAGTCCGCTAAATAAAAGCCGACTACCGTACGCCATTATCGATGGAAAACAACGCCTCGAGTCGATCTTCGATTTCTTCGACTGTACGTTAGTCCTCAACGAGGATTTTAAATGGCGAGTCGATCCAAGCCTGAAGCTGGGCGGACTCTCTCTTCGCGATCTCCGAAGCAATTATCCTTTGGTAGCTGAAGCGTTCGAAACTGAAACCGTCGACATCATGAGCGTCGTCACTAATGACGAAGCCGATATCAATGAACTTTTCGTGCGACTTAATCGCAGTAAGCCACTGACCGGTGCTGAGATAAGAAACGCGATGCTTGGTCCCGTACCGGACGTAATTCGCAATGTCGCGCGCCACGAGTTTTTTATTGAGAATATTAAATTCAGCACAAAACGCGCAGGTGACTTCAATGCGTCTGCTAAGATTGTAATGTTTGAATACTCAAACAAAATGACCAGCACAAAGAAAAAGGACCTTGATGAGTTTTCTAATCCGGACAGGTTGGACAGTGAGAAACTCGAACTGGCTGGCAGGCGAACCCTCGACAATCTCGACACAATGCAGGAAATATTTCTTCCTCACGATGACTTATTAGCATCTGCCGGTGTTTTACCGGTTTATTATTGGCTTGTCCGGCAGGCGTCTTTGGAGACGCAGACCATAATCAGGGAATTTCTCGTTTTTTTTGAACAAGCGAGAAGGGAAAGTCGAAAGGAGCAGATTGTCGGCAATTCTCAGAGCCTATATCCGGAATTTGCGCGCTATGACGCGTTTAATCGAAGTGCAAACGATGTCGGGAGTCACAATGGCCGATTTGATATTTTGAAGAATGAGTTGATAAAATGGGCAAAGAACAAAGCGCCCAGTATAAATATCCGGATTCGCAATTAGTCTTCCGTAGTTTGTCTCGGGCCATTTTAGCTTTTATCTGCGCCTTTGCTGCGTTGCGAGTCTCGGCGCGGCGATGAAAAACAGAAAGCGCGGGCGCACCAGTCGGAATGGCCGAGCGCAGTAGCTGTGGGATGAGTTGAGGTCTTGTGAAATCCATTGCCAAACCACTCGGTCCGAGGACGGGTTCCGCTCCTCTCAACTCATCCTAAACCCTTAGCAGGCGCAGCCCAGATGAGCGAAGCGAAATCCGGGGGACAGCCTTGACCCACTCCCGCACGTCGTTCTGTTCATGCGGGCTAGGTGCTGCCCCCCCGCCGAGCTTTGCCCGTTACTCGGTCGTCGGATGTCGACTGCTTCCGCTGCGCCGCGTCATCACGCAGCCGATCGGCACAATGGCAATCAGCCCGGCGAGAATAAACCACAACGCGATATCCACGAGAGTCATGGTGACCTCCATCGCTGCCCCAGCGCGTCGTGCGACATGCGGACGGGGCGGATCGCCGCTTGCAAAAGCGGTGCGGCTCGGACCAGAACTTCTGTTGTGAATGCGCGCCTGCCGACGGCATATCGGCTGCTGTTCGCCCGGGAGGCTCGGCACACCTCGATAGCAGCTCACCATTCAGGCTACATCTGGAGGAGAGCCGGTGCAATGCGAGGCTGACGGGAAGATGGCAAAAACCTATCGCTTGATCGGCGCGGATGGCCGCAACTACGAGAGTCAGACAAAGGGTCTATTCGGCGGCAACAAGCGTGCCAGGATTTACGGTCGGCTTGATTGCCCTTCCGCACTGCGCGCCATCAAGCGCGGCCGGACCTATCAGCAGCATCGCGTGTTCTTTGCCGACGAGGCGAGCGCGATCGCGGCCGGCTTTCGTCCCTGCGGAGCGTGCATGCGAGGCTTATACAAAGTGGCGGGAGGCGGGTAGGGCGGATTAGCGAAGCGTAATCCGGCATTTTATTTTACGCCGCTAACGAGGATGGCGGGTTACGCCTTCGGCTAACCCGCCGAGCTACGAGCGCGGATGAGCTTCTAGTATCCGCCCGACTGCCGCCGCGATGCGGCGGAGCCGCTATAGGGTTCGCCGAAATTGTCGTAGCCGCCTGGAGGGTTCGGCCCGTAGTTCGGCTGACTTTGCGCGAGGCTAGCGGTGGTGCTGGCCCGATTGCATGCGATGGCGGCGCTCGCCAACAGCGTCAGGGCCAAGATGAATTTCATCATGGTTGATCTCCATGTGCCCCGTTCTAAGGCAACGTCGCCGCGGCAAGCCGGTTCGTCCAAGATTTTTGCGCCGATCGCCGGAACAATTCAGCCGAATGCGATCAGAAACTCACCCCGACGCGGCGGCCCTGCTGCCACATGACCCGGCAGGTTTTCTTGACGCCGCCGTGGTTGAGGATGAATTTCTGCGGAATGGGGTCGCTGCCGTACACCTCGATGCAGGCGCCGCCGGCGCTGAGATCGACAATGCTGCAAGCGATGGGGCGGCTTTTCATATCGGCGAACAGCGTGCCGGTCTTGGAGACCAACCCGGAGGGCCGGACACGATGGTAGCGTCGATGCTCGCGCATTTCCTCAGCCGCTCAAGCCTTCCCGGTCCCAATCCTAGCGGGCGGATTTATCCGGACGCAATGCCGCGCCGTTCGCTTGCGACGATTCAACAAACACACGCTAAATCATTCGTTGATTTGATCCTTGCAAGTTTAGCTCGGCGTTGCCGCTTCCGCATCCTTGTGGCTCCGCCGGACGGCCAAGAGATGAAATTCAGCGTATCGCCTTCTGCCTCTGGCATTCGCCTATAAGTTGATTAAACTGACAATCAGGTTGTGAGGGCGATTGGGGGCATCATGACTTCTATTCGGGCCCGAAGGGGTTCCGCGCGGCGGCTGCTGATGGCCGGCCTGCTTTGTTTGTCACTCGTTTTGACAATCGGCCATCGCGGTCCGTTGATCGCGAATGCGCAACCATCGGCTTCGCCGTCGCCACCATCATCAAGGAAACACGAGATGGTCAGCTGGGTGGTGTTGTCGAAAACTTATCTCGATCTCGACGCCGCCGCGGTGCGAAAAAAGCTGGATGAACTCTATCCCGGCCGGTTTTTGCCGGCGGAGCAACAGGCCAATTTCGTGGTCGGCAGCAAAATGCCTGGCATGTTTATTATCAAGTCCACCATGGCGGGCGCGGCCGGGCTCTTCATGCTGCTGAGCGTGCCAGGACCCTATACGGAATTTTCCGACTTCGCCGGATCCATCGCCGATCCCTTGCTGCGCCGAAAGGCCGAGGCGCAGACCGCTTGGCTTTCAGTCGATCTCATCGGCAAGATCACGACCAACGAAGAAGCCTATCGTTTCATCGGCGCGGTACTGGCCAAGCTCGCGCCCGCTGACGCGGCTTGCCTGGTCAAGCCCGCAACCAAGTCCACCATCGTCTTTGACGACACGGTTCGCGGCCAATTGGCCAGCGGTCAGCTAACGCCGTGAGCGCGCTGGCTCTCCAGGTCGCACCGATCGGCAGCAACGAAACCGGGCGCTGCGAATGCTGCGGCCGTGTCAGCCGCAAGGTCTGGGGCGTCGTTTATCGCGATCGCCTCACACTCGCGACCTATTACGTGCATTGGACCGTCGGACATGTGTTCGAAACCGGCGCTGATATCGACGTCATTCTCGGCAAATGGGGCGAAGGCTCCAGTGCGGAGGATCGCTACGCTGTCCGCCTCGCCTACCGCATCTTCGACCATGGACCTGAAATGATGGTCATCGATGCCTCCCACAAGCACGTTTCGAATACGATTGCCGCCCAGTGCCTCAAACGCAGCGACGTCATCGGTAGCCCGCTCGCTCAAAACGTCTTCGACATTTGCGATGCGTTTCTGATACAGGATCAGCGCCTCGCTGCGCTCTGGGATGCGCCGGGATATGATCAAGCGTAGCCGGATGAGCGAGGCGACATCCGGGACGTCCTTGCCGCGCCCAAGCCTGCATGCGCTAGCTCAGGCGAGTTGTCTGCTTATTTGTTGCTGCTACGCAAACGGATAGCCGGAATATCCCGCTCCGGCCCGCACATAGCCGGTGCCGATCGAATTGAGCAATCCTTCGATCCGCTCGACCGCCTTGCCGATCAGGCTCGGCAATTCGCCGGCCCGCAGCATGTATTTGAGTTCGAGCAGCGCCTGATTGGCGGCGTCGAGACGCCGTGCGAGGCCCATGGTGATGTACAGCAGCGCGACCGGATCCTGCACCATCAGCGTGGCGGCGTCGGCGACATGAAACTCCGACGTTTCGAGCGTGCGCACGTCGGCGGTGTGCGACTGGCCGAGCAGTATCGAAAGGTCGCCGAACACCGCGCCGGCTTCCGCCACTTTGGCGATCTCGATGCCGCCTTTGACGATGCTTACCGCACCGGTCTTGAGGATCATCAGCCGCCCGGTATTGGTGCCTTCGGTGAATACGGCTTCGCCAGGGCCGTAGCTTGCGAGCGGCAGCGCGGCAAGCTTGGTTTGCCAGGCCTCGGCGTCGTGGTTCAGCATTGTCGCGCCCCTGTTTGCCGCGTCCGTGTGGACGATGTCCCGGCAAAGCAGCAGAAAAATAGCATGGAAATGTGCGGATTTGCAACGAATCGAGGGGAGCGTCAGCGCGCGACTACTTCACTTTGATCTGCGCCGCGTCGTTCAAGAAGATCTCGGTCTTTCCCTTGTAAAGCTTGATCGTACCGGTGACGTCGATGGTCTTGCCTGCAAGCGCGGCCACATCTGGAAACTTGCCGGCGTCGGCCTTGAAGATTACGGCCGTAAAGGCATTGTTCGGATAATGCCCGCCCATATCGACGAAGGTGACGCCGATGCGGTCGGTGGTGTTCACCTCGGAGACGATGCCTTCGACGGTGACCGATTGACCGACATGCTGCGGCGTGTCGGCCGGCGCGATCGGGTCTGCAAGTGCCGAGGCCGGAGCAAAAGTGAGTCCACAAGCGAAGCCGAAAGCGAGCCCAAGAGCGGGCCCGAGCGTGGGAACCAGCGCTTTCATCGTTAGCCTCCCCCGAAGCAAGGCGAAGCTGCATCATGGATTGCCGGGCTGAGTCCGGCAATGACGAAGAAGCGGGAATCCCAGATATCCCTCGCCCGATTCTTTATTTTTTTGCTACGTCATTGCGAACGAAGTGAAGCAATCCAGTGCGGCGCAGTTCTGGATTGCTTCGTCGCGGAGCCTGTCATCGGGCCGCGCGCTTCGCGCGGACCCGCTGGCTCCTCGCAACGACGTGGGTTTGCGTACGGCCTTTGGCATAACTCCGGCGTTCGGGGGCAGGACGCTGGCTATCGCTAAGCGTCCAAGTTGTGTAGCGTCATGGGTCTGGTTGGCCGGTCACACGAGTCTTTCTCAAAAATTTCTGGAGCGCCGCCATGTTTCTTTCGAACGAAAGTGTTGTGGTCATCCTGCTGGTCGGCCTGATCGCCGGTTTTCTGGCCGGCAAGATCGTGCGTGGCGCCGGCTTCGGGCTGGTCGGCGATCTCTGCGTCGGCATCGTCGGCGCCTTCATCGGCGACTGGCTGTTGCCGCAACTCGGCATCCATCTCGGCACCGGCATCATCTCAGCCATCATCAATGCCACGATCGGCGCCGTGCTGCTGCTTTTCGTGCTCCGGCTGGTGCAAGGGCGCCGCAGCCGCTGGTGGTAACAATCGCGGCCGCGACACGGGGCGGTGTTACGAAAATTGCGTTGAGTGATAGCGATCCGAGCCGATTAGAACGACGCTCAACTGTGATCGTTTTGCCGCACCGCCGGCTTTATTTTCCGCCGCCGCGCTGTGCCACGCGATTGCCGCGCAATGGCCTTGTTCAGCCCATCACGTGGGGCGTCTGAGTAAACCAAAGAGGTTCAGCGTGAAGTTCCATATCGTAGTCGCGGCCGCTATTGCCGCATCGCTCGCTTGCCCGCTCGCGGCGCAGGCGCAAGGCATTCCCGACGGCGCCGCGCACGGCGCTCAAGTCGGCAACCAGGCGGCGGGCCCCGTCGGTGCGGTGGTCGGCGGCGCGGTTGGCGGCGTTATCGGCGGAGTCGAGGGTGCGCTCGGAATCGGCGGACCGGTCTATGCCTCCTATCCGGTCGAGCAGCCGGCGCCGGCGCCGGTTTATTACCACCATCATCGGCATTGGGTGCGGCACTCCTATCGGCACGTTCCGCACCACGCGAACGGCTAAGCCACTGGCTGCGTCAACGAGACCGTGATCCGATTTCCTTCCATCGGATCATGGTCTGTTGCCGAACCTGATCTGCGTTACCGGCAGAAGTAGCGATGGCCGTGGGTAGCGAGGAACGTGGCCTGCGCGTGCAGGCGCGCTCGCAAAAATAGGCCGCTTCACCCGCGCCGGCCCTCTTTGGCTTCGCTATTGAGCCAGTCGGACAATGAGCCGGCACTGGCCTTTTTCTTTCTCACGATGGTCTTCTTGGCGGGAGCGCTCGGTTTCGGTGCGGCGGCCAGTTCAGCGTCCCTGGCCAAGCGGAGCGCTTTCAGCCGTTCGGTCTTGGCGCGCAGCGCGGTTGCCGCGGTTTCGTATTCGGAGGCTGCCTTCTTGGCATCTTCCGCACGCTGCAATTTGGCGAACTGGATGTTCGCATCGTGTTTATTGGATTTATCCGCCATTTCCCATCCTTTGCCTGAAATTCGGATCGGTCCGAAAATCACTTGCTTGATGGCATAGCACCCCGCAGGCCCGGCCGGCGAAGCTAATTCGGGACAAAGCGGGATATGGACAATCGGGAGCGGCTGCCGGCGGAAAACCGCCGCGTTTCACTGTCCGACCGGCATCGGCGGCCGCGGCGCCTGGTCGGCCGGCACCTGTGGGTGCGAATCGGGACTGAGAAAATCGGGAATGCGCTTGATGGCGGAGAAGAAGTCGTTGCCGGTGGGCTGAGCCTCGGCCTGGGCTTGTGGCGCCGGCTCGGGTGCTGGCGCGGAGTCGACCCCGGCAACCGGCAGGGACTTGATTTCGACCGCCGCGGGCGGCTCGGCCAAAACCGGCGCCTGCTGCGGCGCTGCGTCCGCGGCGCGCGGTGTCGCCGGGATCGCGCCGGTGGCGGTATCGGTCTGCCGCGGCTGCATCTCGGCAGCCGGCGGCGCGTGAGGAAGATCGGCCGGAATAGCGGCCTGATGCGACGGAACGACGGACACAGGCTTGGCGCTCTCGCCCTTCGCCAGCGCGGCGCGAATCTGGGCTTCGAATGATTCGGGACTGCGCGGCTTGGCCTCGGCGGCGTCGCGAGGCTTGGTTTCCGCGGTATCGTGAGGCTTGGTTTCCGGCGCGCTCGTTTCGGCCGCCACGGGCTTTCGCGCCGGCAGCGGCGCGACATCGGCCGTCACCCGGGCCGGCGGAATGGCTGCAGCCTTGAGATCCGGCTGGGGTGCCAGGCGCCGTGCATCGGTGTCGATAGAAGCGGGCGTTGTCGGCCGGGCGTTCGGATTGCCGATGGCGGCGCTCATACTGGGCGCGGCTTGCAGGGTCGGAACCTGAACGGCGGTCGACGCCGGACCGGGAAAAAAGCCGCTCAAATGCGCGACGATGTAGCCGCTCACCGCGGTGGCGACCCCGGCGGCGACAATCTCGACGAACTTCAGCGTGAAACGCGAGATAAAGGAAGTCTCGCCCGGCACTGAATATCTCCCCACCACATCGCCTCGACCAGACCGATACAAACGGCTGTTCTTGGGCAAAATTGAGATCGTAAGGCTCGAAAGTCAGGTGGCGCGTGAAGTCTTTAGAAACGCTGAATGTCACCGTTAACGCCCGATTTATCAGGCGCGTCTCGGTTCCATTACAGGCCTGTGAATTTCGCTCCCGAGGAACACAAGTCCGGCCGCGGCCAAGCGATCGGCCGCAGCGTCAGCGCCGGGAGGAGGGCAGGATGAACCGCGGGCTTATTTCGCTTTGAGCTGCTCCGCGGACTTCAAGATGATCTCGGGCCGGCCTTGATAGAGCTCCACCGGGCCGCTGATAGCGACGGTCTTGCCGTCTAGCGCGCTCACGTTCGGAAATTTGGCGGCGTCGCCGGCGAAGATCACGGCAACGAACGCATTGTCGGGATAACGGCCGCCGATGTCGATGAACGTGACGCCGGAACGGCCGGTGTGGACATCACTGACGGCGGCTTCGACCGTCACCTGTTGGCCGACATGCGATTTTACTTCCGCAAGCCCAATCGTCTGCGCGCGAACTGGCAGCGCGGCCAAGACAAATCCGACGGCGAGAATAGGCGTTCGCATTTCATGTCCTCCCTTTGGCGTATTGCGCTAAAGAACATAACAGGAACAAGGAGCCAAGGCAACGATAAGTTGTTCTGAGGGCAGGCGCATGCGGCTCGGCGAATGAGAATTAGGCGATCATCTATAAACGCCAGGAAGAGCTGTTCCGGCGTATCAACCGGGCATATTTTTTGCGCACGCGTTGAGGATCAAAACAGAACAGCTGTCCTCTATTTGCTAAGTGTTTTTACAGGATAGCAGCCTGCCCAATCCGCGCGCATGTTTCGATCGCTCGGGTCGCACTGATTCGGATTATTTTTGTGGCGTGCGTCCAATTTTGGATCGGCGCAGCGTGTCCCGTGGCTGTGGCTTTGCGGTCACGGCGACTCCGGTTTTCGCCCAATCGCGCAACAGATAAACGGAACAGACACACTATGCACACCATCGCTTTGATTTCGCAAAAAGGCGGCAGCGGCAAGAGTACGCTCGCCATCGGCCTTGCGATAGCGGCCATGCAGGACGGTCACAAGGTTTGTCTGCTGGAGACCGATCCGCAGGGCACGGTTTCGAATTGGCGGAAGCGGCGAACTCAAAGTGAGCCCATGGTCGAGATTGCCAGCGCCGGATATCAGGTCGGCCACAAATTGGCATTGCTCGGCAACAGCGGTGTGACAGTGACGATCATCGATACCGCCGCCGGCGTCAGCGCCACCACCGAGCGTGCCATGCGCGAGGCCGACTTGTGCCTCATCCCCGCGCGGCCCAGTCCAGCGGATATCGAGGCCGCGGCACCGACACTGCGAGCCGTCCGCGCGCTCGGCAAGCCGTTCGCCTTCATCCTCAATCAGACGCCGGTGCGCAGCCGTCGTCCCGACGGTGCGGCAGCGGCGCTCGGCGAAGGGACGGTCTCGCCGAACGCCATGTCGCTTGTCGAGATGGGCGTGCTGGCCCGGCCCTATATCGTGTTGCGCAATGAGCAGCAGGATGCGCTCGGCGCCGGCCTGGCCGTCACCGAATACGCGCTCGACGGTAAGTCGGCGGACGAGATCCGTGATCTTTGGCTTTGGGTTTGGAAGAAGCTGACGGCGGGCTCGGCCGTCTATGAGCAGCCTCCACTCCCCGCCGCCGGTGAGAACGCAATCGCTGTAGCTTAAAGGGCGTGGGCCAGGTCGAGCGCGCGTGAAGGTTATCTGTTCGTACCTTTGCGCGCCTCGACCGCGGCGCGAACGTCGCGCAGAAATGGATATGCCCGGGATTTTCTCCCGGGCATTCTTTATCGAAGCGGATCGAACTGTAAAACGCTCACCGAACCATTGGCAGGCGATAATTGAGGCCCACCAGCAGGGTCTGGACGTCCTGCTGGATGTTGTAGTTGTAAGTGGTGCCGTCGACGTAATTCAGCGTCGATGTCCGGCGGCCGAAACCCATGAAATCGTATTCGAGAAGAACCGACCATTGCGGTGCGACCATATATTCAAGGCCGGCGCCGACCGTCCAACCCGAGCGTGTTGGATTGGCCTCGCCCGGACATCCAAAGCCCGCCACCGTACATGTTTCGGTGAAACGATCGTGCGCCCATGCGGCGCCGCCCTTCACATACAACAGCGCGGATTGGATCGGCGTGTAGCCGACACGTCCGGTCAGCGTATCAAACCAGCTGAGCCGGGTCTGATCGGTGAAGGCCGGAGCGCCGGTGTAAGGATGGCTACCGCTGATGTCGGCGCCGTCGAACATGTCCTGGATGCCGACAACGAAGTTGCCGTTCTGATAATCGCAGCCGACCTGGCCGCCGCCGACGACGCCGTTCGACGTGTCGGAACCGACATCGCCGCCGGCCAGCGGATCGTACCAATCGACATGCGACCAGCCGTAACCCACATTGGCGCCGAGATAGCAGCCCGTCCACGATGCGACCGGGACCGGTGGCGGCGCCTTCGTGTACATACGCGGTGAGAGATCCGCCGCCATGGCGGAATTCGCGGCGAAGAACGCCAACGCGACGTAAAGAGCAATCGATTTTTTCATTTTTTCTCTTTCCCGACTTTTGGAGGGGCGTCCTGATACCAGCGCGCAAGCGCCGGTCAATTGTCCGTGCCCCTGCAGCGGTGAATGTAACCGAGGCGGCAGTAAACAGTTCGGCACTAATCACGCCTTGCAACTCTCGTTTCACGTGTAGCCGTCTTGGCCGGATGCGCGCCGAGAGGCCGCCAGAAAGTGTGAAATGCGCCATTGCCATGCTGGGAGGGGAGTCTGCTAATCAACGCAAGAATGATCTAGACGGTCGACTACAACCTCTGCACGAGCGTGATGAATTTGTCACGCCGCGGATAAATGCTTCGCGTGTCCACCAATGCGCGTGGAAGCCTGGGGCCGATCGCCTGCCGAGCGCGGCCCTTGAGGTATTATTTTCCCGCGGCCTTGCGCAGTGCGGCGTTGATGCGGTCCTGCCAGCCCGGGCCGTCTTCCTGGAAGAAGTCGAGCACGTCGCGGTCGATGCGGAGCGATACCATCTCCTTGACGCCGGGCAGCGACGGCGGCTTTTTTTCGACGGGCTTTTCGACCGGCTTCGCGGTCGCCGCCTTGAAGGCCTGTTCGGCCGCGGACCATGGATCGGTGGTGCGTCGGGGCATTGCTGGTCTCCCTGCTGTGTTGAATAGCATGATTCCATAGCGCCGGAATCGGGAGCCGGATTGTAGACGGCTTGCCACGCCTTTCGACAGGATCTCGCGGTTGCGGCGTGATCGATTTCCGCGAATACTGAAGCAAAAGCACGAGGAGGCGCCGATGTCGGAAACCCAGCTCCAAAATCGCCCCGTTACTCCCGCTGCAAATAACGCGACCAAGTTGAATTTCTACGGCGTCCATCATCTCGCGCTCAACACCGACGACATGAAGATGACCGTGGACTTTTACTCCGGCGTGCTCGGCATGCCGCTGGTGCATGCGATGAAAGTGCCGCCGGGACTTGGTGTCGGGCCACGCAATCGCGGCAATCCGCCGTTCGAGGAAATCCGTCATTATTTCTTCGACATGGGCCGTGACGGCTTGCTGGCGTTTTTCGAAATGCCGAAGGGCGCCAAACAGCGCGGCGATCGCAACGCGCTCGGCGCCATGCAGCATGTGTCGTTTGCGATATCGCCGCAGACGCAAGCGGATATCCGCGCCCGGCTCGATGCGCACAAGGTCAAGTATGACGGGCCGCTCGAAGTATTGCCGGGCGTGTTCTCGATCTACGTGTTCGATCCGAACGACATCCGGCTCGAGTTTTCTTGCCAGCCGTCGGACGGCGAGGGCGAACCGTCGGTCATCCCTCAGGTCACGCAGACCAAGGAAGAGGCGATGGCGGAATTGAAATCGCTTACCGACGACAAGGATTGGCTGAAGCGCGCGACGGCCAACCTGCGCGAATAATAACGGCGGCTGTCTGCCGGCCGCATTATTCGATCATTCGGGTGCTTTTACGTGACCGTGGCGCGGCGGGTAGCAACGCGTGCCTGGTCCGTAGCGGCAAGGGCCATAATAGGGCGCTGGCGGCAGAGCAAAGCCGGAAGACATGCCATAACCGTAACCCGCTGCCGGGTTTTCATAGACGTTGCTGATAACCGTGCCAGGATTGAAGCCCGCGCCGCCACCCGCCAGCGCCGCTGCCGGCGCCACCGCCAAGGCCGGCAACGCAAGCATCGCAACGACAACGTATTTATTCATCGGGTTCACCTTCAGCCGCATATGCAGACTAATTATCTGTGTCGCTTTCGCATGCGGCGCAAGAGATATCGAGGCGCAGAATTGCGGGAGCGGCGCGCGATATCAAGCTTGGCTATCCCACAGCTTTTGCATTTCCGCATCGAAGCCGCGGTCGTCCTTGCGTAGCGCGGCAAAGACGCTGCGCGAGCGTTCGTCCGCGAGGACGTCCTCGCTGCCGGCTTCGATGCCGGCCATGACGGCCGTAGCGATGGCGGCGGGACTCGATTTCGCGTCGTCGATGCCGGCCGTCATGTCGGTGTCAATGTAGCCGGCATAGACGCCGATCACGTGCGTGTTCTGCCGATGCAGTTCGAAACGCACCGCTTTGGTCAGCGACCATTCGGCGGCCTTGGATGCGCAATAAGAGCCCTGCGTCGGCGCGTTGAAGAAACTGACGACCGAAAGCATGTTGACGATCGCGCCGCCGCCGTTCTTTTTCAATACCGGCGCGAAGGCGCGGCACATGGCGAGCGTTCCGAAATAATTCGTCTCCATTTCAAGCCGCGCGTCGTCCATCGTTGGGGCACTGAGCGCAGGCTTGAAACGCGCCACGCCGGCATTGTTGATGAGAAGATCGACGTCGCCGCAATGCGCCGCGGCGGCTGCGACTTGCACGCCATCGGTGATGTCGAGACGAAGTGGCACGATGCCGCCGCCGCTCGTGTCGCTGTCCGCGTTGCGGCTCGCCGCATAGATTTTAGCGCAACCGGCCTGGCGCAGCGCTTCGACAAAGGCTTGGCCGAGGCCACGATTGGCCCCAGTCACCAGCGCCGTCGATCCGGATATTTTCATAGGCTACCGATAACACAGTTGCTCGCGACAGCCTGATGCCGCGTTACGCTCGAAACACCGCCAGTGCCAAAACCAACAGCACGATGAAAATGACGACGAATATATAAAACAGAACGCGGGCCACATCGGCGCTCGCCGCGGAGATTCCGGTAAATCCGAAAATGGCGGCGATGACGGAAATTACGAAAAATATCAGGGCCCATTTCAATAATGACACGACAAATCCTCCCGTAAAATCAATTCGCCAAAGCCAATCGCCGGGGCCAAAACCAATCGCCGGCGCAATGCATCGGTCCTAACTGGAACATAAGGATTTGGTTCCACAGATTAGATTAGGAGATTGGCATCAGCAGATGGATCAGGCTTGGTCCGTTGGCGCCGCATCGTTCACCGCGCGCAGCAGCGTGAGTAGCGCGCCGTTCAGCGGGGTTGCGATGCCGTGGCGCTTGGCTGCGGCGACGATGGCACCGGTCAGCGCCTCGATTTCAAGCTCGCGGCCGGCAAGCCGGTCGAAATACATCGACGTGCCGAGTTCACCGGAAAATGTCATCAGCGTTGCAATGGTGCGGCCGGCTTCGTCTTCGGCGAGCTGCGCGCCGTCGGCGCGCGCGACCGCAATGGCTTCCTCGAGCACCGCGCGGCAAAGCTCCTGGACATCGGGACGCCGCAACACCACCTGGCGCTGCAGCACCAGGGCGGTGATCGGATTGGCGACCGCGTTGATCAGAAGCTTGCGCCAGGCGAGCGTGGTAAAATCCTCGCTCAGGAATACACGTAGTGGCGTACCCTCAAGCAACTGCGCAAAGCTGCGGCCGTTTTCATCATCGGCGACGACGAGATCATAATCGCCTACATGGCGCAGCCGTACGCGATCGGGCGCGAGCCGTTCGCCGTTGTAATAGGCAATCACCGGTACCACCGTGGCACCATCCGAGAGCGGCTTGACGCGTGCGACGTGATCGATGCCGTTTTGCAGGACGGCAACACGGGTGGATGGCGTGCAGAGCTGTTGCAGCCAGGGCTCGGCGCCTGCGGTCTGTTGAGCCTTGGTACATACCAGCACCCAGTCGGCGGGTTTTGCCAGCGCCGGATCGGTCAGCGCGCGAAGCGGCACCTCGACTGCGTTGTCCTTTCCACTCTCCGGTCGTTCGAGCGTCAAACGCGCGAGCGGCCGGCGCACGCAGGCGACCACGTCGTGGCGCCCGGCCGCGGCAAGGCAGCCAGCGGCGACGCCGCCGATGCTGCCGAGACCGACTACGGCGACGCAAAGCCGTGTTTGTGGGATCTGTGAGGAAGACGCCATACAGCCATGGTCAGAGAGATAATTGCAAAGTCAAATATCTTACCCGGCAAATATCTTAGCCGGTGCGTAAATCGCGCGAGCGGATCATCTGTTATGGCAGAAAAAAACCCGGCGTTTCCGCCGGGTTTCGTTTTCTGCCTTGCGCCATGGTGGCGATAGAAGCTTCAGGGATCTTAGCGCTGCGACTCGATTCCCGAGTCCGGGCTGGGCTGACCACTCACCGTGCCGCTGTAGTTTAGCGGACCAGGCGCATAATCGTAATAGGCTCGATTACCTTGGACATAGCTGGGATCAACGTAACCGCCGAGGCGATCGGCGGTTGCGCCGCTCGGGCCGTATCTGAAGACGCCTTGGGCCAGCACAGTCGAGGTGCCGGCGGCCAAAAGCGCCGTGGCGACGAGAAGTTTCTTCATAACTTGTACTCCGTCATAACGGTCCCGCTGTAAGTCCCAGAAGTGAAACCCCGACATAATGAACCACAAATGCTCTTCACTGTTCATTCACAAAATGGTGCACTGCACCTAAGAAAGGAGGAATATAAACTATCCATAAATCAATGGTTTAGTAGATTCCACAATTCAAACTATTGCGCACCGCGTTCACACTTATTTGTGCTCGCCGGCGGGAATAATTTTTAGTCAGGGGCTCGTTAGTCAGGGGCCATAAATGCCGAAAGCCCGGCCGCGGGGCCGGGCTTTCGTTGGAATTGCGCTGATGGAACTAGCGCTGCGATTCCGCGCCTGAACTTGGGCTGGGCTGGCTACCGCCGTAGCCCGAGGCGACATGCATATAACCGCGGGTGTGGCTGTAATTGCCGGTCTGCGCCAGTGTCGCCGACGTCGCGCTCAAGAGCAGCGCCAATGCTACTGCGATTTTCCTACTGGTCATGTTCATCTCCATTTTTGCTGCTGGAGAGATAACCCAGTCGCCGCCGCTGATGTTCGTTCACAAGATTTTGCGTGGGGCTGACGGAACGCCGGCGATGCGCGAGAAGAGTGGGTTCCAGTTCTCGCGGCGACGGGTTACCGTTCGGCTTGCGAAGCGGCGGCGCTTGAAAGGTTACTTCGCTCATGTCCGATTATCTCGAATTCGATCCCTCGGCCGTCGACAAGCGGCAGGTCTATCGCCTTCTCACCGGCGCCGTGGTGCCGCGGCCGATCGGCTGGGCTTCGACCGTCAGCAAGAGCGGCGTGACAAATCTCGCGCCGTTTTCCTTCTTCACCGTGGTTTGTGTCGTCCCGCCGATGATCTCACTGACGATCGCGCGCAATCCCGACGGCAGCGAGAAGCACACGCTGAAGAATGCACGCGACACCGGCGAATTCTGTTTCAACGTGGTGACGCGGCCGGTGTGGAAGGAGATGGTGGATTCGGCGAACGGCTTTCCCGCCGACGATTCGGAATTCGAAGAGACCGGGCTGACGCCGATCCCCAGCGTGAAGATCAAGCCGCCGCGCGTTGCCGAAGTGCCGATCCATTTCGAATGCAAGCTGCATCAGGTGATCGAGCTTGGACCCAACCGGCATCCGCTGATGATTGGCGAGGTGGTCTATATGCATGTCGATCCGGCCTGCATGACCGGCAAATATATCGACATGCGCAAGCTCGACCCGGTCGGCCGCCTTAACGGCTTCTTCTACGTGACGCTGGGCGAGATTTTCGAGCGCGTCTTCGAGGACGGTCAGCCGCGGTAGCGACCATTAATGGTTGTTACGGCTTCTTGAACACCTCGACGCGCAGCGGCAACACGGCGCCGAACCAGGCCGCATGCGCAGTATGGTCAGTGTAATCGTCGCCGGTCTCGGGGTGAAGCAGTATGGTGAGACCATCGCGGTTGAGCATCAGCCAGGCAACGAAACCCGCCAGCATCCCGGCCGGAAACGCGATCTGATACATCGACTGCGGATGCGGGCCGACCAGCTCGTCGTGCCAGCGGCCGAGCTTTGCTTGCGGAAATTCGGCGGCGACGCGCTGTCGCAAGCGTTCCGCACGATCGCGGCTTTGCGCCGGGTCGTAATAGACATGGGCGTGATAATCGACGATATCGGCTGGATTGGCCATTGCCTCGGCCTCTATCTACTGCTCACGATTATCTTGCCCCGCTCGTCCTGACAATCCATGGTTATGTGGAAGCATGAGAGGAAGCGCGCATGCTTACTCTATACTCTTATCCCGAGCTGTTCGGCGTCGCGGACAACAACGGCTACGGCCTCAAGGTGTTCGCGTTTCTACGCCTGTGCGGTATCGATTTTCGCCATGAGCACATTCTCGACGCGTCGGCCGCGCCGCGCGGGCAGCTTCCCTATATCACCAATGACGGCGACACGATCGGCGACAGCGACGCAATCATCGCCTATGTCACGGGGAAATATGGCCTCACTATCGACGCCGCGCTCACGGCGGCCGATCGCGACAACGATCATCTGATCACGCGCATGCTCGACGATCTCTATTGGGTCATGTCGTATTCGCGCTGGAAGGACGATCGCTATTGGCCGGCGTTCCGCGACGCGCTGCTGCGGCAACATCCGCGCCTGACCGAGGCCGACTTGTTGAAAGCGCGCGACTTCAACGCCAAACGCTATCATTTCCAGGGCATCGGTCGCTATGAACCCGATGCCGCGATGGCGCGCGGTGTCGCCGATTTGCAGGTGCTCGCCAATCTCATTCCGGCCAGTGGTTACATGCATGGGGCGAAGCCGACCGGCATCGATGCCGCGATCTATGGCTTCATTGCCAATATCTACTTTTACGACATCGACACGCCGCTCAAGCAATTCGTCGTGGGGCACGACAATCTGGTGCGCCATTGCCGGGCTATCCACCAAGCAGTCATGGTCCGAGCGAGCTGATCAGATCCGCGCCGGTAACGGTGCACCGCAGGATTAAATAGCGCTCGTTCGTTCCTGCCGCCGATGCGGATAAAGGTTGGCGATCAGAACGGCGAGAATCCCGGTGAGAAAAATGCCGTCGAAAGTGCCGGCGCCGCCGATCGAAGCCACCGGCGCGCCCAGGCCGCTGACTTTGTCGAGATTGGAAAGGTCGGCGCCGATCAAGGTGCCGAGCCCACCGGCGATATAAGCAAGCGGCGCCGCTTCCTGGCGCGACAGGATCAGCGCGACTGCCGCCGTAACGACGACCGGCAGGAAGACCGGCACGGCAATGCCGAGGCCGGGCACCGGATTGGCGACCCAATGCAGCACGAGTGCGACGATAGTCGTGGCGATCGCGCCCTTGATCCACAAATGATGGGTGGCGAGGAGATAGAGCGACAGCAGCGTCGGGATCACGGCGCCGCCGACATTCACCGCGATGACGGTGCCCTGCCAATGGGTCACCGTCGGGATTTCATATTGCATACCGAAATAATCGATAATGCGATCGGAGACGACCGGCTCAGGGGCGAACTCGGCGACCGGGATATTGAAAACGCTGCCCACGAGCGAAGCGAATAGCAGTAACAACGCGGTCCCGGGGCTGACGCCGAGGCTGACATAGGCGTAGCGCAGCGATTGCAGGATCAGCACCAGAAGGAAAATGCCGACCAGGATGGCGAAGAAGCCGGGCGCCACCGGCAGGTAGTGGTATTGACTCATCTGCATTGGCGTGGCTCCGCGATGATAGTTAATTGTAGCGCGGATCGAGCAAAGCGAAATCCGGAATCCATCAACATGCCGCCTTGCTAGTCCGACGCGGCACCCTATAATGCTGCGCTTCCTTCGCGCAGGGGATGTTTGTCGTGGCGCCGCCGGAAGCGAAACCCACCGCTATGAAAAAGAGCGTTGCGATTATCATGGGCAGCCAGTCCGATTGGCAGACCATGAAACATGCCGCCGACACTCTCGACGCGCTCGAGGTCGGCCATGTTACCCGCATCGTCTCCGCACATCGCACGCCTGAGCGACTCTACGCTTTCGCCAAGGGAGCGAAGACCGAGGGCTTCAAGGTCATCATCGCGGGCGCAGGAGGTGCTGCGCATCTGCCGGGCATGACGGCCGCCATGACAAGTCTTCCCGTGCTCGGTGTGCCGGTCGAGTCGAAGGCGCTGTCGGGGCAGGATTCGCTTTACTCCATCGTGCAAATGCCGCCGGGTGTTCCGGTCGGCACACTGGCCATCGGCCGCGCCGGCGCGATCAACGCAGCCCTCCTCGCCGCGAGCATCTTGGCGCTCAGCGATCCCGCGCTCGGGAACCGGCTCGAAGCATGGCGGGCGAACCAGACCGCTGCCGTCGCGGAAGCGCCGAAGGACGGCGCGTGAACCCGTCGTCGCACGCTGTCGCGCCCGTACTCGAACCCGGTGCGACCATCGGCATTCTCGGGGGCGGCCAGCTTGGCCGCATGCTGGCGCTGGCGGCAGCGCGGCTCGGCTTCAAGTGTCACGTGCTTTCGCCCACACCCAACTCGCCGGCTTTAGACGTCGTGGATCGCGCCACCCGTGCCGATTACACCGACACCGAAGCGCTCGACCGCTTCGCCGCCGACGTCGACGTCGTCACTTATGAATTCGAGAACGTGCCGGCGGAGACAGCGACGTTTCTCGCCGCGCGCGTTCCGGTTTTGCCCGATCCCAAAATCCTGGCGATTACCCAGGACCGGCTCGCCGAGAAAAACTTCGTCACCAGTCTTGGCATCGGTACCGCGCCGTTCGCCGCGGTCGCGGCGCCGGGCGATTTGGCGGGTGCGATTGAGCGCATCGGCAAACCGGCAGTGTTGAAGACACGCCGTTACGGCTACGACGGCAAAGGCCAGGCGGCGATCAAAAACGGCAGCGATCCGGAAGCCGCCTGGCGCGAGGTCGGGGGCCAGCCCTGCATCCTCGAGGCTTTCATCCCGTTCGAGCGCGAAGTCTCCGTCATTGCCGCCCGCGGCCACGATGGTGTGGTCGAATGCTTCGATGTCACCGAGAACGAGCACCGCGATCACATTCTGAAAACGTCGCGGGTGCCGGCGCGGATTTCTGAAACGGTCGCGCGCGAGGTGCGGCGCATCGCCGAGACGATCGCGCGGGAATTCGGCTATGTCGGCGTGCTCGCGGTTGAATTATTTGTGCTGCGCGACAGTAGCCTCCTCGTCAACGAGACCGCGCCACGGGTGCACAATTCCGGCCACTGGACGATCGACGGCGCTTCGGTGTCGCAATTCGAGCAGCACGTCAGAGCGGTGGCAGGCTGGCCGCTCGCCAAGCCGATCCGCCACGGCCGCGTCGAAATGACGAACCTGATCGGCCACGACGTCGACGATTTCCGGCGCTGGCTCACTGTGCCGGGCACGGCAATCCATCTTTACGGCAAGGCCGCGGTGCGCCCTGGCCGCAAGATGGGTCATGTGACGCGCGTCTTTCCAGATTAGCCGCTTTTCCCGGACGCGGTGCAGCACGAAGTGCTGCCCCGCAGATCCGGGATCGTCACAAATTCCGAGTCCAGTGCGATCCCGGGTCTGCAGCGCATCATTCCGCTCCGCTCCATGCTGCGTCGCGCCCGGGAAACGCACGAGCGCTGCTCCGATGGACTTTCCGGCCGATTTCTGCTAATCGGCGCCAACAGATAGCCTGGGCGTTGCGTCCTGGCCATCCTGCAATCCCTTGAACCGACAGCAAAAGGAGCACGCGTGCAGGTTCTTGTTCGTGATAATAATGTTGATCAGGCTCTTAAGGCGCTGAAGAAAAAGATGCAGCGCGAGGGCATTTTCCGCGAGATGAAGCTTCGCGGTCACTACGAAAAACCGTCGGAACGGAAGGCCAGGGAGAAGGCGGAAGCGGTCCGCCGGGCCCGTAAGCTTGCGCGCAAGAAATTGCAGCGCGAGGGCCTGTTGCCGATGAAGCCGAAGCCCACCATCGCCGCGGGTCCCGGCGCGGCGCGCTCCGGACCGCCGCGTACCCCCCGTTTCGGTTAAAATTTCAGGAATTTCGGATATCGGCGCGGGTTGCGGCCCGCGCCGTTTTTTTGGCCGGCCGCGGTGCTATCTTTCCCTTGTCATGCAGCACGCTCCGCGCCAGTCGCCTTTCCCGCCATCCGTCTCCGGCTCGTCCCGGCGGCGGGAAGCGCCGTGGGCCGCGATCATCGTCGCAACGCTTGCGCTTGCCGGCTGCACTACACTCAACAATCCGCCGGCGGCCGAAGACGACGCCCTCAAAACGCCGTCGCAATCGAACCTGGCCTCGCTGAGCGAGGTCATCGTCAAGCATCCTGACGATCCGCAGGCCTACAATATGCGCGGCTCGGTCTATGGCGAGACCGGCCGAAACGATCTGGCGCTGGTCGATTTCGGCCAGGCGATCAGCCTCGATCCTAATTACGCGCAAGCCTATGCCAATCGTGCTCTGATCTATCGTAAGACCGGGAGATTCGATCTCGCGCTTGCCGACGACAACCGAGCGCTCTCCATCGACGCCAATTATTTTCCGGCCTATCTCGGTCGCGGCATTGTCTATCGCGAACAGGGCCACACCGCGCCCGCACTCGCCGATTTCAACAAGGCGATCGCGCTCAAGCCCGACAATGCGGAAGCCTATTACAATCGCGGTCTACTCTATCAGAGCCAGCACCAGCACGCTTACGCCATCGACGATTTTTCGACCGCGATCGGGCTTTCCAATCAAAAACCCGAGCCTCTGGTCGCCCGTGCGCTGAGTTATCTGGCGACCGGTGACAACAAATCGGCCGCCGGCGATCTCGATCAGGCGGTGCAGCTTAATCCGCTGGATTTGCGCGCCTGGGCGAGCCGTGGTCTCGCCTATGAACGCCTCGGCGACAAGGATAAAGCGGCGGGCTCTTTCGCCAAGGCGCTTAATATCAATGACAAATACCAGCCGGCGGTGACCGGCTTCGCCCGCGTCGGCGGCAAGGTCGGCCAGACCTATCCGACGTTTTAAGGAAGGTCATTCCGGGGCGCGCGTAGCGCGAGCTCGGAATCCATAATCACAAATCGTGAAGCTCTTCGTCGTCCGAGAAAACAATTGAAACAACTGTGAGTATGGATTCCGGGCTCCTCGCTTCGCTCGGCCCCGGAATGACGGCACTAATCCAAATCACCGGCGAGGAAGCGCGCGACGGCATCAAGTGCGCCGTTCTGGTCGAGGTCTTCGTGGCCGCCGTCGAGGAAGCGTACGATGTGCTTCGGCTTGTTGGCGAGATTGAACAACTGCTCGCCCATCGCGTAGGGCACGATTTGATCATGCACGCCATGAAGGATCAAAAGCGGAGCGGTGACTTTGGCTATGCGCGTGTCGGACCGGAATTGATCCTTCATCAAAAGCCGCACCGGCAGATACCAATAGCGCTGCGCGCCGACCGCTGCCGTTGAGGTGAACGGCGCTTCCAGGATGACGCGTCCAACCGGCTTCTCCGCCGCCAGCGCAACTGCGACCCCAGTGCCGAGCAATTCGCCCCACAATACAATCCGCGCCACCGGATAACGCGCCGCGGCGTAGGCGTAGGCGGCTTCAGCGTCGGCGATCAAGCCGTTCTCGCTCGGACTGCCGCCAAGTCCCCCGTAGCCGCGATATTCCAGACCAACGAGACCGATACCGTTGCCGATGAGCTTTCGAAAACGCTCGACCCGATAGCGCAACGCGCCGCCGTTGCCGTGAAAGTAAACAATAACCGGCTTTTCGTTGCCCGGCGCGACATGCCAGGCGAGGATCTGTGTGCCGTCGGACGCGATAAGCGGCACTTCCTCGGCCTCGGGAAGACCCGCCGCGGCCGGCGTCGTGTGCGCGGTATCGGGAAAATACATCAGCGAGCGCTGACCGAAATAGACGACCGCCGTGAACCCGACATAGGCGGTGAGGACGATGACGGCGAGCCAGCCCAATATGCTCATGGTGCGCGACGCAGCGCGCGGCCGCCATCGTCTCGGCCACGCGATGAGCGAGCGCAAAATCGCCAATGCGCGGGTGCCGGCGATAGTCGCCTGGCGCAGTGTTGTGAGCGGAACCGCCGCATTCGTCGTCGAGTCTATCGGCATGATCACATGAAGAAGCCGGACAAAAACAAACCGGCCAACTCTTTATAAGCCGGCCGGTGAAATTTAGCGTGCCACCTGATCGGCAGCAGACATGTTAGGCGACAGTTTTGTTACTGACAGATCTGCACAGTTCGCCAGCGGTAACCGACGCCTTCGATCCAGACCTTGCGTTGACCCCAACGGCAGCCGGGCGCGAGTTCGGCATAACCGGGGCCAGGCGGCGGACCATACGCTGCCGGCGGCGGCGGATAATAGCCGACCGGGGGTGGCGGCGGCGGATAGTAGGCTGGCGGCGGCGGTGGGCTATTGGCGATGGCGCTGCCGATGATGGCACCGGCGGCGACCCCGCCGATGACTCCTGCGCCGACGGCGCAGCCGTAGCAATAAGCATTTGCCGGGGCCGGTGCGGCGACCGTGGCCAGTCCAAGGCCGGCCGCCGCGGCGATCCCGAGAAGCGACTTATGCATGTGTTTTCCTCATTGGACCGGCCGGGTGCCGTTCCGAACCTGGATGGGCGGGAAGTCCCCGTAAACCCCCCGAACTTGTGTTGGACCCCGCCAACATAAAAGAGCGACTATTTGGGCGGAAATTGGGTACGAAGTTGTTACCAACAAAAGAAGTTTGACCACAACCGAGCCCCGGCCGCTGTGACTGTCATCACAGCGGCCGGGCGACGCGGATATTCGCTAGTAGCTTAGACGCAGGCGCGTACCCATGCGTATCCGTTCCACACGCGGCGCCACACGCACGGCCGCCCGTAGTAGGGAGATGGGTAGTAGCCGTAGGGGCCACCGCCATAGTAGTAGGGCGCGGCCAAAGCACTGCCGACCAGGGCGCCGGCGACAAAGCCGCCTGCACCCCAGCCCCATCCGCCGCGCCATCCGCCGCCGCGCCAATAAGCTTCGGCTGGACTGGACGCGGACACTGCCGCGCCGGCCAGTACCGTTGCTGCAACCAGAGCCATTAAAGTTCTTCTCATGATATCACCTCGACCAAGGGTTTAGCGCACAACACAACCGCCCCTTGCCACTTAAAGTTCCCGTTTTCGCGTGAATGCAGACTGAACGAACATGCCTGAATCCGGCCATCATTAGAACGGTTAGCGGTTGTGTCGATCTGAAAGCGAGCCTCATGTTACTCACCTACGCCATCGGCGACGTTCATGGTGCATTGCACAAGTTGGAGAGGCTGGTCGCACGCTGCCGCGACCACGCCGACAGCCGGCCTGCACGCTTTATTTTCCTCGGCGATTACATCGATCGCGGCCCGCAATCGGCTGGGGTCATTCGCTATTTGATGGAGCTTGAAGCGCAAATGCCGGGCGACGTCGTCTCTTTGATGGGCAATCACGAGGAGATGTTGCTTTCGATTATTGACGGTGCGGTCTCTGCCGATGATTGGCTGCCGCAAGGCGGATCGCAAACGCTGGAAAGCTACGGTGTCGAAGATGTGTGCGATTTACCGGGCGAACATATCGATTGGCTGCGGGCCTTGCGTTTGAGCTACGACGACGGCCGCCGGTTCTTTGTTCATGCCGGCGTCAATCCGGAGCGCCCGCTCGACGCCCAGGACGACCACGACCTGGTGTGGATCAGGGAGCCTTTCTTGTCCGACCCGCGCGATTACGGCCGCCTGATCGTTCACGGTCATACGCCGGTGGAAAACGGCCTTCCCGATCTGCGCGGCAATCGCCTCGATCTCGATACGCGGGCGGGTTACGGCGGCCCCGTTACGGCCGCCGCGTTTACCCATGAGGCGACCTTGCCGCTCGCATTTTTCGCCGCGGCGTGAGGCGGCCAAGACGGTGTTCCATTCTTCCTGCGGCAATCCGCCGCAGGAATTAAATATTTGTAATATTTGCCGATTTTGCCTTTTGCGGAACCAGGGGCGTGCCGGCAGGCGAAGGCAGGTTATGCTCCCCACGCGATTCGCAGTGCTGGAAACGGGGGGTGGAATGAAGGACAGGGCGGCCAGGCCTCGGCATAAGCCGATCACGCCGGCACGGCCACGCCCGAAGTCTTCCCGCGGACAACGCGACAAACGCGACGACCCCCTCGAGCCGAAACGTTCGCGCGCGCCGTCCCGTGCCGTCGTCACGCGGCTTGCCGCTGAGGTGGACGCACTTGCTGCTCAACTCGCCGCATCGCGCGCCCGCATCAGCGAACTTGAAGCCCGCGTCGATATCGACCCGCTAACCGATATCCTCAATCGGCGCGGCTTCGAGCGCGAACTCAAACGCTCGCTCGCATACGTCAAACGCTATGGCGCCAGCGTAGCGCTGGTCTATCTCGATCTCGACGGCTTCAAGCCGGTGAATGACCGGCACGGCCACAGCGCCGGCGACGCGGTGCTCAAGGCAATCGCCGCGGCGCTGTCGCGCAATGTACGTGCCTCCGACGTCGTGGCGCGGCTCGGCGGCGACGAATTCGCCGTGCTGTTATGGAACGTCAACGCTCCCGATGCCGCGGCCAAGGCCGCGGCGCTGGAAGCCGCCGTCTATGCGACGCCGGTGCACTGGGATAATGCGACGCTGGTCGTCGGCGCCTCTGCGGGGCTTGCGCTCCTCGGCGCGCTCGACAGTCCGGCAGAAATGCTGGCGCGGGCCGATGCGGCGATGTACGCGCGCAAGGCGGCGCGCAAATAAACTTCAGGCCGGAAGAGCGGCCATCACGCGATAATATCCGGCGTAAGCTCGTCTTCGATAAACGTGATGCGGTCGCGCAGCACAAGCTTGCGCTTCTTCAAACGCTGTAGCTGAATGAGATCGGGACCGAGCGTACCTTGCAGCGCAGCAATCGCGGCATCGAGGTCGCGATGCTCCTGCTGCAGGCGCGCCAGTTGCGCCCGAAGCTCGCGTTCTTCCTCTTCCGTCATCGTCGCCTTGATCGGCCTTTACGCACAGTGGCTGGGCCGGTAAGTCGCAAGCAGGTTGCCAGTGGATAGCAGGTAAACTCCTATAGAGTATTGCGTTTTGGCTAATCGCCGACAAGCCCAAGGATAAAGGAACCGGGTTTTCCGAATCCGTGCACAACGGGGATTTCCGAGGAAACGAAAACGGAGTACAATCTGAACCGATTGTTAGGGTGAGGATTGAAGCAATAGCAATCTTACGCAAGGAGGCAGGCCACATGGCGATTGAATTGCATCTTGCGGAACTCGAGAAACGTCACCAGGCGCTTGAAACCCAAATATCCGACGCGCTCAACCATCCCTCCACAGACGACCTTCAACTTTTAGAATTGAAACGACGAAAATTACTCGTCAAAGACGAGATCACGCGGCTCCGGCAAGACGTGTTCGTCCATTAGTTAGTTCAGTCAAACCAGTTAGAACCCGGACACTCGTCCCCGCAACAAGCGGGGACGAACCGAGTTCTTTTGGCTGAAACGGCCTCAGATCGCCTTCGCCATTTCCCAGAGCTTGAATTTCTGGATCTTGCCGGTCGACGTCTTCGGAATTTCCGTGAACACCACGTAGCGGGGGCATTTGTAGGCGGCGAGCTGCGTTCGGCACCAGGCGATCAGATCTTCGGCGGTGGCGGTGGCGCCGGGCTTTAGCTCGGCGAAAACGCATGGCGTCTCGCCCCATTTCTCGTCGGGTTTCGCCACCACAGCGACCGTCTGCACCGCCGGATGTTTGTAGAGCGCGTCCTCCACCTCGATCGAGGAGATGTTTTCGCCGCCGGAAATGATGATGTCCTTGGAACGGTCCTTGAGCTGGATATAGCCGTCGGGGTGGATGACGCCGAGATCGCCGGAATGAAACCAGCCGCCGGCAAAGGCACTCTGGGTTGCGGCTTTGTTTTTCAGATAGCCTTTCATCACCACATTGCCGCGGAACATCACTTCGCCGAGCGTTTCGCCGTCGCGCGGCACCGGCCGCATCGTATCGGGGTCGAGCACGTCGAGGCCTTCCAGCACCGGATAACGCACGCCTTGGCGAGCTTTCTTTGCCGCCTGCTCGGGGCCGGACAGTTCATCCCATTCAAGGTGCCAGTCGTTGACGCTCGCCGGACCATAAACTTCGGTGAGGCCATAGACGTGGGTGACGTTGAAGCCGGCGGATTTCATCGCCGCCAGGACCGCTTCCGGCGGCGGGGCCGCTGCCGTGACGAATTCAACGCTATGCGGCAGCGGCTTCTTCTCGTGCTCCGGCGCCGTCAGCAGTGCCGACATCACGATCGGCGCGCCGCACAGATGCGTGACCTTGTGAGCAACAATGGCGTCGTAGATCGGCGCGGCGCGCACGGCGCGCAGGCAGACATGGGTGCCGGCGACAATCGACAAGGTCCACGGAAAGCACCAGCCGTTGCAGTGGAACATCGGTAGCGTCCACAAATAGACCGGGTGCTTGCTCATCGCGCAAGTGACGACATTAGCCAGCGCGAGCAGATAGGCGCCGCGATGATGATAGACGACGCCTTTAGGATCGCCGGTGGTGCCGGACGTATAGTTGAGCGCAATCGCGTCCCATTCGTCCTCCGGCATCAGCCAGGCAAAATCAGGATCGCCTTCCTGTAGGAAATCTTCGTATTCGAGCGCGCCGATGCGTTCGCCGGCGCCGGTATATTCCGGATCGTCATAGTCAATGACGAGCGGCTTTGCTTCGCAGCGCGACAGCGCCTCTTTCGCCACTTTGGCGAATTCGCGGTCGGCGATCAGAACTTTGGCTTCGCCATGATCGAGCGTGAAGGCGATGATGGCGGCATCGAGCCTGGTATTGATCGAATTGAGGACCGCGCCAGCCATGGCAACACCGTAATGCGCTTCCAGCATTGCCGGGACGTTGGGCAGCACCACCGCGACCGTGTCGCCGCGTTTGATGCCACGTTTCGTCAATGCGGACGCCAATTGCCGGGCACGCGCATAGAACTGCCGGTAGGTCCAGGCGCGATTGCCGTGAATGATCGCGGTCTGGTCCGGATAGACCTCCGCCGCGCGGGCCAGAAACGACAGCGGTGTGAGCGGCTGGAAATTCGCCGCGTTGCGGCCGAGATCGCTATCGTAGGGCGTCGCCATCACTTCCCCAACGCTTTTGCCAAGCTTAGCAAAAATGATGACGAGTAGCGATCAGTGAATGGCCACTTGCGAACGGGGAAAGAATTACCTCTTTCCATCGCTATTCGCCTCTCGCTATTCGCTTTGCCAAGGTCCAACATTATAATTGTACCGAGGCAACGCCATGGATGCCCGTTCGAGCCGCTATCACGAAGTCTACGCGCGCTGGCAGCGCGATCCGCAAGGCTTTTGGGGTGAGGCGGCGGCGGCCATCGACTGGTACGAGAAGCCGAAGACCATTTTCGATCCGGCCGCCGGCATTTACGGCCGCTGGTTCACCGACGGTGTCTGCAATACCTGCTTCAACGCGGTCGACCGCCATGTCGATGCCGGGCGCGGCGATCAGGCGGCGATCATTTACGACTCGCCGCTCGCCGGCTTAAAGCGCACCATCACCTATCATCGCCTCCTCACCGAGACCCAGGTGCTCGGCGGCATGTTGCGCGACCTCGGTGTCGGCAAAGGCGATCGTGTCGTCCTCTACATGCCAATGGTGCCGGAAGCGTTGTTCGCGATGCTGGCCTGCGCGCGCATCGGCGCGGTGCATTCGGTGGTGTTCGGCGGCTTCGCCGCACGTGAACTCGCCGCCCGCATCGACGATGCCACGCCCAAGCTGGTCCTCTCCGCGAGCTGCGGGCTCGAGCCGGGCCGCATCGTGCAATACAAGCCGCTGCTCGACGAAGCGATCGCGCTCGCCAAGCACAAGCCGGACACTTGCTTGATCCTGCAACGGCCGCAGGCCGAAGCGGCAATGACCCCGGGCCGCGACCGCGATTGGGCGGCGATGCGCGATCATGCCCTGATCCACGCCCGCTCCGCGTGGGATTGCGTGCCGGTTCAAGCGACCGATCCGCTCTACATTCTCTACACCTCCGGTACGACCGGCCGGCCCAAAGGCGTGGTGCGCGACAATGGCGGCCACCTGGTCGCGCTCAAATGGTCGATGAAAAATCTCTACGGCGTCGAACCCGGCGAAGTGTGGTGGACGGCGTCCGACATCGGCTGGGTCGTCGGCCACTCCTACATCGTCTATGCGCCGCTGCTGCATGGCGCGACGACGATCCTCTATGAAGGCAAGCCGGTCGGCACGCCCGACGCCGGCGCATTCTGGCGCGTCAATGCCGAGCACGGTTGCGTGGCGATGTTCACCGCGCCGACCGCGTTCCGCGCCATCAAAAAAGAGGATCCGCAAGGCAAGCTGCTCGCGCCCTACGATCTCACAAAATTCCGTACTTTGTTCCTCGCCGGCGAGCGCGCCGATCCGCCGACGCTTGAATGGGCGGAAGAGCTTCTCAAAGTGCCGGTGGTCGATCACTGGTGGCAGACCGAAACCGGCTGGTGCATCGCCGGCAATCCGGTGGGGCTCGGTCTTCTGCCGATCAAACACGGCTCGCCGACAGTGGCGATGCCGGGCTACGACATTCGCGTCGTCGACGAGGGCTGCCACGAGCTGCCCGCCAACAAAATGGGCTCGATCGTCATCAAGCTGCCGCTGCCGCCGGCATGCCTGCCGACGCTCTGGCAGGACGACGCGCGCATGCGCCAAAGCTATCTCGAGGAATTTCCCGGCTATTACAAAACCGCCGACGCCGGGTTCAAGGACGAGGACGGCTACATCTTCGTCATGGGCCGCACCGACGACATCATCAATGTCGCTGGCCATCGGCTGTCGACCGGCGGCATGGAGGAGGTGCTGGCCTCGCATCTCGACGTCGCCGAATGCGCCGTGCTCGGCATCAAGGACGAGCTCAAGGGCGAAGTGCCCTGCGGCTTCATCGTGCTCAAATCCGGCGTCAACCGGCCGCCTGTCGAGATCGAGAAAGAATGCGTCGCGCTGATCCGCGACAAGATCGGCCCAGTAGCGGCGTTCAAGCTTGCCGTCACGGTGGCGCGGCTGCCGAAAACACGCTCGGGCAAGATATTGCGCGGCACCATCAAAAAAATCGCCGACGGCGATAGCTGGCAGATGCCGGCAACGATCGAGGATCCAAAGGTGCTGGATGAGATCGGGGCGGCGTTGAAAGGAAAGGGTATGCGAGTATAGAAATGCAGTCTGGGCTGAGCAAAGCGAGACCTGGGCTGCGAGGCGACGCTTACGCCAGATTTACTTTATTCAATCGATCCTCAGAATTTCTCTGTCGCCGATAGTGGGCCGGTCGCTCTCCTCTATACCCCCATTGGGTTATAGGCCTGAAGGAAAGGACTTTTCGCAGCCACCGTCCGGTCGCTCTTGAAGTCATCGCGCTTGTCCGTGGGCTCTTCAGCGGTGGTACGCCTCGTGGCGGTGTCGGAACTCCTGCTCATGAGGCCGATTATAACGGAGCTATCGTGGCGCCTCCTTGGCCCGATTTCATATGTTACCTGGTATGATCCGTTTCGCCGGACGATTGGTTTTGTTCACTTTGGCGGTGTGGAGTGCGCAAACCTATGCGCAAGCCCCCGCGACTCCGCCGGTGGCTCAAGGCGCGGCGCCGGCTCAGAGCCAGCCCGCGGCGCCAGCCCCGGCTAATCCGCCCGCCGCTCATCAACCCGCCGTGATCCCTCCTCCTAACAGTGCGCCGACCGCCGACGACATCTGCCGCGCGGTCGAACGGGACGCTGCGGAGAATGGTTTGCCGGTCGAATTCTTCGCCCGCGTCATCTGGCAGGAGAGCCGGTTCAATGCGCAGGCGGTGAGCGCCAAGGGCGCGCAGGGCATTGCGCAATTCATGCCGCGAACGGCTGATTACCGCGGGCTGATCGATCCGTTCGATCCGATCGAGGCGCTGAAAAATTCGGCGAGCTATCTTCGCGACTTGAAAACGCAATTCGGCAATCTCGGGCTGGCGGCCGCGGCCTATAATGCAGGCCCCGGGCGCGTCAGTGCGTTTCTCGCCAGCAAACGCCCGTTGCCGGGTGAGACGCGCAATTATGTTGCGATCGTCACCGGCTGGACCGCCGACGATTGGGCCTCGCCATCGCCGCCGCAGACGTCGGAGACCACGATCCCGCAGGGCATACCGTGCACGCGGCTCGCTAATCTGATCCTGGCACCGAAAGACCAGGCGCAGCGGATTGCTGCCTATGTGCCGCGCTGGGGCATGCAGCTCACCGCCAATTGGTCGGAGACCAAGGCCTGGGCGATCTATCGCGACATACAGAGGAAATTCGCCGCGCTGATCGGCGATCGCGAGCCGATCGTCATTAAGAGTCGCGGCGTCGGGCTCGGCACCGCGATGCGCTACAATATCCGTATCGCCGACGATAATCGCGGCTATCTGCAGAATTTCTGCAATAAGTTGATGGCGGCCGGCGGCGCCTGCGTCGTGCTGCGGAATGATCGGGGATGATTTGTTCTTCCGCCCCGCGAAGCGGGGGAGGGGGCATAGGCGGCCTTGGGCCGCCGTTCTTCTGCGTAAAGTACGCCGACGCAAAGCGTCGGCTATGGCCTAGCGCGGTGGAGGGGGCCTCGGCCACCACGTTTGCGAAAGCCTGGAGGACTTGCCCCTACCGGCTCGCTTCGCTCGCCACCTCCCCCGTAAACGGGGGAGGAAAGAAAGCTACTCGCCCTTGCCGCCGATTTTCTTGAGCTTGGCGAACACGGCGTCGACGTTGAGATCGTCGGACGGCTTTTGGCCGTGAACGACGGGCTCCGGCTCTTCCTTCGGCGCGGTCGTCACCGACGCAGGCAACAGCGTCGCGCCCTGCGCCTCGACCGGCACCGGCTTTTCCTTGGCGGCGCGCTGCACTTCAAGATCGAGATCGATCTGCGAGCACAGTCCCAGCGTCACGGGATCGAGCGGCGTGAGGCTGGCGGAATTCCAGTGCGTGCGCTCGCGGATGGCGTCGATGGTCGACTTCGTCGTGCCGACCAGCCGCATGATCTGCGCGTCTTTCAGCTCAGGGTGATTGCGCACCAGCCAAAGAATGGCGTTCGGCCGGTCCTGGCGGCGCGACACCGGGGTGTAGCGCGGGCCCTTTTTCGGCTTTGCTTCCGGCAGCCGCACCTTGGGGTCGGCGACGTGGAGGCGGTAATTCGGATCGGCCTCGGCGGCGGAGATCTCCTCGCGGGTCAATTGGCCGGTAAGGACCGGGTCAAGCCCCTTGATGCCCTGCGCGGAGTCGCCGTCGGCGATCGCTTTGACTTCGAGTGGATGCAGGTTGCACAACTGGGCGATCTGGTCGAACGACAGCGAAGTGTTGTCGACCAGCCACACGGCAGTCGCCTTCGGCATGAGCGGCGCGGTCGCCATAGATAAATCTCCTCTGTGCTCCGCCCGCCCTTGGGGCGAAGCCACTGACGTCATCGAGGATGACTGGAAAGCGGACTGAATATAGGAGGAGGGGCGATTGTGTGCAACCGAGAAAACAAGGCGTAAAACTCACGATCTTAACCGGTAAACGCCCTATTACGGCGTATAATCAATTACTTAATGGTTCCAACCTCGTTCACCGATTCGGAACTTTACCCTTCACCGCGTTCGCGATCGCCTCGTAGATAATTCGCCCATCCACAGCCACAGGTAATTGCTCGCGCAGGCGGACCATCAGTTGTTCACGTACATCCGGCGACAGAGCGGCGATGGCTTGGCCCGAAGTGCCGACAGGCGCGCTGACCGATTGCCAAAGATCGTCGAAGTCGGCGTAGGCGATCTGGATTCGGATCACGCGGGTTTCAATCGATTGCAGACCTGCCTGTTTCCAAGAATTGCTCAAGTTCTCCATACGTCCCGCATCGGCGTTAGGTGGCGCCAGGGGATTCAATCCCAGCGATTTCAACGCCATCCCGAGCGGCCGTAGCGGAAAGCCTTCGGGGAAAGACCACATATAGGTGGCAACCAAGCCGCCGGGCCGTACCACGCGCGCCATCTCGGCTACGGCCTTCCTCGGATCGTCCACGAACGCGATGACAAGCGCCATGCTGGCGGCGTCGAAACTGTCGGCGGCGAAGGGCAGAGACTGCGCATCGCCGACTTGGAATTGCGCCATCGCAGCGCCGGGGCGGGTGCGCGCATATGAAATCTGGCCGTCGGACGGATCGATCCCCGTCACCGCGGCGGGCGATGCGCGCCCGATCAGCACTTCCGTAAAGGCGCCGTTGCCGCAGCCGACATCGATCCAGCGCAGGCCTTTCGGCGCTTCGATCCAGTCGATGAACGGATCGCCCGCGAGCCGGCTCCAGCGGCCCATAAAACGCTCATAGGCCTTGCCGTCGTTGAATGTTATGGGGCTCGCGCTCATGGAGTTCCCTTCCCGTTGCGATGCCGACCATGCGCCTCGCGAGGCACGGCAGCGACGACTTTCCCTGCGCGGTGTGAGCCGCTAGGTAGGGGCCGGCGCGGGAAATCTCGCACCGAAAAGAGGATAAGAGAAGCCATGCAGGCCGGGGAAACCCCAGCGGAGAAAGTCTTCGACGTCGGCATCGACGAACGGCTGTCTTACGATCAGCTGTTTATTTTGGGATTGCAGAATATTTTCGGCATGACCGGAATGTTCGTATTTCCCGGCATTTTGGGACGCTCCTTCAATCTCACGCCGGAACAGATCGCTTATCTCTACGGCATGACCTTTCTGGTCTGCGGTGTCGTCACCATCCTCCAATCGGCGTTCCTGCTGCGCCTGCCCATCATTCAGGGCCCCTATGCCGGCAGCTTCGCGAGCCTGCTCGCGGTCGGTCATCTGCAGGGCGGCGGCCTCGGTGCCGCCTATGGCTCGTTCTTTGTTGCCGCCCTGATCTGGTGCGTGCTCACCGTCCCGGTATTCGGCTTTTCCGTCATCGGCTTTTTCTCGCGCTTCCTGCGAGCGCCGCTCATCGCCGGCATGATGGTGGTCTTCATCATGATCCAGGTATCGAACGTGGCGCTGCCGGGCTGGATCGGCCTGCCGCAGAGTCCGGGCTTTGCCCTGGTCAACTTCTTCACCGGCGCGGTTGCGGTCGCGGTGCTGGTCGCAGTCAGCCTGTGGGGCGGCAAATTCCGCCGCGCCGCGATCCTGATCGGCCTTGCTATTGGCACCATCTGTTACGCGTTCTTCCGTCCGGTGTCGCTCGCCGCGGTGATGAACGCGCCGCTTCTGGTCGAGCCGAAATTGTTTCCGTTCGGCTACGAGGTGCAGATCGACCTGGTCATCGTATTCCTGCTGGTGCTGTTGCCGGCCAGCATCGGCTCCATGGCGCTTTATCAGATGGTCGGCGACTGGGGCGGCCAGAATGTCAATTCGTCGCGCATGTCGCAGGGCATTTTCGCCATCGGGCTTGGCGGCGTGCTTGCCGGTCTGGTCGGCGGCTTTTCGACCATCGTCTATCCCGACAATGTCGGCATGCTGCGCACGACGCGGGTCGGCTCGCGCTATGCGACGCTCGCGGCCGGCGTGCTCTTGATCGTATTCGGCGCCTCGATCAAGTTCGACCTCCTGCTCGTCGTCGTGCCGCTGCCGGTCTTGTCCGCGGCGGCGACCCTGTTGTTCGGCATCGTGCTGATGCACGGCGTGCATATCCTGGCCAAGGTCGACTGGGACGACCGCAAATTCATTGTTTCGGGACTTGCTCTGGTGGTCGGTCTCGGCGGCATGTTCCTGGCGCCGGACGTGCTGGCGCAGATGCCGATCATGGTGCGGCTCGTCATCACCCAGCCGGTCATCGCCGGTGGGCTTACGCTGGTCGTGCTGCACGCATTGTTGTGCGGCACGCCGCCAAAGGAGACGTAGCCGCTTTTCCTCCTCCGTGAGAAACGGGGAGGAGGAGAACTACTCCGCCGCCACCTTTGCCGCCGCCTGCGCGTTGATCGCCGCCCAGACGCGGGCCGGCGTTGCCGGCATTTCAATATTGTCGATGCCGAGCGGTTTTAACGCGTCGAGGATGGCGCCGATGATCGCCGGCGGCGCTCCGGTGGCGCCGGCTTCGCCTGCGCCTTTGACACCGAGCGGGTTGGTCTTGGCCGGCACCTCGGTCAATTCCGAGACGAGGGCGGGGAAGTCTTCAGCGCGCGGCATGGCGTAATCCTGGAAGCTGCCGGTGACGAGCTGGCCGCCGCTATCGAACACGATGGCTTCCATCAGCGCCTGGCCGGCGCCCTGGGCAACGCCGCCATGGATCTGGCCCTCGCAGAGGAGGTGGTTCATCACCTTGCCGACATCGTCGACCGCGGCGTAGCGGGCGAGCGTGACGAAGCCGGTCTCCGGATCGACCTCGACCTCGCAGACATGGCAGCCGTTCGGATAGTTCGGCGGCTCGGCGGCGAAGGTGCCTGAGGCTTCCAGGCCGACATCGAATTGCGGCGGCAACATCGCCGGCCGGTAGAATGACTTCGCGACATTGGTCAGAGGAATGGAGCGGTCGGTGCCGACGATGCGGAACGAACCCTCCTTGAACTCGATGTCGCCGGCGGCGGCCTCCAGCATCATCGCCGCCATGGGTTTGGCTTTCTCGATGATATTGTCGGCGGCTTTTTTGAGTGCGTTACCGCCGACATGCATGCTGCGCGAGCCGTAGCTGCCGCGTCCGATCGGCACCGCGTCGGTGTCGCCTTGCACGAAGCGGACATTTTCGAATGGCACGCCGAGCCATTCGCTGACCATCTGCGCATAGACAGTGGCGTGGCCCTGGCCGTGCGAATGGGTGCCGGCGAGAATGGTGAGCGTGCCGCTGGGATCGAAGCGCAGCACCATGCGGTCGTTGAACACGGCGGCTTCCTCGAGGAAATAGCCGATGCCGCGTCCGCGCAGCAATCCGTTCTTCTTCGATTCCGCGGCGCGTTTCGAGAAGCCTTTCCAATCCGCGATCTTCAGGCACTCATCCATCACATGGGCGAAATCGCCGCTGTCATAGGTGATGCCGGTTTGCACCTTGTGCGGCATCGCCGATTCCGGAATGAAGTTGCGCCGCCGCAGTTCGACCGGATCGACATTGAGCAAACGCGCCGCGCGATCGAGCAATTGCTCGATCAGAAAAGTGGCCTCCGGCCGCCCGGCGCCGCGATAGGGCGCGGTCGGCACGGTGTGGGTGAGGACGGCCCTGGCCACGGCGTGCACCGCCGGGATCTGATAAACGCCCGGCGACAGCCGTATCGCAAACAACGGCACCACCATTGCCGCGCCAAACACGCGCGAGCCCATCGCGTGGAGCGAGTTCACGCGCAATCCTAAGATCTTGCCGCTGTCGTCGAGCGCCAATTCGCCGGTGACGATCTGATCGCGGCCGTGCGCGTCACCCAGCAGCGCTTCGGAGCGCGTCGACACCCATTTGACGGGACGGCCGCCGACCCGGCGCGACGCCCATACCACGATGGCATCCTCCGGATAGCCGCCGTGCTTCATGCCGAAGCCGCCGCCGACATCGGGCGAGATGACGCGAAGTTTGGTCTCCGGGATATGCAGCACCTGGCCGGCGACAGAGGACCGCGTGCCGTGCGGATTCTGCGAGGTCGAATAGAGCGTGTAGCTGTCGCTGTCGGGATGATAGTGGCCGATCGCGGCGCGCGGCTCGATCGAATTGGCCGAGATGCGCGCGTTGTTGACCTTCAGCGAGACGACGTGTTTGGCGCTGGCGAAGGCCGCGTCGGTCGCATCCTTGTTGCCCATCATCAGCGCGAAGGCGACATTGTTGGGGGCTTCGTCCCACACCAGCGGCGCGCCCGGCTTCACCGCATCCTCGGCGCCGATCACCGCCGGCAGCGGCTCATACTCGATCTCGAGCAATTCGGCGGCGTTGCGGGCCTGGACCTCGGTTTCCGCGACAATGAAGGCAACGCGCTCGCCGACCGCGCGCACCTTGCCGATGGCGAGGATCGCGAGCGGGGTGCGGAAGCCTTTCGGGCCGCCCATGTCCTCCGGCATCGGCGGCGCCAACGGGCCGAGCCCGTCCGCCTTCACGTCCTCGCCGGTGAGTACGGCCAATATGCCATCGGCCGCCTTGGCCTTGGCGGTGTCGATCTTTTTGATATTCGCGTGCGCGTGCGGCGACATCACTACGATGCCATGGCACTGATGCGGCAGGTCGTAATCGTCGACATAGCGGCCGCGGCCGGTGATGAAGCGCGGATCCTCGAGCCGGGGCACGGGTTGGCCGATGCCGAATTTCTGCACGCGTCGCCTCCTTATTTTGTCCCCGGCTGCGCGGGGCAGGAAGAAATGTATACTCACGCTTGAGAGCGATGAGAATGCTTAGAATATCCGTCGCCGGGGAGAACGCCAGTCATGCCAGACGTCCCATCCGCCCCGCATTTCGATTACATCGTCGTGGGCGCCGGCTCGGCCGGCTGCGTATTGGCCCATCGGCTGACGGCTTCGGGCCGCCACCGCGTGCTGCTGCTCGAAGCCGGCGGCCCCGATCGCAATATCTGGATTCACATTCCGCTCGGCTACGGCAAGCTGTTCGCCAATGCCAAGGTCAATTGGCTCTACAGCACCGAGCCCGAGCCGGACCTCAACAACCGCAAAGTCATCCAGCCGCGCGGCAAGGTGATGGGCGGATCGAGCTCGATCAACGGGCTTTTGTATGTTCGCGGCCAACATGAGGATTACGATCACTGGCGGCAGCTTGGTAACGCCGGCTGGGCGTTCGCCGACGTGCTGCCCTATTTTCGGCGCGCCGAGGACCAGGAGCGCGGTGCCGACGATTTGCATGGCACTGGCGGTCCGCTCGCCGTGTCTGACGTCAGCGAGCCGCATCCGTTGTGCGAGGCGTTTATCGAGGCATCGCAGCAAGCGGGTTTTCCGCGCAACGATGACTTCAACGGTCCCACTCAGGAGGGCGCCGGCTATTTCCAGCTTACCGCCAGGAATGGCCGCCGCTGGTCGACCGCGGTCGGCTATCTGCGGCAAGCAAGGCGGCGGCCGAATCTCGCGGTGGTGCCGAACGCGCTGGCGACGCGGGTGCTGTTCTCCGGCCGCCGCGCCATCGGTGTCGAATATCGCCACGGTCAAACAACGCATACCGCTTATGCCGATGGCGAAGTGATCCTCTCCGGCGGCGCCTTCAACTCGCCGCAGCTTTTGCAGCTCTCCGGACTCGGACCGGAGAAAATACTGCGCGATCTCGGCATCGCGGTGATCGCCGACCTGCCGGGCGTCGGCGCCGATCTGCAAGATCATCTGCAGATCCGCATGCAGTATCGCTGCACGGAGCCGATCACTATGAACGACGTGATCAACCGCTGGCGCCATCGCTATGGCGCCGGATTGCGCTATCTGATGTCGCGCAAAGGTTTGCTCACGATCGGGGCCGGCTATGCCGGTGCATTCCTACGTACGCGGCCGGAGCTCGCGTCACCCGACGTCCAGATTCATTTCCTGATCTTCAGCGCCGACAGCGCAGGGGCGGCGCTGCACCCGTTTCCGGGCTTCATGACCTCGGTGTGCCAGTTGCGGCCGGAGAGCCGGGGCTTCGTGCGGATCAAATCGAGCGACCCCAGCGTGCCGCCGGCCATCCAGCCGCGTTATCTGTCGGCACGTGCCGATTGCGACTGTGTGGTCGACGGTCTGAAACTGATGCGGCGCGTGATGGATCAGCCGGCGATGCGCGAATATATCGCCGAGGAACGCGAACCGGGGGAAGCTTGCACCAGTGACGCCGATCTTCTCGGTTTCGCGCGCAATACCGGCACCACGGTCTATCACCCGACCTCGACCTGCCGCATGGGCTCCGATCCCACCGCCGTCGTCGACGAGCGTCTGCGCGTACGCGGCTTCGAGCGGCTGCGCGTCATCGACGCCTCGATCATGCCGACGGTCGTCTCCGGCAACACCAATGCGGCGGCGGTGATGATCGGTGAGAAGGGCGCGGACATGGTGCTGAAGGATGCGGGGGTGGCGTAACGCCAAATTTGGTGTCCGATTCCAACACGCACCCCCGCTTCCCTGCCCAGTGAGCGAACGTTTAGATCAAAGGACTTATGCGGCCGCGCAATCGAGTATTACTGCTCTTGCAAGCGTACTTACTGTGGGGCCGGGAGCGCGCCGTTCCCGCCGGAATCAGTCATTGAATCAGGGGTATTCATCGATTTTTCTTTCAAAAACCGACCGGTGCGGTATGAGGGAAACGGCGGGTTTCTCTCAGTTCCGCCTCACGTTCCGCGGCCACACTGCGCTGCTGTCGCGGTGCACTCGCCTCCCATGCAGTACAAGGCAGTTCCATCTGGAAATACGTGACATGGCCCCGAACAATCAGGCTGTCGAGCGCAGGACGCCGATTGCGGCAGGACGCGAGAGCTGCCGCGTACAGAACGTGAGCTTCGAGCTATTACATAGGACGCTCGTCGCTTACCGGTCCGACGAAACTGATTGACCTTTTGATCATTTATCGTTGGCATTGATGTCATGATACCTTTCCTCATCCTAGATATTGCTGCCACGGGTTGATAATAATTGGGAACTCGTGCGTCACATCCACTCGAACGAAATATTTCTTTTCGGCGGCTGACTTGGTGCTCCTCAGCGTGAAAATCACCCGCACGACACGACCACTGCTGCCACCTAACTTGGAATAAATCACCGGCACGTCCGCCAACGCAAATTCCTTGCTTGTTTCTTCGAAGTACTCAGATGGCAGGGTGTAACGCGCCGCCAGGAAATTGTAGGCGCGATCCTCATCCGTCAGGCCATAGTTATCTGAAAGTTGAGCAAAATATGAATGTCCGCGTGGGGCTAATCGTTCGGGCGGAATGGTGAAAATCTGATCGACTAGAACTTCGATTCCTTCCGGTGTTTGTGCCCCTCTAACGCCAACTACGACGTCCAAGTCCTGCGCTGGCCCGTACGGTGGATCAAGCAGTGTTGGCTTGCCTTTTGTTCCTCCTTTTCCTTTGTCGTTGCCCGATCTGGGATACTTAGCCCTTCCCAGGCATTCGATTAGATCATCAAGATCGCTCGGATCGCGAGGCGTTAATACGAAGGCTGGGAAATCCTCAATCGTGAGACGCCACGTGAGCTGGCGTGCGATATAACGAGTTTGTTTTCGGTCTTTCGACAATACTTCAAATTGCCAACCGCGGTCCTCCGTCGGTTTTGTGGCAGCGTCATTATTAGCCGACAGTTTTATCCCCAAGTGATCAGCCATGATCTGCATTTCACGCTCGATGGCAACGTTAGGATATTCCGCTTCGACGGTCCCGATCGCGTATACAAAACCACTCTCGCTGCTAGAATTTCCGTTGCAGGTGCAAACGCCGCCCGGGGCACCGCAGGCGCATCCGCCGGGGCCGTGCGCGGGGCTCACAACGTTTGTTGAAGCTGCGGCCGATTCGCCTGCACGCTCGAATGCTCTCGTAAGCCGTCGTGGGTCGTCCTTCATAACTACCTCTCCCTGTAAGCTCGCGTAATTCGAGTTACCGTCCCGCATCGCCGCGGTAAGTCCAACCGTCGGCGTATGAGTGTGCGCGAGCGCCGTCAGGATTATTTCCCGATCGATTATCGGCGGGATGGAGCCATCGCGCGGACCAAGGCGCGTCACGGCGGCGCGAATATCCGCTGCTGTCGCTTCGGGACGTGTGGCCCAAAGCTCCGCTAATGTGCCAGTTGCAACGGCGGTAGCAACGCTTGTTCCCGACATAACGGTTGTCCCGCCGCCGGGTGCATAGCCGACCACGTGCCGTCCGAGTGCCGCGATGCCCCCTCGCATTATCGCGGGCCCGAAGTTGCTGTCGGGCAGTGGCCGGTGCGCGGCGTCGATAGCGACGACTGGAATTGTCGCTGGATGCGACAAAAGCTGCCCGATGGCCAATTGCCCTTGATTGCCGGCGGCGACGACGATGACGGTGTCGTTTTCCTCCGCATAGTTCAGTGCCGCGGCAAGTTCGCGATCGAATTGCCAACCGTCACCCAAGATCGCGAGACTTAGATTTATCAGTCTGGCGCCGGCGGCGACCGCGATCCTGATCGCCTGCGCTAGTTCGCCGATGCTTGCCGTGGGGGCGCACTCATCGACGAAAAGCGGAATATGCAAAAGTCGGCAGTTAGAGCACAGCCCCGGAATCACGGCGTCCCTGCGAGCACCCAGAAGTCCCATAATGAAAGTGCCGTGGCTGCATGCGCCGGTCTGGTTAACGTCACAACTAACGCTTCCGAGATTGATGGGGGCCCGCGCTAAGACGGCGGATAGTCCTGCGGAGTCATAAGGACCGTCGATGACGGCGACCGTCAGCGTTACCATGCCCTGACCTCTGCCTTCGACCCATTCAGTGACATGGCCGGCTTTCTTGGCCTAACTCGGCAACCCTCAATGGCCTGGTGCTTGACTGTTAATTGCTGTTCCTGTCGCGCTGCCGATCAGGGCAGCGTTGTGAACTGCTTGCCCTTCCTGTGACAACTGGGCAGGCGAATTTTTGGCTGGTTGTTTGGCCACCTTGGCGAGAGTAATTATTACCTCGTTTGTGTTTGTTCGTGTGCTGGTCAGCAACGTTCCCGTCGGATCTACAGAAATCTTCGCGAATTTCCATGTAGGTGTGATATTTCCTCCAAGCGAAGCTACAAAAGTAAGATCCTCGGAGAAGGTCGTATAGGGCGGAAGTTTTATGTCAGTCGACGTAGCTTCACCCGTAGCGGCAATCACTGCCTTATCGTAAATGAATTGTTCGATCTTCAAATCGCTATCGATCAGCACTCCGTTTTGCGTTTGATTACATTGTCGTGGAGGCCCTTCGCTCAGGAGCTCTAAAAAGGAATATGTATACGCGATCGTTTCTAGGCGCGTTGAGTTCGCCGACCCAGTACCTCCCATACCAAGCATAAAGGACTGCGAAGTCGACACATTTCCTCCGACGGGAAAGACCTTTATCGAATTCTCGAGCGGATTCAGTAACGAAATGCCAGGATTCAATGCACTCTGTTCTTCGACCGTAATCTTTAGAGTTACCGTGGCTCCCCACGTTTTAAGCCACTGAACCTCAGGGAAAGCCATAGCCGCTATTACGCCGTTTCGTATTTCGCATCGAATGTGTCCAACAATCGTGTTTTCATACAGTCCATCGGGCGAGGGACTACCCGGAGGCACGTTGTCGTTAACAAGTGGGTTCTTTTCGGGAACAAGTAACCCGCACCCGCCAAGCGCGGCTAGTGAAATTAGGCTTAGCAAAAATAGAGCATACGGAAACACGCGTTCTGCATGCGGCATCGCACAGCCCCCGACCGCGCTAAACTTATGGTTGAATAATACCTCTTTTTCTGCTCACGAATACTGATGTTTTTCGTAATTCACAGCTTTATTAGCTCGGAAGAAAATTCCACCGCGGCGCATCACCAAGACAAAAGGATGACAAACGGAGTCGTTGTCATCGTGAGTGCTCGACGCGAAAGACGTATGGATGTTTGAATTTATGAATAAATTTTAGGCGGTTGCTATAAACGTTGGCCATACGAGACGATTGTACGAATAAACAGTATTCGCTTGCTTGAAAGTACGGCGAAAGAGCAATCCTGTCCGCTAACTCGAAATCAGGTTCTGAGGCGCCGGCCGCAGGTGCGCCGCGATCTTGGCGTAACTAGTAGGACGCTCCGACCCGCTTGGTCGCCGAATGAACGACCTCGCCATTCTCGTCGATGACAACCCCATAATAGCCGAGCGCGACGAAATCGCCGCAGCGCCGGATGTGTACAGGTGGTCGGCCTACGCGCCGTCGCGGCCGCGAGCCGGATTGTGCACGCGGTCGCAATTGCGCGCGGTCGCAATTGCACAAGAGCGCGACCGGCGTCGTACAGGTGTGAGCACGCCGGAAGGAAGTGCTCGCTGCGGAAAAGCGGCAAGCGGCCACAAGACCGCAACGAAACGGTGCGCGGCCACCTCAAATCGCTTGCCGTCGCGCCGGCTAAATATAGGCCGCCCGCATTGTGTTCCGTGTCGATGCCGCCTATTTTTGATTGAGGCAGAGGCATCGCCGCAGGTCCCGATGAAGATTCTTTTCGTTCATCCAGGCCCGTTGCTCTACACGAATGTGTTCCTGAGGCTCGAGCCGTTGGGATTGGAACTGGTGGCTGCGGCTGCGCGGCGCCTTAAACATGACGTGCGACTGATCGACCTGCAGGTCGAGAGCCATGCCGATTACCACCGCATCGTCGCGGAGTGGCGACCCGATCTCGTCGCCTTCTCCTGCAACTATCTCGCCAACGTGCCTGAAATCGTCGATCTCGCCAAGGCGACAAAGCCGGTGCTGCCACGTTGCTTTGTTTGCGTCGGCGGCCACAGCGTTTCCTTCACCGCCCACGCCGTCCTGGAGCATGGCGGCGGCGCCATCGATTGCGTGCTCAAGGGCGAGGGCGAGGCCGGCATCGTCAAGCTCCTCGAAGCGGTCGAGGGCGACCGCGGTGCCGTCGCCAAGGTGCCCGGTGCGGTGACGATGGACGGTGAGGGGCCGCCGCCCGCTTTCGTTGCGAGTCTCGAAGAGCTGAGGCCTGCGCGCGATCTGGTGCGCCACCGCCGCAAATATTTCATCGGCACACTCGACCCCTGCGCTTCGGTTGAATTCTCGCGCGGCTGTCCATGGGACTGTTCGTTCTGCAGCGCCTGGACCTTTTACGGCCGCAGCTATCGGGTCCTGAGTCCGGAACGCGTGGTCGAGGATCTCGCGTCGTTCCAGGAACCGGGCGCCTTCATCGTCGATGATGTCGCTTTCATCCAGGACAAGCCCGGCTTTGCCATCGGCGAGGCGATCGCGCGCAAGGGAATCCGCAAGAACTTCTATCTGGAAACGCGCGGCGACGTGTTGTTGCGCAACAAAGAAGTCTTCAAATTCTGGAAGAAGCTCGGTCTCTCTTACATGTTTCTCGGCATCGAGGCGATCGACGAGGAAGGATTGCGGAAGTTCCGCAAGCGCATTCCGCTCGGCCGCAATTTCGAAGCGCTGGAATTCGCCCGCTCGCTCGGGGTCGAGGTGGCGATCAACATCATCGCCGATCCGGATTGGGACGAGGAACGCTTCCGCGTCGTGCGCGACTGGTGCATGGACGTGCCGGAAGTGGTGAATATCAGCATCAACACGCCTTATCCGGGCACCGAGACTTGGCTGACCGAGCAGCGCCGGCTCGCGACCGGCGACTACCGCCTGTTCGACATCCAGCATGCGGTGCTGCCGACGCGAATGCCGCTTGCGGACTTCTATCGCGAGCTGTTGCATACCCAGCGGGTGCTCTACAGCAAACACATGACCTGGTGGACCACCCCGCAACTCGCCGGTGTTCTGGCGCGCAATCTGATGCGAGGTCAGGCCAACTTCCTGCGCGGCATCATGAACTACAGGAAAGTCTACAACGTCGAGAAGATGCTGGCGGATCATGCCCGGCCGGTGCACTACGAATTGCCGCGGCGGCCGGAGGCGACGGCGGCGCCGGCGAAGGCGCCGCAGCTTTATATTCATGAGCATCGCGGCCGCGGCGGCCGCAGCATCGACGATTCCACCGAGCACTTCGTCGACTCAACGCGAATGCAGGCATCCGGCTGAGACGGCCTTTACCCTGCCGCGCCGTCTCTGATATGCGCGGTTGCCGCGCGATTAATCTCGCCACTTGCGTCGATGACGACACCATAATCGCGGAGTGCTTCGGTCACGCTGATCAAGCCATCGAGGACATCGTCGCGCACACGCTCCGGCTCCCGCTTGCGCGGGTCGCCGAAGCCGCCGCCGCCGGGAACGTGGAGGCGGATGGCGTCGCGCGGCGGGATGGTCTGGCGGCCTTTCGGGCGGATCGGTTTGCCGGATCGCAGCGAGACTTCGCCGGCTGCACCGGGCCCGCCGCCGTCGCGGCCACGTGCCGGATTGTGCACGCGCTCGCAATTGCACAAGAGCGCGATCGGCGTCGCGCCGGCGCCGCCGAGCTCGATCACCTGGCCCAATCCGCCGCGCCATTGTCCCGCACCGCCGGAGCCTTCGCGGAATTCGCGGCGATGAAAAATCACCGGCGCGACACTCTCGGTCGCTTCGATCGGGATGGTGCGCACGCCAGAAGGAAACGCAGTCGCACTCAAGCCGTCTTTTTGCGGCCGCGCGCCCGAGCCGCCGCAATGGAAAATCACGGTCGAGAATTCCGGCAGCGTATTGGCATCAGTGCCGGCTTCGATCTCATCGACCAACGAACCGCCGCCGAAGATTTGCGGATTCCACAACGCCGAAGCGCCTTCCGCCGGCACGCCGCCGCCGATCACCGGATGCAGGCAGCCGAACACGACATCGGGCAGCATCTGCCCGACGCTGTGGCGCGCCGCGACCGGCCATGGCCGCTTGGCGTTGAGCACGCAGCCTTCCGGCGCGCTGATGGTGATCGGCGCCAGCGAGCCGGCATTGTTCGGGACTTCGGGCGCGACCAGGCACTTCACGCCGAACGCGGTGTAGGCGAGGCAATAATTATAGACGACATTGATGCCGTAGGACGATGCCGACGAGGTGCCGTCGAAATCGATGTGAATGCCGTCATCGCTGATGGTCAATGCCGCGTTCAGCGTGAGCGGCTTGTCGTAGCCGTCGATCGTCATGCTGTTGCGGTAGGTGCCCTTCGGCAGCGCGCGGATGCGGGCGAGTGTCGCCTCGCGCGAGGCTTCAACAATGGTGTCGCCGAGCCGGTCGAGATTGGCGATCTCGAATTCATCCATCATCTCGATAAGCCGTCGGCTGCCTTCGTCGTTGCAGGCGGCGCAAGCGTAAACGTCGCCCTCGACTTGCAGCGGTTCACGCACATTGGCGCGCACGAGCCGCAACAGATCGTCGTTCATGCGGCCGGCGCGGGCGAGCTGCATGATCGGAATCGCGACGCCCTCTTCAAACACCTGCCGGCCGTCGGGCCCCATGCCGAGGCCGCCGATATCGACGACATGAATGGTGTTGGCGAACAGTCCGACGGCTTCGCCGCGATAGAAGCTCGGCGTCACGACCGTGATGTCGTGCAGGTGTCCCGAGGTCAGCCACGGATCGTTGGTGATGTAGTGATCGCCCGGTTTCATCCCGGCGAGCGGATAGACGTCGAGAAAATGCCGCACCGCGTTCGCCATCGAATTCACATGGCCCGGCGTGCCGGTGACGGCTTGCGCCAGCATGCGGCCGTGACGATCGAACACGCCGGCCGACAAATCGCCGGCCTCGCGCACCGAGGTAGAGAACGCGGTGCGGATCATGGTCTGCGCCTGCTCCTCGACCACCGCGATCAGGCGGTTCCACATGATCTGGGTATGGATTTGCGCGAGCGCGGCGTTGGGAAGTCCTGGTTTGTGACTTGCGACCATGATCAAATCTCGCGACGAGTGAGTTCAATATAGCCGAACCGATCGATGCGCGCGTCGAACCGTGCGCTGACCACCGTCGAGGTGTCATCCTCGGCGATCACGGCAGGACCGGCAACGCTCGCACCGGGTTTTAGATCCGCCCGCCAATAAATCGGTACGTCTTGGAATTCGCCTTCATGGGGGTCGAATACAGGCCGCCGCCCGCGGGGTTTTGGTTCGCTCAGCTGACAATCAGCCGCGACAGAGAGCGCGCCCGCGACCGGCGCGCTGACGGAAACCACCCAGCTTAAAATCTCGATTTCGACGCCGGGAATCGGCCGGCTGTAGAGCCGGCGATAGGCGTCTTCGAACAGCGCCGTGATGGCGGCGCGGTCGGCGCCGGTGAAGTCGCGCACCGGAAGCTCGACCGCGATCTCGTGGCCTTGGCCGCGATAACGCATGAAAAGGGAACGCTGCTCGGTCAATGAAGCGTCCGGCGCGCCGCGGCGCACGATCGCTTCGGCTTCGGCGCGCATCTCAGCCAGAAGCCGGTTGGCTGCGGCGGCATCGAAAGTCGAAAGCCGCATCAGATGGCCGCGCACGATCTCGTAAGCCACCGGCGCGCGCAGTAGTCCGACCGCTGAGCCGACGCCGGCATTGGCGGGGATCAGCACCCGGCCGATGCCGAGTTTCTCGGCGACCCGTGAGGCATGCAACGGCGCAGCGCCCCCGAATGCGATCATCGTCCGCGGCCGCAAATCCTTGCCGCTTTCGATCGCATGGACGCGGGCGGCATTGGCCATGTTCTCGTCGACCATTTCGCTGATGCCCAGCGCGGCGTGTTCGGTCGAGAGCTTGAGCTTGGCGCCAATCCGCTCGGCGATGGCCTGCCTGGCACCATCGGTGTCGAGCATCATCTTGCCGCCCGAAAATGTCGCCGGATCGATCCGCCCGAGCGCCACGTCGGCGTCGGTGACGGTCGGTTCGCTGCCGCCGCGGCGGTAGCAAACCGGGCCCGGCTCCGAACCGGCGCTCCGCGGGCCGACCGCGATGCGTCCGAGCGCATCGACGCTCGCGATCGAACCGCCACCGGCGCCGATCTCGACCATCTCGATGACGGGAATGCGCAACGGCAGGCCGCTGCCCTTGGCGAAGCGATAGATGCGCGCCACCTCGAACATCCGCGCTGTCTGCGCGCGTGCCTGATCGATAAAGCAGATCTTCGCCGTGGTGCCGCCCATGTCGAACGACACCACCTGGTCGAGACCGTTCTGCCGGGCGATGGCCGCGGCGAAGATCGCGCCGCCGGCGGGTCCCGATTCGACCAGCCGCACCGGAAAGCGAATGGCGGTCTCGGTCGTGGTAATGCCGCCGCCCGATGTCATCAGCAGCATCGGACAGCGAAAGCCGGCGCGGGCGAGTTCACTTTCCAGCCGGGTCATGTAGCTGCCCATCAAGGGCTGCAGATAGGCATTGGCGCAGGCGGTGGAGAAACGCTCGTATTCGCGCATCTCCGGCGACACTTCGGACGACAGCGTTACCGGGAGATGGGGCAACCGGCGCGCGATCGCGTCGCCGACGCGGCGCTCGTGATCCGGATTGGTGAAGCTGTGCAAGAAGCCGACCGCAACTGCCTCGACATCTTGGTTCGCGAGCGTTTCGAGGGCTCGGGTCACGCTCGTATCGTCGAGCGGCACCTGTACCGTGCCTTGGGCGTCGACGCGCTCGCGGATCGGCAGCCGAAGCCGGCGCGGCACCAAGGGCGGCGGCAGATCGATATTGAGATCGTATTGCTCGAAGCGGTTTTCGTGCCGGATCTCGACGACGTCGCGAAAGCCCTCGGTGGTCAGAAGCGCTGTCTTGGCGCCCTTACGCTCGATCAAAGCGTTGGTGGCAAGCGTCGTACCGTGGATGATGAGGTGCACGTCGCTGGGCGCGATGTTCGCCGCGGCTATCACTGCGCGCACGATCGAGAGTACGCCTTCTTCAGGCGCGCGCGGCGTAGTAAGGCCCTTCGCGGTGTAACGCCGCTCGCCGACTTCGAGGGCGACATCGGTGAAGGTGCCGCCGATATCGACGCCGAGCCTGATTGCAGGAGATGAAGTCACGCGAGAAACGCTCCGGCCAGGTGCCGAACGCGACAATGGTATTGTCGGTCGGGTGCGGCCTCTTTATAGCCAGCGGACGGTTATAAAGACTTGTCGGTCAGGCGGCGAGTGCGCCGGCTTGCCGCGATTTCCGGGACTGAGCCGGTCGCAAGGCCGCCATCAATAGGAGATCGACCCATTCGCCGCCGATGAAGGCTGCCTTGTGCAGCAAACCCTCTTTCTTGAAGCCGACCGCTTTATAGGCGGCGATGGCGCGGAGGTTGTGCTTGAACACGATCAACTGCACGCGGTTGAGATTGAGATGATCCCAGGCGAAAGCAACGGCCAAGACCAAAGCCTCTCGGCCGTAGCCTTGGCCGCGATCCTTCTCGGCGCCGATCCTGATGCCGAGTTCGGCGGAGCGGTGCACGCTGTTGATCCCGGCGATCTGCACGTAGCCGATGATCGCCGGCTCGGTGGTCTTTCTGATCGCGAATACGACCTTGCTCGGGTCCTTGCCGAGGCTGTTCCACCATTGCTGATGGGCCATCATGTCGACCGGCCGATAGGCCAAATCGAGCCGCGCCGCCGTTACGTCATTGGCCCAGCAAAACAGCGGGCCAAAGTCTTCCGGCACGACCGGTCCGATCGTGATGCGGCTCGAGCGCAGCATGGGCGGTAGGGGCTCAACCGTGTCCCAGCCATTTTAATTTGCGGCGGGGCGTAGCTTTAGTAGATACCGGCGTACAACCGACACTGCCGCAAACGACGGCCGCCACATGGAAGCTCCCGCGCGCTGCGGCGGTGTTGGACGTCGGCGCCTGCGCTACCGCCATCGCCATGACGGTCTCGGTGAACAGGCCGCTCGACAAAACAGCCGCTGCCAGCGCCGAAATCAGAATCCTATTCGTCGTTTTCACGGGGATATCCCTCAAAGGCCTGCGCGTTAGTGGCAAGCGTTGCGCCCCTATCGCTCGATAGAAGTTTATGGTGAATGAACCGTTAATCCGGTTCTTGCCGAGGGAATTCCGCGGCGAAAGACGGATGGTGGTTGCGGACCATTTCGCCACAGCTTGCGGCCGTGATGGTTTCCGCGAAATAATGCTAAACGGGCAATCGTCGAAGGCCGGCCAGACGGCCAGACGTTATGGGGGGAAATCGCAATGGCAGCCAAGGTTGACGTCATCGATCTCATCGACCGGCATCCGGTCACGGGATATCAGATCGGCGTCTTGATCCTCTGCATGCTGGTGGCGGCGCTTGACGGCTTTGACACTCAGGCGATCGGCTACACCGCCCCTGCCATTGCCGCGGTGATCCATCTGCCGATGCCGCAATTCGGCCAGGTCGGTTCGGCGGGACTTGTCGGCGCCGCGCTCGGCGCCCTGTCGTTCGGGCCGTTCGCCGATCTGTTGGGCCGCAAATGGTTCATGATCATCGCCGTGCTCGTGTTCGCCGTGTTCAGCTACCTGACGGCGCAGTCGACCTCGCTTACTGAATTGCTGACCTTCCGTTTCCTCGCGGGATTGGGCCTGGGCGGTGCGACACCTTCCTTCCTCGCCATGGGGGCGGAACTGGCGCCGAAGCGTTTGCGCGACGTGTTCGTGACCATTGCGTTTGCCTCGTTTCCCGCCGGCGGCCTGATCGGCTCCCTCACCAGCGCCTGGGTCATTCCGGCGTTCGGCTGGCAATCGGTGTTTTATATCGGCGCGGTCGCGCCGATCGTGATCGCGATCATTCTGGCGATCTGGCTGCCGGAATCGGTGCGCTACCTGATCGCGCGCAACAAGCGCCTCGACGAGGTGCGCCGTACGCTCGAGAGAATCATGCCCGGCGCAATCCCGGCCGGCGTGGAGCTTTATGCGGCGCCGGATCCGGCCCGGCAGGGCGCGCCGGTGACGCATCTGTTCACCGAAGGCCGGGCGGTGCCGACCGTGCTGCTGTGGGTGCCGTTCTTCATGGTCTTCATGGTCCTAGTGACGGTAACATTCTGGACGCCGGCGGTGCTTAATTCGGTCGGCTTCTCGCTCTCGGCCGCGGCTTTGATCGTCGGCCTGAATAATCTCGGCAGCGTCATCGCCAGCGCCATGTCGGGCTGGCTGGTGCATCGCGGCGGGGCGTTCCGCGTGCTTATCCCGGGTTTCGTGCTCGGCGGGATCTGTCTGGCCTGGTTCGGACAGGCGACGACTTCGGTGGTGATGCTGGGTACGGCCTCGTTCCTCGCCGGCTTCTTTGTCGGCGGCACCGGCACCGGCCTGATCGCGGTGGCGGCGGGCATGTATCCGACGGCAATCCGCTCGACCGGTATCGGCTGGGCCATGGGCATGGGGCGGGTCGGCCAGTTCTTCGGGCCGGTTCTGGCCGGGGTGCTGGTCGGCCTCGGCTACAAAGTCGGCGGTATTTTCTACGCCGCCGCGGTGCCGTGCTTCATCGGCGCGCTGTTCTTGGTCTTCCTGTATTACACGCGTCCAGTCATGGAGGCCGATGCCGAAGGAAGCGTCGCGCCGGCGGAGTAATAATCTAGCGGCGGATCGTCGGCATTGGCGCTGGTGCCGGCGCGGGCGAGGTTTGCGTCAGCGGCGATTGCGCTCCCGGCATTTGCTCCAGCGGCCGTCTGAGCAATTTGAACCGGTTCGGGTCGAGCGCGGCCGCGGCGGGCGGCGCTTCGGCCGGGACCAGCGGCGGCGGCTTGATCTCGGCAAGCGGCGCCTCGGTCGTTGCGCGCGGCTTGTTGATGCGTCCGCGCCATCGCTCGACCACCGCGGCAAGCGAATGGCTGTCTGCTGCCGCCAGGGTGTTGCCTGAGCCCGACATCAAGGTCTCGCTCCGCGGCAAAAATTGCGGCGGCAGCTGATGGAATTTGATCCGAGTCGGCAACGCGACGCCCTCGCCGAAGGCGAAGGCCTCGCCGGTGCCGAGCGACGGCAGGAAAGCGAGGAAGTTGGCGGCGGTGTCCGCCACCGCCGACCGCAGCAGCGCCTGATCGCGATCGTTCGTCATGCGCATGGCGAAAAGCGTACTGCACTGCGACAGGATCGTTGAATCGAGCTCGGCAGGCCGCTGCGTCACCAGGCCGAGAAACACGCCGTATTTGCGTCCCTCTTTGGCGATGCGGGAAATGGCGCGCCGGGTCGGCGCGAAACCGACATTGTGATCGGCCGCCATATAACGATGGGCTTCCTCGCAGACGACAAGGAGCGGATCGGCACCGTCGCTCCATAATCCGAGATCGAACGCCATCCGGCATGTCACCGACACGACGGCATCGACGACTTCCGAAGGGAAGCCGGCCAATTGCATGATCGTCATCGGCACGCCGGCGGGCGGAAGCCTGAACAGCGTCGCCAATATTTCGACCATGGTGTCGCCGCCGACATTGGCGTTTTCGAACATGAAAGCGTAGCGCGGATCGCCATGGATGGTTTCGATGCGCGTGATCAGCTTGTGATAGATCATCCGCGAGGAACGGTTTTCCAGTTTTCCCATCCGCCCGTCGAGAATGGCGAGCAGGTCGGCGATGCGATAGGGCACCGGCACGTCGAGCGTGTAGCGTGTGGTCGCGATATCGCCGCTCTTGAGCAGCGAGCGCCCGGCGGAAGCTGTCTGTTGCGCATAGGCGGCTTTGGCGAGCGGGATGACTTCGGAAAGAATATCGACCTCTTCATCCAGTCCCGGCCGGCCGCCGAAGAACACGTCGACGATCTCGTCGAAGTTATAGAGCCAAAACGGCAGCTTGATATTGCTCGGATTGAGCACTTGCGCGCGCTTGCCGAAGCAGCGGCTGTATTCGTTGTGGACGTCAAGGAGGAGAACGCGCAAGTCGGGCCGCACGTCGAGAATCTGATGAAGCAGCAGCGCCACCGCACTCGACTTGCCGACGCCGGTGGTGCCGAGCACGGCGAAATGCTTGCTCAGCATTTCATCGATGTTGATGCGGGCCGGTATGCTGGCGTCCTGTTGCAACTGGCCGACCTCGATGGTCCGCGTGCCGTTGCTCGGAAATATCAGGCGAAGCTCCCGCGCGCCGATAAACGTCACGGCATCGCCGATCGCCGGATAGCTCGTCACCCCGCGCTGAAAACGCGCCGTCGCGCTCTCGCTGTCGCGGATTTCGCCGATCAGATCGACCTCGGCAACGGCGACGTGTTCGTGCTGGCGCAATTGCGGCTCTGCCCGCAGCGTGACGTCGGCGATCAGACCGATAAGAAGCGCTTTGCCGGCGCGCACGCCGAGAAATTTTCCGACGGTCGCTCGCGCTTCCTCGGGCGCCAGTGGAGATGCCGGTGGTAACCCGATACTGGCCTGCGAGCCACGAACGGAAATGACGCGTCCGAGCAGCTCGGTTCCCCGTGCGCTCGCATGGCTTGCGACACTGCTATCGTTGATCGGCACGGTGCGCCCCCGCAAGAATTATCCGCAAAACTGCGTATAAAGATATGCCGCGTCCCGCTGCAGATTCCGTTAATAGGACCGTCGAAGTTGCAGGCAATTGCGGCCGTAACCGGCTGCTTTTGTATCGCTTAAGTGGATGGGTGCGGGCGATGGTTAAGCGATGATTAGGAAGTGCGGCGCAGAAGGCCACGCCTCAACGCCGCGTCACCAGCGCCCGGCGCGATTGGGAACGCTCCCGCGGTGACGGATCGATGCGCGAATTGCCGACACTCCGGGCGGGCGTGAGGTCTTCCATCAAAACCGGTTTTGAATAGTAAAAGCCCTGTGCCAGACGGATGCGGGTTGCCGCCTGCAGATAGGCCGCCTCCTCGAAGGTTTCGACGCCTTCGGCAATCATCGTCATGCCGAGCGGCTCGCTCATCGCCTCGATCGCCCGCAGAATGCTCTGGTTGCGGGGGCGCTTTTGGATGTCGGTGATGAATGACCGGTCGATCTTGATCTCATCCGCGGTGATGTCGGCGAGCACCGCCAGCGACGAATAGCCGGTGCCGAAGTCGTCGATCGAGACCTTGGCGCCGATCTCCCGCAGCATCGGCAAGACCTCGCTCTGGAAGAGGCTTTTGCCGATGAAAGCGTCTTCTGTGACTTCGACGATGAAGCGACTGGCATAGCGCGTAGCGTTGAGCTCATCGCAAAACGCCCGCATGAATTTGGGATCGCCGGCCTGCCGCGCCGCGACGTTGATGCTGATCGTCGCATGCGGCCCAAACATTTCGTCGAGCAAATCTATCGATCCGATGATTTCTTCAAGCGCCAGATAAGTCAGATCGTCGATCAGACCGAGTTCGGTCGCCAGTCCGATGAACTGCCCGGGCGCCTGGATCACGCCGTCCTCGTCGCGCAGCCGAATAAGCGCTTCGACGCCGGCGACTTCTTCGGTGCGCATGTCGACTTTCGGCTGGAAGGCGCAACAGAAGCGCCTGTCGCGCACCGCGAGCCGCAATCTCTGTTCTTGCGCCATGCGGGCGTTCATGTCGCGGCCGATATCGGAATTGAACAATACGGCGCCCCCCTTGGCGCCCGCTTTTATCCGATACATTGCGGTATCGGCGGCGCGGCGCAGCATCTCGTAATTGGTGCCGTGGTCCGGGTGTATGCTGACACCGATCGAAGCCGAGGTCAGAACCTCGAAGCCTTCGATCAGAAACGGCTCTTTGAGCTCCTGCAGGAGCGCGTTGACGAGATCGTCGAGTTCGGCGTCACGCTCCACCGGATTGATCACCACCAAAAATTCGTCGCCGCTGATGCGGCCGACGACGTCGGATGGCCGGATGTGAGCCGCAATTCGCTGCGCAACCTTGACCAAAAGGGCGTCGCCGACCGCATGCGTGTAGTAATCGTTGATGTGCTTGAAATTGTCGATGTCGATGAAGGCCAGCGCAAAGCGAGGCGCATGTCTGTCATCGGCGAGAATCTGTTCGACGTGTTCCTGAATCAAAGCGCGATTCGGCAAGGCGGTGAGGTCGTCGAAATAGGCGCGTTTCGATAATTCGGTTTCGATGTGTTTGCGCGCGGTGAAATCGATCGACGCCGACACCAGGACGCGCCGCTCGAGAAGAGTGGCGCGTCGGCAAGCCCGGAGCAGCGTGCGCGGGCCGTCCTGCACCGTCAGACAATCTTCCGATAAAATCGTGCCATCGGTGTCGTTCGCCGCCGGATTTGCCGTCAACGGCGCCGGAGCCGCGGCGCCGTACCAGGACGTGGCGGTGTCATTGGCAAACAGGGTATTGCCGTCGTCCGATTGCACGGTCAAAGCGACCGGAAGCTGATTGACGATGGCGGCAAGCGCGTTCAGCGCACGGCGCGCCTCGGCTTCCCGGTCTTCCGCTCTTTCAAGCAATTGCGCCAGCCGCGCCAACTCCAGTGATGGAGCGGTCGTAGCGTCATCCGATGTCGACTCCGAGGCGGAGGACGGTGGCGCGGCCGTGGAATCCGGCATATCACTGGCATCCATATGCGCCACTCAACGGAGTTATACGAAGGCGTTCTGTACAATAGCGGCGATCCGCCTCTCCCGGCGGAGACCAAGGGTGGTTCGGACTCCTGCTTTTACGAGCGGGCGAAGAAGAAAGACTTAAAGGGAACCCACCGGCAAAACGGCATGGTTTTGACTGCGCTTAAGCGATTGTTACCTGGAAGCGCCTTTAAAGGATGTTCATCACCATAAAATAACGGCTCGGAGGGGCCGGAAGTGCCCTATTTCTCGGCACTTACGGCATTAAAGGGGATAAAGCCCCGATTATTTGGATACCCGCGCGGGTCCAAGGGCCTCGGCCGGGCGCCTTCTGCTGGCCCGGGCCTTTCTCGCGCCGCTTGGGACAATGCCTCATCCACTGTCTTTGTCGGTTGGCAAAGCGGACGCCCAGAACTATCGCAGAGGCGGCAGTTAGCGACCTAGACTGTGTAAAAACCTCTGAGCGCGAGGAGCGCGTAGAATTGTTTTCTTGATTGTCTTCTCTCGACAATGTTTGCCAGAGCTTTTGTTTTTCAAATCGACGAAGACGAGATGAACATTCTATCTGAAATTTCAATTTCGGAGTTTTCACACAGCCAAAACCCAAAGGCGATTTTCGAATCCGCGCCGCGTTGCCGCCAAATCGGTAACGAACCGAGAAACCGTCAAACCGAGCGTGGAACGGCCAGCGGCTGCACGGAAGTTTTCCGGTTGCAAGCCCTGCCTTTTGTAATCCGGTCACAATTGGCAAGGCGAAAAACGCGTTGCCGCCAAGAGCGAATACGCGCATACTACTCAAGAGGGCGCGCACCGTCAGGGGGAAAACTCATGTTGCGATCGACGCAGCTCCGGTTCGTGGCGATTATATTGCTCGCAGTGGCCGCAGCCTCGCTGACCGGTGCTCCCGCACGAGCGTTCAGTCAGGGAAATGGTGGAACCGCCGAGGGCGGCAATGCCGCGTTTGCCGATCCAGACGAACAGGTCAGCAAAATGTTTGGTCTCGACCAGGGTGGGGAACCATCCAAGTTAAGCAGCCCGGCGCAGTTTGATCCCCAGCCGGGCAAGTCAAATCCATACAAGCACTTTCACTTCGACAGCCTTACTACGCCACCCGACCCTCTCTCCCGCCCGAGCAACTGAACCTGTTTTTATTATTCGATAATCGCAAAAATTTTCCAGATAATCCGTCGCGGCCCAGCCGCGCTACATTTTGCTCCACGCCGTCAAGCGATAGCGCCAAGCGCAGCGCGATCGACACGCCGCGGTTTCGGCGCCGGCGCGCCGCCTTTTCGAGCTCGACGACGACGTGACGCCAAGTGGACGTTCCGCGATGCTCGATCGGCAGGTGAGCATGAGCTCGCGCACGTCGCTAAGCCAGCTTAGCGTCATGAGCGTGGGGATGACGAGCCGCTGCGGCAACTGGCGCGACCAGTCGGCAGGCTTCATGTGGCGACGCCACGTCGCGTTTGATCGAATAGGACGATATTTGCTGCGACTGCTCACGTCCGCTTGTGGGAGCCATTTCGGACATCGGCGCGGCAATTTGTTGTGACGCACAACACAGCCTTCAGACCATGATGTGTTAGACTGAAGTAGGACCTATTTGGAAGGCCATGGTTAGGGGAGTGCCCATGGAGAACCTTATATTCAGAGGCCGCCCAAACGAACGCAATGAGTGCGATCAATGGACCTTAGTCAAAGATGCAGATGATGAGCAGGAGTACATCGTACAGGAGCGCATCAAATTCGATGCGCTTCTATCCGGCGCGCCATACCTACGGCTCATAAAACGAATGACGGTAGGAGAGTTTCTGTACACTGACCAACCTCCAGCGGTGAAGATTAAATTGCAGAATATTTTAGAGGCGCGAAAAGTCCCGCAAATTGCAAACTGAGACACTAGCCGTTCATTTCCGATATTGGCCCTTCTTTGACCTCAGGCGAGGTCCGAGTTGAGCCCGCCAAATGTGGAATAGCGGACATTGCGAGCTGCCTTCGACCAAACCGGGTTTCTGAGTACACGCCTAGTTATTCAACCCGACGACCGCCCCTCCCGTGAAGGGCCTGCCATTCCCCGCCGGGAGGGGCGTGTGGCGATCCTTTATTTCACCGACACGTTTGCTCGCGTGGCGACGTCCCGCCAGAGCGCGATGTCCTGCTTGATGAAGGCGCCGAATTCTTGCGGCGAGTCGCCGACAATCGTCATTGCCTGTTCGTCGAGCAGCGCCTTCGTCCCCGGGTCCTTCAGTGCGGCGACGATCTGATCGTGCAGCTTGGCGACGATCGGCGCAGGCGTATGGGCCGGCGCGAGAATGCCGTGCCAGCCGATGGCATCGAAGCCGGGATAGCCGCTCTCGGCAATGGTGGGCACGTCCGGCGCGATGGGCGATCGGTCCTCGGTGGTCACCGCCAGCGCCCGCAGCGCGCCCGACCGCACATGCGGCATCGCCGAAATCGGATCGGCAAAAACCATCGTCACTTGACCGGCGAGAAGATCGGTGACCGCAAGCGCGGTGCCGCGATAGGGGACATGGATCATCTTCAGCCCCGCTCTGCTCGAGAACAGCTCGGTGACTAGATGATTGGAGGCACCGACGCCGGTGGTGCCGTAATTGAACTCGCCGGGCTTGGCTTTCACCATCGCGACGAAATCCTGCAGCGTCTTCACCGGCAGCTTGGCATTGACCACGAGGATATACGTGTAAGCAGTCGTCATGGTGATCGGCGCGAAATCCTTTTCCGGGTCATATGGCAGTTCTTTGTAGATCCCGGGATTGATCGAGATCGGGCCGGATTGTCCGAGCAAGAGCGTGTAGCCGTCGGGGTCCGCCTTGTGGACGTCCTCGGTGCCGATGATCGAGCCCGCTCCGGGCCGGTTCTCGACCACCATCGGCTGACCGATGGTTTCGCTCACATGTTTGGCGACGATGCGCGCAACCGCATCGGCGGCGCCGCCGGGGGCGTAGGGCACGATGAGCTTGATCGAATGCGAAGGATAATCGTCCGCTCTGACTGGTGTGGGGCCGAACGGCGCGGCGAGCAGGATCGCTAGGGCCAAACACTTCCAAGCCGTCATGATCTTCCCCAGGAAGCTTTTATTTGAGCGCGTTGATTGTTGCATCCTTGCACTTTCCCCCGGCGCGGTCGATGCTCGCCGCCTTTTGGCGGGGATGCGATGTTGCGAAATCCAGGCGTGAGCGAGACATTCGTGACCGAGACCTTGGCCCAATTCGTCGTGGGCATGCGGTGGGAGGACCTGCCGCCCAAGGTCGCGCACCAGGCCAAACGCTCGGCGATTAATTTTTTCGCCGTGGCGCTGACCGGCTGCCGCAACGAGACTATCGAGACGGCCTTGCAAACACTGGCGCCGTTTTCCGGCGGCCGGCAGGCAACGATCGTCGGCCGGCCGGAACGTATCGATGCCTTGAGTGCGGCGTTTCTCAATGCGGCAGGCGCCAATGTGCTCGATTTCTGCGACACCCATGTGCCCACTGCAATCCATCCGACCGCGCCGGTGGTGCCGCCGCTCTTGGCGATCGGCGAGCTTGAGAACATAAGCGGCCGCGACTTTCTGCTTGCGCTGGTCCTCGGTTACGAAATCGAATGCCGCATCGGATTGGCGATGTCGCCGAGCCATTACAATAGAGGCTGGCACATCACCTCGACCTGCGGCGTATTCGGTGCCGCGTCGGCCAGCGGCAAGCTTTTGAGGCTCAATGCACGGCAAATGGTGTGGGCGCTCGGCCATGCGGCAACTCAATCGGGCGGCTTGTGCGAATGCCTCGGCACGCCGTCAAAGAGCGTCAGCGTCGGCAATGCCGCGCGCAACGGCCTGTTGTCGGCGCTGCTGGCTGAGAAGAATTTCGACGGGCCGGCGGAGCCGCTCAACGGCGCGCAGGGCTATTACAATGCGCTCAACGAGACGGCCAAGCTGTCGTCCCTCATCGAGGGGCTTGGTGAGACTTGGGAGATAATGCCGACCGCCTATAAGCCCTATCCTTGCGGCTTCGTCATTCATCCGGTGCTCGATTGCGTGCTGGATTGGCGGCGCGAGCATCCCACCGCGATCGTCGAGAAAGTCGTCGTCACCGGCAATCCGCTGCTTGCGGTGCGCACCGACCGGCCGGACATCGCGACCGGGCGTGAATCGCAGGTCAGCACGCAACACGCCGTTGCTGCGGGGCTGGTCACCGGTCAAGCCGGTGTCGCGCAATTTACCGACGCTTGCGTCAACGATCCGGCGGTGCGGGCGCTACGCGGCAAAGTGAGCGTGGTGCGGGATGAAAGCTTTGCCACCATCGCCGCGGCTGTGGAGATCACGACCGCCGACAGCGTGACGCATAAAGTCGCGCAAAACGCCTCCCGCGGCAGCGAGGCCAATCCGATGAGCGACAAAGACCTTGAGGACAAGCTACGGACCGCGGCCGCGATGGCCATACCGCACAACGACGTTTCGCCGCTGATCGACGCGATCTGGCAATTGGATACAAGTGAGCCTATTTCAGGTCTCGCGGCGTTCACCGTGCCGCGCGACTGACCCATCACGAGAAGGCCTGAATTCGCGGTTCAATGGCCCGGCTCTGCAAAACCGGGCAAGAACGCGATAAGCAACCCCTATGGCTCCTCCGCTTCTCCAACTCAGAGATATTGCGCTCACCTTCGGCGGCACGCCGTTGCTCACCGGGGCGGAGCTTTCGGTGTCGCCCGGCGAGCGGGTTACGCTGGTCGGCCGCAACGGCTCGGGAAAATCGACGCTATTGAAGATCGCCGCAGGTCTGGTCGAACCCGATCGCGGCACGGTTTTCGTGCAGCCCGGCGCGCTGCTGCGCTATTTGCCGCAAGAACCGGATTTCGCCGATTTCATCTCCACGCTTGCCTATGTCGAATCGGGACTACGAGCGACCGACGATACGCATGCCGCGCGTTATCTGCTCGAACAGCTCGGCTTGACCGGGCAGGAGCATCCCGCCCAGCTTTCCGGCGGCGAGGCGCGCCGAGCCGCATTGGCGCGCGTGCTGGCGCCGTCGCCCGATATCCTCCTGCTCGACGAGCCGACCAACCACCTCGATCTGACCACTATCGAATGGCTGGAACGCGATCTCGACGAGCGCGGCACCGCGATGGTGATCATCAGCCATGACCGCCGCTTTCTATCGACGCTGTCGCGCAGCACGGTGTGGCTCGACCGCGGGGAGACGCGTCGCCTCGACCGCGGCTTTGCCCATTTTGAAGAGTGGCGCGATGCGGTGCTGGCCGAAGAAGAGCGCGGCCAGCACAAGCTCGATCGCAAAATAGTCGCCGAGGAGCATTGGCTGCGCTACGGCGTCACCGGCCGGCGCAAGCGCAATATGCGCCGCGTCGGCCTGTTGCAGGACTTGCGCGAGCGGCGCCGCACGTATCGCGGCACCGCCGGCAATGCAGCGATCACGGTCAGTACCGCCGCGCCGTCCGGCGCGCTGGTGATCGAGGCCGCGGGTATCGGCAAAAGCTATGGCGACCGTGCCGTAGTGTGCGATTTCTCCATCCGCATCCAGCGCGGCGACCGCATCGGCATCGTCGGTCCGAACGGCAGCGGCAAGACCACACTGATCAACATGCTGACAGGCGTGCAGCCGCCCGATAGCGGCACGGTACGCCTCGGCGCCGGACTTGAGATCGCGACGCTTAATCAGCACCGCGACAGTCTCGATCCCAATGTCACGGTCGCCGAAGCGCTGACCAAAGGCTCCGGCGACACGGTGATGGTCAACGGCCAACCGAGGCACGTCGTCAGCTATATGAAGGACTTTCTGTTCGCGAGCGAGCAGGCTCGCACGCCGCTCGGCAAATTGTCGGGCGGCGAACGCGGCCGTCTCATGCTGGCGCAGGCGCTGTCGCAACCATCAAATCTCCTCGTCCTCGACGAGCCGACGAACGATCTCGACATGGAGACGTTGGACGTGCTCGAGGACATGCTGGCCGATTATCCCGGCACGGTTCTGCTTATCAGCCATGACCGCGACTTTCTCGATCGCCTGGTCAGCGGTGTAATCGTGCCGGAGGGCGAAGGCCGCTGGAACGAATATGCCGGCGGCTATAGCGACATGCTGGCGCAACGCGGCGCCGATCTGACGCGTGCGAGGCTTGAGCGGACATCGGCAAAACACACCAAGGAAATCGCACCCGGCGCAGCGGAACGACCGCCGGCAAAACGTAAAATGTCATTCAAGGATAAGCACGCGCTGGAAACGCTGCCGAAAACGATCGCCGCCCTCCAGGCGGAAACAAAGAAACTACAAGTCAAGCTGGCCGATCCGAATTTCTACGCCCGGGATCGCGCAAGCTTCCAAAGCGTCAGCAGCGAACTCGGCGAACTGCATCGGAAGATCGCCGCCGCCGAGGAACAATGGCTCGAGCTCGAAATGCTGCGCGAGGAAATCGCCGGCGCGTGATCGGCGGCGTCACGCCGCCGTTTTGTCCTTGTGGACGTCCTTGACGTCGTTGAAGGAAATGCCCGGGTTGTTTTCACCGGTATAGTCGAGGTCGAAGGAGCTGCGCGCCAGGAAGACGGGATCGCCGTCGAAATCCTCGGCCATGGAAGATGGATATTTCGCCGCGAACTGATCGAGCGTTTTGCGCTCGGCCGCCGAAATCCAGCGTGCGAGCTGAAATTCCGATGTGCCCCACTCGATTTGCACGCCGTATTCGGCGGCGAGGCGTGCGCGGAGCACATCCAGCTGTAGCGGCCCGACGACGCCGACCAGGGCAGGGGAGCCGTCGGCCGGCCGGAACACCTGCGCCACGCCTTCCTCGGCCAATTGCTGCAGCGCTTCTTTCAGCTTCTTCGCCTTCATGGCATCGCCCAGGCGAACACGCCGCAGGATTTCCGGCGCGAAGTTCGGCACGCCGACGAAATTGAGATCCTCGCCCTCGGTCAAGGTATCGCCGATGCGCAGCGTGCCGTGATTGGGAATGCCCACCACGTCGCCGGCATAGGCTTCCTCGGCGAGCGCGCGGTCCTGGGCAAAGAAGAATTGCGGCGCGTTCAGGCTCATGGATTTCCCCGATCGCACCTGCTTGACCTTCATGCCGCGCGTCAGCTTGCCGGAACAAAGCCGGACGAAGGCGATACGGTCGCGATGGTTCGGATCCATGTTCGCCTGGATCTTGAACACGAAGGCGGCCATGCCGGGCTCGGTCGCGGTCACAAGCCGCTTGTCGGCCGACTGAGCGCGCGGCGGCGGTGCCATGGTCGCGAGCGCATTGAGCAGATCGCCGACGCCGAAATTCTTCAGCGCGCTGCCGAAGAAGACCGGCGTCAGATGACCTTCGGCGAAGCCGCGCGGGTCGAAGCGCTTGCAAGCGTCGCGCACCAGGTCGATCTCGCCTTCCAGCGCGGCAGCGTCGAGCGCCGGATTGAGGGCGGCGACGGCGTCGATGGTCATTTCGCGCAGCTTTCCCGCCGCGCCGGCATCGCCGTCGAGCAGCCTTACGCCGCCGGTTTCGACGTCGATGGTGCCGACGAAATCGCGGCCGCGGCCGAGCGGCCAATTGACCGGCGCGGTATCGAGCGCCAGTGTTTTTTCGATCTCATCCAAAAGCTCGAACGGATCGCGGCTTTCGCGGTCCATCTTGTTGATGAAGGTGATGATCGGAATATCGCGCAGCCGGCAGACTTCGAACAGCTTTCGGGTTCGCGGCTCGATGCCCTTGGCACCGTCGATCACCATCACCGCGGAATCGACGGCGGTGAGCGTGCGATAGGTGTCTTCCGAAAAGTCCTCGTGGCCCGGGGTATCGAGCAGATTGAAGACGCGGCCGTCATAGGCAAAGGTCATCACCGAGGTGACGACCGAGATACCGCGCTCGCGCTCGATGGCCATCCAGTCCGAACGGGTCGACCGCCGGTCGCGCTTGGCCTTGACCTGTCCGGCAAGCTGGATCGCGCCGCCGAACAGCAGCAGTTTTTCCGTCAAGGTCGTCTTGCCGGCGTCCGGATGGGAAATGATGGCAAAGGTGCGCCGCCGCTCTACTTCCGTCGCGATGGGCGACTGAGCCGGGGCGCCCTCGGTGGCGCGAAGTGGCATGTTCATGGCGGAGTGGATGTGGCAGTTCCTGCCGTCGCTATCAAGCCCGTTCAGCCGACACTAGGCTTGTTTCCTTTTACGGATCGTTGATCGCGAGCGGGGCGCCCGCAACCCGGCATTGCCCGATTTGGCGAACTCGGCTGTAATACGGCCTCTTCGCCGGGTAGGTCGAAAACGCCAGAAAACGTCAGGGAAGGGCGTGCAGGCAGTCAAAAAAAGCCCCGCTGACGCGGGGCTGCTTGTAAGGTCCGAATATCAAATGATGTGGGTTACCATCAACGCTATGACCACAACGAGTGGCACGCCCAACAACCACAGAATGACTGGCATTTGTCGCCTCCGCTGCATGATCCGATCGATAAGCTTCGTGAAATAACAACGCATTCCACCGAGCTTTCGTTCCGCTCTCAGCGCGCGAGTGCGGCGCGTTTAATTCCAAATGGACGACACTGGGGTTTTGAACTGACGCAGACAGATAGGAAATTGGGGGACGCTCTTCGATGAATAACGTGGTCAACAACAAGCGCGTGTTCTACGTGGCGCCGCATCGGCCGATCGGCTTTGTCGAGATCATCGGCAAGCGCGGCGACGTGCGGCTCGACGTACTGGAGCATGAGAGTCCGGCCGACGTGACGGAGCCCATCTTATCGACCGCCCATGCTTATCAGACCAGTTCGACGCGGGACGAGTTGGCACGTCACTATCACACCAGCGCCGAATTTCTGAAAAGGACGCCTAACCTCCTGCTCGTCTCGACCAATGGCGCCGGCTACGACACGGTCGACGTCAAGGCCTGCACCGAACGCGGCATCCTGGTGGTCAATCAAACCGGTGGCAACGCCGAGGCGGTCGCCGAGCATGTGCTGGGCATGATGCTGATCCTGGTCAAGCGCGTCGCCGAAAACGATCGGGCGCTACGCGCCGGCACGTTTACGACGCGTGTCGATTTCATCGGCCGCGAGGCGTTCGGCAAGACCATCGGCATCATCGGCCTCGGCAATGTCGGCCGTCGTGTCGCCGAACTCTGCGGCGCGCTGTTCCGCATGCAGGTCATCGCCTACGATCCCTATGTCGACGCCGAGGAGATGCGCAATCGCGGTGCGGAAAAGGTCGAGCTAGATACGCTGTTAGCCCGCGCCGATTTCGTCTCCATCAATTGTCCGCTTACCGACGAGACCCGCGGCATGATCGGCGCGCGCGAATACGCGCTGATGCAGCCGCATGCTTACTTGATCACGACCGCGCGCGGCTTCATTCACGACGAGGCCGCGCTGGAGCAGGCGTTGCGCGACAAGAAGATCGCGGGCGTCGGCCTCGATGTCTGGGACAAGGAGCCGCCGCCGGCCGACCATCCGCTGTTGAAGTACGACAATGTGATCGCCACCGCGCATATGGCCGGCGTCACCCGCGAAGCCCGCACCAATATGGGCAAGATCGCCGCCGAACAGGTGCTCGATGCGCTCGACGGCAAGCCGGTCAAGCGGATCGTCAATCCGGAGGGCTGGCCGGATTACGCCAAGCGGTTCGAGCGGACATTCGGGTTTGCGCCACGGCGATAATAAGGGAAGGCAATCCTAGAAGTCGCCTTGGTAAGAAATAACTGAGCTATAACCTACCAAGCCAGTATTGCTGCGGCCATAATTCCTGCCACGGTCATAATACCTGCCGCAATAACAACTGATGCACCAATGCCATGACCAAATGCGTGTTTTTCAAATAGCTCGGCAAATTCATGAAGGGACCGAATGGATTTCAATTTCATTCTCAGCTCTGAAAATGAAAATGCAAAGTCCGTCAGTTCAATATTGCCATTATAGGACACGTTGGTAGACCCACCCGCCGCTCGTCGTCTTAGGAGCGACAGGACACGCGCGATCGTAAAGGCCGCACCGAGGAAGTTGGTGACCATCCCCGCGACCACCATCGCCAAAATAATGTAGTCATGCTTCGTCATTTCTTCCGGGCTAACATAATTCCTATTACTGCCGAGACAACCCAGGCAGTTCCACCCACCGTTCCGACGATGCCTCCTATGTAAAATAGGTAATTAATATCGGTCGGCTGCGCTGTGTATGCGAGGTACAAACCGTAAGTAGTGCCGATCCCCGGCCCAACCGTGCATAAAATAGCCGCGACTAAATTCCAAACCGCCGCACTCACTTACGTCCCCCAGCCCTCAATCACTGCTTATACTGACTGCGTCGTGCAATCGCAAGGTGTGGGCTTGGGGAGCGTCTAACAAAGCTGCTTGTCGTTGATCGCCGCGGCCGGCTCAGCGGCCCCAGAGCTTCTTGCTGGCGATTTCGGCGCCCTTGGCCATCGCTTCCATCTTGGCCCAGACGATACTGGCGTGGACTTCGTCCGATCCGGCGAAGCTGGCAAAGCCGCAATCGGTGCCGGCGATCACATTCTCCCGGCCCATGAAGTCGGCGAAGCGGATGATGCGCTGGGCGACCAGTTCGGGATGCTCGACCAGCACCGACGAATTGGTGATGACGCCCGGGATCAACACCGTGTCCTTTGGCGGCTTTGCCTCCTTCCACACCTCCCATTCGTGCTCGTGCCGCGGATTGGAGGCTTCGAAGGAGAACGCGCCGGCGCGGATCTGCATCAGGATGTCGATGATGTGCTTGGCTTCGAGATCATGCACCCGCGGGCCGAAATTGATGCTGTAGCAGGTGTGATAGCGGATCTTCTCGGTGGGTATGCCGCGCAGCGCGTGATTGAGCGCCTCGACCCGTTTGATCGCCCATTTCCGGATGTCGTCGACCGACATCTTCGGATCCATCAGGTAGTGGCTCATAAGCCGCGGGTCGTCGACCTGCACCAAGAAGCCTGAATCGACGATCGTTTTGTATTCGACATTCATCGCATCCGCGATGGCGAACAGATATTCCTCGTTGGTCGCGTAATAGCGGTTTTCGTTCCAGTCTTCGATATTGGCCGGCGAGATGCACGGCACGAACACATCGGCGACATCGACGTCTTTGATGGCACTCTTGAGCGTGTCGAGCTCAGCCTTGAGCGCCGCCTCGCCCTTGTAGGTCAGCGGCGAGGTGCAGGCCATCTGCACCTGCTTGGCGCGCGGCGACGCGCTTTCCTGGGCTTTGTAGTAATCCGGAAAGCTGATCGCCTCGCGCGACGAGAGCCACGCATTCGGCCGCATGCCGTGCGGCTCGAGCCCGCCCAGCCGGTCGCGCACATAGGTGACGAAGCTCGGCTTGCCGAATTCGCCATCGTCGATGACATCGAGACCGGTATCGACCTGCTTGCGGACCACCTCGGCGACCGCCTCTTTGACACGCGCGGCGAGCTTCTGATCGTCGACAGCCTCGCCGCGCGCCTTGGCACGGACCATTTGCAGGATGTCGGTCGGCCGCGGCAGGCTGCCGGCGTGGGTGGTGAGAATACGGTCGGTTGATCGTTGCATCGTTATTGCCCCTTTGACCGTGCCTTCAAACCGGAGAGTGTGAGAAAATCGGCTACCCCGTGTATTCCAGAATGTGCATGCCCTGGCCCCAGCGGTCGATGAGGTAGAGCCGGCCTTGGTCGTCGGCGCCGATGTCGTTTGATTGGATGCCGGGCGTGCCTTCCGGCGTTTCCGGCACGTAGCAGCCGACTTCCTTCGGGTGCAGCGGGTCGCTGACATTGACCGCGCGCAGGCCGGCGTTGAAATAAGTGAGGAACACGATGTCCTTCCACGGGCCGTCCGCCGGCAGGTCTTCCAGAATGTTATGGGCACCGAAACGGCCGGGCCGGTCGTAGTATTTTTCGCGATCAGGCATGAAAGTTGCGATCGGCAGTGGATTGGTTTCGTCGCGCGCGTCGATGACCCACATGAATTGCGCGTCCCAGAATTTCTGCTTGCCGCGCGCTTCGTCGGTGACGACGAGATAGGGACGATCGCCGATCGGCCAGCAGGTATGGGTCGAGCCGGGAAACGGCGGCGACCATTTGATGTGGCCGACGAGCTTCATGTCGCGCAGATCGGTGCAATCGATGATCGCCATGCCGCCGCCCCACCAGGCGCAATACATGCGGTTGCCGCGGATCATCGGCGGGCCGTGCAGCGTAGTGGCCTCTTCGGCTGGCATCGGATCGTTGCCGATTTCATCGGAGTCGGTTTTCATCCACGGCAGGCCCCAGATGCTGACGACTTCCGGCTTGAGCGGATTCTTGATGTCGAGCGTCCAGATCACGCGCTTTTTCCAGCCCGGCGCGTCGTTGGGCATGAAAGCCAGCCCGCGCTTGAGATCGACGCCAAAGCGGTGCGGGCCGGAGCCGGGCATGTCGTAAAAGCCGATCGGCTTCGGCGTTGCCGGCGTCGAGACATCGAAAATGAAAAAGCCTGCGCGCGCGTTCTTGCCCTTGTCGCCGGCCAGCCGCTCGGAATTCACGTAAAGCAGATCCTCGCCGACGATCCGCAGCTTGTGGCAATGCACGCCGGGCGGCGCGCGGAATTCGCCGACCTTTTTCGGCTTTGACGGATCGCGCACGTCGTGGACGGTAAAACCTTCCGGGCCGTTGAAGCTCGAGCCGCCGACGGCACCGACATAGGCGTGGCCCTTGTGGACCTGCACCAGACTGCCGCCGCCCCAGGCGGCCGACGGATCGTGGCCGATGCGGCGGAAGTTTTTTGCTTCTTCGGGAAAAGTCGCGGGCATGCGGTGCTCCTACTGATTTACCAATTTCATCGCACGATCGTAATAGGACAGATCGATGTAATGCTGCGGATCGGCCGGTTGGCCGCCTTCAGTTTCGGCGCGAAGCGCCAACACGTTCTTGAATCCGGCCGTATCGAATTTGGCATCGCGCGCGAAACCGAAACCGGGCTCGGCGATCAGCGTGACGCTTTTCTCGGCCATGGCCGGGCTCAGTTTGAGTTTGTCGACGAGGATCGCGGCTGCCGCGGCGTGGTTTTGCGGATCGAGCGACCAGCGCAGCGCTTCGACAAACGCCGCCAGATAGTTCTGGAGCACCGCTGCATGGTCGCGGGCCCAGGCGCGCCGGACGTAATTGCCACCGGCCTGATAGGGACCGAGCAGATCGGTGGTGCGGCCGAGACTTTTCAGACCGTCGGCGGCGGCTTCGAGCGAGAACGGCAGGTTGAGGATGGCGCCGGCATTGTTCTTGTCCGTCAACATGGCTTGCAGCCGCCGCGTTCCGTTACCGACCGGATTGAGCGTGTAATCGCTGTCCTTGAGACCGTGCTGCAGCAGGATTTTCTTCGCCTGCAAGGCGTAAGCCGTATTCACCGCGTCCACGGCAATGGCGTGGCCGCGAATGTCGGAAAAATCCTTGATCGTGTCCTGCACGTAGAATTCATTGGTGCCGCTGTCGCCGCCGGAAACGATGATGACATCGACCTTGGCGACGTCGATCATCGCGACCGCGTTGTCGATCGCCGAGTCCACGATGTCGATCGAGCCGTCGGCAAGGCCGGCGCGCTGGCGGTCGGAGCTTTCGGTGAATTCGAGCTGGACATCGAGTCCGCGTCTGGCGAAGAAACCGCGATCGACACCGACGTAGAACGGCAGCGAACGCGATGAGCGGAAGGTGTTGACGTGCAGTACGGTCGGCTCGGCGCCATGCGCGGTGCTATCAAAGCCCGGCGAGGCAAGCAGCCAAAGCCCCGAGAACAGAGTAGCAATGCTGAACAAGGAAACGTAGCGGGCGCCTGCGCTCGCGAACCTGGTGGGACCCGCCACGGATAGCTTTCCTCTATAGCTTTCGGCCGTTGTTATTGTCATCATTGCCGGCCGGCGACCCAATAACCACCAGCAGCAGCGCGACGCAAGCGCCGGAGTTCTGCAATTTTGGCCGACCGCACGCCTTCCTCCGCAGACGTCATTGCCGTCACCGCCGGCCGCGACCGGGCGGAGATTTTCGGCCATCCGCGCGGACTGACTTTCCTGTTCACGACCGAGATGTGGGAGCGCTTCTCCTATTACGGGATGCGCTCGCTCCTTGTCCTCTATATGACGAAATACCTGCTGTTGCCGGATCGCTCGGGCGCCGTCTTCGGCCTCCTCGGCCTCAAAAGCGCGCTGGAGGGCGTGTTCGGCCCGCTCGACGTGCAGCCGCTGTCGTCGCAGATCTGGGGTCTTTACACCGGGCTGGTTTATTTCACGCCGATCTTCGGCGGCCTTCTTGCCGACCGCGTGCTCGGCCGCCGCCGCACCGTCGTCATCGGCGCCGCGTTGATGGCAGTCGGCCATTTCATGATGGCGGTCGAACAACTTTTCCTGTTCGCGCTCTTGGCGCTGATCCTCGGCAGCGGCTGCTTCAAGCCGAATATCTCCACCCAAGTCGGCGGCCTCTATGCGCCGGGCGACGATCGGCGCGACCGCGCCTATTCGATCTTTTATGTCGGCATCAATGTCGGCGCATTCCTGGCGCCGCTGATCTGCGGTACGCTGGGCGAAAAGGCAGGATGGAATTATGGTTTTGCCGCGGCCGGTGTCGGCATGTGCATCGGGCTTTGCATTTATCTCTATGCGTTGCCGTACCTTCCGCCGGACGAATTGCTCAAGGCAAGGGCGGCGCATCGCGAAAGGCCGCCGCTGAGTCGCGAGCAATGGCACGCCATCATCGCGCTGCTCGTTCTGTTCATACCGAATACTTTGTTCTGGGCGGTCTATGAGCAGATCGGCAATACGACGATTCTTTGGATCGACACCGGCGTCGACCGCAACATCGATCTATTGGGGTGGACGACGCAAATTCCGACGACTTGGTTTCTTGCTTTCAATCCGTTCATGATTTTTGCTTTTACCCCGTTCGTGGTGGCGTTGTGGGCGCGCCAGGCGGCGCGCGGTACCGAGCCTTCGACGGTGACGAAAATGGCGTTGGGCTGCTGCGGCGTCGCCGTCGCCAGCCTCATTATGGCTTATGCCGCGTTCCATGCCGGCGGTGGACGGGCGAGCTGGCTGTGGGTCCTGGGCAGTATCGTCATCACCACGCTGGGCGAGCTTTATCTCTCCCCGATCGGGCTGTCGCTGGTGACGAAAGTTGCGCCGATGCGCATTTTGTCGATGATGATGGGGATATGGCTAGCGACCAGTTTCACCGGCGGCTTCCTCGCCGGCTTCATCGGCAGCTTTTGGAGCCGCATGGCGAAACCGGAATTTTTTCTGATGACGGCTGCGATCGCGGCACTTGCCGGCGCGATCATTTTAGCTTGCCGCTGGCCGTTAAAGGCGGCGCTGCGGGATTGAATTTACTTGCGCGGGGCGATCAATTGGGTTCGTCTGCCACGCAAGGCTGATGGCTGTTTTGCGGATAAATCGCGCCCCGAAGGCGCGTTTTGGAACTTTCTGAATGAGCGATCTTCGCGACTGGCTCGGCCGCTACAAATTGGAGCAATACGCCGATGCGTTCGAAGCGAACGATATCGATCTCGATATCCTGCCGGAATTAAACGACAGCGATCTTGAAAAACTCGGCGTCTCGCTGGGCAATCGGCGGCGGCTGTTGAAGGCGATTGCGGAACGTGGCTCTGCGGCCGCGAAGCATGACTTCGCCGCGAAGCAAGTCTTGGCTGAGTTCTAAAGCACCGGAGCCGGCGACGGACGCCGAGCGGCGCCAGGTCACGGTGATGTTCTGCGACATGGTCGGTTCGACAGCGTTGTCGGAGACGGTCGATTGCGAATTGCTCGGCGATGTCATTCGCCGTTATCAGGACACGACCGCGGGCGTGATCGGCCGTTTCGGCGGCTTCGTCGCCAAATTCATGGGCGACGGCGTGCTGGCTTATTTCGGTTTTCCGCAAGCTTTCGAGGATGCGGCGGAGCGTGCCGTTCGTGCCGCGATCGGCATCCTGGCGGAAGTTGGCGGCATCGCGCTGCCGGGCGGGGCACGGATCCAGGCGCGGGTCGGCATTGCTACCGGCCTTGTCGTCGTCGGCGAGATCGTCGGCACCGGGACCGCGCAAGAGCGAACGATCGTCGGCGAAACGCCCAATCTCGCGGCTCGGCTTCAGGCGCTGGCGATGCCGGACACCATACTCATCGGTGAGTCGACGCAGTCATTATTGGGCGGTCTGTTCGATCTCGATCATACCGGCGAACACACCCTGAAAGGGTTTTCGCGTCCGATCCCGGTTTGGCGGGTGCGCGGCGAAGCTTCCATTGAAAGCCGTTTCGCGGCGGCCCGCAGCGGCGGCAATCTGCCCCTCATCGGGCGCGCGAATGAAATGGGATTGCTGCTCGACCGCTGGCGATTGGCGCGCGCCGGCGAAGGGCAGATCGTTACGGTGATCGGCGAGGCCGGAATCGGCAAATCGCGCGCCGTTGAGGCCTTGCAGGAGGCGGTCGCCTCCGAGCCTCAACGCCGCATTCATTTGCAATGTTCGCCTTACCATAGCGACAGCGCACTTTATCCGATGATCCAGCATCTTTCTCGCATGGCGGGTTTTGCCGCTGCGGATTCGCCGGCTACACGGCTGGAAAAGTTGGAGGCTCTGTTCGCCCAGCGCGGAGGGTCGGATCCGGCTTCCGTTTCCTTGATCGCCGAGCTGTTGTCGATCCCGGTTGCCTCGACGACGATGCCAGCGACGTCAACCCCCGCACAGCGCAAAGCCGCAATTCTTGCGCTCCTGCTCGACGATATCCTGCGTGGCGGCGACGGCGCGCCGATCTTGCTCGTCGTCGAAGACGCCCATTGGATCGACGCGACCACGCTCGAATTGCTAACGCGTCTGGCCGACAGCATCGGCCAGGCCCGGTTCCTTGCCGTGGTGACGGCGCGGCCGGATTTCACGCCACCCTGGCAAAACAGGCCGCATTCGACGCTGCTCACGCTTGGCCGGCTGGGCCGTGCAGAGTGTGCCGAATTGGTCGCGAGCGTTGCGGCGTCACACGGGCTGTCAGCCGATACCATGGCGGCCATCGTCGCCAAGACCGATGGCGTTCCGCTTTTTGCCGAGGAACTGACCAAGAGCGTGATGGAATTGGCCGGCGAGGACAGCGCTGCCGTGCCGGCCACGCTTAAAGATTCGCTGACCGCTCGGCTCGACCGTCTTGGTGAAGCGCGTGAGGTGGCGCAGATCGCGTCCGTGATCGGGCGCCAGTTCGCCGTTGCGCTGCTCGACGTGCTGATGCTCGGCCGGAGAACCGATCTCGAGGCCGCGCTGGCAAAGCTCGTCGCGGCGGGCATTGTTTTGCCGGAAGGGCGCGGGCCGGAGCAAAGCTTCAGTTTCAAGCACGCGCTGACGCGTGACGCGGCCTATGAAAGCTTGCTGTTAAGCCGACGGCGCGAATGGCATGAGCGCATCGCCCGTGTCATGGAAAAACAATTCAGCGACTTGGCTACGGCAGAGCCGGGTTTGCTCGCGTATCATTTCGGCGAGGCCGGTCTATCGGGGCCCGCTTGCGACTATCGCATGCGTGCCGGTGACCAGGCCGTGAGCCGTTCGGCCTACAAGGAAGCGATTGCGCATTTTTCGGCGGGTCTCAAGACCGCCGATATGATCGCGCAGGCGGATGAGTGCAGTCGTCGCCAACTGGATTTCCTGCTCAAACTCGGACCGGCGCTGATGGTTATGCGCGGTATCCAGAGCGATGAGGTCGAGGCGGTTTATCAACGCGCCGAAAACATTGCCGCGGCGCTGGGCGACGATACCGCGACATATCAGGCCAAATGGGGCTTGTGGCTCAACGCCAATCTCAAGCGCAAGACAGCCTTGGCGCGGGGTCGAGCCAACGAACTCGTGGCGCTTGCCCAAGGCTCCGCCGACAGCGATCTGTTGCTGGAGGCCTATCATTGCCGGTGGTCGACTGCTTTTTTCTGCGGCGACGTCACGACCGCGCTCGTCGACAGCGGCCTTGGCATCGAGATGTACGAGATTGACCGTCATCGCCACCTCGGCCATGCCTTCGGCGGTCACGATCCGGGAGTTTGCGCGCATTCCCAATGCGGTAACTCGCTGCACTTGTCCGGCGAGCGCGGCCGCGCCGTCGCTATTCTTGCCAGGGCGGTCACCCTTGCTGAAGAGCTCGATCATCCCAACAGCCTTGCACATGCCCTGCACAATAGCGGCATTGCCCATCAGCTCGTGACCGATCGTGAAGCCGTGTCCGTCATGGCGCAGCGCGGCGCCGCGCTGACCAACAAGTTCGGCCTGACACAATGGCGTGCCGGCAACTTGATCCTGGGGTCATGGGCCGATGCGATCGGCGACGGTGTGGCCGCGGCATCGCATGGGATGGAAGCCGAGATCGAGAATGCGGCCGCCCTCGGCCCGCTGCCGCAATATTATCGGGGCTTGGCGGCGGAAGTTTTGCTCGCAGCCGGTCGGGCCGCCGATGGTCTCGCTCAGCTCGATCGCGCGATTGCCGGCATCGATGAGCCGGGAGTCGGCTTCTTTCTGCCTGAGATTTATCGCTTACGCGGCCAATGCCTGCTGGCGCTCAGTCGAACCAACAAAGACGAAGCACGCCGGGCTTTTATGACGGCGCGCGACATTGCCCGGCGCCAGGGCGCCGTTCTGTTCGAACGGCGCGCCGACGCCGCGTTGGCGGAAACGGCTAGCTAAAGTCGCGACTGGAGTTTAGTGCGCCGCCGCGGCGATCGGCGCGGCGTGCTCCGGGCTTTCCATATGGGCGATGTTGCTCTTCACCGCCTTCTGGATTTTCTCGAACGCGCGCACTTCGATCTGGCGGACGCGCTCGCGCGACACGCCAAACTCGTCGGCGAGCTCTTCCAGCGTGATCGGCTCGTCGGCAAGCCGCCGCGCCTCGAAGATGCGGCGTTCGCGATCGTTGAGCACGGTAAGCGCGTCGCCGAGCGCCTTGTGGCGATTGTCCGACTGCTCCGATTCGGCCAGCCGGCTTTCCTGGCTGACACTGTCGTCGACCAGCCAATCCATCCATTCGCCGGAATCGCCGTCCTCGCGGATCGGGGCGTTGAGCGACGCGTCGCCGCCGAGGCGGCGGTTCATGTCGATCACGTCCTGCTCGGTGACGCCGAGCCGTTTGGCGATCAGCTTGACCTGATCCGGCCGCATGTCGCCCTCGTCGAGCGCGGAAATGCGGCTCTTCGCCTTGCGCAGGTTGAAGAACAGCTTCTTCTGATTGGCCGTGGTGCCCATTTTGACGAGCGACCAGGAGCGCAGGATGTATTCCTGGATCGCGGCCTTGATCCACCACATGGCGTAAGTGGCGAGCCGGAAGCCTTTGTCGGGCTCGAAGCGCTTGACCGCTTGCATCAGGCCGACATTGCCTTCCGAGATCACTTCCGAAATCGGCAGGCCGTAGCCGCGATAGCCCATGGCGATCTTGGCGACGAGCCGTAAGTGGCTGGTGACGAGCCGATGCGCTGCATCGCGGTCGCCATGCTCGCGCCAGCTCTTGGCCAGCATGAATTCTTCCTGCGGTTCCAGCATGGGGAACCGCCTGATTTCTTCCAGATATCGTGTAAGACCAGTTTCACCCGACAAAACAGGCAGTGCAGCAGTCTGGGCCATGATAGCGCCCTCCATATAAATGCCCCCGCGAAGCGGCGGGCAATTGGGACCGCCGCTCCCCGAGCCGACGGCGCCAAAGGTTCATCTCGCACCCGCAACATACACATTCGAATCAAGCGAGCGAAAGGGACGCGGTATCAAATCAACGCGACACAGCGTTGATCTCGGTCAAGTGCTTGGAGAAAACCGAGAAACCGGTGAATCCTTAACTATCGCTGGACATTTTGCCGCTGATCTCGGCCCGACTGCCGGCCAGCGCAAGATGCAAACGTGCAAGATCAGGCGGCAGTTCCGACCTGAACCTGAGGATTCTGCCGCTTGAGGGGTGTTTTACCGAAAGTATATGGGCATGGAGCGCCTGCCTGCCAAGGGCGGCCAGTGCGATCTGGGCTTCCGGCGCCAAAATGGCTGATTTGGTGCGGAATCCGGCCCCGTAAACCTCGTCCCCCATCAAAGGATGGCCGATAGAGGCCAAATGGATCCGAATCTGATGGGTCCGGCCGGTTTCGAGCCGGCAGGAGAGAAAGCTCGCCGCCGGCGCATCGGACTTCGTGCTCTTGTGGAGACGGCGGGGGCCCGGCACCCCGGCAAAGCCTTCGAGCAGTTGCCAATGGGTCACCGCCTCGCGACCGCCTTCACGGATCGCCATACGGTCCCGCGCGCGCGGGTCGCGGTCGATCGGACGATCGATCACGCCGTGCGGACGGTCCGGCGCACCCCAGGCGAAAGCGAGATAGCCGCGTTCGAAATCCTCGCTGCTCCTGCCGTGATCGGCAAATTGCGCCGCCAGCGCCCGATGCGCGAGATCGTTCTTCGCCACCACCATCAGCCCGGTCGTGTCCTTGTCGAGCCGATGCACGATGCCGGGGCGCCGCTCGCCGCCGATGCCGGAAAGGCTCGCGCCGCAATGGGCGATCAGGGCGTTCACGAGCGTGCCGGTCCAATGGCCGGCGGCGGGATGAACGACGAGGTTTCGGGGTTTGTTGATGACGATAATGTCGTCGTCTTCATAGACGACATCGAGCGGGATCGGTTCGGGCTCGGGCTTTGCTGGTTCAGGGGGAGGGACATCGACCTGGATAGCCATGCCGGAATTGACGCGGTGGCTCGGATCGCGGATCGTCTCACCATCGATGGTGACCGCGCCGGCTTCGATCAGTGTCTTGAGGCGTGACCGCGACAGCGCGGCGATATGCCGGGCCAAGGCGCGGTCCAGCCGGTCGCCGGCGTCATCGTCGGCGGCAAGTACGGTCGTCGGCGTCGAAGGGGGAACGCTCATGGACATCCAGTCATGACCAATCTATCCGGCAACCCGCGCGGCAATTTACCAGGAGCCGGAGGCGGCAATTTATCAGGAGCCGCAGATGGACCCGAATCCGCGGCGGCGCAACTCGTCGGCCGGGCGCGCGTGATGATGGTCATCTCCGGCTTGACCACGGCGCTCGCCATCGCCGCGGTGGTGACTGTCATCGGCTATCGGATGTTTGCCGGAGCCGCCGCCGTATCCGGCGACGGCATCGTCACCTTGCCGAAAGGCGCCCATATAATCTCGACCGTTGCCTCGGCTGGACGCATCGCAGTCCTGTTGGACGTCGATGGAGCAACCGAGTTACGCTTATTCGACATCAAGACGCTGAAGCCGACCGGCCGCATCCGCTTTGCCGTCGAGCCCTGATGCGGACTAGCGGACGACGCCCGATAGGCAGCACGGCTTGCGCCGCGGAATGGTCACTTTGGCCTTGAGATAACAATGCGCAGCCGGCCCTTGATAGCCGGGCCGCGAATAGGTCCAGGCGTGACAACGCTGTTCGTCCTTGCAAGCCTGGGCGCAGGCGGCACCCGAACTGTCTGCCGGGGTTTCGAAGGTCCGGTAATCGCCGCCGGCGCGATCGATGCCGAATTCAAGGTCTTTCGAGATCGGTTCGTTGACACCGGCGCCGCGCACGCCGGACACGCAGCATTGGTTTTCCACCCGCGGCGGCACGTTTTTCTTCAGCCAGCAAACCGCCTCGACTTGCTGGGTGCGCGGATAGGCGAAAGACCAGGCGCGGCAACGCCCGTCGCGCTCGCAGCGGAGCGAACACTCGGCGGGATCGCCGGATTTAACGACGAACTTGTCGTAATCGCCGCCCGGCCGGTCGAAGCCGACATCGGCATGTGCCAAGCCAACATGCCCGAAGCCTATGGCGAGGCCAAGCACAACACTTGCGCAAGCCGATAGGACGCGCTGGAAGAGCTTCATGGCCGCAATTTCCGCAAGATCGGCTTATTCGGATCAAGCCGGGGTACCGCATTCGCGCCCGACGTGCATCATTACACGGCGCCAAGCGGGCGCAAAGCCGCTTGCGTGCCAAGCCGCTTGCGTGCCACGGGCATCGCGGTTATTTCGGGGCCTGCAAGGCTCAAGCTCCCTTCGTCTAGCGGTCTAGGACGCGGCCCTCTCAAGGCTGAAACACGGGTTCGATTCCCGTAGGGAGCGCCAATCATTTCAAGTAGTTAGTTGGTATCTCACCCGCATCTGTGCCCGCGTACGGCATGGATACGGCAAAGGTGGTTCTAGCAATGAGGCACACATGAAGTGGGAATATTTGGCGATCGAAAGTCCGGACCGCGCTGAATTTATTGCGGCTCTAAACCACCTTGGGAATGACGGTTGGGAGGCAATTTCGGGAACGTACGCAGTCGGTAAGCCGGTGACCGTCCCGATTGGAAGCGCCGGCACAATCGAGAGGCCCGGCCCTCCGCAGTGGTTGCTATCTTGAAGCGTGCGAAGGCAGGTTAGAGAAGCTCCGATTGGAGACCTTGATGGATGGCGACGACATTGAAGAATGGATTTCTAGAAGAGCGTGCGATGACGGGTTCGATCCGGTAGCTCATGGATGGACGCGCGATGACCACGACGAGGAACGCGGGCCGCCATTACAGAACGACGAATTAGAGGTTGCACACAGTAGTCGATACTTCGGCGGGCTTAGATGTCAGACGACGACAGGAAGCAAATTTGGAAATCGATCGGCTCAGCAATTGGCGTAGAGGTGCGCGAAGCAACGTCGATTTCCGGAGGTTCGGGGCAGGAGCACCCCGTTCAAGCAATTGCGGTCGACGACAAGACAAATCGGGTCGTGGTCTTTTCGGCTGAGCCGAGCCCTCGCATTGCGGCTTTGATGCAGGCCGACGTGCAGGCAACGTTGCCGGGCGCGCATGTGCTCGTTGCGAGGCCGGTGATATTCGATTTGTCGGAAATTGCGCGACGCGTCCTCCAAGGCGCCGACGTTCCGGCCATTCTGCAGCTGCTCAAGGGCATGGGCAGTAAGCGAAAGCGTGTTCAAGAGAACAGCAACGCCTTATTCGGCGAGAGAATTGGGCCGGCATTGAAGCCGTTGATTGAGACGGCGACCAAGGTGCACTTGCCCATTTCTGTGCAAATTATGGATATCGTCGCTCAAATCACTAATCTTGATTGGGCCACGGCACTCCAAGAGGCGCCCTCTCCCGAGAAATATCTTCGCGCGCTTCTATCGGCTGAAGGTACCGACAGTGCGGAAGCCGACCGCAAGCTAGGGGTTTGCCCAATTCCGCTTTATGAGTTTTCGGAAGCAGATTATGAGCTTCTTCTGTCAGGAAGGGACGTTGATGCAGTCCGAGAACGCCTCAAGGAGTTGGGTATCTATCAATATTTTTTCCCCGCTCCTGATCAGTTGCTCTTGGGCTTAGCGGACCAAAACGTAACAAAGGACGGTAGCATCGTCCTCGCCGCAGAACAGGCACCCGCCCATGGCCACCCCCTTGGGGCACCAGAACTATTCCGAGATGGGGCAACATTGATCCAGATGTTCGAGGAACTACAGGGCGCCGGGTACGTCGCAGAAGGTGAATTCCACGTCGAGTTGACAGATAAGGGTCGGACGGTTCGTCAGAATATCAAAGTTCGCCCCAGAGAGGGCCTCATCAATAAAATCTCCAAGATTGTTAGCGCCAAAATTGATTTGTCGCTGAAAGATTTGTTTCCTCGCTAATTCGTTGGCGAGAAAGTCTCAAAAACTTTTTGGCGGGCCGGCATTCCAGTTAGGAATTTTTTGGGGGTAGGCCCCCATGCGGGGGCAGGTATTTCCGCCCGGCCGGCAGTGGAGGCTTTCAGGGGGGTCATCGCGACGCGTGGGTGGGGGATGGTCGTCGCCCGGCGTCCACGCTGCGCCGCGTGGCCGGCGCCCGCGGCTCGTCTCAGTCAGCCAGCATTGAGGCAACGGCTGAAGCTGAATACGGCTTGCCGCTTGGCGTGACGTGACCGCGCTGTGCAAGACCGGCGGCAATCTCTCTCAGCGATCGCGGCCGCGCACCCTCATTGCTACGTAGCTGTTGGGCCAGCGTGACAAGCTCTTGGCCGCCTTCACGCTCTGCGTATGACTTGCGGCCTTCGCATTTGCCGCGCGCCCGGCGCGCTCGATCGCGTGCACCCTTTAGCTTGGCAACGGTCATTGCCTTATCGAACTCAGCGACCGCCCCGAGTATCTGCCGGATCAGTTTAGACGTCGGGCCGTCGTCAAGGAATGATGCAGGGCTATCGGCGGCAATCAACGTAATGCCCAAGTTCCTGAGCATCGCAAAGCCAACCTCTTGCACCATGAGGTCGCGTGCGAAGCGGTTGGCGGTCTCAACGATGATGGTCCGAACCCCATTGCCGGCAATGCGAGTGAGCACGGCGGCAAAGCCCGGACGAGTTTCAATAGGATCAGCACCGCTAACTGCGGCGTCATAGAACCAATCGACAATCATCATGCCGGCCGCCTTCGCGTAAGCCTCGATCGCCTTCCGCTGGCGGGCCTCGCTATCTTTTCCCTCGCCGACGTTGGTGGCCGACGAAGTGCGCATGTAGCCGACGGCTTCAACCCGTTTTCCGTGGCGCGACATTGGGTTAGCTCCATTCCGTACTTATTTCCGGAGAATACGGTACAACGAAGCCTCCGAGAAGCCATTGAAAGCGCATGGCTACCGAGGAAGCCATGTGAATTGAGAAATCTCTCGCAGCGTTTAAACGTCGTCACTATGTCACGCCCCACGCCATACGAGTGGCCCAAATAGAGACTGGAACCACCATCCGTGAGCGAAGAAGACGGTATGCGCTGGTCGGCTGCGGTGCACGAAGCAGGGCACGCGGTTGTTGCGTGGGCGCTCGGGCTGCGAGTGCTAGCAATATCTGTTAACGACGACGGCGGAGGCCGATCGGAAATTGAGTGCGCGGTGCGGCGCCCATTGTGCCAGCAAATCGCGGTTGCCGAGGCCGGAATGGTCGCGGCCGAACTTTTAGCCACGCCGACTTTGCCGCAGGCTGGCATGACGGATGCGGTGAAGGTGATGGAGCTATTGGAGCAACATGGCGCTCCATGCTGCAAAAGCGTCGAAGGGCATAGGTACGCGTGGCAAATTCTTAAATCTCGCGCGGCACTTGTCTGCCATCTTGCAGTCGCTCTTGATTATATGGGTTCTTTGAGCGGCGCCGATTTGGAGGACTTTGCCGCTCGGTGCCCACGCGAGAAAAGCGACCTAGTCGCCTAGCACTCGCCGCGTGTGCTCGATCCGCATTTCGTCGGCGATGCTTGTGGGTGACTGCCGCACCAACTGAGCAAACGGCGCGTTCGGCTGGCACGATCGGCAAGAGAGCCATGGAATGAGAACTCGTTACTGCGGCATCGGGGTGACGATCCAACGTCCGCAAATCAATTGCCTGCGTGGTTCGGCACGCGGGGCAATGCACCCACAGAAACCAGTGGCACGCGGCAATGGCGGCGTCGATCGTCGGTGCGAACAGCATGGGCATTCGCCGGGCTTGGCGATCGTTCCAGGCGGCGATTAGGCGTTCCGCGTCTTCAAGCACCTGTGCATCCGTGGCGCGCTTGGCAGCGGCCTCAGCCACAGCCTTGGCTTTTCGATCCGCTTCCATTTTGCGACGGTCGAAGCCCATCACTTGCACGAATGTCGCCTATCCAAGGTGAACGAAGGAAGCCTTGACGGCCAGCATTCCCTTCAAGAACACCCCGATCGATCCAAAGCCGAGCAAGACGGCAATAAGCTGAAAGGTGATGGCGGCCGCCATAATGCATTTCGATTTTCCTGTGGTCCGGAAATAAGGATGCTCCCAGATCGCGAGTTGCGTAGTGGCGCTCCAGGCAATGCAATAATTAGTGAGGTAGGAAAAGCCCATCGCCAGCGTCGCGGCGGCGACGCCGAAAGCAAACCAGACGAGAGCGGCGGAAATTTCGTCCGTTGCAGTCCCGATTGTAAGCTTACCCTGCCCGACAAGACCGCCAACAAAAGCTAAAACTGAAACCGCTGCACCGCCGTTAATGAGTACCGCTGTGCGCAGCGCAAGATTGGCGTTACTGATTGCCGCTTCATTGACGTTCGCGATAAAGCTCACATTTCGATCATGCGCGCGGTGGGCATCCTCGCGCTGCATCTCATGAAGCCACTTCTGGTAATCCAATGGGGGCGGATTACCCCGTGGTTGGTCGTTCGACAAGTGAAGGCCTCCTAAGACGGCGCATCATCCGAGACTGAGAGGCCGGAAGCTACGCTTAGTGCCTCCCAGTCTCAATAGATGCGCAAGCTAATTTAATCGTTCTCCACCGGGTCGGGTGCGTATGCATCAGGCACCGCAAAGAGCGAGAGCAAATATGCAAGTGCATCTATCCGTTCTTCGCGCAAATGACGTTCCGGCGGATTAAGGCCATCCCATTCCTCCCAATCCTCGCCGTGAAGACCACCGCGCATGGTGAACGGGACGCACGCCGCAAGGCGCTCTGCATACGCGATCAGCCAATCAACAGAGTGTTTGCCGGTGTTGATCTCTATGGCGTCCAAATTTTCCGCAGCTTCGTCTCGGAATGAACCAAAGTCATCAGCATAGGCGTCTGAATTGCGAGGCGTCGGCGGTGTTTCCCATCCGTCCGCAACGTCTTTTAGGCATTGCGCATCTGGGAAGTACCTTAGCAACTCTTTAGCTAAGCCGGGATACCGCGGCGCTATCCGCTTGATCCGCGCAACGTCGGACGGATTGCGCTTCACACTCCTTGCCAGTTCCTCTGCGGCGAGTTCACAAAAAGAATGGCCCGTCACTTTATGCTTGCGCTTTACCGCGTCTTGTTCGACCTGTGAAAGTTGTTCCTCGGTCATGTCTTCGATCCAGCGTCGTAGCTTGGTCTGATTTTGATACAAGTTCATTCCGTCACGGCGTACCCTTTCCTTTAATTGCGCCACCGTTACAGCGAACCGGGGGCGCGTGTTAATATAATCCAGTCATTGACCCGCTGTTGCTGGAAACTCTGCACGGATGGCCGCCGTAAGTGCTGCCCGCCGCGCCATGATGGCGCCAGTGCTGGCGCCCATGAGTTGAACACGTCCGAGATTTGCCGCCGCCCGGCTCACCGCTGGCCGCGCGAGAACAGTCGCAGCGAGGCGCGCACCTGCTAGGGTCGCGATCGTCCCGACCGGGTGAGCCAAACCGCCTAACAAGCCCGCCGCTTCAAGCGTGTGCGCCGTGCCGGATGGGTTGCTGAACTTCGTGATTTTGTTATTGACGAGGTTGGACACCGTATTCAGGTCATCAAGTGACGATCGCTGTTGAGGCGTGAATAGGATTGATTTTGCGGAAGGCGACAAGCTCGCGTAACCGTTCGGCCCGATAAACCGATCGGGGGAGAAGTTGCCTTGCGCGTCGCGCCCGAGCCGGGAAACGATCGCGTTTCCAACTTGGCCCCACGCTTGCGGCCCCATGGCGCTCTTGGCTTGCTGAAGCAACGCAAGGTCGGCCGACGATTTTGTGCCGGCTAACTGTGTGAGCCGTGAAAATACAGCTTCAGGTGCCACGTCGGCTTTGGCGCCGATGATATTGTAGAGTTGTTTGCGCTGTGCCGCAGTGGTCGCCGCAAGTGTGTTTGCTTCCGTAAAGTCATTGAGTGCCGGTGTGCCGCCCCCGAGATAAACGGCGTTCTTCAGGTCTTCGGTGAGCGGCCGGTAAAGCTGGCGCGCCTCCTGTGGATTGACGCCTTCCGCAATCAATGTCTGCGGGGAGCCTTGGCCTAGATAGCTGCGTAGCTGTTTGATGCCGGCGTAGTTCATCCCTTGCGGGTCGGTCACGCCCTGCGCCAAAATTTTCATGTTGGGCGACCACTCGGGCAAGTTAGCATTCGCTCGCGCGCTTTGAAGCTCTTGCATTTTCTTCATGGTGTTGGTTAGCGGCACCTTCACCGTGGGATCGGTTAGACTACCGCCGCCGCTCGGGCCGCCCTCCAACTTTCCGTAAAGCGCCGACACGTCGGCGGGTGCATCGACCTTAACGTTGTTGATTATTCCGGCCTTGGCGGCAGCGCCCGCGGTGTCGGGTGCTGTCGGCGGCGCGATAGTGTTGATTGCGTCCTGAAGTTGGCTACGTGTTTGGTTGGCTGCATTAACGATCGGCTCACCACCAAGCGGCACGGCCTTGGCACCTTGCGCAAGGGCCGGCGCAACGGAGCCGTCCGTCGCCATATATTTCGGAATAGTGACGCCAATTCGTTCGGCTGCTTGCACGGCCGCATCCGCGGCGGACGGCGCGGCTTTGCTCGCAAGCTGATACACGGGCCGGATTGCCGAGCCCGAGCTAACAGGCGCCAAGTCCATAGCCGCTTGCGCCATCTGTGGCGTTGCGTCGTCGCTCATGTCGCCGGTTTGCATCGCGGTCTTAGTGGCCGCGGCCCCGGTCATCGCGCCGTTGTAAATCCCCTTCACGATCGAGACGAGGCCGCCCGGCGTCGGGTTGTCCCACACGCGTTGCATTGCGCCGGTCCATGAATTGTCTTTTGGCGGCGTGTTACTCGCGTCCTTGGCGGGGGCCACACCGTCAAGCTGAAAGCCGGGCGGCAACGAAGCTGCGGGATCGGGAGCCGGCCCCGCGCCGCCCATAGGCGCCGCACCTGCGTCGGCGGGCGCCGCGCTCGGGGTCACACCGTCAAGCTGAAAGCCCGGCGGCAACGAAGCTGCGGGATCAACGTTATCGAATTGGTCAAACGGATTTGAAGGCAGGTTGCCCCGCCGATCGTTGAAGCTTGCCGACCGCTGCGGCGCGGACGGCGCCGACGGTGTTGCAGCGATAGGGCTCGGCTGCGTATCGAGCGTGTAGCCGGCCGGAAGCGAGCTTGTCGGATCAATATTGTCGAATTGGTCGAATGGATTGCTAGGCATTTTCTGTTTTCCCCCTCACCAGTCGATTGGTTCGTTTCCTCCTACTGGCTTGTGTTGCTGTTCTATCGTCGCCGCATGTCGCTGCGGCCTCCCCTAAGTCTCTACCGAGGCGAGCAAATATTTCCTGCGTGGCGGCAAAGTTTCCACCGCGACAAGTCACGGGCCGCATGGTTGGGGTTGTTGGGTAAGCTGCAAAATCATCCCCAACCACAGAAAGCCGCATGATGCTTGGCTTTTCGCCGCAAGGTTGGGGATTGGGGATAAAAGTCCGGGTCTCATTGCCGTATGGTGCGAACACCGTAGCCTTCACACATGACCCACTAACCCGTATTACATTCTTTATATTTCTAACCCTCAAAATTATCCCTTTATCCCCAACCCATGATCTAATTGGTTTAGATCGTTGAACTTTTTCGTTAGGTTTTATTCCCAACCAATCGCCAACCTCGTTCTGATCCACAACGCTCGTCCCCCTCACGCGGCCTCCGTCGCCGCGCCGCGCGCACGCTCCGCAAGATATTTTGCGCGCAACTGGTCAGCCGACAGTCGCGACAACGAACCGTCCTGATCGCGTACCCAAAGCTGACGCACCCTCCCGTCAATCTTCGTGTGCCACGACATTTGCTTGAACCCGGCCGCTTTGAACGCGACGGCAACATTCTTGGGGTTAACGCCCGTCGGGGCGTCGCCATCAAAGTCATCAGCGGCGGCTTTAATATCCTCGTATAGGACGATTGAGCGGCCGGCGAAGTCGCCAACCGTCAACGCTTCGTAGGACCACCGCACCTGCTTGGACTGCGACTGCACGGACATTGCGCGCTTGGCTTCCGTTGCTGGTGGGGGGCTCATCGGGTTAAAGGCGCCTAGATCACGCTGCAGCAGCCAGCCAGCGACCTTTTCGCAGCCGCCCGCGTCGTACCATCCATAGAGCTTCGCGTAATAGGCGGGCTCGCACGGGGCTTCTAGACAACACTTGTGGACCCAATACCGTCGGTCGGTGTCTTCGATCGACAGTGCATCTTCGTGGTTGGTGAACATGATCCAATTTTGCAGATTTGGAATGTCATATTGCTTCACGTTCTTGGTATTGATCGACACCATTTCCGGCGGCGTGCAGAGCATCGGCTTTAGCTTGTTTGCCAATTCCCGCCGTCCGAAATTCATCATTTCCTCGGCGCGAACGAGTTGCGCAAGCAAATAGTGTGTCCAGGGGCCGGCAAGAACTTCAGGCGTTATCGTCGCGACGTTGTGAAGTCCGATCGCCTGAATGACGGGGACAAAAGCAGTGTCCTTGCCCGTCCCTTGCGTTTTGCCAACAATGACCAGTGCATGATTTATTTTTTCACCGGGCCTTTGAAGCAGGAAAGCTACGAAATTCAGAAAGTGAGCCACCGCGGCGCCGTCAAGCTCACCAAAGATTAGCTTTACATGATCGAGCCATGGCCGCACGTCGTCATTCGTGACGTTGCTCGCTGGCACAAGAGACGACGGGCGCCACAGGTTCACTGCCTTTACCGACCTACCGCGCTCATTCGTGTCCGTAATCGAGACACCGCGGCCCGGCCGGTAGGTTGGAATTACCGCTTTGCTATTGCCTGCCTTGGGGTGATTTTGAAACTCGGCTTCGGCGGATTGCACGCCGCTTCGGCCGAATGACGCAACGCGGACGTTGGCCGCATTGAATGCTTTGGTGGAGAGCATTTCGCCCGTTGCCAAATGAACGTAACGCTCTAGCTTTTGCACCCATACATATTGGCGAAGCGCCTTTTCAATCTCCGTTTCGGGTATTGAGCCCGTGGGGTTTTCAGGATCAGCAGCCGATGCGGCGGCGCTCGGTTGCGGCGTGTCGGCGAAGGCTCGTTGCGCGTCTCCGGTGTAGCCGCGTGATCGGCCCCACGCTTCCAAATAGCTCCACCCCAATGCGGCATCGTGAAAGCTCTCCCACTTGTCACGCACCACTTCCGGCGTGTTTTCCTCATAGGTCAGCGCCCACGCCTCAACTTGCGGGTAATAATCTTCTGCCGCTTCGCCGAACGACGATTTGATTGCCGGAAGCAGCCTAATGAATTCGTCATAATCATTGTCGGCATTGGAGCACGCTTTTAGCAAAGCGAGCACGTCGGCGGGATCGGATGCCATAAGCTCGGGCGAGCCGATCGGCCGGTGCTTGCTGGCCGCGCCCGTAGAACTTCCCTTGTCGCTCACCACGGGATACCCGAGCAAATCGAGTAAGTCGCCGAGCGCAGCAAAGAATGCGTCAACCTTCGCAGCGTCAATCTCTGTTAGGTCTTCAGGCCTACCGTCGCAAGGGTGCCAGTCTGGCCACGCGTACTCACCCTTAGAAGTGCTGCCCTCAACGTTGTAGTATTGTCCGGTGGCTAGAAGCTCAACGCGCGACTTCACCGCGCCAACCATGAACACAATGCTGCGCTTACGCAGCGTCACGCCTTCCCTGGCCCGGTACATCAACAAACAGTGGTAAGACCCTGTGCGATCTCGACGTGCCGCGGCGCCGATTTGCTCATACGCGATTTTCTCAATTTCGCGCGACAGTTTCTTGTCGTCCACGTCAATATCGACAGCGGGGAATTTGCGGCCCTGCATTCCGACGCCGGCCTTCCACGATTGCCACAGCTTTAGGTCTTTGGGTGCGGCCTCAACGTCCGTCCACTTTGCATAGCCCAACCAACCGGCCCGCACCCTCTTACCGTCTTGACGTGTAAAATCGCGCGCCACCAAGCGGCCGGGAACTTTCCCTATATTGTCGGGCGGCACACTGCTATCGGGGGACAGTGCAGCGCCAACCGGAATGATCGGCAGGCATTCGGGGCCGAAGCCGGCATTCTCGTAATCGAGGAAGCTTCGCTTTTGCTTGGCGTTGTTCCTGTGTGCTTGCCGATAGACCTGTCGGCTTACTTCAGACTTGCCGATCGCCGAAACTTCTGGCATGTACGAACCCTCCAAACTTTCTTTTGTCCCGGCGCGGCGTCATCCGTTGCCGGGATTTTTTTGTTACGAAGACGTTTAAACGCACGTGACAACGCGGGCTCGAAAGCGCCGAGCGGCAGCGCGCGTTGATGTTTTTTAGATTTGAGTGAGGCGACTTGCCGCGCCGGCATTAAGCGGCTGATCGAGCCTCTATAGCGGGCAGCTTTTCGAGCACCTTTTGCAGGTCTTTGTGCAGGATCATTGTGCGCTTGCCGTGCTTCACGGCGCGCAGTTCGCCTGCCTGGATAAGACGATAAATTGCCGAGCGGCTAAACCCTGAAGCCTGACAGCTTCCAGGAATTGTGTATGCGATCGGCGAGGAAGATGCTGTAGCCATGTCGTTTCCCTGTGCGCCGCGATCTAGGCGGCATTGTTGATCTTGCGTCTTTCAGGGTCACAGGATTTCAGTTCTCAGTTTTTTCAGGTTCGCGACACACGTGTAGGGTTTCCCTACACCGTAGGGAACAGCATAACACGCCAAAAACGAATTAACAAACCCGCCCACGCAGAAGCGAATTCCTCATAGGTCGGTAGAGAGTTAGCCAAACGGCGTCCACTGCGGTCAAATAGTCTCTGCCGCTTTCAGCCGAGCTTCGATATAGGAGGCCGGGATAACCCGAACACTCCCAAATTTCACACTTGGAATTTTGCCGGACGCCACCTGTTCGGCCACCGTCCTATAGGCGATGCCGGTTGCCGCCGCGAATTCCTTTATGCGATACGCAATACGCTTTGGCGGTGCCCCATCTGGCGTACCGGTCATTTACTCTCCCCCTACGTTTTAGGTTGCAATTCAGTTTCTCGCCTGCGAGTCAAAAGGCAAGTTGATTTTTTTAATCTGGAAAATTGAGAGAGCATCAAAATGGCGTCACTGACGGTCGGCGTCGCCGCGGCGCAAAAAAATCTCTAGTCACGCGCAATGATTTTTGGTATCTTTAATTTCGTGAGGCGTCGCATAGGCGGCGCTGAGGGAAAGGGAAGTCGGAAATGTCAGTCAGGATCGAGGCCACGGGTAGAACGATTGCGGACGTGCTCGCCGTGTTTGAGGCGAACCTCGAAACCGTCACGACGGACGACCTGCTTATGGAGCTTCGCCAACGTTTCGCGGAGCACGGGCAAGTCGTGAAGATTGTTCCGTTCGCTGAGGGTACAGGCCGCACGCGTAAGGCAGCGTAACGTTTAAACCGTCTGTGGCCTGACGCGGGACCCTAGCCCCGCCAAAGGCCACAGTCTTGGCTTCGGACTTGACGGAAGCTCAAATGATTTTCAGAAGCTCAAAATGAAAAAGTCGAAACAGAAAAAGCGAAAGGTGGGGCGACCGCGCACCGGCATCGGAATGCAGATTAACGTGCGGTGTCACTCTGAATTTCTCACCCGTGTCGACAAGTGGCAGGCAAGCAAAGCGCCTGAGCTTTCCCGGCCGCAGGCGATCAGGCAGCTTGCGGAGATTGGACTAAAGTACGAGAGTGAGTGAACGGTATTCGTGGGGCGGCGCATGACAGACAAGCAAGCGAAAGAAATTTCCTACGCGATCCTGGGCGGCGCATTCATCATCGCTGTGGCAATTCGACCCTTTCAGTTTTCTATGTCAGATTTGCTGATCGGGCTAGTTATTGCTGCCTTGTTTGGTCTTGTCTTGCTGCTAATTTGGCTGTGGGAAACGAATTGGTTCCTGCCGATCGCAATCGCCGCCGTTGTCGCCGGGGCCATGTACTTCGTTGGTCCGTGGGGCAGAGAGAGGCCTGTGGCACTTAGTGAAGCGTCGGCGCCGACCCCTGCTCAAAATCACTGAGCCACTACAGCATAGCGCGGTTGCCTGATTACGCTTCCCTCTAACAGCTATTGCCGCACCGGCTTCAACGCGGTCACAGCGCCTTTGCCAACAATACCAAGGTCGGGGAAGTTCGCGCGAATCGTGTCCGCAACGTACGACGGCGCAAGGTGCGCATAGTGCTTTTCCGTCATCCGGGTGTCCGCATGGCCAAGCTGCTCGGCAATGACACCCATCGGCACCCCGCGCATGGCAAGCGTCGAACCATAGGTGTGTCGCAGCACGTGGAACGAGATTGCCGGCTTGATCTTCGCGCGCTTGCACGCGTCATTCATGGGCCGCAGTTGGTGGGACGTGCTCCACGCCGCCCCGTCTTGACGGATAAAGATTGGGTCGGCGCCGAGTTTCCCCGCACTCAGTGCCGCAAAATGGCGTTGCCCTTCCGTCGTCAACACTACGTGCCTCGTCTTGCCGGCTTTGGACATGCGGACGGTGATAACGCCAGCGTCCGAATTGTAGTCGGCTACCTGCATGGCCGTCAGTTCCGAGTACCGGCACCCGGTCAACAGCGCGCCGACCACAAGCTTGCGAAATGCCGGATCACAGGCGTTCGCAAGGCGCGTGCATTCGGCCTCCACGAGATACCGCACGCGCGCGGCGTCAACCTCCCGAAAAGGCTTCACGCGGCGCCATGCGTCGTCGATAGGCACGTGACCCGTTTTCCAAGCGTGGTTTAGAGCCGCCTTCAGGATCGTCAGCACTCGATTGGCCGTCGCGCGGCGCTTCCTGATGCCGTCGCGGCTGGCGTCTGCCATGCGGTATTTCTGTGCGTTCCCGGGCTTCGTTCGGACGCGCGGCTGCTTCTCGGATAGATCGTGGTGCCATGCCTCAATCTTTCGCGCGGTGAGGCTGCGCACCTGTATGCCGCCGATCACCGGGAGGATGTGCGCTTGTGCCGCTCTGCGGGTCGTGTAGAGGGCTTTGCCGCCCCGACGCTCGTACGCCCTAATATAGTCCGCAATCGCACTGGCGACGGTGTACGGCCCGTCTGATGGCGCTAGATCGCCGGCCGCTTCCCGGGCCTTTAGGTGGAAGAACGTTCGCGCCTTGTCTTGCGCCTGTGCGAACGAAAACACTGAGAGCCCATCAGGCTCTCGGGCATCATCGGCGGCCCCGATGGCGTCATAGTGGCGCTTTCCGGTGTCGTCACGAAACTTCCCAATCCACGTGCCGCCGCGGGAGCCGCGTCGGTAGCCGAGCGCGCAGCCTTCCGAAATGACCGTCCAATAGGGCTCGCGCCGGCTTCGCAGTTTGGTGCGGGCCGATCGGGTTACGAGCTTCGCGTTTCGGATTGCTCGGGCCATTCCGGTGCTCCGTTGTTCGCGTACGGCACAGGTACGGCACGGATGTAGCAAAACGGTAGGAGACGGTCCACGACGAAAAGTGTCTAAAACACTGATGTTTCCTGCATCTCACATTGTCTCACACCGACCGGTTTGGCCTCTCTCAAGGCTGAAACACGGGTTCGATTCCCGTAGGGAGCGCCATGCTGGCATTGTTCACGTTGATTTTTTTGCTTTTGGGCGTCTTCCCCAAACCGCCCGGGAGAGTTTGGGAATTCCTGTTCACCTTGTATCCTTCAAGCTTGATTACAGCCCGCCGCCCACCCCGGCGCCAATCTGCCTCGCGCGTATAACGCTCAGCTCCGCGTCGGTTCACGCGCGGACTTCCTTCCCTTTCGGACGGGCAATGCCCTCAGATGGATTTGAACTCAGTCTGAGTCACAACGCCTAGGTTGGTTAGAGCGTGAGGACGACGGCTCCGCCGATGTGGCCGCCGGTTGCCTGGGCGAGCGCCTCGGCAGCGTCGGCGAGGGGACGGCTGGCGGCGATCGGAATCTCAAGCTGCCCGTCCCCGAGTTGCTGCGCGAGTTTGCGCAGCTGGTTTCCGTCTGCGCGGACGTAGAAGTCGGAGACCGTGATTCCGCGCTGCTGGCTGGGCGGATCTTGGGTGATCGTCGCCAGCCGCCCGCCGTCGGCCACCGCCCGGATCGCGCTAGCCGCACCGCCGCTTGCCGCGTTGACCGCGGCGGCCACTCCGTGACCTCCCGTTATCGCGCGGACCTGTTCGGGCCATTCTTGATCGTGGTAGTCAATGACTTGGCGCGCCCCCAGCGCGCTTACCCGCTGCTGGCTTGCTGGGCCCGCCGTCGCGATGACCTGGGCGCCGCGCAACGAACCGAGGGCAACCAGCAAGCCGCCAGTGACTCCGCCGGCTCCGTGGATCAGGAGCTGCTCGCCGGCGCGGACGTTCAGCGTCTCGAGAACTTGTTCGGCGGTGAGCGCGGGTATCGGGAAGGCGGCCGCTTCCCCCCAGCTGGCGCTGGGCGGCTGGCGGGCGAGTACCCCGGCCGGGACGATCATCCGGGGCGCCCACGCACCTTGGTCTCGCAGCGGCACCGGATGAGTCAACACCTCGTCACCAGGCGCCCAGTCGGCGACCGCTTGGCCCACGGCCAGCACTGTGCCGGCTGCCTCTGTGCCCAACGCCATCGGCGGCTTGGCACCCACGTCCCATTGGCCAGCACGGACAATCTCATCCCAGATGGCCACGCCGGCTGCCCTCACCTCGAGCAGCACCTCGTCCTCAGCTAGCGGACGCGGCTCGGCCGCCTCGATCATCTCAACACGGGCACCCTTCTGGCGAATCCCAGCGACTTGCATCTGCCGTCTCCAAGACTCCCCTCTCCAAGACTCGCCGGCCGCTCCCTTGCCCAATCGGAAAATCACCGCCTAGGCTGGAAGGCATCACCGTGCTGGTCCTATCGCCGAATCCAATCATCGGCGGTCCCGGAGGTTCCCCCTCTGCAAGATTCTTCGTTCAGCAGGCCTGTATTTGCTACGACGCCTTGAGCTTGAGCATCGCGTCCGCGGTGCCGTGGGCGAGCTTTTCTTTGTCGGCCGGCGCCAGGGCGACTTCGTTGAGGAATTTCCGGCCTGCGGCGTTCTCCTCGAACGGATAATCGACCGAGAACATGATGCGGTCGATGCCGAAGGTCTGCAGCGCCGCGAGGAACGGCGGCTGATCGAAAATGCCGCTGGTGGTGATCCAGACCTGGTCGAGGATGGTTTGCGTAATCGGGCGCTTGAGATGCCCGACGTCGTGCCGGAAGACCTGATCGGCGCGCGCCATCATCATCGGCAGCATCTCGCCCATATGGCCGATTATGATTTTGAGCGTGGGATGACGGTCGAGCGTGCCCGCGACCACCATGCGCAGAAGATGCACGGCGGTTTCCGAATGCCAGCCCCAGCCCGCGGTTTCGAGCACGCGGCCCGCGCCCTCCGGCAGTTCGGAGAAATAAGCCTGCCGCACCGCTTCGGGCGGAATATGGGGATGGATGTAAATCGGGACGTCGAGCTCGACCGCGGCGGCCAGCAAGCCGTCATAGCTCGGATGATCGAGAAAGCGGCCTTCGGTGGTGCCGTTGACCATCGCGCCGACAAAGCCCAATTCCTTCACGGCGCGGGCAAGTTCGACCGGAGCGGCGTCGGGGCTCTGCAGCGGCAGCGCGGCGAAAGCGGCAAAGCGGCCGGGATAGGGTGCAATCGCCGCTTTGATATGATCGTTGATGTCGCGCGCCAGCGCCACGCCGTCGGGGCCAGGCAGCAGATCGGCGGCCGGCCCGGCGTTCGACAGCACCTGTACCGTGATACCGGCGTCGTCCATCGATTTGAGACGGGTCTCGCCGATCTCCGGGAGAAGCAGCATCGGATTGGGCGCGCCCGGCGTCAAATTCCTCGGCCGAAAGCCGCGGCTGCTGATGATCTTGGGATCGATGCGCTTGGCCAATGCCGGCGCGGAAAAGTGCTCTTCGAGCGCGACGGTTCGCATGAAATGTTTCCTTCCCTTCGGACCGCGGTTTGTTGCATCGCGCGGGCGATCCGGCAAGCGGCAATCCGGCAAGAGGCGTGGCCGGCAACACGAGCTTTTCTTTTCACCAAGTGTTCGTCATTAAGCGGCTTGGGTCCGTGGTCTCGCGGCGTAATGCCCGGCAAAGTCTTGCAGAGATTGCGTGTTGCCTCTAAATATTCCGCATCGAGTTTTTCGGCCGAACGACTCGGCCTTGCAGCGACTGATAACCGCGCCTGACTGACGATCTTTCACCAAAATCTCGAGCGAACCGAGCCGGGCAAATACGCGCGGCTCATATTTATATGTCTATGAGGAGAGAACCGTGAGCAACGGTACCGTGAAGTGGTTCAACGCACAAAAGGGTTATGGCTTCATTCAACCCGAGGACGGCGGCAAGGATATCTTCGTTCACATCAGCGCCGTCGAACGTGCTGGCATTCGTGAGCTGAGAGAAGGCCAACGCGTTTCCTTCGAAGCCGTGGTGGACCGCAAGACCGGCAAGTCGGCCGCTGAAAATCTGAAGACCTTGTAAATCGCGACCCGGATTGCGCTCCGCGCGATCCGGGATTTCCAGGACGCTGCAGCCGTTCGCGGCACGCTGTTCTTCCCGGATTTTGCCGCCGCTTAATCCGGCTACATCAAAGTCTGCACAATCAGAACAATATTGAGAGCAAGCACCACGGCCGTGGCGACAACGGCCGTGATGCGTGTCAGCGCGCTATTGGCGAAGACCCCCATGATATCGGTTCTGCTGGTGAAGATGATCAGCGAGATCATCGGCAGCGGCAGCGCCAGGCTCAATACCACCTGACTGATCACCAGCGCTTGTGTGGCATTGACGCCGAGCGCGACCACGATGAAGGCCGGCACTATGGTGACGAGGCGACGCAGCCAGATCGGAATGCGGAAGCCGACAAAACCCTGCATGATCATCTGACCCGCCATCGTGCCCACGGTCGAGGCCGAAACGCCGGACGCAATGAGCGACAGCAGGAAAATGCCGGCGGCGGCGCCGCCGAGCAGCGGTGTCAGCGTGTAATAGGCGGTTTGGATCTCGGCCACGTCGGGATGGCCGGCGTGGAACGCGCCCGCGGCCATCATGACCATCGCCATATTGACGAGGCCCGCGACGGTGAGCGCGACGACGACTTCGCGATTGGAGAAATGCAGTACTTTGCGGCGCTCCCTGTCGTCGTGGACCGGGACCCGGGCCTGCATCAGTCCGGAATGCAGATAGATCGCGTGCGGCATCACGGTTGCACCGACGATGCCGACCGCGAGCAACAAGGCCCCGGCGTCGGCAAGTTGCGGCGTAACGGTGTGGATCGCGGCTGCGGCCCAATCGACCGGAGCGATGAACATCTCGATGAGGTAGCAAAGTCCGATCAGACCTACGATCGCGGCGATGATCAGCTCAAGCGGCCGGAAGCCATAGCCTTGGAACATCAATAGGCCGTAGGTGACGATCGCGGTCACGGCCATCCCCGCAAGCAGCGGCATGTGAAACAGCAGTGACAGACCGATGGCGCCGCCGAGGAACTCGGCAAGATCGGTCGCCATCGCGGCAATCTCGCTGACGACCCACATCCCCCACACCACCGGGCGCGAGAAGTGATCGCGGCAGAGTTCGGCGAGGTTCCGCCCGGTCACGATGCCGAGCTTGGCGGACAGGCCCTGGAACAGCATCGCGATCACATTGGCGAGCAGAACGACCCAAAGCAGCTCGTAGCCGTACCGCGCGCCGGCCTGAATATTGGTCGCGAAGTTGCCGGGATCCATATAAGCGATCGAGGCGATCACGGCGGGGCCGACGAAAGCGAGTGTCAGGCGATAGCCGCGTTTCCCAGCCAGTGCCTCTTGCGCGTTAGCGACGGTTCGCTCGCTTAAGCCGCCGCGCCGCGCGCCGGCTTCGCTCAGCCCCATTTCGCCGAGTCCTGTTTCGTCCAGGCTTGTTTCGTTGAGCCTTGCTTCGGTCAGTCTTGGGCTGAGCATCAATTCCTGCCGTATGCAGCAATTACACCAAAATGTAGCATTGGTTACAGTATGGGCATTGCTGCCTTTTTGGTCAATAGCTTCATGTTGTAGCTATGGCTACATTTTGACACGACCATCAGAATATGATCTCGGCTGGCATGCGGCTCAGGCCGGTGCGAGTTGGTATTCATGACAATGGGAAAGCTTCCCGCCGAAGGCACCCAAGCACGCCGGTTCGGCAAGACACGGTCGGCCCAATCGACGGCGCTGCTTGAGGATTACGTCGAGCTGATCGCGGATCTTCTTGCCGGCGAGGGCGAAGCCAGGCCGACCGATATCGCGCGGCGCCTCGGCGTCTCGCACGCCACCGCGATCAAGACTGTTTCGCGCCTCAAGCGCGCCGGCCTGGCGACGGCACGGCCTTATCGCGGGGTGTTCCTGACCGAGAAAGGCCATGAACTCGCCGATCGCGTCCGCGTCCGCCACCGGCTCGTTGTCGATGTATTACGCGCGCTCGGCGTCCCTACCGAATCCGCGGAAGCCGACGCCGAGGGCATCGAGCATTACGTGTCGGAAAGCACGCTGAAAGCCTTCGCGCATTTTCTGAAGTCGCGGTGATCATCCTCCCCTGCGGAGCGAAGCGTAGCGGGGGAGGGGGACCGCGCGCAGCGCGGTGGAGGGGGCGTGGGCGGAACGGCCTCGATCCACTTGACCGATACTTACCCCTGCCGGCGAGCTTCGCTCGCCACCTCCCCCGTAAACGCGCAGGGCTGTCCGGGGAATAATTCACCATGTCACGGTGCATGCTCGGCCGAACCGATGCAAATCGATTGTTTCTGGTTGTCGAGAACTCAGAAAGGACCGAGCATGCGCTATCTCGATAGCATCATCGGCAGTCTGCTCAAACCGGTGGATCGGCGGCGCTTTGCCGCCATTGTGGATGAGCATGACGGCGATGCCTACGACAAATCGTTCAAGAGCTGGGATCATCTGGTGACGTTGATCTTTGCGCAATTGAGCAATCTCGACAGCCTTCGCGGGCTGGCACTGGCCTTCAATGCCAACGCGCAGACCCACTATCACCTCAATGTCGGCAAGCTTGCCCGCTCGACCTTGTCGGATGCCAACAGGCGACGGCCTGCAGCGGTTTTTGCCGACACCTTTGCGATGCTGGCGGCCACGGCCGATCGCCAGACCCGTCGCCAAGGTACGGCCTTGGTGGCATTGATCGACGCCAGCCCGATTATGGTAAGCAAGATGTGCCAATGGGCCAAATGGAACGGCCGCATTCGCGGCATGAAGCTTCATGCGGTCTATGATCCGCAAGCCGACTGGCCGCGACGCGTTGAGATTACGCCGGCCAATATCAACGACATCGAGGTGGGCCGCCGCACGCCGCTCATCGCCGCTGCGAGCTACATATTCGACAAGGGCTATTATCACTTCGGCTGGTGGAAAAAGATCAATGACGCCAAGGCCTTCTTCGTCACCCGGAGCAAGGTGAGCACGCGCTGGCGCGTCACCAGGCAGCGGCGCGTCGGACGCGCCATCGGCGCTGGCTTCGTCATCCTCGACGATGCCGAGGTGCGGCTTGCCAGCAAGGGCGATTCCGTCCTGCCGATTCCACTCCGCCGCATCCGTATCAAGCGCGAGACCGGCGCCAAGATCACACTGATCACCAACGATCTCAACCGCAGCGCATTGGAAGTTGCGGCGCTCTACAAGAGCCGCTGGCAAATCGAGCTGTTGTTCCGCTGGATCAAGCAGCATCTGCGCATCCGCAAGTTCATCGGTAACAATGAAAACGCCATCCGCCTGCAAATCCTCGCAGCCATGATCGCCTATCTGCTGCTGCGCCTTGCCGCACGCCGTCATGTCGTCACCTTGCCGGCGCTGCGTCTCACCGAACTTATCAGGCAGCGCTTGTTCATGCGCAGACCCATCGCCGAAATCGACAAGCCGCCCCCCTGCAATCCAAGTCGCCGCCAATCCAACTCACCCCCAGGCCAACTCGAGTTCTCCTATGCTTGAACTTCCCCGGACAGCCCTGCGTAAACGGGGGAGGAATTACTGATCACACCGCGTGCGCGGTGAGCGCCTCGACGATGCCGTCGACGGCTTCCTCGACCATGATCTTGTCGTCGCCTTCGCCCATGATGCGGATCACCGGCTCGGTGCCGGACGGGCGCACCACCAGGCGGCCGTGGCCGTTGAGGCGTTTTTCCGCATTGGCGATCGCCGAGCGCACTTTGGCGTTTTCGAGCGGCTTGCCGTTGCGATAGCGCACATTGCGCAGAATCTGCGGCAGCGGCTCGAAGCGGTGGCAAACCTGCGATACCGGCTTGTCCTTTTTCTTCACGACCGCGAGCAATTGCAGCGCGGCGATGAAGCCGTCGCCGGTCGTGGTGTGATTGGAAAGAATGATGTGGCCGGACTGTTCGCCGCCGACATTGTAGCCAAGCTCGCGCATTTTTTCGAGCACGTAGCGGTCGCCGACCGGCGTGCGAACCAGCGCGAGATTGAGCGATTTCAGGTGGCGCTCGAGACCGAGATTCGACATCACCGTGCCGACGATGCCCGGCTTGCTGAGCAGATTATCCTCCGCCCAGCTCTCGGCGATCACCGCCAATAGCTGGTCGCCGTCGACCAGGTGGCCGTGCTCGTCAGCGATGACGACGCGGTCGGCGTCACCGTCCAGCGCGATGCCGATATCGGCGCGCATTTCGCGCACTTTGCGCGACAGCGCGTCGGGCGCCGTGGAGCCGCATTCGCGGTTGATGTTGAAGCCGTCCGGTTCGACGCCGATCGAGACGACGTCGGCGCCGAGTTCCCAGAGTGCGTCGGGCGCGACACGATAGGCGGCGCCGTTGGCGCAGTCGATGACGACGCGCAAGCCCTCGAGCGAGAGGTTGCGCGGCATCGTGCGCTTGGCGAATTCGATGTAGCGGTCGTGGACCCCGTCGATGCGCTTGGCGCGGCCGAGGTCGGCGCTTTTCGCCAGGCGTTTGGTCATTTCGGCGTCGATCAAGGCTTCGATCTTGTGCTCGACGTCGTCGGACAGCTTATAGCCATCCGGTCCGAATAGTTTAATGCCGTTGTCGTCGAAAGGATTATGCGAAGCCGAGATCATGACGCCGAGATCGGCGCGCATCGAGCGGGTCAGCATGGCGACCGCCGGCGTCGGCATCGGGCCGAGGAGAAGGACGTCCATGCCCACCGAGGTGAAACCGGCCACGAGCGCCGTTTCGATCATATAGCCGGAGAGCCGCGTGTCCTTGCCGATCACCACCCGATGGCGATGTTCGCCGCGGCGGAACACCAGGCCGGTTGCCTGCCCAACTTTGAGCGCCAATTCCGGCGTGATTACACCATTGGCGCGGCCGCAAATCCCATCGGTACCGAAATACTTACGAATCATTGTCTTGGAGCCCCACGCCGCCAGCCTGTCCGGAGCGGATACTACCCCGTCCGCGATCGCAATCGCTTCAAAAAATATTGGGTAATCTTACCGATAGTGGTTACCGGCCGTTATCCACAGAACGACGCGAGAAGCCATCTAAATCAATGAGATAGGCTCACATTGTGGCGATTTATAAGGCGTGGCGGCTAGCGTCGGATCGCATCGTGCTTATCGCCTATGCTGGACGGCGGCTGAATGACGGAGACCGGGTCTGAGCCCGGAAAAAACTCCTCCAGCCCAAGTTCGAGCGCCTCGTCGAGCTTCTCCTTCCGCCTCTCGTTCTCGCCGAGCCTCCCGGTTCGCCGTTTCACGTCGCGCGGAGAGCCGAGGCGGGTCGCATGGTGAGGGCGGTTCCTGCTCCATCCATCCATCTTGGTCGCCTTCCGAATATTACTGCGGCTGGAGATGCCGTCGCCCTCATATAATAACAATTTGTCGGTCCGCCGTTCCTTCACGGGGACGGAGAGCCGCGCCAAGTTTGTGTTATTTAAGCGTCGGGGAGCTGGGCCGAGGCCCAGAAGAAACGCCTATGAAAACCAGGACCTGTATCGAGGATCTGCGGTCGGCCGCGCACCGCAAAGTGCCTCGCGCTTTCATCGATTATGCCGAATCCGGCTCCTATACCGAGCAGACGCTGCGCGCCAATCGCGCCGATCTCGATCGCATCAAGTTTCGCCAGCGCATCCTTTGCGACGTCGCCGGTCGCAGCACCAAGACCACGATCCTCGGTGAGACGGCCGCACTGCCGCTGGCGCTGGCACCGATCGGGCTCTGCGGCATGCAGCACGGCGACGGCGAAATCCTGGCCTGCCGCGCCGCGCAGGACGCGGGCATTCCGTTCACGCTGTCGACCATGTCGATCTGCTCGATCGAAGATGTCGCCGGCGCGGTCGAGAAGCCGTTCTGGTTTCAACTCTATGTCATGAAGGACCGCGGCTTCATCCGCGCGCTGATCGAACGCGCAGCGGCGGCGAATTGCAGCGCACTCGTCCTCACGGTCGATCTGCAGGTGCTCGGCCAGCGCCACAAGGATATCGTGAACGGCATGACGGTGCCGCCGGAAGTGCGTCTCTCGAACCTGATCGACATCGCCACCAAACCGGCCTGGGCGCTCGGCATATTGCGCGGCAAACGCAAGACTTTCGGCAACATCGCCGGTCAGATGCGCGGCATGGAGAACGTCAACAAGCTGTCGCAATGGATATCGGGCCAATTCGACCCGACACTGAATTGGAAGGACGTCGAGTGGATCAAGAGCTTGTGGCCGGGCAAGCTTATCCTCAAGGGCATTCTCGACGTCGAAGACGCGCGCATCGCCGCCAAGACCGGCGCCGACGCGCTGGTGGTTTCCAACCACGGCGGCCGCCAGCTCGATGGCGCGCCTTCATCGATCTCGGCGCTGCCGCCGATCGTCGACGCGGTCGGCTCCGAGATCGAGATCATGTTCGACGGCGGCATCCGCTCCGGCCAGGACGTCGCCCGCGCATTGGCGTTCGGCGCGCGGTCCTGCATGAGCGGCCGCGCCTATATCTACGGTCTCGGTGCCGCCGGGCAGGCGGGCGTGGCGCGCGCCATCGAGATCATCAAGAACGAGCTCGACGTCACCATGGCCCTGATAGGCGTAAACAAGGTCGATGACATCGATCGCAAGGTGATTTTGGAGATGTAGCTTAAGTCACGCGCCGATTTCGGTGACGCATCGCAGTTTGTTGTCTTCTTGAATTTCGTCAGTCCGGCGAGCAAAAAAATCATCCTTCTCGGCAACTAAAATCGGCCTCGCGGATTGTTCCGCGGGGTGCTCGACTGCAACAACCCACGAGCAAACAAACGTATCGCGGCGGCGGTGTCGCAGCCATCCGTCGCGATCGGCTGAGGAGGACGCCATGCGGAAATTTTTGCTGGCAACAACGATTTTGGCCGCGGTCGCGGCCGCTCCCTTGACGGCGCAAGCTGACATGGTCGGCGCTGCGGCCGGCGCGGGCGCTGGGCTTTTGGTCGCCGGGCCGCCCGGCGCAGTAGCTGGTGCCGTCGTCGGCGGGGTCTTTGGCCGCCCGTTCTGGGGCCCGGCCGTCGGTCGGCCGGTGTGCTGGACCGACAATAATTTCCCTCGGCACTGCCGCCGATAACCAGGTCAGACGCCGCCTTGGATGCCTTCTCCCGCGGTGGCGGGGCAAGCTAACTATTTGTCTTGCCAGCGTTTTCGTTTCATCAACCTTATGAAAAGGTATCGCATGATAGTAAACGCTTTACGTCACGGGCACTCGGGGGAGGGGCGCGGACGGTCATGGAGTGGCACTATGCGTAAGCTTTTGCTGGCAATAGCGGTTTTCTCGGTAGCGGCGGCTTCGAGCGCGCGCGCCGACATGGTCGGTGCGGCGGCCGGCGCCGGCACCGGTCTTCTGGTCGCCGGTCCTCCCGGGGCCGTAGTCGGCGGCGTGGTCGGCGCGGTCTGGGGCAAGCCGTTCTGGGGCCCTTCGGTCAGCCGACGGCACTGCTGGATCGATAACAGTTTCCACCGCCATTGCAGGCGGTGAGTGAGGTCATTCCGGGGCCTCGCGAAGCGAGGAGCCCGGAATCCATACTCACTGCCGCTTCAAGCTCCGCTTGATTTATAAAACTCTTCGCTGCCTGTGAGTATGGATTCCGGGCCCGCGGGCTGCGCCCGCGTCCCGGAATGACGAAAATCTATTCTTCCTTATAGCCGTAGGCCTGCTCATTGCCGGTCGCGCCGTAATATTTGTACGGCAGGAATTTGCCCGACATCGAGAGTTTCACGCGGTCGCCTTTGGGATCGGCTTGGCGATCGATGGTCATGTCGAAGTCGATGGCCGACATGATGCCGTCGCCGAATTCTTCCTCGATCAACGCTTTCAGCGCCGGCCCGTTGACCATCACAAGTTCATAGAAACGATAGATCAGTGGATCGGTCGGCGGCATCGCCGAGCCGCGAAGGGGCACTTCGTTGAGGAGAGCCTGTTCGCTCTTGCTCAGCCCGAACAGTTCGGCCGCCTTTTCCGCCTGCGGCTTGGTGAGTTTCATCTGGCCGAGGAGGGCGCCGGTGACGAGCATCGGCGACATGCCGCCGATCTCGCCGCAAATATACTTCCAGCTCCAGCCCTTATCGCGTTTGATATCGAGCAGCTTCTCGGTGAGTTCGGCGCGTTTCATAGGCGACCTCCTGGCATCGGTGTGGATGCTCGAATAACGAGCAAGTGCCGTGCCAGGAGTAGAGGGAAACGACGGGTGATCCGCCCCCGGCGACGGTTACATCGGCGGATTAACGCCGTCGCGGCCGACTGTCAGGTTCGCGGCGGTAATGCTGCCGTCAGGCTGCTTGTTGGCGTTGATCACGACTTTCGCGCCCGGCTTCACGTCGGCCATGGTTGCCGGCGCGAAAGTGACGATGATGGCGTCCGGCGGCACGATGAAAGTCTTCTCGCCGTCTTTGTATTTCAGCACGAGCTTCTTGCCGTCGCTGACGGCGACCTCGCTGTCGACCGTCGCATTGGTCATGGTGCTGTTGGGCACCAAATCCCATGGCCGATGGCCTTCGCCGGTGCCGCGCATCGATTCGGGGAAAATATGAATTTCGATCGCCTTCTGGGTGCCATCCGGCTGCGGCATGGCGGTGATGCCGACGAAGCCGCCTTGTTTCACATCGGCGAGCGTCTTTTTGAGGACGGTGCGCACCGGCGTGTTGTCGGCGAGCTTGACGCTCACGTCGGCGCCCTCGCGCGACTTCACGATAAGCGTCTGTCCGTCCAGCTTTTCGATTGTGCCGCGGATGCGGGTGGGCGGAGCTGCCGGCGTCTGAGCGACCGCAAGCGAGGCGGCAAAGGATAGCGCCAGAGCGCCTCCGATCACGGATTTATATGATGTCACGATTAGTCCCTCCCGTTTGATGCCTGCCGCCCCGGCGACAGGGTTTAGAACACCTGTGGCGAAAGATTATTCCTGCGCGCTTCTCGGCGGAAGGGCGATATCGGCCTCAAGCAGCGCCCGCAACTCCGCAGTCACTTCCGGCGTCTTGCCAAACCACAGCGCGAAACCGCGCACGGCCTGGTGCATGAGCATGCCAAGGCCGTCGGCAATGCGGAGCTTACGCGCCGCCGCCGCCCGCAGCAGCGGGGTCACGAGCGGCACATAGACGAGTTCGGCGACAACGGCGCGGTCGGGCAGCCGTCCAATGTCGATATCGAGGTCCGGCTGGCCGTGCATGCCTAGCGTCGTCGTGTTCACCAGCAGCACTGTATCGGCAAACGCCTCATTGCGGTCCTGCCAAAGCGTGGGCTCGACGCGCGGTCCAAATAACCCGCGCAAGGCCGCCGCTCGCTCGGGCGTCCGGTTGACCAGCGCGATGCGTTCGACACCGCGCTCCAGCAATCCGTAGATCACCGCGCGCGCGGCGCCGCCGGCGCCGAGCACGACGGCTTTGCGCAAGCCGTTCTGCCAATCGGACGCGCAAGCATCGAGATTATTCAAGAAACCTTCGACATCGGTGTTGGTCGAGCGCAACGCCCCGTCGAGCCAGAGCGTATTGGCAGCGCCTATGGCGCGGGCGCGATCGTCCGGCCGTGAACAGGCCAGCGCCGCTTCCTTATGCGGCACGGTGACATTGGCGCCGGCATAGCCGCGTGCGGCGAGCGATTGCACGAAATCGCGGAATCCGTCCGGCGGCACCGCTTCGCGCCGGTATTCACCCGGGATACCGTATTTTTGAAGCCAGTAATTATGAATAAGCGGCGAGCGCGAATGTCCGATCGGCCAGCCGATGACGCAGGCCGCTCTCGCCGCAGCCGTCACGCCTCGTCCGCCACTTGATTGCGCAGCACGCCGATCGCCGGGCACTCGACCTCGATGGTGTCGCCGGGCTTGAGCCAGACCGGCGGGTCGACCTTCGGCGTCTTCTTGACCGGCGTGCCGGTGCAGATGATGTCGCCGGCCTTGAGCGTCATGAAGGTCGTCGTATAGGCGATGATGTCGGCAAACGAGAAGATCATGCTCGCGGTGGTGTCGTCCTGCGTGACTTCGCCGTTCTTGCGCACGGTGAGCGATAGCGGCTTCGACAGATCGAAATCGGTCTCGATCCACGGCCCGATGGCGCCGCAGGCGTCGAAATTCTTGCCCTGGGTGACATTGAACTGGCCGTGGCGGGTCCAGTCGCGGATCGTGCCCTCGTTGCACAAGGTCAACCCGGCGATCATGTCGAGCGCGCGCTCCTTCGGCACATGCTTGCCCTCGCGGCCGATCACGATCGCGATCTCGCCTTCATAGTCGAGCTGCTCGGAGACTTTCGGCCGAATCAGATTTTGCCCGGAGCCGATCAGCGAGTTCGGCGCCCGGTAGAACATGCTCGGATATTTCGGATTGTTGGTGACATTATAATCCGCGCCGCGGTTGGCGTAATTGATGCCGATGCAGAGAATTTTTTCCGGCGTCCACAGCGGCGCCAAGAGTTCGACTTCCTCGAGCCGGACGTCGGGGCGCACGCCGCTCGCCGCCGCCTTGGCCTGGTCGAGGGCCTGAGCCTTGAAGACCTCGCTGAGCGTGTGGAGGCGGTGCAGCCGCGGGCGAAGATCGACGATGCCGTCGCCGATGACGGCGCCGAAGCTCGGCCGTCCTCGCAGAGCGTAGCTTGCCAGGCGCATTACGAATCTCTCCCCGCGTCCCCGAAGCCAGTAAACATATCTCCAGCCGATGTGTTAGAAGTCAGCGCTCCAACCGTCAACGGTTCCACTTTCACCCCATCATGCCCGTCGGCCAGCCGGTTTTCGATCCGCCGTTCAATGTCGTCCGCGCCAGCCACGTCGAGCTTGGCGTGCGCGACCTTGGGCGCTCACGCGCCTTTTATGCCGATTGCCTGGGGCTTCTCGTCACCGACGAGACCGAGGATGCGCTCTATCTGCGCGGGGTCGAGGAGCGCAACCATCATTCCCTGGTGCTGCGCCGCGCGCGCGAGGCCGATGCGCGGGCCCTCGGCTTCAAGCTTGCCAGCGAAGAAGACCTCGACCGCGCCGCATTCTGGTTCGAACGCCGTAACCTGCCGACGGGTTTCCCGGATCTGCCGCACCAGGGGCGCACGCTGCGCTCAGCCGACGCGCTCGGCATGCCGATAGAGTTTTACGCGCAAATGGAGCAGACGCCGTCGATGCTGCAGAAATACGCCACCCACAAGGGCGCGCGCATCCAGCGCATCGACCATCTCAATTGCTTCACGCCCGACGTGCAGGCGAGCTACGATTTCTATGCCGAGCTTGGTTTCCGGCTGACGGAATATTCCGAGACCGACGGCGGCGATCCGCAGCTCTGGGCGGTCTGGCTGCATCGCAAGGGCAATGTCCACGACCTTGCCTTCACCAACGGGGCCGGACCGCGGCTGCATCATGTCGGCTTCTGGACGCCCGGCGTGCTCGACATCATTCACATCTGCGACGTGATGGCGACTTCCGGCTATCTGGCGAACATGGAACGCGGGCCCGGGCGCCACGGCATATCCAACGCCTTCTTTCTTTATATCCGCGATCCGGACGGCCATCGCATCGAACTGTTCACGTCTGACTATCTCACCGTCGATCCCGACCACGCGCCGATCCGCTGGTCGCTCACCGACCCGCAGCGGCAGACCTTGTGGGGCCAGCCGGCGCCGGCGAGCTGGTTCGAGCAAGGATCGGCATTCACCGGCCTGGCGCCACGCGCGCCGGTCTTGGCGGCCCAACCAATAGTGGCACGATGAAAACACTGTTCCTCGACTGTAACGACCAACTGGCGCCGGTATGGCAAAGCGTGCTGCGCGCCGACGATCCGCCGATCGACGTCAACCGCCAGGCGTTCGCACGCAACGAATTGCCGCGCGTGCTCGACGGCTACGAGATCTGCATCGACGATCATTCCTACATGCCGACCGAATTGGTCGACCAGTGCCCGGCGCTCAAGCACGTCGTATTTCTCGGCACCGGGCCGGCGAGCTATATCGAGTCTCTCAGACCTCGCGGCGCGCAATATCAAGGTCCACATCATCAAGAATTACGGCGACACCGCCGTCGCCGAGCACAGCATCGCGCTGATGTTCGCCGCCTGCCGCGATGTCGCCCGCATGGATCGCGAGGTGCGCGCCGGCACCTGGGTGCCGTATGGCGGCCTGCAATTGCTCGGCAAGACGCTCGGCGTGATCGGGTTCGGCGGCATCGGCGCCGAGGTGGCGCGTATCGGCCGCGGGCTCGGCATGGAAGTGATCGCCTGGAACCGGACGCCGCGTCCCGGCGCACCGCTTGTCGCTTTGGACGAGCTCCTGGCGCGGTCCGACGTGATCTCGATGAACCTCACGCTCGGCGACGAAACCCGCGGCTTTCTCGGGCCGGCGCAGTTCGCCCGGATGAAGCCCGGCGTTATTTTCGTCAACACGGCGCGCGCCGCGCTGGTCGATGAAACAGCCCTGATCGAAAACCTGCGCAGCGGTCATATCCGCCACGCCGGCCTCGACGTCTTTCACGACGAGCCGCTCAAGCGCGATAACCCGCTGGCTGGCATGGACAATGTCACGCTGACGGCGCACGCCGCTTTCCGCACGATCGAAGCCTCGATGAATTTGCTGCGCCGGGCGATCGACATCGTCCGCGATATTGTCGGCAACACCTAATCCTCGTCATTGCGAGCGTAGCGAAGCAATCCAGCGCAGTGCCGAAGAGCTGGATTGCTTCGTCGCTTCGCTCCTCGCAATGACGGCCGTGGCGTTGCCGGCGCCCGGATGCTATTAAAGCTCCTAACAAACAACCACCCGGGACCGGGGCATGGGAGAGCGCCTTCTCGACATCAGCCTGCGCGTCAATCGGCGAGGACGTGCGCGAGCGCGTCGAGGTGCGAAAGACGCTGGTCGATTTCCTGCGCGACGATCTCGGCCTGACCGGCAGCCATATAGGCTGCGAGCAGGGTGTGTGCGGGGCCTGCACGGTGCTGGTCGACGGCGACGTCGTGCGCGGCTGTCTGGTGCTCGCCGCGCAGTGTGACGGCGCCGAGGTCGAGACCATCGAAGGCGTGTCGGACTCCGGCGCCATTGCCGATCTGCAGGAAGCCTTTACGCGGCGCAACGCGCTGCAGTGCGGGTTCTGCACGCCGGGCATGCTGATCGGCGCCCAGGAATTGCTGTCGCGCGGCGGCGTGCCGAGCCGCGACGCCATCCGCGAGCATATTTCCGGCAATTACTGCCGCTGCACCGGCTATCAGGCCATCGTCGACGCCATCGAGTCCGTGGCCCAAGCCCGCGCCGGAGCGAAGCGATGAAAACACTCTATTCCGCTCATCCCCGCGAAAGCGGGGATCCAGCCCTTCACTGCATCACTTCATCAAAAAGGTCGTGCCACTGCGGATTTAGCTGCTCGATCAATTGCAGTTTCCAGGAGCGATTCCATTTTTTAAGGTGGCGTTCGCGCGTGAAAGCGGTTTCGCGCGAACTCATGCAATTCGTACCAGACAAGAATTTTCACGCCGTATTTGCTAGTGAAGCCGGGCACTGCATCTGTGCGATGCTCCCAAATTCGTCGAGCCAAGTTGTCCGTCATGCCGGTGTATAGTGTTCCGTTCCGACGGCTTGCAAGAATGTACACGAAGAAACTCATCACACTGCCCCCTGGATCCCCGCTTTCGCGGGGATGAGCGGATAGTAAATGAGCGGATGAGCGTATGAAAATCGCCGAGGATCAGATTTCAGGTCTCACCGCGCTCGACCGGCCGAATTCTTATATCGGCCGCTCGGTGCCGCGGCCCAATCTGGCGCGGCTGACGCAGGGGCGCGGCCAATACGTCACTGACATCGTGCTGCCGCGCATGGCGCACGTTGCCTTTGTCCGTTCGCCGCATGCGCATGCGCGCATCAAAAACATCGAGGCCGCGTCAGCAAAGAAATCGCCGGGCGTCGTCGCCGTCGTCACCGGCGCCGAACTTGCCAAGGTGATGACGCCCTGGGTCGGCGTGCTCACGCATCTCAAAGGCATCAAGTCGGCGCCGCAATATGCCATCGCCGTCGATCGCGCCTGCTGGCAGGGCGAAGCGGTGTGCGCCGTCGTCGCCCGCAGCCGCGCCGAAGCCGAGGACGCTTGCGCGCTGATCGAAGTCGATTACGAAGTGTTACCGGCGGTGGTCGATGCCGAAACCGCGCTCGATGCCAAGACGCCGGTCATTCATCCGGAACTTGGCGACAATCTGACCTTCGAGCGCATGCTCAACGCCGGCGATCCCGACAAGGGCTTTGCCGAGGCCGATGCGGTGGTCGAGACCACCTTCATCTTCGGCCGCCATACCGGCGTCACCAACGAGCCACGTGCCATCGTCGCCGACTGGAATCCCGGCGAGCAGCGCCTGACCGTGTATCAAGGCACGCAAGCGCCGCACATGACGCAGAACATCTTCGCCAAGCATCTGGCGCTCGAAGAGCACCAGGTGCGCGTGCTGACCAAAGACGTCGGCGGCTCGTTCGGCATCAAGGTGCATATCTATGCCGACGAGATGGCAACGGTGGCGTTGTCGAAATTGTTGAAGCGGCCGGTCAAATTCGTTGCCGACCGGCTTGAGAGTTTCGCCACCGACATTCACGCCCGCGATCACCGCGTCAACGCCAAGATCGGCGTCAAGCGCGACGGCACCATCACTGCGTTTGCGATCGACGATCTCACCGGCATCGGTCCCTATTCGATGTATCCGCGCACCAGCGGCATCGAGGCCAATCAGGTCGTCAATCTGGTCGGCGGTCCCTATACCTGTCCGAATTACCGCGCCCGCGCCCGCGTCGTCTTTCAGAACAAGAACGTGATGTGCCAATACCGCGCCGTCGGTCATCCGATCGCGACCGGTGTGACCGAGGGCCTGATCGAGCTTGCCGCCTGGAAGATCGGCATGGATCCGGCCGAGTTGCGGCGGCGCAATCTGTATGCCGACGATGCCTATCCCGCCACCAGCGCCTCGGGCCTGAAATTCGAGGGCCTGTCGCATCACGCTTCCCTCGATAAAATTTTGAAAATGATGGACTACGACAGGCTGCGCGCCGAGCAGGCGCGGCTGCGCGGGGAGGGCGTGCATCGCGGCATCGGCTTTGCGTCCTTCATCGAGGTGACCAATCCGTCGGCGGCGTTCTACGGCGTCGGCGGCGCGCGCATCTCGTCGCAGGACGGCGCGACGCTGAAGCTCGACTCAACCGGCGCGGTGATCTGCCAGGCGAGCGTCACCGAGCAGGGCCAGGGCACCGAGTCGGTGCTGGCGCAAGTCGTCGCCACCTCGTTCGGCCTGCCGATCGAGCGGGTGCGCGTCATCACCGGCGATACCGACAACACGCCTTATGGCGGCGGCACCTGGGCGTCGCGCGCCGCCGGCATCGGCGGCGAGGCCGCGTGGCAGGCCGGCAAGGCGTTGCGCGAAAACGTCCTCGCCGCGGCAGCGTCGATCCTGCAGGCCGATCCGAAAGCGCTCGATATCCGTTCAGGCGCCGTAGTCGATGCCGACAGCGGCCGTGAGCGCATGGGACTCGATGAAGTCGCCCGCGTCGTCTATTTCCGGCCCGATACTTTGCCGCCGGATTTCCAGGCCGAATTCATGGTGACGCGGCATTACGTGCCGCGCCAGTGGCCGTTCGCCTTCACCAACGGCGTTCAGGCATCTTATCTCGAGGTCGATATTCAGGACCGGGCAAGTGACGTTGCTCAAGCACTGGTGCGTCGAGGACTGCGGCACCGTGATCAATCCGCAACTGGTCGACGAACAGATCCGCGGCGGCATCGTGCAGGGCATCGGCGGCGTCTTGTACGAGCATTGCCGCTATGACGAGACCGGGCAACTCCTCAACGCCACCATGATGGACTATCTGGTGCCGATGGCGAGCGAAATGCCCGACATCGAGATCGGCCACGTGGTGACGCCGACGGCGGAATCCGAACTCGGCGCCAAGGGCGCGGGCGAAGCCGGCACCGCCGGCGCGCCGGCCTGCATCATGAACGCGATCAACGATGCGCTGCGCCATCTCGGAGCCGGACCGATCACCGAAATGCCGATCACGCCGGAGCGCGTGGTCGCCGCTTTGCGAAAATAATCCGCTCATTCCCGCGTAAGCGGGAATCCAGCACTGGGTCCCCGCTTTCGCGGGGACGAGCGGAAAATTGAAGGGGACGAGCGAAAAATTGAAACTTTGATCGGGGCTTGTTACACGCCGCGTCAATGTCCGCCGAGAGCAAGCCCAAAGTCATCGCCATGATCGTCGGTTCGGCGATCATCATGCAGCAGATCGATTCCACGGTGGTCACCACCGCGCTGCCGCAGATGGCGATCTCGCTGCACACCGATCCGGTGCGGCTCAGCGTCGCCGTCACCGCTTATCTCTTGAGTCTCGCGGTGTTCGTTCCGGTCAGCGGCTGGGCGGCGGACCGCTTCGGCGGCCGCACCGTGTTCCGCGCCGCGATCGCGCTGTTCACGCTCGGCTCCATCCTGTGCGGATTGTGCGGCAATATCGTCGAACTCACCGCGGCGCGGGTGCTGCAAGGCCTGGGCGGCGCCATGATGGTGCCGGTCGGCCGGCTGGTACTGTTCCGCAGCGTCGAAAAGGCGGCGCTCATAGGCACCATGGCCTATCTGCAGGTGCCGGCGCAGCTCGGCCCGGTGCTCGGCCCGCCGCTCGGCGGCTTCATCACCAGCTATTTTTCCTGGCGCTGGATTTTCCTGATCAATGTGCCGTTCGGCCTGGTCGGCATCGCGCTGGTGACGTGGCTGTTCGACAATCCGAAGGAAGAACACCCGCGGCCGCTGGATTGGATCGGCTTCGTGCTCACCGGCGCCAGCCTGTTTTGCATCATGGATGGCGTCGAGGCGATCGGCCGCGGCCATGGCGAATTGCTCCAGCCGGCGATCCTGCTGGTCGTCGGCTTCGCCATCGGGGCGCTGGCCTTGCGCCATCTGTGGCGCGTCAAGCATCCGGTGCTCGATCTTTCGGTGTTCCGCATCGCCACCTTCCGCGCCGGCATTTCCGGCGGCTCGCTGTTCCGCGCCGGTGGCGGCACGCTGGTGTTTCTGCTGCCGCTTCTGCTGCAGGTCGTGTTCGGGCTTTCGGCGGTGGCGTCGGGCTGCATCACCTTCGCCACCGCGGTCGGTTCGATCATGATGAAGCTGACGGCGCGGCCGATCATCAAGCGCTTCGGCTTCCGCCGCGTCATCCTGGTCAACAGCGTCATCAGCGCCGCCACCATCGCGATGTGCGCATTCTTCACCGCGGCGACGCCGCTGTGGCTGATCTTCGCGCTGCTGCTCGTTGCCGGCTTTTTCCAGTCGCTGCAATTCACCGCGACCCAGGCGATCGGTTACGCCGACGTCGATCAGCCGCAAATGAGCACGGCGACCAGCATCTCCAGCATGGCGCAGCAATTGAGCCGTGGTTTCGGCATTTCGGTCGTTGCCGTGCTGCTGCATCTGTCGCTCACCTGGCGCGGCGCGGCAAGTCTCGGTCATGCCGATTTCGTTGTCGCGTTCACCGGTGCGGCGGCGATGGCGCTGTGCTGTCTCGGCTTGAGCTGGAGCTTGCCGCACGATGCCGCGGCCGAAGTCAGCGGCCACCGGCCGAAGATCGACGCTTAAGTCATATCGTCGGATGCGCGGCGGGCGCCGCCCTTGTCGGCGGCCCGGCGCCTTCTACAATGCGCAATGACGGGAAACGCAGCCGGGAAGTGCATTGATGAGCGATTGGAAAGACCAGCAGGTATTGATCGTTGGCGGCGGCATCGGCGGGCTCACGGCGGCGCTCGCTTTGGCGAAGAAGGGCATTTCCTCGCAGGTCATCGAACAGGCCACGGAATTCAAGGAAATCGGCGCCGGCATCCAGCTCGGGCCCAATGCGTTCTGGATGCTCGAGGAGCTCGACCTGATCGAGCCGATCAATGCGCTCGCGGTGTTCCCCAACAATCTGATCATGATGGACTCGATCACCGGCGAGGAAGTCACGCGCATTTCGCTCGGCGACGCGTTCCGCAAGAAATTCCATCATCCTTATGCGCTGATCCATCGCGCCGATTTGCACAATGTGCTGCTCGACGCCTGCCGCCGGTCCGATCGCATCAAGCTCGACGCCTCGCAGAAGGTCGTCAAAGTCGACGAGACCGCCGACGGCATCGCGGTGCAAACCGAAAGCGGCAAGGACTATCGCGGCGCGGCGTTGATCGGCGCCGACGGACTATGGTCGACGGTGCGGCAGATCGTGGTCGGCGACGGCAGGCCGAAGCCCGCCGGCCATATCACCTACCGCGCCGTGCTGCCGGCCTCCGAAGTGCCGGAGAAATACCGCTGGCGCGACATGGCGTTCTGGGCCGGCGAGAAGGTGCATCTGGTGCTCTATCCGCTGCGCACCGGCGAATTGTTCAATCTGGTCGCGGTGTTTCATTCCAACCGCTACGAGGAAGGCTGGGACAGCTTCGGCGATCCGGCCGAATTGCGCGAGCGCTTCGCCGGCACCTGCGCGCCGGTGCAGATGCTGCTCGACAAGATCGAAAGCTGGCGCATGTGGGTGCTGTGCGACCGGCCGCCGATCAAGGAATGGAGCAAGGGCCGCATCACGCTCTTGGGCGACGCTGCGCACCCGATGCTGCAATATCTGGCGCAGGGCGCCTGCATGTCGATCGAGGACGCGGTCTGTCTCGCCAACAAGGTCGTCGATGCGAAAGGCGACTACGCCGCCGCCTTCCGCGCCTACCAGCAGGCGCGCTATCTGCGCACCGGCCGCGTCCAGATCATGGCGCGCATCTACGGCGAATTCTATCACGCCGGCGGCGTCGCCAAGGAACTGCGCAACATGATGCTCGGCGGCCGCACGCCGGAAGATGCGATGGCCGGGATGGAGTGGCTGTATGGGCGGCAGGCGATCTGAGCCCTTCGTCACCGGAAGTCTGAAAGCTGTGGCGGTCTTGGATTTGTACCCACGGACACTTGAGACAAATTGCTCAGCTTTGTGCGCCGTCACCGGAGTGCTGGCCGGAATGCTTAATGAGCCAATTATCAACGGCTTCCATGAGTTGCGATGAACAGTGGATGACCGGGGAAATCATCTCAATTACTTTCGGGCCATTTAGGAGAATTGGCCTGCCCTTGCCAGCGAAAGGCAACTTGAGCTTGGGAATGAGCTTTAGATAAGCTTCGTCAGCTAATCCGCTTTGGTGAATTATTAAATTCCTGACGGTCCGAAGCGCATCAATGCTCTTGTGACTTAGGGCTGCGTCGATATTTGAATAATCAATGTCGAACGCGCTCGCATATGCCTTCCTGATGTCGGAAAGCCGGCTGAATTCAAATCTGCTCTCACGTAACACTGTTCCCATTCTAATTTTTACATCGAAACCGAAGCGTCGAATTAAATCTAGCGGCACGAATTTTGATTCTTTCCGATCTGCTTGATCAAAAGAGCCCTCTTGATTTGACACCGCATTCTTGAACAGTCGCTTGGGGTTTCCGTTCAGGTGCGCGAGCCGAGCCGGATTGATATTTAGCGCAGTCTCCCAAAGGTCGCCGCACATAGTTTCAAAAGCGGTCCAGGTTCCGGTGAGATACGATGACAGCATCGCGTCAAGCCCGTTGGACATAGGAGGCGGGAGGCTTGCGATCAATTCGGCGGGCGCCGTGCTCGTTTTAAGTGAGACCAGCGCGGCCTCGTACCATCCGGGTTTTTCGCGCGCCTCAACGCGATTATTTAATTCCGCGTCGAACAATTCTCGGAAGCGCGCTGTTGCGCGAGCTATCGCATCAGTCTCGTCATCCTTTATTTTGGAGAACTCGGTGAGTGTGCCGACAGTCTCAAGTACGGCTATATCCAAAAGATGCTGCATTCGCGTTGATAAATCTCCAATATGCGCGGGCACAAGCATCATAAAGCGGACACGTGCGATGTTGAACCTGAAAGCGCCTGACACCCGTTGAAGCCCCGGCGTTTTCAAATGTGGAATATTGAGATTGGTGTGGGCAAATTCAGTGCATGCGGTTAAATTAAGCCCGCCGTCGGTAAGCTTGGGAAAGGGGATTGTTCTCATGACACAAGACTCAAGCGATGTAGCCGCGATTATAGCGGATCAAAATCTGTCGTTTGGTCGGTGAGGGAAAGGCGGGATATGCTAGTCTTCTACGCGTCGCGACTCGCTAGCGAGGCTTCGCTTTTGGACGCATGCTAAGCGCGATGTCGTCAAGTAGTTGTCTTGAGGGAATTAAGCTCTCGACTTCCTCCGTCGAGGCGGTCCAATGTTTTGCAACCGCGGCTTTAAAGGCTTTCGTGAATTTTCTTGTTAACGAGAATGGCGGATGGGGGCACCTACTGTTTGGCAAAGCCTGAATTGCCTGGAGTGGATAATCTTCGTCATACATCCTTTCGCTCTTATTGACCGGCACGATGTGGTCCACATACATCCAGGCGAAGCTGCCATCGACTTTCTTTTTTCGAAGATTAACTTTGAACTGAAGTACCCAATCATCGTTATTTACTTGATTCTTGCCGACATTAAGCCAGTTGGCAGGGGCCGGCCGATCGTACTGAGTATTAGCAACGTCCTTTGCGGCATTAGAACTATCACAGCCGACTTCCCACCATCCTAATTTCCATTGATCCCTCGTAGGCGCTTTCGATTTGTACCAGTCGAGGTATTGGAATCCATTTTGTGGATCACGCATTCCGACCGACGCCATCGCACGTTTTATCTTGTCTTCTCTCTTCTTGAGGGCCCTGAGATTTTCATCCGTCACGGGATAAGGTTTTGCCTCTTTGAGTAACTGATCGATATCTACAGATTTGGCATCCATTAACGCGCCAACTTCTTTCAGTTTTCCTCGCTCAAGTGCGTTGTTTGAAAGATTGGCTGACGTAATAAGGCAGCCGCGGTTCGCAGACCAATAGACTTTCATATGGAGTTTATCGGAGAATTTAACCACAGCGCCGGCGTCTTGGAGTTCGGACACCGCGGCGGCGCTTGTCGCTCCCGCTGTCGGGCTGCAAACTATTTCAATCCCCTGCGAATCAGGAAGGAACTTCGCGTAATCTCGGCCGATGTAAGCGACCAAAACAATTCGTCTATTGGAATGCGGTGGCCCGTCGAATAGCGCTGTGATGCTTCTCTTTATCGCCTGAGAATTATAAAGGACCTTTGGTTTCATGGTAAGTTTCCCCGTTGACCTGCCCCTTGCGTTTTAGGTCGGGCTGGCTTTGTGTACCGCGCGCGGGCTAGTTCGGCTTCGCTCAAATTGTCGCCGACGCAGCCCATTAACGTAATAGCACATTGCGCCCCTGGGTTGAGTAGTAGATTACACGCCACGATAGCGCATTCGAACGGAGCGCCAAGATGAGATGGCCTTGGCTCCCTCCAAGTGGTGGGAACGTTGTTGCGATAATTTTCGGCGTGGTGATCGCAGCCGCCGTTTTGTTCGGGTTAGTCCGGCCCTCAAACTGGGGCCGATTTCCGAACGCGGCGACAAGGAGGTCCAGCAAGCGTAGCCCGATGAGCAACGCGATACCGGGGGTTCTAAATCGGGGAGCAACGGGCGCAGTGCAGCACGAAGCGAAGCGGAGTGATGCGCTGCAGACCCGGGATCTTCACAAGCTCCGCGCAAAGATGGCGCCGAGACCGCGACGATCCCGGATCAGCGGTGCACCACTTCGTGCTGCACCGCATCCGGGAAACGCCCTGCAAAATAATCGTCACGTTAACAAGACTGTTCTCTTGACAATCGTCTCCGTTATAGATACATAGCCATTTGATACTCGCTCACTAAGGACGCCGCCGGCGAGGGGACTTTCCGGTGGCGGGGCGAGTGCGGTGCCCGCGGATGGGGCTATCCACCCTGTTCCCGGGCAGCTTCGGGCATCAGTCTCCCGGCATTATGACCGGGGCGGGAGGTGCTTCCCTGGACTGGGATAGGCGAAGGCGGGTAACGCCCGCTGGCGATTTTGCCAGCGCATGATCGTTGTTCACGTTCATGCGTCAGACCGCGTCCCAGGAAACCTGGCCTGAAGCTGAGCCTTAGGGACGACGACTCCCTTTGGTGAGAGCCGCGGTGGGACGCCGACAGACGAGCTGCCCCGCAGGGCAGCGCCGCGCCCGATGGTGCGGCGGGTAGTGCCAGCGTTTGTCGGCGTCCTACTTCCTATTTTTTATTTGGTTTGGTATCGGCGAAACGGGCGTAGCGATCAGAGAAACAGAGGCACCACCCCTCGATTTTTCTCTTTCCTCCCGGTCTTCGCGCTTCACGTGGCGGGGTTGGCATAGCTCGGGCGCAGAGGGGCGCCGCGAGAACGCGTCATTGCGAGCGCAAGCGAAGCAATCCAGTGCGGCGGTGCCGTTCTGGATTGCTTCGTCGCTTCGCTCCTCGCAATGACGAAATTCTTCCTGCCCCGCGCTAGCGACCGCTACGCGGGGCGGGATGATTACCGCTGCGGTGAGACCGCGTCGCGCGTTGCGGTGAAAATCGGCCGTGGGGGGCGGGCCCCAGATTGTCGTTTTGCCGGCTTCCCAGGTCTTCGGCCGTTGCGGGGTCTCCTGATGCCAGGGCCGCGGTTCGAAATAGCCGAGCTCCTCGTCCACCATTTTGTCGAGCTCGCAGAAAAACTCGATGACCTGATCGTCCGGATTGCGGTGATAGGTGGCGATATTGTGACCCGGCCCGTGCCGCAGCGGTCCCCAGATGATCGGCAGCTTCTTCTGTCCGAACAGATCGCAGGAGTTCTGCAAATGAATGAAGTCCTTCAGCTCGAACGCCATGTGATGCATTTTGGGCTTGGTGCCGCGAATGAAGTTCACGGTGTGGTGGTCGGTATTGCATCGCATGAAGACGAAGAAGTCGGCGATCCAATCGGACACCTTGAAACCGAGCACTTTGCCGTAGAACTCGGCGGTCTTGGCCGGATCCTCCACCACCCAGGCGACATGGCCGAGCTTGAGCGGGCCGACGCCGTGGTGCGCCAGATGCTTGCCGAGATAGCTCCAATCCTTGAACAGCGCGATGGTGGTGCCCTTGTTGTCGAGGAAGGTCAGGATCGACCCGAGGCCGGGAATGGAATCGTTGCGCAGCTCGCTTTTGATGCCGTCCTTGGCGAGTTCGCGCGAAAGCGTCTCGAAGTCGGAATCGGGCGCGACTTCGAACGACAGCATGATGCCGCGCTCGGCATCGGCCTTGTTGAGCTGGATGGCGAGCTGACCGACCTGAGTGGCGAGAAAGGCGCGGTCCTTCTCGCGCTCGGCCAGCACCAGTCCGAGCGTCTCGGTATAGTAGTCGATCATGCGCTCGAGGTCGGGCGTTTCGTAAGTGGCGTGGCCGATGCGTCTCGGCTTGATCATGATTGTTCTCCGCGTTTCCTGCCGGCGCTGAATCAATCATCGGCCTGGGCCGAACTCAAGGGCAAAGCTTGCCTTCTCGTTGAGCCTGGAGCCGATTCCGCCGCTCAGACTTGCCAATCGCGCCGGATCGCGGTTTGGTCGCGGCCCCAAGCCTTCACAGGCAAGCGTTCACAGGCCAGCTTTCACAGGCCAAATTTCTCAAGGGAGTAAACGAAATGGCTTCGGCAAAAAGCGCCGGCTACAAGCTCGCGACCTATCGATCAAGCGACGGCCCGCGCGCCGGTCTGGTTATCGGCGACGAAGTGTTCGATGCGGCAAAGCTCACCGGCAAGCCGGCCTATGCGACGATGCTCGACATTCTCGAGGACTGGAAGACAGCCGAGGGCGTGCTGAAGAAGGCCGCCGCCGGCGCCGGAAAAAGCCGGCAGAAACGTCAGCCGCTGAAGAAAACCAAGCTGCTCGCGCCGGTGCAGTATCCTTCCGCGATCTATTGCGCCGGCGCCAATTACGCCGACCACGCCGCGGCCATGGCGGCCAAGGAAGGCCAGCCGGCGCCGCGCGATCCGCATGAGGAGGGGTCTCAAGCCCTGGCACTTCATCAAGGCGTCGCGCACCATCACCGATCCGGGCGCGGCGATCAAAATCTCCCACTACGCCAAGGCGATGGATTGGGAGATCGAGCTTGCGGCGGTGATCGGCCGGCCGGCCAAGGACGTGCCCTTGAACAAGGCGCTGAGCTATGTCGCCGGCTACACGGTGGCGAACGATCTTTCGGCGCGCGATCGCGGCCGGCGGCCGAATATGAGCCCGACCTCCTTCTTCAAAATGGACTGGACCAAGCACAAGACGTTTGAAGGCTCGTGCCCGCTCGGACCATGGATCGTGCCGGCGAGCGATATCGCCGATCCGCAAAATCTCGGCCTCAAATTGTGGGTCAATGGCGAGCTGAAGCAGGATTCCAACAGCGGCAAGATGCTGTTTTCGCTCGCCGAGCAGATCGAGCAATTGTCGATCAACATGACGCTGCATCCCGGCGATCTCATCCTCACCGGAACGCCATCCGGCACCGGCGCCGAGAGCGGCACCTTCCTCAATGCGGGCGATGTGGTGAAGCTCTGGATCGAGGGGATCGGCGAATTGGAGAACCGGATGACGTGAGCGGCGTGCGGCCGGCGGCGCATTTGCCGGCGCTGTTGCGAACCTGTCGTCCCTCCGCGGGACAGCAGGAAAACATGGCAGGGTTTATGGTTACGCCCGTCGCGCGGAGAGCCGGTCTGTGTTAGAAGCATGGCTCGTTATGGCGTGCCGGTTCAAACCGGCCGCCCAATCGTCCCGCAGTGGGCGAACGCGCCAATACAAAGAGTGAAACCCGAGGAAAATGTACCTATGGCTGAGAAATTCGTCGCGAAACTCTCTGAATTCAGCGATGGCGACCGCCGCGTCGTCTTTGTCGGCGACAACGAGATCGGCGTATTCCGGCACGAGGGCGAATTCCACGCCTACAGCAATTTCTGCCTGCACCAGGGCGGCCCGGCTTGCGAAGGGCTGACCATCGCCAAGGTCGAGGAGCGGTTGCGGCCGGACAAGACGTCGATCGGTCTCTACTTCTCCGAAGACGAGATGCACTTCGTCTGCCCGTGGCACGGCATGGAATACGACATGCTGACCGGCGAATGCGTCAGCGACCGCAAGCTGAAACTGAAGAAATACAAGGTCTTGCAAAAAGGGGACGAGGTTTATGTCGTCACCTAGCCGTGCGGCGAAGCCGCGTGCCAAAGCGCGCGCTAGCAAGGTGGCGCCGAAGGCTGTCGTCAAAATCGCCGCGACCAAAATGGCTTCGGCCAGATCCGCCGCGAAAGCTGCGCGTCCGGCAAAGCCGACCCTTGCCGTCGCCAACGGCGCCTCGGCCGAGGCCAAGCGGCTCGCCGCCACGCTCGAACGCAGTCTGGTCGACGGCAAATTCGATCTGGTGTCGGCCGAAGCCTTGCAGGCGGTGATGGCGGCAGCGTGCCGGCTTTACACCGCGCGCGTCGATGCCGGCGAGCAGTTCATGCCGGTGCCGCCGCGCTCGATTTCCGCGACCGACGTCATGGTGACGGCGAGCGGATTGCTGAAAGCCGTCGATCTCGCCGTGTTCGAACTCGGTATGTGGCAGAGCTGGACGGGTCGCTAACAGAAACAATGAATTAGGCAGGAGAAACGCCATGGATTTGATTGCTGATCGCGGCCGCCGCGTCACGATCGACGAACTCAACACCACCCGTTTGCTGGCCCATGCGCGCAAGCAGGCGCATAAGCGCAATTTCGACGACGTGGTCATCGTCGACGTCGACGCCCATCATTACGAAGGCGAGAACTACGACGAGTTCCTGCCGTTCATGGAAAGCGATGTGCTCCGCCAACTCACCCAATCGGGACGCGCCAAGGGCGGCGCCCGCGGCGGCGTCGTACCGGCTGGCATCGGCTATCAGGACATGGGCGGCCGGGTTACGCGTTATCCGTTGCGCACGACGGAGAAAACCGAACCCGGCGCGTTACGCGACGTCCAGCTCGGCCATCGCTGGATGGATGCAATGAGCGTCGATTATTCCTGTCTGTTTCCGACCGGCATGCTCTCGATCGGACTGCATCCGCTGAAGGAAGTCGAATCGGATCTGTGCTGGGCCTATAACCGCTGGCTCACCGAAAAAGTCATGCCGGACGGCGACAACCGCTTCTTCTCGATGCTGTGCCTGCCGTTCTCCGATCCGGAGCAGGCGCTGCGCCACGTCGAGACCTTCGGCGACCGCAAGCACGTCGGCGGCTTCATGGTGACGACCGTGCGCCCGAGCATGGCGGTGCACGACAATGCCTACATGAAAGTCTATCGGGCGATGGAAGAGCGCGGGCTCGTGCTGTCGTTCCATTCCGGTCCGAACTGGGGCGACCCGATCTTCAAAAGCTGCAACCGCTTTCTCTCGGCGCATGCGCTCGGCTTCACCTGGTACAACGTGCTGCATTGCACGAACTGGGTGGTCAACGGCATGGGCGAGCGTTTCCCCAAGCTGCCGGTGGTCTGGATCGAGTCCGGCCTCGCCTGGGTGCCGTTCCTGATGCAACGGCTCGACCACGAATACATGCTGCGCCCGTCAGAAGCGCCGCTCCTGAAGAAAAAGCCGTCGGACTATATGCGCGACATGTATTACTCGTCGCAGCCGATGGAGATCCAGGATTACGGCGCGATGGAGTGCACGTTCCGCATGATGAATGCGGAGACCCAGCTGCTCTATTCGTCGGATTATCCGCACTGGGACTTCGATCTGCCGTCGACCATCTGGGATCTGCCGTTCCTGTCGGAGAAGGCCAAGCACAATATTCTCGGCGGCACCGCGGCCCGCCTGTTCAAGCTGCCGCCGCGCAACGACAAGCAAAAAGAAAACCTCAAGCGGTTCGGCAATCTGCACGCGGCGGCGTAAAACGCCGCTCCTCAGCGTCTATAAAGTCGTGCCCGGCCGCCCAGCCGGGCACTTCCTTTTTGGCCTGGGGCTCTGGATTTCATTGTCAAATGAGGGCGTTGCGACCTGAAATTGCGGCGCAAACGTGAAACGGAACTTTCGATGGAACTAAAATAGAAAAAATTACTTATAGTTTACAGCAAGTTGTAGGGCAATTTTGCATTGCACAAAATGCTGGTATTGCAGTCATTAAATTGTTATTCAGCGTGTTTTCCACGATAGAGGGACGATTGAGGATGAAGACACTCATTTCCGCATGCCTTCTCGGGGGCGCTGTTATCGGCATTTCTGCAACTGCCGCCGGCGCAGTCGATCTGGCCGAACTGGCGCCGTGCAAACCGGCTGCCGCGCGGCTTTGCGACCGCAGCGAGGGCATGACCTTTGCCGGCCTCATGCATTGCGGCGCGACGCTTGCCGCCCAGAGCTGGCGCGTGAGTGCTACCTGCCGGGCGGTGCTGCACAAATACGGGCAGCTGTAATTTCGTTGAGCCGTTAGCCGCTTGACGGCTGGTATAAAAAACCCCGGCGCTGACGCCGGGGTTTCGTCTTTCGGACGTGTGTTTCCTTCTCCCGCTCAGAACAGATGCGAGAAGATGAAGTACAGCGAGCCCGAAATGATCATCGCGGCCGGCAGCGTGAGCACCCAGGCCAGCGCGATGTTGCGGATGGTCGACCATTGCAGGCCCGAACCGTTCGCCGCCATCGTGCCGGCGATGCCGGACGACAACACGTGCGTCGTCGATACCGGCAGGCCATAGCCGTCGGCAGCGGCGATCGTGGCGGCGGCCGTGATTTCGGCGCAGGCGCCCTGAGCGTAGGTCAGGTGCGTCTTGCCGATCTTCTCGCCGACGGTGACGACGATGCGCTTCCAGCCGACCATGGTGCCGAGCCCGAGCGCGATGGCGACGACGATCTTCACCCAGCCGGGGATGAACTTGGTCGCGCCGTCGAGCGATTTTTTATAGGCGTTCAGCACCGTGACATCCTGCGCGTTCAGGTCGCTTTCCTTGTCCTTCATCAGGAAACGGATGGCTTCCGACGCGAGATACATATCGTTACGCGTATTGCTCACCTGATCGGTCGGCATTTTGGCGATCGAGCCGTATTGCGTGACCTGCTTTGAAATGTCGCTGACCAGCACCGCGAGCGACGGGTAGGTGCCCTCGTTGATCTGGTGCTGGGCGACATAGGCCGTGACGGCTGGACGCGGATTGCCGAGCACGTTATAGCCCGCGGCCTTGGCGCCGATGACTTGGCTGGCCGCTTGCGAATTGGCGACGAACTGCTCGATCTGCGACGCCGGCATCGAGCGGTTGAGCGCGTAAGCGGTGGGCACCACACCGATCAGGATCAGCATGATTAAGCCCATGCCTTTCTGACCGTCGTTGGAGCCATGGAAGAAACTCACCAGCGTGCAGGTCAGGATCAGAATGCCGCGGATCCAGATCGGCGGCGGCTGCTCGCCCTTGGGTTCGGCAAACAGCTCCTTCGACGGGATGAGGTATTTCACCGCCAGCAACAGGATGGCAGCCAATCCGAAACCGAACAGCGGCGACAGCAGCAGCGCCTTACCAATCGAGGTCGCCTGGTCGAAATCAACACCCGAGGTGCCGCTACGGCCGTGCAGCAGCGCGTTGGTAACGCCGACGCCGATGACCGAGCCGATCAGCGTATGCGAGCTCGATGCCGGCAGTCCGAAATACCAGGTGCCGAGATTCCAGATGATTGCCGCGATCAACAAGGCGAACACCATGGCGAAACCGGCCCCGCTGCCGACCTGAAGGATCAGTTCGACCGGGAGCAGCGAAACGATGCCGAATGCCACCGCGCCCGACGACCACAGCACGCCGCAAAGGTTGAACATGCCCGACCAAACCACGGCGAAATTCGCCGGCAGCGAGCGGGTGTAGATCACGGTGGCTACCGCGTTGGCGGTGTCGTGGAAGCCGTTGACGAATTCGAAGCCGAGCGCGATCAGCAACGCGACGAACAGCAGCAGGAACGGCAAATAGGTGGAGACCTTCGTACCGGTGGCATCGATATCGGTATAAATGCTGTAGGCTACAAACAGGATAGCGGCGGCTACCACGCCGAAAAACAGGATTGTCGTCAGCGGGTTAAAGCCGCCGTCGAGATTGGGGCCGCTTCGCGCCGGTTCGATCGAACCGGGTAATGCAATATCGCTCATGGATCCTCTCCCTCAGCCAAGGTTTTTCAGATTGTTCATGGCTGTATGACGCGTGGATGACGCTAGGGGAGCGGTGTGGGAGGGCGGTTAGGCCCCGCCGTTAGCCCTTTCCAGGGCCGCGCCGCCTCGCGTATCGTTGCAAAAAATACCGGGGGGAAAATGGCCGAGGACATCCACGAGATTTATGCCATTCGCTATGGCCACCATTCGCGCCGTTCGCCGGCGAATTATATCGACGGCGATCCGCACGACGTATTGCAACCGCTCGATTTTTTCGTTTGGGCGATTGTCGGGCCATCCGGAACCATCGTGGTCGATACCGGCTTCGACGAAGCGATGGCGAAAAGGCGCCATCGCGAAATGACAAAGCCGATAGGGGAGGGGCTTCGCGCGCTCGGCGTCGCGCCGGATAAAGTCGAGAACGTCATCATCAGCCATCTGCATTACGATCACTGCGGGAATTACGATCTGTTTCCGCAGGCGCGCTATCACTTGCAGGACAGCGAAATGGCCTACGCCACCGGCCGATGCATGTGCCACGCGGTGTTGCGAGCGCCTTTCGAAGCCGACGACGTCGTCGCGATGGTGCGCAAGGTGTTCACCGGCCGTTGCGAATTCCACGACGGCGAGAGCGAGATCGTACCGGGCGTCACCGTCCACCATATCGGCGGCCACTCGAAAGGTTTGCAAAGCGTACGGGTCAAGACCCGGCTCGGTTATGTGGTCATCGCCGCCGACGCGACGCATCTCTACACCCATATCGATGGCGGCCGGGTGTTTCCGTTCGTCTACAATGTCGCCGAAGTGGTCGAAGGCTATCAGACGCTGAAAAAGCTCGCGACTTCGCCGCGCTATGTCGTTCCTGGACACGATCCGGAAGTTCTTAAACGATATCCGGCGGCGAAACCGGGTCTTGAAGGCTGGATCGTTCGGCTCGACGCGGAGCCGAAAGATGCGTGAAGAGGGGACGTTGCCACGCCGGCGCTTTCTGGGTCTGGCAGCGAGCGCAGCCGCATATCCGCTCGTCCCGCACATGGCGCATGCGGAAACCTATCCGTCGCGGCCGGTCCACCTGATCGTCGGCTTCGGTCCCGGCGGATCGCCGGAAATCATCGCGCGGCTGATCGGCCAGGCCTTGTCGGAGCGGCTCGGCCAGCAATTCGTCATCGAAAATCGGCCCGGCGCAGGGACCACCATCGCGACCGAATTGGTCGTGCGGGCGAGCCCCGACGGCTACACGCTGCTCCTCGTCACCATGCCGAATATCACGAGTTCGCTGTTGTACGAGCACCTGTCGTTCAATTTCATGGCCGATATCGCGCCGATCGCGATTACCAACCTGTTGCCGCAGGTCATGGTGGTCAATCTCGCATTTCCGGCAAAGACCGTGCCGGAACTGATTGCCTATGCCAAAGCCAATCCGGGCAAGATCAATTTCGCCTCGACCGGCTCCGGCAATCTCAGTCATCTGTCGCTTGAACTGTTCAAGATGATGGCCGGCGTCGATATCGTTCACGTGCCCTACCGCGGCGCCGGCCCGGCGCAAACCGATATCCTTGGCGGGCGTGTCGACGGCATGATCGACACCGTACCGGCACTGATCGATCCGGTGCGCACGGGACGCGTGCACGGGCTCGCGGTGACGACGGCAAAGCGGCTGGAGGCATTGCCCGATTTGCCGACGATTGGTGAATTCGTGCCCGGCTTTGAGGTCAATGGGCTGATCGGAATCGGTGCCCCGCGCGGCACGCCGCCGGAGATCATCGCTAGCTTAAACCGCGAGATCAATGCGGCGGTCGCGGATCCTAAGCTGCAAACGCGTTTTGCCGATCTCGGCGCCCTGGTTCGTACCGGTTCGCCGAATGACTTTGCCAAGTTCTTGACATCCGAGACGGAGAAATGGGGCAAGGTCATCCGTACCGCCAATATCAAGGCGGAGTAAGATTTTCAGGTTGCGCCGCAATATGATTGGCGCCAGGCCCCCATCGTTTCTCATCAAACTGTTAAGTTGACGTCCTTCAACTCGTAGCGACGCGGCCGGGAAGGTAGAGTAGCACCGCGACTCGCGCTGGTAGCGCATGAGGGGTTGCTACGGGGAGGGCTCGATGCGCTCGTTGCTGTTGCCGTTACAGCCGCGCTTCATCGTCTATACTGTCGTACTTCTGGTCACGGCGTTGCTGCTGTACGAAGTGCTCATCGGCCTTACCTCGCCGATCGTCGAGGTCCCGCTGGTGGTCTTCCTGACGTTGAGCATCGTCGGCACCGTCGATCTGTTCCAGAGCCGGCACGCGGTACTGCGCAATTATCCGCTCGCGGCGCATATCCGCTTCATCCTGGAAGAAATCCGCCCGGAAATTCGCCAGTATTTTCTCGAAAGCGAAAAGGACGGCACGCCTTTTTCCCGCGATCAGCGCGCGCTGGTCTATCAGCGTGCCAAGCAGGCGCTCGATAAACGGCCATTCGGCACGCAGAACGACGTCTATGCCAGCGGTTATGAATGGCTGCATCATTCGATGGCGCCAAAGCTCGCGGCCAAAGAACCGTTTCGCATTAAGATCGGCGGCCCGGATTGCACCAAGCCATATTCGGCTTCGATCTTGAATATCTCAGCAATGAGTTTCGGCGCGCTGAGTCCGAACGCCATCCGGGCGCTCAATACCGGCGCCAGAAAGGGCGGCTTTGCCCACGACACCGGCGAAGGTGGCTATAGCCCTTATCATCGCGAGAATGGCGGCGATCTTATCTGGGAAATCGGCTCCGGCTATTTCAGCTGCCGCAACGACGACGGCACGTTCAATGCGGAAAAATTCGCAGCCGGCGCGCGGAGCGATCAAGTCAAAATGGTCGAACTGAAACTCAGCCAGGGCGCCAAACCCGGCCATGGCGGCGTTCTGCCTGGCGCTAAAGTCAGCGCCGAAATTGCCGCCACCCGGGGCGTGCCGGTGGGCGTCGACTGTCTATCGCCGTCGCGCCATTCGGTTTTTTCAACGCCGATCGAGATGATGCAGTTCATCGCTACGATGCGGAAATTGTCCGGCGGCAAGCCGGCCGGTTTCAAGCTGTGCATCGGCCATCCGTGGGAATTTCTCGCCATCTGCAAGGCCATGCTGGAAACCGAGATCTATCCCGACTTCATCGTGATCGACGGCAAGGAAGGCGGCACCGGGGCGGCGCCGCTCGAATTCGCCGACAACCTCGGAATGCCGCTCCGCGAAGCCCTGAACTTCGTGCACAATGCGCTTATCGGCATCAATGCCCGCGAGCGGATCAGGCTTGGTGCCAGCGGCAAGATCATCAGTGCCTTTGATATCGCCCGCGTCATGGCGCTCGGCGCCGACTGGTGCAATTCGGCGCGCGGCTTCATGTTCGCGCTGGGCTGCATTCAATCGCAGTCCTGCCACACCGACCGTTGTCCCACGGGCGTTTCGACGCAGGATCGCAACCGGCAGCGCGCATTGGTCGTGCCCGACAAGGCCGAGCGGGTTTATAATTTTCACCGCGCCACGCTTCACTCGCTCGCCGAGCTTGTCGCGGCGGCGGGGCTGGAGCATCCGCAGGAATTCGCGCCGGCGCATTTTTCACGGCGCGTGTCGCCGCATGAGGTAAAGAGCTTCGCCGATCTGTTTCCGCCGTTGCAGCCGGGCGAGTTGATCGCCGGCTCCGGCGATAAACGCTATGAGATCGCCTGGGCGATGGCGAGCGCCAAGGAGTTTCGGGCATTGCCACGGGCCGCCTGAGGCCTTTGCGATCCACTTGCCGCGGTCCCCCTAACGCGCAAAGATTGCGCAACGGGCACAAAGACCCGAACCAACCGGGGAGGATTTCATGCGCTTACAGCATGTGATGCTGAATTTAACCGCCATTATTGGTGTTGCACTTTCACTGACTGCGGCGCGAGCGGCGCCGTTCATGATCGTCGGCGACGACGAGAAGCTTCTGTGGGACGATAATTTCAAACCGGTGCTGTCACCGCCGGGTAAGGATGCGGTGCTGATCCTCGATCTTGCCGATCCGATGAATCCGAAAATCGTCGGTAACCTGCCTTTGAAAAATTCGGTCGTCGGGCCGCCCGTCAATCTCGCGATCGATCCGACCAATTCGATCGCGCTGGTCGCCGATTCCGTCAACGTGGCGCAGGACGGCGACAATTTGAAACAAGTTCCCGACAACAAAATCTACGTCATCGATCTAAAATCGAATCCGCCGAAAGCTTATCGACACGATCGTCGGCGGCAAGCAGCCGTCGGGGCTTAGCATCAATCCGATGGGAACGATGGCGCTGGTCGCCAATCGTGGCGACAAATCGATCTCCGTTCTGTCGATCCAAGGCACCGGTCGTGAAGCTTATTGACACCGTTGATATGGGTGACGAAGTCACTTCCGTGGTGTTTACGCCGGACGGCAAGCGTGCACTTGCGACCAAATTTTCCGCCAACAAAGTGGCTTTGCTCGATATCAACGGCGACAAGGTAACCTATAACAACAAGCTTGATCTGCCGGCCGGGCTGTGGCCTTACAATGTGGCGGTGACGCCCAACGGTAAGCTAGCGCTCACCTCCGATAATGGCGCGTCCGGCAATTCCGACGGCAGCGTCGATACGACGAGCGTCATCGACCTCGAAGCGCAGCCGCCACGCGTGATTGATCGCGTGGTGGTCGGCGACGGCCCCGAAGGCGTTGCCATCAGTCCCAAGGGCAATGTGGCGGTCTCCGTCATCCTCGCCGGTTCGAACAACAAGCCGGCCTACTTTTATCACCGTAACGGCCACGTCACCGTGCTGCGCATCGACGGCACGAAGGTCACGAAGGTCAAGGAGATCGAGGTGGGCGGTCTTCCGGAGGCGGTCGCGTTCACGCCGGACGGGCGCTATCTCTATGTCGGTAATTATCTCGACAAGGATATATCGATCCTCAAGGTCGACGGCACCAATGTCACCGATACCGGCAAGCGCTTCAAACTGCCCGGTCACCCGGCGTCGGGTCGGATGAGCATGCACTGAATTTTCTTTCGTTTGCGTTGCACCATGTCCGCGACGGATCGGTCGCCGCGGACATTTGCTTTTTGTCCCGCGAGTAATGAGGAACAAATCGCGCGATCCGGACGTTTTGTTGCGGTGAGTGTTCGCGGCGCTCATCCTCAACCGATAGAGTGCGATGATTACCCAGCTCAACCCGCCGCTGCCGATGGTCACGCCGAAAGGCGAAGGCTGGGCGCATTTCGTGATCGATTATGGGCCGGAAGCGGCCCTGATGTGGGTCGTCTTCATGGATGAAGACGGCGCGTGCTGGACCGTGCCGAATCCGGAGGTGCGGATGTATCAGAACTGGACGCTCGGCCGGCGGCGGCCTGAAGATCAAAAGAAGTCCGCCGAGCCTGCGCCGGCTGCTGCTCCCGCCGCAGCGGGCGCGCCGCAGCGATTTCGGCCCTCGCTTGCGCATCAATCAGAGTAGGCGCGATGGCTCCGCGTAAGCTGAAGGCGCTGGCATTCAATTGCAGCTTAAAGAACACCTACTCTCGCGAGAAATCGTCAACCGAGGTTCTGCTGCAGCAACTGCTTGACGAGTTCGACGAACTCGGTGCCGAGGGCGAAATCATCCGTGCCGTCGATTTCGAGATCAAGCCCGGCGTTAAATCGGACGAAGGTGCAAACGACGCTTGGCCGCAGCTTCGTAAGAGCGTGATCGACGCTGATATAGTGATCATCGCGACGCCTATCTGGCTCGGTCAACCATCGAGTGTCGCTAAACGCGTTTTGGAGCGGATGGACGCTTTTCTGGATGAAACCGACAACAAGGGAAGGATGCCGTCCTACGGCAAAGTCGGTGTTGTCGTGGTGGTCGGCAACGAAGATGGCGCCCACCATACGGGCGCCGAGATATTTCAGGCGCTGATCGAAGTAGGCTTCACGATACCGCCGGGCGGCATGACCTATTGGGTCGGCGAGGCAATGGGCGGCAAGGAATACAAAGATCTTTTCAAAACGCCAAAGGCGATCGCGGAATGGAATCCGATGCTGGCTTCAAATGCCGTGCATCTGGCGCGGCTGCTAAAGCAAAGAAAGTATCCTGGTTTGTGAGGCCGTGCCGTTGTGCCGGAGCAACGGCATGGATGCGATTGTAAGCCGAAAATTTGGAGGATCAGATGGCTAAGAAGCGCAAACGTAAATATTCCCCAAGTGCGGGCCGCGACGTTGAGAGCGAGATGCGCCGGTATAAGCGCGGCACTGCCAAAAGCGGGCCTAGCGGCAAGGGCGGCAAGGTAAAGAGCCGCAAGCAAGCCATTGCCATCGGCTTGTCGAAGGCCCGTAAGGAGGGCAAGAAGGTCCCGAAAAAGAAGTAGCTCTCCTTGCGAGGAAATTTCCCAAGGAAGTAGTAATGTCGCGGCTGCAAGAGATCGAACTCAAGCTTGAAGTGCCGCCCGGCGCCGCTGGCCGTGTAGGTCGGCTACCGGTCCTTAAAGGCGTGACGCCGGATAAGGCTCATACCTTGGTGTCGGTTTATTACGATACCGACAAACAAACGCTCCGCAAGTGTGGACTGTCCTTGCGGGTACGACGCCAGCACGGACGATATGTGCAGACCATCAAACAAAATAACGGGACCGGCGCCGGTATGTTCAGGCGCAATGAATGGGAATGCGACGTCGACAGCATCGAGCCCGACCTTGAGGCCGCGCGTGGCACCGCGTTAGAGCCGCTGCTCGATAAGAAACTGCGGCGCAACCTGAAGCCGCTATTCCAAACGCGGGTGCGGCGGCAAATCTACCCGATCCGCCGCGGCGACAGCCAAATTGAATTTACCGTCGACAAGGGCAAGGTAGAAGTGGCCGGCCATTCGTCGCCATTATGTGAAGTCGAACTGGAACTAAAGCAGGGCGAACCGGACGAATTGTTCAAGATCGCGCAGGCGATGAGCGACGCGCTGTCGGTTAGCGTTGCCAGCAAGAGCAAGGCCACGCATGGCTATGAGCTTGTCGATGGGGAGCAACCGGGCGCCGTAAAGGGCGAACCGGTCGAGCTTTCGCCCGACGCGGATTGGGCGACCGCTTTCAAGGTTATCGCCATGACTTGTTTACATCAGGTCGCCGCCAACCAGTCGGCGCTACGGAGGCACGACCCCGAAGCGGTGCACCAGATGCGCGTCGGCTTGCGCCGAATGCGCGCGGCGATCTCGCTGTTCAAGGTGATGCTTGCCGGCCCGCAGACCGAAGCGATGAAGGAGCAATTCAAGTGGCTTACCAACGAACTCGGGCCGGCGCGCGAACTCGATGTGTTCATAAAACGTGTCGTGAAACGCGCTGACGATGCCCGGGCAAACAAAGTGGGACTAAGCGCGGTCGCGCAAGGGTTCCGGGCGCGACGGATACAGGCCTTCGACCGAGCGGTGCAAGCTACGGCCTCACCGCGCTTCCGGCGTCTCATGCTCGACGCGGCGGCATGGATCGAGATCGGGGATTGGACACGCACCAAGGACGAATTGGTTCGGGCGCTGCGCGAGCGAACGGTCAGGGGCGCGGCGACGGAAGAATTGCGCCGGCGCCGCAAGAAAATTCGCAAGCGTGGCGCGCATCTGGCCGATCTCGATCCGCTCAAGAGGCACAAATTACGGATCCAGGCGAAAAAACTTCGCTACGCTACCGAATTTTTCGCAGGGGTTTTCCCGGGCGGCAAAGCGGCGCGGCGCCGCGAGAAATTCGGCACGCGATTGCGGAAGCTGCAAGACGCGCTCGGCGATCTCAATGACATTGTGGTCCATCAAGGATTGGCCAAACAGGCCATCGGTCCGGCCGGTGCCGCCCGAATGCGCCGGCCGCGCTTTGCCCCGACGGCTTTCGCTGCCGGAAGGCTATCCGGGGGCGAGGGCGCGCGTTTCGCCGCGGTCATGAACGAGGCCGAACGTCGCTACGTCGGCTTTGCTAAATGCCCTCCGTTTTGGACCTAGGTATTCACGGTCTTTACGACGGTTAGCCCGCATTCCCTCGCTGGGGATGGAACTTTACCGGGGGTAAAATACTTGGGGGTGTGGGCGAAGGGTAATGGGCTCTTGGTCGTTAAATCCTGCAGCGTGAATTAACATCCTTCCGCTGCGATTTGGCGAGAGAATCTATCAAGAATCCGAATAGTTTAGGGCTAAATAAGCTCCCCTTTATCCGGCGGACGTGACACCCTCCCCCTCGGGTCGGGCGCGATCCCGCGTTTTTGGCTTGGCGATGGTGGAGATAGCAATGGCTGCGACTGAGGCGAGTATGCTGGCGGCACTGGTTGCCGCCAATGAGAAGGAAATCTTGCCGGAATGGCTGCAATTACAGAAAAATGCCGGTACGCTAAAGACCGGCCGCATTACGGAACCTGAATTGCTTGCCGAGTCCAAGGAATTCCTGGGTCTGCTGAGCGGGGGACTAAGTAAAGGCGTCAGCGACAGCAACCATGCGGCCTTTCAGCCGGCGCGTGATTTCCTTCGCAACATCTCGCACTCGCGCGCCCTGCAAGGATTCTCCCCGACAGAAACGGCAACCTTTGTATTCTCACTGAAGCAACCGCTCTTCGCGGCGATGAATCGCGACAAAACATTTTCGCCGGCAGATCGCGCCGGCGGTATTTGGGCGGCCACCCTGCTGCTCGATGATCTCGGTCTCTATACCTTCGACGTGTTTCAAAAAAGCCGGGAGGAGGTCATCCTCCGGCAACAGCGCGAAATCACCGAACTGTCGACTCCCGTGGTCAAATTATGGGAGGGCGTTTTGGCGCTTCCCGTCATTGGCACGCTCGACAGCGCGCGCACGCAGGTGGTGATGGAAAATCTGCTGCAACATATCGTCGACGAAGGCGCCGAGATCGCTATCATCGATATTACCGGTGTGCCAACCGTAGATACGCTCACGGCGCAGCATTTGCTCAAGACGGTCGCGGCGGCGCGATTAATGGGAGCAGATTGCATCATCAGCGGCATTCGGCCGCAGATTGCCCAAACCATCGTACACCTTGGTGTGGAGCTGAACGTTATCTCCAAAGCGACGCTGGCCGACGCTTTCGCGGTGGCACTCCGCCGCACCGGCCGTGCCGTGACCAAGGTTAAAACTGCGGAAGCGGATAAAAACAAACAAGTCGCCGAAAAGGGCGAGTGACAATGGACCGCATTCCGATCCTTAAGCTTGGTGACGCGCTGCTCGTCACCATTCAAGTCGATATGCACGATCGGCTAGCCACGGCACTGGAGGAAGATCTTACGGCCAAGATTGTCAGCTTCAGCGCCAGAGGCGTGCTCATAGACATCTCGGCTCTGGAGATTGTCGACAGCTTTATCGGACGTATGCTCGACAATATTGCCGCCGTCTCACGCATTCTCGACGCCGAAACCGTCGTGGTCGGCATGCGGCCGGCGGTGGCGATCACGCTGGTGGAACTCGGCTTGTCTCTGTCTGGCGTTAAGACTGCGCTCAACGTCGAGCGCGGTATGGCGCTGATCCAACGGCGGCTGGGGGAGATGCATGCCGACGACGAGGACTGAGCGCCTCGAAATCCGGTCGTCGGATGACGTCGTGAAAATCAGGCAACAGACCCGCGTGATGGCGGTTGCCGCGGGTTTAAGTCTGGTCGATCAGACCAAGATCATCACCGCGGCAAGCGAACTCGCGCGCAATACGCTGGATTATGGCGGCGGCGGCGAGGTTCGGATGGAAGTGGTGGAGGAAAATACCCGCCGTGGCGTAAGGCTGATCTTCGAGGATCAGGGTCCTGGCATCCCCGACATCGAACAAGCGCTGAAAGACGGTTTCACTTCCGGGTCGGGGCTTGGCCTCGGACTTGGGGGCGCGCGCCGGCTATCCAATGAGTTCACCATCGACTCCAAGGTCGGAATCGGCACCAAGATAACAATTGCACGTTGGAAATCCTGATGCTCGCGGTCGCCGTCCATGATCCGAGCCAGGTCGCGACGGCGCGCCGCGAAGCGGCAGCAATTGCTGACCGCAATGGCTTCGGTGAATCGGATTCCGGACGCGTCGCGCTCGTGACGACGGAACTTGCTACAAATCTCATCAAGCACGGGGGAGGCGGCGAGATCCTCGTCGGTACTTATGAAGAAGGCGGCGCAAGCGGCGTCGAGATATTGGCGCTGGATCGCGGACGGGGCATGGCGAATGTCGGCGCCTGCCTCAAGGACGGCTATTCGAGCGCTGGGACGCAGGGCAACGGTCTCGGCGCGGTGATGCGGCAATCGCACCTTGTCGATATCGCGTCCTGGCCCGATCTCGGCACCGGCGTGCTGGCGCGCATTCAGCCCGGCGGCGCCAATCCCCAGCCGGTTGCGTCACGAACCGGCTGGGGGGCAGTATCGGTTCCGATGCCGGGCGAGACGGTATGCGGGGATTCCTGGACGGTATCCGAGAGCGGCGCTGATCTCACGCTATTCGTCGCCGACGGCCTCGGCCATGGCCCGGACGCAGCCGAGGCTTCAGTCGAGGCGGTACGGTTGTTCCAGCGATTCAATGGCCATCTGGTCCCGACATTGCTTGACTATGTGCACGGCGGCTTGCGTACGACACGGGGCGCTGCCGTCTCGATCGCGCGGTTTGACCCTGCAAAACGGAAGATCATTTTTGCCGGCGTAGGCAATGTCGCCGGTGTCCTTGCCGCCGACGGCGGTCTCAGGCGCATGGTCTCGATGCCGGGCACCGCCGGACACGTAGCGCGAAAAATCCAGTCCTTTGAGTACCCGTTCGAGGCGGGTCTTGTTATCCTGCATTCGGACGGTTTGAGCACAAACTGGACGCTCGCGCGTTATCCTAATCTGCAAATGGCCCATCCGACCTTGATCGCGGCGATCCTCTATCGCGATTTCAGCCGCCACCGCGACGACGCAACTGTCCTCGTCGGAAAATGGGTTGCTTGATAGGCCTTGGTGTTGTCTGTGAGTGCTGTATGAGCTGTTCCTAATGACCTGGTCCATTGTGACCTTACCGATCGAGACCGAAGGCGACGTGGTCGCCGTGCGACAGCGTGCGCGCCGGATCGCCGAACTGCTCGGCTTCGAGCGGCAGGATCAGACTCGCATAGCCACCGCGGTTTCAGAGATCGCCCGCAACGCATTCGGCTATGCCGGCGGGGGCCGGGCCGAGTTCATGATCGAGCCGTCCGAGACGCCGCAATTGTTCCGAATCCGGATCAGTGACAAAGGGCCCGGCATCGCCGATTTGGAGAGCATTCTTGACGGACGCTACCGTTCGCAAAGCGGCATGGGTCTGGGCCTCGTAGGGGCGCGCCGTCTTATGGATAAATTCAAGATCGACACCGCGCCTGGCAAAGGAACACGCGTCGATCTCGAGCAGCGCCTGTCGGATCGGGCGGCCCGGATTACACGAAACAAACTTTCCGATATCGCAGCCGATCTGAGACGGGAAAGCTCGAGCGACCCGCTTACGGCATTGCGCGAACAAAATCGCGAACTGTTGCAAAGCCTGGAGGAAATCCGCCGCCGCGACGAGGAAAGCGACAAGCTCAACCAGGAACTCGGCGATACCAACCGCGGCGTCGTGGCGCTTTATGCCGAATTGGACGAACGCGCCGAAGCACTGCGCAAAGCCAGCGAACTCAAATCGCGTTTTCTCTCCAACATGAGTCATGAATTCCGCACGCCGCTGAATTCGATCCTGGCACTCTCCCGGCTTTTGCTCGATCGCATCGACGGCGATCTTACGACCGAGCAGGAGCGCCAGATCGGCTACGTTCGCCGCTCCGCGGAAAGCCTCTTGGAACTGGTCAACGACCTCCTCGATCTATCCAAAGTCGAAGCCGGCAAAGCCGATGTGAAACCGGTACACTTCACGGTGTCGAGCCTGTTCGGAGCGCTACGCGGCGCGTTGAGGCCGCTGCTGAGTTCGCCATCAGTCGAACTGTTCTTCGACGCCGGCGATGACATGCCCGACTTATGGACCGACGAGGCCAAAGTAGCGCAGATCCTGCGTAACCTGATATCCAACGCACTAAAATTCACCGAGAGCGGCGAGGTTCGGGCCACCGCACGATGCGACGCCAAGGCCGGCACCGTGATCTTTACGGTACGCGATACCGGCATCGGCATAGCGCCGAAAGATTTGGATCGGATATTCGAAGAGTTTTCCCAGATCGATACCCCGCTCCATCGCAAGGTCAAAGGCACCGGGCTCGGCCTGCCGCTGTCGCGCTCGCTTGCTGAGTTGATCGGCGGCACCATTGTCGTCGAAAGCGTGCCGGGTCAGGGCTCGGTCTTCACGTTGACGGTCCCCATTGTCTTCGGGGGGGCGGTAGAAGGCGCGGCCGTGGGCGATCTTTCCACGAAGCGCGTTCTTATCATCGACGATGATGAAACGTTCCGCTACGTCATGAGACAAATCATCCGGAACGAGTCACGGTACGAAGTATTCGAGGCCAGCGACGGCGGTGAAGGCTTGAAGCAAGCGCGCGATGGCCGGCCTGACGTCATCGTGCTCGATCTGCAAATGCCCAACGTCGACGGCTTTACCGTTTTGCAGGAGCTTAACGCCGATAGTCGCACCAGCATCATTCCTGTCATCGTGTCGACTTCGCTGGCGGTCGATGCGGAGCTCAAGGCACGGCTGCCGGTGGGAACCCGCGTGATTTCGAAAAACATGATCTCTCGCGAGAATGTCTCGCTGTTTCTCCGCGACGCCACAAATTCGCAGGGCGTCTCATGACGACGCCCAAACTGCCGACGATTCTCAACATCGACGATCAGGAACCGGAGCGCTACATCAAATCTCGCGATCTGCGCGCCGCCGGCTTTGACGTTATCGAGGCGGCCAATGGCGCGGAGGGGTTGCGCCTTGCCGAGCAACACAAGCCCGCGGCGGTGCTGTTGGACGTTCAGCTGCCGGATATCAATGGCTACGAAGTATGCCGCTATATCAAGCAGAAGTGGCCAGAAGTCATGGTGCTGATGACGTCGGCCACATTCACGACGGCCGACGCCCGCGTCCTCGGCCTTGATGCCGGCGCCGACAGCTATCTGGTGCAGCCCTCCGAACCAGTCGAACTCGTGGCGGCGGTCAACGCGATGTTGCGCATTCGCCGTTCCGAAGACGCGCTGAGAACGCTTAACGACTTACTTGAAAACCAAGTAAAGGACCGCACGCACGAATTATCGAGAGCGGTCAACGCGCTTAAATCGAGCGCGGACCGCACGCGCTCGCTGTTGCAGACGACCTACATTTTTCAGGGTTATATGGCGCCGGATGGGATGGTGTTGGATGCCAACCGCGCGTCGCTGCAAGCGATCCAAGGCCAGCTTGAAGATGTGGTCGGCATCCCGTTCTGGGAAACGCCATGGTTTAGCGGCACCCCGGGGATGCCTGATCTTGTTCGGCAGGCGGTAAGCCGCGCCGCTGCCGGCGAAAATGTCGAGGAAGCGGTCGTCCTCAATCTACCGACCGGCGAGCGCACCTTCGACATGGCACTGCGGCCGGTGCGCAACGGGAACGGCGAGGTCGTCGGCATCGTCCCTGAAGCCACGGAAACCACGCAGCGGCTCAAGGCCGAACAGGCGCTGCGCCAGTCGCAGAAGATGGAGGCGATCGGCCAACTCACCGGCGGTCTCGCGCATGACTTCAACAATCTGCTGACCGCGGTTCTTGGTAATCTCGATCTGATCCGCAGCCGCAGCACGGAAGTAACCGTCCAGCGCTGGGCCGATAATGCCTTCAAGGCTGCCGAACGCGGCTCGAAACTGACGTCGCAATTGCTTGCCTTCTCACGAACTCAGAAACTCGACACCGTTGCGATCGATATCAACGGGCTCGTCAATGGCATGCACGAATTGCTCAATCAGTCCCTCGGCGGAAGTGTGACGGTCGAGACAGCTCTCACCGCGTCACTGCCGCGGGCGCTAGGGGACATCAACCAGCTCGAGTTGGCCATTCTCAACTTGGCGATCAATTCGCGCGATGCGATGCCCGATGGCGGCACGCTGACCATTGCCACCGCAATCGCGCCGGACGATGCCAACTATATTCTGCTCTCCGTTGCCGACACCGGCACCGGCATGCCGCCGGAGGTGATAGCGCGCGCGTTCGACCCGTTCTTCACCACCAAGCCGACGGGGCGAGGGACCGGATTGGGCCTGTCGCAAGTTTATGGCGTCGTACGGCAGGCTGGTGGCGATGTCGCCATCGAAAGCAAACCCGGCAAGGGAACGAAGATAACGATACGATTGCCGCGCGCTGCCGACGACGCACCGACCGAGCGGCGCGTCGACGCCACGGCGACAGCGCCGGCGGCATCCGAGAAACTCCTTCTGATCGATGACGATAATGACGTGCGCGACATCGTCGGCGGAGTGCTGACTGACCTCGGCTACGAAGTGCGCCAAGCGTCAAATGGCGAAGTCGCGCTGGCGACGCTGGCGGAATTCAGCCCCGATCTCTTGGTGGTCGATTTCGCCATGCCGGGCATGAATGGTGCGGAAGTCGTTACGATCGCCCGCCGCCTCAATCCGAAGCTGAAGATCCTGTTCTTAAGCGGGTTTGCCGATTTAGAGGCTCTCGAGGCCGCGCTGGGCGGTGCGCCGCTGTTGCGTAAACCATTCCGACCGCTCGAACTTGCCGCTGCGGTGCGTTCCGCGCTTGATGCGCAGACACTGCCCGACCGGCAGTGAGTCCAGCGCGATCTACCAAATCTGATTTTAGTCGCAAATCCGATTTTAGTCGCAAGTGTAGCACTTCCCCGTTGCATTCAGGCGAGATAGCCTCGACGCAATGACGGAGGGGCAAAAATCCCCCCGCACATGGGAGGGAATTATCATGCGGTTCTCACGCCGCCATTCTCTTTGTTTTCTTGCGGGTGCCGCGTTGTCTGCCCTGCCGCGTTTGGCAGCGGCCGATACTTATCCATCGCGGCCGGTCCGGCTGGTGCTGCCGTTTCCGCCCGGCGGCGTGTTCGACATCGTCGGCCGGCCGTGGGCGGACAAGGTGAAGACAAATCTCGGTACGGTGTTTGTCGATAATCAGCCCGGCGCCGGCGGCTCGATCGCCGCGCAATTGGTCGCGCATTCGCCGCCCGACGGCTACACGATCTTTCTCGGTACGTCGTCGATCAATCTCGCCGAGATGATCCTCCGCGAGCATCCGCTGATCGATCCGACCAAGGATCTGACGGCTATCTCGATGGTGGCAGTCACCTGCTTCGGCGTCGCAATTCATCCGTCAGTGCCGGCGCAGAACCTCAAAGAACTGATCGATTACGTCAAAGCCAATCCCGGCAAGCTGTCCTATGGCTCGTCCGGCGCCGGCACGATGAATCATCTCAGCGGCGAGATGTTCAAGTCATTGACCGCGATCACCGACCTGCCGCACGTGCCTTACCGCGGCGCCGGGCCGGCTCTTGCCGATGTCATCGGCGGCCAGATTCCGATCATCATTCCGGCCATGACTAGCCAGGTGCTCGAATTCCATCGCACCGGAAAGCTGCGCTTGCTGGCGATCACCAATCCTACTCGCGTGCCGGTCGCGCCGGAGATACCGACCGCCGTCGAGGCCGGCGTGCCGGGCCTTGTCACGCAGCAGGTGCTCGGCATATTCAGTCCGGCCGGTGTTGCGAAGGATGTCGTCGCGAAGATCGACGAGGCGAACCGCGCCGCGATGGCCGACAAGACTTACACGCAATCCTTGATCGACGCCGCGGTGATACCGGCGACCGACTGGACTCCGGCGAGGTTCAATGAGTTCATGACGGCCGAAGTGGTCCGCTGGACCCCACTGGTCAAGAAGATCGGCATCCGGCTCGACTGAGCCGTCAACGTACGAATTCGCAATCGCTTCGGCGTTCATGCTGCCGCGTGTTCGAGCGCCCGGCGCGTCACGGCAAGAACAAGATCGCGCCGGAACTCGGCATTGGTGGTGATGTCCACCATGGGATCGATCGCGGCGGCAGCCGCTTGAGCGGCGGCGCGGAATGCCTGATCGCCAGGGACAGCGCCGATAAGCGCCTTCTCCGCTTCGGCGATGCGCCGCGGATTGACTTCGGCACCGCCGAGCGCGAGCCGAGGCTCGATGATCTTGCCGCTCTCGATGCGATAGCAACCCAGCGCGGCGGACAGCGCGTAGTCGCCGGCGCGGCGGCTGAATTCGTTAAAGCCCCAGCGCGTATCCGCAGCGAGGATCGGCAAGCGCGCTTCAACCAGAAGCTCGTCGTCGCGCAATGCGGTCGACATGATGCCCTTGAAGAAATCGCGCGCCGCGATGACGCGCTCGCCACGCGCGCTTTTGGCCAAAACCTCGCCGTCGAGCGCGGTCAGCACCAGACACCATTCCGACGATGGATCGGCATGCGCGAGGCTGCCGCAAAAAGTGCCGCGGTTGCGGATCGGATAATGCGCAATGTGCTTGACCACGCCGGCGAGCAGTGTGCCGAGCGGACCGTCGCATACCGGCTGGTGGAAGGCGGCATGGCGGACACAGGCGCCAATGACGAGCTTGCCGTCCTCGATCCCGATGCGCTTGAGCGCTGTGACGCCATTGATATCGATGAGATGTCCCGGTTTGGCGAGGCGGAAGGCCATGGTTGGCACTAAACTCTGGCCGCCGGCGAGTACACGGCCGTCATCCGCCGCGACCTCGGCCAGGATGGCGACGGCTTCGTCGACCGTTTTCGGTGCGTGATAGCGGAACGCCGCAGGCTTCATTGCGCTGTCTTCATCCCGCTGGTTGCAACTTTAGGCTAGTGTAAGTTTGTGAATTGATGCACGATTTCAGTTATCAAGTCAAAGCGCGTCCCGGCCTCAAGTCGAGCATGAAGCCTCGGCATTTTCCTATCACGACCCGCGCAGCACAGCGGATGTGCTGCGCGGGGAGAGGTCGAGTGAACGAATAAGTTCACGCCCGCGCGTAGCGGCCACGATTGAAGAAACGGTCTTTCTGATCGTCGGTGGCATGCTCGCGATGCGATTTGATGGCACCGATTTTGACAAGGGCCGCCTTTACCGCCGGGCGTTCGTCGATCGACTTGAACCAGCGTGCAAGGTTCGGATTTTCCTCCCACTTCACGCCGTGCACATCGTGATTACGCGCCCACGGGTAGGTGGCGATGTCGGCGATCGAATATTCATCGCCGCCGAGATAGGGCACCTGCGCCAGCCGCTTTTCCATCACTTCGTAGAGCCGTTTCACTTCGGTCTGATAACGGTCCATCGAATAGGCGTTGTTCTGGTCCTTCGGCGCGAACATCTTGAAGTGCGTGAACTGGCCGAACATCGGGCCGATGCCGGTGACCTGGAACATCAGCCATTGCAGCACGTCGTATTTCTTCGCCAAGTCCTTCGGCAGAAATTTGCCGGACTTCTCGGCGAGATACATCAAAATCGCGCCAGATTCGATCACCGTATAAGGCTTGCCGCCCGGGCCTTCATGATCGACGATCGCGGGAATTTTCGAGTTCGGATTGATTTTCACGAAAGCTGGATCGTACTGCTCGCCCTTCCACACGTCGACGAAATGCTCCTTGTAAGGCAGCTTGGTCTCTTCGAGCATAACGTAGATTTTCTGTACGTTCGGGCTGGTCAACGCATAAAGATCGATCATGAGAATGTCCTTGGGTGTTCCTTGAGAAGGCGCGAAGTTATCGGCCTCGGACGACGACGGCAAGACGGCCGGGGGCCGCGCTGATGGGCTCTTGTATTTGATCGCATTTGCCGCGTAGGCTTGCTGCAAGAAAAAAACTCTTGAAGTGGGGGAGCAAGATGCGGCGTCTATTCCAGGGTTTAGTCGGTATCGCGGCCTGTCTGTCGATAGCCAGTGCCGCTAGTGCGGCGCGGGCCGGCGACGATTATCCGAACCATCCAGTGCGTTTTCTGGTGGGCTATCCGCCCGCCGGAACGGTAGACATTTGCGCGCGCCTGATCGGTCAATATCTGTCGGAGCATCTGCATCAGCAGTTCGCGATCGAGAATAAGCCCGGTGCCGGCAACAATCTCGCCACCGAAATAGCAGCCCATTCGCCGCCGGATGGCTACACGATCTTCCTGGCCAACCCCGCCAACGCAATCAACGCGACCCTCTACAAAAATCTGTCTTTCAACTTCATTCAGGATATGGCTCCGGTCGCCGGCATCGTCCGGACGCCCAATATCATGGAGGTGAACCCGAACGTCCCGGCAAAAACCGTCGCCGAGTTCATCTCCTACGCCAAAGCCAATCCGGGCAAAGTGAATTTGGCGTCATCCGGCATCGGCACGTCGGTGCATCTGTCGGGCGCCTTGTTCATGCTGATGACCGGCGTCGAACTGGTGCATGTGCCGTATCGCGGCGCATCGCCGGCGCTCACCGATATGCTGGGCGGTCAGGTGCAAGTCATGTTCGATAATCTGCCGTCGTCGATTGGTTATGTGCGTGACGGTAGGCTTCGGGCGCTGGCGGTGACCACGGCGACACGTGACAAGTCGCTGCCCGACGTGCCGACGGTCGGCGAAACGGTGAAGGGCTACGAAGCCAGCGCTTTCTTCGGCATCACGGCGCCGAAGGGCACGCCGCGCGCCATCATCGACAAGCTGAACAAGATGGTGAACCAGGCATTGGCCGATCCGGCGATGCAGGCCAAGCTCGCCGAGCTCGGGGGTACACTCATCCCGGGCACACCGGAAGATTTTGGCAAGATGATTGCCGATGAAACCGCTAAATGGGCGCCGGTCGTCAAAGCCACCGGAGCGACGGCAGAGTAGCGCTGGAAAGTAAAGCGGCGGACGCTTGAGGCGCCCGCCGCGTAATTTCTCATCGAAGATAGCTTAGAGCGTGCTCTTGAACAGATCCGTCATCGCCTGCCAGGAGCGCTGATCGGCCGTGGCGTCGTATTTGCTGCCGTGCTCCGGGCTCGACGGATGCACTTTGTCGGTGAAGGCGTGCATCACGCCGCCGTAGAGCACCACCTGCCAATCGGCGACGTTGCCGTCGGTCATTTCCTTCTCGAAGGCGGCCACGGCCTGAGCGTTGACGACCGGGTCGGCAGCGCCATGCAACACCAGCACATGGGCTTTGATGTTCTTGGCGTTCTCAGGCGTCGGGGTCGGAAGCGCGCCGTGGAAGCTCACGACATCCACTAGCGCCGCGCCGCTGCGCGCCAGGTCGAGCGCCGGCGCCCCGCCGAAGCAATAGCCGATTGCGGCGATCTTGCTGCTGTCGACCATCGGCGACTGGCGCAGCTGATCGAGACCTGCCTGCGCACGGGCGAGGAGGAGGGCGCGGTCCTTCATGTATTTGCCCATTTCGGCGCCGGCCGTTTGCGGCGTATCGGGGCGTACCCCTTTGCCATAGACGTCGGCGACAAAGGCGACATAGCCCATTTTGGCCAGCCGCTCCGCTACACCCTTTTCATGGCCTGACGGGCCCATCCATTGCGGGAACACCAGCACGCCCGGGCGTTTGCCCTTGGTGGCGTCGTCATAGACGAGCCAACCTTGGAGCGTCGTGTCGCCCTGCTTGTATTCGACCGTCTGCGTTTTGATGGCCGCCTGAGCCGTGCTGGCCGCGAGCGTCACGGCAGCGCATAGCGCAGCGACAAGGTACCCAATCCTCATAAAATCCTCCCGATTCGGCGTATAAGCCCGAGGCTTCGTTGTAAACGGAAAGTTCTGCATCGCCCGGCGGCGACTATAGCAACATTCCCGACCGGCGTAAGCTGTGATTGCTTACTTCCCGCGCGCAGCGATAATGCGCTTTCATAAATCTCGTGGGTCCAAGCGAGTCCCTGCATGACTGAGAAAAAGAAATCGCCCGAGGAGTTGCGCAGCTACCGGTGGCTCGGCCGCAACGACCTGCGCTCCTTCGGCCATCGTTCGCGGCTGCGCCAGTTCGGCTATGACCGCGCCGACTGGGTCGGCAAGCCGGTGATCGGCATCATCAACACCTGGAGCGACATCAACGCCTGCCATGGGCATTTGCGCGACCGGGCGGAAGACGTGAAGCGTGGCGTATACCAGGCCGGCGGCTTGCCGATCGAATTGCCAGCGATGTCGCTTGCCGAGCCGATGGTAAAACCGTCGACCATGCTTTACCGCAACTTTCTCGCCATGGAATGCGAGGAGTTGCTGCGCAGCCATCCGATCGACGGCGCAGTGCTGATGGGCGGCTGCGATAAGACGACGCCCGGTCTCATCATGGGTGCGATCTCGATGGGCATTCCCGCGATCTATGTCCCGGCCGGTCCCATGCTCCGCGGCAATTGGCGCGGCAATACCCTCGGTTCGGGGTCGGACGCCTGGAAATATTGGGCCGACAAACGTGCCGGACTGATCGGCGACGACGAGTGGAATGAGATCGAGAGCGGCATTTCACGCTCGTTCGGCACCTGCATGGTCATGGGCACCGCGGCGACCATGATGGCCATCACCGAAGCGCTGGGCTTTACGTTGCCGGGCGCGTCGTCGATCCCGGCGGTGGATGCCAATCATCCTCGCATGTGCGCCGCCGCCGGCCGCCGCGCCGTCGAGATGGTGTGGGAGGATTTGACGCCGCAGAAAATTCTAACCCCGGCGGCGTTCGACAACGCTATCCGCGTCCACATGGCGCTTGGCGGATCGACCAATGCCATCATCCATGTCATCGCCATGGCGCGCCGCGCCGGCGTGGCGCTCGACATGGCGCGCTTCGACGAGATTTCACGGCAGGTGCCGGTGATCGCCAATATCACGCCGTCCGGCAAATATCTGATGGAGGATTTTTTCTACGCCGGCGGCTTGCGCGCATTGATGGGGCAGATGCAGGACATGCTCGATCTATCCTGCATCACCGTCACCGGGAGCCCGCTCGGCGAAGGCATTGCCAACAGCAAGGTGCATCTGCCGGACGTGATCCATTCGCTCGATGAGCCGCTTTATCCCGAGGGCGCGACCGCGGTGCTCACCGGCAACCTCGCTCCGCGCGGCTGCGTGATGAAGCCGGCCGCGGCAGAGCAGCGTTTCTTGCGTCACCGCGGCAAGGCGATCGTATTCGAGAACTATGACGAGATGGCACGCGAGGTCGACCGTGACGATCTCGACGTCACACCGGATCATGTGCTGGTGCTCAAGAACGGCGGCCCGAAGGGCGGACCCGGCATGCCGGAATGGGGCCAACTGCCGATCCCAAGAAAACTCCTCAAAGCCGGCGTGCGCGACATGCTGCGTATTTCCGACGCGCGCATGAGCGGCACCAGCTATGGCGCCTGTATCCTGCACGTCGCGCCGGAAAGCTATGTCGGCGGCCCGCTTGCTTTCGTTCAGACCGGCGACGAGATCGAAGTTGATGTTGCGGCGCGGCGCATTCATCTGCATGTCAGCGATGAAGAACTGTCACGCCGGCAAGCGGCTTGGAAATCACCGCCGCCGCATTATCCGCGCGGCTACGGCGCGATGTTTTCGCAGCATATCGGCCAGGCCGACGAAGGCTGCGATTTCGATTTTCTGGAAGGGCAGGCGCCGATCGCGGAGCCGGAGATTCATTGAATCATTTACGGCCGGGCTGAGCCCAGCCGTGGCGAAAAGGGGAGTGCAGGCATGAATTGCACGCGGATGTTCGCATCAGGATTTGCCGCGCTCCTCGCATTCGCTTTCGTATCCGCATTAGCCGCGCAGGCGCAAAGCCCGGCGCTGCGTGTCGATCCCTATTGGCCGAAACCGTTGCCCAATAATTGGGTCATCGGCCAGGTCGGCGGCATGGCGGTCGACGCGCAGGATAATATCTGGGTGTTTCAGCGACCGCGCTCGCTGACCGAGGACGAGAAGGGCGCTGCGCTCGATCCGCCGCATTCGAAATGCTGCGTGCCAGCCCCTTCGGTCCTGGTCTTCAATCAGGCCGGCGATGTGGTGAAAGCCTGGGGCGGTCCCGGCGACAATCAAGGCTACGACTGGCCGCTGCAGGAACACGCGATTTTAGTCGACAACAAAGGCTTCGTCTGGCTGAGCGGCAACGGCAAGGGCGACAGCATGGTGCTGAAATTCACGACGGATGGAAAATTCGTCAAGCAATTCGGCAAACGCGGCCCACTCACATCGAGCACGGACACCAGTCAGTTCGGCATGGTGGCGGCGCTGGAGCTCGACGCCAAAGCGAACGAAATCTACGCGGCCGACGGCTACGGCAATCACCGTGTCGCCGTGCTTGATGCCGACACTGGCGCTATCAAGCGCGTATGGGGCGCTTACGGCAAGCCGCCGACCGACGACAATCTGCCGCTCTACAGTTCCGATTCACCGCAATTCGGCAACCCGGTGCATTGTATCGGCCTCGCCAAAGACGGTCTCGTTTATGTCTGCGACCGTATGAACAATCGCGTGCAGGTTTTTCACAAGGACGGCAGCTTCGTGCGTCAATACGTGTTCGATCCGAATACCAAGGGTCCGGGCTCAGCCTGGGGGCTTGCCTTCTCGCCGCTCGACAAAAAGCAAAAATATTTTGTTCTGATCGACGGCACTAATAACGTCTTGGAGACCGTCCGCGTCAGCGACGGCGCCGTTGTCGGCACGTTCGGCAGGCCCGGCCGCAATGCCGGCGAATTCCATTGGGTGCATGTAGGCAAGTTCGATTCGCGCGGCAATTTTTATACCGGCGAAGTCGATACCGGAAAGCGCCTGCAGAAATGGGTGCCGATCGACTGACGCTTCAGCCCGACGGCAGCACCACGGCGCGGCATTCGCCGAACCCTATGCGCGCGAAGCCCGGCTTCTCGCAAAAGCCGCGAAACAGGATCTCATCGTTGTCTTCGATAAAACCCCGCTTTTCGCCGCTCGGCATTGTCAGCGGCTCGGTGCCGCGCAGCGTGAGCTCCAGAAGGCTGCCCAGGTTCGGCTTATCAGGACCCGAAATGGTGCCGGTGCCCATCAGATCGCCGATCGCGAGATTGCAGCCGTTGCAGGTGTGGTGGGCCACCATCTGCGCCACCGTCCAATAGAGCCACGCCGCCGAAGTCTGGGTGATGCGCAGCGGCGCGGTACCGGTGCGCCGCATGGCCTCGGTCGACATATAAACTTCAAGCGAGATGTCGAGCCCGCCATTGGCGCGATCGTCGGCGTCGTCGAGATAGGGGAGCGGCGTCGGGTCGCCTTCGGGCCGGGCGAAGGATTTGGTGTGAAACGGCGCGAGCGCTTCCGCCGTCACCACCCAGGGCGATACCGTGGTGGAAAAATTCTTCGCCAGGAACGGGCCGAGCGGCTGATATTCCCAGGCCTGCACGTCGCGGGCCGACCAGTCGTTGAGCAGGCAAAAACCAAAAATGTGCTCGGCTGCGCTGCCGATCGGAATAGGCTCGCCTAATTCGCTCGGGGTGCCGATGTAGAAGCCGAGCTCCAATTCGAAGTCGAGATTACGCGACGGACCATAGCTCGGCACCGTCTCGTTGGGCGGCTTGCGTTGGCCCCGCGGCCGCTTGAACGGGGTGCCACTGACGCGAACCGATGAGGCCCGGCTGTGATAGGCCACCGGCACATATTTGTAATTCGGCATCAGGGGGTTGTCGGGCCGGAACATGCGGCCGGCATTGGTGGCGTGAAAAATCGAAGCAAAGAAATCGGTGAAATTCGGAACCGCAACGGGCAACAGGATTTCTGCCTGCGCCATCGCGGTAAGATACCTGGCAATACTTTCATCGCCGTCCTGGGTGCTCAAAGCGCGCGACAGAGCGAGCCGGAGTGCCGACCACGTCTGCGGCCCGAGCGACATCAACTGATTGAGACTAGTCGCGGAACATGCCTTCGCCGCCTCGGCAGCCAATCCATCGAAAGCCGCGCTGGCGGCCGCGACATCGACGATCTGATCGCCGATCGCAACGCCGACGCGCGGCGCCTGCCCCGGTGCGGGCCGAAAGACGCCGAACGGCAGATTTTGAATCGGGAAGTCGGCGCCCGGCGTATTGGCGCTCTCGACAAAACTGCGGCGCGCAGGATCGTGGGTCTCGTTGAGCTTGATTGTCATGGCGTCCTTGGACGGGATCAGGTCGAAGCTTGTTTTTCCGTGTCGGCACGGATTGCGTCGTAGCGCTTGAGGAAGTCGGCATACATGCGCGCAAGTCCGTCACGCAAGGGTATCGTGGCACGCCAGCCCAACACATTGATGCGCGACACGTCCAGAAGCTTGCGCGGCGTGCCGTCCGGCCGCGACGTGTCGAATTCGATTTTGCCGCGATAACCGACGACATCGGCGACGAGCCGGGCGAACGCGGCAATGGTGGTGTCCTCACCGGTGCCGATATTGAGAAATTCCAAATCCGAATAAGATTTCATGACGAAGACGCAAGCATCGGCCATGTCGTCGACCGCAAGGAATTCGCGTTTCGGCGAGCCGGTGCCCCACACCGTCGTGCTTTCCGCGCCATTGATCTTGGCCTCGTGGAACCGCCGCATCAGCGCCGCGGGCACGTGACTATCCTGCGGATGATAATTATCGCCCGGGCCGTACAGATTGGTCGGCATCACGGAAACGAAGTCGGAGCCATGTTGCAATCGATAGGCCTTGCACAATTTGATGCCCGCGATCTTGGCGAGTGCGTACCATTCATTGGTCGGCTCGAGCGCGCCCGATAGGAGCATATCAGGGGTCATAGGCTGGGGTGCCAATCGCGGGTAGATGCACGACGAGCCAAGATAAACCAGCTTTTGCACACCCTTTTGGTGGGCGGCGCGAATGATATTAAGCGCGATGGCCAGATTATCGGCGATGAAGTCGGCAGGGAAGGTGCTGTTGGCGTGGATACCGCCGACCTTGCTGGCGGCGACAAAAACCGCGTCCGGCTTGGCCTGTGCCATGAAGCGGTCGACGGCGTCGGAACGTCGCAAATCTAGATCGCGGCGCGTGGCCGTGACGATGTCGCAGTCTTCGCGCTCAAGCCGCCGCACGATGGCGGAGCCGACCATGCCGGCGTGGCCGGCGACGAAAACGCGCTTGCCCTTCAGGTCGAATATGACCGGCGAACCGCTCATCTTGTTTTCTAATCGTGAACGTTGCGCCGCATACCCTCGCGGCGCGTTTCTTTGAGATCCTCATCGACCATCTCGTGCACCAATTGGTCGAACGAAACTTTATGATGCCAGCCAAGTTTTTGTCGCGCCTTGCTGGGATCGCCAAGAAGTGTGTCGGTCTCGGTCGGGCGAAAATAGCGCGGGTCGATTTCGATCAGCACCCGGCCATCACGCCCATCGATGCCTTGTTCGGCAAGATCGGTGCCCCGCCATTCGATTTTCTTGCCGACGCAGGCGAATGCCTTCTCGACGAACTCGCGAACCGAGTGCTCTTCGCCGGTCGCCAAAACATAATCGTCGGGTTCCGGCTGTTGCAGCATCAGCCACATGCCTTCGACATAGTCGCGGGCGTGACCCCAATCGCGCCGGGCGGAGAGATTGCCGAGGTAAAGCTTGTTTTGCAGGCCGAGCTCGATCGAGGCGACAGCCCGGGTGATTTTGCGAGTGACGAACGTCTCGCCACGCGTCGGCCCTTCGTGGTTGAACAGAATGCCATTCGAAGCATGGATGCCATAGGCTTCGCGATAATTGACGGTGATCCAATAGGCGTAGAGCTTCGCCGCCGCGTAGGGTGAGCGCGGATAAAACGGCGTCGTTTCGCGCTGCGGCACTTCCTGCACCAAGCCGTAAAGCTCCGATGTCGAAGCTTGATAGAACCGCACTTTTTCTTCGAGTTTCAGAATGCGAACGGCTTCAAGGAGCCGCAGCGTTCCGAGCGCGTCGGCGTTCGCCGTGTATTCGGGTGTCTCGAAAGACACCCGCACGTGGCTCTGGGCGGCGAGATTGTAGATTTCGGTCGGCTGCACTTCCTGAATAATGCGAATGAGATTGGTCGAATTGGTCATGTCACCATAATGCAGGAAGAATCGGACGCCCTTGCCGTGCGGGTCTTGATAGAGATGGTCGACGCGCGCGGTGTTGAATGACGACGACCGCCGTTTGATGCCGTGCACGATATAGCCCTTATCGAGCAGCAGTTCGGCGAGATAAGCGCCGTCCTGGCCGGTGGCTCCGGTAATCAGTGCAACACGGTCCGCCATGCGCGATATCCGCCCGTTTTCAAGCTGCGCCGGCCGCCGCGGCGCCGAGCGAAAAGTGCCGGATTGAGGGCTAAAGGTTTCAGCTAGTCAAGTCGAGACGGCCCAATCAGGCCGGCGCGGCGCCGCTTTGCGTTTGGCGTTCGCGCGATTGCTTGTTCTCGCTCATGCGCCGTTGGCCTTCCTCATCGATCGCGCGCTTGAGTTCCGGGTGATGCGCGGTCAGCGTGCGAAAATCGGCCAGATCGAGAATGAGTAGCGACGACGGCGTTGTGGTGGTCACATTGGCCGAGCGCACGTTGTCGCCCAATAGCGCGAGCTCCCCGAAAAACGATCCCGCACCCAGCTTAATCGGCACCGGCTTGATCTCGACCTGCACTTCGCCGGCGGCGATGAAGTACATGCAATCGCCGATTTTGCCACGGCGGATAATGGCGGTGCGTTCCGGCACTTCGAGCCGCCGCAGCATGTGGGTGATTTCGGTGATCGCCGATGGGTCGAGCGTTTGGAAGAACGGCACCTTGCTGACAAGGTCCCAGGTCTGCAGGAAATTGCGCCGCCTCGTCTCGGCGGCGAAGCCGGTGGCGAGAATGCCGGTCGACAAGCCGAACGTGGCGATGCCGCAGATCATCACCACGGACCCGAGCAGGCGGCCCAATTGCGTGATCGGCACCTCGTCGCCGTATCCGGTCGTCGTCAGTGTTACGATCGCCCACCAAAGCGCCTGCGGCATGGTGCCAAAGGCGCCGGGCTGGCTGCCGCGCTCGACCACGAACATCGCGGCCGAAGACAGGAACAGGATCATCAGAAACAGCGCAAATACGCTGGCGAGAGGCTTGCTCTCGAGTATGAAGACACGGCCGATCTGGGCGAGCGCGGGCGAATTCTGTGCGAGCTTGAGTATCCATAACGACGCCAGGAGCCACGCCGTCGCCGGGCTCACGCCGCAGAGAAGCGCGATCGGAACGGCGACGACAGCGGCGATGTCGACAATGCCCGAGGGCGACAAAAAGTAGCGCCGCGCGAGCCGGGCGCGGACCGCAGTCCGCGCGCGCATTGCAAATTCGATCGCGAAATAGGCGAGACAGCACCACAGGCAGGCGATCAGCCAGGCGCTGGCCGTGTCGTGCAAAAACGGCACAGTGTCGGCCGACATTGCCGTCAAGCCGACGAAAAGGACAGCCATTCGGGCGAGCGAGGATCCGCCGAAGCGGCGCATCGGCACGGTATGATAAGCAATGGTCGCGAGCGCGTTCTTGATAATCACCCGAGCCCCGTGGCCGACGGATCTGGTCCCAAGCGCGACAAATTACGCTGGTCGCCCGCGCTCGGCCAGCCGAAATTGCGTCTGCTGCGGCTTCCCCGTTGTGCCCGTAGCGCGGCCGCGAATCTCGTTCCATCGGAGCCGATAAGTCTTTAGATTCACGCTGCCTCACAGCCTTGTCACAGAAGCGGTGCAGAGCGGTGGTGGAGGAGAGATCATGCATTGGAATGAGTTTATCAACAGCGGCGCGGCGCTTCTCATCGTGGCGACTGCGTCGTCGAAGACGATGGTCCCGCTGCGAATCCTCTCCATCGTCGCGAATTGCTTCCTCATCATCGCCTATGCGACGACGCATTCGTGGGCCCTGATGATCCTGCAAGGAGTCGCGTTACCGCTCAACGCCTATCGTCTCCATCAAATGATCCTCTTGATCCGGAACGTGCGTGAGTTGACCCGCGGCAATACCTCGATGGATTGGCTCAAGCCTTTCATGATTGGTCGCCGCTTCAGGAAGGGCGATATCCTGTTCGCCAAGGGCGAAGAGGCCCATGAGATGTTTTGTACCGTAAGCGGCCGCTATCTATTGCTTGAGCTCGGCATCGAGCTGAAGCCGGGCCAGGTCGTGGGCGAACTGGCGATGCTGGCGCCGGACAATCGCCGCACCGCTACGCTCGAATGCATTGAGGACGGCGAAGCCTTGTCGATTACTTACGACCAGGTCGAGCAGCTCTACTATCAAAATCCAGCCTTCGGCTTCTACTTTCTGCATCTTGCCACCGCGCGGTTGTTCGAAAACATCCAGCGGCTCGAAATCGAGTTGAATCGGAGCAAGGCGGCACAAGCCTGAAGCGGCGCGGGCAGAGGGCTAGCCCACCGGCTGGTACCTGCGATAGCCAAAAGTCCTTGTCAAAACAGGCAAATTATCGCTGCGCCGGACTGGCGCGCGCTTAAATTTACGGGCAGATGCCGGTAGACTGGGAGGCCGACTCAAGATTGCCTGCCATAATCCGGGACATTCATGGCACGAACGCAGATTTCACGCACCGATTTGGCTCGCTATCTGCTTTCGCCATCGCTCTTCGTGATGGTGATCCTGATGGTGGCCGAGGCCATGCTGGCCGCCGCGACGACCTGGCTCGTCATCAATGCCGGCCGCCGGGTCGCCATCGGCGAATTCTTGCTTACCGATCTGGTTTGGATTCTTACGGCGCAATCGACATCCTATGTGGCGGGGGTCATCAGCTGGATTTTCGCCGAGCGCGCCGGGTACCGGGGTTTCGGCAAATTCATGCTGCGCTTCGCCCGGGAAAATCGCAGCAAGGTAAAGCTGCTCAACGACAAGCCCGCGCGCGAACAGGTCGAACCGTTTCTGACCGGCGAGACGTTTCAGTGTTTCTTCAATGTCATGTACGAGCTCGAATTCGCGTTGAAGCTGTTTCTCGGACTGGTTTTCAATGCGCTCGTGCTCGGTGCGGAAATCGACCCTAGCCTGCCGGTAGCCTATGTCGGCGCCTTCGGCGCGCTGCTGTTGATGCAGTGGGTGCTACAGAAGCCGATCGCGCATGCCTATCTTGAAAACCAGCGCAGGAACAACCGCGTCACCGCGCAGGGCTATACCGCGTGGGACAATGTTTTTGCCGGCAACCGCTACAATCTCCGCCTGTGGCTGTTCGGCTTCAAGTCGCGGCTGCGTGAAGGTCTCAACGCCCAGGTCCGTGCCATCGTGGCGCGTGAAGGCATGAGCGCGATGAGCGGCATTGTCAGCCTCGCCATCGTGTTCGCGACCATATCGGTCGTCGCGCTCCACAATGTCGGCAACACGGTATTGCTGGTCGGACTGGCGACAACGCTGCCGCGGCAGATCGAGATGACTTACGAATTGCATTTGCTCGCCAGTGGCTGGAACGATTTCATCGCCATCTGGACGCGCTTCGGCGGCGTCGCCGCCAATATGCTGCCGGAGCCGGACCCGGATTTCGACAAGCGCATCAAGTTCGACCGGCTGCTGCTGCGCGAGGGCGAAACCGCGAATGTGGTGTCGTCCCTCGGCGACGCCTTGCGCGTCACGCTGGCGCGGCCGACGGGCCGTATCAATGTGCGCGGCGGCAACGGGACCGGCAAATCCTCGCTGCTGGCCAGTCTCAAGACCGAATTGCAGAAGCGAGCCTATTATTGGCCGACAACGGAACGGCTCGCTTTTCAGTTCACCAGCGGCGTCGATCCGGTCGACGTCGAGGGCGACGATGAGGACGAGGTCGTGGTGGTCGCCGAATCCATCGACAAAAAGCTCGGCTTTTCCTCCGGCGAGCGGCAGCTTAAATCGCTCGAGGAGATCGTTGAAGCGACCGACGCGGATATTTATCTGCTTGACGAATGGGACGCCAATCTCGACGCCGCGAACAAGGCCAAGGCCGACGCGCTGGTCGATCAATTGGCCACACGGGCCCGCGTTGTCGAAATATCGCACCGCGATCACAAGGCCTGAACCTTCGATGACTGAAGCGTGGCGATGAGCCGCCATTTTGGCTCGAACTCGACACGGGTCTTGTCGTGAAATGTGCTAAACCGATGCCTAGCCTGGGTGCTTTGGCAGGGAGGAGTCTCGGCCGACCCGCGCTCCATCGCCGTCTGCGAAATCACGCTTAGCCGGAGGAGATTTCCAATGAAACGCCGCGATGTCCTGAAATTACTGGCCGGCACGGCGATGGCCGTACCCCAGGTGGCGGAGGCTCAAACCTCCTCCCAAGTCTTTCATCTCGGTACGCTGACGCCGGGAGCGCCGCTCGATGAGAAGTCGCCGCTCGGCGCGTTTCTGCTAAAATCTCTGGAACAGCGCGGCTACGTTGTCGGCAAAAATCTGACGTTCGAGGCACGAGCCTCGGCCGGGCAGGTGAACAAGCTCGGTGAACTCATCCGCGCGATGAAAGCGAATCAGATCGATGTCATGGTCGTAACCGGTTTTCCGACCATTCTTGCCTGCAAGGCTGAAAACGTGCCCACGGTGGTCGCTTTCGGCGCAGGCGATCCGGTAGCAACCCATTTGGTCGACAGCCTGTCGCGGCCGGGCGGCAACCTCACCGGAATTTCGGATGACGCGACGGCGCTTTCAACAAAGCGGCTGACTTTGATCAAACAGGCCGTGCCCAATCTGCGGCGGATCGCGATGCTGTGGAACAGGGACGATCTCGGCATGAGCATGCGCTACGAGGCATCGGCTACCGCCGCCCGATCGATCGGGACGACGGTTCAGCCACTCGGCGTGCGCGAACCCGACGACTTCAATGGCATATTCGAGGCGATGAATCGCGACCCGCCAGACGCGATTCTGATGGTCGCGGACTCGCTCACGGTGCTCAATCGAAAGCGCGTCTTCGATTATGCGGATGCGCATCATATTCCGGCGCTTTACGAATACGACTTTCTGGTGCGCGACGGTGGCTTGATGTCGTACGGCCCCGACCTGAAGGAATCGATGGGGCGGACTGCCGATCTGACTGCGCGAATCTTCAATGGCGCGCGGCCTGGCGATCTGCCGTTCGAGGAGCCGACGCGCTATCCACTGGTCATCAACCTCAAGACGGCGAAGGCCACGGGTATCACCCTGCCGCCGGATTTCATCGCGCTCGCCGACGAGGTGATTGAGTGATGGCCACTCGCGCTCCCATCGCCGCTAAGGTGATCGAATGAAGCGACGCGAGTTCATGACGCTCTTGGCTGGCGCGACGGCTCTGCTGGCGCTGTTGTTGGGCGCCGCGCGCGCGGAGCAAAAGGGCGCTGTGCGTTTGGTGGGTGTCATCATGAGCGGCGCCGAAAGCGACGCCGAGAGCCGGGCGCGGATCGCCGCGTTTCAGACCGGATTGGAAGGACTGGGGTGGAAGAATGGGAAAAACATCCGGATCGAGTACCGCTGGGGGGCGGCCACTCCCGATCTCATCGAACTGCACGCGAAAGAAATGGTGGGACTGGCTCCCGCGGTAATTCTCTCCGGCAGCACTCAGGCCAGCGCTGCGCTGCAGAAACTCACTACTTCGGTTCCGATCGTTTGCGCCCTGGTGAACGACCCGGTCGGTCTTCGGATTCGTTAAAAGCCTTTCGCATCCGGGCGGCAACATCACCGGCTTCACATTCATCGATCCGGAGCTCATCGGTAAATGGCTGGAGGTGCTGAAGACCGCGACACCAAGTCTCAAGCGGGGGGCGCTCCTTTTCAATCCGGCCACCGCCCCATTTTATCGGACTTTTCTGAGCGATATCGAAGCAGCGCATCGGCCGGCGCCGCTTGATCTCGTCGCCACGCCTGTCGGCAGCATTGATGAAATGGAAAAGGCCATCCTCGATCTCGGCCATTCGCCCGGCGGTGGCCTCATTATTGGCCCCGACCCGTTCAACATCATTCACATCCAGCGAATCGCAGAGCTTGCCGCGAGCAATCGGTTGTCGGCGCTTTCGGTCTATCGGCAATTCGCCGTTGCCGGCGGTCTTATGTCATATGGGCCGGATACGGCCGATATATTTCGCCGGTCGGCCGCCTATGTGGACCGTATCCTGAAAGGCGCCAGCCCCGCCGACCTGCCGGTGCAGGCGCCAGAAAAGTTCGATTTCGTCATAAATGCCTCATCGGCCAAAGCGCTGGGCCTCACCTTGCCGCCGAATATGCTCGCTCTTGCCGACGAGGTGATCGAATGACGGGCTCAAAAAGCTACGAAAAATGCTAAGATGATCGCATGAAAGCGGACGTCGACCCTAAAAGCGTGGATCCTAAAAGCGGTGTCTTGGCGCCAGGCTTAACAAGCCCGCGTGCGGCGGCAGCTTCACGCACGTCAATTTTGCGCAGCCGGCTTTTCATCAAATATGTTGCGTTGCTTGTCAGCGTCGTGGTTCTCGCGTTGATCGCGAACGGAGCATTTGAGATATGGTTTTCCTATCGGGAACACAAATCAGCACTGATCAGTGTTCAGCGTGAGCAAGCCCGAACCGCCGCCGACAAGATCGGGGAATTCATCACTCAGATTCAAAGCCAGGTCGGCTGGACCACGCAACTGCCGTGGTCGGACGGGACGCTTGAACAGCGGCGCTTCGATGCGCTCCGGCTGTTGCGCCAGGTGCCGGCCATCACCGAGCTCGCCCAGATCGACGCTTCGGGGCATGAGCAGCTCAAAGTATCGCGGCTCACCATGGACGTCGTCGGCAGCGGTGTCGATTACTCCAACAAACCCGAATTTACCGAGGCCGTCGCGCACAAGGTTTATTATGGTCCGGTCTATTTCCGCCGCGAATCCGAGCCCTATATGACGTTGTCGCTCGCCGGCACGCGGCGCGACACCGGCGTGAGCATCGCACAAGTCAATCTCAAGCTGATCTGGGACGTCGTATCGAACATCAGGGTGGGTTCTCACGGCCACGCCTATGTGGTCGATGCCGACGGCCGGCTGATTGCGCATCCCGATATCAGCCTGGTGTTGCGCAACACTGATATGTCGCGCCTTGCTCAGGTGGCTAGCGCCAATGCCGGTGGCGGCGGTGACGAGGTTCAAGAATCCGACGATATTTCCGGCCACAAGGTGCTTACCGCTTATGCGCCAGTTCCGCCGCTCGGCTGGCACGTGTTTGTAGAGACGCCGATCGAGGAAGCTTACGCACCGCTGTATGTTTCGATCCAGCGCATCGGATTGGTTTTGCTGGGCGCACTGGCACTCGCCTTCATTGCGGGCATGTTTCTCGCCAGACGAATGGTGGTGCCGATCCAAGCGCTGCGCGCCGGCGCCGAGCGCCTTGGTGGCGGCGATCTCAGCCAGCGCATCGCGATCAAGACCGGCGACGAAGTCGAGGGGCTGGCCGACCAATTCAATGACATGGCCGGGCGGCTGCAGGAATCCTATGCCGGCCTGGAACAGAAGGTCAAAGACCGCACTGCAGAATTGAGCGAGTCGCTGGAGCAGCAGACGGCGACGTCGGAAGTGCTGCGCGTCATCAGCTCGTCGCCCGGCGATCTCAAGCCGGTATTTCACACAATGCTGGAAAACGCCGTCCGTATCTGTGGAGCCAAGTTCGGCAATCTGGCGCTGTTCGACGGCAGCGAGATGCGCATGGTCGCAATGCACAACGCGCCGCTCGCGTTCGAGGAATTGCGGCGGCGTGAACCGGTCATTCCGCTGGATCGCTCGGTATTCGGTAACCTGGTTCGAACGAAGAATGTCGTCCACGTTGCGGATCTCACGGCGGACCAGCCTTATGCCCAGTCGGCACTGACTACGCTCGCGGACGCGCGAACTGCCGTTGGCGTTCCGATGCTCAGGGACGGTCAGGTAGTGGGTGGGATCGTTATTTATCGGCAAGATATTCAGCTATTCACCGATAAGCAGATCGAATTGCTGACGAATTTCGCCGCACAGGCCGTTATCGCCATCGAGAACACGCGGCTGCTCAGCGAATTGCGCCAATCGCTGGAGCAGCAGACGGCTACCGCCGACGTGCTGAGCGTCATCAGCTCGTCTCCGGGCGATCTCGAGCCGGTATTCACGGCGATGCTGAAGAACGCCATGCGCATCTGCGAAGCGCAGTTCGGCGTCTTGCTGCTCCATGAAAACGGAGCCTTTCGTGAGGTCTCCGATTACGGCTTACCTCCCGCATTTGCGGAGACCTATCGGCGTAATCCGATTATTTCGCCTCCGCCGTCCGATCCGCTCGGCAGAGTCGCTTTGACATCGCAAACCGTGCATGTGGTCGACGTCACCAAAGAGCCGGATTATGCAAAGGGTTTTCCGCCGATCGTCGAACTGGCTGACATTGGCGGCGCTCGAACCATGATCATCGTGCCGATGCTGAAGGAAGCAAAGCTGGTCGGTGCGATCGCAATCTTCCGCCAGCACGTCGAATTATTCACCGATAAGCAGATCGCGCTGGTGGCGGGCTTCGCGAGCCAGGCCGTGATTGCCATCGAGAACACGCGGCTCTTGCGCGAATTGCGCCAACGCACCGGCGATCTTACCGAGTCGCTGGAACAGCAGACCGCGATCAGCGAGATTTTGCGTGTCATATCGAACTCGCCGAGCGACGTGCAGCCGGTGCTCAATTCGGTCGCCGAGAACGCCGCCCGTATCTGCGAGGCTCAAGTTGTCGACGTCATCCTCGTCAAGAACAATATGCTGCGCAGCGCCGCTCAATTTGGCGATCTTAGTCGCGATATCGGCGATGTGCCGCTCGATCGCTCGACTGTGATGGGGCGTTCGATCTGCGATCTACAGCCGGTGCATGTCGAGGATCAGCAGAAGGCGGGCGAGGATTTTTCGCGCGGTCGCGAATTCGCGATCAGGTTCGGGCACCGCACCATCCTCTCCGTGCCGTTGATCCGCGAAGGCCGCGCGCTTGGCGCCATCCTGGTCCGCCGCACCGAGGTACGGCCGTTTGAACAAAGCGATATCGCTCTGCTGACGACTTTCGCCGACCAGGCGGCCATTGCGATCGAGAACGTCCGGCTGTTCGAAGCGGAACAAGAGCGTACGCGTGAATTGAGGAAGTCGCTGGAGGAACTGCGCACCGCGCAAGACCGCCTGGTGCAGACCGAGAAGCTCGCCTCGCTCGGACAATTGACCGCCGGGATCGCCCACGAGATCAAAAACCCGCTCAATTTCGTCAACAATTTTTCCGGAGTCTCCGTCGAAATGATCGACGAATTGCACGAGATTCTCGGCACCGTGACGGTGGACGACAAGACACGCGCCGATATTGCGGAGTTGGCGGATACGTTGCGCGGCAATCTCGAAAAGATCGTGCAGCATGGCAAACGGGCTGACTCGATCGTCAAGAACATGTTGCTGCATTCGCGCGAAGGCTCAGGCGAGCATCGGGCTGTCGACATCAACGCTATCGTCGAGGAAAGTCTGAATCTCGCCTATCACGGCGCCAGGGCGGAGAAGCAAGGATTCAACATTACGCTGGAGCGGTCATTCGATCCGGCCGCGGGCGAGGTCGATCTGTTTCCCCAGGAGATCACCCGGGTCTTGCTCAATTTGATTTCGAACGGCTTCTATGCCGCAACCAAACGCAAAGGTCAGGCCGGCACTGATGGCTTCGAGCCCATTCTTGCGGCAACGACAAAAAGCCTGGGCGATCGTGTGGAGATCAGAATTCGCGACAACGGCACCGGGATTCCGCCGGAGGTGAAGGCTAAGATGTTCAATCCGTTCTTCACCACCAAGCCGGCCGGGGAGGGCACCGGACTTGGCCTTTCGATCAGTCATGACATCATCGTGAAGCAACATGCCGGCTCTATCGCGGTTGACACCGAGCCGGGCCAATACACCGAATTCAAGATTGTTTTGCCGCGTTCCGCGGCAGCTAGGCAATAACAGGAGGCAATGCGTGAGTCTTCTTATTCTCGTGGTTGATGATGAGCCGGACGTCGAAGTGCTGTTTCGCCAGCAATTCCGGCGAGATCTTCGCGCCGGCCGGTTCAATATGGAGTTTGCCCAGTCCGCCCCGGCGGCACTGGAAACGATAAGCGCCGCGGGCGATGCCTCGCTCATTCTAATCTTGTCGGACATCAACATGCCGGGAATGAGCGGGCTCGAGCTGTTGCCGAAGGCTAAGGAAGCGCGGCCCGACGTGCCGATCATCATGATTACCGCCTATGGCGACGCCGAGACCAAGCGGAAGGCATTGGAAGGCGGCGCCGAGGCGCTTTTCATCAAGCCGATAGACTTTGGCGCGCTGCGCAGTGAAATAGAAACGCGCGTCGTGAAGGCTGCATGACCGCACGCATTCTGGTCGTTGACGACGAGCCTGACCTGGAGGCTCTCATCCTGCAAAAGTTCCGCCGCCAGATCCGCGACGGGACGATCGGCTTCCTATTTGCCCACGATGGTATGGAGGCGCTCGCGGCGCTGAAGGCGAATGTCGACGTCGACCTCGTTGTCACCGATATCAATATGCCGCGAATGGACGGGCTGTCGCTTTTGCAGAAGCTTCAGGAAAGCGAAGAGGCAGTATCAGCCATTATCGTGTCGGCCTACGGCGACATGGCCAATATCCGCACCGCGATGAACCGCGGTGCGTTCGATTTCGTGACCAAGCCGATCGACTTCGTCGACCTGGAAACCACGATCGCCAAGACCATGCGACACATCGAGGCGTTGCGCGAGGCGCGTCTGCGGCAGGCCGAAGCGGAACGCGCGCACGCGTCGCTGTCGCGGTACTTCTCGCCCAATCTGGCGCAGCGGCTCGCCAGCGATCAGGCCGCCGCCGAACTCGCCGGTCAACGCCGCGAGATCGCAACGCTGTTCACGGACATTGCCAGTTTCACCGCGTTGGTGGAAAGCCTGGAGCCGAGCGTCCTCGGCATGCTGCTCAACGAGTACCTATCAGGCATGACCGATATCGTGTTCGCCCATGACGGGACTGTCGCCAAGATCGTCGGCGATGCATTGCATGTGCTTTTCGGCGCTCCCGGCGAGCAGCCGGATCATGCCGCCCGCGCCGTCGCCTGCGCGCTGGACCTTGACCAATACGCGCAAGGCTTCCGCGAACGCTGGCATCAAAAAAACATCCCTCTGGGGGTGACGCGGATCGGCGTCCATGCCGGATCGGCGATTGTCGGCAATTTCGGCGGCGATCGTTTTTTCGACTACACGGCCTACGGCGACACCATCAACGTCGCGGCGCGGCTTGAAGCCGCCAATAAACAGCTCGGCACCCGTGTCTGCGTCAGCGCGACACTTGCGAGCAAGGTCGATGGCTTCCGCGGGCGACCGGTCGGCGACCTCATGCTCCGCGGCAAAACCGAGGCGTTGCGCGCTTTCGAGCCCCTGCGCGCCGAACAATACGAAGAACCCGCCACCCGGGCTTACGTCGACGCTTTCAACAAACTCGAGGCAAGCGATCCCAGCGCTATTGCGGCCTTCGCATCCCATATCGGCCAGCAGCCGCAGGATCATCTGGCAAGCTTCCACCTTAAGCGGCTCCTCAATGGCGCGACCGGCGTCCAGATCGTAATGGACTAGTGGTTGAGGGGCGTTCGAGTCCCGCCGCCGGAAACACGCCTTCAATGTGCGTAACTTGATGGCATAATGAAAAAGCCGCTATTACAAAATCGCCATAAAGGGGGGAGCCCGTGCCGGATAAGTTGACCGATGTGATCGAGGAATTGGCGATCGCCAACCGCATTCTCGCCCATGAAGGCGTGCTCGATGCCTTTGGCCATGTCAGCATGCGCCATCCGACCGATCCCGGCCGTTATCTGTTGTCGCGCTCGCGCTCGCCGCTGCTCATCGAGCCCGATGATATTCTCGAATATACGCTCAATTCCGAGCCGGTGCGGCCGCCCAAAGTGCTGCTTTACGCCGAACGGGTGATCCACGGCTGCATCTATCAGGCGCGTCCCGACGTCATGGCGGTCTGCCACCATCATGCGCCGGCGGTCATGCCGTTTTGCATTGCCGGCAAGCCGATCGTGCCGGTTTTCCATCTCGGCGCCGCCGGCGGCGAAAACCCGCCCTTCTGGGATCAGCATGCCGAATTTGGCGACACCAATCTTCTGGTGGTGAAACAGGAGGAGGGCCATTCGCTTGCCCGTGCGCTCGGCCAACACCCGGCGGTGCTGATGAACCGCCATGGCGCCACCGTGGTCGGCGGCAATGTGAAGGAATTAGTGTCGCGGTCGATCTTCATGTGCCAGAACGCCGATTATCAGTTACGGACGCTTGCGCTTGGCACGCCGCAACCGCTTTATCCCGGCGAGGTCAAACTCGCTGGCGTGCTCGGCTCGTTGCCGAACGTCGTCGGCAGGACTTGGGAATATTGGAGCATGCGGCTCGAAGCCTCGGGCGGGATGCCGCCGCGCCGTTCAAGCGCCAAGGCGGCGCGCCGGCCGGTGCCGAAATCGGCCCGTGTCACCCCGAAAGAACGCCGTAAAGGCAGGCGGCGATGACCATGTGCCAATGCTGAGATTGTCGCGCCGGCACCTCCTGGCAGCAGCCCTTGGCCCCGTTGTTTCGGCGCCCCCGATGCAGCCAGGACCCGCCAGCGCGGAAGATTTGGTGTTCCCGCAAGATTTCGTCTGGGGCGCGTCGACATCGAGTTATCAGATCGAAGGCGCGGTCGACGCCGATGGCCGCGGCCAGAGCATCTGGGACGTGTTCTCACATGCACCGGGCCGGGTGAAGGGTGGGGATAACGGCGACGTCGCCTGCGATCATTATCACCGCTGGATCGAAGATATCGAACTGCTCGCGCGCGGCGGCTTTGGCGCCTATCGGTTCTCGGTCGCGTGGCCGCGCATCATGCCCCAGGGCGCCGGCGCAATCGAGCCGCGCGGCCTCGACTTTTATGAGCGGCTGGTCGACGGCTTGCTGGCGCGCAATATCACGCCGTGGCTTTGCCTCTATCATTGGGACCTGCCACAGGCCTTGCAGGACAAAGACGGCTGGCTCAACCGCGATACCGCGCCAAAATTCGCCGACTATGCCCGCGTCGTCGCCAAACGCCTCGGCGACCGGGTCAAGCATTGGGCGACATTCAACGAGCCGAACATTCATGCGTTGTTCGGTCACGGTGTCGGTGAACACGCGCCGGGCATGAAGGGCCTGCCCAATATGCTCAAGGCCATGCATCACCAAAACCTGGCGCATGGCATGGCGGTCTCGGCGCTGCGCTCCGAGCGTGACGATCTGCGCATCGGCACGATCCTGTCGCTGCAGCCGGCGCGTCCATCGTCCGATCGCGAGGAAGATCGCCGCGCGACAGCACGGTTTGACGCCATGTGGAATGGCGCAGCGCTCTCCCCGACCTTGCTCGGCATTTATCCCGCGGCCGTGGCGGAAGACTTTTCGCCGCTTGTCGCCGCGGACGACCTCGCGACCATCCATCAGCCGCTCGACTTTCTCGGCGTGAATTATTACTCGCCGATGTATGTCGCCGATGCGCCGGGCAGTCTGTTTGGCGCCTGGTTCGGCGCCGTGCCGGACGGTACCCGTTTTACGGCGATGGGCTGGCCGATCGACGCCGCCGGACTTGCCGAAGAAATGACCCGGTTGAGCCAGCAATATGGCGATCTCGATCTCTACGTGACGGAGAACGGTGCTTGTTTCGAGGATACGGTCGGCGCCGATGGCGTCGTCCATGATGACGAACGGATCGGCTATTTGCGCGAGCACCTTGCGGCGGCGCAGCGCGCGATCGCGTCAGGCGTGAAACTGCGCGGCTATTTTGTCTGGTCGCTGTTGGATAATTTCGAGTGGGCGGAAGGCTATCGGCGGCGCTTCGGCGTGATCCGCGTCGATTTCGCGACATTGCGGCGCACGCCGAAGGCATCGTTTACCTATCTCGCCGGCATCATGCGGCGGACTTAACCGAGAACGTCAAGTTACGGTTGTCAGTGCGAGGCGCAATTGCCGTCATTAAGGATTTTTGCATCGGACGACCACTTTGCCATGAGACACTCATTGGTGGTGGCCTCGTGTTTGAATGTGTGTCCCGCTATTGTTTCTTGAATGCAGACTTTTCTTTTTTCCGTCGGGCAATCCGCAGCGAATGCGCGGATCGGAATGATGGTGACGGTCGCGGTGATAACGGCCGGCAGTGCGAGCAATAAAGTCCTTCCCAGAATGTGCATGATTTCCCCCAAAAACAGGCTCGAAAAAGAGCCCGAGAGCGAGCCTACACGAGTCTCCGGCGGCGTGAAAGATATCAAACAAACGCGGCTCGCCAATGATTTCTCGCACCCAACCGCGAGTGTTTATTCGATCACCTGATCGGCGACTGAAAGTATATCCGGCGGGAATTCGAGGCCCAGCGCCCTGGCGGTCTTGAGATTGACGAAGAGATCGAATTTGGTCGGCAGTACGACCGGCAGGTCGCCGGGTTTCTCGCCCTTGAGGATGCGCCCGGCGTAAGTGCCGGCTTGGCGATAGGCGTGCTCGCGGCTGGCGCCGTAGCTGATCAGTCCACCGGCTTCGACAATTTCGCGATCAGCGAAGATCGCCGGCAGGGCGTGCTTTGCCGCGAGTGCGATAATCTTGTCGCGCTGATTGAAAAAGAGCGGATCGGATGACACATAAATCGCTCTTGAGCCGTTTTGCACGATCGCCGCGAAAGCGTCTTCGATCTGACTTGCAGTGCTGGCATTGAAAATGCGGGCTTCCCGGCCCATCGCCCTTGCCGCGCCCAGCGCGGTTTCGCCTTCCTCAACGTTCGGCGGATTGTTCGGGTTGACCAGGAGCGCCATCAGCGACGCCTTGGATGTCAGTTCATGCAGCATTCCCACGCGCTTTGCCGCCACCACGGAGGTGAAGTAGGTCACGCCCGTGACATTGCCTCCCGGCCGGCCGAGATTGCCGACGAGGCCGACAGCGACAGGATCGGCACCCATTGCGAATACGACCGGAATCGTTGTGGTCGCGGCTTTCGCCGCCAGCGCCGTGGGGGTGCCGCTGATCGTGGCAATCATAGTGACTTGGCGGGCCACCAGATCGGCGGCCAACGCCGGCAGCCGGTCGTATTTTCCCTCCGCCCAACGGTATTCAATCGCTACATTTTGACCTTCGACATAGCCCGCCTCGTTGAGCCCCGGAAGGAATGCGGCCATGACGGGAGCTCGCTCGCTTTCCCGCAAGCTGCTCAGCAGTCCGATCACCGGCATTGTTTGCTGTTGTGCGCGCAGAGGCAGCGGCCACGCCGTCACCACGCCGCCGAGCAGAGTGATGAATTCGCGCCGTCTCAAGATCGCCTCCGAAGGTCTTTGCACGCTCCGTGCGCGCCCGTTGGCCGCTCGCGGCGCGTCTCGCCCTTCAGCGCTGCATCCGGGCATTCGGCGCTGGGCGATGCCGGCCGACAACTTTTAATCGTCGTCGCTCACGTGCAACTGCACCAAACGCACCAACGCCTCTATTTGCTGGACGTTCTGCGGGGGGGAAACGGCGGCGGCATCGGCTCCGACGGCTGCCGGGGTTTTCCGATGTCTTGGAACCAGTCCTCCAATCCGCCCGGCCAGATGCCCCACAGCAGACGCATCTGCACCTTCCCGGTGTTGGTGACCTTATGGATGGCCCCGCGCCCGATCAGCATCATGGTTTCGGGCTCGACGTGATAGTGCTGGCCGTCAATGTCCGCCTCGCCGGTCCCCGCATAGCAAAAAAGCACTTCATGACTGCGCTCATGGGCGTGACGCCTGATGTGCGCGCCGGGTTCTAAAACCTGAATTCCCATCGAGAAGTCGTCGTGCGGCGAGTTATAAGGCGTAATCTTATTGGTGGCGTAACCGGTGGCCGGCAATGGCTGCCAGAACGACGCGCCGTCGTTCGGCCCCAGCACCATCGAAAAACCTTTTGTCTGATCGGTCACGTGGCCCCCGCCGTCTTAACCGGCCGCAACATTGCCGCGTCACGAGAATTACGGCGCCCCGAGAAACGATGGCGCCACGAGAACGGTTATGAACTCGTACCGTCTCAAGAAAGTGTCACAATCCTATAGAATTGAGGTAAATGTTTTCAATTTAAGATTGTACGTGAAGTTGTTTTAGCCAACACTGTGGCTTGAGCCGAGGCAGAATGGCAGGGGCGCGAGCCATGACTTTGTGGGTTCGAATGCTGCCGATCCTCATGGCGGTAGCGATGGGCCGAGAAAGCTGGGCGCAGACCCAGTATCAGCAAGCGCAATTTTCCGGCGCGAACGTCAATTTCAATTTTCAAGATGTCAGTTGGCTCACGGTCGCACCAGGCGACAACATCTACATGCTTCAGCGCGCCGGCGCCGATGTCTCGATCTGGAGCTCAGCCGGGCAGGTGCTGCACCGGTGGTGGATGGACGAACTGCAATTTCCCCATTCGCTACGTACGCACACTGACGCCGACGGCGAACACATCTGGGTGACCGACATGGTCCCTCCGGGGATCCAAGCCGGGCCGGGCGTCGTACCGCACGGGCATTGCGTGAAGGAGTTCTCCGAATCCGGCAAACGCCTCGGCACGATCGGCATTTGCGGGGAAGGCGGCGCCGGCCTCAATCCGGTGCAGTTCGACAAGGTCACCGATATCGCCTTCGACTCGCAGGGTCTGCGCTGGATCAGCGACGGCGATCTTGGCGGCCTGAACAATCGCGTCCTTCAGCTCGATCGCAACGGCAACGTGCTGCAGGTCTGGTCGGCGCCCGGCAATCAGCCCGGCAGCGGTCCGCGCGAGTTCAATCTCCCGCACGCGCTTGATATCGATTCATGCGACCGCGTGTTCGTCGCCGACACGCTCAATCATCGTATCCAGGTGATCCGCACGGACGGAACGGTTTTGCAGCAGCTGCAATGTTTTGGGACCGATGGCGTCTATGGACTGCGATTGACCAAGCCGAATGCAAGTGGCCGGCTTCGACTGGCTACCACTTCGAGTCCGACCCAAAACCCGACGGGCGGGACGGTTCGGCTCTTCAATGTCGCGCCGAGTTGCACGGCGCCAAAGCCGGTGCCGGACGACTGCACGACCGCCGCGCAGTGGGACATCGCGCTGCCGCCGTCCCCGATGACCGCCATGCTGCATTCCGTCGATGTCGATTCAACAGGCGGCATCTACATCGCCACGCTCGGCGGCAACTTGCCACCGCAGAAATGGGTGCCGGTGCCACCGCCCGGAACGACAACCGTGCCGCGCTGATCGCCGCTCGAAACGGCTACGCGCAGCAGAAACCGTGTTTGTGAAATGGAGGAGACGATGAGCGACCGATTGAATAACGCCGATCCGGTACCGCCCAGTGCTTATCCAACATTGCAGCCTGCGACTGCGTCACCACCGGCAATGCCGGCCGCGTGGACATGTACCGCTTTGCTGCACCCATTCAGCCCGCCGATTTCCACCAATCCGCAGCCGGATAATCCCTTCTTTCAGCTTTGCGTCGCCACCATCACTTATATGGAAGGGCAATTCCTTTCTGCGCAAATCGCCGGCTGCATGTACGGCACGTGGTGGTACGTCGTCACGCCCGGGGGCACGCAACTCTCCACCGACCAGGGCGCCACATGGACGAATGTCGATATGGGCTGGACGCTACCGGCCAATTGGTTCGGAGACCAATCCCCCAACGCGGCCTGTGTAGGCTCGTCGCCGCTGAACTGGATGGCGGCGCAGACCGTCGATTGGTGGAAGGTGCCGGTACCGCTTGCCAATTTGCCTCCCGCGGCGACGTGGATGTGGTTCGATTCCGCTTCCCAAGCGCCGGTGCGCATGATGTTCGGTTACGGCCCGCCGTCGCCGACAATGGGCGATCCGACACAGCTGGCTTTGTTCCAGATGTATTCATTCACGTATTTCCCGGTTTTCACGGCGCTTCAATCGGCATCTCAGCCCACCGTGTGGACAATGCCGACGTTTCCAGGTTTCGCCGTCGGCAATCCGAACGGCTACAAGAAGTTCGTGTGGAATTCGAACTTCGGCATGACGGCTTTCATGACTCCCGTGAATGAGAACTTTAATCCGCTGCCGACGCGAGTCCTCTATGTGTGGAAGCCGGACGCGCAGTATTCCGTTGCTTCGGACCGCGCTCAGGACACATTGATGCAGTATCAGTACAACAGCGGAGACATGAAAGCCCAGGAAGCGCTGTTGTTCGGCAAGGCGCCGAAAGGCGTAGCGCCGCCGCCCGGCAGCGACATCGCCTTCCTGATCACCTATTACCACAGCGCTTTGATGACCTGCCAAGGCGGCAAACAATTCCCGTTTCCGCAAGAGCCGCCGGATTGGGTCTCTATTCCCGCCGTCGAAGGAACCATCCAGGCCACCATTACCGACAATCCGGTGCTGGGCCCCGGCGCAGCGGTGACGGTTTATTCGGTGCTGTTTCCGCCGGGGCCGCCGAATTATCCGGAAGCAACCTATCTTTGGACTTGGTACGTCCCAATGCCGGGCAGCGACGGCACGCAGAGCTGTCCGGTGACGTTCATGCAGTCGCAATCAGGCGTGGGCGTCGGCACCAGTCTCGCTCTGGCCGACTACTACTATTATGAGGAGTTTGCCGCGCCGATCGACCCGTCGAATTTTACGGTTCCGGCCGCATGCGCCGATCAAATGGCGAAGAAGTAGCGCTAAAAACCATAGTCTTATCGGCGCTTCTCAATGCCGATCGTGGGCTGCGGCGCTGATGGCATTGAGCATTTCGGCGCGGTCTTTGTTGAGCACGCCGCGGACGGATTGTTGCTTGCCGATCTGGCCCATTTCGCGCTGGCGCTTGACGGTGGCCGACGCCATCAGCGGTTCGACGCCGAGTTCGCGCAGCGTGTCGACGACTTCTTCCATTTCGGCGGCGCGGCGCTCGCCGTGGTTGGCCATCCGTTCGAGATTGTACGGCACGATCTTTGTCCAATCGAGACCGGGATAATTGTTCTTCATCGAGGTCGCGACCTCGTCGACCACGCCGGCGCGCGCCGCGGCCAGGAAGCATTCGAGCGTCAACGCCTCGATCCCCTTGATCATGACACTACGCACCATCTTGATCGCTGCGGCGGCACCGGTTTCGTCGCCGGCACTGCTGGTTCGCATCGACAGCGCGGATAATATCGGCGCAACCTCCTCAGCGTGCGGCCCGGCGAGCAGAATCGGGGTTTGATGCCGTGCCGGATAGATCGGCGCCAACACAGCGACGTCGACATAGCGCGCCGTGTTGGCGAGGAGCTTCGCTGTCTCCCGCTTACGCCCGGGGGACACCGAATTGATGTCGAGGAAAAACGGTTGGCCGGTCAGATGCGGCTTGACCGATTGCGCCGCGTCAACGCTTGAAGCCGCCGTGACGGCCGAGATGACGATATCAGCGCCACGCACCGCGTCGGCTGCGTCGCGGGCACAACGAACCCCGATCGTTTCGCCCGCTAGGCGCAATCTCTCGCCGGCGCCTTGCAGAAACAGGATATCCCATGCCGACATCCCGCTCACGCCGGTTTCGGCGAGACCGCCAGCGATGGCTTGACCCGCTTCGCCGAAGCCGATGAAAGCGATCGCCGGGCTGGTATTGGGCATTGTCACGTCCCTCGTTGGTGTCGTGCTTGGTTCGATGATGGCAATTTGTCTGCCGCTTTTACAATAAGCCGCCCTATCCCCACCATCGGTTTCCAATGTTACCGCCGCCGGTTAGGATATCGCCAAGCCGCAATAAGGCGGCGACGCATATTCGGGAGGTTCGCCGTCATGGCGCCAGTCGTCGATCAGACTACCAGCCGCCGCCACTTCATCCAGTTTCTCGCCGCAAGCCCTTTGTTCGCCGGTACAAGCATTGCCGCATTAGCCCAAGAGGGTGTCTATCCGCAGCGGCCGCCGGATCCGTTCGTGTGGGCGCCACGCGATTACGAGCATCTGATCTCGAGCCCTAAAGAAGCGCTCGACGTTTTCGATTTCGAACCGGTGATGCACAAGAATGTGCCGCCCGCCCATTTCGGCTATCTGGCGTCCGGCGTCGATGACGACGTTTCGCTCCGCGCCAACCGTGCCGGCTTTCTGAAATTCCAATTGCGGCCGCGCCGGCTGGTCGATGTCAGCAAGATCGACACTACCACGGAAATCCTAGGTCAGAAATATCAGACGCCGATCATCATCGCGCCGGCCGGCGAGCACCGGGCCTATCATCCGGACGGCGAGGAAGGCGTGGCGCGCGCCGCGAAGACCGGTGATCACCTGATGATTCTCTCGACCCAGGCGACGGCAACGGTTTCCGATGTCATTGCCGCACGCGGACGGCCGATCTGGTCGCAGCTTTATGCCACCAACAAATTCGAAGTCGCAAAGCACCACGTTCTGAGCATGGAACAACAGGGATCGATCGCGGTCGCCATCACCGTCGACCGTAGCGGTGGCCGCAATCAGGAAGATGCGTTGCGCATGAAGCGGCTTGATACACGGCAGTGCTCGGACTGCCATGACAATTCTAGTCTCGCAGCGGCGAACAGAGATGCGCCGATGTACCAGGGCGCCGATCTGTCCGGGCTTAAGAACATCCAGTCGCCTGCCATCACTTGGGACACCGTGAAGCGGATTCGCGACTTAACCAAGATGAAAATGGTGCTCAAGGGCATTTTGGCCTGGGAAGACGCCAAGATCGCAGCGGAAACCGGCATCGACGCCATCATCGTATCGAACCACGGTGGCCGCGCCGATGAATCCGGACGCTCGACGATTGAATTGCTCACCGAGATCATCCAGGTCTCCGGCAACATGCCGGTGCTGATCGATTCCGGCTTCCGGCGCGGTACCGATATCGTCAAGGCGCTGTGCATGGGAGCCAAGGGCGTTGCCTTCGGTCGGCCCTATCTGTGGGGCCTGGGCGCCTTCGGCCAGGCAGGGGTCGAGCGCGTGCTCGATATCCTGCGCACCGAATTGACGGTCGCCATGCAGCAAGCCGGTGCGCCATCGATCAAGGATCTCAAGCCGTCGATGGTGATGCATGTATAGTCGGCACCGCTCATAAAGCGCGCGGACGACAAAGCATGAAACAAGCCTCCTGCCGCGAGCGCCTTGAACAGGCGCTTGCGCATATCGCCGATCCGAAAGGGGAAGGCGCGCGGACCTGCCTTTCGGTCTATACGGACACGGCGCGCATTGCGGCCGATGCAGCCGACGTGCGCGCGGGGCGGGGGGTGTCGCTCGGTCCGCTCGACGGCGTCATTGTCAGCATCAAGGATCTGTTCGACGTCGCCGGTGAGCCGACCCGCGCCGGCTCGAAAATCCTGGCAGAGGAGGCGACGCCAGCGGTCGCCGATGCCGCCGTGGTGCAGAGACTGCGTGCGGCCGGCGCCATCATTGTCGCCAAGACCAGCATGACTGAATTCGCGTTTTCCGGCATCGGCGCCAATCCGCATTTCGGCACGCCGGCTAATCCACGAGATCGCAACCGCGTGCCGGGCGGCTCTTCGTCCGGCGCAGCGGTCGCGGTCGCCGACGCCATGTGCGACATCGCCATCGGGACCGACACCGGCGGTTCGGTGCGGGTGCCTGCGGCATTGTGCGGTCTGGTCGGTTTCAAGCCGAGCCGGCAACGCATTCCGACTGACGGGGCTTTTCGGCTCAGCAAGACGCTCGATTCGATCGGGCCGATTGCGAAGCGTGTCGAGGATTGCGCCAAGGCCGACGCCATCATGGCAGGGGAGGCCTTCAGCCCGCTCGAACCGCCTGCGCTGGCCGGTCTTCGCTTCGGCATCGCCGAGGGTCTGCCGCTCGACCGGCTGGACGATACCGTAAGTGCCGCGTTCGCCGCCGCGCTGACACGGCTCGATGGTGCCGGCGTCCGACTGACCCGCGAAACGCTGGCGCTGTTCGATGACATGGCCGGGATCAATGCCAAGGGCGGCATCGCACCGCCGGAGGCTTGCGCCGTTCACCGCGACCGGATGGCGCGCCGCGCCGCCGATATCGACCCGAATGTCCGCATTCGCATCGAGCGCGGCTGCGCCGTGACGGAGGCCGACTATACGGCCATGCTGCGCGACCGCGCGCGGCTGGTGCAAGCCATGGATGCGCGGCTTTCGGCCCTCGACGTGCTGGTGATGCCGACCACGGCAATAGTGGCGCCGACGATCGCGGAAGTCGCCGACCCGAAGGTCTTCTCCGCCTGCAACGCCGCGGTTCTGCGTAATACGTCGATTGGCAATTTCTTCGACCTCTGCGCCATCTCGCTGCCGCTTGCGGCAGCACTCCCCGTCGGGCTTATGCTGGTGGCGCGGAACGGTCAGGACCGCCGGCTCTTACGCACTGCCGCGGCGGTCATACAGCTTTTGGGCGCATGAGCGGCAGTTATCGGCGCTTGCCGTAAGCCGTGCTATTTTCTAGCATTTTGCTTACCTGGGGAGGGAACATCATGATCCGCATCCGTACGCTGGCAACCCGCCGGCACCTGCTCGCCGGTGCTGCCGCCGCCGCCGCCACCATGGCCGTCCCCGCGATCGGGCGCGCGCAAGGCGGCCCGTTGAAGGTTGGCGTGCTGTTGCCGCGCTCCGGCTTCGAGGCCGGCATCGGCCAGGACTGCCAGCGTGGTGTCGACGTCGCTCCCGCGATCCTCAAATCGCTCGGCCTGCCGGACCTCACCATCGTCAACGGCGACACCGAATCGAATGTCGATGTTGCCCGCGAGCGTGCCGAGAAGCTGATCAACGACGGCGCCCAGCTTCTGATCGGCGCCTTCGATTCCGGCCAGACCGCGGCGATTGCGCAAGTTTGCGAGCAGAAGGGCATTCCGCTGGTCATCAACATCGCCGCGGCGACCGATATCACCGAGCAGGGCTACAAGTTCGTATTCCGGAATTTCCCGACCGCGCCGATGCTGCTCGGGAGCTCGTTTGCCAACCAGCTCGAGCTTTTCTCCATCACTGGTTCCGCGCCGAAGACCGTCGTCTTCATGCATGTCAACGACACGTTCGGCACCGCGATGGCAAAGGGCATCGGCATCGTCATGCCGAAATTCAACATGCCTTACACTATCGCTGAAGAGATCGCCTACGATCCAGCGGCGCGCGATCTTTCGGTCGAGGTGGCGAAAGCCAAGGCAACCGGCGCCGATGCGCTCCTCGTCGTCAGCCGTCTCAACGATGCGATGTTGTTGACACGCGAACTGGTCAAGCAGCGCTGGACACCCGAAGCGATCCTGAGCATGGGCCCAGGCTGGTACGAGGATCAATATCTCAAGACGCTCGGCAAGCTCGCCGACGACCCGATCAGCTTCGATCCATTCTACGATCCAAACAAAAAACTATCGAAGGTCTTGGGCGACGCGATGGCCAAGGCCTATCCGGACGTGAATATGAGCACCAACCACATTTATACGTTCGAGGCGCTCTTGATCGCCGCCGACGCCTATAAGCGCGCCGGCTCGACCGATCCCAAGGCTTTGGCTGACGCCATCCGCACCACCAACATTACCGACAATGTCAGCATCGGTCCCGGCATCCAGTTCAACGCCAAGGGCCAGAACGACAAGCTCAAGAACGGCACCATTCAGAACCGCGGCGGCAAACTGGTGACGCTGGCGCCGAAGGATGCCGCCAACGCCAAGCCGATTTGGCCGATGACGCCGTATCAGAACCGCGGCTGAGCCGGTTCGGTGACGTTCGATGTTTATCTCAACGTCGCTGTCGGCGGGGTATTGACCGGGCTCGTCTATGGGCTGATGGCGCTGGGGCTCTCGGTCATTTTCGGCGTGGTGCGCGTCGTCAATTTTGCCCATGGCGAGATGATGTCGATCGCGATGTATCTCGCGGTGGTGTCGTTCTCCGCATTTCACCTCGACCCGCTGATCATGCTGGTGCCGATCGCGGCGGTTTTGTTCGTCTTCGGCTATGTGTTGCAGGCGAAATTGATCAACCCCTTCGTGACGCGGCCGGAATACACCCAATTCCTGCTGCTGGTGGCGGTCGCGATCATCATCGTCAATGTGCTTTTGATCGTTTTCGGCCCGGACGCTCGCAGCGTTCAGACGGCTTATGCCTATGACAGTTTTCAATTGGGGCCGCTGATCGTCGATGCTTCGAAGCTATATGCCGGCATCGCTGCGATCGTGTTCGCCGGCGCGCTGTATGCCTTCTTTCGCTTCACGCTGATCGGCAAGGCGATCCGTGCCTGCGCCGACAATTACACCGGCGCGCTTGTCGTCGGCCTCGACGTCAAGCGGCTCTATGCACTGACCTTTGGCATCGGCGCGGCCTGCGTCGGCGCGGCCGGCGTCATGATGACGTTGATCGTCGATGCGACGCCGATGATCGGGCCGACCTATACGCTGCTGGCTTTCGTCATTGTCATCACCGGAGGGCTCGGCTCGATGCCCGGCGCGCTGGTCGGCGGGCTTTTGATCGGACTGACCGAGGCGCTTGCCGGTCTGGTGTTCACACCGTCGGCGAAGAGCATGTTCGCCTTCGCCATTCTCGTCGCGGTATTGCTGTTCCGGCCGCAGGGCATTCTCGGCAAAAGGGCGACGCGATGATCGCGCGGCTCACCGACGGCCTGTCGTCTCGGACGCTTATCTGGCTTGCGGCTCTCCTGGCGGCGCTTCTGATCGCGCCATGGATCGCCAACGACTATCTCATCACCGTTCTCATCGTCATTCTCTATCTTGCTTACACCGGCCAGGCCTGGAACATCATGATGGGCTTCGCCGGACAGTTGTCGCTCGGCCACGCGATCTATGTCGGCCTCGGTGCTTATGTCGCGGCCTTTTTGTTCACGCGCTTCGGCGTCGCTCCATGGCTCGGCTTGCTGGCGGCGATGCCGGTTGCTGCCGCCTGCGGCGCGGTGATCGGTTTTCTCGCTTTCCGCTTTGGCGTGTCCGGGGTCTATTTCGCCATTCTCACCATTGCGTTTGCCGAATTCGCCCGCATCGGTTTCGATCATCTAGACGTGGTCAATGCATCCGGCGGCTTATTTCTGCCGGTGGCGCAGCACGTGCATAACGATCTCTGGCGGCTGCGCGGCAGTCCGACCATGTTTTATTACGTGATCCTTGCTGGGACGTTGTTGCTGTTCGGTCTGTGCCGCCTGCTTCTATCGAGCCGCGTCGGTTATTTCTGGCTTGCCATCCGGGAGGACGAGGAGGCGGCGCGCGCTGCCGGTATCGATGCCTTCCGCTACAAGATGTACGCGGTGACGATCTCGGCCGCGCTCACTTCGTTCGCCGGCGTGTTCTACGCGTTTTTCTACAACAATCTTTTTCCCGAGCAGGTCTTCAGCATTTCGCGCTCGATTGAAATGATCCTCGGACCGATTATCGGCGGGGTCGGCACGCTGTTCGGTCCGATCCTCGGCGCTTTCGTGCTGACAAGCCTGGCCGAGACGCTCAACGCGGGCATGGCGGCGGTCGGTGTCGACGTTCCGGGTGCTAAGCAGGTGTTCTACGGCGTTTGCCTGTTGATCGTCATCGTGGCGCTGCCCGGCGGCATTTGGCCCTGGCTGGCGCGGCGACTCGGCTTGGAGAACGGCCGATGAGTGCGCTCCTTTCGCTGTCGGCGGTGAGCAAGCGCTTCCGTGGTTTGGTGGCCGTCGACCGCGTGAGTTTCGAGGTGCCTGAAGGCGCTCTGTTCGCCGTGATCGGTCCGAACGGCGCCGGTAAGACCACGCTCTTCAGCATGATTGCCGGCGCCTTGCTGCCCGACGATGGCGTGATCAGTTTCGCCGGCGCACCGATCGAGGGACTTTCACCGGATGCGGTGTGCCGCCGCGGCATCGCGCGCACGTTCCAGATCGTGCGGCCGTTCCCAGCGTTGACCGTCGAGGACAATGTCGTCGTCGGTGCGCTGCTTCGGCACCACGATGTCGTCGATGCACGCGAAAGCGCGCAAGCGCTGCTGCGGCGGCTCGACCTGTACGACAAGCGGGCCCAGCGCGCGGCCCATCTGACGCTGCCGGACCGCAAGCGGCTTGAAGTCGCCCGGGCCCTTGCAACCGAGCCGCGGTTGTTGCTGCTCGACGAGGTCATGGCCGGATTGCGTCCAACCGAGACCGACCGGATGGTCGCGATCCTGCGCGAGCTGAACCGTGAGACCGGCCTGACCATTCTGCTGATCGAGCACGTCATGCGCGCAGTGATGGCGTTAGCCTCGCGCGTCCTCGTGCTCGATCACGGCGTCGCCATCGCGGAAGGCACGCCGCAAGCGGTGGTGCGAGATCCCGCGGTGGTGCAATCCTATCTCGGCGCCGAGGTGATCTGATGCTGCGCGTCGAAAACCTCGATGTGTTCTACGGCGACGTCCAGGCGCTCGACGACGTGTCGCTCGAGGTCGAACAAGGGGCGATTGTTGCCATTGTAGGCGCCAATGGCGCCGGCAAGACGACGCTCATTCGCACGCTGGCCGGCATGCTGCGCCAGGCCCGAGGCAGAATCTTTTTCTGCGATGCCGAGATTTCCGGCTGGCCGAGCCATCGCGTCTGCAATCTCGGCATCGGACAGGTCGCGGAGGGGCGGCAGGTCTTTCCGACGCTTTCGGTTGCCGAGAACCTCGACACCGGGGCCATGCTGCCGCGGGCGCGCGCCACGCGGGCAAGGAATCGCGAGCGCGTCATGGCGATGTTTCCCATTCTCGCCGAGCGGGCGCGTCAGGCCGCCGGTACGCTATCCGGCGGCGAACAACAAATGCTGGCCATCGCCCGTTGTCTGATGGGCGCGCCGGAGCTAATCATGTTCGATGAGCCGTCGCTCGGTTTGGCGCCTGCCATCGCCCACAGCGTGCTCGATACCATTCGCGATCTCAATCGTGACGGCATCACCTGTGTGCTTGTCGAGCAGAATGTGGCGATGTCGCTCAAACTCGCGAGCCGCGCCTATGTCCTGGAAAACGGCCGCGTCACGCTGACCGGCAGCGGTGCCGACCTCCTGGCCGACGACCGCGTCCGCAGCGCTTATCTTGGTTTGTGAGCGGGGTTAGTTTGCTGGACGCCGAATGCGATCCATGAGGGTAGCGAGCGCGCCGACCCGCGCGCTCAGCGGAGCAAGCGGGAAGGCCTGACGCAGCCGGTTATAAACGTCCGACGCCGTGGGAGCTTCGATATCGGCAAGCGCCGCCGCCATGGCGCGGGCCATGTCGATTTCCGGCCGGCCGCTTAATGGTGCCGGCACCATGGTCACGTCCCCGAACGGGACGGGAGGTTGTATCCGCAATGTGACACGCCGGGCGCCCATGAAAATCTCCAATGGAACCGAGGGTGCCTTTCTAACGCACCACTGTTATTCAAGTTCCAATGGGTGGTTGCCGCGGTGCGGTAAGCATTCAGGCCGCCGCATCGCGGCACGGCCGGACGACAGATAACCGATCATCGATCGGTCATGCGTCGTCCGGTTTCTATTGTCCAATCAGAGCGGCTGCCCGATCGTGACCGTGAGCTTGCCGACGCCTTCGACTTCGCATTCGATCTTGTCGCCGGCGACAGTGGCGGCGACGCCCGACGGTGTGCCGGTCATAATGATGTCGCCGGGTGCGAGTTCGACCATCTCGGAGAGTTTGGAGATGATCTCCGGCACGTTCCAGATCATCTGATTGAGGTCGCCGTCCTGGCGGACCTTGCCATTGACCTTGAGCGTGATCTTGCCTTTTGACGGATGGCCGATCTCGCTGGCGGGCTTCAGCGGCCCGCACGGCGCGGAATGATCGAATGCCTTGCCAACTTCCCACGGCCGCTTCATCTCGCGCGAGGCGATCTGCAGATCACGGCGCGTCAGATCGACGCCGACACCGTAGCCGTAGATGCAATCGAGTGCCTTTTCGGTCTTGATATTGCGGCCGCCGCTCTTGAGCGCGACGACGAGCTCGACCTCGTGGTGCATGTCTTTGGTCAGCGACGGATAGGGCGAGGTGCCGCCGTCCCGCACGATCGCGTCCGCCGGTTTTGCAAAGAAGAACGGCGGCTCGCGCACGTCATTGCCCATCTCTTTGATGTGCTCGACATAATTGCGGCCGACGCACCACAGGCGGCGGACCGGGAAAGATTTATCGGTACCGGCAACCGCAAGGACGGCCTGCGGCGCCGGCGGGATCACATAGCTTTTCGCGTCGGTGCTCATGATGGACTTCGTGTTGGAGGGATAAAGGCTGAAGGCGAAGAATGCGGGCTTATAAACTAAGCGCTGCAGCAACGAAAGATTGGCGTATCGTCACGCCGACGACGCGACGGCGGCGATAGGCGGGACGATCAAATCCGGCAGCGGCGACTGTTCCTTGAGCTGAAGCCGATAGAACGAGGCGTAGCGGCCGCCCTGGCGCAGCAACTCGTCGTGGCGACCGGATTCGACGACGCTGCCGTTTTCGACGACGAGAATGCAGTCGGCATGCATGATGGTGGAAAGCCGGTGCGCGATGACGAGCGTGGTGCGGCCCTTGCACAATTCCGCGATTGCCTCCTGAACATGGTGCTCGGATTCCGAATCCAGCGCCGCGGTCGCTTCGTCGAGCAGAATGATCGGCGCATTTTTGACCAGGGCGCGGGCGATGGCGATGCGCTGGCGCTGGCCGCCCGAGAGCTGCATACCATGCTCGCCGACCGCGGTGTCGTAACCGCCGGGAAAGCTCATGATAAAATCGTGCGCATGCGCGGCCTTGGCGGCGGCGACGATTTCCGCTTCGCTCGCCGTCAGTTTGCCAAGCGCGATGTTCTCCCGGATCGTGCCGCGAAACAGATGCACGATCTGGCCGACATGGGCCATCTGTTGCCGCAGCGAGCGGCGCGACACCGCGGCGATGTTCTGGCCGTCGATCATGACCTGCCCGGAATCGACGTCATAGAAGCGCAGCAGCAAATTCAGCACCGTCGACTTGCCGCCGCCCGACGGACCGACCAAAGCGGTGACCTTGCCCGGCTGCGCGACAAAGTCCATGCCGTGGAGCACCGGCGTGTCGGCGCGGTAGGCAAACTGCACGTCGCCGAAATCGACGCGTGCCGCGGTCAGCGCGAGCGGCGGCAGATTGTCGTCATTCGGCTCGCCCGCCGGGCTGTCGACCACTTCATAGATGATACGGACGCCGACGAGATTATTGTTGAGATCGATATTGAGCCGGGCCAGCCGTTTGGCCGGCTCATAGGCCAGCAGGAACGCGGCCATAAAGGAGACGAACTGGCCCGGAGTCGCGCCGGTTTCGATCACGCGGTAGCCGCCATAGATCGTCGCCAATGCAATGGTGAAGCCGCCGAGCATTTCCATGATCGGGCTGGCGCGGTTTGAAACCCGCGCCATCTTGTTCGAACTCGTGCTGGACTCCGGCAACGCTCTTATCGAGCCGCCGCCGCATTTCATCTTCAAGGTTGAAAGCCTTGACCATGCGCATGCCTTGCAGCGATTCCTGCATGGTCTCGATGATCTGCGTGCCGCCGGTGAATTGCATGCGCGCGATGCCGCGCACCCGGCGGATCACTTTGCGGAGAAAGAAGAACGCCGGCGGCGCGCCGATGAAGCCGAACAGCGACATCAGCGGATCCTGGATCACCATCACGGTGACCAATCCGATCAGCGACATCAGATCGCGGCCGATTGCGGTGATCAGAAGATTGATCACGCCGCTGACCGCGGTGGCGCCGGTGGTAAGGCGGGCGATGAATTCGGAGGAATGCCGGTCGGCGAAGAAGCCGATATTTTCGCGCAACAACTTATCGAACAAGCGCCGCTGATTGTCGGCGATGATCTGGTTGCCGATCGACGACAGCGTCACGGTGGACCCGTAGGTCGCGAATCCCTTCGCCGCGAAGATCACCATCGCAATCAGGCCAATGACGACGATGCCGTGAAAATTGCGGTTGACGTAGGCCTCGTTGGTCATCGAGCCGAGGAGATACGCCGTGATCGCGGTGGCGGCGGCGGCGACCGCCATCAGCGTGAAGGCGAAGGCATAGCGCGGCCAATGGCTCAGCGCCTCATCCACCAAAAGACGGCGGACCAAGCTATATGTCGAGTAATTGTCCGAAGAATCGGCCGGGGCCGTTTTCATGCGTGTTCCACTCACCGCGCCACGAGCGCGCTGAGCCGTTCCTTGCCCGGATAGGCCGGAGTTTTCAAGCCATTTCAGTGCGACTGTGGCCGGCCGGCGAAGCGGTGCGGAACCGCGTTTTCAGTGCCTTTTCCCACGCCAGTGCATGGCTCACGATGGTCGAAAGATCGTCGAAACGCGGTTTCCAGCCGAGCGTGGCGCGGGCCTTTTCACTCGATGCGACGAGCTGTGCCGGATCGCCCGGCCGCCGCGGCGCATATTCGACGTCGAAATCGACCCCCGACACGCGTTTGACGGTCTCGATTACGTCGAGCACCGAGAAGCCGCGGCCGTAGCCACAATTGAGCGTCAGCGAAGTTCCGCCGGAGCGAATGTGGCGCAATGCATCCGAATGGGCGCGGGCGAGATCGGCGACATGAATGTAGTCGCGGATGCAGGTGCCGTCCGGTGTCGGATAATCGGTGCCGAAGACTTGAAGCTTGGGCCGCAGTCCCAGCGCCGTTTCGGCCGCGACTTTGATGAGATGAGTGGCGTTCGGGCTCGATTGACCGGTGCGGCAATCGGGGTCGGCGCCGGCGACGTTGAAATAACGCAAGATCACATGCGTCAGGCCATGCGCGGCGCTGGCGTCGCGCAGCATGATCTCCGTCATCAGCTTCGACCAGCCGTAGGGCGAGATCGGCAATGTCGGCGCCGCTTCGGCGATCGGCGACGACGAGGGATTGCCATAGACCGCGGCGGTCGAGGAAAAAATAAATTTGCCGACGCCGTTCTTGATTGCGCATTCGATCAGGCTGCGCGAATTGGCGGTGTTGTTGCGGTAGTAGCTCAACGGATCGCGAACCGAATCCGGCACCACGATCGACGCCGCGAAATGAATGATCGCCTCGACTTCGTGTTCGCGGATGAGGTTCGTCACCAGTGGCTGGTCGCCGGTCTCGCCGATGACAAGCGGTACGCCGTCGGCGACGGCCCAGCGATGGCCGGTGGAGAGATTGTCGAGCACGACGACGCTTTCGCCGGCGTCGGTCAGCTCACGCACCATCTGGCTGCCGATATAGCCCGCGCCGCCGGTGACCAGGACCGTCATGGCTTAAAACCCGTTTTTCCCGTCATCCGCCTACACGGATTCGATAAACACGCCGTTATGCCGTGCCTGCCGGCTGTTGTCGCGGCGAGGCGGCTGCAAGCGCGCGCTGGGCGGCTAAAAGAACCTGTTCGGTCGGGATGTCGCGCATACAGCGATGGTGGACGAGGCGGCAGACCGGCTTGTGGCACGGCCGGCAAGGGAGGTCGGTGGTGGTTTCGATGGTGGCGGCCAGCGGGTTGAGGGGCGCCCAGTGCCAGGGACTGGTCGGCCCGAATATGCCGATCGACGGCGTGGCCGCCGCCGCGGCGACGTGAACCAGACCGGAATCGTTCGACACCGCGACGGTGGCGCCGGCCAGCGCCAGAATGGCGTCGCGCAGATCGGTGCCGGTGAGATCGCGGGCTTCGGTATCGTCGACGATTTCGGCCGCTAGATCCTTCTCGCCGGGGCCGCCAAGCACCCAAACCGCAAACCCCTGCGCGATGAGCTTTCGGGTTAGGTCAGCGTAGCTCGCCGCCGGCCAGCGCTTCGACGGACCGACGGCGCCCGGGGCGAGCGCCACGACCGGACGGTGATCGGTCAGCCCGCGTTTGCGGCGCCAGGCTTCGATCTCGTCATGCGGGACCTTTAATTCCGGTAGCGGCCAATCCGCTGTTGGCTGGCTGCTCGCGGCTGGCAGCGCCAAGGCGCCGCAGCGGTCGATCATGCGCGGTAATGTACGCTCGCCGTAACGCACATCGTTGAGCAGAAAAAAGCGCGCTTCGCCGAAAAATCCCGTTCGTTCGGGGATGCCCGCCAGGTAAGGCGCCAAGGCCGATTTCCACGTGCGCGGCATGATGAGGGCCGTGCCATAGCCCTCGCGCCGGAGTCGGGCGGCAAGCTCCCTTTGGTGTCCAAGGCTCAGACGCTTGCGCGGCAGGTCTGCGACGATGGCCCGCCGGACGCCTGGCATGTAATCTGTCAACGGTGCGCACAGGCTGCTGGCGAGCATGTCAATCGGACGGCGCGGAAACCGCTCGCACAACAGTTTCACGACCGAATGGCAGCGGACAAAATCCCCGATCCACATATACGGGACAAGCAGAATAGGACTGTCGTCCTGTAATCTATTAGAATCAATATTCATTTCTATCTGACGGTTATTGGCCGCTGGCTTCACGGTTTGGCGTCGCGCCGGAGCGGCTCGCTCGGCGGCGGTGCCCACCCCTGCGCCTGCTCGTAGCGTTTGGCGTAGCGGTAATAGGTCCCTTCGAAATTTCCCAGGGCAATCGTGAAGCCGGCCCAGCCGTCGATGAAGCCCAGCTTGAAAATATAGTGCTTGAGGAACGACCAGAGGCCGTGCCCAAGCGCGCTCGCCATGGTTACGCGCTTTCGAGCGAGCTTCGGCGCACCGAGCGAAGAATAGCGATTGGCTTTGTTGAGGACCTCCTCGAGATTACGAAATGGGAACTGCCAGATCGCGTTGTGCAGCGTTCCCAACGGCTTCGAACTCAAAACCTCAAAACCCTCGTGCACCGGCTCGAGCGTGTAGCGCATGCTGCCTTTGCGGAAGAGCTGGGGCTGACGGAAATTCGGATACCAGCCGGAGCCCCGGATCCAGCGGCCCATCATGAAGCTCCGTCGCGGCACCCGGTAAACGTCGCTCGGCGGCGAGTCGGCGAGGAGGCCAAGGATTTCGTCACGCACGGCCGGGGTGCACCGCTCATCGGCGTCGAGACTGAAAATCCAATCGCCTCGGCAGGCCTCGATGGCGCGGTTGCGCAAGTCGCCAAAGCCGTTGAATGGCACTTGCACTACCCTGGCGCCCAGCGCGGTCGCAATGGCGGCGGTGCCGTCGGTGCTGTGCGAATCGATCACGACCACCTCGTCAGCCCAAAGCACGCTTTCGGCCGCCGCCTTGATCTTCTCGGCTTCGTTGAAGGCGATAATATAGGCTGAGATCGTCTGCATGATGCGTCTTGGGGCGAGGTTACTACAGCTATGAAGTGAATTATAATTCATTTTATGTTGATCTGGGACTCACCACGATTATACGTCCAGTGTTGCCCGGCGCCCCGGACTGGGGCAAAGGAGCAGGGTGATCGGGGCAGGGCGATCGAATCTCAACCGGTTTTGCAGCGTCGATGTTGTTAGTCACCGGCGGAGCCGGTTTCATCGGATCGAATGTAGTCGCGAGCCTCAACGAGGCCGGACGCGCCGACATTGCCGTCAGCGATGTGCTCGGCATTGACGGCAAGTGGCGCAATCTTAAAAGCCGCGAGCTTGCCGATTTCGTGCCGTCCGCCGACCTGACGCGCTGGCTCGAGAACCGCAAGCTCGACGCGATCATCCATCTCGGTGCCATTTCCTCGACCACCGCGACCGACGGCGATGCGGTGATGGAGAATAATTTCCGGCTATCGTTGCGCCTGCTGGACTGGTGCACGGCGACGCGCACGCCCTTCATCTATGCCTCGTCGGCGGCAACCTATGGCAACGGCGAGCAAGGCTATGCCGACGATTGGGCAAACGGTGAACTAAAAAAACTCAAGCCGATGAATCTCTACGGCTGGAGCAAACAATTATTCGACCTCGCCGTCGCCGAGCGGGTGCGGCGTAAGGAAAAGATGCCGCCGCAATGGGCCGGCCTGAAATTCTTCAACGTCTTCGGCCCCAACGAATACCACAAAGGCGAGATGATGAGTCTCGTCGCCAAGCGCTTCGACGAGGCCAAGGGCGGCAAGCCGATCAAGCTGTTCAAGTCGCATCGTGACGGCGTCGCCGACGGCGAGCAGCGGCGCGATTTCATCTATGTCGACGACGCCGTCGCGGTGACGCGCTGGCTGATCGAGACGCCGGCCGTGTCCGGTATCTTCAATGTCGGCACCGGCCAGGCGCGCAGCTTCCGCGACCTTATGGTGTCGATGTTCGCGGCGCTCGGGCAGCAACCGCTGATCGATTATATCGACATGCCGGTGTCGATCCGCGACAGCTATCAATATTTCACCCAAGCGCAGACGGATAATCTGCGGCGTGCAGGCTATAATGCCGACTTCACACCGCTCGAAGCGGCGGTGAAACGCTACGTGAACGATTATCTCGACCGTGCCGATCGCTATCGCTAAGCACGATCACGGCCGAAAGCGGGACCGCAAGACGCATGTTTGATTTTGAGGAAGCCATCAAACTTGTGCCGAAGCAGACCATCCTCTGCGTCGGCGACCTCATGCTGGACGATTTCGTCTATGGCGAAGTCACGCGTATTTCGCCGGAGGCGCCGACCCCGGTGCTCGCAGTAGCGCGCAGCGAAGTCGAAATCGGCGGTGCCGGCAATGTTGCCCGCAACATCGTGGCGCTCGGGGCGAGTTGCGTCTTCATCGGCTTGATCGGTCAGGACGAAGCGGGCCGGACGCTGAGCGAGGCCTTCGCCAGGCTCGATGGCGCGGTCGAACCGCATCTCGTCATAGAAGCCGGACGCCATACCACGCGCAAGGTGCGCTTCGTCTCCGAGCATCATTCGGCACATTTGATGCGCGCGGATTGGGAAACGGCGCAGCCGATGAGCGCGAAGAGCGAGGCTGCGGTCATCGCACAGGCCGAGGCGATACTGCCGCACGTGAGCGCGGTGGTGTTGTCCGATTACGCCAAGGGCGTGCTCACCGAGCGTGTCATCCGCGCCATCATCGAAAAGGCGCGCCGTCTCGGCAAGCCGGTCGTGGTCGATCCGAAAGGGCACGATTACAGCATCTATCGCGGCGCGACGCTGATCACGCCGAACCGTCAGGAACTCGGCGCCGCGGTGCACCGGCCGGTCACCAGCGAGGCTGAGATCGCAAGGGCCGCGGCCGATCTGGCGAAGTTGGTTGAGAGCGACGCCGTGCTGGTCACCCGCAGCGAAGAGGGCATGTTGCTGCATATCAATGGCCAAGAGCCGATCCTCATTCCAGCCTACGCCGTCAAGGTGCGGGACGTGTCGGGCGCCGGCGATACGGTCGCGGCGGTGATGGCGGTGCTGTTGGCGATGAAAGCGCCGTTCGACGCCGCGATGCGCGCCGCCAATGCCGCGGCCGCGGTGGTGGTCGGCAAGCGCGGCACCTCGACGGTCTCGCTCGCCGAATTGCGCCACCGCATCTTACCGTCTGCCTCGCTCGCGCCCGAGGACAAGATCGTATTCGACTGGTCGATGCTCGACGAACGGCTCGGCGATTGGCGCCGCCACGGACTGCGCATCGGTTTCACCAATGGCTGTTTCGATATTCTGCATCGCGGCCACGTCAAGCTATTGGCCGAAGCCCGCGCGACCTGCGACCGGCTCGTGGTCGGGCTCAACAGCGACGCCTCGACAACGCGGCTGAAGGGCAAGGGCCGGCCGATCAATCCCGCCGGGGGCCGCGCCGAGGTGCTGGCGGCCCTCGAAGCCGTGGATCTGGTCGTCGTGTTCGAAGAGGACACGCCGATCGAACTGATCAAGCGCGTGCGCCCCGGCGTGCTGGTCAAGGGCGCCGATTACAAACGTGAGGACGTTGTCGGCCGCGAGATCGTGGAGCAAGCCGGCGGCGACGTGATCCTGGTCGGTCTTGTGCCGGGTCATTCCACCACCGCGATCGTCAAGCGCGCACAGCCGGCGACGGAGCCGGCCGCGGAGTGAGATACCGTGGCTAATGCACAACTCGTTTCAGTCATTGTCACGACCTATAACCGCGAAGACGCGCTCGATGCAGCGCTGCGCGCGCTTTCGCATCAAACGGACCGTAATTTCGAGATCGTCATTGCCGACGACGGCTCGCGCCCCGACACCACGCGTGTCATCGATGAATGGCGTACGCGGCTGGCGGTACCGCTCAAGCACGTTCGGCACGAGCACAATGGCTTTCGCGGCGGCGAAATCCGCAACCGCGCCATACGCGCCAGCTCCGGTGGACTTTGCATTTTCCTCGACGGCGATTGCCTTGCCGGCGGCTGTTTTGTTGCAACGCATCGCCGTCTCCACGAACCGGGATGGTTCGTCACCGGCAATCGCATCCTGCTGTCGCGCGAACTGACCGAGACAGTGCTCGCCGAAGGGCTGGCGCCAGAGCACTGGAATTTTGCCGTCATGGCGCACGAACGTCTGCGCGGCGGCGTCAATCGGCTCATGCCGGTGGTGCACCTTGCGCTCGGGCCGCTCCGCAAAATGCAGCCCGATCGGTGGGAGGGCGCGCAAACCTGCAATCTCGCTGTTGCCCGACAAGATCTTGACCGTATCGACGGCTTCGATTGCGCCTATACCGGCTGGGGCCTCGAAGATTCTGACCTCGTGGTCCGGCTCTTGCGTGCCGGTGTGCGGCGCAAGGACGGACGGTTCGCGACCGGTGTGCTGCATCTGTGGCATCCGCAGAACGATCGCTCGCAGCTGCCTGCTAATAAAGCCAGACTGAACGAGGTGATCGGGGGCACCCGCGTGCGCGCGCTCCGCGGTCTCTCCCGGCTCGATGCCGACGACGCGCCGGCAAGTCACCAAGAATCTTTCATGGCGCCGCAATGAACCCGCTGCCCTTACCCGATGCGCCGCGTGTGCTTGTCGTCGCCTTGCGCCGGCTCGGTGATGTGCTGCTGACGACGCCGCTCATCCGCAGCATCAAGCGGGCTTACCCGTCGTCCTCGATCGACGCCCTGGTCTTTGCCGGAACCGAAGGCGTCCTGGCGGGCAATTCCGATCTCGCCGGCATCGTTACCCTTCCGCAGCGGCCTTCTGCCGGACAAACGCTCGCACTGTTGCGCCGATTGGCACGGCGCTACGATCTGGCACTGTCGACGCAAAGCGGCGACAGGCCGACAGCGGTTGCCGTGATTGCCGGACGGCGCAGCGCCGGCCCGCTCGAGGCGGATGGATTTGCGGCGACGATCAAGCGCTTAGTTCTGAGCCGTTCCTATGTGCGCGAGAGCGGCGACCATCGCGTGAGCGAAATCCTGCGCCTTGCCGATGCGATCGGCATTGCCGCACATGCCGAAATTGTCTGTCCGACAGGACCGGTGCGGCCGGACTTGCAGCCGTCCTTCGCCTATGCGGTCGTGCATGCGGCGCCGATGTTCAAATACAAACGCTGGACCGCCGACGGCTGGCGCAAGCTTACCGCGGCGCTGCGCGAGCGCGGTCTTGGCACGGTCGTCACAGGCGCTTCTTCGGACCGTGCCTATCTCGATACGATCTGGCGCGAGAACGAAGTTCTGCGGCTCGACGGCAAGCTGACATGGCCCGAACTTTCCGCCGTGATCGGTGGTGCCCGGGCTTATATAGGTCCGGATACGGCCATCACGCATCTCGCCGCCGCGACGGGCGCGCCGACGGTGGCGCTTTATGGTCCGACCAATCCGCGCCTGTGGGGGCCTTGGCCGGTCGGCGGCCTCGATCGAATGTGGGCTGCGGCCGGCACCATTCAGCGCCGTGGCAATGTCTGGCTGGTGCAAAACCCGCAGCCTTGTCTGCCTTGCCAGCTTGAAGGCTGCGAACGGCGGCTCGACAGCCACAGCCGGTGCCTCGACGAGCTTTCAGCCAATCAAGTTATGACCGCGGTCGATCAGGCGCTCGCGGTACGGCAAGCCGCCTGACTCGCAGGTGCGGTATCAGCGCCGCGAGTCCCGCGCGGGTGTCGTGCAGCGGATGCCAGCCGGCGGCGATCAGCTTACCGGAATCGACCCGCAAATTACCGCCGAAGCGATGCCACAGATCGCCGAGCCTGGTCATGCGCAGCGGGATTTCGAGATAGTAGCTTGGCATCCGCACGACAAAAGGCCGCCGCCCCAGCGCCTGGCGTAATGTGACGATGACGTCGCATACCGCGGGGGGAATGCCGGGATCGGCCACCACATAGAGCTCGCCGCGCGTCGCCGGCGACGACAAGACGAATTTCAGCGCGGTAATGAAATTGTCGACGCCGAGCAAAGAGCGCCGGTTGGTGAAGTCTTTTAACGGCAGCGGCAGCCGGGATGCGGCGGCGCGCAGCAAGAGGCCGAGGCCGCCGGTCATGCCCGGTCCGTAGACCGGAACCAGACGCATGATCGTGAAAGGCACGCCGGAGGTCCGGACGGCTTCTTCGGCGGCAAGTTTGGAGCGGCCGCGCTCGTCGGTCGGCGCCGGCGCGTCGTGCTCGGTCAGCGCATGATCGGCAGCGGGACCGCTTTGCGCCCGGATCGATGAGATGAAAATAAAATGACCGATGCCTGCCTTCGCCGCGGCGCTGGCGAGTTGCGCGGTCGTCTGGCGGTTGACGCGATCGTAGACTTCGGGACGCGAACCGCTGCGCGTGATGCCGGCCAAGTGGATGACCGTATCGACGCCTTCAAGGAGCGGGTGCCAATCGACCGGCTGCGCGAAATCGGCGTGCCGCATGATTTCAACGCGGTCGCCGAAAGCCGGCGCCGGCAGACGCCGCACGGCGGCGCGTACGCTGTAGCCACTATCGGAAAGTGCCGCGACCGCGGCACGGCCGAGAAAGCCGGAAGCACCGGTCACAAGCACGCGATTTTTCGATGCCTGATTCAAGCTTGGCCTGACGCGATGGTGGAACGGATGGGAACTGCGGCCGCGGCTGCAGAATAATGGAAGCGCATGACAGCTAATAGAGCGGAGCTTGTGTCGGCGCTGTCGGCCGACCAAGTTCGCCTGTAATCAGATCGAATGGCGTATAGGCTTGCTTTTCGCAGTCGTCGGTCCCGACCGCGTAGCGGGCATCGACGACGTTATTGTTCTGGATGAAGATAGCATAGCTGCGCGGGTGGCCACGATCGCGAAAGTGCACGCAGGTCAGCCAGCTCCACCCCGCATTCGCCAGCACCCAGCGAACGTTTGAAATTTCGAAGCCGTCATACGGACTACGATCCTTGAACGCCGATTGCAGATGCTTGGCGGCGAGTGCCGCATAGGGCGGCGGCGCGGGAGGTGGTAGGGTTCCCGTCGTGGCATCGCTGGATTGGGCGAGTTCGCTGCAGCCTGGCAGCCATACCAGCAACCACAGTGCCGCCACGAATGCCGTCCATCTGGGAAGGCGGTTGGCGGGATGAAAACAGGAATATCCGTATCCTAAAACTGGACGCAGGGTTGGTGCCGTATTGCGAAATATCGCCATGGGGACATCACTGAACAGCCGTGGCGCGATCCAATCCATGGAAGTGGTCGAAACTGTGGGCGCGGTCGAAAACAATGGTTAACACCGCACGGCGTAAGCTTGCGGCGCGTTCAACAATCCAACGGCACAGATGATCGTCAAGCGGCACATCGCGGTAGCCATTCTGCTCACTCTCGGTCCGATGCTCGGATCGTGCAGCGGATTCGCGGGGACCGTTGCCGATAATTGGCCGCATTGGGCCGGCGGCATGCCGGCGGATGTTCCGCCACGGCCCGGCGCTCCCGGCTATAATGAATTCATCGCGCACGGCGAGGCCGTGCAAGATCCAACCAGTTCCATCACTTCCGGGCCATCCGGTGCGAGCGACGCCACGACAGCCGGCGGCGTACCGGTAAAATTTCAGCAGATACCGGCCCAGACCGCGACCAAAGAACCTGCTCAGAACAAGCAACCCGCTCAAACAAAGCAGACCGCCAGCGCCGCGAAAAAACCCGTCCAGAATACGCAGGCGGCTACCGTCCCTCCGGCTACGCCGCGCGACAATCAATCTTCTCCTGATCCCAGCGTTGGTAGCGGCGGTCTTTACTGACCGCATTACGCCACGCCGGCCCGCAGCAAATCGTGGAAATGCACGATGCCGACCGGCCGGCCGGCCTCCACGACGATCAGCGCGGTGATCTTCGACGAATTGAGAACCTGCAAGGCTTCGCTCGCCAACTGGCCGGGGCGAACGGTTTTCGGCGACTTGGTCATCACGGCATCGACCGGCGTTTGCAACAAGTCGGCGCGCATATGACGGCGCAAGTCGCCGTCGGTGACGACGCCGGCGAGCTTGCCGTCAGTGTCGAGCACGGCGACGCAGCCGAATCCTTTAGCGGACATTTCCACGATCGCTTCCGACATCGGGACGCCGCACTTGATCAGCGGCAGCGCCTCGCCGGGATGCATCACGTCGCGGACGAATTTCAAGGCGGCGCCGAGCGTGCCGCCCGGATGAAACACGCCGAAGTCGACCGCGGTAAAGCCTTTGGTCTCCAACAACGCCATGGCCAAGGCGTCGCCAAGCGCGAGCTGCATCAGCGATGAGGTGGTCGGTGCGAGATTATGCGGGCAAGCTTCGCGCGCTTCCGGCAGCGCCAACACGATATCGGCGGCCTTGCCGAGCGTGCTGCCGGCATTCACCGTGATCGCGATCAGAACGATGCGAAAGCGCCGCGAATAATTGATCAGGTCCTTGAGTTCCTCGGTCTCGCCCGACCAGGATAAAGCAAGCATCACGTCGTCCGACGTGATCATGCCGAGATCGCCATGGCTGGCATCGGCGGCATGGACGAAGAAGGCCGGTGTGCCGGTCGAGGCCAGCGTCGCCGCGATCTTGCGCGCGACGTGACCGGATTTACCCATGCCGGTGACGATGACCCGGCCTCGCGCCGCGCGGATCGTCTCGACGGCGGCGACGAAGGGAGCGCCAAGGCCGTCGGACATGGCGGCGCTAAGCGCGCCGATGCCTTCAGCTTCGGTGTCGAGCGTGCGCAGCGCCGAGGCGATGGTGGGATCGGCCGCTGTTTTCGGCTTCCTTGCGTCGAATGCACTCATCTTCGCACGTGTTCCCACTCACAACCCCACAGACGTCGATCTTACGCGCAATATATCTTCGGTCGAAGCGATTGCCGCGCTATTTCGACCAGGCCGCAAAAGCATCGGCGAAGGCGCGGTCGCCGGGTGGACCCTTTTCCATCGCCAGGATGGCGCGTCCGCCATTGTTATAGACGATCGGAATATCGAACCACGGCCGGTCCTTCAGCAGCTGGATATTACGCTGCACATCGGAATCGGCCGCCGACAGCCCGATCAGGAAGAAACCATTGGTCACTTTGACCGCCAATCCCGCGAGCGGCGTGCCGCGCGCCTGCTCGGATTCCTTCATTAGGACGCCGGGCACATTGGCGACGCCGCCGCCGGCGAAATCGGGCGGCAGGTTGAACATGATTTCGATGGTGTGGCTCGCCGGCAGCGCCTGGTCGGTATTGCGCCGGAGCGTGAATGTCACCGTGACGTTGCGCTCCGGGATTGTGACATCGGCGCGCACTTCAAGCTCTGGCGCGAGCCCGGTCCCGGGCGAGACCGTTTCGGTGCGCCAGATGGCGGAGCCGACATAGCGCTTGCCCTGCGGATCGCTGGAGTCTTCCTCGTAGAGCACCACCCGCTGCGCGACCGCCGGGCCGGCCTGATTTTGCGCCGCCGTTCCGGCGCTCGGCACCTGCCCCGGATTTTGGTCCTGCGGTACGCGGCCGGAGAATTTCGGTTCGGCCGTCGGCGCCGGCGCTGTCTGGGTCTGGTGCGACCGTCCGCGTGAAAAGAAGTGATAGACACCGGTAATATTCGACCATTGCCAGGAGATCGTCGCGGTCAGTCCGGCGAGCACGATCAGCACGACGGCGAGCTTGGCGAGCCCGCGATAGGAGCGCGGCGGCCGCGGCGCTTCATAATGGTCTTCCCCTTCGCGCGGGCGGCGGCCGCGCGGCGGTACGAAATCCTGTTGTTCGTCTTCGTGGTCGTAGGACGGCTCGAGCGTGCGCAATTGCGCCCCATCGTCGTCATGCGAATCCGCATCGTCGTCGTGAAAGCGCGGCTCCATTCGCGGGTGCAACGCTTCGTCGTCGTCGACGTATGGCTGCGAGGCCCGGTAAGAGTCGCGGGTATCGCGCGCCGACTGCGCCGCCTTGGCGGATGCGGCTCCGAGATCGTCGGCGTCGCTGACGACGTCGCGCAGGCCTTTGAGACCTTCGCGCGCCATCGGTGGGGCTGTTCCTCCCCGAGAGACCGGCGAGGTACGGGCGTTCAAGAGCTGATCGCGAGCGCTCGATGCGGCCGGCGGTTGCGTTGTCTCGCTCGGGGAACGCTCCGCAGGATTGCGAAACGCCGGCGGCTCGCCGCGCTGCGTTTCGGGCCGCATTACATCGGCGCGCGGCGGCATGCCTCCGGGCGGCGGGCTCGGGCGTTCGCGCGCTGGCGGCGGCGCGGGCGGAGTTGGCGGCTTCGCGGCCGGCGGGCTCGGCCGCAGCGGCGGCGCTGCCGGACGCGGTTCGCTGCGCAAGCGGCGGACCGTATCGGCTTCGACTTTGCGAATGGCGTCTTCGAGCGCCAGACGCTCGCGGGTGATATCCGCTTCGGACAGCGGCGGGTCGATGCTGCGCAATTGCGCGACCAGAGCGGCGCGCGCACGCTCATACAGGGCGCGGCGCGCTTCGCCGGTCGAGGTGCCAAGCCCGTCGATGGCACGGGCGATGAGCGGATGATAGTCGGCCATCTTAAGAGCTTACGCTCGACTCCTTAGCCTTGCATCCCAGCTGTTTCCGTGGAGCGTGAAGTTTTGCGATCATGCTCAGGCTTCAAACGGGTTCTGCATCAGGATGGTGTCCTCGCGTTCCGGGCTGGTCGACAGCACGGCGGCCGGACAACCGACAAGCTCCTCGATGCGGCGGACATATTTGATTGCTTGCGCCGGCAGGTCGGCCCAAGACCGCGCCTGTGCTGTTTTCTCGCGCCAGCCCGCGATGGTTTCGTAGATCGGCTCGACCTTCGCCTGGGCATGTTCGCCACCCGGCAGATAATCGATCTCGCGGCCGTCGAGGCGATAGCCGGTGCAGACCTTGATCTCGTCGAAGCCGTCCAGGATGTCGAGCTTGGTCAGCGCTAGGCCGTTGATGCCGCTGGTGCGGACGGTCTGGCGCACCAGCACGGCGTCGAACCAGCCGCAGCGCCGCGGCCGCCCGGTCACGACGCCGAATTCCTTGCCACGCTCGCCAAGCATCCGGCCAATCTCGTTATTCTGCTCGGTGGGAAAAGGTCCCTCGCCGACGCGCGTCGTATAGGCCTTGCAAATGCCAAGTACATATCCGATCGCGCCGGGCCCTAGCCCCGATCCGGTCGCCGCCTGTGCCGCTACCGTATTCGAGGACGTCACAAATGGATAGGTGCCGTGGTCGACATCGAGAAGTGCGCCCTGGGCGCCTTCGAACAAAATGCGTTTGCCCTCGCGGCGCTTCTGGTCCAACAGCGACCAAACAGTGTCCATATAGGGCAGCACCTGTGGTGCCACCGCCAACAGGTCGTCGCGCAGCTCGGCCATTTCGACCGGTGCAAGGTCGAGACCCCTGCGCAGCGCATTATGGTGGATCAAAAGCCGTTCGATCTTACGATCGAGCGAGGCGCCGTCGGCGAGATCCATCAGGCGAATGGCGCGGCGGCCGACTTTATCTTCATAGGCCGGCCCGATGCCGCGGCGGGTGGTGCCGATCCGCATCGCGGCGTTGGCCGATTCGCGGACGCCATCGAGCTCGCGGTGCAGCGGCAGGATCAGCGCGGTGTTCTCGGCGATACGCAGATTTTCGGGCGTGACGTCGACGCCCTGCTTTTTGAGCTGGGCGATCTCGCTCAACAGCGCGTGCGGGTCGAGCACCACGCCATTGCCGATCACCGACAGCTTGCCCGGCCGCACCACGCCGGACGGCAGCAGCGATAATTTGTAGGTCTTGCCGTCGATAACCAGCGTATGGCCGGCGTTATGGCCGCCCTGGAAGCGGACGACGACGTCGGCCTGCTCGGAGAGCCAGTCGACAATCTTGCCCTTGCCTTCGTCGCCCCACTGGGCGCCGACCACGACCACATTCGCCATAAGTTAGTGTCTCCAAAAAACAGCCGACGAGATCAGCCGCGGCCGGCAACGCGGCCCATAAAAAGGGCCGCAGACGGCTATGGATGGATCGGGGTCTGTTCGAACCGACCGCCCCGGATAATGGATGACAGCGCCGGAAGCAAGGAAAAGCGCCTTTTTGCCGGTCCCGGCGCATTTAGCCAAATCATTGGTTTTAGAGGAGATTCGCCATTGGCTTTACCGCGGCAAATCGGCCGAAAGCTGTGGGCGGTGGGACTCGCCGTGAAATCGGCTCTAGTTGCTCGCCGACCGAACCTGCAGTCATGCAGGCCGCGCACTGGTCGCCGCCCACTGTCCGCGTTAGCTGACGGGCCGCGCCGAAGTGCTGATGCTGGGGAAATAAGGCGATGACGTTGGACGTGCGGGCCGGGAACCAAGGCCGGGCAGGGGGCTGGTGGCTGTTCGACCAGCCTTATCTGCTGTTGTCGCTCACGGCGTTGTTCTGGGCCGGCAATGTCGTTCTCGGCCGCTTCGTCGCGGGTCACATCCCGCCGATGACGCTGTCGTTTGTCCGCTGGGCCGGAGCTTTCATGGTGCTGCTGCCGTTTGCCGCGCGGCATCTCGTCCGCGATTGGCCGACCATCAGCAGGCACGCGCGATTGTTGACGCTGCTCGCGCTCACCGGCTTCTCCGCCTACAACACGATGGCCTATTACGGCTTGCAATACACCACCGCCATCAACGGGCTTCTGCTGCAATCGGTCGCGCCGCTGTTCGTCGCGCTGTGGACCTTTGTTCTGTTCCGCGACCGGCTGACAATGCGCCAGGCGCTCGGCATCGGCCTGTCGCTCACCGGCGTCATCGTGATCATTTGCCACGGCAGTCTCACGATTCTGCTGTCGATCGCTTTCAACCGCGGCGATGTTTGGTTCGTGATCGCGCTTTTGATCTATGCGTTCTACACCGCCATGCTGCGCAAGCGGCCGGTCATGCATCCGCTGTCGTTTCTGGCCGTCGGCATGGGCGGCGGCGCGCTTTTCCTGGTGCCGGCCATGGTTCTCGAACTCGCCGGCGGCCGGACGCTGACCTTCGACACCGAGAGCCTGGTGAGCTTCGTCTATATCTGCATCTTTCCCTCCCTGCTCGGCTATCTGTTCCTCAACCGCGGCGTCGAACTGATCGGCGCCAACCGTGCGGCGCCGTTCATGCATCTCGTGCCGGTGTTCGGCTCGGTGCTGGCGATCGTGCTGCTCGGCGAGCGTTTCGAAGTGTTTCATGCTGTCGGTTATGCGCTGGTGTTTGCCGGAATCACGATCGCGACGCGGAAGGTCAACGCGCGAAGCAAATAGGGTTGGGGTGAGGGGGCGCTTCCGCTGGGCTCGGACTCCGACGCTCAGAAAGCGGGTGGCGATCGGGCCCGCGGCGCCTCAAATAGGAAGATGCCATCTTCCACGGCACAACTGCGGACCGGCAACACGATGAGCACGGCACTCAAACGACAGCGTGAATCGGACGATGATATCGGCCAACGGGTTGCCGCCGCTGACTGGCTGCGTATAGCGGCCGATCTCGACCAGTCGGGCTGGGCGCTGCTGCCGGGCCTTTTGACCGCTGCGGCGTGTTCGGAACTGGCGGGCCTTTATCCGGACGACGGCCGCTTTCGCAGCACCATCGTGATGGCGCGGCACGGCTTCGGCCGCGGCGAATACAAATATTTCGCCTATCCGTTGCCGCCGCCGATCGCTGTGCTGCGGCCGGCGCTCTACGCGCCGCTTGCCGCCATCGCCAATCGCTGGAACGAAGCGATAGGCATCGCGGTACGCTATCCGCCGGCGCACGGCGATTTCCTAGCGCGCTGTCACCAGGCCGGCCAGACCCGGCCGACGCCGCTGCTGCTTCGCTACGCCGAGGGCGATTACAATTGCCTGCACCAGGACGTGTACGGCGAGCACGTCTTTCCGTTGCAGGTGGTGGTGCTGTTGTCGCAACCCGGCGAGGACTTCACCGGCGGCGAGTTCGTGCTCACCGAGCAGCGCCCGCGCATGCAGTCACGCGCCGAAGTCGTCCCGCTCCGCCGTGGCGATGCCGCGATCTTCGCGGTGCATCACCGGCCGGTGCGCGGCAGCCGCGGCAGCTATCGCGTCAACCTGCGCCATGGCGTCAGCCGCCTGCGCTCCGGCCACCGCCACACGGCGGGAATTATTTTTCACGATGCGAAGTAAGAACTATATAACAAGGTGTAATCAAAACGCTTTGGAAAGGCCCGCTTCCTTCAAAACACCATTGGCGGTGAATTTTGATTTCAGTTTGCGATCCACGGTGACACGGATCCCGGTTTTTGGATTCCACCAAATTTCGTGATCGCCGCGTCCCTGCCGCTTGAACTCGTAGCCGCCGTCTCTCAGTAGGCGAATTACGTCGCGGTAGTAGTCCGCCATGTTGAACTATTCCGCGGCAACCAGTCGATCGCTGGAGCGCGCGATGATCTCAATCGACGGCGGAATATCGGATATTCCGTATTCTTCAAGAAGATCGAGTATCATGCCGGGCAATTTCGCCCTTAATGCTTCGATCGTATCCGCTTCAGTCACTAAGCCGTTAATGTCACCCGTGGTAGCGACCCAGACCGCTGCTTCCGGGTCCCAATCGGCATGAATGACGATAGGTCGGGCCATCAAATGTTCCCTAAAACGGTGTTCTTTCGGCGCACGCAACGCATCATAGCGGATTCCGGCGGTGGCCGCACGGCTTTTAAAACAGCAGCGGCTTCACCTGCTGCACGTTCTGGAGTTGCCGCACCTTGGCGAGCACCTCGGGTGCAACCGCGCCGTCGACTTCGACCAGCGCGATGGCGTTGCCGCCGAGCGACTCGCGGCCGAGATGGAAGGTCGCGATATTGATGCCGGCACCGGCGAGCAGCGTCGCGAATGAGCCGACAAATCCCGGCTTATCCTTGTTGGTGACATAGAGCATCGATGGCGCGAACTCGGCATCGATGCGGATGCCCTTGATGTTGACGATGCGCGGCCGGCCGTCGGCATAAACCGTGCCCGATACCGCTCGCGTCTGCCGGTCGGTCACCACGGTGACGGTGATCAGGCTGTCGTAATCGCCCGCCGTCTCGCGGCGGGTCTCCTCGACGACGATGCCGCGTTCCTTGGCGACGATCGGCGCCGAGACGACATTGACGTCTTGCAGCATCGGGCGGAGGAGACCGGCGACGGCCGCAGATGTCAGCGCCTTGGTGTTCATCTGCGCAACGCCGCCTTCATAGGCGATCTGGATCTGCTTGATGCCGGTCTCGGTCAGCTGTCCGGCGAACGAGCCGAGCTTTTCGGCGAGCGCGATGAATGGCTTGAGTTTCGGCGCCTCTTCGGCGCTGATCGAAGGGAAGTTGACGGCATTGGAAATGGCGCCGCGGAGGAGATAGTCGGACATCTGTTCGGCGACCTGGAGCGCGACGTTTTCCTGCGCTTCGGTGGTCGAGGCGCCGAGATGCGGCGTGCAGACCACGTTCGGCAGCGCGAACAGCGGATTTTGCGTCGCCGGCTCCTCGCGAAACACGTCGAGCGCCGCACCGGCGACGTGGCCGGACTTGAGCGCTTCGGCCAGCGCCGCCTCGTCGACCAGTTCGCCGCGGGCGCAATTGACCAGGCGGACGCCTTTCTTGGTCATGGCGAGCGCGTCGGCATTGATGACATTGCGGGTCTTGTCGGTGAGCGGCGTGTGCAGCGTGATGAAATCGGCGCGGCGCAATAGCTCGTCGAGCTCGACTTTTTCGACACCGAGATGCAGCGCGCGTTCGGCCGAGAGGAACGGATCGTAGGCGATCACTTTCATTTTCAGGCCGATGGCGCGGTCGGCAACGATCGAGCCGATATTGCCGCAGCCGATCACGCCCAGCGTCTTTGAGAAAATCTCCACGCCGAGGAATTTGTTCTTTTCCCATTTGCCGGCCCGCGTCGAAGCATCGGCTTCGGGGATCTGCCGCGCCAGCGACAGCATCAGCGTGATGGCGTGCTCGGCGGTGGTGATCGAATTGCCGAACGGCGTGTTCATCACGATGATGCCGCGGGCGGTGGCGGCCGGAATATCGACATTGTCGACGCCGATGCCGGCGCGGCCGATGACTTTCAGGCCGTTGGCTTTTTCCAATAGCTTGGCGGTGACTTTGGTCGCCGAGCGGATCGCAAGACCGTCGAAACCATCGATCGCTGCTGCGAGCTTGTCCTTGTCCTTGCCGAGATTGGGCTGGAAGTCGACCTTGAGCCCGCGATTCTTGAAAATCGCCACGGCCGCGGGGGAAAGCGCATCGGAGATCAGAACGCGGGGAGCCATTGCTGGATTTCCTTTTGGATCAAATAGGGGTTGGCTTGCTGAAGTAAGGCGTGCCGCTTTTTCAGCGGGCATCGCTGACAGGATTGCGCTCAGGCCGCTTTGGCCAATGCGTCCTTGGCATTGGCATAGGCCCAGTCGAGCCACAGCGTGAGCGCCTCGACGTCGGCGCGCTCGACGGTCGAGCCGCACCAGATGCGCAAGCCCGTTGGCGCATCGCGATAGGCGTCGATGTCGTAGGCGACGCCTTCTTTGTCGAGCGCCGCGGCGAGGCCTTTGACGAACGCCGCCTGGGCGTCGGGCGCGAGCCGGCTCACCGCCGGATCGACCACCTTCAGACAAACCGAGGTGTTGGAGCGCAGCGCCGGGTCGGCGGCGAGGAAATCGATCCACGGCGTGCGCGCGACCCAGTCGGCGATGGTCTTGGCATTGGCGTCGGCGCGGGCCTGCAGCGCCTTGAGGCCGCCGATCGACTTCGCCCAGTCGAGCGCATCGAGATAGTCTTCGACGCACAGCATCGACGGCGTGTTGATGGTCTCGCCCTGGAAGATGCCTTCGTTGATCTTGCCGCCCTTGGTCAGGCGGAAGATCTTCGGCAGCGGCCATGGCGGCGTGTAGCTTTCGAGCCGGGCCACCGCGCGCGGCGACAGAATCAGCATGCCATGCGCCGCTTCGCCGCCGAGCGCCTTCTGCCAGGAATAGGTGACGACATCGAGCTTCGGCCAGTCGAGCGCTTGCGCGAAAGCAGCGGACGTCGCATCGCAGATCGTCAAGCCGGTGCGGTCGGCGGCAATCCAATCGGCATCGGCAACGCGCACGCCGGAGGTGGTGCCGTTCCAGGTGAAGACGACATCGCTCGCCGGATCGACCGCGCTAAGATCGGGCAGTTCGCCGTAGCCGGCGCGCAGCGTTTTGACGTCTTTCAGTTTGAGTTCTTTGGCGACGTCGCTGACCCAGCCTTCGCCGAAACTTTCCCAGGCCAGCATCGTTACGGGCCGCGGGCCCAACAGCGACCACAGCGCCATTTCGATGGCGCCAGTGTCGGACGCCGGCACGATGCCGATGCGGTAATCCGCCGGCACCTGCAAAATTTCACGGGTGAGATCGATGGCGCGCTTGAGCTTGGCCTTGCCCGCTTTGGAGCGATGCGAGCGGCCGAGAACGGCACCGTTGAGGTTTTGGGGTGCCCAGCCGGGGCGCTTTGCGCAGGGGCCGGACGAGAAATGCGGCACAGCCGGCCGCATAGAGGGCTTAGCGAGCGTCATGAGCTATCCTTCCAGATAGTCGCCCCTCGTTGGGGAGGGGTGTCCCGCCGCCGGAATTAAGGACGTAAGGCCGCGCCGTCAAGCGGCATCTGCCGATATCCGATCTCAGAACTTGAAGCCGGCGCCCAGCCGCGCGGTCGATAGCGTCACGTGTATGCCATCGACCGGCGCGAAATAAGTGTATTCGAGTTCGCCGCGAATGAAGAGATTGGGCAGCACCGCCATGTCGACGCCAACGCCCATGGCGGCGCCATACACCAGCGCGTTGTTCTGGCCGCTGCTCTGCGACACCGGACCGAACGCCAGCGGCGGCAACGGCGTAAGCGGCGGGACTTCCGATGCCGGTTCATCGGTCGCGGTGTAGGAGACCGTCCCGGTGCTGGTGATGTTGGCGCGGGTGACGGCGACGCCGCCGAAAACGTAGGGCAGGAAAATGCCGGCTTCCCAGCCGGCGCGGGCACGCAGTTCGGCGATATCCTGCATACTGATCGACGATTGGGCACCGACAGTCGCGCTGTAGAAGTAATTGTGCCCGGCCGGTAGGTTGGTGCTGTCGGTGAAGCTGCGTGAGATCGAATTGGCCGACGAAGCTTTCAGCGTAACGCGATTGTAATTCACTTCCAAGCCGAGAATGAGATCGTCCCATTCCGAGTTGTAACCGACGAAGCCGCCGGCGCCGGCGCTGCTGGGACTGCGGGAGCTGAGCACCGTCCACTGGGATATCTGCTCATTCTGCTCGATCGCGGCGTCGCGCAAGATGAAGCCGATGTCGTTGCTGGCCGCCGTGCCGAAATTGATCTCCGAACTGGTATAGCCAACCTGGGCGCCGCCGTAGACGCCGCCCCAGTGATAGACCGGTTCGGAGCCGCGAAGCATCATGTCGCCGGCAAATGCAGGCGGCGTGATTGCGAGTACGAACACAGCGCAGACAACCCAGCGCATCGGCCGCGGCCTTTTCAAACACTGGCGCGCAACAGGCGGCCAATCGGTATGATCATCCGGCATTAACCTTAATGGAGGGTTATCTGAGTGGGGTCGGGCGCGTGGCGAACGAGCCTGTTAGTGCAGTGGCTCTAAGCAAAAAAAACGGCGCGGTCGCCCGCGCCGTTTTGTTCTCTAGACGCTCTATCTGCGCTCTCACCCGCGGGTCGATAGCGGATACTGCGGCTGCTGATACTGCGGCTGATATTGGGGCTGATATTGCGGCGGCTGTTGCGGCACCATGACCGGTGCCGGCTGGTACACCGGCGCGGGCTGATAGACCGGCGGTGGCGGCGGCGGCGGGAGCGCCTGCTGGACCACTACCGGCGTCGGCTGGATCAGCATCGGCGCCGCTTCGATCGGGAAGCGCCAGCGCATGCCGAGCATGAAATCGTTCGAGGTCAAATTCTGCAGCTTGTAGGAGTCTGCATTGCAGCCGCCGTAGCAGTCGATCGTGTCGGTGACCGAGCCGTAATTGAGGTAGCGGTAGGCGAATTCGACGGAGAAATTCTGCGTCACGCTGTAGGATATGCCGGCATGGAGTGCCCAGGCGAAATTGAATTGGCTGCTGTTGCGGCCAACGCCGTTTCCGGCCGTGTTTCCGAGATCACTGAGGTCGGCGAAGGTGTTGTACGCGCCGCCGATGCCGAAACCGACGAACGGCGTCAGGCAGTTCCAGGTCCCGAGATCGACATAAGCATTGGCGAGGAAGATCGTGGACTGCAAGTAACCCTGATAGCTATCGGCGCCGGCCCCGTTGAAGTTATACGTAATAAACCCGTTGAAAGGGCTTTTCGCGCGGTATTCGCCGGTCACATCGAAGCGCAGCCAATTGTTGAACTCATAGCCGACGCCCATGCTGAAGAACGTGGTATCGCCTATCGCGGCATGTTGCGAGAGGATATCGACCGGCGGGTTGAGCGGATTTGGCTCGTAGACAAAGTCAGCTTTGCTGAGGATGCCGATGCCGATATCGCCGCGCAAATACCAGGCGCCTGCCGGCTGCTGCACGATCAGCGGCATCGGCTGATATGTCATCTGCGGTTGCGGCGGCGGAATTTGGGGCATGTCCGCGGCATAGGCCGTGGTGCTGACCATGGCTGCGGCTGCGGTGCGGATAAGGAGCGTGACGCTTACCATCGCTTCGACCTTTCCTCGATAGGCGAAATGCGACGCACACCCATCGGCTGAGGAGGGCGAAGGTAAGCAGAAATGCTTAAGCGGGCCTTAACCTTAAAATTTAACCACGATCTCTAACCGACAACATGATGCGCAATAACGGGAATGTGTTTACGCGCGGCCGCAATCGCATCGCGCATAAAGGCGAATACTATTTGTTAAGATTCGTAAACGCTGGCCGCTGCCGCCGCCGGCGGCAGCGGAGGTCAGTCTTTGTCTTCGTGAAGTTCGCCGATGTGATGCTGGGCGTAAAGCTCGAGGCCGAGCTTGGCGACAAGATCGAGTTGGGTTTCGAGGAAGTCGATGTGTTCCTCTTCGTCGTGCATCAGCTTTTCGAAGAGGTCGCGCGTCACATAATCCCGCACGCCGTGACAATGGGTAGCGGCTTCCTCATAGAGCTTGCGCGCATGGAGCTCGGCGGCGAGATCGCAGTCGAGCACTTCCTTCACGGTCTGGCCGATGTGCAGCGGATCGAGCACCTGCATATTGGGGAAGCCGTCGAGGAAGATGATGCGCGCGACCAGTTTGTCGGCGTGCTCCATTTCTTCGATGGACTCCTTGCGCCACTGCTTGGCCAGCGCCAGGTAGCCCCAATTTTCGAGTAGCCGGTAATGCAACCAGTACTGGTTGACCGCCGTGAGCTCGTGGCGGAGCGCCTTGTTGAGAAAATCGATGACGCCCGGATCGCCCTTCATGGCCTACCTCTGCAAGAGATTTTTCTTCGGCACATCCGCGGCCGACAGCTTCATTATAACCATTCTAAGGAATGATGAAAGCGGCCGTTTCGGCAGCAACGGCGCTTATCAACGACCAAGGATAACGCCGAAGGCTAGGATTCCGCGGAAGCGTCGCGGCAACACACGGCGTCGCCGGTGGCAAGCGCTTCATTCATGATGCGGCGGATGGTACGCGCGCACCGTCCGCATTGGGCGCTGCAGCCCAGGCAAAGATAGACCTCGCCGGTGGAGCGCGGCGCCTCTTCGCTGTCCGACAGCGTGGCGCGCACGTCATGGTCGGTGAACACATTACAAGAGCAGACGATCATAACGAGAGAAGCCCGGCGAGGAATTGGTACGTTCTGTAACTATCAATACCGGAGCAGCCGGGTCGTTGCAAAGCAAAAACTGCTCTTTATAGGTATTCTAATCTTTGTAATGGAGTTGAGTTGAGAGGTATTTGTCCGCGCTCCGTGTAATAAAAAACAATAGACTATAACTGACTTAATTGTTCTCGATTAAAGACTGTAGTTGAACGTCTGAAACCGTCCGGTCCTTTCCAGTAAAAGATTGTGGATGAGCGATTATCACTTCGCGGCTGGCGCGGCGGGGCCTCCCCATCACTGCCGGGTTCGCCGCCGATTATTCAAGCCGCCGCGGCCGTGTCCTCGTAATCGTCCGGCCGCCGCCGGCGGCGCCGACCGCGCAGCCGGTTCCGCAGCCGACAGAGCCGCCGCGGCACCTGGCATAAATCATCGAGCAACCCGGCAAAGCGCTGACCGCGCCCGAGCGCGCGGTCGAGGGCTGCCATGGTGCGGGCGTGTCCGGGATCCTCGTCATCGACCCAGGCACGCAACACCGAAGCGAACAGCACGGCGAGACCCTGCGCCCGCATCATGCCGGCCGGTCCCGAGGCATCGACGCCGGCCGCCGTCAACATCCATTGCTGTGACCGCAACGCGAGTTTGTTGAGCGCCAGCGCGAGCGGCGGGTTGCGGCGCGCCGAGCGCAGCAGCGATCGGATGGCGTCACGATGCGGCGCCAATATTTCGAGCCGGCGCATCAGCACGTCGAACAGCCGTTCGCGTGCCGGCTCTTCGGCCATGTCGCTGAAATCCTCGCCGAGCACGGCGCGATCGACATTCCTGATATGGGCGGCAAGGATCGCCAGCGGCGAAGCAAACTCGCCGCGCAATTCCGCGAGTGTCACGCCGGCGTTTTCCGCGATTTCGGCGAACCCGATCTGTTCGAACCGCTTGTCCGCAAGCAGTGCCAGGAAAGCTGAGACAATCTTGTCGCGATCGCCGGCCGGCGCGGCGGGACCGCTCGAGGCAGCGGCACGCGCGGGCTTTGGCGCGGATTTGCGGGCGGGCTTGCGGGCCATGATGCTAACTCCTGAACCACTCATCAACGCGGAGGGCTGACCTCAATGTAGGTCCGCCGCCGGGTGGTTCCAAGGCGAGAAGAGCGCGGAGCTTCAGCCGGCCAGCTCACGCGACCGCCGGGTGGCCGCGGCGACTGCTTCGCGCATGAGCGGCGACAGCCCGTTTTGACCCATCAGCACCTCAAGCGCCGCCGAGGTGGTGCCGCCAGGGGAGGTGACGTTTTCACGAAGCACGGCAGCGTCGAGCGGCGAGCGATGCAGCAACTCGCCGGCACCGGCGACGGTTTCGCGGGCGAGCTTTTCCGCGAGCGGTGCCGGCAGTCCCGCTGCGATGCCGGCTTGCGCCAACGCCTCGGCGAGCAGGAAGACATAGGCCGGTCCCGATCCGGACACTGCGGTGACGGCATCCATCAGCGCCTCGTCGTCGGTCCACTCGACCGTCCCGGTCGCGCGCAGCAGGCGGTCGGCGAGGTCGCGCTGCGCCGCACCGGCATTGCGCGGTACCGCAACGGTGATGCCGCGGCCAATCGCGGCCGGCGTATTCGGCATGGCACGGACCAAGGCGCAAGGTCGATTAAAGATCGCCTGAAGAAAACCGAGCGTGCGCCCCGCCATGATCGACACCACGACGGTGGACGGTGAGACCAGCGGGGCGAGAGCGGGAAGAATGTCGGCCGCGACCTGCGGCTTCAACGCGATAACGATCGCAGCAATATCGGTGATTGTTTGCAGCGGCGGATTAAGCGCGACGCCGCGCGCCGCGAGGTCGGCGATCTGCGGTGACGGCTGCGGCTCCAGCACGACGATATTGTCAGGCGGAAGCCCTAGGCCGAGCCAGCCTTCGAGCAAAGCGCCGCCCATCTTGCCGGCACCGACCAAAACGAGGCGGCCGGACACATCATGCAAGCCGGTATTCGGCGCGGTCACGCCTCGCCCGCGGTCTCGAACATGGCGGAGTCCATCGCTTCGCGCGCGGTCTTACCCGCCCAGATGACGAACTGAAAAGCGGGGAAATAGCGCTCGCAGGAATCAAGCGCGGTGCCGAGCACCGCCTCGCACTGCCGATCCGATGCGGCGACCCCGCCGGCCAGCACCAGCGCATAGCGGAACATCACTGCGCCATTCTGGGCCCAGACATCGAAGTGGCCGATCCATAATTGTTCGTTGATGCCGGCGATGAGCTGCTGGACCTCGGCAAGCCGCGCTTCCGGCACCTTCATGTCGAAGGCGCAAGCCAAGTGCAACGCTTCGATATCGCCCATCCAGGTGAAAGAGACCTGATACGTGGTCCAGCGTCCGGTGACGACGAGACCGATCTCATCTTCGCCGGCGCGCTCGAACGGCCAATCATTGCCGGACGCCATGTGCTCGACGACGTCGAGCGGATTGTTGCGTTGATCCGGTACTAGTTCGAGAAGAGACATGCCGCCTCCACGTGCCGCTTATTGAGAATGGAAATGCGCACGCACAGGGACTGCGAAAGCACGCGATCACAGCCGGCAATACTTAGAAGCTCGAACGGATTCCCCACCGTGTTGGCTGCGATTTGACGCAGGAACAAGTGCCGAGGATCGATTGACTCAAAAAACGAATCAGTTCGCCCACCGACTATAATCGGGTTGATTCCGTCCGCCAAAACTTTGCCAAGAGCTTCTGCCGTCATTGCTACCGGCACTCATGATGTGATTTGCCGGTCCGGCACAATGATCGATTTATGACCGTCCACAGGCCCGACTGCGACAAGTTGACTCGGGGAGGGTTGAGAAGCGGCCAGCCTCGCGGCGTCGTTGCGAGGAGCTAAGCGATGAAGGAATTTAGTTCTTAGGCGCCGCGCTGGATTGCTTCGCGTCCGCTCGCAATGACGAGATCAATCAAACAGACTGGACACCGACTCTTCGGCGGCGGTGCGGTTGATGGCTTCGCCGATCAGGGTCGCGATCGACAGCACGCGAATGTTATCCGCCGCCTTGATCGCCGCGGTCGGCTGAATCGAGTCGGTGATGACCAACTCCTTCAGCCGCGAATTGCCGACGCGAGAGATGGCGCCGCCCGAGAGCACGCCGTGGGTGATGTAGGCGTAAACCTCGGCCGCACCTTTATCTAAAAGCGCGTCGCCTGCGTTCACCAGCGTGCCGCCAGAGTTGACGATATCGTCGACCAGGATGCAGATACCGCCGGCTACCTCGCCGATGACATTGGCGACCTCGGACTCGCCCGGCCGTTCCCGCCGCTTGTCGATGATGGCGAGAGGCGCATCGATGCGCTTGGCGAGGCCGCGCGCTCGCACCACGCCGCCCACGTCCGGCGAGACGACGATCACCTTGGACAGGTCGAAGCGTTCCCTGATGTCGCGCATGATGACCGGCGCGGCGAACAGATTGTCGGTCGGTATGTCGAAGAAGCCCTGGATCTGTCCGGCATGCAGATCGAGCGTGAGGACGCGGTCGGCGCCGGCGTGGGAAATAAGATTGGCGACGAGCTTGGCCGAGATCGGCGTGCGTGGTCCGACTTTACGGTCCTGCCTGGCATAGCCGAAATAGGGGATCACCGCGGTGATGCGCCGCGCCGAAGCGCGCCGCAGCGCGTCGGTGATGATCAGCAATTCCATCAAGTGATCGTTGGCCGGAAATGACGTCGACTGGATCACGAACACATCGGCGCCGCGCACGTTTTCCTGGATCTCGACGAAGATTTCCATGTCGGCAAAACGTCGGACCACCGCCTTGGTCAAGGCAGTACCGAGATAGCCGCCGATGGCCTCGGCCAGCGCAGGATTGGAATTACCGGCGACGAGCTTGATCGCGCCGTTATTGCCCGCCATTCCTGCTCTCCCGCGCGCATGTCGCGCCGCGAGCATGAAAGATCATGCTCAAACAAAGCCAACCCGGCCGAAAACAAGGTTCTGATACAAGCCGGGTCGGGGGCTGGCAATATAAATCGCCGCCTTTTTCCGATGCTTTTTCGGGTTTAATCCCAATGACTTCCGGTTGCGTGGTTACTCGGACGTCAACACGATCGCATTGACGTGGCGGCCGTAGTCGGGCTCGGCGCGATGGCTGGTGCGGCGGTAGCTGAAAAAGCGTGCCGGATCGGCATAGGTGCACAGCCCGAGATCGTCGATCTGGCCGACGCCGGCCCGCTCCAGTCGTGTCGCAACATAGCCGCCAAGATCGAACTGGGCATGACCCTCGCGCGCGGTTGGCGCGAAAAACCGGGTGCTGGCGTGATCCTCGGCGGCAAAGCGCCCGATCAGATCGGGACCGACTTCATAGCTTTGCTGGCGGATCATCGGACCGATGGCCGTACGGATATCGCGTCGCTTGGCGCCGAGCCGCTCCATCGCGTCCAGCGTTGCTTCGATGACGCCGGTCAGCGCGCCGCGCCAGCCGGCATGTGCGGCGCCGATCACGTGGGCCGCAGGGTCCGCAAAAAGAACGGGCCCGCAATCCGCCGTGGTCACGCCGATGGCGAGATCGCGCATGCGGGTGACGATGGCGTCGGCCCGCGGCCGCGTGTCGTGGGTCCAGGGCGTCTCGGCGACAACGACGGTCGGCGAATGAACTTGATAGACGGTGAGAAAGCGGTCCGGCACGACGCCGAGCGAGGCTGCCATGCGGGCGCGGTTCTCGCCGACATGGGCGGCGTTGTCGCGCGATCCGACACCGCCATTGAGGCTTTCATAGATGCCGCTGGAGACGCCGCCTTCGCGGGTGAAAAAGGCATGACGAATGCCGGTCAGGGCAAGCAGTTTGGATTCGACTTTCACGCGCCAGCCTCGAAGCCTGGCGGCGTGCCCAACTGTGGCGCCGCGATCGCAATCGCCTTGAACAACTCGCCCATGGAGCGCGGGCCCTCCGCGATCAGCCGCGACAGCGCGATCTCGATATCGGCGGCCTTGTGCCGGGACACGCTCGCCTTCAATGCGTCTGCTCTTTGCTCGATGCCCAGATTAAGGAACAGATCGCGTTGCCGGATCGGTCCGTGTACGCGTGCGCCCATGCATTCGGCGGATTGCGCCAACGCTTCGAAGTCGACATGCGCTGTCAGGTCGGCCATGCCGGGCGCGGCCAGCGGGTCGACAAATCCGTGGCCGGCGACGGCCTGCAACGTATCGCCCAGGCCGAAATGGGCGTGCCCATAGTCGATGATCAGTGCCGCGCCTTCGCTGCGCATCCGCCGGCCCAGTTCAAGCGCAATAGTGTCATCGCGCCATTCATAGATCGAACCTTCGGGCGCTTGACGCAAGCTGCGTGGCATCGCGGCTTCGAAAAACGGCAATGGATCGGACGCCGTGCCGGCATAAAAGCGGCCGTCGGGCGCGATGTCGATGACGCGTTCATACCAGCCGTCCGATAGCCGAACCGCCTGATGAACCGGCAGCGCATCGAGAAATTCATTGGCGATCAGGATCGTCGGTCCGGCGGGGACGTCTTCCAGCGCCGCGTGCCATTGGACCGGCACATCGATCTCCTCAAGCGCGCGTTGCTGGGCTTTCTGCAAGGCCGGACTGACCTCGACCAGATGCAGCACGATCGCCGCGCGGAAATCCCGCACCACTCTTGCCGCGCGTAGCGCATCGGCCATCAGCGTGCCGCGGCCGGGGCCGAGTTCGACAACGCGGACGTTTTCCGGCGCGCCCATCTGCTGCCAGACCGACGCCATCCACAGCCCGATCAGCTCGCCGAACATCTGGCTGATCTCCGGCGAGGTGACGAAATCGCCGCCGGCCCCGAACGGATCGCGGTTGATGTAATAGCCGTATTGCGGATGGGTCAGGCAGAGCCGCATGTATTGCCAAAGCGGCATTGGTCCGGCCACCGCGATAAGCCGGCGGATCTCGCCTTCCAGCGGCGAGCGCGACGACGAGTCCGTATCAGCCATTTTTCACTGCGGTTGCTTGACCTGCTCTTTGAGCGGCGCCTTCGCTCGCGGCTCGCGGGTCAGGACGACGGTAAGGAGAGCGATGCCGCCGAGCATCAGCGGAATGCAAAGCAACATGCCCATCGTCAGACCGCCCCAGAGAAAGCCGAGCTGCACATCCGGCTCACGGAAAAGTTCGCCGGTAATGCGCGCCACGCCGTAGCCGAGCGCGAAGATGCCGGTGACAAGGCCGGGTCGTTTGAGTCCACCGGCGCGAACAACAAGACCGAGCACGATGAACAAGACGATCCCTTCAAGGCATGCCTCGTAGAGCTGGCTTGGGTGGCGCGGCAGCGGGCCGGCATTGGGAAACACCATGGCCCACGGCACATCGGTCGGGCGGCCCCATAATTCGCCATTGATGAAATTGGCCAGCCGGCCGAGAAACAGGCCGATCGGCGCAACGGTGCAGGTCACGTCGCCGAGCGACAGCATTGGTATGTGCCGTTTCAGCGCGAACAACACGACCGCGACGATGCAGCCGGTGACGCCGCCGTGAAACGACATGCCGCCGTTCCACAGCTGCAAGATCTCGATCGGGTGCGAGGCAAAATGCGGCAGGTTGTAAAACAGCACATAACCGGTGCGGCCGCCGAGAATGATGCCCAGCGTGATCCAGATGACGAAGTCGTCGAAGTCGAGCACGGTGAACGGCGCCGGGCCGCCCCATAATTTTTCCGAAACGATAAGGGCGCGGGCGTAAAACCAGCCGGCAATGATGCCGACGATGTAAGCAAGCGCGTACCAGCGCACCGCAAAAGGGCCGATGGAAATCAGGATCGGGTTGATGGCGGGAAACGGGATAACCGGCAGAACCATGAAATGGGCTTTCGTTACGGCGTGATGCGTTCTCGCAGTTATCGAGCCGCGGTGGATATTTTGCGGCGTGATCCTCGCATTGGGTCTCTCTAATCCCTTGCAGCGGCGGCGCACCATCGCCATTGTGTCAATGCATGGCAAGCCAGATTGGCAAGCCGGTTAGCCCACGAGACTTAGCAGGGGTGCGGAGGCTGTCATGGTCCAGACGACAAACCGGTTCTTCGACGAGGCTGCGCGCTTGATGAACGACGCGGCCGGTGTTGCGCAAGGTGTGCGGCGGGAATTCGAGACGTTGTTCCGTACCCAGGCCGAACGCATCCTGCGCGATCTCGACCTCGTCAAGCGAGAGGACTTCGAGGCGGTCAAGGACATGGCGCGGTTGGCACGCGAAGAGAATGAGGCGCTCAAGGCCAGGGTCGCAGCCCTCGAGGCAGCGCAGGCTGCCGGTAGTGCCGCAGCTCCTAAATCGAGCCGATCTCGCGCGCCGGGCGATACAGCCGAGCCGATGAATCCGGGAACGCTCTGATCAGCCGTTGATTCAGCGTCGGCTGGCCGGCGTTTCGGGCCCAAGGGCCGTTTCGGCCTGATGCCGCGTGGCTTTCCTTGTTTTTTCACACCGGCGCCGCTATAAGCCCGGCTGCCGCGCGCTGCTACAGCACCCCTGGAGGCTAGCGCGGCATTTTCCTTTGTATAACAAGGCCTTGGACAAGGACATCTCTCATGGCTACCGTCACTCAGATCAAGGCGGCGGCGCGTTCGCGGGCAGGCAAGGGGGCCGCCCGGGCCGAACGTCGTGCCGGCCGCGTTCCCGGAATCATCTATGGCGACGGCAAGGAGCCGCTGCCGATCTCGCTCGATTACGACGAATTGCGCCAGCGCATCTATGCCGGTCATTTCCTCACTACCATTCATGACATCGAGATCGACGGCGTGAAGCACCGCGTAATCCCGCGCGACTTCCAGCTCGATGCGGTTCGCGACTTGCCGCTGCATGTCGATTTCATGCGCTTGGGCGAAGGCGCCACCATCCGCGTCAACATTCCGGTTCTGGTGCGCAACACCGAGCAGTCGCCGGGCGTCAAGCGCGGCGGCACGGTGTCGATCGTGACCCATACGATCGAAGTGCGTTGCCGCGCCGACGCGATCCCCACCGGCATCGAAGTCGATGTCGGCGATCTCGAAATCAATCACTCCAAGCATCTCAGTGACATCAAGCTGCCGGAAGGCGTCCGCGCCGTATCCGGCCGCGACATTACCTTGGTCACGGTGGTGCCGCCGTCGGGCTACGCCGAAGAGCTGAAGGCCGCCGCCGAAGCCGCCGCTGCAACCGCGGCCGCCGCTGCTGCTGCCGCTGCCGCACCCGCGGCCCCCACCGGCGCTCCAGGCTCGCCGGGTTCTGCTCCCGCCGCGGCCGCCGCACCTGCCGGCGGTGCCGACAAGAAGTAAGCTTGCCCGCATTAGGGCGGGACGACACCGATGCGCCTCCTGGTCGGACTTGGAAATCCAGGAGAGCGCTATGCCGGCAACCGGCATAATATCGGCTTCATGGCGCTCCAAGAGATCGCCAAGCGCCACGGCATCGGGCCGTGGCGCCGGCGTTTTCAAGGGGTCGCCTGCGAGGGGCCGATTGGCGGCGAGCGTGCGCTGTTGCTGTTGCCCGGCACTTTCATGAATGAATCCGGCCGTGCAGTCGCCGAAGCCGCGCATTTCTACAAGCTGCCGCTCGGCGACGTCACGGTATTCCACGACGAGATCGATCTGCCGCCCGCCAAAGTGCGCGTCAAAATCGGCGGCGGTATCGCCGGCCATAACGGCTTGCGCTCGATCTCCGAGCATATCGGCAATGACTACCGCCGGGTGCGCATCGGCGTCGGCCATCCGGGTAGCAAAGACAAGGTGCAGCATTACGTATTGAGCGATTTCGCCAAAAGCGAACGCGGCTGGGTCGAGGCGCTGATCGCGATCCTCGCCGACAATGCCCAACTCATCGTCCGTGGCGAGGACGCGAGCTTTGCCAACAAAGTTCACCTCGCCATGGTGGCGAAAGGCTTCGGCGATCCATCAAACGAGAACAACGGCGAAAACGCCAAGACGTAATCGCCGGCAACGGATAACGGTTTTCACGGATAGAAATTCCACGGATAGAAATTCCAATGGGCTTTAAATGCGGCATCGTCGGTTTGCCGAATGTCGGCAAGTCGACCCTCTTCAATGCGCTGACCGAAACCGCGGCGGCGCAGGCGGCGAATTATCCGTTCTGCACCATCGAGCCGAATGTCGGTGAAGTGGCGGTGCCGGATCGCCGGCTCGAGGCGCTGGCGGCGCTGGCCAAATCGGCGGTGATCGTGCCGACGCGGCTGACCTTCGTCGATATCGCGGGTCTAGTGCGCGGCGCTTCCAAAGGGGAAGGGCTCGGCAACCAGTTCCTCGCCAATATCCGCGAAGTGGATGCTATCGCTCATGTCGTTCGCTGCTTTGAAGATACCGATGTGACCCATGTGGAGGGCCGCATCGACCCGATCGCCGATATCGAGACGATCGAGACCGAATTGATGCTCGCCGATCTCGACAGCCTGGAGCGGCGCGTCGACAGCCTCGGCAAGAAAGCCAAGGGCGGTGACAAGGAAGCAAAAGAAATGCTGGATCTGGTCACCCGCGCGCTCGCGCTGCTGCGCGAGGGCAAGCCGGCGCGGCTGACCGAGCGCAAGCCCGAGGAGGAGAAGGTTTTTCACACGCTGGGCCTGCTCACCTCGCTGCCGGTGCTTTATGTCTGCAATGTCGACGAGGCTTCTGCCGCCGAAGGCAACGCGTTTTCACGCCGGGTCGAAGCCCGCGCCAAGGAGGAGGGCGCGGTCGCCGTTGTCATCTCCGCCAAGATCGAAGCCGAGATCGCGGTGCTGTCACGCGACGAGCGCGAGGATTATCTCGCCGCCGTCGGGTTGAAAGAAGCCGGCCTCGATCGCCTGATCGCCGCCGGTTATGCGCTTCTTCATCTCGTCACGTTCTTCACGGCGGGACCGAAAGAGAGCCGGGCCTGGACCATCACCAGCGGCACCAAAGCGCCGCAAGCCGCGGGCGTCATTCACACCGACTTCGAGCACGGCTTCATCCGGGCCGAAACCATCGGCTACGATGATTACGTCGCCGGCTCAGGCGAAGCCGGCGCGCGTGACGCCGGCAAGATGCGTCTCGAAGGCAAGGAATACGTCGTGCATGATGGCGATGTCATGCATTTCCGGTTCGCGACCTAGTGTCCTGGGTCAAAAGTTTGCATCATTGAGATTGGACTTTTAGCTGAGTGTTGTAGACGCAGAAGCGCTCGATTGAGGCGAGGATGTCGTCGGCCGATTTTGTCCACCGGAACGGCTTTGGGTTGGCGTTGTGCTGATCGATAAAGGTGGTGATGGCAGCCTTCAAAGCGACGACGCTGCGGTGAATGCCGCGTCGGATTTGGCGTTCGGTCAGCAAGGCAAAGAAGCGCTCTACCTGATTGATCCAGGAGGAACTGGTCGGCGTCAGATGCACGTGCCAGCGCGGACGCCGGTTCAACCAGTTTCGGATCAACGGAGCCTTGTGGGTTGCGTAGTTGTCGAGGACCAGATGCACGTCGATGTCGGCTGGCACGGCGACCTCGATCTCATCGAGAAATTTGCGGAATTCGATGGCGCGATGGCGCGCGTAACACTTGCCGATCACGCGGCCAGTAGCGATGTCGAGGGCGGCGAACAGCGAGGTGGTGCCATGGCGCTTGTAGTCATGGCTGCGTCGTGCCGGCTGGCCGGGACGCATCGGCAGCATGGGCTGGCTGCGGTCGAGCGCCTGGATTTGCGACTTCTCATCGACACACAGGACGACGGCATGAGCCGGCGGCGAAACGTAGAGACCGACCACGTCGCGGACCTTGGCGACAAAGTCCGGATCGGTGGAGAGCTTGAAGTTCTCCAGCCGGTGCGGTTGCAGGCCGAAGGCGCGCCAAATCCGCTGCACGGTAGATACCGACAGACCGCAGGCTCGCGCCATGCCGCGCGAACTCCAATGCGTCGCATCCGGCGGGACGCTTTCGAGCGTGCGCACGATCACCGCTTCAATACGGGCGTCATCAATCGTGCGCGGCGTGCCGCTGCGCAGCTCATCCCGCAATCCATCCATGCGATGTTCGACAAAGCGCCGGCGCCACTTGCCGACGGTGGTCTGGTCGATCTGCAGATCGGCCGCGACCTGCTTGTTCTGCTTGCCGGTCGCGCAACGCAGCACGATCCGCGCCCGCAACGCCAGCGCCTGCGTGGTGTTGCGCCGCCTCGCAAGCGACGTCAGCTCCGCGCGCTCCGCATCACTGAGCACCAAAGCCGCCAATTGTCGCCCCGCCATGATCCGCTCCATGCCCCGACAAGCCTGACACGGCGGCGTGAATCTGCAATATGGCAAAGTTTAGATTCGGGACACTAGACCCTGATCCAATTCGATGAATTGGATCAGGGTCTAGATTCTATTTTGGAGCATGATCTTTCCGAAAACCGGTATCCACTTTTCGGGATCATGCTCGCGCAATCAGGCATCGGCAGGCGATCACTGACCGCGCAGCCCGGTGCCCTGATTCCTGATCGCGCCCAAGTGCTCGTTGATGCGGAACACGATCAGCACGAATTCGGCGATGATGCGGGCCATGATGATGCCCATGCAGGCGCCGAGAAAACTGACCATCAAGAAGATCATGCCGACGAACGGATTGAAGGCCATGGTCGTCAGCGAACTGACCGCTCCGGCGAAGCCGAGCAGGATGGAGATGACGACGGCGAGCCAATAGAAAACTTTGATCACGGTGGGCGTTACGAACCGCTCCCACTGGAACAGATCGCCAAGGCCGAACATAGATCCTCCTGCAAAAAGTACGTGATTCCCGCTCCCGGCGGCAGACTGCACTCCACGACTGCCACGGTCAATCGAGCAGCTGCCGCGATTGAAATGGCCCTTCGTGGGAGGCCATTTGTCGTCACGGTCCGGGCGTCTCAGCGATTTTCTTCGCCATGAAGCCGGCTTTTTTCCGACGCGGCGCGTCGCGCGGCGGCCATCATCCAGGCGCGGAAAGTCCGAGTGGCGATGCTTTCATCCCGAGCCTCGCTGATGAGAAAATATTCTCCGGCGTGCCATTCCGGCTTCAAGATCGGACAGATGAGGCGGCCGGCTGCAACGTCTCTCTCGATCAACGGCACCGAGGCGATAGCGATGCCGAGCCCGTCCACCGCCGCTTGCAATTGCAGATGGACATGCTCGAACTCAATCTGCCGGGCCGGCGTCAAGCCGGCATTGCCCGCTTCCGCCAGCCATCGCGACCAGGCCGGGCGGGTCGTGGCGGAATGCAATAATGTGTGGTTACGCAAATCGCCGACCGATGCCACCGGCCGGTTCCGTAGGATTGCGGGACTGCATGCGGGGAGCAGCCAATCTTTCATCAGGACTCTGAATTTCAAGCGCGATCCCGGATCGCGATCGAGACGGACGCCAATATCGAACGCGCTGCCGATATATCTGAGCCTGCGCGACGATGTTGAAATCCGGATTTCAATACTGGGGAAGGCCGCGTGAAACTCCGGCAATCGCGGAATGAGCCAGCGCAGCGCGAAACTAGTCGGGACGTTGATGCGGACCATTCCCGAAACCCGCCGCGTCGAGCCAAGCCGCACCAGCTTTCCAGTTGCGGCCGAGAGCCGAGAGAACGCGGCGCTGACGTCGCCGAGGAGTTCGGCGCCTTCGTCGGTAAGGGCGATGCCGCGGGGCAGGCGCATGAACAATGGCACACCGAGCCAATCCTCCAATAATCTGATCTGCTTGCCGATGGCCCAGTGGGTGACGCCGAGGTCCGACGCCGCTTGCGCGAAGCTTCCGCACCGCGCTGCAGCTTCAAAGGCCCGAACGGCGTTGAGCGGCGGCAGGCCGGCCTTTTTCAGAGGTGACTTTTTCTCCCTCATTGAGGGAGAATAACTCAGTTGAATCGGAGTGGCGACAAGTCTAACGCCATAGTTTGCAGCGGGCCGCCGCCCGCATCGCTTAGGTCATCATGGGTATGCTCAGCCGGGAGAGCTTTACAGCGCTTACGCCGGACATGTCGGACGACCAGCGCCGCGCCATCACGGTCGCCGGCGGCGCGCATGCGCTGCACGATGGCTATACCGATCTCATCTACATCCTGCTGCCGCTATGGCAGACCGAGTTCGGGCTGAGCTACGCGGCGCTCGGCGCGTTGCGCAGCGTCTTTGTCGGCGCCATGGCTTGTTTGCAGATTCCGGCCGGATTCGCCGCCGAGCGGTTCGGCCCGGCTTTGGTGCTTGCGCTCGGCACCGCTCTTGCCGGCTTGGGTTATTGCGTCGCCGGGGCGAGCGCCGGCTTCCCGATGCTGCTGGGGGCGCTTTTGATCTCCGGCCTCGGCGCCAGCACGCAGCATCCGATCGCCTCGGCGCTGGTGGCGCGGGCTTTTGCCGGACCGCGGTCGCTGAAAGCGCTCGGTACCTACAATTTCCTCGGCGATATCGGAAAAATGACCGTGCCGGCGGCACTCTCGCTGTTACTTTTGCTCATGCCGTGGCGCCCCGCGCTCGCGGGCCTCGGCAGCGTCGGCGTTGTCATGGCGGTGCTGATCTTCGTTGCGGCACCCCGCTACGCGCGCGGTGCCGCCGCGAAACACAAGACTCCGGACGATACCCCCCCCATTTCCAGCCCTCAGCCCTTTGCGTTCGCCGTGTTGCTGACGATCGGCATTATCGACAGCGCGACGCGAATGGGCTTTTTGCTGTTCCTGCCGTTCGTCCTGAAAGACAAGGGCGCGACGGTGCAGACCGTCGGCCTGGCGATGACGCTTATCTTCGCCGGCGGCGCGGCCGGCAAACTTGCCTGCGCCCTCATCGGCGCCCGCATCGGTGTGATCGGTACGGTGTGGCTGACCGAGGGATTGACCGCCGCCGGAATTCTCGCCCTGTTTCCGCTGCCGCTTACCGCAGCCTTGATGTTGCTTCCGGTGATCGGGATTGCACTCAACGGCACCTCGTCGGTGCTTTATGGCTCGGTGCCTGATTTGGTGGCGCCGAAGCGGCGGACGCATGCCTTGAGCATCTTCTACACCGGCACGATCGGATCCGGCGCGCTCGCTCCCGTCTTATTTGGGCGTGCCGGCGATGCACTCGGCGTATGGCATGCCCTGATTTTGGTTGCTGCTTTTGTGCTCGTTACCCTGCCGCTGGCGGCGCTGCTGCGCAAAGCGCTGGCGCGATACGGTGCCAAGGCGGCTTGACCGCGACAATTGTGCGGCATTGGAACTGCCGGTTCCCCTCAACGATTTGCCGGAACACACAACGCCAACGGGCGTTGGGCTGATGGCTTGGGCAATTGTCCCCGCCGGAAAACACCGAGAAACTCATCGAGATGGAGTCCGCCATGAGATCCTTGTTTACAACCACCGCGCTTGGCGTCGTGCTCGTCGCGGGCATTTCCGCGGCGCAGGCGCAGACGGTGATTACGGCTCCGGCGCCGACGATTCAAACGACGACGGAGACGGTCCGCACCGTGCGCCCGGCGCCTCGCACGGCCCGTCGTGAAGTCGTAACGACACGAACAGTCACGCGTCAGGTCGCGCCGCCGGCGGCCGTGATCGCGGGGCCGCCTGTGGCGGCGCAGCCGCTTTATGACGAGGCCGCGCCGGCACCGCTTGCCGCCGAAGCCGACTATCAGCCCCCGCTTTACGACGCAGCGGTGCTGCCGGCTGGCCCCGCACCGTGGGTCGGACCAGCCGGGGTGACTTCGCCCTACATTTATCGCTACGTGTATGAGCCCGATCGTATCCTGGTGATCGATCCCACTACCAACATCACGGTGCAAGCCCTTCCGCGCTAGACGGAGGAAGACGTTGCCGCGCGTGCCGAATAGCGCGCGCGGCTAAACCATTTACAAAAAAATGGAGGAGCCGATGAAGAACCGTCTCGCCATTAGAGCCGGGATAGGCGTGTTGCCTGTCGTGTTGGCCGCCCTCGTCGCGGCACCGCACTATGCCGCCGCGCAGAGCACCGTCGTAACCCCCGGCGGCACCGCCGACGATTCCGCTGTGAGCGGCGCCGTCGAGCAGAAGCCGTTGCTCACGGCGTCGCAGCGCAGCGCGATCTACGCGGAAGTCACCAAGGACAAGAGCAAGGCTTCGCCAAAAAACTTCTCACCGGTCGCCGGGGCGGACGTGCCGCCCATGATCGAACTTTACACATTGCCGGATGATGCGGTAGCCGATGTGCCGGCCGCCAAGATGTACAAATACACGATGGTGGAGAATAAAGTGGTCCTGGTCGATCCGACCCGTATGCGGGTGATTGACGTTATCGGACCCTCAGCGCCGCCCGCGCACTAGGCACTTTACCGCGACGCTTTTCTGCCAGCCGCTATAACAGCCTGGGGCAGCACATCGAGATAGGGCCCCATGAAGAATGCTTCGCCGCTGCCGTCGCCATAATAGCGATCATAGGCATCGATCATGGCCCGCACCGGTGCGACGCAGGACGGCATCGATGCGACGATGAGATCGCCCAGCCCCGCCGGGGCGGTGGTGGCGTATTGTGGATCGGCGACCACGGCGTTGACGATACAGTCGGTGGCGGACCGCACCATCGGAAGCGTCGCCGCACTTCTCTGTTGCGGCGACAAAGCGCCGGTTGAATCATTCAGCGGCCCGGTGGCTACGGCGACGGCCAACGCAGTGCCGAAAAGTGGTGCGAGAATCATGGGATATCCCTTACCCTTCGCGGCACAAATAGCGGGGACTGGCGCCGGCGGTCAACCCGACCGCTTGCCGGTTCCAGGCGGTGCCGTGTTATAGTGGCTGGTGGCTTGACGGAGCACGATTATGATTCTTCCCCCCGCTTTGATCCTCGGCGTGCATCTCGTCATGCCGGTCGCAGACAGCGTGCCGGTGCTTAATGTCGATCAGGTCTGCCAGGGCATCGCCCAGCAAGGCGGCGTGACCTTCCACGACTCCGCCGTCGGTGACGAAAAGAAAAACTGTCTCGACAGCGAGAAAGCCACGCGCGACGAACTGGTCAAGCAATGGTCCACTTTCGCGCCGCCGGACAAGACGGCATGCACCAACGAATCGCGGATGGGCGGTGATTCGAGTTACACCGAACTCTTGACCTGCCTGGAAATGGCCCGCGATGTGCGGGCCATGCACACCGACAAGGCCGACGCACCGGCCACGGCGGCGACGCCGGAAGCGCCGGTTTCCACGCGACCCAAATAAATATCTAATAACCGATCAGAATCTCGCTGACGGCCGGCTTTGCGGCGCGGATGGCGGCGTCTGACGAGCTGAATTCCTTGTCGTCCGTTACAGCGCTGATCGCGTCCGCGGGAACTTTCGGATCGGCCCGCAGGCTCAAGCCGGATTTGCAGCCGCCGGCGAGGTTGGACAATAGGCCGCCGTCCCAATCGCTGACGGTCGCGACGCCGTCCTTGTTGAAACCCTTCACCTTGAACGGCTTGTGGTTGAGCTTTTCCAATTGCGCGAGCGTGAGCCCGAGTTTCATGCCGCCGGGTGCGGACCACGTCGACTGGCCGTTGATGACGATGAGATAGGTCTGGCTGCGGGCAGCCGGATTGGCCCACCACACTTCCAGCCGGTGCTTCGGGTCGTTCGGAAACAATACCGAGGCTTGGACCTTGGTGCCGCCGTCGGCCTGGACGTCGGCAAAGGTGACGTTTTTGGAATCATAGGTCATGGCAAGCCGCAGATGGCTCGAATCCTTGCTGAAAGCACCGACGCAGGCGACCGTGCGAGCGTCCGCAGCGGCAGCTCTGGGCGCCCGGGGTGCCATAGGCGCGGCAGCGGCTGAGGTTGCCGTCGCCGGAGCATCGGCTGCTGCGTGCTTGATCGGATGAGCGGCGCCGCTCGGCTGCGATACGGCGGCCGGCATCGGCTGCTTCATCTGCGACGGCGCAAGCTGGTCATTGGCATCGAGGTCGGGATCGGGTTGCACGGCCGGACTGGCCGCCGCTTTGCGCGTGTGCCGCGGCGGTTTCGCGGGCGGCGTCGTCGTCTGATCGCCTTGGTCCGGGTCCGCGATGGAAGGCTGCGCCGGTGTCTGCTGCGCCAATGCCGCACCGGGGGCGGTCATCGCGAGAGTCGCGGCAAAAGTCGCGGCCTGCGCCGCGCCGATCCATAATTTACGCATACATCCCTCCGATCCCATGCTGCCGTGAGCCTACCATGGCCGGCGCAAAATCGCAGCGTATTTGATCTGGATCGGTATGAAGTTGCCATTTTCGCGGCGCGCCTTCGCCCCATAGGGCATCGAAGACACGCGTAGACGCGATTTACGGGCTTCGGCGCGGTAGCCTTCCCTCGCTTTGCGAGCGAAGGCTGGTGGAGCCAGGCGGGATCGAACCGCCGACCTCCTGCATGCCATGCAGGCGCTCTCCCAGCTGAGCTATGGCCCCGACAGGAATCAGGGAACAGCAATCGGTAATCAGAAGCAACCTGAATACTGATGGCTGATGACTGACTTCTGTTTATCCTTCCTCTTCGGTTTCGATGTCGCCGCCAATAATATCGGTGACGTCGGCATCCTCTTCTTCCTGCTCCTCGATGAAGGTGCTGTCGTCGTCGTCGAGGGTCTCGTCTATCTCGACTTCTTCGCCTTCGACCTCGGGTTCGCCGGCCACCGACTTCTTGGTGCCTGCGGCTTCGGCGTCGGCCTCTTCGAGCGATACGGTCTCGATCTCGGTCGGCTCCGGTACGGCGACCTCTTCCACGGGCGCAGCGCGCGGCGCAACTGCCGCGGGTTCGGCCCGGCCCCGGGTCACGATCGGCGCGACCACATAGAGTGTGTCGCACTTGGGGCAGTGGATCGGATCCTTGTTCAGGTCGTAGAACTTCGCGCCGCAACTGGCGCAAAGCCTTTTGGTCCCCAGTTCGGGTTTGGCCACGGCGCGATCCTTCAAGCAATTCGGGTGCTTCACTTGGCTAGTCGCGGGGCGGCTGTCAATAGTCGTTTGCTGGCCAAGCATCCGCCCCGGGCCGGGGCCGAAAACTCTCGCAAAAGGACGGGATGACGGGCCGTCGCGGGCCATGTAAGAGGGCGGATGCTCACGGACGGCGCGGTGCGGCGCCATGACGCCGCTCCTTTCCTGTTCCGGCCGGATTTAAATCGCCATGCACGCTGATTCCGCTCCGCTCATGTACGCTCATTCCGCACCTCTGACCGCTCGCCGCAACGGCCCCCTGGCCGGCGCCGCGCGCGTACCGGGCGACAAGTCGATCTCGATCCGGGCGCTTATTCTCGGCGCGCTTACGGTGGGAGCGACCCGGGTCGGCGGACTGCTTGAGGGCGAAGACGTCATCAACACCGCGAAGGCGCTGCAAGCGCTGGGCGCCCGCATCGAGCGGACCGGGGAGCGGCAATGGCTGATCCACGGCGTCGGCGTCGCCGGCTTCGCCGAACCGGCCGGTCCGCTTGATTTCGGCAATTCCGGAACCGGCTGCCGGCTCACGCTTGGTGCGGTCGCCGGCTGTCCGGTGACGGTGACGTTCGACGGCGATGCCTCGCTCCGCAGTCGGCCGATGCGCCGCATACTCGATCCGCTGGAACGCATGGGTGCGCGGGCGCTTGCGTCGGCCGATGGCCGTCTGCCGCTGACTCTCGCCGGCGCTCGCGATCCGATCCCGATCGTATTCGAACCTCCGGTTCCCTCGGCGCAGTTGAAATCGGCAACATTGTTGGCGGGTCTTGCCGCGCCGGGCGAAACGGTCGTCATCGAAGCGGAAGCGACTCGCGATCATACCGAAAAGATGCTGACTTATTTCGGCGCCGATGTCCGGGTCGAGCCCGTGAGCGGCAAAGCGGGCGCTCGGCGCATCACGCTCACCGGCCAGCCGGAGCTCGAGCCGCGTCCGGTCGTGGTGCCGGCCGACCCGTCGTCGGCGGCATTTCCACTGGTCGCCGCGCTGCTCGTGCCCGGCTCGGAGGTCATCCTCAATGGCGTCATGATGAATCCGTTGCGCACCGGGCTTCTCACCACACTCGGCGAGATGGGCGCATCGATCGAGCGGCTCGATGAGCGCAATGAAGGCGGCGAAGACGTCGCCGATCTCCGCATCCGCGCCGGCGGTTTGCGCGGCGTTGAAGTCCCGGCGTCACGGGCGCCGGCCATGATCGACGAATATCCGGTGCTGGCGGTCGCGGCCGCCTTTGCGCAGGGCACAACCGTCATGCGCGGGCTCAAGGAGCTGCGGGTGAAGGAGTCGGACCGGCTCGCCGCCACCGCGGCGCTGTTACGGGTCAACGGGGTGGACGTCGAGATCGAGGGCGACGATCTCATCGTGCATGGCAAGAGCCGGGCTGCCGGCGGCGGCGTAGTAACGACCCACATGGATCACCGCATCGCGATGTCGGCGATCGTCCTCGGCCTCGCCAGCGAGCGGCCGGTTCAGATCGACGACGGCACATTCATTGCGACGAGCTTTCCCGGGTTTGTCGAATTGATGCGCGGGCTTGGGGCGGATTTAGTGAGTTGAGGATGAACGTGGCGTAGGCGTCCAGGTGAAATTATATTACGTTAGACGCTAGGAGATTTCATGGCGAATTTCATCATTGCCAATCTGAAAGCAAAATCGCGGGCTGCCAAAAAGAGCGACTCCGTGCGCACAAAACGCATGCGTAGATCCGATGGTAAAATAGTGTCGGTGTTGTCCTTGGACGCCAATAGCGCAACCTTTATTGACGATCTTACGACGGTATTCGAGAAGAACGTATCCAAGGCTCGAAACGAAAACAGGAAATTGTTTGGTTCGCCGGATGGATTACGAGCTCGGAAGTGAGCGGTGGGCGACCGACCTTCTGGATTGTTGCCGGACCTAATGGATCGGGAAAAAGTAGTCTTTACGGCAACACCGACATCGAAGCGTTCGATCAGTCCGTTTGGATTATCAACCCCGATCTTCTGACTTTGCGAATCCAAGAAGTAGAAAAACTGCCGCTGAACAAAGCTAATGTTGAGGCGGTAATCCGAATTGAAGCGTGGCTTGAGGCGTCGATCCGGGCGCATCAAACCGTCGGCGTTGAAACGGTCCTTTCAACCGACAAGTACAAGCGGCTGGTTCTCTCGGCGAAAGAGCATCAATTTGATTTCCGATTAATTTTCGTCATGTTGCAATCACCCGATATGAATGTTCAACGAGTTCGTTTGCGTGTCAGTAAAGGCGGCCATGATGTAGTAGAAGCGAAAATAAGGGAGCGCTGGAGCCGGTCGCTCGCGCAGCTCCCATGGTTTCTCGAGCAGGCCGATGATGCCGCGATTTTCGATAATTCCGGTTCTCGTCCACAACTGGTCGGTAAAAAGCAGCACAACACAGTTATGATCGATCCCAACGCCCCGGTCGCACTTCGTAAAGTTCTTGGGCTCCTCTCGGGGAGCGGCCAAACATGATCATCGCTATCGACGGGCCCGCCGCGTCGGGCAAGGGCACCATCGCCCGGCAGCTCGCGGGGGTTTATGGACTGCATCATCTCGATACTGGGCTTCTGTACCGGGCGGTCGCCAAAGCGCTGCTCGATGCCGGCCAATCGCCCGACGATTCCGCGCGGGCAACCGAAGCGGCGGTGATGCTCGATCCGTCGAAGTTCGACGACAATGCGCTGAAATTGCAGGCCATCACCGAGGCCGCCTCGGTGGTGGCCGCGATCCCGCAAGTGCGCCAGGCCTTGATCAATTACCAGCGCGAATTCGCGACCAAGCCGCCCGGTGCGGTGCTTGACGGCCGCGATATCGGCACCGTCATCGCGCCGGGCGCCGATGTGAAGCTGTTTGTCGTGGCCTCGCCGGAAGTGCGCGCCGCCCGGCGCACGCTCGAACTGCGGGCGCGCGGAGAGACCGCCGAAGAAGCCGAAGTGCTCGCCGACCTGCTCCGCCGGGACGAACGCGATTCGCGGCGAACCGCCGCCCCGCTGATGGCCGCGCCTGACGCGCATATGCTCGACACCACGGATTTGGGCGTCGACGCCGCATTCCGGGCCGCCGTCGCCATCGTCGAGGCCGTTCGGGCAGACCGCAAGCGGCGATAGAAATAGAACGGCGCTGAAGCGATCATGGCGAGTCAACGCGACTACTACTTTCCCAATACCGAGCCGCTTGCCGCCGACGAGATGCGCGTCATCGCGCTTGGCACCGGACGGCCTTTTGTCCGCCGCGGCCAGGCCAATTGTTCCTGGCTGATCGAACTCGGCAACGGCGACAAGTTCGTGATGGATTTCGGCTCGGGCTCGCAGGCCAATTTCACCGCGCTGGAAATTCCGCATCAGGACATCACGGCCTATTTCGCCACGCATCTGCACGCCGATCATGTCGGCGACTTCGTGCAAGTATGGATCGGAAGCTGGGCCGGCGGCCGGGTCAAGCCGCTGGTGCTTTACGGTCCATCCGGTCCCGAGCCGAAATACGGCACCGAACATTTCGTGCGCCACCAGATGGAATCGCTCGGCTGGGACACCGACACTCGGCTCGGGCTGCTGCCCGACGCCGGCGCGGAGGTCGAGGTCCACGAGTTCGATTTCAGCAAGACGGGTGTCGTTTATGATCGTAACGGCGTCGTCATCAAAAGCTTTCCGGCCATCCATATCTACGACGGTCCGGTGAGCTATCGGCTGGAATGGAACGGACTTTGCTTTGTGTTTTCCGGCGACACCACCCCGAGCCAGTTCTTTGTCGATAACGCCCAAGGCGCCGATCTCTTGATCCATGAATGCTTCAACACGGTGAAACAGCTTGTCGAGCGCTCGGGCTATCCGGAGAAAAGCGCCATCGGCATCGGCACCATGGCGCACACCGCGCCCGATGAATGCGGGAAAGTTTTGAGCCTGGTGAAGCCGCGCCAGGCCGTGGTCTTTCATTTCTTCAACGATTTCGACACCGCGCCGGAGATCGAGCGCGAAATCCGCAAAAACTACGATGGTCCGTTGGCGCTGGCGCAAGACCTGATGGTTTTCAACGTGACGCGCGAAGCGATCCGCACGCGGCTTGCGATCACGCCGACGCTGGTTTGGCCGAACAAGGAACGTCACGACGGTTTTCGTGCGGCCTCGCGCAAAAAGCGTCCGACGATGTCGCGCTGGCTCGCGGAGAAACAGCTGTTCCCAAAATTCTAGTGCGGCAAAATTTTAATGTGGCAAATTTTCTAATATGCAACGTCACATGCCCATCATCACGCGTCGCGAGGCTTTGGCTGCCACCGTCTTCGCGCCCTTTGTCGTAACGCCTGCATGCGCCGCCGGCTATCCCGACCGTCCGATCAGGGTCGTCAGCCCCTATGCCGCGGGCGGCGTCGGTCAGACCATCGTCGATCTGTTCGGCGTCAGCATGGAGCCGCGGCTCGGTCAGAAATTAATCTTCGAATCGAAACCCGGGGCGGCGGGCAATGTCGGCACCGAGGAGGTCGCGCGTGCGGCGCCCGACGGCTACACGATTGCGATCGCCGCGACCAATAACTTCGTCATCAATCAATTCGTCATGAAGATGACATTCGATCCGCTGGCGGCGCCGGCTCCGATCGCCAAGGCGGCGGAGGTCCCGCTGGTATTGTTTGCAAACCCTGCCGTGCCGGCGCGCACGCTCCAGGAGTTGATCGCTTACGCCAAGGCCAATCCCGGTAAAGTCAATTACGGCGTGCCGAGCCTTGGGACCGTCAATCATTTGATGATGGAGCGTCTCAAGCAAATCACCGGCGCCGACATCACCTGCATTCCGTATCGCGGTTCGCCGCCGGCTGTATTGGCGCTCCTGAAAAACGAGATTCAGGTTTTTCCGATCGGCCTGGCCGCTGTCGGTACGAGTCTCGCCGACGGTAAGCTCACGGCGCTGGCGGTTGCGACCGAACGACGTGTTCCGATGCTGCCGGATGTGCCGACCATCGCCGAGTTCGGTTTCCCGGGGTTTGTCGCTGCCAATTGGTTTGGCGTCGCTGCCCCGTCCGGCACCCCGGACAATATTCTCGATATCTTGGCGCGGGCGATTGCCGAGGCGCAAAACACCGCATTGGTGAAAGAGCGCTTTACGGCCTTGGGTATGCTGGTACCCCAACTGCCGCGTGAGCGCTTTGCGGCAAGTCTCAAGCCCGAGGCCGAATTCTGGCGGGAGACGGTCGAACGCGGCAAAATCTCGATCGAGTGACCGCGGTGGGCGGCACCCGGCCGTTCAGCATTCCCGGCCGTTCAAGCTCTGGCGCCATTCGGCGCGCTTGATCCGCCCTTGATCGGCTATGATCCGCACTTGCCCCGCCCACCCTTACCGGCTATATCCCCGCGTTCCGAGCCGCCATCGATATAATCGGGGCCGTTCGAGCGGGCCGAAAGCGCCGTGACAGCGCTTTCGTCATTGGAGGTAAGCCCGCTCACTGCTTCGTTTGTGCGGCATCGGATTTAGCTTCGTCCCGTACTTTTGGCGTTGGCCCCAACCGCCGGTATTGCCGGTGGCTGCCGCTTGTTCGGGATCATCATTCATCCGAGGGGTTGGGAGTTCTTATGGTTCAAGCTGCCACTCAGAGTGCATCGGCCTCGCCGACGCGCGAAGACTTCGCCAAGCTGATCGATGAATTGTTCAGCGACGGTCATTTGCAGGAAGGCTCGGTCGTCAAAGGCACCGTGGTCGGGATCGAACGCGATCTTGCCGTCATCGATGTGGGTCTCAAGACCGAAGGCCGCGTGGCGATGCGCGAATTCGCCGGCCCAGGCCGTACCTCCGAAATCAAGGTCGGCGACACCGTCGAGGTCTATCTCGAACGTGTCGAGAATGCGCTCGGCGAAGCCGTGCTGTCGCGCGACAAGGCGCGCCGCGAGGAAAGCTGGGGCAAGCTCGAGAAAGCTTTCCAGAATAATGAAAAGGTGCAGGGCACCATCTTCAACCAGGTCAAGGGCGGCTTCACCGTCGATCTCGACGGCGCAGTGGCTTTCCTGCCGCGCTCGCAGGTCGATATCCGGCCGATCCGCGACGTCTCACCGCTGATGAATAATCTGCAGCCGTTTCAGATCCTGAAAATGGATCGCCGGCGCGGCAACATCGTCGTTTCGCGCCGCACCGTGCTGGAAGAAACCCGCGCCGAGCAGCGCCAGGAACTGGTGCAGAACCTCGAAGAGGGTCAGGTCATCGACGGCGTGGTCAAGAACATCACCGACTACGGCGCCTTTGTCGATCTCGGCGGCATCGACGGGCTGCTGCATGTCACCGATATCGCCTGGCGGCGCGTCAATCATCCGTCCGAGGTGCTCAATATCGGCCAGCAGGTGAAGGTCAAGATCATCAAGATCAATCACGAGACCCACCGCATCTCGCTCGGCATGAAGCAACTGCTGGACGACCCGTGGCAGGGTATCGAGGCCAAATATCCGGTCGGCACGCGGTTCAAGGGCCGCGTCACCAACATCACCGACTACGGTGCCTTCGTCGAGCTCGAGCCCGGCATCGAAGGGCTGATCCACGTTTCCGAAATGTCGTGGACCAAGAAGAATGTGCATCCCGGCAAGATCGTTTCGACCTCACAAGAGGTCGAGGTGCAGGTGCTCGAAGTCGATCCGGTCAAGCGCCGCATCTCGCTCGGGCTGAAGCAGACCATGCGCAATCCGTGGGAGGTCTTCGTCGAAAAATACCCGGTCGGCTCGGAGGTCGAAGGCGAGGTCAAGAACAAGACCGAATTCGGCTTGTTCCTCGGGCTCGACGGCGATGTCGACGGCATGGTCCACCTTTCCGATCTCGACTGGAGCCGTCCGGGCGAGCAGGTCATCGAAGAATACAAGAAGGGTGACAAGGTTCAGGCCCAAGTGCTCGATGTCGATGTCGAGAAGGAGCGTATTTCGCTCGGCATCAAGCAGCTTACGGAAAGTGGCGGCGCTTCGGCCGGCACCGAAGCCGCTGCCGCCGGCGATCTCAAGAAGGGCGCCGTCGTTACCTGCGAAGTGACCGAAGTGAAGGAAGGCGGCCTCGACGTGAAGATCGTCGGTACCGATTTCATTTCCTTCATCAAGCGCTCGGAACTGGCGCGCGATCGCTCCGAACAGCGTCCCGATCGTTTCGCGGTCGGCGAAAAGGTTGATGCCCGCGTCATCCAGTTCGATCGCCGCACTAAGCGGGTCCAGGTCTCGATCAAGGCCCTGGAAGTCGCCGAGGAGAAAGAGGCGATCGCGCAATACGGATCGTCGGATTCCGGCGCCACGCTCGGCGACATTCTCGGCACTGCGCTCAAGCGCAAGGGCGAGGAGAGTGAAGAGCCGGAGAAAGCCGAGTCGGAGGACTAACCGATATGTCGTTCCGGGCCGGCGCGAAGCGGACTTCTCGCTTCGCTCGGTCCCGGAATGGCGAGACGGACGGGGGCGGGGGCAGCAAAGGAACGCATGATGTCGCTTGACGCCGACCAGATCGTTGACCGCCGCCGGATGCGCCGCAAGCTCACTTTCTGGCGGGTGCTCGCCGTTGCCTTGATTATTATCGGCATTGCCGGCGGCGCGGCCCTGACGAGCCATCGGATGGGCTTTGGCGTTCGTCCCTACATCGCCCGGGTGACGATTTCCGGACTGATCCGTGGCGACCAGGATCGCGTCGAACAGCTCGACCGGCTGTCCAAGTCCACGCTCGCCAAGGCCGTCATCGTCCACGTCGACAGCCCCGGCGGCACCACCGCCGGTTCCGAGCAGCTCTACGACTCGTTGTCGCGCCTCCGTGAGAAAAAGCCGCTGGTGATCGTGGTCGACAGCCTGGCGGCGTCGGGCGGCTACATCACTGCGCTCGCCGGCGATCACATCGTGGCGCAGCAGACCTCGCTGGTCGGCTCGATCGGCGTATTGTTCCAATATCCCAATGTCGCCGACCTCCTCGACAAGATCGGCGTCAAGGTCGAAGCGGTGAAATCGACCCCGTTGAAGGCGGCGCCGGACGGCTATGAGCCGACCAGCCCCGAGGCCCGCGCGGCGCTCGAATCGATCATCCAGGACTCCTATGCCTGGTTCAAAGGCATCGTGCAGGATCGCCGGCACCTCACCGACAGCGAATTGCAAACGGCCGCCGACGGCCGCGTTTTCACCGGGCATCAGGCGATCGGCCTGAAACTGATCGATGAGCTTGGCGACGAGCGAACGGCGCTGGCCTGGCTCGGCAAGGAAAAGGACGTCGATACCAAGCTGCCGGTGCGCGATTATGAGCTCAAAAGCCGCTTCGGTGACCTGCCGTTCCTCCACGCGGCCGCCTCCGCGGCGCTGGACGTTGCCGGCCTGACCGGGGTCGCGCGCCACCTCGATGAATCAGGCGCATTCGAGGCCATGGAGCGTTTCAATCTTGACGGTCTATTGGCCCTTTGGCACCCTGCCGGCGCGAATTGAGCGGGTTCTTGCTTCGGCCCCTCGTTTCCATCCGAAGCAGCCTTGGTGGACGGTCATGATCAAGTCCGAACTGGTTCAACGCATCTCCGAGGCGAATCCTCACCTTTATCAGCGCGATGTCGAGAATATCGTCAACGCCATTCTCGGCGAGATCATCGCCGCCATGGCGCGCGGCGACCGCGTCGAGTTGCGGGGCTTTGGCGCCTTTTCGGTGAAACGCCGCCCGGCGCGCACCGGGCGTAACCCGCGCACCGGGGCGCATGTGTCCGTCGACCAGAAATGCGTGCCGTTCTTCAAGACCGGCAAGGAAATGCGCGAACGGCTCAATCGTCCGGTTGAAGGTTGAACGCAGCCCCGCAATCCGCCGGAAGCGTGCTGCGCAAGATCGTCGCGGCGATCATTCTCATTCCGCTCGCTGTCGTCATCATTGCCTTCGCGGTGACCAACCGGCAGATCGTCACCGTATCGCTCGACCCCTTCAGCGCCGAGCACCCGGCCGCGTCGTTGACACTTCCTTTGTTCGGACTGGTCATCGTGCTGCTTGTTCTCGGCGTGGTGATCGGCGGCGTTGCGGCGTGGCTGCGCCAATCGAAGTGGCGGCGCAGCGCACGGCGGCTTGAGCGCGAGGTCGAGGATCTGCGCCGCGAGCGCGATGCGCTGAAGAGAGCGACCGGCGCGCCGGGACTTGTTCCCGAAGCGGCGCCGCCGCCGGAACGGCTGCAGCTTAAGCCGCCGGGACATTGATTGGCCGAAAAGGCCGATCCTATTTGCCGAGCTCTTAGAGACATGAGTCTGATCGTTAAAATCTGTGGCCTTTCCACTTCCGACGCGCTCGATGTCGCCATCGAGGCTGGCGCCGATATGGTGGGCTTCGTGTTCTTTCCGCCGTCGCCGCGGCATGTCGGCTACGAAACCGCGCAGGCGCTCGGCCGGCAGGTGCGCGGGCGCGCCCAGAAAGTGGCGCTCTCAGTCGATGCCGACGACACTTTGCTCGATGCGGTGGTCGAGGCGTTGCGGCCGGATATCTTGCAGCTTCACGGCAAGGAGACGCCGGCGCGCGTAAAGGCACTCAAGACGCGGTTCGGTCTGCCCGTGATGAAGGCGATCGCCGTCGAGACCGCGAGCGATTTCGCAACCGTTGCCTCTTACGCCGGCGTCGCCGACCGGCTCTTGTTCGATGCGCGTGCGCCGCGCGAGGCGACCCGGCCGGGCGGGCTCGGCAAGACCTTCGATTGGCATCTTTTGGAAAATCTCGATCCCGGGGTGCCGTTCATGCTGTCGGGCGGGCTCGATGCCGGCAATGTCGGTGAGGCACTGCGCATCACGCGCGCGCCCGGTGTCGACGTGTCGTCGGGCGTCGAGCGGGCTCCTGGCGAAAAGGACGCGGATAAGATACGGAGCTTCATCCGGGCGGCCCGCGAGGCCGCGGCAAACGAGATCGATCGCGTCGCGTAAGAAAGTGTTTCGATGACCGTGCAGCAGCGCAATTCCTTCCGTACTGGGCCCGACGAGCACGGCCATTTCGGCATTTATGGCGGCCGTTTTGTCGCCGAGACGCTGATGCCGCTGATCCTCGAATTGGAACAGGCTTACGCCAAGGCCAAGGCCGACCCGGAATTCAAGCAGGAGATGGACGGCTACCTTACCCATTACGTCGGCCGGCCGTCGCCGCTTTATTTTGCCGAGCGGCTGACCGAGCACTGCGGCGGCGCAAAAATTTATCTGAAACGGGAAGAGCTCAATCACACCGGCGCGCACAAGGTGAACAACGTGCTCGGCCAGATTTTGCTGGCGCGGCGCATGGGCAAGAAGCGCATCATTGCCGAGACCGGCGCCGGCATGCACGGCGTTGCAACCGCGACGCTATGCGCCCGCTTCGGGCTCGAATGCATCGTCTATATGGGCGCGGTCGACGTCGAGCGGCAGAAGGCGAATGTGTTCCGCATGAACATGCTCGGCGCCAAAGTGGTACCGGTGGTGTCCGGTTCGAAGACGCTCAAGGACGCGATGAACGAAGCGCTGCGCGACTGGGTCACCAATGTAGGCTCGACATTCTACTGCATCGGCACCATCGCCGGCCCGCACCCTTATCCGATGATGGTGCGCGACTTTCAGTCGATCATCGGCAAGGAGACGCGCGAGCAGATGCAAATGGCCGAAGGCCGCTTGCCGGATTCGCTCATCGCCTGCATCGGCGGCGGCTCTAATGCCATGGGTCTGTTCCATCCGTTCCTCGACGACACCGACATCGAAATCTACGGCGTCGAGGCGGCCGGTCACGGTCTCGACACCGGCATGCACGCCGCATCGATCGCCGGCGGCAGAGCGGGCGTGCTGCATGGCAATCGCACTTATCTGCTCATGAACGACGACGGTCAGATCAACGAGGCGCATTCGATCTCGGCCGGTCTCGATTATCCCGGCATCGGGCCGGAGCATTCTTGGCTCAACGATGTTGGCCGCGTCACGTTTCTGTCGGCGACCGACGACGAGGCGCTGCATGCGTTTCAGCTCCTGTCCAAGCTCGAAGGCATCATCCCGGCGCTCGAGCCGGCGCACGCCATCGCCAAGGTGCTCGAGCTCGCGCCGAAAAAACCGAAGGACCACCTGATGGTGCTCAATCTGTCCGGCCGCGGCGACAAGGATCTCGATTCGGTGGCGCGGCATCTGGGAAACAAGGCGCCATAAGCATCATGAGCACCCGCATCGAACGGCGCTTTGCCGCGCTGAAAGCCGAAGGCCGCGCCGCGCTGGTGACTTTCACCATGGCGGGCGATCCGGATCATGCCACCTCGGTCGCGGTGCTCAAGGCGCTGCCGAAGGCCGGCGCCGATGTGATCGAACTTGGCATGCCGTTCACCGATCCGATGGCCGACGGGCCGGCGATCCAGGCGGCGGGGCTGCGCGCGCTTGCCGCCGGCGCGAATATGAAAAAGACGCTCGCCGCGGTGCGCGAATTTCGCGACGGCGACGATGCGACGCCGATCGTGCTGATGGGCTATTACAATCCGATCTACATCTACGGCGTCGAAAAATTTCTCGCCGACGCCAAAGCCGCCGGCGTCGACGGCTTGATCGTGGTCGATCTGCCGCCGGAGGAAGATGGCGAGCTGTGCCTGCCGGCGCTCAAGGCCGGCGTGAATTTCATCCGTCTCGCCACGCCGACCACCGACGACAAGCGGTTGCCGGCGGTGCTCACCAACACCTCGGGCTTTGTCTATTACGTTTCGATCACCGGGATCACCGGCTCGGCGGCGCCCGACGCCGGCAAAGTTGCGGCCGCCGTTGCGCGCATCAAGCGCCACACCAAGCTCCCGGTTTGCGTCGGCTTCGGCGTGCGTTCGGCCGAGCAGGCGAGGGGAATCGCGGAAAACGCCGATGGTGTCGTGGTCGGCTCGGCGCTGGTCGAAGCGGTGCGCACCAGTCTCGGTCCCGATGCCAAGTCGACGCCGGCAACGGTGAAAGCGGTTGCAGGCCTCGTCGGTTCGCTCGCCGAAGGCGTGCGCGGGGCGAGCCGGCCGCGCGCTTAGAGCATGATCCCGAAAAGTGGATACCGGTTTTCGGAAAAAGATCATGCTCCAGCAAAAAGTCATTGCAGCACTTTATCGAGCGTGATCGGCAGATCGCGCACGCGTTTTCCGGTCGCGTGATAGACCGCATTGGCGATCGCCGCGGCGACGCCGACAATGCCGATTTCGCCGATACCCTTGATGCCGAGCGTATTGATCAACTCGTCCGGCTCGTCGACAAAGATCACCTCGATGTCCTGCACATCGGCGTTCACGGGCACGTGGTATTCGGCGATGTCCGCGTTCATGATGCGCCCGAAAGCATGATCGACTTGCGTCTCCTCGTGCAGCGCCATGCCGATTCCGCCGACGACGGCGCCCGAGATCTGGCTGCGCGCCGTCTTGGTGTTGAGGATGCGGCCGGCCGCGACCGCGCTGACCACACGCGTGACGCGGATCACGCCGAGCTCTTCGTCGATCTTCACTTCGGCGAAAACCGCCGCGTGGGTATTTTGGGCATGGGTCTTTGATTCTTTGAAGTCGGTGCTGGCTTCGCATTCGATGCGATCGAGACCGCCCTGACGCATGGCATCGGCGACCGACACGGCGCCGCCGCCATCCTTCAAGCTCACAATATGGCCGTCTTTGAGCGCGGTGTCGGCGAGCTTCGTCTTCGCGAGCGGAGAATTCGGTATCTTTTTGGCGAGTGGCAACAATTCCTTGCGCACTTTGTCGGCCGCCCGGGCGATGGCATGCGAGACCGAGGCCGCGGTCCATGAGCCGCCCTCGACCTGCGCCTGCGGCAGGGTCGAGTCGCCGAGCTTCACCGTGATATTGTCGAGCGGCAGGCCGAGCATGTCGGCTGCGAGCTGCGCCATGATCGTGTAGGTGCCGGTGCCGATGTCCGAAGTCGCGCAGGCGACCTCGGCATGGCCATTGGCGGTGAGGACGATGCGCGCCGCGAATTCCATCTGCAGCGCTTCCCATATGCCGGTCGCCATGCCCCAGCCGACGAGCTCGCTGCCATCGCGCATCGAGCGCGGCTCGGCGTTGCGCTTACTCCAGCCGAAAGCGTCGGCGCCCTGCCGGTAGCATTCACGCAGCTTCTTGCTGGTGTAGGGAATGTCCCGGTGCTGGTCGCGGTCCGAATAATAGCGCAGCCGCAGTTCGACCGGATCGACCTTCAGTGCAACGGCGAGTTCGTCCATCGCGCATTCGAGCCCATGGACGCCGGTCGCAGCGCCTGGCGCGCGCATGTCGCAAGGCGTTGATAGATCGAGCCGCACCAGTTTGTGCACATTTTTGGCATTCGGACTCTTATAGAGCTGGCCCGACCAGCCGGTGTCGTTCCGGAAAAAATCCTCGTATTGCGACGTGACGGCGGTGGCCTCGTGAATGACAGCGTCGAGGATTCCGTGTTGGCTCGCGCCGAGCGCGACGCGTTCGATCGTCGCCGGCCGGTAGCCGAGGCTGTACATCTGCCGCCGGGTCAGAACCAGCCGTACCGAGCGCTCGAGCGCGCGCGCCCCGAGGACCGCCAGCGCCACCTGATAATTCGGGCGCAGCCCGGATCCGAAACCGCCGCCCATGAAGGGGGACATGACCCGAACGTCGTCCGATTTCATCTCGAGCGCGCCGCACAGATAGCGCTGCACGTTCTGTACGCCTTGGGTCTTGTCATAGACCGTGAGCTTGCCGCCGCCCTCCCAGACTGCGGTCGAGGCGTAGAGCTCCATCGGATTGTGATGCTCGATCGGAATGAAATATTCCGCCTCATGGCGTACTGCGGCCGCTGTGAAGGCCTTGTCGGCATTGCCGCGGGGCTTTTCCGGCGTCTTGACCGTGACGGCCTTGCTGCGGAACGCCTCAAGGTCGGTCGCGGATGCTTCCTTCCGATATTCGACCCGCACCAGCGTGGCGGCAAACCGCGCTATCTCCCATTCCTCCGCCAGCACCAGTGCGATCGGCTGACCTGAAAACAGGATATTGTCGTCGTAGAGCGGGCGGAATGGCGAGCCACCCTCCGGCATCACGTCATCTTTGTAGGCCGACGTCGCTTTTGCCATGCGCGGCCGGTTTTCATGCGTCAGCACGTCGAGCACGCCTGCGACGCGCAGCGCCTCGCCGGTATCGATACGGGCGATGCGGCCTTTGGCGATCGTCGATCCTACCACCGCGGCATAGACGAGGCCGTCGGTATTGAATTCGCCGGCATATTTGGCAGCGCCGGTGACCTTGGCATGACCGTCGACGCGGGACGTGGGCGTGCCGATATAGGGAGCCATGACGTTCACCGGATCTTTTTGCTGGATTGAATTTGCGGCGTGCCGGACGCGGCTTGCGTCAAGGCACGCACTATGGCGCGGCGCGCCAGATCGATCTTGAACGCGTTGTGCGTAAAGGCCCTGGCGCCGCGCAGCAGGCTGTCCGCCGTCTGGCTGAAGGCGTCGCGGCCGGCGGGCTTGCCGCGCAGCGCCGCCTCGGCGCCTTGATCGCGCCACGGCTTGTGGGCGACGCCGCCGAGCGCCAACCGCGCCTCTTTGATTGTGCCGTCCTCAAGCTCAAGCGCTGCGGCAACCGACACCAGCGCAAAGGCATAGGACAGGCGGTCGCGAATTTTCAGATAGGTGTAGTTTGCGGCGAAGCCGCGGGGCGGCAGCTCGACGGCAGTGATGATTTCATCGGCCTGCAGATTGGTGTCGCGCTGCGGCGTTGTCCCGGGCAGACGATGGAAGTCCAAAAGCGCGATCGTGCGAGAACCGCCCGGACCGGCGACATGAACCTTTGCGTCAAGGGCGGCGAGCGCCACGCACATGTCAGACGGATGCGTGGCGATGCAGGCGTCGCTGGTGCCGAGGATGGCATGACCGCGGTTGAGGCCGTTGATGGCCGAGCAGCCGCTGTTCGGCTCGCGTTTGTTGCACGGCGTCGCGGTGTCGTAGAAATAAGCGCAACGCGTCCGCTGCAGGAGATTGCCGCCGACCGAGGCCATGTTGCGCAATTGCGCCGAGGCTCCGGCCAGAAGCGCGCTGCCTAAAATCGGATAACGCTCGGCGATCAGCGGGTGATAGGCGAGGTCGGAATTCGGCACCAGCGCGCCGATCCGCAATCCGCCCTCCGGCGTCAACTCCACGCTCTTGAGCGGCAGGCGCGAAATATCGATCAGCCGCGACGGCCGCTCGACGTCTTCCTTCATCAGATCGATCAGATTGGTGCCGCCGGCTATGAATTTAGCCGCCGGGTCGGTGGCGATCAGACGCACCGCGTCGGCAACGTCTGAGGCGCGGGCATATTGGAAATTGATCATGACCGCTCCGGAGGCTGATCCATCGCCTGCCGGATCGCGGCGACGATGTTGGGGTAGGCGCCGCAGCGGCAGATATTGCCGCTCATGAGTTCGCGGATTTCGTCTGCGCTGTGCGCCTTGTCTTCGGCGATCAGACCGACGGCGGAGCAGATTTGTCCCGACGTGCAATAACCGCACTGAAACGCATCTTGATCGATGAAGGCCTGCTGCACCGGATGCAGCGCGCCGTCCTTGGCCAAGCCCTCGACCGTCGTCACCGAGGCGCCGTCCTTCATGACGGCGAGCGTTAAACAGGAATTGATCCGCCGGCCATCGACCAGGACCGTGCAAGCGCCGCACTGACCGTGATCGCAGCCCTTTTTGGTGCCGGTCAAATCGAGATGGTCGCGCAAGGCGTCGAGCAGCGTCGTCCACGGCGCCACCGTGAGCTCCGTTTCGACACCGTTGACGATCAAGGTGATGGGAAATTTGGCGGGCGGCGAAATGGTCTCGCCGGTCCGCCGCACTGCGATTGTTGGCGCCATATGCACCTCCACAGGGGGAACGTGCTTCCAACCCGGCTGCGTGGATAAAGTTCGGCGTGGCGGCGGCGAATGTCGTTTTCGCGCATAATTTGCGCCCTTAATGCCGGTGAACGGCAGTTGCAAGATCGTCAGCAAGACCGTCGCCGCGGGCCCGGTCGCCCACGCTATCCCGCGGTGAGCACGTTGAATTCCGGGTTCCCACCCCACACATATTCCAACCAAAGCTGGAGGGAATGCCATGGCCCGTGATGCGGCCCGTGATTGGATGTGGTCCGAAGCGTGCGAGATGCTCGCGCGGGCCGAGCGTATGCACCGTGAACTGTTCCGGCCGGGCGGCGTGCAGGCGCGCCAGCCGGCATGGGAGCCGCCGGTCGATATGCTGGAAACCGAATTCGAAGTGCTGGTGCTGGTCGCGCTGCCCGGCGTCGACGTGGAAGGCACCCAGGCCGTCATCGAGGACGGCGACCTCGTCATCGCCGGCACGCGCCTCGTACCGGAGCAATGGCGGCATGCCGTCATTCATCGGCTCGAACTGCCGCAAGGCCGGTTTTATCGGCGGCTGCGGCTGCCAACCGGGCGCTACAGCGAAGTAAGCCGCGCCGTCGTCGCCGGTTGTTTGGTGATCTCATTACAGAAAGCAGAGGCCAGCCGTGGCTGAAGAATTCCTCGTCAAAGAGAGCGCGCCGCAAGGCAGCGCAAAGAGTAGTCCGAGTAGTATCAACAGCGGCACCGTGCTGCCGCCGTTGCCGCCCGATGCCATGATCATCGTGCCGGTGCGCAACACCATGCTGTTTCCGGGTCTCGTGGTGCCGATCTCACTCGGCCGCCAGAAGTCGGTGGCCGCCGCGCAGCAGGCGGTGCGCGACCAGCGTCAGGTCGGCATTTTGTTGCAGCGTGAAGCTTCGGTCGACGATCCGGGCGCGCTCGACATGCACCGCATGGGCACGGTCGCCAATGTCGTGCGCTATCTCACTGCGCCGGACGGCACCCATCATCTGGTCTGCCAGGGCGAGCAGCGTTTCCAGATCGTCGAATATCTGTCGGGCTGGCCATTTCTGGTCGCGCGCGTGCTGCGCGTGCCGGAGCCGGAAACCCGCACCTCCGAGATCGAGGCGCGCTTCGTCAATCTGAAGGCGCAAGCGGTCGAGGCGATCGAATTGCTGCCGCAGGTGCCGGCCGATCTTCTCGCTGCCATCCAGTCGCTCGACACGCCGTCGGCGCTCGCCGACCTTGCGGTCGCCTATATGGATGTGAAGCCGGAAGAGAAGCAGGAGATCCTGGAAACCATCGACATCACGGCGCGGATGGACAAGGTCTCGCGGCTCCTGGGGCACCGCATCGAGGTGTTGCGGCTGTCGCAGGAAATCGGCCGGCAGACCAAAGCGTCGCTCGATGAGCGGCAGCGCGAAGTGCTGCTGCGCGAGCAGATGGCGGCAATTCAGAAGCAGCTCGGCGAAGGCGACGAGGGCAAGGCGGCCGAAATCGCCGAGCTCGACAAAGCCATCACCGATGCCGGCATGCCGAAAGAGGTCGAGGACCAGGCGCGCAAGGAATTGCGCCGGCTGCAGAAGATGCAGGAAGCTGCCGGCGAATACGGCATGGTCCGCACTTATCTCGACTGGCTGATCGACCTGCCGTGGAAACTGCCGGAAGAAAAGCCGATCGACATCGCCGAGGCGCGGCGCATTCTCGACGAGGACCATTACGGCCTCGACAAGATCAAGCGGCGCATCGTCGAATATCTCGCCGTGCGCAAGCTCGCGCCGCAAGGCAAGGCGCCGATCCTGTGCTTCGTCGGTCCGCCCGGCGTCGGCAAGACCTCGCTCGGCCAATCGATCGCGCGGGCCATGGACCGCAAATTCGTCCGTGTCAGCCTCGGCGGCGTGCACGACGAAGCGGAGATCCGCGGCCATCGGCGGACCTATATCGGCGCGCTGCCCGGCAATATCATCCAGGGCATCCGCAAGGCCGGCTCGCGCAACTGCGTGATGATGCTCGACGAGATCGACAAGCTCGGCGCGGGCATCCAGGGCGATCCCGGTGCGGCGCTCCTCGAAGTGCTCGACCCCGAGCAGAACAACACGTTCCGCGACAACTATCTCGCGGTGCCGTTCGACTTGAGCCGGGTGGTGTTCATCACCACTGCGAACCTGCTCGACACCGTTCCGGGGCCGCTGCGTGACCGCATGGAGATCATCAGCCTGTCGAGCTACACCGCCGACGAGAAGCTCGAAATCGCGCGGCGTTATCTGGTCAAGCGTCAGCTCGAAGCCAACGGGCTCAAGCCCGGTCAGGTCGAGATCGACGACGACGCGCTGCGCGACATGATCGTCAACTACACCCGTGAAGCGGGCGTGCGCAGCCTCGAGCGCCAGATCGGCCAGGTGCTGCGCAACGCCGCGGTGCGGATAGCGGAGGGCCAGACGGGTCCTATCCGCATCGCCACCGCGGACGTGATGTCGATCCTCGGCTCGGCGCGGTTCGAGAGCGAACTGGCGATGCGCACCAGCGTGCCCGGTGTGGCGACCGGTCTCGCCTGGACGCCGGTCGGCGGCGATATCCTGTTCATCGAGGCGACGCGGATTCCCGGCTCCGGCCGGCTGATCCTCACCGGCCAGCTCGGCGACGTGATGAAGGAAAGCGCGCAAGCGGCGCTGTCCATCGTCAAGAACCGCGCCGCGGCGCTCGGCATCGAGGCGAGCCGCTTCGAGAAGAGCGATATCCATGTCCACGTTCCCGCGGGCGCGATCCCGAAGGACGGGCCGAGCGCCGGTGTCGCCATGTTCATGGCGCTCACCTCGCTGATGACCGACCGCACCATCCGCAGCGACACTGCGATGACGGGCGAGATCAGCCTGCGCGGGTTGGTGCTGCCGGTCGGCGGCATCAAGGAGAAGGTCGTCGCCGCTCATAGTGCCGGCATCAGGCGCGTCATGCTGCCGGCGCGCAATCGCCGCGACTACGACGACATCCCCGAGACCGCGAGGAAGGAGATGGAGTTCATCTGGCTCGAACGCGTCGAGGAAGCCATCGCGGGCGCGCTCGAACCGAAATCGCCGGCGGCCGAAAAGCCGCCGGCCGACGCGCCCGAACTCGCCGACGCCGAGGCGTAACAATCGAACACCTCCCCCTGCAGGGGGGAGGTCGCCCGCCGAAGGCGCGGCGGGTGGGGGCAAGTGCATCGGCCAGATCTTCCGCATTATTTGTTCGGCGCTGTCACCCCACCCCGCGCCCTCCGGGCGCGACCCTCCCCCTCCAGGGGAGGGTGCATACGCCATCCCTCATTCATAGAAATCGCGCGGCGTGCGCAGCCGTGCTTCACGCTCGGGCGCGCCGATATTGCGCGGCGTCTTCGCGACGATGTCGCGGCGCGCGCGCCGCTGCACGTCCTGCGGCACGTCATCGATCGCGCGCTTGAGGCAGGCATCAGCATCGCCGGTGCAGCTTCGCCGTCGGCGGCACAGCGCGCGCTCGCAACGCCGCCACAGCGCGAAGGCGTCGCAATAGCGGCGTTGCAGCGCGAGCTTCTCGACCGCATGGCGCTTCGCATGCTCGACCGGGCCGGCTTTGGCTTTGCGCCGGTAGCCGCGCCATTCTTTGTCGAACTCGACAAAGAGCGCCCCATTCATCTTCTTGATAGCCATAACCTTGGAATCGTTTTTGGCGAACTCGATACAATTTTCGATCTGTCTTCGTACCTGGACGCTAAAGTCGAGGCTATCAAACGATATGACTGCGTAGCATACTGCGGGGAAGAAGACCTACTTGCACATTATTTCCTGAGTTACGACAAGACCAAGAACCGTCATTTTATCGGCACGGGCGCTCGCGATCAATTTTTTCATGATTGGCGAGGGCGAGTGGAAGGATTTTAGTCAGACTTCCGTCTACAAGAGAAAGAAGGCTGCCGACCGTCCATCCTACCTTTGGGATGAAATACTTCAGAGGACTACGAAGAACGCGCTGGACGGCACGCTGCTGGGAAGCGCATCGTTTTTGCGCGGTCAAAGCGCGATGCACGAAATGGCGAAAGAGCCACGTTTTTTCCCGCCGGGCTCTCTCCATGGCCATGATCGCTGCGATTAAAAATTTCCCTGAAAATTCGCAGCCTATTGTTAGAAACTTATCTCTGATGCCCTCTTTTTATGAGGGTAAGGCTTATGTTTTTCTACAGCTAAAGGTGGAAGACATTGCCGATTACGACGTGGACTACCGACCGAAGCGGCAAGCTATGCTGGAAATTGCTTGTGGGGCGGCGAAAAATAAATTTCCTAATCTTCACACCATCGTGGGCATTGCGATCGATGCGCCGAAATTCGCAAAAAAGAATGCCGAGGACTTCGTCCTTATGAACTGCATGGACTGGACGGACGAGGATCGGGAACATTACGAACGAGCAAACGAAGGATTTAATTTTTTTAATACCCCTAATCTTATTTCCCGACGGAATAACGAGAAGGAGTTTCCCAGTGCAGCTAGTGAACGGCGGTCGTTACGGCGGCGCGCCAAGGTCGGCCGCAACGACGCCTGCCCATGTGGGTCGGGTCGTAAATATAAGAAATGCTGCCTTTAATTTGCAGCCATGAAAAATTGAATTTGTCTTGATGGTGCAGTTAATCCGCAAGCGTAATGTTGCGTAGCGGGTGTTCGCGTCAGCGTCTATGGAAGCTGAGAGTCAGTCGCCGGCATGCGGTACGCGACGGCCAAAGCAGCGTCCACGACGCCGGCACGAGTTTCAACAGCACACGGCGCACCAGGGTTAGCCACACTTCAGCATGGATCACCTGGTCAAGCCCGGTGATGACGAGGAGTGGCGTCGCTGTTTGACATCGTTGGCTGTAACTCGGACGCGCGTGCGCGTTGCGTGCGCTGCGCACGATTGCGTAGCGGAGGATGACTATTGGCTCAGCGACGACTTTATTTTGTTGAACTCCGCCAGCGCCTTTTCGAATTTGTCGTTGAAGAGCCACATGGCGTCGAGAATTTCGCGAAACGTCGTCGATGTCCTGGCTCGGTCGGCACGGCCAAAAGCAAAAATGCTGTTGTTGCGCAGATATCCCATGATGGTCGGGTCGGATATTCGATAGTTTGCCAGCGCGCCCGAATTCAGAGCGGCGCGAGTTGGCGACGGAATGATCTGGATCAGCTCGAAAAATTTCATTTGATCGATCGGGTCCGGCAGCAGTTTCGCGATGGCCGGTATTTGCGGAAAAAGCTCCGCGTGCGCATTCATCAGCCCGTCGCGCACCGCGGTCCAATGATTGAAGCGATGATCGAGATTGCCGGCCCGCGTCTCTTCGGAGGCGTCGCGTGCGATCAGCTCAGGATCGAAAGCTGCGATCGTCGGCCTGATCGCCGCCCATTTCCGCTGGCCGTTTTGGTCTTCGGACACACCGGTCTGCAAGCTTCCTTTGTATTTGTCCGAACGTGCATTACCGATATTCTGGCGTCCGTTTGTCTCGGCAAAAAAGATGCCTAGACCGATGCGCCCCGCCACTTCGGCATTGGCCTTATCGAGCCCCTTGGCGCGCGCAATGGCGCGCGCCAGACCGAACACATCCTTGAATGGCGTCTCCGACTTCTGCGCGCCGGCGGGCGGCGCATCCATGATGCTGAAAAGCGCGAGATATTCGTCGATCAGGCGCTCATTACCGGCGTCAAAATAGGCCGGCGGAATGCCGAACTTGTTAGGCTGGCCGATCCTGGACGGGATTGCGTCAGTCAAGTCCTTGTATGCGCTCATCATGGCGACGCGGGCCAAATAGAGGGCCTGCCCGGGCAAATGCGGCAGCGCTTGTTTGGATTCGATCTGTGCCCGCCGCTCGCCTAAGACCGCCTCGAATCGCTTCACTGCGTCGTTGTAGGTGCTGAGCGCCTCAGATTGGGACGGCGTGAGCGCGGCCGGCTGAGCGCCGGCGCTCGAAATCCGCACGAGAACCAAGGCGAGCGCACAAGTGACAGCAAAAATCTTTTGCCACGTCTTTCGGGGCACGAACGCCATTCACTCCACCGCCGGCAAATTCATCGCCTTATCCACCAGCCCGGTCGCGCGTTTGAAATCGAAATTGCGATACAGATTCTGCTTCGCCGCGAATGACGGGCCGCCGTAGAATTTTTCGTATTGCGCGTGGCGGCTGCCGAATTCGGAGCCGAGGAAATCCCAGATCAGCCGCATCAGCTTGACGCGGCTCTTCGCGTCCGTGGTGCCGGAGCACATATAGCGTTCGAGGTCGGCCGCGATTTCCGGGTTGCCGAAATCGGCGTCGGAGGAGGGCAGTGTGATGAAGGCCGAGCCCGCCATTTCGCGGATGATTTCCAGCATGCGGCCGTTGAACTCCGACTGCATGGAGCTCGCGGCGTAGTAGGCGGTGCGCGAGGGCCAGAACACGCCGTTCTCGATGGTGCCCATGGTTTCGTGCGCGAACAGCATCGCCTCGTAGATCGAGACAAACGAACAGAGCTCACCCATCATGCCGATCACGGCAGGGTTCGCGATATTGCCGGTGGTCTCGTTCATGCGCTGCGCCAGGCCGGCCATGAAGCGGAGCTTGGTGACGTAGCGGGTCTGCGCCTGATGATTGCCGTAGAGATGCGACGGCGTCTTGCGCCACTGGTCGCGCGACAGTTCGACATTGCGATAGATGAAGACGTGCTCCCACGGCACGAACACATTGTCGAACACGACATAGCTGTCCGATTCATCGAAGCGGCTGGAGAGCGGATAATCGGCGGGGCTGCCGGCCCGCGCGAAGGGCTTCCTCGGATAAAGCTTGAGGCCTTCGGCCGCGACCGGAACGGCGAGGCAATTGGCGTAATTCTCGTCGCCGGGCGCAAGCGGCTGGATGCAACTGAGCTGGATGTAATCGGAGATGGCGCCGCCGGTGGCGAGCTGCTGGGCGCCGGAGATGACGATGCCGTCGTCGCGCTCCTTGACCACGCCGGCATAGAGCGTCGGGTCGCTCTGCTTGTGCGCGGGCTTGGAGCGGTCGATCTGCGGCGGCACGATGGCGTAGCTGCAATAGATGTGGTTGTCGCGCATGTATTCGTAGAACGCGACCAGATTGTCGGCGAATTGCTGGCCGGGGCCGGCGAAGAACGACGGCACCGCGGCATAGCCGGCGAAGAAGCCGGCGACATGGTCGGGCGCGCGGCCCATCAACCCGAAGGTCGCCTCGGCCCAGGTCTCCGAGAACAGCCGCCGCTCGCGCAGTTCGGCGTGATTGCGCGGTATCTGCCAACCGCGCTGCACCGGCTCGCCGGTCTTGGGCGAAGTATAGGTCATGCGGTCGAGCAGCTCGGGGGCGGCGGCGATGTCGTAGAGGTTCGCGATCGAGCGCGCCGCCTGGCGGAAGGCGGGGTGCGTGGTCACGTCCTTGACCAGCTCGCCATCGAGGTAAACGCGCCGCCCATCCTTGAGCGAGCGCAGAAATTCGGCTCCCGTACGCATCGGCGCTTTCCTTCACTTTGGGCCCCGCTGTCGGGCCCACGCCTTTAGAGCATTGAATCCGGCCGGCACCCTGTCCGCTCGTCCCCGCGAAAGCGGGACCCAGAGCCGGCCTGGATTCCCGCTTGCGCGGGAATGAGCGGGACAAGGTTTAGCCCGGGTCCGGCACAATATCATCGGCGAAACTGCATGCGAGATGCCCCCGGGCGGCGCTTGCCAATCGGGCCTGCCAAAGCTTTAAAGCCCGCAACAAGAAGGGAGATCGAGGGATGCGGAACAGGCTCGGCGCGGCGCTCGCGGCATTGCTGCTGCTTTTGGGCGCAGCGGCCATAGGTACCGGGGTCCTGGGTACCGCCAGCATGGCCGCCGCGGCCGACTACCCGGAGCGGCCGATCACCGTGGTCGTCGGCTTCCCGCCGGGAGGGGCGAGCGACATCCTGGCCCGCATCATCACCAATAAGCTCTCAAGCCTGCTCGGCCAGCCCTGCGTCGTCGATAACCGCCCGGGCGCGGGCGGCAATGTCGCGGGCGATGTCGTGGCGCATGCGGCACCGGACGGCTACACGCTGCTCTTGGGCAACAACGCCATCCTCGCCACCAATGTGACGCTCTACGCCAAGATCGGTTTCGACCCGGTGAAGGATTTCGATCCGATCAGCCTGGTCGGCACGCAGCCCAATGTGCTGGTGGTGACTGACAGCCTGCCGGTGCATTCGCTCGCCGAGCTGATCGCGCTCGCCAAGGCCGAGCCGGGCAAGCTCAATTTCGCCTCGTCGGGCTTCGGCCTAGCGGCGCATCTGGCCGGCGAATTGTTCAAGACCATGGCCCATGTCGATATCGTGCACGTGCCCTACAAAGGCTCCGCGCCGGCGCTGGAGGACGTCATCTCCGGCGAGGACCAGATGATGTTCGCCACCACCTCGGGCGCGATGGGTTTCATCAAGAACGAGCAGGTGCGGCCGATCGCCGTGACCACGCTCAAGCGCTCCAGCATTCTCCCGGACATCGCCACCATCGACGAACTCGGCGTCAAAGGCTTCGAGGCGACCACCTGGCACGGGCTGGTGGCGCCGGCGGGCACGCCGAAGAACGTTATCGACACGCTGCACCGCGCGGTGGTCGAGGCGATGAAAGATCCCGACGTGCAGCAAAAGCTCGCCGACCTCGGCGTCGACATCGGGCCGGATACGCCGGACCAATTCTCGGCCTATATCAAGTCCGAGATTCCGAAATGGGCCGCGGTAATCAAGGCGTCCGGGGCGAAGCTGGATTAAGCAAATCCTGCCCCGCGATAGCGCAGGGCTGTCCGGGGAATGATTCACCATGTCACGGTGCATGCTCGGCCGAACCGATGCAAATCGATTGTTTCTGGTTGTCGAGAACTCAGAAAGGACCGAGCATGCGCTATCTCGATAGCATCATCGGCAGTCTGCTCAAACCGGTGGATCGGCGGCGCTTTGCCGCCATTGTGGATGAGCATGACGGCGATGCCTACGACAAATCGTTCAAGAGCTGGGATCATCTGGTGACGTTGATCTTTGCGCAATTGAGCAATCTCGACAGCCTTCGCGGGCTGGCACTGGCCTTCAATGCCAACGCGCAGACCCACTATCACCTCAATGTCGGCAAGCTTGCCCGCTCGACCTTGTCGGATGCCAACAGGCGACGGCCTGCAGCGGTTTTTGCCGACACCTTTGCGATGCTGGCGGCCACGGCCGATCGCCAGACCCGTCGCCAAGGTACGGCCTTGGTGGCATTGATCGACGCCAGCCCGATTATGGTGAGCAAGATGTGCCAATGGGCCAAATGGAACGGCCGCATTCGCGGCATGAAGCTTCATGCGGTCTATGATCCGCAAGCCGACTGGCCGCGACGCGTTGAGATTACGCCGGCCAATATCAACGACATCGAGGTGGGCCGCCGCACGCCGCTCATCGCCGCTGCGAGCTACATATTCGACAAGGGCTATTATCACTTCGGCTGGTGGAAAAAGATCAATGACGCCAAGGCCTTCTTCGTCACCCGGAGCAAGGTGAGCACGCGCTGGCGCGTCACCAGGCAGCGGCGCGTCGGACGCGCCATCGGCGCTGGCTTCGTCATCCTCGACGATGCCGAGGTGCGGCTTGCCAGCAAGGGCGATTCCGTCCTGCCAATTCCACTCCGCCGCATCCGTATCAAGCGCGAGACCGGCGCCAAGATCACGCTGATCACCAACGATCTCAACCGCAGCGCATTGGAAGTTGCGGCGCTCTACAAGAGCCGCTGGCAAATCGAGCTGTTGTTCCGCTGGATCAAGCAGCATCTGCGCATCCGCAAGTTCATCGGTAACAATGAAAACGCCATCCGCCTGCAAATCCTCGCAGCCATGATCGCCTATCTGCTGCTGCGCCTTGCCGCACGCCGTCATGTCGTCACCTTGCCGGCGCTGCGTCTCACCGAACTTATCAGGCAGCGCTTGTTCATGCGCAGACCCATCGCCGAAATCGACAAGCCGCCCCCCTGCAATCCAAGTCGCCGCCAACCCAACTCACCCCCAGGCCAACTCGAGTTCTCCTATGCTTGAACTTCCCCGGACAGCCCTGCGCGATAGCGGGGAAGGGGGACCGCGCTCTTGCGCGGTGGAAGGGGTGCGGGCTCCGCCATCACGTAAGAACCGCGGGTATTTATCAGCTTTTGCGTTGTTTGTTTGGTCCGGAAGCGACAACAAGGCTCCGACTCAGTCGCCCCCTCCACCACGCTTCGCGTGGTCCCCCTCCCCCGCTTCGCGGGGGCGGAATTTGTTTAATAAACATCCGCCTGATAGCGCCCCTTCTTTTTCAGCTCGGCGAAGAAGCTCACGGCCTGATCCGGCGTGCGGGCGCCGTGCGCGGTGATGACGTCGATCAGCGCGCGCTCGACGTCCTTGCTCATGGCGATGGCGCCGCAGACATAGACATGGGCGCCTTCGGCGAGCCAGGCCCACAATTCGCGGCCGACTTCGCGCATGCGGTCCTGCACGTAGAATTTCCGGTTGTCGTCGCGCGACCAGGCGAGCGAGAGACGCGTGAGAACGCCGGCCGATTTCATGCCAGCGAGTTCGTCCTCGTAGAAGAAATCGCAGTCCCTTTTTTGGTGGCCGTAGAACAGCCAGTTGCGGCCGGGCGCCTTGGTCGCCATGCGCTCATGCAGGAAGGCGCGGAACGGCGCGATGCCGGTGCCGGGTCCGATCATGATGATCGGCGCCGCCGGATCGGCGGGCAGGCCGAAGGCGTGCGCCTTCTGGATATAGGCTTTGATTTTGGTGCCAGGCGCGATGCGCTCGGCAAAAAAAGTTGAGGCGACGCCGACGCGGGCGCGCTTGCCGACGGCGTAGCGCAACGCGTCGATGGTGAGCGAGACGCGGTCGGCGGCGACCTTGGGCGACGAAGCGATGGAATAAAGCCGCGGCGCCAGCGGATCGAGCGCTTCGATGAAAGCTTCCGGGTCGGGCCTTATGCCGAGAAATTTTTCCAGCGCGGCCAGCACGTCGAGTGTTTTTGCATCGCCGTCCGGGTCCTCGCCGGCTGCGAGCGCCTTCGCCTTCTGCCGCCGCTCGCCGCCGGTGATGTAGAAGACGAGCTGGAACAGCATGTCGGGCGCGAGCCCGAGCGAGACGCTGTCGGTCAGCACCTCGCGCAAGGTCCGCCCGGCGATCGGGAAATCGGGCGGCGCGCTGAGCGCTTTGATCACCGCGTCGACCAACACTGCGTCGTTATGCGGGAAGATGCCGAGCGCGTCGCCGACGGTGTATTCGATGCCGGTTTCGGTGAGATCGAGATCGATGTGCCAGGTCTCTTTGTTCGAGCCTTTTTTGTTGAGCCGCGCGCGCGAGATGAACGCGATTTCGGCGGGCTTGTCGCGCGATGGCGCGAGCGGCGCGGCTATCGTCGTCTCCGCGGCCGGTGGGTCTGCGCTCGCCGGCGCCTTCGCCACCGCAGGCGCGGCGCCAAGCTCGGCATAGAGCGCCTTCACCATGCGGGTGGTTTCCTTGCCGCCCGGGATGCAGAGGTTGAGCCGCTCTTCGTTTTTCAGCGCGATGGCGTTGGCATAATCCTCGCAGCTATAGCCGCACTGGCCGCAATCCTGCTGGCCCATCGCCGCCATCAGCCGCCGCCGCAGCGGCCGCTTCTCGGCAAGCTGCATGCGCTCGGGCAACGCGATCGCGGTGTCGTGCCACGGCGCCTGGCCGTCATCGCCGTCATCGAACGGGCCGCGCTCAGCCGGCGCGCCGCCGCCCAGCACGTCGCCCAACAGCGCCGTGGTTTCTTCGGGCGAGAGCGGATTGATGCCGCCGTCGAGCGAGAGGAAGCCGGCGAAGAAGCCGTTGAGCCAAGTGCGCTGCTCGGCGGTGAACGGCGCGCTTTCCGGAATCAAACTCGGAATCGGCGGCGGGATGGTCTGGGTCATTCGACCGCCTGCTGCTCGAACAGCGCCTTGAGCGCATCGATCTCGTGACGCCGCGTGAACGCGAGGAAGTTCTCATCCGCGCCGGCGCGATGCGCGACATAGGCCTTGAGCATACGCTCGACGGTCGCCGGCGTGTCGTCGGCCTTGACGTCGCGATAGACCTCGCGGCCGCAGGCGGCATCCGGCCCGAAGCCGCCGCCGACGACGACGTGATAGCCTTCGACCTGATCGCCGTCGTCGGACACCTGCACCTTGGTGCCGAGGAGGCCGATGTCGCCGATGTAATGCTGCGCGCAGGAATTCGGGCAGCCGGTGAGATGGATGTTCACCGCGCTGTCGAGCTGCACGCGGGTCTCGCACCAGGCCGCGATCTCGGCGGCATGACGCTTGGTGTCGGACATCGCCAGCCGGCAGCCGGCATTGCCGGTGCAGGCGATCAGCCCGGCGCGAATGGCGCTGACTTTGGTCGAAAGCCCGACCGCAGCGATGGCGGCTTCCGCCGCCGCCACGCTGTTGTCGGCGACGCCGGAGATCAACAAATTCTGCCAGACGGTGAGGCGGATATCGCCGTCGCCGAATTGTCGCGCGACATTGGCAATGCCACGGATCTGATCGCCGGTGAGCTTGCCGAGCGGCAGCGCGACGCCGATCCAGTTCAGCCCCGATTGTTTCTGCGGTCGCACGCCGATATGCGCCATGCGATCGAAGGCCGGGCGCGGCGCGATAGCGTCGGCTGGCACGCGGACGAGCTTGCGGCCGAGCTTCTCCTCGGTCGCGGCGAGGAATTTTTCAAAACCCCAGGCGTCAAGCACGTATTTGAGCCGCGCCTTGGCGCGGTTGGTGCGGTCGCCATTGTCGATGAAGACGCGCACGATCGCGTCGGCCACTTTGGTGGCCTCGTCGGGCCGCACGATCACGCCGGTGTCGCGGGCGAAATCCTTGTGGCCGGTGATGCCGCCGAGCAAGAGCCGGAACCAGATGCCGGGCTCGACGCCGAAACCGTCTTTCACTTCGACGGCCTGGAAGCCGATATCGTTGGTGTCCTCCAGCACGGCGATGATGCCGCCGCCGTCGAAGCCGACATTGAATTTGCGCGGCAGGCCGTAGAGCGAACGATCGTTGAGAATGTGGAAATGCCATTCGCGCGCATAAGGCCGCGTGTCGAGCAATTCCTGCGGATCGATGCCGGCGGTCGGCGTGCCGGTGACATTGCGGATATTGTCGGCGCCGGAGCCGCGCGAAGACAATCCGAGATCGAGAACACCTTCGACCATGGCGGTGGCGTTCTTCGCCGCCACCTCGCGCATTTGCAGATTGGCGCGCGTCGTCACATGGGCGTAGCCCGCGGCGTAGCGCTCGGCGAGACCGGCAATGCCTGAGAATTGCCAATGGCTGAGAATGCCGTTCGGCATGCGCAGCCGGCACATATAGGCGGTTTGCGTCGGCGCGCAGTAGAACAGGCCATAGAAGCGCCAGCGGAAATTATCGTCGGCCTTCGGCGCCTCGTTGTTGGCGGCCTGGTCTTTCAGTTTCTGATAGCCGTCGAACGGATGCAGCTCGCGCTTGAACTTTTCCGGGTCCGATAGTTTGCCGCCGGATTTGATAACGCGATCCTGTGCGCGAAGCGCCGCGGCGTCGGGGCCGATGGGTTCGGCGCCCCCTCCCTGACCCTCCCCCGCTCGCTGGGGAGGGAAGGGTGGGGGCGCGCTGCCGCCGCTATTTTTTGCGCTTTTCGCAATCTGCAGACCGGCGACGAAGCCCTCGAGATAGCGCTTCTGTTCCGGCTCGAAATCGCTCGACATCGTTCGATCCGTTAGTTCACCCCTACAGTCTATTCGGCCGGCACGCCGGTCGGCGTCGGCGCCATGACCGCCGCGCTGCGCGGCTTGTAGGTCGTGTAGATGGCAAGCCCGGTGAAGATGAAGCCGCCGACCAGATTGCCGAGCGTGACCGGAATCTGATTCCACAGCCACCAATCGGCGACGCTGACTTTCGCGCCCATCATCATCCCGGTCGGAATGATGAACATGTTCACCACCGAGTGCTCGAAGCCTTGAGCGAAGAAGATGAAGATCGGCATCCAGGCGCAGGCGATCTTGCCGATCGTCGAATTCGTCGTCATGGCGAGCACCACGGCGAGGCAGACCAGCCAGTTGCACAGCATCGCCTTGACGAAGACGGTGACCATGCCGGCAAAGCCGATCGCGGCATAGCCGATGGTCTTCGCTTCGGCGGTCTGCACGATGCGGAGCGCGACGCCTGCCGGCGCGATGGTGCCCATATTGGTCAGCGCGATGGCGATCAGGGCGCCATAGGCGACGCTGCCGATCAGATTGCCGATGAAGACCCAGCCCCAATTCACCAGCACCGAACCGGCGCTCGCTTCGCCGGCCAGCCACGGCAAGGGCACCAGCGCAAAACTTCCGGTGACGAGTTCGAAGCCGAGCAGCACGATGGCGATCAATCCCACCGGGAAGATCAGCGCGCCGACCAGTGGCACGTTGGTTTGCACCGCGCCGGTGAAGGCGAGACTGGTCGCGACGCCGAGGATGGCGCCCGACAGCATGCCGCGGATCAGAAGGTCGCGCGGCGACAGCGCGAGCTTGCGCCTGCCTGAATCGAGCATCGCCAATGCGACATCGGCCGGTTTCACATAGTCGCCCATTGTCCGTCTCCTTCGCGCATGGCCGCGCCCGGTGGTTCCGGTGGCGCAGGCCCAGTCACAACGGAGTAACAGCAAAATAAATGCCAGCCGGCGGCGGTGCGGCAGACGGACGTTTCTTCAATTGTTTGAACGACTTGAGGTTTTGCGCGGCGACCTTTTTACCGCCGGCGGCCTGCCTGCTTTCACCGCAACACGCCTCGGGATTGTGCAATGCACAAATCCGCCGCAGGGTTTACAGGGTTTACAGGGTTTATTAGGGGTTATTACTCAATCAACCGAGCCGGTGGCTCGGTGCGGTAATTGGACAATGGCGACCCCATTACCCGGGCTTGAGCCCGGATTCTTTCAGAATCGGGTCCCACCGCACCACTTCTTCGCCGAGATATTTGGCGGTCTGTTCCGGACCAAAATGGATGACCGGTTCGAATCCCGCGTTTTGCAGTTTTTCCTGGAAACTCTTGTCTACGACCGCGTCCTGCGTGACGTCAGCGAGGCGGTCGATAATCGGCTTTGGTGTTCCCGCCGAAGCAAACAGGCCGACAAAGAGTTGCGCGATCAAATCCGGATAACCGGCTTCCGCCGCCGTCGGAATTTCCGGTGCGGCCGAGAGACGATGATCCGTCGCAACGGCCAAGATGCGAATCTGTCCAGCACGATGCATCGCCAGGATGCTGCTCGTTATGTTGGAGGTCATAATCGGGATATTGCCGGCGATCAGATCGCCATACCCGCCGCTCGCACCTTTATAAGGCACCTGGACGATGTCGGGCAGGCCAGCAAGTTTTTTGAACAATTCGCCGCACAGATTGGACATCGTACCGGCGCCGGCAGAGCCGTAGGAAAGCTTGCCGGGATTGGCTCTGGCGTAAGCGACGAGTTCGGCGAGATCATGCGCGGGCACGGACGGATTTACCATGATGGCCGCTACAGAGATCGCCAGCCCTGCAATGTCCGCAAAATCCTTGACGGGATCGTAGAGCTTATCGGCTGTCAAAGCAGGGTTCAGTACAAGATCGCTGGTGCTGCCGAGTAGCAGCGTATAGCCGTCGGGAGAGGCATGGGCCGCCATCGCCGTTCCGGTCATTCCGCCACCGCCGCCATAATTCTCGACCGCGACGACTCCCAAATGGGAACCGGCCCAATTGGCCCATTCCCGCCCGATGATATCGAGCACGCCTCCCGCGCTACGCGGAACGATTAAACGGATGGGACGCTGCGGATAATCGGTCGCGGCAAAAGCCGAAGAGGAGCGGCTGGCCGCCAATGAGCCTAGTCCGAAAGCCATAAAGGCGCGCCGGTTCGCCTGATACATTTCGCGATCCTGTTGTTTTGTTTTGTGGTTGCGCAAAGGCGGCGTCGGCCGAGTGGATAGACTCGGGAAGCCGGACCGTTCGCGTCGTAACAAGCTTAGGCAATCAGCGTGCCAAGCCCATCTACAGCAATCTCGTCTCGTTCAAACGGGCAGTCTAGTCACGCCGCGAAGAACGCAATTTTACGATCGCCCATGAATGTTCTGCGCACCGAAATTGATCGTCAGCTTCGGGTTGGAGAGGAGATTTTTCTCCGGGCGCACAGACTTATGAAGAAAGAGAAATCTCTTTCTCAGTCCAGACCGGTTTTGCCAAGGTCAGCAGTCCGTTCGCATAACGATGTGATGGATTATGGAACGCGGGTCGCAGTACGGAAGCGACTTCTCTTAAACTGACTGCTAAATTCTAGCAGCCTACGCAATGGAGCGCTCACGTTAGGGAGCGCCTCTTTGGTACGCCAAATCCGGCTGACCGATGTCATTGACGCCGCGGCCACCAGAAAATCCTGGTGGGCCAACAGCCGCAATGAGGCTGCCCGTGGTCATTTAAGCATGCATAGGTGTAACCCGACGGATCGTACCCGCGAACGCAGAAACCATCCGGGAGCCAGTGGACCCCTTTTGGGAATTCGTTCCGCGGCGAGGCGTTAGCGACCGCTGCAGTCTGGTACTGCATCCACGCGACCGCGGCAGTAATCATGCAGCGAGAGAAGCGACCCTGTCCGAAGCGGATCATCGCGATTTTTACCCCACTATAGGTCCAAACATGGCATGCTCACATTCACCTTGCATGTAACCCTGTCGCGTCAATGGCGTTCCTTGAGGCAACAGTCATCGGGGTGCCTGTCACAATCTTCGCAAGCTTCCGCTCAAACGCCCTATCGTCCGCACCGGGGCGGGGCGACGGATAAGGGCTTTACTGCCGGCGCGACACCGGCTCGCGCGGCACGGCCGACGCGGCCTGCAGCACGTAATTCAGCGTTTGGGTCTGCAAGGCCGGCGCGGTGTCGATGCTGAGATGATCGATGGCCGCGTCACCGCTGAGATCGACGTTTGAAATCGCGCTGTGCGATCCGAGCTGCGGGGTGATCATGAAATGCTTGGTATAATTGATCGCTGATGCGACGTTGCCCGGAATTTGGTGCGCCTCGGTGCCGTCGTACAGGACCAAAAGCGCGACCGGGATGTTGTACCGCGCCAGGGCGTAGGCGACCTCGACGATAGCATCGGCGCCGAGCGAATGCCCGATCAGCACGATGGGGCCGTGGTCGCCGGCATTGTAAGCCGTCATTATGCGGCTGGCGATGAAGTCGGCATCGGCATGGTTCATGACCGTCGCGGCAATTCCGTCGGCCTGGAGTTTCCTGGCGAGGTCGTCCATGCCGAGCGAAAAGACGTTGAGAAAGCCGCGCAACAAATAGACTTGAGCCGGCCCCTGCGCTTGCGGATTCGTGCGCGCCGCCGGCGGTAGCGTTTGAACCGGATCATTCTGCGCGTAGCGCTGAACGCTTTGCGCCGTGGCGTTGCCATCCGGGGACGGCGATTGAAACGCAGGCGCGGCGGCTGCGGTCAGCGGCGCAATCAAAAGCCACGCCGTTGCAACGCACGATGTCATTCTCGGCATTCCAGGCTCCAAATCCGATGGGGGGCGACGGTCTAGAGGGAAGGGCAGGGTATAGAAAGGACGACAAATATAAACTGCTGAAGGGGCATTTAGGTCCATAATGGACGTAGCACCTAAATTGCCGGTGTCCGTTTTCCTGTCAAACGGCGACATGCCGGCATACTCAATTCATTGCAGCCAAGGTTTCCACGACAGGGAGATTACTCACCCTGATGAGGCCAATGCCTGGATAGTCCAAGTCGATGGTCATCCACAATGCGACCACAAGAACAACTCCGTAGACGGAGTCGATCAAAGTAAATCTGCGGCCCCCGCGACCATTGCCGAACCCAATCATGCCAACGCTAATTGCTACCGCACCCAAAAGGACCGCCATGATCGAAACGGGCAAATGCCTTCTCGCCATAGCGAGGTGTATCGAATGCAGATCGATGATCTCGTTGATCGGCGGCAGAACCATCCCCATTAATGGTGCGTGGTCCTGAGTGGCCTCGATCGCCGACCTCCACATTCGTTCGTGCAGGCCATTGACCTTGGCGAGCAAAGGTTCAATTTGATCGCGTTCTTCGCTACTCAGCAGCTTGACCCGATCGGCGGTATATTCTTTCAGCGCAGCCTTCAGTTCGCCGCGTTGCGGTTCGGCGATAACATCGGCTCTCAGGTAGGCAGTTCCGAGCGCGTTCGCCTCTTTCACAATGAGATCTTGCCGATCGATAAAGCGCGATGCCGCGCCTGAAAAAGCAAAGCCGATCAAAAACGCAACCAGAGCGGCCGTGGATGTCCGGACCAAGACCACCTGGCGGTCAAAAGGCTCGTCTGCCGAACCGGTCAGCGATCCCAGCCAAAAACCAATCTCGTGAACGCTGATGAGCCCGACGATCAGGCCCGAGGCGACCAGTAGCTCAGTCATTCGCAGCCTCCTGAACGCTTCGCAGCCTATCCCTTAAGAGCGACATTTTGCACCGCAAAAGCAGCGACTTATTGCGGCGAAATCGCTAATGTCGTTTCCGTCTTAGCTGTTGCGATCAAAGTGGCTCTATGACACTCGAAAAGTTTGCGTCGCTGTCCTCACGCGGCCGCTTGAGCCTAGCCTTGATCGTCTTTGCGTTGATCGTCGCCGTAGCATGGCCGGTGATGCATCTTTGGCAAACTGCTCCGCCACGTCACATCGTTCTGGCTTCGGGACTGAAAGATGGTCTGCTGCACCAGTACGCGCAGCGTTACATCGAAATCCTGGCTCGGTCTGGGGTTGCTGTCGAAGAACGAATGACCAACGGCCCGGGAGAGAATTTGCGGCTGCTCCGGAATCCGCATTCCGGTGTTGATGTCGCTTTCACACAGGGCGGAATCGCAAAGTTTCCCGAGGCCGACAATGTCGTAATGCTTGCGAGCCTCTACTACGTGCCAATGTGGATTTTCTACCGCGGGACGGAGACGCTCGATTATGTCAACGAGCTGCGCAATCGCCGGGTTGCCGTTGGCGTTGCCGGTAGCGGCGCTCACTCGTTGGCAGAAGCTGTGTTCGCGCTCAACGGCCTAACGAGCCAGGATATGGTGACGCGGCCACTGAGCAATGATGCCGCATTGCTGGCACTGCAATCGGGTGAGGTCGATGCTGCGATCTTTGTCGATGGAGCGGAGAATCACGCCGTCTGGACGGCGCTTCACGATCCGGCCTTGAAGCTCCTGAGTTACAGCAGGGCGGAAGCCTATCGTCGACGGCTCAATTTCATCTCCAAGCTGACATTGCCGGCCGGCGTGATCGACTTGGCAACCAACATTCCAAAGGACGACGTCGATCTCATCGGTACCAAAGAGATGCTTGCCGCGCGGGATGATTTCCACCCCGCATTGATCCGCCTGTTGCTCGATGCGGCACGCGAGATTCACGGCAGACAGGGTCTTTTCGAGGACGCTGGTGAGTTCCCGGAAACGACTCAGGTCGATCTGCGCGTCTCGGCTGATGCCGACGAGCACAGACGTTTCGGGCAAAGCGTTCTCTATCGTTATTTGCCGTTCTGGGTTGCGACATTGGCCGAACGGGCCATCATCATATTTCTCCCACTGGCTGCAATTCTGTTTCCGCTCTTCCACTACCTGCCCCAGCTGCTCCGTTGGCAGGTCCGGTCACGGGTCTATCGATGGTATGGCGAGTTGGCTCTACTCGAGCGAGATGTCGCCGCGCGTACCGGCACATTGCCCACGGAGAAATGGCTAGGTGACTTGGAACGTATCGAGCGAGCGGTGGCCCGAATACATACACCAGCCGGGTTCGCGAGCGAGGCTTATACGCTACGCGAACACATTGCTCTGGTCCGTCGAGCGATAATCGCGCGGAAACGCTCCACCGCCGGTTAAGACGGCAGACTGATCGATCAATGGTTTAATGGCCCTGGCATTTATTTTCTCAAGGGAGCATATTTATTGCAGGTTGCGGAGGTGCCTGAACATGCCTCTGACAGGACCAATTCCCGAGGGCAGAAGCTTCTTTTGTCCCGCGTGCGGAGCGCTCTATTCCGTAACGGATTCGCGGCTTTCCAAGACTACCGACAGCAACATTGTAAAATGTGTGGTGTGTGGGCGAACCATGGACGAGCCGGATTCGAGCACGGTTCAAGTCTACAAGCTCGTTCACCGTCCGGAGGATGCTTAACCCGATAGCCTGCTTACGATAAGGCCAAGCCCTAAGGCGCAGCCGATGCACCGGCCTTGGCGCGCTCGTTGTGCCAATCCTTGCCAAGGCCGGCGCTGGTCGGAAACACCAGCGACTTGATCACCACCGGCACCGCGCCCGAGGTGTCGAGAATGGCGCCGATATCGATATAGTCGAACTCCTTGAGCTCGAGCCCGTCGATCGAGACGATCGGCGTTTCAAGCTTCAATTCCTCGCGATAATGGATGCCGATCAGCCCGCCGACATCGCCGTCGCCGGCGAGCACGATGGGATGGCCGCGGGCGAGCACGCGGTCGAGACCGGCGGCGACGCCTTTGCAGAAATCGTCAAGCCGCCGGAACGTCGCCGAGCCGCGCCATGAAACGAAGACGGCGACCGCGCTTTCACCGCTGTCGAGATCGAGACGCTTCAGCGCGCTCTTGATCGCGGCGGCGACCGCCGATGAATCGATTTCTTCGCCGTCGAGCGGCAGCGTGGGCGCGATGACCGGCACGTTGCGCAGCGGCAGCGTTTCGAGCGGCGAGACGAAGATCGTCGAGCCCGACACCTGCATGGTGTATTGCGAGGCGCCGATCACGGTGGCGCGGATTCGGGCCTCCGGCCGCGCCAATTGCAGCCCGGAGTCCCGCAGCCGCGTCCGCAATGCGTCGGCAAGCAGCGGGCCGAGATCGCCGAAGCTCTTGGCCTCGCCGCCATAGATGTATTCGGAGACGCCGCCGGAAAAACTCACATCGGATATGTCGCCGGAAAACTGCAGCGGGTCGAGCCGCAGCAGGTCGGCGCCACCGGCACGTGGCGTGCCGCCCCGCGTCGCCTCGAACAAACGATCGGCCATGGCCCCGGCGAGAGTGCGCGTCTCGTTTTCGGACAGGATTGCGCCGGGCGAAAGCTGCAACGAAAGCTCGGCGCCGAAACGGCGGCCGGCCTCTTCGAGCCGCACGATGCGGCGGTCGTCGTCAAGCACGATGAGCCGGGCGCCGACATCGAGCGCGGTGACGCCGATCACCTTGCCCTCGGCGCAAACTGCGATCTTTGCGGTGCCGCCGCCGACGTCGACATTCATGACCGGCGCGCGATTGCGGATCGAGCGCGCCACGGTGCCCGAGCCGTAGGCGGCCATCACCGATTCAAGACTGTCGCCGGCGCTGACCGCGACCATCCGGCCGGCCTGGCTTGCGAACAATTCGCCGATGCGCCGCGCATTCTTCCGCCGCACCGCGACGCCGGTCAGGATCAGCGCGCCGGTATCGATCTCGTCGGGATCGACTTTGCCGTCCTTGTATTGCTGCGCGATGAAGGCGCCGAGCGCGTCGGCGTCGATGGTGTCTTCGCCGGCATAGGGCGTCAGCAGAATATCGGACTGATAAAAGCTCTCGCGCTCGGTGACGACATAGCGGCTGTCGAGCCGCTCCAGCACGATGCGCGAGAACACGAGGTGCGACGTCGACGAGCCGATATCGACGCCGACCGACAGGACGCAGAGCTCATCGTCTTCGCCGAAGGTGCGCCCGGTATTGGAAAAGAAGATGCGGCCGCCGATTTCATCGCTCATGCGATTTTCTCACTCGTCATTCCGGGGCCGAGCCAACGGGTCCGCGCGAAGCGCGCGGCCCGATGACAGGCCCCCGGAGGAACCCGGAATCCATAACCACGAACGCTGGGATTATGGATTCCGGGCTCGCCGCTGCGCGGCGCCCCGGAATGACGACGGCGGAGACTCATTCTTTCGGCAACAAGCCGCGGTAATCGCGTTCGTAATATTCCGGCCGCATGCGGTTCTCGGCGCCTTCGGCCTTCATGCGCGCGGTATATTCCTGCCGCAGGAACGGATCCTCCATATAATAGGGGATCGCGGAGCCGCCTTCGGGAAGATCCATCGCGGTGTAATCGATGTGTTTTTCGCCCGGCGGGCCGGGCTCGCGGCCGGGATTGTGCGGTCCGAACCACGCGGTCAGGCGAAACGGGTCTTTCGAGGCGCCGAAATGCTGGTGAAACCAGCGCGCGCCGCCGGGGGCGGCCGAGACCATGCCGCCGGGTTCGTAATCGACGCGCTTGACTTGATCGGCCTTGCCGTCTTTCCACGGCGTCGGCCCGAGATTTTCCGGCCAGGTATAAGTGTAGCCCTTGCCCTTGAGGCAGATCAGCACCGCCGCCGAGGTGTGGGCATGCGCCTTCGAATAGTGGCCGTTCTCGTGCTGGGCGATCCATAGATAGAATGTATTGCCGGTCATGAACGGCTCGATGCGGCGGTAACCGGGCGAACGCCGATTATCGAGCGGCAGATCGCAATTGACGATGTCGGGAATGAAATTGGTGCGCCGCATGGCGAGCCCGCGCACCGGATCGGGCTCGATGTCGTCATTGTATTTGTAGAAATCGTCGGTGCCCGAGAAGCGGTCGCGGAACTGATAGGGGCAGTTGAAGATCACGTCGGTATTGTTGATCAGGTTCATCAGATTGGGCGCGGTGGTGCCGCCGATCAGCAGCGCCGGAGCCGAACTCGCATTGACGAGGCGGTGCATGGCGTTGACCGGAATCGAGAACAGCGATCCCTTCTGCCATTCGAACACGTGACGCTTGGTGTCGCCTTCGAGCCAGACCTCGGTCGAACCGCGGCCTTCGACGACGAAATAGATTTCCTCATACATGTGCTTTTCGGCGTTGAGCGCGCCGGCGCCGGGCACCTCGACGACATAGCTGCCCCATTTGCCTTCGGTGCCGTAGAGCTGGATGTAGCTGCCGCGTCCGCCCATGCGCGGCCACGGTTCGAGCGGCAGGTTCTTGACCGTGCTGACGCCGATGTCGCGAAAGATCGGAATCCCGTCGGCTTCCATGAACAGATCGTAGGGCGTCTTCGGACGGCCGAATTTGCCGAAACCGGCGCGGCGAAAGCCCGACGGCTCGTGCCAATGAACTTGTCCGGTGATTTCGTGCATAGGCACCTTCCTCGCGATGTTGCCTCGCGGCTTGCGGCTTGAGTCTTTTCTTTTTGCGCCCGCTGATTTCGTCGTACAATGCGCCGAAATCCATTGCAACGGCGGCGGAAAATCGATGGCAAACGCAACGAAAGCGCGCTCGGAACCCAGCGTGACCGGCACAGTGCCAGCGGGGCCGCCGGGCATGCCTGCTATGCGTTCCTACCTCGCCGCGACGAAAAACTTCGCTTCCGGCGAAACAACGCCCATTCAATTCTTCGAGCAGACGCTGGCGCTGTTCGAAGAATGGGAGCCGCGTATCGGCGCCTTCGTTTGCACCAATCTGCCGGCAGCGCGTGCCGCGGCAGAGTTATCGGCGAAGCGCTGGCGGGCCGGCACGCCGCTGTCGCCGATCGACGGCATGCCGATCGGCATCAAGGATATTTTCGAAACCGCAGATATGCCGACCGAGATGGGATCGCCGCTGTTCAGCGGCTGGCGTTCCGAAAAGGACGCGGCCGGCGTGCGCGCCCTGCGCGAGGCCGGCGCGGTCATTCTCGGCAAAACGGTGACGACGGAATTTGCCGCATCCGAACCGCGCGGCACCCGCAACCCGTGGAATGTCGCGCATACACCCGGCGGATCGTCGAGCGGTTCGGCGGCCGCGGTCGGCGCCGGCATCGTTGCCGCCGCACTCGGCACCCAGGTGATCGGCTCGACCATCCGGCCGGCGAGCTTTTGCGGCTGTGTCGGCTTCAAGCCGAGCGTCAATGCGCTCAATCGCGAAGGCTGTCACGATTATCAGAGCCAGAGCTGCACCGGCATTCTGGGCGCGTCGCTCGAAGACGTCTGGCAGGTCGCGCATGAGATCGTCTCCCGCGTCGGCGGCGATGCGGGAACGCCGGGCCTGAATGGACCGGACTCGAAGCCGTCCGAAACGAAGCCGCGCCGCATGGCGATTCTGGAAACCGCGGGATGGGACAATGCGTCGGCTACCGCCAAGCAACGGCTCGATGAAGCCGTCACGCGCTTGAATTCCGCCGGCGTTTCTATCGGTACGCGTCGTAACGACGACAAGATCGCCGCCCTTGAATCCGACCTCGTCCACGCGGCCGAGCTGTCGCATCGCTGTAATGGCTGGGAGACGCGCTGGTTCTTGCATTCGATGCAGGATCGCGATGCGAGTTTGCTGAGCCAGCTGCTGGTGGACCGGTCGCAAGCCTACGAGACCTTGACGCTTGCCGATCATCGCGCCGATCTAAAAGAGCGGGCGAGGGTGCGCGCGGTCCACGCCGATCTCGCCGGAAGTTACGATGCCTGCATCACGCTGTCCGCACCGGGCGGTGCGCCGGCAGGACTGTCGTTCACCGGCAATCCGGATTTCGCCGTGCCGGCGTCGCTCTTGGGTGTGCCGGCGCTGTCGCTGCCGCTGTTCGAAGTCGACGGCATGCCGCTCGGCTTGCAAGTCATCGGTTTCTTCAATCGCGATGCCGAAGCATTTGCGGCGGCCAGTTGGATCATGTCGTTGCTGACGCAAGCACGCTGACCGCGTATGGCGGATAAAGGCGAAAATCCGGATAAGGGCGAAAGTCTTGGCGCCGCGCTGGCCCGTTATCGCGGCGAGCCGCAGCCGCCGCGCGGCTATCCCGATCTGCATGATCATGTGCTGGCGCTCCAGCGCGCCGGACTGCTGGTCGTGGTCGACGAGCCGATCAATAAAGACACCGCCATGCATCCGCTGGTGCGCTGGCAGTATCGCGGCGGCATTGCCGAGCGCGAGCGCCGCGCGTTTTTGTTCACGCAGCCGACCGACAGCAAGGGCGCGCGTTACGACATGGCGGTGCTGGTGGCGGGGCTTGCCGCCAATCCGGACGTCTATCGGATCGGCTTCGGCCGGCCGCTCGAGGAGATCGGCGCCGCCTGGGTCAAGGCCATCGCGTCGCCGATCGAGCCGCGTCTCGTTACCGAGGCGCCGTGCCATGACATCTGCGTCATCGGCGATGAGCTCGATAAAGCCGGCAACGGGCTCGACGGATTGCCGGTGCCGATCTCGACACCAGGCTTCGACAACGCACCTTATCTTTCCGCCGGCCATTACATCACCAAGGATCCGGATACCGGCCTGCAGAATGTCGGCAATTATCGCGGCCAGCTCAAGGCGCGGCGCCGTCTCGGCATGAATCCATCGGTCGAGTTGCGCGCCGGGATTTATGCGCATTGGCTCAAATACAAGGCGCGCGGCGAACCGATGCCGTGCGCGGTCGTGATCGGCTGCCCGCCGGTGATCTCCTATGCGGCCGTGCAGAAAATGCCGGAGAGCCTCGACGAGATCTGGGTCGCCGGCGCGCTCGCCGGCTCGCCGATCAATGTCGTGCGCGCCAAGACCGTCGATCTCTTGGTGCCGGCCGAGGCCGAGATCGTGATCGAAGGTTTTATCGACACCGAATTTTTGGAGCCGGAGGCGCCGTTCGGCGAATCCCACGGCTATGTCAATCTGCAGGAATATAATGCCTTCATGAATGTCACCGCGATCACGCGGCGCCGCAACGCGATCCTGACCTCGTTCATCAGCCAGGTGACGCCGAGCGAATCGAGCGTGATCCGCCGCGTCGCCATGGAGCCGCTTTATCTGCATCACCTGCGCACGGTGCTCGCGGTCAAATCGGTCAAGCGCGTCGCCATGCACGAGCCGCTGACCAGTCTCTACGCCGTGATCGGCATCCAGTTCGCGCGCGGCGCGCCGGAAACCGAAATCTGGCGCGCGCTCGACGGCGCCTCGACGCTGCATCGTTTTGCCGGCAAGTGGATCATCGCTGTCGACGAGGATATCGATCCGCAAAACGCCGATGCGCTGTTCTGGGCGATGTCTTATCGCTGCCAGCCGCAGCACGATCTCCTGGTGGTGCCGCACAAGCACCCCGGTCACGGGCCGCGCGGCCCGCGCGACGACGGCGAAACTGCGTCGGTGCTGATCAACGCCACGCTCAAAGGCACTTACGCGCCGGTCGCGTTGCCGAGGCGCGAATATATGGAAGAGGCGAAACTGATCTGGGAGCGCCTCGGCCTGCCGCCGCTGCAGCCGGAAAGTCCCTGGCACGGCTACGAGCTCGGCACCTGGCCCGCTGACTTGGAGCGCCAGGCCCGCATGGCCACAGCCAGCGAATACTTCACCCTCGGCCGTGAAATGGGCAATCAACGACGCAGCGACGTCGAAATGAATGCGCCGGTGCAAAGAGACGACGAGAGCGGAGCGCCTTAGCCGAACCTCCCCACAAGGGGGAGGGGATAAAAAGTGACGAGGAAACGCGTGCGCTACATCGATGCCTTCAATCATTTTTTCCCGAAGCGCTATTACGACGCGTTGCTCGAAACGCCGGCGGGCGCCAAGGATCTCGGCAAGCGCGTGCGTGGCATTCCGGCTTTATCCGACATCGATTTGCGGCTGCGCTTGGTCGAGTCGTTCGAAAATTATACCCAGCTGCTCTCGCACGGCCTGCCGCCGATGGAGCGGTTGTGGGGGCCGGACAAGTCGCCGGAAATGGCGAAGATCGGCAATGACGGCCTTGCCGAAGTCGCCGCCAAACACCCGAAGCATTTTGTCGGCTGGTCGGCGCTGTTGCCGATGAACGCGCCGGAGGCGGCGGCGAAGGAGGCGGAGCGCGCGTTCGCCAACGGCGCCAATGCCGTGCAACTCGGCACCAATGCCAACGGCGTGCCGCTCGACGCGCCGGAGTTTTTGCCGATCTTCGAGGCGATCGCCAAATCCGGCAAGCCGATCCTGCTGCATCCGGCGCGCACCCGCGACATGCCGGATTATCCGACCGAGAAAGTCTCCAAATACGAAATCTGCAGCGTGCTGGGCTGGCCTTACGAAACCGGCGTAACGCTGGCGCGGCTGGTCTTCTCCGGCATCATGGACCGTTTCCCCGATCTGAAAGTGATCGCGCATCATCTCGGCGGCGTCATTCCTTATCTGGAAGGCCGCGTCGCGCATTCCTTCGACCAGCTCGGCGTGCGCACCTCGGATGAAGATTATGGTGCAATTCTGAAGTCGCTGAAAAAACGCCCTTACGATTACTTCAAGGGTTTTTACGGCGACACCGCGGTCGAAGGCGCCCGCGCGGCAACCGTGTGCGGCATCGACTTCTTCACCGCCGATCATGTGCTGTTCGCATCCGATTGCCCGTTCGATAAGGAAAAAGGTCCGGGCTATATCCGCGACACCATCAAGGTGCTCGACGCAATCTCGCTTTCGGATGCGGAGTGCGAGAAGATCTGCTGGCGCAATGCCGCGGAGCTGTTCGGGCTCGCCGCATAAATTACACCGTCATTGCGAGGAGCGTAGCGACGAAGCAATCCAGAACGGCGCCGCCGTTTGGATTGCTTCGCGGAGCCTGTCATCGGGCCGCGCGCTTCGCGCGGACCCGTTGGCTCGCAATGACGATTGGTTCCATCTTATTCACTCGGAAGCTTCGCCCGGGGCCGAACTATCGCGCCGCAGGAAACGGGTAGGTTCCGCAACCATTCATCCCATATCCAGTTGGCAAGAGGAGCAGAGGAGCGGAACCGAGGAGTCGATCGATCATGCGTCTTTATTCGCCGGATCATCAACAATTTCGCGACGCGCCGTCATTGATGGAATCAAGAACATATTCTGCTTGGGCCAAGCCCTTGACGCTCGCCGCGATGAGCCTCGGCTATGGCGTCGTGCAGCTCGACGTCACCATCGTCAACACCGCTTTGAACAGCATGGGCTCGGCGCTGGGCGGCGGCGTCTCCGAACTGCAATGGGTGGTCAGCACCTACACCATCGCGTTTGCCTCGCTGATCTTGACCGCCGGCGCTTTGGGCGACCGCATCGGCGCCAAAAAAGTCTTCATGGCCGGCTTCGCCGTCTTCACGGCGGCTTCGCTGGCCTGCGCTTTGGCGCCGACGTCGTTTTTTCTGATCGCTGCGCGCGCGGCACAGGGCTTCGGCGCGGCGATCCTGGTGCCGAACTCGCTCGCGCTTCTCAGCCACGCTTATCCCGATGAAAAAGAGCGCGGCCGCGCGGTCGGGACCTGGGCCGCCGGCGCCAGCTTAGCGCTCACCGCGGGCCCGCTGGTCGGCGGCGGGCTGATCGCGCTGTTCGGCTGGCGCAGCATATTCCTGGTCAACCTGCCGATCGGTCTGGCCGGTCTATGGCTGACCTGGCGCTACGCGACCGACACCACTCGCACGGATCACGAACTCGATCTGCCGGGACAGGCCGCGGCGATCGGCATGCTCGGCCTGTTGGCCGGGGCTATCATTGAAGGCGGGCGCGTCGGCTGGAGTAATGCCTGGGTGCTCGCAGGTTTCGTCGCCTTCATCATCCTTGCCGCCTTCTTTCTGATCCAGGAACGCCGCGCCCACCAGCCGATGCTGCCGCTCTCGCTGTTCAAGCATCGCATGTTTGCGCTGACGTCGGCGGTCGGTCTGCTCGTCAACGTCGCCTTTTACGGACTTATTTTCGTGCTCAGTCTTTATTTTCAGCAGATCAACGGTTGGTCAGCCCTGGCGACCGGGTTGGCTTTTGTCCCGATGATGGGCGTGGTGTTGCCGGTCAACCTGCTGGCGCCGAGGCTTGCCGAGCGATTTGGCGCGCCCGCGGTCATCGCGGCCGGCGCGTTGATCGCGGCCGCGGGCTGCCTCGGTCTCTTCGGCATCGCGCACGACACCAGCTATTCGGCGCTGTGCGCGCAGCTTCTCGCCATGGGCGGCGGGCTAGGCCTATTGGTGCCGCCACTCACCGCGACGCTGCTCGGCAGCGTCGAAAAATCGCGCTCCGGCATTGCGGCCGGCGTGCTCAACTCCACGCGGCAAACCGGCAGTGTTCTCGGCGTTGCGCTGTTCGGCTCGCTGATCGGCCAGAGCGACTTTCTGTTCGGCACGCGGATGTGCCTCATCCTTTCCGCGTTGCTGCTCGCCGGCGCAGCCGGAACGATCGCATTCGGCCGCCGCACAAAGAATGAAGGAGTCGCGGCATTGACAGTTTTGCCGGAAAGAACGAAATAAGAACAATGGGCTTGAATCGAACGCGGATCAAATGACCCGGCGCGCCGGCAGCGCCGACTTGCCGCTCCATAACGGCTTTGTGCCGAGATGGCTGGCCGACCGCATGACGCGGCTTGGCGTGGTGATCGGCGAAGCCGTGATGGCGCATTATGGCCGCGACGAATTCTTGCGCCGGCTGTCCCATCCGTTCTGGTTTCAATCCTTCGGCGCCCTGATGGGGATGGATTGGCATTCCTCTGGCATCACCACCAGCGTGCTGGGCGCGCTCAAACGCGGGCTCAATCCGCGCGCGGGCGAACTTGGCCTTCATGTCTGCGGCGGCCGCGGCCAGCACTCGCGCAAGACGCCGCAGGAGCTCGTTACGATCGGCGACCGCATCGGTTTCGACGGCGGTGCGCTCGCCACCGCAAGCCGCCTCGTTGCCAAGGTCGACAGCGCCGCGGTGCAGGATGGTTTCGATCTCTATCTGCACGGCTTCATCGTCGCCGACGACGGACATTGGGTGGTCGTGCAGCAGGGCATGAACGGCGAGCGCAGGCAGGCGCGGCGTTATCATTGGCTGTCCGAAGGCCTGAAAAGCTTCGTCAACGAACCCCACACGGCGATCGAGGGACGCGGCCAGGGCAATATCGTCAATCTCACCGACCGGCGTGCCGAGGCGTCACGCCGCTCGCAGCTTGATCTTCTCGGCACGCTCGGCCCCGATGGCATCACGCGCGAACTCGCCGCGATCGAGCAACGCAACGAGCAGCCGCAACAGCCCTCACAGCCGACGCTGCCGCATCTCATCATGCCGGCGCATCACGATGTGCAGGCGGAAGATGTTCACGTCCGCCGCCTGCACGGCAATCTCGCCGCGGCGGCGGAGCGCGGCCCGGCCGATTTTTCGGAATTGCTGCTGACGCCCGGTGTCGGCGGCCGAACGGTGCGCGCACTGGCGCTGGTTGCCGAGGTGGTCCACGGCGCGCCGTGCCGGTTCAGCGATCCGGCGCGCTTCTCGCTCGCCCATGGCGGCAAGGACCGCCATCCGTTTCCGGTCCCGGTCAAAGTGTATGATGAGACCATCCGCGTGCTGAAGTCGGCGGTGGCGAAGGCCAAGCTCGGCGAGAGCGAAGAGCTGGCGGCGTTACAAAAGCTCGACCGGGAATCGTTGCGGCTGGAGCGTGCCGCGAGCGGGGCGCCCCTCGAGCGTTTTATCGAAAGCGAGCGCGCGCAATCCCACGAATACGGCGGCCGCAGCGTATTCGGCTGGGAAGCGCCGCCGGTGGAAGAAACCGCGGCGGTGCGCCGGAAATAAAACGAGCTTCGCGTTCGTGAATCTTCAAGCGACGCCGTCAAAGACGAACCGTTTGCCGACCGCTGTCGGCGTTACAACCTGTTCGCCGAACTCCTCGACCAGTTTCGCCATGGCGCGCCAGCCGGTGCAGTGGCCCGCCGCAATGTAGGGGAGATTGAATTCCCGCAGCGCCGCCACCGTGTCGGGAATGACTTTCTCTGTGTGTCCCGACAGATGCATGCCGCCGAGCACGCAGTGCAACGGCACGCCGGAAAATGTCGCACGCGCGTCTTTGAGAACATTGACGATGCCGGCATGCGAGCAGCCGGTAAACACGACGAGACCTTTGCCGGCGACGTTCACGCCGAGCCAACGCTCATCGATAATCCAAGGATCCGGCTCCCAGCCGGTTTCGGTTTTGGCGTAATGAAACGGCTGCCCGGTTTCGAACGGCGTGACGCGCGGGATTTCTCCGCTCAGGTAAAACATGTTGTCGAGAAAATTCTGCGGCTCGCGTGTGTTCACGACGCGCGCGCCATGCGCGGTGAGTTCGGCGACGCTCGGCACGTCGTCCATCGGCAATACGCCGCCGTCGGGTAGCTGCCGGCCGCGGGTGCGGAACATGCCGGGATGGGCGTAATAGGGCAGGTCGCGGTTGTTGCCGTCCTTCTTGCCACTGGCCCGGATCAGGTCGATGGCGCGCAGCATGCCGCCGCCGTGATCCCAATGACCGTGCGAGAGCACGACCGCTTCGACGATGCCGAGATCGATGCCAAGCTTAAGGCTGTTGCGCTCGAACGTTTCCGCTTCGGGGCCGGTATCGAACAGGACGGTGTGACTCTCCCCGCCGCGGTGCCCGGTGATCAGGCAGGACAGTCCGTGCGTCGCGCAACAGATGCATGCGCCGGAGAGAACGCGCATCCCCTTGCGATGCAGGTAGTTGAATTCCGTTTCGACATGCTTGGGCACGCTCGACAGGCTGTCGGTCGCGTTGTCGACCAGAACGTGTATCTCCAGACGGTCTACCGGATCGAGATCGGGCATGTCTTTCCTCCAAGCGCCTGGCGCGTCGAAATGAATTTGCATCTTAGCGGACGCACCATGTAGGCGATCCCCCACCCGCTGCAAATTTTTCCGCGCACGACGCCCGGCATTTATGTCAAACTACCGGTGCAACCTCGCGTGGCCCTAGGCCGCCGCGGGACCGTTAGACACCAGGGATGAAACGATGGACATCAAGGTCGGCAGCAAGGCGATCGCCGAGGCGTCGGAGAAGCTCAAGAACTGGGGCCGCTGGGGCAAGGACGATCATAGCGGTACGCTCAATCACGTTACCCCGCAGGACATCGTCAAGGCCGCGAGCCTCATCCGCACCGGCAAGGTTTTCGCGTTGGGCATTCCGCTCGATGCCAATGGGCCGCAGAACGGGCTGTTCGGCGGGCGCTTCAATCCGATCCACCAGATGCTGGCGACCGGCACCGACGCCGTCGCCGAGCGCCAGGACTGGAATAAAATCCGCTACGCCGACGACACCCTGATGCTCTGCGTCCAGGGCGCGACCCACTGGGACGCCCTCGGCCACGTCTTCTATGAGGACAAGGCCTATAATGGCCATGACGCCAAGCTGATCGATTCCAAGGGCCTCAACGTGCTCGGCATCGAGCATTCCAAAGACAAGATGATCGGCCGCGGTGTGCTGCTCGACATCGCGCGCTTTCGCCGCGTCAAATGGATGGCCGATGGCGAGAGCATCTCCAACGACGAACTCGACCAATGCGCTAAGCAACAGAACGTGTCGATCGGCCGCGGCGATTTCGTCATCATCCGCACCGGCCAGATGGAGCGCTGCCTCGCCGAGAAGGAATGGGGCGGCTATGCCGGCGGCGACGCGCCGGGCGTCAAATTCGAGAATTGCTATTGGTGCCAGGAAAAGGAGATCGCCGCGATCTGCACCGATACCTGGGGCTGCGAAGTGCGGCCGAACGAGACTAAGGATGCCAATCAGCCCTGGCACTGGGTGGTGATCCCGGCGATGGGACTGTGCATGGGCGAAATCTTCTATCTCAAGGACCTGGCCGCGGATTGCGCCGAAGACAATGTCTATGAGTTCTTCTTCTGCGGCCCGCCGCTCATTATCACCGGCGGCACCGGCTCGCCGATCAATCCGCAGGCGATCAAATGATCATCGGCGATACGGCGGCGGCGCGGCTCAACGCGACGCTGCACCGGCGCGAAGCGATGCCGTCGGCGACGACGTTCGATCTGGCCGGCTATCGCATCGTTAAAAGCCTCGGCGTCGTGCGCGGCATCACGGTGCGCACGCGATCGCTGCCGCTCACCATTGTCGGGGCGTTCCGCACCTTGTTCGGCGGCCGGGCCGGCATCTTCACCAGCCTTTGCGAAAAGGCGCGCGAGGAGGCGTTCGAGCTGATGGTCGCTCATGCCAAGGACGCCGGCGGCAATGCCGTTGTCGGGGTGCGCTACGATACCGGGCCGATGGTCGGAACGGCGGAAGTTTTGTGCTACGGCACCGCCGTGATTGTCGAGCCTGTTGACGGAACCCGATAGCGGCGCTTCGACAAGCCTAACTGTAACAAAGAAGAATGGAGAAACGCCGTGGTCAGGCACCTTAAGCGCGGAATGGATGCGAGCGCGATCAAAGAAGCCGATGCCAAGGTGCGCGAGACGGTCGAGCAAATCCTCGCCGATATCGAGGCGCGCAAGGATGCGGCGGTGCGCGACCTGTCGCAGAAATTCGACAACTGGGCGCCGGCTTCGTTCAAGCTGACGCCGGCCGAGATCGAACGCGCCATCGGCCAGGTGAAGAAGCGCGACCTCGACGACATCAAGTTTGCGCAGGCGCAGGTGCGCAACTTCGCGCAGAAGCAAAAAGAGACGATGCACGACCTCGAGGTCGAGACCATGCCGGGCGTCGTGCTCGGGCATAAGAATATTCCGGTCAATTCGATCGGCTGCTACGTGCCGGGCGGGCGCTATCCGATGGTGGCGTCGGCGCATATGTCGATCGTCACCGCGCGCGTCGCCGGCGTGAAGCACATTATCGCCTGCGCGCCGCCGTTTCACGGCGGGCCGCATCCGGCCATTGTGGCGGCGATGCATTTCGGCGGCGCCGACGAGATTTTCGTACTCGGCGGCGTGCAGGCTGTCGCCGCCATGGCGCTCGGCACCGAGACCATCGTGCCGGTCGACATGATCGTCGGGCCCGGCAACGCCTATGTCGCCGAGGCCAAGCGGCAATTGTTCGGCCGCGTCGGCATCGATCTTCAGGCCGGGCCGACCGAGACGCTGGTTATCGCCGACGACACGGTCGACGGCGAAATCTGCGCCACCGACCTGCTCGGCCAGGCCGAGCACGGCCCGACTTCACCCGCGATCCTGCTGACCAATTCGGAAAAGCTCGCCCGCGATACCATGCGGGAGATCGAGCGGTTGCTGACCATCCTGCCGACCGCGGAGACTGCCCGTAAAGCCTGGGCCGATCTCGGCGAAATCATCGTTTGCGACGACGAAGCCGAAATGGTGCGTGAGGCCGACCGCATTGCCTCGGAACACGTCCAGGTGATGACGCGCGATCCGGATTACTTTCTCAGCCATATGAAAAACTACGGCTCGCTGTTTCTCGGTCCGCGCACCAATGTCGCCTATGGCGACAAGGTGATCGGCACCAATCACACGCTGCCGACCAAGAAAGCGGCGCGCTACACCGGCGGACTGTGGGTCGGAAAATTCCTCAAGACCTGCACCTATCAGAAAGTTCTGACCGACCAGGCGAGCGCCACGATCGGCGAATATTGCTCCCGGCTTTGCATGCTCGAGGGCTTTGTCGCGCACGCCGAGCAGGCCAATGTCCGGGTGCGCCGCTACGGCGGGCGCAACGTGCCCTATGGCGAGGCGGCGGAGTGAGCCGTCATTCCGGATTGCCGCGAAGCGGCAAGTCCGGAATCCATAACCCCAGCACTGGGAGTATGGATTCCGGGCTCCCTCGCGGAGCCTGTCATCGGGCCGGCCAAAGGCCGGACCCGTTGGCTCGGGCCCCGGAATGACGAAAACTGTCATGCCTATCGACCTCGCCAAAACTCCCTCCTTCCGCCTCGACGGCAAACGCGCGCTCGTCACCGGCGGCGGGCGCGGTATCGGGCTGGCGGCGGCGTCGGCGCTGGCCGAGGCCGGCGCGCATGTGACCTTGGCCGCGCGGACCAAATCCGAAATCGAGCAAGCGGCGGCGGCCATTCGGCAACGCGGGCAGGCTGCCGATGCGCTGGTGCTCGATGTGACGGACGTCGAAGCCGTGCGAAAGGCGGTCGCGGCGGCGGAACCGTTTCAAATCCTGATCAACAATGCCGGCATGAACCGGCCGGCCTTGTTCCCGGATGTGAAGGTCGAGGATTTCGACGCGATTTTTTCGTTGAACGTCCGTGCGGCCTATTTCACGGCGCAGGCGGTGGCGCGGCGGCTGATCGAAGCGAAATCGCCCGGCTCGATCGTCAACATCTCCTCGCAGATGGGCCATGTCGGCGCCGCGCGCCGCACCGTCTATTGCGCCTCGAAACATGCGATGGAGGGCTTCACCAAGGCGATGGCGATCGAACTCGCGCCGCACAATATCCGCGCCAACAGTCTCGGACCAACGTTTCTGGAAACGCCGATGACCCGGCCGTTCTTCGAGAACAAAGCATTCCGCGACGAAGTCCTGTCCAAAATAAAGCTCGGCCGCCTCGGTCAACTTGACGAATTGACCGGCGCCATTGTGTTCCTTGCCTCCGATGCTTCGTCGCTGATGACCGGCTCGGCACTCGTTCTCGATGGTGGCTGGACTGCGGAGTAAGGCTGTAGCGACCGGATCGAGATGGACGGTACATTCGCTAAAATTCGCACCAAATGTCTCGGCGACAGCAAATAAATAAGCCTGCGCTTTGTGTCACGAAGCGAGTGTTTCGGGCCGTGTTCAACCGGGCGAGATTGCGTCTCACGACCGGTAGATCGTCGATTTATATGTCGTCTCTGGCACTTACGGGCCGCTGCCACCGCTTATCAGAAAAGGTGTCCAAGCTCGGTTAGTCGGAAAAGGTGTGCGCCGGTGGATGAACGAATGAACGGGCAGCACAAAAGTCGAGGTTGCATTCGCGCAATGGCGTTTCCAATATATTGGAGTCGGTTGCTGTGAGCGGAGGCTCGCGGCGGCAGCTTGTGAGTGGAGACTCGCATGACGACTCTCAAGATCAATGGTGAAAGGAAAACTTTCGACGCCCCCGGCGACATGCCGCTCTTATGGGTGCTGCGCGATATACTCGGAATGACCGGCACGAAATTCGGCTGCGGCATCGCGCAATGCGGTGCCTGCACGGTGCACATCGACGGCAATCCGGTTCGCTCCTGCCTTTTGTCCGTCGGTTCGATCGGCGACAAAGCCGTCACCACCATTGAAGGTATCGGCTCGACCGATGCCGGCGCCAAGGTTCAGAAGGCGTGGCTCGATCTCGAAGTCATTCAATGCGGCTATTGCCAGTCCGGCCAGATCATGTCGGCCGCGGCACTGCTTGCCAATATTCCTAATCCCGACGATTCCGATATCGACGCCGCCATGGCCGGAAACATCTGCCGGTGTGGCACCTATGTGCGCATCCGCGACGCGATCAAACACGCCGCGGGCGAAGTATAGGAGGCGGCGATGAACACGCTGGAAAATCTCACGCGCAACGCCTCCCGCCGCGGTCTCCTCAAAAGCGGCTTGGCGTCCGGATTTGTTTTTGCCTTCCACCTTCCGCTGCGTGCCGCGAACGAGCCGGAGCAGGCTCCGGACACGACGGCAGGACAATTCGCGCCGAATGCTTTCATTCGCATGGATCACGCGGGCAAGACCACGCTGGTCATGCCGCAGGTGGAGATGGGGCAGGGCGTCTATACCGCGGTCGCGATGATCCTCGCCGAAGAGCTCGATGCCGACTTCGGCAAGGTTGCGCTGGTGGCCGCGCCGCCGAACGACAAGCTCTACGGCAATCCCACTTTCGGCATCCAGGTTACCGGCAACTCCAATTCCATTCGCGCATTCTGGAAGCCGTTGCGCATCGCCGGCGCTGCGGCGCGTGCGATGCTGGTGCAAGCCGCGGCGCAGCAATGGAAGGTCGCGCCGGCGAGCTGCACGGCCGCAAACGGTGTGGTCAGCCACGCCTCGAGCGGCCGCACGCTGGGCTATGGCGATCTCGCCGACGCGGCCTCGAGCGTGCCGGTGCCGGCAAACCCGTCCTTGAAAGACCCGAAAAATTTCACGCTGATCGGCAAGCCGCTGCGGCGCTTCGATACGCCCAACAAGACCGACGGCAAGACGGTCTATGGCATCGATGCGATGCTTCCCGGCATGAAGTTCGCGACCATCGCGGCCTGTCCGGTGTTCGGCGGCAAAGTCGCTCATGTCGACGATAGCGCGGCCAAGTCGGTGCCCGGCGTGCGCCAGGTCGTCGTGCTTGACGATCTGGTCGCGGTCGTCGGCGATCACATGTGGGCCGCCAAGAAGGGCCTCGACGCTCTGGTCATCACCTGGAACGAAGGTCCGAACGCGAAGATAAATTCAGCCGATATCTGGAACGATTTGCGCGCAGCCAGCAAAAAGGACGGCGCGGTTGCAAAAAATGTTGGCGATGTCGCCAAAGGCCTGTCGCAGGGCGACAGGTTCGAAGGCGAATACGAACTGCCATTCCTGGCGCACGCGACCATGGAGCCGATGAATTGCACGGCGCATGTCACGGCCGATGGCTGCGAAATATGGATCGGCACGCAGATCCTCACTCGCGTCCAGTCGACAGTCGCCGAGGTTTTGGGTCTGCCGGTCGATAAAGTGAAGACGTACAATCATCTGCTCGGCGGCGGCTTCGGCCGCCGGCTCGAGCCCGACATGGCGGCGAGCGCCGCGCGCATCGCCAAACAGGTCGACGGTCCGGTAAAGGTGGTGTGGACGCGTGAGGAAGATATCCAGCACGACATTTACCGCCCGGTCTATCGCGATACGATCTCGGCAAGCCTGGTGGATGGCAAAATCGCCGCTTGGAAATATCGCGTCACCGGTTCGTCGATCATGGCGCGCTGGGCTCCGTCGATATTCATAAACGGCATCGACATCGACGCGGTCGATAGCGCGGTCGACATGCCTTACGACATTCCGAACCGCCGGGTCGAATATGTCCGGGCCGAGCCGCCGGCGGTGCCGACCGGTTTCTGGCGCGGCGTCGGGCCGAACAACAACGTCTTCGCCATCGAATGCTTCATGGACGAATTGGCGCGCAAGGCCGGCAAGGATCCGGTCGAATTTCGCCGCAGCATGTTGACCGGCAATCCGCGTCTGAAGGCAGCCCTCGAACTCGTGGCGGAAAAGTCCGGCTGGGGTCAGCCGCTACCGCCACGGGTGGGACGCGGGGTGTGCGTGCAACCGTCGTTCGCCAGCTTCATTGCCACCGTCGTCGAGGCCGAAGTCGATGAGCAGGGCGAAGTTCACCTGCGCCGCATCAATTCGGCGGTGGATACCGGCATTGCGGTCAATCCCGACACGATCGTTGCCCAGTTGCAGGGCGGCCTGATCTTTGGCCTGACCGCCGCGCTGTTCGGCGAGGTCACCATCGAGAACGGCCGCGTGCAGCAATCGAATTTCAACAATTACCGCATGCTCCGAATCGACGAAGTGCCCAGGATCGAAGTGCATCTCATCAAGAGCGGCGAAGACCCTGGCGGCATCGGCGAAACCGGATGCACCGCGGCTCCCCCGGCGCTGCGTAACGCCATCTATGCCGCGACCGGAGTGGCGTTACGCCGGCTGCCGATCGACCGCAAAGCGCTCGCCGTGCCGGGCAAGGCGTGACCGCCATGCGTAAGGTCCTGATCATTGTAGTCCTCATCCTGATCATTGCCGGTGTGCTGGGTTGGCGGGTGTTCAATCCGGGCCCGATGGCCTTCGCTTCTGGCTCGACGGTGGCGTTGTCGGATTATCACGGCGCCGATCCGACCGGCGTTCCTTCCGGTCTCGCCAATGCGGATGTGGTGAAGCGCGGCGAATATCTGGCGCATGCGGCCGATTGCGTGGTGTGCCATACCGCGCCCGGCGGCCAAGCCTATGGCGGCGGGCTCGCGATACCGCTGCCGTTCGGCACGCTTTATTCGACCAACATTACGCCCGACAAGGAAAACGGCATCGGCGCTTATAGCGACAGCGATTTCCTCAACGCGGTGCAGCGCGGCATACGCCGCGACGGCACGCGGCTTTATCCGGCGATGCCGTATCCTTCTTATACCTATATGACCGATGCCGATGCGTTGGCGATCAAGGCCTATTTGTTCAGCCTGCCCCCGGTGGCTATGGCCAACAGAGCCGATACGCTGACCTTCCCGTTCAATCAGCGCTGGTCGATGATCTTCTGGTCCTTGGCGTTCAACGCCAATAGCCGGTTTGCCCCCAACACAGGACAAAGCCCGGAATGGAACAGAGGCGCCTATCTCGCCGAGGCGCTGGCGCATTGCGGCGAATGCCACACGCCGCGCAATCTCGCCTTCGCTCTCGACAATCGCAAGAAATTCGCCGGCGCCGTAACGGCCGGTTGGCGCGCCTTCAACATCACGTCCGACAAGGACACCGGCATCGGCGCCTGGAGCGATGCCGACGTGTTCGCCTATCTGTCGAACGGCCATGCGCTCGGCCGCGGCACCGCGGCGGGGCCGATGGGGGAAGCGGTCGACGAGAGCTTCAGCCAGATGCAGCCCGAGGACATTCATGCGCTTGTCAGCTATGTGCGCACGGTCCCGCCTGTCGCCTCACCCGACCTGCCGGCTACGCTCGCGCCACCGGCGCCCGCTTCGCCCAAAACCGGCGCTCCGGTCGCGGATGCTCTTGGCAAGAAAATATTTCAAGAGGCCTGCGTCAGTTGTCATAACTGGACCGGCGTAAGCACGCTCTCGCCGTTTGCGACCATCGCCGGTACGCGTGCCGTCAACGATCCGACCGCGACCAATGTCGCGCAGATCGTGATCTCGGGCACGACGCGCCACACGCCGCAGGGTGTCGTTTCGATGCCGGCGTTCGGCAGCATCTACTCCGATAAGGAAATCGCCGCCGTGGCGAATTATGTCACGGCACGCTTCGGCAGCGAGAAGTCGGCGATTGCCGAGAAAGACATCGCGGCATTGCGGCAGCAGACCTCACGTTGAGGCCGCTGCCTTTTGTTGCAACACCACCCACGGTCGCGGAGTTGCAACTCCGCAAGAAATGCAGCAGGGTGAATACCGCATTGCGTGTGTGAGCCCGGGCATGAGTACCGCATCGGAAGCAAGCCTTCCCAAAACATACCGCCGCGCTTTGGCGCCGCGATCGGTCGGCAAACCCAAGAGCCGGCCGAAGGCGATCAAACGGCGCAACGCGGTGGCGACCCGTGCCCGCATTCTGCAAGCGGCGATGCAGGAGTTCGCCGCCAAAGGTCTCGACGCCACCCGCATCGAGGATATTGCCGACCTCGCCGGCGCCAACCGGCGCATGACTTATTACTATTTCGGCAGCAAAGAGGGCCTTTATCTCGCAGCCCTCGAAGCGGCCTATTTCGAACTGGTCGAGGTCGAAGAAGCGATCGACGTCGATGCGCTCGGTCCGATCGAAGCCATTGCCGCGATGGTGGCGGCGAAGTTCGACCATTACGTCAAATATCCGCACTACGTCGAATTCGTAAAGATGGAGAACCTCTACCGGGCGCGCCATTTGCGGACCTCGAAGCGGATCGCGGAAATGCGCGCGCCGCTGATCTCGATCATCAAGCGGGTGCTCGCGCGCGGCGTTGCCTGCGGCGAGTTGCGCAAGGGCGTCGATCCGCTCGATCTTTATTTGTCGATCTGTGCGCTCGGCTTCTTCGTGTTCTCCAACCGGCACACGCTGGGGGTGATCTTCAATACCGACGTTACCGGCGCCGCGGCGCTGCGCCGGCGCCGCACGCTGGTCGTCGATATGATAAAGGCCTATCTCACGCCGTAATGCGGCAAAACACGGCTGCCGCGAAGCTTGACAGAGATTGGGACTGCTTCTAACTCACTCGCGAGTTAATTAATAAAAGCGGCGATCGAGGCACGGGAAGGAAGCGCATGAAGGTCCTTATCACGGGCGGGATGGGCGTCATCGGCGCCGAAACCAGCCGCAAATTCGTGAAGGAAGGCCACCGGCCGGTGGTCCTTGCGCGCCACCGCGACGACAGTCTGGTGGGCGATATCGCCGACCAGATCGACTTCGAGCCGGGCGACATTCTCGACATGCCGCGGCTCCTCGACGTCATCAAGCGCCACCAGGTCACTCATATCGTTCATGCGGCGGCGTTTGTCGGCGCGGTGTCCGCGGCCAATCCGGCGCTGAGCATCCAGGTCAATGTGATGGGCACGGTGAATGTGCTCGAAGGCGCGCGCCTGTTCGACGTCAAGCGCGTGGTCTATACCAGCGCCAAGGGCATCTATGGGCCGGTGCTCGGCGACTACGGTCCGCCGCATTACAAGCCGATGCCCGAGGACATGCCGAAGAATCCGCAGCGCATCTACGACAGCGCCAAGCTGATGAGCGAGCAGACTGCGCTCTACTACGCGAATAATTTCGGGCTCGATGTCGCCATTCTGCGTTTCGCCACGACCTATGGCCCGGGCAAGACCGCGCGCCACGGCAAGATGGGCGTCACCAGCCAGATCGTCGAAGCGCCGTTCAACGGCTTGCCGTTCCATCATCCCTATGGCGCCGAGGCGAAAGACGACTTCATCTACAACAAGGATTCCGCGCTCGGCGTTTATCTGGCCACCACGGCCGACAAAGTGCCGAGCCGCGTTTATAACATCGGCAGCGGCGAGGGCTTGACCCTGAACGACTTCGCCGTGGCGATCCGCAAACATATCCCGGGCGCCGATATCAAAATCGGTCCGGGCGATAATTTCCTCGGCATGCCCTATCCGCCGCACGGCGTGTACGAGGTCAGCCGCGCCCGCAACGAACTCGGCTTCAAGCCGGAATACGATTTCGATCGCGCGGTGGGCGATTACGTTGACAGTCTCAAGCGCATGCGCGCGCAAGGCCGCTAACAAGCCCGCTAACAAGCCCGCTAACACGGCCGCTAACGGAAACGGAGTGCACAATGCGCGAGAAACTTGAATTGCCGCGGATGTCGCTGAAAGAGCGCGACCGCCGCTGGGCGCTGACGCGAAAAGAGATGGAAGCGCGCGGGCTGGATTGCCTGGTGCTGTGGGGCTGGCCCGCGGTGTGGGATTTCTGCACCGCCAATGCGCGTTATCTGTCGCCGATCGGCGGCAATGCCGAATTCAACGTGCTGGTATTTCCGTTCAAGGGCGAGCCGACATCCTATGTGATGATGCCGACTTTTGTTGACGGCTGGCGGGCGGCGCAGGACTGGATTTCGGATGTGCGGCCGCGGCGGCGCACCTGGGCCGAACTCGGCAATCGAACGGCTGACGGAGCTTGGGCTGACCAAGGGCCGCATCGGCATGGACGGGCTTGCCGGGCCGCTCGATCCGGACGGCTGGCTGCCGCACAGCGTTTTCATGCGGATGAAGGAAGTTTTGCCGCAAGCCGACTTCGTCAATCTCGATGACATGATGGAAATGCTGCGCACCGTCAAAAGCGACGAGGAACTGGCGATGCTCGCCCGCGCCGCGCGGCTCGGCGACCTGATGCTCTCGACCTGCCGCGACACCGCGCGGCCGGGCGTGAAGGAGTCGGAAGTCTATGGCGGCATGGTGAACGCCATGCTGGCGAACGGCGGCGAAGAGCCGACGCTGTTTCTGTGGGCCTGCGACGCGCTGCCCTATCCGCATCCGTTCCGGCTGCCGACGACGCGGCCTATCGTACGCGGCGATCTCATAACCTGTGAGATCCATCCCAAGATCGGCGGCTACTACACCCATGTCGAGCGGACTTTCAGTCTCGGCGATCCCAAGCCGGAGCAGCGGCGTATCTATAACGGCTGTGTCGCTGCCTATGAAGAAGGTATGAAGAATTTCGGTCCGGGGCGGCCCATTTCCGTTGCCATGGACAAAGTGCGCGACGTCATTCACGCCCAAGGTCTCGGCATGTGTGAAACCGGCATTCACGGCCATGGCCTGGCGTCGCTGGAATATCCGCGCTACCGCCATCACGCGATCGCCGCCGATCAGGCTGCGCTGAAAAAGCTCGGCGACGAATTCCGTCCCGGCATGGTATTCGCGTTCAACATCGACCTGTTCGATCCGAAATTCCACGAGGGTAAGACCGGCTGCGTGTTCGCCGAGACCGTCTTGATTACCGAGAACGGCGCGCGGCGCATGCACGATTACCCGATGGATTTCCAGACCATCGCGGCGTAAAGCGGGGAGCCCACCATGAGCGACAACAAACCCGACTATCCGCCGATCCGGCGCATCGTCACCGGCCACGACGGCGAGGTGGCAAAAGTGCTGACCGATGCGCCGGCCAGCAATGCCAAATATCCGGCGCCCGGTACGGTATCGACTTTGATCTGGACCACCGACAGGACGCCGCCGGCGATCGCGGCCGGCACGAACATCGAAGACATGGGCGCGCGCATCATGGGCACGGCGCCGCCGGCGCATGGCTCGCGCTTCGCGGTGATCGATTTTCCGCCGGGCAACAAAGCGCACATGCACCGCACCGAGACGATTGACTATGTCATCGTGCTCGAAGGCGAGATCGAAATGGACATGGACGATTCAACGGTCAAGATGAAGGCCGGCGACATCATGGTGCAGCGGGGCACCAATCATGCCTGGGCCAATCGCAGTTCGTCGCGCGCGCGCGTCGCCTTCGTGCTGATCGACGCCGAGCCGCTCGGCATCGGCAAGCCGGTGCTTGGCGCCGCGAACGCGCGCTAGCCGAGCTTGCGATGTTGGAATTCCGAAACGTCAGCTTCTCCTTTCCGGGCCGCCGCGGCCCGGTCGAGGTGCTGCATGACGTTTCGTTCTCCTGCAAAGAGGACGAGATCGTCGCGGTGATCGGGCCGAGCGGCTGCGGCAAGTCGACCTTGCTCAGCCTCGTGGTCGGACTGCGCAAGCCGACCGCCGGGGAAGTGCTGGTCGACGGCAAGCCGGTGAAAGGGGCGGACCGGCGGCTCGGCATGTTGTTTCAGCAGTCGACTTTGCTACCCTGGCGCTCGGTGGTCGAGAACGTCGAGCTCGGGCTCGAAATTCGCGGCGAGCCGAAAGCGGAGCGCCGCCAACGGGCGCTCGCCTTGATGAAGCAATACGGGCTCGCCGGCTTCGAGCGCAAATATCCCCATGCGCTCTCCGGCGGCATGCAGAAGCGCGCGGCGCTGGCGCAGACGCTCGCCATCGAGCCGAGCGTGTTGCTGCTCGACGAACCGTTTGCCGCGCTCGACGCCCAGACACGGGTTGTGATCGAGAACGACGTGGTGAAGATCTGCCGCGCCGGCAAGCGCACCATGCTGCTCGTCACCCACGATATCGCCGAGGCGGTGTCGATGGCGGATCGGGTTCTGGTGCTCAGCCGCCGTCCCGCCACGGTGAAGGAGATTTACGTAACCCCGCTCAGCCGCAAGGCCGCGAGTGTCGCGGACGTGCCGAGCATGCCCGAATTCACCCAGTTCTTTAAGAGCATTTGGGATGCGCTCGACATCAGCGTCACCGGCATGGGCAGCGCGGCATGACGCCCTGGTCGCACCGGCTGCTGGTCATTGCCGGCCGCCTCGCCGTGCTGGCGGTGATTCTGGTCGGCACCGAGATCGGCGTCCGCTACGGCGCCATGAGCGAACTGTTTTTCTCGAGCCCCAGCCAAGTCTTCAAGGCCCTGTTGACGCAGTGGTCGAACGGCACATTTCTGCAGGACACCGGCATCACGGTATTTGAAACGCTGCTTGGCCTGATCGCCGGTTCGCTGGTGGGGATGTTCGTCGGACTTATTCTGCCGCAGCTCCGTTTCGCCTCGAACGTGTTCGAGCCGTTCCTGATGGTGCTCAATGGCATTCCGGTGATCGTGATCGCGCCGCTGTTCATCCTTTGGCTCGGACTCGGCATCCTCTCCAAGATCGGCATCAGCGTTTACATCGTCTTCTTTGCGATGTTCATTCCGGTCTATACCGCCTCGCTGCGGCTCGACACCACCTTCATCGACGCGTTGCGCGTCATGGGCGCGAGCCGCAGTCAGATTTTCTGGAAAGTGATCGTGCCATCGTCGCTGCCGAGCGTTTATACCGGATTGAAGATCGGTTCCGGCTTGGCGCTGATCGGTGCAGTGATCGGCGAATTTGTCGCATCCCGCGCAGGCCTCGGTCATATGATCCTGTACGCCTCCGGCACGCTCGACACTCCGACGCTCTATCTCGGCATCATTACGCTCGCATTATTCGCCGCCGCCTTGAGCTTCGCCATCGATGCGCTGGGGCCGGTGTTCATCCGCTGGCGGTTTTCGGACGAAAAATGACGACATACCGTCGCAAGAGCGGCGCCGTGATCAAAGGGAGGATCTCATGAAACGTTCACTGACATTCGCGGGCGCGATGGTTTGCCTCGCGACGTTCGCCTGCCAAGGCGCGCGGGCCGACAGCGTGAAAATCGCGCTGCCGGTCGCCTCGCTTGAATCGATGCCGATCTACATCGCGCAAGCCAACGGGTTATTCAAGAAGCACAATGTCGATGTCGATGTCATCACCAGCCGCGGCGGCGGCGAGGCGATGAAGGCCTATATCTCCGGCGACGTACAGATCGTCGCGACCGGTTTCCCCGAGGTCGGCTTGATGCGCTCGCGCAACGTCGACGTCGAACTATTCTTTGCCCAGACCTCGCGGGTGCCGTTCGCCATGATCGGCCGCAAAGACGAGAATTCTGAAATCCGTCGCCGATCTCAAAGGCAAGACCATCGCGGTGACGAGCCCCGGCTCGCTCACCGCCAACCTGGCCCGCTATTTCGTCAAGGAAGCAGGCCTAGACCCGGACAAGGACGTCAGTCTGGTGTCGGTCGGCGGTGGCGGCGAAATCCTCGGTGCGCTCAAGAGCAGCCGCGCCGACGCGGCCATGGTATTCGAACCGTTCGTGACCATCGGCATTCAGCAGGGCTTCGCCACTATGCTGGTCGATGTTCCCGCAAAGCTCGACGCCTTCTCGTCATCGCCGCTGTCGATCAGCAAGGCCTTTATCGAGAAGTCGCCCAACAATGCGCAGGCGGTGTTCGATGCGCTTGTCGACGGCCTGTCGTTCATCCACACCAATCAGGCCGGCACATTCGATATCGCCAAGAAGACTTTTGCCAACGCCGACGATGGCGTTCTCAAAGCCGCGCTGGCGCGCATGGAAAACTGGTATTCGAAGGACGGCAAGTTCACGCGCGGCAATGTCGACCGCACGCAAAAGATCTCGGTCGATTTGAAGATCATGCCGCAGGCCTATCCCTACGACGACGTTGTCGCACCTATGGCGCGCGAGAGCGGCTCGTAAGCGCGCTTTTTCCACAGTACCCGCTCGTCCCCGCGAAAGCGGGGACCCAGACGACTCCGATGCGACGGAATAACCCGCCTGGATTCCCGCTTGCGCGGGAATGAGCGGAACGATCTTTAGAATAGCTTCTTCAACACCTGCGGATTGAAGCAGCCGATCGGTGGGCGGCCCTCGATCAGCGCGATGGTGTTGTCGGCCACCACACTGGCCATGCTCTCGCGCAGCGAAAGCACCGCGCTGCCGAGATGCGGGGTCAGCACCACGTTCGGCATTGCGATAAGCTCGGGCGCGAGCCGCGGCTCGTGCTCATGGACGTCGAGACCGGCGCCCGCGATCCTCTTCTCCGTCAGCGCACGAATGAGGGCCGCTTCGTCGATCACCGGCCCGCGCGAGGTATTGATGACGAAGGCGGTAGGCTTCATCAGCGCAAATTGCCGATCGCTCATCAAATGCCGCGTGTCCGCCGATAGCTGCGGATGCAGCGACACGAAATCGGCCTCGCGCAGCAGATCGTCGAGGCTGCGATAGCGGGCCTCGAAATTATTTTCGACTTGCGGCGGCAGCCGACGGAGATCGGTATAAACGATCTTCATATTGAAGCCGCGTCCCCGCCGCGCGACGGCTTGCCCGATGCGGCCGAAGCCGACCAGGCCCAATGTCTGGCCGCTCACCGCCGCGCCGGCGAGATGATTGGATTGCGAGCCCGGATAGACGCCGGAGCGGAACAGCCTGTCGCCGAGCGGGATGTTGCGTGCGACCGCGAGCAGCAGCCCGAATGCAATATCGGCGGTGGCGTCGGTGACGATCGCCGGAATGTTGGTAACCGGAATGCCGCGCTGCGTCGCCGCGTCGACATCGATGCCGTCCCGCGTGATATTCATCGACGATACCGCTTTGAGGTTCGGACTGGCGGCAAGCACGTCGGCATCGACGGTGTCGTGCAGAAGCGAAATCAAGATATCGCAGCGCTTTACCGCTTCGATCAGCGCGGGCTTGTCGAGCACCCGAACTCGAGTCCGGATTGACCTCGACGTCGGCGACGTCGCGTAGCCGCTTGAGCGCGCTCTCGGCAATCGGTTGGGTGACGAAGACGCGCGGACGGGCCAAAGCGTAACTCCTTTGTATGAGCTATTTTATGAGCTGTGAGCTTTTAGGAAACCGGCAGCAACTTCCGGATCATGCCTTGATGGCGGCGTTGATCTTGGGCAGCACTTTTTCCGCCAGCAATGTCATCGAGCGTTTGCCGAGCTCCGGATCGCGCCAGTCCTTGCCGGCGTAGAGCAATGTGCCGAAGTCGCCGACCCGCTCGCGAAATTTCAGAATCTCGTCGGCGACCTTGTCCGGGGTGCCGTAAATGATCAGCTCGTTGCAGATACCGTCGAGCGTCACCTCGCTGTCGGGCTGGTCGCGCCGGGTCTTGAACAAATCGAGCCGGCCTTTCCGCAGCTTGGTGTAAAGCTGGCTGTAATAGTAGCGATAGGGGCTGTTCGCGTCCGTCGCATAGGCCTTCGCGGTTTTTTCGTCGTCGGCGACGAAAATGCTTTTGGCGACGCGCCAGTTGGCCGGATCGGCCTTGCGGCCCACGCGCTCGCAGCCCTCGGCGTATTTCGGCCAATGGCTCTTGACCCATTCCGGCATCAGGAAGTTCGCCGAGATCGGATCCCAGCCACGCGCGGCGGCCTCGGTCACGCCCTTGGAGAACGGCGCCACCGCGGTCACGACGATCGGCGGATGCGGCTTTTGCAGCGGTTTCGGCAGAAAGCCCTGGCCGATTTCCGGCATCGCCTGCCGTTCGACCTTAATGGTCCAATACTTGCCGCTGATGTTGTATGGCGGTTCGCTTTGCCAAATTTGCAGCACCGCGTTGATCGCTTCGAGGAACATGGCGTTGCGGTCGGCGTCGAGATTGCCGAACACCTCGGCGTCGGAGAGCAGACCGCCGGGGCTGATGCCGAAGATGAATTGGCCGTCGAGCATATGGTCGAGCATCGCGATCTGCGCCGCGGTCGCCGCCGGATGCGAGTTCGGCATGTTGATGGTGCCGGTGCCGAGCTTGATGGTCTTGGTGGCGTCGATCAGGCTGGCGATGAACACCGCGCAGGAGGTGATGTTCTCCGCCTGATCGGTGGCGTGCTCGCCGACATAGGCTTCGGTGAAGCCGAGCTTGTCGGCGAGGATGAAGGCTTCGCGATCTTCGCGAAGCGATTGCCGCCAATCCTTGCCCACCGGGTGGATGGGCATGGTGAAGAACCCAAGTTTCATGCTGCCTCTGCCGCGTGTTCAGTCGCTCACGGGTATAAATCTATCAAGCGTGGCATCGCCAAACGAATTAATATATAACGGCGCACGTCATCAGGATTTCTAATGGCCGAAATTGCGCTCCGGCAGATCAGAGCCATCATTGCGGTATGCGAGGAGGGCTCGTTTACACGCGCGGCCGCGCGCGAAAACGGCACCCAATCCGGCATTTCCCAGCACGTCGCCGCGGCGGAGCGTACGCTCGGCGTGAAACTGTTCGAGCGCTCGGCCGGAGGCGTGAAACCCACCCCGGCCGGCCAGCGCTATTACAAGCACTGCATCGAGGCGGTCGGCCAGCTTGCCAAGGCCAATGCGGAAGTGCGGGCCTTTGCCTCGCGGGTGACCGGCGATCTGCGTATTGGGCTGATCCCGACGCTCACGCGGGCGGCCTTGGCGCCGACATTGGAGCGGTTCGTCGCGCGCTATCCCGATGTGCGGCTGCACATCATCGAGGGCTATAGCGGGACCCTGACGGCGATGGTGCAGGACGGCGAGCTCGATTTCGCCGCGGTGCCGGCGGCGGAAGGCCGGGTTGGCATGAAATCGCGGCTGATCGCGCGCGATCGCGAGATGCTGGTGTCGAACGTCAAACGCGGGCTAAAGCCGCTCGCACCGGTTCGCTTAAAGGACTGCGGACCGCTGAAAATTATTTTGCCCGGCCGCACCAATGTCCGCCGCCGCAATATCGAAGTCTATTTCGAAACCCATGGCATCGAAGTCGAGAACGTCATCGAGATGGATGCCATGATCTCGACGCTGCAATTCGTGCTGCGCTCCGATTGGGTGGCCATACTGTCCGGCCTGATCTGCGCCCCCGACATCGGACGATCGATCGGGCGGGTGATCTCGCCGATCCATGACCCGCCGCTGATCGCCGATTTCGTGGTGATCTCGCCGGCGCGCCGTTTGCTCTCGCCGCAAGCGCAGCTTTTTCTGGAATGCTTCGAGACCGAGATCGCGCGGATCCAGGATGTCTGGGCGCAAACCATTCCGCCCGTTGTCTATCCGGGCCGTTCGCTGTCTCCTGGCCAACGCCACACAACTATATAGGGTGTAAATATAAGTTGCTATTTTTGATTGTATAGCCTAAACTGAGCCTCTCGCGCAGGAATTGGGAGGCACTCATGGCATTGCAGGTCGGGAATGGCGCCTTGTTCTGGGCCTATATTTCCCCGCAAAACAACACCGCGAAGGCCGTCACCAAATGGTCGGTGACGATTTCGCAGGGTGATTGGAGCGGCACCATCACGTCGGAACATCCGCAGCAGCAACTGCAGACGCGCGGCATGTCCGGCATTTTCAACGTTGTCGTCACCGGATCGGGGCCGAACCTGCCGGAGCAGAAGCTTACGCCCCAAGCCGGCAGCAAGCCCGATATCGGCTGCAATTCAAATTGCGCGGCCATGGTCGGCATTGTCGCCAGCGCCGACGGCAACAGCGCCAATTACTGGACCACCTGGGACGCCTTCTGCGAAGGCATCAAGCCGCCGCGCTGAGAGGCGAGACTTCCCGAGCCATTGGCTCGGCAGGTTGTAGTCTGTTGCCGGCGCCCGTCATGGCGCGTAATCTGCCGACTATGAGCAGCGAAATCCTTTGCCGCGACCCTGAGGTCATGGGCGGAACGCCGGTATTCCGCGGCACTCGTGTGCCCGTACAGACGCTGATGGAGTATCTTGAAGCCGGCGACTCGATCGATGAGTTTCTGGACGGCTTTCCCGCGGTGACGCGGGAGCAGGTTATTTCTTTTCTTGAAGAAGCGAAGGATAAGCTGGTCGAAATCGGTCTCGTGAAAATTCTTCTTGACGAATGTGTCGACTGGCGGCTCTCGCGCGCCCTTACCGGGCACGAGGTCAAGGGCGCCCGGCAGATGGGTTGGAACGCGATCAAGAACGGAGAGCTTCTCGCCTTAGCGTCGAAGTATTTCGACATATTCCTTACCGTCGATATGAATCTCGCCTTTCAGCAAAACATTCGAGAATTGCCGATCCCGGTTGTGGGTCTTCAGGCGCCTACCAGTCGACTTGTCGACCTGCTGCCTCTAGTCCCCAAACTTTTAGAAACGATTGATAGCGCGCGGCATCGCGTCATCACGGTCATTAGTTAGTGGCCGACGTAGCCCGGATGAGCGTAGCGACATCCGGCGTCTGGCTCTTCAACCTTACCCTGGCATGTCGCTACGCTCATGCGAGCTACTTGCTGGAAAATATCGAAGGCGTCTGGGACATATCTTCGGGGCGGCGCCAAGCGGCAGCGCCCCCTCACCCCAACCCTCTCCCCGCGTGCGGACCGCGTGCGGGGAGAGGGAGTCGCCAAGCGTTTACGCTCCTCGCAATGACGCTCACTTCTTGAACTTGACGACCTTCTGCCGCTGTTCGCCGAGACCGTCGATGCCGAGCGTCACGACGTCGCCGGGCTTGAGGAATTTCGGTTCGGGTTTCATGCCGAGTCCGACGCCGGGCGGGGTGCCGGTGATGATGACGTCGCCCGGTTCAAGGGCGAAATATTGCGAGCAGGCCCAGACGATATGACGGCAGTCGAAGATCATGGTCGAGGTGTTGCCGCGCTGGCGCTTCTCGCCATTGACGTCGAGCCACATGTCGAGCTTCTGCGGGTCCTTGATCTCGTCCTTGGTGACGAGCCATGGGCCGAGCGGACCGAAGGTCTCGCAGCCCTTGCCCTTGGTCCACTGCCCGGCGCGCTCGATCTGAAACTCGCGCTCCGACACGTCATTGGCAAGGCAATAGCCGGCGACGACATCGAGCGCATTGCTCTTCGACAGATAGCGGGCATGCTCGCCGATAACGATGCCGAGCTCCACTTCCCAGTCGAGCTTATGAGAATCCTTCGGCGTCATGGTGTCGTCGTTCGGGCCGCAGATGCAGGACGGCGCCTTGTTGAAAATGATCGGCTCTTTCGGAATTTGCATGCCGGCTTCGGCGGCGTGGTCGGAATAATTCAGCCCGATGGCGATGAAATTGCCGACCTTGCCGACGCACGGCCCGATGCGCGGATTGCCGCGCACCGGCGGCAGCTTGTCGGCCTTGAGCTTGCCGAGCTTGCTCAGGCTTTTGGCGGAGAGCACGTCGCCTGAAATGTCGGGAATGACTTTCGACAGGTCGCGCAGCTTGCCGTCCTTGTCGATCAAGCCGGGCTTTTCTTTGCCCGGCGCACCGTAGCGAACGAGTTTCATGGGTCTGTCTCCTTGGTCGCGTTTTTGCCGATCAGTGTAAGTCGATTTCAGAAGGCGCCCGGAAAGACGCCGCCGTCGATGAGGACATTTTGTCCGGTGATGTAGCCGGCATGCGCCGAACAGAGGAAGGCGCAGGTGGCGCCGAATTCGTCCGGCTGGCCGATGCGTTTCGCCGGCACGGTGGCCACGCGTTCGGCCTGCGCCGCATCGACGCTGATGTTCTTTTTCTTCGCGGTCATCTCCATGTTGGAGCGGAAGCGGTCGGTATCGAAGGTGCCTGGCAAAACGAAATTGATGGTCACATTCGACCCTGCGACCGTCCGCGCCACGCCGGCCAGGAACGCGGTCAAGCCGGCGCGCGCGCCGGAGGACAGATCGAGACCGGCGATCGGCATTTTGACCGAGCCGGAGGTGATGTTGACGATGCGGCCGAATTTCTTGGCGACCATGGGGTCAATCGCTTTTTGAATGAGCTCCACCGCAACGACCATGTTGGCGACGACGCCGTCGATCATCTTCTGCCGGTCGAGTTCGCGAAAGTCGCGAAACGGCGGCCCGGCATTGTTGTTGATCAGGATATCGGGCTCCGGACAGGCGGCGAACAAGGCCTTTTGCCCGTCGGGCGACGCGACGTCGGCGACAATGGGAATGACTTTGGCGCCGGTGGCCTTCTTCAATGCGGCGGCAGCGGCGGTAAGCGATTCCTCGTTGCGGCCGTTGATCACGACCTCGCAGCCGGCTTCGGCCAGGTGCTTGGCGCAGGCGAAGCCGAGCCCGCGGCTCGAGGCGCAGATGATCGCCTTGCGGCCGGAAATTCCAAGATCCATGGGTGTTCCTTCGAGGCTACGTCTTCCCGGCCACGCTTCCGCCGTATCGGACATTTCCTAACCGGTTATTGGCAAACGCGCCAGATCGGTGCGGCGATCCGCGTCGCGTGGAATTGCGCCGCGATCCGCCGGAAGCTAATAGTCGAACCTTGTCCGCGCTCCTTTCACACCTCTCGATTCTCAGCATCGTCCTCGTGGTGGCTGTCACTGCCGTGTCCGCCGTGCTCGGGGGCATTTCCGGCTATGGCACCGGGCCGCTGATGCCGCTGGTCCTGGTCCCGCTGGTGGGAGCGGAACCGGTCGTACCAATCATCGCCATCTCGTCGATGTTCACCAACAGCGCGCGGCTGTCGGCGTTCCGGCAAATGCTCAATCTGCGGCTCGGATTGATCGCGCTGGCGACCTCGCTGCCGACCTGCGTGCTCGGCGCGTGGCTTTATACGCTTCTGTCAGGCCGCGGCGCCGGCATCCTGATCGGCTCGACATTGATAGCGACGGTCCCATTGCGCCGCGTTCTCAAAAGCAAGGGGCATCGTCTCGGCGAGAAGGGCTTTGCCGCCGCGGCGGCCGGATGGGGTCTGCTTGTCGGCGGCACCAGCGGATCGGGCGTCGTGCTGCTGTCGATCCTGTTGGCGGCGGGTCTCGAGGGCACCGCCGTGATCGCGACCGACGCGGCCATTTCCATCGTCACGGGCGTCATCAAGATCGCGGTTTTCGCCTTTGCCGGCGTGCTTACGCCGACGGTTATCGCAATCGCATTGCTCATGGGGGCGATCGGATTTCCATGCACCTTCATTGCGAAGCTGATCGTTCAACGCCTGCCCGTGCATGTGCATACCGCGATCCTCGACGCCATCGTGATCGTCGGCGGCGCGGTGATGATTGCGGGAGCGTTAGCCTGACGCAACTTCGCGCCACGGGGCTTTTGTCCGAACCGCCGTGCACCGGTCAAACATACTGAGCACCTGGCTCACGCCCGGCAAACTGCAGATGAAACCGTTCGGTCGATACTTAACGCGAATTTGCTCGATCTCGCTCATCGCCAGGCTCATAAATGCGTTGAGTCTCAGAACCTGGCTGGTCGGTCGTTGATCGGTGAAAAGGGCGGCATTGTCAGTCATATATTTCATTTGGGCGGGGTCGACGGGAGCGCCCGATGCCCATTGCAACACCCCAGTCATGCGTTTGTGCGCGACGTCAAAACAATATTCGATCGCGAGCACGTTATGTTGGGCGCTGAACCAATCGACGACCAGCGCGGGATTATTTTTTTTTGTTTGGATCTAGAAGTCTAGTCCAGTGGTTTTTTGGATCAAAAAACGGCATATCGTCTTCGCATTTGAAATCGTACTCGCCGAGTAGCGACATGCTGATCGGGTCGGTCGAAGGGGCGGTGGCGTTCGCAGCGTCGGGATTGGGGCCGCTTGGCCAATCGAGGTAGATCTCAGATTTTCGAGCCAAAAGATTGTAGTTCTGGTGCAGCTTGGCATAGGTATCGGTGTAATCCTTGTAGATCAGGCGTGCGTCCTTGGTTAGGTACGCATCGCCGTTTTTATAAACATCGCCGGGCAATGCACCATAGAAATCCAGGTTCAAATGCTGCTGCAGAGCCAGCGCAACGGACAGTTCGCTCGACGCGTCCGTAAACGTTTGAGTCGCCGCCGCCAAATCGTCCTTGGCTTGCGTGGCAACCTTGTTCTCGTAGGCGGAAAGGTTTTGGAAATAAGCAACAAGGAGCGTGCTGACCACGCCAAAAACCGAAAGTCCTTTGACGAAGGCCACCTCTTTATCGGTTTTGACGATAGCGCCCTTGACCCTCGCCCAAAATCCAGGCTTGGCGGCTCTGCCGCTTGGCGCGTAGACGCCCGTTAGTTCAGCGCTCGACATAATTAGCCCCATCAGCGCAATAGCCGGAAAAATACAATTTAAGATTGTTTAAATTCAGATTGCAACAGAAAAATACACGGCGATCACGGCCACTTCACCACCGGCGGCAGCGAGGACAGGATCGACTCGACATTGCCGCCGGTGCGCAGGCCGAAAATCGTGCCGCGGTCGTAAAGCAGGTTGAACTCCACGTAGCGGCCGCGGCGGACGAGTTGCTCTTCGCGCTCGGCTTCGGTCCAAGGGTTGGCGAAATTCCGCCGCACCAGTTCGGGATAGACGCGCAAGAAGGCGCGGCCGACATCCTGCGTGAAGCCGAAGTCGGCGGCAAAATCGCCGCTGTCGAGATAGTCGTAGAAAATGCCGCCGATGCCACGCATTTCGCCGCGGTGCTTGAGATAAAAATATTCGTCGCACCATTTTTTGTATTTCTCGTAATCGTCGACGCCTGGGTGGGCCTCGCAGGCGCTCTTCATCGCGGCGTGAAAAGCGACCGTATCGGGATCGTCCTGGGTGCGGCGGCGGTCGAGCACCGGCGTGAGATCGGCGCCGCCGCCGAACCAGGATTTGGCGGTGACGACGTAACGCGTGTTCATATGCACGGCCGGCACATGCGGATTGTGCAGGTGGGCGATCAGCGAAATGCCGGTAGCGTAAAATCGCGGATCGTCGCTGGCGCCGGGAATGTCTTTCCGAAATTCAGGGGCGAATTCGCCAAACACGGCCGAGACATGGACACCGACTTTTTCGAACACGCGGCCCGTCATCATCGCCATGACGCCGCCGCCACCGGGCGCGCCGCTGTGATCGGTGCGATTCCACGGTATGCGCCGAAAACGGCCGGGCGAGCGATCGGACAGCGGCACATCTCGGGGCAGGGCATCCTCGATCGCTTCGAAGGCCGTTGTGATGCGGTCGCGCAAGCTTTCGAACCAAGTCTTGGCCGCCGCCTTGCGATCCTCGATGCTGCCGTTATTCATGATACTCATGAGGGCCTAACTATTGTGGGCGCGAGCGCGCCAGACTGTCACAAAATCCCGGCAATATATTAAATCTGCGAACCGCACACCGAGACCATTATGCCGCCTTTGATCCTGCCAAACCAATTCAACCGCCGCCGGATGCTCGGTGGTGCGGCGAGCGCCGGTCTCGCCTTGATTGCGGCACCGGCCGTGCTGCGGCTTGCCCGAGCAGAGAACGGACCTCAACCGAACTGGCGCGCGGGCAATCCGTTCAGCCTGGGTGTCGCCTCCGGCGCGCCGCGACCGGATGGCTTTGTGCTGTGGACACGGCTGGCACCGGACCCGCTCTCGGTCATTCCGGAGACCCCCGGCGGCATGAGCGGCGGCGATGTCGTCCTGCGGTACGAGATCGCGACCGACGACGCCATGAAAAACGTCGTTCGCCGCGGCATGGCAGCGGCCCAGCAGATGTTCGGCTATTCGGTGCATCTCGACGTCGCCGGACTTCAATCCGGCCGGTCCTATTGGTATCGCTTCCTCAGCGGCGACGCGACCAGCAGCGTCGGCCGCGCCGTCACCTTGCCGGCGCCGGGCGCTTCCCTCGATAATATTCGTTACGGCTATGTCTCCTGCGCGAATTACGAGCACGGCTATTTCTCCGCCTACCGCCATCTCACCGAGGAAAATCCCGAATTCGTGCTTTTCCTCGGCGACTATATTTATGAAACCATCGAGGAAAACCGGCCAATCGTGCGCCATCATTCCGACGGCGTCGAAGCCTCCACGCTGCCGACCTACCGCAACCGCTATGCGCAATATCGGCTCGATGCGGATCTGCAGCGCCTGCACGCGCAGGTGCCGTCGCTCGTCACCTGGGACGATCACGAGGTGCAGAACGACTACGCCGACAAATACGGCGAATATTTCGACGATCCGGCGCAATTCCTGATCCGGCGCGCGGCGGCCTATCAGGCGTTCTACGAGCATATGCCGGTGCGTCCGATCCTGTCGCATCCGGACGGGCCTTTGATGCGGGTCTATGACCGCTTCACTTTCGGCGACCTGATCGAAATCTCGCTGATCGACGGCCGGCAATACCGCTCGCGCGAGGCCTGTTACGCACCGCCGAATAAAGGGGGCGGACATCTGGAAAGCAATGGCAGTTGTCCGGAGCGGCTCGATCCCGCCCGCACCATGATGGGCTTCGACCAGGAAGCCTGGCTTTATTCCGCGCTAGCGCATTCGAAGGCGCAATGGAATTTGATCGCCCAGGACGTCCTGATGGCGCGGCTGCGGCAAAGGCGGGACGGCGTCGACATGTTCTGGACCGACGATTGGAACGGTTATCCGGCCAATCGCGACCGGCTGCTCAAGCACATCCATGGCAGCAAGGTGTCGAATCCGGTCGTTGCTTCGGGCGACATCCACTCATTCTTTGCCAACGACCTGCACCTTGACCCCGACGATCAGAAGTCACCCATCGTGGCGACGGAATTCGTCGGCACTTCGATCGCGTCCTACGGTCCGCCGTTCGATCTGATCAACCAGACGCTGCCGGACAACCCGCATGTGCATTTTTTCGAAAGCCGGCGGCGCGGCTATGTCATCGTCGATCTTAAGCGCGAGCAGATGCAATTGCGCATGCGCGCCGTCTCCGACGCGCATGATCCGAAGGCCGACATATCGACACTGAAGACCTATGCCGTCGAGAGCGGCCGGGCGGGAGTGCTCGAGGTTTAGCAGCGGCTTATTCAGCGTCTATTTTTTCCGCCAGCCAAACCTTGATCAACGACTGATAGGGCACGTCACGCTTATTCGCCGCGACTTTGATTCGATCGAGCATTCCTTGCGGCAAACGCAGCGAGATGGCGGTGGTGGAGAGTTTCAGGTTGGGAAAGCGTACCCCGCGTTGCGCCTTACTCCAATCGACATAGTCGGTGGAATCATGCGTTTCCCAAAATTGCCGTTCTTCCGCCTCGCTATGGAATTTTGGAACCGGTTTCAAGGCGGGCTTGAGCTTTCTACTCATAGGCGGCTCTTTCCTTACGGTTCGCGTCGCGGGCGGAAATAACTCGGATTCGGGTTCCCTTATCGCGCAACGTGAACGTCACATGCAGCAAGCGACCTTCGGCGGTTCGTCCTAACGCTTGGTATCTGAACTCATTTTCACTGTGCTTGATGTCGTCCGTGAGCACCAGACGATCATCGAAAAATATCTGCTCCGCTTCGTTCTGAGAAACCAGATGCTTCGACGTATTTTTCGCGCTGTTACCGTCGTCCCAGTCAAATCCAATGGCTTGGCTCAGGTCCGGCATTTATGTATATTAACATAATATACAAGTATTTCCAGTCTACGGCTTTACTTCGATCGCGCCCGGCATCCCGCCGGTCTGCCGCAGCGCTTCGCCGGCGGCCATGGCGGCGGCGACCGCGATGTTGAGCGAGCGCAGGCCCGGACGCAGCGGGATGAGGAGCCGGGCATCGGCGGCGGCGTGGACCTCTTCCGGCACGCCAGCGGATTCGCGGCCGAATAATAAGACATCGTCGGCCGCGAAGCCGTAATCGAGATAAGAAATGACCGCATGGGTCGTAAACAGCACGAGACGATGGTTATCTTCCCGGCGCCAGGCGTCGAATTCACGCCATGAGGGATGCCGGGTGATCGTCACGGCATCGAGATAGTCCATTCCGGCCCGGCGGAAGGCGCGGTCGGAGACCGGGAACCCGGCCGGCTCGATGATATGCGCCGCCATGCCGAGGCAGGCGCAGAGACGCAAAACTGTTCCGGTATTTTGCGGAATATCGGGTTCGTAAAGGGCTATGTGCATGGAAAGATTCAACCGGGCGCCGGAAGCGTGCCTCATTGTGGGTGTCGTCGAGGCCACACTTGCACTCTCGCGGCAAGGGTGCCAATAAAACTCAGCCGGAATGCGTCGCCTCTGACCTTCCCCAGGCTGGGGGCGACCGGTCCTTCCGCCGCCTGCCTCCCTCCTAGGAAGGGGACAGCGGTTCGCAGCGCGGATGGGATGACCGGCAACACGAAAGAGGGTTTGAGGCTGTGACAGCAATCTCATCGGCGGAGCCAACTCGCCGCGATTTTCTTTACATTGCGACCGCAACCGTAGGCGCCGTTGGTGCGGCTTCCCTATTGGCGCCGCTTGTCGGGCAGATGAACCCCGACGCATCGACCATCGCCGCCGGCGCGCCGGTGGAGGTCGACCTCGCGCCGATCCAGTCCGGCCAGATTATCCAGGTGTTCTGGCGATCGAAGCCGATCTTCATTTTCAATCGCACGCCGAACGACGTTAGGCTCGCCCAGCAGGCGGACTGGCAAACGTTTCGCGATCCGCAGCCCGAACTCGGCGCAAGTCAAGCAGGGCCATGATCAATGGCTGGTGGTGATCGGTATCTGCACCCATCTCGGCTGCATTCCGCTGCCACATCAGGGTAACTTCGACGGCTGGTTCTGTCCGTGCCACGGCTCACAATACAATTCGTCGGGCCGTATCCGGCAGGGGCCGGCACCGCTCAATCTGCCCGTTCCGCCTTATCAGTTCGTCTCCGATACCAAGATCAGGATCGGCGAAACGTCTTCCGGCCAAGCATAAGGTTCGACTATGAGCGGACACGCAGTCTATCAGCCGCAGAACGGCTTCATGAAGTGGTTGGAGCGGCGCCTTCCGATCGCCAGCCTCGTCCATTCGTCGTTCATCGCCTATCCGACGCCGCGCAATTTGAACTATTGGTGGACGTTCGGCGGCATCCTGACTTTCATGCTCGGTGTGCAGATCGTCACCGGTGTCGTGCTGGCGATGCATTACACGCCGCAGGTCGATCTCGCCTTCAATTCGGTCGAAGGCATCATGCGTGACGTCAATTACGGCTGGCTGTTGCGCTATATCCACGCCAACGGCGCTTCGTTCTTCTTTCTTGCCGTTTACGCCCATATGGCGCGCGGCATGTATTACGGTTCCTATAAGGAGCCGCGCGAGGTGTTGTGGATCCTCGGCGTCATACTGTTCCTCTTGATGGTCGCAACCGGCTTCATGGGCTACGTGCTGCCGTGGGGTCAGATGAGCTTCTGGGCGGCGACCGTCATCACCAATCTGTTCTCGGCGATTCCCGGCGTCGGCGATCCGATTGTCACTTGGCTATGGGGCGGTTTTGCCGTCGGCAATCCGACGCTCAATCGTTTCTACTCGCTGCATTACCTGTTGCCGTTCGTCATCGTTGGCGTGGTGGTGCTGCACATTTGGGCGCTACACATGGTCGGCCAGAACAATCCGACCGGCGTCGAGCCCAAGACCGAGAAAGACACGGTCGCCTTCACGCCCTATGCCACGATCAAGGATGCGTTCTTTGTCGCGCTGTTCTGCATCCTCTTTGCGTGGTTTATCTTCTACATTCCGAACTATCTCGGCCATTCCGACAACTACATTCCGGCGAATCCGGGCCAGACGCCGACCCACATCGTGCCGGAATGGTACTACCTGCCGTTCTACGCGATCTTGCGCGCGATCCCGAACAAGCTCGCGGGCGTCTGCGCGCTCGGCGGCGCAATCGTCGTGCTCGCCTTCCTGCCGTGGCTCGACACGTCGCGGGTGCGCTCGGCGAATTACCGGCCGCTCTATCGGCAATTCCTGCTCATCTTCTTCGCCGCGGTCATCGGCCTCGGCTATCTCGGCTCGCAGGAGCCGTCCGGCGGCTACGTGATCGCCGCGCGGATCCTCACGATCTACTATTTCGCGTTCTTCTTCATCATCTTGCCGCTGTTGGGACTGTTCGAACGGACCAAACCGCTGCCGAATTCGATCTCGGAGTCGGTTCTACGCGAAGGCGTTCCGGTCGGCGCGTCGGCACCGCCGCCGTCCGGCGCGAGCGCTTAGGGAGTTCGGCCATGAACATCAATCGCGGCATCACCTTGGCCTTGGCGCTTGCGGCGTCGCTTAGCGCATTGAGCACAGTGGCGTCGGCTCAAGAAGCGGACGCCCCGCCGCTGCAACGTTGGTCGTTCGCCGGGCCGTTCGGCACCTACGACACGGCGCAACTGCAGCGCGGCTTCAAAGTCTATCGCGAGGTCTGTTCCAATTGTCACAGCCTCAAGCTGTTGTCGTTCCGCAACCTCGCCGAGCCGGGCGGACCCGACTTCACCGAAGCGCAAGCGGCGGCTATCGCGGCCACCTTCCAAGTGACCGACGGTCCGAACGACGAGGGCCAGATGTTTCAGCGCCCCGGGCGGATTTCAAATTCGTTCCCGCCGCCTTTCGCGAATGACCAGGCCGCACGCGCCGCGCTCGGCGGCAAGCTGCCGCCGGACATGTCGGTGCTCGCCAAGGCGCGCAGCTATGAGCGCGGCTTTCCCTGGTTCATCGTCGATGCCTTCACGATGTATCAGGAGGATGGACCGGATTATATCCACGCCATCCTGAACGGTTATACCGATGCGCCCGCTGGCTTCGTTCTGCCGCCGGGCGGCCAGTACAATAAATACTTTCCCGGCCATGCCATCGGCATGCCGAAGCCGTTGTCGGATGGCCAGGTCGAATACACCGACGGCACCCCGGCGACGGTCGACCAATACGGCAAGGACGTCGCTGCCTTCCTGATGTGGGCAGCGGAGCCGACGCTCGACGCGCGTCATCGGCTCGGTTTCCAGGTGATGATCTTTCTCATCGTGTTCTCTGGACTGCTTTACTTCACCAAGAAGCGCGTCTGGCATGCGGTGCTGCACGATCCCGGCCTGGAAAAGCCCCGGACGCCGACCGAATATCAGCACTGAATGAAGGTGGTGCGGCCCCAATCATGATCAGCGCTACGCTCGAGAACGATCTCAAGGCTGCGATCCGTACCATTCCGGATTACCCGAAGCCGGGTATCCTGTTTCGCGATATCACCACGCTATTGGGCGATGCGCGGGCGTTCCGGCGCGCGGTTGACGAGCTGGTGCAGCCTTGGGCTGGCGGCAAGATCGACAAGGTCGCCGGCATCGAGGCGCGCGGCTTTATCCTCGGGGGCGCCATCGCGCATCAGGTGTCCTGCGGCTTCGTGCCGATCCGCAAGAAGGGCAAGCTGCCGTTCAAGCGTGTGACCATCGGCTACTCGCTGGAATACGGCATCGACGAAATGGAAATGCACGAGGACGCCGTAGCGAAGGATGAGCGCGTCATCCTGGTCGACGATCTCGTCGCCACCGGCGGCACGGCGGAGGCCGCGGTCAAGCTCCTTCAACAGATGGGCGCCAACGTGCTGGCCGCCTGCTTCATCATCGATCTACCGGAACTCGGCGGCGCCAAAAAAATCGAGGCGCTCGGCGTGCCGGTACGTACGCTGGTGAGCTTCGACGGGCATTAGCGGTAACTTGTTTCGTCCGCCTCGCGCGGTTGCTGCAGCGGACCTCGCCCGCCATCGCGCAGCGAGGACTCAAGCGCGCCGAGGATCAGCCTTAGTTCCAGGTCGCGGAATTGAGCGAAAATTTCGGCAATCCAGCTGTGGACCTCGGTCGGTCCGCCGGGCTGATTGGCCATATAGGCGCCGAACGAGAAGCCCGGCCGGTCGATGACGCCGCGCACGATTGGCGACAGCCGGGGAATGCGGATAAGGCTGCAATCCGGACGGCTCGATGGGAAATCATGCGGGATGAACATGAACGATGTGGCCTCATTGTGCACCGGCACAAAGGTGGTCAGCCGCAGCCGTTGCCGCAGTTCTGCATATCCCTGCGCCGTCAGCGGCGCCGAATCGGTGATGAACAGCACGATCGGCTCGATCAGCTGCCGCCGGGCTTCCGGCTCGAAGCCGATCTCCGCCATCACTGAGAAAAATCGCTCCGACAGGCCGTAGCCGAGATCGATCACCGTCGTGCGCCAGTTGTCGGCGATCAGCCTGTCGAACAGCGCCATCTGGCCGGGCGTATCGGAAATGTCGACGGTCGAGACCAGTTCCGGGAAGTATCGGGCGAGATTAGGCTCGCGCGGGTCGAGGTCGTAGCCGACCAGCGCACGAGTGCCGAGCCGGAAATACTCGATCAAAAGCCGGGCAAGCAGCGTCTTGCCGACGCGCGGATGCTGGGAAGCGACAATATAAAGCGGCGTGTGCTGCGGCATCCCGCGCGATCGCTCCGGTCCGTTCACCACCGCTGATTTATGATAAAATCTCCGGCGCTTTGCTAGAGCGGGTACCGATAAATCGGTCCATCATCCGCCAAATAAGCCGGACATCACGTAATCTCGGCTAGCTGTCGATAAGCGACATTGCATTTTCCAAATTGTCGATAATTTCAAGCAAGTTGAGGGACTCACTAACCAACAAAATACACATCGGTCTCAGTAGCTATGCGGATGACGGTCGAAGCCGCCGATTACATAACGCTGCAGCTAAAACCGACGCGGAGACTGATTATGAATAATTCGACGGTGATTGGGCTTGCGACAGTTGCGCTATTGCTGTGTCCGGCGATTGCAATCGGAGCCGGTAAGGCACCGGATCTGAAAGGCAAATGGGTTGGCAGGACCTATTCGATCGTGGCGGGCAGTGGTGGTCACTGGCCTACGAGCAAGGGAACATTCGAGAAGCCGGGATTATACGAGAAAGACCTCGTGATCGAGGTCAAGGGGCAGGAAGATCGCCGATTTTGGGGCCTCCAGACCATTTCCGGCAATGGCGAAAAAACCGAGGAACCGTTTATCGGAGAGCTTGCGGGCAAGGACAATCATGACGTCCTGATCGCCGATACCGACGGTTACCTGAAGGGCGAGATCAACGGCGACGCGCTCTCGTTTTGCTATGCGCACGCAGGAGGGAAGAGCGAATCGAGCGTCGTGAGCTGCACCACGATCAAGCGAGCGCGATGACCTTGCAGGACGGCACACGGCTGCCGTTTATAAGTCTGCGCCGTGCTGGAAGCGGGCGAAACATCTTCCGCGCGGCCAAGCGCCGCGCTGTAATGGATTGCCGGCGGATCAGGTGCGCGTCGCCGCCGTCTGGGTGCGCGGCGCCGCCGTGACGCTGCCCGAGGTGTCGAAGATATCGAGCAGTTTGACGCGGTCGTATTCGGCCCAGACATTGCCCAGCCAATGCCGGACATAGCCACGCAGCACGAATGAATAATTGGCCGCTTCGCCCTTCGGGTTCTTGTTGGCGACGAAGGTCAAGAACGGCACCGAGGCCAGTTCGACCTGCTCGTAAGCCATTTCGTTGAGCTTGGGAATCGAGATGGAAACCGCGTCCTTGAGCTTCTTGAAATAAGAAGCCTGGGTCGCCTGATCCCAATCGAAGAAGCTCGTATTGTTGATGAAGTTCTTGACCAGGAAATATTTGGCGTCGGCGGTGAACGGCGCCGTCTCCTCGATTTCGTTCAAAGAGGCGATCGACGAACCAAGAATGTGAAACACCACGAAGGTGATCTGGCCCTTCTTGACCGCGTCGAGAAAGCCGATGTCGCGCAGCGCCCGCAGCGTCGGCGACAGCATGCCGGCGCGAACGTCGACGACCGTCACCGTGGAGTCGGTGGTCGACAACGTGTCGATGATGCGCATCTGGTCCGGAACCGAGGTGGCGTCGACGATTTCGGCGACGTCGCCATGAAAGCGCTTCAAGGTGCCTTTTGGCGATTCCGTATCGAATGCCCGGGTCGGCACATGATGCGCCGTGAAGTAATCGAGCAATGTGCGAGCGACAGTCGTTTTGCCAACGCCGCCTTTATCCGCGCCGACTAATATCAGTGCTGGTTTAGCCATGTCCGACCCCTCACCGGCGTGTTGCCGCCACAGGACGCGTTAGAACCGGCTTTGTTTTCCGCGAAGAGATGGTAGCCAATCCGACCGCGTCACGTCCTCCAACCTGTTCGGTTTTACACAGCCGCTTAGCCGTATGGAAGCCTTCCGGGCGCCTGTACCGCCGGCTTGGGCCGCCAAAGCAGGATTTACAGCTTGTTAAGGTTAATTGTGGCGGCGGGATCGGCTAGTTCTGATTGTGCGGTCCCCAAGGACCGGCCGGCGGCGCGGAGCCGGGTACCGAATGCGAAGAACCAGGCTCGGCTGGTGGATCCGACCACGGCCCTGCGGGCGCCGGTTCGTTCCCTGGTGCATTCGCCGCATCGCTCCAGGGCCCGGCAGGGGGTGCCTCTCCGGTCGCCTCTCCCTCCCGATCGCCGGTATCGTTCTCGGACGCCGGCAACGCGATCGGGCCGGGATCGTGGCCGCCGGCAAACTTCACCAGTGCATCGACACGCCGCTCGACGCTCGGATGGGTGTCGAACAACTCGCCGAAGCCTTCCCGCGGATTGTCGACGCACATTTCCATCACCGCGGAGGTCGCGCCCGGCAATTCGCCACGGCCCTCGATCTTGCGCAATGCCGAGATCATGGCATCGGGATTTTTGGTCAATTCGACCGAGCCGGCATCGGCAAGGAATTCGCGCGAACGCGACAGCGCCAGCCGGATGACGAACGACAGAACATACGCGACCACCAGGAGCGCGACGGCGATCAGGATCGCGGCACCCGCGCCGCCGCCGCGCCGCTCGTCGGATCGCTCGCTGCGGAAACCGAGACCGTTATAAAACCAGAGCCGGAACACGAGTTCGACGAAGAATGAAATGGCGCCGGCGATGATGACGGCGATGACCATCATGCGGACGTCGCCGTTGCGGATATGGGTGAGTTCGTGGCCGAGGACGGATTCGATCTCGGCGTCGTCAAGCCGGTCGAGCAGCCCCGTGGTCACGGTGATGGAATATTGCTTGGCGTTCATCCCGGTGGCGAAGGCATTGAGCGCATCGGAATCGACCACCTTGAGCTTCGGCGTCGGGATGCCGCGCGAGATGCAAAGATTTTCCAGGAGATTGTACAGCCGTGGCTCCTCGGCGCGTTGCACTTCGCGGCCGCCGGTAATCGCGTCGATCATGCTCTGATGAAAGTAGTAAGCGATCACGACCCACACGATCGTGCCAATCGTCGCGACCGGCGCCGCTTTGAGCAAATCGATCCAGGCGATCTGCAAAAGCGTATTGAGGTCGGCATTGATCGACAACGCAGCGGCGACCAGCGCACCGGCATAAACCAGCACATAGACAAGAACAAACAAACTGGCGAGCAGGATTATCGAGCGGCGCCGGTTTGATTGAATATGGCTGTAAAGACCATAAGCGGCCATCGCGCATTACGTTTCGTTGAGTGATCAGAACTTGACCGACGGCGCTTCGCCGACGGTTGCGCGGTCGTCACCGAGGTCGAAGAACGTCTTCGGCGTGAAGCCGAACGAGCCGGCGAACAAGGCGGCCGGAAACCGCTGGATGCCGGTATTGTATTCCTGCACCGCATTGTTGAAGAAACGACGCGACGCCGCGATCTTGTTTTCAAGGTCGCTGAGCTCCGCCTGCAATTGCTGGAAATTCGCGTTGGCCTTGAGGTCGGGATAGGCCTCCGCGACCGCCATGAGCCGGCCCAGCGCGCCGGTGAGCATATTCTCCGCTGCCGCCTGTTGCGCCGGTCCTTGCGCCGCCACAGCGGTGGTACGGGCCTGGGTGACTTCGTCAAGCGTGCCGCGCTCATGGGCGGCATAGCCCTTCACCGTCTCGACCAGGTTCGGGATCAGGTCGTGCCGTTGACGAAGCTGCACGTCGATATCGGCGTAGGATTGATTGACCCGCTGCCGCAGGGAAACGAGGCCGTTGTAAACGCCGATCGCCCAAACGATGAAAATGACGATGACGGCAAGGACGATAATGGCCGAGGTGGACATGGTCAACTCCTTGGAGCGCTCCAGCGCCGGTTCTTTGGCGGCGCTACCCTTAGCATACTGCAATAAAGCAATGTCGCGAGAAAACTCTCCAGCGCCGACCCGGCGCCGCATCAATATATAGGATTGTCGGTATCCCCATTAAGGTTAGCTGCCGATCAACATCGCGTGGGCCTGTACCCTCGTTTACAAAAACGACGATGACAAACAGGTGTGCGCATGTCCGAGTTTTCTCTCGGCTCTCCGCGATCGGATAACGCCGGCGACGATGTTACCCCGACTGGCGTTCCGGCGATCGATGCAGGCGAGCCGGATTTGGGCGACTCCGGCTGGACTAGCCCCGCATTGAGTCCGGAAAGAGCTGGTGCGGACGACGCCGAAATTGGCCGCGCCTTGGCGCGGATGGCGCGTGAGCAGCTGGCGCGCGAAATCGCCGACATCGAGCGGGCTGCCGCCATATTGCGGCTTGCCGAACCGGCGTTGCAATCCTGGAGCGCGCCGGCGATGCCTGCACTCGCCGCCAAGCCTCGGCCGCTGTGGCTTCTGATCGGCGTGTTGTGGCTGTCGACCGCGCTTGTCACCGCCGGTACGGTTGTCGCCATCGCTACGTTAGCCGGCTAGGCGTCGATAAGCGGTCCATTTTTTCAGTTGTAAAACGTCGCCTCAATAGGCGTTCTCATATGCCGACGGCGACAACACCGTGCGGGCCATGATTTTCAAGTCGAGCCACAGCGACCAATTGTCGATATAGAACAGATCGTATTCGACGCGCTTTCGAATTTTTTCGTCGGTGTCGATCTCGCCGCGAAAGCCGTTGATCTGCGCCCAGCCGGTGATGCCCGGCTTGACGTTGTGCCGGCGCGCGTAGAGCGAAATCCGGCGTTCGTATTCGTGGTCATGCGAGAGCGCATGTGGGCGCGGGCCGACAAGCGACATGTCCCCGGTGAGCACGTTGAACAGCTGCGGGATCTCGTCGATGTTCCAACGCCGCAGCCAGCGCCCGATGCGGGTCAGGCGCGGATCGTTGCGGCGGGCTTGTGTGACGATGGCACCATCTTCCTGCGCGTACATGGTGCGAAACTTGATGATGCGAAACGGCTGCTGATTGAACCCATAACGGCGCTGGACGAAGAAAACCGGTCCCGGACTGTCCAGCTTGATAAGGATGGCGACGGCGACGAGGAGCGGCGTCATCGCCAAGAGCCCGAACGCGGCGAACAGCATATCGAAGAAACGTTTCTGTACGATCTCGGCGCGCGACAGCGGCAGGCGGGTCAATTGTAAACTGGCGAGCGGACCGATCTTGGCGAGCTCGACTTCGTCAAATCTGTGCAGAATTTGCTCGGGTCCGAGATGAATTTCGACCGGCAGTGCCAGAAAGGTTTCGGCGCAACGTTGAATGATCTCGGTTGCCGACCAAGGTAGCAGCAGGTAGATCGCGTCCGGCTCGAGACTGCGCACGCTGGCGACCGCTTCGGCGAGATCGCGGTCGAGCGCCGCGCGGCGCGCCTCGGCCGAAGCCGTGGCCGCCACCGGCGTGAGGAAACGGCAACCGACGACATTGAGGCCGAGCGCCCATGGTTCGTAGTGCTGGATGAAGGCGCCGACATGGGCGCCGGTGCCGATGAGGCAGATCCGCTGCGCCGAAATCAGACCGGCGGCGCGCGCCAGCGCGGTGACGCGCACGATCACAAAGCGGGATACGATCAGCGCGGCGAGCGTGGTGAAGTAGAACAGCACGATCCAGCCGCGCGAGTAGTCGACACTGATCTGCGCCAGGAAACCCAGCATCAGAAGGCAGATCAGTGTGATGTTCCAGAATTGGATGGTGCGCCGGGCGTGGGGGCGGAAGGCGAAGAAATTCGGCAGCCGGTATTCGCCGCGGAATATATTGGAAATGGCAAAAATGCTTGCCGCCAGCGCGCCGACTTTCACATTGGATGCAACCAGGTCGATATCGCCATAAACGATGAGGTAGTAGGCGACGCCGGTGACGAACGACATGGCGATGATGGTGGCGACGTCGATGAGGAAAATCGCGCTGGCAAACGTGCCGCGTGACAGCAGCGCCCAGCCGCGCAGCAACCGGCTCGACTGCGGCGGGGACGCCAGTGTGTAACTGTTTTGCACGTTCATTCGCGGGGCTGCTTTCGCTGTAGCCTTTTGGGCGCACCTCACCCCGGCGCTGCCCCGGATTGGGACAGAGCAGGAGGTCACACCGCGAATTCGCGAGAACCGTGCCAGCGCCGTGGAAGGCGAGGCGGCGCAGTCGTGACGCGCGCCGTTGCCGTGCTAAAAGGCAGCGTTAAGATTAATCCGCCGGCGCAAAGCCGGCCGGGGCAGTGTCAGGTGAGGGAGACCCCATGCAGGGCAAGGTTGCGCTGGAAGAACATTTCGCCATCCCGGAAACGCTTGCCGATTCACGCGGCTATTTTCCCGACCGCGTCTGGCAGGAGATCAAAAGCCGTGTGATGGACATTCAGGATCGGCGGCTCGCCGAAATGGATGCCAACGGCATCGAGATGATGCTGTTGTCGCTGAACGCCCCCGCCGTGCAGGCGATTCCCGACACCGCGCGCGCCACCGAAATCGCGCGCAAGTCGAACGACTATCTCGCCAAGCAAGTCCGCATGCGGCCGGACCGCTTTCAAGGCATCGCGGCGCTGGCGATGCAGGACCCGGACGGGGCGACCCGCGAGTTGGAGCGCTGCGTGAAAGAGCTCGGTTTCCGCGGCGCGCTGGTCAACGGCTTCTCACAAGTCGGCGACGAGGATACGGCGGTCTATTACGACCTACCGCAGTATCGGCCGTTTTGGGCCATGGTCGAGCGCCTCGATGTGCCGTTCTACCTGCATCCCCGCAATCCTTTGCCGCGCGACGCCAAGATCTATGAGGGCCATCCGTGGCTGCTCGGCCCGGTCTGGGCGTTCGCCCACGAAACCGCGGTGCATGCATTGCGGCTCATGTGTTCGGGATTATTCGATGAGCATCCGCGGCTCAACATCATCCTCGGCCATCTCGGCGAGAATCTGCCCTATGCGCTGTGGCGCATCGACCACGCCAATGGCTGGATCGAGAACCGGCACAGCTACCCGGCGAAGAAACCGATGCGCGACTATTTCTGCAGCAACTTCCACATCACCACGTCGGGCAATTTCAACACCCAGGCCTTGATCGAAGCCATGCTGGTGATCGGCGCCGATCACATCATGTTTTCTGCCGATTGGCCGTTCGAAAATATCGATCACGCCGCGCAGTGGTTCGATGTCGCGCCGATCAGCGAAGCTGATCGCATCAAGATCGGACGCGAGAATGCGGTGAAGTTGTTCAAGCTCGATTGAGCGTCATTCCGGGGCCGAGCCAACGGGTCCGGCCTTTGGTCGGCCCGATGACAGGCTTCGCGAGGAGCCCGTAATCCATATTCGCCGACCTGTGTTTATGGATTCCGGGCTCGCGGGCTAAAGTCCGCGTCTTGGAATGACCAGAAGTCAGCTCGCCTCGCGCAGTTTCACGGCGCCTTGCAGATCGACCGATACGAGCTGCGACACACCGCGCTCGGCCATGGTGACGCCGTAGAGGCGATTCATGCGCGCCATGGTGATGGGATTGTGCGTGATGATGATGAAGCGCGTTTCGGTCGACCGCGCCATCTCGTCGAGCAGATCGCAGAAGCGCTCGACATTGTAGTCATCGAGCGGCGCATCGACTTCGTCGAGCACGCAGATCGGCGCCGGATTGGTCAGGAACACCGCGAAGATCAGAGCGAGTGCGGTCAGCGCCTGCTCGCCGCCGGACAGAAGCGACAGCGTCGCCGGCTTCTTGCCCGGCGGTTTCGCCAGGATTTCGAGGCCGGCTTCGAGCGGATCCTCGCTCTCGATGAGCTGCAATTCAGCGGTGCCGCCGCCGAACAATTCGGTGAACAGCTTTTTGAAGTTCTCGTTCACGGTCTGGAACGAGGTGAGAAGCCGGTCGCGTGCTTCGTGATTGAGACTGTGGATGCCCTGCCGCAACCGCCTGATCGCTTCGATCAGATCGTCGCGCTCGGCGGTGAGCTTGGTATGCTGGGCCTCGACCTCCTGCAATTCCTGTTCGGCAAGCAAATTCACCGAGCCGAGCCGCTCGCGCTCCTGCTTGATGCGCTCGATCTTGGCCTCGACCTCGGCGATCGACGGAACCTCGGCATCCGGCTTGAGCTCGGCGACTTCCGCGGCGGCAACCGGTTCGACGCCCAGCGTTTCGCGGATTTCATGCTCGATATCGGCGAGGCGCCGTTTGCCGGCGTCGTGGCGTTCCTCGGCGCGTGCTGCTTCGGCGCGGGCTTCGCCGACGGCTTCGAGCGCGACGCGCGCGGCTTTGTCGGCTTCGGCGAGATCGGTCTCGGCCGCGGCCAGCCGATCCGCGGCGGCGCGGCGCTCGCTGGCGGCGCCCTCGATTTCGCCGATCAGCGCCTGTCGCTGACTGGCGAATTTCTCCGGCGCGTCGATGAGTTCGGCGCGTTCGGTGGTCGCTTCTTGCGTGCGCGCTTCCAGCTTGCTGATCTGCGCCGTAGCGCCGTCCTTGCGCTCGTTCCAGGCTCGCCGCTCGCCGCCGATCGCCTGCAAGCGATGATTGGCAAGCTCGGCCTCGCGCGTGAGTGCCTGGGCTTCGACGCGGACTTCGGCGCAGGCACCGCGTTCGCGCGCAATCACTTCATTGATCGCGGCAAGCTTTTCCTCGAGCTCGGCGGCGGCGGGCAGTGCCGCGAGCGCCTGTTGCGTTTCGCCGAGCGCCTTGTGGGTCTCGTCACGGCTGGCGCTGATGCGCTGCTGGGCTTCGTGCAGCGCCGAGATTCGCGCCGCGTTGCGGCTGATCTCGCGCTCGGCGGCGGCGTGATCGTCACGCGCCCTGTCGGTCAGATGCTGGGCCTCGCGCCAATGGGCGCGGGCCTCGGTTTCGGCCGTAGCGGCGGCGGCAAGGGCTGCTTCGGCTGATTCGATAATCTCGCGCTTGGCTTCGACCTCGCCGCGTGCGGTCACAAGCTCGGCCTCGATCGACAGCAACCGGCCGCGCTCGGCCAGCCGTCGCGCCGCGCCGGTCGGCGCATGGGCCGCGACGGTGAAGCCGTCCCAACGCCAAAGATCGCCCTCATACGAGACCAGACGCTGGCCCGGCTTGAGCATGGCGGCGAGGCGGTCGCCTGCGACACGATCGACGACACCAATCTGGGCGAGGCGTCGAGCCAGCTCGGCCGGCGCCTGGACATAGGCTGACAACGCCGCGACACCTTCCGGCAATGTCGGATCGGACGGTTCGACAACGGCGCCAGCCCAGCGCATCGGCGCCGATTCGCCGACCGGCGCGTCGAGATCGTCGCCCAAAGCGGCGCCAAGCGCCTTCTCGTAGCCTTCCGCAACCGTGAGCGCGTCTATCACCGGGGGCCAGAGATTCTTGCTCTCGACCGCAAGCAATTTGCTGATGGTTTTGGCCTCGGTTTCGAGCCGCTGCACCCCGCGCTCGGCAGCCGCGAGCGGTGCACGTGCCGCGTCGATCGCGACCCGCGCCGCGCTATGCGCCGCCTCCGCGGTGTGCGCCGCCTGTTCGGCCTCGGCGAGCGCGGACTGCGCTTGCGCCAGCGCCTCCGTCAGCCCGGCGAGGTCGGGCGCGCCGCTGTCGGTTGCGGCAAGCCCCGCCTCGATATTGGCGAGCTCCGCCGCAAGCCGCTCCGCGCGCTGCTCGTGCCCGCGTAGTGCAGCCTGGAGCTGATTACGGCGCGCGGTCAGATCGGCGAACTCGCCGGTGAGCTGGGCGAAGGATTTCTCCGAAACCGTAAGCGCGGCATCCGCCGCCGCGACGCGCAAATTGACGCCGGCAAGCCGCGCATCGCTTTCCTGTGCAGCGTCCTTAAGCGCCGCCTCCTCGTCATCGAGCCGGCCCAGCGCCGTCTCGGCATCGGCCGCTTGTGCCCGCTCGCGCTCGAGGTCGGCGGTAAATTGTCCGATGCGGCGATCGAGTTCGACGATGCGTTCGCGGGCGCGGGTCTCTTCGCGCTCAAGAGTTTCGCGCGCGATCAAAAGACGCTGCAAAGCCGCGGCGGCCGCGGCTTCGGCTTCGCGCAGCCCCGGCAGAACGGCGGCAACTTCGGTCTGGCGGGTCACGACCTGAGTCTGTTCGCTGGTGCGTTCGGCGACCACGCGCACGGCCTCGTCTTTGATCCGCTGCGTTTCGATAACCTCGGCGGTCGCGCCAACCCAGCGCAAATGGAACAACAGGGCTTCGGTGCGGCGTACCTGGCTCGAAATATTGCGATAACGCGTCGCCTGCCGCGCCTGCGTCTTCAAAGCCGCGACCTGGCTGGCAAGCTGGCCGATGACATCCTCGGCGCGCGCCAGGTTTTGCTCGGCGGCCCGCAATCGCAATTCGGCCTCGTGGCGGCGGGCATGCAGCCCGGAAATGCCGGCGGCCTCTTCGAGCACGCGGCGGCGCGCTTCAGGCTTTGCCTGAATGATCTCGCCGATGCGGCCCTGGTGCACCAGCGCAGGCGACCGCGAGCCCGTCGAAGCGTCCGCAAACAACATGGCGACGTCGCGGGCGCGCGCTTCGCGGCCGTTGACGCGGAACGTCGACCCCTGTTCACGCACAATGCGGCGCGTAACTTCCAGCGCCTCGAATTCATTGAAGGCGGCAGGCGCCTTGTGGTCGGTATTGTCGATCGAGACCGCCACCTCGGCGTGATTGCGGCCCGGTCGGCCGGCATTGCCGGAGAAGATGACGTCGTCCATCTCCGAGGCGCGCATCGCCTTGTAGGAGGCTTCGCCCATCACCCAGCGCACGGCCTCGACCAGATTGGACTTGCCGCATCCGTTCGGGCCGACGACGCCGGTCAGGCCGGGTTCGATCTCAAAATCGGTCGATTCGACGAAAGATTTGAAGCCGATCAGGCGCAGCCGCGTGAGCTTCATTCGCTTGTTACTTCCTTAAGTTACGATAGCGGCCGCGCAGCGAATTATAGGCCCCACGCTGAAAGCTCACGCCGGAGTCCGTACTCCAACTGGGTGCTCTGGCGCGGGAGTTGCCGCATCGGCGCGGAGAATGAATAGTCACCAACCCAAGCGCAACAGCGGCGCCGATTTATCCAGACCTTCCTTCCGGCAAGGCGCGTGGCAATCGCCGAAAGGATGGTTCCCGGAACCCCGTTTGTGGGGAAAAACCCTTATCCATCCTTGAGATAGGGGTCGATTTCCTTTGCCATCTGGTCGATCGAGAGATCGCCGATGAACTTTTTTCCGTTGATAAAGAAGGTCGGGGTGGAATTGACCCCGAGCCTTTCGACGGCGTGGTCGCGTACCGCCTGGATACCGTCGAGCACCTTCTGATTCGCCAGGCATTGCTTGAAACTGTCTTCGGTGAAGCCGAATTGCTTGGCGATTTCCTGCAGCGGAGGCAGCGGTTCCTTGACGATCCAGTCGGCCTGCTTGGCGAACAGGGTCTCCGCGATCGGCATGTATTTGTCCTTGCCGGCGCAAATGGCGAGCATGAATCCGGCAGCCGCCAGCGGGTCCAGCGGGAACGTGCGCAGCGTGAAATGCACCTTGCCGGTGTCGATGTAGCGCTTTTGCAGCTCGGGAAACGTGGTCGTCGAGAAATGCGCGCAATGCGGGCACGTCATCGAGGCATATTCAATGATCGTTACCGGCGCCTTGTCGGAGCCCAGCCAGACGTCGCCGTTCGGACCCGCCTCGGCGAGATCGGCGGACGACGGCGGGGCGTCATCCGCCCAGGCAGGGCTTGTAAGGGCTTGGAGGACGGTAGCCGCGGATCCGCCGCCTGCGAGGGTGAACAACGCAGCAGTCGAAAGCCATTGGCGACGGGTAAAGCTCAAGGGAAACTCCTGGTCCGGCGGTCAAATTCTGGGGAATCTTGTAGCCGCAATGTGGCATTGGCGCGTCGTCGCGCCAAGTCCTGGGCGCGCCGGTCCCGTATAAGTCCCGTGCATGTCCTGTCAAAGTCCCGTGAATGTCTCCCCGCGGGGAGCCGGCGGCCCTATCGCGGACAACTAGGTCACGGACGCCTAATGGCCGCGCCGAGCCGCGCCAGCGCCTGCTTTAAATCGTCATCGCCCATATTCGTCAGCGTTGCGGCGACGCGGGCCGCCGCTGCCGGATCGACACGGCGCGTCGCCTTCCGCTCGTCATGCCGCAATGGCGCTTGCCGCAGCGCCAGCCGCGCTACTGCGCGCCAGCCGAGAAAGCGATTGACCCGCTCCAGGATCACATTGGCGAGGTGCTGAATCTCGATCGCGGCGGGTCCTTCGACGCGCAACACCAGCGTGCCGGGTTCGCGCTCCTCGCCTTCCGCCGGCCGCGTCCACTGGATCTTGATCGGCTCGCTGCACGCGGCGATTTCCGCGCCGGCGATTTCGGTCCAGCGCGTCACCAATTCGGCGGAGGCGAAGCCTTGCCGCCTGAAACTCTCGCCCACGACCTTGCCGACGACATCCCGCAGCGGCTTGGCGAACGGGCGAGCGGACTTGTTCATGATGCGCGGCTCTGTCATGGCTCGGCTATGGCGACGACCGTAGCAGCGATGAGGCCCGCGCGACAGCGCGCCAAGGCCGGCGCGGCGATTTCGTCACCGCAACCCGCCGACTTGCTGGCCTGGTACGACCGCCATCATCGCAAATTACCGTGGCGGGCGCCGCCGGGCCAACGCGCCGACCCGTACCGGGTCTGGCTCTCCGAAATCATGCTGCAACAGACTACGGTGAAGACGGTCGCGCCCTATTACGCGCGCTTCTTGGTCCGTTGGCCGGACCTTGCCGCACTCGCCGCTGCACCGCTCGACGATATTCTCAAGAACTGGGCCGGGCTCGGCTATTACGCCCGCGCCCGCAATCTGCACGCTTGTGCCAATGCCGTGGTTGACCGTCATAACGGAGAGTTTCCGGCGGATGAGGCGGCATTGCGTGAATTGCCGGGTATCGGCGCATATACGGCAGCCGCGATCGCCGCGATTGCGTTTGAGGCACAAGCAACGCCGGTCGACGGCAATATCGAGCGTGTGATCGCGCGGCTCTATGCGGTGGAGACGCCCTTGCCCGCGGCCAAGCCGGAAATTTCCCGGCTCGCGCGCGCGCTGACGCCGCCGCGCCGGGCCGGCGATTTCGCGCAGGCAATGATGGATCTCGGCGCCACCATCTGCACACCGAAGAATCCGGCCTGCGCCTTGTGTCCCTGGAATCAATGCTGCGTCGCGCAGGCGCGAAGCGAAGCGGAGACTTATCCGCGGAGAGTGCCGAAACGCGAAGGCGATTTGCGCCGCGGCGCTGCGTTTGTGGCGCAACGGGAGGACGGTTTTATTCTGATGCGGACGCGTCCCGCGAAGGGCCTCCTCGGCGGCATGACCGAAGTGCCGACGACGGCATGGTCGAAAGATTTTGATGAAAACGGCGCAATCGATCAGGCGCCGTTCTTCGCCGGCGCGAAGCCGAGAAAAAAGATCGCGTGGCGACGAGCCGCCGGCATCGTGCGCCACGTCTTTACGCATTTTCCGCTCGAGTTGACGGTGTATGTCGCGGAAATGCCGGCAAAGACCTCCGCTCCCAAAGGCACGCGCTGGATTGCTATTGAAGATCTTCCGGGCGAGGCGCTGCCCAGTCTCATGCGCAAAGTCATCGCGCATGCGCTGCCGGCTGATTGAGTTCACAAGCGATATACTCGGAAACGATCGACACCATGGGAGGCGCTGCGAGATGACGTCCCAGCCTGGAATACTCGCGATCTTCAACGATTGCTCTGAGGGCCGCGAGGCGGAATTCGAAGCTTGGTTCCAGGGCGAGCATCTGCTGGAGCGGCTCGCCGTGCCCGGCTTCGTGTTTGGCCGCCGTCATAAGAGCATTTCGGGGACGCCTGGCTATTTCAATTTCTATCTGGTGGAAACGCCTGAGGTGCTGACTTCGAAGCCCTATCTTGAGCGGCTCGACAATCCGACGCCGATGACGCGGGAGATCATGTCGAAGGTATTCATCAACATGAATCGCACGGTGTGCCGTCGCACTGTTCGGCGCGGAAGTTTTCGCGGCGCCTTTGCCGTCATTGCCCGGTTTAACGTGATCCCAGACGAAGCGGCCCTGTCGAACGTGCTCGAAAAAGTCACAGTCGACACCTCGGTCGCCGGCGGCGAAATATGGATCGCGCTCGATTCCGCCAACATGCCGGTATCGATGGAAGAAAAATTGCGCGGTGGCGACAAGAAGATTGCCGGCGCGTTGATGATCGATATGCTTTACCAGGAGGACGCGGAAGCCATGGGCGCTCAATTGGCCAAGCAGTTCCCAGGAGCCGATATCGGCACCTTTCGTGTCCTCTGCCATATCGGGAGAGCCGACTTATGAAGCGCTGTTGCAGCTTGTGTGGCGTCTGCTCGCGCGCCGCGAGACGATCGCAGTCGCCGAGTCGTCACTGGCGGGACTGTTAGCGGCACCTTTGCTGGCCGACCGCTGATCGCTGGAAGCGACGGCTTAAACGCCCATCTCCGCCCGGACCTGGGCCCGCAACGTATCGATCACGGTGAGACCCTTCGGCGTTTCGATGTGCCAGAACGTCCAGCCGTTACAGGCTTCCAAACCTTGAGCGATAGCGCCGATGCGATGGATCGAGCCGACGGATTCGCCAAGCGAAAGCGCGCCGTCGGCGCGGACAACCGCGCGATGCCGCCGTTTGGCATCGACCAGTTTGATACCGGGTGACACCAGGCCGCGCTCAATCAGCGTTGTGAACGGCACACGTGGCGCCTCGCGCGCGGTCATGAACGAGGCCAGCGCCGGTTCGGCCATCGGTTCGATAGCATCGATTCGCGCCCGCGCCGCCGCGGCATAGTCGCGATCTCGCTCGACGCCGACAAAACGCCGGCGCAGCCGGTGCGCCACGGCGCCGGTTGTGCCGGTGCCGCAGAATGGGTCGAGCACGAGATCGTCGGGCCGCGAGGCCGCCATGATGACGCGTGCCAACAACGCTTCCGGCTTTTGCGTCGGATGCAATTTCTTGCCGTCTTCGCCTTTCAGCCGCTCCTCGCCGGTGCATAGCGGAATGAACCAGTCCGAACGCATCTGAATGTCGTCGTTGCCGGCCTTGAGCGCCTCATAGTTGAACGTATAATCGCGTTTGGCGGCGTCGCGCGTGGCCCAGATCATGGTCTCATGCGCATTGGTGAAGCGGCGGCCGCGAAAATTCGGCATCGGATTGGATTTGCGCCAGACGATGTCGTTGAGGATCCAGAAGCCGAGGTCCTGAAGCACAGTGCCGACACGGAAAATATTATGATACGAGCCGATCACCCAGAGCGTGGCGCTCGGCTTCATGACCCGGCGGCAGGCGGCGAGCCAGGCGCGGGTGAAGTCGTCATAGGCGGCGAAACTTGCGAATTTGTCCCAGTCGTCGTCGACCGCGTCGACGCGGGAATCGTCGGGACGTTTGAGGTCGCCGGCAAGCTGCAGATTATACGGCGGATCGGCGAAAACGAGGTCGACGGAATGCGCCGGCAGCTTCGTCATCTCGGCAACGCAATCGCCGACGAGAATGCGCGCGGACGCCTTGGACTCTTGCGATTCAAAACTAACGCGGGGCGCCCTAAGGGACGCCCCGCGACGCGACACTACCATGACTCAGAACTCTGACTCAGGCGACGCTGTCGGCGACGCGGGACCTACAACCGACACGCAGGGATGATGCCCGCTCAAAGTAAAAAACGACTTAACTAAAATCAGCTTCAACTAGGCAATAAATGCCGGGAAAGACTTGGTTAATTGATCGTTGTGGTAGCTGGTTATGAGGTTCAAGCCGGCCGCGTGTTCGGCGAAGGAGAATAGAGATGCGTTGGGACGATTTCCGCCGAAGCAGCAATGTTGAAGACGACCGCGACGAAAGCGTCGGAGGCGGCGGCTTCAATATTCCCGGCGGCGCGCACGGGCTCGGCATCGGCACCATTATCGTTCTCGGATTGATCGGCTGGGCGCTCGGCATCGATCCGAGCGTGCTTATCAACGGTGCGAATATTCTCGCCGGCGGCGGCGGCGGGCAGTACGAGCAACAAAGCCCGCCGCCGGGCCCGGTCGCGCGCACGCCGGCCGACGATCAGATGAGGGATTTCGTCGCCGCGGTGCTCGGCGATACCGAGGATCGCTGGACGGAAATGTTCGCCGCGATAGGACGCACTTATCACCCGGCGAGGCTGCGGCTGTATAGCGGCGCGATCAACGGCGGTTGCGGTTTCGCCCAATCGGCGATGGGACCGTTCTATTGCCCGCGCGACAAGGCCGTCTATCTCGACACGTCGTTCTTTCAGGACCTCCAAGACCGATTCGACGCCTGCTCGAACGATAAGGCCTGCAGGTTTTCGGAGGCTTATGTGATCGCGCATGAGATCGGCCATCATGTGCAGGACGAACTGGGCACGCTGCCGCGCGTCACCGAAGCGCAACAGGCCGCCTCGAGCCAGACAGAAGTGAATGCACTCCAGGTGCGGGTCGAATTGCAGGCGGATTGTTACGCCGGCGTGTGGGCGAACCACGCCCAGGCAAAGCACAGCTTCCTCGATCCGGGCGACGTCGATCAGGCGCTGCAGACCGCTTCGGCCATCGGCGACGACCGGCTGCAAAAACAGGTACAAGGCTATGTGGTGCCGGATTCCTTCACCCACGGAAGTTCGGAGCAGCGCAAACGCTGGTTCATGACCGGCTTCAAATCAGGCCAGATCCAGGCCTGCGACACGCTTTCAGCCCGGTCGCTTTAGTGTCATATTGCTGAAAGTACTCCGCTCATTCCCGCGCAAGTGGGAGTTTGTTTGTTGTTCTGGGTCCCCGCTTTCGCGGGGACGAGCGGCTAGGGCGCGTAGGGGTAAGTCATGCCTGGGGTCGATGAGTCCAAACAGTTCGTGCCGCTCAAGATCGCGGTTCTGACGGTCTCCGATACGCGCTCGCTCAAGGACGATAAATCGGGCTCGCTCTTAGTGCAGCGCATCGTCTCGGCCGGCCATCTGGTCGCCGAGCGCAGCCTCGTCCACGACGACGTCGACGCCATCCGCGCCCGTGTCAAAGCCTGGATTGCCGATCCGATGATCGATGTGGTGATCACGACCGGCGGTACCGGTTTCACCGGCCGTGACGTGACGCCTGAAGCGGTCGAGCCGCTGTTCGAGAAGAAGATGGACGGCTTCTCGTCGCTGTTTCTGGTGATCAGTTTCCCGAAGATCGGCACGTCGGCGATCCAGTCGCGCGCCACCGCGGGCGTTGCCGGTTCAACCTATATTTTCTGCCTGCCCGGTTCGCCGGGCGCCTGCAAGGACGCCTGGGACGAGATTTTAGTGCACCAGCTCGATTACCGATACGGGCCGTGCAATTTCGTCGAGATCATGCCGCGGCTCGACGAGCATTTGCGCCGGCCGAAGGCCAAGGGGGCGACGCTATAGTCGTCGCTCTCGTCATTGCGAGGAGCCAACGGGTCCGCGCGAAGCGCGCGGCCCGATGACAGGCTCCGCGACGAAGCAATCCAGAAACCGTGCCACCTGACTGGATTGCTTCGCTTCGCTCGCAATGACGATCTCTACAAATCCAGATCCCAATATTCGCTGACCACCGGCCGGCCCCAGCTCTTATGCTTTTCGCTGCGCGTCAGCGTGAAGCCGGCTTCGCGATAGATATGCCGCGCGGCGGTCAGCACGCTGTGCGTCCATAGCGTGATTTTCTTGTAACCGGCGCCGCGGGCGAAACTGATGCATTCGTCGACGAGCCGCTTGCCGAGCCCAAGCCCGCGCGCCTTCGGGTCCACCAGCAAAAGACGGATGCGGGCCACGGTCGACGATTCGTTCGCCAGGAAAACGCAGCCGACATTTTCACCGTCCATCTCGGCGATCCAGCAGCGCTCGCGCTTTGGATCTAATTTGTTGGCGAAGTCGGCGACGATTTGCGCGCACACGCCTTCGAACGGCTCGGTCCACTGATATTCTTGTGCGTAAAGCTCGGCGTTTCGTTTGACGACCCAACCGAAATCGCCGGACACCGGCGCGCACAGACTGTAACGCCGCTGTGCATCGGGCTTCGGCTCTCCATCGCCGCCGAGCAGCGTCTCGATCGTGTCCATCGCCGCGATCAGTCGCGCCTGGTCGGAGGCTGCGAGTTTCCCGAGCATCGCTCCCATGTCGCGCTGTGAGCGCTGATCGAGCGGCGTGAAGGTTTTGCGGCCGAGCGCCGATAGCGCCAGATGGCTTTGCCGGGCGTCGCTCGCGGATGTTGTTCGCTCAATCAACCCGCGCTTTTCAAAATTCCGCAGCACGCGGCTCAAATAGCCGGCATCGAGATCAAGCGCGCGGCCGACTTCGCTCGCCGTCGGAGAGGAGGCGCTGGCAATTTCGTGAAGCACGCGGGCTTCGCCGAGCGAATAGGGGCTGTCGAGAAATGTTTTGCGCAACACGCCAATCTGGCGCGTGTAGAAACGATTGAAGCGGCGCACCGCGGCGACACGGCTTTCGGCGATCGAGCGTGAGCGGCTGGTGTGATCGGGTTTCGGGGCTGACATGCTGCAAGCCTCGGACAAATACTTGACTAAGTCAAGTATTTAGTCCGGACGGAAAATCGCGGTCGAAAGCATGACACGTCGGCGCCGGCCGATCCGGTGCAACAGCGCGCGTTCCGGATCGGCGGCTCGCTCGGAATGGCCGCCCAGCGACTCATAGAACTGCTTTGAAATCACAAGGCCTTGCTCGGGGCGGGGCAGGGCGCCAAGCGCCGCGGTAACGAGCGACAGGACTTCGCGCCATGAGGCCTGGGATGGGCCGCCGCGCCGGAACACGCCAGCTTGCGTTGCGCGCGCTGGCTCCTGAATGAAACGGCCGATCTCGGCGGTCCAGGGGGTATCCAGTACGACGCCCGGCTGGAGAAACATGAGCCACGGCGCGCGAGCCGCCCCGGCCGCGGACCGAAGACGGCGCCCAAGCTTGCCCTCGACGAGCATGAATTCGCAGCCGGCAACGTCGGCGACAGCGGCGGTGTCGTCGCGCGAACCGCCATCGGCGAGCAGCACTTCGCTGACGATGCCGCTGGTGGCGCCGGGGACGAGCGCGGCCAAAGTCGGCACCAGCGCTCGCTCGGAGTCCTGCGTTGCAATAACGACGCTTAGCATCCGCTCCGGCCCCCGATTCCGTCTCAAACGGTTGAGACGCCCCGGCAACGCAATAGGGCCAGAACTGCTGCAGTCCAAGGCTTGTTTATGGGCATAACTCCCAATTCTGGGCAGCGATCACAATTAATTGTTCTTGTTTTGTTCTAGGTTCAGCGTTAGCTTTAGGTCGGGCGCTGGAGTTTGGAGTCTCGCCCAACATTTTAGCTGCGCGCCCGTTCGGCCGTGAACTTAGACGTGAGTAATGACCGATGAGTCGCATGTCCGCTTTGAAGCGCCCGCCGGCACCGCTGCCCTCCACGCCGGCGGGCGAGCTGGGAACGGCCGTCGATCGCGACCGCCGGCGCGGCCGTGGCACGATTTCGAACACGTCTGGACGCTATGAGCCGCTGGCGCGGGTTTCCTTCGACGACGGCTGGCAGGGCCTCGAGGATCTGCCGGTTTTCAAGACGACGGTTACGGTCGACGCGACACGCAAGATCATCGCCCGCAACGATTCTCCGGACATTTCCTTTGACCGCTCGATCAACCCCTATCGCGGCTGCGAGCATGGCTGCGTCTATTGCTTCGCCCGGCCGACGCACGCCTATCTCGGCCTCTCGCCGGGGCTCGATTTCGAATCCAAGCTGTTCATGAAGCCGCAGGCGCCGGAATTGCTGGAACGCGAATTGGCGGCGCCCGGCTACGTGCCGAAAGTCATCGCCATCGGTACCAATACCGACCCCTACCAGCCGATCGAGCGGCGCTACCAGATCATGCGCCGCATCCTCGAAGTCCTGGAGCGCGCCGGACATCCGGTCGGCATTGTGACCAAATCAGCACTGGTGTTGCGCGATCTCGACATTCTCACCCGAATGGCCAAGCGCGACCTGGTCAAAGTGGCGATCTCGGTGACGACGCTCGATCCGAAATTGGCGCGAGTCATGGAGCCGCGCGCCTCGACGCCGCCGCGCCGGCTCGAAGCGCTGCGGCAATTGGTGAAAGCCGGCGTGCCGGCCTCGACTTTGGTGGCGCCGGTCATTCCCGCGATCAACGATGCCGAGATCGAGCGTATTCTCGATGCCGTGGCGGAGACGGGTGTCCGCAATGCCGGCTACGTTTTACTGCGCCTGCCGCTTGAGATCCGCGACCTGTTCCGCGAGTGGCTCAACGAGAATTTCCCGGACCGCGCCGAGCATGTGTTCAAGCTCGTCCGCGATACGCGGGGCGGCAAGGACTACGATTCCGCATGGGGCAAGCGCATGACCGGCTCAGGTCCGGTCGCCTGGATGATCGGGCGGCGCTTTGAAGTCGCCTGCGAGCGGCTCGGCTTCAACAAGACCAGCGTGAAAACAACCGTCGAACATTTCCGTCACCCGCGGCCGGCGAGCGCGCAGCTGGATTTGTTTTAGCCGTGGAACACATGGATCATCCCCGCAATTCTCGTGCTGAAGCCTTACGCGTTGCGGTTCGCCGCGCCGCGTGGTCATCATGGGCCTATGAGTCGGAATGGAACCAACGGAACCGAAAAGCCGGCGGCACGGCTGCCGCTTGGCGAAGAGGTGGTCCGTCCGACGTTCCGGCGCGAGCGGACGGCGCTCAAGCGCGGGGTATGGCCGATTGCCGGCTGCGACGAGGCCGGCCGCGGCCCGCTGGCGGGACCGGTGGTCGCCGCCGCTGTCATTCTCGACCCCGATGACGTGCCGCGCGGCCTCGACAATTCGAAGCGGCTGACGCCGGAGCGGCGCGAGGTGTTGTACGAGCGCATTTGCGCGCGGGCGCAGGTCGCCGTCGCGATGGCGCCGCCGTCGCGTATCGACCGCGACAATATTTTGCGGGCCTCGCTTTGGGCGCTGGCGCGGGCGGTCTTGGCGCTGCCGGTCAAGCCGCGCCTGGTGTTCGTCGACGGCCGCGACCGCATCGATGCCGGCTGTGATTGTGAGGCGGTCATCGGCGGCGACGGCCTTGTCGCCTCGATCGCGGCTGCATCGATCGTCGCCAAGGTAACGCGCGACCGGCTAATGGTCTGCCTCGGCGCCGCGCATCCGGGCTACGGTTTCGAACGGCATATGGGCTACAGCGTGCCGGAGCACTTTCGGGCGTTGGACCAGCTGGGACCGACCGTCCATCACCGTCGCTCGTTTTCGCCCGTAGCAATCGCGTTGGGCAATATAGCGGTGGCCGATACCGTGCCTGAGGACGTATTGCCTCTCGAGTCCTAGCGCCCTAAGACGGCGCGCGCCCCAGAGAGCCCGCCCCGGACCAATGTTTTACGTCCCGCTCTACGTTGAATGGCTGCGCTCGCGACCGGCGCTTGTGTTCTGGCTGGCGGCGCTGGGGCAAGCCGCGGTGTGGCTTGCGGTGCCGATCCTGTTCTACTCAGCGCCACCCGCCAATCTGGCGCGGCTTCTGGCCATCGGGCACGAGTTCCGCTTTGACAGCGGGGTCGGACCGCCGCTTGCCTATTGGCTCGCCGAGATAACCTTTCGTATCGCCGGTCTGTTCGGCGTCTATGCGCTGGCGCAAATCTGTGTGGTGGCGACCTATTGGTGTATCTTCACACTCGGTCGCGCCATAGTCGGACCCGCCCATGCGGCGCTTGCAGTACTGCTGATGGTCGGCATCTCGCTGTTCACGGTGCCGTCGCCTGATTTCGGCCCCCCGATTTTGACAATGGCGTTGTGGGCGGTGGTGCTGCTGGCCTATTGGCGAGCCGTAGGGCAGGGGCAGAAACGCGCGTGGGATGTGCTTGGCGTCGCGGCGGGCCTCATTCTTCTCAGCACGGACGCCGCCCTCATTCTGCTTGGCGCGCTTGTCGTGTTCACGGCGGCGACGGCGCGCGGACGGGCCGCGCTTGATGCGATCGAGCCATGGATCGTCGCCATCGGGCTTGCGGCTTTGCTATTTTTTCACGTGCTCTGGCTCGAGGGCGCGGGCGAGGGTTTTGCGCCGGCGCTCGCGCGGTTGCGCGATGCGCAAGCGGCTGTCGGCAATGCCGCACTCTGGCTGCGGCTCCTTCTCGTGTTGGCGCTCGCCCATGCCGGGCTGGTGATTTTATTGGTGCTGGCCGCCGGCTGGCCGCGTGTGAGCGCCAGTCCGGTGGCGCCCGTGGAACGCCGACCGGTTGCGCCTTTTGCGGTGACGTTTGTGAAGGTGTTTGCGCTGGTGCCCGGATTGCTGGCGACCATCTTTGCCGTCGTGATCGGGCGAGGGTCGCCGATCGGCGGCGCGGCACCCTTGGTGGTATTGTCCGGTCTCGCCGTTGCCGTCGTGGCCGGCGACAGCATCGCGCTCTATCATCAGCGCGTCCTCGGCTTTGCCTGGGCCGGTCTTTTGCTTGTACCGGCGCTGTTCGTGCCGTTGTTGATCGTGCTGTTACCCTGGACTGCAGGCACGGATCTGCAGGTCGCTCAGCCGGCAAAAGCCATGGGCCGTTTTTTCGCCGACAGTTTTGAGCGCCGTACCGGTCAACCGCTCGCCATTATCACCGGCGACCCTCGCACTGCTGCGCTGGTCGCGCTCGCGGCGCCGAGCCGGCCGAGCGTCTTTTTTGATGCCGATCCGGCGCATTCGCCATGGGTCACGGCCGACGACATCCGCAAGAAAGGCGCTATCGTCGTTTGGCTGGCCGCCGACATGGCGCCGACACTGCCGGCCGATATCAAGGCGTATTTCCCCGACCTCGTCGCCGAACTGCCGCACATATTCGAGCGGCCGGTGCAGGGCCGGCTGGAACCGCTGCGGGTCGGCTGGGGCGTGATCAGGCCGGGCAGCATGGCGCCGGCGCAGCAGCCATAAGCCCACTAAGGAGATGTCATGAACGCAAGCGCGCTTGCAGGGTGGTCGCAGTCTTGGCAGTTCTGGGCGGTGCTTTCGGCGGTGTTCGCGGCGCTCACGGCTATATTCGCCAAAGTCGGAGTCGAGAACGTCAATTCCGATCTGGCGACCTTCATCCGCACCATCGTCGTCGTCTGCGTGCTGGGATTGATCGTCTATGCAACCCGACAGTTCCAAAATCCGGCGGAAATCTCCGGCCGCACTTATCTGTTTCTGCTATTGTCGGGGCTGGGAACCGGTGCGTCATGGCTGTGCTATTTCCGCGCCCTCAAGCTTGGCAATGCCGCCCAGGTCGCGCCCATCGATAAATTGAGCGTCGTCCTCGTCGCCATATTCGGCGTGGTGTTTCTGGGTGAACGGCTGTCGGGCGTAAATTGGCTTGGCGTGGCGCTGGTTGCCGCGGGTGCGATCCTGGTGGCAGTTCGGTAAAGAACGCCGCCGGTTACCCGAGCGCTTTTTTCAGGGCCAGAAAATCGCGCCAAGCGTAGCGCTTTTGCAGCGGACTGCGCAGCAGAAATGCCGGGTGGAAAGTAGCCAGCGCGCGGATTTCGCGGTTTCCGGAATCGAACGGAAACCAGCGGCCGCGTGAACGCGTGATGCCCTCTTTGGTGCCAAGCAAACTTTGCATCGCCGGGCCGCCGAGGCAGACCAGAATATCGGGGTTGGCAAGCTCGATCTGGCGGCGGATGAACGGCAGGCAGATCGCGGTTTCTTGCGGCGTCGGCGTGCGGTTACCCGGCGGCCGCCACGGCACGACATTGGCGATATAGGCTTTGGTCCGGTCGAGCCCGATCGCGCCCATCATCAAGTCGAGGAGTTTGCCGGAGCGGCCGACGAAGGGCCGGCCGGAAATGTCTTCCTCGTATCCAGGCGCCTCGCCGACGAACATGACGCGGCTTTCTGGCGTGCCGTCGGCAAAAACAAGCTGAGTCGCGGTGGCGCGTAGCGAGCAGCCCTCGAAATCGACCAGGAGCGAACGCAACTCATCCAGCGTCTTGGCGTTTCGCGCGGCCTCGCGCGCCGCCATGACCGCGATTTCAGGCGCAGCGGGTGGCGCGACGGCTGCACGGCGATCCGCAGCGGACTCCGTTCGCATGGACGGCGGGCTCTTTGGACCCAACTGGACGAGATTCGATGTCCTTTCCGGTTTTCCTCGCTGGCGGAGGAGCTTCCTCGGCCATGCGGTCGACCGGCTCTTCGCCGATCAGCGCATCAGCGCCGGCATCGAGATAAAAGGCGATAAGCTCGCGGGCCAGACGGTGCTGGTTTTGAGGGTCGGCATTCATGACAGCAATCCAATCGTTGTCATGGCACTAATTTCGTGAAAAATCATCGGGTATCGTCCGGGACAGGGAGCAGGCCAATGAATACACCGGAGCTTCCGGCCCGGGAGGCGATGGAATTCGACACGGTCATTGTCGGCGCGGGGCCGGCGGGCCTTGCCACCGCGATTCGTCTCAAACAGCTGGCACCGGAAAAATCCGTCGTCGTGGTCGAGAAAGGTTCCGAGGTCGGCGCCCATATTCTCTCCGGCGCAGTGATCGATCCGATCGGCCTCGACAGTCTCATTCCGGAATGGCGCAACGAGGACACGCCGATCAAGACGGCGGTCACGGCCGATCGCTTATATGTATTGGGCGCTTCGGGCGCCATCCGCCTGCCGTTGTCACTGATGCCGCCGCTGATGAGCAATCACGGTAATTTCATCGTGTCGCTCGGCGATGTCTGCCGCTATCTGGCCAAGAAGGCCGAGGCGCTCGGTGTCGAAATCTATCCGGGCTTTGCCGCTGCCGAGGTCCTGTTCGAAAACGACGCGGTGGCTGGCATTGCCACCGGCGACATGGGCATCGGCAAGGACGGCCACCACAAGCCCGGCTTCGCCCGCGGCATGGAGTTGCGCGGCAAATACACCCTGTTTGCCGAAGGTGCGCGCGGCAGTCTGTCCAAATCTCTGATCGCGCGCTTCGGGCTCGACCAGGGCCGCGAGCCGCAAAAATTCGGCATCGGCTTGAAAGAGCTTTGGCAGGTCGCGCCCGACAAGCATCGCAGTGGGCTGGTGCAGCACACGCTCGGCTGGCCGCTGGACAGTACAACCGGCGGCGGCTCGTTCCTTTATCACTACGACGACAGCCTGGTTTCCGTGGGCTTCGTCGTCCATCTCAACTACCGCAATCCCTATCTTTCGCCGTTCGAGGAATTCCAGCGGTTCAAGACGCATCCTTTGGTGCGCGACACTTTCGACGGCGGCAAGCGGATCAGCTACGGCGCGCGTGCGATCACCGAAGGCGGCTGGCAGTCGGTGCCGAAGCTTACTTTTCCCGGCGGCGCGCTGATCGGTTGCGCGGCCGGTTTCGTCAACGTGCCGCGCATCAAAGGCAGTCACAACGCCATGCTGACCGGCATGCTGGCGGCAGAGGAGGTTGCCGCGGCGCTGGCGCAAGGCCGCGGCAATGACGAGCTATCCGGCTACGAAGCGGCGTGGCGTTCTTCGCCGGTCGGCCGCGATCTGTGGCGCGTGCGCAATGCCAAGCCGTTATGGTCGAAACTCGGCACCTATGCAGGCATCGCGCTCGGTGGTCTCGATATGTGGACCTCGACGCTCGGCTTCTCACTGTTCGGCACGCTCCGCCACGGTAAGCCCGATTATGCGACGCTCGAACCCGCGGCGAAATGCCGGCGCATCGCCTATGCCAAGCCTGACGGCAAGCTCACCTTCGACCGGCTGTCCTCGGTCTATTTGTCGAACACCAATCACGAGGAAGATCAGCCGGGGCACCTTCTGGTACGCGATCCGGCTTTGCAAAAGTCGTCCGAGCACGACGTCTATGCCGGACCGTCGGCGCGCTATTGCCCCGCCGGCGTGTATGAATGGATCGAGGACGGCGGTCAGCCGCGCTTCGTGATCAATGCGCAGAATTGCGTCCACTGCAAAACCTGCGACATCAAGGATCCGAACCAGAACATCACCTGGATACCCCCCGAAGGCGGCGGCGGGCCGAACTATCCGAATATGTGAACGAACCGATACAGCCTCAGGGACCGGCGCCCTGCCGCGATTTCGCCGCCGTTGAGGCCTAAACGGCCATCGAGCGAGGGAATTAGGGGCGACGCCGTAGGCTTTGTGTGTCCTTGCGGGCTTGCAGCAAAAGGATCATTCTCGCGCTGACTTAGGTTATCGGGCGCTCGATTCTCGAGCTTCAGCGATCGAGCTTGTCAGCCGAACCAGTTCGCCAATGGAGATCTCGTGATTTATTTGTCGCTGTCCCGGCGTGCCGCCATTGCTGGCACCGCCATAGCCTTGAGCGTGTCTTCCGCGCTCGCCGCTCAAGCCCTTGCCGCCCCCGCTCTTGCCGCCCAGACACCGGGGCAACAGGACTTGTTGCCCGAGAATGCCGCCGGCAGTTACCTTGCCGCGCGCCATGCCGGCGCCGAGCGCGACGCCGGCGCCGCGGCGACCTATTACCTCAATGTGCTCAAGCTCGATCCGCGCAATCCGGACCTGCTCAGCCGCGCCTTTCTTTCCGTGCTCACGGATGGCGACGTCGATGGTGCAGGCAAGCTTGCCGATCGGGTCCTAGCCGCCGATCACACCGACCGCATTGCTCGTCTGGTCATAGGCATCCGGGAACTGAAGCAGAAGCGTTATGCGCAGGCGCAACAGGATTTCGCCCAATCGGTGCGCGGCCCGGTAACCGATCTGGCCGCATCGCTTCTTTCTGGCTGGGCGCTCTATGGCGCCGGTGATGCCAAAGCGGCTACCGATACCATCGACAAGCTGTCGGGGCCGGATTGGTACGCCATCTTCAAGGATCTCCATACGGCGATGATCCTCGATCTCGCCAATAACAAGAAAGAAGCGGCAAAGCGTTTCGACCGCACCTATAAATCAGATCCGACCGCGCTGCGTACGGTGGAGGCCTATGGCCGCTTTCTGTCGCGTACCGCCAGCAAGGACGACGCGCTGAAGATCTATCAGGATTTCGATAAGGCGCTGCCGGATCATCCGCTCGTTAGCCAGGAAATGAAGGATGTGGCCGACGGCCAGAAACTGCCGCCGCTGGTCGATTCACCTCAGGCCGGCGCCGCCGAAGCGCTTTACGGTCTCGGCGCCTCGATCGGCCGCCGCGGCGGCGAGGATCTTGCGCTCATCTACCTGCAGCTCGCGCTTTATCTTCAGCCGACGCACACCATGGCGCTGCTTTCACTCGGCGACCTCTACGAAGATTTGAAAAAGCCCGAGCTTGCGATCAAAGCATATGAGCGGATCCCGACGAGTTCGCCGCTCGCCCGCAACGCTCAAATTCAAGAAGCCGTCGACTTGGATTCGCTCGATCGCACCGACGAAGCCAAGCAAAAGCTTGATCACGTTATTGCCGAGCATCCGAAGGACACCGAGGCGATCGTCGAGCTCGGCAACATCCAGCGTGGCCGCAAGCAATTCGCCGATTGCGCGACGACCTACGGCAAAGCGATCGACACGCTGGCGAAGCCCGAGAAGTCGAATTGGGTAATGTTCTACTTCCGCGGCATTTGTTACGAGCGCTCGCATCAGTGGCCGGCCGCCGAGGCCGATATGAAAAAGGCGCTTGAGCTCTATCCCGAGCAGCCGCTTGTTCTCAATTACCTCGGCTATTCCTGGGTCGACCAGGGCCAGCATATGACCGAAGGCATGGACATGATCCGCCGTGCCGTCGATCAGCGGCCGGACGACGGTTACATCGTCGACTCGCTCGGCTGGGCCTACTACCGCATCGGCAATTACGATGAGGCGGTGAAGAATCTAGAGCGCGCTGTCGAGCTCAAGCCCGAGGATCCGACCATCAATGACCACCTTGGCGATGCCTATTGGCATGTCGGGCGCACGCTGGAAGCACATTTCCAGTGGTCGCACGCCAAGGACCTCAAGCCGGATCCGGAAGATCTGCCCAAGATCGAGGCCAAGCTCAAAAATGGGCTGCCTTCCGACGCATCTTCCGCTGCCGACGCGGCGAAGCCGAATTCAGCGGCCGAGGCCGACAAGGCTAAGAAGCCTGGCGACGGCGGTTGAGCGGCGTCCTTGCTTGCTCCGCTTGTTGAAAACGCGCCGGCCAAGGTCAATCTGACGCTTCGGGTACTCGGCCGGCGCGCCGACGGTTATCACGACCTCGACAGCCTGGTCGTGTTCGCGGGTTGCGCCGACCGGCTCAGCCTGACGCCTGGCAGCGTGCTTACGCTCACCGTGGATGGGCCGCGTGCGGGATTGGCGGGCGACACTGCCGACAATCTGGTGCTCAAGGCGGCGCGTGCCGTGGCGGCGCGCATCCCCGATCTCGTCTTGGGTGCATTCAAGCTGGAGAAAAGCCTTCCGGTTGCGGCCGGCCTTGGCGGTGGATCGGCCGACGCGGCCGCGGCACTGCGCCTGATCGCCCGGGCCAATAATCTAAGTCCCGGCGATCAGCGCCTTTACGAGGCCGCCCGTGCGACCGGCGCCGACGTGCCGGTCTGTCTGGACCCGCGCCCGCGGGTGATGAGCGGCATCGGGGAGCGGCTTTCCGAGGTGCTTACGCTGCCGCCACTGCCGGCGGTGCTGGTCAATCCTGGTGCCGCGGTTCCGACCAAGCAGGTGTTTGCCGGCTGGACTCCCATGGCCAGGACGGTTGCGGCATTGGATGTCGCGGCGCTGGCCAAGGTAACGCAACAAAAGGAGTTGTTGCAGATCGTCACGGCGCAGCCGAACGATCTCGAAAGCGCAGCGATCGCGGTGGCGCCGATGATCGCCGACGTGCTTTCGGCTTTGCGCGCGCTTTCCGGCTGCGGGCTCGCCCGCATGTCGGGCTCGGGCGCGACATGCTTTGGCTTGTTCTCTTCCGCCGCAGATGCAGCGGCGGCGGCAAAAGCGCTAGCCGCGAAATATCCGGACTGGTGGGTGTGCGAGACTACGCTTGGCTAAAGCCATCTGATCAATGCGTCCGCGCGATACAAAAATCGACCGTCTCGACCAGCGCCGATTTCATCTTTGAATCGGGGAACAGCGCCAGCGCGTCGCGGGCGATGGCGCCATAGTGGTGCGCACGGCCGATCGTGTCTTCGAGAGCACGATGCTTCACCATCAGTCCGATGGCGTGATCGAGATCGGCATCCGTCGTCTCGCCACGCTCCAGCGTACGCCGCCAGAATTCGCGCTCGGCATCGCTGCCACGGCGGAATGCCAGCACCACCGGTAGAGTGATCTTGCCCTCGCGGAAGTCGTCGCCGATGTTCTTGCCCAGGCGGGACGCCGCGCCGCCGTAATCGAGTACATCATCGACCAGTTGGAAGGTGATGCCGAGATTCATGCCGAACGAGCGGCTGGCGGCCTGTTCCGCTTTCTGCCGTACCGACAGCGCCGGGCCGACTTCGCAAGCAGCGGCGAATAGCTCGGCGGTCTTGGCGCGGATCACCGCGATATATTCGTCCTCGGTCGTCGAGGTGTTCTTGGCGGCGGCGAGTTGCATGACTTCGCCTTCTGCGATCACCGCCGCGGCAGCAGCGAGAATTTCCAGCGCCTTGAGGCTGCCGACCTCGACCATCATCTTGAACGCCTGGCCGAGCAGGAAGTCACCAACCAACACGCTTGCTTCATTACCCCAGAGCATGCGGGCGGCCATGCGGCCGCGCCGCAACTCGCTCTCGTCGACTACGTCGTCATGCAGGAGCGTCGCCGTGTGCATGAACTCCACCGCGGCGGCGAGCTTGATATGCCCTTCGCCGGCGTAACCGGCGAGCCGCGCCAAAGCGAGCGTAAGCATCGGCCGTAACCGCTTACCACCCGAATCGATGAGGTGCTTGGCCACCTCCGGGATCATCGTCACCTCGGAACCGGTGCGCGAAATGATGGTCGCGTTGACGCGATCCATGTCGGCCGCGACTAGATCGATCAGCGGTTCGATCGACGGTTCACGCGGGTTTTCGAACGGGACGACGACGGCCAATTGAGCTTTCTCCACGACTGCCGATTCCGAAGTTCGCAAACACTTGCGGACGCCGGAGCATAGAAACGCTATGGTGAGCGGGCAAGTGCGCCGGCAAAATCTCGCGTTAGAAGCCAGGATTCGCCACAGCCGGGACGTCGAGATTGGCCGCTGGCGACTTACTGGCACTATCAGTCGACGTGGCGGCAGAGAGGCGGAATGTCAAGCAACGAACTCGCCGCAAAAAGCATGGCTTCGAGTCAATGCGACGCCGCCCGGTATGATGTGGCGGTACTGGTTCCTTGCTACAATGAGGAGCGCGCCATCGCCAAGGTGGTAGCCGACTTCCGCGCCGCTTTGCCGGCGGCCACGATTTACGTCTATGACAATAATTCGACCGACGGCACCGCCGAGGCTGCCAAACTCGCCGGCGCGATCGTTCGCCCCGAGACTCACCAGGGCAAAGGCCATGTCGTGCGGCGGATGTTCAACGACATCGAAGCCGATATCTATGTCCTGGTGGACGGCGACGCGACTTACGACGCAAAGAGCGCGCCGGCCATGGTCGACAAGCTCGCCGCGGATCGGCTCGATATGGTGGTGGCGACCCGGGTCGACGATCAGGAGGCAGCGTACCGCCCCGGCCATCGCACCGGCAATTGGCTCCTCACCGCCTTTGTCGCGCATGTTTTCGGCCGTGCGTTCACCGACATCCTCTCCGGTTACCGCGTGTTCTCCCGGCGCTTCGTCAAATCGTTTCCGATCCTCTCCGGCGGTTTCGAGATCGAAACCGAATTGACCGTGCACGCGCTCGAGCTTGAACTCCCGGTAAGCGAGCTGGCCACGCCCTATTATTCGCGGCCGCCCGGCTCGGCCTCGAAGCTCTCGACCTGGCACGACGGTTTCCGCATTCTGTGGACGGTGCTGAAGCTTTATCGGGCGGAGCGGCCGCTGTCGCTCTTCGGCGCCTTTGGTTTGGCGCTCATCATCATGTCGATCGGGCTCGCTGTCCCAATCGTCATCACCTATTTGCAGGAAGGCATCGTGCCGCGCCTGCCGACGGCGGTCCTCTCCACCGGCTTGATGCTGCTCGCCTTCCTTTCCATCGCCTGCGGCTTGATCCTCGACACCGTCACGCGCGGCCGGCGCGAAATGAAACTGATCGCCTATCTGGCGCTGCGCGCGCCTGGCGAGGAACGGCGGCGGAGCTGACGATGCAGGAGCTGGTTCGCACCAACGATGCCGTACTGATCTCGGCGATCGAGGCACTGCTTAACGGCGCGCGCATCCGCCATATGGTGGTGGATCGGAACATGAGCGTGCTGGAAGGTTCGATCGGCATTTTCCCGCGGCGCATCCTGGTCGATGAGGATCATATCGACGCCGCGCGCCAGCTGCTTGAAGATGCGGGATTCGGCGAAGAGCTTCGCCCTCATGCCGGCTGAAAAGTCCGCTGCACCCACAACCAGCGACGATGCTGTTCTCGGCGGCAGGCTTGTGCTGCGCCAGCCGTTGCGCGGTCATCGCTTCGGCCATGATGCGATACTGCTCGCCGCGGCAACGGCCGCGCGGCCTGGCGAGCAGGCCGTCGACCTTGGTGCCGGCGTGGGCACGGCCGGACTGGTGCTAGCCCGCCGCGTCGAAGGGCTCGATGTTACGCTGGTCGAGATCGATCCAGCGCTTGCGGCGCTCGGCCAGGATAATGCCGCCCGCAACGGACTTGCCGAACGGGTGCGCGCGCTGTGCCTCGATGTGGCGGGACCAGCCGCCGCATTTGCAGCCGCGGGGCTGCCGCCCGAAACGGCCGATCATGTGCTGATGAACCCGCCATTCAATGCACCGCATAATCCGTCGCCGGATTTAAGCCGCCGTGCGGCGCATGCCGGAACTGATGCGACCTTGTCGCAATGGCTGCGTACCGCCGCGTGGCTGATGCGCGGGTCGGGTGCTGTAACTTTGATCTGGCGCGCGGATGGATTGGGCGATGTTCTTGCAGCGCTTGCGCCCGCATTCGGCGCCATCGTGATTCTGCCGGTGCATCCCAAACCCGGCACACCTGCAATTCGCATTCTAGTGCGTGGGATAAAGGATCGAAGCGCGCCGCTTGTCTTGCTGCCGGGTTTGGTTCTTGCCGATGCGGAAGGCAAACCGAGCCCGCAAGCCGATGCGATATTGCGCGACGGCGCCGCTCTGCCTTTTGGAAGTCGTTAACTAATTCGACAACGCGTGAAGTCCACGCAATTACTGCTCAGCCGATGGGCATTACGCTGGCAGCGAATCGGGCGACACCTTGCCCTTTGCGCCGCTTGCTGTCGTCTCAGAGCGGATTGGAATATACGATAAAGCAACAAACACGCTGATTATCATCAGGAGGAAGTAGATCTTCATCGTTGCCTTGCCTCTGCCGTCTGTTTTGGCATCAGTCCTTCAAGCAAGAAGCGTTCCATTGCATTAAGAAACGGTTACTTGAGGCTTAAGGTGACGAGGCATATTTGAGGTTTTATGACAGAGCTTTACAGCAAAGCCGTCGCGGCCCTGCGGCCGCTCGTGCCACAACGCTTTCGCCGTGACCGGCCGGTTGTGCCGGTGGTCCGGTTGACCGGCATCATCGGATTTTCCACCCCGTTGCGGCCGGGGCTCAGTTTGACCGGGCTGGCGCGGACGCTCGACCGCGCATTCGCCACCCGCCATGCCGCAGCTGTCGCGCTCGCCATTAATTCACCGGGCGGCTCGCCGGTGCAGTCGCATTTGATTTTTCGCCGCATCCGTGAACTGGCGCGGGAGCACTCGCGTCCGGTGATCGCCTTCGTGGAAGATGCTGGCGCGTCGGGCGGTTACATGCTCGCCTGCGCCGCGGACGAGATCGTCGCCGATCCGCATTCGGTGGTCGGCTCGATCGGCGTTGTCGGCGGCTCATTCGGCTTCGACAAGCTGATCGCCAAGCTCGGCATCGAGCGGCGGCTTTATACGGCAGGCGAGCACAAGGCGATGCTCGATCCGTTCCTTCCGGAAAATACGGAAGACGTCGAGCGGCTCAAGCAATTGCAGCGTGAAATCCATCAGGACTTCATTGCGCTCGTTAAGTCGCGGCGCGGCGCCAAGCTCAACGGCCCGGAAAGCGACCTGTTCTCCGGCGCCTATTGGACCGGCCGCCGTGCCCTGGAACTCGGCTTGGTCGATGCTATCGGCGACTTGCGCACCGTGCTGCGCGAACGTTTTGGCGAGAAGGTCGTTACACCCCTGATTGCTGCCGAGCGGGGCTTCCTCGGGCGCCGTGTTTTTGGCGTCGACGGGGGCATGGCCGCCGTTGGCGGTCTTGCCGGAGGTCTTGCCGAGGACACAATTTCAGCGCTTGAAGCCCGCGCCCTTTGGGCCCGTTATGGGTTATAATCCCGGAAGGTTTAAGCCCGGAGATCGCACATGCCGCCGCTCATCGTCTTTGCGTTCGGAGTCATGGGAGCGGCCGTCGTCGTGCGCTGGTGCGTGAAGGAAGTGCGCCGTGTCAATTCCGAGCTTGACGACGTGCGCGCCAAGGCCGCGGTTGAGCCGCTCGACCGCGATAGGCTGCCGAAATTAAAGCCCGATCCCAAGACCGGCGAGTATCGGCCGGGGTAGCTCATCATTCCGGGGCCGAGCGCAGCGAGGAGCCCGGAATCCATACTCGCTGACCTGTGACTATGGATTCCGGACTTGCCGCTTTGCGGCAATCCGGAATGACCCTTACTGCGTATCCTTGATGCCGCGGTCGTGGACCACCCGACCCCATTTCTCGTATTCGGCTTTCATGAAAGTACCGAGCGCCTCGGGCGTGCCGGCGGCAGGCGTTGCACCTAATTTGACCAGCTTGTCGTGAATGACGGGATCGTTGAGCGCGTCGTTGACGGCCTTGCTGAGCTTTTGGATCACCGCCGGCGGCGTCTTCGCTGGCGCCAATAATGCGTACCAGTTGGTCGCGTCGGTATTGGGATAGCCCTGCTCGGCAAGCGTCGGCACGTCCGGCAGAATGGCATCGCGCCGCTCCGCCGCCGCGCCGATCGGCAATAGCGTGCCGGCCTCGATCTGCGCGATCAGGACCGGCACGTCGGCTGACAATACGTCCACTTGGCCGGCCAGAAGGTCGGTCACGGCCGGCGCCGCGCCGCGATAGGGTACGTGCAGGAACTGCACGCCGGCGGAGGCATCGAGCAATTCCTGGGCGAGATGCGGTGGCGAGCCGATGCCGGTGGAAGCGAATGGAATGGCGGCCGGTTTCCCCTTGGCGAGCGCAACCAGTTCTTTCACTGTCTTGATGCCGAGCTTGGGCGTGACCACCAGCACTTCCGTGACCTTGGTGACGAGCGCGACCGGCGCGAAATCGCGCAGCGCGTCGTAGGGCATCGTCGGCATGATGTGCGGCGAAACCGTCACGGCGCCGGCGGTGGTCAAAAACAGCGAATAGCCGTCAGCATCGGATTTGGCGACATCGCCGCCGCCCAGCGTGCCATTGGCGCCGGGCTTGTTGTCGATATAGACCCGTTGCCCAAGCTGTTGCGTCATCTTGTCGGCGACGATGCGGCCGACGAGATCGGTGGGACCACCCGGCGGGAAGGCGACCACGATGCGAACCGGGCGGCTCGGAAAATCGTCCGCTTGTGCCGCCGGACCGGCGAAGAGCGGCAGAGCCGCGGCGGTGGCGATAAGCAGGCCTAGGATTTTGCGCACGATTTCCTCCCCCTGAATTGGGTCTCAAGTATCAGGAATCGTATATCAAGTCTCGGTGTCGGGCCCGTAACCTCATTGCGGGACACTTGACCTCTTCGCGCCATTCCACCAACACGGGCGCATGAATCAAGCTTCGGCCGATCTGCCGCCCTATATGCGCCCCGAGCGTTCGTTCCAGGGGCTCATTCTCGCCTTGCAGCGCTATTGGGCGGATTGGGGCTGCGTGATTTTGCAGCCCTACGACATGGAGGTCGGCGCCGGCACCTTCCATCCGGCGACGACGTTACGGGCGCTCGGCCCAAAGCCGTGGAACGCCGCCTATGTGCAGCCGTCGCGGCGGCCCAAAGACGGCCGTTACGGCGAGAACCCGAACCGCCTGCAGCATTACTACCAGATGCAGGTGATCCTGAAGCCGTCGCCGGACGATTTGCAGCAGCTTTATCTGAAGTCGCTCTATGCCATCGGCATCGATCCGAAGATCCACGATATCCGTTTTGTCGAGGACGATTGGGAAAGCCCGACGCTCGGCGCCTGGGGGCTCGGCTGGGAATGCTGGTGCGACGGCATGGAGGTTTCGCAGTTCACCTATTTTCAGCAGGTCGCGGGCTTCGAATGCGCGCCGGTGGCGGGCGAGCTGACCTACGGGCTCGAACGGCTGGCGATGTATGTGCAAGGCGTCGAGAATGTGTTCGAGCTCAACTTCAACGGCCGCGACGGCGCGCAGAAGGTGAGCTATGGCGACATATTCCTGCAGGCCGAGCAGGAATATTCCCGGCACAATTTCGAATATGCCGACACCGATATGCTGTTCGAGCAGTTCCGCATGGCGGAAGCTGCCTGTCAGAAATATCTGGAAGATGGCTGGAATGCCGGCGACGACGACCGCAGCCGCCACCTGATGGCCCTGCCAGCTTACGACCAGTGCATCAAGGCCAGCCACGTATTTAATTTGCTCGACGCGCGTGGCGTCATTTCGGTGACCGAGCGCCAGAGCTATATCTTGCGGGTGCGCGAGCTCGCCAAAGCCTGCGGCGGAGCATGGCTCGCCACCGATGGCGGCGGCAAAGTCGCCTGACGAAGTCCGGGAAAGACAGAGAGAATGGGGAGACATCGAGATGAGTGAACGTGAAATCGGCGGACGCCAACCGATCGCGATCAATGTCGAAGCCGGCAAAAGCTATTGGTGGTGCGCCTGCGGGCGCTCCAAGGCGCAGCCGTTCTGCGACGGTTCGCACAAAGGCACCGGCTTTGTGCCCCAGGAATGGAAGGCCGAGAAAAGCGAAGAAACCTGGTTCTGCGCTTGTAAACGCTCCTCGCACGAGCCGCTCTGCGACGGCAGTCATAAGAGACTTTGAAGACTTAAACCCTCCCCTGGAGGGGGAGGGTCGGCGCGCGAAGCGCGACGGGGTGGGGTGCTACGGCCTAGTCAGGACAATACGAATGCCGCAAAGCGGTCTGCCAATTGATCGATTTCGTCGTGCGAACGCCCTTCGTCTTCGTAAAAAGGCGACGCCCACCGAAGTGCTTTTGTGGAAACGTCTGCGCACCATCACGCCCGAAGGTACGCATTTTCGCCGACAGGTGCCGATCGGACCGTATGTCGCCGATTTTGCTTGCATGGCGGCCCACCTCGTCATTGAGCTTGATGGCTCGCAACACAATACGGACGCTCACAAGGCGAAAGACGAGCAACGGACGCGTTGGTTTGAATCAGAGGGGTATCGTGTCATCAGATTCTGGAACAACGATCTCACACACAACATGAATGGAGTGCTTGAGACCGTTTATGCGGCGCTGTACGGCTCCCGCGACGCTGAGCCATATGTGTTTAAGCATCAGCGATCCCCGCGCCGTCACCCCACCCCGTCGCGCTTTGCGCGCCGACCCTCCCCCTCCAGGGGAGGGTAAGCTATGCCCGAACTTCTCCTCGAACTTTTTTCCGAAGAAATCCCGGCGCGCATGCAGACGCGGGCGGCGGAGGATTTGCGCAAAGCTGTCACCGACCGCCTGGTGGCGGCAGGGCTCCTCTATGAAGGCGCCAAGGCTTTCGTGACGCCGCGGCGGCTTGCGCTTTCCGTTCATGGCGTGCCGGTACGCCAGCCCGATTTGCGCGAGGAGAAGAAGGGCCCGCGTGTCGGCGCGCCGGAGAACGCCATTGCCGGGTTTTTGAAGGCCGCGGGCCTGGCCTCGATTTCGGAAGCCAAGGTGCAGCCCGACAAGAAAGGCGATTTTTACGTCGCCGTGATGGAGAAGCCCGGCCACGCCGCGATCGACGTGATTGGCGAAATCCTTGCCGAGATCATCAAAGGCTTTCCGTGGCCGAAATCGATGCGCTGGGGCGCGGCGTCGGCGGCGCCCGGTGCGCTGACCTGGGTGCGGCCGCTGCATTCCATCGTCGCGACTTTCGGGCCGGAAACGGAAGAGCCGGATATCGTGCCGTTTACGGTCGGCGGCGTCGCGGCGGGCAACGCCACGCGTGGCCATCGCTTTCTCGCGCCGCAGGAATTCACGGTGCGCCGCTTCGACGATTACTTGCAGAAGCTCGGTAACGCCAAGGTCGTGCTCGACCCCGAGCGCCGCCGCGACATCATCCGCACTGAGGCGAAGCAGCTTGCCTTCGCGCAGGGGCTCGAAGTCGTCGAGGACGAAGGCCTGCTCAACGAAGTCGCCGGCCTCGTCGAGTGGCCGGTGGTGCTGATGGGCTCGTTCGACGAGCGCTTTCTGCAAATCCCGGAAGAAGTGATCCGCGCCACCATCCGTAACAACCAGAAATGCTTCGTCTTGCGCGATGCCGCGCATGCCAAACTCGTGAATAAATTTCTGCTGGTCTCCAATGTCGAAGCGGTCGACGGCGGCAAAGCCATCGTTGCCGGCAACGAGCGCGTCATCCGTGCCCGGCTGTCGGATGCGAAGTTTTTCTACGAGACCGATTTAAAAACCAAGCTCGAAGATCGGCTGCCAAAGTTCAACGACATCATCTTCCACGAGAAGCTAGGCACGCAGGCCGAACGTATTGAAAGAATTGAGCGATTGGCGGCCGAACTGGCGCCGCTGGTCGGCGCCGACACAGCTAAAGCAAAACGTGCGGCGCGGCTGTCCAAGGCCGATCTGCTCACCGAAATGGTCGGCGAATTTCCCGAGCTTCAAGGCCTGATGGGACGATACTACGCCGAGGAACAGGGCGAGGACGAAGCCGTCGCGCATGCCTGTGAGGATCATTACAAGCCGAAAGGGCCGGACGATCTGGTGCCGAGCGATCCGGTTTCAGTTGCCGTGGCGCTCGCGGACAAGATCGATACTCTTGTCGGCTTCTGGGCGATCGATGAGAAGCCTACGGGCAGCAAGGATCCGTATGCATTAAGGCGCGCAGCTTTAGGGTTAATTCGCTTAATTTTGCAGAACCAACAGCGTGTTTCTCTGACAAAAATAATTAATGATGCCTATTTTTTCCATCTTCTACTTTCTCAACGAGATAATAGATTTGTTATACTGCCGAACTTAAGCGGTCCGGGGTATGCGTCGATTACAGCCGCAGAGCACGAGGAATATAAATCGAAAGTCAAGTTTGATTGGTCCAAGCCAGCGATAATTTATAATCCGAAGAATTCAGAGGGCCATAGCGAATTTTCAGTACTGCAGACGCTGGGCCCTCAGTCGGATGACAAGATCATCGATCAACGTTTGGCGCGCGACGACCTCCGCTCAGAACTCGTTGTTTTTTTTGCCGACCGCCTGAAAGCACAGCTCCGCGATCAAGGCGCGCGGCACGATCTAGTTGACGCGGTTTTTGTGCTTCAGGCGCAGGACGATCTCCTCCTGATCGTCCGCCGCGTCGAAGCCTTGGGAAAATTCCTCGACACCGAAGACGGCAAGAATTTGCTGGCCGGCTACAAGCGCGCGACCAATATTATCCGTATCGAGGAAAAGAAGGACGGCCGCGATTATACCGGCGCGCCCGATCCGGCGCTGTACCAGTTAGCCGAAGAAAAAGCGCTGGCGGACACAATCGACGCTGCCAAGGGCGAGGCGACACGTGCCGTTGTGGCCGAGGATTTTGAGAGCGCCATGCGGGCGATGGCGAAGCTGCGGCCTTACGTTGATGCTTTTTTCGACAAGGTGACGGTGAATGTCGAGGATAAGGCGCTTCGCGAGAACCGGCTCAAGCTGCTCAATGAAATCCGTGCCGCGACCCGTGCCGTGGCTGACTTTTCCCGCATCGAAGGGTAATCTCGTCAGGTCAGCAAATGTCTCCGAGATGATAGAACCGAACCGCGACTTGTGCGTTAAGCCCTGTTGAGTTCGAGCCTTGCCCTCCTGCGCCCTCCGATCGTCCCACCAATCTCCGAGGAGAAACCATGGTCATCACGTCCGCCCACATCACGCCGCTTGTTGCGCTCATCGCCGGCATTCTCATCCTGCTTATGCCGCGGCTGTTGAATTTTATCGTGGCGATCTATCTCATTATCGTCGGATTGGTAGGGCTCAATGCCATCTACCATTTCGTTCATTAGCGCCAAATTACGGCGGGTTGCGTCTCCTGCCCGAAATTGCCATCAGTAGCGAAAGCCTTCTGGAACGCATGATGCCATGGTGAAATCGCGCTCAAAAACGTCGCGGCGACCGGCCAGAAAATCGCCGGTGCGCCGCAAGCCGGCAAATAAGCAGGCACGTCAGGCGGCGCCGGCAAAAGGCGCCAAGGGACCAACCAAGGGGCCAAAAAGCAGGGGTCCAAAAAGCGGCCAATGGGTTTATTCCTTCGGCGGCGGCAAAGCAGCCGGCCGCGCCTCGATGCGCAATCTGCTCGGCGGCAAGGGCGCCGGCCTTGCCGAAATGGCGAGCCTCGGCCTTCCGGTGCCGCCCGGCTTCACCATCACCACCGAGGTCTGTACCTATTTCTACGATCACGGCAAAACCTATCCGAAGGATTTGAAGGCCAAAGTCGATTTAGCGCTCGATGCGGTCGGCCGCATCACGGCCAAGAAATTCGGCGACGGCAAAAATCCGTTGCTGGTTTCGGTGCGCTCCGGTGCCCGCGCGTCGATGCCCGGCATGATGGACACCGTGCTTAATCTTGGGCTGAACGACGTAACGGTGAAGGCGCTGGCGGAAAAATCCGGCGACCGCCGCTTTGCCTTGGATAGCTACCGCCGCTTTATCACCATGTATTCCGACGTGGTGCTCGGTCTTGAGCATAGTTCTTTCGAGGAAATCCTCGACGAGCTCAAGGACCGCAACGGCTATACGCTCGATACCGATCTCAACGCCGACGATCTGGAAAAGCTCGTCACGCAATACAAAGCCCGTGTCGAGGAAGAGACCGGTAAGCCGTTCCCGCAGGACCCCCATGAGCAATTGTGGGGCGCGATCGGCGCGGTATTCGGTTCTTGGATGAACCCTCGCGCCATCACCTATCGGCGCCTGCACAATATTCCGGCGAGTTGGGGCACTGCGGTCAATGTGCAGGCTATGGTGTTCGGCAATATGGGCGACACCTCGGCTACCGGGGTCGCTTTCACGCGCAATCCGTCGACCGGCGAGAAAAAGCTCTACGGCGAATTCCTCATCAACGCCCAAGGCGAGGACGTGGTTGCCGGCATTCGCACGCCGCAGGAAATCACCGAAGCCGCGCGCAAGGAAGCCGGCTCCGACAAGCCGTCGATGGAAGCGTCGCTGCCTGAGGCTTTCGCTGAACTCGGGCGTATCCATGACAAGCTGGAGCGGCATTACCGCGACATGCAGGATATGGAATTTACCGTCGAGCAGGGCAAGCTGTGGATGCTGCAGACGCGCAGCGGCAAGCGCACCGCGCAGGCGGCGTTACGCATCGCCGTTGAGCTGGCGCAGGAGAAGCTGATCACCAAGGAGGAGGCGCTGACGCGGGTCGACGCCGCGGCGCTCGATCAGCTTCTGCATCCGACCATCGATCCCAATGCCGAGCGCAACATCATTGCCACCGGCCTGCCGGCCTCGCCCGGGGCGGCGAGCGGCGAAATCGTGTTCTCTTCCGAAGATGCCGAGCTGCTCAAAAGCCAGGGCCGCAAGGTCATCCTGGTGCGGATCGAAACCTCGCCGGAAGACATCCACGGCATGCATGCTGCGGAAGGCATCCTGACGACGCGCGGCGGCATGACCTCGCACGCGGCCGTAGTCGCGCGCGGCATGGGCAAGCCTTGCGTTTCCGGTGCCGGCTCGCTGCGCGTCGATTACAAGGCGCAGACCGTGACGGCCGGCGGCACGACGCTGAAAAAGGGCGAGACGCTGACCATCGACGGCGCGACCGGCCAGGTGCTCGCCGGCAAGGTGGCGATGCTCGAACCGGCGCTCGCCGGCGAGTTCGCCACGGTGATGAAATGGGCCGACGGCGTGCGCAAATTGAAGGTGCGCGCTAATGCCGACACGCCGGCCGACGCCCGCGCCGCGATCAAATTCGGCGCCGAGGGCATCGGACTGTGCCGCACCGAGCATATGTTCTTCGATGAAGATCGCATCCGCGCGGTGCGCGAGATGATTTTGGCCGATGAGGAAAGCTCGCGCCGCGCCGCACTCGCCAAGCTTCTGCCGATGCAGCGTGCGGATTTTGCCGATCTGTTTCGGATCATGGGCGGCTTGCCGGTGACGATCCGCTTGCTCGATCCGCCGCTGCACGAATTCCTGCCGCACACCGAGAAGGAAATCGACGAGGTCGCGCAGGCGATGGGTGCCGATCCGCAAAAGCTCGCAGACCGCGCGCGTGAATTGCATGAGTTCAATCCCATGCTCGGCTTTCGCGGCTGCCGCCTCGCCATTGCCTATCCGGAAATCGCCGAAATGCAGGCACGTGCCATCTTCGAGGCCGCCGCCGAAGTCGGCCGCGAAACCGGCAAGCCGGTCGCGCCGGAAATCATGGTGCCGCTGATCGTCGGCAAGACCGAGCTCGATCTGGTCAAGGAGCGCATCGACGCCATGGCCGAGCAAGTCGCCGCCGAGACCAAGACCAAGCTGAAATACCAGGTAGGCACCATGATCGAGCTGCCGCGCGCGGCGCTCAAAGCCGGCGAGATCGCCGAGACGGCGGAATTCTTCTCGTTCGGCACCAACGATCTGACGCAGACCGCGCTCGGCATCAGCCGCGACGACGCGGCGAGCTTTCTCGGCATCTATACTGCGAAAGGCATTTTGCCGGCCGATCCGTTCGTATCGATCGACCGCGACGGCGTCGGTGAACTGGTCCGCATCGCGACCGAGCGCGGCCGCAAGGTGCGACCGAATATCAAGCTCGGCATTTGCGGCGAGCACGGCGGCGATCCCGCGTCGGTCGCCTTCTGCCACGAGGTGGACCTCGACTACGTGTCATGCTCGCCGTTCCGCGTCCCGATCGCACGCCTCGCCGCGGCCCAGGCCGCGCTCGGCAAGGGTGCGGTGTCGGACGGCTAGGCCTGATCAGATCGAAGTCGCCTTTTGGTTAATGAACTCCAAACGCATAGTATCTACAGCGCGCTTTTCGGCGCTGGTGATGTGAGCGTCGTAAGAAATGTCGCGCCAGCGACCGGCCGTTGTCGTTGGAACTCGCGCGATTAACGCCTTCGCAACGTTAACCCGACAATAAATTAAACCGTCGCATTCGCGTCACCACGGACGCGTTTGCTTAATCGTGTGTGGGTTGCGTGTTCGAGTGGCGTGAGGGGTAATGGTTGCGTCGCGTAGCCGGGTAATCCGCGCCTATTGTCCGGCGCGCTTCTGGCTCAGCGCATTCTGCGCGGGGCTGATGCCGACGTCGGTCGGCTATCAGGATCTCGCCGCGCTCATCGCACACGGGCACGATCGCAGCGCGTCGTCGAGCTGGCATCTGATCGCTTCACCGTTCGGTACGGTCGAGGCCGCAACCTTCAGCTATTCTCGCCCAATCGGCAGCGCGATCCCGGAGCCGCTCGGGCTTTTCCAGAATGTCAATTTCGACCCGCGCTCGCTCGACGCTTATGCGTGGAAGATCGACGAGCCGCTGACCGCGCCCTCGGTGCGACAGGTGGAATATCCGTCGGTCGATCGATCGCATAAGGGTGACCGGCTACCCGCGGCGAGCGCGACGCCGGCCGATCCCGATCCGGCGGGCTTGCCGCAATTGCAGCCGATCAGCGCGCCAGTTGCCGCGCCGGCCGCGCCGACCGTCGCGCCGTCGCTCGATAAAACCGACCAGCGCGTCGAAGTACCCGACGCCGCGCCAGCGCTGCCCGCTGCACCCGCTACGGCGGCGATGGGCGCTCATGATGAAACGGCATCTTTGCCGCCGCACGCTTTCGGCGGTGTCGCGACTGCCGCGGCGACCACCGTCGACGAAGAGACGGCCATCGCCGATAAGCCGCCAGAACTGCCGGCGCCGGGCGAAAGCGACAACAGCGTTTCGCCGCTCGACGAACTCTCGTTCCTGGATGACGACAGCGGCAATCACAGCACACAAGTTTATTTCGGCGTCGGCATCATGGGTTCGCCGGCCAGTCTGGAACGCTGGGCGCCGGGGGCCGAGCCGATCCTGGTATCGCCGCCCGACAGCGGCGTGCGATTATCGGCGCTGGAAGGTAGCGACAGCGATGTCGGCTCGGGCGGCATCGTCATCGGCAAGGACAACAGCCGGCTGGAGAGCCCGGCGGATCGTCTCGGTCTTTCAGGCAAGCCGCGTGCCGTCGCCGAGAAATGCCTCGCCGATGCCGTCTATTTCGAAGCGCGCGGCGAGGAATACAAAGGCCAGGAGGCGGTCGCGCAAGTCGTGATGAACCGCGTGTTCTCCGGCTATTATCCGCACGACGTCTGCGGTGTGGTTTATCAGAACGCCGGCCGGCATCTCGCCTGTCAATTCACCTTCGCTTGCGAAGGCAAGGATCTCAGCCGCATTGACGAGCCCGATATGTGGGAACAGGCTAAGCAGATCGCCAAGGATACGCTCGACGGCAAAATCTGGCTCACCGAAGTCGGCCACGCAACGCATTATCACGCCTATTGGGTACACCCGAGTTGGGTCCACGAGATGGCGCGGCTCTACAAGCTTGGCGTCCACACGTTCTATCGGCCGCTCAATTGGGGCGACGGCGGCGACGAGCCGGTCTTTGGCGCGGCGGCAATTGCGGCTGCCAACAAAGCTGATGCCGCGGCCGAAAAAGCCGAACAGCAACGGCCAGACCCCGAAGCCATGTCGGAGAATCCGATTGCCGCGCCATCGCGCTCGGAAGTGACTGGAAAGATCCCGCAAGCTTCGGCAGCGCCTGTTCCGTCAGCCGATAGGCGCGCGGCGACCGCGAAGCTGTAACCGTCATTTCCGGGGCGCCACGAAGTGGCGAGCCCGGAATGACGCTACATCTCGATATCCAGCCCGACGTCGAGATTGATTACCGAGTGGGTGAGCGCACCCGACGAGAGATAATCGACGCCGGTTTCGGCGATCGCCGCGGCGCTCTCAAGCGTGATACCGCCCGAGGCTTCGATGATGAGGCGCCCGGCGACCAGGGCCACGGCTTTGCGCATCGCGTCGAGATCGAAATTGTCGATCAGCACCACGTCGGCGAGACCGACGTCGAGCACTTCCTGAAGCTGTTCGAGCGAGTCGACCTCGATCTCGATCTTGACCAGATGGCCGGCAGCTTGTTTGGCGCGCTTCAGCACCGCTTTGATGCCGCCGGCGACCGCGACGTGGTTGTCTTTGATCAGGATCGCATCGTCGAGGCCGAAGCGGTGATTGGAGCCGCCACCGCAGCGCACCGCGTATTTTTCCAGCGCGCGCAATCCCGGCGTGGTTTTGCGCGTGCAGACGACGCGCGCCTTGGTGTGCGCGATGCGGCGGGCAAATTCGGCAGTCGCGGTCGCGATACCGGAGAGGTGACCGAGATAATTGAGTGCCGTGCGCTCGGCGGCAAGGATGACGCGCGCGTTGCCGGCGATCGTCATCAGCTTGGTGCGTGGCTCGATCGCCGCGCCGTCGCGTGCATGCGGCGTGATTTCGATTTCCGGCGACAGCCGCCGAAATGCGGCGGCGACCAGCGGCAATCCGGCGATCACGCCTTTCTGGCGCGCGGCGACGACGGCGCGGCCGCCGGCGTCCTCCGGCACCGTGGCGATCGAGGTGATATCGCCGGCGCGGCCGAGGTCCTCGTCAAGCGTGCGTGTCACCGCTGCTTCGATCTCAAGGGGAGACAGGAAAGCGTCGGCGCGCAGAAGTGACATCGGAAGATTCTGGGTCAGAGACATTGTCCGGTAAAGTCCTTACGCGTTCGGGGAATATGGCAAATCCGCTGGTTCGTCGATATGTTCGCGCGCAAGCGTGAGAATGCCCGGGCGCAGCGTAAAGAGTAACGACATGTCGCGTTTCAAAGCAATCGTCGTCGAAAAAGCCGAAACCGGCCAGTCGGTGCGACTGACCGATTTTGACGAAAAAGATTTGATGGAAGGCGACGTTACCGTCCGCATCGAATATTCGACACTAAATTACAAAGATGGGCTCGCCGTCACCGGCAAGGCGCCGGTGGTGCGGCGTTTTCCGATGATCGCGGGTGTCGATTTTGCCGGTACGGTGGAATCTTCATCGCATCCGGCCTGGAAGACCGGCGACAAGGTTATCCTCAACGGCTGGGGTCTGGGCGAAACTCACCTTGGTGCCTACGCCGAAAAGGCGAGAGTCAAAGGCGACTGGCTGGTGCGGCTGCCGGCGAGCATGATCCCGCGGGACGCGATGGCGATCGGTACCGCGGGCTATACCGCGATGCTTTCGGTCATGGCACTGGAGCGGGCGGGTCTCCGCCCGGCGCGCGGCCCGATCGTCGTGACTGGCGCCGCCGGCGGGGTCGGCTCCGTCGCAGTCGCGCTGCTCGCCAAGCTCGGCTATGGGGTGATTGCCGCCACTGGCCGCCCGGAGGAGGGCCATTATCTTAAGGGTCTCGGCGCTACAGAGATTATCGAGCGCAAGGAACTGTCCGGTCCGGCGCGGCCGCTTGCCAAGGAGCGCTGGGCCGGTGGAATAGATGCAGTCGGTTCGACGATACTGGCCAATGTGCTGTCGATGACGCGTTACGGCGGCGCGGTTGCCGCCTGTGGATTGGCCGGCGGAATGGACTTGCCGGCCTCCGTCGCCCCGTTCATTCTACGTAGTGTCTCGTTGCTCGGCATCGACTCCGTCATGTGTCCGTTGCCGCTGCGACAAGAAGCGTGGCATCGCTTGGAGACCGATCTCGACCGGTCCAAGATTGCGGCGATGGTCAGTGAAATCGGCCTGGACGATGTCATTGCCGCGGGTCGCCGGATCGTCGAGGGCCAGGTACGCGGACGCATTGTGGTTAAAATCGGGTAACCGTTTGCAAATTGCCTGCTAATTTAGACCATGATGCGAGGGCAGTATGGTAAGGGGACGATTAAGAAGTTTTGTTAACATCGTCCAACTGCCCGACGTGCAAGAAGCGAGGGCGTCCGAAATAATCGCGGCCGAAGTGCGAGCGTACGGAGTGGAGTGGTCGATGTTGCTGCGCGTAGCTGTCGTCAGTGCGGGTATTTTCGGAGCCGGCTTGTTGGCCGCAGTTCCCACCGTCGCCGAGGAACTTGGGCCGGAACAGGCCCGCGCCTTCGTGGTCGGTAAATTGTTCTCCTACACCTGCTTCGAAGGCACCGCCGGCGTCGGCCGCATTTTTGCCGACGGTTCCGTTGTCGGCACGATCAGAATGCACGGGCAGGGTCAGACCCGCTTTGCCGCTTTGCCGGCCGGCACGATCAGAGTGGACGGCGGCTCGATGTGCGCGCATCTGGCGGGCTTGCCGATCACGCCGTGCTTCAAGGTGGAAAAGATCGATTACAAGAGCTTTCGCGGTTCGCTTTCAGGATTGGGCTTCGCCTATTGCGATTTCAACCAGCGCAATCCGCGCACCCAGCTGATCAACGGCCCTTCCGAGCAACCGGCGGCGACAGCGATCAATACGCGGCCGATGCTCCGGCCGTCGCTGCAAGAATAGTCCTCACCCGCTCTTTTAGTTTCACTCCAGATCGAGCCGGAACGGCGCCGCTTCCGTGGTCACGATGCCGCGGCCGATAGTTTCGATCGCCGCGATCATACGGCCGTCGCGGCCGAGCATCTGGTCGGCAATTGAAACAATACGGATATTCGGCGTCGCCGTCGGCGACGCATCGCGCAGCGCCTGCGCGATGCTGTTCTCGTCGCGATGCGGATTGAGCGCGCAAACGCTGGTGAAAGCACAGGCTGTCGAACGGCTGATGCCCATATAGCAATGCACCACCAACGGCGCGCGCCGGTCCCAGCTACGCACAAAGGCGAGCATTTCTTTGACATGGGCTTCGCCCGGCATGATGTGGCCGTCGAGCGGCTCGGAAATGTCATGCATCTGCAGCCAGAGATGGTTCTCCGGAGCGACATTGGCCGGTCGTTCGAGCCTGTCCTCAAGGCCGATCAGCGATACGATATGGCGCGCGCCGGTGTCTTCGACGGTTTCGTGCAGGCGGGCGAGCGAGCAAACGTGAATCATGGAACGAAGCAATCCTTATCAGCGTCTCTCATATGGATATTGCGGGTGGCGCAAGTGTGTCATTTGTGACGGGCTCGCTCATGCGCCGAGGAGTTTGCTGAAACGTTCGAAATAGCGCGCTTGTGCCGTTTCGGCAGGCCAGGGTTTCAAGTAGTCGCGTTCCAGCGACGCCGAGAATACCGGCGGGCGGCCAAAGAAGCGCCGCGCTTCGGCCGCTTCGAAACCCGCCAGACGGGTCGCTTCGAGATAGGCCGCCTGCCGATCGGCGGCTTTGATCAGCGCTATGACTTCAGGGGCCGACTGCGCCGGCAGCCCGAAGCGCAAATGGATTGCTGAAAGGAGCCGCCGCTCGACCGCCTTATAGGCATCGCCGATGACGACCTTGAACGGCGAGATCATGTCGCCGATCACATATTCGGGAGCGTCATGCAGCAGCACCGCCAGGCGCCGGCCGCGATCGAGCCGCGGCACCCGCGCGCGTGCCAGCGCTTCAACCAGAAGACAATGCTGCGCCACCGAATAAATATTGGCGCCGCTGGTCTGTCCGTTCCAGCGCGCCACCCGCGCCAGGCCATGTGCGATGTCTTCAAGCTCGATATCGAGCGGCGATGGGTCGAGCAGATCGAGGCGGCGGCCCGACAGCATCCGCTGCCAGGCGCGAGGGGCGGCCAGGCCGCTCGCTTTCGTGCGCTGCGACGGCTCAGGCACGGCCCTTCAATCCGAGCAGGCGGCAGGCTTCGTGGCGATGGCAGGTGATGATGTGATCGTTGACCATGCCGACGGCCTGCATGAAGGCGTAGACAATAGTTGGTCCGACGAATTTGAAGCCGCGCTGCGCCAGTTCCTTGGACATCGCGCGCGAGGTCGCAGTTTCCGCCGGCACCTGGCTCGTAGAGCGATATTTGTTGACCTTCGGCACGCCGTCGAGGAAATCCCACAGCATTTGCGAAAAGCCCGGACCCTTCTCCATGATCTCAAGCCACGCGCGCGCCGAAAGGACGGTGCCTTCGATCTTGGCGCGATTGCGCACGATGCCGGCATCGTTCATCAGCCGCTCGATTTTGCTCGACCGATAGCGCGCGATTTTTTCCGGCTCGAAATCATCGAAAGCGCGACGGAAATTTTCACGTTTGCGTAAAATCGTGATCCACGACAAGCCGGCCTGGAAGCCGTCGAGCACGAGCTTTTCGTAGAGTGCGCGATCGTCATATTCCGGCACGCCCCATTCTTGATCGTGATAGGCGACGTAGAGCGGATCCGTTTTAGGCCACGGGCACCGCTTCTTGCCGTCGACCGCTGCAAGTTCGGTCATTCGGCGGCCTTGGTGTCGCTGGGAAAAGAAAACCTTGCCCAATCCGGTTTGACGAGGCGGATCGGCAGCCCGCCGGCGGTCAGTGTATCGCCGCGCGATAGCGCGTCGGCAACGCGGTCGAGGCGCAACAGCGCGATGCCGCGTCCGTCCGCAGCCGAACCCATGGTGCCTATTGACTGTCCGCTTGCCGAAACTGGGGCGCCGGCCGGTGGCACGGTGCCGTCGTAGCGGACTGGCACGGCACGGGTGCGGGCGGTACCGCGGTGCTCCATCCGCGACACTACCTCCTGGCCGACATAACAGCCTTTAGCGAAGTCGATGCCGCCGAATTGATCCATGTCGGTTTCATGCGGGAAGGCATCGCCGTACCTGAAATCAGCGCCGCCCTGCGGCACGCCAAGCGCGATGCGATGGGCCTCATAGTCGCTCGCATCGACGAGTTCCGCGCCGAGTTCGGCTGCCGTTTCGGCGCCACGCTGCGGTGGAATAAACCCGCGCAGTCCGAGCGCCGGCAGGCGCGGATCGGCGTAGCTTAGCCCGTAATTTGTCGCGCCGCCGCCGTCCCATGCTGCGATGACGCCGAGGATTTCCGACAAATCTTCGATCAGGACCTTGGCGCGCAATTTATAGATGTTCAGCCGTTCGATCAGCGTGCCGATCCGTGCGCGTGCGACGTCGAGAAAGAACGCGCCGCCATCGGCCGTTGGGGCGATCGCCACGAAGAAATCGGCAATGATCTTGCCCTGCGGCGTCAGCAGTGCGCAGAAGCGCGCGGTGCCTGGCGTCAGGCTCAGCACGTCGGCCGTAACCAGCCCGTGGAGAAAATTCCGAGCGCCTTCGCCAGCGATTTTGACCACGCCGCGGTCGGGGAGGAGGGCAGCCTTCATGCGGCCCATGGCTTAAGCCCGCGGCGCGGGGATCGCAAGGGTCTAGCCCTGTCCGCAATTTCAGAAATCGGCAAATTTCTGCTATGACGGGGGACAATCAGGGCCGCTCCGGCGTTCTGATTTGTTGGGGGTTTGCCGGCGTTGCCGGCATGTCGCGTGGCGGAACGATTATCCAGAAGTAGGACGTAGTCCGGTGCGGTCAGGGGTCTCGCGCCGGGCGCCCACGGGATCAAATGACCATTGATCTGCTATCCTTGCGTGCGCTTGTCGTATCGCCGGATGAAGGCCTCCGCGATCTTTTCCGGCACGCCGCGGCATCGCTATCCATACCGGTCGAGATTGTTGACGTGGCCAGTGCCACGGAATGCCGTTCTGCGGCCGGCGTCGGCGCCGATCTCGCCTATCTCGATGCCGCGCTGCATTTGGAGGAGTTGGCGCGCGCAACTGCTGCCTTGCGCGCGGCAGGCAAGCCACCATTCACGGTCCAGCTCGCAGCGAGTGCTTCCACCCAATCATTCGCAACCGATGGGCTGGCTGGGCGGCCATCGCGGTTCGAAGAGGCGAAGTGGCTTCTGGAACGATCGATGCGGGTGCGGTTGCCGAGCCACGTGCTGATAGTCGATGATTCGGCGACGATGCGCAGCATCGTGCGCAAAACTCTCGCGTCGACGCGTTTCCCGCTCGAAGTGAGCGAAGCGGATGAGGGATTCACCGCGCTCAAGCTGGTGCGCGAAGCCGAGTTTCATATCGTATTTCTGGATTACAACATGCCGGATTTTTCCGGGCTCGAGACCTTGGCCGAATTCAAGCGGGAGCAGCGCCGCGTCAACGTCGTGATGATGACGTCAACGCCGAGCGCCGAGCGCCGAGCTAGCCGATCGCGCCCGCTCTTTGGGCGCGGCGTTTCTCAAGAAGCCGTTTTTTCCCGCGGATATCGAGGCCGTGCTGTCGAGCTTCTACGGCCTGCGCGCGCTCAATCCAAAACGAGCTTGAGGGCTGCGTGGTTACTGGCGTGACAGGGCGATGGAGAATTCGCCGTTGCGAATGCGCGTGCTGAGGTTGTCGGTATAACGGGCGGCCGCTTCCTCGCCATAGGTCGAGATCAGCTCGGCGAGCGCCAGGAACAAAGACGTCTGTGCCAGGCAGTCGCCATCGATTCCCTCGTTGGACGCTTCCGTCCACGCATCCTGAATAAATGCGAGCGCAAGTCTTTTCTCTTCCAACTCGCTCATTGCTTCGCGAGCCGTGTTGTCTTGCGTCGCCGTTCTCATCGCTATCACATGATCGCCGCGCTCGGCGGCGCCCCCTTGCCGACCGTCAAATTAGCATGCCGTTTAGGCTTTTGGGCGTGAAAATCGGGCAGGGTTAATAGGCCAAAGGACGACACTTTTGGCGCTAATTGGCGTAGCGGGCGGTGATGTCGCGGGCGATTTTGGCGCCCTCCTGCAGATAACGGCGGATCACGACGTCAGCCGCCGGCGTACAAGTCCGGTAGCTTTGCTGGAAGCCCCGATAGCCGCGGTTGAAGCTTGCAACCATCGCATCGTGGCGGTCGCCGGTCGGCGCCTCGGTATCGATCAGTGTCTGAGCCTCGTTGCGCCATTTCTGGCCTTCATTCGAATTGCATATCCCGCGCAGGAAGTGTAGCGCGCCGAGGATTTCCGACAGCCGTTGCAGATCGCGATCGTAGGGCGCGGGTTGTTCTTGCTGTGACGTTTGGGGTGGCGCGGCCGGTATGGATGCAGCCCCAGGCGACTTAACCGGAGCCTGCGCCGGCGGTCTGGGTGCCGGTGCCGGCGCAAGCGGCGCCCCCCAAAACTGGGCCTGCGCCGGTGCGGCGAGGCAGCACGTCAGCACGAGAATGGTGAGTAATCGTTCCATCTTCCTTGGCAACATAACGATGAAGCCGAACCTCCAGCAAGCACGACAAGCCGGCATGGTTGAGGCGGATTTCAGCTCAGCGCCGCAATTCTGTCGCGGGCGGCAGCGACGATCTGCGCCAGACCTTCGGTGGTTTTGAGGCTACCGAGGTCTGCGGGGTCGAGCCAGTGCGCCTCGGCCAGTTCTTCGTTGAGCGAGATTTCGCCGGAGATAAAGCGCGCCGCGAACGGCAGGACGACGAAATGCCGCTCGATGCGTCCTTCCCCGTCTCGGGCGATAGCCTGGCGAAATCCGGCCAGTTCGATCGGCTCGATCTCGAGCGCGGTCTCCTCGCGAACTTCACGGATCACCGCCTGTTCGAGCGTTTCGCCGAGCTCAACGCCGCCGCCCGGCAGTGTATAAAGCCCGTGGGCTGGCGGCCGGGCCCGACGCACGATCAGCACCTTGCCGTCACGGAATATCGCGGCGCTGACCGCGAGATAAGGCCGCGTTGGATAAGTCCGCGCGTTTTCCCGATCGCTCATTAAATTACGGTCCGATTGGCCCTATATCTGGCGCGCGGTATTATCATCTGGGATTGTTTGCATAGCCATGTGCGGACGCTATGTCATCATTTCGACGCCTGAGGCAATCCGGGCGCTGTTCGGCTACGGCGAGCAACCGAATTTTCCGCCGCGCTATAATGTGGCGCCGACCCAGCCGATCCCGATCGTGCGGCTCGCCGAAGGCAAACGCTCGTTCACGCTGATGCGCTGGGGCTTGCTGCCGTCCTGGGTCAAGGATCCGAAGACATTCCCCCTGCTCATCAACGCGCGCGGCGAATCCGTCCTCGACAAGCCGGCCTTTCGCAACGCCATGCGGCGGCGCCGTTGTCTTATTCCGACCGACGGATTTTATGAATGGCAAGCGCATGGTAGCGGCCCAAAGCGTCCGCATTTTGTGGGCGCCAAACGGCAAGCCGGCGGCACGCCGCCGCTTGCTTTCGCCGGCCTGTGGGAAACCTGGACCGGCCCGAACGGCGAAGAGCTCGATACCGCGGCCATCATCACCACGACCGCGAACCGCACGTTGTCGGCATTGCACAACCGCATGCCGGTATTCGTGCCGAAAGAGGCCTTCGATCTCTGGCTCGACTGCGCCAATGTCGAGGCCGACGTCGCCGCGACCCTGATAAGGCCGGCGGATGAAGGGCTGCTCGAAGCCTATGAAGTCGGCACCGCCGTCAATCGCGTGGCGAACGATTCCGAAGCGCTGATCGCGCCGTTTTCGCCAGCAACTATGGAAGAACAAGCGGTTTCTCCTGTGAAGAAAGCAAAACCTAAAAAGCCGAAAACGCCGGACGATCAGGCCTCATTGTTTTAGCTGGACTGTTACCCGCGCAGCGGCTGCGTGATCTCCCGGGACTAGGGCGCACTAATTTTCTCTCGCGCGTTGGATGATGAACGGAGGGTAAGCTTCATCATTCTCACGACGCCTCGGCGCCCGAGTTATGCCAAGCAATTAAAAAAACGTCCGAGAGCATCATCGCGTCACGCCTTACGCCGCTGGTGGGACGGCTTTCGGCTCGATGGTGCTCTGCATAGTCCCCGTAGCCCGGATGAAGCGAAGCGCAATCCGGGAACGATCAACAAGCTTGCAGGCCAAACCCGGATTACGCTGCGCTCCATCCGGGCTACGAAGAAAAGGAAGCGGAACGCCGACAGACGCGTAGTCCACGACCGCACCATCGGGTGCGGCGCGCGCGAATCGTCGCGCGCTCGCCTGTCGGCGTTCCACCACGGCACTTGCGGCAGCGACCGAACGCCACCGCTCAGCTCCAGTTACGCACTTCCTGGGACGGACGAGTTAGGACCGGGTGCTGCCCGTTCCCTGCCATCCACAGTGCAGCGGGTTGCCCCGCAGACCGGTCATCATGCCGGCCGGGCGTTTCTACCCAGAGCCGCCCGGGAGCGGAGGTGACGAGCCCCCACCCGCGGGAACCGCACTCGCTCCGCCAGCCGGTGTCGCCGGCAGGCGTCCTTTACGGGAGCGAGACGGGGCGTATGTAACTATAAAAGTTACAACTGTCAAGATCAAGTCCCTGTTATAGGGACGATTCCGGAATGTGGTTTTCGTTTCGAGCTTAATGAAAGCCGCAATATGGCGGGCGCAATGCGTTTAATCGGTAGGTTAGCGCAAACGCCACAAGCGGCGGCTAATGGCGCTCCCCACATTTCCCGGACCAGCGAGTAAGCTGGTATTGACTCAACCACCGCTAGATCATGATATTCCGCCCCTTATTGGGTTGGGGAAATGCGATGATTTGCGGGCAGACAGAAGCGAGCATGACATGGCAAGCAGCGAGAGAACCGAGGCAGCCATCCCAGCCGACGCCAACTCCGTCGCCACCGATCACATACCCTCAGCCGGGCGGGGGCGACACGCGGGGCAATCCCCCGCCGATCCGTCCCAGATGACCGAATTAGAGCGACTGCGCTTTGAGGCGACCGTAAACGGGCGCTATCACACGTCGCGGCAAGGATGGTACGAGGGCATGCATAGGCTATGCATGTTCGTCGTTGTGCTCGGTGGCACCGCGGCTTTTGCAGATGCGGCGGGTCACGGGCGATTTTGGTTTGCTCTTATTCCGACGGTGGCTGGGACGATTGATCTGGTGTTCGATTTCACCGGAAAAGCTGCGCAACATGCGCGGCTTCAAGAACGAAGCTATGAAATAGTGGCGGAGATTGAATTAGCCACAGAACCTCCAGAGGTGCTTTGCCGTCGAGGTTTTGCAGAGATCGCGCGAATTTGCGCGCAAGAATCTAAAACAATGAGGGTGGTGCACGCGCTCGCCTATAACGATACCAAGGAAGGCATGCAGGTTGACGTGACGGAGGACCTTCTTGTTTTCCCGTGGTGGGCTGGCCTTACGCGCCATCTGCTCGCCTATGATTGGTTGACCCTCCGACCTGCTGGCGAATTAAAGAAGGCTGACGCGTCGCCCGTTCGTTAAATATCCTCCAGCGTCACCGTGTCCCGACCCATGGCGCGCAGGTGAGCGGCTTCGCGGGTCTGGCGATGAAGAACAAACCGTCAGTTGATTTCACTGGATATTGGCAACGGAGAAAGGCAGCGTAGCTACGAAGGGTTCTTCGTGCCGTTTGCCGTTCGGAGAGATCACTACGATCTTCCATTTTCGTTGATCTGCAACCCTGTTCCAACTTTCGTTGAAAGCGCCCCACGCCCATCGTTGAGCGAACATGGCTGCGAAAATGGCATCCGGTTGCGATGTTGTTGTCGAGCGACGGTCGCTACCGTTGTCAAATTGGACGACGAAAACTTCCTCTTTCATGGACCCATCTCCCAATGTTTCCCATGGAGGTTATTTCGCTCCGTAGAACTCTTAAGAGTTTGTTAATCGGCTCGAAAGGCGACTTAAAATGCCCTACACGTCAGTTGCTGCTTCGTTTTCGCAGAAGCAATTCGGAGGCGAATTGAGCGCGTGCATTGCGCTCGACTTCGCGGCCGTTGGCGGCGCACCAAGCCATAAAATCATCGGGATTTATGATGATTTTTTCCGCGACCTGTCCACGCTTTTCGACTTCTTTGATGGCCGTTTCGATCTTGCTCAACCATTGCTCATAAGTTGGGAGCTGGGAGTCGATGGCCTGCCATCGCGACCAATCCTCTTTTCGCAACCACGCGACCGCGACATACACCTTAGCCATGGCAGACCCCCGCTAAACGAGGGTGTCCGCCAATCGCCACACCCTCGCGGCCTTTTCCCGGCCCATAGCTACGATCTTACCCGTTCTGGCCTGTATCCGCAGCGCATGAATCAGCCGGTATGAAATGGCCTTCGCTAAGATATTGTCGCTCGCGTCCAGGCCCTTGGCATTGAGTGCGAGGGCGGATAGCTGGCCGGTGTTCATAGGCCCATTGGCGAGCGCCGCTTTGGCAATGGCGACCATCTCGCCGCGCTTAAACATGCGTGCAATATCGAGATAGGGCGCTACGTTTTTGGCCTGTCCTATACCCTCATCGCCGATCTCGAACATGCGGATCGCGGCGTTAATATGGGCCAAGTCGACCTTGGCCTGAGCGATCTTGTTTTCGTAATTGATGATCGCGCGGGTGATCTCATCCCGCAAGGTTTTGGCGGTTCGGCTTTCGGTCATTGCCGAAATCTAGGCGATGACCTCACCGAAGGCTTGTGGCGTTGGCGCTAACATACCGCGTTTAATTGTCTTCCGCGAATTTGATTTTAGTCCACGGCGAGAGCCTTGGACGATCAAGCCTCTTTATTCTAACGCACCCGCTACACGGATAGCCGCCGCGCGATCTCTTGTGCGCCTCGCGATAGAATTTCCTGTATGGTTTTGAAGTTGCTGTCCGGCAAGCGGTCTGCCGGTCCGAAGCAGGAGAGAACGCCGATCAAGTTGTGCGAAAAGTCTTGCACCGGAACGGCAACCGCATTCACCCCGCTGACCCATTCGCCGCGGCTAAACGCGAATTTGTTGTTCCGGGTTTCCGATATTTGGGACGAGAGCAGTTCGCCATAGGCGTCGTCCTTATGAAGTTGCTGTTGCACCTTCCGGGCGGCGGCATGCACTTCCATCTGCGGCCGGCCCGCCAGCGCTATCAGCTGCAATGCGGTGAGCCCTTTGCCGTTCATGATGACCCGGTCGATCGGGAACGGCTGACCGACCGAAAAGAAAACCCGAACGGGGCTCTGAGTTTCGACCTGATCGATCGGCACCACTTCGTCGCTCTCGACGACGCAGAACAGCACGCTCTCGTTGGTTTCCTCGACCAGTGACCTGAGCACCGGTCTTACCGGGCGGCGCAACGCGTCGAACGGCCGGCCGCGTCGCGATACCCGCCAGAGCTTGGTCGAGAGCAGGTAGCGCTCCGTGCTGGCTTCCCGCGTGACGTAACCGCATTTGGTCAAGGTCTGCAGCAGGCGATGAACGTTGCTTTTTGTCAGCGACAGTTGCAGCGCCAATTCGGATATGCCGCGCAACTCCTCGCCTTCCGACAGGGCTTCAAGAAGTTGAAGGCCCTTGGTGAGGGTCTTGTCGACTGCCGGCTGTGCCGATCCCTTGCGTGCGGTTTCATCCGGCTTGTTGTCGTCTTTGCCGCTTGCAGGAGACGATAGCGGCCTCCGGTTGCCTCGCGCCAAGCCATTGCTCCACGTTTCGAACTGCCAATCGCCCCCACAGCCTACGATAAAGTCACTCAGCAGGATAAAGCAAGGAGTGCGTCCGGTTCGCGCCGCCTTCCTGTGCGGCTATCGCGCGCTGACGAGACCGGCAATAGAACCTTCTCGCTTTGGCAGCGCATCGAGCAAAACGACGGCGAGCCGGCACGGTTTGTCGCTGCGGTTCACCCAGGAATGATTGGTGCCGCGCTGGATCAGCACGTCGCCGGCACGCAGCGTGACGAATTGCGAGTCGTCGAGGAACATGTCGATTTCGCCACAGACGCAGATGACATAGTCGACCGTGTCGGTGCGATGCAGGTGACCCGCATTGCCGGGCAGAAACTCCATCATGGTGAAGCGGCTGCCGTTGAGTGGCGGGGCCGAGCCGAGGATGCGCGCGCCTTCGTCCTCGTTGCCGCCGATGCCGGTAGGGGTAGCGTCGGTCGACCACATCATGGTCGAGGAAATCTTTTCGGACGGGAATTTATGGTTGGTGGCGTTGCCGTCGGTCAGGATCGCCGGTTTGCCGTCGGCATCGTGGGTGGTGACGATGCGCCGGAAATTCGGCGGTTGTCGGCTTAATGGATCAGGCATGGCGCAGTTCGGGCCCCGCGGATGGCTTGGATGACGCCGTAGTCTGCCGCGCCGGCGGGTACGGCGGAAGCAGGCCTTCGAGTGCGGCCTTGATCAGGATCGCGGTATATTGCGAATACACCCGCGCCGCCGGAAATCCGCCGCCGAGAACATAGAAGCCTTGTTGCGCCGTGCGGGCATACATATTGCGGAGTTCGCCGTCGGCTCCCACTCCCCAGATCGGGCCAACGCGCTCGGCAACTTCATCACCGAACAGGGTTCGGACCGCCTCTTGCAGCGGAGCATATCCGGTGGATAGCACCACAATATCCGCGTCGAGAGCGCTTCCGTCGGAGAAAACAACCTGCCGCGCCGTCAGCCGCTCGATGCCGGTGCCCGATTTTATCTTGATTTTTCCCTCGATGATGAGATCGGAAGCGCCGACATTCAAATAATAGCCCGACTGCGATTGCAGCAGTTTCAGGAAATAGCCGGCATTGTCTTCGTCGTAATTGTCGAGGAGGAAGCCGGACTTCCGCAACCCGTCGAGCAATTCTTTGTCGTCTTCGGCCATCCGCTTGTTCAGCGGTTTATGCAGTTTCGCCAAGAGTTCGTAGGGCGTCGACGCCACCATCATATCGGTGTCGGCAAGTGGCCGGACGCCGTCATTAGCACGGTATAATTCGTAGGCGCGCACCGAGCTCGGCTCGAGGCTTACGACGGTGATCGGCGAGCGCTGCAACATGGTCACATTGGCACCGCGGGCGTGCATGTTCTGCGCTATGTCGTGTCCGCTGGTGCCGGCGCCGACCACCAGGACGGATTTGCCCTTCACGTCGAGACGATCGCTGTCGCCGCTGGAATGAAGGATATCGCCGGCAAAGTCTTTCAATCCGGGAAATTCCGGAATCCTCGGAATGCCGCTGACGCCGACTGCCATGATGACATGGCTTGGCCGCATCGCGCGCGTGCCGCCATCCGCGGTGCGCAGCCGCACCGTCCATCGCTTGTCGCGTTCGTCGAATGCGCCGTCCAGAAACGTGGTCTCGGTCCAGATATTGAGCTCCATGCTCTCGGCATAGAACTCGAACCAGTCCGCCAATTTGTCCTTAGGCAGAAACATCGGCCAATTATCCGGGAACGGCATATAGGCGAAATGATTCATGCAGATTTCGTTGTGCAGCCGGAGCGTCCGGTAACGCTTGCGCCACACATCGCCGACCCGTGTGGATTTATCGACGATAAGCGTACTGATGCCGAGTTGGCCGAGCCGAGCCGCCATCATCAGGCCGGATTGGCCGGCACCGATGATGAGGACTTCGGGATCGCGATGCCGGAAATCGCGGGCGGCGTTTCTTTGGTCGAGCCAGCTGTCCAGACCGTGCGAGATAGCGCGCAGATCGTCACGCACACGTTTCCGCCCGACCGGATCCGGAAAACTTTTCAGCTCTTTCAGCGACGTGAGGATCGTGAAGATTTTTGCCCCATCCGGCGAATTCGGATCGGGAATGAGCCGTACAAAGCCGCGGCCATTGGCGATCGGGGTTTCGAAGGTGAAGAAGAACTCCAGCGTTTCGCTGTACTCGCCAATGGCTCCCGTCGCCGCTTCGTCTTCCAGACGGAAGTTGGACGCCGTGTGCGCGAGGAAGGCTTGCGCAAGCCACGCTTGGACGGCGGCGGGGCCGCGGAGTGTCTTGAACTCCCAGCCGAAGCCGAGGAGATCGCGCCAATAGCCGTCTGCATGCATCATTGACGCAAGATGCACGCTGTCGTTCCGCTCTATTGCCTCGTTGAATGCGTCCAGCCAGAATTTGGCGAGCCGGCGCCGCGCTTCCGGAGACATGTCGCGCCAATCAGCCACGCGCGTTCTCCCGGTTACGCTGCGACGGGTTCGGCGGCGACGGCCGGATAGCGGTACGGGCCCAGCGAGAAAATCAGTCCGCTGGCAAACAGCAGACAGATCGCGAAGCCCAGGATCGCGATGTTGTATGAGCCGGTCTTGGCGAACGATAAGCCCATCAGAAACGGCCCAAGGCCGGCGGCGAAACAGAACAGCGAAAACATGTAGCTGTAGATCTCGCCGAAGAAGCGCATGCCGAAATAACGCGAGGTGAGATAGCCCATGAGGTCGATCTCGGCGCCGACCGCGATGCCGACGCAGGTCGTTGCCAGGATCGCGATGGTCGGTGTCAGCGGCAAATAGAGCAGGCACATGCCGGAGAAGGACACCAGGAGGAAGAACAGCGTCACATAGGGCGCGAAAATATGATCGAGCAGATAACCGGCGACGAAGCGACCGACGATCAAAGCGAGGCCCGCGGCGCTGATGGCGCTGACCGCGACTTGCGGCGGAATACCGCGATCAGTGAGCATCGGCATGACATGCGCGAACATGCCGCCGCCGGCAGCCACCAGCACGGCGAAGGCAAAAGTCAGCGACCAGAGTTCCGGCGTCGCCAGTGCTTGACGCCCGGTCAGGCCGACGCCTTGCGGTGCGGTCGGCCGGCTGACCAAAGTCGGTTCGCGCAGCAGGAACAGCACGGAGGGGAAGGAGACCAGCAGCATGAAGCCGCCGAGGCCGATATAAGCGGTACGCCAGCCGAAATGGCCGATCAGGAATTGCGCGATTTGCGGAATCACCGCGGCGCCGAGACCGACGCCGGACATCGAGACGCCGAGCGCGAGGCCGCGCAGGTTATCGAAATTCCCCGCCACCGATTTCGAATAGGGCAGCGGCGTTTGGCCGGCGGAGAAAACCCCGGCAAGGCCATAAAGCGCGATGAAGGCGTAGGCTGACGCCGGCGAAAGGCTCAGTGCGGCGATCGCGAGTGCGAACAACACCAGCGCGGGCATCAGCACCTTACGCACGCCGTAGCGGTCGACCAGCCGGCCGACTACGGGTGTGAAGAGCCCGGCAAAGATGAACGCGACCAGGACGGCCGTCGACAAGGTGCCGCGGTCGACGTGGAACTCGTCGCCCAAAGGTTTGAGAAATGTGCCGAAGCTGTACTGGATAAGCGGGCCGTTGCTGACGCTCAGTCCGAGGGTTGCTGCGACAACGGTCCACCACCTGTTCTTTCCGTACGGAAGTCCCACAGTTACCCTCCCCAGTCGCGTAGGCTTATTTTGTGTGTGTTCCGTATATTAGAACACAATTCCAAATTATATTTGGACCGTAAGAACTGTCAATGCACAGGGTGACGACACGTGGCCGTGTAGCGTACTGGGGGCGCTATGGCTTGGACAAGGAAGCGGCCGGCTGCGACGTGACAGCCATGATGACGGCGGCAAGGATGTTGCCGACCACGCTGATCCAGATCGGCAGCGTGTAGCTGTGGGTGGCGTCGAACACGAAACCGACTGCGCTCGGTCCGATCAGCGTACCGAAGCCGGCGCTGGTGTAGAGCACGCCGATGATGCCCGAGACGTTGCGCCCGCCGAAATAATCCATGACGACGGCGGGCAGCAGCGCGACCCAACCGCCATAGGCGGTGCCGAACACGAAGGCAAAAATGGCGAGCGGCCAGAATGTCGTCGCGCTCACCCAAATGACCAAGCCGAGCGCCATGCCGAGAAACATCGCCACCAGCGCCAACTGCCGCCCGATCTTGTCGGCGAGACCGCCGAGAAAGAAACGGCCGACAGTGCTGCCGACGCCGATAATGCTGACCAGCAGCACCGCGGGAGAATGTGCGATGCCGTGATCGGTCGCATAGGGCGTGAGGTGAACAAACGGAACGAACACACCGAACGAACAAGCAAGGCACGCGGCGTAGAGGCCGATAAACCGGCGCGAAGTGATCGCGTCGGCTATGCTCGTTCCATTGGGCTGAGCATGCAGCGCATCCGGTTGGGCTTTAAGCCCATCGGGAGCAACGCCGCGATCGCGCGGATCGTTCTCGATCAGCAAGGCCATGCCGCCGCCGACGATCAATGCCAGCGCGGCAAGACCCCAATAGGCCTCGCGCCATCCCGCGGCTGCGATGAAGAGAGCCACGATCGGTGGCACCACAAGCGTGCCGGCGCCGATTCCGCTCGAGGCGAGACCCGAGGCAAAGCCGCGATGCGTGACGAACCAGCGTTGCACCACGCCCATGGCGGGGACGTAGGAACAACCGACGCCAAGGCCGACCCCGAGACCGTAGGCGGCATAGACTTCCATCAGGCTTTGCGCTGCGCTTGCTGCTGCCAGACCCACGGCAATCAGGACCATTCCCAACGCCGCCAGCCGGCGCGAGCCGAAGCGATCGGCGAGCGGCCCGCTGATACAGCCGGTAGCGAAGTACAGAAAGCCTGCCAGCGAGAATACGAGTGAAACGGAGCCGCGCGAGGCGCCGAAATCGCGTTGCAGCGATTCGACAAAGGCGCTGAACGAATAGACGCAGCCGAAGCCGACAAAAGTCACGGCAAAACCGGCCGCGACGACGACCCAGCCATAGAATATCCGCGGGTTTCCAGAGGTCGCCGGCTCTGCGCTCACGTTTGTCTCCTATGTCCTGTCGTAGATGGATCGGGCGACTGCCGATAGCCACCGGGGTTACTTCGGCCGCGAACGAAGTGTTGGCTGTGGCAATGCCACGGCGCTACGCGCATATTCCTGCCATGTCGAATGCACCCCACATTGCCGAAGTTGCTGCTTTGGTCGGCGATCCGGCGCGGGCGAATATGCTGTGTGAGCTACTCGGCGGGCGGGCGCTGACGGCGACCGAGCTCGCTTATTGCGCCGGCGTGTCGCCGCAAACGACCAGCGGCCATCTCGGTAAATTGTTCGCGGCGCGGCTCGTCGTGCTGATGAAACAGGGAAGGCATCGCTACTATCGCCTGGCCGGGCCGCATGTCGCGCAAATGCTGGAAAGCATCATGAACGTCGCGCTCGCCGGGCCGCCGCGATTTCAACCGAAGTCGAAACTCGACGACAAGCTGCGCCATGCCCGTACCTGTTACGATCACTTTGCCGGCCTGCTTGGCGTCGGGCTTGCCGAGCGCATGGTCGCCCGCGAACTGGTCGTGCTCGGCGATGAAGCGGGCGAGGTGACGCCTGCCGGCATGGATTTTCTATCCGAGCTTGGCGTCGACCTTTCGGCGGCGCGCGCCAAGCGCCGGGTGTTTTGCCGGCCCTGCCTCGATTGGACTGAACGCCGCTCGCATATCGGCGGCGCGGTTGGCGCGGCGCTGGCGCGACGCTGCTTCGATCTGAAATGGATCGAGCGCATCGGTAGCAGCCGGGCGGTGGCGATTACACCTGTGGGGCGCCGCGGCTTGTTGGAGCAATTCGGTCTTTCGCTCTGATAGATCGGTTTGTTCGCTCTATTCCGGCTTGATATCCGCGAACTTGACCACTTTGGCCCACTTCTCCGTTTCATCGGCAATGAATTTCGCGAAGTCGCCCGGCGTGCCCGCGGCGACGACATAGCCGAGATCGGTGAGATGCTTCTTCACATTGGGATCGGCCAGCGCGATGTTAATTTCGCTGTTGAGCTTGTCGACGATCTCGGCCGCCAGCGCGCGCTGCGCGACGATGCCGTACCAGCCGATCGCCTCGTAGCCCGGCAGAAATTCGGCCATCGCCGGAACGTTCGGCAAAGCCTCCTGGCGTTTCGCCGTGGTCACCGCCAGAGCGCGCAACTTGCCGTCTTTGATGTAGCCTAGCGACGTCGACATGATGGCGAACATCACCTGCATCTGGCCGCTGATCAGATCGGGCATGGCAAGCGTTTCGCCGCGATAGGAAATATCGGTCATGTCGACGCCGGCCATCATCTTGAATAATTCGCCGGCGACGTGGAGCGGCGTGCCGATGCCGGGCGCGGCGATATTGATCTTGCCCGGATTGGCTTTGCGTAGGCGATGAACTCCGGAACCGTTCGAGCCGGAAACGAAGGGTGAACCGCCATGATCAGGGGAATGGTTGCGATCCGTGCGATCGGCGCGGTATCGCGGATGAAATTGAAACTGAGGTTCGGGTAGAGCGACGCGTTGATGGCGCCCGACGACACGGTTTCCAGGAGCGTGTAGCCGTCGGCCGGCGCGCGTAGCACATATTCGGTGCCGAGATTGGTGCTCGCGCCCGGCCGGTTCTCGACCACGAAGGGCTGGCCCAGTCGTTCGGACAGGTATTGGCCAAGCAGCCGCGCGACGATGTCGGGAGAGCCGCCGGCCGGGATGGGAACGATCACCCGCACCGGACGCGACGGGTAGGCCTGCGCGCGTGCGCTTGGCGACAGGACTGGCAGCGCGGCGACACCGGCCGCCAATTCCAAGACGCGCCGCCGGTGAATTTTCATCTGGCTACTCGGACTCTTGGCTTGAAAAGGCGCGGCGGCTACAGCACCTTGCCGGGATTGAGGATGCCTTTGGGATCGAGCAGCTGCTTGATGCTCCGCATCAGATCGAGCGCGACCGGATCCTTTACCGACGGCAGCAGATCGCGCTTCATGACGCCGACGCCATGCTCGGCTGAAATCGAGCCGCCGAATTTCTTCACCACCGCGAACACCACCGCGTTCACTTCGTCCCAGCGCTTGAGATACTCGTCCTTGTCGGCGCCGAGCGGCTGGCTGACATTGTAATGGATATTGCCGTCGCCGAGATGGCCGAACGGCAGCGGCCGCGCGCCGGGGATGAGCGCCACGACGGCGGCATTGGCTTCCTTGATGAATGCCGGCACTGCCGCGACCGGCACCGAGACGTCGTGCTTGATCGAGCCGCCGGCGTAGCCCTGCACCTCGCCGAACATTTCGCGGATGCGCCAGAATGCCTTGGCCTGTTCCAGGCTATCGGCAACCGTGGCGTCGAGCACAAGGCCGCGCTCCAGGCCCTGGCTCAAGATATCTTCGAGCACATCGCGGGCGCCTTCGCGCTGCTGCGACGAGAGTTCGATCAAGACGTACCAGGAATACGGCTTGCCGAGCGGATCGCGGCAGCCGGCGCCGTGTTCGAGCACGAGGTCGATGCCCTGCCGGGTCATCAGTTCGAAGCTCGTCACGTCATTGCTGGCGCGCTCCTGCGCCAGCCCCAAGAGTTCGAGCGCGGCTTCCGCCGAGGCGACGCCGGCGAAGGCGGTCTCGATCGCGCGTGGCCGCGGCACCAGCCGCAGCACCGCCGCGGTGATAATGCCGAGCGTGCCCTCGGCGCCGATGAACAGGTTTTTCAAATCGTAGCCGGTATTGTCTTTTTTCAGCTTGTTGAGATTGTTGAGCACGCGGCCGTCGGCCAGCACGACTTCGAGGCCGAGCGCATGCGAGCGCGCGATGCCATAGGCCAGCGCGGCGGTTCCGCCGGCATTAGTCGAGAGATTGCCGCCGATAGTGCAGGTGCCTTCCGAGGGCAGCAATTGCGGATAAAGCCGGTCGGCTGCGGCCGCGGCCTCCCGGGCGCGCTGCAAGGTGACGCCCGCCTCGCAAGTGATGGTGTTCGAGGTCGGATCGACCTCGCGGATGCGATCAAGCCGGTTGAGCGAGAGCACGATTTCGTTGTGATGCGGAATCTGGCCGCCGACCAGTCCGGTATTGCCGCCCTGCGGGACGATCGCGGTCGCGGTCTCGTTGGCGAGCTTGAGGATCGCCGATACTTCGGCGACCGATCCCGGCCGCAGCACCATCGGGGTGCGACCCTGGAACAGATTGCGCATCTCATGGAGATAGGGCGCCTTGAGATCGGGATCGGTGATGGCGAATTTGTCGCCGACGATTGCGGCAAAGCGCGCGAGCAGAGTGGGATCGGCATCGGCGCGCGGGCTGTTGAGCGGCTTGTCGAGCATGGGCGGCGACCCTCGCGCACGGATTGCGTTGGTCAATAAATGACAGTCGGCCGACCGCTGCGCAAGCATGCCCCGGCGCGGCAATTCACCGTGGACTTGCCGCGCGGGCCAAGCGGTCGTTGATCGCTTCGCCGAGGTCCTGGTGCGGGATAGGCATCACCGCAATGGCTGTCGCGCCAGCGGCATCGAGCGCGCGCAGATGCGAAAACAGATTGGCCGCCGCCTCGATAAGATCACCACGTGTTGAGAGATTAAGGGCGCGCGCTGCGTCGTCCGCGCCGTCGAGCAGCGTCGGACCGAAAGCGAGCAGCGCTTCGCCTGGCGCGATGCGCTTGGCATCGAGCCGCACCGGCGTGTGCGGCGCATAATGCGACGCCAGCATGCCGGGCGCGAGCGGCGCTTCATCGTCGGTGGAGATACCTGCGGGCGGGTCGCTAAGCTGCCGCCCCAGTACGCGCTCGATCGCTTCGCGCGGTACGCCGCCGGGCCGCAGCAACAGCGGCTCGCCGAGGCAGGCGACAATGGTCAACTCCACGCCGACCGCTGTCGCGCCGCCGTCGATAATGAGATCGATACGGCCCTCAAGATCGGCGCGAACATGCGCCGCGGTGGTCGGCGAGACGTGGCCGGAACGATTGGCCGACGGCGCCACCACCGGCCGGCCGAAGCCGGTGAGGATTTTCTGCGCCACCGGGTGACGCGGCACACGCACGGCGATGCTGTCGAGGCCGGCCGTTGCCAATTCGGCAACCGGGCATCCGGCCATTTTCGGCAGCACAAGCGTCAGCGGCCCGGGCCAGAACGCTTCGGCGAGCCGCGCCGCATCGGCATCGAAATCGGCGAGCCGCCGCGCCGCCGCGCGATCGGTGACGTGGGCGATGAGTGGATTGAAGGCGGGCCGGCCTTTGGCGGCGTAAAGCCGGGCGACCGCCTCGCTATTGGTGGCGTCGGCGCCGAGCCCATAGACGGTCTCAGTCGGAAACGCGACGAGGCCGCCCGCCGCGAGGCAGCGTATGGCATCGTCGATCGCGCCGGCGCCGGCAAGACGTGTCGCCAATTGGCCTGTCATGACGGGACTTTAGTGCCTAAATAGCCCTTGCGTGCAAGCGCGCCGCGCGCGGCTTGCAGGGTCACAACGGCGTCTGTATAAGGCGCCGCTTGTGTCGGAGTGTGGCTCAGCCTGGTAGAGCACCTCGTTCGGGACGAGGGGGTCGCAGGTTCAAATCCTGCCACTCCGACCACGTTTTTAACGCTTGTGGACCAGAACCGGCACCAATAACGGCACCGATACGATTTGGCTATCCCTCGAAACCCAGAATTCTCAGGCACGCGAGGATGAGGCGGAGGCTGTAGGCAACCGCGGTAAGGATGGTTTTGGCGGCACGACTGCAGCACCCTTGAGATTGCATCGACCAAGGTGATGACTCTTGGCTTCCATGTGACAGACCATTGGTCCGATGGCTGAGCGCCATTCGACTGGCGTATGAAAACACCGCGCAACTGGCCTGAGACGGAGAAGGATGCGGATCGGCCGGCATCGTGACCGCGATAACCCTGATCGACATACCCGGGCCAGTCTTCACCGGTTGGACTGCGCGCCGACTTGGTTCGCGCCCTCGGAAGCTCGCATGTTGCGTTACGAGTGAGCACCAGGCTACGAATTTGGGGGTCAGGAGTTCGAATCTCTTCGGGCGCGCCACATAGCTTACTGAAAACAAAGTTATTTCTCTTAAGAGCTAACGGCGCGACCTTATTCAATCCGGCAATAAATAAGGGAAAATAAGGGCCGGGATAGGCGGTCAGGGCTTTTGATCCGCGCCGGACAAACCTCTACAGGGGCGGACCGGAAAGACACGTCACCACACGCCGTAGACCCAGCGCGGGTGCTCTCCGAAGCGCTTTTCGGCCGGCGCGATTATTCAATTGGCGCTCCGGTAGCGTCGACTGTCTAAATTACTTTCGCGGCTTGATAAGGATGCGCAGTGGCCGTGACCCCATCCTCTAAGCCACGTGCACCTGGGTTAGCAGGTGGCTGTGTGCGCCTTCCAAACCATCGAACGACGTGCCCGTCATAATGAGCTGCACGCCCCGACACTCTTTCTTGTTCAGGAGATCGATGAACGGCTGGACGATAAAATTCTCCTTATCCGCTACCGCCTCACCCGCAAATTCTCCGGGTAAATCGATTACAGCGAAGCCCGGGTAATGGCACTGCGGTTTATCGCTAAGCGTCAGGAGACCGTACTGATACGCCATCAAAAAATAGAGCGTGTCAGTTCCGCCCAGAACAGCTTGCCATCGTCGACGCCCTATCGAAGTAGTTCGGGCCGTAGGACATAAGGGCGCTAGCCGCTGCAAAGGTCCGGTATCCGGTCATAGTAATAAGGCGCAATTTCACTGACAGTTCTGCGAGCGTCTTGGAATTACTGATGAACAAAGGGTCTATCAGGATCAATAGTGACCCTATTTTCTCTCGAAGGACGGTATCGAATGCAGGTTCGAATTCAGATGGTGCGGATACCTCCAAGAAGACGCAGTTGCAAGCCGAGCGTTTGAGACGCTGCTTTTGTTTCTTTCACCTGAAGCGCTTGGAACCCTGACGTTGGTCGGATTAAACATGGTCGCCACAACCTGTTGTTAGGGACGACCAGTGTCAACAACTCTAGCCGTTTCCCGACGAGTGCAGCGGCCAGGGAAGATGTGCCTGTCACATTGCCTCCGGGGTGAGCGAGCGAAACGGCAAGCCATCGCCAACGGATCGGAAATGGGCTGGGTCTTCCATTCCCAATGGCGATCAGCCATATACCAGATATGGCGTGTCGCCCTTGCGCGGCCGCTGGCCGATGAAAAATTTCGGCCCCGCCTTCGGTAGGAGCAAGACCAGTCCGCCGAAAGGCTTAACTGCTGAACGTAGGGGTCAGCGACATTTGAGGCACCCAAGCGGACACCGTCGACAGACGACCGAAGGGTGAAACCAGCTCCCGAGCACTGGCCTGCTTGAAAGGGACTAGCGCGAGATCGCGCCGGGCTTCCGCATGCTGTTTGCTGCCCCGGCGCTCCGATCGGGAGTTACAATTTGGGTTGGATGCCGCCTGGTCAGCAATTACGCCCCCGAACGGCTGAGGATATCAGCAAAGAGCAGACCGCCGAGCAGCTTGCGCTGCGCATCTGGGCGGCGACGGTTGGCGAAAAAATTCTCACGGAAATGTCGGCTCTGATGGATGAATTGCTGCAATCTCACTTGCTCGATGATGATGACGAAGAAGGCGATGAAACTTGGCTCGATGAGCAGCACAAGCGCGAGAAAAAATTGCTCGACGAAGCGATCGCGGATGGGCTCGATAAATATCCCGATATCGCCGCCGTCAATAATCTGCCGCCGAATGCCGATCCAGACATCGCCCAAGCTGCTGAACAATTGAAGAGCGTCTTGGCGACGTGCGCCATCGGTGCAACGAAGTTCAAAGACAAATTCTCGCGCGCACAACTTGAGCGTATGATCAAGCGGGATCTTAAAGTCCGTTTCAAGCGCAACGCGAACTACAGTCGACATGTCCGTGATGATGTACCAGGACTAGATATCAAGAAATACGGCTCGCGCGGCCGGACGTCGTCGAAGGGTACGTTCGCCAAAACATTGGATTACCTCGGCGGCGGCGGCTTGGACGCGTTGCTCACCGGCGGCTGGACGCGCATTGCCAAAGACCGCATCGATCCGGTGGCATGGTCGTTTCAATATGGGCTTCAGCGCAAAACCGAGCGGCAGAGTTGGCAACACCATTTCGCCATCACCGAGCGTAGCGGCCAGCAGAGTCCTTTTGTACTGCCACGGGAGAAGCTGGCGGCGGGCGGCGCGGCCGCGACTCGATCGCTGATGAAGGCCGGCATTCACGTCGTTGGCCGTGACGGCGCGCAAAAAGCGCTGGTAACTTTTCTGAATTTCAAACCCAAACGCGAAATCGCCCGCGTGCCACATGTTGGCTGGGCTCAGGTCGGTGCGAGTTGGATTTTCGTGCGGCCGGACGAAGTGATCACGCCGATGGATACAGGCAGTACTAACTATGTACTGGACGCCGCCGCGACCCGGCACGGACTGCATCTCGCGGGCACGGCGGCAGAGTGGGCCACTGAGATTGCCGCGCCACTTGAAGGCAACTCGAATGTCGCGCTGGCGTTCGCAACATTTTTTGCCGCTCCGTTGTTGCATTTCGCCAGTGAGCCGGGCGGCGGGGTTCATTTGTTTGGCGTGTCGTCGATCGGCAAGACGATGGCGTCGGCTGTCGGTCAGTCGATTTACGGTTGGCCGCACGAAACGGCCGATGATGCTTTTGGCGTGTCTTGGGGCGGCACCGAAGCTGGTTTCGACGCGCTCGCACTCGCCCGCACTGATCTCGGGCTGCCGCTCGATGAGATCACTTTGGCCAATCCGCACACTGCTGAGCAGGTGGTCTACAAGATCGCCTCCGGCACCAAAGGCCCCCGCGCCACATCGGCCGGGCATCTGCGCGAGACGGCGCACGCTTCCGTGCTCGTACTATCCACGGGCGAAAAATCGCTTGGGCAATTTATTGGCTCCGGGCTGCAGGAAGGCGCGCGCAAACGTTTGGTCGATGTGCCGGCTGAGGTTGCGACCGGCACCGCATTCGAGACGATTTCGCGGGATCAAATCCACCGCGAAGGCAAACGTTATTTCGATGCAATGAAGCGGCAGCACGGCGCAGTCGGTCTGGCTTGGCAGCATTACCTGCTGGTCGAACTCGGTCCGAACCAGATCGAGGCGGAACTCGATCGGCATCGCCGACATTTTCTGGCGCTGCCTGAGGTCGGCGCCATCGCCGAACGGTCGCATCCGCAGGTGCGCGCGGTCGTTAACCGTTTCACGTTGCTGGCCGCCGCTTTGCATATGGCGATCGAAGCCAATCTGTTGCCGAGGGGCGTTGAGACCGCCGATGCCGGCATCATCGCCGCCATGGCGCGCTGGGTCGCGCAACGTGGCAACACCGATACCGCCGGCGAAACAGTGCGTGCCGCGCGCCAGATCGAGCAAGATCTGCTTGCTGGACTCAATGTCCGCTTCATCCACATTCACCTGGCTGGCAATCGATGGACGCCGATGACGCCGGCCGAAGCGATCAAACAACAAACACCTGACCGGTTTGACGGATACGTCAAACCCGATCGTGTCCTCGTCCACCCCAAGGCGTGGCGGCGGTACTGTAACGGAGTCGATGCCACCGAGGTCGCGCAACATTTCAAACGGCGCGGCGTGCTGATCGCCGACGATAACGCCGGATCGAAAACCGAACAGGTGTTCGGCCAGTCTCATCGTTTTTACGTGCTCTCGCGCGCAGCCCTGATCAGCCCTGACACCCCTGACACCCTGACAGCGAAATTCGACCACGTGAAAACGCCGACCGTAAAATGACTGTCAGGCTGTCAGGCTGTCAGGCTGCGTGTTGAGGAAAAGGAGGCAGAAATGACCAACGATATAGCGAAGACGACGAAGGAAACGAAGCGAGTGAATCCGCCGGCACCGCAGGACGCAAAGCTCTCGGCTTCGATCTTGAAGAGCCTGATCGCCTCGTGGATTGGATGTTCGACCCGCGGGTCAAGGGGTTCCATAACCGACAAGCGGCAGAGGAGGTTCTCACATCGGTTTTGGCGCATCGGCTGTGGGCCGATCTGCGCAAGGGCTGGCGTTTCACGAACCCCAACCTCGAGGAAGCCGGCTTGATAGCGGTTCGGTTCATGGGATTGGAGGATTTGGCGCGCGACGATGAGGAGTTCGCGGGAAACCGTCGATTGGCGGCGGCGACGCCGGAAATGCGGGCGAGACTTTTTAATCTCCTTTTTGACTACATGCGACGCGGTCTGGCGATCGCGACGGAAGCCCTGGACCGTCAGCGTACCCTTCAAGTCGCCGAAGCATCCCGAAATCACCTTCGTGATCCGTGGCTCATCGACCAGAACGAAGAACGCGAACTGCGTCAGGCAGGCTTCTTGATGATCGATCCGCCAAGTAAGGCGGACATCAGCGCGACAGAAGATGGGTTAATCGTGCGGGGTGGGTGGCGCACGGCCCTTGGGAAAGCATTGCGCAGCAAGGATGTCTGGGGTGAGCCTCTGCCAGTGAAGGAGTACGGCGAGGTTATCGCCACTCTCTTGCGAGCGGCCGAGAGCCATCAGGTAATCCGCCGCGTCGTCACGGGTGGCGATGCGCCGGCATGGCGGCTCGCATCGACAGCTCTGCGCCTGTTTCCAGCGACCAACCGGTCTGACGGAAAGAGAGAGAACCCCTTTTTCCGTACGCTCTACGAAGAAGTCGCCGAAATGCTGGCGCAACAGGGTCATCTGCCTTTTGCCTTCGAGGCGCGCGAACATACGGCGCAAGTCGATCAGAAGGTACGGGCTTGGCGAGAGGACCGCTTCCGGTTCGGAGAGTCGGATGTTGAGCGGATCGCCGAAAACCGTGAAGAGATGCGTCAAGAAGGCGAGCCTACAAGCTTCCTCCCAGCTCTGTTCTGCTCGCCAACGATGGAGCTTGGCGTCGATATCAGCTCCTTAAACGCCGTCTATCTTCGGAACGCGCCGCCAACCCCGGCAAATTATGTTCAACGGGCCGGTCGCGCAGGCCGAAGCGGCCAAGCCGCGCTCGTCATCACCTATTGCGCGGCCCAATCTCCGCACGATCAATATTACTTTGCCAATCGGCAAGGTCTCGTCGCTGGCGTGGTCAAGCCGCCCGCTTTGGATCTTGCCAATCGAGATCTCCTGAAGAGCCACCTCCATGCAGAATGGCTCGCAGCCGCGGTAGTACCACTCGAAGCCTTCAATTCCAGAGAACCTGGACATGACCAATCCGGAGATGCCGGTCTCTCAAGAAATTGCGACCGCCTTTTCAAATCTTGCTGCGAGCGAGGTTGCGAGACCAACCATGCGGCGCTTCCTGGAGCGCACCATCGGCGCCATCGATTTGGCGGACGCGCCTTGGCTGTCGGATCTGGATGCGTTCGTGGAAGAAACCGATCGGGAAGCGGTGCAGAATTTCACGCGGAGTTTCGGCCGGTGGCGCGAGCTTTATCGCAGTGCCCGCCGCGAGCAGGACGAATCTTCATCAAATTCAGCAGAAAACGTCGTTCAAGCCGGGCGAGCGCAGAGAAGCGGCTCGCCGTCACTTCCGGGCAACGGAAGAGCTCGACATGCTGGAGCGCGGACAAGCTTCGAACGGATCTGACTTCTATACATACCGCTATTTGGCAACAGAAGGTTTCCTGCCCCAGGGCTACAATTTCCCGCGTCTTCCGCTTTATGCATTTATCCCCGCAACGAAACGGGCGGCGGTTCTGCAGAGACCTCGTTTTCTGGCCATTTCCGAGTTTGGTCCAAACAGCTTGATCTATCACGAGGGCCGCGCCTATCGAGTTGTGCGGGCGAAGTTGCCAGCGCACGGTCGTCTCTGCGCGCGCTGGAAGACGAGAACCGCAAGCTGAAGAAGCTCCTTGCCGACGTCGATTCTGGACCAAGCAGCGTTGAAGGAGCTACTGACAAAAAAATGGTAGGGCCCGCCGCCAAGCGTGAGGCTGTCGCTCATCTGCGCAATGTCCTGCAAATGAGCGAGCGTCGGGCCTGCACCCTCGTTGCCGCCGATCGCAAGATAATTCGCTATCGCTCACACCGGCCGTCCGATATTGAGCTGCGCAGCCGTCTACGCGATCTCGCCAATCAGAGACGCCGGTTCGGCTACCGACGGCTGTTCATCCTGCTGCGGGACCAGGGCGAGCCGTCAGGCATCAATCGCATCTATCGGCTCTACCGCGAGGAGGGGCTGACCGTCCGCAAGCGCAAGGCTCGGCGCAGAGCCGTCGAACACGCACACCAATCCTGGTGGAAGCCAAGGTCAATGCGCGCTGGTCGCTCGACTTCGTCCACGATCAGTTCGCCCTGGGCCGCCGCTTCCGCATCCTCAACATTGTGGATGACGTGATGCGCGAATGTCGTGGCGGCAATCCCCGACACCTCAATCTCGGGCAAGCGGGTTGCACGCGAGCTTACGACGCTCATCGATGCGCGTGGCAAGCCCCAGATGATCGTTTCCGACAACGGCACCGAGTTCACCTCGAACGCGATCCTAGGCTGGGCAAAGGATCATCGGGTGGAATGGCATTACATCGCGCCAAGCAGGCCAGTGCAGAACGGCTACATCAGATCCTTCAACGGCAGTATGCGTGATGAGCTTCTCAATGGGAGCCTGTTCATCTATCTCGATCAGGCCCGTCAACTCATCGGCGCCTGGACCACCGAC
>CAVTOV010000002.1:0-1490472 GCA_963736435.1 uncultured Alphaproteobacteria bacterium | reverse complement strand
TCCTGTCTCTGAAATTTCTAGGCATTTATTGCGGATCGTGATTCGATCTCTGCATCGGGATGATTCGGAGGTTGCAATGACTGGGCCTGCTGCGGTGGAAATCGTTCTCAGCGCGATGGAGCGTGGCGAGTTGGAAGCACGGGTGCGTCGTCGCAAGATCGCGCGGGCGGATGCGATGCGCGCCGAGATTGTCCTTCTGGCGGCCGATGGTTTGAACAATTGCGCCATCGCCGACGAGATCGGCGCTTCCCGGATGACGGTTTTGACGTGGCGCAAGCGGTTTGCTGCACAGCGCTTGGATGGTCTTGATGACGAGCCGCGTTGTGGCGCGCCGCGCAAGATCGGAGACGACAAGATCGCCGATGTGGTGAGGAAGACGCTGGAAACAATGCCGTCTCACGCGACGCATTGGAGCACGCGCTCGATGGCGAAGGCATCGGGCCTGTCCGTTTCGACCGTGCATCGCATCTGGAACGCATTCTCGCTGCAGCCTCATCGCAGCGAGACCTTCAAGCTCTCGAGCGATCCGCATTTCGTTGAGAAGGTGCGCGATATCGTTGGCCTCTACCTTGACCCGCCGGAGCGCGCTTTGGTGCTTTGCGTCGATGAAAAGAGCCAAATCCAGGCGCTTGATCGCACACAACCGCTGCTACCGATGCGCCCTGGCCAAGCCGAGCGGCGAACCCATGACTATGAGCGTCATGGCGTCACCACCTTGTTCGCAGCTCTCGATGTGAAGGCGGGAACGGTCGTAGGGAAGTGCATGCCGCGTCACCGCGCGCGGGAATTCCGCAAGTTCCTCGACGAGGTCGAGCGGAACGTTCTGGCCAATCTCGACATCCACGTTGTCATGGACAATGCATCGAGCCATAAAACCAAGCTCATCCGCGCATGGTTCGCCAAGCGGCGCCGCTGGCATGTTCACTTCACGCCGACGTCGTCATCCTGGATCAATCAGGTCGAACGTTTCTTCGCGCTCCTGTCGGAACAGCAGATCAAACGTGGCGTGCATCGATCGACAGCCGAGCTGGAAGCTGCGATCAACTCCTATATCAAGACCCGTAACGCTGATCCAAAACCGTTCCGATGGACCAAATCGGCCGACGACATCCTCGCGTCGATCGAGCGGTTCTGCCGCCGGACAATCAGCGCTCACGAAACAGCTGCATAGAAACTTCAGAATCAGGACACTAGGCTGGAAGCCGAGTTTAGGGCCGATCAACCGCCAGCGGCGCCGAATCCGGAAACGGAATTGCGGTTTCTGCTGCTCGCTTATCATGTCGGACGCTGGCAGCCGGATGAATCCGTCGTCGCGGCGTTCGCGCGGGCCCTCGGCTATGAAACGTGTTGGGGGGACTACGTCGACGATTTATCCTATGATCGCGACGCTGTTGCAGCGCGATTCCAAGCGGCGATGGTCACCCTGTTCGCGCTGGAAAAAGTCGATGTCAAGAATGCCCCGCCTCACGTTGTGGCGGCGGCTCGAGAGATTGAGAGACGCCGCGGTACAAGGCGGGATGCGGCGCATTAGCGCCGGGCCGCCAGACGCCAACTTGGTCGGCTTTAGAGCTGCAGACTACGGCCTGACGAAACGAACCCAATGCCTCTACGATGAATCATCGTCGGACGCGGATGAGGAGGACTCGTCCTGCCGATAGGCAAAACGGGCGGTGTCGTTCCTGCGGCTTCCGCCGGTGCAGATGGTCGAGCGCAAAGAGAATCTGGGCGACTTGGCGCCACAGCAGGTATTCGTAGCGGCTGAGCCGGTCGAGCGCGTCGGTGGGCAGATTGGCCAGACGCCAGAAGCAGTGCGCGAGGTGGCGACGAGGAGCGGCGGCGGGTGGTGCGGCGTCCGGAGCGACCCGCGGCCCGGCTTCTGTTGCGTTTCTGATCTGCCCCGATGGCGCGTCGCCGCCGGGACGGCCGGGATCAGTCGGTCGGAATAGCGTATAGACTACGTCGCGCGCGGCCGGCGGGAGCTGGCGCGACTCCCTGAACTCAGTCAGATGCTCGGCCTGAATCTCAAACAGACCGGTTTCCAGGGCGGTGGCACGGCGCAGCCGCCACAGGGCACTGGCTAGCCGCAGCACCAGTTCCCGCTCGACGGCGGATTGCGCATCATAGTCGGCAATAATGGCGGCTTCGAAGGCTTGGTAATCGTCGGCATCCTCCAGCGCCCCGATCACCGTCTCGGCGGTGAGGCCATGGCGGACGGCATTGCCGCGGGACTGCTGTTTGCCCTCCTCCGTGTTTGGGCCCGTGCTTTTGCGGGCATTGCGGCGGTTGGCCTCGATCTGCCGGAAGGAAGTCATCGCTGGCCCGCCGCGATCATTGGGTTCGTTTTGTCAATGCGGCCCCGCTTTTTTTGGAGCGGCCGATCCGGCGCGGCGGTTCGCTTTGCGGTGGCGGCCCGGACCGTGGACGCGACCTCGCCCATTGTGTGCGCAGCTGAAGGCAGCGGATGCGTTTCGAGCCAGAGCGTGCGGGCGGTGACGGTCGGATCGATCCCGGCCTTGCGCCACCATGCGGCTTCATCGCCGCAGCGATGAACCTCGCGATGGTGGCCGCGACACAGCGGCACGGTGAACTCGTCACTGACCTTGCGGCCGAGCGCCCGGCTTTGCGTAAAGCGCAGATGATGACTGTCCGAAGGTTGTCGGCCACAGATTAAGCAGGGTTGTTGCGCGACATATTTGACGTGGTCGCGGTCACGAATCCGGCGCGGTTCCGGCAACGTCAGCGCGTTCTTGTCGATCGCTGGGGACCGTCGGCCCGTCTCTGGATCCTTTGATCCTGGAGGGTCACGCAGCGCCGCTGCGGTTTTCGGCGGCGGCCGCGGCACTTCGTCGACAGTCCCGACAACGCTCACCAGACTCTCAAGCCGCTCCCGAAAGCCCTCCTCGACGCGCTGGGCATCGGACGCCGTCAGGGTGTTCTTCTCGTGTAGACAGCGATGCGCCCAGAGGGCAGCAGCCTCGCCGCTGCCGAGAGCGGTGAGCTCGGCGAGAAGCCGGTCGCGAATCTCGGCTGATGCCTCCGCTCCGAGCATTGGCGCGGGACTGGAAAAGGCGCGCTGATCGCGGCGCGGGGCTGGTCGTTGCTCCGGACTAGGAGAGCCGCCGTTCAGCCGACCCTGGCCGGTCCGCCGCGGCGGTTCCGGCTCCGATGTCGGGGTGGTGGTCGGTGTGGCAAGATCCGGCGCGTCAAGGTCGTCTTCGCCGGCAATGCCGACCAGCGTGAAGAGGGCGTAGCGCCGGGCGTAGGTTAAAGCCGCCCCCATCCGATGGGGGGTTGCGGTCGCGCTGACGGCGCAGACCGGCCAGTCCGAGGCGATCCATTCCCCTGAAGAATGAGCGAGCACCGTGGTGAGATTGACGAGGCCGGCGGCCTGGTCGATGGCGGTGGTCTGTACTGTCGCGATCGCGTGCTGGCCCAAGGTCTTGCGCACAATATCGAGCCCGCTGGATAGCGGCGCATAGCGGAACAGGCGCGCGGTCGCGTCGCCGGTCGCCGATTTGATGGACCCGACCAGCGATTTCTCCGGGTTGACCAGTTCGGCTTGGGCCTTGGCCAGCGCCGCCGCCAAGGCGGCGATCGATTCACTGGACCGCGGCATGGCTGTCCTCCACGCGACTCAAAAGATCGAAACTGACGGCGCCCGATTTCGAGCGTTTGGCGCGGATGCCATGGCCGATCGCCTCCTTGGCATCCTCCGGCATCAAGCTCTTTAACTCGGCCTTGGCTGCTTCATGCTCGGCATGCGCCGCGCGGGTGCCGGCATAGACGGCGGCAAACTCCGCCCAGGCATTCGAGGTGCTCATGTCGACCGTGCGGATCGCCTCAAGCCGCGGTTTCGGCGGATCGACGCCGAACAGCGAGGGCTTGTCGCCATTCTCGACACAACGCCAGAACTTCCGTTCCGCGGTGATGATGAGGTGCTGATAAAGCGGATCGGCGTGGGCCACGATCTCAACCCACTTGCCGCCGCCGGTAATGATCGACAGCACCGCGCTCCTTGCCGTCACCACCCACATATTGTGCTGTAGCTGTGGCATATGCTTCTCAATCGCCGCTTCCTCCGAGAACGACCACGGCAGCATGAACTTGGCTTCGAACAACGCGTCGCTGCCCGAGACACGCCCATCGAGCGTCGCCCCTAACCATCGAACCGCCGGGTGGCGAACATGGCGCTGGACGTCGGTAATGGTTGTTCCGGATTGAAGCTCATACCAGCGCCGGTTGAGGTCCTCGGTGGCAAGACCGAGCTGGACGATGAGATTGCCCGACAGGTCTTCGGGTTCGATCTCCCCGCGCTTTTCCTGCCATAGCCGCAATAAGGCATCTTCGTCCTTGCCCATGATGATCCGGGCATCCGACCCACCGATGAAGTGACGGCGATTGGTTTCTGCGGTTACGATCCTTCCTAATTTCTGCGACATGGCAACCTCGCTGTGTTTGTGCTAATCACGCTAATGTGACCAAAGCACATGTGACAATAGCACAACACGATGCCTGTGACAAGCGCACAAGTCCGGATGGCTCGGGCAGCCTTAAATTGGACAGTCCGGGACTTGGCGGAGGCCGCCAATCTGCATCGCAACACCATCAGCAACATTGAGACCGGAAAATACGGAGGCGACGAGGCCACGCTGAACGCGATCGCCACCGTGCTCAAGCGAGCCGGGGTGGAATTCATTGAAGAGAATGGCGGCGGCCCCGGTGTTCGGTTACGAAAGCGAACGCCTAGCAAGACCTAGAAAGCTGCGAAGCCGACGGGAGCTGCATCGGCACAAATGCGTGACCGGCTGGTCGGCGAACTCCGCGCTGTTGCCAGCTCTGACGATGCCGCCCTCTGGGCGCACCGCAGTCTTCCAGCGACCGCAGCCAATGCTCAACTATGTCAGACACGTTGCCGGACAGCCCTGTCTGATTTGTGGCCGCCTGCCTTCGGATGCCCATCATCTTCGCTTTGCCCAAAGCCGGGCGCTCGGGCTCAAGGTCAGTGACGATTTCACCGTGCCGCTCTGCCGGGGACACCATCGCGAGATTCATCGCCACGGCAACGAAGCGGCCTGGTGGAAGAGGGCCGGGATTGATGCCGTAGTCGCGGCGCGTTCTCTATGGGTCGAAACGCACCATATCGCGACGAGCGGGGATCACTCCTCTCTCGTCGCCGCAATTCCGATAGATCAGGCGAAAGTGCTGGGCTGTGCTACCCGTGAGCGTGATGAAATTGTCGTTTCACAGTCGTCCTCCTCGAAACTTCAGTAGTACCGCAAAGCTCGCTTACCGCATCGCCATCAGCAGCTTGACCCAGAGCCGCGCCTTGACCTGCGCTGCGAGAGTTTCCGTCAATACGTCGTCTGGCGGCGGCCCATCGTCCGCGTCGAGCGCGTTGAGATGGACGCCATAGCTGGCTGCAAGCCATTGCCGATCGGCGTCGGCGCCCTCCCGGAGGCGCGCGCGGTTTTCTTTACTCATGCGGAAGCTGCCCTGCTGTGCGTTACCTGCCGCAGCACAGATTTGTGCATGAATCCGATATCGAGTAGTGCGCAGCAGCGCCCATTTGAGCCGGCCCATGAGGTCGACGCGGTCCCGTTCAGGACGCGGCAGGGCCATGCTTACCTGCCGCAACGCCTCGGTGCCGCTAGCGCCGAGCGATTTGTTATCCCAATAGATCATGAACTTCCGTGCCTCAGCGGCTTGCGGGATCAGCGCCTCGCACAGCATCTCGACGACATTCGTTCCAGGCGCGAGCGAAAACACCTGCATATTCTCACGACCAAACGTTCGCTCCCAGGGTACAATGGTATCGCGATAGCGCAAATAACGGCTCTCCGGATGGAGACACTCGTTGCAGTAATCCTCGAAGCGCAGCATGCGACCGCTCAATATAGTTTGAGCATAGGCGGAACGAATGCGTGAACCGTGATCCCGGACGACTACAGCAATGCGGCAATGATAATCCGCAAAATCCCGCGCCAGGTGGGCAATTTCGGCATCGCCGAAGCGCGATGAGAAATGCTCTGCGCTAATCAGGACCGTGTCGGGCTTCGTCGCGTCGATCCGCCGCCGTAGCGACCGCAGCACATCGGCGCGCGCCCGGCTCGGCCCCAGGTCAAGGTTGCGATAGGGCAAATAGCAGGCGACTAACGGCCTGTGACTTCGCATGGCGAAAACAGGCCCGTCTACCGGATAGAGCACGCCATTACGGAGGAGTGGCCGACTGTTCGTCTCACAGAACCGCTGGAAGGAATCGGTACCGGTCTTCTCTAGTCCGATGTGGAAAATGATGGTGGGGCGTGTTGCCAAAGCGTCCCCGCTCAATGGCAAATCAGTGCACCCCCACGGAACTATCGACGCAATAAGACCTTCGCGTCATGTTAATTTATGGAAAGGTTTCGCTGCACCGCGAACTTTGTATCGCCCGATGCTGGGGCCGCAAGTGCAGGCTACGCCAGCTTGAGCCTGCGTAGGGCACGTCTCCGGAAGCCGGAAGACAATTGAAGCGCGATAGTTGATCGGGTCCGTGATCACGATACAGAATGCATAGCGATCATCATAGGTCAGCCGCGGGTAATGATTTTCGCGCCGTTACCGTGACCAACGCATACGATGGAAATTCCTTATTCCATGCATCGAGGTGAGACTCGGCTAATAGCTGTGGCGGTATGATGATTTTGGTTCGATGGGCGTAGCCGACGGAAAGGACTTCGAGGCCGGCATCTGAGAAGATGAGAGACAGGGCGTCTGTCGAAAACCGGAAAAAGTCCTTCGGATATCCGTGAAGCGGAAATGTCTGGTGCGTTGAAATATAGCATACGCCGCCCGGCGCCAAAATTCGTGCGATCTCTTTCGCAGCAATCCAGGGTCGCTCAAGATGCTCGAACACGGCGTTGGCGATGCACGCGTCGTAACGACTAGACCATTCGAGTGGTAGGGAATGAAGATCGGCAACGACGTCAACGTCCGGTCCGGATTTGATATCGACCATCGTATAATTTGATCGCTCGAGTTTCGGAAACAGCCCCAACATGTGTGTGGACCTTCCAGGGATGGCTTGCGCCGTTCCAAATTCAATCGCGGCCTTGACTTCCATGGCGCCGATTAATTGTTGAAAGCAAGAAAGGGCGTCAATACCGGACGGAGCGTCGGGCGCGGTCGGGGGAGATCTGAGGAACCAACATCGCTTCCGCAGCCATTCACGCGCGCGACGCAACATTCGCTCAATCGGCATTCTATAGCCCCGCACCAAGTAAATCGGCTAAATCCAAGTCCGTAACCGCGCCACATCATTCAATGATGGATATCGACAAACTCACCAAGCTTTCATTCTTACGAAAAAGCATTTTTTGTTGAATAAAACTCTACTTTCGCTCCAACAGATGTCGCTCCGTCGCGCTGACCTGTCAGTCCGTCACGACTTTGCAGAATTGTTGCGCGGTTACCCGTCGATTACCGGCAAACTATACATTCCATTCCGATGCAGTCGCGAGGAATTGCCCGACAAATCGTGATAAGTCACTGCGCCTTCGGCAAAGTAGTGGCACACCAGCGCCCTGCGAGAGAGGGAGAGATTCTTGCGCTCCGCCCCACCGTGGATAAGATTGGCGTGCCAAAATAGCACGTCCCCTGCTTTACCTAAGAAATATTCCGGCTGCAGGCCTGCCGCAGCAATGTAGCGATCGACTTCGGGTTCGTATTTTTCGCTGTAGGCGGCCGCACCCCTTTTCTTGAATTCAAACGGAGCAATCGAAAGCTCTCCTGAAAGGAGTGGTGGGATAAGGCGGTGGCTACGCGGATAAAACTCAAGCGGACCGCTGTCTTCGTGGACATCTTCAAATGCAATCCAGTTCGCGACCAAGTATCCAAGTGGATAAGTGGTCATGTGGATCGTATCGGAATGCGGAAGTTGTGAACTTCCTTTATGCCCCATAATAGATTGGAATGGCAGCGTGCGACGGCCAAGCAAAAGATCGGTAATGGCGAGAACCTTCGGATGATGCTGGAGCGCACGAATTTCCGGAATCTTAATATGCGGATCAAGATTGCGCCCCGGATACGGATCGTCAGGCCCGACAGGCTCTGGGTGAACCACGACGCTACCTGCGACAATCGCACTTTCGTAGGCGTGCCATGCTGCGTCGAGTTCATCGCGACCAATTAGACCAGGAGCGACGAAATAGCCGTCGAAGATCCACTTCTTACACATCTCGACTTGCCGAGCATCGATCATGCCATTTTGATGTCGACGATTGACTTCGATGAGCGCATCCGGCTGATCAAGCCAGCAAACTGGCCCGCTGTTGGGGAACGCGTCATTGCGAAACTCGCCTATCGCATGAAGATCAACGGCCTGCTCGGCAAAATAAAACTTACGGAATTGTTTGGCGCGCTTTCGAGTGCGGAGCCACCGCGGCCATTTTGCGTTCATACTACTCCCCGAGTGCTACGTCGCGCAAAGATAGAGACGGCAGGACCATTAGGATGCTCCGGCTGGTCATGAGTAAGTCTGACGTCATCAAAACCGAGAGAGCGCAAGACCTCAACGATCGCGGTTTTCTCCATCCAATAGTGCAAATCTTCTGGACCGCCACAGAATACTAGATTGCGTTCCGCTCCATAATAGCGACGGCCGTGCAAGGTGATAGAGAGTTCACCGTGGCGAATGATGTTTGTTCGATTGGTTAGCGCCGAACCGCGCGGATCGTCTGGCGGCATTGCTACGCGATCAAAGTAATGAGTCCATAAATAAATGGCATCCGCCCGCCGCGACATCATATTGAGTAAATGGATTGGATCGCTCATATGATACAGCACGCCACAGGCGACGATCAGGTCGTACATGACGCCGTCGCGCTCTAACCACGGTATAAAATTCCCGAGATGGAATTTTGCCCGGCGAAGATCAAGCACTTGCTTCGTAATCAGGCAACGCAGATAGGCTGCCACATTGGCTTCCACGGCATCTAGGACGGCGGGATCCTGCCGGTCCAACATCGAGGTGTGGAACGCTTCGAGCGGCCCCAGCTCGAGAATTCGCTTTCCGGTAAGGCTGCCAAACTGCTCCACCGCCCATAGGATACGGGGATCGTTGTAAAGCACGGCGTGACCGGCCTTGAGTGCGTACTGTTCCGGAAACGCGTGGTTCCAGCCAGAGACGAGATCTATCGCATTTTGATGCGAGGGCTCACGTGTTTCGACCGCGGCAGCCGCCGCAGCGGCAAGTTGCGGCGATATTTCGGTCCCAAGCAATCGGCGGAGAATGGATTTCACGGTAGTGGCGCAATGAAAATGAGGGGATTCGTCATTTTGAGTGCAGGACAGCATATACCCGAGGGAAATGGAATGAACTACGGCGCATGAGCGGCAAGGAGCGCGGCTGCTGGCGCCGAAATTGCCCGCCCGGCTTTTGGATGTCGGAGGTTATTGCTATGCTAGGGTCGATTTTACCAATTGGTGCCGGACTTAGAGGATGAAGTATCTTGGCTGGCTAAAAGCACGGTTTTGGGATCGACAACCAAGGATAGCGAATAGTTTCGATCTTTATATACCTTCAATGCCCAGCCTGCAGAACTCGATTGATTCGATCCCCGGCTGGTATACGTCTTTTCCACCCCAATTCGGCCTAAAGGCTGGGTCTTTTGCCGCTTATAGCGATCGGCGCATCGCCTGGGCGATAGAGCGCTACGGTTCAATAAACGGCCGACATGTCCTTGAAATTCGGTCTTTCGAAGCTGGCCACGCCAGCGTGCTTGAAGCAGCCGGGGCGCGTGTGGACGCGATCGAGGGGGACCCCGTTGCCTTCTTGCGCTGTTTGATCGCGCGAGAAATCTACGGACTTACGCGTGCGAAATTTTGGCTCGGTGATTTCATGAAATCCCTTGAGAATTCGGAACAGCATTACGACCTTATCGTTGCATGTGGCGTTATGCATCGACTCGAAAATCCGCTGCGTTTTATCGAACTCGTTTCAAAGCGTACGGATGCTCTTTTCCTAAGCGACGATCCGGTGGCGCGGAATGCCGTATATGCCCGCGCTCAGAGGTTCGTGGAAGCGGACAAAGCTCAGCGCCCTCCCGGCTTGGGAACACTCATGCTTCGTCGCAACTTTGCCAACGCTGATTCTGTAACGCCGAGCCTGGATATAAGCGCTCAATCCCGGCAGTTCCCCGGTGACGATCTGCTGGGAGCGCTAAAAGCGTTTGGTTTCACGAATCTTCGTACCGCCTCGGAGCAATTCGATCATCCTTCCGAGCCTACGATGGCGGTCTTCGCACGAAAATGAAGAAGACAACGCTCTTAGTCGTCGAGTTGTTTCGCATCACGATTTGCCATGCTTTTTAACATCGAAGTCGATGAAGGTAAGCGTATCATTGGATATGTTGTGCCCGACTCATTTACTGACTCGGCTTCCATACGGATCACGGATGGCAAACGGGACCTTATGGTTCTGCCATGCGGAGAGGAACGCTCGGCGCTTGTCGCTGCCGGCCGGCATGCTACTGGCATCTGCGGGTTCACCATCGATGAGACAATGATTGCCGACCTATCGCAACAGGAGACGCTGGAGCTCTACGATCAAAAAACCGATATTCTGGTCTATCGCCGACTTCCGCCGACGGGAGTGATCCAGAAACGTATTTTTCGTCTCGAGACACATCTCGTGCCGCTTTGGCGATTGGACGACACGCTCGATTTGCATTTCAAAAGTTTTTACAAGGGAATCGAGCGTCACGGACTGGAAACCGCTACGCAAATTTTTCTGTTGAGCAACGCTTCATCAATGTATTTGAGCGGCCGCCTGGTCTTTAAGAGCTACGAATATTTGATCAATGAGACATTTAATTGCATCGTCATGTTACGTGATCCGTATATGGAATTGGCGGAAAGGCTGCTCACGCTGAAGTTGGTTCGCAATTTGGCGAGTAAAGTGGAACTGCTCGGCGCAAGAGACATGATCGCTTTCGGCCCTGCGATCGATTTTGCCGAATCGATTGATAAGGACGAGAAGGCGCTGCATCGGGCATTTGCAAAAATGCCGGCGGCGGTTATCGCGATTCTGAGGAATCCTTTGACCCGTCAGTTGGCGGCACGAAATGCGGACGAAACGCCGACAAGAGGAGCCGTCGCAGCCGCGCTTGAAACCTTATCCAAATTCTCCATTGTCGGGCTGCGGGAGCATCAGAACTTATTCTTGGCCCAACTAGCCGACCTGGTCGGAACCAGCCCTGACACAATGCCGGCACTGCCAGACTTCGGCAAGACCGCCGAACTATGCGAGCGACTCAGGGCTGTTCCGGAGGCTGGGATATTGCTCGAGCAGGACCTTGAAGTCTATTTGCACGTTAAAGCAGCGGTTGAAAAGGCGTTGACTGAATAGATGAATTCGATATCTTCATCACTCTGGGACGGAATTGCTAAATAAAATGAAGGCCTTAGGTCTATGCCCTAGTTGTAGACCTGACTTCACGGGGGCTGCTCAAGCGAAGCCCGAACGCGATAGGCGTTCCCTCGGGATAAAGGGTAAAACGACGGTTGTGATACAGGCGGGAACGGCTCGTCGATTTGAGGTGGATGGGGTCCAGAATCGAGATGAGCGACGATGCGCCGATGAGGCAACGGCGGCCCGCAATCACGCGGCAAAGCGAGAAGCAAGCGCCCGCGGTAGATAGCACCGTTGGAATTGCGGAAGAGACCGTGTCTGTAGCCCCTCCATCTGGGCTCCTCGAACCGCAACGGACACAGAAAAGCGCCCCACTAGCTAGGCAACTCGGCGATTCAAAAGCCGTTATCCGCAAACTCATCGACGACGCGAAGACCGTCGGCGGCGAACTGACGCGCGGATTTACGCTGGCACAGGTGAGATTTTCGCCGCTGCTGGCGAGCTTCCTCGGCCTCGTACTCGTGCCATCGTTCGCGGCAACGGTTTATTTCGCGCTGATCGCTTCCAATCAGTTGACGGCCGAGGCCCGCTTTGCCGTGCGCCAGATCGAGATCGATTCGAGCGATTCTTCCGGACACGATTCCTCGGACGGTTCGAGCGTCAATTTTTCGTTCACGGCCACCGGACAGAATGCCTATATCGTCACGAGCTACATCCAAAGCCGCGCGATCGTCGACGATCTCAATAAGAAATTGAACTTGCGTGAAATATTCCGCCGACCAGAGGCGGATTTTTGGGCGCGCCTGAAGCGCAACGCCTCCATCGAGGAACTCACCGACTATTGGAGGTCGATGGTCAATACCTATATCGATGCGCCCTCGGGCATTGTGACGCTCCACGTACGCGCCTTTCGAGCCGACGATGCCGTCGATCTTGCCAAAGCGGTATTGGAACTCAGCGAGACATTGGTCAACCACATTTCCGATCGCGCGCGCCGCGATGCCATGGCGATGTCGGAGGAGGAGGTGCGTCACGCGTATGAGCTGACGCAATCGGCGCTCGCCGACCTGCGCAGTTTTCGAGACAGCGCCGGCATCATCGACCCAGTTCAGGCGGGCACCGAGATCGGCAAGCTTCTTGTGCCTCTACTGACCGAGAAAATTCGCCTAGAGAGCGAATTGTTCGTGGCAAGCCGCAATCTTGACGACACCGCACCGACGATCAAAGCTTTGAAAAGCCGCCTCCAAAGCGCGGAACAACAGATCGCCGACCTGAGAAGCAAGCTCACCAACACCGATGGCGACGGGAAGACGCTGGCCGCCTCGCTCGCCAAATTCGAGGAACTCGACCTGCAGCGTCAGTTCGCCGAGAAGCTTTATACCCTGGCCCAGGCCGATCTTGATCGCGCGCGGCTGCGCGCCGAGCGCCAGAGCGTCTACCTGACGGTGTTCGTACCGCCCTCGCTGCCTGAGGAATCGCGCTATCCGCGGCGGCTGGCATTTCCAATCTTGATTTTTCTCGGCTTGAGCATCCTCTGGTCGATCCTGGTGATGACCATCGCCTCGGTGGAAGACCATCGGCTGTAGGGCGCCCGGATGATTCTTATCGTACTTGGTTCAAGCCATATGGTTGCGCACGAATGCCATCGCCGCGACGGTGGAAAGCCAAGCAACGAGCGACGCCAGAAACGTCATACCAACGTCGAGCCAGCGCTTCGGATATTCGGATTCCTCCGGCAGAGCGGGCGCAACGATCTCGTGCAGATAGAGCATCCTGCGTTCGCTCAGCATACGCGCGGCTTCCACGGCTGCGACCCTTAGGGCATAGCGCTTCTCTGCGATGCGCTCCTCGAGGTCGGCTTCGGCGAATTTCGTCATCTTTCCCGACAGCGCCTTATCGGCTTCTGCGGATACGGTCTGTTCGCCTTGCGTCGTCAGTTGTGCCTTGAGCTGCTCGAGCTGGCTTTTCATCGCGGTGATGCGCGATTTGAGAACCTGCATCTGCGGCGCATCCGCCGTCACGTAACGAATCTGTGTGTCGTATTCCTGTTGCGCCTTGAGCAAATCCCCCTGTGTATCGGCAGCCAGATCGCTGAGCGCCTTGTTGGTCTGACCGACGTCGATCAGACCTTCGGCGTTGCGTTCGAACTCCATTTGCATGCGTGCCTTGCCCAAATCTTGCGCCGCCTGCTGCATGTCGCGCTCGGAGGCAAGCACCGTATCGTTGCGCATGCGGTCGTTGAGGTCGTTGATGAGATTCTCCGACTGTCGCACGACCGCATCGGCGATGCGTTTGGCGTCCTCCGGACTGAAGGCGCGCACCGTCAACGTCACGATGCCGGACGGAATGCAGATCGAAGTGCTGGCCATCTTGTCCCAGTAGTCGGTGAATTTCTCGATCGGCTTCGTCTTGCGAAAGCGCGCCCACCAGTCGATCGACTGCGAGCTATAAATACTCCGCAATCCGACCGTGTGCTCGAGCTCTTCCACCATCGGGCGGCTTTGAATGTAACTCGTCACGACCTGAGTGTCCTGCACGATCAGGATCGGCGGGACGCCGGTGACCGAGCCAAGTCCGTCCATCTTCGGGATAACGCCGCTGCTGACCGTGAATTTGGCCTCGGACACGTACTGGTCCGAGGCGATGAGGCCGAAATAAAGGACTGCCACGAGATTGGGAACCGCGACCATCAGGACGAACATCGCGATCGTCAGGATGCGCATCAATTTCGCGCCGCGCCGCGCCTCGAAGCTGCCGCCGCGATAGGCGCTGCGCGCGCGCGTCGAAAACCGGGCGCGGCGAGCCGCATCGGTCAGCGCCCGCGACACCGCCTGTGCGCGCTCCAGTGCCGTCAACGGCGGCGACAACGCGGTGGGATCGTCGGAATCGGTCATCTGTTCAACCGATTATACATTTCGATCGCCTTGTCGGCGGTATCGAACATGATGAGTTGGCCGTCGACGATGACGCCGCCGCAATCGCAATAGTCCTTGATGGTCGCCATCGAATGCGAAACCAGAATGAGGCCCGCGTTTTTGCGGCGGGCGGCGAAGGCGTCCTCGCAGCGGGTCTGGAAACGCGCGTCGCCGACCGCCGTGATCTCGTCGATCAGATAGACGTCGAATTCGATCGCCATCGACAGCGCGAAGGCGACCCGCGCCATCATGCCGGACGAATAGGTCTTGACCGGCACATCCATATAGTCGCCGATTTCGGCAAAATCCTCGACGAAATCGACCACCCGGCGAATATCGGCGCCGTAGACCCGGGCCACGAACATGACATTTTCGCGGCCGGTCATCTGATGATGAAAGCCGCCGGCGAAGCCGAGCGGCCAGGACACGCGCACGGATCGGCGCACCGACCCGGAATTGGGCAATTCGGTGCCGGCGATCAGCCGCAGCGTCGTCGACTTGCCGGCGCCATTGACGCCGAGAAGACCGTAGGACCGGGTGGTGTCGAACAGCATCGACACGTGATTCGAGCACGATCTTGGTGTGCCCCTCGGTCCGATAGAACTTGAAGACGTTGTTGAGCTGGATCATGTCGCCCAAGTCAGAGCCAAGTCAGAGCCAAGTCAGAGCCAAGTCAGAGCCAAGTCAGAGCCAACCCAGCGGCATGCCGCCTTTTCCAAATTGCCCATATTGAGCGAGCGCCCGAACACTGGTAACTCCACTACCATAAGGTCGGGAAAATTGCCACCAGCTGGCGCACGGAGCTCGTCCGTCTGACAGCGAGACGATGGCGGTTATGTACCTGTCGAATACCGAAACCTACGATCTGTGGTCGGCCGCTAGGCGCCAGCGCCGCGTCCTGTTCGCGCTGATGCTGCGCAATATGCGGACCAAATTCTTCGGCAACGGACTCGGCTATCTGGTCGCGGTAGCGTGGCCGCTGACGCATATCGTTATTATCGTCGCCATATTCATGGTTACGGGACGGGTCGCCCCGATCGGCGACAGTATAGCATTGTTCATCGCGACCGGCGTCGTGCCGTTCCAGACCTTCAATTATTTGGCGCGTTTCATGATGTTGCAGCTGATACGAAGCCGACCCTTGCTGGCCTTCCCGGAAGTGAAAGTCCTCGACATGCTTTTTGCCGCCGCGCTGCTTGAAATCCTGTCGGCCTGCTGCGTGGTGATAGCTTTCCTGGTGATCGCGTGGTTTGCCGGCATTGACGCAATGCCCAGGGATATCGTTCAGGCCGCCTATGCGCTCGGCGCCTGCATACTGCTTAGGCCTTGGATTTGGTCTCTTGAATGGCGTAATTGCGCTGGCTTTTCCGCCGTGGTTCACCGGTTACGCGCTCATCATGATTCTTCTTTGGTTGTCCTCCGGTGTTTACTTCGTGCCCGATGCCTTGCCGGCGGTCGCCCGAGAAGCGACTGGCGTGGCTCCCGACTGGTGCAGGTGATCGAGTGGATGCGATCGGCCTATTATGAAGGATACGGCGGCCTGGTGCTGGATCGCGGCTATGTCGTCGGCTACGCCGTTGTGACGATATTTCTTGGTCTCGCGCTGGAGCGGATGCTGCGTGGGTACATTCTCGCGAAGCGGTGAGGTTTGGAGAGAAGTTCACCGGAATATGCGCGACGACTGTCGCTTTCGACGCTCTAATGGAAACCACATCGAGTGAAAACTCCCAGCACGGCATATTGACATCTGTCCGCGAGAGTCGCGCCACGCGAACGGGGCGCCGACGATTGAACTCAAGACCGCTGGGGCCTCCGCCGGCCTCGCAACTCGAACCGCGAAGAGCACGGTCGCGAGGCCTATTTGAATGCCTTATGGCTCCTATCCCCTCCAGAAGATCAGCAAACGATCATACCTTTAGTCGTCGGTTACGCCACGCCGGCCAACGCACTGACGCACATCAACGGAGACAAGCGGCAAAATGCCAAATCGAATTGCATTGATCACCGGGGTCACCGGCCAAGATGGTGCCCTGCTGTCTGAGCTCTTGCTCAGTAAAGGCTATATTGTTCACGGCGTTAAACGCCGCTCCTCGTCGGTCAACACCGACCGCATTGACCACTTGTATAGCGATCCGCATGAAGCGAACGTCAAATTTTTCATGCATTATGGCGATTTGACTGACGCGACAAATCTCATCCGTATCATTCAGGAGGTACAGCCGGATGAGATTTATAATCTTGCGGCGCAAAGTCACGTCCAAGTGAGCTTCGAGACTCCGGAGTATACGGCGAACGCAGATGCGCTCGGCACGCTGCGCATCCTTGAGGCAATTCGCATTCTCAAGCTAGGCGCGAAGACACGCTTCTACCAAGCTTCGACGTCCGAACTCTATGGCAAGGTGAAAGTGTCGCCGCAAAACGAGACCACGCCTTTTCATCCGCGCTCGCCCTACGGCGTTGCAAAGCTTTACGGCTATTGGATCACCATCAATTATCGCGAAGCCTATGGGATGTATGCTGCGAACGGCATCCTGTTCAACCATGAAGGACCGACCCGGGGGGAGACTTTCGTCACCCGCAAGATTACGCGCGCCGTTGCGGCTATTCATTTCGGTTTGCAGGACAAGCTCTATTTGGGAAATCTAAACGCTAAGCGCGACTGGGGTCATGCGCGCGATTATGTCGATGGTATGTGGCAAATCCTGCAGCAACCTAAACCGGATGATTACCTCCTGGCGACGGGAGAAACTCATACGGTTCGCGAATTCGTGGAATGCGCATTTGCCGAGGTCGGCATCGAGATCGCATGGAAAGGCTCGGGCGTCGACGAATTCGGCTTTAACAAGAAGAATGGCAAACGTCTTGTGGAAATCGACCCCGATTATTTTCGTCCGAGCGAGGTCGATCTGTTGCTCGGCGATGCGACGAAGGCTTTCAAAAGCCTCGGTTGGAAGCATACGATCACGTTCCCGCAGCTAGTAGCGGAAATGGTTGCAAGCGACCTAGTCGTTACCCAAAAGCACGGACGGGCTTAAGGTGACTCATGAATGCATTCACTACCAAACCACGAATATGGATTGCCGGCCATCGCGGCATGGTTGGCTCTGCGATTCTGCGTCGGCTCTCTGTAGAAGATGCGGACGTGGTCACCGTCGGCCATGAAATGCTTGACTTGCGCGAACAGGCTGCCGTCCGGTCATGGGTAGCCAAGAGCAGGCCGGACGTGATCGTTATTGCGGCCGCGAAAGTCGGTGGAATTCTCGCCAATAATTCTTACCCCGTTGATTTTTTGCTAGACAATTTGCTCATCGAGACAAACGTTATTCATGCTGCTCACCAGGCCGATGTGCAACAGCTGATCTTTCTTGGCTCGTCCTGCATCTATCCGAAGTTCGCTTCGCAGCCCATCAAGGAAAGCGCGCTCTTGACTGGTCCGCTCGAACCCACGAACGAATGGTATGCGATCTCGAAAATCGCTGGATTGAAGCTGTGTCAAGCCTATCGCAGACAATTTAGCCGGCGTTATATATCGGTCATGCCTTGCAATCTCTATGGACCGAACGATAATTTCGACCCCGCGAATAGCCACGTGCTGCCCGCCCTCATCCGCAAATTTCATGAAGCCAAGGAAGCCGGGCATCCACAGGTGGTGATATGGGGTAGCGGGGCGCCTTTGCGCGAATTTTTGCATGTCGACGACTTGGCGGATGCGATTGTGTTCCTGATGGATCGGTATGATAGTGACGAACCGATCAATTGCGGTGCTGGTTTCGACGTGACAATCCGCGAACTAGCCGAAAGGATTGCACGCATCGTCGGCTTTTCCGGGGAACTTGTGTTCGATACATCAAAGCCCGATGGCACGCCCCGCAAACTGATGAATTCAGCGCGCCTCGCAGCTCTCGGTTGGAAGCCGAAAATCGCTCTCGATGACGGAATTGCCAGTGTCTATAAATGGTTCTTGCAAAACCAACGGCCAATGCTTGTGCACCCTCGCGCTGATCGATGACTTCTCCCAAGAATGGCCAGCTCTGCTAGCGGGTCGAGTTATCGCTTGATACCGCTGACCATCCGGGAGCAAGCAGGCTAATCGCTTCGATACCCGGACGACGAAGCATGATAGCGGTGCGGGATGACGGTACTGACTATAATCGGGACGGCGTTCCCGGCATTCCCCGCGCCGCTCAATCCGGTCGTGAGTGGGACGGTCGTTCCCGAAGCTGCGCCGTTCTGCGTGCTCCAGGAGATCACGCCAGAATTAAGCACCACGCCCACGTAATAATTGGCGCAAAACCTGTCGCCGATGTTACGCTGATCGAGTTCGTGCCCGATGCGGCATTGCTCGCCAGCGTCGTCGCCGTGTATCAGCCAGCATCGGCAAGCAGCTTCGTGATCCGGCGATAGCCATATCGACCATACTCGGATGCGAGAGAGATTATCGCTCCCGTCAACGCATCCTCATCCGCTCGAACAATGCTGGTGTATCGCTGCGTCCCGCGGTGCTGGCCGATAATCCGGCAGGCATAGCGTTCCGAGAGGCCATACTTCTCCCGAATGCCTTTGACCGCCTGCCGGCGCCGTTCGGGGCTTACAAGTTTCCCGCCGCAACGTCCTCGAGCACCTGCTTCTCAAGCGAAAGATCGGCAACAAGGCGCTTGCGACGGACGTTCTCCCGCTCCAGGTCCTTCATCCGTTTCGCCTGATCGAGCTCTAGCCCGCCGTATTCCTTCCGCCAGCGATAATAGCTCTGCTGCGAAATTCCGGCTTCCCGGCACGCCACCTGGTGCTGCCTTGCCCTGCGATATCAACACTTCGATCTGACGGAGCAGCACCACGATCTGCTCCGCGCTGAACCTCTTCTTCGGCATAACCAAAGCTCCTTACCAAGCTCAGTTTCTCACAAAGCTTGGTCCAAAAAAGCCCAGTTAGGTCAGCTCGGGTACGGCCTGGTTATCTTTGACGCCCCTGACGAAATCCTGCGGCTGCCGGATCTCCCACCGGTCGCGATCGACAATGATGTTGTCCCCGTTATTACGGTTGGCTTGTCAGACTGTTGGCCGCTGGGAGACGATGGATGGCGCAAATCCAGATGTTTGAAGTTACGGTCAAAGGCACCCTAAATGGGCAGCCCGAGACCAAGCGCTATGTTTTCACATGCGACGGAATGGAGACGGCGCGAGCCGAGGCCAAAATCCGCCAGGACAGCCCAAGCGATCCAGATATTGTCTCGGACAACATCACCTTCCTTGGCGATATCCCTCAGCAGAGCCATTGAATGCGACCCCGCATGGCCCGGTTGAGACTGCCCAGCCGTGGTGGTATGCTACTCTCCTATCGCGCCGGAGGGGGAATCATCGATGGCTGAACGGCAATGCAGCCCCGCGCAAGCGGCGGTTAACGATGTCGCTTTCATAGATACGAACGACGTTTGTAATCTTAAGTGCCCTACTTGCATTCGCGGTCTCCGCGGAATGGAAAACTCCGGGCACCAAATGCCCCTCGATCATTTCACCAAGATCGTCGAAAAGCTCTATCGCGAAGGCCACAAGCAAATCGGATTATATAGTTGGACCGAACCGTTTCTGAATCCAAATCTTGATAAATATATCAAGGTCGTTAAGTCGTTTGGTCTCCCGTGTCAGCTTTCCAGCAACTTTTCCCTTCGGCGAATACCACACCTTGAAGCCGTACTACGAAGCGGCCTCGATTATCTGGCAATCTCCGTCTCTGGCTTCGATCAGGAAGTTTACGAAATAAATCACATCGACGGGAACATTGAGTACGTCAAAAACAACCTTAGGATCGCCGGGGGAGTAAAGGCCGAAGGCGCGACCAATGCGCATATAGCTCTCCGGCTCCTTAAATTCCCCTACAACCACGACCAGGAGCCAAAACTCGCCGCCCTTGCACAAGAACTTGGCCTTGCATTTGAGGTCGCCGAAGGGCGCGGAAATCCTTTGGTCAAAAACCACATATTGACGAATGAGGATATTCAACAGCAGATACACATGTTTAAATCCGAGCGACCGTCCGAGGAAGCCGGGAAAGTGTGTCCGTTGATATTCGGGAGCGGCACCACAATCAATTCCCGCGGCATCGCCCATCTATGCTGCGCCTATCCAGATTATCCCTCACTCGCAATCGGATCATATTTGGATTTGCCACAAGAAGAAATCCTGCTTCGTCGCTACAATCACCCCGTTTGTGCGGGGTGCACAATGCCGCGGAGAGACGCCACGCCAGATGATCAGCAGGCGTTGATCGAGGCGATGCAGTATCGCTTTCGGGCGCGTCAATCGGCAACTATTTAAGGCTCGCCGGATCTATAACTTAAAGAACTCGCCACACGGCGGTGGAGATCGAATGTTACCGTGACATGCGCGGATGGTGATCCGATCTGATAGAAATCATTAAGCTTCCAAGAATTGCTCTCTGATCTGATGAATCCACAACGCGAATAAATATCTCTGCAGACTATGTTTTCGGCAGTATCAATCACTTTTGCCGATCCGCCATTTGAAAGAAACGACGCCATCTCGGCCGTCGTCCATCTCTTGCCAGTTGTATTGAATTGGTTTGTTTATCAACTCGAATGCGCGCGCATAATATTCAGAATCTAGTGACGTTATTGAGCGTAGGTGTAGCGAGCAATTCAGCTTAGCGAGAAACTCCTCGCGCGATATCGACGCTCGATCGTCCTCACGCTTGATTTGCTGTCGCATCATCTGCTCGTGCTTGGCGGATTCTTCCGAAAGTACCGCTATCTGCGTCTCCGATGACCACAACAGAATGCGTCTTATAACATATGGGTTTGAGCCGATAACTCGGATACCCGGCAGTGCGAGCCGAACGGATTCTCGTTCCACCGGATTGTCATCAACGAATAGGACGCTTTTGGGCGTGCCAGCCCGTGTTGCTGGAATCGTGTAAGTTCCGGGCGTATTGACGATTGTCGGCGTGGCGCACGTCAAACATTGCGCGAACGCCTGATCGAACAGCGATACGTTTTGCAACCCGTCCGTAAGGGTTGCGAAGGATGTTGCGACCATGAATGATCAGGATGGGGTCTGTGGGTGGAGGGGAATTAAGGGGCGACGGTCAGTTCGGGCGGCATTCGCTGAATTTATTCTGATGAAGGATCGGGCGAACGTCATTTCGTATATTGATGTGCTTTCAGCCGCTCTTACTGATAGCCTCTTAGAGCTAGCCGCAGCCCCTCCGGGGCGGATTTTTCTTTGCCCGCAACCCGAAGGACTCCCCATGCGGACGCTTGAGTCGGATGATCCGGAGCTTCCGGCGTCCCCCGTCGCTGCCTGCTGGACAAGGTGCCGCCGATGAAAGGCTGCCGTCCCCTACACCTCCCAGCGCTGTTGCTATGGAGCCGAAGGAAACTGGATTAAACGTGAGGGCCGCGTGCATCTCACTTGACCCTTGCCTCCCTTCAGCTTTAGGAGCTTACGCGTCGAGCCATTGGGAAGATACAACCTGAGCGAGTTGGGCGAAGATGGCGAGGGGGTGACTACCACGTGAATGGTTTCGTCGGAATGTTTGAAAATGCGCAGGCGACGCAACGGCAAGCGACGTATGTTTCACACGCCCGGAACTGCAGCGGAACGCCGAGGGCTTTGGCCATGGCGTTTACAGGGGTCGCTGCGGTGAGCAGCTCAGCACAGGTCGTTGCCAGGACCATGGCGACAATGGCGGTGGAAAGTAGAGTCCGCCCGGGTGCGCGCGTCTTGGGTTGCAAGAGGCCGTTGGTACCCTCCTCGCCCTTTCGCTGCTGCCAGCGCGACACGGCCGGGCGGCTGACCCTGGCACGGCGCGCAACTTCAAGGACGGGAAGCCGTTCGGCAGAGAAGAGGACGATCTGCACCCGTTGCGCGCGGGTTGCAGTCGGCGGCGGTGGTGCACAGACATTCGGGCAAAACAGGGCAACGACAGTAGGCCATTAGGCCAGGCGCGCCCAACGCGCCGCATGTAAAACCGGCGGCAGGGTCAGAGCATTAGGATTTTTCGAGAGTTTGAGAGACCAGCTATGCTATCGTGGAAAATAAATATAGGAAAGATATTAAGGTCCTGCCGATTCGATAACAAATTTCATCCGCACACCCTGCTACTGAAGTTCTTCATGGAGGATTTTTACCGCAGACAAAACCCTGATGTCGTCATGGCCGGGGTGGATTTGTTCACGCATTATCTGAAATATGGCTGGCGCGAAGGTCGGCAGCCCTCTCCGTATTTCAGTCCCACCTGGTACCTTGCGCGTTATCCGGATATCGCAGCGGCGAAAGTAGAACCTTTGCAGCATTTTGTTGCAACAGGACTCTACGAACGAAGGCAGCCGCATTATCTCATTGATGTCGACTACTACTTGTCTGGGGCGCCCGACGTAGTGGCAGCCGGTGTCAACCCGTACCTGCATTTTATCGAGTTTGGCGATCGCGAAGGACGCTCGCCGCACCCGCTCTATACGCCAGTGTATTACCGCGCCAATGGCCCCGATATCGGCACCGCTCCGCCTTTCGCCCATTACGCGGAATTCGGCTCGCGGCAGGGCCGCAGCCCGTGCCCGGCGTTCGATCCGCAGCACTATTGCAGCCATTACCCGGACGAGGCAGACGAGCCAATGCTCCACTACCTGCTGGCTCCAGCGAATGAGCGGCCGCATGTTCACCCGCTAATCGACGGCAATTACCTGATCCAGACGGCGCACAACGCCGCCCACGGGATGAACCCGCTGGTCGATTACATGCAGTTCCGTTCGCATCTGCACTGGGCCGATGTGGCGCGCGGCATGACCGGCATCCCGCGCCCGTCCCGCGCACTTGTCGGCTGGCGCAAGGGGCGGCATAAGGAGATCGCCGCCGGGCGGAAAGTTTCGGTGGTCGTCCCATGCTACAAATCGAATCTCGATTATCTTGATGCCTGTATCGCGAGCATTTTGGCCCAGACCTACACGAACTGGGAGCTGGTGCTGGTTGACGACGGCTCGCCCGACACGACGACCTGGCCCGCCCTTGAGGCCTATCAGGCGCGCGACGCCCGGGTCCGCACGCTAAAGTTGTACAAAAACCATAACATATCTGCCGCCACCAATGCCGCCATAAACGTGTCCGATGGCGAGTTCCTCGCCTTCGTCGATCACGACGACGTGCTGACTCCCGATGCGCTCGCGATCATGATGGCCGAACTGACGGCCCAGAACGCCGATGCCGCCTATTCCGACCAGGCTTTTCTCAGCGCCGACAATGTGATCGAGGAGCCGTACTTCAAGCCCGATTGGTCACCCACGCTTTTTGCCGGTGTGATGTACGTCGGGCATCTGCTAATCGTGCGCACATCCGTCGCGCGAAAGGCTGGGCTGTTCAGGTCGCAGTACGACGGCTGTCAGGATTACGAGTTCATGCTGCGCGTTGGCGAATGCACCGACAGGATCGTGCATGTGCCACGGATCCTCTATCATTGGCGCCGATCGGAGGGCAGCGTCGCCACCAATGCCGACGCCAAGGGCAAGATCGAGCCCAAACAAGCGCAGGCCGTGGCCGAGCATTTCACTCGTATCGGATTTAACGGCATCGGCGAACCCGATGATCGAGTGCCGCACCGGCTGCGGCTGCGTCCGCGACGCCGTCTGCACGCATGCGAGATCGACGTCGTCGTGCAGGGGCCGGCTGGGCCCGCGCTGGCCAACACCAAGGCCCTCCTTGACGCGTCCGGTATCCAGATCAAATCGCGGGAAGTGGCCGATTGGAGCCGCACACCGGCGGCTTGCGTTGCCGCCGGACACGCGCCCTTCATCCTGTTCCTCGATCCCGAAATCGCCTTTGTCGATGACGACTGGTTCCGCTACCGGATCATGCATGCCGAGCGCGACGATGTGGCTTTTGCCGCTTCGCACGTCTATGGGTCGGATGGTCGGGTGATCTCGGCCGGCCTCGTGGCCATGCCGCACTGGGGCCTGCTCGATGCCTACGCCGGATTTGCCGAAGGGCAGGACGGCACCGGCGGCACGCTGTTCTGCGACCGCGAGGTCGCGGCACTTGGCGCCGCCTGCACCCTCATCGCGCGGGCGCGGCTGGACCGAATTGGAGGTTTGTCATCCGCCTTCGTCTCGTGCGACGGAGCGGTAAGGGACGCCTCCTACCGCGCCACCTTAGCGGGCTTGCGAAACGTGAGCACGGCGACGCGGCTTGTGGAGTGCGATGCGCGCACGCAAGGCCCACTGTTGCACACGGAGATCGATCGCCAGCTTTTCCTTGATGCCCATGGCACAGCGCTTACGACCGGTGACCGTTATTACAACCCGAATTTGGCGTCCGACCAAGCCAATTTTCTCCTGAACTAAACGGATGCCATGCGCATCGTCCTCATCTCCCATTGCAGTTTCCTGGGCAACAGCGCCATGCATGTTTTCAGCATGGCGGAGGAACTTCAGGCGCTCGGGCACGAGATTGTTATGCTGGTGCCCGATGGTGTTGACACCGTTGAACGGCACCGCACACCGTCGTTCCCCATCCAGCTTTACGACGAAGCGCTCGCACGCGATTTGCCTTTTGCCTCTGGAGGCAATGCGCAGATCGTTCACGCCTGGACGCCGCGCGAGCATGTTCGCAAGATCGCTCTCGCGCTCGCGGCCAAGGAGAAGTGTCCCTACATACTGCATATGGAGGATAACGAGGAACAGATCGTCACCGACGAGCTGAAACACCTCGACTTTCGTGGCCTGAGCGAACTGCCGGCTCTCTACCAGGATCTGCTGATTTCGCCCTACCGCTCGCACCCGACCTACTATCGCAGCTTCGCGGAAGGTGCCGCCGGCTATACGTGCCTGATCGACCGACTGCTGGAGTTCAAGCCCGAGTCCGTGCCGGGCGCTGTCTTCTGGGCTGGATTCGATCCGGAATTTGAGAACCTGCCCACCAATGCGCGCGCGGCCCGCGCGAAATATGGCCTCGCTGACGATGAAATCGTCGTTTTCTACAGCGGTAATGTCCATCATTCGATTGTCGCAGACGTGCGCAACCTGTATCTCGCAATCGCGTTGCTACGCGCTCGTGGGCGCAAGATCCGCCTGTTGCGGACGGGTTGGAACTTCGCTGAAATCGATATCCTCAAAGATCCCGTCGCCGCCGAAGCCGTCATCGAGCTCGGCTTTGTCGATCGCGCCGAAATTCCTATTCTGCTTGGCCTTTCCGATCTGCTTGTCCAGCCGGGGCGCAGCGATCCGTTCAACGATTATCGCTTCCCTTCGAAGCTGCCTGAGTATCTTGCCTCCGGCAAGCCGGTGATCCTGCCGGCGTGCAATATCGGCAACGCTTTGGAGGATGGGCGCCAGGTGTTGAAGCTTTACGATGGCACTTTAGCCGAGCTGCTCGCCCGGATCGAACAATTGCTCGACGATCCGGCGAGCGCGGCGCAATTGGGCAAGGAGGCGCGCACCTTCGCGCTAGCGAAATTACGCTGGTCGCACGCAGCCAAGATCGCTTCCGACCTGTATGCGCATGTCCTTGACTTACAGGCCGACCCCGCACCGGAACCCGGGGAGAAGCCGAAAGCGAAGCCGCGCCCGCATCCGGTGAAGCTCGTTGCCTTTTATCTACCGCAATTCCATCCGATTGCCGAAAACGACAAATGGTGGGGCAAGGGCTTTACCGAATGGACGAATGTGGCGCGTGCCAAGCCGCACATGTTTGGACATCGCCACCCTCGCCTCCCCACCGAGCTTGGCTATTACGATCTGCGCGTGGTGGAAACCATGCACGAGCAGGCCAAACTAGCAACGGAATATGGCATCGGCGGTTTTTGCTTTTATATCTATTGGTTTGAGGGACGCCGACTGCTAGAGCGGCCCATCGACCTGTGGATGGAAAAGGGCCCCGACTTCCCGTTCTGCATTTGCTGGGCCAATGAAAATTGGAGTTGGCGCTGGGACGGATCAGAAACCGATATCCTGATAGGGCAGGATTACGCTCCGGGTTTCGAGGAGCGGTTTATCGTCGATATGTTGCCCATTCTCAAGGATCCGCGATATATCCGTGTCCATGGCGCGCCCGTACTAGCGATCTACCGGATCAGCGAGCTGCCGCAGCCGGCGGCCAGCGCGCAGGCATTCCGCAGCGCCGCCACGAAGCACGGCATCCCAGAGATCCATCTTGTCATCATCCAGTCATTTGGCTTGAGCGATCCGCGCCCCTATGGCTGCGACGCGGCCGTGGAATTCTCCCCCCGCACGTCAACCGCCTGCTGCTCGACCCGCAGCGGGTTGGCGGCGTCGGTCCAAGCTTTGCCGGCTATGTTGAGGATTACATTGGCGTCGCGGCCCGGAGCATAAATTTCCCCCCGACCGACTACGTGCGCTATCGCGGCTGTTTTCCGATGTGGGACAACACGGCGCGGCGCGGCCCGCATGGGCACGTGTTTCTCAACGACAGCCCGAAGGCCTACGGGCATTGGCTGCGTTTTCTTGTTAACGAGGCGATGACGCGGCGCGAGCAGGTCGAGCCGCTGATCTTCATCAACGCTTGGAACGAATGGGCGGAAGGCACTTATCTCGAACCCGACAATCATTATGGGCGCGCCCTGCTTGAGGTGACACGGAGCGCGCTGGCGCACGGCGTCGTAGATTATGCCCAGGGCGGCTCCAATCCCGAGCGGGATCGCCAATTTACGTACAGCGTGTCGCATTTGCCGAAATTGTAGCGCCCTCGGGCGGGAATGCGCACGCCAGTGCCCCGCCGGCAGAAATTCAGGCGCTGTTGTCAGCTCGTCCGGTACCGACGCATATAACGAATCGCAAAGCTTCTGGAAGCTGACCAAGAGTTATTTAACCGATAATTGTAAAATGAATGCAAGTAGCGGCGTCCTTGAGGCTAGCGCCGGTTGGGACGCAATTGCCACCGGATGCTAAGAGGAGCAGACGAGGCGATGCCCTTGTGATCAGCATGCTGCAGCCGGTCGTGCCATGCCCGCACCGGTGATAAGGAACGGCCAACGAGAACGCTTACTTCCCTTACGGAGATTGCTATGTTCCGGTTTCCCTCCAAGCAAAACGCGTTGAACTACATGAACGAAATAGGCGTACAGTTCGGCGCGATAATCGATGTCGGCACTCATGCAGAGACGCCGGAACTCAAACTCGCCTACCCCAACAACCGGCATCTCCTGTTCGAGCCGGCGTCGGAATTCTTTCCGAAGATCGCGGCCAACTATGCCGGGCTCAATTGGGAGCTGGTGCCCGTGGCCGTTTCGGACACCGATGGAGAAGGTCGCTTGCGAAAGATCGCGATCTCGGGCGGCGAAATTTCGCATTCAAAGCTCGATTTCAACATCACCGACGATCAACCGCCCGTCGACAGCGATTTGGGCGTGGTCGACATTGCTACGGTCCGTCTAGATACGTGCCTCAAGGCACGCAACGAGCCCAAGCCATATCTACTCAAGGTAGATGTTGATGGCCACGAGATGCCAATACTGCGAGGCGCGGACGGCATCTGGAACGATATCGATTGCATCATCATCGAAGCCCCCGCCGACACGTTCATAGAGCGAGTTCAGTACGCTATGTCGCGCAGCTTCCACCTCTTCGACATCGTCGATCAATGCTACTATTCGGGCGTGTTCTCGCAGGCAGATGTGATCCTACTGTCCGACCGGTTGTGGCGTTCCAACCCACGCCTGCGCCCTTGGGAGACGGAGAGCTTTGCCTGGGAAAAGTGGGTTCCTGTCGCCAATTACGAGGGGTACCTTCCAAAAGACGAAAAAGGTGCATGATGAATGAAGGCAATCGCGCCCGTTTGCGCTCGGCAGCGGCGACGGCCGCGGCAACGGACGATCTCCTCGGGCGCGCCTCGGCCGCGTCGCTGTTCAGCAAGGTTTCCGCGATCGAAGCGTGCAAGGCCAATCCGTTCCAGCCTAGCCTCGTCTGGCATCCCACCATCTTCGGCTCAATGATGCAGCTCGATCTGCGTGAAACTGTGGCGCAGCAGATTTATCTGACCGGAGGGTTCGAGCCGGATCTGCTGTGGCTGTTTACCTGTCTGGTAGACGAGGGCATGTCCGTAATCGACGGCGGGGCGCACATTGGGTTTTTCTCTTTGGCGCTTGGCCAACTCGTCGGACCCGGAGGCCGTGTCGACGCCTTCGAGCCGATGCCCTCGACCAAGCTCCATCTCGACACCAACATTCGCAATGCCGGGCTAAAGAATGTTTTCACGCATACTCTAGCGCTGTGGAACGAATCGAGCGTTGTCCCGTTTCGTGATCTTGGTCACGCATTGAGCGCTTATAACAGCATCACCGCGCCGCGCCTCCCCGCGCACGTCAAGGTGCCGGAGGGAAGCATGCACCAGCTTCCGGCCACCAGCTTAGATTCCTTCGTCGAGCACAGCGCGATCAAGCCAGCACTCGTCAAGCTCGATGTGGAAAGCGCGGAATATCAGGTGATCACCGGTATGAAGAAAGTATTGGCAAAGTACCAACCTATCGTGGTTCTCGAAATCGGCGATTTCGAGAACACGAAAGCGGTTTCCTCCTATCAGACAATGCAATTACTGGCCGATGCGTCCTATTGCTTATATTTTATCGCAAACTGTCGCCTTACTCCATTGCAATTGGAAAGTCGCCGCTATGACTTTGGGAATATCCTGGCGGTGCCGATTGGCCGCACTGAGGAAGTTTTAGCCCGAACGTCCTCCGTTGCTGTTCTTTGAATTCTTTGCGAACCATCTCCGATTAAAGGTTCCGTTGGAAATGGTCGCCTTGAACGTGTACAACGCACATCTCCAACGAAATATTTCCGCCCGATGAAGGTCGAACCTCTAGTCGGCGACCCACGGAAGGCACAGGTAGCATTACACCCGTGCGCGTGATCTTTGCCGCGAGATGAATTGCATAATTTCGCGGCTCGAGACGAGCCTTTATGATCCATTAACGCCTCGTCTCTTGGTACGACGACGTTCAGCGCGCCAGTATTTATTACTGCAGTTATTCGCAACTTTCAGATCATGTTCACTGCGGACCATGTCTCGTATAGGCTCTTGCTTGCAGCCAATCGGCATGGCAACGCCAAATCTCTTCAGCTATTACTGGCGAGAGTTGCTCCACCCACCTCCCAGGCCTTCCGTCGGTGACATGCCCCGGATGCAACAGGCTCACAACGTCGTAATCTCGGCAACTAAGTTCAGTCTTTGTTGGAATGGCCCTTTCAATTTCTCTGATCAGTCCCTCAGAGACACGGACATCTAACGCCCTTGCAATTGAAGTAAGAGATCCAATTGGATCGAAAACAATTTTCTCGTACGATAAATCTAGGCACGACTGAGCGGACCAGAATTCATGGATTCTCCGAATATTGGAGGCCGCGGAAAGCATTTCATCTTCTCTTAGCCATGACATTGAGCACAACGAAACCACGATATCCCGAAGGTCACGGTGCGTGCAGAACACCAAATTCGCTTCAGAAATGTATTTTTCATCAATATCATGAACTTTTATCAATCGAACATCGCATTTTACGTCTTCATGATCATCTATCCATGCGCAATAGACATTTTCATACTTGTACTTTTCCAAGAGTTCTTACGGCGTTGAAGAGCCATGTGCTTCCGGAGCGTGGAATGCCCGCTGCAATTATTGTTTGCATAGTCGGCGCTAATCCCTTCTCTTTTCGGTCGACGCCCAGGTGAGCCCAAAACAAATCTATAACGCCGACGACGTCATATTTCAGTCGGCACGTTCCGCCGCGCAATTGTTGCTCCACCGCTTAATGTACACCCAAGTGCATCCGCAACGTCAATGCGTGAGGAATAGCCTGAATAACGACAGAGCGAAGCTGGCTGCGGGCGGATTCGTGATAATCGACGGCTTAGGGGCGATCACTACGAGCGCATGGCCGAAATTGACTGGACGGGCGTTTACTGGGCAAAGAGCGTTGGTCCACGGTCTTAAGCGCCTATGCGCCCAAACGCGATTCCGTTAAATATGACAGATTCTTCATCGCGCCTTTGGCAAACGATCGAGCAGCAACATCGACGGCTCAGAATGATCGCGGGAATACCAAGAGCTAAATGCGCGGTCCTCGAGCGTCTCAGTATTATGGTGCCGGCGTAGACTATCCTTGTCGCTTTGAAGCGATGGCGGTTGGCAGGCGTCTTGTCGCTGCCGCGGGTCGCCGATTCGTGATGGATTAAGGTCGCAAACGGAGTCCATACGACCCGAATGCCCTTTGCTGTTGCCCGCAGGCAGAAATCGATATCATTATACGCTACGGGGAACTCCTCCGCATTGAAGTTGCCTATCTCCTCTAAGCAAGTGCGCGAAATGAGCATGCAGGCCCCTGTGACGGCAGTCAGCGATTGGCGGACATGAAGCCGCGCCATCGGCCCGGGATAGCGTTCTCGCTTTCCAATGAACCAGTGGCCGGCCAGTCCGCCCAATCCGACGATCACACCGGCGTGCTGCAGCCGTCGGTTCGGATAAAGTAGCCGCGCGCCGACGATTCCCGTGTCGGGGTACTCGAAGCACGACACCATTTCGCGCAGCCAATCACTCTCGATCGCCTCAATATCGTTGTTTAGCAGAAGGATCAGCTCGCCGGTAGCCAGCGCGACGCCGCGATTAACCTGACGCGAAAAGTTGAACGGCGCCGGCTCGACTTCGTATTTGAAGGGGATCGCACCCTTTTTACTTTTGGCATAAAGATCGAGAACCCGCGGATCGGTCGTCCCATTGTCGACCACGATGATCTCAAGATCGGGGTAGTTTGTTCGGCTCGTCAGATCAGCGATCACGCGCGAGATGAGCGGCAACGAATCCCGGCTCGGAATGACGACCGATACGCGCGGCCATTTCTTGTCGAGTTTATCGAGGCGTACCCGGTGCAGTCCTTTCGTAATTGCTTCGTCGATGGCCGGTTCGATCGCTCCGCGACGATAGTGCTCGGCAAGCGCTTTCCGCGCATTCGCTGTGGCCCGATCATTAAATTTCGCGGAGAACGTACGACCGGTGCGCCGCCATCGATAGCCGGGATATGGTAGATGCTTGATCTCATCAGCCGCCAAACTGCGGAGGTAGCGCAGCAGCAGTTCGTAATCCTGCGATCCGTCATAGCCCAGGCGGAAGCCGCCGAGCGCGAGTAAACGGTCGCGACGATAACACGATAAATGATTAATGTAGTTCACGCCGGAAAGCAGGACTTTATCAAACGCGGGCTTGAAAAAATAATGGACAGGCTTGAGCTCTTCGTCGGTGACGACCTCGTCGGTGTAGATGAATTTACAGGTAGGATGGTCCAGCGCTGTTTGCGCGATGAGCTGCACCACGCAGGGCGTCAATGCGTCGTCATGGTCGAGAAAGCCGACCCACTCCCCGCGCGCCACGGCGATCCCGGAATTCGCGGCAGAGGCAATGCCGCTGTTTTTCTCATTGTGAACAATGCGAACGTCGTGCGTATTCTCATGAGCCGCTAGCCAGGCCAGCGTATGAGTCGACGTCGAGCCGTCATTGCATAAAATCAACTCCGCCGCCCCCGCAGGCTGCTGATAAAAAGATTCTAGTAGATCATCCAGGTAGACCTGGGACGTGTTGTAGACCGGCACGACAAAGGAAATGAACGGCGCATTTTGCATCAGGCTTGGATGCATCGGCGGCGCTGTACGTTCGGCAAGCCGGACCACCGAGGCAAAATGCTCTGCGACGCGTTGAGTTTTCTTTCGCCTTGTGCGTTTCTCTGGAGCGCCGTCGATTACGACGTCAAAAATCGGAACCTTGCCTTCGCTATCCTGCTTTGCTTGTTCGAGTATTTCGCCGAGCTCGGCGTCTTGCCAGGCGAATTTTACCCAATAGCGGAATCGTCCTTCACAGGAGCTTGGATCTATTCTGATTCGCGCTACCTTTCGTGGTGGTGAAATCGCGATCGAATAAATGCAGGCATTGGCATGTTGCAGCGAAACCACATCGCCTTCGTCGAAGCCGTTGCCCCGATCGGCGTAAATTTTCGGATCCAGAGAATCGTCGTCGAGGGATTGAAGGAATACCACAATGTGGCAGGGGCGGCGGAACCAGAACCGATAGACAAACCGCGGATCATCATTGGTCGCCTGATACTCTGACACACCCGTTTGTTTGATGCCAGAAACCGTACGCCGCACCAGCAACGACATAACCAACTCAATCAAATTGGGGATAGCTTTTAACGGGAACCGATCAGCCACCATCGATTTACGCTAGCCCATCCGCCGAAGGAGGGAAATTCGATCGAGCGGCAGCGAATGTCGGCATTGCTTCAGCATTCGAGCCCCGACCGGGATCTGGCCGCTGAGCCTCACCCCCCTCATTTGCCGTCGGCCGCGCGACGGCCAATCCAACACGCTTCCTACCGTAGCCCTGCTCAATGATGGCCTGCCACCAGGGCCGATTTTCTAAATACCACTGCACCGTCTTCGCGAGGCCGGTTTCGAAGGTGTCCTTCGCGCGCCATCCAAGCTCGGATTCGATCTTCGCGGCGTCTATCGCATACCTCAGGTCATGGCCGGGCCGGTCCTCGACAAAGCTGATCAAGCGATGATGCGACCCTCTTGGCGATGGCGCCATGCGGTCAAGCAGATCGCATATGGTCCGAACGACATGGATGTTGGTGCGCTCATTGCGGCCACCGATATTATAGGTTTCGCCGATACGGCCGCTTTCAACGACAAGTGCCAACGCCTTGGCGTGATCCTCGACATACAGCCAGTCGCGGACATTCAAGCCATTGCCATAGACCGGCAACGGTTCACCTGCGAGGCCCTTGATGATGATGTGGGGAATGAGTTTTTCCGGGAAATGATACGGACCGTAATTGTTAGAACAATTGGTGACGATGGTCGGCAGACCATACGTTTCCCGCCATGCACGAACGAGGTGGTCGGATGACGCCTTGCTTGCCGAATAGGGCGAATTGGGTTGGTACGGCGTCTCTTCAGTGAACAGCCCTTCTTCCCCCAACGATCCGTACACTTCATCGGTCGAAACGTGCAGCAGACGAAAGGTGCCGCGTTGGGCTTGATCTATCTGGCGCCAATACCGCAACGCCTCCTGCAGCAATGTAAAGGTACCAACAATATTGGTCTGGATGAACTCGCCCGGCCCGTCGATGGAACGATCGACATGACTCTCCGCAGCGAGATTCATTATCGCGTCCGGCTGATGCCGGTCGAATAACGCCCGCAATTGCAATGCGTCGCAGATGTCGACCTTGGCAAACGCGTAGCGCTTGTTGCCAGATGCTTGGGGAATAGAAGCGAGATTGGCGGCATAGGTAAGCTTGTCGATATTGACCACCCGGGCACCGGTCTCATCAAGCAAATGCCGAACGACAGCTGAGCCTATGAAGCCGGCGCCCCCAGTTACGAAGATCGTTTTCCCCTCGAATCGCATCTCGGCCTGCTCCGCGCTACATCGCGGCACGGTGTATCGACAGGAGGTACTCGCCATAGCCACTCTTTGCGCAGCGGCGTGCGAGAAGCCCGAACTGGTCCAACGAAATGTAGCCGAGACGGAACGCGATCTCCTCCGGGCAGGCGATACGCAGGCCTTGACGATGTTCCAGGATCTGAACGAAATTGCTCGCCTCGAGCAACGAGTTATCTGATCCAGTGTCCAGCCAGGCATATCCTCGGCCGAGCACTTCCACAAAAAGATCACCCCGCTCAAGATAGGCGCGATTGACATCGGTAATCTCGATTTCCCCGCGGTCCGACGGCTTGATGGCGGCCGCGATCTCAATCACATCGTTGTCGTAAAAATAGAGTCCGGTCACCGCGACGTTCGATTTCGGCTTTTGCGGCTTTTCCTCAATTGATAGCGCACGGCCCTGCTTATCGAGCTCTACCACCCCATACTGCTGCGGAGTATTTACCACATAGCCGAAAACTGTGGCGCCCGACTTTCGGCCTGCGGCCTTGACGAGCTGTTCGGCCATACCATGACCATAGAAAATGTTGTCGCCAAGAATGAGCGCGACAAAGTCATTGTCGACGAAATCAGATCCAACAATGAAGGCGTCAGCCAGCCCGCGTGGGCTTTCTTGTGCGGCAAAGCGAAAGGTGAGACCCAGTTCGGTGCCGTCACCTAACAATCGCTCAAAGAGGGGCAGATCGCGTGGCGTCGATATGACGAGAATTTCGCGAATTCCGGCCAGCATCAGTACCGACAAAGGATAATAAATCATCGGCTTGTCGAAAACCGGCAGCAACTGCTTTGAGACGACCGTCGTTATCGGATAAAGTCGCGTGCCGGTCCCGCCGGCAAGAATAATGCCCTTCATCCTGCTGATCCCACCCCTCGTTTCAGCTACTTCTCATAGCATAGGATAGACGCTATACAAATGAATCGGCGGGATTAAGCGGGTGGTCGTGGGGCATGAAGATCGTTTCAACTCATATTGCCGACGTCTTGCTCTTAGAGCCCAAAGTGTTCGGAGATCCGCGCGGCTTCTTTTACGAGGTTTTCAAGGCCGACCGCTATGCCACCCACGGCATAAGTGGCCCTTTCGTCCAGGACAATATTTCACGTTCGGCACGCGGCGTGCTTCGCGGACTCCATCTGCAGAATCCCAAGTCGCAGGGCAAACTGGTTAGCGTGCTGCGCGGCAGTGTGCTCGACGTCGCCGTCGATGTCCGCCGCGGCAGCCCAACATTCGGGCAGCACGTGACCGCCGAGTTAAGCGAAGACAACCGACGTCAGCTTTGGGTGCCGCGCGGTTTTGCCCATGGCTTTGTGGTACTCTCCGAAATAGCAGAATTTTTCTATAAGTGCGACGAGTTCTACAGTCCGGCCGACGAAATAACGGTGCGCTGGAACGATCCGGCCATCGGTATCCCATGGGGAATTGAATCGCCATTGCTGTCACCGCGCGACGCCGAAGCGCCACTGCTTAGCGAAATACGTTCGCTACCGCTTTATGAGAAGCCCTGATGCGCATCCTGGTGACCGGCAGCTCCGGGCAAGTCGGCAGCGCAATTCTCAAATTGCCCCTGGCTGCAACCGCCGTTATCGCGTGCGATCAAGACCAGCTGGATTACGCGCAACCTGGGGGGATTCCCGCCGCACTAGATGGTATCGCCCCGGATCTCATCATTAATCCAGCCGCCTATACCGCTGCGGACCGCGCTGAGGACGAGAAGGACCTTGTCTTTCGCGTGAACGCGGAAGCGCCTGCGGCCATCGCCAAATGGGCCGCCGACCGAGGCGTCCCGTTGATCCACTTCTCGACCGATTACGTCTTCGACGGCTCTGGTACGCGGCCGTGGCGCGAAGACGATCTCGGGAAGTCCCTTGTCCGCCTACGGCGCCAGCAAATACGCTGGCGATACAGCCGTTCGCGCCGCGGGCGGTCCTCATTTGATTATACGCACGTCCTGGGTCTACGCCGCGCAGGGAGCAAATTTTCTACGCACGATCGTCCGGCTGGCGAGGGAACGCGAAGAGCTGCGTATCGTGAGCGACCAAATAGGCGCGCCCACATCAGCGCCGCTGATCGCCGATGCGGTCGCCCGCATCATCGGCTCCGCGGGCTCTTCTCTGAAGGACCGCTTCGCCGCCGCGGATGGCCTTGTCAACGTTACCGCCTCCGGTGAGACAAGCTGGTACGGCTTTGCCGTTGCCATTGTAGAAGGCTTGAAAGCACGCGGCATCAAACTGAAGGTCGAGCGCATTGTTCCGATCGCAACCGTGGATTATCCCACCAAAGCCAAGCGCCCGGCGAACTCGCGTCTTGATCTCTCGCGGTTGGGGCGATCGTTCGGCATAGAGCCGTTGACATGGGAACAAGCACTAAGCGCCGAACTCGATCAATTGATTGAAGAGCCCGTTCTATAGACCAAGTGCATTGTCCCGATCAAAACACGGGATCCTTCCATCGAGACAAAGCGTCCGGCGATTTCGCCTCTCGTCTTATCTGTGGTTACCGCGACGACTTCGGCGTTCCAGCTCCGCCCCGCCGACAAGCTCACGCACCGAACTTGATCTGCTGATCGGAGAAGCCTGTTTAGATGCCGGCTCGTTATGTACACGGACCAACATCGCTGTCTCGAGCCGGATTTCGATCGCGACGCTTGGCTTATGCCAGCGCGACATCGTGAGCGTGAAGCGACAGCGCCGGATGGAAATACGGGTCGTTGCGGATCATATGCGCCCAGCGCTCGACGAAATACGATCGCTCCTTGCGATAGAGAGCGAAGGGATCGCTGTCGATACCGCGAGTCCCTGACTGATGGTGGACGAGTGTGGCCTCGGGCGTCCAGTTATTGGTCCAACCGCGCTCGGCAATGCGCAGACAGAAGTCGATATCATTGAGATCGACCGGCAGGTTTTCGGCGTCGAAGCCGCCGACCGCTTCGAATTTTGAGCGCTCGACGGCGATGCAGGCGCCGGTTACGGCAGCGATCTCACGGGGCACGGTGAGCTGATCGAGATAGCCGCGATAATCTCGCGGGAAACGGCGATAGATGTGCCCGGCGATGCCGCCGAAGCCGAGGACGACACCGGCGTGCTGAATCCGGCCATTGGGGAATAGAAGCTTCGCCCCGACCACGCCGACGTCGGGCTTGATCGCGTAGCGCACCATGGCTTTAAGCCAAGTGGGCTCGAGCATAGCGATATCGTTATTGAGGAACAAAAGAACCCGGGCATCGGTCGCCCGCGCTCCTAAATTGCTGATCGCGGAAAAATTAAACGGTCCCGGGTGATGCAGCACCGTGGCATCTGGCGAAGCGGCAATGTCTTGCAGCAGCCGAATCGCGTCGGGGGCCTTACTATCGTTATCGACGACGATGATTTCGAAGGAAGGATAGTCGGTCTTGTCCCTTAAACCCCGATAGCACGCTGCCAAAAGCTTGGCATTGTCCCGCGTCGGAATAATGATGGCGACGTCAGGCCATGGCGACGGATCGTCGATCTTGAGGCTGCTTGTGACATTGGCCCCGAATGATTTGGCTCCGAAGGCATTGCCAACACTCCCGCCGTGGCGATGGTACAGAATGCGCGGGACGTGCCGGATCGCCGATCTTGGAATCCCTTCGGTGAGATCGTCGATTGCGCCATGTTCGTCTTCGACGAGTTGACGCAGACGGCTCTCATTGATCGAAGGCGCGCCGAATAAAGCGAAGCGACCGATATATCCGGACTGCGTCTGGAGCAGCGGGCTCCAATCCGGCTTGAGAACGGGAGAGTTCAATGTGCCGTCGGGCGCAGCGAAATCTTCATCGGAATAGAGCAGCTCGCAGCCCTCCTCCCGCGATAGTTCCTCCGCCACCACCGCTAGCGCGTAATCTGGCAGGCAATCGCCGCTATCGATCAATGCCACGAAGTCGCAGCCTCCCAGAGGGCCTTCAATCGCTGATTGCGTGGCCTCCAGTGCGATTTCGGAGAAACGCCCGTCCCTGGCAGCCTGCTCGCGAAACGCCGCCAGTAGAGGCGCACTCGCCGTTTTGTCGATGACGGCGCAGACCGACCAGCGCGGATAAACTTGTGCCAACAGCGATTGGAGCGTTGCCCGTAGCCCAGCAGGATTCCCTCCCCCGAGTTTGAGCATAAGGCGGAAGACCGGACCTCTCCTCCAGTCGGAGCGCGGCTGGTCGAGGCCCTCGAGGTCGAGCGGGCGGGCGAAGCGCGCGTGCCATTGCGCGTAGCTTTCAAGCGGGGTGCCGGCGGTGGCGAAGCTCAAGGCCTGCCACGCTTCCCGCCGCGAATTCACCAGCCGTGACCGCGCCGCCCAATAAAGCCAATCGGGGCCGTGGCGGAGCCCGTGGCGTACCAAGGCCGCGCGTTTGATCGGCCGCATGCCGTCAAGCCGAAAGGCGAAAGGTCCGGTTCGCTGCACCGGACTGATTGCGGCCGACACGGTGTGATCGGGAATCCTGCCAATCCAATGCGCCGCGCCGAGCATCGGCCCGTTCATCGGCTGGATGATGGTTTCGCCCTTTGCCGTGACAAAACGGATCAGCGGACGCACCGCCTCGTCGAAGAAACTCGATGAATAGTGAAGCTCAATCCATCGATGGCGTAAGAATTCGGCAGCGGGTTCGATGCGTAGCCAGGCCGGAGCGGCCGTGGCAACGGTTTGCCCGCCGACCAATTCGACTCCCTGATCGGGAACCAAATGCAGTCGATTTGGGGCTGGCGACGTCATCACAATTCGGAGCGAATTTTGAAAAGTACGCAGCGTTTGACGATCAGGTACCGCCGGTCTGGATCATCGGCACAAAGACGCCCACACCGGCCTGACGTGTCCATATCGTAAGGTTTGCCACCATCCAACGCGGCACGCGTAGCCTCCGTAATTCGCGGAAGCCAGGCGGGCGTAGTGATGGTAGCTGTAGTGATAACGCGCGCCCCATTCATCGGCCGCACCCGGCGCGGTCTGCACAACCATGACGATGCAGACCAAAACCAAAAGCGCCGGAGCTCCTGTCAGGATGCGTTTCATCACTTGACCGCTCCATATACGCTCGCGCCTAACGTCGCGGGCGCCATTACGGTACCGAAGAGGCCGAGCGCCTTCTGTAACGGATCCGATGCGGAATTGGCGACGTAGAGCATATCCTTGTCGCGCATCGGGAACGAGCGCGCCAGGAAGAAGGAATTCGCATCCCGCAGGTTCAGCTTGTAAACCACCGGAACGAGATCGCCCTGCGAAGGCAATTCACGCCCCGGCAGCAGTTGCGCGACCAGCCCGGTTGGCTCAAAGCGCAATAGGAAGATACCAGCAGGATCGGCCCGGTAATCGAGAAGACCGCCGGCTTTGGCGATCGCTTCCTCAAGCGTAATGCCCGCGGCGTCGAACGGCACCTGTGCGTTGCGGCCCGTTCCACCGAAGGCGGTAAAGGTCTGCGGATCGCGAACCACGGTAATGACGTCGCCAGGCGCCACGTAGATGTTTTCTTCCGGGTGCGCCAAGATCGCATTATAGGCGACGGAAACGGTCCGTCGTCCGCGCGTCAGCTGAATAAAGGCATCGCTGGCGGGAACGTGAATACCGCCTGCCTCAGCGATGACGTCCAGAATCCTATCGCCTTTGGTGGTCAAGGGTATGCGTGCGCCAGTGGTCACCTCGCCGCCGACCGAGACGGTGTTATTGAGGTTTTTGGAAATCGTCACGACCACTTGGGGCTGAATGGCCTTGCCGGTGAGCGCGTGAACGATCTCGTCTTCGACCTCGGCCGGCCGAAGGCCCGCGACTTTCAATCGTCCCGCGTAAGGTACCTCGATGGTCCCGTCCCGAGCGACCACTTGCTCCGGAATTGTTGCGGTCCGCGAGCCGGCAGACAGCGAGACCGTATTGGGCGAGGCAGAGAACAACCCGCCGGCTCCCGCTTCCCAGATGGTGACGACCACCGAATCAGAGACGCCAATCCGCAGATCGGGCGCCGGTCGGCCGGCGGTGAACACGCGCTTGAAAGAATCTCGCGGCTGCGAAGCGCTGACGCTGGCGACCCGCTCATCGACATCGACGACGACGTAACCGCCCAGCACGCCTTGCGGCGACTGCTCCGAGACAACGTCATCGGCGAGCGGGCCGGACGCAGGCAGGCCAGAACAGCCCGCGAGCATGCTGACACCCGCCAGGATTGCAATCCCAACAGCGATAGACTTCGTCATCCCGCCTGCCAGCCGCCCCCGAACATTCTGGCCACCCTGCACAACAGACATGCCGCCAAAGAAGCCCCACACCACTATACCCGTTCGGCTCCCAAAAGGTGTGGCCCCCATGCCACACTGCTTCTTCGTCTACGTAGTTATCCATAAAGTTGATTAATGAAACTAATGTGCCGTTCGCTCTTGACGAGGCGGAAAGAACCGGGCCTCAGACCGGATTCTCGGCGACCGCCTGGGTCGCTTTGGCGTAGGCTTCCTCAAACCAGGCAAGGCGTTCTTCCAACCCGCCGAGTATGGGTGAAGCGAGAATCTGTCCGGCGGTTTGCTGCAGCTTCTCGCACACGGCATTATCCTCGCTCAGCACCCGATTGACATAAAACCGGACCACCCGCGCTCGCACCGGATCGGTGGCACGCCGAAACCAATGCTCCGTGCGACCAAGGCCGGCTGTGAATGGCGCCGGAAAGATCCACGCCCGCATCAGGGAAGTGGCTTTGGTCAGCGGCACATATTGGTGCGCGACAATCCACCAATTTTGCCGGTCGGCGCGAAAATGCGAGACGGTCAGGTTGGGGAAGATATGGAACACCCGGTAGTTGGCGGAACGCCACGTCCCGTCGCGGCATTCGGCCGCCATTTTTCCAAGGCCCTCGGGATCGGGCAGATAGAAATAGGCGCTATGATCGCCAAACCGGTAATAGCTGATGTTTTCCCGTTTGAGATAGCCGCCTTTGCCGAACGTCGCCGGGTGAACCGCGACGATGTGATAATCTTCCACACTGGTATGATAGCAAAGTCGCCAATTGGCTTGGACCGTCCGTTCAATGTATTGCGGCTTGACGGCACCTTCCGATAGCGCCGCAAGGATCGGAAAACTCGCACCGAGAAAATCTTCCAGACTGGCGGACGCAGCGGCAGACCCAAAGCGGCCGAAAATCAAAGAGCCGCAACTGGCAATCTCGACCGGGTTAAGCCGCGCATCGAGCTGCCGCGGCGTACGACCGAACAGCTCCAGGCACATCGGAATGCCAACGGCGCGACCGTCCCGGTCGTAGCGCCAGTGGTGAAAGCCGCAGATGACAGGTCCATTGCCCTTTGACGTTGTGCGCAGCGGAAATGAACGGTGGGCGCAGCGGTTCTCGAACGCCTTTATGTCCTCGCCCCAACGCTGCACAAAGACTGATCGGGTGCCCAGGGAGGCGCGGAACCAGTCGCCGTCTTTCGCAACATCCTTTTTCAGTCCCAATAGCGTCCAACACTGCGCAAGGTGAGTTTGCTCGTTGCGAAACTGGTGGTCGTCAACGAGCGTCGCCGGCCAGTTCGACAGCGTGTCGGAATCGACAGGAACCGACGGCATTCGATCAACCTCATAGGCTGGCGGCCGTTGTCCGCACGCGGGTTCGCCCCAAAGCGCCGCGCCGCGTTACTTGCGCGGGGCGAGAGCGGGCAACCCACCGCTAGGCTTCGTTGCCAAGCGCTCCGCTTTCATGGCCTGACACGGCGTTGGCGGATGCGATCAGGACTCCCAATTCGCGCAACGAAGATTCGCGCTGCCGCGCCGGCTCTTCGATCGCAAGTTCTCGTGTTTGCACCGTCATGCAAATCACGAAAGCGACGATGGTCAGCGAAAACCATGTCATCGATATCAAATCGGGATATTTGAACGTCAGACCGAACAAATCGAACGGCGCCGGCGGACAAATCATGATCAGTACGTTTAACACCACAAACGCAACCCGAAGCTCGGTCGGGCCGAATCCGCCGTAACTGATGTGAAAGACGCCGGTGACGTTGGCCCGTAAAAACGTCAGCGCCGACATCATCATGTAAGCCGATAGCGCCATGAAGCAAAGATCGAACCGCACGTACCCCGAGATCCCGATGCCCAACGCCAGCAACAGCGCAGCGACGCAATCGATCGCATTGTCGAGGAAATAGCCGTAGCGCGGCCGCTCGATTTTTCGGTACCGGGCCAGCGTGCCGTCGAGCGAATCGCCGAACCAATTGATCATAAGGCCGAGTATGGCGAGCCACAGCAGTGATGGATGGGACCGAGAAAAGGCATAGCCCAGGAAGGTAACGACGGCACCAACGACGCCGACAAAGGTGAGGAAATCGGGCGTCACCCAGCGCGGCAACCGCGGCGCGAGCCAGCTCAAGGCGGGTCGTTCAAAACGCCGAAACAAGCCCTCGTTCAACCGCGTGAGCGATCCGCTGTCCATTCCCCAACCCCAACCCCACCGGCTTATTAACCGGGAGTTGATTTAGCTTGTCAAGGTAAGAAACTACCGGCCTTGATTAATTCGAGCCTATTATCAGCGTCTTAGCCCAGGCGCTATTAAACTCGGGACTTGGATTTTTTTACAACTTTAACGATAGAAGTATTAACAATATCAGTATTATGGTAGGGAGGATTCTGTAGGTGTGGGGGCGCTTACGGATCGAGAACGATCAGTCTGTCGTGGGGGCTCAAATTGAGTCAGGTGCATTATCTTCACAATGAAATTGCCGTTGTCGGTTGGTCCTGTAAGCTCCCTGGTGCGAATTCGGTCTCCGATCTGTGGTCGTTGCTGCTTGAGGGGCGTTGTGCCGTCTCGACGGTGCCCGCTGACCGTTTTGCGCTCGGCCGCTACGGGCACCCCAGGCGCACCGAGCGCGGCAAGAGCTACACCTGGGCCGCTGGCGTCATCGACAATATCTGGGGTTTTGACCCCAGCGTGTTCGGCATCTCGCCGCGCGAGGCCGAACAGATGGACCCGCAACAGCGCATTTTGCTGCAATTAACCTGGGAAGCGCTGGAAGATGCCGGGATTCGTCCGTCCAGCATCGCTGGAACCGACGTCGGCGTTTTCATCGGCGCATCGCAGACGGACTATGCGCACGCGATTTTCAGCGATCACGCGGCGGCGGATTCGCATTTCGCCACGGGTAATGCGCTCGCCATTCTTGCCAATCGCATTTCCTACATTTTCGATCTGCACGGTCCCAGCGTCACGCTCGACACGGCCTGCTCTTCGTCCTTGGTCGCGCTCCACCATGCGGTGGAATGCTTGCGCAGCGGTCGAATCGACACGGCGATCGTCGGCGGCATCAACGTCATCGCAAGCCCGCTCGAGTTCGTGTCGTTTTCCCAGGCGTCCATGCTCTCGCCGACCGGCTTGTGCCGTGCGTTTTCGGCCGATGCCGACGGCTATGTGCGCGCCGAGGGCGGCGTCGTCATCGTTCTGCGCAAAGCCAACAACGCCGCATCGCCCATTCACGGGATCGTTCTTGCCTCTGACATCAATTCGGATGGCCGTACCAACGGCATTTCATTGCCCTCGGCCAAAGCGCAGGAAAGCTTGCTGAAGCGCCTCTACGCGCGCGCCGAAATCGATCCTGAGCGATTAAGTTTCGTCGAGGCTCATGGCACCGGCACGCCAGCCGGCGATCCGCTTGAAGCAAGAGCGCTAGGCCAAAGCCTTGGCCAACCGCGGACGTCGCCTCTCCCCGTAGGCTCGATCAAATCCAATATCGGCCACCTCGAAGCGGCCTCCGGACTGGCAGGACTCCTGAAAGCCTTTTTGGCGCTCAATCACGGCATCCTGCCCCGCAGTCTGCATATCAGCCAACCCAATCCGAATATCGATTTGCCGCGATTGAATCTGGCGCTCTGTCAGGAGCCGGTGCTGCTTGCGCGGCACGAGCAAAACTGCGCCGGGGTCAACTCATTTGGCTTCGGCGGCACCAACGCCCACGTCATTATTGCGTCTGGCCGCAAGCCCGTCGAAGCCGATCGGCGCACCGCAAGCGGCGGCGGGGCCTTTTTTCCAATTTCGGCGGCCACTCGACCTGCTCTCGTCGCCTTGGCCCAGGATTATTCTGATCGTCTCGCCCACAGCTCCGATCAGGAGACCGCTTCGACCGCAAACGCCATCGCCCATCGGCGCGATTGGCTCCCCGATCGGCTTGTGGTGACGTCCACGCGAAAGAGCGACGTCTTAGAAGCGCTCCAAGCATTCGTCACCGGAACGGACCATCCGCAGCTGGCTTCTGGCGTAGCGGTTGGAAATGACCTGCCGATAGCTTTCGTCTATTCGGGCAACGGCAGCCAGTGGCCCGGCATGGGCCTCTCTGCCTATCGGAATAATGCGCGGTTCCGTGCGCATTTCGAGAACGTCGACGACTACTTCCAACAGATCTCCGGCTGGTCGCTTGTGGATGCCTTGTTTAGCGGCCAGATCGAGGAGCGGATAAAACTCACGCGCGTCGCGCAACCCCTCATCTTCGGCATCCAAAGCGCGATGACGGCGGCGCTGAAAGCGCGCGGCGTCCTCCCTTCCGCCGTAATCGGCCACAGCGTTGGTGAAGTCGCCGCCGCGGAAGCTGCGGGCATTCTTGAACTGCGAACCGCTGTCGAAATCATCCATTTCCGCAGTTTGCATCAGGAGCATGTCCGCGGCACGGGCCGCATGGCCGCCGTGCTCGCCCCGTCCGAGAAAGTCGAAGAATTGATCGATGGCCTCGATAGCTTGGAAATTGCCGCGCACAACTCTCCCCGAGCGACCATCGTCGCAGGATCCGCGAGTGCCATGGCAGAGTTGCAGCAGATCGCCGACGAACGAGGGATCGCCGCGCTTGATCTTGACCTCGATTACCCGTTCCACACGGCCTTGATGATGCCGATTCGGGCGCGATTGCTTGCAGATCTCAGACATATGGTCCCCCGCAACGAAGTCGTGCCGTTCATCTCGACCGTTTCCGGCTCATGCGTCCCCGGCGCGCACCTCGGGGCCGACTATTGGTGGCGCAACATCCGCGAGCCAGTACAGTTTCAAAAAGGCATTCGGGAAGTCGCCAAGCTCGGCGCGCGATTTTTTATCGAGATCGGCCCGCGCGGCATGTTGCTCAAGCATGTTGCCGACAGTTTGGCCGGTGAAGTAACCGACATTGTCACCGTCTCGGCTCTGGATCGTAAGGATCCTGACCATGACCCCGTTGGCAAGGTGGTCTCCAAAGCGCTCATCGCCGGCGCGCAGCTCGATGTCACCTCGTTATTCGGACCTGAAAGAAACACCCCGATGGCGCTGCCGACCTACCCGTGGCAGCAACAAACATATCGCTATGCGGCGAGCCTCGAGGCAGTTGGAATTGTCGAGTGTGAAAGCCCATTCAGCGCCGTGCGTTACGGCCACAACGCGATGGAGTGGTATTCGCACATCGATACCGCCCTGTTTCCCCAACTCGCCGACCACAGAGTCGGCGAACAAATCATATTTCCGGGCACCGGCTTCCTTGAGATCGCGCTGTCGGTCGCACGTGATTGGCGGCAGACGTCAACCGCTCACATCACCGATGTTGAGTTTCTCAAGCCGCTTGATTTGAGCAATGGCGAAACGCGCGAGATCATGGCGCGCGTTTCGGCTGACTCGAGCACGCTCGAGATCTTCAGTCGCCTGCGACTGTCGCAAGGCAGCTGGCTCCTGCATGCGAAGGCCAAAATTCTCCACAGCAACGTGCGCAGCGACCTGCCTGACTTGCCGGATAACGCAGAGTTATGTCGCGTTGGGACCAAAGCCATTTACCAGATCGCCGACGGCAGCGGACTGCGTTACGGGCCGGCGTTCCAATTACTCGACGAAGCAGTTGTTATAAACGAGACCTTCATTCGTGTTGAACTGACCAAGGCGGCGGGCAGAACGGCTTTTGTTCTCGATCCGGTACGTCTGGACGCCGGCACGCACGGCTTGCTCACAGTCTTCGCAGAACTTCACGCGCCCGAACGAGGCGTAAGCTATTTGCCGGTTCACATCAATGAAGCCATGTTGATGGTTGCCGGCGGCATCCCGCACAGTTGCATTATCGAAATCACGGACAAAAACGAGCGCTTAATTCTCGCCAACTATTATTTCCTGGCGGAAGATGGCAGCCATCTTGCCACGTTGCGCGGCGTCCGCTGTCAGGCCGTGCAGGTGCGACGCGCAAGCGCGCTGGAAGCCACCGCCTTCGTTGAGCTACCGCAGCTTATTGATGGCGCCGTCGTCAACGCCAGTGGTACCGCGGCATCCGCCGAGGCGATTGTCGGGGCGGCCCGCCGGAAAAATCTTATTGCGGAGAAGCCCGGGACGCCGAGTGACGCTGAGTTCCTGATCGAAGGCTGCGCTACGGCGGCCGCGTACCAAATCGCATCGGGGCTCGCCACCCGCGGGTTTATCGACACAGAGACGCTCATCGGCAATGAGCGGCTGCCCGTCGCGTTATGGTCATGGTTCAAGCGCCTCTTGTCCAACCTCAAGGCCGCCGGGCTCGCCAAAGAACATGACGACCAATGGGAAATCATCGTCGATCCGTTGATGCCGACCGCCGCCTCGGTCTTAAACGAGCTTTCCGCCAAGCATCCCGATCGCGGAGCCGAGATCTTTATTGGCGGCGCGCTTTGTGGATTCGCCGAGGAGGTTGCGGCAAACGGCGCAATTACGTCGCTCTTGCAGTCGAGCCTCTCCGCCAGTGTGCTGGATTTTTACGATGCAGCGGCTCTGCCCGCCCGGCAGGCGAGTACGGTCATCGAACAACTCCTCGATAATGACGCGCTCTGGCCGAAAACCCGATCGCTCCGCGTCGCTCAGATCGGCTTTGGCCCACTCAGCCAATCGCTGTTGTCATTGCTGCGCAAAAACCACCTCTCGATCACCATCATCGAACCGGACCGTCGCCGCTACGACATCGCCGAACGGTCTTTGGCGAGACATGGCGAAGTCACTTTGGTCGCCGCCGAGCGGATCGCGAATCTTGGCACGTTTGACCTTATCCTCGCCGCTGAAGCTCTGTACCGGATGCCGGAGCCGCTGGCGCTCGCGCGTATCAAGGAATTGCTGGCGCCGCAGGGCATTCTGCTCGCCGTCGAGCCTCTGCCCTCGATCTTTCGGGACCTGGCCTTCGCCATCGAAAATGAACAGAGCGATCAAGCACCTGGCCGGCTGAAATCGACCCCGGAATGGGCCTCGGCCTTGCAGCAGGCGGGATTTTTAAATCCGCAAACTTACGTCGTCGCGCGCGCGAGCGGTTTCGACTCCCTGATTGTTGCGCAAGCACAGCATGCACCGGCTATCGCTGCCGCCAACACCGCAGGCAGCACACTCATCGTCGACCAACGCGGTAGCTTAGGAAAAGCTCTCCATAAAGCCTACCGCGAGAGCGGCCGGTCTTGCGCCCTCGCTCGGGCGCTGCATCTCCCCGAGCCGATTCCCAGTGTACTGGCTTATGTTGTTTCGACTGAGCACGCTCCGCGCGATCCGGTGCACGAACTCACAACCTGCTGCCTGGAAATCAAAGCGTGTGCCGAACGTCTCGGATCAGACCGAGCGACCTTCTGGTTGATCTTCAATGGGGCACTCGCCCACGAGAAGGCGCCGGTAAACCCGCTTGCCACGGCGGTGTGGACATTTTCTCGAACGCTGGCCAATGAATTCCCGCATCTCGATGTTCGACGTATCGACGTGGTTTCGACCGCGCCGGAAAGCGTCGTGGCGACCCAAATCCGACAGATTCTCCTTTCCGATACCAACGAAACGGAATTACAGATCGATGGCAGCCTCGTGCGGGCGGTTCGAGCCGATTCGCTTCGAGGAGTTCTCGATCGTACCCCTGCAGCAAGCGTGCAAGCGGCAGCTCTGACGCGAAGCTCAACGCCGGGACAGCGCTTCTGCTGGACAGCGGTGGAGCGTAAAGCGCCGGGTCCAAACGAAGTGGAGATCGCGGTCCGCGCCACCGGGCTCAACTTTCGAGACTTGATGTGGACGATGGCGCTTCTGCCCGACGAGATGATCGAGCAGAACGGCGCTGCGCCGGCGCTCGGCTGCGAATGTACCGGCGAGGTGACGCGCGTCGGTGCCGCCGTTCGCCATTTGCAACCGGGCGACCGGGTTATGGCCTTCGCCAGTGGTGCGTTTGCGACGCAGGTCACGGTATCGGCAGATCAAGTGGCCAAGCTGCCATCGGCGATGAGCTACCCGGCCGGCGCCACCATCCCAGTCGCCTTTCTCACGGCTTATTTCTCCTTGGTCGTCCACGCCAAAGTGCAACGCAATGAATGGGTGCTGATCCACGGCGGCGCCGGCGGGGTGGGTATGGCGGCTATTCAGATCGCGCTGGGCCGTAAAGCGCGAGTCATTGCGACCGCCGGATCAAAGGCCAAACGCGACTTGCTCAAGGCACTCGGGGTTCACCACGTCCTCGATTCCCGTTCGACCAGGTTCGTCGATGAGGTACGCCGGATTACCGGCGATGGGGTCGATGTGCTGCTTAATAGTCTCGCCGGCGAAGCGATGGAGCGCAGCATCAGCTGTTTGCGCGAGTTTGGTCGTTTCGTCGAACTCGGCAAGCGAGATTATGTCGCCAATACGCATATCGGCCTACGGCCGTTCCGAAAAAACATCACCTATTTTGGCTTCGATCTCGGCCAAGTGATGGCCCGCAAGACGAATCTCGCGCGCAGCGCTTTCGCGCAACTGGTGCGGCAATTCAACGCCGGCCGCCTCACGCCGCTGCCATTCGCGGAATTCCGCGCCTGCGATCTCATGGACGCCTTCGACTTGATGCAGCACTCCAATCATGTCGGGAAGATTGTGGTGCAACCGCCACGGTCGGGCACGATCCGACAACCTTATGCGCGATTTCTGGTCAGCGCCCAAGGGACTCACGTCATCACCGGCGGCTTTGGCGGGTTCGGATTAGAAGCGGCGAAATGGCTGGTGACACGCGGCGCGCGGCACCTTGTGTTGATCGGGCGCCATGGCGCGGCAACCGATGAAGCCAAGGCGGTTGTGGCCGATCTTACGTCTCAGGGCGTCCAAATCCATGCCGCATCATGTGATATCTCTGATCGGCGTGCCGTCGAAAAGCTGTTTTCGCGTATTGCCACTTCGATGCCGCCCGTCGTCGGCATTTTGCACGCCGCAATGGTCCTGGACGACGGTCTTCTGTCCAATCTCGACGAAGACCGCTTCCATCGTGTCCTCGCGCCGAAAATCAAAGGCGTTGATAATCTAGAGGCTATTACCCGTGGAATGACGCTCGATTACTTCGTGCTGTTCTCATCAGCAACCACGCTGATGGGCAACCCGGGCCAGGCAAACTACGTCGCGGCAAACGCCTACATGGAGGGGGTCGCCCGCCGCCGCCGCCACCAGGGCCAGCCGGCGCTCGCCATCGGTTGGGGTCCAATCATTGATGTCGGCGTGCTCGCCCGTTCCGAAATGCTCCGGTCGCGGTTTCAGCGGCTGACAGGCGTGCGTGGAATGCGCGCCGCCGAAGCACTGGACTTGATGGCGCAAGCGCTGGAACTCCCGCCGACCCCGGACCTTGCGGTGATAACGATTTCTCCAACGGATGGCATCTTTACCGCAGATCGGCTGCAGGTATTGAAATCGCCAACCTACGCCAACTTGGTGAGAGGCGAGAAAGCCATCGGCGAAACAGGCGTCGACCATCTCGACCTTCACCTGATCGCCAAGACCGAAGGAACTGAGAGCGCTCGCCAGGCCTTGACGGGCGTCATCGTCGGCCAACTCGCCCGCGTGCTCCATGCCCGTGAAGACGATATCAGCCGGGTCCGTCCGGTTGGGGAAATCGGGCTCGACTCCCTGATGGCGCTCGAATTCGCCATGAACCTCGAGGATACCTTCGGCATTCATGTGGCGCTGACGAGTTCGATCGGCGATCTGACCGTCGCTGGTCTCGCCCACGAAATCATCTGCCAGCTCGATCTCGAGACTTCTCCAGAAGCTAGCGCGGTTGCCAACATCATGGAACGGCATTTTGAAAATGCGCATCCTGATGAGCTAGCTGCAGTGGCGGAAGCCGCAGAGAACGTCATGATGAGACAAAAAGGCGTGGTCGCTTGAGCAAACCCCCGGTCCACTTAGCCAACGAAACGAGAAGCCGACTGCTGCAGCGTGTCGAAGCGATCCAGGACGCCGCACTGGTCGAATCGGCACAGCACACCGCGGCCCAGGCGAATAGCACCGACTTCTCGACACTGCCCGGCTACGACGATCTTCGTATTTACCGCTCACTGGGCCAGAAATTTGGGCTCGAAAGCCCCTACTTCCGGATGCATGACGGTCGAGCCGGTGCGCATACCCAAATCGCCGGTCGGTCACTTCTCAATTTTTCTTGCTACGACTATTTGGGGATAAACGGGCACCCTGAGATTATCGCGACAGCCAAGGAAACGCTCGACCGCTACGGTGTCTCCGCTTCAGCGAGCCGACATGTCGCTGGCGAGCGGCCAGTGCACAGGGCGCTGGAGAAAGCGCTCGCCGACCACTACGGGGTTGAGGACAGCATCGTTTTCGTCAGCGGTTATGCCACCAACCTTGGAGTGATCGGCCATCTCGTCGGGCCAAAAGACCTTCTCGTCTATGATTCCTTGTCCCACAACAGCATCGTGATGGGCGGCGTGCTGTCGAATGGCGCGCGACGCTCTTTTCCCCATAACGACCTCGATAGTCTCGATCGCATGCTAACGAGTGTCCGCGGCGACTTTCATCGAAGTTCTTAATCGTCGTTGAAGGCCTCTACAGCATGGATGGCGACTACCCCGATCTGCCGCGACTGATCGATATAAAATCCCGGCATAATGCCTGGCTGATGGTCGATGAGGCCCATGCCCTCGGGGTTTTGGGCAAGCGCGGTTTCGGTTCTGCCGAGCACTTTGGTGTCGATCCACGCCAGGTCGACATTTGGATGGGCACGCTCTCGAAAACGTTGGCGGCTTGCGGTGGCTATATCGCCGGCTGTCACGAATTAATCGAGTATTTGCGATTGACTGCGGGAGTATTCGTTTACAGCGTCGCAATGCCGCCGGTCATCGCAGCGAGCGCGCTCAAGGCGCTTGAAATTTTGCATCGGGAGCCGGAGCGGGTGGCTAGGCTCCAGCACAACGGATCGACCTTCCAAGCCATGGCGTTGCGGCGCGGCCTTGATACTGGCAATGGAACAGGAACCGCTATTTGTCCGATCATCGTTGCAGATTCTCTACCGGCCGTTATGCTTTCCCAGCGGTTGTTGGATCGCGGCATCAATGTACAGCCGGTGATGCATCCCGCTGTTCCAGCGAGAGCGTCACGGCTAAGATTCTTTTTGACTGCAACACACACCGATGAAGATATGGCCGCGGCAGTCGAGGCGACCGCCGAGGAGTTCCACACCATCCGGACAAAGATCCTCGCCCCGACTGAATCAGCGTAAGCGAGTTCTTGTGCCTTTGCGTCCAGCCGCAGTAGTCATTACCGGCGCGTCGAGCGGCATCGGTCGTGCCCTGGCATTACGCTATGCCAGAGAGGGCACTGTACTCGGATTGCTGGGCCGCAGTAGCGAACGCCTCGAAACGGTCGCCGAAGAGTGCCGCCGCCGAGGCGCTACCGTCGCCACGCACAGCATCGATGTGCGCGCCCGCCTCGAAATGCAGAAATGGTTGGCGCGGTTCGACGCCAATACGCCGATCGACCTTTTGATCGCCAATGCAGGCCTGATGGCGGGAACCCCTCCGGGCGGCACAATCGAATCCACTGCCGCCAGTCATGAGCTGATGGACATCAATGTGCTTGGTACGTTGAATACCATCCATCCGGTTTTGCCGCGGATGATGGCTCGTGGACACGGGCGGATCGCGATCATCAGTTCAATTGCGGCGTTCATCCCGCTGCCCGATGCGCCGAGCTATTCGGCCAGCAAGGCCGCAGTCCTCACGTATGGGCTTGCGCTGCGCGGCGCGCTCCACAAATCGGGCATAGGCGTCAGCGTCGTTTGCCCCGGTTACGTGAAGACGCCGATGAGCGAGCAGGAATCTGGGCCGCAGCCGTTTGCTATGTCGGCCGATTCCGCGGCGGAATTGATCGTGCGGGGCCTCCGGCGCAATCGTGCGATAATCGCCTTCCCGTTCTGGTTCGCACTTGTTACTCGCTTGGGCGGTCTCCTGCCGGAGAATCTGCGGCGACGATCGATCCTTCGTTTCACCGTCTCGGAACGGAAATGACCTGCAGCTTTTCCGCTCCGGAACTTCCCAGTGGCTTACGATGCCGGCATTAGACGCTTGGCTCGCGACTTCGAACGCTTCAGTCTCGCCTGACTCAATGGGTTAGAAAGGTGGTAGCGCCCCGGGGGCGGCGTCGCGCTTACGAAAGGCGTCAAGTCGCCAACCCTTTATGTATGGCATTGCCTTTAAACAGTCACCGTTGCGCCAGCTCTCGTCGATCCGTTCAAACGCCGGGGATTTGCGAGGCCGCCAATCGCGGCAATGACGTCCTTGGCGCAGCGCCGTCCTTGCAGGCCGATTGCCGAACCTGCCAAAAGCGGAGCACCCTTTGCGCTCCGTATTGCGACAAACGAAAATAGTCCTTCTCAGCGGTATCGATGTCCCGATCAGACAGTGTCCCGCTCACGGATCGGTTGGCCAATATTGCCAGATCTGTTAGCCATCCCTAGCCCGGCTGCCTTGCAAGGCGCGAGTATTGCCTCACGGTTCGAGCTCTGCAAAAGATCACCAGCCAGTTGGAAGGGTGCCTGACACAACCCTGATAGCGCTGCTACCATTTGGTGGTAATGGCGCTCCTTGGCAAACGCAAAGACGGCCGCTTCGTGAAGCTCGCCATTAGCCCGCATCGCCAGAACCTGCGCGTGCGCCTCAGCATTGTGATGTTCGCTTCGGAAGACGGCCTCGTGCTGAGCATCTTCCGAAATCGTTCGAAGAACGCGTTGAATCTGGTCGCGATTTTCCGGGCCGGCCAACGCTAGAAGTCGTAACAACAGCTCCCGAAAACGACGTATCGGGCGAGCCGCAACCCGACCTTCTCGGCCAACTCCTCGTCCCCTGCCGATTGCTTTACCAAGGTCGCAAAACCGCTATCAGAGAAGGTGGCGCCGGCATTTTCTGCGAGCTTGTGGAACACGAAGCGATCACCGCGTCGCAGCAATGCATCAGTCACATTTTCTCCAATCTCAGAGCGACCGGAGATCGCCAAGAGATGGGCTTGAGTTTGCGTATTGGCGATATCGATGAGATCAACATCGCTGAGCCGGCGCGACTGCGTCAGTATCGGCGCGGCGACTGCGATGTTGTCATTGCGGGAAAGTCGCCGCACTACTTCGGTCGGGGCATTATGCATTGGCGCGAGGCGCCGACTGAGCTCCGCAAGCGCTTTTTCTTCGATTCTCTTGATCATATGTCCTAGAACGTCATCGAAGACACCGATCTGCTGATCATTGAAATGATCCGCATCCGCGACAAAGAGATCGGTGATACGACGCAGGGTATCGACGCGCTTATCTTTGGAGCCGCTTTGGATCGCTTCTTCCAACTCGGCGATGACTGAGGTGCTGGCAACCACTGTGTCTATCCCCGGCCTACGCTGGCAGCTTCGCCGCGAGCACCATATCCGTCTTTGTTTTCAGCGTCTGTGCGTCAAACGGCTTCAAGATATAGTTATCGACCCCCGCCCGCTTGGCAGCGATCACGTTCTCGATTTTGGACTCCGCTGTGATCATGATGAATGGCGTGCGCTTCAGCAGCGGATCACCGCGTATCTCCTTGAGGAAGTCATGGCCGGTCATCGGCGCCATATTCCAATCGGAAAGGACCAAGCCGTAATGCCGCGCGCGCATCTTGACGAGCGCGGCCGCGCCGTCAGGGGCGTCGTCGACATCGTCGAAGCCGAGCTGACGCAGCAATCGGCGAAGGATGTTGATCGTGGTGCTGGAATCATCGACCACGAGCACGGGCATCGGTGGAGCAAAAGACATGGCTCGAATGGCGTCAAACGATCGGCAGCGCCGATCCAGATCTAACAATTGTAATATCCACATCTTTAAATTGTGTTTAACTATCGGCCGATTGGCGTCGCCTGTCATCTCGGCGGCTCTCTCCCTTTGCCAAGATCCTGAAAACTCCAGGGCGGCTGCCGACCTTGGCTTCTTCTCGTTAGGCGCCTTTTACAGCTCGACGAGCCTAAACTCCGTCGTTCGCCAGCCTGTGGATTGATGGCGCCTCCGCGCCGACGCTGGCCACCCTGGGGAATTCGCCAAACAGAACCAAACTCGGGATTTAGTGTTGGCGCCCAGGGGCAAAAACACCTCGGTTCAAGCGCGCCTCTGCAGTCCACATCCGGTGCGGCACAAGACACTGGTTACGGTCTCGCCGGACCAAATGCTCACTTCTGGGCTGCCTCGTCGTATTCAAAATCGAGTGCGAAAAACCATTGATCCAGATGGGCACGAATGATTGGCGCTAAAACTCCATCAAGGCGCTTGACGTTCTCAACAATATCATTGTCGCGATTATCAGTGTTTATCATCTCAACAGGCGGCAAGAAGTGCACCTCAAAATTCGCGCTGTCTTTAACACGAATACCATAGGCTGGAATGAGCGCCGCACCTGTCATAAGCGCAAGCCGCACGGCGTATACGATATTGGTGTCAAGCCGCAGCGCGCGCCCAAACAACGGTGCCTGCACACGGCCGCGAATAAACTCGTCAACGTAAATGATAAACGGACCTCGCCTGGACCTGAGTTCCCGCAATGCAACCCGAAGACTATTTGATCCGGCAGCAACGAATCGAGCACCATATCGGGACCTGACTTTCATGGCGATACGGTCCTCGAATCGGTTCTCCAGCGGCTCATAGAGACCCGAACCGTGATGTCCGCTGGCTATGCCGGCGACTAGAACAGTCTCCCAGTTCCCAAGATGTACGGTAGCAACAAGGATCGGCTGACCGCGTTGGCGCGCGCGAACTAAATGATCCATGTCGAACACCTTTATGCGCCCAGCCTCCCATAGGCGATCGATAATCGAATATTCGTGCATCGTGCGGCCGACATTGCGCCACAAGCGGTCGATGGCAGCGTCAACGAGATCAGGCGCGCTCTCATCGGGGCGTAGCGCCTTCCAAAGCTGGCGCGCGCGAAAATCACTTGCCGGATAATGCCTGCGTGTCAGTGTCGTTAATGCTGCGCCAAAATCCGAGCACCAATCAATCGGCATCAGCCGCCCCAAGCGATGAACTGCAAGTTTCCATGCGCCGACCGCGGGATCGCGGATCCAGTAACGCAGCATCCGGCGCCGCCGCGCCGGGCCTTCGAACAGCCAGCCTAGCGAAGGGGTATCGGTGCCGTTAGCCATGGCGTTTCCAAGCTGCCCTCACCCTTGCTGGGCCGCGGTTGGCATTGACCGTCCGCTGGATGTGATTCCTTCGACGCCATTGGCGCGGAATCAGGCCAAGGCGACACTTTTGGTCGAATAGCTCAGTATGCTTGGTCAAAGCCCACGAATCAGCCCGACTTATTCGGTGCCATCGTAAAGGTCCTTGCCCGACGGAGGTATAAAAATAAGCTATTGTGTCCTTTAGGTCACATCTTTTCGCGATTTAGCAAAGTAAAATTAAGGATAGTGGGGCTGAATCATATTCGATTCTGACCAGGAGTGATCGATGCAGCGGATTTTCGTCTCGGCGCTATTGACGCTGGTTGGCGTCGCGAGTGCTATGGCCGCCGACTTGCCGCAGCCGGCTCCGCCGCCGCAAGCTCAGGTTGCCTACATCCCGGTGGTAGCCCCGGTCTATAACTGGGGCGGCATCTACCTGGGCATCAACGGCGGTTACGGCTTCGGAAAGAGCGAATGGACCGGCGGCGGCCTGTCGACTGGTAATTTCAACACCTCGGGCTTCGTTGTCGGCGGCACGCTGGGCGCCAATTACCAAGTCGACGCATTTGTTTTCGGCGTGGAGACTGACCTCGACTGGACCGGAATTACAGGCAGCGTTAGCGGTGGCTGTAGTCAACCTGGGCCGCCGGCGGTTTTCAGTTCCTGCCAAACCTCAAACGATTGGCTGGGTACAACGCGCGGGCGGCTCGGTTACGCGGCGGATCGCGTACTGTTCTATGGAACGGCCGGTGCCGCCTACGGTGATGTGAAAGCAACAGCTTTCGGCGTTACTAACAGTCAAACAGAGTTCGGTTGGACCGCCGGCGCCGGTGTTGAAGCTGCGTTTGCTGACAACTGGACGGCCAGGATCGAATACCTCTACGTCGACCTCAGCAACGCGTCCTGCGGATCTGCGTGCGGAGGCGCACCAGTTTCCGTTAGCTTCACGGAGAATCTCGTCCGCGCCGGTGTCGACTTTAAGTTCAGACCCTGATCGTCGGTTGATAGCACAACATCCTCTGTCTCGCGGAATTAGGATTTAATAGACGCGAGTCGAAAGCTCGGGTTGTCATGGCGGAAGATTTGTCATCATCCGCCGTGCCCCGAAATCCCAATCCTACCCCTTCGCTCCCGCCAAGCGACAAGAAGATCACGCGAGATCTCTTATTCGCACTTAAGCCATTTTTGAATTTGCGTAGCCTTATGCCATTCCCGTGCGTGGCCGCGTTCTTGCTCGTCGCCACCGAGGAAGGAAAAAGCGCTAGCTCATATGCCTTTGACATGGGCGTCGCTCGGATGACGATGTGGCGCTATCTCTATGAGATTAGCGACAAGACGAGAAATGGTCACACCGGTCTCGGCCTGGTCGCAATCGAGGAGCACCCTACCAATTCCCAAATGCGGCAAGTCTTCTTGACGGCCAAAGGCCGTCATCTTGCAGAGCAGATGCTCAAGCCGCTGCGAAAGCCATTGCGACGCCAGCGAACAGCCATCACAGCGTCGGACCGACCTTCACCTATCTGAAGCGTCAGGACGACAGCCTCAAAACGCGTCGCCACGTGGCCTTGCGTTGAATTGATTTAAGCGGGCCCGGCAGTGCGCGCTCGGCTTCCGCAATTAGCTGCAACTCATGCCGGTGCACGAAAATAGCACCGACGGTGAGTGCGGCAACTGAAACAAGCCCGAAAACAATCACGAGCGGGGCCTGCAAGCGCTCGAATTGCCGCCCCAGCGCGTAAGCCGCATAGCCGTAGGTTGCCGCCCACACCAGCGATCCGATCACATTGGTGAACAGAAAATGGCGCCATGGCATCACGTTAAGGCCGGCAAAAACACCGGCGAGCGTGCGTAGCACCGGAACAAATTGGGCTACCGCCACGATCTTACCGCCGTGGCGAAGAAATAGATATTCACCGAGTTTGATTCGGCCTTCGGTCATTCGCACATAGTTGCCGTAGCGCAGCAACAGCCAATGGAATTCGTAGCCGATACCATAACCGATCGTGCGGCCGATGCTGGCGGCTGCGGCCGCCGTCAAGATAATCGAGACGATGTTGAGATCATGTTTGCTTCCAGCATACATCGCCGCGGCAAGAAGCGCCGTCTCCCCCGGCAAGGGGAAGCCGATGCATTCAAGCCCGACGACTGCGGCCACTGTCAGGAGGCCGTAGGCGTGGATAAGATGACCGATGAAGTGCATTTGTTGCGCGTATGGCTGAATAGAAACTGATCTTGGATTTCTTAAGGTCGCTTCGAACTCGGCTGGCTCTTCCTAGAATGCAAGCGCGGTTATATTCGATTTGCCGGATTAGGACACTCTTCAGGCCTGCGTCTTTGCGGATGATAATCGCCTTAATTCGACGACGGTAAATGCAACTCAACGCCTCCTTGGCCTGTTTTCGCAATCGGCCCCCGGCTTCTCGACCATTTTTCGTCGATGAACGCTACACCCGCGGCCTCGAAAGCGCGGCGGATATACCTGCACTTGCTGCTCGGACCGCGCTCTCAATGGACAGCTCATCTCTCTCGAGGCTTTTCGATGGCGGCCGGGGGGAAACCACGCAACAACATCGCCAGATTGACGTTACCGTGTGAGTTGCAATAAATGCCATTTTTCGAGCAACTGCGCGGCGCGCGCCAGACGCTGAAGCGCGCCGGCTTTTGATCTTTCATCGGTTCTCGACGCCAGAGCTTTGATGACGCTGCCGACCGGAGCACCCTTCGTCCCTCGGATTATTCTACAGCGCGATCCGATCCCTCGCTTTCCGGGTCGTAACAAAGAATATCAAGATGCCATTTCAGGGTAATATTGACTTCTAGGAACCAGGTTCGCCGGACGCTGGCTTGTCGACCAATGGTCCGTTCCGTGCGCACTTTGTGCCAAGTTTCGTAAGGGTGGGGACACCCCAACATCTTCAAGGCCTCCGCAACTTTGGCGTCTACTTGCTTTCGCGCCGTTGTGGTTGCAGCTGTGACGGCCTGATCATAATCAGGGCCCCAGCCGGTGGCCACCTCCTCACCGCTGGCTTGGTCGAGGAAACGCCCCTGGCACTTTAGGTCCTGAGCCATCGTCGTTCCCTTCTTATTAGCGATCGACTTTTGCAATGACCTGCGATGGTATGCTCTGTCGGCTCGTCAGTCTCGAAGCATATCCTGCACGCGTCCGAGGTAAAGCCCATCCGACGCGCCGGCGTGTCAGTTCGGTGCGGCAGTTGTGCGTAGCCAGTCGCTGCGCACCCCGGCAGCCGGGCGCCTCTTGCGCGCCAATGTACTGATGTCGGATCGGATGTGGAAACCAAACATGCGCTACAGCCGCTTGCGGTCGCATAGAAAAAGTGTTCATCGTCTCCTGGTATTTTGCCGCTAGGCGTTGGAGCCCTTAAGTCACGCCTTTAGATCGAGACCCCCTGCCAGTCATCGGAGCTCACTTGCAGTGAAAATACCCTTTAATCGACCGACACTCGCGGGCAAGGAAATCGATCACATCCTTGAAGCACTAACCCATGGGCAACTTGCAGGTGATGGTGCATTCACCGAACGATGCCAACGCTGGCTTGCTGATTTCACTGGCGCCCGCGCGGTATTGCTCACGCATTCTTGCACTGCGGCCTTGGAGATGGCGACAATCCTTGCTGACATCGAACCGGGGGATGAAGTAATCATGCCCTCCTTTACATTCGTTTCGACCGCGAACGCCGTCGCACTGAGGGGCGGCGTGCCGGTATTCGTCGATATTCGGCCAGATACTCTCAACATCAATGAGGATCTTATCGCAGCCGCAATTTCGCGGCGCACAAAAGCGATCATTCCGATCCACTATGCCGGATTACCAGCGGCAATGGACCGGATCAACCAGATCGCAATGAACCACGACCTTATTGTTATTGAAGATGCGGCACAGGCTCTAGGCTCGAAGTATAAGGGCCGCAACGCCGGGTCTCTTAGTCACCTCGCCGCATTTAGCTTTCACGAAACCAAAAATGTCATTTCCGGCGAAGGTGGCGCGCTTGCGATCAACGATCCGAAGCTGATTGAGCGGGCCGAAATCATCCGCGAAAAAGGCACCAACCGTAAGAAATTCTTTCGCGGTCAGGTGGACAAGTACACCTGGGTCGATATTGGATCTTCTTTTCTGCCTGGAGAGCTCATCGCTGCCTTCCTCTATGGCCAACTCGAACAACAGGATGCGATTCAGCGCGACCGCGCGGAAAACTGGCAGCTCTACGATAACGCCTTGCGACCCTATCGCAGCCGTGGGTTACGTACGCCCGTAGTTCCTACAGAATGCCAACCTAACCATCATCTTTATTATGTGGTGATGCCGAGCTTAGAGCTGCGTTCCGAGCTTATTGCCCGGATGAAGGCCGACGGCATCAACGCGCCCTTCCACTATGTTCCGCTGCATAGTTCACCGGCCGGCCTACGGTTTGCGCGAACATCGGGATCGATGTCTCACACCGATGATTTGAGTGCGCGGCTCGTACGACTGCCATTATATCCTCGCATGGGTGAGGTAACCTACCGGGTCATCGAAAGAATTCAAACCCATCTCGACGCGCTACTGTAGTTAGGACGGATTAGTTCTTTCAACAGCGAGGGGGATAGAGCCCGCGGAGCATGGTATCTTGATATTCTCTGTCACGATCCAAAAACGGCGTAACCAGATTCCACTGTAGGATAATCCGGCGGCCACACGAGCAAGCCCGTCCACTGGCAGACCGGATCATCCAGAACGCCCTTCTCGGCGGTTCTCCTCGCCAGTAAAGTACCTGCGAACTGATCGCGTCCCACGATCCACAGTACAAGGTATGGCCAGAGTCGACGACAGGTCTGATCTCGCAGCGCGTAAGTGGGCGCAGCCCTTCGCCGCTGATGCTGGCGCTCCGCTACCCGAGCCCCGGCGCCGCCGTCAATGAAATCATACCGAGATCCCCGTGTCCGCGCGTCAATGGGGCCGTTAACCATTCGTTAACCACCAAATCGCACCCTACAACTCATGGAAAATTATGCCCTTCGGCCTCGATGCCCCTATTGCCATGAAGCCATGCAGTTCAAGGCTCCGTCTCGGAATTTAAGAGGAAGTTCGCCACTTCGAAACTTCGAGTGCCGCGAATGCTGCGTTATTCTGACTGTTCCCCCCGGTGCCAAAGTTCTCAAAATGGCAGCGCCTAAGACAGTAACTTTCTTGCGATAGCGCGTGCGGATTTTGCCGGCCTCTGGGGAGTAGGCTAACCGAGCAAAATCTCGGTCTTGTCGCATTGGGCAAGACTTTATTAACTGTGTGAGCGGATGTTCCAGCCTCAATCATGAGGACGTGGATCTCGATGCGCGTATTGCTGATTGAAGACGACGGGGCGACCGCTCGTTCAATCGAGCTGATGCTGAAGTCCGAGAGGTTCAACGTCTATACGACAGATCTCGGCGAGGAAGGCATCGATCTCAGCAAGATTTACGACTACGACATTATTCTCCTCGATCTAAACTTGCCTGACATGTCAGGCTTCGATGTCCTCCGAAAGCTGCGAGTTTCCAAGGTAAGGTCACCGGTTCTCATCCTCTCCGGTCTCGCCGCCATAGAGGACAAGATCAAGGGGCTCGGATTCGGGGCCGACGACTACCTGACCAAGCCGTTCCATAAGAACGAACTGGTCGCGCGCATCCACGCCATTGTACGCCGGTCCAAGGGCCACGCGCAGTCGGTCATCAACACCGATGATCTATGTGTAAATCTCGATAGAAAGACGGTCGAGATCGGCGGCGCGCGCGTGCATCTGACCGGCAAGGAGTACCAGATGCTGGAACTCCTGGCGTTGCGCAAGGACACAACGCTCACTAAGGAAATTCTTCTAAGCCACCTCTATGATGGCATGGATGAACCAGAGATAAAGATTATCGACGTCTTCATCTGTAAGCTGCGGAAGAAACTCTCCAGCGCATCGGGCGGCAAGGACTATATCGAGACGGTCTGGGGGCGCGGTTATGTAATGCGTGAGACGCCGGTGCGTGCTTCCGCCTGACAAACCTAGTAATCGCGAACGACAATCGCCGTCGCAGAACTATGCGCGGTAACTAATTAGGGCGCTAATGACCAAAGCCGCCGAAATCGCCTACGCCGAGGCGATCAACAGGGCCGCGATGATGCTCTTGGCGATGGCCTTCGTACCTAAACTTGAGCATTCATTGATTGATGAAATAATTACCGCGATTGATATACGTGGCGGTCGGGTTGACGGTCGATGGATTATAAGATGGGACTTGCGTGACGCGTTCGAGAACATTACCGAGCGAGCGATGACGATACTGTCGGCGGCCCTTCGCAAACGCCTACCGGGAATAGCGGACGAGATGGATGACGCCTTCGGCCATCAATTACGTCTACTGCTTGCCTCGACCGAGCATTTTATTCCTATATTGAAGTAGACGGCCTCATCATATTTCGAGTTCATGAGCAGAAACCCCTATTGAGATATTGCAGCCGGTTTCCTACCCAATCGTTGTAGGCGAAAGCGGCTTAGAGGATGATGATACCGAAACCGGATGGAGGCGAGCGACCGCTCGGCATTCCAACAATCCGGGATCGAGTAGTCCAGGCCGCAGCCAAGCTCGTGCTGGAACCAATCTTCGAGGCGGACTTCGAGGACAATGCCTACGGCTATCGTCCCGCACGCGGGGCGGTGGACGCGGTCAAGGAAGTGCACCGGCATGTTTGCCGGGGCAGGCTCTAGCAGCGCGTTTTCTGCCGCTGCTTACCACCTTGACGAATGCGATGCGGGAGTTGTCGTCGATAGCGACATGAATGAACTCCCATCCGAGCGCTTCGCCGCTGCAGCGCGGATTGCTATTGTCCCTGTGGTCGCCGGTCGCTCGTCGCCATCCTTACGGTCAAGGCGCCAAGCAGCCCCCCACGTATTGATGTTTCCAACCATCGGTAATACCGGCGTCCTCGCGTGGCCTTGGGAAATACTACAACCCGATGTTCACGGTGGGATCTTCTCAGCGCCCCGCCATATTAAATTGCCGTGCCAAGCTTTCAATTTCGCGCGGGCCGTAATGCGCCTCGCCGTCGCGGATGAAATAATCCGATCGCAGTTTCGGCGGAATGCTCTGGAAATATTTAATGATGTCCTCAGCGCGTCCCTGCATCGCCAATCTAGGAAATCTCGCGTCAGCCCTTTTGCGAAACAGAACGGCTTGCCTGGTCCGATCCATAGCTAACTCCGGCCCACCCTTCACCCTACTCTTAGCATTTTTCAGCAAATATGGAACGAAAAAGTTCCGCACCGCCTTGGCAGAGCAATTTCGCGCCACCCATGATGCGACGACGCGCAGGCTTCACTACCGACCAGGCATGGCGGCAGCTTTTGGAAATAGACCAGCACGTAGCGCCGCTTGAGCTGGCGGCGGAGGACCACATTGCCCTCCGTATCGATGCCATGAACCTGGAAAACCGACTTCGCGATGTCGAGACCGATTGTCGTGACCATTTGCATGGGTAGCTCCTCCGAATCGTGGGAGCCCTAACAGCACCCGCATCCATGGCACTCACGTGCCGGGTGGAGGAGCCGGCCACCGCATCAAAAGCCGACATTTGCTCACCTATTCAACCACCTCATCGGCGATGACGAGCAGCGCGTTCGGAACTGTGAGGCCGAGTGCCTTTGCAGTTTTGAGGTTGATCACCAATTCAAACGTCGTTGGCTGCTGGACAGGCAAGTCCATCGGCTTAGCGCCACCGAGAATCCGGCCGACATAATTACCGGCACTGTGATAGGCGTCCGCTATGCTGGCCCCGTAGCTCATCAGACCGCCAGCGGCGACAAACTCCCGCGAACTATATATCGCGGGCACCTTATGGCCCGCCGCCAGCGCGACGATTTCATCGCGCCGCTGATTGAAAAACGGATCGGCAGCGACGAGGAGCGCGCCGGCCCGCTGTTGGGTCAAATTCGTAAACGCTGTGGCTATGTCGTCTTCCGTATTGGCGTTGAGGACATAGATCTGCTGTCCGCTTTTGTTGGCGGCAGCTTGCAGCCCGCCCAATTGGAAGTCGGTGTCGGCGTAATCTGGATTCACCAGTACGGCAATCATCGTATTTTTTGGCATTAGCTCGCGCAGCAACTCCAGGCGCTTTGGTTCCAAGGACGAGGCAATCAGGCTCATTCCGGTGGCGTTTCCGCCCGGCCGATTGAGGCTGTCGACCAGCCCGATACTGACCGGGTCGCCTTCGATAACAAAAATAATAGGAATCGTGCTCGTTGCCGATTTCGCCGCAAGCGCTGAAGGCTCGGCGCCAGCGGTCACAATGAGCGCTACCTGATGGTTGACCAAATCTTCAGCCAGTGCCGGCAGGCGGCCATATTGGCCGCCCGCCCAGCGATACTCAATTGCCACGTTACGGCCTTCGGTAAGGCCTGCGTCCTTCAGGCCCGCACGCAGCGCATCGGTAACGCGCCCAGCTTCATCAGCCGACGCACTGCCGAGCAAACCTATCAGTGGCATCGCCGATTGCTGCGCACGCGCTGCGAACGGCCCCGCAAGCGCGGCACCGCCGAGAAGCATGATGAAGCCACGCCGTGTCATTGCCATCGGTCCTCAAGCGGGAGGCAATAGGTTAGTGGAATCATTGGACCGTAGCCGGGTACCTGCGTCTCACGGGATGCGCAACTGCTCCCCAATAGCCGACGACGCTCAGCTTTTGGTATCAGAATGTGAGAGACCGCCAATTGAGGCGGCCCCGTTAAGCTGACGAACGTACGAAGCAGTTTAAGCGGGAGCCCCCTTACCTGGAGGCGGATTAATTCCGCGCGCCACGATCTGCCAAAGTCTGTCGGGGTCTCGTTCGCCATTCATCGCTGCGCCGAAAATCCTATCTGCCATCTCGTCACAGGCCGGGCTAGACCGGCAACTGCAAAAGCTGGAGCACGCCCGGTCATATACATCCCCAAGAACCGTTAAGGTATCGGGGTCAAAAGTGGAGTTGACGCGGATGAACTTGAGAATGCTGGACATGGAAAGGGCCGCCACCGACAATGCAGCGTAAAGCGTAACACAGGCATTTCGCTCGGGCGTGCAACAATAAACAGCAACCCGCGATTTGCCATTTATTCTCTGTAAATTCAAAAGGGAGCAGCCCACAATTTCAAAAGGAACCAATGAGATTGAACGGGGCACTACCAAACTGCGCCGGCCTATTCCTTTTTCTCAGGTTGTGGCTGCTGTTGCTGCTGCACCACGTGTTGCCGAGGCTCCGGCACCTCGTAGATAGGCATTTCGGTGTGGTCGTTCTTTGCTCGGCCAGCAACAGCCAAGCGCGGGCCATATCCGGCAGCGCGATCTTGGCTTCCGAATCCGTCGTGTTTTGAGCGACGCTAAGACAGCGTGCCGGGTGTACCCGATACCACTCCACGCGGGCACTTCCGATCATCAATGGTTCCCCCCTGTGTCGAAAGACACGAGTTGGCGATGCAACGGCCCTATGTCGGAATTTGTTCCTGATTCCGCAGATTAGGACGGGGGAAAGTCACATTAGGAAGAAGGATTCGGAATTAGGACACTGGGGCGCGGGAAGGAACAGATTGGGAAAGCCGAACAATCCAAGACTTTGATTAGTCCTATAGGCTGAGAGACCGCTTGTCGGCTGGGTCAGTCTCGACCGGGACGAGGCCGGCAGTCGCCACCGAAAGCGGAAGTAAAAGCAGGATATTGGAATCTGCCTCAATGGTCGTAGCGGTTGATGGCCTCGCCCGGCGCGAGATTCAAGCTCCCAAACCGGAGCCTCGAATCATGCGCTACGAACTCACCGATTATGAATCGGGCGGCGATCAAGTCGATGCTGCCGAACAAGCCGCGCGGCGTGCCGCGTGGAAATGACCGTCGCGTGCTCAACGGCATCTTTTGGGTTCTGCGTTCCAGCGCGCCGTGGCGCGATCTGCCGGACAACTTGGTCCCTACAACACTTGCTACAATCGCTTTGTTCGTTGGCGCAGGGCTGGCGTGTGGGCTCAGCTTATGAATGCGTTGACCGCGGGCCAGGATGCAGCCGCCCAAATGATCGAAAGCGCCGACTATATACGGCGGCGCGGGCCTCTACGGATTCTCTAATGGGCGGTGATAGCGTTGCTGGATTTTATGGGATCGCTCCAAACAGTAAGGCGCAGCTGATGGTCGCATGCGGCACACGCATAGACGCGAATATGTGTCGTCGTATCGTTGGGCAGGAACACTATTTGTGCGAAATGCATTTCTTTGCCACACCGACACTCGGGCAAATCCGTGCAGTCTGGCTCTAGCAACCGCTCGAAGTCACTGGTCATGGATACTCTACGTCCTCGTTTGGCGTGAACAACTAATGCCTACTTTGCTTTATCGGGCCGGATCACCCGGACAACGCGCGCTGACGATGAAAGATTCTGCGGACCGCTCATACATGACGCTTGATTATACGGCCATGCATTCTGGCGGCACTCGCCAACCGACGGTTTAGCGTTCTGCCGTTCCGGAAAAAGACCGGGAAGCCCAACGACGCAAGCCGATATGATCGCGGCTGTTATGGCTGCATAAATGGCCTTGAGCATAAACCTCGTTTCCTTTTGGCTACGTGCTGCCCATGCAGGCTTATCAAACAAAAGCCCCAACCTTTCGGCCGGGGCTTTAGCAGTTGCCGATAATTAGTTTGGTCATAAAAAACCGCCGCACTGGGGGGCTTGGCGGGCCGCTTGTCGTCGCCGAGTGTCGGGGGTATGGGCCCGGCGTCGACGAGCGATCTACTATCGGACGAAACTATCCGCTGCAACGCGGAAGCGAAATTTACGTTACCGGGCGCGGTTAAGGCAGGGTGCCTAATGTCACATTTCTTACCAAGGACCGTCGGGGATTCGCGGAGCGGTGCGGACCAGTTATGCCGCACCCCGCGACGCTGCCATTGATCGCGCCGGTGAGACTCAGCTAAACGTTTAGCGGGAAAATTGCGACGCCGCGACCAAAAGAATGCCCTGACGTGGCGATAGGTATCTGGTTCAGCGAGCCGGAGCCGCAACTCTCGGACGGCCCGAGGTAGTTAGGTTTCCCCAGGCAATAATGAACGTAACCATTCTTGCCTCGGCTTCCGGAAGAGCCCAAACGGACCTTCCCACCGTTATTGCTCGCCCATCCGGCCAGGCCATAGTCGGAGAACGCGCCATCGGTGGGCGGGGCCAAGCTCGGAAAGACAGAGCCTAGCGGCGAGGATAATGCCATCGATGCCGGTCGATTGCGTCGCCCATGTTTTGGTTTCGGTGCTGGCGAGATCTAATTTGTGACGGCGCCAGGCCCGCCGCTGCCGGCGCGCTCGATCTAAAATGGAATAGAAAAAACAATTCTTCCCTCGGCATCCTTTACGATCATGTTCGAGCCGGAACCGTCGTAATCTTCGTCCGCTTTAAGTTCGCGAATAACGCGTTCAGCGTAGCTACGCGCGCTGGCATCGCCCGCAAGGAGCGAGCCATGTGGATCATCAAGTTCGCTTTCGGAAAATCGGATAATGAAAAAGTATAACGGCAATTCAGCCTCCGCGGCCCCGTGGTCTTGAATTGCTGAGAGTGGAGCAAACAGCACGACGAATGCTATTTCGTCGGTGAATTAAGGTTACAGCAGAGCCCGGTCTGATCTTTTATAGCATACGGCCGTGATCGGCGGTGACGGTGAGGCAAGGGCGATTAATTGGGGGGGGTGCGACTTGGCCGTAAGCGGCCCGCACCGCGCGACAAAAAGTGCGTGGCCCCCGGGCGTGCAAACTCCCCTGAATTGGGGACAGGGCGGGGTACTACCGCCCTAAACTGGCCCCTTGCATCCCGGAGAACAGGGATGGTCCCTTTTGAATCTGGGGATGGCCCATATTGACGATCCAGTAAGCAGAACCGCTTAATCTTAGGATCGGGAGTGCGCGTATTCGTTTGCAAAGCCATGAACGAGAAACGTAATAAGCCACGTACGCGGATGCTGAAAGCCGGAACGATCCTTCTCGGAACCCATCCGGTTCCTTGTACGGTCAGAAACCTCTCCGAGATTGGCGCATGTCTTCAAGTCCAGACTACATATGGACTCCCTTCAAAATTTAACTTCGCAATGTCGGAGCAACCGACGCGGATTTGCAAAATCATCTGGCGCGACGAAACCAAAATCGGAGTCCTATTCCAATAGGGCGCCTCATCGGTTGGTAGCTTCTTCATTTACAATCCCTTGCCGCTCTCGGGGAAACGCCCCTTGCCGTAACCGAAGCGTCGCGGCGCCATACGCCGGTCGGGTTAGTAACGGTAACCCGCGACGTAGTAAGCGGCCGGCGGCAACGGGCACGTTCGCGAAGCGAACCACAATGTCCCGGCGACCAGACTTTGCACGATATTGGCGTCCCACGCCGCGACGTCCATCGGGAAGTCACCAAGCCGTTCTGGATGGCTCGATGCACCTCACCTGATCGCCTAGCCATTACTCGCCCGACGCCCGCAGACGACGCTGCTCGCGCATTTCGTCCGCGATGTCCGTCTTGCCGCACGAACTCGGCGAACGGCGCGTTTGGCCGACGAGCACGACACCGGTCGCCCCTCGATCGACCCGGTGCTGATGATCCGGATGCTCATCGTGGGCTACGTGTTTGCGATCCGCTCGGAGCGAAGGTTGTGCTCCGAGGTGCAGGTCAATCTGGCATACCGTTTTGCAAGCGCGGCATTGACGACGGGATACCTGATTATCGGTGTTTAGCCGCGCCCGGCAGGAGCGCTTTCGCCAGAGCGACGCGTTACACTGGGTATTTGCGGCCGTGGTAGCGAAGTGCATTGCGGTTAACCCGGTTGGTGGCGATGGTTTTTCGATCGATGCGAGCCTGATCAGAGCTGATGCAGGCAAGAAGAAGCGGCTACCCCGGCGATCAGCCAATTCCCTGGCCGCAGGCCGAGGAGGCGTCGCGGGCGGTAGGCCTCTAAAACCTGGGTCACGCACAATTAACCTTAAGGATACCCAAACGCGGTAGAGAGGCTGCGGTGATTCATTCGCGCATTGTCTGCATGATCGACAGCCTCAAACCCCTCTCTACGGCACCTTGCCCCTGCAAGATTTGCGGCGGCCCAGCCGCGCCCTACGGCGTCGTAGATTTTCACAAATCGTGCGAGGAAGCGCGCGGGGTTCGCTTAGCCTTGGCGGGCGTGCCGATCTATTACCGCCGCTGCGCGGACTGCCAATTTCTCTTTACGGACGCCTTTGATGATTGGAATACGGAGCAATTCAAAACATACGTCTATAACGACGAATACAAACTCGTCGATCCTGACTATCAGATCGCGCGGCCGCGCGCGAACGCCGAACTGGTGGCAAGCCTATGGGGAGCAATTAAAAGGGAAACGCGCGTCCTCGATTTTGGCGGCGGCAATGATACGTTTTGCGGGGTATTACGTAACGCCGGCTTCCCGGTAGCGGTGACCCATGATCCGATGGTGACGGGATACGCAGCGCGCCCAGAGGGCAAGTACGATCTGGTGACAAGCTTTGAGACATTTGAGCACCTGCCCGATCCAGCCGCTGGAATCGCTTCTATCGTTGAGTTCGCGGCAGAGCCTGGCCTCATCTTCTTCAGCACGCTGCTGCAGCCCTCGGATTTCGACCAGCAAGGCCTCAATTGGTGGTACGTGGGACCGCGCAATGGTCACGTCTCGCTCTTTTCTAGGCAAGCCCTGGCGACCGCCTGGAATAGGCACGGCTATAAGGTTGCCTCTTTGAACGATAGTACCCACTTCGCCTTTCGAACATTGCCGCCATTTCTCGCCCATCTGCAAAAGTAGCTGGCTTGCGACCCACAAAATGACTGTCGCAGTCTGATACGGACGTTGGCCGCAACACATGCTCAAAATCGGAATGGGGTCATTCTCCACCGATTGGCGATGTCCGAAGCATGTCCGCTATGCCCCTCATCGCCACCAATACGGTGAGCCGCTAAAGCGTCGCTAAGGGCCATCTTCTGCCTCACGCACCGCAGCAAACAAAACAAATAGAAAGACCGCCCCGCGGCGGTCCCTCCGAAATCCAATCAGGTCTTTTTTATCAGGCGGCTGAGAGTACAGCAGCGTTCTTCGACCCTTGATAAGCAAAGAAGCCGAGACCGACGAACCCAGCGATCAGCATCGTCCAAGTCGACGGCAATGGGGTGGCCGGAACGGGGTCATACCCAATCAACTCCATCATCGTGAACTCGGGCGAGGAGGTTGTATAGGAGGGTACGGTGCCGGCGCTAGCGACTGCCGACTGGACATAGCCATTGGGGGAAAAATCCCCGAGCTCTTCGCCTGGGTTATCGCTGAACTGGATAATATCGGTGTTGCCGCCGTCTACTGAGAAAGAGGCGTAGGCCCCGGGGCCTGAGGAGAAGCTCGGCACCCCAGGCGCCGAATAACGGTAAAGGTCGAGCACCCCAATATTAGGGTAGGCAAATTTCGAGCCACCTGCAGGGATGCTGTTCAGCACAGACCCGTGGCCGCCGCCGCCCAAGCTTTCGTTGATTTGGGCTTCGAAGGCGGCGATTGCGAAGCCGCGACTAAACTATTCGCATCCACCGTCCGCCAAAAGACCGCCCACCGCGCGCAACATATTTGTACTGGTCTCGAATTACTGTGACTTAGGCACAACATCCCCGGGAAAAGAGGAGGCCCTCCGCTCGACCGAGACGGCGGCGGCTTGTTTCAAATGGGCAAGTATCAGCGGGAAGCCGCCGCATGAGGTCCAAGGTTCGAATCCTTGGGCGCCCACCAATCCCCTCACTGGCCCAAGCGGCACCGACCTTACTCATTCCGACGTTGTCATCGTATGCGCCGGGGGAGCCGGAAGTGCCTTCATCGGATGCTGTTGAGGAGAGCATCCAGTGTCAGAAGCCGATCCACGCCGGCGACCTTGTCGCCAATGCCGTCGGCGCGCAGCAGATCGCGCACCCGCCCATGCGCACCGACGATGCGCAGCCCGATGCCGCGGGACGCGAGGTCGCCATGCAGTTGATGCAGCATGTGCGAGCCTGCGAGATCGATATAAGGCGACGCCGAAAGGTCGCAGACGACGCGGCGAATGTCGGCTGGATCGGCTCCGTCAACGTGGTTCAACACCAACTCCAGGACAGCGTCGGCGTTAATGTAGAGCAAGGACGCTTCCGGACGAAACGCCAGCAGGTGCGGCAGCCGCTCGTTCTCGGGATGCCGCGCGATGTCGGAATATCTGTTTGTATCTGGAATCCGCCCGAGGATTGCTACGTACGGCTGCGATGATCGGGCCAGCAGTAGCAACACCGATGCTAATGCAGCCACGAGGATCCCTTGCAGAATACCCAGCAGCAGCACCGCCGCCAGAGCGATCGCTGCGGCGTAGAAGTCCAACTTGCTGATGCGCCACATGCGAAGCAGCACTGGAACATCAATCAATCCCCGTACTGCAGCCAGCACGACCGCTGCGAGAACGGCTTTAGGCAGATTGGCAACGAGACCAGTAAGAAACAGCAGGCAGAGGGCGAGCGTGACGGACGCGAAGACCAGCGCAAGCGGCGTGCGGGCACCCGCCTGGTCATTCACAGCCGATTGCGACAAGCCGCCCGCGACAGGGTAGCCGTGGCCAAGAGCGGCCGCGAGGTTTGCTGCACCGATGCCTAAAAATTCCTGGCGCGTGTCCAGGCTGTAGCCATGCTTTGCCGCGAAACTGCGTGCTGCGGACACGCCCTCGATATAGGCCAGTAAAAGACAGCCGGTGGCGAGCGGAAAAATGCCATCGATCTCCCGCATGCGCAGCACCGGCCCGCTCAAGGACGGCAAGCCTTCCGGGATCGCTCCGGTCGTGGGCACCTTCAGGGCGGAAAGCCCGAACAGCGACGCCACGATAATCGCCATGGCAACAACGCCCAGCGCGATCGGCCGGCCGGGGAAAAAACGCTCGCCGAGCAAAAGCGCCAGAAGCGCGACGATGCCGATGGCGAGTACGAGAGAGTGGATCTCGCCGAACTGACCCGCCAATATTATCGTTCGTTCAATGAAGTTTTGCCCACCGCCGGGAACGCCGAACAAACTCGGCAATTGGGTCATGATAATCGTCAGACCCGCGCCGGCCTTGAATCCGACCAGGATGCTGTCGCTGATCAGGCGCACGAGCGTACTGAGACGCAGGAACCACGCCGCCAGGCAAAGCAGCGCCACGGTAAAACCGGCGAGGCTCGCGATGTCCGCATAGCGCGCGGCATCGCCCTCGGCCATCGCTCCCACGGTCCCGGCAATCATCAGAGAAATGGCCGAAGTGGGCCCGACCGCGAGCTGGCGGGACGATCCGAGCAAAGCGTAGCCGAGGCCGCCGAGCAGATAACCATAGATACCGACCTGGGGCGGCAAACCCGCTAAGCCGGCGTAAGCCAGCGAAACCGGGATTGCATAGGCCGCGAGCGTTACACCGGCAACGACGTCATCAGACAGCCAGGCTGCCTGATACTCCGCTAGCCAGCGCGACGGTGGCAGATAGCGGTACCAGGTCGACCAAGCTTTGCGATTCGTTGATATTGCCACCTTCGTGGCTCCAAACAATGGATCGGCACTTTTCGTAGCCGTCGCTCAGGTCGAACTGCTCGATCGCGAAGTGCAGGCAATTTGCCCTTCTCGCGCCGAACCTTCTTATTCGGCGGCAATTCCCTTATCCGTCGGCGACGACGTTTTTACTTTGGCGCTTTGCACCCCGGCGGCCTCGATTGGCTCGCGTTCGTTTGGGCGTGACGACGGTCGAAGTTTCTCTCTGATCGCTTGGAACATCACGTAGAGCGGAGGAATTGCAAAGATTCCGATAGCCGAGGCGAGGATCATGCCGCCGAATACAGGCGTGCCGACATTGCGGCGCGCCAATTGCGAGGCACCCGTCGCGACCACCAACGGAAGCAGGCCCAGAATGAATGCAAAAGACGTCATCATCACCGGCCGGAAGCGCAGTCGAGCGCCTTCGGTTCCGGCGTGAAGGAGCGGAACGCCTTTTTCCCGCTGCTCCTTGGCGAATTCGACGATCAAGATGCCGTTCTTGGCGGCCAATCCGATCAGCACCACCAGACCGATCTGCCCATACAGATCGAGCGTGAGACGACCTATGCTGATCGCCCAGAAAGAACCCAGTATTCCAACCGATACCGATAGGAGAACCGGCACCGGTATGGTCCAGCTTTCGTACAGGCCAACCAGGAACAAATAGGCAAACAGGATGGCAAAGCCGAGAATGATAGTGGTCTTGCCTTCGGCGCGCTTTTCTTGGAACGCCGTATCGGTCCATTCACCGGCATAACCCTGCGGCAGCGTCTTCGCCGCCACGGTTTCCATCGCCCGCAACGCTTGACCCGACGACACTCCCGGTGCCGGGCTGCCTTGCACGGTTACGGCGCGGAGATTGTTGTAACGGATCAGCGCGGCCGGCCCGACAACGACGCGGACCTCTGCGAGACTCCGAAGAGGAATCATCTTGTCGTCGCTATTGCGCACATTGATGCGATAGATATCGTCGATACTGGAGCGATCGGCCGCTTCCGCTTGCACCTGGACCTGCCAGGTGCGACCAAACAAATTCGTATTGTTGACAAAATACCCGCCGAGCGAGGCCTGAAGCGCCTGGAAAACGGCGCTCAGCGGCACACCGATGATCTGCGCCTTGTCGCGATCGATGTCGAGGTAGATCGAGGGATTTGTCGCCGAGAAGCTACTGAATACCCGGCTCAACTGTGGATTCTGGTTTGCCGCCACCGTGAGACCGCGCACGACCTGCGCCATGGCTTTCGGCTCGCCGCCGCGGAGGTCCTCTATGACGTAGGCAAAGCCGCCTCCGGTCCCGAGCCCGAGAATAGGTGGCGGCGCCAGCGGCGTTACCGTTCCACCCCGGATTTCGCGGAACTTCTCGGTGAGCCGTGCCGTGAGTGCCGAGGCACTTTTTGACGGGTCGTTACGCTCTTCGAACGGCTTAAGCGTCACCACCATGAAGCCGGCATTCGATTGCGAGTAATTATCGATAAAATTCAGTCCGATGACCGAAGTGACGTCCTGGACACTCTCCTCTTCCTTGAGAATCGTCTCGGCCCGCTGGATAACGTCAGCCGACCGGGCAACCGATGAACCGCCGGGCAATTGCACGACAACGAACAGCGCACCCTGATCATCCTCGGGAAGGAAGCCCGTCGGAGTAATCTTGGCCAAGGCGACGGTGCCGGCCATGGCGACCGCTACCAATGCAAGCCCGATGATCGAAAAGCGCACGATCCAGGCGACGGCCGCGCCATAGCCGTCGCGGGTCCGGTCGACGAAACGCATGACATAACCCATCAATCCCCGGCGTGGTCCGCGATGCGGCCGCAACAGGACACCACACAGCGCCGGTGAGAGTGTCAGTGCATTGATGGCGGAGAGCAGCATGGCAACCGCCACCGTCACCGCGAACTGCCGGAACAATTCGCCGGAAATACCGGGAATGAAGGCCACCGGCACAAAAACGGACAGCAACACCAAGGTAATCGCGATGATCGGCGCGGTTATTTCGGCCATCGCCTTTTTGGTCGCCTCGGCAGGCGTGAGTTCCGGATGTTCCTCCATCACCCGCTCGACATTCTCGACGACGACGATGGCGTCATCGACGACGATGCCGATCGCGAGAACGACAGCGAGAAGGGATACCGTGTTTGCCGAATAGCCGATTGCCAGAAGCGCAACGAATGCGCCGATGAGACTGACAGGTACGGCAAGCGTCGGAATCAATGTGGCACGCAGGCTTCCCAGAAAGAGAAAGACAACGATCACGACGAGAATGAAAGCCTCGACCAGTGTCTTTTGCACTTCGTGGATGGTGTCGGTGACAAAGACCGTAGGATCGTAGGTGGTCTTCCAGGCCATATCTTCGGGAAATCGCTTCTCCGCCTCGGCAATCCGCTCTTTCACCGCCTTTAGCGTCGAGATCGCGTTCGCGCCGGGCGACTGATAAATCGCGATCGCTGCGGCTGATCCGCCATTGAGTCGGGTTTCGCGATCGAGATTCGCCGCACCCAGCGCTACCCTGGCAACGTCGCGGAGACGGAGCACCGAACCGTCGGGATTGGTGCGGATAACGATGTTTTCAAAGTCCTCGACTGTCGTGAGGCGACCCTTGGTTTGGATATTGAGCTGGAGTTGCTGGTCATCGGAAATCGGACGGGCGCCGACGCGGCCGACGGCGGCCTGGATATTCTGTGACTGGATCGCGCTTGTAATGTCGCTGGTGGTAAGCCCGAGCCCGGTCAAACGATCGGTGCGCACCCACGCGCGTATGGCGTAGTCCTGAGGACCCCATAGCGTGGCGTCGCCGACGCCGGGCGTACTCTTGATGCGATCGAGAAGATTGATGGTGACGTAATTGGACAGATAGAGAGCATCGTGCGAATGCTTGGGCGAATAAAGCGCGATTACACCCAGCAAGGCCGATGATTTCTTTTTGACGGTAACGCCTTGCCGCTGCACATCCGGCGGCAGGTTTGCAAGCGCCACCTGAACGCGATTATTCACATTGACTGTATTGATGTCCGGGTTGGTGCCCAGTTCGAAAGAAGCCGTGAGCGCATAGCTGCCGTCATCGCCGCTCGTACTCTTCATATAAATCATCTTATCGACGCCGACGACCTGCGCTTCGATAACCTGCGCCACCGTCGATTCGACGACGGTTGAGTTGGCGCCTGGATAGGTCGTGGTGACCGATACCTGTGGGGGGACAATGTCAGGGTACTGAGCAAAAGGAATTGCATACAGTGCCACCAGCCCCGCAATCGTTGTTACGATCGCGATGACTATCGCGAGACGCGGCCGGTCCACAAAAACCGACGAGAGCATCAGTCCAACTCAGACTTGAGTGTTGTTGCTACTGGGCTCGCTTGAACCGGCTGTCCCGGACGAACGCTCTGGAGCCCGTCGACAATGATTTGCTCGCCGCCATTGAGGCCTTCGACGACGACATTCGCTCCGCGCTCGGCGCCAGGCTTTACGCGCTTGATCACCGCTTTGCCGTCTTCAACAGCAAATACGTAGACGCCTCCCTGGTCGGCGATGAGCGCCCCTTGAGGAACGATCACCTTCTCCTCAGGCTGACCCGCCTCGACGGTAACATTGACCAATTGTCCGTCGGTCAGAATGCCGTCCGGATTTGGCATTGTGGCGCGCGCGATGACGGTGTCCGTAGAGCGATTGACCGAAACGTCAATGAAGTTGATCGATCCCTCCTGGTTATAAGACGAACCATCAGCGAAGCGGATTTTGATTTTGACGTCTTTGATTTTATCCTTGCGTCCGGCCATTGCGCTTGCAGGAGATCGCGCTGGCTTACGGGAAACGTCACGTACATCGGATCTTGGCTTACGATCAGGGTCAACGGACCGCTGTCGGGTCCGACAACATTGCCGGCCGTGACATTGGTCCGGCTGATCTTGCCGGAGATGGGAGACGTGATCTCGGTGTAACCGAGATTGATATTGGCGCTCTTCAAACTGGCGTCGTCGGCCAATATCGTTCCTCTTGCCTGTTCGTCTGCTGCGCGCGCTTGATCGCGCGTCACGGCCGAGCCGGCCTCTCGCGACAACAGGGTCTCCGCACGCTGAAGCTGGACCTCGGTGAGAAGTTTGGCGCCTTTGCTACGCACCAAGGCGGCTTGGGCCTGCTCGACCGCAGCCTGAAACGGCTCCCTCTCGATCTCATAGAGAGAGGTGCCCTGAGTGACGAAGTCACCTTCCTTGAACAGCACGGCTTCCAGGTAGCCTTTGACACGCGCCTTGATCTCGACGCGGTCGATCGCTTCCACGCGACCGACGAAGCCCAGCGTGTCAGCGATCGAGGTGCGTTCGGCATAGACAGTTCCAACTGGCACTGCCCCTGCTGCTGCGCGTAAATGGGAAATATTGCGGCCACAAGGATTGCTGCGGTGCAGCTCAAGCAAACACTCGCGCATACACCGGACCCACGAGCGCTCCTGGAACGCGTGGAACTCATGCCGCTCACTCATTCCCCTCCCATGGAACTCTTTTGGTCCATCGGACGCAATCCGCGGCTGCGCGCCTTGTTCCAAAACGAGTGATAGGGCGCGGCGGTTGGTCGCATCATGACTTCCGCCATCCCTCTAATCAGCCGAACAATATCGACCCGGGAAATAACCCGCCTTACACGAGCGGCGATGTCGCGCAGAACAGCCCCCGTTAGAGCATGACCCCGAAAGGCCGATCCCGGACTTGATCCGGGATGAGCATCGGTTTTTCGGAAAAGATCATACTCCAACAACGAACCCGGACTCTGATCCCATTCAATTAAATTGGGGTCAGGGTCTAATCGAGGAAGTCTTCCTCGGCTGCCCGTCAAGGATAGTACGGACGGTGATAGTAGTGCGCACGGGGATAATATCCGGTCGCATAATTGTAGTACGCATTCCGGCGGTACGCTCGTCGGCCCGCTCGGCGACCGACGCCGGCGACGCTCATGGGCGTGAGCGGGTGACCGACACGCGCGCTGGCAGTGTCGACCGAGACTGCCAAGGTTTTCCCTTGCGACCATTGGAGGGATAGCGGCATCGCGCACAGAAGCGCAGTTCCGAGGGCGGCGGCCGTGATACTCCACATCTTCATGACGCTCTCCAGTTCTTTTAGCCCCGGAGCCCCATAAAAATTTATTCTGCGACAGCAGTCAGCGGTTAAGTCACATGATCACGATCGGGAACGTAACAATCCGGCGTTCCATTCCGTTCCCATCAAATTGGAACGAACCACCGAGAGGTCAACGCGGCCAGATAAGAAAACCGCTCAAGTGGTCCTGCGGATGGGACCCGCTTCAGTTCCCTATTCGCATCGGCGTCCTCCTGCCAGGGCATTTTGCGCTCCCCGCAAAAGGCCCAATTGTGTAACCCATGTTCCCGGAATGAACTGTCACCCCTCTCTCGGGAAGGGCATCCTGCAAATTATCAATTATCGAAACCGCAGGTGGGAAGCCGCTGTCTCGCTCGGGAATCATTCATCTCTCAAAAAGTTCACATCTAGGACTTATTAATTGCAATGATGACTTCCATTGTGCGTTTGTTATGTGCATTCTTGACCCACACTATTGGCGCGTCTCGTTTTCGCGAGCTCTTTTTGCTCGGCGCAGATCCTAGGTTCGAGCGGAAGCGATTGCATGAAACTTCACCGCCGGCGATTGCTTCACCTGGCGACCGGAGCGGTCGCGCTCCCCGCGATGCCGCGCGTCGCCTCGGCGGAGAACTATCCGGCGCGGCCGGTGCATATCATCGTCGGCTTTGCGCCGGGCTCTGCATCCGACATTGGCGCCCGCCTGATCGGTGCATGGCTGTCGGAGCGGCTAGGCCAGCAATTCGTCATCGATAACCGGCCCGGCGCCGGCAGCAATATCGCCACCGAACTGGTCGCGAAAGCGCCGCCGGACGGCTATACGCTGCTCTATGCAAGCCCGCCGAACGCGATCAATGCGACGCTCTACGACAATCTCAGTTACAATTTTTTGCGCGATATCGCGCCGGTCGGCAGCATCATCCGCACGCCGGTGGTGATGGAAGTCAATTTGTCGCTTCCGGTCAAAACCGTGCCGGAGTTCATCGCCTACGCCAAAGCCAATCCGGGCAAGATCAACATGGCGACGGTCGGTCCGGGCAGCGCGCAGCATCTCTACGGCGAGTTGTTCAAGCTGATGACCGGCGTCGACATGATACCGGTGCATTATCACGGTGCGGCACAGGCCATAACCGATCTGCTCGCCGGCCGCGTCCAGGTGATGTTCGACATCATAGTTTCCTCAATTGCCTATATAAAAGCGGACAAGCTCCGGGCGCTGGCTGTCACCACCGCGACGCGTCAGGCGTTGCTGCCGGACGTACCGACAGTAGCCGAATTCGTGCCGGGCTACGAAGCGAGCGGCTGGCAGGGCATCGGCGTACCCGCCGGCACACCGCCGGCGATCATCGGCACGCTCAACAAAGAGATCAATGCGGCGCTCGCCGATCCTCAATTCAAAGCCCATCTTGCCGACCTTGGCGGCCAGCCGTTTGCGGGCTCACCGGCCGATTTCGGTAAATTCCTTTCCGACGAAACCGCGAAATGGGGCAAGGTGGTCCGGGCCGCCAATCTCAAGGCGGAGTGAGCGGCGACATCAAAACTCCACGGATCATTCGGCTCATCTGCAAGCCGTCTTAATCGCACGAAATCGCACAACAGGACGAAAAAATCAGCCCGCCAGCATCGGCTTCGGCGGCATCGCCGAATTGAGTGCTTCGTGAATAATGCGGCCGAGCGCCGTTATCTGATAAGGCTTGCGCAGCACCGGAAATTCCGGATCGGAGGCGAACGCTTTGGTATAGCCGGTGGTCAACACCACCGGAATGTGCGGGTAACGTTGGCTGACGATGCGTGCTAGCGCCAATCCATCGGTCGGACCGGGCAACACGACGTCACTGAAGACAGCGCCGATCTCTTTTTCCGAGGCGAGAATGTCGAGCGCCGCCGCGGCGCTTTCCGCTTTCAAGGTGCGATAGCCAAGTTGCTCCAGGAGCGACACCGCGACGTTTCGCACATCGGGATTATCTTCCACCACCAAGATCGTTTGCCGGCCTGCCGCGGCATAATCCGCCTTGTCCTCCGGTGACGGCGCAGCGACGGCGGCGTAACTGCGCGGCAGATAGATCGTCACCTTCGTGCCACGCTCCACTTCGCTGTCGATCGCGACCGTACCTTCCGAACGGCGTGCAAAGCCATAAACCTGCGATAGTCCGAGACCGGTACCCTTGTCCGGGCCTTTGGTCGTGAAGAAGGGCTCGACCACACGCGTGAGCAGATCGGGCGAAATGCCGCCACCGGTGTCGGCGACGCCCAGTGCGACGAAGTCGCCGCTGATGCCCTCGGGCAATTCGTGGCCGCGAAGATGGATGTTTGCTAGCCTAAGGACGATGCGGCCGCCGTCGGGCATGGCGTCGCGCGCATTGACGACGAGGTTGATCAGCGCCAATTCCAGTTCCGATTTGTCGACGCAGACCGGCCATGTTGCTTTCACCGCGTCGATGGTGAATTCGATATTGACGTGCATCGAGCCGGCCAGAACGTCGCGGATGGCCTGGACCGCTTCCGCCGGGTCGATCACCGTCGGCGACAGCGGCAGCGTGCGCGAAAACGACAACAGCTGCCGGGTCAAATTCTCGCCGCGCGTCGCAGCCATCTCTATCGCCGTCAAGGCGCGTGTGTCTTTTGTTTCTTTCAAACGTTTCTTCAAGCTTTGGGCGTGACCGCTGACAATCATCAAGAGATTGTTGAAATCATGCGCGACGCCGCCGGTGAGCTGGCCGATGGCATCCATTTTTTGCAGATGCGCGGTCTGGCGTTGCGCCCGTTCGAGCGCCGCGGCTGCTTCTTTCTCCGCCGTGACATGGCGGCCGGAGACATAGATCAGACCGTCGTGTTCGGTCATGGTCCATTGCAGCCAACGCCATGAACCATCCCTGTGGCGGAAGCGGTTTTCCACGCGCACGGTCGCAACGCCCTGCGCCAGCGAAGCGCGCCCGGCGAGGGCACCCGGTGCATCGTCCGGGTGCCGTAAGTCGTTCACATGCATCGACTTGATCTCGTCCTCGGTCCAGCCCAGCAAACAAGTCCAGGCCGGATTGAGGCTGACGAAATAGCCGTCGAAATCGGAAACCGCGAGTAGATCCTCGGAAACATTCCAAACGCGGTCGCGCTCGAGCGTGCGCCGCTCGACTTCGGCTTCGAGCCTTTCGCTGAGCTTGCGCAATTCGGATTCCATGGCGCTGCGCGCCCGATCCGCCTGCACGCGTTCGGTGATGTCGAGGAGCGAGGCGATCCAGCCGCCGACATGGCCGTCAGGATTTAATTCAGGACGATAGGCAAAACTGAGACGGCGCGTCCCAACCCTGCCAAAGTCGAGTTCGGCTTCGAAATCGAGCGCCTCGCCGCGCAGCACCCGCTCGGTGTAAGGACGAAGCGTGTTGAAGCCCTTCTCGCCGAGTATCTCTTCGATTGTTTTGCCGAGGACCTCGTCGCGCGAGCGGCCTATCAAATGCGCATAGGCTTCGCTGATGAAGCGATAACGCAGGTCGCGGCTGCAGCGCACCAGCATGAACGGCGTGCGGTTGATGACGGATTGCAATTCGGCTTCACTGGCGCGCAGCGCGTCTTGCGCGCGCCTGTGTTCGGTCATTTCCTGAAAGCTGCACACCGCGCCTTCGACGCGGCCGGCGGCATCCTTCAGCGGCGTCGCATTCATCAGCACCGGGATGCGCGAACCGTCGGGCCGTTCGATGATAATCTCGGCGCCGACCACCGGCTCGCCGCTCCGCATGGCACGAGCGACCGGCGTCTCACCGAAGCAAAGTGCTTCGCCATCGGGCTGGTAGCGGCGGAACCCGGCGCTATATGGCTCGCGCGCGTCGCCGAGCGGCAGCGCCCGGCCCCATAACTCGACGGCACGCCCGTTGTACCGCACCAGGCTGCTGTCGGCGCGACACACGCAAAAGCCGGTCGGAATGGCATCCAGCGCACGTTGATCGATGGCAGCAAAGACGTCGAGGCCGGGTGGTGCCGAGATGGTCTCCGGACCCTGACCGATCATCGCCGTTTTCCCCGCCCACGCCATGGGCGCCTGTCGAAGACGTTCTGCATTCTTCATCCCTTATCTTGTGCCTGATCGGCCGCAGACAAGGGTTTTAGCGGCCGAGGTTAAGGACAAGACTAACTAGGGGGACCGACGGGAATTACGGCATGGCTCAGCCGGTCCTGTCCAGGCATAATGCCAACGCATTTGACGGCCGGACCGGAGCGACACCGATTGGCTGCGGCCCGAAAATTGCATGGTTAGTCGTATGATTATACGACGGATTTGGGCGTAACGCGTAGCAACATGTCGATCCTCGTCGGGCTTCACCACGCCACCCGTTACACTTATGACCGGCCGATCGGGCTCGGGCCCCAGATCATAAGATTGCGGCCGGCGCCGCATTGCCGTACCCGCATTCCGAGCTATTCGCTCACCGTAACGCCGGCCCAGCACTTCGTGAACTGGCAGCAGGATCCGCACGGCAATTGGCTGGCGCGCTTCGTATTTCCGGAAAAAACCACCGAATTTTCCATCACCGTCGATCTTCTCGCCGATATGGAGGTGATCAATCCGTTCGACTTTTTTGTCGAACCCTACGCCGACAAATGGCCGTTCAAATACGCCCCCGAACTCTACGAGGACCTGATCGCCTTCGTCGGACCCGAACCGGCAGGACCGCGCCTGAAAGAATTGATCGCTTCGATTTCGAAAACGCCGCGCAACACCGTCGATTTTCTGGTCGAGCTCAATCAGCGCCTGCAAGGCATGATCCGTTATCTCATCCGCATGGAGCCGGGCGTGCAAACGCCCGAGGAAACGCTCGCCTCCGGCGCCGGCTCGTGCCGCGATTCGGCGTGGCTCCTGGTCCAGTTGCTGCGCCATATCGGCCTCGCGGCGCGCTTCGTCTCTGGTTATCTCATTCAGTTGCGGCCGGACGTGAAGCCGCTCGAGGGTGCCGCCGGCACCGAACTTGATTTCACCGACTTGCATGCCTGGGCCGAAGTTTACATTCCCGGCGCGGGTTGGGTCGGCCTCGACGCGACATCGGGACTGCTGTGTGGCGAAGGTCACATTCCGCTTGCCGCGACGCCGCATTATCATTCGGCGGCGCCGATCAGCGGCCTGGTCGAACCGGCCGAAGTCACGTTCGGCTTCGACATGACGGTGAGCCGGCTCGCCGAACGCCCCCGCGTCACGGCGCCCTTTTCGGACGAGGCTTGGACCGCACTCGACGCGCTCGGCGAAAAAGTGGATGCCGATCTCAAGAAACACGACGTGCGCCTCACTATGGGCGGCGAGCCGACCTTTGTCTCGATCGACGATTATCAGGCGGCGGAATGGAATACCGATGCGCTTGGTCCAAAGAAACGCGAGCGCGCCGACGAGTTGATCCGGCGCTTGCGCGACCGCTTTGCGCCCGGCGGATTGCTGCATCACGGCCAGGGCAAATGGTATCCCGGCGAGCCGATCCCGCGCTGGGCCTTCGCGCTCTATTGGCGGCGCGACGGCATCCCGATCTGGCGCGATGAAAATTGGATCGAGCACGAACGCCCCAGCCGCAAGGCTTCGACCGCCGACGCGCGGCAATTCGCCGAACGGATTGCGGCGCATGCCGGGCTTGCGGCCGATTTCGTGCAGCCGGCTTACGAGGATCCGGTCGATCGGATGCTCAAGCAGGGGCTGATCCCGGCGGATTTTGATCCCAACGACCCCAAGATCGACGACCCGCATGAGCGCGCGCGGATTCTGAAATTGTTCGATAGTCATCTTGGCGCGCCGAGAGGCTTTGTGCTGCCGTTGCAGCGCTGGACGGCAAAGGCGAAGCCGGGATGGCTCAGTGAAATCTGGCGCACGCGGCGCGGCAAGCTCTATCTGCTGCCCGGCGATTTACCGCTCGGCTTCCGGCTGCCGTTGCAATCGCTGCCGCATATTCCCGCGGCCGATTTTCCGCATCTGGTGCCGGCCGATCCGTTCGCCAAACGCCTCCCCTTGTCCGATCCGCGCGTCACCCATCCGATCCAGCCGCATGTCTTTCACGGTGCAAGCCGCATCGAGGCCAGTTCGCCGCCGCTCGCGCCGGACACCATGGTCATGCAGGGTTTGACAGACGCCGTTACCGCGCCGGGCGATTCGAGTCGCGCGGTACGCACCGCGATGGCCATCGAAGTGCGCGACGGCCTGTTATGCGTCTTCATGCCGCCCGTGGAAACGCTCAACGATTATCTTGAATTGATCGCAACCATCGAATCAACGGCGGCCAAGCTCGGCCTGCCGATCCACATCGAAGGCTACGGGCCGCCACCCGATCCGCGGCTCAATGTGCTGAAAGTGACGCCCGATCCCGGCGTCATCGAGGTCAATATCCAGCCGGCAACGTCCTGGCGCGAGGCCGTCGACATCACGCGCGGCGTTTACGAGGACGCCCACCAATCGCGGCTCGGCACCGACAAATTCATGCTCGACGGCAAGCACACCGGCACCGGCGGCGGCAATCATGTCGTGCTCGGCGGCTTGGAAGCCGCCGACAGTCCGTTCTTGCGGCGCCCGGACCTGCTCAAGAGCCTGGTGCTTTACGCACTGCGGCGGCCTTCCTTGTCTTATTTGTTTTCCGGCTTGTTCGTCGGTCCGACCAGTCAGGCGCCGCGCATCGACGAGGCGCGGCAGGACCTGCTCTACGAACTTGAAATCGCAGTCGGCAGCGTGCCGCGACCGGGCGAAGCGGGTTGGGTACCGCCGTGGCTGGTCGATCGGCTGTTCCGCAACATTCTGGTCGACGTCACCGGCAATACGCATCGCACCGAAATCTGCATCGACAAATTATTCTCGCCTGACGGTCCGACCGGACGGCTTGGCCTGGTCGAATTCCGCTCTTTCGAGATGCCGCCGGAATCGCGCATGAGCCTCGCCCAGCAATTGCTGTTGCGGGCCCTGATCGCCTGGTTCTGGCGTCAGCCCTATGAAGGCAAGCCGATACGCTGGGGCACGGCGCTGCACGACCGCTTCATGCTCGAGCATTTCGTGTGGACGGATTTCCTCGAGGTCTTGGACGATCTCAAATATGCCGGTTACACCTTCGATCCAGGCTGGTTCGAAGCGCAGCGGCAATTCCGTTTTCCGCTTTGCGGCGTCGTCCACCATGGGGGCGTCGATCTTGAGCTGCGAACCGCGATCGAACCCTGGTACGTGCTGGGCGAAGAGGGCGCGCCCGGTGGGACGGTGCGTTTCGTCGATTCCTCGGTCGAGCGGCTGCAGGTCAAGGTGGCGGGGATGAATGCGGGCCGCCATGCGGTGACGTGCAGCGGCCGCCGCATCCCGCTGGTCGCGACCGGCCGATCCGGCGAATTCGTCGCCGGCGTGCGCTTCAAGGCGTGGAAGCTCGATTCGTCCTTGCAGCCGACCATCGGCGTTCACGCGCCGCTGACTTTCGACATCGTCGACACCTGGAACCGGCGTTCGCTCGGCGGCTGCGTCTATCACGTGGCGCATCCGGGCGGCCGCAATTACGAAACCTTTCCGGTCAATTCCTATGAAGCGGAAGGGCGCCGGCGCGCTCGCTTCCAGGATCATGGCCATACCGGCGGGCTGATCGACGTTCCGCCGCTTGATTTGTCGCTCGAATATCCGACTACGCTCGACCTGCGCCGGCCGCTGTAACCAAACTCCGGCAAGCTTATCGCGTCATGGCCATCCAACTCGACACCGTCGTCGAACCGTCAAACACCGCGCTGGAGCCGTTCGTTGCCGGCTACCGGCCGTTGCCCGGTGTCTTCGACGAGATGATGGATGGCGACGGGCGCGTGCGCGCGCATTGGCAGCCGTTCCTCGGCATGCTCGCTGCGCTCGGCAGCGAGGAGATCAATCGCCGCTTCGCCGCTGCCGACCGCTATCTGCGTGATTCCGGCGTTTTTTATCGTGTCTATGAAGACGCAGCCAGCATCGAGCGGCCGTGGCCGCTGAGCCATATCCCGCTGCTCATCGAATCCGGCGAATGGCGGCAATTACAAACCGGTCTTGTTCAACGCGCCGAACTGCTCGAAGCCGTGCTGAAAGATTGTTACGGGCCCGGCACGCTGACGCGCGATGGTCGGCTGCCGGCGGCTTTGATTGCCGGTAATCCCGAATTCCTACGGCCGCTGGTCGGTGTCGAGCCGCCGGGCGGCGCGCATTTGCGTTTTTATGCCGTCGACGTCGGACGCGGCGCCGACGGGCGCTGGTGGGTGCTCAACGATCGGGCACAAGCGCCCTCCGGCGCCGGCTATGCCATCGAGAACCGGCTGGCGCTGTCGCGCGCCGTTCCTGACATTTATCGAACCACGCGGGTCGAGCGCGTTGCACCGTTTTTCCAGGCCCTGCAGGCCGAATTGTTCGGACTCAACCGCCGCGATGACGCCCGCGTTGCACTATTGACGCCCGGGCCGATGAACGAAACCTATTTCGAGCACGCCTATCTCGCGCGCTATCTCGGGCTTCTGTTGGTCGAAGGCGAGGACCTTGTCGTCCAGGATGACGGCGTCTTTGTTCGAACCGTCTCCGGACTGCGGCGCACCGAAGTGCTGTTGCGGCGTGTCGATGCCGATTTCGTCGATCCGCTCGAACTCAACGCCGCATCGCGGCTCGGCGCCGCCGGGCTTTTGCAGGCGGTGCGCGACAACAAGATCGTCATCATCAACGCGCTCGGCGCCGGCCTTGTTGAAGCCCGCGCCATGCTGGCATTCCTGCCGGCGCTGGCGCCGATCGTGCTCGGCACCGAATTGAAAATGCCCAATGTCGCGACCTGGTGGCTCGGCCGCGCCGAGATGCGCGAGGAGATGATCGGCAAGCTCGACAGCATGGTGATCGCCTCGGCTTTCACCGAGCAGCTTCCCGGCCGGTCCGGCAGTGAAATCCTCGGCGCCAAGCTTGGCGATGCCGAGCGCCAAGTGCTGATGCAATCGATCCGCGATCGCGGCATCGATTATGTCGCCCAGGAAGCGGTGACGTTGTCGAGCATGCCGGTATGGCGCGATGGCCGGCTGCAACCACGGCCGTTCACGCTGCGGCTCTATCTCGCCAAACTCGGCGAACGCTGGCAGGTGCTGCCTGGCGGCTTCGTGCGTATCGCCGACGATATCGACGCGCGCGCGGTCAGCCTGCAGCACGGCGCGGCGACCGCGGACGTCTGGGTGTTGACGCAGGGCCCGGTCGCCGAAACAACGTTATTGCCGACACCGGAAGGGATGCCGGTGCAGCGCGCCAGCGGGCTGCTCCCTAGCCGCGCTGCCGACAATTTGTTCTGGGTCGGGCGTTATGTGGAGCGCGCCGAGGCGACGCTGCGGCTCATCCGCGCCCTTATCAATCGGGCCGCCGACGACTCGGCTGCCCGGGTCATTAGCAGTATCGGCGGGCTGCTCTGCGCCTGGAACGCAATTCCGATAGACACCTACCCGGCGCCGGTGACGTTCACCGCGCGTGCCGTGCTGACGCGGAGCGATCTCACCGGCTCGCTGCCTTATCTCACAAGCGCGGCACGCACTTCGGCCTCCGTCATTCGCGACCGCTTCTCGCCTGACGCCTGGCGGGCGATCAACGATCTCGCCAAATTGATCATCGCCCCGCTCGCCGCCGGACCGACCGAAAGCGCGATCGCCGAGCGCATCGAAGCGGCGCTGCGCATCACCGCGGCGCTGTCCGGTCTGGCGCAGGAGAACATGACCCAGCTTGCCGGCTGGCGCTTCCTCGAGCTCGGCCGCCGCATCGAGCGCGCTTTGTTGACCTGCCGGCTGATCCGAGTGTTCGCCGAAACCGGCGCACCGGAGGGCGGTCTCGACGTGTTGCTCGAATTCGCCGATAGCCAGATCAGCTACCGCCAGCGCTATGTAATGATCGCGGCGCAGGCGCCGGTGGTCGATCTGGTCATGCTCGACCCCAACAATCCCCGCTCCGTACTGTTTCAGCTCGACCGCATCGAAACCCATCTCAACGCGCTGCCGAAACAGAATTCGGACGGCCGGCTATCGCCGGTGCAGCAGATCGCCGCCGCGATCGCGACGCGGCTACGCACCGCTGATGCGGCGACTATCGATGCCAGCCTGATCGTGGATGTCGAGCAATCGCTGATGAAGCTGTCGGATGCGATCACTTCGTCGTTCCTCACCAATACCGAGCGCTCGGAAGCGATGTGGGAGGCGCTGGCGTGATCTACGACGTGCGGCAGACCACGACATGCAGTTATGCGACGCCGGTTTCCTATGCGCGCCATGTGCTGCGGCTGACGCCGGTATCGCGCGACGGCGAGCGGGTGCAGGTCGCGGCCTTGCAGATCGTGCCGGAGCCCGCGCACCGCCGTGAGGGACAGGACTTTTTCGGCAACCGGTTGACCTGGATCGATGTCGATACGCCGCATGAAACGTTGACGGTGAAACTTTCGGCGCGCGTCGCGGTAGACCCGGAACCGCCGCCAGCGATGACGCCGCCGTGGGAAGAAGTCCGCGAAGCAGCCTTTGCCACCAGCGACATCGGTCCGATGTCGCCTGCGCATTTTTTGTTCCCGAGCCGCATCGTCTCGATCGATCCGGATATCCGCGATTATGTCCGGCAGAGCTTTACGCCCGGCAGACCGGTGCTTGAGGCCGCGGTCGAACTTATCGGCCGCATCAAGGCGGACATGGCCTATGAGATCGGCGCCACCACCGTCACCACGACGCCGCCGATGTCGTTCGCGCTACGCCGCGGCGTCTGCCAGGATTTCGCCCATATCATGATTTCGGGGCTGCGCGGCATCGGCCTGCCGGCCGCTTATGTCAGCGGCTATCTGCGCACCGCGCCACGCGACGGTGCGGCGCGGCTGCAGGGCGCCGATGCCATGCATGCCTGGGTGTTTTTGTGGTGCGGCCCCTCCCTTCCCTCCCCCGCAAGCGGGGGAGGGAAGGAAGGGGGGTGGATCGGGCTCGATCCGACCAATGCGGTGCTGGCGTCCGAGGACCACGTCATGCTGGCGGTTGGCCGCGACTATACCGACGTTGCACCGATGGATGGCGTAATTCTGGGCTCCGGCGGACAGCGCATCGGCGTGTCCGTCAATGTGATCCCGGCGGGCTGAATCCTGGTGATTGACGTTCGTGGCCTGGTGCGGGAAGACAGCGCGCGCCGAGGGACGAAGCATGGCCGACGACGAAAAGAACAAAGCCGGAGGACACTCCCTCGCCGACCATCTTTACGGCCGCGATGTCGTGCATGAGCATGCCGACGACACCGACCATGATCACGACCATGATTTCGACGCCGATGACGGCCCGCTGGAAGAAAATCCGCTCTGGCGCCAGGACAATGTCTCCCTGACGACGGTCGGCATCGATATCGGCTCGTCCGGCACGCAGGTGATCTTCTCCCGCGTCCATTTGCGCCGCCTGGCCGAGGATTTGACCAGCCGCTATTACGTCGTCGCGCGCGAGACCTTGTTCCAGTCGCCGGTCGCGCTCACGCCCTATCAGAGCGAGGAACGCATCGACGACGCCAAGCTCGGCGCCATCATCGACGAAGCCTATGCCGCGGCTGGTCTCACGCCCGACAAGATAGACACCGGCGTGGTCATCCTCACCGGCGAAGCTCTGCGGCGCGAAAACGCCCAAGGCATTGCCGGGATCCTCTCCGAACAGGGCGGCGAATTCGTCACCGCCACCGCCGGCCACCACATGGAGGCGATGCTCGCGGCCTACGGCTCCGGCGCCGCGCGGGTGTCGAGCGACGAGCACAAGCGCATCCTCAATATCGACATCGGCGGCGGCACGACGAAACTCGGCCTGGTCGAAAACGGCAAGGTGATCGCGACGGCGGCGATCCATATCGGCGGCCGTCTGCAAGTGGTCGAGGCGGGCAAGATCGTGCGGCTCGATCCGGCGGGAAAGCATCACGCCAAACGCGCCGGATTTTCCTGGAATCGCGGTGACACCGTCGCTTTAAGCGATCTTGAGAAGGTCGCCGACACCATGGCCGATGCGCTCGTGGCCGCCCTCGCCGCGCGGCCGTTGCCGCATGATATCGAGCATCTCTATCTCACCGACCCGATCGGCGATCTCGGCCGCATCGACGGCGTGATGTTTTCCGGCGGCGTCGCCGAATACATTTACCAGCGCGAAGCCCGCGACTTCGGCGATATGGGTCCGCGGCTCGGACGCGCTATTGCCGATCGTATCCTGCGGGGCGCACTGCCCTGGCCAGTGCTGGCTGCAGGCGAATGCATCCGCGCCACGGCGCTGGGCGCTTCCGAATACAGCGTCCAACTATCAGGTAACACCAGTTACATTTCCGCGCCCGGCGTGCTGTTGCCGCGCCGTAACCTCCAGGTGCTGTTGCCGCCGTTCGACTGCAGCGAAACGATCGATCCGCAAAAGCTCGCCACCGCGATCCGCAGTCACCTCACGGCCTTCGACGTCGCCGACACCGGCAGCGACATTGCGCTGGCGCTGCGCTGGACCGGCCTGCCGTCTTATGAGCGGCTCGCCGCCTTCGCCCAGGGCATCAAGAACGGCCTCGCCGATCGCATCGCCAAGAGACTGCCGCTCTACATCATGCTCGACGGCGACGTGGCGCAGACGCTTGGCCATATCTTGCGCGACGAGCTGTGCGTCGAAAGTGAACTGCTTGTCATCGACGGCGTGGTGTTATGGGACTTCGACTACATCGATCTCGGCCGCATCCGCATGCCGTCTTATACTGTGCCGGTGACGATCAAATCGCTGGTCTTCAACGAAGACCCGCGCGGCCCGCGGCCGCGCCAGCGATTGCACCATCATGAGCACGATCACGCCCACATCCATGAACACGACCATGAACATGATCATGAACACGACCATGAACATGATCATGAACATGATCATGGGTGTGATCATCACCATGGTCATGGGCATTCTCATGGCCATGACCATGGGCACCATCATCACGACCATGACTAGGCTTTGGTATTTCCGTTGGTCTTTCGCTAAGATCGACGCAGGGATGAAATTGTAGGGAGAGCCGGATGGCCGAGACTACCAAGAAGGATGCCGTCGTTTCCGAGGAACTCGCGAGCAAATTCAAGAGCGAAAAGGAAACGCCCTATACCCGCTGGGTAAAGGCCGAAGGCCTCGACATCATCCCGTCGTTTTATGTGAAAAACCTTAAGACGGTGGCGCTGAAGCCATGGGCGCGGCGCGGCGGCAATGCCGTATTCCTCAACCACGACGCCTCACGCACGTCGAACGACTGCCATGTCATGGAAATCCCGCCGGGTAAAAGCCTCGCTCCGCACCGGCAGCTCTACGAGGAAATGATTCTTGTTGTCTCCGGCCGCGGGTCGACCACGGTGTGGAACGACGCCGGCGCCCGCATCACCTTCGAATGGAAGGAGGGCGCGCTGTTCGCCATTCCGCTGAATTGCCATCACCAGCACTTCAACGGTTCGGGCAAGGAGCCGGCGCGCTATGTCGCCGTCACCAATGCGCCGCCGGTGGTCAATCTCTACGAAGATCTCGATTTCATCTTCAACACCAAATACGACTTCAAGGACCGCTTCGCCGGCGAGCCAGATTATTTCAGCTCCAAGGGCGAGCAGCAGGGCTTTCTGCTGACCACCAATTTCGTTCCCGACGCGGTCAATATTCCCTTGATCACGGCGGCGGAACGCGGCGCCGGCGGCGGCCATCTCCGCTTCAACATGGCCAAGGGCTCGATGAACAGCCACATCTCGCAATTTCCGATCGGCACCTACAAGAAAGGCCACGCGCACGGCCCCGGCGCGCATGTCATCGTGCTGTCGGGCGAAGGCTTTTCCGTGATGTGGCCGGAAGGCGAGGAGCTGCAGCGCTTCGATTGGGAAGTCGGCACCCTGATCGTGCCGCCCAATATGTGGTTCCACCAGCACTTCAATACCGGGACGACGCCGGCGCGGTATCTCGCCTTCAAGCACGAGGGTGTCGCCATCCGCAACGCGCAGGGCGTGCCGAAAGCCTGGATCTCTAAGCGGGCCGGCGGCGATCAAATTGACTATATCGACGAGAAGCCGGAAATTCGTCGTACCTTCGCGGCCGAACTCGCCAAGCACGGCCTCACCTCTCGGATGGATACCGCCTACGCCAAGGAACAGGCCGAGCTCGGAATCAAAACGGCATAGCGTGTCTTGCAATGAATGACACATCAGCACCGAACGAAACGCCATTCTGGCGCTTCTCGCTGAATCTCTACCGTCAGCCCGGCGTGTCCGACGCCTGCATTGTCTTGCAGGACAGCTGCGGGGTCGACGTCAATCTGCTGCTGTTTTTGTTCTGGCTGGCTTCCGACGACCGGCAATTGTCGGCGGCCGACGTCAAATTGCTCGACGACAATGTGCGGGATTGGCGCAATCTCACCATCATTCCGATCCGCGATGCGCGCCGCAAACTGAAGGACGCGGCGACGCTGGTCGAACCGGCAAGGCAGGAAGCCTTCCGCACCAAAGTGAAAGCGATCGAGCTCGAGGCCGAGCGCTTGCAGCAGGAAGCGCTCTACGAATTCAGCCGATCCGGTCCGCTCGGCACGGCGGCCCCGGCGGCTGCCGCGGCACGCGCCAATATCGCGGCCTATCAGGGCGTGCTGGGCGCGAGCTTCCCGGACCAAGCCACCGGCACGCTTCTCGGCGCATTCGACGCCATCGCTCCTAGGCCCGCATAGGCCCCTACTGGAACGCCGCCGCGGCCCGTGGCACAACCGGCGCCGAAGGCAACGAGGGCGGAAATGGCCAAAACTGCGGCACGGCTTATTGTTGGCATTTCCGGTGCTTCGGGCACGGTCTACGGCGTGCGGCTGCTCGAAATACTGCGCAAGGCTGAGATCGAAACCCATCTGGTGATGAGCAAGTCGGCGGAAATGACACTGGTCTATGAGACCGATCTCAAGCCGAAGGACGTGCGGGCGCTGGCATCGGTGCATTACCCCGCCGCCGATATCGGGGCGGCGATTTCCTCGGGTTCGTTTCCGACCATGGGAATGATCATTGCACCGTGCTCGATCCGCACCATGAGCGAGATCGCAACGGGCGTGACCTCATCGCTGGTGTCCCGCGCTGCCGACGTCGTGCTCAAGGAAAAACGGCGTCTCGTGCTCGCGGTTCGCGAAACGCCGCTGCACAGCGGGCATTTGCGCACCATGGCGACGCTTGCCGATATCGGCGCCGTTATCGCGCCGATCGTGCCGGCTTTCTACAATCGGCCGAAATCGGTCGACGATATCGTCAATCACACCTGCGGCCGGCTGCTCGATCTGTTCGGCATCGATACCGGAATCGTCAAACGCTGGAAGGGCGGACCGGCGGAACATTAATTCCGCTAACGCACGAGGAAACACCATGGACCAGAAACGTTACGACACCGGCATGGCGATGCGCCGCAGGGTTCTCGGCGACGCCTATGTCGACCGCGCGATGCAGAACGTCGATGATTTCAATCGCGACTTTCAGCGCATTCTCACCGAATATTGCTGGGGCGAGGCCTGGGGCGATGAAACGCTGACACCGCGCGAGCGATCGATCCTCAATCTTGGCATGATCGGCGCGCTCGGCAAGATGGAAGAATTCCAGACCCACGTGCGCGGTGCGCTCAACAACGGCTTGACCCCGAACGAGATCCGGGCGGCACTGACGCAGATCATGATCTATTGCGGCGCGCCGGCCGGCGTCGACGCATTTCGTCACGCCAAGCCGATCATTGCCGACTACGAGAAGAACAAGAAGTAACACAGGGTCATGGCCGGGCTTGTCCCGGCCATCCCGATCAAACCGGCAAGGTTGCCATTGGCGATCGGGATCGCCGGCACAAGCCCGATGATGACGGCTTGGGGTCGGCGATTCAAATAATGGAAGGCGCGATCGATGCTTGATAAACCCGGTCCGGTTGAGAAAAGGCCTAGCGTTTCCGGCCCTCCGCTCGACTTTCAGGAGCATCTTGCCCGTCTCGAAGCTGCCGGGTTGCTGTTGCGCATCGATCGGGCGATCAACAAAGATACCGAGCTGCATCCGCTGGTGCGCTGGCAGTTCCAGGGCGGGCTGCACGAGGACCAGCGGCGCGCCTTTTTGTTCACCAATGTCGTCGATGGCGAGGGACGCCGCTACGACGTGCCGGTGGCGATCGGGGCGCTGGCGGCATCGGCAGAGATTTATGCCATCGGCATGGGACGGCCGGTCGGGGAGATCGGTGATGCGTGGATGCACGCCATCGCCAATCCGATCCCGCCGGTGGTCGTGACGGAGGCGCCATGCCAGGAAGTCGTCATCAAGGGCGACGCACTGCGCCAGCCCGACGGCGGCCTGAAGCTTCTGCCGGTGCCGATTTCGACGCCGGGCTATGACGCCGCGCCCTATCTCACCGCCACCGTATGCATCACCCAGGATCCGGAGACCGGCATCCGCAATATGGGCACCTATCGGGCACAACTGAAAGCGACCGACCGGCTTGGCGTGCGCATGGCGGCGCGGCCCGGCGGCGCCGGCGGTTATCTGCATTGGCAGAAATACCGCAAGCTGAAAAAGCCGATGCCGATCGCCATCGTCATCGGCGCTGCGCCGGTGGTCGTATTCACTGGACCGCAGAAATTGCCGATCGACTGCGACGAGATGGCGGTGGCCGGCGCGCTCGCCGGCACGCCGATCCGCACCGTGAAAGGCGTGACCGTCGATCTCGACGTGCCGGCCGACGCCGAATTCGTGGTCGAAGGCTTGATCGATCCGGAACTGCTCGAGCCGGAAGGACCGTTCGGCGAGAGCCACGGCCATGTCGCGCTCGAAGACTTCAACATGTCGATGCAGGTCACCGCGATCACGCATAAGCGCAAACCGGTCTGGGTCTCGATCCTGAGCGAAGTGACGCCGAGCGAATCGAGCGTGATGAAACGCGTCGCCTACGAGCCGCGCTATCTGTCGCATCTGCGCGACACGCTGGCGGTGAAGGGCGTGCGCCGTGTCGCCATGCACGAGACGCTGAGCAACCTGCGCAAAATCCTGTTCGTGCAATTCGCGCCGGGCACGCCGCGCACCGAAATCTGGCGTGCGCTGCATGGTGCTGCGAGCCTGCAGGCGGACATCGGCAAATATGTCATCGCGGTGAGCGAAGATATCGATCCCGACAATCCCGACGCGGTGTTCTGGTCGCTCGCCTATCGCGCCAATCCGAGCGCGGACGTGCATATCGCGCCGTACCGGTCGCAGGGTCACGGCCCAAAATCCGGCGGCCATAATATGGAGTCGACGATGCTGATCGACGCCACGCTGAAGGAGCCGAATCCACCGATCTCGCTGCCGAAGCGCGAATTCATGGAACGGGCGCTGACCATCTGGAAAGAGCTCGGCCTGCCGGCAATTACGCCACGCGCGCCGTGGCACGGCTATTCGCTCGGCGATTGGGACGCGGTGTGGGACACCTATGCCAGCCGTGCGGTCGCCGGCAAATGGGAAGAAAGCGGCAAGGAAACCTTCGCCAAGCGCCGCGGCGGGTTGACGCCGGAAACGCCGGTCAAGAGCGTGAAGGAGTGATTACTCTTTCCTCCTGATGGAGTGACGACGCCGTTCGCGGCGGTGCATTCAGATGCCGGCACGTTCCAGGCATTGGCGGCTGCTTGCACCAGCCGGACCCCTAAGCGCTCTTGGCCGCGGTGTGAATCGCGGCACGGATACGCTGATAGGTTCCGCAGCGGCAGATATTGGTAATCGCCGCGTCGATATCGGCGTCGGTCGGCTTCGGCTTTGCTTTCAGCAGTGCCACCACCGCCATCATCATGCCGCTCTGGCAATAGCCGCATTGCGGCACGTCGTGATCGAGCCAGGCTTGCTGCACCGGATGAAGCTTGCCGTCTTGCGCCAGCGCCTCGATGGTGGTGATTTTCTGCCCACCGACCGCCGAGACCGGCACCTGGCACGACCGCGCCGCGACGCCATCGAGATGCACGGTGCAGCATCCACATTGGGCTATGCCGCAACCGTATTTTGTCCCGGTTAACCCAATCGTGTCGCGCAACACCCACAACAACGGCGTGTCGTCCTCGACATCGACGTTATGGGTCTCGCCGTTGACGGACAGAGCAATCATAAATCGCTCCCGGCATGTAAATACCTGCCGATCGGGCGGATTGGCATCGGCTCAAAAATTCCCATCCGACATCGTGCGGGTTCAACACGGCGGAGTTTAACTCATTTCAGCCGCGCGATGTAGTAGGCGAGGTCCGAAATCTGCGCGTCGGTGACCGGCGCGATGGTTTCCGCCATGGTGCCGTCATAGCCGCGGCGGGAATTATCCTTGTACCCGCGCATTGCCGCGGCGAGGTAGTCCTCACGCTGATCGGCAATGCGCGGAACATTGTTCTGCCCGGCTAACGTCGGGGTGTGGCAGAAATTGCAGTGATTTTTCTCCATCAGTGTGCGGGCCCGTTCCATCCGCGCGTCGTCGACGGGTCCTTCGGTGGCCCGCGGCGGCGGCAGTTTTGCGATAACGTCCGCCAAGGCACGCAGATCGTCGTCGCTTAGTCCCTTCGTCACCTCGTTCATCGGATCGGCGACGCGCATGCGCTCGCGAAACATCAGAAGCTGAACCGTGACGTAAAACGATTGCTGCGCGCCCAGCGAAGGCACGCCGGGATTTTGCGACTGGCCGTTTTCGCCGTGACAGGCCGGAAGACGCTGCTGCACGGATTGTGCGGACGCGGGAAGCGCCGCAAGGCATCCGACCAGGAGCGTGGCGGCAAGCTTGAGCACGGAAGATCCCCGAATTTCGTCTTAAACGAGCCGAGGGCGGCGCACCGCCCTCGGTCGTTACGATTTTAGCGGCTCGCGATCAGCGGCCCGCGATCTTTTTGCCGGGACCGTAGCTGACACGATAGACCGCGCCGTTCCAGTCATCGGAGATCAACATGGAGCCGTCCGGCATATTCATCACGTCAACCGGCCGTCCGATATAATTGTTGTTCTGCAGGAAGCCGGTGATGAACGGTGCGACCGATTTCACGCTGCCGTCCTTGTTGAGTTTGACCAGCGCGATATCGCCGCCAAATTTATTGGTCTTGTTCCACGAGCCGTGACGCGCGACAAAGATCTGATCGCGGTATTCCGCCGGAAACATCGAGCCGGTGTAGAACCGCATGCCGAGCGCCGCCGCGTGCGGACCCATGAGCGCGACCGGCGGGACGAATTCGCTGCAGCTATGGCCCCAGCCGAATTCGGGATCGGGAATATTGCCCTGATAGCAATAGGGCGCGCCGAAGTCCTGGCCGAGCTTGGTGATGCGGTTGAGCTCGTCGTTGGGTAGATCCTCCGACATCCAGTCTCGACCGTTGTCGGTGAAGTAGAGTTCTTTGGTCTTCGGATTCCAGTCGAAGCCGACGGTGTTACGGATGCCGAAGGCGATTTTTTCGGCGCCGCTGCCGTCGAGATTCATTCGGCGAAGCTGGCCGTGGGCGTCATCGTGCAGCACGTTGTTGCCCGGCTGGCCGACCTCGAAATAGAGCTTGTTGTCCGGGCCGATCGCCAAAAACTTCCAGCCATGTGCTTCGTCCTTCGGCAGATCCGTATAGATGACGACCGGCTTCGGCGATGCGTCGATCTTGTCATCGACATTGTCGATCTTGGAAATCTGCGACAGTTCGGCGATGTAGAGCGTACCGTTCTTGAACGCCACGCCGTTCGGACGATAGAGGCCCGAAACCAGGACATGCACCTGGCGCTTCCCGTCCTTGTTGGTGATGGCATAGACCTTGTCTTGAAGACGGGAGCCGACAAAGACCGTGCCTTTATCGCTCAGCGCCAACGAGCGGGCATTCGGCATGCCGCTGGCATAAAGCTCGATGTTGAAACCCTTCGGCGCCTTGAGCTGATCGACCGGTATCTTGTCGGCGGCGGTCGCGAAGGGCGGTGACGGCACCGGCGCAAGCTTGGCGGCGGCCGCGTTGTCGTCAGGACGGCCGATCAGCGGCGAGCCGGGCGGCAGTGCCGGCGCGGCCGCGGCGGCTGGAGCCGGCGCAGCAGGAGCCGGTGCGGCGGCTGGAGCCATCGGCGGCGACGGCGCGATCGACGGCGGCGGCGCGATCGAAGCCGGCGGTGCCGGCGTGGCCGCCGGTTGCGCTGGTGTATCTTGTTGCTGTGCGAATGCTGTTGCAGCGAACAAACAAAAGACCCCGGCCAATAACGGGCCGGCCGTTATGCGTCTGACCATGACATTCCTCCCCGGGTACGGAAGCCCGGTCATTGCCGGCTTCCTTAAACCGAGTTTCCGTCATTTCGCCCCTAGCGTGCAATCGGGATTCGGCGGTGCGCCGCAAATTTTACATGCGCCGGTAGCGGTAGGGAGCGTCGTTTTGCACTGCGGCGAGCGTCACGATTTGATCGTGGTTGGGCGCGAGATGGCAAACCGGGTCGGTGGCGCGGGCGTCGCCGGCGAGCGCGAAGGCCTGGCAGCGGCAACCGCCGAAATCGATATCGCGCCGGGTGCAGCTTTGACAGGGCTCCTGCATCCAGGCGGTGCCGCGAAAGGCATTGAAGGCCGGGGAGTTCTTCCAGATGTCGGCTAGCGAATGCTCCCGCACCGACCAGAATTCGAGCCCGGCTATCGACTCCGCGGCGTGGCAGGGCAGCACTTTGCCGGAGGGGGTGACGTTAAGCGAACGCCGGCCCCAGCCGCCGACGCAGGGCTTCGGCAAGCGGGCGTAATAGTCGGGTACGACGGCATCGATGACGATCTCGCCGTGATGACGCTTGCGCAACTCCTCCACCGCCGCAGCCGCGCGCGCCACTTGCTCGGCGCTCGGCATCAGCGCGGCGCGATTTTTCAAGGCCCAGCCGTAATACTGCACATGCGCGATCTCGACACGGCTCGCTCCCAGCGCAAGCGCGAGTGAAACCATCTCCGCGATCCGATCGATGTTGGCGCGGTGCACTACGACATTGATCGTGAGCGGAACTTTCAAACGTACGACGTCTGCAGCGAGCGCCTGTTTCCTTGCGAATGCACCGTCGTAGCCCGCGATGTGATCGGCGCTATCGCCGATGCTGTCCTGGATCGAAATCTGCACGTGATCGAGACCGGCGTCGGCAAGCCGATCCAAGATCGACGCCGTGATGCCGACCGCCGAAGTGATGAGATTGGTGTAGAGGCCGGCGGAATGCGCGGCTGCCGTGATCTCGGCGAGGTCCCGCCGGGCGGCCGGCTCGCCGCCCGACAGATGAACCTGGAGAACGCCCAGCCCCGCAGCCTCGATGAAGACGCGCGCCCAGGTCTGCGTATCCAGCTCGCTGTCGCGGGGATCGAGTGCCAGCGGATTGGAGCAGTAGGGACAGCCCAGCGGGCAGCGGTGTGTCAACTCGGCGAGCAGACCGAGCGGCGAGTGCAAAGCGGTCTCACCGGCATCGGCCACATCAAAGCTCCAACAGCTTTTTGTCGGCCAGCCCGCGCAGCATGGCCGTCACGTCCGCATGAACGCGCTCGCGCGGCGCATTAAAAGTCTTGGCCAGGTCGTCGACGATCGCCTCCAGCGTTGCTTCACCCGTGCAGCGCTTCACGATCTCGGCGGCGATGGCGTCGGCCTTGAACACCCGCTCAGGCGCCAGCAGAACCCAGCCGCCCTGCGCCTCGTTGTGCACGAGCCGCACACCGCGCGGCAACCGCGGGCGGGCGTCGGGGGCAATCGATGGCGCCGCATCGTTCACGGGCCGCTCCTAGTTCGTCTCTTTCGGAATGAAAGCGCCAGGCGGGATGTGACCCGGTGCGACATAAGCATGATAGAGCGCGTCCAGCATCGCCCACAACACATCACATTTGAATTCGAGCGCGGCGAGCACGCTTTGCTGGGCCTCAGGCGTCCGCGCATGCTGCTTGACGTAGTCGAGTGCAAAACGCGAATCCCGCTCCGCTTGCGGCGGACGTTGCGAAAAATAGGCGAGCGTATCCGCCGTCACAAAATCATATCCCCTGAGCATGCCATCAAGCCGCTCGCTGATGATGACCGGTGAGAACAGTTCGGTCAGCGATGAGGCTATGGCTTCGAGCAGGGTCTTCTCGCGGACGAAATGGACATAGGCTTCGACCGCGAAGCGTGTCGCCGGCAGCAGCCCGCGCAGCGACGTGACGTCGTCGCGATCGAGGCCGACGCCGGCGCAGAGCGTCAGCCAGCGCGCGATGCCGCCTTCGCCGTCGCGCTCGCCATCGTGATCGACCAGGCGGCTGCGCCATTCCCGCCGCGTCACGGCATCCTCGCAGCGCGCGATCAAACTCGCGTCCTTGAGCGGGATCATCGCCTGGTAATAATACCGATTGAGCGCCCAGGCCTGCACCTGGCCCTTGCTGCACTTGCCGCCGTGCAGAAGCTTGTGAAACGGATGCAGCCGGTGATAACGCCGCGCACCGATCTCGCGTAGCGCCGCCTCGAGTTCTTCCGCGGTCAGAAGCTTCACAGCTCGATCTCCATTCCGTCTTCCGCGACTTCGAAGCCGGCGGCCTCGACGATGCGCCGCTCGGCGGAGTCCTCGATGAGGATCGGATTGGTGTTATTGATATGGGTCAAGATGCGCCGTGCCGTAAGGTCCCGAAGCGCTGCGAGCGTTCCATCCGTGCCGGCGATCGGCATGTGACCCATGCGGCGGCCGGTTTTGGTTCCCGTTTCACTATTAATCATTTCGTCGTCAACAAACAGCGTGCCGTCAAACAACACCACGTCGGCGCGCCGGCAGCGATCGAGCATACCAGGCGTAATCCCGGCCGCACCCGGTATGTAGAGGAGCCGCCGCCCGGAGGACTGAATCTCGATCCCGACATTGGCGCCGGTCTCGGCATCAAGCACGAGATCGCCGCCTTCCAGGTAGAGCGGCGCCTTACCCGGGACCGAAAATATCTCCGCCTCCAGGTCGCCGGGGAGCGCGAAGGTCTTGTTGGGGGTAACGGCCGTGCGTTCCACCACGCCGGCGGCCAGGACATTGAAGATCGGATTTCCGCCGAGCGCTGTCAGCGTGTCCGCAGTCGCGAAAAGTTTAAAGCTTTGGCGTTCACGCAGCGTAAGCAGACCTGCCGTCTGATCGATCTCGGCGCCGCTAAGAACGACCGCTGCAATGGGGCTGCCGCGCAACGCTTGGCGCGGATGCAGAACCGGTGTTGCCTGTATTTGCGCGCGCAGATCGGGCGATGCGTTGAGTAAAATCCATTCGCCATCGCCTGAGGAAACGGCGAGGCTCGCTTGGGTCCGCGGCTTAACGCGCGCATCGCCGGACCAGGCCAGCCGGCAAACGCGGCATCGGCAATTCCATTGCGGAAAACCGCCACCGGCCGCAGCACCGAGCACGATGGCGGTTAAGCGCCCCATTCACGCGGGGGCCGGCAGATACGAACGTCGCCGATCAGAACTCAGCCGGCAGATACCCGTTGATCTCAAGACCAACGCAAATCTCAACGAGGATGGGGGTCGTCCAGGTCATGTTCGTTCCCTTAATCAGTCCTCCGACAACGGAGGTCCGGGTTCAACGTTCCCTAGGGTAGATCGAAGCTCGCGGGTCAACAAGGGCTGTGTGTAGATTGTCAGCCGACCCACCATCGGCTGTGCTCTAACATCGAAGTAACTAGAAAGCCGTGGAACGGCGCTGTCCCGGCGGGGCAACGATCCCAACAGGTTACGGGAATGGGCACGCCCCTGCGCACTTTGCCACGCCGCGCGCCTCTCCCTTTCCACGCGCGCCAAACCAGGGCATTGTGTTACCGACACTGCCGCGCATGCCCGACAAACGGGCGGCCGGTCAGGGTACGGTAAAATCGAAAAGCCGCCTTTGGGAGGAACCACATGATACGTCACGCTTCGCGCCGCGCCGTTACCTGCGCAGCCGGCGCCCTAATCCTTGCAACCGGTCTCGTCGCAGCCGGATTGCCCGCCGCCGCCGAGGACGCGCAACCCATCAAGATCGGATCGAGCATGTCGCTCACCGGCCCTCTTGCGCCTAACGGCAAGATGGCATTGCTCGGCGCCAAGATCTGGGCAGAAGACGTTAACGCCAAGGGCGGACTGCTCGGCCGCCAAGTCCAGATCGTCAATTACGACGACCAGTCCAATCCGGCCAACGTACCGGGCATCTACACCAAGCTTCTCGACGTCGACAAAGTCGATCTGGTGGTCAGCGCCTATGCGACCAATATGGTGGCACCGGCGATCCCCGTCGTCATGCAGAAGAACAAAACCTTCGTCAGCCTGTTCGCGCTCGCCGCCAACAGCGAATTCCACTATCCGCGCTACTTCTCAATGCTACCGTCCGGCCCGGACACCAAGGAAGCCTTCACCGAGGGCTTCTTCCAGGTCGCGGCCGCGCAAAATCCCAAGCCGAAAACCATTGCACTTGCCGCGGAAGACGCCGAGTTCTCGCGCAACGCCTGCGAAGGCGCCCGCAACAACGTGAAGAAGTACGGCTTTGATATCGTCTACGACAAGACCTATCCGCCGAATACGCCGGACTTCTCGCCAATCATCCGCTCCATCCAGGCGGCGAATCCGGACCTCGTCGTGATCTGCTCCTATCCGCTCAGCTCGGTCGGTCTGCTGCTGTCCGCCAATGAACTCGGCTTCAAGCCGAAGATGATGGGCGGCGCCATGGTCGGCCTGCAATCCACCGTGTTCAAGGACAAGCTGAAGTCCAAACTCAACGGCATCGTCAATTACGAAACGTGGGTCCCGTCGCCGAAGCTGATGGCGCCGGCCGCCGACTTCTTCAAAAAGTACCAGGATCGCGCCAAAGCCGAAGGCGTCGATCCGCTCGGCTATTATCTCGGCGGCTGGGGCTATGCCTATATGCAGGTGCTCGGTCAGGCCATCGAGGGTGCCAAAAGCATCGACGACGCCAAGCTCGCGGATTATCTGCGCAGCCACGAGTTCAAGACCATCATGGCCGACGTCAAGTTCGGCAAGGACGGCGAGTGGACCAAGTCGGGAATGCTGCAAGTGCAGTATCACGACCTCACGGATGCCGCGAACCTCGATACCTGGCGCGGCATGAGCTATCAGACCGTGCTCACGCCGGCCGACGAGAAGACCGGCGACGTCATCTATCCTTACGAGAAGGCGCTGAAATAAGCCTCTCTTCGCAGACATCATCCTCCCCCACGGAGCGGGGGAGGATGACATGGTGTATCGCATGCTTTTGCCGACTTCCCTTGTCGGTTCCTACCCGCAACCGGAATGGCTGATCGACCGCGTCAAGCTGTCGAAACAGGTGCCGCGCGTGCGGGTCGACGATCTCTGGCTGATCGCCCCGGACAAACTCGAAGCGGCGCAAGACGACGCTACCATCCTTGCCATCCGCGACCAGGAATGCGCCGGGCTCGACATCGTCACCGACGGCGAGCAACGCCGTGAAAGCTATTCCAACCGCTTCGCCACTGCGCTCGACGGCATCGACATCGAAAATCCAGGCACGGTGATCAATCGCACCGGCCGTGCCATTCCGGTGCCGCGCGTGACCGGCCCGATCCGGCGCAAGCATCCCGTCGAGCTTCGCGATCTCGAAGTGCTGCGCGCCAATACCCGCCGCGCCGTCAAGGCGACGGTGCCTGGGCCCTTCACCATGGGGAAGCAAGCACAGGACGACTACTACAAGGACGAAGAAGCTGTGGCGCTCGCCTATGCTGACGCGGTGAATGCCGAGATCAAGGACCTGTTTGCCGCCGGTGCGGACGTGGTGCAGATCGACGAGCCGTGGATGCAGCAGCACCCGGACAAGGCGCGGCAATACGGCCTCAAGGCGCTCGACCGCGCGCTTGACGGCGTCACCGGCACGGTCGCCGTGCATCTTTGCTTCGGCTATGCCGCCGTCGTACCCGACAAGCCGCCGGCCTATTCGTTTCTGCGAGAGCTCGAGGGTTCGAAGGCGCAGCAGATTTCCATCGAGGTGGCGCAACCCAAGCTCGATCTCAAAATACTCAGCGAATTGCCGTCGAAGACCATCATTATCGGCGTCATCGACTTGTCCGACATGACGGTCGAGACGCCGCAGATTGTCGCCGGCCGAATTCGCACGGCGCTCCGCCACGTGCCGGCCGATCGGATGGTCGTCGCGCCGGACTGCGGCATGAAATACCTGCCGCGCACCGTCGCCTACGGCAAGATGCAAGCGATGGCCGCAGGCGCCGCGCTGGTGCGGCGTGAAATTACTGGCGGCTAGACTTGCCCGATCGGACAATAGCGGAGCGGAACGTGGCTGAATTCTGCTGGCGATGGTGTGGCTTGATGCTTATGGCTGTGTGGCGCTTGCGGCATCCGCCGCTTCGCCGGCAGCGGCGGCCGACTCCGTCAACGGCATGTATGCGGAACTACCCGGCGTGAATTTGTGGTTCACCGATACGGGCGGGACCGGTGCGCCGATCGTTCTTCTGCATTCGAACACCGGCAATAGCGATATCTGGCAGCCTCAGATTGCCGCCTTTGCCGGGGCCGGCTATCGCGTCATCGCGTTCGATCGCAGGGGCTGGGGCAAAAGCACCGCTGTTGCAACCTCCGGCGAGCAGCCTGGCAGTATTGCCGGCGATCTCGCCATGCTCGCGGATCACCTCAAGCTCGAGAAATTCGACTTGCTCGGCGTCGCCGGCGGCGGCTTCGCTGCGCTGGATTATGCCGCCTGGCATCCGGAACGCGTTCGGCGCCTCGTCATTGGCGGCAGTACTGGCGATATCAAAGACAAAGAACTCGCCGATTTTATCGGACGCATCGAAATTCCTGAAATCCGGAAACAGCCGGCCGTCTATCTGGAAGTCGCGCCGTCTTACCGCGGCGCCAATCCGGACGGCACAGCGCGCTGGATCGAGATCAATGCGCATTCCCGGCAACCCGGCGCACCCAACCAGCCGCTCCATACGCCGAACACGTTGGCGAAGATCGCCACCATCCCTGCGCCGACGCTTGTTATTGCCGCCGATGCCGATCTGCTTGCCCCACCGGCCCTGATGCGCGTTTGGGCGGCACACATGCAAAATCACGAATGGGCGGTGATGCAGGACGCCGGCCACGCGATGGCATGGGAGCAGCCGGAGTTCTTCAACAAAATCGTTCTCGACTTCCTCAGCCGGCACTGAAGCTGTCGGCCGACTCGGCAGAAGCGTTACGCCGTCCGCGCGAATGCGCCGAGTGCGGAGCGGAACCGGGTGACCAGCCGCCATATCAGCGGCGTCTGCTTGATAAAGCGCTTGAGTCGCCGCCGCGTCATCGATGCCACACTCATCGGCCAGCCGCGCCAGCTCGCGGCGGCGCTGTAGTCGAAAAGCTCGACGCGGAGATCGCACCATTCCGCCTTGTACGGCTCGTCGCCGATGGTGAAATCGAAGCGCTGCAAACCCTTGGCAATTGCGTAAGCCAGAAGCTCGCGAAGATGGAGCGTGCCCGGACCGTAATGAGTCAATCGGCCGTCGCAATAACTCGACAGCACGTGATAATAGCAGTCGCCGAAAACGATCGCGAAATTCACCGCCGCGCTCGTCGTCCCCACATCGACGCGGCTGACGTGAGCCAGATGCCGGCTCCGGGGATTCGTCGCGAAATCGAGAAAGAACTCGTGATATCCCGGCCGCGCAAATATGTCGGGAATGCCCTTGCGCGCAAAAATGAGTTTTTTCTGCTGCCACAAAGTTCTAAGCGTATCCCGCACGTCGTCCGGCTCCGCCGCGGTCAGGAAACGAATTTCGCCGAAATCCTCGATGTGCTTGCGCTTGGCGCGGTCGCGCCGGCGTGTCGCCGAAGAACGCTTGGCGCGATAGAACGCCTGCCAGTCGCTGCCAAGCTGCGTGATATGGGCGCTGTTTGCGTTCGCCCGTACCCGCAGGTGAGTGAACGGGTTGATCTGAAGGCCGACGGTTTGCGGCATCTTCTCAAATTCGATCCAATCGTGACGCAACTGCGGATCGGACTGCATTCGGATGCGAAGCTCGCGCCACAAGGCAACGAAAGCTGTGGGCGCGACGCGTTGTGAAAAATCGCGCGCCAGTAACGGCGCGTTGTAGTCGCACAATTCCTGACCGAGCCAGCACAACCGGCGAACCCAACGTCCCGGTTCGATGGCAAGCGGCAGAATGAAGGCCACCCGGCCGTCGCCGAAACGGGCCATGACGATAGCGGGTACGAGACCGTTGCGCGCGCCGATGTGGCGGTACCATGCCGAAAGCCATTCGAAAGTCTGGAACGGCGTACCTTCGGCGGTTTGCTCGAAACGGCGCCAATCGGTTTCGACGGTGGCGAAGTTGGTGTGGATGCTGAAATTCAGACCCGGCGCGGTGTCGCGCATCAATTCGGCCCGGCGCGGAAACGCCGCGTGGCCGGGCGTTACCGGCACGCTCGCCTCGCGAAACGCCGTCAATGGTGCCGCGCGTGTCACTGGATGAACCGAACCGGCTGAAGGGCCATCGCAGCTTCATAGTAGAGAATCCTTAAGCGTGCATCGCCGCGACGCGCTAACGTGCAGTTAAGGTAAAGACATTTGCCGAACGCCGCTTCGCATTTCATGCCTAATTGTCGCCGGTCCGCGATGGTGGTGGCAACGGAACCCGGCACGCCTTATCCTCGGCGTTAACAATAATGCCGTGGCAATTTTGCACACGCGACGACTTTGGGGAGCATCGCCATGTTGGGGAACATCATGGGCACCTTCAGCTGCTGGTTCGGTATCGCCTGCCTGCTGTCGTTGTCGACGGCCGCCGCCGTGCAGGCGCAAGCCGGCAGTTACCCGGATCGTCCGGTCACGATCCTCTCCGATGCGGCGCCCGGCGCCACGCCGGATGTCGACGCGCGCTTTTGCGCCGAAGGCCTCGCCAAGGCCTGGGGTCAGCAGGTCGTCATCCTCAATCGCGCCGGCGCCAATGGCAGCATCGCCGCGCGTGCCGCAAGCGAAGCCACGCCCGACGGCTACACGCTGTTCATGCCAGCGCTCTCGACCTTTGCCGCGCTGCCGTCGGTGGCGCCGAATTTGCCGCTGCGGCTGCCTCGGGATTTTCTGCCGATCGGATTCACCGCATCGAATCCGATGTTCATCGCCGTCAACCCGGCGCTCGGCATCAGCACATTGCCGCAATTCATCGACCGGGCGAAAAAAGAGCAGGGCAAGATCTCGATTGCGGTGACCGGCGTCGGCCGGCTCACGCATCTCACCGGGCTTTTGCTGCAGGAACGCGCGGGAATCCAGTTGCTTCCGGTGCCTTATAACGCCGGACCGGCGGCGGCGCTGGCCGACGTCGGCTCCGGCCGCGTGTCGATGATCATCGAGGGCTATTCCGGCATTGTCGGCGCCGTGAAGGCCGGGCAGGTCAAGCTCATTGCGGTTGCCGCGCCGGAACGTCTGCCACAATTTCCCGATCTGCCGACGGTGGGTGAAACGATCCCGGACTTCGCGGCCAGCGGCTGGCAGGTTCTGGTCGCGCCGCTCGGCACGCCGCAGCCGATCATCGACAAAATCAGCATCGACCTTGCCAAGGTGGTGAGCGACCCGGAATTCAAAAAGAAACTTGCTAATATCGGCAGCTATTCCCGCGCCATGACTCCCGAGCAGGCTCTCGCTTTCGTCAATAAGGAACAGCAAACCTGGCTGCCGGTGCTCGATAAAATCTCCCCGAAATGAAATCGAAAAGAGTGTCGCGGCACTTTCATTCTGTATAGTCTGCGCCTTCGCGATGGGTCGTAATGGCCTGCTCGAAACCGATGTTTTTGTCAGGGAGAAATTCTGAATGTTGACGCTCTTTTATGCTCCTGGTGCGTGTTCGCTGGCCTCGCACATCGTGCTTGAGGAAAGCGGCGAAAAATACGAACCGAAGAAGGTCGACCTCGCCGGCGGCGAGCAACGCACCGAAGCCTATCTCAAAATCAATCCGCTGGGACGCGTGCCGGCGCTACGCCTCGACGACGGTCAGCCGCTGACCGAGAACACTGCGATCCTGCCCTATCTCGGCAAGCGTTTCGGGCTGTGGCCGAAGGACGCGATGGCTGACGCAAAGGCGATGTCGCTGATCGGCTTCTTTGCCTCGAGCGTTCACCCCGCCCATGCCCATGTCGGGCGCCCGGAGCGCTATACCGCCGATGCGAGCGCCTATCCGGGCATCAAGGAAGCCGGGCTGAAGACATTCCACGGCTATCTGAAGCAGATCGACGGCATGCTGGCGGGCCGCGAATGGTTTTCCGACAGCTATTCCGTGCTCGATCCCTACGGCTTCGTTTTCTACACCTGGGGCGTTCGCCGTGAACTGCCGATGAGCGAGCTTAAAAACTACACCGCGCACAAGGACCGCCTCCTCAAGCGGCCGGCTGCCGCAAAGGTAGTCGAGGAAGAGAAGATAAAGGTGTAAGCGAGATTATTCCCGGACGGCGGCTTCACTCTGTCTTGATCAAAACGTGACGGAGATTCGGCGCGCGGTGCACCGCCGCCGGGAATAATTCTGCCGATTGGCGGTCTTCTCTTGCGGGTCTGGCGCAACGCGGCCAGATCGATCAGGAGAGAAAACAATGCTTAGCAAGATCAAACTGGCGCTTGCCGCCGCGCTCGTTCTCAGCACCACCCTATCCGCTTCGGCGGCAACCAAGCCCCGCGTCGCCCCTGCCGATCAGGCGGCGACTTACGACGCGATCCCCGGCTACGATAAGGACGGCAACACGGTCAGCATTCCGAACCCGGAACGGTCGCAACCCCAGCGCTCAGAATTGCGCTGACCAAATCGGCACTTGCGTGATCTACAAACGGATAAGGCCGCCCGGTTTCGGCGGCCTTATCTGCTGCTTCAGTTCGTATTAATGGATCACGCCGTCTTTTGCACCTTGAGGCCAAGCTCGGCGATGGTCTTTTCACGCATGATGAATTTCTGAATCTTGCCGGTCACCGTCATCGGAAACTCGTCGACGAATTTGACGTAGCGCGGCACCTTGTAATGGGCGATCTGGTCGCGGCAGAACGCCTTGATCTCCTCTTCGCCGGCGTCGACGCCGGGGCGCAGCTTGACCCAGGCGCAGATCTCTTCGCCGTAGCGGTCATCCGGCACGCCGATCACCTGCACATCCTGGATTTTCGGATGCCGGTACAAAAACTCCTCGATCTCGCGCGGATAGACGTTCTCGCCGCCGCGGATCACCATGTCCTTGATGCGGCCGACGATGTTGCAATAACCCTCGGCGTCGATAGTGGCGAGGTCGCCGGTGTGCATCCAGCGCGCCGCATCGATCGCCTCGCGGGTGCGCTCCTCGTCGCCCCAGTAGCCCAGCATGACCGAATAGCCGCGCGTTAGCAGCTCGCCGGGTGTGCCGGGGGGCACGATACGGCCGTTCAGATCGACGATCTTCACTTCGAGATGCGGCAGGATGCGGCCGACTGTGGAAACGCGGCGCTCCAGCGGGTCCTCGGTCGAACTTTGGAAACTGACCGGGCTGGTCTCGGTCATGCCATAAGCGATGGTAATCTCGGAGAGATTCATCTTGGCGACCGCGCGCTTCATCACCTCGATCGGGCATGGCGAGCCGGCCATAATGCCGGTGCGCAGCGACGACAGATCGAAACGTCCGAATTCCGGATGATCGAGTTGCGCGATGAACATGGTCGGCACGCCGTGCAGCGCCGTGCAGCGTTCTTCGGCGACCGTCTCAAGCGTCGCCAGCGGATCGAAGCCTTCGCCGGGAAATACCATGCAGGCGCCGTGGGTCAGCGCCGCGAGATTACCCAGCACCATGCCGAAGCAATGATAGAGCGGCACCGGAATGCAGAGCCGGTCCTGCGGCGTCAGCCGCATCGCCTCGCCGATGAAGAAGCCATTGTTGAGGATATTGTGGTGCGACAGCGTCGCGCCCTTGGGAAAGCCGGTGGTGCCCGAGGTGAACTGGATATTGATCGGCTGATCGAACTGCAGTTGCGGCGCAAGTTCGGCGATGCGTGCAGTCTCGGCCGCGTCGCCGCGCGTCATGATTTCGGAAAATCGGAACGTGCCGGGATGCCAGTTTTCGCCGAGCAGAACGACCGAGCGCAGCGCCGGCAGCCGCGCCGACTCGAGCTTGCCCGGTGTGGCATGGCCGATCTCGGGCGCCAGTTCGCGCAACATGCCCAGATAGTCCGAGGTCTTGAAACGCTCGGCGAGGATGAGCGCCTTGCAGCCCACTTTATTGAGCGCGTAGTCGAGTTCGGCAATGCGATAGGACGGATTGATATTGACCAGGATCAGCCCGGCCTTGGCGGTGGCGAATTGCGTGAGCACCCATTCGCTGTTGTTGGGCGACCAAATTCCGATCCGATCGCCGGGTTCGAGGCCGAGTGTCAGAAGCCCGGCGGCAAGCTTGTCCACCTCGCGCCGGAACTCGGCATAGGTCAGCCGGACATTCTGGTGGCGCACCACGAGTGCCGGCCGGTCCGGCCATTTCTCGCAAACCGTGTCGAAAAACTGCCCGATCGTCTGGCCGATGAGCGGCTGATGGCTTGCCCCATGCACGTAACTGAGCGTGAGCCCGGTCATCGCGTTTCCTCCGTCGCCTTTGACCCCGATTATAGAGCATATCGGCTTTTGGTGCGCGGCCGTGCTTGCTAAGCTGCGCCCAATAGAGGGAGGTCAAGGATCTGGATGTCCGAAGCACTTTCGGAACTCTCGGTCGCGCTATGGCGTGGCGCGCAAGATGGCCGTTACGAGACCTATGCGGTGCCGCGGCGCGAAAGCCAGACCGTGCTCGACGTGGTCACTTTTGTGCAACGCCATCTCGATCCGACGCTGTCTTATCGCTTCGCCTGCCGGGTCGGCGTGTGCGGCTCCTGCGCCATGACGGTGAACGGCAAGCCGCGCTGGACCTGCCGCACCCATGTCGCGAAAGTGGCCGACGGCGGCCGGCTCGAAATCGGACCGCTGGAAAACCTGCCGGTGATCAAAGATCTGACCACCGACATGGCGGTGTTCTTCGAGAAGTGGCAAGACGCCAAGGGCGTGTTTGCGCCGTCGAAAACGCGGCACGACGCCATCGAACAGATCAGGCCGGATTCACCGGCACGCGCCGCCGCCGACGCGGCGATCGAATGCATCAATTGCGGCGTATGCTATGCCGGCTGCGACACGGTGCGCTGGAACGACGATTACCTCGGCCCCGCCGCGCTGACGCGGGCCTGGACGCTGGTCAATGACGTGCGCGACAGCGGCAATCGCGACCGCCTGCAGGCCGTTGCCGCGGCCGGTGGCTGTCACGCCTGTCACTCGCACCAGACCTGCCAGGAGCTTTGCCCGCAGGCGCTCCATCCGACCGCGGCGATCGCCGGACTGAAACGGCGCACCGCCGCCGCCTATCTGAAAGGCGAGATAAAAGCATGAATGTGCGGCTCTATCTCTGGCAGCGGCTGACAGCGGCACTCATGGCGCCGCTGGTGTTCGTCCATATCGCGGTGATCTTCTACGCCACGCGGCAGGGCTTCAGCGCCGCGGATATTCTCTCCCGCACCCATGGCAGTCTGGCCTGGGCGGCGTTCTATGGAATTTTCGTCGCCGCGGCGGCTGTCCATGGCTCGATCGGCGTCCGCAATATCCTGACCGAATGGTCGCCGCTCGATGACCGGCGCGCTGGGCTGTTTGCCATCGGCTTCGGTCTGACGCTGGCGCTGCTCGGGTTCCGCGCCATCGCCGCCGTGGTGCTGTTTTGATTGCGCGTCAAATAAAACATCGCGGCAGCACGCTGTGGCTTGCCGCCATGGTGCACCGGCTGTCCGGCCTCGGGCTCGCGATCTTCCTGCCACTGCATTTTCTGGCGCTTGGTCTCGCCATCAACGGCGAAGCGCGGCTCGACAGTTTCCTGCGCTGGAGCCAACAGCCAGCCGTCAAGCTTGCCGAAACCGGCCTGGTGTTTCTCCTCACTGTGCATTTGCTCGGCGGTCTGCGCGTGCTGGTGATTGAGAATTTCGCCTGGCGCGACGGCCAGAAGCAACTCGCCACACTGGCCGCCGCCATAGCGGCGGTTATCGCCTTTGTCTTCCTCGCCCGCGTGTTCTGAGGGCGCCATGAACGTCGAGCATCTCAAGACCGACATTCTGATCCTCGGCTCCGGCGGCGCCGGATTGTTTGCCGCGCTTCATGCGGGCAAAGCCGATCCCGAACTCGACATCACGATTGCGACCAAGGGCCTGCTTGGCAAATGCGGCTGCACCCGCATGGTGCAGGGTGGCTACAATGTCGCGCTTAATCCCGGCGACTCGATCGAGCGTCACTTCATGGACACGATCGAGGGCGGCAAATGGCTGCCGCATCAGGAACTGGCCTGGACCCTGGTCACGACGGCGATCGAGCGCGTACGCGAGCTTGAAAACGAGATCGGCTGCTTTTTCGATCGCAATGCCGACGGCACGTTGCACGGCAAAGCCTTCGCCGGGCAGACCTTCGATCGCACGGTGCACAAAGGTGATCTCACCGGCATCGAGATCATCAACCGCTTGATGGAGCAGGTCTGGGCGCGGCCGATCCGGCGCTTGGAAGAGCACCGCGCGGTGGCGCTGATACCGTCGGCGGACGGCGCCCTGTCCGGCGTGCTGATGATCGATGTCCGGACCGGGGCGTTCCGTTTTGTCAGCGCCCAGGCAGTGCTGCTCGCCACCGGCGGCGGTCCGACCATGTATCGCTATCACACCCCGTCCGGCGACAAGAGCATGGACGGGCTGGCGATGGCGCTCCGCCTCGGGCTTCCGCTTCGCGACATGGAGATGGTGCAATTCCATCCGACCGGATTGCTGGCCGGCCCCGACACCCGCATGACCGGCACGGTGCTGGAAGAAGGTCTGCGTGGCTCCGGCGGTCATCTCCTCAACGGCGCCATGCACCGTTTCATGGGCGACTACGACCCCAAGCTCGAACGCGCCACCCGTGACGTGGTCAGCCGCTCCATCTATGCCGAGATGCGGGCCGGCCGCACCACCAAGAACGGCGGCGTCTATATCAAGATGGGCCATCTCGGCCCGGCGCGCGTCGCCAAGGAGTTCAAGGGCATGGTGGATCGCTGCCGCGATTGCGGCTTCGATCTCGCCGGCGGCCTGGTCGAAGTGGTGCCGACCGCGCATTATTTCATGGGCGGTGTGATCTGCGAGGTCGACACCACGACGGAGCGTTTCGGCCTGTTCGTCGCCGGCGAAGACGCCAGCGGCATGCACGGCGCCAACCGGCTCGGCGGCAATGGCGTCGCCAATTCGACCGTCTTCGGCGGCATCGCCGGCGACGTGATGCCGGGATGGATCAAAAAGAACGGCGGTCATCGGCCGCCGGATGTGCACGTGCTCGACGCCGAGATTTCCCGTGCGCGGCATCCGCTGACCCGCAAGCCCGGCGATCTCAACGCCTTGCGTGAAAAGCTTCTCGACACGATGTGGGACGATGTCGGCGTATTGCGCGACCGCGCCGGGATCGAGCGTGGTATCGCCGCGATCGACAGCATTGAAGCGGAACTTCTGGCCACCGGCGTCGCCGATGCCGACCTCAGGTTCAATCTGACCTGGCACGATTGGCTCAATCTGCGCTCGCTGTGCGAAGTAAGTCGGGTCATTGCGTTTGCCGCGCTGCGGCGCGAAAATTCCCGTGGCGCGCATTTTCGCACCGATTTTCCGGAACCGGGCGATCTCGCGACCTCGACTTTTACCGTGGCGCGCCAGACATCGGGCGGCATCGAGATGACCGACCGGCCGGTTTTGTTCACCCATGTGAAGCCGGGAGAGACTATGCTGCGCGATCAGCTCGTGGCCGAGTGAGGCAACCATGATTCCGCTGTCCTCGATCCAGCGTACCGCCGAGGATTTGATGGCGAAGGCCGCCATCGAAATCCCCGACGACTATCTCGCCGGTCTGCGGCAATGCGCCGATACCGAAAAAGGCGACCTCTCGGCCTTCGTCATCAAGGCCATGCTGGAGAATTACGAGGCGGCCAAGGAAGACCGCCGCGCCATGTGCGGCGATACCGGTCTGCCGCGCTGGTACGTCAAGATCGGCAACGAAGCGAGGATCGAAGGCGGCCCGGTTGCGCTCGAAACGGCGCTGCGCCGCGCCACCGCGCACGCGACCACGTCGGTGCCGCTGCGCCCCAACCGCGTGCATCCATTGTGGCGTACCGATCACAACAACAATGTCGGCATCGGTGCGCCGGAGATCGAATATTCATTCCATCCCGACGCCGATTGGATCGAACTAACCACCGTGCATAAAGGCGGCCTATTCGGTTCGGACTACCGCATGCTGTTTCCCGGCGACGGCATCGAAGGCATCAAGCGCTTCTATCTCGATACGCTGATCGGCTTCGGCAAGCGCGGGCTCGCCTGCCAGCCGGCCATTGTCGGCGTCGGCCTCGGCGGCTCCAAAGACACCAGCATGGTGCTGGGCAAACAAGCATCGTGCCTGCGCGTCGTCGGCTCGCGCAATCCGGACCCGCGCATCGCCGCGCTGGAAGAAGAGTTCAAGACGATCGGCAATTCCATCGGCATGGGCGCCATGGGCTTTGTCGGCTCGTCGATGGTGATCGATTGCCACATCGAGGTCGGCTACTGCCACACCGGCGGCATGCCGATGTCGGTGCACATGTTCTGCCTGTCGTCGCGCCGCGCTTGCGCGCGCATCTTATCCGCCGGCAAAGCCGCGTTCCGCACCGATCCGATGTGGTTCACCGATTACATGCGCCGCTCCACCGTCGAATGGGGTGAGCAGGCGGCGGAAGCGGCGGAATAGTTATGAGCGATCTGAAAACGGTTCGCATCGATCTGCCGGCGCGGACCGAAGACCTGCGGCAGTTGGAGATCGGTTCGGTCGCCTATCTCAACGGCCGCGTCTTCACGGCGCGCGAGGGCGTTTACAAGCGCGCCATCGCCGACGGGGCCGGCATGCCGGCCGGCAAGGAGGCGCTTGGTATCACCAATTTCCATTGCTCGCCGGCTGCCAGCGTCAATCCCGACGGCAGCTACACCGTCGGCGCGGTAACGGCGACCGCGTCGTTTCGCTTCGCGCAATGGCTCGACGGCTGGTTCAATCTGTCCGGCTGCAACATCATTATCGGCAAGGGCGGCATGACCTCGCAGACCTATCGCGATCAGTTCGTGCCGAATAACGCGATCTATCTCACCACCGTCGGCTATGGTACCGGAGCACTCCTCGGCCGCGGCATCAAGCGCGTCGCCGGCGTCTATTGGCTCGAAGAGCTCGGTCTGGCTCAAGCGGTGTGGGTGCTCGACGTCGAGAAATTCGGTCCTTTCCTGGTCGAAAGCGATCTCGCCGGCAATTCTCTGTTCGAGCGCGAGAACGCCAAGATCGCGCCGGGCTTGGAGCAACTCTACGCCGGCACCAAATCTGCCACGCTGCGGCGCTACGGCGAGACCGACGATAAGACCAAAGAAGTTATTTAGTTCGGCGGCAATGCAGATGGGCTCGCTTTCCCGCGCAGACGGAGACTACGGGATTTACCTTAGGAGTTTCACCTGAATTTCCGGTCCGCGGCGCTGTTGGGATATTTTTAAAGAGTAGATAGCCAGAATTTGTAGAAGGCGCGAGCGGCACGGTTTGCCTTGGATGAGGCCTCAGATGATCCGAATTATTTTTGCGGGCGCAATGATTTCAGCTTTGCCGCTACAGACCGCCGCCGCCGATGTAGTGCGTCGCACCGTATTTCCCGAGACGCTTCTTGGCATGTGGGGGAGAACCGCCGAAGACTGTACGGCAAAGGACAAATCCAATATTTTGATCGAAACTGCCAAATACGGCGATGCCAACGGCAGCTGCGCCGTACGCTGGATCGTCGAAACCCCGGCTCCGCGCGGCACCAATTATGCCGTCCACGCGCTCTGCACCAGTTCGTCGCTGCCACCCAAAACTCAGATCGTCAATATTGTCATCAAGCCGCAGAGCAAAGACGAGGCCGTCATGGGGCGGTCCTTCGCGGGACTCAAACCCTATCAGCGCTGTCCGGCGCAGTGATTTCTGATTAGCTCGACGGCACGATCCGGATAAACGGCCGCTCCGCCGTCGGGTCGATCTCGACCTCCGCGCCGTTGGGGATTGCTTTGGTGATATCGAGATCGAACCCAGAAAGCATGGTGAAACCGGCCAGGGCCGCGCCTTGGACCATGATCGGGTTGGCGCGGTTGAGAACCAGCGCCGCCGGCATGACACCCCGCGACGTCATTTCGTAGAGCATCCACGCCGTGGCGACGCCGCCCTTAGCGGCATCGAGCACCAGGACCTTGTCACGATAGTTCTCGCCGGCGAGCTTGTGCTCGGGGCGCGAGAAGACGCCGCGAATGCAATCGAGATCGTAGCGCGCGGAAAATCCATCGCTGGCGACCAGCGCCCGCGCTTGAGTTTTGCGGCCCATGCCGGCCGTGGCGTAGAAGATGTGCGCGGTCATCGGAGCTTGCCCCCGGCGCAAGCTGCAGCCACGCATTGCTCCATCGACAACAATATCGGCTGGTAGCCGTAGCCGCCGAGGATATTGGTGAGCTTGGCCGAGTTGGTCGCCAGCCGCCGCCACTTATTCGCTTCGGCGATCTCGCGCGCATAGCTTTGATAGAAGCACATGCCGGAAAACACCGCGCCGCCGGCCGCTTCGATCCGCGCGGTGAGGCCCAGGCGGTCGGCGTCGGGTTTGACCTGCGGGCTGGTGACGGCGAGCAACGGGATGTCGACACGGCGGCCGTCGAGCATTTCGGCCAGCGTCTGCATTTCCATCAAACTGAGCTGCGGCGCCGAAAATACCACCACGTCGACCGCGCCGATGTCTTTGGTATATTGCGCCTGCAACGCGCGGATATCGGCTTCACCGATCTCACGGCTGCGCAGCGTCACTCCTGCCGGCACGACATCGTCGATCCGCATCGCCTCCGGCGTGACGCCGGCCATGTGAAACAGCGCCACCGAACCGAAGCTCGCCAGTGCCGCGCCGAAATGTTTCATCTCGTCGCTGCTCGGCACGCGGTCGAGACCGACCAAGGCAGGCACCTGCGAATAATCGCCGGCAAGCCGGCCGACGATGCCGCCAAGCGCGCCCCAGTCAGCAAGCTCACTTGGTGTGTAGGAAATCTCGACAATGAAGGTCGCCAAGCGATGTTCGTCGAGATGAAAGCCGTAACGCGGCGTTCGTCCGGTAAGGCCCGCGCTCAAGGCCGAAGGGCCGCCCTCGAAATTCGAACGGGCGCCGCACACGCTGTTGGAATAGATCACCACGCCGGTGTCGCCATAGGCCATGTGCTCGCCGCGCACCGGCGGCATGATGGTCTGATAATTGATGCAAGTGTCGGTCATCAGCACGCCAAGCGCTTCGAAGGCCGTGATGGCGCGGCGTTCGAGATCGAGCATCCATTGCTGCTGTTTCAGCCGGGCGGCTTGGGTAAAGTCGGTGCCGCGCGGATCGGTGATGGTCGGGATGCGGACCTGGCGTTGCTCGAGCGGCAGCGTCGCCCAATGTTCGAGCCATTCGACTCCAGCCGCGCCAAGCGATTCCGTGTCGGCCATGATGTGCGCCTGGCCGACGCCGACAAAATCGTCTGCGCCGAGATAGCGTCCAACTTTGATCTGGTGTTCGATCGCCCATTGCCGCAGCGGGCCGAATTCGCCCGCCTGCATTGCTTGTTCTTCGTCGTTGAGTTTCACGTTGGTGATCTGTTCAGGCAGAAGTTATGGCGCGACGACGCCGGCGGCTTTGATCAGCGGCACCCATTTGTCGACTTCGGATTTGACGAGTTTGCCAAGCGCCTGTGGCGAGCGATCGGCGGGTGCCGGGATATCGGCGCCGATCTCGGCCAGCCGTTTTTGGATCACCGGATCCGCCATGGCTTTTTGCACGGCGCCGTTGACGCGCTCGACGATCGCGGCCGGCGTGCCCTTGGGAAAGAACAAGGCCGTCCAGGCGACGGTCTGCAGGTCCGGCAAGCCAGCCTCGTTGGCCGATGGTACGTTAGGGATCGACGGCGCGCGCTGCGGAATGGTTACGACGATGGCGTTTTCCTGGTCGCCGAGAATATGCGGTGTCGCTGTCACGACCTGATCGAACAACGTGTCGATCTGGCCGCCGAGAAGATCGTTGATGGCTTCCGACAGGCCCCGATACGGCACGTGTGTGAGATCGGCGCCGGTAAGATGATTGAAAAGCAGCAACGTTAAGTGCGATATCGAACCGACGCCGGCGCTGCCCATCGTCGCTTTGCCCTTATTCGCTTTGGCCCATGCGATAACTTCGTCAAGCGTATGAAGGGGCAAAGTCTTGCGCGTTACCAGCACCATCGGCGTCGAGGCGACAAGGATGACCGGTTCGAAATCGGTGCGCGGATCGTAAGGCAAATTCTCGTAGATCCCAACGCTTGCGGCGTGGGTGCCGAGATTACCCATCACCATGGTATAGCCGTCGGGAGCCGCGCGCGCAGCCTTCGTCGCACCGATCGTACCGCCGGCACCGGTGACGTCTTCCACCACGACTTGCTGGCCGAGCATCGGACCGATCGACTGCGCAATGACGCGGCCGAGGATATCGGTCGGGCCGCCCGCGGCGAAGGGCACGATCATGGTGATCGGCCGGTTCGGATAAGATTCTTCAGCGGCGGCGTGGGGGTTGGCGGCTGCGACGAGAATGAGAACGGCGGCGATGGCGAGCAGCCTGACAGCACGGACCCTCGGCATCGATGCCCCCACATATGACAGGGCGCGGTTGACCGCGCTCCTATTAACGAGATTAAGGCGGCGATGCAGCGTGTCAAATGCGCGGCAAATCGGTTTGGCACGTCAGCGACTGCAACACTTTCGTCGGCTCACAGAACTTCGGCTCGAACATAAATGACGCCGCGTCCGATCATGCCCAACACGCGCGCCGCCGCGAGCGACACATCGATCACCCGCCCTTTGTTGAAGGGACCGCGGTCGTTGACCGTGACAATAACGCTGCGGCCGGTTTTCGGATCGGTCACGCGGACGCGTGTGCCAAATGGCAAGGTGCGGTGGGCGCATGTCAGCGAGGTCGGGTCGAAACGACCGCCGTCGGCCAGCCGCCGGCCGCTGTGCGAATAATAGGCGGCCATGCCGGAAAAGCTGCGCGCGTCGTTGTCACCGGCAAGGGCATGCGGCACCGCGACGCCACAAGCGATTGCCACCGCCATCACGGCGATCTTGAACCGCGAAACGATCATGGGAACCCCCCGCCGCCATCCCCTCAAGCAGCTATGCCCTCAGCCGCCCACCGGATGGCCCGGGCGCGTATCTGCACCACGGCTCGCCGGCGGGAGCGCGTTCAAACTACCTGGTTTAAGGGGCATAAAAAAGCTGCCGCCTGCCCGTGTCTGGTACAGCTGGGTGGACTCGAACCACCGACCTCCTGATCCACAGTCAGGCGCTCTAACCAACTGAGCTACAGCTGCACGGGCCTGCAGTCGGCAAGCGCGCGGAACCTATGGGCAACGCCGCACTTTGGCAAGACAGGTGATTACAGGGTCGCTTTCGTCCCTAAAAAGGCAAAAGCCCGGGTCACGAACCCGGGCCTTCCCCTCGCCGTAAAACTCTAAAAGTCGCAGAAAGATCACGCGACCTTGGCGAACGCCTTGTTCATGCCGCTCTTCATCGGCTCGGCGGTATCGGTCGCAACCTTTTGCACGAGCGCGGTGAGTTCCTTGCTCTGCTCGGTCAGCGCTTCGAATTGCTTGCGCGCATGGGCGCTGGAGAGTTCGATCACTTCCGACAGCGTCTTCGCCGCGATCAATTCGTTGGCGAAATCGAACGCCGAATTGGTGTTAATGCGGGCCGTCTCGATCACCTTCATGCCGTAGTCCGACGCGCCCTTGGTGGCGGTCGAATAGGTGGTCTCGAGCACGTCGGTCGCCTCTTCGGCCGCGGCCTTCATCTTCTCGTAAGTGTCCTTGCACTGGGCGACGCCGCGCTCCGCGAATTCACGGAAAGCTGCCGGCATTTCGACCTTCGGGATCTCGAATTTCGGCATTTCAAACTTCGGCATTTCAAACGGGCTGGCCACAGGCTTGCTCGTCTTCACTTTCGGGGCAGTCGTTGCTTCCGCCATGACTCGTATCCTTGATTTCGCTCTTTGATTGGGCTGTCTCGCTGGAGAGTTCTTTCCCCGGAGCGCTTTTTCTTGTTTGGCCTCGCCGCCCGTTGCGCGCTGCCTGACATCACGTGATCCCGCGGCGATACGCCGTACATCACTTAGCCCGGGCCACTACATCCGTAACTTTTACATAACAACTTTTGTGGTGCGTTGCAATACAAAATATTGCAACGCACAAAAATATCGTAAATAATTGATTTTACTAGAACTTAGGCTACCAGAAAGATTAAGGGTCGCTAGCTCTTAGGCTTTGCAGCATCAACCACAATCTTGGCGGCACTTTGACCGAGATCCTGAACCTGGGTCGACAGCGCTTGCATCTGCCGGCTCAGAAACTCCGATTGCAGGCTCATAACCTCGGTTCCATCCTTGGCCTGCATCAATTTCTGCGCGAAATCGAATGTCGCTGCGACATTTTTCTCGGCATAGGACATCGACTTCTGGGCGATTTCGGAAGCGCTGCTATGCGCCACCTGCGCGCGACCCTGCATTTGTCCCACCGCCTGGTTCGCGGCCTGAATGAAACCGTCAAAAGCCTTGCGGGCCTGAACCATGCTCTGCTCGGCGAACGCGCGCATCTCGGTCGGGATCTGAAACTGCTCAAAAGGATCTTTGGCCATCACACGCTCCTCATGTCGCCGGCAACCGATCCTAGCGCGATTTGGCCACGGGCGCGCAAGGGAAAGAGTGCCGGCGACCAAGGCCTCATCGCGATTAAGGTTATCTCGGCATCGCTCGCCGCGTAGCGTCTGGCGCCATGGACGCGGCAAACGCCGCGCTTTATTAAGAATTTCTTTACAAACGAGTTCCGTGGCGCATGCCGATTGTGGATTCTGAACTCGCCTTGTTGCGTCATCCGCGTGTCGCGGCATTGGCGACCAGCGCGTGGCCGTCTTGGCTGTGGACCGCCGACGGATCGCGACTGCTGTGGGCGAACGCGGTCGGCGCCGCGATCTTCGGCGCAGCGAACACTAGCGCCGCCGCCCAGCGCCGCTTCGACACCAAAGGCGCATCGGCTGCCCTGATCGTTCGCCTTGCCGCGACGTTGCCGGCAGCGGCCCAGGAACGGCTCGAGAGGCTACGCGGCTTCGGTGCTGGCTTCGGACGTGCACTGACATGCGCCTGTTCGCGGATTGTCGTCGACGGCAAAGCCGCAGTGCTCATCGCGGCGGCCGAGCCTGCAGGCCCGGCGCTGACGCTTGCCGAGCGGGTGCGCCGCCTTTTTCCCGACGGCGACGGCGCCTTTGCGGCTTTCACCGCCGAGGGCAAACTCATCGACGCCAATTCGGCGGCGCAAACGCTGATCGCGGGAGCGGCGACACTGTCGGCGCTCGGCATCGAGGCACTGGCCGACACCGCGCTCGACGCCGGCACCGCCACCGGAACAGCGCGAGCGGGCGATGCTTCCTTCGACATCGACGCGGTGCGGATCGGCAAAGAGGCCGAACGCGTGCTGGTGCTCACGCTAGCACCGCGCTCGGCCAAAACGCCGGCCCTGAGCCCTTCGCAACCGCTGCCGCCGGCGGTCGCCGAGGCGGCGCCGCAACCTGATGTCGAAATCCAGCCGGAAATTCCGGAGCCTTTCGTCAAGGCGCAGCCCGCTGCACCGCCGCTCGCCCCGCCTGTGACGCCACCTCCCGCGCCGCCGGCGGAACAAGCGATCACCGAACGGCGCCACCCGTTGCGCTTCGTCTGGCAAATGGACGCGGATGGCCGCTTCGGACTCGGCTCGGACGAATTCATCGAACTGGTGGGCTCACACACGATGGCCGCATTCGGCCGACCGTGGAGCGAGATCGCCGCCGAATTGAAACTCGATCCGGACAATCTAGTCGCGCACGCTTTGGCGACGCGCGAAACCTGGAGCGGCATTGTCATTTCGTGGCCGGTTGACGACTCGAGCGAGCGGCTACCGGTCGAATTATCGGGCCTGCCGGTATTCGATCGCGACCGCAGCTTTCGAGGCTATCGCGGCTTCGGCGTCTGCCGCGATATCGAGCGCATCAATCAATTAGCTCGGGCGCGCCGGGAGCGCGCACTGGAACCAACGCCAGAGGCGCCGGCGCAACTTTTGGATTCTACCGAAATAGCGTCTCCTCCGGCTCCGCCACCTTCGGCACCCGCCCCCGAACCGGCAACGTCTGAACCCAAAATCGAAGCCAAGAGTGAAACCAAAACCGAGACCAAGGCCGAGCCGGCGCCCGAAGACAATCCGGCCTGGCGCAGCGCTGCCCCGGCCGCCAATGTCGTGCCGTTTCGGTCAGCGCCATCACCCGACCCGAAAGCGCCACCGGTATTGAGCCCGGTGGAACGCCGGGCATTTCGCGAACTGGCACAAGAACTCACTGCGCGGCTACGCGGCCCGCAACAGGCGGCAACGGCTGCCGAGGGCAACGCTGAAACCGTGCCCACCGAATCGGCGGCGGTGGAGTTCTGAAACCGCGCCGGCGATAGAACCGGCGGCCGACTTGCTGCTGCTCGATCGCATTCCGATCGGTATTTTGATCTACCGTCACGATGCGCTGCTTTACGCCAACCGCCATTTCCTCGAATGGAGCGGTTACGACAATTTCGGCGCCATCGAAGCGGCCGGCGGTATCGACATGCTTTTTGCCGAGACCAGCGCCGCGGCGCTCACGGCAACCGGGTCCGCTCACGCGATGTCGATTCTGACCCGACGCGGCGACAGGCTGCCGGTCGACGGCCGGATGTTCACGGTGCCGTGGAGCGGCGCCTCGGCACTGGCGCTCGTTCTGACCACTGGCCAAAGTGAGGCCGGTACGGCACGCCATGCCGCTGAGCGTGCGCGTGACGCCATTACTGAAGAAAACCGCGAGCTCAAATCCATTCTCGGCGTGACGACCGACGGAGTCATCACGCTCGATGCCGAAGGCCGTATCCTCGGCGCTGACGCCCGCGCCATAGCTTTGTTCGGAGGCGGCGCGGACGACCTTGCCGGCGTGGAATTCGGCACGCTTTTCGCCCCCGGCGTTGAAGGCCCGGTGCGCGACTATTTCGATCGCGTGAGGCGCGGCAACAACGTCCTCGACAATGTTCTCGAAGTCGCGGCTCGCGCCGGCGGCGACCGGGCTGCGCCATTGGCAATGTCACTTTCGCGGATCGGCACCAATCGCTTCTGCGCCGTGTTCCGCGACGCCACGGCACGCAAGCAGACCGAGGACGCGTTGCGCGACGCCAAGCGCGAGAGCCAGAGGGCCGCGGCGGCAAAAGCGGAATTCCTTGCCAAGGTCAGCCATGAGATCCGCACCCCGCTTAATGCCATGACCGGTTTCGCCGAGGTCATCATGGCCGAGCGTTTCGGCCCGATCGGCAACGAGCGCTACCGCGAATATGTCAAAGACATCCACGCCGCCGGTACGCATATCGTCGCCATGCTCAACGATCTTCTCGATCTGTCCAAAGCCGAGACCGGCCAGATCGATCTCAACTTCGCCAGCGTCAATCTCAACGAACTCACGCAGCAATGTGTCGCCATCATGCAGGGGCAGGCGAACCGCGCGCGTATCATCATCCGTACCTCGCTCACCCCCAATTTGCCGCACGTTCTGGCCGACGAACGCTCGCTGCGGCAGATCGTGCTCAATCTTCTATCGAACTCGATCCGATTTACCGGTCCCGGCGGCCAAGTGATCGTCTCAACCGTGTTTTCCGATGCCCGCGAGGGCATATTGCGCGTGCGCGATACCGGCGCGGGCATGAGCGAAAAGGACATTCAGGCGGCGATTGAACCGTTCAATGAGACGGCAACCTCCGGAAGCTTCGGTTCCGGTGGAACCGGCTTTGGCCTGTCGTTGACCAAGGCTCTTGCCGAAGCCAATCGCGCCCATTTCAACCTCAAAAGCGCACCCAATGCCGGCACGCTGGTCGAAGTCGCCTTTCCGGCAAATCGCGTGGTCGCCGATTAGATTCTCGCCGGGCGCCGAAATCCGCTAAACTCGTCCCGTCGAGTTTTCGCCGTCTTTTCCGGCGACACTCGGCGAGGTGCGGCGATGCGTATAGCCAAAATCCTTTTCGCAATGATCTTTGCCGCGGTCGCGATGCGTCCCGCCGCGGCGCGCGCCGGCGATGACGTCGATTTGCTGCTGGTATTGGCCGCCGACGTATCGCGCAGCATCGACTCCGCCAAGTTCCAACTGCAACGTGAAGGCTACGCCGCCGCGATTTCCAATCCGCGGGTGCTCGATACGATCCGCTCGGGTCATAACGGCCGTATCGGCCTGAGCTTCGTTGAATGGTCCGGCATCGGCGCGCAGCACGTCGTGATCGATTGGATGACGGTCGGCGACGCGGCGGCGGCCAAGGATTTCGGTGACCGGCTGATCGAAGCGCCGCGCTCGTTTGCCGACCGCACATCGATCAGCGGCGCCATCGACTTTGCGATGAGCGAGTTCGATCAGGCGCCGTTTGGATCGGCGCGCCGCACCATCGATATTTCCGGCGACGGCACCAACAATGCGGGCCGCGACGTCACCGCCGCACGCGACGATGCCGTCGCTAAAGCCGTCACCATCAATGGTCTCGTCATACTGAGCGACAACCCGATGGCATGGAATCCGGACCACACCAATCCGCCAGGCGGCCTGCAGAGTTATTATCGCAACAACGTGGTCGGCGGTCCCGGTGCATTCGTCATGGTCGCGCAGGACTTCAATTCGTTCGGCCAAGCCATCATTGCGAAAATGATCGCCGAGGTCGCCCAGGCGCACGAGCCGCCAACGCGGCACGCCTCCGCGCGCTGAAACAAGCAAGGTGTTCTCTTTCGCTCATTCCCGCGAAAGCGGAATCAGACTGGATCCCCGTTTTCACAGCGACAACCGGCTCAATGAAGCCCTATTTGTTTATGTCCAGTAGCTATTCGGGCCGACATGCGGCCGCCGCAGGCCACGAAAGCGACACAGATGGCCGGCATGTTTGAAAGCATAGTCGCAGCCGGTATATTCGACCGGCCTCATCAATATCGGAAACACATCTCTTGACCGCGGCCATTGGCTTCAAACGCCTTGCGATTGCCGTTGCGGCGATGGTCGCGGCGGCATTCGTCACTCTGATTGCCCTGTCGTTCCTCATTCCGGCAGCCTCGGTACGCAACGCGGTCAAAGCCGAAATCCACGCAGTTACCGGGCTCGATCCGATGCTCGGTGACGACGTCTCGCTGTCGCTGTTTCCGTCCGGCAGCGTGCGTTTTCGCAATGTGCTCCTGGGCGACGACCGCACCGGCGAACCGGCTGTGGCGGCGGACGAATTAAGGGCACGGCTGCGTTATTTCCCGCTGCTCGCCGGCCGCATCGAAATCGCCGATGTGACGCTCGTGCGTCCGACCATTAACGTCACGTTCTCCGCAACCGGGCAATCGAACTGGTCGGGCCTGATTGCGTCGCTCGCGCACGCGCTGCAGCCGGTCCCGGATCGTACGGCTTCGTTCTCTGAAATCGGCATCCAAGGCGGCACCGTCATCGTGCACGACGCGGCGAGAAACGTGACCGAGCGGCTTGAAAATCTCGACTTCCAGGTTGCATGGCCGTCGATCTCGCGCAGTTTCGGCGCCAACGGCCATTTTGTTTGGCACGATGCCCCGATCGAAGCGAGCCTGACGCTCAGCGATTTTCTGGCTGCGCTTACCGGCGAGCGCACCGGCGTCAAAGTGCGGCTGTCGGGCGAGCCGCTGCAGCTCGTTTTCGACGGTGCGGCGAGTTCGCAACCGACGCTGAAAATCGACGGAACGCTCGGCGTCGATGCGCCGTCGTTGCGCGACGCACTGCGCTGGACCGGCAACAACAAGCTGCCGTTCGGCGGCTTCGGCCGCTTTTCACTGCGCGCGCAAAGCGAGATCGGCGGCGGCGTGGTTGCGCTGTCCAACGTCAATGTCGACCTCGACGGCAACGCCGCAGAAGGCGCCTTGACGCTTTCCAATGACGGTCATCGCCTGGTGCAGGGAACGCTTGCGGCCGATACGCTCGACCTGACGCCCTATGTTTCCGGCGTGCGATTATTGGCCAAGAACGAGCGTAACTGGAATCAATTGCCGATCGCGCTCGATGGTTTCGGCGACTTCAATCTCGATCTGCGGCTGTCCGCCGCGAGCATCAAGATATCGGGCACAAAACTCGGCCGCACCGCGGTTGCCGCGAATATGCATGACGGCAAGTTCGATCTTACGATCGGAGAAGCCCAGGCGTTCGGCGGCGTAGCAAAAGGCACGCTCGGGTTCGCCAGCGCCAACAACGGCGTCGCGGTCAATTCCCGTCTGCAATTTGTCGATGTCGATCTGGATGAATGCCTCGGCCAAGTCTTTGCTCTGCATAAACTGGAAGGCCGCGGCAATCTCGCGATCAATCTCGACGGTTCCGGCTCATCTGTCATGGCGGTGACGCAGGCGATCAACGGCACGGCGACGCTCAATGCCGCGTCCGGCGCACTGACCGGCATCAATGTCGAACAATTGCTGCGGCGGCTCGAGCGCCGTCCGCTTTCCGGTAACGGCGATTTCCGCAGCGGCCGCACCCCGTTCGACCAGTTCGCCATCAACCTTAAGGTCGACAAGGGCATGGTCTCGGTCGATGACATGCATATCGACGGGCCGTCGGTGCGGCTCTCCGTCAGCGGCCAGGCGTCGTTGCCGACGCGCGATCTCGACCTCAAGGGCATAGCGACTTTGGTCTCGACCGCGACCGACAACGAATTCGATTTACCCTTCGTGGTGCAAGGCCAGTGGGACGACCCGATCATGCTGCCGGACGCCCAGGCCTTGATCCACCGTTCCGGCGCGGCGGCGCCGCTCCTCGACGCCGCCAAGGCACACAATGCCAGTGACGCCGTGCATGCCGTGATCGATCAATTGCTCGCCTCCCCGCCCGCCGCGGCGCCCGCTTCGGCGCCTATCGCACCGACCGTCGGGCATTAACGCCGGCCGCGTCGAGCAGCTTTTAACTTTTTGCTCTATGATTCGTGGCGCCCGAATCAGTGCGCGTCTTTGCGCTCGCGACCGGGCGCAGGGTGCTCCGCTGATGTTCGGCCGCCTCACGCGCATGATGGTCAAGGTGCTGATCGCGTCGCTGATCGTCGGGACTGTCCTCGGCCATTTCGGCATCACCACCGACCAATTGGTCAAGACCGCCGGCCTGTCACCAGACCATATCGAGGACTTGGCACGCCAGGGCCTCGCCTGGGCCCTCCCCAACCTGCTGCTCGGCGCACTGGTGATCGTTCCGGTCTGGTTCGTGCTCTACCTGTTCCGGCCGCCGGGCGAGAGCCGGGATTGATCAAGCCCGCGCCGGCGTTCCCCTTCCTGCGCTGAGTTTGGTCAGGAGCGACGCGGCGATGACGGCGATGCCGACAACGGCGATCATGATGGTGCAGACCGCATTCATTTCCGGGCTCACGCCGAGCCGGACCTCGGAATAGATGCGGATCGGCAGCGTCGTCGCGCCCGGCCCGGTGGTGAAGCTCGCGATCACCAGATCGTCGAGCGAAAGCGCGAAAGCCAGCATCCAGCTGGCGGCGATGGCCGGCAGGATCAGCGGCAGGGTCACATAGAGGAGGGTTCGCGGCGGCGAGGCGCCGAGATCCATCGCCGCCTCTTCCAGGCTCATGTCGAAATCGACCAGCCGGGACTGCACGATCACCGCGACGAAGCACATCGCCATGGTGGTATGCGCGATGACCACCGTCCAAAAGCCGCGATCGATCGAAATCGCGACAAACAAAAGGAGCATCGACAGGCCGGTGATGACCTCCGGCATGACCAGCGGCGCATAGATCATGGCGGCAAACGGCAGCCGGCCGCGGAACCGGCCGAAGCGAACCAGTGCCACCGCCGCCAGCGTTCCAAGCACGGTTGCGGCGCTCGCCGCGACGAGCGCGATGCGAAGGCTGATGAAGGTGGCCTCCAATAACGAGACGTCGCCGGCAAGCTGGGCGTACCAGCGCGTCGACCAGCCGCCCCAGACGGCGACAAGCCGCGAGGCGTTGAACGAGTAGATGACCAGGATGACGATCGGCAGATAAAGAAACGCGAGGCCGACGCCGATGGCCACGAGATTGAGCGCGGAAGCTTTTCGCATCACGCGCCCCGCTCCATCCCGCGCATCGCTTGATACTGGAACACGACGATCGGCGTCACCAGTAGACACACCAGCACCACGGCGACCGCCGACGCCGTCGGCCAATCCTTGTTGGCGAAGAATTCGGTCCACACCGTCTGGCCGATCATGGAAGTCTGCGAGCCGCCGAGCAGATCGGGGATGACGAATTCGCCGACGATAGGGATGAAGCACAATAGCGCGCCCGCCAACACGCCCGGCCCCGACAGCGGCACGGTTAACAGCCAGAAAGTCCGCCAGCGCGGACAGCCGAGATCCGCTGCCGCTTCCAGGAGCGACTCGTCGAGTTTCTCCAGCGTCGCATAGAGCGGCAGCACCATGAACGGCAAATAGGAATAGACGATGCCGATATAGACCGCGGTGTTGGTGGACAGCCAGGCCGGTGGCGTGCGCACGATGTGCAGCGCCAGCAGCAGCTGATTAAGCGGGCCATCGTGCTGCAGGATGTTCATCCAGGCATAGATGCGGATCAAAAACGAGGTCCAGAAGGGCAGGATCACCAGCAGCACCAGGATCGCTTGAAATCGCCGCGGCGTGCGCGTGATGGCATAGGCGATCGGATAACCGATCGCGAGCAGCATCAGCGTGGAGAAGGCGGCGATCTCTACGCTTTTCACATAGGACAAGATGTAGAGCGGGTCGGAGCCCAGAAACGCGTAATTGTCGAACGACAGAGCGGCAAAGAAATGCCTCAGGCCCTGCAGGCCTGCTGCGACATCGAACAGCGGCGTATAGGGAGGCTGCGCAATCGCGGTTTGCGACAGGCTGATCTTGAGCACAATCAAAAACGGCACGAGGAAAAAAGCCGCGAGCCACGCATAAGGAAACCCAATAACCAGCTTCTGCCAGAACGAGTATTCTCGCGACGGCTTCATTTTCGCGTTGCTCCTCGCAATCTCGCCTCTCTCATCGCGTCAGAACGATTGCTGAATCGGGCTGGAAGCTCAGCCAGATCTTGTCGTCCCAGCCGATCGTGGGTTCGGTAAGCCCGCCGGTATTGGTGATTGCGGCTTTGGCCACGACGCCGTCGGCGCCGCGCAGTCGGTATATCGACAGACCGCCGAAATAGCCGACATCGACTATCGTTGCGGTACAAGCATTTTTCGTATCGGCTGCCGGCGGCTCGTTTGTGAGCCGCATCTTCTCCGGCCGTACCGCCACCCAGACCGTCGAACCGGGCGCCGTGTCGATCTTGGCGGCAACCCGGACCTGGCCGAACGCCGTGCCCTCGACGGTCATCCGGTCATCGCCGACGCGGCCCTCGAACAGATTGATCTCGCCAATGAAATCCGCGACCCAGCGCGAATTCGGCCGCTCGTAGATCGCGGCCGGCGGCGCAACCTGCATGAGGCGGCCGCGATCCATCACCGCGATCCGGTCGGCGACCGTCATGGCTTCGCTCTGGTCGTGGGTGACGATGATGAAAGTCAGTCCCAGCCGGCGTTGTAATTCCATCAGCTCGAATTGGGTTTCGCCGCGCAGTTTCTTGTCGAGCGCCGCCATCGGCTCGTCGAGCAGCAACACCCGGGGCCGCTTGACCAGCGAGCGGGCGAGCGCCACGCGCTGGCGTTGGCCCCCCGACAATTCATGCGGCTTGCGCCGGCCGAAATTTTCGAGCCGCACCAGCGCCAGCATGTCCGCGACCCGCCCGGCGATCTCGGTCTTCGGCAATCCCTCCTGTTTCAAGCCGAATGCCACATTGGCCTCGACATTGAGATGCGGGAACAAAGCGTAGTTTTGGAACATCATATTGACCGGACGCCGATATGGCGGCACCGCGGCAAGATCGACGCCGTCGAGCAGGATGCGGCCGGCGCTGGCCTGCTCGAAACCCGCGATCAGCCGCAACAGCGTGGTCTTGCCGCAGCCGGAGGGTCCCAGCAGCGCAAAAAACTCGCCTTGATAAATATCGAGCGACAGGTGATCGACGGCGGTGAAATCGCCAAAGCGTTTGCTCGCACCCTCGATCCGCAGCAACGGCTGCACGGCGGGATCGGCCCAAGGCGCAAAGCCCCGCTTTGCGAAACCTCGATTCGATCCGGCGGTGGACGACATCCGTGCCCCGATAGCGGCGCGCCGGCTACGGCGCATCATCGGGACACGCTAAAGCATTTTTACAAGGTCTGGAAAGATGCGGCGATCAGCCCACGGCCGCGGCGGTAACGCTGGACGCGCGCGCGACGTCGTCTTCGATCTCCAGCACGTGCTTGCGCGGCTCCGGGCCGTAATAGTCGCCATTTTGAATGATCGGCCGCGGCTGCAGCGTGATGGCGACCAGCCGGTCGTAAAGCGATTTGGCCGAGACCGGCTTGGTCAGGAACTCGTTGACGCCAAGCCGCACCGCCTCGACCACCCGCCAGCGCTCGCAATGACCGGTGAGCATGATGATCGGAACGTCCGGCATCGGGAAGACGCCCGGCGAACGCACGATCCGCACAAGTTCCGGGCCGCTCAACAGCGGCATTTCCCAGTCGAGCACGACCGCGTCGGGGGCCACCGTGCGGATCGAATCGAGCGCGGCGATGCCATCGGCCGCCTCGTAAATATCCTTGATGCCGCAATTCACCAGGAGATTGCGGATCATTTTGCGCATGTACTGATTGTCGTCGACAACCAACACGCAGAGCGACTGGATCAGTGTATCGATCTGTTTCTTCGAGCGACTCGATGTCATGGGTGCACGCTGACGGAATGCCACATCAATTAACGAGTACGATCTGACTAAAGCCGGGATCGGCGTCAGGCTTATAGGCGGCCAATGAGCGCGGTTGCGGCCCGTAATAATCGCCCTTCTTGATCATCGGGCGCGGCTTGCACAGGATCGCCACAAGACGCGCCAACAGCGCAACTGACGACACCGGCTTGAGCAGATATTCGTTGACGCCGAGCCGCATCGCTTCGATGACGCAGGAGCGTTCGCTATGCCCGGTCAGCATGATGACCGGAATATCGGGCAGCGGGAATTTGTCGGGTGCGCGTACGGCGCGCATGAATTCAGGACCGTTCGGCGCCGGCATTTCCCAGTCGAGAATGACGACATCCGGCGCATGGGTGCAAATGGCCTCCAGCCCCTCGCGGCCGCTATGGGCCTCGAGAATATTTCGTACCCCTATCGTCTGGAGAAGCGCGTGTGTGACCTTGCGCATGCTCGCTTCGTCATCGACGATGAGCACTTTGAGCTGTCCGAGCCGTCGCGCAATTTGAGTTGCAGCCGTTTCCATGACGTCCCGTATGGTCGCGCTGATCGTTTTTCGTCCGCTCACATAGGACCACAGACGGATAAAATCGCCGTGAGCCAAATCGATAAAATTTTACGATTTCGCCGCACCGGGACCCGCCATGAACTGCTCAAGAGCCGTGATCTGCGCCGCGGTAAGCCGCAGACCGAGCTTGGAGCGCCGCCACAGCACATCGTCGGCGGTCTGGGCCCATTCTTTCGTCATCAAATACCGGACTTCGGTGGCGGTGAGATCGGCGCCGAACCGGGTGCCGAGGTCGTCGGATTTGGCGGCGGTACCGAGCACCCGGTCCACTCGCGTGCCGTAAGCGCGGACCAGCCGGCGGGCATGATCGGCGGTCAAAAACCGCCAGGTCCGCTGCGTCCGTTCGACCAAAGTATCGACGCCGTCGTAAACGAAATCGCCGCCGGGTAAGTGGCTCGCGGCGGTCCAGGGCCGCGAATGCGGAAAGAAATGCGACAGCCGCACCAAAGCGTCCTCGGCGAGCCGCCGATGGGTCGTGATCTTGCCGCCATAGACGGTCAGCAGCGGCGCCTCGCCGAACCGCTCGTCGAGGATCAGCGTGTAGTCCCGGCCGATATCCTGGGGCTTGCGTGCGCCGTCATCGTAGAGCGCGCGGACGCCGGCATAGGCCCAGACCACGTCGGCGGCGCCAATCTCGGTACGGAAATAGTCGTTGGCGACGCCGCAGAGGTAATCGATCTCCTCGCCGCTCGGCAGCACCATTGACGGATCGCCGGCGAAGGCGCGATCGGTGGTGCCGATCAGCGTGAAGTCACCTTGGAAGGGTATGGCGAAGACGACGCGGCTGTCGGATGCCTGGAGGATATAGGCGCGGTCGTGGTCGAACAGCCGCCGCACCACGATGTGGCTGCCTTTGTCGAGGCGGAGTCGATGCTGCGGTTGTTGCCGCAGCGCCGTCTCGGCGAAGGTTTCGACCGAGGCGCCGGCGGCGTTGACCAAAATCCGCGCCGTCACCACGTCGCGCTGGCCGCGGGCATTGAGCACCAGCCGCCATTCGTCGCCGCGATCGGCCCGCACGCAGCGGGTCCGGGTACGGATTACGGCGCCGCGCTCGGCGGCATCGACCGCATTGAGCACGACGAGGCGGGCGTCGTCGGCGAAACAATCTGAATATTCGAACGCGTGATGAAACCGCGATTTAAGCGGCTGGCCGGCCTCGTCGGTCACCAGATCGACTTCGCGGGTGCCGGGCAGGATCTTGCGCCAGCCGATCCAGTCGTAAAGCATCAGACCGAGACGGATGAGCGTCGGCGAGCGCCGCGCCGGATTGATCGGCAACACGAAACGCAACGGCCGGATCAAATGCGGCGCCGCCCGCAACAGCACTTCGCGCTCGCGCAGTGCCGCGCGCACCAGCCGGAATTCGTACTGCTCGAGATAGCGCAAGCCGCCATGAATGAGCTTCGACGATGCCGACGAGGTCGCCGCAGCGAGATCGCTCTGCTCGATCAGCACCACGCGAAAGCCCCGGCCGGCGGCGTCGCGCGCGATGCCGGTGCCGTTGATGCCGCCGCCGATTATGGCGAGGTCGAAGTCAGCCACTGATTCTCCCCTGCAGATAGACTATCAAATTCGCGTGGCGGCCTTGCTACCAAAGATGGAAAGGCGATGATGAGTCGCTGAGGAAAAACGCCAATGGATTTGCACAATCGTCATATCGTCGTAACCGGAGGCGCCGGCGCGCTCGGCACCGCCGTGGTTTCGGCGCTGATCGAGGCGGGCGCGGTCTGCCACGTGCCCTCGTTCAACGAAGCCGAAGCACAGCGGTTTCGCCTGCGCGAGCACCCGCAGGTCAGACTTACGGTCACCGGCAACCTCGCCGACGAGGCGGCGATCGAACGGCTTTACCAGGGCATCGCGCCGCTCTGGGCGTCGATCCACATTGCCGGCGGCTTTGCCTCAGCGCCGATCCAGGAAACAAGCCTCGCCATGATCAGGCAGCAATTCGACATGAATTTCGTCAGCTGCATGCTGTGCTGCCGTGCCGCCGTAAAGGCGATGACCGGCAGCCCGTTAGGTGGTGGCCGCATCGTCAATGTCACCGCCCGCGCCGCGCTGGAATGGCGCAGCGGCGCGGGCATGATTGCCTATACCGCCAGCAAGACTGCCGTCGCCGCGCTAACCGCGGCGCTTGCCGAAGAGGTCGCCAAGTACGGCATTTTGGTCAATGCCGTGGCGCCCTCGATCATGGACACGGCCGCCAATCGACAGTCGATGCCAAAGGCCGATTACGCCTTGTGGCCCAAGGTCGAAGAAGTGGCGGCGACGATCGCCTTCCTCGCCTCGCCCGACAATCGTGTCACCCGCGGCGCCATCGTGCCGGTTTACGGAAAATCCTAATAGCCCGGCCACAGGCCCGGCGTTGCCAGTTCGAGCAAATGGCCGTCGGGATCGCGGAAATAGATGCTCTCGCCACCGCGCGGCCATTTGGTGCGGCCTTCGATGTCGATGGCCGCTTCTTTCAGCTGCGACTCCCAAGTGGCGAGATCGTCCGCCGCTATCGAGAAGGCGATGTGCACCGGGCCGTGACCGTCGTGCGGCGGAATGGTACCGCCCGGCAGATGCACGGTCTGCAGCGACTGGCCGCGCAAGAACAACAACAGCACGCCGCGGGCACCGACATCGTAAGCACAGAGGCGCTGGTCGCGGTAAATACTGTTGAGGCCGAGCACCTGCTCGTAGAACGCGCAAGCAGGCGCGAAGTCCCCGACATAAAGCACGGTTTCAAGAATGCCGAGCAGCGCGGGCATGAAAAGCCTTGTTCGCTGACCTGTGACTATGGATGACAACTATCCCGAAACCGCGACGATCTCGCGCGCCGGCGTGGTGACCAGCCGCGTCACTGCACTGGCGGCGACGATGGCGCGCTGCTGCGCAAAGGCTTCGTGGTTCCGTTCGATGTAATCGAGATCGTAAAGGTAATTGACCATCAAGCCGTAGGACTGCCGTAGCGCGCGCTCCGACGTATCGGCAAGGAAATCGAGGCGTTCGAGCCGCGCGCCGTTGCCGAGGTGGAACCGAGCCACCGAGTCGGCCGGTAGGCCGCGGCCGTTGCGGGCGCGCAGATAATACCAGGCGGCTGCGCGCAACAGCGGCTCGCGCACCTGTTCGGCGAGTGCCGGATCTTTCCACCAATCCGCGTTGTCGAGCGCGCCGAGCGCCTCGCGATCTTCGTCGTCGAACGCCGGCGAATTGATGTTGTCACGTTCGCGCTTGAGCCAGCCGGCGAAATTCGGCGCCGGCGACAGCGTGACGTAGGTGCCGACCCGGGACAATTCCCGCGACACTTCCTCGACCACTTGTTTGATAAGGAAGTGTCCGAAGGTGACGCCGGCGAGGCCGCGCTGGCAATTGGTGATCGAATAGAACACCGCCGTGGTGGCGCGCTGCACTTCGACCGGATCGCGCTTGTCGGCAAGGATCGGCGCGATCGCGCCCGGAATTTCGCGCGTCAGCGCCACCTCGACGAAGATCAAAGGCTCATCGACCAAAGCCGGATGGAAAAAAGCGTAACAGCGGCGGTCGGGCGGATCGATGCGGCGGCGCAGGTCGTTCCAATCCCTGATCTCGTGCACCGCCTCGTAGCGGATGATCTTTTCCAGGATTGCCGCCGAGGTCGACCAGTCGATCTTGCGCAGCACCAGGAAGCCGCGATTGAACCACGACAGGAACAAGTGAACGAAGTCGCTGTCGATTTCCCCGAGCTCGTCGCGATGCGCCATGGCATCAAGCAAATGCTCACGCATGCGCACCAGCGCGGCGGTGCCTCCCGGCGCCAGATTGAGACGGCGGAACAGTTCGAGCCGCAACGGCTCGCTGGCATGATGGAGTTCGCCGGCATTATCCGGCGTCGGTGCATCGCGCCAGGCCGCGATGGCGCGGTCGATGCGGCTACGGTCATGGCCGAAGGTGGTGACCAGCGCCTCGAAAAAGGCGATCCGCGGCCCGGTGGTCAATTCGGCGTAGCGGGCCAGGATATCCTGCGCCAAGGCGACGCCCGACGCTTCGCCGCGCTCCGACAGTAATTCTTCGCAGAGCTCGATAATGCCGGCTGAGCGCTCGCGCGCCGGCCCCCGGCGCTCGCGCTTGATCAATGCGCGGCTGCGGTCGGCGATGCTTTGCAGCATCTCGCTGAAGAAGGATGTATTCACCGCATTATCCCATCCGGCATGCCAATAGCTAATGATCGCGCCCAGCCGTGACAAGTTCGCGAATGCCTAAGATATGCACAGAAACCTGGACAAATTCTTCCTGCTTTGCCAGTTAAACGGCCGCGCGGCGGTAGGCGCGCTGGTTGGGAGTGAAACATGCCGGGGCCGTTAGCTGGGTTGCGTGTGCTGGAGCTTGCCCGGATCCTGGCAGGTCCTTGGGCGGGACAGCTGTTGGCCGATCTCGGCGCCGACGTCATCAAGGTCGAGCGCGAGGGTGCCGGCGACGATACCCGCGCCTGGGGACCGCCCTTTGTGCCGGCCGCCGACGGTGGCAATCTTGGCGCCGCCTATTTCCACAGCGCCAACCGGGGCAAGCGCTCGATCGAGCTCGATTTCGCCAGCGCCAAGGGCCAGCGCATTGTCAAGAAGCTCGCGGCGCGCTCCGACGTGCTGATCGAGAATTTCAAGGTCGGCGGGCTCGCCAAATTCGGCCTCGATTACAACAGCCTCGCACCCGACAATCCGCGGCTGATCTACTGCTCGGTTACCGGCTTCGGCCAGACCGGGCCGTCGGCGTCGCGCGCCGGTTACGATCTGATGGCGCAGGGCATCGGCGGCATGATGGGCCTGACCGGCACGGCGGACGGCGAGCCGATGCGGGTCGGCGTCGCGGTCTCCGATATTTTCTCCGGCGTTTATTCGGTGGTCGGCATCCTCGCCGCCCTGGCGCGGCGGGAAAAGACCGGCAAGGGCGGCTATGTCGATACCGCACTGGTCGATTCGACCGTGGGCGTGCTGTCGTTTCAGGCACTCAATTATTTCGTCACCGGCGAACTGCCCAAGCGCATCGGTAATACGCATCCGAACCTCGTTCCCTATCAGGCGTTTCCGGTCGCCGACGGGCTCATCATCATCGCCACCGGCAACGACAGCCAATTCATCAAGTTGTGCGGCATCCTCGGCGAGCCGCAGATCGCCGAAGTGCCGGAATACAAGGACAACAAGGGCCGGCTGGCGCATCGCGCCGAACTCGTCGGCAAGATTTCGTCGCTGACCTCGAAGCTCAAGCGCAACGATCTTCTGGAAAAGCTCGAAAGCGCCGGCATCCCTGCCGGCCCGATCAACGATCTCGGGCAGGTCTTCGCCGATCCGCAGGTCGTCCATCGCGGCATGCGGCTCAACCTAAAAAGCGACGCCGCCAAAGGCGGCACCATTCCCGGCCTTCGCTCGCCGATCGTGCTCGACGGAGCACCGACAGCATCGGACCGCCCCGCCCCCCGCCTCGGCGAACACACCGCTGAAATCCTGCGCGAGATTGGCGAAGAGTGATTCTCGCGCCCCGCGATAGAGTGGGGGTGAATGAAATTCGTCATTGCGAGCCGGGTACTCAGCCCGGACACTTGACTGACGGGTGTTCGGGGACATGGCTGACACATCATCGGCGCGGCACGTATTGCCCCGTGAATCGGGGCGGCCCGAAAAAGGCCGGCCATGACGGATAAAGGCTTGTTGGACGTACTTACCGTTTGTTGACGTTGCTCAAGATCGCGGCACCGATCAACACGCCGATTCCGAGCGCGACGCCGAGCATGATGAGCGGCCGGTCCTCGGTTTCCGCGCTCACCCGCTGCAAGGCATCGCTGCCATAGCCGGCGCCCAGCTTGAGGGCCTGGTTGCCGAGCCGCGCGGCGCCGTCGCCGGCCGCCCGGCCGCGCTCCCGGAACCGATCGATCATATCGCTTACGATCGTGGAGACCGCGTCGCCGATCTGCTCGCTCGCTTCGGAGGCGGCGACGGAAGCCCGGCGGCCGCCGGCCCGGCCGAGTTTTTCGAGCTCCTTTTCGACCGCACCCAAGTGCTTCTGGATGGCGGTGACGCTGGGCCCGAAGGCCGACGAGCGCTGATGGAACATGATACCTCGCAAGCGGGATGGGGCGATGCGACTGTACCGCCATCGTATGAACCTGTCAGACTTTCATTGGTTCCGTAGCGCGGCATTCACCGCGTCAGCCGGCGCCTGTTGCCACGCACGCGCTTTTTATAGACGCCGACAACCTTCTTACCGAGGCGACGGCTATTGCCGCCTTCGATTGCCGTCGTGACGGCTGCGGCTTGCGCCTCGGCGAAGGCCGCGAATTTTTCCGTCACCATGCGCTGCGCCTCGGCGTGACCGGACGCGCCACCGGCTGCGAGCCGCATGAGCCGAAGCCCAACGACCTGCTGTGCCTCGAACCCGAGCATGAGCGCTTGCGAGGAAAGCGCAAACCATGAATTCCAGGATGACATTGGATTCGACATCATTAACGCAACATCGGCGCCACGTTCTTGTTCCACCGCGACATTGGGCTGCCGGACGCGGGCCTCCACACCCTCCAACCGGCTTTTCGTTCCTCGAAATATCCCGAATTTGCCGGCTGAAAATTGCGACCGGAGTTTGCGGCCCGAAATTTGCATTTCCTTATTCAAACACAGCCATCACAGGAGAATGACATGCCAAATCGCGGCGAGCTTCCGAATCCAAGGCGGGCGAAAGACGCGGTGGCGCCGGGCCCGAGCGATGCCTGGCCCATTATTTGTTTCTGCGCAGTCGGCGCGCTGATGTCGATCTATATGGCAGTTTCGTATGTGGGCATCGATGCGGTGCCGCGGCTCATGAGTCCATTCCCCGGCGGCTGAAGTAACAGAAGGTTCAGCTCCAGGTTTGTCGGATTAAAACGATCTGTCAAAGCGCGGCGTTGAGCCTCGCGCTATTCGTCTGCTCATCCCGCCGCTTGCTGCGGCGCCAGCGGCGCGACGCGATCCGACGCGCCGCGCGCTTCGCGCAAGGCGCGCTCGAGCGCGACGATGTCGTAAGGTTTCTGCAAAACCTCGAAGCCGCGGCGCACCGCATCCTGCGCGCTGGAACTGTAACCCGTGGTCAACAGCACCGCGATGTGGGGAAAGCGCCGGCGCACGACGTCCGCAAGCTCTAAACCGTTCATGCCGCCCGGCATCAGAATGTCCGAGAAGACCAGATCGATAGCCGCGTCACGCTCGATCGATTCGAGTCCGGCCTGGGCGCTCGCCGCGTGCCGGACCTGGTAGCCGAGCTCCTCGAAATAAGCCTCGCCGACGGCGGCGACTTCGGCATTGTCCTCGACCACAAGCACGGTGCCGGCCGGCGGCGCATCGCCGATCGCCACGATCGCCGGGCGTGGCCGCGCCGGCGTCTCCCAGCTGCGCGGCAAAAACAAAGTGACAGCGGTGCCGCGGCGCGCGGATGTGGCGATAGAAGCGGCACCGCCCGATTGCCGGGCAAAACCGTAAACCTGGCTTAGGCCGAGGCCGGTGCCTTTGCCGACCTCCTTGGTGGTGAAGAACGGTTCGAACACCCGCGGCAGCGCGTCGGGCGGAATGCCTGTCCCGGTATCGGCTATTCGGATTGCGACGAAATCGCCGCTGAGGCCTTCCTCCGACGCTTTGCCGCGCATCAGCACCGGCTTTGCCGTGATCGTGAGCGTGCCGCCTTTCGGCATGGCATCACGCGCATTGAAGGCGAGATTGAGAAGCGCAAGCTCGAACTCATTCGGATCAACCTTGACCATGCACGGCCGCCGCGGCACGCCGACACGGATCTCGATGTCGCCGCGCAGCGAACGGCTCAGCATTTCCTTTATTTCCGGCAGCCGCTCGGCGAGATCGATCACGCTCGGTTGCAGCATTTGCCGCCGTGAGAAGGCGAGCAATTGCCGGGTCAGGCTGCCGCCCCGTTGCGTCGCGGTGGTGATGGTGTCGAGCAGCTGTCTCTCCTTGTCGCCGGCGACATGACGGCGCAAGCGTTGCACGGTACCGCTGACGATCATCAGAAGATTGTTGAAGTCGTGCGCGACGCCGCCGGTCAGCTGGCCGATCGCTTCGAGCCGCTGGGCCTGCCGCAGCGCATCTTCTGCGATTTCGCGGCGTTCGGCTTCGTCATGCAGGCGCCGGGTGCGGCGCAGCGCCACCCACAGCGTAAAGAACAGCAGCAGCGTTGCCGGCAGACCGAACACCAGATGGCCGGCGACCATCTCCAGCCATTCGGCATGGATCGCCGAGGTCTCGATGCCGGCGAGCGCATAAACCGGGTAGCCTGGCAGCTTACGAAAGCCGACGCGGTGATTGATGCCGTCAACCTGCGACCTGACCGAATAAAGGGCGTGCTGCGTGCCGTCGGCGATCGCGAGGCGCAATGCGCTCGCCGGCGTCAGCTGCTGCAAATCGGCAGCGGTCGAGGGATAGCGCGCCAGCAAGACGCCATCGGAGCGCACCAGCTCGTAGAAATTTCCCGGCGACTGCTCGATCATCCCATAGAAGTCGTTGAAATACCGCGACCGTACTGCGACCGCGATGACACCGCGGAAGGCGCCGTCGGCCGAGCCGAGCCGGTGCGACAGCTCGAACAGATCGTCGGCGTCGTCCGGCGCGCCCTGGACATGCACCTCGCCGACATAGGTCCCGGCATGGCCGGCCGCCGGTACCTTGAAGTAGGAGCGATCGGCCAAATCGGCGCCGGCCGAATCGCCGCTGTCGCTCGACGCGAGCGGCCGGCCGTCCCGGCCGATCACGGTGATGGACTGCACCTGCGGCATGACGCCGACGATACGTTGCAGCCGCGGCGCGAGGCTCAACTGCGCGGCGCGCATCTCCTCGTCCGACATGCCGCGCACGACTTCGTCGACCTCGGGGAAGATCCGGTCGACCGTCTGAAACACTCGCAGCGATTGCTCCTGCATGACGTCGAGCGAGCGATCGATGCGCTCGTCATTGACGGCGTAGACCTCGCGATAGTCGTTCCAGCCGGCATAGGCCAACAGCGCCGCCGGGAACAGCAGCGACGCGATCATCAAAATCTGCAGCAGGCGGACTGCCGAATCCCGTTCCGTGCGCATTAAATTCCGAATGTTGCGGCTACGCTCACGCAATCGGCCGCGCAACCCCTAGGCCGATGAAGGTTCCCGGATTTTAGGGCGCAAAGGAGGCGACAGCGCCAGCGCCTCATTGCAATTTCGTGATGCAAATGACGGACGCAGACATTCGATTGTCATAAATCGTCCGCATTTCGCCCAATTTGGGCGGTGCGATTATTCCGCTCATTCCCGCGCAAGCGGGAATCCAGAACGCGCGCACGGAGCTGGGTTCCCGCTTTCGCGGGAACGAGCGGCGGGTAAATCGCTGTTTAGGCGACCGCCACCGGTGCCAGGGCGTCGATATCGGTAACGACGTCGATAACCACCGGGCGTTCGGCCGCGAGCGCTTGCGCCAGCGCCGCGGGAAACGCCGAAGCCTGCTCGACGCGGATGCCGAGCGCGCCCACGTCTTCGGCAATGCGGGCGAAATTGACCTTGCTGAAGGTCCACATTTCGCGCGCCTTATCGGTCTGCTTACCGCCATAGACGCGATCGAAGCCGCGCTTCGACTGATTGCCGCCGCCGTTGTTGTTCACCACCGTCACCGCATTGATATTCCAGCGCGCCGCGGTCTCGATTTCGCCGATGTGGTACCAAAAGCCGGCGTCGCCGGTGAAAGTCACCACCGGCCGATCGGGACAGGCGCATTTGGCGCCGAGGCCGGCGGGAAACGCCCAGCCGAGATGGCCGGCGCTGCGCATATAGCTCTGCCGCGGCGAGGTGAGATCGAACATGCCGCCCATCCACATGCCGGCATGACCGGTATCGACCACGACGATGGCGTCATCGGGAATGTGCCGCGACAATTCGTGACAGAGTCGCTCGGGCAGAATCGGCACCGCATCCGAGGTCAACGCGCCGCGATATTTGGCGCGCCAATCGGCGCAGAATTTTTGCGCCTCGGCGATCCATGCCGCGCGCGTTGTCGCGCTGCCGCGGTCGGCGGCGGCAAGCATGCGCGCGAGTGTCACTTTGGCGTCACCATTGACCGCGGCGGCGAGCGGATAATTGCGGCCGAGCGCTTCGGGATCGATGTCGATCTGGACGGCGCGCGTGCCGATCTTGGGCACCGCCCAGAAATGCGTCGTCATGCCGCCGGTCTCGGTGCCGATGAAACAGACGAGGTCGGCGGAGTTGACCACGCGGTTGGCGCTTTCGCGCGAATATGAGCCGACCACGCCGACCGACAGCGGATGATTGCCCGGAATCGAATCCTTGCCGTTGAGCGAAGTGGCGACCGGAATTTGCAGTGCTTCGGCGAGCGCGACGAGTTCGGCCGCCGCGCCCGAACTGCGCACGCCGCCGCCGGCGACAATCACCGGCCGCGCCGCGGTTTGCAGTATTTTCAATACTGCGAGCACGCTCGCCTGATCCGGTTCGGGCCGGAAGGCTGGCACGCGCGCGAATTGCGGCTCGCAGAGCGGCTCCATCTCGGCTTCCTCGGCGTCGAGCTGGCCCTCGTTGCCGCGCAATTGCAGATGCACCGGACCGGGACAGCCGGTCACCGCGGTGCGGAAGGCTTGCCGCAGCATGTCGGGAATGCGCGCAACATCGTCGATGGTGGCGTTGAACTTGGTCACCGGCTCGAATGCCGGCACGTCATCCACCTCCTGATAGACTTTGCGGAATTTGGTTTTCGGATCGCGGCCGCCGGTGATGGCGATCACCGGCGAATGCGCGAGCCAGGCGTCGCGCAAGCCGGCGGCGAGATTGAGCGCGCCGATCACTTGCGCCCCGCAGATGCCGGGCTTGCCGGATGCGCGCGCATAGCCGTCGGCCATGTAGGCGGCCGACTTCTCGCCATGCACGTGCAGGCGCTTGATGCTGGTGCGGCGTTCCATTTCGGCGAACGCCGTGCGCATCACCGCCGGCACATGAAACACATGCGTGACGCCGTAGCCCTGCAGCATGTCGGCGATGCACTGGGCACCGGTCATTTTGCGATTATGTCCGAGCAGCATTCTGGTCGTTTCCTCACTCTGCATCTTTTTCTAGACGTACCCTGACGCGCCCAGGCTCAACAATCCATAGCTCGCCATCAACCGATCTTGATGCGCCAACATAAAGAAAGTCGCGCAGACGATCATGAAGAAGCCGCTGGGATGCCGGACCGCCCAATTCCAGAATCACGATGCCCGCCGATTCTTGAGGTGGGAAACGCGGAACGTGCCCAAAGTCGCGATCAAGCGTGACTAAGATTCGTTGTTCCGACGTACATACCCGGAAAATATGATCATCAGGGGAGCCATTGAGTCCCTGCTCTCGGACCGTTGCGACGTCATGTCCGTTTTCACGCAGAAGATTGACGCCGCTTGCGCTGATGTTCTCATCCGCTTTGATTTTCACTCCGCCGGCTCCACCGGAACAGGAATGACGCGATCGCGCGCAGCTTCGGCGCCGTAGGCGATAGCGGCCAAAATATCCTCATGCGCCAATCCGGGATACTCAGTCAGTAATTCCGCTTCCGCCATACCGCCAGCGAGCAAATCAAGGATAAGCGAAACCCAAATTCGCGTGCCCCTGATGCAGGGTTTCCCGCCGCACACGGCGGGATCGATGCTGATGCGATTAAGCGGATTCGTCATTTTGCAATGCCTTGTTCATCGCATTATGAGCGTCGCCTTCCGAAGAGACAATGTGGATCGAGCTGTGCTCTCGACGTTGGATTAACTAGCTAATCGTTGAACACCGCCACCGCGCGGATCGGCGATCCGGTGCCGCCGCGCCATTTCAGCGGCAGACCGATGAACTGGAATTCGCCTTGGCCGAGCAGCGCTTCGAGATTGCACAGGCTCTCGATATGGGTGATGTCGAGTTCGAGACAGGCCTTGTGCACCAGCGCGTTCACTCTGCCTTCCGGCCCCGGCCGCATCGAGTCGATGCCGAAATGCACGATGCCTTGCGCCGCGAGCCATTCGGTCGCCGCGACATTGACACCGGAATTATCGGTCGCATAGGCCGGCTTCGGAAATGTGCGCTCGTGATGGCCGGTGCAGAGCAGCACCGTGCCTTTTTTCGGAATCGGCACGCCGGCTTTCTTCACCGCTGCTTCGAGATCGGTCGGCGTGATTTCGGCGCGTGGAGCGATGTGCCGCAGATCGATGCAGATGCCCTGGACGATGCAGTTTTCCAGCGGATATTCGTTGATCGGCGTGCCGGTTTTGCCGAAGTGGCGCGGCGCATCGATATGCGTGCCGCCGTGGTCGGGCATCGAGAAGAACATCACGCTATTGCCCTGGATGTTGCCGGAGTCGGCGAACGCCTCGTCGTGCGTCTTCCAGACGCCATGAATGACCGGCGGCTGGCCGGGATAGGACGGCGTGCGGTGATAAAGCTCCCGGCTCAGATCGACGATGCGCATGCGGCGTTTCTCCTTGTTATGCCGGTTTTCGCCTTGTTATGCCTTGCCCGCCCCTTGCCGGCCTGGCGCGGCGCGCACACTATCCGCAACCCCGCTTGCCGACAACGCTGCGCAAAAACACTGCAGGGAGTGCCGCATGAAGACCTCGACCGACCGTATCCTCACCACCCATACCGGCAGCCTGCCGCGGCCGAAACCGCTGATCGATCTCATTCTTCGCCGCGAGAAGGGCGAAGCCATCGACGCGAACGCATTCGAGGCCGCAACCGCCAAGGCGGTTGACGAGGTGGTGGCGCTGCAGGCCGGAGCCGGCATCGACGTGGTCAGTGACGGCGAGATGAGCAAGCCTTCGTACACGACCTATATCCGCCATCGTGTCGAAGGCATCGCGATGGACCCGCGCGCCGCGGAAAAAGGCCGCGACATCATGGTCGGCCGCGATCTGTTGGCGCATCCGGATTTCGTTCAGGCCGGCAATTTCGCGGCGACGCCGTTTCCCGGTTGCGTCGGCGCGCTGCGCTACAAGGACCGCTCCCCGCTCGATCGCGACATCGCGCATCTGAAAGCCGCCACGGCAAAATCGAAATCCGCCGACGTCTTCATGACGGCGCCGTCGCCGGGCATCCTGACCCGCTTCATCATCAATCTGCATTATCCGACCGAGGAGGCCTACGTCGAGGCGCTGGCCGAGGTGCTCAAGGTCGAATACCGCGCCATCGTCGAAGCCGGCTTCGTGTTGCAGATCGATGCGCCCGATCTCGGCTCGGCGCGCAACAACCAGTACCGGCACCTGTCCGACGACGAATTCCGCGCCAAGATCGCCGAGCGCAACATCGCGGCGCTCAACGCCGCGATCGAAGGGCTGCCGGCCGACCGCATCCGCCTGCATATCTGCTGGGGCAACTACGCCGGGCCGCACACCCACGATCTGCCGGTGACGAAGATCATCGATATCGCATTCAAGGCGCGGCTGCAGGCGATCAGCATCGAGGCCGCCAATCCGCGCCACGATCACGAATGGGAAGACCTTAAGACGATCAAAATCCCCGACGACAAGATTCTGATTCCGGGCGTCATCGATTCGACGACCAATTTCGTCGAGCATCCGCGGCTGGTGGCGCAGCGGATCGGCCGCTACGCCGATCTTGTCGGCCGCGAGCGCGTGATCGCCGGCGTCGATTGCGGCTTCGGCACCTCGGTGCGCACGCAGCCGATGGTCGCCGACAGTATCGTCTGGGCCAAACTCGCCGCGCTCAGCGAGGGTGCGGCGATCGCGAGCGGGAAGCTGTGGGGCTCGAAAGCGGCATAAGGGCGGCACAAGGACAGTCACCGCGCCGTCTTTTCCATGACATAATCTGGAGCCGGTCGAATTGTTCGTGGCCTGAATCTTGAATACGCGCTAAGGCCTTCATCATGAAAACGACTTCGGCGATTGCAGCGGTTATTGGCAGACAATGGGCCGTGCATGCGGAGGCGCGGCAAAGGGCGGAGCACGCCGGTGGCGCAGCCCATCACCATCATGCCGGCAATCCCTGGTTCCTGGCGCTGACCGCCTTGGGAGTCGTTTACGGCGACATCGGCACCAGCCCGCTCTACGCCTTTCAGGTCGCTCTCACCGGGCTTGGCCAGGCGGCGCCGACGCCCGCCCACGTTGTCGGCATCATCTCGCTGACATTCTGGGCGCTGATGCTGATGGTGTCGCTCAAATATGTCGTCTTGGTGTTGCGCGCCGACAACGACGGCGAAGGCGGCATCCTGGCGCTGTTGTCGCTCGTCGCCGCCGACAAAATCCGGAATGGCGCGGCACTTCCCTTTCTGGTGTTCCTCGGGGTTATCGGCTCGGCGCTGCTTTACGGCGACGGCGTCATCACGCCGGCGATTTCGGTGCTGTCGGCGATGGAAGGTCTCAAACTGGTTGCGCCGTCGTTTGCCGGCTTCATCGTCCCGGTAACGCTGGCGATTTTGATCGGCCTGTTCCTGATCCAGCGCAGGGGCACCGAAGGCATCGGCCGTGTGTTCGGACCGATCATGGTGGTGTGGTTCATCGCCATTGGAGCGATCGGCTTCGACAATATCTGGGCGGCGCCAGCGATCCTCAAAGCGATAAACCCGGCCTATGCGATCGGCTTTCTGGTCGGCGATCCCGCCGTCGCTTTCGTGGTCATCGGCGCGGTGTTCCTGACGCTCACCGGCGGCGAGGCGCTGTATGCCGACATGGGTCATGTCGGCCCGACCGCCATCCGGCGCACCTGGTTCGGGCTCGTTCTGCCGGCGCTGCTGCTCAATTATTTCGGCCAGGGTGCGCTGATCCTCGCCGACCCGAGCGCAGCCGACAGTCCGTTCTACAAATCCGCCCCGGCCTGGGCCCTGATACCGATGGTGGTGCTGGCCGCATGCGCCACCATCATCGCCTCGCAGGCTTTGATCTCCGGCGTGTTCTCACTCAGCCGCCAGGCCATGCTGATGGGATTGAGTCCACGGGCGCGGATCATATCGACATCGACCAACGAGGCCGGACAGATCTACGTGCCCGCCGCGAACTGGCTGCTCATGGTGGCGACGCTGTTCACCGTGCTGTTCTTCCGTACCTCGGAGAGTCTCGCCGCGGCCTACGGTATCGCCGTGTCCGGCACCATGCTGATCACCACGATCCTGCTTTATCACGTCGCGGTCGGACGATGGCAGTGGCCGGCCGCCGTCGCCATTCCGGTCATGGTCGCGATCGGCGCGATCGACACGACATTCCTGGTGTCGAACTCGATGAAAGTTTTCGCCGGCGGCTGGTTTCCGGTCATCGTCGCCGCGGCGGTTGCGCTGTTGATGTTGTCCTGGCGCAAGGGAAACTTCATATCCCGGCAGCGGCTGCGGGAAATGTCGATGCCGCTCGAACAGTTCATTACTTATGCCGACGGTAAAGTGATCGGCCGGGCGCCCGGGCTGGGAGTTTGGCTCACCAAAGTCGAGCATGGCGCGTCGCCCATGCTGTTGCGTCACGTCGAGCACAATCGCGTGCTGCACGCCACCGTGGTGCTGCTGAGCTTTTTCCTCGAGAACCGCCCGCGCGTGCCGTTCCACGAGCGCCACTCGGTGACCCGTCTCGGCCATGGCTTCTATCGCATCCAGGTCAGGCTCGGCTTCATGCAGACGCCGGACATTCCGGTGAGCCTGGGCAACTGCAAGATGCTCGGTTTCGACGCCGATCTCGAACACCGGAACTACTATCTCGCGCACGAGACCATCGTTCGTCGCGACAAGGGCTCGGCGATGGGGCCGCTGCCGTTCGCGATCTTCTCGTTCCTCAATCGCGTGTCGAGCCGGGCGCCGGATTTTTTCAAGATTCCGCAAGACGCCATCATCGAAGTCGGCTTCCGCATCGAGATTTGAGCGTCCGCCTCAAGCCCGCACGGCGTTGCCCGCACCGGCGGTAACTGTGCTAATTCTCAAGCCAATAAAAACAATCGGGAGGCGTCAATGAATTTGCAAACAACACCGGCCAAGCCTGCCGGCTCGCGCGAGCGCTCGCTCGACGAGGTCAAGGCCGAGTTCATGCGCCGTGTCGGGCGGCTCAGCCCTTTTGAGGAAATCCGCCGCGACGATGCCGAGCGGGTGATGAGCGCACTCAAAAGCCTCGACAAGGATGAGTGGGCCGCGGAATGGAGCAAAGTCGGCCTCGGCTATGAAGAGAAGGCCGACGCCCGCGCCAAGGACGGCGCCAAGGACGGTGCCGCCGGCGTCGAACTTGCCGAGCTTTACATGCACGCCTTCGATGCCTGCCGCGTCGGCCGTTATCCGACGCCGAATTCACCCGGCAAGCTTTCGGCATACAAAAATTCGGTGCGGATGTTCCGCAAAGCGGCAAAGCATTTCGATCCGCCCCTCGAAGTCATTGAACTGCCATTCGGCGGCAAAACGCTGGTCGGTTATCTGCAGCGGCCGCCGGGCGTGGCGAAGCCGCCGGTCGTGGTGCAATGGGGCGGGGTCGATGGCTGGAAGGAAGATCGCCTGCGCCCCGCACAGGCACTGCTGCGCACCGGCGTTGCCTCGCTGTCGATCGACATGCCGGGCACCGGCGAAAATCCGGTTCTCTACAGCGATCCCGAAGCCGAGAGCACTTATCTGGCCTGGCTCGACTATCTGGCACAGCGCGCCGATGTCGACGGCGCGAATATTGCGGTCTGGGGCGGCAGCTTCGGCGCCTATTGGGCGGCGCGGCTTGCTTATGTCGTTCCCACCCTCAAAGGCGCCGTCTTTCACGGCGGCAACATCCATTACGGTTTCCAGAAAGAATGGCTGATCCCGGCCTTCACCACCGGCGGCGCCACCTATCTATTTGGCGCGCACAGCCTGCTCGAAGCACGCAGCCGCGCCATGGGCACGAACACGCTGGAGGAATTCCTCGAAGCCGCACCGCGCTTCTCGCTGAAGACGATGGGGCTGCTCGACAAGCCGTCGGCGCCGATCCTCGGCGTCAACGGCAAGCTCGACGATCAGGCGCCGGTCGACGACATCTATCTGCTGATGGAGCACGGCACGCCGAAGTCGGCGCGCGTTTACGCCACCGGCCATCACATGGGCCGCACGCCCGGCGAGCCCGCCGGGCACATCACGGCGACGATCGTGGAATGGCTGCGCGGACAGCTTAAAGAGTAAAGCGACTCGCCGGTGTTATTCCGGCTTGAAGTTCATCGCCACGCCGTTGATGCAATAGCGCAGATGCGTCGGCGGCGGGCCGTCGTCGAAGACGTGGCCGAGATGACTGCCGCAGCGGCTGCAATGCACTTCGGTGCGCGTCATGCCGTAGCTGCGATCGGTCGTCGTTTCGACCGAACCCGGGACCGGATCGTTGAAGCTTGGCCAGCCGGTGCCGCTTTCGAACTTCTTCTTCGAGGCGAACAGCGCCTGCTCGCAGCCGGCGCAGTAAAACGTACCGGCGCGCTTCTCATAATTGAGCGCGCAGCTACCGGCCCGCTCGGTGCCGTGCTCGCGCATGATGTGGAACTGCTCCGGGGTGAGGATTTTGTGCCATTCCGCATCGGTATGGGTAACCGGATAATGTTTGGTGTCTAGGTTGGTGCTCATGGCGTGCGCCCGCTGTGCGATGAATTGACGGTCCGAAAGTAATATCTCCTCGCCAAATCGCAACCAGGCCGGCGCGTTGAAAGGGATTATTGCATCAGCCCGACGCGTTGTCGCGCAGTACATCGGCCGCGAGCCGATGCGCTTCATTGGCTGCTGGAATCCCGCAATAGAGGGCCACGAGAAGAAGGACTTCCTGGATTTGCTCCGGCGTGCAGCCGTTCTTCAGCGCGCCACGTAGGTGGACGCCGAGTTCGTTGGCGTGCCCGGCCGCCGCCATCATGCCGACCATGACGAGCGATTTCATTGCCGGCGGCAACGCCGATCGTTGCCAGACGTCGCCATAGGCATAGGCATTGATGATGTGTTGCAGCGGCTTGCCGAATTCGCCGAACGCATTCATGCGTTTTTCCACGGCGTCGCGGCCGAACATGTCGATACGCAGTTTCAAGCCGCGATCGTGAAGATCTTTGTCGTCCATTACCAGTGCCCTTTCCAGCGGTTCCAGGCGTAGAGAAAATCCGCGAAGCGGTCATAGCTGAAGCAGGCGACCTGATGAATGACCGGCAGGCCAAACAGTCGCGCAAGCCAGGCATCGCCCGGCGTCGCGCGCCAGATGGCAATCGCACAGTCAGCGCCGACATGGAGACGGCCGTCGGCGTCGACGGCGTGAAGGCGCCGGCGCACGTCGTTCAGGCTGGCGCCAAAGCGGGAAAGCGCCTCGGGTTCAAGATTGATGTCACGGAACTCGATCGCACCGGCACAGGCAGTGCGGACCAGACGGCTGCGCTGCCATTCTATGCCGGTATTACAGACAGGACATTTGGTGTTGTACCAGACCGTAAGATACGGGCTCAAAGCATTTGACCTTACTGCTTTGCAATACCGGCGGCCTCGCGAACCGCGTCCCACTTTTTGTATTCATCCGTCATGAAGGTGCCGAACTCAACTGCCGTGGATCCTTTGACGACGACCCCGGCCGTGACCATATGCTCGCGCACCTTTTCGTCGGCAATGATCTCGTTGAGCGTTCTATTGAGCTTGGCGACAACGGCAGCCGGCATGCCCTTGGGGCCGAATACGCCGTACCAAGTGGTGACGTCATAGCCAGGAAGGACGCCGGATTCGACGGCCGCCGGCACGTTCGGCACGGCGGCAAACCGATCCTTGCCGGTGACCGCGAGCGGTTTGAGCGCGCCGGATTGAATCTGACCGAGCACCGCCGACACGGTCTCGAACAGCACGTCGGCGTGATGGCCCAAAACAGCGGTAATGGCTTCGGGCGAACTGCGGAACGAAACATGCAGCAAATCCACGCCCGCGATCTGCTTGAACAGTTCGCCGGCGAAATGCTGGGTGGCGGTAAAGCCCGGGCTGGCGAAGACGATCTTGCCCGGATCGGCCTTGGCGGCGGCGACCAGTTCTTTGACATTGTTGGCCGGAAAATCGGGCCGCGCCGCGATCAACAGGCCGGCGCTCGCGATCTGCGCCACCGGCGTCAGGGCCGCGGTATCGTAAGGCATATCCTTGCGCGCGACCGCGGCGATGATCTGACCGGCGGTCATGATGCCGAGCGTATAACCGTCGGGCAGCGCGTTCGCGACCACTTCATTGCCGATGATGCCGCCGGCACCTGGCTTGTTTTCCACGATCACCGGCTTGCCGAGCCGTTCTTGCAACGCGTCGGCGAGAATCCGCCCGATGATATCGGAACCGCCGCCGGGCCCGAAGGCGACGACGAGGTGAATGGGCTGCTGCGGCCATTCCTGCGCCGAAGCGGCGCGCACACTGGCGAGCAGACAGAGAGTCGCGGCCAATGCGAACATCGGCTTTTTCATGTTTTCCTCCCCGTTACGTCAGTGCGAGGAACGAAGCGACGAAGCAATCCAGGCCTGAGCCGCCCGCTGGATTGCTTCGCTTCGCTCGCAATGACGCAAAAACGTTATTTGATCGCCAGCGGATTGGTCGGCGAACCGACCGCGCCGGTGATCGGAATGGCCGGCGCGACGAACATGAATTCGTAGACGCCGTCGGCGACGCAGTCTTCGGCCAAATCTTTCAGATAAAAGATCTCGCCCATGGTCATGCCCATGATCGGGATGGTGATCCAGTGCCAGGGCTGATTGATGCCGCCTTCGGTATTGTTCGGTCGCACCTCGCAGCCCCAGGTGTCGCTGGCGAGCGCGGCAAGTTCGGTCCTCGCTACGAACTCCAGCGTCTCGAAGGCGAAGCCCGGTGCGTCGCCGCCGGGATAGCCGTCCCAGCTGCCGGCCTTGAGACAGCGCTCCATCTGTCCGGTGCGCACGATGATGTAATCGCCGCGCTTGAGCGCGATGTTCTGCTTCTTCGCGGTGAGGTCGAGATCGTCGCAGCTGATGCCGTAGCCGTCGTCGAGGCATTCCTTGCCGAGTGCGCGCGCCACGTCGAGGAACACCCCGCGGCCGACCATCTTGTTCTTGGTTTTCTCGATGCCGCATTTCGCCGCGCCGAACGACGACACTTCGCGGCAATCGTAGCCGTTCCACATATTATCTTCGTAGAACACGTGGCCGAGCCCGTCCCATTGCGTGCCGCATTGCAGCGGCAGCACCACCATGTCGTCGGCGGCGCGGATACCGCGTTTGTCGAGCACGCCGGAATAAGCATCGGTGCCGGTGCGCAGCATCGTGTGCAGCGGATTGATGCGGCCGAGCACCGGATAATTGGTCTTGCCGCCCTGCGGACCGTTGTTATCGAAATTCAGCGCGAGCGAGATCACCTTGCCCTTTTTGACGAGTTGCGCCGCGGCGATAATGTCTTCCGCGCTGGTGTAATTGAGTGTGCCGATCTCGTCGTCGGGACCCCATTTGCCCCAATTCTTGTATTTCTCCGCGGCCTCGCGGAGATCGTCTCGCGTCACTTTACGCCCGGCCATTGGCTGTCCCTTTTCGGTCTTGTCGTTGCGGTGGTGAAAGGTGGTGTGGACACAAATTGTCGCGCACGCTGCCCCAAGCGGCAATGCATGATAGCATCGGCAAAACATCTGGGGAGGACCTTATGGCCGCATTAACTGCCGCTGCACGCGCTATTGCTTTGTGCGCTGGATTTGTCCTGACGAGCACCGGCTGGGCCGCGGCGGCCTATCCCGATCATGCGGTGAAAATCATCGTGCCGTTCGCGGCCGGTGGCCCGACCGACGTGATGGCGCGGCTGTTGGCGCAAAAGCTGTCGGAGGACCTCAAGCAGCAGTTTTACGTCGAGAATCACGCCGGCGCCGGCGGCAATATCGGCATGGTCATGGTCGCGCGCTCGGCCGCCGACGGCTATACGATCCTGGTCGCCAGCTCGAGCTACACCGTCAATCCGAGCCTTTACGCCAGCAATCCGTACGACCCGTACAAGGACTTCGCGCCGATCACGCTCGCCGCGGCATCGCCGAATATTCTGTCGGTGCACCCCTCGGTGCCGGCCAAGACCGTCAGGGAATTGATCGCCTTGCTGCAGGCCAATCCCGGCAAATATTCCATCGCCAATGCCGGCATCGGCACCACGCCGCAACTCGCCGCCGAATTGTTCAAGCTGAGCTATAAGCTCGATGCCACCAGCGTGCCGTTCTCCGGTGCCGGGCCGGCGATCCAGTCCACCATCGCCAACCAGACGCCGATCGCCTTCTCGGCCATGCCGCCGGCCGCGCCGCTAGTCTCGAGCGGCAACCTGCGCGGGCTTGCCGTCACCTCGGCCCATCGCTCGGTGGCGCTGCCGGACGTGCCGACCATGGCGGAGGCCGGTGTTGGCGGAGAGGAATCAGAGACGATGCAGGGCGTGCTGGTGCCGTCGGGAACGCCATCGGACGTCGTCGACCTTCTCAATAAGGAAATCGTCAAGATCATGCGGATGCCGGACGTCCAGGCAAAGTGCGCCGAACTCGGCTTCGATCCGGTCGCGAATTCGCCCGCGGCATTCGAGGATTACATCAAGAAAGACGTCGAGAAATGGGGCAAGGTCATCCGCGACGCCAAGATTCCGCAGATTAAGTGAAGGCGAAGCGGAGCGACCGCCGTCACAGCCGCGTAGTTACGCACGCTAACGCCGATTAAGCCGCCTCAGGCCGGCCGCCTTCAACGCCGACTGGATAATCGGATTGGGGTTAACGTTCTGCAACGTCGCGGCCGATGCGTTTGGCAAATCCGGGACAGGCAAGCCGGCCGCCTTGAAGGCCGCGGCGATCGCGATATTGGGATCAAATAGACCGCGCACATCCTGCGCGGCATTGGGAGCGTGCGTGGCATTCGACTCAGCGCTCGCATTTTCACGTGCGGCTTTGGCAATTGCGAGGTCGCGGCTTTCAGCTCCGCCGCTACGGGGTGCGGAGGCCGCCGCCGCGCGTGACGTTTCGGCATGACCTTCGCTTAAGCGCCAGAAGTTTGCGATGTGATGCGTCGAGGAGATTCCCGCGTCGAGAAAGAATGGGCCCGCGGCGCCGCAATTGTTTTTACCCAATGTCGACGTGAGCGGCACACCATGGGCCATGCCGCCGACCAGAAATGCTTCGATCTGCGCGTCGCCGTTGGCGTCGCTCCAGACGCGGCGGGTCGTGTGACCGATCGTTTCCTCGAATGATGGAGTAGCCGGGAGGCCGTGCACATCGGTCCACTGCCGGATGATCTCTTCGCAATTGGAAGGCTTCACGATCGGATCGGCGGTGCCATGCCAAACCGAAATCTTCGGCCAAGGCCCGCGATGTTTCGAAGCCGATCGCACGCGATCGCCGAGCGCATGGGAAGTATGCGTTTGCTCCGTGAACATGGCGTCGAAAGCTTGCTGGACGGAGCGTGCGGCGCCGCTGGGGAGTCCGGCGATGATGGCGCCGCCGGCAAACACCTCCGGATATGCCGCCAGCATTGTCGACGCCATGGCGCCGCCGGCGGAAAGGCCGGTCACGAATACCCGGCGCTTGTCGACACCGAATGTCGCGATGGCGTGTTCGATCATCTGCCGGATCGAGCGTGCCTCACCGAGGTCGCGCGTGGTGTCGCCCGGCTGGAACCACGAAAAGCAATTCTTCGGGTTGTTGGCCGGTTGCTGCTCGGGATAGACAACCGCGAAGCCAAGGCGATCGGCCAACGTCGACCAGCCGCTGCCGCGGTCGTATTCCGCGGCGGTTTGACTGCAGCCATGCAGAGCGACCACCAACGGCACCCCGCTCGGTAGCCCCTCCGGAACATAGGCGAACATACGCAAGTTCCCCGGGTTCCGCCCGAAGTCCGTCAGTTCCTGAAGTTCCGTCCGGCTTTGAGCCGATGCGTCCTCTTCAGACGAGGCTTTGTGTCGGGCTGCATCGAGAAGACCCTCGAATCTGCGGCGCAAATCATGGAGATGGCTTATCGCTTTTTCAAAGCTGGTCATTCACGGCCTTTTTGCGGCGCAACAATTGTTGCTGCAATGCAACATGGGGCTATTCGCCAAGGGAATCAAGCCGTGCGGGCGAACGACGGTGCTTGAAAAAGTCTGCCATGCATGGAACTTGCGTCGGCACCCATTACCAACGCGGACGCCCTATGCGCATCGTCGATATTCGCGAAACCGCGATCCCGCTAAATTCGACGCTGGCCAATTCGAGCTTCGATTTTTCCGAGATGACGACCTCGGTCGTGGCCGTCATCACCGACGTCAAACGCGACGGTAAGCCAGTCGTCGGCTTCGCATTCAATTCGACCGGCCGCTACGCCTGCGGCGCGCAGATGCGAGCGCGGTTTATTCCGCGCATTCTCAAAGCGCCGGCGCAATCGCTGCTCGACCAAGCAGGTGAGAATTTTGCGCCGGAGAAATTTCTCGCGGCGATGATGCAGAACGAAAAATCCGGCGGCCACAGCGAGCGCTCGGTCGGCATCGGCACCATCGAGGTCGCGGTATGGGACGCGGTCGCTAAGATCGCGGAAAAACCGCTGCACCGCGTTCTCGCCGAGCGCTACAACAACGGCAAGATCGCCGACAAGGTATTCTGCTATGTCGGCGGCGGCTGGTACGGGCCGGGCAAGACCACCAAAGACTTGCAGGACGAGATGCGCCGCCATCTCGATGCCGGCTATACCATGGTGAAGATGAAAGTTGGCGGCATGCCGCTTGGCGACGATCTCGCCCGCGTCGAAGCAGTCAAATCGATCCTGCCGCCCGGCAGCGAACTCGCTGTCGATGCCAACTCGAAATTCTTCCGCAACGATGCACTCGCTTATGCGCGTGGTTTGCGGCCGTTCGGCCTGCGCTGGTTCGAAGAGCCCTGCGACCCGCTCGATTTCGCGCTCCTCGCCGAAATCGCCGGTGCTTATGACGCGCCGCTGTCGACCGGCGAGAATTTGTTCTCGACACGGGACGTGGAAAACCTCGTCCGCTTCGGCGGCTTAAGACCTCAGCGCCGCGACGTCATCCAGGTCGATCCACCGCAGGCTTACGGCATCGTGCAATATGCCCGCACGCTCGACGCGCTGGCGCGGCACGGCTGGCCGCGCAGCCTGATGTTCCCGCATGGCGGCAATCAGATGTCGCTCGCGATCGCCGCCGGCTTCGGCCTCGGCGGCGCGGAATCCTATCCCGGCGTTTTCGGCGATTTCGGCGGCTTCGCCGACGATGCCGAGCTCCAGGACGGTTATCTGACGCTGTCGGACCGGCCCGGCATCGGTTTCGAAGGCCAGGCGCGGCTTTACAAGATCATGCGCGACTTGGCGGCGTAAAAATCCCTCCCCCTTGTGGGGAGGGTAAGGGTGGGGCCGTGAGGCGGCATGCGATCGTGGAGAAGCGTGCGGCGGATATCTTCTTCACTCGCGTATGATGATCCCCACCCCTACCCCACCCCACAAGGGGGAGGGGTTTTCATTCGCCCGTCAGTCCCTTCTCGTGAATCACTTTGGCCCAGCGCGAAATCTCTTCGCGCATATAGGCGCCGAATTGCTCCGGCGAACTCGGCGCCGGCGTGGTGCCGATATCGTGCAAGCGTTCGCGCAGGCCTGGATCGTTGAGGCCCGCAACCAAAGCTGCGTTGAATTTTGCGATTACTGACGGCGGCGTTCCGGCCGGCGCCAGCACGCCGTCCCAATTGTCGCCGACGGCGTCGGCAAAACCCTGTTCGGCGAAGGTCGGCACATTGGGGAAAATATCGGAGCGTTCCTTCGACGTGGTGCCGAGCGCCCTGAGCCGGCCGGCTCTCACCTGCGTCATGACGGTCGGGATGTCGCCGACCAGACCGTCGAGATGGCCGGCGATTATGTCGGTGATGGCTTGGGCGGCGCCGCGATATGGCACCGATTGCAACTGGATGCCGGCGGAAGCCTCGAATAATTGCAGGCCAAGATCTGACATGGCACCACGGCCGGTGATGCCAATGGTGATGGCACCCGGCTTTTTGCGAGCCAGTTCTGCGAATTCGCCGGCGGAATTCGCTTTCGTGTCGGCATTGACCACCAGCACCGGCGCGTTGATCGCGGCCTTGCCGACGGCGGTGAAATCCTTCAGCGGATCGTAGGTGAGGTCGTTGCGGAACGCCGGATTGATGGCGACAGCGCCGACGGTCGTAAAGAACAGCGTGTAGCCATCGGCTTCCGCTTGGGCGACATATTGCGCCGCGATCGCGCCGCTGGCGCCCGGCTTGTTCTCGACCGCGACCGGCACGCCCAACAGACTCTGCACTTTATCGGCGATCAGCCGCGCGGTGATGTCGGTAGTGCCGCCCGGCGTGAAAGCGACGATCAGCCGGATCGGACGGCTGGGATAATCCTGTGCATTTGCGCGGACACCTGGAAAAGAGAAAATAAGCGCGGCGAGAAAGAGAGCGAGAATTTTTATGGTCGGCGCAAACACGCGACCGGTAGGCTTTCTTCCACTCATTCCCGACTCTTCCGCTCATTCCCGCGCAAGCGGGAATCCAGGCTGGGTCCCCGCTTTCGCGGGGACGAGCGGATCATAACAGCCGTTACGACGATTTGGAATTATGCAGTCTATCCCGACAGCCGCTCGATCGCCGCGCCGCAGCGGCTGAGCTTTTCTTCGAGCCGCTCGAAACCGCGATCGAGGTGATAGACCCGATTGACGGTGGTCTCGCCTTCGGCGGCGAGCGCCGCGATGACCAGCGACACCGAGGCGCGTAAATCGGTCGCCATCACCGGCGCGCCCTTCAATGTCTCGACACCCTCAATAGTGGCGCGCTCGCCGTCGAGTTGAATGCGGGCGCCGAGTCGCGCTAATTCGCCGACATGCATGAAGCGGTTTTCGAAAATCGTCTCGGTGATGTGCGAGGTGCCCCGCGCGCGCGTCATCAGCGCCATTAGTTGCGCCTGCAGATCGGTCGGGAATTCGGGAAACGGCGCGGTGGTGACGTCGACCGGCACGAGGCCCGCGCCGTTGCGGGCGATGCGGATGCCCTCATTGGTCGGCGTCACGGTCACGCCGCTCTGCGTCAGCACATCGAGCGCCGCCTGCAACAATTCCGGCCGTGCGTTCTGCAGCAGCACGTCGCCGCCCGCCATGGCGGCCGCCATGGCATAGGTGCCGGTCTCGATGCGGTCGGGCAGCACGGCGTGACGCGCGCCGTGAAGCTTGGACACGCCATCAACGACGATGCGGTACGTGCCGGCGCCGGAAATACGCGCGCCCATTTTATTGAGGCAAGCGGCAACGTCGGTGATTTCCGGCTCCTGCGCCGCGTTCTCGATCACCGTGGTGCCATCGGCCAGCACTGCCGCCATGATCGCGGTGTGGGTGCCCCCGACGGTGACTTTCGGAAATACGATCTCGCCGCCCCTCAAGCCGCGCGTCGCGCGGGCGACGACATAGCCGCCGTCGATCTCGACTTTGGCGCCGAGCCGTTCCATTGCCATGATCAAGAGATCGACCGGCCGCGTGCCGATGGCGCAGCCACCCGGCATCGAGATCCGCGCCTCGCCCATGCGCGCCACCAGCGGCGCCAGCACCCAGAAGCTTGCCCGCATTTTCGAGACGAGCTCGTAAGGTGCGGTGGTGTCGACGATACGGGCCGCCGAGATGTGCAGCGTCTGACCGTCATCGACGGTTTCGCCGGGGCGCTTGCCGCCGACCATGACGTCGACGCCGTGATTGCCGAGGATGCGCTGCAGGAGAACGACGTCGGCGAGCCGCGGCACGTTATCGAGGATCAAAGTCTCCTCGGTGAGGAGGCTCGCGATCATCAAGGGCAGAGTGGCGTTCTTCGCCCCCGAGATCGGAATGGTGCCATGAAGCGGCCGGCCGCCGACAATACGAATCCGATCCATGATTACCCCCAGGCGGCCCGCTCTGGAGCCAACTCAACCGATCACAGTCTAATCTACAGGTTAGTCATCGACAGGTTATATGGACCCGACCCCTGCCAGGCGCAAAGCCAAATCCCGGGGCGTGGCTAACCTCTGCTTGCGCCTAATCCGGGCTCCGATTGCGGCGGAAGTCGGGTTCCGGCAGCGCCGTCCCGTTATTTCTCGCGCCGTCATCCTGGCTCGGCGCCTGGCTACGGGCGCGTGCTTGCGCCTTGCGGCGCTTGAGGTTTTCGCGCAAAGCCGCCGACAGCCGCGCGCCGCGGGCCACCTTTTTCTGCGCTTTGCCGTGCTTGACCATGGCCAATTCAAAGCACGAGCCTTTGGCCGCCGCAACGGCCGGCCGTGGGCGGCGGCGCGCTTGCGCTGCACCCCTCGCCTATGGCAAGGATCGCCCGCTTTTCGCATCGGTATTATCGCGTTTCAGCAAGCCTTAAGCTGCCGTAGCTCAGTGGTAGAGCACTCCCTTGGTAAGGGAGAGGTCGTGAGTTCAATCCTCCCCGGCAGCACCATTCCGGAACCGGCATCGCCCCGTGTCGGCGCCTACCCCCGCGAGCCAAGATCGATATGGATATCCTTGCCGAAACCAGTTTCGATTTTCTCGGGCCGGTCAAGCGAGGGAAAGTCCGCGATATTTACGACCGCGGCGACAAGCTCGTTCTAATCACCACCGACCGGCATTCGTCGTTCGACCGGATCATCGCCCACATTCCCTGGAAGGGTCAGGTGCTCAATCAGGTCAGCGCCTGGTGGTTCGACAAGACCAAAGACATCGTGCCGAACCAGGTGCTTGCGGTGCCCGATCCGAACGTCACGGTCGCCAAAAAGTGCAAGCTGGTGCCGATCGAGGCGGTGGTGCGCGGCTACCTGACCGGCGTCACCGATACCGCCATCTGGACCCGATATACCAAGGGCAAACGCGATTTCGGCGACGTCGTTCTGCCCGACGGCATGGGCAAGAACCAAAGGCTGCCGCAACCGATCTTCGACCCCACCACCAAGGAAGCGCTGCACGACCGCACGCTCGCCCCCGACGAATTGATTGCCGAAGGCTTCGTCACCGCCGAACTGTTCGAGCGCGTGCGGCATACGGCACTGGCGCTGTTTGCGCGCGGGCAGGAAATCGCCGCGCGCAATGGGCTGATCCTGGTCGACACCAAATACGAATTCGGCATCGGCGAGAACGACACGCTCACGCTCATCGACGAAATCCATACGCCCGATTCGTCGCGCTACTGGCAGCTTGATTCATACCAGCAACGATTCGCGGCCGGCGAAGAGCCGCACTATTTCGACAAGGAATTCATGCGGCTGTGGTTCATCGAACATTCCGACCCGTATCGCGACGCCAATTTGCCGCCGGCACCGCCGGAACTTGTGCAGGAGCTGTCGCGCCGCTACATCGCGATGTACGACCAGATCACCGGGACGAAATTCGCCTACGGCGCGGTGCCGATTTTGCCGCGCATCGAGAGAAATCTGAAAGCTTTCAGAGCATGATCCCGAAAAGTGGATACCGGTTTTCGGAAAAAATCTTGCTCCAACAAAGAATCTAGTGTCCCGAATCTAAACTTTGCCATATTGCAAATTCACGCCGCCGTGTCAGGCTTGTCGGGGCATGGAGCGGATCATGGCGGGGCGACAATTGGCGGCTTTGGTGCTCAGTGATGCGGAGCGCGCGGAGCTGACGTCGCTTGCGAGGCGGCGCAACACCACGCAGGCGCTGGCGTTGCGGGCGCGGATCGTGCTGCGTTGCGCGACCGGCAAGCAGAACAAGCAGGTCGCGGCCGATCTGCAGATCGACCAGACCACCGTCGGCAAGTGGCGCCGGCGCTTTGTCGAACATCGCATGGATGGATTGCGGGATGAGCTGCGCAGCGGCACGCCGCGCACGATTGATGACGCCCGTATTGAGGCGGTGATCGTGCGCACGCTCGAAAGCGTCCCGCCGGATGCGACGCATTGGAGTTCGCGCGGCATGGCGCGAGCCTGCGGTCTGTCGGTATCTACCGTGCAGCGGATTTGGCGCGCCTTCGGCCTGCAACCGCACCGGCTGGAGAACTTCAAGCTCTCCACCGATCCGGACTTTGTCGCCAAGGTCCGCGACGTGGTCGGTCTCTACGTTTCGCCGCCGGCTCATGCCGTCGTCCTGTGTGTCGATGAGAAGTCGCAAATCCAGGCGCTCGACCGCAGCCAGCCCATGCTGCCGATGCGTCCCGGCCAGCCGGCACGACGCAGCCATGACTACAAGCGCCATGGCACCACCTCGCTGTTCGCCGCCCTCGACATCGCTACTGGCCGCGTGATCGGCAAGTGTTACGCGCGCCATCGCGCCATCGAATTCCGCAAATTTCTCGATGAGATCGAGGTCGCCGTGCCAGCCGACATCGACGTGCATCTGGTCCTCGACAACTACGCAACCCACAAGGCTCCGTTGATCCGAAACTGGTTGAACCGGCGTCCGCGCTGGCACGTGCATCTGACGCCGACCAGTTCCTCCTGGATCAATCAGGTAGAGCGCTTCTTTGCCTTGCTGACCGAACGCCAAATCCGACGCGGCATTCACCGCAGCGTCGTCGCTTTGAAGGCTGCCATCACCACCTTTATCGATCAGCACAACGCCAACCCAAAGCCGTTCCGGTGGACAAAATCGGCCGACGACATCCTCGCCTCAATCGAGCGCTTCTGCGTCTACAACACTCAGCTAAAAGTCCAATCTCAATGATGCGAACTTTTGACCCAGGACACTAGACTGTGATCCGATTCAATCGAATCGGATCACAGTCTAGGCGATCAGCACGATCGCGCCCGTGGTCTTGCGCGCTTCGAGATCGGCATGCGCACGCGCGGCGTCGCGGAGCGGATATTCCTTGGTCACATCGATGCTGATCTTTCCGGCCGCGACCATGCCGAACAGGTCGTTGGCGGTTTCCAAGAGCTCGGCCCGCGTGGCGGTATAGTCGCCGAGGCTCGGATGGGTCAGAAAGATCGACCCAAGCTGGCCGAGGCGGCGCGGCGCGATCGGCGTGGGATCGCCGGACGCTTCGCCGAATGAGGCGAGCATGCCGCGGCGGCGCAAGCACAACAGCGACTGCTCGAATGTCGTTTGCCCCACCGAATCATAAACCACGTCGACGCCGCGGCCGCTGGTCAATTTGCGGACCTCGTCGGCAAAACCGCCGGCGCTGTAATCGATGACATGATCGCAGCCATGAGCCCGCGCGACCGGCACCTTGTCGGCGCTGCCGACTGTGCCGATCACATTGGCGCCGAGATGCTTTGCCCATTGGCCGAGAATCGTGCCGACCCCGCCCGCCGCGGCATGGATGAGAATCCAGTCGCCCGCCTGCACGCGATAAGTCCGGCGCAGCAGATAGCGCGCGGTCATGCCGCGGATCATCATGGCGGCCGCGAGCTTGTCGTCGATCCCGTCCGGCAGCTTGACGACGCGCTGCGCCGGCACGAGACGCGCCTCGGCATAGGCGCCATCCGGGCCGGCGACGCAGACAATACGGTCGCCGATCGATAAATCGGTGACGTCGGGACCGATAGCGTCGACAACGCCGGCCGCTTCGAGCCCAAGGCCGCTCGGCAATTTCGCGCTGCTATGCAGTCCGTTGCGGATGAGAACGTCGCGATAATTGACCGCGACGGCGGTCTGTTTCACGCGCACCTGACCCGGGCCCGGCGTACCGACTTCCACATCCTCCCATTTGAGGACCTCCGGACCGCCTGTGTGATAGAACCGGATGGCTTTGGTCATTGGCGTTCCCTTTGGTTATTGCTCGGGCACCATTCCGGTCGCCGCGATCAGCGGGCCGTTCATATCCAATTCGCGCTTGAGGAAGATGTCAAAATCCGCGCGCGACATCAGCATCGGTTCGGCGCCATAACTGGCAAGCTTGGCGGCAAGCTCCGGCGATTTCACCGCGTCGTCAATTTGCTGATGCAAGGCATCGACAATCGCAACAGGTGTCTTAACCGGCGCGAAAGCGCCGATCCAGAAATTGTAGTCGGCATTCGGATAGCCCGCTTCGGCCAAGGTCGGCACATCGGGCAGTTTTTTTGCCCGCTCGGTCGTCGAGACGGCGAGGCATTGAGTTGGTCGTTCTGGATGAAGGGCAAGGCCGGCAGGATCGGCAGGAAATAAAAGTCGACGCGCCCGGCCAGCACTTCGCGCATGCCTTCCTGGCCGCCGCGAAACGGCACATGCACGCCCTTGAAGCCGGCCTGGAGGCGGAAGCGCTCGGCGGCGAGATGGGTGGCGCTGCCGGCGCCGCCCGAGGCATAGGTCACTTTATCCGGATTGGCCTTGGCGTAGTCGACCAGCTCACGCGCGGTCTTGATGCCTTTCGCCGCGGAGACAATCAGCACCAGCGGGATTGTCGCGATCGAGCCGACGGTGACGAAATCCTTGACCGGATCGAAGTCGAGATCGTGATAGAAAAACGGCCGCGTCGTATGGGCCGACGAATCGATCAGCAGCGTCTCGCCGTCCGGCTTGGCTTGCGCCACCACCTCCGCGCCGATGGTGCCGCCGGCGCCGGTGCGGTTATCGACGATAATCGGCTTGCCTATTTGTTTGCTGACTTTGTCGAGCACCGCGCGGGCGGCAACGTCGCTGCCGCTGCCAGCGGCGAACGGAATGATCGCGCGGACCGTGCCGGCCGGCAGATTTTGCGCGCCTGCCGCACCAAGTCCAAAAGGCAATGCGGCGCCGATGGCCGCGCCGGAAGCGAGAAGCCGCCGGCGGTTTAGACGTGCATTCCACATTCCAAGATTTCCTGTTCAAGAAGCTCAGTTCGCAGCGGCGAATTGTTGCCGCACCCACGGCACGACGACATTTTCAAAGATCCATTGATCCTTGACCGTGGCGGATCGTCCCATCGTCAGGCCGGTCGGATTGATCCAGGCGAATTTCGGACTGCCGTGTTGCAACAGCAGTTCAAGATCGGACAACGGCACCTGGCTGTCGAGATAGCCGCCGATCACCAGCATCGGCGGCGATGGCTTGTCGATCAGGCCGTCGTTCTTCAGCGACAGCGAAGGCATCACCGCATAGGCCTCGTCCACCGATGAGACGCCGAGCATGTGCAGGCGCGACGGCACATAGTCGAACAAAAACTCGCGAGTTTGGAAAGCCTTTTCCTGCCAGCTCTTCTGGAAATAGCCGTCGACGGGGCCGCTCTGAAACACTACGCCCTTGAGCCGCGCGGCTTCCGCATAGCCGACGCGTGCGGCCCAATAACTGCCCCAGCTTTCGCCGCGCACGATGATGCGGTCGCCGTCGAGATCGGATCGGGTTTTGACGTAATCGATAAGCCGCGAATAAACCCGTTCGGCGCCGGGCCGAGCGGCAACCGGCGAGTCGCCCGTCCCCGGCATGTCGACCGTGATCGCGGCGATGCCCGCAGGGAGGAAGGCACGCATCGTCAGCGCGGCGTAATCGCGCCAAAGATCGCTGCCGGCGATGCCGATCACCACAGGCGGACGGGCGACGCCGGCCGGCCGCTGCAGCGTGATGATGATTTCCTTGCCTTCGAACGGGATATGGACGGATTCGATCGGCGGATCGGCGAGCCGGCCATAGGCTTCGAAAGCCTGCCACGCCTTGGCGCGGCTCTCGGCTTTCTTCGGCGACGTCGCGACCGGCCAGCCGCCGAGCGAATAGAACCGCCAGGCGTTGAGATATTCGTCCCGCGCCGCCGCCGGATCCGAGGCGGCGCGCGCTTGGGCGCGTTCGAAATGGGCGTCGCCGCGCGTCATCCAGGCGGCGCCCCACTCGTCCGGGCTGAGACTATGGATGTCATCGAGCGCGGTGCGGACGTCGTTGAGGTCGAGATGAAACACCGGATAGGCGCCACGCTCCGCCCGCGCCAGTGTCTCGGCTTTCAATTCGACCCAAGTCCTAGTCGGCAGGGTCCGGCTCGGCGCTTGCTCATCGCTGTGAGCAACGGACGCCGCAAGCATAAAACCGCCAAACTAAGCCGCTTCACCCTGTCCTGCCCGATTATGAATTATTTTGACAAACGATGCCGCCAGCGCGATCAGCCGAGAAAACGGCCGCCATCGATGACGATTTTGACACCTGTGCTGGTCTTCAGGCCGGTGATGCAGGCCATGATCGCGCGGGCGACATCTTCCGGCTGAATGACCTTTTTCAACGGCGTTGAAGCGGCGATCTTCTCCAGCGCGGCGTGATCGCGGCCGGCCACGAAATCCGTCTCCACCGCGCCGGGAGAAACGCAAAGCAACCGCACCTCCGGCCCCAGGGCGCGGCCGAGCGACATCGTCATGGTGTCGAGGGCCGCCTTGCAGGCGCAATAGGCGACGCTGCTGCCCGATCCGGTGAAACCGGATACCGAGGACATGCTGACGACGACGCCGTCGCCGCTGGCCTTGAGCATCGGCGTGAATGCCCTGATCACCGAGAACGGCCCGCGCACATTCGCGATCAGCATCCTGTCGAAGATTTCGTCGGTGAGCGCTTCGACATTGGCGTGCGGCACCGGCATCGTAAAGCCGGCCGAATTCACCAAGATATCAGTGCGGCCGTAAATTTCCTTCACGCGTGCCGCGAAATCGCGAACGCTTTGCGACTCCTCGAGCGCCACCGGGACCGCCGTATGTCCTTTGCCGCCGATCTCGTCGATCAGGCGGAGCGCCCGGTCCTTGCCGGTCTTGTAGCCGACGACAACGCTGGCACCGTCCGCCGCTAATGCTCTGACTGTCGCGGCGCCAATGCCGCTCGAGCCGCCGGTCACCACCGCGACCTTATCGTTCAATTGCAAAGGAGACCCCACCCCATCTAGGCGGCCGCCGCCGCTGATTTATAAGCGTAGCGCGGGCTCATTGCGCGGTTTCGCTGGAAAAGCAATGGCTAGGCGCGGTTGAAGCACGGTAGAGGGATTCGGCGGCCGCCCGATGATAGAATGCATTCTTGATTACGGGGAGCGCGAAAGGAACGAACGATGCCGCTTTTCACGCTGGACGAACTCGAAACCGTCGCTGCAACCGTGCGCGGCTTCGTTACGCCGACACCGGCTTACGCCTGGCCGCTGCTCGCCAAGAAGGCCGGCGCCGAGGTGGTCGTCAAGCACGAGAACCATACGCCGACCGGATCGTTCAAGGCACGCGGCGGCTTCGTCTATGTCGACTCGCTGTTGCGTTCCGGGCCTCGGCCGAAAGGGCTTGTCACCGCGACGCGCGGCAATCACGGACAATCGGTTGCATTGGCCGCCGCGCGCCACGGTATTCCGGCGGTGATCGTGGTCCCGGAGGGGAATTCGCTTGAAAAGAACGCGGCGATGGAGGCGTTCGGCGGCCAATTGGTGACAGGCGGCAAAGACTTCGACGAGAGCCGCGTCGTTGCCGCGCAAATCGAGCGCGAACGCGGCTATCATTTCATTCCGTCCTTTCATCGCGACCTGGTGAAAGGCGTCGCGACCTATGCGCTTGAGCTGTTCAAGGCCCGTCCCGATCTCGACGCCGTCTATGTTCCGATCGGCATGGGCTCGGGAATCTCCGGATTGATCACGGTGCGGGATTTGCTCAACCTCAAAACCGAGATTATCGGCGTGGTCGCCGAAAACGCGCCGGCCTATGCCCTGTCGTTCGAGGCGGGACGCACCGTGCAGACCGATGCGGCACGAACATTCGCCGACGGCATGGCGTGTCGCGACCCGCAGCCCGATGCGTTCGAGATCATCAGGAAGGGCGCGGCACGCGTTGTCACCGTCAGCGAAGACGATATCGCCGAAGCGGTCCGCACCTATTACACGACGACGCACAATCTGGCCGAAGGCGCCGGCGCCGCTCCGCTCGCGGCGTTGTTGAAGGAAAGAAATCGCTACGCCGGCAAGCGCGTCGGCCTCATCCTGTCGGGCGGCAATATCGACATGCCGGTGCTGGCGCGGATTCTCCACGGCGAGACACCCGCCGTTTGACCGTCGATCCTGGTCGTGCAGTCGGCGCCGCCTGGTCAGACAGCGACTTTTTGGAGAAAGCCTTCGATCTCGGCGCGAAGCTTACCGACCGAACTGTCGACCGAATTCGAGGCGTTGAGCACGGTTTCAGCGGCCCTGCGCGTTCCGGTCGCGGCCTCGGCGACTTTGCCGAGTACCGATACGACCAGGCTGGTGCCGTGCGCCGCGTTCGCCGCGTTGCGGCTGATTTCCGACGTGGCGGCATTCTGCTGCAGGATCGATGCCGCGGCGCTCGACGCCCGCGTGCTGATTTCGTGCATGCCTTGCTCGATGCCCTGCACCGCTTCGACCGCGCCGCCGGCCAGGTCCTGCACCGCCAGGATGTGACGCGCGATCTCCTCGGTGGCTTTCGCGGTTTCCACCGCGAGCGACTTCACCTCGGCGGCGACCACGGCAAAGCCGCGGCCGGCTTCGCCGGCCCGCGCCGCTTCGATGGTCGCGTTGAGCGCCAGAAGATTGGTCTGGCCGGCGATATTGCGGATGAGCTTGACCACATCGCCGATTTTCTCGGCTGCCTGCGCCAGTCCGGCATATTCACCGTTCGAAGCCTCGGCCTTGGCGACTGCGTTGACCACGAGCTCGGTGGTCTGTGCAAGCTGCATATTGATCTCGGCGATCGACGCCGAGAGTTCCTCGGCCGAGCCTGCAACCAGCGACACATTCATCGAGGCCTGGTTTGACTCGCGCAGCGCCCCTTGAGCGTGCTGCGTGGTTTCTTGCGAGGAGGCGATGAGCGCGCCCGCGGTCGATTTCATCGCATTGGTGCTCGACGAGACGGCGCCGAGCATTTCCTCGACACGCTCGCGGAACGAACCGATCGCGCTTTCCGTCAAGAGACGGCGGCTTTCCTGCGCCAGCATGCTGTCGCGCTGATTCTTCGAGCTGATACCGCTCGGTGATGTCCTCGTGGGTGGCGACCCAACCGCCGCCCTTCATCGGCTGGCGGGTGACCCGGATACGATGGCCGTCGGACAATTCGTCGATCCGGGTAGAAATCCGCTCCGATGATAATTGCCCGAGCGCACCGAGCTTCTCGTCCACGGCACCGGCACTCTTTTCGCCCTTGAGGAGGCCGTTCATGACGCGGTGCGCGATGATGGCCTGGTGCGTCGTGCCGGCCTTCAGGAATTCCGGTGGCAGATGGTAGAGCGCTGCATAACGGTCGTTGCAGATGACCAGACGCTTTTCGGCGTCGAACATGCACAAGCCATGCGTCATGTTTTCGAGCGCGGTATCGAAGCGCAGATTGGTCTGCTCGAGCGACATCTGCCGACGAATGCTCGCCGTCATGGTGATGAGTTCGAGCAGCGTAAGCACGATAACGATCGGAATAAAGATCGGCGCGCGGTTTTCCGGGTCGGCCAAAGTGCCATGGTGATCGGCCAGCAGATAGGCAAGCCCGGCCCATAATACCGCGATCATCGCCATGCCGAGCAGCGGTGCAGGCTGCAGCAAGGCGCGGAACCATGTCACATTAAACGACGAGAAGATCCGTTGGGTGGTCATGCTCGGCCCGGCTGCCCGCAGCGGTATTCGCATGACTATGGTTGGGATTCGGTTAAATTCCCAAAAGGCAGCAATCGATAACTGGCCGCCAAAAAAGACCCAGTCCAAGGGAGTAATGCCCATGCTAACGCCCACCGCCGCTATCCAAAACAGAGCCAGCCGTCTTGCCATGTACAATGGCAATGCCCTGAAAATCGGCCTTTTCGGCGCGAATTGCTCATCCGGCCGGTCCGCCACCAAAGTGCCGGAGCGCTGGTCGGCGAGCTGGCCCGACTGCCTGGCTCTGGCCCGGCTCGCGGACGAGGCCGGCCTCGATTTCATGCTGCCGATCGCGCGCTGGAAGGGTTACGGCGGCGACACCGATTTTCACGGCCGGACACTTGAAACGATTACCTGGGCGGTAGGCCTGCTCGGCGCCACCAAGCGCATGACCGTATTCGGTACGGTTCACGCCCCACTATTTCATCCGTTGATCGCGGCGAAGGAATTCGTCACCGCCGACCACATCGGCGAAGGCCGGGTCGGCGTCAATATCGTGGTCGGCTGGAACGAGGGCGAGTTCGAGATGTTCGGCGTGAAGCAGCGCGAGCACGATGCGCGCTACGATTACGCGCAAGAATGGATCGATATCGTCAAACAGGCCTGGGACCGTGACGAGGCTTTCGATTTCGACGGACATTATCTGGAGGTCAAGGCGGCACGTGCCTTTCCGAAGCCTTATGGCAATACGCGACCGCTTATTATGAACGCCGGCTCTTCCGGCGCGGGGCAAGCCTTCGCCTTGCGCAATTGCGACGCGTTTTTCGTCGCGACCGCCGGCTCGCGCAAATCGCTCGCCGGAAACGCAACGAAGGTGGCCGAAATAAAAGCGGCGGCACGACAGCTCGACCGCGAGATCGAGGTCTATACCGTAGGCCAGGTGATCTGCCGCCCGACCCAGAAAGAGGCCGACGAATATTATCAGCACGTCAATATCGAGCATGCCGACTGGGGCGCGATCGACGGCATGCTGGCCAACAAGAGCATCACACCTCAGACCATTCCGCCCGAGGAATATGAAACCAAACGCCGCTATTTCGCCGCCAACGCGGTCGGCGGCTATCCGTTCGTCGGCACGCCGGACCGCATCGCCGAGGAGCTTGCCGTCATCAGCCAAGCCGGCGTACGCGGCATCGGCTTGTCGTTCGTCAATTATCTCAGTGAAGTGCCTTACTTTTGCGACGAGGTTCTGCCCCGCCTGCAGCGCGCCGGCGTCCGCGTACAGCCCTGAAAAAGCGCGAAAGCGCGGCACGTAGCCCTACCGGCGATCTAGACACCGCTTAGGCCGTGCATCAGGATATGCCCATGGGTAAGGCGCAAATGGCGCCGCTCATCAGGGAGGGAATCATGGGCAAGTGGAGACGCCGACGGGGCGCGCCATCGCTCGATGACGTCGCCGGCAACGGCCTTATCAATCGCAGAGCATTGCTTGGTGGAAGTATCGCCATCGCCGGTGCGGTGGGGACTGCCGGAACGGCGACCGGCGCCGCAGCGGAACCGCTGAGCGACGCACCGTGGAGTCTCGCATTCGGCGAGATTACACCGCCGCTGCAGACACCGTCACCGTTCGAGAAGGACGTGGTGCGGTCGCTGAGCAATCCGAAAGGCGAGTTTCGCAATTCGCACGCACGCACGCCGCATCAGCTCATCAATGGGACGGTGACGCCGAACAGCCTGCACTTCTCCATCAATCATTGCGGTATTCCGAACATCGACCCGGCCCAGCACAAGCTCGTCATTCACGGCAAAGTAAGGCAGCCGCTCGAATTCACGCTTGAGACATTATCGCGCTACCCGCTCGTCACCCGCATGGCGTTCGTCGAATGCGCCGGCAATTCCGCGGGAATGTTCGCCAAGGAGCCGTTGCAATCGACGGCGGGATTGCTGCACGGCCTCGCCTCCAACTCGGAATGGACCGGGGTGCCGCTGTCGGTCCTGCTGGACGAAGCCGGCATCGATCCGACGGCGAAATGGCTGATCGCAGAGGGCGCCGACGGGCAAATGCTCGACCGCAGCGTCCCGGTCAAGAAGGCTTATGACGACGCGCTGGTCGCTATCTATCAGAACGGCGAGCATCTGATGCCCGGCAACGGCTATCCGATGCGGCTTTTGCTGCCCGGCTATCAGGGCAACATGAACGTCAAGTTCTTACGCCGGCTCAAGGCGGTCGATCAGCCGGCCTACAGTTACTTCGAAAGTAAAAACTATTCGCAGATCCTGCCGGGCGGAAAGACGTGGCGCTTCCACTTCGTCATGGAGGTGAAGAGCTTCATCACCCATCCGTCGTTCGGGCAAAGCCTTAAGGAGCCCGGGCTCTACGCCATCTCCGGCGTCGCCTATTCGGGCACTGGACGGATCTCGAAAGTGATGGTCTCAACCGACGGCGGCAAGAGCTGGGGCGAGGCAGCGCTGCAAGGCCCTATCCACGAGAAGGCCTTCACCCGCTTTGTCATGCCGTGGCGCTGGAACGGCCAGCCGGCAGTCCTGCAAAGCCGCGCCTACGACGACGGCGGCAATGTACAGCCGTTGCGCGCCGAATTCGTCGCGATGCGGGGCGAAGCGACCAATCCGGTGACAACGCCGCTCGCTTTTCCCAATCAGCACTACAACAGCCTCACCAGTTGGGCTGTCGACAGCCAGGGGGAGATCAAGCATGTTTACGCATAAGTGTCCCGCCGTACTCGGCTTGGTAGTCGGCTTGTTGGTACTCGCCTCGGCGCTCGCGGTCGGCACCGGACCGGCGGCGGCACAAAACGCCGGTCTCGGCAAACCGCTGTCGGAAGCCGACATCAAGCAATGGGACATCGCCGTTCTGCCTGACGGCACCAATCTGCCGCCCGGCAGCGGCACGCCGGCACAGGGCGCCAAGATTTTTGCGGAGAAATGCTCTGCCTGCCATGGCGAGGCCGCCAAGGGCGGCGTTGCACCCTACTACCCGGCGCTGGTCGGCGGCCAGCCGCTCACCAATGGCATCGATACGGTGAAGACGATCGCCAACTATTATGCCTATGCGACGACCGTCTTCGATTACACGCGCCGCGCCATGCCCTATTATCAGCCGCGCTCGCTGACTGATGACGAGGTCTATGCGCTGACGGCTTACATCCTCGCCGCCAATAAGCTGATCGGCGACAACGACGTGATGGACGCCAAGACACTGCCGCAAGTAAAGATGCCGAACCGCGACAACTTCATCATGCCTTATCCGGATCGGCTATAACGCGCGGGGCTCTCAGTGCGCGCACACTATTCGGGCACTGACGATAGAGAGGGTTCGGAGTTTGCCGCTAGGTAGGCCAGGGCATAACGCCGTGCGCTACCTCAATCATGCCGGTATTGCAGCTGAGCGAAATAAGCTACATTTCCAGCTTAGGAGGCCATCGTGACCAAGCTCGTTCAGCAAGCCATAGCCGCCATCAGCCTATTGCCGGCAGAGACGCAGGACGACCTTGCTCGCCTCTTGTTGGCACTCGCCGAAGGGGCACCGGCCCCATTGACCGCGGATGAAGCCGCGGCGATTTCCGAAGCCGAAGCGGAAATCGCCCGCGGGGAACGCGTGCCGGCGGAAACCATCCAGGCGTTTTGGCGCGCCCACGGTCTATGAATGTCGTTTATGCGCCCCGCGCGTTGCGCGATCTCAAATCCATTTCGGCATATCTACACAAACGAAATCCCTCCGGCGCCGGGAATGTACTTGGCGCCATCAAATCCTCGATTGAAACCTTGGGCTTTTTCCCGCAGATAGGCCGCCTCGTCGACGACGCAGGGCATCGTCGCGTCCCGGTAATGCGGTATCCCTATCTCATTTTCTACCGCATAGAGGCAGATGAACTTTTGATATTACACGTTCGCCACACCTCCCGCCGTCCGATCGATCCGACAACTGAACTATGATGCACTCGGTCGATCTTGAAATGAATACAGCAGTCTGAGGTCCTCTTCATGAATACCCAAATCCGCCCTCCGCGCATCGGCCCACAGCCGTGGGATATTGTCCGCGGCAAGCTCGATCAGTCGCTGCCGTTCGCCAATATGCGCGACACGCCGTATTACCGCGACGCGGTGTGGGAACAATTTTCGCAAGCCGAATACCAGCGCCGCTACAAAGCGCTGCGCGACAAGATGCGCGAAGACAGGCTCGATGCCGTCATCGTGCCGGGCGGTCCGAGCCATTGGAGTTTCGGCGGCGGCATGCTGTGGCTGACCGGGCATTGGGAATGGCATGCGCTCTCAAGCTATGTGCTCGTTCCACTCGATGGCGAGCCGACCATGATCTATTCGATGGGCGGCACGCATGCGGAAGCGGTGCGCCGCCAGGTCGAAGTCGCGGTCAAGGACGTGCGCCATAGCCGCAGCGGGCGTTATGCGGATGTCATGGTCGAGCGATTGCGCGAATTAAAGCTCGAGCGCGGCCGCATCGGACTGATGGAGATCGATCCGCGTCACGGCGATTACCTGCCGGTAAACCAGTACAATGTGCTGCGCGACAACCTGCCCGATGCCGAACTTGTTTTCACCAAAGGTTTCTTGCACGAGCTGCTTTCGATCCACAGCGCCGAAGAGCTCGATTGCGTGCGCAAAGCCGGCGTGCTGTGCGAGCGCGCGATGGAGGCGATGGTGGCGCGGGCGCGCCCGGGCGTGAAGGAATATGAGCTACGGGCAGCGGCGGGCGCAGCGATCCTCGAAGGCGGCGGCGATATCGATTTTCTGATTATCGGCTCGACGCCGATGGCGAACCCGGCGCTGATCTTCGGCAATCCGCGGCCATCAGGCCGCGTGCTGCAACAAGGCGACATGATCAATATGGAGCTTGCCGCCGGCTATCGTGGTTATACCGCCCAGATCGGTTCCCCGATTTGTATCGGCGAGCCGACCGAGATGGTGCGCAAGTTCTGGGAAGAGATCACGCTGCCCGGCTATCACCGCATCGTCGCCGAGATCGCGCCCGGGCGGCCTGCGGAGGCCATGCGCGAGGCGAGCAAATTCTTCCGCGACAACGGCTACCAGTCCCGGCCGACCCAATGCCACGGCATCGACCTTGTCACCGATCAGCCGCACGTTTCGGCCGAGCATGTGGCGGCGGAAAAATTCGAGGAAATCCTGAAACCCGGCATGGTGATCATGGCCGAGCCAAATCCGATCACGGCGGACGGACTATTCGGCATTTTCCTCGGCCACACTTTCATCGTGACCGACAAAGGTCACGAAGTGGTCGACGATTTTCCGTTGGAGATCGCAGTGGCGCGTGGATGACCGATGCGACCGCCCCGCCCAAGGCACGCATCAATCCCGGTAAGCGTGTTCCAGCTCTTGGGCTTTGACCATGAGATCGGTGGCGATCTCTTCGAGTCCGTGCGCGGTCGCCGAATCCGGGCAGACGCGGGCGAGGCGAATGCACGTCTGCGCGAGCCCGCGGAGATATTTCACAATGTCCATCGTCGTACTCTGAGTCGCTTTTCGAAGCGTGTGCTACAATAACCGCGTAGTGAAAACTTGCGATCTCAGGACAGAATTTTGCGTTCTGGTGCCAAAGCGGCTGGTCCTCGCCTAAACTCGGCGCCCACGCGACTCGCTAACGACTCGGAAATCACGGGCCCGCGGCGTTTTGGCCCTAGCGTGAATCAGGCCTGCGCTGGCGAGGCCGGTCGGCTCGCGGCGTGCGTCCGGTCCAACGGCGGAAGGCGTGAGAGAATGCACTCACCTCGGTGTAGCCGAGCAGCCATGCGATTCGCGAAATCGAGAGATCCTGTTCCACCAGATAACGCTTGGCCAAAGCAAGCCGTAAATCGTCCCGGATGCCGGCAAAAGTGACGCCCTCGTCGGCAAGCTTGCGACGCAGTGTGCGCGGACTGATGCCGAGCTTTTGCGCGACGTTTTCAACATCGCCCTGCGCGTGCGGCAACAGCCTCGCCAGCGCATTTTCGACATTGGTCCGCAGCGCGCCGAGCGGATGCTGATGGCGCGCGAGCGCCTCCTCGCAATATCTGGTCAGTAAGGCATTCAGAAAAGGATCGGCGCCGACGACGGGTAGTCCCGCGGCCTCGCCGGAGAATACGACCTCGTCGACATCGGCTCCGAATTCGACGCCGCGGCCGAGAAAATTGTCGAGCTCGTCAGACTCGGGAATGCGCTGATGCATGATTCGAATGTGCAGAGGCTGCAATTCGCGGCCGGTTATTTCGCGGCATGATCTGACGATCGCCGTGATCCAGGCTTCGATCTGATGCCGGTCGGAAAGCCGTGAGACGCCGGCGTAATCGATGCCCACTCTTAGAGTCCGGCCTAATTCCGTCTGCAGACGGACCCCCTCGTTGACGATCGAGCAGTAACGCGCCGCTCTCCCCATAGCGGCACCAAGATTCTCGGACGAGGCAACGACATAATAGATGAAACCGAGTCTCCGCAGATCGAGTTTTTCAAGCAGATGGAAACCGAGAAGAGGGTCGCCCAGCGCTTCCGCGATCTCGTTGACGCAATTGAGCTGCGTCGTCACACGCAGTTCGGTCTTCTCGTCTTCGATTTCGCGCAGGGTCACATGGGCGCGCCGCAATATCGGCCGCAGATCGATTCCCGCCATTCGGGCGCGCCCGCAAGCCAGACGCGTCATCAGTCCGGCGCAAGTCGGAATCGCGCTCAGGCGTCTTGAGGATGGCGACCGGCTGCGCAAATGCGGACCCGCTCAGCAATTATCGAAAGTCGCGATGCTGCGAGGCCGAGGCGGCAATTCCAAAACGATGCAGTGTCGCCCGGCAATGCCGCCAAGGATACCGGTTCCATCGGCATTGCCAATGGGCTTATTCCTCCCTGGGGACGATGCCGCAGCGCCAATTGTCCTGCGTGCGGCGAAGGTTTATGGCGCCATCAAGAATTTGAAGTCGCAGCCTTCGTCGGCGCCAAGAATTTGCTCGGCGAAAAGCTTGGAGTAACCGCGCGCCGGTTTCTCCCTGACGGATTTCGTCGTCGCCGCGCGCTTTTTCAGTTCGGCATCATCGACCAACAATTCGATGCGGCGGTCCTTTACCGAAAGCCGAATGCGGTCGCCGTTCTTCACCAGCCCGAGTGGACCGCCCGACGCGGCGTCGGGCGTGACGTGCAGAACGATGGTGCCGAAGGCGGTCCCGCTCATGCGCGCGTCGGAAATCCGGATCATGTCCTTGATGCCGCGCTGGGCGAGCTTCTTGGGGATCGGCAAATAGCCCGCTTCGGGCATGCAGGCCGGCGCATGCGGGCCGGCATTCTGCAACACCAGGATATCGTGCGGCTCGACGTCGAGCGCCGGATCGTCGATCCGCGCCGCAAGGTCGGCCAGCGACGAGAACACCACGGCGCGGCCTTCATGCTCGAACAGCTTGGCGTCTGCGGCCGAACGCTTGAGAATCGCTCCCTTGGGTGCAAGATTGCCGAACAGCGCGACAAGCCCGCCTTCCGGTTCAAGCGGCTTGCCGAATTCGGCGATGATCGAGCGATCGACATAACTATCGGCATCGCCCTCAAGGCGCTCGGCGAGCGTTTCGCCGGTCACGGTCATGCAGTCGAGATGAAGCAGCGGCTTTAATTCGCGCAGCAGCGCGCCCATGCCGCCGGCCGCACAAAAGTCTTCCATGTAGCCGTTGCCGACCGGCTTGAGATTGATCAAGACCGGCGTCGTATCCGACAGCTTATTGAGCTGTTCGAGCGAGATTTTCACCCCGGCGCGGCCGGCGATCGCGGTCAGGTGGATCACCGCATTGGTCGAGCCGCCGAGCGCGAGAAGAACACGCAGCGCATTCTCCACCGATTTGGCATTGATGAGCGACGAGGGTGTGCGCTTGGAGCCTATCAGCTTCACCGCCGCGGCGCCGGTTGCTTCGGCAGCGCGCAGCCGGTCGGCATGCACGGCGGGGATCGCCGCGGTGCCGGGAAGGCAGATGCCAAGCGCTTCGGCGAGACAGGCCATGGTCGACGCCGTGCCCATCACCGCGCAGGTACCCGCGGTAACGGCAAGCTGGCCCTCGACTTCGGAAATTTCCTCCGCATCGATGTCGCCGGCGCGATAGCGTGCCCAGAATCTCCGGCAATCGGTGCAGGCGCCTAGTCGTTCGCCGCGATGCCGGCCCGTCATCATCGGCCCGGCGACGAGCGCGATGGCGGGACGATCGGCCGACACGGCGCCCATCAACTGCGCCGGCACGGTCTTGTCGCAACCGCCCATCAACACCACAGCGTCCATCGGCTGTGCGCGGATCATCTCCTCGGTATCGATCGACATCAGGTTGCGATATTTCAGGCTGGTCGGCGTCAGAAAGACTTCACCGAGCGAGATCGTCGGAAATTCGAGCGGCAACGCGCCGGCCGCGAGCACGCCGCGTTTCACCGCCGCCAAGAGTTCGGGAAAATGGCGATGGCAATTGTTGAAGTCGGATCCGGTATAGGCGATGCCGACCACCGGTTTATCCAATAGCGCCCGTGAATAGCCCATCGATTGCGCGAAGGAGCGGCGCAGATAACGGGAGAAATCCCGGTCGCCATAATCGGTGAGATCGTGGTCGAGGCCGATAGCTCGTTCTGACATTTCTTTGTTATTTCCTGATCGCTTCTCGGTATGCCGATCGAATTTCATGTGACGTTCGGATGATCAGCATACATTTGAGCAGGCTTGCCATTAATTCGTGCGGTGCAGTGCGGCATTGAGAAAGGTTTTGGTAATCGAATATGCGCAATTTCACCAATGATCTCCAGGAATTTTCCCCGCGCGGGACGACGTCGATCCGAAATGGCCGCCGATCTGCACAAAGGCCCGCTGCCGGTGTGGATCGGCTGCCTTCGATGTCAGCCTGTATGGTCGCCAGACGTTTACCGGCGCGGCTGCGGCGGCATTATGGTGAGAGCGCAGGCTGCGTGCGGTGGTCATGCCGATTGCGCAGATTGCGGGTGGCGGTCGCTATGCCGCGCCGCCGGAGCGCACCGGCAGCGGCGCGCTCGCCGCCGGGTCTGTCGCGGAGACCATGCGGCAGGCGCTGATGACGCCGATGCGCTCCAATGTCGGCGGCCATTTCGTGGCGTGCAATTATTTGCACGCCTTCGAGACGAGAACCCGGGTCACAGAAGGCCTAGTCCCGCCGGAACCTTGGAGTCCCTGGCCCGAACGCCGGGGCCGCTATTCGCCCGCGCCCGGAACCGCTCAGGCTGCCGGTGCCGTGGGCCAATAGCTCCGCCCACGCGATTTTAGACACATTTGATCGAGCCGATCACGTGGCGGCGAGCCGCCGCTGGATGCCCTCGACAAATGCCCTTGAACGCTTCTAGAACTACCTTGGTGGAGTTCCAAAATAGCAAGAAATGCCGGTGAAGCGTGCCGATGGCCTATCCCAAAAATCGCCCCGACGTTAATTACGCCGCCTTTTTTACCGATGCGCTCGGCCGGTTGCGCGACGAGCGGCGTTATCGGGTGTTCGCCGACCTCGAACGCATCGCCGGACGCTTCCCGCATGCGGTCTGGCATACGCCTGACGGACCCAAGAATGTCGTGATCTGGTGCTCGAACGATTATCTCGGCATGGGACAACATCCCAAAGTCGTCGGCGCCATGGTCGAGACCGCGACCCGCATGGGCACCGGCGCCGGAGGCACCCGCAACATCGCCGGCAACAATCACCCTTTGGTCGAGCTTGAACGCGAACTCGCCGATCTGCACGGCAAGGAAGCCGCGCTGGTTTTCACCTCCGGCTACGTCTCGAACGAGACCGGCATTTCGACGCTTGCGAAGCTCATGCCGAACTGCCTGATCCTGTCGGACGCCTGGAACCACAATTCGATGATCGAGGGCGTGCGCCAGGCCTATTGCGAAAAGCAGATCTTCCGCCACAACGACGCCGCCCATCTCGAAGAACTACTGGCCGCCGCCGATCCGGCGCGGCCGAAACTCGTCGTGTTCGAGAGTCTCTACTCGATGGACGGCGATGTCGCGCCGGTGCTCGAGATCTGCAATCTTGCCGATCGCTACGGTGCCATGACCTATATCGACGAGGTGCATGCCGTAGGCATGTACGGCCCACGCGGCGGCGGCATCAGCGAGCGTGACAACGTTGCCGCCCGCATCGACGTCATCGAGGGTACGCTCGCCAAGGCCTTCGGTTGCCTCGGCGGTTATATCGCCGGTTCATCGGCGCTGATTGACGCGGTGCGCTCCTATGCACTGGGCTTTATCTTCACCACCGCGCTGCCGCCATCGGTCTGCGCCGCGGCAACCGCGGCGATCCGCCATCTGAAGACGTCGCAGTGGGAACGCGACCGGCATCAGGATCGCGCCGCGCGCACCAAGGCCGTCCTCGCCGCCGCGGCGCTGCCGGTCATGACCAGCCCGACGCATATCGTGCCGGTCTTCGTCGGCGATCCGGAATTATGCAAGGCGGCAAGCGACCTCCTGCTTGAGGAGCACGGCATCTACATCCAGCCGATCAATTATCCGACCGTGCCCAAGGGTACAGAACGCTTGCGCATCACCCCGAGCCCCTATCACGACGACGCATTGATCGACCGGCTCGCCGAAGCCTTGGTCGATGTCTGGCAGCGGCTGGGATTGCCGTTCAAGGAACGCGCGCTCGCCGCGGAATGATTAAAACGGCACGGTCTTCATCTTGTGACCGCTGCCGGAACAGTCGACGGAAATCATCCGTCGCTCGCCTGAGGGCTCGCGGCGCCCTCTTTTCGCGGTTTCGGTGTTGGCGGCACAGGCCTGTTCGCCTTTTGGCCTGCGGCATCCTGCCCGGCCAGCGCCAGCGCGACGACGGGATTCATGCTGTCGACCATCGAGGTCGGCATCAGGATGGTGGCGCCGCGCTCCTTGGTCGTCTCATAGATGATGTTCATGGCGCGCAGCTGCAGCGCCGCCGGATGATCGGCATAGATCATCGCCGCCTCGACAAATTTGCCGGCGATCGCCGCCTCGGCCGATCCGAGAATGACCCGCGCCTGCTTTTCCCGCTCCGCCTGAGCTTGCCGGGACATCGCGTCCTGCAAGGCAACCGGAATCGCCACGTCGCGGATCTCGACTGACTTGACCGAAATGCCCCAGTGGGCGGTTTTGCGGCCGATTTCGCTGCGCAAGAGATCGTCGGCGGCGGTGCGTTCCGACAGCAGCGCCGCCAGCATCGACGATCCGATCATTTCCCGCAGCGAGGTCTGGGCGACGCGATCGATCGCCTCGCGATAATTGGTGATATTCAAAGCCGCCTTCTGCGCATCGTGAACGAACCAGAAGATGATCGCGTCCACGTTCACCGGGACGGTATCTTTCGTCAGCGCCTCTTCGGCGCTGAATGCCGTGGTCTGAATGCGCTCGTCAATCACGGCCACGACGCGGTCGAGGACCGGAACGATGAGGAAAAGTCCCGGTCCTTTGACGCCGCGCAGTTTGCCGGCGCGCAGGATGACGAATTTTTCCCACGCGTTGGCCATCTTCAGCGCGGCGCCAATGATGACCGCAACGATCAGCACGGCAATGCCCGCGTAAGAATGGCCCACCGCGATTAGTCCCGCGCCAATAGCGAGACAGACGATGGTCAGAAACGAAGTAATGGGATTCATCGAAACGGCTCCCTTTCGGTCCGTCGCCCTCAGCTACACATATGGTGACGCTCAACTCTATCCGCTTTCGAGCAAAATTGCGGGTTTTTCGGAATTAAGATCCCGTGGTCCCGTGTTCGGGCCTCACCTTCGCGTGCCGCGCCACGCGGCGTGCGCTCACGCCGATTGCCACTGTCACCACCAAAAAACGCACCAGATGGTGCGCCCCGACATAAATGGGATCGAGGTGCAGCGCCAGCGCGAGCACCATCATCGTATCCTGCGCGCCGGGCGAGAATGCGATGACGATATTGGCGATTGGAAAGTGAAACAAATGCTCGACGATCAAGATGAAGATCGTGGCGACCGCCATCGATACCGCGAATGATCCGAGGGCTGCGCCGAGATCGCGAACCAGCATTCGCGGCGTCGTGTTGACAAAGCGCGAGCCGATCAGCGCGCCGAGCGTGATCACCGATGCACTGCCAAGCCACCACGGCAACACCGCATGCACGAGATTGGTGCCGTGAAGAAGGCCCGATCCGGCCATGGCGCCGAACAGAAGGCCGCCCGGAAAGCGCAACCGCAAGAAGACGATGGCGAACAAGCCGGCGACAGCCAACAAGGCGATCATCTGACCGAGCACTGCGAGGTCCGCCTCCCCGCGGACCGCCGGTACGGCCGGCACGACGAGGCCGAACAGCGCGAGTCCGTTAGGCAGGCCGATGACCAGGAGCAGCACGCGCACGGTCTGCACCACGGCAATGGCGCGGACATTGCCGCCGAGTTCGGTCGACAGCGCGATAACCTGCGCCATCGAGCCCGGGCTCGAACCCATCAGGGCCGAGAACATGTCCCAGCGATGGACGATGCACAGATAGCTTGTGGTCGCGACGATCATGCCGATCGTCGTCAGCATCAGAAGCGCGATGCTCGCCGGCCAGGCGGCGACGCCGTGTAGCGTTTCCGGCGTCACCACCGCGCCCAGCAGCACCCCGACAAAGACGTAGCAGATGCGCGCCAGCGATAGCGGCACGCGCACCGGCCGTCCGAACAGCGCGGCCGCCGCCACCGCGACCACCGAGCCGGACACGAGGCTTGCGGGCAGACCCAGCCACGTGAAGATAAGGCCGCCGGCGAGCGCGATGGCGAGCGTCTCGGCCGTCTCGATCAATACGCGTCGCGGAGGAAATTGGGACCACATGGGTCTGGCCTGAATGCCCGCTGGCCGGGGCGCCGTCAACGCGCCGCCGCGTCTATCCGGGGCATGGACAGGCAATCCCAAACGTGGTGACTTTGCTGAAAGTCGCGCGGATAGCATCTAAAATACCCGCGCCGTAGGGGTAGGTCATGTTGCAAGGGTGGGTCGTTGTCGCCATTGCGCTCGCCTATATCGGCTTTTTGTTCCTGGTGGCGAGCTATGGCGACCGCATGCGGCTCGCCCGCGGTGCCGCGTCCCGGCTTTTGATCTATCCGCTGTCGCTTGCCATCTATTGCACGTCGTGGACGTTTTTCGGCTCGGTCGGGCTTGCCTCGCGCACCGGCTTCGACTTCCTCACCATCTATATCGGGCCGATGCTGGTGATCGGTCTGGCCTATCCGTTCCTCATCCGTATCGTGCGGCTCGCCAAGGGCCAGAACATCACCTCGATCGCCGACTTCATTGCGGCCCGCTACGGTAAGAGCCCGGCGGTGGCGGCGACGGTGGCGCTGATCGCCATCATCGGCATGATCCCCTACATCGCGCTGCAGCTCAAAGCGGTCGCGTCCTCTGTCTCCGCGATCCTGGCACAAGCGTCGCTGGGCGGTGTGCCGCAGCCGCTGCTCGGCGACGTCGCGCTGTTTGTCGCGCTGGCGATGGCGACCTTCGCGGTCCTGTTCGGCACGCGCCACATCGACGCGACCGAGCATCAGGACGGTTTGATGCTGGCGATCGCGACCGAATCCATCGTCAAACTGATGGCCTTCCTCGCCGTCGGCGTTTTCGTCACCTTCGTGATGTTCCACGGACCGTTCGCGCTGCTGGCCCGCTCGATCGAGACCGCACAGACCGCGGCTGTACTCGACAGCATGCCGCAATTCGCGTCCTTCTGCGCCATGACCGTACTGTCGCTGTTCGCGATCGTGCTGTTGCCGCGCCAATTCCACGTTACCGTCGTCGAAAACCACAGCGAGGCGGAAATCCGCCGCGCCGCCTGGCTGTTTCCGCTTTATCTGGTGCTGATCAACTTGTTCGTGGTGCCGATCGCGATGGCCGGCCTCCTCACCTTTTCGGCCGGCAGCGTCGACAGCGACATGTTCGTCGTGGCGCTGCCGCTTGCTGCGCATTCCGAACTGATCACGCTCGTTGCCTTTGTCGGCGGACTGTCGGCGGCGACCGCCATGGTGATCATGGAGACGGTCGCGCTTGCCATCATGGTATCGAACGACATCGTCGTTCCGCTCATCCTCAAGAGAAACGCAGGCCTCGCCGGCGCCACCAGCGATGCCGGCGCGCAGCTTCTCACCACCCGCCGCATCGCGATCTTCGTCATTTTATTTCTGGCTTACATCTATTACCGCTCGGCCGGCGAAGCCCAGCTTGCCGCGATCGGCTTTCTCTCCATGGCCGCCGTCGCGCAATTCGCGCCGGCTTTTCTGGGCGGGTTGATCTGGCGCCGCGGCACCGCGCTTGGCGCAATCGCCGGCATGAGCGCGGGCATTTTGACCTGGGGCTACACGCTCCTGCTGCCGAGTATTTCCGACGCCGGCATCGTCGGCGCCCGTATCCTGACCGACGGTCCGTGGAGTATCGCATTCCTTCGGCCGCAGGCCCTGTTCGGGCTCGACATGCCGCCGCTGGTCGATGGCGTGCTGCTGAGTCTCGCCATCAATATTGTCTGCTATGTTTGCTGCTCGCTGGCGCGCCGGCCGACCGCGATCGAACGCGTGCAGGCAGACTTGTTCGTTCCGTCGACGCTGGCGCCGATGGCGCCGACGTTCCGGCTGCGCCGCGCCTCGGTTGTCGTCGGGGAATTGATTTCCACGGTCGCCCGCTATCTCGGCGAAGAGCGTACTCGCGAATCCTTCGCAAGCTTCGCGCTGACCCGCCGCATCGATCTCAATCCGGCGGCCGAGGCCGACTTCCAGCTCCTGCAATATGCCGAATATCTATTGGCCTCGGCGATCGGCGCGGCTTCGTCGCGGCTGGTCCTCTCGCTGCTGCTGCGCAAGCGCACGGTATCGACCAAGGCGGCGCTAAAGCTTCTCGACGACGCCAATGCCGCCATCCACTACAACCGCGAGGTCTTGCAGACCGCACTCGATCATGTGCGACAAGGCATTGCCGTATTCGACAAGGATTTGACCCTTGTTTGCTGGAACCGGCAATTCGGCGAAATCTTCGATCTGCCGCATGAACTAACGCGGGTCGGCATCGCGCTGCGCGATGTGCTGCGCCATATCGGCCGCGACGGCGAGGGCCGCGACGATGTCGATGCCTTCGTTCCGGCACGCATCGCCAAATATACCTCCGAAACCGAACCGTTCCTCGAGCGATTCGCCGAGCGCGGCCTGGTGATCGAAGTGCGGTCGAACCCGATGCCTGGCGGCGGCCTGGTGACAACCTTTACCGACATCACCCCGAGCGTGAAGGCAGCGGAAGCTTTGGAGCGCGCCAACGCCACGCTGGAGCGGCGCGTGCGCGAGCGCACCGGCGAACTGACCCGGCTCAATGCGGCGCTGGAACGTGCCAAGGCCGAAGCCGACGAGGCCAATGTCTCCAAGACCCGCTTCGTCGCTGCCGCGAGCCACGATATCCTGCAGCCGCTCAATGCCGCACGGCTCTACGTGACGAGTCTGATCGAGCGCCAGCGCCATAACGAAGGCGAAGACAAAGATCTCGTTTCCAACATCGACGCTTCGCTCGAAGCGGTGGAGGAAATATTCGCGGCGCTTCTGGATATTTCGCGGCTCGATACCGGCGCGATGAAACCGGAAATCGGCGATTTCCGCATCGACGAATTGCTGGCGCGGCTCGAAGTCGAATTCGCCCCGCTCGCGCGCGAAAGAGGCCTCGACCTCGTTTTCATGCCTTGCACGCTGACTGTGCGTTCGGACCGGCGGCTGCTGCGCCGGCTCCTGCAAAACCTTATTTCCAATGCCATCAAATACACACCCGCAGGCAGCGTTCTGGTCGGCTGCCGGCGCCGCGGCGCGCGGCTCCGCATCGAGGTCTACGATACCGGTATCGGCATTCCTTCCGGCAAGCGCCGCGCAGTATTCAAGGAATTTCACCGGCTCGACCAGGGCGCGCGAGTGGCACGCGGCGTCGGCCTCGGCCTCTCGATCGTCGAACGCATCGCGCGCGTGCTCGATTGCGAAGTGACGCTGAAATCGAATGTCGGCAGCGGCTCACGTTTCTCGATCGAAGTGCCGCGCGCCAAAGCTTCCACCGGCACGCCGCGACTGCGTACCGTACCCAAGCCCGGCGTCGGACGGCTCGAAGGCACCGTTGTGCTTTGCATCGACAACGAGCGCGCGATTCTCGATGGCATGGAGAGCCTGCTCGGCGGCTGGGGTTGCCGCGCTCTCAAGGCGGCCGATCTGGTCGAGGCCTTGGCGGCCATCGAATCAAGCGGTCTCGAGCCGGACGGTCTTCTGGTCGACTATCACCTCGACGGCGCCAACGGCATCGCCGTCATCGCCGAATTGCGCCGCCGCTTCGGACGCCAGATCCCCGCGATCCTCATCACCGCGGACCGCTCGCTGCATGTGCGCGAGCAAGCCCGCGCCGAGGCTGCACATCTTCTCAACAAGCCGCTCAAGCCGGCGTCGCTACGCGCGCTGATCACGCAATGGCGGGTGCAGCGGGTGGCGGCGGAGTAGGTTCAGTCATTCCGGGGCCGAGCGAAGCGAGGAGCCCGGAATCCAAATTCGCTGACCTGGGATTATGGATTCCGGACTTGCCGCGGAGCTTGTCATCGGGCCGGCCAAAAGGCCGGACCCGTTGGCGTCAATCCGGAATGACGACATCACCCCTCCTTCGCCCCGACCTGCGGCCATTGCCCGGCTTCGATCTTGCCGGCGGCGATGACGGCTTGGGTGCGGCTTTCGACGCCCAGCTTTTGCAGGATCGCGGAGACGTGGGCCTTCACCGTCGCTTCCGACACGCCGAGCTCATAGGCGATTTGTTTGTTGAGAAGTCCGCCCGAGAGCATCATCAAGACGCGCACTTGTTGCGGGGTCAGGGTCGACAAGCGCGCGATCATGGCGGCACCATCGGCATCCCCGCCGCGGGCGAGATCGATGTCCGGTGGCGTCCACGCTTCGCCTCGCAGCACGCGCCCAATCGCCTGGCGCAGCGCTTCGATGCCGAGTGTCTTCGGGATGAAGCCGGAGGCGCCGAACTCCATGCAGCGGCGGATCACCGCCGGATCGTCATTGGCCGAAACCACGACGATCGGCAGGCCCGGATATTGCGCGCGCAAATACATCAAGCCGGAAAAACCGCGCACGCCGGGCATGCGCAGATCGAGCAAGACCAGATCGACTTCGCCGCCGCGTTCAAGAAACTCCGTTACCTCCTCGAAAGTCCCAGCCTCGGCCACAGTTTGGCGATCGAACAAGCCGTTGACCGCTTCGCGCATCGCGCCGCGGAACAAAGGATGATCGTCGGCGATCAGAAAGTGATGAAATTCAGTCTCGTTCAACGGCGCACGTCCAAATCTGGCGCGTGCATGTTACCGCCGATCAAAGGGCGGGGTCCACTGCCACAACTATCTGACGACTCACCTTTACTGCTTCTCCTTGCGCCAGTGACGCAGCCTTTCCGTCGTAACGAACAGAAGCGGGATGAGGAAGATGCCGAGAATGGACGCGGCGATCATGCCGCCAAATACCGGCGTGCCGACCGCGTGGCGAGTCGCAGCGCCTGCGCCCTGCGCGATTACCAGCGGAAACAGCCCGAAGATGAAGGCAAAGCTTGTCATCATCACCGGACGGAATCGCAGTGCGGCGGCTTCAATGGCGGCGGCAGTGGCATCCTTGCCAAGCGCCCGCTGCTCGACCGCGAATGCGACGATCAGAATGCCGTTCTTGGCGGCGAGCGCGATCAGAGCGACGAGGCCGATTTGCGCGTAAACGTCGAAACTCAGGCCGGCAAGCGCCACCGCGGCGAGAGCACCGAATATGGCGACGCTGACGGACAAGAGCGCGGGGACCGGTATGTTCCAGCTTTCGTAGAGCGCCACCAGGAAGAGATAAGCGAATAATATAGCGACCCCGAGCACGATCGTGGTGCGGCCTCCCGACGCTTTCTCCTGAAACGCCGTCCCGGTCCATTCGTAGGTAAAGCCCGAAGGCAAAGTCGCGGCCGACATTCGCTCCATCGCGCCGAGCGCCTGGCCGGAACTGTAGCCCGGCTTGGCTGCGCCATTTACGACCGCGCCGCGGTAGCCGTTATAGCGCACCACCGTTTGCGGCCCTTGCACGAGCTTCGCTTCGGCAAGCGCGCGGATCGGCACCATTTGGTCCCCCGCATTGCGCACATAGATTCGTTCGATGTCTTCGACACGCTGGCGAAACGGCGTCTCGGCCTGGACGTTGACTTGCCAAGTGCGGCCGAAAACATTGAAGTCGTTGATGTAAAAACTGCCGAGCGTCGATTGCAGCGCATTGAAAATATCGCTGATCTTGACGCCGAGCACCTGCGCCTTGTCCCGATTGATGTCGAGATAGATTTGCGGCGTGTCGGCGGCATAAGTGCTGAACACGCCGGCGAGCTCGGGTTGCGAGTTGGCCGCCACGATCAGGCCGCGCAGCACCGCAGCCACGTCGGTCGGCGCCTGGCCTTGCAGCGCCTCCAATACGTATTGGAATCCGCCGGTGCTGCCCAAGCCGAGGATCGGCGGCAAATTGAACGGAAACGCGATCGCGCCCTGGATCGCCGCCATTTGCGGGCGCAGCCGCGCGATGATGGCGCCCGCGCTTTGCGCCGGATCGGTGCGAACCTCGTAGGGCTTGAGGCGAATAACGAAGAACGCCTGGTTCGACGACGCGACATAGTCGATGAAATTCAGTCCGACCACGGACAGGATGCCTTCGACGCCCGGAATAGGTTTGACGATATCCTCGACCTGTTTGACCACCGCCTCGGTGCGATTGAGGGAAGCGCCCTCCGGCAGCCGGAGTGCCGCAAAGATCGCGCCCTGGTCCTCATCCGGCAGAAAGCTCTGCGGTATTCGGTTGAACAAGAACAGCGACGCCACCACCACGCCGACCACGACCACGATCGCGAACACCGCAACCCGCGTGAGCCGACGCACCATCGCGACATAGCCGTCACGCACCCTGTCGATCGCACCCAGCACGTGGCGCATCGGCCCGCGGCCGGTTTCGCCGCGTCGCAACAGCACCGCGCACAGTGCCGGGCTTAGTGTCAGCGCGTTCAACGCCGAGATCAGCATCGATACCGACACCGCCACCGCGAACTGCCGGAACAATTGGCCGCTGATGCCGGGGATAAAGGCGACCGGAACGAATACCGACAACAGGACGAAAGTAATGGCGAGGATCGGGCCGGTAATCTCGGCCATTGCCTTCTTGCACGCCTCCGGAATCGTGAGCTGCGGCTCTTCCTCGATCACCCGCTCGATGTTCTCGACGACGACAATGGCGTCATCGACCACAATGCCGATGGCAAGCACCAGCGCCAGCAAAGAAACGGTATTCGCCGAGTATCCGATGATCAGCAGCACGGCAAAGGTGCCGATGATGGACACCGGCACGGCAACCAGCGGGATCAATGTCGTGCGCAGCTTGCCGAGAAACAGAAAGACCACGATGGCGACCAGCACGATCGCGATCACCAGCGTGCGAATGACTTCGGCGATGGTTGCATTGACGAACACCGTGGTGTCGAAAAAAACCGTATAGGTCAGATCGTTTGGAAACCGCGCCGACAGCGCAGTCAGGGTGTCGCGGACTTGCTTTGCCACATCAACGGCGTTGGATCCCGGCGACTGATAGATTCCGATCGCCGCCGCGGGCGCGCCATTGAACCGGCTGTAACGGTCCTGCGACCTCGCCCCCATTTCCACGCGGGCAACGTCGCTCACCCGAACGGCCGAGCCATCGGCATTGGCGCGTATGATGATATTGGCGAATTCTTCCGGACGGGTCAGCCGCCCCTTGGTCTTGATGTTGATCTGGACCTGTTGCTCGCTGGAGACCGGCGCCGCACCGACGCGGCCGAGCGCCGCCTGGACGTTTTGGCTCTGCACCGCCTGGATAACGTCGTTCGGCGTCAGATTGAGCTCGGTCAGCCTGTCGGGGTCGAGCCAGATCCGCAGCGAATAATCGAGCGGACCGAACAAAGTGACTTGGCCGACGCCTTTGATCCGGGCCAGCGGATCGATGATGTTGATGGTCGCGTAATTGCTCAGAAAGACGGCGTCATAGGTGTTCTTGGGCGAGTAGATGTTGATGACTTGCAGAAGCGCCGCAGATTTCTTGCGGACGGTCACGCCGGCATGTGTCACCTCGTCGGGAAGCTGCGGGGTGGCGAGGCTGGAGCGGTTCTGGACGTTGACGGTGTTGATATCCGGATCGGTGCCGAGCGCGAAGGTCACATTGAGCGTGTAGCTGCCGTCCGAACCGCTGGCGGACTGATAATAGAGCGCGTTGTCGACACCGTTGATCTGCTGCTCGATAGGCTGCGCCACCGTGGTCTCGACCACCTCGGCGTCGGCGCCCGGATAGTTTGCGGTCAACGTGACCTGCGGCGGCACGATTTCGGGGAACTGCGCGATGGGTATTGCCGAAATCGCGATCGCGCCGGCCAGCGTGATGACGATGGCAATGACGAGTGCAAAACGAGGCCGATCGATGAAAATGCTGGAGAACATCGAACTCTAATTTTCCGGCACGGTGGTCGGAGCAACAATTTGACCCGGGTGCACTTTCTGAAGCCCTTCGACAATAACCCGTTCGCCCTCCTTGAGACCGTTGGCAACGACGATGTCGCGGCCCTGCTCCACACCGGTCGTTATGCGCCGTTGCTCAACCTTATTTGCATCGTCGACGACCATGACATAGTTGCCGGCCTGATCGAGCAGAATGGCGGCTTGCGGCACGACAAGCGATGAGCCCGGTTTGCCGCGATCGACCACGACGCCGACCACGCCGCCGGGGATCAGCATGCCTTCGGGATTGGGCAATTGTGCGCGCACCAACACCGTGTCGGTATCGGTCTGTACCTGAGCGTCGAGGAAATTGGTGAGGCCCGGATGCTGATAGATAACTCCGTTCGGCAGCTTGATATGGATGGTCACGTGTGGATTTTTATCGGCCGACTCGGCGACCCGGCGCCGATATTCGATGATGTCAGCTTCGCTCGCGGGGAAGGTGACGTAGATCGGATCCTGGCTGACGATTGTCGCCAGACTGCCCGATGACGGGCCGACCAGATTGCCCACGGTGAACCTGGCAATTCCGATCCGTCCCTCGATCGGCGAGCGTATCTCGGTATAGCCGAGGTTGATCTTTGCCTGCTCGAGCAAGGCCTGGGCTTGCATCACATCCGCCTGCGCCGACTGCTCATCGGCGGCACGCTGATCGACTGTGGATTGCGGTATGTTCTGATTGCGCACCAATTCCTGGCCGCGCTGCAGCTGAAAATTGGCGTTCACCTCCGTGGCTTTCGCCTTGGCAAGATTGGCGCTCTGCTGATCGACTGCGGCTTTGTAAGTGTCCTGTTCGATGCCGAAGAGAAGGTCGCCTTTTTTGACATTCTGCCCTTCGGTGAAATTGCGTTCCTCGATAAAGCCGGGGACTCGGGCGACGATGTCGACTTTGTCGATGGCGACGACCCGGCCGATGAATTCACCGGTCGCCGTGACTTGGCGGCTAACGACTGGCATCACTGAAACGGCGGGCGGCGGCGTTCCCTGGGCGGCGGCGGTCCCCCAGCCGAGGGTGAAAAGAATGAAACCGATAACGGCTCTGTCAAACATCGAGCGCCCTCGTCAACACTCAATGTTAGCGCCCTTTGCGGGGGACGGTCCATCGCAGCTTTTCGGTCAATCGGACCGCTGCCGTTCAGCCACGGTTCAGCGAGTCCGGCTTTAATGCGGACGCTGCATCCGGATAGGGCTGCATCACAACAGGTGGGAGAAACAGATAATGATTCGATCAATCGTGTTGAGCACCGCGCTGGTGCTCGGTCTCGCGACCGCCGCTAGCGCCGGCATCGCCACGGCTCCGATCGGCAATAACCAGAGCTTGATCGTCAAAGTCGCGGAAGGCTGCGGGCCCGGATTCTGGCGGGGACCGGGCGGCCGTTGCCATCCGATGGCGATGGGCCGGGCCTGCCCGCCCGGATACCATCTCGGACCGGAAGGCAAGAGGTGCTGGCCTAACCGCTGATCGCACCGCACCATAAGCTTGGTGACACGGCTGGGCTCCTGCCCGGCCGTTTGCTTTTCATGCGCCGCAAGGCCAGCGCGTTCAGCTATCGCCGCAGCAGCCGAGAAACTGCAAGACGACGTCACGCCGATGTGGCCGCGCGCGGTGCTCGGCAACATAAATGCCTTGCCAGGTGCCAAGTCCCCATTCGCCGGCGGTTACCGGCACATGGAGCGACACGCCGTTGAGCATGGATTTGATGTGAGCGGGCATATCATCCGGGCCTTCGATGTCATGCACCCAGTCGCCATCGGCCGGCGCCAGCCGATCAAGCGCGGCAACAAGGTCGGTGCGCACGTCAGCGTCAGCGTTCTCCTGGATCACCAATGAAGCCGAAGTGTGCTTGAGATAAAGCAACACGACGCCGTCGCGCGCTTTGATCTGTTTCAAAAAAAGCGCGACATCGCGCGTGATCTCGAAAAAACCCTCGCCGGAAGTCGCCACCGACAGAACGGCGCTGGCGATCGTCTCGACATGGCTGGTGTGGACCAGCTTACTCAATACGTGAGCCTTTCAGCTTTTTAGGCCTGTTCGGCTATTTGCGCCTTTTCAGCTTTTATTGAAAACCTGCTTTTGCGCCTGGTCGATCGCGTCCAACAGCCGGTGCCAGACCCGGCCCGCGAGCGCCACCATGCGATCGACATCGGCGTTGTTCGGTAGGCGCAGATTGGACGTACCGTTTTGCGGCTGGTCGCTTTGGGCTACCGGCGGCTCGGACGAGGCGCTTGGCGGCAACGGCAACCCGCGCGACAGTAAATCCTTTTTCAGCGTGATATTCTCGCCGCGCAGCCGCGCGATCTCGTTCTCCAGAACGGCACGATCGTCTGGCGCGGCCTCGCAGGCCCAGCCGACGGATTTTTGACTGCATAGCGAGACTTCGCCGGTCTGGGTATCGAGCCGGACGAAGCCGTCGGCCTGTTTACTGAAAACATAGCGGCCGCCTGCGCTGTCCGGTGGCGCTGGTTCGGCGTGCACCGGCACGATCAGGGACAATGCAACGAAACCGAATGCCACGCTTTTTACGCTCATGACCAAGTCCTCCGAGCATCTTCGGGCGCCATCTTACCCGCCGCCCAAAGCCGCGCGCATCATAGAACTTTCGGGGCGACTTCGCAGTGCACAAAGAGAGGCAAAAAAGCGCGCCGCAGGAGACCTTTCCACAGGCCATATCTCTCATGGTTTCAAAGGATTAGCATGAGGCTACGGTTTCTTGACTTAGCGGAACCCAATCAGTATGGTCCGCGCGGCTTCAAGGTGCGGGCCTGCCGCGATCGCAAGCCGCGAGTGCCACAAGCATGAGCGACGCCAGCGAAAACGGGGACCAGGGCAAGCAACAAACTAACGAAGCCGCTCTCTCCGCGAGACTCCAGCGGCTGAACGAAGGCCTCGCCCGCAATCAAGCCGGACGGCCCTCCGATAGTCCTGAAGCGGATCGGGCAGCGACTGCATCAGGCTACGCCAGAGGCTTCCGGCTCTCGAGCGAACTCGTTGCAGGCGTCGTGGTCGGTGCCGGCATTGGCTGGCTGCTCGACCGCTGGCTCGGTATCTCGCCGTGGGGGCTTATCGTGTTCCTGTTGCTCGGTTTTGCCGCAGGCGTGTTGAATGTAATGCGCTCCGCGGGAGTCGTCGCGGGAACCGCGCTCGATGGAAGCACCCGGCTCGACCGGGACAACTAATTCCGGCACTGCGGCTAGACCGTGGGCGCCACTGATGGCGAATTGAGGACCATGCAGGTCGATCCGATCCACCAGTTCCAGATCCAGAACTTGTTGCCGTTGGCCAGCTTCGGCGGGCACGAGTTTCATTTCACCAATTCGGCGCTGGTCATGTTCATAATCGTCGGCGCGGTGTCGGCGCTGCTGATCGGGGCAACGATGCCGCGCGCGATGGTGCCGGGGCGCTTTCAGGCGATCGCCGAGATTTCCTACGAATTCGTCGCCAATACGGTGCGTAGCTCCGCCGGTACCGAGGGGATGAGATTCTTTCCCTTCGTGTTCACGCTTTTCATGTTCGTGCTGTTCGCCAACATGATCGGGCTCATTCCGTATTCCTTCACGGTGACAAGCCAGCTGATCGTCACCGCGTCGCTTGCGTTGTTGGTGTTCTTCATTGTCGTCGGCTACGGCTTCTGGCGGAACGGGTTGCATTTCCTCAATCTGTTCGTACCCAAGGGCGTGCCGAAAGCGATCCTGCCGGCCATCGTGGTCATCGAAGTGTTGTCGTTCCTGTCGCGGCCGGTGTCGCACTCGGTTCGTCTGTTCGCCAATATGCTGGCGGGCCACATCACGCTGCAGGTTTTCGCCGGCTTCATCATCATGCTCGCCGGCGCCGGAATTCTCGGCTGGTTCGGCGCGGCGCTGCCGTTCATCATGGTGGTGATGCTGACCGCGCTTGAGCTTTTGGTGGCGTTCCTGCAAGCCTACGTCTTCGCCATTCTCACCTGCATCTATCTCAACGATGCGATACACCCCGGCCACTGACGGCCCTCTATTCAACCTTAAAGAAGGAGTTTTCTGATGGATCCGACAGCCGCGAAATACATCGGTGCTGGCATTGCTTGCATCGGCATGGGCGGCGCCGGTGTCGGCGTGGGCATCATTTTCGGCAACTACCTGGCGGCGGCGCTGCGTAATCCGTCGGCCGCGCAAGGTCAGTTCGGCAACCTGATTTTCGGATTTGCCATCACCGAAGCGCTCGGCATCTTCTCGCTGCTGATCGCGCTCCTGTTGTTGTTCGGGCTCTAAGCTCGTCTCTCCAAGGCACAATCCGTGGCCGAACCGACCGCCCATACCGAGCATCCCGCCGGGCACCCTGCCTTTCCGCCATTCCAGGCGGAGTATTTCCCGTCGCAGATCCTGTGGCTGACGGTCAGCTTCGTGCTGCTTTACGTGCTGATGTCGAAGATCGCATTGCCGCGGATCGGCTCGATCCTCGCCGAGCGCAGCAAGGTCGTCGGTGACGATCTGGCTGCGGCACAGCGCTTGAAGGAGCAGTCGGACGCGGCGCATACTGCCTACGAGAAGGCGCTCGCCGACGCCCGCACCCGTGCCCAGGGCATCGCCAGTTCGACCCGCGAGCAGCAAGCGGGCGCCGCTGAAGCGGCGCAGAAGCGGCTGGAAGCGCAGCTTCACGAACGCATGGCTGCCGCCGAGCAATCGATCGCCGCGACCCGTACCGCCGCCATGGGCAATGTGCGCGGCATCGCCGCCGATACGGCTTCGGCAATCGTCGAGCGGCTGATCGGTACCGCGCCGGCCGCACAGGATATTGCCGCCGCTCTCGGCGACGCGGGGAAGAGCTGAGGTACTACCCATGTTTGAGCCGTTGAAAGAAACCGAAAACTGGGTCGCGATCGCCTTTCTCTGCTTCATCGGACTGCTGATTTACCTCGGCGCCCATCGCAGAATTTTCGAGGCCATCGACGGCCGTCAGGCCGGCATCAAAGCCGAGCTCGACGAAGCGCGCCGGTTGCGCGAAGAGGCCCAGGCACTGCTGGCCGATTTCGAGCGCAAAGGCCGCGAGGCTGAAAAAGAAGCCGAGGCGATCATCGCCGGCGCCAAGGTGGAAGCCGAGCGCCTTGCCGCCGAGGCCAAGACCCGGATGGAAGATTTCGTCACACGGCGCACCAAGATGGCGGAAGATAAGATCGTCCAGGCCGAGGCCCAGGCGCTTGCCGATGTTCGCTCCGCCGCGACCGATGCCGCCGTCGCGGCAGCGGAAAAAATTCTCTCGACCGCCGCCAAAGGCAAGGTCGCTGAGAATTTGCTGGCGCGTGGCATCGAGGACGTCCGGCAAAAGCTTAATTGAGCTTGCCGGTTTCGCGTCGATGAACGCGAAATTTCTCGTAATTGATCTTTGCTAATCCACAGAGAGCGGCTGCTTTATTAGAAAAATGCAACCGTCGTGTCGTCCACAATTTTTGTTTGTATCCTGTGCATAATTGGTAAATTGTTACCTGATTCGCTTTGCAGGAGCGGCGCGCAGGGTATCCTGATCCTGCAATTTCCTTGGAAGGCCGGAATGCGGCCGTGATTCGCGGCCGAACCCTCGGAGGGACCTTTGGTCATCTTCGACTGTAACGGCGTGCTTGTAGATAGCGAAATAATCGTGGCTTCGGTGCTTGCCGAGGCGTTGCGGCGCGTCGGGCCTTGGGTAGCGCCCGAAACCGTGATGCGCAGCTTTCACGGCCGCCGCCCTGCCGACGTCTTTGCTGCAATCGAAACAGCTGCCGGCATGACGCTGCCGACGGATTTCGCGGCCACGGTCGCGGCGGATACGCTGCGATGCCTGCGCAATGAGTTGCGGCCGGTTGCCCACGCCGCGCATGCGCTGACTTGGATCCGCGGACCCAAGGCCGTGGCGTCGTCGTCGACGCCTGACCGCATTCGGCTCAGCCTCGAAGTCACCGGCCTGTTACGCTATTTCGAGCCGCGGCTTTATTCAGCGAGCCATGTCCGCAACGGCAAGCCGGCGCCGGATTTGTTTTTGCTCGCGGCGAAGCGCAATCAGGTCGACCCGGCCAATTGCATTGTCGTCGAAGATTCCGAAGCCGGCATCGGAGCGGCGGCGGCGGCGGGCATGATGCCAATCGGCTTTGTCGGTGCCAGCCCGACGCCCGGCCGGCTCGCCGCTGATCTCCTCGCCGCCGGCGCCCGTACCGTGGTCGCCGATCTACGAAACTTGAAGGGCGCCGTCACCGATTTGCGCGGCTGGTAATCGTCATTCCAGAGCGCGGCAACGGGTCCGGAATGGCAATACCTACCCCGTGGGGGTGTTCGGATTGGGCTTGGCCTTCGGCTTTGTCTTTGCCGCCGGCGCAGCTCGGCGATCCTCGGCCGCGGCGCCGATGGGATCGAAACCGATATAGACGATATAGCTATCGAGCGTGACAGACGATGGCAGCGGGAAGCTCAGGCCTTCCTCGATGTGGGTAAAGGTCGCATTGGCGCCGTCGGGCCCGATCGTTACCGGAATATGGATCAGCTTGGTGGTGATCATTTTAGCGCCGGCTTGCGGCGCTTCGACCACGGCGATGCGCAAGGGCACGTCGACCTGGCCCGGGCCGCCGGCCGGTCCGACGATGATGCGGCCTTGGACGCCGACTTTCATCACCATCTGATTGCCGACCACTTTGCACTCGCGCGCGGCGCGAACAAAGTCGCCCTGGTATTTCAGCGCCATCGCTTCGTTACCGCCGTCGACCGGCGGCGGCGGAATGGTCAGCGTCGAGGCACCCTGGCGGATATCGATGAACGGACAGTCGACGTCAGGCTGCGTCCCATTGGCGACCGGCCGCGGTTCATTCGCGGTATTGCCCGAGAAGAAACTTGCAACCTTGTCTTTCAGCGAGGGCGAAGGCGGCGGCGCAGGCGCGGCGGCGACGGCCGACGGCGCGACGGCAGGCGGGGCAGCGGCAGTTCCCGCTACGGGAGGAGGTGCCGCGGCCGGCGGCGCCGCCGTGGTCACGGCATTGACAGAGCTGCTGCTGCAGCCCGGCGCCAGCAGCGCGAGCAACAACAACACCGCGACCGGCAGACGACCGCTCAAGTGCATCGGATAATTGTTCCGCGGCATGCCCCGCTCATCGCCTTAATTGCGATGCCCTTAAATCTTATACCAAACAAACCATGGCCATCCCAAGGCGTCGGCACCCTACCCTCCTGGCACGGGCGAGGTACGGTAAGGGCGTAGGTATGGTTAAGACCGCGCCCCGCCCCAGATACGCTGAAAAGGCGTCAAGATTTGACGCTATCCTTCACCCGCGCATAGAGCAGATGATCCTGCCACGTGCCATTGATACATAGATACTCCCGCGCATAGCCCTCGCGGGTGAACCCGGTGTTTTCCAGAAGCTTGATCGAGCCGGCATTGCTCGGAATGCAAGCCGCCTCGAGACGGTGCAGCCGCAGGCTCGATAAAGCGAACGGAATGACCGCACGCACCGCGGCCGTCATGTAGCCGTGACGGATGAAAGGCAGGCCCATCCAGTAACCCAGGCTGCCGGCCTGGGCGACGCCGCGGCGGATATTGGCGAGCGTCAGTCCGCCCACCAGCACGCCATCCTCAGAACGAAAGATCAGGAAGGCATAGCCCTGGTCGGCACGCAGATCTTCGGTGTAGCGCTTGATGCGCCGCCGGAAGGCGCTGCGGGTCAGGTCGTCGTCGGGCCAAGTCGGTTCCCAGGGCGTGAGAAAATCCCGGCTCGCTTCGCGCAGCGCTGCCCATTCCTCAAAGTCGGTCGTCTGCGGCGTGCGCAGCGTGACTCCATTGCCTTCGATGCTCGGCAGCGGCTCGGTGAAATTGATGGTGCGGAAGAACGCCATGAGGCTTTGCGGCTGAACTCGGCGCCTTCAAATCACTTCCGCTCATTCCCGCGCAAGCGGGAATCCAGAATAGCGCCCCGAAAACCGGGTCCCCGCTTTCGCGGGGACGAGCAGAAGGTACGATAACTCATCATGCGGCCCGGCGCGTCAAAGTCTCCGCAATCGCCGCCGCACTTTCAAGTCCGGAACCCAGCCCGAGTACCGCGGTCGCGAGCTTGCCGCGCGAGATCAGTGCACGGCCGGCGGCACGCGCGCTCTCGACGGTGACGGCTTCGACCCTTTCCACCAGCTCATGCAGCGGTATCGGCCGGCCGCGCGCGATCATCTGCCGGGCCAATTGCTCGATGCGCGAGCCTGAGCTTTCCAGCGCCATCAGCAGGCCGGCCTTCATCTGCGCCTTGGCGCGGGCGACTTCGGCCTCGGAAATGGTGGCGATCGTGCCGCCGATCTCATCGACGATCAGCCGCATCAGTTCCGACGTATCGGCGGCATCGGTGCCTGCATAAAGACCGAACATGCCGATGTCGGAATAGGGCACGTGAAAGGAATAGATCGAATAGCACAGGCCACGCCGCTCGCGTGCCTCCTGGAACAGCCGCGACGACATTCCGCCGCCGAGCACATTGGTGAAGGTCTGCAAGCTGTAGAGCGACGGATCGGTGATCGAAACACCGGGCAGCGCCAGCGCCAGATGAACCTGCTCGAGTTCGCGCTTTTCGACATGAGTGCCGCCGCCGAAGCTCGCCGGCTCCGGTACCGGACCGGCCGGACCGTTGAAGGTACCAAAGCGCTTCTCGACCTCGGCCAACACCGCCTGGTGATCGACCGCACCCGCGGCCGCGACCACGATATCCGGTGCCCGGTAATTTCTGGCGAGATAGTCGCGCAATCGGCCGTCGTCGAACGAACGCACCGTTTTGGGCGTGCCGAGAATCGAGCGGCCGAGCGACTGGTCGGGAAACGCCATCACGTTCAAATGCTCGAAAATGAGATCGTCCGGCGTATCCGCTACGGCGCCGATTTCCTGGACGATGACATTCTGCTCGCGGAGCAGCTCGCCGCGTTCGAAGGCGGGCTCGGACAGGATGTCGGCCAGCACATCAAGCGCGAGCGGCACATCGGCTTTGAGGACGCGCGCATAATAGGCGGTGCTCTCGGCCCCGGTCGCGGCGTTGAGATCGCCGCCGACGGCTTCGATCTCCTCCGCAATCTGGCGCGCGCTTCGGCGCCGCGTCCCCTTGAACGCCATGTGTTCGAGGAAGTGGGAAATACCATGCTCGTCGCGGCGTTCGTCGCGGCTGCCTGAAGCGACCCACACACCAAGCGACGCCGACTCGAGATGCGGCATCGCGTCGGTCACCACGCTGATGCCGGATTTCAAGGTCGTCACTTCAACACTCATGCTGCCGCTCCTTCTTGCGCGGCGCGGCTCGTCTTGAGGACGAAACGCTCGACCGCGGACTGATCCGCCGGAAGCGCGGTAACGCGCTCCGGACGGTGTTCGATATCGGATAGCCATTCGGGCAAGGCCGGCCGCGCGCCACAGGCCGCTTCGACGGCATCGGGAAATTTTGCGGCATGCGCGGTCGACAACACCACCATCGGCACCGATGGGTCGCGCCGTTCCTTTTCAGCAACCGCTATCGCAACCGCGGTATGCGGGTCGACGAAATTGCCGGTTTCGCGCTTGACGGTGCGGATGGTCGCCGCGACTTCGTCCTCGTCGGCGCGATCGGCGGAAAACAGCGCGCGGATGTAAGCGAGCGCCGGCGCGGAGAGCGCGAAGCGGCGCGATTGCGCGAGCGAACCCATCACCGCCCTGATCGTGCCGGCATCGCGGCTATAGGCGTCGAACAGTAGACGCTCGAAATTCGAAGACACCTGGATGTCCATCGACGGCGACGATGTCGCCATGACGTCGCGCAGCTCATAAGCGCCGGTGGCAAGCGTGCGGCTGAGGATGTCATTGACATTGGTGGCAATGACCAGGCGGTCGATCGGCAGGCCCATGCGCTCGGCAATGTAGCCGGCATAGACATCGCCGAAATTGCCGGTCGGAACGGTGAAGGCCACCTTGCGCGCCGGCGCGCCTAGCGACACCGCGGCGGTGAAGTAATAGACCACCTGCGCCACGATGCGCGCCCAGTTGATCGAATTGACGCCGGACAAACGGACCTGGTCGCGAAAGGCGTGATGATTGAACATCGCCTTCACCAGCGCCTGGCAATCGTCGAACGTCCCGTCGATGGCGATAGCGCTGACATTGGCCGCGCCGGCGGTTGTCATCATGCGGCGCTGCACGTCCGAAACACGGCCGTGTGGAAACAGCACCACGAGATCGACCTGGGCGCGATCGCGGAACGCCTCGACAGCGGCGCCGCCGGTATCGCCCGAGGTGGCGACCACAATGGTGCGGCGCTCGCCGCGCGCCGCCAGCGCGTGGTCCATCAGCCGTGCCAGAAGCTGCATGGCCAGGTCTTTGAAGGCGAGCGTCGGACCGTGAAAGAGTTCCAGCATGAAAGTATTCGGGCCGAGCTGGGACAGCGGCGCCACCGCTGGATGCCGGAAACTTCCATAGGCCTCGCGCGCCATGCGGGCGAGATCGGCTTCGGCTATGGCGCCTCCGGTGAAAGGGCGGATCACTTCGACGGCAACTTCGGCATAGGAACGGCCGGCAAAGCTGGCGATAGCCCCCGGCTCAAGCCGCGGCAAAGCCTCCGGCACATAGAGGCCACCGTCGCGAGCCAGGCCCGCAAGCATGGCTTCAGCGAAGCCAAGGGAGGGGGCTTCACCCCTGGTCGAAAGGTAATGCACCGGTGCCTTTCCAGACGGCCGGGAAGTACCGGCACGAGATATTAAGCCATTGATTACAAACGATATTTGTTCTAAGCATGGCACAGCCAACGCCGCTCGGCAACGCCGGAAGCGTCATCACACTAAGCGCAAAACGGATGGCTTCACAAGGAACGCCGGAGCCCTAGGACCGTCGTGCCGGGAACCCGCCGGAACCGGCTTGGCGTGACGAGGTGAACGCCCAAGCCACGAAAACGCCGACCAAAACTGCCGCCAACCCGAACCATGTAATGGCGTACTGCAGGTGGTTGTCAGGGAGGCTGACGACAAGCCTGCCGGGCTGCGGCAGCCCTCCAGGCGGAACCGGCGTCTCCTGCTCGACAAAGAAGGACGCCACGGAACCCGCCGCAATGCCCTTGGCTGCCGCGATGCTCGCCGGGTCGCGGGTGAACCACAGGTTATGGGTCGGATCATCGTTGGGTGTGAACCAGTGCCGATCATCCGGCCAGCGAATGACACCCACGATATCGACCGGGCCGGAAATTTTGCCGTCAGGCCGGGACTTGGGATCTTTGCGGCCCTCGGGAACGAAGCCGCGGTTGACCTCGACAATGCCGCCGTTGGCGAGCCGCGCCGGAGTGAAAACCCAATAGCCGGTCTCGGTTACATCGGGGCGGAATCCGGCCGCCGAGGCGAAGACCAGCGCCTCTTTGCTGTTATCGAATTCGGCGCGGAACGTAACGCGGCGATATTCGTCGGCGGATTGTTTGAGATTCGGCCACGCACTCTCTGCCGGCAACGCTTGCGGTGCAGCGGCAAGCCGCTCCGTGAGCGTCGCGATCAAATTTTCCTTCCAGGCTTTGCGCTGGATTTGCCAAATCCCAAGCCCGATGAGGATCGCGAAAGCGATGATGGCTGGCACCAACAGACCGAGCCAACTCCGCCGGCGACCGCGCGGTTGGGTATCGATCCCGCTGCTCATGACTCGTCGGGGCTGCCGAAGCGGCCTTCCGCCGCCTGGTGATGGTATTGCAGCGCTATCATCAGACCCTTCATCGGCCGCAGCGGCCCGAGCGTCACGATCAAGATAAGCGGCAGCCAGAGCATCGCGTGCACCCAATAGGGCGGGTGATATTCGACCTCGGTGAAAAGCGCCGCGCCGACCACGATGAAGCCGGCGAAAAACATGATGAAGACGGCCGGCCCGTCACCAGCATCGGCGAAGCTGTAATCAAGGCCACAACGATCGCAGCGCGATCGCAACGTCAGAAAGCCATCGAACAGCTTGCCTTGGCCGCAGCGCGGACACCCGCAAGACAGTCCGGCGCCGATCGATCCCGTGAGTGTGTCGATCGTTTTTTCGGACATACTCGATATTCTTTTCCCGGGCGCAGCGCAGCGAAAGCCGTTCACGCGTGTTTTTGACGCGCTACGGCAAAGCCGAGTGATGCGCTGCAGACCGGGAGCGTCGGTCGCAAACGCCGAGCCTATGACGATCCCGGATGACGTCGTCGCGTCAGCCGGCGCCGGGCGGTCCCTGGCCCCACACATAGATGCAGGCGAACAGGAACAGCCACACCACGTCGACGAAATGCCAATACCAAGCGGCGAACTCGAAGCCGAGATGCTGCGTCGGCTTGAACTGTCCGGCCAAGGCGCGGAACAGGCAGACGATCAGGAAGATCGAGCCGATGATGACATGCGCGCCGTGGAAGCCGGTCGCCATGAAGAACGTCGCGCCGTAGAGGTTGCCGGAATAGTGGAACATCGCGTGGGCATATTCCCAGGCCTGCACGCAGGTGAAGCTCAAGCCGAGCAGAATGGTCAGCTGCAGTCCACGGACGAGGCCCTTGCGATCGTTCTCAAGCAGCGCGTGGTGCGCCCAGGTCACCGTCGTGCCCGAGGTGAGCAGGATGAGCGTGTTCAGAAGCGGCAAGTGCCACGGATCGAAGGTCACGACGCCCTTCGGCGGCCAGACGCCGCCGGTATAGGCAATCCGCGCAATGTCCTCGAATTGGCCCGGAAACAGTGCGGTGTTGAAATAGGCCCAGAACCAGGCCACGAAGAACATCACTTCCGAAGCGATGAACAGGATCATGCCGTAGCGGTGTGAGATCTGCACCACGCGGGTGTGATCGTGCTCCACTTCGGCTTCGTAGATCACGTCGCGCCACCAGCCGATCATGGTGTAGGCGATGCCGATGACGCCGGCGCCGAGAATGAGCGGCGCATAGCTCACCATGTGGTGCATCCACAGAATGGCGCCGACTGCCGAGACAAATGCCGACACCGAGCCGATAGCCGGCCACGGACTGGGGTTCACCAGATGGTAGTCGTGGTGCACTTCGGCATGCGCATTAGCCATCGTCTTCTTCTCCACCTTGGCGCAACGGTGTCATCCTTCGCGCCGTTCGTTGCCTCTATATCAGATACGTCCTCACCCTACCCGCCTCCGTGGGCCGCGGACGGCAGGTCTGGCGCGCTCGCCACCGGCTGCTCCGGCGTCGCCGCCGGATAGAAGGTGTAGGAGAGCGTAATATTGGTGAGCGTGTCCTGTTCCAAATCTTTAGCGAGCTTGGGATCGACATAGAACACGACCGCCATGTCGCGCTTTTCGCCCGGCTTCATGGTCTGCTCGGTGAAACAGAAGCAGTTGATCTTCTCGAAATACTGGCCGACGGTCGGCGGCGTCACGTTATAGCCGGCTTGGCCGGTGGTGACGCGCGCCGTCTGGTTGGTCACCGAATAATAGACCGTCACGACTTCGCCGAGCTTGACGTCGATGGTGCGGCGCTCCGGCTCGAAAATCCAAGGCAATCCCGGCGCGACATTCGAATCGAAGCGGACAGTGACGGTGCGGCCGGTAACTTGCCCCGGCGCCGCATGCGATACCTGCGTTGTGCCGCCAAAGCCCGTGGTGCGGCAGAACCAGGAATAGAGCGGTACTGCGGCGAACGAAACACCGACCATCACCGCGACAAAGCCGCCGCAGGCGAAGGCGATCAGAAGATCGCGGCCGGTCTTGCGTGACGACAGTGGACGTTGCGCGTTCATAGCGGCCGATCCAAAACGCCTGGACCCTTCACCAGGGTCACGATGTAGAACAAAATCACCAGTGCGGCGAGCGCCAAGCCGATCGCAATCGAGCGCGCGCGACGGGCGCGCTGCTGCTGCTCCGTGAGCCTGATGCCGTCCTCCGGCTTTTGCTCATTACCCGCACTGGTCATCGCCACACTCGCCGCCATGCCGCTAAGCTCACGCCCAATGTCCGAACAAAACTACGGACAGCCGATCGACCAGCAGCATGGCAAACAACAAGAACAGATAAAGGATCGAGAAGCCGAACATCTGCTTCGCGGCGACATAGCCGCGCTTCTCGGCACGAATGCGAAACGCCAGCGCGATCATCACAGCGCCGGTCAACGCGGCGGTGACGCCGTAGATGGCGCCGGTATAGCCGAGGAACCACGGCGCCACGCCGAGCGGCGCCAGCAGCAGCGTATAAAGCAGGATTTGCCGGCGGGTTTCAGGCTCGCCGGCAACGACCGGCAGCATCGGCACGCCTGCGCGCGCATAGTCCTCGGCGCGGTAGAGCGACAGCGCCCAGAAGTGCGGCGGCGTCCAGAAGAAGATGATGAGGAACAAAACGACCGGCTCGAGCGAGATGCCTCCGGTTACTGCCGCCCAGCCGATCATCGGCGGCAGCGCGCCGGCGGCGCCCCCAATAACGATGTTCTGCGGCGTCGAGCGCTTCAGCCACATCGTGTAGACGAGGACATAGAAAGCGATGGTCGCGGCCAGCAGCACCGCAGCGAGGATATTGACCAGCAGGCCGAGCACGACCACCGCGAAGCCGGCGAGCGTCACACCGAAGGCGAGCGCCTCACCGGGCAATACGCGGCCGGATGGAATCGGCCGCCCCGCGGTGCGCGCCATCCGCGCGTCGATATCGGCGTCGTACCACATATTGAGCGCGCCGGCCGCGCCGGCACCGACCGCGATACAGATCAGCGCCGTCAAGCCGATCACCGGATGCACATGGCCGGGCGCAACCAACAGCCCGACCAACGCCGTGAAGACCACGAGCGACATCACCCGCGGCTTCATCAGCTCTATGTAGTCGCCGGCGCCCGCAAGCGAGGGCTCGGCGCGTGCAAACGTGATACTCATCGGATCAGTGGCAACGTCTCATATTGATGGAAGGGTGGCGGGGACGACAGCGTCCATTCCAGCGTGGTGGCGCCCACACCCCACGGATTGTTCGCCGCGCGTTCTTTCTTGACGAAGGCGAGCACCATGCCGAACAGGAAAATCAGCACGCCGAAGCCGGAAATGTAGGAGCCGATCGACGACACGAAATTCCAGCCGGCGTAGGCATCCGGATAATCGACGTAACGGCGCGGCATTCCGGCGAGGCCGAGGAAGTGCTGCGGGAAGAACACGATGTTGACGCCGATGAAGGTGAACCAGAAGTGCAGCTTGCCGATGGTCTCGTTGTACATGTAGCCGGTCATCTTCGGGAACCAGTAGTACCAGCCGCCGAAAATGCCGAACACCGCGCCGAGCGAGAGCACATAATGGAAGTGGGCGACCACGTAATAGGTGCCGTGTAAGCTGCGGTCGACGCCGGCATTGGCCAGCACAACGCCGGTAACGCCGCCGATGGTGAATAGGAAGATGAAGCCCATCGCCCACAGCATCGGGGTTTTGAACTCGATCGAGCCACCCCACATCGTGGCGATCCAGGAGAAGACCTTCACACCCGTCGGCACCGCGATCACCATCGTGGCAGCGATGAAATAGGCCTGGACGCTGGCCGACATGCCGACATTGTACATGTGGTGGGCCCACACCACGAAGCCGATGCCGCCGATCGAGACCATCGCGTAAGCCATGCCGAGATAGCCGAACACCGGCTTCTTCGAGAACGTGGCGACGATTTGGCTGACCATGCCGAAGGCCGGCAGGATGAGGATGTAAACTTCTGGATGACCGAAGAACCAGAACAGGTGCTGGAACAACAGCGGATCGCCGCCGCCTTCCGGATTAAAGAAGGTGGTGCCGAAATTGCGGTCGGTGAGCAGCATGGTGATCGCGCCGGCGAGCACCGGCAACGACAGCAGCAATAGAAACACCGTCACCAGGATCGACCAGACGAACAGCGGCATTTTGTGCAGCGTCATGCCGGGTGCACGCATGTTGAAGATGGTGGTGATGAAGTTGATGGCGCCCAAGATCGACGAAGCGCCGGCCAGATGGATCGACAGGATGACGAAATCCATCGCCGGACCGGGATGGCCGTAGGTCGACAGCGGCGCATAGATGGTCCATCCGGTGCCGGCGCCATTGGTGCCGGGTTCACCCTCGACAAACATCGACATCAACAACAGCGCGAACGATGCCGGCAAGAGCCAGAACGAAATGTTGTTCATGCGCGGGAACGCCATGTCCGGCGCGCCGATCATCAGCGGCACCATCCAATTGCCGAAGCCGCCGATCATCGCCGGCATGACCATGAAGAAAATCATGATCAGCCCGTGTGCGGTGACGATGACGTCGAAAGTGTGGGTCTCGTGAAAAATCTGGATGCCCGGATACATCAGCTCGGCGCGGATCAGGATCGAAAACACCCCGCCGATCAGACCGGCAAATATCGCGAACACAAGGTACATCGTTCCGATGTCCTTGTGATTCGTCGAATAGACAAAGCGGCGCCAGCCGTGCGGAATTGCGTGTCCGCTGTCGTCGCCATGGGCCGCGTGTGCCATCGTATCCATTGCCAGTTCCTTTATTCCCGACCTTCGTTCTTGCCTTCGAAGTTCTTGCCTTCGTTCGTCTAGATTGTCACCGCAGCGGCAGCGTTGCCGCCACGGGCGTCGCCGCCGCGAAGCTGTTCGGCGGCACGCTTTCGACGCCGGCAAACTTTTTCTTGGCGTCGTCGACCCAGCTGGTGAATTCGCTGTCCTTCACGACCCGCACCGCGATCGGCATGAACGAATGATCCTTGCCGCATAACTCGGAGCATTGACCGTAATAGGTGCCCTCGATCGTCGCCTTGAACCAGGTCTCATTGAGGCGGCCCGGAATGGCGTCGATGCGAATACCGAATGACGGCACCGTGAAGGAATGGATCACGTCGGCGCCGGTCACCAGCACATGCACGATCTTGTTCACCGGCACGACCATTTCATTGTCGGCGGTCAAAAGACGGGGCTGACCGGGCTTGAGGTCCTTTTCCTGAACCATCAGCGAGTCGAACTCGAAATTGCCGTTGTCGGGATAGGCGTAGCTCCAGAACCACTGCTTGCCGGTCGCCTTGATGGTCAGGTCCGGCTTGGGCACATCGAGTTGCAAGAACAACAGCCGGAACGACGGCACCGCGATAACCGCCAGAATGATGACCGGAACGATGGTCCAGACGATTTCAATTGGGGTGTTGTGGGTGGTGCGCGACGGCGTCGGATTGGCCCGCGCGTTGAAGCGCAAGACCACGATCGCCAGCAAAACAAGCACGAATAACGAAATCGCGGCAATGACCCAAAGCAGGAAGTAATGGAAGCTTGCGATATCCTCCATTACCGGCGTGGCGGCGTCCTGCAGGTCCATTTGCCAGGGCACCGCATGCCCGAGCGCCGCGAACGCCGCTGTGGCACTCGCAACCATTGCGGCGCCGGCCACCGCGATAGCGGTCAAGCGTGAGAACACTTTCATCTGCCGTTCTGCTCCCTGTTTCTGATCTTGACCACGACCGTCCGCGATGGGCGCAGAACTATCTCGGCGCCGACCGCAACAGTTTGACGCCACCTGCTTCCGGCGGGACTTGTGCCAAGCCTCATACCAAGCCCCGCATTCAAGACTTGCGACACGGCTTTAGGCCCATGGCAGGCGTCGACGGGATAGGGGAATCCCAGGCCCTCCAAACCACAAATCGGGGACTGCTGCAATGCACTCATCGCAGTCAGACGGCGGCGGTGCACAGCGCTGTCTTCTGCGCCACATCTTGCGGCCCGCGGCCGCCGTGAGGTCACCCTCAAGTGACCTTGGCGTGGCCACAATGGCTTGGTTTGGATCGATCTTGACAGGCCGGGCTCACCATGTAGGCAGGCTCGCCTGGATATTTACGGCTGCGACCGATTCGCGCTTCTGCGTGCATCGTAGCGGGTCGGCAGGGCCGTTCAGTATGGCTTTGCCGGGGTAGCTTTGGGGCTGGTCAAGGAAGCATAATCATGGCGAAATTCTCTTGCGGACGGCGGAAGTGGCCGCTGGGCCGCGCATTCGCCGGTGCCGCCCTGCTGCTCGCGATAGCAAGCTCCGGCGATCCGGCTTTGGCCCAGGGCGCGGTGAAATCCGTACACGGCGACTGGCAGATCCGCTGCGACACGCCGCCCGGCGCCCAGAGCGAACAATGCGCGCTGATGCAAAGCGTGACCGCGGAGGACCGGCCGAATGTCGGACTGACCGTCATCGTGCTGAAAACGTCGGATCAGAAGAGCCGGCTGATGCGCGTGGTCGCACCGCTCGGCGTGCTTCTGCCGTCGGGGCTCGGGCTCAAGATTGACAATCAGGACGTCGGCCGCGCCGGCTTCGTGCGCTGCCTGCCCAATGGCTGCGTCGCCGAAGTGGTCATGGACGATAAGCTCATCGGTGAGCTGCGCACCGGCCAGACATCGACCTTCATTATCTTTCAGACGCCCGAAGAAGGCATCGGCTTTCCCATGAGCCTCAAGGGCTTTGGCGAGGGCTACGACCTCTTGCCGTAGCCGGCCGCCTGCAATTGACGCCTCACCATTAAGTCTTACCCTCGCGGCAAGGACTGCGAAGGGGGAAACATTGGTGCGCGCAAATCGCAAACTTGCGGCCATTGCCGCCGTTCTGACGGCCGTTATCGCGGTGCCCGGTGCCGCGGAGAGCCCACCGGACTATCCCAGCCGGCCAATTTCGCTCCTGGTGCCTTATGCCGCCGGCGGTGTTGCCGACGTCGGCATGCGAATTTTGGGCGAAAAGCTGTCGAGCCGGCTCAATGCGCCATTCGTCATCGAAAATCGTCCCGGTGCCGGCGGCGTTATCGCCGCCCAAGCCGGCGCGGCGGCGGCGCCCGACGGCTACACGCTGTTGATGACCGGGAACAATAACGCCATCGCCGCGGCGCTGTTCAAAGCCCTGCCCTACAATATCCTGACCGATTTCAGCTCGGTTTCGACGGCCGCCTTCTTCGATCTTTTGATCGTAACCCGCGCCGGCTCGCCATTGCATTCATTGCAGGACGTCATCGCGGCCGCGCGGGCCAATCCCGGCAAACTCAATTTCGGCACCATCAATCCGGGTAGCACGCAGAACCTGGCGGCCGAGCTTTTCATCTCGACCACCGGCATCAAAGCGGCGATCGTGCCGTTCCGCACTTCGCCGGACATGGCTGGCGCCGTGCTTCGCGGCGATGTCGATGCCGCTTTCGAATTCTACGCCGCGATCAGCGGGCTGCTCGACGACAAGAAACTCGTTGCACTGGCCTCGACCGGCCAGACGCGAACCGCCTACCTGCCCGATGTGCCGACGGTCTTGGAAAGCGGGGTCAAGGATTACGAGGTGACCAGCTGGAACGGCATTGCCGCTCCCGCCAACACGCCCCCGCGCATCATCGGAACGCTCAGCCAGGCTATCAAAGACGTCGTCCCAAGCACCGACGTCCAGGACAAATCGCGGCAGATGGGCATGGCCATGCGTTGGAGCACGCCCGACGACATGACCGCGCGCATGAAGGCCGACATCGCCAAATGGGGCGCGGTGATCGAGAAGGCCGGGATTGCGAAAAGGGATTGAATGGGCCCCTCGCCGATCGGCCGTGGAGCGATTATCTAGGGCACTCAATCATCCGCATGCCACAGGATGGCGTCAGGACACCGTAATGACCAGCACCCCAATCTCGCTCGTTGACCGCGCCGGGCTCGACCGACCTCGGCTCGCCAAAATCATCTCGCGCGGCCTCGACGGCGCCGACGACGGGGAACTCTTCCTCGAATATCGTCAGGCCGAGGCGCTCACCTTCGACAATGGCCGGTTGAAGCAGGCAACCTACGATACGTCGCAGGGCTTCGGCTTGCGGGCGGTGAAAGACGAGGCGGTCGGCTACGCCCATGCTTCCGATGTTTCCGAGGCGGCGATCGAGCGTGCGGCTGACGCGGTGCGCGCCGTCAAGGGCGGCTATTCCGGCAATTATGCCGAGGCGCCGCCACGCAGCAATGTGAAGCTTTATGGCGAGGACAGCCCGCTCGCCACGCCGTCTTTCGAAACCAAAGCGCAGCTGTTGCAGACCATCGACGCCTATGCGCGCGCCAAGGATCCGCGGGTGCGCCAGGTCACCGCGACTTTGGCTGCCACCTGGCAGGCGGTCGAAGTGTTGCGCGGCGACGGCGAGACCTATCGCGACATCCGCCCCCTGGTGCGGGTGAATGTGTCGGTTGTCGTCGGCGACGGCGACCGGCAGGAAACCGGCAGCGACGGCTATGGCGGCCGGGAAGGCTATGAGCGCTTCATCGGCACCAATGCCTGGCAAGGTATCGTCGACAATGCCATCCGCCAGGCGCTGGTCAATCTCGAAGCTGTGCCTGCGCCGGCCGGCGAGTTCGATGTCGTGCTCGGCCCGGGCTGGCCCGGCGTCATGCTGCATGAAGCCGTCGGCCACGGACTCGAAGGCGATTTCAACCGCAAGAAAACCTCGGCCTTCGCCGGCCTGATGGGACAGCAGGTCGCGGCCAAAGGCGTTACCGTGGTCGACGACGGCACCATGGCGCAGCGCCGCGGCTCGCTATCAATCGACGACGAAGGCACGCCGACCAACCGCACCGTGCTGATCGATGACGGCATCCTGGTGGGCTATATGCAGGATCGGCAGAACGCCCGTCTGATGGGCATGAAGCCGACCGGCAATGGCCGGCGCGAGAGTTTTGCCCATGTGCCGATGCCCCGCATGACCAACACCTACATGCTTGCCGGCACACGCGACCCGCAAGAGATCATCGCCTCGGTGAAGGATGGCGTTTACGCCACCTATTTCGGCGGCGGTCAGGTCGACATTACCTCCGGCAAATATGTGTTCCAGTGCACCGAAGCCTATCGCATCGAGAACGGCAAAGTGGGCGCGCCGATCAAGGGCGCTATGCTGATCGGCAACGGCCCGACCGACCTGCATCGCGTCTCGATGGTCGGTAACGATCTGCAACTCGATAATGGCATCGGCACCTGCGGCAAGAACGGCCAGGGCGTGCCGGTCGGCGTTGGCCAGCCGACGCTCCGGCTCGACCGGATTACGGTCGGCGGGACGGGATGATCGACTTTTGCGGCGCGCATTTCAGGAGATGTCCGGAATGAACCGCTCGCTCAAAAGCGTCATCGATCTTGCAGCCATCGTTGGTATCATCCTTGCGGCAAAAACCGCGATCGCCGAGCCCTATTATGTTCCGTCGGGATCGATGGAGCCCACGCTGCAAATCGGCGATGAACTGCTGGCAACCAAATATCCGTACGGATATAGCTCCGCTTCGCTGCCGGCGTCTGTCACGCTTCCGCAAACGCAACGCATCCTTGGCGCGCTGCCAAACCGCGGCGATGTTGTCGTTTTTCGGTGGCCGGGTGATCGCTCGCAAATTTGGGTAAAGCGCGTGGTTGGACTTCCCGGCGATCGGATCGCGATGCGAGACGGGCATCTCTGGATCAACGGCGCGGCGGTCGGCGTTACAGCGGACGGCGCGGGTCAAGCCGAAGCAGAGGATGGCTCCCAGGAACAGACGGCTCGCTTCATTGAGACCCTGCCTGGCAACCGCCGACACATGATCTTCAAACACACGATGACCGGGCCGTTCGACAACATGCCTGAAATCGTCGTCCCGCCCGATCGGCTGTTCGTCATGGGCGATAATCGCGACAACTCGGCCGATAGCCGGGTCCCCCTCACGATGGGCGGCGTCGGCCTGCTGCCTGTTTCCGACCTGGTGGGACGGGTCGACGCGCTGGTCGGCTCCTGGGACTTGGCGACAGAGCACCAACCGGTGTGGAATTGGCCCTCGGGATTGCGTCTGTCCCGCTTTTTCACGGCAGTTCAATAGGACAAGCGCAAAATCTCAGGCGCGAAAGTGCTTCGACAGTTTGAGCCCCTGCGCCTGATAGTTTGAGCCGATGCCGGTGCCATAGAGCTTGTCCGGCCGTGCCAACATTTTCTCGTAAACCAGCCGGCCAACGACTTGGCCGTGCTCGAGGATGAACGGCACTTCGCGCGAGCGCACTTCGAGCACCGCGCGCGAACCCAGGCCGCCGGCGCCGGCATAGCCGAAGCCGGGATCGAAAAAGCCGGCATAGTGCACGCGGAACTCGCCGACCAGCGGATCGAACGGCACCATTTCGGCGGCAAAATCGGGCGGCACCTGCACGGCTTCGTTCGAAGCGAGGATATAGAACTCGTCGGGATCGAGAATGAAACTGTTGTCGGCGCGCGCCGCGATCGGCTCCCAAAAGTCGGTGATGTCGTAGGCGGCACGGCGCTCGATTTCGATCACCGCGGTATGACGCTTGGCGCGATAGCCGACAATGCCGCTTTTGCTTTCGCCCGACAGATCGATGCTCACCGCAACCCCGTCGCCCATCACCGCCTCTGCCCGATCGACCAGCCGCTCGCGGCCATGCAGCGCACGCAGCGCCTCGGCGCTGAGCGACGCGTCGCCGCGACGCAGGCGCAGTTGCGACAACCGCGAGCCTTCGCGCACCAGAACTGGAAAAGTCTTTGGGCTGATTTCGGCGTAGAGCGGGCCATGATAACCGCCGGCGATACGATCAAATCCCCGGGTTTCGTCGGCAATGACGCGGGTGAAGACATCGATTTCGGCCGGTCGAACTCTTCGGGTTGGTCACAGCAGCGATATCCGCGGGCAGCGCCAGCGCCTCGAGCAGCGGCACGATATAAACACAGTTGGTTTCCAGCACCGCGCCGTCTCGCAGCGAGAATTCGTGAAGCTTCAGTTCGGCGATGCGCTGCGCGACGGTCGTGCCGGGCCCGGGAAGAAAACTCGCGCGCACGCGATAGGCCACTGCGCCGAGGCGAAGATCGATACTCGCCGGCTGAATCTGATCGGACGCGAACGGATAGGGCGCACGGATCGCTCCCTCATCCGCCAACGCCGCGATCATGCGGTCGGGCAGAATTCCATGACTTGAAGGTTCTGGCATGTTCGGCACGGCGAGCGATCTAACCCGACGGCCGGTTTGACGCCAAGATGAGCCGGGCTTATAAACCGCCTTATCCCGTGGTCATTTGAGCCGGCCGGCTTGCAAGCCACGTAAAATAAGTTGCTAAAAGGCCGGGGACATGTGTGCCCGGCCCGAGGATTCTCCCCCGGCCGGGTTTTTGTTTTTTGACCGATGTCGCATCGGTCACGGAGGAAAACATGGCCGCGTCCGCGAAAAAGAGCTACCGCCCGGAAACCCGCCTGGTGCAATCAGGCACATTGCGTTCGCCGTTCGGTGAAACTTCCGAAGCGTTGTTTCTGACGCAAGGCTACGTTTACGACACCGCGGCCCAAGCCGAAGCGCGCTTCAAGGGCGAGGATCCCGGTTACCAATATTCGCGCTTCGCCAACCCGACTGTCGACATGTTCGAGCGGCGGATGGCGGCGTTCGAAGGCGCCGAAGCCGCCCGCGCCACGGCGACCGGCATGGCCGCGGTGACATTGTCATTGGTGGGCCAGGTCAAGGCCGGGGATCATGTCGTCGCCTCGAAAGCGATGTTCGGCTCATGCCGCTATATCGTCGAGGATTACCTGCCGCGCTTCGGCGTCTCTTCGACGTTGGTCGACGGCTGCGATCTCAACTCCTGGCGCAACGCAGTGCGGCCGAATACCAAAACCTTCTTCTTGGAAAGCCCGACCAATCCGGCGCTCGAAATTATCGATATCGCCGAAGTCGCCAAGATCGCCCATGCCGCCGGCGCAACACTCGTCGTCGACAATGTGTTCGCGACTCCGCTGTTTCAGAGCCCGCTGGCGCTCGGCGCCGACTGCGTCGTCTATTCCGCGACCAAGCATATCGACGGTCAGGGGCGCTGCCTCGGCGGCGTCATTCTCGGCTCGGAGAAATTCATCACGGATAATATCCAGATGCTGATCCGCCAGACCGGCCCATCGATGTCGCCGTTCAACGCCTGGGTTCTGCTCAAAAGTCTTGAGACTCTTGCGGTGCGGGTGCGGCGGCAGACCGACAGCGCGGCGACACTCGCGGTCGCGCTCTCCGAAAACAGCAAGATTTCACGTCTGATCTATCCCGGGCGGCCCGATCATCCGCAGGCCGAGGTCGCGCGCAAGCAGATGCGCGGCGGCTCGACACTGGTCGCCTTCGAGATCAAGGGCGGCAAGAAGGCGGCATTCCGTTTTCAGGACGCGCTCAAGCTCGTCCGCATCAGCAACAATCTCGGCGACTCGAAGAGCCTCGTGACCCATCCGGCCACGACCACGCATCAGCGGCTCACGCCGCCGCAGCGCGCCGAGCTCGGCATCAGCGACGGGCTGGTTCGCGTCTCGGTCGGCCTCGAACATCCCGATGATATCGTTGAAGACGTACTCGCCGCGCTCGACGCGGTGTGATCGCGCCTGGTGGACACAGCGCAACTAGCTAGCGGCGTGGGCAAATCGTGCAGCGCAGTGCGCACGCGGCAACTGCCGAGGTGATTTTGCCCACTCTACAATTCAGATAATCAGCTTAATTAATCAGCTTAGCTGATCAACGGGCGGTATGCGCGGCGGCCGAAGCGACCGGACGCGTGGCGGCTTCGGCGATCGCCGAGCCGAGGAGCTTGGCCATGCAGCGATATCCCCAGTCGTTCATGTGCAGGCCGTCCGGCGAGACGAATGTATCGAAAGCCAGATGCTGCGTCTCCCGCCAATCGCGCATCGCGGCAAAACGGCGGAACAGATCGACATTCTTTTCCTTGGCGGTAAGCGCGATCTGCTCGACCATGTCGGACGTTTCCGACTTGGCGATCACCGCGGGCGAATATTGCAGATCGACCAGCACGACGTCGGCGCCGGCAGCCTTCAATTCGTCGATGCCCTCGTGCAGTTCCGCCGAATGCTGGTCGAGCGGACGATCGCGCAGGACAGAGTTGGTGCCGACCTGCCAGATCACCAGTTGCGGATGTGCCGCGAAGACGTCGGCGGCGAACCGCGCCATCATATTATCGGTCTCTTCGCCGTTGACGCCGCGATTAAGCACCGTGATGTCGTGGTTCGGAAAGCGCTGGCGAAGTTCGGTGGCAAGCCGGCTCGGATAAGACGCAGCCGGCGAACTCGCGCCCGCGCCGGCGGTCGACGACGAACCGATGGCGACGATGGTGAGCGGTTCCCCACTCGCGAGCGTGCGCATCGTATGGAGCAGCGGCCGATCCAGATGGGTGACTTCCGCGGATGTGTTGCAGGCGATCGCTGACGACGGCAGCGGGGCCGCGGGCAATACGGCGGCGTGCTTGGTCTCATCGAGGGACAACGGATGGGTTCCCGACGCGGCCACCGCCGGCGTGGCGGCAGGTGTGCCCGCGGGTGCCGCGACCGTGGTGATGACAGGTGCGACAAAATGCGCAGGCGCCGGGAGCTGGGTCATCACCTGCGCGTAGGTACTCGTGGACAAGGCAAAAATTGTTTGCACCGCAACAAAAGCAGTGACGGCGGCGGCACAGACCAAGCGAGCGGTTGCTATTTGATTGTTGGAAGTCATCACCGGGTCGTTTGCATTCTCACGGCGTCAAGATGTGCCGCATTGATTATCTGTGACGCCAAGGCCCAGCCAATGCAGTCATGAACACGGCGCGCAATATCATACTTCTTTGTAGCGGTATAGAGATCGAAAGTCCCGGCATCGTTCCAATAATGCATGAGGCCGAGGCGGTCGAACAGCATGGCCCCGCGCTGTTGCGCCACCACATGCATAACGTCGGCGTAAGCCGAAACATCAAGCATGGATTCGGTGCGCGGGCTGAATTGCATGTTCATCAGAATGACGTCGGCGCCGGCGGCCTGGATTGCGGCAACACCGCTGTCGAGGCTCGAACGAAAGTCGTCGGGTTCGACACCGCTGATCGCGTCGGCTGTGCCGGTTTGCCATATCACCAGCGAGGGCTTGTCGTCAGATAAGATCTTCTCCAAGCTCGGCACCATGGTTGCCGTGGTCGCACGCGGCTGCACATGCGCGGTAACCTTGATATCAATTCCCGTCAGATGTTGCTTGAGCACGTCATCGAGCCGGGCGGGATAGGCGGATCGCAAACCGTCGGGACCCGAAATCGAGGACGACGCAGTTCCGACCACGCTGATATCAAGATGATGCCGCTCCTTGGTCTCTTTCGTAACGGCCGGCAAATCGGTATCGCTTTCGACAAAGGATTGCGGCACGTCGCATTGTTCCGGTGGCGCCGTCGCGGCACGCGTTCCCCCGACCAGATAAAGGCCTGAGCAAAGCGCCGCGAGCGCAGTCGTTGCGATAATGGTCGTACCAAATTTCATGCCTCGCCTCCCGCGAGGTCGGCGTCAGGTGTTTTGACGCGCGATGTGGGACTTCGTCCTTCTATGACTTTGTACCACGATATCAGGCTGGCTGTCGCAATCATAATCAGGATGCCTAACAGGCTGATCCCGGTCTGGATCAAGGGCCCGCCGGACCACTCGCTGATGATGAATTGCCCCGCGAAGGCCAAGAATACGCCGAGACAGAAAATCTCAAGCGAATGCTGACCGCATACGATTGCCGGTTGCAGAATTGGCGACTTCAACGCGGGCCAATCGCGCGGCACGAAGCGCACCATGATAGCGGCAAGCGCAAGGAAATGGGCGAAGCGCAGCACGTCGAGATTGGTTTTGTCGATCGGATACATCCAATCGCTTAACCATGCCGGCACGAAGCGTGCGAGCGAGTCGTTATACCAGGTCAGCGTGATGGCGAAAGCAAACAGCAGATAAGCGAAGGCGACGGCGAGCACGATCGGCGAGCGCAGCACGCCGGACAGCCGCTGCGCACCGCCGAGGGCACACCAGGCGCCGAACACGAACAGCAATTGCCAGGCGAACGGATTGAAGAACCAGACGCCGTTCGGATAGGCCGGCAAATTCCAATCGAAATTCCACGCCAGCACATAGAGCAGCGCGGAGCCCGCCAGGGCAAAAGCCGGTTGCCTTATCAGCAACCAAAGCATCGGCGGGAAGAAGAAGAGCAGCACGATGTAAAGCGGTAGCACATCCATGTTGACGGGTTTGAATTTCAACAACAGCGCCTGGAAGATCGTGACGTCGGGCTGCTTGAGGAAGTCGAGGATGTTCATTTCTTCGGCATAGAGCGGATTGTCGAACGTCGCCGCGACATACGCTATTTCCGCCATGAAGATCGTGAACAGAAAGATATGCGCCACATAGATCTGCCAGGCGCGGCGCAGGATGCGCGCGCTCGCAACGACGATGCCGCGCTCGCGCATCGCGCGGCCATAGACGAAGGCCGCGGTGTAGCCGGAGATGAAAATGAAGATTTCGGTGGCGTCGCTGAAGCCGTAGTTGCGGATGGTGAACCAGTTGACGACGTTTTGCGGAATATGGTCGAGAAAAATCAGCCACAGCGCGATGCCGCGGAACAGATCGAGCCGCAGGTCGCGTTCGGTCGAGGCCGCCGGAACGGCAGAGGCCAATTCTAGCGGTTGTGCAAACATATGCTTGGCAAACATGTGCTGTTCAGCGGGTTCCCCGTCACGGCGTGCCCCCTTCGCCGTGCACGAGCCGCCTTTGCCACTCTAAGCCCGTACACCTGGTTTCAGAAATAGTCTGGCTTGGGAAAGCTCGCTCGCCTAGTTATTGCGACACGCGCTATGACGTTATTCACTTCTGCGTGGTTTTGCCGGCCGTGCAGCGCTAAAGTTCCAGGCGGACCTGCATCGGCAATGGCGGCAACAGGAAAAACGGCATGTATCGCGCGGTGACCCGAAATATAGAGGTCGTGGTGACCCCGCGCTTTGTCGCCGACCGCTCGTCTCCGGAGAATAATTATTTCTTCTGGGCCTACACCATCTCCATCGCCAATAACGGCACTGAGACCGTACAGTTGAAGACTCGGCACTGGCGGATTACCGATGCCCATGGCCGCCGCCAGGAGGTCCGCGGCGCCGGTGTCGTCGGCGAAGAACCAGTGCTCAAGGCCGGCGAATCCTTTGAATATACCAGTGGGGTGCCGCTACAGACCCCGTCGGGCTTCATGGCCGGCAGCTACGGCATGGTAAGCACGACCGGCGAGCATTTCGACATCGACGTGCCGGCCTTCTCGCTCGACAGCGCCGAGAACAAACGCACGATCAATTGATGGCGGTCAAAACAAGGGCGCGGACCGCCCGCGCGATCCGCGCCTCATAAGATCGGTTATTCTTCGCACCAACCCTTAGCGGCCGATATCGATGCCGACGCCGGGAACGTGCACATCCACGTCTGGACCGCGGTCGTGATCACGATAATAGCCGTCATGCTCATGCACGATCACGGCGCTATCGGGATGATCCACGCATTTGGAAACGCAAGTTCCACCATCGCAAACCTGCCGGCATACCTGCTCGGCATTGGCAACATGCGAGAGCGCGAACCACAACGCCGCCGTCGCCACGCCAATCAGAATTTTGTTCATTTATCGCCTCCGCTACATTCTCCAGTTGTAATCCGGCTCGCAGCAATTGGTTCCTGAGCTTTTGCTTCCGGCGACCATGAGCGAAAAATTATTTTGCACTGCAATATTATATATTATGTCGCAATATCAATAACTTGTAGTAAGTTAACAGACACTTAACAGGCGCGTCATATTGCATTGCACAAAAAAGTCTACATGTTACGGCAAGACGATTCGTGGCGAGGTTGGAGTGATGGGGATGGAAATTATGCGAAGTAAATTCATGGGGTCGGTCGCCCCATTAGTGCTGGCATTGCTGGCGGCGCTGATCGGGGCTGGATATCAGCGCGCGACGATCCATCCTGACGCTACCGACGAGAGTTTCGCGGGATCCTCTTCCTCCGACGGCACCGTTGCAGCCGAACTGGATCCGGCCTTTACGCAAAAGCTCGCCGACAGGATGCGCGGGCCTTACGAGCGCTCGCGCTGACAGCGCGCCTAGACCGTGATCCGATTAGATAGCATCGGATCACGTCTAGATTTTCCAGTGGAGCATGATTTTTTCCGAAAACCGGTTTCCACCCCGGACCAAGTCGGGGGCAGGCTTTTCGGGATCATGCTTCAGGAAGCCTGAGTGTTCTCGCTTACGACTTCATCCGGGGCGAACACGTAGCTCGAGCTGCAAAATTCGCACGTCACCTTGATGCGGCCATCCTCGACCATGTCGTCGCGATCCTGCTGAGAGAAGCTTTTCAGCATGTTCTCGACGTTGTGGCGCGAGCACGAGCATTGCGCCTTGACCGGCGTGGCGCGGAATACCCGCACGCCGCGTTCGTGGAACAGCCGGTAAGCCAGCCGCTCGCTTGATAGCTCCGGGTCGACCAGTTCGATATCGCGGACGGTTTCGATCAGCGCACGGCCTTCGACCCAAGCCTCATCTTCAGGCGGCGCGGGTAGCGCGGTGCCGGCGGGCGCATCGCCCGGATGCAGATCCGCCTGGCGTTGGCGCTCGACTGAATTCGGCAGAAATTGCAGCAAAATCCCGCCGGCACGCCAGTGCCGGCGCGCACCGCTCTCGCCGCCGCGGAACTCTTCGGCAACCGCAATCCGTACCCGGGTCGGAATTTGCTCCGAGCGCAGAAAATATTCGTGCGCCGCCTGTTCGAGGTCGCCGCCCTCCAACGCCACGAGCCCCTGATAGCGGCTCATTTCCGGGCCCTGATCGATGGTCATGGCAAGGTGACCGTGGCCAAGCAGTTTTCCAGGCGTCGCCTCATTGGCGGCAATGGCCGCGGCGACACGATTGGCGTCGAAGCGGGCGCAAGCCCGCACATTGCTAGGCGACACGAAATCGACCACCAGCATGCTCACCGGCCCATCGCTCTGGGTCTGCAGGATGAACCGTCCCTCGAATTTCAGGCTCGTGCCGAGCATGACAGTCAGCACGATCGCCTCGCCGAGCAGCTTCGCTACCGGAACCGGGTAGTCGTGGCTCGACAAAATGGTATCGACGGCGGGGCCGAGCCGCACGATACGGCCGCGCACATCCAGCGCCTTGACCGCAAACGGCAGGATGGTGTCGTCGAGGCCCGTTTGGGCAGGCTCACGAACCGGAATGGCTAAATCGGGGGTGTTCATCGCGGCCAAATATAGGTGACGGAAGACCGAAATGTGAGCCCGTCGGATACCGGCTCGCGCTCATAACCCTACGCCGGGCCTAGTGTCCTGATTCTGAAGTTTCTATGCAGCTGTTTCGTGAGCGCTGATTGTCCGGCGGCAGAACCGCTCGATCGACGCGAGGATGTCGTCGGCCGATTTGGTCCATCGGAACGGTTTTGGATCAGCGTTACGGGTCTTGATATAGGAGTTGATCGCAGCTTCCAGCTCGGCTGTCGATCGATGCACGCCACGTTTGATCTGCTGTTCCGACAGGAGCGCGAAGAAACGTTCGACCTGATTGATCCAGGATGACGACGTCGGCGTGAAGTGAACATGCCAGCGGCGCCGCTTGGCGAACCATGCGCGGATGAGCTTGGTTTTATGGCTCGATGCATTGTCCATGACAACGTGGATGTCGAGATTGGCCAGAACGTTCCGCTCGACCTCGTCGAGGAACTTGCGGAATTCCCGCGCGCGGTGACGCGGCATGCACTTCCCTACGACCGTTCCCGCCTTCACATCGAGAGCTGCGAACAAGGTGGTGACGCCATGACGCTCATAGTCATGGGTTCGCCGCTCGGCTTGGCCAGGGCGCATCGGTAGCAGCGGTTGTGTGCGATCAAGCGCCTGGATTTGGCTCTTTTCATCGACGCAAAGCACCAAAGCGCGCTCCGGCGGGTCAAGGTAGAGGCCAACGATATCGCGCACCTTCTCAACGAAATGCGGATCGCTCGAGAGCTTGAAGGTCTCGCTGCGATGAGGCTGCAGCGAGAATGCGTTCCAGATGCGATGCACGGTCGAAACGGACAGGCCCGATGCCTTCGCCATCGAGCGCGTGCTCCAATGCGTCGCGTGAGACGGCATTGTTTCCAGCGTCTTCCTCACCACATCGGCGATCTTGTCGTCTCCGATCTTGCGCGGCGCGCCACAACGCGGCTCGTCATCAAGACCATCCAAGCGCTGTGCAGCAAACCGCTTGCGCCACGTCAAAACCGTCATCCGGGAAGCGCCGATCTCGTCGGCGATGGCGCAATTGTTCAAACCATCGGCCGCCAGAAGGACAATCTCGGCGCGCATCGCATCCGCCCGCGCGATCTTGCGACGACGCACCCGTGCTTCCAACTCGCCACGCTCCATCGCGCTGAGAACGATTTCCACCGCAGCAGGCCCAGTCATTGCAACCTCCGAATCATCCCGATGCAGAGATCGAATCACGATCCGCAATAAATGCCTAGAAATTTCAGAGACAGGACACTAGTCGCCGTTGGCGTTCAGACACCAGGCCAAAATGCCCTTCTGCGCGTGCAGGCGGTTCTCGGCTTCGTCGAACACAACGGAATTCGGTCCGTCGATCACCTCGTCGGTGACCTCCTCGCCGCGATGCGCTGGCAGGCAGTGCATGAAGATGGCATCCGGCTTGGCGCGCGCCATCAGCCGGGCATTGACCTGGTAACGCTTGAGCATGTTGTGGCGTCGGGCGCCATTGCGGTCGCCCATCGAAACCCACGTGTCGGTCACCACGCAATCCGCGCCCTTCACCGCCTCGTCCGGGTCGGTGCCGATGCTGATCTCCGCGCCGGAGGATTTGATCCATTCGAGCAGCGGTTTTTTCGGCGCGAGTTCCGGCGGCGATGCCACCCGCATGCGAAAATCGAAGCGCTGCGCTGCGTGCAGCCAGGACGTCAGGACGTTATTGGCGTCGCCGGTCCAGGCCACGGTACGGCCGCGGATCGGACCGCGATGCTCTTCGAAGGTCATCACGTCGGCCATCACCTGGCACGGATGCGAGCGCCGGGTGAGCCCGTTGATCACCGGCACCGTGGCGTGTTCCGCCAGTTCCGCCAATGAGTCCGCATCCAGCGTGCGGATCATGATGGCATCGATATAGCGCGACAGCACGCGCGCGGTATCGGCCAGAGTCTCGCCGCGGCCGAGTTGCATTTCCTCCGCGGTCAACAAAATGGTATCGCCGCCGAGCTGGCGCATCGCGACCTCGAAGGAAACACGCGTGCGCGTCGAGGGCCGCTCGAAAATCATTGCCAGTGTTTTGCCGGCGAGCGGCCGGGCCGCGCGGTCGCGTTTGGCCTTCATGGCGCGGGCGTCTTCGATCATTCCGCGTAGTTCGGCGGCCGGAATGTCGATCAGATCGAGGAAATGGCGCACCGTGCTCATCCCGCCGCCCGTTCTTTGCCCCCCGCCTCACCTCCGTCGAGAGCGGGAGAAGATGGGATATTGGCGGCGCGGCTTAGTCGGGTGCAGGCGCGGTCAAGCCGCGTCACGCCCTCGGCGATTTCCTGTTCGCTGACGATAAGCGGTGGCAACAGGCGCACGACATTATCGCCGGCGGCGACTGTGAGCATCTTTTCGGCGCGCAAGGCGTCGACCAAGTCGCCGGCGGGAACCAGCGCCTTGAGACCGATCAGCAAACCCTCGCCACGCACCTCGCCGATCACGGTCGGATAGCGGTCCTTGATCTCCGCCAGCCGCTGCTTGAGCAGAAGCGATATCTGTTTGACCCGATCGAAGAAGCCGGGCGCAAGCATGATATCGAGCGTCGCGTTGGCCGCGCTCATCGCCAGCGGATTGCCACCGAACGTCGAGCCATGCGTGCCGGCGGTCATGCCTGCCGCGGCCTCGCGGGTGGCGAGGCAGGCGCCGACCGGGAACCCGCCGCCGAGCGCCTTGGCGAGCGCCATAATATCCGGGGCCACGCCGGTACGCTGGTAAGCAAACAATTCGCCGGTGCGCCCCATTCCGGTCTGCACCTCGTCGAAGACGAGAAGGAGACCGTGCGTGTCGCACAATTCGCGCAGCGCACGCAGGAACGACGGCGCGATAACGCGCACGCCGCCCTCGCCCATCAGCGGCTCGATCATAATGGCCGCGGTTTCGCCGCCGATTGTCCGTTTGACTGCTTCAAGATCGCTGAACGGAACTTGATCGAAGCCTTCGACCACGGGGCCGAAACCGTCGAGGTATTTTTTCTGACCGCCGGCGGCGAGCGTCGCCAGCGTGCGGCCGTGGAAGGCGCCCTCAAAGGTAATGATGCGGTATCGTTCCGGTCGGCCATTCACCGCGTGATATTTGCGCGCCGTCTTGATCGCGGCTTCGGTGGCTTCAGCACCGGAATTGCAGAAGAAGACGACGTCGGCGAAGCTTGCTTCGCACAGCCGCGTGGCGACGCGTTCGGACTCCGGAATCTCGTAGAGATTGGAGACGTGCCAAAGTTTCTGCGCCTGCGCGGTCAACGCCGCGACGAGATGCGGATGGGCGTGACCGAGTGCGTTGACGGCGACGCCCGAGGTGAAATCGAGATAACGATCGCCGTTGGTCGCGACGAGCCATACGCCCTCGCCCCGCTCGAAGGCGAGGTGAACGCGTGCGAAAGTAGCCATCAGATGCGAGGTCACGGCTCAAGCTCGCGCGCTGCCCGACAAATCGGCGCAGCCAAAATGAAATGTGCCGCCTCTCCGGGCGGCACGGGACAACATTCTATTTCCGCGCGCCCCACTGTCAACACACGATAATCGGTCTCTGCGAACACGTTTTGTACCCAGATCATCCACACATGACGAGGAATGTGTGGACGTAGTAGGCGCGACTCTTGCGCCCGACTCCCGCCATATTGTAGCCTTTTGATTGTCAAGTACGACATCTCGTGCGGACAGTTTTCTAAAGCGTTGGTGATGAGTACGTGTCGGGCGGTTCGCGCTGCCTGGCTCGGTGGGGGATTCACTAAAAAACTCTCTCGGGCGCTCCGGGATTCTTGGCGCCAGGATTCTTGGCGCAAGGATCTTGCCGCGCCGCTTAAGGAGGATTGTGTATGTCGTGGACTGACGAACGGGTCGAGCTTCTCAAAAAGCTTTGGTCCGACGGTCTTTCGGCGAGCCAGATCGCGGCGGAACTCGGCGGCATTACGCGCAACGCCGTGATTGGCAAGGTGCATCGGCTCGGCCTCTCAGGCCGCGCCAAGAGCACGTCCAGTACCGCGCCGCGCCCGCGTAAGGCACGCTCGCCGTCGATGTTGCGCATCGGACGTCCCGCGATCCGCGGCAATACCGCGCTCGCTCATGCCTTTGAGGTCGAAACTGAGGCGGAACCGGAACTCCTCGACAACATCATTCCGATCGGCCAGCGCCGCACTATTTTGGAACTCAACGATCAAACATGCCACTGGCCGGTCGGCGATCCCGGCAGCGCCGATTTCTTCTTCTGTGGCGGCAATACGCTCGATGGCCTGCCTTATTGCGCCCATCACTCGCGCGTGGCCTACCAGCCGGCGTCCGATCGGCGCCGGGACAGACGCCCGCCGCCGCGGTAACTTTATTTCGCTCATTCCCGCGTAAGCGGGAATCCAGTTTTGCCGAAAAGACTGGGTCCCCGCTTTCGCGAGGACGAGCGGATGAAAATTCAGCTCGCCTTGCCGAACCTGTCATCTAGCGAATAACCGGCGCCGCGTACGGTACGGATCGGATCGGTGGCATGGCCACGGTTGAGCGCCTTGCGCAAGCGGCCGACATGCACGTCAACGGTGCGCTCGTCGATATAGACTTCGCTGCCCCAGACGCCGTCGAGCAATTGCTCGCGGCTGAACACCCGGCCTGGCCGCTCCATCAAAAATTCGAGCAAGCGAAATTCAGTCGGCCCAAGATCGACCGGGCGGGTTGAGCGCGATACCCGCTTCTTCTCGCGGTCGAGCTCGAGATCGCCGATGGTGAGGATCATGGCGACCCGTTCCGGACTGGCGCGGCGCAGCAGCGCGCGCACGCGGGCGAGCAACTCGGGTACTGAAAACGGTTTGACGATATAATCGTCGGCGCCGGTGGCGAGACCGCGCACCCGCTCGCTTTCCTCGCCGCGAGCAGTGAGCATGATGATCGGCAGCGATTGTGTTTGCGGCCGCGCCCGCAGGCGCCGGCACAGTTCGATGCCGGACAGGCCGGGCAGCATCCAATCGAGCACGATCAGATCGGGAGCGGTTTCTTTCAGTCGCGTATCGGCATCGTCGCCTCGCGCCACCGCGTCAACCTCGTAGCCTTCGGCCTCGAGATTGTAGCGCAAGAGCGTGATCAGCGGCTCCTCGTCTTCCACGATCAGGATGTTGGCTCCCATCCCGGTCTCCTATTTTTGCAACAAACCTGCGGGAAAGCTCGTCGTGTCACCCTTTGGACGCTGATCGGTGATGGGGCGGCCCTCAATCATGTAATAGACGGTCTCGGCGATATTGGTGGCGTGATCGCCGATGCGTTCGATGTCCTTAGCGCAGAACATCAGATGCATGCAGAAGGTGATGTTGCGCGGATCCTCCATCATGTAAGTGAGGAGTTCGCGGAACAGCGACGTGCACATCGAATTCGACTTCTTCATCGCCGTTCCAGACCGCGAGCGCGGTCTGCAGATCGCGGCTGGCATAGGCGTCGAGCACCTGCTTGAGCTGCGCCAGCACCAGCGCCGACATATGTTCGACGCCGCGGATCAGCTTTTGCGGATAGAAATCGCCGTCGAGCGCGACGACGCGCTTGCCGATATGCTTGGCATGGTCGCCGATCCGCTCGAGATCGTTGCAGACCCGCATGGCGCTGACGCATTCGCGCAGGTCGACCGCCATCGGCTGCCGCCGCGCTATGGTGAGAATGGCCTTTTCCTCGACTTCACGCTGCATGGCGTCGATCGCCGGATCCATCGTGATCACGCGCTCGCCAAGTTCGACGTCGCGATCGACCAAGGCCTGGACCGAATCGGCGATCTGGCGTTCGGCAAGGCCGCCCATTTCGGCAACCTTGCGGGTGATTTCCTGCAGGTCGGTGTCGAACGCTTTGGCGGTGTGATCGATCCTGGTGGGGGGTTCGGTCATGTTTGTTACCCGAAGCGGCCGGTGATGTAATCTTGCGTACGCTGATCGCGCGGCGCGGTGAACATTTTGCTGGTCGAATTGAATTCGATCAATTCGCCGAGATACATGAAAGCGGTGAACTCCGAGACGCGCGCCGCTTGCTGCATGTTATGTGTGACGATCACGATCGTGTAGTCGTCGGTCAGTTCGTCGATCAGCTCCTCGATCTTGGCGGTAGAGATCGGGTCGAGCGCCGAGCACGGTTCGTCGAACAGGATCACCTCCGGCCGCACCGCGACAGTGCGGGCGATGCACAGCCGCTGCTGCTGGCCGCCGGACAGGCTCTGACCGTTGGCGTTAAGCTTGTCCTTGACCTCGTCCCATAAAGCCGCACGCCGCAGCGATGTCTCCACCCGACCATCGATTTCCGACTTCGGCAGCTTCTCATAAAGCCTGATGCCGAATGCGATGTTCTCGTAAATCGACATCGGAAACGGTGTCGGCTTCTGAAATACCATGCCGATGCGCGCCCGCAACAGGTTGAGATCCTGCTTCGGCGACAGGATGTTTTCGCCGTCGAACATCACTTCGCCGGTGGCGCGCTGGTGCGGATAAAGATCGTACATCCGGTTGAGCACGCGCAATAAGGTCGACTTGCCGCAACCGGAAGGGCCAATGAAAGCGGTGACCTTATTCTGGTAGAGCGGCAGGCTGATCGACTTCAGGGCCCTCGACTCGCCATAGAAGAAATTGAGATCGCGGAGGCTGACTTTCTCGACCAACCCGGCCTGATCGGTCGGCGCATGGCTGACGGAGGGGACAGCGACGGAGGGACCGGGGGCGGATGCAACACTCATGTTCATGACTGTTTTCCCGATGGAACAAGGGCGCGTGCGCTGATGCTCAGGGCGAGCACGGCAAGCGTAATGATCAGTGCGCCGGTCCAGGCCAAATCCTGCCAGTCCTTGTAGGGACTAAGCGCGAACTGGAAAATGACAATCGGCAGACTGGAGATCGGCGCGTTGAGGTTGGTACTCCAGAACTGATTATTGAGCGAAGTGAACAGGAGCGGTGCGGTCTCGCCGCTGATTCGCGCAACGGCCAGCAGGACACCGGTCACCATGCCGGCACGGGCCGCCCGATAGCAAATGCGCCGGATCGTCAAGGAGCGCGGCAACCCGATGGACGTCGCGGCCTCGCGCAGGGCATTCGGCACCAGCGTCAGCATGTCTTCGGTGGTACGCACGACCACCGGTATGACAAGGACGGAAAGCGCGACGGCGCCCGCCCAGCCCGAGAAATGTCCCATCGGCGCGACCACGACTTCATAAATGAACAGACCGACCACGATGGATGGCGCGCTGAGCAGAATATCGTTGATAAAGCGCACCACGCTCGAAAGGCGGTCATATCGGCCATATTCGGCCATGTAAGTGCCGGCAAGGATGCCGATCGGCGTACCGATGAGGACGGCAAGGATCGTGAGGACCAAGCTGCCGAAGATCGGGTTAAGCAAACCGCCGCTCGATCCCGGCGGCGGCGTCATTTGCGTGAACACCGCGACCGACAGTCCGCTGAACCCCTTCCACAACAGCGCGCCCAGGATCAGTACCAGCCAGCCGAGGCCGAGGGCGGTGGCGGCGAATGCCAGCGTCGTCGCCACCGCATTGGTGCGGCGGCGGCCAGAATAGCGGGAGGGCAAAATCATATCCGGCATGGTGTCACCCGATCCGGCGTTCGATGCGCATCAGCATGTAACGCGCCGCCGCAAGGACGATGAAGGTGATGACAAACAGAATGAGTCCGAGCGCGATCAGAGCCGAGGTGTAAAGATCGCCGACCGCTTCGGTGAATTCGTTGGCAATGGTGGCGGAGATGGTGGTGCCGGGCGCCAGCACCGAGGCTGAGATCCGGTGCGCGTTGCCGATGACGAAAGTCACCGCCATAGTTTCGCCGAGTGCCCGGCCGAGCGCGAGCATGACGCCACCGATGACTCCGACCCGGGCGTAAGGCAGCACCACATTGCGCACCACCTCCCAGGTCGTGCAGCCGAGACCATAAGCCGCCTCTTTCAACACCCCGGGCACCGCCTCGAACACGTCGCGGGTGATCGAGGTTACGAATGGCAGCACCATGATGGCGAGGATCAGTCCCGAGGTCAGCATGCCGATGCCATAAGGCGGTCCGGCGAACAGCGATCCGATCCCGGGCACATTGCCGAGCGTATTGATCAGGAACGGCTGCAATGTCGCTTGCAGGAACGGCGCAAAAATAAACAAGCCCCAAATGCCGTAGATGATGCTTGGAATGCCGGCGAGCAGTTCGATCGCGATGCCGATCGGCCGCCGCAGCCATTTGGGGCAAAGCTCGGTGAGAAAAAAGGCGATCATCAAGCCGACGGGAACGGCGATCAGCATGGCGATGAACGACGTGACGATGGTGCCGTAGATTGCCGGCAGCGCGCCGAAATTGTCGGTGACCGGATTCCACCGCTGGCTCGTCAGAAAGCCGAAGCCGAAAGTACTGATCGCGGGAATCGAACCGTCGATCAGCGAAATGATGACACCGCTCAGCAGCAGCAGGACCGTGATCGCCGCGCCGCGCGTCAAATGGCGGAATATGGTGTCGCCGAGCCGGAGCCGATCAAGGGCCTTTAAGCGCGTAATGGCCTCGGCCGGGATCGTTACCCCACCCGACAACGCAACGTCGGCCACAGTTTGCCTCCTCGCAGGTTGCATTAGCTCTCCTTGGCCGTCCGCAGCGGGAGAGCTAATCAAGCGGCCTCTCGGCCGTTAGACAAGGCGCTTTTCGGGTCGCGGTGGAAAAAAGAGAAGGCGCCTTGGCGGCGCCCTCTCCCCCATCGTTCGATCAAAAAATCGGCTTACCGTCGGCGTTCTTGATCTTGTCTTTCCAACTCTTCTCGACCAGCGCCACGACGCTGTCCGGCATCGGCACGTAATCAAGATCGGCCGCCATCTGCTTGCCGTTCTTGTAACCCCAATCGAAGAATTTCAAAGCCTCGGCGGACGACGCCACATCCTGCGGTGCTGACTGCATCAGGATGAAGGTCGAACCGGCGACCGGCCAGGACTTATCGCCGGCCGCGTCGGTCATGATCACACGGAAATTCGGCGCGCTGGTCCAATTGGCGCTGGCGGCGGCAGCCTGGAAGGCTTCCGCGGTCGGAGCGACGACCTTGCCGGCATGATTGAGCATCTTGGCATAGGTCAGATTGTTCTGCTTGGCATAGGCGTATTCGACATAGCCGAGCGAACCGACGGTTTGCGCCGTGTTGTTGGAAACGCCTTCCGAGCCCTTGGCGCCGATGCCGACCGGCCATTCGACCGCAGTGTTCTCACCGACCTTGTCCTTCCATTCCGGACTGACCTTGGACAGATAGTCGGTCCAGATGAAGGTAGTGCCCGATCCGTCTGAACGGTGCACGACGGCAATCGCGGTGTCAGGCAGATTGACACCGGCATTGAGCTTGGCAATCGCCGGATCGTTCCACTTCGTGATCTCGCCGAGGAAGATTTTAGCGATGGTCGGGCCGTCGAGAGTGATTTCACCGGGCTTGATGCCGGGCAGATTCATGATCGGAACGACGGCGCCGTTGATGACCGGGAACTGAACGAAATTGTTCTTGGCGATATCATCCGGCATCAGTGGCATGTCGGAGGCGCCGAAGGTCACGGTCTTGGCGGTGATCTGCTTGATGCCGCCGCCCGAACCGATCGATTGATAATTCAGGCCGACATCGGTCTGCTTCTTGTAAACGTCCGCCCACTTGGCGAGTACCGGATAAACGAACGTAGAGCCGGCGCCGGTGATATCGCCGGCGGCGGCTGGCAGAACCGTCGCGGCAAGGATGCCGGCGGCGGCAAAAGCGGTGATGTGTTTCACGAGTCCGTCTCCTCTGAATGAAATTTCTGGCGACGCAAATTACCGGCCCAAATTCCGAATCGAATTCCGAATAAGGTCGGCTTAACGTCCCTGTTTGGGCGCTTCAGTACTGGTCGCTGTTTTTTAGAACGCGCTACGTCGGGGCCTTGGTCGAAAAGAGGTCCGGGAGCGGCGGCATGGTTAGGTCGAGCACGTAACCGTTCTATGAGCCGCACATGACAATTAGATGACAATGCAAGCTATTGAAATAACATGTTTATTGCCGCGGCCCGGATGTCGCCGTGGGCAAGTGGATGGTAAAGGTGGCGCCAGCGCCTGGTTCACTGTCGATCGTCAGCCGGCCGCGGTGACGGTTGAGGATGTGTTTGACCAGCGCAAGACCGAGCCCGGTTCCACCTTGCGCGCGGCTTTCCGTGACATCGACGCGATAGAAGCGTTCGGTCAATCGCGGCAGATGCTCGGGCGCGATGCCGGGACCGTAATCGCGTACGCTGACTTGCCCCTCGTTCTGGCCATCAAACGACGGCGCGAGTTTCAGCTTGATGTCGACACGCTTGCCGGCGGCGCCGTATTTCAGCGCGTTCTCGACCAAATTCTCGAAGATGCGGACCAGTTCATCGTGATCGCCGAGCACCATAACCGGTCCGGCCGCTTCGATATTGACGGTCACCCCGCGGTCGCGCGCCAGCGTCTGCAGCCCGTCGACGACCTGGCGCACGATCGGAACCATATCGACCGGCGTATCGGGACGGCGATGGGCATTGAGCTCGATACGCGAGAGCGACAACAGGTCGTCGATCAAGCGCGCCATGCGCCGCGCCTGTTCCTGCATGATGCCGAGGAAGCGGTCGCGCGCCTTGGCATCCTCGCGCGCCGAACCTTGCAGCGTCTCGATGAAACCCAGCAGAGCGGCCAGCGGCGTGCGCAGTTCGTGACTGGCATTGGCTACGAAGTCGGCGCGCATTTCCTCGACCCGGCGCAGCGGCGTGAGATCGTGGAAAGTCATCAGCACCAGATCGGGCACTGCCGCTAACGGCTCGCGCTTGACCGGCATGACAATGGTTTCGAACCAGCGTTCGTGCGGTACGCGCTCGTAATAGACGACACGCTTCTCTTCGCCTTCGGCCGCCGCACGGCTGATCGCCTCGATCAATTCCGGCATCCGCAGCGCGAAAGCGACCGGTTCGCCCTGCCGCAGCGCCGGCGCCAGCGCGCGGGCGCGGTCATTGAGCGCCAACACCCGCCCGTCGCGATCAAGCGCGACCACGGGGTCCGGCAGACCGGCGACGAGCGCACGCAACAAGCCGTCACCGGGTGCGGCGATCGCAACGGGCTGCGCCCGCCGATCGTCATCCGTGCCGGTGCGCATGGCAAATATGGCCGCCGTTACAAGGGCAAAGCCAGCTACCGCATAAGGAACGGGCAGCATCCCGGCGAACGCCAGTGCGGCGAAAACGACCGCCGCGACAAGGATCGCGAGCCGTCCGCCAAGCCAGCGTCTCGCGGTGGCGAGCCCTCGATCTTCTGCCAAGCTCATAACAACCCTCGCCTGCGCAACACCGGCAGATCAAAACAGCTCGGATTTGTCCCGGACCCGGGACTGGACCGAAAGCGGCGGTGGTGCAGGTTCATGTGATATGCGGCGCGCGGACCGGCTGAGCAAGGCTTCACGAATTCCCAGCACGCCGAGCGAGATCACGAATGGGACAATGTAATAGAGCAACCGGAACAGCAGCAGACCCGCCAACAGATCTTCTTTGTCGAACTGCCACAGCGCGACCATCATGGCCGCGTCGAACACGCCGAGACCGCCGGGCGCATGGCTAGCGAAACCGAGCAGCGTTGCGGCGACGAAAATGACCGCGACCGTGACAAAGCCGAGATTGGGCTCGTCCGGCACCAGCATATACATGGCGGCCGCGCAGCAGGCGAGATCGAGGATGCCGATGCCGATCTGCAACAGCGTTAGCGGGCCGCCCGGCAGCGTCACCTGCCAGCCGTCACGGCCGATCACCCGCGGCTTGACCCAGACCCACGCGACATAGCCCGCAAGCGTGGCGAGGATGACGACAGCCACCAGCCGGTTGGCCCAGAGCGGCAGCTGATCGAGGGCCCGCGCAGCTTGCGGTGCATGAAGAACACCTAAGCCGAGCACGGTGGCATTGCCGAGCCAGAACGTCAGTCCGGCGACGAAGCAAATCTTGGTCACTTCGACGACGCTGAGCCCCCAGGCGGAATAGATGCGATAGCGCACCGCACCGCCGGAAAAGACGCTGGCGCCGACATTGTGGCCGACCGCATAACTGGTGAAGCCGGCCAGTGCCGCGACCCGATAGGGCACTTCGCTGCGACCGATGGCGCGCAGGGCGAACAGGTCGTAAAGGGTCAGCGTCAGATAACCGGCGGCGACAAACAGGCCCGCGATGATCAGGGTATGCCAGTCGGTCGCCTCTATCGCATCGAGCAATTCATCGGGATCGATGTTGCGCAGGATATGGTAAAGCACCACCACAGCCACGGCGATGATGGTGAGACTCAGCACAACGCCGAGCCGGCTCAAGCCGATCTTGCGATCGAAATAGCGCGCGGTCCCACGCAGTTTCATAAACATACTGCGCTCCGGACCGGCAGTTTGCGCATCCATCGAAAGTCTCGTTTCCGCCCGCTCAGCGGCAACTGCCCCACTAGCAGATGTCGTGTGTCAGGGCGAGAGTAGCTAGGCCCCGATAATTGCGCGATGTTTGGCCACACCCCATCTGCCGGCCGCCGCGACGGGCTGCTATCCTTGGACTCCCAAAGCGAACAGAGTGAGAGAGCACAATGAATAAGCATCGAATCGCACGACGGACCCTGATCGCCGGAGCCGGTCTCGGCATTGTGTCCGGTATTGCGCCCGCACAAGCCAAGGCAGCGACCGCGGCACCCGCGGCTGTCTGGAGCCACGATTATTGGGCCAAGAAAGGCGACGTGAAGCTCTCCATGTACCGCAAGCGGATCGGCGCGCCGGCCGGCGGCGCGGAATCGATGCCGGTGTTGTTTCTCGTCCATGGCTCCTCTCTCTCGGCACGCTCCAGTTACGATCTTCAGGTACCGGGCGGCGCCGAATATTCGCTGATGGACGTGTTCGCGCGTTACGGTTTCGACGTCTGGACCATGGACCACGAAGGTTACGGCCGCTCCTCGATGACCAATGGCAGCGCCGATATCGCAAGCGGCGTCGAGGACCTCAAAGCCGCAATGGACGTTCTGGTTCACGAAACCGGCCGCAATAAATTTCATTTCTTCGGCGAATCGTCCGGCAGCATCCGGGCCGGAGCATTCGCCCAAGCCATGCCGGAACGGGTCGACCGGCTGATCCTCGCCGCTTTCACTTACAAGGGCGAAGGCGCCGACGAGATCGAACGCCGCCGCAAGAACCTTGAAACGCTGCGCGCCAGTCCCCGACGCAAGCGCGACGCCAGCATGATCCGCTCGATCTTTTCCCGCGACGGCCATCCCGGCATCTATGACCCGGCAATGGTCGAAGCGCTGGTCGCCGCCGAAATGCCGTTCGGCGACACCATCCCGGCCGGCACTTATGTCGACATGGCGGCGAACCTACCGCTGGTCGATCCGACCAAAGTGAAGTCGCCGGTGCTGATGACGCGCGGCGAATGGGACGGCAATTCCACCGACACCGACCTGCTCGATTTCTTCCGCCAGTTGCCAAACGGCGACCGCCAATACGTCATCCTGCCGAATACCGCGCACAGCCAGAACTTCAGCAAAAACCGGCAATTGGCCTGGTACGTGATGAAGAACTTTCTTGCCGAGCCGGCGCCGGCGGCGAGTTGACACAACGAGCAAAGTCGTGAGTGGCGAATAGGAAGAAAGGTTACCCCTATTCGCTACTCGCCATTCGCGCTTAGCTTTTAGCCAGTTCCCCACCGACGAAGAATTCACGCAGTTCTCTATACGTCTCCTCCGGCGCTTCCTCGGACAGATAATGCCCGCTCGCCACGGCATGGGCGCGGCGGATGTCGGTGGCGTAACGCTGCCAGATTTCACCCGGACCGGGATTGTGGTTGCGGCCGACGCCGCCGGTCGCGCCCCACAGGATCAGGGAAGGACAGGTGATTCTTTTGCCTGCGTCGAAATCCTTGGTGTCCATGGCGAGATCGATGGTGGCGGTGGCCCGATAATCCTCGCACATGGCGTGGACGGTCGCCGGATTGCGCATGTAGCGCTTGTATTCCTCGAGCGCCGCCGGATCGAAGAAGCTCAAGCCTTGCTTGGTCTTGGCAAGCTTCTTGGAGATGAAGAAATCCGGATCGGCGCTCATCAGATGTTCGGGGAAATCATAGGGCTGGATCATGAAGAACCAGTGCCACGAAAACGTCGCCCAGCTTTGGGTGACGTGATTGAACAGATGATGCTGCGGAATGATGTCGAGAATGGCCGCCCGCGCTACTTTGTCCTGATGATCGAGACACATGCGGTGCACCACACGGGCGCCGCGATCGTGACCGGCGACATAGAAACGATCATGGCCCAGCGCCTTCATCACCTCGATCTGATCCTGCGCCATGGCGCGGAACGAGTAGCCGGAATGATCGTCGCCGCCCGGCGGCTTTTCGGAATCGCCGTAACCGCGCAGATCGGTGGCGACGACGGTGAATTCTTCCGCGAGCCGCGGCGCGAATTTCTGCCACGACAGATGGCTGAAGGGATTGCCGTGCAGCAACAGAAGCGGCGGTCCCTTGCCGCCATGAACGGACACGATCCGCGCGCCGCTGGTTTTTATCTCGGTTTTGGTGAAACCTTCAAAGAACATCGAGCGTCCCTCTATTTTTGTTATCGTATGATCCAAGAAACACACCGAGCGTGCAACATGGGGAAAGCAATGCCGTCAGACATCGACCCGCAATCCGGATGCCGCTTGCCGCTGCGACACCGCGAGGACTTGGACGACGCCGGCAAGCGCGCCTACGATCGCGCCGCGTCGCCGGGCCGCACCATCGTCGGCTTGCGCGGGCCGGGCGGCATCAACCTCTACAGCACCAAGACCGTCGAGCCGAACAATGTCATCGGCGAGTACCTGCGTCACCAAGCGGCCTACGGTCCCATAATCCGCGAAGTCGCCATCCTCACTGTGGCGCGCGAGATGGACAGCCAATTCGAATGGGCCGCGCACGAGCCGGAAGCCTTGAAAGTCGGCGTCGCGCCGGAAACCATCGACGTCATCAAGCACCGCAAGAGCACGGAAGGTTTGAGCGAAGCCGACGCGGCCGTGATCGAATTCGGCCGGCAAATGCTGCGCGATCATAAGGTCACGTCCGCTATGTTCGCGCGCATGAGAAGACTGTTCGAAAACCCCGCTTATCGAACTCGTCCTCCTGATGGGCCGTTACGCCGCCACCGCCATGTTGCTTTGCGCCGTCGACATGCAACTGCCGGACGGCAAGGAGCCGCTACTGCCCATGTAGGCTCGGCTCGTACCCCGGCTTTGGCTTCGTCCGGGCTACGTTGCTACTTGCCTTTTTTATCCAACCCCAATTCGCTCCAGCGCGCCTTGGCGGCGGCGACATCGTCCGGCGCCGGCCATACCGTCGGCGGGAAGCGCGCACCGCCGAGATCGGGATCGGGGTCGTAGTCGAGATTGATGGTGGCGTCGATCAGCACCCGATTCCACTTGCCGGTGCCGAATTGCATGACATTGCGGTCGCGCCGCCGCGTCGACGGATCGAGCCCGGCGCCGAAGGTCGACGGCATAATGACGATGTCGTCTTCGCCGGCATTGACGCGGTGCGCGATCGCCCAATCGATTGCCGCGTAATCGTGAATGTCGATATCGTCATCGACCACGGTGACGTGCTTGTAGCGCACATGCGCCGCCGAGGAGCCCCAAAGCGCGTTGGCCACCTGCTTGGCTTGGCCGCGATAGCTCTGCTTGATCGCAACGACGATGTTGATGCCGGTCTGCACCGGCGGGCACCACACGTCGGTGACGCCGGGGACGCCGGAGCGGTCGAGCACGTTCCACGCCGTCGCCGCGCGCATGATCGAGGAGCAGACGCCGTTCTCCGAGAAGCTGCCGGGCATCGAACCTTCGATGGTGCCGCGCAGGATCGGGTCCTTGCGATGGGTAATGGCGGTGACGCGGATGGTCGGCTTTGGAGAGCGGTCGCCGGCGACATAGCCGGTGAACTCGGCGAACGGGCCTTCCATCGTGTAGCTCTCCGGCTCGATGCCGAGATAGCCTTCGATCACGATTTCCGACGTCGCCGGCACGTAAAGATCGACGGTTTCGCATTTCACCAGTTCGACCGGCGCGCCGCGGATGGCGCCGACCACGTCATATTCGCAAACGCCTTTCGGCACCGGCGAGCCGCCGACGAAATCGAGCGACGGCTCCCAGCCGATCGCGACCGCAATCGGCATTTCCTTATGGCCTTTGGCCTGCCAGGCGGTGACGTGATGGCCTACATGCTGCGCGCGCCACATCAGGATCGGAATGAGATTCTTGCCGCCGACCATGCCGCGATAGACGCCGACATTCATCACATTGGTCTCGGGATCCTTGGTGACGACACCGCCGTAAGTGAGGATGTAGCGGCCGCCGTCGATGCGATTCCACTGCGGCACCGGAAATTCATAAAGATCGACGTCGTCGCCCTTGACGATGTTTTCCTTCACCGGACCGGTGGCGACGATCTTCGGCGCAATGGCGTTCGACAGCACGGTGCGGCCGAGTTTCACCAATTCGCGCGCATGGGTATCGGGCGGCAGCCCGAGCAGCATGGCGAGGCGGCGATAGCTTGCGAGCCCGCCGGTGAACACCTGGCGACACCGGGCATTGGCGCCGTAGTCGCGGATATTGTTGAAGATCAATGCCGGCCCGTCGGCCTCGCCCTGCGCCAGCCGCGCGATGGTGCCGAGTTCGACGTTCCAATCGACTTCGGCATCGACCTTCCGCAATTCGCCCGCCGCATCGAGCGCTTTCATCCAGTTGCGCAGGTCGCCATAGGCGACCGGATTTCGTTCAATACTCATCACTTATTCCCGTTGCACCAAGCGGGCCGTTCTGCGCCGTGCCCAGCCGGCCTGTCAATCGGCGGGCGGTATCGCGGCGGCGGATGGAAAGCCTTCATTGCGAGCGTCTCTCCCTCATCCTGAGTTGCGCGCCGAAGGCGCGCCTCGAAGGATGCACGCTCCGAGGCCGGGCCGCCGTCGCCCTTCGAGGGCCGCGGAGCCTGTCATCGGGCCGGCCACTTCGGGCCGGAGCCGTTGGCGGCCACCTCAGGGTGACGGGAAATGCGCTGCGTGTGCCGCGGCCTTAATCCAACCGCGCGACGACGGCGAGTTTTTTGATCTGGTGTTTGAGATAGGCCTGCAGGAAAGCGTCGTAGTTGCGGAACGACACGCAGCCGTTGGAATCACCGTTCGGCCCGAGCATGAAGGTGTGAGCGAGCAGCCCCGAGCGGCCGTAGACCTTGCTTTCGTCGACCGGGTTGAGCCGCAATGCGCGCACGCCATGGAACGGCGCTTCGCGCAGTGTGAGATCGTAGAGATCGGGCGGGGTCACGCCACGGTTTTTAGCTTCGGGATGATGCGGATCGTCGAGCAGGCTGCCGTAACCGGAATGGGCTTCGAGCCGCGTGCCGTCCGGCATATAGACCACGTGAGCGGAAATATCATAAACGGCCGTCTCGCTGTCATAGCGGGCGGACGCGATGTTCGACCCGACGGCCAAACCGCCATCATCGGGCGCCGCGTAAGCGAGCGTCAGCGGCGAAGATTTGCCGAATAGCCGCTCGAAGATGGTCGGCTGCTGATCGGGTGTCGCGACCGCCGCAGCAGCAGCGCGGTTAGCGCGGACCGACGCATTGCGGTTATCCGTCAAACGGAGCGGCGGCACGGGTGAGGCCGCGCTCTCGACGATGCTGCGCGTTGTCGGCGCCGTGGTCGATGATGTCTGCGCTTGCTGGGTGGCCGGTTGCGCCGGCGCCCCGTCCGATTGCAGCGCCGCCGTCCTGGCAAACGTTCCGGGCGATGAACCGGAGAAATAATGCGGGTCGAACAGCGAGACGAAATTGTTCACGGCCGTTGCGGCCGCGGCGACACGAGATCGCGCTGTGGACGCCACCAGCTTGTCGCCACGGGTACTGACAACGCTGTCGTCACGGGCACTGACAACCTTGTCGCCACGGGTACCGGCAACTTCGACTTGATCGGAGAAAATTTGATCGCTGTGCGGGCCCGCCAGGTTGACCCAAAGCGTCCAGCCGCAAGCCAGCGCGACACAGCCAAGAGCGGCGCTCGCCAACATTCTTTGCGCGCGCGAATTCGGTACCAATCGCCGATAGTCGCCGTCCCCGGCGCCGGAACGCCAATCGGTACTAATAAAGCTCATTCCTCTCGCGCCCAGGCTGAATATCGTTTTGCCGTCCGGTATTCGACAGCGCAGATGGCGGATCGAGTGGAAGAAGCGAGCAAGGTATCCCTCATCGGCGAAAGACCGCGCCAAGCATGTCGCGATGTCCGTGGGACTCATTGGAGCAATTTTAGTTAAATGCCGGTTAAATGGGCGCCGATGGAACCGGCGTGAGACCGGCTAGCAGTAACTCCGTCGGGCAAAGTCCCGCGCGATGCGAGATCTGCCAATAGTGGAGTTCCACTCGGCTTTGGGAGAATCAGGTTCGCCCCGGCGGCCAGCGCCAGGCTCAAAGATGGTTGCATTTTGCTCGTCCCCTCGACACTCACACGCCCCCATTAAACTGGCGTGCCGGGGCGAAATTAGAGCAGACTTGGGGCAAATTTTCGCAAATCCGCCGTTAACCATAACGGCGCCGCCTTCCCTCCTAATCTGCTATGGTGCCGGGGGCCATCGCACGGAAACGGCGTTCAGCGCTTGATCAAGGAAAATACGATGAGCAACGGCAGCACGCTTTCGCTTCCCGAGATCGAGGACCGCATAGCGATCCTCCGCGACAATATCCGTCAGCTCATCGAACAGGCCGCCGGGTCCTCGGGCGCCGAGGACGAAGCCCGTAACGCCGACCGTATCGCGCAGCAGACCGAAGAGCTTGAAAAACTGACCAAGCAACGCGATGCGATGTTGAAGAGATAGCGATTTCTGCCGACTCTGCGCCATGGAACTCCAGGCGTCAGGGTTTCAAAGAGCTGCTGGACAAGAGCAATTAAGCAGGGCAGCTGCGGCTGTCAGCTGGGCAGCGGCTTGCCCTTGGTTTCGGGCAGGAACGGCGCGACGCAGAAACCGAGCGCATAGATACAGGCAATCGTCATTGCCGCGTGGCTGAAGCCGCCGAATTGTACGATCAGGAAGCCGGCGAACACCGGCCCTAAAAAAGCAATGAAGCGCGGCGCGTTGAAGGTGAAAGCGAGGCCGGTTGCGCGCGACCGGGTCGGAAACAATTCCGGCAACCATACCGGCATCCAGGAATATTGCCCGAGCGTGAAGAACGCATTGACCGCCGCCGCGATCAGCAAGAGCGTCAAATCCTGGGTCCAAAGAAACAGCACCGGCGTCATCACGAAGGCGAGCGCGAAATACACCATGGTGATCGGCTTGCGGCCGAATTTGTCGGCGAGGAAGCCGAGGCTTGCATAGCCGAGGATGGCGCCGAAATTATACGCCATGCCGGCATAGCTCGCCCATTGCGCGCCGGGCAAGCCGGCCTTGGTGGCGACCGACGCGACATAGGGCGGCACCCAGGACGAGATGCCCCACCACGCCAGCGTCGTGGTCAAGGACATCAAGAACACCAGAATGGTGCGCCGCCGCGTTTCCGGCTCGGCGAACAGATCCGCAACGGTGAAGCGGTTAAGCCCCTGTTCCTCGGCCGTCAGCACGGCACCGGCGTCCTTGCGCGCGCGGGCTTCGCGCCGGCGCACGTCGGTTTGTTTCCAAACTTCCGACTCGTCGATCGAGGTCCTGACCCACACTGTCAGCAACGCCGGCAGGATGCCGATGACGAACATGTAGCGCCAAGCCTCCGGTCCGAAGCCGGAAATGAACAGCCAGAGGAAGGAGGCGAGGAAGAAGCCGATGCCGAGACCGCATTGCATCAGGCCTGCGCCCTTGCCGCGCGCGTTCTGCGGCCACAGCTCTGCCAGCATCGACGTGCCGGTCGCCCATTCCGAACCGATGGCGATGCCGACCAGAAAGCGCAGCAGCGCGAACGATATCCAGTTGAACGAAAACGCGGTGAGGCCGGTGAGCACCGAATAGGCCAGGATCGCGTAAATCATCGTCCGCTTGCGGCCGATATAATCGGCGAGCACGCCGCCGCAGACGCCGCCGATGCCCCAGCCCAACAGCGTGATCGCGACGACGGTGCCGGCATAGGCCGGGATTTGCCCATATTGGGAAGGCTTGAGCAGCGCGTGCATCGCCGGGCCGACGGTGAGGAGCAGTGCGTACGTTTCGTAGCCGTCGAACAGCCAGCCAAGATTGGCGGCGAGCAGCGTGTACCACTGCTTCGGTGTCAGCGCCTTGTACCAAGGCGTTTCGGCCGCACTGGAAATATCGGTCAATTCGGTCATCACATCCTCCCCCCGATAGGGCGATTTGCGGGTTCGTCCCGCTTCGGAGCACGTCTGTCGCGCCATCGCCCGTCACCGGACGAAACTCTAGTCGAAAGATTGCTCCAAGTCATAGCGCTGTCACAGCGCAACTAACCGCCAAAGGACCGCGAAATCACGGCGCAGCCGTTGCCGGAGCGGCAAAAGCGGCGGCGAGGCGCGCGGCAAATTGTCGTTCCATTTCCTTGGCCTTGGAGCGCAGCACCGGCTGGCCGAGGCTGCCGAGCTTGCCGGTCAAAGCGGTTTCGACTTCGTAGTCGATCTTGGTGCCGGTGCTGCCTTCGACCTCGGCGTCACTCAGGCGGGTGAGCGCGATCCCGGTCAGCCGGCCGACAATGCCGAGAGGGGTGCCTTCGACCTTGGCTTCGATCTCATCCGGTTCCTGCGCCCGCGTCACTTCGACGGTGACCTTGAACCTGAATTTCATGTAGGCGACCTTGGTCTCGAATACGGCCGCATAGACATCGGGCGCGGTCTCGTTGAGATCGGTCACGCCATCGACGCAAGACGCGAAAAAGCGCGCATCTCGCACTTTCTTATAGACCTCGGCGCGCGGCGCCTTGACCGTCAACTCTCCGGAAAATTTCATCGGTTCTCGTTACCTGTGAAAGAAGCTCAGCTCAAGCGCGCAGTGCGGTGAGCATGTCCCTGATATATTCATCGGCGCTCGAAATCACGAGCATCATGGCGTGCGGCCGCAGCTGAGCGAGCATCTTGGACAGCGTATCGTCGGTGGTGGATGCACTACCGAGGATGAGCGCCGTCGTCATCACGTGCTTAAGGTTGCAAGCCTCGCCGATCAGTGCCGCGGCCGCGGCATTCTCGCCGGCGCTTGCCACCATCACCACCAGATCGGCACTATCGACCTCGTCGACCAAATCTTTGGTGCGGCCGGCGAGGTCGTTGAGCCAGCCACCCATGGAGAAGGGCTCGCCCTGCCGCGGCGCGCCGGAGAACGACGAAGCGGTGAGAAAGCTCGCGCGCTGCCATGGCAGCTGCGACAGCTCCTTGACGACGTGCTCGCTCGGTGCATCGAGCGCAATGACCTTGACCGCGCGCGGCCGCGAATTGGGGGCATCGATGCGGAACTTGGCCTCTGCCGCCGAACTCATCCGGGCCGATTCACTCGTCATGGTCAGTCTCCGCCTGCGCCCCCATCATAGGGGCCCCGTGGATAGCAGCCCACCTGGATATTTCATTATGCGGAAGCTCTTGTATAAGGGCGTCCGTTCCACTTCCGCACCGATCAGACATACCGGGAAGACCATGTCCATCGCAACCGACCCTGCCGTAACGCGTCTCGAACTCTGCAACACGGACGAGGTCGCACCGGGCACCGCGCTCAAAGTCGAGATCGAAGACCTGACGCTGGCGGTGTTCAATATCGACGGCGAATACTATGTCACCGACGACGCCTGCACCCACGGACCCGGCTCGCTGTCGGAAGGCTATATCGAGGACGACGTGGTCGAGTGCAATTTCCACCAGGGGCAATTCAATATCCGCACCGGCGAAGTCGTGCTGCCGCCCTGCATGGTACCGGTGAAGACCTATCCGGCGACGGTGGTCGACGGCAAGGTCACGATCGAAGTGTGAAGCATACCGCCCCTCAAAGGGAAGACGTGGATGCCCGCAACAAGTGCGGGCATGACGGCTACATGGGATCATGCCCATCGGTCAGTCACCCGCCACCCTTTTCCAGTTGACGAACCGCGCGCCCCCGGCTTGTGTCTTGCCAACAAATTTTGTGGAGGGACGCCTAATGACTTCGAGGAATAAACCGCCGTTTCGCGCCGACGTGGTCGGCAGCATTCTGCGCACCGCGCCACTGAAGGAAGCACGCGCCAAGCGGGAAAAGGGCGAGATCACCGCGGCGCAACTGACCGAGGTCGAAGACCGCGAGATCGAGAAGATCATCAAAAAGCAGGAAGAGGTCGGGCTCAAATGCGCGACTGACGGCGAATTCCGCCGCTCATGGTGGCATTTCGATTTCTACGACGGTCTCGACGGCGTCGAGATCCAGGAGCTCGATCACGGCATCCAGTTTCAAGGCCTCCAGACCAAGCCACGCACGCCGCGCGTCACCGGCAAGATTGGCTTTTCCAATCACCCGATGCTGGCGCATTTCAAGTTTCTCAAGGCGCACACCAAGGCCGCGCCGAAAATGTGCATCCCGAGCCCGGCCACCCTGCATTTCCGGCTCGAGCCGAACGCCATCGCCACCAAGGAATATGCCGACCGCGACGCGATCTTCGACGATCTGGCAAATGCTTATAAGCAGGCGATCCGCGGCTTCTACGACGCCGGCTGCCGCTATCTGCAATTCGACGACACCGCCTGGGCCTATCTGTGCTCGCAGGCGGAGCTGAAAAAGGCACGCGAGCGCGGGCTCAACGCCGACCGGCTGCAGCGTGATTATGCCCGCATCATCAACGGCGCGCTCGACGGCAAGCCGGCCGACATGGTGGTCACGACGCATGTCTGCCGCGGCAATTTCCGCTCAACCTGGATTTCCGAAGGCGGCTACGAGCCGGTTGCCGAGATCATGCTCGGCAAGCTGAACTATGACGGCTACTTCCTCGAATACGATTCAAGCCGCGCCGGCGGTTTCGAACCGCTGCGATACCTGCCCAAAGGCAACAAGATCGTCGTCCTCGGCCTCATCACCACCAAATCCGGCACGCTGGAAAGGAAAGACGACGTCAAGCGGCGGATCGAGGAAGCAACCAAATTTGCCGCGCTCGATCAGCTTTGCCTGTCGCCGCAATGCGGCTTCGCTTCCACCGAAGAGGGCAATGTGCTCGCCGAGGAGGAGCAATGGGCGAAGCTGCGGATGGTGGTGGAATTGGCCAGCGAGGTGTGGGGCTAAGGCGCCGACTTTATGCGGCATTGTCCGTCGAGAGATCAGAGAATTTGCCGAGCCGCTTGTGGAGTTGCACCATCAGCGACATGGCGAGTGGCGGCGACGTCAGATCGCCGGCGGGAATCGTCACCAAAGCGGCAATCAACAGGCCACCGATATAGAGCATGGCCGCACCGTGTTTGCGCGCCGCCTTGGCCTGCGACGGCCCACAAAAACGACGGATGGCAAGCTCAAAGGCGTCGGCGGCCACCAGGAAGAATTCCAGGACGCTTGCCGCCAGCATCATGACCGGAACGAGTGACAGTGGTGGCGCCCAATCCGCGCGCGCCATAACTCCACGCGCCGTCGCCGGCCGCGCCTGCACCACAGCCGATGCCACGGTGCTTGAGTCCATAGGTGACAGAGGCAGCGCCCTGCCGCCGAAATTTGTGTCGCACATGTCGGTAGTCCGAGAAGAGAAAAAGTTAACGGCACGAAGCCACGTTTTTGCGCTGCTTCGTTTGGAGACGCGGACGAAATGTCTGCTGACCGGTCTGTTATGTAAGTCGCGAGCGGAACATAACAACCGCCCGGACATCACCAAGCCGTGAGCAAAGCATTCGCGGCGTCGGAATGTGCCGGCAGCGGGCGGACAGGCTCAAACCTGCCCGATCTGCTTTAGGCTCAGCCGCTTATGCAAATGCACCATCAAGGCCATGGCGAATAGCGGTGTCGCCAGATTGACGATCGGGATCGAGACGAAGGCGGCGATGAGCAGGCCACCCACATAGATCGTCCCGGCGTGGCGCCGGCGTAGCGCTTTGGCCTCCGGCGGCGGCCGAAAGCGCATAGCAGCAAGCTCGAAATATTCGCGGCCGAGGATGTAAGCGGTGGCAAGGAAAAAGATGACGGCGCCAAATCCGGCAACCAAAATCAGCGGCGCTGCGCACAAATAGATCAATACCGCCAGCAGCGCCGTCTTGAGACCTTCCCAGAACGCCACCGACAGCGGCAGCGCATGGCCGGGCGGATCGGCGGGATAATATTCATGTTCAACTTCATCGCCGATACGGTCGGCATAGAAACTACCGACCACGGCGGTCACGGCGGGCATCAGCATCACACTACCGACGATAATGCCGAACCCGGCGGCAAACGACAGCAGCCACGCCAGTGCCGCGACCGGCATATGTGCATGCGGGCCGAGTGTGCTCTCGACCGAAGCGCCACCGGCGCCGATCAGGTGCACGATCAAGCGTTCAAGCACCGCACCGACGAAGACGATCAGCACCAAAGCGAGCCCGATCGACCGCCACAGCAAAGCGCGTAGCGGCGGCGAGAACATCTGGATAAGTGCATTGGTCGCAGCGTCGAGCATGGTTCCATCTTTTCGCGTCATTCCGGGGCCGAATCCATATTCACGGTCCGCCGAAACGGGCATTCCACTACCATTAATTCCTGCTGCTGTGATTATGGATTCCGGGTTCACGCTCCACGTCCCCCGGAATGACGAGCGGATCAGGCGAGTATCGCTTCCGTTTCGCCGGGAGCTTGCGGCACCAGCGGCACGTCACCGGCGTCCGCGATCCGCGACGGATCGGCCCAATGCAGCGCCTTATAGTCGAAGCCGCGCGCTATGGTCGGCTTGACGACGTTGAAATAGGGCGAGATATCGAAATCGCGCGGGCAATAGAGCGAGGAGTGGCGGATCTCCAAAATCTCTTCGCGCGCCTGGCGGCTGCCGGTCAGCCTCGTCTTGGGCAGGATCGGATAACGCACCGCACGGAACGCGTCCGCTATCAGCGCCGAACAAATGAGTCGGGTCGGATCGCCCGAGCCGAGCGCGATCAAGCGACGCCGAAAACGTTGCGGCACCGGCAAAGGAAGCAGATAGCGCATCAGATCGATGATGTTTTTCAGATCGTAAGCGAAGCCGATACGCTCGACCGCGTAATCGCAGACCCGCGCGCAATCGGCCGCGGTCAATCCTACCGGCCGGCAGATGCGGGTGTGAAAGCGGTGATATTTGGACAGCGGCGCCGAGACCACGCCTTCGCCGACATTGGCCTCGATCAGCACATGCGGTTCGCCATCCGCCGTGGCCCGGCCGTCGAGCGGTCCAACATAAAGCGCCGCGTGCGACCAGGTCGATTGCGTCAGATATTTGATGATGCCGGCAATGTGGTTGTTGCCCTCGACCAGAAGCACGTCGCCCGGCTGCAACGATTGGCGCAAAGCATTGGGATCGCTCGGCGTGAACGGCTCATAGCCGTGAACCGGCTTCTGCAAGTAGCGGGCGATCAACCGCCCAATACCATCGAGCATCCTGCTCATGGAGGCCTCCCAGCCGTCGCGCGGTTTTGCCGCGTCTTATGTTGCCCGCAATTTACCCGGACTGCGTTGCTATTCGGTTCACGCTGCGTCCGCGGCACTGCCGCACGGTTTGCTCGTAACGCCGGGTTCGGGCAATGTGCGGCGCGTCATAAGTGTTTTGGAAAGCATGCCCCAACAAATTCCGCCGCACCGGCCATGCCGCCATTGAGCCGACGTTCGTTTCTCGCCGCTTCGGCCGCCTTGGCGGCCGCGCCGCATCAGGCATTCGGTGCGACAGGGCCATCCTCTTCGGGCCCCCCCGAGGTTGTCATTATCGGCGCCGGCGCGGCGGGCATTGCCGCCGCGCGAAAGATCGCCGCCGCGGGCCGCCGCTACGTTGTGATCGAGGCGACCGATCATATCGGTGGCCGCTGCGTCACCGACACCAGGAGCTTCGGCGTGCCCTACGACCGCGGCGCACGCTGGATTTATCTGCCTGACCTCAATCCGGTGACGAAGCTGACGCCGCGCCGCGGCTCGGATATCTACCCGGCGCCGCAGAGTCAAAAGGTGCGGATCGGCCGCCGCTTCGCGCGCGAAGGTGAGTTGGAGGATTTCTTCACCGCCCAGGTTCGCGCCACCCGCGCCATCGACGATATCGCGCGCAAGGGCGATATTCCGAGCGAACAGGCTGTGCCGAACGATCTCGGCGACTGGCGCTCGGCCGTCGAATTCGTGCTCGGGCCGTATAATTGCGCCAAAGACCTGGCGCAGGTGTCGTCATTCGATTTTGCCAATGCCGCCGAGCGCAACGCAGCGGCATTCTGCAAGCAGGGATTCGGCAGCTTGCTCGCCGGCCTCGGCCAGGGACTTAATGTACAGTTCTCGACGCCGGCGAAGACGATCGACAACCGCAACGGCATTTCGGTCGGGACCGCGAAGGGCACGATCAAAGCCGATGTCGCGATCGTCACCGTGCCGACCAATGTCGTCGCCTCCGGCGGCTTGCGCTTCACGCCCGATCTTGGCCACCAACAGATCGACGCCTTCGGCCGGATGTCGCTTGGCAGCTACGATCACATCGCACTCGAACTGTTGGGCAATCCGCTCGGGCTCGACAGCGACGATCTGGTATTCGAGAAATCTTCCGACACGCACACAGCGGCGATCCTCGCCAACATTTCCGGATCGTCCCTATGCACGGTTGACGTCGCCGGCGCGTTCGGCCGCGATCTCGCGGCGCAAGGCGAAGCCGCGATGATCGATTTCGCGACCAACTGGCTGGCCGGGCTTTATGGCGCCGAAGTGAAGAAGGCCATCGGGCGCAAACATGCGACGCGCTGGAACAGCGAGCCCTATGCGCTCGGTGCCTGGTCCGCCGCGGTCCCGGGCAGCCAATTCGCCCGGCGGCAATTGATGCAACGGCTCGCCGACGATGTCTGGTATGCCGGCGAAGCGGCGCATGAGACATTGTGGGGCACAGTCGGGGGCGCCTGGGAATCGGGCGAGCGCGCGGCGGACGCCGTGTTGCGCCGGTTCGGTCCGGTCAAACAATCAGCTCCGGCGCAGACTCAAGCCGCGCCGAAGAGCAAAACCAGCCGCGTGCGCGCCGAATATCGTCAGCGGCGCTACGAGGCGACTACGCCGCAAACTTATTACGGCACGCCGAACATCATGGCACCGGAGCGGTGATCCGGCGGCGGCACTGAATTTTTTTTGAACGAACGATTAGGTCAGCAAATCCACTTGTCCGGATTTGAGCGCGTAAACGCCGCCGACGATGCTGATTTTCTTGTCGTCGGCAGAGGACTTCAAGATCGGCGCAATGCCCTTCAGCTTGTCGACGTTGAGCGCGACGTTGCGGCGGATTGCGTTTGTGAGCATATCGCCGCTCTGACCCTGCACAGCCTTCACCGCCGGCGCAATGGCATCGACCAGCGACGGCAAGTGGCCGGGCAGCGTCGTGCCGTCCTTCAACGATTTGATAGCGGCATCGACCGCGCCGCAGGATTCATGGCCTAGCACCATGATCAGCGGCGTTTTCAACACGCTTACGGCATATTCGAGGCTGGCGATCATTTCGTCGCTGGCGAAATTGCCGGCGATGCGGCAGACGAAAACGTCGCCGCGCGCGGTGTCGAAGCAGAACTCTGGAGCGATACGGGAATCGGCGCAGCTCAGAATCGCGGCAAAGGGATTTTGCCCTGCACTGAGCGCCTCGCGTTCATGCTTGAAATCATGCCGCCGGCTAACACCGTCGACGTAGCGGCGATTGCCCGCCATCAAGCGGTCAAGCGCGCTATCGAGCGATAGAACGTTTTCCGGCTTGGGGGGTTCTTTGGGCGGTCCCTTAGCCGCTGCCATGTATGGTGCAGCGGCGAGACTGACGGCCGTCGCCGTCGCGAGCTTCAAAACATTCCGGCGCGCCAAAGGGGCGCATCTGGGTGTCGTATTGCAAAGTTCGCACATGATCGCCTCTCAGAAAAAAATTTGGAAATCGTTTCAGCGTATCTTTGCGCTATCGCCGTCTAACCTACACGATTCTGCAAAGACAATAACGCCGAAGACGAGACCGGCGTCGGCATTCGCCGGTCTCCAAACAAGCGCCATGAGGTACAAAGGTAAGGTCAGTCGGGAATTTGTATCGGGTTAACCGGCCGTGGCGCCGCCGTAGGCTTTTGCAACGGTAGCTGTGTCGGCGGTGCAGGCGAGCCAGTAGGCGCGGCGCTCTCCGGCACAGGCTTCATTGTTTCATTTGATCTCGTCGGGCTGGCGCCGGACGCTGGTCCGGCTCCGGACGCACCGCTCGGCGCCAATTTGGTTAAAGCCGGCGCTGCTATGCGGTGTCCGCCGACAATGGCCAGTACTTCACTGATGACCCGGGCATGCAGCCGCGGCGATTTGTCGATGGTGACGTGATCGATGCTGTGGTCGGCGCTCAGGTCGACATTGCTGAGCGAGCCGCGGAAGCCGGGCCCGGGCCGCATATAGGCATAATCGCGCTGTGTGAAATTGATGACGCGGCCGACATTGCCCGGCACCGGAAACGATTGTGTGCCGTCAAACGGCACCACCAGCGCCACCGGGACAGCTTTATCGCCGAGATAATCCGCCATCTCCATGACGGCATCGGCGCCGAGCGAATGACCGATAAGAATGATCGGTCCTTCCTTGCCTGCTTTGTAATCCGCGGCGGCCTTGTCGGCGATCGGCTTCCAATCGGTGTGGCTGTGCGCGGTCGCATACACGCCGCGCGCGTTGAACTCGTCAGCCAAGGTGTTCATGCCGAGCGAATAAACATCGGCAAGACCGCGGAACAGATAAACATGGGCGCGCGGCTGCGCCGTTCCCGGCGGCGCCCACAACGCCAATGTCACTACCGCTACCCAGCCAACGGCAGCAATGCGGGACCATGGCCTCATGATCGCCTCTCGGCTGGTAAAGCCCGCAACCGGGCCGGGACATTTGGAACGGGACCCGCCGTTCCAAAAAATGCTCAGGCCCGCAGCACGCCGCCGGTGCGCTTGCCGACTTCAGCAACAATCTTGGCGGCGAGCGCTTCGATCTCGGCATCGGTCAGCGTCTTGTCGCGCGGCTGCAGCGTGACGGCGATGGCGATCGATTTTTTGCCCGCTTCGATGCCTGGGCCCTCGTAAACGTCGAACACGCTGACGGCTGAAATGAGTTTGCGGTCGGTCGATTGCGCCGCCCGCACGATGTCGGCAGCCTTGACGCTGCGCTCGACCACGAAGGCGAAGTCGCGCTCGACCGGCTGGAATGGCGACAGATCGAGCGTTGCTTTTGCACGCGTCGGTTTCGCCTTCGCCTCGGGGATGCGTTCAAGGATCACTTCGAAGGCGACCAGCGGCCCTTCGGCATCGAGTGCCTCAAGCGCGCTCGGATGCAGCTCGCCGAAATAGCCGAGCACGTTTTGCGGACCGATCTGAATCGTGCCGGAGCGGCCGGGATGAAACCAGGCCGGGCCGCCCGGCACGACCTGAAGCGCGGCGGGCGCGGCACCCGCCGCGGTCAGCACGGTAAGCGCATCGGCCTTGGCATCGAACGCATCGACCTCGCCGTCGCGCTTCGACCAGTGCCGGCCGAGACCGGAGGGTTTCGCCAGCGCGCGGCGGATGCCGGCCGCGGCGGTGAATTGATCAGTGGGCTGATCGCCGCGGAAAATCTGGCCGACTTCGAACAGTGCGGCGTCGGGGAAACCACGGTCGGCGTTTTTCTGTGCCGATGCGACAAGGCCTGGGATCAAGCTCGGCCGCATGTCGGAAAGATCGGCCGCGATCGGATTGGCGAGCGACAGTTCCGGCTTGCCACCGCCGAACAATTCGGCCTGCGGTTTGGCGATGAAAGACCAGGTCACCGCCTCGACCAGATTGCGCGCCGCGAGCGCGCGCTTGGCCTTGCGGGTGCGCAGCTGGATCGGCGTCAGCACCGGCTTGCGCTGGGTCTCGCTGCGCGGGAACGGCGTCAGCGGCACGCGATCGAGGCCGACGATGCGCACCACTTCCTCGACAATATCGGCTTTGCCCTGGACGTCGGGCCGCCACGACGGCACCGCGACCTTCACCCGCTCGCCCTGGCCGGCGACGAAAAAACCGAGCCGCTCCAGCACGCGGCGCATCTCGGTGAGCGGCACGTCGATCCCGGCGAGCCGTTCCAGCTCGGACAGCGGGAAATCGATGACGCGCTCGGGCGGCTCGACATGGCCCGCGACGACGATGTCCGACGGCGTGCCGCCGCACAGGTCGAGGACCATGCGAGTCGCCAATTCCAGGCCCGGCAGCATGAAGGCCGGATCGACGCCGCGCTCGAAGCGATAGCGCGCGTCGGAATTGATGCCGAGCTTGCGGCCAGTCTGCGCGATATTCATCGGCTCCCACAGTGCCGATTCGATCAGCACGTCGGTGGTCGTTTCCGAACAGCCGCTCAATTCGGCGCCCATGATACCGGCGAGCGATTCGACACCCTGATCGTCGGCAATGACGCAGATCGAATTGTCGAGCTTGTAGGTCTTGCCGTCGAGCGCCAGCAGGCTCTCGCCGTCGCGGGCGCGGCGCACCGTAAGATTGCCGTGCACTTTCGCGGCATCGAACACATGCAGCGGCCGGCCGCGGTCATAGGTCATGAAGTTCGTGATATCGACCAGCGCATTGATCGGGCGCAAGCCGATCGCGATGAGCCGCTTTTGCAGCCAGTCCGGCGACGGGCCGTTCTTCACGCCGCGCACCAGCCGAAGCGCGAAGGCCGGACACAAGGACGGCGTCGAGCCAAAATCGAGCTTCACCTGCACTGGGCACGGAAACTCGCCTTTGATCGGCTTGATCGCGGCATCGCGGAATTTGCCCATGTCGGCGGCGGCAAGGTCGCGCGCAACGCCGTGCACGCCGGTCGCGTCGGCGCGGTTTGGCGTCAGATTGATCTCGATCACCGGATCGTCGAGGCCGGCATATTTCGCGTAAGGCTGTCCGAGCGGCGCGTCGGGCGGCAGATCGATGATGCCGTCGTGATCGTCGGAGATTTGCAGTTCGAATTCCGACACCAGCATGCCGCGGCTTTCGACGTCGCGGATCTTGCCGATGCCGAGCGTGATGTTCTTGCCGGGTATAAAGGCCCCGGGCGGCGCGAAGACGCTCGTCATGCCGGTGCGGGCGTTCGGCGCGCCACAGACGACCTGGATCGGAGCGCCCGACCCGGTATCGACCATGCAGACGCGCAGCCGATCCGCGTTTGGATGCTGCTTCGCCTCGACGACGCGCGCGATGGTGAACGGCGCGAACATTGTCGCCTTGTCCTCGATGCGCTCGACTTCGAGTCCGATCATGGTGAGCTTGTCGGCAAGCTCGGCGAGCGGCCGGTCGGTATCGAGATGTTCCTTGAGCCAGGCGAGAGTGAATTTCATGGCGTCACGAACTCAATCCGCCGGCCAGCGTCGGGAAATCGAGCGGGCGGAAACCGTAATGATTGAGCCAGCGCACATCGGCCTCGAAGAAGGCGCGCAGGTCCGACATGCCGTATTTCAGCATGGCGATGCGGTCGATCCCCATGCCCCAGGCAAAGCCTTGATATTCGTCGGGGTCGAGTCCGCAATTGCGCAGCACGTTCGGATGCACCATGCCGCAGCCGAGGATTTCCAGCCAATCGTCGCCTTCGCCGAAGCGGATCTCGCCTTTATCGCGGCGGCACTGGATGTCGACTTCGAGCGACGGCTCGGTGAAGGGAAAGAACGACGGCCGGAACCGCATGCCGACGCGGTCGACTTCAAAGAAGGCTTTGCAGAATTCGGCCAGGATCCATTTCAGGTGGCCGAGATGCGAACGCTTGTCGATAACGAGGCCCTCGACCTGATGAAACATCGGCGTGTGGGTCTGGTCGCTATCGCAGCGATAGGTGCGGCCGGGACAAATAACGCGGATCGGCGGCTTCTGCGTGAGCATGGTGCGCACCTGCACCGGGGAGGTGTGGGTGCGAAGCAGCAGCCGCGAGCCGTCCGGCTTCGGATTGAAGAAGAACGTATCGTGCATCAAGCGCGCCGGATGATCTTCCGGGAAATTGAGCTTGGTGAAATTGTAATCGTCGGTCTCGATGTCCGGCCCCTCGGCGACCGCGAATCCCATATCGGCGAAGATCGCAGTGAGCTCGTCGGTCACTTGCGTGATCGGATGCACGCGACCGATCTCGGCCGGCGCTTCGCGCACCGGGAGCGTGACGTCGATGCTTTCGGAATTGAGCCGCGCCTCGAGCGCCGCGCCCTTGAACACTTCGCGGCGCTTGGCGAGCGCGGCATTGACGCGGTCTTTGATCCCGTTGATGAGTGGGCCTTGGCTTTTGCGCTCGTCCGGCGGCAGCGTGCCGAGCGTCTTCAATAGCGCGGTGAGCGAACCGCTCTTGCCCAGCGCCGCAACACGGACCGCTTCGAGCCCGGCTTCGTCGCCGGCGGCTTCGATCGAAGCCAGGATTTCATTTTCAAGCTGGGTGTGGTCGGCCATGGTTCCGGCAGTCGTTATTTCCAGGCAGTCAATCCGGCAAGAACGGCAGATCGGTATCGGACGGCTTGGCACCGGTCGCCGTCAGCATGCAGTGGACCTGGCCGCGATGATGGGTCTGATGATTGAACATATGGGTGACCAGTACCCAGCGCGGTTGTGTTACGTCGCGGCCCAGCGCGCCGGAAAAGTAGGTCATGTTTTCGGCAAGCCAGGCGTCTTCGACCGTAGCGGCCCAATCGAGAATCTTGCCGTCGAACCCTTTGCGTTCGGCTTTTAGATTCTCCCAATCACCATAGGCATGAACCGAATCCGGAATACGCCCCGGCGGTTTCGGCACATCCGTGAAGCGGCTCATCCAAGCTTGATCGCCCCAGAGCAAATGGCTGAGCGTCTTCTCGATCGATCCGAAAAAGGCGCCGCGTTCGCGCTGCCGCTCGGTTTCCGACAGCCGGTCGGCGGCGCCGTACAGATTCTCGTTCTGCCAGCGATTATAGCGCGCCATCCGCTGCACATAGCCGCGGCCGATCATGACACGTCACGCCGGCAGCGCGGATTTGACCTGGCCGACGATCGCTTCGAAGGCCGCCGGCTCGTGAATGGCGAGGTCGGACAACACTTTACGATCGATGGTGATGCCGGCCACGCTCAAGCCGGCGATGAAGCGGCTGTAGTTCAGCCCGAAGGGCCGCACCGCCGCGTTCAGCCGCTGAATCCACAGCGCGCGGAAGGTGCGCTTGCGCCGCTTGCGATCGCGGAAGGCATATTGGTTCGCCTTCTCCACCGCCTGCTTGGCGATGCGGATGGTATTCTTGCGCCGGCCATAATAGCCCTTGGCGGCCTTGAGCACTTTCTTGTGCTTGGCATGAGAGGTGACGCCGCGTTTGACGCGAGCCATGGTCGATCTCCTTAAATGATGGCGAAGGCTGAAGCGGACGCAGCCGCGTGCGAACGCGGCGGCAAGGCCCGATTAGCCGTTCGGCAGAAAGTATTTTTTGATGTTGTCGCCGTCGGTCTTGAACAGCACGTTGGTGCCGCGCAATTGGCGGATCTGCTTCTTGGTGCGTTTGATCATGCCGTGGCGCTTGCGCGAATGCGCGTAGAGCACCTTTCCGGACCCCGTCACCTTGAAGCGCTTTTTAGCGCCCGACTTGGTCTTGATCTTGGGCATTTAGCTCTCCTTTGGCGGCAGGCCATAGGTATGACCCCGGCCGGGCCGATATGCTCGAAACGAGCTTTATGTGCGTGAGCACTTCGCGCCGCCACGGCAGCCCTTAATCAGCCGGGCGACGAGAGGGCGGCGTTATGGCAGAGACCGGCCGGATTGGCAAATTCGGCGGCCCCGAGGGCCGCTGGGCCCACCCGGCGGGTCCGGCAGGGCCGGATTCGAGCCTCGGTCGAATGCCCGACTGGATACTCTTCCGACTGATTACCTATGGCAGTTCGGAGATCAATTTGGCCATTTCGGCCTCGGGCCAGGCACGCGCCACGCGGGTGCGGACATTACCCTGCGATCCGACTGTCATGGCGAACTTGGCGACATTATCGCCGTCCTTCGCCTCGACGATGAGCAGAATATCGGACTCGCCCGAGGTGAGGAATAATTGCTTGATCTCAACGCCTAGTTTCTTGGCCATCTCACGCGCGGCCTGGGCACGCTTGGGGGAATCCTTGACGTTACGGATGCCCTGATCCGTCCAATTTACGGTGATGATGAATGTCGGCATGCTCGTCTCCTCTCAATGGTGAGTTGCAAAACGTTGCCAACGGGACTTCAACGCCGAAAAGGCGGGCGCCGAAGCGCCCACCAAATAAAATGTTCATTTCTCTCGAAACCTTCCACTCGGCCTATTAGCCGGGGGAAATCACCGCGGTGCCAGCACCATGACAACCTGACGGCCTTCGAACCGGGGCTCTTGCTCGATCTTGGCGATCTTGGCGGTGTCGCCCTTGACCCGGTCAAGGAGCTTGTAGCCCAGTTCCTGATGCGCCATTTCGCGGCCACGGAAGCGCAAGGTCACCTTGACCTTGTCGCCTTCCTCGAAGAAGCGCTCGATCGACCGCATTTTCACGTCGTAATCGTGGTCGTCGATCATCGGCCGGAGCTTGATCTCCTTGATCTCGACGATCTTCTGCTTCTTGCGCGCTTCGGCGGCTTTCTTCTGTGCCTGATATTTGTATTTGCCGAAATCGAGAATTTTGCAGACCGGCGGGACCGAATTCGGAGCGATCTCCACGAGATCGAGCCCGGCTTCCTGCGCCATGGCAATGGCTGCGTTGATTTCGGTGACGCCCTTGTTGGCGCCGTCTTTATCGATGAGTTGGACCTCGCGGACGCGGATCTCCTCGTTGATGCGCGGCCCCTCCTTGGGAGCGGGCTGCGGCGTTCTGATCGGGCGACGAATGGGTATTATCTCCTCAGCTGTTGCGACTTGATCGGTGCCAAATACCGGCAGGCATCGCACGATACGATGGCTCTGATCGGCGGCACCTAGCGGTAAACGTGCAAGATCGTGAGTTTTGCGGCTTAAGTCAACGCCGCCGCTAAGTTTTATAGTCGGTCAGAGCGGTCGGACCTAATGTTCCCCTGACGCGAATTGAGTGTATTTTCCGCACCGCATGTTAGGCATGGTGATGAACGATAACAGTCTGAAATTCCTGGACATTGGCGAAGGCAACGACCGTCGCGGCATCGCGGTGCGACGGCAAACCGGTACCGCGCCGGGGCTGGTGTGGCTTGGCGGCTACAAGTCCGACATGAAAGGCACCAAGGCACAAGCGTTGGCCGATTGGGCAAGCCAGCACGGCCGCGCCTGCGTGCGGTTCGATTATTCCGGCCACGGCGAATCGGGCGGTGCCTTCACCGACGGTACGATCGGCCGCTGGCTCGCCGACAGCCTCGCGGTGTTCGACACGTTCTGCAACGGGCCGCAAATCCTGGTGGGCTCATCGATGGGCGGCTGGATCGCGCTTCTTCTCATTCGCGCGTTGCAACGGCGATCCTCACTTTACCCTCCCCCGCCTGCGGGGGAGGGTGGGGTGGGGGCAGCGGCTCAGGTTGCCGGCGTCGTGCTGATCGCGCCGGCGGTGGATTTCACTGAGGAACTGATGTGGAAGCGCTTCACGCCCGAGATCAAAAGCGAGCTTGAGGCGAAAGGCTTTTGGGAGAGACCGTCCGACTATTCGCCGGACCCTTACATCGTCACGAAACAGTTGATCGAGGAAGGCCGTCATCATTTGTTGCTCGGCGGCATGATCGAAACCGGCTGCCCGGTGCGTATCCTGCAAGGCGTCGAAGACCCCGATGTGCCCTGGCAGCACGCCAAGGCCCTGGTCGCGCGGCTCGCCAGCGATGACGTCGTGCTCACGCTGATCAAAGACGGCGATCACCGGCTGTCGCGGCTGGAGGATATTGAGCGCCTGATCAGTGCGGTGGCGGAGTTTTAATGACTCGAACCGATCGAGAACCCTTTCGGACCGAAAGCGTTACCCATGTCTTCGGTATAATCCGTAACCCATGTCTTCGGAACGGACCTGATTTAATTGGCGCGCCCGAAGGGATTCGAACCCCTGACCTCTGCCTTCGGAGGGCAGCGCTCTATCCAGCTGAGCTACGGGCGCGCAAAGCAGGTGCAGTGCCGTGTAGATAGCGGAATGCCCCCAATGCGGCAACGGCCGGCGGTCCGACCGGCAGGTCTGCAGCTTGCCGGGCCCGGGCACGCCTCTTAAGTTCGCCAAGGTGGCTTTAAGGCCGGTTTAAGGGAGAAACGCGATGTCGCAACTGGCGGAAAAGACCGAAAAACGCGAGCCGAAAGGCGCGCAGATCAAGGACGCCGCGTTCCAGTGGGACGACCCGCTTAATCTCGAAGGCGAGCTGAGCGAGGAGGAGCGAATGGTGCGCGACACCGCGCGCGACTACGCGCAGGAGAAGCTGTTCCCGCGCGTAATCGAGGCCAATCGCGAGGGCAAATTCAACCCGGACATCATGAAGGAAATGGGCGCGCTCGGGCTGCTCGGCTCGACCATCCCGGAGGAATACGGCGGCGCCGGCCTCAATTACGTCTGCTATGGCCTGATCGCGCGCGAGATCGAGCGCGCCAATTCCGGCTTCCGCTCCATGATGTCGGTGCAGTCCTCGCTGGTGATGCACCCGATCTATGCCTATGGCAGCGAGGCGCAGCGCCACAAATATCTGCCGAAGCTTGCCACCGGCGCCATGGTCGGCTGCTTCGGTCTCACCGAGCCCGACTACGGTTCCGATCCCGGCTCGATGATAACGCGGGCGGAGAAGGTGCCGGGCGGCTACAGTCTTTCGGGCGCCAAAATGTGGATCACCAACGCGCCGGTCGCCGATATCGCGGTGGTCTGGGCGAAGCTCGAGGGAAAGATCCGCGGCTTCATCGTCGAGCGCGGCACCAAGGGATTCTCCACGCCGAAAATCGAAGGCAAGCTGTCATTGCGCGCCTCGATCACCGGCGAGATCGTGCTCGACGGCGCGGTGGTGCCGGAAGAAAATATGCTGCCGAATGTCTCAGGGCTTGCCGGCCCGTTCGGCTGTCTCAACGTGGCGCGCACCGGCATCGCCTGGGGCGCCATCGGCGCCGCCGAATTCTGCTGGCATCGCGCCCGCGAATACGTCTTGACCCGCAAGCAATTCAACCGGCCGCTCGCCGCCAATCAGCTGGTGCAGAAGAAGCTCGCCGACATGCAGACCGAAATCACGCTCGGGCTGCATGCGGCGCTCCGGCTGTCGCGCATGATCGACAAAGGCAAGGCATCGCCGCCGGCGATTTCGATGCTCAAGCGCAATAATTGCGGTAAGGCGCTGGACGTCGCCCGCATGGCCCGCGACATGCACGGCGGCAACGGCATCGCCGAGGAATTTCATGTCATGCGGGTGATGTGCAATCTTGAGACAGTCAACACCTATGAAGGCACCCACGACATTCATGCGCTGGTGCTCGGCCGGGCACAGACGGGTATCCAGGCGTTTATGTGAACGTCATTCCGGGCGCGGCCGCAGGGCCGCGAGTCCGGAATCCATAATCCCAAGAAAAGCAAACTTGTAGTGTGAGAGCCGATTTTCCGAGGCAGCGGCTATTGCTCGGCCCCGGAATGACGAATTCCATTGAAATCAAAGGAGATCGTTCATGCGCCTGCCATTGATCCCTCCCGCGGAGCTCACGCCTGAACAGCGCCCGGTCTATGAGGACATGAAGGCCGGCATCGAAAAGAACTTTCAGGGTTTCAAGACCATCGCCGACAACGGCGCGCTCGAGGGGCCGTGGAATCCCTGGCTGCATGAGCCGAAATTCGGCAAGCCGATCTGGGACCTGACCTTGGCGCTGTCGGTATCGCCGTCGCTTCCGCGCCCGGTGCGGGAAGTGGCGATCCTGGTCACCGGCGCGCGATTTCACTCGTCTTATGAACTCTACGCCCATGTCATTGCCGGCGAACGGCGCGGACTGTCCGATGACAAGCTCGCCACTATCGTCTCCGGCCAGCGCCCAAGCGATCTCACCAAAGAAGAAGGCGTCGCCTATGATGTCGCCGCGTCGCTCCTCCACCACGGCACTCTGCCTGAGCTGAGCTATCGGCAAGCGGTGGCGGCCTTCGGCGCGCACGGCGCGGCCGAGCTGATCTATCTGGTCGGTCTCTATTGTCTCGTTTCCGTGACGCTCAACGGCTTCAACGTCCCGGTGCCGGACTCGGAAGCCGAGTAGTTACAACGCGCGCGGCTGAATGACGATCAAAGCCCCGCCAACGACGAGATCGCCACGTTCACACTGCCTTTGGCGTCGGCGATGATGCGGAGCGTATTTAAGTCGTAGGCGATGCCGATCAGGCGGAGTTCGTTGATGGCGGCACTGGCGCGGAGCCCCGGCGCTTGTGCGGCGAGATCGCCGACCGCGGCCGCGATGCGTTTTTTGGCATCCGCGGCGAAGGGTTTCAGATCGACGACCGCCTTTTCAGCGAGCGTCTTTTGCAGATAAGGCGCTGCCGCCTCCGCCGCCGCACCCAAAAGTCCGAACGCGGCTTGCGATTGCAGATCGAGCGCGACATCGGTGAAGCGAAGGATCTGCTGCGCCTGGTCGAGCACCGGCCGGCCCCAGATGTGCACGGTGGCGTCGGCGCCGAGACTGAAGAAGCCGCTCTTCTTGACGTGGACCAGAAGCGAGATCAACAACCGGTCGCTCGACGCGGCAATGGCCGCCTGTTTGATAGTCACGGCAAAGGCGCCGCTGCCGTCCTCCGGAAAAGTCTTGCCGACGAACTGGGTCTCCAGCAGCCGGGTCACCTCGGTGAACGGAATGTCGATCGGCACCGCGATTTCGACCGCTCCGCCGCTCGTCAGCGGCACGATATCGAGCGCTTGCGGGAACGGGCAAACCGGGTTGGTCTCGGTCGGCACGATCCGGGTCTGCGCCTGCACGCCGACAAGGAGCGTCACCGCATTGCCGTCGATCTGCGGCTGCGCCGCGATGGCGCGGACCGGGCGAAGCTCGAGAAAGAGATTGGGCATGCCCTGCGCGGCCGTGCCGAGAGAAATGGAGCGGCACAGCTTGACCCATTCGCTGCGCGCTGCCGTCTCGATGAACGGATCGTTGCGGATGCGGCCATCCAGGGCATTCATCTGGTCGCGTACCGCGCTGTCGAGCACCGGCTTCACCGCGTTCGCCATGCTGAGCTTCAAGCCGCCGAGCGGCAGCACGACATCGACGACATTGACCTGGCCCGACAGGTTCGGCGACAGCCGCCAGTTCGGCGCGATGGTCGGCCGCGATGTCGTCGTCACCGTGCCGTGGATATCGGCATGCTGGTCGAATGCCTTGCCGGCGAGACTTTGTACCTTCTCGCCGACACTTCCGCCGATGACATCGCCGACCGCAGTGCCGACCGCGCTGACCCCGGTGTTGAGCCCACCGGCGAGCGTGCCGAGCGCCTCAAATGTGCCCGACAGCGGTGTCGTGATATTGAGCGCGCCGGGCTGTCCCGATACGGCGAGCGGTCCGCGCGCTACCGAGAAGGTGAGTTGCGCGCTCGACAGCAGTTTCGAAACCGGATTTTGCGGCTTGCCGGACAGATTTTTGGGCGCCTGTGCATCGAGCGCATCGCGGATTGCGGTGAGCGCGATAGCCGCGGGCGCCAGCACCGTCGACGTGCCGGTGAGCGGTTGCAGCGGCGCCACCGCGGCAAGCGCGGGGCGGTCTTGCTGCAGCGACTTGGAAGCCGGCCAGAGCAGATTCATCAGTAGCGTCGCCCCGACAAAGGCGGCGGCAACGACGGCGGCGCCAAGGATGACGGTGCGAAGTCTCATGAGCGTATTATCTTATGATCTTCGAAAAGCCCAATAGTATATACATTGTCGCGCGGCACCACTGGCAGCCGATACCCCTACCCCCCACATTAGTAATTCCCCCCAACCGAGGAGCACTGCATGGCCACGCGCCAGATCAAAATGCCTGTTAAGGAAAAGAACGAGCCTGAGAAGGAAAAGGAAATCGACGACGTATTCTCGCAGCGCAAACGGCCCGAACGCGGCCGGTATTTACTCCAGGTCGACCGTCAAACCAAAGGCTCCTACGCGGCGTCCGAGGACGCCCAAGCGGCGGCGCTGGCGATCAAGAAAGCTTATCCGATCATTCAAGTATCGGTCTATGACAGCGTCGACAATACCAGCACGATCGTGGAAGTGCCGGCCGCGGCATCCTGAATAATCTCGTTTCCTGCCGCTTCGCGCCCGCGAAGCAAACGAAAGCCGCAGTCGAGCAAAAGCTAGCGATCCGCCAGCGTAATCCGGGCTAGCGTCCTATAGCGGCGGCTCCTCGCCGCCTTCCTCCTTGCACGCAACACTCGCTTCTTCCAGATCGAGTTCGCGCTCGATGCGGCGGCGGGCTTCGTCGGTGATCTGACCGTCTTGCAGCAGCCGATAAATATATTCGCGCTCCGCCGTGATCAGCTCCGTCCGGAGCTCCGTAGTGACCGGCGGGGACTCGGTGCCGTCCTCGGTCGGTACCGGCAAGCGGCCGACGCGGTATTCGTGTCGGGCGTGCAGGACCGTGCGGGCCTCGTGCGAAACCCGCCCCTCGGCGACGAATTGTTTCAAGCGGCTATGCGCCACATCCAAGGCGCCGGCCCGCGCGTCAAGCTCGGCGGCGTACTCGCGCTGACGTTCCTCGGCGGCTTGTTTTGCTAATCCAAGCCAGTCCACGACGAACGGCAATACCAGGCCCTGTCCGACCAGCGTGACGACGATGAGACCGAAGGTGATGAACAAGATCAGATCGCGATCGGGGAACGCCGCGCCGGAGTCGGTGAAGAACGGAATAGCCAGCGCTGCCGCTAGCGAAACCACGCCGCGCACGCCGACAAAGGCGAGAAAGAATGACCATTGCCAGGGCGGCAGTGGATCGCGGCGCCGCAGCGCCGGACTGAGCCAGCGCGGCAGATAGACCGCCGGATAGATCCAGACGAATCGCGCCACAACGACGACCGCAACGGTCAGCAGCACCGCGTAGCCGAGATGGTGCCATTCCACCATATCCGTCCGGTTGAGCAGAGTGCGCGTCTGCATGCCGGTCACCAGGAAGACGAAGCCCTCGAGCAAATAAACGACGAGGTCCCAAAAGAAGATGCCCTGCAGCCGCGTCGCAGCTGGAATGAGCAAGGGGCCGTTCCAGCTTACGAACAGTCCGGCCGCCACCGTCGCCAACACGCCCGAGCCGCCCAATTGGTGCGGTACCAGAAAGGCGACATAGGGCGTCATCAGCGATAGCGTGATCTCGACGCGGGGGTCGTGCGCCCAGCGGCGCAGCCGCAGGCTGAACCAGCCGATGACGATGCCATAGGCGATTTCGCCGACGATGATGAGGCCAAATTCACCGCCCGCTTTGCGGAAGGAAAACAGCCCGGTGACCGCCGCCGCAACAGCGAAGCGATACAGAATCAAGGCCGTGGCATCGTTTGCAAGGCCCTCGCCCTCGAGCACGACGACAAGCCGGCGCGGCAAGCCCAGACGGCGGACGATAGCAAGCGGCGCGACCGCGTCCGGTGGCGCCACGATGGCGCCGAGCACAAAGCCGACGGCCAGCGGCATGCCAAGTAGCCAATGGGCCATGGCCGCCACCGCGCAGGCGGTGAACACCACGCAACCGAACGCAAACAGCGTGATCGGGCGGAGATTGAAGCGGAATTCCCGCCAGCTCATGGCGACGCCGGCAGAATAGATCAGCGGCGGCAGGATACCGAGCAGCACCAGTTCGGGCGCCAGCTCGATGCGCGGCAGGCCGGGAGCGAGCGCCAGCATGATACCGGCGATGACCAGAAGGATCGAGGGCGCGATATTAAGCCGCCGCGCGACGACGGCGACGACCACCAGCACGGCGAGCAACAGCAATATCGTTCCGATGGTCGCCGCCATGGATCACACCCTGCGCAGGTCAACGCTCATCGTAATCTTGCCAAGGCGAACCTTGACAAGGCTAACCTTGCCAATTCGCGTCGCATCTCGCAAATGAGTTGCCCGCCGTGGGGTGGCGCGATATCCCGCCTGCCCGAGCCTTGCGGGGCGGACGGGTTGCAGCCATATCCAGGCCTGCAAGGCCAGTCTTGCCGGGGAAATCCCCTTTTCCCACTGTCCGATCGTTTCCCCTCTCTATCCGTTCAATCAGCCAGGAACCCCTCCATGCCGCAATCAATGTCTCAAGCATCGCTGCCGGTTTTCGAGATGAATCTTAACGCGCTGTCCGGCGTCTTGGACAAGGCGGAGGCGTTCGCCACCGCAAAGAAAATCGACGCCGCGGTGCTGCTGCAATCGCGGCTGGCGCCGGACATGTTCAATCTCACCCGCCAAGTGCAGGTCGCGACGGATGGCGCAAGGCGCGGCTCGGCCCGGCTCGCCGGCGTCGAGGCGCCGAAAGTCGAGGACAACGAGACCACGATCGCGCAGCTGAAGGAGCGCATCGCCAAAACGGTGGCTTATCTCAAGACGCTCGACCGCAAAGCGATCGATGCGTCGGCGGATCGCGAAATCACCTTTCCGCTCGGTCCGGAAAAGAAGGGCCACATGAAAGGCGACGACTATCTCAACCACTTCGTGCTGCCGAACTTCTATTTCCACTACACCGCGGCCTACGCCATCCTGCGTCACAGCGGCGTAGATGTCGGCAAGCGCGATTTCTTGGGCGCGATTCCCATGACGATGTCGTAAGGCAGGCAGGCGCAGTACCATTCCTGACTGACCCACACCAGTCACGGCACAACGGGACCCATCCGAGAATTTGGCCGACGATGGATGGGCCCATCTTTTTCAGGAACGACAATGGCTAGCGACAGCAAAACGACAAAAACCGAATCAGTATCCAAGGACGCGGCACCAAAGAAAGAGGCCGCCGCAAAGACCGAGAGCCCCGCGGCTGAGGCCGCGCCCAAGTCCGATGGTGGCGAGACGGCCGGCAAAGTGCCTGCCAATTACAGCCGGGGCGAAGGCCAGAAGCCGGTCACCGCGGCCTATAAGGAAAACTGGAACGCGATTTTTGCGAAGAAGAAAACCAAGACGAAAAAGCGATAATTGTCGCGACAGAGCAGACTGGATCGATACGGCTATTTGCAGATTTCGCGCCGGCCCGATCCGGGATAGGCTTGATGCTCTTTCCTCCGGCGCACCAGCGAGGTTGCCATGCGTTGGGTTCATTTGACGATCGTCATCGTTTTTGTTGCCGCCATCGTGATTTTCGTTTTCCAGAACCGCGAACTGGTCACGATGTCGTTCCTTGGTTTCAGCGTCCGCGCGCCGCTCGCGATCCTGACTGTGATCGTCTACGCACTCGGCGCGGTTACCGGCGGTTCGCTGTTTGCATTGCTGCGGAAATCGGTTCGGGCGTCGCGGACGTACACCTGACGCCGGCAGCATTCGCTCACGTTCACAAAAAACTCTGCGGATCGACGTCGATATCGAGTTTGATATTGCCTTTCCCTTTCGGCGCGGCGCTTAGCCATTCGCGCATGTAAGCGGAGAGATCGAAGCCGCGCGGGGCCCGGATCAACAGACGCAAACGATGGCGGCCGCGCACCAGCGCGAGCGGTGCTTCGGCGGGGCCGAAGACGCGCACCTCTTCCGCCTTCGGCGCGGCCCGCGCCATGGCACGCGCATGCATCTCGGCGTCGTGCTTGTCCGGGCCGGAAACGACGATCGAAGCGAGACGGCCGAACGGCGGGTAATGCGTCTTCTCGCGCAGTCCAATCTCGGCGTCATAGAATGCCTCGCGGTCCTGCGCGATCAAGGCGCGCATCACTGGATGCTCGGGCTGATGCGTCTGCAAAAAGCCGCGGCCGATGCCGGCGTCGCGGCCGGCGCGGCCCACCACCTGATGCAAGAGCTGAAAGGTGCGCTCGGCGGCGCGCGGGTCGCCGTTGCTCAAGCCCAGATCGGCGTCGACCACGCCGACCAGATTGAGCATCGGGAAGTGGTGGCCCTTGGCCACGAGCTGGGTGCCGATGACGATGTCGAACAGGCCTTTGGCAATGTCGGCGAATTCCTCGCGCATGCGCTCGACCGTGGCGACCAGATCGCTCGACAGCACCAGCACGCGGGCTTCCGGAAACAGCTCGCGCACTTCTTCTTCCAGCCGTTCGACGCCCGGGCCACAGGCGACGAAGGAATTTTCCGCATGGCATTTCGGGCATTGCGCCGGATGCGGCGTGCTGAAGCCGCAATGGTGGCAGACCAGCCGCTTGCGAAAGCGGTGATCGACCAGCCAAGAATCGCAATTCGGGCAGGAGAAGCGGAAGCCGCAGGCGCGGCACAAAGTCAGCGGCGCGTAACCGCGGCGATTGAGGAATAACAGCGCCTGCTCTTTGCGCTCCAGCGAGGTGAGCACTTCGCCGGCCAGCACCGGTGAAATGAAGCGGCCGCGCGGCGGCGGCGCCTGGCGCAGATCGATCGCCTCGACCGCGGGCATGAGCTGGCCGCCGAACCGTTCCGGCAGCGCAACGCGCGCATAGCGACCGCGCCGCGCATTGACGATCGTTTCGATCGAGGGCGTGGCCGAGGATAGCACCACCGGGATGCGAGCGATGTGGCCGCGCACCACCGCCATGTCGCGGGCATGGTAATGCACGCCGTCTTCCTGCTTGTAGGCGGGGTCGTGCTCTTCATCGACGACAATGAGGCCGAGATCGGCGTAGGGCAGGAAAAGCGCCGAGCGCGCGCCGACAACGACGGAAGCCTCGCCGCCGGCGACGGCGCGCCAGGTGCGCGCGCGTTTGCGCGGCGACAATTCCGAATGCCACTCCGCCGGCCGCACGCCGAAGCGCGCGGCGAAGCGGTCGAGAAATTGCGCGGTGAGCGCGATCTCCGGCATCAGGATCAGGCTTTGCCGGCCGGCGCGGATGGTATCGGCCACCGCCTCGAAATAGACTTCGGTCTTGCCCGAACCGGTAACGCCGTCGAGCAGCGTCACCGCATAGCCGCCCTGAGTAACGGTCGCTTTCAGGGCTGCTGCGGCGGCGCCCTGATCGGCGCCAAATTCGGGTTGCATGAAATCGGGATCGGGCTTTTCCGCCACCGGCTCCGGCGGCAGCACCAGCGTTTCCAGTGTGCCTTCGTCGATCAAGCCGTCGACCACGCCGGCGCTGACGCCAGCCTCGCGCACGGCCTCGCCCTTGGACCGCGTCATGCCGTCGGCAAGAAGTTCGAGCAGGCGCCGGCGCGCCGTGGTCATGCGCTGCGGCGGATCGCCCGCGAGCCGGACACCGACACGCTCGCGCTCGGCGCCGAGATGCTCGCCCATGCGCAGGCACATGCGCAGCACCATGCCGCGCGAGCTCACGGTGTAATTCGCCACCCAATCGACGAAGCTGCGCAACTCGGGGCGCAGCGGCGGCAGTTCGAGTTTTTCCTCGACGTCCTTCAGCCGGTTGTCGAGCCGGATGTCGGGTTTCGGATTTTCCGCCCACACCACCGCGGTCGCCTCGCGCGGGCCGAGCGGCACGCAGACGATGTCGCCCGGCGCGAGTTCAAGCGCCTCGGGCACCCGGTACGAATAGGCCCGGTCAAGCGCAACCGGGACAAGAACGTCGACAACGCGCTTTGGCATAAGGCGACTGTGGGCCGATTCCGGAGGGTTTAGGAAGGGGAAACGGGTATTGACTACCCTGCGTTCATTCTGGCGAAAGCGAGCGGAAAATGGACGAAATCGGCTTCATCACGCCGAAAATAGCGGCCGAAATCCAGAATTGGCTCGGCCACCTCGGCGCCGAGCGTAACCTGTCGCCGAAGACGCTCGAAGCTTACCAGCGCGACGTGCTGCAATTCCTGCGCTTCCTCGCCGGCCATCTTGGCGGCGCGCCGTCGCTCAAGGAACTGGCCGCGCTCGCTCCCGCCGACGTACGCGCCTTCCTGGCGGCGCGGCGGGGGAATGATATCGGCAGCCGCTCGCTAATGCGGTCGCTGGCCGGCCTGCGCGCCTTCGGCCGCTTCCTCGAAAAGAGCGGCAAGGGCAAGGTCGGCGCACTCGCCGCGGTGCGTGCGCCGAAAATCGGTAAAACGCTGCCGCGCCCACTCGCCGTCGGCGCGGCGAGGAGCATGGCCGATCCCGACATTGCCGCCGGCGACGGCCGCGAGCCGTGGATCCATGCCCGCGACTCCGCCGTGCTTGGCTTGCTCTATGGCTGCGGCTTGCGCATTTCCGAAGCGCTTGGTCTCAAGCGTGCCGATTTCAGCGCGCGCGACGTGCTTACGGTCATGGGAAAAGGCCGCAAGCAGCGCATGGTGCCGCTCATTACGCCGGTGCGGAAACTGATCGACGATTATATCGCGCTCTGCCCCTACGACCTTCCCGAGCTTGGGCCGCTCTTTGTCGGCGCCAAAGGCGGTCCGCTGTCGCCCCGCCTCGTGCAGCTCGCCATGGCGCGGCTGCGCGGCGCACTGGGGCTGCCCGAGACGGCAACGCCGCATGCGCTACGGCATTCCTTCGCCACCCATCTTCTCGCTCGCGGCGGCGATCTGCGCTCGATCCAGGAATTGCTTGGCCACGCCTCGCTGTCGACCACGCAGATCTATACCGCCGTCGACGCCGATCGCCTGATCGAGGCTTATCGCAACGCCCATCCGCGCGCGTAGCCGGATTTCGTGTTAATCGTCATTCCGGGGCGCCGCGCAGCGGCGAGCCCGGAATCCATAACCCCTGCGCTGGGAGTATGGATTCCGGGCTCCTCGCTACGCTCGGCCCCGGAATGACGAAAAGAGGGGCCACCGATGTCGGAAATCCACGAAGCAATCGAGAAAGCGCAAGAGGGCGAGCATGGCGAGGGCTTCAATCGCAGGATCGCGCTGCTGATCGCTATCCTGGCGCTGTTCCTGTCGTTCTCGGAAACGCTCGGCAAAGGCGCGCAGACCGAGGTCGTCACCAAGAACATCGAAGCGTCCGACCTGTGGTCGTTCTTCCAGGCCAAGGACATCCGCCGGACCGCGGTGAATGTCGCAGCCGATCAGACCGGTTTGCTTGCGGCCGGCTTGGCCGATCCGGCCGCCAAAGCCGCGGCCGACAAGCAGATCGAAACGTGGCGCCATACCGCCGAGCGCTACGAATCGGATCCGAAAGCAGGCAATGGCCGCAAGGAGCTGGAGGAGAAGGCCAAGACCGCGGAAGAAGAGCGCGATCTGTCGACGGCGAAATACCACCATTATGAGCTGTCGTCGGCGGCATTTCAGATCGGCATCGTGCTGGCTTCGGCGGCGGTGATTACCGGCATGGTCGGACTGGCGTGGCTCGCCGGGGCGCTTGGCGTCGTCGGCCTGGCACTGTTGGCGCTCGGTCTATTCGCGCCGCATGCGGTGCCGCTGATCGCGTCGTTGTAGCGTCATTGCGAGGAGCGAAGCGACGAAGCAAACCAGAACTTACGCACCGTACTGGATTGCTTCGCTTCGCTCGCAATGACGACGATCAAAAATTAATCGCGCGCTTGTCAACGGCGAGGGCGGCTTCCTTGATCGCTTCCGTCAGCGTCGGATGGGCGTGGCAGGTGCGGGCGATGTCTTCCGACGATGCGCCGAACTCCATGGCGACGGCCGCCTCGCCGATCATGTTGCCGGCATCCGGGCCAAGGATGTGCACGCCGAGCACGCGATCGGTCTTGGCGTCGGCCAGGATTTTCACAAAGCCGTCGGCGGTCAGGTTCACTTTGGCGCGGGCATTGGCGGTGAACGGAAATTTTCCGGCGTTGTAGGCGATGCCAGCTGCTTTCAATTCTTCCTCGGTTTTGCCGACCGAAGCGATTTCCGGATAGGTGTAAACGACATTCGGGATCACGTCGTAATTCACGTGGCCGGCTTGGCCGGCGAGAATTTCGGCGACCGCGACGCCCTCCTCTTCCGCCTTGTGCGCCAGCATCGGGCCGGCGATGACATCGCCGATCGCAAAGATGCCGTCGACATTCGTTTTGTAATGCGGATCGATGATCACACGGCCGCGATTGTCCTTCTTGACGCCGGCCTCTTCGAGGCCGAGGCCCTCGGTGTAGGGCGCACGTCCGATCGCCACCAGCACGACGTCCGCCTCGATCATCTCCGCCGCGCCACCGGCGGCGGGCTCGACTTTGACCTTGAGCGTCTTGCCGGACGAGTCGACGGCGCTGACTTTCGAGGAAAGCCTGAAGGTGAGACCCTGTTTTTGCAGCATGCGGTGAAATTGCTTGGTCACTTCGCCGTCGATACCCGGCAGGATGTGATCCAAGAATTCGACGATCGTCACCTCGGCGCCGAGTCGCCGCCACACCGAGCCGAGCTCAAGCCCAATAATGCCGGCGCCGACGATGAGAAGCTTTTCCGGCACCTTAGAAAGATCCAGCGCGCCGGTCGAGGACACAACGCGCTTCTCGTCGATGTCGATGCCATTCAATGGCGCGATGCAAGAACCGGTGGCGATGACGACGTTCTTCGTCTCCAGAACTTGCGTCTGGCCGTCTTCCGACTTCACTTCGACCTTGCCCGGCGCGGCAATGCGGCCGGTGCCGTGGACAGTGTCGATTTTGTTCTTCTTGAACAGATATTCGACGCCTTTGACGTTACCGTCGACGCCCTTTTCTTTGTATTTGAGCATCGCTGAAAGATCGACGGCGGGTTGACCGACCTTGATACCCATTTCCGCGAATTTGTGGCCGGCCTCTTCATAGAGCTCGGAGGCATTGAGCATCGCTTTCGATGGGATGCAGCCGATATTGAGGCACGTGCCGCCGAACGTGTCGCTCTTCTCCACGACGGCGGTTTTCATGCCGAGCTGCGCCGCGCGAATGGCGCAGACATAGCCGCCGGGGCCGCTGCCGATAACGATGAGATCGTAGGACATATACAAACTCCGAGCTCTCAATCGTCATGGCCGGGCTCGTCCCGGCCATCCACGTCTTTCTTTGATTGAGAACAAGACGTGGATGCCCGGCACAAGGCCGGGCATGACGGAAATTACAAATCCAGCACCAGCCGCGCCGGATCCTCCAGGCATTCCTTCACCCGCACCAAGAACGTCACCGCCTCGCGGCCGTCGACGATGCGGTGGTCGTAGGACAAAGCGAGATACATCATCGGCCGTATCTCGATCTTGCCGCCGATTGCGACCGGGCGGTCCTGAATTTTGTGCATGCCGAGAATGCCGGATTGCGGCGCGTTGAGGATCGGCGTCGACATCAGCGAACCGTAGATGCCGCCATTGGTGATGGAGAACGTGCCGCCCTGCAATTCGTCGATCTTGAGGGCGCCGTCGCGGGCGCGGCGGCCGAAATCGGTGATGCTCTTCTCGATCTCGGCGAGCGACTTGGTATCGCAGTCGTGCACCACCGGCACCACCAGGCCGCGCTCGGTGCCGACCGCGATGCCGATATGATAATAGTTCTTGTAGATCAGATCGGTGCCGTCGATCTCGGCATTGACGGCGGGGATCTCCTTGAGCGCCTGAACGCAGGCCTTTACGAAAAGTCCCATGAAGCCGAGCTTCACGCCGTGCTTCTTCTCGAACAGATCGCGATACTGCGTCCGCAGCGCCATGACATGGCTCATGTCGACCTCGTTGAAGGTCGTGAGCATGGCGGCGGTATTTTGCGCGTCCTTCAGCCGCCGCGCTATAGTCTGGCGCAATCGCGTCATCTTCACGCGCTCCTCGCGCGCGGCATCGTCGGCCGGCGACGGGGCGCGAACCTGTACGGCGGCGGCCGGTTGCGCCACCGGCGTCGGTTGCGCGGCGGCGCGTTCGATGGCGGCGAGCATGTCGCCCTTGGTGACGCGGCCGTCCTTCCCGGAGCCGGGCACCGACGTGGCATCGAGCCCGGATTCAGCGGATAGCCGTCGTACCGACGGCGCCAGCGGCGCATCGGCGGCCGCCGGCTTCGCGGCGACAGGCGGCGCTGCGGGCTTCGGTGCCGGCGGCGCGGCCGCTGGCGCGCCTTTCGCCGCCGTTGCGGCTGGCGCTTTGGCCGGCGGCGCTCCGGCGCCTTCGTTGATTTGGCCGAGCACCGCACCGACGGCTACCGTATCGCCGTCCTTGGCCGCAATGTCGCCGAGCACGCCGGCGGCCGGTGCCGGGACTTCGATCGTCACCTTGTCGGTCTCGAGCTCGACCAGCGGCTCATCGACCGCCACCGGATCGCCGGGCTTCTTGAACCATTTGCCGATGGTCGCCTCAGTCACCGATTCGCCGAGCGTCGGTACACGGATTTCAGCCATAGTGTCCTCTTGGCATTCACTTCGTCATGGCCGGGCTTGTCCCGGCCATCCACGTCTTTTCTTCAATCGCGCCGTCAAGACGTGGATGCCCGGCACAAGGCCGGGCATGACGGCGTGATTATTAGCTCAGTGCATCATCCAAAAACTGTTTGAGCTGGGCGAGATGGAGCGACATCTGCCCGACCGCGGTCGACGCCGCTGCCGGCCTTCCCGCATAGCGGGCGCGGCGAGATTTGGCGCCGATCTGATTGAGCACCCATTCCAGGAAGATATCGACGAACACCCAGCCGCCCATGTTGCGCGGCTCTTCCTGGCACCAGACGATCTCGGCCTGCTTGAAGCGCGACAATTCCGTCATCAGCGCCTTGGTCGGGAACGGATAAAGCTGCTCGATGCGAAGCAGGTAGATGTCGTCGACGCCGCGCTTCTCGCGCTCCTCATAGAGGTCGTAATAGACCTTGCCCGAACAAATCACGACGCGGCGGATCTTGGCGTCGGCGGCGAGCTTGATCTTTTCATCGGGGTGGGTCTGTGCGTCATCCCACAGCAGACGATGGAACGACGTGCCCGGCCCCATCTCTTCGAGCCGCGACACCGCGCGCTTGTGGCGCAGCAACGATTTCGGCGTCATCAGGATCAGGGGCTTGCGGAAGTCGCGCATGAGTTGGCGCCGAAGGATGTGAAAATAGTTGGCGGGCGTCGTGCAGTTCGCCACCTGCATATTGTCCTCGGCGCACATCTGCAAAAAGCGCTCGAGCCGTGCAGAGGAATGCTCCGGCCCCTGTCCTTCATAGCCATGCGGCAACAGGCAAACAAGTCCTGACATGCGCAGCCACTTGCGTTCACCCGACGAGATGAATTGGTCGAACAGCACTTGCGCGCCGTTGGCGAAGTCGCCGAATTGCGCTTCCCACATCGTCAGCGCATTGGGCTCGGAGAGCGAATAGCCATACTCGAAGCCGAGCACCGCTTCTTCCGAGAGCATCGAATTGATGACCTCGTAGCGCGCCTGCCCTTCCGCAAGATGATTGAACGGGGTGTGGCGGTTTTCGGTTTCCTGATCGATCAAGACCGAATGGCGTTGCGAGAAGGTGCCGCGCTCGGAGTCCTGGCCGGACAGCCGCACGCGGTGACCGTCAAGCAGCAACGAGCAGATCGCCAGCGCTTCGCCGGTCGACCAATCGATGCCGACGCCGGTCTCGATCGACTTGCGGCGGCTTTCGAGGAACCGGTTGAGCGTGCGATGCAGATGAAATCCCGGCGGCAGCGTCGTTATTTTTTCGCCGATCGATTTCAGCGTTGCGATCTCGACACCGGTCTTGCCCCGGCGCGGATCCTCGGCATCGCCGGCGGTCTTGAACCCCGACCAGCGGCCGTCGAGCCAATCGGCCTTGTTGGCGCGATAACCTTGCGCGGCTTCGAGCTCGACATCGAGGCGGTTGCGCCAATCCGCCTTCATTTTTTCGACATCACCCTCGGTGACGACGCCCTCGGCGACCAGCTTGTTGCTGTACATTTCAAGCGTCGACGGATGGTTGGCAATCGCCTTGTACATCAAGGGCTGGGTGAACGACGGTTCGTCACCCTCATTATGGCCGTGGCGGCGATAGCAGAACATGTCGATGACCACCGGCTTCTGGAATTTCTGCCGGAATTCGGTCGCGACCTTGGCGGCGAACACCACCGCCTCGGGATCGTCGCCGTTGACGTGGAAGATCGGCGCCTCGATCATCTTGGCGACGTCGGATGGATAGGGCGACGAGCGCGAATAGCGCGGATTGGTGGTGAAGCCGATCTGATTGTTGACGATGAAGTGGACGGAGCCGCCGGTGCGGTGGCCGCGCAATCCGGAAAGACCGAAACACTCGGCGACGACACCCTGCCCGGCGAACGACGCATCGCCGTGTATGAGGAGCGGCATCACCATGGTGCGGTCTTCAGCCGTGGCGCCGAACTGGTCCTGCTTGGCGCGCACTTTGCCGAGCACCACCGGATCGACGATCTCCAGATGCGACGGGTTGGCGGTCAGCGACAGATGGACTTTGTTCTGATCGAATTCGCGGTCCGACGAAGCGCCGAGGTGATATTTCACGTCGCCGGAACCTTCGATCGCGTCGGGGGTCGATGAACCACCCTTGAACTCGTGGAAGATGGCGCGATGCGGCTTGGCCATGACCTGGGCGAGGACATTGAGCCGGCCGCGATGCGGCATGCCGACAATGATTTCCCGCACGCCGAGCGCGCCGCCCCGCTTGATGATCTGCTCGAGCGCCGGAATCATCGAACTCGGCGCCGTCGAGACCGAAGCGCTTGGTGCCGGTGAATTTGACGTCGCAGAATTTTTCGAAGCCCTCGGCCTCGACCAGCTTGTTGAGGATTGCGCGCTTGCCCTCGCGTGTGAACGAGATTTCCTTGTCTGGCCCTTCGATGCGCTCCTGGATCCAGCCCTTCTGCGCCCCGTTCGAGATGTGCAGGAATTCGACGCCGAGCGTTTGGCAATAAGTCCGGCGCAGGATGCCGATAATCTGACGCACGGTGCCGAATTCGAGCCCGAGGACTTTGTCGAGAAAGATCGGCCGGTCGAGGTCGGCGTCGCTGAAACCGTAGGTGCGCGGATCGAGTTCTTCTTCATTATTCGGCGCGGCGATCCCGAGCGGATCGAGATTGGCGTGCAAATGGCCGCGGGCTCGGTAGGCGCGGATCAGCATCAGCGCCCGGATGGAATCCCGGGTGGCGCGCTCGACGTCGGCGGACGCGATGTCGACGCCGCGGCTCTGCGCCTGCGCTTTCACCTTTTCGCCGACGGCCTTGCCGACTTCGGCCCAATCGCCGTCAAGGGCGGAAATCAGATCGCTGCGCTCCCGCGCCGGCCATCCGGATTTTTGCCAGGAAGGACCGCGGGCGTTCTCTTCGACGTCGCGGGCGTCGTCCTTCAAGCTCTGGAAGAAGGCCTGCCATTCGGCATCGACCGAGGTCGGATCGGCCTCGTAACGGGCATAGAGGTTATCGATATAGGCGGCATTACCGCCATAGAGGAACGAGGTTAGCGCAAAAGCGGCATTCGCATCCTGGCGAGACATGAGACGTGACCTTCGGCGTGACCCTTTGAGCAATCCCGGACGAGCGGATGAGGAAGCGTCTGCAATTAAGAGGCCACCGCGCTACTGCGGTGTAGAGACGAATCAGGCCCCGCCCGGCGCTGGGAGTTTTCTGTTGTACCCCATTTAATGGCTGGATACGGCAGGCGAAAGACACAAGAAATGAATCATCATTTCCATATTTCGGCCAAGGTTTTGCCCAGCCGGGCCGGCGACGGCGACACCTTGATGCCCGCCGCCTCCATGGCCTCGATTTTCAATTCGGCGCCGCCCTTGCCGTCGGCAATGATGGCCCCGGCATGCCCCATCCGCCGCCCCGGCGGGGCGGTGCGGCCGGCAATGAAACCCACCATCGGCTTCTTGCGGCCGCGCTTGGCCTCATCGGTCAGAAACTGAGCGGCGTCTTCTTCCGAGGACCCGCCGATCTCGCCGATCATGACGATGGCTTCGGTGGCCTTATCAGCCAGGAGCATTTCCAGCATTTCAATGAAGTCGGTGCCTTTGACCGGATCGCCGCCGATGCCGACCGCGGTGGTCTGGCCGAAGCCTTCGCGCGTGGTCTGGAACACCGCTTCGTAGGTCAGCGTGCCGGAGCGCGACACGATGCCGACTTTGCCCGGCTTGAAGATATTGCCGGGCATGATGCCGATCTTGCATTGGCCGGCGGTCATGACGCCCGGACAATTCGGGCCGATCAAGCGCGACTTCGAACCCGACAGCGAGCGTTTCACCTTCACCATGTCCGCGACCGGGATGCCTTCGGTGATGCAGATGATCAACGGAATCTCGGCGGCAATCAATTCGCAGATCGCATCCGCGGCACCCGGCGGCGGCACGTAGATCACGCTGGCATCGGCGCCGGTTTTATCGCGCGCTTCGGCAACGGTATCGAACACCGGCAGACCGAGATGGGTAGAGCCGCCTTTGCCGGGCGAAGTGCCGCCGACCATCTTGGTGCCGTAGGCGATCGCCTGCTCGGAATGAAACGTCCCGTTCTTGCCGGTGAAGCCCTGGCAGATGACTTTGGTATCTTTGCCGATAAGGATGGACATTACGCCATCTCCTTCACGGCTTTGACGATCTTCTGCGCGGCATCATCAAGGTCGTCGGCCGACGTGACGTTGAGATTGGATTTGGCGATGATTTCCTTGCCGAGCGCGACATTGGTGCCCTCGAGCCGCACCACCAGCGGTACCCGCAAGCCTACTTCCTTCACCGCAGCAACCACGCCTTCGGCGATGACGTCGCACTTCATGATGCCGCCGAAGATGTTGACCAAAATGCCCTTCACATTGTGGTCCGAGGTGATGATCTTGAAAGCTGCCGCGACCTTTTCCTTGGTGGCGCTGCCGCCGACGTCGAGGAAGTTCGCCGGCGCCATGCCGTAAAGCTTGATGATGTCCATCGTCGCCATGGCGAGGCCGGCGCCGTTGACCATGCAGCCGATGGTGCCGTCGAGCGCGACGTAATTGAGGTCGTAGCGCGCGGCTTCCGTTTCCTTGGCATCCTCTTCGCTGAGATCGCGCAGCGCCGCGATTTCGGGATGCCGGTAAAGCGCATTGTCGTCAAAACCGATCTTGGCGTCGAGGCAGATCAGTTCGCCGCTCTTGGTTACGACCAGCGGATTGATTTCCAAAAGGCTCATGTCCTTGGCGACAAACGCCGCGTAAAGTTTGGGCAGTACCAGCTCGGCCTGCTTCGCGAGTTCGCGGCTCAAGCCGAGCGCGTTGGCGACATGACGGGCATGGTGCGGCATGAAGCCGGTCGCCGGATCGACGGAGAAGGTGACGATTTTCTCCGGCGACTTATGGGCGACCTCTTCGATATCCATGCCGCCTTCGGTCGAGGCGACAAAGGCCACGCACGACGTCTCGCGATCGACCAGTGCGGAGAGATAATATTCGCGATCGATGGCCGAGCCTTCCTCGATATAGAGCCGGTGAACCTCTTTGCCATGCGGCCCGGTCTGATGCGTGACCAGCGTCGAGCCCAGCAGCCGCGTTGCCTCGTTTTTCACATCGGCTACCGACTTCACCACTTTGACGCCGCCGGCCTTGCCGCGGCCACCAGCGTGGATTTGCGCCTTCACCACCCAGACCGGCCCGCCGAGATCCTTGGCGGCCTTTTCCGCTTCCTCGACGCTGAAGGCCGGAATGCCGCGAGGCACCGGCACCCCGAATTCACGGAGCACCGCTTTCGCCTGATATTCGTGGATGTTCATGGATGATCCTATCGATCGCCATTCCGGTTGCGGCGCGTCGCGCCGCTCCCGAATGACGGCACGTCACTTACCCAAATCGGGGGCGATCTTTACGCAGGCGTCGATCAAGGTTTGCACGGATTGCGCCGATTTCTCGAACATGTCGCGCTCGGCACCGGTAAACTCGACTTCGACCACGCGCTCGACACCCCTGCTGCCGATCACCACCGGCACGCCGACGTAAATATCCTTCAGTCCGTATTCGCCGTTGAGCCACGCGGCGCACGGCATGACCCGCTTCTTGTCGCGCAGATAGCTCTCAGCCATGGCGATCGCCGATGCAGCCGGTGCATAGAATGCGGAGCCGGTCTTCAAAAGATTGACGATTTCGGCGCCGCCATTGCGCGTGCGGGTGACGATTTCGTCCAGCCGCGCCTGCGTGGTCCACCCCATCTTGACCATATCCGGCAGCGGGATGCCGGCAACCGCCGAATAGCGCACCAGCGGCACCATGGTATCGCCATGGCCGCCGAGCACGAAGGCCGTGACGTCTTCGACCGAGACATTGAACTCGTCGGCAAGGAAATAACGAAAGCGCGCCGAGTCCAGCACGCCCGCCATGCCGACCACCATGTTCTTCGGCAGGCCGCAGCACTTCTGCAGCGCCCAGACCATGGCGTCGAGCGGGTTGGTGATGCAGATGATAAAGGCGTTCGGGGCATATTTCTTGAGACCGGCGCCGACCTGCTCCATCACCTTGAGATTGATGCTGAGCAGATCGTCACGGCTCATGCCGGGCTTGCGCGGCACGCCGGCGGTAACGATGCATACGTCGGCACCCTCGATCGCCTCGTAGGAATTGGTGCCGGAAAATTTCGCATCGAAGCCGTCGACCGGCGATGACTGAACCAGGTCCAGGGATTTGCCCTGGGGCACACCTTCGGCAATGTCGAACATGACGACATCGCCAAGCTCCTTGAGACCGATCAGATGCGCCAGCGTTCCGCCAATTTGACCTGAACCTATCAATGCGATCTTGCTTCGCGCCATCAGAAAAATGTCCTTGATTGGGAAGAAAAGGCCTCAGCTGCCGCGTCATTAGCCCTTTCGGGTGACGCGTTCAAGTCAGGCAGAGAGGCCGATAACGATACCGGAACGAAAACGGTCCCGGCCCCATTAACGGGCGGATTATGCGGCGGATTGCGCCGCCAATGCGGGGACGGATGGCGCCGAAAAACGCAGCAGCCAAGAACGGAAAGGCGAAGAGCTCACGGGCCGGCAGTTCTCGGGCCAGCAGTTCTCGGGCCAAGAGTTCTCCGGCCAATAGTTCGCCCTCACGGCTGAAAACGATCTTCCGGATGCTCGGCCCCGGCGTTGTCACCGGCGCCGCCGACGACGATCCGAGCGGCATCGCGACTTATTCCCAAGGCGGCGCCCAGTTCGGCTATGCGCTGGGCTGGACCATGTTCCTGACCGCGCCGTTCATGATCGCCATCCAATTGGTCAGCGCGCGGATCGGCGCCGTTACCGGGCAGGGCGTCGCGGCCAACATAAGTAAAGCGCTGCCGCGACCCGTGTTGCATTTCATTGTCGGACTATTGCTGATTGCCAATACGCTGAATATCGCCGCCGACGTTGCCGCCATGGGCGACGCGTTGCGGCTGGTCGTCGGCGGCCCGATGCTGCTTTACATCGCGCTGTTTGGGATCGGCTGCCTCACCGCCGAAATCCTGATTCCGTATAGCAGCTATTCGCGCTATCTGAAGGCGCTCACCTTGGTGCTGTTCGCCTACGTCGCCACCGCCTTCAGCATCCACATTCCCTGGGGCACGGTGGCGAAACAGACTTTCCTGCCGCATCCGCTGTGGAATTGCGATTACGCCTTGATGCTGGTGGCGATCTTCGGGACCACGATCAGTCCCTATATGTTTTTCTGGCAAGCTTCGCTTGAGGCAGAGGGCCGTAAGCTGCGCAGCAAGGCGCATGACGCCGCGGCGGCGGCCGCTCTTCCCAACCGCCTCGCCCAAAAGGACGCCTTTCGTATCGTGCTCGACACCACCACGGGCATGATGCTGTCAAACATCATCGGCTTCTTCATCATCGTCACCACCGCGGCAACGCTGCATGCGCATGGCATCACCAAGATCGGCACCGCCGAACAGGCTGCCGAAGCATTGCGGCCACTGGCCGGACCGCTGGCTTTTCTTCTGTTCTCCTTAGGGATTATCGGCACCGGGCTGCTCGCCGTTCCGGTACTCGCGGGGTCCGCAGCCTATGCGGTGGCGGAAAGCGTCGGCTGGGAAGGCAGCCTGGAATTGCCGGCACGTAGCGCGCCCGGCTTCTATCTGATCGTCGCCGCGACGACGCTTGCCGGCCTCGGCGCGGCGCTCACCCGGCTCGATCCGATCCAGATGTTGTTCTGGACTGCGGTCGTGAACGGCATCGTCGCCGTGCCGTTGATGGTCGCCATGATGATCGTCGTTGCCAGCCACAGCATCATGGGCAAATTCGCCGCGTCACGCTGGCTGATAATCGCCGGCTGGTGTGCAACGGCATTGATGGCCGTTGTGGTCGCCGCCTTGCTCGTCAGCAGTCTCGGGGCCTAAGTTTCGACGATACCGGCCGAGGAGCCCGACAGCAGTCCATGCGCGGCGCCATGCGGCCGGGCCAGATAGGCTTGCGATCGCATCTCGATCAGCCGCGAGGCGGTGCGCTTGAATTCCTGCGCTTCGTAGCCTTCGTCCGCGTGGTAGAGCGCATCCGGCTCCGCCGCGGCGGAAGCGATCAGTTTCACATTTGTGTCATAGAGCGTGTCGATCAGGATGATGAAGCGCTTCGCCGCATTGCGGTTGTCGTAAGTCATGACCGGAACATGATCGAGGACGATCGTGTGATATTCGCGCGCGATGCGCAGATAATCGGCGGCGGCGAGCGGCTGTTCGCAGAGATCGTGGAAATTGAAACGTGCCACGCCCATGAACGCGTGCGGCACGCGGACGCTGCGGCCGTGGAGCGCCAGCGACTGAGCGGCACCCCCATTGCCGCCGGTCAGCCGCCGCCAGGCATCGTCGAGGGCCCGATCCGCGGCGGCATCGGCCGGCACGTACCACACCGGCATGCCGGCGAGCTTCTCCAATCGAAAGTCCGCGCGCGCATCGAGCCGCACGATGTCCATACGCGCTTCCAGCAAATGGATGAACGGCACGAACAGCGCGCGATTCAAACCATCCTTGTAGAGATCGTCGGGCGCGACATTCGAGGTCGCCACCATCACGATGCCGCGTTCGAATAGCCGCGTGAACAAACGGCCGAGGATCATCGCGTCGGCGATATCGGTGACGTGGAATTCGTCGAAACACAGAAGCCATGCCTGTTCGGCAAGTTCGTCGGCGACGACCCGGATCGGATCATCGTCGGCGCGCTCGCCTCGTTTGATGCCCTGACGAAAAGCGTGGATGCGCTCATGCACGTCGAGCATGAATTCGTGAAAATGTGCGCGGCGCTTGCGCTCGACCGGACTCGCTTCGAAGAAAAGATCCATCAGCATCGTCTTGCCGCGCCCGACATCGCCGTGGATGTAGAGCCCCTTGATCGGCGGAAGCGCGCGCTCGCGGCCGGCGAACAGCCAGCCGAGCGCCGAGGATTTCCGCGCCAGGCGATATTCCACGATGCGCTGTTCAAGCCGCGTCATCATGCCGATGACGGCAAGCTGGGCTTGGTCGCGCTCGACCCGGCCCGCGGCCACACTGGCGGCGTATTGCGATGAAGTGGAACTTGGCATGAAGCTGCGTGAAGTTACTTGCGATTAATAGCGGCGACTGAATTGAGGCGGAAGCGTTTAAGTACTTTTGCAGCCGTCGTGCAAAATATGCGCCCTGCAGCGATAGGTTTTGTCGTCAAATCGTCGCCAGCGCGGTGAGAGCCATGCGTATACGGAATGTAGGCATGTTGCTCAATCCTTCGCGTTGCCAAAATTTCCTGCCACACAACATGGTGTGTTCGATTTGGCGGCCGGGCGCTCTTGCGCCTGTCCGCGGCTTTCTGGGGAGGAAGCATCAAGGCGGGTCTTTGGCGACAACGGTCAGGAGATCCAATGCAGGAAGTCCTTCCCGAAGGTGGCGTGATCCGCAAATTGTGGATCGGCGAAAATTCCACATATCGCGACCACGTCCTGCGCCTCGATCCGGACAGCCGGCGCAGCCGGTTCGCCGGCGGCGTGTCTGATGATTTCATTTGCAATTATGTCGATCTGGCCGGCGGCCTCGACGCCGTCATGTATGGCTTTTTCGTCGGCGAGACGATGCGCGGCGCCGCCGAACTCAGGCCGCTTGGCGCGCATTTCCCGCACCAGGCAGAAGCCGCGTTCAGCGTCGAAAAGCCCTGGCAAAGTCACGGCGTCGGCTCGGCACTCCTCCATCGCACGCTGCTTGCCGCGCGTAATCGCGGTTTCCAGCATCTGCATATGGCGTGCCTGTCCGAGAACCGCCGCATGCAGCAACTCGCCCGCAAATTTGATGCCGAGCTTAGCTTCGATTTCGGAAGCGTGATCGGCGAAGTCGAGCCCTCGCGTCCGACGCCATTGTCGCTGATGCGCGAATTGATGTCGGACAGCCACGGCTTCGCGACGGCGATGCTCGACCTGCAGACCAGGATGCTGCGCGCTTGATCCGCTAGCCGGCTTGCTGCGCCCATCTCACTTGCGTCGCCGCGAGCGGATAGGCTTCTTCGGCGATATACGGGCCGCCGCCAACCGAGGCCCGGGAGGAAAACAGCACGAAGCGCGATACTTCAAACGACGGCGACGGGAAATAGCCTCTCGCCGCGAGATAATCAGCGACGTCGTGGCTTGAAGCGTCGCGCAGCCGCGCCAGCGTGACGTGCGGCGTATATTTGCGGCCTTCCGGCTCGAGCCCGAGCCGTTGCAGCAGGCGATCATGCTCGGCTTGAAGCTCCATCAGCGCCGGCACCGGAGAGACCGTGGCAACGACGGCACGCGGCTTGCGGCCGCCGAAAGACACCAGGCCGTTGACGCGTAATTCAAACGGCCGGCGATGCACGCGACCCAGCATTCCAGCGATCTCGCGCGCCAATGCACCGTCGATATCGCCGATAAACCGTAGCGTGATGTGGTAGTTCTCTGGATCGATCCAGCGCGCTCCCGGGAGACCACCGCGCATCATGGCGAGCGACTGGGCGACGGAGGGCGGAATTTCGAGGCCGGTGAACAAGCGGGGCATGACAAACTCCAGCTCGTGATTCGCCTTAAGACACAGAATGCGAGGATCGCCGCAGGCGCGCAACCCTCACGACGGCTTTTGGCCGTGGAACTGAGCAACAAGCTCCTCGACCTTCGGCAAGATGCGTTGCACGATTACACCGACGCCGGCTGCATTGGGATGCAGGCCGTCGCCTTGCAGAAGGCTCAGATCGCCGGCGACGCCGTCGAGAAAGAACGGATAGAGCAGCGTTCGGTATTTGGCGGCAAGCGCGGGATAGATGCTTTCGAAAGACGAAACGTAATCGGCGCCGAGATTTGGCGCTGCCCGCATGCCGCACAACAAGACGGCAATGTGACGCGCCGTCAGCCGCTGCAAAATCGTATCGAGTGCAGCCCGCGTCAACTCGGGCTTGAGGCCGCGCAGCATGTCGTTGGCACCAAGTTCGACAATCACCGCATCGGTACCATCAGGTACCGACCAATCGAGCCGGGAAAGCCCGTCCGACGCCGTATCGCCGGAGACGCCGGCATTCGCGATCTCGACGGCGATACCTTGCGCGGCGAGCGCAATTTGCAGCCGCTGCACGAAACTATATTTGAGCGGCAGACCCAGTCCGGCCGTAAGCGAATCGCCGAATGCGACAATATGAACCGGTTGTTGCGGTGTGGTTTGTTGTGCCATGGCCGGCGCCGCCCCTGCGGCAACAAGCAGCATGACGCAACTCACCGCTATTTGGCGGAAACGCCGCAGCCACCCATATGTGGCTCCGGGGCAGCATGAAAGTTCCGGGCTGGTTACAGGCATGAACGACATTTCGGGGAATCCTTCCGCCGGCGACGCCATCGTGCTCCGCGGCGTCAACCTGTCGCTCGGCCGCGGCGCCGCCCACGTCCACATCCTGCGCGACATCAACCTGAATATAGGACGCGGCGAGGCGGTCGGCATGCTCGGCCCCTCCGGCTCGGGCAAATCGACGCTGTTGATGGTGATGACTGGGCTGGAGCGGCCGGATTCCGGCTCGGTCCGAGTGGCCGGGGAAGAATTGCCCGGGCTCGACGAAGACAGTCTGGCCCGCTTCCGCGGCAAGAATATCGGCATCGTATTCCAGGCCTTCCATCTGATCCCGACCATGACGGCACTCGAAAACGTCGCGGTGCCGCTCGAACTCGCAGGCATCGCCGACGCGCTGGCCCGCGCCGAGCGCGAGCTTGCCGCCGTCGGCCTGGGACAACGCCTGCACCATTATCCAGCCGAACTTTCCGGCGGCGAGCAACAGCGCGTGGCGCTCGCCCGCGCGCTCGCGCCCAATCCGGCAATACTCGTCGCCGACGAACCGACCGGCAATCTCGACGAATTGACCGGCCGCGACATCATCGAGCTGTTGTTCCGCGGCCATGCGGAGCGGGGCACGACGCTAGTTCTGGTCACGCACGATACCGCGCTCGCGGCGCGTTGCGACCGCGTGTTGCACATCCGCTCGGGACAGATCGAACGGTTGGCGCTCGCCGAGGCGAAATCGAGATGACGGCATCGGCCGAAGCGCAGGCGGTGCCGGGCGCGCATCGGGGCGCCGGTGCGATGTGGCGTCTCGCATTGCGTTTTGCCTGGCGCGAACTGCGCGGCGGCGTGCGCGGTTTTGGCGTTTTCATCGCCTGCATCGCGCTCGGCGTCATGGCGATCGCCGGCGTCGGCTCGGTGGCGGCGAGCCTCAATGACGGCATATCCGGCGCAGGCCGTATCATTCTCGGCGGCGATCTCGATTTTTCGCTCATTCAGCGCCAGGCGAGCGATGCCGAGCGATCGTTCCTCGACGCGCACGGCAAAGTCTCGGTCGCCGCCACGTTGCGCGCGATGGCGCGTACTTCCGACGGCCGCTCGTCTCTCGTGGAGGCGAAGGCGGTTGATGATAATTATCCGCTCTACGGCGCGATAACCACCGACCCGGCAATGCCGCTTTCAGGACTGCTGGCGCAAAGCGGCGGCGTTTTCGGCGCCGCGGTCGATCCCGCACTGCTGACGCGGCTCGATCTGAAAATCGGCGATCGAATTAACATTGGTGCGGCGGTTATCGAGTTGCGCGCCGCGCTGAACAGCGAACCTGACAAGCTATCCGGCAGCATCGGACTTGGACCGCGCGTTCTCGTCAGTACACCGGCGCTGCAGGCAACCGGTCTGCTGCAGCCCGGGAGCCTCGTGCGCTGGCAATACCGGCTACGCCTGCCAGACACGAATGCAAGCGACAACGCCGTTACATCGTTGCAAAAACAAGCCGAAGCCAAGTTTCCCGATGCCGGCTGGGAAATCCGCAGCCGCAACAAGGCCTCGCCACAGCTGGAACGCAGCGTCGAGCGCTTCACCCAATTTCTCACGCTGGTCGGCTTGACCACGCTCTTGGTCGGCGGCGGCGGCGTCGCCAACGCGGTCGCAAGCCACCTCGCGCGCAAGCGCGATGTTATCGGAACGTTGAAAGCACTTGGTGCGAGCGGCGGCGGCGTTTTCGCAATCTATTGCGCCGAGATCATGCTGGTTGCGCTTCTCGCCACGTGTCTCGGTGCGGCGCTGGGCGCGGCGTTGCCATTTGTTATCGCCTGGGGATTCGGCTCGCTCATTCCGTTGCCGGTGACACCGGCACTGTTTCCGGGGGTGCTGGTGCTCGCGATATTTTATGGTCTCTTCACAGCGCTCGCCTTCGCGCTGTGGCCGCTCGGGCGCGCCCACGATATATCGGTATCGATGTTGTTCCGCGATCGGATAGCGGCGGAGCGGCATTGGCCGCGCGGACGTTATCTCTTCGCCACGGTGGCGATCGGCGTCCTGCTCGCGGCGCTTGCGATCTTCACCACCTATGACCCGCGCATCGCCGCTTACTTCGTCGTCGCCGCGCTTGCGGTGTTCGTGCTGCTCCGGCTCGTCGCCGAGATGACAATGCGGCTTGCGCGGCGATTGCCGCGCGCGCGATCGACCGTCCTTCGTTTAGCCATCGCCAATATCCACCGCGCCGGCGCCTTGACGCCGAGCATCATGCTTTCGCTGGGCTTAGGTCTTGCCCTCCTGGTCACCGTGGTCGAGATCGACGGTAATCTGCATCGTGAATTCGCCGCCGCGCTCCCGGAAAAGGCGCCGTCGTTCTTTTTCCTCGACATTCCCTCGGCCGATGCCGGCGGCCTCGATGCTTTCCTGCAACATCAAGCGCCGGGTTCGAAACTCGAGCGCGTGCCGATGCTGCGTGGCCGCATCGTGTCGGCTAACGGTATCGCGGCCGACGATCTCAAGGCCGCGCCCGGATCGCGCTGGGTGCTGCGCGGCGACCGCGGCATCACTTATGCCAACGTGGCACCGGCCGGTTCGCGCATCGTTGCCGGCAAGTGGTGGAGCGCCGATTATTCCGGAGAGCCGCTGGTCTCGCTCGAGAGCCGGACGGCCCATGATCTCGATCTCAAGATCGGCGATACCATCACCGTCAATGTGCTCGGCCGCAATGTGACCGCGCATATCGCCAATCTGCGGGCCGTCGATTGGGAAAATCTCGGTATCAATTTCGTGCTGGTATTCTCGCCAGGCAGTTTTGGCGGCGCGCCGCATAGCGACATCGCCACGCTCACCTTTGCCGACGGTGGCACGGTGGCGGAGGAAACCGCGCTCATCAAGGCGCTGTCCGGTGCCTACCCTTTGGTCACCGCGGTGCGCGTCAAGGACGCGCTCGATACCATCGACGCGCTGATCGGCAAGCTCATTCTGGCGCTCCGCAGCGCGAGCTCCATCACGCTGATCGCCGCCGCTTTGGTCCTCGGCGGCGCGCTCGCCGCCGGCCAGCGTTACCGGGTTTACGATGCCGTGGTGCTCAAGACGCTCGGCGCGACGCGAGCGCAACTGACAGCCGCTTATGCGATCGAATACCTGCTGATCGGCCTGGCGACGGTCATTTTCGCCGTCGCGGCCGGGACGCTTGCTGCCGACCTCGTGGTGACACAGGTGATGGATTTCCCCTTCGTTTTTGTCGCAGGCCAGGCTGTGGGAGCCGCCACCGGCGCTCTTTTAGTCACGGTGGTGCTGGGCCTTGCCGGCACGTTTTCCGCGCTCGGGCGGAAGCCCGCCGAAGTGCTTCGAAATCTTTAACCATCCGGAGCCCCACCAGGGGCCGCAGGTAAACCCCATGAACGGTTTGTAACACTGCGAAATATGGGGTCGCACCCATCTGGCGCAGCAAGCGCTTTCGCACTAAATTCCAGCCACACTTCTCCGGCCAAGCGCCGGGACAACCCAGGGGTACTACCATGTCCGACTTCGATCGGAATTTCGCGACCGCCCGGTCCGGCTACCGCGCGGACCAGGTCGCGATCGATGCGGGTCTGCGCGCGCATATGATCCGCGTCTATAACTACATGGCTAGCGGCGTGGCATTGACCGGCATCGTGTCATGGCTGACCTACCAGGCTGCGGGCGGCGATGCCATTCAAGTCTCCGGCGGCCGGATCGCCGGACTGACCCCGTTCGGCCAAGCCATCTTTAGCGGCCCGCTGTCGATCGTGCTGCTCTTCGGTACGCTCGGCCTCGTCTTCTTCATGAGCTACCGCATCAACCGGCTATCGGTAGGAACCGCGCTGTCGCTGTTCTTCGTCTATGCCGGACTGCTCGGATTGATGTTGTCGTCGATCTTTCTCGCCTACACCGGCGCGTCGATCACGCGGGTGTTCTTCATCTCCGGCGCGACATTCGGCGCGATGAGCCTTTGGGGCTACACCACGCAGCGCGATCTCACCGGCTTCGGCTCATTTCTGTTTATGGGCCTGATCGGCATCGTCATCGCGATGCTGGTCAATATCTTCCTGAAGTCTAGCGGACTCGACTGGGCGATATCGGTGCTCGGCGTGCTCATCTTTACCGGGCTGACCGCCTACGACACGCAGAAGATCAAGGACATGTATAGCGCGATGGACGATGGCACGATCGCCGGCCGCAAGGCGGTGATGGGCGCGCTGTCGCTCTATCTCGACTTCATCAACCTGTTCCTGATGATGCTGCGACTGTTCGGCGACCGCCGCTAATCAGGCGAGGCGATCCAAATCCGAAGCCCCGGGCCAAAAGCCCGGGGCTTTTCTTTTGGGAGTTCCGTTGATCGGCCGACAATGGATTCGTTTTTAACGGCTTTTCGCCGGCAGACACAGTAAGGCCGCGAACGCGGCAAGGCACAGCGCCGCCGAGACGAAGATAGCGGCGTAAACCCCCATCACATCGAGCAACAGCCCGAACAAGAGCGGGGCGAAAGCCTGCGCCGCGCGCGCTGGTGCGCCGAGCAATCCGGTCCGCTCTCCATAACTTTGCGGACCGAACACGGCGAGCGGCACGGTGCCGCGCGCGATGGTGAGAAGCCCGTTGCCGGCGCCGTAAAAGACGACAAAGATTGCGGCGGCGGGCGCCCCAACGACGGCAAAAATCGCCGCGCCGACCGGATGCAGCAAGGCTGCGATCCGCGCCGATACCAGCGGATGGATACGGCGCAAGATGACAAATTCGCCTAGACGCGCCGCTACCTGCGCGGGCCCGACCAGAGCGGCCGCGGCGACCGCCTGAACCGGGGTCGCGCCCGCGCGTCCGAGGAGCGCCGGCAATTGGGACGCCATCGCGCCTGTTACGAACCAGGCAGCGGCGAATACGAAGGCGAGGAGGAACATCTCCTTATGCGGCTTCCAGCCGATTGAGGGTTGGGCGGTCGGGGACACGTGGACCGGGCGTGCCGGAAGCGGCAACAGAAAGCGATTTAGCGGCAGCGCCATAACCAGATTGAGCGCCGCCCACACCAACACGGTCTCGCGCCAGCCCAGCGCGCCGTTGAGGAAAGTCGAGACCGGCCAACTTACGGTCGAAGCGAAGCCTGCGAATAGCGTGATGCCCGTTATCGGCCCGCGGGCCTGGTGGCCGTAGAGCGCCGCAAGCGCGGCGAATGCGGCGTCGTAAAGCCCGAGCGCCATGCCGACGCCGAGGATGGCCCAGGCGGCGAACAGCCACGCTATTCCATTCGCTGCCGCCAGTGCGATCAGCCCAATTGCCAGAACGATGTTGGATAAGGACAGAATGCCCCGCCCGCCGTAGCGGTCGATGACCCGTCCGACGGCAGGGCCGGCGAATGCCGCGATCAATAGCGCCATCGAAAACGCCGCGAAAATCCACGACCGCGGCACGCCGAGACTGGCGCCAATCGGATCGGCGAGGATGGCGGGCAGGTAGTAGCTCGACGCCCATGCCAGTGTCTGCGTCAAACCCAGCGTCGTCACGACGACGACGCGCGATCGGGACAACGGCGTTTGCTTTTGTTCTTCTGCCGGCAAGGGCCGCCCCCTGGACGAATAGTGCAACAGAACCTTTAGAGCATGACCCCGAAAAGTGGACACCGGTTTTCGGTGCATTGGCTCGGCGTAAACCTTTGCGGAAATCGGCACGCCGCCGTAATTCTGTTTAAGATTACCGCGATTAATTTGCTGGATATTGATGAGTACTGCCATCCTTCGACCGGCCGGCGGCGGCGACATCGCGGCCATCACCCGTATCTATGGCGATGCCGTTACGCATGGCACGGCGTCGTTCGAGCTCGAGCCTCCCGATGAAGCCGAGATGGCACGCCGTCACCAAGCGTTGCTGGCCGGCGGCTACCCTTATCTCGTCGCCGAGGTGACCGGCACGATTGCCGGATACGCCTATGCCGGCGCCTATCGGGCCCGGCCAGCCTATCGATGGTGCGTCGAAGATTTCGGTCTATGTCGCGCCGGACTATCATCGCCGCGGCATCGGCCGGCTTCTGCTGGCGCAGCTCGTGGAAGAATCCGAGCAACGCGGCTTCCGGCAGATGATCGCGGTCATCGGCGATTCAGCCCAGACACCATCCATCGCGCTGCATGCCGCCTTGGGCTTCGACATGATTGGCACGCTGCGTTCGGTCGGCTTCAAGCAAGGCCGCTGGCTCGACACGCCGCTGATGCAGCGCGCGCTCGGTCCAGGCGATACGGCGCCGCCCTGACGTTTAGCCGGCGACGATCCGGAGGGAGCGGTCGAGCGCGCCGAGCACCCGATCGAGCTCATGACCGCGGCGCAGGATGTGGCCGGTCGCTGAGATAACACTGTACGCACCCTGCTTGCGGTCGAGCTTTGGGTTTTTCTCGATCCGATAGATCGGCATCTCTGAGGATCGGCGGAACACCGAGAAGACCGCGCGGTCTTTGAGAAAATCGATGGCGTAATCCCGCCACTCACCGTCGGCGACCTTGCGGCCATAGAGCCTGAGAATACGATCGAGTTCACGGCGGCTGAAAGTTACTCTGCTAGCGGGAGCGGGCACGCGCTGCTCGCCCCCGCGCCACGCGCTGGGATCGGTTTCGCCGAATTCCATTACGGCGCCTCCTGTCATTGACGCGTCATGATCGCGCCAGAACGGGCAGGCGGCAAGAGCTATTAACAAGAGCCTGTTTAGCAAAACAGGATACCCGCCAAGGCGACTTAGGGCGTCCGAATGCGCCGCGCATCATTTGAGGTGCGGCATTTTTGCTCGATAGAATCACGCTTTTGTTAGTCTAATCATAAAGCGGCCCTATTTCGGCCCAGCACCCGCCAAGCTGAACCGTCACATAGTGCACTGTTGCCTCAAGGCCCGGTCCGGATCGTGTTCCGGATTCCTCAGCCCCCCAGCCCCCCGGGGCGCGGGACGGATCGGGCCAGTGGCACTCCCGAGAATTCTCAAGGCCGGCAAATCGCCGGCCTTTTTGTTGACCTTCATGCATTGCGGATGCGAGGCGCTTTCGACGGAAAGCCGCGCTCCCCCATGGCCGGCAGCAGAATGCTTGGGCCTACTGCAGCGGGATGTACGCAGCGCCCAGGACGATCCCTGGCTTGTCGCGTGTGCCTTCTTGCACCATGACGGCGGCGGCATCGATGTTGTCGGCTTGGATCTGGGACAGCGGCACCGTCCAGTTCGATTTCGTCCCGGTCCAATCACCGAGTTTGACCCAACCGCGCACAACGTTGTGGTAGGTGATGGTGCGGCCATGGTTCTCGCCGCGCCCGATTTCGACCGACACCGCCTTGGCGAGCGGACATAGCCAAACCTCTGCGGCGGTATGTTCGTTTTCAGCCGACTCGACCTGCACGTTCAAACCGCCGCTGCCTTTCGACAAAAGCACCGGCAGCGTCATCGCACCGGATTTTTGACCGGTCTGAACGATCGCATGCTCGACGGCGGCGCGGTCGCTCCCCAGCGCATGGGTCGCGCCATTGATGACCATTTGCGGCGTATAGACTTGGCGATCGCCGCGCACATGTGCGTAGGCACGCTGGCGCGCCGAATCTCCGGGACTGGCTAACGTGTCCTTCCAGCCGAGATAATCCCAATAATCGATCGGCAGACTCAACGCGATCAATGACGGATCGGCCGCCAGTTCGCCGAGCAGCTTGTCGGCGGCGGGACAGGACGAGCAGCCCTGACTGGTGAAGAGTTCGAGCAATGCTCGCGGTTCGGCCGCATGCGCCACGGCAAAGCTCGAAATCACGACCGCAGCAATGAGAGACGCCGGAGCGAGGCGGCGATTTAGCATTCCAACCTCCACCCCGCGCCCCCTCGATGATGGTTTCTTGGCCAACATTATTACTAACGCCAGCACCAGTCACCCGCCACTCACTTCGCGGTGAGGCCATGCACGCGGTGCATTAAACATCGAGAAACGACCTACGCCGCCAAATGGCGCAGCACATACTGCAGAATGCCGCCATTGCGGTAGTAATCGAGCTCATCCGCCGTATCGATACGGCAGATCAGCGGCACACGCTTAAGTCCGCCGTCGGACGCGATGATCTCGGCTTGCATGCGCTGATGCGGCTTGAGCTCGCCATGCAGCCCGCGGATCGTGACTTGTTCGTCGCCCTTCAAGCCGAGCGTCTGCCACGAGGTACCCTCTTCGAATACCAGCGGCACCACGCCCATGCCGACCAGATTGGAGCGATGGATGCGTTCGAAGGATTGCGCGATCACAGCGCGAACGCCGAGCAGGACCGAGCCTTTTGCCGCCCAGTCACGCGACGAACCGGTGCCGTATTCCTTACCAGCGAACACGACGAGCGGCACGTTCTCGCTCTTATAGCGCATCGCCGCGTCGTAGATCGTCATGCGCTGTTTCGACGGATAGTGGATGGTGTAGCCGCCTTCGACGCCCGGCACCATTTGGTTTTTGATGCGAATGTTGGCGAAAGTGCCGCGCATCATCACCTGATGATTGCCGCGCCGCGTGCCGTATTGGTTGAAGTCTTTCGGACGGACCTGGTGGTCGCGCAGATACTCACCGGCCGGGCTTTCTTCTTTGATGGAGCCTGCCGGCGAAATGTGGTCGGTTGTGATCGAGTTGAGGAACAGACCGAGGACGCGTGCGTCGACGATGTCCTCGATCGGCTGGCTGCGCTTCTGCATGCCCTCGAAATAGGGAGGGTTCTGCACGTAAGTAGAACGGTCGTCCCACTTGTAAGTCAGGCCACCTTGCACGCTGATCTTGCGCCAATTGGCATCGCCCTTGAACACGTCACCATATTTCTTGGTGAACATCTGCTTGTTGATGCTCTTGCGAATGACCGAGTCAATTTCGCGGTTGGTCGGCCAGATGTCGCGCAGATAGACTTTCTTGCCGTTCTTGTCGGTGCCCAGCGGCGCCTTGGCGACGTCGACCTGCATCGAGCCGGCGATCGCGTAAGCCACGACCAGAGGCGGCGAAGCGAGATAATTGGCGCGCACGTCGGCATTGACGCGGCCTTCGAAATTGCGATTGCCGGACAGCACCGCCGCGGCGACCAGGTTGTTATTCTTGATCGACTCGGAAATCTCTTCCGGCAGCGGACCCGAATTGCCGATGCAGGTGGTGCAGCCGAAACCGACGAGATTGAAGCCCAGCGCATCGAGATACTTCTGCAACCCCGACTTCTCATAATATTCCTCGACGACTTGGGAACCCGGCGCGAGCGAGGTCTTGACCCACGGTTTGACGGTGAGCCCTTTCTCGACGGCCTTCTTGGCAAGCAAGCCTGCCGCCATCATCACGCTGGGATTGGACGTATTGGTGCAGGACGTGATCGCGGCGATCACCACGTCGCCGTTGCCGAGCGTATGGTCGCGCCCTTCGACCGGGACGCGTTTCTCCATCTCGGCCGCCTGGTTGAACTCCTTATCCATCGACTGCGTAAACCCGCTCTTGACCTCTTTGAGCGGCACGCGATCCTGCGGACGTTTCGGACCGGCGAGTGAGGCTTCGATCGAGCCTAATTCGAGCTTGAGCACCTCGGTGAAGAACGGCTCCAGCGTATTCTTGGTGCGGTACATGCCTTGCGCCTTGGCATAGGCAGTGACGAGCGCCACCCGGTCGGCTGAGCGGCCGGTTTCGCGCAGATAGGTGATCGTATCGTCGTCAATCGGAAAGAAGCCGCAGGTGGCGCCGTATTCCGGCGACATGTTGCCGAGTGTGGCACGGTCGGCAATGGACAGATCGGCGAGACCCGGACCGAAATATTCGACAAATTTTCCGACCACCCCGCGCTTGCGCAACATTTGGGTGACGGTAAGGACGAGATCGGTTGCGGTAATGCCTTCCTTGAGCTTGCCGTTCAGCCGCACGCCGATCACTTCAGGCAGCAGCATCGAATAGGGCTGGCCAAGCATCGCCGCTTCCGCCTCGATGCCGCCGACGCCCCAGCCGAGCACGGACAACCCGTTCACCATCGTGGTGTGCGAATCGGTACCGACCAGCGTGTCTGGATAAGCAAGTTCGGTGGCGACCGTCTTCTTGTCGGGGAATGTGATTTTCTTCTTCGCCGTCCAGACGGTCTGCGAAAGATATTCGAGATTGACCTGGTGGCAGATGCCGGTGCCGGGCGGCACGACGCGGAAATCCTCGAATGAGCGTTGCGCCCATTTCAGGAATTTGTAGCGTTCCTGGTTCTGCTTGTATTCCTCTTCGACGTTCTTCTTGAACGAATCCTTGTGGGCGAAGAAATTCACCGCCACCGAGTGATCGATGACCAGATCGACCGGCACGAGCGGGTTGATCTTCTTCGGATCACCGCCGAGATGCTCCATGGCATCCCGCATCGCGGCGAGATCGACGACCGCCGGCACGCCGGTGAAATCCTGCATTAAGACCCGCGCCGGCCGGAACGCGATTTCGCGGTCCGAGGTCTTGGTCTTGAGCCATTGCGCGACCGCCTGGATGTCCTGCTTGGTGACCGTGCGGCCATCCTCGTTGCGCAGAAGATTCTCGAGCAGCACCTTGAGCGAGAAAGGCAGCCGGGAAATTCCCTTCAAACCGTTCTTTTCCGCTACCGGAAGGCTGTAATAGGCATAGGTCTTCGAACCGACTTTGAGCGGACGCAGGCACTTGAAGCTATCGAGCGAATCCATGACTTTTTTTCCCATCCTACCGGCGGGGAGCCGGCGCAAAATCGACAGGCAATTGATTGCCGGAACGAAGCGGAACCCTCCCTTTCCATCATCCTGGCGGAAGATGGGGCGGGAAGGCCGATCGGACGTGACTGGCGTCACCGGCGCGCCGCATGCCGACTTGCGGCTTATAAGAGCTTTTCCAAACTTGTGCCAGTTCGGCAACGAATGGTCCGTTAACATGCTGCGCATAGCGCTGGACGTTGCCCGGCTGGGATTGAATTGATGCGGCTAACCGCCACCGATCTGCACTGCCACCGCGGCGGCCGCGATGTTTTCGCCGGCGTGAGCTTTGCCGTCGGCGCCGGTGAGGCGCTCACCATCACGGGACGCAACGGCGCCGGGAAATCCTCATTGTTGCGGGCCGTCGTCGGACTTTTGCGCCTCGTCCAAGGCAGGCTGTCGCTCGACGGCGGCGATTCGGAGCTGACCATCGCCGAACAGGCGCATTATCTCGGCCACCAGGATGCCCTTAAACCAGCGCTCTCGGTAGCCGAAAACCTCCGCTTCTGGGCCGGGTTTTTCGGCGCCCCCGCGGCCAATATCGGCGAACCGCTCGAAGCGGTCGGCCTTGCCACGCTGGCGGGCCTACCCGCCGCCTATCTTTCGGCCGGCCAGCGCCGGCGCCTCTCGATCGCGCGCCTTATCGCGGTAAAACGCCCGATTTGGCTGCTGGACGAACCGACCAGCACGCTCGATGCCGCAGCGCAGGTCCGCCTGACAGATCTGATGCAGGCGCACCTCGCCGCAGGCGGCCTCATCCTTGCCGCGACCCATGGACCGATCGGGCTCGCCAAGACCCTGGAATTACGACTCGGTCCGACAACTTTATCTCCACCAGCGGGAGGGGAATGATGAACCCGCTCGCCGCGATCCTCGTCCGCGATATGCGCATCGCCATCCGCGTCGGCGGCGGCGCGCTGATGGGGGTTTTGTTCTTCCTTGTGGTCGTGACGCTCACGCCCTTTGCGATCGGGCCGGATCTCGCGCTGCTCAAGCGCATCGGTCCGGCTATCCTTTGGCTGGCGGCGCTGCTGGCAAGCCTGCTCGCGCTCGATCGGCTATTCGCCGGCGACCATGAGGATGGCTCGCTCGATCTCATTCTGACCGGTCGCGCGCCACTCGAACTCGTCGTGGCGGCAAAGGGGCTTGCTCATTGGCTCACCACCGGCCTGCCGCTGGTCCTGGCGGCGCCGCTGATCGGGCTGTTTCTCAATCTTGACGCGCCAGCGGAAGCGGGCTTGGTGCTGACGCTCTTGGTGGGTACGCCGGCTCTGACTTTCATCGGCCTGATCGGCGCCGCCATCGCGGTGACGCTGCGGCGCGGCGGCCTCCTTCTCGCCGTGATCGTGTTGCCCTTGACTGTACCGGTCCTGATCTTCGGCGTCGCCGCGGCGAACGCGGCCGTGACCGGACCGGTACCCTTTGGCACGCCGTTCACGATCCTGTGTGCCTTGACGCTCGCCAGCCTCGTTGTCGGCCCGTTCGCCGCCGCCGCCGCTTTGCGCCAGGAAATGGAATAGCAATATCGTTCAGGTAACACGACGGGGTCTTGGCCGCGGCACATTTGTACTGTCGTGATTTGCCCCTTTGAAATTGAAAGCTCTGGGAATTAGAAGTTGCCGATGGCCCTCCTCGACCTCGCCAATCCGTCGCGATTCTCTGCGGTTCGCCAACCGGACGATCCCTTGGCTGAGCGGGCTCACGGTGCTGGTTTTCGCCTTCGCCATCGACCAGGCCATGATTGCGCCTGACGATTACCAGCAAGGCGCGACCGTCAAGATCATGTACCTCCATGTGCCGTCGGCCTGGCTCGGCATGTTGGGCTGGGGGCTGATGTCGGTCGCATCGCTGGGCACCCTGGTGTGGCGCCATCCGCTCGCCGATGTTGCCGCTAAGGCCACGGCCCCTATCGGCGCCGGTTTTACGCTCCTTTGTCTCGTCACTGGCTCGCTATGGGGACGGCCCGAATGGGGCACCTATTGGGTGTGGGATGCGCGCCTGACCTCCGAGCTCATTCTGCTTTTGCTCTATCTCGGCGTCATCGCGCTGTGGCGCACGGTGGACGATCCGTCACGCGCAGCGCGGGCGGCCGCTATTCTCACACTGGTCGGCGCCATCGATTTGCCGATCATCAAATTCTCCGTCGATTGGTGGAACACGCTCCACCAGGGTGCTTCGGTATTCCGCCTCGGCGGCTCAACGATCTATCCGACCATCCTCATTCCGTTGTTCATCATGGCGGTGGCATTCACGCTGTTGTTCTTTACGCTGGTGCTCGCCGCGATGCGCAATGAGATCATGCGGCGGCGCGTGCGTACGCTGCAGCTCATGCAGGCGAGTGCCGCGACATGATGATGGGAGCAACCGCTCATATCGATTTCATCGCCGCGGCCTATGTCGCCGCCGTCATTATTATCGGCGCCCTGATCGCCTGGGTGACGCTCGACTTCCGCGCACAGCAAAGAATTCTCGCCGCACTCGAAATGCAGGGTGTCACCCGCCGTTCGGCGTCGGCCCGCGCCGATCTCGCGGTAGAACCCCAGGCCGGAAAACCGGGCGAAAAAGCAAAGCAGCGCGCATGACCGCGGTCGCGAACGACAAAACCACTCCGAATACCGCGCCGCGACGGCGCCGTTTCATCGTATTGTTGCCGCTCGCCATCTTTCTTGGCCTCGCGGCGCTATTTCTATTCCGGCTCAATGCCGGCGATCCGTCGCTCATTCCCTCGGCGCTGATCGGTCATCCGGCACCGCAAACCAATCTGCCGCAGGTCGCCGGCCTCGAGCGTGACGGTACGCCGGTGCCCGGGCTCGACCCTGCCAGTTTTGCCGGCGCCGTGACGGTGGTGAACGTATGGGCGTCATGGTGCGTGCCCTGCCACGACGAAGCACCGCTATTGCTGCAACTCGCCAAAGACAGCCGGCTCCGCCTCGTCGGCATCAATTACAAGGACGAGGCCGACAACGCGCGGCGTTTTCTCGGCCGTTATGGCAATCCGTTCGCCGCGGCGGGTGCCGACCAAAACGGCCGCGCCGCGATCGAATGGGGCGTCTATGGCGTACCGGAGACGTTCATCGTCGGCCGCGACGCACACATCGCCTACAAGCTCGTCGGGCCGATCACCGAAGATAACCTCGACAGCGTGCTCAAGCCGCAAATCGACAAAGCGCTGGCGGCCAAGTCATAATCAGGCAAGTCGTAATCACCACATCGTAATCATTCGGCCGGTTCGACGGCGTATTTCTTGAGCAGCGGCATTTGTGCCGCGCCGAACAGAAACGTCAGCGGCATCACCCCGAAGACCTTGAAGTCGACCCAGACATTCGTCGACGTATTGCGCCAGACGATCTCGTTGAGAACGGCGAGCAAGAGGAAAAACACCGCCCAGCGCCATGTCAGCTTGCGCCAGCCCTCGTCCGTGATGTGGAACAGCGACTCAAACACGATACCGAGCAGCGGCTTGTCGAAGATGAGCCCGCCGATCAATATGACACCGAACAGCGCATAGATGATGGTGGGCTTGACCTTGATGAAGGTCGCGTCGTGCAGAATGAGCGTGAGGCCGCCGAACACGACGACAATGACGGCGGTGACGACCGGCATGATCGGCAAATGCCGCGTCAGCACGTAAGAGACGGCCAGCGCCGCGAGGACTGCCACCATGAAGGCGCCGGTGGCGACGAAAATGCCGTAATGGGAATTGGCGAAGAAGAACAGCGCCAGCGGCCCGAGATCGAGCGCAAGCTTGAGGAGCGGATTGAGTTGCGGCTTTTTTGTCGTGATCATGGGCTGCAATTTATGTTGTGAAATCAAGAATCCAAACCGGCGATGGCGCGGCCGAAATCGCGCGCCGAAAATGGCGAAAGGTCGTCGACGCCCTCGCCGACACCGATGAAGTGAATCGGCAAAGCGAATTTCGCCGCGATGGCGACGAGGATGCCGCCGCGCGCCGTGCCGTCGAGCTTGGTCATGACCAGGCCGGTAACGCCGACCAGTTTCTTGAAAATATCGACCTGGGACAAGGCGTTCTGCCCGACGGTGGCGTCGAGCACAAGCAGCACGGCGTGCGGTGCCGTTTCATCGACTTTCTTGATGACGCGGACGATCTTCTGCAATTCATCCATCAGCTCGGTGCGGTTTTGCAGGCGGCCGGCGGTGTCGATCAGCACGGCATCGGTGCCGCGCTCTTTCGCCGCAGTAATGGCGTCGAAGGCAAGACCGGCGGCGTCGGCGCCCGCGCCGCGCGACATGAAAGCAGCGCCGGTGCGCTCCGACCAGATTTTAAGCTGCTCGACGGCGGCGGCGCGAAACGTGTCGCCGGCCGCAAGCATGACGCTTTTGCCTTCAGCGCGAAGTTTCGCCGCGAGCTTGCCGATGGTCGTGGTCTTGCCCGAGCCGTTGACTCCGACGACCAGGATCACGAACGGCTTTATCGCGGGATCGACGACGAGCGGCTGCGCCACCGCCGCAAGCGCCCTCTCGACTTCGGCAGCGACCACGGCCTTGACTTCATCGGGCGTAATGGCGGCGTCGTGGCGCCCTTCACTCAGCGTTTGCGTGATCCTGCCCGCCGTATCGAGACCGAGATCGGTGCGAATGAGGGCATCATGAATCTCCTCAAGCGTGGCATCGTCGAGCCTCCGCCTGGTGACAAGGTCGGAGATCGCGCCCAGCGCCGACGAACTGCGCTTGAGGCCCCCGGTCAGGCGCCGCCACCAGCTTTTGCTTGCTTCGGTCGTGGTTTCCGTTGTCCTGTCGTCGTTCATCCTTCGCCTGTCACCTTTGAGGAGAATATTTAGGTTTTTATACGCGAGCACGAATATCTATTGCTTATACGCGGTCGCGAATATTGACAAATTATACGTGATCGCGTATTTTTAATCATGGATACAATCGCGCGCACACCGAAGCAATTGGGGGCCGGAATTAGACGTTACAGGCGTCAGAAAAATCTTACTCAGAACGGCTTAGGCGACCTTATGCACGCCAGGCAGGCGACTGTCTCCAAGTTGGAAAGCGGAGAACCTGCCACACAACTCCGCATTCTCATGGACGCCCTGACCGCGCTCGACCTCGAACTCGTAATTCGTGTTCGCACCAAGGTCTCGACCCAAGAAATCGAAGATTTGTTCTGATGGCGCGCCGCCGCGCTCAGTCGCCATTGAACATATACGTGAATGGACACTCGGTCGGGCGGCTCCGCCGCGAAAGCAGCGGCGCCATCAACTTCCAGTACGACCCGGAGTGGCTGGCCTGGAACAACGCCATTCCCGTCTCGATTTCGCTCCCGCTGCGCGAGGATCGATACATCGGTGAACCGGTCCTTGCCGTCTTCGAAAACCTCTTGCCCGACAATATTGATATTCGGCGTCGCCTAGCCGAACGCTCGCAAGCAGGGGGCGCCGACGCCTACAGCCTGCTCGCGGCGATCGGTCGTGATTGTGTCGGCGCGCTTCAATTCCTCCCCGACGGCGACGAGCCCGGCAAGGCAGGCGCAATCGAAGGCCGCATTGTTGATGACAGCGAAATCGCCGCGATCGTCGGTGATCTCGCACATAATCCGCTCGGCATCGGTACCGATAAGGAATTCCGGATTTCGCTCGCGGGAGCACATGAGAAAACTGCGCTGCTTTACTGGAACGATAAATGGTACGTCCCACATGGCACGACCGCGACTACCCACATTATCAAGCCGCAAATCGGGAAATTACCCACGGGCATCGATCTCACCAATAGCGTCGAGAACGAACATTTTTGCCTCGAATTGGTAGCTGCGCTCGGCGTACCAGCCGCTAAATCGTGCATCGTCGATTTTGCGGGAATGCGCGTTCTGGCGATTGAACGTTTTGATCGGACCTGGACAAGGGACGGGCGCCTTTTACGTCTTCCTCAAGAGGATTGCTGCCAAGCCCTTTCGGTTCCACCCTCTCGCAAATACGAATCCGACGGAGGCCCCGGAATTCGTGACCTTGAGGAACTCCTCAAGGGTAGCGATTCGCCGGATATCGACCAGAGAACTGTTTTCAAAGCGCAGATTGTTTTTTGGCTGCTTGGCGCTACGGACGGTCACGCCAAAAATTTCAGACTCCGGCTTGCGCCCGGCGGCCGATTTAGCCTCACGCCACTCTACGATATCGTATCGACCCAGCCCAACTTAGATGCCGGTCAGATCACGCAAAACCAGATGAAGCTTGCCATGGCTATCGGCACCAATAGGCATTACGCAGTCCATACGATCGCGGGAAGGCATTTTTTGCAAACAGCCAAGGTCTGTGGCCTTCCGGACAAGGTAGCCAAGGATGTAATCCGAGAGCTATGCGAAACGGCTGAGGATGCTATCGATCAGGTCAAATCGGCACTCCCAAGAGACTTCCCGGAGAATATTGCCGCTTCCATCAGCAAGGGCGCGAAGCTACGCCTGAATAATCTGGCGCTAGCTGATAACGCCAGATGAACTATAGCTCTCTCAGGAAATGACATCATGACCCCGGAAGAGATGATGTCGCGGCTGCTCTACCGTGATGGGCTGATGCTGGTGATCGACAAACCGGCCGGATTCGCCGTGCATCGCGGTCCCAAAGGCGGAGAAAGCCTGGAAGATCACTTCGATGCGCTGCGTTTCGGCCTGCCCCGGGCGCCGGCGCTGGCCCACCGGCTCGACCGCGACACCTCCGGCTGTCTCGTCCTCGGCCGTCACCGCAAGGCACTGGCCCAGCTCGGCAAGCTGTTCAAGAACGGCGCCATCGGCAAAACCTATTGGGCCGTGATCGAAGGTTCGCCCGATGCCGACGAAGGCCGCATCGATTTGCCGCTCGGCCGCCTCGATGACAGCCGCGGCTGGTGGATGAAGCATGACCCGCAAGGTCAGCCCTCCGTCACGACCTGGAAGGTGCTCGGACGCTCCGGCGGGTTGACTTCCTCACTGACTTGGCTCGCGCTCGAGCCGCTGACCGGGAGGACCCACCAGCTTCGCGTGCATTGCGCCGAGATGGGCTGGCCCATTCTCGGCGATCCGATCTACGGCAATGCGCCGCGCAGCGGCGGACCCGTGCTGCACCTGCACTCCCGCGAAATCGTCGTGCCGCTCTACAAAAACCGCGCGCCGATCGAGGTGACGGCGCCTTTGCCTGAGCACATGCTTGAACGGCTTGAGGCCTGCGGATGGCGGGGCAAGGATACAGCGATCATAAACAACCCACCCGGAAACCACGCGGCGGTCAGTAAATCGTAGCCTTGACGCGTTCCGGTGCGAGACGGTCGTGCTCGGGCCCGCCCATTTTGCCGTCCGTCAACTCCGCGAGGATCGAACCCGGTGTCGGCAAGGTCTTGCGATCGACTTTGCCCGCTGTGTCCCACAATTTGGAGCGGACGATCGCTTTGGTGCATTGGAAATATGCTTTTTCGACCGTCACAATCAGGACGCTTCGCGGCACTTTGCCGTTGATGACGAAACTCTCAGTCAGCTTCGGATCGGTCGATATTTTCGCACGACCGGCAATACGCATCGTCTCGCCAACGCCGGGAATAAGAAACAACAACGCGATGCGCGGATCGCGCACCAGGTTGCGCAGGCTGTCGATGCGATTATTGCCGAGTTGATCGGGTATCAGCAGGGTATGCTCGTCGACGACCCGGACGAAACCCGGCGGATCGCCGCGTGGCGAGCAATCAAGGCCCTCCGGACCGCAGGTCGCCAACACCACGAACGGCGCGGCTTCGATCAGCCTGCGATATTCCGGCGTGACGTGATCGGCTTCTTTGACAACCGCCGGACCATAGGGCGCGTCGGTGTAAGCGCGCTCAAGCGCTTCGGTCGTCGTAATCGCATAATCTTGTCCGCTGTCGTCCATCCCGCCGTCTCCGATTTGGCGTGATATTAGCTCAAGCGGCGAGCAAATGCTTGCCGTCGTGGCCGACGATTTTCATATCGACAATATTTCCCCGCTCGGCGTCTGCCGCAAGCTTCACCGGCGTGAATTGCTCGGTGCGGCCAATACCATGCGACTCCGTCAAGACGCGGCGCGTCGTGCCGATCTCGCCGTCGAGATGCTGCGTCAGCGCCAGCGCGCCACGCTCGCGCAAGTGTCGCGCGCGGTCCTTGATCTCGGCATAGGCAAGCTGCGGCATACGCGCCGCCGGTGTGCCCGGCCGCGGCGAAAACGGGAAGACGTGCAGATGCGTCAGCCCGCATTCGTCCACCAGATCGAGCGAGCGCCGGAACATGTCATCCGTCTCAGTCGGGAAGCCGGCGATCAGATCGGCGCCGAACACGGTGTCCGGCCGCAGCCGGCGTATTCGCTCGCAGAATGCAATTGCATCGCGGCGCAGATGACGCCGCTTCATGCGCTTGAGGATGAGATCGTCGCCGGACTGCAGCGACAGATGCAGATGCGGCATCAGCCGCGCGTCGCCGGCGAAGGCATCGAGGAGATCGCGATCGGCCTCGACCGAATTGATCGAGGACAGCCGCAGCCGCTTAAGCTCGGGCACGTGCTTGAGGATCTGCTTCACCAGCGCACCGAGTTTCGGTGCGCCCGGCAGGTCGGTGCCATAGCTCGTAACATCGACGCCGGTGAGCACGATCTCGCAATAACCGTTCTCGACGAGGCGGCGCGCATCGTCGACCACGGCACCCATCGGCACCGAGCGTGAATTGCCGCGGCCGTAGGGAATGATGCAGAACGTGCAGCGATGATCGCAGCCGTTCTGCACCTGCACAAAAGCGCGGGTATGGCCGGCAAAGGCCTCCATGAGATGCGCCGCGCTTTCGCGCACCAGCATTATGTCGTTGACGATCGCCTTCGGCGTATTGCCGACATCGAACGCCGCGCGCGCCTGTAACCAGCCGGCCGGGGAAAGTTTCTCGGCGTTGCCGAGCACGCAGTCGGCTTCTGTCATGGCGATGAAGGTCTGCGGCTCGGTCTGCGCGGCACAGCCGGTGACTACGATCTTTGATTGCGGCCGCTCACGGCGCAGCGCACGAATCGTCTGGCGCGCCTGGCGCACCGCTTCCGCCGTAACCGCGCAGGTGTTGACCACCACGGTGTCGGCGAAGCCGGCGCGCTCCGCCTCGCGGCGGATTACTTCCGATTCGGCGGCGTTAAGCCGGCAGCCGAAAGTGACGACCTCGACGCTCATGGCGTCAGGTTCCGGCAATGGCGAACAAAGACGCGTCGAACCGCCCCTTGTGTTCGTATTCGACCGGGCCGGTCATCAAGACGTGATCGTCGCTTTCGCGCCATTCGATGGCAAGATCGCCGCCGGGCAGCGTCACCGTCACCTTGCGGCCGGTGCGCTTGAGCCGCGCCGCGGCGACTGCGGCCGCGCAGGCGGCCGAACCGCAGGCCTTAGTGAGACCGGCGCCGCGCTCCCAGGTGCGGATCACGACACGGTCGCGCGACGGCGTCGCGGCGAGCGTGATATTGGCGCGCTCCGGAAAGATCGGATGGTTCTCGAGCAGCGGCCCGAACTTCGACAGATCGTAAGCCGCGGGATCCTCGACCCAGAAGATCGCATGCGGATTACCCATGCTGACCACCGAGGGCGAATCCAGGATTGGCGCGCCGCGCGGTCCGATTTCGAGTTCGATTCGCCGCGTATCAGCAAACTCCTCGGCCAGTGGGATCTCGTTCCAGCGAAGGCGGGGCTTACCCATGTCGACCGTGAACAAGCCACCATCCGCCCGCCAGCACGGAATCAATCCCGCCGGCGTCTCGAAATTCAACTGCGCGCGGCCGGTCGCTTCGCTGACAAGAGCAGCCACGCAGCGCATGCCATTGCCGCAAGCGCCAGCCTCCGACCCGTCATTATTGTAGATACGTACCGAGGCATCGATCGCAGGATTGCCGCGCGCCGGATAAAGCGCCATGAGCTGATCATAGGGCTCGTGCCGTGCGGCGGCGCGGGCTTCGACGGCATCGATCGGGCCTTTCGCAGACCCAGCCGGCGCATGACGCAGATCGACCACCACGATCTCGTTGCCGAGACCGTTCATCTTGACGAAATCGCGATTGGCCAGTGCGCTCACGGCAAAGCCTGCAATAAAGCCCCTAATGCGAGGCACTTATATGAGGACTCGGCCCGGCGGCGCCAGTAGCCGAAATTCCAATGGCGATGACGGGAATTTGAGCAAGGCACGATCCGGCCGGCCGTGTTAAAGAATCACTCGGGGCGCGCGCGAAGGAATCACAAAGAGGCGACGGTGCAGCCGGCAGCACCGGATCGTCCGTGTAAGGAGATCAAGCCCGATGTCGTTTCGCCTAGTCCCGCCCGCCGGCAAGGCCGCAGCAACAGCAGCGACCCTGGCGTTGATGGCCTTATTGGCGCCGTCGCTGGCGCAAACGCCGGCGCAAACACCGGCCCCTTTGCCGCCTGCCGTAACGCCTGCCGCCCCGCCGGACGCTGTCCCCGCTCAGCCCGGCGACGCTTTTGGCGAGGACGCCACGCTGACGGCAAAAACCATCATTTACGTGAAGGGCAGCGGCACCTGGGACAAAGCGTTCGAGACCATCACCGGTTCGTTCAAGAAGATCAAAGCCTATCTCGACAAGGAAGGCCTCAAGCAGGACGGGCTGGCGATGACGATCTTCACGGCCACCGATGACAATGGTTTTGAATATCAAGCCGCCGTGCCGATCACCGAAGCGCCGAAGAATCCTCCCCATGGCGACATCGCAATGGGCCAGTCGCCGCAGGGCCAAGCGCTGAAATTCGTCCATCGCGGCTCGTACGAGGATCTCGACAATACCTACGAGGCGATCACCAATTATCTCGACGACAAACGCATGGAAGCCAAAGACATGTTCATCGAGGAATATGTCACCGACCCGGTCAGCGCCGACCCGAAGAAGCTGGTCGTCAACGTCTATGTGTTGATCAAGCCGGGCCAGCCTTCGCCGGGCTGACGATCATAACTGCAGAACCTCGCCTGGCTCCAACACACGAAATTGTTCCGGCGAGATTCCGGCGGCCTTCAAGGCTTCGGCCAACGCAATAATGGGCGCATCGATCGCTTCGTCGGTGAGCTGGAAGGTGCCGTAATGGTGGCCGAGCGCGAACTCGGCGCCGCAATCGAGGAAGGCCTGAACCGACTCGGCTGGGTTCATGTGCTGATCTTGCATGAACCAGCGCGGCTCATAGGCTCCGATCGGCAACAGCGCGAGCTTGAACGGCGCGTAACGTTCGCACGCCTCACGGAAACTCCGGCCGTCGCCATAGGCCGAATCGCCGACGAAATAGATGCGCCCACCCGGCGTCTCGATCACGAACGAAGCCCACAGCGACATATTGCGGTCGGACAGACTGCGCGCCGACCAGTGCCGCGTTGGAACGAGCGTCACCGCCACACCAGAACCAATATCCACCCGCTCACCCCAATCATAGGCTTCGGCGGCGATGGCGGGATCGTGATTGCGCATGATGGTATCATTGCCGAGCGGCGTGATGACGCGCGCGGGATGGGCTGCCGCGAGTCGCGACAGCGTAGTGACGTCGAGGTGGTCGTAGTGGCCGTGCGTGACCAGCACGGCGTCGATCGCCGGCAGGTCGGCAAATGCGATACCCGGCGCGTTGACGCGTTTCGGCCCGATAAAGCGAAAGGGCGAGGCGCGTTGCGACCAGACCGGATCGAGCAGGAGGTTGAGGCCCGCCGTCTGAATGAGGAAGCTGGCATGGCCGACATAGGAGATGCGCCAGGCCGGCCCTACGACCCGCGCCGGCGGATGATCGGTAAAAGGCGACGGCGCCCAGACCGGCCACTTCGCCCGTGACTTGCGCGATTTCCGGCCGAACCGCCAGCGCAACAGGTCGCGCCGGCTGCGCGGTGGCACGCCGTTCACGTCGAAAAAGCGTTCCCCGTCAAAGTGATCGGAGACCGGACCATTGTAATAGCGCGACATTCAGGCCTTATATGACGGTTTCGCCACCCCAGCTGGTCGATGAGAGCGTTCCGGTTGACGGGGACACGGTCTACACCTATTTTCCGCCCGCTCTCGCAAGAGATCGAGATTACTGACCGCCGACCGGTCCTGGAGACCGGAGGCAACCGTCCGACAGCGCAATGCGCCCTCGGGCGTAAAACTGTTTGGCATCATTGCCGGACAAAGGAAGCGTATGTTCGACAGTCTTTCGGATCGGCTGAACGGCATCCTCGATCGCCTGACCCGGCGCGGTGCACTCTCGGAAGCAGACGTCGATGCCGCGCTGCGCGAAGTGCGGCGCGCGCTGCTCGAGGCCGACGTGGCGCTCGACGTCGCCCGCGCCTTCACCGAACAGGTCAAAGGGCGTGCCGTCGGCGTCGAGGTGATCAAGTCGGTCACCCCCGGCCAGATGGTCGTGAAGATCGTGCACGACCAGTTGATCGAGACCTTGGGCTCGGATGCGCAGCCGATCGATCTGAACGCACCGGCGCCGGTCGTCATCATGATGGTCGGTCTGCAAGGCTCCGGCAAAACTACCACCACCGCCAAGATCGCCAAGCGCTTGAGCGACACGCAAAAGCGCAAAGTCCTGATGGCCTCGCTCGACACCAGCCGGCCGGCCGCCCAGGAACAGCTTGCGGTGCTGGGACGACAGGTCAGTGTCGAGACATTGCCGATCGTCGGCGGACAGACTCCCGTGCAGATCGCAAACCGCGCCCAGCAAGCGGCGCGGCTCGGCGGCTACGACGTGGTGATGCTCGATACCGCGGGCCGCATCACACTCGACGAGGATTTGATGCGCGAGGCCGCCGACGTGCGCCGCGCCGCCAATCCGCACGAAGTCTTGCTGGTCGCCGATGCCCTGACCGGCCAGGACGCCGTCAATCTGGCGAAGAGCTTTGACGAGCGGCTCAACCTCACCGGTATCGTGCTGACCCGGATCGACGGTGACGGCCGCGGCGGCGCCGCTTTATCGATGCGTGCGGTCACCGGGAAGCCGATCAAGCTGATCGGCACCGGCGAAAAACTCGACGCCATCGAGGATTTTTATCCGGCGCGCATTGCCGACCGCATCCTCGGCATGGGCGACATCATCTCGCTGGTCGAGAAGGCCGCCACCACGATCGACGCCGAACAGGCGGCGCGGGTCGCCGCCAAAATGCGCAAGGGCGCCTTCGATCTGGCCGATCTTCGCGAACAGCTTTCGCAAATGATGAATATGGGCGGCATGAGCGGGCTGATGTCGATGCTGCCCGGCATGGCGAAGATCAAGAACCAGCTCGCCGAGCGTAACCTCGACGAGACCGTGCTGAAGCGGCAGATGGCGATCATCGATTCGATGACACCGGCCGAGCGCAAAAATCCCGACGTGCTCAAGGCGAGCCGCAAGCGCCGCATTGCCGCTGGCTCCGGCACCAAGCCCGAGGACATCAACAAGCTCCTCAAAATGCATCGCGGCATGTCCGACATGATGAAGGCCATGGGCGGCGCCAAGCGCGGCCCGATGGCGGGGCTCGCCAACATGCTTGGTTTCGGCGGTGGCATGCCGAGCCCGGAAGAGATGGCGAAGCTTGCCGAGAAATTGCCGGGCGGCCTGCCGGCGGGAATGCCCGGCGCGCCGGGTCTGCCGCCGAAAATGCCCGGTATGCCGAACTTGCCCCCGAACTTGCCGCCGAATTTCCCCGGCCTACCCGGCCTCGGACCGAAATTTCCAGGCGGTTTTCCCGGATTGGGAAAGAAGAAGTGAAGCCAATTACCCACCATTGTCATTCCGGGGCGCCGCGAAGCGGCGAGCCCGGAATCCATATCCACGAAAGCTGGGAGTATGGATTCCGGGCTACTCGCTGCGCTCGGCCCCGGAATGACAACACACTGAAAGGAAACTGAATGCCCCTCGTCATCCGCATGGCACGCGCCGGCACCAAGAAGCGGCCGTTCTATCACATTGTCGTCGCCGATAGCCGCAGTCCCCGCGACGGCCGCTTCATCGAACGGCTCGGCTATTTCAATCCGCTGTTGCCGAAGGAAAAAACCGACCGGCTGAAGTGGGATTTGGAAAAGGCCAAGGCCTGGATCGCCAAAGGTGCGCAGCCATCTGACCGCGTCATGCGTTTTCTCGACGCCGCCGGCGTCATGAAGCGCACGGCGCGCAACAATCCACAAAAGGCGATCCCGCGTAAGGAACGCAAAGCCCAGGCCGAAGCGGCAAAGGCTGCAGCAGCCGCGGCTCCGGCGGCGGGTGCAGCTCCGGCCGCCTAAGCTTGAGGTAAGATGATGGCGGGCGGCGAGCGCGTGTGTCTCGGACAGATCGGCGCCGCCCACGGCGTGCGCGGCGAAGTCCGGCTTCGCTCGTTCACCGCCGATCCCCTGGCGATCGTCGATTACGGCCCGCTCGAGACCGAGGACGGCACCGTCATCGAGATCGAGAGCTTAAGGCCGACGAAGGATCACTTCGTCGCGACGCTTTCCGGCATTGCCGACCGCAATGCCGCCGAACGGCTCACCAACATCAAGCTCTACGTGCCGCGCGAGCGGCTGCCGCCGACTGATGAGCCGGACGAGTTCTATTACGCCGATCTGGTTGGGCTTGCCGCCGTCGATCGTGCCGGCAACCCATTGGGGACCGTGCTCGCCGTTCACAATTTCGGCGCCGGCGACCTGATCGAGATTCGGCTGGATGCCGGCAGCAAAACCGAACTGGTCCCGTTCGATGCGGCGACCGTGCCGGAGGTCGACCTCAAGGCCGGGCGGTTGGTGATCGACCTGCCGGCAGGACGCGAGTGACATGTGGCGGGCGAGCGTCCTGACGATTTTCCCGGAGATGTTCCCAGGTCCGTTGGGTGTAAGTCTTGCCGGCAAAGCCTTGGCGGCAGGCGCGTGGTCGCTCGATGCGATCGATATTCGCGGCTTCGCCACTGACAAGCATCGCAGCGTCGACGACACGCCGGCTGGTGGCGGCCCGGGCATGGTGATGAAAGCCGATGTGCTCGGGCGCGCCATCGATGCAACCGCCGCCGATGCGCGGCCGCGGCTATTGATGTCGCCGCGTGGTGTGCCGTTAACCCAAAGCCGGGTTGCCGCTCTCGCGGCGGGCCCAGGGGTGGCTTTGATCTGCGGCCGGTTCGAAGGGGTCGATGAGCGGGTCATCGCCGCCCGCGGCCTGGAAGAGGTCTCGATCGGTGATTATGTCCTGTCCGGCGGCGAAATAGCGGCCCTGGCACTGCTTGACGCCTGCGTAAGGCTCCTCCCCGGCGTCATGGGCGCGGCCGCCTCGGGCACCGAGGAGAGCTTTGCCGACGGGCTTTTGGAGTACCCGCACTACACCCGACCCCAGCTCTGGGAGGGCCTGCCGATCCCGGAGGTCCTGATCTCGGGAGATCACAGCAAAATCGCCGCCTGGCGCCGCGCCGAGGCCGAAAGAATGACCCGGGAGCGCCGTCCCGACCTGTGGAGCCGCCATACCGGCGAGGACAAGCCGCGAAGCCGGAAATAGCCCCGACGCGAAAGGGCTGACGACAGGGTGACAAAGCCCGCGCGGTGTAATAGAAGCTCGCCCAACCCGCGTAGCACCGGTCGGAAAACGGCGCGAAAGCTAGAGCGCAGCCGATGGAGAATTTGCCATGAACCTTTTGAGAGAAATCGAAAACGAACAGATGGCGAAGCTCACCGCCGGCAAGGAAATCCCCGATTTCCAGCCGGGCGATACGGTCATCGTCAACGTCAAGATCGTCGAGGGCGAACGCAGCCGCGTCCAGGCCTATGAAGGCGTCTGCATCGGCCGCGCCGGCGCGGGGCTGAACGAGAACTTTACCGTACGGAAAATCTCCTACGGCGAGGGTGTCGAGCGCGTGTTCCCGCTCTATTCGCCGATGATCGATTCGATTGCGGTGGTACGTCGCGGCAAAGTTCGCCGCGCCAAGCTCTATTACCTGCGCGGCCTGCGTGGAAAGTCCGCGCGTATCGTCGAGCGGCAGGACACCACAGAGCAGGCCGCCAAGGGGAAGGCGGCGAAGTAATAGTAATCCGCGGCGGCGCCATTACATGGCGCTGACTGGTGGATCGGAGTTTCGTGAGATGGCCAAGCCCCGCACATTATACGACAAAATCTGGGACGATCATTTGATCGAGGAGGCGGCAGACGGTGCCGCCCTCATCTATATCGATCGCCACGTCGTCCATGAGGTCACGAGTCCGCAGGCGTTCGAGGGCTTGCGGCTGGCCGGCCGCAAGGTGCATGCGCCGGACAAGACGCTGCTCGTTGTCGACCACAACGTGCCGACGACCGATCGCCATCTGCCCAACCCCGATCCGGAAAGCGCAACCCAGATCGCTTATCTCGCCGAAAACGCGAAGTTCTTTAATCTCGAATATTACAACGAGTTCGATAAGCGCCAGGGCATCGTTCACATCATCGGTCCGGAGCAGGGTTTCACGCTGCCCGGCGTGACGCTGGTTTGCGGCGACAGCCATACCGCGACCAACGGCGCCTTCGGCGCACTCGCTTACGGTATCGGCACCTCGGAAGTCGAGCATGTGCTCGCGACCCAGACGCTGATCCAAAAGAAATCGAAGAACATGCGCGCCGTGGTCAACGGCAAGCTGCCCGACGGCGTCACGGCGAAGGACATCATCCTCGCCATCATCGGCGAAATCGGCACTGCCGGCGGCACCGGCTACGCGCTGGAATATGCCGGCGAGGCGATCCGCGCGCTGTCGATGGAAGGCCGCATGACGGTCTGCAACATGTCGGTCGAGGCTGGCGCCAAAGCCGGCTTCATCGCGCCCGACCAGAAGACCTACACCTATCTGAAGGACCGTCCCAAGGCGCCGAAGGGCAAGGATTGGGACGCGGCGATGCGTTACTGGGAAACGCTGCAGTCCGACGATGGCGCCCAATTCGATCGTGAGATCAGGCTCGATGCCGCGAAACTCCCGCCGCTCGTCACCTGGGGCACCAGCCCCGAGCAGGTGATTGCCGTGACCGGCCGTGTGCCGAGCCTCGACGGCGTCACCGACGAGCACAAGCGCGAGGCCATCCAGCGCGCGCTGTCCTATATGGGACTGCAAGGCGGCGAGAAGATTGCCGATATCGCAATCAACCGCGTCTTCATCGGCTCCTGCACCAATGCGCGCATCGAGGACTTGCGCGAGGCTGCCAAGATCGTCGACGGCAAGAAAGTCAGCGCCAACATCACCAATGCGATGATCGTGCCGGGCTCCGGCTTGGTCAAAGAACAAGCCGAGTCGGAAGGCCTCGACAAAATCTTCGTCAAGGCGGGTTTTGAATGGCGCGAGCCGGGCTGTTCGATGTGCCTTGCGATGAACCCGGACAAGCTGGCGCCGGGCGAGCGCTGCGCTTCGACCTCGAACCGCAACTTCGAAGGCCGCCAGGGCTACAAAGGCCGCACCCATCTGGTGTCGCCGGCCATGGCAGCGGCTGCCGCCGTCGCTGGACACTTCGTCGACGTGCGGGACTGGCACTAAAAGCGTCCGTCATGGCCGGGCATAGCCGTCGGAACGACGGCGTCGCTTCGCTCGCCTATGTCCCGGCCATCCCGATTCATCCGGCACCGCCTTGCCTCGCAAAGCGAGATCGCCGAGACGAGCCCGGCGATGACGGGTGATCAGCCCCGCACCCACCAGCAGTGCATTTGCGGAAACAACACCGTGCCGCTCGGCCGGTATTGCAGTTCGTACCAATCGACGCAGCGGCGATAGAGCGGACGGCCCGGATAGATCGTGAGGCGCCGCCCCGACGGCGGCGGGAATGTCGGTATCGAAGGCTGTGCAAGCGGAGACGAAACGCTCTGTGCCGCGGCGTGAGGCACACGCGTCAACAGCGCCAGCGCAGCCAGGACCACGATCGCGATCGGTTTCAGCTTCATCATGGCATCCACTCCGCTCATTCCCGTGCCAGCGGAAATCCAGCCACCGTATCCCGCTTTCGCAGGGACGAGCGGCCAAAGCTCGCACACGCTACATTACCATGATGGCCGATCTCGTCTCCGATCCCCTCGCCTGGCGCGACGCTAAGGCGCCGTCGCTCGCCGAGCTTGAAGTTCTGGCGGTAGAGGTATTTCGGCAGTTACCGAAAAAGTTCCGCGACCTTTGCGCCGATGTCGTCGTCCAGGTTGACGACTTCCCCAGCGAGGAAGTGCAGGAGGAAATGCAGGCCGAGACCGAGTTCGACCTGCTCGGCCTGTTTCACGGCATCGGCCTGCCCTTCCGGTCCGAAAACGTGTCCGGGCAGATGCCGAATATGATCTGGCTCTACCGTCGGCCGATCCTCGATTATTGGGCCGAACATGAGGAAACGCTGGGCGCTATCGTCAAGCATGTGCTGATCCACGAAATTGGCCATCATTTTGGCCTCAGCGATGCCGACATGGCTGCTATCGAGCAGGCGGCCGAGGCTTGACCGGCGCCCGCCAAGCCGCCATTAAGCCACCCAAACATCCGCTCCGGGCAGAACGAAAATGGAAAAATTCACGGTTCTTGAAGGCGTTGCGGCGCCGATGCGGATGATCAATGTCGACACCGACATGATCATCCCCAAGCAATATCTGAAATCGATCAAGCGCACCGGGTTCGGCACAGGCCTGTTCGCCGAGAAGCGCTATCGCGACGACGGCAGCGAGAATCCGGATTTCATCCTCAACAAGCCGGCCTATCGCAAATCCAAGATCCTGGTCGCCGGCGACAATTTCGGTTGCGGCTCGTCGCGCGAGCATGCGCCCTGGGCGCTGCTCGACTTCGGCATCACTTGCGTGATCTCGACCTCGTTCGGCGACATCTTCTACAACAACTGTTTCAAGAACGGCGTGCTGCCGATCAAGGTCTCGCCGGAGGATCTGGAGAAACTGTTCGACGACGCCGACCGCGGCGCCAACGCGACGCTGACCGTCGACCTGGAAAAGCAGGAAATCCGCGGTCCCGACGGCGGCACCGTGAAATTCGACATCGACCCGCACCGCAAGCACGCCCTGCTCAACGGCCTCGACGAGATTGGCCTGACGATGCAGAAGAGCAAGAAAATCGACAGCTTCGAGGAAGCCGCCAAGGCGTCACGGCCTTGGATGTAATGAGGCTGTCATTCCGGATTGCCGCGCGGCGGCAAGTCCGGAATCCATAGCCACCGTCTGTGAATATGGATTCCGGGCTCCTGGCTGCGCTCGGCCCCGGAATGACCAGATAAGCCCGCAATGACCTCCGCCATCTCGATCTCGCATCTCGGCAAGACCTACGCGTCGGGTTTCCAGGCGTTGAAAGACATCAACCTGGACATCCGCCATGGCGAGATTTTCGCGCTGCTCGGTCCGAACGGCGCCGGCAAGACGACGCTGATCAGCATCATCTGCGGCATCGTCAATCCGTCCCGCGGCACAGTGACCGTCGACGGTCATGATATTATCAACGATTATCGTGCCGCGCGTTCGTTGATCGGGCTGGTCCCACAGGAATTGACCACCGACGCCTTCGAGACGCCGCCGGCAACGCTGCGTTTTTCCCGCGGACTGTTCGGCAAGCCGGCCAATCCGGACTACATCGAAAAAGTCCTTAAGCAACTTTCGCTGTGGGATAAGAGAGACGCCAAGATCAGAATGCTCTCCGGCGGCATGAAACGCCGCCTGATGATCGCCAAGGCATTGGCGCACGAGCCGCGCATCCTGTTTCTCGACGAACCCAGCGCCGGCGTCGATGTGGAATTGCGCAAGGGAATGTGGGATCTGGTGCGCGAATTGCGCGCCTCCGGCGTCACCATCATCCTCACCACCCATTACATCGAAGAAGCCGAGGAGATGGCCGACCGGGTCGGCGTCATCAATCACGGCGAGATCATTCTGGTGGAGGACAAAGCCGAGCTGATGCGCAAGCTCGGCAAGAAGCAATTGACCCTGGAATTACGCGAGCCGCTCGCCGCGATGCCGGCCGGCCTTGCCGAATACAAGCTGAGCCTCGCCAACGACGGCAAGTCGCTGGTCTATACCTACGATACCAAAAGCGAGCACACCGGGATTACCGCGCTCCTCGACGACCTCAACGGTGCCGGTATCAAGTTCAACGATCTGCAAACGACGCAGAGCTCGCTTGAAGACATCTTCGTCGGCTTGGTAGGGGAACGCCGATGAACGCCTATGCCGTACGCGCGATCTATCTGTACGAGATGGCCCGGACCGGGCGGACGCTGTTCCAAAGCGTCGTTTCTCCGGTGATCTCGACCTCGCTCTATTTCGTTGTGTTCGGCGCCGCCATCGGCTCGCGCATCACCCAGATCGACGGCGTGAGCTACGGCTCCTTCATCGTGCCGGGACTGATCATGCTGATGCTGCTGACGCAAAGCGTGACCAACGCCTCGTTCGGCATCTATTTTCCGCGCTTCGTCGGCACCATCTACGAGCTCTTGTCGGCACCGGTGTCGCCGTTCGAGATCGTGCTCGGCTATGTCGGCGCGGCGGCAACCAAGTCGATCATACTCGGCCTGATCATACTCGCGACGTCAGGCCTGTTCGTGCCGCTGCATATCGTACATCCGTTCTGGATGCTCACTTTCCTCCTACTGACCGCTGTTACCTTCAGCCTATTCGGCTTCATTCTCGGACTGTGGGCCGACGGCTTCGAAAAATTGCAGATCGTGCCGCTTCTGATCATCACGCCGCTGACATTCCTTGGCGGCACCTTCTATTCGACCAGCGTGTTGCCGCCGTTTTGGCGCACGGTGACGCTGTTCAATCCGCTGGTATATCTGATCTCGGGTTTCCGCTGGAGCTTCTTCGGCATCGCCGACGTCAACGTCGAGGTGAGCGTGGCGATGACGCTGGTCTTCCTCGCGATCTGCCTGACGATCGTCTGGTGGTTCTTCAAGACCGGATACCGGTTGAAGAATTAACGCGCGGACTTATGGACGCGCGGGATATTGTGATTCTCGGCGTGATTATCGATGTCAGCGAGCGCCGTTCGGTCGCGGTAAACAAACGGCTAAAGGAATGGCTCGATTTTTCTACGTAATAGTCCTTTCAACTTTACTCTGACTGTCTAGGTTAATACTGACAGTCGACTTTTCTATGGATTACCCGAGCCCGCCATACTTTGCGAATGATCGGTCCAAAAGGTGCGCCTCCCGTCAATGCAGGAGGCATAATGGTTAATCAGCAACCCGAAGAAGCGAGCAAGTCGACTGCGGCGTTCGGCCGGCGAAAAGTCGCGCCTCGCGTTTGCGTCGCCGAGACCAAGCCTCACATTCGAAGATTCCTCAGAGAGGCTCTGGAAGAATTTGGATTTATCTCCTGCGAGTGCATTCAAATCGGCGACTTGGACGCGGTACTCGGAGGCCTGTTGATCCCCGACCTTGTCCTTATCGGGTTATCCGGGGGTGGGACCGAAGCTGCGGCGCTACTGAATGCGCTCGCCGTCCGAGCATTCAATGGCAAGATCCTCGTGTTGGGGCCCGGTGACTCGTTGATGGCGGCCGCCGTCCAGGAACTCGGCGAGCGACTCGGGATGGAAATGCTGCCCCCACTCGCCACGCCATTTGACGGCGCGAATCTGCGCAACAGTGTCGAAACGCTCTTGCAGATCGAAGCGCCGCCGAGCCCTGTGATCGACGCGGCTGAAGCGATGAGCGCGGGCTGGATAGAGCTGTGGTATCAGCCGAAATTCAACACACACACGCTTCAATTGTGCGGCGCTGAAGCGCTTATACGCGTCAGGCATCCCACTTGGGGGGTCGTGCCGCCCGCCTATTTCATACCTGATAAAGACGATCCCTACCTCGGCGTTTTATCGAACTTCGTAATTGGCCGGGCAATTGAGGACTGGCGGAGCTTCATTGCCGAGCACCGGGGCATCGAGATCGCCATCAACCTGCCATTCTCTTTTTTTCAACACCCGGAATCGATCGCTAATCTGTGCCGCCAAATGCCTAATCATCCGGCATTCGAAGGGCTTATCGTTGAGATTGATGCCGCCGACGTCATCAGCGACCCAGACCTGGCGAAGACCGTGGCGCGACAGCTCCGTTTCAGCAACATCGCCGTTTCGATTGACGATCTCGCGTCGGAATGGCCCTCGCTGCTCGCGCTTGACGACTTTCCCTTTGCCGAGATCAAGGTTGATCGACAATTCATTGCCGGCTGCGCCGACGACCGGTTGCGGCAGACAGCATGCCGCCAAATCCTCGATCTTGCCGATAACGTTGGCGCCCGCACTGTGGCCGAGGGGGTGGAGAGCCGCGCCGACTTTCATACCGTGCGCCAGATGGATTTTGATTTGGTGCAGGGCTTTCTGTTTGCGAAGCCTATGACTGCGCAAAAGTTCGCGCAGACCACGCTGCGCCATCCGGTGACGGTGGCGTAGCAGCGCGTGCCCGATGCGAGGCATTCGAATCGTCAGCTAATGGCACTCGCTTGAACGATTTGAACGGCGACGCTCCTTATCGATCGAGTCGCGCCCACTGGAGCCCCCGGCCACTGACGAGGTCCGGGGCTCTTCCGGCGCTTGATGCCCATAATATCCCGTATAAACAATGACTTATTAAAAAGCACAATCTCGTGATCGGCGTCACAGGCGCTGTCGCCGTGGCGGATTACGCTTCCCTCATTGGTGGGGGAAGGATCATGGACATTCTCGGTTACGCGGCATCCTGCGCTGTGTTGGCGACGTTTTTGACGCAGACGATGAAACCGCTGCGGTTGATAGCAATCCTGAGCAATGTTCTGTTTCTAAGTTACGGCTATCTCCAACACATCTACCCGGTATTTTTCCTGCACCTCGTTTTGTTGCCAATTAATTCATGGCGGCTTCTTGCGCTTCACTATGGCCAATGTGCCCGGTTGTATATTTTGCAGCCGGCCTCCGCGGCAGCGATCGGCTCGAGGTCTTTCATCCCGTGGCTCGTCGTCGGCCTGCTAGCGGGGCTGCTCGGACCGTTCACCGTTTTCACGGCAATGGCTGAACCGACAAGCGTTCGCGAGTTGGCCGATCACTTGATCATCGAGTGCCAATCGACGGCAAATGCGCTGGCCGTCCGGCTGACCGGCAAGACCTACGTCAAGTCTCGCGGATTAATTCCTGATCAATCGCCGGAACGCCTCGTTGTCCATACCAGTGAGTATCGGACATGACGCGAAAGCCAAGCCCCGTCAGGTGGTTTGCCGTTTCGCTATCGCATCAGCGATCGCCACTGTGCGGCGGCCCATGTCGGCGTGCAGCCGCTCGACCATGCGGCCTTCGAGCTGAATGACGCCCTTGTCTTTGTTTTCCGGCAGGTCGAAGGCGGCAATCATCTTGCGTGCCACTTCGACTTCTTCCGGCGACGGCGAGAATGCGTCGTTGCACGGCTCGATCTGGCGCGGGTGAATAAGCGTCTTGCCGTCGAAACCGAGATCTCGTGCTTGTTTGCATTCCTCGACAAAACCATCGGCATTGCCGAGGTCGTTGTAGACGCCATCGAGGATGTCGAGGCCATAGGCGCGCGCCGCGGCGATGCAGGTCATCAGCCACGGCAGCATCGGCGCGCGGCCGGACACCAGCCGCGCGCGGGTGTCCTTGGCGAGGTCGTTGGTGCCCATGACGAAGCCGGCAAGCCGGGTTTCGGAATCGAGCGCGGCGGCGGCGATCTGACCGGCGTTGATCATGGCGAGCGGTGTTTCCATCATCGCCCACACCCGCACATGCGGATCGGTACCCATGTCGACCAGCCGCGCCGCCAAGTCCTGGAACTGAGCGGGGTCGGAGATTTTCGGCACCAGCACGGCGTCGGGCCGACCGCCGACGACGGCATCGAGATCCTCGACCCACCAGCGGGTGTCGAGGCCGTTGATCCGTACCAGAACTTCTCGATCACCAAAGCCGGTCTTGAGCGCCTTGACGATATTCTCGCGGCCCCGCGCCTTGGCGTCGGGCGCCACCGAATCTTCGAGGTCGAGAATGAGTGCGTCGGCCGGCAGTTCGCGCGCCTTTTCCAGCGCGCGGGGATTCGATCCAGGCATGTAAAGCACGCTGCGGCGCGGCCGGTCGGTCATCGGTAAGGCCCCCAGGGATGATTGATTAAGTTAGCGACTTAGCATGAGCCGTGCCAAGCACCGTCATTCCGGGACGCCGCGCAGCGGCGAGCGCGGTCCATAACCCCTGTGATTATGGATTTCGGATTCGCCGCTGCGTGCCAATCCTAAATGATGTGATGAAACGCTAAGCCGCCTTCTGCTTCGCGGTGATCAGCTTGCGGTTGATCAGGCATTCGGCGATCTGGATGGCGTTGAGCGCCGCGCCCTTGCGGAGATTGTCGGAGACGATCCACATCGCCAGTCCGTTCTCGACGGTCGCGTCCTCGCGGATGCGGCTGATGTAGGTAGCGTCCTCGCCGGCCGCCTCGTAGGGCGTCACGTAACCGCCCGGCTCGCGCGCGTCGATGACCAAACAACCCGGCGCGCCGCGCAGAATATCGCGCGCCTCGTCGGGCGTGATTTCATTCTCGAACTCGATATTAACCGCCTCGCAATGGCTGATGAAGACCGGCACGCGCACGCAGGTCGCAGTCAGCTTGATCTTGGGGTCGAGGATCTTCTTGGTCTCGACCACCATCTTCCACTCTTCACGGGTGTAGCCGTCCTCCATGAAAGTGTCGATCTGCGGGATGACATTGAAAGCAATGCGCTTTGGAAACTTCTTTGCCTCGACCTCGTCGATCTGGAACACCGCCTTGGTCTGCGAGAACAATTCGTCCATCGCCTCCTTGCCGGCACCGGATACCGATTGATAGGTCGAGACCACGACGCGCTTGATCCTGGCTTTGTCGTGCAGCGGCTTGAGCGCGACGACGAGTTGCGCCGTTGAGCAATTCGGATTGGCGATGATGCCGCGCTTGCGGAAGCCCGCGACCGCGTCGGCATTGACCTCCGGCACGATCAGGGGAACGTCGCTGTCGTAACGCCACGCCGACGAATTATCGATCACCACCGCGCCGGCGGCGGCGATTTTCGGCGACCATTCCTTGGACACGGTGCCTCCAGCCGACATCAGGCAGATGTCGATGCCGGAAAAATCAAAATGTTCGAGCGCTTTGACCTTCAGCGTCTGATCGCCATAGGAGACTTCGGTCCCCAAGCTCCGGCGCGAGGCGAGCGCGATCACTTCATCGGCCGGGAACAACCGCTCGGCCAGGATATTGAGCATCTCCCGGCCAACATTGCCGGTCGCGCCGACGACGGCCACTTTGTAACCCATTCTTAACTCTCCATCGAAAATTCGCGGCCGGCCTGACGGCGCAGGAACGGAGCGGAAGCGCTTCTAAGCGAGAACCACCCCGAACACAATGTGGTGGAGTAGTACCGGTGCAGTCGGCGTTGCGTTCCGTTCCAGGCGATATTCGCGCAACGTTCGTGCGAATACTGGCCTATATGGGCGCGCTGGCCATCCTTGCCATCGCGGCAGCGAGCTTTTTTAGCGGCCCCGACCTCGCGATGGCCGTTCGTCCCGCCGCTGTACCCGAATGGGTCAATATCGAGCGCCCGCACCCCGCCTTCGAACTGCAAATGCCGGAGCTTGCGGCGGAAGACTTCGAGTATTCCATTCTGCGCCGGACCGCCGACGGCGCCCGCAAGGATATTCTGAGCTTCGGCACAGCGGCCGGCAGCGGCCCGTTTGTCACGGTCGAAATCTATCGTCCCGGTGTCAAAAGCGAGCGCTTCATCGACGCGCCGAGCGAAATCGCGGCCCGTATCGTCACGTATAAAGTGGTCGACGACGTCAAGCCCGCCGGCTCGATCGACAGCAAATTCGGCAACATGCCGTTGGTCGATTTCGCCGTTTCAGCGCCAAACAAGCCGAGCGGCAGGGCGCGGCGCTGCCTTGGCTTCGCGCGCTCGTTCGCCGAGCCGCCGGTGCAGATCGCCGGATGGTATTGCAGCGCCGGCGAGGAGGTGGTCGATCGAGCGACACTCACTTGCGCGCTTGATCGGCTCACCATGCTGTCCGCCGGCGGCGACGCCAAGCTAGCCGGCTTGTTTGCGAATGCCGAGATCAAGCGCACCTTCTGCGGCCAGCGCAGTCCGATCCTGGCGGCGACGCCGGAGCGCGAGGCGCAACTCGCCACGGCGCCGCGCCACGCAAGGTCCGTCCCGGGCGTCAGGCTACGCGGCCACCTGCTGGAACGAGACAGTCGCTATTTCGGACCTTTGACCGCCGTCAGGTAACCGACGATGGTCCCTACATCCTTTTCGTCCACCGGCGCCTGATAGACGTTGCGCATCTTGGCGACTTCGGCCTGCCACGCCGCTTGCGGCATCGCCGGCTGATTTACGATCATGCCGGCGGAATGACAGCCAATGCAGTTATTTTGCGCGGTTTCGAGACCCGGGCCGTCTGGCAGCGCTCGAGTGTCGTCCGGCAGCGTCACATCGACCGACTTCAAAGTGAGTGGAGCCTTTGCCTGCGCCGCCAATGTTACCAAAGTGGTCGCGGCGAGGACTGCGAATAAACAAGCTTTGCGGTTCATCTGGTCCCCCCTCACGCTAGCGAAACCGGCATCGCTTCGATCACGTTGCGCATGAAGCCTGAAGGATTCCAGTTGGCCTCAGCCGGTTGCGCTTCTCCACTCGTATTCGTGCAGCGGACCATCAGCGTGATATCGCCCTTCGCCACCGGCGTGAACTGCATCTGCCATTGCCGGAAGCTGTATTTACCTTCGTCCTTGCCGAGATGCGCGGCTTGCCAGCTTTTGCCGCCGTCGGACGAAAAGTCCACCTGCTTGACGCCGGCATCGCCGCCGAACGCGATGCCGCGGATGGACACGGATTTGCCGGCCGGAATTTTGGAGCCGGCCTGGATATTGGTGATGAAGGAACGAGGGTTCAGCTTATTGATCGGCACCATCGGTACATTGGCCTGCCCTGGCTTCATATCGGCATGCGGCGTGTCCGGAATCGTGTAGGCCGTCTTGGTCCAGAAATTGGTATCCGGGCCGTCCAGGACTTCGATGTCATTGAGCATCTTCACCCAATAAGTCGCATACCAACCCGGAACGACGAGACGCAGCGGAAACCCGTTCAGGAGCGGCAATTGCTCGCCGTTCATGGCGTAGGCGATCATCACTTCGCCGTCGCGCGCGTGATCGATCGACAATGACTTCATGAAGTCTGGACCGTCCGCAACGACCGGCTCGTCCATGCCGTTGAAGCGGACCCGCACGGCACTCGATTTGATGCCTGCTCTATCGAGGACGCTCTTGAGACTCACGCCGGTCCACCGCGCATTACCCATAGCGCCGTTACCCCACTCGCCGCCGGCCACCCGCGGTTGGAAAAAACCGCGGGAATTGCCGGAGCATTGGTTCACGGCGGCAAGGTCCATCGGCGGCAGGGCCATGATGTCTTTCAATGTCAGCACCTGGGGCTGAGCGACTTGGCCGTGAACATTCAGCCGGAATTTGTCGACATCGACGCTTTGAGGGATCACCGCCCAATGCCAGCGCACGTAAAACTGATCGTTCGGTGTGAACACCCCCTTGTCGAAAACCTCGAATGGCGTTTCCAACAGCGGGGGTCGGGTGCGCTGAAGGACCATCGCACCCTTCTGCGGAAAGGCGGTCGTGATCGGCCGCTTGTTGGGTTCTCCCGGAAACGGCAGCTGCACCGTTGTCTGCGCCGGGGCCCCTTCGGCTCTCGCGCTGAAGAGCCGCGGCAGGCCGAGGGTACTGCCGCCAAGCGCCACGGTGGCGCTAGCAGCCTCCAATAGACTGCGTCGTGTCAGCATGACCTCCCTTTCTCGCGCGATTACGTCGGCGCGATGCTTTGAACCGCCCTCCATCGAGGGCTTGCCGAGAAATAATGTGACATAAACCAATCGAATCAAAGCATATTGTTCTGCGAACGGATTTTAGTCGTTCGATCGGTAGAGATGGACCGCCAACTGGAACCCTTTGGCACGGCGTCCCGTTTAGGCACTGTTACAACGCGCGGAAGCCGGCTAGATTGTGCTCACAAGGTGAGGATGTCATGAGTTTGGAAGTAGGTGGTCTGCCGGTAATGCGTTCAGTAGCAGCTTTTATTGGCGTTATTACCGCCGTTTCCGCGCTCGCCACCCCCACCATCGCGGCACCGAAGAAACCACTGCAGCCCGTCATTGAGCGCTCCGCCAGTGGTACCGTGATCCAGCCGACGACGACGATTCTCCACGACGGCTATGGCCACACCACGGTCATCGTCATTCCGCGCCGGCGCTCTTACCTCGACACTGGCACGGAAGTGTCAGTGGGCGATCGCAGCTTCCAGGACTATGTGCTGCCGCCGGGCGGCGATCCCGGCCGACCGAACTGGTTCTTCGGACCGGATATTCAGGGCAATGGCGGCTATCCGCTGCCGCGACCGTTCTATATTCCAGGAATAAACCCGGACACGCCGTTCTAGCCGGCGATCCGTTCCAGCTCGCCGATCACCGCTTCGCCCATTTCTGCAGTGCTGACGACCTTTGTGCCGTCCGACTTGATGTCGGCAGTGCGCAATCCTTTGGCGAGCGTCGCCGCAATCGCCGCATCGAGTTGATCGGCTTCTTTGCCCATATTGAACGAATAGCGCAGCGCCATACCGAATGACGCCAGCATGGCGATCGGATTGGCCATGCCCTTGCCGGCGATATCGGGCGCCGAGCCGTGCACCGGCTCATACATCGCCTTGCGCCGCTTGGTCTTGGCATCGACTTCGCCGAGCGAGGCCGACGGCAGCATGCCGAGCGAACCGGTCAGCATCGCCGCGATGTCGGACAGCATGTCGCCGAACAGATTGTCGGTGACGATCACGTCGAACTGTTTCGGCCAGCGCACCAGCTGCATGCCGCCGGAATCGGCCAGCATATGTTCGAGCTCGACGTCCTTGTACGAGCGGGCATGCACGTCATCGACCACTTCGTGCCACAGCAGGCCGGTCTTCATGACGTTGCGCTTTTCCATCGAAGTGACTTTGTTGCGCCGCTGGCGCGCCAGTTCGAAGCCGACGCGCGCGATGCGGTCGATCTCGTAGGTATCGTAAACCTGGGTATCGACGGCGCGCTTCTGGCCGTTACCGAGATCCGTAATGGTTTTCGGCTCGCCGAAATAGACGCCGCCGGTGAGCTCGCGCAGAATAATGATATCGAGGCCTTCGACCGCCTCGCGCTTGAGGCTCGAAGCTTCGGCGAGCGCCGGATAAACGATAGCGGGCCGGATATTCGCGAACAGGCCGAGGTCTTTGCGCAGCCGCAGCAACCCCGCCTCGGGGCGCGCCTCGAATGGCACCTTGTCCCATTTCGGGCCGCCGACAGCGCCGAAAATCACCGCATCGGCGGCATGCGCCTTCGCCATGGTTTCGTCTGTGATGGAGACTTTGTGCGCGTCATAGGCGGCGCCCCCAACGAGGCCTTCCTCGGTGTGGAAATTGGCAACGCCCTTCCTGGCGTAGAAACCGAGCAGCCGCTTCACTTCGGCCATGACTTCCGGGCCGATGCCGTCGCCGGCGAGCAGGAGGAGATTAAAATTGGGCATGAAGGAGATCCCGAATAATGAGGGCGAAGCGCAGTGCTAACGGCCGCTTTCGCCCTTGGCAACCTGAGTATTCCTCAGTTGCAAGCCGATCTTTGACTAGTTATCTGACTAGTCATATGGTTTCGAAAATTGGGGAGTAAGGCCGATGAAAGCGTGGCCGGTGCAGGACGCCAAGGCTCGGTTCAGCGAGTTGCTGGAGACGTGCTTAAGGGATGGTCCCCAGCTCGTTACGCGGCGCGGCGAGAAAGCGGCAGTTCTCGTTCCTGCTGCACAATGGCAGCGGCTTACCAGCCCCGGCAAGCCAACACTAAAAGATCTCCTGTTAACCGATGTCGGACGGTTTGATATGGAGATTCCGCCACGCGGGAAGAAGCGCCGGCGCGCTCCGCGCGCGCTCGCTTAATTGCCGTGTATTTGCTGGACACCAATATCGTATCCGAATTGCGGAAACGGCGGCCACACGGCGCAGTGGTTGCATGGCTGCGCTCACTTGACCAAGGCGACATTCACATTTCGGCCGTAACGCTGGGCGAGTTCCAAGCCGGTATCGAAATTACGCGCGAACAGGACGCCGCGAAGGCGGCCGAAATTGAAGCCTGGGTCGATCACGTCGTAGAAATTTGGAACGTTCTGCCAATGGATGCAGCAACATTCCGCATGACGGCCAAGCTCATGCATCACCGATCGAGCGAGCTATTCGAAGATGCAATGATTGCGGCAACGGCGCGCGTTCACGGACTGAAAGTTGCGACCCGTAACGTGAAAGACTTCAGGCAGTTTGAGGTTGAGGTTTTTAATCCGTACGAGCCGCTGTAGCTCGCGCTCGCGGCGGAATTCGTTACAGCCCGCTGAACCAGTTATAGCCCTGGTTTTCCCAATAGCCGCCGGCGTCGTTGTTCTGCACATACATGGCGGTGACGTATTTCGGGTTCTTGAAACCGAGCTTGGTCGGAATGCGGATCTTGACCGGGAAGCCGTAAGCGGTCGGCAAGGTCTGGTGATCGAATTTAAGCGTCAGCTGCGTCTGGGGATGCAGTGCGGTCGGCATATCGATCGTGTTGGAATAGCCCTCGGCGCACTGAAACCAGACATATTTGGCAGTGGTGTCGGCGCCGATCATTTTGAGAAAATCGGAGAGCTTGACGCCCTGCCACGAGCCGATCGCGCTCCAACCCTCGACGCAGACGTGACGGGTGATCTGGGAAACCTCCGGCAGCTTGTTCAGCTCCTCAAGCGTCCAAGGTTTCTTGTTGTCGACGAGCCCGCCGATTTCGAGCTTCCAGGTATCGCCGTCGATATCCGGCGCTTCATCGACCGAATAATAGGCATTGAACGGGAATGGCCGGGTGATGGCGCTCTCCGGATATTCCGGCGCCAGCGTCGTTTCGCTGAACAACAATGCCTGAACGCGATCGTTGAACCGCGAAATGACACGCAGCACTTTCTCCGAAGAATCGCCGTCGACGATGTCGCAGCCCGTCAGCATGGCGAGCGCGCCGAGGCTCGCGGAACCGCGCAGGAAAAGGCGCCGCGACGGCTCCGGCAACAATTTGGCTGCATCCTTGATCAGAAGCTTTGTATCGACGCCGGGTGCAGGTTTCCGCGTTCGCGACATTGTTTCCCCTCTCACCGGCCGACGATCATGGCGCGCAGGCTTTTAGGGACGAGAAGCGCGAGCACGATGTGGATCGCGAGAAACGCCACGATCGACGACATCGCGAAGAAGTGCACGTAGCGCGCGGTGTCATAGCCGCCGAAGAAGTCGGTCAGGTATTTCAGTTGTACCGGCTTCCAGATCGAGAGCCCCGACGCGATGATGACGACACCGGCGATGATCACCCCGAGATAGAGCAGCCGTTGCACCGCGTTGTAGACCGAGAGATCGTCATGCGAGAGCTTGCCTCGCAATGCGGCAGTCAGGTCGTTGATGACGGCGCTGGCACGGATCGGCAGCAGCTTGCGGCGGAAGCGGCCGGTTACAATACCGAGCATTACGTAAACGGCGCCATTAATCATGAGAAGCCACATCGCGGCGAAGTGCCACAACAGCGCGCCGGCGAGCCATCCGCCTAGCGCCACTTCACTCGGAAAATAGATGAAATTAAAGAGCGGCGAAGCATCGTAAATCTGCCAGCCCGAGCCGATCGTCATGAAGATGGCCAGCGCGTTGATCCAGTGCGTCACGCGCACCCAGCGTGGATGGATGAGCGGTCCCGACGCGACATCGGCGACGCCAGGCAAATGGCTTGGGGCTTCGATCGTCCTTGTGGCGTCAATGGTCATGGGCGGACCTGTACCAAAATACGAAAGCACAAGCGTCTCACATTGTTGTCAGTATAGTCCCTCTCCCGCCTAGCGGGAGAGGGAAAGCCGCGCCGCGACGCCGTTAAGGCAACATGACCGTGTCGATGACGTGGATCACGCCGTTCGACTGCAACACGTCGGGGATGGTGACCATGGCGACATCGCCCTTGGAGTCGGTAATGGTGAGCTTGCCGGGACCGGCTTGTTTCACCGTGAGGTCCTCGCCGGCCACCGTCTTGAGATGCGCCTCGCCCTCGCCGTCCTTGACAGCTTTCATCAGGTTCGCGGCAGTCATGCGGCCGGGCACGACGTGGTAGGTCAGAACCTTGACCAGCGTCGCCTTGTTCTCCGGCTTGAGCAGGTTGTCGACGGTGCCGGCTGGCAGCTTGGCGAAAGCCGCGTTGGTCGGCGCGAACACGGTGAACGGACCAGGCCCCGAAAGCGTATCGACCAGGCCGGCGGCCTTCACCGCGGCGACGAGTGTGGTGTGGTCCTTCGAATTCACCGCGTTTTGGATGATGTTCTTCGACGGATACATCGGTGCGCCGCCGACGGTCACGGTCTTTTCCGACATCGACTGCGCATAGGTCGGAACGGATGTCACCGCGGCAACGGCGAGAACGGCCGCGCCGGCAAGTAAAGCAAAACGCTTGGACATGAGAGTTCTCCATTTCAATGGGTTGCGGCGGCGAAACCGCCGGCGACGCGAAGGTCGCTTTGCGTCGTCAGCTAGAGATACGGAGGCTTTCGTCGCGGGTTTCAGGCCAGCGCTCACGGCTGCGTGAACACTTTCCCCTCTCGCCATGGTGGGCTATGAAGCGCCGGCCAAATTGCCGGGTTTCGCGCTGTAAAGGTCTATTTCGATGTCGAAGAACAGTCCTGGAAATTTCTTTGAGGATTTTCGTATCGGCCAGGTGCTTCGCCACGCCACGCCGCGCACGGTGACGGTCGGCGACGTTGCGCTTTATTGCGGCCTGTTCGGTGCCCGCTTTGCCGTGCAATCCTCGGACGCCTTCGCCAAGGCGATCGGCTATCCGCGGTCGCCGATCGACGATCTTCTCGTCTTTCACATCGTGTTCGGCAAAACCGTGCCGGACGTATCGCTCAATGCGGTTGCCAATCTCGGCTACGCCAATTGCTGCTTCCGCGCCCCGGTCTATCCCGGCGATACGCTCAATGCGCAATCCGAAGTCATCGGGCTGAAGGAAAATTCCAGCCGCAAGACCGGCATCGTCTATGTTCGCACCACCGGCTACAATCAGGACTTAAAGCCGGTGCTGGAATATGTGCGCTGGGTGATGGTGCGAAAGCGCGATGAGGCGGCGCCGGCGCCCGGCGATCACGTGCCGCGACTGCCGACCGCGCTCGAGCCGAAAGTCTTAGGCGAGGCCTGCCCGACGATTGACGTTGCGGCCTACGATCTCGCGCTGGCCGGCAGCGCGTACAAATTCGGCGATTACGCGGTCGGCGAAAAGATCGATCATGTCGACGGCATCACGGTCGAAGAGGCCGAGCACATGATCGCGACCCGGCTTTATCAGAACACCGCGCGCATCCATTTCGATCTGCACCTCGCCAAACAGAACCGCTTCGGCCGCCGGCTGATCTATGGCGGCCACGTTATTTCCCTGGCGCGAGCCTTATCCTTTAGCGGCCTCGCCAATGCCTTCCATGTCGCCGCCATCAACGGCGGCCGGCATGTCGCGCCGCTGTTTGCCGGTGGCACCGTCTATGCGTGGTCGGAAGTGTTGGCGAAATCCGAATTGCCCGGCCGCGAGGATGTCGGCGCCTTGCGGCTACGGACGGTAGCCACCTGCGACAAGCCCTGCGGCGATTTCCCCTACAAGAGCGGGGATGACTACGATCCTGCCATCCTGCTTGATCTCGATTACTGGGTGCTGATGCCGCGCTAATGCGTGGGCGCGCGCAAGTGCTCGACCAATTGCCGCGCATAGGCCGGCAATTCGTCGTGATTGCGTACGCAGATGGTCAGGTCGCGCACCGCCCAGGCGTCGGATAGCGCGACCATCTTGATCGCCATGGTCTTCGCCACCCGGCGCGCGGTGGTCTCCGGCACGATGCCGATGCCGACTTTGCATTCCACCAGGCGGCAGACGGCGTCGAAGCTGCGCAGCTGGACGCGGAGCCGCAGCGGCCGCCCGATACGCACCGCTTTGGTGGCGAGAAAGCGCTGGATGGCGCTTGAGCGATCGAGCCCGACGAAATCCTGATCGAGCACTTCGTCGAAGCCGATCTTGGCGCGCTTGGCCAAGGGGTGGTCCTGCGCCACCACGAGCACAAAGCGGTCGCGGCGAAACGGATAAGTCTCGAGGGCGCCGGCATCGACCGTGCCGGCCACGACGCCGAGGTCGGCGACCCCTTCGGCGATGAGGCCGACGATCTCATCGCTCAGCCGCTCTTCGAGATCGACGCTGACATTCGGGTGCGCGGCGAGAAACGAAGACAGCGCCTCGGGCAAAAACTCCGTCAGCGCATTGGTATTCGACAGCACGCGAATCTGACCGGCGAATCCGCCGCCATAGGCGCCAAGGTCTTCGTGCAGACGTTCGGCTTGGCGCAGGATGGTGCGCGCATGCGCCAACAAGGTTCGGCCGGCTTGAGTCGGCGTCACGCCTTGCCGGCTGCGGGTGAGCAGCGCGACGCCGAGCACGTCCTCCATATTGCGAATGCGCGTTGAGGCTGCAGCGAGCGCGAGATGCGCGCGCTCCGCGCCATGGGTGATGCTGCCGGCTTCAACGACATGGCGAAACAGGTTGAGATCGGGCAGATCGAATCGCATTGGAATGAGCGTCCTGAACCATTCCTTCGTATTTTGCGAAGTCAGGCTCAGTATATTGGTCATTGTAACTGGACATTTCAACGCTATTCTTTCGTCTAACACGAAACTGCCAGTCGTGGCGCGCGGGGCCGATCTGTGGCGGTGCTGCATTGCGGCAAGCGCGCGGATTGGCTAGGAACGGCTTTAAGCTTGGCGCGCCCGCGCTGAAGTGAATTCGGATGATGCCAATGGCCGAAACACGCCCGCTCGAAGGCCGCACGGTGGCCGCACGGCCGTTGTCGCCGCACCTGCAAATCTACCGTCCCATGCTGTCGATGATGATGTCGATCGTGCATCGCATCACCGGTTTCGGCAATTATTTCGGCATGCTGCTGTTGGCTTGGTGGCTGATCGCCGCCGCAAGCCCGAACGGCTATGCACGCTTCCAATGGTTCGCCGCCTCGCTGATCGGCCGGCTGATTCTGTTCGGCTTCACCTGGTCGGTGATCCACCACATGCTGGGCGGCATCCGCCATCTCATCTGGGATACCGGACGCGGGTTCGGCCCGAGCGAACGCGAATGGCTGGTCGCCGCCAACCTGATCGGCTCGATCGCGATCACGCTGATCCTGTGGATTTTCGTGCTGCTCACGATGGGAGGTCAGTCGTGAGCGAACCGAAACATATTCGGACGCCGCTGGCGCGCGTCCTCGGTCGAGGCGCTGCAAAGTCCGGCACCGAGCATTTTTGGCATCAGCGGCTTACCGCGGTCGCCAATATTCCGCTCACCATCGCGGCGATTGTCATTATGCTGATGCTGCTTGGCCGCAATCAGGCCGCCGCGGCGCAAATTCTGGGCTCGCCCACCGTCGCCATCATCATGCTGCTGTTCATCCTCTCCGTCACGATCCACATGCGATTGGGCATGGCCGTGATCATCGAGGATTACGTGCATGACGAGTTGGCCAAGCTTACATTGTTGATGGCCAATACGTTCTTCACCTTCGCCGTCGGCTTGGCCTGCGTTTACGGCGTCCTCAAGCTCTCATTCGGATTGTAAAAATGGCAGAGAGCGGAACCAACGGAAGCGCGGCGCCCGGCGTCAACGGCCGCGCCTATCCGATCGAAGATCACGTCTATGACGTTGTGGTGATCGGTGCCGGCGGCTCGGGGCTGCGCGCCACCGTCGGCTGCAGTGAAGCCGGCTTGCGCACCGCCTGCATCACCAAGGTATTTCCGACCCGCTCGCACACTGTGGCGGCGCAGGGCGGCATTGCCGCGGCGCTCGGCAATATGGGCGAGGACGATTGGCGCTGGCACATGTACGACACCGTGAAAGGGTCGGACTGGCTCGGCGACCAGGATGCTATCGAATATATGTGCCGGGCTGCGCCGGAAGCGGTGTACGAGCTCGAGCATTGGGGGCTGCCGTTCTCGCGCCGCGAAGACGGCAAGATTTATCAGCGTCCGTTCGGCGGCATGACTACGCATTACGGCAAGGGCACCGCGCAACGCACTTGCGCCGCCGCCGACCGCACCGGCCACGCCATGCTGCACACCATGTACGGCCAGGCGCTGCGCCATCAGACCGAATTCTTCATCGAATATTTCGCCATCGATCTGATGATGGACGAGGACGGCCGCTGCCGCGGCGTCATCGCCATCAATCTGGACGACGGCACGATCCATCGCTTCTCGGCGCAGATGACCATCATCGCCACTGGCGGCTATGGCCGCGCCTATGCGTCATGCACCGGCGCGCATACCCAGACCGGCGACGGCAACGCCATGGTGCTGCGTGCCGGCCTGCCGCTCGAGGATATGGAATTCGTGCAATTCCATCCGACCGGCATTTACGGCGCCGGCGTGTTGATCACCGAGGGCGCGCGCGGCGAAGGCGCCTATCTGGTCAATTCGGAAGGCGAGCGCTTCATGGAGCGCTATGCGCCGTCCGCCAAGGACCTGGCCTCGCGCGACGTGGTTTCCCGCGCCATGACGATCGAAATCCGCGAAGGCCGCGGCGTCGGTCCGAAGAAAGATCATATCTTCCTTCACCTCGACCATCTCGATCCGAAAATCCTGGCCGAGCGGCTGCCGGGCATCACCGAATCCGCACGCATCTTCGCCGGCGTCGATCTTACCCGCGAGCCGGTGCCGATCGTGCCGACTGTGCATTACAACATGGGCGGCATCGCCACGAATTATCACGGCGAAACCCTGATCAAGAAGGACGGCAATCCCGACTATGTGGTGCCCGGCATGATGGCGCTTGGCGAAGCGGCCTGCGTCTCGGTGCATGGCGCCAACCGGCTCGGCTCCAATTCCTTGATCGACCTTGTCGTGTTCGGCCGCGCGGCCGCACATCGCTGCGCTGAAATCCTCACGCCGGGCGACAAGCAGCCCGATCTGCCCAAGGACTCGGCCGAGCGTGCGCTGTCGCGGCTCGACAAATACCGTTACGCTTCCGGCGGCACACCGACTTCGCATCTGCGCGCCAGGATGCAGCAGGTGATGCAGAACAATTGCGCCGTGTTCCGCACCGGCGAAGTCCTGCAAGAAGGTTCGAAGCTCATCCACGAAGTCTTTGACGGCGCCGCCGATGTGCGCGTGTCCGACCGCTCGCTGATCTGGAATTCCGACCTGATCGAGACGCTGGAATTCGTCAATCTGATCGAACAGGCCGTGGTCACCGTGGATACCGCGGTCAACCGCACCGAAAGCCGCGGCGCGCATGCGCGCGAAGACTTCCCCGATCGCGACGACCACAACTGGATGAAGCACTCGTTGTCGTGGCTTGATCCCGCTACCGGCAAAGTCACGATCGACTATCGGCCGGTTCACACCTACACGCTGACCAACGACGTTTCGTATATCGAGCCGAAGAAGCGCGTTTATTAAGCGGTTTATCGAGGTTGCAATGGTCCAATTCACGCTTCCGAAGAATTCAAAGGTCGGCGAAGGCAAGACTTGGCCGCATCCGGTCAGGGCCAAGGCGGAGCGCGAGTACCGCGTTTATCGCTGGAGCCCCGACGACGGCAACAATCCGCGCGTCGACACTTATTTTGTCGATACCGGCGATTGCGGCCCGATGGTGCTCGACGCGCTGATGTGGATCAAGAACAACGTCGACGCGACGCTGACCTTCCGCCGCTCCTGCCGCGAGGGTATCTGCGGCTCCTGCGCAATGAATATCGACGGCACCAACACGCTGGCCTGCACTATGGCGATGAGCGATGTTTCAGGCCCGGTGCGCATCTACCCATTGCCGCACATGCCGGTGGTGAAAGATCTCGTTCCGGACCTGACCAATTTCTATGCCCAGCACGCCTCGATCGAGCCGTGGCTGCAGACCAAATCGCCGACGCCGCGCAAGGAGTGGAAGCAGAGCCACGAGGACCGGGCGAAGCTCGACGGCCTCTACGAATGCATCCTGTGCGCCTGCTGCTCGACCTCGTGCCCGAGCTATTGGTGGAATTCAGACCGCTATCTCGGACCGGCCGCGCTGTTGCAGGCGCAGCGCTTTATTGTCGACTCGCGCGACGAGGCGACCGGCGAACGGCTCGACAATCTGGAAGATCCGTTCCGGCTCTATCGCTGCCACACCATCATGAATTGCGCCAAGGCCTGCCCCAAGCACCTCAATCCGGCCAAGGCCATCGCCGAGATCAAGCGCGCGCTGGTGGAGCGGCAAGTCTGACATTTCGAAGTCTGATCATTTCGAGGTCTGACCCTTTCGCCATTCTCGCGTCAGCGGGGATGCTCTCATGTCGGAAGTTGAGCACTACGACGCCGTCGTAGTCGGTGGCGGCCGTGCCGGCGTCGGCGCCGCGGTCGGCGCGGCGCGATCCGGCGCCCGTACGCTTTTGGTCGAACAACACGGCTGCCTCGGCGGCGCATCGACCATGCGCAATGTTCTGACCTATTGCGGCCTCTATACCCTTGGCGCCCGGCCCCAACTGGCGATCGGCGGTGTCGCCGCCGAGGTGGTCGCTAAGCTGCGCCGCTGGAACGCGGCCACCGGCCCGATGCGTCATCGCGGCGTGTTCATCGCCATCGACCCGGAGGCGGTCAAGCGGGCGCTCGACGAAATCTGCGCCGAGGCAAAAGTTGAAATCCTGCTCCATGCGGCCGTCACCCGCGCCGCCCGCAATCGTGATCGCGTGACCGCCATCACCTACGAGGATCGCAACGAGCCGCATGACGTCACCGCAGCGGCCTTCGTCGACGCCTCCGGCGACGGCGATCTTGCTTTCCGCGCCGGCGCCTCGACGCGTTACGGCAACCACGGCTTCGTCAATCTCGGCACATTGGGCACGCGCTTTGGCGGCATTCCGGCCGATGTACCGGTGACGGCCGAGATGATGACGGTTGCGATCCACGCGGCGCAGGCCCGCGGCGTCACGGGATTCTCCAAGGACCGCAGTGTCGTTGCCCGTTTGCCGTTTTCAGGCGACGTCGTGACCTATCTCGCCTCAGCCGATTATGATGCCCGCGACGCCCGCTCGATCACAGCGACCGAGATCGAGGGCCGGCGGCAGGCTTGGCTTTATCTCGACGCGATCCGTTCTCTGCCGGGCTGGGAGAACTGTTATCTGGTCTCAAGCGGCCCGGAATTCGGCACGCGCGAATCGCGCCATATCAATTCGCGCCGGCAACTGACCTGGGATGAAGTCGAACGCGGCGTTCGGCAGGACGATGCGGTAGCGCTCGGCGCCTGGGGTGTCGAATGGCACGACCGCGACACTTTCCGCAGCACCTTCGTTCTCCCGCCGCAGGGCGGTGCCTATGATATTCCGCTCGGCTGCCTGATCAGCGCCGACACGCCGAACCTGTTCGCCGCCGGCCGAACCGCGGATGGCGACCAGCGCGCCGGCGCTTCGCTGCGCGTGATGGGCACGGCCTTCGCTACCGGACAAGCGGCGGGGGTCGCTGCCGCACAATTCGCGGCAGACGGCGGTACTGACGCTGCCGCCGTGCGCCGCGTTCTTCGTGCGCAGGGCACTATCCTCGATCAAGCGCAGATGCCGGCGCCAGTCGACGCCGTTTAGTCGAAGCTGCCGGGAACCGATCCCGCGGCTGCCGGGTTACCCGCGTCATGGCGGAACAATCTCATCTCGATCGCGTCTGGGACATCATCGAGCGCGTCGGCGTGTGCATGCTGACAACTCGCTTTGCCGACGGCTTGCGGGCGCGGCCATTGGAAGCCCGGCCCGATCGCGCCGCCGGCATCATCTGGTTCGTGACCGATCTGCGCAGTGCCAAGGAGGACGAGATCGAACGTGAACACGACGTCGGACTCGTGTTCGTCGAGGCCAAGGCCAACGCCTATCTCTCGCTCACCGCGCGCGCCCAGGTGTGGCGCGATCACGCCAAGGCCGCCGAGATCTGGAAATCAACCGACAATATGTGGTGGCATGGGCCGAACGACAGCAATGTCTGCGTGCTCCGCGTCACACCGCTCACCGCTGAATTATGGGATGGGCCGGCGAGCAAGGCCGTCGCCGCATTTGAATTTGTCAAAGCGCGGCTCCTCGGCGCGGAGCCTAATCTCGGCGAAAACCGCAAAGTCACCGTTCCGATGTGACGATCATCTGATTGGGAATGCGGGGTTCCGCGCGGAACGACCTCAGCGCGAAACACGTTGTCCCCACAGAGCGTATTTTCATTTCGCTTTGGAGGAACCAATGGCCGAGAGCGATCGCGTTTGGGAATTGATGAAAAAGATTTCGATCTGCATGTTCGCGACGTGGGACGGCCGCGAACTGCATGCGCGCCCGATGGGCGCCTATGTGCGTCCCGAGGACAATGCGGTTTATTTCTTGTCTGACGCGCGCCGGCACAAGGAGCAAGAGGTCAACCAATATTCGAAGGTGTGCCTCGCTTTCGCCGATACCGGCGGACAGAAATACGTCTCGCTGGCCGGCCACGCCGAAGTCACGAGCGATCGCGGCAAGATTTCGCGAATTGTGGGGGACGCCGGCGAAGGCTTGGTGGGATTCGCCGGACGACCCCAATATCCGCGTGCTCAAAGTAACGCCGGCTGAGGCGGAATACTGGGACGGCCCTGGCACCACCGTCGCCTATATCAAGATGGCGACCGCGGCACTGACGGGTCACCGCCCCGACATGGGCGAGAACCGCAAGGTGGCGATGCGATGAAGCCCGCCATCAAGGAGCCCTCGCCGCCCAAGCGGCCGGCCAATCCGCCGAAGGAAGAGCCCAACCGCTCGCGCACGCGGTATCCCGTCGACGAGCCGCCTGACCCGCACGGGCCGGGCTCGGAGCCGGACTATTTTCCAGGCAAGCCGGCTGGTGGCGATCTCCCGAAGATGTAGTGTCCGCGATGCGCCGTCATTCCGGGGCCGCGCGAAGCAAGGAGCCCGGAATCCATATTCGCTGACCTGTGATTATGGATTCCGGACTTACCGTTTTGCGGCAATCCGGAATGACGAAATCACAGTTTCAATTTACGCTTCCGCTGGCCGAGCGTACGGAGCCGAAGCGCGTTGAGCCGGATGAAGCCCTCGGCATCGCGCTGGTCGTAGGCGACCGCGCCCTCCTCGAACGTCACCAGGTCCTTGTCGTAGAGCGAGTATTTGCTCTCGCGTCCGACCACGCCGACATTGCCCCTGTAGAGCTTGAGCCGAACTCGGCCGCTGACGAATTGCTGGCTGCGGTCGATCGCCGCCTGCAGCATTTCGCGTTCCGGCGCGAACCAGAAACCGTTGTAGATCAGCTCGGCATATTTCGGCATCAGCTCGTCTTTGAGATGCGCGGCGCCGCGGTCGAGCGTGATCGATTCAATGCCGCGATGCGCGGCAAGCAGGATGGTGCCGCCCGGCGTCTCATACATGCCGCGCGACTTCATGCCGACGAAACGATTTTCCACCAGATCGAGCCGGCCGATGCCGTGTTTGCGGCCATGCGCATTGAGCTCGGTCAATAATGCTGCCGGCGAGAGCTTCTTGCCGTCGATCGCCACCGGATCGCCGCGCTCGAAATCGAGTGTAATGTACGCGGGCTTGTCCGGCGCGCTCAGCGGATCCTCGGTGCGCGAATAGACGTAATCCGGCACTTCGCCCGCCGGGTCTTCCAGCACTTTGCCTTCGGACGAGACATGCAGAAGATTGGCGTCGGTCGAGAACGGCGCCTCGCCTCGCTTGTCCTTGGCGATCGGGATCTGATTGAGTTCCGCGAAAGCAAGCAGCGCCTCGCGCGATTTGAAATCCCATTCGCGCCACGGGGCGATGACTTTCACGTCTGGCTTGAGCGCATAATAGCCGAGCTCGAAACGGACCTGATCATTGCCCTTGCCGGTGGCGCCATGGGCGACCGCATCGGCGCCGACTTTTTCGGCAATCTCGATCTGCTTCTTGGCGATCAAAGGGCGCGCGATCGAGGTGCCGAGCAAATACTGGCCCTCATAGACCGCATTGGCGCGGAACATCGGAAATACGTAATCCCGGACAAATTCCTCGCGCAGATCCTCGATGAAAATGTTCTCAGGCCTGATGCCGAGGGTGAGCGCCTTGGCCCGCGCCGGCTCAAGCTCCTCGCCCTGGCCGAGATCGGCGGTGAAAGTCACGACCTCGCAGCCATAGGTGGTCTGCAGCCATTTGAGAATGATCGACGTGTCGAGCCCGCCGGAATAGGCCAGCACCACTTTTTTCACGTCTTTCAAGCCGTTCTTCGCCATGGAGAAATCCTGGATTACGCGGAAACCGGAAATGCGCGCGGACTATAGGGGTGTGTCGGATCGAAGCAAGTACACCGACGCGCCTTAAAGCTTTTTGGAGCGGCGCGCGGCCAACCGGCGCGTCAGGGCCGAAAAAGAATCGCCAAGCGATTCGCCCGCGCGAGCGAGAAAGCCGTCGATCCAATCTTCGCTGATCCGAGTCGCCCAGCGATAGATCAGGCCGTGGGCCAGCCATATCAGGAGGTAGGTCAACACGCCGGCGAATACGACGTCGGAGAAGAAATGCGCGCCGGCGGCGATGCGCAGCACGCCGACGCTTGTACCGAAGAGAAGCGCGGCGCCATAGGCAACGACGCGCAACTCGGGCGGCGCCAGTGCCGCCGGCGCCAGCGTCCAGAACGCGCCGGACGGCTCGCCGGCGATGAACGAGCAATTATTCGGACAGTCGCCGCGTGGATCCCACCAGGGCCGGAAGTGATAGTCGCCGCCGAATTGTTGCACGTCGATCGGCCGCGGCCGGTGCCAGTGGTCTTTGAGAATGAGATTGGTGAGAACACCCGGTCCGAGCGCCAAAGTGGCGATGAGGAACAACGCCGCACGGCCCTCGATCAGCATCCGCCGCCGCGGCAGGATGAGCTTGGCGATGACGGCGATGAAAGCCGGCAATACCAACAGCGTGATGATCAGGCGCGCCGCTTCGCGCGTGTGCTGCACCCACGGCTGAGCGTTGACGTCGAACATCGGGACCTTCGCGCCGAAGAACACGGCCGAGATATCGAGATCAAGCTGCGGATCGACGGCGCAGATGAGGCCCACCACAACGGCGATGGCGAGCGCGATCGAGAGGCCCGTCTTGTTCATGAGATCGCTTTCCGGTCACTTCCAAACGCCGGCCTGGCGGCCAGCGAATAGCCAATAGACCAGCCCACCGGCAATACCCGCGGCCGCGAACACTTCCTGTTCGCGTGCGAGGTCGGTACCGGGGGAAGCGATGTGACCCGCGAAATCAAGGCCGAACGCCAAGGCCAGCGCCAGGGCACCTCCGGCCACGCCATAAATGATGGCCGAGCGCAGCGCGAAGCCCTCCGTCAGTGCGACGATGAGAGCGGCCGGCAAGAAGCCAACGACAAAAATGACGAGTGCGCCCAATCCGACCAGGATCCACATCGCGGTCGATTGCGCATGCGCGGAATTGATACCGAAAGAGGCAAAGAGCTCGTTCCAGTCCGGTCCCAGCGTGCCGAGCGCCAACACCAGCGACGCCGCGATGCAGGCAAGCATGTAGCCGGCGAACATCATCATGATGCGATAGAGGGCGATCATGCGGCTGGCGCGGCTCCAGCCAGGTCCGGTCGATCGTTCTGGTCGGAAATAGGCATCGATCAGTCGGTAACCGCCATGGCGCGTAACGCGAGCCGCTCGCGGGCGGATAGTTTTTCACTCGCGCTTTTAAGCTGACCGCAAGCAGCGAGAATGTCGCGTCCGCGCGGTGTGCGCACCGGCGATGCATAGCCGGCATTGAAGACGATCTCGGAGAATTTCTCGATCTGCTCCCAATCGGAGCATTCGTATTGCGTCCCGGGCCACGGGTTGAATGGAATGAGATTGATCTTGGCCGGAATGTTTTTGAGGAGGCGCACCAGCGCCTTGGCGTCGGCCAGCGAGTCGTTGATGCCCTTGAGCATCACATATTCGAAGGTGATGCGCCGAGCGTTGGAAAGTCCGGGATAATTGCGGCAGGCGTCGAGCAATTCGCGCAACGGATATTTGCGGTTGAGCGGCACCAGCCGGTCGCGCAGTTCGTCGGTCACCGCGTGCAGCGAGATCGCCAGCATCGAGCCGATCTCGGCCCCGGCGCGGGCGATGTTGGGGACCACGCCGGAAGTCGACAGCGTGATCCGACGCTTGGAAATGCTCAGGCCTTCGCCGTCGGCCACCACAGCAAGCCCGTCGCGCACCGCCTCGAAATTGTAGAGCGGCTCGCCCATTCCCATCATGACGATATTGGAGACGAGGCGTTTTTCCGGTTCGCCCGCTGCGGTGGTCCCTCGCTGCCAATCGTTCAACCGATCGCGCGACATCACCACCTGACCGGCGATTTCGGCGGCGGTGAGATTGCGCACCAGTCGCTGCGTGCCGGTATGGCAGAAGGTGCACGTCAGTGTGCAGCCGACCTGGCTCGATATGCATAGCGTGCCGCGGTCGGTCTCCGGGATATAGACGCATTCGACTTCGTGCGGCGTACCGTCGATCTCGCCGGGCAATTTCAGCAGCCACTTCCGCGTGCCGTCGGAGGAAATCTGCTCGGCTGCGACTTCAGGCCGCGCCAGGGTGAAGTGTTGCGAAAGCGCCCCGCGCAGCTCTTTCGACAGAGTCGTTATCGCCTCGAAGTCTCGCGCACCGCGCACATAAAGCCCCTGCCAGATCTGTTGCGCGCGCATGCGGCGCTGCCGTTCCGGCACGCCGATGGTAGCGAGCGCGTCGGCCAGCGCATCGCGCGACAGGCCGACCAGCGACGGCTGCGCCGGCGGCCGGTACTGCGCGAGCGGCTCTTTCTCGACGAAAGCTGCGGCTGCGGCGGGTCTGGTCTTTATCGCGGCGAGCGGCGTGGTCATTGGCGGTCCAAAATCAGTTCCAAAGCGTCGGTAATCGGACGGTAGATGGGGTGGGCGTCGATGCTTGTCCTCCCCCGGAAGGCGAGGCAGCGAGCCGGCAAGGGTCGATCTTCAACGTTTGCGCGGGCGCCTAGGCCGTGCCGCCCGCCCCTACCCTTTCCCCTTTCAGGGGAGGGGTAACGCAGCTTATTTGCATTCCTGGCCGACGCGGTCGAGAGCCTGCGACAGACCCTTGAGCGCGAACGTATCGGTCGATTGGGTGCCTTTGGCAGATCCGCCCTTGATCACTACGCTCTGACCCGCCCGCATGGCTTCGACCATATGGGCTTCGTCGGCGGCATTCTTGATCCAGGCGCCGTCCTGCTGGGTGTACAGCGCAAACGACGTCGAGCCGACATCCGCACTGGCCTCGGAACCGGCCTTGAAGGGGTAGCCGATGACGATGGAAACCTCATTGGCCACTTTGTCGGCCGGGCGGGTCGAAATGAACATATAGGCGGGGTTACGCGGCCGGTTCGGCGGGTTGGTCTGCGAAGACGTCGGTTTGGAAATCGCAAAACAGACCTTCTTGCCCGCCGGCGACGCCGCATAGGCGCCCCAGTCACCATACTGGCCGAGCAGTTTGGGCTGCACACCGCCCGCGGCGGCCACGGCGCCCGCTGGTGCCGCAGCGGCACGTTTGGGCGCCGGCTTAGGCGCAGGCTTGGGCTTCGCAGGCGGTTTGGCCGGAGCCGCCGCCGGGGTTGGCGTCGTGGGGGGAGGCGGTTGCTGGGCGGCTGCCGCAACGGCAAAAAGCGCCGCCAATAGCGGCGACACGAGCAGCGTAAAGACCAGCCGCCATCGTCGAAAGCTGCTCATCGGGCCTCGCGGAAATGCCCCCCGACATTCACCCCAGTCCACAATCCTAACCCAATTCGGCCGAAAACGGAATGAGATAGGCGGGTTGTAAAATCCCCTCACCCCGCCACGCCGTTTCGCCAGGATGCCGACGTTACGGAAGCCTGATATGGAGGCGTCATGAAGGCCATTCTCTGCAACCGCTTTTGCACTCTCGACGAGCTTGAACTGGCGGACATCCCGGAACCACAGCCGCGCCCGGGTGAGGCTGTGGTGCGGATCAAGGCAGCCGCGCTCAATTTTTTCGACACGCTGATCATCGCCGGAAAATATCAACACAAGCCGCCGTTCCCGTTTTCACCGGCGGCGGAATTCTCAGGCGTGGTGGAGAGTATCGGTCCTGGCGTCACCACCGTCGCGCCGGGCGATCGCGTGATGGCCAATACCGGCTGGGGCGCGGCCCGCGAAGCGGTCGCGGTCCCGGCGGAGCTGCTGGTGAAGCTCCCCGACGATCTCGATTTCGATCGCGCCGCCGGCCTAACCGTTACTTACGGCACAACGCTCTACGCCTTGCGTGTGCGGGCAGAACTCCAAGCCGGCGAGACATTAGTGGTGCTCGGCGCTTCCGGCGGCACCGGGCTTGCCACGATAGAGATCGGCAAGATCATGGGCGCGCGTGTCATCGCTTGCGCCTCCTCGGATGAAAAGCTCGACTTCGCCCGCGCCCACGGCGCCGACGAAACCGTCGATTATGCCGGCGAAGACTTGCGCGCGGCGCTTAAAAAGCTCGGCGGCGAGCGCGGCATCGACGTGGTTTACGATCCGGTCGGCGGGCCCTATGCCGAGCCGGCATTACGCTCGCTCGGCTGGGAAGGCCGCTATCTCGTGGTCGGCTTTGCCGCCGGCGAAATACCCAAAATACCGCTCAATCTCGTCCTTCTCAAAAGCTGCGATATTCGCGGTGTTTTATGGGGCGCCTGGGTGCGACGCGAGCCGCAGGCCCAACTCGCTTTGATGAGCGAAATCGTCCGATGGTGCGCGCAAGGCAAGCTCAGTGCGCATGTCCACGCCGTCTATCCCCTGGCCGAGACCGCAAAGGCGCTTCAAGCCATCGCCGACCGCAAAGTGATGGGCAAGATCGTGCTACATCCGTGACGGTTGCTCGTCGCGGAGCCGGGCCAGCATCTCCTTCGCCGCTTGCCGGTGCTCGGGCTTGATATGCGATGATACGAGCTTCATTGCCGTGGCAATCACGGCAGCGTCGTCGGCATAGCCGATCAGTGGAATATAATCCGGGATCAAATCGTCAGGGATGATGAAATAGGCGATAGCGCCGAGCAACACCGCTTTCACATAAACCGGTGTCTGGCGGTCGAAGGCACAGTAATAAGCGGTCAGCGCCTCTTCAACGAAGGGAATACGCGCCGCCTCTTGCTTGAGCCGGCGCCAGAATTTGCGGCGCAGACTGTCCTCGTCGGCGGCCGTCCGGCGCGTCAGCGCGGCAAAATCCGGCCAGAAAGCGGTTTGCTGCCAGAACGCCATTGACCCCTCCAAATTGAGCCCTGCGGCTGCGAAGCCCATGGATTAACCCACATGGCCTAACCCACACTGCTTAACCCAAGTGGCTCCGATCCACATGGCTCAATTCACCAAAAAATGGTGCTGAAACGCGGCAATCGCAAGGCGAAACCTACCCAGCGAACTTATCCATTGCCTCGGCAAGCTTGATGTCGAGTTCGGTCAAGCCGCCCGCATCATGGGTCGACAATGTCACTTCGACGTTTTTATAGACGTTGAACCATTCCGGATGATGGTCGAGTTTTTCCGCCAGCAGTGCCGCGCGGGTCATGAAGCCGAAGGCCTGATTGAAATCGGCAAAAACAAATTTTTTGGTGATGGCGTCCCTATCCTTGACCACGTTCCAGCCTTTGAGACGGGCAAGCGCGCTTTTGCGCGCTTCGCCGGCGAGTTTTTGGCTCATACAAAACTCCGTCAGTGCGGGCGACCACAGCTGATGCTGCGCTCGCAACAGTTGGGAATGTCCCTAGGTAGCAAACAACGGTTCCAGACGCGAGGTTCCGTCCAAACGTCATCAAGGCGGCTTACGTCGGCGGGTGCGGCCTTTGTCAAAGTCAGGCCATGAATCTGACGATGAATCTGACGATGATTTGCGACGGGATTGATGACCGAAACGCCGCAGGGTTAACCAACGCGGCGGTTTGGTGCTGGAACGCGCGGGTGCGCTATGGCGTCAAACCAAGGGAGCCGTGATAGGATTAACCATGCCGCCCGGATTGCCGCATCGCCCGCTGCAAGCCAAGCGACTTTGGCTGTTCCGTCGCGCCGGCCGGAAGGATGAGACCGGTTCGGCTACGGCCGACCAAGGTAGAACCATGAGCATCGAGTCGCTCGAACATATGGTGCGCAACCGTGTGCGGATGTTTCTCCGGCACACTTGGCTCGTGACCATCTGCGGCACTCTGATTCTCCTCGGCGCCGTTTGGGCGGCGGTCTATTTCGCGACCGAATCGAACCATATGCGCATCGCCGCCGGCCCGCGGGATGTGCAGTTTGTGCAGGCACTGACCGATCAGATCGCCAAGCAACATCGGGATCTCCAGCTGCAGCTTGTGCCGACCGCCAGCGCGAAAAACAGCGCCGAAGCGATGAGCAAAGGTCAGGCCGATCTCGCCATTCTGCCGAGCAACCTGGTCGATTCGCTCAATTGGCCGGTCGTCGCGGTTTTGCGGCAGAACGTCATGGCGCTGGTCATCCCGGCATCGGCTGCAATTCCCGCACCGGCCGCCACCGTTGCCAAAACCGGCGAGAACACCGCAAGCGGCAAAGGCGCGGAAAAGAGCGCACCCATCGCGAAAGCCGAAAAAACGGCAAAAAGCAGCAAAGCAACAAAGGGCGGCAAAAGCGCAAAGAATTCGAAGTCAGCCAAGGGCGGCAAAGGCGCCAAGTCTGACAATGCCAAGGCCGACGCTAGTGACGACGATAGCGACAGCAGCGCCGACAGCACCGACAGTGGCGATAGCAATAAGAGCGACGGCGATAAGCTTACAAAAATATCGCAGCTCTCCGGCAAGCGTGTCGGCATCATCGCTGGAAACGAGGCAAGTAAAGGCCTGCTCGAACTTCTGCTGAGCCATTACGGCGTCGCGCTGACTACGGTGACTGTGTCGGAAATTCAGCTCAATGATGTGCCCGACGCCATCAAAAACAATCAGCTCGATGTCCTGTTCGTCGCCGGGCCCGCGACCGGACAAGCCATTTCAAGCGCGGTGACGGCGGCTACCGTCAATGGCGCCGCCCCGACCTTCATTGCGATCGATCAAGCGGACGGTATCGCCAAACGCAATCCGGCCTTCGATTCGGTCGACATCGACGCCGGCACCTTCGGCGGCAATCCGCCAACGCCCGACGATAGCCTCAAGAGCCTGAGCTTTCCCGAATATCTGGTCGCTCGCAAAAGCTTCAGCGATAGCGTCGTCGCAGCCCTCGCCAAGGCGCTCTATACGTCGCGGCAATCCCTCGCCATCGCTTTGCCGGGCGAGGTCAAGATCGAAGCGCCATCGACCGACAAGGACGCCGACGCCGTGCTGCATCCTGGAGCGCTGGCTTACCTGTCCGACACGCAGCAATCGTTCTTCGACAAATACGGCGACGATATCTTTTACGGCATGCTGATCTTTCCGGTGTTCGGTTCCGCGATTGCGGCCATGGCGACCTACCTTATGAGCGGCACCCGCACGCGCCGGCTGCGGCTTTTGCAACGCGTGCTCGACCTCGTCCGCAAGGCTCACGCCGCTCAAACCTTGGAAGCCCTCGAAGCCCTCCAGCTTGAGGCCGATCATCTGGTGATCGCCATCATCCACCAGAGCGAGCACGAGGAATTCGACGAGACGGTGCGGATGTCGTTTTCGTTTGCGCTCGACCAGTTGCGCTTCGCCATTGCCGGCCGCCGCACCGCAATCCTCGATCGCGCCGGCACGGGAACAGCCACGGGCGCCAAGGCTGCCGCGGCTTAAATCCGCTGCTGCGGCTTAAATTCGGCGCTGGGCTTAATCTTATGGCACCGCGCCGATTGCTTCCCGGCCGCCAATCACTATATATGCCGGGCAAATCGCGGGCCCCTAGAGGGCCCGCCTTGGTTTAGCACCAACAAAATAACCCCATAAATCACATGAACCTGCGCAATATCGCCATTATCGCCCACGTCGACCATGGCAAAACCACCCTGGTCGACCGATTGCTGCAGCAATCCGGCTCGTTCCGCGAGAACCAGCGCGTGGTCGAACGCGCGATGGACTTCGAACGATCTCGAGCGTGAGCGCGGCATCACCATCCTGGCCAAAGCGACTTCGCTGGTCTGGAAGGACACCCGGATCAACATCGTCGATACCCCCGGCCACGCCGATTTCGGCGGCGAGGTCGAGCGCATCCTCAACATGGTGGATGGCGCATTGGTGCTGGTGGATGCCGCCGAGGGGCCGCTGCCGCAGACCAAATTCGTCGTATCCAAGGCCCTCAAAATGGGCCTCAAGCCGATCGTGGTCATCAATAAGGTCGATCGCGCCGACGCCCGCGCCACCGAAGTCGCCAATGCGGTGTTCGACCTGTTCGCGGCGCTCGATGCCAGCGAGGAACAGCTCGATTTCCCGATCCTTTACGGTTCGGCCAAGCAGGGCTGGATGGCGACATCCGCCGAAGGCCCAAAAGACCAGGGCATGGCCCCCCTGTTCGACCTCGTGTTGCGTCATGTGGCGCCCCCGGCGGTCGAGGAGGGGGCGTTCCGCATGCTCGGAACCATCCTCGAATCAAATCCCTATCTCGGTCGCATCGTCACCGGGCGCATTTTCTCGGGCTCGGTGAAGCCCAACCAGCCCGTCAAGGTGCTCGACCGCAACGGCGAAGTGATCGAACAGGGCCGGGTCACCAAAGTGCTGGCGTTCCGCGGCTTGGAGCGGGCGCCGATCGAAGAGGGTTTTGCCGGCGACATCATCGCCGTAGCCGGTCTGCCGGAGGCGTTCGTCTCGCACACGCTGTGCGCGCCCGAGGTAACGGAACCGCTGCCGGCCCAGCCGATCGATCCGCCGACGCTGACGATGACTTTTCGCATCAATGATTCGCCGCTCGCCGGCACGGAAGGCGACAAGGTGCAGAGCCGCGTCATCCGCGATCGCCTGCTGCGCGAAGGCGAGGGCAATGTCACATTGCGAATTTCGGAATCGACCGAGAAGGATTCCATGGAGGTCGCCGGCCGCGGTGAACTGCAACTCGGTATCCTGATCGAAACCATGCGGCGCGAAGGTTTCGAACTTGCCGTGTCGCGGCCGAAAGTGCTGTTCCAATACGGCCCCTCCGGCGACCTGCTCGAACCGATTGAAGAAGTTGTCATCGACGTCGATGAGGAACATTCCGGTGTCGTCGTCCAGAAGCTTGCCGAGCGTAAAGGCGAGATGATCGAAATGCGCCCGTCCGGCGGCGGCCGCGTGCGCCTCATCTTTTACGCACCGACGCGGGGCCTGATCGGCTATCAGGGCGAACTTCTCACCGACACCCGCGGTACCGCGGTAATGAACCGGCTATTTCACGCTTACGGGCCGCATCGCGGCGACATCATCGGACGCCGCAACGGCGTGTTGATCTCGACCGATCAGGGCGACGCGGTCGCCTATGCCATGTGGAACCTGGAAGACCGCGGGCCGATGATGATCGAGCCGGGCTGGAAGGTCTATCGCGGCATGATCATCGGCGAGCACACGCGCGGCAATGACCTCGAAGTGAATGTGCTCAAGGGCAAGAAGCTCACCAATATCCGCACCCATTCGAAGGACGAGGCGATCAGGCTCACCCCGCCGATTCGGATGACGTTGGAAAAGGCGCTCGCTTACATAGAGGACGATGAACTCGTCGAAGTGACGCCGAAGTCGATCCGGCTGCGCAAAAAGCTGCTTGACCCGAACGATCGCAAGCGCGACGAGCGGCGCAAAGAGACCGAGCGCGTCTAGATCGCGCAGGTAGATTACGCAGGCAAATTACGTAGTCGATTGCGCCGCTGCGGTTCCATAGGTCCGAAATGGCACGCAACGCGCCGCATCGGAGGCGTTCCTTCGATGTCACCTGTCATCGGTTTTATGGCACTGCGCCGTCCCGCGTAAAATCCGGGCTACCGTGTCGCTTTGGCAACAGCCCCCGCAGATCACGAGTAGTGCTTATGTTTTCGCTCTTGCCCGCCTTGGCAAAGCACGGGCCTTTGCCCCTATAATCCCCATCGTTAACCGAGTGTGAATCTGCACCCTTGAAGGCAACTGAATCGCTTGCTTTGATCGCGCCATGAGCTTCGCATCATGAGCACAGTCCTTATCGAAATCCGTCGGGCCCGCGCCGCCGATGCCGGCACTGTCGCGGAAGCGCACGACGACGCATGGCGAACCGCCTATCAGGGCATCATTCCCGGTGCCGAGCTCGAGAGGCTGATCAATCGCCGGGGCCCGGCGTGGTGGGAAAGCGCCATTCGCAAGGGCAGCCGCATCGCGCTGCTGCAATTCGGCGACAAGGTTGCGGGCTACGCCAATTACGGCCGCAACCGCGCCCGCAGTCTCTATTACGACGGCGAAATCTACGAACTCTATCTGCGGCCGGAATTCCAAGGGCTCGGCTTTGGCCGCCGCCTGTTCACAGCGGCGCGGCGCGACCTGGCGCAAAGCTCGCTCAAGTCGCTGATCGTCTGGGCGCTGTCGGAGAACGAAAACGCCGTCGAGTTCTACCGCGCCCTCGGCGGCAAGGCGGTGGCGCGCAGTTCCGAAAAATTCGGCACCCGCGTGCTGGATAAGGTCGCATTCGGCTGGAATAGCTGACCGGTCCACTCAGGACTTGTTCACTTGGGACCGGTCATTCCGGAAGGCGCGAAGCGGCTGTCCGGAATCCATAATCCCCACCATTGCAGAACGCTCTCTGAGATTTTCTCTCAGATCGTCCATGACAGGGATTATGGATTCCGGGCTCGCGCCTATCGGGGCGCCCCGGAATGACGACTATACAGCCGGCGCCGGCAATCCGGTCTGCATGCAGGCCGCACGCAGTGTATTGACCAACAGGCACACGATCGTCATCGGACCGACGCCGCCCGGCACCGGCGTGATCGCACCCGCCACTTCCAGGGCTTCCGCGTAATTCACGTCGCCGACGATGCGGGATTTGCCGTCACGGCTGACGCGGTTGATACCGACGTCGATCACGGTTGCGCCGGGTCTGATCCAATCGCCGCGAATGAATTCGGGATTGCCGATGGCCACGCACAAAATTTCCGCGTGTCGGCACAGATCGGGCAGATGACGCGTGTGCGTATGCGCGACGGTGACGGTGGCGTTCTCGTTGAGCAGCATTTGCGAGAGTGGATTGCCGACAATATGGGAACGGCCGACCATCAGCACGTCGAGCCCCAACAGCGAAGGATGCACCGTCTTGATCAGCTTGACGCAGGCGATCGGGGTGCACGGCACCAGTGCCGGTAGCCCCGTCATCAGCCGTCCGGCATTGAGCGGATGGAAGCCGTCGACATCCTTATCCGGATGGATGCTGCGGAAAATCCGCGTTGGATTGATCTGCGGCGGCAACGGCAGCTGCACCAGAATGCCGCTCACGGCAGGATCGGCATTGAGCTTTTCGATAAGCCCAAGCAATTCCTTTTCGCTGGTCTCGGCGCTCAGGTGATGATCGAACGGCCGCATGCCGACTTCGACGACGGCGCGCGATTTGCTGGCGACGTAGGTTTTACTGGCCGCATTGTCGCCGACCAGGACGACCGCCAGCCCAGGCACTAGGCCGTGCTCGGCGGTCAGCCGATGGGTTTCTGCCTTGACGGCATTGCGTAAGTCGGCGGCAATGGCCTTGCCGTCAATGATACGTGCTGTCACGGCGTTCAATAAACGTTGGGCAATATATAAAGGGCGATCACGTAGCGGATGAAGACGATAATCAGGAACAGGATCACCGGCGAGATATCGATGCCGCCGAGATTCGGCAGCATATTGCGGATCGGGCGCAGCACCGGTTCGGTAATCCGGTAGAGAAAATCGCCGATCATCCCGACGGCCGGATTGCGCGTGTTGACCACGTTGAAGGCGACCAGCCAGGAAAAGATCGCCATTGCGATCACAATCCAGATGTAGAGCTGGAGGGCCAGATCTATGACGAGAAATATAGCGCGCATGAAAATGGGGTTCGCGTTTCGAGGTCGGCCGAAACTAGCGATTCGCGCGGGCGCTAACAAGCTGATGGTTTGAGCCAATTTGGGCGGGCGGCGCCCCATCCTTGACAGCCCCTAGCCGCGGTCCTAAATGGCGCCCACTCGCCTAGACCAGTGCCGTTTCGGCCCGGTTTTCGCCTCGGCGGGGCCGTAGCTCAGTTGGGAGAGCGCCTCGTTCGCAATGAGGAGGTCAGGGGTTCAACTCCCCTCGGCTCCACCAGCCTTCGTTCGCTTCGCGAACTACAGCTCGGCGAGCCATGCTGAGCTGGGGACGCGTGGCGATCGAAGCTGCCGCGCCGAAGTTGCGAAATACTGTAGCGGCCTCCCTTCCCGTCGTGCATTTACGAACAAAAGGCTTTAGCTCTTCCTCAATGAGCGATCCCTCTCCGGCGCTGGCGCTTTTGCGCCATCGCGGCTTTCTGCGCTTTCTCTATGTGCGGGTTGCCGCGTCCGTAGCGCTGCAGATCCAGGTCGTCGCGGTCGGCTGGCAGATGTACGAGTTGACCGGCAGCCCGCTCTATCTCGGGCTGATCGGTCTCGTGCAATTCCTCCCGGCGATAAGCCTGTTTCCTTTCACCGGCCACGTCGCCGATCGTTACGACCGGCGCATGGTCGTTTTCATCGGCGAGATTATCGAGGCGGTCGCGGTCGCCGTTCTTGCGGTCGCCAATGGCACCGGGCACCTCTCATCGGGTCTATTGTTGGCGATGGCTTGCGTCGTCGGCACCGGGCGGGCCTTCGAGCAACCGAGCCTGCAATCGGTTTTGCCTAGTCTCGTTCCCGCCAGCGTGCTGCCACGCGCGGTGGCGGCATCGACTTCGGCCTCGCAGACAGCAGTAGTCGCCGGACCGGCGCTTGGCGGCATCATGATCGCATTCAGCCCAACCCTGGTGTTTGGCGTCTGCGCGTTGCTTTGGCTGTCCGCCGGCATTGTCATGCTCGGCGTCGTGGTGGAACGGACTTTGCCGAAGCGCACGCCGATCGATCTGAAAAACCTATTTTCCGGCATTGGCTTTATCGCCCGAAACAAGGTCGTGCTTGGCGCCGTGATGCTCGATCTGTTCGCTGTGCTGTTCGGCAATGCCATGGCGCTGCTGCCGGTTTTCACCCGCGATATTTTCCACGCAGGCCCGCTCGGCTTCGGTCTGTTGCGCGCGGCGCCCGCGGTCGGCTCGATCGCGACAGCACTCGTTTTGACCCGCTGGCCGATCTCGGCCGGGGTCGGGCGTATCATGTTTGCTACCGTGACGATTTTCGGGTTCGGCACGATCCTGTTGGCGCTGGCGCCCGGCTTCGGCTTCGCCATCGGCGCGTTGGTTGTCATCGGCGCCTCGGACACGATAAGCGTCGTCATTCGCATGACCATGGTGCAATTGCGCACCCCCGACGACATGCGCGGCCGGGTTTATGCGGTGAATTCGATGGTCACCATCACGTCAAATCAGCTCGGCGATTTTCGTGCCGGCGCAGCCGCTTCCTTGTTCGGCACGATTCCCTCGGTGCTGATCGGCGGATGCTGCACCATCGCGGTCGTCCTGATTTCGACCAAGATTTTCCGCGACCTTTACCGGGCCGAGGGGTATCAGCCCGCCACTCCGGGCTATTTATGACCTGGAAGCGGCCTTTCTTGTACGGCATCATGGCCGCCAATTCCTGCCGGGCGGGTAATATGAGGACGACACGCATGCGATCGCTCACCGTCCATTTGATGTGGCTCATTCTGGCGCTAGGCGCCGCAACGAGCGGCGCCCAGGCCGCGGCGCCGTGCGGCGGCGATTTCGGCGCCTGGTTGCAAGGCGTCCAACAGGAAGCCGCCGCCGACGGCATCTCACAACGCACCATTCAGTCCGCGCTCGGCGGCGTGACCTACGATCCCAGCATTATCGCGCGCGACCATGCGCAGGGCGTATTTCGGCAAAGTTTCGAGCAATTCTCCGGCCGCATGGTGCCGCCGCGGCTGGCGCGCGGACAAAAGCTGTTGCTGCAATACAGCGCGGTGTTCAACCGAATTCAGCAACAATTCGGCGTGCCAGGCGCCGTCATTGTCGCGATCTGGGGCTTGGAGACCGATTTCGGCGTCAACACCGGCAAATCGCCGACCATCCGTTCGCTGGCGACGCTGGCCTATGACTGCCGCAGGCCCGACAAATTCCGCGGCGAGGTCATCGCGGCTTTACAGATCGTCGATCGCGGCGACATGGCGCCCGGCGATATGCACGGCGCCTGGGCCGGCGAGATCGGCCAAACCCAGTTCCTGCCGTCGTCCTATCTGAAATACGCCGTCGACTATGACGGCAGCGGCCGCCGCGACCTCATCCATAGCGTCCCCGACGTGCTCGCTTCGACGGCGAATTATCTGAAAGGCTACGGCTGGCAACGAGGCCAGCCATGGGGCGAAGGCACCGCAAATTTCCAGGTGCTGCTGCAGTGGAACGCCTCGGAGGTCTATACCAAGACCGTCGCCTATTTCGCCCAGCAACTGGCCGGCGCCGGGCAGTAGCGCTTTCATTCGCCGATCCAGCGCTCCAGAAAAACGCTGAGCCAGGCCCGCGCCGAGTAGTCGTACACGGCGCGGTCGGCGAAATGTTCGTGGCGCGGTTTTGCGCCCGGCAATTCCATACGGTCGTGGCCGCGCGTGGTCCATTTGTGCATCATGGCGTGGGTCACGTCCGGGTGAAATTGCAGCGCGAAGGCGCGCCCGACGCGGATTGCCTGCACTTCGAATGTATCGCCTTCGGCCAGCAGCTCGGCACCGGCGGGACAATTGAAGCCTTCGCGATGCCATTGATAGACGCATTCCGGCCACGCCTCGACTAGGGCAAGCCCGGCGGTGGTCGGCCGGATCGGGTAATAGCCGATCTCGGCATGGCCGTGCGGATGGCGGAACACTTTGCCGCCGAGTTGCCGCGCGCACATTTGCGCGCCGAGACAGATGCCGAGAAACGGCTTGTCCTCTTTCAACGGCACCGCGATCCAATCGATCTCGCGGCGGATGAATTCGTCGTCGTCGTTGGCGCTCATCGGACCGCCGAAGATGATGGCGGCGGTATGCTCCGCCATCGTCACCGGCAATTCGTCGCCGAAACGCGGCCGGCGGATATCGAGACGGTAGCCCAGTTGTCGCAGGGCGTTGCCGATACGGCCCGGTGTGGAGTGCTCCTGGTGCAGGACGATCAGGATCGGTTGTTTCATGACTCCGGCGATTCGAACCCGCTTTTGCAAATTCCTACCGCGTTCGCGCCATGAAGCAAGCCGTATGCCGTCACCATTAGCGCGCAGCAGAACTGCGTTGCGCGACGGCCCGCAGCAGCAACGCGTGGGGAACGAATCGCATCAGGAAAACCGCGATGCGGTTGCCGGTGCCGGCGATGACAACGCGCTTGCCGCGCATCAAACCGTCGTAACCGATTTGCGCCACGCGATCGGGCGGCAGCTCGATAATCTTGGAAGCCGCCGGCAGCTCCATGCCCGAGCGCGCCTGGAATTCGGTCGGCACCGGCCCCGGACAGAGCGCCGTTACCCGGATGCCGCGGCCCGCCAGTTCATGGTGCAAGGCCTCGCTGAACGACAGCACATAGGCTTTGCCGGCATAATAGACCGCCATGCCCGGACCCGGCAGGAAAGCGGCGACCGACGCCAGGTTCAGGATGCCGCCGCGATGGCGTTGCAAGCTATCGACAAACAGCAGCGACAATTCGGTAAGCGCGCGCACATTGAGATCGATCATGGCGAGCTGTTCGTCGCGGTTGAGTTCAGCCGCAGCGCCGGTCAGGCCGAAGCCGGCATTATTGACGACGTAGTTAGGCTCGAGCCCGCGCGCCGCCAACTCTCTGGCGATCGAAGCGGCCGCGCCGGGCTGGCCGAGATCCGCCGCCAGCACCACCGGGCGCCCGCGGCCCGACGCTGCGATCTCGTCGGCCAGCGCCGTGAGCCGATCCTCGCGCCGCGCCACCAGGACAAGCTCATGTCCTTGCGCGGCGAAGACCCGCGCCAATTCAGTACCGATCCCGGCCGAGGCGCCGGTGATTAGCGTAACCGGTTTCATGTCTCGCTGGCCTGGACGCCCGGCTCGGCGTCCTCGCCGCCGATACGCCGGCGCAATTCGATGCGCTCGCGCGGCGACACGCCGAGCAGATCGGCGGCGCGCCAGAGCAGATTGTCTTCCAATTCGTCGCGCCGGCCGTCGGCATAGACGATCTGCCACATCATCTCGATGATGCGGGCGCGACCTTCTTCGTTCAGCGCGCGATTGAGCACATGCGTGAAGTGATAAAGGTCGACCGATTCATGCTCGACCGCCGTTGCCTTCTCGATCAATTCCTCGGTCGCCGCATTGTCGAGCTCGAAGCGTTGCGCCAGCACGCTGTGCAGCTTGTCGCGTTCGCTTTGCGTCATCTCGCCGTCGATCGCGGCGGCATGGACCAGCAATGCGGCCGCCGACAGCCGGTAGTCGTCTTCGGCAAATTGGCTCGGATGTCTGCCGCCATCGACGATGTCGGAGATGAGGCTCTTGAACGATTCGAACATGAAGTCTTCCGGTTGGGGCGGGGCTTATGCCCACGTTGATATCGCCACTTCGAGCATCCGGTTCAAGTCTGCCGAGGTTCCGGACATTTCAGGAATCGCCTTGCCAAGGGCATTAATTCAGCTTTTCTTCGCCGGTCATTACAATCATTTAACATAACGCGGCAATGACCGGGAAAATCCTGACGTGACGCAGACCCGAACCCAGGCCCGAACCCAGGTGGCCATAATCGGCGGCGGTCCGGCCGGTTTGCTGTTGTCGCATTTGCTCCATCGCAGCGGCGTCGACAGCATCGTATTGGAGCGGCAGAGCCGCCGCTACGTCATGGACCGCATTCGTGCCGGCGTGCTGGAGGCCGGCACGGTGGCGCTGCTCCGCGAGGTCGGTCTGGGTGCGCGGATGGATCGCGACGGTCATCCGCATGACGGCTCGGCGATTGCCTGGGAAGGCCGGCCGCGCTTCTTCATCGATACGCAGAAATACACTGGCAGGCGGATGATGGCCTACGGCCAGACCGCGATCACCGAAGATCTCTATGCGGCGCGCGATGCCGCCGGCGGCCTGATCGTCGATGAGGCCGCCGATGTGCGGCTGCATGAGGTGACCGCGGAGCGACCCTGGGTCACCTATAAAAAGAACGGCGCCGCCCACCGGATCGATTGCGATTACGTCGCCGGCTGCGACGGCTATCACGGTGTCAGCCGGCCCTCGATCCCGGCGTCGGTGCTCAAGACCTATGAGAAGAGCTATCCGTTCGGCTGGCTCGGCATCATGTCGGAGACGCCGCCGTTTCCCGATCTCTGTTACTGCTATCATCATCGCGGCTTTGCGCTGGCATCGATGCGCAATCCGATGCTCAGCCGCTACTACATCCAATGCGATCTCGACGCCGATCTCAACGACTGGTCGGACGACCGCTTCTGGGAGGAGTTCAAGGCGCGTTGTCCGCCGGACATGGCGGCCAGCATCGTCACCGGCCCGTCGATCGAAAAATCGATCGCGCCGCTGCGCAGTTTCGTCGCCGCGCCGATGCGCTACGGCCGGCTGTTTCTCGCCGGCGACGCCGCCCACATCGTGCCGCCGACCGGAGCCAAGGGCCTCAATCTCGCGGTCTCCGATGTTTTTTATCTGTCGCGCGCACTGACCGAAATCTTCCGCACCGGCAAAAGCCATTACCTCGACTGTTATTCCGACATGGCGCTGCGGCGGGTATGGAGCTCGGCGCGGGTGTCGTGGTGGCTGACCATGCTGTTGCATCGTTTCCCTGCCGAAACGCCGTTCGAAGAGCAAATGCGGCTCAATCAATTCGATTACCTGCAAGGCTCCGAGCACGCGCAGGCCTCGCTCGCCGAGCAATATGTCGGCCTGCCGTTCGAGGATTGAAGAGTGCCATCCCGCCCTGCGCCAGCGGGGCGGGTGCCGCGCGCAGCGCGGCGGGAGGGGCGACTGAGTTGCCGCTTCGTTGCCGATGCAGGGTGGTGATACCGCTGCCATCTGTATTTCCTTGAAACGTCTTAGTCGCGGCTTCTCCCGCGCCCCTACCGCCGCGCTGTGCGCGGCACCTCCCCCGTTTCACGGGGGAGGATGAGCGTAATCGTTCTCGCGGCGCCTCTTCGCGCCCGAGCTATGCCAACCCCGTCACGTGAAACGCGAAGAGCGGGATGCGTGAGAAAGCCTAAGGGGTGGGGCCCCGGTTTCTCAATGCCTTACGCCGTCTTCGCCGATTTCAATTCCAAACCAATAAAAAAATAGGAAGTAGGACGCCGACAAACGCTGGTACTACCCGCCGCACCATCGGGTGCGGCGCGTGCTCAAGCGGAGCACGCTCGTCTGTCGGCGTCCCACCACGGCTCTCACCAAAGGGAGTTGTCGTCCCTAAGGCTCAGCTTCAGGCCAGGTTTCCTGGGACGTGGTCTGACGCATGATCCGGAAGGATCATGCGCAAGCTGAACTCCGCTTGCGGGTGTTACCCGCCTTCGCCTGTCCCAGCCCGGGGAAGCACCTCCCACTCCGGTCGTAATGCCGGATGACATGATGCCCAAGCCGCCCGGGAACAGGGTGGATGGCCCCATCCGCGGGCACCGCACTCGCTCCGCCACCGGAAAGTCCCCTCACCGGCGGCGTCCGTATCGAACGAGTATTAGCGCTCATGTATCTATATCAGTAACTAGTGTCAAGATATCGTCCCCGCATAAGGGACGATTATTTTTAGCATCACCATCCGTCATGGCCGGGCTTGTCCCGGCCATCCACGTCTTCCTTACGCGCGCTGTGAAAAGACGTGGATGCCCGGGACAAGCCCGGGCATGACGAAAGAAATATGAGCGTTTCCCGGATGCGGTGCAGCACGCAGTGGTGCACCGCTGGTCCGGGATCGTCGCGGTCTCGGCGTCCTCTTGCTCAGAGCTTATGAAGGTCCCGGGTCTGCAGCGCACCACTTCGCTTCGCCAAAGCGCGCGAAGACGCGCGTGAACGCGCTTATGGTGCTGCGCTGCGCCCGGGAAAATCCGCGTAATCAGACCGGCTCCAACGGCCGGCGCTCTCCATCCGGCAATCGAACGGCGATCGGGTCGTTCGGATGCACCACACCGCCAACGACCACGACGCTCATGACACCCGTTTTCCGGATCATCGGCCGCCCCGGCGTGCGCTCAAAAACCGCTTCGACCAGGCCCTTCTGAAATCGCTCGATCTGGATGCACGGCGTGCGCAGGCCGGTGACTCTGACGACGGCCGTTTCGCCGATATGGAGCAGCGTGCCGGCCGGCAAACCCAGCAGATCCAAATGCCGCGTCGTTATGTTTTCGCCGAGATCGCCGGGGCGAACACTAAAACCCTTGGCGTTGACCTCGTCGAACAGTTCGGCCTGCATGAGATGGACCTGGCGGAGATTAGGCCGGTCGGGATCTTTCTTGGCGTCATAAACGTGCTGCACGGTGACGCCGCAATGCGCGTCGCCCTCAACGCCAAGGCCCTTGAGCAGCGTGATGCTGGCGTGGGCCTGCTTGGTGAAGGTGTGGGCGCTGTTAGCGAAGACGCCCAGGACGGTTGGAATTGCGCTCAAGGAAACCGATTCACCGGGCCCCGCCCGCAGCGCATCCTTGGTCCTGCAAATTGTCGGTCCGTGCATGGCCTGCCCGTTCAGCGCCCGCCTCGCTCATTTCGACCAGACATGAACTTTTGGCAAGCCCCAAATGCGTTTCCCGATGACGCGAAGCGGTCATCAGGATTTCCCGGTGTCAAAGCGGGATCAAGGAACTCGGTTGGCGAAAAAGCTGTAACCCTCATAGTGACTAAGGAATAGATAAGCTACGGCGGATACGCCTTCGGCTAATTCACTATGGAGGATTGATTTCAACCCTTACTTGTTATAGAATGAAACACGAACATTTCTCAGATGAACAATCGAGTGTATTGGAAAATGTTTGACGACGACGGTTTGCCGTTTGACGAAGTTGGCCCGTGGGCGAAAGAAAAGCATGAGCGCCTACGCAAGTACATCGGCATTACCCGCGCAACGCGTCGGAAATGGGTGCGCGGCTCAGGTGGCGCAACTTATATTGACCTCTACTGCGGAGCAGGTCGCGCAATCATTCGTGGCACGCAAGAAAAAATCGACGGGAGTCCACTTGTCGCATTTAAGAGTGCGCGTGATGGGAACGTTCCATTTTCTGAAATCCATATAGCAGATTCATCTGAAATAAGTTGCCGCGCGGCGCAGCAAAGGATCGCCAATGCAGGCGGCTCCGCCAAAATGGAAATCGGAAATGCCGATGCAACGGTTATCCGGATTGCACGTAAATGGAACCCACATGGACTACACTTTGCGTTTCTCGATCCCTACAATCTTGAGGCCTTACCCTTTTCAGTCATCGAGACACTCTCGAAGTTTAGCCATATTGACGTGCTGATACACGTCAGCGTCCACGATTTGCAACGCAACCTGGATGCCTATTCGACTTCAAGAGATGGGCCGTTAGACAGCTTTGCGCCGGGTTGGAGAAATGCCGTCAGCCTGAAGCAATCAAAATCGGCGACGCGCGCGGCTTACGTCGCCTATTGGGCGGCGGAAATGGAAAAACTCAGTTTCGCCCCGGCACGTTACGAATTGGTCTCGGGACCAACGAATAATCAACGACTTTATTGGTTAGTGATGGTTAGTCATCATAAACTGGCTCAGGACTTTTGGGACAAAATCCGAAACGTGTCGGGACAAGGTGAACTTTTATAGGGCGTGAGGAGTATTGATGGCCGCATCGGACATCGAGTGGACTGAGGCGACGTGGAATCCGATAGCCGGATGCTCGGTGCTTTCACCCGGCTGTACCAATTGCTATGCCATGCGAATGGCAGCACGGTTGCAGGCGATGGGCATGGCGAAATACGCCGGCACGACGCGCCGCTCGGGCAAGCGTCATGTCTGGACCGGCCGTATAAACGTTGACGCAAGGGCTCTCAACGCGCCGCTTGCCTGGAAGAAGCCGCAACGCATTTTCGTCAATTCCATGTCCGATTTGTTCCAGGACAAAGCGGATGAAGCCTTCATCCGCCAAGTGTGGCGAGTCATGGCGCAGGCGCATTGGCATTCGTTCCAGATACTCACTAAGCGGCCGGAACGCATGCTGAATGTCCTATCCAATCCGGATTTTCCGATGCTGCCTAACGTATGGCTCGGCACGTCGGTCGAAAGCGAAGATTATTTGAGCCGCATCGATCTTTTGCGTCGAGTCCCGGCGGCCATCCGCTTTGTGTCATTTGAACCGCTCCTGGGACCGATCACAGAGCCAAATTTACGCGGCATACATTGGGCCATTGTTGGTGGCGAATCCGGCCCGCGCGCGCGGGACATGGTGGAATGGTGGGTGGAGCAATTACACGACGCCTGCGAGCAGCAGGGCGTCGTGTTTTTCTTCAAGCAATGGGGTGGAAAAAGAAAGGAGCGGTCGGGGCGCGTTTTTAAGAACCGCACCTGGGATGACTACCCGAATCACGCATCGCAGGCGTAACAACGCTTACGGCTGAACATAACAGAAGCGACAACTCGTCGATTTACGATCTTCAATCTTCCATAAACCAACGGCTGGCCGCCACTCCATTTTATGCTTGCTACGGTGCCGAAGGGACAGCCCCGGCGAAGAACTGAGCCGAGGTGTGAAGAGATCCGTCTTCATCAAGTTCCATTCGCAGGAGAATTTGACGAAGTGGCGTATTTGTCGTCATCCAATTTCCAATAATGATTGCTCTCTGATCTTGTACGTCTTTTGATCGAACGACGGAGGTCCAATGCTCCCGCCCAAAGGAGATTGGCAATTTTTCAGAAAGACGGCAGCAGGCGCCCGCGATTAAATCGGGAATTGCGCACGCGTCTTCGGCCCAAATTGGTGCGTAAGTCGATTCAGTCGTTCCAAACTCCAGGTTTGCTGGCTTTGTCCAACGAGAGGCGGCGAATGTTAGATAATAGCCAAGGCGAGCGAACCCTTCGCGTTTGTTGAACGTGTCAAGTGTCTCGTCGTGATCGCTAATCCAAAGCGACCGTTGAGCTTCTTGGCGAAACCCCGCAGTTAACATCGCCAGGAAGGTAGCCAGCCTGAACATTTTTTCCACGGTTCCCCGTTTGGTATCGATTGGGAAGCAGTCTGGAAAAGCTTCGGGAATCGTAGCAGGACCGTTGTCCATAAAGCTCTTAATTCGAGCATTGACCAGCACAGTGATAACATTACCGGGAATGGCACCAGCTATATCCAGAAAAAATGGTAGCGATCGGCGGCGAACCGGTTCCCTCAGTTGCTTAAATGAAATGCGACGGCCATCCGGTAGCCACCGAGAACGAAACCGCTCACAGACCGGTTGCCAATCGTCTAGGGCCTGACGTGTAGTTACAAGGAAGGAATATGCCTCGTGTGAGGCTCCCTTATGTTGACCAGAATAATCGCTGGCGATCACCATAACGCCACCCGAGACGGGCAATAGTAAATCTGGGTGGCGATAATCAAGAATAGCCAGGGATTCGCTCAAGTTATAAATATAGCCAGTGCTTTCGTCTTCAATTCTTTTCCAAATCGGCATTGGCGTTAACGCAGAAGTGCCGCTTGAGGGGCTACTGGCTTTGTCGTCGCCGCGTAAGGCGCCGCGGTGGATAGCAACAAGAATAATTTAGCGGGCCTCGCGCAAGCCGGCAGTATCACGGATGATTAACACGATTCGAATTTAACGGTGAACCGTGACCCCTGCCCGCCAAGGCGATCTCTTCGGACACGACGGACCGGACCCGTCAGAGGATGATTTCGAAACCCCCGTATACTATCCGGACCTCGACAAGGTGCGCGAGGAGTTGCGCCGGATTTTGGCCGAGGCAAAGGCGGCGCAATCGATGCCTTGGGATTCGCAGCGCACCGCGCTCTACCGCACCATCTTCCCGCAAATGACCAACTGCCTGCCGGAAGAGGAAAGCGCGCAATTGCGTTTCGAGTTCGCGGCGGAATTAGCGCGGCTCGAAGTGGCGTAAAGATTCGGCGGTAGAAAGAATTTTTCTCCCGGATTCCGCTTCGCTCAATCCGGGCTACGGTTTGCTTGGCTTGTTGCCAGGCATAGCGCCAACCCGCCAGCTAGCCGATCTTAGGATCCAGCCCCTCCAGCGAACGCCGTGCCGGCTCGACTCCCCAAAAATAGACAGCGACGATCTGCACAGCCACGAGACCGATCATCAGCCAGATCACGCCTGGGAGCCCATAATTGACCATCAGGAAGCCGACCACGAAGGGCGACACCACAGTGGCGCCGCGGCCGAGCGTGTTGCAGATGCCGTTGGCCCGCAGCCTGATCTCGGTCGGAAACAGTTCGGGCGTATAGACGCCGAACAGGATCGCGGTCTGGATATAGATCGCGATGATCAGCACGGCGCCGACGCTCAACACCATGACCGGATCCGACGCGGCGCTGAAATGCGCGTAGATCCATCCGGTGACGATGGTCAAAAGCGACGCCCCGATGATGCTCCAGCGCCGCCCGATGCTGTCGGACAGAACGGCGCCGAGCGCGCAACCGACCAGCGAAGCGCCGGCGAGCACTACCGTGTAACCGAGCGAATTGGTGATGGTGAGACCCTGCCGCAGAAAGAATTGCGGCAGGAAGATCACGAAGCCGAAAATCAGCGTATTGATGGTGATCAGCACCCAGCTGCCGACCAGAAGGCGCTGCAGGATCGGCGGCCGGAACATCGAAGCCGCGGTGAGCTGCAACACCGGCGCCACGGTCGCGGCGGCCGGCAAGGTGCCGCTGCCGGCAACTTCCTTCTCGATCGCCTGCAGCAGAGCTTCGGCTTCCGCGTCGCGGCCCTTGGATTCCAGCCAGCGCGGCGATTCCGGCAGGTTCTTGCGCAGATACCAGACGATCAGCGAGCCCAGGCCGGCGATGATAAACATCGGCCGCCAGCCCCAGTTCGGAATGATCAGATAACCGAGGATCGCGGTGACCGGAAAGCCGCACACCGTGAGGAACGCCATGAACGAGAGCCAGCGGCCGCGCGAGGCCGGCGGCACGAATTCGGTCAGCGTCGAATAACCGACCACGATTTCCGCGCCAAGACCGAGGCCCTGGATGAAACGGCAGACGATGAGCTGCGGCATATCCTGCGCGAAAGCGGCCGCCAGCGACGCCAGCCCGAAGATCAAGAGGTTGATCTGATAGGTGAAGCGCCGGCCGTATTTATCGCCGACAAAGCCGGTGATCAGCGAACCCACCGTCATGCCGAGAAAAGTCAACGACACGAATTGCAGATTTTGCGGCAGCGTCGAAAATTTCGTCTGGATCGCCGCGGCGAGCACGCTGCCGGCGACGTAGAGATCGTAGCCGTCGAAGAACATGCCGGCGCCGACCAGCCAGAAAATCCGATAATGAAATGACGAGATCGGCAGCCGGTCGAGACGCGCGCCAGCATTGACGGAAGCAACCATGGGATGACCCCCCAGCGGAATTATCAGGTCCGGTTATGCGGCCGGATTAGGGGGGATGCTAACGAAGAGGAAGGCGGAACGCCACGGCCTCGCCGCCTACTGAACCGCTTTGCTTTCGCGATAGCTCTGGGCGAGCAGATCCAGATTGGCTTGGACGTAGGGATTGGCGGGGTCCTTGATCTGGGCCTGTTCGAGCAGCTTGTGCGCGCGCTCGTAATCGCCGCGCAGCATGTAGGAGAAGCCTTCGTCGTTGAGGACTTCGGCGGTGGGCCCGACGATGCGGAGCGCCTCGGTGTAGGCGCGGTCGGCGAGATCGAAGCGGCGCAGCCGGTCGTAGGAGGCGGCGAGCCCGATCCAGGCTTCGGCGTCGCGCGGGTGCTTCTCGGCGGCGCTGCGGAAGCTCTTCTCGGCGAGGCCGAAATTGTTGCTGCGGAAATATTTCTTGCCGCGCTGGACGTCGTCGTTGGGGTCGTCGCCGAGGAGTCCGGGGGTCGAGAGCGGTGCCACCGGCTCGCCGCTCGGTCCCGGTTCGGCCGGCTGGGTGACGATGGAGCCCGTGGTGTCGGGGCTCGCCGCCGCGTCGGCCGAAGGCTTATCCGCCGCCGCCGTGTCGGCGAATTTCGGCGTGCTTGAACAGCCGGCCAAGCCAACAAGGCCTGCCGCCAGAACGATCAGGAGACGCGGTAATCGGATACTCATGACGCGCCCAGCCGACGGGACAAACACCCCCGCCGGTCAAGCTAGGCGACGCTGGTTAAGGAATTGCTGGCTTTAGCGCTCCCCCTGGAAGGGAGAGGGTTAGGCTCGCGGCGGTGAGGCCTGCGAACTGGCGAAAGACTTGCCCCTACCCGGCACGCTTCGCGTGCCAACCTCCCCCGTGAACGGGGGAGGAAATAGTCTCGTCATTGCGAGCGAAGCGAAGCAATCCAGCTCACAGCCGAGGGGCTGGATTGCTTCGTCGCTTCGCTTCTCGCAATGACGAGCTACCAATTCGCCGGCGTTGGCCGCACCGTCATTCGACTTTCATCATCGCCAAGGCGGCGCGGCCGTTGGCGCCATAGGGATTGCCGAGCGACTCGCACATTTCCAGGTGCGCGTAATTCGGCGCCTCTATGAGCTGCACCGGCTTGCCCGCAGCCTTCACCGCCGCCGCGAAGTCGCGCGACTGGCGCTGGAAGTCGGGCGTCTCGAACGTGCCATAGGTGACAGTGATCGGCGCATTCAAAAGGTCGATGTGCCGCATGGCGCTCATCGAATCTTCCATCGCATCGGTGAACTTTATGTAGTTGCGGCGCGCCGAGAGCGCCACCGGCTTCATCTCATACATACCGCTCATGCAGAGCCCGCCCTTGATGATGTTCGCCGGCAGGCCGAATTCCTTCTGCCAGTCGGTGACCAGCACCACGCCGCAAAGATGCCCGCCGGAGGAATGGCCGCCGACATAGAGCCGCGCCGGGTCGCCGCCGAAACTCGCTGCATTGTTGTGGACCCAGGCGACGGCGCCGCGCACCTGCTTCGCCATCACCCCGAGATCGCCGCCGGCCTCTTTGATGGCGATGAAGTCGACCGCGACGTAATGGATGCCGGCATTGACGAACATCTCGGCTGGATAGCCGTAATCCTTAGCCGAGCCGCCGAGCCAGGCGCCGCCATGGATGAAGACGAAGATCGGCGCATTCGCCTGCTTGGCGCGATAGATATCGAGCCCCTCGACCGCGGACGGTCCGTAAGATTGGCGCAGCGGCGCGCCGATCCTGGCGCGCATCGCCTCGCTGTTCGATGCCAGTCGCTTCGTGACCTGGGGCAGCATCGGCTCATAGGCCAGTTGATCGTAAGACGCGTCGAGCTCCTGTTGATCCATGCCCATGAAAACAGGCGGCCCCTTGTCGTGCGGCGCGGGACCGAGACGGCATTCCTCCGCCAAGGCCGGCCCGGCAGCGAGCGCCGCCGTCGCTCCCAGCATGGCGCGCCGTGAAAGACGCGAGATCGAGAATTGCCGCTCCATGACTCTCCCCCCTTGTTTTTGAATGGATCGCAGATGACGGCCTTTGAGCCGGTATTTTGCGCGCGCGCGGGTTCGCCAACAAGGGCGAAGTGGATGAGCCCGCCGGAGACTGCGCCGACGGCAACACTTGCCCCTACCCGGCCCGCTTCGCGTGCCGACCTCCCCCGTGAACGGGGGAGGAGCCAGCTTCGTCATTGCGAGGAGCGAAGCGACGAAGCAATCCAGCTCTTTGCACCGAGCTGGATTGCTTCGCGGAGCCTGTCATCGGGCCGGCCACTTCGGGCCGGACCCGTTAGCTCGCAATGACGGATTACCAATTGCCGGTGGCGAGACGCACGATGACCGGGCAGAGAATGACGATGAACAGCACCGGAAAGATGCAGACCATCATCGGAATCGCGAGCTTGGCGGGGAGGCTGTAGGCTTTTTCTTCGGCGCGCGACAGCCTCTTGTGGCGCATGTCGTCGCTATAGACGCGCAAGGCGTCGCCGATGCTTGAGCCGAGTTCGTCGGATTGCTGGATCAGCGTGGCGAAGGACCGCGCTTCGTCGAGCCCGAGCCGGTCGCCGAGATGTTCGAGCGCTTCTGTCATGGTGCGGCCGGCGCGGATTTCGAGATTGGCCATGTGGATGTTGGCCGATAGCGACGGATAGGACATGCCGAGCTCGCGGCCGACGCGGTCGAGCGCCGCCTCCATGCTCAAGCCGGCATCGGCACAGACTACCAAAAGATCCATGAAATCGGGAAAGCCCGACTGGTGCTCGAGCCGCCGCGCCTTAATGCGGCGGTCGAGATAAAGGCCCGGGACCAGATAGCCCAAGAGCCCCCCGCAGATCACAAACAGCCAGAACGAAGTCTTGGCTCCGAGGCCTAAGAGCGGCAGCACGAAGAACGCCGCCGCGGCGAGACCGACTGCCATGGCGGCGCGGGCCATGAAGAAATAAGTCGCGCCGTGCGGATCGTAGATGCCGGCCGCGATCAGGCGGCGGCGCAGCACCTTCACATCCTGGCTGTCGGCCGAGGCATAATGCTTGGTCGCATAGGCAACGAGCTTGCCGGCTGTGTTCATGCCGGAGCCGCGTAGCGAGCGCCTGCCGCCGGATGCACCGTCGTCAACGCCGACGGTGGCGGCTCGCCGGCGCACCGCGCCGCGGGCGCGCATGGCGATCATGATCGCGAAAGCGAGCGTGCCGACAGCGAGAAAAATAAGAACGCTCAGCATCATCGACGCGTTGTCGGCGAACAGGCTCATGGTGCTACCGGCGTTTGCCGTTGAGAGCGGAGCCGGTCCGTCGCTCCGCTCATTCCCGCGCAAGCGGGAATCCAGCCTGGGTCCCCGCTTTCGCGGGGACGAGCGGATAGTGGTTGCCGGATCGGATTCATCAGGGCATTCTAAATCTTGAAATTGACCATCTTGAACATGACCAGATTGCCGACCGCCATCCAGCAGCCGGCGCCGAGCAACAAGAGCTTGGTCAATTGTTCGTGCCAGACCGCGCCGTAAAACTCCGGCGCGATGAACTGGATGACGATGAAGATGCCGATCGGCAATGACGACAGGATCATCGCCGAGGCGCGGCCCTCGGCCGCCAGCGCGCGGATTTTGCGCCGCATCTTGAAGCGCTGGCGGATGACGCCGGAGAGGTTTTCCAGAATCTCGCCGAGATTGCCGCCGGTCGCGCCCTGAATGGCGACCGCGGTGACGAACAGCGGTAGATCGTCGGAGCCGATGCGGGCATAGAGATTGCGCATGGCGCCTTCGAGATCGGCGCCATAGGTGATCTCGTCGGACACGATGCCGAACTCACTCCCGATCGGATCTTTCATCTCGCGCCCGACCATGGTGACGGCGACCGGCACCGGATGGCCGGCGCGCAGGCTGCGCACGATGATATCGAGCGCGTCGGGAAATTGTCCGGCGAAGCTTTTCTGCCGCCGGCTGCGCAGCACTTTGAGAACGAACAGCGGCAGCAGCGTGCCGGCGACCAGCGCCGCCGCCATGGCTTCGACCACGCTGTCCCGGATAATCCATGTCGCCACGAACGCCACGACGGCGATGAAGACGACGACCACAATGAGACGCCCGAAGCCGATGGTGAGACCCGATTGCAGGATCAGCCGGTTGAGCGCGACCAGATTGAGCCGGTAGTCGCCGCCCGCGGTGAGCCCGCGTTCGCGCCGCAACTCGATCAACACGCTCTCACGATCGGTGCGGTCCTTGGAGATCATCAGCCGGCGATTGATCCGGCTGCGGTAGGACGCTGCCGAGAAGCACATCAGATAGATCGCCTCGACGGTCAGCATCGCCGAGACGGCGACGAACAGCCAGACCAGATAGATCGGGTTGAAGTCGAGGAAATCGAGCATGCGCGTCCTCAGTCTCCGCTCATTCCCGCGCAAGCGGGAATCAGCCTAGGTCCCCGCTTTCGCGGGGACGAGCGGATGGGATGAGGAAATTCGGTCTCATGCTACGCGCTTACAGCGGCTGCGACGGGTCGAAATAGGTGCCCGGCAGTTTGATGCCCATGGCGACCAGATCGGTGAGAAAGCGCGGCCGCACGCCGGTGGCCTGGAAATGGCCCTGCACGGCGCCGTCGGCGGCGATGCCGGTCCGGACGAATTTGAAAATTTCCTGCATCTGGATGATGTCGCCTTCGAGCCCGGTGATCTCGGCGATGCTCATGACACGGCGCTTGCCGTCCGACAGCCGCGACAATTGCACGATCACCCGGATCGCCGAGGCGATCTGGCCGCGGATCGACGCCACCGTCATCGGCAGGCCGGCCATGCCGATCATCTGCTCCAGACGCGAGATGGCGTCGCGCGGCGTATTGGCATGCACCGTCGCCATCGAGCCTTCGTGGCCGGTGTTCATGGCCTGCAGCATGTCGAAGGCTTCTTCGCCGCGGCACTCACCGAGGATGACGCGGTCGGGCCGCATGCGCAGCGCGTTCTTGACCAGGTCGCGCTGGCGGATTTCGCCCTTGCCCTCGATGCTCGGCGGCCGCGTCTCCATGCGGCCGACATGAGGCTGCTGCAATTGCAATTCGGCGGCGTCCTCGATGGTGAGAAGGCGCTCTTTTTCCGAGATGAAGGCGGACAGCGCGTTGAGCATGGTCGTCTTGCCCGAGCCGGTGCCGCCGGAAATGATCAGCGTGATGCGCGCCTTGACCGCCGCCGCCAGGAGTTCGCCCATTTGCGGCCGTAGCGCGCCGACGTCGATAAGCTTGTTGAGGTTGAACGGCTTCTTGGAGAATTTGCGGATCGACATCAGCGGTCCGTCGATCGCCACCGGCCGCACCGCGACATTGACGCGCGAGCCGTCGAGCAGGCGTGCGTCGCACATCGGATGCGATTTATCGACCCGGCGGCCGACGGCGGAGACGATCTTGTTGATGATGCGCAACAGATGCGCCTCGTCCTTGAAGCGCACCCCGCTCGACTCCAGGATGCCTTGGCGCTCGACATAGACGCATTCGTGGCCGTTGATCAGAATATCGTTGACGGCGGGGTCCTTGAGCAGCGGCTCGAGCGGACCGAGCCCGGTCATCTCGTCGAGGATTTCGGAAACGAAATCGTTGAGCTCTTGCGTGTTCAGCGCCAGCCGTTCGGTGAGGACGTATTGCGACACCAATTGCTGCACATGGCCGCGCATCTGCTCGTCCGGCAGCTTTTCCAGCGCCGAGAGATTGATCTCCTCGATCAGCCGGCGGTGCAGCCGCACTTTGGCGTCGAGCAGCTTGTCGGTGAGCAGCGGATTGGACGAGACCGGCGCCGCTGCCTCGGCCGGCATTTCGGCCAATAGTGTCGACGTGGCGCCTTGCTGCGGAACGTCTTCCGGGGCCGGTGCGGGCGATGGCACCAGATCGGGAGCGGCGACACGATGCGTTGAGAAGCGGCCGGCCATTGCTATTCCTTAGTTCTCATCTTAATCCGCTCGTCCCCGCGGAAGCGGGGACCCACTTCTTTGCGTCATCTCTGCCGCTGGATTCCCGCTTGCGCGGGAATGAGCGGAGAAGGTGCGTCCTCCTAAGAGCGCGCCCATGACAGCGCTAATTTCCTGGCCGGTCCCGCCGCTTCCTTTGCCGCCTTGGCATTCGGCAGGATCAGCTTTTTGAGTTCGAGCGTGATCTTGTTGCCTTTCTTGACCTCTTCGAGCGGCACGCCGCGGTCGATGGCTTCGCGCACAAGTCCGTAGTCGTTGGGAATGCAGGAAAGGAATGCGTCGCCGATCGCCTGCTCGATATCGCTGCGCCGCAAACCGGGCGAAAACATCTTCGGCACGAAGCGATTGATGATAACCTGCGGCTTCGGGCCTTCGCCCAGGCGCTCGCGGATGGCGTCGACGAGTTGCTTGGCCTGGCGCAAACCGGGCACCGTGGTTTCGCTGACGATGAACAGTTTGTTCGAGCCGAGCAGCACGCTGTCGGTCCAGGAGAACCAGGTGCGCGGCATGTCGAACACGACATAATCGAAATGCGATGAGACGAGATCGAGCAGCCGAGTGACGACGTCGGGATCGAACGAGCGCATCTCCGCCGGCCGGTTCGGCGCGGCGATGACGGCGAGCCCGGACGGATGCTGCGAGATCATGACCTCGAGCAGTTGCCGGTCGAGCCGCTCCGGACGCGGCTCGATCTCGTTCAAATTAAGCCGCGGCTCGATGTCGAGATAATCGCTGCAGGCGCCATGCTGGAAGTCGAGATCGACCAGGCAGGTCGCAGTCTTGTTGCGCGCGCCGTTGTTGAGGAGAAGCATCGCGGTCTGCACCGCCAGCGTGGTGACGCCGGCGCCGCCCACCGCGGGAAGAAAGGTGAAAATCTGCGCCTCGGTGTTTTCCACGGCGCCGCCGGCGGATGCCTTGCTGGCATGGCGGTCGTTGGCGGATTTGGCGACGCGCGCGCAGGCCCGCACCAGTTCGATCGACGGCACCGGCTTCACCAGAAAGTCGGCGATCCGCAGTTGCATCAGGCGGCGCACAACATTGGCGTCGAAGTTTTGCATGATGACGACGATCGGGGGTCCGTGGCCGATCCGTGTCGCCAGGCTCTCCAGCGCCTGCAGCTCGGTCTCCTCGGCGGCATCGATATCGGCGATCACGACGGCGGCGCCGTCAAGCGACAGCACATCGGCGCAATCGGCGAGCCGGGCGGGAACGAGATCGAGCCCGATCCGCGTCGCGGCACCGAAGGTGGCGCGGACGAAGTCCTCAAAGATCGCGTCCGCGGTGACGACGATTACCTTGGCCTTGGATTCCGGGTCTGGCGCATGGCCGTCACGCATGATTTCAAGCTCGCGGTACAGGTGTCATTGGCCCGGCGTCGTGGCTGTCGACGGCGGAGCGCCGGTATTGACGGTGGTCTGCGTGATGGTCTGCGCGGTCTGATTCGTGGACTCGAAGTTCTCCGGATCGGCCGGCGGTATGACCTTATTGTTGCGATAACGCTCGACCGCGGACTGCATCTTCTCGCCGTTAAAGGCGATGTTTTTGTTGCCGCTTTGCGCCGGCCACGGATCAACCATTTGCGTCACCTGGTTGGCCGCCACGGCGTCGCCGCTGCTAAGTGCGATGGTTTCACGACGGTCCCAGTACAGGCCCGGGTCCGAGCAACCGGCCAGCAGGCCGCCGAGACCCGAGGCCATGACAAGAGCGGCGATAAGGCGCGCCGGCTTAGTCCTTGGCCGAGACATAGACGCCTCCATTTTTGGGCAGATCGAGGATGTGGCCGACATAGGGCCGGCTCAGCGCGCCGACGGCGAGCCGCGCCAGTGCCGGTGAGACTTCGGTCTTGCCCATCAGGAACAAGTCGACGTCGTTCGGCGGCAAGGAACTGTCGAGCGGGGTGTGGACCGGATCGTTCGGCGCCATCGGGCGAACGAGGTGCGGCGTCACCAGGATCACCAGATCGGTCTCGTTCTTCTGATATTCCGTGCTGCGGAACAGTGCGCCGAGCACCGGCATGTCGCCGAGCCACGGCAATTGATCGAGATCGTTGGTGCCGCTGTTCTGCAGCAGCCCGCCGAGCATGAAGCTTTGGCCGTCGCGCAATTCGAGCGTGGTCGAGGCCTTGCGCGTGATAAGTCCCGGCACCGAGGTGCCGGCCACCGTCACGGTATGGGTCGGGTCGATCTGGCTCACCTCCGGCTTGATCACAAGATTGATGAGGCCGCCCCTGAGCGCGGTCGGCGTGAAGGAGAGGCCGACACCGTAGGGCTGGAAGCCGAACGATGGCGTGCCGGTCGCGCCGACCTCCGGGACGGGAAACTCGCCGCCGGCAAGGAAGCTTGCGGTGTCGCCCGACAGAGCCACAAGATTCGGCTCCGCCAGGCTGCGCGCGGCGCCCTTGGTTTCGAGCGCGTTGACCGCGACCTGCAATCGATTGGAAAGCTGCCCGATCAGGAACCCGAACGGTGCCGCACCGGACAGCACGCCGCCGGCGACCACCGGCGAAATCGGCAGACTTTGCGCCGACACGTTGGCGCCGCCCACCCCGGAGCCGACAAGCCCTCCCTGCTGGAAAGCACCATTCGGCTGTGTGATTGGCAGCTGCGAAGCCGGCAGCCCGGAGCCGACATTGGCGAGGGCCGAATTGCCGAACATGTTCCATTGCACGCCGAGGTCACGGCTGGCGTTGCGATCGACTTCGATGAAGCGCACGTCGAGTTCGATCTGCTGTGGCTGCAGAACCTGAACCGTGTTGATCACGCCCGGATCGAACTGGCGCGCGATCTCCAATACCTTGTCCAAGGTGACGGCGTCGGGCGATGTGCCGCCAAGCAGGATGTGGCCGTTGACCGAAGATACGTTGACGCCGCCGCCGGCGAAACGAGCGATCTCGACGGCCAGCCGCGAAAAATCGTACGACACTTCAACGTCGAAAATACCGACCGGCTTCTTGTCCGGCCCATAAGCCGTGACGCGGGTGGTGCCGATCTTCTTGCCGAGGATAGACAATGCATGATCGGTCAGCGGGCTAACGTCGGCAATGTCCGGATCGCCGACCGTGATGTCGGTGAGATTCTGATCGGTCCGCACGTCCTCGGTCTTACCTACGGTTACCCTCACCGTTGAGGTGTGCACGGCACCTGCCCAGGCGACGCGCTGTTGCGCCTGCGCCGCTACCGGCACCAGCGCCAGCGCGACCGCCGCCACGAGTGCCGCCCTGATCCAGCCGCGCCGCAACAGCGTGCCGATCTCGACACCGCTGCGCTTGCTGGTCCTGTCCTGATGTCCCGGGATTTTCCCCGTGACTAAAGCTTGCTTCATCGATTTGTTTTTCACGTCGGCCTCCCCGCCGCTCGTTGTAGTCCCCAGAAAAGAAGTCAGATCGCTCCGCTTGGAATGATTTGCGTGTCGTCCTGGTGCTGCATCAGTCTTGTGTCGGTGCGAGATGCGGCAGTGCCGCCGACCGCGCGTTGCCCTGCTCGGTCGGCACCGTGTATTCGGCATGCGAATTCTTCGACGGCCGGTTGACCGAGACGTTGACAAAGCGCGAATCCGGCGCTGGATCGTTCGGCTTGCCGAGATCGACCGTAGTCACGCGCCGGGTATCGGCATCCGCCGTTTCGCCGGCTTTGCTGAGAAGAAGCGACAGCGTGCCGACCGTCGACGCCAGCGCGACTTTCTCGCCGTCGGTGACATTGACTTCGAGCGTGACCGCTTTGACGACGGATGGCTTGTCGGTCTTCTGGTCGGCCAATTGATCAATGGCGAGAACGCGCACGTCGGTGATGACGACGTCGGTGATGCCGACATTCTTTTCGCCCGTCCGCGTCAGCAGGACGTCGACGTGATCGCCCGGCAGGATGAAGCCGGCGACGCCTTCGACGTCGTTGACCCGGATGGTGACGGCCTTCATGCCCTCGCCGAGCACCGCCGACAGCGTCGCGCGCTGGCCCGGTCCGGTGATCTTGCCGGCGAGCACCGCCTCGTTGACATCGATCGGCATCAGCACGACGCGCTTGCTCGCGGTGAGATCGGCGATCTTGCCGAACGCGCCGGCCGGCAGCGCATCCTGCGGCCACGCGATCTCGCGCAGTGCCGATGATGTAAGCTCGTCGCCGAACCGCAACGGGCGATTGGCCACCACCATGGTGCGCGCCGGCGGCGGCGCCTTGCGCTGCGCCTCGAGGCTCTTCATGCGCGCATCGGTCTGGTTATTGATCCAGGTTTGCGCGAGGAAGACCGCGAGCAGTCCGAACAGGACTGCAAAGCCGATCATGACGAATGTACTTGTACGCAAGTCCGTCCCCTGTCGACGCCTGAAATCCCTTGAAGGACTTCAATCTTTGTTCGCGGGGAGTATTGGTCCGCACCAAGTATTGAATTGGTGAAATTACGTACGCTTCTCGGCCTATGCTGAAGATTGGTTGAAGCGTTATTCTTTACAGCCCGTGTATTGGTTCACCGGCATCTAAGAGATAAGCTTTACAAAAAATCAGCGATGCCATTCCCGGAGATGGGGCGCGGTCCCACGCGGCAAGAGTTATCGCGAGTTATCGCGCCGCCATGGGCCTTTTCGCCATTACCACCGCCCGATGCAGTGCGCGGCAATTCGCGCGGGCACCATTTGCACAAAAGCGGTAGTACACTATTAAGGACGCGGCACGGTGGATCGCCATAACGGCGGCGCCGCGTTTGGAATGTACCGGAGGAGCCCGTGAATAAGCAGCGCATCAGCTATGTCGACCCGGCAACGGTAAACGACCCGGCCATGTTCGACGAGTTTGCGCATTGCGCGGGTGACGGCGCGCCGCGGCCGGAAAGTCGCGACTGATACCATGGCCGATATCGTCAGCCTTAACCGTAAAACGGACGTCCAGGCCGACCCGGCGGCAGTGCGTATCCGCGTCCGCGGTTTACGCAAACGTTATGGCACGCTCGAAGTGTTTCGCGACGTCGCGTTCGACGCCGGATCGCGCGAGGTGGTCGCCATCGTCGGCCCGTCGGGCTGCGGCAAGACCACTTTATTGCGTTGCCTCGATGGATTGTTGCCGGTCAGTGGCGGCGAGATTTCCGTCGACGGCAAGCGTGTGACCGAACCGATCGCCGGCGTGGCGATGGTGTTCCAGCATTTCGGGCTGTTTCCGTGGAAGTCGGTCTACGACAACGTCGCCTATGGGCTGCGCATGGCGGGCGCTTCGCGCGACGAGATCGCGCAGCGCGTGCCGCATTTCATCCGCATGGTCGGGCTTGCCGGTTTCGAGCAGGCCTATCCGTACCAGATGTCAGGCGGGATGCAGCAGCGCTGCGGCCTGGCGCGTGCGCTCGCTATCGAGCCGAGCGTGCTGCTGATGGACGAGCCGTTCGCCGCCGTCGACGCGCAAACCCGCGAAATCCTGCAATTCGAGCTGCTGCGGATCTGGGAGCAGAAGCCGACCACGATGATCTTCGTCACCCATTCGATCGAGGAAGCGGTGCTGATGGGCGACCGCGTCTTCGTGCTCAAGGGCCGGCCGAGTTCGATCGCCGAAACCATCACCATCGATCTGCCGCATCCGCGCACCCGCGCAACCTTGCGGCTGCCGCGCTTTGCCGAATTGCGCGAGCAGGTCTGGGGCACGCTGATGAGCGAAGCTCGCGAGGCCGAGTTTCATCTCGAACAATAAAGCATAACCGCAGAAAGCGGATCACGGAGGAAACGACATGATCAGAAAATCGATGCTGCTGCTTGCCTGTGCGGCAGCGCTTGGCCTCACTGCGGCACTGCCGGTTCGGCAGGCTCTGGCGCAAGACAAGGCGCAAGACAAGAAGATCACGGTAGCGCTGCCCGGCATTCCGCCGATCTTCTCGGCGGTGAACGCCTATGTCGGCGTGAAGCAGGGCCTGTTCAAGAAATACGGCGTCGATGTCGAGATCCGTCCGTTCGACAACGGCACCGCCGCGGCGCGGGCCGTCATCGCCGGCGACGTCGATATGGCGATTTCGCCGACACCGCCGGTGATCGCTCAAGTTTCCAATGCCGACGTGCCGCTGGTCGGAATAATGGGATACAACAATCCGGATTGGATCCTGGCGTCGACCGACCCAAGCAAGACCTGCAAGGACATTGCCGGCCAGGCGGTCGGCGTCGACTCGATCGGCGGCGCACGTTCGGTCGCGCTGCGCTCGATGCTGGTCGGCTGCCCCGGCGTGAGCTTCGATCAGGTCAACCAGGTCGCGCTCGGCTCCAATTCCGGCGAAGCGATGCTGGCCGGCCAACTCACCTTCGCCGTTCTGCACCTCGACGATCTGGCGTTGCTCGAGTCGCAGGGCAAGAAGGTCAACATCGTGCTGGCGATGAAGAATACCAATCCGACCAGCCATTATCTGCTCTATGTCGCGCGCAAAGACCGGCTCGCCGCCAATCGCGACGCCTATGTGCGCGCCATCGCGGGCTTCATCGCCACCGATCGCTTCATGCAGGACCCGGCCAATGCCGACGCGATCGCCGAGATCGCTACGGTAACCGGCCACGACGCCGCGATCTGCAAGATCGCCTTGAAGGAATTTCTCGCCATCGATTTCTGGGCGACCAAGGATGACGGCATGGATCGCACCAAGATCGACGCCGTCTCGGCGCTGATGAAAAAGATCGGCGCGCTGCAACCCGGCAAGGAGCCGGTCACCTACGACAAACTGATCGATCCGAGCATCTGGAAGGATGCTAATGCGTTGGTGAAGTGATGAACGTCATTGCGAGCGAAGCGAAGCAATCCAGTGCGGCGGCGAAGTCTGGATTGCTTCGTCGCTTCGCTCCTCGCAATGACGACGGGGAAGCGTATGGCGGCGGGTCCGGTGAGGCCAAAGGCGTGCAAGAACAGTTGAAACGTACACTTCCCTTCGTGGCGAGCCTCGCCGCGGGTCTACTCTTGTGGGAAATCGTCGGCCGGCATTCGAGTCCGGCCTTCCTAGTGCCGCTGTCGGCAACGCTGGAACGGCTGTGGCAATTGTTGCTCGGCGGCACTTTGATCCCGCAGACGCTCGATTCGGCGGAACTTTTTCTGACGGGACTTGTTCTGTCGATCGCGGTCGGCATGCCGGCCGGCCTTTTGCTGGCGCGGGTGCCGACACTGCGCGTCGCGCTCGAACCCTACATCATGGTGCTCTACGCCACGCCGATGGTGGCACTGATCCCCTTTATTCTTTCGCTGATGGGCTTCGGCTTTGTGCCCAAGGTCCTGGTGGTGTTTTTGTTCGGCGTTTTCCCGGTGCTCTACAACACCGTGGAAGGCGCGCGCAGCATCAAGCCGGAAATGATCGAGGTTGCGCGCTCATTTCGTTCGGGAGAGTGGGCGCTGTGGCGCGAGATCATGGTGCCTTACACGCTGCCTTTCACCATGACCGGGATCCGGCTCGCTATCGGCCGTTGCCTGGTCGGCATGGTGGCGGCAGAGTTTTTTCTGTCCTCGAACGGCCTCGGCCAGCTCATCATGAGCGCCTCGCAAAATTTCGACACCGGCGGATTGTTCGCCGCGATCCTGATCATCTGCGTGGCCGGCGTCGGCTTGATGCGGCTCGGCCGCACGCTTGAACATCACTTTGCGCGCTGGCGGAATTAGCATGACCGATGCGACCGCACCCATCGCTGTCACGGCCGCCGCGGACAAAAAACGATCCGGCGTCCTCTTGCCGCGCCTGATCGCGGGCCTGGCCCTGCTGGGAGTGTGGGAAATCGTGGTGCGGCTGTTCGCGCCGCCGTTTGTCGCCAAGCCGAGCCTCATTCTGCTCGCCATCCCGCGCGTTATCGTCAACCCGGCGTTTCTGACCGCCACCGGCTCGACGCTCGGCGCCGTCGCGGAAGGCCTCGCTATCGCGCTGATCATCGGCACTTTCATAGGTCTCGCCATCGGACGTAGCGAACTCGCCGATCGTCTGCTGCGTCTTTACGTCAACGGTTTCTATGCCATGCCGATGGTCGTCGTCGTGCCGCTGTTCGCGCTGTGGTTCGGCTATACCGGTGCGGCGCGGCTCGCCACCATCGTGTTTGCCTCGGTGTTCTCGATCATCGTCAATGTCTCCGACGGGGCGCGTTCGGTGCCGCGCGAATATATCGAGGTGTCCCGCTCGTTCCGGTCGGGACGGCTGCGCGCGCTGATCGATGTGGTGCTGCCGGCATCGACGCCGTATTTCCTCGCCGGATTGCGGCTTGCCGCCGGCCGCGCGCTGATCGGCGCGGTGGTGGCCGAATTCATCATCGCGATCGGCGGCCTGGGCTATTTCATTCTCAACAATTCACGCACCTTTCACCAGAACGAAGCCTTTGTCGGCGTGCTGCTGCTAGCGGGCTTCGGCGTCGCCTTCGAATTGCTGATCGGCGGCGGCACGCGGCGCCTGCTGCCGTGGTATCGCCGCGACGAGCGCAGCGAGTAGCTGCTTCGTTGATCGGCGCTCGCGCCGGCGCTTCAGGGCAGCGGCTTGCCCCGTACATCCCCGGCACGCTCGATCTTGACCAGCACGCCGATGCCGGTGTCGGCGCCGACATGGGTCTGCTCGCGCGGCAGCAGCAGATTGAATATGGCCTCGCGAACGGGCCCGCTCTCGTGCAATTCGGCCGTTCCGTAGAATCGCAAAAAGCCCGATTCAAGAACGCCGTCGCGCTGCGCCTTGAAGTTGGCGTAGATCACGCAAACGCGCTTGTCGTGGCCGAGATTTTCCAGCGCTGTCTTCTTTGATCGCTCCCAATATGCGAGATGGTCTCCGTCGAAAATGACCATGCTGCCCTTGGGCGAGATGTTGGGGCCGTTCGGTCCTTGCGTCGCCACCAGGCACGGCGCGCCGTCATCCCAGGCCGACTTTATGAGCGCTTTAAGTTTTTCGCTGATGGGCATGAACGTTTCTTCCGTTGAGAGCCAGCATGGTGGGCAGTCGACATCGTATCGAAGCTCAGACCCGCGCGAAACCGCGCGGCATGTTGTGCATCGGTTCGATGCCGGTCTCGGTGATCAATACCATCTCGCCGGTCTGCACGCCGGCCTTGCCGTCACGCGTCACCACATTGGGTTGGATCACCACCGTCATGCCGGTGCGGAACGGCTCGTCGGGGATCGAGGCGCTCGGCCGGCTTTTCGATCCGAGCACCGGCGGCAGATAGCCGCCGCCATATCCGTGCAACAGATCGTCGATGATGGTGAAGCCGGAGTCCTCGATAACATGCGAGGCGTCGACCACCTGCTGCGGCGTGGCGCCGGCTTTGAGGATTTTGGCCACCACATCGAAAGCGGCATCCGCGGCGGCGTGCAGTTCGCGATAGAGCGACGTCGGCTCATCGTCCACCGCGAAGCTGCGCAAAACCTGGCCGGGATGATCCCAGAACGCGGCGCTGATCTCGGCGGTGACGACATCGCCGCGCGCGACCATGCGGTTCGCCACGAATTGCGTCGGTACCGCGAGGTCGGGCGCGCCCATCGAGGTGACGCCGAAATAATGGATGACGTTGGTGCCGCCCAGCGCGAGATAGGCGCCCTCGACCAGGAAGGCGAGATCGCGCTCGCTCAGGCCGGGCCGCAGGCCGTGGCGTAGCGCGCCCATGCCGCGGTCGGTCAGGAAAGCGCCGATCCGCAGCCAATCGAGCTCTTCGGCCGATTTGACCTGGCGCAGCCGCACATAGGGCCGATTGAGATTGGCCACGGTGCCGAAGCGCCCGGCGAGCATGCCATGCTGCTCAAACGTCATCGGGCCGATCACACCGACACGCCCGGACCGTGCCGCCCGGCGCTCCAGGACCGTGAGCGCTGCCCCGATCGACGAGCCGCCGCCCCAGGCGACATCGGCACGGTCGGCGAGCCGCCGCGCCAGCGGCGCGTGATTGACATGCTGGACGAACAGCGCATCCGGCTCGCCCGGCGTGAACACGCCGACCGCCTCGGCCGTCACCGGCCAGCCGGTCAGCCATTGCACGGCCGAGCCGAAGCGGTTGGCGCCGCAAAACACCAGGTGATCGAGCTCGGCCTCGAGCAGCAGCGTTTCGATCGCGGCGCGGCGCCGGTCCATCTCGGCGGTGCTGAACCGCGGATAGTCGGCGTCGAGGATGGCTTGCAGCGGCGCAGGTAAAGCTGGCCCCGCGCCTGAGGGGGGCTGATTCTTGTCGGTATTCATTGGCGGCACGCTAGGGGATGGGCTTGGCAAATCCATTTTGTTAGACCATGGGCGCGATTATCCGTCCACTCGTCCCCGCGTAAGCGGGGACCCAGCTCCGCAGCTGAAGGCACTTGAGCTGGATTCCCGCCTTCGCGGGAAAGAGCGGCCATAAAGCCCAAGGAGACTTCCACCGATGCCCTCGTCACTGATCGATTCCGCCGTGTTCCGCGACATCTTTTCGACCGAGGCGATGCGGCGGGTCTGGTCCGACGAGAACCGCGTCACGAAATATCTCGATTTCGAGGCGGCGCTGGCGCGGGCGCAGGCCCGGCTCGGCATCATCCCGAAAGAGGCCGCCGAGGAAATTTGCAAGCACTGCAATGTCGGCGAGTTCGATTTCGCCAAGCTCAAGACCCAGACCGAGCGCATCGGCTATCCGGTGCTGCCGGTGGTGCAGCAGCTGGTCGCGCTATGCCGCGACGGGCTTGGCGAGTGGTGCCATTGGGGCGCGACCACGCAGGACATCACCGACACGGCGACCGTGATGCAGATCCGCGAGGCGCTGGTCATTATCGAGGCGCATCTCGACAATATCGCCGAGGCGCTGGCCGGTCTGGCGCGCAAATATCGCGACACGCCGATGGCCGGCCGCAGCAATCTGCAACAGGCGGTACCGATCACCTTCGGCTACAAGATGGCGACGCTGCTCGCTGCATTCGAGCGCCATAAGCAGCGCCTGAAGGAATTGCGCGGCCGCGTGCTGGTCGGCGAATTCGGCGGCGCCGCCGGCACGCTGTCGTCGCTCGCCGGCCGCGGCCTCGAAACCCAGGCCGAACTGATGAAGGAGCTGAAACTCGGCCAGCCGGCGATCGCCTGGCACACGGTGCGCGACACCATTGCCGAAGTCGGCTGCTTCCTCGGTCTCGTGACCGGCATCTGCGGCAAGATCGCGCTCGACGTGAAGCTACTGATGCAGACCGAAGTGGAAGAAGTTTACGAGCCGTTTGCGGAAGGCCGCGGCTCGTCTTCGACCATGCCGCAGAAGAGAAATCCGATCTCTTCGGTCTATATCACCGCGCTCACCTCGGTGGTGCGCCAGCAGACCGCGGCGCTGCTCGACGCCATGGTCGAGGACCACGAGCGCGCCACCGGGCCGTGGGAAATCGAATGGATCGTGCTGCCGGAAATCTTCTGCCTTGCCGCCGGCGCGTTGTCGCAGACCGAATTCGTGCTGACCGGTCTCCAGGTCGACGAGAAAAAGATGCGCTCGAATCTCGACCTGACCAAAGGCTTGATCGTGTCGGAAGCGGTGATGATGGGGCTCGGCCCCTATCTCGGCCGCCAATACGCCCACGACCTCGTCTACGATATCTGCCGCAAAGTGGTCGCCACCGGCCGGCCGCTGGTCGATCTGTTGGCGGAGAATGCGGAGATCACCAAGCACCTCGACCGCGCCGCGCTGACCAAGCTCTGCGATCCGGCGAACTATCTCGGCGAGGCCGGGGCGATGGTCGATCGGGTGCTGGCGATGCGGGCGAGATGACGACGGCCTTCACGGGGCGGAGTGGAACGGGGAACAGGAGAGTGGCCGAGCCGCATAACCCTTCATCGCATGTCCGTTCATCAGATGGCCCTTCATTGCATGGCCGTTTTGTCTGGTACGAGCTGATGACGACGGACATGGAGGCGGCCAAGGCCTTCTACGCCAAGGTCGTGGGTTGGGGCATCGAGGACGCCTCCATGCCCGGCATGGCCTATAGCCTGTTTACCGTTGCAGGGATCTCGGTCGGCGGAGCGACGGGCGTGCCGCCGGACGCGAAGAGCGCCGGCGTGAAGCCGGGCTGGATCGGCTATGTCGGTGTCGACGATGTGGATGCCGCCGCAGACCGGGTCAGGCAACTCGGCGGATTGGTGCATGTTCCGCCGACCGACATCCCGAACATCAGCCGCTTTTCGGTCGTCAGCGATCCGCAGACGGCAACCTTTGTGCTGGTCAAGTGGCTCCGGCCCCGCCACGGGCCGCCCGCCGAACTCAACGCGCCAGGCCATGTCCGCTGGCACGAACTTTTCGCCGCCGACTGGGAAAAAGCCTTCGCGTTCTACAGCGAGCTTTTCGGCTGGCAAAATGCCGGCACCGACATCGACGCGGCCGGCGCCTATCGTTTGTTTTCTGCCGGCGGAGAAACACTGGGCGGCATGTTCAACAAGCCACCGGCACGGCAGTCCCCGTTCTGGCTTTACTACTTTAACGTCGACGACATCGACGCGGCAGCGAAGCGCGTGAAGGCCGGCGGCGGCGACATCGTCAACGGTCCGGTGCAAGTGCTGGAAGGCAATTGGATTGTCGAATGCGTCGACCCGCAGGGCGTCCCGTTCGCGCTGGCGGGACAACGGAGCCGTACGCCTATCGGATATTTCGAACGCACATCGCGCGATCCATCCAAGCCGCGGGATCGGCGCTGGTCTTGGTAGGGTCAGTCGGTAGCCGGCGGTTCGATGCCGCGACCGATGGCAAATTGCCCGACCGGACCCTCGACATGAAATTCGCTTCCGGTCAGCTTCGCGAACAGATCGATATTGGAAATCCCGATCGCACAGCCGCCGAGTGCCATGTCGGTCGCGGTCAGGTAAAAGGTTTGCATCAACACACCGACGTCCTTGAGGATGAGCGCATAGGCGAGCGAGCTGTACTTCCATGACACCCGGCCGAAGCGCGCGGCGATCGTGATCAGGATCTGCGGCGCGGCGGCCGCACCCATTGCAAATTCCGCTTTCGCCAATAGCGCGTCCATCTCCTGCGTCCCGGTGCTGATCGGTATCAGCGCGTGCTCGCCGGCGTCGTAATGATAGAATCCGCGGGCAAGTCCTTCGCACTTGTCGACGCTCAGATAGAGCTCGAGCGCATATTCCGCGCCCGCCGACGGATAGGGCCGCATGGCATAGTCGACCATGGGCCCGCCGCCATCGACCGGGATGCTCGATGTCGACAGTACCCGCGCGGTACGGTCGAGAAAGCACGCAAGTTCGGCAAGCGTGATCGGCCGCTGATCGTCGAAGTCGCGTGTCGAATGCCGGTCACGCAGGAGTTTGACGAGCGGCGAAATGGCCGGCGCAGGCGCCGCCGATAATTCGCGTAAGTCGATCTTCTCGCCGGGCCAGCGAGGCCGCACCGCCGGCAGCGGGGGAATGCTGTCCGCATAGGGATAAACGCCGCCCAGCGGATTGGCGTGCCGGCCTTCCGTGCTGCGGGTGTGAAACAGCAGATCGTGAAAGTCCCAGAGAACGAGGTTGTCATCGCCCTCATCCGGTCGGAGCCCGGCACCGGCGGCGTCGATCTTGAAAAGGATTTGGCAATCCACCAGCAGCGCGAGGAGTTCAAGGCTGGGAAAATCTTTTTGCCGGCGCAGCCGCTTGATGGGTTGTGGTGTAGCGAGCTTGGCGATAGCGGCTGCGACGCTTGGATCGCAAATTCTGAACAACGCGCTGGCGCGCGGTGATTCCAGCACCATTTCGCTGCCGCGCCGGCGCAGATAGGCAAACCGCGACAGCACGATAATGTCGTCATCGCCGAGCTGTGGCGCTTGTGGCCAATAATCGGCGAGCTGCGGCTCGATGACGACCTGGTCCTCGTCGTTTTGCGCGCCTGGGAGGCGGTACTCCAACAGACCGTGCCGCGCCAATCGCCGTACCAGCAGATCAATTTCTTTGTCGCTGTTTCGGTTGCCGGACGCGAGCGACGAAAGCGGCAAACCTTGGCGCAAGTCCTGCGCGCGATCGGCGGCGTCCGCGCTGAGCGTTCCCAGGCTGACCGAATACCCATCGAAACAGGCGGCGATTTTTCCGTCCGCCCGCGCGTCGAGCGTCACGTGACGGTTGAGCCGGGCGCAAATGGCTGGCCGCCGTCGTTTTTTTATACCGGGCGCGCGCACGGCCGGGATGCCCCCTCAGGTGTGGGGATGAGCGGGATTGAGCTCGTTTTCCTCAATCGGGCGGTCACGCCATCCGAGCTTGACCGGAACATCGTAAAGCCGGCCGGGCGCGAAACGGCGATAGAAATGCCGCAGTCCGGGAACGATCACCCGCACGACCGGGACCTCGATGTCGGGACGCGTCTGATCGAGCACGAGGAAATCAAGGCCTGCTCGCTTGGCGAGGGCTACGCAGGCGGTCACCTGCCCGCGTGCGTCGAGCTGGTCGAACTTCAAGCCCGCGCCATGGTGGACCAGCGGGTCTCCGCCCGGCGTCAAATAGGGATAGTCGCTCAGACGCAAAGGCGTGGTGCCGTCGAGGCTAGATTTCTCGCCGCTGCCGCCGCCCATCAGACCGATGGACAGGAATTGGTTGAGCTCGGTGAGCGCACGCAACAAGGCTATCCGCGGATCGAAATGCGCGCCGGAACCGAACTCGATATTTTCCTGCCCGTTTTGCATCCAATGCGTCACCGCGACGAAGGTCGGAATACCGAGATCGCTGGTGACGTCGAGCACCCATAGCCGGCGCCCGGCTTCGGCGAGCTGATTTTGCAGATCGCGGACATAGGAATTGTCGAACTGAGCAAGATCTACTTGCGGCCGCTGTAATCGATTGTACCACCAGATCGCATAGGCATCCCGTTCCACCAGTTCGAGGAACCCCTGGACGATCGCTTCCTCTAGCGTATTGCCGGCGGCGCAGCCGTTGGAATCCGCCAATTGGGCGGCGGGTCCCCGGTAGAAAAAATACAACAGCGTGGTCGGAAGGTATTTGAAGCGCTTGTCGCGCAGCGACCAGACCGGCGACCATTCGATCTCGTCCGATCGATCGAATGGATCAGGCGTCGGCATATGGTCGGCGTCGAGCACTGGCGCCTCGCGCTGCCGATATTGCTCGTCGCTGAATAAAAGGATCTTGTTCGGAGCTATGGCCTCGCCCGCAGCGAAGTCCGTGAACCGCCGTGTCGCTCTGATCTCGTCGCCCTGAAAAATTCCGGAATAGCGCTCGATCGCCTCCATCAGCGCGCTGGCTTCACCCTGTTCGGCCGTGCTGCCCTTCCCGAAGCTGCCGCCGCCCAGTCCAGCCCGAAGGTCGTTGACCGTCTCCGCCGGCGGCGAAAAATTGTGCGTGGCATGGAAATTGGTATTCAAAGGCAGATCGGCTTCGATGCGTTCGAGACGCGAAACCACGCCGGTAAGAGGGCTCACATATTTGCGGAAACGGGCAACCGTGGCGCGCGACGATAACGTCCGGTATCCGCCGCTCGTCATGATCAGCTTGCCGCCGGCGGCAAGTTCGATCGGCTTCGGTGCGCGGCGCGGGTCGCGCAACTCCTTGCGGCCGCAGGCCGGACATTGCGGACGGGCGGCAACGTGATGTTTGGCGATGGTCGAGCCCGACAGGTCGAGGCTTATGATGTGATCGCGCAATTCGGTACGGAAATCGGTGGCAATTGCCTTTGCGATCTCGACGGATGCAAGCCCAATGCCGCTCTGTCCGACCGACTGCCGGACGAGCGGCGAAACCGCGACACAGCGGGCCTCGCCGCGTTCGAGCAGCGCCTTGATCTCCCGGTTCCGTTTCATGCGATCGGCAAGACACATCCAGCAGGCACTCTGGCCCGGGCTGAACACAGGCCCCACGAGGGGAAAAATGCCGGAGGGTTGGGCGAGCAGCCACGGCGTGTGATCGGACAAATGCTGCCGGTTCAATTCAGCCAGTCGCCCGTCGAGATAGTCGTTCACCAAGGTAACCGTCAGATCGGCGGAGCGCTTCACCACGCGAACGCCCAGTCCGGTCAAGGCATCGGCGAGGTCGGTTGCGCCCTCCACATCGATCGCTTGAACGCGCACGCGACATTTCTGCAGCGCTTTTTCTGCGCTCTCCGGCAACAAACCAAGGCTCGCCCAATAAGCGGCCGCGACACCCGCGGACGAGCGCGACGTGCGGACGACGTAGCGTCGGTCGATCAGCCGCTTCAGGGCCTCTTGGATTTTGTCGGAGGGAAAACGCGGCTCCAGGGCACTGGCGAGATCGCGAAAGCTCTTTCCACCTTCGGCTATCGCGACGGCGAGCGCACAAAAAAGTTCGCCGTGAAGAAAAAACTTCCGGTTCTCGGAATAGAGGCACACCACATCGGGGGGCAGCACATAGACGCTGAAATTCGGCGCGAACTGCGGAATATCTTTGCTGCTAAGCTGCGTAAAACTTGCCGCGTGATCGCCTGTCATGAGGTCAGCATATACACTTTATCAAAATACCCGACTGCCGGTGCCAAGCATATTATCTGGGTACCGGAACTATGCCACCAGCGCGCGCGCTTGCCTTTGACGGATAAGGGCCGCTCACCACGCCTTGGCTAGACCCAGGCATTACGTGACTAGCGCCACGAACAAAACACGAGTGGCCGGGGGAAAGCCCGGCCATCGTGATTGGCATATCTCGCCGAAATCGGAAGGCGCTCAAGTCTAACAGATGCGGCAACCGCCCCATGACAAGCAGCAGCCGCAGCCGCAGCCGCCCCAGCAACCGCGGCATCCGCCGCAGCCTCGCCAGCCACCACCACAGCCCCGGCCACAGCCTCGGGCGCAACCGCGACAGCCTCTGCAGCCGCCGCAGCCGCGGTAAGCCGTTTGCACGCCGCGCTCGGGTGCCGCGTTTTCGTTGCCGAACACGTAGAACGTGCCCAAGCTGACGTCGGAGAGTTCTTCGTCACCGAGAGTGATTTCGTGACTCAGTGGCGTGATTTGCGACGGCTGGTCCGCCGTCGGCGCCGGGAGGGCGGACGCACCACCCGCCATCGCCAAAGACACACCGGCGACACCCGCCATCGGTACGGCCTTACTCAGACGCTTTCGCTTCGCGGTTGGCTTTGCGCGCGGCATAGTCGAGACCTCCCTGCTTTTGAGTCAATCTTAGAGAAACAGTGCTACATCGTAACGCCATTCGATTTGCCCTGTCCAGGCTCGTTCGGCGGTGACGGCGGAAAGACTGCTGCCATTCTGCAACGCGAACCGCCGTTCCTGGTTCCTCGCAACCTCACCGATGTCTGCTTTCGGAGATTTGGGGACGAACCATCACTCCGCCGCGGCCGCTTTCGACGCCGCCTGCTCGCGGACGAATTTATCGACCGCCAATTGATCGACCTTGCCTGAACCGAGCATCGGCAATTTGTCGAGCACGACGACTTCGGCCGGCAGCATCAGTTCGGAGGCATGCTTGCTCCGCGCATAGGTCATGAACTCAGAACGCGTCGCGCCGTGCTTGTCGGTGACCATGATCAGGCGTTCGCCCTTGCGCGCATCGGGGATCGGCGACACCGACGTGACATTATTGGGCCAAAGCTCGGCCGCCAGCATTTCCACCGCGGCGAGCGAGACCATTTCGCCGCCGACCTTGGCGAAGCGTTTGGCCCGGCCCTTGATGGCGACAAAGCCCTGATCGTCGATAGTGACGATATCGCCGGTGTCGTGCCAGCCTTCCGGCGGCACGTCGAGCACGCCCGGCTTATCGGCACGCAAATAGCCGAGCATCACATTCGGTCCTTTGACGTAGAGCCGGCCGCCTTCGTCGACGCCCTCGACCTTTTCGAGCTTGGCCTCCATGCCGGGCAGCAGCCGGCCGACGGTGCCGAATTTGTTGAACATCGGCGTGTTGAGCGCCATCACCGGCGAACACTCGGTGACGCCGTAGCCTTCGAGAATGCGCAGGCCAAATTTTTCCAGATAGATCTGCCGCGTCGACGCCTTCACCGGCTCGGCGCCGGCGAACACATAGCGCAGCGAACGGAAGTCATAGGGATTGGCGACCCGTGCGTAACCATTGAGGAATGTATCGGTGCCGAACATGATGGTGGCGCAACTGCCATAGACCAGTTCCGGCACGGTGCGGTAATGCAGAGGCGACGGATAAAGATAGGTCGATACGCCGGAGACCAGTGGTAGCACGGTGCCGGCGGTCAGTCCGAAGGAGTGGAACACCGGCAAGACGTTGAACAATTTGTCCTCGCGGCCGAAATCGATCCGCGCCGCGGCCTGCGCGACATTCGCCAGCATATTGCGGTGGGATATCACCACGCCTTTCGGCGTGCCTTCCGAGCCGGACGTGAACATGATCACCGCCCAGTCATCCGGCTTGCGCGCGACCAGCGGTTTCTTCCAGGCAAGCGCGCCGCGCAGCTTGTCGAGCGCGCCGACGGTCTTCCTGATGTCCTCCAGATAGACGATGCGCACCTGGCTCTGCAGCTGCGCGACGACATTCTCGAGCCGTCCCCTTTCGACAAAGGTGCGCGAGGTGAGGATGGTGTCGATCTCGGCGGCGCGGCAGGCCGCGAGTATATTGGCGGCGCCGGCAGTAAAATTGATCATGGCCGGAACGCGCCCGGCCGACATCACCGCAAACAAAGTGACGACCGCGCCATTTGAGGTCGGCAACATGATACCGACCGGGCGGCCTTCGCGTGCCAGCGGCATCAGCTTGCGGCCGAGGATCGCGGTCGCCTGCAATAGCCGCTTATAGGTGAGCTGGCCGCTCACCGGGTCTTCGACCGCCAGCCATTTCGGGCCGTGAGCCTTGGCCGCGTCGATCAGCGCCTGGACCACGGTGCGGTCGGTCGAGGTGGTGCGGAAGATCAGATCTGACATGACGGTGTAAAGCGCCGCGCCCGCGGCCTGGCGGCGCTTGCGGCCCTTGATCTCCGGATCGATTTTGAGTTCGACCGGATCGAGGATGGTCACCGTGATCTTCGGAAACAGCCGGCGGCGCACCTGCGAGTTTTTGAGCCGGCTGAAAATCGTTGCTTCCGGTCCATCGATCCGCACCGGCACCACCATGGCGCCCGACTTGTCGGCGATCATCGCCGCGCCGTCATAGACCTTCATCAAGCTGCCGGTGACGGTGATGCGGCCTTCGGGAAAGATCACCAGCGTATTGCCGCTGCGAACGGCGTTGATGAGATCGCGGACCGAAAACGGCTTGAGCGGATCGAGCGCCATGGTGCGCACGAATTTGAGGAAGGGCTGGATCCACCAATGCTTCGACATCGCGACATCGATGGCAAAGACCGGCCGCTTCGGCAGTATCGACACCGCGAGCGGCGCGTCGAGGAAGCTGACGTGGTTGAGCGCGATGATGGCGTTGGGGCCGGCTTTGGCGATGTTGTCGAGGCCTTTGACCTCGAGCCGATAGAAGGCGCGGAATATTATCGACAACAGATCGTTCAGCCAGCTTGTCGGCATGGTCTGCCCGATGGCGACGGCAACCAGCAGATTGGCGCCGCCGATAAGTGCGAACAAAAGCGGCGTGCCGAAGCCGAATTTTTGCAGCACCGCCAGAATGACCGCACCGACCACCATGAAGGCGGCATTGAGGACGTTGACGCCGGCGATGACACGCGCGCGGCGATCGGTGCCGGCCCAGACCTGCACCGCGGTGAAGACCGGAACGATGAACAGACCGCCTGAGATCGCCAAGCCGGCCAGATCGATCGCGATGTGCCAGCTATAAGGCGAGGCAAAGAACTGCGCGATGGTCAGCGGTGTCGCCGCCGGCACCACGGCCGATGCGGTCCAGCCGAGATCGAGCCCGAACACGCCGAGCAGCACGGTGGCGACCAGCGTCGGCAACAGCACGATGCGCCCGGCGGCGAGCCAGGCCGCGAGGCCCGAGCCGATCGCGACCGACACCGAGAAAATCGTGAGGAAAACGGTCACGACCGGCTCGCTGCCGCCGATGACGTGCGAGACCAGTGGCGGCAGCAGCGACAGAATGAGCGCGCCGACCAGCCAGAACCAACTCGCGACGATAGCGCCCCACCACAGCCGCGGATCGGCGCGCAACTCCCCGATCAGCTCGCCCGTGGAGGCGAAAATATTACGGTGGATGATGAGATTGGGTGCCGCTTCCGCGGTCGACGGAATAAAGCGGCTGGATACCCAGCAGAGCAGCGCCGACACCATCATCAGCCAGGCGAAATGGATCGGATCGCCGCCGTCCTTGGCGGCAAGGCCTGCGACGATGGTGCCGATCAGGATGGCGAGGAAGGTGCCGCCTTCGACCAGCGCATTGCCGGACGGCAGTTCCTCGCGCGCCAGATGATCGGGCAGGATGCCATATTTGATCGGGCCGAACAGCGACGCGATGGTGCCGAACAGGAATACGGCGACAAACAGCAGAATAAGCGAATGAAAGGCGAAGCCCGCGACGGCGAGCCCGGCAATGACGATCTCGCCGAGCTTGAGCCGTTGCGCCACCATGGCTTTGTCGTAACGGTCGGCAAGCTCGCCGCCGAGCCCCGAGAGTAGAAAGAACGGCGCGATCAGCGTCGCACCGGCAAGCGTGATCAGGGCTTCGGAATCGGCGCCGCCGATCTGAAACAGGATGACGAAGACCAGCGCGGTCTTGAGGAAATTGTCGCTGAACGCCGAGAAGAATTGACACCAGAACAAGGGCGCGAAGCGGCGCGTCGTCATCAGGGACGTGGACATGTCTCTCCCGCTATTGGTTCATTTTGCAGAACGACAACTCGCACTCGACACCGCAGTCTAGTCGCTGGCACGGGATTTGGCGACGCGGCCATGCCTCGCCCCGGTCAGATCGTCGCGGCGACGCCGGCTTTCCAACAATTTTCCCGTCAAATCAAGGGGAAGCCATAATTGAAAGGGCCGGGCGTAATCCCTATGGTGCCGCCCGTCGAGGCGGCGGCTTAGCACGAATAAGCCACAGCAGCAGCCGGATCTGAAACGCTCGAGCGGAGCGCGGCAGGCCTTGCGCGGTACCTACCCTCCGCCATCGACCGAGAACAGGAGAGACGATCGATGTTGTATTCGTTGGCCACGCGGCGCGCGTTCATGGCGTCGGCGGCGGCACTCGGCTTGGCCTCATTCGGCCGGAGCGCGTGGGCGGACACCTATCCCAGCCGGCCGGTACGTATTGTGCTGCCGCTCGGCCCCGGCGGCGTCGGCGACATCAGTGCCCGCATTATTGCCGACAAGCTCAGCGAGAAATTCGGCCAGCATTTCTTCATCGAGAACATGCCGAGTCCCGACGGCCTGGTCGCCGGCCGCAATGTGCTCAATGCGGGGGCGGACGGCTATACGCTGTTGCTGGTGACCGGCGGCATCGCCAGTTCGGTGCCGCAATACAAGGAGTTTCCGCTCGACATCAACGCCCTGGTGCCGGTGTCCTCGATCGGCTTTTTCGACTGCCTGATGGTCGTCAATGCGAAATCGTCGTATCAAAATCTCGGCGACTTCCTCAAAGCGGCGCAGGCCAAGCCTGGAACATTGAACGTCGGCACCATCAGCGCCGGCGGCGTGCAAAATCTCACGACCAATTATTTCAAGCAGGCGAGCGGTTCGCCCTTTGTCATCGTGCCGTTCCGCACCACCCCGGATACCATTATCGCGCTGATACGCGACGACGTGCAGATGGTGGTCGATTTCTATGCGGCGCTGAAATCGGGTCTTGAGAGCGGCGAATTGCGCGCCATTGCCTGGACCGGACCGAAACCGTCGCCTGCGCTGCCCAACGTGCCGACCGCGATCGATCAAGGGATCAAGGGTTTTCACGCCGCGTCGTGGAATTCGATCTATGTCAAGGCAGGCACGCCGCAGGACGTGATCGACACTCTGAACAAAGGCCTGCGTGAAGTACTGGCAGATCCGGATGTGAAGCAAAAGCTGCTCGAGTTCGGCATCGATGCCAGAGCCAGCACACCGGCCGACATGGACAAGGAATTCCACGACGATCTCAAGCAATGGGCCGAGGTGATCGACCGCGCCGGCCTCGAAAAGAAATAAGGCGCGCGCCTGAGTAGGCCGTGTACTCATAAAACCCGGCCCATGTCCGCTTCAGTCCAAAAGCGACCGAACTTTCGCGCGACGGCGAAATGATGCGATGGGCCGTAAGCGGTCGCGGCATCTGGCGTAGCTTGGAACGACTCTCCTCACCGAGACGTTGCTATAAGACCACAAATGTTAAAAACGGAGTTCCCGTAGGTCGACATTTTAGAATCCAGTATGTGCCCTCCTACGGTGAGCACCCTGAATTTCAGGTGGTGCGGAAATGACTGTCCGGAATGAGCAACTTTTTGACCCGTATTCTCAAGGGGCATTGCCTCTTTCACCCAACCATATTCAGGATGGGAAAAACCAGAATAGGGGAGCTGGGGGGAGATATCTGGTATTGCGCTTGGGCGCCGCAATTTGCGGCATCGCAATCTTGCTTGGTGCCGATAAAGCGGCGGATGGCAACGGTGACCATCGGGATGCCGCCGCCGGCACGATTATTGGCTCGGCATCGATGTACAATCCCTCTGTGCGGGGATATCGGGAGGGTGGCGTAGAAACAGCCACCGGCGAACACTATGATCCATCAGCGTGGGTCGGCGCGATCCGAACTGATTTGCGCGGGGAATTTGGCGGGCTGCTCCATGGCGCGAAGCGTAGCTTTGCGGTCGTTGAGAGCACCGATAAGAAGGCCGTTGTTAAAATAAATGATGTCGGGCCGCTCGAACCAGGGCGCGTGATTGACTTCAATAAGCAGACGATGCGCTATTTCGACCCGACACTGCAGCGCGGTCTGATCCCTGGCGTCAAGGTAACGCCACTGCCCGGCGATGGTTGGACGCCGGGACCAATCGCCAAAGGGTGACCTTGGCTCTCAAAATCCCGGCGCGTTCTCGACCTGATCGTACCAGTCGAAGCCCATGTCTTTGACGATACGGTTGCTCATCACGATGATGCGGCATTCCTCACCGGCATTGGAAAAATGCTGGTGCATGGTGAAAGGCGGCACATAGACGTAATCGCCGCGCGTCCATTCATAGCGCTTCGGTTCCCCACTCCACTCCCACTCGAAGGCGTCGATGCAGTCCCATTTCAAATCCCAGTGCAGATCGTAGCCCGAGCCTTCGACCACAAAGAACAATTCCTCCCACATATGGCGGTGCTTGCCGGAGCGTTCGCCGTTATTGAGGAACTGCATATAGGCTTCGATGCAGCATTCGCGGGTTTGCATCTTTTTGTTGACCAGATGTTTGATCAGGCCGTCGGGCGAGCGTTCCCACGGCATATCCTTGGCCTTGATGACGTTCGGCAGCGTCGCGTATTGGGCGCGGAACTGCGCCGACTCGGCCATCGCTTCTTCGAGGAAATTGCTGGTATTGGAGCCGGACAGCGCCGCGCGTTTGTCTTCGAATGATGTCATGGCACCCTCACAGGTCCGCAGGCGGATGAAACTCGTCGACGCCCGGCGGCAGCTTGTCGGTCGGCCATTCCACCATCTTCTGGAACAAGAGGTGCATGAACAGGAACAACGGCTTCGCCTTGAATACGAGCAGGATGCAGGATTCCTTTTCGTCGTCGTTGAAGTGCTGGTGCACGCAGCCGTTCTCGACCAGCATGACGTCGCCGGCTTCCCATTCCATGCTGCGGCCGTCGTGAACGTCGTGGCCGTGACCTTTGAGGACGTAGAACACCGCGCTGTTGAGATGACCGTGCTTCTGGCCGGCATTGAGCGGCGCGTAGCACTCGATGTGCAATTCGATCGATTGCACGATATTGACCGCCTGCGGCGAGATGACGTGCTTGCCATACATCGCCGGGCCGCCCTTCCAGGGATGGTCCTTCGACGAATAAACTCGCGGTTCTTCGAGAAGCTTCTTGTAGAGATGGCTGTAGGTGCCTTCGAGCGCGCGCACGAATGTGCGCTTTTTCGCCCAGCGGTCCCATTTGCCGTGCTTGATCTCGTCGGCGTCTTCCTGTGACGGCTTGTTGTGACCAAGCCCGGGGGCTTCGTGCTCCAGCATTCCAGTCATTGCGCGCTCCCAAATCGTCCGAGGTTTCAAGTCGTCTGAATTTGCTTCCGCTGCGGTCTTTTTCGGGGCGCACCGCACTTCGAAAAGGCCACCATAAGTCGTGGTCATTAAGGGATTTTCGACGCCCGTGCAATGTTGCCGGAGCGTCTGGCGGATGGCGCTGGCGGTGTGGGCGGAGCGCATTAGAATGCCGCGGCAGTACACCCGGGAGAGCGCCAATGAAGGGGAAGGCGATCGTTACGATCGCGCGCATTACGGCTGTGGCCATCGCTCTCTCAGCCTTGCAGGTAACGCCTGTAACCGCACAAAGCCCGGCCGAATTCTATCGGGGCAAATCGCTCGATTTGCAGATCGGCTACAGCGTCGGCGGCGGCTACGACCTTTATGCGAGGCTGGTCGCACGCCATCTCGGCAGCCATATCCCGGGCAATCCCACCATCGTGCCGAAGAACATGGAGGGCGCCGGCAGTCTGCGGCTTGCCAATTATCTCTACGGCGCCGCGCCGCGCGACGGCAGCGTGATCGGCGCCACCAGCCGTGGAGCGGCGTTCGATCCGCTGCTCAACGAACCGGGCGCGCGATACGACGCCTCGAAATTCTCCTGGATCGGCAGCGCCAATAACGAGGTCAGCGTCTGCGTCGCGCTGCAGTCCGCCGGCATCGGTAAATTCGAGGATGTGCTGTCGAAGCCGCTGACCGTCGGCTCGAGCGGCGCCGGCGACGACACTTATCAGTTTCCCGCCGTGCTCAATGCCGTGCTCGGCACCAAGTTCAAGATCGTCACCGGCTATCCGGGCGGCAATGACATAAGCCTCGCGCTCGAACGCGGCGAGGTGCAAGGCCGCTGTGGCTGGTCGCTGTCGAGCGTGATGACGACGCGGCCCGACTGGATCGCCAGCAAGAAGATCGTTGTCTTGGCGCAGATGTCGTTGTCGAAGCATCCCGATCTGCCGAACGTGCCGCTGATTATGGATTTCGCCAAGACGGATGAGCAGCGCCAGATCTTCAAGCTGATCTTCGCCCGCCAGGTCATGGGGCGGCCATTTCTGGCGCCGCCCGGCGTGCCGGCCGATCGCCTTGCCACGCTCCGCCAAGCCTTCGCCGATACCATGACCGACAAGGCATTTCTCGACGATGCCGCCGCGAGACAGTTCGAGATCAATCCGGTAGCCGGCGCGGACATCCAAAGGCTGGTCGACGAGATCTACAAGACCCCGCCGGAAGTGACCAAGAAAGCGGCAGCGATTTTGGGCCGGTAGCTCGTCATTGCGAGGAGCGAAGCGACGAAGCAATCCAGTTCGGCGCATCCGGCTGGATTGCTTCGCTTCGCTCGCAATGACGTTTCTATATCAAATGCGTCGCCTCCCGGAGCGCCGGGAAAAGATCGCCGAGCAGCGACGGCGGCCAGGCAATTTGCAGCGCCCAGTGAAACACGATCAGGCAGAGTAGCGTAGTGCCTGCGGCATAGCCGAGCGATGATAACCACGGCTCGCCAAAGCCGAAGCACATATAGGCAAAGACGAATACTGCGATCGCCGGGATAAAGCCGATCAGCCAGACCGTGCCGATGAAAGCGGCCATCCAGAGGAAGAATATCGTCGCCCGCCGCCGCGCCACATCGTCGTCCACGCCGAGGTCGGGGACATGCGCGTTCACCTTGGCGCCCGCATCCGCATGCACGACGATTTTCTGCTCGCGCCCGAACAATTCCGTGACGAGATTCAATACGGCGGCGACGAGGGCCATGCCGCAGGCGGTGAGCGGGACGAGCTTGGCGTCGTGCGGCCAATCCGCCGACGAGACAATCGCTCCGACGATAAGAGCGATAATGCCGAGGGTAAAGGCCGGCGCGGCGCCGAACCGTACCCTCTGCGTACCGACGTCGCGAAATTGGGCAACCAGCGTTGTCACGATCTGGGCCAGCGGCCGGTAGAGCACCCAGGCGACACAGGCGAGGATCGCCAAAACGGGCCAGCGCAACAGCCAACCCCAGCCATAAAGCTGCGTCGAGATGAACAGGTAACGTTCGAAAATCCCACCGACCACGATGCCGAGCACCATCGGCGGCCGCGGCCAGCCGAGCCGTTTCATGAGCCAGCCGATCACGCCGAAAAACACCAGCGACAGGAGGTCGCCCCAGTCGTGCTCGCCCTCGAACGCAGCGACAAAGACCAGCGCGATAATGACCGGAAGGAGGATTTCGGGGCGGATGCGTGAAATCTGCGCAAGCCAGCGGCTGCAGGCGAGACAGATCACGGCGCCGATGACATGCGCGAGCGTCAGGCTCCAGACGATCATGTAAGTCAGGTCGAGATGCTTGGTCAGCATCTCCGGGCCGGGGGTCAGCCCATGCATCAGAAACGCGCCGAGCAGAAGCGCCATCGACGCGCCGGCCGGCACGCCGAAAGCGATAGTCGGGACGAGATGACCGCCTTCCTTGGCGTTGTTCGACGCTTCCGGAGCAATCACGCCGCGGACATCGCCGGAGCCGAACGTTTCCGTGTTCTTCTCGGTGCGTTGCGCATAGCCATAGGCAATCCAATCGATGACCGCCGAACCGATGCCGGGAATGGCGCCGAGTCCGGTGCCGAGCACACCGCAGCGCAACACCAGCCACCAGTTCCGCGCCACGTCGCGCACGCCTTCCCATTGGCTCGACAGATTGATGTTCGGCGTATTGTCACCGGCAATGCGCATCCTCGACACCGCAAGCTCGGCAAGTTCCGGCAGCGCGAAAATGCCGAGCGTCGCCGGAATGAGCGGGACGCCGTCCCACAAATACAGCCAGTCGAAAGTCCAGCGCAGCGTGCCGCTCTGCGCGCGCGAACCGACCATCGCGATCATCAGGCCAAGGCCCGCGGCGGTCAGTCCTTTGAGTGGCGCGCGGCCCGATAATGTCGCCACCATCGACAGGCCGAACAGCGTCAAGGCGAGAAGCTCGGGCGACCCGATGGCGAGCATGATCGGCCGCAAAATCGGAATGCTCACCGCCAGAACGATCGCGCCGACAATGCCGCCGGCGAGCGATGAGGCGAAGCCGGCGCCGAAGGCGCGGCCCGCCTCGCCCTTCTTCGCCATGGCGTGGCCGTCGATCACGGTCGCGGCGGCGCCGACATGGCCGGGCACACCGAACAGAACCGCAGTGATGAAATCCGAAGAGGTGATCACCGCGGCCATGCCGAGAAGAAGGGCAAAGGCGGTGTATTCGTCGAGGTTGTAGGTAAACGGAATAAGCATCGCCATGCCGACGATGCCGCTCAGCCCCGGCAATACGCCGATGGCGAGGCCGATCAGCACGCCAATGCATAGAAACATGAGCCGTGCCGGCTCAAGCAGCAACTGCAACGCATGCACAGCGCTGCCGATCATATCCGGCGACATCGAGCGGCTCCTCCTTTTCGGCATCGCGCCCGAAAGCTGCAAAGCCGTCAAGTCCATGCTAGTAGTGCCGGCGCATCGGCACATGTCATGCTGCCGCAGCGGGAACGGAAACAGCCGGAGAGTAACAACCGGCAACGCATAGCAGGGAGGCCGATGCGCGATCAACGTAGTCGATTTGTCCGCAGCCTATTTCGCCGTGGCATAGCGGCTTTGCTGCTTGCACTCGGCCTGGCGATATGGGTGCCGGCGGCGAATGTCCGCGCTCAAAGCCCGGCCGATTTCTACAAGGGCCGCGATCTCGACCTCTATATCGGCTACTCGCCCGGCGGCGCTTACGACCTTTATGCCCGCATGATCGGACGCCACATGGGCGCGCATCTGCCGGGTCAGCCGACGCTGGTGCCGAAGAATCTCGAAGGCGCCGGCAGCCTGCGGCTTGCCAATTATCTTTATCGTGTCGCGCCGAAGGACGGTTCGGCTTTCGGCACGATCGGCCGCGGCATCGCCTTCGATCCGCTGTTGATCGGCCAGGGCGACGCCTTTGACGCACAGAAATTCGGCTGGATCGGCAGCGCCAATAACGAGGTGAGCGTTTGCGTGGCGCTGAAAAGCTCCGGCATCACGCGGTTCGAGGACTTGTTCACCAAGGAGATTACGGTCGGCGGCACCGGCACAAGCGCCGACACCGACCAGTTTCCGCGCGTGCTCAACGGCGTGCTCGGCACCCATTTCAAGATCGTCGAAGGCTATCCCGGCGGCAATGACGTGGTGCTGGCGATGGAGCGCGGCGAAGTGCAGGGCCGCTGCGGCTGGTCGTGGTCCAGCGTGAAGTCGACGCACAAATCATGGATCGACGAGAATAAGATGGTGGTGCTGGTGCAGCTGTCGCTCACCAAGCATCCCGAACTTCCGGACGTGCCGCTGGTGACCGATTTTGCCAAGACCGACGAGCAGCGCCAGATCCTGAAAATGGTTTTCGCCCGCCAGGTGATGGGACGGCCCTATCTGGCACCGCCTAATCTGCCGGCCGATCGCCTTGCAACGCTGCGCCAAGCCTTCATGGATACCATGACGGATAAGGACTTCGTCGCCGATGCCGACAAGGCCGGGATCGAGATCAATCCGGTGTCCGGCGCCGATGTCGAAAAGCTGGTGAAAGAAGTCTATGCCACCCGGCCCGCGATCATCGCCAAGGCGAAGGACGCGGCGGGGACGAAATAACCGTTGCCGCCGCCACGATGCTCCGTGGCGGCCTTGCATGGCGGCCTCAGTCAATCTCCAGCGTCCCGCGCATCATGGTCACGCAGCGTCCGCCGATCGACAGTCCACAGATTGCGCCATCGTGCTTCTCGGCCGAGGCTTCGAGCAGGCTCGGCCTGCCCATATCGACACCCTGGGCGATGCGGAGCTCTAGAGTAAGATCGGGCTCGCGGCGCAGGCTCGCCAGAAGACCGACGAGCGCGACATTGGCGCTGCCGGTCGCCGGATCTTCGGGAACGCCGTAGAGCGGTGCGAACATACGCGACTGCACATCGAAGCTGCCGCTTTGGTCGGCAACGTAGAGAAAGAGCCCGGTTGCGCGATCCGCTTTCAAAGACTCGGCGAATATCTCAGTGCGCGGCCGTGCTTTTGCCAGCGCCGATCGCGTCTTCAGCTCGGCGAAAACGAAAGGCAGACCGCAGGACGCGACGCACGGCGCGTGATTGGCGGTCTCGATATCGCTTAACGCCAGCGAACATGCCGCAGCCACGACGCCGGGCGCGATGTCATCGCCGCGCGTCAGTGACTGCGGCGGCGTAAGCCGCGCGCCGACGACGGATGCGCCGTCTCTGATCAAATCAAGGCGGACCAGACCGGCTTTCTCCTCGAACACCAGCGGATCGTTGACGTTGCGGCCGAAGCTGTTGCCCTGCCGCGCCAGCACATATGCCGTACCGACATTCGGATGACCGGCGAACGGCACTTCGGCGCGCGGCGTGAAGATACGCACCCGTGCCGTATGCGCGGGGTCTTGCGGTGGCAAAACAAAAGTCGTTTCCGCCAAATTGAACTCGGCGGCAATCGATTGCATTTGCTCTGTCGTCAGCTCGCGGGCGTCAGGCACGACCGCCAGCGGATTGCCGCCGAAACGCTGCTCGGTAAAAACATCGACCGTGATGAAATCGAGCCGCATCTTAGCTCTCAAAGCTGAAAGATCAGGCGCGCTCCGCTCGGACAATCCAAGTGTAAACCGCGCCGAGCGCCATCAGGACGGACGTCCCGAAAAACACCGCCCGCATCCCGATATGGCCGCCGACGAAGCCGCCCAATAAAGGACCGGCAACCTGACCGGCATATTGTGACGAGGTCGAATAGCCAAGTACACGTCCGATGATAGCCTGGGGCAGGCTATGACGAATGATCGCGGTGATACATGGCAATAAGCCGCCCAAAGCTAATCCCATCAGGAAACGCAGCCCGATCAGTTGCCAGCCCGCCGTCACCAGGGCTTGCGGGATCAGCAACAGCGCCGACACAGCGAGCGCGCCGATCATCACGCGCCAGTGTCCGATGCGATCGGCGAGTTTGCCTATTCGCGGCGCGGACAAGATGCTGCCGAGTGCGGCTGCCGACATGGCGAAGCCTGAAACGACCGTTACGCGCGACGCGTCCGTAACGAACTGGCCAACATAGATGGTGATGATCGGTTCGATCGACATGTTGGCGACCATGAGTAGAAGGCCCAGGACGAGCATCGCAATCACCGGCCGTTTGTCGGGGATTTGCGACCATCGGATTTGAGCTGATTTTTGTTTGGCCTGGCTGGTTCTTTTCTCCTCTTTGATGAGAAAAGTCGTCGCCAGAAAAGCCACGAATATCACGCCACCCGCGAGCCAGAAGGTCGTGCGGATGGCAATGAGAGGTGGCAGCGCGCCACCGATCAAAGGGCCGACAAGATTGCCGGCCATAATGCCGGACGACAGCATACCGAGGGCCCATCCGGAGCGCGCTTTCGGCGTCTGCGTCGCGACCAGAATGGTTGAGCCTGACGTATAGCCGCCGGCAAAGCCGGCGAAGAGCCGCAAGCCCACCAGCTCCCACACATTGTGAGCCATGCCGATCAGCGACATCGCAATGGCCATTCCCAAACTGGCCCGGATCAACATCGATTTGCGGCCGTAGAGATCGGCGAGCCAGCCCCACAACGGCGCGACCAGTGCGGCGGCGAAGAAGGTCGCTCCGTAGGCGATGCCTGACCATTGCGCGATGGCGGCGCGATCGGAAACCCCGAGTTGTTCGACGTAAAGTGGCAGGAACGGCAGCAGCAGCGTCATCGCGACGATCGTCGTGAATGAACCGCCCACGCAGACGAGAAGATTTCGCCGCCAATACCTGTCTTCCTGTTCGACCCCGAATGGATCGCTTTCAGCCGCCATGGTTGCACCTGCAGTGAATACAAAACTTGCACAGCCTAGCGCGACGAAGATACTGGTTTAAGATCGCATTTTATGCTGGTATAAATACCACCATGCCGGAAAGAAGATCGGTCGAGCAGCGGCGCGCCTTCGGTGACTTCGTCCGGTCGCAACGCGAAAGGACGACGCCCGCGGCCATTGGACTGCCTTCAGGAGCGCGGCGCAGAACACCGGGCCTGCGGCGGGAGGAACTCGCCCAGCTGTGCGGTTTGAGCACGACCTGGGTGACCTGGATCGAGCAAGGCCGCGACATTTCCGTGTCGCCGCCGGCGCTGGTGCGGCTGTCAGCGGCGTTGCGGCTCGGCCGCGCCGAACGCGCTTATCTTTTCGACCTTGCCGGTATCCGTGATATCGATAAGGACCGCGGCGACACCGACAGCATCGCACCGGCCGTCCTCGCCTGCGTCGAGGCCATCGCCGGGCCGGCCTATGTGCTCAACCGCGAATGGAATGCGTTGAGCTGGAATACGCCCGCCGCGCATCTCTTCGTCGGTTGGCTCGACGCGCCGGACGAGCGCAATCTGCTTCGCTTTACTTTCTGCGAGCCGCGGGCAAGAACGCTGATCTGCGACTGGGAAACGCGCGCCCGGCGCCTCGCCGCCGAATTTCGCGCCGCCTCCAGCGCGCATGTCGACGATCCGGGCCTGCGCACCCTGGTCGACGGGCTGCGCCGGGACAGTCGTGAATTCACGGAATTCTGGGACCGGCACGTCGTGCTGGGCCGCGAAGGCGGCGAGCGCACCTTCAATCACCCGATCGACGGCTTCCTTCGCTACGAGCAAGTGACTTTCAATCTCGCCGGCCACCCCGATCTGAGATTGACAATGCTGCTGCGCGGCGCCGAGGGCCCATCAACCGAGGGCCTATGACTTTTCTGGCATAACCTGCTTATTGCTGCGGTCTCGCCCGCCCGATCCGGCGCGGGCCATGATCGGTAACACCGAGATGCGTCTCCAGCGCCGTGCGATCGGCAGCGAGCGTGACGCTGTCGGCCGCGTGCACCACGTTGCCGCGCTCGACAATGATGGCGCGGTCGGTGACGCCGAGGATTTTCTTGGCGTTCTGTTCGACCAGAATCGCCGACATGCCTTCATCGCGGATGATACGGCGCAAGGCGGCCAGGAGTTCGTCGACAATGATTGGGGCGAGCCCTTCGAGCGGTTCGTCGAGCAACAACACGCGCGGATTGAGCACCAGCGCCCGGCCGACGGCGAGCATCTGCTGTTCGCCGCCCGACAACTGATTGCCGAGGTTCTGCCGCCGTTCCGCAAGCCGCGGGAACATCGCGTAGACTTTTTCCGTCGTCCACCGGCCCGGCTGTGCGACCGCGGTGAGATTCTCGTGCACCGTGAGCGACTTGAAGATGTTGCGTTCCTGGGGCACCCAGCCGATGCCGATATGGGCGCGCTGGTCGGGCCGCATTCCGGTGATATCCGCGCCATCGAGTTCGATTTTGCCGGAGAAATAGCGGGTAACGCCGACAATGGTGTTGATCAGCGTGGTCTTGCCCATGCCGTTACGGCCCAGAAGCGCCAGCGCCTCGCCCTCGGCAAGCGACAGCGAGAGACTCGACAGCACCACGGCTTCGCCGTAGCCGGCGCAAAGCTCTTCGATGGCGAGAAGCTCAGGCATCGAGTTCCTCGCCGAGATAGACCGCCTTCACCCGCGGATCGCGCGCCACTTCCTCGGGTGGCCCGTCGACGAACAAGGCGCCGTTGACCAGGACCGAAATGCGGTCGGCAAAAGAGAAGACAAGATCCATGTCGTGCTCAATCAACAACACAGTGACGTCGAGCGGCAGCGCCTCGATGGTGGCAAGAAGCTCATGCCGCTCGGCCTCCGGCACGCCCGCCGCCGGCTCATCGAGCAGCAGCAGTTTCGGCCGGCAGGCGAAAGCCAGCGCAATTTCGAGCAGCCGCTGTTTGCCGTAGGGTAGGGTCGCGGTGCGCTCGTGCATCACATCGGCGAGGCGAAAGCGCTCGACGGTTTCGACGATCTCGTCGGTCACGGCCGATTTGGTGCCGACCAGACGCCACCAATCAGAACCGGAGCCGAGCCGTTCGGACACGACCAGGCCGATCGATTCAAGCGGCGTGAGGTCGAGGAACAATTGGTTGATCTGGAAGGTGCGCGCCATGCCAAGATGCACCCGCTCGTGCGACGATAGAGCGGTGATGTCGCGGCCTTCGAGCATGATGCGGCCGCCGCTCGGCTTGAGCACACCGGTGAGGAGATTGATCACGGTGGTCTTGCCGGCACCGTTCGGCCCGATCAACGCGTGACGAGCGCCCTTTTCGACGGCAAGGTTGACACGGTCGGTCGCGGTGATGCCGCCGAAGCGCTTCTCAAGGTTGATCGTTTCAAGGATCGGCATATCAGCGCTCCCCGGCGCGCCCATCCGTGGCGGCGCTGCCAAGAGCGGCCGGGCGGGTCACCAGCCGCGTACCGAGCTTCGCGATCATGTCGTGGGGCGCGCGGATCCAGCTTGCCATGCGATCGCGTCCGATCAGCACGATGACCACCAGCACCAAGCCGATCCAGAACTGCCAATATTGCGGCGTCAGACTGGAAATCCAATCCTGCAAAAATTTGTAGATCACCGCGCCGATCAGCCCGCCATAGAGATAGCCGGTACCACCGATAATCAGGACGAGAAGGAGATCGGCCGAGCGTTCCAGCGAAAACACGTCGAGCGAGCAGAACGCGGTGGTCTGGGTGAGCAAGGCGCCGGCGATACCGGCGAATCCGGCAGAGATCGTATAGATCGCAACCAGCCGCCATTTCACCGGGACGCCGAGCGCCGCGGCCCGCAACGAATTGCCTTTCACCGAGCGCAGCGACAGGCCGAACGGCGAATAGACGATGCGGCGCGCGAAAAGAAAGCAGACGAACAAGACGATCAGGCAATAGACATAGCCGTTGTGGCCGTAGAGGTCGAAATGAAACCGGCCGAGCACCGGCGCGATCTCGACTCCTTGCAGACCGTCGGCACCGCCGGTGATGTTGGAATAGCGATTGGCGACTTCGCCCAGCATCAGCGAAACACCGAGCGTAACCATGAGCCGGGTGAGGTCCGAGCCGCGCAGCACCAGGAAGCTCGTGACGAAGCCGAGCGCCGCCGCGACCAGGGCGGAGGCAAACAAGGCGATGACCGGTTCGTTGATGAAGCCGTATTTGGCGACCAGGCCGGCAAAATATCCGGCAAAACCAAAAAACGCCGCCTGGCCGAGCGAGATGATGCCGGCATAGCCGAGGATGAGATCGAGCGACAACGCGAACAAAGCGAGGATCGCGGTGTCCTTCAGAATCAAATATTTGCCCGGGAACAGCCAAATCGTCGCGAAAGCAAAAACCCAGAACGCGATTTCAAGCGGCGACCAGCGGGCGCGGCGCTTGAGATAGGCGGTGACGTCGTCGGCAAGCACCGTCCGATCTTCAACCATCACGGCCATTACCTCGCTGCCGAACGGGCGAACAAGCCCTGTGGCCGCCAGATCAAGACGACGATCATGATGGCGTAGATGACGAAGGCACCGAGTTTCGGCACATAATATTTGCCGGCGACGTCGGCGATGCCGAGCAGGATCGAGGCGAGGAACGGCCCGGTTATGCTCGACGTGCCGCCGACCGTCACCACGATCAGAAAGTAGATCATGTACTTCAGCGGGAAGGTCGGATCGAGGCCGAGGATCTCCGCGCCGAGCGCACCGCCAAGCCCGGCGAGTCCCGAGCCGAAGGCGAACGTCACGGTAAAGACCGCGCCGACATTGATGCCGAGCCCGCGGGCGACGCGCTGATCGTCGACCGCGGCGCGCAGCCGGCTGCCGAACCGCGTCTGACCCAGGATAAGCTGCAAACCGATGGTGAGAAGCCCGCAGACTGCGATGATGAGCAGCCGGTATTTGCCCATGCCCACGCCAAATACGTTGATCTGGCCTTGGAGCGCCTGCGGAATCTGCACAAATTGCTGCGACGAGCCCATCGTGTAATCGACAGCCGCAACCGACATGAAGACCAGACCAATGGTGAACAGCACCTGATCGAGATGGCTTCGCGCATAGACATGCACGTAGAGCGTACGCTCAAAAAGTCCACCGATCAGTGCAGTGACAAAAAACGCGATTGGCAGCCCGAGAGCGAACGGCACGCCCAGGCGATTGACCAGGATCACGGTGCAATAGCCCCCCGCCATGGCAAAGGCGCCATGGGCGAGATTGATGAAATTCATCAGGCCGAGGGTGACCGAAAGCCCGCATGCCAGCACGAATAGAAGCATGCCGTAAGCGACACCGTCGAACAGGATGGTCAGCATGGTCGGACAACAACTCCGTCGTCATTCCGGAAGCCGCGAAGCGCTTGTCCGGAATCCATAATCACTACCCTCACCATTCTCACACGAACCCCGTGGCTATGGATTCCGGGTTCGCGGACTTAGCCTCCGCGCCCCGGAATGACGATCGGCCGTGGAGTTAGGTGCTACTTCGCCTCCGCGGCCTTGATAGGATCCTTCACGTTCGGGAAGGTGGCGAATTCGACATTGTAGAGTTCGCCATTCTTCTTTTCGACCTTGCGGATATAGACGTTCTGGATGATGTCGCGCGTATCCGGATCGATCGAGATCGGTCCGCGCGGGCTCTCCCAGGCCATGCCTTTCATGGCGGCCATGAGGGAATCGCCGTCGGCCTTGCCGCCGGTCTTCTTCAGCGCATCGTAGATCAGATGCATGCCGTCATAGCCGGCGACTGCCATGAAGTTCGGCCGCATGCCGTCATTGGCCTTCTTGAACGCCGCGACGAACGCCTTGTTGGCGGCCGAATTGTGATCGGCCGAATAGATGTGGGCCGTTATGGTACCGATGACCGCATCGCCCATGCCGTTGAGAAGATCGTCGTCGGTCACATCACCAGGGCCGATGATCTTGATACCGGCTTTGTCGAGACCGCGCTCAACGAATTGCTTGACGAAGACACCGCCCTGCCCTGACGGCACGAACACGAAGATGGCATCAGGCTTCTGGTCGGCAGCCTTCTGCAGGAATGGCGCGAAATCCGGATTTGCCAACGGGAAACGGATGGTGTCGAGCACCTGGCCGCCCTGTTTGGTGAACTCCGCCTTGAACGAGTTTTCGGAATCGATGCCGGGTCCGTAATCGGACACCATGCTCACGACTTTCTTGATGCCGTTCTTCGATGCCCAGTCGGCCATCGGCACCACCGATTGCGCCAGCGTGAAGCTCGTGCGCGCGATATAGGGCGACTTTTCGGTGATGATGGAGGTGCCCGCCGCGGTGACGATTTCGGGCGTCTTGGCCTCGGTCGCGAGCGGGGCGACGGAGAGGGCCGCCGGCGTGACGCCGAAGCCGGCGAGGAAATTCACCTTCTCATTGACGATCAGGTCTTGGGCGATGCGCTTGGTATTGTCGGGAATCGCGCCATCATCCTTGATGATGAGTTCGACCTTCTTGCCGGCGACGGTGTCGCCCTGCTGCGACATGAAGAGCTTGGCGGCAGCCGAAATCTGCTTGCCGGTCGATTGTTGTTGACCGGTCATCGGCAGAATGAAGCCGATTTTGACCGAATCTTCGGCCCGGGCCGGGCCTATCGACGCGACGGCTACGGCAGCGCAAGCCGCAGCCAGAAAGTAACGACGTTTCTTTAGGTTTTTCATGGGCTTCCCTCCGAATAGACGACCCCTTTGGGGCCGCATACCAACATTCCGTCGCGTTGTTGTCCAGCGACCGCTTTGTCTCAGGGTCGTTTAGAGCTTGTGCTACCAAGCGCTTTCCTGGGCCTGTCCGGCCGGGCGCCGTGGTAGCATGCGCCTAGCCTCGAGGCTTTAGGAAAAAGAATAAGGAGAGAGGGATGGCCAAGATCGTGATCGGGCTCGGCACTTCGCACACACCCATGCTGCTCGCCGCCGATGAGACGCTTTTACGCTTTGCCGAGACCGACGCAAACATCAAGCACCGCGACAAGGATGGCCGGCCCACGACTTATGCCGAGCTTCTCGAACGGGCCGACCCCAAAATGGCGGCAATGGTTGTACCGGCGGAATTGGTGGCACGGCAGAATAAGGCCCGCGAGGCCATCGCCCATTTGAAACAAACGCTCGCTAAGGCCGAACTCGACACCTTGATTGTTATGGGCGACGACCAGGACGAAAGCTATCTGGAAGACTGCCGGCCCGCTTTCGCGGTCTATTACGGCGAGACCATCCTCAACAGCAACGAGCAACACGAATTCTACCGGCAGCATTTCCCGGAATGGTACGTCAAGAACCGGCAGGCCTTCTTCGAGGACGACAAACCCCGATCCTACCCGGTTGATTCAAAGCTTGCGCTGCATCTGATCGACTGGCTGATGGACCATGGCTTCGATCCGGCCTCGTCGAAAACCTTGCGCAAGGGCGAAGGCGAAGGCCATGCGGTGGCCTATGTGCATCGCCGGGTCATGGATGCGGAAAAGCCGGTGCCGGTCGTGCCGGTCTTCCTCAATACTTACTTCGCGCCCAACCAGCCGCGGCCGAAGCGCTGCTACGAACTCGGCCGGGCCATCCGCGAGGCGGTCGAAACCTTTCCCGCCGATCTGCGGGTCGGCATCATCGCGTCAGGCGGGTTGAGTCATTTCCTGGTCGACGAGGATTTCGACCGCGCGATCCTGAAAGCCTGCGCCGACAAGGATGCAAAATTTCTGCAAAATCTGCCGCGCAACAAGCTCAATGCCGGCTCATCGGAAATCCTCAACTGGGTCGGCATCGCCGCCGCCTGCGAGCATCTCGACCTGAACTGGTTCGAATATGTCCCCGGCTATCGGACGCCGGCCGGGACGGGCACCGGGCTGAGTTTCGCCAGCTGGGCGTAACGTCACCAAGCGGAATGAGTTACTCGAACTTGATCCCGGCGGCTTTGATGATCGGACCCCATTTGTCGTAGTCGTCGCGAATGAGCTTGGCGAACACTTCCGACGAGGAGCCGGACGGCACGGCGCCGAGTTGCAATAGCTTGGCGCGCACCTCGGGCGCCTGGGCGGCCGCCGCGCAATCCTTGGCGAGTTTCGCTTGCACCGCAGCGGGCAATCCAGCCGGCCCGAGAAAACCCCACCACACGCCGGTGTCGTAACCCGGCAACCCCGCTTCGGCGATAGTCGGAATGTCCGGCAGCACGGGAGACCGCGCTGCCGTCGTGACGCCGAGCGGCCGCACCGCGCCGGCCTGAATCTGTCCGAGCGATTCCGGAATGTTGTTGAAGGCGAGCGGAATGTGGCCGCCGATCAGGTCGGCCAGAACCGGCGCGCCGCCTTTATATGGCACCGACGTGATGTCGATCTTCGCCATGTATTTGAAGAGCTCGGCCGAGAGATAGGGCGACGTGCCGTTGCCGGCGTGGCCATAGGAGAGGTGGCCGGGTTTGGCGCGCGCTTGCGCGATCACCTCGCCGACCGTTTTGAACGGTGAATTGGCGCTCACCAACAAAATGTTCGGCGACGAGCCGACCAGCGAAATCGGCGTGAAATCCTTGAACGTGTCGTAGGGCAGGTTGTTATAAAAATGACCGAGCAGTGAATGGCCTGACGCAACCAGGATCAAGGTGTAACCGTCGGCCGGCGACTGCACCAAAGCCTGTTCGGCGATCACGCCACCCGCGCCCGGCCTATTTTCGATGACGACCGTTTGACCCCAGCGCCGTGACAGTTCGTCGCCAAGCGTCCGCGCCACAATGTCGACCGCGCCGCCGGGCGGATAAGGCACAAAGATGTGGACGGGGCGGGAAGGGTACGCATCCTCGGCGCGCGTAGCGGCCGAGTTTCCTGCGATAAAAGCAATGGCGACAAACGTAACGGCAACAAAGCCGCGAAGCCCGCCTGTCATTGTGTCCTCCCCGATCCGTTTTGTGGTGCCGAGCTTTGCCCGGGACGGACGCGACATCAATGCCGTAAATAATGGATCGTTGACGAAGTAGCTTCTGGTAGCTACCTTTCAGTTATGCGCTCGGTCGGCCTCAAAGTCCTCAAGAACAAGCTCAGCGAATACATTCGCCTGGCTGCGGCCGGCGAAACCGTGCTGGTGACCGACCGCGACCGGGTCGTGGCGGAAATCGTGCCGCCGCAGCCGGGTCATAAGGCGGCAAGCCATGATGAGTTTATCGCTCAGGGCGTGCGCGAGGGCTGGCTGACGCCGGCGAAGGTGCCCCCGGGTACGGGGCCATTGCCGCGTAAACCGGTCATGAAGTTCGAGGACCTGATGAAGGATCTCGAAGAGTCGCGGGCCGACCGTGATCTACCTTGATAGCTCGGTCGTACTGGCTCAGATTTTCGCCGAAGACCGATCGCTGTCGGAAACCGCTGTTGAAGACGAGCTGATTTCAAGCCGCTTGCTTGAATACGAAGTTTGGAATCGAATCCACGCCCGCGGTTTCACGCAATCCCACGCCAAAGAAGTCGAGACGCTTCTCACTCGCGTGTCGCTCGTTGACCTCACTCCGGACGTCGTCGGCCGCGCCCTAAAGCCATTCCCAATTTCCGTCCGCACGCTTGACGGACTGCATCTTGCGACCGTCGAATTCCTGCGGGCACGCGGCGAAAATATCGAATTGGCAAGCTTTGACCGCAGGCTTATCGCTGCGGCCCGAGCCCTCGGAATCGCAATCTATTCACTTTGAGGCCGCCCGATGATTATGCATGCGCCTTGCGCTGCGGGTCGATGATGCTTTCGAGCTTGCCGAGCACGTGCATGCAGGGCAGCACTTGGGCGAGGCTCGCGTTCGGCTCGCGTTTTTCCTTGATCGCTGCGATGAATTCGCGATCCTCGAGCTCGATGCCGTCCATCGACACGTCGACCTTGGAAACGTCGATCTTGTTGTCCTTGCCGTCGCTCAAGTCGTCGTAGAACGCCTTGTAGGTGCCGTTGTCGCAGATATAGCGGAAGAACGAGCCGAGCGGCCCATCATTATTGAACGACAGCGACAACGTCAGAATGGAGCCGGACGGCGTCTTCGCCACGATGCCCATGTCCATCGCGATATTGAGCTGCGGATGGATCGGACCCTGCACGGCGTAGCAGTCGGAAATGGTTTCGCCGGCCTGGTACTGGAACAGATCGACGGTGTGGGCGGCGTGATGCCACAGCAGATGATCGGTCCAGCTGCGCGCATTGCCGGCGGCGTTGATGTTTTTGCGCCGAAAGAAATAAGTCTGCACGTCCATCTGCTGGATCTTCAGCTCGCCCTTTACGATCTTCTTATGGACGTATTGATGGCTCGGATTGAAGCGGCGGACATGGCCGCCCATCGCGGTGACGCCGGTTTCCTTGGCGATCTTCACCAGCGCCTCGGCGTCTTCGACGCTGTCGGTGACCGGGATTTCGACCAGTACATGCTTGCCGGCCCGCATCACCTGCTCGCCTTGGCGGAAATGCATCTTGGTCGGCGTGGTGAGGATCACCGCATCGGCGCGCTTGATGCCTTCCGCCAGATCGCCGGTGTAGTGCGGGACGCCGTATTTCGCGGCGACTTGGGCGGTGGAATCCTGATTGCCGCCGACCAGCGACGTCACCTCGACGCCGGGAATACGCTTGAGCGCGTCGAGATGTTTCTGTCCGAACGCGCCCTGCCCCGCTACGCAAATCTTCATCGCTGACCTCTTTGGATTAATTCATCATTGTCGTCATTGCGAGCGGAGCGAAGCAATCCAGTGCTGCGTTGCGGAGCTGGACTGCTTCGTCGCTTTGCTCCTCGCAAGGACGATTAACTGCGAACGCGATCGACTTTCGCGCGAGCCGCCGCTCGCTTGATCTTGCCGGCCGGCCGCTTGGATTTCGCGGCGGATTTCTTCGCGCCCGAACTCTTTGCGACTTTGGCGCCGCGTGGCCGGTTTTCCAGGATGATATGCCCGACGGCGGTGTTCGAGGCCGGCACGGTGTAGAAGCGATAGACCTCGTCGACCTTGTCATCGAGCGCGCCGCGCATGATGAGCCACATCACCATCTCGATGCCTTCGGCGCCGGCCTCGCGCATATAGTCGATGTGCGGAATCTTGACGAGCTTTTGCGGATCCTTCGACAGATTGTCGAGGAAAGCCGTATCCCATTTGCGGTTGATCAAGCCCGCGCGCGGTCCGGAAATCTGGTGCGACAGACCGCCGGTGCCGAAGATCACGACGCGCAAATCGTCGGGATAAGATTCGACCGCCTTGCGGATCGCCTTGCCGAGCATGTAGCAGCGATGGCCGGTCGGCGGCGGATACATCACCACATTGACCGCAAGCGGAACCACCGGACACGGCCAATGCCCGTCTTTCTCCACCTTGCCGAACAGAAGGTTCATCGGCACGGTCATGCCGTGATCGACTTCCATCTTGTTGCAGATGGTGAGATCGAATTCGTCGAGTATGACCGATTGCGCGATATGCGAGGCAAGCGTCGGATGGCCTTGCACCACCGGTACCGGGCGCGGACCCCAGCCCTCGTCGGCCGGCGGGAACTCGGCGGCGCAGCCGAGCGCGAAGGTCGGGATCATCTCGACCGAGAATGCCGTGGCGTGATCGTTGTAAACGATGATGGCGACGTCAGGCTTTAACTCGCGCATCCATTCTTGTGATTTCTCGAAGCCGGAAAAAACCCGCTTCCAATACGGTTCTTCGGTCTTGCCGTTATCGAGCGCCGCGCCGATGGCCGGCACATGCGATGAACCTATACCTGCGATGATTTTGGCCACGGCGTCACTTCCGTTTCGCTGATTTGGATTTGGCTTTGGCTTTGGGCTTGCTGGATTTGGGCTTTGCAGTTTTGCTTTTGGCGGCTTTGCCTTTGGCCGCTTTGGCTTTCGGCTTTGCCGCAGTCGCCTTCTTGCCCGCCGCGGCGGCGAGATACTTTGACGGCGTATTCTTGCCGGTCCGCGAACGATTGCCTTCGACGGAGCGACCACCGCCGAGCATCATGCCGGCATAATCCTGCTGCGTCGAACCGGTCATCACTGCGGCGAGATGCTGGAATGAATGGCCGTCGGTCGCGCCGAGCTTGGCGGTGAAGTAGATGTTGCCGCCAAGCTCCAGCATGCGGTTGTAATCGCGCTTGAGAACTGCGTCGGTCTGCTCCGGTGTCAGATTGAATTTCTTGAGGTATTTCGGCTCGTTCGCCTTGAACGCCTTGCGGTTCTCGTCCTTCAAGAGCGACATGCAGAACATATTGATGCCGAACCCCTGGCGGGACCGTTCGGCGTCGAACACGAACGTCCCCGGGATATCGTCATAATCGCGTTGTTCGCGGGCCATCGGCGTTACTCCCGTTTGGCTTCACATATATAGCGCAGCAAAGCTTGGCAACTTAAGCGTTCTCGTTTCGAAACGTTCTAAGCCCAATAAAGCCGCATCGGATTGTCGACCAGCATCGCCTGTTGCGCCGCCGCGGTAGTCGCGACCTTGGGGATGTAGTCGACCAGCACGCCGTCATCCGGCGCCTGTTTCTTCATGTTCGGATGAGGCCAGTCGGTGCCCCAGATCACGCGGTCGGGGAAATGCTCGACCAAAGCCCGGCCGAACGGCACCACATCATCGTATGGCGGCCCGGCGAGGCTCATGCGTTCCGGGCATGTCACTTTCACCCAAAAATTCTTATGCTTATCCATCAGCCGATGAAAGCGCTGGTTCTCCGGATCGTTGACGCCCTTGCTGACGGTGGGCGTGCCCATGTGGTCGACCACGACGGTGGTGGGCAACGAGGTGAAGAAGTCTTCGAGTTCGGGCAGGTCCGGCATCTCGAAATAGATCACGACGTGCCAGCCGAGCTTTTCCACCCGCCTGGCAATGCGCTCAAGAACGTCGCGCGGGGTGAAATCGACCAGCCGCTTGAGGAAATTGAAGCGCACGCCGCGTACGCCGGCCTTGTCCATCCATTTCAACTGGTCGTCGGTGACTTCCTCGCCGACGAAGGCGACGCCCTTGGCCCGGCCGTTCGACGCATCGAGCGCATCGACCATGGCGCTGTTGTCCTTGGAATGACACGAGGCCTGGACGATCACGTTCTTGTCGAAGCCGAGAAAATCGCGCAGCGCGAACAGCTTTTCCTTCGGCGCGTCGCAGGGGGTGTATTTGCGCTCCGGCGCGTAGGGAAACTTCGCTTCCGGCCCGAACACATGGCAATGCGCATCGACCGCGCCCGCCGGCGGCTTGTATTTGGGCTTCGAGGGATTGGGATGGAACGGGATGTAACCAGGCGACATCGGCACGAAACACACTCCTTGGTACTGACTAAACCTTCTCCAGCGCGAGCGACACGCCCTGGCCGACACCGACACACATGGTCGCGAGCGCGCGTTTGCCGGCTTGCTTCTCGAGGCCATGCACGGCCGTCAGCGTCAGCCGCGCGCCCGACATGCCGAGCGGATGGCCGAGCGCAATGGCGCCGCCATGCGGATTGACGTGCGCGGCATCATCGGCGACGCCGAGCTGGCGCAGACAGGCAAGACCCTGCGCGGCGAACGCCTCGTTGATCTCGATCAGATCGAAATCGCTTATTTTCAATCCAAGCCGTTCCATCAGCTTCTTCGTCGACGGCACCGGGCCGATGCCCATGATGCGCGGCGGCACGCCGGCCGACGCCATGCCGAGAACACGGGCACGCGGCTTGAGCCCGTGCATCTTCACCGCGTCTTCGCTGGCGAGGATGATTGCGGCGGCTCCGTCATTGATGCCTGACGCATTGCCTGCCGTGACGGTGCCGGGGTCGCGCACGATCGGCTTGAGCTTCTGCAGCGTCTCGATCGTAGTGTCGCAGCGTGGATGCTCGTCTTCGTTGACAATGATCGGTCCGGCCTTGCCGCCCGGTGCGGCGACCGGAACGATCTCCTTGGCGAAATAGCCCGTAGCGATGGCCTGGGCGGCGCGCTGCTGGGAGCGCAACGCAAAGGCATCCTGGTCCTGGCGGGTGACCTGGAATTCCTCAGCAACGTTCTCCGCGGTCTCGGCCATCGCGTCGACGCCGTATTGCGCTTTCAAGAGCGGATTGATGAAGCGCCAGCCGAGCGTGGTGTCGAAGATTTCCGCCGACCGGGAGAACGCTTCGCCGGCCTTGCCCATGACGAAAGGCGCCCGCGTCATCAATTCGACACCGCCGGCAATGACGAAATCGATTTCGCCCAGCTTGATCGCGCGGGCCGCGTCGCCCACCGCGTTGAGACCCGAAGCGCAGAGCCGATTGACGGTGACGCCGGGCACACTGTCCGGCAGGCCGGCGAGCAGCAGCGCCATCCGCGCCACATTGCGATTGTCCTCGCCGGACTGATTGGCGCAGCCGAAATAGACCTCGTCGAGCCGCGACCAGTCGGCCTTGGCATTGCGGGCAAGCAGCGCCCTGATTGGAACGGCAGCGAGGTCGTCGGTGCGGACCTTGGCGAGCGCGCCACCGTAGCGGCCGATCGGAGTGCGCACCGCGTCGCAAATAAAGACCTCCCGCATGGTCCGCTCCGTTTTGCGTCTTGATTCAATGTGTCGAGGCTATTTACGGGCCGCGGCGGACAGGGTCAAATGGCGCCGAATTGAGCAAATCGGTCAGGGCTAGATGATGCCACCCGCATCCAAATTCGCGGATTTGCCGCCGACGCTGCGGGCTGAACGGCACGGCGCCATCGCCGTGCTGACACTGGCGCGGGCACAAAAGCGCAACGCGCTTGACGATACGATGGTGCGCGGCATCGAGACTTTTTTCAGTGCGCTGCCCGAAGAAATCCGCGCTGTGGTGCTTGCCGGCGATGGTGAGCATTTCAGCGCCGGGCTTGACCTTTCCGAACTTTCCGAGCGCAACACCTTCGAAGGCATCGAACACTCGCGCTCCTGGCATCGCGCCTTCGAGCGCATCGAATTCGGCGCCGTGCCGGTGGTCGCCGTGCTGCACGGCGCGGTGGTCGGCGGCGGGCTTGAGCTCGCTGCCGCGGCGCATGTGCGCGTCGCCGAGCGCACCGCTTTCTATGCGCTGCCGGAAGCAAGCCGCGGCATCTATGTCGGTGGCGGCGGCTCGGTGCGGCTGCCGCCTTTGATCGGCACCGCTTGCGTGATGGACATGATGCTGACCGGGCGGACGCTGTCCGCCGAGGAAGGCCACGCGGTCGGACTTACGCAATACCTGGTCGATGAAGGCCAAGGGCTCGCCAAAGGCATTGAGCTTGCCCACCGCATCGCCGGCAATGCGCCGTTCACAAATTTCGCGGTGATGCATCTGTTGCCTCGCATCGCCCGCAGCGACCCGTCGGCCGGTTTCGTGACCGAGGCTCTCGCCGCCGCGATCGCGCAAGGCGACGATCAGGCCAAGGAACGGCTCAAGGCGTTTCTGGAAAAGCGAGCCCCCAAAGTGACGCGCGGCTGACATGCCGAGCGCGCCGGCTGAAACACTCGGTCGAACCCCTTCGCCGCTGCGGCAGGTCAAGCTCGCCGCGCCCGAGGTCGTGGTCGAGCCGCGCGGCGACGGCACCATGCTGCTGCGCTCGCCGCATCCGCTGCCTTCGCATCCGCAAAAAATCACCGAGCGGCTGATTTATTGGGCCGATGCCGCGCCGGATCGCATTTTCCTGGCACAGCGCGACGCTAGTGGCGGCTGGCGGACGCTGAGCTATGCGCAAGCGCTCGTGGCGGTGCGCGCGATCGCAGCGGCCGTGCTTGAGCGCGACCTCTCCCCCGAACGTCCGGTCGCTATCCTGTCCGGCAACGATATCGAGCATGCTCTGCTCGGCCTCGCCGCGATGCATGTCGGCATTCCGTATGCACCGATTTCGGTGCCCTACTCGCTGGTCTCGCAGGATTTCGGCAAGCTTAAAGCTATCATCGACATTCTCACGCCGGGGCTGGTCTTCGCCGCCAGCGGCACCGCATTTGCGCGCGCCATCGCTGCAACCGTGCCGGCCGGCGTCGAGATCGTGGTCACCACCGCGCCATCGAACGGCGATCAAACCTCGTTCGCTCGTCTTGTCGAGACCAAGCCCTCACCAAAGGTCGAGGCAGCGCATGCCCGGGTGACGCCCGATACGATCGCCAAAATACTCTTTACTTCCGGATCGACCGGCCAGCCAAAGGGCGTCATCAACACCCAGCGCATGCTGTGCGCCAACCAGGCGATGCTGAGCGCCGGATTTCCTTTCGTCCGCGACGAGCCTCCGATCATTGTCGATTGGCTGCCGTGGAATCACACCTTCGGCAGCAATCACAATTTCAATCTCGTGCTCGACAATGGCGGCTCGCTCTATATCGACGACGGCAAGCCGCTGCCCGGCGCCATCGCCGCGACGGTGCGCAACCTGCGCGACGTCGCGCCGACCATCTATTTCAACGTGCCCAAGGGCTATGAAATGCTGGTGCCGTATCTTGAAGCTGATCCGGCGCTCCGCGAGAAATTTTTCAGCCGGCTGAAGGTTCTCTTTTACGCCGGCGCCAGCCTGGCGCAGCACGTCGCCGAGGCGTTGCAGAAGCTTGCGGTAAAGACCACCGGCGAACGCATTATCTTCGTCTCAAGCCTGGGTTCGACCGAAACCGCGCCGTTGGCGCTCGCTTGTACTTGGGAATCGAACCGTGCCGGCAATATCGGACTTCCGGCGCCAGGCGTCGACCTGAAGCTGGTGCCGCGCGAAGGCAAGCTCGAAGCACGGCTGAAAGGCGCCAATATCACGCCGGGCTATTGGCGGGCGGAAGCGCTCACCGCGGCGGCCTTCGACGAAGAGGGCTATTACAGGATCGGCGATGCGCTGAAATTCGAGGACCCGGCCGACCCGGCGAAGGGGCTGCTGTTCGACGGCCGGCTTGCCGAGGATTTCAAGCTTGCGACCGGCTCCTGGGTCAGCGTCGGACCATTGCGCGCCGCCTTCATCGCGCATTTCGCCCCGCTGGTTCGCGACGTCGTCTTCGCCGGCCCCGATCGCGACGGCGTTGCCGCCTTGGTATTTCCCGATCTCGATGCCTGCCGCCAAGCCGCTGCCGGCATTGCCGCTGAGTGTCCTGCCCAATCGTTGCTGAGCGAGCCCCGCGTGACGGCCGCATTTTCCCGCCTTCTCAATAGCTTTGCCGCCGCGGCGAGCGGCGCTTCGAACCGCGTGACGCGCGCCGTTCTTCTCGCCGAACCGCCGTCGCTCGATGTCGGTGAGATGACGGACAAAGGCTCGATCAACCAGCGCGCCGTGCTCGGCCATCGGGCGAATTTGGTCGAGGCGCTTTACGCCAAGGCGCCGCCGGCCTACGTCATCGTCGCTCAGGGGCCGCAACCAGCTTAAGGTATTTCGAGAATGGACATTCGAGGACACGCCGCGATCGTCACCGGCGCCGCATCGGGCCTGGGCGCCGCCACCGCCGCCATGCTGGCCGAGGCTGGCGCCAAAGTGGCAATCTTCGATGTCAATGATGACGGCGCGAATGCCACCGCCAAAAAGATCGGCGGCCTCGCCATCCACTGCGATGTCACCAAGACGGAGGAAACCGCCAACGCCATTGCCGCGGCCAAGGACAAGCACGGCACCGCGCGTATCCTGATCAATTGCGCCGGCATCGGACCGGCCAAGCGCATTGTCGGGCGTGACGGCCCGATGCCGCTCGCGGAATTCGCCCGCGTCATCGAGATCAATCTGGTCGGCACCTTCAACGCGATGCGGCTGGCGGCGGCCGACATGCAGGCGGTCGAACCGCTGCAAGATGGCGAACGCGGCATCATCGTCTGCACCGCGTCGGTCGCGGCCTATGACGGCCAGATCGGGCAAGCCGCCTATGCCGCGTCGAAGGGTGGCGTCGTCGCACTCGTGCTGCCGGCGGCGCGCGAATTCGCTCAGTTCGGCATTCGCGTCAACGCAGTCGCGCCGGGGATTTTTTCAACCCCGATGCTGCACGCGCTGCCCGAACAGGCGCAGCAAAGCCTCGCCGCCTCGGTGCCGTTTCCGAAGTTGCTCGGCCAGCCGCCGCAATATGCGGCACTGGTCCAGCACATGATCGAAAACCGCTATCTCAACGGCGAAGTCATCCGCCTCGACGGCGCGCTGCGCATGGCGCCGAGATGATCGTCAACCGGTAATCGCCGATGCTCACTAACACCCGCACGCTGCGCATTGAATGGGGCGACTGCGACCCCGCCGGCATCGTGTTCTATCCACGCTATTTCGCCATGTTCGATACCTCGACCGCCTATCTCATGGAACGCGCGGCCGGCATGTCGAAATTCGATTACCTCAAGCATTATAAATTCGTCGGTCACCCGATCGTCGAAACCCGCGCGATCTTTCGCGTGCCAACCCGTTTCGGCGACGAGGTATCGATCGAAACCGCCGTCGTCGCCTGCGGCCGCTCCAGCATCAAGATCGAGCATCGCCTGTCCAAGGCGGGCGTGCTCGCGGTCGAAGGTTTCGAGACCCGCGTCTTTGTCGCCCACGACCCGGACGATCCCGAAAAGCTGAAATCGCAGCCGATCCCGCCGGATTTAGCAGCCCGGCTGACTGGCGGGTCTTAAAGGCCCGCATCCTGTGCGGTCCTCGGCCCGAGATGCGCGTAATAAGCATAGCCCGGTCGCTTCATTTCCGGCGGCCGATGCTTTAGAAGCCTAGCCTCCAAAAAGGAGTGAAACGCCCATGCGGATCGACGCATATACCCACTTTTTTCCAGAAAAATTCTTCACCAAGCTCAATGAAGTCGCCGGCGACTACAAGGACATGGGCAAGCGCATCCGCTCGCTGCCGGCCTTGTTCGATCTCAACGTGCGCAAGAAGATCGTGGACGGCCACAAGGACTATCAGCAGATCCTGTCCTATCCGCAGCCGCCGATCGAAAAATTCGCCAAGTCGCCGAAGGACATCGACGAGTTCTGCAAGATCATCAATGACGGCTTTGCCGAGCTGATCGCCAAGGAAAAGGATCACTTCCCGGGCTGGGTCGCGCAAGTCTCGCTCGCTTCGTCCGACGCCGGCGTCGCCGAGGCCGAACGCGCACTCAAGAACGGTGCGCTCGGCGTGCAGATCTATACCAACGTCGCCGGCAAGCCGATCGACTGGCCGGAATACGCGCCGTTCTGGAAAAAGATGAACGAGCTCGGCGCGCCGATCTGGCTGCATCCGGCGCGCGGCGCCGAGACGCCGGATTATCTCGACGAGAAGAAGTCGCTCTACGAGATCTGGTGGACGATCGGCTGGTCCTACGAAACCGCTGCCGCCATGCTGCGGCTGGTCTACTCGAAGATCATGGACAACAATCCCAACCTGAAAATCATTACCCACCATTTCGGCGGCATCGTGCCGATGCTGGAAGGCCGGCTCGGCCCGGGCAATGACGTGATGGGTCAGCGCACCACCGACGAGGATTACACCGGCCTGCGCAAGAGCCTGAAGAAGCGCCCGCTCGATTACTTCAAGCAGGACTTCTATGCCGATACGGCGGCGTTCACCGCCGTTCCGGCAACCAAGGCCGGCATGGAGTTCTTCCCGATCGACAAGATCGTGTTCGCTTCCGACTGTCCGTTCGACCCGGAAGGCGGCACGATGTTCCCGCGGGTGACGCTGGATATCCTCGACTCGCTGAAGATGGACAAGGCGACAAGCGAGAAGGTGTTCTATAAGAACCTCGAAGCCGTCACCGGCAAGAAGCTGGTGAAATAACGGCTTTAAGCCGTATGGACTAAGCGAGCTTCGACATTGTCTATGCTCGACGAACGAAATGAAGCGGCGGCGGGCGCGGCGGAAAGCCGATGCCCGGTCCGCCGCTTTCCTCTTAATCAGCCGGAAGGCCACAAGGCGCCGGTGCCACGATACTCGGCGGCTGTGCCGCAGACGAATATCGCGGTGTTGTTTCTCGGTTTGCAGTCGAAGGCAGCCGACGCGTTGCCGGACGCCGGCCTGACCGCATTTTTGGCAAAGAGCGCCGCCGGCGCGGGTGCGCCAGTTTACGTCGATCAGGCGAGCTACATCGACCTGCAAGGTTATTTGAACCGTGTCGCCGCCCTCTATTGGCTCGACGCGCTGCAATTCCGTGCCTGCCTCGACTCGCCGGCGGTTGGCGCATGGCGCGCCAGCATCCGCGGCAATACCTCGGTTGGGATGTGGTGGGAGCCGGTCGTGGTCGATGCACCACGCATGGAAACCATCACCTTCAGGGAATTCCGCCGCGGCTTTTCCGGCTGCCCGCATATGGACCTCAAGTCGACCGATCACACCGGGTATTGGGGCGCGGCACGCGACCGCATTCCCGGCGCCGCCGACGATCGCTTCGAGCCGACGATCGCGAGCGGGGATCGTCAGGCCTCGGAGTTGCAAATTTCCTACCGTGCGATTGTGCCGCCGAAAAACCTCTGCGTGATCCGCTCCGGCGTATCGTGGGAAAAGTGCGAAGGCGAACAGCTCAGAGATTACGAGCAGCGCATCAAGCCGAAGCTCGACGCCGGCATGAGTTACCTGCGCGATAATCCGCGCGCGACCGGCTGTTTCTCGCTGCGCCAAGTCGATTGCATCGCGGGCGATGGCAAGAAGCTTGCCGAGGCCTATTCGCTCGGCGCTTTTGTCTCCATGGGACACTTGGAATCATGGAGCAAAGATCATCCGAGTCACTTGGCGATCTACACCAGCGCTCTGGCGGCACGCAAAAAATATCAAGACAAGCTGCAGCTGCACACTTACAACGAGATCTTCATCCTCGACGACGGCAATCCTCCTTTCGAATATTTCAACTGCCATCCGCAGACCGGCCTGCTGCCGTTTGCCGGAGTATTTGATAGCCAGGCCTGAACGAAGCGGGCTGGGAAATAAGAAAGAAGCTGGCGAAATAGCTCATGATTGAAAGTATCGAACTAGACAAATGTACCGGCTGTGGCATCTGCGACGTCGTCTGCCCCGCCGATGTCATTCATATGGAGCCGGCGTCGCCCGCAAGTATCGTTGCCGGCCTGAACTCGACCTTTAAGCTGCCGGTCATCAAATACCGCGAGCACTGCATTACCTGCTTCAGCTGCGAAATCTTCTGTCCTGAGCAGATCGTCGACGTGCATCCCTCGGTAAAGAACAGGCCGCGGCCATGGTGAATGCAGCCGCAAAATTCGAAGGTTTGCTCACAGAGACCGACGTGCTGGTCATCGGAGGGGGCGCCGGCGGTATGCTCGCGGCGCTGAGCGCCAAACGGCACGGCGCGCCGGGCACGCGCGTTACGCTGGTCGATTCATGGAAAATCGGCCGCACCGGCCACACCGCGTTTTCCAATGCCTGGATGATCGTGGCGCTGCCGGATGACGACATCGACGGGATTCTGCGCGAGATCGTCGCCGGCAATGACGGCATCGCCGACCAGATTCTGGTGCGGGAATGCCTTGAGGACTCGTTCGCCAGGCTGCGCGATTTCGAAGCGATGGGAATGAAGTTCCATCGCGGCGCCGACGGCCAATATGCCCGCCGGCCGACGCGCGGGCTCGACATCGCGCGCGTGATGTATCCGGACGGCGGCGGACTGGAGTTCTGCTGGCTGTTGCGCCAGGCACTGGAGCCGATCGGCGTCGAACTGATCGACCGGCTTTTCATCACCGGCCTGCTTCGCTCCGAGGGCCGCGTTACCGGCGCCGTCGGTATCGGCAGCCGGAGCGGACAATTTCATGTCATCAAGGCACGCACCACGATCGTCTGCACCAACGCGATCACCTTCCGCTCGGGCTTCGTGCGCGACATCACCGGCACCGGCACGCTGCTCGCTTATCAGGCCGGCGCGACACTGCGCAATGCCGAGTTCAGTTATGTGCGGCCCGGCACGCCGAAGTTTTATTTCGAGGGCATCACCTTTGCGATCCAGGAAGGCGCGCGGTGGGTCAACGCAGCCGGCACGCCCTTCATGGACGAATACGAGCCCGACTGGTCGGATCAGGCCGACGTTCCCCGCATCGCGCGTGCGATGGCGGCCGAGAAGCAAAAGGGCAACGACCCGATGTATCTCGATATGTCGGCGATCCCGGAAGACATGCGCGACGTGTTCATCCACAGCAAAGTGAAATGGATGGATTATTTCTTCCGCAAGCTCGGCAGCGAGGCCAAAACCGACATGTTCGGCAAGACGCCGTATTACGCGCTCAATCAGATGACCAAGATGGGCGTTCGAACCGGCTCCGATTGCCGCTCGGACGTGCCGGGACTGCTCGCCGCGGGCCTCGCGCAGGCCGGTTGCGCCAACCACTTCGCCGGATTCCATATCGGTCTTTGCGTCGGCAATGGCTGGATCGCCGGCCGCAGCGCGGTCGAAGATCTCGACAGGCTTCCCGCGCCGGCGGTCGATGCAGCGCAAGTGCAAATGCTCTACGCCGAGGCGGTCAAGCCGCTCGATCCGGCGGCGCAGGCGCAGTCCGATCGTATCCTGCGCGACTTGCAGCAGATCATGTTCGCCTATGATGTCGGCATCCTCAAACGCGCCGACCGTCTGGAGCACGCTCGCACCCAGGTCGATGCGCTGTCGCGCGAATTCGAAGGTATAGGCGCGCCGCATGTCCACGAACTGGTGCGCCTGAAAGAAACCGAGGCGATGCTGCTCGCGGCACGGATGATTCTCGGCGCTTCGCTGATCCGCACCGAGTCGCGGCTCAGCCATTTCCGCGAAGACTACGAGGCGCGCGACGATCAGAACTGGCTCGCCTGGGTCGATATCAGCAACCGCAACGGCACCTTCGCCTTCGATCGCACGCCGGTGCCGACACCGCTCTGTTCGGTCGAGCCGGTCCGGCGGCCGACGCGCCTTAAGGCGCAGCACGCCGTCGGCGGCGCCGAGTAGTCGTTAAACAGGGGGATCGCCGTCATGCCATGCACCGGTTTTGCGCGGTTCGCCGTTGCGCTGATTGTCCTTTCGATAGCCGGTACGACTGCAAAAGCGGACGACAAGCTTACGCTCGCGCTCGGCCAGCGCGGCAACTGGGACACCGCGATCGCGCAGCTCGGGCAGGAAGCCGGCATTTTTCAAAAGCACGGCTTGTCACTCGACATTTTGTGGACGCAAGGCGCCGGCGAAAGTCAGCAAGCGCTACTGGCCGGCAGCGCCGATATCGCTCTTCTGGGTACGCAGAGCGCTTTCGCCGTCTTTGCCAAAGGCGCACCCATTCGCATCGTCGCCGCCGAGGCCACCGGCGCCGCCGATTTCTGGTATGCCCGCGCCGATTCTCCGATCAAATCGTTCAAGGACACAGCGGCCAAAACGGTCGCTTTCTCGACCGTCGGCGCCTCGACCAACACGATGGCGCTGGCGTTCACGCGGGAGGCCGGCGTCAAAGCGCAGTTGGTCGCGACCGGCAGCCCGAGCGCCACGCTCGTTCAAGTCATGTCCGGACAGATCGACGTCGGCTGGTCGGCACCGCCCTTCGGGCTCGCCCAAATCAACAAGAACGAGATCCGCGTCATCGGCTACGGCAAGGATCTGCAATCCGTGCGCGGCCAGACGATCCGTGTGCTGGGCGGGCTCGCCAGCAGACAGGATGCGCGGCCCGCCGTCTATGCGCGCTTCCTGCAGGCCTATCGTGAAACGATAGACTGGATGTATGCCGGCGACGACGCGCTCAAATCCTATGCGGCATTTGCCGAAATTCCATTTGCGATGGCAAAGCAGGTGCGTGACGAATTCTTTCCGGAAGCCATTTTGCAGCCGAGCGAGGTCATGGGCCTCGACGCGCTGATGGCGGACGCCGTCACGTTCAAATACATCACGGCACCGCTGACCAAAGAGCAACTCGCCGGGCTGATCCGCATGCCGGCCCCTGAGAAATAGCGCGCATCGGCAAGCTCCACAGCAGGCCGATTTAAATCGTGGATGCCCGGCGCAAAGCCGGGCATGACAGCGGAATATTTGCTAGCGTCGCCCCATGGAAGCTGCACGTACCATCGTGACTGAAACAGCGGAGCCCGTCCCCGAGGCGGCGGCCCGCGTCACGCCGATGATGGAACAGTATATCGAGATCAAGGCCGCCAATCCGGACTGCCTGTTGTTCTATCGGATGGGCGACTTCTACGAGATGTTCTTCGACGACGCCGAGGTCGCATCGCGTGCGCTCGGCATCATGCTGACCAAGCGCGGCAAGCATCTCGGCAACGACATTCCGATGTGCGGCGTGCCGATCGAGCGCTCCGACGAATATCTGCACCGGCTCATTGCGCTCGGCCACCGTGTCGCGGTCTGCGAACAGCTCGAGGATCCCGCCGAAGCTCGCAAACGCGGCGCGAAAAGCGTGGTTCGGCGTGATGTCGTCCGGCTTGTCACGTCCGGCACACTGACCGAGGATTCGCTGCTCGACGCCAAGCGCAACAATTACCTTTTGGCACTGGCGCGAAGCCGCGCCTCCGCCGGCGACGATCGCTTCGCACTGGCCTGGATCGATATATCGACCGGCGAATTCTGCGTGGCCGAATGTGACCGCTCGACGCTTGCCGCCGAGGTCGCCCGCATCGAGCCGGGCGAGATCATCGTCTCCGATGCGTTTTATGCCGACACCGAATTGGCGCCCTATTTGCGTTCACTACCGGCGCTCACCCCACTGCCCCGCGACGTGTTCGACGGCGCCACGGCGGAGCGGCGGCTCGCCGGCTTTTTCGGCGTCGCCACCACGGCCTCGTTCGGCGCTTTTTCCCGTGTCGAGCTGATCGCCGCGGCGGCCGCGGTCACCTATGTCGAACGCACGCAGCTCGGCAAGCATCCCCCGCTGTCGCCGCCGGCACGCGAAGCCGCCGGCGCGACGCTCGCCATCGACCAAGCGACCCGCGGCAATCTCGAACTGGTGCGCACACTGTCAGGCGAGCGCCGGGGTTCGCTTCTCTCCGCGATCGATCGGACGGCGACAGCGGCGGGCTCAAGACTTCTGGCACAGCGTCTCGCGGCGCCGTTGACCGATCCGGTGGAGATCGCACACCGGCTCGATGCTGTTGCTGTTTTCGTCGGCGACAGTGCGTCACGCAGCGATCTGCGCGCGGGGCTCAAAGCGGTACCGGACCTGGCGCGGGCCCTATCGCGCATCGTCGTTGGCCGCGGCGGGCCGCGCGATCTCGCCGCAATCCGCGACGGCATTGTCGCGGCAGCGGAATTTTCGGCCCGGCTTGCGGGGCTTGGCGAGACACCCCGCGACATCGCGCAGTCGATCGCCGCGCTGCGCCGGCCCGACGCCGGCATCGCCGTCGAATTGCAACGGGCACTGGCCGACGAATTGCCGGCGCTTCGCCGCGACGGCGGTTTCGTGCGCGCGGGCTTCGAACCGGCGCTCGATGAAGCGCGCGCCTTGCGCGACGAATCGCGCCGCGTCGTCGCCGCGCTGCAAATGCGTTATGCCGAAACCACCGGCGTCCGCGCATTGAAGATCAAGCACAACAATGTGCTGGGTTATTTCGTCGACGTTTCGACCCAGCATGGCGACAAGCTTTTGGCTGCGCCGCTCAATGCCACCTTCATCCATCGTCAGACCACGGCCGGTCAGGTGCGCTTCACCACCACCGAGCTCGGCGAACTCGAAGCCAAGATCGCCAATGCCGCCGACCGCGCGCTGGCGCTCGAGCTGGAAATTTTCGATCGCCTCGCCGCGCAGATCGCAAACGCGAGCATTGCGATCAAGGAGGCCGCGGGTGCGCTGGCCGCGCTCGATGTCGCGACCGCGCTGGCGGCGCTCGCCGTCGAACGCGACTATGTCCGTCCCGAGGTCGACCGCAGTCTCGCCTTCGCCATCAGCGGCGGGCGCCATCCGGTGGTCGAGCAGGCCCTGGTGGCCAGCGGCGGTCCCTTCGTCGCCAATGATTGCGACCTTTCGCCCCCTCCCGCCGAGAGGGCCGGCCGTATCTGGTTGATCACCGGGCCAAATATGGCGGGCAAATCGACGTTCCTGCGCCAGAACGCGCTGATCGCGGTCCTTGCACAAATGGGCAGTTACGTGCCGGCACGTTCCGCCCATATCGGCGTGGTCGACCGATTGTTCTCCCGTGTCGGCGCCGCCGACGATCTTGCTCGCGGCCATTCGACGTTCATGGTCGAGATGGTCGAGACCGCGGCCATTCTTAATCAGGCTGGAGAGCGCGCGCTGGTCATCCTCGACGAAATCGGCCGCGGCACCGCGACTTACGACGGCCTTTCGATCGCCTGGGCAACCATCGAGCATCTGCACGAGAGCAATCGCTGTCGCGCGTTGTTCGCGACGCATTTCCACGAAATGACTGCGCTCGCCGCCAAGCTGACGCGGCTGCACAACGCCACCATGCGGGTGAAGGAATGGCACGGCGACGTCGTTTTTCTGCACGAAGTCGTGGCCGGCGCGGCCGATCGCTCCTATGGCATCCAGGTCGCGAAGCTTGCCGGCCTGCCGCCGACGGTGATCGAGCGTGCCAAAGTGGTGCTGGCGCAGATCGAGGCCGAGGATCGCACCTCGCCGACGCGACGGCTGATCGATGATCTCCCGCTGTTTGCCGCCGCGCGGCCGGCGCCCGCGCCGCAAGCCGACGCTGCATTGACCGCCGTCGTTGACGCACTCGCCGCGCTGCATCCCGACGAAATGTCGCCGCGCGACGCGCTTGAGGCGCTTTATGCGCTGAAAGCTAAGCTTTCGCAGCGTTCGTAGCACGCCGCATCAAGCTCGCCCGCACCAGCAATAGCATTCCGTTCCAGACCAGGCAGAAGCAGATGCCGACCAGCATGGCCCACCACGAGCCAAGCGGCTCGGCCGTGTAATGCAAGACAATAAAGCCCAGCGCCAAGCCGATGAAAGCGATCTGCGCATGTGACAGCATGCTGGCGGTCGGCTTGCCACCGACGCGCGGGTGCAGGATCACGACCGAGCTGCAGAGAATGATTGGAAACAGCGCGAACACGCCGGAGGCAAACGAGCCGATGCTGTAGCTTGCGGTTGTCACGGTAGCGACCACGCCAGCGGCGGCGAGCGCGCGCAACGGAATATCAAACGGCGTACGCAGGAATTTCCGCATCGGCCCGGCGTCGCGATAACGCCAGCTCAACGGAACCGTCACACCGAATACAGCGGCGTTGAGCAGCACCGCCGTCAACGGTGTCCAATCGAACAGCCGCAGAAGAGCGGCGACAATCAACCACACGGTAAGCGAAATGCTGAGGCAAAGTACCAGACCATGGCGCTGCGCCAGAAAGGCATAGATCAAACAGAAAATCGAAACCGCAGCGTCAGTCGCGGCACTGCCGAGCGCGCTCGCCGCAATGAAACTCGGCGGATGCTCGATGGCGAGGATGATATAGGCGGCGCCCGCCGCCGTCGGCAGCGCCGCCACCAGCGCGCCGATAAAAGCTCCCGAGCGCTCGACGACGAAAGCAGTGATGACGACGACAACCGCCGTCATCGCCATTTTCAAGGCGAGGCCGTACCAGAATAGGAGATCGGGGGAGATCATTTTCGAAAGACGTGCCCTCGTCAGTCCGGCCGCGTGAAACGCCAATCGGAATGATGGCTACGAATCACGTCCGCTTCAAACTGACTTCGACCGGCGGGCCGCTCTTGATGGTTTGATAGACCACGCAGTAACGCTCGGTCAGTTTCAGGAGCTGATCGAGCTTATCCTGCGGCGCGTCGGTATCGACATCGAAACGGAGCCGGATCTGGGCGAAACCGACCGGCGCTTCCTTGGCGACGCCGAGCGTGCCGCGGAAATCGAGATCGCCTTCGGCGGAAACCACGCCGGATTTGAGCGGAATATCGATCGCCGTCGCGACCGCTTTGAGTGTCACGCCGGCACAGGCGACCAGTGCTTCGAGCAACATGTCGCCCGAGCACAATTCCATGCCCGACCCGCCCGTGGCGGGATGCAGGCCGGCGACCGCAAGCGCGCGGCCGGTCTCGATCTTGCATGCGATATTGCTATCGTCGAGCGTGCCCTTGGCTTTGAGCGTGATGAAGCCCGCTTTGGGATCGGCCTTATAGCGTTCCTTGATCGGCGCCTGCAGCGCGCGGAGCCCGGCGGCATCCATGGTGGATCCTTTCGTTAGTCTCGTCATGGCCGGCCTTGTTCCTGGCCATCCCGGTCAGATCGTCTGAGCCGTGCCTAATCAATCGGGATCACCGGGACAAGCCCAGTGACAACGGTAACGATGGTCCTCTGACCTCACCACCACAAGGCGGCGCCGGCTTCAGCCTTGAGCTCGCGGCCGGCGTCCGTTCCGGCGCGCTCGAGCGAGCGGTCGAGCGCGGTGAGCACGCGGCGCTTGGCAAAATCGAACGCCGCCGACTGCCGGTCGCGCGGCCGCGGCAAGTCGAGACCGATCTCCTCGAAAACCCGGCCGGGCCGCGGCCGCATCACCAAGACGCGGTCGGCGAGCACGATCGCTTCTTCGACATCGTGTGTGACCAGGATCAAAGTCGGCTTGGCGTCCGCCCACAGATCGAGCAGGTGATCCTGCAGATCGGTGCGCGTGAACGCGTCGAGTGCCGAGAACGGCTCGTCGAGCAACAGAACTTCGGGGCGCGGCACCAGCGCGCGGGCAATGGCAACGCGCTGCGCTTGGCCACCGGACAATTCACGCGGCCAGACGGTGGCTTTGTCGGCGAGACCGACACGGCTGAGCGCCGCCGCGACACGCTGGGTTCGCTCCCGCCTCGGCCGATCGTTCAAGCCGAAACCGACATTGTCGGCGACCTTAAGCCAGGGCAGAAGCCGCGGCTCCTGAAAGATGATGCCGATTTTCTCGTGCGGCGCGCTAATCCGTTCGCCGTCGAGGATGACCGTACCTTCGCTTGCCGGATCGAGGCCGCCGATGGCACGCAACAACGTCGATTTGCCGCAACCCGAGCCGCCGATCACGGCGACGATTTCGCCCAGCCCGACCTGCAACGACACGCCACCGAGCGCGTGCACGCCGTTGGGATAGGTTTTGCCGAGTTGTTCGAGGATAAGCATGGCGTTCAGCCTGTGCAGAATCGTCGAGTCAGCGAACTCCCACCTATCCTCCCCCTTTCAGGGGGAGGAAGAGCAAGTGGCAAACGCGGATCCAATCCATCCTGGCACAATGAAATCGAATTCTTCTTCCTCCCCCTGAAAGGGGGAGGATCGAGGAGGGGGTCGCGGGCCGCAATCGCACCGTCAGATTTTTTACACATCCCCTGCCGCATCCTTCATCCAGCATCTAATCCTGCCGCACGACATCTTCCCAGCGCAGGAACGGCGCGGCGGCGAGCGCGATCAGCCAGTCGGTGGCTTTGCCGACGATGGCGAAGGCGACGATGGCGGCGACAATCTCGGCCGGCTTGCCCAGTTCCTGACCGTCGGTCAGAAGATAACCGAGCCCTTCGGAGGCGCCCATCAATTCGGCCGCAACCACGAACATCCAGCCGAGACCAAGGCCCGAGCGCAGCGAAATCACATAGGCCGGAAGCACAGCGGGAAGCAAAATCCGCCGCACCATCGCGATATCGGACAGCCGGAATGCGCGGCCGACTTCGACCAGCTTGCGGTCGACCGATTAAATCGCGCCCATCAGGCCCAGATAGACCGGAAAGAATACGCCGACCGCAATCAAGGTGATTTTCGACGCTTCGAAAATGCCGAGCCAGAGAATGAAGAGCGGCACCCAGGCAATCGATGGGATCGCCCGCAAGGCCTGCAAGGTCGGATCGAGCAGGCGGCGCACCAGTGGCGAATAGCCGGCGGCGGCGCCCAGCACGGTCGCGGCGGCGACGCCGATGCCGAAGCCGGCGGCGACACGCGCCAAGGTCACCAGCGTGTTGCGCTGCAGCTCGCCGGTTCGGGCCAGGTCGACAAATGTCGCGAAAATGACCGACGGCGGCGGCGCCAGGCGCCCGCTGGCCCAGCCCATCCGCACCACAAGCTCCCAGACGATCGCTGCCGCCACCGGCAATAACAGGCCAAGCGCCGGCCGGGTCAGCCGAACCCAGGTATTTCCTGAAGCCGGCGCGGGCGCCCGGCGGATTTCGGCGTCAACAGTCATGCCGACAAGTGACATGGCGCGATCCGCGAATGCAATGCTCGCTTCGCCCGGCTGCAGGGCTGAGGGGGTCAGGCCCCCGTCACAAACCGGTCGTCCACCAGATCGTCGAGCGTCTTTTTCACATCGACATTGGCGGCGATTACGCCGGCCTGTTGCAAGGCGAGGCCCGCTTGCAGAATGGTGTCGCGCTGCTCCGGGCCGATGCGATTGAAGGTGAGCTCAGTGCGCTCCTTGAGCTGGATATCGACGACGGCATCGGGCAACTTGGTGACGTCGATGAAGACCTGCTTCTCTTCGTTGTAATTCGCCAGCGAATATTTGCGCGCGTCTTCGTAAACTCCAAGCACCCGCTTGGTCAGATCTGGATATTTGGTGAGGAAGTCCTCGCTGGCATTGAGGATGCCGTAGGTATTGGCTGCCTTGTTGCGATAGAACAACCGCGCGCCGTCCTCGACCTGCGCCGCCGCCATCATCGGATCGAGACCGGCCCAGGCGTCGACGTCGCCGCGGATCAGCGCGGTCTTGCCGTCCGGGTGCTGCAGCAGCACCGGCACGATATCCTTCTCGCTCAATCCGACCGATTGCAAAGCCCGCACCAGAAAGATGTGCGGATCGGTGCCGCGCGTCACCGCGACGCGCTTGCCTTTGAGGTCTTCGATTTTATTGATCGAGGTATCCTTGCGCGTCACCAGTGCAGTCCATTCCGGACGGGAATATACGTAGATCGATTTGATCGGATTGCCGTTGATCTTGCCGAGCAGCGCGGCGGAGCCGGCGGTCGAACCGAAATCGATCGAGCCGGCATTGAGGAATTCGAGCGCTTTGTTGGAGCCGAGCGACTGCACCCAGCGGATGCCGATGCCGTCCTTGGCGAATTCTTTTTCCAACAAGCCCTTCTGCTTGAGCACCATCGATACGGGATTGTAGGTCGCCCAGTCGATGCGGATTTCACTGGGCTTGTCGGCAGCGCGCGCGCCGCGCGTCAGGCCAAGCGGCAAAAAGCCCACGCCAATGGCGCCGGCGAGCAATCCACGACGTGACAGCATGACTAAACTCCCGACCTGAAACTCTGCCCGCCATTGATGGCGTAAATTTATCCTTTAGGAGAGCCAATCATCGAGGTCAAATGAAAATAAATACTTCATATGCAGCTATCGGCAGAATATTATTCTTCGTCTATTAGGGAGCCACTTTGTTGCATTTTCTGCGGCGATGGCAGGACGGGCGATGACAGTCCGTGACGGCTCCGCTATGGCGTAGCCATGATGTTGGACAGCCACCGTTCCCCGGGCGAACCCGTCGACCTGATCGATCCGGACACGCTCGCCGCCGAACTCAAAGTGCTTGCCGAGGCCTATGCCGGACGTGAGCGCGAATTGCGCACCGCGGTGGCGCTGCGGCTCAAATCGGTTCTGACCGATGGCCGCGCCCGCGCCGAGCAGCTTTTGCTGAAAGACCGGCACGGCCGGCGTTGCGCGGAACGGCTTTGCCAGATGCAGGATGAGATCATCCGCATCCTGTTCGAATTCGCGAGCCAAGAGCTCTACCGCTCGCAAGTACCGTCGGAAGCCGAGAGCATGACGGTGGTGGCGACCGGCGGCTACGGCCGCGGCCTGCTTGCGCCCGGCTCCGATATCGATCTGCTCTTTCTGCTGCCCTACAAACAGACGGCCTGGGGCGAGTTGGTCGCCGAGGCGCTGCTCTATTGTTTATGGGACATGGGACTGAAGGTCGGCCACGCCACCCGCACGGTCAGCGAATGCATCCGTCAGGCCAAGGCCGACATGACCATCCGCACCGCGCTGCTCGAGGCGCGCTATCTGTTTGGCGACAAAAAATTGTTCGACGAACTGACGACTCGATTCGATAAAGAAGTAGCGCAAGGAACCGCGCCGGCATTCGTCGCCGCCAAGCTTGTCGAGCGCGAGGAGCGGCATCGCCGCGCCGGCCAGTCGCGCTATCTGGTCGAGCCCAATGTCAAGGACGGCAAAGGCGGCTTGCGCGACCTCCACACATTGTTCTGGATCGCCAAATACGTTTATCGCGTCCGCGAGCCGGAAGGCCTGATCGAGCGCGGCGTGTTCGACCGTGACGAGTTCAATATGTTTCGCCGCTGCGAGGACTTCTTGTGGTCGGTCCGTTGCAACCTGCATTTCCTCACCGGACGGCCCGAGGAGCGGCTGTCATTCGACGTCCAGCGCGATCTTGCGGTGCGGCTTGGCTACACCGAGCATCCCGGCCAGCGCGACGTCGAACGCTTCATGAAGCACTACTTCCTCACCGCCAAGCAGGTCGGCGATCTCACCGCGATCCTGTGCGCCAGACTCGAAGAGCTGCAGGCGAAGCCGGCGCCGGTGTTAAGCCGCGTGATGGCGCCGTGGCGTTCGACGTCGAGCCGCAAGAAACTTGCCGGCACCGAGGATTTCGTCGTCGACAATAACCGCATCAACGTCGCGCGCGCCGACGTATTCGAGCGCGATCCGGTCAACCTGATCAGGCTTTTCCATTTCGCGCAGAAGCGCAATCTGGCGCTGCATCCGGACGCCATGCGGCTGGCCACGCGATCGCTGAAACTGCTTGAAAGAAACGTCCGCGAGGACAAGGAAGCCAACCGGCTGTTTTTGGAAATCCTCACCTCGAAGCAGGATGCCGAAACGGTGCTGCGCCGGATGAACGAGGCCGGCGTACTCGGCGCTTTCGTGCAAGCCTTCGGCCGTATCGTGGCGATGATGCAGTTCAACATGTATCATCACTACACGGTCGATGAGCATCTGCTGCGTTGTATCGGCGTCCTCAACGAGATCGAGCGCGGCGACCGGCCGGAATTTGCGCTCGCCAACGAGTTGATCAAGACGATCCAACCGCAGCATCGCGCGGTGCTCTGCGTCACGCTGTTCCTGCACGACATCGCCAAGGGGCGCGTCGAGGACCATTCCATCGCCGGCGCCCGCATCGCGCGGCGGCTATGCCCACGGCTCGGTTTCAACGCTGCCGAAACCGAGCTGGTTGCCTGGCTGGTCGAGGTCCACCTCGTCATGTCGACAGTGGCGCAGTCGCGCGATCTATCCGACCGCAGGACGATCGAGAATTTCGCTGCCGTGGTGCAATCGTTGGAGCGGATGAAGCTCTTGACCATCCTCACCACCGCCGACATCCACGCCGTCGGGCCGGGCGTGTGGAACGGCTGGAAGGCGCAGCTGTTGCGCACGCTGTATTACGAGACCGAACCCGTGCTCACCGGCGGCTTCTCCGAGGTCAATCGCGCCCAGCGCGTCGCTATCGCGCAGGCCGAGTTTCGCGCCGAGGTCAAGGATTGGACGCCGGACAAGCTTGAAGCCCATATCGCGCGGCTCTATCCGGCCTATTGGCTCAAGGTCGACCTGCCGCACAAGCTCGACCATATGCGTTTCGTGCGCGAGATCGAGGCAGCGGGAAAGCGACTCGCGACCTGTGTCGGCTTCGACGCGGCACGCGGCGTCACCGAGCTCACCGTGTTCGCGCCGGACCATCCCTGGCTATTGTCTATCATCGCCGGCGCCTGTGCGCTTGCCGGCGCCAATATCGTCGATGCTCAGATCTACACCACGACCGACGGGCTCGCGCTCGACACCATCTCGGTATCGCGCGAATTCGACCAAGACGAAGACGAGGGCCGCCGCGCCGGCCGCATCGGCGACGCCATCGAAAAAGCGCTGCGCGGCCAGCTCAAATTGCCCGACGTGGTGGCCAAACGCGCCCCGCCGAAAGGCCGGCTCAAGGCTTTTGCCATCGAAGCCGAAGTCACCATCAATAATCAATGGTCGAGCCGCTACACCGTGGTCGAAGTCACCGGCCTCGACCGGCCGGGACTGCTCTATGAACTGACCACGACGCTGTCCAAGCTCAACCTCAATATCGCTTCTGCCCATGTCGCCACCTTCGGCGAACGGGTGGTCGACGTGTTCTACGTCACCGACCTGCTTGGCGCCCAGATCGCAACGCCAACCCGCCAAGCCGCGATTAAACGGCCACTCTTGGCGCTGTTCTCTCCGCAAGCCGAGACCAAGCCGGCCAAGGAAGTCGCCGCGGAATAGCGCTTTCTCCTTGTGGGGAAGTAGCACCGAGTAACCCCCCCTTAAACCGCCGGCTTTACCGTGATTTTGGCGCATTTTCCGCGCTGGGGTGGCCTATGGCGCGGCGAGAGGGACGCAAGCGGGGCGGCGAAGCCTATGGCTTCGATTTGCGCGTGCGCCCGGGCGACCGGATCGGCGGGCCGGTCAAAAGGCGCGATGGCGCCGCCCGGCGGCGTGAAGCGAGCCCACCGCGCGAACGCAAGCGGCGTGGCGGCAGCGGCGGCGGCGGCGGCAAGAAACGGTCGCGCCTCGGCCGCCTGATCTATTGGGGCTTCGTCCTTGCGCTTTGGGCGCTGATCGCCGGCATCGGCACGCTCGTTTGGGTCGGTATCCATTTGCCGCCGATCGAATCTCTGGAAATCCCCAAACGGCCGCCCTCGGTTCTCATCCTTGGTGCCAATGGCGCAACGCTGGCGACGCGCGGCGATATGGGCGGCGCCGCAGTGCCGATCCACGAATTGCCGGACTATGTGCCGAACGCTTTCGTCGCCATCGAGGACCGGCGCTTCTATTCGCATCACGGCGTCGATCCACTGGGGATCGCGCGGGCCTTGGTCGCTGACATTCTACGCCGCGGTGCCTCGCAAGGCGGTTCGACCATCACCCAGCAGCTCGCCAAGAATTTGTTCCTGACCCAGGAACGCACCGTGTCACGCAAGCTGCAGGAAATCGCGCTCGCGCTCTGGCTCGAACACAAATACACCAAGACGCAGATCCTCGAGCTCTATCTCAACCGCGTCTATTTCGGCTCCGGCGCCTACGGCGTCGAAGGCGCGGCGCAGCGCTATTTCGGCAAATCGGCGCGGCAATTGACGCTGCCGGAAGCGGCGATGCTGGCAGGGCTGGTGCAGTCGCCGTCGCGGCTGGCGCCCAACCATAATCCCGACGGTGCGCAGCGCCGCGCCGCGGTGGTGATCGCCGACATGGCCGAGCAAAGAATGATCAAGCCCGACGCCGAAAAGCTCGCGCTCGCGCATCCGGCGCGCGCAGTGCCCCCGGCCGGCGGCGGTTCGGTCAATTACGTTGCCGACTGGGTGATGGACGCGGTCGATGATCTGGTCGGCAAGTTCGATCAGGACATTGTCGTGCAGACGACCATCGAGCCTTCGTTGCAAAGCGCGGCCGAGCAGGCGCTCGACGACGCGCTCAATACGAAGGGCGAGAAGCTCAATATCGGCCAAGGCGCCGTTGTGGCGATGACGCCCGACGGCGTGGTGCGGGCCTTGGTGGGTGGAAGAAATTACGGCGAGAGCCAGTTCAACCGCGCCATCGACGCCAAGCGCCAACCCGGTTCGTCGTTCAAACCCTTCGTCTATCTCACCGCGCTGGAGCGCGGGTTGACGCCCGATACCGTGCGCGAGGACGCACCGATTTCGGTAAAGGGCTGGAAGCCGGAAAATTTCGAGCATGAATATGCCGGGCCGGTGACGCTGACCCAGGCGCTCGCCAATTCGCTCAACACGGTGTCGGTACGGCTGACGCTGGAGGTCGGCCCTGAATTGGTGGTGCGTACCGCCTACCGGCTCGGCATCACTTCGATGCTCGAGCCCAATGCTTCGATCGCGCTCGGTACTTCGGAAGTCAGCCCGCTCGAAATGGTCTCGGCCTATGCAACCTTCGCCAATGGCGGGCTCGCGGTTTCACCGCATGTCGTCGAACGCATCAAGACCGCCGACGGCAAGACGCTCTATGACCGCTCCCAGCAACCGCTCGGCCGTATCGTCGACGCCCGCTACATCGGCATGATGAACACGATGATGCGCCAGACTCTGCTCTCGGGCACCGCGCGCGGCGCCAGCCTGCCCGGCTGGGAAGCCGCCGGCAAAACCGGCACCAGCCAGGATTTCCGTGACGCCTGGTTCATCGGCTTCACCTCGCATCTCGTCACCGGCGTCTGGCTCGGCAATGACGACAACACGCCGACAAAAAAAGCCGTCGGCGGCGGCCTGCCGGTCGAAATCTGGAGCCGCTTCATGAAGACCGCGCATGCCGGTGTGACGCCGACGGGGCTGCCTGGACTGGCGGAAGGCGGCTGGTTTAATACGGCGCCGCCGCCTGCTGCGGTTCCGGCGCCGGTCGCCACTAACCGCGGGCAACCGGACAATCAACAAAACAACGGCGGCGGTCTCGATTTTTGGCTGCTCGATAAGCTGTTCGGAAAGCGATGAGGCCGGCGAAGAGGATCTAACCGCGCGGCGACAATCTGATGGCCGCCTCCCTGAGGCTTCAAAATACCTGTGTCGCCACAGCTAACTTTCTCGTCATTCGAGCCTATATGAGCTTGGTCGTTTGCATGATGACTATTCCGACACGAGAGCGTGGATTAGTACAGGGGTCGCGCTCGCATAGGGTTGGAGCGATAAACGCGATGCGACTGAAGCAGGAACCTAAGCCATGACACTTAGCTTTCCAAATCAAAGTCGGTCTTATGACGCGACCCGGCATGCGGTACGGTTCTGGGGACATGACAGCGCCATGGAGGCATCGTTTTTCGTCAATGCCGAGGCGTTGAAGAGAATTGAACCGGATATGGAGTTCGATGAGGTCGGTCTTCTCGGCGCGTTCGATCTAAACCGCACATTGATCTATGCGACCGCGGCCAAGGTTTATGATCGGCGCCGCAAAGGATCCTACGAGCTGATGGCTGCTGATTTTTGACCATGGCTTTTCGGCTCGACGCCATGGTCAATTTTGATCGCCGTATCTCTCCGTCACGGCCTCGGCGACGAACTTTTTCCGGCCTTGAGCACCCGGGCTCACCCCATGGGCCGCGCACCAATCGGGAAAACTGGCCGGGTCGATGCGGACGCGGAAGACAACATGCCCGTAAGCTTTGAGTCCCTTCTCCATTTCCTCGGCCATCTTCAGCCATGCCGTCCAGGTGGGAGGCAGTTTGTGGCCGTCGTCGAAAATTTGCCGCAGCGCCGGGTAATCTGCTTCGGTGATCCAATAGACCCCGACCACGGGCGCCGGCTTGTCATCTGAGTTGGTCATTTCGGTTATCCGCAAGAGGCTGCCGTTCAGAGTCACCAATAGATGGGCGGAGATCACGGCTCGTTAACGGCTAGCCGTCATTCTGCCGCCCAGTTGTGATTCGTGGAGTGACGCGTGAGTGCCAAAATACTGAAGTTGAGCGACTATCGCATCGACGATGGCGCCGAGGGAGAAATCGACCTGGTAACAGCCGTAGATGTCGCCATCCGCGACTTACGCGAAATTCTGTTATGCTGGGGCTCTGAGATGGCGCGGCAGCGCACGGAAGAATGCGAGTTGATGTTACGCCGTGCCTTCTCCGCAGTTGCCATTGGCCAGTCTTAAAACGCGGCAGGACTTGGATGGAAAAGGCTCCAGTTTTCAACCCTATCGATTATACGCTCGCCATTAAGAATAAAGGGCGTCCGCCCAAGTCCTGGCGTTGGGAAATCTATGCGGCCGGCAAGAGTAAGCCTGTGCGGCAGTCCGATTTCTTCGAAACCATGTCGGAAGCCACCCGAGAAGGCAAAGCGGCACTGGCCGACGTCCGGGCTAAACACGGCCACTGATCGGGCGCGCTTAGCGTCCGCTTCCTAAGCCAGCCGAGCGACCTCAACCCTGCACATAGCTCGCCCGCGGGGGCCAGCGACTGAGCAGGGCGCCTTCGATCATGACGAAGACGCCGTTGAGCACGAAGCCCACCAGCCCGACGATGATGAGAAGGCCATAGACTTCGGCAGCATGAAATTGGCGCTGGCTGATGACGATCAGGCTGCCGATGCCGGGCAGGCTGGTCAGCATTTCGACCAAGAGCGTAATGATGATGGCAAGTGGAACCGCGCTGCGCACGCCGACCAAAAAGGCCGGAACGGCGGACGGCACCACGATCTTGCGCAAGGTGGCGAGCCGGCCGAGACGGAGCGTGTGCGACACCTCGCCGAGAAGTTCGGGCAGCGCGGCGGTCGCCGCCGCGGTATTGAGCAGGATCGGCCACACCGCGACCAGGACGACGATCAGGAGTTTGAGACTTTCGACATAGCCGAGCACAAGCACGGCGACGGGAACAATCACCGGCGGCGGCAGGCCGCGGCAGAATTCCATCAGCGGCCCGAGCGCCCGACGGGCCGCGCGCGACCGCCCGATCAGCACCCCCATGAACCCGCCAATCACGCAAGCGAGCACGATGGCCAAAGCGAATGTGGTCAGCGTCGCGGTCAGGGCGGACAGTAGCCGGCCGCTATGCGCCAGACCGGCGAGACCGTTCCACCACGCGCTCGGCGGCGGAAAATAGGGCGAGCCTTGCGGATCGATGACTTGCCAAAACACGAGCAAGACAAAGAGCGGCAATAGGCCGCGGAGAGGTGGAAAGCCAAACCGAAAAGCGGTGATCCACGGGGCACGCCTAGACATGTGCCACTGCCTCACGCCCATAGGCCGGCAAAAGGCCCCGCGCCGCCAGAACCAGGCAGCCATTAAGCGCGATCGCCAAAACGCCGATGAACAGCACGTAAGCGAACATCTGTTCAGGCTGAATCGACATCAGCGCGCTGACCACCGCATAACCCAGGCCGTGCGGATTGCCGATCATCTCGGCAATGATCGCCATCACCAAAGTGGTGCCGAGGCAGAGCCGCGCGCCGACCAGGATTGCCGGCGCGGCGGCCGGCAACAGCACTTTCACCAGCGTATCGAACCGCGACAGTTTTAGCGTCAGGCTGACGTCATGGAGCCGCGACGCCACATTGGCGATGCCGCCCATGGTGTTGATGAACATCGGCCAGATGCTGGCATAGACCATGACCACGAGTTCGGTCGTCAGCGAGAAATTGAACAGCAGCAAGGCCACCGGCAAAAATGCGATCGCCGGCAACGGCCGCAACACTTCCAGCGAAGCGAGGAAATAGCGGCGGGCAAACCGGGACAGGCCGAAGATCAATCCAAGCGTGCCGCCAATCAGGAGAGCAAGCAGCCAGCCGATCAGGATCGAGCGCAGCGTGTGCGCGGTGTTGGCAAGAAGTTCGCCTGACCGGAGGATACCGACGAAGGCAACCGCAATCGCCGAGGGCGCCGGCAAATACTCAAATGTCACCAGGCCGGTCCGGACCGCGAGCTCCCAGGCAACGGCGACCACCGCCAAAGTGGCGATACCCGGGATATTGATCGCGGTGGTCCGCATACTCATCAGTGGCCGCCGGCGCCGAGCACCGCGGCATGGATCTCGGCCCGATAATCCAGGAATTCGGACGATTGTCGGGTGCGAATCTGATCGCGCGGCCGCGGCAAGGCGATCGGCACCGTCTTATGAATGCGCCCGGGCGGCCCCGCCAGAACGATCACGCGGTCGCCGAGATAGACCGCCTCTTCGATGTCGTGGGTAATAAAGACGAAGCTCGTGCCGGTCTGCTCGTGCACTTTCAGGATTTCGTCTTGCAGGCTCGATTTGGTCATGGCGTCGAGCGCACCGAACGGCTCGTCCATCAGCATCACGTCGGGCTTAAGCGCCAGCGCACGCGCAATCTGCACCCGCTGCTGCATGCCACCGGAGAGCTGCCAGGGATGGTCCAGCGCATTGCGTTCAAGCCCGACCATTTGCAGCGACTGTCGCACCCGCCGATCGATCTCCGCCTTGTCGAGCTTGCCTTCGATGCCGAGGGCGACATTGCGCGCGATGCTGCGCCATTGCAGCAGCGCGTTGGAGTAGTCCTGGAACACGACGACAACGCCACTCGGCGCACCGGTCACGGCATTGCCGCGAAAGCGAATGGTGCCGCTGGTCGCCGGCACCAGGCCGCCGAGCAGGCGCAGCAGCGTCGATTTGCCGGTGCCCGACGATCCAACGATGGTCAAAAACTCACCAGCGCGGAGGTCGAGCGACAACCGGTCGATGATCAGCCGGCGCTCGCCATGCGGAAACAATTCGAGGCTGACATTGTCGCATTCGTAGATATTGCCGGCGCCGGCCGGCTTTTGCTCCGCCGCAGCGCGCGCCGTTTCGTCCGTCCTGTCATCCCTCTTGGAGCGTTGTGCCACGGAGATCGTGCTCATTGGCGCTTGCGCTTATTGCGCCGTTACGACGACGCGATTGATATCCACATTTTTGAGCGGCAGGCCTTGCGACACCATGACATTGCGCCAGACGTCGAGTTCGTCCGGCGTGATATGGAATTCGTAATGCGGCAGCGGGATGCGCGTGACGACGGCATCCGGTAGGCCGGAATAGGTCGCCAATATTTTACGCGCCTTGGCCTCGTCGGCCTTTATCGACTCCAGGGCGCCTTGCAGCGAAGTCACCCAGCGCTTCAGCACATCGCGGTTGGCGCGCGCCCAATCGGCATCCGCGATCCAGAACGGAAACAGCACGGGATCGGCCACGGCAAGGAGCGGATCGCCGATCGACTTGTAGCCGGCGCCGAGCATCTGGCCGACAAACGGCTCGAGCGGTTCGACCGCGTCGACGCGGCCCGACTTGAGCTGATCGAACATCGCGGTGAACGGCGCCTCCAGGCCGATAACGGTCGACGGATCGCCGCCCTCTTTGGCCACCTGATAGAGCAGCGCCACATGCATCACCGAGCCGACGCCCGGGCCGGCGACACGCTTGCCGGCGAGATCCTTGATTGTATTGATGCCGCTGTCGGGCTTCACAATCACTTGGAACGACTTGTTGCTCGAAGTCTCGAAGGTCTCGCCCGCCACTGCCGCGATATTCAATCCGTTCGCCACTGCGTTGAGCAAGTCGGGCGCCGTCGAGGGTGCAAGGTCGAACTGCTTGCCGAGCGTGCCTGGCAGATTGATCAGGTTCGGGAATTTGGTGAAGGTAACGTCGAGTCCGTTCTTCTCGAAAATGCCGTCCTCTTTCGCCACCAGCGCCGGCAGCCAGGTGACGACAGGGATATAAGCGACGCGCAGCGCGGTCTTTTGCTGTGCTTGCGCGACGCCAGGAGGAGCCACAAGCCACGCGGCTCCCAGCAGTGCGGCGAGCGCAAGGCGCGACTTCGCTTTGATGTTGAGCATTTCCCGTTTCCCCTCTATGGCCGCATGCCGAGGCAGCGCGGCCTTTGTCCCGCGTGCAACAATTAACGCGTCGCGGCTTATGCTTTAAACGTGCCGCAGCATACAGATGCAAGGAAGGCGGTCCAGTGCCGCATGGCGCTGGAGATGCAAAAAGGGGGCAAGCGTGCAGGAGAAGGTGAGATTTCCGTCCGACGGCGTTGAACTGTCCGGCGTCGTTCACGTGCCCGAAGGTCACAAATCAGGCGAGCGTCGGCCCGCCATCATCATGATGCACGGCTTTGGCGCCAATAAAAATGGCGGGCCGGAGTGGATTTGCCGGCAATTCGAAAGCTGGGGCTACGTCGCGCTGCGCTTCGATTATCGCGGTTGCGGTGAAGTCAGGCGGCGAGCGCGGCCGCGTTATCCCGCTCGAAGAGGTGGACGACGCCCGTAACGCTCTCACTTACATAACAACGCGACCTGAAGTTGATCCGGCGTGCATCGCGCTCTGCGGCTCGAGCCTCGGCGCCGGCGTTGCCGTTTATGCCGGCGGCATCGACCAACGGGTCGCCGCGGTGATCCTTGAAAATGGCCTGGGCAATGGCGAGCGCATCATCCGCGGCATGCACACACCCGAATCCTGGGCCAAGTTCATGCAATTGATGGCGGACGGCATTCGCCACCGCGAGACCACCGGCCAATCGATGATGGTGCATCGCTTCGACATATTCGAGATGCCGAAGGAATTGCAGGTCAATCTGACTTCGAACAATTCGCTGATGCAGTTTACCGCCGAGACGGCGGTCGGCTTTTTCATGTTCCGGCCGGAAGAGATGATCGCCAAAATCGCGCCGCGGCCGATCCTGATCCTGCACAGCGCGCGTGACCGGGTTTGCAATTTCGAAGAGGCATTCAGCTTGATGCGGCGCGCCAAGCCACCGATCGAACTGCATCTGATCGACGGCGCCGATCATTTCATGTTCGTCGATCCCGATCCGCGCGTGGGGCTAATCTTGCGCAACTGGCTCGACAAATTCTTTCCGGTAAAAACTTAAACTAAGATGCCATCATTGCGGCTCGACATTCAGCTCCTTGCCGAAGGCCCGCCATTGTTCCTGCTCCTGACGGATGGTTTGAGCGGCGCTTTCGGCCGAACCGCCGTCGCCCGCCACTAGGCCAAGCGACATAATCCGTTTTCGGATATCCGGAGTCTGTAGATAGTGGCCGATCGTGCGATTGAGGCGCGTAATGGCTTCTACCGGTGTGCCCGTGGGCGCGACGATGGCGAAGAAGCCATTCATCACGACGCCCGGCACGCTTTCGTGAAGCGAGGGCAAATCAGGCAATCCGGGAAAACGTTTCTCGGAGGAGACCGCAAGCTGACGCACTTTGCCGGACTGGACAACGGCGGCAGCGGCGGCGATCGAACTCATCATCACCTGATTGAGACCGCTGGCAACGTCCTGGGTCATTTGCCCGCTCGAACGATAAGGCACTTCGACAAGACCGAGACCGGCGCGCTTGTTGAACAGTTTTGCCGCGAACGCCGCGGCGCCGGCGGTATTATCGAAAGCGATCGACAGCTTGCCGGGGTTTGCTTTGGCGTAAGCGATCAGTTCGTCGACCGACTTGACGGGCAGATCGGCATTGACCGACAGCATCTGGGTCCCAGGATCGCACACCATGGCGACGGCAGCGAAATCCCGGGTCGGATCGTAGGGAAGCTGTTTGAACGAAATGAGATTGATCGCCATGCCGGAGGTATTGGTGAACAACAGCGTGTAACCGTCGGGCGCGGCCCGCGCGGCTGTCTCATGCGCGAGGATGCCGGCGGCGCCCGGCATGTTTTCGACGAACATCGGCTGGCCGAGGGCGCGTGAGACATCGTCGGCGATGAGCCGCGCCATGACGTCGGTGGCGGCGCCAGGGCCGGTGGGAACGATCAGCTTGATCGGACGGCTGGGCCAGTTCTGCGCATTGGCCTGTCCCGCCAGAAATTGTCCCGCCAGCAAGATGACAACGAAGCATAAGGTTGCGCGTAAAATCCCCTTCAACGTGGCCACCCTCGTTTCCTCTTTTGCGGAGAGTGTATAGTGATGCACAACGCTGGCAAGCGCGGGAGGAATTACGTGAGCGGTGAATTGCTATTGGTGGGGAGCATTCCGTTCGATACTCCGGAGGAAGTTTTTCAATCCTTCGGCGCGCCGCTTGGAAAATATCTCTTTGCCATGCCGGACGGCGAAGTCGGTCCGCGGCGGCATTGGATCAGTCGTGTGCATTACCAAGTCCTCGCCGCGCATCCCGAACTCGAGGTGGTGCAGCATCCGGCGCCGGACGAGAACGGTGTCGAGCAACAGCATCCCCGCAATGCCGGCGATGCCTGGTGGTTCAAGGTCAAGGACGGCGTGAGACAGGTGCGCTTTGGCGATCCCGGCTGGCGGCTCGGCTATGCCCGCGACGCCATCAATTCGTATTTCGTCTTCAAGACGCTGAAGGAAAAGGGCGTGCTGGCGCCGCACCTGCGTTTCCAGGTGTCGATACCGATGGTCAACAGCGTATTGCCGCCGCGGATTTTTCCGAATCGAGTGGACCTCGACCGCATCAGGCCGGGTTATGAGACGGCAACGCGGGCAGAGATCGCGATGATCGTCGCGAAAATTCCCGCGAGCGAGCTTGCAATCCAATGGGACTGCTCAACGGAGGTCCAGGATTCTTACGGCGCGATTCCGGGCTTCTCTCTTGAAGGCGCCATCGAGCGCAATCTCACCGAAGTGCGCAATCTCGCGCCACACATTCCGCGCGAGGTCGCGCTCGGCTATCACTTCTGCTTCGGCACGCTGGGCAGCTGGCCGCGATTCCAACCCGACGATCTCGGGCAGGTGGTGAAGCTCGCCAATGGCTTTGTCGCCGCGTCGGGCCGGCCGGTGAACTGGATTCACATTCCGGTGCTCGACCGCAGCGACGACGCATTCTACGCGCCGCTCGCGGAACTCGAGCCAAAAGGCGCACGCGTCTATCTCGGCGCCATCCACAACATGACACGGTTTAAGGAGCGCATCGCTACCGCGCGCAAATATCTGCGGGAATTCGGGCTCGGCGCCTATTGCGGTTTCGGACGGCAACCGCCGTCCGAACTGCGCAACATCCTCAACGATCACTTGAAGGCGGTTGAGCTGGCAGCAGCCTAAGTTATTCCAAACATCGTCGCGGCGTTGCCGCCGAGGATCGCTGCCCTGTCCGCCTCGGGAATCTTCAAGCGGGTCACATGGGACGTATCGGAGCCAATGAACGGATCGTCGGTACCGAACAAAATTTGACTCACGCCGACCGAATCGATGGCGAACATCAGCGCCTTTTCGCCGAAGGCGCAGCTATCGTAATAAAGCCGCTTGCCGTATTCGCTCGGCAGCTTGTCGATATATTTGCGGCAATCGGGAAACAGCCGATAGCCGTTGTCGAGACGCTCCATCAGCATGATCAGCGCCGCGCCGGTATGCGCCAGCACGAAGGGGAAATCCGGATAGCGTTCGAAAATGCCGGCATAGATCATGCGCGCCGCCATCAGCGTGGTGTCGAACATCAGCCCGACGCGGAGCGGCAACTCGAATTCGCCCATGTCGGCAGTATCGCGCGGAAATACTGGGTGCTCGACCACCGGCAGTTTCAAGGCGTTGATCTTGGCCCAGACCGGTTCGAACCGCGCGTCGTTGAGCGGCAGGCCCGAAATATTGGATCCAATCGCAACGCCTTTGAGACCAAGCTCATTCACCGAGCGGTCAATCTCGCGCAGCGAAGCGTCGACATCGGCGAGCGGCAGGCTGGCTAGCCCAATGAACTTCTTCGGATAGGCGCGGCAATAGCGCGACAGCGCATCGTTGACGTGACGCGCCATTTCCACCTGCTCGGTCACCGGCCAGGGATAGAGGTTGGGCGCGCTCACCGAGATCACGCGCATGTCGATATTCTTCGCCGCCATGTCGGCGAGCCGGTGCTCGACCGAAAACATGTCGGGCCGGGTCCAGGCAATGGTCGCGCCGTGATCGCGAAACAGCGTCTTGCCGTCGCTTGTCGTTTCAGTGTCGAGCCGCATCACACGGATGAGATCGTCGACATAATGGCGATCGACGAAATGGGCATGGATATCGATGGTGGTCATGAGAAACGGGCGCCGCTGTTGTGAAATCGGGGCGCCAACCTAGAGCATGATCCCGAAAAGTGGAAACCGGTTTTCGGAAAAGATCATGCTCCAAGGGAAAATCCAGTCGGCGAGAGAGGAAAGCCCGTCACTCTTTCTTCCGATAAAACCCGGAAAAGCTCACATCGACGCCGCCGCAATGGCCGTTGTCCTCGACAACCAGAAGCGCCTCGGCATGCCGCATGCGCACGAGGCAGGCGTCCGCTCCGGCTTTGTCGAAAGCGACGCTGCCGTCGTCGGCAAAGGCGAGAACACCCTGCTCCGGCTTCGCCGTGGCATCGATGACACCGTTATGGATGTCCTGCGCGGCCCGATAAATCGCTTCACCATGAACGGTGACGCCGTCATTGACGGCATTCTTGATATCGATCTCGCCGTCGGCATGGACCCATGCGCCAAGCCAATCGGCAAGCGCCGGCGACGGCGCGGGTGTCACTGGCGCAAGGCTTGCGGCCGGCAGCCAGCCATTGGTCCAGCGTTGTTGGGGATCCGCCGCCGACTGGTAAGAGACGCAGGTAAAAGCGGCATTGGTCTTGCCAATGAGAACCATGTCGCCGGGGACGAGATAGGACTTTTGCAGACAGCTTTCGCCATCGGCCGGACACGCGGCGTCCTCCCAACTGCTCTTGATAAAATTCACATGCGGCTTGTCGGTCGCGAGCTTCGCGATCGGAGCCGGATGATTCACGTCGAAGTCGATGCCGATACAATCGCCTGGCTTTTCGTCGGCCGCGGCCGCAGAAAGCATCGCTCCGAGAGTCACTGCGATGACGGCGGCAGCAAAGCACCACTGGACACGCATTTCAGATCGCATAACCGAGATCATGATTCTTCAGCGGCAGCGAGCGCAACCGCTTGCCGGTCGCGGCGAACACGGCGTTATACAACGCCGGCGCCAGCGGTGGCACCGGCGGCTCGCCGACGCCGCCCCAGAACCCACCGCTCGGCACGATCACGGTCTCGACCTTGGGCGCGTCGGCGAGGTGGATCATGCGATAGGAATCGAAATTCTTCTGCTCGGCACCGCCATCTTTTATGGTGATCTCGCCGTAGAGAGCAGCCGTGAGCGCGAACACGATCGCACCCTGGGTCTGCATTTCGATCGAGAGCGGATTGACGGCGTAGCCCATATCGAGCGCCGAAACCACGCGATGCACGCGCAAACGGCCGCTCTTCACCGCAACCTCCACTACCTGCGCGCAATGGCTGCCGCATGCCGTCATGATCGCAATGCCGCGGAATATCCCGGGCGGCGGCGGCGTTTCCCAACCCGCCTGCTTTGCCGCGGCGTCGAGCACAGCGAGGTTCTTTGGATTTTTGGCGAGAAGCTTGCGGCGATAGAGATAGGGATCGATGCCGGCCGCATGCGCCATCTCGTCGACAAAGCACTCTTTGTAAAAGGCGTTCTGCGTGTAGTTGATAGCGCGCCACACGCCGAGCGGTACCGGCGTGCTGCGGATCACATAGTCGACCAGATAATTCGGCACATCATACGGCATCTCTTCGGCGAGACCGCTGACAAAAGTACGGTCGCCGATATTGGGGCCGAAAGCCGGTACCAGCGAGGCGACAAAGGACGGCCCGGCCAGCCTGACGGTCCAGGCAACCGGCATGCCGTCGTCATCGAGACCTGCGGCAAGGTGCGCCATGCCGCAGGGCCGGTACTGATCGTGTGCGACGTCCTGTTCGCGCGTCCACACCAGCTTGACCGGCTCCTTGAACTCCTTGGCGATGACGACAGCCTGGTGGACGAATTCCTGGATTGGCGCGCGCCGGCCGAAGCCGCCGCCGAGCATCATGCGATGCACTGTGACCTTGTCGTTCGGCACCCCGGCGGCGATCGCCGCCGTGGCGAGCGCGGTGGCCGGATCCTGAGTCGGCGCCCAGACTTCGACACCGTCCGGCCGCACCTGCGCGGTGCAGGTCTGCGGCTCCATGGTGGCGTGGGCGAGAAACGGCACTTGATATTCCGCTTCGATGCGATGCGCCGCACCGGAGAGCGCGGCCGCGGCATCGCCGTCGGCACGGCCCAATTGAGCTGGTGAAGCGGTAAGCCCGGGACGAACGATGTCTGCGATCTCCGTGCTCGACAGCGCACCATGGCCGCTGTCGTCCCATGTCACTTTGATCGCATCGGCTGCGCGCTTCGCCCGCCACCACGAATCCGCAACCACGGCGACCGCATTCGGCATCCGCACGACGCCACGTACGCCCTTCATCGACGCGATCGAACTTTCGTCGACCGATTGCAACGCGCCGCCGAAAACCGGGCATTGCACGATGGCGGCGTAAAGCATGTCCGGCAGCCGGACATCGATGGCATAAACCGGCTGACCGGTGATCTTGGCGAGGACATCGAGCCGCTTGCGCGGCTGGCCGATCAGCGTCCAAGCATCCGGTTCCTTTAAGACGACATCCGCGGGCGGCACGATCTTCGCTGCGTCTTGGGCGATTGTGCCGAAGGTGATGGTACGGCCACTCGGCCGGTGCGTGATGACGCTATTTCGCGCCATGCATTCGCCCGCCGGTACATTCCATTGAGCCGCCGCCGCGGCAATCAGCATTTCACGCGCAGTAGCGCCGGCTTTGCGCAGATAGAGATGCGACGTCGCGATTGAGCGGCTGGCGCCTGTCGAGGTGTCGCCCCAGATGCGGTTACGCCGCACGTTTTCTTGCGGTGACACCGTTTGAGTGCGGACTTTGTTCCAATCGCAGTCGAGTTCTTCCGCGACCAGCATGGCAAGGCCGGTCATCGCGCCCTGACCCATCTCGTCGTGGGCGACACGAATCGTCACGGCATCATCGGGCGCGATCGCGACCCAGCAGTTGATATCGGAGGTGGGGGTGCCCGCTTCGGCGCGGGCCCGCTTGGCAAAAGGTATGACAAAGCCCAGCGCCAAGCCGCCGCTTACGGCAGTTGCGCCGACCACGAAAGAACGGCGATTGACTGCGCCGCCGAGTGTCATAGCCAGCCCCTGTTTGCATCGCAACGATGCCAGATTCTGACTGACTGTGCAGCGCAAAAATCGCCGCGCCTGTGATGATAATCTAGACCGGTACCGGGCTAAATAGGGGACGCGAATCACCATTAATGAGTTCGTCATGACCGAGAACGCAGCAAACTCGCCGAGCCTTGAGCGCCGCATCCGCGCCATCGAGGACCGGCTCGCCATCTACAATCTCATCGCCAGCCACCCGCCGAGCGCCGACACCGGCGCTGCCGCCTACGCCGAAGCCGTTTATGCCGAGGACGGCGTATTCGACCGCGGCCCAGGCCTGTCCGGCGCTACCGGCAATAAGGCGATTGCGGCGAGCCTCAAGAGCGAAGGTCATCAGGCGGCGATCGCCGGCGGGCTTGCGCATTTCACCGGGCTGCCGCATATCGCGCTCGACGGCGACACCGCCGTGGTCACATCCTACCTCCAAATTCTTACACCGAATAAAACCGGTGAGAACGTCGAGGTTCCCAATCATGGCACCTCGCGCGGCTATCATATCCACCGCGTGGTGACGAACCGCTGGGAAGTTGCGCGCACGCCTGACGGCTGGAAGATCAAGCGGCGCACGCTACGCCTGGTCGACGGCTCGGAGCCGTCGCGCGAACTTCTGCGCGGCGCGCTCGGTGCGCTGGCCTGAGCGAGTGAAAGATAAATATCAATGGGCGATGGCGAGCGCGTGGTAGCCGAAGCTCTGAAACAAGACGGCCGTTTTTGGCGACGTTAGAAACTCAAAAAACCGCGCAGCGTCGCCATTATGCCGGGCGCTCAGGAGGGCGGCCGGAAACACGATCGGCGGATGCGAATCCTTCGGAAAGGTGCCCGCTACTTTGATACCGGCAACGCCGGTCGCGTCGGTGGAAAACACCACGGCGGCAGGTGCCTCGCCGCGCGCAACGAGCGCAACCGCGGCGAGCGGACTTTCGGCGATCGCGACCTTGTCGGCAACGCCTTGCCACAGGCCCAGTTGTTCGAGCCCGGCACGGCCAATCCGGCCGGCCGGATGATCCGCCGGGTCGCACATCGCTATCCGCCCATCGCCGATAATTTTTTGCAATGGAAAATCGCGGCCGATCGCGGCGGCAGTCGGCGCCGCCGCATTGTCACTGCGTGTCGCCACCACGAGATCGGCGGTCAGCAATTCGATGCGGGTTTCGGGTCGAATGAGCTTGTGAGCTTGCAAATAGTCCATCCAGTTCGCGTCGGCGGAAAGAAAAATATCGGCGGGCGCCATGTTCTCCACCTGCTTCACCAGCATCGGCGTCATGCCATACATCGGCACGACCTCGCCGCCACCGTCGGCCTTGTAAGCCGCGATGACTTGATCGAGCGCGGTCTTGAAAGTGAATGCGGCCATGATACGGACCGTCTCCGCCCGCGCCTCGGCCGAAAGCAAAAGAAATAAGGCCAGCGCCGCGAAACATCTTCGCATCGAACGACCTGCATTGCTGCGGCTAGAGCATGATCCGAAAAAGCCCGCCCCGGACCTGATCCGGGGTGGAAACCGTTTTTCGGAAACGATCATGCTCCAAACGAAAATCTAGACCGTCGCGCCGAAACTCAAATATAGACGCTCTTCATTTGCGGCTCGGGATAGCGCAGGCCCGCGGCAGCGCCGATCGGCACGGCATCGGAAATTTGCGCCAAGTCCTTGGCGCTCAATTCAACCGAGAGCGCGCCGATATTTTCGATCAAACGTTCTTTGCGTTTGGTGCCCGGGATCGGCGCGATGTCGTCGCCCTGCGCCAGCACCCAGGCAAGCGCGAGCTGGCCAACCGTGCAATTCTTCGCACGCGCCAGATCTTCGATCCGTTGCGACAGCGCAACGTTGCGATCGAGATTTTCCGCCGAGAAACGCGGATGCCGGCGGCGCGCGTCGGTCTCCGACAATTGCACGCCGCCGGTGAGCAGACCGCGCCCGAGCGGGGAATAAGGGACGAAAGCAATGTTGAGCTCTCGCGTCGTCTGCAACGTCTCTTCGGCGTCGGCTCGATACAGCAAGGAGAACTCGTTCTGCACGGCGGCAATGGGATGGACGGCATGGCCGCGGCGAATGGTTTTCGGACTGGCTTCGCTCAAGCCGAGCGCGCGCACTTTGCCGTCCTTCACCAATTTGGCCATGGCGCCCACCGTGTCCTCGATCGGCACGTTGGGATCGATCCGGTGCTGATAATAAAGGTCGATGACGTCGACCCCCAGGCGCTTGAGGCTCGCATCGCAGGAACTGATAACGAATTCGGGACGGCCATCGGCGAATTTGCCATCGCGTCCGCCGAGATTGCCAAACTTGGTCGCCAAGACGACCGTCGAGCGGCGGCCTTTGATCGCCTTGCCGACGAGCTGCTCGTTGTGGCCGGCGCCGTAGGCGTCCGAGGAGTCGAGAAGGGTAATGCCGCGATCGAGCGCCTCGTGAATAAGCGCAATGCCATCGTCGTCGCCGACCGAGCCGTAAATGCCCGACAGCGACATACAGCCGAGTCCGATCGCGGATACCTCGATACCGGAGGAACCGAGCTTACGTTTCTGGATCGCTTTGGCCATTTCAATACCTTTTCACTTTAAGCCCGCGCTGTATTCTTTGGCATATAGCGTGCCGGGCGACAATTGCTACACGCGCATTCTAATCCTGCGGCTCTAGTTTGATAATTTCCGCGCCATGATTGTTGCCGGCCCAGAATGTGACCGGGTCGGTCGAGTTGTCGACAAAGACGCGGCGGATATTCGTCGGCCGTGGCAGCAGATACTCCACCGTGCGTCCGCTCTTGCGATCGAAGCGCAGCACGCGATCGCTCGCCATGCCGCCGCTCCACAACTCGCCGTTCTTATCGCTGAACACGTCGTAAGGATAGGTGTGCGGCGTCGGCACCTCCCATTCCTGGAATCTCTCGGTCTTGGTGTCGAACATCGCGAGCTTGTTGGCGGCAAATTCGGCGAACCAGAGCTTGCCTTGGCTATCAAGCATGGTTCGGCGTGGCCGGGATTTTGGCGTCGGCGTCGGATAGATCGTCGCGGCGCCGTTTTTCGCATCGACTCGGACGACATTCTCGTCGCCGAAATCCATGAAATATAGATCGTTAACTGCATCCGCTGCCATGCCGTAAGGCCCGTGCTGGCGGCCTTGACCGAGATGCCCGAACGGATCGATGCGCTGATATTGGCCGGTGGCGAGGTCGAGCCGTATGATCGATTGCCGCGCCACGTCATTGGTCCATACTTTGCCGTCCACATTCGCCGCGGCCGGCATCACCATCGATTGCTGCATGGCATCGTCGTCGAGTGCCGCCGGAATCGGAAACATCCGGAATGTCTTTGTCTTGATATCGAAGCGGGCAAGACCGGTCTGGAACATCATGGCAAGCCATAGATTGCCCCCGGCGTCAGCCTCGAGATCGAGCGATCCGGCCGGGAATGACGGCTTCTGGAACGGGATCGGATAATCGCGATTTGTGCCGGTCTTGGGATCGAGTTCGCCGAGGTAATTCTCGACGAAATTCGAATACCAGACATTGCCGTCGGCGTCGGTGCGGACATCATGCGGCGCAATCGTCTTCCGCGGCAGGTCGTATTCAGTGATGACGACATGCGTGGCGCGGCCTTTGGGCCGCGGCAAAGTTTGCAATTCGTAGTTCCAGCTCTTGGTACTAGAGAGATTGATCGTAGAGAGGTAAGCGGCGAGTTTGTGCGCGGCGGCATCACTTACGTCGCGGTGCGCGGGCCGCGATTGCACGCGCGCTTGCGTGGTGTTGTTGGCGTATTGCGCCATGCGCTCGAGCACAGGAACGAAGGTTTCCGCATCGTAGGTCGAACGCACGATGCGCTCGAAGCTGTGACAACTCATGCATTCGATCAGCGGCCGTTTCTGCTCGGCCGTGCCGGGCATGCTCATGAACCATTCGGTATTGGTGAGTTGCGCGGCGAGATCGCCGGTCTTTTTCAGCGTGATCGCGAGCTCCGCGGGCGCCGTGCCGAGATCGAAGCTCTGGGGGCCGGCGAGGTCGTAGCCCACGGCGCGGATACGCAGCGCATAATGCCCGGCCGAAAGACGACCGTCCGGAAATCGGAAATGGCCACCGGCATCGCTGACGACCGTGACGGTGATCGGCGAACCGTCCTTTTGCGCGCTGACCAGCACGCCTTCCATGGCGCCTTCCTCGGCGGAGGTAACGGCGCCGGTCAACGTCTGTGCGCGGCAAGGATCGGCGCGGACGGCAAGAAAGACAAACGCAATCGCTCCGATGGCGCGAAGGACACACGTCATGTCCGCATCACTCTTTCTGCAGATAGCACTCGACTTCAATCGGGTCCTTGCCCTCCTCGGCCGCATGCGGACGCCGCACCACGTTAGCCTGTTTATAGCCATCCTTGGCGCACGAAATATCGACGTTATCTGGGTCAACGCCTTTGCCCATGCCCGGAATCTTGTAGACACCCATCACATTGCTGCGGGTCACAAGAGCGCCACCGGCTTTAAGGGTTGCGGTGACTTTGGCGTCGCCGATTGCAGCGCCACCCGGGTCGCGCACAAAGCCGAAAAAGGCCGGACCGGCATCGGTATTGTTGTCGTCGTCATCATTGCCAAGGTTGACGCCGCCCGCGTTGGCCGGACCGAAGCAGGCAAGCGCCAAAGCGGCGACAAAGCCCGTCACTGCAGCAGTCCGGGTGCAAATGCGATGAAGCCTCATGCGGCACTTTATCCTCTCCGGGACGCTTCTTGCCATTCGCGGCATAGCCGCACGCTCAAACAACCGGCCCGAACAAGCCGGACTCTAGCGCGAGACCGGTTGTCCGACAATTTCCTGGGTTCAATCCAGTCTTTTCGGCCGCCACTCAGGCGCACGCACGCGCCGCGTTGTCGCCCAAATCGCGAGCGAGACAAACCCCATGACCACGACCGTCGCGGCGACCGGCCATGCCGTGCGGCCGAGATAAACGCCGATCGCGGCCGCGGCGATGGCGGCGCCGGACTGCTGGGCAAAGCCTAACAGCGAAGATGCCGTACCGGCGCGGTCGGGAAATGGCGTCAACGCGCCGGCCATCGACGTAGGCAAAGCGAGTCCGAGGCCGGCAAGATAGATCATCATCGCAGCAACGAACCAGAGGACGTCCTCGAGGCCGGACGCCACCACCGCCACCATGGCAACGCCGCCGGCCGCCAGCGCCACACAGCCGATGCCCATGGTGCGATCAAGGCCCAGCCGCATCACGATCCGCGACGCGATGAAAGTGCCGCTGGTGTAGCCAGCGGCGCCCAGCGAGAAAGTCACGCCGAAGACAAGCGGCGACAGTCCGTAGCGTGCGCCCTGCATCACAATCGGCGCACCTGAGACCCAAGCGAATAGTCCGATGAAACTCGCGGTCAAAATGCCAAGATTGGCAAGAAAGCCGCGATGCGCCAGCACCGAACGATAGAGCCCTCCCATGGCCCGCAGCGAGAACGGCCCCGAAGCACGCTCGCGCAGCGTCTCGGGCAGCAACAGCGCCGCCATCGTGCCGGACACCACGGCGAAGCCGAGCAGCACTATAAAAATAGCGCGCCAGCCGAGCACGGTCTGCAATAGGCCACCGATCATCGGCGCGATGATGGGTGCAAATCCGGTGATGGCCCCCATCAGCGACAATTCGCGGCCCGCGCGCGCGCCTGAATAAACGTCGCGCACCACGGCCCGCGCCAGCACGATCGAGCCGGCGCCGCCGAGCGCTTGGAGAAAACGCGCCGCGATCAGGCTCTCTATCGATTGCGCCATGGCGCAGCCGATCGTCGCCACAGCGTAAAGTACGACAGCGATCAGCAACACCGGCTTGCGGCCGAAACGATCCGAGATCGGCCCGTAGAAAATCTGACCGACGGCAAAGCCGAACAGGTAGGCAGAAATCGTCAGCTGCGCATCGAGCACCGGCGCGTTGAGCGAGTGCGCGATCTCCGGCAGCGACGGCAGATACATGTCCATCGACAGCGGACCGAGTGCGGTCAGAAACGACAGCAATAAAGTAAGCGCGAAGGTACCGGGGGTTAGCATTTAGAGAAGTGTCCAGAGGAGCCAATCCGCTCGTCCCCGCGAAAGCGGGGACCCAGCGCTGGATTCCCGCTTGCGCGGGAATGAGCGGAACACGTCTCTATCGCTCCTGCAAAGGTTTAACTTTCAATTCCGCCGCCATTTTATCGAGCTGCACGATGAGCGCCTTGGCGAGCGGCACTCCATCGCGCAAGCGCTCCGCGCGGCACTCAGCACGGCGATCGCCTGGCAGCCGGATAACGTCGACGCCGGGTAAACGTTGCGATTGGCGGAGATCGCGAACATGGCGATCCACTTCGGCCGTGAAGACCGCGAGCGGCAGAAAGCGCGCGATGTCGACTACCATCAGGAAATGACCGGTATTGGTCTCGCTCTTGTCGTCGGCGTTAAAATCGACTACGTCGCGCCCGAACGCGGCACCGTTCAACACACCCGCGATAAGCCCGATCATCAGCGCGAGACCCGAGCCTTTATACTCGCCCATCGGCAGCAGCATGCCTTCGCCGGAACGGCTGGGATCGGTGATCGGCGCGCCGGTCTGCGGGTTGACGAACCAGCCTTCCGGCATAGTCAATCCGCGTAGCGCATATTTCTTCACCGTGCCGTAAGCGACGATCGAAGTCGCCATATCGAACACGAGCGGCCCGGCGCCCGACGGCACGCCGATCGCCAGCGGATTGGTGCCAAGGAGATGATCGGCGCCGCCCCAGGTCGCCATGTGATTGGCATTGGCGACCGCCGCGTAGATGCCGATCATGCCGTGCGCGGTCGGCATTTCCGCGTACAGCCCGGCCGGACCGGCGTGATTGGAGCGCCGCACGCCGACGAACGCGGTGCCCTGTTCGCGCGCGATCGCAATGGCCTCATCGGTGGCGCGCGACATCACGAGATGGCCCATGCCGTTGTCGCCGTCGACCAGTGCCGTGGCCGGCGCGGTTTTCTTCACCGTGATGTTGGGCCGCTTATTGAAGCCCTTCGCGCCGAGCCGGCGGATATATTGCGGCAGCCGGAAAATGCCGTGGCCGTCGGCGCCGGTCAGGTCGGCCTCCGTCATCAGTTCGGCGCAACGCGCGGCGTCGGCCGCCGGCAGACCCGCCGCGACGAACGCGTCCTTGATCAGCGCTGAGGTGGCGCGCGACGATACCGGCACCAGATCGGAAGTCTCGCTCGCGTTCACGCCGTTCACCCCGCTGCCTTCACGCGTTTTTTGCTCAAGATCGCCGCCGCATGGCCTCCGAGAATCATGTCGCGATCGGCTTCGGCGATGGCGAGCGAACGCACATGCCGCACGCAATCCATCATCCCCATGTCGTAGGGATAGTCGCTGCCGAGAAAAATCCGGCCGGCGCCGGCCGAGGCGATCAAAAACTCGAGCGTGGTCTTGGAGTGCAAGATGGTGTCGTAGTGGAAGCGATCGAGATAAGGCTCCGGCGAATGCTTCACATTCACCTTCGGCTCCGGCCGCACCTCCCAGCCATGAACCCAGCGCGCACCCTGATAAGGAATGAAACCGCCGCCGTGCACCATGACGAAATTGAGGGAGGGATAGCGCTCCAGCACGCCGCCGAAGATGAGACAAGCGCCGGCGATCGTGGTGTCGAGCGGATTGCCGATCAGATTGCCGAGATAATAGGACTTCAAGCGATCGGCGCCGGCAACATTGCCCGGATGAATCATCATCCAGGCGTCGAGTTTGGCGGCGGCCGCCCAGAGCGGCTCGAAACTTGGATGGTCGAGATTCCTGCCGCCGGCATTGGAGCCGATCATGGCGCCATGCAGGCCGAGCTTGGTTATAGCGCGGCGTAACTCGTCCGCAGCCTTGTCCGGCGCCTGCATCGGCAGCGTGGCGATAGCGGCAAAGCGGTCGGGATGTTCTTTGACGAGACGCGCCATCTCGTCGTTCTGAATCACCGCCGCGGCGACACCGACGGCGGACTCCTGGCCGTAGAGCCATGTCTGCGGCGCACCCGACAGCACATGCATGTCGACGCCGGTTGAGTCCATGTCGGCGAAACGGCGTTCGATATCGTGGCCCCCGCGCGGAAACGGCCGGTACGGCACGCCCGCGACCTCGATCAGGGCGTTATCGCCGTCGATCGGCGTCAGCTTGAGGTTGAGGCTTGGAATCTCCTTTTGCAGAAGCTTGATAGTCGCATCGGCGAGCACGTGCGTGTGAGTATCGATAGTCCGCGTCATTGTTCCTCCCCAGGCTGGCGCGGCCTTGTTCTGCGCATAAGCGGCATCGGATGCAAGCCGGGCCGGCCGCGATAAGCCACAATACAGCCCCGCAAAACGCGCACGCCGCCGGCGGTGCGAAGGACTTTGGCAATCGGCGGTTTCCGCTATAAAGAGCCCTCGAATTCGTACCCTTCCCACCCCATCGATCAAAGCCTGCGGAACCGACATGGACGCCACTCCCGACAGTCAGCGTATTGCCTATCATCCCCGCGTCGAGGACGATGTCCTGGTTCGCGGCGCCGGCCGCTATGCCGCCGATGCACCGATGCCGAACCAGGCTTATGCGTTTTTCGTGCGTTCGCCGCATGCCTTTGCCCGCATCGTCAGCATCGACACCAGCGGCGCCGAGAGCGTGCCAGGCGTGATCGGCGTGCTGACCGCCAAGGACATGGAAGGCATCGGCAATCTCGGACGCCATCCGCCGGTGCCGGGCCGCGGTGGCAAAACTCTCGTGCTGCCGCACCGGCCTGCGCTCGCCGGCGAGCGCGTCATGCATATTGGCGAACCGGTGGCGATGATGGTGGCGGAGACCGCCGCCGCGGCTCAGGATGCCGGCGAATTCGTCACGGTCGAATACGAGGCGATGACGCCGGTGATCGACGCACGCGACGCATTACGCGACGGCGCGCCGCAGATCTGGCCGCAGGCGCCGGGGAATATCGCCGTCGATTGGCCGGGACCAAGCCCCGACCCGGATGCGAATGCCAAGAAGGTCGAGGAGATTTTCACCACCGCGAAACATGTGGCGCGCGTCTCGCTGATGAATCAGCGCATGGTCGGCAATCCGATGGAGCCGCGCGGCGCTACCGCAAGCTACGATCCGACGACCGAGAGCTACACCATGCGCGCCTGCTCGCAGGGCGCCGGCGCCATGCGTGAAAGCATCGTACCGATCATGAACCTGCCGAAGGAGCGCATCCGCATCCTCACCGAGGACGTCGGCGGCGCGTTCGGCATTAAAACCGGTGCTTATCCTGAGAACATCGCGCTCCTGGTTGGCGCCAAGAAATTCGGCCGGCCGATCCATTGGATGTCGACCCGGTCCGAAGTGTTCCTCACCGACAACCAGGCGCGCGACATCTATTCGGATGTCGAGCTGGCGCTCGACGAGAAAGGCAAATTCCTGGCGCTGCGGCTGCGCAACGTCGCCAATCTCGGCGCCTATGTCGGTCCGGTCGGCGCCAATATTCCGACCACCAATCTGACCCGCTGCCTGCCCGGCATGTACGACATCAAATATATCGATGTCGCGACCAAATGCATGTTCACCAACACCATTCCGACCGCCCCGTATCGTGGCGCCGGCCGCCCGGAAGCAAGCTATGCCATCGAACGCGTCGTCGATGAGGCGGCGCGCATGACCGGCATCGATCCGATCAAATTGCGGCGGCGCAATTTAATTAAAAAATTGGCGATGCCGTACAAGACCGCGGTCGGCACTACTTACGACTCCGGTGATTTCGAGCCGATGCTCGATCAGGTGCTCAAGCTCGCCGATTACGGCGGCTACAAAGCCCGCCGCCGGACGTCGCAGAAGCAGGGCAAATATCGCGGCTTCGGTGTCTGCTGCATGCTGGAACATTCCGGCGGCGCGCCGCTGGAAAGCGCGCTGCTCTCGTTTCCCGGCGATGGCACGCTGCGGCTGACTCTGAATGTGGGGAATACCGGCCAGGGCCACGCCACGGTGTTTCCGCGCGTCATCGCGGCGCGGCTTGGCATCCCGGCGGAAAAGATCACCCACCGGCACGGGGATTCAGCGAATGAACTGCCCGGCTACGCCTCGGTCGGATCGCGCTCGGCGATGACAGTCGGCCATTCGATCGCCAAGGCGATCGAGACCATCATCCAGAAAGGCAAACCGATCGCCGCCGGCATGCTGGAAACCGGCGAAACGGATATCGGCTTCGCGGCCGGTCATTTCGAAGTGGTCGGCACCGACCGCCGCGTCACATTGTTCGAGGTCGCCTCTCAGGCGGCCGCAATGAAAAAACGCGGCGAAATCGCCGAGGATCTCGACACCAAAACCACCACCGAGACGCCGCTGACTTTTCCGAACGGCGTCCACACCGCCGAGATCGAGATCGATCCGGACACCGGCTATCTGACCATCGCGACCTATGCCGCCATCGACGATTGCGGCAACGCGCTCGATCCCATGATCGTCGAGGGCCAGCTGCACGGCTCAGTCGCCGCCGGTCTCGGCCAGGTGCTGATGGAGAACACCATCTACGACAAGGATTCCGGCCAGCTCGTCACCGGCTCCTTCATGGATTACGCCATGCCGCGCGCCGCCGACATGCCGCCCTTGCGCGACGCCATGTACAACGTGCCGGCGACCACCAATCCGCTCGGCGCCAAAGGCGTCGGCGAAGCCGGCACCACCGCGGCAATCTCGGCGGTGATGAATGCGGTGGCCGACGCCATCCCGAACGGCGCCGGCAATCATCTCGACATGCCGGTCTCGGCCGAGGTCTTATGGCAGGCGTGTCAGCGAGCGAAGACCGCGTGACCACCTCCGGACCCGGTGCAGCGCATAGCGGTGCACCGCCGTTCCGGAATCGTGCCGAACTGCAGGCGACCTCATGAGCGATGTCCGCCCCGCCAGCGAAACATCCGTGCCGCTGACGCTGCCGGTGCTGTTGAGCTTCGTCGCCGGGTATGTCGACAGCTACACCTTTCTCACGCTGTTCGGCTTGTTCGTCGCCCAGGTCACCTCGAGCTTCGTCATGGCCGGGGCGGAAATCGTCATCCACGACTACAGCGTGACCGCCAAGCTTTTGGTGGTGGTCGTCTTTGTCGTCGCGGGATCGCTGACCGCGGCCTTGATCGCCTGGGTGCGGCAGGCCGGGCATGCCGCGCTACCGAGCATGCTTGTGCTCGAAGCGGCGCTGCTCGCGATATTCGCGGCCTTACTGCTGTACGGCCCGAAGGTTACCGACGCTAGGGACTGGAACGGTATTGTCGCCGGCCTAGTCGCCGCGGCGGCGATGGGCGCGCAAAGCGTGCTGGTTCGCCTGCTGATGAAAGGCGTGCCGCAGACCAATGTGATGACCGGCAATATGACGCAACTCGCTGTCGCCGCGACCGAACTGTTTTTCGCGTGGCGGCGGCTGCGCGATAGCCGGCATACTCCCGGGGATTGGGCTGAATTCACCGAAGCCCGCGGCCGTCTTCTGACGGTGTTCTTTATCGCACTCGGCTTTCTGATCGGCGCGGCAGCCGGAGCCATCGCCTTCGCCGTGACCGGCCTGCACGGGGTGGCATTTGCCCCCGTCATCGTCGGCGCCCTCGCCTTGTGGGCGCTTTATATCGAGCGGAGGGCATAGCAATAATTCACCGTCGCGCCTGCGCCGCCTTCGGACGAAATGGCGCGCGGCTGTGCTCGTTGTTGAGATGCACGAGATGCTTGAGCATCCCCATGAAGGCAACGCGCTCGGCCGGCTTTAGCGGTGCCAAAATCAGCCGCTGCGTCGTCTGCACCGCCGGCTCGATCCGCCCGAGCAAGCGGCGGCCGGCCGGCGTGATGTGAAGCGACTTGGTGCGACGGTCGCGCGCACCATTAAGACGTTTGATGAGCTTTTTCTTTTCCAGACGACCGACCACGCCGCCGATGGTCGAGCGGTCGAAAGCAATGACGTTGCACAGCGCCGTCTGATCGATGCCCGGATGATTGCTGATCGCGATGATAGCGGAGTACTGCACCGGCGTGATGCCGAAGGCACCGGTCTGGTCCATGAATAACGCGAGCGCAATTTGCTGAAGCCGCCGGATGAGATGGCCGGGCTTTTCCAGAAAGCGGCTGTCATCGTTTGCCATTGCGGTGCCCATTGTTGCGAGCGCGATTGCGATCTGCCCGGCTGCGATTAGCCATCATACCTGGCGCCGGCATGCGGACCGGCCGGTTGACGCTCACATTACATCATAAGTATAGTGATGGAAATCGTCAGTATGCTGACGAAATTTCTGATCCATCTCCTTGCCGCAGCCTGGGGCTGAAGCTTACTATCGGCGAGACAATAATCAGGGAGTGCGCGGTGCCGCAGCATCCGGAAGCGATCATCGAAGGAAAAAAACGCCCCTTCACCGGCGCGGAGTACCTGGAGTCGCTACGCGACGGCCGCGAGGTCTATATCTACGGCGAGCGTGTCGACGACGTCACGACGCATCCGGCGTTCCGCAACGCGGCCGCTTCGGTGGCGCTGCTGTATGACGCGCTGCACGACAAGGCAACCAAGGACGTTTTGACCGCTCCGACCGATACCGGCTCCGGCGGCTACACCCACAAATTCTTCAAGGCGGCCTATTCGCGCGAGGAGGTCATCGCGCAGCGCGACGCCATCGCCGCCTGGGCGCGTATTTCTTACGGCTGGATGGGCCGCAGCCCGGATTACAAAGCCGCCTTCCTCAACACGCTCGGCGTAAATGCCGATTTCTACGGCAAGTTCGCCGACAATGCCCGCGCATGGCACAAGCGCGGGCAGGAGTTGGTGCTTTATCTCAATCATGCACTGGTCAATCCGCCGATCGATCGCAACAAACCGGTGGAAGACGTCAAGGACGTCTACATCACCGTGCAGAAAGAGACCGACGCGGGGATTTATGTTTCGGGCGCCAAAGTGGTCGCCACCAACTCGGCGCTGACGCAATATAATTTTCTCGGCCAGAACATGGGCCAGGAAATCACCGACCCGGCGATGGTCGTGATGTTCATCGCACCGATGAATACGCCGGGCCTCAAGCTAATTTCCCGGACCTCGTACGAGTTCGCCGCCGCCGCTACCGGCTCGCCGTGGGACTATCCGCTAACTTCGCAATTCGACGAGAACGACGCCATCTTCATTTTCGATAATGCATTTATTCCCTGGGAAAACGTTATCATTCATCGCGATTTCGAACGATTGAAGAACTTCTATCCGAAGTCCGGCTTCTTCAATGGCTTCACTCTGCAAGGCTGCACCCGGCTTGCGGTGAAACTCGATTTCATCATCGGCCTGCTTTACAAGGCCGCACGCGCGACCGGCGTCGAAGCATTCCGCGGCGTGCAGGCGCAGATCGGCGAAGTGATCGGCTGGCGCAACCTGTTCTGGTCGCTGACCGATGCCATGGCTTGTAACCCGGAGCCCTGGGTCAACGGCGCGGTGCTGCCCAATGCGCGTGGCTCCGCTACCTATCGTCTGTTCATGACCGAGGCCTATCCGGCGGTGCGCAACATCGTCGAAAAGGTGGTCGCGTCCGGTCTGATCTATCTGCCGTCGCATGCCAAAGACTTCAAGAATCCCAATATCGACAAATATCTGGCGCGCTTCGTGCGCGGCTCGAACGGCATCGATTACAAAGAGCGCATCAAGGTGATGAAGCTATTGTGGGATGCTATCGGCACCGAATTCGGCGCCCGGCACGAGCTTTACGAAATGAATTATTCCGGCAGCCACGAACTGATCCGCGTCTTCCAATTGCAACAGGCGCAAGGCAACGGCGCGCTCAAGGCGATGGAAGCGCTGGCCGATCAGTGCATGGCCGATTACGACGAGGACGGCTGGAAGCACCCGGCTTACAACAACAGCAACGATATCTCCTTGGTCGCAAAAAAGTAGAAGCCGTGTTAGAGCATGATCCCGAAAAGTGGGCATCGGTTTTCGGAAAAGATCATGCTCCAACTAAGAATCTAGACCCTGATCCGATTCAATTGAATTGGATCAGGGTCTAGCGGCGCAGTCCGAGCAGACAGATATATTCCCAGGTTAAAGTGGCGCCGGCCAAGGCGGTGATCTCGGCTGTATCGTAAGCAGGTGCCACCTCGACCAGGTCCATACCGACAAATCGCAACCCCTGCAGCCGCCGCAAGATCGCCTGCGCTTGCCAGCTTGCGAGTCCTCCGATTTCCGGCGTTCCAGTGCCGGGCGCGAAGGCCGGGTCGAGCACGTCGATATCGACGCTGAGATAAGCCGGCGCATCGCCTACAACCTCGCAAATGCGGGCAGCGATGGCGTCGGGACTGGTTGCGTGAACATCTTGCGCCGTGATCGTCACTACGCCGCGGGCCGCCGTCCAATCATAGACCTCTCGTGGCACGGGCGATCGGATGCCGATCTGAACCATGCGGCGCGGATCGATAAGCCCCTCTTCGATCGCATGGTAGAACACCGAGCCGTGGCCGTAGGCCTGCCCGAAATTGTCGGGCCAGGTATCGACGTGAGCATCGAGGTGAACAAGCGCGGGCGGGCCATGTCTTTTTGCGAGTGCGCGGAGAAGAGGTAGCGTAATGCTGTGGTCACCCCCCAATGCGACGAGGTGTTCGATCTTAAGGGCCTGCTCCTCGATCAACGCCAAGCTGGCCGCAAGGTCTCCCAGTGCGATCGCGAAGTCGCCGATATCAGCCAATGGTAGCATTGTTGCGTCGATCCAGTGCTGCGGATGCGCACCGTCCACCAACATCCTGCTGGCTTGACGAATGGCGCCGGGACCGAACCGGGCTCCACTGCGATTGGTGGTGCCAAGGTCGAGCGGAATTCCGGCAACGCAGATCGGGCTGGCAGGATCGCGGCGAGCGATGCCGAGGAATGTCGGCGGAACCGCGTAAGTCGCCGCTCCGGTCATAGCTGCGTCCGCGCGGCGGGAGCCGCGAAGCGGAACACCGCGGCGGCAACCGCGCAGGTCCAATCTCCGTTGGCGGCGCCTTCGGCCGCCGCCGTCACCGACAGACTATCGACAATAAGATCGCTCATTTGATAAACGCGCTTGCGTTCATCCCAAGCGGCATCGGGATTGAATTCAATGCCAAGGGTGGAAGCCAACATGGTCGCCGCGAGGTCTTCGACGTAGTCTCTGATTTCCGCCTCGGTCATGCCGAAGCCATGGTGTTCCGAGATATAGCCATATTGAGCCGGATCCTTTGGACGAGCCAGGCCAATTCCAGCGGAGACCCGGCGCCCCGGTTCATTGGTTTCGGCGCGCGCCATGACGCAGAACGTGATCTCGCCGGGGCTCAAAGTGGCAATACCGGCCGCAGGCGCGATCAACTCACAACCTGGCGGCAAGATCGAGGATACAGTCACAAGGTTCTGCTGCTCGATATCTGCGTCGCGCAATGCGTATTCGAATGCGCTGAGCAGATGCCGGTGAACGCCAATGCCGCGCGTCAGAAATACGCTCTTTGGAATAGGAAACATTTAAACCCCTAATCGGCTTGACGCTTATTCGCCGCTACCCGAGCGACCAGCGCGGGACCAGCGTGGCTGACATCGCGGATTTCCATGACCGACCTGTGACCTTTGTGGCCGAAAAAGCCGCTTCCGCGCACGGTGGTCAAGCAGCTGAATGGCGCCGCGTTGCCGCCGCGCGTGACATGATATTATCGGTGAGCAACCTGAAGCACGAGCCAGTTCCGTGCCCTCCCCCACTTCGCGGCAAGCCACGTCCAGCACGCCGCAAACCATGGCAGTGTCAGCAATTTCGGCTTCACGACACCAAACAGCCAATGCGTGATGAAAAGACTGACCGCATAGGCGCACAGCAGCATGATCAACCCGGTGATCCAGTGGCCGTCGCCGGCAATAAAAACGGTCGCAAGCTTGAGCGGCTCGACGATTGCAAGCGGGATTATCAACAAAAATAGCGACGGATAAGGACCGAGCCTCTCGATCCGGCGCCGGAGCGGCTGCAAGTACCGCATAAAGGGTTGTCGCCGTGGCTTGGAGGAGTGTCCGGAGACAACGCAGACCGATGGAAAACGTTCAATGAGCGACGTCAAAGCCGACTGTGACGCTCGCCCGTAATGTATCCTCGCCGGCGGCGATCGGGGCCGCCATGGCGCCCGCCGCGGCTCGCATCATGCCGCCTTTCATGACCGCCGCGTAAGCCTGATCCTCCGTGATCCAGAGCACACCGCCGAGGCTAAGACCCGATGTCTGGGCGTAAAGCTCGGCTTTGCGCCGCGCGTCGGCGACGGCGGCCTGCCGCGCTTGATCGAGCGCCTTCGCGGGATCGGCGTGCAGGAAGTCGATGCCGCCGATATCGGTCGCGCCGGCCGAAACGAGTTTGTCGAGAATATCGCCGAGCTTGGCGATCTGACGGATCGTGACGCCGACTTGGTTGACGGCCTCGAAACCAGCCAAGGTACGAACGCTATTCGACTGCTGCTGCGTATAGACCGGCTCTATCGAAAATCGCGAAGTCTGGATGTCTTTCTGTTCGATACCTGAGTTTTGCAGCACAGTATTGACGGCAGTCATCAACTTCGAATTGGCGTCGAGCGCCTCCTTGGCGGTTTTGCCACGCATGGTTACGCCCGTCCTGATCTCCGCATAATCCGGCGGCACTGTGACGCTGCCTTCTCCGGTCACAACGATACGCGCCTCCGGCAGAGATTGCGGCGTTTGCGCCAGTGCGGGAATGGAAGCACTCCAGGACGCGATAACGGTAAGGACGGCAAAAATTTCACGACGATGCAAACCGCCCATAATGACTTCCTCCCAAATGCTCGGGGACGCTGAACCACAATCGCGACGGGTTGATGGCATTAAGGACGTTGGATCAGGATTTGTCGGTCTCCTGCGGGGCAACTGGCGCAGATGCTTCGCTCACGCCGCCTTGATCGCGATTGAGCCATAAATTGTTGACAGCACAGGGGCCTTCGACAAAGTGACGGCCGGGGCGGCTGATAAAACACGGAAATGCAATGAAGGCCTTCGAAGATTTCGTGCCCGGCCTCGGCCGTATTTTGTTGTCGCTGATTTTCGTCCTCGCCGGATACAGAAAACTCACCACCGTCGCCGCCACGATCGTGCAGATGACTCACCAGGGCATTCCTTATTCGAACGTTCTGGTCTGGGGCGCAATCGCGCTCGAACTCGGCGGCGGCCTGATGCTGATTGCCGGCCTGTTCACGCGCTGCGTCGCGTTTGCCTTGGCCATTTACATTTTCGTGCTGGCACTTCTTTTTCACGCTTATTGGGCGGTGCCCGCCGCCGAAGCGCGAAACCAATTCAATGCGTTCTTCGAACATCTGGCAATGATCGGCGGCATGCTTTACGTCGTCACATTTGGTCCCGGCGCTTACAGTATCGATGCCTTGCTGGGCCGGCAGGCGAAACGTCCCGCCCTCGCCTGATTATTCGCTCATCGCCGTAGCAGCACGCCGCCGGTGTCATGCCGGCGGTGTTTGCCGGCGGCCGTTGACCCTGACGCCATTTCGGACAATGTGTCGCCGCGCGCTATTTGAGGCAGTCCATCATGGCGTTTCTTCATTCCTTCACGATTCCGGATTTCCTCGACTCGCTGGTCAGCCTGTTCGCGGCCTTTGTTCTCGGCACCCTGATCGGCGCCGAGCGCCAGTACCGCCAGCGCGGTGGCGGTTTGCGCACTCACGTGCTGGTCGCCGTCGGAGCGGCAACTTTCGTTGACATCGGCATGCATCTCAACGGCCATGCCGGTGCCACACAGATCATCGCCTATGTGGTCTCCGGCGTCGGCTTTCTCGGCGCCGGCGTGATCATGAAAGAGGGTAGCAATGTCTGGGGCCTCAATACCGCGGCGACACTGTGGTGCTCGGCGGCGGTCGGCGCATGCGCCGGCGCCGATCTCGCGTTCGAAGCGGTAGCGCTCACGCTTTTCGTGCTTGCGGGCAATACGCTGCTTCGTCCGCTCGTCAACGCCATCAATCGCGCGCCGCTCGACCAGGCGGCGACCGAGGCGATCTATGAGGTGCGCATGACAACCACGGCCGGCGATCTCGATGAAAGCCGCGACGTATTGACCGAACAATTGGAAGCGGCCGGCTATCCACCGCAAGACATCGAAATCGTCGAACGCGAACAGGGCGGCACTGAGCTCGTCGCCACCTTGCTCAGCACTGCGGCCGATCCGAAAGAGCTCGACGCGATCGTCGAGCGGCTCGAAGCCAATCCGCTGGTCCAGAACGCCGGCTGGAGCCTGCGCACGACGGACTGACCGCCGGTTTTTTCCGAATCGAACCATGCGGAACCGCGGCTCGTGGCCCTATCGCCACGACATTGCCGTAATCGAAAATCCGCTCGCTCCAAGGACTTAGCGGAAATGCTCCGCGCATATTGGGCGAAAACCGAACAATGCCACAATCAGAAGAATAGGATTAATGATCTTTGAAGTTCCCACCGCGAGGCTCTCCGACATGACCAGAGCCGGAACCGGCGAAGCGAGATCGGCCGCCCTTCGCTCAAGTCTGGGCGCGGCGACCTACGCGCTTGAACTCGCAATCATCGCCGTGAGCTACTTCGGTCTTGCCGCGTCGGTGCTATTGCTGCCAGCGTTAAATCCGGCGGCGACGCTGTTGTGGCCGCCGACCGGTGTAGCGCTCGCTATCGTCCTGCTGCGCGGCTATCGCGCTTGGCCTGCGATCCTCGCGGGATCTTTCTTCGCTCATGTCTTCTCTTCCGGTGCGATAACGTCCTCCAATGCGGCCGTCGCCCGGTCGCTGTTGGAGTCGGGCTCTATCGGGATCAGCACCACGATCGCCGCTTGTGCCGGAGCATGGCTGCTCAATCGCTGGTCGTTCGGTTACAAGACGTTCGAAACTCCCTTACGCATAGCAAAATTCGCCCTCATTTCCCTTATTCCGACCGCTCTGATTGGTCCAAGCCTCATCGTCGCGGCCCTGATCCTTGCCAATGACTTTGGTTTTGCCGATTCTTTTGCAGATCCGCTCGGCACTTTCGTGACCTGGTGGTTGGCCGACGCAGCGGGAACCGTGATCATTGCACCTGTCGTCGTGCTTTGGGTGACGACGCCGCTGTCTCCGCTGTCCCAATCGGCTGCGCTGGAAACGATCGCAATCTTCCTTGTGGCAGCCGTCATCGGCGTCATTGCATATAGTCCCCTGTTCAACGGCAATCTGAGTGATCTCTTGCTGCCCTATCGCAGCCTGATGGGGTTTCTCATTGTGCTACCTTTGATGTGGGTCGGTTTGCGCGGCAAGCAGCGCGACGCCGCGACTGCCGCACTCATTTTTGGCGGCACTGCCATATGGGGCTTCTCGGCCGGCGCCGGCCCGTTTTCAACAGCGGATCTGAATGGATCGCTTTTCCTGTTGCTGATGCTTTCAATCAGCACATCGCTGGCGTCTCTCATTTTAGGCGCAGCCATCGCCTCGCACCGGGATACGCAAGCACGTTTACTTTCCGCGCAGGACCAATTGAACGTTCAACTCGAGCAAACTCAATTGGCATTCACCAACGCCAAACGACATTTTCAGATCTTCATCGACGGCGTTGCCGACTATGCCATTTACGTGCTCGACACGTCCGGGCACATTGCCAGCTGGAACAGCAGCGCGCAGCGCATCATCGGTTATAAGTCGGACGAAATCATCGGCAAGTATTTTGGCATATTGTACCGGCCGGACGAGCGCCGCGCCGGCGAACCGAACCGCGCATTCGAATTGGCCATTCGACACGGCAAGCACGAAGTTGAAGGATGGCGCATCAGAAAGAACGGCACGCCGTTCTTCGTGACCGGCACGCTCACCGCGATCCGCGATGACAATGGCAATCTCCTCGGTCTAGCCAATATCATCCGTGATGCAACCGAGCGGCGCGATGCTCAGGAAAAGCTGGTCGAGGCCCGCGAACAACTGGCGATGGCGCAAAAAATGGAGGCGATCGGCAAACTGACCGGAGGCATCGCGCACGATTTCAACAATCTGTTGATGATCATTGGCGGCAATGCCCAAACCTTCAAGCGGCTTCTTGATCCGAAATTGCCACGGGCAATCGAGGCCATCCAGATGGCAGCCAAGCGCGGTGAAAGCCTGACGCGCCAATTGCTGACTTTTTCCCGCCGACAGCATCTCAGCCCGACGGTCGTCGATTTGAATTCCAGCATCAGGAATATGCGAACGATGATCGAAAGCTCGCTGCGCGGAAACATTGTGTACAATGAGGAGATCGACCCGGAGGTCTGGCCGATCAAAGTCGACCTTGCCGAATTGGAGCTTTCCATCGTCAACATTGCCGTCAATGCCCGCGATGCCATGCCCAATGGCGGTACGTTCACTTTGACGGCCGGCAATGTCACCACGAATGAAGCGCTCGCCGACGACCGTCATAACGGTGACTTCGTTGCCATCCAGTTCGGCGACACCGGCATGGGCATTCCGCCAAATCAGCTGTCGAAGATCTTCGATCCATTTTTTACGACCAAAGAGGTCGGCAAAGGAACCGGGCTCGGCTTGTCGCAAGTCTACGGCTTTGCTCACCAGGCCGGTGGGACGGTCACGGCGGAAAGCAAGCTCGGACGAGGAACGACGTTTACCGTCTATCTGCCGCGGTGTTCCGACGAGGAGATCGCCAATAAGGAAATTCCCGAGATCGACGCTCCGCATTTGCAGCGCCCGATGGTTCTCATCGTCGACGACAGCGCTGAAGTCGCGGAGGTGACGTCGTCGCTGTTCGAGCATCTAGGCTATGACACCATCTATCGCGATTCGGCCGAAGCGGCGCTGAAATTGCTGGCGAAGGATGCCAAGATCGATCTGGTTTTCAGTGACATCGTCATGCCCGGTACAATCGACGGCGTCGGCCTCGCCAGCGAAGTGCGATCCCGATATCCGCATTTGCCGGTGATCCTCACGACCGGTTACAGCGACGCCGCACAGGCCGCACCTCCTGAATTGAAGATACTGCGGAAGCCTTTCGACACTGATGCACTGAGAGGCTGTATTCAGGACATGATGGAAGTGAGCCTGACGCACTAAGGGCCGGAGCACCCTCGGTGGCGCCGAGTGCGAGCGACGCTTATGAGCGCCCGTTTCGGCCTCCCCTCACTCGTTCCATCCCAGGAAGCGCGTGACTGGCATAACTCGGGCATAACTCGGGCGCCGAGCGTCGCGAGAACGTGATGGTTCGTTTCGCTTTCCCAAGCTTGCCACCCCACCGTGGCTCGAATTATGGCTGCACCCATGCCGATCTATGTGCTCGAACCGCCGCTCCGCTACAATCACGCCTATTCCGGGCCCGTGATCGAGCGCGTATTGCCGTTGCAGGAGGCGCGGCGCGCCTGCGCCCGGATGGGCGTCAACGCCGATGCCTGTTCGTGGGTTATCAAGAACAAATGCTATCTCGTCATTCCGCGCGACGGCCCGGTAAAGAACCTGGGCGCCTACCGCCGCCATGAGCGGGCCCACTGCAATGGCTGGAGCGAAGGCCACGAGATAGCGCGCATTCGCGTCGTCCGAGGCGGCCTAGCGGCGCCGGACCGAATTATCGGCATTGATGGCCATCCAAGCCAACGCCGGTGAGATGGCCGAACAACGTCCCGAGCTTTTGCCGGTCGACCTCGGGCAGTGGTGGTTTCAGCAGCGACTTGACATTGGCACGCAGATGTTCGGCGTTGCCGGTGCCGAACAGCACGACATCGACACCCGGCTCATGGCGCGCGAAACGATAGGCCGCCTCGACAATATTGGACGCGCCGCCCTCGTGAACGAGAAAGCCGAGCGGATCTTCGCTGCGGCCCAGTTGCGGGTCGACCAAGCCCTTGGCGGCAAGCTCCTTGATCTCGCGTGCCACCCGCGGCGGATCGGCGAAGATGCTGCGCACCGCGAACATCAAAAGGGTGCCGATGCCTCTCTCTTGCGTGACCGGAAACACATTGGTTCGCGCGCCCTGGTGCATCATGTGGAAGCCGACCATGAACACTTCCCACACCGGATCGTGCAGCGCCCGCTTGAGCGTCTCGTTGGTGAAATCGACGATCGGGTTTTCGGTGAGGCCGATGTGCCGGATTTTGCCCTTACGTTTCTGCTCGACGAGAACAGGCGCCAGTGTGTTCAGCGCGTAGTCGTAATGCTGCAGCTCGACGCCGTGCAGGTTGAAGACGTCGATATAATCCGTGCCCATGAGGCGAAGCGAATTGTCCAGGCTCGCGACCACGCGCTCCGGCGACCACCATTCGCCATCGCGCCGAACGCTGGACTTGGTCGCGACGACGATCTTGTCCCGCGGAATCGATTGAAGCGCGTGGCCGACCACGCCCTCGGTGCCATAGGACGGCGCGGTGTCGATGAAATTGATGCCAAGCTCGTAGGCGTCGAGGATGAGACGCGCGGATTCCTCTTCGGTCTTGCCGGATTTCAGCCCCATCCGCGAGAAGCCGCCGGTGCCAAGGCCGGCGACGCTGACGCGGAGGCCGGTTTTGCCGAGGGTGGTGTAGTCCATTTGCGGCCTCTTCCATTCGCGATCGGCCGAACGGAAATGTCCTGCCGCCCCGCCAACTTACATTGTGCCGCGGACGTCTCAAGCCGTTGACCCGCCGGGCCCTTTCGTGTCACGTCCCGCAGCCGCGAAAGGCCCCCGGAAACGACTACGATCCCGATGGCAAACAACCGCTACAACGCCCGCGACGCCGAAGCGCGCTGGCAGAAAATCTGGGACGAGCAGCAGCATCTTCGCGACGAAGAACGACGATCCGCGCCCGAAATACTACGTCCTCGAAATGTTCCCCTACCCGTCGGGCCGCATCCATATGGGCCACGTGCGCAACTACACCATGGGCGACGTGGTGGCGCGGGTGAAGCGGGCGCGGGGTTTCAACGTGCTGCATCCGATGGGCTGGGACGCCTTCGGCATGCCGGCCGAGAACGCCGCCATGGAACGCAAGGTCCATCCCAAGGCGTGGACCTACGACAATATCGCGGCGATGAAAAAACAGCTCAAATCGATGGGGCTGTCGCTCGACTGGAGCCGCGAGATCGCGACCTGCGATCCGGCCTATTACAAGCACCAGCAGAAAATGTTTCTCGATTTTCTGCGGGCCGGCCTTGTCGAGCGCAAGCAATCGAAAGTGAACTGGGATCCGGTCGACAATACCGTGCTGGCGAACGAGCAGGTGATCGACGGCCGCGGCTGGCGCTCCGGCGCGCTGGTCGAGCAGCGCGAGCTGACGCAATGGTTTTTCGCCATCACGAAGTTCGCCGGCTCTTTGCTTGATGCACTCGGCACGCTTGATCGCTGGCCGGAAAAAGTCCGGCTGATGCAGAAGAACTGGATCGGCCGCTCCGAAGGCCTGACGATTCGGTTCGCGCTTGATGCCGCCACTGCGCCGAACCGCGAAAGCGAACTGGAGGTTTTCACCACGCGGCCGGATACGTTGTTCGGTGCCAAATTTCTGGCACTGGCGCCGGATCACCCGCTGGCGGCCGCGGCGGCGAAAAATAATCCCGCGCTAGCAGCCTTCATCGACGACTGCCGCCACCGCGGCACCGCGCAGGCCGACATCGATACCGCCGAGAAGCTGGGTTTCGACACCGGCATCAAGGCCGCGCATCCGTTCGATGCGAACTGGAAGCTGCCGGTCTATGTCGCAAATTTTATTTTGATGGATTACGGCACCGGCGCCATTTTCGGCTGCCCCGCGCACGATCAGCGCGACCTCGACTTCGTCAACAAATACGGCCTCGGCAACATGCCTGTGGTCTGCCCGCCGGACGCCGATCCGAAGACCTTCGTCATCACCGACACCGCCTATGACGGCGACGGCCGCATGATCAATTCGCGCTTCCTCGACGGCATGTCGATCGCGGAAGCCAAGGAGGAAGTGGCGCGGCGCCTGGAGAGGGAGAGTGTCGGCAATCGTCCCGTCGCGCAGCGTCAGGTGAATTTCCGCCTGCGCGATTGGGGTATTTCGCGGCAGCGTTATTGGGGTTGCCCGATTCCAATCATTCACTGCGAGAAGTGCGGTGTTGTGCCGGTGCCGGAGCAGGATTTGCCGGTGACGCTGCCGGAAGACGTGACGTTCGATCGGCCCGGCAATCCGCTCGACCATCATCCGACCTGGAAGAACGTCGCCTGCCCGCAATGCGGCGGCAAGGCGCGGCGCGAAACCGATACCATGGACACCTTCGTCGACTCGTCGTGGTATTTCGAGCGCTTCACCGATCCTTGGATCACAACCTCGCCGACCGACTTAGCCGTGGTCGACGATTGGATGCCGGTCGATCAATATATCGGCGGCATCGAGCACGCGATTTTGCACCTGCTCTATAGCCGCTTCTTCACCCGCGCGATGAAAGAAACCGGGCATGTCGGATTGGACGAGCCGTTCGCCGGCCTGTTCACGCAAGGCATGGTCGTGCACGAGACCTATCGCCGGGCGAACGGCGAATGGGCGGCACCGTCGGAAGTGGAAGTCAAAGCCGATGGCGATGCGCGCACCGCCACGCTGGTTACGACCGGCGAAAAGGTCGAGATCGGCGCCATCGAGAAGATGTCGAAGTCGAAACGCAACACGATCGATCCTGATGACATCATCGCGAGCTACGGCGCCGACGTCGCGCGCTGGTTCATGCTGTCGGACTCTCCCCCGGAGCGTGATGTCGAATGGACCGAACGCGGCGTCCAGGGCGCCTGGCGATTTTCACAGCGGCTGTGGCGGCTGGCCGGCGAAGGCGCCGAGATCGGGCGAAATGCGCCGGCCGAACAGCCGGCCGCGTTTTCGCCGGCGGCAACCGCGCTACGCAAAGCGAGCCACCGCGCGCTCGCCAATGTCACCGATGACATTGAAAAGCTACACTTCAATGTTTGTGTGGCCCACATCTACGAATTCGCCAATGTACTCAATGGGGTAATTGGCGATATGGGGTCTGATGAGGGGGCCGCTCCGACGCCTGACTTTCGCTGGGCGATGCGCGAGGCGGTTAATATTCTTGTGCAACTCTTCAATCCGATGATGCCGCATCTCGCCGAGGAATGCTGGGCCGTGCTCGGCCACAAGGGCTTGGTCGCGCAAGCCGCCTGGCCCGAGGTGGAACGCGAGCTTCTGATCGAGCACACGGTGACGCTGCCGGTCCAGATCAACGGCAAGAAGCGCGCCGATGTGACGGTGCGGCGCGACGCCGCCAATGCCGATATCGAGGCTGCCGTTCTCGCGCTCGATGCGGTAAAACAAGCGCTTGGGGGCAAGCCGCCCAAGAAGTTGATCATCGTGCCGCAAAGGATCATCAATGTGGTGGCGTAAGCATTCCGCAGCCGGTCACTTGGCGCGACTCGCCATTGTGTTCGTCGCGGCCGGCCTCACCGCAGGCTGTTTCGAGCCGCTCTATGCCAATCGGCCGACGGCCGGCATCGACAATGTGCACGACAAGCTCGCCGCGGTGGAGCTCGCGCCAGCGACAACAAAGCCGGGCGCGCCGGACGCCCGCATCGCCGTCGGCATGCATAATGCCTTGCAGTACGAACTGACCGGCGGCGCAGGTGCCAGCGCACCGACGCACCGTCTCGTGGTTGCCGTCGGAGCGACCGGGATTTCATTCCTTATCGATATTACGACAGGCAGGCCGACCGCGCAGATCGGCGGCGTATCGGCGAATTATCAACTCATTGAAATCGCCACCAACAAGGTCGTGCTGAAAGACACGGCCTATTCGCATGTCGATTACGATATCGCCGGCACGCAGCAACGCTTCACCCAACAGCGGGCCGAGATGGACGCCGAAGACCGCGCCGTCAAAATCGTCGCCGAGGCGATCCGCAACAGACTGGCCTCGTATTTCGTAGCCGGCACCTAACGGCTGCACCGGCCATGGTCGCGGTGAAAGCTGCCGACATCGACGCTTTTGTCGCCCGCCCCGATCCGGCGCGACAAGTGGTTCTGGTGTTCGGACCGGACTTGGGCTTGGTCAGTGAACGCGCCAATGCCATCGTCAAGGCATCGGTCGACGATCCGGGCGATCCGTTCGTGCTGGCGCGGCTCGAAGGCGAGGACATTGCCGGCGAACCATCGCGCCTTGTCGAGGAAGCGCAGACCATTCCGTTGTTTGGCGGCCGCCGCGCGGTATGGCTGAAGGCCGGAAGCCGCAACATCGCACCGGCGGTCGAAGCTCTGCTCGGTGCCGGCAGGCTTGAATGCCGCGTCGTCATCGAAGCCGGCGATCTACGCCGCAATGCGCCGCTGCGCACGCTGTGCGAGCGCGCCAAAAATGCCGCGGCGCTGCCGTGTTATGCCGACGCCGAAAAAGACCGGGCCCGTCTGATCGATGAGGAGATGCGCGCCGCCGGATTGACGCTAGCGCCGGATGCCCGCGCCTTGTTGATCCCGCTGCTCGGCGGCGATCGCGCGGCCTCGCGCAACGAAATCCGCAAGCTCGCACTCTATGCGCGCGGCCAGGGCCAAGTCAGCATCGATGACGTGACCGCGGTCGTGTCCGACGCCTCGGCGCTGGCGCTCGACGACATCGTCGACGCGGCCTTCGCCGGACGGCCCGCTGAGCTCGAAGCGCAGCTCGCCAAGGCACGCACCGCGGGCACCAGTGCCGGATCGATCCTGTTCAACGCCCAACGCCAAGTCGCGCAGTTGCACAAATGGCGCACGGCCATCGAGGAAGGCGCGCACTTTTCGCTCGACGCGGTGCAGCCGCCGCTGCATTTCCGGCGCAAGCCGCTGGTCGAAACGGCGTTGAAGCTTTGGAGCGCGGCGCGGCTTGCCGCGACAATGGCCGAGCTCGCCGAAGCGGCGCTGGAGTCGCGGCGCAAGTCAGAGCTCGGCGAGACCATCGCCGAACGTGCGCTTTTAGTTATTGCCACCAAAGGGCGGCGAAACGCGGCGTAAATTTCAGCCAGTGGTATTTTGGCGCAGCGGCCGAACGCCATCACGCGGCTGCGGCCAATCCGCGAGCTTGCTGCGGCCGATGATCGACATCCGTGCAGCCGCCGCGGCGATAGTGTCGTGGAGAGCCTGATCGAAGTTCACGCGCGCGGTACGGTTTTCCGCCATCGCCGTGCGCATCGCATCGGCATCGAATGGCTGCGCCCTCAAGCTTTTGCGCACGTCCTCCTGCGACAGCCGCAGATCGGCCTGCGCCGCCGCGATCCTTTGGGCATCGTGGCGCAATTGCGTCAGCATGACAGCAGAATCGGCCGGCGGCAGACTGGTCGCAATGCGATCGAGGCGACCTGCCACGCTATGATCGATGTGCGCGACGGTCGCCAGTGGTACCGGACTGGTATAGCGGTAAGCCACCGCACCCGCCGCGCCCATGAAAAACAAGTTGAGCGCCAACGATCCAGACAGCAGCCAGCGTACATGGACGCCGGTTTGAGTGCTCGGCAAAATAGACATCATCGCCCTCGCTTTATTAACAGTCCTAAAATAGTCGGCCATGACCGGCTGTAGCAAGCGGCTTGTTCAGTCGCCGAACGGCGATTAATAGCGCAATTTATGTCGGATTTTCGAGGCTGAAGGTCTCGGAATCGTCATCATAAGCAAAAACTTCGGCGTAGCGCCCCCAAGCGATCACGGCGCGCAGCGTATGTTCCGCATCCTCCGTGGTCATGTGATCCTCGAGCTCATCGAGGAACCGGCTTTTAGGCGCCCCGTGATTGGTGCGCTCTTGCAATACGCGGCGGATGTGAGTGGCCAAAGGCACATATGACAACAGCTGCCGCTGGAATAGCTTCTTGCGGTCGTCGGTGCCCAACTCGACGAATTGCTTGCCGATATCAGTCAGCTTGATGTCGCCGCCTTCGATTTCAGCCAAGCGAAACATTTGCAGCGACTCGACAACCGGAAAAAGCTCGTCCGATTCCATATGGAGTTCATCGGCCAGTACCGGCAGATCGGCCTTGCCGTTGAACGGCGCTGCAACCAGGGTTTCAATGAGGCCTGACAAAAGATTTGCCGAAACACGCGGCAGCACCGTGTTGATAGTCGTCGCCGGTGTTCGTTCCGTGACGGCGCCAATATGGGGCCCGGCCGGCGTGCGCGCTGTCATTGCCACGTAGATCTTTTCGACCATATCGCGAAACTGCGGATCGAGACGGTTGCGTGGCTGCTTCAGGTCGACGGCAATGTCGCGAATGATGCGGCCGGGATTGGTCGAGAACAAAAGGATGCGGTCGCACATCAGGACCGCTTCCTCGATATTGTGCGTGACCAAGAGGACGCCCTTGATCGGCAGCTTGCCTTCGCCCCAAAGCTCGAGGAAATCGGTTCGCAAAGTCTCTGCGGTGAGCACGTCGAGTGCGGAGAATGGCTCATCCATGAGAAGAATATTGGGATGAACGACGAGCGCGCGGGCAAAACCGACGCGCTGACGCATGCCACCCGATAATTCACGCGGATAAGCCGAACTCGTAGCCATCGAGCCCGATCAGATCGATCGCCGCCAAGGCGCGCGTGCGAATCTCCGGCTCTGGAAGACCGAGTGCTTCGAGACCGAGTTGGACGTTTTCCAGCACTGTCAGCCAGGGAAACAGCGCGAAAGATTGAAACACCATGGCGATACCCGGCGCCGGTCCGGTAACGGGCTCGCCGAGATAGGTGATGTCGCCACTTACCGGCAGTGCCAAGCCGGCGATCAAACGCAGCAAGGTCGATTTGCCGGATCCGGTGCGGCCCAACAACCCGACAATCTGACCCTGCGCCAGCGAAAGCTCGACGTCGTCGAGGACCAGATGCTCGCCGCCGTCGGCGCGCGGAAATGTCTGACGTAGTGCATGAATATCGAGCAGTGCAGTGGTCATGCTGGTCCCCGTCACAGCCGGAATTTGCGCTCGGCGTAGCGATAGAGCGGGCGCCAGAATACGCGATTGATGATAACGACGAACAGGCTCATCACGGCAATGCCGAGCACGACACGATGGAAATCGCCGGCGTCGGTCTGCTGCGCGATATAGGCGCCGAGGCCCGCCGCCTGCAGATGCTCATTGCCCCAGGATGCGACCTCCGCGACGATGCTCGCGTTCCACGAGCCGCCGGACGCCGTGATCGCGCCGGTCACATAATAGGGCAGCACCGCCGGCAAAGCGATCCGCCGCCACCACAGCCAGCCGCGCACGCGCAGGTTCACACCGACCGCGCGCAGTTCGGTCGGGATCGCGACGGCGCCGGCGATGACATTGAACAGGATGTACCATTGGGTCCCGAGGATCATCAGCGGGCTGAGCCAGATGTTCGGATCAAGCTTCCAAAAAACGATGCCCGACACCGCGATCGGAAACAAGAGATTGGCCGGGAAGGCGGCGAGAAATTGCGCTACCGGCTGAACCAGATTGGCGGCACGCGGCCGCGTGCCGACCCAAACGCCGACCGGGACCCAAATGACGCTTGCGATTGCGATCAACACCACGACACGCGCAAGCGTCGCCAAACCGAGCAGGAATGTCGTGCCAACATCGGCGAGTGTTATGCCTTCGATGGCGAAGTTCACGATCTGCCACAGCGCAAGCGCGCCAAGCGCGGCAAAGACCAAGCCCACTTGAAACGTAACCCAGCCTGGTCTCGCGCGTGGCGCGGGCAAGGCGCGCGCGGTCTTGTCGGTTCGGCGCGGACGCAATGACATTCGCCACAAAATGCCAAACGGCCGGATCAGGCGTTCGACAATGCGCGACCGGCGCAACACGTCGAAGACCCAGGATTGCGGCGGCACGCCGCCGGGCTCCTGCTCGAAGCGGAATCGGTCGGCCCAGGCCACCAGCGGCCGGAACAGTATCTGGTCGTAGATGAAGATCACGATGAGCATCGCGCCGATCGCCCAGATCACGGCTGCGAGATCGCGGCGCTCGATGGCGAGCGCGATATAGGAGCCGATGCCGGGCAATGTGACGGTCGTGTTGCCGACGCTGATCGCCTCGGACGCAACGACGAAAAACCAGCTGCCGGACATGGACATCATCATGTTCCAGATCAGCTGCGGCATGGCGAATGGCACATCGAGCCGCCAGAAACTCATCCATGGACTGAGCCTGAAATTGCGCGAAGCCTCTTCGAGCTCGGTCGGTACCGTGCGCAAGGACTGATAGAAGCTGAACGCCATGTTCCAGGCTTGGCTGGTAAAGATCGCGAAAATGGACGCGAACTCGGCGCCCAGCACGCGTCCGGGCGCCAGCGCCATGAAGAATACGACCGTGATCGAAATGAAGCCGAGAATCGGCACCGATTGCAGAATATCGAGCAGTGGGACGAGCAGCCGTTCCGCCTGCTTATTCTTAGCGGCAAAGGTCGCGTAGGTGAAGGTGAACAGCAGCGACAGCACCATGGCGATAAGCATGCGCAATGTGGTACGCGCGGCATATTCGGGCAGATTGCGCGGATCGAGCGACGGCGGCGTTCGTTGCAGATCGGATAACGGCTCGAAAAGATGGCGGCTCGCTTCGCCAAGAAACACCAAAAGACCGAGAATCAAAAGAACAGCGAGAACATCCCATCGGGTGAATAAACGGGCCCAGCCCCCGACTGAAATTGGGACGATCCCTCGCATGTCTTCGCGGCCCGGTTATGCTGGAGTCATTGTCACGAAATCGTCGTGATCCGTGACGTGGAACAGAGATATGGACGAGGCCCAAGCTCACGAGATCTTGGTCACGAAGCCTCGCTCCCCATAACATTCGCCGCGCGGCGTTCAAACCTTTTTGCAAACCCTATGGCAGCGCTCGACGCATTTTTTGCGACGGCGTATCACCACAATCACACGCCCCACCGGAAGTCAGGGTCGGGTTTCATCCCGTGCGCCATTCTAAGGGCGCTTTCGGCGCGGGTCCGGCACCGGGGCCCCCGAATCATCAGGCGTCCTTAAATCACCGCATTGTGGATCGAGTCTTCCCGGGTATTCAGCGTGTGATCCCAATTATTCTGAGACAGCGGATTGGAGAAAACACTTGGCGACGCAACCAGCAAAGTTAATCGGGACCGGCATCCTGGCGGTGGTTATTGCGGGATTGATGACGGTATTCGCACCGCGGATCGCCGCCGCGCAGGGAATGCCCGCAGCCGGACCCACGGTCGCAGGTTTGTGGCAGAAGCTCGACGAAGACACCGGCCGGCCGGTCGGCTGGTTTCTGTTTGTTGACCAGGGCGAAATTTATCAGGGGGCGATCGCGAAGTTGTTTTTGCGGCCGGGCGACGCGCCGAACCCGGTCTGCTCGAACTGCCGGGACGATCGCAAGAACGAGCCCTTACTTGGCATACCGCTGATTCGAAACATGAAGCGTAACGGGCTGGCCTATGACAGTGGCAATATTCTCGATCCGCGCGATGGCAATATCTACAATGCGATCATGACGCTGAGCCCCGACGGTCAGACCCTGACAGTCCGCGGCTATCTCGGCATCGCTTTGTTTGGCCGTGACGAAATTTGGCACCGACTGCCGAACAGCGCCCTCAAAGATCTCGATCCCGTCGTAGTCGCGCGCTACATGTCTGGCGCGGCTCATGGTAAAGGTGCCGTGATACCCGCACCGCATCCAGAGAAAACCGCCAGGCAGCCAAGTCCCGTGCAAATCCACTAGGGCACAAAAGGCGTTATTCGATGATGCCGAAATCGCAGCCCGGCGCGGCATATTGGTAACGGGGAACGCCGTAGCGATCCTGCACAATAGCGGGATGACAACGCCCTTCCCATTTGCGATCGCGTTCGGCGGAGCGGGCGCGTTCAACGTCATCGGCCGGAGGCGGTACCTTTCTGATATAAGGATCGCCAGCCTCCCCCCATCTGGCGACGCAACTCAGCCCGCCCCTTGATCCGACGCAGCCACCGACGGCGATGCCGTCGGCATGAGCTGCACTCAAGATCACGAGCAATGTCGTGGCGGACAAGCCGATAGCTGCCCACGATTGTGGGCTGAGCCCAGGCATCAACGCTAATCTGGCGCAAGCTGTTCTGGCACTGCGAAAAGTTAACACCGCTCTCTCCCTCACGGGCGCGCCTTTGGAACAACGGCATCGTCGTTCCGGAACAGCGCACATCACCGCACGGAACAGGGGAGGAGCAAAGCCGGTGCCAGCGGATATGCACTGTTTTGGCACACACCGACAGGCACGGCTGGTCGATTGATCGGTACTTTTTTACGTCTTCAGCGCCGGATGATGAGCGAAGACGGCTGTCGCCGTTGCTCCCATCCCGCCTGTTCGAGTTCAGGAACGGTGTCGTCGGCCTGGGGAAAGCCGAGACAGAAATAGCCGATGAATTTCCATTCCGAGGGGACGTCAAGAATTGCCGCAAGCGGCTCGGGATCGAGGATCGATACCCAGCCCATGCCGATGCCTTCCGCCCGTGCCGCAAGCCAGATCGTGTGCACCGCTGTGACCGCGGAATATTCGATCATTTCCGGCATGGTCAGGCGGCCGAGCCCATGGCCCTGCGCGGTGGCTCGATCGGCAAAGACGGCAAACTGCGCGGGCGCTTCCTCGAGGCCGGCGAGCTTGAGCCGCGCATAGAGACTCGCGCGCTGCGGGCTCTGTACCGCCAACGCCTGCGCGTTGCACTGCGCGAAATTGTTCCGAACAGCCTCCCGCATCGCCTGGTTTTCGACGATGACGAAGCGCCACGGCTGGCTCAACCCCACCGAAGGCGCCAGGCAAGCAAGTTCGATGAGCCCCTCCAAAACACCCTCCGGCAAGGGATCGCGGCGGAAGCGGCGAACGTCGCGGCGCCAGACCAGAAGGTCGCGCAACCGCTCGCGAAACGCCGGATCGAAATTCATCGACCGCGCACCGGCGGCGGGGCCTAACGCCACTTGTGGGTTAAGTCGTGCGCTCATGACGCAAAGCCTAGCGATTGTCGTGGAGGGCGGCCATCGCAATCTGCAGTCGGAGCCACTCTTGCTCGCTCGCCGGCAGACCAAAACGCAGCCATGTTGGATGTTCCGCAAAGGCCCGCGTCAATATTCCTGTCCGCCCGAGGCGCCGGAACCATTCGTTCGCTGTTTGCGTGCGAACGAGCCGAAACAGCGAGGTTCCGCCGGCGATATCGAGACCCGCCCCTTTAAGAATCGCATCGAGCCGTTCCGTCGCTTGCACAAGCCGCTGCCGCGTCGTCACATTCCAATCCTGATCGGCCAGCGCCTTGGTCCCGATGTCGAGTGCCGGTCCCGAAACGGGCCAGGGGCCGAGCCGCGCGGACAGCCTTGTCGCTAGCGGCGGCGCGGCGAGCGCGAAACCGAGCCGCAGCCCGGCAAGGCCGAAGAATTTACCGAACGAGCGCAGCACTACGATATTGCCGCGCGCCACCTCGGGCGCGAGGCTCAAGCCGGGCGGCCCGACATCCATGAAAGCCTCATCGACCACGAGCAGGCCGCCGCGCGCCTGCAGATGTCTGGCAAGGTCGAGCAAATCGTTCTTGGCGAATAATCTTCCGTCCGGATTATTGGGATTGGTGACGACGACGAGTGCGGCATCGGCCGCCGCACCAAGTTCGCGGACCTCGGTGACGTCATGGCCGGCCAGCATCGCCGCGCGGCTATGCTCGGAATAAGTCGGCGCCATAACAGCCGCCCGGCCGGCCCGAACCAGACCGGCTACCAGCGGCAACAAAATCTGTGTCCCTGGAGCAGCCACTACATCGGCCGCCGATGGCGCGCCATAAGTTTGCGCGGCGGTCGCCGCGAGCAAAGCCGCAGCGGCGGCTTCCGGCAAGCGCGCGAACAATTCGGGCGGCAGTTGGGGCAGCGGATAGGGATTGGGATTGATCCCGGTCGAAAGGTCGATGAAAGGTTCAGGCGCGGCCGGAAACAGCCGCCGGGCGGCAGTAAGATCGCCGCCATGGAGGAGCGGTTCGTCAAAACCACGCAAGGGGAACATGTCGGTTGCGCTTGCCTTTATCGCCATGCTGATCGAGCTCTGCCTCGGTTATCCGCAATGGCTCGTGCGCATGATCGGCCATCCGGTGACCTGGATCGGTGGTCTCATCGCCGCATTGGATCGCTTGCTCAACGCCCAACCGGCGCAGCGCATTAAAGGCATATTCTCGATTCTGATCGTCATCGTTATCGTCGGATCGGTCGCATTTTTGGTACAGCGTGAGTTGTTTCGCCTGCCGCTTGGTCTCTTCGTCACCGCGCTGCTGGCGAGTTCATTGATAGCGCAACGAAGCCTTTACCGGCACGTCGCTGATGTCGCCTTGGCGCTCGAGACCGAAGGCCTCGCCGCCGGCCGCACCGCAGTATCGCATATCGTCGGCCGCGACACCGAATCGCTCGACGAAGCAGGCGTCGTCCGCGCCGCGATCGAGAGCCTCGCCGAGAATTTCTCCGATGCAGTGGTAGCGCCGGCACTGTGGCTCGCCATTGCCGGGCTTCCCGGCGCCGCACTCTATAAGGCCATCAACACCGCCGACAGCATGATCGGCCACCGAACTCCGCGTTATGCGGCATTTGGCTGGGCGGCGGCACGGCTTGACGATCTCGTTAATCTGCCGGCCTCGCGGCTCGCGGCGCTGTTGCTGATCGCGGCGGCTGCATTGCATCGGAAAGCCTTCGCGGCAGCGGCGTGGCGCGCCGTGCGGCGCGATGCGCCGCGTCACCGATCGCCCAATGCCGGTTATCCGGAAGCAGCAATTGCCGGCGCGCTTGGACTTTCACTGGCCGGGCCGCGTATCTATGACGGCATAGCCGTGGACGACGCTCTGATGGGCGACGGGCGCCGCCAGGCGAGCGCTGCCGATATTCGTTACGCGCTGTCGCTCTATCGCTACGCCGATGCAATCTTGATCGCGACGCTCGCCGGCTTGACCGCGATCCTCAACGCGCCAATGTGAATACCCGATCGAGATCGAGATGCGTGGCGAGGTGTGCCGCCAGCCCGTCGAGCGTGCATTCCACCACATCGTCGTAAGCAATGTTCGCGGCACCGGCGCCGAACCGTGAGAGCCAGGCCGCGCGCTGCCGATCGTCAGAAAACAGGCCATGGATGTAACTGCCGATCACACGGCCATCGGCCGAGACCGCGCCTTCGGCCGCGCCGTCGGCAAGCCGCCCAAACGGCCGGGCGCAATCCGGCCCTTCCGTCACGCCCATATGCATTTCGTAGCCTGAAAACGGCACGCCCCCGGCCGTGGTGCCGCGCACAGCTTCAAGCCGTTTGTCATTCGACAAAACGGTTTCTACCTCAAGCAGTCCGAGACCCGCGACTTTTGCCGGCGGACCTTCGACGCCGTCAGGATCGGCAATCGTCCGTCCCAACATCTGATACCCGCCGCATAGACCTAAAACCATGCCGCCACGGCGCCGATGTGCGGCGATGTCGATATCGAAGCCGGCGTCGCGCAACGCCATAAGATCGGCGATCGTTGCCTTCGATCCCGGCAGCAGGATCAGATCGGCATCGCCGGGCAGTGCTCCGCCCGGCCACACGCGGACGAGTTCCACCATTGGCTCAGCATCGAGCGGATCGAGATCGTCGAAATTGGCGATGTGCGGCAGGATCGGCACCGTGACGCGCAACTTCGCTCCCGATTTGGCCGGCCGCGACTGATCAAGCGCCAGTGCATCCTCCGCCGGCAACAGCCGCGCGTCGGCGAAGTGAGGAACCAGCCCGAGCGCGGGCCATCCGGTCAGCTCAGCGATCCGCTCCATGCCCGCCGCAAACAGCGCCGGATCGCCACGAAACTTGTTGACGATGAAGCCGCAAATCAGCGCCGCATCCTCCGGCGCGATCACCGCCTTGGTGCCGACCAGGCTCGCGATCACGCCGCCGCGATCGATGTCGCCGATCAGCGCAACCGGCACATCCGCCGCGCGCGCGAAGCCCATATTGGCGATGTCGTTCCTCCGCAGATTGACCTCGGCGGCGCTACCGGCGCCTTCGATCAACACGATGTCGGCTTCGCGTTTCAAGCGTTCGTAGCTGTCGAGCACGAAAGGCAGCAGTTCGCGTTTCATCTGCTGATAAGCGGCGGCCTTGGCGCTGCCATAGACGCGGCCCTGCACGATAATCTGCGCGCCGATCTCGCTTTGTGGCTTGAGCAGCACCGGGTTCATGTGAACGCTCGCCGGCGCCCGCGCCGCGCGGGCCTGTAATGCCTGCGCGCGGCCGATCTCACCGCCGTCGGCCGTCACCGCGGCATTGTTCGACATGTTCTGCGGCTTGAACGGACGCACCGTGAGCCCGCGTAGCGTCAAGGCACGCGCCAGACCGGCGACCATGAGCGACTTGCCGACGTCGGAGCCGGTGCCCTGGAACATCAGCGCGCGGGCCGGCATCGTTCAAGACTCCATGGTTTAGAGCCGAGTTTAGAACTCGATGCCGGGCTGCGCCTTCACCCCGGCGGCGAAGTGATGTTTCACCAAGGTCATCTCGGTGACGAGATCGGCGGCGGCGATCATCTCCGCTTTAGCGTTGCGGCCGGTCACGACGACATGCAGACCCGGCCGCCGCGCCGTGAGGACGGCGATCACTGCATCGAGATTCAAATAATCATAACGCAGCGCGATGTTGATCTCATCAAGCACCAGCATCGCGATGCTCGGATCGTCCAACAGCTCGCGCGCCTTGGTCCAGGCGCGTTCGGCCGCCGCGACATCGCGGGCGCGGTCCTGCGTCTCCCAGGTAAAGCCCTCGCCCATGGTGTGCCAGACCAGCTGATCGCCGAACCTCTCCAGCGCGTCGCGCTCCGCCGAATGCCAGGCGCCCTTGATGAATTGCACCACGCCGACGCGATGACCGCGGCCAAGCATGCGCAGCACCAGCCCGAAAGCGGCGGTGGATTTGCCCTTGCCGGTGCCGGTATGGACGATCAGCAAACCCTTTTCGATCGTCTTCCCGGCAACTTCGGCATCCTGCACCGCTTTGCGCTTCGCCATTTTGCCGCGGTACCGTTCAGCCTCGGCTTCGTCGCGTGTTTGATCCGTCACGTTACAACGCTCCTTTCACGGCCAGCGGCAGTCCCGCGACCACGAGCACGACGCGGTCGGCGCGCGCGGCGATCTTTTGATTGAGAATGCCTTGATGATCGCGAAACCGCCGGCCGAGCGGATAATCCGGTACGATGCCGTAGCCGACTTCGTTCGATACCAGCACCACCGGCGCCGTCATGGCGCCAAGCGTGGCTTCGAGATGCGCCACTTCCGCCTCGATATCCGCCTCCGCCAACATCAGATTTGACAGCCACAGCGTCAGGCAATCGACCAGCACCGGCATGTTCCGGCAGGACTTTAAAGCCGCCACCAGATCGCGTGGCGCGTCGATGGTCTGCCAGTCCGGCCCGCGCCGAGCCCGATGCGAGGCAATGCGCTCGGCCATCTCATCATCGCCCGCCGCCGCGGTCGCCACATAGGTCCAAGGTGGCGGCAGCGCGGCAATCAAGCCTTCGGCATAACGGCTCTTGCCCGAGCGCGCGCCACCGAGGACGAGGGTTACCAGTTCCATGAAGTCAATTCCCGGGGTCTTGTTACGGGCGTTATAGGAGCCCGATTTCGCGCTATCTGCACTAGAACAGATCGGCGGCTGAAGGAAATCCCGTGCCGTGGCCGACAGCACTTCGGTCCGCGTGTTCGGTCAAAGTGTCTCCCGTTGACAAAGGCCGCCGCGCGACCGTTAAGTGGCGCCATCGATGGTCCCTCGCGATGAGGGTGAATAGGGAATGCGGTGCGGCCGCCGCGTAAGCGACGGCCAATGCCGCAGCTGCCCCCGCAACTGTGAGCGGGTAGTTTCGTCCGGTTAAGCCACTGGCGCCGCACTGGTGCCGGGAAGGCAGGACGAGGCGACGATCCGCGAGCCAGGAGACCTGCCATCAGCCGTGTCGACGCGACAAACACGGGTCGGGGTGTACCTGTGGATGATCCGAAAGGCGATAAGTCTTTCGGTCCTCGCTCGCGCCGACGATAGCGTCAGCGAGGATACTTCGTGATTACTTTTATCAAATCCGCAGCCGGCCGCGCATGGGTGTGCCAATGGCACCGATGATTTACGTGTGCACCACCTGCCGGCAACAAGGAAAACAGGAATCCGAGCCGGACGGCGAACCGCGGCCGGGCGCGCTTCTTGCCGCCGCCACAGAGCAGGCGGCGGCGGGCACCGAAGTCGTCGTACGGCGGCTGCGCTGCCTCGCCAATTGCACCCGCGGCCCGAGCGCCGCCATGCGCGCCAATGGTTCCTGGACCTACCTGTTCGGCGGCCTCGACGTCGCCAACGCCGATGCACTGGTCGAAGGCGCGCGCCTTCTCGCCGGCGCCGCTGACGGCATCCTGCCGTGGCGCGGCCGGCCGGACATCTTGAAGCGCGGCCTGATCGCCCGCGTCCCACCCCTTGATTTCGAAGAGGCCGATCTATGAACAGCCCGCTTGCCCGCATTCCCTGCACCATCATCACCGGTTTTCTCGGCTCCGGTAAAACGACACTGATCCGCCACGTGCTGGCCAATGCGCAAGGCCGGCGCCTCGCCGTCATCGTCAACGAATTCGGCGACGTCGGTATCGACGGCGAAATCCTCAAAGGCTGCGGCAACGAAGCCTGCCCGGAAGACAACATCGTCGAACTGGCCAATGGCTGCCTGTGCTGCACAGTTGCCGACGAATTCGTGCCGGCGCTCGACGCCATTCTGGCCAAGAACGGCGTCGAACACATCGTGATCGAGACCTCGGGCCTCGCGCTGCCGAAGCCGCTGGTCCAGGCGTTCAACTGGCCGGCGATCAAGAGCCGCGTCACGGTCGACGGCGTGGTCGTTGTCGTCGACGGCTCAGCGCTTGCCGACGGCCGCGTCGCGCGCGATCTCGACGCGCTCAAGCTGCAGCGCCTGGCTGACAGCGCCCTCGACCATGACGATCCGGTCGAGGAAGTCTTCGAGGATCAGATCGCCTGTGCCGATCTTGTGGTGCTGAACAAGCGCGACCTGCTTGACGAGGCCGGCGTCAACAATGCGCTGGCAACGATTGCGGGCGCGCTGCCGCGCAGCGTCAAAGTCCTCACCGTCACCGACGGCAAGGTCGATCAGGCGCTGCTGCTTGGGCTCGGCATCGGCACCGAAGACGACATCGTCAATCGCCGCACTCGGCACGATGCCGAAGCCGACCACGATCACGACGACTTCGACAGCTTTGTCGTGCCGCTCGGCGAAATCGCCGATCCGGCAGCGCTGCTGAGCCGCGTCGCCGCACTGGCGGAAGACTTCGATGTGCTGCGGGTCAAGGGCTTTGCCGCCGTCGCGCAAAAGCCGCTGCGCTTGCTGGTGCAGGCGGTCGGGCCGCGGGTCACGCACCAATACGACCGCGCCTGGAACGCGGCAGAGACGCGCACCGGCCAGCTCGTCGTCATCGGATTGAAGGGACTTGATCGCGCCGCGATAACCCGCGCGCTCGCAGGCTAACAAAGCGATGCATCTGTTGACCACGAGTTCGGCCGGCCTCGACGAAATCGTCGAAGCGATCGATCTCGGCCAACTGCCGGGCGACATCGCCATACTGTCATTCGCCGATACCGATCTCGCCGGGCTCGCTGCCGCATGGGAAGCCGAGCGTGCCACGCTGCCCAGCGTACGGCTCGCCCATCTGCGCGATCTTCGCCATCCGATGTCGGTCGATCTCTGGATCGATCGCGTCGGCATGCACGCCAAGGTGATCGTGGTTCGCCTCCTCGGCGGCCTCGATTGGTGGAAATACGGTATCGAGCAACTCGCGGCGCTGGCGCGCGAACGCAGCATCGCGCTTGCTGTGCTGCCCGGCGAAGATCGGGACGATGCGCGGCTCGAAGCCGCCTCTACTTTGTCCGCCGATGAGCTTCACGCGCTGCTGGATTTCTTCCGCGAAGGCGGCCGGGAGAATTTGCGGGCGCTGTTGCGGCGGCTGGCGCGACATGCCGGGTGCGAATTGGAATTGCGCGAACCACGGCCGGTGCCGCGGCTCGCCGGCTATCTGCCCGGCGAGGGCGCGGTCGAACTCGATCGCTTGATCGCCGCACTCCAAGAAAAGTCCGCTCATCCCCGCGAAAGCGGGGAGCCAGAACTGGATTCCCGCTTGCGCGGGAATGAGCGAGAAATAAAGAAGCCAGTCGTACCGATCATCTTTTACCGCGCTCTATTGCTCGCGGCCGATACCGCGCCGATCGATGCACTTTGCGCGGCGCTTGCGGCGCGCGGTCTGGCGCCGGCCGCATTGATGGTGACGAGCCTGAAGGAAAGCGCGGCGACCGCGTTCCTGCGCGACGCCTTCATCCGGCTCGATCCTGCTCTGATCGTCACCACAACGGCCTTTGCTGCGGGTGGCGGCGGCGATGATCGCACCATTCTCGACGAAACCGGCGTGCCGGTCTTGCAGGTGATCAGCGCCACCACAAAACGAGCCGCCTGGCAGGACAGTCCACGCGGGCTCGGCGCCGCCGATCTCGCCATGCACATTGTACTGCCGGAGCTTGACGGCCGCATCCTCGCCGGCGCGGTGGCCTTTAAGGATCCGCTGCCACCGCAAGAAGGATTGTCTTTCACCGCGCTGGCGAGCCGGCCCGAGCCGAATCGGATTGCGATGGTCGCAGACCGCATCGCCGCTCTTGTTCGACTGCGCACCCTGCCGCGAAGCGAACGCCGCGTCGCGATCCTGATGCCGGATTATCCCGGCGCGCCCGGCCGTACCGGTTATGCGGTCGGCCTTGACGTACCGGCAAGCGTGATCGCCGCCATCGATGATCTGACCGCCGCAGGCTACACAATCGGCGGCGCGCCAAAAACATCGCGCGATTTGCTGGCTGCGCTGTCGCATAACGACGAAGCTACGCTCACGATCCAACGCTACGAAGAGCTGCTGGCGCGGCTGCCGGAAGCCGCCGTAAGCCGCATCCGCGAAGCTTGGGGCGAACCGGCCGGCGATCCGGATGCACTGGAGGACGCGTTTCACTTCCGCGCGCGAAAATTCGGCAATATTCTCGTCGCGTTGCCGCCGGATCGCGGCCGCGCCGGAGAACGCCGCGCCGATTATCACGACCCGCAATTGCCGCCGCGTCATGGCCTGGTCGCGTTTGGCCTCTGGCTGCAGTATGTCGTCAAAGCCGACGCGCTTCTTCACATGGGCGCGCACGGCACGCTAGAATGGTTGCCGGGCAAGGCGGTCGCGCTCACCGCGCAATGTTTTCCCGAGCTTGTCATCGGCGCACTGCCGGTGATCTATCCTTTCATCGTCAGCAATCCGGGCGAGGCGGCACAGGTGAAGCGGCGCATCGCCGGCGTGACCATCGGCCATTTGCCGCCGCCGCTGATCGCCGGCGGCCCGAGCGGGCAAGCGCACGATCTCGAACTTCTGCTCGATGAATATGCCCAAGCCGACGGCCTCGACCGCCGGCGCCGCGAACGGCTCGCCACGTTGATCATCGAGACCGCGCAGCGCACCGGCTTGGGGCGCGAGGCCGGTATCGGCATCGCGGCTGCTTCCGACGACGCGCTACGCCGCATCGACGCCTGGCTCTGCGATCTGAAAGATCTTGCCGTCAAAGACGGCCAACACATCTACGGCCGCACCGCCGCGGACACGGACGATCCGGCCTGGCGCCAAAGCGCCGAAGCCGAGCGCTTGGCGCTGATCGCAGCGCTCGATGGTGGCCGCGTTGTGGCCGGACCGGCCGGCGCGCCGGCGCGCGGACGCCGCGATGTGCTGCCGACCGGCCGCAACCTTTTCACCGCCGATCCACGCACGCTGCCGACACCGACAGCCATGGAGCTTGGCCGCATCGCCGCCGCCGAAGTGGTGCGGGCGCATCTGCAGACGCACGGCGAGATGCCGCACGCAGTCGTCATCGATCTTTGGGGCAGCGCTACTTTGCGCACCGGCGGCGAAGAAATCGCGCAGGGCCTGGCGCTGATGGGGTGCCGGCCGATTTGGGATCACGCCAGCGGCCGCGTTGCCGGCGTCGAAGTGTTGCCGACCGCCGCCATGGGTCGCGCGCGGGTCGACGTCACCTGGCGGATTTCCGGTTTGTTTCGCGATCTCTTCCCGGCACAGATTGCGCTGATCGACACTGCCGTACAGACCGTCGCCGCGCGCGACGAAGCCGATGACGAGAACCCGCTCGCCGCTGCGCGCCGCGGTGGGAAGGAAGGCGGAACACATCTCGATCGCATCTTCGGCACGGCGCCGGGCACTTATGGCTCAGGCGTCGAGGATTTGCTCGGCCGTGACGCCGATGGCGACAAGATCGGCGCGGCTTATCTGGCGGCGGCATCGCATGTTTACGGTGGCGCCGAGGGCGAGGCCGGTGCGGCACCGGGCGCCTTCGCGCAACGCGTCGCCGGCGCCGACATGCTGGTACATAGCAGCGACGATCCGGCGCGCGATCTTCTCGAAGGGACTGAGGATGCCGCCTTTATTGGCGGCTTTGCCGCGGCGGCTAAGCTATTGGGCCGCTCGGTCGATCTGGTCATGCTCGACATGACCGATCCGCAGCGGCCCCGCGCCCGCGCCTTGTCGGCGGCTTTGGCGCGCATCGTGCGGGCGCGCGCGATCAATCCGCGTTTCATTGCCGGCCAGATGCGCCACGGCCCGCGCGGTGCCGCCGAGCTTGCCGAAACCGTCGATCGCCTCGCCGACTTTGCCGAAACGACCGCCGCGGTCGCCGGTGAATTGTTCGATCTGTTGCACGAAGCGTATGTCGTCGATCCCGAAGTTCGCGCTTTTCTGTTGCGCGAAAATCCCGAGGCCGCCGCCGCGATTGCCGAACGGCTCGATAGGGCGCGCCGCCGCGGTTTCTGGCATCCGCGCCGCAATGACGTTGACGCCGATCTCGCGGCGCTGCGCCTGGAGTGCGTGGCATGACCGCTCACGCTCTTGCCGCTCATGCCCTTGTCGCGCCAAGCCCGCGGGGCGCTTGTCCCGGATTGTCAGCGCCAATGCCGACCGGCGACGGGTTGCTGGTACGACTGCTGCCGATCGGCACGATCCCGCTTGCGGCCTTCGGCGCGTTGTGTGCGGCCGCCCGCACCCATGGCAACGGCATCATCGAAGTCACCTCGCGCGGCAGCATCCAGGTGCGCGGCTTGAGCGCCGTTTCCGCGCCGCCCTTCGCGGCGGCCGTTGCTGCGCTCGGTATCGCCGCAGAAGACGGCATGCCCGTTCACTGCAATCCGCTCACCGGCATCGACCCGGAGGAAATTTTCGAGTCCGGCGCCTCGGCGGGTGCGCTACGCCGAAGAATGATGCAGCAATCGATGGCCGCGCGACTTTCAGCCAAGGTTTCCGTCGCGATCGACGGCGGCGGATCGCTAAACCTCGCAACGCTTTCCGCCGACGTCCGGCTGCGCGCTTTGGCAACTTCGGACGGCGTCGTGCTTCACGTCAGTATGGGCGGCGACGAATCAAGCGCGGCGGATTTAGGCATCATCGTACCAGCAGATGGCGTCGAAGCCGTCATCCGCTTGCTTGAGGTTTTGGCGAAGCGCGGGCGTACTACGCGGGCCCGTGATGTTCTGGCCCGCGAAGGGGCAACCACATTCCGTTCGGCCATCGACGGCCTCGTAATGGCCGCTCGTCCCCGCGAAAGCGGGGACCCGGAATTGGATTCCCGCTTTCGCGGGAATGAGCGGGTGCTGTCATCGCCGATCGGCCTGCATCATCTGCGCGACGGATCACGCGCCTGCGGCGTCGGGTTCGCTTTCGGCCATGCCGATGCGGCTTCGCTCGAAAATCTCGTCGCAACCGCCGCGGCAGCGGATGCCGAAGGTTTTCGTGCTGTTCCGGGCCGAGCGTTGCTGACCGTCGGGCTCAAGCCGCAGACAACATCAGCCTTTATCGCCGCAGCAGAAAAGCAACGCTTTATCGTGCATGCCGACGATCCGCGTCGCCATGTCGTCGCTTGCGCCGGCGCGCCGATCTGCGCGTCAGCGCATATTGCTTCACGCGCGATGGCGCCTGCGCTCGCCGAACACTGCGCAACGGAATTCAGCGATGGAAAGACCATCCATGTTTCCGGCTGCGCCAAGGGCTGCGCCCAGGCCGCGGCCGCTGCTTTGACCATTGTCGGCACGGCCGAGGGGTGCGCGCTGATCGCTGATGGCTCTACGAGGGACGCGCCGTTCGCTATTGTGCCAACGAACGAACTTCTCGCCGCAGTCACGCAATATGTCCGCGAACAAAAACGTAGCCGCGATCATGTCTGAACACGCTACTTATCTCCGCGATGGCACCGCGATCTATGAACGCTCGTTCGCCATCATCCGCGCGGAGGCCGACCTGTCGCGCTTCTCGGCGGAGGAAGCCGACGTCGCGGTGCGCATGATTCACGCCTGCGGCCAGGTCGAGATGGCGCAGCACATCGAATTCGGCCCGAACCTCGTCGCCGCGGCACGCGGCGCGCTCGCGGCCGGCGCGCCGATCTTGTGCGACGCCGAGATGGTCGCCCGCGGCGTTACCCGCGCACGTCTGCCGGCGCATAACGACGTGATCTGCACGCTCAACGATCCGCGTACGACGCCACTCGCCGCGAGCCACGCGACGACACGCTCGGCGGCGGCGCTCGATCTGTGGCGCGATCGTCTTGCCGGTGCCGTGGTCGCCATCGGCAATGCGCCGACGGCTTTGTTCCGATTGCTGGATATGATTGATGAAGGCGCACCGAAGCCGGCTGCCATTCTCGGCATTCCGGTGGGCTTTGTCGGTGCTGCTGAATCGAAAGCGGCGCTTGCCGAAAATCCACGCGGTATTCCGTTTCTCATCGTGCGCGGACGCATGGGCGGCAGCGCCATGACCGCGGCCGCCGTCAATGCTCTGGCGAGGCCCGGCCTATGAGCGTGGGAAAACTACTGGGCGTCGGCGTCGGTCCCGGCGATCCGGAACTGATGACGCTTAAAGCGATGCGCGCGCTCGGCGAAGCCGACGTGGTCGCGCATTTCGCCAAGGCCGGCAATGCCAGCCATTCGCGCGCGATCGTCGAACGGCATTTGCGGCTCGGCGTGACCGAACTGCCGCTCTATTATCCGGTCACGACGGAGTTGCCGTCATGCAGCGACGGCTATCGCGATTCGCTTCGCGATTTCTACGACGGCGCCGCCGCGACAATCGCCGCACATCTCGAAGCCGGCCGCGTCGTTGCGGTCATCGCGGAAGGCGACCCGTTGTTCTATGGCTCCTACATGCATCTGCACACGCGGCTGGCACAGCGTTATCGGACCGAGATCGTCGCCGGTGTCACCGGCATGTCCGGCTGTTGGTCGGCGGCGGGAATGCCGATCGCTCAGGGCAATGACGTTTTCTGTGTGCTGCCGGCAACATTGCCGGAAGCCGAGCTTGAGCGCCGGCTCGCCGATACCGACGCCGTGGTGGTGATGAAAGTCGGCCGGCATTTGCCGAAGCTGCGCCGCGCGCTCGAACGCAGCGGCCGGCTGCCGCGTGCCATCTATGTCGAGCGCGGCACCATGGCGGACGCCCAGATGATTCCGCTCGCCGCCAAGCCCGACGACGAAGCGCCCTATTTCGCCGTCGTGCTTGTCCCGGGTTGGGAGGAGCGATCATGAGCGGCGGCGGGCGCATCGCCGTCGTCGGCCTGGGGCCGGGCGATCCGCGTTACCTGACGCCTGAAGCCGAGGAGACGCTGGCATCAGCACAGGCGCTCTACGGGTACGGACCTTATTTAGACCGCGTGCCAGTGCATGCCGGCCAAAGCCGGTACCCGTCCGATAATCGCGAAGAAGGCGCCCGCGCCGCCGCTGCGTTGCGTGACGCTGCGAGCGGCAGGAAAGTGGCGGTCGTTTCCGGCGGCGATCCGGGCGTATTCGCCATGGCGGCGGCGATTTGCGAACAGATCGAGGAAGGCCCGGAGGCGTGGCGCGCGCTGGACGTTGTTTTTGTTCCTGGCATCACCGCGATGCTCGCCGTTGCTGCAAAGATCGGCGCGCCGCTCGGCCACGATTTTTGCGCGCTGTCGCTATCCGATAATCTCAAGCCGTGGGAATTGGTCGAACGCCGGCTCGACGCCGCGGCGAGCGCCGGTTTCGTCATCGCGCTTTACAACCCGATATCGCGAGCGCGGCCTTGGCAATTCGGCAAGGCGGTCGAACGGCTGCGGCGACATTTACCGGAGACGACAACGGTCGTGTTCGGCCGCGCCGTCGGCCGCTCGGACGAACATGTAAAAGTCACGACACTCGCCGAGGCCGACGCGACCCCGGCCGATATGGCGACCTTGGTGATCTTCGGCACACGCGAGACGCGGGTGATCACGCGGCCCGGGCTTTCGCCGCTGGTTTACACGCCGCGCGCGGCGGTGGAGGCGAGCGTATGATCGAGCCATGCCACCGAAGCCTCGATCGTTTCGACCGCCGGCGCTTCTGGCGCCGGAGAGCGGCGCAACATGATGACGCCAAGCCCGAGCGCCCGCGCCGCAGCGATTTTGCCGTAGGCGGCATTGCCGCCGCTGTTCTTGGAGATGACGAGCTCGATCCTATGCGCAGTCAGAAGTGCGCGATCGTCGGCCTCGCTGAAGGGCCCTCGCGCGGTGATGTAGGTCACCTGCGGCAGCGGCAGCGGCGGATCGACCGGATCGACACTGCGGATCAGATAATGATGCTGCGGCGGCGCGGCGGCGAAGGGTGCGAGTTCGTTGCGGCCAAGCGCAACAAAGACCCGGCGCGGTTCATCTCCGATAACGACCACCGCCGCTGTGGTATCGCTCACCTCGATCCAGTGATCGCCGGCGACGGCGGTCCAGGGCGGCCGGCGCAACGCCATGAAAGGCACGCCGGTTTGGCGCGCGGCGGCTACAGCATTGGCCGAAATGATGCTTGCATAGGGATGGGTCGCGTCGATCAAGGCGTCGATACGCTTCGCGACGAGATAATCGGCGAGCCCCGCGGCGCCGCCAAAGCCACCGACGCGAATTGGCAGGGCATGCGGCACCGGCGAAGCCGTGCGGCCGGCGAGCGACAGCGTGACGTCGAGGCCGCCGCGCTTTGCGAGGCGTTCGCCGAGCAGACGACCCTCCGTTGTGCCGCCGAGAATGAGGACGCGGTGCATGTCTAATCTGCTGCTTCCTGACGAGCTTCCGCGCGACACTGCCGCATCGCCACGCTGGCTGTCCATCGTCGGCATCGGCGAGGATGGCGTGGAGGCTTTGAGCCCGGTCGCACGCGGCTTGATTGAGAACGCAGAGATCGTGTTCGGCGGCCGTCGCCATCTCACGCTGGCGGCTTCGCTCATTCGCGGCGTTGCGCGGCCCTGGCCGAGCCCGTTCGACCGCGCTGCCGAAGAGGTGCTTCGCCACCGCGGCCGCCAAGTCTGCGTACTCGCCTCGGGCGATCCGTTCCATTACGGCGTCGGTGCCGTGCTGGCGCGCCATATCGATGCGCGCGAGATGGTGGTTGTTCCGGCGGCTTCCGCATTCAGCCTTGCCGCCGCCCGGCTCGGCTGGTCGCTGCCGGATAGCGTGCTTCTGTCGCTGCACGGCCGCGCGCTCGATCTGATACGGCCACATCTGCAACCGGGCGCGCGAATTCTGACTTTGACGTCGGACGGCGAAGCGCCCACCGCCCTGGCGGCGCTGCTGACCGAGACCGGATTCGGCGCATCGCGTCTGACGGTGCTCGAAGCATTGGGCGGCGCGCACGAGCAGATCCGCCAGACGAAAGCCGCCGCATACGATCTTAGCGCGGTCGGCGCATTGAATACCGTGGCGATTGAAGTCGAAGCCGCCGCCGGCGCGCGGGTGTTGGCACGAACAGCAGGTCTCGCCGACGAACTTTTCGAACACGATGGCCAGATCACCAAACGCGAAATCCGCGCCGTCACGCTGTCGTCTCTCGCGCCGTGCCGTGGCGAACTTCTTTGGGATATCGGCACCGGTTCCGGCTCGGTGGCGATTGAATGGATGCTGGCCGATCCCGCGATGCGCGCGATCGCGGTCGAACGGCGCCCGGATCGCGCCGCGCGCGCCCGTCGCAATGCGGCGGCATTCGGCGTGCCGGGCTTGGAAATCGTCGAAGGCGCGGCGCCAGGCGCGCTTACCGGTCTTGCCGGTCCCGACGCGATCTTCATCGGTGGCGGCGCCGATGCCGGCGTGCTTGACGCCGCGACACGCGCACTGTGGACGGGAGGCCGTCTAGTTGTGAATGCGGTGACGCTCGAAACCGAAGCTTTGTTGCTCGCTCGTCATGCCGCCTGCGGCGGCGAACTGATCCGCATTGCGATTTCGCGCGCCGACGCTGTCGGCGAGAAGACCGGCTGGCGTGCGGCCATGCCGGTGACGCAATGGTTATGGACCAAACCATGACGGTGCATTTCATCGGCGCCGGGCCGGGTGCGGCCGATCTCATTACCGTGCGCGGGCGCGATCTCATCGCGCGCTGCCCGGTCTGCCTTTACGCCGGCTCGATCGTGCCGCGCGAATTGCTAGGCTATTGTCCGCCCGGTGCGCGTATCGTCGACACCGCGCCGTTGTCGCTCGACGAGATCGACGCCGAATTTGCCAAGGCGCACGCCGCCGGCCATGACGTTGCGCGGTTACACTCCGGCGATCTGTCGATCTACTCGGCGCTGGCCGAACAGTTGCGGAGGCTCGACCGCCGCGGCATTCCCTATACGCTGACGCCCGGCGTGCCGGCCTTTGCCGCGGCGGCGGCGGCCTTGCAGTGCGAGCTCACAGTGCCGGAAGTGGCGCAGAGCGTGGTGCTGACGCGCGTTTCCGGCCGCGCCTCGAGGATGCCGGAAGGCGAGAAGCTCGCGCATTTTGCGCAAAGCGGCGCGACCCTTGTCATCCATCTCGCGATTCATGCCATCGACGACATCGTCAAGGAGCTCGCGCCGTTCTACGGCGCCGATTGCCCGGCCACGGTCGTGGTGCAAGCGAGCTCGCCTTCGCAGCTGATCTTGCGCGGCACGCTTGCCGATATCGCCGCCCAGGTTGCCGCCGCCAAGATCGAGCGCACCGCGCTTATTCTCGTCGGCCGGGCGCTCGCGGCGCGGGATTTCCGCGACAGCGCGCTGTACGATGCGGATTATCGCCGCCGGTTTCGCGGAGGGGCGCGATGATCCCGGATCTAGATTTTGAACGGCGCGCGGCCGGCCAGATTTTGTTCGCGGTCGAACAATACGATTTCAACCGCAATATCACAGCCGGCGACGAGAGCCTCTGCGGTTTTCTGCGCGGCAAGCGCGACCTGATCGCCGAGCGCGATGTCTTCGGCTTGCGCATGGGTGAAAGCCTCGGCGACGGTATTGGCCGCGACGATGCGCTCTTCCAATTGCTTGGAGCCGCCTGCCGCCGCCGCGTAGCCGGCAAGCGTCACGAGGTCGGCCGTGCCGCGCTTGGAGTGCAGATCGGTCAATCCCTGCGCCAGCTTGGTCATCTTGGCGACGCCGCCGGCGATGGTGACGCGCGGCACCGGATGGCGGCGCAGATATTTCAGCATGCCGCCGACGAAATCGCCCATGTCGATCAGCGCGATCTCCGGCAGACCGTAAAGTCTTTGAGCGCCGGCCTCGGAACTGGCGCCGGTCGCGCCGGCAATATGGCTAAGCCCCGCGGCGCGGGCGACATCGATGCCGGAATGGATCGAATGGATCCAGGCCGAGCAGGAATACGGTACGACGATGCCAGTGGTGCCGAGGATCGACAGGCCGCCGACAATGCCGAGACGGCCGTTGAGCGTTTTGGCCGCGAGCGCTTCGCCGCCGGGTATCGAGATTTCCACTTCGGCGTCGGCTGCGCGCGCCGCTCCGGCGGCCACTTCGGCAATGGCGTCGGTGATGATACGGCGCGGCATCGGATTGATGGCAGGCTCGCCGGGCGCCACCGGCAGGCCGGCACGCGTGACGGTGCCGACGCCATCCCCGGCGCGGAAGGTGACGCCGCTGCCGGGCGCGCCGACGCGCACCGTCGCGCAGATCAAGGCGCCGTGGGTGACGTCGGGATCGTCACCGGCATCTTTGATCACGCCGGCGGTCGCCGTGTCTTGATCGCGCCGTGCCAGCGCCAGCGCGAAGCCCGGCCGTTCGCCGCGCGGCAGCGCCACTTCGACCGGATCGGGAAATTTGCCGGTGACGAGCGCGGCATAGGCCGCTTTCGCCGCGGCGGCAGCACAGGTGCCGGTGGTCCAGCCCCGGCGCAAAGGGCGTTCCTGTTTGGCCATCTTGCCTCATGTAGTCCGGTATGCCGCAGCCGTCACCACGGGAGCGCGGCATGACCGCGTGGGATGCCTTGGCGGCGCAACGCGGCGGCGTGCCGGTGTTCGAGCCGGGCCATGTCTGGCTGGCCGGTGCCGGTCCGGGCGATCCGGGCCTGCTCACGCTCGATGCACTGGCCGGGCTCGCCCAGGCCGACGTGGTCGTCCATGACGCGCTGGTCGATAAGCGCGTGCTGGCGCTGGCCGGACCGCGGGCGCGGCTCGAGTTTGCCGGCAAGCGCGGCGGCAAACCCTCGGCGCTGCAGGCCGATATCAGCGAGCGTCTGGTGACGCTTGCCCGCGCGGGTGAGCGAGTGCTGCGGCTCAAGGGCGGCGATCCTTTCGTGTTCGGCCGGGGCGGCGAGGAGGCGATGACGCTCGCAGCGGCCGGCATTCCATTCCGCGTTATTCCCGGCGTGACCGCTGGGCTTGCCGCGCTCGCCGCGGCGGCGATCCCGGCGACGGTCCGCGGCACCAACCGCGCCGTCATTTTCGCCGCCGGTCACGGCGAGGACGAGGAATTTGACTGGACGCCGCTTGCCCGCACCGGCCAGCCGATCGTGTTTTACATGGTGATGCATAATCTCGAACGGATCACCGGCGCGCTGATGCAGGCCGGCCTTGCCGGTACGACGCCGGCGGCGGTGATCGCTTCGGCCACCACACCGAAACAACGCGTCCTGGTCGCGCCGCTCGCGGACATCGCCGCCGCGGCGCGGACACAAAATTTCGAGCCGCCGGCCATCGTTGTCATTGGCGACATCGTGACCATGCGCCATGCGCTGATCGGCGAAAGTGCGGCGGCGAGCGGAGGTACGCCGTGATGTTCCATTCTCCGCTCATTCCCGCGAAAGCGGGAATCCAGTCTCTGACTTCGCGCGAACGGCTGGGTCCCCGCTTTCGCGGGGACGAGCGGACGGTGAAAGTGCCGTGACGGCGCGCGGGCTCATCGTCGCCGCACCGCATTCCGGCGCCGGCAAGACCACTGTCACGCTCGCTATCCTGGCGGCGCTGGCCCGGCGCGGCGTTACCGTGCGCGCGGCCAAGGCGGGGCCGGATTACATCGATCCGGCTTTCCACGCCGCCGCCATCGGCACGCCGAGCGTCAATCTCGATTCCTGGGCGATGCCGGGAGCGCTGCTCGACGCCTTGGCCGCGCAGGCGGCAAGCGACGCGGATGTTTTTGTCATCGAAGGCGTGATGGGACTGTTCGACGGCGCAGCCGGCACCGGCGGCCGGCGCGGCGCCACCGCCGATCTTGCCGCGCATTTTAATTTGCCCGTGGTGCTGGTGCTCGATGTGTCCCGGCAGGCGCAATCGGCGGCCGCCTTGGTGCGCGGATTCGCGACGCACGATTCCGCCGTGCGCGTCGCCGGCGTCATTCTCAATCGCGTCGCCAGCGAGCGGCACCGCGTGCTGATTGCCGATGCGATCAATGCGCTTGGCATTGCCGTGCTCGGCGCCATCCCGCGCGAAGCGGCGCTCGCTCTGCCGGAACGGCATCTCGGCCTGGTGCAGGCCGGTGAGCATACCGACCTGCACGGGCTCATCGAGCGGCTCGCCGCCACGGCGGAAACTCATCTCGATCTCGACGGCCTCGTAGCCACCGCGGCGCCGCTCGCGATCGCCACCGACACAGCCCGCTTGCCGGCGGTGCCGCCGCCGGGACAGCGCATCGCGCTCGCCAGCGACCGGGCTTTTACCTTCGCCTACCCTCACCTCGTCGGTGCCTGGCGCCATGCCGGCGCCGAGATCATTCCGTTTTCGCCGCTCGCCGACGAAGCGCCGTCCGAGCGCGCCGATAGCTGCTGGCTGCCCGGCGGCTATCCGGAGCTGCACGCCGAAGCGCTCGCCGCGGCATGGCATTTCTCGGCAGGCTTGCGGCGCTTCGCCGAAACGCGGCCGGTGCATGGCGAGTGCGGCGGTTACATGGTGCTCGGCCAAAGCCTCGAAGACGCCGCCGGCAAGCATCACACCATGACGGGCCTGCTCGGGCACAGCACAAGCTTTGCCAAACGCAAATTGCATCTTGGCTACCGCACCGCGCAGCTGTTGTCCGACAGCGTGCTTGGAAAAAAGCATACGACGGTGCGCGGCCACGAATTTCATTATGCCTCGCTCACAGCAAGCGGAGACGACGACGCTTTCGCCGAACTGCACGACGGTGGAGGCCGCGCGCTCGGCAAATCCGGTGGCCGCCGCGGCAATGTCACCGGGACGTTCTTCCACGCCATCGCCGCAACGGCGGAATAAACGCTTAACGCTCCAACAACGCGACCGTGCCAAGACCGCCGTCGGAACAGATACTGACAATGGCGCGGCTGCCCGGCGGCATGGCCGCCAGCTCTTTGATCGCCTGGCTGAGAATGCGCGCTCCCGTCGCGGCGAAGGGATGGCCGAGCGCGACACTGCCGCCATTTGGGTTCATGCGTTCGCGCGGGAAGCTGCCGAAGGTATTTTCGATACCGGCTTTGGCGCGGACGAAATCCTTATCTTGCAGTCCCTTGATGTGGCACAGCACCTGTGCCGAAAAAGCCTCGTGGATTTCCCACAGCGCGATATCGCCGTAATTGAGCCCGTGCCGCGCCAAGAGCCGCGGAATGGCGGACACCGGCGCCATCAACAAGCCTTCGTGGAAAATATCGACAGCGGCGATTTCGAAATCGACGAGCCGGGCCCGCGGGATTTGCGCGGGCAAGCGGGCAAGCCCTTCCTCGGTCGCGACCCATATCGCGGCGGCGCCGTCCGTCAGCGGCGAACTGTTTCCTGCCGTCAGCGTGCCGCGGCCGCTGGTGCGGTCGAACACCGGCTTCAACCTGCCGAGTTTTTCCATCGAGGTGTCGCGGCGCGGAAAATGGTCTTTAACGACGCCGTCGAGCGGCACGATCGAATCGGCGAAGAAGCCGCGATCCTGCGCCGCGATCGCGCGCCGGTGGCCTTCGAGCGCCAATTCGTCCTGCTCCTGACGGCCGATCTTCCAATCCTTCGCCATGTCCTCGGTATGCTCGCCCATGCTGCGGCCGGTGACACGGTTTTTCACCTCCGGCACGTAGAGCCGGATGTCGGATGGACGGAGCCGGCGAAGCATCCGCAAGCGATCGGCGGCGCTGCGTGCTTGAAACACGCGCCGCAGCCAGACCGACAAATTCTGCCCCAGGCCGATCTGCACCCGGGTCATGCTTTCCACCCCGCCGACGATCGCCAGTGCAGCGCGGCGCGGCGCGAGCATGCCGGCGGCCTCGAAGGCGCCGACCATGCTGGTGCTGCATTGCATGATGGTGGTGAAGGTCGTCACATGCGGATCGAGTTTGCTTTCGAGCCATACTTCGCGCGCCAGATTGGCATAGGCCAGATTGACGACCACCGAGCCCCAGATGCCGAAGTCGATCGGTCCATTGGTTTGTTGCGCCATCGCCTGGACGACAGGCACCGACAGGCCGAGCGCGTCGCGGCCGGCGAACGGCCCGTCGACATTGACAAACGGCGTGCGCAGGCCGGCCGCCAACCAAATAGTCTGTCCATCATTGCTGGGCATTGGGGAGACGATCTCTTTTTTCTGAAATGAGATAAAATGCGTTGTGCCGATTTGATTCTGTGCCGTGACATCCGCAGTGAACGCCGAAAGTTTCTAACAAATATCCCGGCTGCCAGCCATAACCGAACCAAGGTGATGCACGATGGCACTTTCCGCCAGCTGGTTTGAGGATCGCACCCAAGAGGTCAGGGCAAGCCTCGCTTTTTGCACCCGCTTGCCGTTGCTCCACGACACGCCGACCGGCAGCAGCGAGATCGGAAAAGCGGCTTGGGCGTTTCCGATCGCCGGCATCGTCGTCGGCGTGATCGGCGCCTTTGTTTATGGGATTGCTCATCGCCTTGGACTGCCCGCTTTGCCGGCCGCGGCGCTGAGCGTCGTTGCGACGCTGCTTGCGACGGGATGTCTGCATGAGGACGGACTCGCCGACACCGCCGACGGTTTCGGCGGCGGCAAGACGCGCGAGCGGAAACTCGAGATCATGCGCGACAGCCGCATCGGCACATACGGCGTCTGCGCGCTGGTGCTGTCGCTGTTGCTGCGCGTCGGCACTATCGCCTCTTTTCCGAATGCGCATCTGGCGGTGTGGGCGCTGATCGCCGCCCATGGCGGCGCGCGCGCGACCATGCCGGCGCTGATGTTGGGGCTGCCGCCGGCGCGCAGCGATGGCTTGTCGTTCGCGGCCGGTGCGCCATCGGGGCAAAGCGTTGCCGTTGCGGCGCTGCTCGGGTTTGTCATCCTGGCCATCTGTCTGCATCCGGTCAGAGGCGTCGTCACGATGATTTATCTCGCCATCGTCGTCGCGCTGATCGCCTGGCTGAGCAGCCGGCAGATCGGCGGCCAGACGGGCGATGTCTGCGGTGCGCTCGAACAGGTGAGCGAGATTGTTATTTTGCTCGTTGCGCTGGGCTGAGACGCTCCCAATTGTTCAATACTTGCCCCTTCCGGCTCGCTACGCGAGCCACCTCCCCCGTGAACGGGGGAGGATTTGAGCGTTATGCCGCGGCAAATACTTCGTCCGGATCGAGCGGCAATTTCACTGGCCGCTTCAGCTTTGCCGACAAGTCCAACGCCTTGGTCAGCATCAAGCGGTTATGCGCTTCGGCCGCGGTTGCGGCTTGGGTCGGTAGGCCGAGCGAGACGCGATTGAGGAACGACACCGTCTCCTCGGCCATCGGGCCGCGCAATTCGCCGAGCGCCATGTCACCGGGCGGATAAGATCCCATGAAATCGACCAGCCGGCTTGAGTCCGGCGCATAGCCTTCGCTCTGCGGCGCGGTAACGGCCAGCACGACATCGCGGTGGGTGTCGTCGATGGTGAGCACGCCGTGCGTGCCGTTGATGCCGACTTCGAGGCTATAGACGGCGCCCGGCCAGGTCACCGGCAGCGCCCAGGAGATGCTGAGATTGTGCACCGTGCCGTCGGTAAACATGATCATGCCGGCGGTGGCGTCGATGCCCTGATAGAGCGGGCCCAGCACCGCGTCGACCGAGCGGGCATAACACTCGACCGGCGTTTTCTTTTCCAGATACCACATCACGATATCGAGCGCGTGGGTGCCGGAAATCACCATCGGCGAGATCGTTTTCGGATCGTTGGTGCGCTTGTAATTGTCGATGGCGACGAGGCGGTTCATGAAGGCGCGCGATGTCACCATGGTCACGTCGCCGAGCGCACCGGTGCGGACCTTTTCCTTAGGGCCCAGCCATTTGCGGCGGAAGCGCTGGGTGTAGCCGACCACGGCATCGAGCTTGGCCTCGGTGATCGCCTTGAGCACGCGGGCCGACTGCGCCAGATCGGTGGCGAGCGGCTTTTCGATCAGCATCGGCACGCCGCGCTCGACCGTGGCCAGCACCGGATCGACATGCAGATGCTCGTCGGTGGCGATGATGGCGCAAGTGACTTCCGGCCGCGCCAGCAATTCACGATGACTGGTGGTGATGAAATCGGCGCCGATGCGGGCGCCGACATCGCCGCCGCGATTGTGATTGAGTTCGGCGATGCCGATCCACTCCACCGCGGGATGCCGCATCGCGACCTCGCCGCGGAACAGGCCGACGCGGCCGGCGCCGATAATGGCGAGGCCGATGCCTTTGGCGGATTTTTTCATGTCGGGGCCCGCCGATTAATTCCGCTCATTCCCGCGCAAGCGGGAATCCAGAATGTGAAAGAACTGAATGTGAGAGAGCTGGGTCCCCGCTTTCGCGGGGACGAGCGGAGGGGATTCATACGTTCAATCCCGCGCGGTTCTTCTGTTTCAGTTCCGCAATCCCCGAAATCGTCTCATTGGTCAGCGGCAGATCGATCGGCTCGTTGCGGTCAGCCGAAAGATCGGCGGCGCTGTAGGTTTCCATCACGCGGCGCGCGCTTTCCGGCGTCACCATCACCGCGGTGTCGCGGATGCAGGCTTCGAGGAAATGAATCGTCTCCGGCCCGATGCCGCCGGCGAAGACATGATCGACCCATTCGCCCGGCATGGTCGACATCGGAAACTCCTGGCCGCGCTTGGCGGTATTGAGCCAGTTATCGCGCTGGGTGTCGTCGAGCGTGAGCGCGCCCTCGGTGCCGGTGATCTCGATCCAGGTCGAGCAGTAATTCGGAAAGCTCGGCGGGAAATTCCAGCCGCCGCCGATCATCACCACGACGCCGTTGTCCATCGTCACCGTGGTGAACATGATGTCGTGCGAGCCGTTCACCGGCTTCATGTAGCCATAGGCGCCCTGGCTATAGACCCGCACCGGCTTCGCCGGCTCGAGCAGCCAGAACACGAAATCGAGATCGTGGGTCGATTCCATCACCACCGGCGACAGCCGCACCCGGCTGGCAATTTTCTTGCCCAATTCGCGCGACAGGTGCCGGCTGACCAGCACCGAGACCACATTGCCGAGCGTGCCGTCGGTGATCTTCTTTTTGGCGTAAGCCACTTTCGGATTGAAGCGCTGCGAATAGCCGATGGTGAATTTCAGATTGTTGCGCTTCGACAATTGGATCAGTTCGTCGGCCTCCCACAATTCGAGCGCGATCGGCTTTTCCAGCATCACGTTTTTGCCGGCTTTGAGACAGTCGCGCGCGATCGGATAGTGGTTCGCTTCCGGCGTGGTGGAAATATAGACGACGCGGATATTGTCGTTCTTCGTGATGTCGTTGTAATCGAGCGTCGCGGTCGCGGGCTTATACAATTGCTTCACTTCGGCGAGCCGGTCCGGCTTGATGTCGCACAGATGCAATTTGTCGACCAAGGCCGTGCGCGACAGCGTGTCCGCGCGCAAGCCGCCGATCCACCCGACACCGATCACCCCTGCTTCCACCGTTTTCACTGAGCGTTTCCTTGTGTTTATGCGGATGGATAAAAACCATGGCCCGGCAAGGGGCGCAACGATTTATCCGCGGGCCATCAGAAGGTCCTGACCGCGATCGGGGACTATGTTTCGTCACCCTGAGGTGCCCGCGCAGCGGGCCTCGAAGGGTGCACGCTCCGAGGCTGTGCCGCCGTCGCCCTTCGAGGGCCGCTTCGCGGCTACCTCAGGGTGACGGGAGATGCGTTGTCCTTCCACCATGCTTTGGTCCCCCTTTTCCGCTATCGCGCAGGGCTGTCCGGGGAATGATTCACCATGTCACGGTGCATGCTCGGCCGAACCGATGCAAATCGATTGTTTCTGGTTGTCGAGACTCAGAAAGGACCGAGCATGCGCTATCTCGATAGCATCATCGGCAGTCTGCTCAAACCGGTGGATCGGCGGCGCTTTGCCGCCATTGTGGATGAGCATGACGGCGATGCCTACGACAAATCGTTCAAGAGCTGGGATCATCTGGTGACGTTGATCTTTGCGCAATTGAGCAATCTCGACAGCCTTCGCGGGCTGGCACTGGCCTTCAATGCCAACGCGCAGACCCACTATCACCTCAATGTCGGCAAGCTTGCCCGCTCGACCTTGTCGGATGCCAACAGGCGACGGCCTGCAGCGGTTTTTGCCGACACCTTTGCGATGCTGGCGGCCACGGCCGATCGCCAGACCCGTCGCCAAGGTACGGCCTTGGTGGCATTGATCGACGCCAGCCCGATTATGGTAAGCAAGATGTGCCAATGGGCCAAATGGAACGGCCGCATTCGCGGCATGAAGCTTCATGCGGTCTATGATCCGCAAGCCGACTGGCCGCGACGCGTTGAGATTACGCCGGCCAATATCAACGACATCGAGGTGGGCCGCCGCACGCCGCTCATCGCCGCTGCGAGCTACATATTCGACAAGGGCTATTATCACTTCGGCTGGTGGAAAAAGATCAATGACGCCAAGGCCTTCTTCGTCACCCGGAGCAAGGTGAGCACGCGCTGGCGCGTCACCAGGCAGCGGCGCGTCGGACGCGCCATCGGCGCTGGCTTCGTCATCCTCGACGATGCCGAGGTGCGGCTTGCCAGCAAGGGCGATTCCGTCCTGCCGATTCCACTCCGCCGCATCCGTATCAAGCGCGAGACCGGCGCCAAGATCACACTGATCACCAACGATCTCAACCGCAGCGCATTGGAAGTTGCGGCGCTCTACAAGAGCCGCTGGCAAATCGAGCTGTTGTTCCGCTGGATCAAGCAGCATCTGCGCATCCGCAAGTTCATCGGTAACAATGAAAACGCCATCCGCCTGCAAATCCTCGCAGCCATGATCGCCTATCTGCTGCTGCGCCTTGCCGCACGCCGTCATGTCGTCACCTTGCCGGCGCTGCGTCTCACCGAACTTATCAGGCAGCGCTTGTTCATGCGCAGACCCATCGCCGAAATCGACAAGCCGCCCCCCTGCAATCCAAGTCGCCGCCAACCCAACTCACCCCCAGGCCAACTCGAGTTCTCCTATGCTTGAACTTCCCCGGACAGCCCTGCGCTATCGCGGGGAAGGAGAAAAAAGATCGCTAGGCATCGACAGCCGCGCCTCGCGTTCCGGCGCGCCGATATTGCGTGGCGTCGCCGCAACAATGCGCTCGCGGGCGCGGCGCTGGATGTCGCGCGGCACGCGGACAAGCGCGTGTTTCAGGCATGCCGCGGCGTCGCCCAGGCAGCTTTGCCGCCGGCGGCATTGCGGCCGCTTGCAGTTTTTCCACTGTTCGAAAGCGTCGCAATAGCGCCGTTGCAAGGATAGCCGTTCGATCGCGGCGCGACGCGCATAATCCACCGGCGTCTCTTTCGGCCGGCGCTTATACCCCGCCTTCGCCATGGCGAAATAGATGGCGAAATCGTCGTTGGTGCGGGGCATGGAAAATCTCTCCCGTTATCGGTGTGCGTTCTCCCGCCCCGCGCTAGCGGGCCAGGAATTTCGTCATTGCGAGCGGAGCGAAGCAATCCTGTGCGGCGGCGCCGTACTGGATTGCTTCGTCGCTTCGCTCCTCGCAATGACGAGGCGTTCTCGCGGCGCGCCTTCGCGCCCGAGCCATGCCTAACCCTATGCCAAACCCCGTCACGTGAAGCGCGACGACGGGGCCGGAAAAGGAAATCGAGGGGTGGGGCCTCGCTATCGCTCTTCGCTACGTCCGTCTCGCCAATTCCAAGCCAATAAAAAATAGGAAGTAGGACGCCGACAAACGCGGGCACAACCTCCGCACCATCGGGTGCGGCGCTGTCTCCAGCGGGAGACAGCTCGTCTGTCGGCGTCCCACCACGGCTCTCACCAAAGGGAGTCGTCGTCCCTAAGGCTCAGCTTCAGGCCAGGTTTCCTGGGACGCGGTCTGAACGGGCGTTACCCGCCTTCGCCTGTCCCAGCCCAGGGAAGCACCTCCCGCCCCGGTCATAATGCCGGGGGACTGATGCCCAAGCTGCCCGGAAGCGGAGTGCAAGTCCGCCCGCGGGAACCGCCCTCGCCCCGCCCTCCGGCATGCCTCCGGATGGTCGTCCTTTAGCGAGCGAGATGATTTTGAATGTAACCGTATATGGGACGAGAGTCAAGAGTACGTCCTCTCCACAGGGACAATTATTTTGGACGGCTATTGCTAGGTTGCCGGTTGCAGGGTTAATCCGTCACCCTCCCTGCAGAGTCAGGCAAAACGAATCAGAGCGCGAGCGCCTGTGATGGCAAGCGTCTATCAGGCTCACGTCGACGCCAGCGGCACGGGCGACCCTAATCTTTTTGTCATGGCGGGGTACATTGCCACGGCTGACGTCTGGGAGGGCTTTTCTAAGGCCTGGAAAGAGCGTCTCGATCTTGTGGGAATGCCCTATTTTAAAATGAGCGAAATGGGGGTGTCACCGAGCGCCCTGGAACGCGTTGGTTTTTTCTATCGACTGATTGAAGAACACAAGATCAACACCGCGATTTCATGCGTGGTGAGGGTGGATGAACTTGTCAAAGTTGTAGATTCGATTGACTGGCCACCCTTCATTCGCGATCCAGAAAGCGCAAAAAATCCCTATTTTCAGGCCTTTAAATGGCTGATTACAGGTCTAATCCAGAACCAAGAGAAACTTAAACTGGCAGAACCGATCGATTTCATTTTTGATGCAGAATCCGAATCCGGGAAAATACACGCCGCGTGGGGTGATTATAAAAATTCCCAGTCTCCTGAAATTCAAAAGATGATCGGTGACGAACCCGTTTACAAAGACGACAAAAAGGTAATGCCGCTGCAGGCGGCGGACTTGTATGCATGGTGGGTTCGGCGCTGGCAACTTGAAGATCGCGAAAACCACCTAGCTGAACTCAAATTTCCTTGGCGTGTGCAGCGCGATATTTCTCGGTTTCACATCGAACTTACTGAGCAGCATTTCAGAGACGAAATCGCGCTCATGTTGAAACCCGATACGCTTATCCCAATTATTCAACGTTTGGGCGGGGCGCGAGCGCCGTCGGCGTTGCGCTATTTGGATAGGCAAAAATACGGGCTGCGCCTGACAAGTTATCCCGATCCAACCAGCCCTTTAAAGATTTTCCGCGAATAGGGAGACAATCTTTGAAAAGGCCCCCTCAAAATCCTTTGCAGCTTGCTCGTTATCAACGCCAAGCTTTTTCGGCCTTTCCCGGATGCGGTGCAGCACGCAGTGGTGCACCGCTGTTCCGGGATCGTTGCAAGCTCGGCGCGTCCTTTGCTCAGAGCTTGTGAAGGTCCCGGGTCTGCGGCGCATCACTCCGCTTCGCTTCGTACTGCACCGCGCCCGGGAAACGAGCGGCGGCGGCTTGTAACGGATATCGCGGATGTTATCGTTACGCCCGGGGAGCGCTATGGAGCGCCGGCGCAGATGAGACACAATGCGATACGCGATTGGGCGATACGCGATTTGCTGCATGGCGCTATTAGGATTGCTGCTGATGGCTAACCAGGCATCCGCCACCGACTATGAAGTCACGACCCAGCGCGACATGGTCTATGCTGAGCACGACGGCACCAAACTCATCGGCGACCTTTATCTGCCGAAGGGTGTGGCCAAGGCGCCGGCGCTGGTGGCGATCCATGGCGGCGGCTGGCAGATCGGCAGCCGGGCGTTCTACAATTATTGGGGTCCGTTCCTCGCCCGCCACGGCTATGCGGTTTTTGCGATCGAATACCGGCTGGGCAAGCCAGGCGTCTATCCCGCCGCCGTCTATGACGGCAAAGCGGCCATTCAATTCGTGCGGGCGAAGGCCGCCTCCTTCAACATCGACCCGGACCGTATCGGCCTCATTGGCGATTCCGCCGGCGGTCATTTGTCGGCGCTTCTGGGGCTCACCGGCGATCAATTCACCACCGCCTACCGCGACGATGCCAATGCCGCCATGCCCGCCAACGTCAAGGCCGTAGTCGCGTTCTACGGCGTCTATGACATGATGGCGCAGTGGGAGCACGACCTCGTCTCGCGGCCGCACGACAACATCACGGAAAAATTCCTCGGCGTGTCGCCGACGGAAAACCGCCGCATCTATTTCGACTCTTCGCCGATCAGTTATGCCACCGCCGACCGCAACAAAACGCGCTTCCTCCTGATCCACGGCACCAATGACGACATCGTCGATCCGCCGAGCCAATCCGGCGCCTTCCTCACCGCGCTGACCCGGGCCGGCATTTTCGTGCGGCGCATTGTCGTTCCCGGCGCCGGACATTTCTGGTCGTCGGACCCATTCGAAAACGACCCCAACAGCTACGGCGCCATCGCCGCGCCGCGGCTTTTGCTGTTTCTCGAAGGCGCGCTCTGAGGCGAACGCTACGGCCGACGAAGTGGCGTCGCTAAGGCCGCTAGCCGCCGAGCCAAAGCGCCGGCGCGGTCTGCCATCCCCGCCTCAGTACGGCGGCGGCTTTCGAGCCCGTTGCATCTTTGTTGCTTCGGTCCACCAGGGAAGATCATCAGCGAACCCGGTCGAGGAACTATCCCGCTTCGCCGAGCGGCTGCCCTTCGGTATTTAGCCGAACCGTGCAGCTAAATGACACACTCGCTGCCGCCAACGGCAGCCTCGCGCGGGCGTTGAAGACAAAGCTGGATAAGGTCTCTGCAGAATATCGCCATGCGGCGACACCAGCCGATAGCCCGGCAGTATTACTTCACTCGGATAGGACAAATCGATGCGTTCCATGAAGTATGTGGAAATTCTAGGTTCGAAGATGGCCTATGTGGATGAAGGCGTCGGCGAAGCCGGGAAGCCCGTTGCACTGCTCCTGCATGGCAATCCCACGTCCTCTTATCTTTGGAGAAACGTGATTCCGCACATCGCACCTCACATGCGGTGCATCGCTCCGGATCTCATTGGGTTCGGAGACTCCGACAAGCCCGACATCCTCTATCGCGTCGAGGATCATGCTCGCTATCTACAAGGGTTTATCGAAAGGCTTCAGCTGAACGACGTGGTCTTGATTCTGCACGATTGGGGTTCGGCCTTGGGCCTCGACTGGGCGCGGCGGCATTCAACGCGGATTCGAGGCCTGGCGCTCATGGAATTCCTTCCGCCCATGCCAACATGGCTGGATTTGGGGACGCAGTCTTATGAATTCCTCAAGGCCTTCCGCGACCCGCTCATAGGACGAAAGCTGATTATCGATGACAACGCCTTCATCGAGAAGGGTTTGCCGAGCGGGATCGTTCGCGAGCTCTCGCCCGAGGAATTAGCGGAATATCGCCGACCGTTCCTCGCTCCGAAATACCGGGAGCCTATTTACAGGTTCCCTAACGAGCTCCCGATCGCTGGCACGCCGAGCGATGTCTATGCGATGGCGATGGCTTACCACGATTGGCTTCTCGAGACCGAGACGCCGAAAATCTTCTTCTACGCCGCTCCGGGTATCTTCATTCCGCCGGCGAGTGCCGCCTTCTATCGCGAGCATCTGAAATCGTGTCGCGCCGTCGATCTGGGGAAGGGCTACCATTATCTCCAGGAAGATCATCCAGACACGATCGGGAAAGAAATCGCGGTATGGTTGAGTGATCTGGGACCTCACCGAGGCTGAGAAGGAGAGCATGCTGAATTGCTCGACGGCGTTGCGGTTTTCTCATTTCCAAGGCGGGCGGCAAGCCAGAAATTCCCAGGCAACCCTCGCAAAACCATGATGGCCGGCTAAGTGAATATTTGTGCTGCCAATCACATCTCGAATCGCGGGACCGGCGCACCTTGTACTTACGAACAAAGAACACACAGGGGCAGTGTCATGCACAATCCGAGCAAAAGAACCAGTGGGCGTGTTCTCTTCGCGGTCATCGCCGCAGCCGGCACCTTGATCGCCAATACCGGCTTCGCCGGTCCCAGCTATGACGGCGTCTGGACCGTGCTGGTCCACACCGAAAAAGGCGATTGCGATCCGGGCTATCGCTACCCGATCCGCATCGCCAACGGCCATCTCATCAATGCCGGCGACAGCGCCTTCACCATCAGCGGCGCGGTCGCGGCGACGGGCGCGATCACCGTTACCGTGAGCGCGGCCGGCAAGAGCGCCAGCGGTTCGGGCCACCTCGCCGGCACCGAAGGCAGCGGCTCCTGGGCCGGCGGAGCCTGCTCGGGTTCATGGACGGCAGAACGCCGCGGCGCATAGGTCTCAGCGCAAATCGTATCCAGACCCCGATCCCGTTCTATTGAATTCGGATCGGGGTCATTCCATGACAACTTGTTTTACTGCAGCGCCTCGCCGTGCTGGCTGACGTCGAGGCCCATGACCTCGTCTTCCTCTTTGACTCGCAGCGGCACCCAGGCGCTGACGGCTTTGAGAATGACCAAGGTCAGGATCCCCGACCAGAGAGCGGTGACGACGACGCCGTAGAATTGCGCCAGGAGCTGCTGCGGATTGCCTTCGAGCAGGCCGCGAACGCCGCCCGGCAGCTCCCGGCTCGCCGACAGCGCCCCGACTGCGAACACGCCGACGAGCAGGCTGCCGGTTATGCCGCCGATCCCGTGGACGCCGAAGACGTCGAGCGAATCGTCGTAGCCGAACTTGGGCTTGAGCCAGGTGCAGGCCCAGAAGCAGACGCCGCCGGCGATGATGCCGATCAACAGACCCTGCATCGGCATGACATAACCGGAGGCCGGCGTGATGGTGCCGAGGCCTGCCACCGCGCCGGAGATCAGGCCAAGCACCGACGGTTTGCCGCGGGTGCCCCATTCCAGCGCCATCCAGGTGACGGCGCCGGCGCTGGCGGCAAGATGGGTGGCGACGATCGCCATGACGGCGCGCGAATTGGCGCCGAGCGCGGAGCCGCCGTTAAAGCCGAACCAGCCGACCCACAGCAGTCCGGTGCCGACGACCGCCAGCGTAAGATCGAACGGCGAGAGATTGTCGTGGCCATAGCCGCGCCGCGCGCCGAGCACGCAAGCGGCTACAAGTCCGGCGATGCCGGCATTGAGATGAACCACGATGCCGCCGGCGAAGTCGATGACGCCATAGCGCCCGAGAAAACCGCCGCCCCACACCCAATGTGCGATCGGCACGTAGACCAGCAACAGCCACAAGGCGGAGAAGATCAGATAGGCGGAGAAACGCATGCGATCCGCCACCGAGCCCGCGACCAGCGCGACGGAGATGATCGCGAAAGTCATCTGATACATCATGAAGAGGCATTCGGGGATTGTCGGCGCCAGCGGCGAGATGGCGTCTGGTGTCATGCCGACGAGAAAAACGCGCTCAAGCGAACCGATAAAAGCGCCGTCGCCGGTGAAGGTGAGCGAATAGCCGACGCATACCCACAGAATGGAGACGATGAAGGTAGCGGCGAGGCTTTGCGCCATGGTCGCCAGCACGTTCTTCTTGCGCACCATGCCGGCGTAGAACAGCGCGAGGCCTGGTATAGTCATCAGCAGCACCAGGCCGGTGGCGCTGATCATCCAGGCGGTGTCGGCGCCGTCGATCTTGCCGGCTTGCGCGAGTGCAGGCGTAACGGTGCAGACGATGGCAATCGCGGCCAGCGCGACGCGTAACGGCGCCCCTGTCATTTGTTTCCCCCCGTTGTTTTAGAGCGCGCCGACGCCGGTCTCGCCGGTACGAATGCGGACGGCTTGTTCGATCGGCATGACGAAGATTTTTCCGTCGCCGATCTGGCCGGTTTTGCCGGCGGCAGCGATTGTTTCCATCACCAGCTCTTGCTGCTCGCTGGCAACGGCGAGTTCGATGCGCACCTTGGGGAGAAAGTCGACGACATATTCGGCGCCGCGGTAGAGTTCGGTGTGGCCGCGTTGCCGGCCATAGCCTTTGACTTCGCTCACGGTCATGCCTTGAACGCCGATCCGCGTTAAGGCATCGCGCACCTCTTCAAGCTTGTGGGGTTTGATCACGGCGATGATCAACTTCATGAGGTCCTTTCCGGCGGCAACTGCAGCGTGGCGGTTGAAAACGAAATCCCGCCCCGGCGAAGCCGAAGCGGGCACTGCCTGCATAGTTTATCGACAGGCAGCCCAACTTTTAACCGCAATTGTCACCGAGTCCACAAGCAATTGCTGAGGAAGTGGGCATTTGCTCGCCGCAATCGATTTCGGTTGGCCGCCGCTCCGGCGATGATAGTCTCGCCGCAAGAACAGCCGCTACGCGGCGACGATCGCCGGTCCACGGTGGGCGCGAGGGGAAAAGGGGAAAGGCGTGAAGGAACTGATCAAGCAGTACCTCGATCAAGGCCTGTCGCGGCGGCAACTGGTCTCCGGGCTGAGTGCGCTCGGCATGAGCTCGGTCGCTGCCAAATCAGTGGCGCAAAATCTCGCGCCGCTCGGTCAAAGCGAGCCGAGTGCCGCGGCTCCCGCGGCCGTCCGCGAAATCGAGGGCAATGGCGGCGCCCTCTTCGTGGCGCAGCTCAAGGCGGCCGGCGTCGAATACATCTTCTTCAATCCCTCGACCGGCGATCACCCGATCTTCGACGCGCTGGTCGACGTGCCCGAGATTCATCTGATCAAAGGCATCCAGGAAGGCGCCGTGGTGGCCATGGCCGACGGCTATGCCCGCGCATCGGGGAAGACCGGCGTCGTCGTCGTTGCCAATATCGGCCTGCCCAATGCGATGACCCAGATGGTCAATAGCTGGAAGGACCAGATTCCGCTGTTGGTCGCGGTTGCCTCGGTCGATCAGGACGCGCTGGGCCGCGACCAATTCCAGGAGACCGACCACCACGAATTCATGATGGAACCGATCACCAAATGGTTCTGGCAGGCGCAGTCGGCGGCAGCCATTGCGGAAACAACCCGGCGCGGCCTCAAATTCGCGTCGACCCCGCCAGGCGGGCCGGTGTTCCTGGCGCTGCCGAGCAATACGCTCGAGCAGCGCGCCAAGGCGCAGATCTGGGAGGGCAGTAAATTCGACGTGCCGATGCGAATTCGTCCCGACAAGGACGATATCGAGAAGGCCGCTCGCATGCTCATCGAGGCGAACAATCCCCTGGTGAGCATCGGCGACGAGATCACCATGTGCCACGGCGAAAAGGAGCTGATTGAGCTCGCCGAGCTGCTCGGCCTGCCGGTCACGGGCGAAGGCGGCCAGGGCGCGGCGCTGGGCTATTGGTCGAAACCGTTCCCGACGCGGCACCCGCTCTATATCGGCACCATGGTGCGGACCATGCGCTATCCGGGCAAGCCGGACGTTCTGCTCAATCTCGGCAATCGCTTCGGCGAATTGGCGTCGCCCGGCACCAAGCTGATCTCGATCCGGCTCGACCCGACCAGCCTGGCGCGCGGCGCGCCGGTCGACCTTCCGATCGTGGCGGACCTGCGGCTTGCCATCGCCGATCTTAACGCGGCGATCCGCGGCATGGCGACCGCTTCGCGGCTCAAGAGCATCGCCGACGAGCGCTCGGCGCGCGTCCGCGCCTATGCGGCGCAGATGATCGACGTGCGGCAGACCATCGCGCGCGGGCTTTCCGACACGTCGCCGATCAGCGTGGAACGGCTCGGGCTCGAGCTCGAAGCCAATCTCGACCGCGACACCTGTTACGTCGCCGACGTCGATTCCGGCAAAGCGATGGATCAGCTGATGAGTTTCGGCGGCGACGACAAGCAATATTTCAGCACCGGCCCCAATGTGCTGGGCTGGGGCATGGCGGCGGCGTTCGGCGTGAAGCTGGCGCGGCCGGATGTCCCGGTGGTTTCGGTCGTCGGCGACGGCAGCTTCTGCTTCTCGGGCCCGCAGCCGCTGTGGAGCATGGCGCGCTACAAGGCGCCGGTCACCGTGATGGTGCTCAACAATCACAGCTACAATAACGAGCGCAATCGCATCTGGAACAGCGCCGGCCGGCAATTCGAAACCGCTCGCGACATGACCTGCTATCTCGGCGACCCCGACGTGGATTATGCCAAGGCCGCGGACGCGTTCGGTGTCGAAGGCGAGGTGGTCAAGGAGCCGGCGGCGCTCAAACCCGCATTCGATCGCGCCAAGAGCGCGATGGTGGAGGGCCGGCCATATCTCCTCGACATTCACATCAAGCGCGAGGGGCTCGGCGCGGTTTCCGAATGGCATCCGCCCTATTCGCTCGCCGACCTGCGCAGCCGTAAGGTTTGATCATGCGTATCGTGTTGTCGTTCCTGGTCGCGCTGGTGCTGGTAGCGGCCGCTGCACCGGGCCGCGCGCAACAAAATGCCAATCCTCTGCCGGCGGGCAAGGGACGCGACCTCGTCGCGGTCACCTGTTCGCAATGCCACTATCTCGGCACTATTGCGAAGATTCGCGATGGAGCCGCCGGCTGGCGGCTCTTCGTCAACAACATGGTGCTGCGCGGCGCGCAATTGACCGGTCCCGAGATCGACACCGTGGTCGATTATCTCGCGCTCAATTTGGGTCCGGGCATCAATCTGCCGCCGCAAAAACCCGTCGCGCTACCGAATGGTCAGGGCAAGGAATTGGTCGCGACGCGCTGCAATCTTTGCCACGACCTCGAACGCGTCGCCGCGCCGAAGCGGCACAAGGCCGACTGGCCGGTCATCGTCGCCAATATGGTCGGACGCGGCGCGACCGCCACGCCTGAGGAAGCGAAAGCCATCTCCGACTATCTGGTCGCGAATTTTGGTGATTGAGCCGGTCCGCGTCTCACCGGTCACTAGACCGTGATCCGATTTCATTTGATCGGATCATGGTCTAGTAGAGCGCGACCGTAACGCTTCCCCCTAGGCGCTCCCGTGAAACAGACATGAAAAAGATCGGCTTCCTGTCATTCGGCCATTGGACGCCCTCGCCGCAATCGCAGACGCGATCGGGCTCCGATGCGCTCTTGCAATCGATCGAGCTCGCCGTCGCCGCCGAAGCGCTTGGCGCCGACGGCGCCTATTTCCGTGTGCATCACTTCGCCCGCCAGCTCGGCTCGCCGTTTCCGCTGCTGGCTGCGGCCGGTGCCAAGACCAAGAAGATCGAGATCGGCACCGCGGTCATCGATATGCGCTATGAGAACCCGCTCTACATGGCGGAGGACGCCGGCGCCGCCGACCTTATCGCCGGCGGACGCCTGCAACTGGGCATCAGCCGCGGTTCGCCCGAGCAGGTCATCGACGGCTGGCGCTACTTCGGTTACGCCCCCGCCGAGGGCAAGACCGACGCCGATATGGCGCGACGCCACACTGAGGTCCTGCTCGAAGTGCTGCGCGGCCAAGGCTTTGCGCAGCCCAACCCGCATCCGATGTTTCCGAATCCTCCCGGGCTGCTGCGGCTCGAGCCCTACGCGGAAGGCCTGCGCGACCGGATCTGGTGGGGCGCCGGTACGAATGCCACCGCGGACTGGGCCGCCAAGCTTGGCATGAACCTGCAAAGCTCGACCCTCAAAATGGACGAAAGCGGACGTCCTTTCCACATCCAGCAGGCGGAGCAGATCCGGATCTTCCGTGAGGCATGGAAGGCGGCCGGACATGCGCGCGAGCCGCGGGTGTCGGTCAGCCGCAGCATCTTTGCGCTGGTGAACGATCGCGACCGCGCCTATTTCGGCCGCGGCAACGACAACGACGACACCATCGGCTTCCTTGGCGACAACACCCGCGCCATTTTCGGCCGAAGCTATGCCGCCGAGCCGGACGTCCTAGTCGAGCAACTGGCGAAAGACGAAGCCATCGCCGAAGCCGACACGCTGCTCCTGACCGTCCCCAATCAGCTCGGTGTCGACTACTGCGCCCACACCATCGAGTTGATCCTCAAACACGTCGCCCCCGGCCTTGGCTGGCGCTGACGCTAGCGGGCCCAGGAATTTCACGGCGCCTGTCGAGCCAGGCCTGCACCAGATGACTCGCGCTTAAATGTAGCGTAACCCTCCGCTCGCCGAGGTCGCTTCCTGGAAACATCTTCGCTCAACTTTGCTCTCGGTGCCTCCGACAGACTGGCCGCTAACTCATAAATAATGGGGTTCCTCTCTGGGAACAATCGCGGCGAAAGGGCAAAATGTACAAATTGAGAGACGATGGATATGCCAATTTCAAGAAGATCATCAATGGAAGGAAATGGGTTGGCCGCGTCAGCCAGACTGCCGGCGGTTTTCATGCGAAAATCGGAATCCACGAAGCCGAAGCGCTTACAGAGACGGCAGCGCTTCAAGAAGTCGTAGCGAAAATTCAGGGGCAACAGCTTGAAGCGAATCCTGAGAGCCCGGCGAAATCTCCGCGAACTTCAACGGTGCAAGCTGACACCGAACGCGTGATCGAGTGGTTACGCGAACTGAGCCAAATAAGTGACGGTCGCCCAAAGTTTAGCAATGCCGACGTAGCTCGTACCCTTGGCAAGAAACGTCCCGGGCAGGAGCTAAGCAATCTAATGTCACGCCTTGACTTTGCTTGCTATGTTGCAGGGCTGCCCTCAATCGGTTGTGCGGCGGACAAGCCCTTCGCTAGTGCATGGCAACAACAAAATAGCACTTGGAAATGGCCGATCAAAAAAATGCGTGCTGCGGCAAAGGCTCATTCGTGGAGTTCAGGTGACTTTGATCTCATTCTACATGAGACGCAGCGTCTGTCTTATGGACTAGGACACGTGGCCTGGAAGGATGAGCTTGCCAAGTCCGAAACTAAAATAAAGGCGTGGGCGGGCGCTTGAGTACATTCAAGGCATGGCCGCCTTGAGGATCGCGTCGGTGTCAGTCAGCCACACGGCGTCGTCTTTCTTGAGACGAACGAGGACGCGCCGCAAGGCAGCCGCGCCATCGGGGGTGCCGATCACAAAGGGATGGATGCCGATAACCACCGTCACCGCCTCGCGCGCGGGATCGGCGCGCGCCTCGTTGACCAGTTCCAGCACATAGTCCAGCCAGAGGTTTTCAATCTCAGCGGGGGATTTCATCCGTGCCAGTTGCTGGCCCATATCGACGGTAACGACCGGATAAGGCAGCAACACCAGCGATCCGTCCGGCGTCTTCAAACGCGCGATGATGTCGGAATCCATCTGGTCGAGCGTGTAAGTGATGCCCTCGGCGGCCACCGCCTGCATGGTGTCGCCGTTGGCATAGACGCTCGGCGACGACCAGCCGGTGGGCCGCACCCCGGTCGCGGTGGCGATCAGATCGAGCGTGCGGCGGATATAGGCTTTCTGGGCGGCGAGCCCGCGCCCGAGCGGCAGGATGCGGCTGCTGTTGTTCATGCCGTGGGCGACGATCGGCGCATTCGGCTGCGACGCGCGGAACTCCTTCCACGCCGCCGGATGCGCGCCGGGAAATTCAGCGTTCAATGCGACAGTGAGCGGAACGTCCAACTCCTTGAACAGCCGGCCGACGCGCGGAATGCCCCAGTCGATCGCGTATTGTCGGAAAGCCTCGTTCACCAGATCCGGATTGCGGGCCGCCAAGTCGGGGCGGAAGACCGGCCCCTGGCCGAAACCGAACTCCTCGACGAACAAAGCGAAGCTGACGGCGACTTTTTTGCCGGCGGGCCAGGCGGCAACGTGGATCGGATCACGCGGAAGCCCGGTGACCGGGTCGGTGCCGTCCTGTGCTGCCGCGGGGCGCGCAACAGCGAACAACAGGACCAGTGCGGTGACGAAGGCGGCGTTGCACGCTTTCCCAATCATGACGCGCCTCATCCTGCTTCGATAGCAGCCATATTGGCCGAGCAAAAACGCAGCCTGGCTGTGCAAAGCTACAATTCGAGGCTGAAAGTTTTCATGAAGAAAGGATGTCCAAATTTCCGCTTTCGCGGCCAGCGATATGAGCTTCGCTTTGTGATCAGAAACGATACGGCAGCTCAAAGCCGCGACATCCGTAATTCCCCTGATAGGGACGAGCGCGTTATTGTTTGTGACCGTAGCCGGTCAACTCGATCGTGTTGTTCTCAACGATGTTGCCGCGCCGACGAAGCAGGATGCTGCGTTTGACCCAATGATTGACCTCGGTGCTGAACCATGTGCGGTCAGAGGCCTGATTTACAAGCGTCGGATCCTGAACGTTCTTGCCAGTAAAGTTCGTTTCGACAACGAATGTCTGGAAGGTGCCGGCTTTCGTCGTGACGCCTTCCTGCGCCGTTACCCGCGAAGTACCGGTACGCCTGAATGTCAGCCCGTTGCTGGAATTGCTGGCATCGACGGCAATTTTCCATTGCGCGCCGGGAGTCAGCGGCAGTTGAAAGCCGGTGCCGTCATTGGGCGAATACCTGAATGGACCATCGCGCACAACATTCCACGAACGATCGTAAACGATGACGCCGGACCGTCCGTTATCGGCATCGAATTGAACCGTAATCTGGCTGATCGACACGTCAGTTACAGTTTCGGTTCGTGTCAATTTGACCGCCCCGGTGATTTCATCCTTCACCTGGTACGACCAATGATCGCCGGGGACGACTTGTTGGACGGTTGCAGTTGCAGAAGGGAGCGGTTTCGGCTCTCCCTCCTCGGCCAAAGATGGCGTCGCACACAGGATCAAGAGGAGACCGACGAGGCACCGGCTCAGCATCGCACGCTCCGAATTTTCTGACAGAGCCTCAACGCCTGCCGTAGTCCACCAATTCCATGGAAGTGTCGGCGTCGACGCGGCCGTTGAACGATGATTTGGAGATTTGCTTGACCCAATGATCAATCGACGGCGCATACCAAGTCGTCGTTTGCATTTCGAACCGCTTGGTCGGATCGCTGGCATTGCGGCCATTGACGGTGGTCTCGATCTTGAAGGTGTCGAAAGTGCCGGCGCTCGTCGTGATACTTTCCTGTCCGACAACCTTCGACACGCCGGAATTCTTAAAAGTTGTTCCGCGCGGGCTGTTAATCGCGTCGCTTTGAAATTTCCACGTATTCCCGACATTGAGAGGCAGCTTGACGCCGGAACCATCGTTTGGAGAGACCCGCCAAATCGGACTGCTCTTGAGATTCCAGGAACGGTCATAAATGAAGACCGCCGGCCCCGCGAAACTCGGGCTTTGCGCGCGAAGAGCGACCTCGGTCGGCGTGACGTCGGTGACAAGAGTGGTGGTACTGAACTTCAGTTCGCCCGTGATCTCGTCGCGAACCTCATAAGTCCATTGGTCGCCGACCATTGGCGGATCCATCGATTTGGATTGCGCTGGCAGCTGGGTTGCTGCCGCTGGAGCCGCAATGGTTGCATCATTTGCGGGAGCGGTCGGCGCCTGCGATGCGGTCGTCAACGCCAGCAGCAGGCTCGTTATCAGCGAGGTTCTGTAGAGCATCTGAGTTCCATTCCCGACCAAAAATTGTGTAATTCCTCCTCTACAACCCTTCAAGAAAACGCGGCAGTTTCATGGCGGTTACCGGTCGCGCCTACGCATGCCGATGCTTTCCACCAACAACAGCTCGGTCCGACAAAATCGCACGGTTCCGTTTTCAGGAAGCCGGAACGGCCGCGCCAAATACTCGCGCGGCGAATTGCGGATAGACCTCGGCCAGCATCGGCGCGACGGTGGAACGCAGGAGACCGAGCGTTTCGGCGGAAGGCGGTGGCGTTACCGGCACATCCGCGGCCCGATCGAAATCGAAGCCGGTATTGTCGAGCACCTCGTCGATGCTGTGGCCGGGATGAACGCTAGCCAGGCGAAAGCGCCGGCGTTCGCGGTCGAAATCGAACAGACAGCGATTGGTCACCAGCGCGATCGGACCGCCGGGGCGGAACACACTCTCGTCGCTGCCGCCCGGCGCGCTGACGAAATCGACTTGGGGCACCAGCGTGCGGCGGGAATGCTCGACGCGGAACAGGATCACTTTCGGAACGACGTAATAGAGATAGGCCGAGCCGAACGAGCCGGGGAAACGCGCCTTCGGATGTTGGTAGTCGCCGACGCTGACCAGATTGATATTGCCCGCGCCGTCGATCTGGCCGCCTGACAAAAAGAACACGTCGATGCGCCCCTGTCCGGCGCAATCGAACAATTCACGCGCACCGTCGGTGAAGAACGTATGGTCGCGGCTACCGAGCAGCGAGACGTAAGGCCGGCCGCCGCCTTTCTCGCGCGCCAACAGCGCGGCGGTCGCGGGAATCGGCGAAGCGGCGCCGACAGCGACATGCCGCACATCGCCGATTAGCCGGCAGATCACGTCGGCCAGCAATTCCTCGTCGCAGAAGTCTGTGGACACGCAGACGCCCTCATTTCGTCATGCCCGGCCCTGTGCCGGGCATCCCGATCGGAAATGCACTGCCTCACGGTCGGGATGGCCGGGACGAGCCCGGCCATGACGGCGCGAAAGTCAGGCCGCACGCTTGTTGTACACATAGCGATCCAGATATTGCGCAAAGCCTTCGGCCGTCGCGGCGCGCTGGGCATATTCGGTCATATGCGCGGCATTGATGCCGTAGTGATCCGGCAGCGGCAGCGGCCAGGCGCTGCGCGGTTCGACCGCGACCGCTTCGACGTAAAAGCCCGGCAAGGTGCCGGCCGCGAACAGCGGATCGCGCAGCAGATCGCCATCGTGCAATTTTTCGACGGTGACGACCGTCTTCACCGCCGCATGTGCCATCGTGATCAGCTCACGCTGGGTGCCGATGAAGACATTGCCGTGACGGTCGGCGAGCGGCGCGTGGAACAAGGCAACATCGGGCTTGAGCGCCGGCAACAGCACGATCGGATCGTCACGGCCTTCTTGGCCGAACGGATTATCGACCACCTTCCAGTCGGGCCGGTGCGCCAACACGTCCGAGCCGATCAACCCGCGCAGCGGCATGAAGGGCACGCCTTTCTCGGCGGCCTGGAATTGGGCGTGCAGCGCCGGACACGTTGCGTCCAGCATCCGGATCGTGCCGCCAAGGATCGCGGCATTGAAGTGCGGCGCCGGACCGAATTCGCCGAGGCTGACGGCGGAGGTTTCCAGCGTCGCGACGCAGCCGGCGCCGATCAGCAAATCCGCCTGCAACGTCGAGGTCGGCAGCGTGACGAGGTGCAATTGTTTGATGCCGCACCGGATCAGCGCCCGCGTCGCCGCCATCGGCACGCCTGAACTCTCGCGCGGCACCGCGAGCATGCAGCCGTCCACGATCAGTGCGAGGGCTTCGTCGAGGGTGCGGATGATCGGGGCCATCGAGCTAGATTACTTCCTCTCCACACACCCCCCTTCTCCCCGCACGCGGCAGGGCTGTCCGGGGAATGATTTACCATGTCACGGTGCATGCTCGGCCGAACCGATGCAAATCGATTGTTTCTGGTTGTCGAGACTCAGAAAGGACCGAGCATGCGCTATCTCGATAGCATCATCGGCAGTCTGCTCAAACCGGTGGATCGGCGGCGCTTTGCCGCCATTGTGGATGAGCATGACGGCGATGCCTACGACAAATCGTTCAAGAGCTGGGATCATCTGGTGACGTTGATCTTTGCGCAATTGAGCAATCTCGACAGCCTTCGCGGGCTGGCACTGGCCTTCAATGCCAACGCGCAGACCCACTATCACCTCAATGTCGGCAAGCTTGCCCGCTCGACCTTGTCGGATGCCAACAGGCGACGGCCTGCAGCGGTTTTTGCCGACACCTTTGCGATGCTGGCGGCCACGGCCGATCGCCAGACCCGTCGCCAAGGTACGGCCTTGGTGGCATTGATCGACGCCAGCCCGATTATGGTAAGCAAGATGTGCCAATGGGCCAAATGGAACGGCCGCATTCGCGGCATGAAGCTTCATGCGGTCTATGATCCGCAAGCCGACTGGCCGCGACGCGTTGAGATTACGCCGGCCAATATCAACGACATCGAGGTGGGCCGCCGCACGCCGCTCATCGCCGCTGCGAGCTACATATTCGACAAGGGCTATTATCACTTCGGCTGGTGGAAAAAGATCAATGACGCCAAGGCCTTCTTCGTCACCCGGAGCAAGGTGAGCACGCGCTGGCGCGTCACCAGGCAGCGGCGCGTCGGACGCGCCATCGGCGCTGGCTTCGTCATCCTCGACGATGCCGAGGTGCGGCTTGCCAGCAAGGGCGATTCCGTCCTGCCGATTCCACTCCGCCGCATCCGTATCAAGCGCGAGACCGGCGCCAAGATCACGCTGATCACCAACGATCTCAACCGCAGCGCATTGGAAGTTGCGGCGCTCTACAAGAGCCGCTGGCAAATCGAGCTGTTGTTCCGCTGGATCAAGCAGCATCTGCGCATCCGCAAGTTCATCGGTAACAATGAAAACGCCATCCGCCTGCAAATCCTCGCAGCCATGATCGCCTATCTGCTGCTGCGCCTTGCCGCACGCCGTCATGTCGTCACCTTGCCGGCGCTGCGTCTCACCGAACTTATCAGGCAGCGCTTGTTCATGCGCAGACCCATCGCCGAAATCGACAAGCCGCCCCCCTGCAATCCAAGTCGCCGCCAACCCAACTCACCCCCAGGCCAACTCGAGTTCTCCTATGCTTGAACTTCCCCGGACAGCCCTGCCGCACGCGGGGAGAAGGGGGGGATGAGGGGGCGCTTCCGCTGGGCTCTGACGACGAAGCTCAGACTCGCGGCTACGCCCCCTCACCCTCGCTCACTTCGTTCGCTCGACCTCTCCCCGCCTGCGGGGAGAGGTGTATTTCTCACGACAGCGCGGCCTTCACATGCTCCGGCGAGAACGGCACTCGGCGGATGCGCACTCCGGTGGCGTCGAAGATGGCGTTGGCGATGGCCGCGGCGACCGGACGCGTCGACGGTTCGCCGGCGCCGGTCGATGCGATCTCCGGGTGATTGATCAGCACCGACTCGATCGATTCCGGCATCTCGGTGATGTCGAGGATCGGATAGGTCAGCCAATCGACGCTGGTGACGGTCTTGTTGTCGAACTTGACCTCTTCCCACAGCGTCCGGCTGACGCCCTGAACGATGTTGCCTTCGATCGCCAGGCGCAACCCGTCGGGATTGACGATCTGGCCGCAATCATGGGCGACGGTGAATTTGCGCGCCCAGATCTTGCCGCTGCGGCGATCGATATCGACTTCGGCGATGACGGCGACGCGGGTGCCGCTGCGCTGCGCATAGGCGATGCCCCGTCCCGAGACTTTTTCGCCGGTCTGATCCTTGCGCGGCGACGGCCGCGATTGCCAGCCGGCCTTTTCCGCCGCCGCCTTGATCACCGCAGCGTCGCGCGGATCCTTGATGTAACGCAGCCGGAATTCGATCGCGTCGACGTTAAGCGCGGCCGCCACTTCGTCCATGAAAGATTCGCTGGCGAAGTGGATTTGCGGGCCGACCGGGTCGCGCAAATGCGAAGTCCGCAACGGCGACGAGCGATCAAGCAGCGGCGGGATCACTTCCCAGGCGGTGCGCTTGTTGGCGAAATCGTAGGATTCCGCCGGCACCCCGAAGCCGTCGCCCGACTTGAGCGCGACGCCGAGCGTCTGCCCGGCGAGCGTGTCATAGGGCTTGCTGCCATTCGTATCGACGTCCACGCGCGAGAACGCCTTGCTGACGAAGTCGTAGGCGACGACATTGCCCGCAGCATCGATCGCGGCGCGCGCCTTATGGATCGAAGCCGGACCTTTCGGATCCCAGCCGGTGCCCTGGTCGCGCATATATTGGACCCGCACCGGTTTGCCGACCGCCTTGGCCAGCACCGCGGCATCCATCGCCGCGTCGTCGGCATCGTTGCGGCCGTAGGAGCCTGGGCCGGTCTGCCAGATCACATGGACGGAGTCCTCGGGCATTTCGAGCATGGCGGCGAGGCCTGAGCGCACGAAATGCGATTTCTGCGTCCCGCTCCAGCACGTGACCTTGCCGTCCTTGATCTCGACCAGCGCACAGGCCGGCCCCATGCTGGCATGGGACTGGAACGGCCACTCGTATTCGGCCTCGATCACCCGGGCGGCATTGCCGAACGCGGCGTCGACATCGCCCGCCTGCTTGCCCTCGACCTCGCGGTGACGCACCGGCGCGCTGCGGATGTGATCGTAAAGGGCGTTCTGGTTCGGAAATGGCGGCGGCACGTTCGACCACTCGACCTTGAGCTGGCGCGACGCCTTGATGGCGTCCCACTCCTTGTCGGCGACGACAGCGAGGAAGCCGTTCTTCTGCACCACCTGCGCCGTCGGAATATCCTTGATCGAGCTTTCGTCGACTTTGACCGGCACTGCGCCGGCGATCGCCGGCCGGATCATGCGGCCATGCACCATGCCCGGCACTTTCACGTCGGTGCAGAAATCCTGCTGCGCGAACACTTTCGGCGCGACATCCTCACGCTTGATCGGCTGGCCGACGATCTTGTGATCCTTGAAGTCCTTCGGCTTGGCTTTGCCCGGCGCATAAAGCGGATTGCCGTATTTGCCGTTCCAGTCGAGCTGCACGTTGAAGAATTGGCCGCCGATCAACTCGGCATAGCTCGCCTTCTTGGCGGCATCGCTCGTTGCGTGGACGACACCGTCCGTCACCGTGAGCTGATCGGCCGGAAGGCTCAATTTATCCGCAGCCATAGCGATCAGCACGCGGCGTGCTTCGGCGGCGGCGACACGCATCTGCTTGCCGCCGTCCTGGATGCCGGTAGAGCCCGACGCGCCGCCCTGATTCACGCTGGTCGCGGTGTCGGCCAAATAGACCTTCACGGCGTTGAACGGGACGTCGAGCTCTTCCGCCACGATTTGCCCGATGGCGGTTTGCAGGCCGTGACCCATATCCATCTTGCCGAAGAATGCGGCGACAGAGCCGTCGGCATTGACGGCGATGTAGCTCGAAAGCTGATCCGGCGTCAGCGGCGGCTTGGTGCCCTGTTTGGCTCCTTGCGCCAGCGCCTGGTTCATCGCGAACAGGGCATCGGCGGCAAGCGGCGCGCCGATCGATATGACGACGGCACCGCCGGCCTTGAGCACGGCGCGGCGCGAGAAGGCTGCAGGTTTCTCTATTCTGGTCATGACGCTCTCCCTCAACCCATCATCGCGGCGGCGCGCTTGACGGCGCGCAAGATGGCCATGTGCGTGCCGCAGCGGCATTTCAGCCCTTCGAGCGCGGTTTTGATTTCGGCGTCGGTCGGCTTCTTCTTGTCGCGCAGGAAGGCGGCCGCCGTCATGAGCCAGCCGTTGATGCAATAGGCGCACTGCGGCACTTCTTCCTCGATGTAAGCGGTTTGCAGCGGATGCGGCTTGTCCGGGGTGCCGAGGCCGGCCAGCGTGACGATCTTGCTATCGCCCACCGACGATACCGGCGTGATGCAGGAGCGGATGGCCTGGCCGTCGAGGTGCACCGTGCAGGCGCCACATTGCGCAAGTCCGCAACCGAAATGCGGATTATTGAGGCCAAGGTCATTGCGCAGCGCGTAGAGAAGCGGCATGTCCTCGTCGGCTTCGACGGTATGGACCGTGCCGTTGACGTTCAATTCGTACTTTTGCAGTGAGTCTTTTTGGTTCATGGCGGGGCGCCCTCCGTAAGCGGCGCGGCAGTCATGATCGGGGGGAACCGCATGTGCCGGTGTGTCCCGATGCCGCTGCATCCGCTAAGTGAATATTATTCCCAAAGCGGCGCGTTGGGAACACGATATCGGCGGGGTATTCCTGCTATCGTCACGGCAGGTTTTTGGGGAGATTTGTCTGATGCTGGGAAGAAGCACTCATCGTGTCGGTACCTTGCTGGCACTGGTCGTTATCGGCGCCTGCGCCGCGGCCGTCTTGTGCAGCGGTCCGGCGGCCGCGCAGAGCAAGCCGTGGCGGCACGCTTTGATCCAGCCAAAAAGCGACGCCGGCATCCTGCTGATGCCGCAGCAGGGCGGCTTCTTCAAGAAGCTCGGCCTCGATGTCGGCATCCAGAACGTCAAGGATGACGAGATCATGCTGCACGCCTTGATTGCCGGCGATCTCGACAGTTTCGAAGGCGGACCGGGCGCCGCCATGATCGCGGACTCCCATGGCGCCGACGTCAAGATCATCGGCTGTTCCTGGCTGATGGTGCCGCACGGCTTTTTCGTCCACGACGACATCACCGCGATGGATCAGCTCAAGGGCAAGACCGTCGCGATTTCGTCGCCGGGCGCGTTTCCCGATCTGTTCGCGCGCGGCGCCATCGACCACTTCAAGGTTCCCGAGGACAGCGTGAAATACGCCAGCCTCGGCGGCGATCTCGACCGCTACAAGGCGCTGGTCGCCCGGGTGGTGGACGCGGCGGTGATTTCCGCCGAATACACGCCGATCGCCGAAAAGGAACACATCAAAATGCTGGTGTCGGCCAAGGACGCGCTGCCGCATTTCGTCCGCATGTGCGAATACGTCACCGGCGCGACGTTGAAGGCGCGCGGCGATGATGCGGCAAAATTCATTGCCGGCGAAATGCTCGGCCTGCAGCACGCGGTCGCCAACAAGGACGAGGTGATCAAGGCGACGCAAGAGATAACCGGCACCAAGCCTGACGATCCGCGGCCGGCCTTCATCTACGATCTTGCCATGCAGCAGCATTCGATCGGCACCGATATGCCGATACCGACCGACGATCTGGCATGGATGAACGAGGAACTGGTGAAAGTCGGCAATATCTCCAAGCCGGACGATCTCAGCAAAATCATCGAGCCCAAGCCGCGCGAAGATGCGCTCAAGCTTATCGCGCAGATGCACTGAGATCTGATATGGGCGAAGTCAATCTGACCGAAGTATCGAAGCGCTTCGCGCTGCGCATCGACGGCCAAGTGCAGACGGTGCGGGCGCTCGACCGCTTGAGCTTCACCGTCGCCGATGGCGAGATCGTCGCGCTGATCGGGCCGTCCGGCTGCGGCAAGACCACGGCGCTGCGGATCGCCATGGGGCTCGAGACCGCGACCAGCGGCGCGGTGACGGTCGACGGCGTCACCGTGAAAGGCTGCGGCTACGACCGCGGTATCGTGTTCCAGCACGCAGAACTTTTGCCCTGGCTCACCGCCTTGCAGAACGTCGAGTTCGGGCTGGAAATGAAAGGCATGCGCGGCAAAGAACTGCACGACACCGCGATGAAATATCTCACGCTGGTCGGGCTGCGGGACAGCGTCAGACGGCGGCCGTATCAGCTTTCCGGCGGCATGCAGCAGCGTGTCGGCATTGCCCGCGCGCTGGCGATCGATCCCAAGGTACTGCTGATGGACGAGCCGTTCGGCGCGCTTGACGCCCAGACCCGCGAGAGCCTGCAGAGCGAGCTCCTGGAAATCCATGCCCGCACCAAAAAGACCATTCTTTTCGTCACCCACGATCTCGACGAGGCGGTGCTGCTCGCTGACCGCGTGGTGGTGATGCAGCACGGCCGTCTGCAAGAGATCGTGACCGTGCCGATAGCGCGGCCGCGCGACGACATCGCCAAGATTCGCGGCTCGGAAGAGTTCGCGCAGACCCGCTATCATATCTGGCAGGCGCTGCACGCCGGCGCGACGACGGTGCATTGAACATGGTCGATCTCGCCGAGAGCCAGATAGCGAAGGACGACGCGCTCGAGCCCGCGCCGGTCAAGCATGGCGTGCCGCGCTGGGTCGTCACCACCGTCTCGATCATCGTCATGCTTTTGCTGTGGGAATATTTCGGCCGCGACATCAATCCGATCTTCGGCTCCTATCCCTCCGCGATCTTCGCCGCCTTTCTCGATCTGGTACGCAACGGCAAGCTCGGCGCCGCGCTGGTGCAAAGCATTCAGCCGTTCATCATCGGCTACGTCGCCGCCATCATCATCGGCGTGCCGCTCGGCCTCGTGATCGGACGCTTCTGGCTCGCGGAAGCCGCGTTCGGAATTCTGGTCACCGGTGGCTATGCCATGCCGCTAGTCGCGCTGGTGCCCTTGCTGGTGCTCTGGTTTGGCCTCGGTTTCGCGGTGAAGGCCGCCGTGATCTTCCTGATGTCGGTGTTTCCGATCTGCATCAACACCTGGCTCGGTGTGAAATCGGTGCCGAAAACGCTGATCGATGTCGGCAAATCGCTGGTGGCTTCGGACGCCGTCATCCTGCGCCGCATCGTGCTGCCGGCAACGCTGCCTTACATCATGGCCGGCATCCGGCTCGCGGTCGGCCGCGCCGTGGTCGGCATGGTGATCGCGGAGTTCTTCACCACGATCTCCGGCCTCGGCGCCATCATCATCACCTCGGCTAATAATTTCGACACAGCGACGATGTTCGTGCCGATCATTGTGCTGATGATTCTCGCCGTCGGCTTGAATTCCTTGATCGGCTGGTTCGAGGGCGTTGTCGCGCCCTGGCAGGACGAGATCGCCGGGCGGAATTAGGACTTTCGAGGCCGCTCGTCCCCGCGAAGGCGGGGACCCATTTTCTCATCGCAGGCCGTTGGATTCCCGCTTGCGCGGGAATGAGCGGGTTTAGATTTCAGTCTTGGCCAGCGCCTTCACGGCCGCAAACAGATCCCGCACCTGGCGCTCCGCCATATTCCGCGTGATGAACACGACGCGGCTGGTGCGGTTGGCGTCGGGCCAGGTTTGCAGCTCGACCGGCGGGTGCGCCAAATGCTGCACGTATTGCACCACCACCGGGCCGCGGCAGTCTTTGATATTGAGAATTCCTTTGACGCGCAGCAGGTCGGACCCCCGCAGCGCAATCAGCGTCTCCATGGCGCGCGAAAAAGCCGGCCATTCAAACGGCGCTTCCTGCTCGAGGACGAAGCTCGCGATGCCATCGCCGTGCTCGGCCTCGGCGACAAAGCCGGAACGCTCGCCCGCCGCCGGATCGATCATGCGCTGCGGATCGAGCGCGCCGGCGACCGCGATATCGATCGTGGCGCGCGGGTTGAGTTGTTGCAGGCGCCGCGTCAGCCGCTCCACCGCGGCCGGCGTTGCGAGATCGGTTTTCGAGATGACCAGCCGGTCGGCGAGGATGACCTGCTTGCGTGCCTCGGGCACTTCGAGGGAGGCTTCGCCATTGACGGCGTCGACCACCGCAAGCACCACGTCGATATGAAATTCGCCGCCGAGCGCGCGGTCGGTGGAGAAGGTTTGCAGGATCGGCGCCGGATCGGCGAGACCGCTTGTCTCGATGACGACACGCGCAAAAGGCGGCACCGTGCCGCGCTCGCGGTCGAAGACAAGGCGGCGTAGCGCGACCTGCAAGTCGGTGCGGGTGATGCAGCAGACGCAGCCGTTGCCGAGGAGAACGATCTCCTCAGTGGCTTCGCGCAGCAGCGCGTCGTCGATGCCGACGGCGCCGAACTCGTTGACAATCACCGCGGTACCCTGACCCTCGGGCGAGGCGAGAAAGCGGCGCAGCAGCGTCGTCTTGCCGGCGCCGAGGAAACCGGTGACCACCGTCACCGGAATCCGCGCACCGCGCTCGCGCTTCAGCTGCCGCCCGAACGGGCCCGCTTCGCGCGAGGGAAAAAGATCGAGCAAATCAGAAATCCATCTCGAGGATATAGAGCCCGCCGACATGGCGATCGACGGTGTAGACGATGCCGCGCTCGTCGACGAAGACATCGTTCATCTGAATGGTGCCGGACGGCGCGCCAGGAGGTGCCGGCGGCATGAACACGCCGATCTCCTTCGGTTGATAGGCGTTCGAGATGTCGTAGGCGCGCAAGCCCCCGTTGAAGAAGGTGCCGAGCACGATCTGATCCGACTTCCAGGCGGTCGGCAGCGGCACGTTCTCGTGGATGTTATGGGCGCCGAACCGGCCGGCCTCGGCATAGACTTTCGGATCGGGCAGCGGGCAGGTGGCGATCGAGACGAGATTGGTCTCGTCGCGCGCGTCGAGCACCCAGATCAGTTTCGGCCAGTCCTTGGCATGATCCTCGGTCGACTCGTCGGTGACCAGCATCAGCCCGCGGTCGAACAGCGGCACGATGGTGTGCATGAAGCCGGTGTAAGGCGGCGAATTGGTCCAGTGCGAAATCTTCTTCGGATTCGCCTTGTCGGAAATATCGAGCACGAACATGCCGCCGTCGATGTAAGCGAGATAACAGCGGTCCGGCCGTTGCGGATAGACATTGCAATTATGGGCGCGGAAACCCTTGTCGATGGGGTGGCGCTGCGGCGGCATGACATTGTCGCCCTGCCGCGTGCCCGGCATCCACCAGCGGCCGACCTCGACTGGCTTCGACGGATTGCGCACGTCGACGCAGCGGTAGAACTGATCGTCCGAAGGATTGGTCGGGACGAAATCGCGCGAACCGGATGCGCAATGCACGTATTCGCCGTCACAGAACCAGAGCTGATGCACGCCGCGCGAATGCGGGCCCGAGCAATCGAAGAAGCCGATTGATTTCGGAATTTCCGGCTTGGAAATATCGAACAGTTCGATACCGGCCGGCTGCAGATCCTTCTTCGAGGTCTGGTAGGCCACCGCCATCATGTTGCCGCAGGTCTCGAGCGAATTCGAGCGCATATTGGCGTGCGGCAGATCGGTCTGGCACACCACTTTCGGCTTGCGCGGGTCGGAGACATCGACCGCGGTGAAATTCTTCGGCGCGCTCTCATGCGCCAGCCAGATGATGCGCCGTCCGTCCGGTGCGATCTGCACCGACATGCCCTCGCCCATGCCGCCGAAGCCGCCGAGCATGTCGTGCGCCAAAAGCTTGAAATTCCAGGTGACGGGTTGATAGCCCTTGGTAAGCGGGCTTTTTTCAGTGACGACCATACGTAGTCTCCTCCAACTCTAGGTAAATCCTGGGTAAATCTTAGATAGGATCGGGAATTCGACGTCGAAGCTCATCGACCGACGATTCGACTGCCCTCTTTAGAGGATTCAAATCTTCGCTGACAATGCGCCATATCACATCGGGATCGACGCGATCATAGTCGTGCCGCAAGACATTTCCCACGGCGCGTATCGCAGACCACGGTTGGCTTGGTATCATGGTCTCTATAACGCCTTCGAGCTTCTTTGCCGCCTCTGATATTCGCAGCAGACACCGCTCGACCGCGTCCTGACATTTTCGATCTCGAACGAAGTCCGTCGCTGAATAATTGCGTGTGTACTCTTCGATCAGACCTATATTTTCGAGAATATCTTCGAGACGCAGGATCGGGCTGTTAGAAGGCAACGATACGATCCTTCTCGATACTGCGTCGCAGGCGGTCTTTCCGGACCGGTTCGGCGACAACATCCACCTGCCGCTCTAGAATTGCCTCCAGCTGTCGGCTAAGGGCGTCGATTCGCCCAAAATAAGCGAAGCCCCCGCGAGCGGCTTCGCTCGTGAGCTGCACGACAACATCGACGTCGGAATCGCTGCGCTGTTCGTCCCGAGCGATCGAGCCGAACAGCGCAAGGCTGATCACGCCTGCGGCCCGAAGCTCCGGCTCGTGCGCCCGCAACTTCGCGATGATTTCTTCGCTTTTCATGCCGACTATACTACGCCTTTGCCCGCGCCCGTTCCATGAAATCCGGACGCAGCGCCTTGCTCCAATCCGGGATGGCGTCGATCCGCTTGTCCTTGAGCAGGATTTCCGCCTGTTCCTGCATGTAAGGCTGAAGGTCGCCAGGGAAGCCGGGATGCACCTCGACACGCGCCAGCGCCTTGGCGAACGTGTCGAGCGACATGGTGTAGCCTTTGTCGGTAAAGAACGTATAGATGACGTCGGCGACTTTTTTCGGATTGTTCTTGAAGTCGTCGGCGACATCGAGCCAGGCCTTGAGATAGGCGACGACAGTATCGGGTTTTTGCGCGACGAAATCCGGCGTCGCCGCCATGAATACCGGCATCGGATCGACGCTGGAAAAATCCGTCAGGTCGGTGCCGATGCCCTGGTCGACGGCGATGACGTTATAGGGCTCGACATTGACCATGGCGTCGACGGTGTTGGCGGCGAGCGCGGCCACCATATTGTTCACGTCCATGCGGACCTCTTGGTAATCGCCTTTGTGCAGCCCGTGCTGCGGCATGATGGTGTCGACAAAGACGTTGCCGATCGAGGAGCCGGTCTGATTGGCGATCTTGCGGCCCTTCAAGTCCTCGACCCTGGTGATATTTAGATCCTTGCGGGTGACGATGCGCGCGGTCTTGCCGACATTTTCAATCTGAGCGATGGCGACCAGCCCGCCTTTGGCATACCCGATGATGAAGGACTGCCCGGCATAGGTGCCGAGGTCGACCTGCCGCGCCACCATCTGCTGCATGGTGAGGTTGCCGGACGGCACCGCAAACTCCTGGAACGACACGCCGTGCTTTTCCAGATAGCCGGACTTCATCAGGTAATAGGTCGGCATGCCCCAGATGTTGGTCTGGTAGCCTTGGCGAACGGTGTCGGCGGCATCCCCACGGTGCGACATACCTAGGCCGAGCGCCAGCGCGCCGGCGGCGGTGAGGCATTCCCGGCGGGACAATATCGATTGTTTTCTCACGGTTCGCTCTCCCGGCGTGTCATTGATCCTGCTGCATACCGAATTCTTGAACACTTGCGGCCACGTCGCTTAGCGTCTTGCTCATAATGGCGCCCAGCCCCTGTGGCGTAGATGAAACGGCGATCGTGCCGGCATTATCGACCAGCGCGCGATAATCCGCGCTGCCGACAATCGGCGCGATGTGATCGTGCAGCGTTTTGATGATCGGCTGCGGCGTACCGGCCGCGGCGCAAATGCCAAGCCAGCCGAACCGATCGAAATTTATGCCGAATTCTTTCAGCGCAGGCACTTCGCGGAGGCCTTCGACACGCTCAGGACTGGTCATGGCGAGGATTTTGAGTTGCTTGCTCTGGTATTGCGGCAATATCGCGAGAGTGGGCGAAACATAGAAACCGATCCGGCCCGCGATCAATTCTTGCACGACCTGGATGCCGCCGCGAAATGGGATCCGGTTCATCGTGATGCCGGTGAGTTTTTCCAGTTGGCGCGCGATGACTTCCTGTGCCGAGCCGGTACCGACCGTTGCGTAGGTGACTTCGCCGGGATGCGCTTTCGCGTAAGCAACGAAGGAGTCGAAGTCGGTCGCCGGAATCGCATTCGATAGCGTCAAGGCATAGTAGTATTTGGCGATCAGCGAGATGGGAGCGAGATCGCCGAGCTTGAAACCCGCCCGCGTAATTGATTTCCTCGAAATGCGTGCACAGGAGCAGCGTGTAGCCGTCCGCCGGCTGCGCAATCACATCGCGTGTCGCAACTATTCCCCCTGCCGCCGGTTTGTTTTCGACGACAACCGGCTGGCCCAACGCGGCGCCGAGTTTGTCGGCGACGAAGCGCGCCGGAATGTCGGTCGGCCCGCCGGCGCCGAAGCCAACCAAAAGCCGGATCGGCCTGTTGGGGTAAGTCTCCTGCGCGCGCGGCTGCGCTGCGCCGGCGAGCATCAGCACGAACGCCGTGAGCGTGGCGATGACTTTTGTCACGCGGCCCTCTCCTGACCGAGAAGCCGCAACAACTCTTTCTGATGCTCGAGAAACTCGACGCTCAGCGGATCGCGGGGGCGCGGCAGCGTAATCGCCACCTCGGTTTTCACCGTACCCGGATGCGGCGTCATGACCACGACGCGGTCGGCGAGGTAAACCGCCTCGGCGACGTTGTGGGTGACGTAGATCACCGTCTTGCGGGTCTCGCGCCACACGTCGGCGAGAAGCCGCTGCATGTCATCGCGCGTCAAGGCGTCGAGCGCAGCGAACGGCTCGTCCATCAGCAGCACCGCAGGATTATAAGCAAGCGCGCGTGCGATCGCGACGCGCTGCTGCATGCCGCCCGACAGATGATGCGGATACGATCGCGCGAAATTCTCCAGTTTGACGAGACGCAACTGCTCGAGCGCGATGGCCTCACGCTCGGCCTTGCCCACGCCCTTCATTTCCAGTCCGAAGCAGACATTGCCGAGTGCGGTGCGCCAGGGAAACAGCTGGGCGAAGTCCTGAAAGACGACGCCGCGATCCATGCCGTGGCCCTTGACCGGTGCCCCGCCGATACGGATTTCACCTTGGGTCGGCGTCAGAAAGCCGGCAATGATGTTGAGGAGCGTCGACTTGCCGCACCCGCTGGGCCCGACGATGCAGAGGAATTCGGATGCCTCAATGCCGAAACTGACGCCGCGCACCCCCGGCACGGTGCGGCCCGGCGTGTCGTAGACCAGCGAGACATCCCGCGCCTCGATATGGGGCATCGGCGTTTCCTCAAACGTTCGGCTTTTGCGCCGATTATCGCCGAAAACGGTATCCCCGCTTCGGCATCGTGCTTTAACATCGCGCTTCTGGCGGCGCGCAGGCTTTTTGCCAGAAGCCGGCGGTGACAGCCAGCCATAAACGGGGGAACGTCATGAAGCCGGATGCGGGGGTCCGTGCGGCAAGGAACGCCGCGCTAATGGCCGGAGCGCTGTTGACGGGAATTGCGGCGGCCGTGCTGCCGGCATGGCCGCAAGACTATCCCAAGCAAGCCTATCCCAGTCGTCCAATTCATCTGATCGTCAATTTTGCGCCGGGAGGCACCGGCGACATCGTTGCCCGGCTGGTCGGCAACAAGCTCTCGATCGATCTCGGCCAATCGGTCATCGTGGAAAACCGCCCCGGCGCCGGCGGCACACTTGGCGCCCGCGACGTCGTCAATGCCGCGCCAGACGGTTACACGCTGACCGTCGCACAGACGCCCGAAATCGCCATCAATCCCTATTTCATGAAAGACGCCGGCTACGATTCACGCAAGGATTTGCAGCCGATCGCGCTCGCCGGTGTCGTGCCGCTGGCGCTGGTGGTGCCGGCCAATGCACCCTATTCGACGATGGCGGATTTCGTGAAATTCCAGCGCAGCGGACAACCAGGCACTTTTGCTTCCGCCGGCGTCGGGACACCCGGCCATCTGGCCGGCGAATTGCTGAAACTTAAGCTCAACAACAAACTCACGCATGTTCCCTATAAAGGCGCCGCACCGGCGCTCAACGACGTCGTCGGCAACCATGTCGATTTTTATTTCCCAGGCTATCCGGCAGCCGCCCCGCTGATGCAGGGCGGCAAGGTCAAATTGCTTGCCGTGTCGTCAGGCAAACGTTCGCCCGCGGCGCCCGAGATACCGACCGTCGCCGAAGTCTCCGGTATCGCCAATTTCGATTTCACGCTGTGGGCTGGTTTCTTCGCGTCGCGCGGCACGCCAAAGGACTTGGCGACAAAGCTCAATACCGAGATCAATAAAATTCTGCAGCAGCCGGATATCAAGTCGCGGCTTGAAAATGACGGGGCGGAAGTGCGGATTTTGTCGATCGATCAGTTCGCCGGTTTTGTCAGTGCGGAGATCGACAAATACCAGGAGATCATCAAGGCGGCCGACATCAAAGCGGAGTGACTTAAAAGCGGCGTGACTTTACGCCTTTGCCGTGCGCGCCATGCCCCAGCGATAAATCGTGGCGCGCTCGATCGAGCCGAACACAAAGCGCTCGGTGACAAAGCCGATGCAGCCGATGACGACGAGCGACGCCAGCATGACGTCGGTGTCGAGGAATTCCTTGGCGTCGAAGATCACCCAGCCGAGGCCGTAATCCGAGGCCGCCAGCATCTCGGCGCCGATCACCGCGACCCAGGCGCGCAGAAAAGACTGCCGCAATCCGGCAATGATAAACGGCGAGGCTCCGGGAATGATCACTTTCCAGAACAGCGCGCGCTCGCCGGCGCCCATGGCGCCCGCCGCGCGCAGCCAGATCGGATTGACTGCGCGCACACCGGTCCAGGTGTTGAGCAGCATCGGAAACAGCGCGGCATAGAACACGATCAGGATGGTCACGGTATCGCCGAGACCGAACCACAGGATGAACACCGGCACCCAAGCAAGCGACGGTATCGGCATCAGCGCGCTGGCGAGTGGCAGAACGAAATTCTCCACCGCGCGGAAACGGGCCATCATCACGCCCAGCGGCAATCCAATGGCGACCGCAAGGCCAAAGCCCACCAGCACGCGATAAAGCGTGGCAGCGGCATGCAGCAGCATCGAGCCGTCGAGAATCGAGGTGACAAGCGTCCGCCCCACGACACCCAGCGGCGGCATCAAAGCGGGGGCAAAGTAGCCGCTGCGCGCTGCTACTTCATAAGCCGTAGCGACAACCAGCAATGTGATCGTGCCGCGGCGGATCGAACGGATGCGATCGGCGGTCATATAAGCAGTGGTCATGCCATCATGCCCCAGCGCACCACCGTGAAATTCTCCAGGGGCTGGAACACGAATTTCTCAAGCGCCAGGCCGATCAGTGCGATCACCGCGATACCGGCCAGCATGACGTCGGTATTGAGGAATTCGCGCGCACCGAAAATGAGCCAGCCTAGACCCCAAGGCACGGCGGCGAGCATCTCGATCCCGACCAGGATCCGCCAGGCTTGCGCCAAGCCGAGCCGAAGCCCGGTCATGATATACGGCAAAGATCCGGGCAGGATGACATGACGAAACAGGCGGCGGTCGTCGGCGCCCATCGCCTGTGCCGAGCGCACCCAGATTTCCTTCACGGCTTTCACGCCGGTCCACGCATTGTAGATGATCGGGAAAGCCGAAACGAAGGCGACCAGCAGCACCGCCGAGACATTGCCCAAGCCGAACCACAATAAAAACAGCGGCGCATAGGCGAGACCCGGAATCGGCGCACCGATGCTGATAAGCGGCAAGAAGATATCTTCGGCCCGCCGCGAACGTCCCATCAACACGCCAATCGCAATGCCGACGACCGCGGCCAGCATGAACCCCGCGCCAAGGCGGATGAGCGTCTCGATGGTGTGATGCGGCAAGATGCCGTTCGCGGTGAGCCGCACAAAGGTCGCGGCGACGGTCTCCAATGACGGGAACAACCGCGGCGGAAACAGCCCGGCATGCGCCACCGCCTCCCACACCAGGCCCACCACGAGAAAAGGAAACGCATTGCGTGCGGCGCGCCGCAGCAGGCCCGCGTCGGCCTTCACAGAAGTTACGGCGATGTACTGAGGCTCGGCGAGATCGGTCATTGCATGCGAGGATAATGCGACCGGATGGCCGAGAACAAGCCATTGCCGCAGGCTGTTCGTTTCCTGGGCGTTGCAGCCGCCGCGCCCTGTGCTAGGACAGCGCCAATCTCGGAAGGCTTGGCAAAGGAGCAGCGAATGGCCACGAAGAACACGCAGAAAATCGGCTGGATCGGCATGGGCCGCATGGGCTTCCCGATGGCCGAGCGGCTCATCAAAGCGGGCCATGACGTTTCGATCTGGAATCGCACCCGGGCGAAGGCCGAACCGCTGGAAAAGATTGGCGGCAAGGTGGTCGATCGCCTGTCCGACCTGAAGGACGTCGACGTGCTGTTCTCGATCGTCGCCACCGGCAGCGACGTGCAAGAGGTGCTCTACGGCAAGAACGGCGTGTCGAGCCAGGGCGGTAAAATTCCGCTTATCGTGGTCGACTGTTCGACCATCGCCGTCGAGGAATCCGCGGCGATCCGCGAGAAGCTCAAGCAGCTCGGCGCGGATTTTGTCGCCGCGCCGGTGAGCGGTAATGCCAAGGTGATCAAAGCCGGCAAGCTTTCATCGGTCGTTTCGGGTCCGGACGCCGCCTGCAAAGTCGCCATGCCGCTAATCGAAGTGTTTGCGCCGCGCGGCGTATCCTATGTCGGCGAAGGCGAACTCGCCCGGGTCTGCAAGATTGCGCACAATGTCATGCTCGGTGTCGTGATCGAAAATCTGATCGAGATCACGCTCTTGACCAACAAAATGGGCGTCCCGCGGCATGCCTTCCTCGCCTTCCTCAACAACGGCGTGATGGGCTCGATGTTCACCGCCTATAAATCGCCGGCGCTGGTCAATCTCGACTGGACCACGACATTTACGCCGGAGCTGCTCCGGAAGGATCTCGATCTCGGGCTCGAGATGGCCCGCGAGATGGACGTGCCGATGCCGATCACCGCGGCGACGCGTGAAGTTCTGCAAGGCCACTTCGGTGCCGCCATCCTGCAAAAAAATCCGGAGGAGTATCTGTCGAAGGATTTCGCCGCTTTGGCCGAAACCATGGCACTTGCCGCCGGCATGAATCTCGAGAGCGAGAACAAGAACGTGCCGACCGGGCTGGAAAACTAACTGCGGTTCGGCGTCCGCAAAAAGCAACGCCGTATCAATGGAATGGGGGGAGACGATGCGACTGAATTTGCGTTACCTGACCGGCTTGGCTTTTGGCCTGGCGGCCGCCGTGGCTGTCGGATTGGCAACCATCGCCGGTTCGCACTTTGCGTCGGCCGACACCGCGTGGCCGACACGTCCCGTCAAATTCATTCTGACACTCGGCCCCGGTAGCGGCGCCGATATCGGCGCACGCTTATTTGCTGACCGGTTACAGCAACGCTGGAAACAGCCCGTCGTTATCGAAAACCGCCCGGGCGGCGACGGCATCGTCGCCATCAATGCCTTTGTCACCGCGCACGACGATCATGTTCTGCTCTATTCGCCGACCTCGTCGTTCACCGGTCACGTCTATCAGCACGAAAACCTGCCTTACAAAGCGAGCGATCTCGTGCCGATTGTACGGGTTTCCAACACCGTCGTTGCCGTTGCCGTGCCGGCGAGCCTCAATGTCAATTCGATCAAGGAACTCATGGCGCTCGCGCGCGCCGAGCCGGGCAAGCTCAATTGGGCCGGCATGACCGGTGCGCTCGATTTCCTGCTTGATGGCTGGTTGCACCAGGAGCACCTGGACATTCCCAAAGTGGCCTACAAAAACCCGGTCGATGCCACCAACGATCTGGCCGAAGGCCGCGTGCAGCTTTTCGAGGCCGCCTTCGCGATCGTTCGGCCGCAGGTCGAGAACGGCAAGATCAAAGTCATCGCGGTGACCAACACGACGCGGCTGCCGACCCAGCCCAACATCCCGACCGTCGAGGAAGCGGGCCAGCCGGCGCTGACCGTCGATGGCCTGGTCGGGCTGTTCGGACCAACCGGAATGCCGCTCGAACTTCGTCAGCACATCGCCGCTGACGTTCGCGCGGTCGCCGACGATACGATCAAAGACCGTCTGGCAAAGACGGGGCAGCTTCTCAATGTCGGCGGACCGGAAGAATTCGCGAAATCCGTCGAAGAGCAGCGCGCTCAGATTGCCGGCTTCGCCAAGTCGCTCGGCATCGCGCCACTGCCACAGAGCAATTAACTCGCCCACCGCGCCGCAATCGAGGCCGGGCGTAGCCCGGGTCCGGCCGGCCGCCACCCTACCCGCTCGTCCCCGCGAACGCGGGGACCCAGAGCCGGCCTGGATTCCCGCTTGCGCGGGAATGAGCGGAGAAGGAATGAGCGGAGCTTAAGGTGTAGCGCGTTTTATTCCGCCGCTTTCACCAAAGTCTGAGCGCTGATGGCCATCTGCCATTGGCCGTTACGCCGTACCCAGATGCGGGCGATGCGGATGAGCGGCTCCGCGTTGTTCGGTAAGCCGTTTGTCGAAATCATCGCAGCGCCGTCGCCGAATACCCAGAGTCGCATCGATTGGAGTTCGCTCAGTAGCGCCGGGATATTATGCTCTTTCTGACTCCGGATGATGGCGAGGCGGCCTGATTTCGTGATCGGCGCATAGCCGGAACGGTAGTGCACGAATTCGTCGGCAACGTGCTTCGAATATTCCACATCGTCGTGCGCGATCGTGGCCTTTTCAATCGCCTGGAAAGCATTGACGATATCCTGCTCGGCCGGCGAACGGACCCGGTAAGGTATCGTCTGACAGGGATTTTTGCATTCGTAGAGCTTGGCTTCGATCCCGGGTGCTTCCGGCGTATCCGGCAAAACACGCGGCGTATCCTCGTCGGAAAGTACCACGTCTTGCATATTCAAGGCGCGCCAGGCGCCCTTTTGCTTGGCCCAAATGTCGAGGAAGAACGCGTCGTTGCCCTGCGCCGACTTGCGACGACCGGTAACCATCGCAACCAGACCATAGATGGCAACTTTCACATCGGTGGCAGGCGCGGCCGCCAGGTTTTTCAGATTGCCCAAGAACGCCTTGCGTTCGTGGACGTCTCCGTTCTCATCGGTATAGGTGAATTGCAGCCCGAGAAGCTTGCGTGCGGCCGATCTGTCGCCCCCGCGCATCGCGTCGGCGAGCGAAGTATCGGCCGCCAAGACGAGAGTGTCCTCGCCCGCCGGCTCCGCCCTCGACCGGGCGAACGCCGCAAGTAGCACCACCAGCACCAACATGCCGAAGCAAAATCGCTGCAAGGCGGGTTGTTTGTCCCCTCCTCTGGCACGTCGCACCGCCGCCGGCATAACCCCTCCCGCGAATCTCGGCGTTACTGCTGCGCCGCGCCGGAATCTAGCTTCGAACAATGACACTTTCCGGCAGCAACGCTCAAGGCAGCCTTGATCCTCGCGACGCGACGCCGCAGGGGGAACTCATCATCCGTTGTGGTTAGAGCCGGCGCAGGACGATCAGGACGAATGCCGGCTATGGTGGCTATAGTGATGGTGTCTGTAGTAGTGGCGTTCCTCGTGCCCGCGCACAACGCGCCGACCGCGTCCACCGCCGTTCACAACGGCGCGACAGGGAGCGCTGAGCAGCGCCCTCCTTGCCTTCATGCAGGCCGTGACCTTGGCGACGTCCGGAATGACATCGCCGCACAACCGCATCGCATCCGGCGTGCAGGCTTGACGAGCCGCGTCATCCACTTGAGCCGCGGCGCGGTCCGCATGATAAAATAGGCCGCCAGCGAGCAATAGCGTCACGCCAATAAAGCGAGCAATTCGCATAAGCATGTCCCCCAGTGCTGGATACTCGATCTTGCGAGGCTAAACGTAACGGGACCGGACCGCGCCGTCGATGGCTTAAAGGCAAATTCGCGAATTGCCCCGCCGGTGTTGCCATACCTGCTGGGGGAAGGTGGCGAAAGTACGATCTATGATGGAAGACTGCGGCGCGGGGCAAGCCGTGAAGCGTGGCCGTCCGCCTAATTATCACTTCCCCAATTAAAGCTTCTGGCGGAGTGGAAACGGTCGCGCAGGGCATTTCTGATGACACTGTTCGGGCAAGGGCCGACCGTACTCTCTGCCAGTTCGGCAGTTGTATTGTCGAACGACAGGTGCCGGCAGAATTGACCATCCGGCATCGGGTAAACGATATCGCCGGTATTTTTGGCCTCGCGTGCTTTCGCCATAGAGCGCAGCAGCGGATCGATGGCGGCGTGGCCGCCGACCAGCGTGGTGCTGGCGAACATGGCAAGAAACGCCGATGAGGCGATGATCGCCCGCAGCGATGTCGTACCGTCGCGGCCGCGCCGGGCCTGTAATGCCGGACGTTGGCGCGGGCGCTGGCGCGAGTCAGCATCGCCACTATCCGCCGCGGCGAGCCATGACGGCTGTTCCGGACCTGCTTCTTCGGCGAATTCCATGGCGCCATAGATCACGGCAGCCGTTGCGCGGCCTATAAGAAATTATCTTTGATTTGATGGAATTGCCGGTCTGCCGCCGCTATGACCTCTCCCAGCCGGCGCCAAGAGTTGAAATAATCATTGGTGAAATAATCGTTGGTGAAATAATCGTTAGCGGGAAACGGGAGGACACTCGATCTAATGCGTACGCAAGTCGCGATCATCGGCGCCGGACCGGCCGGCCTGTTGCTCGGTCAGCTCCTGCACCGGCACGGCATCGACAATATCATCCTGGAGCGCCAGACCGCCGACTACGTCCTCGGCCGTGTCCGCGCCGGCGTCATCGAGCAGGTCACGATGGACCTCCTCGACGAGGCCGGCGTCGGCGCCCGCATGCATACCGACGGTATTATCCACGAAGGCGCCCAGATCTGCGTCAATGGAATGCGGCACCGGTTATCGTTTCGGGAGATGACCGGCAAGGCTGTGATGGTTTACGGGCAGACCGAGATCACCAAGGACCTGATGGACGGCCGCGCCGCCGCCGGCACGCCGACGATCTATTCCGCTCATGATGTGCGGTTGCACGATATCTCCGGCAACCGGCCGCGCGTCACCTATGCAACGGGCGGCACATCACACGAAATCGCTTGCGATTTCATCGCCGGTTGCGACGGCTTTCACGGCATCAGCCGCCAGAGCGTGCCGGCGGATGCGATCAAAGCCTATGAGCGCGTTTATCCATTCGGCTGGCTCGGCATACTGACCGACACGCCACCGGTCTCGGATGAGCTGATTTACGTGCGGCATCCGCGCGGTTTCGCACTGTGCTCGATGCGCTCACCGACCCGGAGCCGCTATTACATCCAGTGCAGCCTCGACGACAATATCGAGGCTTGGCCGGATCAGCGTTTTTGGGATGAGCTTAAGCCGCGGCTTGATGATGAGGCCCGCGCGCACCTCGTCACCGGGCCGTCGATCGAAAAGAGCATCGCACCGCTGCGCAGCTTCGTCGCCGAACCGATGCGGTTCGGCCGCCTGTTCCTCGCCGGCGACGCCGCCCATATCGTACCGCCGACCGGCGCCAAAGGCCTCAATCTGGCGGCGAGCGACGTGCAATACCTGTCACGCGCCCTGGTCGAGCATTACGCCGAAAAATCCGATGCCGGTCTCGAGCAATATTCCGAGCGCGCGCTCAAACGTGTGTGGAAGGCCGAGCGGTTCTCGTGGTGGATGACCATGACGCTGCATCGGGTTTCCGATAATCCATTCGATCATCAGCTGCAGATCGCCGAGCTCGATTATCTGTTCCGGTCGAAGGCCGCCGCGACGGCGTTTGCGGAGAATTATGTGGGATTGCCCTACTAGACCAGGCGCCTTGATCTTTTTCGCAGCCGTGATGCAGCTTAATCTTTTTTCGAAGCAGCCTTCCGCAGCTTCGCCTGTTCGGCAAGAAAGCGCGACAGGCGGCTGCGCACGGCGTCGGCCTGTTCCGCCGTCCATGTGCGCAAACCCTCCCCGGTTCTCATGCCGAGCTTGCCGGATTTCACCTTATCGCGAAGGTAGGGGTGCGGGCCCGGAGTGCGATCAAGGTACTTGTAGAGCACCTCGGCAATGTCGAGGGTGAGATCGACACCGACAAGATCGGTCTGCTCCATCGGCCCCAGCACGGCGGTCCGGGCGCCGAAACCCGCTTTGACAACGGTATCGATCGTTTCGGCATCGCAGACGCCCGCGGCGACCAGCGCGATCGCCTCGCGCTTCATCGCGTGCTGCAGCCGGTTGCCGACAAAGCCCGGAACATCGCGCTGCACATGGACCGGTGTTTTTCCGGCTTCGCGCAGCAGTGCCATGGTCCGGCGCACCGTCTCCTCACTGGTTTTCTCATTTTGTATGACTTCAACGAGCGGCACGAGATGCGGCGGATTCCAGAAATGCGTGCCGATGACACGGTCGCGATGCGTCAGGTGCCGGCCAATTTCCGTTGACGGAATGGCTGAACTGTTGCTGGCAAGAATCGTATCCGGCGCCACGGCGCTCTCGAGCTCGGCGAAAAGCTTTTGCTTGAGCGGCAGCTTTTCCGGCGCTGCTTCGAAGACAAACGTCGCGCCTTGCATCGCCGGCTCAAGCGCGTCGTAACTTTCGATGCGGCCGACGAGCGCCGGATCGTCATCGAGCGGATCGACAATCGCGCGCAAGCGCTGCGACAGCGAAGCGCGAATGTCTGCCACCGGCTCAAATATGTTGACATGGTGACCGGCGGCCGCAAGCAGATAAGCAATGCCGTGGCCCATCAAGCCACCGCCGACGATCCCGATTTTTTGTTGTTCGGACATGTTGCTCTTGGTGCGTCTTTCATTGCGGAGGGTCTTGGACCTGAAAAATCTTGGAAATCTTGGGCCTGGAAAATCTTGGACCTGGAAAATCTTGGAACTGCGGTGCAGCAAGAACGTTAGTTCGCCGTGGATCTACGCTGAGCGATCCGCAGAGGAGAAATGGTCATGCCTGCACTTCTGTGGGTTGCTTTCTGGTCTTCAATTATGGCCACCGCCGCCTGTTGGGGCGAAGTAGCCCGTCCGGTTCGCGTGAAAGCGCCAAAACGCCGCGATTAGGCTTCTTCCGCTCCTTATACCCGAACATTATACCCGAACATCTAATTGTGAATTTGACTCTATTCTGCCCTTCTCCAATGCCGCCCCACTCGCCAGCGGCCTGATGTTGCAGACAGCGGACCTCGTCGGTATCTATACGCGCCCTTTCACGAAAGAGCGTCTACTGCTTCATGGCCCGTCTAGTCTTGAAATTCGGCGGTACCTCGGTCGCCGATATCGACCGTATCCGCAACGTCGCGCGCCACGTCCAGCGCGAGGTCGATGCCGGCCATGAGGTCGCCGTCGTGGTTTCGGCGATGTCCGGCGTCACCAATCAACTGGTCGCCTGGTGCGAGGCCGCCCTCAAGGAACGCCGCATTTTCGATGCCCGCGAATACGATGCCGTCGTCGCCACCGGCGAACAGGTCACCGCCGGACTGCTCGCCATCACGCTGCAAGACCTCAACATCAATGCGCGCTCCTGGCAGGGCTGGCAGCTGCCGATGCTGACCTCGGATGTCCATGGCTCCGCACGCATTACTGAATTGAACGGCGACGAACTGATCCGGCGCTTCAAGGAGCGCAAGGAGGTAGCGGTCATCGCCGGCTTCCAAGGCCTGCATCAAGCGTCCGGCCGGGTTACCACGCTTGGCCGTGGCGGATCGGATACCTCGGCGGTCGCCATCGCGGCCGCAATCCACGCCGACCGTTGCGACATCTATACCGATGTCGACGGCGTCTACACCACCGATCCGCGCGTCGTGCCGCGTGCGCGCCGGCTCGAAAAAGTAGCCTTCGAGGAAATGCTGGAGCTCGCTTCGCTCGGCGCCAAGGTGCTGCAGGTCCGCTCGGTCGAGCTCGGCATGGTGCACAATGTCCGCATTTTCGTCCGCTCAAGCTTCGATGCGCCGGAAAAAATCGACCCGCACGGCATGCCGCCGGGCACACTCATTTGCGACGAGGAAGAAATCATGGAGCAACAGACGGTTACCGGCATCGCCTTTTCCCGGGATGAGGCGCAAATCTCGATCCGACAGGTGCAGGACAAGCCCGGCGTGGCGGCTGCCATTTTCGGCCCGCTCGCGAAAGCCAGCATCAATGTCGACATGATCGTCCAGAACGTGTCGGGCGACGGCAAGACCACTGACCTTACCTTCACCGTGCCGGCGGTGGATTATCAGCGGTCGCTCGACGTCATAGGCAACGCCCGCGAGACCATCGGCTATACCAGGCTCGACGGCGCCACCGACGTGGCCAAGGTTTCCGTGATCGGGATTGGCATGCGGAGCCATGCCGGCGTCGCCGCCGAGGCCTTCCAGGCGCTTGCCGATCGATCCATCAATATCCGCGCCATTACCACCTCGGAGATCAAGTTTTCGCTCTTGATCGATGCCGCCTTCACCGAACTGGCGGTGCGGACGCTGCATTCGCTCTATGGCCTGGACAAAGCGGCATAATCAACTCAATTCGCGCTGCAACGCACAATAAGCGGCGGCGTCATATCCTTGTCTCTGGCTTGCGGTTTGCATACCGCATTCGATATAGGCTGGAGAGTATTCGTCGCGGGCCGGGACCTGGGCGAATTCATCTTTGATCAAGGCCGGCGCGCCACGGGCTACGCTCCGGTCAAGCCATGCCCGAGGGACCTTCGCCATGCGAGGCGCGCTCGGTGGTCCGCGCGTGCTGTTACGCCGGCTTCGCGAAGTCATGGCGGAGCAGGTCAGCGCGCAGGATCGCCTTGACAAGATTGTCGTGCTGATCGCCGCCAACATGGTTGCGGAGGTCTGCTCTGTCTATGTGCTGCGCGTCGACGCTACGCTCGAGCTCTATGCCACCGAAGGCCTCAACCGCGACGCCGTCCACCACACCGTACTGAAGTCGGACGAAGGTCTTGTCGGCCTGGTTTCGAGCCAGGCAAGCCCGATCAATTTGTCGAACGCCCAAGCCCATCCGGCCTTCTCCTACCGTCCGGAAACCGGCGAGGAAATCTACCACTCCTTCCTCGGTGTGCCGATCCTGCGCGCCGGCAACACGCTTGGCGTGTTGGTGGTGCAGAACCGGGCGCGGCGCACCTATTCCGAAGAAGAAGTCGAAGCGCTGCAGACCACCGCCATGGTGCTGGCGGAAATGATCGCGTCCGGCGAACTGTCGGCGATGGCGATGCCCGGCGCCGAGCCGGCGGCGCGGCGTACGGTCCATTTCAAAGGCGTAGGCTTAAGCGAAGGCATCGCGCTCGGCCATGTCGTGCTGCACGAACCGCGCGTCGTCGTCACCAATTTTATCGCCGACGACGTCCCGAAGGAATTGGCGCATCTGCGGGCGGCGATCGAGACGCTGCAATCCAACCTCGACCAGCTTCTCGAGCACGGCGACGTCGTCGAAGGCGGTGAGCATCGTGACGTGCTCGAAGCCTATCGCATGTTCGCCTATGACCGCGGCTGGGTGCACAAGCTCGAAGAAGCGGTGATGACCGGCCTGACCGCGGAAGCCGCTGTCGAGCGCGTGCAATCCGACACCCGCGCGCGCATGCTGCGCCAGACCGACCCGTTCCTGCGCGAGCGTCTGCACGACCTCGACGACCTCGCCAATCGCCTGATGCGCCAGCTGACCGGCCGCGATCATGCGCCGTCACGCGAGAGCCTGCCGGAAAACGCCATCCTGGTCGCTCGTTCGATGGGCCCTGCTGCTTTGCTCGATTACGACCGCAAACGGCTGCGCGGCCTGGTTTTGGAAGAAGGCGGCCCGCATTCGCATGTGGCGATTGTCGCACGCGCGCTCGGCATTCCCACGGTTGGCGAAATCGACAACGCCGCCGGCATCGCCGATCCAGGCGATGCCATCATCGTCGATGGTTCGACCGGAGATTTGCATGTCCGGCCGCTGCCCGACATGGAGGCGGCCTATGCCGAACGCGTCCGGCTGCGGGCGCGGCGGCAACAGCAATATTCAGCGCTCCGCGATAAGCCCTGCGTGACCAGGGACGGCGCCGCAATCACGCTGTTGCTCAATGCCGGCCTGAGCGTCGATCTGCCCCATATCGCCGACACCGGCGCTGCCGGCATTGGGCTGTTCCGCACGGAGCTGCAATTCATGGTGGCGCCGAATTTTCCGCGCACCACCGAACAATATGCGCTGTACCGCTCCGTGCTCGACGCTGCCGGCGAAAAGCCGGTGACCTTCCGGACCCTCGACATCGGCGGCGACAAAGTGCTGCCCTATATGCGCAATGTCGAGGAAGAGAACCCCGCCTTGGGCTGGCGCGCCATCCGGCTCGGCCTCGATCGCCCCGGTCTATTGCGCTCACAGCTGCGGGCGCTGCTGCGCGCAGCCGGCAGCCGCGCTCTCAAGATCATGTTTCCGATGATCTCGACGGTAGAGGAGTTCGATCAGGCCAGGGAACTGGTCGAGCGTGAATTGACGCATCTGCGGCGCCATAAACACAAACTGCCCGCCGCGGTCGAAATCGGCAGCATGGTCGAGGTGCCGGCGCTGCTCTACCAGCTCGACGAGCTGTTCGAGCGCGTCGATTTTCTCTCCGTCGGCTCGAACGATCTGGTGCAATTCTTCTATGCGATCGACCGCGGCAATCCGCGCGTCGCCGGCCGCTTCGATGAGTTGTCGGCGCCGGTGCTGCGGGCGCTCAAGGACATCGCCGACAAGGCGGCAGTGCATCAAAAGCCGGTGACGGTATGCGGCGAAATGGCGTCGCAACCGATTGGCGCCTTGGCGCTGGCCGCCATCGGCTATCGTTCGCTTTCGCTCACGCCGTCCGCCGTCGGACCGGTCAAGGCGATGCTGCTCGATCTCGACTGTCGCAAGGCGGCCGCATTCCTGCACCCCTTGATGGCGCAGACCAAACGTGGCGTACCGATCCGCGCGCAACTCGAGACTTTTGCCGCCGATAACGGTTTGCAGATTTAAAACAATGATCAAAGGGCCTCTTGGCCGGGCTGGTCCCGGCTAAGACGACATAAACAATGCTACCCGATCAAAAACTCAATGCAGTCGTGTCCCGACATGCGCTGCTGGAACGCGAACTTGCCACAGCGCTACCGGCGGAGACCTTTGTCAAGCTATCGCGCGAATTCGCCGAGCTGTCGCCCGTGGTCGACGCGGTAAATTCATTTCGGGCGGCCCAGCGCGAGCTCGACGGCATTAACGGCCTGATCGCAGACCCGGCAACCGATGCCGAGATGCGTTCGATTGCCGAAGACGAAAAGCACGAGCTTGAAGCACGACGCGCAACGCTCGAGAAAGAGTTGCGACTCGCCCTTTTGCCCAAGGATGCGATGGATGAGCGCAATGTCATTCTCGAAATCCGCGCCGGCACCGGCGGTGACGAGGCGTCCTTGTTCGCCGGCAATCTGTTCCGCATGTATGAGCGTTATGCCGCCAATCAGGGCTGGAAAGTCGAAATCGTCACCGCCAGCGAAGGCTCGATGGGCGGCTTCAAGGAAGTCATCGCCGAAATCCGCGGCCGCGGCGCTTTCGCCAAAATGAAGTACGAATCCGGCGTGCATCGCGTCCAGCGCGTACCCGACACCGAAGGCTCCGGGCGCATCCACACCTCGACCGCGACCGTCGCGGTGCTGCCCGAGGCGCAGGATGTCGACGTTCCCATCAACGATATCGATCTTCGGATCGACACGCTGCGCTCGAGCGGCGCCGGCGGCCAGCACGTCAACAAGACCGAATCCGCGGTTCGCGTCACCCACATTCCTTCCGGCATCGTCGTCATGATGCAGGAGGACCGTTCGCAGCATCGCAACCGCGCCAAGGCGATGGCCGTGCTGCGCACCAGGCTCTACGATTACGAACGGCAAAAGCTTGACGCGGCGCGCGCCGCCGAACGCCGCGGCCAGGTCGGCACCGGCGACCGCTCGGAACGCATCCGCACCTATAATTATCCGCAAGGCCGCGTATCGGATCACCGCATCAATCTCACTCTCTACAAATTGCCGCAAATCATGGAAGGCGAAGCGCTCGGCGAAATCATCGATGCCCTGGTCGCCGAAAATCAGGCCGCTCAGCTTGCGGCCGAGGAGAGCAATTCATGACGCCGACGGGCGCAACGCTTGCATCGGCAGGCGGCGCGGCGGCTTATACCGTTGCCGACGCGCGGCGCGCCTGGGCGGCAAGCTTCCGCACCAACGGCATCGATACGCCGGAGCTCGACGCCCGGCTCTTGGTCGGGCACGCGCTTTCGCTCGATCACGCCCGTCTTGCGGCGTCGGAACGGCGGCTTCTCGGCGCCGACGAAACAAACGCGATCGCTGCCTTGGCCGAGCGCCGCCTTGCCCATGAACCGGTAGCCCGCATTATCGGCTTCAAGGAATTCTGGAGTTTACAGTTTCGCGTCGATGCTGCGACGCTGGTACCGCGGCCTGAGACGGAGACCGTCGTCGAAGCGGCTCTTGCGGCCATCGAAAGCTGCGGACCGCGATCGCGCGATTTGCGCATTTTAGATATCGGTACCGGCTCCGGTGCAATCTTGCTGGCGCTTTTGACCGAATTGCCTAATGCCTTCGGAGTCGGCAGCGACGTGAGCCTGCCGGCTCTCGCTGTCGCCTGCGACAATGCGCGGCGGTTCAGATTGAGCCGTGCCGCATTCGTGGCATGCAATATGGCCGCGGCGCTATGCGGCCCTTTCGATATTGTCGTTTCCAATCCGCCTTACATCGCATCGGGCGATATCGCCACGCTTTCCCCCGAAGTGCGCTTGTTCGACCCCAGCCTCGCGCTTGATGGCGGTGCCGATGGCCTTAATGGCTATCGTGAGATAGCCGCCCGCGCGCCTTCAATACTGAAGCCCGGCGGGTCCTTGATTGTGGAATTGGGAGCCGGCCAGGCCGAAAGGGTAGCCGCCTTATTTGCCGGCGGGGGGCTTGCGCCGGCGCCGCCGCGACCCGACCTTAGCGGCATGCCCCGCGCCCTCGTTGGCCGAAAACCGGCCATAAAGACGGCATAGGCGTTAAGCGCCCGGGAGGCAGATGGCCCCGCAAAAAAGGCACAGTGGGGTTCAGCAAATAACACTTGGAATGTCGTTCGGAACCGACTAGCGTGCCGGCACGGAATCGCCCTGAAGATCAGGGTGCCGCGTTGCCCTTGACACCCCGGAGTGGAACTCGCCAAGGCTGGCTCAAAAGGTTAGCCGCGAAGAGTTGGCTTCTAGAGGTTGGCAGCGCAGGCCAGGTGGATGCGAAAGCCGGATTGGCATACGGGATCACTAGATTCAGATCGCGAAAGATATCCGGTTCGGCGCGCTCAATAAGGATATCGCGCGCACGGCCAGAAGTTTGCGGACACCGCGGGTAAGCCGCCGGTGGGGGCTACTTTGCTGAGGATTCGTGAAGTTTGCAGGGACGACGTGGGCGGGCGATTTGCAGCGGATCGATCTTGATCGGCTTGCAGTCGGTTTGATCTGTTGTGGCTCGCTATGAGCGGCAATGGGCGAACGGACTTATGGGCGGACAGAGTTGGTGAACTGACACTTTGGTGAAGTGACACTCGGGTGAAGCGAAGCGGCGATAATCCATGCGCCGCAAATTGAGGGGTTGGCGGAAAAGCAGGTCATGAGAAACGGTCAAAACAACAACAAGCGTATGCGCGGTCGTAATCGTAAGGGCGGCGGCCATCACCAGAATCCGTTGTCGAGAGTTTACGAATCCAACGGGCAGGACGTAAAAATCCGCGGCACGGCGTCACACATCGCCGAAAAATATCTCCAGCTTGCCCGCGACGCGCAGAGTTCGGGAGATACGATTGCCACCGAAAATTATTATCAGCACGCTGAACATTACTTCCGCCTGATCGCCGCGGCGCAGGAACAGCTTCGCCAGTCTCAGCCCTATTTCCAGCAGCAACCTGGCGAAACGCGAGGCAATGCAGCGGCCGATGACGGCTACGACGACGGTGATGGCGATGGGGATGGCGATCAGCCGCCTATGGCCGGCGAACCGTTCGCGCCCCGCGAACCGCAGCAGTTCTATCCCCGCGAACAGCAACATCATCAGCATCAGCCGCAGCAATACCAGCCGCAGCACCGTCAGCCACAACATCAACCGCAGCACCAACAGCCGCAGCCTTATCAGCCGCGGCAGCAGCATATTCAGCCGCCCCACGAAGGGGATGTCGAGCGGCTGCCGTCATTCATCACCGGCGGCAGCCAACCGCAAAATCAGCCGCAACAGACCGGCCAAGGCCAGAATGCAGCTCTAAACGGTGGCAACGGTCAAAACGGCGGCCAAAGCGGTGGCCATGGACAGAATGGCTTTGACGGTTCTCCGGACCGCTTCCCGCTGCATCGCCGGCGCCGGCGGCATCGGGGCCCTGGCCCACGCGAGCACTCAGCGGATCAGTCCGGATCCGAGGGCGGCGGTCTGCCTTCCGGCCTTCCGTCGAGCGACGAGTAGTCGAGCGAAGAGTAAAGGTCCTGCATCGTTTCGGGGCGCCGCAAGGTGCCCCGAATGATGCGCGCTTAATGCCCGCGCGGCGCTTTGGCCAGCCGGACCAAAAGCCAGATCGGCAGCACGATCACGGCACCGAGCAGGAAATAGCGCCACAGCCAGCGCACCGCATCGAACCCCATATTCCAGATGTGTTGGATGAGCCGTTGCACCGACTCGATGACGTTCCATGGATCGAGCCCGATCGCGGCGAGAATAACGCCGACCAGGATCGACAGCAGGATAAGTCGGCCGATGACCGCGAGCGGTGGACCGCCGAAGAAGCGTTGGACGTAATCCTGGGATTTCCGGGATTCTACCGATTCCTGTAGCAATTCCTGGCTCATCGAAATCTCCCGTCTGCGTGAGTTAAGAACTTGCGGCGGCCAACGCAAGCGGGATCGCTGCCCAACGGCATTTGCAGCTGGTAATTTTCGTGAGCGCATGACAAATCCGCCTGACGAAACATCGGCTTCACAACAGGCGCCGAGTGGCGCTAAGTTGCCGCCACCCCGACGCCAGTCTGGGGCATTCTGAGGATAATTCATGGCTACCATCGAGGACCGCGCGCTCGCACCGAATGCGAGCCTCAACGACGATATTGGCGAGGAAATGCGGCTCCGCCTATTTCGCCTCCAAGTCGAACTTCGCGAGGCCGAACAGCGCGCCTACGATTTGTTCCTGCAAAATCTGGTCAAGGGCACGAGCCACCTTTCGCTCGGCCAAGAGGCGATCGCCGCCGGCTGCGCTGCCGCCATGAAGCCTGGCGACCTGTCGTTCTGCACCTATCGCGGCCATGCGCACACGCTGGCGCGCGGCGTGCCGATCGAAAAGGTGCTTGGCGAGCTGATGCAGCGCGACAACGGGCTGATGCGCGGCAAAGGCGGCTCGATGCATCTGACCTCGGTCGATCACGGCGTCATGGGTTCTTACGCGATTATCGGCGCGCATTTGCCGATCGCCTGCGGCGCGGCATGGCGGGCGCAGTACAAGGGCCAGAAGGACGTCTCGGTCTGTTTCTTCGGCGATGGCACCACCAATATCGGCGCCTTCCATGAAGCGCTGAATTTCGCCGTGGTGTGGAAGCTGCCGGTGATCTTCGTCTGCGAAAACAATCTCTACATGGAATATACGCCGATCGGCGACGTAACCGCCGTTCCGCATCCGGCCGGGGATCGCGCCTCGGCCTACGGCTTGCCGCGCATCATCATCGACGGCAATGACGCCGACGAGGTCTATCGTACCGCCGCCGCAGCTTACGAGAAGGCGCGCGCGGGCGAAGGGCCGTCTTTGATCGAATGCCTGACTTATCGCCACAGCGGACATTCGCGCGCCGATCCGGCCAAATACCGGCCCGAAGGCGAATTGGAGAAATGGAAAGAGCGCGATCCGATCAAAATCTATCGCGCGCGGCTCAAACAATTCGGTGTCGGCGACGACATCATCGCCGGTATCGAGGACGATGTGAAACGGCAGGTCGACGAAGCTACGGAAAAGTGCAAGGCGGCACCGCCGCCGTCGCTCGATATCCTCACCACCGACGTCTATGCCGACGGAGGCTTCGCATGGCGGAATTAACGTATCGCGATGCCGTCATCCGCGGCATCGCGCAGGAAATGGCGCGCGATCCCGACGTCGTCTTCCTGGGCGAGGACGTGGCGAAAGCCGGCGGCGTGTTCAAGGCGACGGTCGGTCTCTATGAGCAGTTCGGTCCGTTGCGCGTGCGCGATACGCCGATCTCCGAGCAGGCGATCATGGGCGCCGCGATGGGCGCGGCGATGACCGGACTAAAGCCAATCGCGGAAATCATGTTCTCGGATTTTTTCGCGGTCTGCTTCGACTATATCGCCAACGAGTTTCCCAAGAGCCGGTACATGTCGAACGGACAGGTCAAATGCCCCCTGGTGGTGCGCACCGGCAATGGCGCCGGCTCGCGCTTCGGCGCGCAGCATTCGCAGAGCGTCGAGAATTGGTGCATGATGATTCCTGGCCTGAAAGTCGTGGCGCCGTCATCACCGCGCGACGTGATCGGGCTATTGGCGGCGGCGGTTCGCGATCCCGATCCGGTGATCTTTCTCGAACACAAATCGCTCTACGCCACCAAGGGCGAGGTGCCGGACGGCGAGATCGTCGACACGCTCGGCACCGCAAACATCGTACGCCCGGGCAAGGACGCAACGATCCTCGCGCTGGCATTGATGGTGCCGCGCGCATTGGCGGCGGCGGAGAAGCTGAAAGCCGAACACGGCATCGATTGCGAGGTCGTCGACGTCCGCTCATTGGTGCCGCTCGATACGCAGACCATCCTCGGTTCGGTCGCGCGCACCCATCGGCTGTTTACGGTCGAGGAGAATCCGCGGCTGTGCGGCTGGGGCGCGGAGATTGTCTCGATCGTCGCCGACGAAGCGTTCTACGATCTCGACGGACCGCCGGTGCGGATCACCACGCCGCACATTCCGCTGCCCGCCGCCGATATCCTCGAAGACCTCGCTTTGCCGAGCGTCGACCGGATTGCGGAGCGGGTGCGGCGCTCGTTGGAGAGTTAACTTCTCCGCTCGTCCCCGCGAAAGCGGGGACCCGGTTATTGAAAGTAAACTGGATTCCCGCCTGCGCGGGAATGAGCGGATAAAAGTGTAAGGGACGGAGTAGCATCATGGCCATGTACGACAATCTGCTCGCCAATGTTCCGACCGATCTATGGATTGGCGGCCAATGGCGCAAAGCTTCCGATGGCGGCCGTTTCGATGTGATCGATCCGGCCACCGAGAACAAAGTCGCCTCCGTCGCCAGCGCCACCGTCGAGGACGCCAAGGCGGCGCTCGACGCCGCGCAGGCCGCCTTCCCGGGCTGGGCCGGCAAGAAGCCGCGTGAGCGCGGCGAAATTTTGCGCAAGTCTTACGAACTGATCATGCGCGATGCCGAGCGGCTGGCGAAACTCATCACCATCGAAAACGGCAAGGCACTGTCGGACTCTCGCGGCGAAGTCGCTTATGCCGCCGAGTTCTTCCGCTGGTACGCCGAGGAGGCCGTGCGCAATATCGGCCAGAATTCGATCGCGCCGTCCACGGGCGCGCGCATTCTGGTGCATCACAAACCGGCCGGCATCGCGGTGCTGGTGACGCCGTGGAATTTCCCCGCCGCCATGGCGACCCGCAAGATCGGCCCGGCGCTCGCCGCCGGTTGCCCGGTCGTGCTCAAGCCTGCTTCCGATACGCCGCTGACCATGCTGGCGCTGATGCCGATCCTGGAAGAAGCCGGCGTGCCTGCCGGCGTCGTCAACGTCATTCCGTCGCGCTCGTCGGGCAAAGTCGTCGGCGCCATGCTGCACGACCCCCGCGTTCGCGTCGTGTCGTTCACCGGATCGACCGAAGTCGGCCGCAAGCTCCTGCACGAAGCCGCCAACTCGATCGTGAAGCCGGCGATGGAGCTTGGCGGCAACGCGCCTTTCATCGTCTTCGACGATGCCGATATCGACGCGGCCATCGACGGCGCCATGATCGCCAAGATGCGCAACATGGGCGAAGCCTGCACGGCGGCAAACCGTTTCTATGTGCACGAGAAGGTGCATGACGAGTTCGCCAAGAAGCTCACGGCCAAGATGGCCGGGCTGAAAATGGGCAACGGCCTCGATGACGGCATTGCGCTTGGGCCGCTGGTCAACAAAGAAGGCCTCGACAAGGTGATCGAGTTGGTCGAGGACGCGGTGCAAAAGGGGGCCAAGGTGCTCACCGGCGGCAAAGCGCCGGGCGGCCCGGGTTTCTTTTATCCGGCGACCGTTCTGACCAACGTGTCCAATGATTCCAAAATGCTGAATGACGAAATCTTCGGACCGGTCGCTTCGCTGCAGAGCTTCAAGTCCGAGGACGAAGTGATCACCCGCGCCAACGACACTGAATACGGGCTCGTCGCCTATCTCTACACCAAGGATCTGAGCCGCGGCATGCGCGTGTCGGAGAAACTCGACTTCGGCATGATCGGACTGAACCGTGGTCTGGTATCCGATCCCGCCGCCCCTTTTGGCGGCGTCAAGCAATCAGGCCTCGGCCGTGAAGGCGCGCACGAAGGCCTGATGGAATTCATGGAGACGCAATACATTTCGGTCACGTGGTGAGCGAACGGCCGGTCATGAGCGAAGGTGAAGTCGCGAGAAAGCTGATCGGCGCGTGGCGCTATGTCGGCACGCGTATCGACGGCGGCAATTGGGATCGCGGCGCCAATCCGAAGGGCATGATCTATTACGGACCGCATGGTGAAATGTCGGTCCAGGTCGCGCCCGACGTGAAACGCACGCGCGCCGGCACCGTGATGACGCCGGACGAGGCCAAGCTCGCGCTGACCGATTACATCGCCTATTTCGGCACTTACACCGTCGACGAGCATGCCGGCACTGTGACGCATCATCGGCTGGACAGTATTCAGCCGGGCGATTCCGGCGATCTGGTCCGGCGCTATGAATTCGCCGACGACCGGCTGGTGCTGCGTCCGCCCGGTTCGACTATGGAAATCACGTGGGAACGGATCAAATAAAGCGGTTTTGAGGATTGTGAAATGGATGTGTTGATGCCCCAGCTCGGCGAAACTGTTGCCGAGGGGAAAATCACCAAGTGGTTCAAGTCGGCCGGCGAGCCGGTCAAGCCGGGTGATAATCTGTTCGAAATCGAAACCGATAAGGTTTCGATGGAAGTGCCGTCGACCACGGCCGGCGTTTTGAGCGAGATCCGCGTTTCCGCGGGTGACGTCGCTCCGGTCGGCGCGGTGGTGGCCATTATCGCGGACGGGCCCGGAGCTACGGCAAGTCCGCCACCAGCAGCGGCAAAACCGGCGCCCGCGCCCGCGCCGACACGCCCCGAAGCTTCAACTCCGCTCATTGCCGCGAAAGCGGCAATCCAGAGTGCCGGCACGCTGGGTTCCGGCATGCGCGGGGACGAGCGGCCGAGCTTGCCTCTCGATCCGTTCTTCGAAGTGCGGACGCCACCCCATAATTTCGGTCCGGGGCGGTCGGCCGGCGGAACCAGCGTGACGCCGCTGGCGCGGCGGCTTGCAGCCGAGAACGGCATCGACCTTTCACGCTTGCGCGGCAGCGGTCCGCACGGCCGCATCGTCGCGCGCGACGTTGAGGAAGCCCCTCGCGCGCCACGCGCGCCGGGCGGTGGAATTTCGGACGGGCCGAGCGCCGGCGAGATCAAGGCGCTCTACGCCCGCGACAGCTACGAAGAAGTGCCGCTCGACGGCATGCGCCGCACCATCGCGTCGCGGCTGACGCAAGCCGCCGCCGTTCCGCATTTCTACCTGATGACGGATGTCACCATCGATCGCCTATTGGCCTTGCGCGAAGAGGCGAATGGCGCCGCGCCCAAGGACAAGGATGGCAATCCGGCATTCAAGCTCTCGGTCAACGATTTCGTCCTCCGCGCGCTGGCGCTCGCTCTGCAACGGGTGCCTGCGGCGAATGCGGTGTGGGCCCGCGACCGTATCTTGCGCTTCAAGCATTCTGATATCGGCGTCGCGGTGGCGCTCGACGGCGGATTGATCACGCCGGTCTTGCGCAATGCCGAAACCAAATCACTGTCGGCGATTTCGGCCGAGATGAAGGACCTTGCGGCCCGCGCCCGCGACAAGAAACTCAAGCCGGGCGATTATCAGGGCGGTTCGACGGCGATCTCCAATCTCGGCATGCATGGCGTGCGCGAATTCACCGCCATCATCAATCCGCCGCACGCCACGATCCTCGCGGTCGGTGCCGCGCGCCGGCAAGCGGTCGAGAAGGAAGACGGCGGCGTGGCCTTCGCCAGCATGCTCAGCGTGACGCTGTCATGCGATCACCGCGTTCTCGACGGCGCGCTTGGCGCCGAACTGCTGGCGGCCATCAAGACCCTTATCGAAGTGCCGGTGAGCCTTTTGGTGTAAGGATGAACGATGGCAAACGACAGACGTGAGGTTGTCCTTTTCGGTCCGGCAAAACCGACGATCGTGAATGGTCTGGAAACGGCATGCACCGTTTATAAGGCCGTGGACGCCACCGACCGCGATGCCTTTATTGCCAAGCATGGCCAGGTCCGGGCCATTGCCTGCGCCCAGGGGCAGATGTCGGCGAGCCTGCTTGAGCGTTTTCCAAAGCTTGAGATCGTCGCAAGCTTCGGTGTCGGCTACGACAATGTCGACGTCAAATACGCGGCCGAACACGGCATCATCGTCACCAACACGCCCGAGGTCTTGACCGAGGAAGTCGCCGACACCGCGCTCGGACTGTTGCTTTGCACCGTACGTGAATTCCCCCAAGCCGAGCGTTACGTTCGCGCCGGCCTTTGGGCGAAGCAGGGTTTTCCTTTGAGCAAGGCGACATTGCGCAATCGCACGGTCGGCATCGTCGGCATGGGCGCCATCGGGCAGGCCATCGCGCGGCGGCTCGATGCTTTCGGCGTGCCGGTCGTCTATCACACCCGCAAGCCGCGCCCTGAGGTATCCTATCGCCATTATCCGAAGCTCATCGATATGGCGCGCGATGTCGATACGCTGATGGTTATCGTGCCGGGCGGCGCCGCGACGGCGAACATGATCAATGCCGAGGTGCTCGAGGCGCTCGGCCCGAACGGAATTGTGATCAACATGGCACGTGGCTCGGTGGTCGATGAGCCGGCGCTGATTGAGGCACTCAAGGACAAGCGCATCATGGCCGCAGGCCTCGATGTCTACGTCAAGGAACCGGAAGTGCCGCAAGCGCTGATCGCGATGGACAATGTCGTGCTGCTGCCGCATGTCGGCTCGGCGTCGGTCTTTACCCGTGACAAGATGGATCAGCTCGTCGCCGACAACATCCTCGCTTGGGCCGCCGGCAAGCCGCCGCTGACCCCGGTGCCGGAAACGCCTTGGCGGGCTTGGAAATAAGGACGGAGAGCCGGCGCTATGAAATATGGCGCTCTTATTTTCGCTGCCGCCGTGGCCTGCGGGTGCGGCAGTGGCTTTGCGCAAGAGGCGCAGAAGGACGTGCCTGCCGCGCCGTCAGCGGACAATACCGCGCCGCAAGGCTCTTCCAGCGGCGGGGCAAGTACATTGGTCGGCGCCTGGGAATTTTCCAACGCCGATCACGACAAGATCTGTCACTTCAATTTCCGCGCCGATGCCGCGCCCGGCGGCAGCCGCCTCGATATCGACAAGAACTGCCCGAGCCTGTTTCCCTCGACTGGCCATATCGTCGCCTGGGCGGTCGACAATTACGGCAGTCTGCGCCTGCTCGACGCGCAGGGGAATGCGGTGGTCGAGCTGACCGAAGTCGAAAGCGGCATGTATGACGGCTTCACCCCGGAAGAAGGCCGTTACATCATGCAGACCGCGGCTGCAGCGCCGGTGCGTTCCGCCGACGACATGGTCGGCGATTGGGCGATTGCGCTCGGTACCGGCAAGCCGATCTGCGCTCTGACGCTCGCCAAAAATTCCGCCGGCACCGACCTCCTGGCGCTCAAGATCAAGCCTGGCTGCGACGCCATGGTGACGCGCTTTGGACCTGCCGGCTGGCGCATGGTGCAAGGCGAGCTGGTTTTGGTCTCGGGGCGCGGACAGTCATGGCAGTTCGAGGAGAACGATGCCAATACTTGGCAGCGCGTTCCCGAATCCTCCGATCCAGTTCTGCTGGTCCGGCAATAGCCGACGGCTCTCAATCCATAGAAAAGCGAAATGAAGAGAACACATCAGGTTATTATTGTCGGCGGCGGCCCCGTCGGTGTCGCGCTCGCGGTCGAGCTTGGTCAGCGCGGCATTTCCTGCGTCGTGGTCGAACGCCGGCGCGAGCCGCAGCGCATTCCGAAGGGACAGAATCTCACGCAGCGTACTGTCGAGCATTTCTATTTTTGGGGCGTTGCCGACGAGCTGCGCGCGGCGCGTCTATTGCCGCCGTCCTATCCGATGAGCGGCATTGTCGCCTACCACGATCTCAGCAGTGAATATTGGTATGCGCCGCCGCTGCGCGAGATCGTCAACTCTTATTATTTCCAGGAAAACGAACGCCTGCCGCAATACCAGGGCGAACATGTGCTGCGAAAGCGCATGGCGCAGCTTGCCAATATCGAGGCACGCTTCGGCTGGACGGCAGAGTCGATCGAACAGGATAACGACGGCGTACGGGTAACGATCGCCGAAGATGGCGGTGCCGGACGGGAAACCTTGACGGCCGACTACGCCATCGGTTGCGACGGCAGCCATTCGCTGGTCCGCAAGCAAATCGGCATCGAACGCGGCGGCGCCGACTTCAATGAGCTGATGGTGCTGGCATTGTTCCGCTCACGCGAGCTGCACGAAAAGCTCAAGCGGTTTCCACCGCGCTCGACCTATCGCGTGATCCACCCCGATCTGGGCGGCTATTGGCAGTTCTTCGGCCGCGTCGATGTCGGCGAAAGCTGGTTCTTCCATTCGCCGGTCCCGGCCAATACGACGCGCGACAATTATGATTTTCAGGGTCTGTTGGAGAAAGCCACGGGCTTCCCCTTTGCTTGCGATTTCGACTATGTCGGGTTTTGGGACTTGCGCATTGCCGTGGCGGAGAAATATCAGGTCGGCCGGGTTTTCATCGCCGGCGACGCCGCCCATTCGCATCCGCCTTACGGCGCGTACGGCCTCAATAACGGACTCGACGACGTCGTCAATCTCGGCTGGAAGCTCGCCGCGAAGCTCAAGGGCTGGGGCAGCGATGCGCTGTTGCAGACCTATACCGAAGAGCGCCGGCCGATCTTCAAGGAGACGGCGGAAGATTTCATCGAGGCTGGCATTCGGCGCGACAAGGAGTTCCTGGAGAGCCACAATCCCGAGCGCGACAAAGCGGAATTCGATCTGGCCTGGAAGGAACATGCCAACGCCGCGGCGCCGCGTGTGCTGACCTACGAGCCAAATTACGAGGGCTCGCCGATTGTGTTCGGGCCGCCGGGCGGCGTAAGCAGCGCGCATGGGTCGCATGTGTTCAAAGCACGCGCTGGCCATCATCTGCCGCCACAGACGCTTTCCTCGGGGCGGAATGTCTTCGAAGAGCTCGGACCGGATTTCACCTTGTTCGCCTTCGATGCCGACGACAATGCCGTGGCGGCGATCGAAGCGGCGGCAAGAACGCTGCGCGTCCCGCTGAAAGTCGTGCGAGACAGCTATCGGGACGGACGCGAGGCCTATGAGGCAAAGCTCATCCTCGTCCGCCCCGACCGCTACGTTGCATGGACCGCCGATAGCGCGCCCGCAGATGCGGGGGCGCTCATCGGGCGGATCGTCGGGCGGGCTTAGCTATTATGGCAGCGGCTTGATTTCGACCTTGCGGAATTTGACGATGCCGCTTTCATCCGTCGCGCCCTTGCCGTGCTGGAGTGCGATACGTCCGGAAGCAAACTTGGCGTCGGTCGCATTGTCGACCGTCTTTTTCCCGTTGAGCACCACCGAAAAGGTGTTGCCCTTGGCGGTGATCTCATAGACGTTCCACTTGCCGCCGGCATGCGGCATCGGATCGACCGCGGCGACGTCGACAATCGCGCCGGTGCCGTATTTCTGCTCGGGGCGGGTATCCCAAAGATTGGAGGTCTTGCCGCTCACGCTGTTGGGATCGGTGCAGCGGATGAAAATGCCGCTGTTGGTTTTGGCTTCGAGCCAGAATTCGGCCCGCAGCTGGAAGTTGGTATAGGATTGCTTCGAGACCAGGAAGCCGTTGCCGTTGTCGGCGACGACCGAACCATCCTCCAGCTTCCAATTGGCGGTGCCGATCTGATTCCAATTATCGAGAGACTTGCCGTCGAATAATGTCGTCCAGCCGGCGTCGGCGCGTGCCTGTTGCGGATATTGCCCCAGCAATAGCCCAAGGCCGCAAATAGCGAAAAGCGCCGATAGAATGGTGGCCCAGCGTATCATGGTCGTTTCCTCGGTTGGTTTGGTCTTTTACTTTTGGACTATAGCGCCGCCGCCCGACCAGTGAAATGCCAGTCGGCACGACACGTCGTCTCTAAAAATGCGCGAGCAGCTCGCGCAGCAACGGCGCCAGCCGCTCAATCTCGTCGCGGTGGGTGACCGTCAAACTCTGAAGCACTTTCTCGGCCTTGCTTGTCAGTTCGATCAGCACCTGGCGCCTGTCGGCTGAATCGTTGCGGCGGCGGATCAGGTTCTTCGCGATGAGCCGATCGATCAGTCCGACAGCGCTGTGATGGCGGATCGCGAGCCGCTCGGCGAGCATGCCGGTCGGCATGGGCTGTGATCCGCGCCTGCCCTTGATGACGAGCAGTGCCTGGTGTTGCTGGGCGGTCAACCCTGCCCGTTCGGCGGCCTCCTCGCTGAAGACGAGAAATCTGCGCAAAAGGTAGCGGAATTCGGCCAGGCGTTCGTAATCCGCCTGGGTGAGTTCGCCGTCGCACACGGCCGCGCGCTTCCTGCCGCCCACCCTCGCTTTTCCCGCCATGCGCCGCTCCGCAAATTTCTTCCATTATATCGTATTGCGATATAAACCAGCCGATAGGCTCCACGTGGAAATTCATGCATGAAAACGCCCGATACAAAAGCCGCCAATAAGCAGCCAATACGAAAAGACGGCCCTGCACACCGCGACCGATTACGCGACTTCAGCACGGATCGGCGGCTTCTGATTCTGGGCGCCATGGCTCTTGTCGTCGGAACCGCGGGCGCGGCGGCGGCCTGGATCTTGCTGCACTTGATTAATCTCGCGACCAATCTCAGTTATTTTGGCCGACTTAGCACCACACCGGTATCGATCGCGGGCAATACGTTGGGCCTCTGGTCGGTGCTAATCCCGGTCGCGGGTTGTTTCATTATCGGCCTCATGGCGCGCTACGGCTCTGAGAAAATCCGCGGCCATGGCATTCCGGAGGCCATGGAAGCTATCCTGATCGGACGGAGCCAGATGCAGGCAAAAGTCGCGATTCTGAAGCCTTTGTCTTCGGCTATTTCGATCGGCACCGGCGGTCCGTTCGGCGCGGAAGGCCCGATTATCATGACCGGGGGTGCGTTCGGATCGTTGTTCGCCCAGTTTTTTCATCTGTCTAATGCCGAGCGCAAGACGTTGCTGGTGGCGGGCGCGGCTGCCGGCATGACGGCGACATTCGGAACGCCGGTTGCCGCCATGCTGCTGGCCGTCGAACTCCTGTTATTCGAATGGAAGCCGCGGAGCTTTGTGCCGGTGGCGATCGCAAGCATCGTTGCTGCCGCTTGGCGGCCATGGATGATGGGCGGCGGTGTCTTGTTTCCCATGGTAGCCAGTCCGACGCTGCCGTCGATTGGGCTGCTCTATGCCGCGGGCTTAGGCGTCTTGGCCGGCCTCGCATCGGGTGTCCTGACGCAGATGGTCTATGCCAGCGAAGACCTGTTCCAGCGGCTTCCCATCCATTGGATGTGGTGGCCGCTGTTCGGCGGTTTAGCGATCGGGCTCGGCGGATTGGTTGAACCGCATGCATTGGGGGTGGGCTACGAGAATATCGGAGCACTCCTGCACGGCGATATGGCAATGGACGCGGCACTGCGACTTGTCGTGATCAAAGCGTTGATCTGGTCGATCGCCTTGGGCTCAGGCACATCCGGCGGCGTCCTGGCACCACTGCTCATCATGGGCGGTGCACTCGGCGCTGTGTTCGGCAACATCATGCCAGTGGGCGAGCCGGGCCTTTGGGCTCTCATCGGCATGGCGGCGATGATGGGCGGCACCATGCGCTCGCCGCTGACCGCGATCGTCTTTGCGATCGAGCTGACGCATAATCTCGATGCGCTCTTGCCGCTGGCCGTCGGCTGCACCATGGCGCACGCCACCACTGTTCTGTTGCTGCGGCGGTCGATTCTGACGGAGAAAGTGGCACGACGCGGCCACCACGTGATGCGGGAATACGTCGTCGATCCGTTCGAGGCGATGCGGGTTGCGGATATCATGACCAAACCCGTTGAGACCGTGGCCGCGGAATCCTCGATCGAGGATATGGTGACGTTCTTCACTGCGCCGGACGGACCGCACCGTCACAAGAGCTATCCTGTCGTCGACGCCGCCGGCTCGCTTCTCGGCATGGTGGCGCGCGCGGATGTGTTGCGCTGGACCCGGGAAGGCTGGCCCGCGGGACAGTCTGTCGGCGATGTCGTCGCCGAGAGCGAATGCGTTACCGGCCATGAAGACGAACTCGTGGGCCATTTAGCGGACCGCATGGCGGAGGCCGACGCGGGCCGCGTCCCGATCACACGGCGGGTCGATGGCATTGTGGTCGGTCTCGTGGCCCGGCGCGATTTGCTGCGCATCCGTGCGACCACAGTGCGCCATGAGCGTGATCGTGAGGCGCTGATACGGATTGGGAAGCGGCGGACTTCAGCGACGGGATATGAACGTATTGCAACGTAGCGTCGTCTGCACCGGATAAACGGACTAGGATTGCAACGATTGTTCAAATTGGACCATAACGGTAAAGCCGATCCGTGCATTCCTAGTCTAGCGCCGCTGCGGGATAAAGCCGGTGAAGAAACGATCAATCGCTCTTGCCTTGTGCTTCTCTCTGGTCTGCTGGCCCTGCCATGCGATGACGTTCATCGGCATCCTATGGCCATTGTTTGGGCCGCTTGCCGCGCCTGGACTGGTCGAATTTGTAACCGACCTTCGATCAATGCCCGATGTCGACGTGGAAACCTATTGGCATTCCTCATGGTCGTCGCTGGTTGACGATATCAATCATCAACCTGAGGGCACGCACATACTTGTTATTGGCTACAGCTTGGGCGCGAACAACGCAGTGTTGGTAGCAAACAACACCAATTACATCGATTCGATTATCGCGCTGCAACCTTCGATATTTACTCCCAATATAGGCCTGACCGGCAAAGTTGGACGAATAGTCGAGATTTATAATCCGAATCCATGGATGACTTTCGGCGGAATGGGATCGCAGAAGCTGGTGGGTCCCAATATCGAATACATCACGAATAACGACTCACATATCGGGGCGCCATACAATTCGGAATTCCGTGACTTGGTGAAAAGCGAGATCGCCAGGCTTGCTGCCGAACCGGTTCCAGATACAGCGCAGGCAAAAGTGACTGACCCACCTAATCCTGGTGCCAAAAGTACTGATGCAGCGTCGCTTCACAAACGATCGCCGACGAACTAGCGCTGTGTGCGGCCACTTTATCGCTGCTGGCTCAACCGGTCGACGCAACACTTTATCTTAAAGGAGAGATGGAGTGTGCTGTGATGGGTCACAGATTTCATAGAGGGTTTACTGCGGCGGAGAAAGCGGAGTTATGGGATCGCTGGAAGCGCGGAGAGTCGCTGAAGGCGATCGGACGCGCTTTTGGCAAGCCGTCATCGTCGATTTATTTTCTGGTGGCGCCGCATGGTGGGATTCGTCCTGCCCAGCGGCGTCGCTCCAGGCTGGCACTGACGCTGGCGGAACGCGAAGTGATTTCCAGAGGCGCTACGGCACAACAATCGGCCCGATCGATCGCCAGGTTACTGGGCCGCTCGCCCTCGACGGTGAGCCGGGAAATGAGCCGCAATGGCGGCTATGATCGTTATCGAGCGGCGCTTGCGGATGAGAACGCCTGGGCGCGAGCTCGTCGTCCAAAATATTGTAAATTGGCGAACAGTCCGCGGCTACGGCGGGCAGTGGCGAGGAAGCTCAGATTGGATTGGTCGCCCGAGCAGATAGCCGGTTACTGGATCGACGAGGACAATCCGGGTGATCGATGCTTTTGTCGACAACCTCTACTTATCGAGAGTGGGGTTCGATGGAGTGGTCCCTGTGGCGACGGGCCGACCTTCCTATCATCCTGGGGTCCTGCTGAAGCTTTAGTAGCCCTCGCAGTGGTCGGCATCCACCGGGCGAGGCGGCAAAGAGCAGCGGCATTCGCGATGACGTTCGCACTGGTCGGCATTGCTATCGTGATCTTTGGGACAACCGTAGTCATCGCTTGCGAGTGATCTCTGAAGAACGCACGTTGCACGCATATTGGGAGAGAGCGGCCGGGCACAACGCCCGCCAGATCAGTCGGCGACCGAGCCGCCGCGGTCAATGGACAATTAGACGCAGGCATTCTCCATCTTGCCGTCATCATCGGCGGCATGGCTGCGTTGTGCGCGACGTTGGCGGCGGCAGGCGGGCTAGGAGCTGCGATGGAATCCCGGCAACGGAAAAATCTTTACGTCATCGCTTCGTGTATGGTCGCGATCGGCATCATGCTGGGACTGGTGGCCTATTCGCCGACACTGTACCGCTTGTTCTGCGGAGCGACAGGCTTCGGCGGAACGACACAGAGAGTGCTTGCGGATACCAGCGCAATATCCAAGCAAACAGTCATCGTCGGTTTCGACAGCAATGTGGCGCCGGATCTGCCGTGGCGGTTCGAGCCGGCGCAACGCGCGGTGACTGTCCATCTCGGCGAGCAAAAGCTCGTGTACTTTACCGCGGAGAACCTCAGCGGGCAATCCATGGTGGCGCACGCGACATTCAACGTTACCCCCGGCACAACGGGAATATACTTCAACAAAATTCAATGCTTTTGTTTCAATGAAGAGCGGCTTGACGCGCATGAGAAAGTCGACATGCCGGTCGTATTTTTCGTTGATCCGGCTTTCGCAAATGATGCAGAAATGCGTGGTGTGCGCAAGATCACGCTTGGCTACACCTTCTTTCGTTCGGCAAATCCCCAGAAGGCAAAGGATCTTTCGCGCTTCCTCCCGGATGCCGCGCCGGACGCCGTCCACGGCCAGGAATTATTCGCCGAGCGGTGCACCGCATGTCATGCTCTCGACAGCAACAAGACCGGACCGATGCTCAGCGGTGTAGTCGGCCGCAGAGCCGGATCGGCCGCGGGCTATCACTACTCGCCAGCACTTGGAGCTGCCGGTTTCGTCTGGTCAACCGGCACTCTCGATCAGTGGCTGGCGGATCCTCAGAAATTCGTCCCCGGCGCAAAAATGCCGGTTCGCGTTCTTGACGCACCATCGCGCCGGGACATCGTTGCGTTTCTGGAACAAAAAAGTGAGCAATCCGGCAGCCGACCCACGACGAAAGCGGCGAGTGGATCAGGATCCTAGAGTAAGTCCGCGACGTAGGCGATCACGGGCTCGCGTCTCATTACTCCACACGGCGACTCTGCCTCAGAAATCAAGCTGAAACGATGTCTCCAATTGGCCCCCTTAGCGGACATCGCTTTGTGTAACGATGAAGTCCGCTTTTAGCTCAACCTTCGCATATTGGACGTCGATCGGTCGCTGTCTAAATCAGCTTTAGGCCTTTCAGGCTCGCGTGCCCCTCTTTGCCGACGATGATGTGGTCGTGCACCGAAATGCCGAGCGGGGCTGCGACAGACACGATCTGCTGCGTCATTTGAATATCCGCGCGCGACGGTGTCGGATCGCCGGAGGGGTGATTGTGCACCAGGATGACGGCGGTCGCCGAGAGCTCCAGCGCGCGCTTGACCACTTCGCGCGGATAGACCGGCGTATGATCGACGGTGCCGGTTTGCTGCAACTCGTCGGCAATGAGCTGATTACGCTTGTCGAGAAACAGCACACGGAACTGTTCGCGGTCGGCGAAGGCCTGCGCGGTACGGCAATAATCGATCACGCTCGACCAAGACGACAGCACCGGGCGTTTTGTCAGAACCCTTTGCATCATCCGGCTTGCCACCGCATGAGCGACTTTCAGTTCGGTAATGCTGGCGGGGCCGACCCCCTTGACCTCGGCAAGCCGTTTCTCAGACGCGGCGAGAACTTCCGGGAATGAGCCGAATTTCTCGATCAGCGATTTGGCCAATGGTTTGAGATCGCCTCGCGGCTGTGCGCGATACAACAACAGCTCCAGCAACTCGTAGTCTGCTAAGGCGTCAGCACCGGCTTCGCGAAAGCGATCGCGCAAGCGGTCGCGGTGACCATGAAAATGCGGTGCGGCCTCAGCGAGGCCGTCTGCGCCGGCGTGCTTTTTTTCCAACATGGGAATTCGGCCGCAACCCAATCCGCTGCACCACAACCATCGCGCGAGCTACGGTTGTCTGTTGCTAGGATGCCCGGATTGCGGGAATTTGCAATCGGCTTAAAAGGCCAGCCCGGTTAAACCGGATAAGGCGGCTTGTCCAAGCCGAGCGGCGACAAAGTGAAGATCTCGACCCCGGTCTCGGTGACGCCGACCGAGTGCTCGAACTGCGCCGACAGCGAACGGTCGCGGGTCACGGCGGTCCAGCCGTCGGACAGGACTTTCACATGCGGCCGGCCGAGATTGATCATCGGCTCGACCGTGAAGAACATGCCGGGCTTGAGCACAAGGCCTTCGCCGGGCCGGCCGACATGGACGATATTCGGCTCGTCGTGGAACAACAGGCCGAGGCCGTGGCCGCAGAAATCCCGCACCACGCTCATATGCTGCGCTTCGACAAACGACTGGATGGCGTGGCCGATATCTCCGGTCGTAGCGCCGGGCTTGATCGCGGCGATGCCGCGCATCATGCCTTCATAGGTGACTTCGATCAGCCGCTCTGCGCGGCGGGGAATTTCGCCGACAGCATACATGCGGCTGGAATCGCCGTGCCAATTATCGAGGATCAGCGTCACGTCGACATTGACGATGTCGCCTTCGCGCAGCGGCTTGTCGACCGGAATGCCGTGGCAAACCACGTGGTTGACCGAGGTGCAGGTTGCCTTGCGATAGCCGCGATACATCAGCGTCGCCGGCAGTGCGCCGTGGTCGGCGCCGAATTCGAACACCAGCCGGTCGATGTGGGCGGTGGTTACGCCCGGCCTGATCTCGGGAACCAGCATATCGAGGCATTCGGCCGCGAGCCTGCCCGCCCTGCGCATGCCTTCAAAGGCCGCCGGGCCGTGGATCTTGATCTGTCCGGTTTTGCGGAGCGGCGCACAGGCCGCATCGACATAGGTCATGGTGTATTGGAACAGTGATTGGGAGATCTACTTTGGCGTTTAAGCCAGCAATGTAAGCATAGGCACGCCCGACGCAAGCAATCCGAGCGGGCTCTCAGGCTACGATCTTACCGCCTAATTCGTCCGCAATATGGACGCGAATGATCTCGTCGAACGAGGCCTCGGCCTTGAACCCCAGCGATAGCGCGCGGGTAGGATCGAACCGGCTCGGCCAGCCGGCAACGATGCGGGCGACCAGCGGGTCCGGCGCGCGGCGAATACGCGCGGCAACCTTGTCGCCGGCTATGCGGCGTAGCGCGGCGATCTGTTCCGCCACGGTGCAGCAGACGCCTGGCATGGTCAGGCTGTTGCGGGGACCGAGCGCCGCGGCGTCAAGGCCTGCGGCATGAACCAGGAAGCCCACGGCCGCGCGCGGGCTGGCGTGCCAGTGCAGCACGCTGTCCTCGACCGGGAGCACGGCCTCCTCGCCATTAAGCGGTTCGCGGATAATTCCGGAGAAGAATCCCGATGCCGCCTTATTCGGCCGGCCCGGCCGCACCACGATGCTCGGCAGCCGGATGCCGACACCGTCGACAAAGCCGCGCCGCGTATAATCGGCGAGCAGAAGCTCGACGATCGCTTTTTGCGAACCGTAGGACGTGAGCGGGGTCAGATTGAAATCATCCGGGATCGCCTCGGGAAATGGCGCACCGAAGACCGCGATCGACGAGGTGAAGACCAGGCGCGGACGATATTCATCGCCGGCGAGACGGATGGCTTCCAACAGCGCGCGCGAGCCGTCCAGATTGATCCGCGTGCCTTTTTCAAAATCAAGCTCAGCCTCGCCGGACACAATCGCGGCGAGATGAAAGATCACATCCGGCCGGTGTTTCACCAATGCAGGGACGGCCGAAGCGTCGGCGATATCGACAGCGGCGGTTTCGACTTTACCGGCGAATTTTGCCGGCTTTTGCGGCGCGGTCACATCGATGAGCGTGAGCCGTTCGATCGGTTGCCCGTTGAGGCCGCCGTCATCAACGAGACGCGCCACGAGCTTGCGGCCGATCATGCCCGCCGCACCGGTGATCAGAATGTGCATGGTTTAGGCTCCGTCATTCCCGGCCGAGCGCAAGCGAGAGCCGGAATCCATACCCACGAACTTTGCCGAAATAACACTAGAGCCCCAAACTAAGACTGTGACTATAGATTCCGGGTTCGCGCTTCGCGCGCCCCGGAATGACCGATTACAGCGCCATCCCGCCGTCGACGAGATGCGCCTGGCCGGTAATGTAACTTGCCTCGTCGCTGACAAGAAAGAGGGCGAGCGCCGCTACCTCCTGGGCCGTCCCCAGCCGCCCCATCGGCTGTCGATCGACGAAGGCCTGCCGGATCACGTCGGACGATTTCCCGGTCTCCTTCGCCAAAGCGGCGATGCGTTCCTCGAGCGAAGGTGACTCGATCGTTCCCGGGCAGACGGCATTGCAGCGGATGCCCTGCTTGATGAAATCGGCAGCCACCGCTTTGGTGAGCCCGATCACTGCCGCCTTGGTGGCACCATAGGCGTAGCGATTGGGCACGCCGCGGATCGACGATACCGCCGACGAGATGTTGACGATCGAGCCCGATTTTTTTCGAAGCATCGCCGGCAGGAATGCCTTGATAGTGCGATGCATGGATTTGACGTTGAGGTCGAAAGAAAAATCCCAATCCTTGTCACCGCAATCGAGCACCGAACCGTTGGCGACGTAGCCGGCGCAATTGACCAGAATATCGAGCGCGCCGAATTCGCCGGCAATCGTCTTTTCAAGCGCATCGACATTGTCCTGCGAGCGAACGTCGAGCTTGACGCGTTTCGCCGCTTGCAGGTCCTTGACCTTGTCATCGGCGACGTCGGTGGCGATGACCTTGGCGCCTTCGCCAATCAGCGCTTCGGCGATGGCGCGGCCAATGCCCTGACCTGCGGCGGTCACCAAGGCGACTTTGCCATTCACTCTATTGCTCATCTCGTGTTCCCTTCCGCTTCACTGTTCAGCGCCGCCAGGCTGAGTTTTTGCCGGCCTTCACTGTCAAAGTTTTCCGGTTGCAGCCAGCGTTCGAAATTCAGCTTGCGTGCCGGCCATTCGCTGTCGAGCATGGAAAACCACGCATTGTCGCGATTGCGACCCTTGGCGATCAAATGCTGGCGAAACGTACCCTCGAAAACAAATCCATAGCGAAGCGCGGCGCGCCGGGACGCGGCATTCAATGCATTGCATTTCCATTCGTAGCGCCGGTAGCCGAGCGTCTCAAAAGCGTAACGCGCCAGAAGGTATTGAGTTTCGGTGCCGAGCGGCGTGCGTTGCAATGCCGGCGAATAAAGCACGTGACCGACCTCGATGACCTTCATTCCCGGCCGGATTTCCATCAGCGTCAGATAACCGACGGCGCGACCGGATGGCTCCACGATCGCATAGGCATAAGGATCGTTCGCCGCGGCCCGTTTGGCGATGAAGGCCGAGAAATCCGCTTCATCGGCAAATGGCCCGTCGGTTGAAATATAGGTCCAGACCCGATCGTGGCCCGCGAATGCCGCCCACAGATCGATGCTGTGATGAGGCGCGAGCTTCTCCAGCCGGCCATAACGCCCTTTCAGCGTGACCGGCCCGGGACGCTGCGCCGGTGTCGTGTCGACCGGCACACCGATCGGCTGCCCGGTTTGCGGATGCGGTTCCGAATTCGTCATCACGAACCGGCCTTCTCGCGATCGTCGCTGAAGAATTTGTTCAGTTCCTGATTGGAAATCAGACCGGCAAAGCCGTCGAATTTGCCCTCTTTGGCGATTTCGGTCGCGGTGCGAATGAAGGCATGCATGGCGACGCGGGCGAGCGAGCCGCCAACGCTGATCCGGCGCACGCCCATCGCGGCGATGTCGCTCACCGTAAAGCCAAACGCGCCGCTGTTGAGGAAGTTGACAGGCTTCGGCGCCACCGCTTTGACCACCGCTTCGATCTGCTCGCGCGTTTTGATGCCGGGCGCATAGAGGCAATCGGCACCGGCGTTTTTATAGGCGGTAAGCCGGCGAATAACGTCATCGAGATCGGGCACACCGCGGATGAAACCTTCCGCGCGGCCGGTCAGCAGCACATCGCCGCCGGCGCGATCGATCGCCACGCGCGCCGCTTCCACACGAGCGACCGCGAGGTCGAAGTCGTAGAGCGGCGGCCCGGCTTTGCCGGTCGCGTCCTCGATCGACAATCCCGCCACTCCCGTCACGATGCAGCGCGTCACATTGAACGCCACGCCATCGGGATCGTCGGCGAAGCCGTTTTCGAAGTCGGCATTGAGCGGCACATCGGTAGCCTCGACCATTTCGCGGAAATGGCCAAGCACGTCGTCCAGACCTAATGCACCGTCGGCATAACCAAGTGCATGCGCGAAACCGGAACTCGTCGTCGCCAGCGCCTTGAAGCCGAGGCCCTGCAGGTAACGCGCGCTGCCTACATTCCAAGGGTTCGGAATCACAAAACAGCCGGCTTCGTGGAGCTTGCGAAATGTTGCCCGCTTATCGGCAACTGTTGGCCTGGACGCGCTCATGACATATCTCCCGGGCAAGGGGGGGTAAACGTGCCACGATCCGCGCGACCGGAATAGTGCAATTTGGCGGTGAGTTGCAGCCGCGGGCGGCATCGGGCCTAACAGTAAGGCGACCTCGATGACGTCGGTCAGGATTTACGCACTTGTGATTTTAGTCATGATGTCGACTGGCGCGGCCGCGGCCGCGGCCAGCAATGAGGAAATAATGCATCAGCTTGTACCAACCGGAACGCTTCGGATTGGCCTCGTGGTCGCTCCCTCGCCCTCTGCGCTCTTCGTCAGCAAGGATACAAATGGCAGGCCGCATGGTGTCACCGTCGACCTTGGTCTCGCGCTGGCGAAAAAGCTCGGCGTCCCCGAGAAGTTCGTCATCGAACCAAATACCGGCGAAGTTACCGACGCTCTTGCCAAGGGTTCGATCGATGTAAGCTTCATGCCGGTCGATGATGAGCGCAAGAAACGCATCGCCTTTGGACCGAATTATGTACTGGTCGAGAGCACTTATATGGCGACCGCCGCGTCCGGCGCGAAAACTGTAGCCGACGTGGACCGCGCAGGTATGCGTGTCATCGGCATCGCCAATACGACAACGATCCGCGCGGCGATGCGAACGCTCAAGCACACGAAGATAACGCCGGTGACGTCGGTTGCGGACGCGATGAAGGCTCTCCACGACGGCAAGGCCGACGCTTTTGCGTTGTCGCGCGATTCCCTTCCGGCTTACGTCAAACAGATCGCCGGTTCGCGCATTGTCGACGGCGGTTTTCAGCAAACCGGCATTGCCATCGCCGTGCCACCGAACCGGCCCGATGCGCTAGCCTATGTCACCGCATTCATGGAGGACGCCAAGAAAAACGGCCTGGTGCGACGCGCGCTCGACAATGCCGGCTTCAACGACGAACCCGTCGCGCCGCCGGGATAGCGGCGAATAGGGAAGAAAAGCTCCGCTCAGTGATTGTCGCGCGGCACTGATTTTTCCGCGACACGCTGGTATTTCACCGCCGGCTTCAAGACCATGCCGCTGCCGAGCTGATCGACCATGGCGCGCTGAATTTCCTGCCACGGTGTCTGGCTCGCCGGATAATGATAACCGCCGTCTTTTTCCAGCGCCGCGCGCCGCAACGCCAGTTCTTCGGCCGTAATCAATATGTCGGCCGAACCTTTGTTGAGATCGATGCGCACCCGATCTCCGGTCTTGAGCAAGGCCAAGCCACCGCCCGCCGCCGCCTCCGGTGAGGCATTGAGAATCGAAGGCGATCCAGACGTGCCGGATTGTCGCCCGTCGCCGATGCAGGCGAGCGCCGTTATTCCTTGTTTGATCAAAGCAGCCGGCGGCTGCATGTTCACGACTTCGGCGGAACCCGGATAGCCGAGCGGCCCGGTGCCGCGCATGACCAGGATGGTGTGCTCGTCGATCTCGAGCGAGGGATCGTCGATCCGGTGATGATAATCCTCCGGCCCGTCGAACACGACGGCGCGCCCCTCAAACGCGTTCGGATCCTTGGGATCGGAAAGATAACGCTGCCGGAATTCCTCCGAGATCACGCTCGTTTTCATAATTGCCGAATCGAACAGGTTGCCGCGCAAGACTTTGAATCCGGCCTGCGCCTTCAGCGGCTTGTCATAGGACCGGATGACATCGGCGTTGTAGGTTTTCGCGCCCGACACGTTTTCGGCAAGCGTCTTGCCGTTGATGGTGAGCGCGTCGCCGTGGAGGCGTCCCGCGGTGAGCAGTTCATGCATCACCGCCGGCAACCCGCCGGCGCGGAAATAATCCTCACCGAGATAGGCCCCGGCTGGTTGCATGTTGACGACCAGCGGCACGTCATAGCCGACTTTTTCCCAATCCCCGATGTCGAGCTCGACGCCGATATGCCGTGCCAGTGCGTTGATGTGGATTGGCGCATTGGTCGAGCCGCCGATCGCCGAGCAGGCGACAATCGCGTTCTCGAAGGCTCCGCGCGTCAGAATGTCGGACGGCTTCAAATCCTCGCGCACGATCTCGACGGCGCGCATGCCGGTCGCATAGGCGATCTGGCCGCGCTCGCGATACGGCGCCGGGATTGCAGCGCAGCCTGGCAGCGACATGCCGAGCGCCTCTGCCAACGCGTTCATTGTCGATGCAGTGCCCATGGTGTTGCAATGGCCGATCGACGGCGCCGAGGCGGCGACAATGTCGATTAATTCGTCATAATCGATCAAGCCCGCCGCCTGATCTTGGCGCGCCTGCCAGATCAAGGTGCCGGAGCCCATGCGCTTACCGTTCACAACGTGGTCCAGCATGGGACCGCCGGACAAGACGATCGCCGGCGTGTTCACGGTCGCTGCCGCCATCAGACACGCCGGCGTGGTCTTGTCGCAACCGGTCATCAAAACCACGCCGTCGAGCGGATAGCCGTACAGCACTTCAACAAGGCCGAGATAAGCAAGATTACGGTCAAGCGCCGCCGTCGGGCGCTTGCCGGTTTCTTGAATCGGATGCACCGGAAATTCGAATGCGATGCCGCCCGCGTCGCGAATGCCGGCGCGCACGCGCTGCGCCAGTTCGAGATGATGCCGATTGCAGGGGCTCAAGTCGGACCCGGTCTGCGCGATGCCGATGATGGGGCGACCGGACGTCAATTCGGCGCGTGTAAGGCCGTAATTGAGATAGCGCTCGAGATAGAGCGCCGTCATGCCGGGGTTGTCCGGATTGTCGAACCATAATTGCGATCGCAGGCGGCGCCGGCTGGAACCTGGTGGCTTTTCCGTTTTGGTCATCCTTGTCTCCTGGCGCCGACGTTCGATCACATTTCACTCGGTCATGCGCCAAGTAGATATATCGATTTAACGCTGCCGCGAGCGTCCCAAAGCCAATCGCCGGGGCAAGGCCGGATCAGGGCGATGTTTATACTGCAATGCAATAATTTCGGCGTAAATGCGAGAATAAAATTCTAATTAACACCATGAAAACAATAACGATTTTTTGAAATTGACCGATATTGTGCAATGCCAAATATCCGCTACATCAGCGCTATGGGGCGATGGCGAATCGGAGATTTAAATGAAATCCTCGAACATGAAGCTGGCATTGGCCGCGGTTGCCGTCACGGCGCTCGCCAGCCCGGCTTTTGCGGCTCATATGCATCAGCCAGCGGCGCAGCAGCCGGATTACGCCACCAATGGCACGTTCCAGCGCGGCCAGTTTTACACCTACCCCAACGGAGCGGTGAAGACCGGCAGCGCGGAGAATGTCGAGTCCGGCGCCGAATTCAATCTTCTTCAACATCCGATTGAGTAATCGCAGGCCAGAAGCCCCGGATCGGTTCCGGGGCTTTCTGCTTTCCGACAGCGACGCCTGCCTTCGACATTCTTCAATTTGAAGTAGCCTCACCGGCAGGTAACGCTCTGCGCCACCTGCATTGATCTAGCCCGCGGAATATTTTGCATTGCACCCAACACCATAAACGGATGTATAAAATTCCCGTTAACATACTGAGTTAAATAACGTATTTGTGAGAATTAAAATATTGTGCGTTGCAGCAAATCGCTTAAATAGAACGTCACGGGGCTCAAATTGGAGAACAACCTATGAATTGTCTTAAGACGAAACTTCTCTTCTCGGCGGTCGCCGTGGCGATGCTTGCAACGCCGGCGTTGGCGCAGCCGATTCATTCGCAAGTGCAGCAGCAGCAACAGGCTCCCGCCTGGTACAACGGGCCGAACGCGGTGGTCTCGGGCGGCCGTTACCAGGGCACGGATCCGGATCCGAATGTGCGGCTGCAGCTCGAAAAGGACGGCGGCGACTACGGCGCGTCGGCCTACTGATCGCTCTTTATCTCTGTGGTCGTGAGCGGTACCCAGAAGCCCCGGACGCAGTGTCCGGGGTTTCTGCTTTCCGGGCCCGCCGTGACGCCTCGCCGGTTTGCATTTCGGGGGCGATTCGGCTGAATTACCGGGCAAAATTCCGGGGGATATGCCCATGCTCAAGACCGTCGCCGCTTTCGATCGTATCGGCGAAGAGAATGCCTTTGCCGTGCTGGCGCGCGCCATGCACCTCGCCGCACAGGGCCGCGACATCATCAATCTCGGCATCGGCCAGCCGGACTTCCGGACGCCCGACTTCATCGTCGAGGCCGCCGTCAAGGCGCTGCGCGACGGCCATCATGGCTACACGCCTGCTGTGGGCATCGTGCCGCTGCGCGAAGCCGTAGCCGCCGATTTGCACAAGCGCTTTTCGGTCAGCGTATCGCCCGACGAAGTGATGATCATGCCGGGCGGCAAGCCGACCATGTTCATGTCGATCCTGATGTTCGGTGAGCCCGGCGCCGACATCCTCTATCCCGATCCCGGCTTTCCGATCTATCGATCGATGATCGAATATACCGGCGCGCGGCCGATCCCGGTGCCGATCCGCGAGGAAAACAATTTCGCATTCTCGGCAGAAGAAACGCTCAAGCTGATCACGCCGCAGACCAGGCTTCTCATTCTCAATTCGCCGGCCAATCCGACCGGCGGCGTTACGCCGAAAACCGAAGTCGACAAGCTCGTTGCCGGTCTCGAACGTTTTCCCGACGTCGCGATCATGTCCGACGAGATCTACGACCACATGGTCTATGATGGGCAAGAGCACGTGTGCCTGCTCTCCTATCCGTCGATCCGCGACCGGCTGATCCTGCTCAATGGCTGGTCGAAGACCTACGCCATGACCGGCTGGCGGCTCGGTTACGCGATATGGCCGCCCAAGCTTTATGATTTTGCCCGCAAGCTCGCGGTGAACTTGCATTCCTGCGTCAATGCCTCGGCGCAATATGCCGGACTTGCCGCGCTCACCGGCCCGCAGGACGAAGCGGTGAAGATGGTCGCCGAGTTCGACAAGCGCCGCAAAATCGTGGTTGCAGGCTTGAACAAATTGCCGGGCATTTCATGCGCCACACCGACCGGCGCGTTCTATGCGTTCCCCAATATCAAACACACCGGCTGGAAGGCGAAGCCGCTCGCCGCCTCGCTCCTCGAAGAAACCGGTGTCGCACTGATCGGCGGCCCGGACTTCGGCATTCTCGGTGAAGGCTACATGCGCGTCTCCTACGCCAACTCGACCGAGAACATCCTCAAGGCGCTCGACCGCATGGGCGAATTTCTAGCGAGCCGCAAGGCAGCGTGACGTGTACGACCTCTCCGAAGAACAACGCATGATGCGGCAGAGTTGCCGCGATTTCGTCGATGGCGTGGTCATCCCCTTCATTCGCGGCAATTGGCAGCGCGAATGGTCGATGACGCCGGAAACCCGGCTGCCGCCGGAAATCCTCGAGGGTGCCGAGAAGGTCGGCGTGCGCACGCTGGGCGTGCCGGAAGAGTTCGGCGGCATGGAGCTCGATCCGAAAACCGAAGTGCAGACCTTCGCCTTGATTTCGGAAGAAATCGCGCGCGGCGATTCCGGGCTCGCCGACAAGCTCGTGCAGAACTGGAAAGTCTCGGTGCTGCTGCGCAACCTGGCGCCGCGGCACTTGCAGGAAAAATGGTTCAAGCGGCTTCTCGAGGATCCGCAATTCCTGCTGGCGCATTGTCTCACCGAACCGCGCGGCGCCTCCGATCGCTGGCTGCCTTACAATGTGCCGGAAGCCGCCATGCAGACCCGCGCGGTAAAGAAAAACGGCGAGTGGATCATCAACGGCCGCAAGCAATTCATCTCCAACGGCTACGATGCCGGGTTGTACGTGGTCTATGCCAATACCAATCCGCAAGTCGGCATGCTGCAAGGCACGTCAAGCTTCCTCGTGCCGCGCGGCACTCCTGGCCTGACCGTCGCGCGTTGCAACGAGACGGTCGGCTGCCGTTTCATGAACAACGGCGAGCTCGTTTTCGAGGACATGCGCGTGCGGGAAGATCATCTGTTGGTCGAGGGCGACGCGCTCGGCAAAGCGGGCGTCTATTTCCGGCCGGGCAAGATCATCCAGGCGGCCAAGAATCTTGGCGTCGGCGTGCGCGCTTTCGAAGTGACGTCCGATTATGTGCAGAATTACGTGCAGGGCGGGCGTATCCTGATCAAGCATCAGGCGGTGGCGCTGCGGCTTGCCGACATGGCGACCAAGATCGAGGCGGTGCGGGCGCTGCTCGCGCGCGCGTCACGGGCGGTCGATGATAATGCGCCGGACGCCGACACCTTGTGCAACATGGCCAAGGTGTTCGCGTCGGAAGAAATTCTCAAAGTGGCCCAGCATGCGCTCGAATTACACGGCGGCAACGGCGCCATGCTGGATTTCGGCGTCGAGAAGCTTTTCCGCGATGCGGCGATCTTTCTGCACATGGACGCGACCGTCGACGTGTCGCGCATGAAGATCGTCAAGTCGATGTTTCCGCATACGGCGGGCAAATACGCCGGGCCGGAAGCATAAGAATTACGGCCGGCACTAGCCCTTCTGCGTCAGCTGGAATCCGACGACGACGATCACCAGGCCTATGAGTTGCGACACGCTCGGTACCTCACCGAGCGCAAAATATCCGATCAATAGCGTAAACGGCGGTACCAGCGACGGGAACAAAGCCGCCCGCGCGACGCCGAGCAGTTCCACGGCCCGCGTAAACAGATAAATCGCGCCGGCACCGGCGAGTCCGCCCTGCACGATGGCCTGCATCAGGTTTTCGTAAAAGCCCGCCGCAACCATATTGCCGAAGGTCCAGAACAGCATCGGCAGGCCGGCGACGGACAGCACGCTGGTCACCGCGACGGCGCGCAGCGGCGGCACCAGCCACAGCCGCAGCAGCATGCCGAAAACGGCAAAGAAGCTTCCGGCGGCGACGAACAGAAGGTCGCCGCCGACGCCGCTGCGGCCGATGGTCCGCAGCGCCTCGGCCCCTATCACGAGCAGGCCCGCAAGCATCGCTGTCGCGCCGACAATCCGGCGCAGCGGCAGTGGCTCTTTCAACACCAGCCACGCCAGCAAGAGCCCGCCGAGCGCGGCGCAAGCCGGTTGGATGAGAGCGCCATGGCCGAGCGGAACGAGCACATAGCCGAGATAGCTGAATAGCGCGAGCGGCAGCCCGCCGAAGAACGCCAGCGCGATACCGCGGCGCAAGCGGACGCCGCGGAAATCGGCAAAACCATCGGCGGCGAGAACCGGGAGGAACACCAGCCCGGACCAGACGAACCGGTGCATCGCAATGACCAGTGGCGACAGGCCGGTGGTAACGCCCTGCCGGGCAGCCACAAAACCCAACGCCCAGCATAGAGCCGAACCGGCGCCGCACGCGACGCCCCAGGCCGCTGCATGTTTGCTCGTCGGCGACAAAACCGGACCCATTGCGGATTGAATATCCGTCGCGGTTTAGCGACACAACATGCGATTGGGGGCGGCTGGCTTCGCCAAACGCGAAGCTCGTATCACGAAAGCCCGTCAGCCTCGGCGTCGGAGAGCAGATCGAGGCCGCCCGCCGCCACGACGCGACCCTTATCGAGCCGCACCACCGCCGTGGCGATGCGGCGAACCTCCGCCGGAGCGTGGCTGACATAGACGATCGGTATTCCGGCATCGTCGCGCAGCCGTACCAGGTAAGGCAGAATTTCGCGCTTATGTCCGGCATCGAGCGACGCGAGCGGTTCGTCGAGCAGCAGAAGCCGCGGCCGCATCAACAGCGCGCGGCCGACAGCGACGCGCTGACGCTCGCCACCCGACAGCATTCTCGGTCGCCGATCGAGCAAATGTCCGATGTCCAGCAACGTGGCGATACGATCGAATTCACCTGGATCGCCCGGATGACGGCTCATCCGGCGCCCATAATCGAGGTTTTGCCGTACCGACAAATGCGGAAACAGCCGGCCTTCCTGAAACACATAGCCGATGCGGCGGCGGTGCGGCGGCACGTTGACGCCTTTCGCCGCGTCGAACAATACGGTGTCGTCGAGTGTGATGGTGCCGCGATCCGGCCGGACCAGGCCGGCGATCATGTTGATGACGGAAGTTTTGCCGGCGCCCGATGGGCCGAATAAAGCTGTCGCGCCGCTGGTTGCCTGAAACTGCACCTGCAGTTTCAGCACGCCCAGTTGTTTCGCCACATCGACCGCGAGCACGATCATTCCCCGTGGAAACGTATCGCGGCGCGGCGCGCGAGGAATTCAGATGCGATCAACGCCGCCATGGCCAGAACGATCGCAACCAGCACCAGCTTACCGGCCGCCGCGTCGCCACCCGGGACTTGCGTCAAGGTGTAGATCAATGCCGAGATTGTCTGCGTCTCGCCGGGAATGTTGGAGACGAAAGTGATGGTAGCCCCGAACTCGCCGAGCGCGCGGGCGAAGCACAAGAGTACGCCGGCGATAATGCCGGGTAGCGCCAGCGGCAGCGTCACCGTGAAGAAAACAAGGATCGTATTGGCCCCGAGCGTCGACGCGGCATCTTCCAGGCGCCGGTCGATCGCCTCAAGCGCGAGCCGGATCGGCCGCACCATCAGCGGAAATCCCATGATGCCGCACGAAAGCGCCGCGCCGGTCCAGCGGAACGAAAAGACGATGCCGAGATGATCGTAGAGAAAGGCGCCGGCAACGCCCTTTCGCCCGAACGTGATCAGCAGCAGATAACCGGTGACGACCGGCGGCAGAACAAGGGGCAGGTGCACCAGGCCGTCGAGCAGCGTCTTGCCCCAGAATTGCTTACGCGCCAAGAGCCAACCGATGACGATGCCGAACGGCAGCGCCCAAGCGGTCGCGACGATCGCAATACGCAGCGACAGCGCGACCGCGGTCCATTCTTCTGGGGAGAGGTGGAACAAATCACACCCGCAGGCGCGTTGCCTTCGTCACGTCGTCGGCTTTATCAGGAAACTAAAGCCATATTTCTCGAACAGGGCTTTGGCTTCCGCCGAGCGCAAGAACGCCAGATAGGGCGTAGCATCCGGTTTGGCATTCGCCGTCGCCGCCACCGGATAGATGATCGGATCGTGGGAGCTTTCCGGAAATACGGCGACGACCTTAACGCCGGGCTCGACCTTGGCGTCTGTCGAATAAACGATACCGAGGGGCGCCTCGCCCCGCGCGACCAAAATGAGTGCGGCACGAACATTGGCGGCGTTGGCAATTTTCGCCTCGACCGACGACCAGATGCCAAGTTTTTCCAGCGCCGCTTTGGCATAGATGCCGACCGGCACCGCTGCGACGTCGCCTGTGGCGATCCGCCCGTCACCGGCAAGCTTGGCGAGATCAAAGCCCGGTCCGATCGTGACATTGTCGATTTTGGAATCCTTGGGTGCGATCAGCACCAGCTCGTTGCCGAGCAGGTTGACGCGGGTATCGTCCTTGATCAGTTTTTTCTGCGAGCCGTAATCCATCCACTTCAGGTCGGCCGAAACGAACACGTCGGCCGGAGCGCCGCCTTCGATCTGCTTCATCAGCGCCGAGCTTGCATCGTAGCTGGCGACGGCCTTGATGCCGGTTTTCTTGGTGAAAGCCGCATCGACGTCGTCGAGGGCATTTTTCATTGAGGCGGCGGCGAAAACGGTGATCGATTTGTCCTGCGCCTGCGCCGCATTGGGCGCCGCGGCAAAGACAACGGCAGCGGCAAATGCCGCCATCATAGAGATTTTCTTGAGCACGACGATTCTCCAAAGAGATATGACACGCGCGGGCAATGCGCGCCGGATCGTCTGATCCATCAGCTCAGTGCGAGCACAGATGAAGCGACCACCCCGGGAACCGTCGTTCCAGGCAAATCCGGCGCGCGCGCGGCGCGCCGTTTGTCGCTATTGGATCATAGCAGTGGATTGGCTGGCGGCAAAGCTGATCGTCATTCCCGATCGCCAGGAAGTGGCGAGTGCGGAATCCATAATTACAAGGCAGCGAATATGGATTCCGGGCTCCTCGCTTCGCTCGGCCCCGGAATGACGGAATCCTACCGGCGTGTTATCTTTCGTCGATGGGAGGAGCAATAATGCCGGAAACCGAGACCATTGAAGGCGATTACGACTACATCATCGTCGGTGCTGGCTCGGCCGGGTGTCTGCTCGCCAACCGGCTTTCGGCCGATGCCGATAAGCGTGTCCTCATCCTCGAGGCCGGTGGCCGCGACAATTGGATCTGGTTTCACATCCCGGTTGGTTACCTGTTCGCGATCGGCAATCCGCGCTCGGACTGGTGCTTCAAGACCGAGCCCGTGCCGGGCCTCAACGGCCGCAGCCTCAATTATCCGCGCGGCAAAGTGATCGGCGGCTCGTCGGCGATCAACGCCATGGTCTATATGCGCGGTCAGGCCGCCGACTACGATCATTGGCGCCAGCTCGGTCTCACCGGCTGGGGCTATGACGATGTGCTGCCGTTCTTCAAACGGCACGAAAACCATTTCATGGGCGAAAGCGATGTCCATGCTACCGGCGGCGAGTGGCATGTTTCCGCGCCGCGGGTACGTTGGGATTTGCTCGATGCGTTCCGAACCGCCGCCGAACAGGCCGGCATCAAATCCATCCTCGATTTCAATAGCGGCGACAATGAAGGCTGCTGCGCCTTTCATGTGAACCAGCAGCGCGGTCGGCGCGTCTCCACCGCGCGCGCCTTCCTCAAGCCGGTGCTTGGACGCTCCAATCTCCGGCTCGAAACAGGATGTCTGGTCAAGGGCCTGGTGCTCGACGGCAAGCGCGCCACCGGCGTGCGTTGGCGTCAGGCCGGAGCAACGCGCATGGCACATTGCCGAGGCGAAGTCATTCTTTCCGCGGGCTCGCTCGGTTCGACGCAGATTTTGCTGTTATCCGGCATCGGTCCCGCCGAACAGTTGAGGGAGCACGACATTCCCGTCGTGCTCGACCGGCCCGGCGTCGGCGCAAACCTGCAAGACCATTTGCAACTGCGGCTGATCTACAAAGTCGACGGCATCACCACGCTCAACGAGCGCTATCACTCGCGGTTTGGCTTTGCCAGCATGCTTGCGGAATACGCGCTGTTCCGGCGAGGACCGCTGACCATGGCGCCGTCGCAGCTCGGCTTGTTCACACGCTCCGATCCCGATCAGTCGCGCGCCAATTTGCAGTATCACATCCAACCGCTGTCGCTCGACCGCTTCGGCGAGCCTTTGCACAAATTTCCTGCCTTCACCGCCAGCGTCTGCAATCTCCAGCCGACCAGCCGCGGCTTTGTTCGGCTGCGTTCGCGCGAGGCCGCCGACGCACCGGTCATCCAGCCGAATTATCTGGCGACCGATCAGGACCGCCGCATCGCGGCGAACGCCATCCGCCTGACCCGGCGCATTGCGGCACAGCCCGCGCTCGCCCCGTTCCATCCCAACGAATATCTGCCGGGTGCTGCCGTTGGCGACGACGACGCGGCTTTGATCAAAGCCGCGGGCGACATCGGCAGTACGATCTTTCATCCCGTAGGCACCGCAAAAATGGGGTTGCCGAGCGATCCATTCGCCGTCGTTGACGGCAATCTTCGTGTCACCGGCATCGAACGCTTGCGCGTCATCGACGCTTCGGTGATGCCGACGATTACGTCCGGCAATACCAATGCGCCAACCATGATGATCGCTGAGAAAGGCGCAGCGATGCTGCGCGAAGAAGCCAAAGGCGCGGTCAAGGGGCTCGCCGCATGAACGGGGCGTTGCGCGCCAAGGCCATTCTCGTCGATCCCGCCCTCGAGTGGACGCGCATTGAACTGGAGAGCGGCGATCCGGCCCTGCTGATTAGCCGCTACGTTTCGTGGCTCGCATTCATTCCCGCACTATTCGGCTTTATTGGCACCAGCCTTATCGGCGTCATCGTGCCTCGCGCCGGCATCACACGCACACCCCTTGTTGATGGATTTTTCAGTGCGATCTTCGGCTATGTGATGACCTGCTTCACGGTGCTGTTGCTCGGGGTGATCATCAATTTTGTCGCGCCCTTCTTCGGCGGCCGCCGCGATTTCGACAGTGCGTTCAAGCTCGCGGTCTATTCGTTCACGCCGGTCTGGCTTGCCGGTGTTTTTCTGCTGCTGCCGGGACTGCGCTTCCTGCAACTGACCGGATTCTACGGCGCTTACATTCTATGGCTCGGGCTGCCGCGCCTGATCCAAGCCAAGCGCGTGTCCGGCTTCACCGTCCTGATCGTGATCATAGCCTTTGCGCTCCTATATGCCGCTGCGACCGCGCAACGCGCCGTGTTCGGCACGCCCGGGCTGTAATTACGGCGCACCTACGATCTGCTTGCAGGCCGGCGGCAGCGCCGCCATCGTCATGCCGGGTTTCGGCTTCGATGGAACAAGCGGCGGCGCCGGATGCAGCGTCGTGTCCTTGAACCAATAATCGAGTTCGTGGCCGCAGCCGTCGCCGCCATCCGGCGGCGGTTGCGGCTTGCAGTCGGCGCTGTCGGCCGGACAAGCGATGCGAATGTGAAAGTGCTCGGCGTGACCCCACCATGGCCGCACTTTGGAAAGCCAGGCGCGGTCCGTTCCGGCTTCGCGACAGAGCGCTTTTTTGATCGCGGCATTAACGAAGATACGCGTCACTGCAGGGTCTTCCGCGGCCGTACGGATAAGCTCGGTGCGCGTATGGGTCCAGACTTTCGGATCGACGTCGCGCCGGTCCGCCGCCACCATGTCGGCAGCGCCGGAGAATTCGCGCTCCGCGCGGCTCTGAATGTGATCCGGCATCGGCGTGAACCAGATATCGGCGTCGAGGCCGACTTGATGGCTTGAATGCCCGCTGATCATCGGGCCGCCGCGGGGCTGCGACATATCGCCGACCAGAAGTCCGTTCCAGCCCGCCTTCTTGGCGTTGTCGGCAAACCGTTCCAGGAACGTAATCAGCGCCGGATTACCCCAATTGCGGTTGCGTGACAGCCGCATGACTTGCCAAGTCGGTCCATCGATCGGCAGGGCCACCCCGCCGGCGAGACAGCCATGGGCGTAGAAGCCGATCGAGCGCGCCGGACCCGGAAACGGCGTCAGCTTTCGTGCGAACAATTCTTTGGCTGGGGTCGAGGGCGAATCCGGATCAGCGAGTGGCGGCAGCGGCGCCGGATTGAGCGAGCCGGGCGGCGTCGGGTCGAGGGTGTCGGTATCCGGCACCGGCGTGGGCTCGGGCGTCTCTGCCTGCGCCAGCGCGGGACCGATGCCGACGACCAGCAGCAGAAGGAGCAAGTGAAGGCGGCCGGGCATGGGTGACTCTTATCGTTTAGCTCCGCCCCCCGAGTGCCTTCGCCCGGTAGGCAACAGCACCGGCGCGGCGGCGATACGCTGCCGCGAGTCGGCCGCACTGTCCAGATGTGAAAAGGTCTTCCGGCTGGCCGTCCAGCTCTAAAAGTCTCTGTTCGGTAGCCGGGTGCGGCTCGATGGTACCGTCGTGCAGGATATGGCCGATGGCAAGCCCGCGCCCGGCGAGCGAGCGCCACCAACAGACAACGGTGACAGTCGAGCGGTTCGCGCTCCGCACACATCAGGCAGACACGACACCGCATCGCGTCGGCGCGCAATCGCTCAAGTCCGGCTTCAAATTCCGGCTGTCGGGCCATGGCATCATAATCGACAACGCCATCGCAATAGAGCGAGGGATTGCGCGGGCGGCCACCGAGCGGCTCGCCATAGGGCAGATAGAGCACGCCTTGTTGCGCCAACAACGGCGCAAGATTCTTTGCTGAAAACCACGGAAAAAAGCGCGAGAATGGCGTCGAGCGCACGTCGGCAATCGCATTGACGCCTGCGTCGCTCAACATCGACAGAAATCGTTCTGCCGCGATGTTGGAATGACCAATACTAAAAAGATCGAAGGCCGCCATAGTTCGCAATCCAATAATAAGGACGCTTGAAGTTCGGAACGCACCGACCTCAGTATCATCTTTACAAGCTCCATCAGCGCCCTGATTATTAGGGTGCTGAGGAATTGAGCATCATGCGTCGGTTGTTTTACGTATTTGCCACGCTCGCTTTCATTATGCTCGCAGGAGCTCGCGCCGAAGCGTCGGTCGTCGTCCATATCGACCGCGGCAGCCAGCGGATGGCTGTCCTTGTCGACGGTGCGCCGCGCTACAATTGGCGGGTTTCGACGGCGCGCCGGGGATACATCACGCCGCCCGGCGTCTATCACCCGCAAATGCTGGCGGCGCGGTGGTTCTCCAAGAAATATTATAACTCCCCCATGCCGCATTCGATCTTCTTTTATGGCGGCTTTGCCATCCACGGCACTTACGAGATTTCGCGGCTGGGCGGCCCCGCCTCGCATGGCTGTGTGCGGCTCGATCCGGCCAATGCCGCCACGCTGTTCGGTTTGGTCCAGCGCGAAGGCATGTCCCAGACCACGATCGTCATACGCTGATCGTTTCGTGATCAGTGCTGCGACAAGCCGCCGGTCGTTTCGATGAAGCGCACGATGGTCTGCAAGCCGTCGCCCTGACGCAGATTGGTCATCACGAAGGGCCGCGCACCGCGCATCCGTTTGGCGTCGGTCTCCATCTTGGTCAGTGACGCGCCGACATGGGGCGCGAGATCGATCTTGTTGATCACCAGAAGATCCGACCGCGTGATGCCGGGACCGCCTTTAGACGGTATTTTATCGCCTGCCGCCACGTCGATGACGTAGATCGTCAAATCGGCCAATTCCGGAGAAAACGTCGCGGCCAGATTGTCGCCGCCGGATTCGATCAGCACCAGATCGAGCTTCGGAAACTTTGCCCGCATGTCGGCGACCGCGGCGAGATTCATCGACGCGTCCTCGCGGATCGCGGTATGCGGACAGCCGCCGGTCTCGACGCCGACGATGCGCTCGGCGTCGAGCGAGCCGGCCCGCACCAGAAATTCAGCGTCCCATTTGGTGTAGATGTCGTTGGTGATGGCGGCGATGTCGTAATGGCCGCGCATGGACTTGCACAGCGAGTCCATCAAAGCGGTCTTGCCCGATCCGACCGGACCGCCGATGCCGACGCGAAGCGGGCCATTGGGACTCTGCATGATGAGGTCTTTCGATTTAGCTGCGGAACAAACGGGTATATTGGGTTTCGTGCCTGATGCCCGCCAGATCGGCGCGGAAGGTCGCACTGCCGAGGTCATCAAGCTCAGCGGCCAAGGCGCGCTGCACGGCTGCGGTAATGGCGGGTTCGAGCGCCTGCAACAGGCGCTGGCTGTCGGTATGGCCGAGCGGAATCGAGCCGCACGCCAGCGGATATCCAGTTCGACACGACGGCGGTCAGGAAAGCGTGGAGCGCGGGCGTCAGCGGAATGCCGTGACCGGCGCAGCCGACACCGACCGCTACCGGATAAGTGATCGGACAATTCCAAACTTCTCGGAATTTAGCGAGCGCCTCACAGGGCCACGCCGCTTGTGTCACTTCGACGAAGGCGCGGCCCAGCGTCGTCGTTTCAAGATGGCGCTCACGCGATGGCACGAAGGCTGCCGCAAGCTCGGCGAGTTCAACAAGACCGGCATGATTGCTCCGGGCGACGGCACGATGCGTCTGCGCAAAGAAAATGCCGTCGCTCAATCCCGCGCCCAAGCTCAGCATGGATTCGATCCACCCGCGCAGGCTTGCGGCGCTAGTGATATCGCCAGCCTCGACAGCCCATTCGATGCCGCTCGAATAAGAAAACGCGCCGACCGGATAGGCCGGCGAAAGCCAGATCATCAGCCGGTATAGCGCCGTCGTTTCGAGGTCCGCTGCCTTTCCCCGCTCATTCCCGCGTAAGCGGGAATCAGCCTGGGTCCCCGCTTTTGCGGGGACGAGCGGACAAGCGGACGTTCTCTAGCCATGATCGTGTCCGTGATCGTGCAAATGGCCGTGATGATCATGCCCATGGTGATCATGAGTGTCGGCCGGCGCGGCATAGGCGCCGCCTTCCGGATCGAATGGCGCCTCGATCTCGACAACCTTGGCGCCGAGTTTCGCTGCCATCTCGGCAATGACATGATCGCGGCGAATGCGCAGCCTGCTTTTCAAAAGCTGCGTCGGCAAATGCCGATTACCCAAATGCCACGCCACGCGGGCGAGATGTAACGGATCGGTGCAACGGATTTCAAGGAGCGCCTCCGGCGCCGCTACCACCTCGATCAAGCGGCCGTCCTCCAGCACCAGCGCATCGCCGCCGCGAAGTTCGGCAGCGGCGGGAAGATCGAGCAAAAAGGTGACGCCGCGCGATCCGGTCATGGCCATACGACGCCGATGACGGTCGTCATAGCCGAGCACGACCGCATCGGCGGCCGCGCCCGACCAGCTTGATGCCGGTTTGATCTCGATCGCGCGTATCACTGTCCCGGTCTGCCTGAACGATCAAAACAGAAAATAGCGCTGCGCCATCGGCAGGACTTCCGCCGGCGCGCAGGTCAAGAGCTCGCCGTCGGCCCGCACTTCATAGGTCTCCGGATCGACCTCGATATCGGGCGTGGCGTCGTTGTGGATCATGCTCTTTTTCGAGATCTTGCCGCGTGTATTGGCGACCGCGAACAATTGTTTCTGGATGCCGAGCTTCTTGCCGAGACCGGCCTGCACCGCGGCCTTCGAGGCAAACACCACCGACGAGGCGGTGCGGGCCCGGCCATAGGCGCCGAACATCGGCCGGTAATGCACCGGCTGCGGCGTCGGGATCGAGGCGTTCGGATCGCCCATCGGGGCTGCGACAATGGTGCCGCCCTTGATAATGCATTCCGGCTTCACCCCGAAGAAGGCCGGCGACCACAGCACGAGGTCGGCGAGCTTACCCTTCTCTACAGAACCGATGAGCTTCGACACGCCATGTGCGATGGCGGGATTGATGGTGTATTTGGCGATGTAGCGCTTGACCCGGGCATTGTCGTTGTCGCCTTTTTCCCCAGGCAACCGCCCGCGCTGCTTCTTCATCTTGTCGGCGGTCTGCCAGGTGCGGATGATCACCTCGCCAAGCCGGCCCATGGCTTGGCTGTCCGACGACATCATCGAGAGCGCGCCGATGTCGTGCAGAATATCCTCGGCCGCGATGGTTTCCTTACGGATGCGGCTTTCGGCGAAGGCAAGGTCTTCCGCAATCGACGGATCGAGATGATGGCACACCATCAGCATATCGAGATGCTCGTCGATGGTGTTCTTGGTAAAGGGCCGCGTCGGATTGGTCGATGACGGCAGCACGTTCTTCAGCCCCGCCACCTTGATGATGTCCGGCGCATGACCGCCGCCGGCGCCTTCGGTGTGGAAGGCGTGGATGGTGCGGCCCTTGAAGGCCTTGATGGTATCCTCGACGAAGCCGGATTCGTTGAGCGTGTCGGTGTGGATCATCACCTGCACGTCGTAATCGTCCGCGACCGAGAGGCAGCAGTCGATCGCCGCCGGCGTCGTGCCCCAGTCCTCGTGCAGTTTCAGCGCGCAGGCGCCCGCCTTGATCATCTCTTCGAGCGCCGCGGGACGCGACGCATTGCCCTTGCCCGCAAAGCCGAGATTGACCGGAAAATCGTCCGCCGCCTGGATCATGCGGGCGAGGTGGAACGGTCCCGGCGTGCAGGTGGTGGCGAACGTGCCATGCGCCGGACCGGTACCGCCGCCGAGCATCGAGGTGACGCCCGACATCAGGGCTTCGTCGACCTGCTGCGGACAGATGAAATGAATATGGGTGTCGAAGCCGCCGGCGGTGAGGATTTTTCCCTCGCCGGCGATCACCTCGGTACCGGGACCGACGATAATCGTAACGTTGGGCTGGATATCGGGATTGCCGGCTTTGCCGATGGCAAAAATCTTACCGTCCTTGAGGCCGACATCCGCTTTGACGATCCCCCAATGATCGACGATGAGCGCGTTGGTGATGACGGTATCGACCGCGCCCTGCCGATTGGTGATCTGGCTTTGCCCCATGCCGTCGCGGATCACCTTGCCGCCGCCGAACTTCACCTCGTCGCCGTAAACGGTGAAGTCCTTTTCGACCTCGATGATCAGATCGGTGTCGGCCAGCCGCACGCGGTCGCCGGTCGTCGGGCCGAACATGTCGGCATAGACGGAGCGTTTGATTTTTACAGCCATGCCGGCGCCTCAGAGCTTTCCCATGACGTCTTGGCGGAAGCCATAGACTGTGCGTTTGCCGGCGAGCGCCACCAGATTGACCTCGCGCGTCTGCCCCGGCTCGAAGCGCACCGCGGTGCCCGCGGCGATGTCGAGCCGCATGCCGCGCGCTTTCTTGCGGTCGAATTTCAGGGCCGGATTGGTTTCGAAGAAATGATAATGCGAACCGACCTGGATCGGCCGGTCACCCGTGTTCGAGACCGACAAACTGACGGTACGGCGGGCCTTATTGAGCTCGATATCGCCGTCCTTGATGAACATCTCGCCGGGGATCATCGCGCCCTCATCGTATCGGCTCATGCACCGTGACGAGCTTGGTGCCGTCGGGGAATGTCGCCTCGACCTGGATTTCGGGGATCATCTCGGCGATGCCGTCCATGACTTGTGCGCGCGTGATCACGTAGGCGCCTTTTTCCATCAACTCGGCAACGCTGCGGCCGTCGCGGGCACCTTCGAGGATGAAATCGGAAATCAGCGCAATCGCCTCGGGATGGTTGAGCTTGACGCCGCGTTCGAGGCGGCGCCGCGCCACTATAGCGGCCATGGAGATGAGGAGCTTATCCTTCTCGCGCGGGGTCAGTTGCATGTCGCCTCAATTCAGCCAGAGCCGCGGCACCGGAACAGGACTAAGCGCCGTTAGCACTTCTATCAGATTATGGCGCAGCGCGGCGCCGTCCGGCGCGACCAGCCGCACCACCGCGAGCCCGTTCCATGCGGAGATACCGACTTCGCCGGCGAGATTGTCAGACATCGCGTTAACGGCCGCAACGTCCTTATCGGTGCCGGGAATTTTCAGCACGCTGGCAATGGCGACGCCACCTGCCGCGACCGCAGGCTGCGCCAGTGATCGCGCGATCGGACCGTCCAGCCGCACGGTTTCGGCAAAAACCAGCGCGCCGCCGACGCGGACGCGCCAGCGATCGATGAAGCGACCCTGAGTGACCGTTTCGCCCATCGCAGCCCGGCCGAACAACACGGCTTCGGCCAGCAGCAATTGCGCGCCTTGCTTGAGATCGACGTCGATCGAGCGCCGCAGCCGGACCTGATCGAAGACAATGGTTTCCTGTGGCAGCCACGCCAGCGTACCGCCCTGGCCGACATCGAGCTTCACCCGGATCTCGGTATCGGGGCCGAGCGAGCGGTAGATTTTCTCCGCCGCCGCCGTGGTCAGTGTCAGCTTCGCGCCGGCGTCGACTTTCACGTCGATATCGAAGCGGTCGCCGCCGGTCATACCGCCCGCGGTATTGACCGTCACGGCTTCGAGCGTCTGGCCGTCGCCATTGGGAAATCGCACCCGCAGCGCGCCCGCTTCATGCACGCGGCCGCGCCGGCTTCGGCCGGCATCGGCCGCCACGGTGAACGCGACACGTCCCACCGTGCGGTTAGCGGCGAAGGTTTCAGCGGGTAACGGCACGCACGCTCTCATCAGGAAATCGCCGGGTCTTAGTTGAAATCGCTACGACAGAAGAAACGATCAGATAGCAATGTCAGATAGCCATGGCTCGCTTCAGCGCAGCCTCGTCGAGATTGGCGCGATCGGAAGTATAGATGATGGCGCCGCGATCCATGACGACGAAATGGTCGCCGAGTTCCTTGGCGAAGTCCAGATATTGCTCGACCAATATGATGGCGATCTTCCCGAGCGATCGCAGATAGATGATGGCGCGGCCGATATCCTTGATGATCGAAGGCTGGATGCCTTCCGTCGGCTCGTCGAGCAGAAGGAGCCGCGGCCGCGTCACGAGAGCGCGGCCGATTGCCAACTGCTGCTGCTGGCCGCCGGACAGGTCGCCGCCACGGCGGCGCAGCATGCTCTGCAATACCGGAAACAGCGAATAAACGTCGTCGGGAATGGTGCGCTGGTCGCGTTTGATCGGGGCAAAGCCGGTCTTGAGGTTCTCCTCGACCGTGAGCAAGGGAAAGATCTCACGGCCTTGCGGCACATAAGCGACACCGCGGCGCGCGCGTTCCGCCGGCCGCAGCCCAGTAATGTCGTTGCCTTCCCAGACGATATGGCCGTGGCTGACCGGATGCTGGCCGGCCAGTGCATCGAGCAGGCTGGTTTTGCCGACGCCGTTCCGCCCGAGCACGCATGTGACTTTTCCGGGTTCGGCCTTGAGCGAGACGGCGCGCAGCGCCTGCGCGGCGCCGTAATGGAGATCGAGCGATTGTGCGTCGAGCATGGTTCACTGCCCCAAATAAACTTCTACGACGCGCTCGTTTTCCGAAACCTGATCGATCGTGCCCTCGGCCAGCACCGAGCCTTCATGCAGGCAGGTGACCTTGACGCCCAGTTCGCGCACGAAGGTCATATCGTGCTCGACCACGACGACGGTGTGCTCACGATTGATTTCCTTGAGCAGTTCCGCGGTCTGCTGCGTCTCCACGTCGGTCATGCCGGCGACCGGCTCGTCGACCAGGAGAAGCTTCGGGTCCTGCGCCAGCAGCATGCCAATTTCGAGCCACTGCTTCTGGCCATGCGACAGGCTGCCTGCCAAACGATTCTGCACGCCGGTCAAGCGGATGGTTTTGAGAATCTCGTCGATGCGCTCATGTTCGGTCGGCGTTTCGCGCCACCACAGCGTCGCGCGGGCGCGGCGGTCGCCTTTGAGGGCCAGTTCGAGATTGTCGAACACGGTGTGGCTGTTGAACACCGTCGGCTTTTGAAACTTACGGCCGATGCCGAGCGTGGCAATCTCGGCCTCATCAAGCTTGGTAAGGTCATAGGAACCACCGAAAACAACCTCGCCGGTGTCGGGACGCGTCTTGCCGGTAACCACGTCCATCATCGTCGTCTTGCCGGCACCATTCGGGCCGATGATGGCGCGCATCTCGCCCGGCTCGATGGTGAAAGAAAGCTTGTTCAGCGCACGGAAGCCGTCGAACGACACCGTGACGCCGTCGATGTACAGAAGCGCGGTCGTCAGTGCTTCCATCGCGGGGCCCTCATTCCGCCGGCATTTGCTTTGGCACAATGACGCCGTCTTCCGCGGCCGCCGATAGCCGTGCCCGACGAAGTCCGGTCCAGTGATGCAGCGTGCCGATGATGCCGCGCGGCAATAACAGCGTTACGCCGATGAAGAGGCTGCCGAGCATGAACAGCCAGTAAGGCGCGAGTACGCCGGAGGTGAAAAATGTTTTGGCGTAGTTGACCAGCACCGCGCCAAGCGCGGCACCGACCAGCGTGCCGCGTCCGCCGACTGCCACCCAGATCACCGCTTCGATGGAATTGCCTGGTTCGAACTCGCTCGGATTGATGATGCCGACCTGCGGCACATAGATCGCGCCGGCGATGCCGGCCATGCAGGCAGACAGGGTGAACACGAACAGCTTATAAGATTCGACGCGGTACCCCAGGAATCGAGTGCGGGATTCGGCGTCGCGAATGGCGATAAGCACTTTGCCGAGTTTCGACGTGACCACCGCGCGGCAAATCAGGAAGCCGAGGATCAGCGCCAGGCATGAGATCACAAACAGCGCATTGCGGGTCGTCTCCGACTGAACATTGAAACCGAGAATGTCCTTGAAATCGGTCAAGCCGTTATTGCCGCCGAAGCCGAAATTATTGCGGAAAAACCCCAGCTTCAATGCGTAGGTCAGCGCCTGCGTGATGATCGACAGATAGACGCCGGTGACGCGGCTGCGAAACGCGAACCAGCCGAACACGAAGGCGAGCAAGCCCGGCACGAACATGACCATGACGGCCGCGTATGGGAAATGCTGAAAGCCGTACCAGGCGAGCGGCAGATCCTTCCAATTCAGAAACACCATGAAGTCGGGCAGGATTGGGTCGGCATAAACACCGCGGGTGCCGATCTGCCGCATCAAATACATACCCATGGCATAGCCGCCGAGCGCGAAGAATGCGCCGTGACCGAGCGAGAGGATGCCGGCATAACCCCAGATCAAGTCGATAGAGAGCGCCAGGATCGCGTAGCAGAGATATTTACCGAACAGCGCAACCAGATAGGTTGGCAGATGGAACGCCGAGGACTCCGGTACCGCCAGATTGGCGATCGGCACCAGGATCGCGATGGCCGCGACGACGATCAGAAAGATCGCCGCGCTGCGATCGACCGTGCGGATGAGGAGATGCGAATTCACGTACGCTCTCCCGCTTCGACGCTTTTCCCGGGCGCAGCGCAGCACGAAGTGGTGCGCTGCAGACCCGGGATCGTAACGGTCCCGGATCTGCGGTGCACCGTTACACGCTGCACCGCGTCCGGGACATGACGATGATGAATCATTGTCATGCCTCGACCGCCCTACCCTTGAGCGCGAACATGCCGCGTGGCCGTTTCTGGATGAACAGAATGATGAGGACGAGGATGGCGATCTTGCCGAGGACAGCGCCGGCAAAGGGTTCGAGGAATTTATTGGCAATGCCGAGCACGAAGGCCCCGACGAAGGTGCCCCAGAGATTGCCGACGCCGCCGAATACCACGACCATGAAACTGTCGATGATATAGCCCTGGCCGAGGTTAGGACTGACATTGTCGATCTGCGACAGCGCCACGCCGGCGATCCCGGCGATGCCCGAGCCCAGGCCGAAGGTGAGCGCGTCGACGCGGCTGGTCCGGATGCCCATCGAGGCTGCCATGGTGCGGTTCTGCGTTACCGCCCGCATTTCCAGACCAAAGCGGGTGTAGCGCAGGATGCCGAGCAGCGCGACGAAGACGCCGAGCGCGAAACAGATGATCCATAGCCGATTATAGGTGATGGTAATGCCGCCGAGATCGAAGGCGCCGCTCATGAACGACGGATTGCCGACCTCGCGATTATTTGGGCCGAACATCGAGCGCACCGCCTGCTGCAGGATCAGCGAAAGGCCCCAGGTGGCCAGCAAGGTTTCCAGCGGGCGGGTGTAGAGAAAACGGATGATGCTGCGTTCGATCAGGATGCCGACCAAACCGGCAACGATAAAAGCGAGCGGGATGGCAATCGCCAGCGAATAATCGAACAGGCCGGGGTAATGATTGCGAATGGTCTCCTGCGCCACATAGGTGACGTAGGCACCAATCATCACCATTTCGCCGTGCGCCATGTTGATGACGCCCATCACACCGAAAGTGATGGCAAGGCCGATGGCGGCAAGCAGCATCACCGAGCCAAGCGACAGGCCGTACCAGAGGTTCTGCACGCTATCCCAGATCGCGAGCCGGTGCTGGATGGCGACGATAGCGCTCGACGCGGCCTTGGCGACGACGGGCGAGGCGCCGGCAGGCAGGCTTGATAGCAATCCCAACGCATCCTGATCGGCACGCTGGCTCACCACGTCGATGGCGGCGAGCCTATCGGCGTCACTGGTATCGGGCAAATTGAGAACGATCGCGGCGCGCGCCTGGAGCAGCGCGCGCTTGACGCGCGCGTCCTGCTCCTTGGCGATGGCGCTCTCCAGCGTCGGCAGAATGCTCGCTTCGCGCGACTTGAAGACCGCCTGAGCGGCATCGTACCGCTTATTCGGATCGGCCGAGAAAAGCGACAAGCCGCCGAGCGCGGCATCCAGCGCGCCGCGAATGCGGTTATTGACGCGGACATTGTCGAGATCGGCCGGCGGATCACCGACAACCGGCTGACCGGTGACGGCATCGGTCAGTTTGCTGGCATCGTCCTGAATGAGGACGACTTTCTTCTCGGCGCTGAACATCAACTGCCCACCCTGCAAGGCCTGCAGGATGATGGCCGCTCGCGGACTGCCGCTCGCCGCAACTTCGCCGATGCCGGCAAGGGTCTCGTCGTAATCGTCGGCGGTGAAATGCGCGACCGCGTCGTCGAGACTCGCGGCCCGAGCGCCGCCGCAGCCGAGTGTCAGCCCGGCGACCAGGCCGAAGGCTAACAGCACGGCGACGAGGCAAGCTCGGCAGATACGCATCGCAAATTTCTTCCCGGCGCTGTTTTTGGAAAGGCAGCGCCCGCGGCCTTCCCATACTCTCGTGGTCAAAGCGTCGCCGCTTTGACCACGATTTAGAGGTCGCGGGCTACGAACCGCCGCAGGTCTTGGTGACGGTGTTGTAGTTGCCGCAGTTGAGCTTCACCCAATCCGCGACCAGATCCTTCGAACCCGGAAGGTAAGGCGACCAGGCATCGCCGGGCACCAGGCCTTTGGTCTTCCACACCACGTTGAACTGACCGTCGCCGCGGATTTCGCCGATGAAGACCGGCTTGGTGATGTAGTGATTGGGCAGCATTTCGGAGACACCGCCGGTCAGGTTGGCTTGCTTGATGCCGGGCAGCGCGGCGATCACCTTGTCGGGATCGGTCGTGCCGGCCTTCTCCACCGCCTTCACCCACATGTTGAAACCGATGTAATGCGCTTCCATCGGATCGTTGGTGGTGCGCTTCGGATTCTTGGTGAACTCATGCCATTGCTTGATGAAGGCCTCGTTTGCCGGCGTCTTGATCGATTCGAAATAGTTCCAGGCGGCAAGATGGCCGACCAGCGGCTTGGTGTCGAGACCGGCGAGTTCTTCCTCGCCGACCGAGAACGCCACCACCGGGATATCGGTCGCCTTGATGCCCTGGTTGCCGAGCTCCTTGTAGAACGGCACGTTGGCATCGCCGTTGACGGTGGACACCACCGCCGTCTTCTTGCCGGCCGAACCGAACGCCTTGATCTTGGAGACTTCGGTCTGCCAGTCGGAGAAGCCGAACGGCGTGTAGTTGATCATGATGTCCTCGTCCGTCACCCCTTTTTGCTTGAGGTAGGCTTCGAGGATCTTGTTGGTGGTGCGCGGATAGACGTAGTCGGTGCCTTCCAGCACCCAGCGCTTCACCGAGCCGCCGTCGGCGCTCATCAGATAATCGACCGCCGGGATCGCCTGCTGGTTCGGCGCGGCGCCGGTGTAGAACACGTTGCGCTCGCCCTCTTCGCCCTCGAACTGGACCGGATAGAACAGGACGCTGTTGAGCTCCTTGAACACCGGCAGCACCGACTTGCGCGACACCGAGGTCCAGCAGCCGAACACCGACGGAGACCTTGTCCTTGTCGATCAACTCGCGGGCCTTTTCCGCGAACAGCGGCCAGTTCGAGGCCGGATCGACCACGACGGCTTCGAGCTTCTTGCCGAGCAGGCCGCCCTTCTTGTTCTGCTCGTCGATCAGCATCAGCATCACGTCTTTCAGCGTCGTCTCGCTGATCGCCATGGTGCCGGAGAGCGAATGCAGAATGCCGACCTTGATCGTGTCGTCGGCGGCCTTGGCGGGCAGCGCCGCGACGAGACCAAAGGCAAGCCCGGCCGCGCCAGCAAGCCAGCGACGCGCCTTTGGTCCCGTTGAATTTGTCCAGGAGCTGAACATGAAAGACCCTCACCTTAGGATTGGGCGGACGCCGGGATAGCGCCTTACCAAGAAGGCTGCCTCGCAAGCCATGTGCCAAGTCGGTGATGGTCTATAGTATTGATTTACCGATGGTATTTTGGGAAGCCGGGATCCGTGCTAAGCGCCGGTAGGGATCGACTGCTCAATTAATAGGCAGCAATTTGCAGTCGAGCGGAGATTCTGAGCAATAACTCGCAACAAAAATAACAAAAAATATTGCCCCAGCAGCTCACTTCGTGCCGAACGAACGGTCGCCGGCATCGCCGAGACCCGGCACGATATAAGCGTGCTCGTCGAGCTGATCGTCGATCGCCGCCGTCCAGATCTTCACATCGGGATGGGCGCTGCGGACTTGATCGATGCCCTGGCGCGCGCAGATCAGGCACACGAAGCGAATCTGTTTCGCGCCGCGTTCCTTCAAGCGCTCGATCGCCGCCACGGCGGTGTTGCCGGTCGCCAGGATCGGCTCGATGACAATGACAAGACGATCGTCGAGATCGGTCGGCGCCTTGAAGTAATATTCGACCGCGGTGAGCGTATCCGGATCGCGATAGAGGCCGATATGAGCGACGCGCGCCGCCGGCACCAGCTCCAGCATGCCGCCGACAAAGGTGAGACCGGAACGCAGGATCGGCGCGAAGACGAGCTTCTTGCCGGCGATGCGCTTCGACGTCATTTTCGCCAACGGCGTTTCGATCTCGACATCGGTCAGCGGCAGATCGCGCGTCACCTCGTAGCACAACAGCATGCCGATCTCGTTGACCAGCTCGCGGAATGACTTGGTCGAGCGATCCTTGTCGCGCACCAGAGTGAGCTTGTGCTGGACCAGCGGATGATCGACGATAGTAACGCCTTCCATGGCATTCTTCTCCCCAGCGCGCGGATTGCAGCTCTAGATAACAGTCAAAACACCGTGCCGTCACTGACGACTTTGATCGGCGACGATCCATCGGCACGACGCGAGAACGCAATGGCGCGGCCCGCCGCCCAGCTGCCGCCTTCGAGCACGCTCGCCAGCGGCAATGCGGCGGCCTCCAGATCGAGCTTGGCACGCACCGCCAACGCCAAACGGTCGAGCAGCGCTACCGTAAGTGCGCGCCACTCGACTACAAGCTCGGATGAAACGTCGTGGGCGCGATCGGCATCAGCCGCATTGCGCAGCGCCAGCACGCCGGTGTCGACGAATAGGCCGCCGTTACGGTATTCGGCGAGGCCGGTCAGACCATCGATGTCGGTCACGGTGAAACCCGCTTGCTGCAGCGGCTCGATCAGCGAGTAGCTCAGCCACTGCGACAGCTTGTGCAGCGGCACCAATCCGCAGGTCGCGTCATCGGTCACGATGGCCGGGTGACGCCAGCAGTCGCCGAGCGGCAAGCCACCGAGCGAAAGCCGCGACGGCCAGATCGGTCCGAAGTGCAGCAGCAATTCGGAAAGGATCAGCGGCGCCGGAATCGTCCCGCTTTCGGCCTTGGCGACGAGGTGATCGAAAAAGCCACCGGGCCGCGCGGAATCGTTGCGGGCAAATATTTCGGGGCGCGAAGTGACCAGCCGGCCGAGCGAGCGAAGAAGCTCGGCGCGGCTTTCAAAGCCGACGATGAGATTGTTTTTGGCGACCTGAAAGCCCCGACGCAGCGTCTCGATATCGAGATTCGCCAAAGCATCCGCATCGGCGCGGAATTTGTCGGCAGAGTCGTGAGCAATACCGGCGATCGAGGAAAAATCGCCGGCTGCAAACATCATGAAACTGGCGAGCGCCAAACCCTCGGAGCGGCCATAGTCCCCACCCTCGATGGGATCGCGATAGCGCCATTGCGGCCCGGCGCCGGCGTCGAGTAACACGCTGACGATGGCGAGATCGAAGGCCGAACGCGCCCGCGCCATCGGGTCCGTAAAATCCTCGGCAAGCTCCGCGTAACGATCGAACCCGTGAGTCACGAAATGCCGCCAACGGGAGTGAAACGGCACATCGAGCGTCGGGTAATTTTTGCGAATGGTGGTGACGACAAGGTCGACAGCGTCGTCGAACCGTTCGAGTTCAATGCGGAAATGCGGCAGCTTGCCGTCGAGCCCAATCTCATAAATCCGTTGCGCGCGTGCGCGAACGGCCCCGGCGTTCAAAAGCGATAAGGCTGCGGCCGTAGCGGAATTCATGAACTCGAAAACCGCCGCTCAGTATTTGTCGAGCGAACGACCGACCGTCGCCAGATCGTCCTGCGGCGGCAGTTCCGGCGTGAAATAGCCGGCGGCCTTTTTGGCGGCCATTTCGACATGGGCGTCGGCCGGCACCAAATCGTCGGGCAACGGCACACGCTCGACGACGTCGATGCCCTGGCCGACCAGCGCGTCGTATTTCATGTCGCTCATGGAAACGAGGCGATCGATGCGCCGCAATCCCAGCCAATGGATCGTGTCCGGCATCAATTGCTGAAACCGCGCGTCCTGGACGCCGGCAACGCATTCGGTGCGTTCGAAATAGGCCGAAGCGGCGTCGCCGCCTTCCTGGCGCTTGCGCGCATTATAGACCAGGAATTTTGTCACTTCACCGAGCGCGCGACCTTCCTTGCGGTTATAGACGATGATGCCGAGGCCGCCTGCTTGTCCTGCGCGAGCACATTCCTCAATGCCGTGGATCAGATAAGGCCGGCAGGTGCAGATATCCGAACCGAACACGTCCGAGCCGTTGCACTCGTCATGTACGCGGCAGGTGATCTTGGTGGTCGGATCGGGTAGCTTATCGACGTCGCCGAACAGATAGATTGTAGTGCCGCCGATCGGCGGCAGGAACACGTTATGATCCGGCCGCGTCACCAGCTCCGGAAACATGCCGGCGGTCTGCTCGAACAAAGTATGGCGTAGCGTTGCCTCGGTGCAGCCGAAGCGTTGCGCGATGCCCGGCAGGTACCACACCGGATCGATGGCTATCTTGGACACCGCGATGCTGCCAGTGGCGCGCACCAGGTCGCCGTCGGCCTTGAGGCGTCCGGCGGCGACGGCGCTTTGCATCTCATGCAGATCGAGCCGCGCCTTAGTCACCGCGATGCTGGGGCGGATATCGACGCCTTCCGCGATCTCTTTCTTGAAAGCCTCGGCGACCAGATGGCCCCACGGATCGAGCGAAACGATTTTCTGCGGCTCGCTCCATTGCGCGAACGGGCCGATTTTGACCGCCGGATAGGTATTGGTCAGGTCCGGGCGCCGGATCGGATCGAGCGCGCCCGACGACACCGCCAGCGCGCGATACAGCGCGTAGGAACCGCCGTGGCTGCCGATCGCATTGCGGTCGCCTTGCCGCGACACCGTGCCGATGATGGGTCCGCGTTCATGCGCCGTTGGCGCACCCCAATGGATCGGAAACCGCGGCTTGGCGCCGGGTTCCGGATGCGAGGTGATGCGAATATGTTCGGTTCGATTGGAGCGGTTCATTACAGAACCCCAAAAGCTAATGGCCCGCCGAAATGACGGGCCGGACTGTTAATTTTCAATGGTTCGGTCGAAGCGCGTCGGTCTGCGCTGTCGGCTTTATATAGCGTTCCCGAGCGGTTTTCGCAACGGGCCGATCCTGCCGCATGGCCTCGAGCTTGCGGGTCAGGGTTTCGGCGAAGACCGCCGTGGCGATCGGCAGATTGCGGCCGCGCAACCGGCCGATCACCAGATTGGCGCGCGGCACATCGCGCCCGTCGATCTCGCGCGCCACGACGCCAAGCTTGTTGCCGGGCGGCATGGTTCCGATCCTGATCTGGAAGGAGATCAGGCCGGCGTGAATGACCAGACCGCGCAGCATTTCGAACGAATTCGATTCGGCAGCGATCTTGAAAGTGAGCCCGCTCCGCGCCGAAATCTCATCGAGCAATTGCCGGCCGCCGATCGAGCGCTCCGGCATGGCGACCGGATAGGCGGCGCAGTCGCTCAACCGTAGCTGCTTGCGCGCGGCGAGCGGATGATCCTTGGCCATCACCGCCACCAATTGCTGCTCGAGCGTCATCAGCGGCTGGAAATTGGCGAGAAACGGCGGCCGAAACACCACGACCAGATCGACCTCGTAGGCGGCAAGCGCCGCCATCGCCCATTCGTGGTCGACCACTTTCAGATCGAACGACACCAGCGGATGGTGTCGTGCGGAATTCGGCGATCTGCCGCGGCAGAAAATCGAGCGCCAGCGCCTGGCTGCAGGCGATACGCACGGTGCCGCGCCGCAGGCCTTTGAGATCTTCGATCTGCGACTTCATGCGTTCGACTTCGCCGTTCTGGCCGCGCAGATAGTGGACGAAGACCTCGCCGGCGGCGGTCAGGCGCACGCCGCGCGGCCGGCGGTCGAACAGCGGCGCGCCGAGTTCGCTCTTCCAAGATCGGCAATGCGCCGATTGACCGCGGAAGCGGTGACGTTGAGCCGTTCGGCGGCCTTTCTGATCGAGCCGGAGCGGGCGACCTCGTCGACATAACTCGAGAATCCGCAGATGCTTCATGGCAGGGGCTTTCCGTCAGTGGTGACTTTTCGGCATCACTCTAGCAAGAAATCAGCAATAGAAGGCAACGCTCATTCGGACTAGCGTCTTGCCGGCTCGCGCATGAGGCGGACGGAAGGCCGGGCCGACGCCTGTTTGCAGCGAATCAAGAATTCCGCAACAGGAGCCTTACCGATGACCTTGACCACGCGCCGATGCGCTCTCGCGCTCACTGCCGCCTGACTTTGGCAATGCCGCTCCGCTGCGGCGACAGCGCCCGCATCCGCCGAGACCAATCTCAAAATGGTGCTGAACTGGAAATACCAGGGCCCGCAAGGCTGGTTCTTCCTCGCCGACGATCGCGGCTACTTCAAAGCCGCCGGCCTCAACGTGACGATGGACCAGGGCAACGGCTCCGGCGCGCCGATCCCGCTGGTGGCGAACGGCACCTATGACGTCGGCTTCGGCGACATCAATGCGTTGATCGAATTCGCCGCCAAGAAACCGGATGAAGCGCCGATCGCGGTCTATGTGATGTACAACCGGCCGCCGTTCACGATCGCGGTCCGCTCCGACAGCGACATCAAGACGCCGAAGGATCTCGAGGGCAAGACGCTCGGCGGCGCCGCCGGCGACGGCGCGCTCAAGCTGTTCCCGGCGTTCTGCAAGATCGCCAAGATCGACTGCAGCAAGATCAACATCACCAACATGCAGCCGAACCTGCGCGAGCAGATGCTGATGCAGAAGCAGGTCGACGGCGTGTTCGGCTACGTCAACACCATCCGCTTTTCCGCCAAGCTGATCGGCGTCGATCCGGACAAGCAAATCCGCTTCATCAATTACGGCGACTACGGCATGGATCTCTATTCCAACGCCATCATCGTCTCGAAGAAGCTCGTCAAGGACAATCCGCGGCGGTGCGCGGCCTGCATCGCGGCGATCAATCACGGCCTCGAGGACACGCTCAAGGATCCCGATGCCGCGGTCGCGGCGGTCGCCAAGCGCGAGCCGCTGATCAAGGTCGCGGTCGAGCGCGAGCGGCTGGACGCCACGCTGCAAGGACGAGATGAACCATCCCGAGATCGCCAAGATCGGCCTCGGCAATGTCGACATCGGCCCGGCTGAAGCGGTCGATCGACATTCTGGTCGACGCCGACAATCTGCCGCGCACGCCGGCGGTCAACGAGATCTTTACGCCGGATTTTCTGCCGCCGACCAGCGATCTGCCGAAGAAGCTGTTCTAACGTTTTTAATGTCCGCTGCTGGGTCCCCGCGTTCGCGGGGACGGACGGACAAGAGTTGCTGCCTGGAAACGCGACATGGATCGGAACGCGACATGGAATTGAATCTCAAAGGCCGCGTGGCGATGATCACCGGACCGGCGAAGGGCATGGGCGCGGCGATCACCGAAGCCTTTGCCGCCGAAGGCGCGCGGCTGGCGCTGGTCGGCCGCGATTGCGCCGCCATCGAGCCGGTCGCCGAATCCGTCAAGGCGGCGGGCGGCGAAGCGATCATCGTGCCTTGCGATCTGACCGATCCGCAGCAATGCGCCGATGCCGCGGCCAAGACCAAGGCGATCTATGACGGCCGCATCGACATTCTGGTCAATGTCGCCGGCGGCTCGGGACCGATCGGCAAGACCGGCGTCGAGACCACGCCGGAAGAATTCGACGCCATCGTCACGCTCAACATGAACGGCTCGTTTCACACCATGCGCAGCGTGCTGCCGACCATGATCGCGCAGCGCTACGGCAAGATCGTCAATGTCGGCGGCACCTTCGGCATGCGCGGCCGCGCCGGGCGCATGGCCTATTCGGCATCGAAATGGGGCCTGCGCGGCATCACCAAAAGCTTCGCGCTCGAAGTCGGCCAGTACAACATCAACGTCAATTGCGTCGCGCCCGGCATGGTCGACGGGCCGCGCTTTCGCGACAAGGTCTGCGCCGACATGGCGAAGCGCCTCGGCATCAGCGTCGAAGAGGCGGCCGAGCGGCACGCCGCCGAATATGCGCTCAAGCGCGTCACCGTCGATCGCGACGTCGCCAATGCCTGTTTGTTTCTCGCCAGCGACGCGTCGCGCCAGATCACCGGCGTCGATCTTCCGGTCGACGGCGGCTGGGCGATGCTGTGAGAACATTAAGGACATGAGATGAGCAGTGACCGCCGATCTCGATCATTCGCAACGGCACGATCGTCTCGCCGGACGCGGCGACAGTCGGCAGCATCGCCATCAAGGACGGCCGCATGCTTGCGGTCGGCGCCGACGAAGCCATGCCGCCGGCGCGCGAGACGCTTCGATGCCACCGGCTTGCATGTCCTGCCCGGCGCCATCGACGTGCACGTGCATTTCCGCGATCCGGGCTATCCGGACAAGGAGGATTGGGCGAGCGGCACGGCGGCCGCCGCCTTCGGCGGCGTCACCACCGTCTTCGACATGCCGAACACCATTCCGCCGACCGGCACCGCCGAAATCCTCGCCGCCAAGCACGCGATTGCCGCCAGCAAGGCCTGCGTCGACTTCGGCCTCTACGGCCTGCTCGGCGAGGACACCATCGCGCACGTGCCGGCACTTGGTCGAAGGCGGCGTCATCGGCTTCAAGCTCTATATGGGCAATACGTTCGGCAAAATTCCGTCGCCCTCGACCGGCGCGATGCTGGAAGCCTTCGAGGTCGTGGCGCCGACCGGAAAACGCATTTCGCTGCATGCCGAAACCAATTCGATCATGGAGCGGCGCCAGGAGCGTCTGACGGCGGCGGGCCGGCAGGACCCGCTTGGCGCATATCGCGTCGCGGCCCGCCGTCGTCGCCGTCGAAGCCGTCAGCCGCGCCGCCATCCTCGCCGAATGGACCGGCGCGCGCATTCATATCCTGCACATCTCGTCGGCCGAGGAATTGCGGCCGCTGCGCGAAGGCAAGGCGCGCGGCGTCGACATCACCGGCGAAACCTGCCCGCATTATCTGCTGCTGTCGGCCGACGACTATCACGATCTCGCCGGCATCATCCGCGTCAATCCGCCGGTGCGCGAAGCGCGCAACCAGGAGCCGCTGTGGGCGGCGCTTGCCGACGGCACCATCGACCTGATCGCGACCGATCACGCGCCGCACACGCCGGAAGAAAAGACCCGCAACGACATCTGGGCGGTCGATTGCGGATTTCCCGGCGTCGAGACGCAGATGCCGCTGATGCTGACCGAGGTCAACAACGGGCGGCATGTCGATCTGCGACTACGTCCGCCTGAGCGCGTTCAACCCGGCGAAGATCTGGGGGCTTTATCCGCGCAAGGGCGCCATCGCGCCGGGCGCCGACGCCGATCTCGCGATCGTCGATCTCGCCCGCGAGCACACGCTTGACGATGCGGCGCTGCAATCGCGCTCGAAAATCTCGCCGTGGAACGGCCGCCGCATCAAGGGACTGCCGCTGCATACGCTGGTGCGCGGCCGCTTCGTCATGAAGGACCGCAAGCTCGTCGACGGCGTGCGCGGCTATGGCCGCTCCGTGCATACGATCCAGCAAATGCCGGCACCGGTCTTGCGTAACACCGATCTCACGATGCAGGCGATCGTCGGCAATGGCCGCCGCGCGCGGCATGGAGCACGATCGCATGACCTCGCAACCGCGCGCCACCCGCGGCGCACTCCGAATTCTTTGTCGAACTCGAGGGCGTGACGCTGACTTACGGGCGCGGCGAAAAGCAGGTCAATGCGCTCGGCCTGACCAATCTGCGCCTCAAGCAGGGCGACTTCGTCGCGCTGGTCGGACCGTCGGGCTGCGGCAAGTCGACCATCCTGAAGCTCGTCACCGGGCTCCTCACCGCGACGCAGCGGCTACGTCTATGTCGCCGGCCGCGAGGTCGGCGCCGAGCCGGTGCGCGTCGGCATGGCGTTTCAGAACCCGACCATGCTGCCGTGGCTGACGGTGCGCGACAACGTGATGATGCCGCTGAAGATCGTGCCGCCGTTTCGCGAGCAATACCGGGCGAAGCGCAAGACCGAATTCCGCGACCGCGCCGAAGCGCTGCTTGAAGGAAGTCGGCCTCGGCCAATTTCGGCGACAAGCATCCGTGGCAATTGTCCGGCGGCATGTTGCAGCGCGCCTCGCTGTGCCGCGCGCTGGTGCACGAGCCGCAACTTCTCGATGCTCGACGAGCCGTTCGGCGCGCTCGATCAGTTCACCCGCGAGGAGCTGTGGGCGATCATGCAGGACCTGTGGATGAAGCTGCGGCCGACCGTGCTGCTCGGTCACCCACGATCTCAAGGAGGCCGGCTATCTCGCCAACCGGATTTGCGTGATGCGGGCGCGGCCGGGGCAGATCATCGACGACGCCGAAGTGCCGTTCGCGCGGCCGCGCACCATCGAGATGTCCTACACGCCGAGCTTCGTCTCGATGACGCAGCGGCTGCGCGAACTGATCGTCACCGCGCGCCCGGCAAAGAGGCCGCCTGATGGACCCGCAACTCCGCCGCCGGCTCGATTCGACGCTTTTCATCATCGGCTTTTTCGTGCTGTGGGAAGCGCTGTGCTGGGTGTTCCACGTCAGCGACATCGTGCTGCCGAAGCCGAGCCAGATCACTCGTCACGCTTGGTCGAGCGCATGCCGGCGCTGTGGCCGCACACGGTGCAGACGCTCTACACGACGCTGATCGGCTTCGCGCTCGGCATCGTCATCGGCATATTGCTCGGCGTGCTGGTCGGCTCGTCGCGGCTCGCCTACGACGTCGCCTATCCGCTGCTGATCGGCTTTGCCACCATACCGAAGGTCGCCGTGGTGCCGATCTTCGTGCTGTGGTTCGGCGCCGGCGCGGTGCCGGCGATCCTGACCGCGATGATCATGAGCATCTTTCCGATCGTCGTGAATGTCGCCACCGGGCTCGCCACCACCGAGCCCGAACTCGAAGACGTGATGCGCGCGCTGCACGCCAGCAAGCTCGATATTCTCTGGAATGTCGGCCTGCCGCGCACCATGCCGTATTTCTTTGCGTCGCTGAAAGTGGCGGTCACGCTGGCCTTCGTCGGCACCGTCATTTCCGAAACCGTGGCGTCGAACCGCGGCATCGGCAACGTGATGATGATCGCCAGTTCCAATTTCGACGTACCGCTGGTGTTTGCCGGCTTGCTGATCCTCGCGGTGATGGGCGTCGCGCTCTACGCCGTCTTTTCGCTGCTTGAATCCCGCATCACCGGATGGGCGCATCGCAAGGACGAATTTGCGACTGGGCTGAATGCAATGGGCTGAGTGCCGTCCGGTACACAGGAGTTGATCATGTTCTTTGCTCGATATGTCCTCGCGCTGCTCGTTGCTTCGTGTTGCGCCATCTCATCCGCCTCGGCGCAGGACAAAACCAAAATCCGCTTTACGCTGGATTGGAAGCTGCAAGGCATCCACGCCTGGTACTTCTGGGCCAAGGCCAAGAACTATTTCGCCGACGAGAATCTCGACGTCACCATCGATCAGGGCGAGGGCTCGGCGATGACGGTGACGCGGATCATGTCGGGCGCCTATGATGCCGGCTTCGGCGACACCAATGCGGTGATCCAGACCGCGGCGCAGAAGCCCGGCGAAGCGCCGCTGATGGTCTATATGATCTACAGCAAAGCGCCGTTTGCGATTCTGTCACCAAGGCGACAAGTCCGATCATGGCGGTCAAGGATTTGAGCGGGCGAAAGCTCGACTCCCCGGCCGGGGGCGCGTCGCTGGCGCTGCTGCCGCTCTTAGCAAAGAAGAACGGTATCGACCCGGCGACGATCAGCGTGACCAAGTCGCGCCGAACCTGCAGGAGCAGCTTCTGATCCAGGGCCAGGTCGACGCCGCCGCCGTGTTCACCGCCACGAGCTACATGAATCTCTGTCGCGCAAAGCTCGATCCCGATAAGGATTTTCGCTGGATCTACTATGCCGATTCCGGCGTCGACCTTTATTCGAACGGCATCATGGTGTCGCAAAAGCTGGCGAAGGAGCATCCGGAAGCGGTCAAGGGCCTGGTGCGCGCCATCAACCGCGCCTTGAAGGAAACGATGACCGATCCCAATGCGGCGATCGATCTGCTTGGCGCAGACCGAACCGCTGCTCAACAAAGACATCGAAAAACGCCGGCTGATCTACGTTTACAAGACGCTGATCGACACGCCGGAAGCCCGTTCGCTCGGCATCGGCGACGTCAGCGACGAACGCCTCACCAACGCCATCGCCACCATCGCCGAGTCCTACAATCTGCCGCGCGTGCCGAAAGCGAGCGAAGTGTTCGACCGCTCGTTCCTGCCGCCGAAAGCCGAGCGCATGCCGGTGACGGATTAGAGCTAAATTGCATGAGGTGCCGCTCGTCCCCGCGAAAGCGGGGACCCAGTACCGTGATGACCGCCTACAATTGTTCTGGATTCCCGCTTACGCGGGAATGAGCGGACAACAGTCTAGTCTACATCACCCGTGCCAGCGCTGTTTTCGCCAGCAGGACATGAATGCCTTTGTGCACGTTGACCAATTGGGTGACGTGCACATCGGCGGCGATGCTGCAGAGCGTATAGGCATCCTCGGCGCTCAAGCCGGCACGCTGTTCGATCAGCTTGATCATTTGATGCACGGCGGATTGCGCCGCCACGTCCAGATCGGGATCGAAAGCCATGGTGATGACATGCGAGGACGTCTCGGCCCAGGGTTGCTTGATGCCGCTGTGCTTGATCAGTGTCACCCGCAGGGTCGCCGATAAGCCGGTTTCGATCGCGGTCACGCAGACTTCGCCGTCGCCCTGCAGCGCGTGACCGTCGCCGACCGAAAGCTGCGCGCCAGGATTGAACACCGGCAGATGCAGTGTGGCGCCTTTGCCGAGATGCTTGTTGTCGATATTGCCGCCGAAGGCGCGCGGGATGATGGAGGTTGCCCGACCCATCTCCGGCGGCGGCGCGACGCCGATAATGCCGAAGAACGGCGCAGCTTTGAGCTTGAGGCCCCACGGCATGGTGATGGTGCCAGCGGTGCGATCGGTCGGCGACGTGAAGGCGCCGTGTTGCCGTAAAATGCTCCGGCAGCGTGCCGACATCCGGCTTGATCAGGTTCCAGCCCCAATCCTGCAGCAGCGCGATGTCGACGATCTCGACGGCCAGTTCGTCGCCTGGCTCCGCGCCCTCGACCGCGATCGGGCCGGTCATCAGATGCGGACCGACTCGCCGGCCGGAACGCCGGCCAGAACCTCGCGATGCTCGGGCAGGATGGTGAAGCCCGCGCTCGCATCGGGCAGGTCTTCGGGATTGCCGGAAAGCGTCGTTACTGCGACGCTATCGCCGGACCGGATCGTCAGCACCGCCGGCAGTTTTGCGTCGAAGAAGCCGCGATGCACCGAATGAACGCTGGCGCGCAATGTGTGCTGTGTCGTCACGGCACGAACCTCATCGATTTAACTCGATCAGACTTCGCTTAATGTGAGACGGGCCGATGCGGACGTCAACGCGCCGGGCGGCGTTTGCGCGTGGGGGACGGTTTTCGCGGTAAAGGCCGCTAACATCGATATCGTTCAGCAACGAAATGCCGACTCCTGAGCGAGGCCTGATCATCATATTTGTGTTTGGTCGCGCGCTTCGGCAGCTTGACCTTGTCGCGGGGAATTTTCTTGTAGGGAAAGCGCGACAGGATATGCGCGATGCAGTTCAGCCTGCCGCGGCGCTTGTCGTCCGTGCGCACGATATACCAGGGGGCGCGCTTGCTGTCGGTCGCCTTGAACATGAGATCGCGCGCCTCCGAATAGTCATACCAATGGCTGTATGATTGCACGTCCATCGGGCTCAATTTCCATTGCCGCATCGGGTCATTGATGCGCGCCGCGAAGCGCCGCTCCTGCTCCGGCATTCCGACCTCGAGCCAGATTTTGATCAGCCGGATGCCGCCTTCGACTATATAGCCCTCGATTTCCGGGCAAAGCTGCAAAAATCGTTTGTGCTGTTCTTTGGTCACAAAGCCCATGACGTATTCGACGCCGGCGCGGTTGTACCAGCTGCGATCGAAAATCACGATTTCGCCGGCGGCCGGAAAATGCGCCATGTAGCGCTGCATATACATCTCGGTCTTTTCACGATCGCTTGGCGCCGGCAGCGCGACGACGCGGAAGACGCGCGGACTGACCCGTTCGCTAATCGCCTTGATCGTTCCGCCTTTGCCCGCGGCATCGCGCCCCTCGAATACGATGATCGCTCTTGCTCCCTCGACCTTGACCCAGTCCTGCAAGCGGCAAAGCTCGACCTGCAGCTTGCGCAGCTCCTTCTCATAAATTTTGCGCTTCATTTTCGGGGCCGGCGAAGATTTCTCGGCCATCACGGATTTGTGAGCCATCGCAACGCTCCCTTTTAAAAAGAACGAAAGCGCGATTTCCGATCCAAATCTCCTTAGGGAAATTCCCTATTTTAGGCAGCAATAAAGCGCTATTATTTCCTGGAGATCAAACCAGACCAAGACCGGTCCGGCTGCATTCTTCCGTCACGAGGGAGGTTTGCTATGACTCAAATGGCTACAAGTAGTCCCGATCCGCTGGCGGTCCTGCCCACCGCCAAAGATGTCATGAAACAAATCGCATTGAAGGAAGCCGAAAAGGCTTCTGCAGCGATGCGCGAACGGACCGCGGCGGAGGCTGAGAAGCACGCATTGATGGAAAAATTCTCCAAGCCCTCCGGCGTTTCCGACGAAGACCGCATGGCCCGCGCCGCGGCGATCATCAAACGCGCCGCGAATAATGGCTTGACCGAGGTGCTCGTCGTTCGATTTCCCAATGAACTGTGCACCGATCATGGACGCGCCATCAATCAAAACGAAACCGGCTGGGAAAAGACGCTGACCGGCCTGCCGAAAGAGCTCTTCGAGTTTTTTGAGAAATATCTCAAGCCCCGCGGCTACCGGATGGCCTGCCAGATCGTTGACTTTCCGGGCGGCATGCCCGGCGACATCGGCATCACGCTGAAATGGGGCTAGGAAGCGTAGGGCGGATTACCGGAGCGTAATACGCCATTCCAGCTCAAAAAGACGGCGGATTACGCCCAAGCCTCAATAGTGATAGCGGCACTGGGCGATTTGCAAGACTTGCTCACCGCGCTTTCCCGAAACGCGATAAACCAAGCGATGCTCTTGCGTGATGCGGCGTGACCACCAGCCAGACAAGGTGGATTTAAGGGCCTCCGGTTTGCCCAGACCCCGAAAGGGATTGCGCTTGATGTCTTCGATCAGCGCGTTGATCTTCTTGAGTGTATCGGGATCGTGGCGCCGCCAATATAGATAATCTTCCCAGGCCTTTTCGGTCCAAAGAAGCTTCATCTCTAGGGCTCGATGAGAGCCCGTTCTTCAAGCTTCCCGCTATCGGCGGCAGCGATCGATTCCAAAAGCCGCCGCGCATTGGCAGGGCTTCGCAACAGATGAACTGTCTCCATCCACCCTTCGAACTCTTCTTCTGAAATAACGACAACGGATCGGCCGCCCTGCCGCGTAACATGAAGCGGGGCACGACTGTCCCAAACCTGATCCATGTAGGCGGCGAGCCGTTCACGGAAATCGGTGTAGGTCACGTGACTTGGCTCGGGCTCTTTTCGCGCGACCGTTTTGGCCATGAATATTACTCCACGATCCGTACAGATATATGTACGTAAAAGCCGATGTCAAATCACTTTACTTGGCCCAACATAGCAGCCGTCATGGCCTGTGAGCGAAGCGACGCCGTTCTTCGAACGGCTATGCCCGGGCAAGAAGGGATGGAATATGAGCGGGAAACTTGGAGCGGGCGGCGGGAATCGAACCCGCGACATACAGCTTGGGAAGCTGTCGTTCTACCACTGAACTACGCCCGCGGACGGTGCTGCCGGTTGCAGCCGCGCCGGATTATCGGTCCGGACATTTACATCATTCCGGATGCGATGGGGAACCCTCTAATAATAAGCCGGCGCCTTGGCGGCGAGACCGTCGAAACGCTCCAGCAGCCGTTGCAGCCAATCGCTTAGCGGATCGGCTGCGTCGAGGATGCGGAACGGGCTGATGCAGCGAGCCCATTGGAACGGGCCGAAAATAGCGTAGTCGGCATAAAGCGGCGAGTCGCCGCCGAAATAGAGTTGGCTCTTCAGCGCCAGGCGTAGCGGCGCCAGGCCGTCGCGAAATGCCGGCAGGCGCTGCTCGCGGTCGGCGGAAGCGGCTTCGAGCGTCATGCCGAACCGCTTTTCGCGGCTCGCGCGAAAATAGGCGCGATCCTTTTCGGCGATGCGTTCATGGATATCGAACACAATGAAGCGAGCTATGGCACCAACCAAGCCGTCGGCTGTCGTCGAGTAATAACGCGTGAGACTTCGTCCCGCGGCGCCACCGAACAGCGAAGGTGCCTGCGGATAAGTATCTTCCAGATAATTGGCGATGGTCCAGGAGTCGGAAATCCAGCGGCCGTTATCGACCAGCACCGGCACCAGCGGCTGTCCGCTTTTAGCGATCACGTCTTTTTCGGTGAAGCGCCACGGAATGGTTTCGACCGGCAGGCCCTTGTGTGCCAGCGCCATACGGGTGCGCCAGCAATACGGACTGAAGCGGCGATCGGATTCGGCGGCGGCAAGATCGTAGAGAAGGCGTTGGTCGGTCATGCGCAATCCATGTTGATGAGTGGGCCCGCTGGAGCTTATTCCGCTCATTCCCGCGTAAGCGGGAATCCAGTTGGCTTACCCGCTAGTGCGGCAACATCTGGGTTCCCGCTTGCGCGGGGACGAGCGGAATTTTGATCCGCCTGCTTCATCCCTCAGTTCGCCCCCGGCTTGCCGGTCCCTTTGGCGATCCCCGCCAGATGCCGGGCGCGGGCTTTCTTGTCCTCGATCTTCATGCCGCGCGCAATCTGGATGCGTTGCGCTTGCGGGGAGCCGGCGCCATGCAGGCTTTCGGTGAGGTAGCCGACGGCATTCCGCCCGATGGTCATGTTCTCGATCAGGCGCAGCATGCGCATGCGGTCGACCACGTCGACGCCGTCGCGGCCCTGCAGGAATTTGCGAATGAGCGGGCCGACCTCGTTGTTTTGGAGATCCTTCTCCGACGGCATAGTGACGACCAGGCCGCCGGCAATGTCCTGCGCCAGCCGCGCGATCTCGAACGGAAAACGCGTGACATTATGCTTGGCGACGTTGGAGAGCATTTCGTCATTGAGATAGGCGCCGGACGCCGCCGGCTTCGATTGATGCGCGCCCGCCATGCAGCTGGAATAGATGGTCTCGTTGAGATGCGTCATCTCGACCAGCTTGTCCTTGATATGCGACGCGGCCTCGACGCCATTGTGCTCGGCGGCCGACGCGGCGGCGCCGATCAGCACGTCGCCCAGGCCGGTTTTGCAGACATAGGAACTGCGGTGATAGGTGGTGAAGCGCTCGATCAGCGAGGTGGCATAGGCCCATTCGCCGTCCATGAAGACATGGGCGTGCGGTATGAACACGTCTTCAAAAACAATCAGCAATTCCTGGCCGGCGAATTGGGCATTGCCGGCGTCGAGCGCGCCGCCGTCGACGATGCGGGTATCGTTGGTCTGGCGGCCGACGATGTAAGTGAGCCCCGGCGCATCGACCCGCACCGCGCCGACCACCGACCAGGCGCGGTCGGCTTCCGTCATGCGCATGGTCGGCATCACGATCAGCCAATGCGAATTGACCGCGCCGGTCTGGTGCATCTTGGCGCCGGAGAGGTAGATGCCGTTGGCGTCGCGCCGCGTGACATGCAGGAACAAGTCCGGATCGCTCTGCTGATGCGGCGCCTTGGAGCGGTCGCCTTTCGGGTCGGTCATGGCGCCGCCGATGACGACATTGGCGGCCTGCGCGCGTTTGAGGAAGGCGAGGAAGCGCTGGTGATAATCGGTGCCGTGCTTGGCGTCGATGTCGAAGGTCACCGAATGGCAGGTGCCGATGGCATCGAGCCCGACGCAGCGCTGAAAGCAGGTGCCAGTACGGCGGCCGAGCTCGCGCTGCATCTCATGCTTGGCGACCAGTTCGCCGGGGGCGACCGGAACGTGGAGGAAACGATTGATGGCCTGGCCGCTGATGCCGGAATGCACGGTGGCAAGTTTCGGCTGTTCGGTAGCGAGCCGGAACGTTTCCGCCATGGCATTGATCGAGGGCCGGATCACCGGGTGATCGGCCGGCTCCAGCACCCGCTCGCCCATGAAATAAACATTCATCTGGCGGCCGCGCAGCGAAGCGATGTAGTCGTCGGCGTCGCGGATCGGCGTTGCGAAGTCGGCCCATAGTTCTTCGGTGTCCTGCACCATCACGGCCTCCTTTTTCTTTCATCCGCTCGTCCCCGCCCAAGCGGGGACCCAGTTGATACAACGTGCTCCTTCTGGATTCCCGCTTTCGCGGGAATGAGCGGGCTAAGTCCTTATTATACGTTCAGCGATTCCCGCAGCTTATAACGTATGATCTTGCCCGAGCCGGTGCGAGGGATCTCGGCGATGATACGCACCAGATGCGGCACCTTGTAGGCCGACAATCTGGTCCGGCAATGCGCCAGCACGGCCTCGCTTTCCACCGTGCGGCCCGGGCGCGGCACGATGAACAGCGCCGGCACCTCGCCCAGATGCTCATGCGGCACGCCGACCACGGCACAATCCAGCACCACCTCGTAGGTGTTCACCACCTCCTCGATCTCGGCCGGCGCGATGTTCTGGCCGCCGCGGATGATCAGTTCCTTGAGCCGGCCGGTGATGGTGAGAAACCCATTCGCGTCGGCCTTGGCGAGATCGCCGGTATGATACCAGCCGGCGCGCAAGGCGTTTTGGGTTTCTTCCGGCTTGTTGTGGTAGCCCGGCATGACGTGCGGCCCGTGCACGATCAGTTCGCCCTCCTGGCCCGTAGCGACGTCCTTGCCGTGGAGATCGACGATGCGCACCGCGCTGCCCGGCACCGGCAGGCCACATGACCCCATGATGCGGGTGCCGGTCGGCCAGTTCATCGTCACCATGGTCGAGGTTTCGGTGATGCCATAGCCGTCGAGCAGCGGCACACCGAGATGGCTTTCGAAGTCGCGGTTGAGCGTCGCCGGCATGATGGCGCCGGCGGAAACACAGAGCCGCAAACCGGGGAATTTGATGGCGGTGTCGCCCCGCGTCGCCTGCAACAGATAATGAAACATCGTCGGCACGCCGGGGAAATAAGTGAATTCGCCGGTTTTCAGGAGCCGCACCGCTTCGCTGGTGGAGAATTTCTCCATGATATATTCGCTGGCTCCGGCCGCCAGGATGCTCAGGACCGACAGATTGAGCGCATAGGAATGAAACAGCGGCAGCGGCGACAGTACGTTGTCGTTTTCGTCAAAGCCGGTGATCGGCGCCCAGCACGCCGCGGTGACCCAGAGCATGCCGTGCACCGTGAGCTGCACGCCTTTGGCACGCCCGGTGGTGCCGGAGGTGTAGAGGATAAACGCGGTGTCGTGCAGCGAAGCCGGATCGCGGGGCGCCGATTGCGCCGGCTCGGCGATGAGCTTGGCGTAGGAAAGCGCCGTGGCACTGGTTTGGCCGCGATCGGTGACGATCACGGTTTTCAGATTCGGCGCCGCCGTTTGCAGCTTTGCCACCAGATCGCCGCGTTCGGCGGTGGTGAAGATCGCCTTGCAATTCGCGTCCGCCAGCCGATAGGCGATTTCCGGTTCGGTCGAATCATAGCTGATCGGCACGCTGATAGCGCCGGCGCGGGCGATGGCGAAACAGCTTTCGACCCAGGCCACCGAATTCGGCAGCATGATCGCGACCGTATCGTTCGGCGCAATGCTGTGATCGGCGAGATGTCCGGCAAGTCTGCTGGTGCGATCGAGGAGTTCGGCATAAGTCACCGAGGACTGCGCGTCGCGATACGCGCATTTGCCGCCGCGCACGGCGGCGTGGCGGCGCAGCAGTTCGGGGATCGGCGCGATCAGATCCGTATGCAGCATCGTCTCGCCCTCACACCATGCTGTAGCCGCCGCTGATGCTCAGCACCTGGCCGGTGATCCAGCCGGAATGTGGCGAGCACAGCAGCGTGACCATCGGCGCGACATCGCCCGGCAAGCCGAGCCGACGCACCGGATAAAGCCGCGTCAGTTTTTCGCGATTGGCGTCGAGCCATTCCTTGTCGTGCGGCGTCTCCACCAGCCCAAGCGACACTGTGTTCGCGGTGGTCCCGGAGCGGCCGAATTCGCGCGCCAGCGATTTCATGAGCCCGATCACCCCGGCACGGGCGGCGGCGACAATGGCAAGTCCGGATTCGCCAACGCGGGATGAGTCGCCGATCACGCCAACGATGCGGCCGTTCTTGGCGGCTTCGAGATGCGGCGCCGCGGCGTGGCAGCAGTGAATCGGGCCGTAGAGACAAGCGTCGATCTGCTTGTGCCAATCGTTCGGCGTGGTCTCGACAAAGCGCTGGCGCTTGGCGAGCCCGGCATTGTTGACCAGGATGTTGAGCCCACCGAAGTCTTTCACGATTGTCTCGACCATGCGCTGTACCGCGCCGAAATCGGCAACATCGGCCTGATAGGCTTTGGCGGTGCCGCCTTGCGCCGCGATCTCGCCGGCGATGGCTTCGGCCTCGGTAGCGGAGCTGCGGTAATTGAGCGCGACACTTGCGCCCTCGGCGGCAAGGCTGAGCGCGATCTCGCGGCCGACATCGCTCGCAGCGCCGGTCACCAGGGCGACCTTGCCTGTCATTCCTAAATCCATGTTCGCTCCCTAGTCTTTGTTTACTGTTTTACTTTGCCGCGTGCCGCTTCGACCAGACGAAACAGCCGCTCCGGCGTCATCGGCAATTCGTTGACGTCGATGCCGAGCGGCGCCAGTGCGTCGGCGAGTGCGTTCGCCAGCGCCGCCGGGGCACCGATGGTGCCACCCTCGCCCATGCCGCGAAAGCCGCCCAACGTGGTCGGCGACGCGCGCTCGAGATGCACCACCTGCATCGCCGGAATTTCGGCGGCCGACGGCACCAGATAATCGACCAGGCTCGCGGTGTGGATCTGGCCCTCGCCGTCATAGATGACTTCTTCGAAGAGCGCGGCGCCGATGCCCTGCGCCACGCCGCCATGGACCTGGCCGTCGACGATCAGCGGATTGACGATCTTGCCGCAATCCTCCGCCACCGCAAATTGATCGATGCGGACCTCATAGGTTTGCGGATCGATCTCGATCGCGGCGATATGCGTTGCCGAGGTGGTGGTGCCGAACACCGGATCGTAGGTCTTGGTAGCGGCAAGCTCATCGCGCGCGTCCGGCGGCAATTGCTGCGCGGCCACGGCGCGCGCGATGTCGCGGAACGTGACCGAACGATCGGTGCCGACGACATGGACCTCGCCGTTCTCGGCAACGAGATCAACGGTCGCGGTCTCGAGCAGGTGCGACGCGGCATTGAGCAGTTTCTCGCGCACCGCCTGAGCGGCGAGCGTCGCCGCGCCGCCGGCCAGCACCATGCTGCGGCTGGCATAAGTGCCGGTGCCGCCGGCGACTGCATCGCTGTCGCCGTGGATGATGCGGATATCTTCGACCCGCGCGCCGAGATGTTCGGCGACGACCTGCGCCAAGGTCGTTTCGAGACCTTGCCCATGCGAGGCGACGCCGAAGGCGGCGGTAACGGCGCCGGTATCATCGATACTGATCGCGGCGGTTTCGGTGCCGGTGTTGATCGGCATGCCCGGCGCCACCGGAATACGCGAACCGATGCCGGTCAATTCGGCGTAGCAGGCAATGCCGATGCCGATCCAGCGGCCCTGCGCGCGCGCCGCCTTTTGTTTGATGCGCAGTGTATCGTAATCGACCGCGGTGCAGGCGGCGTCGAGGCTTTCCTGAAAGCCGGATTTATCCCAGACGATGCCCGACGCGATCTTGTAGGGAAGCTCGTCGTCATTGATGAGATTGCGCTGGCGGATTTCCTTGGCATCGAGGCCGAGCTTCCTCGCCGCCATGTCCATCAGCCGCTCCATGACGAAAGTCGAAATCGGCCGGCCGACGCCGCGATAAGGTCCCATCGGCGCCTTCGACGTGGCGACGGCGCGCACCCGGCCGCGATAATGCGCGAGACGATAGGGGCCGGGCAGGAAGCTCACCACCTGCACCGGCTCGAGACAGCAGGTCCACGGGTAGATGGAATAGGCACCGACGTCGCCGATGACATCGGCGCTGAGCGCGATGAGATGGCCATCGGCATCGAGCGCGATTTCGGCATCTACAATCTCGTCAAAGCCCTGGCTGCTGGAGACCAGGTCCTCCATACGGTCGGCAGTCCATTTGACGGGACGGCCGAGCCGGCGCGCCATCGCGCCGACGAAAATCTCCTCCGGATAGAGCGAGCCCTTACCGCCGAAGCCGCCGCCGACATCGGGCGCGATGACCCGTATCTGCTCGCCGGGCATATCGAGCGCGATGGCGAGCGCATCGCGGACGATACCGGGCACCTGGGTGGCGGAGTGCAGCGTCAGCGCGGCGCACGTGGCGTCATATTCAGCGGCGCAGGCGCGCGGCTCGATCGCCACCGGCGTCTTGCGGCGCATGCGGAAACGGCCCGCGACCCGCAGCGGCGCGGCGGCGAAGGCCGCATCGACCTCGCCGCGCTTGAACTCGCGGCTGACCAGCACATTGGTGCCGGCTTCCTCATGCAACAACGGCGCGCCGGATTGGACGGCCTGCTCGGGATCGATGACGACGGGCAGCGGCTCATAATCGATCGCGATAAGTTCGAGCGCGTCCTCGGCCTGATAGCGGCTTTCCGCCACCACACCAACCACCGGCTCGCCGACGTAGCGCACCTTGCCGAGCGCCAGCGCGAAGATCGCGGTGCCGTGATAGTTCGGCATGCGCGACATTGCGGTGAGCGGCTTGAGTTCGCCGGTCAATTCTTCCGCGGTGAATACGGCGACGACGCCCGGTGCTGCGCGGGCCGCATCGCAGTCGATGGTGCGGATGCGCGCATGCGACTGATCGCTGCGGCGGAAGGCGACATGCAGCATACCTGCGGTCTGGCGATCGTCGGTATAAGAGCCGCGGCCCGTCAGCAGCCGGGGATCCTCGATGCGCTTGATGCGCGCGCCGATGATTTTTGGCCGGGTTACGATCTCGGGCAGATCATTCATAGGCATCGGCATCCTTGCGCAGGCTCGCCCATTGCGCGGCGTCGTGACCGCACAGAACTTTCGCGCCACCCGCTTCGAGACGCCGGACTTCGGCCAGCGATTTTTCAAGCGCCTGCGCATTCCAAGTGTTTTTCGGCAGGATACCGGTGTCGAGTGTCGAGCGCAGCGTGACGGTGTCGGAAGCGAGGAAGAACGCGCCCGCGCGATCGAGCGTGACCAAAGCGCCGGTCGTGCCTGGCGTGTGACCGGGCAGCGGCACCAGCACAATGCGCCCGTCGCCGAACAGATCGCGCTCACCCTCGATCATATCGAGCGGCCCAGCCTCTTCCCATTCCGCGGCGAGATAGCCGGACTTCTCCGCGCCGGGAGCGCGGGCGGCCTCGACCTCCTTGGCGTGGATGATAAACGTCGCGCGCTTGAAGAAGGTATTGCAGCCGCAATGGTCGGGATGCAGATGCGAGCACACCACCACATCGATATCGTCGCAGGCGAGGCCGATTGCGGCGAGCGACGTGACGACATTGTCGCCGCGCGGCATGATCGGCGTCATCAGCTTGGCGAGGCCGCCCCAGCGCGCCTCACCGTGCTCAGCCACTGTCGGGTGGCACCCGGTATCGAACAGCACATTGCCGGACGGGTGGCGCAGCAGCGCCGAAGACACCGGGATTTCGATTGTTTCCTCGCGCGCGGCGTCGGGAATGAAGATGCTCTTGCGCATCCGCAGGCGCCCGCCGGAGAGAAGATGCATCTTCATCGCGCCGCTCCGGTTTTGTCGACCACTGCGCGGATCGCTTTGACGATGTGTTCATAGCCGGTGCAGCGGCACAGATTGCCCGACAGACCGTTGCGAATATCGTCGTCGCTGGCGAGCGGATATTTCCGCAACAGATCGGTCGCCGTCATCAGCATCCCCGGCGTGCAGAAGCCACACTGCAAAGCATGATGCGCGTGAAACGATTCCTGCAGCGCGTTCAGATTTTCGATCGTGCCGAGGCTTTTGACCGTCTCGATGCTTCTGCCGTCGGCTTGCACTGCGAGCATCAGGCACGCGCGCGCACTGTCGCCGTCGATCAGCACGGTGCAGGCGCCGCACACGCCGTGCTCGCAACCGACGTGAGTGCCCGTAAGACCCAGCGTGTGGCGCAAAAAATCAGACAGCAGCACCCGCGGCTCCACGGCGGCCTTATGCGTCGAACCGTTGACCTTAACTGTAATGTCTCTGGTCTTGATCATGCCGCACTCGCGATGGCTCGATCCCACGCGGCGGCGAGCGCACGGACGGTCAACACTCCGGCGAGATGACGCCGGTAGTCCGACGAAGCATGCAGATCGCTCTCGGGCGTGATGGCACGGCGCACGGCACTCATGCTGCGGCTCATCAGTTCCGCGTCGAGTGCGTGACCGATCAACAATGCTTCGGCTTCCGGCACCCGCAGCGGCGTCGGGCCGACGCCGGTCAGCGCCAGCCGCGCCTGCGCAATCGCTCCTCCCGATACGGTCAAGATCGCGGCCACCGCGGCAAGCGCAAAATCGCCGTGACGGCGCGCGACTTCCTCAAAACCCCAGCCGCTGTTCGCCGGCAATTTTGGCAGCACGATCTCGGTAACAATATCGGCGCCGCCGAGGTTGACCGTCAAGGCATCCAGGAAAAAATCGCGCGCCGCGATCGGGCGTTTACCGGATGGCGACGCAATGTTCAGTTCAGCATCGAGCAACACCGCCAGCATCGGCAACTCGGCCGCGGGATCGGCATGCGACAGGCTACCGCCGATGGTGCCACGATTGCGGATGGCGAGATGCGCCACATGCGTCATCGCGCAGGACACGACCGGGAAATGCCGGGCAATGACCGGCGAGGTCTCCAACTGAAAGTGCCGCGTCAACGCGCCGATGCGAACGCTGTCTGCGGTTTCCTCGATATAGGCCAGGCCGGGGATGCGATTAATGTCGACCAGGACCGAAGGGCGCAGCAGGCGGAAATTCAGCATCGGCACCAGACTCTGCCCGCCCGCCAATATCTTGGCTTCGCCGCCCGCGTCCGCCAGGGCGGCGATCGCCCGATCGATGCTGGCAGGGACGACGTAATCGAATAGTGGCGGCTTCATAGGTCCGCAGTCCTCCCTGGTAATTCTCGATAATATCACGCACGGGGCTGCGCCGAGCCGGATAAGCGGGTGCCGGGCTTATGCTTCGCGTCACGGACCCTGGCTGATTTTAATTGAGACAGCGGCCGATTATGCCGCGATGACCGCGCTGAGCAGTCGTTCCATCTCGGCGGTGAGCCGACTGCCGTCCTGCGACAGCGACTTCGCCGAAGCCAGGATCTGCGCCGAGGCGGAGCTGATGCCGCCGGCACTGTCATTCACTTCGGCGATATTGGTGGCGACATGCACCGCGCTGCCCGTGGCCGCCTGGACGTTTTCGGCGATCTCGCGCGTGGTCGCCGCCTGGAGCTCGACGGCGGAGGTGATCGCCATGGCTATCTCGGCAATACGGCTGATGGTGCCGCCGATCTCCTTGATGCTGCCGACCGAATCCTGGGTCGCCGCCTGAACGCCGGCGATCTGCTGGCCGATCTCGTTGGTCGCCTTCGAAGTCTGCGCCGCCAGCGCCTTGACCTCCTGGGCAACGACCGCAAAGCCCTTGCCGGCTTCGCCGGCGCGCGCCGCTTCGATGGTCGCATTCAGCGCCAGCAGATTTGTTTGCTCGGCAATGGCGTTGATCAGTTTGACCACGTCGCCGATGCGGCCGGCCGCGCGGGTGAGTTCGGCGATGCGGCCGTCCGTCATCTCGGCTTGCATCACCGCTTCGCGCGCAATGCGGGTCGATTCCTGCACTTGGCGGCTGATCTCGCCGACCGACGCAATCAATTCCTCGGTGGCGACCGACACGGACCGCACATTATCGGCCGCTTGGGTCGACGCCGACAGAACCTTGCCCGAAAGATCCCGCGTCGCGCCAGCCATGGCGCCGAGCGCTTCGGCGGCCGCCTCGAGCTCCGTCGACGACGACGATACCGAGCGCACGACGCTCGCCACCGTCGTCTCGAAGGCATTGGCGAGCTTATGGAGGTCGGCCCGACGCTGCTCGGCGCTCTGCCGCTCGGTTTCCTTCTCGGCCAGTTCCAATTGGTCGATACGGATGAGCTTTTCCTTGAAAGTCTGCGCCGCGCGGGCATTGTCACCGACTTCGTCGGCGCGCCCAGTATAAGGCACCTCGATGTCTTTATTGCCGTGCGCCAATTCAAACAGCACTTCGCCGATGCGGCGGATCGGCCTGCTGATCGCAAGCGCACCAAAGACGGCGACGCTGCCGAGCACGATGATGACAAACAGGCCCATGCCGATATCGCTGCTGCGAACGTGCCGGCGCTGCGCATCGGCTTCGGTATTGCGCATGTTGGCGGCGCCGGTCAGCCGATCCGTCGTCTGTTCGATCAGCGTGCTCATCTGGTTGCCGATCTCAAGCGCGCGCTGGACCTTTTCGACCGTGTCGCCATAGTCCTTCGCCGCCACGGCGAGTTCGCTGCTGACGCCGACATAATCTTTGGACAATTTATCGAGCGTCTCGAAGGCGTCCTTGTCGAGCGGATCGTCGCTCAGGCTCAGCGCGGTCCTAATGTGTTTGCCGGCGGAAGTGCCGGCGGCATGGAGGCGATCCAGCGCCCGGTCGACGTCGCTTGGTGCGATGGCAAGCCGCATCTCGCGCAATTCGAGACGCATATTGCCCAAGTCCTTGGCGGCGTGGAGCGCCTCGACGGCAGTAATCTGCTTGGTGGTGGCAAGTTGGCGCTGCTGCGAGGCCGAGTTGTCGCCGATCTGTTGCTCGACAAGCATGCCGGCAACCAGCAGTACGCCCAGCGCCGCCCAGATAGCGAGCTTCGTGCGGATGCGGAAATCGAAGCCCGGCATTAAGGGGTCAACCCTGCAATCGCGAAAGAATTGCAATCATGACAAGATTAACGGAGCCGGTTAATTCGCGGTAAACTTTGCGACGAGAGAGGTGGTTAAGTCCGCTTCGAGCATGATCCGAAAAGTGGCCGCCGGTTTTCGGAAAAGATCATGCTCCAACAAAAAATTTAGACCATGATCTGATCGGATCATAAGGAACTCGGCTAGGCCGACGCCTACTCTCGGCCGAACTGTTTGCGCAGTTCTCGTTTAGCGTGTTGCAGGACTTTGCGCTTGCCGGCCGGCAAGTTCTTGCCGGCGCGATTGATATAGAACGTCAGCATCGACAAGGCTGATCGATAGGGATCGGCCTTGCGCCGATGGCTGCGCTCCGCCGAGCGCTTCAATGACGCGGCGATGCGTTTTGGGTCGCCCCCGGTAAAGACGCCGCGCTTGAGATCGAGAGCGTCGCTGGTACGGGTGACACGCGCCGACCAGCGGCGCTTCGTCGGTCGGCCAGTTGCGGCGCGCCGCGCCGGCTTTCTCCTCGCCGAGCTGCTCTTGACCGAGTTTCTCTTGGCTGAGTTTCTCTTTGCCGGTTTTCGAGTGGATGCTTTGGCCATGACCAATCACCGCGCTAACGCATTCGTTCATTAAACTAATGAACCTGCGGCGGCCTTGTTCCGTCACGGCCGGTCGCAGCTGCTGGGCGCGGGAAAACCGGCAAACCGGTCCGTCATCCATTCGACCGCGGAGGCGGCGGCATCGCGGGCGATGAAGCCATGATTGGCGGCCGGCAGAAGTAACAGTTGCACCTTGCCGCCGGCGCGGCAGACCCGCTGCATATAGGCTTCGGTCACTTGCGGCCGCACCAATTCGTCGGCGCCGCCTTGCGCCAAAAAAAGCGGAATGTTCGCCGGCAGAGGGTCGGGCGAATTGCTGGCCATCAGCGAACGCCACGGCTCGGTGGTGTAGAAATTACTGACCGCGAGGAATTTTTGTTCCAGCGGTGCCGCCGTGCTGCGCCTTTGCAAAATATCATAGATCGATTCGATGCATTCATCGGCGAGGCGGTCGACGACCGGCACAGCAGAAGGCTCGAGCACGCGGTCCATCGGCGCACCGAAGAGGCGCGACCATGACCACAGCGTCATCGCGGTGAGATTGCGGCCGCCGCTGCTATTGATATCGTCGCCGAGCAGCGTCCCGAGATCGGTGGCGGGCGCCGCCGCGGCAACGCCGACCAGATCGAGATCGGGCGCGTAGGCCTTGGCGATAAGCCCCGCGAATAACGCCGCCTGGCCGCCCTGCGAGTGACCCCAGACCGCGAAGCGGTTTTGAGTGGCCGTCAGCGTCCTCGCCACGCGCACCGAATCCAGCACGGATCGCGCTTCGCTGACGCCGACGAGATAGGGATGCGTCTGCGGCGTGCCGAGCCCCGGATAATCGGTCGCGGCAATGACATAGCCGCGATCGACCATTTGGCGCAGTCCCTGGATTTGCTGATAAATGAACAAGGCCAGCGATGGCGCGCAGCGCGGCACGACGCCGGTGGTTGGATGCGCCCAGGCGATGATCGGGCGGCCGGCCGATGGAGCCGGACCCGGCGGTACGATGACGACGCCGGAAACGGCGATAGGCTCGTTCTGCAATCCCGTCGACCGGTAAAGCACGCGGTAGCCGTCGGCGCCTTCCAAGGTACGCGGCATCGGCTCCTGCCGGATCAGCGTACCGGGCGGTCCGGCAATTTCAGCAGGTGACGCGCGATAAAACGCCGATTGCGCTTGCGCGGCGGCGGCGCTGCAAAGCAGAACCGCCAAAGCGAATGCACGCAACGCTATTTTCGCGACCATAGGCATCGGCCGGCCCCCGTGACCGTGGGGTTATTCGGCGGCGATCCTATGCGCCGATTGTGACTCGATCTCAGCAAGGCATCTTGTCAGGGCCTCACCTTCGGGATCGAGCAGCGCGGCGGTACGGGCATTGGCGATCGCTTCGGCTGCCTGGCGCGACGGCCGGTCGCCAGCCAGCGCCGACAGCATCAATTCGGTTTCGATCAGGCGATAATTGCCGGTGCCGCGTTTGTGCGTATCGCCATAGCCTTTGATCAGACGTGCGCATTCGGCAATTTCCAGCGCCAGTTCGGACGACAAAGCCGCGGCCTGCACGATATGACGGAGCCAAGTTTCGATAGCGCGCTGCTCTTCCCGATAACGGAAGGTTTTGCGCCGGAACGGCCGCAGTTTCGCCAGCATGGCGAAACGCAGATAACCGGTGATCGAGGCGGTATTCACCGACATGCCCCAGTGCGCGCGGCCGAGCGCCGGATAACGGTCGGCAAGCGCGAGGATGCGGCTTGCCAGCCACGGCGGCAGCACCGAGCAAAATTCCTCGACGCCCGGTTTGAGGAATTCCGTAACAGTGAAAAGCTGGTCCGGCTTGAGCGCCATGTCGCGCGCGATGCGGTCGAAGCGCGCCGGATCGAGCTTGACCTGGGCGACGCGGATGACGTCCTCGTAGGACATGCGCACGGCCAGATGACGCGCGGTTTCGGCCAGAAGCCGGCCGTTCGCTCCGGACTTGGTGTCGGCGTCGCGGATCGCGGCGAGGCGGTCGAGATACAGCCGCGCGTAAGCGATGTCCTGATAATTGGCGAGACGGCGCACGCCCTCGGTCATGAAGACACGGGCAGGCTTCGGCATCGCCGCGATCTCGTTTTCCAGATCGGCGAGCGTGGCGTCGCCATTGCGATAGCGTTTGGCAGGCTCGGCGCGGCGGCGTGAGCCACCTTGGGCCGCAACAAGCCCGGCGCGGAAGCCGCGCAGATTGGCCTCGACCGCCTTGCCGTCGGCACGGATCGCCGCTTCGAAGGCCTCGGCCGGAATCGGCAATGCGCCGGCGCCGGCGATGGCGCCGAGCATCACCGCATTAATCATCGCCCCGCTCTCGCGCGCGAGGGTCTCGAGATCGAGCAGCAGGCTCTTTTGCGAATTCTTCTCGACTGCCGCGATGAGCTTGGCGTCGTCATAACGGCCGTCGGCCATCGCGATCTTCTCGACCACGAGATAAGAGCGGCTGGTCGATGCAATGGTGGTGGTGCGGTCGGGCGTGACAAAGCCGTTGCCGATGGCACGGCCGGCTTCCATCAATTCGCTAGCCACCACGAGGTCGACATCGCCGGTGCCTGGCGCCAGCGCGAGGATCGGGCGAGGCGCACCGGCGGGCTGCACCGCGGGAACGAGTTCAATGTGATAGGTCGTCGCCCCGGTGCGCTGCGCAACACCCGGAATCGAGGTCGATTGCACCGGAAACTTCAAGCTGTCCGCCGCGGCCACGATCCAATCGGTCAAAACGCCGCCGCCCTCGCCGCCAAGCGCGGCGATCAGGATCGTCATCGGGCGCACAGTCGGCGCATTGCTTGCGGCCGGGGCGACGCGCGCCTCCTCTCTCCGGAGGGGAGAGGGTTGGGGTGAGGGGGTTCCAGCGTCGACAGTAGGACCAAGCCCCCTCACCCCGCCTTCTCCCCCGTGGGGAGAGGGAGAAGATGGAGAGGGAGAAGACGCACCGCGGAGCCATGTGATCGCGCTGCCACGTAAGTGAGCGAGCTTGCGATCCCACCACGTCGGATTGCTGATCACGTCGGTGCGGTAGAACGACGGGCACAGCACGGCGGCATGGGCGACTTCGCCGCAAAGCCCGCAACCGACGCAACTCTCGACCACGGCCGCCACCGGATCACTGCGCAGCGGATCGGGATTGGGTTTGACGGTGAGCGACGGACATCCGGAAAGCCGGATGCAGGAATGGTCGCCGGTGCAGATTTCGTCGTCGACGCCGAAGCGCGCTTTCATCACGCGCTCGCCGCGCTTGAGTTTGCCGGCATCCTCGGCGCGGATGCGGCGCTGGCGAGCCAGCATGCATTCGCCGTCGGCGATGATCACCTTGAGCCCCTGCTCGGCGGTGCGCATCGCTTCCTTCAGCGTTTTCACCATCTTGGCCACGCTGTAAGTGCGCACCGTGCGCAGCCAATTGACGCCGAGCGAGCGCAGCGTCTTCTCGATGCTGATGCCGGTCGGCGTGCCGCTGCGGTTGGCCTTGCTCGACGGCAGATATTGCTGGCCGGTGGCAGAGGCGTAGCCGTTCTGCATCACGATCAGAACGCCGTCGCCTTTGTTGAACATGTTGGAGGCGACACCGGTAATCACGCCGTTATGCCAGAACCCGCCGTCGCCCATGATCGAGATTGGCCGTTTCGCCATGTTGGGGCCGACGGCGGCGGCGCTGGCGAGCGACATGCCATAGCCGAGGATCGAATTGCCGAGCGAAAACGGCGCGAAGGTCGCAAACGAATGGCAGCCGATGTCGGCGCTGATATGGGTCGGGCCGATCTCGCGCTGGGCCAGCTTGATGGCGGCAAACACCGGCCGCTCTGGGCAGCCGGTGCAGAAATTCGGCGGCCGCGGCGGAATATCGCCGACCGCGGCTGCGGCCACCGGCTTATGCGACAGCGCCGCGTCGACTTGCGCCACGATGGCGTCGGCGTCGATGCCGGCCGGGAGCGTTTGGGCGAAGAAATTCGCCAGCCCGCGCAACATGACTTCGGCGGTGTAGTCGCCGCTGCGCGGCAAGGCGCTCTTGCCGACGATGCGGGTGTCGCTTGCCGCCTCGCGCAGCATGGCATTGAGCTGCTGCTCGACGTAATCCGGCGAGCCCTCCTCGACCACCAGCACCGCACGCTTGCCGGCGCAGAAATCCTTCACCTCATCGGGCACGAGCGGATAGGCGACATTGAGCACATAAATCGGGACGCGCGAGCCGCCGTAAAGATCGGCGAGATCGAGCCGGCCGAGCGCGCGCAGCAATCCGTTGGTTAGGCCGCCGAGCACGATGATGCCGACCTCGCCGAGATCGCCGGGGATCACTTCGTTGAGTTTTTGCTCGCGGATGAATTTTTGCGCCGCCGGCAGGCGCTGTTCAATCTTCAGCCGTTCCTGGGTGAAGATGACCGGCGGATGGGCGAGCCGGCCGTATTCGAAACGCGGCGGCCCCGCCAACCGATGCTGGCCGCTAAAGGCGCCGCGCTTATTGTCCTTGGCGACGAATTCGCCGGTGACATGGCAAGCGCGCACCCGCAGATCGAGCATCACCGGTGCGTGACTCGCCTCCGAAAGCTCGAAGCCTTTTTCGACCATATTGACGATGGTCGGCAGGTCGGGCCGCGGATCCAATAGCCACATCGCCGATTTCATCGCATAGGCGTAAGATCGTTCCTGGATAACGCTCGCACCCTCGCCGTAATCCTCGCCAAGTACGATCAGTGCGCCGCCGATGACGCCGGGTGAGGCGAGATTCGACAGCGCGTCGGCTGCAACATTGGTGCCGACGATCGACTTCCAGGTCACCGCGCCGCGCAGCGGATAATTGATCGAGGCGCCGAGCATGGCAGCCGCGGAGGCTTCATTGGTGCAGGTTTCGACATGGACGCCGAGATCGGCCAGCAAATCCTCGGCGTCCACCATCACGTCGAGCAGATGCGACACCGGGGCGCCCTGATAGCCGCCGACATAGCTCACGCCCGATTGCAGCAGCGCCTTGGTGACGGCGAGAATGCCTTCGCCGCGGAATATCTGGCCGTCGCCGAGCCGCAGCGCGTCGACCTCTTTCTTGAATGAGCGTTCCATCGCCTGATCCCTGGACCCTTGTTTTGCGTAGGTATATCCGCTTTTACAGGACCCGTCATTCCGGGGCCGAAGTGCAGCGAGGAGCCCGGAATCCATACTCACTGGCCGGCGAATATGGATTCCGGACTTGCCGCCAACCAAGTCGGCGGCTGCCGACTTGGCCTTTTTACCTGCCGATCTCGGGTAAACCCGAGATCGGTGGCAATCCGGAATGACGGGTAGAGGTCCGACGCCAACGCGGCTTGGTCACCAACGGCACTCCGGTCTAGGGTGCCGCCGCAGCGGCGCCTTTGGGGAGGCGCCTGGGAGGTCAAGGGGAAATGAGCGGCCAAGGACAGATCGTCATTGAGCGGGTGAACCACACCTATCGCCCGCCGCGCGGCCGGGCCGTACTCGCTTTGTCGGACGTATCGCTTGAAGTGCGGCCGCGCGAATTCATGGCGATACTCGGCCCTTCGGGCTGCGGGAAGTCGACCCTTCTCTATTTGGTTGGCGGCTTCATGCCGATCGAGGGCGGCCGTATCACTGTCGAGGGCAAAGCGGTCACCGCGCCCGGACCCGATCGCGGAATCGTATTCCAACATTTCGCGCTGTTTCCCTGGAAAACCGTGAAGGCCAATGTTCTTTACGGCCTCGAACGCCAGGGCCTGCCGCGCGCCGAGCGCGAACAAAGGGCGCAGGACTTCATCAATCTGGTCGGCTTGCGAGGCTTCGAGGACAGCTACCCTTCCCAGCTTTCCGGCGGCATGAAGCAGCGCACCGCAATAGCGCGGACGCTCGCCTTCGATCCCAATATTCTTTTGATGGACGAGCCGTTCGGCGCGCTGGATGCGCAAACCCGCCTGTTGATGCAGACCGAGCTTCTGAAAATCTGGCAGCGCACGCCGAAAACGGTGATCTTCATCACCCACGATGTGCAGGAAGCCGTTTACCTCGCCGAGCGGGTGGCGGTGATGTCGGCGCGGCCGGGCAAGATCAAAGCCATCGTCGAAACCAAATTCGCCAATCGCGACCCGGGCCTCGTCCGCACCAAGGAGTTCGTCGAGAAGGTCGATGAGCTGTGGAACCTGGTCCGCGACGAAGCGATCAAGGCGCAGGAGATCGCGACAGGAGCCAAGGGGTCCTGATGCAGACGGCATTGCGCTATCTGCCGCTGGTCTTGATCGCGCTCGCCTGGGAGGCGGCAGCGCGGTTCAATCTCGTCGATAGCTCCGCCTTGCCATCGCTGGGCAAAGTGGCGTCGGCATGGATCGACCTGATCCGCGACGGCGAGCTTGTCGATAATGGCGCGGCGTCGCTCTATCGGGCCTTCATGGGCTTGCTTTATGCGGTCGTTGTCGGCGGCAGCCTGGGTTTGCTGATGGCGCGCTCGCGGCTGCTCGATATGTTCATCAATCCACTGGTGGAGCTGTTCTATCCGCTGCCGAAATCGGCGCTGATTCCGGTGACTGTGTTGTGGCTCGGCTTCGGCGACGGCTCGAAGATCCTGCTAATCTTTCTCGGCTGCATGATCCCGATCACCATCGGCGCCTATAACGGTGCGCGCGGCAGCGACCACGTCCTGGTCTGGTCGGCGCGCAGCATGGGGGCCAACCGGGCGCGCCTGATGTGGGATGTCGTCGTGCCGAGTGCGCTGCCGGAAATGCTCAATGGCATTCGCACCGCGCTCGCGCTTGCGTTCATTCTCCTGGTCAGCTCGGAATTGATCGTATCGCAAAGAGGCTTCGGTTATCTGATCGGCTATCTCGGCTCGACCGGCAGCTATGACGGCATGTATGCGGTGGTGCTCACGGTTGCCTTCATCGGCTTTGCGGCCGACCGGCTTTATCAGCTCCTCATGCAAAGGCTGCTGCGATGGCAGGAATAGAGGACCAGACAACGCTTGCCGGCGCGGAAGCCGCCATCTCGCTCGATGCGCTGCGGCGCTTCGATGCGATCTTTCGCGCCGGCGCCGGCGTGTTCTCGGTCGTGGTGCTGTTGATCGCCTGGGAACTGTTCGCCCGCAGCGGCAAGGTCACGCCCTTCATGCTGCCGCCGTTTTCGGTGGTCGCCGCGCGTATCTATGCCGATGCGATGAGCGGCATTTTATGGATCAATCTCGGGCTGACGATGGCACGGGCACTTGCGGGTTTCTTTATTTCTGCGGTCGGCGGCGTGTTGCTCGGCGTTTTGATGTCGCGCAGCAAAATCGCGCATTGGTTCTTCGACCCGGTGATCTCCGTCGGTTTTCCGATGCCGAAGATCGCCTTCCTGCCGATCATCATCTTGTGGCTCGGTGTTTATGACACCGCCAAAATCTCCATTGTGGTGTTCGACGCGATTTTTCCGGTGGTGACGGCAACGCTCGCCGGCATTGCCAGCGTCGATAAGGTGCTGCTCTGGTCGGGCCGCAATATGGGCGCCAGCGAACGCCAAATCATGTGGCAGATCGTGCTGCCGGCGGCGCTGCCGCAAATCCTCACCGGCTTGCAGGTGGCCTTGCCGATCGCGCTGATCGTCACGATCATTGCCGAGATGGTGATGAGCGGTTACGGGCTGGGCGGCGCCATGATGAATGCATCGCGCTACGCTAATTCGCCCGGCGTGTTCGCCGGCATCGTCGAGATCGCGATAGTCGGTTACGGCCTGATCAAACTGATGGCGCTGATCCGCCGCCGGCTTCTGGTCTGGCACCAGGAGACGGCTGGGCGTTAATGCAATTTGATTCGAGGCTCGGTGTGTCGCGTGAGTGCTTTGGCGACGGTATCGAGTGCGACTTTGACACTGCCGTTCAAATCCTGCTGATGTTTCTTGTGCAGCGAGAGATAAGCGAGCCTGGCGAACAACCCTTCCAAATTCAGGCCATTCAGCACCACGCCGAGCGTGCGGTAGTCGGCGAGCGACACCAGCGAACCGAAGTCGTGGTACTTGAAAGTCGGCAACGCCGCCCCGCGCAGCCGTGCCTTCACCACCTTCACCATGTAGACAGCCTGCTGCCGCGCCGTCTGCGCGCGCGGCGGCAGTGGTTCTTTCATGCCCGGCAACACGCAATCGGCGCAGTCGCCGATTGCGAAAACATTGTCGTCGCGGGTCGTCTGCATCGTCGGCCGCACCATCAGACGATTGATCTTGTCGGTTTCCAGACCGTCGAGATCGCGCAAGAAATCCGGTGCCTTGATGCCGGCCGCCCAAACGATCATTTCGGCGGGAACGACCTCGCCGCTATCGAGCACGACCTCGTCGCGCCGCAGCGCCGTAACGCAGGTACCGGTGCGGATATTGACGCCGAGTCCGCGCAGCACTTCGGCGGTTTTGACGGCGATGCCTTCCGGCAGCGCGGGAAGAATGCGCGGCGCCGCTTCGATGAGCTCGATTTTGACCTGCCTGTCGAAATCGATGCGGTCGAGATTGTAGGAGGCGAGATCACGCATCGATTTGTGCAATTCGGCGGCCAATTCGACGCCGGTGGCGCCGGCGCCGATGATGGCACAATGCAATTGGGCCGGCCGCAGCGGCTCATACTGCGCGTTGGCCCGTAAACAGTCATTGATCAGGCGGCGATTGAATCGCGCTGCCTGGTCGAGCGTATCGAGCGTAATGGCAAACTCGCGAACGCCGGGCGTGCCGAAATCATTGGACAGACTGCCGACGGCGATGATGAGCGTATCGTAACCGATCACGCGCGGCGGAATGATCGTCTCGCCGTCCTCGTCGTGGCTCGGCGCGACATGGATTTGCCGCTTGGCCCGATTGAGCCCGATCATCTCGCCGATACGGTAGCGGTAATGCCGGCGTCGCGCATGCGCGATCAACTCGACTGAATCCGTTTCGCTGTCGAACGATCCGGAGGCGACTTCGTGCAGCAGCGGCTTCCATACGTGGATGCGCGATTTCTCGACGAGCGTGAGGGAGGCCTTGCTGTGCCTGAGCGCCGGACCGAGTAGCGACATCAGAGGAAGGCCCGCCGCGCCGCCGCCGACGATAACGATCCGATGCAACGACGGATCGTTGGTCGACGGGGTTTCCGCGATGTTTTCGAACGATGGGCTTGGCATCGACGTCGCACCAATGGCTTCGCCAGCAACCCTCCCCGTCATATTATCCCGTTGTTTGCCCGAAGTCGCCTGCTGCTGCGACAAGGGGTAAGCTTGCGGGTTCCCTCGCTTTACGCCCAGTATCATCCTACTGGCCGGATCGCGGCGGCGATGATAAGCGAAAACCACAAATATCCTGGGAGGGAACGAATGCGTTGCAGAATTGGGGTGGCGGTTTCAGCGCTGGTGTTGATCGGCGCCGGAGCGGCCCAAGCGGAACCGCTGAAAATTCGTGGCGCCTGGGTGGCACCGCTCGCCAATCTGGCCTCGGTCTGGATCCAGAAGAAAGACCTTGCCGTCCATTACGGCCAATCCTACGTGTTCGAGCCTACCCGCTATGCCGGCACGCCGCCGATGATCACGGCGATCGCCAATAATGAGCTGGAAATCGGCAATCTCGCCTTTTCGACGCTGCCGATCGCGATCGGCAATGCCGGGTTGGACGACATCCGGGTGATTTCGGACGACTTTCAGGACGGCGTCGCGGGCTATGACTCCAACGACTTCGAAGTGCTGACCGACGGCCCGATCAAGAAGGTCGAAGACCTGAAGGGCAAGGTGCTGGCCACCAATTCGATGGGCAGCGGCGTCGATGTCGCCATGCGCGCCATGCTGCGAAAGCACGGACTTGAGGCCAACCGCGATTACACCATCGTCGAGGCGCCGTTTCCCGCCATGAAGGCGATGCTGGCGGAAAAGAAGGTCGATCTGATTACCGGCGTGCTGCCGTTCAAACTCGATCCCGAATTGAAGAAGATTGCCAGGCCGCTGTTCAATATGCGCGACGCGATCGGCGTCTCGCAATTCGTCATGTGGTCGGCGCGGAAGCCCTTCATCGACGCCCACCGCGCCGCGCTGGTCGATTTCCTTGAGGATTTACTGCGGATCGAACACTGGTACACCGACCCGAAGAACCACGACGCGGTGGCCGATATAGCGGCACAAATGACCAAACAGCCGGCCGATCATTTCGGCTGGCTGTTCACCAAGACCGACTACTATCGCGATCCGAAGCTGTTACCGAACCTCGACGCGCTGCAGAAGAACGTCGACATGACGAAGGAGCTCGGCTTCATCAATGCCAGCTTCGACGTCAAGGCGCATTCCGATCTGAGCTTGATCGAAGAAGCCGATAAGCGGTTGAAGTAACGGCCGTCCCGTCATCCTCATCCGCTCGTCCCCGCGAAAGCGGGGACTCAGAGAGGCACTATCCGAGACGGAGATTGCCTCCTGGATTCCCGCTTGCGCGGGAATGAGCGGAAAACGAGTTACCCCACCAGCACGTTCTTGAACTGCCAGGGATCGCGCGTGTCGATGTCTTCCTTGAACAGGCCTGGGCGATCCGTGATCGGAGTCCAGTCGGTATAGGCGCCGATCACCGGCCCTAGATAGGGCGTCTGCACTTCCAGGCAGCGGCGGAAATCCATCTCGTCGGCTTCGACGATGCCGGCGTTCGGATTTTCCAGTGCCCACACCATGCCGGCGAGCACGGCCGAGGTGACCTGGAGGCCGGTCGCGTTCTGATAGGGCGCTATCTCGCGCGTTTCGTCGATCGACAGCTGCGAGCCGTACCAGTAGGCGTTCTTCTTGTGGCCGAAGAGCAGCACGCCGAGCTCGTCGATGCCGTCGGCGATCTCGTGCTCGTCGAGAATGTGGATGGCCGGCTGCCGCTTGCCGGCCTGGCCGAACAGTTCGTGCAGCGACAGCACCGCGTCGTTGCACGGGTGATACGCATAATGACAGGTCGGCCGGTAAACGACCTTGCGGCCGTCGCGCAGCGTGAAATAGTCGGCGATCGAGATCGACTCGTTATGCGTGACCAGGAAGCCGTATTGCGCCTTGGCAGTCGGCGTCCATGAGCGTACGCGCGTGTTGGCGCCCGGCTGGGTCAGATAGATCGCCGCCTGACAGCCGGTCTTATGCTTGAAGCCGTTTTTCGGTAGCTTCTTCTCATGCGTGCCCCAGCCAAGCTCGGCCGGCTGCATGCCTTCGGAGAGGAAGCCCTCAACCGACCAGGTGTTGACGAAGACTTCGAGCGGCTTCGGCTTGATGGCGCGCTGGGTATCGCGCTCGGCTATGTGGATGCCCTTGATACCGGCCTTCTTGGCGAGCTTTCCCCATTCCTCGCGGGTCTTCGGCTCCTTGAACTTCAGGCCGAGATCGTTGGCGATGTTCAGAAGCGCCTGTTTGACCAACCAGGACACCATGCCGGGATTGGCGCCGCAGCAGGATACCGCGGTGGAGCCGCCGGGATTTTTGCGCCGCGCCGCCAGCACGGCCTCGCGCAGTGCGTAATTCGAACGCGCCTCCGGACCAAGCTTGGAATCGAAGTAAAAGCCGGCCCAGGGCTCAGCCACGGTGTCGATATATAGCGCGCCGACCTCGCGGCAGAACGTCATGATATCAACCGACGACGTGTCGACCGACAGGTTGACGCAAAAACCCTGGCCGCCGCCTTCGGTGAGCAGCGGGCCGAGAAGCTTGCGATAATTGTCGCGTGTGATGGCCTGATGGATGAAGCGGATGCCGCGCCCGTCCAACAGCTTGCGGTCCTTGTCCTCGGGATCGATGACCACGAAACGCGATTTGTCATAATCGAAATGACGCTCGATCAAAGGCAGCGTGCCTTTGCCGATCGAGCCGAAACCGATCATGATGATAGGGCCGCTGATGCGGCCGTGAACGGGCCATTCGGTCATTAGTCAGAGCCTCCGACAGCAATAGGGGGTGATATCCGCGGCGATGACGACACGGAAGAGACACCGCGGATTTTTGTCCGCGGCGTCCCCGCTTTTCTGAGTCGCTTGATTACGCCGCGACGGCGCGGCGGGTGCTCACGGCTTCGACCAGCCGGTCCTGTGCCACCAGGACTGCGAGATCGGGCGCAGGCGCAAACCGGCCGGTCGCGCCGATCAGACCACGCGCGCCTTGAAGCGCGCCGGGCTTGAGCGCGAGCGCGAGCAACCGGTCGCGGTCGAAACGGCCGGGCATCCACAAATCGCCGGTCGCCGCGGCCGAGAAGCCGAAGCGGCCGTAATAGGGCGCATCGCCGACCAACAGGATGGCGCCATGACCGGCAAGACGCGCCCGCGCAATGGCGCGGCGCATCAGCGTCGTGCCAATGCCGCGGTTGCGATAGCGCGGATGAACCGCGAGCGGCCCGAGCAGCACCGCCGGCCGGCCAGGACCGGCCGTGATGTTCCAAAGCCGCACAGTGCCGACGATGCGGCCGTGGTCGGTCGCGACCAGCGACAGTCCGTCAGCCGGCAGACGGCCTTCGCGCAAGCGCTCCGAAGTCTTGGTGAAACGCACTGCGCCATAGGCTTCGTCGAGCAGCGCCTCGCGGGCCGCGACGTCGGCGAATTTCTCTTCCCGAATGGTCACCATGATCCGCTCCTGTTGATCGGTTGTGCCGCGGCGGCGCTGCCTTCCCTCCCCCGACTGCGGGAGAGGGTCAGCAAGGCTTGCCGAAGCAAGAGGGGTCAGATGTGGAAGGTGCGCAGCGGTGCGAAGCCGTTGAAGGCCACCGATGCGTAGGTCGCGGTATAGGCGCCGGTGCCTTCGATCAGGACCTTGTCGCCGATCTCAAGGCTGATCGGCAGATCGTAAGGCCGCTTCTCGTACAGCACGTCGGCCGAGTTGCAGGTCGGACCGGCGAGCACGCACGGGCCGACCTCGCCGCCGTCGCGTGGCGTCTTGATCGGGTAGCGGATCGACTCGTCCATCGTCTCGGCAAGACCGCCGAATTTGCCGATGTCGAGATAGACCCAGCGGTTCTGGTCCTGCTCGCTCTTCTTCGAGACCAGCACGACTTCCGCTTCGATCATGCCGGCATTGCCGACCATGCCGCGACCCGGCTCAATGATGGTCTCCGGGATGGCATTGCCGAAATGCTTGCGCAGCGCCCGGAAGATCGAACGGCCATAGGCCTGGACCGCCGGAACGTCGCGCAGATACTTGGTCGGAAAGCCGCCGCCCAAATTGACCATCGTGAGATTGATGCCGCGTTCGGCGCAGGCGCGGAAGATCGCCGACGCCGACTTCAAGGCTTCATCCCAGGCCGCCGTGCGGCGCTGCTGCGAGCCGACATGGAACGACACACCGCAGGGCTCCAGTCCGAGCCGTTGCGCATGGTCGAGGACCTCGACCGCCATGTCCGTGTCGCAGCCGAACTTCCGCGACAGCGGCCATTCCGCGCCGGCGCAGCCGAACAGGAAGCGGCAGAACACCTTGGCGCCGGGAGCGGCGCGGGCGATTTTCTCGACCTCAGCCTTGCAATCGACCGCGAAGAGCCGGACGCCGAGCGCGAAAGCGCGCGCGATGTCGCGTTCCTTCTTGATCGTGTTGCCGAACGAAATGCGCTCGGGCGTGGCGCCAGCCGCGAGCACCATCTCGATCTCGGTGACCGAGGCGGTGTCGAAGCAGGAGCCCAGCGAGGCAAGCAGGGACAGCAGCTCCGGCGCCGGGTTCGCCTTGACGGCGTAGAACACCCGGCTGTCCGGCAGAGCTTTGGCAAAGGCTCCATAATTCTCGCGCACGACGTCGAGATCGACGACGAGGCAGGGCCCGTCATCCAATCCTTCGTCGCGGCGGCGACGCAGAAAGTCGCGGATGCGCTCGGTCATGGGAGCCGCTCCTTCATCCAGGTTCAAGGGGCCAGCTCGCGAGAGCTGCGGCCCAGCGTTGAAGTTCGGGCGCACGCGCATACGTGCGACCGGCGTCAGCAGCTAAGGTGCGTGGCGCTTGCCGTGCGATGGGGACACGGTGGAAGCGCGTGGCAACTTCGCCGAGATGCTGCCTTGGATTGGAGCGGGAGAACCCGTTCCGCACGGCCGGCAAGATGGACAAGCCTCTTCGGGTGCTGGCTTGTGGACAGCCAACGAGACCAAAAAAGCCCGCTCCGTCGTTGCTTTAAGCCGCGTCCCCCGTTGAGCGCGGGGTGCGCCGGTTTCGCCTCCGGCTGCCGATCACGTAGTGAGGCTCTAAACTTTGAACCTCAGGCGACTGTCCGGCCTCTTGTCCGGATGCCTACCGATCGACACACGGCCACAGGCACGTGCGAATTTGGGCGAGCGGCAAATAGGCGCATTGGAATCGCATTGCAAGAAGATTCGACGCGTTGGTTGAAAAAACTTTGCAGCGCCACCGCTCGCGAGCGCCGCGATCATTTCCTTCGGGGCTGCGCGCGCCGCTTCGCACTCGGATGACGGCTGTCAGAGCGTGTGGTAGTGCGCGTATCCCTTCTTCTTCCGCCTTCTCACTCTTTCACAGGTGCTGCGATGACTTCGGTGTCGATGACTTTCGCCTGCGGGCTCTACGATCGCATGCTGGCGCTTCAAACAGGCGAGATCAAACCGGACGGCATCGATCTCGATTTTCTGGTGATGGACAATCCGCGCGAGATTTTCGACCGGATGAACAAAGGGCTGGAATTCGGCGCCTGCGAAATGTCGAGCTCGGAGTTCATCAGCCGCTACGCCGCCGGCAAGCTGCCCTATGTGGCACTGCCGGTGTTCGCCTCGCGGGTGTTCCGTCACGGCTTCATCGTCGTCAACCGCCGCTTCGTGAAATCGGCCGCCGATCTTGCCGGCAAAAAAATCGGCGTGCCGCTCTACACCCAGACCGCCGCGCTGTTCGTCCGCGGGCTGATGCAGCATGACCTTGGCGTCGATCTTTCGACCATCGAGTGGGTCCAGGGCGCGGTGAACGAGCCCGGCGCTTACGGCAATCCGTCGGTGATGCCGCTGCTCAAGCCCGCCAACATCACGATCAATAAGAGCGGCAAGTCGTTGAGCGAGCTGCTCGAGACCGGCGAAATCCACGCCATTATCGGCTCGAACCTGCCGAACTCGCTCAACCGGCATCCCGACGTGCTGCGCTTGTTCCCCGATTATCGCGCCAAGGAGCAGGACTATTTCCGCCGCACGCGGATTTTCCCGATCATGCACCTGATCGTCATCCGCAACGACATCTATGAGCGCCATCCCGAAGTCGCGGCGAGCCTCTACAAAGCGCTCACCGCATCAAAGGACCGCGCAATCGAAAAGATGCGCTACCCCGGCACGCTGCGCTACATGCTGCCCTGGCTGCCGGCTGACATGGAAGAGATCGACGACTTGTTCGGCGGCGATTGCTGGCCCTATGGCGTCGAGCCGAACCGGCCGACCATCGAGGCGCTGGTGACGTATATGGCCGAACAGGGCCTGATCCCTGACAGGATTCCGATCGAAAAGCTGTTCGTGCCGGTCGGCCAGTGACCTAGGCCGAGGCGGTCTCAGGCGGCAGCCCGCCGGCCTTCTGCAATCGCGTCGTCCAATATTCCCACGCCCGCGCCATCGGCCGCGGCGAAAGCTGCCGCGGCTCGGCGCATTGCCGCTCGGCGGCGGTCAGCGCGCCGATCTTGCCGATCGCCATCGAGCGCAACTGAATCTCGGCGTTGAAGCTCGAATAGATCGTGCGGAATACCAGCTCGCGGAGCGTCCGGCCCGCCAGCGTGGCGCCGTGGCGGCGCATCAGCACCATCCAGTTCGGGCCGAGCGCCTTCGCCAGCGAGCGCCCCTCTTCCGGCTTGACCACCATGAGATGGGTATCGCCGAAATCGTCCCGGCTGTCCCAGAACGGCACCTGTTGGCCCATCACCGGGCCCATGTGGAAGACTGGCTCGAGCGCGATGCCGGTGACGCAAAACGGCAGCACCGAAGCGGAATGATGATGGCAGACCGCATTCACGTCCGGCCGCGCCTGGTAGATGCAGCCGTGAATGACGCGCTCGCCGTACATCTCGACCTTGGGCGGCACCACCGGCTCCGAATCGAGAGTGAATTCGAGCAGGTCGGACGGTTCGATCAGTTCCGGGCTGCGTGAGCGCGCCAGGATGTAGCGGCTAGGATCGTTTGGATGACGAATGCTGACATGGCCGAAACCGTCGAGCACGCCTTCATGCGCGATGATGCGATTCGCAAGCGCCAGCTCATAGCGTGCCGCGTCTAAAGTTTCGGACATTCATTCCACCTTCTGTAGTCGACTTTCAGCTGTGTCGTTTCGCGTTTCACAACAAGGTTCGGCCGCGGAGCCGTTCAAGGTAAGGACCGCGAGCAGCGGCGGGACCCCATTGCAATCCTTACAATGGCGCGACCTGTCACTCGCCCGGCGGCAAGCTGAACAGATTCGGCTCCAGGCTTTCGAAGAAACGCGTCACCTCGGCGGTCTCCACGACGTCCGCATATTTCGCGTTCATGTCGCAAAGATTAATAGCGTGACTGGCCTGACTACGATCGAAACAGCATTCCTCCGCGATCGCCACCCGGTAGTTCAAGCTGAAGGCGTCCAACACGGTCGCCCGCACGCAGCCCGATGTGGTGGCTCCGGTCACGATGACACTGTCGCAGCCGAGCAAGGTCAAATAGGACGCCATATTGGTGCCGAAAAATCCCGACGGCTTCTGCTTGCGGATCAGGATGTCGCGCGGACCGGGCTCGATGGGCGTGACGATGGCGTTCGGATCGAGGTTGGTCTTGCGCTGCGATACTGCGTCCTCGCCGGCCCGCGAGCTCTTCCAATTCCAACTGCCGCCGTCCCAATTATCAGCGCGCCGGGTATTGGTGGTGTAGATGACGGGAATGCCTTGGCGGCGTGCGGTCAGGATCAGCGGTCGGAGAAATTCGAGAGCCGCCCAGGCATCTTCGCCGCACGAATTCCGCCATTTCTTGATCGATTCAAGAATGGATTCATTCTTGTCGCCGCAGAACGCCCAGTTGACGTCGACGACGAGCAATGCCGGCCGCTTGCCGAAACCGGCCCGCGCTCCATAGCCGGAGACGCCGAAAACCTCGCGATCGCGGTCGGTGAGAAATTTTTCCCAAACTCGCATATTGGCTCCTCATGCCCCTTTGGTTTGCAAGTACCAGTCGACGATTTCGCTGCCGGTCGCAAACCAGACTTGCTCATGACCCTTGATGTATTTGAGGGCCTTATCCAGCGCTTTGCTGCGATGCGGCTGGCCAACCAAAAACGGATGGACCGAGATCGCCATGACGCGTCCGGTCTTGGCACCATCTTCATACAGCACGTCGAACTGGTCACAGATTGCCTGGCGGAATTCGTCGGGAGAAAGCTTGTAGCTGATGAAGGCGGGGATGTCGTTGATCTCGGCAGAGTACGGCATCGAGAGTAGGGATCCGCTCCGCACCTTCAACGGATAAGGCTGCTCGTCGTTGACCCAGTTGCAGACATAATCGAGACCGGCTTCCGCCAGCAGGTCCGGCGTGTTCACGGTCTCGGACATCGCCGGGCTCAGCCAGCCGCGCGGCCGCTGACCGGTTGCGGAAGCAATTGTCTCGACGACCTCGCGGATCAGATCGCGTTCCTGGTTCTCCTTGAGCCCGGTCAAGAGTTCGGAATTGGTCTTGCCGTGACCCATCCATTCCCAGCCCAGTTGCCGGCCCGCTTCGATGATCTGCGGATAGCGCGCGCAGACGTCGGAATTCAGAGCGACCGTGCCTCTGATCTCGTACTTATTCATGATCTCCATCAGGCGCCAAATGCCGACACGCACCCCGTAATCGCGCCAGGAATAATTGAGTACGTCCGGATTCAAGGCCGCGCCCACGCTGCTGACGGACGTCGACGGACGATCAAACAGAAAATGCTCGATATTGGGGATGAGCCAGAGCGCAACACGCGCGTCATTGGGAAGTTTCCAACGCGGACGTAGCGTTATCGGCGAATAGTCGTATCTCGAATGCTCACGCATTGACGCGCTCCGGGTGTGGCCGCCGTTTCCGGCAGCGGGCTTTTGCTGACGAATTTAAAGTGAATGCGACACGGAGGTCGGCTTTCTTCCGGGCAGGCGCAGCGGGGTGAACCGGTCCATCGCGAAAAGCAGCGCCGCGATCAGGACCGGAATGCAGGCCGCCACAGCGAAGATCGCCGCCAAGTCCCACTTCAGGCTTACCATCAGACCGCCCAGCAAAGGCCCGACGACGGCGCCCAAACGGCCGAGGCCCAGCGCCCAGCCAACGCCGGTCGAGCGGATGAAGCTTGGGTAATATATTGCGGCGAGCACCACCAGGCTACTCTGACCGCCCATGACGCCGGCTCCGGCGACAAAGGCGGACCCCATAATCATTCCGATATGCGCACCGATGCTCCCCATCGCGAAAATCGCGAGCGAGGCGGCCAGCAGCAATGGAACTAGCGTTACAAGAAATCCGACGCGGTCGAACACCGGTCCGAGCATCAGCAGCGCGATGACGCCGCCACCCTGAATGATCGCCATGGTCATCACGGAATAGGAGATCGACATGCCGGTTTGATGCAGCAGCGTCGGAGTCCAGCTCGTCAGCAGGAAGACCTCAACCAGCATGAAAAAGAACATAATCCATAAAAGGACCGTGCCTGCGGCACGACCCTCCTGAAACAGCTGTCCCACCGGCAGCACCATTCCGGGCTGGTTGTAGATCAGCTTGACGTTGTCGGGCGCAGCCGAGCCGCAATCGAGCCGGCGCAGGATAGCGGCAATCTCGGAGCCCGCGCTGGGTTTCGAGGCGAGGCGATAGAGCGACTCGGGCAAATAGAAGAAAGCGACAAGCGCCAGCAGCAGCGGAAGTGTACCGCCGACCACGAAAGTGGAACGCCACCCGTAGTGAGCGCTGAGGCTGGCAACCACCATTCCGGCCAGGAACGCGCCAAAAGGATAACTGCAAAAGGTCCACGTGGTTATGGTGGCGCGCGACCGGGACGGCATGTACTCGCTGGTCAGCGCAATCGCGTTCGACATGCAGGCGCCGAGCCCAACGCCGGTCAAAAAACGCAGCGCGGTCAGCACCTGAAGCGACTGAACTTGGGACGTCGCCAGCGTTCCAACGCCGAACTCCACAAGACACACGAGGATGAGGGGCCGTCTTCCGAAGCGATCCGCCAATGGCGCCACGAAAAGGCAGCCGATCAAGATTCCAAACGTTCCCGCCGAAAAGACGCCGGTCAATGCTGCCGGCGCAATTTTCCAGTCCCCTATGATTGCCGGCGCGACATAGCCGATGGCCTGGGTATCGAAACCATCGAGAAGAATCGCCGCGCTACAGAGCAGGGCGATTAAGACCTGAAATGAGCCGACCTTTTGTTCATCAATGAGACTCGACACATTGACGTGGCCGTCCCTTGCTTGGTCCCGCACCTGGATGTCCCCCCGCCGTCTGTCCACGTTTTTAATCGTGGCTTCATCATCGAGGCTCCACGCGTGTGTCCCCTAGGCGGGGTAACTTTGCCCTGGACTCGTGTCAAGGAGCGCCCCGTCGACTCAGTCATGCCGTCATGCATGCCGGCGTGATCAAATCGATTGCTGATAAGCCTTCTGGCAAATGCAGAGGCGCGACGACGCGATTGGCAAGCGCCAGCTCATAACGCGCGGCATCTCAATTACTGGACGTTCATTTCCGCTTCAGCTTGGAACGCGGGCGCTTCGTAACGCCCGTTCGACCATGACACCAAGAAGCCCTTTCCGATAAGCCCCGCCCGCGTGAATGTCGTCCGGCGGATCGACGGCGGCGGCCGCCGCCGCTTCAGCCTTGGCGATAGCCACGTCGTCGACGGCGCTACCGTCAACGACCTGTTCAACGGGGGCGAGCCGCAGCGGCCGGTCGGCAACGCCGATGGCGCCGATATGAACATTGCGCGCCTTGCCGTCGGCGTCTTGATCGTAAAACACCGCGGCCGCCGCAAGCGCAAAGTCGCCGCGGCGGCGGGCAAATTCCTGGAAGCCGAACCGGCGCTCCGGCGGCCACGCCGGGAAGCGGAATTCGGTGATGATCTCGTCCGGCTGCAAGGCGGTCATCGACCTTGCGCAGATCGACCAGGAGCGACTGCGCCGTGACGGGAAACGCCAGCATCGGCACCAGGCTCTGGCCGGCCCGCCAGCGGCTTTGCCTCGCCATCATGGGCCGCCAGCGGCGCCACCGCCTCGGCGACGCTTCCTGGACAGGCATATTCAAAGGGTGGAAGTTTCATAAGAGGGGTTGCCTGCCCTGACGCCGTCCTGTCCCGCTTCGGGTGGCGAACAATCGCGGGACCACGTGACCCCGGCGGCGGATTGCTGTTAAGCTTCCTCAAACGCCGAGGCGCGATGACGCGCCCGCTCCGTCAATGGAGGAACCGATGCTCAAGAAGACGCCGCCCAACGGCCACAACGGAAAAAAGCGCCCGCTCGTCACCGAGCTGCCCAAGATCAGCAATCTCACCGATACCCGCGACATCCTGGCCCACGCCGCCAAGGATGCGAAGCAGCACGATTATTTCATCGTCGATGTCGACGCCCATGTCACCGAGACGGCGTTCTGGTCGGAAGTCGTCGATCGCATGGAGAGCGACGTCTATAAACAGATGGCGCGGGCCTTCAAGGAGCGCGGCAATGCCGCAGGGCTCTTAAACGCCACGCCGGGGATGCTTTACCAAGATGTGTTCGGCCGCATCCCGCATCAGGCACGGCTCGGCGAAGCGGTGCCGGGCGGCCGCACCCATGCCCAGGTGACGCTGGTGCAGCGCGCCATGGATTCGATGGGCATCGATTACATGGTGGTGTTTCCCACCCCGATGCTGGTCCTCGGCATGCATCCGCAGATCGAGATGGAGGTCGTGATCGGCAACGCCTTTAATAAATGGCTGACCGAAGAAATCCTGCCGCAGGACCCGCGCATCAAGGCGATGCTGTACCTGCCGTTCAATCATCCGGAAGCCTGCGTGAAGACGGTTGAGACCTATGCCAATACGCCGGGCGTCATCGGCTTTTCGGTGACCTCGACACGGTTTCGCGCCGTCAATCACGACAGCTATATGCCGCTCTATGCGGCGATCCAGTCGACCGGCAAGCCGCTCGCCTTCCATTCCGGTTTCCACTGGGGCGACCAGTCGATGCAGCAGTGCAATCGCTTCATCTCGATGCATGCGATCTCGTTCGTCTATTACAACCTCATCCACCTGACCAATTGGATCATCAACGGGCTGCCGGAGCGATTCCCGAAGCTCAAAGTATTATGGATCGAGAGCGGACTGGCCTGGGTGCCGTTCATCATGCAGCGGCTGGACTCCGAATACATGATGCGCTCGTCGGAGGCGCCGCTCTTGAAACGGCGGCCGAGCGAGTACATCCAGGACATGTATTTCACCAGCCAGCCGCTGGAACGCTCCAACTTGAAACTGACCGAGGCGACGTTCGAAGCGATCAAGGCCGAGACGCAGCTTCTATTCGCCTCCGATTGGCCGCACTGGGATTTCGACCTGCCGAGCTCGATCACCACGCTGCCGTTTCTCGATGAACAGGCCAAGCGCAACATCCTGGGCATGAATGCGGCGCGGCTGTTCAATCTCGAAGTACCGAAGCACAAGCTCATCAAGCCCCCGGCCAAAAAACCGCCGGCCGGCCGCGTGCCGGTTACGGCGTGAGCCGCGATGCCGGCGCGGAGCGAGATAAAACGGGCCAAGCGCGCGGTGAAGACCGCGAGAAAAGCGGCACGCCTACCGGCCCCCGTGAAGGATTTCGCTGCGCTCGCCCGCTATGCGCTCAAGCGCGGCGAACCCGACGCCATCTCGGACAAGACGCTGCAACGGGTGCTGACTGCTGCCGTGAAACTCTATGCCGCCAAAGTCGAGCGGCGGGGCCACGACATCGCGCCGTTTCCGGCTGACGCGGTCACCGCGACCGAAACGGTGGTGGCCGCATGCGGCATGATCCGCGCGGCCGGGCTCAATATGTTCGACGTGGCGATCTGGTTTCATCGCCCACCGGGAATCGAGTGAGGGGAGAAACGATGGACGAAGTCGCGGTCGGTAAATTGAGCGATATCGCGGACGGGGATTACCGGGTGTTCGCACTGGAAAATCTTGAGGTCGGCATCTTTCGCACCGGCAGCAAGGTGCTGGCCTACGAGAATGTCTGTCCCCATGCCGGCGGCCCGGTCTGCCAGGGCAAGATCTTTCATCAGGTGGAAGAGATCATCACGCCGGACAACAAGACCGCCGGTATGCGCTTCGGCAAGCAACGTCACATCGTTTGCCCGTGGCATGGCTACGAATTCGATCTCGCCACCGGCTGTCACCCCGGCGACGCCGCGGTGCGGCTGACACCGGTGCCGGTCGCGGTGCGCGACGGCCAGATTTTCGTCAGCGTTCCGGAGTAGTTTCGGCTGCGTTTCGCTCACAAAAGCCCGCGCTTGTTGGCGCGGGCTCTCTCGCTGTTGGATTTTTCTAATTCCGAACTGGAGCTAATTAATCTCGCTCAGCATTTTATCGGCGAGCTTTTCCGCCACCATGACGGTCGGGATATGGGTGTTGCCACGCGGCACCGTCGGCATGATCGAGGCATCGATCACGCGCAACGCGTCGACACCACGCACGCGGCCGGCGGTATCGGTCACCGCATCACGATCGTCGTCGGCGCCCATGCGGCAAGTTCCGACCGGATGGAACGTGCCGGCAACATTGTTGCAGATGTGATCGGCAAGCGCTTCCTCGTCTTCGACCAGTTTCCGCAGGTCGACACGGCGGTCGGCAAGCGTCCCGAAGATCGGTCCGGCAAGCGGCGGCATCGCGTCGATTAACATGGCGATCGCGCTGCTTTGAATCTTGTTGCGTGTGGTGATGCGGTTGAGCCGCCGCAGCCGGTCATTGAACTTGACCGGAAAGCTCAGCGTGGTGACGGCACGCACCGCGTCGTGCGACAGAATTTCGACGCAGCGGCGGAAGCCCAGCATGAAGCGTTGCAGATCGAGGTCGTGGCCGGTGAAGTTGAACTCGACTTGCGGATGGACAGCCGCGTCGGCCGAAACGAGCGAGACCTTGCCGCGCGCCATCGGTTTGAGCAGCGAAGGTGCGAGATTAGCCACCTGGTGGCCGAGCCGGCTCCAAGACGTCTTACATTGCACATTGAGATACATGTCGGCCGGCGGCGCGCCCGGCAGGCCGGACGAATAGCGAAAGGCCGACATCGCATGCGGCCGGATGGCGGGCGATTGCCGGGCATCCGGCTTTTGCAACAAGCCGATAAAGATGATGGCGTGGTTGGAAAGGTTCTCGCCGACACCCGGCAGGTCGGCGCGCACCTCAATGCCGAGTTCGCGCAGCGCCGGCGCCGGCCCAAGGCCGTTGCGCATCAAAAACGCCGGTGAGTGAATGCCGCCCAGAGCGACGATGATCGTGCGGCCATGAAACCATTTGCACTCGCCGCCGGTCATGACTTTAACGCCAGTGGCCCGACGGCCGTCGAACAAAAGGCCGGTGACGGTGGCGGCGTCGGTGATGGTCAGATTGGCGCGGCGCCGCACTTCGGCATCGAGATAGCATAATCCCGCCGAGGCGCGCTTTTCGGGCGAATTGCTCATCGGCACGCCGCCATAGCCGTCGCGAAAATCGGCATTCATGTCGGCAACAAAGGGGATTTGACGCTCTTGCGCGTAAGCATGCACGGCCTTCGATAGCGCGGGCCAATCTTCCACTTTAGTACGGCGGATCGGCACCGGCCCGTCCTTGCCGTGCAGCGCGCCGTCGAAATCCAGATCGTTTTCGAGTTTGCGGTAATAAGGCAGCACGTCGTCCCAGCCCCAGCCGGTTGCGCCAAGCGATTGCCATTCGGTGTAATCGTCGGGCGTACCGCGGTAGGCAATCATGCCCATCACGCTGGAACCGCCGCCCATAATCCGGCCTTGGGAAAATCCGACCGGCGGCGAGTTATCCTTGCGCCGCCAGTGCGCTTTCAAGTCGGGCCAGAAATAAGCGTCGTTGTAATAAGACCGCGGATAGGAATTGAGCACATCGGCGGGCTCTGCGCCGGGCGGAATATCGCGCCCCGCCTCGAGCAGCAGAACGCGCAGGTTTGAACGCGCCGACAGCCGGTTCGCCAGCACGCAGCCCGAAGCCCCGCCGCCGACAATGATGAAGTCAAAACTCTCGGTCATTTCGCTCCCAAGCCCCAAGATCAGGCCGCCACAAGTCTCGGCTCGCGGTTCGATTGAACATCGCCGCAGCATGCTTTACTGGATCGGCGGCCGGCGCAAGCGGCGCCGGGGAACGTTAGAACGAGAGCATCATGAACGCCCCTTCGAAACTCCAAGGCGTTATCGCCGCCGTAGCAACCGCCTTCGACGGCAAGGGCGAACCGGATTGTGCGCGCTCGACCGCGCTGGCGCGCTTCCTCCTCGACAATGGCTGCGACGGATTGAATGTGCTGGGCACGACCGGCGAAGCGACCTCGTTCTCGCTGGATCAACGTCGTCGCGTGATGAGCGCTTATGCGGATAGCGGATTGCCGCTCGACCGGATGATGGTCGGCACCGGCGCCGCGGCGCCGGCCGATGCCATCGCGCTCACCCGACATGCCGCCGAACTCGGCTTCGCCGGGGCGCTGGTGCTGCCGCCCTTCTATTATAAGGGCGTGCCTGACGACGGCTTGGTTGCCTATATCGAGGCTATCCTGGAGGCGACCGCGTCGCGCCCCATACCAATTTACCTCTACCACTTTCCGGCACAGTCCGGCCTGCCGTGGCATGTCGCACTGGTGCGCCGCCTGCTCGACACTTTCGGTGAACGCATCGTCGGCCTGAAGGACTCATCAGGCGACATGGCTTATGCGCGGGAGGCCGCGGCCATCTCAGCGCGCTTCAAGGTGTTTCCTTCGACCGAGGCGGCGTTGCCGGAAGCACGCTCCGGCGTGTTTGCCGGCTGCATTTCCGCCACCGCCAACCTCAACGCCGATCTTTGCGCCCGCGCCTACCGGACGGGCGATGCCGCCGCGCTCCATGAGGCGGTAACGATCCGCAAATTGTTCGACGGCAAGGCGCTGGTTCCAGGAATAAAAGCCCTTCTTGCCCACATCCACGGCGAGGCGGCCTGGTCCAGGGTCGGACCGCCCCTGTCCGCCTTCCCCGCGGCCGACTACGCCACGGTGGTTTCGGGCTATGACGCGGTCCGCGCTAAACGCGTGGCGTGATAAGGACTTTTCGGATTACGATCTACGGCGTTGACGCTGGCGCTTTGGACCCTTATAAGCCGCGCTCTCGTCTATGACAGCGATACCGATTTACTGATGGCCAATACCAAGTCCGCAAAGAAAGCCGCTCGCCAGAGTGCCCGTCGCACCGTGATCAATAAATCGCGGCGGACACGCATGCGTTCGGCCACGCGTCAGGTCGAGGAAGCCATCACCGCCGGTGATCAAAAGCTTGCCGTGGCCGCCATGGCCAACGCCGAGCCGGCGATCATTCGTGCAGCGCAAAAAGGTATTCTGCACCGCAACGCAGCGCAGCGCAAAGTATCGCGGCTGGCTCAGCGGATCGCAAAGCTCGGAAAAAAATAACTTTCCGACGGCCCTGTCTGTAAGCTTCCAAACAAACACGTGCGATCAGAACGCAGATTGACACCAATCTGTTGCCGTTTTGTCACGACTCTTGTTCATAATCGCACAAATTGCACCTTTGCGCCTTCCCGCCGCCATTTTTTATTTGCTCCGCAAGCGCGCCGCGAGGGGTACCTTAAAAAATTGAGCAGAAGAAACGATGCTCGATTAAAGGGTTACTCCACATAACAAGGCCTGGACTTCGATTCTGCCGGGAATCGACCGGCCTCGTTTTTATTTGTTACGGTATTTGAATCGGTGCCCATTGGTCTTTTCGGATTCGTGAAAGAATTGTGAATCGATAAATTGAGTCAATACTTTGGTGCGGACCCCGCTTGCCCTATCCGTCTCAGCTTAAGAAAACGCAATGGCACCGGCACTTTTTTGCTGGTTGCGGGGCGGATATCGCGTGCTAGGTTGACCTTCCCTTCGGTTTTCGAAGGTCTTCAAAATCTCGGTTCAAACGGAAACCCATCGCGTATGGGTGCGGGCGAGCTGTGTCCTGTTGGGTGTGTGCCCGGGCTCCTCATGGTCCGGTAGTCCTGAGCGAACTGGGTAAACGTGTCCACCGACTTACGAGAAATACGCATACAGAAGTCTCGCGGCCGCGCTCAACGGGCGGCAATCGATAACCATCGAATCTGGGAGCGATGGAGGTGGGGGCATGAGAACGGCGACACACGATTCACGATCGGTTGCGGGTAGCCCGCGATCCGATACCGACCGGTCCAGTAACTATTGGCCTAATAGCTGTTGGCCCGGAGCCGCGTTCAGCGGCTGTACGTAGCTCTCTCTCGCCGCTGGGCGGGCACAGCAGCCGTCGGGGCGCTGCAGCCGCCTTCATCGTAACTTCGAAACTGAAGTGAGTAGCGTCTCGGCGTCGTCGGGAACGGGGAACCAACCCCTCCTGACAGTCCGGTTCGCTCCGCCGACCGAAAAAAAGAGATCGAGAAAAGACCGACATGACAAGCACGGATCAAGAACACTGGCGGCAGGTCAAAGAACGGTTGCGCGCCGAACTGGGCGAGGATGTTTTCTCCAGTTGGTTTGGACGCATGGAGCTCGATGGCGCGGAAAAGGGTGTGGTGCGACTGTCGGTACCGACGCGCTTCCTGCGCAATTGGATCCAGTCGCATTACAGCGAACGTGTCTTGGCGCAGTGGCAGACTCAGGAGCCTGACACGACCCGGCTGGAACTGAGTGTGCGCTCAGCGACGATCCGCCCGCCCGTCGCCAAAGCCAAGCCGATTGAGCCGGCGGCACCGCGCGATCATCGCGAAGGTCCGATGGATGGCGCCATGGCGCGCGCCAGCGTGCCCTTCATGACGGTGCATGAGGCGCTCGGCGGTTCGCCGCTCGATCCGCGCCTCACCTTCGAAAGCTTCGTTGTCGGCCGCTCGAATACGCTCGCGCATGCCGCGGCCAAACAGGTGGCGCTGACTCGCCGGGGCGAGCCGCTGATGTTCAATCCGCTCTATGTCCATGCGCCGGTCGGGCTCGGCAAAACGCACCTGCTGCATGCGATCACCTGGGCCGGCAATAACGGCGGCGATCGCAAAATGCTCTATCTCACTGCCGAGCGGTTCATGTACGGCTTTGTCTCGGCGCTGCGCAGCCAGACCACGATTGCTTTCAAGGAGGCGGTGCGGGCCATCGACGTGCTGGTGATCGACGATCTGCAATTCCTGCAAGGGCGCTCGACCCAGGCCGAATTCTGCCACACCCTGAATACCCTGATCGATGCCGGCCGCCAGGTCGTCATCGCCAGCGATCGTCCGCCGTCGGACCTCGAAAGCCTCGACGATCGGGTCCGGTCACGGCTCGCCGGCGGGCTTGTCGTGGAGATCGGCTCGCTCGGCGAAGAATTGCGGCTCGAAATCCTCAAGAACCGCGTCGCCGCCGCGCGTACCCATCATCCCGGTTTCGAAGTGCCGGCGGCCGTGCTGGGCTTCATCGCCAAGGCGGTGACGCATAATGGCCGCGACCTTGAAGGTGCCGTCAACCGACTGTTGGCCCACTCGAAGCTGACCGCTCAGCCGATCACGCTCGAAATGGCCGAGCGCGAAATGCGCGACCTGATCCGGCCCGCCGAGCCAAAACGGGTGCGCATCGAAGACATCCAGCGGGTCGTCGCCCGCCAGTACAATGTCAGCCGCGCCGACCTGTTGTCATCGCGCCGCACCGCCAACGTCGTGCGTCCCCGTCAGGTGGCGATGTACCTGGCGAAGGTGCTGACCCTGCGCTCGCTTCCTGAAATCGGCCGGCGTTTCGGCGGCCGGGACCACACCACCGTGCTGCATGCGGTGCGGAAAATCGAGAACCTCGCCGGCCATGACACCGCCTTTGCCGAGGAGATCGAGGGCCTCAAACGCCAGCTTCAAGATTGAACTGCCCAAGATTGAGTGGCCCCTGTGAATAGACCTGGAAAAGCCCCGATCGATGACGCCGCGGGCTTGCCGAAAGGGTCCGGTCACGCCACCTTTGGGGTCCGCAAATTTGCGGTCCTCATGCCTGGGTCGCCAGATCGCTTTGGGTGGCCGCTTCTACGGATTGCGCGATGAAGGTTACGGTAGAGCGTTCCGAACTGTTGAAATCGCTGGGCCACGTTCATCGCGTGGTCGAACGCCGCAATACCATTCCCATCCTCGCCAACGTGCTTATTCAGGCCGATCACTCCAAGCTTTCGTTGAAAGCCACTGACCTCGATGTCGAGGTGACCGATACTATCGCGGCCGAGGTTGGTCCGGCGGGATCGACCACAGTACCGGCGCATATGTTCTTCGACATCGTGCGCAAGCTGCCCGATGGCGCGCAGATCATTTTGGAATCTTCCGGCGACCGCGCAGCGCTCGCGATCCGCGCCGGCCGCTCCCGCTTCACGCTGCAGACCTTGCCGGAAAGCGACTTTCCAGATCTCGCGCCGGGCGAGATGACCCACAAATTCACGCTCAAGGCCGCCGACCTCAAACGGCTGATCGACAAGACCCAGTTCGCCATCTCGACCGAAGAGACGCGCTACTACCTCAACGGCATCTATCTGCACGCCGCAGGCTCGGCCAAGGCGCCGACGTTGCGCGCGGTGGCGACCGACGGCCACCGCCTCGCGCAGATGGAACTCGAACTGCCGAGCGGCGCCGTTGGCATGCCGGGGATCATCGTGCCGCGCAAGACGGTTGCCGAAGTGCAGCGGCTGATGGAGGATGGCGAAGCCGAGGTTCTGATCGAGCTGTCACCGGGGAAGATCCGTTTCACAGTCGGCCAGGCCATTCTGACGTCGAAATTGATCGACGGCACCTTCCCCGACTATGGGCGCGTCATTCCGGTCGGCAACGACAAGGAACTGATCGTCGACAAGAAAGAGTTCGAGGCCGCCGTCGACCGCGTCTCGACAGTGTCGAGCGAGCGCGGCCGCGCCGTCAAATTATCCATCACCGGCGGCAAGCTGTTATTGTCTGTCACCAACCCGGATTCCGGGAGCGCCACCGAAGAGCTTGAGGTCGAATACGAGGCCGATCCGATCGATATCGGCTTCAATTCTCGCTATCTGCTCGACATCGCCTCGCAGATCGAGGGCGAAGCGGCGGTGCTCAAGCTCGCCGACCCCGGCTCTCCGACCTTGATCCAGGACAAGGATTCCCGCGGCGCGCTCTACGTGCTGATGCCGATGAGGGTGTAGGTTATTGATCCTGCCCCTGCGCTTGCGGCGGCGGACGATCACGCCGAGCCCTGATGCCCATTCTTCGCCTGACACTCACCAATTTTCGCAATTATCACGCCGCGTCGGTCAGCGTCACGGCGAATACGATTGTGCTGGTCGGCCCGAACGGCGCCGGCAAGACCAATCTGATTGAGGCCATATCCTTTCTGGCTCCGGGCCGTGGCTTGCGCCGCGCCACGGTCGAAGAAGTGGCTTTCAGCGAAGGCGACGGTTCCTGGGCGGTCGCTGCCGAGATCGAAGGCGCGCTAGGGCTTGCCACATTGGGCACCGGAATCGAGCGGGGGCCGGACGCCGGCGCAGCGACACAGCGCAAGTACCGCATCGACCGCGAGCCAATCGCCTCGGCCACGGCCTTCACCGATCATATCCGCGTGGTCTGGCTGGTGCCGGCAATGGATGCGCTGTTCGTCGGCGCGCCCTCCGAGAGGCGGCGCTTTCTCGATCGCCTGGTGCTTGCGGTCGATGCCGAGCACTCAAGCCGCGTCAATGCGCTGGACCGCGCCTTGCGGTCGCGCAACCGGTTGTTGGAAGACCCGCGGCCTGATGGGCATTGGCTCGATGCCGTCGAACACGAGACTGCCGAACTCGCGGTCGCCGTGGCAGGACTGCGGGTGGAAACAGTACGCCGGCTCGAAGCGGTATTGAAAACCCGCGATGGCTCGGCCTTTCCGCCCGCCGAGATTGCGCTCGATGGCTGGATGGAGCAACTGATCCCGGCGCACCCGGCCGCCGAAATCGAAGAACGCTACCGCGCCGTGTTGCGCGATAATCGCAGCCGCGACGCCGCCGCCGGCCGGACGCTCGACGGTCCGCATTTAACCGATCTCAAAGTGGTCTATGCGGCCAAAGGCATCGCCGCCGCCGACGCCTCGACCGGCGAACAAAAAGCGCTGCTGATCGGCCTCGTACTGGCACACAGCAAACTGATCGCCGAGATGACCGGGCACGCGCCAATTCTTTTGCTCGACGAAGTCGTAGCCCATCTCGATCCATCGCGGCGCGACGCCTTGCATGACGAATTGGAGCGGCTCGTCACGCAAGTCTGGATGACGGGCGCCGATCCGGCCCTGTTCGCCGAAGTTACGGAGGACGCCGCAATCGTGGAAGTGCGTTCCGGACGATTGGAACCGCATTGATAGGATTCGGCCAAACAGTTCCAAATTGTCGCAAAAATTCGCAAAAACGGTGCCAAGCGGGCCGGGAACAAGCGCACGCCGCAGGTTTTAACAAAGGGGCGCCGAAAACGTCCGATAAGGGGGACAAAAGGCCCTATTGCCATGGCGCAGCCTGCAGAAGACATGATTGTACGGAATTTGATCGAGGCCCTCGGGCGTCTGCACGAGGATTTGGATCGCATGGAGCTTTGGGCTGCTGCACTCGGCTCCTTCCAGCATCCGGTTCCTGATTACCAGCCCGGCGAGCAGCAACTGTTGCAACCATCCAAATGGCCGTCACCGAAGCGTATGTAGGGTGGTCACAGGGCGGCGTTCGAAGTACTATTTGATCGCGCCATTTGGGCTCCCAAACGCGGTTACCGGTGAGGCGATTTCGGGGCGTAATCGAGGCCCCGTCAGGCGGCCGCCGAAACCTTGAAAAATGCCGATTTGACAATATCTTACGCGAGCAGACTTTCGGCTGTACGAGGGTCTGTTTTCGTGTACAAGATTTATCGATTCACACAGGCTTTTTTCCAGCGATTCGAAAGCCCGAAGTTCGAAAGCTACATGCATGGCCGAACCCGTTCGTAAGCCAAGCCCTTCACCTTCCGATTACGACGCAGAATCGATCAAGGTGCTTAAGGGGCTCGATGCCGTGCGCAAACGGCCGGGCATGTATATCGGCGACACCGATGACGGTTCCGGCCTGCATCACATGGTCTATGAGGTCGTCGATAACGCGATCGACGAAGCGCTCGCAGGCTATGCCAAGGAAGTCACCATCACACTTAATCCGGACGGTTCCTGCACCGTGCGCGACGACGGCCGCGGCATCCCCACCGACATCCACAAAGGCGAAGGCGTGTCGGCCGCCGAGGTCATCATGACCCAGCTGCACGCCGGCGGAAAATTCGATCAGAACTCCTATAAGGTTTCCGGCGGCCTGCACGGTGTCGGCGTCTCGGTGGTCAACGCACTGTCGAGCTGGCTCAAGCTTCGTATCTGGCGCGACGGCCAGGAAAATTACATGGAGTTTCGTGACGGCGACGCGGTAGCCCCGCTCGCTGTGGTCGGCGCCGCGCGCGACAAACGCGGCACCGAGGTGACCTTCCTGCCGTCGAAAAACACCTTCACCATGACGGAGTTCGATTTCGCCACGCTGGAACACCGGCTGCGTGAACTCGCCTTCCTCAATTCCGGCGTCACCATTGCGCTGTCCGACATGCGCCACGCGGTCGAGAAGCGCGAGGAGCTCCGCTACGAAGGCGGCGTCGAGGAATTCGTCAAATATCTCGATCGCAACAAGACGCCGCTGATCCCGCAGCCGATCGTCATGAAGGGTGAGCGCGACGGTACCGGCGTCGAATGCGCGCTGTGGTGGAACGACGGCTACCACGAGTTGGTGCTCTGCTTCACCAACAACATCCCGCAACGCGATGGCGGTACTCATCTCGCCGGCTTTCGTGGCGCGCTGACCCGTCAAATCACCGGCTATGCGGAGTCTGCGGGCGGCGCCCGCAAGGAGAAGGTTGCGCTCACCGGCGACGATTGCCGGGAGGGATTGACCGCGGTTCTTTCAGTCAAGGTGCCCGATCCGAAATTTTCGTCGCAGACCAAGGACAAGCTCGTCTCCTCCGAGGTTCGTCCCGTGGTCGAGGGCGTCATCAACGAAATGCTCAAGGCCTGGCTCGAAGAACGTCCCAGCGAAGCCAAGATCATCGTCGCCAAGGTCGTCCAGGCGGCGGCAGCTCGCGAGGCCGCGCGCAAGGCACGCGAGATGACGCGCAAGAGCGCGCTCGGCGTCACGTCGCTGCCGGGCAAGCTTGCCGATTGTCAGGAGCGCGATCCGGCCAAATCCGAACTGTTCATCGTCGAGGGCGACTCGGCCGGCGGCAGCGCAAAGCAAGGCCGCAACCGCGAATTCCAGGCCGTCTTGCCGCTGCGCGGCAAGATCCTCAATGTCGAACGCGCGCGCATGGACAAGATGCTGTCGTCCGAGCAGATCGGCACGCTGATCACCGCGCTTGGCACCGGCATTGGCGCCGACGAGTTCACCGCCGACAAGCTGCGCTATCACAAGATCATCATCATGACCGACGCCGATGTCGACGGCGCCCATATTCGCACGCTGCTGTTGACGTTCTTCTATCGGCAGATGCGCGAGATCATCGACCGCGGCCATCTCTACATCGCCCAGCCGCCGCTTTATAAAATCAACCGCGGCAAGTCCGAGCAATATCTCAAGGACGAGCGCGCGCTCGAGGATTATCTGATCGACACCGGCCTCGAGGATATGGCGCTGCGGCTGTCGTCGGGCGAAGTTCGCGCCGGCAACGATCTGCGCAAGCTGGTCGAAGATTCGCGCGCCATTCGCAATCTGCTGCGCGGCCTGCACAGCCGCTACAATCGCAAGGTCGTGGAACAGGCGGCGATCCTGAGCGTGCTCAATCGCGACATTTTCGGCGACCCGCAGAAGGCCATGGCGGCAGTGCCCTATATCGCCAAGCGCCTCGACGCTTTGTCGGAGGAGACCGAGCGCGGTTGGCAGGGTCACTTCACCGAAGGCGAGGGTTTCCTGTTCGAACGCACCGTGCGCGGCGTCAAGGAAGTCGCGGCGATCGATCACGCACTGCTCAACTCCGCCGATGCCCGCAGGCTCGACGAGTTCGCGCCTGCGCTGCAAAAGGTTTTCCCGCGGCCGACACCGCCGGCCATGCTGCGGCGCAAAGACGATGAAACCCCCATTCACGGTCCGGTCGGACTGTTCGAGGCGGTAATGGCCGCCGGCCGCAAGGGCGTGACTTTGCAACGCTACAAAGGCCTCGGCGAGATGAACCCCAGCCAGCTTTGGGAGACCACGCTCGACACCAATGCGCGCACCATGCTGCAAGTCAGCGTCAAGGAAATCGACGAAGCCAACACCATTTTCGACGAGTTGATGGGCGACAAGGTCGAACCGCGCCGGGTATTTATCGAGGCGAACGCGCTGACCGCCAGCGTGGATGTGTAAGCAATTCTCTCTTGGTGGCATAAAATATTGAGAAATACGCTCGAATAAATGAGAAATTTTCACGGATTCAATGCTCGCCTGCACCGCCGAAGCCGAGCCCACTCACGTATTTAGACGCCAAGAGTGGTCGAAACATCTCCATGCGATGCCCGGCATGCAGAACGAAATGTGCCCAAGCCAACTCACGCGCATGCGTTAAATCGTCCGGATCCTTTTCCATTGCGCCACACCCTCACAGCTAAAAATCTTTTCTTGGCTCTGTTTCACATTCGCAATTGCCTTAGAAGTCGCGTTCCAGTCGCAGTTTGATATACAGCCTGCTTGAGAGATCTACACACGTCCAATCGGGCACGTGCGATTTCGCGTGACCGCAACGGAGGAGGCCTTACGGGGTGGGGGTTCGGTCGATCAGCCGCTTGAACGCCGCGGCGACCGCAGGCATCGGCCGCGGGATCGGCGGGACGACCTGATAATCTTCCCAGCCGCCGCCGAGCGATTTGCAAAGTGCAACAAATAACTCGGCCGCACTTTGCTGGGCGGAAACGTATTGTTGTTCGATCGCGAATTCTTGACGTTCAGCATCGATGACATTGAGCGAATCCGTCAAGCCGTCATCGAATCGCACCTGGGCGAGCGATGCAGCGCGTCGCGCGGGAGTCAAAGCCTCGCGGAGGTGGCGCAAACTGGCCTGCTGAGCGGCATAAGCGTCGGCCGCCGTATCGACCTCGCGGACGGCGTTGAGCACGGTTTGTTGGTAGTTGAACAAGAGCGCGCGTGTCCGGAAGTCGCTTCGCTCCACAGCAGCGTCGAGCCGGCCGAAGTCCAACAGAGGTACGCCGACCGCCGGGCCGACCGACCAGATTGGATTGATAGGAACGGCCTTGAGGCCAGCGCTTTGTTGCGAGCCTAAACCTCCCGTGATGCTCACTTGTGGGAACAGGTCGGCGGTCGCGACGCCGACAAGTGCGGTCGCGTTGGCTAATTCGCGATCCGCAACCGCGATATCCGGCCGGCGCCGCAAGAGATCGATCGGCAAACCCGAAGGAATGTGCGTCGGCAAGGTCGGAAGCACGCCAGCGCCCGACAACTCCCGGCCAAGATTCTCTGGGTACTCTCCGATCAGCGTCGCAATGACAAAACGGGCGGCGTGGATTTGGGCGGCAAGCGGCGCGATTTGGGACTGCAATTGGGCCGATTCACGTTGCGCGAGAGTAACATCAAGCTCGTTCGTAATTCCGCGGTTGAAACGCTCTTGGACAAAGTCGACGTATTTCTGTGCGACGTCGATATTCTTGTTTAAAAGAGCGAGGCGCATTTGCAGCGCGCGCAGGTCGAGATAGGCACGCGTGACGTCGGCGACCAGCGAAGTCAGCACCATGTTGCGGGCCGCCATGGCGGCTTCGACATTATAGTGGGCCGCCTCGATCGCGCGCCTGAACTTGCCGAACAGATCGAGTTCCCAAGCGGCATCGAAGCCGGCAATATTGGCGATACTGCTTGCCGACGGGGTGCTTTCCGACGACACGAGCGTTTGCGAAGCGCGCCCCCGCGCCAAATCGCTTCCGGTGCCTAGCGCTCCCCCTTCGCTTCCTTCCATCGACGGTAGCGCCGCGCCGATCTCCACAAGTTCCTGGGCCCTCGCTTCCTGAACCCGGTTCAGGGCAATTTCCAAAGTCGGGCTCGCCAGGATAGCGCGATCGATCAGCGAATCGAGCTCGCGGTCGTGCAGTGCACGCCACCATTGAGAAATCTCAACCGCGTGGCTGTCGCCCTTATTGCTCGCCAGTTCTGCCTTCGCCGCCGACGCGCCGGCGAACCCTGCCGGCATAGCCGTCGCGGGTGGCTGGTAATCAGGTCCGACCGCGCAACCCGCCAAAGCCGAGCTAACAAGAAAACCCAGGGCCAGGATGCGCAGTGTAAGCGCCCGTGAGCGGCCTCCCGGTCTGGGACTGTTGCTAAGACGCGGAAGTTTTGCTTCCGCCCGTACTGAATGCATCCACTCCAACTCGCTCGATCTTTCCACTCAAATCCCAACGTCAGCGTTCTGGAGCTGATGCGGTGCGCAGGGCGAAGCAGATCGCCTGCACTTGCATTCACTTTGGCCGGCGGCCAAGTTCGGCTTCCTTGTCGGTGGCGGGTTCGCCTGCGACCCGAACGATATCGCCGCTTGCAAGTGAACCTGCTGGACTGTCGACGACGCGGTCGGACAGCGCGAGGCCATGCAGGACTTCAACCTCGGCACCCAGATTTCGTCCGAGGGTGACAGGCTTCAAAGCGATCTTGCCCTCGGGCCCGACCACGGCGACCTCCAGTCCGTGTTCCCGGAACAGCAATGCGCTCGCCGGAATCCGCAAAACATTGGGCTCGCTCGGGAGCATGAAGTGAACCTCGGCGTAAGTGCCCGGCTGCAGCGACCCGTCCGGATTTTCGACGTGCATTTCCACCAGCAAGGTTCGCGAGCTCACATCGATGGCGCTCGAGGTGGTCGCCACAAGCGCCGTGAAGACTTTGTCGGGGTACTGCGGCAGGTACAGCCGCGCCTTCATGCCGACGTGAATGGGGCTCGCCATCCGCTGCGGAACCTTGGCGAAGACACGCATCTCGTGAATGTCCGCGACCCGAAATAACTCAGGGGCGCTTCCGCCACCGCTCCCACTCCCGGCATTGATGAGGGCGCCGATGTCGGTCTCGCGCGCAGTCACGACCCCGTCGAACGGTGCCGTGACACGTTTGAAGTTCTCCAGCGCTTGCAGCCGGTCGACCTCGGCCTGAGCGACCGCGACGTCGGCGTGGGCGGCGTTGAGGCGGGCAACGCCACTCTCATAGTCCGCCTGTTTGTCCTGCTGTTCCTGAACCGAGACGACGCCCTTGGGTGCATCGCGCCAGCGCGCAAAAGTGGTCTCGGCGAAGTGCGCCTCGGCGACCCTGACCTTGAGCGCCGCGTCCGCCGCGTTGACCTTGGCCTTGGCAGCGGAGAACTCGGCGTCGATCTCCGGTGTTTCGATGTCGGCAAGGACTTGGCCTTTCATTACCCGGGCGCCGTAGTCGAAATACCAGGCCTTGAGGTAACCATTGACCTGCGCATAGACGGGCGCCGAGTACCACGCCTCGATATCGCCAGGCAGAACGAGCTCTTGGCCCTCCGTGCCTTGCTTGGGATCCGCGAGGGAGACTGTCGGAACTGCCGCCGTCTCCGTCCATTCCGCGACCGCCTTCGCGTGCACGTTCCGGCTCAAGATCCCGCCCGCCGCAACAGCAATCGCAACAGCGACGGCGGCCACGCCCAAAAGGCGAAGCGTTCTGCGTAAGCGAGGCGGCTCCAGAACTTCCTCAGGAGGATGATCGTGGTGTTCGGACATGGGCGTGATCCAATTCAGGTGGCACGCGCCGCTGCAACGGAGCGAGATCCGTCCGTTGGCGCGTGACGGGGATGCGAGTGCAAGAGGCTGAACATGGTGGGAACGAAGAACAGCGTGGCAAAGGTCGCAACGAGCAGACCGCCGATTACCGCACGCCCAAGCGGAGCATTCTGCTCGCCGCCTTCGCCCATGGCAAAGGCCATGGGCAACATGCCGATGATCATCGCCAGCGCGGTCATGAGCACCGGACGAAAGCGCCCGAACCCCGCATCAAGGGCCGCAGCAGTGGCGTCATTCCCATCCTGCAGCTTCTCGCGCGCGAAACTGACGAGCAGGACGCTGTTCGCCGTCGCGATGCCCATGCACATGAGGGCGCCGGTCAGGGCCGGGACCGACAGTGTGGTACCCGTGACGAACAGCATCCAAACGATGCCGGCGAGTGCCCCGGGCAAAGCGGCAATGATGATGAATGGATCGAGCCATGACTGGAAGTTGACCACGATCACCAGGAAGATCAGCACGATCGCGGCGATAAGGCCGAAATAAAGCTGATGGTAGGCGGCGGTCATCGTCTGGACCTGCCCCCGCATCGCTACTTCCGCGCCAGGCGGCACGTCTTTGCTCGTGTCCTGCAGGATGCGCTGGATGTCGGCGGCGACCGCGCCGAGGTCGCGCCCCTGCACGGCACCGTAAATGTCGATGACCGGCTGCGCGTTGTAGTGGGACACGACCGCGGCGCTCGGTCCCAGTGTCATATCGGCGAGGCCGCCCAGATACTGGGTCGTCTGTGTGCTCGACGACGTCACGGGTATATTGGCAAGATCCGAAATGGTGTCCACGCGATACTGCGGCATCTGAACAACGATCGGGTAGACCACGTTGTTTGCATCATTAAGCCAGAAATTCGGCTTGACCTGTCCGCTGCCAGATAACGTGACGAGCAGGCTATTTGCGACATCGCCCTGACTGAGCCCGACCTCGGCCGCCAGGGTGCGATCGGTCGCGACGTTGATCTGCGGATAGCTGAAAGACTGCTGGATGCGTGGATCGGCGATCCCGGGCAGCCTGCGGATGCGGTTGAGGAGCGCGGTCGCGTAGGCATAGTTGGCAGCCTGGTTCGGTCCGCTCACTTGCAGATCGATTGGAGCCGGCAGCCCGAAATTGAGGATCTGCGCGACCATGTCGGCCGGCAAAAAAGCAAAGGTCGTGCCGGGGAATTTCTGCGGCAGGGCGGTCCGCAATGTCTTCACATAGGAAGCAGTAGACGAGTGGTTTGTCTTGAGCGAAATCAGAACGTCCGCATCCTCAGGACCAATCGTCCCGGTATTGTTGTATGCAACGTTGATCCCGCTGATGGGCATGCCCATGTTGGTGACGATCGTGTCGAGCTGGTCTGCTGGAATCGTTTCACGAATGCTCCGCTCGATCAGGTCGCACAGGCGCGCGGTCTCCTCGATCCGTGTGCCGGGCTGGGCGCGCACATGCATGAGGATGTTTCCTGAGTCAACGGACGGAAAAAAGTTTTGACCGAGGAAAGGGACCAATCCGAATGACAGCAGAACACACACCAAGAACCCCGCGGCGAATGTTTTCGGACGGCTGAGCGCGATCGCCAGGAGAGCACGATAATATTCGCGGGTCCGCTCGAACCTCGCCTCGAACGCGCGCTGGAATCGCACCAGCGGATTGCGTGTCGGCGGCAGCGGGCCGTCGCGGCCGTGCTCGTCTGTGTGTGGCGAATGGGGGCGCAGAAGATAATTCGCAATCGTCGGCACCAAGGTACGCGACAGCAGGAAGGAGCCCAGCAAGGCGAAAATGACGGCTTCGGACATCGGCCTGAACAGGTAGCCGGCCACTCCGCCGAGCTGGAACAACGGCGCGAACACGATGCAGATGCAGACCAGCGTGACGAAGGCCGGCAACACGATCTGCCTGGCGCCGTCCATGATGGCCTGCTCCTGCGGCTTTCCCTGCTCGAGATGCCAGTTGATATTCTCGATCGTGACGGTGCCGTCGTCGACCAGAATGCCCACTGCCAGTGCAAGGCCCCCAAGCGTCATCACGTTGATGGTCTCGCCGAGCCACGACAGCGCGGTGAGCGAGAACAGTATGGCGAGCGGGATCACGATCATGATGATGCAGGTCGACCGCCAGCTCCCGAGGAACAGCAGGATCATCAGTCCGGTGAGCGCTGCGGCAATCGCACCTTCGCGCACCACACCTGCGACGGCGGCCCGAACGAGCGGCGATTGATCCCCTACGATGTGCAGGTCGATTCCGGCCGGCAAGCCTGCCGTGACCCTGGGCAGCCGCGCCCGGATTCCGTTGATGATGTCGAGGGTCGAGGCACCACCGGCGTTCAAAATCGACATCAGCACGGCTCGGGTGCCGTTGATGGTGACGATGTTGGTCTGCGGTGGCGAGCCCTCGTGAGCATAAGCCACGTCGCGGACGTAGATCACCGTACCGTTGACGTTTTTCACCGGGAGGTCGTTCAGTTTCTCCACGATAGCCGGACTGGAATTCAGCGCGACATTCCACTCGAACTTGCCGATCTTCTCCGTGCCGGCCGGCAGCACGAGGTTCTGTGCCGCGATGGCCTTGACAACGTCATCGGCCGAGACGTGATGCGACTGCATCGCCTGCTGATCGAGATCGACCTGCGCCTGAAGGATTTTTCCACCGTACGGCGATGGCAGGGCGGCGCCGTTCACGGTGGCAAGCTGCGGCCGGATAAAATTCTGCCCGAGGTCGAATAGCTTGTCTTGGGGAAGCTGTTTGCTCGACAGGGCCAACTGGAGGATCGGAACGCTTGAGGCGTTGTAGCTGAGCACATAGGGTGGCGTCATGCCGGCCGGCAGCAGCTTGAGAACCGTCTGTGCAGCGGCCGTCACCTGGGCGAGCGCGGCCCCGATGTTGACATTCTTCTGGAAATAAATGGTGACGGTGCCGTAGCCATTGAGCGATTCCGACCCGATGTGCTCGATGCCGTTGACCTGCGATGTCAGCTGGCGCTCGTAGTAGTAAACAACCCGGTCAGACATCTCTTTCGGCAACAGGCCGGAATAGGTCCAGACGACGCTGACAACGGGAATGTTGATGCTGGGGAATATATCAATCGGCGTGCTTAGCGCCGCGAGCGAGCCAGAGATCGCGATGAGGAGCGCCATTACAACGAACGTGTAGGGGCGTTTCAGGGCGACCTGAACAATCCACATCCCATAAACCTCGTATCCTTGGGGGGACCATTTGCTTTTCTGTCCGCTTGTACGAACACACTCAGAGCCACAGAGTGGGCCCTTGCTTCATCGATAGCCCCGGACGCCTCGGCATCAACGTCAATGCCGTGGTGCCCGGGTTTCTCGAGACCGATATGACGCACGGTCTTGCCGGCGAGCGGCGCCAGACAATCATGCGTAGAAGCGCCTAACGCCGACTTGGTAGCATCGACGACGTTGCGAATGCCGTCGAGTTTTTTTGCTCGGTGATAAGTCAGAGCGTTTTCGGCACAGTGTTGACCGTCGACGCAGGCGCTATGGCTTAGCTCCGCCGCGCAACGCTGAGATTAGCGACAGGGGTGACGCACCCCATCAAGGCCCAAATAGGTTCCGGTTGCCGGATCGTACGAGTGGTAATGCGACTCGCAATAACTAGCATTGCCGCTTGCAGTGACCGGGGCAGCGGCCGTAACCGCGCCCGGAGCGTAGGCGTAGGGGCCGCCTCCATATGGGGAGGGATAGCCGGCTGCTGCATTGCTCGCCTCTGTACCTGTAGTATAGGCGCTCTGCGCCAGAGCGACGCCGGGCGAAGCGATGCCGAACGCCGTAATAATGGCAATAAGTGTGCGTGACCTGTTGATCATGGTCTTTCTCCTGATTGTCACAGAAAGCACAGGCGCGACACCGTCCTGTTTGGTGATCAGAAGATGCGTTCGACCCAGGTGGCATTCAAATAGATTTATTTGATCACTCTGTTCATGATTCTTAGACAATCTGCGTTGTCTCGCCCTTTTCGGTCACACTCTTATTCAGGAGGCTTTTTAGTGCTGGTATAATTTCATAGAAAGTCAGGACGGCAGCGCACAACGTTGTCACACTGAAGTAATAAAAATACGAGGGCGAGCTTTTGCTCGCCCTCTCTTTCCACGTTTGGTTTATCACCGCGAGTCGGATACATGGCGGGCTATTCCGCCCCGCGCAGGTCAATTATCTGCAGCCCCAATCCGCCGTGTCGGCTGATCCACTTGCGCACCTCGCTGGGATAGTCGACCACAGATACCGATTGCCCGCGCTGCTAACCTGATTGCCCCCGGATGTGGGATTCCAGGCGGAGTGAAACTCGAGCACTGCCCGCGGTGTGACGCAAATTCGGTTTCGCGGAATGGCGCCTAATATCATCGTGCTTAGGCAATGTCCGGTGAGACGATCAGTCGCAAGTAATCGCGAAACCAACCCGGCTGAGAGATATATAGAGATATATATTGAGTTTTCAGGCAACCGTCCTAGTGCGCGTTCCAGTTGGTTGGCTCGGACCCTCGGGGCGGTCGCCGCACTTAGGGAGGTGTGTCATGCAACGTACGCACGAATTCCTTGAAGAGAAAAATGAAGCTCGAATGTGGCTGGTTATGCTGGTCCTGTTGCTGGTCCTGCTGGCGCTGATAGTCTCCTCCTACGCCTATGCCAATAATCTGATGCCCATTTCCTAGATTTGCGGATTTGGATCAGCCTGTACTCATGCGGTGAGCCTCGGCCCGTTTCGGGTCGCGACACTTAAGTTTGCACTCCCGCCGCCACTGCCCCCGCGCCCGGCGCCGCCGGAACCGTCGCGTGGTATCGCTTCGATCAAGCCACAGCGTCAACCGCCTTCGGCGCAGCCCGCGTCCCAATCTTCGTAGAGCTTATCCCGCGGCGAATTATCGTGTGGGCGCAGCGAGGCTTCGAATATTTGCTAGACAAATGCGCGAAGAGTGCAAGCCCTAAAAAGAATACGCATTGCACCAATGCAACGCCATGGCTTCCCTACCGACTTCCCCGTCGTAGGTTGCCGCTTCGTTGCGCCGTTGTGCGACCTCTGCCGTGGCTTCCCCGCAAAAGCATTGCCTGATGAGGGATCAAATGATCAGAATTGTTGTTGCGATGTCGATTATTTCGGCGGTGCTCCCGCAGGCCGCCAACGCCGACACAATCCGTCGCACCGAGTTTCCCGCCGCGCTGTTGGGAACGTGGGCGCGGACGGCGGAACAATGTGCCGCCAACGACAAATCCAATATTATGATCGAAACCGCCAATTACGGCGATGCGCATGGCAGTTGCGCCCTGCGCTGGCTCGTCGAGACCGCTGGTTCGCAAGGCACCAATTATGCGGTCCACGCGCTATGCAGCAGCGTATCGAAGCCGGTTAAAACCCAAACCGTCAATATTATCATTCGGCCTCAAAGCAAAGACGCAGCTCTGATGGGGCGTTCGTTCGAGGAACTAAAATTCTACCAGCGCTGTCCGGCCCGGTGAATTCCGTCGAGCCGTGGCTTTCCTACCGAACACGTCAAGACCAGCAAAAACCTGCTCAATCACGCTGCGGATCGCTACCGTCAGAGCCAAACATGTACTCACGATCTGATCTTCGGGCGCGCTAGCGTCTGGGAAACCACACGAGTGATCGCGAAAATCTACAACAGTGATCATTAATATCTAAAACCAAGTGATATGTGGTCGTGTTATTCACTGAATGATCCTGACACAAGAGAATGCAAGATATGAAATCGCTTGGGCCGATGTTGCTTTTGTCAGTTCTTGGCATCGTCACGGTGCTCACCAGCCCCGCATTTGCGCAAAAGCCGCATCATGTCACCCGTGTTAAGAGATCGGCGATCTATAACGTGGCGCCTGGATACCGACCGCAAACACAAGCGGATTCAAACGATCCGCGTCTCACGGGTGGGGGAAGCCTCGGGTATAATCAAATGCTCTTAATTGACTGAGGTGACCAAAAATACGGGACGGGCATCAGCTCGCCGAATACCGCAGCCGGCGATTGAGTGCGGCGGCAGCTCGGGCCGGCGATCAAGCGCGTCAGCGGCCGTCCCCGTCTCAACTCCCAAGAAGACGCGGACCAGTTCGAACCCCTCCGCGGCGGCAAACCGTGCGAGGGCTTCCCGCTGAGCCGCAATGCCGAGCCCGGATATCCCTTGCTGCGATGCGGAAACCCGGACGTACCCAATAATGGCTGCGGCCTGCAGCCAAGTGAAACGGGAAATCCTTCGCAGCGTTTAAACGTCGTCGCTTTGTCCCCGACGCCATACGAGTGGCCCAAATGGAGACTGAAAGGGTCGCCATGAGCGATGACGACAATATGCACTGGGCGGCTGCCGTGCACGAGGCAGGGCACGTGGTTGTCGCGTGGGCGCTCGGGCTGCAAGTGCAAGCAATATCCGTCACTGACAGCGGCGAAGGCCGATCGGAAATTGAGTGCACGGCTCGGTGCCCATTGTGCCAGCAAATCGCGATCGCCGAAGCTGGGATCATGGCCGCCCAGCTATTATCTACGCCAACTTGGCCGCGCGCCGGCATGGCAGATGCGTCGAAAGTGTTGGAGCTATTGGAGCGGCACGCCGTCCCCCCTTGTAAAGGTATCGAAGGCCGTAACTATGCGCGACACGTTCTTAGCTCTCGCCTGCCGCTTCTCCGCGATCTTGCGATCACACTTGACCACTTAGGCTCTTTAAATGTAGCCGATTTGGAGAGCTTCGCGGGTCGGTGCCTGACCGATCCTCACCGGGTGGTCCGGGTGGAATGTTAGTTTAGCGCGAGCGTTTGCGCCACCGGCTTTGGTGCCGGCCAGACGAGCGCCTCTGGTGCTGGAAGTCGGTACCCCAACGACGAATGCGGGCGCGCCTTGTTGTACAACAAGGCTTGAGAACACCCACGGAACTGAGTTTCGCGAACTGCTTTACCCGTGGCATCCATGGTTTGGCCTTCGGGTCGGCGTTCACGAAGCTATCGAGAAGTCGGGCGACGTTGTTTTTCGCTGTAATCTGAGCGGTTCCGATGCGGACCGCTGGCTTGAGGTTCCAGCCTGGATGTTCGACCGGTTGGCTTGCGCCGGGGTGCGTGTGGGCGCTGATGCTCATGCCAACATGGCGGCGCTCATGGCGCTTGCTGAGCTGGTGCGGCATGTGTTGAACGACCGTTTTGTACCATCGAATGCCCCGCTTTCGGGCGCAACAAGACTCTCTCGCGACCAGAATCGGGGAGAGGTCCATGCCACAGGAGACGAAGCCGACGTCGGCGCGACGCCGCGCACCGCAGCAGATCGATCTGTTCGCGGGAGAACCGCAGACGACGATCGGCGACATGCCGGCGTGGTCCGGGTTGCCGACGGAGACGCAATCAGCGCTGACCGACCTGATGACACGGTTGATCTTGGAGCATGCCGACAAGAACCGAATGGGCTCGGTGGCGGAGGCCGGTCATGATCTCTGACAAGGTCGGTCCTCATCATTTGGAGCGGAAGGCGCTCCTCTACGTGCGGCAGTCGTCGGCTCATCAGGTCCTGCACAACCGCGAGAGCAGCGCATTGCAATACGCCATGCGCGATCGTCTGGCTGCGCTCGGCTGGTCCGAGATCGAGGTGATCGATGACGATCTTGGCCGTTCCGCTGCGGGCGGCGTCCAGCGCGCCGGCTTCGAGCGGATGGTGGCGCAGGTGTGTCTCGGCAAGGTCGGCGCCGTCGCGGCGCGCGAGGTCTCGCGCTTTGCCCGCAACAGCCGGGACTGGCAGCAGCTGATCGAGATGTGCCGCGTGGTCGACACCGTGCTGATCGATCAGGAGACGATCTATGCGCCCCGTCACGGCAACGATCGGCTTCTGCTCGGATTGAAGGGCAGCCTCAACGAATACGAGCTTGACCTGTTGCGGCAGCGTTCGCTCTCGGCCCGATATGAGAAGGCGCGCCGCGGCGAACTTGTTGTCAGCCCGCCGGTGGGCTTCGTGAAGGCCGGCGACCGTTACGAGAAGGACCCGGACCGCCGCGTGCAGGAGGCCATCGGCCTGGTCTTCGACAAAGTCCTGGAACTTGGCAGCGCCCGGCAGACTCTGCTCTGGTTCCATGAGCATGATCTCAATCTGCCGGTGAAGAACAAGGATGGCGAGACAGCTTGGCGGCGTCCAAACTACGCCACCATCCACCGGATGATCGAGAACCCCATCTACGGCGGCGCCTATGCTTATGGTAAGACGGCCGTCGCGGCGGGCTATGATGCCGCGGGCGTCAGCGTGAAGATTCGCCGGAAGGCGCGCAACGATTGGCTGGCGCTGATGCCGAACGCCCATGAGGGCTATGTCAGCTGGGAGAAGGCCGAGACGATCCGCAAGATGGTGAGCAGCAACGTCCCCACCAGCCGCCATCACGGCGCGCCCAAACATGGCGACGCTTTGCTGGCGGGCCTGCTCCGCTGCCGCCGCTGCGGGCGCAAGCTGACGCTTCGCTACTCGGGCGCGAAGCATCACATCCCGCGCTACAGCTGCAGCCGCGGTTGGATGGACAATGGCGAGCCGCGTTGCATCGCCTTCGGCGGTCTGCGGGTCGATGACGCCATTGAGGAAGCGCTTCTTACCGTGGTCGGCCCCGGCGCTATTGCGGCGGCAGTAGCCGCCGAGAAAGAGGCCACCCAGCGGCGGGATCAAGTGCACGAAGCACTCAAGCGCGATCTCGAAGCGGCGCGCTACGCAACCGATCGCGCCTTCCGGCAATACGACGCTGCCGACCCGGCCAATCGGCTGGTGGCCGGCGAACTGGAGGCGCGCTGGAACAAGGCGCTCGCGCGCATGGCGGAGATCGAAGGCAAGATCGCCGCCCATGATGCCGCCAAGGTCGTCCCCGCCGATCCGGCATCGCTCGCCACGCTCGCGGCCGATCTCAAGATCGTCTGGGCTGCCCCTTCGACTGATGCACGGCTGAAGAAGCGTATCGTCCGCACCGTCATTCATGAGGTGATCGCCGATATCGATCAGGAGGCGGCCGAGATTGTTATGGTCGTCCATTGGGTCGGCGGCGTGCACAGCGAGATACGCCTGCCCAGACGGCGGCGTGGGCAACGCAACAGCACCTCAGCCGATGTGATTGCCGCGGTGCGACAACTGGTGCTGATCGCCAATGACGATCTCATTGCCGGTATCTTGAACAGAAACGGATTGGTGACAGGCTACGGCAACCGCTGGACGCGTGAGCGCGTCACCTCGCTGCGCTCGCATCACCGCATTCCCGTCTACAAATCCACCGATGACGGAATTGAACCGTGGCTGAACCTCAGCAAAGCCGCGCAGCTTCTTCATGTCGCGCCCCGAACGCTCAGGCTAGCAGCGGAAGCTGGTGAGATCGAGTCGCTTCATCCGTTGCCGGATGGGCCCTGGATCTTCAGCCGCGCCGTGCTCTCGTCATCACGGGCACACGCTCTTACCGAGCGCGCGCGGCAGAACCCAAAATACCCCACGGGATCGCATCCCGATCAACAAAGCCTCTTCTCTTCAACCACATAGACAGATGGGTGTTGTGATGCGCGGTTGTAGTGCTGTCGCCAGCGTTCGATCACGATCTTTGCTTCCTCAGTGTGTAGAGGAGTTCGCCGTTCAAGAGTTCGTCGCGCAGCTTTCCGCTGAAGCTTTCGCGATAGCCATTCTCCCATGGGCTTCCGGACCCGGTGCGGGCGGTCTTAGCTCCGACGGCAGCGATCCATTCCCGAAGAGCGACGGCGACGAACTCGGAGCGGTTGTCTGACCGAATATGAGCGGGGACGCCCGTAATACGAACAGATCGCAAAGCGCCTCCTCGTACACAACTGTGTGCGCTTGCACTTGCATTGGGATGATCCCTTGGATTGGGATGATCCCTCGATTCAGTCACGGGAATTCGAGAAAGACGGCCGGATGCTCGATGCGGCGGTCGACGGTTCACTTGTGCTCAACGATTGGCACCTCGTGCTGAATGTCGTGCTCGAGGGAATCGATGTCGGCGATTTTCCCGAGATTATGGTTTCATCGTAACGGGTTCCGAGATCGCGCCGAATCACAGTCCTGACCTGCAGGGAGGTTCGCTCGCGTACCGGAGAACGCGCCGACGCGAGGGGTCTTGCGCGGCGCGGCGCGGCGAAAAACCCCTGAAGTCACAAATTCGCACAGTCGGTGGAACCCGGTTTACGCCGGCAGGTTTTCCCAGTCAGCCTCCGGCGCGTTGGACGGGCGTACCAAGACCGCTCTTTGCGGAGGATTCGACGTGTGGATCGTTCAGGTCGCGTTGCGGCGGCCTTATACCTTCATCGTCATGGCGCTCTTTATCGGGATCTTCGGGTCGCTGTCGGGGCTGTCCATGCCGATCGACATTTTCCCGAGCATCGGCATCCCGGTCGTCAGCGTGGTCTGGACCTATACGGGCATGCTGCCGAGCGATATGTCCGGCCGTATCGTTTATTTCTACGAACGGACCTTAACGCAGCAGGTCAGCAATATCCAAAGCATAGAATCGCAATCGCTTTCCGGCTACGGCGTAGTCAAAATTTACTTCACCAGCAACGTCAATCTGAGTCAGGCGCTCGCCCAGGTCACGGCGGCGTCGCAGACCGTGTTGAAGCTCCTGCCGCCCGGCATCACACCGCCATACGTATTGAGCTTCAGCGCCTCGACCGTGCCTGTGCTTCAGATCGCTCTGTCGAGCAAAGACCGAACGCCGGGCAAGCAGCTGCCGCAGATACAGCTCTATGACCTCGGCGAGAACTTCATCCGGCCTCAGCTCGCCAGTGTCGAGGGCGCCGCCATTCCCTCGCCATTCGGCGGCAAGGTCAAACAGATCCAGGTCGATCTCGATCAGCACGCGATGCAAAGCCACGGCGTCTCGGCGGAGGATGTCGCGAACGCGGTTGCGGCGCAAAATCTCATCATCCCGGCGGGAACGGAAAAGATCGGCAAATACGAGTGGAATGTCGCGCTCAATGCCAGCCCGACCAAGGTCGAAGAGATCAACCGGCTTCCCCTGAAAAAGGTCAACGGCACGGTTGTCTACATTCGCGACGTCGCGTACGTGCACGACGGCTCTCCGCCGCAGACCAACATCGTCCGCGTCGACGGGCAGAATGCGGCGCTGCTGACGGTCATGAAGATCGGCGACGCTTCGACGCTGACGATCGTCTCCGACGTCAAGAACCTGCTCAACCGCGTGATGCAGGGCATGCAGTCCAATCTCAAGGTCGACGTGGTCGGCGACCAATCGACATTCGTGCGGGCGGCCGTCACCGGCGTCGCGCGCGAAGCCGTTATCGCTGCGGCTCTGGTCGGGATCTTGATCCTGCTGTTCCTGGGAAGCTGGCGCTCGACCCTGATCATCGTGCTGGAAATCCCGTTGGCGATCCTGTTCGCGGTCACTGCTCTGCGGCTACGCGGTCAAACGCTCAATACGATGACGTTGGGCGGCCTCGCGCTCGCCGTCGGTATCCTGGTCGACGACGGAACCGTGACGATCGAGAACATCAACTATCATCTCGAACAGGGCAAACGGATCGGCGAAGCGATCCTCGATGGGGCCCGGCAGATCGTCGTGCCGGCCTTCGTCACGTTGCTGTGCATCAGTATTGTGTTCGTGCCGATGTTCGCGCTCGGCGGAGTCGCCGGCTATCTGTTTCGGCCGCTGGCCGAAGCCGTGGTGTTCGCGCTGATCGGGTCTTTCATTCTATCCCGCACCTTCGTACCGACTTTGGCAAACTACCTTTTGGCGGTCCAGGAACGCCGTCACGAAGGCGAGGAGGGACAGGACGGCGACATCCCGCCACCGGCGCCTGCGCAGCCGCCTCGGCGGCGCTTGTGGCGCAGCCTGTTGACGCCGGCGATACGCTTTCAGCATGGCTTCGAGCGGTGTTTCGAACGGATCCGCGATCGCTACCAGGCGCTGCTTTCCTTGGCCCTGGCTTATCCGAAGATGTTCATCACCGGCTTTCTTGCCTGTGCTTTTCTATCGCTCGGCCTGACGCCCTTCCTCGGCGAGGCGTTTTTTCCGTCGGTCGAATCCAATCAGATCATGATTCATGTGCGGGCCAAGACTGGCACGCGGGTCGAAGAAACGGCCCGGCTTTGCGATCTGATTGAGCGCTATATCCGCCAGCAGATACCCCCCGACCAGATTCAGAGTTTCGTCGACAACATCGATCTGCCGGTGAGCGGCGTCAATATGGCCTACAGCAATACCGGAACGATCGGGCCCCAGGATGCGGACATTCTGCTGACTCTCAAAGGCGATTCCCTGTCGACACACGATCTGGTGAAGCGGTTTCGTGCGTCGCTACCGCGGCAATTCCCCGGCACGACTTTTTATTTTCCGCCAGCCGACATCACTACGCAGGTTCTCAACTTCGGTGCGCCCGCTCCGCTCGATATCAAGGTGATCGGCCAAGACCGAGAGGGCGGCCACGCTTACGCGACCGAGATCCTCAAGCGGATCCGCGAAGTCCCGGGTGTCGTCGATGCGCACATCCAGCAGCGCATCGATTATCCCCAAATCAACCTCGACGTGGATCGCACGCTCGCCGCCCTGGTCGGACCGACGCAGCGGGACGTCGCCAGCAGTCTGCTGACGACGCTCGGTGGTAGCATTCAAGTGCATCCTAATTTCTGGCTCGACACCAAGACCGGCGTTTCCTATCCACTCGTTGTCCAGATGCCGCAATACCGGATCGATACGGTCTCGGATCTGGTCAACGTGCCGATCACATCGGCGACGAGCGAGCGGCCGCAATATTTGGGCGGACTCGGCTCCATCAGCCAGGGGCCAAGCCCGGGTATTGAATCGCATTACAACGTCGAGCCGTTGTTCGATGTCTACGCGGCCGTTCAGGATCGCGATCTCGGCGGCGTGGTCGGCGACGTGAACCGGATCCTGAGCGACACCAGTAAAGACGTACCACACGGCTCGCGCGTTTTGTTAAGCGGACAGGCTCAGACGATGAGAACGGCTGATGACCAGCTCTATCTGGGTCTCGCCGGCGCGATCGTGCTGATTTATCTGGTCATCGTCGTCAATTTTCAGTCCTGGGTGGATCCCTTCATCATCATCACGGCGCTCCCGGGCGCGCTCGCCGGAATCGTCTGGATGCTGTTTCTTAGCGGGACCTATCTGTCGGTTCCGGCTCTCACCGGCGCGATCATGTGCATGGGCATAGCGACCGCCAACAGCATCCTGGTGGTCAGCTTCGCGCATGAAGGGCTGGCCACGGGGGCGGATGCGACGCGGGCCGCGCTGAATTCCGGCGTCACCCGTTTTCGGCCCGTCCTGATGACGGCGCTGGCCATGATCATCGGCATGCTTCCCATGGCGCTGGCGTTGGGCGAGAGCGGCGAGCAGAACGCGCCGCTCGGGCGTGCTGTGATTGGCGGCCTCACGGTCGCGACCGTTGCGACCCTGTTCTTTGTCCCGACCATTTTCGCCCTCATTCACGGCCGGCGCGCCGCGCCGGACAGAGGCAATGCGTTCGCGCGTGAGACCGCAGCGAGCCGCTGATCGCGGAGAGTCCTCATGGACGACGATCACACGCCGCAACCGGAAACGAAAAGCGATCACGGCGGGCCCCCGCCCCCCTCGGGCCGCACCTTGCGGTGGTCGGGGCTCGGCACGCTCATGTTAGCGGTCCTGCTCGCGGGAATAGGAATTCTTTGGCGGATGCAGCATAGCCGACAGGTCCAACAATGGACGCACGAGCTGGCGATTCCGTCGGTCTCGATTCTCGCGCCGACCCACGGGCCTTCTACCTTCGAACTGATCCTGCCGGGCGACATCCAGGCATGGTACGAGGCGCCGATCTATGCGCGCGTCAGCGGCTATCTCCATAAATGGTATTTCGATTACGGCGCGGCGGTGAAGAAAGGACAGCTCCTCGCCGACATCGACGCTCCTGATCTCGACGCTCAGGTCGCAGCCGCTCAGTCCCGGCTCAAAGCGGTGCAGCAGGACATTGAGGTCAAACAGGCCCAAGAGGAATACGCCCGCACCACGTATACACGCTGGGAGAATTCACCGATCGGCGTAGTCTCGGAACAGGAGCGCCAGGGTAAGCGTGGCGAGTATGGGAGCGCGCTCGCCGCCCTCAACTCCGCAAAAGCGCTGGCCGATGCGGCGCAGAACGAGGTCGATCGTTTGAACGCGCTGGAAGGCTTCAAGCGCATCATCGCTCCTTTCGACGGTTTCGTAACGGCCCGCGAGACGGATATCGGCGCCCTCATCAATGCCGGCAGCGGGGTGGGAGGCGGAAGCGGGCCTGAACTGTTCCGCGTTGCCGACGAGCATGCGATGCGCGTCTACGTTCTCGTTCCTCAGCAAATGACCGCCGAAATCCACGAAGGCATCACGGCGAAGCTCCGTCTGCCGCAATTCGCCGACCGGACGTTCGAGGCGACCGTCGCGACTACGGCGCGCTCCATCGACATGAGTTCGCGGACCTTGCTCGTCGAGCTTCATGCGCAGAACCCGGACGGGCTCCTTCAGCCCGGCGCTTACGCGGAGGTCGATTTCCAGCTCGCAGGCAACGCCGACGTCATCCAGATACCAACTAGCGCCCTGCTGTTTCGCGAGAACGGTTTGAGAGTGGCGACCGTCGCCGCCGACAATAAAATCATGCTCAAGAAAGTGACGCTCGGGCGCAATCTCGGCACCGAGGTTGAGGTTCTGGAGGGCCTCACCCCAACGGACCAGGTAGTCGACAACCCCTCGGATTCGATCGAGGCCGGCGATACGGTGCGCATCGCGGACGCAGACTCTCACGCCGCGACCAAAGCGCAATCCGCTCCTTGATTTTTCTCACATAGAAGCTGGCTACAACCGTACCCGGTCTCTTGCGCCTCTCTGGAAAACTCTACATTGTTCGTCGCGGCGTGGCCATGTGAAACGGAGCTAATCCTACCGCGTCGGCAGCGCCGATGGTCACGAAGCAGCGCCCATTTTCCTCGCGGCAGCGTTGGTTAGAGTGGATGCTTTCAAATGGGGGCGCAAGCAAAGCTTCCGCATCTTGGCAACGGTCCTAGACCGCGGGGCCGCTCATGGACGCTTTCACTACACATCCTGGCCCTGGGTTTTCTTGTTAGCTCGGCTTTGGCGGGTTGCGCGGTCGGACCCGATTACCAGCCGCCCGCAACGCCGATACCGGCACGGTTTGCTGGCGCGTCGGCGGCGAAAGCAGAACTGGCGAGCAACAAGGGCGACGGCTACGCGGTCGAGATTTCTCAATGGTGGCGTGCACTGCACGACCGCGAGCTCAATTCGCTGATCGATCGCGCTATCCTGGCGAGCCCGACTTTGGAAATTGCCCTGAACCGGGTTCAGGAAGCGAGGGCCCAGGAACTTGTAGAGATCGGTGCGGCGCTACCGTCGATGGAAGGAAGCGAAGGGGGAGCGCTAGGCACCGGAAGCGATTTGGCGCGGGGGCGTGCTTCGCAAACGCTCGTGTCGTCGGAAAACACCCCGGCGACGAGCCGCATTGTCAATATTGCCGGCTTTGATGCCGCATGGGAACTCGATCTGTTCGGCAAGTTCAGGCGCGCGATCGAGGCGGCCCAGTATAATGTGGAAGCCGCCATGGCGGCCCGCAACATGGTGCTGATTTCACTCGTCGCCGACGTCACGCGTGCCTATCTCGACTTGCGCGCGCTGCAAATGCGGCTCGCTCTTTTGCGCAGGGATATCGACGTCGCACAGAAATACGTCGACTTTGTCCAAGAGCGGTTCAGCCGCGGTATTACAAACGAGCTCGATGCTACTCTCGCGCAGCGTGAATCGGCGCAATTGCAGTCCCAAGTCGCGCCTCTGGCCGCCCAAATCAATGCCGCCCGTTATGTCATTGCGACGCTGATCGGAGAGTACCCGGAGAATCTTGGCCGTGAGTTATCGGGCGCTGGCGTGCTTCCGACCTTGCCGACGCGCTTTCGTTCGGGTTTGCCGATCGACCTCTTGCGGCGGCGCCCGGATATAGCGGACGCGGAACGCGAATTAGCCAACTCGACCGCACTGGTCGGCGTCGCGACCGCCGACCTGTTCCCACAAGTGGCGATCACCGGAAGTTTTGGCTGGCAACAGGCCTCTGGCCTCAAGGCCGCTCCTATCAATCCAATCTGGTCGATCGGCCCGGCGGTCAGCGTACCTCTGTTGGACTTCGGCCGGCTCGATGCGGTCGTCGAGCGGGCCGACTTCCACACGCGCGAGCTTTTGTTTAACTACAAACAAACCGTGCTCAACGCCGTCCGCGAGGTCGATACGGCGGTCGACGCCTATGCCGCTCAGCAGATCAGTTTGCGCCACCTCCGCGAGGCTTTGATTCCTGCACGACGCGCTGCATCGCTCGCCCAGGTGCGATTCGATGTCGGTTTGACGGATTCGCTCAACGTCATCGATGCTGAACGCCAAGAATTCGCGATCGAACAACAATACGTTTCCGCCCAGCAAAGCGCCGCCGAGTTATTTGTTGCACTCTACAAATCGCTCGGCGGCGGCTGGGAAGATTATCAGGAGTTTCCGCCGATCCCGCGGCCGATGCCTGCGATCGCTGCGGCGTTCAAGCGGCTGATCGACCGAACCCCCACGCCGTAACGGCCTCCTCCGCTGCGGCTCTTTGGCCCAAGGCAGTGGCTCCTCGACGTGATCGAGATTGAAGACTGCCAGATCCGCATTAAAGGCAGATGCTGAAGTAGGCAATCCTGGTCCCAGCCAATCTGGCCCAATTGGTGTTCGCAGACGAGTACTAGTAGCGCGCCGGTCAGAATGAAATTGCGAACACGTATGTTGCCGCGCCGGGGCAATGACATGGCAGATTTATTCATAAGCTACACGTCGGCCCACCGCGAGCGGGCGGAGTGGATTGGCTTCTTTCTTTTTGGACCAGACTTTGTGAGAAAGGAAGCTTGGTATGCCAAAGAAGAGGTTCAGTGCCGACGGCGTTGAAGCCGGTCTCGTAATAAGGATTATTGTGCTACCAACGCGGCCTGCTTTTCATCTGTTGCTTCCGGGGCACCGGCGACGCGAACGAGATCGCCCGATACTATTCCGTCCGGCGGAGTGCTGATAACGCGGTCCTTGGCAGTGATACCGGACCCGATCTCTATCGTCTTGCCGAGATCGCGCGAGATCGTGACCTTCTTGAGGACGACGCGGCTGGCGTCATCGACGGTGGCGAGGCTCAAGCCGCTTTGGTCGAAAATGAGCGCGCTTGCCGGCACATTGACCGCGACTTCGGGGTTCGGCAGATCGAAGCTCACATTGGCGAAGTCGCCCGTCATCAATTCGCCGCTGGCATTATCAACAGCGAGCTCGATACGCGTCGTTCCCGAGGCAACATTGACGGCCTGTGCCAACGCGACGACCGTGGCGGAGAAAGTCCGGTTTGGATATTCGGGAACCCTCAGTTGGGCCTTGGTGCCGACCAGGATGCTCGGCGCGTATTTCTGCGGAACTTGAACGTAGACCCGCAATTTGCTGATGTCGGACACGACGAATAGGGCTGGACCATTACTGCCAACACTGATCAGGTGTCCAATGTCCGTCGTTCGAGCGGTGACCAGACCATCAAACGGCGCAGTGATGCGTTTATACTGCTCGAGGACCTGCAAACGGTCGAGATTAGCTTTCGCCGATTGAACCAAGCCTTGCTTGTTGGCCGCGTCGGCCGCTCTTTGATCCAAGTCCTGCTTCGAGATATAGCCGGAGGGGACCAGTTGCTGGCCGCGGCTCAGGGTGACGTCAGAGAGCTTGGCGTTTGCACGAGCGCTAACAAGGTTCGCCTGGGCCTGCGATAGCTGCTGATCGAGATCGGGCGCGTCGATTTCCGCAAGCAGTTGACCGGCTTTAACCTTCGTGCCGATGTCGGCATACCAGCCTTTCAGATAGCCGCTGACACGCGCGTAAAGTGCTGCCTGGTTATAGGCGTCGAGCCGACCCGGAAGATCCAATGTCGCCCTGCCGGGGTGTGTATCCGGAAACGACACAGCCACCACCGGAACCGATCGGGTCTGGGTCCACTCGATCAATTTTGCGTCGGCGCTTTTGCGCGTCATGATGCCCGTTATGACGATCGTGGCGGCGACCGTCATCATCGCCATGCCGGCAATATAAAGCCCGCGGCGAGATACGGTCGACGACTTCGCTTCAGGCAGCATTCGGGTCTCCAATATTCGAGTGATCCGGCTTGGTACGGCGCCCGTGCAACAGGCTGAAGACGACGGGCACGAACATCAGCGTTGCGGTTGTTGCAAAGATGAGGCCCCCGACCACGGCGCGGCCGAGCGGGGCGTTCTGTTCGCCGCCTTCGCCCAGTCCAAGTGCCATCGGCAGCATGCCGATGATCATGGCAAGCGCGGTCATCAGAACCGGGCGGAAGCGAACGAAGCCCGCTTCCATGGCTGCGGCGATCGGGTCGCCGAGTTCGTCAAGCTTTTCGCGGGCAAAACTGATGACCAGCACGCTGTTGGCCGTGGCGACGCCCATGCACATGATGGCGCCGGTAAGCGCCGGCACCGAGAGTGTCGTTCCGGTGGCGAACAGAATCCAAACGATACCCGCGAGCGCTGCCGGCAGCGCGCTGATGATGACGAAGGGATCGGTCCAGGATTGGAAGTTCACGACGATGAGGAGGTAGATCAACACGATTGAGCCAGCGAGGCCGAACAGCAGGCCGGAGAATGCGCTCTTCATGGTCTGGACCTGACCAAGCATCACCACCTGGACGCCCGGCGGAAGTTTGTCGGCGTCTTGATCGACGATTTTCTGAATATCGGCAGATACGCCGCCCAGATCGCGGCCCTGGGTGGTGCCGTAGATGTCGATCATCGGCTCGACGTCATATTGCGAATAGACCGCGGGCAGGCTCGCGCGATGGATATGGGTGATAGCGCCGAGCGTTTGCGGTTCCACGCCCGGTGCCGTGATCTGAAGGCTCCGCAAGGCACTTAACGAATCCAATTGATATTGCGGCATCTGCATCACAATGGAGTACGAGATGCCGTTTTTGGGATTGAGCCAAAATGTCGGTGCGACCTGGCTGCTGCCGGCCAAATTGACGACCAGACTGTTGGCGACGTCGCCTTCGGTGATGCCGACATATTGCGCACTTGTGCGGTCGACATCGACGTCGAAAGCTGGCCCGTCGAGAGGTTGCTGAATGCGCGCATCGACCAAGCCCGGAACGTTGCGGATGTGCCGTAAGAGCTTCTCTGCATAAGCAGAATCGGTGTCGATATCCGGTCCGCGAATTTGCAGATCGATCGGGTCCGGCGCACCGAAATTGAGGATCTGGCTGATGATGTCGGCCGGCAGGAACGAAAATGTCACGCCGGGGAAGCGGTCCGGCAGCTCTTCGCGCATCGTCCGAATATATTGCGCGGTGGGGCGATGGTTCTCATTGAGCTTGATCTGGATGTCGGCATCCTGAGGACCGATGGTGCCGTCATTGTTGTAGGCACTATTGATGCCCGAGACCGGAAAGCCGATATTGTCGACGATCGTATCCAGTTCCTTCGGCGGAATGATCTGGCGAATGACGCCCTCAATATCGGAGCATTCCGCGGCGCTATCCTCGATGCGCGTGCCGACCTGAGTACGCACATGCAGCAGAATCTGGCCGGAATCGACCGCCGGGAAAAAGTCCTGCCCGATGTAGGGTACCAGCGCAAATGACGCTAACACGAAAGTCAGAAAACCGATGACGAATTTGGCCCGGTTGCGCAGCGCCATTGCCAACAGTCCATGATATCCGTCACGGAACCGTTCGAAAAGGGCTTCGAACCCGCGTTGCAAGCGGACGAAAGGATTGCGCGAGGGCGGCAACGGGCCGTCGAGCCCATGCATGTCGGTGTGCGGCGCATGCTTGCGCAGGAGGTATTTGGCCATGGTCGGCACCAGGGTGGTCGACAGGATGAAGGACCACAGCATCGCCGCCATGAGGGCTTCTGCCATCGGTACGAACAGAAACCGCGACACACCGGTCAGCAGATACATCGGCACGAACACGATGCAGATACACAGCAACGAGACGAAGGCCGGCACCATGATCTGCGCCGCGCCGTCCATGATGGCGGTCTCAACCTCTTTCCCCTGTTCCAGATGCCAGTTGATGTTCTCGATCGTCACCGTCGCTTCGTCGACCAGGACGCCGACCGCGAGCGCAAGGCCGCCCAGCGTCATGATGTTGAGCGTCTCACCCAAGGCCCACAGCGTCGCGATTGATCCGAGCACCGAAAGCGGAATCGACGTCGCGATAATGAGCGTCGAGCGCACGCTGCCCAGAAACAACAGAATCATCAGGCTGGTCAGCGCCGCCGCGATCACGCCTTCACGGACGACGCCGCCGATCGCGGCCTTGATGAAAACCGACTGATCGCTGAGCAGGGCGATCTTCAGGTCCGGCGGCAGGATACCCTTTATACGCTGCACCGTTTGCTTCACGCCGTCGATGATCGACAGCGTCGACACCGCGCCGTTTTTGAGCACCTGCATGAGGACCGAACGATTGCCGTCCACATGCACGACGTTGGTTTGCGGCGGATTGCCGTCACGAACCTGCGCGACGTCATGAATATAGACCATCGCGCCATCGACGGCCTTGATCGGCAAGTTGCCGAGCTCGCGAATTACCGTGGGAGCATCGTTCAGCTCGATAGTATATTCGAAGTGGCCTATTTTTTCAGTGCCGACCGGCGTGAGGAGGTTCTGCGTGGCCAGAGCATGGGCGACATCCTGCGCCGAAAGGCCACGCGCCTGCAGAGCCGCGGCGTCGAGGTCGATCTGCACCTCCCGCGTCTTGCCGCCATACGGGCTCGGAACCGCCGCACCCGGCACGGTGATCAGCGAAATGCGGATTACATTTTGTCCGATATCGGCAAGTTGTTGTTCGGAAAGGCCGTTGCCCGACAAGGCGAGCTGGATGATCGGAACGGTAGAAGCATTGTAGTTCAGGATCAGCGGCGGCGTCGTGTTAGGCGGCAGACTCTTAAGGACGGTCTGCGACGCCGCGGTCACCTGCGCGTTGGCCGTGCGAATATCGACGTTGGGCTGAAAGAATATTTTGACAATACCGACGCCGTTGTATCCTGTCGCTTCGATGTGCTCGATGTCATTGACCGTCGTCGTCAGCGAGCGCTCATAGGGCGACAGCACCCGCCCGGTCATGTCTTGGGGCGCCAGACCGGTGTACTGCCAAACCACGGCAATGATCGGGATGCGGATTTCCGGAAAGATGTCGACTGGCGTGCGTAATGCAGCAAGCGGCCCCATGATCAAGATCAGCAGGGCAAGTACGACAAACGTGTATGGGCGCCGCAGTGCGATGCGGACGATGGCAAGCATCCGGCGGTGACTCCTCCAATCGCAAGCTTGGCCATGCCAAGTATGGCAACCGGTGCGACCGGTCCGAAAGTCACCCCTCAGCGACCGCTTTTTTTGTTACTTCAATTCCGCGCTGCCGTTCTGATTGAATTTCCTTATTTAACCGAGGCTACCGACGACAAGGGACAGTTTTGATCTATCGATCAAGGCTACCTTCCCGATTTTGATAGCAAGGAAATGTCCGGCGCTATGGCGCCGATCGTCAGGTGATGCGCTCGATACCCATTATCTTCAAATGGATATTTATGATCACACTGATCATAAATATCGCAAGGAGTACGTTTTATGGCCGAATATTTGGCGCTCGGCGCCGACCAAGTCCTTGCGCAAGGTGTTATCGCATAAACGTGTTGCTGGCGTTCAAGACGAACGGATTTCGAAAAAGAGAGCAACGTGTGTGCCCCGGGGAACCAGACGAAGACCGCCAGAGTCAGATGGCGGCTTCAGTAAGGCGGCTCCGATTGTTTGCTGGCACCTTCTCGCCAACAGCCGCTTGTTCGCGCTGGACGACGAATAACGACCATAACATCTACCATCCCGTTTTTATGAATACTGTGATCACAAATATCAATTTGAGTAGCGTGGCTTTTTATACCGAAGTTACTTCGGCAAAGGCCCCGACGCCTTGTGGATGGTCATTAGCGGTAATCAAGCCGCATGAACCTCCGTAAATCCAGGGCGCTGGTGAAGTAAACGGGAGAGGAAAGCGATGAACGTGAAGGAACAGACTTGGACGTCGAAGGGGAAGGCGGCGGCGCTCGCCGCACTCCTTGTGGCGTCAGCCGGCGGCTATGCGCGCGCAGCGGATATGCCGGTCAAGGCCATGCCAGCGCAACAACCGGTACCGTTCTTTTCGGCAAACAACACATCGGTGAGTTTCACCTATTATCCTGATGCAACCGATCCGGGCGTTGCCGGCGGCAGCGATACAGTTCCCGGCGGGCATTCCGGAGAGAAAAACACGATGGCCCGCTACCAGGCCAGCATCGATCATTTCGACGCGTGGGAATACGGCACCAATCTGTTCCATGTCGAAATCAATCAATACGGCGATCAGGATCCGAATGGCGGCGTCCCCGGCGCTGAGGGCAGCAGGGAGCTTTATGCCTTCGAACGCAGCACTATCGGCTTAAACGAACTCACCCATAGCACGATGTTCAGCAATCCATTTTTCAAGGACATGGGCATCGAAGGTGGCGGCACCTATGGCTTTCACGACTCTTTCCTCGCATCGCAACTAACCGAGGGCCTCGTCGGCGTAAACTTCCGCTTGAACCTGCCTGGCACCGTGCTGTTCGCCGTATTGGCTGACCAGGGATACAGCCATAGCGGGTTCGACGCGTGCGGAACCACCGCTCCAAGCTTCGGCGTCGCGTATTCTTTTGCTTGCACCGTCGGCGGCCCCTTCACCGGCGACCGCAATTGGAAAATGGCGCCGAAGCTTGAATTCTCTGCGGCCGAACCGCTCGATAAATTGGTGCCCTTGCCGCTTACTTTCTACGACGTCACAAACGTCACCTTCCCGAAGGGCACCGGCATCTCGACCGCTAACTGCGACGCCCTCGCCCATGGCGGCTGCACCGCAGCGAATCTTGGTATCAATGAAACCAAGACCGAGGTCCTCGAAGACGTCCGCTTGACGCTCGACGCGTCTAAGCAGTTCTTTGGCAAGCCCGGTATCTGGGACACGTATGTCGGCTACCGCTACTGGTACAACAAATACGGCGCCAACCACAACGTGCCGCTGTTCTCGGAAATCGCTCCCGGCAGCGCCATCGAAAGCACGGCCTACTTGGGAACCACATATCACTTCAAGTAGTTCCCGGCTCTCGCGCTATCGCTCAATCGCATGCCCGGTCTCGTGCCGGGCATGCACAACGCGAATGCGGCATTATTCGGATTGATCTATTTGCGTACTATTCGGTTTGATTTCGGCAACTGCCCGCGAGCGCGATAACGTTCCCGGAAGTCGATGCTACGCTAACCGGCGGAAGGCATCTGACTGGATAATCCTTCGAGACGATCCAGCATCCCGTAAATTATAAATATCGCTACCTCCTCTCCCAGATCATCGCCCATTCTGCGGGACTGTATTTTCGATTTCCGCTGGGGCTTCGCAAACCAACATTCCATTTTTTCGAATACTGTCATTTAAAATATCAATTTAAAGACAAAAGGTCATCCACCGTCGGCACGTTGACAATAATGTCTCGACGATCGCACTTAGCGTTATATCCACTCGTATATAACGTTGGGATGCCAAGATGAGAAAAGAACCAGGCTACAGGATAAAGACGGACATGCTTAGTGTGGAAGACCGCCCGCACACCAGCGGCACGACATATACATTCGCGCTGATGGAGAAGGTTCGAGGGCCAGCTTTCGTCGCGGGGCTTTTTACGCTTGCTCTCGCAGTCGCGCCGACGGCACACGCGCAGCAGGCCAACCCCGCGGCTCAGGCTCTCCCTCCAGTCTCGGCAAACACGCCTGTGCAGGCGGCAGGGAGGGATAACGCGAATCCTTTCGCGGCCCTCGCCTACGCGCCGGATATGCCGATCAAGGCGCCGTTGCAGGTGAAGGCCGCGCCGGCCGTCGATAGCGGCTGCGCGAGCTACGAGCAATTCCGCGACACCGATTGCTCGCTGACTTGGCATGGCATTACGATATACGGCACGTATGACATCGGCGCGGGTTGGGTCAGCCATGGCACACCGCCGAACGGCGTTAATTACGAAGGCGAATCGCTGGTCAACCGAAACGGCAACAGTTCTCAATTCCTCATTGCGCCGAACAACCTGTCGCAGACAGGTCTGGGCATCAAGGGCAAGGAAGAGATCCTGAATGGCTGGTTCGGCGTGTTCAACGCTTCGACCGGCGTCAATCCGCAGTCCGGTCAACTCGCCAACCAGGCGGCCGCCAATACCATCAACAACGGCCTCCCCAGGAGCTCCTATACAAATGTCGGCGATGGCGCGCGCGCGGGCCAAGTCTTCAACGACGAACTTTATGCCGGTGTATCGTCCCCGGCTTACGGCACGCTGACCTTCGGTCGTCAGCGCGCCCTGGGCACCGATGCAATGCTTACTTACGATCCGGCCGGCGGCGCCTATTCTTTTTCGTTCATCGGCTATAATGGCCTGATGGCCGGCGGCGGCGACACCCAGGACACCCGTTTGGACGACACCATCAAATATCGCGTCACCTTTGGCCCGGCGCATTTCGGCGCGCTGTATAAATTCGCCGACGGTTCGGGCGGCTGCTTCTCCGCCACCGCCGGCTGGACGGCCTCGACTTGTACGGCGGAAGCGCCGCATAATTCCGCCTACGGATTAGATTTCGGCGGAGAATTCGGCAACTTCTCGGGCGACGTCGTCTACCAACACGTCAATGAGGCGATCAGCGTCGTCAATCCCTTGCTGGGGCCTACAAGTCTGACACAGCCCTATCAGTCGACCACCAACAGCATCAATACAAACCCCATCACTGGGGCCAATCTGATCGACCCGACCAACACCGAATATGGCATCGTCACCGACAACAACGCAATTATGTTTGCCGGCAAATATGCCTGGAACCAGTTCAAGTTCTATGGTGGCTACGAATACGTCCAGGAGGTCAACCCGGCGAACCCGTTGGGCATTGGTGCCACGGCCCAGGGCGGTTATGTCCTGAGCGGGGTCGAAGACAACAATCTCGATTCTCCCAAGATCGTGCAGGTCTTCTGGACCGGAGCGAAATACGCTTTCAATAGCCAAGCCGAAGTCACTTTGTCCTACTATCGTGAGATCCAGAACGACTTCCGCGTTCCATCGACCTGCTCGGCCGCCGCCGATATCGTCGCTTCCTGCGCGGGCTCCCTCAACGAGGTTTCGCTCTTTGGGGATTATCACCTTACCAAGCGTTTCGACGTTTATGCCGGCATTGCGTATTCAGACGTCACGGGCGGTCTGGCCGTCGCCATTCCTCACGGCCCCGGCGTTCCCTATTACTACAACAACAATCTAGCTCCGACGGTTGGCGCTCGTTACACTTTCTGATCGTCTTCCGTAGAAAGCAATCCACGCCACCCCGGCGTGAAGTCAGGTCCCGCGAGATTCGGTTCGCGGGACTTTTCGCGTTTACAGGGGGGCTGTCCCTTGCCGGATGCGCATTCAATCCTTGCTTTCCATCGTCTCTTCCGCTCGATTGTTCAGCCCTTTGTAAGAGCGGTGGTGGGAGCCGCAGCCCGCTTGGGCACCGTTTGAAAACCATCAGCTTCTCGTACCCTGCCCTTCGCCGAAAAAGGGCGTCAATTTTCCCACATCGATGACCGGCCCCTCGAGTCCGGTGACGCCGATAAAAAAATAGAACAAACAAGTCACGAACTCATCCCCTTGTCGACGGGAGAGCATAAGTCACTTTGGACCAAGCAAATGGGCTCGCTGAGCGAGAGCCGGCGCTTCGAATGACGAACGATGCCTAGATTAGGTCGGCGATCGAAGTGCAATCGCGCAAAATCCGATGAAATAAAAGCGCCGTCGGGGGGACAAGCCCCGGCGGCGTTCTCCAATGGGTCTTGAAGAACCGCCGCGGGACCAGCTCCGGCGGACTTCAATAGCCGTTTTTTTGAGGACACTGTCGGGGCAACGGCCGACGATGTCTTCACATCAGGAGGTTCGCTGCTCTGTTACGGGACGGATAGCAGCGCAGCACGAGTATGTAGTGCGCTCGATATCTTTTGTCTTCCAATTGATATTTATGATCACAGTATTCAGAAAAATAAAAAGTGGAATGGGATCGGTTGCCGACATTAGTCGAGCCGGCGCCTTTGTTTTTACGGCGTTTTAGATTGACGCGGAAATTACATTTACACGCAAAGGCGGTTTATGCGGTATCGCGCGCAAGTTCTGATCTTCTTTTTTACATAACTGTCAAAAAAGTCTTTCTCATGGTGATTTATTTGTCACCCATATTTTTGCGAGACGAGCTAACTGACGTGTCGCGCTGTTCTGAAATCCTCACGCGTCATTTCAAACACGCGCTGCCGTGGCGGTGTCACGGCACGTTCAAACAGCAAGCTTAACAAACAACGATAGCTAACCGAACCACGTATCGTTCTTCAAAAATATCCGAAACAGGAGATCCTAAATGATCGCCAAACGGCGAAGCGCCACTCTATTGTCTGGAACGCTTTTGGGAGCGTCGCTTGTCGCGGCAGCGCCGGCATGGGCTGACGATGTGCAGAACCAGATCAATGCCCTGCAGCAGCAATTGCAAAAGTTGCAAAATCAGGTGGCGGAAACGAAAAAGGAAGCCAGGTCTGCAAAGGAAGCCGTGCAGAATATTCCGACCGGCGCTTACGATGCTTCAGGAAAACCCGCCACGAACGGCCTCTTCAAGGCGCCGTCGTCGCTGATTCCCGGCGTGAAGGTGACCTTCGGTGGCTTCATCGAAGCCGCCGGTATCTGGCGTCAGCGCAATACGGTGGCCGATGTCGGCGACGCCCCGTTCGGCTCGACGCCGTTTCCGAACTCGCCGCTCTATCATGAAGGCGAGTTGGGCTTTTCGGCGCGGCAAAGCCGCTTCACGATCAAGGCGCAGGGCGACATCAGCCCGACCCAGCACTTGCAAGCCTATTATGAAATGGACTTTCTGGGCGCTGGCGTGACAGCGAATTCGCGCGAAAGCAACAGCTACCAACCGCGTATCCGCCAAGCCTTCGTTAGCTACGACAACGACAGCACTCACTTTCACATGATGGCCGGTCAAGGCTGGAGCTTGCTCACACAGAACAAGGTCGGCATGCTTCCGTTGTCGGAAAACCTGCCGATGTCCATCGACGCGCAATACGTCGTCGGCTTCAACTGGGCGCGGCAACCGGAAATCCGTTTTGTCGAGGATTTTAACAAGGTCGCCTGGTTGGGCGTGTCGCTTGAAGCGCCGCAGGTGAATTTTGCCTCGAACGGCATCGGCACTCTTGGCGCATCGTCGCAGAGCTCCGCTGCCGCTCTCGGCGGCAGCCCGACCCCGCCCGGTCTGTCCCTCAACGATCTCAATGCCTGTCAGGCGAGCGGATTGTTGGACTCGGCGACGGGGTGCTCGGCTGACGAATATCCGGACATCATCGAAAAACTCGCACTCGATCCGGGTTGGGGCCATTACGAATTGTTCGGTCTCCAGCGGTTCTTCACCGACCGAGTGTACACGACCGCACTTGAGGGATCGGGCACCAACAAGACTAATATGGGCTGGGGCATCGGCGGTTCGGTGCTGATGCCAGTGGTGCCGAAGTTCGTCGACTTCCAGGCGAGCGTGTTGACCGGTGAGGGCCTCGGGCGTTATGGCTCGAGCCAGTTGCCGGATGTCACCATCGGGCCGGATGGGTCGCTCACGCCGCTGCGCACCACGCAGTTCATGTTGGGCGCGATCGGTCACGTCAATCCCGATCTCGACGTTTACGCCTATGCGGGTCAGGAAGAAGTCAACGCCAATTACTACAATATTGGTGCCACTGCTCTCGGCTACGGCAATCCCGCTTACGCCAATAACGGCTGCTTCTTGGAGAACCAAGGTGACGGCACTGCAGGTTACAACGATGCGATCGCCGGCACGACCTGCACCGCCAACGTGCATCGTACGCAGGAGCTGACCTTCGGCTTCTGGCAAAACCTCTACAAAGGTCCGGTCGGCCGGCTCGCGTACGGCGTGCAATATGAATATCAAAAATTGCAGGCCTTCCCGGGTGCCTCCGGGCCGGTGACTGCGACGTCGACACCCAACCTGGGGCTCAATCCTGACAACCAGGTTGTGATGGTTTCGCTGCGCTACTATCCGTTCCCGTAACAGAGAGCGGACCTCCTGATGGAAGACACCGTCGGCCGTTATCCGCCGACGGTGTCTTCAAGAAACTGCAGTTGAAGACCCATCGAGGCTATCCCCTCTACGCTTCTTTGACGGTGGCTTTGGCCGACGCGGCGACTTCGATCAGGAATTTGTCGTCGATGCCGTGCTCATGGCCGACAACGCCCGGCGGCGGATGAAAGTGATGTGGACACGCGCGGACGACGTCCGCAACGGCCATTTCCGACCGATTTCAGCACACTATCTGCGCGCCGGCCTCGACAATTCCTGCAAATCGGGAGCGTGGCATCAACGCGTCGTCGGCGATCGCGGGCTGCCGTTTGAAGATCCGCAGCTCTTCCATAACAGCCACGACCGTGACTAGAACGGCGTTGAGTTGAAGAACTACGATATTTCGAACCAGTACGGCGGTGCAGCCCGTCACCGTGATCGCAGGGAACAACTCGGCATTGTTTGTAGTCGCGGTTTGGCATTGACCGACGAAATCAGCATCTCCGACGGTGCAGTCGATCAGTCCAATTTTGATGATTACGCGGTGATGCGCATGAGCGGATCTGCCGAACATCCAGGTCGAGCTGGGGCGTCATAGTTGAAAAGGGCTGCCCACTCACTGCGTCCGTATTAACATTGCCGACTCAGGCCCGATCGAGTGCCGATACGGGTCTTCTTGATCGTTAGATGCAGCACGCCCTTGTCGCAATAAACGTCGACCGCTCCGTTCTCTGGCTCGAATGGCAAAGATATCGATCGGTAGAATGAACCGAGGCTCCGCTCCTCGACATGCCAGTCTTTTTCTTCTGTCATGTTTTCCGCTTTTTTCTCACCGAAAATGACCAGCCGGTCGCCGTCTAGGCTTATCTCGATATCTTTCTCGTCAACGCCGGGAAGTTCGGCCGTTACTTCGAAAGCATCCTTTGTTTCCGCCACATTTATTGCCGGCGCGCCAGCCCCAATGACGGGTGCGGAGAACGGGTCCGATGTCAGGTCTTGGCTCGTGGCCCACAAACTTGGAAGACTCATCCGTTTACTCGCATGGACGGAAATTACATTCCGCGTCATGACGTCTTTGACCAGCATGATTGTTCTCCCATTTTTACGCTGCGATTCTCGGGAAGCGACGGCGCCCGCGCATTTTCGCCGTTCATGCGGCTAAACGCGGCGCGGTTGCGCAGCACGATGCGGAGTGTCGATGATAATTCGATTGCGGCATATTGCACCTAAGGGTTTTCCCTTAGCTGTTGGCCGATTATGTTCCACAAGCTATCGAACTCCTGAGCCTTTCCATTGACTTGAGGGTGACGGCCCTCCCAGCGCGGTCCACCCGATGGCGATCGATGACTGACACAATACCGGGCTGGCAACCCTATCTACGGCCTGTCGCATCACCGCTACCCGCTTGGCGCGGCGCGCTGTGGCGCTACGGCGTCGCGATCCTGGTGATTGCGGCTGGGGCTGGCATAAAACTTCTCCTCGAATCGCTGCTTCGGCCCGAGGCGTCGTACCTGTTCTTTGTGCCGGCGATTTTGGTTGCCTCGACACTCGGCGGCTGGGGGCCCGGGCTGCTCGCAACCGCGCTCAGCATCGCGCTCGGCGTGTTCATCATCAAGGACGTTCACCCGCTTGGGCCCACTGATCTGATGCACGCCTTCATCTTCGGCGTTATCGGCATCGGTGTGTCCTGGCGCGGCATGCTGCTGGATCGCTTTCGCCTTGCCGCGACGGCAAGCGCCCAGGAGGCATTTGCCCGCTCCGCTCATCTGCAATCGATTCTAGACAGCATTCCCGACGCCATGATCGTCATCGACGAGCGCGGCATCATGCAATCGTTCAGCGCCGCGGCGGAACGGCTGTTCGACTTCAGCGCCGCCTCTGTCATAGGGAAAAACGTCAAGATGCTGATGCCGTCGCCCTACCAGGAGGGTCACGACGGCTACATCGATCGCTACAAGCGAACCAACGAGCGGCGGGTGATCGGCATCGGCCGTGTCGTCGTCGGGCAACGCAGCGACGGCTCGACGTTTCCGATGGAGCTTGCCGTCGGCGAGATGCAGGTTGGCGATCAGCGCTTCTTCACCGGCTTCATCCGCGATCTCACCGCGCGCCAGCAGACCGAGGCCCGGTTGCAGGAATTGCAATCCGAGCTCCTTCATATGTCACGGCTGACCGCGATGGGCGGGATGGCCTCGGCGCTGGCGCACGAGCTCAATCAGCCGCTGTCCGCCATCGTCAATTATATGAAGGGGTCCCGGCGGCTTATGGAAAGCCGCTCCGACGACGGCGCCGGATTGTTGCGCGACGCGATGGACAAGGCGGCCGACCAGGCCCTGCGCGCCGGCGACATCATTCGCCGGCTGCGCGATTTCGTCGCGCGCGGCGAGAGCGAGCGGCTGGTCGAGGACGTCAAGAAGCTGGTCGAAGAGGCGAGCGCCCTGGCGCTGGTTGGCGCCAAGGACAAGGGCATACGCGTGCGTTTCACCTTCGCTCCTCGGCTGGATTTCGTGCTGGCGGACAAGGTGCAGATTCAGCAGGTTTTGCTCAACCTGATGCGCAACGCCATTGAAGCGATGGAAGGCGTCGAAACGCGCGAACTTGCCGTCTCAACCGCCGCGGCGCTGGACAATATGATCGAAATCAGCGTAGCCGACACTGGGGCCGGCATCGCGGCGGAGATCGGCGCGCAATTATTCCAGCCGTTTGTCACCACCAAACGACTGGGCATGGGCGTCGGCCTGTCGATCTCCCGCACCATCATCGAGGCCCATGGCGGCGCCATCGCACAACGTTCCAATCCCGGAGGTGGGACGGTGTTTTCTTTCACGTTACCTGCTGTGACCAACGAGGACGGCGGTGATGCCGGCTGAAGAACGCATCGTATACGTCATCGACGACGATGACGCCCAGCGCGAATTGCTCGCCTTCCTGTTGGGCACGGCCCAGATCAGCGTGCAAAGCTTTGCCTCCGCCAAGGCATTCCTCGAGACGCTGCCTGCGGCAAAAAATGGTTGCATCATTACCGACGTAAGGATGCCCGACCTGAGCGGGATCGATCTCCTGCGGCGCTTGAACGATCTGAAGGTCACCGTGCCGGTCATCGTCGTTACCGGCCATGGCGACGTTGCGCTGGCCGTCGAAGCTATGAAGATTGGCGCTATCGATTTCCTGGAAAAGCCGGTCGACGACGAAGTGTTGTTGGCAAGCGTCAATCTGGCGCTGCAGCAGCAGGATGGCCAGGCCAAGCGCCACATCGAACGTGCCGAGATTGAGAGCCGCACGGCGGCACTGTCGCAGCGCGAGCGCGATGTCCTCGACGAGCTGGTAGCAGGCCGCGCCAACAAGCAGATCGCGTTCGATCTGGGCATCAGTCCGCGCACCGTCGAAATCTATCGCGCCAACCTCATGCATAAGATGCGGGCCGGCAGCTTGTCGGATCTGGTGCGCATGGCGCTGATTGTGGGGATGCCGGAGGCGGACTGACCCCCCGTCTGCCACGACGCCGGCAATTACACTACTTATTCTGAGCTCACGCTTGCGCCGGTAGGCGCAACAGATTCTAGCCCTGCACCGCTACTTCTTGGATTGTAGGCAGGGGGGCGTGGCCGCGCGCCAAAATACAGTCGCTAGTCGGGTTGCTTTGGGCGTCGGGCAAGGCGCGTCACGAACCGAATCAGATCGCCACGATAGAACAGCCTCTCATAGTCGACTGGCCGCTTGCCGGTGGTGTAGGACGTGCGCTCGATCAGGAAGATCGGGCTGCCGGTCGGCACTTGGAGCGCCCCGGCCGCAACAGGGTCGGCTGCTGCCGCTTCCAACTTGTATTCGGCTTCGACCAGAGGCGTATCATACTTGTCCTCCAGCAGGGCGAAGATTGGCTCGGCGTCAAGGTCGTTCTCAGCAACCTTCTCCCCGAGGTCGCGAGGCAGGTAGGTCTCGTCGAAAGACATGGCCACGCCATCGGCCAAGCGGACACGCCGAAATCTGACCACAGGCGTCCCAGGCGCCAATGCAAGGTGACGCGCGACGGTTTCATCGGCTGTTAAAGTGAGCTTGTCGAGCAAGCGGGCGGTCGGGTTTCGCCCCAAAAGCTGCATGTCCTCGGCAAAACCGGTCAGTTCGGTCAATTCCTGCGTGATCCTCGGCTGGGCGACAAACGTGCCCGTGCCCCTCCTGACCTCGACGAGGCCGCGCTCTGCCAAATTCTGAATCGCCTTTCTGACGGTCGTTCGGCTGACCTTGAACCGCTCCATCAAGCCCTCTTCCGGCGGCAATTGGGTTTCGGGGGGCAAGTTTCCGTCGGCGATATCGCCGGCCAGAACGGATTCAACATGTGCATAGAGAGGGGGCGATGACATAGCAGGCTTCCATTTCACAAAAGGGCCGATCGGAGCTTGGGATCGAGGCGCAGCGGGAAGCACTCACGCGCTTCGCCGCCGCAGCGGGTTTTGAACTCGACCGCGTCTTCGTCGAGATCAAGACGGGCAACCGGCATCGCGATTACGCCAAATGGCAGCATTTTGTTTCGGATGGACATAAACCGGAGGCCTTCCCACGGTCGCGCCACGAGTGGCACTCGCTGCGCAAGGTCCGCCGGGATAAACAAGGAAACGAGAGCGAACTGATGCCCGTCCCGTTTTTTGTCACCTCAGTGAATCAAGAGCATTTGATTATAGCCGAGGCTTCCCCCACCCGTGAGACCCGGATCGTTTGAAGACGATTCTGTTTGCGGTCGGTATCCGGGGGCGCTGTTATAGATCGCCGGTCTTTTAACAAGGGTGACATGATGCTGCTTCTGCGCAAATGCGGGGCTGGTGAGCAGCGTGACGATGCCAAGAACGGACAACAGCAACGCCGTGTCGAGCGATTTCATATTTCGGATTCTCTTGTTTCAGAATCGCCCCGCATTGCGCTAGCTAATTAATTATTACGCATTGCACAAGGACGGCTGCTTCGCGAGTCTTTGGACCGAATACGTAAGGATCGTTAAAATCGATAACAGTGATCGTTAAAATCTACAATCAGATGACATGTGGTTGTGTTATTCACTAGTTGCTCATAACAATCTGGAAGTCATGTTATCCAAACACCTCTCGCTCAAACATCTCGTCCAACTATCAGTCATAACCTCCACTATATTCGGCGGCGCGATCGCTCTCGGAACGGCAGCGCCCGCGGCTGCGGAATCACCGTCATATCCCTGGTGCGTCCAGGGCAGCATCTATCGATGCTGGTACATGACGCGCGAACAATGCGAAGAGGCGGTGGATTATCACGGGTTCTGTGTAGCCAATCCCAACGTGCCGCGGCGCCCGGGAGAAAACGTTCGCGGCGAGACGGCGCCTTAGCCGCAGCCGGGGCGGCCTTGTGCAGGACCAGATAGCTGGTGACTAGCAGAGCAGAGGGGCCAAGAGGCTGCTAAGTGGGCAAGAAATCGCCTGCCGGACATAACAACTTACACAGCACTCGCCCGCATCAGACCCGCCGCTTCCACCTAGCACCCAACTCCGGACGTATCGCCGCAGCACAGTTAAGTGACGCGAAGGACCAGCAACAGACATCGCCCGGTGGATAGCTCTGCCATCGTTATGCGGTCATTCTACTGCTATTGAGATTTCGCTAATAATCGCTGGCGCCGAACCGCGCGATTTCTATGCCGGCCATCATTTTCATCATTGCAGCGACGCCCTCGGATTCGAATGGCGCGTCTTCAAGGTGCGGACGACGGGATGACTCAACACGGCATACCAAACCTATGTTGAATAGACGCCTGGCGGCTCCGAGCGAGCCTGAAATCCAGCCACGAGTTTATGTGATAACAGCCTGAACAGGACTCTTGGTCGATGCGTGAATCCAAGGATTTTTTCATCAACACATCCGTTCAATTTTTTCGATCAGTGTGATCCAGAAGATCAATTTGAATATCACGGGGGGTATCTAGAGCATCTCCTGCAACACCGGCGACAGGGCATCGTGCCTTTGATCGCGGTGAAAATCAGGAGGAAACCCGTGATCGATAGATCAAAACTCGCGCTTGTCGTTGTTGTCGCGGCGTTTGGCTTTGCATCGCCTGCGTTCGCCCAGGCGGCCAATTCCGCCCCGCACCGCGTCTTGCATACTGGGAAGGTCGCTCCCAAGAATAAGCAGGTTGTCAGTCATGAGAGTGGACTGCACGCGTTCGCCCAGGCTCCAAGCCTGTCGGGTACCGGTTCATTCAACAGATACGATCCATCACTCACCGGCGGTGGTAGCCCCGGTTATAATTTGATGGGCGCTCAGGATGGCAGCGCACAAACGTTGGCACACTGAAGTAACAACGATATGAGGGCGGGCTTTTGCTCGCCCTCTCTTTCTACATTTGGCTAATCACCGCGGATACATCGCGGCCAATTCCACCCCGCGCACATACCCACAGAACGGCCCGCCACAATTCTGGCCACTACCTGGCTTGGTCACCAGTTAGCGCCATTCTGCTTTCGTGCCAGCCCCCACCACCGTGTCGGGCAGTGACGCCGTTTGTTCCGAGCTCAGCCTGGCGGTGTTCCACGAGTTCCTTGGCGAGCAAGCGAAACTCTTCTTGCCGCCCAGTGCCGCGCCGCCATACGAGACCGATCTTTCTCGCCGGCTCGTTCGTAAGCAGCTGGCGGGTGACCATATTGGTGCCGCTCAGCAACCCGGCATTGACTGCGAGCGTCGGCAGCAATGTAATTCCAAGCCCGTTGTCCACCATCTGCACCAAGGTGGTTAGGCTTGTCGCCTCGAATCGTTCCGTGAGGTGCCGGTCAGCAAAGTGGCACACCGACAGCGCGTGATCGCGGAGGCAATGGCCTTCCTTCAACAACAATAACTCCTCGCCCAACAACCGTTGCGGGTTAACGCGATCCTCCTTGGCGAGAGGGTGCGTGCGCGGCAATCCCAGCACGAAGGGATCCTCGAACAAAATGACTGTCTCGACCGCACCACAATTGTAAGGGAGCGCGAGCAGGACTACGTCGAGTTGACCGTGGTGCATCGCCTCGATGAGGCGCTCGGGATCATCCTCGACGAGATAGAGCTTAAGTCGGTTATAGGAGGAGCGGAGCCTCGGCAGCACGCGCGGCAACAGATAAGGACCAACGGTCGGGATGGCTCCCATCCGGAGTGTACCGGAGAGCGGCTCTCGCGACGCGGCCGTGAAGTTGACCAAGTCTTCCAGTTCTTTGACGATTTTGCGCGCGCGCGCGACCGTCTCGATGCCGAGCGGGGTGAGGACAACGCGTCGCTTCGAACGGTCGACCAGCGTCCCCTGAACCACGGATTCCAACTCCTTGATGCTGGTGCTGAATGCCGATTGCGTCACGTGACAGGTTTCTGCGGCGCGGCCGAAATGGCCGTGATCGTAAAGCGCCGTCAAATGGCGCAGATGACGAACGGACGGCAGATTCAGCATCGGCCTCTCCGATCATTGTTGGAATTACTCGCTGGAGCGATCGCGAGCATGGCCGCATTGGGGCGCAGCTCCCCGCGAGCGAAAAGAAGGCGCGCAAATGCCGCAGCAACGACGACAACGCTGGCTGGGACAATTTCGTTCGCGGAAACCTCAGGCAAAGGATGCACGGTGGCTTCGAGCGAGAAGGGTATAGTCGAGCGCCTCGATCGAGGTAGGAAGCAGTTCGCGACTCCGTGATCGCTGTCGTCGGAGAAGTAACCGACGCTGGTCATTGGCCGCCTCATGACGTGTACGGACCGCTTTGTCATTCGTTCATCCCAGTCGAACGTTAAATTCATCGCAGAGCATTTGGAGAAGCATCATGAGGATGAGGGAGAAGCAGCACGTTTTTATTCTGTCAGCAGGACATTTATTCTCTCGTCAGAGCAATGTGTAGATATCTTATTGCCGCAGGCGCCATCATGAGGATGAGAGAGAACATGAGGATGAGAGAGAAGCAGAAGCTATTTTATTCCACCATCAAAAACGTGACGGGAAGATGGAGTCGGTAGATATCTTTGCGTCGTGCAGGCCAAACGTCTGGGTGTCGTCGTCCGCCATTTTTACACACCAAGGATTTCCAATGAGCGGCACGCGACGGATGACACGATTCGGATGGTTACATGGTCGCCCAAGCGTCCGTAGCGTCGGCGCAGTGAGGCCGATAGATAAAGATGAACATGGAGGTCACCGTCCAAGACTGACCACTGCTCACCGACCGTAGGTAGGTCCGCGATGCGGCTCGGTCCAACAAGTAATTCCGTCAACACAGATCGAAAAAATTGATGGCGACTCTACCGTTCTCTCGTCAGCTGCGCCGCTTTTCCGCGTGATCTTGCCGCATCTTCCTTGACAAAGAAGAGTATCGCGACCTTATTTTGACGTTACGGACGACGCCGGATTACGAAACAGTAATGACGAAACAGTAATAATAAACGTCGTTTATGCAGATTTTACAGGCGATGTCGGATAACTCACAAAACGGTATTGTACGGTACGGTATTGTTATGAAGGCGCGAGCAGTTGCAGTAGCGATTATTTGGATGATGAGCACTGCCTCGGCCACTGCCACCGTGAGAATCTCTGACGATCATGGCGGACAGATCGGAAATTATCTGGCCAAGTATAAAGCGCTTCGGGAGTCCGGTGAGCGGGTAATAATCGATGGTACCTGTGCATCGGCATGCACGATGATATTAGGTGCCATTCCGCGAAGCCGGATTTGCGTCACACCGCGAGCAGTGCTCGAGTTTCACTCCGCCTGGAATCCAACATCCGAAGGCAATCAGGTTAGCAGCGCGGGCAATCAGTATCTGTGGTCGAACTATCCCAGCGATGTGCGCAAGTGGATCAGCCGACACGGCGGATTGGGGCTGCAGATAATTTACCTGCGCGGGGCGGAACTGGCCGCCATGTTTCCGGCCTGCGGTGATTAGCCAAACGTAGAGAGAGAGAAGGCGAGCAAAAGCTCGCCCCCTCGTATTTTTGTTACTTCAGTGCGCCAACGTTTGCGCGCTGCCGTCCTGGCTGTACATGGAATTGTAACCGGCGCTACCACCGCCGGTGAGTGACGGATTGTACCTATGGATTGAACCGGTGCCCGATGGGCTTGGCGCTTGGGCAAACGCGTTCAATCCGCTCTGATGACCGGCAACCTGCTCGTTCTTGGGAGCTGCCGTCCCGGTATGCAAGCCGCCGTGCGGTCCGTAATAGGTCGGTAGCGCAGTGCCGGAGCCATCGTCCGGATTGAATGCCTGGGCGGACGCAGACGATGCAAACCCAAACACCGCCACAACAACGACAAGCGCGAGTTCTGATCTAACGATCATGGCTACCATCCTGACTTTATCAGCAAGAAAAATGTGCGGCGCGATCGCGCCGATGATCAGGTGGTGCGCTCGATACTCGTTACCTTCAAATTGATATTTATGATCACACTGATCAAAAGAATCGCAAGGGTATGTTCTACGGCCAACTCCTTGGAGCCCCGCGTCGACCAACTCCTTGTTCAAGCTGTTATCACATAAGCGTGTTGCGGGAGGTCAAGACGAACGGACTTTTAGGGTCTGAGATTGGCGTTCCTCCTATCTCGTCCTTGAGCGCGCCTCGCGCATTACCATTCGGACTCCATAAGATCGGCCAGATCGATGTCGGAATTTTCGGTCGCAGCGCGCCATTAACAATTATGAGTTGACCACGAGCCCTCGGTAGACTGGTTAGTTGAGAATCTTCGACAAAACCCAATTGCACGCTGGATCACGCTCTCAGCGATGCCGGCGAAGGTGGGCGTAAAAACTATATTGCTGTGACTAACATCCAAAACAGCTCGCTCAATGCCCCGGCAACACCAGCACCTCCGGCTTTGCCGGCAGCGTCGTCTTTGAGACGACCAGCGACGGGATCTCCGCCGTCTCGACGTCCCATTGCTGCCGCGCCCGGTCCAGGAAGCGGTTGAGCGTGTATTGGCTGAAATAATGCATCGGGATGACGATCTGCGCTTTGAGCGCAGTCAGCACTTCCATCATGCCGTCGAGGTCGAGCGTGTAAGAGCCATCGACCGGCGCCATCACCACGTCGGGGCGGCCGATGTCGTTGAGCTGTTGTTGCGTCAGCGTGTGATGCAGATGGCCGAGATGGACGATGCACAGACCCGCGATCTCGAAGACGAAGATCGAATTGCCGTAAAATTCGGTGCCGCCGCCGAAGCCGCGTATATTGGTCGGCACATTGCGAACGCGCACGTCGCGATATCGCAGATCCCAGTTCGCCGGCTTGTCGGGGCTCGGCCCCCAGCCGCGCAGCACATATTTGATGGCCGGGTCGGGATTGTCGGTGTAATGCGTGTCGTGGGCGTGGTTCATGGTGGCGATGTCGGGCAGCACCGGCGGCCGCACATAATCGTTGTAATCGGTGGCAATGCGGACGAGCTGCGGGCTTTCGATCAGGAAAGTGGCATGGCCGACATAGGTCAGCCGCACCTGATCGGCATCGAGCGCGGCGAGATCGAACGAAGCCGGAATGATGCGCGGCGGGTGCGCGGCGACAAGCCCCGGACAGGCTTCCGTCATTTCCGGCTTGGCCGTTGGCGCGCTGGTTTGCGCGCGCGCCGCATCGCCGAACGCCGCGAGCGCAAATACAGAAGTAAGCACGGCGATGAGACCCGCGAAGCGGCCGAAGCCCTTCATGTCTCGCTCCGTCAGTACCAGGCGAAGGCGATATTAGAACAGAATTTGCCGTGCAACGTGGCGGCAACGTGACAGTAGGTATGGATAGCCAGACAATCCAAATTCCGCTCATTCCCGCGTAAGCGGGAATCCATCACGTCGATGCCGGTTGCGGCAGGAGTAGTCAGTGCATACTCACGAGCGGGCAAAGCAGCCGCCTTGGAGACCACGGAAATAACTCCCGCCATGATTGAGGCGGGCTATTGCTCTGCGCGTCGGGCTAAAGGCGTGCCCTGGCAGGTCGAGCCTGTCCTACGGTTCCAGCAACAGAGGCCATATGCGTGAGCCCCCTCGCCACGGCGGAGAAAAAGCACGGTAGCAAACGTCGCCCGCAGCGGGCTGATGCTGAATGTTTTCCTGGCGTCGTGCTGCGCTGTGCAGGTGGTGCACTTGTTGTCCAATTTGCTGGATGATCATCTACCCAATTTAATAGATGATCATCTCCTTGATAGAGCGCTACTTGATAGAGCGCGGTTGTTGTCCAACTTGCTAGTTCCCCGGTGGTGCGGCCAGTGAATCGTGATGGGGATACACTGGCTGATGCCAAGCACGGCTGGTATTTTCCCTCACTGTCGTAGCATTTCAATGTGCTGTTGGCCGGCGCCGGCGGCACATCGGTCCGAGATATAATCGGGAGCGCTACAACCACGACTAATGCCGCGACCACAAGTAAAGCCGCGAACGCTCCCGAAAGAAGGATTTTGCCGCGGGGAACCGAGTCTGTCGCGTTAGCGCCAACCGGGATGACCGTTTCAGCCGCAATCGAAACGGGACGCCTCACTCGCCGCACACTCATCGAACGCTACTCCAACGCGAGCCGAGATATCACTGGCGAAAAATTTAAATTCTCCAAATCCAGAGTCCAACCTTTACGCGATTAGGGCTGTGGATAACCGAGCGGTCACCAGCGAACGTGTCACGCGGTGAAGTTTGCCCGGCCGACGGATTCCGGGCAGATTGTCGCCGGCCCCTCCTGAGCGTATCCTGTAACCACCGCAATCGCCCGCATCGTGAGGCGACGGCGTGTGCTCCTCGCGGTGTGTCGATTGCCTACGGCAATGGAGGAAGCGCCATGTCTATCGCACCGACCCTGCAAAGATACCTGGATCAGAACGTCACATACGAGGTGATCCAGCACGAGCCGACGACGTCGTCGACACGCGTTGCCGAGGCCTGCCATATCTCCGGCAATCGCGTCGCCAAAGGCATTGTGCTTCGCCGTGACGGCGGCTACCTGCTCGCCGTGCTTCCGGCTTCCCACCGTATCCATCTGCAAGATCTGCGGATGCAACTCGATGACAACGTCGAATTGGCGACGGAAGACGAGATTGCGCAGCTATTCCGCGACTGTGCCCGTGGCGCTGTCCCCGCGGTCGGCGAGTGCTATGGGATCGAGGTCATCGTTGACGACAGCATCGACACACAACCCGATGTTTATATGGAAGGCGGCGATCACGCCACGGTCGTCCATATGGACCGCGGACAGTTCGCGCGAATGAACGTGAACGCCCAGCACGGCCGCTTCAGCGGGCACAATTGAGGGCTCTGTCGCTGGATGCCAACTAGGCCGCGAACTCAGTTTCGCTCATTCGGCTCGGACTATGACGGAAGCTTTATCGTCCCGACGACGTGATCATGCCGTTCTCGGTCACGACGACCCATTGACCGTCCTGGCGCTTGACGCTGCCAACCCGGCCCAAGCCGGGCAGCATGCTGCCGGCGCTGACTTCGAACAGGCCGCCGCGGTTGCTCTCGACCAAAGCGCGGCCATAGCGGACGTCCTGCACCACCCAATTCGGCAATACGCGGTCGGTCAATTTCGGCGGCATTGACGGTGCGGGCGGTGCAGCCGCCGCCGGCACGGCCGGAGCCGCGGCGATCGAGCCGGTGGTTTCGGCCGCCGCCGTATGCTGATCGATCTTGTCGAGCCGATCGGCGATCTTGGCGAATTGGCTGGTGGAATTGCGCGACGCCGTATCGAGATTGGCTTTGATGGCCGAGAGCTCGGCGAGTTGCTGCTTCACCGCCCGCAAGGTGTCGGCGGAAGCTTCGCTGCTGGCGGCCACCGGGGTCGCCGCCGGCGCGGCATAGATAAAGTGTGCCAGACCCGAGCCCGACACCGAACCGACGAAAGATCCGAAGGCGGCAGCAAAGGCAACGGAGGCGGCAAGTGCGAGAAATCGAGTCGATGGCACTGTTGCCGCAGCAGCGTGGACTTCGCGCTCCGGCTCGCTTGGCGTCTCGTCGAACACCTCGTCTTCGCCGGCGCCGAGTTTGGGCGCCACCACCATCGGCAGATACTTATCGAGCGGATTGCTGCCTTGGGTTTCGGCGGCTTGAGTTTCGGCGGTCTCGGGCTTGGCTTTTTCGTTGTCGCCGGGGCTGTTGTCCTCGCTCTGCGCCATGTCCTGATCTCCGGAGTTGTGGTGACCAGTCGTTAACCATGTTTGGTTGACAATTGGTTACCGGAGATGCCGGCGCGCGCGACAGGCTTAGTCGAGCAAACCGTTCTCGCGGGCGAGATCTTTGAGCGAGGTTTCCGGTCTGGCACCGATATGCTGGATCACTTCGGCCGCGGCCATCGCGCCGAGCCGGCCGCAGGTGCGGTCATCGGCGCCGCGTGCCAGCCCGGAGAGAAAACCCGCAGCGAACAGATCGCCGGCGCCGGTGGTGTCGACGACCCGCTCGACCGGAAAAGCCGGCACCGCTTCGGTGCCTTCCGGGCTGACCACAAGGCAGCCCTTTTCGCTCCGCGTCACCACCGCGACGCCGATATCGGAGCGCAGCGCCGCGACCGCGCTATCAAAATCCGAGGTTTGATAAAGACTGCCCAACTCCGCTTCGTTGGCGAAAATCAAATCCACGGTGCCCGAGCGCATCAGCTGCAAGAACTCATCGCGCCAGCGGTCGACGCAGAACGCATCCGACAGCGTCAGCGCCACTTTGCGGCCGGCCTCGTGGGCGATCTTCGCCGCTTTGAGGAATGCGTCCTTGGCGTGCTTCGGATCCCATAAATAGCCTTCGAGATAGGTGACGGCGCTCGCCGCAATGGCGTCGGCGTCGATGTCGTTCGGGTGCAAATCCTGCGCGGCGCCGAGATAGGTATTCATGGTGCGCTCGCCATCGGGCGTCACCATGATGTAGCAGCGCCCGGTCGACGGACCGTCGGCGGCGGGCGGCGTGGTGAAGCTCACGCCGGCGGCGCGGATATCATGGGCATAGGCCTGGCCGAGCCCGTCGGCTTTGATCTTGCCGACAAAAGCGGCGCGGCCGCCAAGTGACGCCAAGCCGACGATGGTGTTCGCCGCCGAGCCGCCGGACATTTCCGTGGCCGGTCCCATTGCCTCATAGATCGCCTGCGCGCGGGCCTCGTCGATCAGCGCCATCGTGCCCTTGCGCATATCCTGCTTGAGCAAGAAGTCCTCTTCGGTACGGGCGATAACGTCGACAATCGCATTGCCGATACCGAGGACGTCGTAACGGGCTAATGTCATGGGTCTTTGTTCTCGCATTACCGGGCGGCTTACTTGGCGGCGGGCGGCGCACTATAACGGCCGCCCCTTGCACGGCAAGCCAACCACATGGCATGGGGACGCCGGCAAGCGGCCTCGCATTGGGCACACGCCCCGCACGAACTATTCGCAGGCTTTCAGAGCAGGCTCTCAGACATGGCGTTCAAGGAACTGGTCTTTTCCGGCGTGCAGCCGACCGGCAACCTGCATCTCGGCAATTATCTCGGCGCCATCAAGCGCTTTGTCGAATTGCAGAACCGCTACGACTGCATCTATTGCGTCGTCGATCTGCATGCGATCACGGTGTGGCAGGATCCGGCGGAGCTGCCGAAAGCCACGCGCGAAGTGACGGCGGCGTTTCTCGCCTGCGGCATCGATCCGAAGAAACATATCGTTTTCAACCAAAGCCAGGTCTCCGGGCATGCCGAGCTCGCCTGGGTGTTCAATTGCGTCGCCCGGCTCGGCTGGCTCAACCGCATGACGCAGTTCAAGGAAAAAGCCGGCAAGGATCGCGAGAATGCCTCGGTCGGACTGTATGCCTATCCGACGCTGATGGCCGCCGACATCCTTGTCTATCGTGCCACGCATGTGCCGGTCGGCGAGGATCAGAAGCAGCATCTGGAACTGGCGCGCGACATCGCGCAGAAATTCAACAACGACTTCTCAGCCTCGATCGCGAGCCACGATTTCGGCGAGGCCTTTTTCCCGCTACCGGAGCCGCTGATCACCGGTGAAGCCACCCGCGTCATGTCGCTCCGCGACGGTGCGAAGAAAATGTCGAAGTCCGATGCATCGGACTATTCGCGCATCAATCTCACCGACGATGCCGACGCCATCGCGCAGAAGATCCGCAAGGCGAAAACCGATCCTGAGCCGTTGCCGAGCGAGGAAAAGGGGCTCGAGGCCCGCCCGGAGGCCGACAATCTGGTCGGCATTTATGCGGCGCTAGCGGACACGACACGCGCCGGCGTGTTGGCAGAATTCGGCGGTGCGCAGTTCTCGACCTTCAAGGCGGCGCTGATCGATCTCGCCGTCGCCAAGCTCGGCCCGATCGGCGCCGAGATGCAAAGGCTCCTGAAGGACCCCGCCGCCATCGACGCCGTGCTGGCGGACGGCTCGCAGCGGGCGCGGCTGCTCGCCAATGAAACCATGAATGCCGTAAAGGACATCGTGGGGTTTGTAAGGTCTTAGTTAGCCGTCATTCCGGGGCCGAGCAAAGCGAGGAGCCCGGAATCCATAATCACAGGTCAGAGAATATGGATTCCGGACTTGCCGCGGAGCTTGTCATCGGGCCGGCCAAAAGGCCGGACCCGTTGGCGGCAATCCGGAATGACTGCACTTGAACTTTCAAGAGAATTCGCCACGTAGTAGGGTGAATCGGCGCCCGGACGGCGCCGAGTGCCAGAGGATGCCATGTTCATCCAGACCGAAGCGACGCCGAACCCGGCGACCTTGAAATTCCTGCCCGGCCGGAGCGTGCTTGAGACCGGCACGCTTGAGCTGCGCGAGCCCGAAGAGGCGGCCCAGTCGCCGCTCGCCGAACGGCTGTTCGGCATCGCGGGCGTCAGCGGCGTGTTCTATGGCTCCGACTTCATCACCGTGACCAAGAATGCCGGCGAGTGGCAGCAGCTTAAGCCGATGATCCTTGGCGCCATCATGGAACATTACATGTCCGGCGAGCCGCTGTTGGCCACGGGCAAGAGCGAAACCGCCGACGGAGGCGAGTTCTTCGACGCCGCCGACGCCGAGACGGTCGCCACCATCAAGGAACTGATCGAGACACGCGTGCGTCCGGCAGTAGCCAATGACGGCGGCGATATCACCTTCCGCGGCTTTAAGGAGGGCGTCGTTTATCTCAACATGAAGGGCTCCTGCGCAGGCTGTCCTTCGTCGACGGCCACTTTGCAGCACGGCATCCAGAATTTGTTGCGTCATTTCGTACCCGACGTCACCGAAGTCCGGCCGATATAGTTCGGCGCGGCGCGCCGAGAACCAGCACCGTTCGATTCTCCATGCGCTTGCTCGCCCTCGATACAGCGTTGGCGGCCTGTTCTGCCGCTGTGCTCGACACGGTCTCCGGCGGCATTGTTGCCCGCGAGAGTCTGGCCATGAACCGAGGCCACGCCGAGGCGCTGATGCCGCTGGTGGCGCGTGTCATGCAATCAGCCGGTATGGCGTTTCGCGATCTCGACCGCATCGTGGTGACGACAGGACCGGGCAGTTTCACTGGGATGCGCGTCGGTATTGCCGCCGCCCGCGGATTCGGCGTCGCGACCAAAGTGCCGGTCGTCGGCGTGACGACATTGTCCGCCTATGCCGCGCCCTATCTCGGCGCCGACGATAAAAGTCCGGTTATCGTCGTCATCGATGCCCGGCATTCCCATGTTTATTTGCAGGCCTTCGCGTCCGGCGGCCGCACGCTGATCGCGCCACGGATCGCGCCCTTGAGTGAAGCGGTGCGGGCGGCCTCCCAGGCTTCGTCTCACATCGTCGGAACGGCCGCACGTTTGGTCGCTGCCGGGCTTGCCCAAACCGCACCCCCGCCGATGACCGTCGATGCCGGCAACGCGCCTGACATCGCCTGGATTGCGCGAATGGGTGCCGTCGCTCCGGACTCGCAAACGCCGCCGAAGCCGCAATATCTGCGCGCACCTGACGCGCAGCCGCAAAACGCCGCGCAACTGCCACGCCGATGATGAATTTCGTCGCTCGCCTGTTTGCCCGTGGCACGCCCTCGTTTACGGGCGCGCGGCCCGGCGACGCTGCAGCGATCGCCGCCATCCACGGCGCGTCATTCCAGCGCGGTTGGGGTGAAGATGAGATTCACCGCCTGCTGGTGGACCGCAACGTCGTCGCCCATCGCGCCGTCAGCGGCGGAAGCTTGATCGGATTTATCTTGTCGCGGCTCGCGGCGGGCGAAGCAGAAATATTGTCGATCGCCATCGCGCCGGCTTGGCGGGGCCGGGCCGTCTCGCGTCCCTTGCTCGACCTCCATCTTCGCCAACTGGCCGGGCTCGGCGTCCGTTCGGTGTTTCTTGAAGTCGATAAAAGCAATGCACCGGCCCGGGCGCTTTATAAACGGGCCGGATTTTATGAAGTCGGCCAGCGCCAGGGCTATTACGCGGGCGGCGCCGCCGCACTCGTCCTGCGCCGCGATCTCGGCTGACGCGCCGCCATTAATCCGGTACGCTCCCCCCAATAACTGACCGGCGAAACAACGCCGCAACCGGAGGAAAACTGGAGGCGGCCCATGCCGGCAACACAGTTGCTGCGCGTCGCGATCATTTTCGCTTTCACGCTTGTGCTGGGCTTGGCCGCGGATAAGACCCGCGCACAAGACGCCGCCTATCCGAACCGGCCGATCAAGATGCTGGTCGGCTTTGCCGCCGGCGGGGGCACCGATGTCGCAGCGCGCATCGCCGCGCAGAAAATGTCCGAGATTCTGGGCCAAACGATTCTGGTCGAGAACCGCACCGGCGTCAGCGGCCTGATCGCGGCGCAGGATCTCGCGAAATCAGATCCCGACGGCTACACGCTCATGATGGGTAGCCAGACCACCTGCGCGGTGGCGCCGAATCTTTATCACAAGGTGACCGTCGACCCCGTCAAAGACTTTGCCGGGATCGCGCTCACCGGCGCCTCACCGCTGGTGCTGGTGGTCAATCCGGCATCGCCCGCGCATTCGGTCGCCGACGTAATCGCCATCGCGAAAGCCAATCCAGGCAAGATCAATTTCGGCACTGGCGGGGTCGGCACGACGCCGCATATGACCGCCGAGCTATTTCAATACAATGCCGGCATCCGCATGGCGCATGTCGCCTATCGCGGCGAAGCGGGCGCGATCAACGATCTGCTCGCCGGACAAATTCCACTGATGTTTGCCAACCTCTCTGCCGTCATGGGCCACATCAAGGGTGGGTCGCTGCGGGCACTAGCGGTCACCAGCGCTCAGCGTTCGCCGTCAGTGCCGGACGTTCCGACCGTGGCCGAAGCGGCATTGCCGGGTTTTCAATCCGAAACCTGGTTCGGCATCGTCGCGCCGGCCGGCACGCCACATCATATTCGCGTCAAACTCAATGCCGCGGCGCGGCAGGCGATGGCGCGCGACGATACCAGGCAACGCCTCGTCGAACTCGGCATGACCAACGGCACCAGTAGTCCCGAGGAACTCGATGCCTATATCAAGGCCGAGGTCGTCAAATGGTCGAAACTGATCCAAGAGGCCAATGTGCAGGCGCTGGACTGACCGGAGCGCGACCGCGCGGCAACGCCCGCCGGCATTCCTTTTCAGCAGGAATCCAGGTAAGACTGGCGGCCACAATGGCGGTTCCGCGCGGCATAGCAACGAACCATATTACCAAGTTAAAACAAAGGCTTAGGCTGATACCTCTGGCATGAACGGCCCCCGCAAGCTCTTCGTCAAATCGTTCGGTTGCCAGATGAACGCCTACGACTCGCGTCGTATGGCGGACACTTTGGCGCCACAGGGCTACGTCGAGACCGCCGCGCCCGAGGGGGCCGACCTCGTCATCCTCAATACCTGCCATATCCGCGAGAAGGCGGCCGAAAAGGTCTATTCGGAGCTTGGCCGCCTGCGCGTCATGAAAGAAGCAGCGGCGGCCGAAGGCCGAGACGTTGTCATCGCGGTCGCCGGCTGCGTCGCACAGGCCGAGGGGAAAGAGATCATCCGCCGCCAGCCCGCCGTCGATCTTGTGTTCGGCCCGCAAAACTATCATCGCTTGCCCGAACTCCTGGCGCGCGCTGCCCGTAACGGCAATGCGATCGATACCGAATTCCCGGCAGACGATAAATTCGACCATCTCGCCGCACCCGGTGCGGCAGCGATCCGGGCCCGCGGCATCTCCGCTTTTGTCACGGTGCAGGAGGGCTGCGACAAGTTCTGCACCTTCTGCGTCGTCCCTTATACGCGCGGCGCGGAAATTTCGCGGCCGGTCGGCAAGATCGTCGCCGAGGTCGAGCACCTGGCGGCTGCCGGCGTACGCGAGATCACGCTCATCGGCCAGAACGTCAACGCCTATCACGGCGAAGGTCCGGACGGACGGTCGTGGCCGCTGGCGCGGCTGCTTGAAAGCATTGCTAAAGTGAACGGCATCGTCCGGCTGCGCTACACGACAAGTCATCCGTGTGACATGGACGACGATCTCATAGCGGCGCATCGCGACTTGCGTGAACTGATGCCGCATCTGCATCTGCCGGTGCAATCGGGGTCCGATCGCATTCTCGCCGCGATGAACCGCCGCCACACCCGCGCCGATTATCTCGACGTTGTACGGCGCTTGCGCGATGCCCGGCCCGATTTGGCGCTGACATCGGATTTCATCGTCGGTTTTCCCGGCGAGACGGAAAAAGATTTCACCGAAACGCTCGATTTGATCGACGAGGTCGGATTTTCCGCCGCCTTCTCGTTCAGCTACTCACCCCGGCCCGGAACGCCCGGCGCCGAGATGACCGATCAGGTCGCCGAGGACGTGAAATCCGAGCGCCTGCAGCGCCTGCAGCGTGCGATCGCCCATCGCCAGGACGTGTTTAATCGCCGGTGTATCGGCCGCAGCTTCGATCTGCTGCTCGAAAAGCCGGGCCGCCGTGATGGCCAGTTGGTCGGACGTTCGCCTTATCTGCAGCCGGTGCACGTCACCGCACCCGCGGCGCTGATAGGCGAGATGGCAACGGTGACGATTACCGACGCCATCAGCAACAGCTTGTTTGGCACGCTGGTCCAACAACCTGCGTACGAGTGCGCGACATCGCCCGTTCTTGTCGGCGCGCCGGTCTAAGAAGGAGCCAGAATTGCGAACACCCGATCCACTGCCGCCGGATCAAGCGGTCTTTGTCGCGCCGGCAAGCCCGGCACAGATCGTGCTCACCTTCGACGACAACCGGCTGGCATCGGTGCTGTTCGGACAATACGGCCAAAACCTCGCATTGATCGAACGTCGGCTCGGCGTGGTCGCCAATTCGCGCGGCAATCAGGTCACCCTCGAAGGCCCGCGTGAAGCCTGCGACCAGGCACGCCGCGTGCTCGAGAGTCTTTATGAGCGGCTCAAACGCGGCGACGAACTGGTGCAGGGCGATGTCGACGGCGCGATCCGGCTCGCGCTGTCGCAGGGCTCGCTATTCGATTTCGATCCCAACGCCGCGCGCGAAAATTTCGAGGAAATCAATCTGCGCAAGCGTCGCGTCCGCGCTCGCACCGCGGCGCAGGACGGTTATATCCGCGCACTCAAGCGTCACGCGCTGGTGTTTTCGACCGGGCCGGCCGGCACCGGCAAGACTTGGCTGGCGGTGGCCCATGCCGTGCAGCTGTTCGAACGCAAAGAGGTCGATCGCATCGTGCTGTCGCGGCCGGCGGTCGAGGCCGGCGAGCGGCTCGGCTTTCTGCCCGGCGATATGCGCGAAAAAGTCGATCCCTATCTGCGGCCTATCTATGACGCGCTTTATGACTTGATGGATACGCGCATTGTCGAGCGCGCATTGCAAACTGCCGAAATCGAAATCGCGCCGCTCGCTTTCATGCGCGGCCGCACGCTGGCGAATGCCGCCATCATTCTCGACGAGGCGCAGAACACGACTGCGATGCAGATGAAAATGCTGCTGACGCGGCTCGGTGAAAACAGCCGCATGATGGTGACCGGCGATCCAAGCCAGGTCGATTTGCCGCCGGGACAGACTTCCGGCCTCGCCGATGCGGTGCGGCTGCTCGAAGGCGTCGAAGGCATCGGTCATGTCAGCTTCACGGCGGCCGACGTCATCCGCCATGAACTCGTCGCACGTATCGTCGCCGCTTATGACAATGAAGCGGCGAAAAAGCGCGAGCGGCACGAATGACGCGGCCGGCCCGGCCTGCCCTGAATATTGACGTTCTCGTCGCCAGCGACCGCTGGAAAAAGAGCTCGAAAACGACCGCGGCCAAGACGACTCCAGCTAAAGCAACCACGGCTTCGGCGAAGACGATTGTGCGACGCGCCGTCACCCGCGCTGCCGCGGCGGTGCTGTCAACAAGCAAGGGCGAGCTTGCTATCGTTCTTGCCGATGATGCTTCGATACGCCTGCTTAACCGCGATTGGCGGGGTGTCGATGCCGCCACCAATGTGTTGTCGTTTCCGGCTAAGGCTGCCAATGGCAATAAGGCCGCCAATGGCAAAAAGACCCCCGAGCACCTCGGCGATATTGTGCTTGCGTTCGAGACCATCGCGCGGGAGGCGCGCGGCGAAGGCAAGCCGTTCGCGCATCACCTCGCCCATCTCGCCGTCCACGGCTTTCTGCATCTCGTCGGCTACGACCATGAGCGCGCTAAGGATGCGCAGGTCATGGAAGATGCCGAGCGCGCCATATTGCGTCAGCTCGCTATTCCGGACCCCTATCGGCCGGACGTCGGAGCGCCTAAGCCAGCCAAGGCAACGTCTGGCCAGTCACCGGCTGGCCGGGCATCGGCCAAAGAACCTGCTAAACTCCGAACGAGTTCCTGCCGCCAAACGCCGCGGCAGCCGCTCGCGCAAATCCTGAAATCCGCCGCGAATTGTGATGCCTAATTCCGCCGACCGATCGACATTATGACTCAAATGCCACCGCGCAACGAACCGGCCGACAGCGAGCACCGTGCATTGCCGATGGTATTGCCGGAGCACAACGAGCAAGCGCAGGGCTGGCTGTCGCGGGTGATGCGAATCCTGTTCGGATGGAAGGCGGCCTCGACGCGGGCCGACCTTGAACTCGTGCTGACCCGTGAACAGCCGCAATCCGGTTTTTCGCCCGAAGAAGCCGCCATGCTCAAGAATATTCTCGGGCTCCGCGAGACGCGGGTCGAGAGCATCATGGTGCCGCGCGCCGACATCGTGGCGGTTCAGCAGGACATCGCGCTCGCCGATCTGCTCAAAGTGTTCGAGGGGGCGGCGCATTCGCGCCTCGTCGTTTACAACGACACGCTCGACGATCCGGCCGGTATGGTTCACATCCGCGATCTTGTTGCCTTCATGGCCGCGCGCGCGGCGGTCGATCCCGGCGACAGTGCGGATGCCAAGCCAAAGGAAGCGGTTAGTCTGAACTTTGCCGCGATCGATTTATCGCTCGCTTTATCGGCGACCAAAATCGTCCGCGAAATGTTGTACGCACCGCCATCGATGCCCGCGCTGGACCTGCTCGCTAAAATGCAGGCTACCCGCATCCATCTGGCCCTCGTTATCGACGAATACGGCGGCAGCGATGGCCTTGTTTCGATCGAAGATCTGGTCGAACTCATCGTCGGCGATATTGCCGACGAGCATGATACCGACGACGGCCCGGACGTGACGCGGCAGGCCGACGGCTCCTTCCTCGCCAATGGCCGTGCCAGCCTCGACGATGTGCGCGCCGCGATCGGCGAGGAGTTCGATGTTGGCGACGCGGCCAAGGAAGCCGACACGCTGGGTGGTTACCTGGTCATCAGGGCGGGCCATGTTCCGGTGCGCGGCGAGTTGGTGCCGGGACCTGAACCGTTCGAAGCCGAGGTGCTCGACGCCGACCCGCGCCGGGTCAAGCGCGTGCGGATTTACTTGCGCAAAAATCGCCGGCCGCCAACGGCGCGCGAACTGCCGGCCACGGCGCGGCCGCAACCAGCACGACCGGGGCCGCCGCGTGACGAAGCCGGTCGGCCAGACCCGAACATGCCGCGGACGCCGTGACACTGAAGGGTCTGATCCACACCATCGTTCTGGCTTGGGGCTGGCGGCGCTGGCTGATCGCGTTTACCGCGGGCGCCTTGTCGGCCCTGGCGATGGCGCCGTTTAACGCTTGGCCGGTTTTATTCCTGACATTCCCGACACTGGTGTGGTTGATCGACGGTGCGGGCGTGAGCCGGCGGGGCGGCTTGGCGACCGCCGCTGCAACCGGCTGGTGGTTCGGCTTCGGCTACTTCCTCGCCGGACTTTATTGGATCGGCTACGCCTTTCTGGTCGATGCTCCGACCTTCGGTTGGCTATTGCCGATCGCGGTGATCGGCCTGCCCGCGGTTCTCGCAATCTATATGGCGCTGGGTGTCGTGCTGGCACGCCTCATTTGGACACGCGGTGCATTGCGTGTCCTTGCTCTGGGCGTGACGCTGACAGCGTCGGAATGGCTACGCGGCCATATCCTGACCGGTTTTCCGTGGAATGCTTTCGGCTACGCGCTCGCCGCCCCGCTGCCGCTCGCGCAAGCCTTCTCCGTCGTCGGCATATGGGGTCTCACCTTCATCGCGGTCGTCGTGTTCGCATCGCCCGCCACCCTGACCGACGATCGCAGCGAAACGCGCCGGCCCTGGTTGCCGCTCGCACTCGGCGTTGCGGTGCTCGCCGTGCTTGGCGGCCTTGGTGCGCTCCGCCTCGCGCGTTCGCCGACACGTCTGGTCGATGGCGTGCATCTGCGCATCATGCAGCCGAACCTGCAGCAAGATGTGCGCTTCAATTACGCGGCGAAGCAGCAGGTGATGGACACTTATGTTGCGCTCTCCAACCGCGCCTCCGGCCCGCAAGCGCAGGGCTTGCGCGGTACGACGGATTTGATCTGGCCGGAATCGCCGTTTCCATTCTTTCTCACCCGCGAGGCCGACGCGCTTGAACAGATCACCAAGCTACTGCCGCCAAACACCGCGCTGATCACCGGCGCCATGCGGCTCGCCGACCCGGACAATCCAAAAGAATCCGGCGTCTATAATTCGATCTATGTGATCGATCACTTGGGCACCATCGACGCGATCTACGACAAAGTGCACCTGGTGCCGTTCGGGGAATATTTGCCGTTCGAGCACATCCTCGAGCGGCTGGGCTTGCAGGAGCTCACCGAGCAGCGCGGCGGTTTCCTGGCCGGCGACCGGCACCGGTTGATCGCCATTCCGGGAGCCCCGACCGCGTTGCCGCTTATTTGCTACGAGATTGTCTTTCCGGGCGAAGCGACGCCACCCGGCACGCGCCCCGGCTGGATCGTCAATGTGACCAATGACGGCTGGTTCGGCATTTCCAGCGGGCCCTACCAGCATTTCCAGCAGGCGCGCGTGTCCGCGATCGAGCAAGGCCTGCCGTTGGCGCGCGCCGCCAATACCGGAATTTCCGCTGTGATCGATCCGCTGGGGCGGGTCGTCAATTCGCTGCCATTGGGGAGCGAGGGCGTGCTCGATGCGCCGTTACCCCGCCCGATCGCCGCAACATTTTATGCCCGCGTCGGGGACGCGCCAGTCGCCATCATGATCGGGCTCGCGCTCATCGCCGTGGTGAGGCGGCGGCTCGGTGTGAATAAGATAAAGGCATAAGGCAGCGCGATCGCGGCACGGGGATAGACAATATAGACAATGAAGAGACCGCCGTTGATCGCCTGCACCGCCGGGCGACGACTAGAAGCTGTTGGCGGGGGGCGCAACGCAACTGAAGCGGGCAAAAATTCCGTTGTTCATAGTTCTTACCGGCAATTCCACGCCGGCAAGAAGTGGTTTCAAATGGCTCGGGTTTGCTATCCATCCACATTGAGATAGATAAATGCGGGGGAAGAGGAGTTGATCATGCTGACCAAGAAGGCGCCGAATCCGACAGACAAGCATGTCGGCAGTCGCGTGCGGATGCGTCGCATGATGCTTGGAATGAGTCAGGAGAAACTCGGCGACGCCTTGGGTCTGACATTTCAACAAGTGCAAAAATACGAAAAGGGCACTAATCGGATTGGCGCGAGCAGGATTCAACAAATCGCCCATATTCTCCAGGTCCCCGTTTCATTCTTCTTCGAAGGGGGGCCGAGCACAGGTAGCGGACGCGCCGACGGCATGGGAGAGGCGCCGTCGCCGGCCTATGTTTCCGAATTTTTGTCGACATCGGATGGCTTGGCGCTCACCAAAGCCTTCATGCGCATCGAGGATGCAAAGCTGCGGCGGCGCATTGTCGATCTCGTCGAGCAAATCGCCAGCCGCGAAAAACGCTGATAAACTCGCTCCTCCAGCAGCACGCCGCGTCCCACAACGGCCCAACTGCCGCCCACATCTTGACCGCGCAGGGGGACGCTGCAACAACCACCTTTTCCTGAGGCGGCCTAATACCCTGCCGGGCCTGCCTTGCAAGACCATCGCTTCGGGTCGCGTTACTTCGGCAGTTACGAGGGGAGTGTTCGGCTGTGTCACGTACCAACTACCTGTTCACGAGCGAATCGGTTTCGGAGGGGCATCCGGACAAGGTCTCCGACCAGATCTCCGACGCCATTCTTGATGCTTTCATCGAACGCGACATCAAGCTCGGCATCGCCGACGATAGCCTGGTCAATACCCGGCTCGGCTGCGAAACGCTTTGCACGACCAACAAGATTGTCGTTGCCGGCGAAGGCCGCGGCCAATTGTTCCGCAAGATCGGCGGGACCGCGGTTGTCGATCGCGAACTGATCACCGAAATCGCGCGCGGCGTCGTCAAGGATATCGGTTATGACCAGGACGGCTTTTCCTATCATGGCGCCGACGTCGAAGTGCTGTTGCACGGCCAGTCGCCCGACATCGCCATGGGCGTCGACGCCAAGAAGAAGAAGGGCGAAGAGAACGAGGGCGCCGGCGACCAGGGCATGATGTTCGGCTATGCCTGCACCGAGAGCGAGGTCTATGAACAGGGCTCGTTCATGCCGGCGCCGATTTATTTCGCGCACAAGATCCTGAAGGTCCTGTCGGAGAAGCGCCGCTCCGGCGCACTGTTCGACCTGCAGCCTGACGCCAAGAGCCAGGTGACCGTGCAATATGTCGACGGCAAGCCGATCGGCTGCACCAAGGTCGTGGTCTCGACGCAGCACAATGCGCAGACGCGCAACGGCAAGAAATACACGCCGAGCATGGTCAAGGATCTGATCGGCGACGCGGTCGCATCCGCGCTGCCGAAAGGCTGGATGCCGAAGAAGGAATCGGACTTCCTGGTCAACCCGACCGGCAATTTCGTGGTCGGCGGCCCGGATGGCGACTGCGGCCTCACCGGCCGCAAGATCATCGTTGACACCTACGGCGGTTATGCACCGCACGGCGGCGGCGCGTTCTCCGGCAAGGACCCCACCAAAGTGGACCGCTCGGCCGCTTATGCCGCGCGCTACCTCGCCAAAAACGTTGTCGCGGCGGGGCTGGCCGAACAATGCACCATCCAGGTCGCTTACGCGATCGGCGTTGCCGATCCGATGTCGCTCTATGTCGATACACACGGAACCGGCAAAGCCGACGAGAAAAAGCTCGCCAAGGTGCTGCAGGAAATATTCCCGCTGCGCCCGACCAATATCCGCCGGTCGCTCAAGCTCAACCGGCCAATCTATCAGCGCACGGCGGCCTACGGCCATTTCGGCCGCGCGCCGGAGAAAGACGGCGCCTTTTCCTGGGAGCGGACCGATCTCGTCGATTTGCTCAAGCGCGCAGTGCGCTGATCAGTCAGATCGTTTGCGGCATTTAATCGTGATGGCCGGGCTTGTCCCGGCCATCAACGTTTCTAATAGTGAAAACCGAAAATGTGATTACCCGGCACCTAGACCCTGGCTATGGCATGACGGCGATGATCGCAGATTCAATTAACCAGGAACGCGCTTTTTTTGGACGGCGCAAAGGCCACAAGCTGCGCCCCAATCAGGCCCGGCTGCTCGACGACCTGTTGCCAAAGCTCGCCATTGATCTGACGCACCCGCCGCCTGCCGAGCTTGGCACGCTGTTTCCGGTTCCCGTCGATGAGGTGGCGCTCGAAATCGGCTTTGGCGGCGGCGAATCTTTGATCGCGCAAGCGCAGCAACAGCCACGGACGGCCTTCATCGGCGTTGAGCCTTTCGTCAATGGCATGGCCAAGGCGCTTGCCGCGATCGACAACCACGGCCTGCGCAACATCCGTCTGCATTTCGATGACGCGGTTAGCCTGATGGCATGGCTGCCGGCCCTTTCCTTGGCGCGCATCGAACTTCTTCACCCCGATCCGTGGCCGAAGCGGCGGCATTGGAAACGCCGCTTTGTGCAAGACGAGATGGTGGAAAAGCTTGCCCGCATCCTGCGGCCGGGCGGCGAATTCCGTTTCGTGACCGACATCGCCGACTACGCCGGCTGGACGCTGCAGCGTTTCATCCGATCCCGCGACTTCGCGTGGACGGCAGAACGCGCGGATGACTGGCGAACGGCGTGGCCTGGCTTCGTCAAGACGCGATACCACACCAAGGCGGCGCGGGAGGAACGGGCATCGTGTTTTCTGATTTTCCGAAAAATTTGAGATTGAGCATGATCCCGAAAAGTGGACACCGGTTTTCGGAAAAGATCATGCTCCAACAAGGAATCTAGACCTGATCCGATTCAATTGAATTGGATTAGGGTCTGGCGTTCAGGCTGCGCCGTTCTGCTTGACCTGCCAAAAGCGCACGACACGCTGTGCAGTCGCGGGCGAAAGGCGGCTGTAATTAGCGAAAGCGGCATCCAGACACTGGCTCGATGGCGTCTTGCCTTGAGCCTGGGCCGTCATGATCGACTTCACCGTCGGCCAGTCCATTTCGGCCGCCTTGCACAGGATCAGCACTGGATCCGCCCGTTCGCCCGCCATCAGCCGGTCGGCGACATCGATCGGGACCTTCGACAGCGCGGCGAGCCCCACCACGGTCTCTTCGTATTTTCCGTCATTGGCGAAAGCCGCCAAGGCCGGTTCATTCATCTGCCCCATCCGGTGCATGCCAAGCACGACCCGCTGCGCCCCGCGATAGTCGCGCCGGCCGCGCCGGACCCCGACTTCCTGCGAGACCCGCGCCAAAACCCGCTGAATTTCCGCCTTCAACGCCGGTGAGGCCGAGGCGAGCAAGCGCTGATGCACGACCGCAGTCGCGCGCTCCAGCAATTCGCGAAACATTTGCGGCGGAATATCCGGCCGCAGCCCGACTTGCTCGGCAAGTACGCCGTCGCTCTCGGCGCGCTTGACCAAGCGAAAGAAGCCGGTCTCGGAAATCCGCGCCCCGCGATTGGCGGCGACGTTGCGGGCAACGTCGCGATCGCCTCGGCGCACCAGCACGTCGGTCACCGCCTCGCCGAGCATCTGCCGCGTGGAAATCGCCTGCAGATGCGCCTGGCTCCTGGTTTGGGCGAGTTCGACCAGATCAGCCTCTTGGAGCCGCGGCGCCAGTTTGAGGACCGGCCCGGCAACGGCGATGTCGTCGTCGCGCGCGAGTGTCAGCATCAGCCTGGCCGGCGCGTTCTCGACGGGCGCCAGACGAACGGCGAGTTCGGCGCGCGCTTTGCTCTCGATTTCCTCGATCAGCCGTCCAAATACGGTGTCGAACAGATTGACATGGGCGTCACCAAACTGGCTCGCGCCATTGAGGAACAAGACCGTAATGCGCTGCAACGTCTCGGCGCGCTTGCGGCGCGAGCCGTGCGCAATCACGTCTTCCAGTTCCGGGATCAGCGAAAGGGCGGCACCCATCCTGGCAACAGCAATCCGTGGTCAATGGTCGGCATTTTGCGGCTTTTGCAGTAGAATTGATTACCGTTTACTGATTACTGATCCCTGAAGAGGCCTTGCAACTGCCGGGTAATCCGCTATATTTCCCCTATCCGTCATGGATACCTCATAACGGTCGGTTGAACCGAACGATTTGAGAGTGGGTTCCCCCGGGACCCGCTCTTTTTTATTACCTGAGGCCTGACGGTGCTTCGCAGTTCAGAATGGACGACCGCGCAGAGCATGGACGATAGGCCGACCACAGTGGCGTATGCGAGTTTTACCGATGAACCGCGGCTCATTGTCGAGTTGGGGCGGGCTGCACGCGTCGCCGCGATCGTTGAGCCGGTCCTCGCTTCGCTCGGCTATCGGCTGGTACGCGTAAAGGTTTCAGCCTTTGCCGGCTGCACCGTGCAGATCATGGCCGAAAAGCCGGACGGCACCATGGCGATTGAGGATTGCGAGGCCGCCTCGCGGGCTCTGTCGCCGGTGTTGGATGTAACCGACCCGGTCGAGGGGCCCTATCAGCTGGAGATTTCCTCGCCCGGCATCGACCGCCCGCTGGTCCGCCGGTCGGATTTCGACCGTTATGCGGGATATGTCGCCCAGGTGGAAATGGCGGCGCCGATCGACGGCCGGAAGCGATTTCGCGGCGAACTCGGCGGCACCGAGGGCGATTGTGTGCGCATCCGTTACGAAGCGGCAGGCGACACAAGTGCCGAAATCTTGCTGCGCATCGACGACATGGCCGAAGCCAGACTCGTACTCACCGACACGCTCATTGCGGAATTGCTGCGCAAGAGCAAACAGAATCAACGCAAGGGAGACTGATCGATGGCGACCGTAAGCGCCAACAAACTCGAATTGCTGCAGATCGCCGAGGCGGTCGCCCGCGAAAAGTCGATCGATCGCAGAATCGTTCTCGGCGCCATGGAGGACGCGATCGCCAAGGCGGCGAGGTCACGCTACGGCAGCGAGACCGAGGTGCGCGCCGAGATCGATCCGAAAAGCGGCGAGCTCCATCTCTCGCGCCACATGCTGGTGGTCGAAACCGTCGAGAACTCCGCGACCCAGATCAGTCTCGAAGATGCCCGCCGGCGCCATCCCGCCGCGCAGATCGGCGATACGATCGCGGATCCTCTGCCGCCGCTCGAATATGGGCGGATCGCGGCGCAATCGGCCAAACAGGTTATCGTGCAGAAAGTGCGCGAGGCCGAACGCGACCGGCAATACGATGAATACAAGGATCGCATCGGCGATATCGTCAACGGCATCGTCAAGCGCGTCGAATACGGCAACGTGGTGGTCGATCTCGGCCGCGGCGAAGCGATCGTGCGGCGCGACGAAATGCTGCCGCGCGAAGTGTTCCGCAACGGCGACCGCATCCGCGCTTATATCTACGACGTCCGGCGCGAACAGCGCGGGCCGCAAATTTTCCTGTCCCGCACTCACCCGCAATTCATGTCGAAATTGTTCACGCAGGAAGTGCCGGAAATCTACGACGGTATTGTCGAGGTCAAAGCGGTGGCACGTGATCCGGGCTCTCGCGCCAAGATCGCCGTGGTATCGCGCGATTTATCGGTCGATCCGGTCGGCGCCTGCGTCGGCATGCGCGGTTCGCGCGTGCAGGCGGTGGTCAACGAGCTGCAAGGCGAGAAGATCGATATCATTCCGTGGTCGCAGGACATCGCCACCTTCGTCGTCAACGCACTCGCTCCGGCGGAAGTCGCCAAAGTGGTGCTCGACGAAGAGCGCGAGCGCATCGAAGTGGTGGTGCCGGATCAGCAGCTGTCGCTCGCTATCGGCCGGCGCGGCCAGAACGTGCGACTGGCGTCGCAACTGACGGGCTGGGACATCGACATCCTGACCGAGCAGGAAGAATCCGAACGCCGCCAGGCCGAATTCGAAAACCGCACCCGCATGTTCATCGACACGCTCAATGTCGACGAGGTGATCGGGCAATTGCTGGCGTCGGAAGGTTTCAATTCGGTCGAGGAGCTGGCCATGGTCGACGCCAACGAAATCGCCGGAATCGAAGGCTTTGACGAAGATACGGCGAACGAATTGCAAACGCGCGCCCGCGAATATCTCGACAAGATCGAAGGCGAGCTTGATGCCAAGCGCAAAGAGCTCGGCGTCGACGACGCACTCAGAGAGGTCGAGGGGGTCACTTCGGCCATGATGGTGCGGTTCGGCGAGAACGGCATCAAGACGGTCGAGGATCTCGCCGGCTGCGCCACCGACGACCTCGCCGGCTGGACCGAACGCAAGGACGGTGAGGCCGTGCGTCAGGCCGGCATCCTCGACGGCTTCGAGATGTCGCGCGAGGAAGCCGAGGCGCTCATCATGCAGGCACGGCTCAAAGCCGGCTGGGTCACCGAGGCTGATCTCGCGCCGGCGCCCGTCGCCGAGTCCGAAACCGCCGAAGCGCAGCCTTAACGGAGCCGAACCCCGGAATGCACCTGCAGCCGACCGACCTGGAACTCGACAAGGGGCCGCGCGATGGCGTTCGCGAACGGCTATGCGTCGCGACGCGCACGGTGCGTCCTGTCGATGACCTCATTCGGTTTGTTGTCGGGCCGGATGGCGAGCCGGTGCCGGACCTCAAACGCAAACTGCCGGGCCGCGGCGTGTGGGTGACCGCGACGCAAGGCGCGCTTGGCGACGCGATCAAGCGCAAGGTTTTCGCCCGCTGCTTCAAGCGCGACGTGCGGCTTCCGGCGGATCTCGTGAGCCGCACCGCAGCCCTGCTGGAACAGGCCGTGCTCGACGCGCTGGCGATCGCGGGGAAGGGCGGCCAGATCGTGACCGGGTTTGCCAAAGTTGAAAATGCGCTGACACGTGAAACGGTTAAGGCGCTCGTGCATGCGGCTGACGCGGCGCCTGACGGGGTGAGAAAGCTGGATGCTGCACTGCGCCGGAGCGAGCGGAGCGACGCGGTCGTGGTCACACGAATTCTGACGTCGGCACAATTGGATTTGGCACTGGGGCGCCCAAATGTGGTACATGCAGCGCTGCTTGCCGGACCCTCGACTGACACGCTTTTGGCGCGGTTGCAGCGCCTGGAACGGTTTCGGACCGACGATCTGGCTCAAACTGGCCGCAAGGCGGCCGGCGCTGCCGGGCCGAATTGAGCCGGCCGGAAACATTGGCTTGTACGGAACTGGATGCGAATGACCGAGACGACAAAAAATAGCGGCGAAAAGTTGAGCGTGACGCCAACCAGGACGCTGACCCTGAAGCGAACCGGGGTCGAGCAGGGCGTGGTGCGCCAGAGCTTTAGCCACGGCCGCAGCAAATCGGTCGTCGTCGAGAAAGTGAAGCGTCGCATCGGTCCCGGCGAGGCTAAGGCGGAGCCTGCCGTAGCGCCGGAACGCAGTGCCACGCCGAAGCACCCCACAGCGGCGCCGGCGGCCAGAGCACCAGCGGGTACTCCAGCGATACCCAGCGCTGCCTCGGCCCCCAAAGCTTCCGGTGTTGTGTTGCGCACGCTTACCGATGACGAGCGCAACGCCCGGGCCCATGCGCTCGCCGATGCACGCGTACGTGAACATGAAGAGCGCGAGCGCGCCGAGGAAGATGCTCGCGCCCGCCGCGGCCGCGAAGAATCCGAGCGCGCCGAGCGCGTCGCGGCGGACACGCGCAAGCGCGACGAAGACGAACGCCGCAAGCACGACGAGGAAACCAAACGAAAGGCCGACGAAGTCGCCAAGAAGCGCTTCGGCGCCGAGACGACAACGGCATTGGCGAAGCCGGGAACGACCGCGCGCCCGGTGCTCGAAGCCGATGAAGAAGAAGCGCCGCGCGCCCGCCGGGGCATCACCGGAGCCCCTGCACGACCGGCGCCGGCGCCCAAGCCGACTCGAGGCACCGGCGAAAAGCGCCGGGGCCGGCTCACTGTCGTGACGGCGCTTTCAGCCGACGACGTGCGGGAACGCTCGGTAGCCTCGTTCCGTCGCCGCGTTCAGCGCATGACCGGCCATCGCGATGAGCCGAAGGAAAAGATCGCCCGCGAAGTCGTCGTCCCGGAGACCATCACGATCCAGGAATTGGCCAACCGCATGGCCGAACGCGGCGTCGATGTGATCCGCATCCTCATGCAACAGGGCCATATGGTGAAGATCACCGATACGATCGACGCCGATACCGCTCAGCTGATTGCCGAGGAGCTTGGCCATACCGTGCGGCGCGTGGCCGAATCCGACGTCGAAGAGGGCATGTTCGATGCGCCGGACGATCCGGCAAGCCTGCTGCCCCGCGCCCCGGTCGTGACCATCATGGGCCACGTCGACCACGGCAAGACATCGCTGCTTGACGCCATCCGCTCGACCGAGGTCGCAGCCGGCGAGGCCGGCGGCATCACCCAGCATATCGGCGCCTATCAGGTGACTTCGCCGTCCGGCGGCCGGATTACCTTCATCGACACGCCCGGCCACGCCGCGTTCACCGCGATGCGCGCCCGCGGCGCCAAAATTACCGATATCGTCATTCTGGTTGTCGCCGCCGATGACGGCGTCATGCCACAGACGGTGGAGGCGATCCATCACGCCAAGGCAGCGAAGGTTCCGATCATCGTCGCCATCAACAAAATCGATAAGCCGGACGCCAAGCCGGAACGCGTGCGCACCGAATTGCTGCAGCATGAGATCCAGGTCGAATTGCTCGGCGGTGACGTGCTCGAGATCGAGGTCTCGGCGAAGCAGAAGACCAATCTCGACAAGCTCCTCGACACCATCGCGCTGCAATCCGAGGTGCTGGAACTGAAAGCCAATCCGAACCGCGCCGCCGAAGGCACGGTGATCGAGGCGCGGCTCGACCGTGGCCGCGGCCCCGTTGCCACGGTGCTGGTGCAGCGCGGCACGCTCAAGCCAGGCGATATCGTCGTTGCCGGCACCGAATGGGGCCGGGTTCGCGCCTTGATGTCGGATACCGGCCATTCCGTCGTCGCGGCGGGACCGTCGATGCCGGTCGAAATCCTGGGCTTCAACGGCACGCCGGAGGCCGGCGACCGGCTCGCCGTCGTCAACACCGAAGCCCGCGCCCGCGAAATCACCGATTATCGCGACCGCCAGAAGCGCGAAAAAGCTGCCGCGCGGCAAACCGGCATGCGCGGTTCGCTTGAGCAGATGATGAGTCAGCTCAAGACCACCGGCCGCAAGGAATTCCCGCTGGTGATCAAAGGCGACGTTCAGGGCTCGATCGAAGCGATCATCGGCGCGCTGGAAAAGCTCGGCACCGAGGAAGTCGGCGCGCGCGTGATCTTCGCCGGCGCCGGCGGCATTACCGAATTGGACGTAACCTTGGCGGAAGCCTCGGGCGCGGCCTTGATCGGCTTCAACGTTCGCGCGCACAAAGAAGCGCGTGAGGCCGCCGAACAGGCCGGTGTCGAAATCCGCTATTACGACATCATCTACAATCTCGTCGACGACGTGAAGAAAGCGATGTCGGGGTTGCTGGCGCCGACGCTGCGCGAGACGATGCTCGGCAACGCGGTCATTCTCGAAGTCTTCAAGGTTTCCAAAGTCGGCAATATCGCCGGCTGCCGCGTGACCGACGGCACTGTCGAGCGCGGAGCCAATGTGCGCCTCATTCGCGACAGCGTCGTCGTCCATCAAGGCAAGCTGTCGCAGCTCAAGCGCTTCAAGGACGACGCACGCGAAGTCGTGGCCGGCCAGGAATGCGGCATGGCGTTTGAGAACTATCAGGACATGAAAGCCGGCGACATTATCGAGTGCTACCGCGTGGAGACCGTGCAGCGGACGCTGTGAGTTCAAGTCTCACCTTCGCGTGGCGCCAGTCATTGCTGCGCTTGTCGCGGCAATCCCGATATTAAGAGCAGTCCATAGGGAAACGAGATGCGCGGGCCAAGCCTGCGCGTGACGCTAGTAGAAAAAATGCCACGTCATCACCAACGCGATCAGTCCGCGGGTGCTTCGCAGCGTCAGCTCCGTGTCGGCGAATTGATTCGCCACGAGCTCGCCGCGTTGCTTTCGCGCGGCGACATCCACGACCCCGTCATCGAAAACCATATGATCACCGTTCCCGAAGTGCGTATGAGCCCCGATCTCCGGCTCGCCACCATCTACATCATGCCGCTCGGCGGCCGCGATGGGGAAACGGTGGTCGGCGCCTTGGATCGCAACAAGCGATATGTGCGTGGCGAGATCGCGCGGCGCGTCAACTTGAAATTCGCTCCCGAGATTCGATTCCGTATCGACGACCGCTTCGATGAAGCGGAGCGAATCGAGAAGCTGTTGCGAACACCTGTCGTGCAACGTGACCTGAGCAGCCGGAAAGATCCGGGCGGCCAAGAAGATTCCGGCGAGGAGAACGAATGACGTTGCCGAATGACACGCTGCCGGCCGATGTTGTCGCCGCGGCGCCTGATGAGAGACGACCGAATAAAAAACGCCAGAAGCGCGACGTGCACGGCTGGGTAGTGCTCGACAAGCCGATTGGAATGACATCGACGCACGCCGTCGCCGTCATCAAGCATCTCTACGGCGCCAAACGCGCCGGCCACGCCGGTACGCTCGATCCGCTGGCATCGGGGATGCTGCCGATCGCACTCGGCGAGGCGACCAAGACGGTGCCCTTTGTGGTCGACGGGCGCAAAGAGTATAGTTTTACTATTCGCTGGGGTGAAGAACGCGACACCGACGACGCCGAAGGCCGCGTCGCGGCGACCAGCGAAAGCCGGCCCGACGCCGCGGCGATCAAAGCGCTGTTGCCCCGCTTCACCGGCACGATCGAGCAGGTTCCGCCGCGATTTTCGGCGGTAAAAATCGATGGCGAACGGGCCTATGACCTTGCGCGCAGCGGCGAAACCGTCGAATTGGCGCCGCGGGCCATCGAAATTCACCGGCTTGAGCTGGTCGAACAGCCCGATGCCGACCACGCCATTTTGACCGCGGAATGCGGGAAAGGCACCTATGTCCGCTCGCTGGCGCGCGATCTCGGCCGGGCCCTCGGCGCGCTTGGCCATGTCTCGGCGCTGCGGCGGAACCGGGTCGGCCCGTTCGGCGAGGGCGACATGATACCCCTGGAACAGGTCGAGGCTTTGTGCCATAGAGCGGCCGCTGGCGAGGGACACCTTGCCGACACACTTCTGCCGATCGAGACCGCGCTGGACGACATCCCGGCGCTGGCCGTGAGCCCGGCAGACGCGGCAAGGCTCCAAAGGGGCCAAGCCGTATTGTTGCGCGGACGGGACGCCTCCATCGTCCGCGGCATAGTCCAGGTCGCTTCGGGCGGCCAGTTCGTAGCCATAGCCGAGGCTGAACGGGGCGAAATCGTACCTCGGCGCGTGTTTAATTTATCCGGCATCGCTGGTCGAGCCGGCAGAAAGGGTTGATGACGATGTCGATAACGACCGCGCGTAAAGCGGAATTGATCAAAGACTACGCCGCCAAAGCGGGCGATACCGGTTCGCCCGAGGTGCAGGTTGCGCTGCTTTCGGAGCGTATCAATAACTTGACGGAACACTTCAAATCTCACGTGAAAGACAACCATTCGCGGCGCGGCTTGTTGAAGCTCGTGTCGCAACGTCGCCAGATTCTCGATTACCTCCGGCGCACGGACGATGGCCGCTATAAAGGTTTGATCGAACGGCTGGGTATCCGCCGTTAAAAATGTTTACGCGCGGGAAAGTCCCGCGCGTTTGTCGGCGGCGCGCATGAGGCGCCCCGCTTTGTCCGGCGGCAGTGCCGCCGATCCGTGAACGGGCCATTGCCTGTTCCAATCCGATGAAGGTCCGAGGGCCATGGCAGGATCGCCGGTCGCTGAAGCGGCATTGCAGCAAAGCTGCGCCGTCAGCGTCTCGCCGTCTTGCCGATGGCTTTCGCGCTTTCGCAAAAACCATGAAAGACGATCGCTATGTTCAACATTCACAAAGTGCAACTTGATTGGGGTGGCCGCCCCTTAACGCTGGAAACCGGAAAAGTCGCGCGTCAAGCCGACGGTGCCGTGATCGCCACTTATGGCGAGACCACCGTTCTCGCTGCGGTGGTAGCGGCCAAGCAGCCGAAGGAAGGCATCGACTTCCTGCCTCTCACCGTCAATTACACTGAAAAATACTACGCGGCCGGCCGCATTCCCGGCGGCTATTTCAAGCGTGAGCGCGGTCCGACCGAAAAGGACACGCTGACGTCTCGCCTGATCGATCGCCCGATCCGGCCATTGTTCGCCGATGGCTGGCGCTGCGACACGCAGGTTACCGTCACCGTGCTTTCGCACGACCAGGAAAACGATCCCGACATCGTCGCGATGGTGGCGGCTTCGGCGGCGCTCACCCTCTCCGGCGCTCCCTTCATGGGCCCGATCGGCGGCGCGCGCGTCGGCTTTACCAACGGCGAATATGTTCTCAACCCGACCATCGACGAGATGAAAGAGAGTCAGCTCGACCTGGTCGTCGCCGGCACGCAGGACGCCGTGATGATGGTTGAATTGGAAGCCAAGGAGCTGTCCGAGGAAATCATGCTCGGCGCGGTGATGTTCGGTCATCGGCATTTCCAGCCGGTCATTCAAGCTATCATCGATCTCGCGGAAAAGGCGGCGAAGGAGCCGCGCGAACTGGCCGTCACCGATCACTCCGCGCTCGAGAAGGAGATTCTCGATCTTGCCGAGAAGGACTTGCGCGCCGCTTATTCGATCGTGCGCAAACAGGATCGTCAGGACGCCGTTGCCGCGGTCAAGCAGAAGGTGATGGCGCATTTCTTCCCGGAAGGTGCCGAGCCGAAGCACGACAAGCTCGCGGTGGCGGGCGTGTTCAAAGAGCTCGAGGCCAAGATCGTTCGCTGGAATATCCTCGACACCGGCAATCGTATCGACGGCCGCGACGTGAAAACTGTCCGCCCGATCGTCGCCGAAGTCGGCGTGTTGCCGCGCACCCATGGTTCGGCGCTGTTCACCCGCGGCGAGACGCAGGCGCTGGTGGTGGCAACGCTGGGCACGGCGGAGGATGAACAATTCATCGACGCCTTGCAGGGGACTTATAAAGAGACGTTCCTCCTGCATTATAACTTCCCGCCCTATTCGGTGGGCGAAACCGGCCGCATGGGTGCGCCCGGCCGTCGCGAGATCGGCCACGGCAAGCTTGCCTGGCGCGCGATCCACCCGATGCTGCCGTCCAGAGAAGAATTCCCCTACACCATTCGTCTCGTCTCCGAGATCACGGAGTCGAACGGCTCGTCATCCATGGCGACGGTGTGCGGTTCTTCGCTGGCGCTGATGGATGCCGGCGTGCCGCTGAGGCGGCCGACTGCCGGCATCGCGATGGGTCTCATTCTCGAAGACAAGCGCTTTGCGGTGCTGTCCGACATCCTGGGCGACGAAGACCACCTTGGCGACATGGACTTCAAGGTGGCCGGTACCGAGGGCGGCGTGACCTCGCTGCAAATGGACATCAAGATCGCCGGCATTACCGAGGAGATTATGAAGGTCGCTTTGGCCCAAGCCAAAGACGGCCGTCTGCACATCCTTGGTGAGATGGCAAAGGCGATCAACACCGCGCGTGCCGAGCTCGGCGAGCACGCGCCGCGCATCGAGACCTTCAAGATCCCGACCGACAAGATCCGCGAAGTGATCGGCACCGGCGGCAAGGTGATCCGCGAGATCGTCGAGAAGACCGGCGCCAAGATCAATGTCGAGGACGACGGCACCGTGAAGGTGGCGTCGGCCAACGGTGAGTTCGATCAAGGCCGCGATCAATTGGATCAAGTCGATCGCATCGGAGCCGGAAGTCGGTCACATCTACGACGGCACCGTTGTGAAGGTCATGGACTTCGGCGCCTTCGTGAACTTCTTCGGCGCCAAGGACGGGCTCGTCCATATCAGCCAGCTGGCGGCGCGCCGGGTGCAGAAGACCTCCGACGTCGTCAAGGAAGGCGACAAGGTCAAGGTCAAACTGCTCGGCTTCGACGAACGCGGCAAGACGCGGCTGTCGATGAAGGTCGTCGATCAGACCACCGGCGAGGACCTCGAAGGCAAGCAGAAGGCCGAAGGCGAGGAGCCGCGCGAAGCGGCAGGCGGCGCGGAATAGTCTCGCAAACAAAAAATTTGAGAAGCCAAAAGGGGGCCGCGGATGGCCCCCTTTTTGATGACGGTCTAAACGGCCGGCAACGGTGGCGTCATTTTCGTTTCACCGATGGTTTTACCGGAGCGGGCAAGCACCTCGACCGCGATCCGGCCCAGCGCGAAAAAATCCGCCTTGCGCGGCGACGTCCGGCGCCAGGCAAGTCCGACGGTGCGGCCGGGCTCCGGCGAGGTGAAGCGCAGCAATTTCACCCGTTCGTCGCGCACTTCGACATCGACCGCGACCTCCGGCACCAGCGTCACGCCATAGCCGTTCGCGACCATCTGCATCACGGTTGCGAGGCTGGTGGCGCCGAGGCTCAACGGCATGCCGTGCCGCGCCGTCGCACAATAGGCCAACGCCTGATCGCGCAGGCAATGACCCTCCTCGAGAAGGATGAGGCGCTGCTGGTCGATCTCGCGGGGATTGACCCGGGCGCTTCGCGGCAGCGGATCGTCGGCGGGCACCGCGAGCAGGAACGGGTCGTCGAACAGGCGAAAGAGTCTCGATCTCGGCGTCGGGCAGCGGCAGCGCCAGCATGACCACGTCGAGTTCGCCGCTTTCGAGCTCCTCGATCAACACTTTGGTCTGCGTCTCGCGTAACTCGACCGTCAAATCCGGATAGCGCGCTTGCAGGCTCGGAAGCACCTTCGGCAGCACATAGGGCGCGAGCGTCGGGATGATGCCGAGCTTAAGCCGGCCCGACAGCAGGCGGCCGCGATGCCGGGCGAAATCGACAAGGTCGCGCGCGGCGGCCAATACGCGTTCGGCGCGGCGGGCGACCTCGATGCCGGTCTCGGTGAGCGCCGCCTCGCCCGGCCGGCGCTCGATCAATTCGGCCTCGAGCTCGCGTTCGAGATCGCGGATCTGCATCGAAAGGGCCGGCTGGGTAACCGCGCAGGCTTCCGCGGCCCGGCCGAAATGGCGAAATTGGGCAAGGGCTTCGAGATAGCGGAGTTGGCGGAGCGTGACCATGGGCGATAATTAATTCTTATCGCGAAGGTCAGTCAATACGATTAGACCTGATCCAAGCGAAGGTCCATGGTGCGTGCCTTCCCAATAAGTTTGGGAGGTGGCGCTATGGCGAATACCCGATGCTGACGACCGAAAAGCCCATGCCGGTTCATGACTCGTTTGCGTTGCGCTTCTAGATGATTGAAGGCGGTCGGGATCCCATCGGCCACAACTCCCAGAATTGAAGAAAATCTCAGAACACGATCGGAGAAAAACATGGACGCAAAAACTGACGATAAAAGCGCGGGCAAGTGCCCGTTCACCGGCGGCGCCCGCGGACACACGAACCGCGACTGGTGGCCGGAAGGGTTGAACCTCGAGATGCTCCATCGGAATTCCAACCTGTCCGATCCGATGGACAAGGATTTCGACTACGCCAAGGAGTTCAAAACTCTCGACCTCAACGCCGTGATCAAGGACCTGCATGCCTTGATGACGAACTCGCAGCCCTGGTGGCCGGCCGACTTCGGCCACTATGGCGGTCTGTTCATCCGCATGGCGTGGCACAGCGCGGGTACGTACCGCATCACCGACGGCCGCGGCGGCGCCGGCGCCGGCCAGCAGCGTTTTGCGCCGCTCAACTCTTGGCCGGACAACGCCAACCTCGACAAGGCGCGCCGGCTGTTGTGGCCGATCAAGCAGAAATACGGCCGGAAACTTTCCTGGGCCGATTTGATGGTGCTGGCCGGCAACGTCGCCCTCGAACTCGATGGGGTTCAAGACGTTCGGTTTCGCCGGCGGCCGCGCCGACGTGTGGGAGCCTGAAGAGCTCTACTGGGGTCCCGAGGGCACTTGGCTCGGCGACGAACGCTACAGCGGCGAACGCCAGCTCGCGGAGCCGCTCGGCGCCGTGCAAATGGGCCTGATCTACGTCAATCCGGAAGGCCCGAACGGCAATCCAGACCCGCTCGCGGCGGCCAAGGACATCCGCGAAACATTCTTCCGGATGGCGATGAACGACGAAGAGACCGTTGCGCTGATCGCGGGCGGCCACTCCTTCGGTAAGACCCACGGCGCCGGCGATCCGTCGCTGGTCGGACCAGAGCCGGAAGCGGGCGCGCTCGAAGATCAGGGCCTCGGCTGGAAGAGCAAGCATGGCACCGGCTTCGGCGCCGACGCCATCACCGGCGGTCCGGAAGTCACCTGGACGCAGACGCCGACGAAGTGGAGCAACCACTTCTTCGACAACCTGTTCAAGTTCGAATGGGAGCTGACCAAGAGCCCGGCCGGTGCGAAGCAGTGGAAGGCGAAAGGCGCGGACGCATCCATCCCGGACGCCCATGACAAGTCGAAGAAGCATGTGCCGACCATGCTGACCACCGACCTGGCGCTGCGGGTCGACCCGGCCTACGAAAAGATCTCGCGGCGCTTCTACGAGCATCCGGATCAGTTCGCGGACGCGTTTGCCCGCGCCTGGTTCAAGCTCACGCACCGCGACATGGGTCCGATCCAGCGCTATCTCGGCCCGCTGGTGCCGAAGGAGACGCTGATCTGGCAGGACCCGATCCCGGCCGCGGATCATCCGCCGCTCAGCGACGCTGACGTCACCGCACTGAAGGCGAAGATTCTCGCCTCCGGCCTGTCGGTGTCGCAACTCGTTTCGACCGCGTGGGCATCGGCGTCGACGTTCCGCCGCTCCGACAAGCGCGGCGGCGCGAACGGCGCGCGCATTCGCCTCAGCCCCCAGAAGGATTGGGAGGTCAACCAGCCGGCTCAGTTGAAGACGGTGCTGGCGAAGCTCGAAGCGATCCAGAAGGAGTTCGGCAAGAAAGTTTCGCTGGCCGACCTCATCGTGCTCGGCGGCACAGCGGCCGTCGAAAAGGCCGCCAAGGACGCCGGCGTTGACGTGAAGGTCCCCTTCACGCCGGGACGCATGGACGCGTCACAGGAGCAGACCGACGTCGAATCCTTCGCGCCGCTCGAGCCGCGCGCGGACGCCTTCCGCAACTACATCAGCAAAAAGCGGCAGTTCATGCAGCCTGAAGAGGCGATGGTGGACCGCGCGCAATTGCTGAAGCTGACGGGGCCGGAGATGACCGTTCTCCTCGGCGGCCTTCGCGTGCTCGGTGCCAATACCGGGGACTCCAAGCACGGCGTCTTCACCAAAGAGCCCGGAAAGCTGACCAACGACTTCTTCGTCAACCTGCTCGACATGAGCACGGAGTGGCAGCCGCCGAATGCCGATGGCGTATACGAGGGCCGCGATCGCAAGACCAAGGCCGTCAAATGGACCGGTACGCGCGTCGATCTGATCTTCGGTTCGCACTCGCAGCTCCGCGCCTTCGCGGAAGTCTACGGGAGCGCGGACTCGAAGCCGAAGTTCGTGAAGGACTTCGTGGCGGCGTGGACCAAGGTGATGAACGCTGATCGCTACGACCTTGCCTGAGTTCTGCGCAAGGTTGGAATAGCACTCAGGCTATTGCGATCGAAAATGACAAGCGAGCGGCGCCATCCGGCGCCGCTCGTTTTGTTTTTTAATCGGCGACGGCGATGTGGCCTTCCGGCGGCGGCCCCGACGAACGGAATACCAGCAGCAGCGGCATCACCACGAGCGTCGCGATCATCAGAAACTTATAGTCGTCGATATAGGCGATGATCTCCGCTTGCCGCGTGATAACCGCATCGAGTGCGGTACGGCCGGCTGCGGTCATCGGATCCCAGTATCGTGCCACCGCCGAATTCTCGAAACCGCGGTTCACGGCCGTCACATGAGAAGCGATCGAGGCATGATTGACCTGGGTATTGGTCGTGAGCATGGCATTCATCACCGAAATGCCGATGCTCGAGCCGATATTGCGAAACAGGCTATAGAGCCCGGCGCCTTCGGTGCGATCCTGCAGCGGCAGCGTCGACAATGTCGCGGCGCTCAGCGGCACGAACAGAAAGCCTAAGCCCGCGCCTTGCACCATGGTGACGCCGATAATCGTCCCCTGCGAGACGTCCGGCGTCCAACCGGTCATCTGGGAGAACGACCAAGCCGTGATAGCAAGCCCGATACCGAGCAGAATCCGGGTATCGACTTTTCCGACCAGCCGCCCGACGACCAGCATGGACACCATGGTGCCGACGCCGCGCGGGCCCATGACCAATCCGGAGGTGACCACCGGATAATCCATAAGGCCCTGAAGATAAGGCGGCTGCAGCGCCATCGAAGCGTAATACGTCAGTCCGACGACCACGATGAAGAGCATGCCTGCCGCGAAATTGCGATCGCGGAACAAAGCCGGCCGCACGAAAGGCTTCTTGGCCGTGAAGGTATGGACCATGAACAGATAGAATGCAGACAGCGCGATAATCGCTTCGATCAGGATCTCGCCGGAATTGAACCAATCCTTCTGCTCGCCACGGTCAAGCATGATCTGGAGCGCACCGAGCGTGACGCTCAAAGTGCCGAAGCCGAACCAGTCGAGCTTCGAACCTTCGCGGCGCGGCGTTTCCGTCAAAAAGAACATGATGCCGAGCAGATCGAGAATGCCGATCGGCAGGTTGATGTAGAAAACATAGCGCCAGCTGTAATTATAGGTAAGCCAGCCGCCGAGCACCGGACCGAGAACCGGCCCGATCATCACGCCGACGCCGAACAGCGCCATGGCAAAGCCCTGGCGTTCTTTTGGATAGACGCTGAACAAGACGGATTGTGAGAGCGGCACCAAGGCGGCGCCGAAAGCGCCCTGCAAGACGCGGAACAGCACGATTTCAGTCAGCGACTGCGCCATGCCGCACAGCATCGATGCCATGGTGAATCCGGCGATCGACACGATGAACAGGCGCTTGAGACCGAACCGCCCGGCCAGAAAGCCGGTCGGCGGCGTCATGATGGCGGCGGCGACGATGTAAGAAGTGAGGACCCAGTCGATCTGGTCCTGGCTCGCCGAAACGCTGCCTTGCATATAGGGCAACGCGACATTGGCGATGGTCGTATCGAGCGCCTGCATCAGCGTGGCAAGGATCACGCAGACCGTGATCATGCCGCGATTGCTGACATCCGCGGCAGGGTCAGGAGGAGGAGAACCGGCGGCCTTGGAATCGGCAGCCACGGCAGTCACCAATTAAACAAATGCGGGAAGCCGCGCGCGTGACCGGTGTCGACGTCGACCACCGCGCTCATGCCGGCGCGCAACGGCGGCATGTTCTTCTCGTTGGTATCGACACGGATGCGCATCGGCACGCGCTGCACCACCTTGACCCAGTTGCCGCTGGTGTTCTGCGCCGGCAACAGCGAGAACTCTTGAGCGGCGGCCGGGCTGATGCTCGCGACCGTGCCGTGCCAGACCGCATTCGGATAGGTGTCGACCGTGACCGTGACCGGCTGGCCGGGCCGCACATAGGTCAACTCGGTTTCTTTCGGATTGGCACTGACCCAGACGTGATCGGTGTCGACCAGATAGAAGGCGGTGGTGGAGGCTGCAAGATATTTACCGGGCGCAATACTCGGCACGTTCGTCACCATGCCGCCGAACGGGGCTTTGATGACGGTATGGTCGAGTTCCCGCTGGGCTTCGTCGACCTGCGCTTGCGCCTGGCTATATTGCGGATGTTGCGTCGTCGGAATCTCGGGATTTCCGCCGAGCTTGGCGAGTTGCGTCGCCGCCTGCTGGCGCAGGGCTTCGAGCTTACTCTTGTCGTTTTGCAGCGTGTAGCGCGCTTGGTCGAAAACCGCTTGGGGAGCGGTGCCGCTATGCAGCAGCATGTTTTCGCGATCGTAATTGGTCTGATCGAGGTCGACCTGCGCCTGCTGGGCGGCAGCGTCGCTCAGCAAATGCTGGTAGTCCTGCTTCATCGAATCGATCATCAGCCCGGTCTGCGCCAGATTGGCCTTGGCATTGTCGAGCGCGATCTGAAATTGGCGCGGATCAAGGCGATAAAGCACTTGCCCGTCGGTGACGTGCTGGTTGTCGGTGACATCGACGTCATGCACGATGCCTGCGACGTCGGTCGAGATGCCAACCTTGTCGGCGTCAACATAGGCATCGTCGGTGGACATGATCTTGCCACCGGTGAAATACCAATAACCGCCGACGATCAGCACGATCGGCAACAGCCCGAACAGGATCCAACGGAGCGAGCCGCGGCGGCCGATACGCGAGGCTTTTTCGCCGGCCGGCGATTGGCGCAAGTCTGACGGTGTCTGCGCCGGAGCGGCCGGCGCCTCGTCGTGCGCGGGAACTGATTTGAGAGCGCGCTCAGCCATATTGCTGTTCTCCTGCCGCGCCCGCGACGACCGCATTCTTGTGCTGGATCGCCTGGCGCAGGTTTTCCTTCACGATCGCAAGCTGTGCGACCATTTTTTCAATGGCCTCGCGCTGCACGCCGGCGAGCGCAGTCCCCATCAATTCATCGCCCAGGTCACCCAGACGCTCGAGCATTGGCCGGGCCGCGGGCGTCAGATGGAGTCGCTTGGCGCGACGGTCGCTGGGATCGGCGCGGCGCTCGATCAGCCCGTTGTCGCACAGCCGGTCCAGCAGCCGCGTCAGCGTGATCGGCTGAAGGTCGAGCATTTCGGCGAGTTCCGACTGCTTGATGCCCTCGAACCGGTCCAGCCGAACCAGGACCACCCATTGGGCCCGGGTGATGCCGAACTGGCTTGCTTTGTAATCCGCATAGGTTCGCAGCATGCGGGCTACGTCGTTGAGAGAAAAGGCGAATTCTCTGTGGAGTGAGCGGGGAAGCATGGATTTTTTGCCCTGAATAGTGCAGACACAATGTAAGCTTGCTTACTAATTTTCCGCAAAGGTTTTAAGCGCAGGCCAGCCTTGCACTGCAGTCATGGAAAGTCGGCCATTGGGCCGAAATTCAGGCCAAGCCAAGCTCGGCAAAGGCCGCGGCATGATGATCGGCGGCGCTCGGCGCGAAACAGCAAAACACCACGCGATCGACGCCGCGGCGCGATGCGGCCAGTTCCGCGGCCACCGTGCCGACCGCAATTCGCGCCGCCAGGTCGGGCGGGAAGCGATAAATGCCGGTGGAGATCGCTGGAAAAGCCAGCGATCCGAGGCCGCGGGCCGCGGCGATATCGAGCGACGTGCGGTAGCAGGAGGCGAGCAATTCCTCCTCGCCGGCACCGCCGCCGTTCCACACCGGCCCGACGGCGTGGATGACGTGCTTCGCCGGCAGCCGATAACCGCGGGTGATCTTGGCCGAGCCGGTTTCGCAGCCGCCGAGCGTGCGGCATTCGGCCAGCAATTCGGGACCCGCCGCGCGGTGAATGGCACCATCGACCCCGCCGCCGCCCAGCAAGCTTCGGTTCGCGGCATTGACGATGGCATCGACGGCCAGCGTCGTGATGTCGGCAACGCAGATCTCAAGATGCGTTGAGCCGATGGCGGCGGTCAGAAGCGGAGGGGCGTTTGACATCGCCGCCAATTTAGCACGCCCGGGCGAGGTTGAGACGCTTGAGGGAAAGACGAAGCCGATCTGTCGGAAGCACGTTTGGGCGATAGCGACGTCAGAATAGTTTCATCGGTCGTCGTCAGCCGTGAGCGGCCAACTCACTCCGCCGTCCAGCCGCCGTCAATCGAGAGATTGGCGCCGGTGATGGACTTCGCCGCATCGGAGCAAAGATAGACAAAGAGATTGGCCACTTCGTCGACGCCGACGAATTCTTTGGTCGGCTGCGCGGCCAACAGCACATCGCGCTTGACCTGTTCCTCGGTCATGCCGCGTGCTTTGGCAGTATCGGGAATCTGCTTCTCGACCAGCGGAGTCCACACATAGCCAGGGCTGACGCAATTGCAGGTGATGCCAAAGGTCGCAACCTCGAGCGCCACCGTTTTGGTCAGGCCGGCAATGCCATGCTTGGCCGTGACATAGGCGCTTTTGAACGGCGACGCGACCAGCGAATGGGCCGAGGCCGTGCTGATGATGCGGCCCCATTTACGCGACTTCATGCCGGGCACCGCTGCTCGGATAGCATGAAACGCCGAAGACAAATTAATGGCGATAATCTGGTCCCATTTCTCGATCGGAAACTCCTCGATCGGAGAGACAAACTGGATGCCGGCATTGTTGACGAGGACGTCCAGCGAACCGAAGGTTTTCTCGCTGGTCTGCACCATATCGGCGATCTCGGCAGGCTTCGTCATGTCTGCGGCGGAATAGATCGCCTTGACCTTGAACTCGCTCTCGATGCCGGCCCGCTCCTTTTCGATCGCGGCCTTGTCGCCGAAACCGTTGATAGTGATATTGGCGCCTTGCGCCGCGAGGGCACGCGCGATGGCTAGACCGATGCCGGAGGTCGAACCGGTGACCAGCACGGACTTTCCTTTAAGCATGACAACCCCCAGATTCATTGAAAGGCACCCGTCGTGGGGTGCCGCATGAGAGCAAGGATTTAGCGAGCCATTACAGCGGGACTTTGGGACGCTTCTTATTGCGGCGCAACATGAAAAACGGGCTACGACGCGCAAATCGCGCCAAATGTCACGTTTTCGCGATCCTTCGACTATGGGCTACACTGCCCGCAACGGACCATCCAATGCCGGCCGATTTGTCATTCATCGCCTGTGAGAATGATCATCTGTAAGAATGACTTGGCGATGACTAAATCGAACCGTGACGAATTCGAGCGATGACGCACATGCCCCGAGCGATTTTCCCAGCGCCCGACCACGATCATGAGCACTGTACGTCAGCCGCCATTGCGTATGCGGAAGCGCATTGTACGGCGCGCGCGCAACGCCTGACACCGATGCGGCGGCAGGTGCTCGAAACCCTTTTGGCGAGTCACAAGCCGCTTGGCGCTTACGAGATCATCGAACGCATGGCGGATCGTCCAGCGCCGATCACGATCTATCGCGCGCTCGATTTCTTGCGCGAGAACGGTCTCGTTCACCGCATCGAAAGCCGTAACGCCTTCGTCGCTTGCGCCCATAATCACGGCGACGACGATCTCGTCGTGTTTTTGATCTGCGAGCGCTGCGGTGCCGTCGGTGAAGCGCCGGGCGGCAGCGCCGCGGAAGCACTCAAAGCCTCGTCGCGCGCCGCAGGCTTCCTGCCGAAAAGTCCGCTCATTGAAATCGCCGGCATCTGTTCGCATTGCCGGGAACGATGATGCACGCCGGCATCTAAACACACCGCCGTGGCCCAAACCCCATCGTCTCGCCCGCTCGACGCCTTCGCGGTCGCCGTCACCGTCGGGCTTTGCCTGAGCTGGGGCTTCAATAATGTCGCGATCAAGCTTGCGATCCACGATATTCCGCCCCTGATCCAATCCTCGGCCCGCTCGGTGCTGGCGGCGATTTTGGTCGGCGCCTGGACGCAGCTGCGCGGTATTCCGCTGTTCAAACGCGATGGCACCCTTACCGCCGGGGTTTTGGCCGGTGCGTTCTTCGCGCTTGAATTCCTGCTGATCTATCGCGGTCTGCTATGGACCACGGCGACGCGGGGTGTGTTGTTTCTCTATCTTGCACCGTTCTTCGTCGTGATCGGATCGCGCTGGCTCATTCCCGGTGACCGTTTCGATCTATTGCAATGGCTGGGGCTCTTGCTGTCGTTCGTCGGGATCGTCATCGCCTTCGGCTTGCCGACGCCGGCCGCGGATCCCCGCCAGGCGCTCGGCGACCTCATGCTGGTTGGCGGGGCGGCGGCATGGGCGACCACGACACTAATTATCAAGGCCAGCGCGCTAAATCGGGTCAGTGCCGAAAAGACCTTGCTCTATCAGCTCGTCGTCTCGGCGCCTTTGCTTGGCCTGGCGGCGCTGGTGTTCGGCGAGCATATTGACGCCCTGCCCTCGCCCGTCGCTATCGGTGCCTTCTTCTACCAGGCCGTCTGGGTGGTGAGCGTCACATTCACGATATGGTTTGCGCTGATTGTGCGTTATTCGGCGGGCCGGCTTTCGGTTTTCACCTTCCTGGCGCCGCTTTTTGGCGTGGCGGCCGGTCACTTTATGCTGAACGAACCCCTGAACCCCGCCTTTGCCGGGGCGCTCGGACTGGTCGTGGCCGGGCTCCTTCTCGTCAACCGGCCCAAGTAGGGTTATATGACGGGCGTGTCGGCCCTCGGTCGGGAACTGGGGCGTTTGCCATTTGTATGATCGCCGCTAAAGGACTGCCGTTATGATGGAATTTTCCGGCCCTGCCGCAAGGCATCGAACCGTCGCCGTGAAAGTCGGCAATGTGACCGTAGGCGGCGGCGCACCGGTCGTGGTGCAGTCGATGACCAACACCGACACTGCCGATGTGGAGTCGACGACCAGACAGGTGGCGGCGCTCGCCCGCGCCGGTTCCGAGCTGGTTCGCATCACGGTCGACCGCGACGAGGCTGCGGCTGCCGTGCCGCACATCAAAGAACGGCTCCTGAAAATGAACGTCGACGTGCCGATCGTCGGCGACTTTCATTACATCGGCCACAAACTGCTTGCCGACCATCCGGCCTGCGCGGAAGCGCTCGATAAATATCGCATTAATCCCGGCAATGTCGGCTTCAAGGAAAAGAAGGACCGGCAATTCGGCGCCATCGTCGAAACCGCAATCAAGCACAACAAGCCGGTGCGCATCGGCGCCAATTGGGGCTCGCTCGACCAGGAACTGCTCACGCATCTCATGGACGAAAACGCCAAGTCCGACCGACCGGTTGGCGCCCGCGACGTGACCCGCGAGGCCATGATCCAATCGGCACTGCTGTCGGCGGGACGCGCCGAGGAGATCGGCCTGCCACGGTCCAAAATCATCCTGTCGGCGAAAGTGTCGGCAGTGCAGGATCTGATCGGGGTCTATGCCGAATTGGCGCGGCGCTGCGATTACGCGCTCCATCTCGGCCTCACCGAGGCCGGTATGGGGTCGAAAGGCATCGTCGCATCCTCGGCGGCGATGGGCGTGCTGCTGCAGCAAGGCATCGGCGATACCATCCGTATTTCGCTGACACCGGAGCCTAACGGCGACCGCACGCTCGAAGTCAAGGTGGGGCAAGAGTTATTGCAGACCATAGGCTTGCGTACTTTCGTGCCGCTGGTAGCCGCCTGCCCCGGCTGCGGCCGCACCACCTCGACGACGTTCCAGGAATTGGCATCGAGCATCCAGAGCTTCATCCGCGAATCGATGCCGGAATGGAAAACGCGTTATCCCGGCGTCGAAGGACTGAACGTCGCGGTCATGGGTTGCATCGTCAACGGACCGGGCGAATCTAAGCATGCCGATATCGGCATTTCGCTGCCCGGCACTGGTGAGCAACCAACGGCTCCGGTTTTCATTGACGGCAAGAAAGCCATGACGCTCCGCGGCGCGACCGTTTCCGCTGACTTCCAAAAGATCGTCATCGATTATATCGAGCGGCAATTCGGAAACGCTGCCAATCGGGCCGCGGCGGAATAGACCACCCAGGTCAAAAGACTTCGCTCGGAGCATCGTCCGGCCTCCAGTTTCGGCTCGCGGCGCGCGCCTTGTGGATAAAATGGTTGCCAAATAAGCACAGCCTTCGGGAATCTGCGCTTCGCAAGGCATCCGGCGCTCGACACCCCTCGCCGGCTCATTCAGCATGGACATTAACCATACCGCGAACGCCCATTCTGGGCTGGGCGTGCTGGTGTGGAGGGGAGTCAATCGAGATGAGACGGACGATTTCAGCGGCGTTGGCCGTGGTCTTGACTATGGGACTAGTGCCGACGGCTGCGCACGCACAGGATAATAGCTTCACTGCCAATTGGAACGCATTGTGGACTTGGCTGTCCCATGGCCAGGATCCTCGTCTTGCTGTCGCGGGAATGGGCGTCGGTGCCGGTACCACCGTCGCCGGTTATTATCTGACCAAGAAGCGCGGCAGCTGGCCCTCGAAAGCACCCACGACGGCGCTTGGCGCTTACGGCATAACGACCGGCGCTTGCATGATCGTCTATCCGTTCGTCGCAACGGTTCTGGTCAACCGGCCGCTGACGCCGCGTGAGGCCTATACCGGCCTTGCCGATTGCATCGTGCCGTTCGTCGGCGGATGGCTGGCCGACCAAGTGATCCCCCACGACGCCTGGACCGATGGCCTGCCGGCGCAGCCCGTGCGTCACAAGAAGACCTGATTTTCCAATCCTGGCGAAACGGAAAAGCCGGCCATTGGGGCCGGCTTTTTTGTTGCGCGCTTTCCGGCAGAATAGCCAAGCTCCAGCGCCGGTTTCGCGAATTTGGAGTTGGCGCTAGGCTTGAACTCAGGAAGAAGACAGGGAGGAAGGCGATGCATGCGCTGACAGCGAAGGGCAGTAGTTCGTCTGGCGTGCTTCGCGGCGATGCCATCATTGCCGCCGTTAAATCGAGCGGTATCGATTATGTGCTTTCGGTGCCGGACATCACTACCAGCTCGGCATTGCTGGCACCGATTGCTAAAGACAAAGATCTCCAGCTCATCCGCGTCTGCAAGGAAGACGAGTGCATCGGCATCGCGTCCGGCCTGTCCTACGCCGATAAGCGTGCTTTGATTTTGATCCAGCACACCGGCTTCCTCGATTCCATCAATGCCATTCGCGGCATCGCCGTCGAATACGATCAACCGATCTGCATGATGATCGGCCTGCTGCTGCACGATCCTGACTTCACGCCGCGCAACTCACCGCGTTATGGCGTACGCATCGTCGAGCCGATCCTCGAAGATATGGGGATTGCACATCACCTCATCAGCGTGGATGCCGACGTCGCCAAAATCCAGCCGGCGATCGAGGCTGCCTATCGGCAATCGCACCCGGTCGCATTTCTGATCGCACGGAGCCCGATATGATGAAGCGCGATGAATGTTTCCAGATCCTGGCGCGTCACATCGGCGACGCGGCCGTGGTCGCGACTTACAGTTCCGCAGTCGAGTGGGTGGAGATCGCGCCGCGGGTTCTCAATTATACGTCGATCGGCGCGATGGGGCTCGACACCTCGCACGGACTTGGCCTCGCGCTCGGCCGGCCGGATAAGCGCGTGGTGGTCCTGCAGGGCGACGGTTCGTTGCTGATGAACCTTGGCAGCCTGGTGACGATCGCCGAAGCTGCGCCCAAGAACTTGGTTCATTTGGTCGCACAGAACCGGACCTACGAGGCCAATGGCGGTCATCCGATTCCAAATCCGCAGGTGGATTTTGCCGGCATGGCGCGCGCGGCAGGCTATGCTGCTGTTTACGACTTTGCCGATATCGGCGTTTTCACGCAGCAGATCGCACATGTGCTCGAACAAAGCGGGCCGGTTTTCGCGACGTTGCATGTCGCACCGACCAAGGAACTGACTTACGATTACCCGAGCCTGTACGACCCCGCCAAACGCGCCGCCTTCAAAGCGGCATGGCAGAGTTAGAGCATGATCCCGAAAAAGCCTGCCCCGCTCTTGATCCGGGGTGGATACCGGTCTTCGGAAAAGATCATGCTCCGACAAAAACCTATCGGATTGCTGTGGTCGGTCAGGAATTCTTTTCCAGCCGCCGCAGCACCTCATCGAGCTGATCGAGATTGCGGTAGCGGATGGTCAAAACGCCACCGCGCTGGCGATCGTCGATGTTGACGATCAGACCGAGCGCGTCGGATATGCGTTTCTCCAACGCGATCAGATTGGCGTTCTTCTCGGTCCGAGCGGGCGACTTGCTGCCGTTAGCGTGACCTTTGGCGTTCTTCTGCCCCGCCTCGCGGGCCATCGCCTCGACCTGACGAACATTGAGGCCGCGCGCGACAATGTCTTCGGCAAGCTGTTCGGCATTGGGTTGGCCGATCAGCATGCGCGCGTGCCCGGCGGTGAGCTTGCCGCTGGCGATATGGCTCTTCACCGTTTCAGGAAGTTTCAGAAGACGCAGCGTATTGGCGACATGGCTGCGGCTCTTGCCGATGGTTTTGGCGACATCGTCTTGGCTGTTGCCGAATTCTTCCATCAGCGCGTGATAGCCTTCGGCCTCTTCCAGAGCGTTCAGGTCGGCCCGCTGCACGTTTTCGATGATGGCGATTTGCAGGGCTTCGGCATCGGTGGCGTCGATGCTGACCACCGGCACTTCGTGCAAGCCAGCCCGTTGGGCCGCGCGCCAGCGTCTCTCGCCGGCGATAATTTCAAACGACTCCGCCGCGCCGCGGACCGGCCGCACGACGATCGGCTGAATGATGCCGCGCTCGCGCAACGAGGCAACAAGTTCATCGAGCTCGGTATTGGAGAAGGTCCGTCGAGGGTTGCGCGCATTGGGGCGCAGTGCGCCGGTCGGCACCTTGCGCTGGCCGCGCGGCCGGTCCACCGAGGTCTCGGCCGAAACTTCGCCGATCAAAGCCGCAAGGCCGCGCCCCAATCGCGATCGCGTCGCATCATCCGCCATCGCCGTGTTCCCTAGATTGTCAGTCACCCGATTACCCACTCTCGATCGCTGATTTTCTTAGCCGCGTTACGCGGCGTTCAACCGCAAAAGCGTCGGCGGCGACGCAGGTCTTCAACTGGCGCAAAGCATTTTTTCGCGCTGGATGATCTCCGTCGCGAGCCGCAGATAGGCTTCGCTGCCGCTGCATTTGAGGTCATAGACCAGTACCGGCTTGCCGTAGGACGGCGCTTCCGAGACCCGCACATTGCGCGGGATGATCGTGTCGTAGACTTTCGAGCCCATGAATTCGCGCACGTCGGCGACGACCTGGCCGGAAAGATTATTGCGGGCATCAAACATCGTCAGCACCACACCGTGGATGGTGAGATCGGGGTTGAGTTGCTCGCGTACCGACTCAACTGTCTTGAGAAGCTGCGACAAACCTTCAAGCGCAAAGAATTCGCATTGCAGCGGCACCAGGATGGCATTCGCCGCGGCCATCGCATTCACCGTCAAAAGATTGAGCGACGGCGGGCAATCGACCAACACGTAATTGTATTTGGTGCCGCCGACGCTGTTCAGCGGCGCTAGCGCGTTGCGCAAACGGAAGGCGCGATCGCGCGTCTGGCCGATCTCAAGTTCGAGCCCGGATAGATCGAGTGTCGACGGCGCGAGATGCAGCCGCGGTACCGCGGTGGCGACAATGGCGTCGCGCAGCGCGGCCTCGCCGGTGAGGACGTCATAGGTCGAGTAGCGTCGGTTGCGGCGATCGATGCCAAGCCCGGTGGAGGCGTTGCCCTGCGGGTCGAGATCGATCACCAGCACGTCTTCGCCGATGGCGGCGAGCGCGGTACCGAGATTGATGGCGGTCGTGGTTTTGCCGACGCCGCCCTTTTGATTGGCGACGGCGAGCACGCGGGGCGGCTTTGCCACTTGGAGCTGCGGCCCGCGTTCGGGGGACGCAAACGGAACCACTGATGGGGACGGTTCGGTTGTGTCGCTCATGACGGCGGTTTCCCGGCTTTGAGGGCCTGATACAATCACAGGGTGTATCAGGTTGAATTCCCGGCGCGTCCAGGCTTAGGCTCTAGGTGATTTAGGACTACAATCCTGGCGCGGATATCGGTTCGACTAGGCGCTAAATTCGATTTGATGTTCCAACATTTAGCCGCCTCGGTCAATTCAGCATCAACATCTTGTCCCTTCGGAAACACGCCTTTAGCGCCTTTTTTCAACAACGGATATGCAAGGCCGAGCAATTGCGAAAGCGGCGCGACCGCACGGGCTGTTACGACATCGATCCGGCCTGGCGCATGCCCGACAAAGGTTTCGGCCCGCTCGGCGTGGACTTCGGCAACCGCCCCGGTCAAACGCACCGCCTCGCGCAGAAAGGCGGCCTTCTTGGTGCTGCTTTCGACCAGATGGACACACGCCCCAGGAATATCGGCCAGGGCGCAGGCGAGTACCAGACCTGGAAAGCCAGCGCCCGAGCCTAGATCCGCCCAGATTCGGGCGTCCGGCGCCAAGGTCATGAGCTGAAGAGAATTGGCGATATGCCGGGTCCAAATGATGGGCTCGGTGGAGCGGGCAATCAGATTCATCCGCTGTTGGTAGTCAAGCAAGACAGCGACAAATCGGTCGAGACGGTCGGCTGTTTCACGTGAAACAGACACCAGAGCGAGAGCCTGGGTTCGATCGGCGGTCAGATCGGCCGGGATTACGGCAACAGGGCGGCTCTTGCGCTGGGTCTCATTCATGCGGCCCCGCGATTCGGCTTGCGATGCTGCCGGCGGACATGCGCAACCAGCAAAGTCAGTGCCGCAGGGGTCATACCGTCGATTCGGCCCGCCTGGCCTATGGTCCGCGGCCGATGGGTCTGCAATTTGTGCCGGACTTCGTTGGACAGCCCCGGCAGCGTCGCGTAATCGAGATCGTCGGCGAGAACGACGGCTTCGTCGCGCCGATAGGATTCAACGTCGGCCGCCTGCCGACCGAGATAGACCTGATATTTCGCATCGATCTCGAGTTGCTCGGCGATCTTGGCCTCGAGCGCCCCCAAAGCTGGCCAGATCCGCGCCAGATCTGCGACAGCGATATCCGGATAGGATAACAGCTCAAAAGCAGTCCGGCGTTGGCCATCCTTGCGTAGTGAAAGGCCATGCTTGGCCGCTTCGCTCGGAGTCAATGACAGGGTATCAGCCATCGCCCGGGCCGTTTCGAGAGCCGCCATTTTGGCCCGATGTTTTCGCGCCCGCTCCTTACCGACGCAGCCGATAGCGATCCCCCTGTCGGTCAGCCTCTGATCGGCATTGTCGGCACGGAGCGTCAGGCGATATTCGGCCCGTGATGTGAACATGCGATAGGGCTCGCTGACGCCACGGGTCACCAAATCGTCGATCATCACCCCGAGATACCCTTCGGCCCGGTCGAACAGGATGGCGGGCCCCTCGCCGGCCCGCGCGGCCGCGTTCAATCCCGCCACCAGGCCCTGCGCAGCCGCTTCTTCATAACCGGTGGTGCCGTTGATCTGACCGGCCAGGAAAAGCCCGGGCAACCGCTTGGTTTCGAGCGCGGGGGTCAGCTCTCGGGGGTCGACATGATCGTATTCGATAGCATAGCCCGGCCGGACCATCCGGGCTCGTTCCAAGCCCGGAATAGAGGCGACAATCGCGGCCTGCACTTCTTCCGGCAGCGAGGTTGAGATGCCGTTTGGATAAACAGTGATGTCGTCGAGACCTTCCGGCTCCAGGAATATCTGATGCCCGTCGCGTTCGCCGAAACGCACGATCTTGTCCTCGATCGACGGGCAATAACGGGGACCGCGGCTGTGAATCTGCCCCGAATACATCGGAGAACGGTGCACATTGGCCCGGATAATGTTATGCGTGGCCGAGGTGGTTCGGGTAATGCCGCATTGAATTTGGCGGTTGTCGATGCTCTCGGTCAGCATCGAAAATGGCTCCGGCGGATCGTCCCCGGGCTGCATTTCCACCGCCGCCCAGTCGATGGTCGCACCATCGAGGCGCGGCGGCGTACCAGTCTTGAGGCGACCCAGGCCAAACCCCGCGCGCTCAAGCGTACTCGAAAGCCCCAGAGCCGGCGCCTCCCCCGCCCGGCCCGCAGGAATTTGCCGCTCACCGATGTGGATAAGGCCGCGGAGAAAGGTGCCCGTGGTCAAAACCACGGCGCCGGCGCCGAAAACGCGGCCGTCGTAAAGGCGAACGCCGGTGACACGCTCGCCGGTCAGGAGATCGTCTACTTCGGCTTCGATCACCGTTAGATTTGGTGTGGCCCGGATCGCCTCTTGCATGGCGGCCGCATAAAGCTTGCGATCAGCCTGGGCCCGCGGGCCCCGCACAGCGGGCCCCTTGCGACGGTTCAGCATCCGAAATTGGATGCCGCCGGCGTCAGCCACCCGGCCCATCAAGCCGTCCAGTGCATCGACCTCGCGTACCAGATGGCCCTTGCCGAGGCCGCCGATCGACGGATTGCAGGACATGGCGCCGATGGTCGCGAAGCGCTGGGTGATCAGCGCCGTTTGCGCGCCCATTCGAGCGGCTGCGGCCGCGGCTTCACAGCCGGCATGGCCACCGCCGACGACGATCACATCGAAGCGGCCGTCCATTGTCATCTCCAAGGAGTGGCGCCGTTTTAACGATGCCGCGGGGCGGGGTCAAAGCAATCTCGCCGCTGTTTCACGTGAAACAGGAGCCGGGGCTTTGAGGCCGAACAAATTCCCGGATTCAAATTCCAATCACTTGCCGATACAGAAATCCCGAAAAATTACATCCAGAATATCCTCGACGTCGACCCGGCCGGTCAGCCGGCCTAACGTCGTTGCCGCCGCTCGCAATTCCTCGGCGATCAATTCTTCCTGCCCATTGGCTTCGTCCAAAGCCCGATCCAGTGCCGCTACCGTTCGTTCCAAGGCTTCGCGATGCCGCAAGCGCGTTACGATCCCTGACTCCGCGCCGGTGAAGTATTCGCGTGCAAAGGCAGATAAGTCGGCCAGAAGCCTATCCATCCCCTGCCCCGCTTGCGCCGATATTAAATAACTGAATTTTACTTCATTCTTTACAATTCCTGGCTCCTCAAGAACTAGGTCCGCCTTATTACCGATCATCCATCTATTTGTTTCACCTTGGCTATTCGTGGTTTCACCATCGCTCTCATCACCGGTTACATCCACCAGCCAGAGCACCAGATCGGCTTCCCCTGCACGCGCGCGGGCACGGCGAACCCCCTCCTGCTCCACCGGGTCCCTGCCGTCGCGAATGCCCGCCGTGTCGAGCAGAGTAACCGGATAGCCGTCGAGATCGAGATGAACTTCGATGACGTCGCGCGTCGTGCCGGCGTAAGGCGACACGATCGCCGCCTCCCGCCGAGCCAGCCGGTTGAGCAGCGTCGATTTGCCGGCATTGGGAGGCCCAGCAATCGCAACGACCAGCCCATCCCGCAACCGCTCGCCCCGGCGGCCTTCGGCAAGCACGCCAGCAATCTCGTCGCGCAATTGCTGCGCAGCATGAAGCGCGGGCTTGATCAAATCCTCAGGCACATCGGCCTCGTCGGCAAAGTCGATCCGCGCCTCGACCAAGGCCAGCGCCTCAACCAGCCTTTTCCGCCAACTTTCCGCACGATCGCCGATCAAACCCTTAAGCTGCCGAAACGCCTGGCGCCGTTGCGCCGGCGTTTCCGCAGCAATCAGATCGGCCAGGCCTTCGACCGCCGTCAGGTCGAGCTTGCCGTTTTCGAAGGCGCGCCGGGTGAATTCGCCGGCCTCCGCCATGCGGCAGCCTTCGATCTTGCCGAGCGCATCGAGCACACCTGCGATCACCGCGGGACCGCCGTGGAGCTGTAGCTCGGCCACGTCCTCGCCGGTCTCACTCTGCGGCGCTGGAAACCACAGCACCAAAGCCTCATCGAGCACATCGCCTGATGCCGGATCCCGTACCCGGCCCAGTTTGGCCTTACGCGGTTCCGGCAAACGGCCCGTGAGTTTCTCCAGAGCCGCACCGGCCTTGGAACCCGAAACGCGCACAACCGCGATCGCGGCCGGCGGACGGCCAGACGAAAGCGCAAAAATGGTGCGACGATCAGCCATCGTAAACGGACCAGGCCCCTGGGTGCACAGCGCTTCGCCTTCTGCGGGCTACTTGCTACGGTGCTGCCATGTCAACGTCATCGCCGCACGCGGCCCATCATCAAAACCGGCTTGCCGAAGAGACGAGCCCGTACCTCCTCCAGCACCAGCATAATCCCGTCGACTGGTGGGCCTGGGGCCCGGAAGCGCTGGCAGAAGCGAAACAGCACAACAAACCGATCCTGCTCTCGGTCGGCTACGCCGCCTGTCACTGGTGCCATGTGATGGCGCATGAGAGCTTCGAGAATGACGACACCGCCCGCGTCATGAACGAGCTGTTCGTCAACATCAAAGTTGATCGCGAAGAGCGCCCGGATATCGACCAGATCTACATGGCGGCGCTGCATCATCTCGGCGAACATGGTGGCTGGCCGCTGACCATGTTCCTGACGCCTGACGGCGAGCCGATCTGGGGCGGCACTTATTTTCCGAAAGAGTCGCGCTACGGCAAACCGGCCTTTGTCGACGTGCTGCGCGAACTGGCGCGGCTGTTCCGCGAGGAGCCGCAAAAGATCGAGCAAAACCGTGCCTCGCTGATGGAGCGGCTCGCCGCCACCGCGCAAACGAGTAGCACCGGCACGATCGGTCTCGCCGGGCTCAACAACGCGGCGCTACAGCTCGGCGGCATCATCGATCCGGTCAGTGGCGGCACGCGCGGTGCGCCGAAATTTCCGCAAGCCGCTTTGTTCGAATTGCTCTGGCGCGCCGGACTACGCACCGGCGAGAAGCGCTACTTCGCGGCGGTCGAAATCTCGCTCGATCATATTTGCGAAGGCGGCATCTACGATCATCTCGGCGGCGGCTTTTCGCGCTATTCGGTCGACGAGCGATGGCTGGTACCGCATTTCGAAAAAATGCTCTACGACAATGCGCAACTCCTCGACCTTTTTGCCGTCGCCCACCAGCGCAGCGGCAAGCCGCTTTACCGGCAACGCGCCGCAGAAACGGTTGGCTGGCTCAAGCGGGAAATGACCACCGCCGAGGGCGCGTTCTCGGCCTCGCTTGATGCTGACTCCGAAGGCGAGGAAGGCAAATTCTACGTCTGGTCCTACGACGAAGTTATCCGACAGCTCGGTGTCGAGGAGGGCGAATTCTTTGCCCGGCACTACGACGTCACGCCGGCCGGCAATTTCGAAGGCCACAATATTCTCAACCGGCTCAAGCCGCAGCCCCGCAGCGAGGCGGATGGGGCACGGCTCGCAGGCCTGCGCGAGAAACTTCTTGCCGCGCGCGCTGCGCGCATACGGCCAGGCCTCGACGACAAAGTGCTTGCCGACTGGCACGGCATGATGATCGCGGCGCTCGTCAATGCCAGCCTGATCTTCGATGAACCATCCTGGATCGGCTTGGCAACCAAGGCGTTCGATTTCGTCGCCGGCGCGATGACCCGCGGCGATCGCCTCGGCCATTCCTGGCGCGAGGGCAAACTCAAATTTCCCGGACTTGCCTCCGATTTCGCCGCCATGATCCGCGCCGCGCTTACGCTCTACGAAGCGACCGGGCAGGGCACCTATCTCGACCGCGCCCTCACCTGGCAGCGCGCGCTCGATCGCGACTATGCCAATGCCGAAACCGGCACCTATTATCTCACCGCCGCCGACGCCGAAGGGCTGGTGATCCGCCCGGCCTCGACCGCGGACGAAGCCACGCCCAATCACAACGCGGTCGCTGCGCAAAACCTCGTTCGTCTTGCGGTACTCGCCGGCGACGATACCTGGCGCGATAAGGCCGATCGCCTGATCGCCGCGATTGCCCCGCTCGCCACCGAGAACCTTTACATGCACATGGCGCTGCTCAATGCCGTCGATCTGCGCCTGCGCGCGGCGGAGATCGTCGTCACAGGCGAGGGCGATGTCGCGGAAACTTTGCTGACCGCCGCCCGGCGCCTGTCGCCGCTCGACCGTATCGTGCTGCACGCCGCGTCGCCGGACTCACTTCCGCCCGCCCATCCGGCGCACGCCAAGATCGCTGCGGCCGCGGGGCCGCAGGCCTTCGTCTGCGTTGGCGAAACCTGCTCGCTCCCGGTGACCGACCCGGCCGGCCTCAATGCGGCCATCGAAAGCATGCGACATTCTTGACGCGTGGTTCGCTTAACCGGCTCTTTGTGTTTATGAACGTTCGCGGGGCGCTGAAAGGAAACAAATCATGGATCGGATTCGATCTGGACTCATCTTAGCCGCCGCCCTTACCGCACTGTCGGCCACCGGCGCCAAGGCCGACGAATGGTGCGGCTACGCCCATCATGACGATGCTTTGATCGAATGCGGCTACGCCACATCGGCAAGCTGCGAGAGCGCGGTTGGAAAAGGCGGCATGTGCTTTGTCGATCCCGACATCGCGCTCAACGCGCGAAAGTCCAAGCGCGTCACGCCGTCGCTTGCTTCGAAAATCTCCGCCCGCAGCTAACCAACAGAAGCCCGCGCTGCCGCGGCCGGGCTCGTCCCGGCCGGCGGCATTCTCATGCCGGCGTCAGGTATTCATCGAATCGAAGAATTCGCCGTTGTTCTTGGTGTTGCGCAGCTTATCGAGCAGGAAGTCCATCGCATCCATGGTGCCCATCGGGTTGAGGATGCGGCGCAGCACGTACATTTTCTTGAGCTGATCGGGCGGCACCAACAGCTCTTCCTTACGGGTACCGGAACGGGTGATGTCCATCGCCGGGAAGGTGCGCTTATCGGCGACCTTACGATCAAGGATCAGTTCCGAATTGCCGGTGCCCTTGAACTCTTCGAAGATCACTTCGTCCATGCGGCTGCCGGTATCGATCAGCGCGGTGGCGATGATAGTCAGCGAGCCGCCCTCTTCAATGTTACGCGCGGCACCGAAGAAGCGCTTCGGCCGCTGCAGAGCATTGGCGTCGACACCGCCGGTCAGCACCTTGCCGGATGACGGCACCACGGTGTTGTAGGCGCGGCCGAGCCGGGTGATCGAATCGAGCAGAATCACCACGTCGCGGCCGTGTTCGACCAGCCGCTTGGCTTTTTCGATCACCATCTCGGCGACCTGAACGTGGCGCACCGCCGGCTCGTCAAAGGTCGAGGACACCACCTCGCCCTTCACCGAGCGCTGCATGTCGGTGACTTCCTCCGGCCGTTCGTCGATCAGGAGCACGATCAGATAGCATTCCGGATGATTGTGCGTGATCGAGTGCGCGATGTTCTGCAGCAGCACGGTCTTGCCGGTCCGTGGCGGCGACACGATCAGCGCGCGCTGGCCTTTGCCGACCGGCGCGACGATGTCGATGACGCGCGCCGAGAGATCCTTTTTAGTCGGATCTTCAAATTCCATCTTCAGCCATTCGTCGGGATAGAGCGGCGTCAGATTGTCGAAATTGACCTTGTGACGCGCTTTTTCAGGATCCTCGAAATTAAGCGAGTTGACCTTGAGCAGCGCGAAATACCGCTCGCCTTCCTTGGGGCTGCGGATATGGCCGTCGATGGTGTCGCCGGTGCGCAATCCGAAACGGCGGATTTGCGAGGGCGAAACGTAGATGTCGTCGGGACCGGGGAGGTAGTTCGCTTCCGGTGAGCGCAGAAAGCCGAAGCCGTCGGGGAGCACCTCCACCACGCCTTCGCCGACAATGTCGGTTTCGCGGGCGGAAAGTTGCTTGAGGATGCCGAACATCAGCTCCTGCTTGCGCATGGTCGAGGCGTTCTCGACCTCAAGCTCTTCAGCAAAGGACACAAGCTCCGCCGGAGTCTTGGTCTTGAGTTCTTGGAGTTTCATTTCCCGCATGGGGATGTCGTCCTATGGAAATCGGGCCAGCGGCGAAATCAGTCGCGGGGTCGCTGGCGGAAGGGGAGATCGCAGGTCTCAGATCCGGACTTAGGCTTTAAGGTATTGGGTCTTAAGGTACTGGGTCTTAAAGCCTTGGGCAGTAAGGGGCTTGGGGCCCCGGACCCGATGCATCAGCTGGCGCCAAAACCCTGGAGCCTAAACGCACTGCATCCGCCTGCGTTGGGTGGGATGGCTTAGAAGATAGGAAAAGACAGCCCTCCAGGCAAGTGCCGAGACTGATTTTGCCTGATAGTTCACTAGCAACGCACCAAGTTCAGAACGGTTTCACCACCGCTAAAATAACAATGCCGATCATGAGAACCGTTTGTATCTCGTTGATAATGCGATAGAATCTCGCAGAATGCCGGTTTTTATCCACAGCGAAGTCCTTGCGCCATTTCGCCAGCATGCCGTGCACGGCGGACAGGGCGAGAACCAGTATGATCTTACCGTGTAGCCAAGGCGCGGCGAACCAGCCGAAGCGAGAATCAGGTCCGTTCCAAGCGAGCCACAGGCCGAGAAGCCAGGTCGCGATCATGGCCGGATTGATGATGGCCCGCAGCAGGCGGCGCTCCATCACCTTGAAGGTTTCGGACTGCACCGACCCTTTCTCGGCGGCGCAATGATAGACAAAAAGCCGTGGCAGATAGAGCATCCCCGCCATCCAGGCGATGACGGCAATGAGGTGGAAGGCTTTAATCCATGCATACATCGGCCAGTCTCTCCACGCGTCAGCTTTGAATCGGACGGCCCCGAACCCGCGCGACCAGTTGTTCGACATGCGCGATCGGCGTTTCCGGCAGCACACCATGGCCGAGGTTGAAAATAAACGGTCCGGATTGGAAAGCCGCCAGAACATTATCGATCGCGTCGTCCAGCGCTTTGCCACCGACCAACAGAACCAACGGATCGAGATTGCCCTGCACCGGCTGCAGTTTCTGCACGCGGTCACGCGCGAAATCGAGCTCGATCATCCAGTCGAGCCCAACGGCATCGACGGCAACGCCGGCGATATAGCTCTCGAGCTTCGAGCCGGCTCCACGTGGGAAGCCGATGATCTTTGCTCCCGGAACACGCTTTCGCACCGCGGCGACAATCTGCGCGCAAGGTTCGATGCACCATTTTCGAAATTCTTCAGGCGGCAACACGCCGGCCCAGGTATCGAAAATCTGCACCGCGTCGACGCCGGCATCGAGCTGTCGGATCAAATAGTCCGCCGAAGCCTCGACCAGCCGATCGATCAATTCGGTAAAGGCCTGCGGATGCCGATAGGCAAATTGCCGGGCTGGAAGCTGATCGGGCGTTCCACGACCCGCAATCATGTAGGTCGCGACCGTCCACGGCGCGCCGCAAAAACCGAGAAAGGCGACATCAGCCGGCAATTGCGGCTTCACTCGCGCTATCGTTTCATAAACCGGCGCCAATACGGTCTGATCGACGCCAGATCGCAGACTCGAGAGTGCCGCAGGCGCATCGATTGCATCGAGCCGCGGGCCTTCGCCCTCCACGAATGCCACGGGCTGACCGAGCGCGTGCGGAATCACCAGAATGTCGGAAAACAAGATTGCCGCATCGAAGCCAAAGCGGCGGATCGGCTGCAACGTTACTTCCGCGGCCAATTCCGGATTGAAACACAGATCAAGGAAACTTTTCGTTGTCGCACGAATTGCCCGATATTCGGGAAGGTATCGTCCAGCCTGGCGCATCATCCAAAGCGGAGGAATGGAACATCGGTTGCCCGCTAACACTTCGATAAGAGGTTTTGTCACAAGATATCCGCCGTGCTTCCTTCCCCCACTAATATAGATTCTTAGAATCTGTTGTAGTGATTGGTCGGTTGATTAGACTCATACATCTGCTCCCACATTTCATCCACGACTTACCCACATATCCTCCTTCGCCCACTCGTTTCGAATTTTAGCGCATAGGCGAAGATAAAGAGCCTCTGACCGTCATTTTCGAGAGGTGCCGTCGAACTCATCCACATTTCACCACTGCCGTCACGCTATCCTGGTCGATTGCCAATTTTTAATCCCGGCTGGCACGAATGTGGACGGAAACGCGATCAACCCACCTATTGTGCTTGCGCACCGGTAAAAGCCGTGGCCTTCTCCCCAGTCTTCGACAGGTTGTCCCAGCAGTCTCAGGACGCATTATGGCGAACGCTGCGGGTTATTTTCACATCCATCTGATTTCCGACGCGACCGGTGAGACCTTGATCACGGTGGCGCGAGCCGCGGCCGCCCAGTACTCCAAGGTTATGCCGGTGGAGCACATGCATCCGCTGGTTCGTAACCAAAAGCAGCTCGACCGGGTTCTGGCCGATATAGAAGAATCGCCTGGCATCGTTTTGTACACGCTGCTTGAAGAAAATTTAGTGCAGCGGCTGGAAGCCAAATGCCGCGAACTCGGCCTGCCGTATCTCTCGATCCTCGGCCCGGTTCTGCACCTGTTCCAATCCTATTTAGGTGCAGAGACGACACACAAGGTCGGCGCCCAGCATACGCTTAACGCCGAATATTTCCGCCGCATCGATGCGCTCAACTACACGATGCTGCACGACGACGGTCAGCACAGCGACGATCTCGAAGAAGCGGATGTGGTTCTGGTCGGCGTCTCGCGGACGTCGAAAACACCGACCTCGATCTATCTCGCCAATCGCGGGGTCAAGACGGCAAATGTGCCGCTGGTGCCGGGCGTGCCGTTGCCGCCGCATGTCGAACAGCTCACGCATCCGCTGGTGGTCGGCCTGTTTGCCAGCCCGGAGCGCATCGTGCAGATCCGGCAAAACCGCCTTCTTGGTCTCAAAGCGCACCGCGATGACGACCAATATATCGATCGTCAGGCCGTGACCGAGGAAATCGCCGCCTCGCGCCGGCTCTGCGCCAAGCATAATTGGCCGCTGATTGACGTGACGCGTCGCTCGATCGAGGAGACCGCCGCAGCGGTGTTGGCCCATCTCGGTGAGCGGCGCCGCAGCCGGGCGTCATGAGCGCGCCGCTGTGGCTGGCCCGGCAGCCGCTCGTGCTCGCTTCGGGCAGCAAGATACGACAGGCGCTGTTGTCGGCCGCCGGCGTCGCCGTTGAGGTGCGCCCGGCGGATCTCGATGAACGCGCACTCGAAAATGCTGCGCCGCCGGGCCCTTCGGCTATTGCTATCTTTTTGGCGCGCGCCAAAGCGTCCGCGGTCGCGGCGCTCAACCCGGGCCGTCTGACGCTTGGCGCCGATCAGGTTTTGGCATTAGGCAGCGAGCGCTTTTCCAAACCGGCCGATCGTGGTGCGGCGCTGGCCCAACTCCGTGCATTGCGCGGCAAGACGCACGAACTGCATTCGGCGGTCGCCTTGGTGCGGGACGGCGCGGTGTTGTTCGAGCATGTCAGCGTGGCACGGCTCGCCATGCGCGCCTGCTCTGATCGGTTCCTCGATCATTATCTCGATGCCGTCGGCAGTGGCGCTACGGCAAGCGTCGGCGCCTATCAACTCGAAGGCCTCGGCGTGCAACTGTTCGAGCGCATCGACGGCGATTATTTTACGATCCTGGGCCTGCCATTGCTGGAAGCGTTGGATTTCCTGCGCCGCCACGGCAGTCTTGCATCATGAGTACCGAAATGAGCGGGGAACGGCCCTTCGTGCTCTGCCTGACCGGCTCGCTCGGCATGGGCAAATCGACCGCGGCAAAATTTTTTGCCGAAGCCGGCGTGCTGGTGCACGATTCGGATGCCGTGGTGCACGCCCTCTACGCCGGCGAAGCCGTACCGCCGGTCGAACGGGCGTTCCCCGGCTCGACCACCGACGGCAAGATCGACCGCGGCAAACTCGCCGCGATGGTGATCAATGACGCCGCAGCGTTGCGCCGGCTTGAGGCCATCGTCCATCCCCTGGTCAGCGCGTCGCGAGAAAGATTCCTGGCCGACGCGCAGGCTCAGGGCGCCGCTATCGTCGTGCTCGACGTACCGCTACTTTTCGAAACCGGCGCCCACTGCAATTGCGATGCGGTCGTCGTGGTCACTGCGCCGCCCGAACTCCAGCGTCAGCGCGCTTTCGAGCGGGCGGGCATGACCGACGAGAAATTTCTGGCGCTTCTTGCCAAGCAGATGCCGGATGCAGAGAAACGTCGCCGCGCCGATTTCATTGTCGATAGTTCACAGAGCTTCGATCATACGCGCGCTCAGATTCGCGACATTTTAGAGCGGGTCGCTAATATGCCGCGTCGGCAGCGGTGATTCGGGCCGACCAGAATCCTGCCGGCCAGGTAAGACAGATGCGCGAGATCGTTTTCGATACCGAGACCACCGGGCTTGATCCCATGCAGGGCGATCGGATGGTCGAGATCGGCTGCATCGAACTGATCAATCGTTTCCCCTCCGGCAAAACGTTCCATTGCTACTTCAATCCGGAACGCGACATGCCGGAGCCGGCTTTCAAGGTCCATGGGCTCAGCGTCGACTTCCTCAAGGACAAGCCGCTGTTCGCCCACAAGGTTGAAGAACTCATCGAGTTTCTCGGCGAGGCGCAGCTCGTCGCCCACAATGCGATGTTCGATCTCGGCTTCCTCAACGCCGAATTGGAGCGTGCCGGCCGTGCCGGGGTGAGCCGCGAGCGCATTATCGACACGCTTTTGCTGGCGCGCCGTAAGCACCCCGGCGGGTCAAACCGCCTTGACGATTTGTGCGGGCGCTATTCGATCGATAATTCGCGCCGCACCAAGCACGGCGCCTTGCTCGATGCCGAGCTGCTGGCCGAGGTCTATATCGAGCTGATCGGTGCCCGCCAGGCGAGTTTGGTATTGGCGCAAGCCGCAGTCGCGCCCGAACGCACCGCCGGCGAGCCGATTGTGTTGCGCGAACGGCCGGTTCCGCTCGCCGCGCGGCTGACCGACGAGGTCCGTGCCGCGCATCGCCGCTTCATAGCCAGTCTCGGCGAGAACGCCATCTGGCGCGATTACGTCAGTTTGGATTGAGCGCCATGTCCGACGATTGCGCCGCCGCCATACGCTGCCGGTAAAGCTGCACGAAATCGACCGGCTCCAGCATCAGCGGCATGAAACCACCATTGCGCGTACCGGTGGCAATAATCTCGCGCGCAAAGGGAAACAGCAGGCGGGGGCATTCGATCATCACGGTAGGCTGCAAACTTTCGGCCGGCACGTTGAGGATGCGGAAGACGCCGCAATAGAGCAGTTCGAAGCTGAACAGCAATATGCCTTGCGATTCCGCTTTGCCCTCCAGCCGCAGCGTGATCTCGAAGTCGGTGTCGCTCATCGGGGCTGCTTCGACGCCGATATTGATATTGATGGCCGGCGGCTGGGTGCTCGGTGCCAGCGAGCGCGGAGCGTTCGGATTCTCGAACGAAAAGTCCTTGACGTATTGGGTCAAGACGCCGATCCGCGGCATCTGCATATCGGCATCGATTTGGGGTCCGGGACCGCCATTTGTCGTCGACATTCTTATCTCCGGCCTAGGGCTCAAGGACTTCGCGGCTTCGCTAACACAGGGGGAGGGGGAGGAACAATGGCGGCGGCGATTTCGGCAAAATTGCCTAAAACCGCTGCATCCTGCCGGGCGTCGCAGGTTGGCGGGACGGTGCCGATCGTTTAAGCTCCACTCGGCACGTCACGATCACGATCGGCGGCCATTTTGTGGCTCCAACTTCGTGCCTAAATACAATTCCGTGCTTACTTAGGAGCGTGCCTATATAGAGCGGGGAACCCGGCGTCCTCCCCGCGGCTGCGGTCCGGCTCGCTTTGGACCGCAGCGTGCCGCGACGCGCTATGCCGAGAGATGCCCGAGAGAAATGCCTGAAGTGTTCGACATTTATACCATCATCTTTCTGGCGCTGGCGGTGTTCATTTTCCTGCGGCTGCGCAGCGTCTTAGGCCAACGAACCGGCCGGGAACGGCCGCCCTACGACCCCTATTCGGCGCGCGATGTGGTGCGTAGTCCGGCGAGCGATAAAGTCGTGAGCCTGCCGCCACGCCCGGCTGAGGCGTCGACGCGGCCGGCCGAGCCCGCCGCGCCCGCGGCTGACCGTTGGAAGGACGTGGTCGAGAGCGGATCGGCCGCTGCCGCGGGCCTCGACGCGATCGCGGCCGCGGACCAGAATTTCGACGCCAAGCATTTCATCGCTGGAGCCCGCGCGGCATACGAGATGATCGTGACGGCGTTTGCCTCCGGCGATCGCAAGCAATTGCGCGATCTCTTGTCGCGGGAAGTGTTCGACGGTTTCGACAGCGCGATCAGCGAGCGCGAACGCCGCGGCGAAACCGCGGAGACGCGTTTTGTTTCGATCGATGCCTCGACGATAACGGCGGCCGAGCTGCGCAACCGCGTGGCCCAGATCACCGTCCGCTTCGTCTCGAAGCTCGTTTCCACCACACGCGACACCGCCGGTGCCGTTGTCGATGGCAGCGCCGAAAAAGTCACCGACGTTACCGACGTGTGGACCTTCACGCGCGATACCTCCTCGCGCGATCCAAACTGGAAAGTGGTCGCCACCGAAGCCGGAGAATGAGGCTTGCGATGCGGCTGCTGTCAGCGCCAAGTCGCAGCTCAAGTCGCGGCTTCAGTTTTCGGGGCGTGAATTTTCGCGGTCCGTTTCTGGTCGCTTTGCTGGCGGCACTCTGCGCGGCCCCTGTTGCCGCCCGCAGCGAAGAGCCGATCACATTCCCGGACACGCAGTATGAACCGGTCGATTGGGCGGACATCGACGGTTGGGCAAGCGACGATCACGCCACGGCCTTTGCCGCTTACCTGACCAGTTGCCGCGCGCTCGAAGCCAAGCCGCGCCGCGCCCGCGAATTGGCTCCCATTCCGGCCGCGCTGAAAGACATTTGCGAACGCGCGCGCGAGGCTATTCCGCTCGACGAGGATGGCGCGCGCCAATTTTTCGAGGATAATTTTAGCCCGGTTCGCATCAACAGGCTGGGCGACACCGCCGGTTTCCTCACCGGCTATTACGAGCCGATCATCGCCGGGTCGCGCGTGCCGACCGGTGAATTCACGGCGCCGCTTTATCGCCGGCCACCCAATCTTGTCGTTTCCGGCCGCCGCCGGCTCGGCGATGTGTTTCCCAGCAAGGGCGTTTTTGTCGGCCGCCGCTTCGGCCGCCGCAAGATTGTCCCCTATTACGATCGTGGTCAGATCGAGGATGGGGCGCTTGACGGCTGGCATTTGGAAATCTGCTATCTGCACGATCAGGTCGATGTGTTGTTCGCGCAGATTCAAGGTTCAGCCCGCATCCGCCTGGAAGACGGCAGCATTCTGCGCGTCAACTACGATTCGCATAATGGCTGGCCTTACACGCCGGTCGGCCGCGCGATGGTGGCAGCCAAGATCATGAGCGCGGATCAAGTATCGATGCAGAGCATCCGCGATTGGATGGAAGCCAATCCGGACCAGGCCAAAGATATACGACGGCTCAACAAGTCCTACGTGTTCTTCCGCATCACCGATCTTTCCACGGAAGACGAAGCGGTCGGCGGCGAAGGCGTGCAGCTGGTGCCCGGCCGATCGATCGCGATCGATCGCGCGTTGCATGCCTATGGCACGCCGTTTTTCATCCAGGCCGATCTGCCGATCGCCAATGAAAAAGCGGCGACGAAATTCGACCGTCTTGTCATCGCCCAGGATACCGGCTCGGCCATCGTCGGTCCGGCCCGCGCCGATATTTATTTCGGCGCCGGCGACGAAGCCGCCCGCATCGCCGGGCGCATCAAAAATCCCGGTGACTTCGTGATGCTGTTGCCGCGCCAGCTCGATCCGGTCGAGGCCGGGCGCGATACGCCGCTGCCGCCCGAGCGGCCAAGCGCCTTCAGTTTCAATCTCGGCACCACCATGGAAGACCCGACCGCGGTAGAGCCTGAGGATGGCACGACGGCGCAAGACGTGCCCGATGACAAACCCACGGTCGCGCCGGCGCCCGCGCCGAAAGCGAAAACCCGGCAGAAAAAATGAGCCGCCGCCGCTCATTGAGCGATGAGGAAGAGGCGCTGTGGTCGGGCTACGCGCGCGCGATCACGCCGTTGCGGCCCGGCAAATCGAAGCTTGCTGCCAAACGCAGTGCCGCCGCAATTCGCGACGAGAAGCCGGCGCCACAACGGGAGGTGAAGCAACCGCTACCGCGCGCGCCAGCGAAACCGCTTCCGCTCGCGCCGATCGACCGGCGCTTCAAGCAGCGCGTGGCGCGCGGCCGCGATGAGATCGAAGCGCGCATCGATCTGCACGGCATGACGCAGAGCGAAGCGCATGCGGCGCTGTTTCAATTTCTGCGCCGCGCCCAGACGAATGGAATGCGGCTTGCGCTTGTTGTTACCGGCAAAGGTACGACGGCGCGCGATGCCACAAGCGAGCGCGGCGTGCTGCGGCGGCAAGTACCGCTGTGGCTGGCGCTGCCGGAGTTTCGCCCTTTTATCGTCGGTTTCGACGAGGCGCATGTGAGCCACGGCGGCCAAGGCGCGCTTTACGTGCGTTTGCGGCGCGCCCGTTAGCTTCCGCGGATTAACGTTAACAATTGGAAAATCGGACAGGCTGCAAAAAATCGTCAATTTCGTCTGCGAGAAATGCCGGGCGGGTCTGCCCGCTGTAACTCGGAGTAGTATGCGTCATGTCCGACATTCTCGCCGCACCGACGAAAACCTCACCCGCGCGCCATGGCACGTCCGATGGGCAGGTCTTTGCCCAGGTTGAGAAATGGATGGCGGCAATTCGCGACATCAACGCCGAGCCGCAGCAGAGCGAGACGACGTTTCGCGTCCGCTTGAGACCGACGACTGCCGCTACAGAATAAACCGGCTCAGATCCGCATTCTTGGCGAGATCGCCGACGTGCTTATGCACATAGGCGGCGTCGACCTTCACGGTTTCGCCGGAGCGATCCGGCGCGCCGAATGACACTTCATCGAGCACGCGCTCCATCACCGTTTGCAGGCGGCGGGCGCCGATATTCTCCACGCTGGAATTCACCGCCACCGCGATGTCGGCCACGGCATCGATCGCGTCCTCGGAAAATTCGAGCGTCAGACCTTCGGTCGCCATCAGCGCGATATATTGTTTGATCAGCGACGCCTCGGGTTCGGTGAGGATGCGGCGCATATCGTCACGCGTCAGCGGTTTCAACTCGACGCGGATCGGCAGGCGGCCCTGCAATTCCGGCAACAGGTCGGACGGCTTGGAGATGTGAAAAGCGCCGGAGGCGATGAACAGGATATGGTCCGTCTTCACCGAGCCATGCTTGGTGGCGACGGTGGTGCCCTCGATCAGCGGCAAGAGATCGCGTTGCACGCCCTCGCGCGACACATCGGCGCCGGCGCGGCCCTCGCGTACGCAAATCTTGTCGATCTCGTCGAGGAAGACGATGCCGTTGTTCTCGACCACTTTGATCGCTTCCTGCGTGAGCGCATCGGTGTCGAGCAGCTTGTCGGATTCCTCGTTGATCAGAATCCCGTAGGAGTTCTTGCACCGTGACGCGCCGGGTCTTGGTGCGGCCGCCGCCGAGCTTGCCGAAAATATCGCCGATGGAGATCGCGCCCATCTGCGCGCCGGGCATGCCGGGAACATCGAACAGCGGCATGCCGCTGCCCGCGGCCTGCACCTCGATCTCGATCTCTTTGTCGTCAAGCTCGCCGGCGCGAAGCTTTTTGCGGAAAGCCTCTTTGGTCGAAGCACTGGCGTTGGCGCCGACCAAGGCGTCGAGCACACGGTCTTCGGCTGCCTTCTGCGCACGGGCCTCGACATCCTTGCGCTTTTTCTCGCGCGTCAGTGTGATGGAGACCTCGAGCAGATCGCGGATGATCTGCTCGACGTCGCGGCCGACATAGCCGACTTCGGTGAATTTCGTCGCTTCCACTTTGAGAAACGGCGCGCCGGCGAGCTTGGCGAGGCGGCGCGAAATCTCGGTCTTGCCGACGCCGGTCGGGCCGATCATCAAAATATTCTTCGGCAGCACTTCTTCGCGCAGCCGGTCGTCGAGCTGCAGCCGGCGCCAGCGGTTGCGAAGCGCGATCGCGACCGCGCGTTTGGCATCGGACTGGCCGACGATGAAGCGGTCGAGTTCGGAGACGATTTCGCGGGGGGAAAAGTCGGTCACGCTTTCAATGTCTCAATGGTCACATTGCGATTGGTATAGACGCAGATATCGGCGGCGATATCGAGCGAGCGCCGCACGATCGCTTCCGCATCGAGCGGTCCGTCGGCAAGCGCACGGGCTGCTGCGAGCGCATAATTGCCGCCGGAGCCGATGCCGACGATGCCGGCTTCGGGCTCGAGCACGTCGCCGGTTCCGGTAAGCACGAGCGAGACGTCCTTGTCGGCGACGATCATCATGGCTTCGAGCCGGCGTAAATAACGATCGGTGCGCCAATCCTTGGCCAGCTCCACCGCGGCGCGGGTCAGCTGGCCGGGATATTGCTCGAGCTTCGATTCCAGCCGCTCGAACAGGGTGAAGGCGTCGGCGGTGGCGCCGGCGAAACCGCCGATGACGGCGCCGCCGCCGAGCTGGCGCACCTTCTTGGCGTTCGACTTCACGATGGTCTGGCCGATCGACACCTGGCCGTCGCCGCCGACCGCGACCAGGCCGTCCTTGCGGACGGTCAGGATGGTCGTGCCGTGCCAGAGGCCGGCAGAGGTGGGTTCGGAAGATGACATGCGCTGGAAAACCCTTGGTCTAGGCATGATTTAGGAGTTGGCCGCCGGCAATGCAAATGTGCCGAGAAAGGCATTTCGCAAGGATTGGCGGTGTAGGCAAAGCCCTGTAAAAGGCCGCGACGCCCCGGAGAGCTTTATGCGCAAAGCGTCCGTTAAACGGACTACCAAGGAAACCGATGTCGAGGTCGCAGTCGATCTCGACGGCAGCGGGGCGTCGTCGATTGCCACCGGGATCGGGTTTCTCGACCATATGCTCGATCTGCTGGCGCGGCATTCGCGTATCGATATCAGCGTCAAAGCCAAGGGCGACCTGCATATCGATCAGCACCACACCACCGAGGATGTCGGCATCGCGCTCGGCCAGGCGCTCAAACAGGCGCTCGGCGATATGAAGGGCATCACCCGCTATGCCGACGTGCATGTGCCGATGGATGAGGCGCTCACGCGGGTGGCGCTCGACATATCCGGCCGGCCGTTCCTGGTGTTCAAGGTCGAGTTCGGCCGCGCCAAGATCGGGCCGTTCGACACCGAGCTTGTTCAGGAATGGTTTCAGGCCTTCGCGGTGAATGCCGCGCTGACATTGCACGTCGCGACGCTCTATGGCGGCAACGACCATCACATCGCCGAGTCCTGCTTCAAGGGCCTGGCGCGGGCGCTGCGCGCCGCGGTCGCCATCGATCCGCGGGCCGCCAACGAAGTGCCGTCGACCAAAGGGTCGCTTGGCGGCTAGGCCGGAATTCGGGGAAAAGCCTGCCATAGGCGGATCAGGCTTCCTAAATAGCCTTCAAAAACGCCGAAAGACGAAGCCCGAAAGACGAAGCAATGTCCGTATACACCGTCTACGAACCGCCGCCGCGGGCCGCCCAGGTATTGGCCGATCCGCAACGCTTCATATTCGTGCGGGACGGCTTTTATTTTTGGGCCTTCCTGTTCGGACCGTTCTGGATGATCCGGCACCGCTTGTGGCTCGTGCTGGCGCTTTATCTCGTGATTTCGATTGGTATCGACGTTGGCCTGCACGCGGTCGGCGCGTCGGGCGGCGCGATCCTGCTGGTCGGGTTTTTGATCTCGCTCCTGGTCGGGTTTGAAGCCGGCACGTTACGACGATTTACCTTGCAGCGCCGGGGCTGGCGCAATGCCGGGACCGTCAGTGGTGGCAGGCTGGAAGAGGCGGAGCTCCGCTTCTTCGACACTTGGTTGCGGCAAACGCCGCGGCGAAATGCGCCGCCTTCCACCCCAAATTCAGCCTCTCCTGCGATGGGAACGCCGTCGTCTGAAGGGACAGGCGTGATCGGCCTGTTTCCGGAGCCCGGAGCCTCGCGGTGACCGTCGCCATTGTCGACTATGGCTCGGGCAATCTGCACTCGGCCGCAAAGGCGTTCGAGCGCGCGGCCCATGAGGCCGGGCTCAATCAGCGGATCGTGGTCACGCAGGATCCGGCGGTGGTGGCCCAAGCCGATCGGGTCGTGCTGCCGGGTGTCGGCGCCTTCGCCGATTGCCGGCGCGGGCTCGATGCTGTTCCCGGCATGGTCGAGGCGCTCGACGAGACGGTGCGCCGCAAGGGCCGGCCGTTCTTCGGTATTTGTGTCGGCATGCAGCTTCTGGCCGAACGCGGCCGCGAATATGAGGTGACGGAAGGTCTGGGCTGGATTGCTGGTGAGGTCGACCGCATCAGGCCGAGCGATGCCAGCTTGAAAATCCCGCATATGGGCTGGAATACCCTCAACGTCGCACGGATGCATCATCTGCTCGACGGACTCGCGTTCGGCCCGCAGGGGCTGCATGCTTATTTCGTGCACTCGTATCAGCTCAAGCCGGCGGAGCGCACGGATCTTGTGGCGGAAGCCGACTATGGCGGCGCCGTCACCGCGATTGTCGGGCGCGATAATATCGTCGGCACGCAGTTTCATCCGGAGAAGAGCCAAAAGTTCGGCCTGGCGCTGATCGCCAATTTTTTGAAATGGAAGCCGTGATCCTCTTCCCCGCCATCGATCTGAAAAACGGCGAAGCCGTGCGTCTGCAGCAAGGCGACATGGCGCGCGCCACCGTGTTCAATCGCGACCCCGCGGCGCAGGCGGCAGCCTTTGCGCGGCAAGGTTTCGAATACCTTCACCTCGTCGATCTGGACGGCGCCTTCGCCGGCAAGCCGATGAACGCGGCGGCGGTCGAAGCGATCCTCGCGCAGGTAAAGATTCCGGTTCAACTCGGCGGCGGCATCCGCGACCGAGCCACCATCGACGCCTGGCTCGGCAAAGGCATCACGCGCGTCATCATCGGCACCGCGGCGGTGCGCGATCCGGCGCTGGTCAAGGACGCGGCGCGCGCGCATCCCGGCCGGGTCGCCGTCGGGCTCGATGCACGCGATGGCAAGGTGGCGGTCGAAGGCTGGGCCGAGACATCGACGCTTTCCGCGCTCGATATCGCCCGCCGCTTCGAGGACGCCGGCGTCGCCGCGATCATTTACACCGACGTGGCCCGCGACGGCATGCTCAAGGGGCTCAATCTCGACGCGACCATCGAACTCGCCGACAACATCTCGATCCCGGTGATCGCCTCGGGCGGCCTCGCTTCAATCGCCGACGTGCGCGCGCTGCTTGAGCCGCGTGCGCGAAAGCTGCAGGGCGCCATCGCCGGCCGCGCGCTTTACGACGGCAGGCTCGATGCCGCCGCGGCGCTCGCGATCCTCAAGGGCGTCGCGCAGCGCGCCGGTGCGCCATGAACGTGCCGCAAGCGGGAGTCCTGAAAAGCGCGGCTTTCATTTGGCTGAGCATTTCGTTTGTTCTGATCGTGCTGTTTGCCACCGCGCCATTGATCTCGGCTTTCATCGGCGGCGGGATTGCCGAGGCATTAGGCTGCACGGTCACTGAGGGCGTTAGCTCGCCGTGCCTGTTTCGGGGCAGCGACATCAGCGAGACGCTCAGCGTCCTGTTTGTTCTCGGCTGGTTCGCGTTCGAGACGCTGCCGCTCGGCGCTGTGTTGCTGACGATCTGGTTGATCGTTGCTTGTTTTGTCGTGGTGATAAAGTTGTGGCGGCGTCGCCATCGCGAGGCTTAAGGCTACGTCATGTTCAAAGTCCGTGTCATTCCCTGCCTCGACGTCAAGGACGGCCGCGTCGTCAAAGGCGTCAATTTCGTCAACCTGCGCGACGCCGGCGATCCGGTCGAAGCGGCAATCGCCTATGACAATGCGGGCGCTGACGAACTCACCTTCCTCGACATCACCGCAAGCCACGAGAACCGCGGCATCATGCTCGACGTGGTGCGGCGTACCGCAGAGGCGTGTTTCATGCCGCTCACGGTCGGCGGCGGCGTGCGCACCATTGACGATATCCGCGCACTGCTGACCTCGGGCGCCGACAAGGTCTCGATCAACACTGCCGCGGTCACGCGCCGCGCTTTCGTGAAAGAGGCGGCGGAAAAATTCGGCGATCAATGCATCGTGGTCGCGATCGACGCCAAGAGTGTCGCTAAGCCGGACGAACCGGCGCGGTGGGAGATATTCACCCATGGCGGCCGCAATCCGACCGGCATCGATGCGGTTGCCTATGCACGTGAGGTCGTCGCGCTGGGCGCCGGCGAAATTCTGCTCACCTCGATGGACCGTGACGGTACCCGGCGCGGATTCGATCTCGGGCTCACTTGCGCCATCGCCGATGCGGTCTCCGTGCCGGTCATCGCCTCGGGCGGTGTCGGGAACCTCGATCATCTGGTCGAGGGTATCCGCGACGGCCACGCCAGCGCGGTACTCGCCGCTTCGATCTTTCACTTCGGCGAATATTCCGTGCGCCAGGCCAAGGACTACATGGCCGGCGCGGGCCTGCCGGTGCGGCTTGATCCCTGAACTCTGGCCGGTATTTCCCAGGCGAAATATGGGCCGCCCCCGCGGCTTAGCAGCCCTCCCCGTATCGGCGCGGAGGTGCTAAGAAGCGGCATGAGCGGTTTTACCCTCCATGACCTTGAAAAACGCGTCCAGACCCGCGCCAAAGAGAGCGCGGACGTCTCCTATACGCGGAAGCTCCTTGATCGCGGCGTGGCCCATGCCGCCAAGAAGCTTGCCGAAGAAGCGGTCGAAGTGGTGATTGCCGCGGTCAACGAGGACAAAAACCGGGTCATCGCTGAAGCAGCCGACGTGCTCTATCACCTTCTCGTCGTGCTCCACGCCCGCGGCGTCATGCTCGACGAGGTCGAAGCCGAGCTCGGTACACGCACGCGCCAGTCGGGCCTCGAGGAAAAAGCCGCGCGCAAAGGCGGCTGAGGGTTTCTTGATGGAGCAGCGTACCGAACAGGAGGTTTCACCCTACCGCGTGTTCCCGCGGGCCGAATGGGCGACGCTGCGCGACGATACCCCGATGACTCTCGAGCCGGCCGAGGTCGCACGGCTGCGCTCGATGCACGACCGGCTCGATATCTCGGAGGTCGAAGAGATCTACCTGCCGCTCTCCCGGTTGCTGTCGCTCTATGTCGCCGCGACGCAGACTTTATTCGGCGCCCAGCAGGACTTCCTCGGTACCAAAGACGCTAAGATGCCGTATATTATCGGCGTCGGCGGTTCGGTCGCGGTCGGCAAATCGACCACGGCGCGCGTGTTGCAGGCCTTGCTGGCGCGCTGGCCCAATGTGCCTAAAGTCGATCTCATCACCACCGATGGTTTCCTCTATCCCAATGCGGTGCTCGACCGCGAAGGCCTGATGGAGAAAAAAGGTTTTCCGGAGAGCTATGACCTGCCGGCCTTGCTGCGCTTTCTCTCCGAAATCAAAGCCGGCCAGCATCCGGTGCGCGCACCGGTCTATTCGCATCTGATCTACGACGTCATTCCCAATCAGTGGACCGAGATCGATCGGCCGGAAATCTTGATCGTCGAGGGACTTAACGTGTTGCAGGCCGGACGATTGCCGCGCGACGGCAATGCGGTCCCCTTCGTCTCCGACTTTTTCGATTTCTCGATCTATCTTGATGCCGACGAAGATGTGCTGCTGTCGTGGTATGTCAGCCGCTTCCTGACACTGCGCGGCACCGCGTTTCGCGATCCGAAATCCTATTTCCATCGCTATGCGCGTCTGTCCGACGCCGAGGCGGCCGCTACCGCTACCTCGATCTGGAACCGGATCAATCTGGTCAATCTGCACGAGAATATTCTGCCGACGCGGCCTCGCGCCGATCTGGTTCTCAAAAAGAGCGAAAGTCACAGGGTCGAGGAAGTCGCGCTGCGGCGGCTTTGAGAATCAAGCGGCGAAAGCTGCGGTATGGCCAGTGCTCAGCGCGGTGGCAAGCCGATCGCGGTCGAGTGGTTTGACCACAAATCCATCCATGCCGGCAGCGAGGCAGGCCTCGCGGTCCTTTGCGGAAACATTGGCGGTGAGCGCGATGATCGGCGTCCGGGCGATGTCCTCCTCGGCCTCGATTTCACGGATTCGGCGGGTGGCCTCCAGCCCGTCCATGCTCGGCATGTGCAAATCCATCAACACGTGGTCGAACGGCATGCCGGCAGCACGTACGGCAAGCCAGCAATCGATAGCGGCATTCCCGGTGCCGGCCATGGTCGGACGATGGCCGAGCTTGACCAGCAGCGCGCGGGCTAAAAGCGCGTTGATCTCATTGTCCTCGGCGACAAGGATCGAGAGTCCGTTGCCGGTGAGCCTCGCGCTTGGCGCTTCGGCGATTTCCATCGCGGGGTCAGATTCAAATACGTCGTCGGTCGAGAACCGTGCGGCCAGCGAGGCGGCACGCACCGGCTTGATCAAATAACCGGTGAATCCGGCTTCCTTGAGTGCTCCGAGCTCATGGCGCATGGCCGGAGTGACCATTACGATCCGCCGCGGGAGCGCCGCGGCAAGCCGCATGACCGCTGCGCTGGCGGGGGTGCCCAGCGCATGATCGGCCAGCACGGCGCTCCACGCCTGTTCCGGAAAGAGGGCCGCGGCTACCTGCTCATCAGGGACAATGGTGGTGCGCGCGCCCCAGCGCTGCAGCCGCCGCGCCAACAACGAGGCCTCGATCGCAGCCGGCGCCACGATGAGGATATCCTCACCGGCAAGATCGGGCACCGCCAACGGCAGGGCATCGTCTCCGTCGGCGCGGGGCAGCGGGATGCTGATGCGGAAGGCCGATCCCTGACCGGGCGCGCTTTCCACCGCGATGGCGCCTTCCATGCGTTCGACGATGCGTTTCGAAATCGTCAGCCCAAGACCAATGCCGCCATATTGCCGCGTCGAACTGCCGTCCGCCTGCTCGAATTCGCGAAAGATGCGCTCTTGATCCTCGGCTGCGATGCCGATGCCGGTGTCGCGTACCGCAATGGCGATCTCGCCAGGCGTGCTTCCGGGTTCGACGATAATCGACACGCCGCCGCGCTCGGTGAATTTGATGGCATTGCCGATGAGATTGAACAGCACCTGGCGCAATCGCTCGGCGTCGCCAATAACCTGCTCCGGCAAACGCTCATCGACATAGCCGCAGATTTCGAGGCCCTTGGCCTGCGCGCGAGGCCCCAGCAGTTCGACCACCTGTTCAATGAAAGCAGCGAGCGCGAACGGCCGCGGTTCGAGATCGAGGCGGCCGGCTTCGATTTTCGCCAGGTCGAGCATTTCCTCGATGTAGGAAACCAGCGTGCCGCCCGACGCCTTCATCGCTGCGAGGTAGGTCTTTTGCTCGGGCACCAAGGGCGTATCGCCGAGCAGATCGGCCATGCCCAAAATCCCATTCAGCGGCGTGCGGATTTCATGCGAGACCATGGCGAGGAAGCCGGTTTTGGCCCGGTTCGCCGCTTCCGCCTGATCGCGGGCGTCGGCGAGCGCGCGCTCGGCCGACACGCGATCGGTAATGTCGCGGCCGACGCTTTGCGTTTCGCTCAAGCCGTCGGCGCGCACGGTGACTTCGCGCCAGGCGATCCATCGCGCTCCATCCGGAGCGGCGACTTTCTGGTCGCGCGCGTGGGTGCCGTCGGGCAGCGAAGCGGCTTCGCCTTGCTCTTCAACGGGCAGCGTAAACGCGGTGCCGACAATGTCTTCGCGGCGGCACCCCGCCAGGACGCAGAAGGCATCGTTGGCATAGGTGATTGCACCGTCGCCGTCACGGCGGACGATCACGTCGCCTTGAGCTTCAAAAAAGCTTTTGGTGCGCTCTTGCGCTTCGCGGATTTCCCAATTGCGGTCTTCGGCCGTGTCGAGCTGTGCCTCCAATTGGCGCAACTCGGCCTTCATCTGGCGGATGCGGGAAACCAGGATGCCCATGATGCCGCATGACGCCCCGAACAAGGCTGCGACCCCGATAGCGAACGAATTCGCATCGTAATGCGCCGCCGGCGCCATCGTACCCGATAGAAAGCCGAAGGCGACCGCGAACGACATCGAGGTGATGGCGAGCGCGCGCACGACCAGCGACAGCAGCCGGCGGGTAAAGATGACGTGTTTTCCAAGGCTGGCGCGAGGCCGCATGGTCCGTGTCCCCGCTGGCCCGGCTGCCGCGGTCGGCGGCCGCCCCCGGTCCGCTTTTGTTATGCGATAATGCGGATTTTGGCCTATGAACCTTGCGCATCCCTTGCAGTCGGCGGTGAAAAGCACCGGCCGATTGGAGGAATGGTTGATGCTTTGTTAACATGGGCCTGGTCCATAACTCCAAGCCCGCTGTTATTGACCCGTCGATCGATCGTTCCGCCGGAGAATTCGTATGGATAAAGTTGTGAATAACAAAAACGCGCGAGCGAAATCCGCAGACGCGCCCCGGCCGGTGCGCCCGTCGCGCGCAGAGGCCGAGGCCGCGGTGCGCACGCTGATCCGCTGGACCGGTGACGATCCGGACCGGGAAGGGCTGCGTGCCACACCGTCGCGCGTGGTGCGGGCCTACGAGGAATGGTTTTCCGGCTACAAAGACGAGCCGCGCGATTATCTCAAGCGCACCTTCGAAGAGACTGGCGGCTATGACGAAGTCGTCGTGCTGCGGGACATCCGTTTCGAGTCCCACTGTGAGCATCACATGTGCCCGATCATCGGCCGCGTTCATGTCGGTTATTTGCCGCGCAATCGCGTTGTCGGCATCTCGAAACTGGCGCGGCTGGTGGACGTCTATGCCCGCCGGTTGCAGATCCAGGAAAAGATGACAGCCGAGATCGCCTCATGCCTCGATGCCGTGCTCAAGCCGCACGGCGTCGCCGTGGTCACCGAAGCGACGCACCAATGCATGACGACGCGCGGCATCCATAAGACCGGCGTCAGCATGGTGACGAGCCGGATGCTCGGCGTGTTTCGCGATCACGCCGAAACGCGGCAGGAATTTTTGGCCGCTATCGGACTCCGCGGCGCGGCTCATGTCAGCAACGGCGGATAGTTCTTCAGCCGCGCGGACCGCATGTTAAGCGGCGCGGCGCACTTCGTCCGTCAGCGCACGGTAGGACAACGCTTCGGCGAGATGAACGCGGCCGACTTTGTCGAGACCGTCGAGATCGGCGAGCGTGCGCGCCACGCGCAGCACGCGGTGATAGCCGCGGGCGGATAGCCGCATCGCGTCGGAGGCTTCGCGCAGTAGCGACAAACCGCTCGCATCGGGCCGCGCGACATCTTCCAGCACCGCGCCGGACACAGCGGCATTGCTGCGGACATGCGGCAGCCCGATCGCGGCGTAGCGTGCCGCCTGGCGGTCGCGGGCAAGCGCGACACGCGCGGCGACTTCGCGGCTGCCTTCGGTGGGCGGCGGCAAAATAAGGTCGGCGGCGGTGACCGCCGGTACTTCGATATGCAGATCGATGCGGTCGAGGAGCGGACCGGGAATTCGGCTCTGATAATCCGCGGCACAGCGTGTGTTCGGCCCGCGGCGGCAAGTGAACCCTGGTTCGTCGGCGCGGCCGCAGCGGCAGGGATTCATCGCCGCGACCAGCATGAAACGCGCCGGATAGGTGACGCGGTGATTGGCCCGCGAGATCGAGACTTCGCCGGTCTCGAGCGGCTGGCGCAGCGAGTTCGAGCGCCTGCGCCTGGAACTCCGGCAATTCATCGAGAAACAGCACGCCGTGATGAGCGAGCGAAATTTCGCCCGGCCGCGCGCGCAGGCCGCCGCCGACTAAAGCCGGCATGCTCGCTGAATGATGCGGCGCGCGAAACGGCCGCCGGTTGGTCAGCGCGCCGCCTTCGATCTCTCCGGCGACGGAAGCGACCATCGAAACTTCGAGAAGCTCAGACGGCGCCAATGGCGGCAGGATGGACGGCAGGCGCGCCGCCAGCATGGATTTGCCGGCGCCGGGCGGTCCCATCATCAAAAGATTATGGCCGCCCGCCGCCGCGACTTCGAGCGCCCGCTTGGCGCTCTCCTGGCCTTTGATGTCGGCAAGGTCGAGTGCCGGCCCGGCCTGTTCCAGGATTTTGGGTTGCGGCCGCGACAGCACCTGCGTGCCCTTGAAATGATTGGCAAGCTGGATGAGCGAGGAGGCGGCTATGATTTCGATTTCCGGGCTGGCCCAAGCCGCCTCCGGCCCACAAGCGGCCGGGCACATCAAGCCTTCGCCGCGCGCATTGGCGCCGATGGCGGCCGGCAGGACGCCGGCGACCGGCGCGATCGAGCCGTCGAGGCCGAGTTCGCCGAGCACGGTGAAACCCGACAATGCGTCGTGGGGGATGGCGCCGATCGCGGCCATCAGCCCGAGTGCGATCGGCAAATCGTAATGACTGCCCTCTTTGGGGAGGTCGGCCGGCGCCAGATTGATGGTGATGCGACGCGCCGGCAGCGCAAGCCCGGAGGCGATCAAAGCCGAGCGCACGCGCTCGCGGGCCTCGGAAACCGCCTTGTCCGGCAGGCCGACGATGGTGAAGGCCGGCATGCCCGGCGCCACCTGCACCTGGACATCGACCGGCCGTACCTCGATGCCCTCGAACGAAACCGTTGAGACGCGTTGGACCATGTCAGCCCCAAAGTCCGTACCAAGTCCCGTGCAAGTCTGCACTTTAGTCCGCAACTTGTCGTAGAGGACAAGAGTACCGGAACCGGAGGCGGCGTCAAGAACATTTAGAGAACAAAATCGCAAGCAGACCGCTAACGGCTGGCGGCATTCAGAAGCTCATGGCGTGCCGAGTTCGAGGATCTCGTCGGAGAGTGACGAATCCACCGCTCGCGACAGGATCAAGGCGCCGACCAGCTCGGCCACGGCGGCAACAGCCCGGCGTCGCCGCACGGCCTTGGAACGGCTGGGGACGGTTTTCGCGACGATCTCGATCAGGCGCTCCAACCCTTCGGCAAAGGCGGTGCGTACCGGCTTGCCGCAACGGGCGGCATCGCCACTGAGCGCGGCGAACGCGCAGCCCTGCCCGGGGTCGTCGCGATGACGCGGCGAAAGGTAGTGCTTCAACAATGCCGCGTAAGGATTATCCGGCGCATCGGCGACGATCTTGCCCCAGTTCGTGGCCGCACGCGTCATGGCGCGCTCGCTCGCCTGTGCCGTGAGATCGTCCTTGGATTCGAAATGCCCGTAGAAACCGCCATGGGTCAAATCGGCGGCCCGCATAATGTCCGCCACGCCGACGCGATCAAAGCCCTTCTCGCGAAACAACGCCCCGGCGGCTTCGATAATGCGCTCGCGATTCTCGGCAGCTTTCTGCCGGCTCACTCTCATACCGCGTTCCTGCTATGCGCCACCGTTGGTCGGTCGTGACGCTGCTTGACAAGTTATATGACAGCCGACATGAATAGGCAAGTTAATGATGATGAACATCATATAACAGCTGCGACCAAGCGACAACGGAACAAGGCCCATGTCCATAGCGATCGCCACGGCGCTGCAGCGCCGCAACGTCCACTACGGCTGGGTCGTGGTGGCCGTGACGTTTCTCACGCTGCTGGTCACCGCCGCCGCCATGGGCACGCCGGGCGTGATGATCGTGCCGCTCGAACACGAATTCGGCTGGGACGATGCCCAAATCTCGTCGGCGCTGGCGCTGCGCATTTTGCTGTTCGGCTTGTTCGGGCCGTTTGCTGCGGCCTTCATGAATTGCTTTGGCGTTCGCCGTGTTATCGTCTGCGCGCTGACGCTGATCGCGGCGGGACTGTTGACATCGCTGGCGATGACCAAGCTCTGGCAACTCATCTTGCTGTGGGGTGTGGTTGTCGGCGTGGGCACCGGCCTTACCGCCATGGTCCTGGCGGCGACGGTGGCGACACGCTGGTTCAATCATCGCCGCGGCCTGGTCATGGGCATGCTGGCGGCGAGCTCCGCAACCGGACAGTTGATCTTCCTGCCTTTCATTGCTTCCCTCACGACACACTACGGCTGGCGCATGGCGCTTGTTTTTGTCTGCGGCGTGTTGGGTCTCACCGCGGTGGTGGCGCTGTTCTTCATGCAAGACCGGCCGAGCGATCTCGAACTGCCGCTCTACGGCGAAACTAAGATTACGCCGGCGCCCCCCGCCGGCACCGGGCTTTTGTCGCTCTTGATGTCGCCGCTTAAGACGCTCAAGGACGCGGCGCGGGTTCCGATCTTCTGGATCTTGTTTGCGACCTTCTTCGTCTGCGGCTCCAGCACCAATGGTTTGATCCAGACCCATTTCATCACGCTGTGCCACGATTACGGGCTGGCGGCGGTCGGTGCAGCGAGCGTGCTGGCCATGATGGGCGCGTTCGATTTCGTCGGCACCATCGGCTCCGGCTGGCTGTCCGACCGGTTCGACAATCGCTGGCTGCTGTTCTGGTATTACGGCTTGCGCGGGCTGTCGCTGCTCTATCTGCCGTTCACCGATTTCACCTTCTACGGCCTGTCGCTATTCGCGGTGTTCTACGGGCTCGATTGGATCGCGACCGTGCCGCCGACCGTGAAGCTGACCGCCGACCGATTCGGTCCGGAACGCGCCGGCATGGTGTTCGGCTGGATCTTCGCCGGCCACCAACTCGGTGCCGCCAGCGCGGCATTCGGCGCCGGCTATGTGCGCACCGAATACTCGACCTATCTGCCGGCGTTCTTCATCGCCGGCGCGCTTTGCCTGTTCGCGGCGGTGCTGGTGCTCACGGTGAGGAAAACTTCCGCGCCGGGTTTCCGCGCGGCGGCGCCTGCACCAGCGCGCGGCTGAGACCAATTTTTGGAGCGAGCCGTTACGGCCGGCGAAACACCGGGTCCCGGTCGATTAGGCCGCGACTAATTCGTCGAAATTGATTGATTGAAATCCGACAATGCGCCAATATTTACGCATTGGAGCATCGCCGTGGCCAAACCCGAGACAAACCGGAGCAAGGTCGCTGCGAGGCTAAGGCGAGACGGCTGGATCGAGCGCCACGGCGGCGACCACGACGTTTACAAACACCCGGGTAAGCTCGGCCGCATCGTCGTTCCGCGCCACCGCGACCTCTCACCCGGCGTAGCCCGCGCCATCGCGCGAGCGGCGGGGTGGGAATGACGGAGGACTTGATGGCTCGTTATGTCGCTATTGTGGATGGCAAGCCCGGCGCCTTCGGCGTCGTAGTTCCTGATTTGCCCGGCTGCACCTCCGCCGGCGCAACTGTCGAAGCGGCATTGCGCAATACGGTCGAAGCGGTCAGCCTATGGGTCGAGGATGCTCGTGCGGAGGGCGAGAAAATTCCAAAGCCGCACTCGGCCGAAAAATTGCGCGCCGATCCGGAAGTTGCCGCTGCGCTCGCGCAAGGCGGCATTCTCGCCTACGTGCCGCTCGTGCTTGATGCTGGCCGCCCTGTCAAAGCCAATCTCTCGCTTGATGCTGGTCTGTTGAACGCCATCGACGAGGCCGCCGAACGCCGCGGCCTAACACGTTCTGCTTTCCTCGCCAGCGCCGCGCGGGAAAAGATCGAAAGCGAGGGATGATTTTGCCCTCGTCGTTTTGCTAGGCCCGCCTCGCCTCGATCTTGTCCCAGATCAGTGCCGCGATATCGGCGCCGCCGAAATTCTTCACGGCGCGGATGCCGGTCGGCGAGGTGACATTGATCTCGGTGAGGTAGTCGCCGATCACGTCGATGCCGACGAACAACAGACCGCGCTCCCGCAGCGACGGGCCGAGCCGAGCGCAGATTTCCCGCTCGCGCTCGGTGAGGTCGGTCGCCTTCGGCATGCCGCCGCGCACCATATTGGAACGCAGATCGTCGGGCGCCGGCACGCGATTGATGGCGCCGGCGAATTCGCCGTCGACCAGGATGATGCGCTTGTCGCCCTGTTTTACCTCCGGCAGGAATTTCTGCACCACCCATGGCTCGCGGAAAGTCACGGCGAACAAATCGTAGAGCGAGCCGAAATTAAGATCTTCGGGCGCCAGCCGAAACACTGCCTCGCCGCCTTTGCCGTACAGCGGCTTCATCACGATATCGCCGTGCTCGGCGCGGAATTGTTTGATCGCGTCGAGGTCGCGGCTCACCAGCGTCGGCGGCATCAGATCCGGAAATTCTGTAACAAAGACTTTTTCCGGTGCGTTGCGCACATGGGCCGGATCGTTGACGACCAGCGTCTGCGGCTGGATGCGCTCGAGCAAATGCGTCGAGGTGATGTAAGCGAGGTCGAACGGCGGATCCTGGCGTAACAGTACGACGTCGAACGCCGTCAGCGCGGTCTGGCGCGGTTCGCCGAGCGTGACGTGATCGCCGGCTTTATCGCGCACGGTGAGCGATTGCACCGCGGCCGAAACCTTGCCGTCGCGCAATACCAGCCGATCTGGCGTGTAATAGGATAATGAGTGGCCCCGGGCCTGCGCCTCCAACAACAAAGCAAAAGTGGAATCACCGCGAATATTGATCCGGTCGATCGGGTCCATCTGGACGGCGACGTTCAAAGTCATCGGTGAATCCGTATTTCAATTGCGATGGCGGATGGGGCAAAGACGTAACGGCCGGCAATGCTCTACGCAATTTTCGACCGGACCGCTACCGCCTGTCTCACCGCGTGGCGTCAAACGCATTGGTGACGTGAAACGGTATCTTGCCGGGCGGGACCACCATTACATCGAAGCGAATCTCGGCGTTGACGTCGTCAGGGTTCTGCGCGAGCCACAATTCGGCGGCGCTGATAATGCGGCGCTTGGTCCGTTCCGTCACCGCTTCAAGACCGTCTTCGATTTTGTCGCGCGCCTTGACCTCGACGAACACCAGCGCGCGGCGCCGCCGCGCGACGATATCGATCTCGCCGAATGGCGTCTTCCAGCGTCGCGCCACGATCCGATAGGCTTTGGCGATCAGCATCATCGCGGCGCGGCTCTCCGCCGAAAGCCCAAGCTGGAACGCCTTGACCCGCTCGGGGCGCGGCGCGGATTTCGGCGGCCGAAGCGGCTCAGCGCGGCGTGCCATTCGTTGGCTCCGATTCCGTATTCTTGGTGAGCGCGAGCGCGCGCTGATAAAGTTCGCGCCGCGGCAGCCCGGTTGCTTCCGCGACTTCGGCCACCGCGTCCTTGAGCGAGACACGGTTGAGCGCCTCGCGCAATAAATCCGCGCTGTCCGCCACGCTGACTTGCTGCGGCGCCTGCGGTGGTGCGATGACCAGAACGATCTCGCCGCGTGGTTCGGTATCCGTATAGGCTTGCGCCAGGGTCGCGAGGCCGCCGCGGCGGACCTCTTCGTGCAGTTTGGTCAGTTCACGACACACTGCCGCCTCGCGCGTGCCGCCAAGACCGTCGGCAAGGTCGGCCAGCGCCGCGGCGAGACGCGGGCCGGTCTCGTACAGGATGAGCGTTGCCGGAACGCGGCTGAGTTCGGCAATGCGGGCGCGGCGGGCGCCTTGCTTCGGCGGCAGGAATCCGCCGAACAAGAACTGATCGGTCGGCAATCCCGCCACGGTCAGACCCGCCAGCAAAGCGGAGGCGCCCGGCAGCGCCGTGACGCTGTGCCCGGCTTCGGCCGCGGCGCGAACCAGCTTGAAACCGGGATCGGAAACGAGCGGCGTGCCGGCATCCGAGATAAGCGCGATAGCGGCGCCCTCCGCGAGCCGGCGCAGCAGGACCGGCCGCGCCTTTGCCGCGTTATGGTCGTGATAGGGCGTCAATGTCGTCGTGATGGCGTAACGGTCGAGCAATTTGCGGCTGACGCGGGTGTCCTCGCAAGCGATCAGATCGGCGCCGGCCAGCGCTTCCAGCGCCCGCAAGGTGATGTCGCCGAGATTGCCGATCGGGGTAGCGACGACATGCAAACCCGGCGCAAGCTTCGGCACTGCGACTTCTTGGCCGCGCAGCGTGTAGCGGTGTTGCGCGCCCTGGTCCGAACGCGATAGGCTTTGTGAAGTATCCCTCATCGCAGTCCACTCTAGCGCCACCCCGCGCCATCGTCATGGTAGCGCCGAATTTCCTATCTTTTTCACTTGGTTAACCATTCGCCGCCAATATGTCCCAATGGCGTAGCCTTAAATGGCTTCGGCGCCGCAATCGGTGCGCCGTGGGGAGATCCGCCGTGTCCGCGCAAGTATTAGTTCAAGCGGCGGCGACGCTTACACAACACTTGCCGACTCGGCGCCGCGCCATGGCGGCCCTGATGGCAAGCGCTGGCACGCTTTTGGCCGGTTGTTCGGGCAATTCGCAGTACCTTTCTTCGACCCCGCCGCCGGGGCTCGGGCAACAGCCGCCGCTAGGCGCGACCATCGGCGCCGGCGAAGTCAAGGCCGCTCTCATCCTGCCGCTTTCGGCGCCCGGTAATGCCGGGGTGGCCGGCCAGGCCATGCGCAATGCCGCCGACATGGCGCTCGCCGAATTCAATGCCCCGAATATCCAGCTCCTGGTGAAGGACGACGCCGGCACCCCGGAAGCGGCGCGGCAAGGCGCCCAACAGGCGCTCGATGAAGGCGCGGAGATCATTCTCGGGCCGCTATTCGCGCAATCGGTCAGTTTTGTCGGCCAGGTGGCGCGTCCGCGCAATGTGCCGGTGATCGCCTTCTCGACCGACACCAATGTCGCCTCGGGCGGCGTCTATCTGCTGAGCTTCCTGCCGGAGTCCGACGTCGAGCGCACGGTGCAATATGCCGCCTCGATCGGTAAGCACGCCTACGCCGCTTTGATCCCGGACAACCCGTACGGCACTGTCGTCGAGGCGGCCTTCAAGCAGGCGGTGGCGCGCCGCAACGGCCAGATCGTCGGGCTTGAGCGATATCCGCACGATAAGGCGGGCATGGGCACGCCGATCCACAATATCGCCCAGGCCTCGACGCGGGCCGACACGCTGTTCATCCCGGACGGGGGCGATGTGGTGCCGGACGTTGTCGCAACGCTCGCGGCGGACGGGGTCAATACCAAGCGGCTGCAGCTTCTCGGCACCGGTCTGTGGGACGATCCGCGGATTTATGCTGCCCCCGCGCTTGACGGCGGCCTGTTTGCTGCACCCGATGCGGCTGGATACAGAAATTTCGTCGCGCGCTACCGCGCCCGTTACAAGCAGGATCCGGTGCGAACCGCGACCTTGGCCTATGACGCGGTGGCCCTCATCGCCGCCTTGGTCAAGACGCAGGGCGCCCAGCGATTTTCGCAGCAGGTCTTGACCAGTCCGTCCGGTTTCTCCGGGATTGACGGGCTCTTCCGCTTCCGTCCCGACGGAACCAACGAGCGTGGATTAGCCGTGCTCCGAGTTGCCGCCGCTGGACCGCAGATCGCTTCGCCGCCCCCCAAAAGCTTCGGCAGCGGCGCATAAATATAAGCTAGCTTACTAAATTTTGCCCGGATTACTCAGCAATCAGTGTCTTTCGGCCTCCACCCGCCCTTGTTTTGGCGCGACTTCGCACTGCCAGCGGGGGCATCATCATATTAATAAGCTAGCTCATAAATAATAAGCCGCTTTTGGACGCCGGTGGATCGACAGTGGACCCTAGGCAGCGAGGTCCGCAACCACCGCATCGAGCACTGGGAACCCGGGCGGGGTGACGCGGAGGCGTCCCGCTGGCGTGGTTTCGACAAAGCCATACTCATGCAAGGCGGCGATGCGGGCCGGATCGACCGGACGGCCGGCAATTTCGACAAACCGTGCCATGTCGATGCCCTCCGCCAGCCGAAGGCCCATCAGCAGGTATTCGTCGCCGCGCTCTTCCGGCGTCAGTACGTCATCGACGACTGTGCCGTCGCCGCGGCTCTCGACGCTGGCCAACCAGGCTTCCGGGCGCCGCTCGGTCGCGATGGCATGGCGCTCGCCGCCGATGTCGAGCCGGCCGTGCGCGCCTGGTCCGATGCCGGCATATTCGTGGGCCCGCCAATAAACCAGATTGTGCCGGCATTCCGCGCCGGGCCTGGCATGATTGGAAACCTCGTAGGCCGGCAGCCCGTGCGCTGCGCATATTTCCTGGGTCATGTCATAAAGCGCGCGCGCGGTATCTTCGTCCGGCAGCCGCAGCTTGCCGGCGGCATAGAGCGCCGCGAACGGCGTATCCGGCTCGATGGTCAGTTGATAAAGCGAGAGGTGCTCGCCGGCTTCGGCCAGCGCGATTTTCAATTCGCGTTGCCATTCCGCCGGTTGCTGACCCGGCCGCGTATAGATCAGGTCGAACGAATAGCGGCCGAACACGGTGCGGGCGATAGCGACGGCATCGAGCGCCTCACGCGCGCTATGGAGCCGCCCGAGCTCGCTCAGGATCCGATCGTCGAGCGCCTGGACGCCAAGCGAAACGCGGTTGACCCCCGCGGTGCGGTAGCCACGAAAGCGCGTTGCCTCGACGCTGGTCGGATTGGCTTCCAGCGTGATTTCGGCGTTGGGCGCTACGTGCCAATGCCGCGCAATAAAATCGAGAACGGCCGCGATGGTCGCCGGCTGCATCAGTGACGGCGTGCCGCCGCCGAAGAAGATGGTGGACACGGTGCGGCGAGGTGCGCGCGCTGCGGTCGCGGCGATTTCGGCGGCAAAGGCGCGGACAAAGCGCGGCTCATCAATCGGCTCGCGCCGGACGTGACTGTTGAAGTCGCAATAGGGGCACTTCGATAGGCAGAACGGCCAATGGACATAAACGCCGAAGCTTTCTTCAGCGTCGCCATGAGCGGTCGGGTGCGATTGATTCACCGCCAACATATAGGAGAACGGGATGTGGAAGCCAAATTAGGTTGCCATTGCAAATTAGGTTGCCATCGAATGAGCCTGGATCGGGCGACGGCTCGGCTGCGGCTCAGTTGCCGGAAGAGCCATCGGCGACTGGCTTGCCGTTGGCAAGGCTGCCCGGCAAATGCGCCAATGCCGACGTTTGATCGGCGTGAAGCGCAGCCGCGACAGCGACCAGGATGGCCAAGCAGATGACAATTGCGGTGAAAAATCGCCAATCCGATCGAAAAGTCTTCGAATCGCCAGGCCTCATCGGATTTTCCTCAACGCCCCGCCCGAAAAACGTGGCCACAAGCGCCGGGTTCCAGGCCAGTTGCTAGCATGGCTAACACCGATTAACCGAGACAGGCCTGCGCCAGTTTCAGGAAGGCTCGCGCCCGATGCGACAGGCCGCCCCCATGCGGCGGCAGGCCATGCTTCTCGACGCTCGGCATTTCGCCGAATGTGCGCTCATGGCCGTCGGGCAAAAACATCGGGTCATAGCCAAAACCCTTGTCGCCACGTGGCGGCCAAATCAGCACGCCGTCAACCTGGGCCTCGAAATCCTCGACATGGCCGTCCGACCAGGCGACGCACAGCGCCGACACGAAATGTGCCGTGCGCCGCTCTGGTGTCGTGGCGCCGCGCTCGCGTAGCTTTTCTTCGATTGTCTCCATGGCTCCGCGGAAATTCTTGTCGAGTCCGGCCCAGCGCGCCGAGTAAATTCCGGGCTGACCGTCGAGCGTATCGACGACAAGACCGGAATCATCGGCAAAAGCGGGCAGGCCGGTCGCGGCCGCCGCTGCCTGTGCCTTGATCCGGGCATTGTCGCGAAAGCTTGTGCCGGTTTCTTCCGGCTCAGCTAATCCGAGTTCACCCGCCGACGTGGCCTCGATGCCGTAAGGCGCGAGGAGTTCGCGCATCTCGGCGAGCTTGCCCGGATTATGCGTAGCGATGACAAGGCGGCCGGTGATGCGGCGATGCGCAGGCGCGCTCACATCACCGCCATTTTTTGCAAATCGACCAGCTTGGTGACGCCCTTGCGCGCGAGCCCAAGCAGCGCCGAAAATTGCTCCTCGGAGAATGGCGTTTTTTCCGCGGTGGCCTGTATTTCGACGATATTGCCGGCGCCGGTCAGTACGAAATTGGCGTCTGTATCGGCTTGCGAGTCTTCGGCATAATCGAGATCGAGCACGGCGACACCGGAACAGACCCCACATGAAATCGCCGCGATATGGTCGCGCAGCACTTCCATCTCGATCATCTGGCGCGTCTTCATCCAGGCAAGGCAATCATAGAGCGCGATCCAGGCGCCGGTGATCGACGCGGTGCGGGTGCCGCCATCGGCTTGGATCACATCGCAGTCGATGGTGATCTGCCGTTCGCCGAGCGCCTTGAGATCGACCACCGCGCGAAGGCTGCGGCCGATCAGGCGCTGAATTTCCACGGTACGCCCGTTCTGCTTGCCGGCGGATGCTTCGCGCCGGGTGCGCTCGAGCGTGGCCCGCGGCAGCATGCCGTATTCAGCCGTGATCCAGCCGCGCGCCTGGCCCTTGAGCCAGGGCGGCAGGCGATCCTCAAGCGTCGCCGTCACCAGCACATGGGTGTCGCCGAATTTCACGAAACAAGAGCCCTCCGCATATTTCACCACGCCGCGCTCGAGTGAAACGGGGCGTAACTCGTCAGGTTGTCGGCGACTCGGCCGCATTCGGATCTCCCAATTTGCCGAGGCTCTCCATCGGCTGCGGATGCTTTTAGAGCATGAACCGGAAAAGGGGAAACCGGCTGATTGCCTTTAGCCGCGGCGAGCCGCTACCCTCCGCCCGGCCCAATACCGCGTCCAAGGGCCGAGGGAGGTTCGAGATGGAAACGACACAAACACTGGCGAAATACGCCACCGCGCTTGCCTATGACGATCTCCCGCAGCGGGTCACCGATCATTGCAAGAACCTCCTGCTCGACGCGCTGGCCTGTGCGGTTGCCGGTCATCAGGGCGAGGAAACCGGTCAAGTCGCGGCGCTGGCCTCGGCGCTGGCACAAAGCGATGAATCGAGCGTGATCGGCGGCGGGCATCTGTCGCTTGCCGGCGCAACGCTCTTTAACGGCTACCTCATCACCGCCGTTACGATGTGCGACGTGCATCGCGCGACGATGACCCACATCACGCCGGAAATCGTGCCGCCGGCACTCGCCATTGCCGAGCGCGACGGTTTGTCCGGCCGCAAACTTTTGGTCGCCATCGCCGCCGGTTGCGAGGTGGCGACACGGATTGGTATCGGTCTCGATTATCCCGTATTTCGCGCGCGCGGCTGGCACGGGCCCGGTATTCTCGGCCCATTCGGCGCGGCGGCCGCGGTCGGATCGCTGCTTGATTTCGACGCCGACACCATGGCGCGCGCATTCGGTCTCGCCGGCAGCCAAGCTGCCGGCACATTCGCCGCCTGGGGAACGCCGACGGTGAAATTTCACCAATGCCGCGGCGCGCTATCCGGCCTCATGGCGGCGTTACTGGCACAACAAAACTTCGTCGCTACCCGCGAATTCATCACCGCAAAGGACGGCGGCCTCTACAACGCCTATGCCAATGGCGGCAAACCGGAACTCGCGGTCGGCGATCTTGGGCAACGTTTCGAGCTCGAGCAGATCGCGCTGCGGCTCTGGCCGTCGGCGACAGTGATTCAGGGCCTGAACACCGCTTTGTTTGATCCGGTGGAGAAACATAAGATCGACGCCGCGCGGGTTCGCAAGGTCGATATCGGGCTCAGCCAGACCGCGTTCGATCTCCACGGCGGCTTTAGGACCTACAAGGCGAAGTTCGAAGCGTTATTGTCTGCCCATTACACGGCGGCCGCGATCCTGCACGATCATGCACTGACCTTGGCGCAATTCGAGCCGCGCCGTTACGACGATCCGAAGCTGCGCAGCTTCGCCGCCGAGAAAGTTGAAATCCGTCCCGATGCCTCGGTTTCGGGATCGCAGGCGAAAGTGGCGATCAACATGGACGGCGGAGCGACGCTTTCGGCCTTTTGCGAGCATCCGCTCGGCGGCAAGGAAAATCCGCTGTCGCGGGCGCAAGTCGAGAACAAGTTTCGGACCTATGCCAAAGGCGTTCTGCCGGATGCCGCTATCGCCGATGTCATCGGCGCGGTCGATCGGATCGAGGATTTCGGCTCCATCCGCAAGCTCATGGCGCTGTTGCGCGCAGCGCCCAAGAGCACAACACGTGCGGTAGCGGCGGCGGAGTGATATAGCGGAACGACGAATGAGGGCAGCAATTCTTGGCCAGTCATGACGTCCCGCTCGCGACGAACCAACTGGGCCTGGCCCAGCTCAACGAGCGTTCGCGCGAGATTTTTCGCCGCATCGTCGAAAGCTACCTGGCTACCGGCGAACCGGTAGGCTCGCGCAATCTGTCGCGCATCCTGCCCATGACCTTGTCGCCTGCTTCGGTGCGCAATGTCATGTCCGATCTCGAGCAGCTGGGGCTCGTCTATGCGCCGCATACCTCGGCGGGCCGGCTGCCGACCGAGATCGGGTTGCGGTTCTTTGTCGATGCGCTGATGCAGATCGGCGATTTGAGCGAGCGCGACCGCCGGGCGATCGAGGCGCAGGTCGCGGCATCCGGTCAGGCGAAATCGGTCGAAGCGGTATTGACCGAAGCCTCGGGGCTGCTCTCGGGCTTGAGTTGAGCCGCCGGCGTGGTGCTTACCGCCAAGGCCAATCCGCGGCTCAAACACATCGAATTCGTCCGCCTCGAACCTGAGCGCGCGCTGGTGATTCTGGTCGGCGAAGACGGCCAGGTCGAGAACCGCGTGCTCAACGTGCCGATCGGCTTGCCGACTTCGGTGCTGACGGAAGCTGCGAATTTTCTCAATTCACGCGTCCGGGGCCACACGCTCGACGAGGTCAAGGCCGAGATCGCGCGCTCGCTGAAGGAAAGCGAGGCGGAGCTCGATCAGCTGACCAAACAGATCGTGGCCGACGGGCTGGCAAGCTGGTCCGGCGGCGAGACCGACGAACGCAAGCTGATCGTGCGCGGCCAGGCCCACCTGCTCGACGATCTCAAGGCGGTGACCGACCTCGAACGCGTGCGGCTGTTGTTCGACGATCTGGAGACCCGGCGCGAAGTGATCGATTTGCTGGGCCGTGCCGAGCAGGCCGAAGGGGTGCGCGTCTTCATCGGCTCGGAGAACAAATTGTTTTCGCTATCCGGCTCTTCCACCATCGTCGCGCCCTATCACGATGCCTCCGGCCATATCGTCGGCGTGCTCGGTGTCATCGGCCCGACCCGGCTGAATTACGCGCGCATCGTGCCGATGGTGGATTACACGGCGAAGGTCGTCAGCAAGCTTCTGGGCGGTTAACCCTCTGGGTCCTTCGGTTCAGAAAGCTTGATTTTTGCGCCTCGAACCCTGATATGCGGGGCAGCCGAAGGGGTAAAATAGCGAGATGAGACAATGACCGAAAAGACCGCTCGTACTGAGGACGAAGCGGCCAGGCCGCAGGACGCTGCCGCAACGCCGGCCGCAACAGGTGCCGCGCCGGATCCGTCACAGCCCGATCCAGTCGCCGTGGCAGTGGAGCTACGTGATCGGCTCCTGCGCGCGCTTGCTGATATGGAGAACCTGCGCAAGCGCACCGACCGCGAGGTCGCCGATTCGCGGCTCTACGGCGTGACGTCTTTCGCCCGCGACATTCTCGGCGTCGCCGACAATATGCGGCGTGCGCTCGATGCGGTGGGACCGGAGCTGCGCGCCAGCGCCGAGGGCGGGGTCAAAGCGCTGATCGACGGTGTCGAACTGACCGAGCGCGAGCTCCTCAAGGCGCTGGAGAAGAACGGCATGCGGCATTTCTCGCCGCAAGGCGAGAAATTCGATCCCAATCTGCATCAAGCCATGTACGAAGTGCCCGATGCCTCGGTTCCGGCCGGCAGTGTCGTTCAGGTGGTGCAGCCCGGCTATATGATCGGCGAGCGCGTGCTGCGGCCGGCTCTGGTCGGCGTGTCGAAGGGCGGCCCGAAAACGGCTCCCGTTTCAGCTACCAATGACAATGCCCGAGCGAACTAGTGTCCCGAATCTAAACTTCGCCATATTGCAGATTCACGCCGCCGTGTCAGGCTTGTCGGGGCATGGAGCGGATCATGGCGGGGCGACAATTGGCGGCTTTGGTGCTCAGTGATGCGGAGCGCGCGGAGCTGACGTCGCTTGCGAGGCGGCGCAACACCACGCAGGCGCTGGCGTTGCGGGCGCGGATCGTGCTTCGTTGCGCGACCGGCAAGCAGAACAAGCAGGTCGCGGCCGATCTGCAGATCGACCAGACCACCGTCGGCAAGTGGCGCCGGCGCTTTGTCGAACATCGCATGGATGGATTGCGGGATGAGCTGCGCAGCGGCACGCCGCGCACGATTGATGACGCCCGTATTGAGGCGGTGATCGTGCGCACGCTCGAAAGCGTCCCGCCGGATGCGACGCATTGGAGTTCGCGCGGCATGGCGCGAGCCTGCGGTCTGTCGGTATCTACCGTGCAGCGGATTTGGCGCGCCTTCGGCCTGCAACCGCACCGGCTGGAGAACTTCAAGCTCTCCACCGATCCGGACTTTGTCGCCAAGGTCCGCGACGTGGTCGGTCTCTACGTTTCGCCGCCGGCTCATGCCGTCGTCCTGTGTGTCGATGAGAAGTCGCAAATCCAGGCGCTCGACCGCAGCCAGCCCATGCTGCCGATGCGTCCCGGCCAGCCGGCACGACGCAGCCATGACTACAAGCGCCATGGCACCACCTCGCTGTTCGCCGCCCTCGACATCGCTACTGGCCGCGTGATCGGCAAGTGTTACGCGCGCCATCGCGCCATCGAATTCCGCAAATTTCTCGATGAGATCGAGGTCGCCGTGCCAGCCGACATCGACGTGCATCTGGTCCTCGGCAACTACGCAACCCACAAGGCTCCGTTGATCCGAAACTGGTTGAACCGGCGTCCGCGCTGGCACGTGCATCTGACGCCGACCAGTTCCTCCTGGATCAATCAGGTAGAGCGCTTCTTTGCCTTGCTGACCGAACGCCAAATCCGACGCGGCATTCACCGCAGCGTCGTCGCTTTGAAGGCTGCCATCACCACCTTTATCGATCAGCACAACGCCAACCCAAAGCCGTTCCGGTGGACAAAATCGGCCGACGACATCCTCGCCTCAATCGAGCGCTTCTGCGTCTACAACACTCAGCTAAAAGTCCAATCTCAATGATGCGAACTTTTGACCCAGGACACTAGTGTCCTGATTCTGAAGTTTCTATGCAGCTGTTTCGTGAGCGCTGATTGTCCGGCGGCAGAACCGCTCGATCGACGCGAGGATGTCGTCGGCCGATTTGGTCCATCGGAACGGTTTTGGATCAGCGTTACGGGTCTTGATATAGGAGTTGATCGCAGCTTCCAGCTCGGCTGTCGATCGATGCACGCCACGTTTGATCTGCTGTTCCGACAGGAGCGCGAAGAAACGTTCGACCTGATTGATCCAGGATGACGACGTCGGCGTGAAGTGAACATGCCAGCGGCGCCGCTTGGCGAACCATGCGCGGATGAGCTTGGTTTTATGGCTCGATGCATTGTCCATGACAACGTGGATGTCGAGATTGGCCAGAACGTTCCGCTCGACCTCGTCGAGGAACTTGCGGAATTCCCGCGCGCGGTGACGCGGCATGCACTTCCCTACGACCGTTCCCGCCTTCACATCGAGAGCTGCGAACAAGGTGGTGACGCCATGACGCTCATAGTCATGGGTTCGCCGCTCGGCTTGGCCAGGGCGCATCGGTAGCAGCGGTTGTGTGCGATCAAGCGCCTGGATTTGGCTCTTTTCATCGACGCAAAGCACCAAAGCGCGCTCCGGCGGGTCAAGGTAGAGGCCAACGATATCGCGCACCTTCTCAACGAAATGCGGATCGCTCGAGAGCTTGAAGGTCTCGCTGCGATGAGGCTGCAGCGAGAATGCGTTCCAGATGCGATGCACGGTCGAAACGGACAGGCCCGATGCCTTCGCCATCGAGCGCGTGCTCCAATGCGTCGCGTGAGACGGCATTGTTTCCAGCGTCTTCCTCACCACATCGGCGATCTTGTCGTCTCCGATCTTGCGCGGCGCGCCACAACGCGGCTCGTCATCAAGACCATCCAAGCGCTGTGCAGCAAACCGCTTGCGCCACGTCAAAACCGTCATCCGGGAAGCGCCGATCTCGTCGGCGATGGCGCAATTGTTCAAACCATCGGCCGCCAGAAGGACAATCTCGGCGCGCATCGCATCCGCCCGCGCGATCTTGCGACGACGCACCCGTGCTTCCAACTCGCCACGCTCCATCGCGCTGAGAACGATTTCCACCGCAGCAGGCCCAGTCATTGCAACCTCCGAATCATCCCGATGCAGAGATCGAATCACGATCCGCAATAAATGCCTAGAAATTTCAGAGACAGGACACTAGACCCTAATCCAATTTAATTGAATCGGATCAGGGTCAAGATTCTTTTTTGGAGCAGGATCTTTTCCGAAAACCCATGATCTTTTCCGAAAACCGAAGTCCACCCCGGATCCAGTCCGGGGCAGGCTTTTTCGGGATCAAGCTCTAACCGAACTCCGGCAAATTACTTCGGGTCGATGCTGTCGCGCACCGCACGCATGCGGTTAAAAACGTCGGACCACGCTTCGGCGCGCGCGATGCCGATCATCTGCATGTAGCCGCCGCTGCCGAAACGCAGCCATTGCACCACCATGACGTCGGCGTCGCTTTGCGCATCCTTGCCCTTAGCCAGGATCTGAAACCCTGAAACATTGCCAATGCGTAGCGGCTCGGCATCTTGAATTTGCACGTCTTTGATACCGACGATCTGACCGAACGCCACCCGGGCAAAACTAGCGCGGTCTTCGGATTCGTTGGGGCCGCCTGGAACCGCGGCGATCAGAAACCGGGCATTGGGCGCGGCGGGTGAAGTGTCCTTTGCAGCATCATTGGCGGCGGCCGTGGTGGCTGGATTGTCGAGCATCAAAGCGCGGCCCGGCAATACGTCATCGATCTTGAAGCCGGCAAGATCGCCAACGGTGAACGGCAGCAGACTCAAGCGCTCCGCGTCCGGCACGCTGGGGCGCACCGCCAGTGTGGCGAAGGAATCGCGCAATGCTTTCTCAGAATAGACTGGGTCGTGATCGGGGATCTGGACGGTGACCAGGGCGGTGAGGTCGGCCGCACCCACGACCAAAAGCAATTTATCGAATGGCGCGGTGCCATGCATTTCCCGGCCGATGAGAAGAAAGCCCTTGCCGGCGTCGAGCGTGATCGGTTCGCGCCGATCGATCAAGATGCCTTGTTTCTGCAGGGCCTCGGGGACCATGGTCTTATCGATCTGGTCATAGGCAACGGCCGGCAGGAAGGAGAGAAGAATGGCGGCGTTCTTGTCGATGTCTTCAAAGCCTTCGAAGCTGCGGCTGACCACCATGCCGGCAGGTGGAACCATGCCGAGCCGGGAGCCGGGCGGGAAAATCGGATCGGCCGCGCGCGCCGGCAAGATGGGCAGCATGACCGACAGCACGACAGCAAATAGGGCCGCCCACACTGCGCCACTACGAATCGCTTGACTATTGTTGCTCATCAGAATCTTCGGCTAGAGGCTTGCGCTTTCGGGCCGCGTCACCCGGCGCATCGTGAGATTGATCCGTCCGCCTTCCGCGAGCAAGGTCGAAGTGCCCGGATAAATCCGGTCGACGCCATGGAAGGCAAGCCGGGCCGCGCCACCAAGAACGACCACATCGCCGGAATTGAGGCGAAACGAGCGGGTCGGATCGCCCCGTTTGAGCCCGCCGACACGAAACAAACAGGAATCGCCGAGCGACAACGAGACCACCGGGGCCTCGAAGTCCGTTTCGTCACGATCCTGATGCAGCCCCATTTTGGCGGCCTCGGTATAGAAATTGATCAGACAGGCCTCCGGGGCATGGGGATAATTCGCAACTTCGTTCCATAAGACGACGAGGGTTGCGGGCATCGGCGGCCATGGCCGCCCGGTTTGCGGATGTTTTGGCTCGTAACGGTAGCCGCCCTCGTCGGACAACCAGCCCAACGGCCCGCAATTCGACATCCGCACCGACATCGGCTGCCCCGAGCGTGGCATGCGCGAAGTGAAGAGCGGGGCTGTAGCCAAAACCTCGCGGAGTTGTGCCAGCACGGCGACCTGCCGCTGACGGTCGAGATAGTCGGGATAAAAGCGCAGTCCAGTTTCGTCCTTCAGTTCGTTCATCTCTGCGCCTTCATGAGATTTTTACCCGTTTTGGTCAGGGTTTTTCCGGATGTCCCTGCTCTCTCCACATGCTGGCGTTGTGCCGCCCGCCAGTTCAGATCAAGCCCAGGTCGACGACCTCTACGCCAAATTGACGGTCGCCGCCGCGGTATTCCTCGTTTTGCACGAGGTCGGCATTGTCGTGTTCGCCGGTTGGCCGCCGGCCGGTAAACCCTGGCTCGACCACCAGCATTTTGTCTTCGGCCGCGATTTTCTCAATACCTGGCTCGGCGGCCGCTCGATTTTCTTCGGTGGTCCCGCCCCCTGGTTTGATTTTCCATTCTACAACCAGGTAATCCAAAAAATACTCGGCGTGCCCTATCCGGTTACTTACTGGTCCTATCCGCCGCACATCGTGCTGTTCGCTTGGCCGTTCGGCCTCATGCCGTATTTGCCGGCCTACATCGCATGGTGCGCGATCGGCATCGCGCTTTATCTCTTGGCTTGCTCCGGCGCCGTACCGCGCGATCGGTTGTTGTTCCTCGCGGTCGGGCCCGGCATCGCGGTGTGCATTTTCTTCGGCCAGAACGGCTTTTATACCGCGGCTCTGTTGATCGGGGGTTTGCTCAACCGCGAGCACCGCCCGGTGCTGGCCGGTATTCTGTTCGGCATTCTCACCATCAAGCCGCAGCTCGGTCTGTTGGTGCCGGTGGTTTTGTTACTCGAGCGCCGTTGGCTGACAATCGCGTCCGCGGCGGCAACGGCAGGCGTACTGGCTGCCGCGACCGGCATGTTGTTTGGTTGGAATGTCTGGATCGAATTCTGGCAGAAGGTCGTGCCGCAGCAGGTATGGCTCACCGAGACCAGCGACGGACTTCTCTATTCCATGGTGGCGACCGCTTTCTACGGCGCTCGCCTTATCGACCTGCCTCTGAGCGTTGCCTGGGCTGTCCAATATGTGGTGGCGGCGCTTGCCCTCGCCGCGGTGGTCTGGACGTTTTGGAAACGCCGCGATCCGGCGCTGTCGCTGCCACTTCTCGTCACCGCGACGTTTCTGTTCACGCCCTACATTCTCAATTACGACATGGTGGTATTCGGCTTCGTCGTCGCGCTGTTGCGCGACCGCGCCGAAACGATGCGGGATCATTGGCTGCTGATCGCAGTCTGGACGCTGCCGGTGACGATGATGATGTCGGCGCTCGCTCGGTTTCCGCTCGCGCCGATCGTGCTGATCGCATTCGCCGTCTGGCTGATCCGCCGCATGATGCAAAGCGACAGAAGCGAAGTCCAGCCGCCTTCATCAGAGACTGTAGCGGTTTCGGCTTGACGACAGTCTCGGCTACCGTCGTAACATGCGAGCCGCGTAGCTAGCATCGGTCCAGCCAAATTCACGCAACGAAATTAGGTCGATGCATTCCGCCGCGGCCAACTGTCGTGCTTCTACGGTAAAGTCGTGAGCGGCCATCAAAGTCGCGCTTCGTGGCTTTGGAAGCCTCCTGAGTGCTTGCGCAACCGCTCGGCTTGTGACCGTGCCATCCGTGGGAAATCGGAGGACAAAAGCATAGACCGGGATCAAAGGATTCCGGACAAATTGTTTCCCAAGCTTGCGGCCGATGATTTTCTCGACGGTCGCGCGGTCTGTCGAGACGTCGCGAGCAACAGTGGGCCTAAGGCTCATTCAACCAGCCTATCGGGCGGCATAACAGCTCGAGAATGTCTTCGATTCTCACTTAAGCGGCGCGCGGGCCGGCGATCTTCTCCGGAACCAGCCGAACGCTGTCGAGTGCGGCGCTCACGCCGGACTCGCCTGATTCGTGATATTCGGCATCTTCATTGACGTTCCACACGTCGTAGCGCCGCTCTCCCGCGACAATGTTCTGCGCGGTCAGCATCGCCGTCATCATGGCGTGGTCTTGATTGTTGTATTTGTGCATGCCGTTGCGCCCGACCATATGCAAGCTCGGATAGCTGCCTTCCAGGTCGAGCCGGATTGCCGCGACATTGTCGCGATAGGCCTCGTCATAGACTGGATAGGCCTTGGCCTGGCGGACCACGCAGGCGTCCATCACTTCGTCGGCGGTGACGAGACCGATCTTGGCGATTTCTTGTTTGGCGAGTGCGATGAGCTCGCTGTCCGGCGCGTTCCACAAGCCATCGCCTTCGAAGCAGAAATATTCGAGGCCGAGGCAGCTCATACCTTCGGGCACCATTTCCGGCGACCAGGAGCGGAAATTCTGTACGCGACCGACTTTCACGCTCGGATCGTGGATGTAGATCCAGTTATCCGGGAACAGATCGTGCTTGCGCACCATCAGCGCGACGGTGAGGAAATCGCGATAGCGGAGCGCACGCGCGTGCAGGAGCGAGATCGGCACCGGATTGATCCGCTCGACAAGCTCGCGCACCGGTGCCGAACTGATGACGTGACGCGCGGTGTAGCTTTCGCGTTTGCCGTCCTTGGTGCCGATTTCGATGTACCAGATTTTGCGGGCGGCGTCGTAATCGAGACTGACAAGTTCGCGGCCCATCAGCAGGCGGCCGCCCTGGGCCCTGATCTTTCGCGCCGCGGCGTCCCACATCATGCCGGGACCTTTGCGCGGATATTGGAAGCTCGCGATCAGCGTCTTGACAGTGTCATCGCCGGTTGACGCATCGCCTTTGTTCTTGCGGCCTAACCCCAGCGATCGTTTCAAGCCGTCCATGACGGCGGTGGTGAGATCGAGGCCCTTGATGCGTTGCGCCGCCCAGTCGGCGGAAATCTCGTCGCAGGACATGCCCCACACTTTTTCGGTGTAGGTCTTGAAGAAAATCTGGAACAGCCGTTCGCCGAACTGATTGCGCACCCATTCGTGGAAGGTGCGCGCGCCCTTGAGTGGAAAAGCCTTGGCATAGGCGTAGGACAGCATGCAGGCCGTGCTGGTGAACACGCCGAGTTTCAGCAGCGCTTCAAAGGCCTTCAGCGGATAAGAGAAGAATTTGCCGTTGTAGTAGATGCGCGACAGCCGCGGCCGCGTGATGAAATCGTCGGGCAGGATTTCCCGCCACAGCGCCACCACTTCTTTCGATTTTGAAAAGAAGCGGTGCCCGCCGATGTCGAATAGGAAGCCCTTGTACTCCACGGTACGGCTGATGCCGCCGACATAGATCGGGTCGCGCTCGATGATGACCACGGATCGTGCTTGCTTGGTCAGGCAATAGGCCGCGGTGAGGCCGGCCGGCCCGGCGCCAATCACGAATATCTCGGCATCCACGGTGGTCGCGGTGGTCATGAGCGGGTCTTCAGGCAGGGATTTCGGGAGTCGCAGCCGGTTTCGCCGGCCGGAACGCGAATGCCGCCTGGCCGCCATAGGAGACCAGCGCGCCGGCCATGGCTCCGATCAGCACAGCGAGTTGCGGCGTTGCGGCCAGCGCGCTGACGACAAGGCCGGCGAACGCCGCATAGCTCACGGCCTGCGCCGCGGCGGCGACGGCGGCATAGCGCATGGCTTCTTCGGCCGGCGGGCGGCCGCTATGATCGAAGGTCAGCGCGCGATTGAGCCGCCACGTCAACAGGGTCGCGACGGTGAGTGAAACGATCCGAGCCGCAAGCAAATGCGGGGTGTGGGCGATGATCAGCGTGAAGACGGCGAGATCTGTGATAAGGCCGAGGCCGCCGACAGCGAGAAAGCGGATCGGCCGCGGCAGGATCGACACCAGGCGGCGAACGGGATCGGTCTCGGCGATCACGCTTGCTGCGCCGAACTCAACATTACTGGCGCGCATTGCGTTTTCCCGCCTTAAATACTTGCGGCTTGGATCGTTCGCCTTGGACAGTCGTGACGCTGCCGATGACTGCCCGCCGGCGCTTGTCCCGTCGCCCGCGTCTATCCGTGGCAGGCTTTCCTTAATGCCGGGCTAGCGGGACCCTCCGGATTTGGAGCCCTGCGTGACAGCGTTAAAAGAAACTCAATGCTTCTCCTGCGAAACACGCGGGCCGCCGCCTTCGCCGCACCCCTGCAATCCCAATTGCGGGCCGGTTACAGAACCCGGGCGCGGCGGTTGTGCGGCCTAAATCCTGCCTTGCGGGGCGAAGGCGCCCTCCTATATGAGCCAAGGGAAATTGCTTCGGGCAGCAGCTAGGCAGCCAGCCGGGTAGCCGTTAACAAGGCGACCGGTAGCCTAGCAGTGTCCGAACGAACGGACAGTTGATAAGGGGGTCGGACTTGAGGGCGCCATTCGGGCCTGCCCGACCTGCCGAAAGAGAGAGGAATTAAGACCATGGCTAAGGTCATCGGTATCGATCTCGGGACTACGAATTCGTGCGTCGCCGTTATGGAAGGCAAGACGCCCAAGGTTATCGAAAATGCAGAGGGTATGCGCACGACGCCGTCGATCGTCGCTTTCAGCGATGATGGCGAGCGCTTGGTCGGCCAGCCGGCGAAACGCCAGGCGGTGACCAATCCGGAGCGCACGATTTTCGCGGTTAAGCGCCTCATCGGCCGCCGCTACGACGATCCGATGGTGGAGAAGGACAAAAAGCTCGTTCCTTACAAGATTGCGCGCGCCTCGAACGGCGACGCCTGGGTAGAGATCGAGGGCAAGACTTATTCGCCGTCGCAGATTTCCGCCTTCATCCTGCAGAAGATGAAGGAGACGGCGGAAGCCTATCTCGGCGCCAAGGTCGAGCAGGCCGTCATCACCGTCCCCGCTTATTTCAACGACGCACAGCGTCAAGCCACCAAGGACGCCGGCAAGATCGCCGGCCTCGAAGTGTTGCGCATTATCAACGAGCCGACCGCGGCCGCGCTCGCCTACGGGCTCGACAAGAGCAAGACCGGCATGATCGCGGTGTACGATCTTGGCGGCGGCACCTTCGATATTTCCGTTCTCGAGATCGGCGACGGCGTGTTCGAGGTGAAGTCGACCAACGGCGACACCTTCCTCGGCGGCGAAGATTTCGACATGCGGCTGGTCAATTATCTGGCCGACGAATTCCAGAAGGAGCAGGGCATCGATCTGCGCCGCGATAAGCTCGCGCTGCAGCGGCTCAAGGAAGCCGCCGAAAAGGCCAAGATCGAGCTGTCCTCGACGACCCAGACCGAAATCAATCTGCCCTTCATCACCGCGGATGCCTCCGGTCCGAAGCATCTGACCATGAAGCTCACCCGCGCCAAGTTCGAGGCGCTGGTCGACGATCTCATCCAGAAGACGATCGAGCCGTGCCGGCAAGCGCTCAAGGATGCCGGTCTGTCGGCTGCCGAGATCAACGAAGTCGTTCTGGTCGGCGGCATGACGCGCATGCCGAAGGTCCAGGAAGTGGTGAAGCAATTGTTCGGCAAGGAGCCGCACAAGGGCGTCAATCCCGACGAAGTCGTCGCGATCGGTGCCGCGATTCAGGCCGGCGTGCTGCAAGGCGACGTCAAGGATGTGCTGTTGCTCGACGTGACGCCGCTGTCGCTCGGCATCGAGACGCTGGGTGGCGTCTTCACCCGGCTGATCGACCGCAACACCACGATCCCGACCAAGAAGAGCCAGGTGTTCTCCACAGCCGAGGACGGCCAGACCGCGGTGACGATCCGCGTGTTCCAGGGCGAGCGCGAAATGGCGGCCGACAATAAAATGCTCGGCCAGTTCGATCTCGTCGGTCTGCCGCCGGCGCCGCGTGGCGTGCCGCAAGTCGAGGTTACTTTCGACATCGACGCCAACGGCATCGTCAATGTCTCGGCCAAGGACAAGGGCACCGGCAAGGAACAGCAGATTCGCATCCAGGCTTCCGGCGGTCTATCCGAGAGCGACATTCAGAAGATGGTCAAGGACGCCGAGGCGAATGCCGAAGCGGACAAGAAGCGCAAGGCTCAGGTCGAGGCAAAAAACCACGCCGAGGCCTTAGTGCATTCGACCGAAAAGACGCTCGCCGAACATGGCTCCAAGGTCGGTGAGGGCGAACGCCGCGCCATCGAGAACGCCATGGCCGACCTCAAGGAAGCCTTGAAGGGCGACGATGCGGAAGCGATCTCGGCCAAGACCAATACGCTGGCGCAGGCTTCGATGAAGCTCGGCGAGGCGATGTACAAGGCCGGCGAACAGCAGCCGGGCGGCGGCGACGGTGCCCCGGGTGCCGAAGGCAAGAAGGAAGAAGATGTCGTCGATGCCGAGTTCACGGAAGTCGACGACGACAAGAAGAACAAGAAGTCCGCTTGATCAAGCGAGGCGCTATGCCGTTGCGGATGTCAAAGCAGCGCCCCCGTATTAAAATCGGGGGTGCGTCTTTTTGCGTAAGCCCTCATATGTGTCCCGGATGATCGGCCCTCCTCGGATATGAACTGATGGCCAAGCGCTGCTACTACGAATCTCTCTCAATCGAACGCACGGCGACGGAAATCGACATCAAGTCGGCTTTCCGCAAGCAGGCCATGCAGTGCCATCCGGATCGCCATCCCGGCGACAAGGATGCCGAGCACCGTTTCAAGGAAATCAACGAAGCCTACGAGGTCCTCAAAGATCCTGATAAGCGCGCGGCCTATGACCGGTTCGGTCACGCTGCCTTCGAGCAAGGCCTGGGCGGCGGTCAGCCCGGCTTCGGCGCCGAATTCGGCACCACCTTCTCCGATCTGTTCGAAGGTATTTTCGGCATGTCGAGCGGCCGCGGCGGTCGCAGCGGGACCGGCCGCGAGCGCGGCGCCGATCTGCGCTACAATATGGAAATCACGCTGCAGGAAGCGTTCGCCGGCAAGAATGCGCAAATCCGCATTCCGACCTCGGTGACCTGCGAGGCCTGCTCCGGCTCCGGCGCCAAGGCCGGCACCAAGCCAAAAACCTGTCCGACCTGCGGCGGTCAAGGCCGAGTTCGCCATGCGCAAGGGTTTTTCACGCTCGAGCGCACCTGCCCGAATTGTCACGGCCGCGGCCAGTCGATCGACAGTCCCTGCGCATCATGCGCCGGCTCCGGCCGCGTCACCCGCGAGCGTACATTGGCGGTGAATATTCCGGCCGGTGTCGAGGATGGCACCCGCATCAGACTTTCCGGCGAAGGCGAAGCCGGCGTGCGCGGCGGTCCGCCCGGCGATCTCTACATTTTCCTGTCGATGGCCTCGCATCCCTTCTTCCAGCGCGAAGGGGCCGACCTGCATTGCCGCGTCCCGGTTTCGATGGTGGTGGCGGCGATGGGCGGCGACTGCGAGGTGCCGACCATCGACGGCGGCAAGACCAAGGTGAAGGTCCCCGAAGGGACGCAGTCCGGCCGCCGCTTCCGTCTGCAGGGCAAGGGCATGCCGGTTCTGCGCACGCGTCAATGCGGCGACATGTATGTCCAGGTGGTGGTCGAGACACCGCAGAAGCTCAGCAAGAAGCAGCGCGATCTATTGGTCGAATTCGACCGGCTGTCCTCCGTCGAGACTCATCCGGAATCCGCGGGCTTCCTCGGCAAGGTCAAGGAGTTCCTTGACGGGTTGGGCGGCCGCGCCGGGTCGCCCTGACCCATATGGCCTTTGTCACCTGAATGCTTTAAAAACGGCAACATCTTGTCACCAAGCATTTGCCGCGTGTTGTCATGCCGCTGCCGGCTCTGGAAAAATTTGAACAGAAGATCGGGAGGCAGCTTCGAGTGCTAGAACTCAGAAAACAGCTCATCGAGCGTAAGATCGGACGCCAGATCCGGCTGTTCGAACAGACGCGCGATGGCATCGGCAAGAAAATCGAACGGCAGATCAAGCAATTCGAGCTGAAAAAGGGCATTCGGCTCGACGACGAAGTGCGCTTCATCCGCTCCTGGATCGAACGGCCGCTGTCGATCGGCGCGGTGACGCCGTCGGGCAAAATTCTCGCCCGCGCCATGGCGCGCTATGTCGATCCGAACTCCACCGGGCCGGTGGTCGAATTGGGCCCGGGGACCGGGCCGGTGACCGAAGCCTTGGTCGAGGCCGGCGTCGATCCGGCGCGGCTGGTGCTGGTCGAATTCAATCCGAGCTTCTGCCGCATCCTCAAGTCGCGCTATCCCGACGCCACATTGGTGCAGGGCGACGCCTATGGCATGCGCAAGCTTCTCGAAACGCTGCTGATCCAGCCCGCCGCCGCGGTGGTGTCGGGCCTGCCGCTGATCACCAAGCCGATCAGAATGCGGATGCGGCTGTTGCGCGATGCCTTCGACCTGATGCTGCCCGGCGCGCCCTTCGTGCAGTTCACGTATTCGGTGGCGTCGCCGGTGCCGAAGCGGTTCGGCGGCTTTTCGGCCGAAGCGTCCGAGCGGATCTGGATGAACATTCCGCCGGCGCGGGTCTGGGTCTATCGCAAAACCTAGCCGCTCTGAACCGCTCGTCCCCGCGCAAGGGGGACCCAGTGCTGAATTCCCGCTTACGCGGGAATGAGCGGAAAGCGTGATAGTGCTGGTCCACAGTGATGCCTGCTCCGAAAATCCTCGTCATCCCCGGTTCGCTGCGCACGGGCTCGCATAACGCGCGGCTTGCCGCGCTGGCGGCCAAGGAATTGGCGCTGGCCGAGGCCGAGGTGACGCGGATTTCGCTGGAAGATTATACGCTGCCGCTGTTCGAAGCCGACCTTTCGAGCGGTGCCGGACCGCCGCAAGCGGCGGTTAAGCTCAAGCGCATGCTGATGGCGCATCAGGGCGTCTTCATCACCAGCCCGGAATACAGCGCCTCGGTCGCGCCGCTCCTAAAGAACGCGATCGATTGGATTTCGCGGGTGCGCGACACCGGGGAGCCGACCTATGCCGCCTTCAAGGACCGCGTTTTCGCGCTCGGCTCGGCCACGAACAGCGCGGGCGGCGGCGTGCGGTCATTGATGGCGATGCGGCAGATTTTGGAACTCGGCTGCGGCGCGCTGGTAATCCCTGAGCAAATCTCGGTTCCGCGCGCCGAACAGGCCTTCGACGATCGCGACAACCTTAAAGACGAGGTCCAGGCCACGGCCTTGAAAGCCATGGCGCGCCGGCTGGTGGAACTGGCAAGCCTGCTGCGCAGAGGATGATCTGGATAAGCCCGTTCCGGGCTTGACCCGGAACGAAAAGCGGCTTTCACAGAGGCTTATGCTGCAAAGGATGGATAGACCCCAACGACTTGAACCGCGCGACCGCCTGATTGTCGCGCTCGATTTCTCCTCTGTCGAAGACGCGCAGGCCATGGTGGCGCGGCTCGGCGATACGGTCTCGTTCTACAAGATCGGCTATCAGCTCGGCTTCGCCGGCGGCATCACCTTTGCGCAGCAGCTAATCGATGCCGACAAGCAGGTGTTCGTCGACCTCAAGCTGCACGACATCGGCAATACCGTCGCGCAGGGCGTCAAAAGCGTGGCCCGGCTCGGCGCCAAATTTCTCACCGTGCATGCCTATCCGCAAACCATGCAGGCCGCGGTCGACGCCCGCGAGGGAGGTTTGCACATCCTCGCCGTCACCGTGCTGACCTCATCCGACGATTCCGATCTGGTGGCGGCCGGTTACGCTTATCCCGTCGCCGAGCTGGTCGCCCGGCGAGCCGCCCAGGCACGCGACATCGGAGTCGACGGCCTGGTCTGTTCGCCCGAAGAGGTCGCCAATCTCCGCGCTGTCGTCGGGCCGAAAGTTGCTTTGGTCACGCCCGGCATCCGGCCGTCGGGGAGCGACCGCGGCGAGCAGAAACGCATCGCGACGCCGACCGAGGCCATCGCCGCCGGCGCCGATTATCTGGTGGTCGGCCGGCCGATCATCGCCGCATCCGATCCGAAAGCGGCAGCTGAGGCAATCATCGCGGAGATCGGGGCAGCGGCGAAACAGAAGGCGTAGGCGAGGGCGGATGGCCAAGGGCTACTGGATCGCGCGCGTCGATGTGCACGACGACGAGGGCTACAAGCCTTACGCTGCGGCCAATCCCGCCATCTTCCATAAATACAGCGGCCGCTTCGTCGTGCGCGCCGGCAAATTCGAAAATCCGGAAGGCACTAGCCGATCGCGCAACGTGGTGATCGAGTTTCCCGATTACGCTTCGGCGCTGGCCTGTTATCGCTCACCCGAATACCAGGCCAATATCAAAGTGCGGCAGCCGCATTCCCTGGTCGATATCATCGTCATCGAAGGCTACGACGGCCCGCAGCCGTAAACACTCCCTCTCCCCAACGGGGAGAGGGTTGGGGTGAGGGGGTTCGGACGCCTGAGATAAGCCCCGACGCCGGAACCCCTTCACCCTCGCTTCGCATAGCCGATGCTTCGCATCGGCGTTCTTTACGTCAAGAACGGCGTCCAAAGGACGCCTATGCTCTCCCCTCCGGGGAGAGGTGAAAGGCGCGCCGTGTTGCCGCTCCCGCATCACCCCGCTATATCCGGCCACGACCGGGAGGCGCTCATGGCTGCTCCAAGTTCCGATATGCGGGTGGTAATCGCCGGTGCCGGCGGGCGCATGGGGCGCACTCTCATCCATGCTGTCGCTGCGACCAAGGGCATGGTGCTGGCGGGCGCCGTCGATGCCCCGGATTGGGCGGTGATCGGCCGCGACTCAGGCGAACTCGCCGGACTCGGCCCGAACGGCATCAAGGTCACAAGCGACGCCGCTGCCTTGCTGCAAGCGGCCGACGGCCTCATTGAATTCGCGCTGCCGGCGGCGACGCTGGTCTTCGCCGAACTGACCGCCGCCGCCGGCAAGGTTCATGTCATCGGCACCACCGGTCATTCCGCCGAAGAAGAAGCCGTAATCGCCAAGGCGGCGAACCGCGCCACCATCGTGAAGTCGGGCAATATGAGTTCTCGGCGTCAATCTGCTCGCGGCTTTGACCAAGCGCGTAGCGAAGACGCTCGACGACAATTTCGACATCGAAATCGTCGAAATGCATCACAACAAAAAAGTCGATGCGCCATCCGGCACCGCCTTGATGCTCGGCCGCGCCGCAGCCGTTGGCCGCGGTATCGATCTCGCCCAGCACGCGCAGCGTGGCCGCGACGGCGTCACCGGCGCGCGCTGCTCAGGCGATATCGGTTTCGCCTCGCTGCGCGGCGGCACCGTTGTCGGCGAGCACAGCGTGATTTTCGCCGGCCCCGCCGAGCGCGTCGAGCTCACTCATCGTGCCGAGGACCGGATGATCTTCGCCCGCGGCGCGCTGCACGCGGCGCTGTGGGCCCACGGCAAACCGCCGGGGCTTTATTCGATGGCGGATGTGCTGGGGCTGAAGGATATTTGATCGCACACCCTCCCCTGAAGGGGGAGGGTCGGCGAGCAAAGCGAAGCCGGGGTGGGGAAGTTTATCGCGTTGGACGGGCCCCCACCCGGTTGGCTTCGCCAACCGACCTCCCCCCTGCAGGGGGAGGTGAGATGGAGTAGCCGAATGAGTAACCGAACTCTCGTGCTCGTGCGTCACGGCCAGAGCGAGTGGAATCTGAAAAACCTGTTCACCGGCTGGCGCGACGTCGATCTCACCGAGGTCGGCATCCAGGAAGCGCGCACCGCCGGCAAGAAGCTCAAGGCGCAAGGTCTGCATTTCGATATCGGCTTCACCTCGGCGCTGATCCGCGCCCAGCGCTCGCTCGATCTGGTGCTCGACGAGATGGGGCAGAAGAATATTCCGGTGATCAAAAACCTGGCGCTCAACGAGCGCGACTACGGCGATCTCTCCGGCCTGAACAAAGACGACGCGCGGGCGAAATGGGGCGAGGAACAGGTCCATATCTGGCGCCGCTCCTATGACGTGCCGCCGCCGGGCGGCGAGTCGCTACGCGACACCGCGGCGCGCGTGCTGCCTTATTACATTCAGGAAATCCTGCCGCGCGTGCTCGGCGGCGCCAATGTGCTGGTCGCGGCCCACGGCAATTCGCTGCGCGCGCTGGTGATGGTGCTGGAAAAACTGTCGCCCGAGCAAATCCTCAAGCGCGAAATCGGTACCGGCGTGCCGCTGATCTATCGGCTCAATGCGGATTCGACGGTGGCCGAAAAACAAGATCTGGCGGCGTAGTACTTCGCGCTCTACCGCTCATTCCCGCGCAAGCGCGAATCCAGCCTGGGTCCCCGCTTTCGCGGGGACGAGCGGAAATGATCCCCTACCCGGCGCCCATCTGTCCCGCTTCCCACCCCAGCATCGCGCGCTTGCGGGTAATGCCCCAGTGATAACCGGTCAGATCGCCGGATTTGCCGACGACGCGGTGGCAGGGCACGACGAAACTCACCGGGTTCTTGCCGACAGCGGCGCCGACGGCGCGGGCGGCGGCCGGCGTGCAGATTTTCTTGGCGATGCCGGAATAGGTCGCGAGCCGCCCCATCGGGATTTGCAACAGTGCATCCCAGACGCGGACTTCCCAGTCGGTGCCGATCAGCACGACGCGGAGCGGCTGCTGCGGCTTCCACTGCGACGGATCGAAGATCCGCTGCGCCACCGGCGCGGTGCGCGCGGTGTTTTCGACATAGGTTGCCTTGGGCCAGCGGCTCTTCATGTCGGCGAGCATCGCCGGCTCCTCGCCCGGATCGGCAAAGGCCAGCCCGGCGAGACCGCGCTCGGTGACCATGACCAGCGCGCGGCCGAACGGCGACGGATGAAAGCCGTAAGCGATGGTCAGCCCTTCGCCGCCGGATTTCCATTCGCCGGGCGACATCGCCTCGTGGGTGACGAAGAGATCGTGCAGCCGGCCCGGGCCGGACAGTCCGACTTCGTAAGTGGCGTCGAGCACGCTTGCCGAATCGCGCAACAGGCTGCGCGCGCCATCGAGGGTGAGCGCCTGCAAAAACGCTTTCGGCGTCAGTCCGGCCCAGCGCCGGAACAAATGATGCAATTCGGTCGGGGTTACGCCGGCCGCTTCTGCGATGGCCTCGACTTCGGGCTGTTCGCGCCAATGGCCGCGGATATGGCCGATGGCGCGGCGCACTACCTCATAATCGTCGGCGGATTGGCTGAACGGAATCGAGACGTTTTCGGTATTGGTAAGCCGATCGGGCGATAGCATGGGTGCCTCCATCATTGCTCCCGATCTATGCCGCTGCCGGTGCGTAAACCACCCGATTTCTGTAGGCGCGACCGGCCAGTTTCTTCACCCGCTCATTCCCGCGTAAGCGGGAATCCAGCCTAGGTCCCCGCCTTCGCGGGGACGAGCGGCTCTTAGCTACTCAACCACCGTCCGGGTCGGCCCGCGCTTGGCCTCGCCCAAGGCGTTCGACAGCGCATGCGCGAAGCTCGCCTTTTCGCCAGGGCCGAGAAAGGCGGCGATCGGCAGCCGGCGGCCGCGGGAGACCAGGAACAGCCGCTGGATGCCGAATTCCTCGTGCGCGATGCGCTCGAGCTTCACCCACAGCGGGTTGAGCGTCCATTCGCGCACCCGGCCGCGGTGGCTGACCTGCCGTACCGTCAGTTCCGAGGCCGTGACCGTGACCTCTTCATAAGCGCGCGCGGCGCGGTAATTGGCGCGGAACGCCCAATAGATCAGCAGCACGTCGAGGCCGAAGAAGCCGAAGATGGGCCAGGCCCCGAGCAGCACGAAGAAGACGCCGCAAGCGAAGCTCAGCCCGCCGATGCAGATCATAAAGATGAGAAAGCCGCTCGGGCCGAGCGAGCGGTGCGGCGTGATCACGACCGAAAAGATTTTCGGGTCGGCGGCACTCGCGTTGTGGTTCTCTTGGTGGCTCTCTTGCCGGTTCTCGTCGTCGTTCATGTCAGGCATTATAGGGCGAATAGGGTACGGGGGACCATGGCTAAGAAGACCAGGGCGAAAAAGACCACCAGGCAAGCTGTAAAGATCGCCCGTAAGGGCAAGGCCGCCAAGCTCAAACCCGGCAAAGCGCGACGCAAGGCCGACGAAAAGGCAGAGCACGGCGAGCTCCCGCAATGGACGCCCGCGGAAATCGCCGAGGCGTTCCGCCGCTTCGCCGCCGCCAGTCCGGCGCCGCAAACCGAACTCCAGCATGCCAATCCATTTACGTTGTTGGTGGCGGTCGTGCTGTCGGCGCAGGCGACCGACGCCGGCGTCAACAAGGCGACACCGGCTTTGTTCAAGCTCGCCGACACGCCGGAGAAGATGATCAAGCTCGGCGAAGCGCGCGTACGCGACCTCATCAAGACCATTGGCCTCTATCGCACCAAGGCGAAGAACGTCGTCGCGCTGTCGCAAATTCTTGTCGAGCAGCACGGCGGCCAGGTCCCGCGCGATCGCGAAGCGCTCGAAGCGCTGCCGGGCGTCGGCCGCAAGACCGCGAATGTGGTGCTCAATGTCGCCTTCGGCGAACCGACCATCGCGGTCGACACCCACATCTTCCGTGTCGGCAACCGCACCGGCCTTGCGGTCGGCAAGACGCCGCTCGACGTCGAGCTGAAACTCCTGGAGGTGGTGCCGGAACGCTACATGATGCACGCCCATCACTGGCTGATCCTGCACGGCCGCTACACCTGCGTCGCACGGCGCCCGCTGTGCGAGAAATGCATCATCGCGGATCTGTGCAAATGGCCGGGCAAGACCACGTTATCCTCCCCTGCGGAGCGAAGCGCAGCAAGGAAGGGGGCATAGGCGGCCTTTAGCCGCCGTTCTTTGCGTAAAGAACGCCGACGTGAAACGTCGGCTGTGGTTGGAGGGGTTCAGATGCTTGAGACAAACTCCAGAGCGCGTAGCAGCCCTTAAAAAGCTGAGCAGGTGCCTCCGGTCCACTACGAAAGCGCAACCCGCGACTTCGGAGAGACGGCACGGCGGAATACGCTTGCGCTATTCCGCCCTATGCACCGACTGGCCGTGTTATCGGCGCAGTGGTATCCGTCACCATCATCCCAATGTCTGGATGTGCGACACACCGCAAGCGCGGCACTCGAAGACTGCCAGGTCCGGCAGCCCGTCAAATCGCGAAACACGCTTGATAAGCCGCATGGGTTGCGCGCAACTCGCACAGCGTGGCGGCGTGACCGCGGAACACGGCACATTCTGCTCATACATGGTTGTCACCATCAGGCCGCGCCGGCATTGCGCGGCATCTTTCAGACCTGCGTCGCACTCTCAAGGAGTGCGGAAAAACGGTCTCGCCTTCTCAGGGTAAAATGGTGAGGCCGCATTACCGGAAAGTGGCGCAAGGATTAAGTCTTCGTAACCGAATGTAACTGTGTGATTGCATTGCCGGTCGCTGTATCTGCAAGTTACAAAACTTCGCGAGGCGTCATGGCCGGACTTGTTCCGGCATCCACGTTTTTGTTCGTTCCGGCCATCTACGCATTTGGTTCGCCTCATAGGATGCGAATGCCCGCGCAAAGTCGGGCATCACGAGCACTTCAAAAAAGCGGGAGATCACTACGATCTCCCCGAGGCACGAAGTTTCTCGACGTCGTTTTGCGGCAAGTGCGGATCGCCGGTCCCGCACAGCACCCGCAGCGGCCGCGAGATCATCATCCCGGCCGGATCGCTCGACAACGATCCGCAGGTCAAGCCGTCAACGATTGTGCATTTCGAGTCTCGCGCCGAATGGTCCAACTCCCTCTCCCCGGAGGGGAGAGGGTCGGGGTGAGGGGGGTCGGACGTTTGGAGCCAAATTGCAGATCGCCCAGCCGCGCCATACGCTACGCTATTCCGCCCTTGTTATAGCGAGATCGATTATCGTCTGCCTGTTCCGAAAGGAATGCTCTGCCGCGGACGGCCATCCGCGGCAGAGCGGCTGGCGATCGGATCGAACCCGCCCTTAGTCGTTTCTGACTCTTCCGTAGCGTGATCGTCGTCAGCGCCTTCATCGGACCCGGATGGTTGCCGGAACAAGATGGTTCGCTCAACAAGGCAGGGTCGACGAAGATGACGCAGATTAGCAGAACGGCCGGAATAGACGGCCGGAACGCTGCACTGATACATCCAAGGCCAAGCTCGACATCGCGATTCACGGCGGTGGCGAACACTGGCAAGTGGACAACACGCCGGCGGGTTGGCGGCGTCTAGCTGCCGACCTCGCCAGCGCCGGGGTGATGCGTATCGGCATCGAGGCCAGCGGTGGCTACGAATGCGGTGTAGTCGATTATTTGCGGGCGAAGGGCTTTACCGTCCTGGCTCTGCAGCCGATCCAGGTCAAAGCCTATGCTCGCTTGCATCTGCGTCGTGCCAAGAACGACAAGCTCGATGCCGTTCTCATCGCCGCCTGTGCCGCGACGATCGATCGGCCGCGCATCGAGCCGGACGAACGCCTGGCAAAATTGGCTCACGATCTGACGTTCGTCGAGCAGATCGAGGAGGACATCGCCCGCTTCAAGACCCGGCTCGAGCATATCGGTGATGCCAGACAACGGCGCATGGTGGTGGCCGATATCGCGCGATTGAAGGCCCGACGATCGGCCGAGCTATTGCGGATCGTCACTGCGTTGCGCGTCTATGATGACCTCGGCCGTCGCCTCAGATGGGGGCTCGGCTAGCATGATCGCCCGCGACCGGCTTGGCCTGACGCCTACGCAGATAGATCAGCAACGCCACCGCGAGGTTGGCGATTACCAATGTGACCGGAAATATACAGGTCGCTACCGAGACGCTGTCCATGGCGGCGAGTGCGGGCACGAATTTCAAACCGTTGAGCAGAAACGTGCTGGCGCTGTCGGATCGCGGCCTGCCCCAGGCTTTGGTCACGGTGGGACCGAAGCCGACGACGCTGACGATCGACGCCAGCGTCGCCGAGATCGCCGGCGCGTGGCGGCCGAGAAAGTCGCGCTCTGTTTCACTGCGGCCGGCGTGAAAAACCTCCGGTTGCCGCGACCACAGGTAAAAGACGAAGATGATCGCGGCGGCGACCAGGAACGCCCATTCGTACCAGGGAAAAATCCGTTCGCCGCGCCAAAAACTCATGACGCACAACAGAAAACAAACAACGGCCGTGATTGCGGTAACCCAGCTGCCCGGACCGGCGGCCTGATCGAGTTGCACCAGATAGCTGGTGCCGCCGAGAACGCCGAAGATAAGCCAGGACAGCGGATGCGGCCGAGCCTCGCCGCGCAGGCTCTTCAAAACATAGAACGCATAGGCGATAACGGCGATGACAACGGCCAGTGCGCCCATCGCGTCGCGAAAAGAAATGGAAGCTGCCACGAAATTTTCTCGAATTGCTGCGCTGCAGTGAATATTTTATCAGATCATCCACCGCCGGCCGGACGACAATTTGTTACGGCAAAGCATATTTCTTTGGTCGCAATTCACAGAGTTATCCCCAAACCGATCGCCCATCGTTGCAGCTACGCTTTAACTTGCAGGCTTCAAACAAAGGGCTATCATGACTTTCAGATGCTCGCGTTTGGTTCTGCCGGATGTGAGGATCGCCAAGGTCGGATCGACCTGGGTGTGGCGCGCTACCGGCGACGCACCATGTGGAAGATACGGTCCTGGTTCCGAGCCGCGGGTAGCAGCGCTAGGAACGTGACGGGCGGGCGCAAGCTCGCCCGTCATGATTCGTGTCAGCGGGAGTTTTGGCAGAGAGAATCTTGCCAACGAGAGTATTGCCGCGGCGCTTCCGACCGGCAGAGTGCGATACTGCACAGCCGGTTGACGTTTGTGCCGTTTCGCGGCGATACATGCCGCATGACCAAGCTGATCGGCCGCCGGCAATTCACCATCGAATGGGGCCATTGCGATCCCGCCGGCATCGTCTTCAACGCCCGTTTCTTTGAGTTTTTCGATTGGGGCACCTGGAGCCTGTTCGATACGGCGCTCGGCGTGAAGCCGCACGAGCTCGCTTCGGTTTACGGCATTGTCGGTATTCCGCTGGTGGACTCCGGCGCGCGCTTCATCGCCCCGGCGCGATTCGGCGACGTGGTGGAATTGAGTTCGCGGGTGAGCGAATTCCGCCGCTCCAGTTTCGATGTCGAGCACAAGCTCGTGGCGCGCGGCGCGGTGGCCGTTGAAGGCCGTGAAACCCGGGTCTGGGCGGTCCGCGATCCGGCCGATCCTGATAAGATCAAAGGGCAAGCTATTCCTGAGGAAGTGACGGCCCGGTTTCGGGCCGCTTAGGTTTGCCGGTCCCGACGGTCTTTTGAGTTCCTTGCCAGTCGGGCTGTTTTGGCAGAAAATCCACGAAAATCACGGAGGATACGTCGATGGAAATCGTCCCTCTGGGTCCGGGTTTTGCCGCCGAATTGCGCGACGTGACATTGGCGGAGATCGCTACCAACGATGCCGCTTATGCGGCGGCACGCGCCGCGTTCGAGGAACATTCGGTGCTGGTGTTCCGCGGCCAGGATGTAACCAACGACAGCCAGCTTGAATTTTCACGCCGTTTCGGTCCGCCGGAAGTCACCAAAGTCGGCTCGCTCGGCACCGGCACGCATTTTGTCATTCTCACCACCATCGGTCCCGACGGTAAAGTGGTGCCGGCGGATCATCGCTATGCGATGCGCAACAAGGCCAATCAGCTTTGGCACACCGACAGTTCGTTCAAGAGCGTGCCGGCGCTGACCTCGATTCTGTCGGCGCGCATCATCCCGGACAATGGCGGCGAGACCGAATTCGTCTCCACCCGGCTCGCTTATGACCGGCTCGATCCGGCGCTGCGCCAGAAGCTCGACAACTCGTTCGCCTGGCATCACTACGCCTATTCGCGCGGCAAGATCGCCGCCGGTCTCGCCACCGGCGATGAACTGGCGGCGCTGCCGCCGCAATGCTGGCGCATGGTCTGGAAAAACCAGGTCAACGGCCGCAAGGCGCTTTATCTCGCCTCGCACGCTTATGCGGTTGAAGGCATGGAGCCGGCCGCCGGCGAGAAACTGATCGATGAATTGACGCAAGCCGCCACCGCGCCGAACACGAGCTATGTGCATGCCTGGAAGGCCGGCGACGTCGTGATGTGGGACAATCGCGCCACCATGCATCGCGGCCGGCCTTGGCCGGCGCATGAAGCGCGCCACATGGTGCGCACCACGATCTCGGCGACGGCAGCGGACGGCTTGGAAAGCATGCGCCCGCCGCCGCGGCTTGCGGCGGAGTAGCACAGCGTCGCTGCTTTGGGTCGCTGTGTCAGCCGTGCGCCGATAGGCTATCCGCCGGCGCCTGCGCCCGTTCATGCATGCCGTAGTCGCGAATGACTCCGGCGATGCGCAGCCGATAATCGGCGAATACGCCGCCGCGGCCCTTCGCCTGAGCGCGCCGATGATCTTCCACGTTCCGCCACGCCGCGACCGCCGCTTCGTCACGGAAGAACGACAGCGAAAGCATCTTGCCCGGCTCGGTGAGGCTCTCGAATCGCTCGACCGAGATAAAGCCGTCGATTTTCTCAAGCTCCGGGCGTAATGCGGCGGCAAGGTCGAGGTAGGTTTGCCGTTCTTCGGGCCAGACTTCAAAAATGACGGCAATCATCGCAAGGCTCCATTTCGGACGTAGTTCTTTATGAGCGGCCTTGGTGCTGGGATGTTTCGGCGCTGACGGTAATATCGGAGCTATTCCGCCGCCATCACCTTGTTGGCCTGCCGCGCGTCCTGTTCCATTTCGCGACGGATGCGCACCGCTTGTGAACTATCGTCGAGTTCGACGTCGGCCGCGCTCAGGAATTCGCCGGCCGCGATATCGCGCGTGAGCTTGACGTGATGCGCCAGTCCGATCGGCAACGCGTTGAGCGCCAGACTCCGTGCTGCCGGAATGAGCTTGGCATAGACGCAATAGCCGCCTTCGCCGTCGAGCGTCTCACCGGCCTTCAGTGCCCGCTTGGCGACCGCCACCGCATCGCCGCGCCAGGCGCGGCAGCTTCCGGTCGGCTCGCCGCGTAGCGCGACATTGAGCACCGAGATCGACAGCTCGAGCCCGATCAAATGAAACGGCTTATACATCGCGGCATAGCGGCCGGTCGCATCGGTCGGCAGGCCATATTGCTTGAAGCAGGCCGCAGCGTAATCGTTGTTGGCCTTGAACACCACATAGACGCCCCAGCGCAGGTCGCGCGCGACGGCGCTGCCGTCGCGGTTGAGCGACGACACCACCTCGACCATGCCATCACCGTCGAGCACGCCGCCCAAAGTTTTCGGCCGCAATACTTGGGCGAGTTCGTCGGCGCCGCATGGCGGAAAATGCAAGCCGTCTTGTGGCACATCGAGCGCGCAGGCATTGGCGACCGCGGCCATCTCGATCGCCGACTTGGTGCCGTCGAGAAACGAATTGAACATCTGCGAATTCATGCCGGCGCCTTTGGCCTCTTCAGCCGTGAGGCCGTAATGCTGCCAAACGCCGTCCGGCGTCACGCTGTGATAGGCCGGCAGATATTTCGTGCCTTTGCCCGCCGCCGTCACCTCGAAACCCGCTGCGCGTCCCCAGTCGACCATTTCGGCAATCAGCGCCGGCTGATCGCCGTAAGCCAGCGAATAGACCACGTTCGCGTCGCGCGCCTTGCGGGCGAGCCACGGGCCGGCCAGCGCATCGGCCTCGACATTGACCATGACGACCGGCTTGTCCGCCTCGATCGCCGTCATCGCGTGCGCGATACCGGCGCCGGGATCGCCGGTCGCTTCGATCACGACATCGACGCACTCGTCGAGACAGGCATAGCTGCCCGACGTCGCAAAACGCGTGTTTGCGATAAGCCCCGCGTCCCAGCCGACATTACGGCACGCCGCCTTGGCACGCTCGGGATCGAGATCGCAGATCATTGCGACCTCGAGGCCGCGGATCGACGGCACTTGCGCGAGAAACATCGAGCCGAATTTGCCGGCGCCGATCAGTCCGACACGGACCGGTTTGTCGGCGTCGACGCGCGTAGCGAGGAGGGATTGCAGATTCAAAGCGTCACTCCGCCGCAACACGATGCGAACGCGCATAGGCCAACAGCGCGTCGTCGCCGACCGGCACGATCGGGGTAAAATCGCGATGCGCGATCCATTCTTCCCGCGTGAACTTGGTGATGTGGTTCGAACAGGCGCAGAGCGTCAGATAGACGATCTTGCGTGGATAGGGCGTGATGTTGGGCGGCGAGGCGTGCACCAGATTGCCGTGGAACATCAGCACCGCGCCGGGTTTGCCGGTCGGCGCCACGATGCCGCCCTCTGCGGCAAGCCGCGTCACCGTCTCCTTGTCGAGCGTCCACAGCGGGTAGGAGGTTGTCGCGGTATCGTGTCCGGCCGCGAGCACGCCCTGCCTGTGGCTTTTCGGGATCAGCATCAGCGCGCCGTTGATCGGCATTACTTCGTCGAGAAATATCGCGATGTTCATGGCGCGCGGTTCGGGCATGCCGTCGTCGCGCGCCCAGGTGCCGTAGTCCTGATGCCATTGCCAGACATCTCCCTCGAAGGCTGCTTTGGCGTTGAGCTTGAATTGATGCACATAGACGTCCTCGCCGAACAGCTGGCGCAGCGGCTCGATCAGCCGCGGATGGTGCGCCATCAGGCGAAACGTCTCGTTGAAAGTGTGAGCGGCAAAAGCGGTGCGCGGCGCGCCGGATTTCTCGCGCCACACTTCCTTGCGATCGAGCTTGAGGATCGCCTCTGCGTCGTCGCGCAGCAGGTGGATTTCTTCCTCGTCGAAGCAGTTCGGGAAGAACAAATAGCCCTGTTCGTCGAAATCCTTTAGTTGGCCGGGTGTGAGCTGCATGGCATTTCCCGCAGTTTAATTATCGTTCGACGATCCTACTCCAGGCACCGCAGACGATCTACGCCTCTGCAACAAAGCGATTGCTCATTTTGCCGAGGCTCTCAATCTCGGTTTCCATGACATCGCCGGCTTTGAGGAAGGTGTTGGTACCCTGACCGACACCGCCGCAGGTGCCGCAGCTGAAAATATCGCCGCTGTCGAGCGTGAGGACGTGGGAGGCGTATTCGATCTGCTCCTCCGGCGTGAAGATGAACTGCGAGGTATTGCCGTCCTGCTTGACCTCGCCGTTGACGGAGAGCCGAATGAACAAGTTCTTGTGGTCCGGTACGAAAGCGCGCGGCACCAGGAAGGGCCCCATCGGCGCGAAATTGTCGTGGCTCTTGCCGTTGAGCCAGTCCGAACGCAGGCCAGGCCGGTCGGCGCGGATCTGCAGGTCGCGGGCCGAAACGTCGTTGGTGGTCATGAAGCCCGCGACATGCTCCAGCGCCCGCTCGGCCTTGATGCGCTTGCCGCTTTTGCCGATGGCGAGCGCGATCTCCGCCTCCCAGTCGATCTTCTTCAGGCCGGTGGGAATCGCGATTTCATCATGGGCTCCGGCAAGCGTGCTCGGCGCTTTGAGAAAGAGGTACGGCTCACTGGTCGATTTCTCGCCGGTGAATTTCGGGCCGCTGGCCGGCGTCATGCCGGCACGCAGCATCTCGTCGACATGCTCCTGAAAGTTCTGCGCCGCATAAAACATCTTGCCCGGCCGGAGCACCGGCGGCAGCGCTCGCAGGCCTTCGAGCTTGACCGCGCCCGGCAGACCTTTCTTCTCCAGATCGGCTACGAGGTTCTGCAGCCGCGAAAAATTGGCATCCCAATCCTGCAACAAGCCGTTGATGCTGCCGGGCGAAGTCAAGGCGCCGGTGTGCGTCGAGACGGCGCTGGCGGCGCCCAGTTCGACGACATCGTCACCCAGCACGATGGCGACAAAAGGCTTGCCGCCCGGCCGGGAAAAGGTACCCAATTTGAAAGCAGTGCCGTTCATGGTTTCCTCACGGTTTTTTTGCTTCGGCGTAGGGATAGATCATGTCGGCCGTTTTGTATTCATTCGGCCACACGATGACTTCGTGACTTGCGTCCTTGAACTGATCGATCGAATTGGGAGCGACATGCCGGAATTGGGTGAAGAAAACACGCGCTTTCGCCCATTCGCCGTCCTGACCGAACTTGATGTCGCCGACCACGGTCGAGAATGTATGGCTATGCATATAGGCGGCGAGCTTTATCTGATCGAAGCTTTTGGTTCCTTCTACGGCCTCGGCCAGCACTTGGCCCGCCGCATAGCCGAGTGGCGGGAAGGCCGGCCCGAGCGGATCGATGCCCGCGCCCTGGGCGGCGCTCTGGTATTTGATCAGTACATCTCGCGTGCCGGGAAACATCAAAGAGGGCGCCGGCAGAAATGGCGTGTTGTTGACGATGCCATTCATCAGCGGGCCGAGCTGCGCTTTGATCGGCGTCACCAATAACCCGATAAAGGCGCCGCCGAATATTTTCGGCGTAAGCCCGATTTCATTGGCGGCGCGTACGATGCCCACCGAATCGGGCGGATAGGCCGCAACGAAGACAATATCCGGATCGAGCGCCTGCACCGCGCGCATGATCGGCGTGTAGTCGGTCGTCGACGGCGGATATTTCTGGTCGAGCACCGTGTCGAAGCCCCCGATCTCCTTGATCGACTGCCGTGCGCCGTCAGCCGCATTCTGGGCGAATTCGGCGTCCGCAGCGATGATCGCAACTGTCTTCGGCCGTGGCTTGGCCGCGGCGGCGAGTTCGAAGAAGCCGTGGGCGAAAGACTTCTGCGGCTCGGGCCCGGTTGGCAGCATCGAGAAATACTGGTCGTAATGGAATTTGCTGTTGGCGGCATTGGCGAGAATGCCGATGGTGGTCTTCTTGTGCTGCATCAACACTGGAATGGCGGGCGCCACCATGTTGGTCGCATAGGGACCGATCAGCAGGTCGACTTTGTCGATCTCGATCAGTTTGGTGTAGAGCTGCGGCACGTTCGCCGGGTTGCTCTGGTCGTCATAGAACACGAGTTCGACCGGGCGTCCCAGCAGGCCGCCCTTTGCATTGACGTCGTCGCGCCAAATCTGCAACGCGGCCAGTATCTGTTTGCCGATGGGCGCAACACCTCCCGTCAGTGCCAGACTGGTGCCGATTCTGATCGGTTCGGCGGCCTTCGCCGTGGTCGACCAAGCGAGCGTGCCGATAACAAGCCACGCCGCAAGCACGCGCGATTTTCCCCGAACGCTCGAATTGCGCATTTCCGCTCTCCTCCCTCGCCGCCTCGTTTTTGGCGCCTCGTTTTTGCGGCGCCTTTTTATTTTCAGACCACGTCAGCGTCTCCTTGGGCTCTTCTCTTTTTTCTTATAACCGGCAGCTTAACACCATTTACGTCCCGCGAAATGCCGCCTTACGCTTGCCGTGGAACGCTTCGACACCTTCGCGGAAATCGTCGGACTGGCGCAGCCGGCTGTAGCAATGGCCTTCGAGCTCGATGGCGGCTTCGAGATTGGTGTCCTCGGTCTCGTTGAGCAACGTCTTGGCAGTACGCTGCGCCAGCGGCGAGAAGGCGCGCAATTCGTCGACCAAGGCGTCCGTGACGTTTTCCAGCCTGTCGTCGGGCACGCATTCGGTAGCGATGCCCCACTCATAGGCCTGCTTTGCCGCGATTCGCTTCGAGCGCATGACGATGTCTTTGGTCCGGGTGATGCCGATGATCTTTTGCAGCCGCGCCGAGCCGCCGGAGCCCGGAATCTGGCCAAGCCGCTGTTCCGGCAGCGCATAGAGGCAGGTCTCGGACACGATGCGAAAATCGCATGCCAGCGAAATCTCGAAACCGACGCCGAAGCAATAGCCGCGGTTAGCGACGATGACCGGTTTCGAACAGCGCGCCGGAGCCGCGATATTCCAGGCGAGCTTCGACACATGTTCCGGCGAAGCCGCGAGGAAGCCCGCGATATTGCCGCCCGAGGAAAAATGCTCGCCCATGGCGCGCAGCACGATGACACGCACGCGGGCATCTTCGTCGAACGCCTCAAAGACGAGGCGAAGCTGATCGCGTTCGCCCATTTCGATGACGTTCAAAGGCGGCCGATCGAGCACGATATCGGCGCGTTCGCGGGCGGGATCGATCTCGACGTGGAAGCCGTCGAGCTTTTGCAGACGCGGATCGGAAAAAGGCGAGGGGGACGCATCGGTCATGCAGCGGTTCCTTGATGAGGCGAGGCGGGTTCTACATTATATTCGCCGGCGACGAGCTTGCGGCGCAAAAGCTTGCCGACCGGCGATTTCGGGATTTCGTCAACAAAGATGTAGCGCCGCGGCCGCTTGAAATTCGCAAGGCCGGAACTGCGGCAATAGGCGTCGAGTTCTTCGGCCTCGATTGCCGTGCGGCGCTTGACGAAGGCGGCGACGATCTTGCCCCAGCGCTCGTCCGGCAGGCCGGCGACGGCGACTTCCGACACCGCGCCGTGCAGCGACAGGCAGGATTCGATCTCGACCGGCGACACGTTCTCGCCGCCGGTAATGATCAGATCGTCGACACGGCCGGTGACAAAAAGATCGCCGTCGCCGTCGAAATAGCCGGTATCGCCGGTGAAGTACCAGCCGTCGCGCAAAGCTTTCGCGTCGGCCTCGGGCCGCCGCCAATAGCCTTCGAACAACTCGTCGCCGGCGAGAAGCGCGATGATTTCGCCTTCTTCGCCCGCGTCGGCAATCTCATCGACCGACTGTGCGCCGAGCCTTACCACCCGCACCATCTGATTGATGCCGGCACGTCCAGCCGAGCCGGGTTTGGCCGGCGCTTTTTGATCGATGGTGAAGGTATAGACTTCCGACGATCCGTAGTGGTTGACGAACAGTTCGGGCTTGAACGCCTTCTGCGACGCCTTGAGCAGGCCGTCGGTCATCGGCGCGCCGGCAAAGCCGAGTTTGCGCACGGAGTTGACATCGCTCGCCGCAAACAGCGGATGATGCACCACGTCGTGATAGAGCGTCGGCACCAGATAAAGATTGCTGACACGCTCGGCGGCGATCAGCCTGAGCGCCTCGGCGACATCGAAACGGCGCAGGCAGATGAACGCGCCGCCGATCAGCGACATCGCCAGCAGCGAGCGCACGCCCATGGTGTGATAGAGCGGCATCACGCCGAGCGTCCGCTCGCCCTGGGCATAGAGGTTCTGCGCGACATGGGCGAGCGCCGCGGCCCGTTCGGCGCGCTGGCGCCGCGGCACCCCCTTCGGCTGTGCTGTCGTGCCGGATGTGTAAAGCATCACCGACCAGGCTTCGGCATCGGCGCGCGCAACTGCATCGGGAGCGCTGCCGAGGGCGAGCGTGGCAAATGCGATCTCGGATGGCTGTTCCGCATCGAGTGCGATTCGCGGCAGGTTTTGCGCCAACGCCGAACCGGCCACCGCCGCTGCGGAGGCGTCCTCATAGGCGATCGCCTTGGCTTCGGCATCGCCGAGATAGAAATCGATCTCGCTTGCGCTGGAGCGCCAATTCACCGGCGTAATGACGACACCCGCGAATTGACAGGCCCAATGCAGTGTCGCTGCCTCCCAGCGGTTCTGCAGCGCCGTGACCAGGTGATCGCCCGGCTTCAGGCCGATCGCGTCGAAGCCCGCGACCACCGCCGAGATGCGCCGATACCATTGCGCATAGGTGAGACGCATCTCGCCATCGACGATGGCAAGCGCGTTAGGATCGCGGGCAACGCTGCCGAGAAAGCTGAGGCCTAAACCAAGCATGCGGCATGATAGGCATTTGTCGCCGTCTGACAAACGGGCCCGCATAGTGCGGCGCCTACATGGCGCCGCACTGCTTTGAGCTATTCCCGAGTCGGGAACAGCGCCGCGGGGAAGTCGGCGGCGGAGCGGCGTGGCCGCTCACGCGGCGTATAGTCCTCGTGCGGGTTCGGATCGGGTTCGACCGCCCGGCGATAAAGATGCCAGGTGGCATGACCGAGCACCGGCACGACCACCGTCAGCCCGATAAAGAATGGGATCGAACCGACGAAAAGCAGTACGGCCACAATCAAGCCCCACAGCGCCATGGTCATCGGGTTTTCGGCGACGACACGGATCGAGGTGAGGAGTGCTACCGCGGCGCCGACGTCGCGATCGAGCAACAGCGGGAAAGAGACGGCGCTGATCGAGAGCACCAGCACCGCGAACAAGAAGCCGACGCCGGTGCCGACCAAGATGAGTTTCCACCCCGCCGGCGTGTGGAAGACCTGATTGGCGAATTGGTGCAGCGGAGGCGGCGCGCCGTAGCCAAAATTTGCGACATAGATCGCTTCGGCGACTGCGAGCCAGGTCAGAAAGATCGCCATCAGCAACAGGCCGAGGGCAACGATGGCGCCGAGCGATCGCGAATGCAGAACGTCGAAGGCGTGGCTCGAAGAGCTGTCGAGACCCGCTTCGCGGCGACGGCTCAATTCATAGAGCCCGATCGCGGCCAGCGGACCGATCAGCGCAAAGCCTGCGGCGATCGGAAACGCGAGCGGCAGCATCGCATGGCCCATCGTCAGCGCGATCAAAAACAAGCCGAGCAGCGGATAGACGACGCAGAGAAATACGGCGTGGCTCGGCATCGCGGTAAAGTCGTCAATGCCTCGCGAGAGCGACTGATAAAGATCAGACGGCGAAATGCGGCGCACGACGGGCCGTGCCGGATTGGTGGTCGCGCCGACGAGCAGATGCGAATTGGCCATTGCGCTCCTCCTGAACGGGTTTCGATCACAAGGGCGCTGCTGCGGCCGGGGCCGCAGGGCACCCGAGCATTCAAGCAGCGACAGCATGGCACCAAGTCACTTGAAAGTCACTTGGGATGCACAAGCCAATGGTGTGGAATTGCAATCTTTGTCTTCACGTTCAGGTGTTGAGACTCCACTTGTGCGGCGCAATGGATTCTTGCTGCGCCTGCGAGTAGTAGATTCACGCGAATCAAACACCGTGAGCAAAAGAGAAAGGGCCCCGCTTGGGGCCCTTTCAATACTACGCAACAACACAAATCTTAGGGTCGTTGCGCGCTAGTAATACGCGTTAGCGACGATGCCCACCGCCGTGGAAATGCGGGTGACCGTGCCAACCGCCGCCACCGCCGCCGATGACAACACCGGGGCCGCCGCCGTAATAATCGTAGTAACCACCGCAGTTGTTGTAATAGCCGCAGTCACCGTAATACGGGCCAGGCGCGCCGACTCCGACGCCCACGCCGCCGGGACCCGCATAAAAACCGACCTGCGCCATCGCTGGCGCTGCGGCACCCATCAGTACTGCTGCCGTCGCAATCCCAAGAACAAGTTTCTTCATCATTCTTCTCCTTCTTATGCCTTTTCGACTTCCGTCGCTCAGAGGAGAAAACGCGAAAGCATGGAAGGGGGTTCCGAAAAGATCGGGCAATCGATTCGAAGAATCACATCAGTATATTTGGAACAAATCTCGACGCAGCGGTTCGCAAATTACTCCGCCGCGATGCGTAATGGTTCCGCTTCCGCGTGCTCGTCTTTCTTGCCGCTCAACCAATTTTGGAAACGGTCGAGATAAAGATAAATCACCGGCGTCGTGTACAGCGTTAGAACCTGGCTGAGCGCGAGACCGCCGACCATGGCGTAGCCGAGCGGCTGACGAAGCTCCGAGCCGGAGCCGTGGCCGAACATCAGCGGCAGACCGCTCAACAGCGCGGTCATGGTTGTCATGACGATCGGACGGAAGCGCAGCAGGCAGGCCTGCCGGATCGCCTCGCGCGCCGACAGCCCGGCACGTTCGCGGTTGATGGCGAAGTCGACCAGCATGATGCCGTTCTTCTTGACGATGCCGATCAGAAGAATGAGCCCGATGATGCCGATCACCGAAAGATCGAAACCGCCGGCCCACAATCCGAGCAAGGCGCCGACGCCGGCCGAAGGCAGCGTCGAGAGAATCGTCAGCGGATGGATGTAGCTCTCGTAGAGCACGCCAAGGATGACATAGACGACCACCAGTGCCGCCGCGATCAGCACCGGCTCGTTCGACAGCGAAGCCTGGAACGCCTGGGCATTGCCCTGGAAAGTCGGGATCAGCGACGACGGCATGCCGATGTCGTCGGATACCTGCTGAATGGCCTCGACGGCCTGGCCGAGCGCGACGCCGGGTGGCAGGTTGAAGCTCAAGGTCACCGCCGGAAATTGCGCCTGGTGCGACACCAAAAGCGCGCCGGTGTGGCTGGTGTCGAAAGTGACCAGCGTCGAGAGCGGGATGAGCTGACCGTTGGTCGGCGCCTTGACGTAGATCTGTTTCAGCGTTTCGGGCGTTTCCTGCAATCCCGGCAGAACTTCGAGGACGAGGTAATAGGCGTTGCTGGTGAAATATTGCGTTACCTGGCGTTGGCCGAACGCATCGTTGAGCGTGTCGTCGATCAATTGCGGCTGGATGCCGAAACGCGACGCCGCGTCGCGATTGATGTGGATGGTGAGAAGCGGCGCCATGTTTTGCTGGTCCGACGCGACGTCGGCCAGTTGCGGGAGCGTCTTGAGCTTGGCGAGGAGCCGCGGCGCCCAGGTGTTCAACTCATCGAGATTGGGATCCTGCAGCGTGTATTGATATTGGCCGCGCGCGATACGGCCGCCGACGGTGATGTCCTGCGACGGTTGCAGAAAGAGCCGCACGCCGGGCACCTGCGCCAGCTGGGGCCGTAGCCGGTTGATGATGGTCGACGCGTCGGCGTCGCGATCATCGCGGGGCTTAAGTCCGATAAAATAGCGCGCGGTATTCGGGGTGTTGCCGTAGCTGGCACCGAAGAAAGCGCCGAAAGCAGCGACGTCGGGATCCTTGAGAATGATGTCCGCGAGCTGCTGTTGTACCTGCTTCATCTTTGCCGGCGAAATATCCTGCCCGGTCTCGGCAATCCCCATGATCAAGCCGGTATCCTGGGTCGGAAAGAAGCCCTTGGGTATGAGGACGAACAGGACGCCGGTCAGGGCGACGGTGGCGATGAAGACCATTAGGGTCAGGAATTGGTGCCGTAACACGACGTCGAGGCCACGGCGATAGCCGCCGACCAGCCCATCAAAGCCCGCTTCGATGAAGGTGTAGAGGCGACCGTGATGCTGATCGGACTCGCGCACCAGAAATCGCGAGCACAGCATCGGCGTCAAGGTCAGCGAAACCACGACCGAGACCAGGATCGCCGCGATCACGGTGATGGCGAATTCGTGGAACAGGCGGCCGACGATGCCGCTCATCAGCAGCAGCGGAATGAACACCGCGATCAGCGAAATGCTGATCGAAAGTACGGTGAAGCCGATTTCGCGGGCGCCTTTGATTGCCGACTGTAACGGCGTCGTGCCCGCCTCGAGATGGCGGAAGATGTTCTCCACCACCACAATGGCGTCGTCGACGACAAAGCCGACGGCAATCGTCAAAGCCATCAGCGAAAGATTGTCCAGGCTAAAGCCGGCCAGATAGATCACCGCGACCGCGCCAAGTAGCGACAGCGGCACCGCCGCGCCCGGAATAAGCGTGGCATGGATGCTGCGCAGGAATAAAAGGATCACGAGAACGACGAGGACGCAGGTGATCATGAGGGTGAACTCAACGTCCTTGACCGAAGCCCGGATCGTCTGCGTGCGATCGACGATGGTATCGAGATGCAGGCCCGGCGGCGTGAGTGTGTGCAAACGGGCTAGCGCCGACTTGATATCGTCCACGGTAGTGATCACGTTGGCGCCGGGCTGCTTGTAGACGATCAGCATGACGGCCGGCTTGCCCGCTTCGAGCGCGCCGAGTGTCGTGTCGGTCGGGCCGGCGACGGCGGTGCCGATGTCGCGGATATGCACCGGTGCGCCGTTGCGATAGGCAACGATGACGTTGAGATAATCGTCGGCGTGGGTCAATTGATCGTTGGCGGCGATCGTATAGCTTTGCTCTCGGCCGTTGACAGTGCCCTTGGCGGCATCGGTCGTGGCATTAAGGAGCGCCGCCCGCACGTCTTCCAGCGTGAGCGTGCGTGCGTATAGCTTCGCCGGATCGACCTGAACGCGGATCGCCGGCGTTTGTTGGCCGCCAATATTGACCTGGGCGACCCCCGCGATTTGCGAAATCTGCTGAGCTACGACGTTCTCGGCAAAGTCGTCGACTTGATAGAGCGGCATCGTATCGGAATGCGCCGCGAGGATCAGGATCGGCGAATCCGATGGATTGACCTTCTTATAGGTCGGCGGCGTGCTCAGCGTTTTCGGCAGTTGCGCAGCCGCCGCGGTGATGGCCGCTTGCACGTCTTGGCCGGCCGAGTTGATGTTCCGGTCGAGGTTGAACTGGAGCGTGATCGCGGTCGAGCCGATCGAACTCACTGACGTCATCTGGCTGACGCCAGGGATCTGGCCGAATTGACGCTCGAGCGGCGTTGCCACGGTGGCACCCATGGTTTCCGGGCTGGCACCAGGGAGTGTGGCGGAGACCTGAATGGTCGGAAAATCAACCTGCGGCAGCGGCGCCACCGGCAGCAGCGGAAACGCGACAATACCCACCAGCGCCAGCGCCGCCATCAATAGCGATGTGGCGATCGGCCGGCGGATAAAGACTTCAGAGAAATTCATCAGGTCTTGTCCGGCTGCTGTGGTGCACTTGCCGGTGTCGTCGGTTTGATCGCTACATGCGAACCGGCCTCAAGGCGCGATTGCCCGTTGATGACGACGCGCTCGCCCGCCGCGAGGCCCTTGCTGGCAATCGTGATTTCGTCATTGACGGTCTTGGCTTCGATCGGGCGCTGCTCCGCGGTATTGTCAGAATTGATGACCCACACATAGAAGCCGTCCGGACCGCGCTGCAGCGCGACCGGCGGCAGCGTGATCGCGTTCTTGCTCGTCGAGATCAGCATGTGGATATGCACGAATTCTCCAGGCCACAGCCGTTCATCGGCATTGGTGAATTCGGCCTTAAGCTGGATGGTGCTGGTGGCCTGGTCGATCTGATTGTTGATGAGAAGCAGATGACCTACGGCCAATTGTTTCTTGTCGTCCTGGTCAAAGGCGAGGGCAGCGACCCTCCCGCCCAGCGTCGCTTCGCGTACCGGGCCGAGATCGTCCTGCGGCAGCGTGAATATCACCGTGCAGGGCTTGATCTGAGTCAGGACGGTGAGCGGTCCGATATCGTTGGTGTGAATGATGTTGCCAATATCGACTTGTCGGAACCCCACGACGCCGTCGATCGGCGCCGTGATGGTCGCAAAATTGAGCTGGGTTTGCGCCGCCTCGATGGCGGCCTGATCGGCATTGAGCGCAGCCTTGGTCTGGTCGACCTTGGCTTGTTGCGCATCGACGTTCTGTTGGGTCTCGAAATCCTTGAGCACCAGCGTCTTGAATTGCGCCAAATCCTTTTCGGCGTCGACCAGCATCGCCTCGTCCTGGCTCTTTTTCGCGACCGCCTGGTCGTAAGCCGCCTTGAACGGGGCGGGATCGATCTTTGCCAGCACGTCGCCGGCGTGCACTTCCTGACCCTCGCGGAAATTGATGGAAATGATCTGGCCGGTGACCTGGGCGCGAATGGCAATGGTGTTGAGCGCCGCCACCGTCCCCAGCGCGTCGGTGTAGATCGGAATGTCGCGCTGCGCCGCCTCGGCGATCGAAACCGGAATGGAAGGTGGTGTCGGAGGCTGTGCCGCCTGCGTGCTGCCGTGGCGCCAAAATATGATGAAGACGGCCAGACAGGCGATCATTCCTGCGGCTACGAAAAAAATCTGCCGGGAGCTACGCCCGGTCGTCCAGGCCTTCATGTTCCCGCCCACTCTGCACTGACCTTACCGTCCAGGGTCTCGAGTTTGCTCGAGTAGCACCTGTCCCCACACTGCGAACTATATCGGTCAAACAGGCGACGCAATGGCTATCGCATTAAAGTTAATTAAGGTGGGCCGTTTCACTGCAATTAAGGTTGCCGATTTAACATCCCGGCCGAACCCGACTTCAGACTTGATCCTACAATAAACATCGTGGCTAGTGAGCCTGAAAATTGCACCGGAAAGTCGGCCTGCACGTGTCGTCGCGGTCAGTAAGCACTCTTAATCTCGCGGTTGTGATGCGCGCTTTCGAAGGCGGCGGCGCACAACGCGATATGGTCCTACTGTGTAACGCGCTCGTGGCCAAAGGGGTCCGCATCACTATTTTGGCGCTGCAGGTCGAAGGTCCGCTACGCGCTTTGCTCGATCCGGCCATCCGGGTCGCCGCGGTTCCTGGACAGAAGATGCGCTTTGCCATTCCCGGCCTGCGCCGGCAAATCCGGGCATTGGCGCCATGTACCGTCGTCAGCTCGGAAGCAAGCCTTAATCTCTGTACGCTGATCGCCATACGATCGTTGCCGTCGCGCAACCGGCCCAAACTTATCTTGCGCGAGGTGGGCAGTCCGTCGATCGCGCAGCATCACGACCCATATCTCCAGAACCGCATCTCCTACCGCCTGCTGCGCCGCTTTTATCGATATGCCGATCGCATCGTTACGCTTACCGAGGGAGCGCGCCGCGATCTCCGCGAGAATTTCTTGGTCCCCGACGCGGCGATTTCGCTCATGGCGACCAACGCCGTCGTGCCGCCGGCCATCGAGGATCGGCTCGCACAATGGGACGGTGAATCCGGCCGGGACGATGGTCTCATCGTGTGCGTCGGCCGGCTATCTCCGGAAAAGGATCACCGAACACTATTGCGCGCGATGACCCTGCTGCCAGACCCTTCCTGGCGGCTCGCCATCATCGGCGATGGCGACGAACGGCCCACGCTCGAGGCATTCGTGCGGCAGCATGGGCTTACCGACCGTGTCACTTTCACCGGCCAAATTGCCGATCCTTTCGCCTGGCTGATGCGGGCGCGCGCCGCGGTATGCGCGTCGATTTACGAGGGTCTTTGCAATGCCATCATCGAGGCGCTCGCCTGCGGAACGCCGGTGGTGTCGACGAACTGCCGCTACGGGCCGCGGGAAATTCTGCAAGGCGGTCGTTACGGCACTCTGACGCCGGTCGGCGATGCCGAGGCCATGGCTGCGGCCGTCGCGGCGGCCATGACGGAAGTTCCAGACCGGGAATTCTTGATGGCGCGCGGTCTCGACTATACCCCGGCGCGTGCCGCGGAACGCTTTCTTGAAATCATCGCCGACCTCGAGGGAAAGCCGGCTGTTGTAAGCCCTTCCTTCGCGCTGGCGCGCGCCTCTTGAGGCAGGTCGTGTTTGCGCAGCTGTGCAGCGGTGTTTTGCGGCGGGCCGCCCGGCATTACCGGTCGAAGCCGTTCACCATGCGCAATACCGCGCCGCTCCTCAGCTTCACCTTCGACGATGTTCCGGACTCGGCCTATATCAACGGCGCCACCGTCCTTGAGAATAACGGCGTCCGCGGCACGTTCTACATCGCGAGCGGCACGCTCGGCAGCGCCGACGCTCATTGGCGCGTGATCGACCGCGTGCAGGTTCGCGCGCTCCACGGTCAAGGCCATGAAATCGGTTGCCATACTTTTTCACATGTTCCAGTCGAACGTTTGAGCGCCCGCGCCTTGGTGGAGGAATGCCGGCGCAATCGGGAATTACTGCTCGATGTGTGCCCGGACATCCGGCTTACGAATTTCTGCTATCCCTATGGCCGCGCGTCGCTGCCGCGCAAACGCGAGCTTGAACAGCAGTTCGACACCTGCCGCGGCATCTATGAAGGGATTAACGCGGGGAGGATCGATCTCGGCATGCTGCGGGTGATCGAGCTTTACGACCGCACGCTTACGCCGGAGAAGCTCCAAAACGTTCTCCGCGAGACGCGCGAACGCAACGGCTGGCTGATCTTCTATACCCACGATGTCGCCACGCCGCCGAGCTGGATCGGCTGTTCGCCGCGATTGTTGCAAACGGTTGTGGCAGCGGTTCGGGCGGAAGGCATGCAATGCCTAACCATACGAGACGCACTCACGGCGATCGGTTATCAGACCGCTCAAACTCCAGCGAATTCAACGTATCGCGATCAGCGATTTGGTGAGGCCGGCAAAGCGCTCACGCTCGATCGTGCCATCGGGAAATAATTCCGCCATTGCCTTGAAGTCGAGCAGCCGCGCATCGTCGAGAATGCGGCGCGCCTCGTCGCACGATCGCGCTCGCGGATAGAAGCCGCAGGCACGCTGCATGACGATTTTGATGCGCCAGGGCTCCGGTAGCCAGTGAATGAACGGAAATCGGAAGTGCGGCTCCACCGGGAACCAGAAATTCGGCGTCTGCACGAAATAACGCCGCGCGAGCCGGCGCACTTCGTTTGCCATGCGGCATTGATCCTGCCAGCGGCCGACATGCTCGATTACCGAATTGGAATGTACCAGGTCGAAGGAACGGTCGCCGAATTGACTGAGATCGCAAGCGTCGCCGGCAACGCTTGAAAAGCGCGTGTCGCCTACCGGTTCGCTTGCCAGATTGACCAAGGTGATATGGCAGGGCCGATCGCCCCACAGCGGCTCCAGCGCCTGCCAATAAGCGTGCTTGCCGCCGACATCGAGGATGCGGCACCTTCCCTTTTCGGCAACAACCTCGTCGACAATCGAAAGAAACCGGGCGAGGCGGCGTTGCCGAAAGCGATTGCCGTAGACCGCGGCTTCGCTGGTGGCCAAAGGTAGTGTCATCGTCATCGTTCGTCACGCCGCTGCGGAATGCCGTTACGCGCCATGATTATCGCGGCAGCGGACGCCGATGACTGAAAAGTGGAAACAGGGTGAATTTGCCAGGACCGAAAAGCCTGAGTCATTCACCTTAACGGCCCAAGCCTAAATAGCGCTCGTTGGGGTTGTCAGCGTCCGCCGATCGAACGGGTCGCCATGAAGATGCGGAAGATTCTCGGCGATTGAACGAGATAGCGATGCCACAAGCGCTGCGGCTCCTGCGCCAGGCGGTAAGCCCATTCGAGGCTAAGCTGTTGCAACCAGCGCGGCGCGCGGGTCTGGGCGCCGACCAGAAAATCAATGGCCGAGCCGACGCATAGTGCGACGCCGGACTTGCAGCCGAGTTCGGCGAGTTGTTGCGCGATCAATTCCTGCGCCGGACAGCCGACGCAGAGAAGCGCAATATCCCATTGCCGGTCCATGCAAGCGCGCGCCAGTGCAAGCCGCAACTCGGCATTGTTGGCGAGTTCGGCGGGAGCCGGCATGATTTCGAAATTCACGTTGGGATAAGCGGTGCGGAGTGCCGGCTGGATGCCGCGCGGCGGCCCGACGACAAGAATCCGCTGCGGCGCGTGCGAAGGATTTTGAACATTTAGCGTTGCAAGGAGCGCGGCGACAAGATCGCTGCCGGTGACCAGAGGCAATGCGAGACGTTCGAACCTCGCCAATAACCGCACGATTCGGCTGTCGCAGAGCGACAACCACGCCCCCTGATAGAGCGGCAGCAAGCGCGCCGGTTGATCATGGATCGTAACCACGTGATAGGCGTTCGGGGTCACCACATAGCGATAGGGCGCACCGCGACCGTCGATGATGAGTTGGACGGCTTGCGCTTGCGACAAGGTGTTGAACGGCAAGCCGAGGAATTCGACTTGATTAACAGCTTGCTGGTCGGCGACTATCTGACCCGTAGAACGGCCAAGCATCCGCTGGCCGGCGCTGGGTATGGCATTGGTCGCCACGGGCGCAGGCGTGCCATCTAATTTTAGAACGGCGCCATCGGGCGTCGGGAGGCTTAACAGCGCGAATCTCCGCATGACATAAATACCTGACACTGCGAAGACGACGGCATCAACGCAAAGCCGCATAAATTGGTTGGGGAACAGCGCCGCGGTGGTATGGGCCCCGAATACGAAGAGGAGTGCCACCGACGGCATGACGCCCAGCGCGATGAAATCGATCGGCATTCGGTAACGGCGGCGGCCCAGTGCGAAGAATGCAATGCAACCGATGATGCTCGACACCATCAAGGCGACTGCCGCACCATGTACGCCAAAGTCCGGAACCAGCGTCAGTGAAAGCGCCATGGACGCGACCAGCGCCAGCAGCGAGACAACGAGTTCCAGATAACTGGCATTGCTGAAATAGATGACCTGACCGAAATAGAAGCTGCGCATGACCATAAAGGCGAAGCCGATGGCAAAAATCGGAATGAGTCCGCGGGTCGGTGCGACGAATTCCGGCTTGAGCAACGCCTGCAGCGCAACATCGCCGAACACGATAAAGAACGCCGCGCCAAGCGTCGCTGCGGCAAGACAGGCATTGAAAGCCAACATCAGCGTCTTGTCGGTCGCCTGCCGGTCGCCGGCATTGGCGTATTGTTTCGCCACGGTCACCAGCGACAGGATGATAGCCTCGCCCAACACGGTGAAGCTCTGCCGCAAAATGTCGGCCACGACGCCATAGGGCCCCAGCACCGCGAGGCCGAGATAATGGGCGAGCAGTAACCGGTCGATGCTTTGCCCAATGGCGGTGACGCCAAATGATAGAAACAGCGGCCAGCCATAGCTGACGATGTGCAGCGATGCGCCAAGCGTGAAGTCCGAGAAACGAAACTTGGAAAAAGTCGCAAGCGAGGGCAGCGCGGCAAGCGTATGTCCGATCGCAATCGCAATGGCGAGGCCGCGGGCGCCGCCGCCGAGCCACAGGCTGGTGCTGCCCAGCGCCACGGTGAGCGTAGCGCGTAAAATCATGGATAACGCCGCGCCCCGCGCATTAAGGAGCGTGCGCGCCACCTCGAAGGCGGCCTCATAAATGGTCATGCCGCAGACCAAGGCGAAAACCGCGAAAAGGAAACTCGGCTCGAAAAATCCGAATACGCCCAGTGCCGTTAGCACCAGCGCCACCGCCGTCACGCCGATCAAAAGCAGGCCCGCAAGCGAGCCGACATATTCACCAAAGCGGCCAGGATGGTAAACGCCGAAATAGGCAAAGCGCATCCACTGCGCGCCGAAGCCATAGGCGATCAGCGACCACGCGAAGATCAGTACGTAATGGCCGTATTCCGCCGGTCCGGCCAGGCGCGAAAAGATGGCGACGGCGAGAAGATTTCCCGCCGCCGACATGGTCCGAGCGCACAGATAAACCAACCCCGACGCATTAAGCATTGCGCGTGATAGGTCATTGTTGGATCGAAAAATAGTGGGTACCAACCCTTTCATTAGGTATCGTTAAGTGCCGGCAACAAAAACCAGCATCGGCCGAGCGATCAGAAAAGCAAAAGTCGATGGGTCCTGTTTGATGCGTATCCTGCAAATTCTTCATGACGACCAACGCGGCGGTGTGCAGAAACTGGCGGCGATGATCGAAGCCGGGCTGCTGCCGCACAACGTCACTTTCAAGACCGTCTATTTGTATCCGGGGCCGGGGCTGTCGATCTTGTCGAAGCTCGGCTGTGTGTTTGGTCTTGTGCGCCGGATCTGGCAGGGCGATTTTGATGCGATCGTCGCTTATCAATCGACGGCTTCAATCTTGACCGGCGCAGTAGGCTGGGCCTGTGGGTGCCCGTTGCGCGTCGTTCATCAGACCTGTCTGCCGAGCGAAACGCCATTGCCGCTTCGGTTGATGGACAAGCTCGTTGGAACTCTCGGTCTCTACAGCGCTAACATCGTCAACAGCGCCGCAACCTGGACCGAGTTCGCAAGCTATCCGGCGCGCTATCGCCGCTCGGTCGTGCTGATCGAACACGGGCTCGACGCTCCGGCGCCGACGCATGAACGCGACACGACGCGACGGCTTTTCAATCTGCCGCTATCGCAGCCGGTCATCCTTAATGTCGGCCGGCTCGCTGCGGAAAAAAACCAGGACATCCTCATTCGCGCGCTGGCATGCCTGCCGCAGACGCATCTCGTGCTTGCCGGGGCGGGTGTGAAAATGGCTCCGCTGCGCGACCTTGCGGTCACACTCGGGGTCGACGACAGGCTGCACATGCCGGGCGCCTTGCCGTCCGACGACATCGCCGATCTTTACGCGGCCGCTGATCTCGCCGTGTTTCCATCGATCTGGGAAACCTTCGGGTTCGCTGCCGTCGAAGCTGCCATGACCGGCATGCCTCTCGTCGTCGCCGACCTGCCGGCGCTGCGCGAAGTGCTGCGCTGGGACGGTTCGGAACCGGTGGCCTTTGTCCCGCCACGCGACGTCGAGGGCTGGATTTCGGCGATCCGTTCCGCGCTTGCGGCGCCGCTGTCGCGGCCCGCGATTGCGGCCTACACCCGCGCCATCCGCCGCAAGTATTCGCTGCAGCGGATGATCGAAAGTTATCAGAGCCTGTTTGCCGCGCCGGCGCAGCGCAGGCCAAGGCCATTGGCCGGGTTGCACGCCGCGGAAGAGGGCCGGATTTGAGACGGCGCTTATGGCTGGCAGGTTGCGCAGCCATCATTTGGGTTTTCGGGACTGCCCTCGCCTTTGCCGATTCGACGGAGCCGCCGTTCAAGCACGGCGCCACGCTGGTCGAGTTCTTTCAATTTCCCAAGACCATCGGTGACGGACCGGCGAAACGTTACGCCGATCCGGCCTTCCCGGGAGTACCGGCGGCGCTAGGACTGTTTGATTTCGCCGAACTCCACCGCGACGGCTTCGATCATATTCGTCTCTTGATCGATGTCGGCCCGTTGCTCGCCCGCGATGGCGCTCAAGTGAATGCCATCATGTCGCAGCTTCATACCGTTATCGCCGAACTGCACCGGCACAACCTCGCGGTGCTTGTGACATTGTTGCCTCCGGCGCCAGGCGGCGAGGTCGCGGTGCCGCTGCTAGACGGCCTGCACGACCCGCGTTTTGAGCGATATGCTACACTTGCCGCACGAATCGCTGTCGAACTCGCGGCGGTGAAATCGGGAGTCGTTGCGCTCGAACCGATGAACGAACCTCAGACCGAATGCCGCGCAAGCGCCGGCCCCGATTGGACCGCCTACCAGGAAATTCTGGTGACGCGGATCAGGCGAGCCGCTCCAGACCTTGGACTTTTTCTTACCGGAGGCTGCTGGTCGAGCATCGAGGGCACAGTGTTGCTCGATACGCCGCTGTTGCGCGATCCACGCAATTTCGTCAGCGTGCACTTTTATAATCCCTTCATGTTCACCCATCAGACCGCCACTTGGGCCATGCCGTTTCTCGCAGGGGTAATCGGCATTCCTTACCCCGCCGCGGCGGGAAATGTGGGCGTGACGCTCGCCGACACGCAGACACGATTTGCGGCCATGAACTTACCGGCGCAAATCCGGCAGTCGCAGTTTGCCGAGGCCGAGAAGGCGATCCGCTGGTATTTCGCCGAGGAAGGAAAACCCTCCACCATCGAAAACTGGATGGACAAACTTGCCGACTGGCAAACGCGCGAAGGCGTACCGTCCGATCGGATCGTGTTCACGGAATTCGGCGCCATGAAGCAATTGACGGACGGCATCGAGACCGACCGCGCTTCGCGTGCCCGTTGGCTGCATGACGCATCGGCAGCGATGGAACGCCACGGCTGGGGTTGGACCGTCTATGTGCTCCATGACGGACCGTTCAGCCTGTACGACGACGAATCCGACCGTCATCCCGGTCCGCGATTGTTGAGTGCTTTGCGGCTGTCGCCAGTCACGCATTGATATTTCACATGCGGCCGGCGGCAGAAACCCGATTCGAGGAATCCGCGCGATGAGCGCTTTGTGGGACAGCTCTGTCGTCCCGGCCGCGGACTATCCCGACGCGCAAGCGGCACGGTACCGTGTTGCCGAAATTCTCATCGTGGCCGCCACCGTTTTCAATTTCGTCCTTTGCTTCGTCAACACCACCATGTTCGGGGTCGGCGCCAATCTCGTCATCTCGGTGGAGGTCGGGCTGATCGGCCTGTCATTCGCGCTGACCTGGGACCGCAGCAGCACGGAATACGCCATTCTTTTGATCCTGGGCGCTTATCTGATCGCCGTCATGGTCTTGCGGGCCAATTTCGATCCGCAGTTCGGCCGCGATATTCTTATTCCGATCGTATTCTTGTTTTTAGGACGGTATTTCGGATCGGTGCAGGCTGGCGATCGTATTGTCTTAATTCTCTTGATTGCGACGCTTGCGACTTGCCTGTTCGAATGGTTCGCGCTCGACACCTATTTGCGCTTTTTCGACGTCCTCAAATATTACGTCGCGCGTGGTTCGGTGACGGGCATGGATACCGAGCTCTTGCCGGGTCTCTATATCAGTGGCACGCGAACCGATGCGCGTACGCTGTTGCCGTTTCTCGGCGATCACCGCGCCTCGGGGCTATTCCTCGAACCGGTGTCGATCGGAAACTTCGGTGCCATCGCCTTCGCCTGGGTTCTGTTGCGCGATTACCGGCGGACTTGGATCTTTTTCCTCAAGATGCTCGTCGTTGCGATAATCCTGGTGTTGGGCGACGCGCGGTTCGGTTTCTATCTTTGCTTCGCTACGCTGGCCGCCTACGCGGTAGCTCCGCTTTTGCGTCCTACGATGTTGTTTGTGGCACCATTCCTGGTCGTCATCGCGTTATTGGCTTATGCGGGGCTTACCACGAGGGACCTGGCATCGATCGACAACGATTTCGCCGGACGGCTGTTGTTTGCCGGCGATCTGCTGCGATCGCTCAATCCGTGGCAGGTCTTCGGGCTGCAAACGAACGACGTCGCCATGGAGGATGCCGGTTACGCCTATACCTTCGTCAGCATGGGTCTCTTTGGCGCGACCGCGCTTTGGGGGGTGTTCGCCTACTCGAGCGTGCCCGATAGAGACGCCTGGCGCTTCAAGATCTTCGTCGCTCTCTATATCGTCATTCTGCTGACGATCAGCACGTCGCTGTTCACCATTAAAACCGCGGCGCTGTTGTGGTTTCTGCTTGGCACGCTGAATAACCCGATCCGCGACCGAGGGCAGTTGTTGCGGGCGGCAATCTAGAGCGGGTACTCATAAAGGCGCCTCATCCACTGTCGGCTGTTGGTGCAAGAGCAGCTATTGCCCGAACACTTCCGCATGTCGCTGAATGACCGATGCTGTCGAAAAAGGAGGCTTTTCTTCAGTGCGCGTCTGAGATGGGAGCCGCGACGAGCCATCCGATGCTTCAAGTGGAGGATGGCGACCGTGATCTCGAAGGGACTGACGCGATCTTTGTGACTAAGCAAATGATACGCGGCGTCGGACGGGTGGCGGACCGAGGATTCGAAGGGCGAGTGTTTTGAGGTTCTGCACGATTGCGGCGAGATGGAACTCGTCGCGGGCGCCGGAGAGACCGCGAAGCCGCATACGTTCGAAGCCATGATGGGTCTTCAAATGCGCGAACCGCATCTCAACCCGCTTTCTTTCATCCCGTGATTTGGCGAAGGCCTTTGTCTTCATCTTTCGCCGCGCCACATCGCGGGCGTCCTCGTGGAGGTCGCGGGGGATCTTGCGCGCCTGGTCGGTCGTGCAGCACTTTGCTCTGATCGGGCAGTTGTCGCAGTCATGCTTTGAAGCGCGGTACAGCAGCGTGCGACCGTCATGCACGGTGCCACTGGTCCGCAGCAGTTTACCATTGGGGCAGACATAGACGCCGCGTTTACTGTCCCAGCGGAAGTCCGAGCGTGAGAAGATACCGTCCTGCCGATCGCTCATCTCCCAAACCGGGATGTGCGGGGTGATCTTCTTTTCCTTGACCAGCCAGCCCAGGAACTTGCCGGTGCCATAGGCGGTGTCGGCAGCGAGTCGCTTCGGCTTTAGATTGAAGCGCCGCTCGGTGCGATCCAGCATCGTTTTGGTGGCGGCAACTTCATCGTAAGTGTGAGCCGGCGTCGCCTCGACATCGACAATCACCGCATTTTCGATATCGATGAGGTAGTTCAGCCCATAACCGAACTGCACGCGCTTGTTGGCCTTGGCTGTCCATGCCGATTGCGGATCCGACGGCGAGATCACTTTGGGTGGCTTGCGCTCGTATCAGCGCGGCCGCCTGCCCTCGGGGCCGCTGCCAGCTTCATCGTCGGAAGCATCATTCTTAATTGTTGCTTCGGCTTCGAGTGCCGCCAGATATTCAGCCACGGCTCGCTTCTGACGCTGCTTCTCTGTCCAATCCAACTCGCCGGGCGCCTTGCCGTGATAGCGGCTCGCGTTCGCTTCCATGACGCTCGCATCCACGGCAAAGCCCTCGCCCTTGACAAGGCCCGTCGCCATCGCCGCCATCACCACCCGCTCGAAAATATGGCGCAGAATATCGCTCTCACGGAAGCGGTTCAGACAATTCTCGGAGAACGTCGAATGATGAGGAACCTTGTCGTCGAGATCGAGCCGACAGAACCAGCGATACGCTAAATGTAAATCGACTTCCTGGGTCAGCCTGCGTTCGGAGCGCAGTCCATAACAGTATCCAACAATCAACATGCGGATCATCAGTTCAGGATCAACCGATGGCCGACCGATCTCGCTATAATAGGGCTCAAGCCGCTCGTGAATATCAGCCAGCGCCAACGTCACAAAGCCATCGATGCGCCTGAGCAAGTGGTCCTTCGGAACGCGCTCATCGAGCCGAAACTGATAGAAAAGGCTGGCCTGATCGCCCCGCCGCCCCATCATCGTCGCCTCCAAGCTCGTGATCCACACAATCAGCGGAATCACTGTTCGGCGACTTCATCAAGCCTTTTTCGACAGCATCGACCCGTTGCAGACATTTCCGTCGCGCAAAATGGCAATATCACGATCTCACTCGATTACCAGGAAGGAGTTGTTTGTGCGTGTTGTGCCGAACTTCTCCAGCGCGACGTGGCGATTTCCGTCGCCAAAAGATATTCGGTGACACGAATATTCGGGCATGATGATATATGTTGATGAACCCTGGAACGCTTGCCGCGTTAGGCGAACCCAATCGACTTCGAATTATTGAGCTGCTTCGCGCAGGACCTCGACCGGTGAACGACATCCGTGGCCGGCTGGGGCTCAGACAATCGCAGGCTTCGCAGCACCTCAAGGTCCTCAAGGATGCGGGCTTGGTGGAGATGGAGCCGTGCGCGCAGCAGCGGTTCTACAGACTACGCGCGCAGCCCCTGAGGCAGCTTCATAAATGGCTCGATCGTTATCGGCACATTTGGGAAGAGCGTTTCGAGCAGCTGGACGAGATCGTCGAGGAGCTAAAGCGGAAGGAAAAATAGGATGCTGCGGGCAAGCACAGGTGAGAGCACTATGAGAAACGAAACGATCGTGGAGCGGACGGCCGACCGTGAGCTGGTCGCCACTCGCACGTTTAATGCACCGGCGCGTATCGTCTTTGACGCATGGACTAAACCGGAGCTCCTGAAACGATGGTGGGCGCCCAAGTCCTTCGGCGTGACACTCTTTGAGTGCGATTCGGACCTGCGCGTGGGAGGCATTACCGCTATGCGTTCGGGCGCGACCCAAAGAATCCAGAGGTGTTTTCGGGGCGGTACGTAGAGGTGAATTCGCCCTCACGGCTGGTCCTCACACAGCTCTATGAGCGGATGCCCGACATCGGCGAGGCCATAGTGACGGTCACCTTCGAGGAGAGCCAGGGCAGGAACTCGTCTTACTCTGCACCAGCTCTTCCCGAGCAAGGAAGCGTTGGAAGGCGCGCTGGCCTCCGGGATGGAATCCGGAATGCGTGTGACGCTCGATCAGCTCGAGGCACTGGTCGCATCAATGCGCTGACGACGATGGCAGCTAATGGCCCTTCTCTGACGTCAGGCGAAGGTCCGAATTGAATCCGCATAGTATGGAATAGCGGACATTGGCAGCGGCCTTCGATCGAACCGAGTTTATGACTACGGACTTTAGGAATCAGGCGCTCGCCGCGCCGGTCAATACGGCGCCGCGGATCTTTTTCTTATCCAGACCGGCCCGCGCGATGATTTGCTCGAATGCGTTCTGTTCGCGGCCGCCGGCTCTGGCGACCAGCACGATATGGTCGACGAGGCCGGCGAAGAATCGCAGACTCGGCTCGTCGTCATCCGTCGCCGCCACGATCACCATGTCATAGCGTCGCGTCTGGTCGAAGGCCCGCTTGATATCGGCGTCATAGATACGGCGGTCGCGCCGGCTCGCCGGCACGACGAATGCCATCAGATTGATATTGGTTTCACGGTCGAGCCTGGTCACGTCGGACAACAGCCGGCGGCCGAGCGCGACATCGATCAGGCCTGCTTCGCTGTCTTCCGCGCCGATCGCCGACAGCGTGCGGCGTTCGAGATCGGCATCGATCAAAAGCACCCGCTGCGTCGCTGCCGCGACCGCGGCGAGGCTGAGCGCAACGGTTGCCGAATTGTCCTCGGCGTCCGCCCCCAGAACAAGGACGCTCGGATTGCCGGCGACGACGTGGTTCGCACGCAGTTCGTCATAGACCTTGCGGATTTCCCGGGTGAACGGCGAGCGCGGATCCTCAATCGCCGCCAATCCGAAAGAAGCATCGGTGGCAGGCAGTATGGCGATGACCTCGACTTCGGACGGCCCCCGCCAAAGCCCGCCGGTGAATGCGCCCAGCATTTTGCGGAACGTGTCTTCCACCGGCGGGCGCCGTGCCCCATCGAGCGGCGCCGGCCGCATCAGCACAATGCCGGTGCCGGAGGCGATGCCGACGAACAGAGCCGCCAGCGCCATGATCGAGGTTGGCGGCGGCCAGCTGCGCGCCAGCGGCGGATCGGCCTTGGAAAGCACGTGAATGTTCTTGGTATCGAGCTGTTCTTGGGCGCTGGCTTCACGGGCGCGCACCAGGAATGCCTCGTACACGGTTCGGCTCGCCTGCACCTGGCGTTCGAGCTCGCGCAGGCCGACCATGGCCTGGCTGTTAGTCACGCTGGTCTGTTTCTGCACGTCCAGATGGCCCGCCAGCGTTTGTTCGTCCGTCTTGGCGGTCTCATAATCGCTGCGCGCGGAAAGCGCCGTGCGATTGATCTCTTCCGCGATCATGCCGCGCAGCCGTTCGGCCTGGGCCTCGATATCGATCACCGCCGGATGCAGCGGGCCGAGCGTTGCCATCTGCTCGGCCTGGCGCCGCACGATCTCGGCATATTGGCTCCGCAGCGCGGTGATGGTTTGCGATTGCAGGGCTTCGGGGAATGCGCCGCTCAAATCCTTGGAGCGCTGCACCTGCTCGATCTGATCGAGGCGCGACTTCGCTTCCGCGGTGCGGGCGCGCGCCGCGACGAGTTGATTGTTGACTTCGGAGAGCTGCTGGTCGGAGACCGACTGGCCGTTCGCGCTGACGATGTTATTGCGGACTTTGAAAGCCTCGACCTTGTCCTCGGCTTTGCGCACACCGTCCTCGAGCTCTTTCAAGCGGGCATCGAGCGTTTGCGAAACCTGCCGGGCTGCGTTGGCCCTGACGTCGGTCTGTTCCGCCAGATAGGCTTCCGCGATCGCATCGGCGATACGAGCGGCCTTGGCCGGGCTCCGAGAAGTGACATTCACGTCGACGACAAAAGTGCGATCGGCACGCTTCACGCGGATGTGGCGGTTCAATTCATTCAGCGCGGCGATCGTCTTGTCGACCGGCGCGGCGTCGCCTCCACCGAGCAAGACGCCGATGAGCGACGGGCCGTGAACGAATTCCGGATCGCTGTCGAGCGCCTGCGAACTGATCACGCGCCGCAACACAGCGTCGGAGGTGAGAACGCGGACCTGGCTTTCGACTTGAAGGAGCGCCGAGTCGCTCGACTGTGCCGCCGTCTCGTTTCCAACCGCGCGCAAATCGCTCGGGTCGATGAGGATTTCCGTCATTGCCGTATATTCGCGCGGCGCCAGCGCGCCGAACATCAAGGCCAGGACCAGCATGCCGGCGGTCGTGAAAAAGATCGTTGCTCGGCCGTGCCAGATGGCGGACCAGAATTTGCGAAAATCGATTTTGGAATAAGGCGGCTGTCCGACGGTGAGATTGCCGCCGCCGACGACTGCGGATCTGATCTGACGCGACGCTTCGAACATTTCGGACTCGAACGTCTTTTCCCAACTCGATGATCGCCCCGTCGCAGCGATAGCGCCAAGCGGCGCGCCTTGGTGGCAGCTCGGCGCAAATGCCTGCTGAACGCATCAACGTGCAGGTAGGCGGCCATGTTCGGAAACGGCAGACATTCCGATATGGTTAATCAATTCATAAAGGATCAAGGTTAACGTCAGGTATACGATGACCGTGCCGAAGCGGTAGCCGCGCCAAACGATCAGAGCCGCCGAATAAGTCCGCCGACGGCGGCGATGATCAAAAACACCGCGATCACGGGTATCCAGATCAGCGCGGTGCCGATCAGCACCAGCAGCATGACCGCGCCGAACAGGCCGATCATCGCCAGCAGCAGCGCAAAGCCGAGCGGTCCGATCCGTCCGACAAAGACGCGTTGCGAGCCGTAGTTTTGCGACCCATGGTTTTGCGGTCCATGGTTTTGCGTGAAGCCGAACGGCGGCTGCCGCCAAGCCGGACCCCGTCCGCGGCCATCGCCGCGGCCCGGCGGAATAATCTCCGGCTCAGCGCGCGGCCGCTCCGGTTCCTCTGAACAGTTTGGCATAGGCTTGCTTGCCGCTCGTCGCAGGATCGTCCCGGCGGATTATGTAATGTTCCCGAAGGCGACCACAAGCGGGCCTTTCCCGCGCCAATCAGCGCGTCAGCGTCCGTTCATGATGCTCATGCAGAAATTTAGCCAGCTGCTCGCGCAGGCTTTCGTCCTGCTCGCGCTGATGCCCAAGCACCACGGCCCGCTCGAATAATCTGTGTTGCAGTTCCTGCGGCAACTCGCTCCAAAGATCCGCCGCCGCGGCGCCGAGGATGAGGAAATAGCGGGCGGCGATATCGTTGACGACGCGATCCGATGGACTCATGCCGCACTCCTGCCGCTTTTTGAAATGCCACCCGCCGACAATTCGGCGGGCCACGACCCGACAGCATCACGGAAATACGGCAGCACCCTTTAGGTTCCGTCCCGGCGGCAGCACGAACACGGCCAATCGTCACTCCGGCTTGATACCGGCGTCGCGGATCACCTGACCCCAGCGCGCGGTTTCGTCCTTGATGAAAGTGCCGGCCTCCGCCGCCGTTCCGCCGCCGGGAACGATGCTCAGCTCGCGGAATCGATCCAGCACTTCGGGCGAACGGATCGCGGCATTGGCCGCCGCATTGAGCTTGGCGATGATATCGGCGGAGGTTTTGGGCGGCGCGGTCAGCGCGTGCCAGGTATCCGACACGCAGCCCGGCACGCCGGCTTCTTCCAGCGTCGGGATGTCCGGCAGCGAAGGGATCCGTTGTTTGGTCGTGACCGCGAGGATTCGCGCGCGGCCGGCTTTGTGCAGCTCGATCGACGTCGCCAGCTCGTTGAACATCAGATCGACATTGCCGGCGAGCAGATCGGCGATGGCGGGAGCAGTGCCCTTGTAGGGCACATGCGTCAGTTTGGTATGGGTCAGCGTCTGAAATAGTTCGGCGGTCAGATGCGACGTGGTGCCGATGCCCTGCGATGCATAATTGAGCTTGCCGGGATTAGCCTTGGCATAAGCGATGAATTCCGCGACGTCTTTGGCCGGCAGATCGGCGCGCACCAAAAGCACATTGGGTACATGCGACATGATCGCAATCGGCACCAATTGCGCCGGATCGTAATTCAGCGACTTGTAAAGAAATCGATTGGTCGTGATCGGCGACGGCTGCGACGCGAGGATGGTGTAGCCATCCGGTGCCGCATTGAAAACCGATTCGGCGCCGACGCTGCCGCCGACGCCGGGCTTGTTGTCGATGATGAGCGGCTGGCCGAGCGTGTCGCGCATTTTGCCGGTGACGAGCCGGCTGATGGTGTCGACGCCGCCGCCGGCCGGAACCGGGACAATCACCCGGATCGGATGATCCGGATAACCCGCCGCGCCGCCTTGCGCCAAACCCTGTGTAACGGCCACCGCTGCGGCGGCAATCGCGCCGATAACGCTGAAAACGGCAAGCAATGGAAAACGTCGTGACATGCAAGGACCCCCGGTTCGCGAGCGTCTAACGCATAGCGTAGAGCGGGGGTTAAGTCCCGCGACCTGCTGCCGCTATGCATGTCGCGCAGATCCGCGCTTGCGGAGTTCCCCAAGGCAACTAGGATCGCCGCCGCAACGAACAGGGAGAAGGCACCACCATGAGCAAGGTCGATTTTATCCTTGAAGAACTCGTCACCGCCAATCGCGTCCTGGCGAATGAGGGTATTGTCGATTCCTTCGGCCATGTCAGTGCCCGTCATCCCGACAAGCCGGACCATTACCTGCTGTCGCGCGCCCGCGCGCCCGAGCGCATCGAGCGCGACGACATCGTCGAATACACGCTGGACGGCACCGCGATCGACGAGCGGGGCCGCGCGCCCTACCTGGAGCGTTTCATCCACGGCGCGATCTACGAAGCGCGGCCGGAGGTGCACGCCGTGGTGCATAATCACTCGCCGAGCACCATCCCATTCGGCGTTACCGGCAAGAAACTCAAGCCATTGCTGCATATGTGCGCCAATATCGGCCACGAAGTGCCGGTGTGGGATTCCCACGACAAATTCGGCGATACCACGCTCTTGGTCAGCGACATGGAGATGGGCCGTGATATGGCGCGGGTGTTAGGTTCGCGGCCGACGACCTTGATGCGCGGCCATGGTGCGACCGTGGCCGGCCGCTCGGTGCGCCACGCCGTGTTCATCTCGGTCTATCTCGAGATGGGGGCCAAGCTGCAAATGCAGGCGATGCAAATGGGCGACATCAAATTCCTCACCCCGGGCGAGGTCGACCAGATCATCGCCCGGGTCAACGATTACACGCTCAACCGTGCCTGGGAGAATTGGGCGCGCCGGGCGGGGCGGGAAATGCAGAAACAGGTCGCCGGATAAAGCGCTGTTCTCTGAGCGGTTACTGCGTTTCGCTGTCCATATGGGCGAGCACCGCCGGTTGGTAGCGCGAGCCGGCGACTGCGCTTTCGGGCACGGCCTGTTCGATGCGGGCGATGTCGGCTGGCGCGAGCTTCACATCCAGCGCGCCCAGTGCTTCGACGAGTTGATCGCGGCGGCGGGCGCCGATCAGCGGCAAGATGTCGTCGCCGCGCGATTTGACCCAGGCGAAAGCGATTTGCGCGGTTGAAGCATCCTTTTCCCGCGCGATGTCGCCGAGCGCAGCGACGAGGGCGGCGTTCTTCGGAAAATTCTCGGCGGAAAAGCGCGGCTTGCGCGAGCGGATTTCGCTCACCGCATTTTGCGCCGCCGCGGCGCGGTCGCTGATCAGGCCGCCGGAGAGAACGCCATAAGCCACCAGTGCGATGCCAAGTTCGCGCAAGGCCGGCAGCGTCTCGCGCTCAATGCCGCGGGAAAACAGTGAGTATTCGATCTGCAGCGCAGCAATCGAATGCACGGCATGCGCGCGCCGCAGCGTCTTGGCGGAAATTTCCGAAACGCCGATATGGCGCACATAGCCGGCTTTGACCATGTCGGCGATGGCGCCGATCGTGTCTTCGATCGGCACGTCCGGATCGAGCCGCGACGGCTGATAGAGATCGACGTAATCGGTGCCGAGCCGGCGCAGCGAATAGGCCAGGAAATTCTTCGCCGCCTGCGGCCGGCCATCGTCGCCGACGATTTTCCGGTCAGGTCCGCGCATCGAGCCGAATTTCACTGCGATAAAGGCCCGCTCACGCTTGCCGCCCGCAAGCGCATCGCGGATCAGCATTTCGTTGTGACCCATGCCGTAGAAGTCGCCGGTATCGAGCATGGTGATGCCCGCTTCCATCGCCGCGTGAATGGTGGCGACGGACTCCTTGTCATCGGCTGGCCCATAGCCGCCGGACATGCCCATGCAGCCGAGGCCGAAGCTGGAGACCAGCGGGCCGTTACGGCCGAGGCGGATTTGTTTCATGGTGTGCCTTCAACCGTCATTCCGGGGCGCGCCAAGCGCGAACCCGGAATCCATAATCACGACGCAAGCAGAACTCTTGCTTCAGTGTAAATTCGACAAAAGATAGAGAGTATGGATTCCGGGCCCGCGGGCTGCGCCCGCGTCCTGGAATGACGTTCACTCCGCCGCGAGGCGAACCTCGGGCGCGGCGGCGCGGACTTCGGCATCCACCGTCTGCTCGTATTTGGTGAAGTTCTTCTGGAACATGCCGACCAGCTTGCGCGCGGTTTGGTCGAAGGCGGTTTTGTCCTTCCAGGTCTTCTGCGGATAGAGGATGTGCGGCTCGATACCCGGCACCGAGGTCGGCACCGCGAAGCCGAAATAAGGATCGGTGCGGTAGCTGGCATTACGCAAGCTGCCGTCGAGCGCGCCGGTGACCAGTGCGCGCGTTACTTTGATCGGCATGCGCCGGCCGACGCCGTAGATGCCGCCGGTCCAGCCGGAATTGACCAGCCAGCAGTCGACTTTGTGCTTGGCGATATAGTCGCGTAGCAGCCGTCCGTATTCCGCCGGCGGCCGCGGCAGAAACGGCGCGCCGAAACAGGTCGAGAATTCCGGCTCGACGCCGACCAGGCCCTTTTCGGTGCCGGCGACTTTCGCGGTATAGCCGGACAGGAAGTGATACATCGCCTGCGCCGGCGTCAGCTTGGCGATCGGCGGCATGACGCCGTAAGCGTCGGCGGTGAGGAAGATGATGTTCTTCGGATGGCCGGCGGTGCCAGTGCGCGACGCGCTCGGAATGAAGTCGAGCGGGTAAGCCGAACGGGTGTTCTCGGTCTTTTTATCGCTGTCGTAATCGGGAATGCGGGTCTCCGGATCGAACACCACGTTCTCAAGCACCGCACCGAAGCGGTTGGTGGCGTCCCAGATCTGCGGCTCGGCCTCGGCCGAGAGCTTGATGGTCTTGGCGTAACAGCCGCCCTCGAAATTGAAGATGCCTTCCGGCGACCAGCCGGTCTCATCGTCGCCAATCAGGGTGCGGTTCGGGTCGGTCGACAGCGTCGTCTTGCCGGTCCCCGACAGGCCGAAGAACAGCGCGCTGTCGCCTGATTTGCCGACATTGGCCGAGCAGTGCATCGGCATCACGCCCTGGGCTGGCAGATAGAAGTTGAGCGTCGTGAATACCGACTTCTTCATCTCGCCCGCATAGGACGAGCCGCAGATCAGCACGATCTTACGGGTGAAATCGATCGCCACCATCGTATCGGAGCCTTCGCGGCCGCCGTGCCGTTTGGCGTCGGGCTTGAACGAAGGCATGTCGACGATAATCATGTCCGGGACGTAGTTTGCGAGCTCGGCGTGTTGCGGCCGAATTAAAAGCTGACGAATGAACAGCGAATGCCAGGCATATTCGGTGAAGACGCGCGCCTTGATGCGGTACTTGGCATCGGCGCCGCCATAGAGATCCTGCGCGAACAGGGTTTTGCCCTGCGCATGCGCGAGGAAGTCCTGCAGCAAATTCTCAAAATGCTCTTTGCTCTGTTTGCGATTGCCGTCCCACCAGACCGTGTTTTCGGTCGTCGTATCGACCACCGTGTGCTTGTCCTTCGGTGAGCGGCCGGTGTGATGTCCGGTCTCGGCACAGAGCGCACCGCCGGCGACAATGGTCGCCTCGCCATTACGAATGGCATGCTCGTAGAGCGGGGCTTCGGTCAGATTCCAGTGAACCGTGGCGAGATTTTTGAAGCCGAATTTATCGGCGCCGTGCGCGCCGTTCCGCGTACCAGTTTCCTGCACTCTATCCCTCCGCCACCGCGCCGTTTGTGCCTAGCCTAAAAGGCGATCACGGCAACACGCGTTAAACCCACACCCGCCTCCGGCAGGTGTGCGACCCTATATCGACCATCCTTGCCGATGCCAAGCCGTAACCCGTCGCACACCTATACCGGAAAAAACATCCCTGTTCCTTCGCTGCAGTGCAGCGTCGATGCACGCGGTCACGTCCCTTTTCTACGCGCCGCGTGCGGACTTGTTTAGGCACTGCGTGCAGTCTTGGCCAAATCCACGACGATCGTGCGCAATTGTTGGGAAGTCGTGACGCGCGTCGGAAAAGGCAGCCGAACGGCGTTATCGCCGCAGACAAGGTCAAGGCCGTCGGGGTCGAGCCCACTGAGCCGCCACGCGCCATCGGCCGCGCCGAGAAGCTTGGTCGCATAAAGCCGTACCGCGTCGGCGTGATCCGTATTCATGTGGTCTACCGCACTCGCTTCGACATCGAGCAAATCGTCCGCGCCGGCGATATCGGTCATCACGTCGGCGGCTGTCAGATCTGCGGCGCGCGCGAAGCCACCATTGAGATGAGCCGATACCGTGGCGAGCTTCCAGAACGAGAAATCGGCGAAGCCTGCATAGAGCTCCGACTTGGGATGCCGCGCCAGGAAGCGCCGTCGCAGCCGCGCCTCCCGCGGGTCGTCACGCGGCACCCGGGCGAAGCTGCCAAGGAGCGTCAGGCGCGGATGCGCCAGCGGATCGCCTTTGCCGGCGGCGGCCAGCAGGATCGAGGCGCGCCCGTCGGCTTCAAGATTGGCGGTGTGGGTGGAAAGCCGGGAAATAAGGATCAAAGGCGCGCCGTCGGCGTCGGTCGCGACATTGACCAGCGAGGCGAAAGGGTGGCCGGTATTGCGGTCGATGGTCGCCAAAGTTCCCGCGCGGGTCGCCCGCAAAAGGCTTTTGGCCAGGGATTTGGGGTCGAAATCAGGCGCCGGGGCGTTTTCCGGCAGGCGGTTCGGCATGACGCCCGGAAGGGGGATGGGGAGTTCGTTTGCGTCGGTCATTGGTCCTCCGGCCGTGTTTTGGTTGAAGCGGCGCTGGCGCCAGAGTCTCGCGATTCGGCCCGGTTCCACTTAATGCCGCAGCGATTGCCCCGAATTTGCCTTGTCTGGACACACTTCCGCCCCCACATGGGTTTTCAAAGGCTTACGGGGCCGGGCACAATTCGATGCTGCGGCCAACTCATGCTAAAAGGCCGCCTATGCCGACCATCGCTCTCGTCGACGACGACCGCAATATCCTGACTTCGGTATCGATCGCGCTCGAGGCCGAAGGATACCGGATTACGACCTACACCGATGGCGCTTCCGCGCTCGATGGTTTCAAGAGCGCGCCGCCGGATCTCGCCATCCTCGATATCAAGATGCCGCGGATGGATGGCATGGAGACGCTGCGGCGGCTGCGGCAGAAATCCGATTTGCCGGTGATCTTCCTCACCTCCAAGGATGAGGAGATCGACGAACTGTTCGGCCTCAAAATGGGGGCCGACGATTTCATCCGCAAACCGTTCTCACAGCGGCTTCTGGTCGAGCGCGTTAAAGCCGTGCTGCGTCGGGCTTCGCCCAAAGACGGCGTCGTGGTGAAAGAAGCCGACAGCAAGGTATTGGAGCGCGGGCTCCTGCGCATGGATCCGGAGCGACATACCTGTACCTGGAAGAACGAGCCGGTCACGCTGACCGTCACCGAGTTTCTCATCCTGCAGGCGCTCGCAAGCCGGCCGGGCGTGGTGAAAAGCCGTAACGCCTTGATGGACGCGGCCTACGACGATCAGGTCTATGTCGACGACCGCACCATCGACAGCCACATCAAGCGGCTGCGCAAGAAGTTCAAAGCCAGCGACGATGAATTCGATATGATTGAGACGCTGTATGGCGTCGGCTATCGGTTCAAAGAATAAGTGCCGATAAGGCATTAATGGCCGTGGGCGATGGGTTTTGGACCCTACGAACCGTGGCTCCTGACTGGGCGGCTGACCTGCGGTAATAATGGCGTTGGATCAACCCGACCTCATCTCTCCTCAGGGAGGGAAGGCGGCCAACCAAACCCTGGCAGACGACGTGCTCGATCGAACTGCAGAAACCGACGGCCCCGGTAACGCGGGCGCCACATCGACGGGGGCCGAACCTCACGTCGAAAATCTGGTCGACGGCCACGCCGAGCGTGATGGTTTCGACGAAGCGACCTCGCGCGCCAAACCGCACGGTTTCGCGCGGCTTGGCGATTGGGCGCAGCGCGCCTGGCAGTTTTTCATCACCCAAAGCTTCTCGAGCCTTACCCGCCGTATCGTCGTCCTCAATCTTACCGGGCTGATCGCGCTGTCGATCGGCTTTATCTTCCTGTCACAGTTTCGTGCCGGACTGATCGATGCGCGGATCCAGAGCCTGCTGGTTCAGGGTCAGATCATCGCCGGCGCGATCGCGTCTTCGGCGACCGTCGAGACCGACTCGTCGATCACGCTCGATCCCGACAAGCTCCTCAATTTGCAGCCCGGCCAAAGCTACGGTCCGAACGAAGACGCGCTTTACGGCATCGATTTCCCGATCAATCCGGAACGAGTGGCGCCGATTTTGAGGCGCCTTGTCTCACCGACCAAAACGCGGGCGCGCATTTATGACCGCGACGGCGTGCTGCTGGTCGACAGCCGCAATCTGTTCGGTCGTGGCGATGTGCTGCGTTACGACTTGCCGCCGCCAGCGGCGGAAAAGCCGGGAATATTCGAACGTGCTTACGTCGCGGTGCGCCGCTGGCTCGGCCGGGGCGATCTGCCGCTCTACCACGAGCTCGGCGCCGACAACGGCAAGGGCTATTCCGAGGTGGAACAGGCGCTCGACGGCCAAGACTCCAGCATGGTGCGTATCAACGAGCGCGGCGATGTCATCGTTTCCGTGGCGGTGCCGGTGCAGCGTTTCCGTGCCGTGCGTGGCGCCCTGATGCTGTCGACCCAAGGCGCCGATATCGACGACATGGTCGAGGCGGAGCGGTTGGCGATCCTGAAAGTGTTTCTGGTCGCCGCCATCGTCATGGTCGTGCTTTCGATCCTGCTCGCCGGCACCATCGCCGAACCGGTGCGGCGGCTTGCCGACGCCGCCGAAAGCGTGCGCCGGCGCATCCGTTCGCGCGTCGAGATTCCAGATTTCACCCGACGCCGCGATGAGATCGGCCACCTGTCCGGTACGCTGCGCGACATGACCAATGCGCTCTACAGCCGCATTGAAGCGATCGAGAGCTTTGCCGCCGACGTCTCACACGAACTGAAAAACCCGCTGACATCGCTGCGCTCTGCGGTGGAGACGCTGCCGCTCGCCAAGACCGATGAAAGCCGCGGCAGGCTTCTCTCCATCATCCAGCACGACGTGCGGCGGCTCGATCGTTTGATTTCGGACATTGCCGACGCAAGCCGGTTGGACGCCGAATTGCAGCGTCAGGAAGCGGCGCCGGTCGACTTCGCCAAACTGCTGAACACCCTGGTCGGGGTGGCGAATGAGGTCAAACGCGACGACGGTGTCAAAGTGACATTGCGCTTCGAGGGCGGCGGCACGCGCGCTTTCCAGGTACCGGGCCACGATTCCCGGCTTGGCCAGATCGTCGACAATCTGATCGAGAATGCGCGCTCGTTCTCGCCGCCGGGCGGCACGGTGCGCGTCACCTGCCGGCGCTTGCGGAGCCAGATCGAAATCCTGGTCGATGACGATGGGCCGGGTGTCCGTCCCGATGCGCTGGAGAAGATTTTCGAACGCTTTTATACCGACCGTCCCCATCAGGGTTTTGGCCAGAACTCAGGCCTCGGCCTGTCGATCTCCAAGCAGATCGTCGAAGCGCATGGCGGCACCATCAGCGTCGAGAACCGTGCCGGCGCGCCAGCCGCCGACGGCGAGGCGACAGTGCTCGGTGCCCGCTTCATCGTCCGCCTGCCGGCTATGTGACGATGCCAATATTTTTGCTCATTCCCGCGAAAGCGGGAATCCAGCGAGGGCCCGGATCGACGTTTGCTTCCTGGGTCCCCGCTTTCGCGAGGATGAGCGGATGACATCGTCGACCGCGCATGCCTCGGCCGTGCTTGTCGGCGCGCGGGCGGTGTTGATCCGCGGACCTTCCGGTGCCGGAAAATCGCGCCTGGCCCTCGATCTATTGGCGGGGGGCGCCGTCCGGCTGCGTTTCGCCAGGCTGGTCGGCGACGACCGCGTCCATCTTGAAGGCGCCGGCGGCCGGCTCCTGGTGCGGCCGGCGGCTAGTCTTGCCGGCCTGATCGAAGTGCGCGGCGCCGGCATTACGCGGCTTGATTACGAGCCCTGCGCCGTCGTCGGACTGGTGGTCGACCTTGACGCGAAAGATGCCGAACGTTTGCCGGAACACCGTTCCATCGCCGTCGAAGGCATCAATTTGCCGCGATTTGCGGTCGCCAAGGGCGTGGCGGCCTTGCCGGGAGTGCTGGCGCTCCTCACGTCAGGCGGTGCCGGCCTAGACGCGCCGTTTTCATGCGAGATTCACCGATAGTCGATAGCTGTACGCGTTTGATTGGCGATTGCTTAACCATAGTGGGTCAAGAATCCGGACCCGGCGTCGATGCCTACGGCGTGCCCCTACTGCAATGCAGCAACTCTCGGAAATACCCCAGAATGCCTCTTGCGCTGAGGCTTCGGATGGTCAAGATGAGCACCCTTTCGTGCGGTGCACCCGGGACGCGCCCGCGGGGAGTTCCATGATCGGTTTAGTGCTTGTTACCCACGGGCGGCTGGCTGTCGAGTTCCGCTCCGCCTTGGAGCATGTGGTCGGCCCTCAGGCGCAGATCGAGTCCGTAACCATCGGACCCGACGATGACGTTGAGGAGCGTCGCAAAGACATCATCGAAGCGGTGCGCCGCGTCGACACCGGCGACGGCGTCGCTATCCTGACCGACATGTTTGGTGGTACGCCGTCGAATCTCGCCATCTCGGTGATGAGCCGGCCCAAAGTCGAGGTGCTGGCCGGCATCAATCTGCCGATGCTGGTGAAGCTCGCCAAGGTGCGCGACGAATGCCCGCTCGCCGAAGCGGTCGCCGCCGCCCAAGAGGCAGGACGAAAATATGTCACCATCGCCAGCCGGGTGCTGACCGGGAAATGATAGAACCGGCCGATAGCCGCGCCCGCGAGCCGGCAACGGAAGCCGTCAAAGAACCGGCGCCCGATGGGGCCGTGGTCCGTGTTTTGACAATCTGCAACAAAAAAGGTCTGCACGCCCGCGCGTCGGCTAAATTCGTGCAGACGGTGGAGAAATTCGACGCCGAAGTGCGCGTGCGCCGTTGCAACGAGATCGTCGGCGGCACCTCGATCATGGGCCTGATGATGCTCGCCGCCGCGCCGGGCTCCTCGATTACCGTCGAAGCAACAGGCCGAGAAGCGGCGGAAGTGGTTGAAGCTTTGGCGACGCTGATTGATTCCCGCTTCGGCGAAGCCGATTGATCCGGCCGTTGATTTAGGATTGTCTCACAAAAATGATAAAGCGGCTTCGGCCAAACAAGGCAACCAAGCCTGCTGGGCCGAAATCCGCGGCCGTGCGAAAAGACAAAACGGCGCCTGCGCAGGCTGCAGCTGAGGAGAATACAAAGATGAGCCCCGAGCCGACAACCTCCAAGCCATCGAGTGCGGCAGCGCCGGCGCCGGCTGAACGCACGGCGCCAACGATCCGCTATCTCGATCGTGCCGATATGGAAGAGACTTTCGCCGACTCGATCAGCGGCCTCATCTTCGATGGTCAGACGCTACGCATTGAATTCGCGGTGACGCGCTTCGACGAGGTCAAGGCCAATACCCCAATCACCGGCCGGCGTTATCCCGCTTGCCGTCTGGTGCTGCCGCCGGCGGCTGCGGTCGATCTCATCAACCGTATGCAGCAGATCGCGACAGCCTTGACGCAGGCCGGCGTGGTTAAAGCAGCGGCCCCACGCGCCGCCACCGAGCCACCGAAAGCCGGCTAGCTCAGCTTTCTTTCGCAGTCGCATTCGCAGCTTTCAGATCGGCGACGAATTCTCCATAAGCCGCGCGCTTGTCAGCCTCGTCTGTGATGCGCAACAGCGCCGATGGATGGATGGTGACGACCAGCCGGGTGCCGTCGGCCATATCGACCGGCGTCTTGCGCATCTTGGCAATCGTCACCGTCTTGCCAATGAGGCTGCGCGCCGCGGTGACGCCGAGTGCGATAATGGTCGTGGGTTCGACCAGGTCGCGCTCGCGGTCGAGCCAGATTTTGCAGCGTTCGATCTCATAATTGTTCGGCCGTTTGTGCAGCCGCCGCTTGCCGCGCATTTCATGCTTGAAATGCTTGACCGCATTGGTGACGAAGGTCCGGTCGCGGGCAATGCCGGCGTCGGCAAGCGCCTGGTCGAGTAGCCGGCCGGCGGGCCCGACAAAAGGCTTGCCGGCTAAATCTTCCTTGTCGCCGGGCTGCTCGCCCACCAGCATGAAGCGCGCTTGTCTCGGCCCCTCGCCGGGCACGGCTTGGGTGGCGTCGCGGTAAAGCGGGCACCGCTTACAAGCGGCCTCGGCTTCCGCCAGCGCCCGCAGCGATTTTATCGGTTTGTCGGCGGCTTGATCCATGATGGCAAAATGCCGGATCGAGGCGGAGGTTCATCGGATGGACATAAAGCTATCTTTATGTGTTCATTGCCGCCGCCGCGCCGGCCTGCTATAGCCGCGCCACCTTGACCGGCCGTCGGGCCGGTCCACGCCCCAAAAACCCTGTCGCCGAAGGATCGTCATGAGCACGTCGCCCCAGACCAAAACCGCCCCGGGCACCGATTACGTCGTCAAGGACATCGGCCTTGCCGAATGGGGCCGCAAGGAAATCTCCCTCGCCGAGACCGAAATGCCGGGCCTGATGGCGACGCGCGAGGAATATGGGCCGCGCCAGGTGCTCAAGGGTGCGCGCATCGCCGGCTCGCTGCACATGACCATCCAGACCGCCGTGCTGATCGAGACGCTCACCGCGCTCGGCGCCGATGTGCGCTGGGCCTCGTGCAACATCTATTCGACCCAGGACCACGCCGCCGCCGCGATCGCCGCCGCCGGCACGCCGGTCTTCGCCATCAAGGGCGAGAGCCTGAAGGACTATTGGGAATACACCCGCAAGATCCTGGAATGGGGCGACGGCGGCCTGCCCAATATGATCCTCGACGACGGCGGCGACGCAACCATGCTGGTCCATGCCGGCCTGCGCGCCGAGAAGGGCGATACCGCGTTTCTCGACAAGCCCGAGAACGAAGAAGAAGAGGTCTTCTACGCGCTGATCAAGCGCACGCTGAAGGAAAAGCCGGGCTGGTTCGCCAAGCTTGCCGCCAGCATCAAGGGCGTGTCGGAGGAAACCACCACCGGCGTGCACCGGCTTTACCAGATGGAGAAGGATGGCCGGCTGTTGTTCCCCGCCATCAACGTCAACGACAGCGTGACCAAATCCAAGTTCGACAATCTCTATGGCTGCCGCGAGTCACTGGTCGACGGCATCCGCCGCGGCACCGACGTGATGATGTCAGGCAAGGTGGCGATGGTCGCGGGCTTCGGCGACGTCGGCAAGGGCTCGGCCGCTTCGCTGCGCCAGGCCGGCTGCCGGGTGATGGTGTCGGAGATCGATCCGATCTGCGCGCTGCAGGCGGCGATGGAAGGCTATGAAGTCACGACCATGGAAGACGCCGCGCCGCGCGCCGACATTTTCGTCACCGCCACCGGCAATCTCGACGTCATCACCATCGAGCATATGCGCAAAATGAAGGACCGGGCGATCGTCTGCAATATCGGCCATTTCGACAGTGAGATTCAGGTTCACGCGCTGAAGAACCTGAAGTGGAACAACATCAAGCCGCAGGTCGACGAGATCGAGTTCCCCGATCGCCACCGCATCATCCTTCTGTCCGAAGGCCGGCTGGTCAATCTCGGCAACGCCATGGGCCATCCGAGCTTCGTGATGTCGTCGTCGTTCACCAACCAGACGCTGGCGCAGATCGAGCTGTGGACCAACCAGGGCAAATATCAGAAGAAGGTCTATGTGCTGCCGAAGGCGCTCGACGAGAAAGTGGCGCGGCTGCACCTCGAAAAGATCGGCGTGAAGCTCACCAAACTTTCAGAGAAGCAGTCGGCCTATATCAGCATCCCGGTGAACGGGCCGTACAAGACGGACCAGTATCGGTATTGATGATGTGCCCTCTCCCCTTGCGGGATAGGGTTGCTTGGCGATTCACGGCAATGATCGGGTGAGGGGTTGACCCTCACCTGGCTGAATTCGATGCAATGCTTGCGCTGCCCTCTCCCGCAAGCGGGGCGGTCGCGGCAACAGTCGCGTCGTTTTGCCGGTAACGCCCGATCACCAGCGCCGCGAAATAGACCAACAGCACCAGCGTGCCTAAAGCCATGGCGCTATGGCGGTACGCCCAATCCGTGAAGCCTTGGCCGACCAAGTCGTTGCCGCTGAGCGTCACCAGGATAAAGCTCACCGCCAGAACGGCGCGTCCGAGGTTTTGCGTGCGGTTGTCGCGGAACCCTAACGCGATCAACGCCGTGTAGGGCAGGATCAACGCGACATAGTGTGAGCGGCTGGTCATCGGCGACAGCATCAACATGCTGATCAGCAGCAGCGATCCGTCGATCGCGATCGATTCAGGGCGCCGCGGCGTGAGCGTGATCAGCGTTCCGACGATGATGACGAAAGCCGCGTCGATCCCGTACAGCACCGCGTGATTGAGCGCGCGGTGCGTAGTCTCGTCGATGTTCAGCGAAACCAGGCCGTGGATCGAATGGTTCATGATGTTGGGCCCGGCCCAGAACGCGTAAGCGCCGTGCGGAACGACGCCGAAAGAGGCGCCGGCCACGTCGCGCAGCCAGCTCACGAAATAGCCATGCGTGGCGCCGGCCGGGGTGAAGAATAGATCGGGCAGGAGCGATGCGCCGATGAAGACGACGACAAAGACCGCAGCGGCAACGAAATGGCGTTTCCACAACAGATACGGCAGGAAGATCAGTGGCGTCGCCTTGAGCGCCGCGGCGAAGGCGAGACCGGCACCGCCCCAGGCTTCACGGCCGGTCACGATCGCCGCAAGCCCGCAGAACAGCACAAAAAGGACCAGCGCGTCATAGGCCTGGTTTTCGAACACCGCGAGCACGAGCTTCAAGCTGAGCAACAGAACGAGAAAGCGCAGCCAGCCCAGTTCGATTGCGGTCAGTGGAATGGCGATGGCGCGCCGCGCGATCATCTCCGACAGCTTGAACAATCCGATCGTGGCGCCGATCGTGACCAGGTACCAGACCAGATTGCGCAGCCAGAGCGGCATCGGCTCGAGCGGCAGCATCAGTAATGCGAAGATCGGCGGATAGCTGAATCCGACATCGCAACTCTGCAGCATCTCGCCGCGCAACAGGCAGGCAGCCGCCTGCGGGTACATTTCCATCCCCGCGGGAATTTTGACGAAACGCGGATAATAGGCCGCCGCGGCGATGAGGATGAGAAGCCAGGGCCAGTAGCGCGAGAGGTTTTTGGAATACATCGAGACATCCGTCGTGAGCGGGGCGGCATGGTCGCGATGACCCCGGCAGCACGGACATCGGACTAAAGCGGTGCTCTATGGCGGCGAGCTTGACCGGCCCGCTCCATAGCCTGGACCTCCGGCTAGGGCAATAAGTGCTTCCTAAGCCTGTCTGGTTGCTGGTTCGGAGCCACAGCCGGCGCCGCTCGCCGCCCGCAAGGCCCGTGATCGCGCCGCACCCCTCAAAGCGCCGCGCTCGGCGGTATCGTCGCAATGACAAAGCGTTTTGGCTCGCCGGCAACGCCGAGCCAATGCCGGACCAGCGTGACCTCGGTGCGCCGGCTTTCCGGCTTGGCCTTCGCCAGCGCATTCATCTCGTTGAGACAGCTTTGGTCGTCTACCGGGCAGATGATGGCGATACCCTCCACATCGATGCGTTGGGCCGTCACCCAGGGCGACAAATAATCCGAAAAGTTCGAGTAGGTCGAAGGCCTGTCGGCCGCGTAGAAGGCCGCCGAATTCGCCAACGCGAATGGACCGGCGATCAGACGCAGCGGAGCGTTGCTGCCCTCGCGCCATAGGTCTTCGGTTGCGGCTGCGGCGAGCTTGGCATAGGCGGCGTCGTTCTCGACGCCGTGCTTGAGATGAAACAGCGCGACAAGCGGCGAAGCCGCAACTACGATCAGCGTGAACCCCGTCACGACGGCCGCAATTCGCGCCACCATGGCGCCCGAGACCACCACAAGCGGCGACGCCAGCATCATGACCGGCAGCAGATTGAGCGAAGGCTCGTTCCAGATTGAAAGCAGGTTGATGTGCTTCACCAGTCCAAGAACGATCGGAAGGACGAGCGGCGTCCAGAACAGCAGGGTGGCCGACCGGCGCGCGGGTCCCATGACGAACCAGCTATCGCGCACCGCCTTGCCGGAGGGGTGGATAAAGATGGCGACGAGGGCCAGTGCCGGTGCGGCATAGCCCATGGTGCCGAAGATAAATTCGCTGAGCGAGCGCAGCACGTCGATGTCTGAATTGGAAATGCGCTGCTCGGCCCATCGAAACGGCGGAAAATTGTGGTCAACGAGCCAGATCGCGTGCGGCACTCCCACGACAATGAAAACGAACGCCGTGATCCAGGGCGCCTTCGATCGAAAATAAATCGCGCGCCTGGTGTCGGCCAAGGCTGCAGCGGCGAGGGCGATCAGCAATAAAGCGGACCAGTATTTGGTCAGCATGGCGGCTGACGCGGCAAGCCCGGTCAGCACCGCCCACCCGGCGCGCCGCGTCTCGATCGACCGCATGAGGGCCAGCATCGCCAGCGCCCAGAGCGGGATCAGCACCGAGTTCTGATCGAATTTCAGTCCGAGAAAATTATAAAAGGGAATAGCGCCGAGCAGAAAAGGCACGGCGGCGCGCTTTTCGCCGTCGATCCAGAGACCGCAGAGTTCGAACGCCAGATAAATGCCGGCTGACAGCGTCAGTGCCGTCAGCAGCAGAAAGGCCCAATCCGTTTGCGGAAAGATCGCGAACCACACCTTCACCGCGTAAGCCAATAACGGCGGATGCCTGGGATAACCCAGCGCGGGCTCGTGTCCCCACGCCACCATCTCGGCCAGATCGCCGTTGAGGTCTTGGCTCGATTTCGCCACCACGCCATAAGCCAGCCAGGCTGCGCCATAGGCTGCGGCAAGTGCCAGCATGACGCGTCGCCGCCGCTGCGGATCGCATAATCCGTCAACGACGCCCGAAAAAACGGCGCTCCAGCGATCAAATAAGGAAGCTTGCATCCGCCCTTTGGCGGACCCGGACCATACACCGGAACCCGCCGCACCCCACAAGACTGCGTGTATGGCACGGTCGATACCGTCCGTCCAATGCGGCCGGTTGTCCGTTTCGACCGACGTGCACCACGGCCGGCGGTCCGGCGCGACGGCGACGCGGATTGTGGCAACATCCTACTCACTTTGATCCCGCTAAGCGCTATCCGTGAGCGGCGGACTTGGCTAGCGTGGACCTCGTGTAACGCGAAAGAGTGCATGGCATTGTCTGAAATGGCGACAATCGGCTCGGAAAAGGCCGCTATCGCGTCGTCGTCGGCTGCGGTCGCGCCACACCCCGCCCCGGAACTCAGCATCATCGTGCCGACCTTCAACGAGCAGGCCAATATTCCGATCCTGGTCGAACGGCTCGGCCGCGTGCTCGCCGGCCGCGACTGGGAAGTCATCTTCGTTGACGACAATTCCCCTGACGGCACCGCCGCCGTGACCCGCGCCATTGGCGCTGCGGATAACCGCGTGCGCTGCATCCGCCGCATCGGCCGCCGCGGTCTCGCCGGCGCTTGCCTCGAAGGCATGCTGGCGAGCCAGGCCCGCTACGTCGCGGTGATGGATGCCGATCTGCAGCACGACGAAGCGCGCCTGGCCGCCATGCTCGACGCGTTGTGCGCCAACCGCGCCGATATCGTCATTGCCAGCCGTTATGTCGACGGCGGCACCTGGGACGGACTGTCGCCGCTGCGCGCGAAAGTCAGCCGCTGGTCCAACCGTGTGACGCAACTCCTGCTCGGTATCGAACTCACCGATCCGATGAGCGGCTTTTTCATGATCCGCCGCGATGCCTTCGAGCCGCTGGCGCCGTCGCTATCGTCGCAGGGCTTCAAGATCCTGCTTGATCTGCTCGCCACGGCGCGCGGCAGCCTGAGCACGCTCGAACTGCCGTCGGTGTTTCGCGAACGTCAGCACGGTACCAGCAAGCTCGACAGCAAGGTGGCGCTCGATTTTGCCGCACTGGTGGTGGCGAAGCTCACCAACGATGTCATCTCGGCCCGCTTCCTGCTGTTCTGCCTGGTCGGCTTGACCGGGCTCATCGTCCATCTGGGCATTTTGCGGGGACTGCTGGCGGCCGCCTTGTCGTTCGGCGTGGCGCAGACCTTTGCCACCATTGTCGCCATCGCCTGGAATTTCGTTCTCAATAATCTTCTCACCTATCGCGACCAGCGGCTGACCGGTTGGCGATTCGTCACCGGCCTTCTCGGCTTCGAAGCGATCTGCGCCGTCGGCGCTATTTCCAATATCGGCATCGCCACCTGGATCTACGACTACGACAGCGTGTGGTGGATCGCCGGCCTCGGAGGCGCGCTGATCGGCACCGTCTGGAACTTCGTGGTCTCCGCCGCGCTGGTGTGGCGCCAGCGGTGAATTCTCCCTCTCCCGCTCCGGAAGAGGACGCCGAGCGAATGCAAGGCGGGTAAGAGTTACTGCGCTTGCCGCACCGCGGCACGGGTGTTATCTGCCCGCCATGACTGCGGTACCCATCGACAGCATCCGTAATTTCGCGATCATCGCCCATATCGACCATGGCAAATCGACCCTTGCCGATCGGCTGATCCAGTCGACTGGGGGGCTCGAGGCCCGTGAAATGGTCGAACAGGTGCTCGATTCCATGGATATCGAGCGCGAACGCGGTATTACGATCAAAGCGCAGACGGTACGGCTGAATTACCGGGCCCGTAACGGCAAGGCCTACGTACTCAATCTCATCGATACGCCGGGCCACGTCGATTTTGCCTATGAAGTCAGCCGCTCGCTCGCCGCCTGCGAGGGCTCGCTCTTGGTGGTCGACGCCTCGCAGGGCGTCGAAGCGCAGACGCTCGCCAATGTCTATCAGGCGCTCGACAATCATCACGAGATCGTCCCGGTCCTCAATAAAGTCGACCTGCCGGCCGCCGAGCCGGACAAGATCAAGCAGCAGATCGAGGACGTGATCGGGCTCGATGCCTCCGACGCGATCCTGATCTCGGCCAAGACCGGCTTGAACGTGCCGGAGGTGCTGGAAGCCATCGTCCATCGCCTGCCGCCGCCGAAGGGCGATGCCTCAGCCCCCCTCAAGGCGCTGTTGGTCGACAGCTGGTACGACGCCTATCTCGGCGTCGTGGTGCTGTTCCGCGTTGTCGACGGCGTGCTCAAAAAGGGCCAGCGCATCCGCATGATGGGCGCCAGCGCGACCTATGAGGTCGACCGGGTCGGCATTTTCACGCCGAAGCGGGTCGAGCTCGGCGAGCTCGGTCCGGGCGAGATCGGTTTTCTCACCGCCTCGATCAAGGAAGTGGCCGACACCCGGATCGGCGATACCATCACCGACGATCGGCGGCCGGTGACCGAGCCGCTGCCTGGTTTCCGTCCGGCGATTCCGGTGGTGTTTTGCGGCTTGTTCCCGGTCGATGCCGCCGACTTCGAAGATCTCCGCGCGGCGATGGGCAAGCTCCGGCTTAACGACGCGAGCTTCACTTTCGAGATGGAAACCTCGGCGGCACTCGGCTTCGGTTTCCGCTGCGGTTTCCTGGGTCTCCTCCACCTTGAGATCATCCAGGAGCGGCTGGAGCGCGAATTCAATCTCAATCTGATCGCGACCGCGCCATCGGTGATCTACAAGATCAAGCTGCGCAACGGCGAGCAATTGGAAATTCACAATCCGGTCGACATGCCGGATCCGAATCACATCGAGGAAATGCAGGAGCCATGGATCGAGGCGACGATCCTCACGCCGGACGAATATCTCGGCTCGGTGCTGAAACTCTGCCAGGATCGCCGCGGCGAGCAAAAAGAGCTCACTTACGTCGGCAACCGCGCGATGGTGAAATACGATCTGCCGCTCAACGAAGTGGTGTTCGATTTCTACGACCGGCTCAAATCGGTGTCGAAGGGCTACGCCTCGTTCGATTATCATCTCACCGATTACAAGCCAGCCGATCTGGTCAAGCTGCAGATGCTGGTCAATGCCGAGCCGGTCGACGCGCTCGCCATGCTGGTGCACCGCACCCGCGCCGAAAGCCGCGGCCGCGCCATGGCGGAGAAACTGAAAGAGCTCATTCCGCCGCACATGTTCCAGGTGCCGATCCAGGCCGCGATCGGCGGCAAGGTGATCGCGCGGGAAACCGTGCGCGCTTTCCGCAAGGACGTCACCGCGAAATGCTACGGCGGGGACGCCACCCGCAAGCGCAAGCTGCTCGACAAGCAGAAGGAAGGCAAGAAGCGCATGCGGCAGTTCGGCAAGGTCGATATTCCGCAGGAAGCGTTCATTGCAGCGCTGAAGGTGGATACGTAACGGCCGCGCAACCGCGTGTGTGTTCCGCCACTCACTAAATTCAATCGGCATAAAATCGAATTTCGTGCGCACACCAAAGCGCAATCAACTTTGCGCGATGTCGCATCCGTTTATGTCGTCTGTCATTAAAATGAGGGGCTTGCTGAAATAGGGCGACGGGGCTTGGAAGCCGGAGCATCGCCATGACCAGCCGCGTCGCCACGCGCCATGTTCGCGCCACTCTTCTTTCCACGATCTCGCTTCTTGCCATTGCTTTGCTGTTCGCCGGGCCGTCGGCCAAAGCCCAATCCGGCCAGCAAGGCGGTTCAGCCAATGCCTGTCCCGGCGGCGATACCGGCATCACCCTGTCGCCCGGCTTCTGCGCCACCGTATTCGCCGACAATATCGGCCACGTCCGCCATATGGTCGTCGCGCCGAACGGCGTGCTCTATGTCAACACCTGGAGCGGCCGTTACTTCCATAACGACACGCCGCCGGCCGGCGGCTTTCTGGTGGCGCTGAAAGACACTAGAGGCGACGGCAAAGCCGACACGATCCAGCGTTTCGGCGATGGCGTGCCGCAAGGCTCGGCCGGTGGCTCCGGCATCGGGCTCTACAACGGCGCCCTCTATGCGGAGCAGAACGACAAGATCATCCGCTACGCCATGCCGAAGGATTCGCTGGTCCCGACCGGATCGCCGCAGGTTGTCGTCTCCGGCCTGCCGCTTACTGGCGATCATCCGATGCATCCGTTCATCATCGATCCGAAGGGCCAGCTCTATGTCGACCTCGGTTCGGCGACCAATTCATGCCAGATCGACAACCGCATGCCGAACTCGCTCGGGCACCAGCCGTGCACGGAACTCGAGACTCGCGCGGGGACCTGGCGCTATGACGCCAACAAGACCGGCCAGCATTTCTCGCCGGCTGAGCGCTACCTGACCGGGCTGCGCAATGGCGAAGGCTTTGCCTTCGATTCCTCGGGCCGCCTGTTCGCGACCATGCACGGCCGCGACCAACTCGCGCAGAATTTTTCGAAACTTTATACATCGCTGCAAAGCGCCCGGGAGCCGGCCGAGGAATTGGTTGTGACTCAACAGGGTGCGGATTATGGCTGGCCGGAATGCTATTTCGACCGCGAGCAGAACAAGCTTGTTCTGGCGCCGGAATATGGGGGCGACGGCGGCAAGAAGGTCGGCGGTTGCGCGGAGAAGACCGCGCCGATCGCCGCCTTTCCCGGGCATTGGGCGCCGAACGATCTGCTGATTTACTCCGGCACGGCTTTCCCGGCGGGGTACCAGGGCGGCGCCTTCATCGCGTTCCACGGCTCGTGGAATCGCGCGCCCGAACCGCAGGGCGGCTATAACGTCGTCTTCCAGCCGCTCAAGGACGGTAAGGCGGCGGGCAACTTCGTCGTCTTCGCCGATGGTTTCGCCGGCGCGATAAAAGAACCCGGCCAGGCGGCATTCCGGCCAGGGGGACTCGCCATGGCGCCGGACGGCGCGCTGTTTATTTCCGAGGACGTGCATGGCCGCATCTGGCGCGTCACCTTTCACGGCAGCGCCGATACGGCTGTCGCTGCAGCTCCGGCACCCGTTGTCGCCGCCGCGAGTTCGGCCGAGCCCGGTCCACCGGAGGGTGTCCATCCTGACGCCGGTCGGCTGAGCCCGGCGTCTCTGCCGGTGCCGCCCGGCGCGACAAAAGAGCAAGTTGCACTGGGCGACCGCATCTACCATGGCGAGGCGGCGGACGGCACCTGCGCCGGTTGCCACGGTTCCAATGCGCAAGGCGGCCCACAGGCACCGTCCTTGGTGAAGGGCAACTGGCTCATCGGCGACGGCAGCCTCAAGTCGATCACCGAGACGATCACCGATGGTGTGCCGAAACCGCGGAATTACGAGGTTCCGATGCCGCCCAAAGGCGGCGCGCCCCTCTCGGATTCTGATGTCGCCGCTGTCGCCGCTTATGTTTGGGCGATCGGCCATAGCCGTAGTTAGGGCAAAGTATTCGTCACAAGCAGAGTGACTGTTCATCCTGCGCGCATTAGCGGGGAAGGATGTAGGGGCACGCGCGTTTCACGCATTGCCACGCTGCAGTGCATCATAATTTCGTTTTGATTCGGCGATGGGCCCCCGCTATGGTTCAGCGAGGAGCGGATAACAGCTCATTTGCAAGTTGTTGAATTTGCAAATCAAGCGGATTGTTATTGGGGACGGAAATGGAGGGGCGACCATGAGTCTGCAAAACGCTGATCGGCAGGGCGACAAGCGCGACGGTTGGAATTGGTGGTATCTGCTGTTCGTGGTCCAGTTCGTCGCGGTGATCTGGCCGGCATTTTATAACAAGGCCGAGCCGACGCTGATCGGCATACCGTTCTTCTATTGGTATCAGATGGCGGCCGTCATCGTCGGCGCCATTCTGACGGCGATCGTCTATTTCGCCACCAAGGACGAGTAAGTCGCGGCGCGCAGCAGTGCGTCGCCGCTAGACAGCAAACAAGCAGCAAGCAACTAAAGACGACCGGGGGAAGTGCCGTGGCTGATGTCAATTGGACTGCGCTCACAGTTTTCGTTTTACTGTTCGCGTTCATCACCTATCTAGGCTTTGCCGCCGCGCATTGGCGCAAGGGCGATCTCGACCAGCTCCACGAATGGGGCCTCGGCGGCCGGCGGTTCGGTACTCTGATCACCTGGTTCCTGGTCGGCGGCGATATCTATACAGCCTACACCTTTATCGCCGTTCCGGCGCTCGCCTTCGGCGCCGGCGCGATCGCGTTCTTCGCGGTGCCGTACACCATTTTCATCTATCCGATCCTGTTCCTGGTATTTCCGCGATTGTGGAACGTCTGCCACAAGCACAATTACATCACCCCGGCCGATTTCGTCCGCGGCCGTTTTGGCAATCGCTGGCTCGCGCTGGCGGTGACGGTGACCGGCATCGTCGCCACCATGCCCTATATCGCGTTGCAATTGGTCGGCCTCCAGGTCGTCATTGGCGCCATGGGGGTCTCCGGCACCGGCTATCTCGCCGATCTGCCGCTGCTGATCGCCTTCGTCATCCTGGCCGCCTTCACTTATTCGAGCGGGTTGCGCGCGCCGGCATCGATCGCGATCGTCAAGGATCTCTTGATCTACATCACGGCGTTCGCCGCCGTGATTGTCATTCCGGCGCAACTCGGCGGCTTCAGCAAGATCTTCGCCGCGGTGCCGCCGGCGAAGCTGCTGCTCGCGGTGCCGGGCGCTTCCACGACCGGCTCCTATGGCGTGTATGCGACGCTGGCGCTCGGCTCGGCGCTGGCGTTGTTCCTCTATCCGCACTCCATCACCGGCATTTTGAGCTCTTCGAGCGGACGCGCCATCCGCCGCAATGCGGCGATGCTGCCGGCCTACTCATTTATGCTCGGATTGTTGGCGCTGGTCGGCTTCTTTGCCATCGCCGCCGGCGTCTCGACGATGCCGGAATACGCGGGCGGCTTCAAACAATTCGGCAACAGCTTTGCCGTTCCGGCGCTGATCGTGCACAGCTTTCCGTCCTGGTTCGTCGGCATCGCCTTCGCCGCGGTCGGCATCGGCGCGCTGGTGCCGGCGGCGATCATGTCGATCGCTGCGGCCAATCTCTATACCCGCAACATCCATCGCGAGTTCATCAATAAAAATCCGACCGATCGTGAAGAAGCGCAGATGGCAAAGCTGGTGTCGCTGATCGTGAAGGTGGGCGCGCTGGTCTTTATCGTGTTCGTGCCGACCACCTATGCGATTCAGTTCCAGTTGCTCGGCGGCATCTGGATCATCCAGACGCTGCCGGCCGTGATGCTCGGGCTTTACACCCGCTGGTTCAACGATTGGGCGCTGCTGATCGGGTGGGCAGTGGGCAGCGTTGCCGGCACGGCGATGGCGGTTTCGGTGAATTTCGCCGCCGCCTATCCGCTTGTCATCGGCGGCTACACGTTGCCGGGCTACAGCGCTTTCTATACTGTGATCCTCAATCTCGTGATCGCCATCGTGCTGACACCGGTGTTCGACGCCATGGGGGGCAAGCGCATCGACGAGACCGTGCCGTCCGATTACCACGCGGCATAAGCCCGGCTTGATCACGTCAGTATCAATGGCGCCGCCAGCGCAAGCGCGCCGTGTAACGGAGGAAGTGGAATGTCCTGGGTCAAAGCACGAGACATCGCCTACGGACGTATGCGGTCTCCCGATCTCGACGTTGCGGAGGAGTTCTTGACCCGCTTCGGCATGCATCGCACCGAGCGGACGGATAACGCGCTCTATATGCGCGGCACCGATCCCAATCACCACATCCACGTCACCGAAAAGGGCGATCCCAAATTCCTCGGGCTGGCGTATTACGTCGATGACGAGGACGACCTGAAGCGGCTCAGCAAAGCACCCGGCGCCTCCGGCGTTGAAAATATCGACGAGCCGGGCGGCGGCAAGCGCGTCCGTCTGACCGAGCCGAACGGCTATCAGATCGAAGTTGTGTGCGGCATCGCGCCGGTCGAAGAAATCAAGGTCAAGCGCCAGAAAATGAATTCCGGCGAAGCGCCGCTGTCACGCGCCGGCGAGATGATGCGGTTGCCGAAGGGCCCCGCGCACGTGAAACGGGTCGGCCACGGCGTGCTGATGACGCCGCGCTTTACCGAAACGGTGGCCTGGTTCCGCGAGACGCTCGGTTTCATCTGCTCCGATGACGTCTATGTCGAAAAGCAGGACAATATCATCGGCTCCTTCAACCGCTGCGATCGCGGCGACAATTACGTCGACCATCATGTCTTCTTCTGCCTGGCGCATGAGAAGACCGGGCTCAATCACCTGTCGTTCGAAGTGCCCGATATCGACGACGTCGCCATGGGTCACCATCATCTGAAAAAGTTCGGCTACGAGCATATGTGGGGCATCGGCCGCCACGTGCTCGGCAGTCAGGTCTACGACTATTGGGCCGACCCGTGGGGCCGCGTCCACGAGCATTGGGCGGACAGCGATCGGCTCAATCTCGCCAACGGCTCGAATCTCGTTCCCGTCGACGAAGCGCTGGTATCGCAATGGGGCGAAGCACCGCCGGAAAAATTCATCAACCACGCCAGCCCGTAATGACGTTGTTTCCCGGGCGCTGCGCAGCATGAAGCGCAGCGGAATGATGCGCTGCAGACCCGGGATCGTAGAGAACTCAAAGCCGTTTGACGCCGAAGTTTTAAAGACCCCGGATCTGCGGTGCGTCACTTCTTGCCGCACCGCGTCCGGGGAACGCGCGTTTATCCCTACATCTTCGTCACGCGCACATGCAGCAGCGCGGCACGGCCGTTGCGGACTTCCTTGATGCAGCGTGCCAGCGCCGCCGGTACCTCGGCGGGATCGGTAAGTTCTTCGGCATGAGCGTCGAAAGCTTCGGCGACCTTGGCGAAGTGGACCTTGGGCGCAAGCTCCGCCTCGAATTCATTGGCGGTCTTGGCCTCGCCTTCCGGATAGACCCTCAGGGTCGATTGCTTCACCGCGTTCCAGCCGGAATTGTCGAGGACGATCGACAGGAACGGCAATTTATATTGCTGCGCGATGGCGAAGACCGAGGTTGGATTGCCGAAATAAAATCCGCCGTCGCCGGAGATCTGCACCATGAGCCGATCCGGCGCGGCAAGCTTGGCGCCAAGCGCCATGCCGCCGGACCAGCCGAGTCCGCCGCCGCCGGCCACCACGATGGTATTCGGTACCCGACGTGGAATTTGCAGATAGACCGCCGCGGCATTGGTGATGCCTTCGTTGAAGATCATGTCCTCGTCGTCGAGCAGTTTGGCGAGTTCGGAGGTGACATAATGTGGATTGATCGCGCCCGGTTTGCCCTTATCCGCCGCGAGTTTGGCGGCGCGGTCGATCCGCTCATCGCGTGCCGCTTTGATGCGCGGCAAACGCGCGGCTACCGCTTTTTGAAAACGCGGCGTCACTTTGGCTTTCAAGGCCTCGAGCACTTGCTCGAGGATCTGTCCGCTGTCGCCCTGCATGCGCAAGTTTCCGGGGAAGCTCCACATCGGCGAGCCGGGTTTGAGCGTATCGATGTCGATATGGGCCCAGAACGAATCGGGCGCCGCTTGCGCCTTGTTCGGGAACCAGGGCACGTCGACGTCGACCAGCAGTCCGACATCGGCCTGCGGCACTGCCTTTTCCGCCGTGAAGCCGACGAAACACGGATTATCGTGTGAGATGTTGTTGGTCGCGTTGACTTCGTACACGGCAATACCGGCGAATTGCGCCAGCGCTTCGATGGCACGTGAGGCATTGGCGCGGCGTCCGGCATAGCCGGTGATCAGTATCGGATTTTCGGCAGTCAAAAGCTTTTCCGCGAGCGCATCGACAAGCTTCGGATCGGCGCCGCCTCCCGACGTCGCGGCGAACTGATCGGCGGTGTAGCTTCTGATCTCGTCGGGACTCCAATGTTGCGTCAGCGTCTCGCGCTGCATCATCAGATAGACGGGCCCGCGCGGCTCGCTATGCATGATCGACGAAGCCCGCCGCAGCGCCTCCTTGACAACGACGCCCGACGGCAGCGTCCATTCCCATTTCAAATAGGGCCGTACCAAGCTTGCCTGGTCGAACGGCTCCTGAATGAAGTGAACATAGGTATCGCGCGATCCGACCAGCTCATTGTTGACGGTGTAGGGCGCCTTGCCGGCCATCAGCAGCACCGGCAAGCGGCTGCGGAACAGATTGTGCATGCCGTTCGCAGTGTTGGCGGTGCCGACATCGACATGCACCAGCACACCTTGGCCGCGGCCGGTCACCAGCGCGTAGCCGCCGGCCATATGCGCCGCCGAGTTTTCGTGCGGGCAGCGCACTACGCTCGGCATTTCCTCGCCGCGTTTGCGGCGGTGCGCCATCTCGTCGATGATCGGCGCGTGATCGGTTCCGAAATTACAGAAGAGGTAGTCGATGCCCGTCTCTTTGAGGCCTTCGAGCAGGTAATAAGCCGTTGCGAAGTCGGGAACATTGGTTTTGCGGGCGACTGACGTATTCATGATGTGAGTGCTCTCTTGACGGTTTTGAAGTTTCTTGAATTCACGAGCGTGTTTTTGGTGGCGGAACTTTTGGCAGCAAGTGCCTAATCCTTGGCAGGTTCCTTATAGCATCGCTTGTTGCAGTCGTCTTGCCGGCGCGTCATGATGTTTCCGCACGAAACACGGAGATTCCTCGAAGTCTTGCCACAATGCGGGGCCACACAAGATTGATTGAGTGGGAGAGGGTGAAACATGAGATGGAAGGCCGTTTGGGCCGGCGCGCTCGCGTCGGCGGTGCTGACGTTGTTTGCGATTTCGACGGCGTCGGCGGATGTCCGGATTACCAATGATCCGGGAGGCGAAGTTTCTTCCTACGTTCAAAAGTTCCAACAGATGCGTGCATCGGGAGAACGCATCGTCATCGACGGACCGTGTCTTTCAGCCTGTACGCTGCTGACCGGTCTTATGCCGCGCGACCACGTCTGTGTCACCAGCCGCGCGGTGCTGGGCTTCCATGCCGCTTCTTACTATAACGACGCCTCGCGTTCGTTCGTGCCGACGCGGCAGGGCAGCGCGCTGGTCATGCATCTCTACCCGCCGGCGATCAAAGCCTGGATCGGCCGCCATGGCGGGTTGACGCCGCATCTGATCATGCTGCAGGGCCGCGAGCTGACGGCGCTCTATCGCCCTTGTCAGTAGGCTAGGGTCAGTAGGCCAGTTCGGGGTGCCGGTATGACGCTAGCGCGGCATTTCGGCCATTGCCGAGCCGTGCGTTCCGGCCTATTTCCACTTGGCTGGAAGATCGCTGTCTTACTCCGGGCGTATTAAGGCACCAGGTCTTCCTGAAACAACGATCCGCGCCGGCTCGTCGGGGCGGATCGGCTGAGGGACGAGCCGTGAACGCCAAAGTTTCCCGCGTGATGCTGATCTTCGCCGCCTTTCTGGGCGGCTTGGTCCTGTTCTTCGGCGCGATCTTGTTCGTCTCCGAACGGGGAATATCGCCCACCGGCCCGGCGATCGCCGCCGTCGGTGGTCCGTTCCATCTCGAAGACCAGAACGGCGTCCCGGTCACCGACGCCGATATGAAGGGCCGCCCCTTCCTGGTGTTCTTCGGTTTCACCCACTGTCCGGACATCTGCCCGACCACTCTGTTCGACATGTCGCAGATAATGAAGGCGCTAGGACCGGACGCCAATAAGATCGGCGCACTGTTCATCACTGTCGATCCGCAACGAGACACCCCCGCGGTGATCAAGGATTACTTGTCGAATTTCGATCCGCATCTGCGCGGCTTGACCGGTGACCAGGCCTCGATCGATGCCGCGGTCAAAGCCTATCGGGTCTATGCCAAGAAAGTTCCGCTCGAAAACGGCGATTACACGATGGATCACACCGCCATCGTCTATCTCATGGACAAGGACGGACATTTCGTCGCGCCGTTCAGCACCAAGGGGACGCCCGACGCGGAAGCCGCGGAACTGCGCCGCTATCTGTGACCCGCCGCCACAATTTATCGGCGTACGAATAAAACCGTATCGCGGCCGCCCTTCATAAGCTTCATCGGCGCAATAGGCGCGGCAGGACCGATTTGTGTTCGCGGTCGAGCGTGTTGCGGAACGGGGCGCCGCTTCGGCTGTGGCGGTAGCCTGTTATCGCGATGAACCGGTGCGATTGGGTGCAAACCGGCGGCGCGCGACGTCCTGGCGAGGCCGTGTTCGGTTTTCTCCCAGCGTTGCGGATCGTACAAAAGCTGAAATAGCGCGCGCCATGCGGCGAGCGAAAGCAGGAACCAGTGCAGCGGTGTCAGCAGCAACACCCAGGCCTGTTTCAAAAGGCCGCGCCTACTAAGACCGATGACGTCGAGCAAAATCGTGGACGTGTAGCCTGACAACAGGCCGGCGACGAAAATCGGAATAGCGTTGTCGAGGGCCGCGGTCGCCCATTCCGTCGGCAAAGCCAACAGCATGTAGCCGAGCCCGGTCATGAACAGCGGATGGATCAATGCCGCGAGCACATTCGCGGCGAGTAGAATTTGAAACGCAATCGCGCCGCCCGGGCCAAGTTCTCGTAACAAACGGTTCGGCCGCCGCATATGCACGAGCCAAGTTTGCATCCAGCCCTTGTACCAGCGGGTCCGCTGCTTGAGCCAAACCGCGAAATGCGCCGGCGCTTCCTCATATGTCGACGAAGCCAAAACGGCCGATCGATAGCCGAGGCGAGAAAGGCGAATACCGAGATCGGCGTCTTCGGTGACATTGTAAGGATCCCAGCCGCCCACTTTGCGTAGCGCGGCAGTGCGGAAATGATTTGAAGAGCCGCCAAGCGGAAACGGCAGCGAAATCGCGGCAAGACCCGGCAGGAAAGCATCGAACTGGCCGGCGTAATTGGCCGTGAACATGCGGGTAAGCAGATTGTCGTCGGTATTGTCGATCGTCAGGCTCGCCTGCACGCAAGCCAACCGCTTGTCGCCGTCCCGGAACAGCTCGAGCGCCCGGCGCAGTTGATCGGGGTCCGGCGCGTCTTCGGCGTCATACACAACGGTGAAAATGCCACGCGCAAACGGCAGCGCCACATTGAGCGCTTTCGGCTTGGTGCGCGGACCGATGGCCGGCGCGATGATGATCTCGAATGGTGGGCCGAGACGAAGCCGGGCCAACGCGCCCTGGGTTTCCCTGTCGTCGGCTTCCAGCACGAATTTCACGTCGAGCTTTTCGGGCGGATAATCGAGCGCCTGGATCGCCGCGACCAGTCTGTCGACCACAGCCGCCTCGCGGTAGAGCGCGCAGATGATCGTATAGATGGGCAACTGCGCGTCTCCGATCGGTTTCGGCTCCGGCGGAGATCGACCGCCGAGGCCGGCGCATAAGAGCCGCAGCAGCGCTGCGGCAAGAAAAAGCGCGCAAAACAGACCGCTCAGGGATTTCGATCACCACCAGCGGCGCACCGGCAAAAAAAGCGAATGCAGCGATCGCCCAACCGGCCGTTGCCAAAAGCCGTTTTTGCTGCGGGCGCGGCGCGTTCGATAAATGGGGCCTGCTCAGGCGAAGGCCGTCCGCCGCACGTCGCTCGATCGCCCTTTGGGCATGCTGTTCGACAAAGTGCCGCAGACGTCCCGCTGAAGTCAGACGAAATGAATTCAGCCACGACGGCAGTGGCCGCCGCGTGTCGGACAGGCGGCGCGCAGCAAGGCCGCGCGGTACAATGATCCATGTGAGTTTTCCGTTCTGAAATAGCGGCAATAATCCCGCCGCGTCCGCATCGACGAGCTGATCGTCGCTTAGCGGGCAGTCCGCTCGTGGGATACGGTCAAACTGCTCGAATGAGGTGCCGAGCCAATGCGCCAGTGCTGTCAGGTAGCGTTCTTCCGTCATGGCGCCGAGGCAGTGGAGCACCCGCTCAGCACCGACACCGATCCATCGCGCCCGCCGTTCCGCCGCGGCAATGACACGGCGCGGCAAAAGATGGCGAACACAATCGAGCTCCGGGCAGGCGCGCCGCTGTCCCGGCTGCGGTGTTGTCGGATGCCCGCGTGCTCGGGGAAATACGCTGCCAAGTGGCCCGCTGCGCAGCCAATTTTCCACCGCGGTGAGGCCAACGGTCGCCTGGATACCGCCGCGCAACGTCACTTTCGACCCCCGACCCAACGCTACCACGAGCTGCCGCCTCGACTTTTCCTCACGTCCCCGCTAAGCGGGCCGAGGCCGGCCCGCCGTCCCGTGCTCCGCTCTCAGACTTCGCCGGCAGATCGTGGCCCATGCAATTTCTAGGTGCAAGACTTCGTTCTACACGGCTGGGCCTGCTGGCAGCCTTGGTTTGCGCCGGCGTGCCTTGCTTTGCCGCGCTTGCGCAGGACCGGGCAGCGCCTGAAGGCGTATCGCCGGACGGCATCGCGCCAAACGCCGTCGTCATGCCGCACGGCGCAGCCGTCCCCGGCTTTTGGGATCCGCGGCGGCGTCCCGAGCGGCCCGATCTGTCGCGCGTCCAATCGATCCGCTTTCTCACCGAGCTCGATTATCCGCCGTTCGACTATGCCGGGCCGGACGGCAATCCGGCCGGCTTCAACGTCGATCTGGCCCGCCTGCTATGCGACGAGATCAAAGCCAACTGCACCATCCAGGCGCGGCGCTTCGATATGCTTCTCGATGCACTCAATGACAATCGCGGCGACGCCGTAATCGCCTCGATCGCGACGACCGCGGAAACGCGCAAACGCGCCGACTTCACCGACCCTTATTACCGCACCCCGGCGCGTTTCGTGGCGCGTGCGGACAGTCCGATCCGGGACGTGCTGCCGGAACTGGTCGAAGGCAAGAAGATCGCGGTGGTCGCCGGCACCGCGCACGAAGCCTTCCTGAAAGAGATGTTCACCGAGGCCGAAATCCACCCCTATCCCAATGCCGAAGCCGCACGCGCGGCGCTGCGCAACAAAGAGGTCGATCTTCTGTTTGGCGACGGTATCGCGCTCGCATTCTGGCTTAACGGCACGGATTCCGCCGGCTGCTGCGTTTTCCGCGGCGGCCCTTATCTTGAAAGCCGCTTTTTCGGCGAAGGCATCAGCATTGCGGTCAAGCCGGGAAACGATCTGTTGCGCCAGGCTTTGAACTGGGCGCTGTTCCGGCAATGGGAAAAGGGCAGCTATACCGACCTGTGGCTGCGCTATTTCCCGATCAGCCCGTTTTGACGTGCGGGCGTTTGACGCTATACCGCGCCGGTCCTCGGCCTCGAGCCGGACCCCTTACCGACAAGCATGCCATTATGACGTCTGCTGAAATTCCAGTTGCCCCGTTGCGCCAATTCGCCGAACTCTCGCACGCCTGGCCGTTCGAGGAGGCGCGCAAGATCGTCGCGCGCCTCAAGCGCAAGCCGAAGGACGAGGTGATCTTCGAGACCGGCTATGGGCCGTCCGGCCTGCCGCATATCGGCACGTTCGGCGAAGTCGCCCGCACCACCATGGTGCGCCACGCCTTCCGCGTTCTCACCGACGACAAGATCAAGACCCGGCTGATCGCGTTTTCCGACGATATGGACGGGCTCCGCAAAGTGCCGGACAATGTGCCCAACAAAGAGATGGTGGCGCAGCATCTCGGCAAGCCGCTGACGCAGGTGCCCGATCCGTTCGGCACGCATGACAGTTTCGCCGCGCATAATAACGCACGGCTGCGCGCCTTTCTCGATCAGTTCGGCTTCGACTATGAATTCATGTCGGCGACCGCCTGCTACACTTCGGGGCGTTTCGACGCCGCGCTTCTCAATATGCTGCAGCATTTCGAGGCGGTGATGGCGGTCATGCTGCCGTCATTGCGCGAAGAGCGGGCGCAATCCTATTCGCCATTTTTGCCGATCTCGCCGGAGACCGGGATCGTGCTGCAAGTGCCGGTCGTGGCGCACGATGCCAAGGCGGGAACGATCACTTACGAGGATCCCGACAGCCGCCAGCACGTCACGACCCTCGTCACCGGCGGCCGCTGCAAGCTGCAATGGAAACCGGACTGGGCGATGCGCTGGGTTGCGCTCGGCATCGATTACGAAATGGCCGGCAAGGATTTGATCGACTCGGTCAAACTCTCCAGCGAAATTTGCCGCGTCCTCGGCGGTGCACCGCCGGAAGGGTTCAACTATGAACTCTTCCTCGACGAGAACGGCCAAAAAATCTCGAAGTCGAAGGGTAACGGCCTGACCATCGATGAATGGCTGCGCTATGCCAGCCCGGAGAGCCTCTCGCTCTTCATGTATCGCGAGCCCAAAGCGGCGAAGCGGCTCTACTTCGACGTCATTCCGCGCCACGTCGATGAATATTTGCAGTTTCTCGACGCTTATCCGCGGCAGGCTGACAAGGAACGCTTGGGCAATCCGGTCTGGCACATTCACGGCGGCAAACCGCCGGCGCCGGACAATCCGGTACCATTCGCCATGTTGCTGTCCTTGGTGACCGCCTCGAACGCCGCGAATGCGGAAACGCTCTGGGGCTTTATCGGCCGCTATCGTCCGGGCGTCACCCCGGCGTCGAACCCTCGGCTTGCCGGACTGGTCGATTACGCCATCAATTATTATCGCGACTTTGTCGCGCCGAAGAAGCAATTCCGCGAACCAAGTGCCGCCGAACGCGCCGCCCTTATCGATCTGCGCGATGCCTTGTCGCAATTACCGGCAGACGCCGACCCGCAAGCCATCCAAGATGTGGTTTATGAAGTGGGCCGCCGCGAACCGTTCCTCGACGAGAAGAAAAAAGCCAAGGACGGCAAGCCCGGCGTCGCGCTCGATTGGTTCAACATGCTCTATCAGGTGCTGCTCGGCCAGGAGAAAGGCCCGCGGTTCGGCTCGTTCGTCGCCGCCTATGGTATTGAAAACACCGTCGGCATGATCGACGGCGCGCTGGCGCGCTCGGCCTGATTACTGACGCACCCACATAACCCGGGCGCGCCATTTCACGTCGCTAAGCTGAAAAGTAGCAACGGCTTGCCCGGCATCGATCGATTTCACTTCGATCGTTTTGACAGTTTCGGCCTTGAACTCCTTCACGACACATTCGCCGTCGCACAGGCATAAAACGATGCGGTCACCGGCGCCGAGCGGAGCAAGCCGGGATAGAATCAAAACGTCGCCATCGTGATACGCGGGCTCCATCGACCGGCCGGCGACTTTGCGCGCGAAATATCCTTCCTCCTTTGCATCAGGAAACGGAATCGCGTCGCAGCCGTCACCGATGGGACAGCCGCCGTCATCGAAAAAACCCAGGGCGCCGTCTTCGGCGAAACCAAGCAGCGGCACTGTCTGCGCCTTTGCGGCGCCGTCTCCATCGACAAAGTCAGCGTAAGTGTGAAACGTGACATTGGCTGCGGCGATTGCTTTGGCAATTGACTCCGTCGACGGCCAGCGTGCGTGGCCTTTCTTTGTGATACGTTTTGATTTGTTGAAGGTGGTCGGATCAAGACCCGCCCGGCGCGCCAGGCCCGAAGCCGACAATTGACAACGCTCCGCGAGCCGATCGATGGCCGACCAGATGTCCGCGTGCTTGACCATTTCAACCCCGTACAACCACGCGATGATAGGAATTATTGCCTCGGCGCTCAAGGGCCGATAGGGTCCGGTCGCAATCAGGGTGCACCGTTTCGGACGTGGCGACGATCTACAAAATCTGCGAACAGGCGGCGTGGCAGGCGGCGGAGCTGGCCGGGTTCTATCGCGGATCGGCGCTCGATCTGCACGACGGGTTCATTCACTTTTCGACCGCGGCGCAAGTCGCCGAGACGGCGGCGAAACACTTTGCGCAGCAGACCAATCTGATGCTGGTGGCAGTCGATGGCGACGCGCTCGGGCCGGCCCTTAAATGGGAGCCATCGCGCGGCGGCGACTTGTTTCCTCATCTCTACGCCGCTTTGCCGATTTCAGCGGTGAATTGGGCACGGCCGCTTGCGGATGAGATCGGCGGACGTCGCGAATTTCCGGAGATCGATCCGTGATCGGCCCCTTCGAGCGCCTTATACGGCCCCTTCTGCACCGGCTTGACCCGGAAGACGCTCATCGGCTTGCGATCAAGGGACTGAAATACGCGCCATTGCCACCGGCGGCAGCCGATGACGAACGGCTGGCGATGCGTGTGTTCGGGCTCAATTTCCCAAACCCGATCGGTATCGCGGCGGGATTCGACAAACATGCGGAAGTGCCGGACGCGCTGTTTCGCCTCGGTTTTGGCTTTGTCGAAGCCGGCACCATCACGCCCTTGCCGCAGCAAGGCAACCCGCGGCCGCGGGTATTTCGGCTCGACCGCGATCGTGGCGTCATCAACCGCCTGGGCTTCAATTCGGAAGGTGCCGACGCCGCGCTGCGCCGGCTCGCCGCGCGTGCGAGCGCTCACTCTCCCGCAAGGAGCGGAGGGAAGGAAGGAATTGTCGGCATCAATGTCGGCGCCAACAAGGAAACGCCGGATCGCATTGCCGACTACGTGCAGCTGATCGAACGCTTCGCCGCGGTGGCGAGTTACGTTGCGGTCAATGTCTCGTCGCCCAATACGCCCGGTTTGCGCAACATGCAGCAAGCGGCGGTGCTCGACGATCTGTTGGCCCGCGTCATTGACGCCCGCGAGCGGGTCGCGCCGCATGCAGGGCCGACGCCGGTGCTGCTCAAGATAGCGCCCGACCTGTCGCTTGCCGACCTTGATGACATTGTCGGCATTGCGCGGTCGCGCCGGGTCGACGGCATGATCGTCGGCAATACGACGGTGTCGCGTCCGCCGGGTTTGCGTAACACCGAATTGGCCAAAGAGGCCGGCGGATTATCGGGAGTGCCGCTACTGCCGCTGTCGACGCGGATGCTGGCGGAGACCTATGTGCGGGTCGAGGGCGTGTTTCCACTGGTCGGCGCTGGCGGCATCGACTCCGGAGCGACCGCGCTCCTCAAAATCCGCGCCGGCGCCAGTCTCGTTCAGCTCTATTCGGGACTGGTGTTCCGCGGCCTTGGCCTGATCGCCGATATCAAGACGGCGCTCGTCGAAGCCATGGAGCGCGACCGCAAATCGTCGCTTACGGATTATATCGGCGCTGACGCGGCTTCAGTCACCGCCGAAGAGTGGCCGCATTAATAATCGCGGCGTCAGCGCATCGCCGCCGCGCCTCGTGGCGGCGCGAGCACGGGCTGCAGGCTTGGCACCAGCCGCCGCTTCTCGCGGCGCACCGGGATCGCACGGTAAACCTGCTTGGTCGCCTCGACGATATGAACACCGGCAAACGGCGCCGCCAGCGTCGAGCCGGTACGTTCCCAGGCCGGGGCCGAACCCAAAAACCAGCCGCGTGCGATCGGTGGTACATAGAGCGCCTCGCCCCAGCCGGTCGGTGTGAACCAGGTGTCGCGCAACAGTTGCGTGATCTGGGTGCGGGAATAGGGCCGGCCGAAGCCGAACGGCGTGGTGTCCATCCGCGCCCACAAGCCGCGCCGGTTGGGCACGACCGCCAACAGCCGGCCGCCGGCGGCGAGCACGCGCCAGGCTTCGCGTAACAGCTCGACCGGGTCGGCCGACATCTCCAGCGCATGCACCAGCAGCACGCGATCGACCGCCGAATTGGTCAGCGGCAACTCGTCCTCGTCGACCAAAGCCGCCAGTGCCGGCCGCGACGACGGCCAGCGCACCACGCCGAGCGGCGCCGGCATCATGGCGAGACATCGCTCCGCCTCTTCGCGGAACAAGCCGAGATAGGGCGTGGCGTAACCGACGCCCAAGAGCCGGAGCCCGCGCATATCGGGCCAGCGGCTACGGATGCCGTCCCCGACAAAGCGCCGGGCCACGACCCCAAGCCGCTGGGCGTAGAAATTGCGAAGATCGACGACATCCATGGTGACAAAATAGCACGGATTGAGCCGTGGTTCCGGGCCGCTCTTGCGCGTTAACCTTGACGTGTTGCCTCATCCGCGAGGAAGGCGGATGATCCTCTACACCCGACAAAAACGGACAAAACACATGCCGGCTCAGACCTATTTGTTCCCCTGCCTGTCCGACAATTTCGGCGTCCTCATTCACGACCCGGAAACCGGCGCTACGGCGTCGATCGATGCGCCGGAAGCGGCGCCGGTCGAAGCGGCGCTGCAAAAGTCCGGTTGGCGACTCACCGACATTCTGGTGACGCATCACCACGCCGATCACACCGCAGGCATCGGCGAATTGAAAGCGCATCACAAATGCCGCGTCGTGGCGCCGCGCGGCGAGGCACAGCGCATCGCCCATGTCGATGAAACGGTAAGCGAGGGCGACAGCGTCAAGGTCGGCGGCCTTTCGGCGCGTGTGATCGAAACGCCCGGCCATACCGCCGGGCACATTTCGTTTTTCTTTCCGGCCGACAAGCTTGCCTTCGTCGGCGACACGCTGTTCTCGATCGGCTGCGGCCGGGTCATCGAAGGCAATCCGGAGATGATGTGGAATTCGCTTCTCAAGCTCCGCGCGCTGCCCGACGACACGCAATTTTATTGCGGCCACGAATATACCCAGTCGAATATCCGCTTCGCCAAGACCGTCGAGCCGAACAACAAAGCGCTCGCGGCTCGTGCCGAGGAAGTGGACAGGCTGCGCGCTGCCGGCAAGCCGACGATTCCGGCGACCATCGGTGCGGAAAAAGCGGCCAATCCGTTCTTGCGCGCGGACGACGTCGAAGTGGCGAAGGCGGTCGGTCTTGGCGGCAGCCCGGCCTGGAAGGTGTTCGCGGAGATCCGCGAGCGTAAGAACCGTTCCTGACGGTGTCGCCCATCGCTGTCGACGGATCGCTGACCGCGGACGCCGTGATCCGGCTGCTCGATCTTCGGCCGCATCCCGAACGTGGTCATTTCCGCGAGACGTTTCGCGATGCGCGAAACTTTACGGGCGGCCGTGCGGTTTCGACGGCGATCTATTTTCTCCTTGCGCGCGGCGAGCGTTCGCATTGGCATCGTATTGACAGCGTGGAGATTTGGCACTGGCATGCCGGTGCACCGCTGATCCTTGAGATCGCGAAGGAGCCCGGCGGCATCGACCGCGTTGCGCTCGGCTGCGATCTCGCCGCCGGTGAGCGCCCGCAGGCGATCGTGCCGGCGCATGCTTGGCAGGCGGCGCAAAGCCTCGGCGACTGGACGCTGTGCGGCTGTACCGTCGCGCCAGGTTTTGACTTCAAGACTTTTGAACTAGCACCGCCAGGGTGGGTGCCTTAGCGCCGCCAGTCGCTGCCAAATAGGAATGCAGCGCCGCGACAACCTGCGCGCCTTCGCCGACGGCCGCAGCGACGCGTTTGATTGACGCGGCGCGCGCATCGCCGATGGCGAAGATACCGGGCTGTCCCGTCTGCAACGGATGGCGCGCATCGCCGGCATCGGACCCCGTCAGGACGAAGCCTTTGGCGTCGAGCGCAACGCCCGAACCGTCAAGCCAGTTTGTATTCGGGTCGGCGCCGATGAACAAAAACAAACGGCGGATCGATCGACGCGTCTCTTCGCCGGAAGTGCGCAGCCGCCAGCGCACGGCCTCCAATCTCCCAACATCACCCTCAAGCCCGCTGATCTCGGCGCCGGTGATGACCTCGATATTTGAAAGTCCCTCGATGCGGTCGACGAGATAGCGCGACATGGTGGCGCCAAGCTCCCGGCCACGCACGATCATTTTGACCTGACTGACCTGGCTGGCGAGAAACACCGCAGCTTGGCCGGCCGAATTGCCGGCGCCGACCAAAGCGACTTCCTGATTGGCGCATAATTTCGCCTCGAGCGGCGAAGCCCAGTAGTGGACGTTCGGTCCCTCGAAGAGGTCGAGCCCTTTGACATCGAGCCGCCGATAACGCGCGCCACTGGCTATGACGACCGAGCGCGCACTGACACGTTCGCCGCTATTCAGGTGCAATGCAAAGCGGCCTGTCCCGTCGCACGCAGCAAGCTTTTCGACTTTATCGGGGATCGCCATTTCGGCGCCGAATTTCTGCGCCTGATTGTAGGCTCGGGCCATCAAGGCCATGCCGGTGATTCCGGTCGGAAAACCGAGATAGTTTTCGATACGGGCCGAGGCGCCGGCCTGACCGCCAAACGCCCGGGAATCGAGCACCAGGACAGATAACCCTTCCGACGCGGCATAGACCGCGGTCGCGAGCCCGGCCGGACCGGCACCGACGACGGCAACGTCATAGACCCGGTTCGGATCGATCGGTCCGACCAGGCCGACGCAGCGCGCCAATTCATCCTCACCGGGATTGCGCAAGAGCTGGCCGCCGGGACAGAGCACGATCGGCAATTGTCCGGGATCGACATGGAATCGTTCGATCAAAGCCTTTGCGGCGGCGTCGCTCTCGGGATTGAGCAATTGATGCGGATGGCCGTTGCGGCGGAGAAAGACCTCAAGCCGCAGCACGTCGCCATTGTCGGCGTTGCCGACAATGATCGGGCCGCCGACGCCTGTTTCGAGAAGGCCGACGCGGCGCAGAATGAGCGCCCGCATGATCTTTTCGCCGAGCTCGGCTTCCGCGATCAACAGCGCGCGGAGCCGGTCCGGCGCGATGATCAGCGCCTCGACCTGGCCCCGTGCAATGCCGTCCGCCAGCGAAGGCCGTCCGGCCATTTGGGCCAGTTCTCCCATGAACTGGCCGGGCTCGTAAGTGACAAACAAGCTCTGTCCATCGGCGTCGCGCCGGTAAACGTCGATTTTGCCGGCAAGGAGGACGCCGAGGCCGGGACCGACCCGGCCCGTCGTAAAGACTGCTTCGTTCGCGGCAAAAGTGCGAACTTCGCCGAACCGGCGCATCCGCTCGATCTCGGCTTGATCGAGCACAGGAAACATCTGGTCGCGTCGTCGTTCAATGATCGGCTGGGGTGGCAACGCCATGACAATCAGCCGCCCGGAACCCGGGACGCTCCAAAAAACCCCCTTAGCTTACGCGAAATACTGTCCCCCGTTCGCGGTCAAAGTCGATCCCGTGATCAAACCCGCGTCATCCGAAGCAAGGAACACGACGCATCGCGCGATTTCTTCCGGCTCGCCGAGCCGGCCGATCGGAATGAGCGGCAACACTTTTTCATTCAACACGTCCTGCGACATCGCCTTGACCATGTCGGTGGCGATATAGCCCGGGCAGATTGCATTGACCGTGACGTTCAGGCGCGCACCCTCCTGCGCCAGCGCCTTGGTGAAGCCGATCTCGCCGGCTTTGGCGGCCGAATAATTGACCTGGCCGAATTGTCCTTTTTGGCCGTTGATCGACGAAATATTGACGATGCGGCCGAACTTGCGGGCGCGCATGCCTTCGATCACATGCCGGCACATATTGAACAGCGAGCCGAGATTGGTGCCGATCACGGCGTTCCATTGTTCGGCACTCATGCGGTGCAGTTGGCCGTCGCGCGTAATGCCGGCATTGTTGACCAGCACGTCGATCGGACCGAGATCGGCTTCGACCTGCTTGACGCCGGCGCCGCAAGCCTCGAACGACGAAACGTCCCATTTGTAGACATTGACGCCGGTCTCGGCCTTGAATTTCTGCGCCGCTTCGTCGTTGCCGCCGTAATTCGCCGCGACTTTATAACCGGCCGTATTGAGTGCCTTGCAGATCGCGGCGCCAATACCGCGTGTTCCCCCAGTGACCAGTGCAACGCGGGGCATGATGTCCCTCCCTCTATCCTGTTCATCGTGCTCGGCTTCGCGCCGGCATCCGCGTTTTTAATTTCCCTGCAGCTTAAAGACGTGGATGGCCGGGACAAGCCCGGCCAAGACGAAGACGGCAATGACCTGAATTAAGCGGTATTGCGGATCAACGTTCCAGGCACATCGCGACGCCCATGCCGCCGCCGATGCACAGCGTGGCGAGCCCCTTCTTGGCTTTGCGCTTCTGCATTTCATAAAGCAGCGTCACCAGCACGCGGGTGCCCGACGCGCCGATCGGATGGCCGATGGCGATGGCGCCGCCATTGACGTTGACCTTGCCGGTATCCCAGCCGAGGTCCTTGTTCACCGCGCAAGCCTGGGCGGCGAAAGCCTCGTTGGCCTCGACGAGATCGAGATCGCCAGCCGTCCAACCCGCCTTCTTCAGTGCGGCGCGTGACGCGGGGATCGGGCCGGTCCCCATGATCTTGGGGTCGACGCCGGCCTGGGCCCAGGAGACGATGCGGGCCAATGGCGTCTTGCCGAGCTTGGCGGCTTCGCTCGCCTTCATCAGCACGACGGCCGCGGCGCCGTCGTTGATGCCCGAAGCGTTGCCGGCGGTCACGCTGCCCTCTTTATCGAAGGCCGGCCGCAACTTGCCCAATGCTTCGATGGTGGTGCCGTGCTTCGGGTATTCATCGGCATCGACCACGATATCGCCCTTGCGGCTTTTGACAGTAACGGGCGTGATTTCATCCTTGAACTTGCCGGCCTTCTGCGCCGCCTCGGCCTTGTTCTGAGAAGCGACCGCGAATTCGTCCTGCTGCTGGCGGGTGATCTGCCACTGCCGGGCGACGTTCTCGGCGGTATTGCCCATGTGGTAGCCGTTGAAGGCGTCCCACAGGCCGTCTCGGATCATGGTGTCGATCATTTCGAAATTGCCCATCTTCACGCCGCCACGCAGATAGGCGCAGTGCGGCGCGACGCTCATGGATTCCTGGCCGCCGGCGACCACGATCTCGCTGTCGCCGTTGACAATGGCCTGGTAGCCGAGCGCCACCGAGCGCAGTCCCGAGCCGCACAGCATGTTGACGCCCCAGGCCGGCGTTTCGACCGGGACGCCGGCAGCGATCGAGGCCTGGCGAGCCGGGTTCTGGCCCTGACCGGCGGTCAGGATCTGCCCCATGATGACTTCGGAGACCCGCGCCGCCTCGACGCCGGCACGATCGAGTGCCGACTTGATCGCGGTCTTACCCAGCTCATGAGCGGGCAATGACGCGAAAGCGCCGTTGAACGCACCGACCGGCGTGCGTGTCGCGCTGACAATGACGACATCATCTTGCATGGCAAATTCCTTCCGGGCTCTTGGGGTTGTTTCTCTGGGTTGTGGCGGACACGGGCTGGGCCGCTTGCTCGTTAACCTATGTAATAAGGAGGCGGTCGCGCCTCGACAAGGCGCAATCGAGCCGCATCGCCGGCATGCCGGCCCCGCCGTCGCCGGGGCTTCACAAAACGGTAGCCGCGCACGCCGAAACCGCCTATTTTGTCGGCAGAGTTGTGCGGTTGCCGGCCGCGCGTCTCAACCTTTGGTTCAAATGGGGCAGTGCGTACATGGCTGAAACCATGAGTAAGACCGCCGAGCCGATCACGATCAAAAAGTACGCCAATCGGCGGCTCTATAACACCGGCACGAGCACCTATGTGACGCTTGAGGACCTCGCCGCCATGGTCAAGACCGGCGAGGATTTTGTCGTCTATGACGCAAAGACCGGCGAGGAAATTACCCGCTCGGTGCTCACCCAGATCATTTTCGAACAAGAGAACAAAGAAGGCCAGAATCTGCTGCCGATCGCGTTCCTTCGGCAGTTGATCCGCTTCTACGGCGATAGCATGCAGATGCTGGTGCCGCGTTATCTCGAAGTGTCGATCGAGTCGTTGACGCGCGAGCAGGAAAAATTCCGTAATCAGATGGCGCAAGCCTTCGGCGTCGGCGCTTTCACGTCGCTGGAAGATCAGGTCCGCCGCAACATGGAAATGTTCGAGCGGGCCTTCGCCATGTTCGCGCCGTTCGCGCGGCGCGAGGGCGGAGCCGCTGAAACGCCGGAGCCCGAGAAAGCACCGACGAAAACCGGAGACTTCGACGACTTGAAGCGACAGCTCGACGAGATGAAGCGCAAGGTCGACAAGCTGACCGAAAAAGAACCGGGCAAGGAATAGCTGCTCTATTCGCTCATTCCCGCGTAAGCGGGAATCCAGCGCTGGATCCCCGCTTCCGCGGGGAAGAGCGGAACTCAACGATCACATTGCCATCCGGGTCACATCGCCTTGGCGGCGCTCGTCAGCCACGGCCGCTCGGTCGAGGCGAGGCCGATCAGCGCGCCTTGCAGATAATCGCAGCCCCAGGCCTGCAGCATTGCTGCGGCCGCATCATCCTGGACCCATTCGGCGACGGTTTTCAGATTCAACCGCCTGGCGAGATCGACGAGGGTGCGCACGAAGGCGCGATCGTCCTCGGAGCTCAGGATGTGCTGCACGAAGGCGCCGTCGATCTTGACGACATCCACGCCGAGCTTGCGCAAATTGCGGAACGAGGTGTAGCCGGCGCCGAAATCGTCGATGGCGATACGGCAGCCGAGTTCTTTCACGCGGGTGACGAAACCGCGCGTTTCGTCGATATCCTGGATCGCGGCGCTTTCGGTAATCTCGACGATAAGACGCTCCGCCACGCCCGCATGGCCGCGCAATAATGAAGCCAGGCCCGACCACCAATCGGGATCCGTGGTGGAAGCGGGTGAGACGTTGAAGCTCGCCTGTAACGTGGGTGCCGCGATCATCTCATCGACCACGAGTTCGAGCACCCGGAAATCGAGCAGCCGGACCAGACCGAGCCGTTCGGCGACGGGAACGATGTCTTGCGCGGCAATCAGGCTGCCATCGGTACGGCGGATCCGCATCAGGCATTCGTAGAAAGCGGGCCGCCGATCCGCGGCGGACGCCACGCTCTCATAGGCCAGAAAGATCCGCCGTTCGTTCAGCGCGGCGACGATCTCGTCGGTCGCGCGCACGTTGTCGCGGCGCATCGCCTCGCGCTCGATGCTGGGCCGAAAGGCCTGGAACGAGCCGCGGCGCCGCGTCTTGGCGCCATCGAGGCTCTCCTGGGCGCGCGCCAGCACTTCGGCGACGCTGCGGGCGTGGCGCGGCGCGGTGACGCCGCCGATGGTCACGGTCACCGCGATCGGCCCGGCAGTGGTCGCCGCCATCTCGTCGCGGATGCCGGTCAGCATGCGCTCCGCGGCGATCGCCATGTCGTCGGGCGTGCAGTCGCGCAGCACCAAACCGAATTTATTGCCAGAGAAGCGGCCGAGCGTGTCTTTGCCGCGCATCCGGCTGCGCAGCCGCTTGGCGACCGCGCCGATAACCTGATCGGCAGTGTCGAAGCCGTAGGACTCGTTGATGCGCGCCAGATTGTCGATCGCGACCAGAAGAAAGCCGCAGGAGGAGCGGGCACGCAACGCTTGCTCCACCGTGTCCTCAAGCACTTCGGTCAAACGGTGGCGGTTGAGCTCGCCGGTCAGCCCGTCGCAGCGGGCGAGGAAGGTGAGCTTGCGCTCATGCTCATAGCGCTCATTGATGACACGCAGCACGCCATGCGCCCGCTTCGGACGGCGATCCGCGCCGACGAACCAGCGGCCGGTGTCCTCGACCCAGAGCCTGGTTTCTGAGGCGGGGTCGGGACGGATGACATATTGGATTTGATAGGCGACGCCGTTGCCGTCGTCGCGCTTGTCCGATTGCGTTACGACATCGAAGCGGGCCTGCGCGTTGTCCGCCTCGAGAAGCTGCGCATAGGCGCGGCCGCTCGAAATTGCCGCGACGTCGCGGATCAGCAGAACGCCGGCGGCGTTGGCGCCCCAAGACAGTACGTCGGTATCGATATGCCAGTCATAGGCAACCTCGCCGACTGAGGCGAGGATGGCCGCGGCATCGAGCTGCGCTGCGTCGTGCGGCGTCGCGGCGCTGGAGATGGGATTTCGCAGACCGTTCTCGGTCACGGTCGCCTCATGTCAGGTTTGGCAGCTTGTTGCAGTCCGCGGCTGGGACGGCAGACGGCGGATGTGCGGCGAGCCTATCCGGCAAACTTTAAATGATTCGATATGGGGGATTCCCGAAATCCGTGGCACGCCGTTTGCGATCTCCTGAGTTCGAGACCACGACCGTCCCATTCCGGGACAGGAGATGTCCTTGCGCAACGCCCTGGTGCCGATCGCATTGGCTGCCGATGCCGACAAATCGCACGCTCGCAGCCGATCGAGCGCGGATTTCATTGCGCAGCTTATCGCGACCAAGATCCAGGCACCGCAGACGCGTGCCCGTCGCCGCGCCGAACCGAACGAGGCGACCGCCGCCTATCGGGCGCTCGGCCAATGGCCGACCGGAACGGGCAGTAAGCTTTCGCGGATATTCTGAAACGATGAATACGGGACGGTCGTAATCAGACCTGCGCAGGTCCCTCGATCTCGACCTGGCGCTGCGCGCTGCGCATGCCGACGATGAAGCCCGAGAGCACGTCGACCAGCGCGATGATCATCAAGAGGAAGAACGTCGAGGTGCCGGCCTGCTTGACCAGCAGAAACTCGACCAGCATGGCAATGAACAGCGCCATCGCCAGGATGTGATCCATCACGCTCCGCAACCCGAGCCGCGTCGCTTTGATGATCTCGATCCAAAGCAGAAATATCGAAAACGCTATGAGGAGGTCCTCGAAACTGAGGACCCAATCCTGGCCGGACATCATGTGCACGGTGGTCGCCGGCGCGGTCCAGCTCACGCCGGGCGTCAGAAACGCGATCATGTTGTAGATGGCGAAGGGAACAAGCAGCAGCGGAAAGCCAAGCACGAACATGACGCCATTCTCTGGTCACGAAGCGGCAAATTCGGACGCCGCCGAACGGCGGCGCAAGGACAGCTTAGGCTTCCGCCTTCTTATTCAGCACCTGCCGGCCGCGATACATGCCGGTCTTGAGGTCGATGTGGTGCGGACGGCGCAATTCGCCGGAATCCTTGTCCTCGACATAGGTCGGGGCCTTCAGCGCATCGGCGGACCGGCGCATGCCGCGCCGCGACGGCGAAGTTTTTCGTTTCGGCACGGCCATGGGGTCGTTCTCCTCTAACAGGTCGCCTTGCTCGGAATTCCGGGCTTATAGAAGAACATGCCCGTCATTGCTAGGGGCTTAGCTGGGGTCTCGGGGTAGCTCCACGGACGCAGGCGTCCAGCGCCGGATGGGCGGCCGCCCGGCGTTCATAAAGCCCGGCCAGCCGCCGCACAATGAAGCTCGGTGTCTTGGCGCTGCGCAGGATCGGATTAGGCAGGATCGCGGCAAGTTCCGCCGCTTCGCGAGGGGTGAGATCGCGGGCCGATGTGCCGAACGCCCAGCGCGCACCGGCCTCAGCGCCGAACTCGCCGTTCGGGCCCCATTCGGCGATGTTGAGATAAATTTCCAGGACCCGTCGCTTGGGCAGGACAAGATTGAGCCAGAGTGCCAGCGGTATTTCCAGCCCCTTGCGGATGAAACTGCGGCCCTCCCACAGGAACAGGTTTTTTGCGGTCTGCTGCGTAATGGTCGAAGCACCGCGGGATTCGCCGGGATTGTCGTCGGACTGCTCCAAGGCCTCCCGCATCGCGCCGATGTCGATCCCCCGATTGCGGCAAAAGGTACCATCTTCGGCGACAATGACGGTCAGGGGCAGTGCCGGTGCGATGTGGGCAAGCGGCACGAATGTCTGTTCGACCGGCTGCCCCGTCAGCCGGCGCCACAGTATCGGCGTCGAGACCGGGTCGATGAAACGATAAAATGGGGCAATAGCGTAGGGGAGAAGCACGATGACGACGAAGGGGGCGAGGAATATGGCGAGGCGTCGTCGCACACGGTCTCTCCGCGCCATCGGTCAGCGGCGCCTGCGATAAAGGCCGGCCTTAATCCCGCGCGTAGCCGATCAGCGGTTGCTTCTTGCGGCCAAGCAGGATCAGGAACGCTGCCACGATTCCGATAATCGCCCACGCTGGCAGATCGAAACCCCTCTGCAAATAGGGATCCCAAGCCCAGGCGAATTTCAGTTTCAGCCAGCCCTGCGCCAGATTGAGGCTGTTCTGATCGACCATGGCCCACACGTAGCCCATACTGGTGTAGACGATCTGATGATTGGCAATGGATTTGGTGCCGTCATAAACGAAGAACACAAAGGCCGTGGCCAATAGGCAAAGGCCGATGAAGCGAAAAAGGAATCTGATCATAAGCGCGCCGGGCTGTGGAATGGGCCGAAGCTATTCTTGCAAGCTGTCGTGATGGAGCCATTACCCTTCCGGACCAGCTTGTTCAATGTGCTTGCCTAAGTCAGCTTTTTGCACCACAGCCTTGCAGTGACGCGGGCCGCCAGCTGCCGATGATCCCTTGAGCACAGGGCACCGGGTTCGCTAAAGTTCCTCTCGCCTCACTACCCCCGCCCCGGCGACATCAATAGGGAATTGAAATGGCTTCCAAAAACGGCGGCCCGACACAACGGCCGACCTTTACCGACCAGGAAGCGCTGCTGTTTCACAGCGAAGGCCGGCCGGGCAAACTCGAAGTCGTTGCCACCAAACCGATGGCAACGCAGCGCGATTTGTCGCTTGCCTATTCGCCTGGCGTTGCCGTGCCGGTGCTCGCCATCGCCGAGGAGGAATCCAAAGCCTACGACTATACCGTCAAGGGCAATTTCGTCGCGGTGATCACCAATGGCACCGCGATCCTCGGCCTCGGCAATCGCGGCGCGCTTGCCGCGAAGCCGGTCATGGAAGGCAAATCGATCCTGTTCAAGCGCTTCGCCGATATCGATTCCATCGATCTCGAAGTGTCGACCGAGGATCCGGACGAATTCATCAATTGCGTGAAACTCCTCGGCAAAGGCTGGGGCGGCATCAACCTCGAAGATATCAAGGCGCCGGAATGTTTCATCATCGAGCAGCGGCTGCGTGAATTGCTCGACATTCCGGTGTTCCACGACGACCAGCATGGCACCGCCATTATCGCCGCCGCCGGTCTGATCAACGCGCTGGAACTCACCGGGCGTGAAATCGAAAAAACCAAACTGGTCTGCAATGGTGCCGGTGCCGCCGGCATCGCCTGCCTCGAGTTGCTCCGCGCCATCGGTTTCCGTCACGAAAATCTCATTCTCTGCGACACCAAGGGCGTCATCTACGAAGGCCGCACCGAGGGCATGAATCAGTGGAAGTCGGGTTCCGCGGTGAAGACCAAAGCGCGCAGCCTCGCCGATGCGCTTGAAGGTGCCGACGTTTTCTTCGGTCTTTCGGTCAAAGGCGCGGTGACGAAGGAGATGGTGAAGTCCATGGCGGACAAGCCGATCATCTTCGCCATGGCCAATCCCGATCCGGAAATCACCCCGGAAGAGGTCGCCGAAGTGCGCAGCGACGCCATTATGGCGACCGGGCGTTCCGACTATCCGAACCAGATCAACAACGTACTCGGCTTTCCCTATATCTTCCGCGGTGCGCTGGACGCGCGTGCCCGCGCCATCAATATGGAAATGAAGATCGCGGCGGCGCGCGCGCTCGCGGCGCTGGCGCGCGAAGACGTGCCTGACGAAGTCGCCGCCGCCTACGGCGCGCGGCCGAAATACGGGCCGGACTACATCATCCCGGTGCCGTTCGATCCGCGGCTGATTTCCGACATTCCGCCGGCGGTGGCCAAGGCGGCGATGGATTCCGGCGTAGCGCGGCGGCCGATCGCCGACATGGACTCCTATCGGCATCAATTGCGTACCCGGCTCGATCCGATCGCCGGCGTCTTGCAAGGCGTCTACGAACGGCTGCGCCGCCGCCCGCGGCGCGTCGTGTTTGCCGAAGGCGAAGAGGAGCAGGTGATCCGCGCCGCGGCGAGCTTCGTGAACCAGGGGCTTGGTTCTGCGCTCTTGGTCGGCCGCGAACGCCGCGTGCGCGAAACCGCACAGGCGCTTGGCGTCGAACTCGGCGGCAACATCGAAATCATCAATGCCGCGATATCGAAGCGCAATGCCGCCTATGCGGCTTATCTCTATGAACGACTGCAGCGAAAGGGTTTCCTGCAGCGCGATTGCCAGCGCCTGGTCAATCAGGACCGCAATCACTTCGCTTCGTGCATGGTTGCGCTCGGCGACGCCGACGCGCTTGTCACCGGCGTGACCCGCAATTTCTCGGTAGCACTCGAAGACGTCCGGCGCTGCATCGATCCCAAGCCCGGGCATCGGGTCATGGGTGTTTCACTGGTACTGGCGCGCGGGCGCACCGTGCTGGTTGCCGATACGGCGGTGACCGAAATGCCGGATGCCAACGATCTCGCTGAAATCGCCATCGAGGCGGCGCGTGTCGCGCGTTCGTTCGGTTACGTGCCGCGGGTGGCGTTGCTGGCGTTTTCGACCTTCGGCTATCCCGAGGGTGAACGCTCCGATCGGGTGAAGGAAGCCGTGCAACTGCTCGATCAAAGACGGGTGGATTTTGAATACGATGGCGACATGGCAGCCGACGTGGCGCTGAACATGGAGTTGCGCGACGCCTATCCGTTCTGCCGCCTCACCGGTCCTGCCAACGTGCTGGTCATGCCAGCGTTCCACTCCGCCTCCATCGCGACCAAGATGTTGCGCGAACTCGGCGGCGCCAATGTGATCGGGCCGATGCTGGTGGGGCTCGACCGCTCGGTGCAGATCGTGCCGCTCGGGGCGAACGACGCGCAACTCGTCAATATGTCGGCTTTGGCGGCCTACGGCGTCAGCGGCTGACAGATCGAGATCGGCCGCAATTCGCGGGACTGGATTTACAGCCCCGAAACCTCTCTCGACTATGCGTATTTGGCCTCTAATCGCAGGTTTACGGCCAAATCATGCAGCATTTTTCGCCGCCGGTGGCATTCGCCCTTGATGTCGGCGGCTTGGCGAAGCGCTTCGACCGTCCCGCGGTCGATAGCCTCGATCTCCAGGTCCGGGCCGGCGAATTTTACGCGCTGCTCGGCCCCAATGGCGCCGGCAAGACCACCACCTTGCGGATGATCGCCGGTCTCCTTCGCCCCGACGCCGGGACCATCCGTGTCACCGGCATTGACGCGCTCGCCGATCCGGTCGGAGCCAAGCGCGTGATGGCGTGGATTTCCGACGAGCCGATGATCTACGACAAGCTCACACCGCAGGAATTTCTCGAATTCGTCGCCGGCCTGTGGGCGGTCGAGCCGTCGCTTGCCGCTTCGCGCGCTGATGAACTTCTGGACTGGCTCGATCTCGCCGCGCATGCGCACGAGCGTTGCGAGGGCTTCTCCAAAGGGATGCGGCAGAAAGTAGCGCTTGCCGGCGCGCTTATTCACGACCCGCGGCTGATCATTCTCGACGAGCCGCTTACCGGGCTCGACGCCGGTTCTGCCCGCCAAGTCAAAAGCGTGTTGCGCGAGCGCGCGCGTGCCGGCGGCACCATCATCATGACCACGCATATTCTCGAAGTCGCCGAGCGCATGGCCGATCGCATCGGTGTTATCGCCCATGGCAAGCTCATTGCCGAAGGCACCCTCCAAGAGTTGCGATTGCAGGCCGGCAAGATTGGCGACAAGGCCGGCACCAACGATGGTGCGAGCCTGGAAGATACCTTCCTCGCGCTTGTTGCCGAGCCGGCCGAGGCGGCATGACGTTTCAGTCCGGCACCGCCGTCTGGTTTGCTCAGCACGAAGCCCGGCTTGCTTGGCGCGACTGGCTCGGAATGATGACGGCCGGCCGGCACGAGCGTCTGCGCCGTGTTGTCATCGCCGTCGTGATCTTTGTGATTTTCATGCACTTCATCGCCTATTGGACGGTCGGCCGCTATGCCGGCGCCGCGCCCGATAAGCCGACTTTGGTCGCCATCAGCGGCAGCATTTTGCTGTCGTGGTTCCTGATGATTTCGCAGGCGATGGAATTGATCACGCGCGCTTTCTATTCGCGCGCCGATCTCGATCTTATCCTGGCGTCGCCGGCTTCGGCGCAAAAGGTATTTGCCGTGCGCATTGTCACGGCGGCGCTGTCGATGGCGATGCTGGCGATGCCGCTGGCGGCGCCTTTCATCGACGTGCTCATTGCGCTCGGCGGCTGGCGCTGGATCGGCGCCTATGGGGTGATCGTCGGCATGGGCGCCGCGGCGACGGCATTGGCGGTCGGTATGACCGTCGCGCTGTTCCGCGCTTTCGGTCCCAAACGCACGCGGCTCGTCGCGCAAGTCGTTGCCGCGGTAATCGGCGCCGCCTTTGTCATCGGTCTCCAGGTCGCGGCGATCCTGTCCTACGGCACGTTGTCGCGGGTCTCCGTTTTGCAATCGCAGGCGTTTCTGGCGCTCATGCCCCGTACCGGCAGCATCGTCTGGTGGCCGGCGCGCGCCGCGCTCGGCGACGGCTGGGCGCTCATTGGCGTGCTGGCCTTGAGTTTTGCGTTTCTGGCGGCCGCCATCGCTGCTGTCGCCCAGCGCTTCGGCGAATACGCCATCACCGCCGCCGGCGTCGGTGCCGCGCCCGTTTCGCAAGCGCGATGCGGCAGCGCTTTCCGGCCGACCTCACCGCAACGTGCTTTGCGCCGTAAGGAATGGGCGCTGCTGCGTCGGGATCCGTGGCTGGTGTCGCAGACACTGATGCAGATGCTCTATCTCATACCGCCGGCGGTACTGCTGTGGCGGAGCTTTGCCGAGGGCAACGGCGCCTTTCAGCTGCTCGTACCGGTCTTGGTCATGGCTTCCGGTCAACTGGCCGGCGGTCTCGCCTGGCTGGCGATTTCCGGCGAGGACGCGCCCGACCTCGTCGCGACCGCGCCGATCGCACCGCGCGCCATGGTGCGGGCCAAGATCGAGGCCGTGCTTTCGGTGATTGCGATTGTGTTTTTGCCGCTGGTCGCGGCGCTTGCCATCGCCTCGCCGTGGTATGCGCTGGTCACCAGCCTGGGCATCGTGGTCTCCGCCGCCGCCGCGACCTCAATCCAATTCTGGTTCCGCAGCCAGGCCAAACGCAGCCAGTTCCGCCGTCGCCAGGTTTCCTCGCGTTTCGCCACCTTCGCTGAGGCGTTTTCGTCGATCGGCTGGGCCGCGACCGCGGCGGTGGCTGCCTCCAGTCTTTGGCTCGCGGTCGTGCCGGGGCTTCTGGCGCTCCTGGTGGTGATCGGCGCCTGGTGCATGAGCCCGCGCCCAGGGCATGCGTGAGAGCCGTTCCAGCGTCTCGCCTCTTGTGATAACCCGCCCCTAAGAGGCGCGGTGGCGCCCCAAGAACAAAGATCGCCTGGAGAGGCGGGAGACAAAGTCCTGTGATTCCATTTGAAATGGTGGAGCCGGCGTCGCTCGCGGAAGCGGTGTCCATGCTCGATCCAGAAGATCCGACAGTCCGTCCGGTCGCCGGCGGTACCGCGCTGATGCTGATGATGAAAGCCGGCGTGTTTCAGCCGACCAAGCTCGTCTGTCTGCATCGCATCGAGCCCGATTATGCAGGCATAAGCGTCGGCAGCGGCGGTGAAGCGCGCATCGGCGCCATGACGACATTGAGCGAACTGGAGCACGACCAGAGCATCGCCAAGCGCTGGCCGGTCCTGACTTATGCGCTGCACCGTCTGTCGAATCCGCGCGTCCGCAATGTCGCCCGGGTCGGCGGCGCATTGGCGCATGGCGATCCGCACATGGATCTGCCGCCGGTGCTGACGATGTTAGGCGGCCGGGTCACCATCACAGGTCCGAACGGCAATCGCGAATTGCCCCTCGAACATCTCTATTCGGGCTATTACGAGACCGTGCTGGAAAAGAACGAGCTGATCACGTCAGTGACGGTGCCGCCGCTTGGCGCCCGCAAAGCCGCCTACTCCAAGGTCACCTCGCGCACGCACGACGATTGGCCGGCATTGGGCGTCGCGGTGTCATTCGTGCTCGATGACGGGGTGATGCGCGATCCGGTCGTCGTGGCCAGTGCCGCCACCGAGAAAGTCACTCGCATGACGAATACGGAAAAAGTGCTCCAAGGCACGACGCCTGACAAGGCGACGCTGCAGCGGGCAGGCGAGGCCGCCGTGGCGGAAGCATCGATCCTTTCCGACGCGCACGGCTCTGCTGCGTATAAGCGCGAATTACTGCGGGTCTATCTCCGGCGCACCGTCGAGCGAGCCATGACCGGCGGCGAAGGCAAGGTGCGGCAATGAATCAGGTCGGACGCAGTATTCCGCGGCTCGAAGTTCACGCCAAGGTCACCGGCCGTGCCGACTACACGCATCATCTGCGCTTGCCCGGCATGCTCTATGGCAAGGTGTTTCGCTCGACGGTACCGCACGGCCGCATTCTCAGCATCGATACGCAGGCGGCGCGGGAATTACCGGGTGTCCATCGTGTGGTTACTATCGACGACATCAAACAGCTCATCCCGGAACCCTATTACGGCCCGGCCTTTCACGACCAGCCGATCCTGGCACTCGACAAAGTGCGCCATGTCGGCGAGCCGGTCGCGGTGGTGCTGGCGAGCGATCCGCATATTGCCGAACAGGCCGTGCAGTTGATTTCAGCGGAATATGAAGAATTGCCGGCGGTCTATGACGAGGTCGAGGCGATGGCGCCCGACATCCTCGTCCATGATGTGCTGCGCCCGGCCGGCACTTTTGCCGATCTGAAACATCTCAAAGGCCGCGGCGGTACCAATGTCGCGCTCGATTATCATCTGCGCCGCGGCGACGTCGACAAGGCGATGGCCGCAGCCGATCACGTCATCGAGCACACCTTCAAGACGCAGCAATGCCTGCATGTGGCGTTAGAGCCTTTTGTCTCGGTAGCCGAGCCGGGCGACAATCGCTTGACCATTTACACCGCCAACCAGTCGCCGTCCTTCGTTCGTATTGAAATCGCCCGGCTGTTCGGCTGGCCGGAGAACAGAGTCAGGGTCAAAGTGCCCTATCTCGGCGGCGGCTTCGGCGGCAAGCTCTACATCAAGCTCGAAGCTCTCGTCGCGGCGCTCGCAATGATCGTCCGTCGTCCGGTCAAGATCGCGCTGACGATGGAAGAGCAGTTCTACATGATCACCAAACACGCGACGACGTTCCGCATCAAAAGCGGCGTCGGCAAAGACGGCCGTCTCGTTGCGCGGACGTGCCAGGTGTATTGGAACGGCGGCGCCTATGCGGACATCGGTCCGCGCGTGGCGCAAAAATCCGGATTCACCGCGGCTGGCCCTTACGACATCGACAATGTCAGCGTCGATTCCTACGAGATTTATACCAATCGCACCCCGGCAGGCGCGTTGCGCGGCTTCGGCGTTCCGCAACTCGTCTGGGCCTATGAGTGCCACACCGACTTGATCGCACGCCAGCTCGGCATCGATCCGGTCGACTTCCGGCGCAAGAATCTCTTGCGTGAAGGACGGCCGCACGCGAGCGGGACCGTACTGCATGACGCGGCCGTTCCCGAGGTTTTCGATGCGGTTGTGGCACGCACGGGCTGGGACAAACCATTCGATCGCGGTTCTGGAACGCTGCGGCGCGGCCGAGGGATTGCGATCGGCCTCAAGGCTGTGATTTCGCCGACCACGTCGGTCGCGATCGTCAATATTTCAGCCGATGGCAGCACCACGGCTTACACCGGCACCGTGGATATGGGGCAGGGCTCGGACACCGCCTATGCGCTGATCGTCGGCGAAGTGCTCGGCATCAGCGCCGAGGAGGTTCGCGTCGTTCATTCGGACACCGACGTGACGCCCTACGACATGGGCACGCTCGGCTCACGCTCGCTCTATCACATGGGTAACGCGATGCGGCTCGCGGCTGAAGATGCCCGCGCCAAGTTGCGCGCGCTGGCCATTGAAGCCGGATTACCGGAAGGCACCAACTATCCGCCGGCGGAAGTTTTCAAGAAGCGCTATGGCATGCAGGCCGGCAATGTCATCGGCTCGGCAAGTTTTGTTCCGAACTACAAACCGCCGGATCCACAGACCGGCCAATCCGATAACGTCACGCCATTCTGGATGGTAGGCGGCGCCGGCGTCGAGGTCGAAGTCGATACCGAAACCGGCCATGTTCGCATTCTGCGGCTGGTCAACGCGGTGGATTGCGGCAAACCGATCAATGCCGGCGTTGTGGGCGCCCAGATTTCCGGTGCCGCGATCATGCAGCTCGGCTTCACTTTATCCGAGGCAATGCATCTCGACGGCGGCCAGGTCACCAATGCTTCGCTCGCCGACTACAAAATTCCCGGCATCGGCGATGTTCCGCCGATGGAGAGCGAGTTTGTCGCTGCCGAGCAGCATAGCGGCCCGTTCGGGGCCAAGGGAGTAGGCGAGTCGGGAACCTTCGGCGTATCGCCGGCAATCGCCAATGCGATCCACGATGCCGTCGGCGTCCGTCTCATGGAATTGCCGATAACCGCCGAAGCGGTGCTGCGGGCTTTACGCGCCAAAGACGGCCGCCCGCTGGACGACGAGTGATTGGACGAATGATGACCGCGCGAACCATCAATTTCACGCTCAACGGCCTTGAGGTCTCGACCACGATCGAGCCGCATCGCAATCTTGTCGAGCTGTTGCAACGCTTCGACCTGTTCGGCGCCCGCGAAAGCTGCGGCCAAGGCCTGTGCGGCTGCTGCACTGTCGTGGTCGACGGCAAGGCCGTTTCCGGCTGCCTTTATTTCGGAATCTGGGTCGACGGCAAGGACGTCAGGACCGTCGAAAATCTCGATGCCGACGGTACCCTGTCTAATGTGCAGCAGGCCTTCATCGATTGCGGCGCGTTCCAGTGCGGCTTCTGCACGCCCGGTTTTGTGATGATGGCAACTCAATTGCTCAAAGAGCAGCCGAACCCGAGCGAAGACGATATCCGTCATTACTTCGCCGGCAATCTCTGCCGTTGTGCCGCCTATCCGGAAATCATCCAAGCGGTGAAGCGCGCGGCGAAGGCGTGAATCAATCTCTCTTCTGCACCCAGAAGAAATACATATTGCTGAACGTGTAAGGATGCCGTTCTTCAAAGCGGTGCCAAGAAGCTAAATCACGCAACGCACCGGGATGCTGAAACAGTTGCCGGAATTTCTCCAGCGTCTCGGGCAATAACTGCTCGAATCCCAAAAACGTCAGCCGGTTGGAAGCCAAAAAATCCGCGATCTGCGGAATCGTAAACTGATGCTCCATGACGTTGAACAGCAAGTCGCGGCATCCGCTGGTGCTGGAAAAGTCGCGGAACGGCGGCAGGCCGCTGCGTGCGATCAAGTCTTGGCGGCAGAGGCGGATATCGTCGGCAGTGGCGCGATAACCGCGCTCGGCGATTCGAGCGCGCGCCGCGGTCAATGAGCGCCGCGCCATGGCGCTGTAAAGGCCGACGAACATCAATCCGTTGGGGCGTAACAGCGACAGCAGGAGCCGCCATCCGGCTGCCGGATCGGCGAGATGGTGCAACACGCCCGCCGTTTCGATCACATCGAACCGCCGGCCGAGCGTATCGAGCTTGAGAATGTCGGCTTGGGCGTGCTCGATATTGGCGACGCCAAGTTCGTGCGCCTTCCTGCCGGCATAGGCCAGGCTGGTGCGGCTGATATCGATCGCCAGAACGCGCGATTGCGGAAATCGCCGCGCGGTGTCGATCGAGTGCGAGCCGGTGCCGCAACCCGCAATCAGAATGTCGGCGCGGCCGGGTTCGGTCCATGCCGGCGGCGCAATGCCGAGTCTGTCGCGCAGATATTCGCTTATCGTGGTCGCCTTGACAGGCGGCGTTATCGTCCAGCGCGGATAGGGATTTTCCTCATACTGGTTCTGTACCTGCAACGAAACGGCGTCATCGATGCGGGTGAGGACGGGAATATCCTTGCGGCGCGCGGCCTCGTCTAAAGGCTCGCTGATCTGCTGAGTCAAAAGTTGCGTGACGGCGCTCGGCCATTGCCGATCCAGCAGCGACGACGCAACCGCCATTTTGTGCAGCGGCCGATAGCTCGCGGCCACGACCAGGTCGAGCGGCGCGATCTTCGCGCCGGCTTCGATCGCGGCGGCGATCCGATCCTGAATCTGTCGCGATTGGGCCCGTTCGTTATCGCCTAGCGCGAACACGTATTCATTGAGGAAGCACTGTTGCGCCAAGGCGCAATAGAACTCGAGTGCGTCATCATCGACAACCGCGCCGCCCTCGATCGCATGTTCAAGGAGCGCACGCCGCAGGGCGGTCAATAAACGCTCAAGCTCGAGATCGTGGATGACCTTGGACTGAAGCAGCGCCACGAAGAGCGCTTCGTCGGCGAGCGGTGCGGCGCCTTGCGGGCCAAGGAGTTCAACAAGCCGCAATGGCATCGGCTAGGCGGCGGCAAGGCGCTTGAGCGGCGCCGCCACGGCGGCGCTTTGCTTGATCAGCATTTCGGCATCGCCGAGTCCGAGCGCCACTGCCTGCGCGAAATGCCGAACCGCGTCATCCCGGCGTCCCAGCGCCTGATAGGCGATGGCTATCGTGTCGTGCGCGGCGGCGTCGCCGCAATCGAGCGCCAGCGCCTGTTTGAGCATCTTTACCGCGAGCTTATTGCGGCCGCTTTGTTGCATCAGATCGGCGAGCAGTACGAGGCTGCGCAGATGATCGGGGTCTCGCGCCAATATCGCGCGACACAGGTTTTCCGCCGGAACGAATTCGCGGTGCCGGTAGTGTGTCGTAGCCGCAGCATAAATTTCTTCAGTGGAAGACGCTGAGGAATGGTAATTTAATACCATCTCCCGGCGTTTTCGGCCGAGGCGGCCGGCTTGAGCAGTCAGCCCCCTCATAGTCATTTCTTATGATATTCCCACTGCTTGGCTGCCGAAGTCGGGGCGCCCCTCGAGACACTCTTCAATCAACCCCGATCACAAAAGTTTATATGATTTTTATTCTGATGCGAGGGGTGAGAGCCCCGGAATGGCCGCTAAAGGGCGCAATCTCGGTCGGTTTACATGGATTAATTGTCGCAGCCGGCGGCTGGCCGGAGCCCTTAAATTCCGGCGACGGTCAAGTCGCTCATGCGGTCGAGGTCGACCGGGCGGCCATGGCTGATCACGGCACGAAGCTGGCCCTGAAAGCGCAGCCTCGCTGACATCCGGCTGATCCAAAATTCTTGCTCAGGCGGAATTCAGCGCGGCGATGAACCGCTGCTTGATCGCGTGCCCGTCGCGCAACGGCAGCACCCGCGGGGTGTCCACCGCGTCGATCCGGGCGTTGATCAGCATCGGTCCTTCGCCATCGTGCAGCAGCGTGCGAATACTCGCGGCCTCATCGTCGCGCGTTACGGCGCGCGCAGTGCGGAAGCGGCAGGCCAACGCCATCGCGACGAGGTCGATGCCCTCGGCGGTGGCGCTCGGCTGCATGCCTGTTTCACCGTAATGGGCGTTATCGAGCACCACGATGACGAGATTCTTCGGCTGCTTGACGCCGATGGTCGCAAGACTGCCCAGCCCCATCAGCATGTCACCGTCGCCGGTGATGACGGCGACACGGCGGTCGGGCCGCGCCAGCGCAAGTCCGAGGCCGATCATGGCCGTGCCGCCCATCGCGCCCCAGAGGTAGAAATTGAACGGATGATCGCCGGCCGCGGCCACGTCGTAAGTCGCGGACCCGAGGCCGGGTACGACAAGAAGATCGCCGCGATCGGTCAAAAGCTCGCGCACGAAATCGCGACGATCCATCATTCGTTCCTCTGCATCATCGCGTCCATTGCTTGCGGCCGATCAGTCGTTGCGACAGCAGGATGGCGACTTGCAGATTGCCATCAAACGCCATGTCGCAGCCGGCGCCGACGATCTCGTCGACGGCATCGGCGCTGTCGACCCGATAGGTGAGGAAACCGCAAAGCCGCAGCACATCTTCGGTGATCGAACCCATCGGCACTTGCCACGGATTGAACTCGCCGAATTCGCCGCGCATGGTAACCAGCAAGACGCAACCGAAGCCGCAATTGCGCAGCAGCGAAAACATATTGACGCAATTGCCGACGCCGCTCGACTGCATCAACAGCGCCGCGCGCTGCCCGCCGAGCGCCGCACCGGCGACGAGGCCTATGCCTTCTTCCTCGGTGGTCAGCACCACGTCGGCGATGCCGGGGTCGTTCCTGCACAACGAAATCAGCCGGCGATGCCCGGCATCCGGCACATAGCCTACCTGACGAACCCCGACACGGCGGAAATGGGCGTGGATGGCGTCCGGCCAAGAGGTCTCGAGCGACGTTGGGCTATGCAATGAGGTTCTCCACGCGCCAGCGGGGATTTTGCAAATATACGGCGTATCGGCGCAAGCCGAAAAGCGGTCCTATTCCGATCCGGCAATGCCGGCCATTTCGACGACGCTGCGCCAGCGTACGATTTCCGACTGCAGGAATTGCCGCATCTCTTCCGCATTGCCCTTGCCGGCGGGAATCATGCCGAGGTCGGCCATGCGGGCGCGGACATCGTCCATGGCGACGATGGAATTCAGTTTGGTGTTCAGTTTGGTGATGATCAGTTGCGGCGTTTGCGCCGGCGCGACCACACCTTGCCACGCCGAGACGTCGTAGCCGGGTACGCCTCATCCAGCGGCGGCACATTCGGCAGTGCCGCGACGCGTTGTTTGCTCGTTACCGCCAGCGGCCGCAACTTACCGCCTTTGATCAAGGGCAGTGCCGGTCCGAGATCGCTGAACACCAACTGGATATAGCCGCCCATGAGATCGGTGAGCGCCGGCGCCGTGCCGCGATAGGGCACATGGGTCATTTTGATGCCGGCCATGCTGGCGAACAGGGCTGCGGCAAGATGATGAAACGCGCCGATGCCGCCGGAGCCGTAGCTGAGCGGACGTTGCTTGGCGAGCTTGATGAGATCCTCGACGCTGTTCACCGGCAGCGACGGATCGACCACCAGCACAAACGGCACCCAGGCGATCAGCGAAACCAGGGCGAGATCCTGCCCAGGATCGTAAGGCAGCGATTTGTAGAGCGTGGCGTCGATGGCGAGCGAGGACACCGCCATCATGATCGTGTAGCCGTCGGGCGCCGACTTGGCGACGAAATTAGTCGCGATCACGGTGCCGGCGCCGGGGCGGTTTTCGACCACGAAGGGTTGGCCGAACCCTTGTTCAAGCTTTTGCGCGAGCAGCCGGGCGAGCACATCGGTGCCGCCAGAGGGCGCGAATGGCACCACGAAAGTAACCGGGCGACTTGGATAGTCTTCCGGGCTGGCGGTATTCTGGGAAGTATCTTTGGCGCCGGTTTGAGCGTGGGCCACGGTTGCCGCCATTCCAGGCAGCGCGACGGTCAGCAATGTCCGGCGGGATAAGCCGATCGCCGCCTCCTTTGCCACCATCGCTCCCTCCGGGTGCCCGCCCGCGGCCTTAAGACCGTTACTCGTGCCGGCTTTTTTAACGCGCCCTTGCCGTGAAAGTCACCGTTTCAATTGGTCACTGCCCTGAAAAAGCACGGATTTACAGCCTTGGTGAGCGGGATGCGCCAGGTCTTGCTTCTTGACAGGAAAAGTCACGTTTCTTGACAGGAACTGGCCCTGCCGTCATAAGAACCCCGATTAGCGCGGGTTCGGTGCGATATTCCGCCGCAATGCCGCTAATCATCAGCAGAAACGACTGGAAGAAGCCGGTCCGGACGCAAATCCGACGATCGGGTATCGAACACGAGGAATAAAGATGTTCGCGGTCTTTAAAACAGGTGGCAAGCAGTACCGGGTGGCCGCCGAAGACGTGCTCAAGGTCGACAAGATCAAGGGCGAACCCGGTGAGATCGTCGAGTTCGGCGAAGTTCTGGTCGTCGGCGGCGACAGCGTGTCTTTGGGCGCTCCCACCGTTACCGGCGCGACCGTCGCGGCCGAAGTATTGGACCAGGGCCGCGGCGCCAAGATCATCGCGTTCAAGAAACGCCGCCGCAAAAATTCGCGGCGCAAGATCGGTCATCGTCAGGAGTTCACGCTCCTGCGCATCACCGAAATTCTGACCGACGGCAAGAAGGCGAGCAAGGAAGTAAAGCCGCGTCCGAAGCGCGAGCCTAAGCCCGTCGTGGCTGCCGATAGCACCACCGAAGAGTCGGAAAGCTCGGGCACTAAGTCACGCGCCTCGGCCAAGAAAACTGCCAAGACCAAGGCTAAACCGGCGACGGCGAGATTTAAAAAGCCGGCAAGCAAGGGCAAGAAAAAGTGATTTTGCCCAGTGATGGTTTTGTCACGAATCCTGTATAACCACTAGCTAGAGAGTTCGGAGGCCAGCGATGGCACACAAAAAAGCAGGCGGCTCATCACGCAACGGCCGCGATTCGGCCGGTCAGCGGCTTGGTCTGAAGATTTTCGGCGGCAGCGAAGTGGTAGCCGGCAACATCATCGCGCGTCAGCGCGGCACCAAATGGCATCCCGGCCGGAATGTCGGGCTTGGCAAGGACCACACTCTGTTCGCGTTGATCGACGGCAAAGTTGAGTTCCGTACCAAAACCAAGGGCCGCGTCTTCGTTTCCGTACTTCCGGCAACCGAGGCAGCTGCTCAGTAATACGGTGGATCATACGAGGTCCGCCGGCATCCAGTCGCCCGGCGGACCCGCAAAGGCTCCGAAAAAGGGGGACCGGCATGCCGGTTCCCCTTTTCGATTTAGGAGCCCAGGCGATGATGCAAAGACCGCCCGTTCTCGCGCCGCAACCGCCAGAACAAACCGTCCCCGTTCTGCAAACCGAACGGCTTACACTCCGCCCGCCCACGCGAAACGACATCAAAGCCATTGCGCGTCTCGCCAACGACCGCCGCGTTGCAGAGAATACGTTTCGGATTCCGCATCCCTATCGCGTCGAGGACGCCGAGAATTTCCTCGCGGCGGTCAATCGGCAGACCGGTGAGGCGACGTTGGTCATCGCGCTCTGCGACGGACCGATCGGCCTCTGCGGTATCGAATTACGCGAAGGCGTCGCTGAGATCGGCTATTGGCTCGGTGTGCCGTTTTGGGGCCAGGGCTATGCGACCGAAGCGGCGCGCGCTTTGATCGATCATGCCTTCGGCGAACTCGGTCATGACGCGCTGGTGGCCGGTGCCCGGGTCAGCAATCCGGCGTCGCGCCGGGTGCTGGAAAAGTGCGGCTTCCAATGGACCGGCGTCGGCCTTTACCGCATCCGCGCCATCAGCTCCTCGGCGCCGTTCGATCGCTTCCGCCTCGATCGCGGGCTGTGGGCATCGTTGAAGACCTGGGGGCGCGCGAAAGAGGTCGCATAGCTCCTTCGAGCGCTATTGGCTGTCGGCAAAAAGCGGCGCCAGTTTAGCCACCAATGCCGGGCCGAAATGGCCCTGCGGGTTGGATGGCGGCGCGTGGTCCATCAATTCCCAGCCTTGGATCAGAATTCGTGCATGGTCGAACGAGTTTTTGAAATCGGAGCCGGGATGCAGGCTTTGCTGGAAGAAGGCATCGCCGAAATAAGTCCAATCGCGCTCCGGCGCGCAGCCGAAGGATGCGCTTTTTGCATCCGCAGCCGTCATGACGATCGTGTTGTCGTTGGCAAGCGGTGGCACGAAGCTGCCGGAGAAGCAGGCTGAAACGATCACCACCCGGTTCTTGATGCCCTCGCCGTCGAGCGCCGCGGCCACTTGCGGTCCTGTCAGTTCGACGGTCTTGCCCGGTACTTGCAGCATGAAGCCGCCGCTCTCACTGCCGTGAGAGGTCATCATGAGGACGAGAACGTCGGTGTCTTTGTTCATGACCTGGGCGATGCCGTGCACGGCCGCCTTGAAATTCTGCAGGTCCGCGAGCGGTATGGTTTCGAGCGTTGCCCGGTTGTTGATGAGCCGCACAGTATGGTCCTTGATAGGCAACACGCCGGCGAGGACCGCCAAGCCGCCGTCCAGCTCTTTGATAAAAACGTCCTGGTTGGCCCAGCCGGCAACGCCGAGCGCGTAGACGCCCATTACGCCCTGACGCGGCGGCGCCAGCGCGGCAATCTGCTGCTTGAGAAGTGAGGCTTGCGCCTTTTCGAGCTTTGCCAACGCGGCGGGCGCGGCCTCCGCCTCACCGCTGTGCCCTTGATGGAGCGCGTAAAGAACCTCCCACCAATTGGCGCTGCGTGCATCGAAATGGGGTGGCACGAAAACCGGCGCATGCGGCACCAGCGCATCGGCGATGAAGAGCGCCACTCCCAGCGCCGCAACCCTGCCGATCAGACGCAGGCTCAATCTCGGCTCCAAACTGGCGACCACAGCTGACATGGCCCCGATCCACCAGATGACGCCGATACCAAAGAATACATTCGCCGCAATTTCTGTCAGCACACCGTTCTGTCCGATGGCCGGCGGCAGCAGCCGCACCAGGAATGGCGCGCCGAACTGCAGCGCTGCGCTCATAAGATCAGAGAGGATCGATAGGACAAACAGCGCCGATAATGCGGATGCGCGCACCGCCGGCCTGACGAACAATGCCGCCACGGCAAGTTCGAGTGCGATCCAGGCCACGGTCGCGTTGAGGCCGTAAGGATTGAAATCATGCCAGGAATCGGACGCCAGCAATTGCAGCGCAATGCGAACTGCGGCCACCAGGGCGGCAAGACCCAGTAATATCGGCAATCCCACCAGCGGCGGATCGGCCGTCGTCCGCCACACCGCCGCCCGTGCCGCAAGTTTCAAGACACGCCACGCGTTTACCATAGCCGTACGAAATCCGAGGCCAACCCGAAGCCCGCTTATACAGGGCTGCATATACAGGGCCGCATTCCTGGAATTCCACCCTATATCAGGGGCGCAATGCCAGCTACCGCCGCTTATCGCGGTTGTGCCCGTGGCGTCCGCGATCTACGAAGTGGTCCGATGAAATTCCTCGATGAAGCCAAGGTCTATATCCGCTCCGGCGACGGCGGCAACGGCTGCGTGTCGTTCCGGCGCGAGAAATTCATCGAATATGGCGGCCCGAATGGTGGCGATGGCGGCCGCGGCGGCGATGTGGTCGCGGAAGCGGTCGATGGTCTCAACACGCTGATCGATTACCGCTATCAGCAGCATTTCAAGGCGAAGAACGGCGGTGGTGGCATGGGCAAGGACCGCCACGGTGCCAATGGCGCTGATGCCACGCTCAGAATTCCCGTCGGCACGCAAATCCTCGAGGAGGACGGCCAAACCGTCATCGCCGACATCACCGAAATCGGCCAGCGTGTCGTGTTGGCACATGGCGGCAATGGTGGCTTCGGCAATGCGTATTTCAAGTCCTCGACCAACCGCGCGCCGCGCCGTGCCAATCCCGGCCAGCCCGGCACCGAACTCACGATCCGGCTTCGTCTTAAGCTTATCGCCGATTCCGGCATTGTCGGGCTGCCGAACGCCGGCAAATCGACCTTCCTTGCCGCGGTCAGCGCGGCCAAGCCGAAGATCGCCGATTATCCGTTCACGACGCTGCATCCGCAGCTTGGCGTGGTGGGGATTGACGGCCGCGAATTCGTGCTGGCCGACATCCCCGGGCTGATCGAAGGCGCGCATGAAGGCATCGGGCTCGGCGATCGTTTCCTCGGCCATGTCGAACGCTGCCGCGTGCTGCTGCATCTCATCGACGGCACGGACGGCGACGCCGGTGTTGCCTACAAGACTGTACGGGCGGAGCTTGCCGCCTATGGTGAGGGGCTGACCGAAAAGCCCGAGATCGTCGTGCTCAACAAGGCTGATGCGCTCAGCGCCGACGACATCAAACAACAAACGGCGCGGCTCAAGCGCGCCGCCAAAAAAACGCCGCTGGTGATTTCGGCGGTAAGCGGCGAGGGCGTGCCGGAAGTTTTGCGGGCGTTATTGAAAGTCATCGACGGGGAGCGAAGCCTCACCGATGCGCCAAGCACTGCCGGCGTCGCCTGGCAGCCGTGATGGGGCGGCAGAGGAATTCCCGGGGACACTTATGGCTCACACGTTCGTTCTGGTTCACGGCGCCTGGCACGGCGGCTGGTGCTGGCGGCGCGTTGCCGATCGGCTGCGCGGCGGCGGCCATAATGTTTTCACACCGACGCTCACCGGTCTTGGCGAGCGTTCGCATCTGGTCAGCGCCGGCATAGACCTCAAGACCCACATCGCCGACGTGGTCAATGTGATGAAGTGGGAAGGGCTCAGCGATGTCGTGCTGTGCGGCCATTCCTACGGCGGCTTCGTGATCTCCGGCGTGGCCGAAGCGATGGCGCCTTCGATCCGTTCGATCGTCTTCCTCGACGCCTTTGTGCCGGGCAACGGCGATACGGTGCACGACCTCACTGCGCCGGCGGTGCGGGACGCGGTCAGCACTGCGACGAAACGCGGCGATCTTGTCATCTCCCCGCGCGCCGCGGAAGCATTCGGCGTCAATGCAGCCGACCGGGCCTGGGTCGATCGCCTCTGCGTCGGGCAGCCGATCGGAACCTTCACCGACAAGATCGCGCTGACCGGCGCCCGCGACCGCATCGCCCGGAAGAGCTACATCCGCGCCAAAAGCTATCCCAATCCGGGTTTCGACCGCGCCTATAACGCGCTCAAGTCCGATCCGTCCTGGCGCACGTACGAGGTCGCTTGCGGCCACGACGTCATGGTGGACAATCCCGACCGGCTTACCGAGATCCTGCTTGAGGTTGCGCAGTGACGCCGTAATGGCTGAAGTGCAGCGAGCCGTCGCGTTGGATGCGCGGCAGGAGATCGGTTTCCCACGCCAGATATTCCCGCATCGCGCCTTCGACATCGCCGGTGCGTTCGTAGGGCTTGCGCCATTGATCGATTGCCTCGTCGGCCATGTTGGCTTCGGCCGAGAAGGCGTATCCGGCCGCCTGCCATGCAGCGTTGCCGCCGTCGAGAAAGCGCACCGGGCGATCGAACATCGCTTGCGCTTCCGCCACGGCGAGGCGCGCCAAGGCGCCATCTTCCGATGTCAGCACCACCGTTCCGGCGAGAGGAATATTTTTGAGAGCGGCGGCGAGCCGTGTCCTGATCGCGAACCACGCGCCTGGAATATGCCGCGCCAGATAATTCCGGCTCAATGACAGATCGAGCACCGTCGCCTTGTCTTGCGAGAGAAGCGCGTTGAGCGCCGCGCTATCGATGGCTGTCTGCGGCGGTATCGAGGTTTCAAGCACGGGGATTGCAGGCCAGCCGGTTTCGCTTCCCGCTTCCGGCAAGACGAACACGTCGGCAAAACCCATCTGCCGTAGCCAGGACGCCGTCATCGCCGCGCGGACTTCGGCATCGTCGGTCAGCACGATCCGCGCACCGAGCGTGCCGACATACTGATCGGTGGCCTGGATCAGCTGGCCGCCGGGGGCCGAGATAGCCCCGGGAAAGTGGCCTGCTTCATACTCGGCGGGATCGCGCACGTCGAAGACGTAAAGCGTGCGGTTGTCGTCTCGGCGCCAAGCATCGAGCGTCACGCGATCGATCGGCCTCACGCCGCAGCTCTTGGCGACACGCTGCGCGGCCGCTCGCGCCCAATCGCGCATTTTCGGCGAAGCATGCGGTGCGCGGCGATTCTTGCCGCTGTCGCAAGCAAAGCCGGCGAGGCTATATCCCATGGTGCCGTTGCGCAGTGCGACAACCTTGTTCGGCAGGCCGGCATTGATCAGCGACTGGGCGCCGATGATGCTGCGGGTGCGACCGGCGCAATTGACGACGACCATCGTGTCCGGCGACGGCGCGAGGTCGCGCGCGCGCAACACGAGTTCGGCGCCCGGCACATTGGTCGAGGTCGGGATCGAAACGCGGGAATATTCATCGTAGGGGCGGCTATCGAGCACGACGATGTCGGCGCGGTCGCCGATCAGCTTGGCGAGTTCTTCCGCGCCGATATTGGGCGTATCATTGGCGTGCTCGATATATTCGCCGAACGCTTTGCTCGGCACATTAACGCCCGAGAATAATTCGAAACCTGCCGCGCCCCATGCCGCGATACCGCCAGACAGGATGCGCACATCGGTGTAGCCATTGCGCGCAAGGATCGCCGCCGCTCTCGGCGCGAGGCCATCATCATCGTCGCACAATACGATGCGCGTACCGCGGCGCGGCACGAGCTGCGCGAATTTCAATTCAAAGCGGCTCAGCGGCACCGAGCGCGCCAGCAAAAGATGGCTTAGTGAAAAGATCAGCTCTTCGCGCACGTCGATGAGCGCAAGCTCGCCGCCGTCACCGATCATGCCCCGTAATGCGGCGGGGCTTATTGCTGTCGTCACGTGAATATGCGCTCGCGTCAGGTGGCTTGCTGCGGCGTCATGCGTTTCACTTCGCCGGTTTTGAGGTCGAAGCGCACGCGATGGATATTGTCGAGATTGGTCCCGGTCACGCGGATGAAACGCGCGTAATCCGGATAGTCGATCGAATGGATTCTGCCGTCCTGATAGATGCCGGCATGGCCGGGCGTCAGCCGGTATTTCTTCACTGGCTTGAGCTTGGCATGGTCGGGATCGGCGCCGTCGTCCTCGCGCTCCCATTCGATCATGTCGGTGTGATGGGTGGCCTGGCCGTAGATCGCCCATGAGTCGCCGTGATCGTGCGGCGGCGAGACGCGCGCTTTGTCGTTGATATGGGCGAGGACCTGGAAACCGAGCTCGGGGTCCTCGTAAAGCGTATGCAGCCCGCGGGGCGTCGCCTCGCTGCAATGTTCGCGGATGAAGTCCGGATTCTGGAGCAACCGTTCAAGTTGCCTGCGCACTTGTTCGCGGCCCTCGGGCCCGCCGTCGCGTGACAGAATGGAACGGCAATCCGAAATGAATTGGTCGAGCCCGTAAGCCATGGCGATCACTCCTGCGGCAAATTGGCAGGCAGTTTCGCGCAAACGCTCCTCGAGCGCCAGCGGCAACAAGGCCTGTTTGCGAGCGCCGCCAACCGTTACATTAGCGCCATGTTCGGTCTGCCGCGAACCCATGAACGCCCGCGCAATGTGCGCCTCGATACGCTGATCCGGCTGCGCTGGCTGGCCGTTTTTGGCCAATGCGCAGCGGTGCTGGTGGTGCATTTCGGCCTCGAATTCGAGGTGCCGATCCTGGCGTGCCTCGCCGTGATCACGCTGGCGGCGCTGCTCAATGTGGCGCTGCGGCTCAGCTTCCGGCATACCCAGTGGCTCGAGCCGGACCGCGCCGCTTGGCTTCTGGCTTTCGACACCGCCGAGCTCGCGGCTTTGCTTTATCTCACCGGCGGCCTGGAAAACCCGTTCTCCTTCTTATTGCTCGGGCCGGTCCTGATCTCGGCCACGGCGCTGCCGCCGCGCATGACCCTGTTGATCGGCACCTTCGCGATGTTCTGCGCCACCATCCTGGTGTTCCTGCATTACGATTTGCCGTGGGACAGCGAAGATCCGCTGGAGCTGCCGGAAATCTACATGGTCGGCGTCTGGCTCTCGATCCTGCTCGCGATCGGTTATATCGGCGTTTATACTTGGCAAGTCGCCGAGGAGGCACGCCAGCTGTCCGACGCGCTGGCGGCGACCGAGCTCGTTTTGGCGCGCGAGCAGCACCTGTCGCAGCTCGACGGGCTTGCCGCCGCGGCGGCGCATGAGCTTGGTACGCCGCTCGCCACGATCACCGTTGTTATTCGCGAAATCGAGCGCTCGCTTGAAGCGAATTCGCCTCACGCCGACGACGTCAAATTGTTGCGCGAACAGGCGCAGCGCTGCCGCGCGATTCTGGCGAAGATCACGGAGCTGCCGACCGGTGAGCCCTTCGACCGCACTCCGCTGTCCGCCTTGATCGAGGAAGCGGTGTCGCCGCATCGCAATTTCGGTATTTCCATCGGCGTCACGCTGCCGCCCAATCGCGCTGCGGAACCGATGGGCGCACGCAACCCGGCGATCCGTTATGGTCTCGGCAATTTGATCGAGAACGCGGTCGACTTCGCCCATAGCCGGGTCGAAATCCTTGCGCGCTGGACGCTGGAAGAGGTCAGCGTAGTCATCAGCGACGACGGGCCGGGCTTCGCCGCCGAAGTCATCGATCGCATCGGCGCGCCCTATGTCACCCACCGGCGGCCCGCCCCGCGCGGACCGGAAGGCGAGGAGGACCTGGTGTTCGGTCTCGGCCTCGGCTTTTTTATTGCTAAAACACTGCTTGAACGCTCCGGGGCCAAGCTTTCACTGACCAATCAAGCCCCGCCGCTGCATGGCGCCACCGTCACGGTGGCCTGGAGCCGGGCCGATTTCGAGCGTCCGATGGCGCCGTCCCCTCTTGAGCCGGCCGCTATTGCCTCTTAAGTGTAACTCACTGTTTGGCTTGATTGTTGGCCGGTTATCGACCTTACTGGCCAAGGTGTTTTTTGGACTGCGAAGTATCCGTTTGACCCGGTACGTTAGAGCGTGATTTCCAAAATCATGCTCCATCAGTGGCGACGGCGTGATGGAACCGGTGTGGGATGCTTGCTTCGCTTTGACGGAGTAGGATGACCATGACCACAGCCGCCGCTGTTTCGGTTCCGATCGAGCGCAGCCTCCTGATCGTTGAAGACGATAAATCATTCCTGCAGCGCCTTGCGCGCGCCATGGAAGGCCGTGGCTTCGCGGTAACCACCGCGGAATCGGTCGCCGATGGTCTGTTGCAGGTCGAGAAGGCCGCGCCCGCATTCGCGGTCGTCGACATGCGGCTGGGCGACGGCAATGGCCTCGATGTTATTTCGGCGATGAAAAAACGCCGTCCGGAAGCGCGCGCCATCATCCTCACCGGCTACGGCAATATTGCCACCGCCGTGAATGCGGTGAAACTCGGCGCCGTCGATTATCTTGCCAAGCCGGTCGATGCCGATGACGTCGCGGCGGCGCTGCTTGCACTGGACAACAGAAAAATCGAACCGCCGGAAAATCCGATGTCGGCCGACCGGGTGCGCTGGGAGCACATCCAGCGCATCTACGAATTATGCGGCCGCAACGTTTCCGAAACCGCGCGGCGTCTCAACATGCACCGCCGTACTTTGCAGCGCATTCTCGCCAAGCGGGCGCCTAAATAACTTCTCAGAACTCGCCGCCGTAAGGTCCTTGCGGATCGGCCAGCGCTTGCAGCCGCAGCGCCGCCGCATGAGCAAAGCGCAGCATGATGGCCTTGCGCGTCGCCGCGGTAAGCCGATGCTCGGGTGCTTCACAGAGGATCGACGCGCCGAAGGCATCGGCGACGATCAGTCCGGTATCCGGCGGAAAGATTTCACACGGCACGTCGACAACGGTGGCGAAGAACAGCCGGTCGCAATGCAGCCGATAATCCATCCATTTCTGATCGGCGCGAAAATCGGCGACCGAGGATTTTATCTCGACGATGATGATCTCGCCGTCGCCGCCAAGCGCGACAAGATCGGCGCGCCGACCCGACGGCAGCGGCAATTCAGAGACCACGCAATAGCCAAGCGCATGCAGATAGCGCGCGGTGCCGCGCGCAATCGCCAGCGCGGTCTGCGATTGCCGTCCGTCGACCGGCACAGTGGCAGCAAGGGTCGCAAGATTCATCGCCAGGATTCCAGGTAGCGGCAGGTTCGACAGCGGACGGCACATGAGCTTACGCACGCCACGCACTCCGACAGAGCAACCGGCAGTAAGGGAAGGCTCATTCTGCCGCTTTGGCGCGTTCCGGGAAAGCCCCTGCCAAGGCCTGCCGCGAGGCTGCAAGCACGCCGCGTTCGGTGATCAGGCCGGTCACTAGCCGGGCCGGCGTGACGTCGAAACCATAATTCGCCACCGGTGAGCCGTCGGGGATGACGCGTACCGTCTCGATGCGGCCGTCCGCCGTGCGGCCGGTCATCGTCGCTTGTTCTTCGGCGCCGCGCTGTTCGATGGGAATTTCCGAGACACCGTCGGCAACCGTGAAATCGATGGTCGGCGAGGGCAGCGCGACATAGAACGGCACGTTGTTGTCATGGGCCGCCAGCGCCTTCAGATAAGTCCCGATCTTGTTGCAGACGTCGCCGTTCGCGGTGACACGATCGGTACCGACGATGACGATATCGACCATGCCGTGCTGCATCAGGTGGCCGCCGGTATTGTCGGCGATCACGGTATGCGGCACGCCATGCTGGCCGAGCTCCCAGGCGGTGAGCGAGGCGCCTTGATTGCGCGGCCGGGTTTCGTCGGCGAACACGTGAATCGGAATGCCGCCGTCGTGGGCCAGATAGATCGGCGCCGTCGCGGTGCCGACGTCGACCGCCGCCAGCCAGCCGGCGTTGCAATGCGTCAGCACGTTGACGCGTTCGCCCGGCTTCTTGCGCTGTGCAATGGCTTCGATCAGCGGCAGGCCGTTTCTGCCCATCGCGGTATTGATCGCGATATCTTCCTCGGCGATTTCGGCGGCGCGCCGATAGGCGGCCGCGGTCCGCTCGGCGCGCGGCCGGTTGCGCACGGCCGCAACCATTTCATCGAGCGCCCATTTCAGATTGATTGCGGTCGGCCGCGTGGCAAGAAGCGTGGCATAGGCTTGCTCCAGCGCTTCGTCGGATGCATCGGCGCGCAGCGCAAGACAGACACCATACGCCGCAGTCACGCCAATCAGCGGAGCGCCGCGGATCACCATGGCGCGGATCGCATGAGCAGCCTGATCGAGCGTTTCAAGCCGCTCCGTCACCAGGCGATGCGGCAACGAGGTCTGATCGATCACGGCGACGGCCCAGTCGTCCGGCTCGAGCCAGATGGTACGCATCGTTTTGCCGGCGACCTTCATGGCGTTGACCTAGCAGATTTTCCAAGCCTGTCGATGCCGCAGTTGACGCGGCTGTCTTGCCAGCGGCGGGACCCTGCCGCAATCTTACGCGTTAGGTTCGCAAGGAGACGCCGGTGACCGCCATCGATTACGAAGTCGAATACAACAATCGTGCCCGCGTGCCGGAGCACGAGGAAATTTTCGCGCGGTGGGCCTGGGAAGGAGAGAATTATCGTGCCGAGGCGCTTAAAGCCGGGCGCGCCCAGCTCGGCCTGTCCTACGGCGATACGCCGCGGCAATCGATCGATCTATTCCTGCCGGCTGCCGGCGAGACGGCGCCGCTGGCGTTGTTCATTCACGGCGGCTGGTGGCGTTCGCTCGATGCCTCGATGTTCAGTCAGATGGCGCGCGGCCCCAATGCGCACGGCGTTATGGTGGCCGTTGCCGGCTACGATCTTTGTCCGAATGTCACCATCGGCGATATTGTCGAGCAGATGCGCCGCGCTTGTTTGTTTTTGTGGCAGCGTTTCAACCGCCGCCTATTTGTGTACGGCCATTCCGCCGGAGGTCATCTGGCGGGCGCCATGCTCGCGACCGACTGGGCGGCGCTCTATCCCAAGGTGCCGGCCGATCTGGTTCCGGCCGGCTATTCGGTCTCGGGCGTGTTCGACCTCGGACCGCTCGTCGGCATCAGCGTCAATCAGGAACTGCGACTTACGTCAGAAGAGGCCCGCAAGCTCTCGCCGCTATTTTGGCCGGTCAAATCTGGACGTGTTTTCGATGCCGCCGCCGGCGGTTTGGAATCGAATGAATTCAAACGGCAGAGCCAGACCGTGGCGCAGACCTGGCGGCAAAGCGGGGTCGAGACACGCTACGAAGAGGTTGCCGGCACCAACCATTTCACCGTGATCGACAGGTTCGCCGATCCGCAAAGCGCGATGACGGCACGCGCGGCCCAATTGGCGCTGCAGATCAAATCGTAGTTTAGCGTTTCCCGGGCGCAGTGCAGCATTCAGCGAAGCGGAATGATGCGCTGCTGACCCGGGACCTTCGCGTGCTCTGAGCTTGTGACGATCCCGGATCTGCAGTGCACCGCTGGCGCGCTGCACTGCGTCCGGGAAACGCTACGCTGCTTGCGATGTTGGCGCGGGCCGCGACAGCAATACGCAAGCGGACGCAGCGAAAATCAAGGCAAAGCCGATAATATCGGCTGTGGTCGGAACTTCGCCGAGGAGGAAATACGAGGCGACGATTCCGATCACGGGAACGGCAAGCACGCCCAATGACGCGGCCACCGCGGGTAAACGCCGCACGATCGCGAACCAAAGCCCATAGGCAACGCCGTTGCCGACGATTCCGGTGAAGGCCAGAGCGAACAGCCCGGTGGTGCGGGTGTTTTCAAAGTGCGGCCGGCCCTCGAAGATCAGCATGAAGGCGGCGACGACGACAAAGGCGACGATCAGTTGCCAGCACGCGGCGCCCATCGGATCGGCATCGATATGCGCCCATTTCAAATAAACGGTGCCGCCCGCCCAGCTCATGCCGGTGGCGACCGCAAGCAAGATGCCGAACGGCACGCCGGTTGCGGCGAGCGGATAGATCAGCACGGCGAGGCCCGCGGCGCAAAGGCCGAGCGCAAACACTTGCACGCGGCTCGGCCGCTCGCCGAGGAATGGCCAGGCCAACAGCACCGTCCAAACCGGCATCGTATAAGCGAGCACCGTCACCCGTCCGGTCGTGGCGATAAGCTGCGCAAACGCGCTGATAACGGTGAAGCCGACGACGGTGAGCATCGAGGCGATGAAAATATGCACCCACGCTTTGACCGACGGCACATGGAAGCTGCGGCGTGTGGCGAAACAGAACAAATAGAGCGTCAGAGCGCCAAGCCCGCCGCTCGTTGCCCGCATCGTGAGCGGCGGGATCTGATAAAGCGCGATCTTCATCAAGGGCCAGGTCACGCCCCAGATCAAGCATAAGGCGACGAGCATGAGCCGCGCGCCGACGTCGGTGCCGCTCGCTGTCTTGGATGGATTTGTCGTGGGACTCACGGCGCTTTAGGCCCGGCGCCGCGATACCAATCGGCGATCTGCGCGCCGGTCCAGAACAGCACGTCGGATTTCTTGCGGATCGTTTCGAAGATGCGGCGGAAATATTTGACCCGATGCGGCACACCCATGATGTAGGGGTGAAACGAGAGTGCCGTTGATTTTTTGGCTTGCTTGGCCATGCGGATGGTCTCCTCCCGTCTTTTACCAGACCTGTTTTGTTTACGCGGCCGCCGGGACCTTACCTGCAGGCCGCCAGCGCGTGACCGCGGTGCCGAGTATGGTCAGCGTACACGCGCAAATACACAGCGGCACGAAGGCCGTCCATGGCTTGCCGGTCGCGTCCCACAGTGCGCCGCAGATGGTCGGGATAACAATCCCGCAAGTATAGCCGATGGTCAGCAAGCCGGCCGCCGTGCGCGGCAAGTCTTCGGGCGTACTGAGGACCGGCACCAAGGCGAGCACCGGCGTGAATGTCATCGCCGTTGCGAAACCGATGAGGATGCATGAAACGACGACGCCTGCCGCGGTCGGCATGAACATCAAAATCAGGAATGCCGCGAGGAGCGCCGGGCCGAAAATCAGGAATGGCCAGGCGCGTTGTTGCAGCCGTCCCGACATTGCGAACAAGAGGATAAGCGCGACAACCTGGGTGCTGTTGAGCCAGCCCAATGCGGGAGCGAGCAGGTCGGATTTGCCTTTGGCGGTCAGATAATCGCCAAGAAAGGCGCTGACTGCGAAATACGGACTGTTGTTGCTGCCGAGCGTGAGACCGAGCAGCCAGACCGGCGGGCTCTTGAAATCCGGCCACCATAACTGCGCAACCGGCTTTGTATCGCTCGCGGGCGGGTCCGCTTTGGGACTGAGCAGCATGAATGCCGGCGCGATCAGCAGCGCAGGAATGGCCCATATAACGAGATTGAGCCGCCACGAGCCGCCAACCAGCGGCAGCACATACGGAACGGTGAGAACCGGCGGAAAGGTGGCGCCCATCAGCATGCCGCTGGTATAGGCGAGCGTGCCGAGCGCGATCCGGCTCGGCAGCCATTCGCGCACCAATGTCGGCATCGCCGGCTGCATGATGGCGACGCCGAATCCGGTCGCGATGGCGGCGGCGTAAAGCGTCGCCACATCGATCGCGGCAGCGCGAGCGGCGCCGGCCAATGCCGCGATCACCATGCCGGCAATTACGGCGAGCCGCGGACTGGTCCGGGCAATCAGGAGCGAGCCTGGAATCGCCGCCAGCGCGAAGATCGACAGCGGCAGTCCGATCAACAGGCCGACCTGCGTCTCCGACATATGCAGGTCGTCATGCACCAGCGGGATCACCGGCGGCACAGCGAGGATGGTCATGCGCATGGCAACGCCGGCAAGCCAGAGAACCGCCATGAATTTGATGAAGCGGCCGGGCGAGAGCGCGGCGGCCGAATTTCCGGCAAAGGGCATGAAACGGGCACGCGTTGGAAACGGACCCTGCATCAGCCGAGGCGAAGGTGCAAGGAAGCGCGCCGGAAGCGCGGCGGGAGTGCCGGTCAGCAGCAGTTGGGGGGGATAATATCGATCGAAGCGGTCGGAAACGCGCCCACCGGTCCTGCTGAAGCCTCAAGCGCGTCGTCGGAAACTTCGAAGACCAGGATGTCGTCGTCGTTTTGATCGCGATGCTTCAGAGTTTCATCCATGGGACTGATCCTTGGGATTGATCCTTCGGGAAACCGATGCGACGAAGCATCTTAACATCCAATCCGGTCGAGAATCGCCCTCGCATCGGTCATGATCGGCTTGTGTTGCCGCCGGAACAAAGATAGAACAAGAGGCGCATGCCCGAACTCGCTGCCGCACAGGAACTTCTCCGTAAAACCTTTGGTTTCGCGGAGTTTCGGCCGGGTCAGGCCGAGATCGTCGAGGACATTCTCGCAGGCCGGGATGTGTTGGCGGTTATGCCGACCGGCAGCGGCAAGTCGGTTTGCTATCAACTGCCGGCGTTGCTGCGCGACGGCCTGACCGTTGTCGTGTCGCCTTTGATCGCGCTGATGCGCAATCAGGTGGCGCAATTGCGCGGCTACGGCATTGCGGCAGCCGCGCTCAATTCCAGCAACGATCCGTCTGAAAACCGTGCCGTGCTCGAAGCCATGTCGAACGGCACGTTGCGCCTGGTTTACATCGCGCCGGAACGTCTGGTGCAAGCCGACACGCTTCAACTTCTCAAGCGCGCCAAAGTCGCGCTGCTGGCGGTCGATGAGGCGCATTGTATTTCGCAATGGGGCCACGACTTCCGGCCGGAATACGCGGCGCTTGGCAAAGTGCAGTCGGCGCTTGGCGACGTCCAAACGGTGGCCTTCACCGCCACGGCGGATGCGGCCACGCGCACCGACATTGTGCAAAGACTTTTCGGCCGGCCGCCCGACATATTCGTGCACGGCTTCGACCGCCCCAACCTACGGCTCGCCATGCAAGCCAAGGCCGGAGGCCGGCAGCAGGTTCTGGACTTCATCAAAAATCATCAAGGCCAGAGCGGCATCATCTATTGCGCATCACGGCGCAAGACCGAAGATCTGGCCGAATTCCTGCGCGGCAACGGCGTCAAAGCGCTGCCTTATCATGCCGGCCTGGAGCCAGACGTGCGTTCGCGCAACCAGGACGCCTTCCTGCAGGACGACGGCGTCGTCATGGCGGCGACGGTGGCCTTCGGCATGGGGATCGACAAGCCGGACGTGCGTTTCGTGCTGCATGCCGACATGCCGTCCAATATCGAAAGCTATTACCAGGAAATCGGCCGCGCCGGCCGCGACGGGCTGCCGGCCGACACGCTGACGCTCTACGGCATGGGCGACATCCGGCTGCGCCGCTTGCAGATCGATGATAGTGACGCCTCCGACGAGCAGAAACGCGTCGACCGCCAGCGGCTCAACGCTTTGGTCTCATTGTGTGAATCGCCGCGCTGCCGGCGCCAGACCCTGCTCGCCTATTTCGCCGAGACCGTGCCGGCCTGCGGCAATTGCGATTTCTGCTGTGACGGTGCCGCGGTGATCGACGGCACCATCGCGGCGCAGAAGGCGCTATCGGCCATGGTGCGCACCGGCGAGCGGTTCGGCACGGAGCATCTGACTAAAATTCTGGTCGGCGACGCGACCGAGGCGATCCGCAAATTCGGCCACGAACGGCTGCCGACTTTCGGCGTCGGCAAGGAGTTTGGCGAGCAGGAATGGCGTTCGATCTTCCGCCAATTGCACGGCGCAGGCATCGTTGCGCTGGACGTAACGGGCTATGGCAGCTGGTCGGTGACCGATGCCGGCCGCCGCGTGCTCAAGGGCGCCGACAAGGTCACGCTGCGCCAAGATACGCTCAAGCCGGCGACCAAAAAAGGCAAGCGTTCCGCCGCCAATGCAACCGCGCTGGCGGAGGGCGGACCGGGCGATGCGGCCTTGTTCGAAGCTTTGCGCAAGCACCGCTCGGAACTCGCCAAGCAGCAACAGGTGGCGGCCTATGTCGTTTTTGCCGACAAAACCTTGATCGACATGGTCCGGCTCAAGCCCCGGAACACCGACGAGATGGGCATGGTGCACGGCGTCGGCGAAGCCAAGCTCCGGCAATATGGCAAAAGCTTCCTCGATGCGATCCGGCAGCACGCCGGCACAAGCTCCTGAATTGGCGCTCCCTGTCACCGGAATCCTACCGGAAATGGCCTATTTTCGCGTGGTTCCCATTGTTGCGCCGCACTGCACTCTATGTTAGCAACGCGGCGATTTCGTCGGGCGCGGCGCTTGCCTCAGTCTGGCGATTTCCAAGTCCCGAAATCAAGTCCAACTTAAATCCCAAGGGCTTGTACCGACGTTTTGCGCCGGTCCCGGGTCTTGCGGAAAACTCCAATTTCCGCGTCCCCACCCTCCCCATATGGGAGACGGATGGCGGTACGCGCGGAGAGCACGCGAAGTGGCAGGCGAAGAACACCCCGTCTCCGGCATGGCTGGCCGTTATGCGATCGCGTTGTTCGATCTCGCCAACGAGACGAACACGATCGACACGGTGAAAATCAACCTTGAGCGCTTCGATAAGCTCGTCGCCGAAAGCGCCGATCTCGAGCGGCTGGTGCGCAGCCCGGTCTTCTCCGCCGACGAGCAAGCGCAGGCGCTATCCGCGGTGCTCGAACGTGCCGAGGTAAGCGGGCTTGCGGCGAAGTTCCTCAAGCTGGTGACGGCGAAACGCCGCCTGTTCGCGGTGCGCGACATGATCAAGGGGTTCCGCGAGCTGGTCGCCAAGCACAAGGGCGAGGCGACTGCCGAAGTTACCGTCGCCGAACAGCTCAAGGACGAACACATCGAGGCGCTCCGGGCCGCGCTCAAACAAGTGAGCGGCAAGGACGTCGAACTCGATATCAAGATCGATCCCGCCATTATCGGCGGGCTCGTGGTCAAGCTCGGTAGCCGCATGGTCGATACCTCGCTGCGCACCAAGCTCAACGCGATCAAGCACGCGATGAAAGAGGCCCGCTAATGGACATCCGCGCCGCGGAAATTTCCGCAATTCTCAAAGACCAGATCAAGAATTTCGGCCAGGAAGCCGAAGTCTCCGAAGTCGGCCAGGTGCTGTCGGTCGGCGACGGCATCGCCCGCGTTTACGGCCTCGACAATGTGCAGGCCGGCGAGATGGTCGAGTTCGAGAGCGGCGTCAAAGGCATGGCGCTCAACCTCGAAGCCGACAATGTCGGCATCGTGATCTTCGGCACCGACCGCGAGATCAAGGAAGGCCAGACCGTCAAGCGCACCCGCGCCATCGTCGAAGTGCCGGTCGGCAAGGGGCTGCTCGGCCGCGTCGTCGATGCGCTCGGCGAGCCGATCGACGGCAAGGGGCCGATCAAGTCCGACCGCAAAGCGCGCGTCGACGTCAAAGCGCCGGGCATCATTCCGCGCAAATCGGTGAATGAGCCGATGGCGACCGGACTCAAAGCCATCGACGCATTGATCCCGATCGGCCGCGGCCAGCGCGAATTGATCATCGGCGACCGCCAGACCGGCAAGACCGCGATCGCGCTCGATACCATCCTCAATCAGAAATCGATCAACGCCTCGGGCGACGAGAAGATCAAGCTGTATTGCGTCTATGTCGCGATCGGGCAGAAGCGATCCACCGTCGCGCAATTCGTCAAAGTGCTGGAAGAGCAAGGCGCGCTCGATTATTCGATCGTGATCGCCGCCACTGCCTCCGATCCGGCGCCGATGCAGTTTCTGGCGCCGTTCGCCGGCTGCGCCATGGGCGAATATTTCCGCGATAACGGCATGCACGCCGTGATCATCTATGACGATCTGTCGAAGCAGGCCGTCGCCTATCGCCAGATGTCGCTTCTGCTGCGCCGGCCGCCGGGACGCGAAGCCTATCCGGGCGACGTGTTCTATCTGCATTCGCGGCTGCTCGAGCGCGCGGCGAAGATGAATGACGAGCACGGCGCCGGATCGCTCACCGCATTGCCGGTGATCGAAACCCAGGCCAATGACGTGTCGGCCTATATCCCGACCAACGTGATCTCGATCACCGACGGCCAGATCTTTCTCGAAACCGATCTGTTCTATCAGGGCATCCGTCCCGCGGTGAATGTCGGTCTTTCGGTATCGCGTGTCGGTTCCGCGGCGCAGACCAAGGCGATGAAAAAAGTCGCCGGCCGCATCAAGGGCGAGCTGGCGCAATACCGCGAAATGGCGGCGTTCGCGCAATTCGGCTCCGACCTCGACGCCACCACGCAACGGCTTCTCAATCGCGGCTCGCGACTCACCGAGCTGCTCAAGCAGTCGCAATTCTCGCCGCTGAAGATGGAAGAGCAGGTCTGCGTGATCTATGCCGGCGTCAACGGTTATCTCGATCCGCTGCCGCTCAACCGGATTCGCGCTTTCGAGGACGGCCTGCTCGGCGCGTTGAACACCCAGCATGCCGATATTCTGACGTCGATTCGCGAATCGCGCGATCTCGACGACGCGACGGCGGCCAAGCTCAAAGGCGTCGTCGACAATTACGCCAAGACATTTGCGTAACGACATTCGCATGCGCGCTTTGCAATAGAACGAGCCTCGAATGCCTTCGCTTAAAGACCTGCGCAATCGCATCGCCGCCACCAAGGCCACGCAGAAGATCACCAAGGCCATGCAAATGGTCGCGGCGTCCAAGCTGCGCCGCGCGCAGGCCGCGGCCGAGGCGGGGCGTCCCTATGCCAGTCATATGGACACGGTGCTCGGCAATATTGCGTCTTCGGTTGCCGGCCTCGATACCGCGCCGCTCTTGCTGCGCGGTACCGGCAGCGATCAAAGGCACCTGCTTCTCGTCTGCACCGCCGAACGCGGGCTGTGCGGCCCCTTCAATACGGCAATCGTGCGGCTCGCCCGCGAGCGCGCCAACGCGCTGATGGCCGAGGGCAAAGAGGTCAAGTTCTTTTGCGTCGGGCGCAAGGGCTACGACCAATTGCGCAGGCTTTACCCCACCCAAATCGTCGAACTGGTCGACCTGCGTTCGGTCCGTGCGCTCCGCTTCGAGAATGCCGAGATGATCGCGCAAAAGGTCATCGCGCTGTTCAACAAGTCCGAGTTCGATATCTGCACGCTGTTCTTTTCACGCTTCCGTTCGGTGATTGCACAGATCCCGACCGCGCAGCAGATCATCCCGCCGGTATTCGACAGCAAAACCGCCGATGCTCTGGGCGGCGCGGTCTATGAGTTCGAGCCGGACGCCGAGGACATTCTGCAGGAGCTGTTGCCGCGCAACGTCGCCGTGCAGGTTTTCCGTGCACTTTTGGAAAACGCCGCTTCGTTCTACGGCGCGCAGATGTCGGCGATGGACAATGCCACGCGCAATGCCGGCGACATGATCCGTCGCCAGACGCTCCAATACAACCGGACCCGGCAGGCGATGATCACCAAGGAACTCATCGAGATCATCTCGGGCGCCGAGGCTCTCTAAGAGGCATTGGCGCTGTAATTTTATTTAGTGAAGAGGACTACGATGGCGAACGCAGTTGGAAAAATCACCCAGGTCATCGGTGCCGTCATCGACGTGCAGTTCGACGGCCACCTGCCGGCGATTCTCAACGCGCTGGAGACGACGAACCAGGGCAACCGCCTGGTGCTCGAAGTGGCGCAGCATCTCGGCGAGTCCACGGTGCGCACCGTCGCCATGGATACCAGCGAAGGTCTGGTGCGCGGGCAGGAAGTCAGAGACACCGGCGCGCCGATCTCGGTTCCGGTCGGACCCGGGCTGCTCGGACGTATCATCAACGTGATCGGTGAGCCGGTCGACGAGGCTGGTCCGGTCAAGGGCGATTCGCTCCGCGCCATCCATCAGCCGGCACCGGCCTATACCGACCAGTCGACCGAGGCTGCGATTCTGGTCACCGGCATCAAAGTCGTCGATCTGCTCGCGCCCTATGCCAAAGGCGGCAAGATCGGCCTGTTCGGCGGCGCCGGCGTCGGCAAGACCGTGCTGATCATGGAACTGATCAACAACGTCGCCAAGGCGCACGGCGGCTACTCGGTGTTCGCCGGCGTCGGCGAGCGCACCCGTGAGGGCAACGACCTCTATCACGAGATGATCGAATCGGGCGTGAACAAGGATCCGCACGAGGGTTCGGTCGAAGGCTCCAAATGCGCGCTGGTCTATGGCCAGATGAACGAACCGCCCGGCGCGCGCGCCCGCGTCGGCCTCACCGGCCTTACCGTCGCCGAGCATTTCCGCGACCAGGGCCAGGACGTGCTGTTCTTCGTCGACAACATTTTCCGCTTCACTCAGGCCGGCTCGGAAGTGTCGGCGCTGCTCGGCCGCATTCCCTCGGCGGTGGGCTACCAGCCGACGCTCGCCACCGACATGGGTGCGCTGCAGGAGCGCATCACCACGACCACCAAAGGTTCGGTGACCTCGGTGCAGGCGATCTACGTGCCGGCCGACGACTTGACCGACCCGGCGCCCGCGACCTCGTTCGCGCATCTGGACGCCACCACCGTGCTGTCGCGCGATATCGCCGCCAAGGGCATTTATCCGGCGGTGGACCCGCTCGAACTCGACCTCGCGCATGCTGTCGCCGCTGATCGTCGGCGAAGAGCATTACGCCGTGGCGCGTCAGGTGCAGCAGGTGCTGCAACGCTACAAGGCGCTCCAAGACATCATCGCCATTCTCGGCATGGACGAGCTTTCCGAAGAGGACAAGCTGACGGTGGCGCGCGCCCGCAAGATCGAGCGCTTCCTGTCGCAGCCCTTCTTCGTCGCCGAAGTGTTCACCGGCTCGCCCGGCAAACTGGTCGACCTGAAGGATACCATCAGCGGCTTCAAGGGCCTGGTTGAAGGCAAGTATGACCATCTGCCGGAGGCAGCGTTTTACATGGTCGGCTCAATCGAAGAGGCGGTCGAGAAGGGTAAAAAACTCGCGGCCGAGGCCTAGTCCATGGCCACGCTGCATCTCGAATTCGTCTCGCCCGAAAGCGTGCTGTTCTCCGGCGAAGTCGATCAGGTGGATCTGCCCGGCGCCGAAGGCGATATGGGCATCCTGCCGGATCATGCGCCGATCGTTACCGCGCTGCGGCCCGGTATTGTGACGATCTTCCGCGGCAGCGCGCGTGAGCCGGTGGTGGTCATCGGCGGCTTTGCTGAAGTAAGCCCCGCCGGGTTGACGGTGCTGGCCGACCGCGCCGTGGCCCGCGCCGATTTCGACATGGCGGTGCTCGCCACTGAAATCAAAGATGCCGAGGAAGACGTCGCCGACAGCAAGGACGACGCCGAGCGCGACCGGCTGGCCCGCCACCTCGATCAATTAAAGTCGCTGCAAGCCGCGCTGGCGTAAAGTTCGGAAGCGCTTATTCACGGCTGCCTTTAGCCGACGACGGCTTAGGGTTTTGCACCGCCGAAGTACCGCGAGGGGGTATTTTGGGTGGGCTCGACGCCGCAGGACGGGTACCGCCGCGAATGCCGTGGTCATTGGCGAGGTTGGGCCGAACAACAGCTACCTTGGGCCGATGGTTATTCGTCATTGGAGACCTCGATGGGGACGGCTAAGAGTTCAACGTATTTGTAATCGTCCGACCGCAAAATCAAGCCGCGCGAATCAGGAACGGCAGAGGTGAATTTACCCTGCTCATCCAAATACCAAAGCTGCTCTAGGAAAAGCTGGCCAGAGTTTGGATGCAAGCCGGCAAACGATCTCGGGCCATAATAACCACCAACGCGGGCGCCGTCGTTCAAATGGACTATAATAAAATAAGGCTCGTCCCGCAGAAAGACATCATCCCAAGCGCTGCGTGACGTAATTAGAATAATATCGAGTTTCTGCAGCGCAAGCAGCAGCCATCGAATGGGAAAAGGCCAGATAGCCGGCAAGATCACAAGAGTAAGAATCGCCAAACCATAGAGCGCGACTGGCCCATTCGGTTGCACCAAAAAGAATAGCGGAGCGCAAACCATTGCGTTGAGAATGCCGAAGCTAATGGCTTCGCCAAATTGATCCTTCAACGCGCTTGGTGAGGTGGGAAAAATAAGGCTCCAAACACGGAGCGAAATGAATCCGGGCAATGCAAAAAGTGCTACAATTGCGAGCTTGGACCAATCAAACTCTTTGAAGAATTCTCCTATGCCTTCCACGGTTCGAGCCTCCCGTGGCCATGATCTATCTACTTCGTTGCGGTCGCAAGAGGTAAAAACTCGGCGGCGACGCGCTCATAGACCGCGCGTTTGAACGGCACGATGAGCTTTGGAATATTCGCTAACGGTTCCCAGCGCCAATCGCTGAACTCCGGCTCATGGGTGCCGTCCGGATCGGCGACGTCGATCTCACCGTCGGCGCCGAGGAAGCGCATCGCGAACCATTTCTGCTTCTGGCCACGATATTTGCCGTTCCAGGCCTCGCCAGCGAGGCCGCGGGGAATATCGTAGGTGAGCCATTCGTCGATCTCGCCAATCCGCTCGACGGTGCGAATGTTAGTTTCCTCGCGCAATTCCCGCACCGCCGCCGGCCATGGCTCCTCGCCGGAGTCGATACCGCCCTGCGGCAATTGCCAGATGTGGGTGAGATCGACCTGGCCGGGACCGCCGAGACGGCGCCCGACAAAGACCAGGCCGGCGCGATTGAATAGCGCCACGCCGACGCAAGGCCGATAGGGGAGGTCTTCGAAACGCATATCAGGAGTCAGTCATCGTGATCGGAAGTGGAGTATATAGCCACGAATCTCGGTCGTCTGATGACTGAATTCCCGTCAGCTCTGCTTTGCTTTCGCCGCTGCCGCCGTGACCGGCACCAGCAGTATGCCGCGGCTCTCGGCCGCTTTCGCCCATTTGGCGATGTGGTCGATCGACACCGGTAGTGCCGAAGCAATGCCAACAGCGCTGCCGCGTTCGCGCGCCGCCATTTCAAGCCGCCCGAGCGCGCGATCGATGTCGGCAGGCGTCGGCACTGAATCGAGAATCACGTCGGCCTGCACATAGGGCAGGTTATTGGCGCCGGCGATGCGTCCGGCCAAGCTGCGCGGGTTGGCGCCGTCATCGACAAAAATGAGCCCGCGCTTGGCGGTCTCGCGCAAGATTGGCTCGAAGGACGGTTCCGAAGCGGTAAACCGCGCGCCCATTGTGTTGGACAAGCCGACATAGCCTTGGAACCGGCTCATCAGCCAGTACAGCCGGTCGATGTTCTGCTGCGGGGTCAGCGAGGTCAAAAGTGTCTGCGGCCCCGGATCGTTATCCGGATAGTCGAACGGCTCCATCGGCACCTGCAGCAGCACCTCATGGCCGCCGTTGCGCGCCCGCGCCACCAGCGCCGGGGCATTGGCGGCGTAAGGTATGAAGCCGAGCGTCACCGCTCCCGGCAGCTTGGCGATGGCATCCGCCGTCGCGCTGGCGCTTATGCCTAGTCCGTTGACGATCAGCGAGATTCTTGGCGCATCGGGACGTCCGGCGAGCGGTTGCACCGGCCGCGCAAAGGCATCGGCCGGCCGCGTGCCATCGGCTGCGATTTTCGGGATCGGGCCGTGCGCGGTCGTTTCGGAGAATTTCTGGTCGAGCGGAGTGGCTGCGCCAGGTGCCGCTCCGCTCGGCGGCGTCGGTCCAGCCGGTGCGTTTGCCGCCGGCGCCGGGTTTACCGGTGCCGGAACTTGGACTTCCTGACGTGCACCGGTCTTGCCGTCGATAATGGTGATCGTCGTGGTATTGGCGGGGGCGCCCTTGGCCGGTGGTGCGATCGGGGCGGCAACGGCATCGCCTTGCTGAGTATTTGCATCAGGGGCGGTGGCTTGCGGCCCCGCCGGAACTTCCGCAGGTTTCGCGGCGAGGTGGAGGTTGACCGGGGTCACGGCCATCGGCTCGCCGCCGAACGGGTCGTCGGCGACGATGGCCCACAGCACAAACACGCCAAGAAACAGCGCCAGCGCTCCGGCCATAATCTGCGGGATCGGAATCTTGATGGCGCGTCGGCGCTTGCTCGGCTTTTGGCCGAGGGGAGCGCTCAGATCATCCACCGACATAAGTGAATCTCTTGGTCACCCTTGCCCGTTCTCTTGGCCCGTTCTCTTGGCCCGTTGTTGGTCACGAATCAGGCCACGCGAATCATGAGGTGCCACTTTACCACGGACGCCGAATGATCGGCCCGACGCATCAATCCTCGCCGCCTGCGCTGGCACCGGTTCCGGCGATTGGAAAAGACACAAAAAATCGGGGCGGCAGATGCCGCCCCGAAATTCAACTTGCTGGAATTGAGCCTGCAGCGTTTTCCGATCAGTTCGGAACAGCCTGCTTGGTATTCGGCGGGTAGGCCGCATTGCTCGCCGTGCCGCGGAGAAGATCGAGCGACATCTGCAGCGCTTTGTCATCTTTCTCGTCCGGCGGCACATAGGATTGCGAGCCGGTTTCTTCACTGCCATCGGCCTTGAGATGGCCGCGTAGCGAGGCTTCGCCCTTGGAGTCGGTTTGGCCTTTCAGGTCGGCCGGCACATCCTGCTGCACTTCGATATCCGGCGTGATGCCCTTGGCCTGGATCGAGCGGCCGGACGGCGTGTAATAGCGCGCCGTGGTCAGCCGCAGCGCGCCATTGCCGGCGCCGAGCGGGATGATGGTCTGCACCGACCCCTTGCCGAATGAGCGCGTGCCGATCAGCGTTGCCCGCTTGTGGTCCTGCAGGGCACCGGCGACGATTTCCGACGCCGACGCCGATCCGCCGTTGATCAACAGAATCAAAGGCTTGTTCTTGGTCATATCGCCGGGCCGCGCGTTGAAGCGCTGCGTCTCTTCGGGATTGCGGCCGCGGGTCGATACGATCTCGCCCTTGTCGAGGAACGTATCGGAGACCGAAATCGCCTGGTCGAGCAGACCGCCCGGATTGTTGCGCAGATCGACGATCCAGCCCTTGATCTTGTCGGCGCCGAGCTGGCTGTTGAGATCGTTGATGGCCTGCTTCAGACCGTCGGTGGTCTGCTCGTTGAACTGGGTGATGCGGATATAGCCGACGTCCTCGCCCTCGGGATGAGAGCGCACCGATTTCACGCGGATCACATCGCGCATGATCGTCACGTCGATCGGCTTGTCCGCGCCTTTGCGCATGATGGTGAGTTTGATTTTGGTGTTCACCGGACCGCGCATCTTGTCGACGGCTTGATTGAGAGTAAGACCCTGTACCGCCTCGTCGTCGAGTTGGGTGATGACGTCGTTGGCCATCACACCGGCCTTGGCCGCCGGCGTATCGTCGATCGGCGCCACCACCTTCACCAGGCCGTCTTCCATCGTCACTTCGATGCCGAGACCGCCGAATTCGCCGCGGGTCTGCACCTGCATGTCACGGAAGCTCTTCGGATCCATGTAGCTCGAATGCGGATCGAGACCGGCCAGCATGCCGTTGATCGCCAATTCGACGAGCTTTGAAATCCTCCGGCTTCTCGACGTAATCGGCGCGCACGCGCTCGAATACGTCACCGAACAGATTGAGCTCCCGATAGGTGTCGGAGGCCGCCGCGCGCGCCGCCGAGCCAATGAGGAGGGAGTGTGGCTGCGTCAGCGTCAGCGTCGCCACGGCGCCGGCCACTGCACCGAGGAATACCAGAGAAGTTTTGCGCATCATCCGCGAACCTTTTCGCCTTCGTTAGTCGCCCACCACGGGCTGGGATCGATAGGAGTGCCGTCCTTGCGGAACTCCACGTAGAGCACAGGTTGCTTGGGCCCCGTCGTGGCGGCCGCGGACGCATGCGAGCCGTCACCCATAATTGCAACCGGTTCACCGGTTAGCACGAATTGGCCGAGATCGACGGAAATCCGCTCCATCCCCGCTAACAACACATGATACCCGCCACCCGCATTCAGGATCAAGAGTTGTCCGTAACTTCGAAACGCACCTGCGTAAACCACCCAACCGTCGCACGGCGCGGTTATTTCGGCGCCCGGCCGCGACATGATGGAAAGACCCTTTTGGGTTCCCCCGGCACCGTCGGAACTGCCGAATTCGCGCATTCGCGCCCCGTTAACCGGTAACCGCAGGCGTCCGCGCATATCGGCAAAGGCAACGGCGGGCGAGAGCCGGCCCGGATCGCCCAATGCGGCGAGTTCCGGTTGCGTGGCGTCGTCGGCAATCGAGCGGGAAGCGGCACGTGCCGCCCGCGTGGCGGGATCCAAGCCCTGCTCGAGCTTGGTAATAAGATCCTTGATGCCATCGACCTGCCGGGCAAGGTCGGCGGCCTGCTGCCGTTCGGCATCGAGCGATTTCTCGTCATTTGCTTGCTTATTCTGGCGCTGGTCGATCAGCATGCTCATGCGCAGCTGATCGCGGGCCAACAGAGCGAGGCTTTGTGAAAGCCGGTCGCGTTCGCCGACGATCTCTTTGCGTATCTGCAATAGATCGGAAAGATCAGCAGCTAATGCGTCGGTTTCGGCGCGCATTTCAGGGACCACGGCGCCGAGCGCGATAGCGGTACGAACTGCTTGCAGCGCATCTTCCGGCCGCACGATGAGAGCGGGCGGGGGCTGCCGGCCCATGCGCTGGAGCGCGGCGAGAATCTCGGCGATGACAGTCCGGCGCTCATCGAGGGATTTCTGGAACAGGTGCTCCCGTTCATCGAGCGGTGCGAGACGGGCCTGGGTGGCGTCGATATTGGCTTCGACGTCGCGAATCTGTGCCGCCGTATCGATCAGTTGCTCGTTGAATTTGCGGCGATCGGCACTCAATGCCTCGATCTCGAGGCGCAGTTTAGCCTGGCTTTCCACCGTTTCGCGTTGGCGGGCGCGCGCTGCCTGCAGTTCCTGATCGCGCTGCTTAAGCGCATCCGCGCCGATCGGCGGTGCCCCGGTTGCCGGAGCCTGCGCGGCGGGAGTTTGCGCCGGCGGGGTTTGGGCAAAGGCGCCGGAATTTCCGAGATCGGCGCCGAACGGCAGCACCAGCGCCAACAGCGTAGCCGAGCCAAACACAAGGCCCGGGTCGGTTCGGCTCGCCCGTCGGAGAATCATAGTATTCAAGGTTAAACGCGGCCCTTTGGAAGGCAAACCAAAAGCAGGCTTGCTGGACGGGATTAAGACCAGCTCCGCCGCATTTCGTCACAATTCGGTGAGGCCGCATCCAACCCTTGATGGTCAGGCGCGATGATAGGGATGTCCGGCCAAAATCGTGCCGGCGCGATAGATCTGCTCCAGCAACATGACGCGCACCAATTGATGCGGCCAGGTCGCCGCGCCGAAAGCGAGCTTGAACTTGGTGTTCTCCGTTAGCGTCTGCGCCAGTCCGTCGGCGCTGCCGATGACGAAACACGCCGCCGGACGATCCTCCGCCCGCCATTCGCGCAACAGCCCCGCCAATGCCGCGCTGTCGAGATTGCTGCCGCGCTGATCGAGGAGGGCGACCACCGCGCGCTCCGGAATGACATTGGCAATGGCGATCGCTTCTTCGGTGCGGCGCCGTTCGGCGTCCTGGGCGCGGCTTTCGCGGATTTCGACGATTTCGATTTCACGAATGCCAAGGCCGCGCCCGACCGCTTCGGCGCGCTTGCGGTAAGCGGCGGCAAGGTCGCGCTCCGGCCCTTGTTTCAGCCGGCCCACAGCGATGACGATAAGGCGCATGGGCAGCCATCAACAATAGCCGCGTCGCCAGAGCGGCAAATAATGAATGGCGGTAATCCAAGCGAACGGAACCGGGGAGCAAAGCCCCCGAACCTTACGCGAATACTTGCGCGAGCGGATTAGCTCGCGCGGCGTGCCGACCCGCCAGCGTCCCACATCTTTTCGAGATTATAGAATTCCCGAACTTCCGGACGGAAGACGTGGACGATAACGACGCCGGCATCGATCAGCACCCAATCGCATTGCGGGGCGCCTTCGACACGGGCTTGAACGCCGGCTTTATGCAAATCCTCGACGACCCTGTCGGCCACCGATCCGACATGGCGCTGCGACCGGCCGGAGGACACGACCATGTAGTCGCCGATTGAAGGTTTATCCCGAAGATCGATGGTGAGAATGTCCTCCGCCTTCATATCGTCGAGGCGGGTGAGGACCAGGCGAAGGATCTCCTCGGCGTCAAGACGCATTCTGGAGACCGCTTCGGGCGCGCGACGTTCGGCCCGAGAGATTACAACTGTGGACAGGGGTGCTTATCCTTTCGCTCCTGTTTCGTTCAGATCATTCCTTGTCGCAGTACTTATCGCCGGTACTTGCTGTTGCCTTGGCCCCGGCCGGCGATTCCGGAACATCCTTAAGATAGGCATGGCCAGTTAACGGTTTCAACTCTTTTGCCTCAAACAACTGTCTTTTCAAGTAATGGTCATGAAGCGGAACCGTTACGTTTTCCGCAAAGCGCGGGCCGCGCGTAGCGCGGTCGACGACAACGGTGATTTGAGGCCGTGCAGGTAAATCCAGGCGGGTGGCGGACGGTCCGGCAGCGTCCGCGCCGCCGATTCAGGCAGCCGCGCCCAGGCCAGCGCCTGGCCGGTGACGCCCGCGGCTGAATAGAGGCTGGGCCCCAGCCGGTCGACAACCGCGATCGGTACCAGTGACGCGATGTCGCGCCAGCGCTGCCAGCGATGAAAATGGCGCAGATTGTCGGCGCCCATGATCCAGACAAACCGCACGCCGGGACACCGCCGCACCACGTAATTGACCGTCGCATAAGTGTAGCTGGTGCCGAGATCGGCTTCGAAGTCGGTGACGTCGATGCGGGCATGGTGCGCCAGCGCGCGCGCGGCGGCGACGCGTTCGGCGAGCGGCGAAAGCCCTTGCGTATCCTTGAGCGGATTGCCCGGGGTGACGATCCACCAGACCCTGTCGAGACCGAGCCGGTGCATGGCCAAAAGACAGGCAGCGCGGTGTGCCGCATGCGGGGGATCGAAGGTGCCGCCAAAGAGGCCGATGCGCATGCCGGGCGCATGCAAAGGCAAGAGAACACGGCCGCGATGGCGCCGCGCTTTTGTCACCCCGTTTATCGGGGGGGCGATGGCACGGGCGCCGTCGGCGCGCGCGGGAAGGAACTCACAATTCATGGCTTCTGAAAACTACCCCTCCCCACGCAATGTCCGCCGCGATCATGCGCGTGACGGCGGCTGAATATCATGGCCGCGTTTGTCCGCTGCCGCGTATCTCATATTTGAAACTGGTGAGTTGTTCGACCCCGACCGGGCCGCGTGCGTGGAGCCTTCCGGTGGCGATGCCGATCTCGGCGCCGAAACCGAATTCACCGCCATCGGCGAATTGGGTCGATGCATTATGCAGAACGATCGCGGAGTCCACTTCGCGCAGAAACGCTTCGGCGGCTTTCTTGTTAGCGGTCACGATCGCATCGGTGTGATGCGAGCCGTAGCGCTCGATATGCGCGATCGCGGCGTCGATGCCATCGACTACGCCCGCGGTAATAATCGCATCGAGATATTCGGTGCCCCAATCGGCTTCGCTCGCCGGCTTGACGCGGCGGTCGACCGCCTGCACGGCGGCATCGCCGCGAATTTCGCAGCCGGCGTCCAGCAACATGGTGATCAGCGGCTTGAGCAATTTGTCCGCCCCGGCGCGATCGACCAGTAAGGTTTCCGCCGCGCCACAGACGCCGGTGCGGCGCATCTTCGCATTGAGCACGATAGACTTGGCCATGGCGAGGTTGGCTTTGCCGTCGACATAGACGTGGCAGACGCCTTCGAGATGGGCGAAGACCGGAACGCGCGCCTCGGTCTGGACGCGGCCGACCAGATTTTTGCCGCCGCGGGGCACGATGATGTCGATCGAGCCGTCGAGGCCCGCCAGCATCATGCCGACTGCTTCACGGTCACGTGTCGGAACAAGCGTGATGGCGGCGGCGGGAAGACCGGCTTCGACCAAGCCCTCAACCAGTGCCGCATGGATTGCCTGGCAGGTGCGGAAGCTCTCGGAACCGCCGCGCAAAACCGCTGCATTGCCGGCCTTGAGACAGAGCGCACCGGCGTCGGCCGTGACATTCGGGCGGCTTTCGTAGATCACGCCGACGACGCCGAGCGGCACCCGCACGCGCTCGATGCGCATACCGTTCGGACGCCGCCATGACGCCAAAACGGTACCGACCGGATCTTTGAGCTTGCGGATCACTTCAAGCCCGGCTGCCATCAACTCGACCCGGTCGGCATTGAGCGATAACCGGTCAAGGAATGCAGGCGTCGCACCGCCGGATCGGGCCTCCGCTTGGTCCTCCGCATTAGCCGCCAGGATTTGCACCCGGGTGCGGCGGATCGCCTCGGCCATTGCCGCGAGGGCGCGATTCTTCTGCGCTGCCGGTGCGAGCGCCAGCGCGCGCGATGCCTCACGCGCGGCGCGGCCGAGCTCGTGCATCGTCGCCGCCAGGCCGCCGTCGATCTTTCTGGAAGCCCTGACCGTTTTGAGCGGGGCGTTCATTCAACCCTCAATAGCGTCGGGACCTTCATGGCCTTGATCCGTCGTGCATTCGGGAACTTCCTACCATGTTCGGCGCGGCCCGGCGAGGCGGCCCTGCCAATGGCGTTACCCACACCAATCCACAGCAATCTTTTGTCCGTCATAGAATCCTAAGGAACCTCGCCAAAATTACCGGCGTTTCTTGTTTGGTTTCACCAAAAGAGGGGTGGTCATGTATTTGCAAGCCAATCGCCAGGAAGGCCGTTTGCCCAAACGGTTCCCTGTTGGAACCACTTACGTTGTCGAAGGCCGGGGCGACCCGGAGGGGCATTTATGTGTTTTCTCCCGCTATGTCGTCTTGCCCGGCGGCGAGCGCATCAATCTTGCTGCGGATCTGAACGCTGCGGCAACGCCGCGGAACCGTCGCATCCGGGCTAGCGGCGCGCGGGCAGCCCAGAAAAGCGGGGCACGTCGGCCTGAAAAACGGCGCGCCGAACGGAGTAAAAAAATTATGGCAGCTGCCGGAACAACCCGCTCGCGGCATCGTTGATCTTGCGAGCGCCGGGCGAAGCCCCCCAGCCCCTCACCCTCAATCACCCGGCGTGGAACCCCGGCCGCTTTAGCGGTCGGGGTTCTCCTTTTGAGGGAGCTCGCTCAAGCGCAGGCCGCCCTAAGCCTTCGCTATTCGCGGCCCAAAACCGGAGCTACCACCAGATCGTCGCGATGGATCATCGCGGTGCGGCCGCTGAAACCAAGGATCGATTCAATGTCGGCCGACGCCCGGCCCCTGATTTTCTGGGCGTCTTCCAGATCGTAAGCGCACAGGCCGCGCCCGACCTCGGCGCCGTCCGGACCGCGGACGATGACGGCATCGCCGCGCACGAAGTCGCCCTCGATCCGGGTGACGCCAACCGGCAGCAGGCTATTGCCGCGGCGGAGTGCCGCAACCGCCCCGGCGTCGATCGTCAGTGTGCCCTTGGGTTCCAGCGAGCCGGCGATCCATTTTTTCCGCGCGGTTACCGGATTGCCGGCAGTGACGAACCAGGTGCAGCGCGCCCCCTTGGCAATCGCGTCAAGCGGATGTTCCAGATGGCCGGAGGCGATGACCATATGGATGCCCGAGGCCGTGACGATTTTGGCCGCTTCGATCTTGGTCAGCATGCCGCCGCGCGACAGCCCCGATCCGGCCGCGCCCGCCATGGCCTCGATTTCCGGCGTGATGTGCTCGACCCGCGCGATATGCTTGGCCGAAGCGTTGGTGCCGGGCGGTGCGTCATAGAGGCCGTCGATGTCCGACAGCAGCACGACGAGATCGGCGCTCACCATGGTGCCGACGCGAGCAGCTAACCGGTCATTGTCGCCATAACGGATTTCGGTGGTCGCCACCGTATCGTTCTCGTTGATGACGGGCAGCGCGCGCCATTCCAGCAATTTGGCGATGGTCGAGCGGGCGTTGAGATAGCGCCGCCGCTCTTCGGTGTCGCCCAGCGTGACCAGCACCTGGCCGGCGGTGATGCCATGCCGCGACAGCGCCTCGGCCCAGGTTCGCGCCAGCGCGATCTGACCGACCGCGGCGGCGGCCTGGCTATCTTCCAGCGCAAGCCGTCCCGCCGGCAGCTTCAGCACGCTGCGGCCGAGCGCGATGGCGCCCGACGACACGACGATGATGTCGCGCCCGCCGCGATGCAGCGCGGCGAGGTCGGCGGTCAGCGAGGCCAACCATGTCTCGTTGAGCTTGCCCGCTCGGGCATCGACCAAAAGTGAGGAGCCGACCTTGACGACGATGCGCCGGAAATCGGCAAGCTGTGGGGTGTTCATGGCGGAGCTTTTAGCGAGGCTTTTGCAGAAGCGGTAGGTTGGCTGCGGCCGAGCCCGCTAAACCTCGGCCTCGTTCTGCAGCTTTGCCTTGTCTTCCAGGCAATAATAGCCCGACAGGCGGCTGACCAGCTTGCGGCGCTTCCAATCGTTGAGGATGCGGCTGACATTCTCGCGGGCGATGCCGGCCATGGCGGCGAGGTCGCTCTGGCCGATCTTCTGGCGGATGACGATGCGGCCCGAGCCGACGTCCTGGCCGAAATCCTGGGCCAATTCGAGCAACGTTAGGGCGACGCGGCCGCGCAGCGGCAGAAAGCTTCCCGCCGCGATCACCGCGTCGGTTTCGCGCAGCCGTGTGGCAATCACCGTCACCAGCGTTTTATAGACTTCCGGATGCTTGGCGGCGAAAACCTCGAACGCCGCACGGCTAAGGAAGCTCAGTGTGGCGTCGCGCACCGCGACCACCGAGGCTGAGCGCGGCAGTCCGTCGATGATCGAGAGTTCGCCAACAATCGCGCCCGGTCCGAGAAAGGCGAGAATCCGCTCGGTGCCCGAGCGCGACATCATGGTGACTTTGAGCAGCCCGTCCTCGACGCGATAGCAACCGTCGCCGGCATCGCCGGAAAGAAACAGCACGCCGTCGGCGTTGAGCTTGACCGGTGTGGCGCTAGTGAACAGGTCGGCCGAGAGATGTTCGGGCAGTCCCGACAGCAGGCTCGGATTAGTACGCGTTGTGGGCATGACGTTGGTCGCCGCGCCTTAAGCTCAAGATGGGTTTTAAGTTGGCGCGGTCACCATGCGGCAGAATTGGGGAAAGGAAAAGCCCGCCCGGACGATTTGTCCGGGCGGGTAAGGACGACCTCTTGGGTGCAGGGGGACCGAAACTGCACTCCTGAACGCGGCACCCGGTCATCGGGGGGAGGTTGGGACCAAGAACGACCGGGCTTCGTCCGAAGCCGATAACCGCAACGTATCGCGCCCCCGGAACCGCGAAGTGATATCGATCACAGAAAGTCGCTTTGTCTCAAATAGCTGATTTATCGATATTTCTACCTTCATTGCTTATGGGCGCGCACTTCCACGCCGGCGCGCTGCTCGATCGGCTGCACCATCTGCGTGACATCCTTGTCGGGGCCGAGTTCGTCGCAGGTCAGCTTGAGCAAGCCGGCCACCGCCTCGATGACATCGATCGGTATGCCCAGCGCCTTGGCCTCGGAAACAAACAGGTTCACGTCCTTCAGCATAAGGCCGGCGGCGAAACCCTGATTGAATGTCCGCGGCAATACGACGTCGGGAAACTTTTGTTCGGTGGCGGTTGATCGGCCCGAGCTGACATTGATGACGTCGAGCATGATGCGCGGATCGAGTCCCGCCTTCACGCCCATCACCATGGATTCCGAAGTCGCGGCCATGGCGGCGGCGGACAGCACATTGTTGCAAAGCTTCATGGTCTGGCCGGAGCCCGGCCGTTCGCCGATGTTGAAAAACTTGCCGATGACTTTCAGCGCCGGCTCGACCGCTTCGACATCGGCGTGCGGGCCGGACGCCATCACGGCGACAGTGCCTTTCTCCGCACCTTTGACGCCGCCGGAGACCGGCGCATCGATCTGGACGATGTTCTTTGCTTCAAGCAGCTTGAAGATGCGTTGCGCCATCACCGCGCCGGTGGTCGAGAGATCGACGAAGCGGCGGACTTTGCGGCCTTCGATGACGCCGTCCGGTCCGGTCGCTACTTTCAGCACGATGTCGGGCGTCGGCAGGCTGACCATCACGGTCTCGGCCATGTCGGCGACCTCTTTCGGCGAACGCGCCGCCACGGCGCCGAGCGCCGCGAGATTGCCGATTGCTTCCTGGCGCGTGTCGTAAACGATGACCTTGTGGCCTGCTTCGACGAGGCGGCGCGCCATATGCGCACCCATATTGCCGAGACCGATGAAGCCGATTTCCATGACGTTTCTCCCGCTTATTTTGCTTTCATTGTAGCCGGCATAAATTCCACACGCAGCTTTTGACTATGTTCGCCGAGCGCCGGCACTGGGCCATAATGCCGTTCGGTCGCGGCGTCCTGTTTGGCCGGCGCGGGATACGAGACGGGGCCACTCGGTGTGCCGATGGTGATGCGGCGCAGATGCGGATGACGGCCGAGATCGGCCGGTCCATTGACGCGCGCAAAGGCGATATCGGCGGCAGCGAGCTTTTGTTCGAGCGCAGCGGCGTCGTGCGTGGCGAACACGGCGGCCACGCGGCCGTCGGTCTCGGCGCGGCGTTTGACGCGCTCGACATTGGTGGCAAAGCGCGGGTCGGCGGCGAGTGCCGTATCGCCCAGGACTCGCTCGGCGAGAATGCGCCATTCGCGATCGCTCTGGATCGAAATAAGAATGGCGACACCGTCGCGGCTGCGGAACGCGCCATACGGCGAGATCGATGTATGCGCGAGGCCCATGCGCTGCGGCGGGGCGCCAGCCTCCTCTTGCAACAGCGGCACCGTCATCCAGTCGGCCATGGCGTCGAACATCGAGATCGACAGCGCCGCGCCTTCGCCGCTGCGGCTGCGCGCGATCAGCGCTTCGAGGATCGCTTCATAGGCATTCATGCCGGCGGCGATGTCGACCACCGAAACGCCGACGCGGGAGGGATCGGTGGTGCCGGTGATGGACGCAAGGCCCGACTCGGCCTGGATCAGCATGTCGTAGGCTTTGCGTTTCGCCAGCGGGCCGGTGCTGCCGAAGCCGGAGATCGAGCAGCAAATCAGCCGCGGATGCGCGCGCCGCAATTCCTCGATGGAGAAGCCGAGCTTTTCGACCGCGCCGGGTTTCAGATTTTGAATGAACACATCCGCGCGCGCGATCATCGCCGCCAGCAGCGCCTTGTCCTCGGGCTTGCCGAGATCGAGCACGATCGATTCCTTGCCGCGATTGAGCCAGACGAAATAGCTGCATTCGCCATGAATCAGATCGTCATAGCCGCGGGCGAAATCGCCCTCCGGCCGCTCGATCTTGATAACGCGCGCGCCGGCATCGGCGAGCCGGCAACTGCACATCGGCGCCGCCACCGCCTGTTCGAGCGCGACGACGAGGAGGCCGGAAAGGGGGAGACTCATCGCGTCATGGCCGGGCTTGTCCCGGCCATCCCGGCGAAAGAGGCACAGAGCCAGAGCAAACGGGATGCGCGGGACAAGCCCGCGCATGACGACGCTAAACGTGTCGTCACCGGGCCGCCCCTTGCGATCATTTGGCTACGGATGCGCAATATCATCATACAGATCGCGCCAAGTATCGTTTTCTTTGGCAATGAGTCGCGTTTTATAGACTCTCGGCCAATGTTTGATGTTTTTCTCACGCTGGATTGCTTGGTAGGCGGTTTCATGAATTTCGAAATAGACAAGACGGTCAATTCCATAGCGCTTTGTGTGACCGTCGACCATTTTGTTTTTGTGCTCGTAAACGCGGCGGACGAGGTTGTTTGTGACGCCGACATATAGTGCGCCGCCGGGACGACTTGCGAGAATATAAACGTAGAACTGTCGCACGCGCGGAGTTTCGCGAATCGGGATGGCCGGGACAAGCCCGGCCATGACGAATTGGCAGCCTTCAATACGATCTGGGTAACCCCAGCACATGCTCCGCGATATACGACAGCACCAAGTTCGTCGAAATCGGCGCCACCGTATAAAGCCGCGTCTCGCGGAATTTGCGTTCGATGTCGAATTCTTCGGCGAAACCGAAGCCGCCGTGGGTCTGCACGCACATATCGGCGGCGGCCCAGGACGCTTCGGCGGCGAGGTGCTTCGCCATGTTGGCCTCGGCGCCGCAATCCTTGCCTGCTTCGTACAGCGCGGCGGCTTCGCGCACCATCAGCTCGGCGGCCCGCATGTCGATGTAACAGCGCGCGATCGGAAACTGGACGCCCTGGTTCTGTCCGATCGGCCGTCCGAACACCACGCGCTCGCCGGCATAAGCGGTGGCTTTTGCAATGAACCACTTGGCGTCGCCGATGCATTCGGCGGCGATGAGAATGCGCTCGGCATTCATGCCGGAAAGAATGTACCGGAAGCCTTCACCTTCGTTGCCGATCAGGTTCTCCGCCGACACGCGCATATTCTCGAAGAACACTTCGGTGGTGGCGTGGTTCATCATGGTGCGGATCGGCCGGATGGTCAGGCCGTTGCCTTTGACCTCGCGCATATCGACCAGAAAAACCGAAAGGCCGGCGGTGCGTTTGCTGGCTTGTTCGCGCGGCGTGGTGCGGGCGAGCAGCAGCATCAGATCGGAATGCTCGGCGCGCGAGGTCCAGATTTTCTGGCCGTTGACGACGTAGTGATCCCCGTCGCGCACCGCCGTGGTGCGCAGGCTCAGTGTATCGGTGCCCGAGGTCGGCTCGGTGACGCCGAAGGCTTGCAGCCGCAACTCGCCGCGCGCGATGCCCGGCAGATAGCGCGCTTTCTGTTCCGCATTGCCGTGCCGGAGCAGCGTGCCCATGGTGTACATCTGGGCATGGCACGGCGCGCCGTTGCAGCCCGACGACTGTATCTCCTCCATGATCGCCGCCGCCGCGGTCATGGTCAGTCCGCTGCCGCCGTATTCCTCGGGGATGAGTGCTGCGAGGAAGCCGGCTTGAGTGAGTGCGGAGACGAATTTGTCGGGATAGGCGCGCTCACGATCGAGCGCGCGCCAATACTCACCGGGAAAATCCGCGCACAGCGCGCGCACCGCCGCGCGGATCGGTTCAAGATCCGCGGCTTCGGTCACGGCAGCACCTCGGCGCGCCCGTTATTGATGGCAATGACGTCGCGCTCTATGACGCGCGAACGGAAGCTCACCACATCGCCATCCGCCCACATCTCGGTGCGCAGCGTCTCGCCGGGAAACACCGGCGCGGAAAAGCGGCCGGCGAATGAGAGAAGCTTTTGCGGATTGTAACTGCACATGGTTTTCAGTACCGCGTGTCCGGCAACACCGAAACTGCCAAGCCCGTGCATGATCGGCCGCGGAAAGCCGGCTGCTTTCGCCACCGCGGGGTCGGCGTGGAGCGGATTGAGGTCGCCGCTCAGCCGGTAGAGGAGTGCCGTTTCCGGGCGTGTTTCAAGATCGCAAACGGCGTCCGGCGCGCGCTCCGGGATCGGATGCGGCGCCGGCGCTTCGCGGGGCGGGCCGCCAAATCCGCCATCGGCGCGGCAGAAGGTCGTCTGCGTCACCGTGGCAACCAGTGCGCCGGTGGCCTTGTCCGTTACCGTGCGCTCGGAGAGAACGAGCGCGCCTTTGCCGGGGCCCTTATCGATCACTTCGATGATACGCAGCCGTCCGACAAGTGTCCCTCCGACCGCAAGCGGCCGGTGCAGCGTGATGCCTTGTTCGCCGTTCACGAGCCGCACCCAGTCAATGCCGGTGTCGCGCTCACGCGCCCAGAAGCCGACACCGCCGAGCACGGTGCCCATGGTCGGCAATACTTTCAGGTTCTTCTCATAGACGAAGGCCAGTTCGTCCTCGTTCATCGGATCCTGGCCGAGTCCGATGCCGAGCGCATAGAGCATACAGTCCTTGGCGTGGTAAGTCTGTTCCCGCGGCGGGACGTCCAGCGCCATCAGTCTGTCGTAGTTGATCGTCATCGGACGATTGCCATTACACCGGATCCCAAGAGAACACATCGCTCGACCGGTCGAGCGGCGTGAACGAGGCGCCGAATGCGCCTTTGAGCTGCGTATCGAGCTTTTCAGGGCTCCAGCCGTCGGACCGATGTAGCGTGCGGATCGGCCGGGTCTGGCTGAACAGATAAATCTCGTTGTTGCGCACCGAGAAAATCTGGCCGCTGATACCCTCGGCGCGATCGGAGCCCAGATAAACGGCGAGCGGCGCGATCTTTTCCGGCGTCATGTCGCGGAATGCGGCGACGCGCGCTTTTTCTTGTTCGGTTTCGGCCGGGATCGAATCGATCATCCGCGTCCAGGCGAACGGCGCGATGCAATTCGAGCGCACATTAAAACGCGCCATGTCGAGCGCAATGCCGCGCGACAGCCCGACAATGCCCATCTTGGCCGCCATGTAATTGGCCTGGCCGAAATTACCGACGAGCCCGGAGGTCGAGGTCATATGGACGAAGCTGCCGGAATTCTGCTCGCGGAAATGGGTCGCGCAGGCACGGCTCATGGCAAAGCTGCCGTGCAGATGCACGGTGATCACATCCGACCAGTCCGACCAACTCATGCGATGGAAGATGCGGTCGCGCAGAATGCCGGCGTTGTTGACCAGGATGTCGACGCGGCCGAAGGCTTTGATCGCGGCCTCGACGATTTTGTCGGCATTGCCTGGCTCGCTGATCGACAGCGTCGAGGCGATCGCTTCGCCGCCAGATTTCTTGATTTCGTCGACGACCGTCTGCGCCGGACCGGCATCGTTGCCGGAGCCGTCGAGCGCCGCGCCGATATCGCAGACGACGACCCGGGCACCTTCCGCCGCCATCATTAGCGCGATGGCGCGGCCGACGCCGCGCGCCGCCCCGGTGACGATGGCAACTTTGCCGGCGACGATGCTCGCCATTCTGTTAACTCCCCCACACCTCGCGGGCAACCTCGCCGATCATGCGCAGCTTGGCCCATTCCTGATCCTCGGCGAGCGTATTGCCTTCCTCGGTCGAGGCGAAGCCGCATTGCGGCGAGAGGCAAAGCTGATCGAGAGCGGTGAATTTGGCGGCTTCCTCGATGCGGCGCTTGATTGCGTCCTTCGATTCCAATGTGCCGGTCTTGGTGGTGACCAGGCCGAGCACGGCGCTGCGGCCCTTCTGCAGCCGCTTGAGCGGCTCGAAGCCGCCGGCGCGTTGGGTGTCGTATTCCATGAAATAGCCGTGCACCTTGATGCGGTCGAACAGCACTTCCTGCATGGCGGCGTAGCCGCCCGAGCCCATGAAGGTCGATTTGTAGTTGCCGCGGCACAAATGCATGGTCACCGTCATATCGGACGGGATATCCGAAATCGCCGTGTTGATCAGGTCGCCGTAAATCCTGCCGAGCGCTTCCGGATCGTCGCCGCGATCCTTCATCTGCGCGCAGTATTTCGGATCGCACAGCATGGCGATGAACACTTCGTCGAGCTGCAGATAGCGGCAGCCAGCATCGGCGAAGGCGCGCACCGCCTTCTTATAGGCCCCTCCAAGGTCGGCGAAGAAGCTGTCGAGGTTCGGGTAGATCGACTTGTCGATCGGCGTCGGCATGGGTCGGCCATACAAGGCCGACGGCGCCGGGATAGTCATCTTCGGCGTGCGCGTGGTGTGGCTTTTGAGAAAGTTGAAATGCTCGATCATCGGATGGCCGGTGAAGCCGATCTTGCCGGTGACCTTGACGCCCTCGTTGCGGGTCGTGACCGCGGCGAAGGCGATGCCCGAATCCATCACATGGCGCTCGACACCGTCGAGCCCCCATAGGAAGTCGAGATGCCACCACGAGCGGCGGAATTCGCCGTCGGTGACCGATTGCAGCCCGGCTGCTTCCTGTTTCTTGATGACGTCGGCGATGGCGCGGTCTTCCACCGCCTTGAGCGCCGCGGCGTCAATCTCGCCCTTGGCGCGCTGCTCGCGCGCCTTTTTCAGTTCGGCCGGGCGCAGCAGGCTGCCGACATGATCGGCGCGAAACGGCGGCTTGGTTCGTTGAGTCATTTGAGCTTCCTTCCCTTAATTTCTTTCCTCCCCCTGGAAGGGGGAGGCGCGAGCGAAGCGAGCAGGTGGGGGTCGGTCTTTCAAGCTTGTGCAAGCGTTGATGCCGTGACCCCCACCCTTCCCTCCCCCTTTCAGGGGGAGGGTTTTTTACCCCCACACCTCATCGGCCAATTCCACGATCATCCGCAGCTTCGCCCATTCCTCATCCTCGGCCAGCACATTGCCTTCTTCGGTCGAAGCGAAACCGCATTGCGGCGACAGGCAGAGCTGATCGAGCGGAATGAATTTCGTCGCCTCGTCGATGCGGCGCTTGATGGCGTCTTTCTTCTCCAGCGTGCCGGTTTTCGAGGTAACGAGACCGAGCACCACGGTCTTGCCTTTCGGCACGAAGCGCAGCGGCTCGAACCCGCCGGCGCGCTCGCTGTCGTATTCCATGAAGTAGCCGTGCACGTTGATCTTGTTGAACATCAGATCGGCGACCGGCTCGTAGCCGCCGGAAGCGACGAAGTTCGAGCGGAAATTGCCGCGGCACAGATGCATGGTGATGGTCATGTCGGACGGGATGTCCGAGATCGCGGCATTGATCATGCCGGCATAGGTCTCGGGCAACGTGTCGGGATTTTCGCCGCGGTCGGAAATCACTTTGCGCAGCGACGGATCGCAGAGATAGGTCAGATTGACCTCATCGAGTTGCAGATAGCGGCAGCCGGCATCGGCAAAGGCGCGCACCACCTTGCGGTAGGATTGGCCGAGGTCGCGATAGAAGTCATTCATATCCGGATAGATCGATGCCGGCACCGCATCGCGGCCGTAGCGGAAATGCAGCGACGACGGCGACGGGATCGTCATCTTCGGCGTCTGCTTTGTGTGCGCCTGCAAGAACTTGAAATGCTCGATCATCGGATGGGGGCTGTAATCGCCGAGTTTGCCGATGACGTGCAGCAGGATCGGCCGTGGCTGCGGCCCGGTCGTGTTGAACTTGACCTTGCGCTCGCCGGCATAGGATTCGACGTTGTGCAGCCGCTCAAGGAAGTCGAGATTCCATGACAGGCGGCGGTATTCGCCGTCGGTGATGGATTTCAGCCCGACCGCTTCCTGCTTGCGGATCACGCCTTCGATTTCGCGTTCCTCGATGGCCTTGAAGGCATCGGGCGCGATCTGACCGCGCTCCCGCTTCTCCCGCGCTTCTTTCAGCGCAGCCGAGCGCAGCAGGCTGCCGACATGATCGGCGCGGAACGGCGGCTTAGTTCGTTGCATTGTTCTTTCCTTTTTTCCATTCCTCCCCCTGGCAGGGGGAGGCGCGAGCGAAGCGAGCAGGTGGGGGCAGTTTTCAAGCTTGTGTAAGCGTTGCGGCCGTGACCCCAACCCTTCCTTCCCCCTTCCAGGGGGAGGGTTTTTTACCTCCACACCTCATCGGCGATTTCCACGATCATCCGCAGCTTGGCCCATTGCTCGTCTTCGGTGAGAATGTTGCCTTCCTCGGTCGAGGCGAAGCCGCATTGCGGCGACAGGCATAGCTGATCGAGCGCGACATATTTCGTCGCCTCGTCGATGCGGCGTTTGATGTCGTCTTTCTTTTCGAGCGCGCCGCTCTTCGACGTGACCAGCCCGAGCACCAGCTGCTTCTTGCCTTTCGGGAAGAACCGCAGCGGCTCGAAACCGCCGGAACGGTCGCTGTCATATTCGAGGAAATAGCCGTCGACGCCGACATCGTTGAACAGCCGCTCGGCCATCGGCTCGTAGCCGCCTTCGGCGATCCAGGTCGAACGGAAATTGCCGCGGCAGGAATGCATCGTCACCGCGAGATCGGCGGGCTTGCCTTCCAGCGCCTGGTTGATCATCCGCGCATAGACGGCGGGGAGTTTTTCCGGTGTGTCGCCGCGTTCGCGCGAGTGCGCCAATTCGCGTTCGTCGCACATCATCGACCAGGTGGTGTCGTCGAGCTGCAGATAGCGGCAGCCGGCATCGTAGAAAGCGCGGATCGCCTTGCGGTAGGCGTTCGCCACGTCCTCGAAATATGGCTCAAGATCGGGATAGGCATCGCGGCTGATCGAGCGCCGGCCCTGGCGGAAATGCAGCACGCCGGGCGCCGGGATGGTCATTTTCGGCACGACCTGGCTGTGCGCTTTGACGAAACGGAAATCATCGAGGTGGGAATGCGTGGAGAAGCCGACGCGGCCGGTCACCCGCACGCTCTCGGCCTTGGTCTTGACGCCGTGAAAGATGATGCCTTCGCCGACCTGATAAAGTTCGACGCCGTCCAGCCCGGCAAAGAAATCGAACTGCCACCACGAGCGGCGAAATTCGCCGTCGGTCGCGAGCTTCAGCCCGATCTCTTCCTGCTTCTTGATCGCCTTTTCGATTTCGCGGTCCTCGACGGCGCGTAGCGCCTCGGCTGAGATTTCCTTACGATCGAATTTCGCCCGCGCCTCTTTCAGCGCTGCGGGACGCAACAGGCTGCCGACATGATCGGCGCGGAATGGCGGTGCCGTTCGCTGAGTCATTGTTTCGCTCCCTCGCCGTCATGGCCGGGCTTGTCCCGGCCATCCCGTTACCGTTGGCACAAGCTATGCCCCATTAATCGAGATCACCGGGACACGGCGCTCCCGCGCCGGCCCGGTGATGACGTTTTGCTATTTTTCATTTTCCTTCAGCACATAGCGCCCGTCGTCGAGCCGGCCGAGGCGGCGGGCGGTGTACAGCGCATCGAGCTCGCGCACGATCTCGCGGCCGTCCTTGCTGCCGGTCGCGGCCATCAATTCCAGGAAGCTCGCGGGTCCGGCGGCGAGCGCGTCGGCGGCGGTTTTGTGCGATGCGGTTTTCTTCGGTACCGGCGGAGTCGGCGCCGAAAATTCCAGCGCGTCGGCTTTGCCGAAGGGAATCGTGCAATCGAAACCGAGCTTCGAGCCGGTGCGGGCGCCCCCAAGCGACGGATCGAGCGGCACAACGCGAAAGCCCGAGCCGACGATGAGATCGCGGTCGGCTTGGAAACGTGTCGCCAGCGCCCAATCGGTTTCTTCGTCGGAGAACACGTCGATGTCGGGATCGAATGCGAAGACGTGTTTGGCTTCGGCATGCGAGCCGAAGATCGCGGCAATGGCGTTACGCGCATCGCCCGGCACCCGCTGCCGCAACGAGACCCGCAGGTTGAGCATGCCGCCGCTTGATGGCGTTGCGTAAATCGCGAGCGGCTCGCGCACCGATGCCATCAGCGCCGCCCACGCCGCCAATTCGGTCTTCATGGTGGTGAGCTGCGCGGTGTCGGTCGAGGCGAGATGGCGGCCGCCGATGGTCACGGTCTGAAACAGTGCGTCCTCGCGATGCGTGATCGCGGTGACATGCAGCACCGGGTTGCGCTTCACCACGCCGTAATAGCCGACATATTCGCCATAAGGCCCTTCCGGCTCGACGTGGCCGGCCGGATCGAGAAAACCCTCGATGACATATTCGGCGTCGGCCGGCACGTGGATGTCGCTGGCGACGCATTTCACCAGCGGCACCGGCTGACCGCGCAGCGCGCCGACAATGTCGAGTTCGTCGACGCCCGGCAAAGCCACCATGGCGGCGAGATAGTCGGCCGGATGCGAACCGATGACATAGGCGACCGGCACCGGCTCGTTGCGCGCCGCGGCGGCAAGATAGATGGCGCGCATGTCGCTCGGTGCGATCAGGTCGATCCCGGCCTGGCGCCGGCCGCGCAGCATGATGCGGCGGCAGCCGACATTGGTGAAGCCGGTGCCGGGAAACAGCGCATAGTCGATGCCGGCGGAAATATAGGGCGCGCCGTCGGCCCCGTGTTGCAGATGCACCGGCAGCGCAGTGAGGTCGGCGTCGTCGCCCTTGCGCACCACTTGCTGCACCGGTGCTTGTTGCGACGGGATTTTGACCGGCGGCTGCAATTTGCCGAGCCGCTGGCTCAGCACGCCCAATACGCCGCGCTCGTCGGTGTCGAGCGCAAGCCCGAGCCGCTTGCGCGAGCCCATCACGTTGCCCACCAGCTCGGCCTTTTCCGGCCCCGCCGCCTTGAAATGCACGGCGCGCGGATTGCCGTCGAGCGCGGCGCCGACATCGATCAGGTCGATCGGGTCGTTGCGGACTTCGCATTCGCCGAGTTCGGTGAGCTTTTGAATGAAATTGCGCAGCCGGAAGCGCTCGGTATCGACGGTCGTCCGATGAACCACATTCATGTGCGTGTTCCCAGTTTGGGCATCTTCCCACCTTGCGCCGCCGTGCCCTGCTGCGAAACCGTGGCGCCGGACTGCGCTGTTTATGCTCGATTTATCGTGTGATTTAGCAATGGCGGCGCGCGGGTGTAAATGGCATTGGGAGCGCGGCCGCGCGCACAGACACTCGTCTCGCGCATGACAAGGGAGAATCGTGAATGCAGCCCGAGCTTCGGCTCTACGAAGATCTACTGTCGAACGGCGCCGTGGCGTCGCTGCCGGCGGCGCCGCGAATGGTGTTCGTCACCCATGGTGCGGTGACGGTCGGCGACCGCCAGGTGCAGGACGGCGAGACCTTTAACGACCAAAAAGCCGTTGCACTGACGGCGGGCCCGACCGGCGCGACGCTGTGGCGCTGGGAACTGGTACCGGGCGGCAGCGGCGCCGGCGTTGCGCAAAACGGCGTGGTGACGCGCGAAAAGCTTTCCGCACGGCTCGATACCCTGCCGAAGGGCGACCTCTTGCTGCGCGGCGACAGCGTCGCCTTCCCTCCCGGCGGCTGCGCCTACAAGCACCGGCATCAGGGTCCGGGCATCCGCTGCCTGCTCGAAGGCGGCATCCGCATCGACACGCATGGCCGCTCGACGTCTTATGGTCCCGGCGGTGCCTGGTTTGAGACCGGCCCGGACGCCGTCTTCGCCCAGGGTGCCGACCGGCCGACGCGTTTCATCCGCGTCATGATCCTGCCGCTTGCCTATCTCGGCAAAAGCTCGGTCGAATATCTCAACGAGGAAGACAAGGCCAAGCCGAAGTCGCAAAGCTATAAGATATTCAGCGACATGCCGCTTAATCCAGCGCCGGCCCGGTCTTAGCGACTTGATAGCCGGCAGCAGCTATTGCGAAAATGGATCCAGAGCAAACCCGAGGGGCATGAGATGACGCAATTCTCCGAAGACCAAAGTCCGGCTCCACGGCTGCGGCAAGACCTGATTGCCGGATCCTATGTACGCAATGCCTGGTACACGGCGGCGTGGTCCGACAGCCTCGCCGAGTCGCAAGTCCTGGCCCGCACCATCATGGCCGAACCGATCGTGCTCTATCGCAAGGGCGACGGCGGCGTCGCGGCGATCGAGAACCGCTGCGCGCACCGGTTCGCGCCGCTGAGCATGGGCAAAGTCGTCAACGGCGATCGCATCCAGTGTCCTTATCATGGACTGGAGTTCGACGGCACCGGCGCCTGCGTGCACAATCCGCATGGGACCAAAAACATTCCACCGCGCGCCAAGGTAAAAAGCTATCCGGTTCTCGAAAAGCACAAGGCGATCTGGATCTGGATGGGCGACGCGCCGGCCGATCCCAACAAAGTGCCGGACTTCGGCGTTCTCGATAACGTGCCGGAGCTCCACACCACGAAGCGCGACAGCATCGTCATCCGCGCCAACTATCAGCTGGTCATCGACAATCTTCTCGACCTCAGCCACACCTCGTACCTGCACGAGGGCATTCTCGGTAATGCCGACACCGTGGAATCGGAGATCACGGTCGAGCAGGACGGCGATGATGTGGTGGTGGGACGGCACGCCACCAATTCGACGCCGCCCGGCATGTTTGCGCAGTTCTGGCCGAACCATCCGCCGCGCGTCGACAAGTTCACCAAGATGCGCTGGATGGCACCGAGCACGCTGCGGCTGGTGACCGGTATCTGCAAGATTGGCGCGCCGCCGGACAGCGGCACCGGGTATCATGCGATCCATTTGCTGACGCCCGAAAACGAGCGCTCGACCCACTATTTCTTCACCGCCGTGCGTTTCGGCGTGACGACGACCGACGAAAAGCTCAACCGCGACCTGCAAAAGAAGGTGGCGGAGATGCGCCGCTTCGCTTTTGAGGAGCAGGACGCGCCGGTGATCGAAGCGCAGCAGCGGATCATTGAAGAGGCCGACAGGCCGCTCGATCCGTTGACGCTCGCCATCGACGTCGGTCCGGTCCGCTACAAGCGTGTTCTGAGCAAGATGCGCGAAGCCGAGCAGTAATGACGGCTGTGCGATGCTGAAGCTTCCGCGCCGAAACTTTATGCGTCTTGCCGCCGGCGCTACCGCGCTCCCCGCGATGGCGCGATTTGCGAAGGCGGAGAGCTACCCGTCGCGGCCGGTGCGGCTCGTCGTCGGCTTCCCGCCGGCCGGCACCACCGATATCGGCGCGCGGCTGATGGCGCAGTGGCTGTCGGATCATCTCGGCCAGCAATTCATTGTGGAGAATCGGCCGGGCGGCGGGAGCAGCATCGCCGCCGAATATGTCGTGCGGTCACCCGCGGATGGTTACACGCTTCTGCTGTCGACCGTGGCGAACGCGATCAACACGTCGTTCTACCAAAATCTCAGTTTCGATTTCGCCCGCGACATCGCGGCCGTCGGCAATCTGTTCCGCGTCCCGCTGGTGATGGAGATCAATCCATCGCTGCCGGTCAAAACCGTTGCCGAATTCGTCGCATATGCCAAGGCCAATCCCGGCAAGATCACGCTTGCCTCGGCCGGCACCGGCACGTCCGGACACATCTCGGCGGAACTGTTCGCCATGATGGCCGGCATCAAGATGGTTCATGTGCCCTATCGCGGCGCCGGGCCAGCCTTGGTCGATGTGATCGGCGGGCAGTGTCAGGTGATTTTCGATCTGTTGCCGTCGTCGATCGGCTATGTCCGCGCCGGTAGTACGCGGGCGCTGGCGGTGACCACCACGGCGCGGTCCGATGCGCTGCCCGACATTCCGGTGCTGGCCGATTTCGTGCCCGGCTATGAAGCCAGCGCCTGGATCGGCATCGGCGCGCCGCGCGACACGCCTGCCGAGATTGTCGATCGGCTCAACCAGGCGATCAATGCCGGCCTCGCCGATCCCGGCATGAAAGCCCGCTTCGCCGAACTGGGCGGCACCGCGGTGCCTGGCACGCCCGCGGAGTTCGGCAAATTCGTCGCGAGCGAAACCGAAAAATGGAGCCGGGTCATCAAGTTCGCAAATATCAAGGCCGATTGATCTGTTGCCGGTCACATCGGCTTGTAGCCGCGCTCCATGTCGACATCGATCAGCATCGCCGCGCCGTTGTCCGTTCGCGATTTTCTCCGAACGGCCCGCAACGACGCAATAATCTCTATCTTGCGGGTCCAAAAGATCCGTCAGTGCAGCCCTTGGGCGACGCGGGCGCCCAAGTCTTTATCCACCTTCTTCAGGTATTCATTGACGGCACGCTGCTGGATGAATCGCTCCACCCCCTGGCTCAGGTGCCAGACGATATTGCCGACCAGGTGATCCCGATCGGTCTGCGACATCACCTGCCGGTATAGCACACCGGGCTGGACGAAATCGTCGTCGTCTTTGTGTGCCACATAGGCTGAGCGCATGATTTCGCCCGCCTCCAGGAACCAGCTCGGATCGTGGTAACGCTGCGTGTCGGCCCGCGGTCCGCCGTAGCTGTTGGGCGCGTAGACCGGATGGTTCCCATTGAAGCGATAGCGCATCGGGCCGTCTTTGTTGTAGTTGTGCACCTCATTGATCGGCCGGTTGATGGGTAGCTGATCGTAGTTCGGCCCGGTGCGATAGCGGCTTAAGTCGCCGTAGGCGAACATCCGCCCCAGCACCATCCGGTCCGGACTGGGCCCGATGCCCGGGACAAAGTTCGACACCTCGAACCCAACCTGCTCGACCTGAGCGAAGAAGTTATCGGGATTCCGGTCGAGCACCATCCGGCCTACCGGGATCATCGGATAGTCCTTGTGTGGCCAGACCTTGGTCATGTCGAAGGGATTGAACCGGTAGCTCGCCGCGTCCTCGTACGGCATGATCTGCATTTCGAGGCGCCAGACCGGGTGATCCTTGCGGGCGATCGCCTCGAAAAGGTCGCGCCGGTGGTAGTCGAGGTCCTCGACGCGGATGGCCCGGGACTCCACGTCGGTGAAGTTCTTGATGCCCTGCTCGGTCTTAAAGTGGTATTTGACCCAGCATTTCTTACCCGCGGCGTTTTCCCACATATATGTGCTGCTGCTGTAGCCGTTCATGTTCCGGTATGTGCGCGGTGTGCCCCGGTCGCTCATCAACCAGGTCACCTGATGAGCCGAACTCGGGCGAGAGCGTCCAGAAGTCCCACTGCATGTTGTTGCTGCGCAGGCCGGTGTCAGGCATGCGCTCCTGCGAGTGGATGAAGTCAGGGAACTTCATGGGGTCGCGTATGAAGAAGACCGGCGTGTTGTTGCCGACGAGGTCGTAGTTGCCTTCTTCGGTGTAGAACTTGAGAGCGAAGCCGCGCACGTCGCGATCCGTATCCGGATAGCCCTCTTCGGCCGCCACCTCCGAGAACCGCACGAACATAGGCGTTCGCTTGCCAACCTTGTTGAGGAAGGCGGCCTTGGTCCACTCGGTAACGTCGGCGGTCACCTCGAAGTAGCCGAAGGCGCCAGCGCCCTTGACGTGGTACACGCGGCTGGGGACGCGCTCGCGCACGAAGTGGGCCAGCTTTTCGTTCAGGTAGGCGTCCTGCAGTAGCACGGGGCCGCCTGGGCCGGCCGTGAGCGAATATTCATCGCTGGACACAGGACTACCGGCATCCGTGGTCGTGACTGGTGGCGGTTGATTGGTCATCTGCGATTGATTGCTCATCTGGTGTTCCTCATTATCGCCGCGGCCCTCTTAGCGGACCGGGAACTTCATCCGATGATAGGTGTCAAAATAACGAGGTGTTTTTGCGCTTGTTCCGCGCCTCCGTATTTCGGCTGACACCTCATCGATCACATTGGCTTGTAGCCGCGGCCCCTTTTTGAGGGACGAAGCTTGGGATAGTTTGAAACCGGGGAGGGCCGTCCTATGAAATTTCTTCGCAGACAATTTCTGCACCTGGCCGCGGGCGCTGCCGCGCTGCCGTTTGCCGGGCGCGGCGCGTTCGCGCTCGATTATCCGACGCGGCCGGTGGAGATGATCGTCGGCTTCCCTCCTGGCAGTGCGCCCGACATCATCGCCCGCCTCGGGGCGCAATGGCTGTCGGAGCAACTCGGCCAACAATACGTCGTTGAAAACCGGCCGGGCGCGGGCAGCAATATCGGCACCGAACTCGTGGTGCGGGCGCAACCTGACGGTTACACAATTCTCGCGGACGTGCTGAGCAATGTGCTCAACATGTCGCTTTATCAAAATCTCAGTTTCAATTTCGTGCGCGACATTGCGCCGGTCGCGCCAGTGGCAAACGCCACTTACGTCATCCTGATTACGAACTCATTGCCGGTCAAAACCGTTTTGGAGTTCATCGCCTATGCCAAAGCCAATCCGGGCAAAGTCAATATGGCCTCCGGCGGTATTGGCGTCTCGTCCCACATCTTTGGCGCGCTTTTCATGATGATGGCCGGCATCGAGATGGTTCACGTTCCTTATCGCACCAATTACATGCCCGATCTGATCAGCGGGCAGGTGCAGATGGTCGTCAATCCCATTCCGCAATCGATGGAATTTGTTAAAGCCGGCAAGGTACGTGCACTCGCGGTAACCACGGCGGCACGGTTGGCGGCGCTTCCCGACCTCCCCACAGTGAGCGAATTCGTGCCGGGCTACGAGGCCGTCGGCTGGTACGGAATCGGCGCGCCCAAAGACACGCCCGTTGAGATCGTCGGCAAGCTCAACGCGGCGATCAATACGGCGCTTGCCGAACCGGCAGCGAAGCAGCGGCTTGCCGACCTGGGCGTCGCGCCGATGCGAATGACAGCCGCCGAGTTCGCAAAATTCACTGCGGACGAAGCTGAAAAGTGGGGCAAGGTCATCCGCGCCGCTAATATCAGGCTGGATTGAGAGTATCGCGGAACGCCCACTTGGCATCACATCGTCGTCGCGGGCACGCGCGGGGCGAATTTGACCGATGAGAAGCTCTACTTTCCTTATCAGTGGGGAGGCACTGAACGATACACTCCTGCGCCCTCAAACCGACAACCAGCGCAGCGCCACGAAAGCCCGCCTCAGCCCGGGACCAATTCTCAAATATTGCCGAATGTCCCAAAATTGGTATGATGCGCGGAAATAGGGACTCGCGACGACGTGCCATCCTCAGGTTCTGTCTGTGGCGTAGCCGCCCGCGTTTTTCGTGCGGCCTTCGCCGACGGTATGCGCCGAGTGTAGAAGGACGACGCTGTACCGTCATGAAATCAAAGCTACTGCTTGTTCTTCTGATCGCAGCTTTAGCCGTTCCGGGAATAGCGCCAACGTTCGGCGAGGCTGCCTATCCAGAGCGCCCGGTTCGCGTGATTGTGCCGTTTGCACCCGGTGGCGTGGTCGACGTCATGGCGCGCTTGCTTTCACAGAAATTGTCGACGGATTTCGGCAAGAATTTTTATCCGCAGAATTTAGGCGGAGCCGGTGGCGACATTGGCACGCAAAATGCGGCGACAGCCGCGAACGACGGCTACACGATTTTAATGAGTGGTTCGAGCTTTGTCGTCAATCCGAGTCTGCATGCGCAGATCCCTTACGATCCGGTGAAGGATTTTGAGCCAATCACGATCGCTGCGACGTCGCCGAATGTCGTCGTGGTAAATCCGAATGTCGCCGCGAAGAACATGCGGCAGCTCGCGGACGCTATCCGGCACGATCCGGACAAATATAGCTTCGGCTCAGCGGGGATAGGTACATCAGGTCATCTTGCGGGCGAGCTTTTTCGGCTCGCCGCGGGGCTGCAGCTAGTTCACGTGCCATTTCAGAGCGCCGGCCCCGCTCTGCAGGCGACGGTCGGCGGCTACACGCCGATGACGTTTTCAAGCCTGCCCAGTGCATTGCCCTTGATCAACAGCGGCCTGGTACGTGCACTCGCCGTGACCGGAAAAAGCCGAGTCGGCGCACTCCCCGACGTGCCGACGATGGCGGAAGCAGGATTTCCCGGAACGGAGGCGGAAACGCTCCTGTTCATCGTCGCGCCCGCCGGGACGCGGCCTGACATCGTGAACATGCTCAATGCCGAATTCCGTAAGATCGTGGCGTTACCCGAAGTCAAAAGCCAATTTGATATGCTCGGTTTCAGTCCTTTGGCGACGTCTCCCGCGGAGACCGCACAACAAATAAGCAACGAAGTTGCCAGATGGGCCAAAGTGATCAAAGACGCCAATATTCAAAGCGGCAATTGAGAGCACAGCAATGCCAGCGTCCGACGGCCGTCAAAGAAGCAATTCAGATGGTGACGGACCAAAAGGAGCGACGAAGGCAATAGCCGGAGCCCAAAGCCTCATCCCTATCCAGCTATAATCTCACCGGAACGAGCAGTACATGGAGCAGCAAGGAATGAAAGCCGGATGAGATCCGTCAATACCTATATCGGGAGACCGATCGAAAGAATTGAAGACCTGCGCTTTCTTCGTGGCCGCGGTCAATACATTGACGACCTAAACCGGCCCGGACAATGGCATGCAGCGATCGTGCGAAGCTCGACGGCTTTCGGGCGCGTCGTCAGGATCGATGCGACGGCGGCGCTGGCAATGTCTGGTGTCCGGGCGGTTATCACAGCAGCCGATATTTCAAAACCTGTTCCGACAATCCCCTTTCGGCGCCGCAATCCGACCGTTGCGCCGTTTGCCCAGCCGATCATTGCGGATGAGTACGTCCGCTACGTCGGTGAGCCGGTTGCAATGGTTCTGGCGGACAGCGCTGAACTTGCCGAGGATGCTGTCCAGGAGATCGTGGTCGAGATAGAAATGCTGCCGCCATGCGTAGATTGGCAGGCGTCGACGGGCGGCACGAATTTACTTTTTCCCGGAACAAATACCAACATCGCATCCACGTTCACCGCGCAATGTGGCGACGCCGAAGCGGCCTTCGCCGACGCACCTTACGTTCGCCGCGAGCGATTTCGTGTGCAGCGCCATACTGCCTTGCCTATGGAAACGCGCGGATTGTTGGGAGAATGGCATGCAAACGAGGACCGTCTGACAATCTCTGGTGCCGCCAAGCTTCCGTTCTTCAATCGCCGCGCACTCGCGGCAATGATGGGACTTCCGGAACGCTCCGTGGACTACATCGAGTTGGATGTCGGCGGAGGCTTTGGCGCACGCGGCGAGTTCTATCCCGAGGATTTTCTAGTTGCCTTCGCTGCACGGAAATTCGGACATCCCATAAAATGGATCGAAGACAGGCGCGAACATTTCACGGCGATCGGGCACGCGCGGGAAATGGAAGCCGAAATCGAGATAGCGTGCCGGCGGGACGGTATCGTCCTCGCAATGCGCGGCACCGTTCATGTCGATATCGGAGCCTATGTTCGCCCCAATGGCATGACGCCGGTGCGAAATGTCATTCAATTCACTGCGGCACCTTACCGTATTCCAAATCTGGACTTCACCGCCCACGGTGTCCTCACCAACAAAACGCCGGCGGGCACTTATCGCGGCCCGGGACGTTTCGAAGGCTGCTTCTTTTGCGAACGCATGTTCGATATAGCAGCGCGCGAATTGAACATCGACCATTTGGAAATGCGACGGCGCAATCTGCTTACCGAACGGGATATGCCGTATGCCTTGGTCGGAATAGCGCCCGAAGACGGTTTCGCGGACACTGAGTGTGACAGCGGCGATTATCGCGTGACTCTCGATCGCTGCCTTGAGGAATTCGGCTGGGAAAAAAAGAAGGCGCTCGCAGGGACATTCCGCGACGGCCGCTATCACGGCCTCGGCATCGGCTGCTTCATCGAAGGCGGCGCTTCCGGTCCCCGGGAAGGCGCGCGGGTCGAGGTCGAAGCGGATGGCAAGGTCAACGTGTACGTTGGATCTTCCGCGATTGGCCAAGGCATCGAAACAATCATGGCGCAGATTGCTGCGGACGCGCTTGAAATTCCGATGGACGAAGTTCGCGTGCTGCACGGCTCCACAAATTATCTGAAAGAGGGATTTGGTTCTTACGGCTCACGCGCCACTGTCATGGGCGGATCGGCAATTGTCTTGGCGGTCGAGCAAATGCTGCAAGCCTTCCGTGCGGTTGCCGCTCTGAAGTTCTCCGTTTCTCCGGAAGACGTGTCCATTTCTGGAGGCATCGCGCAGACCCGTGACGGCCGCTCGATAACGCTCGCCGAAGCTGCGGCGGCCGGGAAATTGACTGGCGAAGGCAGTTTCAGCAGCGACAAACGGACTTATACCTACGGCACCGCGGCCGTTCATGTGACGGTTGACCCTAAAACCGGTTCGGTTCAGGTGCTCGATTACGTCGTGGTGGATGATGTGGGGCGGGTTATCAACCCATTGACGCTTCACGGGCAGGTGGTGGGAGCCGCGGTACAAGGCTTTGGCAGCGTGTTCAGCGAACATCTCGTCTACGACGCCAATGGGCAATTGCTAATAGGGTCTCTTGCCGATTATAAAATTCCACTTGCGACCGACTACCCGCACATCAGAGCAATTACTCTCGAGCAGTTCCCGGCGCCTCACAATCCTCTCGGCGCCAAGGGAGCAGGCGAAGGCGGCATCATCCCGGTCGGCGCCGCCGTCACAAACGCGATCGCATCCGCACTGAGTTCTTTAAATGTCCAGCCCACCGGGCTGCCGCTGACGCCGCCGCGCCTATGGGAGCTAATTAATAAGGCCGCTCCGCCTACGGCGTGACCGTTCATGCTCACGATTGGCGCAGCGGCCGAGCTGAATGAATAGATCAAGGGAGACTTGCTTGTCGCAACTTTCGTTGACACTTGCCTGCGGCGATTACGAAATAACCCGCCCGCTCAAAGAGGGCTCCGTCAAGCCGGAGGGGATAGATTTAAACGTCCTCACGGGGATGGATTCCACGACCCGCCATTGGCGCTTCCTGCGCAATCAGGAATTCGACGTAGCCGAGGTGTCGTGCTCTTCCTACCTCGTGGCGCGCGACCGGGGAATGCCGATAGACGGAATCCCGGTCTTTCTTCATCGCCGGTTTCGCCACGGCTTCATTTTCATCAACACATCCAAGGGCATTCATTCGCCGGCGGACTTGGCGGGCCGCAAAATCGGGCTCAAGCAGTTTCAGTCAACCGCACTGGTCTGGCTTCGTGGCATTCTTCAGCATGAATATGGCGTGCCTCTGGAGTCAATCGAATGGATTTGCGATCTGGATGAGACCATTGATTTCGCCGGGGCACGCGATTTCAAGATCGTGCGTCTTCCTAATGATCGATCAGTCGAGCAAATGCTTGCAGACGGGGAGATTGATGCCTTGCTGCATCCGGATCTGATCCGGCCGTTACTTGAGAAGGACCCACGAGTCGGCAGGCTGTTCCCGAATTATCGCCAGGAGGAACTCACCTACTATCAAAAGACCGGAATCTTTCCGATCATGCATATTCTCGGCATCAGACCCGAGATTTTGGCAAAGAATTCCTGGGTTGCCATCAATCTGTTTCACGCTTTTGATGAGGCCAAACGAATTGCGATGAAACGGCTGACCAATCCTCGCGTCGTTCCGCTTGTGTGGTACCGCGAGGGATGGGAGGAACAGGAAAGCATATTCGGCGACGATCCTTGGGAATATGGCCTGTCCAAAAAGAACGAAAACACGTTGGAGACCCTTGTGGGTTACGCTCACGAGCAAGGATTGATCCGGCGAAAGCCCGCACTGGAGGAACTGTTCCTCGATGTATCTCAAGGGCGTAAGCGGGGCGTGGAATTTCGCGTTTAAGCCCATGATAGGTTCGAAAAGAACCGGGAGCGTGTGTTCTACTCGATTCACATCGGCTTATAGCCGCGCTCCATGTCGACATCGATCAGCATCGCTTTGCCGTGCTTGAGCGCGCTGCCGATCAGGTCGGTGGCGTCCTTCACCGTCGCGGCGCGCTGGCCCTCGATGCCGAGCGAACGGGCCAGCCCGACGAAATCGATCGCAGGGTCGTCGAGCTCCATGCCGACGAACTTGTCGGCTTGCTCGGCGAGGCCGCGCAGCATCACCAGGCGCTGCTTCAAGATGCGATAACTGGTGTTGTTGAAGATCACCCAGACGATCGGCAGCCGGTAGCGCGCCGCGGTCCAGAGTCCTTGAATCGTGTACATCGCGCTGCCGTCGCCGACCAGCGCCACCACCGGCCGGTCGGGTAGCGCGAGCTTGGCGCCGATCGCCGCCGGCAGTCCCCAGCCGATGCCGCCGCCGCGCAGGCCGAAGAAACTCTGCTCGTCGTTGCTGTTGATCAGCGAGCGTACGCCCGGCGCCGACGATAGAATTTCTTCGATCACCACGGCGTCGTTCGGCAGCATGGCGCCGATCGCTTCGAGGAGCGCCAGCGGCTGCACCGGCGCTTTGCCGGCAAGCGCGCGAGCCTTGGCGCGAAACGCGCCGAGGTCCTTTTTGATCGTTTCCGTCGTCGATGTGAGCCGCGCGGCCGCGGCGCTTTTGGCGTCCGCGGTCATGCGCGCGCCGACGGCGGCGGTGATCTCGGGTAGCGTCGCCTTCGGATCGCCGAGGATCGCGACCTGCGCCGGATAATTTTTGCCGATCTGCCATGGATCGGTGTCGAGATGAATGAGCGGCAAGCCCGCCGGCCACGGATCGATGTTCGACGGTAGCGACCAGGTGAACAGATCGCCGCCGACCGAAAAGACCAGATCGTGCCGGTCGAGCACTTCGCGCACGCCGGCCTGGCTGCGGACCATCATGCCGCGATAGAGCGGATGCGACGCCGGGAACGAGGCGGTGTTGGGTACGAACTCGACATAGACCGGCGCGGCGATCGCCTCGGCGAGCGCGGCCAGCTCTTTGTGCGCCCGGCTTTGTGCCACGGCATCGCCGGCGATGATGACCGGCCGCTCGGCCTTGGCCAGCAGCGCGGCAGCCGCGGCCACCGCGGCGGCATCGCCGCGCATGCGCGGCGCGACCCGCGTCGGCTCGAGCAGATCGATATCGGCATCGTTTTTCAGAATGTCGCCGGGCAGCGACAGGAATACCGGCCCGGTGGGCGGCGCCAGCGCGGTTTTCACCGCGCGATGCACATAGCGCGGCAAGTCCTCGAGGCGATGCACCTCGGCGGCCCATTTAACGAACGGCCGCGCCAGCGTCGGCAGATCAGCCGACAGGATCGGCTCGGTGGCGAGGTATTCGAAATCCTGCTGGCCGGCGGTGACCAGCACCGGCGCATTGGCTTTCATCGCGTCGTAGAGCATGCCCATGGCGTTGCCGAGGCCGGGCGCGACGTGAAGATTGAGCACCGCAAGACCGCCGGAGGCCTGCGCATAGCCGTCGGCCATCGACATCAGGGCGGCTTCCTGAAGGCCGAGGATGTAGCGGATGTCGTGCTCGACCGCGAAGGCATCCATCAGCGGCAATTCGGTGGTGCCGGGATTGCCGAACATGACCGTGACGCCCTCCTGCTTGAGCAGGTCGAGAAAGGCGCGTTTTCCGGACATCACGGGCAAGGCTTCGCTCCTTCGTTATTCCGGGGCGCCGCGATAGCGGCGAGCCCGGAATCCATAATCACGATTTTCTCGATTTTGCGAGGCTTACCCTTTCCAAACTTTCAACGCGCATTGGCCCGCTATATGCGCGAAGTCCTTGTCACTCGTAAGCATCGTCAGATCATGACGGATACACAGCGCCGCCAGGAGGGCATCGATCGTACCGATTTGGATCCCGCTACGCCGACAACGGTTTCTCAATTCCGCGGCTCGGATGTGATCGTCACGGTCCGGATTTAATAGGGGTATGTCGGAAAACCGGTCCAAGAGCCGCTCGCGATCTTTGGGACCTAAAAATCCCTGTAGGAGTTCCTGAAGCACGAGACCTGTCGTCAGGATTGTCTCCCCGGTCTCGATCGCTTTTACGAGCGCTTGCCTCTCCTCGGACGGAGACGGCGGATCTCGCCTGAAGACGAGCGACCAGACGCCGGTGTCGACAAAGAGGCTCAATCGCGCGATCGCTCCGCCTTGTAATCATAGGAGGAGTCCCACTCCAGTTTACCCATCAGGTCGAACAGGCGTTTCTGCCGCCGCCGGGCGATGAATTCTTGCAATGCCTTTGTCACCGCGGCTTTTTTGGTGCTCTCTCCGCTGAGCTCAAGCGCTCGTTCGATAAGCTCCGGGTCGATCGACAGGTTGGTTGCCATGTGTGAAACTCCACACATAATGTCACACATGACCCCCTGTCTTGCAATATGGGCAAGCCGGTCGTGCCGGATTGCCGAACGGGAGCGTGGCGCGGCCCAAATCTGGGCATGACGCATAACAGCAAGCAGTGCGGTCTTGAATTACGCCGCGGTTGTTTTCACCGAAGCTTTTTGCTTCGCCCAATAATCGGGATCGGTCTTCGATCGGACCAAAGCATCCATGGTCTCGAAGCCCGGCGCCATCGAGGCGTCGGTGCCGGCGAGAATTTGGTGGTGCTCGATATTGAGCGTGCGGAGCCAGCGCTGCTGGCCCATGGTTATGGCGACGAAGTAGCCGATCTCCACTATTTCCGCTTCGGAGAAGTGCTTGCGCAGGCGGACCCACAAAGCGTCTTCGGACGGCAGGTCCCAAGTGATGCATTCGGCATAGGCCAGCGCCGCCTTCTGCCTGTCGTCGTATCGCGTCGACGACTCGAAATTGATGAGATCTAGATAGTCCTCTTCGACCACGCCGCTCTTCGCGGATTTCATCGAACGCTGGTTGCCGCAGAATTCGCACAGCACCGAGCGCGAAACATAAACACGGCAAAGCTCCTTGATATTGTGGTCGGCGACGCCGCGATGGAATACGTCGCGCCAGGTGTTGGCGAACGACCAGAACGTGGCCGGTACATGGGCGCGGATGGCCTGGCTTTCCGGCCGGGGCGTTCCCTCCCGGCGGCAGCGGTCAAACTCCGCCAGCATGGCCTCATCTTTGACGGTTGCGGGATCGACGTAACTGATGCGGGGCGCCATTTTGTTTTTCTCCTTCACAACATTTGCGGTGATCGCGATACGCCGCGGCGGGCGGGGCCGGGCTCACGCTTGTAGAAAGCCACGTAACGTGTATCGTATTACGTAATAGGCCGACGTCAAGGTAAGCGATGGCATGACCAAGACTGCAAAAGAGCGATCGAAAGCGACCGAAAAGCCGGAGCGCGGCGGCGTTCAATCGGTGCGGATCGCAACCAAGATATTGAAAGCGCTCGCCTATGGCGAAGGCGCCCAACCTCTCAAAAGTCTCGCTGCGGCGACCGGGCTGGCCCGCGCCAAGGCGCATCGCTACCTGACGAGCCTGCGCAACGCCGGCATGGTGTCACAGGATCCGGATACGGGCCATTATCAGATCGGGCCGGCCGCGGTGACCATCGGTCTTGTCGGGCTAAGGCGCATCAGCCCGATCGCGGAAGTGAGCCGAGCGCTCGCGGGCTTGCGCGACAGGATCAACCAGACCGTCACAGCCACGGTGTGGAGCGAAGCCGGTCCCATCGTCGTCGCCATGCAGGAGAGCGATCACTGGGCGACGATGAATATCCGGATCGGCTCACGATTGCCGGTTCTGACGTCCGCCATCGGGCGCATTTTTCTCGCCTATCTTCCCGAGGCGATGACGCGGTCGGTCGTCGCGGCCGAACTTGAAGAGGCGCGGTCCAGCGGATTATCCCTGCCGGCGATCGGCGAACTCGATAACCTCCTTGGCGAAATTCGCGAGCGGCGCCTGGCGCGAACCCCGGGCGCGATCGTTCCCGGCATCGATGCTGCTGCAGCGCCGGTGTTCGATTATCGCGGTGACCTTGTCGCGGTGATGTGCGTGGTCGCGCGAGCGGAAGCAAAAATTACCGGCTGGAACGGCAGCGCCGTTCGCGCTCTCACCGAAGTCGCGGCGGATGTTTCCGTCCGGCTTGGATTTACCAACGATCGTGAAGGTCCGGCACCGGCATTACCGATTTCCGGCGACGAGAGCGGACGAACGGGGCGCGGCGAAATCGGTGGCGCGGGTTCGGGCTAAGAGGGGACGAACGAGCGGGCGACGACGCCCCCGCGCCGGAAAAAGTGACTGGATTTGTCGCTGGTTTCGCCGGAGTTTTAGGTCCAATAAGTGAGCTAACGGAGGAAACGCCATGTCGAAATTCGTCGTCGCGCCGCATTTCCGTCTGCAGGAATGGGTCGCCGAAGAGAAGGGTTACTTCGCCGCCGAGGGCCTCGATTACGAATTCCGCGAGACCATGGATTCCAGCGCCGGCAGCGGCCATCACATCGGCAACAAAGTCGGCGCCTATCAGACGCTCGAGGCCGGCCGCACCTGCAATGTCAGCGGCGCCTGTCATTGGACCATGAATGTCGCGGCCTCCAACGGTCACGGCAAGCTCTATGCGGATTGTTATTCGGTGTCGCCTTGCGGCGTGTTCGTACCGCCGGAATTGCCGGTCAAGACGCCCGCCGATCTCGCCGGCGTGCCGATCTCGGTCGGTTATCAATCAGGCAGCCATTATGCGAGCATCCAGGGTCTTGAACAGTATTTGAAGCCCGATCAGATCAAGCTTTCTTTCAACGACGGGCTGTTGTTCAGCCGCATGGAGCTTTTGATCGACCGCAAGGTTCCGGCGGCATCGCTGTTCAGCGGGCCGTATTATTTCCTCGAGCAGCTTGGCTTCCGCAAAGTCATCGACACGACATTCATGATGGCGTCGATGGTCACCGGCACGCCCGACCCGCAAGACGTGCGCAAGTTTTTCCGCGCGCTGCGTCGGGCGCAACGCGATATCGACCTGCGGCCCGAACTCTACACCCATTATTACAAGCAGGAATTTCCGGTGCGCTTCCATGACCAGATGGATACGCGGCGCTGGGGACCCGGCGAGCGGCTGGTATTCGAGCCCTATTCGAAGGAGACTTTCGAGGAGACCTTCGAATGGATCGAGCAGCACGGCATCTTCCCGCGCAGCGAGATGGGCGGCGGCAACTATGAAAGCGCCATCTTCGCGCCGGCGGCGTAGGGGTCCGGAATCTCGGCTTGGCGAGCGAAGGCTGGTGCCGCGGAAGGGATTCGAACCCCCGACCCCCGCATTACGAATGCGGTGCTCTACCAGCTGAGCTACCGCGGCACACCTCGGAATGCGCCGTGATAATACCCGGGCTATGTTAAGGCAAGGTACGATGCCGGCATTTTCCGACAACCGTGCCGGCTGACCTGTCTGAGCGGAACCTATAGCGCCAGCAATTCGCGGCCAATCGCCTGTGCGTTCTTAAGAATTTGATCCTGGTCAAACGAAGCCAGCCGCCCCTCTTCAACCACGACCCTGCCGCCGACGATGACCGTATCGACGTCGCTGCCGCGCGCCGAATGGACGAGATTGGTCACAATGGTGCTGGGCTCGGCCGGCTGCAGGTGGATTCGGTCAAGCCGAACCAGCGTGATGTCGGCGGGGGCTTGCGGCTGGAGCGGTCCGGAATATTGACCGAGCGCCGCAGCGCCCTCTTGGCTCGCCATGGCGAGAATTTTTGCTGGTGGCAGCAGCCTCGGATCCTGTGCGACGCCCTTGTGAAGGAGCGAGGCGAATTTCATGACGTCGAACATGTCGAGCCGGTTATTCGCCTTGGCGCCGTCGGTACCTAATCCTACGCCTACGCCGTCCCCGAGCAACGCGGGCACCGGCGCAACGCCCGATCCAAGTTTGAGATTGGCGTGCGGACAATGGGCGACAAAACTGCCGCTTGCGGACAGCATGGCGCGGTCTTCATCGTTCACCCATACGCAATGCGCCAGAAGGGTCCGCCGCCCCAGCGCACCGAGGGCGTGAAGCTGCCCGACCGGCGTGCGGCCGGTGCGAGCGCGAGTGCGTTCCGCATTGGTACGCGTTTCCGCGCAATGAAGATGCAATCCGGTGGCATAGCGCTGTGCCAAAGCGACACCGGCGCGGATTTGTTCGTCGCTGCAACTTTCCAGGTCGTGCAGACCGACCCACACCCGGCTGCGGCTGTCCGGCGCCGGGTCTCGGGCGAGCAGCATCTCGGTGTCCGCCAATGTGGGCGCGAAGGGCTTTTGGTCCGCGACATAGGGGGCGATGACGCTACGGATGCCGATGGCCTCCGCCGCGCGCAGCGCCGCCTGGGGCTTCAAGCACATATCCATGATTGTGGTGGTGCCGCCGAGCAGCGCCTCTGCATAGGTCGCGAGAGCCCCCCAATAAGCCCGCTCTTCATCCAGGATCATCTGCTCGCGTTCGATCGAAGCGATCCAGCCGTCCAACGCCAGGCCTTCGGCGCTGCCGCGGGTCAGACTCGAATGAGAATGGGCGTGCGTATTGACCAGCCCCGCCATGACCGCGCGCTCGCGGCCGCCGAATACGCGGCCGAAATTCGAGCGGAGCGGCTCGCCGGGACCGATTTGGGCGATGCGCCCTTGCGCGATGGTGAGCCAGCCCCAGAACGGCGCAATCGCCGGACCCGTGATGATGATCGCATCACGGATTAAGATGGTATCGTCATTGCTCATTTTGAATTTCGCCTCGCGAAACGCGACGCTCGAGCCAACCGAACAATACGAACAGAAGCACGCCGAGAACGGCGAGTACCACGATCGCAACGAACAAGAGATCGGTACGCAATTGCGTCGCCGAACTGATCACGAGATAGCCCAGGCCGCGGTCGGAGCCGTAGAATTCGCCGACCACCGCGCCGACGAGACTCAGTGACGCTGCAATCTTGAAGCCGGCAAAAATGAACGGCAAAGCGCTTGGCAGTTGCGCCTTGAACAACATCTCACGCCTGGTGGCGTTTATGGAGCGCATGAAGTCGAGCACGCGCGGGTCCGTCGACTTCAGCCCTCGCGTCGTATTGGTGACGATCGGAAAGAAAGTGATGATCGCTGCAATGGCGATCTTCGGCGCGAATCCGAAACCGAACCAGATCGTCAGCAGCGGAATGATGGCGATGATCGGTACTGAATTGGAAACGACGACGTAGGGAAAGACGCCGCGCTCGAGAAAGCGCGAATGCACGATTCCGGCGGAAAGCGCGATGCCGGCCACGGCCGATAGGGCAAATCCACTGAGGGCTTCGAACAGCGTGAGGCCGGTGTGATACCACAAGGTATCGGTATGGACGAAACGCACGGCGACGCGCGATGGAGCGGGCAACAACCAGGCTGGAATCTGAAGGAGATCGACGCAAAGCTCCCAGCCGAGCAAGACGGTCACGAGCAACAACAGCGGCGGAACGAACTTTTCCCAGCCGAATCGTCGCGGTCCAGAGTCAGCATCTTCGCTCATCTGCTACTCCGTCATTCCGGGGCGCCGCGTAGCGGCGAGCCCGGAATCCATAATCCCTGCGCTGGGAGTATGGATTCCGAGCTCCTCGCGGAGGCTGTCATCGGGCCGGCCACTTCGGGCCGGACCCGTTGGCTCGGCCCCGGAATTACGAACGGAGGGGCCGGCCAAAGCCTTCCGCGCGCGGCGAACATGATCGAGAAATTCCATCGTCTCGCGCATCTCCGGCCGCCGCGGCCGCGGGAGTTCAACGTCGATTTCGGCAGCGACCCGGCCCGGGTGTGCCGACATGACCACGATCCGGTCGGCGAGGTAGACCGCCTCGGAAATGTTATGGGTGACGAAGAAAATCGTCTTGCGCTCGGTGCTCCAAAGCGAAAGCAGATCGTCCTGCAGCTGATTCTTGGTCAATTCGTCGAGCGCGCTGAACGGCTCGTCCATCAATAAAATGGACGGTTTCCAGGCCAGCGCACGGACGATCGCGACGCGCTGCTTCATCCCGCCCGAGAGCTGATGCGGGTAACTGTTTTTGAATTTGGACAGTCCGACCGACGCCAGAAGATCCTCGCAGCGCGCCCGGCGCTCGGCCGGGGGATAATCGACAATCTCGAGCGGCAGGTTGACGTTATAAAGCGCGGTGCGCCAGGGCATCAGTGCGGCTTCCTGGAACACAAAGCCGAATTCGTTGGCTTGGCGGGCCCGCGCGGCTGGCTTGTCTCGTACCGTGACCCGCCCCGTCGTGGGGGCGGTGAGATCCGAGATGACGCGGAGCAGCGTGCTCTTGCCGCATCCGGTGGGACCGAGGAGAGCCACGAACTGGCCCTCGCCGACGGTCAGATTGATGTCAACCAGCGCGTCGACGCGGGTCATCGATTGGCTTGTCGGCAGGACTGATCAATACGATCGGCGTGCGCTGATAATAGGCGGCGACGGCTTCCGCCGGCACTCCCTGCTCGGCCGCCTGGACCAGCACGAGGGCGTCAACCAGCGCCACGTCGACGGAATGGGCGCCGAGCAGCTTTACGGAATCAGAGGACCCCGATCCCGGAATGATCGTTACGTCGAGTCCTTCGGCTGCGTAATAGCCCTTCGCCTTGGCGAAATAAAAGGGCGCGTGCTGCGCTCCCGGCTTCCAGTCCAGTCGGAGCGTGACCGGAGCAAGCGGTTTGTTGCCTTGCGCCACGGCGCAGGTGATCCACGCGAAGGCGCCTATCGTGCTGGCCAAGCCGGCAGCGATGGCGAGGCGCCGTGAACAGCGCGCAAGACCCAGCATTGTAATGTCTCCTGGTACTAGTTGCGGAGTTAGCTGCGAGGTTTGTTGCTCATGGCTTGCGCCCAGGCAATGGCTTCCTGAGGCAGACTGGTGCGCTCCACGTCCCATTGCAGCGGCGCAGTTGCGTCCAAACCAAGTTTGGCCGACATGCCATCGACGGATGAAGGATCGAGACGATTGCAGAAGACCTTGGGCACCACGAACATGTCGGTGTCGGCCTGGAATCGGGTTGCGATCGCCCAAAGGACCTGCTCTTCGTCATAAACGTTGATGTCTTCATCGACCGCAACGGCAAATTTGACGTAAGGGTCGAGCCCGAACAACAGCATGAGGGCATGGCGCGCCTGTCCCTCGGCCGATTTCTTGAGCGAGAGATAGGCGTGAAAGTGGGTGCCCGATTTGGGGTAGTTTATGGCGATGAGGTTCGGCACCATCTCCTTGAGACGATGGAAAACATGCGCTTCTTTGGCGCTCCGCCCGAGGAGGAGATGCTCCATCGAGTAGCCTGGAATAATGTCGAGAAAGATCGGCTTCGCCCGCTGGGTGATCGCCTTGACCACAAAGACGTTGCGGGTGGAGCGGCTGGTCGAGTAGCCGGTATATTCTCCATATGGGCCTTCGTCCTCGTGCTGGCCGGCAAGTATCTCGCCCTCAATGACGTATTCGGCCGCCGCCGGCACCTCGATGTCGATGGTCTTGCATTTCACCAGCTCTACCGGTTGACCCATCAGGGCGCCGGCGATGTCAAACTCATCGACCTCCATCGCAACTTTCGCTCCCGCGGCGAGATAGATGGCCGGGTGAGCGCCGATCACGATGGCGACTTCGAGGTTTTTACCGCGCGCTTCCGCGCGTTGCAGATGTTCCCAGATATGGCCGCGCGAGTGCAGGCTCGCGCCGAAGCGGTTGGGCCCTTTCAACTGCAATCGCTGGAAGCTGAGATTGCGCGCCCCGGTATCCGGGTCTTTGCACACCAGGATGCCGGAACCGATGTAACGGCCGGCGTCCTGCTGAAAATGGCGGCTGATCGGCAGTAGCGCCGCGTCAGCCTCATTGCCCAAAAAGACACGCTCATGGATCGGGCCCGTGGGCACCATGACGGGCGGGGTCAGATTTTCGAGCGCCCGGGTCCAGGCCTCATTGAATTGTCCGGGTTTGGCGCCGGCGATTCGCGCGATGCGATTTCTGTCCGCGAAGATATTGCTGACAATCGGAACGTCGAATCCTACCGGGTTCTCGATATAGACGACCGGAAAGCGTCTTTGCTTCTCGAGTGCGAGGACCAGCGCCGTCGGATAATAATCGACTTGGACAGGTTCTGAAATTCGCAGGACTTCGTCGTCAGGCAGCTCTTCCAGAAAGCTTCGCAGTGATAGCATTACTCACTCGTTATTATTGTCAAAGCGTCCCGCTGCACGCGAGCACGCGATATGAATGTCACCGCCCATAAAAAACTCTATTCAATCGGCTGGCCCGTGTCACTTGCATATTCCTGCAACACGTCCCCGTATTAAGGCGGCAGGCTTGCCGATCGCCGTTTTGCCCGTTGCGGTAGCAGCGGAGGCGCTCTACGCTCAACCTAATAGCTGAAGAATTAAAACCGGATCGGTGAAGCCCCTGCACGCGGCGCCGTGTCCGAAGCGGGAGGTTGTCATGCCGATGAAGACGATATTGATCGCTTCGGCCGCGGGTCTCGTGGCGCTCGTTTCGCAGGCATCCGCACCGACCTTCGCGCAGGCCGCCGCTCTTTCAGGCGAAGTCAGCTCCGCCAAGGAAGGCTTGATGGAAGGCGTCGTCGTTAGCGCCAGGAAAGACGGCTCAACCATCACCGTATCGGTCGTCAGCGACGACAAGGGCCACTTCAGCTTCCCGGCGTCGCGCCTCGATCCGGGCCATTATGCGATTGCCATTCGCGCCACCGGCTATGATCTCGACGGCCCCAAGGATGCCACCCTTGCCGCCGGCCAAGAGGACAAGATCAACGTTACGCTCAAGCCGACGCGAAACCTCGGCGCGCAATTGACCAATGCCGAGTGGCTCATGAGCATGCCCGGCACCGACGACCAGAAGCGTCTGGTGCTGGACTGCAACAGTTGCCACACGCTGGAACGCATCGTGCGCTCGACCCACGATGCCGATGAGTTCAAGCAGGTGTTCCTGCGCATGGCCGGCTACTATCCCGGCAGCACGCCATCGAAGCCGCAGCGGCTGGTCGGCGACGCGGTGCGCCGGCTGATCTCCGCCGAAGACGCGCCGGCGGCCGCGGAATGGCTCGCCAGCATCAATTTGAGTGCGCAGGACAAGTGGTCGTGGCCGCTCAAGACGCTACCGCGGCTGACCGGCAAATCGACCCATGTCATCATCACCGAATACGACATGCCGAACCCGTTGATCGAGCCGCACGACGTCGTGCTCGATCACGAGGGTAATGTCTGGTACTCGGATTTCGGCCAGATGTTCATCGGCGAGATGGACCCGAAGACCGGCGTGGTCACGCAATATCCGATCCCGGTGACCAAACCCGGCTATTCGCTCGGTACGCTCGATCTCGAAATCGACCAAGACGACAATCCTTGGGTCGGCGTGATGTATCAGAGCGCCATCGCCAAACTCGATCGCAAGTCCGGAAAATTCGAGACCTGGTCGACGCCCAAGGAGTGGGACAGCGATGCCGGCCAGCTCGGCCATCTCGCCATCCAGGGCACGCCCACCGACGCGAAAGTGTGGGCCAAGAATTCCGCCGGCGGCCACATTTACCGGATCGATCTTGCTTCGAACAAATTCGAGGATCTCGGCTCGCCGAAGGATCCGCGCACCGGCAAGCGCATCGGCACCTATGGCATCTATTCGGACGCAGTGAACAATCTGTTTCTGCTCGATTTCTCCGCCGGCAATATCGTGCGCATCGATGCCAAGACCAAACAGTCGACGGTCTTTCTCACGCCGACGCCGAATTCGCATCCACGCCGCGGGCGCGTCGACGACCAAGGCCGGCTGTGGTTCGCCGAATATTTCGGCAATGCCATCGGCATGCTCGATCCGCGGTCCGCCGAGATCGACGAATGGAAAGTGCCGACGCCGTGGTCATCGCCCTATGACGCGGCGCTCGATCATAACGGCAATGCCTGGACCGCATCGATGAACACCGATCGGGTGTCGCGCCTCGACGTCAAGAGTGGCCAATACACCGAGTATCCGCTGCCGCGCCCAACCAATATCCGCCGTGTCTTTGTCGACGACTCGAAGAACCCCGGCACGCTGTGGGTCGGCAGCAATCACGGCGCCTCGATCGTCAAGGTCGAGCCGCTGGATTAAGAGGCGACGAATCCGCTCATTCCCGCGTAAGCGGGAATCCAGCGCTGGTTCCCCGCTTTCGCGGGGACGAGCGGAAGAAGCGACACTTCGTCGTCACTTCACGTCCGCCTCCGCCCGCAGCTTGAAGCGCTGGATCTTGCCGGTCGCGGTCTTCGGCAGTTCGGTGCGGAATTCGATCCAGCGCGGATATTTGTAAACGGCGAGCTTCTGCCGGCATTCGTCCTGCAGCATTTGTGCGACCGCGTCGCACGCCGTTTCGGGTGCTTTGAGGACGACGAAGGCCTTGGGCTTGGTCAGCCGGTCGGTGTCCGGCCAGCCGACCACGGCGGCCTCGAGCACGTCGGGATGGCTCTGCAGCACGCCCTCGACCTCGAACGGCGAGACATACATGCCGGAGACTTTCAGCATGTCGTCGCGGCGGCCGCAGTAGACGAAATAGCCGTTCTCGTCCTCGACATATTTGTCGCCGGAGCGCGTCCATTCGCCGACAAAGGTGGCGCGCGATTGTTCGCGATTGTTCCAATACATCATCGCGCTGGTCGGGCCGCGCACCTGAAGCTCGCCCATCTCGCCGCGCTGTTTGATGATTTCGCCGTCGTCGTCGACGAGCCGGACGTCGTAGCCCGGCACCGGCTTGCCGGTGGTGCCGTATTTCACGTCGCCGGGCCGGTTCGAGACGAAAATGTGCAGCATCTCGGTCGAGCCGATGCCGTCGAGAATGTCGGTGCCGTAGCGTTCGCTCCAGCGCCGGCCGACGTCGAACGGCAGCGCTTCGCCGGCGGAGACACAGCGTCGCAGCTTTACGTCCGCGCGTTCGGGCGCCGCCGGACTGGCCAGAAACGCGGCGTAAAAAGTCGGCACCGCATAGAAGATGGTGACGCCGTGCTTTTTCAAAAGCGCGGCGACGGCATCCGGGGTCGGCCGCTGCGGCAGCAGCACCGTGGTGGCGCCGGCCGACATCGGAAAGGTCAGCGCATTGCCGAGCCCGTAAGCAAAGAACAGCTTCGCCACCGAGTAGCAGATATCGTTTTCGCTGATGCCGAGGATCGGCCCGGCGTAAAGGTCGTCGGTGAGTTTCAGATCGGCATGCGTATGCACCGCGCCCTTCGGCTTGCCGGTCGAGCCGGAGGTGTAGAGCCAAAAGCACATGTCGTCGCGCATCGTCGGCGCCGTTACCGGAGAGGTCTTGGCTTCGGCCAGCAAATCGGCAAAGCGCAAGTGACCGTGCGCGTTCTCGCCGGAAACGACGACATGGGCGATATGGGGCGACGCAGCGATGGCGCGGGCGAATTTCGGCAGCAATTCCTCGGAGACGACGAGAAGCCGCGCGCGCGAATCCTCCAGCATGAAAGCGTAATCGTCCTCGGTCATCAGTGTATTGACCGGCACCGCCACGACACCGGCCTTGATGGCGCCGAGAAATGCGGTCGGCCAATCGATCGTGTCGGTGAGACAGATGAGGATGCGCTCTTCGCGGCGCATGCCGAGCGCGCGCAAGGCGTGGCCGAACCGTTCGACCCGCGCGGCAAGGTCGGCATAGGTGTATGAGCCGCGATCGTCGATGAACGCTGTTTTATTGCCGCGGCCGGCATCGAGATTGCGCTTGAGAATATCGGCCGCGAAATTGTAGTCGCGCGGTATCGCTGCTACGGCGGTCATCGCGGCGTTTCCCCTGATGGCGCGGCTATTGCCCACGCCTGGCCCATTATAAGCTATTATGCCGACGCAAAAATTTGACCGCAACGGCAGTGGCGCCAAGGCCGATTTGCGCTATGAGAAGGCCGTAAAAGCAATCGCCGCCGGAGGCTGCCCATGATTTTAAGCCGCGACCGCATTCTCACCAGCCATGTCGGCAGCCTGCCGCGCAACGAGAAGCTCAGCGATCTTTTGATCGCGCAGGAAGAGGGCGGAAGCTACGACCCAAAAGTTCTCGCCGACGAAATGGACAAGGCGGTCCGTCACGTCGTCGAAAAGCAGGTCGAAGCCGGCATCGACATCGGCAATGACGGCGAGCAGCGCCGCATCGGCTTTCAGACCTATGTGCCGCAGCGCATGTCGGGTTTCGCCGGCGTGTCGAAACGCCGCCGCGGCCGCGAATTCGAGGAATTTCCCGAACTGGTCAGCTACCTGATGCGGCGCTTTCCCAATCCGCCGAAAAGCCAGCAGGGCGCGCCCGAGGCGCAGTCCGAGATCGAATATCGCGACCTCAAGCCGATCACCGACGAGACCGTGGGTTTCAACAAGATCGCCGACGATTTGCGCGCCTTCTCCGAGCGCTTCATGACGGCGCCATCGCCCGGCATCATTTCGACCACGATGCTCAACGCGCATTACGGATCGCATGATGCTTATCTCGACGCCATCGCACGCGAGATGAGCAAGGAATATCAGGCCGTCCACAAGGCCGGCATCGTGCTGCAGATCGATGCGCCCGATCTCGCCATGGACCGCACCATGATGTACCGCGATTTGTCCGATGCCGATTTCGTCAAGCGTTGCGAGCGACACGTCGCGGCCATCAACAAAGGTATCGAAGGCATTCCGCGCGATCGCGTGCGGCTGCATATTTGTTATGGCAACTGGGAAGGTCCGCATATCCACGACATTGCGCTCGATAAGATTTTGCCGGCGCTCTACCAGGCCAAGGTCGGCGCGCTGTCGATCGAGTTCTCCAATCCGCGCCACGCCCACGAATATGCGGCGCTCAAGCGCGTGCCTTTCCCGAAGGACATGATGCTCCTTCCCGGCGTCATTGAAACCACCAGCAATTTCGTCGAGCACCCCGAAGTGGTGGCGCGCCGCATCGAAGAGGCGGTCGCCACCATCGGCGACCGCGAGCGCGTCGTCGCCTCGACCGATTGCGGCTTCGGCACTTTCACCAAGCGCGAATGGGTCATCGAGCCGGCGGTGTGGCTCAAGCTCAAGGCGCTGCGCGACGGCGCCGATATCGCCTCGGCCCGGCTGTGGGGCAAGAAGGCGGCATGAGCGAGCTCATTCTCTACGATTTCGGCAATTCGGTCTGTTGCCAGAAGGTGCGCATCACCTTGCGCGCCAAGGGCCTCGACTGGAAAGCGATCCCGGTCGATCTGTTCAAGGCCGAGCAATATTCGCCGGAATACCGCAAGCTCAATCCGAAAGGCGTGGTGCCCACCCTGGTGCATGACGGCAAACCGGTGATCGAGTCGACGCTGATCTGCGAATATATCGACCAGACTTTTACCCAGGCGCCGCGGCTCATTCCGGCCGATCCGTGGCGGCAAGCCCAGATGCGGCTGTGGAGCAAGATGGTCGACGATGCTTTGTTCGAAGGCGTCGTCGAAATGAGCTTCTCGGCAATGTTCCGCGAGCGGATGAGAACCATGCCCGAGGAGACGCGGCAGAAACGCTTCCGCAATGTCGGCGATCCGCGCCGCACCGACCGCTTCAAATCGACCTATGAGCATGGCGTGCAATCGCCGTTCGTGGTGCACGCCATCGCCGCCTATGAGCGCGCCTTCAAGACCCTGGAAGCCGATCTCGCCGGCGTCGGCCCCTGGATCCTTGGTGCCGATCCGACGCTCGCCGACATCAATCTGATGCCGCTGGTGGCGCGGCTTGATTATCTCGGCTTGCTTGATCTATGGACGGGCGGCCGCCCACGCGTGCAGCAATGGTGGAAGCATGCGCAGGCTTGGCCGTTCTTCAAGTCGGGGCTGTACGATCTCGTCTCGGAGGCGGAATTTGCCGAAATGAGAACGCACGGTCCGAGTATTCGCGACGGCGTCGCGGCCCATCTGATCGCGCTCCGGCAGGCCGCCGATGCAAGCAAAAACGCCGCTTAATTCTCTCTTCCGATCTTAAAATCAGACAGGAAACGCAATCGTGATCGATCTCTACACCTGGACGACGCCGAACGGCCGCAAGGCCTCCATCGCGCTTGAGGAACTCGGGCTGCCCTATACCGTGCATCCCGTCGATATCGGCAAGGACGAGCAGTTCAAGCCGGAATTTCTCAAGATCAGCCCCAACAACCGCATCCCGGCGATCGTCGATCGCGACAACGGCATGAGCCTGATGGAGTCCGGCGCCATCCTGATCTACCTCGCCGACAAGACCGGCAAGCTTCTGCCGAAGTCGGGCGACGGCCGTTACAAGGTCATCGAATGGCTGATGTGGCAGATGGGCGGTCCGGGCCCGATGCTCGGCCAGGTCCATCACTTCGTGAAATATCATCCCGGCAAGGCGCCCTATGCCGAAGAGCGCTACATGAAAGAGGCGCACCGGCTCTACGGCGTGCTCGACAAGCAGCTCGGCAGCCACGAATACCTCGCCGGCGACTATTCGATCGCCGATATCGCGCTGTGGCCGTGGATTTCGCGCTACGAGTGGCAAACCATCGACATGAACAAATACCCGAACGTGAAGCGCTGGTATGTAGCCATCGCCAATCGCCCGGCGGTGCAGAAGGGCTATAAAGTGCCGAAGGATACTGGCCCGATTCCGTTGCCGTGAGGCCGCTTTCCCCGGACGCGATGCAGCGCGTAAGCGGTGCATCGCAGATCCGGGGTCTTCACAAGTTCGGCACTTTGGTGCTCTGAGTTTGCGACGATCCCGGGTCTGCAGCGCATCATTCCGCTTCGCTCCATGCTGCGCAGCGCCCGGGATACGATACGGAGTGGTTATGAGCAGCCGCTTCTTTGTCTATGTTCTCGCAAACCGCCCTAAGGGCGTTCTCTACGTCGGCGTAACGAACGATCTGGCGCGGCGAATTTGGCAGCATCGATCGAAAGCCGTACCGGGGTTCACCCGTACTTATGGGGTTACGAAACTGGTCTATTATGAAGAGCATGCTTCCGTCCTACAGGCTCGCGAACGGGAGCGAACGATGAAAAGGTGGCGTAGGGCCTGGAAGTTCAAGTTGATCGAAGAGGCCAATCCCATATGGCGCGACCTCTACGATGAACTTGTGATGCTCTGAACTTTCCCCGGACGCGATGCGGCGCGTAAGCGGTGCATCGCAGATCCGGGGTCGTCACAAGCTCGGCGCATCGGCGCTCAAAATTTGTGACGGTCCAGGGTCTGCAGCGCACCACTTCGTGCTGCGCTGCGCCCAGGAAACGAGGTATAAACGGAAAACTACAAGGAGCCAGCCATGGACGACATCACCCGACGCGATCCGATCAAGATCACCGCCGAAGACATCAACCCGCGCTACAATTGGGGCCGCCATCTTCCGGTGCTCGGCACCATGGGCGTCGATTTCGAGGAGCGCGTCGATTACCGGCGCATGCATCGTTATCGGCTGGCCCGCGCGCAAGCCGCGCTGGAAGCCTCCGATCTGGGCGCCATGCTGTTGTTCGACGACAACAATATCCGTTACGTCACCTCGACCAAGATCGGCGAATGGGCGCGCGACAAGCTTTCGCGGTTTGCGCTCCTGACGCGCGGCGGCGATCCCATCCTGTGGGATTTCGGTTCGGCCGCGGTGCATCACCGGCTCTATTCGCCTTGGCTCAAGCCGGAGAACTGCAAGGCCGGTCTCGTCGGCCTCCGCGGTACCGTCGATCCCGCCTTCGGGTTGATGAAGCGCCATGCCGAGGAAATGGCCTCGATCCTGCGCGAAGCCGGCGTCGCCAAGATGCCGCTCGGCGTCGACATCATCGAGCCGCCGATGCTGTTCGAACTGGAAAAGGCCGGCTTGAAGATCAAGGATTGCCAGCAGGTGATGCTGAGTGCGCGCGAGGTGAAATCCTCAGACGAGATCGCGCTGCTCAACCGCGCCGCGGCCATGGTCGACGGCGCCTATGACGTCGTCAACGGGATGCTGCGTCCCGGCATCCGCGAGAACGACATCGTCGCCGAGGTCAACAAGTTCCTCTACACCCACGGCTCCGACGACGTCGAAGCGGTCAACGCCATCTCCGGCGAGCGCGGCAGTCCGCACCCGCATAATTTCACCGACCGCATGATCCGCCCGGGCGATCAGGCGTTCTTCGACATCCTGCAAAGCTTCATGGGCTATCGCACCTGCTACTACCGCACCTTCAACGTGGTGCGCGCCACGCCGGCGCAGCACGATGCCTACAGGAAGGCGCGCGAATGGCTCGACAACGCCATCGCCCGCATCAAGCCCGGCGCCTCGACCGCGCATATCTGCGAGGTATTTCCCAAAGCCAACGAGTTCGGCTTCCCGGACGAAATGACGGCCTTCGGCCTGCAATTCGCCCACGGTCTTGGCTTGAACCTGCACGAGCGGCCGATCATCTCGCGCGTGGTGTCGATGGATCACCCGACCGAGATCAAGGAAGGCATGGTGTTTGCGATCGAAACCTATTGCCCGGCGACCGACGGCTATTCGGCGGCGCGCATCGAGGAAGAAGTCGTGGTCACCGACAAAGGCTGCCGGCTGATCTCGCTGTTCCCGGCCGAGGAATTGCCGATCTCGGCGAAGTATTGATGCGGTAATTTCCGCTCGTCCCCGCGAAAGCGGGGACCCATCTCTCTCTGCATTGAAGCTGGATTCCCGCTTCCGCGGGAATGAGCGGAAACAAGCCTCTCTCACTTCCGCTCGTCCCCGCGCAAGCGGGGACCCAGTTTGCATCGCGTTGCTGGATTCCCGCTTCCGCGGGAATGAGCAGAAATAAATTCATGTACCGCGCAGCGCCACAAGCCGCGTCTCCATTTCGTGCTTGAGATTATATTGCGGACTGCCGAACGACTTGTTGCGCGCGGCAATGAAGTCGCGTTGCTGCTGGCGCAGTTGCGCGGCGGCTTTGTTGTTGGGATCGGCCAGCGCCGCCTTGTAGGCGGCGTCGATCTCGCGATCGAGCCGCGCCAGATCGGGATCGGAGCAGATCGCTTTCTCGGCCGCCTGCCTTGCGCTGCGGCAATCGAAGCTCGGCAACAGTTTGTCGGAATTGACCGCTATGCGCCGGTCGCGCTGCTGGCGCACGGCGGCGAGATTCTCGGCGGCCTGGTCGAATTGCGGATTGATGCGCACCGCTTGCTCGTAATCGGCGATGGCCCGATCGAGATCGCCCTTATCGCGATAGGCGGCGCCGCGATTGTTGTAGGCCAGCGAGAAATTCGGATCGAGCGCGACAGCTCGGTCGTAATCGGCGATGGCGCGGTCGTAATCGCCCTTGTGATTATAGGAATCGCCGCGATTGGTCAGAAACTTGGCCTGCGGCGACAACCGGATGGCTTCGTTGTAATCGGCGATGGCGCGGTCGTAATCGCCGTTTCCGGCATAGGACAGGCCGCGATTGTCGTAAAATTCCGGCACCAGCGGATCGAGCCGGATCGCCTCGCTCTCGTCGGCGATGGCGCGATCGTTGCGGCCGAGTTTCTTGTAGGCGGCGCCGCGATTGGTATAGGCGCGCGATTTCTTCGGATCGATCCTGATCGCCTGATCGTAATCGTTGATCGCCGCCTGATAGTCCTTCTTGAAGTAATAGGCGACGCCGCGGTCCATATAGGTTTGCGCGTCGCCCGGAGCGAGCCGCAACGCTTCGGCGTAATCGTCGATGGCGCGGTCGTATTGGCCGTTATTGTTGAAGACATTGCCGCGATTATCGAACGCCTTGGCATCGTTGGGATCGAGCCGAACGGCCTGATTGGCGTCGGCGAGCGCCTGGTCGAGCCGGCCGATGCTGCGGCAGGCATTCGAGCGTTCGCGGAAGGCCCGCGCATTGCTCGGATCGAGCGCGATGGCGCGGTCGAAATCGCCGAGCGAAAGCTGGATCTTGTTGACGTACCAATAGGCCGCGCCGCGATTGACCAGCGCCGCGGCCAGCGCCTTCGGCTGGTCTTTCAAAGTATCGATGAGCGCGCCGCAGGCGGCGATGCGCTGCTCCGGCGCATAGGCGGCATCGTTAGTGCCGGCGCAGATGTCGGCATTGGCGCCGCCCTGCGCCTGCGCGGCAGGCGCAGCCAAGGAAATCAGCACGGGCAACGTAATCAGCACGAGAAAAGCGATAGCGCGAACCACGGAAGCCCCCAGGCAGTTAACCGGCGATCGCCATCAATAGGCCGTTTCGATAAGTCGCGCCCAAGGCCGAAAAGGTTTTAGGCATGGCTTGGCGCGCTGGCCGGGTGCGACGCGCTTGACGGGGCGCGGAATTCCAGTGACATGCCAGCGCCCGATCGACCGCAAGCGAGATGTAACCATGGCTTCCGACGCGCTGCCCAAAACCGCTGTTGCCGAACACCTCGTGCAAAAAATCTGCGCGCTGGATGCCGCGAGCCTGCCGCCGGCCGTGCGCGAGAAATGCGTCGCGCTTCTCATCGACGTGGTCGGTCTCGCCGTCACCGCGCGCCATGAGGATTATGTGCAAAGCGTCGTTGCCGCTTGCGACGACGACGGACCGTGCACCGCGATCGGCCATGCGCCGCACGCTGTCGGCGGCCGCCGCGGCGCTGGTCAACGGCACCGCGATCCACGGCGAGGATTTCGACGACACCTTCGAAGGTGGTCCGATCCATGCCGGCGCGGTCGTCGTGTCCGGCGGTGCTGGCGGCCTGCGAGCGGCACAAGCTCGACGGCCACGCGGCGCTCCTTGGCATCGCCGTCGGCGTCGAGACCATGTGCCGGCTGTCGACGGTGGCGCCGACGCTCACCCATAAAGCGGGCTTTCATCCGACCGCGGTGTTCGGCGCCGTCGGCGCCGCTGCCGGTGTCGGCGCCGCGTTCAAGCTTTCGCCGCGGCAGATGATCGATGCGCTCGGCACCGTCGGCTCGATGGCCGGCGGCATCATCGAATATCTCGCCGAAGGCGCCTGGACCAAGCGGCTGCATGCCGGCTGGGCGGCGCAATCGGGCATCCGCGCAGCGCTGCTCGGCCGCGCCGGCTTTCTGGGGCCGCGCACGGTGTTCGAGGGCACCCACGGTTTCTTCCACGGCTTCGCCAATACCACCAAGGGCGACTACGACGCGCTGATCGGCGATTTCGGCACCCGCTGGGTCACCGAGACGCTGGCGTTCAAGCCCTATCCGTGCGGGACCATGACGCATCCCTATATCGATTGCGCGCGGCGGCTCGCCGACGCGAGATCAAGGCCGACGACGTGGTCGAGATGGTGTGCGAAGTCGGCGAGGGCACCGTGCACCGGCTGTGGGAGCCGCTCGCCGCCAAGCAGCATCCGAAGAACGGCTATGCCGGAAAATTCTCGTCGCCCTACTGCATCGCCGCGGGCTTCGTGCGCGGCAATGTCGGGCTTGGGCGATTTTTCCGATGCGGCGGTCGCCGATCCGGCCGTGATCGCGCTCGCCTCGAAGGTGCGCTACCAGATCGATCCGCAAAATCCCTATCCGAAGAATTTCACCGGCCATATCCGCTTAACGCTGCGCGACGGCACCGTGGTCGAAGAGCGCCAGCCCTATATGCGCGGCGGCGCCCAGGAGCCGCTGGCGCGTAGCGATATCGAGGACAAGTTCCTGCTCAACGCCAAGCACGGTGGCTGGAGCGAAGCCCGCGCGGCGGCAGCGCTGAAGCTGTGCGGGACGCTGTTCGACGGGCGGGTGAGTCTGGCACCGCTGCGGGGATAGGACCGGGCGCGCTGCAAGGGGCGTTTTCCACTTTATGGGTTGGGCGAAGTTGGTCCGTGACAAAGGTTCGCATAGGGTAGCGCGCAAGTCGGGGGGCAACTGTGAGTATCCAATCCACAGAATCTGAGGGTGTCAACGAAGACCCAAGTCGTGCCAGACGGTGGTCTCGGCTTCGTAACGCGCTGGACCAAGCTCGCCGCGATCTATTGGATCCCACGAGGCGGAATAGGCTCCTGCATGCGCCTTTGGCCGGAAAACGGCCTTGGTGCATGGCTGTCGGCGGCGAAGAGCCTGACACTCTCTTCTTCAATCTATATCGCGACGAAAACTTCGGTGGGTAGCCGCCACGCCGAAGCGGACAACCTCCGTCCCGTTGGTCCGGAGCCCTGACGTTGTGAAATCAGACGAGGTGGCATACAGGGAGTGCAAACTTCAGGCGACCACCAGGAAAGGATTGCTCGATCTTACGGCAAACGAGTTAGCTTTGCTCGTCGGACGCGTCATCGACGTGGAAGGACCTGTCCATGCTTCGGAGGTCGCTCGACGAATTCGCGAATCGTTTCGGCTTCAGCGAACCGGGCAGCGCATTTTGAGCCGTGTCGAAGAGTTCGTTAAATCTCTTGAAAGAGCGCGGTACAGCCGAGGAGGAGCGAGACTTTTGGTTTGTAAAGGGCCGTATTGTATCGGCAGTTCGGTCTCGTCGCCTTGCTTCACCAACTCTTCGAAAGGCAGACATGATCGCCCCGAGTGAGTATCGGCTGGCGATCAAAGAAATATTGAAGGACGCGGTGGCCGCGAATACGGAAGAAATTATTGTGGAGGCGGCACGACGGTTCGGCTTCGAAAGAACAGGGGGCGAGTTGAAGGAAGAAATCGCGGGCGAAATCAACATCATGTTGAAAGCGCAAAGCCTTGTTCAGGAAAACGGAAAATTGCGACTTCGGTGAGAGAGCCGCAGGATCGCATTTTCCCGCCACGCTGTTCGACGGGGCGGTGAACCTGGCGCCGCTGCGGGGATAGAGCTAGGCGAAGTCATTCCTCAAATTCGTCACCACCGGGCTTGATCCGGTGGTCTACCTTTCTTTGATGCTCGAACCCCCTCACCCCAACCCTCTCCCCCATGGGGAGAGGGAGCGCGCTGCGATTGCGCTCGTCGCTTTCAGCATTTGATTCCGCCGTCGACCTGAATGCAGGACTGCACGCCAACGATGCAAACTCCCTCTCCCCATGGGGGAGAGGGCGGGGTGAGGGGGCTCGGACCCCGCAGAACGGTGAAAAATAATCGTCGCCTTGACAGAGACGATGTCTTGACAATCGTCACTTTTATAGATACATACGCGGCAATGCTCGCTCAATACGGACGCCGCCGGCGAGGGGACTTTCCGGCGGCAGGGCGAGTGCGGTGCCCGCGGATGGGGCTATCCACCCTATTCCCGGGCGGCTTGGGCATCATGTCTCCCGGCATTACGACCGGGGCGGGGGGTGCTCCCCTGGACTGGGACAGGCGATGGCGGGTAACGCCCGTTCAGACCGCGTCCCAGGAAACCTTGGCCTGAAGCCGAGCCTTAGGGACGACGACTCCCTTTGGTGAGAGCCGTGGTGGGACGCCGACAGACGAGCCGCCCCGCTGGGCGGCGCCGCACCCGATGGTGCGGAGGTTGTGCCCGCGTTTGTCGGCGTCCTACTTCCTATTTTTTCTTGTCGTTGATTGGAATTGGCGAAGACGGCGTAACGCATTGAGAAACCGGGGCCCCACCCCTTTGGTTTCTGGAAAGCTTCCCGCTCTTTGCGCTTCACGTAACAGGGTTGGCATAACTCGGGCGCGGAGGCGTGCCGCGAGAATGCCTTGTCATTGCGAGGAGCGAAGCGACGAAGCAATCTAGTCGGGGCCGCCGTTTGGATTGCCTCGCTTCGCTTGCAACGACGAGGTTCATCCGGCCCGGCGAGAGGAAGGTCAGGAGGGGACACTCCGCGAATGCATTATGGGCCGTGTCTCCGAAGACTGCGGCGGCAACAGATTGGACGCGTAATTGTTTATCAGAAACAGGGAGGCCGACCATGCAAGAACCAAACTCCCCTGAGGAGGTGTTCGCGCTTCACAAGCTCCGCCGCGCGGATCCCCAGCGTTTCCTTGAGATCGTAGACGAATGGCTGCGGGCTAATCCACGAAATTCCCGCGCATATTTTAGCCGGCATTTTGTGTGGGCCGACATGGGCGAACCGCGGCGGGCTCTTGCCGATCTGGACAGGGTGATCGAACTTGCCCCGACGCAGGCGGCGTTTTGTGCGCGCGGGGGGATTAATCGGGATCTAGGCGCGTATGAGAGCGCATTAGCGGACTTTCGCCGAGGTGAGGCGATGAATCCGAAAGAGTGGGAGGACGCGGCGATTACGCTGCTCTATCAGGCGGACACTCACGCACGCTTGGGCGATGAGGCCGCCGCGCTATCTTGTTGCGCGCGTTTGCCGGACGACTTTTGGACTCCCGGCTTTAACGGCGCTCCAGGCGGTGGCAAGGCGGAAATTGCCGATAGTCTGCGTCGCATCGCGGCGGATCACGCCCGCAGCGACCTTCCGGGCGACGATGGTTAAACGGGTCTTAACCTCGCCGCACCTATGCTGCTAGGAACCGGTGTGCGGCGGGTGGTCCCGCTGTTGATGATGTACAGGATGATCCGCGAGTCTGTTCCCAATCCCGTTCCCGCGGCGCCGCTTCACGCGCCCACCGGACGCTCGCCCTTTGTGCGGTTGCGTGAGTTGCTGGGCGACACGCCGCCCGGCCAGCCCGCGATCAGCCTCGCGGTCGGCGAGCCGCAGCACCCCATTCCGCCGTTCGTCGGGCCGATTATGGCGGCGCATGTCGCCGAATTCGGCCGTTATCCGGCGAACAAAGGGCTCGATGAATTCGGCCAGGCCGTCGCCGGATGGCTCGGCCGCCGCTACACGCTCGACCGTCCGGTCGATCCCGCCGCCGAAGTTCTGGTGCTCAACGGCACCCGCGAGGGACTTTTCCTGGCGGCGCTGGCGGCCAAGAGCTGGGTCAAGCCGCGCGTCGGACGGCCGGCAGTGCTGATCCCCAATCCGTTTTATGCCGCTTACGCCGCGGGCGCGCTCGGCGCCGATTGCGAGCCGGTCTATCTGCCGGCCACGCGCGAGACCGGCTTCCTGCCCGATCTTGATGCGCTCGACGAAGAACTCTTGGCGCGCACCGTCGCTTTCTATATCGCCTCGCCCGCCAACCCGCAGGGCGCCGTCGCCGATCGCGCCTATCTGTTGCGGCTGACCGCGCTGGCGCGCCGTTTCGGCTTCGTTATTTTTTCCGACGAATGCTACTGCGAAATCTACAGCGACCGTCCGCCGCCCGGCATGCTCGAAGCCGCCGGGCCGGATTTCGCCAATGTCGCGGTGTTTCATTCGCTGTCGAAACGATCGAGCCTGCCGGGGCTGCGTCTCGGCTTCGCCGCCGGCGACCGCTCTTTCATGCAAGCCTATCTCGAGCTGCGCAATATCGCGGCGCCGATGGTGCCGACGCCGATGCAGCATGTCGCCATTGCCGCCTATAAGGACGAGCAGCACGTCGAGGAAAACCGGCGGCTCTATCGCGAGAAATTCGATCTCGCCGATCAGATCATCGGCGACCGTTACGGCTATCGCCGGCCGGCCGGCGGATTCTTCCTCTGGCTCGATGTCTCGGCGCAGGGCGGCAGCGAGAAGGCGGCCGAACTGTTGTGGCGCAAGGCCGGCTTGCGCGTCGTGCCCGGCCGCTATCTGGCGCGTGAGCAAAAAGACGGCAGCAATCCCGGCGCCGATTATATCCGCGTCGCCATGGTGCAGAACAAAGAGATCACCGCCGAGGCGATGCATCGCCTCGTCGCGGTGCTGGGCTAGGGCATGATCGGGCCGAATCGAGTGAGTTTCATATCCGGTTGTCCCCGCGAAAGCGGGGGCCCAGACTATTCCGCCGTGAAGAGCGAGCTCACCTGGATTCCCGCTTGCGCGGGAATGAGCGGGGGCCCGGAAGCCGAATCTCGGGGTAGTTCGCGATGTCGATGATCGACCGCAGTCTCGACGGCATGGCCGCTCTCTCCGGCCAATTGGGCGTCGCTTTGCAGCGGCGCCTCCGCGAGGTCGGCGGCATCGCGCTGATCAGCCTCGCGCTGCTGGCGGCCTTGGCGCTCGCCACCTGGTCGGTGCAGGACCCGTCGCTCAGCCATGCCACCAATGCGCCGGTGCATAATCTCCTGGGCATGCCCGGCGCGATCGCCGCCGATCTGATGATGCAGCTTCTGGGCTTGGGCGCGCTGGCGCTGCTGTTGCCGATCGGCGTGTGGGGCTATCGGCTGCTCGGCCATCGGCAGCTCAGCCGCGAGCGGATGCGCGTCTTTTTGTGGATCATCGGCGCCGTGTTGTCGGCCGCCTTCGCCTCATGTCTGCCGCGCAGCGCCCATTGGCCGCTGCCGTCCGGACTCGGCGGCGTCATCGGCGACGCGATTCTGCGCTTGCCGGCGGTGCTATTCAATGCGCCGCTTAACGGCGACAATCGCTTCGCCGCAGCGGTCATTCTTGGCGCCGCGGCATTCATCACTTTCGCCGGCGCCGCGGGGGCGATCTGGCGCGACGCCTCCGACGACGATGACATTGAAGAATCAGACGAAGAAGAACCGCGGGAGGAAGACAGCGATGAGGGCGGCGGCTGGATTTCGCTCGGCTATCTCGAACATACGATCCTGAGCTTCCGCGCCCGCCTCGGGCGCCTGTTGGGCCGCGGCCGGCCGGCGCCCGCTTTGGCCCGCAATGCACCGGCGACGTCGCGGCGGCGGGTCGAGCCGCGGTTCGATCAGTCGCCGGACCTCGCTCCCGAGATGGAAGACCAGTCCGAAGAAGAGGATGAGGTCGCCGATGCGGCGCCGCGCGCACCCAAGAAGCCGCGCGCGCCGAAAGTGCGCCGTACCATCGGCGGCTACATGCTGCCGCCGCTCGAGCTCTTGACGCAGGCGAGCAAAAGCGGCCGCGCCACCGTGAGCGCCGAAGCCCTGCAGGAAAACGCCACCGCGCTCGAAGGCGTGCTCAGCGATTTCGGCGTGCGCGGCGAGATCATCAATGCCCGGCCCGGCCCGGTGGTGACGCTTTACGAACTCGAGCCGGCACCCGGCATAAAATCGTCGCGCGTCATCAGCCTCGCCGACGACATCGCCCGCTCGATGAGCGCGCTGTCCGCCCGCGTCGCAGTGGTCTCGGGAAGAAACGCCATCGGCATCGAATTGCCCAATCCGACCCGTGAGAAAGTTTTTCTGCGCGAGCTCTTGGCAACACGCGATTATGCCGAGTTCGACGACGCGCCTGCCGCTCTGCCTCGGCAAGTCGATCGGCGGCGAATCGGTATTAGTCGACCTTGCCCGCATGCCGCATTTGCTGATCGCCGGCACCACCGGCTCCGGCAAATCGGTCGCCATCAATACCATGATCTTGAGCCTGGTTTACCGGTTGAAGCCGGACCAGTGCCGGCTGATCATGGTCGATCCGAAAATGCTCGAGCTCTCCGTCTACGACGGCATTCCGCATTTGCTCACGCCGGTCGTCACCGATCCGAAGAAAGCGGTGGTGGCGCTGAAATGGGCGGTGCGCGAAATGGAGGAGCGCTACAAGAAAATGTCGAAACTCGGCGTGCGCAATATCGACGGCTACAATGCGCGCGTCGCCGAGGCCAACAAGAAGGGCGAGAAGCTCAGCCGCACCGTTCACACCGGCTATAATCGCGAAACCGGCCAGGCGATCTACGAGAACGAGGAGCTCGATCTCGAGCCGCTGCCCTATATCGTCGTCATCGTCGACGAGATGGCCGACCTGATGATGGTCGCCGGCAAGGACATCGAAGGCGCGGTGCAGCGGCTGGCGCAGATGGCGCGCGCCGCCGGTCTGCATGTCATCCTGGCGACGCAGCGGCCGTCGGTCGACGTCATCACCGGCACCATCAAGGCCAATTTCCCGACCCGCATTTCCTTCCAGGTCACGTCGAAGATCGACAGCCGCACCATTTTGGGCGAGCAGGGCGCCGAACAGCTGCTCGGCCAGGGCGACATGCTCTATATGGCCGGCGGCGGCCGCATCAGCCGCGTGCACGGCCCGTTCGTGTCGGACGAGGAAGTCGAGAAGGTCGTGCGTCACTTGAAATCGCAGGGCGCGCCGGAATATCTCGAAGCCGTCACCGCCGAAGAACCGCAGGACGCCGACGGCAATCCGATCTTCGATGCGACCGCGATGGGCGCCGACGGCGGCGGCGACCTCTACCAGCAGGCGGTGCAAATCGTCACACGCGACCGCAAAGCCTCAACCAGTTATATCCAACGCCGGCTGCAGATCGGCTATAATCGCGCCGCCTCCTTGATGGAGCGTATGGAGCAGGAAGGTATTGTCGGGCAGCCCAATCATGCCGGCAAACGCGAGATCCTGGTCGAGGGCGCCCAGGACGATGCCTATTGAGAATCAAGAGGGTGAGCCTTAAGCCGGGTTCTACATGTTTCTTTGGGGGCATGATCTTTTCCGAAAACCGGTTACACCTTTTCCGGATCGATGCCCTGATAGCCGCCATTTCGCCATACCGGGCGATTAGCGGAGTTGCTGGGCGTGCGGGGACTTTGCGGCAGGAGCGGGATATGGCGGCGAGGGGCGCAACGCGTTGCCCGAAAGCTATTTTCGCGGCGCTGATTTGCGGTTTGCTCACGGCCGCGTCAGCGCGGGCTGAAAACGTACCGCTGCCGACGCCGGCGCCGTTGCCCAAGACCGGCAACGCGCCAACGCAACTCCCCCGGTCCAGCGCCGCGCCGGTGCCGCCCGCGTCGATACCGACCGTGCCCCCGGCGCCTGTAGCCAATACCGCACCGGCCGATTCGCAGCCCAAGGGTTTCTTCCCCTTCACGCAAATCCAAAAGGGCTTGCAGGCGCTTTCCGGGCAAACCGATAAATTCGACGCCAAGCAGCATGCGCTGCTCGACCGCATCAGTCTCTATCTGTCGAGTGCGCAAACCCTGGTGGGCAATTTCGTGCAGATCGGCCCTGACGGCAACCGCACCGAAGGCTCGTTCTACATCCAGAAGCCGGGCCGGGTGCGGTTCAACTATAATCCGCCGAGCCCGATCGACATCATCGCCGACGGCTCATCCGTCGTAGTGCGCGACCGCCGGCTTGCGACGCAAGATCTTTTCCCGCTGTCGCAGACGCCGTTGCGCTATTTGCTTGCCGAACGCATCGATCTCTTTCGCGACACCAATGTGGTCAGCGTCAGCAGCGACGACACCTTCGATACCGTGACGATCGAGGAAAAAGAATTGATGATCGGCACCAGCCGGCTGATGATGATGTTCGATGCCAAGGATCTCACCTTGAAGCAGTGGACCGTGACCGATCCGCAAGGCTTCGACACCACGGTCGCGGTCTATAATCTCGACGCGACCAAAAAGCCCGATCCGAATCTGTTCGTGATCAATTACGACCGCAATAGCGGCATCAGCAATCAATAAATCGGGGATCAATCGCGGCGATCGCGCAGCGGCCCTTGATCGCGCGGCAGTAATTCATATCTTGATCCTCTCCATTCTTGATCCCTGATTGCCTGAGCCAGTGAAGCTTACCGTCACAACGTGGAATATCAATTCGGTGCGGCTTCGCATCGATCTGGTCGCCAAATTCATCAAGGCGGCTCGCCCGGATATTCTCTGCCTGCAAGAGACCAAATGCCCGGACGATGCTTTTCCGCTCAAGCGTTTCAAGCGGCTCGGCTATGAGCATGTCGCGCTCAATGGCCAGAAGGGCTATCATGGCGTCGTCGTGCTTTCCCGGCTGCCGTTCGAAAGCTTCAACATCAATATCTTCTGCGGCAAGAAGGACTGCCGTCATGTCTCGGCGGTGTTCGGCGAACGCGCCGGCCTGCGCGACCCTATCACCGTGCATAATTTCTATGTGCCCGCCGGCGGCGATATTCCCGATCCGGCGATCAATCCGAAGTTCGAACACAAGCTCAGCTTTCTCGACGAAATGCGCGAGGCCACGATCTTGCGGCCAGCGCCCTCGGAGCGCGCGATCTTGGTCGGCGATCTCAACGTGGCACCGCTCGAGCACGATGTGTGGAGTCACAAGCAGATGCTGCGTGTCGTCTCGCACACGCCGATTGAAGTCGAAAAACTCACGGCGGCGCGCAAGGCCGGCGATTGGGTCGACACCATGCGCGAACTGACGCCCGAACCGACCAAGCTTTATACGTGGTGGAGCTACCGCGCGGCGGATTGGCAAACCGCCGACCGCGGCCGCCGCCTCGATCATGTCTGGACATCGCCACAGCTTGCCGACCGCGTGTCAGGCATCGCCATCGCCAAGAATTATCGCGGCGCGGTTCGGCCTTCCGACCACGTTCCGGTGACGGCGACGCTGGAGGTTTGATGCGTTACTGCGGCCCCGTCCCGCGCGCCAACACGGCACGGACTCTTGCCATGTCGCTTGCCCATTGCTCTGATCGCTCCGCGATCAGATCGCGCACGCGCTGCGCGGCGTCGGGGTAGCTTTCGAGCATCTTCAAAAACATCGTGCGCGAAATGCGCACCACCGTGGAATCCTCACGTGCCGTTGCGTTCGCCGGCCGCCGCGTTTCCGACAGCAGCGCGGTCTCGCCCAGCAAAGTGCCCGGCCCGATGACGGCCGCGCCCTCGCGCGCTTGGCCCGCATAAAGGTCGAAGGAGCCTTGCTGTACGATATAGGCACAGTCGGCCGCGTCGCCCGCGGCGAACAATAATTGGCCGGCTTGGACAAAATAGCTTTCGGCGCCGATGGCGAGGATGCGCAATGCGCCGCCGCCGAGGCGATGCAAAATAGGCACCCGCTCAAGGAAAGCGATGTCGTCCTCGATCGTCATAATGATCCGCGATCACGGCACAAGTTTGTAGCCGCCCGCTTCGGTGACGAGGATAGCGGGCGCGGCCGCGTCCTTCTCGATCTTCTGGCGTAAGCGATAAATATGCGTTTCCAGCGTGTGTGTCGTGACTCCGGAATTGTAGCCCCAGACTTCCTGCAACAGCGTCTCGCGTGAAACCGGTCGCTGCCCCGCGCGATACAGATAGCGCAGGATCGAGGTCTCCTTTTCGGTCAGGCGCACTTTGCTGCCTTTGGGATTGAGCAACAGCTTCGAGCTTGGGCGAAACGAATAGGGGCCGATGGCAAACACGGCGTCTTCGCTTGCCTCATGCTGGCGCAACTGCGCGCGGATTCGGGCCAGCAGCACCGCGAAGCGAAACGGCTTGGTCACATAATCATTGGCGCCCGATTCGAGCCCGAGAATGGTGTCGGAATCGGTGTCGTGACCGGTCAGCATGATGATCGGCGCCTTGAAGCCGTTTTTGCGCAGGATGCGCACGGCTTCGCGGCCGTCGATGTCGGGCAGACCGACGTCCATGATGACGAGATCGATCTGCCCCGCCTTGGCGGCCTGCACGCCTTTGCTGCCGTTCTCGACAGCGACCGCCTCGAATTCTTCGTGCAGCGACAGCTGTTCCGTCAGCGCTTCGCGCAGTTCGGTATCGTCGTCGACAACAAGGATCTTTCGTGTATTCGGCATTACGTTCGAGCCCCGCCGCCGCTTTGCCGCGCCGTCTAGCGCGAAGTAGAACGAATGAGAATACAAGAGCAAGCGGCCGTTGGGAATTCAGGGCATCAATTCATGCGGCGGGTTTTGCGTTTCATCCACGTCCGCGCCCTGCCGGGCCGGCGGTCGCAGGGTCTGCTGATCGCCGATGGTAGAATCTTCCGGGTCGCGCTGGGCCGGACCGGGATCAAGGCGGCAAAACGCGAGGGCGACGGGGCAACGCCGGCGGGCCGTTTTCACCCGCTAAGGCTGTGGTGGCGCGCCGATCGCTTGCCACGGCCGCGGACCCGGCTACCGGCACGGCGAATCACCCCGAACGACGCCTGGTGCGAGGATCCGGCGGATCGGCGCTATAATCGCCCCTTTCGGCGCTCGGCCAATGAACCAGGCGACCGGCTTTTGCGTTCGGACGGCCTCTACGACCTCATCATCGAGATCGATCATAATATGCGGCCTCGTGTCGCCCGGCTAGGCAGCGCTGTCTTTATTCATGTCGCCCGCGCTAATTTCGGTCCGACCGCCGGCTGCGTCGCGCTGTCGCGGCCAGGCCTTTTGCAGCTCATATCGTCCCTTACCACAAAGACAAGAATATATATTCATTCTTAGTGGGGCGTCCGGCCCCCGAAAATCGCGGTCCCGACCCGTATATGGGTGGCGCCGAAGGCGATTGCGGTGGGGAAATCGCTGCTCATTCCCATCGATAGGAACTTCAGCCCGTTCCGCTGGGCGATCTTTGCCGTCAGGGCGAAATGCGGTGCCGGGGCCTCGGCGTGGGGTGGAATACACATCAGCCCCGCAATCTCGATGCCGTAGTGGTCACGGCATGCGGCCAGAAAGCCATCGGCGTCTTGCGGCAATACGCCCGCCTTTTGCGGCTCGGCGCCGGTATTGATTTCGACGAATAGCAGGGGGCGGCGTCCTTGTTTCGCGATCTCCTTGCCGAGCGCTTCGGCAAGGCTGGCGCGATCCACCGAATGGATGGCGTCAAACAGCGCGACCGCGTCCTTGGCCTTGTTCGATTGCAGTGCGCCGACCAGATGCAGCGCGATTCCGCCCGGATGGCCGGCCAAGAGCGGCGGCCATTTACTCTTGGCCTCCTGCACGCGGTTTTCGCCGAAAATGCGCTGGCCGGCGGCGATCACCGGCTCGATCGCCTCGGCGCTAAAAGTTTTCGATATCGCCACCAGCGTGACACCTGCGGGATCGCGCCGGGCATCACGGCAGGCGCGCAGGATCTCTTCGCGCACCGCGACGATTCCGTTTTCGTTAACCATGGTTTCCATCGGTCCAATGCGGCCGAAAGTTCAAATTTTAGCGATACCGCGAAGGTCAATTTTACGCGGGTCCGTTACTTTAAGGAACCCGGGGGTGGGGGAACGGCGGATGTCAGACAAGAAAGCATCGACTCGGCAAGCGCCGGCGCGCAGCAAACCGATATTGAGCATTCGCGCCCGCTTGATCGTGCTGACCCTTCTCGCCATCACCCCGCTGATGCTCGAGCGATTTCACGGCCTTGAAATGGCGCGCGCCGAACGTACCAAGCGTGCTCACACCGAGGTCGTCGATCTTGCCCATCGCGGTGTCGAGGCACAGCGCGAAGTCATCTATTCGGTGCGGGCGCTTCTGCAACTCGTGTCGCGGGTCTATTCCACGGTGCCGCTCGAACAGCCGGGCTGCGATCAATACATCAGCGACCTGACCACCAACATTCCCTGGATTCGCGATCTATCCATCGCCACGCCCGACGGCCGCATCAGGTGTTCGACACGGTCGTTGGCGCTTGGATTGAATGTCGCGGATCGCCCGCATTTCCAAAATGCGCTCAAGTCACGCGATTTCGCCTTGAGCGATTACATGATCAGCCAGATCAACCGAGTGCCGAGCCTGGTCGGTACATTTCCGGTCATAGCCGAAGATGGTTCGGTCAAAGGCGTCGTTCTCGCCGTTGTCAATCTGCAATGGTTCAGCGATCTCGTCACCGCGGCGGCGCAGCGCTCCGGCGCATCGGTCATGCTGCTGGATAGCGGCGGTACGCTCGTTGCCGCCTCGACCGACCAGCAGGCGTTTATCGGCCGGCATGTCAGCGACCAAGCATTGACGCCGGAGATTCTCAGCAACGACGAGGGTGCGCTCACGGCTCCGGGTTTCGATGGCGCGCAGCGTATCCTCGCCTATGTCCGTGTGCCCTGGACCAAAGCGCGCCTGGCGATAAGTCTCGACGAGATTGCCGTGCACAGCAGCGTCGATCGCGCCATCAACGTCGCCTATCTGCAATTTGGCCTGTTCAGCCTGTTCGTTCTCCTCATTGCCTGGTTCGGCGGCGAGCAACTCGTGGTGCGGCCGATCCGGTCGCTAGTCCGCACGGCGACGCGTTTCGGCCATGGCGATTTGCATGCACGCGCAAGCCAAGAGCCCTGGGTGGCGGAATTTGCACCGCTGGCGGCGGCCCTCGACGACATGGCGGCGAAACTGGCCGCGCGCGAAGAAGAATTGCAGATCGCCAACGAGCATCTCGAAGAATTGGCAAGCCTCGACGGGCTCACCGGCCTCGCCAATCGCCGCGCCTTCGACCGCAGCATCGAGCGCGAATGGCAGCAGGCCGCCGCGCACCGCAAACCGCTGGCGCTGATGATGGTCGATATCGATCATTTCAAGCTGTTCAACGATCGCTACGGCCATGTTTCGGGCGATACCTGCTTGCGTGCGGTGGGCGAAACGCTGTCACTCGTCACGCTCGAAGACGCCGTGCTGGTGGCGCGTTACGGCGGGGAGGAGTTTGCGCTGCTGCTGCCTGGTGTCGATATCGACCGCGCCGCTTCGCTCGCCGAAGAAGCGCGCAGTGCCATCGAGGATCTCCTCATCCAGCATTCGGAATCGCCGTGCGGTCATGTCACCATCAGCGTCGGCGTTGAGGCGCTGGTGCCCGAGAAATATCAAAGTGTGGAAAATCTGGTGGAGGCTGCCGACAACGCGCTCTATGCCGCGAAACGCCGCGGCCGCAATACCGTCGTCACGCATGCGCGCACCATGTTGCGCGCGGTATCTTAGCAGCCAGACACCTTTAGGCCGCCAAGTCGATTTCTCCCCTGCTCGACCTTCTCTCCGCCTCGGTGCGCAAGAACCGTCCGCGCGTCCATCAAAGCTCCCTGAACCCGGATTGCCCCCGCCCGGGCCGCGGCGGTAGAAACGGGCGAGGAAAAGCCATGGCAAAAACTCTGTTCGACAAGATCTGGGACTTTCATCGGGTCGGCCAACGCCCCGACGGCCGCGATCTCGTCTATATCGATCGTCACGTTTTGCACGAGTTGCACGCCCATCACGCCTTCGCGCGCTTGGCCCGGGAACAACGCAGCGTCCATCGCCCCGATCTCACTTTCGCGGTGCAGGACCATACCGTTGCCACCAAGTCCGGCCGCAACGACGATACCAATCCGTCGGGAACGGCCTTTCTGAAGGCGATGCGGGAAGGCTGCCGCACATACGGCATCAGGCTTTTCGATATCGACGACCCGGAGCAGGGCATCTCCCATGTCGTGGCGCCCGAGCTCGGCATTGTCCTGCCGGGTGCCACGCATGCGGTTCCCGACAGTCACGCCAGCACGGTCGGCGGTGTCGGTGCGCTGGCCTTCGGTTGCGGCACCAGCGAGCTCGGGCACATCCTGGCGACTCAGGTCATCGCGATGAAGCGGCCAAAGAGCATGCGGGTGCGGCTCGACGGGACTCTTAACGGCCACGTTACCGCCAAGGATGTCGCGCTGCGGATCATCGCCGACATCGGCGTCGCCGGCGCGCGCGGCTATGTCGTCGAATATGCCGGCACCGCGGTACGCGCCATGCCGATCGAGCAGCGCATGACACTATGCAATCTCAATATCGAAATGGGCGGCCGGTCGGGTTTTGTTGCACCCGACGATGCGACCTTCGCCTGGCTTGCAGGGCGGCCCTATGTGCCGCAGGGAGCGCAATGGGATCGCGCGCTGGATTATTGGCGCACGCTGGCGACGGATGAGGACGCCGTGTTCGATCGGGAAGTCGTGCTCGATTGCACGACGCTTGAACCGCAGATCACCTGGGGTACCGATCCGAGCCAAGTCGTCGGCATTTCCGGCCGTGTCCCCGAATCCGCCGCGGTCGAGCCAAGCCGCCGCGCCGCGGCGGAAAGTGCTTTCGCCTATATGGGCCTCACCCCCGGGACGCCGCTCATGGGCCTGCCGGTCGGCCGCGTTTTCATTGGCTCGTGCACCAATGCGCGGCTGCCGGATTTGCAGGCCGCTGCCGCGGTGGTGCGCGGACGGCGCGTCGCCGCGGGCGTCGTCGCCATGGTCGTGCCCGGCTCGTCGAGCGTGAAACGCGAAGCCGAGGCGGCCGGGCTTGACCGCGTCTTTCGCGATGCCGGCTTCTTCTGGGGCGAGTCTGGTTGCTCGATGTGCGCCGGCGGCAATGGCGACCGCGGCCTGCCGGGCGAGCGATGCGTCTCGACGACCAACCGCAATTTCGAAAATCGGCAAGGACCGAAGGTGCGCACGCATCTGGCCAGCCCGGCCACAGCCGCGGCGACCGCCATCGCCGGCCACATTGCCGACGCGCGGCAATTGCTCGGCGGGGTAGCGTGATGCAGCCGTTCACGCGCCACACCGCCATCGCCGCGCCGATGTTGCGCGACGACATCAATACCGACCAGATTGCACCGGCGCTCCATTCCGGCGGTTTGAAGGAAGACTACAAAGCGATGCTGTTTCACCGCGCGCGCCGGCATGAAGATGGCAGCGAGAATCCGGATTTTGTACTCAACCAACCGCAATTCCGCGCCGCAGGTATTCTGGTGACCGGCCATAATTTCGGTGCCGGTTCGTCACGCGAATCGGCGGTCTGGAGCATGCTGGCAAACGATATCCGCGTCATCGTTGCGCAAAGCTTCGCCGATATTTATCGCGAGAATTGCCTGCAGAATGGCTTATTGCCAGTCGTGCTGGGGCCGGAAGATGCCGCGGCCTTTACCGCGCGCGTCGTTTCGGCCGCAGGCTCAGCGCCGTTTACAGTCGATCTTGTGAGTCAGCGCATCAGCGGTCCGGGCGGCCCGGATATCGCCTTTGATATCCCCGGCCCCGATCGCACGAAGCTGCTTGAGGGCCTCGACGACATCGGGCTCACGCTTAAGCACAGAGATGAGATTCTAAACTGGGAACGTGATGCCGCTGCGATGCAGCCGTGGCTGCAGATGGTGCACGATAGCCGAGGCTAGAATTTCTTTTTTTGCTAATGCAGTGACACGTCATGCGCTTTCGGCTGGACCGGCGCCGCATCGCATTTGCTGAAGTATTTTAATATTTCGGGAGCCTGCATCCACAGTACCTGAAACGACAGGCCGCCGTGCCGATTGAGCCAGGCGCGGATGTCCTCAGGATAAAGATCGAGCAATTGCTGCGTGACGGTCGGAAAGGTCGCCAGATGGAAACCCAGCGAAGCCTTAGGGGTAACGCAAATGTCTCTGCGCGGAATGTAGCCGAGCAATACCGTGCATGCTGAGAGGCAGGGGCCCGCAATTCTTACATTCACCTTTTGGGCCTGAAGTTTCTGCCATTTATCGACATAGAGGAAAACGAAGCCGCCGCGGTCTTCAGTGATTTCGACCGTTGCGGCGTTGGCGGGGCTAGTGAAAAGAGATAGGTTGCCGGCTACCAGACATTGCGCAATTGTCAGCGCTCGCATGAGGGCAATTCGGGGCTTCGCTGTTATCTTCATGCCGGGTGTCCGCCATGCGCAATTGAGCGACCACCTGTCGCTCCTGATTAGGTAGCTTTCCCGTAGAATTATTCTCTAACAGCAAAAGTCTTTCAGCAAGTCCCTGCAACAGGACAAAGTGCAATGGAGGTAACGGTCCAATGAGCGTGCGAAAAAAACTCAAGGCCATCATGTCGGGCAGCCGGCTGGTCCTGATGCCGGGAGCGTATGACGGCCTCTCAGCCCGGATCATGGAGGCCGAGGGCTTTGAAGCGCTTTGTGCCGGCGGTTATGCCGCTATCGGCTCGATGCTTGCGCAGCCCGACATGGGTCAGTCGAATATGCGCGACTATGCGGATCATTATGCGCGAATCTGCGCGGCGGTCGAAATTCCGGTTTACGTCGACGCCGACACCGGATTCGGCGGTGTCAACAATGTGCGGCAGATGGTGCGCGCCTTCGAGGCCGCCGGCGTCGCCGGTGTTTTTATCAGCGATCAGGTATTCCCTAACCGCTGCGGTTATCTGCCGGGCAAGCAGGTTATCCCCGTCGAGCAGATGCTGGCCAAGATCAAGGCCGCGCTCGATGCGCGCCGCGATCCCGATTTCTTCATTGCCGGCCGCACCGATGCGGCGGGAGTCGACGGTCTCAATGCCGCGATCGAGCGCAGTCAGCTATTTATGGCGGCCGGTGCCGATATGGCAAAACCGATGGGTGTCGATGCCATTGACGACATCAAGCGCGTCATCCGCGAGGTGCCGGGCCCGCACATGGCGACACTGTCACAGGCCGCCGGGCCGAAACGCAGAAGCCTGGAGGATCTAGAAGCAGCCGGCGTGGTCGCGGCGACATTCCCTTCGCTGGCGCTGTTCGCCGCCGGCCAAGCGGTCCGGAACGTGCTGCGGATCCTCAAGCGCGAGAATTCGCTTACGCCGACCTTCGACCACGTGTTGTCGCTTGAGGATTATTACGACCTGGTCGGGCTGAAACCGCAATTGGCCCGCGAGGAGGCCTACGACCAGGCTGCTGCGGCCTTGGTGCAAAAACGGGTAGCGGCGGAATAACCCGGCTCGGGGAGATGCCCAAAAAGAAGGGGCCGGCACAAGGCCGGCCCTTCCCCCATACAAATGATGTATAGCAACTTAGCCTTTAGTAACGACGGGCGGCGGGGCCTTGCCCTTACCGACCTGCGCGCAGCCGGCGATGCTGAGGAGAGCCAACACCGCGGCCGTTGCGATAGCGATCTTTTTCATTTGGGAAACTCCCCCTTGTCATGACAGAGTTAACCATACAGAGGGGGTCTCTCGCGCTCTAGTGCAGAAAAGACACAGTCTCGATCTGATTGCACCTCAATTAAGTTCCAACCGCCGCTATGTTACCTTTAGCAGCCGAAATGGGATCGAAAGCGGCCGATAGCCTGACTTCGCTCGCGCGGCGGCGGCCCATGGCGAGAAATTGAGTCGGAGTCTCGCGACAGGCCGGCCAATCGGCGAGCGTGGCAAATATGGCGCACTGTGGAAAATCCGCCATCGCTGTCGAACATTTGCCATCGGGCCGCGCCAATTGTTGCTAGCATTGTCCCCGTCGATGCGATGACCAATGCGAATCGCGACGGGGCGGGACGTGCTCCGCTAAGGTCAGGCATCCAATCGATTGATTTCGATGGTCCTTGCGGTCACTCGGAGGGCTTCATGCGGCACAATATACGTGGACAGGTTTATCGCTTCGGATTTGCGGGGCTTTTCGCCGTTGGCACGCTGTCTGGATTTAACCTCACTACAGCGTCTGCCCAGAATGGCACTAAGCCAGTGGCCGCGTCGGCAACGACGCAAATCGTCAGGCCGGCTGCCAACAAGACCGCTGTCTATACGGTCGGCTCGGGCGATTATTACGTCGAATTTCGCTCACGTTATGCCTGGGACTACGGTCACACGTTTATCGTCCATGGCCGGGTCGGCCAGGCGCCGACCAGAGCCAGCGTTGCCGGACTATCCCCGGTCGGGGATGATTCGACCGCTTGGGTGATCGGCCACTACGTTCCGGTGCCTGCCGAGACCGGTTGGACCGACGGCGACCTGGAAGACAAATACATCTCGGCGAAGTTCCGCGTCCTGATGAATAAAGACCAGTACGATCGTACCATGGCTTACGTCAGGGACCTGCAATCCCGCTCGCACACCTGGAGCGCCGAGCTTTACAACTGCAACGCCTTTGTCGCCGATATCGCAAAATATATGGGTCTCAAGGTGCCAGCCTCGACGCTGATCTATCCCAAGGTGTTCGTAACGCATATGCGCTTGATGAACACCGGGCACCCGGGTGCGGAGGACACGCTCGTCAGCGACAATGTTAAAGAAATGAGCAATCCGACGCGCGACGGCCGGGCGATGATCATGAGCGGTGTCCATACCATCCGTCCCGACGGCACGCCGACCACCGAAACGGCGGCGGCGGCTCCGCCGCCACCGCCAACCTCAGCACCGAAGGTAACCATCGGTTCTGTTCATGTTTCGACAGGGCAGTGAGTCCGGCGCACCTGACTGAATCCTCCTCCTAACGACGGACTAAAAGTGAAGCCATCAACATTTGGAATTGCCGCTTTTGCGGCTCTTGCGCTTTCGGGTATCGCCCTTTCCGGCTGCGCCACGACGGCTACCCCGGACGCGGCTGCGGCCGCCGGCACTGGTGCCAGCGCCACCGCCAGCACCGCGCAACGCGACCTCACGCCGCAAGAGAAGAAGGTGATCGTCGATTCGGTTTCGACGTCGCTGCGCGATCCTGGATCGGCGCATTACAAATGGGCCAAATTCCCGGCAATCGTGACGGATGAATCGGTCAATTACTGCGCGACGGTCGACGCCAAGAGTCCCTATCCCGCTTATAACGGATCTCAGGCCTATATCGTCGAAGCCCACATGACCGGCGGCAGGGTGACATCGGCGGTCATGGGCCTCATCGCCGGTGGCAAGGACTTCAAGATCGTATCCACGATGTGCGCCAAATACGGCCTCGATCCCAAGAACGCGACCTGATCTTTAACGCGAGTTATTCGTCATGCCCGCGCATAGCCGTTCGAAGAACGGCGTCGCTTTGCTCGCCTTTGCCGCGCTCATTCACTGAATATTCTATCGCTGCCTGCGGATGTGGATGGCCGGAATATTCCGGCCACGGCCAGCGTTACGCCTCCGCCCACTCTTCGGCGCTGGCGCCGGCCAGCGATTGCACCCGCGCCTCGTCGGCGGCGAGTTCGCGCGCCGGCCCCGAATAGACGACGTGACCATCGTCGAGCACATAGGCGTGGTCTGCGACCTCCAGGCTCATGCGCACGTTTTGCTCGACCAGCAAAACCGAAATGCCTTCTTCGCGCATCTTGCTCACAATGCGGAAAACTTCGCGGACGATCAGCGGCGCCAATCCTTGCGACGGCTCGTCGAGAATAAGGAGCTTCGGGTTGAGCAAGAGTGCCCGCGCGATCGACAGCATTTCCTGCTCACCGCCGGAGAGTTGGCGTCCGCGATTGGACTTGCGCTCTTCCAGCCGCGGAAACAACCGATAGATGCTCGCGATGGTCCAAGGGCCCGGGCGCTCCAGCGGTACCAACAGGTTTTCCTCGACCGTGAGGTTCGGAAAAATCTTGCGGCCTTCCGGCACATAGCCGACGCCGGAGGCGGCGACGCGAAACGGCGGCCATGCTGTCGTGACCGTGCCGAAGATCGTCACCGTGCCCTCGCGCGGCGGCGTCAGGCCCATCAGGCTGCGTAACGTCGTGGTCTTGCCGGCGCCATTACGGCCGAGCAGCGCCGTCACTTTGCCTTCGCCGGCTTCAAGGCTGACGCCGTGCAGGATGTGGCTTTTGCCGTAATAAGTATGCAGGCCTTCTGCGATCAGCGCGGCGCTCATGGCATAATCCTCACGCCGCCTGGCCTAGATAGGCGGTCTGCACCGCTTTGTTGGCGGCGATTTCCTGCGGCGTGCCCTCGGCGAGAAATTTGCCCTGGTCAAGCACCATGATGCGATCGGCGAGGTGAAAGACGACCCGCATGTCGTGCTCGATCAGAACGATGGTCAGCTTGGACTCTTTGTGGAGGCGGCGGACCAGTTGCGTGATGTCATAAGTTTCCTGATCGCCCATGCCGGCCGTCGGCTCGTCCAGCAAAAGCAAACGCGGCTTGAGCGCCAGCGCCATCATGATCTCGGTGGCGCGCTGATCGCCGTGAGAAAGCTCACCGACCTGGCGTTCCGCTTTTTCGCTGAGACCGCCCATAACGAGCAGTTCGGTGACGCGTTCATAGATTTTCGCTGCATCGGCGCGGGACAGCCAGGGCCGTAGCCGGAGGCCAGCCGCGACCTCGACCGGAATGCGAATATTTTCACGCACCGACAGCTCGGGAAAAATTTCGGTCACCTGAAAGGTACGCGCCATCCCGCACCAGACCCGGCGCGCGGGCAGTAGATCGGTCACATCCTGGCCGTCGAATGTAATGCTGCCCTTGGTCGGCGTGAAAAAGCCGGTGATCAGATTGAAGAACGTCGTCTTGCCGGCGCCGTTGGGGCCGATGATGGCGCGCAACTCGCCCGGTTCGACCGTCATCGAGATATCGTTGACGGCAACCAGGCTGCCGAAATGCTTCGAGACGTTCTTGACTTGCAAGAGATTCACGACACGGCCTTTCGTTGAATGATGCCGAGCACGCCGCGCGGAAAGAACAACACCACGACGACGAAGATTAGTCCCACGAAAGACATCCAGTTTTCAGTCTGACTCGATATGTAATCCCGCAACACCAGGAAAATCGCCGCACCGATCAACGGTCCCCAGAAGCTGCGCATTCCGCCGAGCACGGCCATGATGACGAAAGTGCCGGACTGATCCCAGCGCAGCGCCCGGGGATCGACGAAGTCGTTGAGTAGCGCGTAAAGCGATCCGGCAAGGCTGACGAGGCCGCACGAAATAACCCAAGACAGCCAGATGTGCCGATCGACCGGGATGCCGAGGAAGCGGGCCCGGCGTTCGTTCTCCCGGATTGCCAGCAAAGTGCGGCCGAATGGCGAGCGCAATAGGAACGCCATGACGCCAACCGCGACGGCGAAAAACGCCAGCACCATGTAGTAGAACGCTTTGTTGCTGGTGAGAATGTCGAGCTGGGCAAAGCCGAAGTCTAGCGGCTCGCGATGCCAGGCCGACAATCCGTCGTCGCCGCCGGTGACATCGCGCCATTGGAAAGCAATGAAGTAGAACACCTGGCCGAAGGCGATCGTGCACATCGCGAAATAGACGCCGCGCAGCCGCACGATCAGCGGACCGATGAGCGCCGCGGCGACAGTGCCGACCACGGTTCCGATCAGGATCGACAGCGGCGTGCTTTCGACCAGATATTTCATCGTCATCGCGGTGCCGTAGGCGCCGAGGCCGAAATAGGCGGCATGGCCGAACGACAGCACGCCGGTGTAGCCAAGCAGGAAGTTGAGTGCCATGGCCGCCAATGCGAACACGACGACCTGAGTCCCCAGTTCGACATAGCCGCCCATCAGCGGCAACCAGAACGGCGCGCCGAGCAGCACGGCCCAGACGATGACGTTGCCGATACGGGCGTTGAGCTTATCCATCAGAACCGGCCTTCTTCACCAAACAGGCCGCGCGGGCGAACCATGAGGACCGCCGCCATCATGACATACATGACGGCTTCGCTCGCCGCCGGGAGGAAGACGGTGGTGATGCCGGATGCGACCCCGATCAATAAGCCACCCAACAGCGTACCGGGCAGGCTGCCCAGGCCGCCGACAATGATGGCGATGAAGCTCGGCATGATCAAAGAGTCGCCGATATTCGGCTGCAGCCCGAGCATGCCGGCGGCCAACACGCCGGCAAGCCCCGCCATGTAGATGCCGAGACCGAAATTGAGGTTTCGCAGGATGCGGACATTGACGCCGAGCACCGAAACGGTTTCGAGATCGAGCGTACCGGCGCGAATGCGCAGCCCAAGCCGTGTGTAATTGAGAATGAAAAACAGGGCCCCCACCATGATCGCGACGATCGCCACCATGAAGACGCGATAGCCGGTCAAGAAGAACAGCTGATAGCTCAGCGGCCGCTGCAGCCACGACGGAATCTGATACTGCAGGCCTTGCGCGCCCCAGATGAAACGCGTGCCGTCCTCGATGATGAAGGCGAGACCGAAAGTGAGCAACAGACTGTAGAGCGGATCGCGCCCGTACAGTCTGCGGATCAGAACTCGCTCAACGAGAAGCCCCAATACCGCGGTCAATACTGGCGCGACGATCAGCGCGCCCCAAAAGCCGATATACGGCATCAGCATGTAGGCGATGTAGGCGCCGATCGCGAGAAACCCGCCATGCGCGAAGTTGATCACGCCTGATAGGTTGAGGATCAGCGACAAGCCGAGTGCCATCAACGCATAAAACGCGCCGATGATAAGTCCGTTGAACACATTGAAGAAAAGTAACTGCCCCATCTGTAGACCAGATCCCTCCCTGAAGCCCGACCCCCATCGCGCTTCTATCACGATAATATGGCCCATCCATTGGCGGACGGGCCATCTCACGACGCATCAGCAACCACGTCGAGAAAATGTCGGGACGCGTTCTCAGCGTCCCACTTTACGGCGCATCAGCTCGGCCACGCCATCTTGCAACCGGTCTGGTCGACCGGCAATGCGGCTTCGTCGCCCTTCACCAGTTGGGAGACCTTGAAGAGGTCTTCCGGATCGCCGCCCGCCGGCGCGGGCTGCGACTTGCCGACAAACAAAGTTGGCATCAGCTGGTTGTCGCCCACCCGGTAATACGGGTTGTTCGGCATCAAGGCGATTTCCGGCGGCAGCACCAGACCCTGCATCGCCTTGGCGAGCGCCATGGCGTCGAGCGACTTCGCCTTTTCCGCGGCCAGCTTGCAGGTGTGGGCGGCGGCATAACCGAACCAGGTGCGCGCGGTCGGCACGTGGCCGCCGCTCTTTTTGCGCACATCAGCGACGAACTCCTTCACGAAAGGAACGTTCGGCTGATTCCAGTACCATTCGAACACCCAGTCGCCGAGCAAGGCTTCCGGCGGCAAAGCGAGGTTCACCTCCAGCTCCTGCTGGGCGCCGGCGATGTGCGTCTTCTTGTCGAGTCCGAACTGCACCGCCTGTTTCAGGCAATTGACCATGTCGTCACCGGCCAACAGCAGGATGATGGCATCCGGCTTGGTCGACTGCGCCTTGATCAGATTGGCCGAAAAATCGGTGGTGCCGAGCGGGGTATAATCGGCGCCAAGTTCGGTGCCGTTGGCCGCCTTCAGGCTGGCTTCGAAGCCCTGCTGCAAGGTGCGGCCGAAAGCATAGTCCGTGGTGATGAAGTACCATTTCTTGCCGTAGCTATCGAGCAGAAGCTTGGAAACGGAATTCGTTTCCATGCGCGTCGTGTTGCAGACGCGGAAGACGTTCCAATGGCACTGCGAGCCGGTGACGGAATCGGTATGGCCGCCGGGAACGATATGGAAGACCTTCTTCTCGAAGCTGACATTGGCCATGGCCTGGGCCAGTGCCGAGTTGATGTTGCCGAGCAGGAAGTTGACCTGGTCGCGCTCGATCAGCTTGTTGGCCTTTTGCACGGCAACGGCAGCTTCGCCGCTGGTCGAGTCCTCGACCAAGAGATCGACTTGCCGGCCGAGAATGCCACCTTTGGCGTTGATTTGCTCGACCGCAAGCTGGGCGCCAATAAGCTCGTTCTTGCCAAGCGCCGCGAAAGTGCCGGTCAGCGGGTTGTCGAGACCAATTTTGACGTTGGTTTCGCCACGTGCCGCGATGATAGCGGGGGCGGCGATCTGCGCGAAACCGGCGAGCGCAGTCGCCTTAAGAAGCGCGCGGCGGTCCAGTCCGTCAAACGCCTGACGTTTAACCATATTTCCCTCCCAAAGGTCTTTGTTTTTGGTAACGCAATCTTAGTCTTGCGTCCCACTTGTAGTCGGGTTTTATTTGATGGCACAGGGGTAGGACAAGAGGCTGTGACTATAAGCGGCACCCTACTTTGGGAGGGTATCGTTTCATCGTTAACGGCGCGGCCGGGCAGCCGCGCGGGCATCAGCACACGCCTTACGGCGCCGCATACAACGTTCTGGCGTCGGCGGTGAAGGCCTTTCGCGACTCCGGGTCGAGATAGAACATGTGGCCGCCGCGATAGAGTTTCATCTCGGCGCGCTCTTCGCCGTCGACAGCCGGAAGGTGTTGGAGAACATAACGGGAGTCCGAATAAGGGATGATCATGTCGCTGTAGCCGTGCGCCACCATCAGCCGGAATGACGGCGACAGCGCGAGCAAGACCCGAAGATCGTCCGTAGCGCTGGCTTGCGCGCGGCCTTCGCCCCAATCCCATTTGTTGACGATACTGCCGTCAAGCAGCTCGTAAGACATTTCCGTCTTGAATCCGAGTTCATCACGCGCGTAACCGACGAAGGTGCTGCCATAAGCGCGAATGACGCCGTCGAGAATCGGGTCGGGGCCGCGCGGCACCGGGGATTCGGGATAGGGATCGTCGCTGGCAAAGGTCGCGTCATAGCGGCTGACGATCTTGTGCGCGCTGGCATCGAGGTGCTTGATATAGGCATCGCGGATAAAGCCGCGGTTTTGAGCGATAACGTCGGCCGGCAATCCGGTCATGGCCGCGACACGCGCATAAAACTTAGCCGCGGCGTCACCCTGCAGCGGCGGCCCGGCCAGCGTGGACAGATAATCCGTCAATGCGAAATGCTCGGCTTGCGCCAAAGCATCTTTGCTGAAAGTGCCTTTGCGCTCGAGTTCTGCGGCCGCAAGCGACGGCAATTGCAGGGCGGCGCCGAGCGCAAAGCGGTCGCCGCCAAATTCAAGCGCGCCTTCGAGCAGCGGCGACAGCATCACGATGCCGGAAACCACAATGCCCTGATCGTTCTGCAACATGCGCGCCACTTTGGCGGCGCGGAAACCGCCATAGCTCTCGCCCAGGATGAATTTCGGCGACGCGGTGCGGCTGTTTTTCGCGACGTAGAGCGCGATGACCTTCGCCATGGATTGGGCGTCGGTTTGCACGTCCCAGAAAGCGCGCGCCCCGTCGGGCTTGGCGGCGCGGCTCCAGCCGGTGCCGACCGGATCGATCAGAACCAGATCGGTGAAAGCGAGCCAGGTGTCCGGATTGTCGATCAAATGGACATTCGATCCGTCACGGCCGTTCATGCCGAATTCGGCAATGCGCGGGCCTACAACACCGAGATTGAGAAACGCCGAGGCGGCGCCCGGGCCGCCGTTGAAAACGAAAGTAACCGGCCGCGGCGCCGCGCCCGGCGATTTTGCGGTGAAGGCCGTATAGAAAACGGCGGCCGAACGTGTGCCGGATTGGTCGTAGAGCGAGAACGTACCGGCGGTTGCCCTATAAGCGAGCTTGCCGGACGGCAGATCGATGCTGTGCTCGGTGACGGCGTCGTTTGGCAGGAGCGAAAGGACGCCAGGCCCGTTTTGCTGTCCGCCCTGCTGGCTTTCATGTTGGTCCTGCCGATTGGATCGGTCGGCCGGCGCACCGCCGGGATGATCCTGTGCGGTTGCCGCCGTCGCCATGCCGGCAAGCATGGTGGCGAGCAAAAGGACGGTAAACGGACGTCGCGAATCAAGCATAGTTGTTTCCCGGTCTGTGGCCGCGCGGATCGAGCGCGTCCCGTTTATGATCGCCTTCCGAAGGTGCCCGAAAGATGGCCGTCTCTGGAGCGATGAGTACGGTGTAACGGCCCGTTATGCCGGCGCCGCCGGCGGTAGACAACGCCAGTCAGATCGGGGAAGTTCGGCGGCTCCGGCGCCCGGCCGGCAAAATGTGGGCCGCAACATACGGCCATCGGAGACGTCCGCGATGCCATTCCCCCGCGCTTCGAAAGCTCTCTCCCGCTTCACGGTGCTCGATCTCACCCGCGTGCGCTCGGGCCCGACTTGCGTGCGCCAGCTCGCCGATTGGGGCGCCAATGTCATCAAGATCGAAACCCCGCCGGGCATCGAAGAGCCGATGGGCGGACCGCGCGAGGGGCCTGACTTTCAGAACCTGCACCGCAACAAGCGGAGCATGACGCTCAACCTGAAGGCGCCGACCGGGCTCGCGGCTTTCAAGCGCATGGCCAAAAAGGCCGATGTCATCGTCGAGAATTTCCGTCCCGACGTGAAGAAGCGCCTCGGCATTGACTACAAGGCCATCGCTAAGATCAATCCGCGTATCGTTTACGCCAGCATTTCCGGTTTCGGCCAGGACGGGCCTTATGCCAATCGGCCGGGCTTCGATCAGATCGCGCAGGGCATGGGCGGGCTGATGTCGGTCACCGGACTGCCGGGACAGGGACCGGTTCGCGTCGGCATTCCGGTCGCCGATCTCACCGCCGGGCTGTTCGCAGCCCTCGGCATCCTTGTTGCGCTGCTCGAGCGCGACAAATCCAAGAAGGGCCAGCACATCGAGACATCGCTCTTGCAGGCGCAGATTTTCATGCTCGACTTCCAGGCCGCGCGCTATCTGGTCGACGGCGACGTGGCGAAGCAGGCCGGCAACAACCACCCGACCAGCATCCCGACCGGCGTGTTCAAGACCAAAGATGGCTACATCAATATCGCCGCCACCGGTCAGCGCATGTGGCAGCGATTGTGCGAGGCGGCGGACGCCACCGCGCTGTTGAAAAAACCGGAATATGAAAACGCCGCCGCGCGTTCGAAAAACCGCGACGCGCTCAATGCTGAGATCGACAGCTATCTGACGAGCCGCACTAGCGCCGACTGGGTCGAAATCTTCAACGAGGCCGGCGTGCCCTCCGGGCCGATCTACAGCATCGACCAGATGTTCGCCGACCCGCAGGTCGAGCATCTCGGCATCGCACAGACCGTGACCAGGAAGGACAAGAGCAAGATGAAGCTCGTTGCCCAGCCGGTGACGCTGTCGCGCACGCCGTCGCGGCTCGCTGTGCGGCCGCCGGAGCTCGGCGAGCACACGAATTCAGTGCTCAAGGAGTTCGGCTTCAGTGCGCGCGATATCGCGGCGCTGCATAAGGCAAATGCCGTTTAAACATGATGTCGTCATGCCCGGCCTTGTGCCGGGCATCCACGACTTAACTCAAGCAAGACGTGGATGGCCGGGACGAGCCCGGCCATGACGGAACGAGGAGCCCGTAAATGACTCAAACCGACAAGATGCTGGCGCGCAAGGAAGGCGGCGTCGGCATCGTGACCTTCAACAATCCGGAGCGGCACAACGCGGTGTCGCTGGATATGTGGGAGGCGACCGCGACTATTCTCGACGATTTTGCGTCGGACAATGACATTCGCGTCGTTGTGCTGACCGGCGCCGGCGGCAAGGCATTCGTATCCGGTGCCGACATTTCGAAATTCGCCAGCGAGCGCTCCACGATGGAGGCCGTTCGCGCCTACAACGTAAAATCCGATGCGGCCTATGCCAGCATCGCCAATTTTGCCAAGCCGACCATCGCCATGATCCGCGGCTATTGCATCGGTGGCGGGCTCGGGCTTGCGACCTGCTGTGATCTGCGCATCTGCTCCGACAATTCGCGCTTCGCGGTTCCGGCCGCGAAACTCGGCCTCGGCTACGGCTATACCGGGCTCAAACGCCTGGTCGACATTGTCGGGCCGTCCTTCGCCAAGGAAATTTTCTATACCGCGCGGCAGTTCGATGCCCAGGAAGCGCAGGCCATGGGTCTGGTGAACCGCGTCGTTCCGAGCGCGGATCTCGAGACTTACGTCAAAAGCATCACCGACATGATCAGCGCCAATGCGCCGCTCACCATCAAGGCGGTGAAATTCACGGTCGGCGAAATCGTGAAGGAAGACTCCAAGCGCGATCTCAAGCGCTCGGCGGAATTGGTCGAGGCATGCTTTGCCAGCCGCGATTATACCGAGGGCCGCACCGCCTTCATGGAAAAGCGCAAGCCGGTTTTCACCGGGACATAAGTAAGGGCTCGAGACGGCGCTGCCCACGCTTGTCCCATTGCGGCCGGCATGCAGGTGGGCAGTTCTCAATCCAACGAACGTCATTCAACAATTGCTTATCATCCGGCGCGGCTGCTTGCTAAACTCGCCACGACGGCCGGCGCGACAAGATGACCGGCGACATTCGGGGAGGGGAAAATGTTTCGGGCTACCAAAGACATTAAGCTGCCGACGACCATCACCGGCTCGCTGCCGCGGCCGAGCTGGTACACCGAGAATCTCGGCACCCGCCATTTCCTCGAAGCCATGGTCAGCCGCCGCTTCCGCGAACAATACGAAGATGCAGTAACCTGCTATCTGCGCGACCAGGAGCTTGCCGGCCTCGATATCGTCACCGACGGCGACGCCCATTTCGACGACGATGTCGGCGGCCAGAGCTGGACCGCCTATCCGCCGAATCACATGGGCGGCCTCGATATTGAGCATCCGAAGGCAACGCCCGCCGGCCGCGGCGGCATCTGGTTTCCGCGCGGACACATTTTGCACGATTATCTGGAATCGCGCGTCATGCCGGTCATCACCGGCCCGATCGACCGCGGCAACCTGCAATACACCGCGATGTGGAAGGCGGCGCAACGCTTCACTACCAAGCCGGTTAAGTTCGGCGCGGTATCGGCGGAGATCGTCGCCTTTGCATTGCAGGACCGGCACTACAAGAGCGTGCCGGATCGCATGTTTGCCATCGCCGAGGCCTTCAACGAGGAATATCACGAGCTCGCCGACGCCGGCTGTCCGGTCATCCAGATCGAAGAGCCGCAGATTCATCTGATCGCGGTGCGCAAGATCCAGGACAAGGTGATCAATCCGCAATTGATGGTCGAGGTGTTCAATCGCACCGTGAAAGGGCTGCGCGCCAAGACCGAGGTGTGGGCGCATTCATGCTGGGGCAATCCTTCGCAGCAGCGGATGTTCGCGGCGGTGCAGAGCTATAAGCCGGCACTGGAAACCTACAACACGGTCGACGCCGACGTGATCACGTTCGAATCATCGAGCTCCGGCGGCATCGATCTCGAAGCGATCGGCAAGATCATCACCGAAAAGAAGATTGCCATCGGCGTCATCGACCATCATACGCTCCAGGTCGAAAGCCCCGACGAAGTCGCCGAGAAGATCCGCGCCGCGCTTAAATTCATCCCGCCGGAGCGCTTGGTGATCTCGACCGATTGCGGCATGGGCCGTGAAGGCATGAGCCGCCGCCACGCCTTTTATAAAATCGTCTCGCTGGTGCTCGGCACCAATATCGTGCGCAAGGAACTCGGCATCCCCGAGGCCGAATGCTTGGCCGCGGACGAGCGCTATTCGCTGGTGGTGCCGACGAAGTAAGCTCGCCTCGGCGCAATAAGCTGCTTCGTAAGGGCAGAATCCGGCTCTTTCCGCTCGTTTGCCCATGGCCCAAAGGGCAGGGAGCGGCGCTCTTGTCTCTCAGGCGCGGCGCGGCTACATACGCGCCGCAACACTCAGGCCCCCACCCTACCCTCCCCCGCGAGCGGGGGAGGGTAGGGTGAGGGTCTCCGGAGAGGTGGCTGAGTGGTTGAAAGCACCGCACTCGAAATGCGGCGTACGGGCAACCGTATCGGGGGTTCGAATCCCTCCCTCTCCGCCATATTGGATGTCCATCTTATTGATAAAATTATATAATATCTGAGACGTTATTTGGTGCCCTAGCGGGCAACGATGCGCCTTGGAAAAAATAGTCGCTAAGAAGGCCGCGGATGCATCCGCTGCTCTTCCTCGAAAAACGGGCTGAGCTTCACCCCACGCGCCTCGGCCACGTGCCGCTGGCGTAAGCGCGGTCTACGCCCATGCGCTCAGCTAGCTTAGCTTGCGACAAACCCGCCGCCACACGCAGCCGCTTCACATTCTGACCCACCAAGCGCCGCACGTCCTCGGACATGGGCGGAGTTGGACAGGATGTGCAATTAATGCGACCCATCATAATGCAACAAGAGGAAGTTGACGATTATCTTGCGGCCAAAGCAACCTTTGACCAAAGAGAACTAGATCACATCCCATACGTGGACGACGAGTCGACAGAGTTTTGCCGGCATTGTGCGGCGTTGACACCCCGCCTATGCTGTTTTCGGGAGTACGCACGCATACTTCCGAAGGCTGGTGACCCATTTGAAGGACACTTTTGACATCCCCCCGGCGGCACCGCCTCACGCTATCCCCGTTTGTTCATTCGCACCGTCGGTGAAGAAGCGCCAGTGGACCTCTCCAGCTGTCATATTGCCGTCCTTTCCGTGTGCGGATATCGACAAGTTGGCCTACTATACAGAAGCCTCCTCAGGGAGTGGGCGGTTATACGGTCCCTCATAACGGGGATGGTCGGGGAGTGGCGCCCGAACCCACTGCAGTCTGGCATTTAGCTTCGGTGAGCGCTGTTGCCTCGCCGTAGTCCACCAATCATATTATCCGTCTTCGCTGGCGTCCGCGCCAATCCACCCTGCGCCCATCCGAGCCAGCGCCGAACATATCTCCCAGGGGAGCCTTGCGTCGCTCCCACCGGCCTTACTCATAAAGCCGGGTTGCCGCTCTGCAAAGAGCGCAGGTCGGTGCGCAACTGATGCAGGTTGGTGTTCACCGCATGGGCAGTTGTGCGCAGGCATTCGCCGTAGGCGGTGGGGGTCATGCCGCGCGAGGAACGTTCGAACAGCTTGACCTGAAGCTCCTCCTCCAGCCGGCGGATGCTCTTGGTCAGAGCTGGCTGAGAAATCCGCAATGTCGCGGCCGCCTTGCCGATGCTCCCCTTCTCGAGAACGGCGAGAGCATTTCGCAATTGGCGGACGTCCATGGGTTCCTCGAAGATTGCTGCTTTTGGGAAAAGCGTACCGAGAGGTTGGAGGGGCGTGCAACAAACCCGTGCGCGTGCTGGATGCGCTCACGCTGGCGTCTGCCTCTTGCAGCTTAGCCGACGGCTATGGGCGGGGGACAAAGTTGTATTACCGCGGTGCGGTCAAAGGGATTAGCCTTTCGTCATGCAGGCATGCGCGTTCATGCGCGAGCTTGCGATCAAGGCCAAGATCACCGTTAATTAGCGGCCCGCCCTGACGCGGTAACATAGGACACGAACATGCCCAAGCTCAGACACATCGCCATCGCGGCCGAAGATCCCTACGCGACGGCAGAGTTCTATAAACAGGCCTTCGACTTCGTCGAAGTCCATCGGACTGAGTCCAAGGGCGAGGGCTCATCCTACGGCGTGTTCCTGTCCGATGGCACGTTGAATCTGGCGGTTCTGCACTTTGGCTGGGACCAAGGACTGGGGCTCGATTTCCGCGGCATCCATCACTTCGGTGTGCTGGTCGACGATGTAGATGCCTACGCCGACAAGCTGGAGAAGCTCGGCGCATCCTGCTTTGCGCGCCGGCCCGAAAAGCACAAAGGCTTCTACGAGACCAAGTTTCACGGCCCCGACAAGGTGATTTTCGACATTACCGACCATCCCTGGCGCGGGGCAGCGCCACTCGACACGGACGTGGCGAAGTAGATGCGGAGCTAATCAGCCGGCACGGCCGCGGGCGGCGACGAAGCGCTGGATCAAGGCGATGGCGCGCTGCGAAGCCGGTGTATTCGGATCTTTTGTCGCAAAGGTATGCGGCTGATTCTCGAAGGTCTCCAAGTCCGCGCCGCCGCCCGCGGCGCGATAGGCAGCCACGAGGCGTTGCGCCATATCCGGCGTCACGTTGTCGTCCGCGGTGCCTTGCAACACGAGCAGCGGCGGAAGCGGCAAGGTCGCTCCGCGCTCCAGAATGAGCTGCGGATTGGCTTGCGTCATCGCGTACTCTGCCCTGTCGGCATCCGCGCCGAAGAACGCATGATGCGCCGAGACCAGCCGGTCGTTGCCGCGTTCGAGCACCATTCGGTAACGCGCCAGCGGGTCTGCGATCGGCCAGCAGGCGACTGCAAAGGCTAGGCTCGCATCGACAGACGCAAGTTCAGGCGCCACGAGCGCGGCATCATTCGGCCGCAGCAGGTTTAAGAGCATGAGATGCCCGCCGCTCGACGAGGCGATGGCGCCGACCCAATCGGGTCGGCTGTCGAACTCGGCTGCATGGGCCTTGAGCCAGCGAATGCCGGCGTTGACGTCCGCGGCCGCAGCTGGATAGGGCGCGGCCGGCGCGAGCCGGAAGTCGAGTGCAGCCACCACGGCGCCCGTGGCAGCCACGGCGCGGTCGATGGCTTCGTTGGTAGTGCGGTCGCCACTGGTCCAGGCGCCGCCGTGAATGCCGACCGCGGCCGGAAAGGGACCGTCGCCGCGCGGCCGGTACAGCCGTGCCAGCAGCGGCTCCCCGTCCGCGCGGTGGTATTCGACATCCTCGGTAGTGACTTCGTAGCTGGCGCCTCGAGTGACAATGTTCATGAAGGCTCCGAACCGTTCGACTAACTGAGGGCATCTTGGCGTGAACGGACACAGTATGGAAGATCGCGTCTGGTCGCCTCTTGCAGCTTAGCCGATGGCTATGGGCGGGGGACAAAGTTGTATTACCGACGCGTAGTCAAAAGGATTAGCCTTTGGTCACGCAGGCATCCGCGTTCGTGCGCGAGCTTGCGATCAAGGCCAACAAGGGCCATGGCATGAACCGCGTCCCGCATTCGATGGAGCGAACATGCGACAGCTAGTTTCGGTAGTCATTGTGTTTTGCTGCGCTATCGGTTCGGTGCAATCCGCATCAGCCGCTGACACGTGGCCGGACAAGCCGATCCACTTCGTCGTGCCGTTTCCAGGCGGCGCGGTGAGCGACCTGGTGTCCCGCATCGTCGCCGGTGATCTTTCGACTAAGCTGAAGCAGACGATTGTCGTCGACAATAAACCAGGCGCGAGCGGCGAACTCGGCGAGGAATTCATCGCCCGCGCGGCGCCTGACGGCTACACGATCGGTCTAGCCACGTCCAGCACGCTGGCGGTTGCTCCCACCCTCAACCCGCACCTCGCCTACGATCCCCTGAGAGACTTTGCGCCGATTTCGCTCGTGGGCCAAGCGCCCTATCTCCTTGTCGTCAACAGCGAGGTGCCGGCCAAGAACGTCAAAGAGCTAATCGAACTTGTTAAGGCTAATCCTGACGCACTGAACTATTCGACGGAAGGACCGGCAAGCCTTGCGCAATTTGCCGGCTTGCTTTTTTCGAGCATGGCCAAGGTCAAGTTGACCGCCATTCCGTACAAGACAGCAACACAAGCGGCTCTCGACCTGGTCAAGGACCGCGTTCAGATGCAGTTCGGTGCGACGGCGGCGACGCTTCCATTCATCAACCAAGGTAAATTGCGCGCACTCGCCGTCACCAGCAAGGAGCGTCTGGATGTGCTCCCAAATGTTCCAACTATGAGCGAGGCTGGGTTGCCCGATTATGAGGCGGTGCTCTGGATGGCGGTCGTCGCGCCGCGCGCTACGCCGTCGAATATTGTCGACCGGCTGAACCGTGAGATTCGTTTGGTGTTGGCTGAGCCGGAAGTCAAAAAGCAGCTCGCGGGTGAAGTTCTTCAGGCGGAAGCCAGCAGCTCAACCGAACTCCAGGCGCGCATAGCGACTGACATCGCCAAGTGGGGCGCATTGGCGAAGGAGATGGATGTTCAGAGCGAATGAAACGATTGACACTCGAGATGCATTCTGCGGCGCCCTCCAGTCTTTCACCGATCGGAATCTCCCCCCACCGGCGCGAAACTAAAGACGCGCCGGTGGGCTGTTATTAATAACGCCGGACTTTACCTGCGAGATCACCCACACCAAGCTGAGTAACCTTCAGCCAGCTCGCGCCGCGGCCGTCGTTGTGGTCGAGCGCATGAAGCCGACCATCGTGCCACTGAGTGTGCTTCCGGTCAGAAGGATCGACGTGCCGGCGACCAGTAACGCGATGAGGGTCAGCGACGCGGTGTAAATACCGCAGACCGCCAGAATTCCCAGGACGATCGCGGCGAGTCCCGCCACTGCCTGCATTCCCACAGATCCGGCCGCCACTTCGGAGGCAATGATCCTCACAATCGGAGCGCGCGACTGGAATCGCATCGCCACTGACCGCGAGGTCAGAAGTTGCCACACCGCCGAACTGCTGATGAGCAACGCAGTGCCGAACGCAATCACGGCAACTGCCGTCAGCACGGGTGCGTAGACGCCAAGCAGCGCGAGTACGCCGAGCACGATCCCGGCGACACCAACCAGGAACAGCGCCGACATGCTGCCGCCGCCAGCGGCGACATCGGCTTCCGGCGTTGTTTCTATCTGTGCAAACTCGCTCAGCATTGCACCGCCCTGAATCAGGAGCGCCGCACCAAACACGACGGTGGAAATCGACACCAGCACTTCGGGTGAGATGCCCGAAAGGCCGACGATCGCCAATACGATTGTCGCGATTCCTCCTAACGCGTCGGCGAAGCCGCCGTATGCCGCAGCTTCGCCTGATAGGGTCGATGAAGAATATGTCATGGACATGAGAACCTCCATCATGAACTTCATGGAAGGCGGCACCGACGGGGAATTGCGAGCGATAGTGAATTGAGACCGATTCCGCGGCTTTCGCTATCGGCCCCGCGCGGCGCTTTGCTTCGTGCGCGCCTTACCCGACCAATAAACAGAATTTTCGTGGAAAAGTTCCAGTTTAGCGGCTGCCAATGTCGCTTCGCTCCATCGCCGCAGTTAGCATCTGGTCGAGCATGTTGCAGTGCACCAGTCCGTTGTTGGCAGACACATAGCGAACTGGGGCGCTCTCCGACTTAGGATCCGCTATGGAGCCTATCGGCTGCACGTCGTCAGCCCGTTCAAGATTGCCCATTCAAGCCGGACCGAGCGACGACGTTCTTCATGTGCGCGACATCGTTGGCGAGGAAGCGACGGATATTCTCTTGGATGGTCGGCAGATTGGTTCGCGCCGAGCCGTCGTGGGTCGCCGCCTGATGGCAGGTGATGATGACGTTTTCGATATCCCATAAAGGATTGTCGGGCTTCAAAGGCTCCTGTTCGAACACGTCGAGCGCGGCGCCGGCAATGCGCTTTTCGCGCAGCGCCGCGAGCAACGCGCCTTCGTCGAGCACGCCACCGCGCGCCAAATTGATGAAATATGCATCCGGCTTCATTGCCGCGAACACTTCGGCGTCGATGATGTGATGGGTTGCCGGCGTGTAGGGCGTAAGCACAACGAAATAGTCCAGCCGACGCACCGTCTCGATCAGCCGGCTCTTGTCGACGATCTCGTCGAAACCCGGCATGGGCCTTATCCCCGACGTTATGCCGATCACGGTCATGTTGAACGCCTTGAACACCGGCGCCATGGTTTCCGCGATCGAGCCAAGCCCGAAAATGCCGACGGTCTTTTCACTCAAGAGCCGCGAAGGCCAGTTCTCCCATTTGTGCTTCGCTTTGTTTTCGAGGCTCCGCGGCAATTTGCGGCTGAGCGCCAGCATCAGGGACACCGCCGCTTCCGACATCGGCCGTCCGTGAACGCCATGGATATTCGTCACGATCACATCGTCGCGCAAGGACGGGCGGTCGGCGATATTATCGACGCCGGTGCCGATGCCCTGCACCCAGCGTAGCTTCTTGGCCTTGCTGAATACATGGTCGGCTTTGTCTGCGAGATGCGGACCGTGGGTGATGATGATGTCGCAATCCGCCAGATAGGGATCGGCGTCTTCGGCCTTAGCCACGACGTCGACCTTGAGTTCGGGAAAAGCCGACGTAATGCCATTGTAGTATTGGTTACGGATCCGTTCATGCGAACGCAGGATGATGAGCAGCGACGTGCTTGCATTCATCGATGAAACTCCCGAATGAAAGTGTGCTCCCCGCGCCGGCTGTCTCTGCCTGGCGCGACAGGGATGAAGCGAGGCTTGTGCATGAAGATTACGGCGGCCGAGCCTATACAGGCAGATGCAGGCCGGCGCGATCAACGCCAAGCTGTTTGCGCTTACGCCCGCAGCTTAGGGAGGATTGATTCTCGCAGGCCGATGCCGTCATCGACAATGCCTAAGTTGACCAACGGAAAGGTCATTCACGCACACCAAAGCGGCGGCGTGAACGGACGAATACAGATGGAAGGACTGACATGATTACTCGGCGCACCGTCATCATTGCGAGCGCGGCTTCCGCGGCATTTGGAGTCCGCGCGGCGAGCGCTGCCGATTGGCCGAAGCCGTGCCGTCCAGGCGATCGTTCCGTTTCCGCCCGCCGGCAATGTCGACATTACCGCGCGGCTTGTCGGTGCCGCGGCGTCGGCGGAGTGGGGCCAACAATTGGTTGTGGAAAATCGGCCGGGCGCCGGCGGCAATATCGGCAATGAGGCGGTCGCGCGCTCCGCGCCCGACGGCTACACCGTGCTGTTTACGCAAGGCGGCATCGTCGTGAACAAGTTTCTCTATAAGTCGCTCAATTACGATGTGACCAGCGATTTCGCGCCCATTTCGCTGCTGGTGATAGTGCCGAACGTGCTTGTCGTTCCGGCGAGCTCTGCCGCCAAAACGATGCAGGATTTTGTCGCCTTCGCGAAGTCGAAACCGCTTCTCTACGCATCGGCCGGCAACGGCACCTCAAGTCATTTATCCGGCGAACTCCTCAAGCGTCGCCTTAATGTCGAGATGACGCACATCCCCTATCGGGGCACAGCGCTTGCCGTCACCGATCTGATCGGAGGCCGCGTGGATGTGACCTGCGACAACGTCTCGGCATTGTTACCGCAAATCAAATCGGGTGCGCTCCGTGCACTGGCGGTGACGACCAATCAAAGACTCGCCGTTCTGCCGGATGTTCCGACCATGGCCGAGAGCGGTATCGGCGATTTCAAGTCCTATGGCTGGACCGCCGTATTCGCGCCCGCCAAGACGCCGTCAACTATCGTCGATGCGATGAATAAGACGATGGTGAGCGCGATCCGCCGCCCGGAAAATCGCGCCACCATGGAGGCGGCCGGCAACGTGGTGGTCGGCTCCTCGCCGGCCGAACTCGCGTCATTCGTCGCTGACGAGCAGCGCACCTGGGAGCCGATCATCAAGAACGCGGGCATTACAATCGGCTAAGAATAGCGGTGGGAATTTCGGTTTAGGGGGCCGTCATTGTCATGACGGCTGCCTTAGCCGCCTGCACTTTTGAAGGGATCGCGCAGCGGCGTTGTGCGTTATTGGCAAGCACAAAGGGGTCTATCCCGTGGCTACGCGATGACAGAATCCGCTGGACCTGCTCCTGGGGCTGCTATCCGATTCGTCCCAGAACCGGGTCTTGCGTTGCGGTACGCGGCCGGGATTTTGATTGCGCTTATTGCACTTTTCGGCGGACCTTCTTTGGCGGCGGACGGGGGGTCGACCGGCGGCTCCGAGGCGATCTTTATCGCCGACCTCGGCCTCCTTCTCCTGGTCGGCCGGCTGATGGGCGAGGCCGCCACCCGGGTTGGCCAACCGGCGGTAATGGGCCAGTTGATCGGCGGACTGTTGCTCGGACCTTCGCTGTTCGGCGTCATCTGGCCGTCAGCCCAGCACGCATTGTTTCCCGGCGGTGCGCAGAAGAGCATGATCGATGCCGTCGCGCAGTTCGGCGTCCTTATGCTGCTGTTGCTGACCGGCATGGAAACCGATCTGCAACTGGTGCGGCGCGTGGGCCGTGCCGCGGTGACGGTGTCGGCCGCGGGTGTCGCGGTGCCGTTCATCTGCGGCTTCGCGCTCGGCGAATTCCTGCCGGACGCCTTATTGCCCAGGCCGGACGCCCGCCTCGTCACCGCGATCTTTCTCGGCACCGCCCTGTCGATCTCCTCGGTGAAGATCGTCGCCATGGTGGTGCGCGAGATGAATTTCATGCGCCGCGATCTCGGCCAGATCATCGTCGCGTCGGCGATCCTCGAAGACACGATCGGATGGGTCATCATCGCCATCGCCTTCGGTCTTGCCTCGGCAGGCCGCATCGACATTTGGACGGTCGGCCGCTCCGTCCTTGGCACCGCCTTGTTCATGCTGGCGAGTTTCACGGTCGGACGCCGCGTGGTGTTCGGCCTGATCCGCTTCGCCAACGACAATTTCCGCAGCGAATTTCCGGTGATCACCACCATCCTGGTGATCATGATCGCAATGGCGCTGATCACCCAACTGATCGGCGTCAACACCGTACTGGGCGCCTTCGTCGCGGGTATTCTGATCGGCGAATCTCCGATCTTGACCGGGCACATCGAAGAGCAGTTACGCGAACTCATTACCGCGCTATTCATGCCGGTGTTTTTCGGTCTTTCCGGCCTGAGTGCCGACGTCACCGTTTTGCGCCATGGCGATCTCGCGCTGCTGACCTTAGGCCTCATCCTGATCGCGAGCGTCGGAAAATTTGTAGGCGCTTTTGTCGGCGGCAAGCTTGGCGGGCTCACCCGCGCGGAATCGCTAGCGCTCGGCTGCGGCATGAACGCCCGCGGCTCAACCGAAGTGATCGTCGCCACAATCGGTTTGTCGATGGGCGTGCTCAACCAAAATCTTTTCACCCTTATTGTGACCATGGCGGTGGTCACCACCATGGCGATGCCGTCGATGCTGCGTTGGGCGCTCAAGCGATTGCCGTTGCGCAAGAAGGAGCGGCAGCGGCTCGAGCGTGAGGAACTCGACGCCAGGGGTTTCGTGACCAATCTCGAGCGGCTGCTGCTCGCGGCCGACGACAGCGCCAACGGCAAGATCGCGTCGCGCCTGGTCGGCGCCATCGCGGGGTCCGGCGGCAAACCGACGACAATTCTCGCCATGGACAACGGCCATCGCGGCAAAAAAACGGCTAAACCGCTACTGGAGAGTTCGGGCGCGAAACAAGCCGCGGGCGATGCAAACGGCGAGGAATCGAAACAACAAGTTAAGACCTCCGCCGAGGAGGCTACAACGCTTGAAGCGCATCCTGACGAAGAGAAGTCCGGCAGTGTCGATGTCACAACGCGGCAAATGCAGAGATTCAGCGCCGGGACGGTCGCTGGAGAGGCGCATAAAGGCTATGACTTTCTCATCGTCGGCATTGCCAAGACCCGCAACTCTCAGGGCGGGTTCTCGAAAGACGTTTCGCTCCTCACCAAGGAGTTCGAAGGGCCGCTTGCCGTCGTCGATTCGCATGGCGCACACGCCGACGGCTTATTCGAGCGTTCCGGCCGTATCCTGATCCCGGTGAACGGGAGCGAGGTGTCGCGCCGCGCCGTCGAGATCGGCCTGACATTGGCGCGTGCAAACGATTCCGAGGTCACCGCCCTTTATGTGACGCGGGGGGGAGCCAACGGGAGCAGTCGCAAAACCTCTCCGCGCCGGCGCGCAACGCGGCGGAGCGAGCTGGCCGTGCTCAAGGATATAGGCGCCTTGGCGGATCGCTACGATGTCAACCTGCGGTCGACGACACGTGCTAATATGACGCCCGACGAGGCCATCCTACGGGAAGCAAAGCGAGGTTATGACCTTATCGTGCTCGGCGTGAGCCGGCGGCCTGGCGATACGCTGTTCTTCGGCAATACCGCTGCGGCGATTCTGGACCGTTCTGAAACGTCGAATCTCTTCGTCGCGAGTTAACTGATGAAGACTGCAAACCCGGAATAATGTCATGTCGATAGTTCCACTCCTCAAACAAGCGGCGTTCGAGCCCGAAGTGATCGAGACCCTGGTGTCGGTGTTCGAGGCTGCTTGGCAAAAAGTCGAGAAATCCGGCAGTAAGCTTGCCTCGCCGGCCTATCGAGGGCCGGCTCAGGAAATCATCGCCAAGCGCATCATCGAGATGACGCAACGCGGCGAACGCGATCCAGGCGTTCTTGCCGATGACGCGGTGACTTATCTGGAACGCTCTTACGCTTAGCCTTGGTCGGATCCTGATCGGGAGCTCAGTCGGCGTAGCCGAGGAAGCGCGCCTCAAAATCCGGGTCTTGTTGATAGGCGAAACGCTTGTTGCGCTCTTGCCGTGCCAAGTGCCGCAACTGCGCCGCCGATACTTGTCGCGATGGTTTCCGCTTTTCGGCGGCCGGCAGCGCGACGGGGACGCCTCCATTGCTCGCCGTTTGCGATGGCACGGCTCGCTTTGTCGCCGTCGCCGTCTGGGATGGTTTCACTTTGGCCGTATTCAACGCCGCCGCGGTGTGCTTGGTCGCGAGCGTCGACTCTTGGCGTGGCACATCTGGATGATCGGGCGCGGAGAAAAGCACAAAAATCGATATGGCAAACGCACCTATAATTCCGGCGACGCATGTCATGTAGGCGAAAATTGACGCAAGGATATCCATCAACAAACCAACGCTTGCCGGCCGCCACGCCTACAATGCGACGTCGTCGATTTTTGTTCCCGGATACGCTTGTTTGTCTCCTTGCCGCGCGAGTGACACATTTACGTTCGAAAAATGGCGCGGATCATCCTCAATAAATTCTTAATCAGCGATGAATTCGCCACGTGTTAACCGTACGAAGGCGCCTCGCCATCGCGTCCGCAGCTGCCGACGCGATGGCGTACCTAATCGGCCGCCTCAGGCTTGCGAGATGAATTTGGTGTTGAAATAGGCCTGCAACCCTTCAATGCCGCCTTCGCTGCCGTAACCGGATTCCTTGATGCCGCCGAACGGCGTCTCCGGTGTCGAGATGGCGATGGAGTTCACCCCGACCATGCCGGACTGCAGCGCATCGCCGATGAGCGTGGCCGTCTGCGCCGAGCCGGTGAAGGCGTAAGACGCCAGGCCGAAAGGTAACGAGTTTGCTCGTTCCACGACCTCGTCGAATGTCTTGAAGGGCACCACTGGCGCGAGCGGGCCGAACGGCTCTTCCGTCATGACCTTGCAGTCGTCGGGCACGTCGGTGATCACGGTTGGTTCGAAGTAGTATCCTTGATTGCCGCGGCGATTGCCCCCGCTGGCGATTTTGCCGCCGCGATTCTTCGCGTCGTTGACGAAGGCTTCCATAGTGTCGATGCGCCGCGCATTCGCCATCGGTCCCATCGTATTGCCTTTTTCCATACCGTCGCCGACTTTGATTGCCTTGGCGTATTCGGTGAAGCGGGCAACGAAGCGGCTATAGATCGGCTCCTGCACATAGAACCGGGTCGGCGAAATACAGACTTGGCCGGCATTGCGATATTTGAACGCCGCGATTGTCTCGGCGGACTTTTCCGGATCGGCATCGGCGAACACTACCACCGGCGAATGGCCGCCAAGCTCCATGGTGGCGCGCTTCATGGTCTTGGCGGCGAGTTGCGCGAGGTGCTTGCCCACCGGGATCGAGCCGGTGAAAGAAATCTTGCGCACGGCGTCCTTGGCGATGAGATGCTCGGAAATTTCCGCGGGAACCCCGAACACCAGATTGAGCACGCCGGGCGGCAATCCAGCGTCGGCGAAACAGCGCACCATTTCGACGCAAGCGCCGGGTGTCTCCTCCGATGCCTTGAGGATGAGCGAGCAGCCGGCCGCGAGCGCGCCGCCGATTTTGCGCGCCGGCGTCAGCGTCGGGAAGTTCCACGGTGTAAAGGCGGCGACGATGCCGACCGGCTCTTGCAGCACGATTTGCCGGAGCCCTTTGCCGCGGCCCGGCACGATACGGCCATAGGCGCGGCGGCCTTCCTCGGCGTACCAGTCGATGATGTCGGCGGACGTCATGACTTCCACCCGCGCTTCCGGATAGACCTTGCCCTGTTCCAGCACCAGAATTTTCGCGATCGCGTCGTGACGCTCGCGCATCAGATCGGCGGCCTTGCGCATGATCTTGGCGCGGTCATAAGCCGACGTGGCGCGCCAGATCGCAAAGCCCTTCGTGGCGGCTTCGAGCGCCTGATCGAGATCGCTCGTGCTGGCATGCGGCAGGCGCGCCAGCGGCTTTTCGGTCGCCGGGTTGATCACGTCCTCGCCGCGGCGTCCGTCGGTGCCGTGCCACTTGCCGTCGATGAAAAGTTCGAGATTGGCGTACATGGGCGTCCTCGCTGGGCTTGTTCGTCGCGAGTGCCCTTAGCAGGTTTTGCCGGATCGTTCACCCCACGTCCGTAACCCCAATCGGGAGTGGCAGCGTTGTCATTGCATGCCAAACAGCCGCTGAAAAAGTGAGAGGCCCTGGCAGATGCCAGGGCCTCTCGACGGACGGGGTGCTGCCGGGTATGCGCCCCAACCGTTGTTCGTCTTACTGTATGGTTTCGCCGTGCAGCGCGAGATCGAGACCGTCGCGCTCGACTTCTTCACTGACGCGAAGCCCGATGACGAGGTCGACGACCTTGAGGATGATCAGCGTCACGACGACGTCGTAAGCGAATACGATGCCGACACCGATGGCCTGATTGAGGACCTGCCCCCAATTGCCTTCGATGGCGCCGGCCGTACCGCCGTAAGCGCTGACCGCGAAGATGCCGGTGAGGATGGCGCCCGCAGCACCGCCGATGCCGTGCACGCCGAACGTGTCGAGCGCGTCGTCATAGCCGAACATGTGCTTGAGACCGGTGCAGCCCCAGTAGCAGATAATGCCGGCGGCGATGCCGATGGCAAACGATCCCATCGGGCCGACGAAACCGGAAGCCGGTGTGATGGCGACCAGACCCGCCACGGCGCCGGAGCAAATGCCGAGAACGGTCGGCTTGCCGCGCATGATCCACTCGATGATCATCCAGGTCATGCCGGCGGTGGCAGTGGCCGTGTGGGTCACCAGCATCGCCATGCCGGCTTGCATGCCCGCGCTGACCGCGGAGCCGGCGTTGAAGCCGAACCAGCCGACCCACAACAGCGAGGCGCCGATCAAGGTCAGCACCACGTTATGGGGCGGACCGGTTTCCTTGCGCTTGCCGAGCATCAGGGCAGCCATCAGACCGGCGGTGCCGGAATTGACGTGCACCACCGTGCCGCCGGCAAAGTCGAGCACTTTGACCCAGGCGCCGTCATTGGCGGAGTTGAGGAAGCCGTCCGGTCCCCACACCCAATGCGCGATCGGCGAATAGACGAAGATCGCCCAGAGGCCGATGAACCACAGCATGGCGGAGAACTTCATGCGTTCCGCGAATGAGCCTGCGATCAGCGCCGCGGTGATGATCGCAAAGGTCAGCTGGAACATCGAGTAGACAGTCTCAGGAATAGTCGGCGCCAGCGGATTTGGATTGCCGGTGCCATTGGTAATATCGCTGAGGATGCCCTGCAGGCCTGCTCGATCAAGCCCGCCGATGAATGGCGAGCCGGCGCGGAAGGCGATGCTGTAGGTGAATAACAGCCACAGCACGCTGATCAGACAGGTAATGGCAAAGCTCGTCATTACCGTATCGCCGACGTTCTTCTTGCGCACCATGCCGCCGTAGAACAGCGCGAGGCCCGGAATGGTCATCATCAGCACGATGGCCATCGAGGTCAGCATCCAGGCGGTATCGCCCGAATTCGGCGTGCATTTCTCGAGCGTCTTGGCGTCGCAGGCCGGCGGTGCCGCCGGCGTTGCCGCGGGAGCCGCGGCGTCGCCCGCCGGAGCCGCAGGCGCTGCCGCCGGCGTTTGCGCGTAAGAGGCATGGTAGGTCGGCAGACTGAGCACGATCCCGAGCAGGATCGCGCCGACAAAGCCGATCAGCCCCGCCCGCGAGAGTTTCTTCAACGACATTGTTTTACTCCTGTCCGTGGTATTGCGGGTGCGCATGATTAAAGCGCCGCGGCGTCGGTCTCGCCGGTGCGAATACGCACCGCGTGATCGAGGCCGAACACGAAAATCTTGCCGTCGCCGATCTGCCCGGTTTTGGCCGAGGCGCTGATGGTCTCGATGACCTTGTCAGCCACATTGGATGAGCAAGCGATTTCGAGTTTAATCTTGGGAAGGAAGCTCACGGCATATTCGGCCCCGCGATAGATTTCCGTGTGGCCCTTCTGACGCCCGTAGCCCTTCACCTCGGTGACGGTCAGTCCCTGAACGCCGATCTTGGTGAGAGCGTCGCGGACTTCGTCGAGCTTGAACGGCTTGATGATGGCCATGACGATTTTCATTTGAATTTATCTCCAGTGGCCCGCTCGTTGGGGCGAGCAGGTTTACGCAGCTAAGCAATGCTCACGCAGGAAATTGCCCCCCAGCGCGTCATCGCCGGCGTCTGGCAATCAAGCCCCGTGCCAACTCGGTCACCGGGACGTAAGGCACTGATAAAAAATAATATTGAGCGCCTGGAGGGCCCGCTGTGGGGCGAACGGGCTCTTAGGCTGTAAGCCACGCCGGGGCGTTCGCCCAATTAGTAGGCATATGCCTAAATATCAATCCACCGCTATTGATGTACAACCCGGCACTTCCCGCAATTACAAAGCGTCGGCGTCGGTCTCGCCGGTGCGGATCCGGACCGCCTGGTCGATTGGGGTCACGAAAATCTTGCCATCGCCGATCTGGCCAGTCTTCGCGGCGGCGCCGATTGTCTCCACGATGTCGTCGGCTTGGTCAGTGGAGACTGCCACTTCAATGCGAATTTTGGGCAGAAAATTCACCGCATATTCCGCGCCGCGATAGATTTCCGTGTGGCCCTTCTGCCGGCCGTAGCCTTTGACCTCGGTGACGGTCATGCCGTGAATACCCCGGGCAAGGAGCGCATCGCGCACGGCATCGAGCTTGAAAGGCTTTATAATGGCTGTGACGAGCTTCATGGCGCTGACCGTGTTTGTCGCGATATCCGAGTGCACATCATATCGGCATTATCGATGAGAATTAAGTCACTTCGTCCGGCTTAATTGGCGGGATTTGTCCGCCGGAGCCGCAACAGCCCCTCCTGCGCGACCGACGCGACGAGCGTACCGTCACTCGAGAAAATCAGGCCGCGTGCAAAACCGCGCGAACCGGCAAGGCTCGGACTGTCCTGCGCATAGAGCAGCCAATCGTCGGCCCGAAATGGCCGATGAAACCACAGCGCATGGTCGAGGCTCGCCGCCATGATGTCGTCGCTGAATACCGTGCGCGCGTGGGGGATCAGCGCGGCATCGAGCAGCGTCATATCGGAGGCATAAGCGAGCACGCATTGATGAATCGCGGGTTCGTCCGGCAGTTTGCCGGTGGCGCGAATCCAGACATGGAAGCGCCCGTCCTTCAATTCCTCGCCGAGATAGCGGCCATACTCGACCGGGCGCAGTTCGATCGGCCGCTCGCGCTCGTAATACCGCCGCACCGGTTCGGGCATCATCGGCCAGACCCGTTCCTTGAATTCGGCTTCGCTCGGCAGCGCGTCAGGCTTCGGCACGTCGGGCATATCGAACTGATGCGACAGGCCGTCTTCATGCAGGTGGAACGATACCGACATCGAGAAGATGGCGCGGCCATGCTGGATCGCGATCACACGCCGGGTGGTGAAGCTTTTGCCGTCGCGGATGCGATCGACCTCATAGATGATCGGCACTTTCGGGTCGCCGCCGATCAGGAAATAGCCATGCAGCGAATGCGGCGGCCGTATCGCCACGTCTTCGACGGTACGGCATGCCGCAACAAGCGCTTGACCTATCACCTGTCCGCCAAATACCCGTTGCCACCGCGATTGCGGTGAGCGGCCGCGAAACAGATTCAATTCGAGCGTTTCGAGATTAAGTGTATCGACCAGTTCTTGGACGGCAGAGGCCATGCTTTCCAACCTGTGTCGGGGCAGTTCCGGCTCACTTTGTTGCATACGGGAACGGTTTCGGGGTCAAGCCCTCCGACGCGGGTCGTGCTAGGGTGCCGGCATGATGCGTAACAATACCGACGTGCTGATTGCCGGTGGCGGCCTGGCCGGCCTGACGCTCGCCATTGCCTTGCGGCAAGGGCTGGGGCCGTCATTTGCGATTGTTGTCGCGGATCCCGCGCTCGGCAAAAGCTATGCTCATGACGAGCGCGCCTCGGCGATCGTCGCGGCGGCCCGGCGATTATTCGAGACGGTCGGCGTCTGGCAGAGCATTGCCGGCGAGGCGCAGCCGATCCTCGATATGGTTGTCACCGACAGCCGGCTCGACGACGCGGTGCGGCCGGTCTTTCTCACCTTCGCTGGCGACGTCGAACCGGGCGAGCCTTTCGCCGACATGATCGAAAACCGGCTTCTGATCGGTGCGCTAGTGGCGAAGGCACGCGAAGTGGGAATCGATTTGCGGGAAACCGCGGTCGCCAATTTCCAGGTGCCGGGGGACAGCGCTGCGGTCGCGGTCGAGCTCGCGGACGGCGGCGCGGTCGCGGCAAAGCTCATGGTAGCCGCAGACGGCGCGCGTTCGAGCATCCGCAGCAGTGCCGGCATCGCCACCCATGGCTGGAATTACGGCCAGTCGGCCATTGTCCTCAACGTCGCCCATGAGCGCGATCATCAAGGCCGCGCCGAGGAGCACTTTCTGCCGGCCGGTCCGTTCGCGATCCTGCCGCTCAAAGGACGGCGCTCATCGATCGTTTGGACCGAAGCGACCGCCGAAGCCGAACGTATCCTGGCCTTGCCCGAGGATGCGTTTCACACGGCGCTTGAGCAGCGTTTCAAGCTGCAACTGGGTGAAATCAAAGTCATCGGCGCGCGACGGGCCCATCCCTTGGGTTTTTTCGTCGCGCGCTCATTTATTGCCGACCGTATCGCGCTCGTTGGCGATGCCGCGCACCTTATTCATCCGATCGCCGGCCAAGGTCTGAATATGGGGCTGAAAGACGTCGCTGCGCTCGCCGAGGTGATCGTCGACGCGGCGCGGCTCGGACTCGATCCGGGCGCGGCCGACGTGCTCGATCGTTACCAGCGCTGGCGGCGTTTCGACACCATGGCGATGGGGGTTGCCACCGACGGTCTGAATCGGTTGTTCTCCAATCGCTCCGATATGTTGCGTGCGGTCCGCGACGTCGGGCTGGGTCTGGTCGATCGCATCCCCAATCTCAAGCGCCTGTTCATTCGCGAGGCGGCGGGACTGGTCGGCGAGGTCCCCAAACTGCTGCGCGGCGAACTGCTGTAATCACATCATGGCATTTAACCACATAGCGGTGATCGGCGCCGGGGCCTGGGGTAGCGCGCTGGCGCTGACATGCGTTCGCGCCGGCCGCCAAGTAACGCTGTGGGAAGAAGACGCCGCCAATGCCGCGCAGATCGCCGATAAACGCGAGAGCTTGTTTCTGCCCGGTGTGAAGATCGACGAACGTATCGTTCTCGCCCGCGATCTCGCCGAAGTTGCAGCCGCCGCAGCCATCCTGCTCGTCGTACCGGCACAAGCAGTGCGGGCGGCGTCCACCGCACTTGCGCCTTTGCTCGCGGATCGCACACCGGTGATCGTTTGCGCCAAGGGTATCGAGCGCGGCAGCCGCAAATTCATGAGCGAGGTGATCGCGGAATCCGCGCCAGCCTCGGTACCTGCGATTTTGTCGGGGCCGAGCTTCGCCGCCGACGTGGCGCGTGGCCTGCCGACGGCGGTGACTTCTGGCGGCGGCCGACGGCGCGCTGGCCGGCGCGCTGGCGCAGGCGGTCGGCTCGGCGTCGTTTCGGCCTTATCATTCGAGCGATTTGCGCGGCGTCGAAATCGGCGGCGCGGCAAAGAATGTGCTCGCCATCGCCGCGGGCGTCGTCAACGGCCGCGGTCTCGGCGCCAGCGCGTTGGCGGCATTGACCACGCGCGGCTTCGCCGAACTCGTCCGCTTCGGCAAAGCCTATGGGGCAAAGCCGGAAACCATGATGGGTCTGTCTGGTCTCGGCGATCTGCTTTTGACCTGCTCAAGCCCGCAATCGCGCAATTTCACTTTTGGCGTCAATCTTGGTCGCGGCCATAAAGCGGAAGATATTCACCGCACCACCGGCCTCGCCGAAGGCACCTTCACTGCCTCGGTCCTATTGGAGATGTCGCGGGCGCGCTCCGTCGACATGCCGATCTCGGCTGCTGTTGCGGCATTGCTTGACGGCACGATGAATGTGGATGCGGCTATCGAATCACTTTTGACGCGGCCGTTGAAGGCGGAGGCATGATGATGGCGCACTGGCTGTTGAAATCGGAGCCTGAGACCTACTCCTGGGACGAGCAGGTCAAGCGCGGCGCCAAGGGCGAGCCGTGGACCGGCGTGCGCAATCATCAGGCCAAGAACAATCTGCTCAAGATGAAGCAAGGCGACCGCGGCTTCTTCTATCATTCCGGCGAGGGCAAGGAGATCGTCGGCGTGGTCGAGATCGTCCGCGAACACTATGCCGACCCGACCGCCAAAGCCGGTGAGCCCTGGGTCGTGGTCGACGTCAAGGCAATCGAGCCGTTGAAGAAGCCGGTGCGTCTCGCCGATGCCAAGGTCGAACCGCGACTTAAAGCGATGGTGCTTGTCAACAACACGCGGCTCTCGGTGCAGCCGGTGACCGCCGACGAATGGAAGCTGATATGCAAGATGGGTGGGATTTAAGCGGCGGCGATAGTCTCGATTTTCGCCGCGACCTTGGCCAATAGCTTCTCGGACTGCGCGCTCGAACGCGACGCCCGCAACGTATCGGCAAATCGCTCCAGAGCGCCGTCTTCAAACGCGTTCACCACGGTCTCGTGCACATAGCTTTTCCGGCAAATCGCCGGCGTATTGCCGAGTTCGGCGGCGGCGGCGCAGATTGCATCCAGAATTTGTTTCCGCCGGGCGCGCTTACCTGTCGCCGGTTCGGCCCGCGTCAGCGCATCCAAGACCGACACCGAGGCGACCAGCGTGCGGAAGTCCTTTAATGAAATTCCGACGCCGCCGATTTCGCGTAAAAAACAATTGACGTCGTGCGCGCTGGCGGCGCGCACGGTGCCGTCGTCGGTTCGATACTGAAACAGACGCCGGCCCGGCAGTTCCTGCAGCAGATGGATCGCAGCTGCCAAGCGAGGGGCCTGGACTTCCTTCTCGATCAGTTTGCCGCCTTTGGCTTTGAAGCGAAGCTTGATGGTTTCGCCGTAGATCGAAACATTCGATTTCAACAATGTCGCCGCACCGCGCGTCCCGCGCAGCCGCGCATATTGCTCGCTGCCCGGCCGGATGGCCGTGCGGGCGACAAGTTCAACAATCGCAGCTAACGTGAATGTGCGGGTCGGGGTTTCAGAACCGAGATACTGGCCGATGCTGCGCCTGATCTGGGGCAGCACTTCCGCCAGCTTGGCGAGGCGGCGGGCTTTGCGCGTTTCACGAACGTGCTCCCAGTCCGGATGATAGCGATATTGCAGCCGACCGGCGGCATCGCGGCCGATCGCCTGAATGTGAGCCTGGGGATCGGCGGCATAAAGGACGTTTTCATAGGCAGGCGGAACCGCGAGCGACGCAAGCCGTTGTATTTCTTCACTGCAAACGGAGCGTCCCCGCGGGCTGAGGTAGCGAAAGCCGCGACCGTGACGGAGGCGGCGAATTGTCAGTTCGGACGTCGTTATGTAGCTCAAACCGTGTCGCCGCACGAGCTTCATGGTTGATCGCGACGGTCGGAAAGGGTCGCGTTGCTTGACGGCGCGACCGCGATCGTCGGAGTATTCTTGAATGGACATACGGTGGACCGCTTTCCTCTCGGCAATCGCCCGCTTGAGGATTCGTTCCCGTCTGGCTGTGCAGCCGCGGAAGCGGGAGCCGGCGCGTTTGCCGCCGGCTGCCGTTTAGAGCCGAACATTTGAATGCTCATCAGGAGGCCCGCGAGCGTTTCGTGGCCGCGCAACGCGAAGGGCAGCGGGTTTTGCAAGACCACTGGCTTGCATCCGGCCCGACTTGTCGCTTGTCGGGAGAACGTCGCATAATGGCTCCGGAAACGCCTATTACCACACTAGTCGGTCGTGTGCGCGGGGAGGATGTGATGTCGGACAAGATTTATGAAGTGTCGCCCGAATGGAAGAAACGCGCCTTCATCGACGACGCGAAATACCAGGAAATGTACCGGCAATCGCTTGCCGATCCCGACGGCTTTTGGGCCGAGCAGGCCAAGCGCCTTCATTGGACCAGGCATTTCAGCAAGGTGAAGAACACCTCGTTCGAGAAATCCAATGTTTCGATCAAATGGTTCGAGGACGGCTCGACCAACGTCGCTTACAATTGCATCGACCGTCACCTGCATACGCGCGGCGACCAGACCGCTATCATCTGGGAAGGTGACGATCCGAAAGATTCAAAGCACATCTCGTATAGAGAGTTGCATGACGAGGTCTGCCGCTTCGCCAATATTTTGCGCAACCGCAACGTCAAAAAGGGCGACCGCGTTACCATCTATATGCCGATGATCCCGGAAGCGGCTTATGCCATGCTCGCTTGCGCGCGGATTGGCGCGGTCCATTCGGTGGTGTTTGGCGGCTTCTCGCCGGATTCGCTTGCCGGCCGCATCGAGGATTGCCAGTCGAAGGTTGTCATTACCGCCGATGAAGGCTTGCGCGGCGGCCGCAAGGTGCCGCTGAAAGCCAATACCGATGCTGCCATCGCAAAGGTCGGCGGCGTCGACTTCGTCGTCGTGGTCAAGCGCACCGGCGGCCCGGTCGACATGGATCCGGTGCGCGACGTTTGGTACCACGAGGCCAAGGACGTGGTGACGGCGGAATGTCCCTGCGCCGACATGAACGCCGAAGACCCGCTGTTCATCCTCTATACGTCAGGTTCGACAGGCAAGCCGAAGGGCGTGTTGCACACCACCGCCGGCTATTTGCTCTACACGGCGATGACGCACCAATATGTCTTCGATTATCACGACGGCGATATCTACTGGTGCACCGCGGATGTCGGCTGGGTCACCGGCCACAGCTACATCGTCTATGGGCCGCTCGCCAATGGCGCCACCACGCTGATGTTCGAAGGGGTGCCGAATTATCCGTCGAACTCGCGCTTCTGGGAAGTGATCGACAAGCACAAGGTCAACACCTTCTACACCGCGCCGACCGCGATCCGCGCGCTGATGCAGGCGGGCGACGCGCCGGTAACGAAAACCTCGCGCGCGTCGTTGCGGCTGCTCGGCTCGGTCGGCGAGCCGATCAATCCAGAAGCATGGGAATGGTATCACCGCGTCGTCGGCGATGGCCGCTGCCCGATCGTCGATACCTGGTGGCAGACCGAAACCGGCGGCATTCTGATCACGCCGCTGCCCGGCGCGACAAAGCTGAAACCCGGCTCGGCGACGCGGCCGTTCTTCGGCATCGTGCCGCAGATCGTCGACGCCGAGGGCAAGGTGCTCGAAGGCGCCGCGACCGGTAATCTTTGCATCGCGGATTCATGGCCCGGCCAGATGCGTACGGTCTATGGCGATCATCAGCGCTTCGTCGAGACGTATTTCAGCGCCTATCCGGGGAAATATTTTACCGGCGACGGCTGCCGGCGCGATGAGGACGGCTATTACTGGATTACCGGCCGCGTCGACGACGTCATCAATGTCGCCGGCCATCGCCTCGGCACCGCGGAAGTCGAATTGGCCTTGGTCGCGCACCCGAAAGTGTCGGAGGCTGCGGTCGTCGGTTATCCGCACACCATCAAGGGGCAAGGCATTTACGCCTATGTAACCTTGATGGCCGGCGAGCAGCCGAGCGACGCCTTGCGCAAGGAATTGGTCAATTGGGTGCGCACCGAAATCGGTCCGATCGCGTCACCCGACATGCTGCAGTTCGCGCCCGGCCTGCCGAAGACCCGCTCCGGCAAGATCATGCGCCGCATCCTGCGCAAGATCGCCGAGGACGAGTTCGGCAATCTCGGCGACACCTCGACGCTGGCCGACCCCGCCGTGGTCGACGATCTCGTCAGCAACCGGCAGAACAAGAGCAAGGAGAGTGCGTGAGCCCCTCTCCCGGCAGAGAGAAGTTTCGCTGGTGCGTTTAGACCACACTTGCAAAAAAGTTGGCGAAAACTTCACCGTGTTGCAGCCGCGATAATGAGGACGGCTTTCATTTAGGCTAGGATTGTTGCTGTCGGCGGTCTCGATCAAGGGACCGGCGGGGCGGTTCCCATATCAAGGATCTTGATAATGCGAGCGAAAATCCTGCTGTCAGCCGCGATCGCGGCTCTCCTTGCTGTATTCACTTTCGCGCCGGAGGCCGCGCATGCCAGCGGTACTGCGGTAAATGTTGCGGAAAGTTATACGCCGGGCACCATCGTGATCCGGACCAATCAACGCGCGCTTTATTATTACGTCGGCATGGGCCAAGCGATCCGCTATCCAGTCGGCGTCGGCCGCCTCGGCATGCAGTGGTCCGGCACCGCCTATATCGACGGCAAATACATTCGGCCGGCCTGGTCGCCGCCGGACTCGATCAGGAGCGATTACCGCAAGCTGCCGCCGGTGGTTCCGGGCGGCTCGTCGCGCAATCCGATGGGCGTCGCCGCGATGACGCTTTCCGGCGGCGGACAATACGCGATCCACGGCACCAATAATGAAGGTTCGATCGGCGGGTTCGTTTCGCACGGCTGCATCCGTATGCACAACGCCGACATCACCGATCTGTATAGCCGTGTCAGCATCGGCACGCGGGTGGTGGTCACCCGGTAATCAGGGAATTTCCTGATCTCCGGTTTTACCCGCACCAACTGCCGCGCTTACCGCCGTCGTAGCTCCGCGCATAGCCGCCGCTGAGCAGCGCCGCCGATACGTCGGCGGTATTGCGGGTCGAGACCGCGGCGTCGACGCGTCCGCCATATTTGTCGACGCCGACCCGCGAAATGGCGACGCCGCCCTCGGCCAGTAGGTTCTCGAGCGCGTTGCGCGCGGCCTGCGCCTGGGCAAGCTCGCCGGCGCAGCGGGCATGCAGCTCGGCCGCATCGACATTGCGTAGCCGTATCTTGGTGTCGACGTCGAGGCCGGGCCATACCCGCACACGGGCCTCGAAAGTGTCGCCATCGATGACGCGCAGCACCTCGGCTGGATAGACGATCGACGAGTCGAGCCGATGCGCGATCGGAAGCTCCGGTTCCGGCTCGCGATCGGGCATCGCCGCCGCGAAGGCCTTCGCCTCCGCGAGGCCGTGCGGGTGCAGTGTGGCGCCGGCGACAAGCCCGAGTCCAAATATGGCGGCAGCGAGCATCAGCACACCGCCATTTCCAGCGCCGGGAAAGCTTCTGACGAAAAAGTAGCGTCGCATCGTTATACTCGTAATACGAGTATTTGTAACATATAACGAGAAAGACTATTTTCCTAACATTTGATTAAATATCTGATAAGGCTAGAAATCCGGGGTCAGACCGCTGATTTCCCAGTCGCCGTAGCGAGTCGGTTCGAGGCCGCCACGGCCGCCGACTTCCTCGGGCAGTTTGCTCTCGTTGCGTGCACGTTCAGCGCGGCGGGCGGCAGCCTCGGCGAGCGCCCGTTCGGCCTCCGGTGTCAGCGGGCGCGCGCCGGTCTTGCCGTCTTTATCCCCATCCGGGGCGGCCTGTTTCGCCCGTTCGTTTGGCATTGCATCTGACATCGCCCTTCACTTGGCGTAACCCTTCCCGGCCTGCAAGGAGGAATTTTTTGTCGATGAAGCGTGCGCGTAACACCAAGACCCGATCGATCGCCGGGCCCCGCCGTCCCCGCGAGATGCCGGGCCTCGAGGTGCCGGGTTTTGCCGTCCGGCGTATTGCCGCCCACATCGTCGATGGTGTGCTGCGCCAGCGCCGCCCGCTCGACGAAATGCTGGAAACGACCCGCGAACTCGCCGCGCTGGAAGAGCGCGACCGTTCGCTTGCCCGCGCCTTGGTGGCGACGGTGCTGCGGCGGCTCGGTACGCTGCGCCATCTGCTCGGTCTTTTCCTCGATCGCGGTCCGCCCGCGCAAGCGCCGCGAGTCGAAACCGCGCTGTTGATCGGCGCCGCGCAAATCCTTTTTCTCGGCGTACCCGATCACGCCGCCGTCGATCTTTCGGTCCGGCTGGTTCAGGCCGACCGGGAGGCCCTGCACTTTGCCGGTCTGGTCAACGCGGTGCTGCGCCGCGTGGTGCGCGAAGGCGCGCAGCGGCTTGCCGCGCTCGATACGCCGGTTCTCGACACGCCTGATTGGCTGATGAAACGCTGGGCGGCCACATACGGCGCCGAGACAGCGCACGCCATCGCCGCCGCCAACGGGCACGAGCCGGCGCTCGATCTGACGGTAAAGAGCGATGCCGAATTGTGGGCCGAAAAGCTTGGTGGCCGCGTGTTGCCGACCGGCTCGGTACGCATGATCGGGCATGGCGCGGTGACCGGGCTGCCCGGCTTCGCCGAAGGCGCATGGTGGGTGCAGGACACCGCCGCCTCGCTGCCGGCGCGTCTCCTCGGCGACATCAATGGGCAGCGTGTCGCGGATCTCTGCGCGGCGCCGGGCGGCAAGACGGCCCAGCTGGCCGCCGGGGGTGCTCTGGTTACCGCTGTCGATCGCGCGCCGGGACGGCTGCGGCGGCTATCGGACAATCTGTCGCGGCTGTCGTTGAAAGCCGAAACGGTCCGCGCCGATGTCACCGAATGGCAGGCTGAACCGTTCGACGCCGTCCTCCTCGACGCGCCATGCTCGTCGACCGGCACCATCCGCCGCCATCCCGACGTGCCCTGGCTCAAACAAGCCGCCGACATCGCCGGACTCTCGGCGCTACAGCGGCGTCTCCTCGAACGCGCGGTGGCGCTGACCAAACCGGGCGGCAGGCTGGTCTATTGCACCTGTTCGCTCGAGCCCGAAGAAAATGAGCACATCATCGCCGACTTCCTCGCGCGCGAACCGTCAGTACGCCGCGAGCCGATTGGCGCCCTCGAGGTTTTTGGCCGAAGCGAATTCATCACCAGGGACGGCGATCTCCGAACCTTGCCCAGCCAGCTTGCCGATGCCGATTCGCGGTTGTCCGGTCTCGATGGCTTCTACGCCGCGCGGCTGCTAAAGCTTTAGCGATATCAATCAACTAATCGGCAGTTTGGCCGTTCTGTCGTGATTTCGTTATGGTCCGGCGGCGGGGAATTCTGCCTCTGCTCGCAGAAGGGGGCGAGCGCGTCGATGTCGCGCCTTGCAGTTTCTGATCACGCGAAGCTGTTCTGGTTGCTGTTGCGCGGTGCCTTGCGGCGAGCCGCCGGCCGCGCCAACGGCCATCCATTGCTGCGCTGGCCGCTCATTCCGCTCAAGGCCGATCGGCTGTTGATTGCGCCACAGGATTTGCGCACGGCGGACGCCACGCGCGCGAGCGAAATCTATTCCGGCCGTTTCGCCTTCGCCGGCAAGGTCGTGCTCTGCGATGGCCGTTCCATTTTTGAAATGGAGCCGCCGTCCGACGACTGGGCGGCGGCGCTGTTGGGTTTCAGCTGGCTGCGCCACCTTCGTGCGGCCGAATCCGGCATCACGCGCGCCAATGCCCGCGCACTGGTCGACGAGTGGATTGCCCTGCAAGGCTCATGGCACCCGATCGCCTGGCGGCCCGACGTGCTGTCACGCCGCATCATTTCCTGGCTCAGCCAGTCGACGCTCATTCTCCAGGATGCGGATGTGCGCTTCTACCGGCGCTTTCTGCGCAGTCTGGTGCGTCAGGTACGCTATCTACGCCATACCGCGAACGATGCGCGGCGGGGAGTGGCGCGCATTCAGTCGACCATTGCGCTCAGTTATGCCGTGCTCTGCATTGCCGGTCAGACGCGGCATATCAATTCCACGACCGAACGCCTGAAGCGCGAACTTGAACGGCAAATTCTCCCCGATGGCGGTCATGTCAGCCGCGATCCCGGTGCGATCATCGAGATTTTGCTTGAGCTATTGCCGCTGCGCCAGGCGTTTTCGTCGCGCAATATCGCCCCGCCGCAGTCCGTGTCGAATGCCATCGACCGCATGATGCCAATGCTGCGCTTCTTTCGTCATTCCGAGGGGACCTTCGCGCATTTCAACGGCATGGGGGGGACACCTGCCGACCAGCTCTCCACATTGCTCGCCTATGACGAGACCCGCGGTACGCCGTTTTCCAACGCGCCCTATTCGGCCTACCAACGCCTCGAAGCCGGCGGAAGCGTCCTTATCGCCGATACCGGCCGGGCGCCGCCGATCGAACTGAGCCTCGACGCCCACGCCGGATGCCTGTCGTTCGAATTTTCGTCGCCGAAGCAAAGCCTCATCGTGGTCAATTGCGGCATGCCCGCGGTTGGGCGCGAGGACTGGCGGCAATTGGCGCGCGCCACAGCGGCGCATTCGACGGTCACGTTCAATAATGTGTCGTCGGCCCGTTTCGTGGAATTGGCGAGTTTCCGCCGTGTGCTCGGCGGCTCACCGATCCTGGGCGGTCCGAACAGGATCACGGTGAGCCGCGAAGAAAATCACGACTCGATCGTATTGCGGGCATCGCATGACGGTTATGCCGACCGCTTCGGCATCCTGCATGAGCGGGTGCTGACGCTGGCCGCTGACGGCATGCGGCTCGACGGCGAAGATATCTTTCTGGCCGCCGACGGCGGCGCGCAGCTGCGAACCGTGCAGGACGAATTTGCCATTCGCTTTCACCTGCATCCCCTGGTCAAGGCCACCCGGCTGACCGACGGCCACGGCGTCATGTTGATGACGCCGAACAAGGAGGTGTGGACTTTCAGCGCGCGCGAGGATCGTGTCGAGCTGGAGGACAGCGTCTATCTCGCCGCCAGCGAAGGCCCGCGCCGGACGATGCAAATCGTCATCCACGGCCATGCCCGCACCGCCTCGCGTGTGCAGTGGAGTTTTAGCCAGGCTAATCCTACAACGCTCACCGGTGGCGGCGCGGCTCGCCGCTCGCGCGATGATGAGCCAAGACTGCCGCTGTGATAAGGGCTGCCGCTGTAACGATGTTGAGAAGACAATGACCGATCGGCTGCGCCGCGCCACCCGCGCCCTCATTTCCGTCTCCGATAAAACCGGAGTCGTCGATTTCGCGCGTGCGCTTTCGGGCTTCGGCATCGAACTGGTATCGACCGGCGGGACGCGCCTGACGCTGAGCGACGCCGGCCTTCGGGTCCTGGACGTCGCCGAACTGACCGGATTTCCCGAAATGATGGACGGCCGGGTCAAGACGCTGCATCCGGCGGTGCATGGCGGCCTGCTCGGCATTCGCGACAATCCGAAACACGTCGAGGCGATGCGCGCCCACGCCATTCGCGGCATCGATATTCTGGTGGTCAATCTTTATCCGTTCGAATCGACCGTCGCGCGCGGCGCGGATTTTGCCGAATGCATCGAGAACATCGATATCGGCGGCCCGGCGATGATCCGCGCTGCTGCTAAAAATCACGACGATGTCGCGGTCGTGGTCGACTCGACCGATTACGCGACGCTGCTCGATGAACTGACCGCACACAACGGCATGACCGGGATCGAGGTGCGGCGGCGGCTCGCCGCCAAGGCCTATGCGCGCACCGCGGCCTATGATGCGGCGATCTCGAACTGGTTCGCGGTCGAGCTTGGCGACACCGCGCCGGCGTACCGGGCCTTCGGCGGCCGGCTGATCGAGCCGTTGCGTTACGGCGAAAATCCGCACCAGGCGGCGGCGTTCTACCGCACGCCGGACATGCGGTTCGGCGTTGCGACCGCGCGCCAAGTCCAGGGCAAGCAACTGTCCTATAACAACATCAATGACACCGACGCGGCCTACGAATGCGTCGCCGAATTCGATACGGCGCGCACGGCCGCTTGCGCGATCATCAAACACGCCAATCCGTGCGGTGTCGCCGAAGGCGGCAGCCTTGCCGACGCTTATCGCAAAGCGCTCGCCTGCGATCCGACCTCGGCGTTCGGCGGCATTGTCGCGCTAAACCGGACGCTCGATGCCGAGGCGGCGCGCGCCATGACCGAAATCTTCACTGAGGTGATCATTGCGCCGGACGCGAGCGAGGAAGCGATCGCGATCATCGGCGCCAAGAAGAACTTGCGGCTTCTCCTTGCCGGCGGCCTGCCCGATCCGCGCGCCAGTGGGCTAACCGCAAAAACGGTCGCTGGCGGGCTCTTGGTGCAGACACGCGACAATGCCGTTGTCGACGATATGGACCTGCGGCCGGTGAGCGAGCGCGCGCCGACCAATGCCGAGTTGCGCGATCTGCGTTTCGCCTTTCGCGTCGCCAAGCACGTGAAATCGAACACCATCGTCTATGCCAAGGATTTGGCCACTGTCGGCATAGGCGCCGGACAGATGAGCCGCGTCGATGCCGCGCGGATCGCCGTGCGCAAGGCGAGGGACGCCGCGACGGAGGCCGGTCTCAAAGAGCCGCTGACCAAAGGTTCGGTAGTCGCGTCCGACGCGTTTTTTCCGTTCGCCGACGGACTTCTCGTTGCCATCGAGGCCGGCGCCACGGCGGTGATCCAGCCCGGCGGCTCGGTGCGCGATCAGGAAGTCATCCAAGCCGCCGACGACCATGGCATTGCCATGGTCTTTACCGGCACGCGGCATTTTCGGCACTGATCCGATTCAATTGAATTGGATCAGGGTCTACGGACGTCAAACCGCGGCAGTGATCCACTGCTCCAGTTTCTGCTTCGGTGCAGCACCGACTTGGCGCGACGCAAGCTGGCCGTCCTTGAACAGCATCAGGGTGGGGATCGACATGATGCCGTATTTGGCGGCGGTGCCGGGATTCTCGTCGACGTTCAGCTTGACGATCTTCACCTTGCCGTTGAGCGAGGTGGAAATCTCTTCCAGCGCCGGCGCGATCATGCGGCAAGGGCCGCACCATTCCGCCCAGAAATCGACCACCACGGGGCCGCTTGCCTTCAGCACGTCCGTGTCGAACGTTGCGTCGCTTGTTTTCTCGACCATTGAAATACCTCGCTTATTCGGGGAATCGGCAACCCGGGGCCGACAAACGTAGGAACAGGCTCCAAGGGCGTCAAGGCGCGTCAGGGCGCCATCACCGCAGCGTGACCGCTCTTTGTTACAACTTCGGAAAGCGCCGCATCCAGGATATCGGCCGGGGGTTCCACCAGAACGGGACCGGTGGTGAAAATCAGCGCCGCGCGCACCGCTTTGCCGGGATAGAGACGTGCCAGCACGGCGCGGTACAGCGCCAGTTGGGTCACATAGGGCCTAACCTCCTCCAGCTTTCGCGGCACGTAACTGTCGGTTTTATAGTCGGCGATGAGCACCGTATCCGCGGTGACGATCAAACGATCCACCTGGCCGGCGACCAGAATGGGCTTGGCGCCGGCGCCTGCGATACGGCCGACGATCGGCACTTCGGGCCGGCTGCCCGGTGTGAAAATTTCGGCAAAGCGGGCATGACCGAGGATGGCGAACATCTGCGTCGCCATCACGGCCCGCTCGGTCTCGGAGAAATCCTTGGCAGCGCTTTCGAGATAGCGGTCGGCAGCTGCTTGGCGCCGCTCCAGCGGGATGTCGGGGAGCGCCTGCATCAGCCGGTGCACGATCCGCCCGCGTTGCAATGCCTTCTGGCGGTCGGCAATAGTGGCTGCGGCGAATCCGACGCGATCAATCTCCTCGTCAAAAACGGAGGATGGCGACAGCGCCTCGGTACGTCGGGCCTCGGCTGGCGCTGACTCGCGCAGCCAGGGCGGCAGCTTCGGCGGCTCGGCTTTTTCATTGTCGCCCGCGGTCACAGCGCCCTGTTCGGCGGCAACCTCAGATGATTTGCGATAACGGAAGACCTTCTCTTCGCCGTCGGTCTCCTCGACCAGGAACGGTTCGAGTGCGGTGCGCACCAAGTCGTACCAGCAGCCGTCGGGCCGCTTGTTTCTGCCGTTCGCGCCGCAGACGATCAGCCGGTCGGCGGCGCGGGTCATGGCGACGTACAGGAGGCGGCGGTATTCGTCGGAGGCGGCGTCGAGCGCCTGTTGCCGCGCCGCGGCGACCGGCGGCGGATCCTCGGCCTTGCGGCCGGCCCAGATCACGGCATTTCCGGCAATGGGTAGGAGCCGCGGCTGTTTTGGTCCGGCGGGCGGCGTTATCGTATCGGCGAGAATGACGATCGGCGCTTCCAAGCCCTTGGCGCCGTGTACGGTCATCACCCGCACTTCGTCGCGCGCGATTTCCATGTCGCGCTTTACTTCGGCGCGCGCCGCACGCAGCCAGGCGACGAAACCCTGTAATGACGGCGTCTCGCGCCGCTCGTAGTCGAAGGCGAGATTGAGAAATTCGTCGAGTGCGTCGTTGGCTTCGGCGCCAAGCCGGGCAAGGAAGCGGCGCCTGCCGCCGCCTGAGCCGAGGATCTGCGCATAAAAAGCGAACGGCGTTTCGCGCCGCGCCATTGCCGCGAGTTTGTCGAGAAACGTCACGGCTTCGGTGAATAACGCGCGTTCTGCGGTCTTTTGCAAAAGTGCATCGCGGAGCGAGCCGCCGCGATCCCAGGCAACAGCAAACAAGTCTTCGTCGGTGAAGCCGAACAGCGGGCTGCGCAGCACCGTCGCCAGCGCAAGATCGTCTTGCGGCAACAGCAGCGCGTCGGCGAGCGCCATCAGATCCATCACCGCGATATGCTCGGCGAGAACGAGGCGGTCGGCTCCCGCGACTTCCACACCTTCTTGTTTTAAGGCGCGAATGATCGCTTCGAACAATTCGCCGCGCTGGCGCACCAGGATCAAAACATTGCCGTAGCGCACCGCACGCCGTTCGATGCCGACCGGTTCGCGGGCATCGACCATGCGCCGCACGGCGCGCGCGATACGCCGGGCGAGTTTCACCCGGGGACTGGTTTCGCTCACCAGGTCGAACGGCGCCTGCCAGCCTTCGATCTCCGCGCGCTGATCCGGCTCGGTCGGCTCCCAGATTTCAACCAGGCTTGGCGCGGCGTCCGGTAGGGCGATGTGCGGCGGAAAGCCATCGCTATCCGACGAAACGCTTGCCGCGATGGTCTGGCTTTTAAATACCTCATCGACCGCGGCGAGCACGTTCTCGCCCGAGCGAAACGAATGCTTGAACTCCTCGAAAACGAATTTGAGGCCGCCATTCTCGTGCGCGCGTTGGAAGTGCCGGCGCATCTCGGCAAACTCCTTTGGCGCCGCGTTCTGGAACGAATAGATCGACTGCTTCTCGTCGCCGACGGCGAAGATCGTTCGTGGTACGTTGCGCGCGCCGGCGCCGGTGGTGAATTCGGCGACGAGCTGCCTGACGATCTGCCACTGCTTGCTGCTGGTGTCTTGTGCCTCATCGATCAAGAGATGATCGATGCCAAGATCGAGTTTGTAATGAACCCAGGCGGCGTCGACATTGGTAAGAAGCTCAAGCGTCTTGTCGATGAGATCATCGTAATCGACCAGGCCTCGGCGCGCCTTCTCGCGCTGATAGCGGATCAACACTTCATGGGTGACGGTCAGAAGGGCGGCGGAGCGATCGCGGCATATCACGGCGCGCTTGCGTTCGAGCAGCGCGCAGACGCGGTGCTGCTCGGCCAAGAGGCGCTCGATCAGGCCCGCATCCTTGATCGACTTCGTCACGACAGACTTACGCGGTGTACGGTCGCTTGAGGTGCAAAATATGTCGAGATAGGTCTCGACGCGGTCGGCGCGCGACAGCGACGCAAGCAAATTGAAACGACGCGCCTGGTCGGCATCGGTCTTGCCGCCCTGCATTAAAGCTGCGGCAAGCTTCGCCCATTCGTCGGCGGCAATCGCTGAGCCTGAGAAAAACTCGTCCTCGATGCTCTCGATATTCTCTTTCGGATCGAGACCGAGCGCCCGCGACAGCACGGCAATTGCGGCGTCGATGCCATCCGCGCCTGTCACCCAGCGGCTGATCGCGTCACGCCGTCCAATCGCGGCGCGTACCACATCACGAAAAGTCTGATCGGCCGCCGCGGTCATTGCGGTCGCCAGCGCGCGGCCAAGCGCGCCATCGGGCTCGCGCGCGCCGTCGAGCAGCACATGCAGCGTCAGATCTTCGAGAAGTTGGGTTTGCTCGGTATCGTCGAGCACCGTGAATCGAGCCGCGACATTGGCTTCGAAAGGGAATTGATGCAGCAGTTGGGTACAAAAGGCGTGGATGGTGTGTACTTTCAGCCCGCCGGGCGTTTCCAGCGCGCGGGCGAACAGCCGCCGCGCCAGCGCACGCCGCCTGGCATCGGGCACGAGGTTCGAACGTTCTCGGATCGCGTCATCGAGCGCGTCATCGTCGAGCGTGGTCCACTGGGCGAGCGTGTCGAACACGCGCTTCGCCATATTGGCGGCGGCAGCCTTGGTGAAAGTGATGCAGAGGATTTTTTCCGGCTCGACGCCTTTGAGCAGGAGATTGATCACGCGCTGCGCCAGCACGTGGGTTTTGCCCGATCCGGCATTGGCGGCGACCCAGGCCGAGATATTGGGATCGGCGACAGCGCGCTGCTGGTCGCGCACCTGGGGCGGAATATGATCCGGCTTTCTCATTCGCCGCCACCGTCATCGCTCGCACCGCCGGTGCTCGACCATTCCTTGACGCGCGCCAAGTGGTCGTATTGGCCGTAGTGGTTCGTCCACATCGGATGAACAAGGGAGCGATAAGCTTCGGTCTCGTCGTCGAAGCGGCGCGCCAGCGCGGTCAGCTTTTCGAGCGCGCCATCGGCTTGACTGTCCGGCGTGCCCTCCTTGAACGTGATCGCTTTATATTCGCCGGCCGGCTCACCGCCCTTGAGCAGCACATAGACGATCTCGGCGACAGACGCATCGGCGGGGATGTTGTCGAACCCGCCCTTTCGCAAAATCGCCGCTTCCAATGTGAGCTGGGGTGCTAGGCCGGTGCGCACCTGCTTTTCGCTCCGCGCGGCACCTGTTTTGTAATCGAGGATGACATAACGACCGTCGGCCGCACGCTCGATGCGGTCGGCGATGCCGCGCAGTCGAAACGTGGTTTCACCGAGCGGGATGTCGATCTTGCCATGGATCTCGGCAGCGATCGCCGTGATGGCAGAACGCCGCCCTACTTCCCAGCGTGCGAACCAATGGGCGATGCGCAGAAAGCGCGGCCGCCAAAAGGCGCGGGCCTCGGGGAAATCGTCCAGCGCCTTGAAATGCGGTTCGCCGAGCGCGATGAGTTCACCGACCGGATCGGCCGGCAGGTCTTTGGCAAACAGCTTTGTGAAATCGCCAACGGCGGCATGGATGACGTTGCCGCGTTCGGCAGCGCCCGGCTCGGTGTCGACCGGATCGAGCGGCCGCAGCCGCAAAATGTGTTTGGCATAGATCGTATAGGGGTCGCGCAGCCAATCCTCGATTTCGGTGACCGAAAGGCTCTTCGGCCGTGCCGCGCGCGGCGGTGTCGGCGCCGGCTGCGGCGCCGGCGTGACAATATCCGGCCGGTCGAGCTCGCGCGCTAAAGCGAGATATTCGTTGCCGCGCGTGATCGCCTTCTGCCACCGCGTGCCGGCAACGGCCGCAAGCCGTTGGATGAAACGCGACGGCACCGTGGGCGTGCCGGCGATCTTCGCCGCGTGGCTGAGAATAACCTCACGCGCGCCGAGAAGCTGGGCGAAATCATGCGCCGTGAGACCGATACGGCGCTCCGGCAGATCGAGCCCGAGCGCAAGGCGCATCGGCCGGCTGAGCCAAGCATCGTTTCTGCTTTCCGGCGGCCAAGCACCTTCGACGAGACCGCCGAGCACGACGCGATCGCTCTCCGTCAGGCGGGCCTCAAGGAGTCCGAGGATACGCACGCGCGTGCCGCGGCGCGGGGGCCGGCGCACCACGCGGCCGGCCAGCGCCGCCGCGAATAATTCGACATAATCGCGCTTCGCGATCGGCAGGCCAGCAGCCGCGTTGCTAGACGCCAATTCATCGAGTGCCTCACCGAGCTTTGCGCCGTCGGGACCCGACAGCACGGATTCGGCGCCGTCTTGCCGCGACAGCGCGGCAAGCACCTGACGATGACGCGCGGCAAAATCCGCAAACGAAGCCTCGTCGGCGATCGTTTCCAGCGGCGCCAGGGCCCGGGCGAGCCGTGCGACCAGTTCGACCGCGGCCTCAAGCTCGCCATCAATCAAGCCGGTGCGCGGATCCGAAGGATGAATGTCGCCGCGTTTGCCGCGGCGAAATTCATCCAACTGGGCGCGAATAGTCGCGAGCGCGCGGCCGAGTCCGCCACTCCCGGCGCGCGGGCGCGGGCCGCGCAGAACCGCGCGTTCGAGCGCCGCGACCGCGGTTTGCGTCTCAAGCAGCCCAAGGCCCAACAGCGGATGCTTGAGCAGAGCGAGCAGCGCGACAGGCTCGAGCCCGCTCAGGGCGGCTTCGGCGGCGAGGCGGGCGAAAATTCCGGCCGACGTATCGACGAGTGCATCGCCGCCGGAGTCTTCCACCGCGATATCCCAGCGCGACAGTGCCGCGAGCACGCGGCGGCCGAGCGCGCGATCGGGCGTTACCAGCGCCGCGGATTTGCCGTCGTGCACCGCTTTGCGCAAGGCGACCGCGATGGCGAGCGCTTCCTCTTCCGGCGTAGCGGCTTCGATCAGGGTCAGCGTCGAGACCGCTTGTTCGGCATGGGCGTCGAAGTCGGGCGCGGCAGCTCTTTGCCGCCAGATGTCGGTCGCAACGGCGGGCCGCAGCACTTCCGAGAGCAGCCGCTCGCGGCCGCACGCCTCCGCCAGGCTTTCGACCAGGTCGCGGCCGATGCCGATTCGCTTGAGCAAAGCCTGCATCGCGAATTGCGGATGCCCCGGCGCGGCCCCGATTCTACCCTCACCCGCAGGCAAAGGAGGGTGGGGTGGAAACTCATCGCCCGCAATCAGGCGCCACGATGTTTCGTCGAGATCGGTATCGAGGCCCGGGAGCACCACGGCGCCATGCGGCAGCCGCGCAATCGTGGCGATCAATTCAGCGGTCGAAGGAATCGATCCGGTCGAGCCGGCGACGATCACTGGCCCATCGGTCTTGCGCGCCAGCCGCGCAGCTTCGGCCTTGATCAACGCGTCGCGCCGTTCCACCGCTTCGATGCAATCACGTTCTTTCAAGATCTCCGGCCATTGCCGGCGGGCGATCTGCAAGAATGTCAGGGTCTGTTGCCAATAAACGTCGAATTGCTCGGGCACCAGATCGTCGAGCTTTTCCCACGGCACGGCGCGTGTCGTCATATCGTCGATCAGCCGCGCCAGATCGTCGGCGAGCGCGCAAGCCGCCGCCGGCGTCTGAGCGACGAGCGGCGAGCCGCCCAAGCTATGAAGCCTGGGCGATGTCGCCCATTTGGTCACCAGATGCGTCAGCAGGAGCCGGCGTTCCATTCCGCCAAGCGCTTGCGGCAAAGCCAATGCGTCCGCGGCGATGTCGCCTGCAGCGGCTTCGGCGAACGCGATCTCGTCTTCGTCGATATCGCCGATGGCGATAATGCGCGGCAGGATCGCGGCGTCACCGTCCAGTACATCGAGAAAGGCATCGCGCATGAGCCGGCACGCGCGGCGCGTCGGCAGATAGAGTGTTGCCGCGGCGAGTGCCAGCGGATCGCCGGCCGGAACCACGCCAAGCTTGCCGCCGGTCAATGCCTTGATCAGCGTCGGCAAAAACGGCGCCGACGCCGGTATGGTGAAAACGCGTGGGGTCATGGCGATGATCGATTCAAATCCCGTCCGTCATTCCCGCATTAGCGGAGACGACGGAAGAGAACGCGGGATATCAGATTCTACGCCATCTCGGCGAGCGCGGCCTCGGCAGCGGCCACGGCCTCAGGCGTGCCGACATGCATCCATACGCCTTCGAGGCGCAGTCCGAACAGCCGGCCGTTCGCGCCGGCGCGGTCGAACAGGCGAGTCAGCGCAAATGCGCCGGCAGGGGAGTCAGCAAACAAGGCCGGCGAAAGGATCGCCGCGCCGGCATAGATGTATGGAACGACCTCCTGCTCGCCGCGCCGCCGCAACCGGCCGTCGGTCAGCATCGTGTAATCGCCGCGGCCGGAATAGCCGATGCTGTCGGTAGTCGGCGCCAGCAGCAGCAGCGCGTCCATGGTCGCTCCGTCGAAGGCTTCGGCAAGCCGCGTGAAATTAGGTTTCACGCCGTCGAGCCAGAGCGTATCGGAATTCACCAGAAAGAACGGCGCATCGCCCAATTGCGGCAGTGCCTTGGCGATGCCGCCGCCGGTGCCGAGGAGCTCGGCGCGTTCGTCGGAAATAACGATATGCGGATGCCGGCGCGGGGCGAGGTGTTGCTCCACAGCGTCGGCGAGATGGTGCACGTTGACGACGGCGCGTTCGACGCCGGCATCCGCCAAACGGTCCAGCCCGTAATCAATCAATGGCTTGCCGCCGACCGGGACCAGCGGTTTTGGGATAAGGCCATTATGCGGTCGCATCCGAGTACCGAGCCCGGCGGCCAGCACTATCGCGCTTTTTGGCATCATCCCGTCGCCAGCCCTCGCCATCGTTCGAATCGAGATATTATAGCCCATCCGGAGCGGGTACATTCGCCGCGTACCAAGCCTTAAGGGGGGCCAGCGCCGGGTGTGCCAGCGAACGCTGGAGGTAGTTCCATAGGCGGGGCATGTGACGCAAATATTGCGATTTGCCGTCGCGCCGGTCGAGCCTGGCGAAGATGCCGAGGATCTTGGTCGCCCGTTGTGCCGCGAGCGTGGCATAGACCAGCGTGAAGCCCGCTGCGTCAAAGGCGCGATCGGCGCCGAGCCGCGCGCGCACGTAGCGGCTCAGCAGCGTCACTTCCATCGTTTCCGGAACGTCGACGCGGGCATCCTGAAGCAGCGACGCGACATCGTAAGCGGCGGGCCCGATCAGGGCGTCCTGGAAATCGAGCACGCCTATGCGCGCGATGTCATCGCGCTGCGGCAGCCAGATGAGATTAGGCGAATGATAGTCACGCAAAACCCAGGTCGGCGGTGCTGCAAGTGCGGGAACGAGCGCAGTCTGCCAAAGCCGCCCGAAGGCGGCGCGCGCCGTTGTTTGTGCGGGCGCTCCGGCGCTGACCAGATACCAATCGAGTAACAGTTCGGCCTCGATCAAAAACGCTGCTTGGTCGTAGGAGGGCAAGCGATAATCGAATTCCGATATCACCGGCAGCGTCGGCGGCAATTCGCGGCCGTGCAGCGAAGCCAGCAGATCAACCGCTGCAGCATAATGGGCCTCGATCGGCGCCGGCGGCTCGCCGGCAACAACCCGCTTGTCGCCAAAGTCCTCCATGATGACGAGACCGTCGTCGAGATCGGCGTGCAAGATTTCAGGCGCCGACAGGCCGACATTGCGCAGACCGGCCGAGACTGCGACGTAAGGCACGATATCTTCGGCCAGGTGCGCAATCGCGCTATAGGGTTTGCCGTCGCGCACCGGCGGACCGTCGGGGCGGCGCGGCGCATTCATCAACACCGCCGTTTTACCGTCGATAATCAATCGTTCGAAGATGCGGGTCGAAGCATCGCCTTGCATCCGCACGCGCTGGGCTTCCTTGAAGCTTGTTTCGTTAAGGAAGTCGCGTATGCGCGCGATGCGCTCGGCGCGCGAGGCGAAACCGCCGTAGCCGATATAGCGGGCATGGCGGACATCGGGACCCTCCGCCGGCGCAAGCGTGAAGTTGATGTCGAGCCGATCGGGCGGCAGGCATCCGGCGGCGCGATCCGGCCATTCCATCAGCACCACCGCGCCATCCGGCAGGTCGTCGAAGCCAAGCTCGGCAAGCTCGGCGGCACCGGAAAGCCGATAAAGATCGGTATGAGCCAGCGTGAAGCGCGGCAGATCATAGGTCTGAATCAACGTGAAGCTTGGGCTCGGCACTTCGACCGTATCGTCACCGGCCAGCGCGCGAATAAGCGCGCGCGCAAACGTCGTTTTGCCGGCACCGAGATCGCCCGAAAGCGTAACGAGATCGCCGGGCTCGAGCGCGGTGGCGATATCGGCGGCAAAGCGCAGCGTTGCCTGCTCATTCGGCAGCATAACGCTAACGCTCGAACCGCCGGCGGGGGTCAAAAGCATCGAGGGCGCTCGGCTATTCAGCGGCTGTCAAGGCGACGGTTTCGCGAAGCGGGAACGTACATGTCACGGTCGTGCCATGCCCCACAACGGAAGCGATATCGACGGTGCCGCCATGCAATTCCATGAACGAGCGGACCAGAGAAAGACCGATCCCCGGGCCGCGATGCTGCGACCCGAGCGAATGTGTCTCGAACCAGTCGAACACCTTTTCCAATACCTCGGTCGGAATGCCCGGGCCATGATCCGCGACCGAGAATATGACCGTTTGAGGACGGCGTTCAGCCATCAAGGTGATGACGGCGCCGCCGGGTGAAAAAGTCGCCGCATTGGCCAAAAGATTGAACAGGATTTGCCTCACCCGCAATTTGTCGGCGGTGAAGCTGCCGATACCCTCAGGCGCCCGGATGTCAAGGGTCAGCCCCGCGCTGACCAGCCGATCCTGTATGCCCTCGGCTGCCGCCGCCATGGTTTCGCGGATGTCGACCGGCCCGAGATTGAGCTGCATGCGCCCGGCGTCGATGGTCGCGAGGTCGAGGATGTTGTTGATCAGCGCGAGCAAGGTGTTGGTCGAGACCGTGATGTAGTCGAGATATTCACGCTGTTTTTCCGCCAGCGGGCCTGTCGCCGGGTCGCTCAGCAGGTGGACGAAGCCGATGATATTGGTGAGGGGTGAGCGTAACTCATAAGACACGTGGTGGACGAAATTGATCTTGATCTTGTCGGCGTCTTCGAGCGCTTCATTGCGTTCGCGCAGCGCGAACTCGACATTGACCGAGTCTGTAACGTCATGGAATGTCACCAATGTGGCGGCGTCCGGCAGCGGCACGGTGATGCAGTCGACCACACTGCCGTCACGCCGTTCGATGCGCCCCGGTGTTGTCTCGCGACTGTCGATCGCGGTTATGACGTTGCGCAGCGACTGCCAGGCGGGCGCATTGCCATGCAGCGGCTCACATAGCGCGGTGATTTTTTCGATATGCGGCCGTTCGGCGAGCTTTTCCGGGGCGAGGCGCCACATCCGCGCGAAAGCGGCATTGTGCAGCCGAAGCCTGCCGTCACTGCCGAAGACGGCGACGCCTTCGGTGAGATTGTCGAGCGTTTCGCCCTGGACGCGGATCAGCTCTTCAAAGCGCCGTTCCAGATCGAGCCGTTCGGTGACATCGTGGAATAGATAGGTGACGCCGCCGTCGGGGTTGGGCGTGGTGACGACACGAAGCGTGCGTCTGCCCGGCAGATGCCACGTATGCTCCTGGGGCTCGATAGCGCGATAGGCTTCGTGCAGTTGCGCCTTCCATTGCCGGAAATCCCGCTCCTCCGGCAGCTTGCGCGCTGCGCGCAGCGTTTCGATGACCGCGGAATCGGTCGGTGCCTGATCGAGGAAGCCGGCGTCGAGGTCCCACAGCGCGCGATAGGCGGCATTGTAAAATGTCAGCCGGTGCTGGTCGTCGAACATGGCGACGCCGGTCGAGAGCTGATCGAGCGTACGGCGATGCGCGTCGGCGAGACGGGCAAGCGCGTTACGCATCGTTTCGAGTGGGGTAGCGTCGATGCCGACGCCGGCGCTCCCGGTCGCGGTTTTGAAATCGAGCACATCGAAACTATGGCGCGCGCCGGCGGCGATGGCCGGCACTCGCCCGGAGTAGCTGCCGCTTGCGATGCGTGCTGCCGCGATGTCATTGCGTACGCTGCTATCGAGAAGCTCCAGGCCGCGCTCGACCGCGTCGGCCGCGCTTTTCGCTTCGACGGCGCGGGCATAGGCGGCGTTGACGAAGGTCAGTTGGCCCGCTGCGTTACGCGTCCACACCGGCGACTGCAATGCTTCGACGACCACCCGCAACGACGCCACCTCGGTCGCGAGTTTTTCATGGCGTGATACCAGATCGATGAGTTCGCGCTTGATGCCGCTGGCATTTTTGAGGCGGAGCACGGCGCGGCCGCCGATCGCGCGGCCCTGCGCTTCGAGCGGCTGGCCGGAAAGTGTCGTGAGCGTCATCGAGAATGCTTCGCCGCGCAGGCGCAGCCCGTCGACAGCATGTTCCATTGCGGCGGCTTTGGCCGGATCGAGCCAACTGCCGAAAGCAAGCACGCGATGCGGGGCCGATACGCCGAGTGCGGCGGTATCGCCATCGATACTCGGTTCGTCGGAGCCGGCCGGCCAATCGACCATGACCTGCGGCTCGGAAAGCAGCAGCGCCTTGGCGCGATCGGTTTCATCGCGCAGCCGCGCGATCTCATCGCGCGACCAGGTTTCCAAACGCGCCGCGCGCGCCCGGCTCCGCACCAGCATGATCGCGGTGACCACGGCAAACAGCACGACTCCAAGAACGAGCGCCATGAAAGCTAGCCCGTGTTGATCGATGCTGCGATGCGCGCTTAAGACCAGTTCCTGCAACGCCAGTGACGGTTGCTCAACGGCGCCTGCAGGGCGCGTTGTGCTCATAGTTGTGGCCAAAGCGGCAAGGAATCCGCCCAGCCTTCCCACCTGCCGCCGTCGCCCGTAGCGCCGGCTGGTCCGGATCGTATCCGGCATGCCCCTTCGCCTCTGCTGGCTGTTACCGCTATTCCGCCAGCGGATCCGTCGCGGGCTAACCCGCGAATCGCACGACTTTACTCTCAAGCGGAATCGCGCCGAAAGAGTCCAGATCGTGAACGATCGCGGATAGGTGAGATGGCTCTAAGTTTGCGCGCCGCTGACCGGCTTAAGCGCCTGGGCTTCTCGTGCCATGTCTTCGAGATTGATGCGAGCGAGCGCAACCCCGAACTCATGCTCGGCGCCGGCCATGGCGGGCAGAACGACTCTATTCAGCAGTTCTGACCCTGCATGCTGGGCGTCTTCCTCATCGACCGTTCCGGCCGCGCGCAGGATATCGTTGACCGTCACTTGGCGGCGATCACGCGCAAGCTCATAGCCGCCCCGCGGTCCGCGAATGCCGTTCAAAATCCCGCACCGCACCAATGCCTGCAACACCGGCTCAAGATGTCGTGGTGGCAAACCATGGCGCGCGGCTAAAGCTTTCGCGGAGATCGGTCGCCCATGCGCTTGCATGGCAACATCGATCACCGCGGCAACGGCGAGAACTCCTTTGCGGGGAAGCAGAGGCATCGAGGGAGATAAACGTCGCGGAAGGGGAATGGTTCGATTTGTAGTGGTAATATATTACGACACAGTCGCGGTCCAGTTGGACTTTATTTTACTCAAGCTTGCTTGCAATATTCGACGCGACACCGGTGGAGCCAAATCCGCCAGCCGCGCGCGCCGTTGGGTCCAGGCTTTCAGATTCAACAATTTTTGTATGTTGTATAGGTGCGATGACTAACTGCGCGATTCGCATTCCGCGCTGGACGGAAAACGATTCACTGCCGTGGTTCACAAGAATAACTTGTAATTCGCCGCGATAATCGGCGTCGATCGTCCCTGGCGCATTAAGCACGGTAATGCCGTGCCGAATGGCAAGACCGGAACGCGGCCGAATCTGGCCTTCGTTGCCGGGCGGCAAAGCAATCGCAATGCCTGTTGGAATCAGAGCTCGACTGCCGGGCGCGATCTCGACCGGGGCGCCGGACGGCACCGCTGCAACAAGATCGAGGCCGGCCGCGAGCGCGCTTTGGTAGGCCGGCAACGGCAGGTTCGCCCCGTGCGGCAGGCGCATGATGCGCAGCTCTGTTGTCACCTTTTGGCTCCCTCAAGCGAGGCGCCGATCCGCTGCACCAGCATGCGCGCAACGTCGTCCTTTGACTGCGGCGGCCAGTCCTCCGTTCCATCGGCTGTGATCAGATGAATGGTGTTGGTATCGCCGCCCATGATTCCGGTTTGCGGTGAAACGTCGTTGGCGAGAATCCAATCGCAGCCCTTTTTGGCGAGCTTCGCTTTGGCATTGGCTATGACATCATCGGTCTCCGCGGCAAAGCCGATGACAAGCGACGGGCGATCGGATCTCCGATGCGCGATTGTCGACAGGATATCGGGATTCTCAACCAGGGTAAGCGTGGGAATCCGGCCTTGTTGCTTTTTGATCTTGCTCGCGCTCGGGTGCTCGGTGCGCCAGTCGGCGACCGCGGCGGCAAATATGGCGACGTCGGCTGGCAATGCCTTTTCGACGGCTTCCAGCATCTGCTGCGCGGTTTCCACTTTGACGACGGTGACGCCGGGCGGATCGGGCAAGTTGACCGGGCCGTGCACCAGTACCACGTCGGCACCGGCGGCGGCCGCCGCCGCGGCGATGGCGTGGCCTTGCTTGCCCGATGAGCGATTGACGATAAAGCGCACAGGATCGATCGGCTCGGCCGTCGGACCCGACGTTACAAGGACACGCTTACCCATAAGGAGGCCTGCTGGGCGCAACAATGCCTCAACGGCGGTTGCGATCTCCATCGGCTCCGCCATCCGGCCCAAACCGGCTTCACCGCGCTCGGCCATCTCGCCGGCATTGGGACCGACGACATGGATGCCGTCGGCGGCAAGCTGCAGCACATTGCGTTGCGTCGCTTTGTTCGACCACATGCGGGGATTCATCGCCGGCGCGAGCAGGATCGGCTTGCCGGTCGCCAACAGCACGGCGGTGGCGAGATCGCCGGCATGTCCGGCCGCCATTTTCGCCATCAGGTCGGCGGTCGCCGGCGCGACGACAACGAGATCGGTATCGCGTGCCAGGCGGATATGGCCGACGTCGAATTCGCTCTGTGGATCGAACAGGTCGGTGTAGGCGCGCTCGCCGCTGAGCGCGCCGGCCGCCAGCGGCGTGACGAAGTGCTGCGCCGCCGCTGTGAGAATGCAGCGGACTTCGATGCCCCGCTCTTGCAGGCGGCGGATCAGATCGAGTGACTTATAGGCGGCGATACCGCCGCCGATGATCAGGAGAACCCGGCGGTTTGCCGCCGTGGTGGCAATATCCGCCCTCTGCCGGGCCGCTTGCGCCGGGTGGCCAGTCTCTTGGCCGGGTTCTTCCGCCGCGTGGCGTAGAATGACCCGGATCTCGTCTTCCATCGATCGGCCATGGCGCGCCGCGCGCAGCCGCAGGAGCTTCTTCAGGTGGTCGTCGAGCTGGCGGACGGTAAGGCTGGCCATGCTGCGCTTCTCATGGGGAGGTCTCTATATAACATGGTACGGCATTGATTGCACTGCAATCATTGCAATCAATGCCGCAAAAAAGCGATCCAGAACAAGAGCCCGGCGATCACCCAGAGCGCTCCTACAGTCCACCGGGCGAGGCGTGTTTCGGCCTTCTTGATTTCGGCTACGGTTTGCGGGGACAGCAGCAGGAGCCCCTCACGGGTGATCTCGTCTAGTCGATCGACCACGCGGGCGCCTCGCGTCAGAAGATTGGCCGCATTGCCGACGAAGCGCCCGATCTCGAACGCGCCCTGAGTTGCATTTTCGAGTTTGCCGACCGGGCCGAGATTGCGCGTCATCCATTCCCGGACGACCGGCTCGGCGGTGCTCCACATATCAAGCTTGGGATCAAGCGAGCGCGCCACGCCTTCGACCACCACCATGGTTTTTTGTAGCAGCAGCAATTCCGGGCGGGTGCGCATGTCGAACAGCCCGGTCACCTCGAACAGCAGCGTCAGCAGTTTCGCCATCGAAATATCTTCGGCGGCGCGATTGTGGATCGGCTCGCCGATGGCGCGGATCGCCTGGGCGAAATCGTCGATCGAATGATGCTGCGGCACATAGCCGGCTTCGAAATGGACTTCGGCGGTGCGGCGATAGTCGCGGGTGATGAAGCCGTGCAGGATTTCGGCAAGAAACAGCCGTTCCTTGGCGCCGAGTCTGCCCATAATGCCGAAATCGACAGCGATGAGGCGCTGTTCGTCATCGACGAACAGATTGCCCGGATGCATGTCGGCGTGAAAAAAGCCGTCACGCAATGCGTGGCGGAGGAAAGTCTGGATCACCGTGCGGGCGAGCTGGGGCAGGTCGAAACCCTTGGCTTGCAGCCGTGTCCGATCGGTCAGCGGCGTGGCGTCGATCCATTCCAGCGTAAGCACTTCTTTGGCGGTGCGATCCCAGTCCACCGCCGGCACGCGAAAATCCGGATCGGCCTTCGCGTTCTCCGCCATTTCCGAAAGCGCCGCCGCTTCCAGGCGGAAGTCCATTTCGAGCATGACCGAGCGCCGCAAGGTTTCGACCACTTCGACGAGCCGGAGCCGGCGCGCCTCGGCCGACAGATTTTCGGCGTGCTGGGCCGCGAACATGAAAGCGGTCAGATCGGCGCGAAACCGCTGCTCGACATTGGGCCGCAGCACCTTGACCGCGACAGTGCGCAACTCGTCGGCCGTCTTGACCGTCGCCCGATGCACCTGCGCAATCGACGCGGCAGCCACCGGCGGCCCGATGCTCGCATAAATCGTGCTGACCGGCCGCTCGAACGCGGCTGCGATCGCCGTCTCGGCTTCGGCTTGCGGAAACGGCGGCATCTGATCCTGCAGCCGTTCCAGGTCGCGCGCCAAGGCCGCCCCGACAACATCAGGCCGCGTCGCTAGAAACTGTCCAAGTTTCACATAACTCGGCCCCAGCCGTGTCAGCGCCGCTGACAATCGCGATTCCGCCGTCCCGGTCGATCGCCGCTCGAACAGACGGGCGAAACGCAAGAGCGGCCGCGCCGGGACCGGCACCATCGCGGGGTCGACAATGCCGAATACGCCCTCGCGGGCGAACACGAAGCCGGCACGACCCAGCCGGATCAGCTGCCTGGGCGCCCAGATCACAAACGCCAGCCGGAATGCAGCACTACGATGCCACCGCTCATCGGTTGGAACGATACGCGGGCGAAGCCCGCGGCCCGCATCATGACGGCGAAGTCTTGCGGCTTTGGAAAGCGGCGGATCGATTCCACCAGATAACGATAGGATTCGGCATCGCCGGCGACCACGCGGCCGAGCGCCGGAATGACATTGAAAGAGTAAAAATCATAGAGCCGGTCCAGTCCGGGTACGTCGACGGCGGAGAATTCGAGGCAAAGGAATTGTCCACCGATCCTGAGCACGCGATAGGCCTCGGCCAGCGCCCGATCGATGCGCGGCACATTGCGGATGCCAAACGCGACGGTCGCGGCATCGAAGCTGCGGTCGGCAAACGGCAATGCCTCGGCATTGGCTTCGCTGAAGCTGACCGTCTCGCCAAGCGCAGCCGCCAGCGCGCGTTCGCGGCCAACCGCGAGCATGGCGGCATTGATATCGCAGACGGTTGCCCGGGTGTCGGCGCCGCCGCGCTTAACCGCCCGAAAGGCGACGTCGCCGGTACCCCCGGCGATGTCGAGCAGTGAAAACTGGCCCCGTTTTGGCGGATTAACTGCGTTAACAAGCGCATCCTTCCACGCCCGATGCAGCCCGAGCGACATCAGGTCGTTCATCAAATCGTAGCGGCGCGCGACGCTGTGAAAGACGTCGTCGACCAAGCCCTGCTTGTCCTCGATCGCCACTTTGCGGGCGCCGAAATGGGCCGTTTCTGTCATCGCTACTCCTTTGATCGACAACCATAGCGCGGTCGGCGAAGCGGCGCTATGTGTTTGGAGTTAACCACGTTGCCGCCCGCCGGATTGTACGATGCCCGAACTACCCGAAGTCGAAACCGTGCGCCGCGGCTTGCAGCCGGCGATGGAAGGAAAGCGTTTCGTCAAGGTCGAGGTTCGCCGCGGCGATTTGCGCTGGCCGCTGCCGAAAGATTTTGCCCAGCGGCTCAAAGGCAGCACCATTACCGGCCTCGGTCGGCGCGCCAAATATCTGCTCGCCGATCTCTCCTCCGGCGAAGTGCTGGTCATGCATCTCGGCATGTCCGGCTCATTTCACGTGTTCCGTAAACAGGACGAACATCTCGGCGGCTATTATCACGAACGCGAAAAGCGCGTCGCTCACGATCACGTCGTCTTTCACATGTCGTCCGGCGCCACCGTGACATTCAATGACCCCCGCCGTTTCGGATCGATGAAACTCGTGGCGCGGGACAAGCTTGATGCCGAACCGCTGTTGCAGTGGCTCGGCCCGGAGCCGCTCGGCAATGCGTTCGACGCTGCAATGCTCGCGCATGCCTGCAAAGGAAAGAAAACCAGCCTGAAGGCGGCGCTACTCGACCAGCGTGTCGTTGCCGGGCTCGGCAACATTTACGTATGCGAGGCGCTGCATCGGGCATTGCTGTCGCCGAAACGCATGGCTTCGACCATCGCCGACCGGAAAGGTGAGCCGAACGAGCGAGCCGAACGTCTCGTCGACAGCATCAAGATGGTGCTGAACGCCGCGATCAAGGACGGCGGCTCGTCGTTGCGCGACCATCGGCTCACCGACGGCGATCTCGGCATGTTCCAGCATAATTTCCGCGTTTACGATCGCGAAGGCGAGCCGTGCCGGACATCGGGCTGCCCCGGCACCGTCAAGCGCATCGTGCAGAACGGCCGCTCGACGTTTTATTGTCCGACGTGCCAGAAATAAAAATTACCTTCCCTCTGCTTAGGGCGCGTACTCATAAATGCCAGCGGTCTTGAGGTCCGCTTCCGGCGGCGGACATCGTAGCGACGCACCGCAACGTCGCCTAATGACCCAGCCTGTGTGAAAACGCACTGCATTATTTGATTCTCACGTTATGATTTCTGCGCGATTAGCGGAGGGGTCGGATGAGACGCTTCGTTGAGGGCACGGATCGCGGGCAGCGGACGCTGTTTCCAGAATCCCTGGAAGACTGGATTAGGGAGGACAATCCGGTTCGGGTGGTCGACGTCTTTGTGGAGGAGCTTGATCTGGCCGGGCTTGGGTTTGGCGGGGTCGCTCCCGAGGTGACCGGCCGGCCTTCGTATCATCCGTCGGTACTGCTGAAGCTTTACATCTACGGCTATCTGAACCGAGTTCAGTCGAGCCGGCGGCTTGAGCACGAGGCCGGGCGCAACGTTGAGGTGATGTGGCTGATGAGTTCGACTAGTACCAGATCACAAGACCATTGCCGACTTCCGCAAGGACAATGGCGCTGCCATCCGCAAAGTGTGTGCTCAATTTATCGCGCTGTGCCGTGCGATGGGCCTGCTGACGCAAGCCAGCGTCGCGATTGACGGCAGCAAGTTCAAGGCGGTGAACAACCGCGACAAGAACTTTACGCGCGCCAAGATGGAGCGGCGCATGGCGCAGATCGAGGAGAGCGTCGCGCGCTATCTTGAGCAGCTCGATACTGCCGACCGGCATGAGCCGTCAGAGGCGCTCCAAACCAAGACGAGCCGCCTCAAAGAGAAGATCGAGACGCTGAAGCAGCAGATGCGGCGTCTGGAGCGTCTCGAGGTGGAGATGCTCGCTACCCCGGACCAGCAGATCTCGCTGACCGATCCTGACGCCCGCTCGATGGCGACTAGCGGCCGCGGTTCCGGCGTCGTCGGCTACAACGTCCAGATTGCCGTCGAAGCCAACCATCATCTGATCGTGATGCATGAGGTAACCAACGACGGGACTGACCGATCGCAACTCTCCCATGTGGCCAACGAGACCAAGGCGGTACTGGGCGTGGAGAAGTTGGATGCTGTCGCCGACCGCGGTTACTTCAACAGCGAAGAGATTCGGGCGTGCGAGGAAGCTGGCATCACGGTTACGCTGCCAAAGCCGATGACTTCGAACTCAAAGGCGGAAGGACGCTTCGGCAAGCAGGACTTCCGCTATGTGGCTGCGGAGGACGTTTACATATGTCCTGCCGGTGAGAAGCTCGCCTACCACTACACGACCGAAGAGAAAGGATTGGTTCTGCACCGCTACTGGACCAATGCCTGCCAGAGCTGCGCCATCAAGAACAGTTGCACCACCGGCAAGGAGCGACGGATCACCCGATGGGAACACGAGCACATTCTCGATGCAGTGCAGCGCCGGCTCGATGAGCATCCGGAGAAAATGCGCCAGCGGCGCGAGACGGTCGAACATCCGTTCGGCACCATCAAGGCCAGGATGGGAGCGACCCACTTCCTGATGAAGACGCTGCCACGGGTTGCCTCAGAGATGGCGCTGCACGTGCTGGCCTACAATCTCACCCGTGTCATGAACATCATGGGCATTCGGCCACTCATGGCCGCGATGAGGGCCTAGCCAAACCCGACACAAGGCTCCCAGCGCCACCAGATCGTGACGCTTCGACAACTTCCGGCAAAGCGTTTTTACACAACCAAGACCCTTATGCAACATAGCAATCCAAAGTGCGGACTATATGCTTGGCCTTGAGTCTGCCGCGAGACCCGTGCGAGCGACGAATGATCAGGTCACCTAAGCCGTACACAACTGAGGGCATCCCCAAGAGGTTTCCGGGGCCAGTGATCCTCCGCGTGTCTCGCAAAAAATGGTTGGGGGTTGCCGTAGCTCCAGCGTTCTTTTTTACAATAATAGGGTTCTATGCGAGCTTTCATGGCGGCATCGCAGCCATTCTTGCAACGGCTTTTTTTGGTTTGTGTGCGTTGATAGCTGGAGCACGGCTATTGCCGGGGGCAAGTTCGTTACGACTTGATGAAAATGGCTTTGAATTTACCGTTTCTTTCGCACCAGTGAATTTCTTTGGAGTGACGTAGATGATTTCCATAGCTGGGGCTCCGTCTCCGGATGGCGGACCTTGTTCTTTGGCTTCTACTCCCGTCCAACTATTGTCGTGTTCAAGGTGAAGAAGCCCCGTCTTAGTATTTTGGAAAAGATCAATACGGCATTGGCTGGCGGAAATGGCTATTTGCCGGACACTTATGGCATGGCGGCCGAAGATTTGTCGCAACTGATGAACGCATGGCGAAGTCTGGCGACGAGCCGCCGAAATTTGCCGCTAGGTCCCAGTCGGGTGTGAGATGCTGCTGGCTCAGAGAGCCGCTTATCGGCAATAATTCGCGATGTCGCTATAGAGGATGATGGTCACTCCGGCGACCACGGCAAACCATATGATAAACCCAATAATAGCTCCGTAAACCATACACGCGCCAAGCGGCGCGCGAATGAACCCGAGGGTCACGACCGGCGCATCGAAGATCGCAAGGCTTTGACGAAAACGTTGTTCCGCCCTTTTCGGAAAAATCATGAGGCCTATTAAAAGTATTACGCTCATTGCGCCGGGCACAAGAAAACCTGCGCCCTCATTTGGAAATGAACCCAGGTGCTCCAAAGTGGCGCATTTGCTGTTTCCGGCGATGACCATAGTCAAATAGCTCATTGTGACCGCCACAATGGTCAAAATGACGAGTACCCCCTTCCAGATCAGTAGCAGGCGACTGAGCCCATCAAGATGGCGTGCCGTTCGTTGTGCCATATTCTTTCGCCCGCAAGTGTGCCGCAAATGGCCTGGCGCAGTACGTCGGTTGTGCCAAGTCTAACGCTCGTCCTAATGTATCCTCAGGCCCCCCTCAATTGGCAGCCTCTTTCACTGCAGACGCAATGTCGCCTATTGGCCCCGTAGCGGACATGCCGTGGTCGCCCGGCGATGCCCGCTTTGGAAGCTAAAGCCGACATGGCGGATTGTGAGTACACGCCCTAAAAGAGGGTGACCAAGCCCGGGAGCAACGCCCATGAGCACCGAAAACATCATCGTCGAAACGCACGGTCGGGTCGGACTCATTCGGCTTAACCGGCCGCAGGCGCTGAATGCGCTCAACAGCGCGCTGATGCGCGAAGTCGCTCAGGCCATCGACAGCTTCGAGGCCGACGGCAATATCGGCTGCATGGTCATTACCGGCTCGGACAAAGCATTTGCGGCCGGCGCCGACATCAAGGAAATGGCGGACAAGAAATTCACTGAAGTGTTCCTCGGCAATTTCGCCGCGGATTGGCATCGCGTTGCACAAGCGCGCAAGCCGGTCATCGCCGCGGTCGCGGGTTTCGCGCTCGGCGGCGGCTGCGAGCTTGCGCTGCAATGCGACCTCATCATTGCCGCCGATAACGCCAAATTCGGACAACCGGAAATCAAGCTCGGCATCATTCCGGGCATCGGCGGTACGCAGCGGCTCACTCGTGCCGTCGGCAAGGCCAAGGCAATGGACCTCATTCTTACCGGCCGCATGATGGACGCTCAGGAAGCGGAGCGCTCGGGCGTCGTCGCGCGTATCGTGCCGCTGGCAACTCTGCTCGACGAGGCTCTAAAAGTCGCGGAAACCATCGCCGCGCTATCGCTGCCCTCGGTCCTGGCCGCGAAAGAAGCGGTCAATAGTGCCTTCGAGACTTCGCTCGCCGAAGGGGTTCGTTTCGAACGGCGAGTCTTCCATTCGCTGTTCGCGACGGCCGATCAGAAGGAAGGCATGGCGGCCTTCGTGCAAAAGCGGCCGGCCAAATTCGAGAACAAGTAAGGCGGCGGCCAAGCCATTTCCGTACGAAGTCATTTTCGTACGCAGATCAGCCGGACGACAGATTGATCCATCGCAACATGACCGGCGCGAGGTGCATCGGTAACGATCCCCTGCGCGCTAAGGAAGGCTCGTACCGTCACAGCGGGTACCAGGGTTGCCTGAAGCGGTGCTGACGCGGCGCCGGCGACGACAGGCGCCTTCAACGCGACGATGCCGGCAAAGCGTCCTTGCGCATCGATCGCCGCCGCGCCTGTAAAACCCGGTTGCGGCGCGGGGACGACACCTTGCGGAGTTAGCTGCGCGGCCATTTTGGTTACGGTGCCGTCGTTCTGAGCGAATGGATCGGCGACGCCGTATAACGTGAGATCGGCGCCCGTGCTGGCGTCGCCGGCGAGCGGCGCCGGAATAAGGTTAGCCGCCCCGTAAAGGCGCAACAGCGCCAGGCCGCTCGCTTTATCCTCGGCGACCATGTCGGCGTGGCCGAATCCAGGCACGGTGAGCGACTCGCAGCCTTCCGTGACTTCGTCGAGTGCTATGAGATAACCCTCTGGCGTCGCCACGACAACGGTAGCGTATTCGACGCCGCGTTTATGCCCCGAGGCTGCAGCAGCGCTCGGGTCGGGAAATCCGACAAAAGTGTCCGCAACCGCGACCGCAACCGGTGCCATGGTGCCTTCGGTCGCTTGATCGTAGAGAATAGTCACGCCGCGTACTTCGCTGCCGCTCGACTGGGCGCGGACCACCAATTTCTTCAGCCGCTGCTCGCCGATGATAACGAAAGAATCCGGATTCAAAATGCTGTAGGCAATCCGGCGTTGCGCCGTTTTCTTCTCTTGTTCGAATAAAGCCGATAGCGACGCTTCGTGAAGCCGGAAAGTTTCAATCTGGATCTGGCCGCCACCGGAGGCCCAGCGGCTGCCTATGCGGGCGGAGCCGGAGCGCGGCACGAGCTTTTCAGGAATGCCGATGCGCGCGCCGGTCGCGCTGTCGTCGATCAAGCGCCAGGCTAACCTCGTCTGACGCGGCTTCGCGGCCTCGGCCAACAGCGTGCGCTCCTGATCGCTGAGCGAACCGGTCTCCTTGCCGCTATTGCGTCGTTGGAACGCCTTGATGGCATCGGCGGTGTGGCCGTCGACTTCCTCGGCACTCATGCCGTCGAAATAGCCGAGCCAGGTCAAATCGGCCTGGATGGCGGTGCGCTGCGCCTCCGGCATCGCCATTAAGGCCGCCGGCAGCGCGAGTTTGTCATGAGCGCGCTTCTGATGAAGCGCGGCGGCCTTTGCCGCGGCGGGTTTGACGGTTTTCGATGGCTGGGCGAAAGCTGCCGTGCCCGCAATCAGCAGGCCGACGGCAAGGCTCGCGATCTTGACGTTCATCCCAGCACCCAAGCTGTCGGCCAAGCCTAGACCAACGACAGGCGATGTCCACACATTGGCGGGACGTGCGACATGGGTCGCCCAATGTGCCGCTGCGCCCTATATTGACGGTATGCTGACGACCGACGAAATCGAACGGTATGCGCGCCACATCGTGCTGCGCGAGGTGGGCGGCCCGGGGCAGGCGGCGCTCCGCCGATCACGCGTGCTGGTCGTCGGCGCCGGCGGTCTTGGGGCGCCGGTATTGCTCTACCTCGCCGCCGCTGGTGTCGGCACGCTGGGCGTGGTCGACGATGACGTGGTGTCGCTGTCGAATTTACAGCGCCAAGTCATCCACACGACCCCCGACATTGGTGCGCCGAAAGTCGACAGCGCCGCGGCCATGATCGGGCGCCTCAATCCGCACGTCACCACGGTGCAACACAATATGCGGCTGACGGCGGAGAACGCGCTCGGCCTCATCGGCGACTACGACATCGTCGCTGACGGCTCGGATAATTTCGTCACCCGCTACCTGGTGGCGGACACCTGCTACTTTGCCAAAAAGCCGCTGGTGACGGCGGCGCTCGGTGTATTCGACGGCACGCTGACCACGATCCGCGCCCACGAGCGTGCTGCCGACGGCAAGCCCAATCCGACCTATCGCTGTCTGTTTCCAGAACCACCGCCGCCGGGAACCGTGCCGGCCTGTGCCGAGGCCGGCGTCCTCGGCGCGCTTGCCGGCGTGATCGGTTCGATGATGGCGCTCGAGGTGATCAGGGAAATCGTCGGGTTCGGCGAGGGCCTGGTCGGCCGCTTCGTCATGGTGGATGCCCGCGCGATGCGCTTCGAGACGTTGCGCTATGCCTGGGATCCGGCCAATCCGCTGACCGGCGTCGAGCCGACGATCCGCGATCTCTCGGCTCACAGCTAGTTCGTCATTGCGAGCGAAGCGAAGCAATCCAGTTCGGTGCCGAAGAGCTGGATTGCTTCGTCGCTTCGCTCCGCTCGCAACGACGAAGGGCTATTTGCTCCAGGTAGCCAGGATGGTCGAGCCTTTGAGCACCGACCATTTATTGTCGCCGGCGGCGACCACCGTGAAGCAGTTGGCTCCGGCGCCTTTCCAGGTGCTGCAAAAGCCTTCTTTCGACAGTTTCCAGGTGCCTTCGCCCTTGCCGCCGCCGCCGCCCGCGGGTTCCCGTTTCATCTTACCGTCGGCTGAAAACGTCATCTTGAACTTCACGTTGGAATTCGTCGCCGCCGTGAATGGCTGACCATTGAAGAATGTCGATTGAATCTGCTCGGGCGATAGTTTTGTAGCAGGTGCGGCGGCCGAGGTGGTGGCGAAAAAGACGATCGCGGCGAAGCTCGTGATGATACTTGCCATACCAGCAGGTGCGTTTTGAGCACGCATGACGATCCCCCAAAGCTCTTGATTCGTGAGCGTTATAAGATTCGTGGGCGTTATAATAGGTCAGCGCGCTTGCCGATGATACACGCTGTTTGGTCGCATATCGGTCGCAGAGGCGATGCGATTGGTCATGTTGAAGAAGCCGGCGACCGCGGCGATATCCCAGATGTCGCGATCGCTGAAGCCCAAACGGCGCAAATGCTCTCGATCCTCTTCCTCGATCAGCCACGGCTCGGCCGCTAGCTTTACCGCGAAATCGAGCATGGCGCGCTCGCGTTTCGACAGCCGCGCAGCGCGATAATTCATCGCCATCAATTCGCCCAGCGGCGGATCGCCGGACAATTGCCGCACCGCCGCGCCATGGGCCACGAGGCAATAATAGCAGCGATTGTGAGCCGATACCGCAACCGCGATCATCTCGCGTTCGAGCTTGCTCAATCCGGACGGTGCCAGCATCAGGTCGTTATACATCGCGACGAAAGCGGAGAGCTTGGCCGCATCGAACGCATAGGCTTTCAACACATTCGGCACGAAGCCGAGTTTTTCCTCACATTTGGCGAAATAGGCCGCCATGTCCGGTGGCAGCGGAGCCGGCGGTAATTTCAGCGCGGTAATCGTGATGTCGTCGCCGGCCGACGCGCTTGTGCGTGGTTTTGGCGTATTACGGCTGGCTTTGGTCGCGCGCTTCTTCATGGTGATCTCTGCTGATCCTGGTGTTCAACCATTCGGGCCGCGGAGGCAGTGGCAAAGCGGCATTATAGCAAAGCTTGCCATATCAAAACTTGCCATCTCAAAACTGCCACGTGCGCGGCGCAGCAATCGGCGGGTAGCCGGGCCATGCGCAAAGCGCGTATTATCGCCGGGAATTGATGTCATCAGCATTCAAAAGGCGGAACATGAACGTCCAAGACACCGTTGCCGCCGGCGAAGATTACACCAGCGCCGCGCTTATCGACGCCGCGATGACAGCGCTCGCCCGGCGCAATCGCGACGTGCCTGATGACTTCCTCGTCAAGCTGTTCGGTCTCGCGGTGCCGGAAGATCTCGAACGCTACACCGCTGACGAGCTAGCCGCTCTCGCCGAGCAGTCGTGGATTTTTATCGCCGAGCGTACGGCTGGCATGCCGAAATTGCGCTTCGAGCCGACCGCTGCGCGGCCCGGCGTATCGGTGCTTGAAATTCTCAATGACGACATGCCGTTCCTGGTCGATTCGATCATCGCCGAACTCAACCGGCTCAACCTCGATATCCGCCTGTTCGTCCATCCGGTGTTCGTCATTGAACGCGACCTTGCGGGCAGGCTTGTCAGCTTCAGGGGCGTTCGCACGGTCGGCAGTCACCGCGAAAGCCTGATCCACCTTCACGTTGAAGGTCTCGACGACGCAGGACAGCGCGCCGAGATCCTTCAAACTCTCGAAGCCATCCTCGCCGATGTCCGTGTGAGCGTCGATGATTGGCAGCCCATGCTGGCGCGTATCCGGGCGGTCGTCGCCGAACTGCGATCGAACCCGCCGCCGCTTCCCGTGGAGGAGATCGCGGAAGCGATCCAATTTCTCGAATGGATGGCGGAGGAGAATTTCACGCTGCTCGGTGTACGTGATTATGCCTTCACGGCCAATGAAGCGTCGCTCGATCCGGTTTTCGATACCGGCCTCGGCATATTGCGTTCGCGTGACATGCGGCTGTTGCGGCGCTGGAACGAGCCACTCAAGGTCACGCCGGAGATTCGCGACTTTCTGCGAGAGCCCAGACTGCTGGTCGTCACAAAGGCGACGACGCGTTCGCGCGTGCACCGCCGCGTTTACCTGGATTATATCGGCGTCAAACGCTTCGACAATAACGGCAAGCTTGTCGGTGAGCATCGCTTCTGCGGCCTGTTTACTTCGGCGGCCTATACGCGCCCGGCGCGCAGTATTCCCTATCTGCGGCGCAAGCTCGACGGCGTGATCCGTCGCGCCGGTTTCGATCCGTCGAGCCATTCCGGCAAGGCGCTGGTCAACGTTCTCGAGACCTATCCGCGCGATGATCTGTTTCAGATCGAGGAAGACGCGCTTTATCAGTTCGCGCTCACCATTCTCCAACTCGACGAACGTCCGCGCGTGCGCGTGCTGCCGCGATATGACCGCTTCGATCGCTTCGTATCGGTGTTGGTTTACGTTCCGCGTGACCGCTACGACAGCCAGATCAGGGCAAAGATCGGGGATTATCTCGCCGCGGCGTTCAACGGCCAGGTCAGCGCCTTTTATCCGTTCTTTCCGGAAGGGCCGCTGGTGCGCGTGCACTACACAATCGGGCGTTCCGCCGGCGAACCACCAAACCCCGATCGCGCGCAGCTCGACCGCGCAGTCGAAGCCATCGTGCGTAATTGGACCGACGATCTTCAAGGCGCACTTGCGTCCGGCCTCGATCCGGCGCCCGCGCGCGTTCTGTTCGCGCGCTACCGTGATGCTTTTCCGATCGATTATCGCGAAGTCTATTCGCCGGCGATCGCGGTCGGCGATATGGGGGTGCTGGAGGCGCTGACGGCGGAGCGTCCGCTCGGCGTCGATTTCTATCGCCAGGGCGGCACGACGCCGGACAGGGCAGGATTGAAGGTTTTCAGCCAGGGCCGGGCGATCCCGCTCTCCGAGCGCGTGCCCGTCCTGGAAAACATGGGCTTTCGTGTCGTCGACGAGCGCACTTATCACATCCGGCGAGCCGACGCGCCGGAGGTGTGGTTCCACGATATGGAGCTTGAAAGCGCATCCGGCCAGCCGATCGACCTATCGGCGCTCGAGCAACGCTTGGAAGCGTGCTTCCTCGTCGTCATGAGAAAAAAGGCGGAGAGTGACGGCTACAACGCGCTGGTTCTGGCTGCTGGATTAGGCTGGCGCGACGTCGCGTTGATCCGGACTTTCTCGCGCTTTCTCCGTCAGATCCGCGTCGCCTATTCGCAGGACTATATGTGGACGACGCTGCGCAAATACCCGGCGATCGCCGCGCAGCTCGTAACTCTGTTCGCGGCCCGCTTCGATCCGCATCTCGGTGTCACGCCGGATCAGCGGGCGGCCCGCGAGGGCGTTATTGTTGCCGAGATCGAAGCCGCGCTGCAGGCGGTCGAGAGCCTCGATGAAGATTGCATCCTCCGGCATTTCGTTAATGCGATTACCGCCGCCATCCGCACCAACTTTTATCAGCTCGGCAGCAACGGGCGGGAGAAGGAGCCCATTGCGATCAAGTTCGCCAGCCGCAAGGTCGACGCTATGCCGTTGCCGCGTCCGCTCTACGAAATTTTCGTTTATTCCCCGCGGGTCGAGGCCGTGCATTTGCGGTTTGGCAAAGTGGCGCGCGGCGGCATTCGCTGGTCCGACCGGCCGCAGGACTTTCGCACCGAAATCCTCGGTCTGGTGAAAGCGCAAAACGTCAAGAATGCCGTGATCGTGCCGGTCGGCGCCAAGGGCGGATTCGTACCGAAATTTCTACCAAGCGGCGGAGCGCGCGAAGCGATCCAGGCGGAAGGCATCGCTACCTATAAGATGTTCATCTCGACCTTGCTCGACATCACCGACAATATCGGTCCCGGCACCAAGGGCGTGGTTCCGCCGCCGGATGTCGTTCGTCACGAGGGCGACGATCCTTATCTCGTGGTTGCGGCCGACAAGGGCACGGCGACGTTTTCCGACATCGCCAACGATCTTGCGATCGCGCATGATTTCTGGCTCGGCGACGCTTTCGCCTCCGGCGGTTCGGCGGGCTACGACCACAAGAAGATCGGCATCACCGCCCGCGGCGCCTGGGAATCGGTGAAGCGCCATTTCCGCGAGATGGATGTCGACATTGCAGCGACGCCGTTTACGGTCGTCGGCATCGGCGACATGTCCGGCGACGTCTTCGGCAACGGGTTGTTGCGCGAGAGAACCACCAAGCTCCTCGCCGCCTTCGATCATCGCGACATTTTTATCGATCCCAACCCCGATCCGGAACGGAGCTTTGCCGAACGCCAGCGCCTGTTCGATCTGCCGCGTTCGAGCTGGCAGGACTTCGACAAGACGATCATCTCCAAGGGCGGCGGCATCTATCCGCGAAGCGCCAAGGACATCAAGCTTTCGTCCGAGGTGCAAAAGCTGTTCGGGATAGGCGAGCACGTCACGCCACAGGAATTGATCCGTGCCATCCTGAAAGCGCCGGTCGATCTGATCTTCTTCGGCGGCATCGGCACTTATATCCGGGCTGCGGATGAGACCGATGACACCGTTGGCGACCGCGCCAATGATGTCATCAGGATCGCCGCCAAGGATTTGCGATGCAGGGTGATCGGGGAGGGTGCCAATCTGGGCATGACCCAGCGCGGCCGCATCGAGGCGGCGCTGGGCGGCGTGCGGCTCAATACCGACGCCATCGATAACTCGGCCGGCGTGAACACGTCCGACATGGAAGTGAACATCAAGATCGCGCTGAGCATTCCGGTGCGCGACGGCCGTCTGACCATGGATGCACGCAATATATTGCTGCACGAAATGACTGATGATGTCGCCGGTCTGGTGTTGCGTAATAACTATCTGCAGCCCTTGGCGTTGTCGCTCTCGGAACGCCGTGGCCTCGAGGACTTCGGTTTCGTGCAGCGGCTGATCCAAACGCTCGAGACCCGTGGCTTGCTCGACCGCGCCGTCGAATTTCTGCCCGATGACATGCAACTCACCGAGCGCCGCCGCCGTTCGCAGCCCTTCACGCGGCCGGAACTCGCGGTGCTGCTCGCCTATGCCAAGCTGACGCTCAATGACGACCTGCTCGAATCGACAGTACCGGACGAGCCCTATCTCGCGCGCGAACTGTCACGGTATTTCCCGAAGCCGATCGCTGCGCGGTACCCCGATGCGCTCGAACATCATCGTCTGCGGCGAGAGATCATCGCCACCCAACTCGCCAATTCGATGATCAACCGCGGCGGCCCGTCGCTGATCGTCCGTATCTCCGACCAGACCGGCGCATTGCCAGCGGCGATCGCTTCGGCCTTCGCTGCGGTTCGAGACAGCTACGACATGACGGCGCTGAATACGGCGATCGATGCGCTCGACAACAAAATTCCCGGCAAGCTTCAGCTCGATCTTTATGCGGCGGTGCAAGATCTGCTGCTCGACCGCATTGTCTGGTTTCTGCGCAACATCGATCTTTCCAAAGGTCTGGCCGATCTTGTGGCCCATTACCGCGACGGCATAGCCGCGGTCACGGTGGCGCTGGACAGCGCCTTGTCGCCGGACTTCCGTAGCGCGCGCGCCGCGCGCCGGCAGGAACTCGTTGCTGCGGGTGTTCCCGACGCGCTTGCCGGCCGTCTCGCCGACCTGCGCGCGCTGACGGCGGCTCCTGACATCGTCCTGGTGGCCGACCGCACCGGCAAACCGATCGGCGACGTGGCGGCGACCTATTTTGCCGTCGGCGCGTACTTTCGGCTCGATCGTATTGCCGGCGCCGCAAGTACAATTCCTATCGCCGACCATTTCGATCGATTGGCGCTCGACCGGGCGCGGGATTCCATCGGCGATGCCGAACGGCGGCTGGCCGCTGCCATGGTCGGGAATGGCGCGGTCGGAACCCCCGCCGTCGAGGCATGGGTTGCACCGCGCGAGACCGAGATACAGCGAATCCGCATGGCGATTCATGAAATCGCCAATTCCGGCCTCACGCTGTCAAAGCTGTCGGTGGCCGCAAGCCTTCTCGGCGATCTGGTCAAAGGCTGAGCGCGGAAAAAAAGAACCCCAAGCAGAGACGCCGCTTGGGGTTCTCAAGTTGTTGCCTCAACTCAGGCTTATCTGGCCGGGCGACGGGGTGTCGGGGGATGGGGGAGCCGCCCGGTCGGCCTTCATGGATATGACATAAGAGCCCAATCCGCCGCCGCAATGCGGATCACGGTTTAGTGTTATCTGCTGCGTCAAAACGCGCAACAACAAGAAGGCTGTGACGCGGTGCACAATCTTTCGGCTGTTGGAAAAGTTTCACAAAACCGGCGCCGCTTGGAATGGGATTTCGCCGGCTGCGGAGTTTTTTCAAAACTACCGCAATCTTTAGAAAATGGTACCATCCCCGAGCGCAGCACGATGCGCGACAGCGCTTCATCGTTAGGCTAAAATCGCCGATGACAGCGCGGCATCCTCGGACATATGGGTGCCCCGCGATTGAATGTAGCGAAGGCTGAGATCGGCACGATGGGCGCATTGCATATGTTGCAGCCGCTCTATTCCGCGACCGGGTTTGCTGTCGGTGTGTTGGTCGGATTGACCGGCGTTGGCGGCGGTTCGCTGATGACGCCGGTGCTTATCTTGTTGTTCGGTATTCACCCGGCGACAGCCGTCGGCACCGATCTTCTGTATGCCTCGGTAACGAAAACCGCAGGCAGCGCGGTACATGGTTTCAACCGCAGTATCGATTGGCGCGTTGTGCGGCGTCTGGCGACAGGCAGCGTGCCGATGACCGTGGTCACGATTTTGGCGCTCAGCCAGGTCGGCATTAATAGCCCCATGGTGCGGGAGGTTATCACGGCAGTGCTGACGGTCGCCTTGTTTGTCACCGCCGCTGCGCTTGTCTTCCGGAAAACCATCATCGCGCGCTATGCCGCAAGGGTTAGTGCAATGCCGGAGCGGCAAATCGGCATCATCACGGTCATCGTCGGCGCCGTGCTTGGCGTATTGGTCTCGATCACGTCTGTCGGCGCCGGCGCGATCGGAGTAACGGCGCTGATCTTGCTTTACCCGAGAATTCCGACGATGCGGATTGTCGGCTCGGACATCGCGCATGCCGTTCCGCTCACGCTCGCGGCGGGTATCGGCCATTGGTTTCTTGGGTCTATCAATGTCGAGGTTTTGGTTTCGCTCTTGGTCGGCTCGGTGCCGGGAATTGTGATCGGCAGTTACGCCGCGTTACGCATTCCCGAGACAGCGCTTCGCCTAGTGCTCGCCGGAACGCTTGTTATCGTGGCGACGAAACTCGCGCTCGACCTGTACCAGGCGCCGTCGAACAGCGTTGCAGTGACGGCCATCGTCACGCATTGATCGAACCGGCAACAGCCGGTTCAACCATGTCGGGCAAGCCGTAACGATGCAGATCGGCGCCGTGCACGTCGAGCCATGCTTTGGCGCGCTCGTGATCCGGAAACAGCCTTTGCACCAACCGCCAGAACTTCGCCGAATGATTCATCTCGACAAGATGCGCCACTTCGTGCGCGGCGAGATATTCGAGCACGTGGGTCGGCGCCAGAATGAGCCGCCAGGAAAATGACAGCATTCCGGTGGTGGAGCAGGAGCCCCAGCGGCTCGACTGATCGCGCACCGTGACGCGCTGTATGGCGTGGCCGAGTTCCCGCGCGAAGCGGCGGCTGGCCTCTTCCAGTTCGCGTTTGGCTTCTCGCCGCAAGAAATCGCTGATGCGCCGGTCGATATGCGGCGTCTGGCCGGCGACGCATAATAATCGCTCACCGTCGGATCCCGCTTCGGTCCAGACCGTCCCGCGTGCGTCGCGGCGATGGTTGATGCGGTGCGGCTCGCCACGCAACGGTACTACGGCGCCGTCGGCAAATGGCGCGGCCTGCGGCAACCGCCCGAGCCGTGCTGCGATCCAGCCGCCATGCTTATGCGCAAAGGCGCCTGCTTCCTTCAGCGTTCCGCGTGGTGGAATGGTGAGAACGACTTCGCGTGTCGCCGCCAGGATGCGAAGCGTGTATCGGCGCGCTTGCTTGTGGCGTCGTACCCGCACCAGATAGACCGCGCTGTCGAAGACGATCTCGATCGTTTGCGGTTCACTCGGGCGACGATAAAGCAGGGCACGCTGCGGCATGGAGAACATCCCGAATCCCACCCAGCCGGATAATGCCGATACGCGGCTTGCGAAGCTAGCGAGATTTGATCGATTTGCGTCCGGCACTGACGAGGCAGGTCTGTCGCGCAGCGGCGATCGGTCAGGCGCTTTGCAGTGCGCCGGCGGCGCGCCGCGCCGCGCTACGCGGCTGGCTTAAATGGCTCATCGACAGGATGAAATCTGAAATGCGCGGCACGATCTCGGAGCGAAAGCGCGAGCCGTTGAACACGCCGTAATGTCCAACGCCGAGCTGCAGATAATGCGCGCGGCGGTCCGGCGGAATGTTCCTGCATAGCTGGTGTGCCGCCTCGGTCTGCCCGACGCCGGAAATATCATCGTGCTCGCCTTCGATGGTCAAAAGCGCAACCCGCTTGATACGGCTCGGATCGACCGGCCGGCCGCGATGCGTCATCTCGCCTTTCGGTAGCGCGTGCCGCACGAAAACCGTGTCGACGGTTTGCAGATAATATTCCGCTGCGAGATCCATCACGGCGAGGTATTCGTCGTAGAATTCTTTGTGCTTATGTGCCGAATCGCCGTCGCCGCGGACCAGATTGAGGAACAACTGCTTGTGCGCCTCGATATGCCGCTCGAGATTCATGCTGACGAAGCCGTTGAGCTGCAGGAAGCCCGGATAAACCTCGCGGCCGAATCCGGGATTCGGAAATGGCACCGTGGTGATGACCTGGGTGCGAAACCAATCGATGCCGCGCCGTTGCGCGAGCTGGTTCACCGCCGTGGGATTGACCCGCGTATCGATCGGGCCGCCCATCAGCGTCATCGAGGTCGGCACATAGGGATCGTTGTCGGCTTCCATCAGCGCCACCGCGGCCATGACCGGCACCGAGGGCTGACACACCGCGATCACATGCGTATCGCCGCCGAGCGCGTGCAGGATCGAAATCACGTAATCGATATAATCGTCGAGATCGAAACGCCCTTCGGAGACCGGCACCATCCGCGCATCGACCCAGTCGGTGATGTAGACATCGTGGTTGGGCAAGAAGGCTTCGACAGTGCCGCGCAACAGCGACGCAAAGTGTCCCGACATCGGCGCGATGATGAGGACTCGTGGCTGCGGGCGCTTCGGCTGATGCTCGAATATGCGCTCGAAGTGAACGAGCTTGCAGAACGGCCGTTCCCAGACGGTCGAAATCTGCACCGGCACACGCTCGCCGCCGACCAGCGTCGACGTAATGCGCCATTCCGGCCGGCCGTAGCGGCGGGTCGAGCGCTCGAACAGTTCACACGCCGCCGCGACGGATTTTCCGAACGTAGTGAAGGACAGCGGGTTGACGGGGTTCTTGAAAAACAACCGGGTAGCATCGGCCCAGGCGCGCGATGGGTTGAGCGCCGCATGGCTCATCTCGTAATACCAATAGAGCGGCGTCGATAAGAGCATGCCATTGCTGGCAGGCAGAATGCCGTTTACACCCGGCACCGTAGGCGCGCCGCCAAACTCTCCAATCGCCATCGATGGACCTTGCCCGGCTTCTTGCTGCGATGCAGCATCGTCCTTGTTATATGTCATATTGCTAACATATGTGCAATTTCTTTCGGTTTTCCTTCATGTAAGGAGGGGTCCGTTGGTTGGCCCCGGAAGCTCAACGCTCTGCAGCCATTCGCAGCGCACATAGCGTTCATTCATTCGAGCAAGGACGTTACTCGCCGGTCTGCATCAGCGAGCCGTGGCGGCGCGCGCTCTGGAGCAGCTTGAGGAAGGCGAACACCCCGCCGGCGAACAGCACCGCATTCAAGGCCAGCGCGTCGAGCATCAGGTCGGGCCGGAACACCTGATGGATCAGAAGCTCGCGCATGCCCTCGAACACGTAGGTCGGTGGTAGCGCCCAGGCCACTGGCTGCAGCCAGACCGGCAGGGTGCTGACCGGGTAATAGACGCAGGTCAGCGGCATGAACAGGAATGTAATCGACCAGGCCAGATTCTCTGCACCCATGCCGTTGCGCAGGATCAGTCCGGAGACAAAAATGCCGATCGCCCAGCTGGTCAGCATCAGATTGAAAAAGAACGCCACCAGCGCGAAGCCCAGTCCAAAAAGATTGAAGCCGAAGAACGCGATGGCGAGAAAGGTGACCGGGACGGCACCGATCGCCAGCCGCACGATGCTCATCACCATCAGCGCCGTGATGAACTCGAACGGCCGTAACGAACTCATCATCAAGTTGCCGATGTTGCGCGACCACATCTCCTCGAGAAACGAGATTGAAAAGCCGAGCTGGCCGCGAAACAGAATGTCCCACAACAAAACCGCGCCGATGAAAGTGCCGCCGGCACGCGCAAAAAATCCGGCATTGGCGGTGATGTAATATTGCAGGAAACCCCAGGTGACCATCTGCACCGTCGGCCAATAGACAAGATCAAGCAGCCGGGGCCACGATGAGCGCAACAGATACCAGTATCGCAACATCATCGCGCCGATGCGGCGGGGCGAACCGCCGCCCCACCCGGTGCTCCCGGGCGGTGTCGTGGAGACGATTTCGACGCCGCTCATTGCGCCGCCTCGATATGAATGCCCTTACCGCGCGCGACGTCGAGGAAAACCTCTTCGAGCGTGCGACGGCCATAGCGCGCCAGTAATTTTGCCGGCGTATCGTCGTCCTCGATGCGGCCGCGTTTCATGATGATGACGCGTTCGCACAGCCGCTCGACTTCCATCATGTTATGCGAGGCGAGCAGCACCGTGGCATGGCGCTCGCGGCAATAGCGCGCGAGATGGCCGCGCACCCAATCGGCGGTATCCGGATCGAGCGAAGCGGTCGGCTCGTCGAGCAACAGCACATCCGGATTGTTGATCAGCGCTTTGGCGAGCGAGACACGCGTCTTCTGTCCGGCCGAAAGTTTGCCGGTCGGTCGATCGAGCAGGTCGACGAGATCGAGATCCGCCGCCAGCTGTTTGATGCGCTCCGCCAGATCGGGCACGCCGTACAGCATGCCGAATACCTTCAAGTTCTGCCGGATCGTGAGCCGCATCGGCACTTCGACATAGGGGCTTTCGAAATTCATACGGTGCAGCACGCGATAGCGTTGCCGCGGCATTTCCGCGCCGAGCACCGTGACGCGGCCGGAAGTCGGCATCACCAATCCCATGATGCTGGCGATGGTCGTGGTTTTACCGGCGCCATTGCCGCCGAGCAGCCCCGTGATCGAGCCAGGCGTGAGCGAAAACGAAATGCCATCGACCGCGGGAACGGTCTTGTAGATTTTGACGAGGCGTTCGACCGCGATGGCTGGAAAGGCCGGCATCGCGCACATGTGGCGCGGTCCGCGGCCGGAGGCAAGAGTATCGGTCAATCGATAGCGACCGGGAGATAGGTGACTTGGGCCAGGCGAGTTGGGACAGGCGAGTTGGGATAGGTGACTTGCGGGCGCGCGTATGGCGCAGCGCGGGCGAAACTGGCACAAGACGCTCGACAGGGGAGGTCACATGAGCATTGTCACGCTGGCACAGGCCGAGCGCATTATCGATGCCGTCATCGAGCGCGGCGCGGCCCTCAATTGCCGGCCATTGAGCGTGATCGTTGTCGAGCCCGGCTGCAAGGTAAAGGCGTTCAAGAAGGAAGATGGGTCGTCCATGATCCGTTTCGAAATGGCCTTCGGTAAAGCCTATGCGGCATTGTCGCTCGGGCGTAGCTCGAAGCTGGTACACCAGCGCGCCGAGGAGCGGCCAATCTTCATGCGCTACCTGATCGCGGCAAGCGGCGAACAGATTTTTCCCGAAGGCGGGGGCATGCTGATCCGCGACGCGCAGGGCGAAGTGATCGGCGCGGTCGGCGTCACCGGCGATACCGAGGATCGCGACGAGGAACTCGCGGTTCATGGCATCCGCGCCGCGGGTCTCAAGACCGACGCCGATTGCGCCGGCATGGGCCGGCAGGTCGGCCTGCCGAAAACGAATTAACGAAAGGAAGTCTCATGAAGGTCGGACTTTTCGATCACGTCGAATATGGCGAACGGCCGTTGACCACGCTGTTCGACGAGCGGCTGCGCTTTGCCGAAGCGGCCGACGCCGCGGGAATCTATTGCCTGCATGTCGCCGAACACCATCAGACGCCGCTCAATATGGTGCCGGTGCCCGGCGTTTATCTCGGTGCGCTGGCGCGCGCGACCAAGCGCATGCGGCTCGGGCCGCTGGTTTACCTGTTGCCGCTCTATTCGCCGCTGCGGCTGATCGAAGAAATCTGCATGCTCGACCATCTGAGCTATGGCAGGCTCGATGTCGGCGTCGGCCGCGGTGTGTCGCCTTACGAGCTGAAATTCCACAAGGTCGATCACGATCAGTCGCGGGAGATTTTCATCGACGCCTTCAACTGCATCAGTGCTGGTCTCACGACGGATTCACTCAGCTATGCCGGCAAGCATTTCACCTATGAAAACGTGCCGATCGCGCTATCGCCGTTGCAGCAGCCCTATCCGCCATTCTGGTACGGCTCATCCAATGAGATTGGCTCGACCTGGGCGGGTGAGCAGGGCCTGCACTTTGTGACGCTGGGCCCGACGCCGATAGCGAAGGCCAATATCACCGCCTTCAAAGCCGCGCTCGCCAAGCGTGGCGGGCCGGCGCAGCCGAAGTCGGAGTTTTCCGGCGGTGCCGTTATCGCCGTGCAACGGCACATTTTCGTCGCCGATACGGATGCGGAAGCGCATCGCTTCGCCAAACCGGCGATGGAGGTGCACCTGGCGAACCTCAATTGGCTGCGTGTCAAACACGGCCATAGCGGCGCGACATCGCGGCTGAATATCCCCCACGGTCAAAGCTACGAGGATACGCTCGCCAACGGTACCGTCATCGCCGGTTCGCCGGAAACCGTTCGCAAGGAAATCGAGCGGCAAGCGCAAGAGCTCGGCATCAACTATCTGCTGACATATTTATTTCTCGGCACGATGTCGCTCGCCGACGCGCTGCGTTCGCTGAACCTGTTCAGTGCCGAGGTGATGCCGCATCTGGCGAAGTTGTAGCTCCTGATTCCGCTCATTCCCGCGCAAGCTGGAATCCAGCGTGGGAGGCCGAAGAACTAGGTCCCCGCTTTCGCGGGGACGAGCGGAAGAATCATTTCGCCGCTTCGTCCGCTGCCTGCTTGTGATCGGCGCGTAGCGCGTCCGGATGCGGCATGGCGATGACATTGTAGCCGGAATCGACGAAATGGATTTCGCCGGTGACGCCGCTCGATAGATCCGAAAGCAGATAGAGTCCGGCGCCCCCGAGATCTTCGAGCGTGACGCCGCGGTGCAGCGGCGAATGCCGCTGTTGAAACGCGAACATGGCCCTGGCATCGCCGATGCCGGCCCCGGCCAGCGTCCGGATCGGTCCCGCCGAGATCGCGTTGACGCGGATTTTGCTGGCGCCGAAATCGACGGCAAGGTAGCGGACCGAGGCCTCAAGGGCCGCCTTGGCGACGCCCATGGCGTTGTAATTCGGCATCGCACGCAAGCCGCCATTATAGGTGAGCGTCAGCATGGCGCCGCCGTTCGGCATCATGGCGGCGGCGTGCCGCGCCGCTTCGGTGAACGAGAAACACGAGATCAGCATGGTGCGCGCAAAGTTCTCGCGCGTGGTGTCGGCGTAGCGGCCGGTGAGCTGGGTCTTGTCGGAAAAGGCAACCGCGTGGACGAGGAAATCGAGCGTGCCCCAGGTCTGGCCGAGTGTGGCAAACACGGCCTCGACCGACGCGGTGTCCTCGACGTCGCAAGGCAACACGAAATCGGCCCCGACCGATGCTGCCAGCGGCTTGACGCGTTTGCCGAGCGCTTCGCCCTGGTAGGTGAAAGCGAGCGTGGCGCCGTGCGCCGCGAGCGTCCGCGCGATGCCCCAGGCGATCGAGTGGTCGTTGGCGACCCCCATGATCAGGCCGCGTTTTCCTGCCATTATCTGCGACACGTTATGCGTCCGGGTGCTTGAATACGATGCAGGCATTGGTGCCGCCGAAGCCGAAGGAATTCGACAGCACGCAGCCGAGCCTTACGTCGTCGCGCCGGTCGCGCAGGATCGGCATGTCGGCGAAGGCCGGATCGAGGTTCTCGATGTTGGCGCTCTCGCAGATGAAGCCATTGTTCATCATCAGGAGCGAATAGATCGCTTCGTGAACGCCGGTCGCGCCCTGCGAGTGTCCGGTCAGCGACTTGGTCGCCGAGATCGGCGGGCACTTGTCGCCTGAGCCAAAAACTTCACGGATCGCCTCGATCTCTTTGAGGTCGCCGATCGGCGTCGAGGTCGCGTGGGGATTGATGTAATCCACCTTCGGCTTGACGGCCGCGAGCGCCATTTTCATGCAGCGCACCGCGCCTTCGCCCGACGGCGCCACCATGTCGACGCCGTCGGAACTGGCGCCGTAACCGGCGATCTCGCCGTAGATCTTTGCACCGCGTGCTTTGGCGCGTTCGAATTCTTCGAGCACCAGCACGCCGGCGCCGCCGCTGATGACGAAGCCATCGCGATCCGCGTCGTAGGCGCGTGAAGCCTTGGCGGGTGTGTCATTGAACTTCGACGACAGCGCCCCCATGGCATCGAACAGAACCGTCAATGTCCAGTCGAGCTCTTCGCAACCGCCGGCAAACATGACGTCCTGCTTGCCGTATTGGATCATCTCGTAGGCATTGCCGATGCAATGATTGGAGGTCGCGCAGGCCGACGAGATCGAATAACTCAGACCTTTGATCTTGAACCAAGTCGCAAGCGTTGCCGATGCGGTCGACGACATCGCTTTCGGCACCGCGAAGGGGCCCACCCGTTTCGGGCCCTTGCTGCGGGTGATGTCGGCGGCTTCCACGATGGATCGCGTCGACGGGCCGCCGGAGCCCATGATGATGCCGGTGCGCGGATTCGAGATATCGGTCTCTTCGAGGCCGGCGTCGCGGATGGCTTGCTCCATCGCAACGTGATTCCAGGCGGCGCCACCACCGAGAAACCGCATCGCGCGGCGGTCGACTGCTTCGCTGGGATCGAGCGTCGGCGCGCCGTGCACATGGGAGCGGAAACCCAACTCAGCGTATTTGTCGGCGCGCACGGTGCCGGGTTTTGCCTCGCGCAGCGACGCCAATACTTCCTGCGTGTTGTTGCCGATAGACGAGACGATGCCCATCCCGGTGACGACCACACGTTTCATGTGTCTTGCCTCGTCCGCCTAAGCGCCGTTCGACTAAGCGCTATTAGGCTGCGGCTCGGCGTCGCGGAACAAGCCGACCTTGATGTCCAGCGCGCGATAAATCACCGAGCCGTCCGCCGAGAGCCAGCCGTCGGCAATGCCGAGCACGAGCTTCGAGCGCATGACGCGTTTGATGTCGATGCCATAAACGATGTTTTTCATCGTCGGCAGCACCTGCCCCGAAAACTTGATCTCGCCCATGCCGAGCGCGCGGCCTCGGCCGGGTGAGCCGAGCCAGCCGAGAAAGAAACCCAACATCTGCCACAGCGCATCGAGGCCGAGGCAGCCCGGCATCACAGGATCGCCTTTGAAATGGCAGGGAAAAAACCAGAGATCCGGCTTGAGATCGAGCACCGCACGCACCAGACCCTTGCCGTATTCACCGCCGCCTTCCGCGATTTCCGAAATGCGATCGAACATCAACATCGGCGGCAAGGGCAGTTGCGGGCCCTCGACAAACAACTCACCCCGGCCGCATGCCAGCAGGTCCTCATATTCGAAATTCGTCCGGCGCTCTTGCATCCGCGTTCCGCTCCGCCCTTTCGGCTGATCCGATAATCCCTAACATATGGGGAGAATGCGGCAAAGCCGCACGCCCTCTGCCCACGGCGCGGTGGGAAGTCACGGCCCCGCCGCCCGCCCTGACGGCGTGTGCCGGGGAGTTGCAGCGCCCGCAGGGTGGCGTATAATGATTTCACCTGCAACAATCTCTTCGGCGGCTCGCAGGGGCTGCAAGGTGCCGTTATGACAAAGTCGCGTTCATCCGTTCCCACGCGCCCGACGTTTGCCGTCGCGCCTGCGATGCCAGCGCCACTGCAGGCAATGCGGGCCGATCTCAACGGCTGCCCTTGGCATGACGTCAAGACCAAGCTTCGGGATGTGGGGCTTCGGCCGACGCGGCAGCGCATGGCGCTCGGTTGGATCCTGTTCGGCAAAGGCGACCGCCATGTGACGGCGGAAATGCTTTACGAGGAAGCAAGCCGCGCCAAAGTGCCGGTGTCGCTTGCGACCGTGTACAACACCCTGCATCAGTTCACGGAAGTCGGCCTGTTGCGCCAAGTCGCCGTCGACGGCTCGAAAGCCTATTTCGACACCAACAATTCCGAACACCACCATTTTTTCATCGAGGATCAGAACGACCTCATGGACATCCCGTCGAGCGACGTGGTGGTCGGCAAGGCCCCGATGGCGCCCGAGGGCTACGAGATCGCTCGTATCGATGTCGTGGTCCGGTTGCGGCGCAAGCGCTGAGAGCCGCCGACCGGCGCTCTCTCCAAAACCTTCAGCTCGCGTTTCCGGTCGCCAGAACAACGGCCACCAATCGCATAGGCAGCTGCGTAGCAGGACTACTCGGCTGGCGCGCAGTCCGATTTGGTCTCGAGCATGTAGCAGAGCCAAACGTCCTTGCCCTTTTGCATCACGATATAAGAGCCGTAAGCGGCTTTGACGTCGAAGCCTTGCGCGGCGAGTGCGGGCAGGAAAATTTTCGGCTTCTTCGGCGGCGTTTGCGCCGAAGCGGCAAGACAATTCAGAAGGCAACTCATAAGGATGGCGCCGGCACAAAGAAGAAGGCGGAGCGCGTGTGGCCGTAATCGGTCGCTCATCCTCTCTACTCGACCTTCTCATCGGGATAAACGCCCCAAAGATCGGTCTGCAGGATCCAGCCTTCGAAACCTTGACCGGAGATTTGACACCACATTCCGGTGCAGCGCTTGACCGTGCCGAGCACGCCGACCTGCAATTGCGCGGTGACGGTGCTCTTGGCGTCTGGCTGGGCGTATAGCGGCGCCAAGTCGGTCTTGGATTTGAGCTGCACCGAAGCCGTGCGCTTGCCCGACAGCAGCGAATGATAGACCCAGCCTTCCGCGCCGTCGGAATCGCGGATGCGGCGCCAGTTTTCGAATTCCGCGGTGATTTCGACCGGCCAGCCGAGGCGAGTATAGACCCAGGCCACATCGTGATCTTTGTCGGGGCCGCCGCGCACGGTCACGCGATCGGCCTTGAGGCTGACGAAGCGCGGCACCGGCAGACTGCTGGTGGTGTCGCTGCCGGCGCTCGCGGTGCCGGGCCAGCCGAACGCCGACAGCGCCGCGATCGCGGCCAGCGCGATAACAATCCCCCTGCCACGCCGCAACGTCATCGCGACTGGCAAAATCAAAACTTGCATATTCAAGGCTTGCAAACTCACTTTGCCCCAACCCGTTATGGATATCCGCCACGCCGGTAAGCCCCGGCGCGCTTTGTGGGGAGCGCGGCCATCTGGTAGAAAGATTTGAACGGACTGCCCCCCGCTCTTGAGTGTCGGCGAGGGCGGTTAAGGAGACCTGAATCGGGCCACTTGAGATGGCCGCGGGCGCAAGGGGCAACGCATGGCGACGGGCAAGAAACTGCTGGTCGTGGTCACTCGCAAGCTGCCGGACAGCGTCGAAATGCGCATGCGCGAGCTGTTCGACGCCCGCCTGAACGCCGACGACAAGCCGATGAGCCAAGCCGAGCTCGTCGAGGCCGCCAAGACCGCCGACGTTATCGTCCCGACAGTAACCGACCACATCGACCGCGCGGTGCTGACCCAATCGGGCGAAAGGCTCAAGCTGATCGCCAATTTCGGCAATGGCGTCGACAATATCGACGTGGCGACCGCCATTCAGCGCGGCATCACCGTGACCAATACGCCGGGCGTTCTCACCGAGGACACCGCCGACATGGCGCTGGCGCTTATCCTGGCGGTGCCGCGGCGTCTGGCCGAGGGCGCGCAGGTGCTGACCGGCGAGCGCGAATGGACCGGCTGGAGCCCGACCTGGATGCTCGGCCATCGCATCTGGGGCAAGCGGCTCGGCATCGTCGGCATGGGCCGCATCGGCCAGGCGGTGGCGCGCCGCGCCCATGCCTTCGGCCTGAAGATCCACTATTACGATCGCCGCCGCGTCGCCACCGAAATCGAGGAAGAACTGCACGCGACCTATTGGGAGAGCCTCGACCAGATGCTCGCCCGCATGGACATCATCTCGATCAATTGTCCGCATACGCCCGCCACCTATCATCTCTTGTCGGCGCGGCGGCTGAAGCTCATCCGCCCCGAGGCCTATATCGTCAATACCGCCCGCGGCGAGGTAATCGACGAGAACGCGCTCGGCCGCCTGATCGAATCCGGACATATCGCCGGCGCCGGTCTCGACGTGTTCGAGCACGAACCGGCGGTGAGCCCGAAGCTGGTCAAGCTCGCACGCGCCGGCAAGGTCGTGCTGCTGCCGCATCTCGGCTCGGCGACCCTCGAAGGCCGCGTCGACATGGGTGAAAAGGTCATCGTCAACATCAAGACCTTTCTCGACGGCCATCGCCCGCCCGATCGCGTTCTGCCGTCGATGCTCTGATCGCGCCGCCTAATAAGGAAACGGCCAATCATCCGGACCGGCGACCGGCTTCATGCCTTCGACCGCCCGGCCGTCGCCCTTCGGCAGGCACATCATGTCGACCGACACCGTGTTGGCGAACACGTTGGTCGGGTTTTGAAAAAAATTATCAGGGCTGAACAGCGGCGGCAGATGCCAGTAGGGCACATAGTCGAGATCGTGGATCTGCCGGATCAGATTGGCGGAATGTTGCCGGCGGTCATTCTCCACGTAGAGGACGGGCCGAAAGCGCGTTATCGTTTCAACCGCACCGGCGATCACCGCTTGCTCGTGGCCTTCGACATCGATCTTCATGAAATGGCACGCGGGTAGTTGCAGGCTGTCGATGCTTACGAGTTCGACTGGCTCGCCACCGGTTTCGGCCAGTTCGACGCCGCCAAAATTGCCCGGCTGCGTATAGTCATAAACCGGTACGGACGCCTGGCCGCGCGCCTGACCGGCGGCTGCATGGATCGCGCGCACGTTGGTGATGTTGTTAAGCGCCAAATTCGCGCACAGCAGCTGATAAACCGCCCGTTGCGGCTCGATGGCGAAAACCAGGCCGCGTGCACCGACCGCCTCGGCAAAAAACAGCGTATGCGCGCCGATATTGGCACCGATATCGACGACCAGCGTTTGCGGCCCAACGAGCTGCGCAAACAACAGCGTTTCGCCGCGCGAAAATTCGCCGTAACAATCGAAGGAACGCCCGACATAGGCGTCGTTTATATTGTAAGCCATCAGGCCGTGGCGCGTTTGCTTGATCCGCACACTGCCGTTGGCTAACAGAACTGCGCTGGGGTCCATCTGGGATTTATCCGTTTCCGAGAGAGTAAACGCGTCGGCCTTGGCCGGAAAGTGTGCGAGTAATGACAGCCATGGCCCGATCCGTCCCATCGACGGTTGCTCGCGTAATTTTCCTGATCGCGGTCGCCGCATTTACGATCCGCTCCTCCGACGCGGTCGCGCAAAGACTGGCCACGCCGGGCAGTGCGATTCCTGAAGCGCAATCCGTCGTCGCGCCAAACGGCATGGTGGTGGCGCAGGAGGCGCGGGCGGCGCGGATCGGCGCCGACATTCTGCAAAAGGGCGGCAATGCCATCGATGCCGCGGTGGCGACGGGCTTTGCGCTCGCGGTGACCTATCCGCGCGCCGGCAATATCGGCGGCGGCGGTTTCATGGTGATCCACCGCGCCAATGGCGAAGACACCGCAATCGATTATCGCGAGACCGCACCGGCCGCGATCAACGCCAAGAGTTTTCTTGACGCGGCCGGCAATGCCGATCCGCAAAAGTCGCGCGACTCCGCGCTTGCTGTCGGCGTGCCGGGCACCGTCGCCGGCCTCGCGCTCGCGCTCGAAAAATACGGCTCCGGCCATTTCACCCTGGCCGATCTGATCGCGCCGGCGATCGCCATGGCGCGCGATGGCATTCCGGTCAGCGACGATATCGCGGATTCGCTGCCGGGCGTTCGCAACCGGCTGGCGCGCTGGCCGGCTTCGGCAAAAATCTTTCTCGACGCGAACGGCAATGTCCTCGCGCCCGGCGATCCACTGGTGCAAAGCGATCTCGCCAGAACGCTCGAAGCCATCGCGCATGACGGCCCGCGCGCGTTCTACGACGGCCCCGTCGCCGCCAAGCTTGCCGCCGACGTGCAGGCCGCGGGCGGCGTGATGACCGCCGACGATCTGAAAAACTATCGCGCTATCGAGCGCGTGCCGGTGCGCGGCAGCTATCGCGGTTACGACATCGTGTCGATGCCGCCGTCGTCGTCCGGCGGCGTCAATCTGATCGAGATGCTCAATATTCTCGAAGGCTACGATCTGGCGCACGACGATCAGACCCAGACATTGTTCCTCATGATCGAGGCGATGAAGCGCGCCTATGCCGACCGCGCGCTGTTTCTCGGCGATCCCGACCGCGTGCAAAATCCGGTCGCGCGCCTGACATCGAAAGACTATGCGGCGGCCTGGCGCGCCACCATCGATCCGGCGCGCGCCACGCCGGCAAGCGCGATCCGCGCCGGCGGCAATGCTCAGAACGAAGGCCCCAACACCACGCATTTCTCGGTCACCGATCGTTTCGGCAATGCGGTTTCGAACACCTACACCCTCAATTTCGGCTACGGCCTCGGCCTTGTCGCCGACGGCATCGGCATTCTTCTCAACAACGAGCTCGACGACTTCGCCGCCAAGCCGGATGCGCCGAACGCCTATGGCCTCGTCGGCTACGAGGCCAACGAACCCGGCCCGGGCAAGCGTCCGCTGTCGTCGATGACGCCGACCATCGTGCTCAAGGATGGCAAGCCGTTTCTGGTCACCGGTTCGCCGGGCGGCAGCCGCATCATCACCACCGTGCTGCAAGTCATCGTCAACGTGATCGATCGCGGCATGGACATCGCGGCTGCGGTGTCGGCACCGCGCCTGCATAATCAATGGCTGCCCGACCAGGTGTATGTCGAGCCGGGATTTCCCGACGCCGTCCTCGCCGCGCTCGAGGCGCGCGGCGAAAAAATAGTGCCGACAAGGCCGGCCACCTCCGCCAATTCGATCATGATCACGCCTTCGGGTTTTGTCGGCGCCGCCGATCCGCGAACGCGCGGGGCGCTCGCCGCCGGATATTGATCAGCTATGCTCGCCGGCATCGCGCACCGTCGACGATAAAACGACGATCATGGTTCCGCACACCGCGACCGGAATTAAGGCGGCCAGCGGCACATGCGTCAGATCCCACAGCCAGCCGCCGAGCACCGACAGCGCCATCGCCACGCTGTAGCTGATGGTGAACATGCCGGCCGAGGTGCGATGGACGTCGTCGGGCGCGCTGACCACCGACGGCAGCGCCAGCGCGAGGACGAGCGTGATCGCGGTGATGAAGCCGAGCACCGCCGCCCAGAACACGATCCACAGCGCGCTCATGGTCATCATGCCGATCAGGCTGAGGAGCGCCACGCCGCCGGTCACCCGGTAGGCCCACGGATTTCTCACCCAGCGCCCCGCCACGCCCAGCATGAGAAAGGACGCCGGCAATTGCGCCAGATTGATCGCGGTGAGTGCGCTCGCGATCAGGTCGGGCCGGCCGGCCGCCGTCATGTAATCGGGCAGGAAGGCGTTGGTGACGAAATACATGGCGTTGACGCTGCCGAGGATCAGGCCGAGCCGCCAAATAATCGGCCGGCGCCAATCCGGCCACCATCGCCGCTTCGCCGATACTGTCGGAGCGACCGTGGGACCGCCGTTTGCAGCGGCCGTGTCGCCGAACCGCGAGATGCAGACGAGGACCAGGAGCGCGGTGAGCAGCACCGGAATCGACCAGACCATGAAATTCAGCCGCCAGCTGTGGTCGACCAGCGGCAGCACCAGCGGAATGGTGAGCGACACCGCGAGCGTCTCGCCGATCAAGAGGCCGTTGGTGTAGATCGCGGTGGCGAAGCCGATGCGATCGGGAAACCAGGACCGCACCAAAGGCGGCAGCGTCGGCTGCATGATCGACACGCCGGCCGCCATCACGATGGTCGAAGCGTAGAGTGACGTTGCACTGGGCAGCGCGCCGCGCGCCGCCGAGCCCGCGGCGTTGAGCAGGAGCCCGATCACCAATGCCGGCACCAGGCCGAAGCGCGCGATCAACAGCGAGCCCGGCACGGCAGCGACCGCGAACAGCATCGGCGGCAGGCTTGCGAGCCAGCCGATGCCGGTTTCCGACAGATGCAGATCGGCATGCAACAGCGGCACCACCGGCGGCATCGCCAAGACGGTGATCCGCAAGCTGGCGCCGCAAAGCCAAAGCAGCACCAGCGCGAGCACACGCCGGCCCGCGGAAGGGCGAAATTGATTGTCCACGATGGTCCCGGCGAACGTGGCAGAAAGACGAAACAACGGTATCCACCCTAAACGGATCGCGCCCGGACACAACGGCCCCTCCACGGCGAATGAGCAACACAATCCCTCCCGCAGCGCATGGGCTTTTTTCATCCCGCCACGCGATAGCGGGGAGGGTGCCGCGCGCAGCGCGGCGGGAGGGGCGTCTGACTCGACGCTCCGTTGTCGTTGCAAGGTGGAGATAACGCTGTCATCTGTATTTCCTTGAAACGTCTTAGTCGCGGCTTCTCCCGCGCCCCTACCGCCGCGCTATGCGCGGCACCTCCCCCGTTTCACGGGGGAGGATGAGCGTAATCGTTCTCGCGGCGCCTCTTCGCGCCCGAGCTATGCCAACCCCGTCACGTGAAGCGCGAAGTTCGGGAAGCGTGAGAAAGCCCAAGGGGTGGGGCCCCGGTTTCTCGATGCCTTACGCCGTCTTCGTCAATTCCAATTCCAAACCAATAAAAAATAGGAAGCAGGACGCCGACAAACGCTGGTACTACCCGCCGCACCATCGGGCGCGGCGCTGCCCTGCGGGGCAGCTCGTCTGTCGGCGTCCCACCACGGTTCTCGCCAAAGGGAGTCGTCGTCCCTAAGGCTCAGCTTCAGGCCAGGTTTCCTGGGACGCGGTCTGACGCATGAACGTGAACAACGATCATGCGCTGGCAAAATCGCCAGCGGGCGTTACCCGCCTTCGCCTGTCCCAGTCCAGGGAAGCACCTCCCGCCCCGGTCATAATGCCGGGAGACTGATGCCCGAAGCTGCCCGGGAACAGGGTGGATAGCCCCATCCGCGGGCACCGCACTCGCCCCGCCACCGGAAAGTCCCCTCACCGGCGGCGTCCGTATTGAGCGAGTATGTCGTCGTATGTACCCATAACGGTGACGCTCGTCAAGATTTATGTCACTACAAAAGTGACGATTATTTTGCACCGTTCTGCGGGTCCCGAGCCTCGCAGCCTTTCGGCAAAGTTATGGAATCGGGATAACCTGGACTAGCCGAGCCCTTGTTAGTGGCGTGCCGATCGGGGGACGGAATTCGCCAGGATGAACTGGCTGTGCTCGGATTCGGTGAAGTCATCGGCAGGGAACATGCATTCGAGCCGCAACTCCTCCGCGGTGATTGTCTGCGGAGTTCCGACCGTCGTGATCATCGAAAAGTAGTTTAACGTCACGCCGTCTTTGACGAAGGCGAGCGGGATCATCGGCATCGCATTACCCGGTGATGGCGAGTGCCATTCTGGCTTCACATCTGGATATTGCGACAATTCCGTAAGAAGCGCCTTCGTCCTCTCGTCGATGACGCGCCCGAGCGCTTCGCGATACGCGCGTGCAAGCAATCCGCTTGCCGTCTCCGGCCAGTTCGCGATGAAAGGCCGCATCCCTGCCGGATCGAACATCAGATGCAGCAGGTTACGCGGGGCCGGCCGCGCGGCCATGTCGATGAAGCAGTTAAAAAATCGCGGCGCCGCGTCATTGGTCATCAACACATTCCAATGCCGGTCCATGACGATCGCCGGAAAGGGCTCATGCTGCAGCAGCATACGCCTCAGGGCTTTGCCGATACTGTTCATGATCGGCGTATCGAGCGCCTGATCGGAATATAACGGCGCGTAGCCGGCGGCCATCAATAGCTGGTTTCTTTCGCGGAGCGGTACGTCGAGAGCCTGAGCAAGATCGAGCAGCATCTGGCGGCTCGGGATGCTACGGCCGCTTTCGACGAAGCTTATATGCTTCTGTGAGACGCCGGCATCGAACGATAGATCAAGCTGGGTCTTGCCGCGAATATCCCGCCACTGACGTAAGAGAACACCCGCGGGATTGGAGACCGTTTTGATATCGCTGGCAGTCGCTTTCATTGCCGGATGATCTTTCGTTTGCTGTTGTCGATGTGCGGCCCAACAGCGATGGTGCCCCGGTCAATAAACGCTGCCGCTCTTGAACCGGGGCGCTCCGTGCTGTGCTCGAAGGGCCAGAACTGGCCCGCCATGGATGGCCGGATGGTGCAACGGGATTAACCGAAAGAAGTCGGTCCTACGGCACCAACCCAGCGACGCACTTTGGTGTTGTCCTTTTCATCCATGTAGAAGAAATGGGTCATTGTCGGATGCACTGTCGGCCCCGACCGATCATCGGGCGTCATATCCACGATACCGCAAAACATTTTCAGGAAGCCGGCATCCCAGTATTCGGTGACGTGATGCTGAGCAGTGAACCCGGTATCGATGAAGGCCTTCAGATTGCCGCGAATCGCTTCCCGACCCTTCCAATCTGCCACTCCCAGGTTACAGACGGCATCTTCCGTGAAGCAATCGAAGCCCTTCCCGAAGGTTTTGTCATCAATTTCCTTCCACATATCGAGGAGCCACCGGGGCGGTTCCTTCTTTGTAAACACGGCTTGCATCTTTCTCTCCTGGATTTCGTCGTTGATCCTACAATGCCCCGCGCTCACCAAATCGCACTGCTCGAATGTTCCGTAGCGCGCGGACAATCAGTAAAATAGTCGGGCAGCGGCTCGGCTCAATTACATGCGAGGTAATAGACCGCAGAGAGGCGCGCACTCCCGTGCACTAGGCCGTGTAATTGGCGCTGTCGCCGCCGGTGACGTCGTATATCGCGCTACTCACCATGTAAGCCTCGTCGGATGCCAGGAACACGACGGCCGGCGCCAGCACATGGTTCGTATGCTTATGCTATCAACGCCAAAGCTTGATGAGTTGGACCGCTATCCCAGGAATATCCGGCGCGACAGCCTGCGGCTGCGGTAGTCCCGGTACGACGAGAGGCGCGTTGCCGGGCCTGGTGACGAGGGCTGCGGACCATCCGACGCTCTGCGCTCCGATCGTGTCCCACACATGGGCGGCAACCAGGCAAATCGCCGATAGCGGTACGGCCAGTTCCTCCGTGACCATGTGATACACTTGAGGCGCCGGTTTGAATCGGCGAACGCGATCGACGCTGAATGACTTTTCAAACCAGCGGTCGATGCCTGCGTGCTTGAGCGGATTCTTCTGCGGATCGGGCGGCGAGTTCGTCAGCGTGACCAGCCGGAAACCGGCGTCCTTTAGTTGCTTCAATCCCGCGGGAACATCGGGATGCGCCGGCATGGTCAGCATTCCCGTTCTCAGTTCGTCAACGTCGGCCTGGCTGACCGGGACTTTGTAGATCGAACCCAGCATTTTCAGGACGCCCTCGCCAAGCGCGAAGAAGGTCGAATAGGGTCCCGACAAGCTTATGACATCCGAGTAGAGGACCAGTTGGTTGAACCACTCGCGCACGACCTTCCTGTCGCCGAATAGCCGCTGCAAATAGCGGCGCCATGTATTCGATGTCGAGCAGCGTCTCATTGACGTCGAATACGCAAATCGACGGCGCTGGCGCGTCTCTCAGGGTGCGACGTTGCATCGCGTGCTGACCATCGTCAGTCATCGTCGTTTCCGCTGTTCCATTTGAGAGCCCGGGATCGGAGGATTTCGCAGATGCCCATCAAACGGCATAAGGCCGAGTGATGGGTTTCGCGAAAGCTCAACCCATCCTACCGGCCGCGTGCGCGCTCAATGCGCCACCTTATCCGCAATAATCCCGAGCCTATGAATCTCCGGAGGCCTGGCGAACAGGTCGCCGCTTTGGGCCTTTTCCATCAGTGCGGCGGCGACCTTGCCGTTGAGATGGGCGTCGCGGCCGGCTTCGTCGTCGAAGGTGTCGAAGATGGCGAAGCGGGACGGGCCCTCCTGGATGGCGAACCAGGAACTCGTTCCCGGCTCCGCGTTCACCAGCGGCACGGCCGAGCGCAGAAAATCGGCGAGGTCCTTCTCCTTGCCGGGCTTCGCTTCCAGCGGGACGTATAAAGCGAATTTGCTCATGGCTTGCTCCTGCTCGTGTGAGAGTTTCGCCAGTAACAAGCCAGTGGATCGCAGGGCGGTTCGCAGGATTGCGATCACGATGACGGCACGGCCGACGTGCTTTGAGCTATAGAACGGCCTTGCTATAGCTCATTTAAACCAATAATATGAGCTATAGAAAAGGTCGCTATAGCTCATGGCGTGGAATTGGGAACAGCCGGATTGGCCTAATTTCAATTACGATTCAGAGGCCTTAGCGCCCCTGGAAGAGCAATTCTTACGGCAATCCGGTGAGCTCATTGGCGTCTTCAAGCATATCGGCGCGAACGAGCAGGAAACTCTCAAGATCGAGCTTATCAGCGACGAGGCGGTGAAGACCTCTGCGATCGAGGGAGAAATCCTCAATCGTGACAGCGTGCAGTCGTCGCTTCGCCAACAGTTCGGGCTGGGGCTTGAGCGGCCCGGCGTGAAACCCGCCGAACGCGGCATCGCCGAGATGATGGTGGATTTGTATCGCGACTTCGCGACACGGCTTGCCGCCAAGACGATGTTCGCCTGGCACACCATGCTTCTAAGCGGGGATGACTCCATCCGCGTGATCGGAGGCTACCGGACGCACCGCGAACCCATGCAGGTGGTTTCCGGACCGCTCCACAAGCGCAGGGTCCATTTGGAAGCTCCGCCTTCCAATCGGCTTCCCAGCGAAATGAGGCGTTTTATCACGTGGTTCAATGCCACGGCTCCAGGCGGCAAGATTAAGCTGCCAGCGCTGACGCGTGCCGCGCTCGTGCATCTCTACTTTGTGTGCATCCATCCGTTCGAGGACGGTAACGGGCGTATCGGACGCGCATTGGCGGAAAAATCGCTGGCGCAAAATCTCGGACAGCCCAGCTTGATCGCGCTGGCCTACACTATGGAGCGCCAGCGCAAGGACTATTACGCCGCGTTGGAGCGCAACAACAAAGACCTCGCGATCACGCCGTGGATGAAATATTTCGCCAATACCGTTCTTGAGGCCCAGAACAACACCATCAAGCGCGTGGACTTCTATGTCGCCAAGGCGAAGTTCTATGAGCGGTTTCGTGGCCAATTGAACGAACGCCAGAACAAGGCCGTCGCCCGCATGTTCAAGGAGGGCATCGACGGCTTCAAGGGCGGCCTGAGCGCCGACAACTACATTGCCATCGCTAAAATTTCGCGTGCGACCGCGACGCGTGATTTGCAAAACCTGGTCGCGCTCGGTGCTTTCACGAGGACCGGAGAACTGCGCCACACGCGTTATCATTTGAATATCGCGAATGACGGCCGAGGATCGTGAACACTTGGGGCGGATCAGTGCCCGCCGATCTTGCGCAGGCCGATCGTCAGGCGGAAGTCGAGTTTCGCCAAGGCTCAACCGATCCTGCCACGCGTTTATTCAATCGCGGTGCTCGGCTTGGGGCGCAAGCTTCATGGCTTCCTCGACCGCCCGATAAAGGTCGAAGCGGGAATAGACGCCGAACGCGGAACCGTCATCGAGGAAGCCGCCGCCGGGACCTTCGGTCTTGGTGAGAATGGCATCGGCTTCTTCCAGTGTGAGATAGGGAAACGCCGCCGTGAGAAGATTGCCGGCTTCAGGCGCGAGGGTTGCAACGTCTTCGCTGCGTCCGGCGGTCGCTTCGTGCACCGGGGGCAATCCGTAGGTTTGAGTGGCTTCATAAAAAGCCCGGTTCTTTGCCGGATCGGCAAAGCGGCTCTCGTCCTGACGTGAGCAAAGAGTCAGGGTTTGGCCGCATGCTCTCTCAAGCGCGGCCATTGTGTCGGCTCGCGCCGCGGCGAGAGCTTCCTGGTAATTGCCGATGTCGCGGCCTCCGCGTTTCGCTCCCACATATTCCGCCTTGTTGGCGAGCAGCTGAGCGATGTCATAGGTCGCAAGCGTGCGGCCGCCCAACACATCCATCGCATAATGCGCGCCCATGATGATCCGGTCGTTGCCGTATTCGGCGGCGCGGGTGAGCATTTCGAGATAGCGCTCCGGCACCAGGAGCGCCAGGATCAATGATTCGGCGTAACCGTAAGTCGTGTGACCGCTGGGAAACGATGGGCTGTTACGCAGATCCTGGGCCGGTCCTTGCAGATAATCGAGATTACCGGAGGCGACGCCAAAGAAGTCTTTGCCTGAGAACTGCGTCAAATGAGGCTCGGTCTGGAAGGGACGCGAGTCACCGTAGCGGTCGGCGTTGCTGCTTCCGGCGGGATGGTCATAGGCGCGGCCGAAGATATCGGGGAGGCCTTTAGCATCGGTCATGATAGCGGCCGCCGCGGCGGAGACCTTCGTCTTGCCATTGGTTGTTTCATTGGCGAAGAAATATTTGGCCGAACTTGAATCCGAACGCGTCGTGCCGTTGGTATAAGCGATCAGGAGAGCAACGGCCGGGGATAAACTCGTAAAGCTCGAGGTCTCGCCGTCGTCGGCGCTCTGAAAGGTGGCGCGTGCCCAATAGGCGCGGCTGAGCGCCGTGCCGAGGCCGTCGGCCAGCTCATAAGCATTGCTATCTGTAATATAGGCGTCGCGCAATGCCTGTTGTTGTTGCTCCGCAAACGGCAGCAACAGCGGCTGCTTGGCGCTGCCGTCCTGGATCGATGCGGTAACGGTCAAATTTGCGGAGAGGGCAGCCTTTCCTGCTGCGGTGTTGGCAAGCGCGCTGACTGGAACGAGCCCCTGCAAAGCCGTCAGGTTGGTCGGGCTTTGCGCAAGCGAGGGGTTTGTTTCGAGGGCGGCGGCTGCCAGGACGAGGGTAAGCAGCAGCGAGAATTTCCGCATGAGGATGATCCTAAAAAAAACGAAGCACGTAGGATGACCGGAGCCACCGGGTCCGGTCCTCGGCCGGCCCGATGACAAGCACTGCGATACCCAACATAGCGCGCCGGGGCGAAGTGACGGGTTTCGCAAGGGCTCAACCCATCCTACCGCGTTCAGGCCGCACCGGCGACCCTGTGGCTGCGTTATGGCCGCCATAAGAACTTACTATTTGTGCCGCCGGGCCAGACCGGGCGACATTTTGCGGCTCAAGGAAGATAAAGCGCGAAAGCCGATAAATCAGGGAGGGGCCGATGCCGGTTATCGAAGCGATGCACCGGACGCGGGACATAAAGGTCCGGTCTTTCCGCCAGGGCAGCGGATCAACAATATTGTTTCTGCACGGCGCCGCCGGCATCAGCGGCTGGCTGCCGTTCTTCGAAAGGCTTTCCGCCAAGCATGATGTGCTGGTGCTGGAGCATCCCGGTTTCGGCAAGTCGGATGGTCCCGACACCATCAGAAACGTCGCCGATGTGGCGATGTATTATCTCGACGTGCTCGACGGCTTGAATGCCGGCAAGGTGCATCTGATCGGTCATTCGCTGGGCGGCTGGATCGCGGCCGAGGTCGCGGTCCGCAATTGTCAGCATCTCGCGTCGCTCACGCTGCTTGCGCCGGCCGGCATCCGCGTCAAAGGCGTGCCGTGCGGCGACAACTTCATCTGGTCGCCGGCCGAAACCGCGCAAAACCTGTTCTACGACCAGTCCTACGCCAAGCTCATGCTGGAGCAAACGCCGACCGAGGCGGAGACCGAATTGCTGATGCGCAACCGCTTCATGGCGGCGAAGCTCGGCTGGCAGCCGCGCTGGTTTAATCCGGCGCTCGAGCGCTGGCTGCATCGCGTCGCGGTGCCGTCGCTGGTGATCTGGGGCGAGGACGACAAATTACTGCCGAGCCGCTACGCGGCGCTGTGGGGCGAGCGGGTGCCCGGCGTGAAGGTGAAGCTTATTCCGCAATGCGGACATCTGCCGCATATCGAGCAGACCGGCGTCACCACCGACACCGTGCTTGCATTTCTCGACGGGAGATGAGCCATGGAATTTGTCTGCTTCCATCTGATGCCCTATCGCCCGCTCGACATGGCGGCACGCCGCCAAGAGCGTTCCGCCTGGGTGGTGCTGCCGAACAGCCTCTACGATCCGGTCAAAGGCGCCAAGGAATACAAGTCCTATATCGACCAGCTCGTCTATGCCGAGGAACTCGGCTTCGACGTCATCGCCGTCAACGAGCATCATCAGACCGCCTACGGCATGATGCCGGCGCCGAACCTGATCGCGAGCGCGCTGATCCAGCGCACCAAGCGCGTCAAGATCGCGATGCTCGGCCGCGCGCTGCCGCTGAGCAACAATCCGATCACCATCGCGGAAGAATTCGCGATGCTCGACAATCTGTCGGAAGGCCGGCTCATCACCGGCTTCGTGCGCGGCATCGGCACCGAATATCACGCCACCGGGCTCAATCCGGCGTTCTCGCATGAGCGCTATCAGGAGGCGCACGACCTGATCGTCGCCGCCTGGACCAAGCCGGGCCCGTTCGAATTCGAGGGCCAGCATTACAATTATCGTTACGTCAATCTGTGGCCGCGGCCCTATCAGACGCCGCATCCGCCGATCTGGATTCCGTCGCAAGGATCGTCCGAGACCATCCAATGGGCCGCCGATCCGGCGCGGAAATATCCGTTCCTGGTGACGTTCAGCGCGGCCGAGCTGGTCATTCGCTATCTCAACATGTACCGCGATCAGGCGCGGCAATTCGGCTACGAGGCGAGCGGCAACCAGTTCGGCTGGGCGGTGCCGGTCTATGTCGCCGACACCGACGAACGCGCGCGGGCCGAAGCCCAGGCCGGCATCGAATCGCTGTTCAACGACTACCTCAACAACCCCTGGGAGATGCTGCTGCCGCCGGGCTACATGTCGCTGTCGTCGCTGCTGCGGACCATGAAGATGCGCAAATCGCTGGGGTCGGGCGCGACGCGCCAGACGGTCGACAGCCTGGTCGACAGCGGCACCGCGATCATCGGCAGTCCGCAAACCGTGCGCGACGCCATCGCCCGGGTCCGCGACGCCACCGGCTTGAATCGGCTGGTCAGCATGCTGCAATTCGGCGTGCTGCCGGACGACCTGGCGCGGCGCAACATGGAAATGTTCGCGTCCGAGGTGATGCCGCACTTCCGAAGCTGATAGAGAGTAGATCGGAATCCCGAAACGGCAGCGGCCCCGCGGCGGGGCTGCTACAAGACCGAAGGGAGAAACCCGAAGAGGGGCAAAAGGGGGATCGAATGTCGGCGGAAGCAGTCACTTACACGGGCCGCGAACGGACCTTTGTCGCCTGGTCGGCGATCCTCGGCTACGCGTTCGACTTCTACAATCTCATCATCATGGCCTTCCTTCTGGTGCCGATCCAGAAGTCGCTCAATATCGGCCTTCCCGACACCGGCTTGATCGTCGCGGCGACGCTTGCAGCATCGGTGTTCGGCGGCATTCTGTTCGGCTGGCTCGGCGACCGGGTCGGCCGCAAGAAGGCGCTGCTGTCGACGCTCTTGCTGCTCGCCGCGGGTTCGCTGTTCTCGGCGCTGTCCTGGAGCTTCGCCTCGCTCCTCGATCTTCCGCGTCATCACCGGCATCGGCGTCGGCGGCGAATGGGGCGCCGGCATGGTTCTTCTGAACGAAGTCTGGGACAACCGCCGCCGCGGCTTCGGCAGTTCGGTGGTCCAGGCGATGTCGTCGGCCGGTACCGCGCTCGCCTCCATCGCCGCCACGGTGGCACTGGCCAATCTCGACCCCGACATGGCGTGGCGCGTCGCCTTTGCCGTCGGCGGCCTGCCGCTGCTCCTCATGCTGTTCGTGCGATCCAAGATGCCGGAGTCGCGGCTGTGGCTCGAATATCAGCGCCGCTTGAAGACCGGCGAGCTGCCGCCGGAAAAGCTCGCCGAATCTTCGCCCTTGGTCGAGATCTTCAAAGGCGCGGCTTTCAAATATTTCATCCTCGGCATCATCGTCGCCGGCGGCTACATCATCAATTACCAGAGCATCAGCATCTTCATGCCCACTTTGATGCTGCGCGATCTCGGCACGCCGTTGGCGGCGTTGCGCAGCGCGACCTTGCTGTTCTCAGCCGTGTCGGCCCTCGGCATGATCGCGACCGGATTGATCAGCGATGCCTGGGGCCGGCGGCTTTCGGTGCTGCTGTCGACGCTGGTCGGCATCGCCGGCGTGATCGGCATTTATTTCGCGGGCGTGGATCGCTATCCGGGCGCGCTCTTGTCGTGGTCGTTGTTCTGGGCCTATCTGGTGTGGGGCTTCGGACAGGGCGCGATCGGCCAGTTCGGACCGTGGTTCGCCGAACTTTATCCGGTCGAGATGCGCTCGACCGCGGCGTCGACCATCTTCACCACCGGCCGGCTGATCGGCAGTCTCGCGCCCTATGCGGTGCCGGTGATCGCAGCCGCCTTCGGCAGTCTGCGCGACGCCATGATGCTGGCGATTGTCGGCTCGGTCATCAGCCTGCTGGTGGCGCTGTTGCTGCCCGAAACGGTCGGGCGTCCGTTCGCCGTCGTCGAAAGCAAAGAACGCGTCGCCTAGCGGCGGCGTTTTAGCTGCACGCGCAAACTCGGCGCGGCGGATCGCTTGGCGGCGGCCGCGACGCGCGGCCTCCGCTTGGGCGCCATCGCCGCGTGCTGCCGGCACATCTGCTCCCACGCGGCGCGCTTCGCCGTCAGCGCCGTGATGGTGGAGTCGATCAGCAAGCGCGCCGCGGCGGTGAGCGGCTTGTCCTCTTGATGCGAGACGTGCCAGCGGAACGTCAGGAACGGCCGCGCGATCGGATAGATGAACAAGTCCGGATTGGACATTTCGTCCAGCAGGCCGGTGACCGGAATGAGCGCCGCCCAATCGGAGACACGCGCGATCTCCAACACGCCCAGATAACTGTCGACCACCATGGTCCGCTTGGGATGGATGACGCCGGTCGCGATGTGCTCGCGCAGGATCGGGCCGAGGTTTTGTTGCAGCGACGGCACCATCAGCTTCAGGTCGGCGATGCTGCCGATATCGCATGGCGTGAAGGAGGCGCCGGCGAGCGGCCGGCCCGACACCAAAGCAAGATCCTCCTCGAAGACGGTAATTTCGGCGAGGCCGCTCGCCGCTTGCGACGACGAACCGAAGGCGAAATCGAGTTCGCCGTCCGCCACCCAGCGCCGCAGCGTGCCGCCGTAACCTTCGCGGACGGTCAGATCGACGCCGGGATAGCGCTCGGCGAAATCCGCAAGCACGGTGCCGAGCACGGCCTTGAAATAGCTCGGCGGAAAGCCGCAGCGGACGCCGCCGAACACCTGGCCGGGCTCGCGCAGGTCGCGCATCGACTGCTGCGCTTGCGCGATGCTGGCGCGGATCGGCTGGCACAATTGGTAGAACGAGATGCCGAGCGCGGTCGGTTCGATGCCGCCGCGCTGGCGCAGGAACAGGGCGCCGCCAAACTCGTCTTCCAGCCGTTTGATCTGCACGCTCAATGCCGGCTGGACCAGCCCGACCTTGCGCGCCGCTTTGGTGATGCTCCGCTCTTCATAGGCGGACATGAAGTACATGATCTGGCGAAGGTCCATCGCGGCACCCTGCTAGAATGAGTGAGGTCGGCGGTCGGCCGACCGGCACGTCCCGGCAAGCTGCCGGCACGAGCGTTCATGCCCTGTTTCGGGGCCGGCAAAAAGGCTGAATGAAGGCTCTGAATAATGAGGAGGTTGGAGCGGGTGAAGAGCCAAGCAGCTTGCCGGCTTCTGATCGGACGCAAAGGATGGTGGATAATGGACTGGCTGCACCTCGTTTCGTATTTTTTCGGTGGCGCATTTCTTTCCAATGCAATTCCCCACATCGCCAGTGGGTCAATGGGCCGTCCGTTTCAAAGCCCTTTCGCCAAGCCGCCCGGTCAAGGGCTTTCCTCTTCGACCGTCAACGTGGCATGGGGCGTTCTCAACCTCGCTGTCGCCTACGTCCTGATCTGCCGCGTCGGAGACTTCGGCCTGCGCTCGACCGCCGACGCGATAGCTCTGGGGCTGGGTTTTCTGTTGATGGGCCTATTCAGCGCCCGCAACTTCGGCCGTTTCCACGGCGGGAATTCCCCGCAGTAAAACGATTTGCGTCAAGCACCGCGGAGCGGCGCAGGCGGAATTCAGGATCGGTTGGAATTCCAGCCCACCGCGTTGAAATCCGAAGGCGCGGGCATCACCTCCGGTTCGTCCGTTGCCATTCTCAGGACGGCATCGCCGGGCTTGCCTTCGGGCACTTCGATCGGAACCCCGCTCTTGTTGACGGCGAGTACGCCTACCAGGTCGGGCGGAGCGCGCATTATGTATTGGTCCGCTAGTTCGAGCAGGCGGAGCGCGTCGTCACGTATGAAGCCGACAGACCAGTCCGGCGGAAGACCTTTCACCGCTGCAAATTCCTCACCGGGTATCGAGAGCGCATGCCGGCGTATCTCGTCGATGGTTCTTCGTGGCGAGAAATTCGGCGGCTTGCCGGCGGCGGCCAGCACTAAGGGACCAAGCGGACAATAGTGACGTCCGATTGCAACCAAGTCCGCGATATCCCGCGCTTTGGAGCGTCCGGATGCCGCGAGCACCTTGTTCACGGCGAGGTCGGCCTGATGGAGGCGCGCGCCCCATTCCTCGTCTTTCACCAGCGGAAAAAAGCGGCGCTTCGTATCGGCAAACCATTGAATGATGGTGGCCGACGTTCCGTCAGAGACCGTCGCGTCGACAGCGCCATATATGATGAAGTCTATGTGAGTCTTGTATCCCGCGGCATCGAGGACGGCGAGGTCCGCTTTCGCGGCTTCGGTTACTTCCTCGTCGCTGTTGTGGAAGATGTCGATGTCGTCCGAGCGCCTTGGCCAGTTCTTATTGAGCATCACGCCGCCCGCCAGGTAGCTCGAATCCGAGCGGTTCTTTGCAAGGTGCCGGAGGATGCCGCTTTGGATTTGGGTCAGCGCCATTTCAGCCTGCCAATGCGCCGACGCGATCGAGCAACTTCCGGCCCAGGGCAAAGGCGCGGGCATCGCCCCGATCGATCATGGCGCGTGCGACCACGGCGGCGCGCGATCGCAGATCGGGAAGCCGGTCGAGATCGACATTGTCGAGGATGCGCACGCGGTAGGACCGGAGCGCGTCATCATAGAGCTCTCTCAGCTCCTTGTTGCCGCGATGTTCGGCGCGCAACCGCGAAGCCATCGCCAAAATCTCATCGCGCGCCGAGGGCGGAACAAGCACCTCGACGCGAACAAGATCCGCGGCTCCGCCTTCGCTGCGATACTTTTTGACGCGCTTACGGGCGGCGGTCATGGGGAATTCCTTCATCCGTGCCGCAGACAGATAATAGCCGTGTCCCGGTTACGCAATATCATATCCCGGTTATGCTATAATCTATTGAAAATAATAAGGAAAATTAAATTTCGGGCTGGAGGGAATGCGGGGCTATCGGACGAGATAGTGAGGGAGATGGGCCATTCACCGAGGCGGCGAAGGTACGTCGCGAAGATTGGCGTACCGCCGCCAAGTGCTTCCCGATCTACCGACAAAGCGGGACCCCAGTATCAATTCCCCGGCGTCACGACCGCGAAGACCAATTTTGCGGCTGTCAGATGAGTGATTGAAAATTGGAGCGGGCGAAGGGATTCGAACCCTCGACCCCGACCTTGGCAAGGTCGTGCTCTACCCCTGAGCTACACCCGCATCCGACGAAGGGTAACGGTCATCGCCTTGAGGCGTGACCGGGGCGAGGTATGCCAAAGAGCGCCCGGCTTGGCAACCGTGGTCTCGCGCGACCGTTAAGGGGCTGATTCGGGGCTGTTTTCTTGGAAACGAAAATGCTGACGGCGATCCGTCACCCTGAGGTGGCCGCGAAGCGGCCCTCGAAGGGCGACGGCGGCACTGCCGTGCAGCCTCCACCCTTCGAGGCCCGCGCTTTCCGCGGGCACCTCAGGGTGACGGAACGTAGTCTGTCTTGGAATGGCTATGCCGCCCCCTCTACTTGTCCGCACCCAAACCGGCGCGTTGGATGGCGTCGGCGTTCTGCACGGCGTCGTCGGCGAACAATTTGCGGAACGCGGTGCCGTCGAGATAGCGGGCCTCGACATTCATCCGCGCGGCGATGGTTTTGTATTCCGTTGTCGCGGTCGCTTGCGCGCAGGCCTTCTCCAGCGTCGCGGCGACCGCCGGCGGGGTCGCCGCCGGCGCGATCAGCCCGCCGGCCGTGAAGGCGGTTGCCGGATAACCTAATTCCCGCATGCTGCGCACGTCGGGCAACGCGTCGATGCGCTGATCCGCCAGCACGGCGAGCACGTTCAAATTGCTGGCGGCGGCAACCGCAGGCGTCTCGGTGATCGCCATGACCGTGCCGCTCAGCAGCGCCTGCGACATCGGGCCTGCCCCCTGGAACGGCACGCCAAGGCCGTCGGCGCCGATCGCCTTGAGCACCGACAACATGCCGAGATGCGGCTGGCTGGCGACGCCGGGATGGCCGTAGACCAGGTTTTGCGGCTTCGCCTTGGCGAATTGCACGAACTCTTCGAAGGTCTTGAACGGCGCCTGCGGTCCCGCCATCAGCACATAAGGCGAATAATAGCTGAGGCAGATGTAGCGGAAGCTGTCCATCGCGTAAGGCAGCTTGAGCAAAAAAGGCTGCGCCGTGATCGGATTGTTCGGCGTCAGCGCCACCGTATAGCCGTCGGGCTCCGCCTTGTTCAGTTCGATAATGCCGAGCGTGCCCGACGCGCCGCCTTTGTCGATCACAACAACGGTTTTGCCGAGCGCCTTGGCGATTTCGTTTTGCAACGCCCGCGCCATGATGTCGGTATTGCCGCCGGGCGGAAACGGCACGATCATATTGATCGGCCGCGCCGGATAGGTCTGGGCCAAGGCTGTGCCGGTGCCGCACAGTGCAACCGCAAGCGCGGCGATCCGTACCGCAGCACGCATCGCTGTCACCCTCCGTTTGCCTGTCGCCCCCTCATTGGGCGCCTTGCCTGCGTCATGCTGGTATGATCGAAGCCCGCAAGGCCAGAATTCTAAACACTCCTCCCATCATGCCCGCTACGCCCGCCGATTTATTCGCCTACCTCGATACGCTTGGCATCGCGCACAAGACCGTCAGCCATGCCGCGGCCTTCACGGTCGAGGATGCCCGCGCGCTGCGGGGGACGGTTCCGGGCGGCCATACCAAGAACCTGTTCCTGCGCGACAAGAAAAGCGTTCCCTACCTCGTCGTGGCGGACGAGGAGGCCGCGATCGAGCTTCGCGCGCTGCATCGCCTGCTCGGTGCCACCGGGCGATTCTCGTTCGGTTCGGCCGAACTGATGGGCGAACTGCTCGGCGTCACGCCGGGCTCAGTGACACCGTTCGCCGCCATCAATGATGTGGCCCGCCGGGTCACCGTCGTGCTCGATGCGGCGATGATGGCGCATGCGGCGCTGAATTTTCATCCGCTGGTGAATACCGCGACGACCACGATTTCGCGCGAGGGGCTGGTCAGGTTCCTCGAGGCCACCGGGCACCCGCCGCGGATCGAGGCGGTGTCCGGCGCCGGGGCGTGACAGAGCCGATAGCGTTCGGGCGATAGCATTCGGGCGATTGCATTCGCCCACTTTGTTCCCATTTATCAGGCGAAATAGGGTACATCCCCTGCGGCCCTTCAAGGGCAGGCAGTAGAAATCGGGCTGATTATCGGGCTCATTGGGCGAGGACCATGTTGCAAGAAGCTGGAACCATGACTGCCGACGTGTCCGTGAAGGACGCAACCACGCAAAGTTTCGTCAAGGACGTCATCGAGGAATCCAAACGCCAGCCGGTGCTGGTCGATTTCTGGGCGCCGTGGTGCGGCCCGTGCAAGCAATTGACCCCGATTTTGGAAAAGGCGGTGAAGGCCGCCAAGGGCAAGGTCAAGCTCGTCAAGATGAACATCGACGATCACCCGGCGATTCCGGGCCAGATGGGCATCCAGTCGATCCCGGCCGTGATTGCCTTCGTCAACGGCCAGCCGGCCGACGGCTTCATGGGCGCGCTGCCGGAGAGCCAGGTTATGGCTTTCCTCGAACGGCTGACCAAGGATCGCATCGGCGGCGAAGCCAAGGATATGCTCAAAGCGGCCGAGACCGCGCTCGCGGAGGGCGATGCCGCCGGCGCCGCGGAGATCTATGCGCATCTCCTCGCCGAGGACAGCGCGAATCTGCCGGCGCTTGCCGGGCTTGCCAAGAGCTATGTCGAGACCGGCGCGCTCGAGCAAGCGCGCCAGACGCTGGCGATGGTGCCCGAAGCCAAGCAGAATGATTCTGCGGTCGCGGCGGCGCGCGCGGCGCTCGAATTGGCCGAGCAGGCAAAGACGCTCGGCCCCGTCACCGAGCTCGAGCAGAAGCTCGCCGCCAACCCGCTCGATCATCAGGCGCGTTTCGATCTGGCGCTGGCGCTCAACGGCAAAGGCCAGCGCAAGGAAGCGCTGGATCATCTGATCGCCATCGTCAAACGCGATCGTAAATGGAATGATGACGGCGCGCGCAAACAGCTCGTGCAGTTTTTCGATGCTTGGGGTCCGGCCGACGAAGCGACGATCGAAGGCCGCCGGCGGCTGTCGTCGATTTTGTTTGCTTAGTGGGCATCGCCCGTAAAATGCCGTTCGGTGCCGTCGCGAGGCGGAGTGCGACATGCCGATAAATTCCATTTTCAAAGGGCCGGAGGATCTGCCGGATGTGATTCCGGTATTTCCGCTGCCGGGCGCGCTGCTGTTGCCGCGCGGCCAGATGCCGCTCAATATTTTCGAACCGCGTTATCTGGCGATGACCGAGGATGCCTTGCGTTCCGGGGATCGTCTCATCGGCATGATCCAGCCCGATGCTGCGCATCCGGGGCCGGATAAGAACAAGCCGAAGCTTTTCGGCATCGGCTGTGTCGGGCGCATCACTCAATTCGCCGAGAGCGGCGACGGCCGCTACCTCATCCAACTGACCGGTGTCGCGCGCTATCGGATCGAGCAGGAACTCGACGTCACGACGCCGTACCGTCAGTGCCGGGTGAGCTATCATCCTTTCATCGACGATTTCACGGCGCGCAAGGGCGAGGAGGCGGTGGACCGCGAGGCGCTGTTGCGCGCGCTCACGGCGTTTCTCAAGGCCAACAATCTCAAGGCCGATTGGGAGGGCATCGAAAGCGCACCCAACGAGGCTTTGGTGAACGCGCTGGCGATGATGTCGCCCTACGACGCCGCCGAGAAACAGGCCATGCTGGAGGCGCCGGATCTCAAAACCCGGGCCGAAATCCTGGTCGCCGTCACCGAGATCGAGCTTGCCAAGAGCAAGACGCCGGGCGAAACACAGCTACAGTAACGCGTCATTGCGAGGAGCCAAAGCGACGAAGCAATCCAGGCTTCGCCGCCGCACTGGATTGCTTCGCTTCGTTCGCAATGACGAGAATGATATAGAGGCTCCAATCAAAGCGGAGTTCATGATGTCCACGCCCGCCGACCGACCCGCCGATAGCGTCGATCCGAAACTCCTGGAAATCCTGGTCTGTCCGGTGACCAAGACGCCGCTTGAATACGACGCCGTCAAGCAGGAACTGATTTCGCGTGCCGCCAAGCTCGCCTATCCGATCCGCGACGGCATTCCGATTATGCTGGCCGAGGAAGCACGCCGGATCGACTAAGGATCGAGACGTTGCCTGTCTGCCGTCATGCCCGGGCATAGCCGTTCGAAGAACGGCGTCGCTTCGCTCGCCTATGTGCCGGGCATCCACGTCTTTCAGGATAAGAAAACAAAGACGTGGATGGCCGGGACGAGCCCGGCCATGACGAAGCGAGGAGAAAAAACGTGATCAAAATCTGGGGCCGCAATACGTCGTCGAATGTGCAGAAGGTGATGTGGGCGATCGGCGAGATGAGTTTGCCGCATGAGCGCATCGACGTCGGCGGCGCCTTCGGCAAGAACCGTGAAGCTCCCTATCTGGCGATGAATCCCAACGGGCTGGTGCCGACACTCGAAGAGGAAGACGGTTACCTGCTGTGGGAATCAAACACGGTCGTCCGCTATCTCGCCGCCAAGCATAAATCGAGCTTGCTCGAACCGGTCGATCTGCGAACCCGCGCCAATGCCAGCAAATGGATGGACTGGCAGCTTTCCGTTCTGGGGCCGGCCATCACGCCGGTGTTCTGGGGGCTGATCCGCACGGCGCCGGAAAAACGCGATCACGCCGCGATCGAAGAGGGGAAGAAGAAAACCACGGCGGCCGTGAAGATGATGGACGAGCAGCTCGCCAAGACCGCTTACCTTGCCGGCGACGGATTTTCGTATGGCGACATCCCCGTCGGCGTCATGGCTTATCGCTACCGCCAGTTGGTGCCCGATCGGCCGCCGTTGCCGCATTTCGAGCGCTGGTACGCGGCGATCTCATCGCGTCCGGCGTTCAAGGATCAGGTCGCGTCAGTGCCGTTGTCGTAAGCGAAGGACAAAGGCCGCTCGTCCCCGCGAAAGCGGGGACCCAGTCTAAATTCCCGCTTACGCGGGAATGAGCGGATAATGCAGGTTACTCCGCGGCCGCGCGTGCGCCGCCGGCGTGGGCCGATACGATGTAGTCCATCGCCGCCTGCACGCCGCCCTTCTTGTGCGGGATGCCGGCGAGCGCCAGCCCCATTTCGGTGATGGCGAGCGCGCCGATCAGCGTGCCGTCATTGATGTCGCCGAGATGGCCGATGCGGAAATATTTCTTGGCGTAGGGACCGAAGCTCGCGCCGTAGGCGATGTTGAAATGGTCGAGCGCGAGACCGCGGAAGGCATCGGCGTCGTGGCCGTCCGGCAGCAGCACCGCCGTGATGGTCGGCGAATAAAACTTCGGATCGCGGCAGAGGATTTCGAGGCCCCAGGCGCGAACGGCGCGGCGCGTCGCTTCGGCGAGCCGGTCATGTCGCGCGAACACGTTGTCGAGGCCTTCCTCGTGCAGCATGTCGATCGACACCGCGAGGCCTTGCAGCATCTGCGTCGCCGGCGTGTAGGGGAAGAAACCGACCTTGTTCATGGTCAGCATGTCGTCCCATGCGAAGAAAGACTTCGGCAGCTTCGACGTCTTGTTGGCGGCGAGCGCCTTGTCGCTGACGGCGTTGAACGACATTCCGGGCGGCAGCATCAGACCCTTTTGCGCGCCGCCGATGGTGACGTCGACGCCCCATTCGTCGTGCCGGTAGTCGGTCGAAGCGAGCGACGAAATGGTGTCGACCAGGAGCAGCGCGGGATGTCCCGCGGCGTCAATCGCTTTACGGACCGGCGCGATCGGCGACAGGCAGCCGGTCGCGGTCTCGTTGTGCAGCACGCAGACCGCCTTGATCTCATGCGCCTTGTCCTTGCGCAGATGTTCCTCGATCGCCGCGGGATCGACGCCGGTGCGCCAGTCGCCGGGAATGAACTCGGGCTTCAGCCCGAGCTTCTGCGCCATGGTCTTCCATTGCGTGGCGAACTGGCCGGTCTCGACCATCAGCACGCGGTCGCCGGGTGACAGCGTATTGACGAGGGCTGCTTCCCAGGCGCCGGTTCCGGTCGCGGTGTAGACGATGACCGGATTGGTGGTCTTGAAAATGGTCTTGACGCCGTCGAGGCAGCGTTTGGCGAGCTTGGCGAATTCCGGGCCGCGATGGTCGATGATCGGCGTATCCATCGCGCGGAGCACCCGGTCCGGCAGCGGCGACGGCCCTGGAATCTGCAAAAAGTGACGCCCGGCCTGGCGCGATGAATTCTGCGACATTTATCGGCACTCCTTCGGATCGATGGATTTCCCGGCGGCGCATGTCCGAGAGTGCGCGCGGCTTGTGGGGTTGAATAGCGAATGCGACATTCTGGTCAAGTCTAATTGACGACCGTGATATGTGGTTGGTATCGCGCGATTTTTAGTGGGCTAAATTGGGCCCGGAGGAACACGTGCCGGCGCGTTTAAGACCAGGGCTGGAACGGCAGCTAAAAGCAGGGCAGGTCGGCGAGGTACGGTTCGACGCGTTCACGCGTGGGCGCTATTCCACCGACGCCTCCCACTACCAAATCACGCCGCTCGGCGTCATTACGCCGCGCACCATAGAAGAAGCCGATCGAGCGATTGCGATTTGCCGTGCAGACGGCGTGCCGGTGACGGCGCGCGGCGGCGGCACTTCGCAAGCCGGCCAGACCGTCAACGAGACGCTGGTGGTCGACTGCTCGCGGCACTTGAATCAGGTGGTCTCGCTGGATGCGCAAGCGCGCCGCTGTGTAGTCGAACCCGGCATCGTGCTCGATGAACTCAATCGCGCGCTGAAACCTTCCGGCCTGTGGTTTCCGGTCGATATCTCCACGGCGTCGCGCGCCACCATCGGTGGCATGGTCGGCAATAATTCCTGCGGCGCGCGCTCGATGCGTTACGGCAATACGCGCGAGAATGTCATCGCGGTCGACGCCGTCTTGGCCGACGGCACGCATGCTCATTTCGGCGCTCTCGACGATGCGGCGACCAATGTGCCGCAAGACCTGGTGCGCGACCTCTTCGCCATCGCCGCGCGCGAGGCCGGCGAGATCGAACGGCGCTTTCCGAAAGTGCAGCGCCGGGTCGGCGGCTATAATCTCGACGCCATCGTGCCGGGGCGGAACGACATCAATCTTGCGCATTTGTTGGTCGGCTCCGAGGGCACGCTCGCCTTTTCGACCAAGATCGAGCTGAAGCTTTCGCCGCTGCTTGGCCGCCGCGCCGTCGGCGCCTGCCATTTCGGCAGCTTTCACGCGGCGATGGCGGCGACGCAGCATATCGTCAAGCTCAATCCGATCGCGGTCGAGTTGATCGACCGCACCATGCTCGGGCTCGCCCGCGACATCGCGATTTTCAAACCGACGGTCGATGCGTTCCTGCGCGGCGATCCCGAGGCGATCCTGTTTGTCGAATTCGCCGAAAGTGACGCCGAGAATTTAAGGCGGCTGAAAGCGCTCGGCGAACTCATCGGCGATCTCGGTCTGTCGTGGATCAACAGCGGCGCAAAATGGGGCGGCGTGGTCGAGGTGCTCGATCCGAAGCTGCAAGCCGCCATCACCGAGGTGCGCACCGCCGGCCTCAATATCATGATGTCGATGAAGGAGGCGGGTAAGCCGATCTCCTTCGTCGAAGATTGCGCCGTGCCGCTCGAACATCTCGCGGAATACACAGCACGGCTTACGGAAGTGTTTGAAAGAAACGGCACGCGCGGCACCTGGTATGCACACGCCGCGGTCGGCTGCCTGCATGTGCGGCCGGTGCTGAATCTTCGGCTCGAAAAAGATGTGCGCGCCATGCGCGCCATTGCCGAGGACGCCTTCGCCATGGCGCGCGAATACAAAGGCTCGCATTCCGGCGAGCATGGCGACGGCATTGTGCGTTCCGAGTTCCACGAAAAGATGTTTGGCGCGGAATTAGTGCACGCTTTCGAGGAAGTGAAAGACCGCTTCGACCCGAACGGGTTCTACAATCCCGGCAAAATCGTGCGCGCGCCCAAATTCGATGACCGCAGCAATTTCCGCTACGGCCCGGACTACAGTGCCGGCGACATTTCGACCGCGCTCGACTGGTCGGCCTATCCGGGAGCCGGCGGCGGTTTCCAGGGCGCGATCGAAATGTGCAACAACAACGGCGCCTGCCGCGCGCTCAAGGGCGGCGTCATGTGTCCGAGCTACCGCGTCACGCGCGACGAGCGCGACGTGACCCGCGGCCGCGCCAATTCGCTGCGGCTTGCCATCACCGGGCAACTCGGACCGGACGCGCTTACTTCGGACGACATGGCGGAGACGCTGAAGCTTTGCGTCTCCTGCAAGGCCTGCCGGCGCGAGTGCCCAACCGGCGTCGACATGGCGCGCATGAAGATCGAAGTGTCGCGCGCGCGGGAGGAGAAATTCGGCCTGTCGCTGCACGATCGCCTGGTCGGTTACCTGCCGCGCTACGCGCCCTACGCGGCGCGGCTGCATTGGTTGCTCAATCTGCGCGACACTGTGCCGGGCGCGGCGAGATTGTCGGAAGCGGTGGCAGGCTTTAGTGCGCGGCGAACTTTGCCGAAGTGGCGGAGGGATATTTTCAAAGAATCCCAGCCGTCATGGCCGGGCTTGTCCCGGCCATCCACGCCTTCCTTGAATGTCCGAAAACAAGACGTGGATGCCCGGAACAAGTCCGGGCATGACGACGGGGGAAAACGTGATGTCGTCGTATTCGCCGACACTTTCAATCGATATTTCGAACGCGAGAATCTCGATGCTGCGGTCGCGGTGCTGACCGCCGCCGGCTATCACGTCCATTTTGCGATGCCGGCCGATGGCGGACGCCCGCTGTGCTGCGGCCGGACCTTCCTGTCGGTCGGCAAAGTTGATGAGGCGCGCGCGGAAGCGCAGCGGACACTCGCAGCCCTTCTCCCCTACGTCGAGCAGGGCATGCCTGTGCTCGGTCTCGAGCCGAGTTGTCTGTTCAGCTTCCGCGACGAGATTCCGTCGCTGGTAAGGCCGGAAGAGGCACGTCAAGTCGCCGGCGCGGCGTTTCTGTTCGAAGAGTTTTTGGCGCGCGAGGCCGCGGCCGGGAAGCTTCATCTCAATCTCGCGCCGATGAAGAAGCGCGCGCTCCTTCACGGCCATTGCCACCAGAAATCCTTCGATACGATGACGGCCGTTGAAAAGACGCTGCGCCTTGTTCCCGATCTCGAGGTCGAAACCATCGATTCGAGCTGCTGCGGCATGGCCGGTGCATTCGGCTATCACGCCGACACCATCGACGTTTCGCGCGCGATGGGAGAGCTGTCGTTATTGCCGGCGGTGCGCGATGCCGGCGAGGACACTATCATCGTTGCCGATGGGACGTCGTGCCGGCATCAGATATATGACGGCGCCGGCCGTGAGGCCGTTCATGTCGCGCGCGTCTTGGCGATGAGTCTCGACGGCAGCGCGGTTCCCGCTTCCTCAATTTCGTGACATGACGCTTATGTAATTGTTGGCGAGCTTCTGGAACAGCGCCATTGCCGTGGTTACATTCGCAATGAAATCAGGATGTGATCAGGAGTGACGGTGTTGAAGCGGGCATTGGTTGTCGGTGCAAGCGGGATCGTCGGCAGCGCCGCCGCCGAGATATTGAATAATGAAGGCTGGCAGGTATCGGGGCTGGCACGCAAACCGGTAGCGCAGCCTGGCGTCGCGGCGATTGCGGCCGATCTGCTCGATCTGCCGTCGCTTAGCGCTGCATTGACCGGAGTGAATGCCTCTCATGTTTTTATCACCACCTGGCTCCGGCAGAAAACGGAGGCGGAGAATATCCGCGTCAATGCGGCGATGGTCCGCAACCTCCTGGATGCGGTGCGGCCGGCGGGATCGGTACGTCACGTCGCGCTGACGACCGGCCTCAAACACTATCTCGGCCCGTTCGAGTCCTACGGCAAAGGCAAACTGCCGCAAACGCCGTTCCGGGAAGAACAGGGCCGGCTCGATATCGAGAACTTTTATTATGCCCAGGAAGACGAGGTGTTCGACGCCGCCCATCGCGATAGCTTCACCTGGAGCGTCCATCGCGCCCACACCATCATCGGCAAGGCCGTGGGCGCCGCGATGAACATGGGCACGACGCTGGCTGTCTATGCGACGATCTGCAAGGTCACCGGCCGCCCGTTCCGCTTCCCCGGCGTCGGCGTGCAATGGAATAGCCTCACCGACATGACCGATGCCCGGCTGCTCGGCCATCACATGCTCTGGGCCGCGACGACGCCGGCGGCCGCGAATCAAGCTTTCAATGTCGTCAACGGCGACATTTTCCGCTGGAGTTGGATGTGGGGCCGCATCGCCGGTTGGTTCGGTATCGAAGCCGTTCCCTTCGACGGTGTCGTTCGTCCGCTCGAACAACAAATGTCCGGCGACGATGCGATCTGGCGCGATATTGCGACCCGGCACAATCTGGTGGAGACGAACATCCGCCGGCTGATTTCACCCTGGCACACCGATGCCGATCTTGGCCGCCCGATCGAGGTGGTGACCGACATGTCCAAGAGCCGGCGGCTGGGCTTTTCTCTTTATCAGCCGACCGACGATTCCTTCTTCGCACTGTTCGGCCAGCTACGGCAGGACCGGCTCATTCCCTGACGGCCCCTTTATTGTTTCGGCCGCAGATCCAGTCCAACTTTCTTGTCGACGAATTGCAGCGTATAGCCCTTGCGGTAGTCGAGCCCGGGCTTGACGACGCCGGCGCGCGCCATCTCGTCAAAGAAACCTTTCATGCGGGCGTCCGTCATGGCGCCGATACCGAGCGTCGTCGAGTTGCCGGAATCGACGATGCCGTATTGCTTCATGGCGGCGACCGAATAGGCGAGGAGATCGTCGGTCATCTCCGGGTTCTGTTTTTTGATCATCGCATTGGCGGCGGAATTGTCGCCGTAGATGTAATTGTACCAGCCGATGATCGAGGCATCGACGAAGCGCTGGACCAGATCGGGCTTTTTCTCGGCAAGCTCGCGCCGGGTTTCGATCAGTGTGGAGTAGGAGGAAAAGCCCTGATCGGCAAGCAGGAAGACCTTGGGCTTGATGTGCGTCACCTTCTCGACGGCGAACGGCTCCGACGTCACATAGCCCTGCATGGCGCTGTTCTTGTCGGCGAGGAACGGCTGCGGATTGAAGGTGTAGGGCTTCACCTTGGCATCGGAGAAACCGTAATCGGCCCGCAGCCATTGGAAATAGCTCGCGATGCCTTCCTGCGAGATGAACAGCGTCAGATTTTTCAGATCGGTGAATTTGTCGATGCCCCGATCGGGATGCGCGATGAGCACCTGCGGGTCTTTCTGGAAGAGGGCTGCGACCTCGACCGTCGGTATGTTCTGTGCAACGGCGTCGAAGCCCTGCAGCGTATTGGCACTGAGGAAGAAATCGAGCCTGCCGACCACCAGCAGGAGACGGTTGTTCACCTGCGGTCCGCCCGGCACGATGGTGACGTCGAGGCCGTATTTGCGGTAGGTGCCGTCGGCGAGCGCCTGGTAGAAACCGCCGTGCTCGGCTTCCGCCACCCAATTGGTGCCGAATGAGACCTTGTCGAGTGTCTGGCCGGACGCGGGCGCCATCGCTGCGCCCAATGAAGCGGCAAGCCCCGCCACCGCCAGAATAGCTCTCGTCAACTTCATCGGCCGCTCCTTATTCGACGCGGGCGCGACAATAGGAGAGCGGGGAAGAATTGGCGAGTGACGCGGCCGGCAATAATTTTAGGCCGCGATCTTCACGTATTCGAAATCGCCGGGCTTGTTGTCGATTCCGACGCGCGGCGGTGCGATCCAGCTGGCGAACTTGCCGGGCTCGACCACGCGCTGCATCAGGCTTCCAATGAAGTCGCCGTCGTCGCTTGACGGCAGCCATTGGCTCTTGCCGCGGTTCCAGGCCGCCTCATCAAGCAGCTCACCCGCCGGCGACACTTTCACGTCCTTGAATTCGCCGATCTGGCGGTGGAAGCCGACATGCGGCAATACGAATTTGAAGGCGACACCGGTACGATCGATGATCTTGTTCCAGCGATCGAGGCCGCGCTGGCAATCGGCGGTATAGTCGTCGCGCAGCCGCATATTGATCGCGGTCAGTGCCGGCTCGTCGATGCGCTTGATCGCGCCGTCGACGAATTTGAGCACCGGATAGGTCGCGTTTTCGAGGCGGTGATCGTCGTCGATCTTGGTTTCCTGGAAGCGGCCCTTGATCCCCGCGGTGAAAGTGTTCGCCGCATTGGTCGAGACTTCCGAGCCGAACAGATCGAGCGACAACGTGTAGTGCAGATTGAGCTTCTTCTGCATCGTCGGCAGATCGATGACGCCGAGATCGCGGATCTTCTCGATGTCGTTGGGGTCCTCGATGCCGGCCGCTTTCATCGCCTCGCAGGTGCGCTGGATGGTGCGGCCGACGCCGGTCTCGCCGACGAACATGTGATGCGCTTCTTCGGTCAGCATGAAGCGGCAGGTGCGCGACAGCGGATCGAAGCCGGATTGCGCCAGGCTTTCCAACTGCATCTTGCCGTCGCGATCGGTGAAGAAGGTGAACATGTGGAATGACAGCCAGTCCGGCGTCGCTTCGTTGAAGGCGCCGAGCATGCGCGGCTTGTCGGCATCGCCGGAACGGCGCTGCAGCAGCTCGGCCGCCTCCTCGCGGCCGTCGCGGCCGAAATATTTCTGCAGAATATAAACCATCGCCCAAAGGTGCCGGCCTTCCTCGACATTGACTTGGAAGACGTTGCGCATGTCGTAGAGCGACGGCGCGGTCTTGCCGAGATGGCGCTGCTGCTCGACCGAGGCGGGCTCGGTATCGCCCTGGATGACGACCAGACGCCGCAGCATGGCGCGATACTCGCCTGGTACTTCCTGCCATGCCGGTTCGCCGTAATGCTGGCCGAACGGGATCTTGCGGTTCTCCTCTTGAGGCGCCAGCAGGATGCCCCAGCGGTAGTCCGGCATTTTCACATAGTCGAACTTGGCCCAGCCTTTCGGATCGACCGACACCGCGGTGCGCAGATAAACCAGCGCATCCTGGAAACCTTCCGGTCCCATGTCCTTCCACCAGTCGATATAGCCGGGGTGCCAGCTTTCCAGCGCCCGTAACACCTGACGGTCTTCGGCGAGATTGACGTTGTTCGGAATCTTAGTGGTGTAATCGACGTGCTCGATATTCATCGTTGCCTCCTGATTTCTTTTCCCCTCCCCCTTGTGGGCCTTGTGGGGAGGGGCAGGGGAGGGGGCGTGAGGCCGTGCTAGCGTCGGCGCCAGTACGTCTCCTCCGACCCCACCCCGCCCTCCCCACAGGGGGAGGGAGAACAAACAAATTCACACGCGTTTGGTATCGAATACCGGCTTCTGGCCGGTGCCGTAGCGTTTGAGCGCGCCGTCGTCGCCGATCGCGTTGGGCCGCTGGAAAATCCAGTTCTGCCACGCGGTCAGCCGCGCGAAGATTTTCGATTCCATCGTCTCCGGGCCGCCGAAGCGCAGATTGGCTTCGAGGCCGGTGAGCCCGTCGGGCGAAAAGCTCGCGCGCTCTTCGAGAAACACGCGCACTTCGTCGTCCCAATCGATGTCGTCGAGCGCGAAAGTGATGAGGCCGAGCTTTTGCGCGCGTTCGGCGTCGAGCAGATTGCCGCGTTCCGCCTTGGCGGCATCGAGATCGGCGGGATCGGCGAGGAAGCGCGACGCGAGCCGCGTCAACCCGTTTGACATCGGATAGACGCCGAAATTGACATCGGCGAGCGCGACCGCAGCAGGAGCTTTGTTGTCGCCCTCGCGGGAGCCAATCAACATGTAAGACCGATCGCTGGCCAAGGGCAATTCGGCGAGCGTACCGGCAAAGCAGGAACCCGGCTCGATCAGAGTGACCAAAGAGCGCGAAGTCAGATCGACGCGCTTCAACACCCGTTTCCACAGCAGCCGGATTTCATGCGCCAGCCAGTGATCCTTATTGGCGTCGAGGAAGCGGTCGTAAGCCAGCACCTGTTCCGGATCGCCGGAGGATTTGAAAACAATCACGGCAACGTCGGGTTCGTTCAGTCTGATATCGAGGATGGCGTCGTCGAGTTCGCGGGCGAGCTCAAGCGGCCAAAAATCCGCGCCGAGCGAGACCATGGCATCGGCCGAAGCCGGCGGCGCCGCCGAAGGGCCGCGCAGCGTCACGGTGGCGATGCGTTCGGCGCGCGAAAATTCCACGGCGACCGCGCCATATTCGATACCGTCGGCCGTGAAGGCCCGCGTGAGTGGCGTGAGCTTTATGCCGGGGCCTGTGCTGGTGCGTTCCGAAGTCGCCGCCATTTCCTTCGCCCGCGCGGCAACCGCGGCGTCGAATTTCGAGCTGGGCACCACGTCGTCGACCAGCCGCCATTCGACCGCGCGCTTGCCTTTGACGCCTTCCTCGGTGGTGCAGAACACGTCGGCATGGTCGCGGCGTACTTTCCGCTTATCGGAAACGCGGGTGAGGCCGCCGGTGCCGGGCAATACCGCTAGCAGCGGCAATTCCGGCAGCGACACCGCCGCCGACCCGTCGTCGACCAGCATGATGTGATCGGTCGCCAGCGCCAATTCGTAGCCGCCTCCGGCTGCGGTGCCGTTGATGGCGCAGATCGATTTCACCCCGGAATTGGCGCTCAAATCCTCGATGCCGTTCCTGGTCTCGTTGGTGAATTTGCAGAAATTGACTTTGTGGCCATGCGTCGCGCCGGCCAGCATGCGGATATTGGCGCCGGCGCAGAACACGCGCGGCTTCGCCGAGCGCAGCACCAAAGCGCGCACCTGCGGGTGCTCGAAGCGGAGCCGCTCCAGCGCGTCGGCAAGCTCGATGTCGACGCCGAGATCGTAGGAATTGAGTTTCAGCTCGTAGCCGTCGAACAGCGCGCCCTTCTCATCGACGTCCAGAATGAGCGTCGCGATGTCGCCGTCGATGGCGAGCCGCCAGTGGCGATAGCGTCCGGGCTCGGTCTGGAAATCGACCCGCGCCTTGCCGTTGGCTAGAGCGTGTGCCTGTCCCGCGTCGGCCATTTCGATCCCTGATTATTCACCGGCACGCCAGCCGCTCCGCTCATTGTGCCTGAGGGGCCGGAGGCCGGTGATCTGTCGATGCATTATAATTCATCAGGACTGGCGTCCTGGCAAGCGATATTATGTAATATAATCGCGATTATGCCCCATTCGACAGAAGGGGAAATCCCTTCTATTGCACTATAATGCATGTTTTGCAGCTATATCCTCCGTAGGGACAAGGGAAAAAAGCCATCCGTTGTTGCGGGGCGCCCGCGGTGCGGGAATTCTCTCGGGGACTCAATTCCCCCGGGAAAGGATTCGGCCATGGCTAGGATCGGCGGTTTGGTTGGTTGGCTCTTTGGAGCGTTGTGGCTGTATCGGTGGGAGGCCATTCGAGCTTTTTTGTACGAAAAAGGCTTCGACGCAATGAGTTCAGTCGCAAGCGAAACGTTGACGCATTGGGGGGTCCCGATCCTTTTTGCAGGGATAGGGACATTTTTATTTTGGAAAACGGGCGACAGTGGTTTTCCCGATTGGGAAGCTGAACTTTCGTATCTACGCATCCCGCTCCACGTCGCAGCGCGACGCGTCTATGAAGCGGCCGAAAAAGCGAATGTCCTAGACTTTCTGATTTCATCGAATGACAGCGCTGCGAAGAAACTAAGCCATTTGAAGATGCTAATTATGGTGGATGATCGTGTGCGACTTTTCGCGATTAAGCCGCCTTCCACTAAGCCACGCCTCCTCTCCAAGAGCGAACGAACTGGGGAATTATATCCGTCAGACGACGACAACAGCGAACTTCATTTGGTTACGGGGGGCGACCCCGAATACGTAAACGCTACAATTCCAAGAAGTGATTTGCGCTCAGCCATCAAGACTTATTTGGCCGAGTACGTCGATGAAACAAAACGACTGAGAGCCGGGAAATGGCCGCGCTAATATCCGCCAATATCATGCATCAGGTCACAACCCGAATCGGCTTCATTTTCGGGGAAACAGCCGCTCACCGCGGCGGCGGGGAACCTTCGGGCAGCAGAGTCTGCTGCGGTTTCAGGAACGGCTTGAGCGCCGCGTAGGGGATGACGGTCGGATTGAACGACTGGCCGTTTTCGCAGATCTGGATGGCGTGCGGAAAACCGGTGACGCGAATGGCGAGGCCGGCTTCGACCGGATAGGCGACGATCGAGACCGGATTATCGGGGTCGTTCTGGTCGAGCCTCTGTTTGATCGCCTCGCCGCAGTCGGGTTCGTCGTCGGCGTGAGGGGCCGCGATGCCGGCGCGCATCGAGCCCACCCAGAGTGCATCGAACTTGGTCCGCTTCTCGCGGTCGGCGAGATCGAGCGCCCGGCCGAGCCATGACGGATCGACGCCGCCGGTATCGCCGGATTTGCCGTTGCTGTTGTCGAGCCCGCTGAGCTGAGCGCCATCGGCAAGATCGAAGACGTAATCCTCGTCGATCAAATTCGGATGCGCGCCGCCGCAGAAGGCCATCTGCGTCTGCTCCAACGTCAAAAGCCGGTCGGTCGCAAAGATCGGCATCAATGCGGCGGGCGAATTGTTCCGGGTGTCGGCATTTTCCTTGTCGGCCTTGGCCAAGGACTTGGCGCCGTCGCGGGCGTACATCTCGCGCACGCCTTGAAGGCAATCGCGATCCGCAAGCCGCAAGTAGCGTTGCAGCCGATCAAGCTCCGCGTTGACGGCTTCGACATTGACAGTCTTCGGCGCTTTGACGAGCCGCGGCACGCTATTGCCGAATTGCGGGTCGCCCATCACCCGGTAAGACAATGGCCCGATCGTCTTCTCGGCGCCGTCGGAAACCAAAGCCGGGGCGGTGCGCAGCCAGCGCTCGCCGTAGGCGCCGAGCGCGTTCTCATGAAAAACGAAATCGGCCGATTCGTCGTCGCTCGACACGCGGCTGAGCGCAATGGGACGGGCACGTTCACCGCGCGCGTCCTTCCAAACACCGTTGATCGCACCATCGGCGAAACTGGCCGACCAGGCGCCACTGACGAGGTCGGGCTTGTCCTTGACGTCGTCGGCCTGGATGGTCGGCGTCAGCGTCTCGACCATGCGCAAGCGGTCGCCTTCAGCCGAAACGATCAGGCCGAGATCGTTGGTCTGTCCGACATAGAAATAGCGCGCGTCATCCGGCGTCAGCGCAACGACGACCAGGGCTTTGCCGATGGTACCCTGATAGACACCCTGCCACGCCGGTGGCTTCGGCTGAGCAAAGATGGTCTGTGCGGACACCGCAATAAGGCAGGCCGCGAATACGAGAGCGGGCAGAGTCCGTGCAGTCATTTCAGCGGTGCCTACTCTTGCGCGACGGCAGGCGTGCCTATCGACGACAAGATATCAAGTCGCGGCCCGCGAATAGTTGCCAAACTCGCCTTCCTGATGGTTAAGCAAAAGACTATTGATGAACGCGGCGACGGTCGTCAGCGTCAATTCCGGCGCCTCGCGATAGGGTAGATGGCGCACGCCCGGCAATATCGCGGTCTCGACCGGACAAAAACATTCCCGTTGTGCGGCCTCGATCTGCTTAATCGTTCCGTATTGATCCTTTTCGCCTTGAACGATGAGTAGAGGCACGCGGATATAGCCGAGCGCCTCGGTGATATCCCAGGTGCGAAATTCCGGGCTTAGCCACGGCCCGCTCCACGAATAAAATGCACCGTCGACATCGGCGTGCCAGGGACTCAGCCGTTGGCGCAACGCGCCTGATTCGAACGATTTGCGGGCGCGCGCAATTTCGGTAAGGCCGATCTCCTCGGCGAAGAAATGCGGCGCGATCAGCACGATGGCGCGCACGCGATGATCCTGCACGCTGCCGGCGTAAATCGTTGCGATCGAGGCGCCATCGCTATGGCCGAGCAACAAGCCGCGCTTAAATCCGATCGCGTCGAGCACGCGCGGCAGCACCTCACAGGCTTCCTCGTTCAGAAACGAAATCGTGCGCGGCAGTTTTCCCGGCGGCGACTTTCCGTAGCCGGCGCGCGAATAGGCGAAGACGCCGGCGCCGGTCGCCGCCGCGATCTCGTCCGGAAACGATCCCCACAATTCCACCGAACCCAAACCCTCGTGCAGCATCACCACGGTCGGCGCCTCGTGCGGGCGCGGCCCGATCATGCGGTATTCGAGCCGCAGCGGATCGAGATCGAGAAAGCCTGCGTCGGCCAGCATCAGGCTACCTTCCTTCCGGCTTCAGCCACGGCGCGACAACCCGCAAAAACTTGGCGAAACTCTCCTCGATGCTGTCGCCCGAGGTGTCCAATTCGGCTTCGGCGCGGGCATAGTCGGCGCGGCGCGCTTCCAGGATGGCGATGAGATCGGCCATTGCTCCCTTGGCGCCTTTGGCACCGCTTGATCCGCGGTTTTGCGCCATCGGGCGGAAGTCGCCCTGTGCCATGACGCGGCTCATATGATCGTCCGGCCGCGCCTTGATCCAGACCGTGTGGCAGCGGCGCAGCAGCAGCGCGTAGGTTTCGGGATTGGAAACAATGCCGCCGGCGGTGGTGATCACGGCCGCTTCATGCATCGAGACGATGCGATCGAGCGCGCTTCGCTCGTGACGGCGGAACGTACCGGTGCCGGCCATCTCGATGAGGTCGGGAATGCTGGCGCCGTATTCTTCCTCGACGACACGGTCGAGTTCGATGAAGGGCCAGCCGAGATGTTGCGCGAGCATCTTCCCGAGTGTCGACTTGCCGGCGCCGCGCAAGCCGACGAGTGCGATGCGCCGGGCGCGATTGGCATTCTTCGGGGCGAGCGAGCCGGTTTTCGATCTCCGCTGCGAGCGCCGACAATTCTCCTTCGGGCACGCGCGCGATCAGGTCCATGATGGCGCCCAGCGCTGCGGTACGCATTCCCGTTTCCGGCAACAATGCCGCGATGGGAAGGTCGAGCGATCGGGCAATGGCACGCAGCACGCTGGCCGACGGATTGCCGGCGCCGCTTTCGATCTGCGCCAGATAACGTTCCGATGTCTCGGATGCTTCCGCCAATTGCCGCCGGGTCATGCCGCGCTTGGCGCGGTGCCGCCGCACCTCGCTTCCGATCGCGGCGAGGAACGCCGTTTCAGATACGGCATCGCCGGCTGGAGCCGGGGCAGCTTTTTGACGGGCTTTGGGCTTTGCTGTCGCCACCGGGAAAGGCGCCTCATGCACTTTAATGGCGATGTACCGCGTGCTGGGTAAAAACCACCCTCATGCACTATATCGCATGTTACGGGTTGGGTCCAAAAATCATGGTTCTGTGCGCAGTGTGGACTGTCGCCTAACGAGAGTTGCCGGGCCTTCCCCGCCATGCGCGAATCCATCGCGAGTCAACTCGCGAAAGGGACTTCGGCATGGCTGAAAATCCACTCCGTAAATTATGGGATAGCTTGTGCGATCGCGCTTGGGCAGAAGGCCGTGTGATCCGCGGCGCTCCTACGGCTTTTGCTCTGGGAGTGCTGCTCAGCGGAGCGGCACTTTCGGGCATCGTGTGGAAAATAATTGATACCCTCTATTCGGAGCGAATAGCGGTGCAAGAGTCCACAATTCAAAACCTCGAAAGTCGCCCGAACCGTACCCATCCGGCGTAGACCGCGGACGGGACGGATTGTTGATCTTAGCGGGTAAGGAGCTTTGGGTTTTCCTTGTACATCCGGATGAGTTCCGTCAGGGTCTCGATGCCGAAGTCCGTGAACGCCATTACGCCATCTTCTCCGACGCCGTAGACCCAGATGAGGCCGTCCTCGGCGTCCATTTCATTCGCGACGTCCCGCAGCCAGTCCTCATCTTCGCCGAGGTCATCGGCGACGCGATTGATCGTGGTGACGTGATGGACTTTGTTGACGTGCATCGTCACGCCGCTCGAGCGGAGATCGCTGAAGCGGACGGCGTCCAATTCCACGGCAGCAGCTCGTCCAGCCGATGCGCGGGATGGGCGGCGATGCGCGAGAGAACATCGGCCAGCCAGGCCTGCGGATCGACGCCATTCATCTTCGCCGTGATAATGAGACTGTACATGGCCGCAGCGCGCTGCCCGCCGCGATCGGATCCGCAGAACAGCCACGATTTTCTTCCCAGCGCGATGCCGCGCAGCCCTCGCTCGGCGGCGTTGTTCGAGAGACAAACGCGCCCATCCTCAAGGAACAAGGTGAAGGCCGGCCAGCGCTTGAGCATGTAATTGGCGGCCTTGACCAGGTCATGCCCACGCGAGAGCCTGGCGGCCTGCTCGTGCATATAGACGTGAAGATCATCGACCAGCGGTCGGCTCGAGTTTTGTCGGACCGCCCGACGCTCCTGCGGACTCTTGCCATTGATGGAGCGCTCGATCTCGAACAGGGCATCGATGCGACGAACGACCTCGATCGCGATCGGCGATAGAGGGATTTCCTTTTTGCCAGCGGCCTTGCGACGCGCGTTCTCCTCGAGATCGGCCATGGCGAAGAAGGGGCGCCGCGCATGCACCCAGCACGCCGCCTCCCGGACTGGACCGGGCTTGCGATCCGCCAGATAGAGCTTGTTGTAGCCGTCATAGGCGTCCGCCTGCAGGATGCCGGCATATCCCGCCAGATGCGCCTGCGGATGCTCGCCCCGGCGATCGCGCGAGTAGTAGAACATCGCCGCGGGCGGCCCGACGCCGCCGAACGGCTTGTCGTCTCGAACATAAACCCAGCACCGCCCGGTATCGGTCTTGCCTTTGGCCAGAACCGGCACGGTCGTATCGTCGCCATGCAGGCGCTCGGCCGCCATCACATGAGTTTCCACAAGGCGAAGGAGCGGATCGAGCGCCGTGCAGACCGAGCCCACCGCGTCGGCCATGGTCGACAGCGCGATCGGCACGCCTTCCAGAGCATAACGCTCGGCCTGACGGTTCAAAGGCTGGTGCTGACCGAACTTCTCGAACACGATCATCGCCAAGAGGCTCGCCCCGGCCCATCCTCGCGCGATGACATGGAACGGCGCCGGCGCTTGCGAGATCTTCTCGCAGTCGCGGCAGGTGAACTTCTCCCGCACCGTCTCGATCACCTTCCACTGCCGAGGCTGCGATTCCAGCGTCCGCGTCACGTCCTCGCCGAGTTTGCGCAGGCGATTGCCCCCGCAACACTCGCATGCCGTCGGCGGATCGATCACCACGCGCTCGCGGGGAAGATGATCGGGGAACGTATTGCGCTCGGGACGCTTGCGCGTAAATCCGGCGACCGTGGTCGTCTTGGCGACGGCTTTCTCCGCCGCCAGTTCGTCTTCCGTGGCGCTGGCTTCCAGTTCTTCGAAGTCGAGCGCCAGTTGATCGATCAGGCGCGCCGAGCGTTCCGACCGCTGCCCATAGACCTGACGCTCCAGTTTCGCGATCCGAAGCTTCTGCTGCGCGATCAGCGCCATGTCTTCCGACGCTTTCGCGCGGGCGACCGCCAGTTCCGCCGCAACTTCCAGGCCCTTGGTCTGCGCAACGGCCAGCGCCGCTTTCAGAGCGGCGTTTTCTCGGGCAAGAACGGCGTGAGCGGCATCCATGAGACGAAGTAAATCATAATTCGCGTGATTTGAGGCGCCCTAAAATGCACGCGACCTCAATTTTTTCGGCTCAATCCGCTCACTCTAACCAGCGCTTTCGGGCCGCCATGTCAGTTGCGGATTTCGCCAGTCTATCCCTTCGAGCATGTACGCCATCTGCGCCGCCGAGATCGACACCGCGCCGCCTGACGCCGACGGCCATATGAACTTTCCGCGGTCCAGTCGTTTGGCGTATAGCGATAGCCCGATTCCATCGTGCCAGAGGATCTTGGCGAGATCGCCGCGACGACCTCGGAAAATGTAAAGATCGCCGGCATGGGGATCGCGGTTCAGAACTCTCCTGAACCTGAAGCGCCAGACCCTGCATGCCGCGCCGCATGTCGGTATGCCCAGTCGCAATCCAGACCCTGACGCCGCTCGGAATCGGAATCATCGCCCCGACAGCGCCTTCAAAACTCGCGTCAGCGCCGCCGTCTCAACATCAGCCCAGACGATGATCCGGTCGCCTTCCGAAAGAACAATTTCCATCTGGCCGGCCGCGTCCGGGCAATGCCCTTCCGCGGCCAATCCCGGCGCAATCGTCACGGGAACGATCTCCATCGGATCTTTCCGCTCAGTCCACTCAACGCCCATCTTGCGACGCCACGTGAACAAAAGATTGGCGTTGAGCTCGTGACGTCGAGCAACCTCGGCGATCGATGCCCCTTCCTGAAGACTCTCGTCAACGATCCGACGCTTCTCGTCCCGCGTCCAGGATCGACGTCTGCGCCCGCCCGGCGCAAAATCACCCTCATTGCCAACCAACATCAGAGATGGTGTCCATCATCCAGATAGTGGACACGATCATCGAGCCACTCCTCAGACAGCTATCTCCAACATCGAGATCAATGCCAGGCGGCCGCCAGCGTAGGGATACCCCGAACCCAGCAATCCCTCAGCAAGCCGCGAATTCCGCGCGTCATTTGTTGCCACAACAAGGTAGCAGACTGGCAGCCAAGTTGGGCGCCGAACAAGACGAACATTTTATGATTGAATTTAACAGCGTGCAAAATTGCGACGAATGTGAAGAGTATGCGCAAGAGCTTCGAGATTTCTTAAACGCAATAAGAGGATTTAAGTCTGGAGGCGGTGTAATAGCATTTAGCGTTGACACAAAATATCGCCAAGGCCTTCATCTTATCGTTAGCGAGGAATACGCCGCAACGCTAACCGACAGGATTTTGTCTGCCTTTGATGCGGCAGACATTCCTTTACTCCTTGGCGATCCTGAAAAACTTTATGGTGATACCAACGCCATAGTAGTGGTGGGGAGGCGAGCCAAATAAAGGCCTCCGTGCTAGCAACCTCCAATGGCCGTTCCAAAGATGTTGGCATTAACCGATTGTTGTATCGGAACTGAAATTGGAACGAAGACAAGCGAGGGGTGTGTCAGCCTAAAATCTTGCGCCAGCCGTTATCCCGCTCCAGCGGGACTTCGATTTCCTCGACCATGTCGGGGCCGGGATCGTCGGGGGCGTGAACCAGGGGGATGATGGGCTCCGCTTTGATCTCGGGCTTGGAGTCCGTTTTCGCCGGCGGCGGTACGATCGGACGCAATGCCGCTTCGGTGCCGGTTACGGCAAGCGGCGTGGTCTCGACGTCGCGGGGCGATGGCGCGGATGTAATTTCGATCGGCGCGGCAACCGGCGGCTCGGGCTCGATCACCGGTGCGCCGAGCATCCCTGCCAGCGGCAAGCGCCACTCGAAGGCGTCGAGGCGGCCGGTCACCGGCGAGGCCGGCAGCCAGCGGTCGGACACATATCCGTCCGCCGTCCAGGCCGGATCGGGCGCGGCATTGACGGCACGCGCGGTCCATTCGCGGGCGCGGCCTTCGTCGTTGCGCTCGGCACGCTCGAGCGCCGCCATCAAGAGCGCGACCCGTTTTGTCGGTGTCCGCAGCAGGGGCTCGAGCGCGGCGCGGGCCTTAGCGAATTCCTGGGCGTCGAGCGCCGCGCGCGCCACCGCAAGCGTGGCCTCGACATGGCGCGGCGTCTGTTTCGCCAGCGCTTCCATGCGTTTGAGCCGGTCGCGCGCGGCATCGCCGGCGCGCAGATCCATATAGGCCTCGGCCAATTCGGGATGCGGATTGGCGCGCCAGGCGCGCTCGACGATGCGGTTGGCTTTGCGGAACTGCCCGCCCTCGGCGACGAGACGCCCGGCCAGCGCCGCCGCCGGCACCAAAGCCGGCGCCAGCTTTTCGGCTTCGACGACCAACGCCTTGGCGCCGTCGCGGTCGGAATTTTCCAGCGCGATGGCGCGGGCGGTGAGCAGCACCGCGCGCTGGCGGTGATAGGTCGCTTTGTCGAGGGTAGCGGCGTTGTGTTCGAGAAGGCTAAGCGCACCCGCCCAGTCTTGATCCTTGCATCGTGCCTCCAGCACCGCGCGCCCGGCCCAAGCGAGTGTCGGCGCGCCGCGTGCTGCTTCCTCGGCAAAGGCGCGGGCAGCAAGGAGATCGTTGCGGCGCCTTGCTTCGATGAACAGCCCATGCAGGCCGAGCGCCTTGGTGTCGGCGCGGCCCGCCATGGTGCGGAACACGCGTTCGGCGCCGTCGCGGTCGCCGGCAAGCTGGGCCGTTTGTGCGCTTAACAACAGCGCGAGCGGCTCGCTCGGGGCAATGCGGTTGACCTCGGTGGCGAGTTTCCGCGCTGTGGCGACGTCACCCGCACCAATGGCGATGAGGCCGTGCGACATCGCTTCATAGGCGCGCACGCCGCGGCGATGGCGCCGCATCCGCGCCAGCGCGAGCGGCGAGGTCACGATCGCGCGGATGAGGCTCCATAGTAAAATCAACACGACCAGCGCCGCGAGCAGCGCCGATCCCATCACCATCAGCGAGGTTTCGATGCGCAGGCCTTGCCAGGTGATGACGACATCGCCGGGCCGATCGGCAACCCAGGCGACGCCGAGTGACAGCAGGCCGACCGCGATCAGGAAGAGGGCGACTCGGATCATTGCGCGGCCGGTTTGCTGAGCGCCGTGAGTGCGCCGGCGGCAATCTGACGGCTTGCTGCGATGGCGGCTTCGCGTGCTTGCGCCTTCTTGACCCAGTCAGCGCCGAGGGGCTTCGCCGCGTCCGGCAGCGCTGCAACATCCACGAGGGCGGCGGCGATGTCGGCCCGCGAAGCGTCGAATGCGATCCGGGCGACGACCGAGGCTGGATCGGCGCCGGTCGGCGCATCGATCGGTGTGACGCGCACCAGCTTTTGCGCATTCGCCTCCAAACGCTCGATGAATGTCTTGTCGCCGGGGGCCGAGTTGGAAGCCCGATCGAGCGCCGGCACCAGGGCGGCGAGTTCATGCGCCAGCGCGTCCGGGCTCGGCACGCCGCTTGCGGCCAAGGGTTCGAGCGGCTCGATGACGTTCTTATCCGCGCCAAGCGATTGTACGGCCTCAAGCTCGGCTTGATACGGCACGCCGCGTTCGACCGCGGCGCGTAAAGCCTCGGCCGCGATGGTCAATCGCGCGGCGGTGTCGTCGACGCGCGGCGCCTCCCGCGCCGCATTATCGGCGGCGAGCCCCTTCACCGCGCTTTCCAATGCGGTCATGCGCTGCGCCAGCGCGGCCACGTCGGACTGCTGGACGCCTTTCTGGTCGGCATTCGTGGCCGCGTTGTTGGCCGCGCTCTTCGCGGCGTCGGCCGCGGCGGTGGCCGCATCGGCTTGCTTTGCGGCGCTCATGGCCGCGGTCTTCGCGGCATCGGCAGCGGCGTTGGCCACATCGGCTTGCTTTGCCGCGCTCAGGCTTGTCGCTGCAACACCATCGACGCGCCGGTTCAAGGCGGCGAGCGATTCGCCGAGCGATTTGGTTTGCGCTTCCATAGCCGTCAGACGGGTGCCAAGCGCCGCCTCGGGCCGTGACGCCTGGATGGCGCGTTCGATTTTGTCGAGACGCGCCGAAATCTCGTCGGTTGCCGTCGGGGACGGCGCGGCCGTGCTGGAGGCTGTTGCGGCAGGCTGTGCTGCCTCCGGCGCCGGGGCAGCGGCAGGCGCCCCCTCGTGCGCCCCCTGGTGAAATGGGTCAAAACCCTCAAGCCAAAGTCCGCCACCGATCACGGCGATAATCGCAACGGCGAGAGCAACGCCGATCGCCGCGCGCCAGCTAAACGGCAGTGGCCCCTCAGCGGTATGTTCGCTTGGGGCATGCGGCGGCTCCTGCCCGGAAGCCGCGCCTTCGGCCGCCGATCCGTTGGCGGTATCTTCTTGCCCCGCGGCCGGATTTTCGATTTCGGTCGCTTTGAGTTCGATGGTCGGCGGCCGCCGACCCGGTTTGCTGTCAGGCTCGCTTGTCATGCTCTCCTCAAAGCGAGTTCGCCGATCACACCATCACCGAATCAATGGAAGCGCCCCCAGCTAACCGCCCAGGGCATAGTACGGGCCGGGCATAGCGGCAACATGGCGGATTAATCGCGGTAAGTGGTGAAAACCGTCCTATCGGCCGCATAATTCGATCAATGCGGCTTCGTCCGGCCGCGCCGCGATGCGGACGTTTGTCGCACCGGCCTGCGTTAATGGCTCCGCGACCCGGGCGGAAAGGCAGAAGTGCGCCGGACCTTGCAAGGCGCTCTCGAGGAGGCTGGCATTGCGCGATGCCGTGACATAGGCTTCAGCGCTTCGGCGCGAGAAGTGCAATACGCCGTCGATGCCGGCCGCCAAGGCGGCAGCGGCATGGCGCGGCAATTGTTCGGCAATCACCGCGCGGTAAATCAGTACCGTGTCCACTGAGTACCGCTGCGCGCGCAGCAGTCCGGCGAGATCGCCGGAGCGCTCCTCGCCAGCGAGATAGAGAAGCCGCGCCTCGGGCGCGACGCGAGCGGCGACAAGCTTGGCAAGATCGCTGACATCACCGGCGGCGGAGCTGACCTCGGTGAAGCCTGTCTCTCGCATGGCTTGTCCGGTCCGATCGCCGACAGTGAATGTGGGGAGGCGCTGCAATTCGTCGCGGCGCCGATGCAACGCGATGGCGCGTACCGCATTGGCGCTGGTGATCAGGATGGCCGCCCAAGGCCCGACACCGATGGCTGCATCCGATGCAATCTCGATGTCGAGCAGCGGCGCGACAATCGGTTCATGACCGCGATCGCGCAACGCCGTGGCAGTGCGTTCGGCGTCGGCAGCGGGGCGCGTCAGCAGGAGGCGCAAGGATCAATCCTGCACAAAGAAGCCGGGACCGGCACGGGTCTTGAGTTCGAGGCCGGCACCGGCGCCAATCGCTGCAGCCTCGGCGCGGCGGCCTTGGCGCGTAACCTCCAAGGCCGCGCTGCCGTCGGTCTTGGCGACCAAGCCATGGAAAAAAACGGTATCGCCGGTCACTTTAGCGTAGCCGGAGATCGGGGTCCTGCACGAGCCGTCGAGCACGGCGAGAAAGGCTCGTTCGGCGGCCAGCGCCGTCGCCGTATCCGGATCGCCGATAGCCGCGATCAGCGCGCGGGTCCGGGAATCGCTGGCGCGCGTCTCGAGGCCGATTGCGCCCTGGCCGACGGCGGGCGGAAACGCGTCGAGATCGAGCAGCATCGTCGCCGCCGCGAGGAGGCCAAGCCGCTTGAGGCCGGCAACGGCTAGGATTGTGGCTTCGACTTCGCCGGCTTCGAGCTTACGGAGCCTGGTTTCGACATTGCCGCGCAGCGGCACGATGGCGAGATCCGGCCGCGCGCGCTTGAGCAAGGCCTGGCGGCGCAGCGATGCGGTGCCGACTTTGGCGCCTTGCGGCAGTTCGCCGATGCTTTTGACCTTGCGGCCGATAAAGGCGTCGCGCGGGTCTTCGCGCGGCAGGAACGCCGACAGCACGAGGCCCGCGGGCAGCACGGTCGGCATGTCCTTCGAGGAATGTACCGCGAGGTCGATGGTGCCGGCGAGCAGCGCCTCCTCGATCTCCTTGGTGAAAAGGCCCTTGCCGCCGGCTTCCGCCAGCGGCCGGTCCTGGATCATGTCACCGCTGGTACGGATGATTTTGATCTCGATCCGCTCCGGGGCGACCCGGTGGGCTTTGGCGAGCTTGTTTTGAACTTCATTCGCCTGTGCCAGCGCCAGCGGCGAGCCGCGCGAGCCGATGCGCAAAATCGGGGTTGTCGTCGAGGATTGTGTCATTGGACCTTCAAATGCTACGCCGCACATTCACCCTTTCCCCGCACTAGGGAAGAAGGAAGGGGCAGACATAGCCATATAATATAATACCCATGGTCATCCTCGGCATCGAGACAACCTGTGATGAGACGGCCGCCGCCGTGGTCAGGCGCGACGACGACGGCGTGGGACGGATTTTGTCGAATGTGGTGCTGTCGCAGATCAGCGAGCACGCCGCCTTCGGCGGCGTCGTGCCGGAAATCGCCGCCCGCGCCCACGTCGAAGCGCTCGATCGCATCATCGACAAGGCCATGGATGAGTCGCGAGTAGCCTTCCATCGGCTCGACGGCATTGCCGCCGCGGCCGGACCCGGATTGATCGGCGGCGTGATTGTCGGGTTGACGACGGCGAAGGCTATCGCACTGGCGCACGACAAGCCGCTCATCGCCGTCAACCACCTGGAAGGCCACGCGCTCACGGCGCGGCTGACCGATAATGTGCAGTTCCCCTATTGCCTGTTTCTCGCCTCCGGCGGCCATACGCAAATTCTCGCCGTGCGCGGCGTCGGCGATTATGTCCGCCTCGGCGGCACGGTCGACGATGCGATCGGCGAGGCCTTCGACAAGACCGCCAAATTGCTTGGCCTCGGCTATCCCGGCGGTCCCTTGGTCGAGAAGGAGGCGGAGCGCGGCGATCCGGCGCGCTTCGCCTTGCCGCGGCCGATGCACGGCCGCCGCGATGCCGATTTTTCTCTCTCCGGCCTCAAAACCGCGTTACGGCTCGAAGCGGAGAAAATCGCGCCGCTCAGTGACCAGGATGTCGCCGATCTCTGCGCATCGTTCCAGCAGGCGGTCGTCGATGTGGTCAAGGACCGCCTGCGTTCCGGCTTGCGCATGTTCCGGCTGCGGATCGGCAATCCGACCGCGCTGGTTTGCGCCGGCGGCGTTGCCGCCAATCAGGCGATCCGCAAAGTCTTGCACCGCGTGGCATTCGAGATCGGCACTGAACTGGTGGCGCCGCCGCCGGCCTTGTGCACCGATAATGGCGCCATGATCGCCTGGGCAGGCCTCGAACGGCTTGAACTCGGTCTGACCGATCCGCTCGATCTCGCGCCGCTCGCCCGCTGGCCGCTCGATAATGTGACGAAGGGGGCGGGGCGCTAGGCCGCTATACGCGTCGGGCGCGCGTCCTCAATCTCGCCAGTGGCGACGATTTTACCGAGCACCACAGCGGCGGCATTAGTATCGGCGGGGCGGCGTTCACCGCGTGGCATTCGGTCGGCATTCCAGTTACGGTTGCGATATAACAGCCCTAATGCTTAGCGGTGGCTCTGCAGGAAAGGCCAGGAAACGCCGTGATGAAGCCTGAGGTAAAGGCAGCCTTTTACGATTGGCTGGCCACCGTGATCATCGGTCTCATCCCCATCCTTTGCCATGGCGCACTTTGGCTATTTGCCGATCCAATTCCTGGGTTCAGCGACAACTGGCTCATAGATGTCTTGTTCATATGTATTAGTACGTCAGGTCTGAGTGTAGTCACAGTGTTCACTAGAATGCGGGCGGACGGAGTAAGGAATTTAGATGCCGCGTCAGGCACCTTAATGGCCGTGACCGTAGTATTACTCGTCTTTTCGGCGATGTTTTATGGAATGAGTGCGAGCGGACACTTCCACCGAGGCAACCTCACGGCCTGCTTGATTTTACTCGGTGCCTGCACGATATCGTCGTTGTACTTTGAGCTAGCTATCGCCAACGCGAAGGTTAAGCGTCCCACTTCCACTCCTCCTTAAGTTGTGAAACGGAATGGTAGTGACAGGTTTGTAGGGATATGGAAAATCTCACCGGGTAGCCTAGACCATGGAGGGTCCTATGGCCTCTGTTCTCAATTACGCAATTATCGGTATCGCCCCCATCTGTGCAGCGATCGCCATCTTTGTTGGCGTGAGGGCCGTCCGCAATCTGCGGAGGATGACAGGCGATCATAGTAAGCTGACGACGTTTTTGAGCGGAGGCGCCTAGACCTATCTACAGTTCGCGTCTTTCTGAAAGCCCCGGTCACCGGGGTTTTTTATTTGGTCACATCAAACTGAGACCCGTTGGCGCGCCCCGGAATGACGTTACTGCTCGAACCGGTCGATGAACCAGCGCAAGACGCGGGTCCAGATCTCGTCTTTGCCGATCGTGTCCTCGATGCCGTGCTCAAGGCTCGGATTGTCATTGACCTCCATGACGACGATGCCGTGGTCGGTCTGCTTGAGATCGACGCCGTAGAAGCCGTCGCCGATCGGACGGGCCGCGCGCAACGCGATGTCCATGACCTCTTGTGGCGCCTGGTCGAGGCCGAAGGCGCGGAAGCCGCCCTCATGGGATGAGCCGTCGGGCCGGTATTTCACCACCTGCCAATGGCCGCGCGCCATACGGTATTGGCAGACGAACAGCGGTTCGCCGGCCAGCACCCCGACGCGCCAGTCGAAATCGGTCGGCAGAAATTTTTGTGCCAACAGCAGGTCGGTTTCTTCGAACAGTTCGTCGCATATTCGCTTGAACTCGGCAGCCGTTTCGACCTTGTGCACGCCGCGCGAGAACGAACCGTCGGGGATTTTCACGACCAGCGGCAGACCCAGTTCGTCGATCGCCTTGGTCAGGTCGGTGTCCTCGGCGACGATGACGGTCGGCGGCGTCGGCACTTGGTTCTGCTGCAGGAGCTCCATCAGGAACACCTTGTTGGTGCAGCGGATCATTGAAATCGGATCGTCGATGACCGGCATGCCTTCCTGCCAGGCACGGCGGGCGAAGCGATAGGTGTGATTGTCGATCGAGGTGGTCTCGCGGATGAACAGCCCGTCGAATTCGGCGAGTTCGCCCAGCTGGCGCTTGGTGATGCGCTCGACGTCAACCGACATCTTCTCGGCGATGCGGGCGAAATGCTTGATCGAATCGGGCGACGACGGCGCGGTTTTCTCGTTCGGATCGTAGAGCACCGCGAGATCGTATTTGGCGATCGAGCGCGCTTTCGGATCGCGCCATTCGCGCTTGGTGTGGCTGTGCAGCGATTCGCGAAAGAACGCCGCTTCGCCGTTCGCCAGCCGGGTGATGGTGCGCGGCCGGATGCGGTCGATGGAGAGCCAGGTGCCGCCGGTATCGACGATCACCTCGAGCGCCGGGCAGCGGAACATGTCGAACAACAACCGGCCGAACGGCTCGAAGCGGCTGTCGCGCGCGATACCGAAGCAGATCAACAGCTTGAACTCGCCGTCGGCCTGGAAATCGGCCCGCCGCGCGCAACGGTTCAACTCCTCTTCGAGATCGGGAAGCGCGTATTCGTAAAGCTTCTGCTCGCGCAGCTCCAGCATGGTCTCGACGGTCGGCACCACGCGGTGACCGCGCGCCTCGGCAAGCAGCGAGGCGTAATAACCCTTGGACTGGTAGGCGTAGGAGCGGGCGAGATTGACGAGCTTCGGCCGGCCGATCTCGAACAGGCGGGGCCGGGCCAGATACTCGCTGGTGCTGATGACCTTGTGGGGGGTCTCGGCGTTCGGCAAATCGCGGGGCTGGTCAACCAGAATGACCCATCCGGTCATGGATGGATTCCTTCCCAGTCGCAGCAGCTATTCAAGGCGGGGCCGATCATGCGTTGAAAATCAGGCAGGACGCGATTCGTCATAGCGAGAATCAAAACGATTGGCGACTGCGCGTTCCACAATGCCTACCATCAAACCCGATTCGCGAGTCTAAGTCAGGCCGGTTTGTGGGCGGACGGCAAATCGCGGTGGAGTTTCACCCTGTTTTTCCCGCCGAGCGGCTTCTCAAAGCGGAACGCATCAAATCGATGCTCGTAATACAGGGGATATTCGCCGAAACAGCGATAGCCGGAACTTTTATACAATCGAATTGCTTTGCGGTCATATTTCCGGACTTCGAGCCGAATTGCGCGACAACGGCGACGGGTGGCATCTTTGTCCACCGCCGCTAGAAGACGTCTGCCTAATCCCTGCCTTCTGAGTTCTCGGCTGACGGCTATGGAATAGACGCGGGCAAGCCTGTGACGCGAGGAATAACGCACCAATACGTAACCAGCCAGATTGCCGTGACTTTTCGCCACGATAAATGTCGCACTCGGCGAAACAAGAAAGTGCCGTAAACTCTGGCGTGATAAAGGTTCGGCCTTGAAAGCGTTGTGCTCCAGCTCGAGTAAAGCATCGACATCGCTTATTCGACCGCGACGCAGCTTGGCGGATGGCAAACGCTTCACCACAACTGCTCCTAAAGCTGACCCTGTTCGATGCGTTGGACCATCGTCTCCAGGCGCTCCAAGCGGTCGGCCTCGCCGGGGGGCTTGTCCCACCGTAGCCGGTTGATGCGGGGAAATCGCATCGCCAGTCCGGACTTATGCCGGGTCGAACGTTGCAGTCCTTCGAATGCCACTTCCAGCACCAGTCCCTGATCGGGCTTGTGCACGACCTCGCGCACCGGACCAAAGCGATCGGTCGTATTACGGCGCACGAAGCGGTCGATCTGCAAGAGCTCTTCGTCGGTGAAACCGAAATAGGCTTTGCCGACCGGGACGAGTTCGTCGCCGGTCTCGCCCGCGGTCCAGACGCCGAACGTGTAGTCGGAATAATATGACGAGCGTTTGCCGTGGCCGCGTTGCGCATACATCAGCACCGCGTCGATGACGAAGGGATCGCGCTTCCACTTCCACCACGGCCCTTTCGGCCGCCCCGGCAAATAGAGCGCCTCGCGCCGCTTGAGCATCACGCCTTCGACTGCTGCGGCGTCCGCGCCGGCGCCGGCCGCGGCGGGGTCCTTGCGGGCAGCGATCAGCTCATCCCAGGTCGCAAACTGCACCAAGGGCGACAGGTCGACGCGTTCCTCGCTGAGGCGCGCGACAAAAGATTCGAGCCGCACCCGGCGCTCGGCAAACGGAAGGCCGCGCAAATCCTCGTCACCATCGGCCAGAAGATCGTAGGCGCGCAGATGCGCGGGAAATTCGGCCAGCAGCTTTGGCGTCACGGATTTTCGATTGAGCCGCTGCTGCAGCACGTTGAACGACTGCACCCGGCGATCGCGCATGATCAGCAATTCGCCGTCGATCGCGCCCGGCAGGCGCAAGACGTCGAGGAGATCGGGAAAGCCTTTGGATATGTCTTCGCCGGTGCGCGAATAGAGCCGGGCAATCGTCTTGCCGTCGCCTTGTCCCGAGACTGCTTGCACACGGATGCCGTCCCATTTCCATTCCGCCATGAAGGCTGCCGGATCGAGCCCGGCGAGATCGGGCTCGTCGAGCGCGTGCGCCAGCATCGGCGGCCGGAACGGCGCCGGATCGTTGCTTGCGGGCTTTTCGATTTTGCCTTCGAGCCACGCGAACAATGCGCGATAGGGCGGCGCGAGGCCGGGCCACATCAGTTCGATTTCCTCGGCCTCCTTATCGGCGAGCGCAGCGACCGCGGCTTTCGCTAGCCGGGCCGAGACGCCGATGCGCAAGGCGCCGGTGACGAGCTTGATCAGCGCCCAGCGTCCGGTTTCGTCGAGCGCATCGAGCCAACGCGTGAGCTGTTGCGGCAAGTGTGCCTTGCCGAGGGTGGCCAGCGTTTCGATCACGGTGGTGAGACTTAATTCGCCGCCACTTGCCCCTTCCGGCGCGCTTTGCGCGCCACCTCCCCCGCTCGCGGGGGAGGATTTAGAGGGCCACATCAGCGCGACCGTTTCGGACAGATCGCCGACGTAATCGTAGGACAGCGCGAACAGCACAGGATCCGCACGTTCTACAATCAGGCTGCGGATGAGGCCGGCTTTGGCATGCGGGAAAGTCAGCGCGCCGGTGAGGGCTGCGAGCGCCCAGCCACGCTCGGGATCGGCGGTCGAGCGGAAATAGTCCGTCATCAGCCGCAGCTTATTGTTGCGGCCGGGTTCATAGGTCAGCCGATCGAGAAGTTCGGCGAAGCGGTTCATGCTTCGCCGCTTTCGGCACCGTCGGGCTCATCTTCGTCGCCATAACCGACGATATCGAGCGGCCGCGCTTTCAAGCCGCGCGTCGTGCACCAGTGCACCAGCGCGTCCTCCTGGCCGTGGGTGACCCAGATCTCGCCGGCGCCGGTCGCCGCGATGGTGGCGGTAAGCCCGTCCCAATCGGCGTGGTCGGAAACGACCAGCGGCAGTTCGACGCCGTATTGCCGGGCCCGGGCGCGCACGCGCATCCAGCCGGAGGCGAAGGCGGCGACCGGATCGGGAAAGCGCCGGGTCCAGACATCCTTGAGCGCCGACGGTGGGCATAGCGCGATAGTACCGGCGAGCGCGGCCTTGGTGGCGCCGCGCACCGGGCGCAATTCGCCAAGCGCGATGCCGCGGCTTTCGTAATAGCGGGTGATGCTCTCCATCGCGCCGTGCAGATAGACCGGTGCGTGGTAGCCGGCCTGGCGCAGCAGCGCGATCACACGCTGGGCCTTGCCGAGCGAGTAAGCGCCGACGAGATGGGCGCGCTCGGGAAACAGCGTCACCGAATGCAAAAGTTTTGCGATCTCGCCGTCGGCGTCGCCATGGCGGAACACCGGCAGAGCGAAGGTCGCTTCGGTGATGAAGACGTCGCACGGCACGAGTTCGAACGACGCGCAGGTCGGATCGGGCACGTTCTTGTAGTCGCCCGAGGCGACGATACGCAGCCCGTTCGCCGCGACGGCGATCTGCGCCGAGCCGAGCACATGACCGGCGGGATGAAAGCTGACCCGCACCCCGCCGAGGTCGACACTCTCGCCATAGCCGATCGCTTGCGTCGCGCCGGCGAAATTTTCGCCATAGCGCAGCCGCATCATGTCGAGGGTTTCCTGCGTCGCCAGCACCGCGCCGTGGCCTGCTCGCGCGTGATCGGAATGGGCGTGCGTGATCAGCGCCCGCTCGACCGGCCGGGTCGGGTCGATATGGAAGCCGCCAAGCTTGCAGCACACGCCGGCCGGCGTCGGCACCAGGATGTCTTCAGGACGCATCGGCATTAGATAAACTCTACCCGTCATTCCGGAAGCCGCGTAGCGGCTGTCCGGAATCCATAATCCCTAGCCCTTGCAATATTTTCGCAGCCAGGGGTTATGGATTCCGGGCTCGCGCTTCGCGCGCCCCGGAATGACACATGACCGATACCGGACCGTTGTTTGTCTCTTCCGGCGATCTTATCGCCGACCGGCGCTACAAATGGGCGCTCGATCAGGCCGCGCGCGGTGATTTTGCCGCTGCTGCCGATGTGCTGACCCAGACGGTCGAGCTTGTGCCGCGCTTCGCCACGGCCTGGTTTGCGCTCGGCGCCATCCGCGACCGGCTCGGCGATCACCTAGGCGCGGTGGCGGCCTTCAAACAGGCGCGCGAGGCCGACCCCGAGGATTATCACGGCGCGCGGCTGCACCTCGCGCGGCTCGGCGCCGGCGAAGCCGCGCCGGAAATGACGGAAACCTATGTGCGCCGGCTTTTCGACCAATATGCCGGCCGCTATGACACCGCGCTGACAGAACATCTTGCCTATCGGGGTCCCGCGATCTTGCGCGAGGCGGTCGAGACGGTGGTGCAAGCAGCGGAACGGCCGCTGCAATTTGGCGCCGTACTCGATCTCGGCTGTGGCACCGGCCTCGGCGGCGCCGCCTTCCGTCCCTTGACCGATAAGATGGTAGGCGTCGATCTGTCACCCGCGATGATCGCGCAAGCGGCGGCGAAGGGTATTTACGATCGTCTCGTCACCGCCACTATCGCCGATTGCGTCGCCGGGGAGATCGCGGGCGGCAACCGCTATCAGCTCATTCTGGCTGCCGACGTTTTTGTTTACGTCAACGATCTGAAACCAATCCTCGCGGGCGTCGCGCAACTCCTCGCGCCGGGCGGCCTCTTGGCGTTCACGGTCGAGACGCATGCGGGCGACGGCATAAAACTTTTGCCGACGCTGCGCTTCGCCTTTGGCGAAGCCTACCTGCGTGAGACGATTACGGAGTCCCGATTAACGCTGCTGCGGTTATCCGCGGCGGCGGTGCGGACAGAAAAAGGCGTTCCGGTTCACGGCCTGGTGGTTGTCGCGGGTGCCGCGGCGCAAGGTGCGCCGCCCGATCAGGCGTAGCCTTTAATGCCGTCGGCGACCGAATCGGCGACGTGTTCCTTGGTGATGATGCCCTTCACGTCGGCTTCAGTCGGCACGCCCTTGCACGAGACGACAACGGCCATGGCGCCGCCGCGCCGCCACATCCGCTTGATCACCTCAAAGGCGATGTCGTCATCGCGCGCAATGGTGAAATCACGTTGCGCCACGTCACCCAGCGTCACGCCGGTATAGGCATCTTCAAGGCCGCGCCGCAGCGCGGTGTTGACCCGCAATACGCCGTAGATCCGGTTATTGCGGATGACGACGACGTGTTTCATCGCGCCCTTATGCTCGGGCTGACGCAGAAAAAAATCGAAATCGGTCTCTGCCGGCAGGACCAGTACGTCTAAGTCCATGATATCGCTGGCGTGGCGCACCAGGAACATGTTGGCGTGCAGTGCTTTCGGGATGAGATGCCGCCGGCCGACCAGTTTGACGGTGTAGATATTTTCCCGTGACAGCACGCGGCGCACGCCGATGGCGAGCGCTACGGCCAGAATCATCGGCATGACCAAACCATAATCGCGCGTCATCTCGAAGATCATGGTTACGGCGGTCATCGCCGCGCCGGTGCCGCCGGCTACCATCGCCGCCATGCCGACGATGGCGAAGGTTGCGATGTCCGCTTCTGGCAACGGATGAACCATGTTGACCAGAAGACCGAAAGCGCCGCCAAGCGTGGCGCCCATGTAGAGCGACGGCGAGAAGATGCCGCCCGACGCGCCGGAACCGAGGCTGACCGACGTGGCAGCGAGTTTCGCGACATAGAGGAGCGGCAGGATGGCGAGCGGCGTCAACTGATTGGTCAGGATCGCCTGGATCGTCGCGTAGCCGACGCCCTCGACATAATAGTGCCCGTAAAAATGAAACAGCGCGTAGATCAACACGCCGATCAAGAGCATGCCGATGGTGTGCCGCAGGTAAGGATTCTTGATCTCCTCGAACAAATCCTCCGCTGCCGAAAGGCTGCGCACGAAGGCCGCCGCCGCGGCGCCCATGACGGCGCCGAGGAGAGCATAGAGACCGAGCGCGATCATCGAGGTCGGGTGGTGACCGAGCGACGGCAGCGTCGGAACGATAAAGGCCGGCTGCGGACCGAGAAACCAATTGCCGACGAAAGTAGCGGTGCCGGTGGCGAGCGCCACCGGCAAGAAGGTGCGCACGCTCACTTCCGGCATCATCAATTCGATGGCGAACATGACGCCGCCGATCGGCGTGTTGAAGGTCGCGGCAATGCCGGCACCGGCGCCGGCCGCGACCAGCGTGATGCGCTGCCAAGGCTCGAGCTTGAGCAATTGGCCGATGCTCGAGCCGAGCGAGGCGCCGATCTGAATGATCGGGCCTTCGCGGCCCACCGCGGCGCCGGAGCCGATGGAAAACGCCGAAGCGATCGATTTCACCGCGGCCACGATCGGCCGGATCACCCCTTCCTTGTAGTAGATGGCGTCCATAACTTCGGGAACGCCGTGGCCCCGCGCCTCTGGCGCAAAATTCGTCACCAGCGCGGTCACCACCAGGCCGCCAATCACCGGAGCGAGGATGATCAGCGCACCCCATGGGCCGGCAGGTGTAAACACGTTGGCGTCGTAATGGATCGAGAAAATTCCGAGGAAGAACAGGTTATGGATCGCGGCAATGAGGCCGCGAAAGAATATCGCGCCGAAACCGGTAATCAGCCCGGTGATCAGTGCGAAGATGCATAATTGAACAAGGCCGTGGCGCGGTGGCGGCACGGTATCGGAGGATGTCATCGACATGGTGGCGGCTCTTTAGCGCGCTCGTTCGGGCAGGTCCACCTCGATTACCGACGGCCTGCACAGCGACGCTGAAAGGTGACTTTGCTCGATACGGTTTCACCGCTCCCGGAAGTTTTCACGCGCTGGTTCGCCAGCCGCGGCTGGGCGCCGCGCGCGCACCAGTTGGAGCTTCTGGCCAAGGCGCAAGCCGGCCGTTCGGTTCTGCTGATCGCGCCGACCGGCGGCGGCAAGACGCTCGCCGGCTTCCTGCCGAGCCTCGTCGAGTTGGGCGGTGCACGGGACCGCAAAGAGCTCATCTCCACCGGCCGCGCGCTGCGGCGGTCCGGCGGGTTGCATACGCTTTATATTTCGCCGTTGAAGGCGCTCGCGGTCGATATCGCGCGCAATCTGGAAGCGCCGGTTGCGGAAATGAATCTGCCGATCTGCATCGAGACGCGGACCGGTGACACGCCGACATCTAAACGCCAGCGCCAGCGCCGCGATCCACCGGATATTTTGCTGACGACGCCGGAACAACTCGCGCTATTGCTTGCCTCCGCCGATGCCCCGTATTTGTTCGGCTCGCTGCGCCGCATCGTTCTCGACGAATTGCATGCCCTGGTGACGTCGAAGCGCGGCGATCTGTTGTCGCTCGGCCTGGCGCGGCTGTTCCGTGTCGCCCCCGGTCTCACCGGCATCGGACTCTCAGCGACCGTCGCCGAGCCGGACGATCTTCGCCGTTTCATGGTGCCGCAGCGGGAGGGCGCTGCGCTCGCCGATTTGATCGTCGCCGAAAGCGGCGCCGCGCCGGACGTCGCCATGCTCGAAACTGTCGAGCATCTGCCCTGGGCCGGCCATTCGGCGCGCTACGCGCTTGGCGAGCTTTATGCGCTGATCAAGGCGCATCGCACCACGCTTGTCTTCGTCAATACCCGCAGCCAGGCCGAAGGCATTTTCCAAGACCTCTGGCGCATGAACGAAGACAATCTGCCCATCGCGCTGCATCACGGCTCGCTCGACGTGGCGCAGCGGCGCAAGGTGGAAGAAGCGATGACCAGCGGCCGTTTGCGCGCCGTGGTCTGCACCTCTTCCCTCGATCTTGGCGTCGATTGGGGCGATGTCGACCTAGTGGTCAATGTCGGGGCGCCGAAAGGCGCGTCGCGGCTCCTCCAGCGCATCGGCCGCGCCAATCACCGCATGGATGAGCCGTCCAAAGGCGTGCTCATTCCGGCCAATCGCTTCGAAGTGCTGGAGTGCCGTGCCGCGCTCGACGCCATTGCCGTCAATGCCCAAGACACGCCGGGGTCGCGCGTCGGCGCGCTCGATGTGCTGGCGCAGCACGTGCTCGGCTGTGCCTGCGGCGCACCATTTCAGAGCGAAGAACTGTTCGCCGAAGTGAAAACGGCGGCGCCCTATGCCGCGTTCAGCCGCGATGATTTCGATGCGGTGGTCGATTTTGTCGCGACCGGCGGCTATGCGCTCAAAGCCTATGACCGCTTCGCCCGTATCCGGCTCGGCAAGGACGGACTCTGGCGCATCGCCCATCCAAGCGTGGCGCAACGCTACCGGCTCAATGTCGGCACCATCGTCGAAGCCGACATGCTGCGCGTGCGGCTGGTCCGCTCGCGTGCGTCGAAACTCATTCCGCGCGGCGGACGGGTTCTCGGCCAAGTCGAGGAATATTTCATCGAGACCCTGGTGCCGGGCGACACGTTCGTTTTTGCCGGCGAAATCCTCAAATACGAAACCCTGGTCGAGGATGAGGTTTATGTCTCGCGCTCAACCTCGGAAGACCCGAAGGTGCCGGCCTATGAAGGCGGCAAGTTTCCGCTTTCCACTTATCTTGCCGAGCGGGTGCGCGGCATCGTCTCCGATCCGCGCGCATGGCGAAAGCTGCCGACCCAGGTCGGCGAATGGCTGGAAATCCAACAACTGCGTTCGCAACTGCCGGGCCGGCGCGAGCTTCTGGTCGAGACCTTTCCCCGCGCCGATAAATCTTATCTCGTCTGTTACCCGTTCGAAGGACGGCTTGCCCACCAGACCCTCGGCATGCTGCTGACCCGCCGGCTCGAGCGCGCCCGGCTGCGGCCGCTCGGCTTCGTCGCCAATGAATATGCGCTGGCGGTCTGGGGGCTGGGCGACGTCGCGGCTCGCCTCGCCAATGGCGAGCTCTCGCTCGCGGCTTTGTTCGACGAAGACATGCTGGGCGACGATCTCGAAGCCTGGCTTGCCGAATCCGCGCTTATGAAGCGGACCTTCCGCAACTGCGCCATCATTGCAGGCTTGATCGAGCGGCGTTTCCCCGGTGAAGAAAAGTCGCGCCGCCAGGTCACGATCTCGACCGATCTCGTCTATGACGTATTGCGCAGCCACCAGCCCGACCACGTGCTGCTCCGCGCCGCCCGCGCTGATGCGGCGACCGGCCTTCTTGACGTGCGACGGCTCGGCGAAATGCTCTCGCGCATCAAAGGCCGAATCGTCCATAAAGCGCTCGACCATGTCTCGCCGCTTGCGGTTCCGGTGATGCTGGAGATCGGCCGCGAAGCGGTCTATGGCGAGGCCGGCGAGTTGCTCTTGGCAGAAACCGAGGCCGAATTGGTGAAAGAGGCGATGCAGTGAGGGCTGGTCTGTCCACCGCTCATTCCCGCGCAAGCGGGAATCCATCTCGTGGGTCCCCAACTCCTGGGTCCCCGCCTCCGCGGGGACGAGCGGATGACGTGCTGAACTCTGGCTGGCGTTACCTTGGTGGCCGATCCGGCCGGCGCGATGTATTGGCCTGAGGAAAATCTCCTGGTCGTCGCCGACCTGCATCTGGAAAAGGGCTCGGCCTTTGCCGCGCGCGGCGTGCTGCTGCCGCCTTACGACACGGCGACGACGCTGGCGCGGCTCGACCGCCTTATCGAACGTTATGCGCCACGTCTTGTCGTCGCACTCGGCGACAGTTTTCATGACGGCGGCGGTCCCGCGCGCATGGCCGAAACCAACCGCGCTGCGCTGACTGCCTTGCAACGCGGGCGCGATTGGCTCTGGATCGCCGGTAATCACGATCCCGAGCCGGCCGAAAATATCGGTGGCCGTTTCGCCACTTCGCTGGCGCTCGGTGCCTTGAACTTTCGGCACGAACCGACGGCAAAGCAAAATGCCGGCGAGATTGCCGGGCATCTTCATCCGCAGGCGCGGGTGTCGCGGCGCGGTCGCTCGGTGAGCCGGCGCTGCTTCGCCAGTGATGGCAATCGCCTCGTCATGCCGGCCTTCGGCGCTTACGCCGGCGGCCTGAATGTGCGGGACCGCACCATCTTATCGCTGTTCGGCACGCTGTCTTTCACCGCGCACATGCTCGGCGCCGATCGGCTTTACGCCGTCCCTGCCGCGCGGTGTTTAGCGGATTAGTGCTCTTTAATTCAGCTTGGTTTCCGGCACGACGGCCTTGGCGCCGACGGTGCGCGGCTTCGGCTTTACGGCCTGCGGCGGCGGATCCCAGCCGCCGGGCGGCGACTTCACGTTGATCGCGTCATCGGGCTGCGGCTCGGCGGCGAATTTCTGCACCGCGGCTTGCGCAGCGGCGAGCGATTGCGGATCGAGATGCGCGGTGACCTCATCGCGTTTTCTGCCGGCTTCGGTGTCGCCGGCATTGGCGGCCAGCGCGAACCATTTGTAGGACTTCGGCGTAATTCTGTTCGACGCCGATGCCGCGCGCGTAAAGGATCGCGAGATTGTATTGGCTATCGGTGATGCCGTGGTCTGCCGCTTTGCGGAACCAACGCGACGCCGTGCGGTAATCGGCCGGCCCGTCGATGCCCTCGGCATAAAGCACCGCAAGATTGTGCATCGCCTTGCCGTTCCCCTTATTGGCTGCCGCCATATAGAGGTCGCGCGCCGCGGCGAGGTCCTTCTTCACCCCGGTGCCTTTTTCGTAAAAGCCGCCGAGGCGGAATTGCGCCAGCGTCAATCCCTGTTTGGCCGCACGGCTCATCCAGCGCGCCGCTTCTTCATTGCTCGGCGCGACGTCGTGACCTTCGGCAAAGCGCATCGCAATCTCGAACTCGGCCGGCGCGTCGCCGGCCAGCGCCGCGGCGCGAAGCGTCGGACCGCCGATCGTGGCCGGAAGCTTTTCGATGGCGACGTCCGGCGGCGGCACTTGCGCCGGCGCGACGACGACCGGCTGCGCCGGCGGCGGAACGCGGCGCGGCAGTGAGCCGGTGACGTCGGCGGAATTCTGCAGCGCCGATTGTCGCGACGGCATCATCGAAGGGACCGGAGCCGCCGGTGCGGCCGGAAGCTTTTCGATGGCGACGTCGGGCGGCGGCACTTGCGCCGGCGCAACGACGGCGGGCGACGCAAGGCGGCGCGGTAACGCGACATCGGCGGGATTTGCAGCGCCGATTGCCGTGAAGGCATCGTCGCGGGTTCGGGGGCCGCCGGTGTGACCGGTTCGATCGGTACTGCGATCGCATCCCCGCTTGGGGCCGGGAGAACGCCCTGCCGGCCGCTCGGGGATGCTTTCGGCGCAGCACTTGGTGACGTGAAGCTTGGTGGCAAGATAGTTGGTGAAGAGACGCTCGGTGGCGAGACTTGCGGCGCGCTCGGCGCGGTCTCAACCGGGGCGCTGGGTACCGGCAGTACCAGCGGACCGGAGGACGGTCCCGGCGCCATCGCCGGCGGGCTGTCGTCGTTTAGTACGGTGGGCGCTGCTGCCTGGTCCGCATGCGGCGGTGGCATCGAGGGGCCGCCGTCCTGGAACATATGCAAAGCAATGTGCATGCAGCCGAAGGCGACGAGGACGGCGCCTCCGGCGACAAGCAATTTGCGAACGCGCGAGGTCGGCTGCCCGTCCTCCATCCCCACGATCTCGGCGCGCGCTTGGCGCTCCGGACTAGCCGCCGCGGCCTGCGCGGCCCGGCGCGCCGCGGCGATGAAGTTCGGCTTTTCGCCCGGCGGGCGGCTGACCGGCGGATTGGCGTAGCCGGCGGCGGCTTCCGATGCGGCGATACGATCGGCAGCCGACGGCGTCGCGCGAGGGCCAGTCGATGAACCGGGCTCCAGCGGATGATCGGGCGGCAGATTGGGATCGATGGGTAGGCGAGGCGTGGCGTTTCGGTGCGCCGCGGCGTCCGCGGGTTCCGGCGCCGGCATCGGCTTGGCCTCGGCGATCGGTGGTGCGGCTACCGGCGCCGGTTTACTCGCGGCAGCGGGTGGTGCCGAGGCTACCGGGACGCGTTCCGGCGCTGCCAGTACCGAGGCCATCTCGCGCGGCTCAGCCGCAAACTTAGCGGCACGCGCCGGCGGCGGAGCGACGTCATGGATACCGCTCTCGATCATCGCCAGACGGTCGACGACATGCTCGACGGTACCGTGGACCGCTTCGAGCGTATCCTGTGTGCGGCGCTCGCTGCGCTTGATCTCGGCGACATTGCCGCCCCGGATATGATCGAGATGCACCAACAGGTCGGCAAGCCCGCGCTCGACGGCTTCGAGATTGCCGAGCCGTGCGTCGGAAGCGTCGAGCCGCTTGATCAATTGAGCGATGCGATCTTCCAGGTGCCCGAGCGCCGCGTGATCGGTCTGGGTGAGCTGAACCCATTCGAGCTTCTCGATCAGCCCGCCCAGCATCTTCTCCAATTCGCGCGGCACCGCTTGGCCGGCTTCCGTTGAAGCATGGAGCGCATTGGTCAGCGTATCGAGCCGGCTCTCGATCATTGAGACCGCGTGATTGCTCGCCGCGTTATTGGCAAAATCGTCGACCTTGCCGGCCAGTGCCCGCACATCCTCTGCGACTTTGGTCAGCGTGTCGTTGGAGGCGACGTGGGAAACGATGCCGCGCAAAGCGCCGATGGCGGTTTCGAGTTGCTGGAGTGCCGCCGGATCCTCTTTGGCGACGATCAGGTCGACCTTTTGCGAAAGCCGCCGCACCGTTTCGTCGAAGCCGACCAGGCTCTCGGCGGGCGTCAGTCCGCGCAAGGCGTCGCGCACCTCGGCGAGACCGTGCTCGAGGCCGGCCAGCGCACCGAGATCGACTTCGGATTCGCGGGAATGGTCGATGCGCTTCGCCAGTGCCTGGACTTCGATTTCAAGCGACTCGACGGCGTGGCGCGGCAAAGCTTCGGTGATTTGCCGCCTGATCTCGCCGAGATCCGTGCGGATGGCGGCGATCACGCGTTCGAAGTCGCTGGTCGGCCGCAATGATTCGATGCGGGCCGTAATGTGGCGCAGTTGGTCTCCGAGGTTGCCGATGTCGACGGGCGGTTCGGCCGGCGGCGCGGGTCGGGGCGGCAGCGGCACCGGCGCCTGCATCGGCGTCGGCTCTTCGGGAACGGGGATTGCCGATGGGGCTTCGCCATAAAGCGTGCGCTGCCGTGCATTGATCTCGGCGATGGCGTCGTCGATCGCAAGCGCAGGGTTCAAGGCCGGCGGGCGGCTCGCCGGCCGCGGACGCGGTGGTTGTGGCGGCGGCGGAGGCGGGGTCGACGGCCGGACACGCTGCGGCTGCGGCTGCGGCGGAGCGCCGGTGAGTCGCGTCGTGTCGGGTTGTGCCATGCGTTCGAGTTGCTGCGTCAGCCGGTCGAGACGGGCGTGAACTTCGCCGAATTCCTGGCGCGCAATCGCCACATCGCGCGCCGGCGGCGGCGCTGGCTGGCGCTCGTGCCGATAGTTGCGCGCAGGCGCCGGCTCACGTTCGCGCCGTTGGTTGCGCTCAGGTGCCGGCCCGCGCGCCGGCCCGTGTTCTTGCCGATAGTCGCGCTCGCGTTGCCCGCGCGGCGGCGGCCGCCGGCGCGGCTCGCGGTAATCGCCGCGGGGCCGATAATCCTCATCGTCTTCGTTGTCGTAATCAGCATCAGCGAAGCGCATTTGCTCGCCGTAATCCGGTTCGTCGGTTTCGATGACGCCGTTGAGCCATTCGCCGACCGACATGCCCGATCGCCGAGCCGCATCGCGAGCGGCTTGGCGCGCTTCGGGACGGAGGCCTCTCAGATTCCACGGACCGCCGGATTTCATGCGCGCCTGAACCACTTCGAGAGGAACGAGGATCGCCCAGTTTTGGGCGTCGGCCCGTTAACAGACGAAGCGTAGGGCGCGGTCTTCAGTCCTCGGGACCGACTTTTCCGGATTAGAGTAAACAACCGGTTAAGGAGTCCGGCTGGGGTTAATTCTTGCTGCGGTGCAAGGCTTTGCGGCGCGGGGCGGCGATGCCGCAAATCGCCGTCGTGACGCCCTCATAAATCGGCTAGGCTTAGGGGGAAACCCAGCGATCGGCTGCGGTGGGGAGAGCGAAGCGTGCCGGTCTATAAGGCTCCCATCGACGAAATGACGTTCCTGTTGAGCGACGTGTTCCACATCGATCGCTACAACAATCTGCCGGGCTTTGCCGATGCGACCCCCGATCTCATCGAGGCGGTGCTGGCGGAAGCGGCAAAGTTCTCCGAGGAGGTTCTCACCCCGCTCAACCGGATAGGCGACAAAGAAGGCTGCCGCCGTCACGACGACGGTTCGGTCACGACGCCAAGCGGTTTCAAGAACGCTTACCGAGAGCTGACCGCCGGCGGCTGGATCGGAATCGCCGCGCCTACGGAGTTCGGCGGCCAGGGCTTGCCCATCGTGCTGGCCCAAGCCGTCAGCGAATTTCTGTGTTCGGCGAATATGGCGTTCGGCATGTATCCGGGGCTGACGCAAGGCGCGATCGCGGCTTTGCTGGCGCATGCTTCGGCCGAGCAGAAGGCGCTTTATTTGCCCAAGCTCATCGGCGGCGAATGGTCAGGCACAATGAATCTGACCGAACCGCAATGCGGCACCGATCTCGGTCTGGTGCGCACGCGCGCCGCGGTGCAGCCCGACGGCAGTTATAAAATCACCGGCACCAAGATTTTCATTTCAGCGGGCGAGCACGATCTGGTTTCAAATATCGTCCATTTGGTGCTGGCTCGCATTGAAGGCGCGCCGGAAGGCACGCGCGGACTGTCGTTGTTCATCGTGCCGAAATTTCTAACCGCAGGCGACGGCACGCTCGGCGCGCGCAATGCCGTCAGTTGCGGCTCCATCGAGGAGAAGATGGGCATTCACGGCAATGCCACCTGCGTCATGAATTATGACGGCGCCACCGGCTCGCTGATGGGTGAAGCCAACCGCGGCCTGCAGGCGATGTTCACGATGATGAATGAGGCGCGGCTCGGCGTCGGCGTGCAGGGGCTGGCGATGTCCGAAGTCGCCTATCAGAATGCCTCAGCCTACGCCAAGGAGCGGCTCGCCGGCCGGGCGCTGACCGGCGCTAAATTTCCGCAAAAACCCGCCGACCCGATCATCGTACATCCGGATGTGCGCCGCGTGCTGATGAGCATCCGGGCGTTCAATGAGGCGGCGCGGGCGCTTGTGGTCTGGACCGCTCTCAAGGGCGACGTCGCGCACCGTTCCGAAGACGCCAAGGAGCGGGAGGCTGCGAACGACTATCTCGGATTGATGACGCCGGTGATTAAAGGCGTGCTCACCGACCAGGGCTTCGCCAATACCGTAGCGGCGCAGCAGATCTACGGCGGTCACGGCTACATTGCCGAGCATGGCATGGAGCAGTTCGTGCGCGACGCCCGCATCGCCATGCTTTACGAGGGCGCCAATGGCATTCAGGCGCTCGATCTCGTCGGCCGCAAGCTGCCGAAAGACGGCGGCCGCGCCTTGCAGGCCTTCTTCGCCGAGGTCGCGGCCTATCGCAAAGAGCGCGAAACCGACCAGGACATGGCGCCGTATCTTGCGCCGTTGGCTCAATCGCTCGGCGAATTGCAGCAGGCTACTATCTGGTTTGTGCAGAACGCGCTCGGCAATCCCGACAATGCCGGCGCCGGGGCGACCGATTATATGCATCTCTTCGGGTTGGTCGCGTTCGCCTATATGTGGTGCCAAATCGCGGAGGCAGCAAAGAAAAACGGGTCGGACGAACGCATGAGGCAGCGTCTCGCCACCGGCCGCTTCTTCATGGAGCGCATGCTGCCGGCTACGACCATGTATCTTGCCCGTATTAAAGCCGGCGCGGCGAGTACCATGGCGTTGCCGGCTGAGGCGTTTTAGCTTGGGTGACTATATCGGCGTCGTCCCCGCGAAAGCGGGGACCCATAATCCCGGTGAATGAGATCGAGTGAGGCTGTGATTATGGATTCCCGCATTCGCGGGAATGGCGAAAGAGGGAGAGGAATTCATGTCCGACGCCTTCATTTACGACCACGTGCGTACCCCGCGCGGTCGCGGCAAGGTTGATGGATCGCTTCACGAGGTAACCGCGCTTAATCTGGCGAGCCAGGCTCTCGGCGCCATCAAAAGCCGGAACAACCTCGATACCACGATGGTCGATGACGTGGTGATGGGTGTGGTCGATCCGGTCGGCGAAGCCGCAGCCGACATTGCCCGCACCGCGGCGCTGGTCGCCGGTTATGGCGACACCGTCGCCGGCGTACAGATCAATCGCTTCTGTGCGTCAGGTCTCGACGCGGTGAATTTCGCCGCAGCGCAGATCATGTCCGGCCAGCAGCAGATGGCAATCGGCGGCGGTGTCGAATTGATGAGCCGGGTCGGCATCGGCGCGGCCGGCGGCGCCTGGGCGGTCGATCCGTCGATCGCAGTCGCGCATTATTTCCTGCCGCAGGGTATTTCCGCCGATCTGATCGCGACCAAATACGGCTTCTCCCGCGATGACGTCGATGCATATGCGGTCGAGAGCCAGAAGCGCGCGGCGGAAGCCTGGAGCGAAGGCCGGTTCGACCGTTCGGTCGTGTCGGTCAAGGACGTCAACGGCCTGACCATTCTGGCCAAGGACGAGCATATGCGGCCCGGCACGACCATGCAGTCGCTGGCCTCGCTGCAGCCGTCCTTCGTTCAGATGGGCGAGCTTGGCGGCTTCGATGCGGTCGCCATCCAGGCACATCCCGACGTGGAATATGTCAACCACGTCCATCACGCTGGCAACTCTTCCGGCATCGTCGACGGCGCTGCTGCCGTCTTGGTCGGCAGCAAGGAGGCCGGCGGCAAGGCGGGCCTCAAGCCACGCGCGCGCGTGCGCGCCTTTGCCAATATCGGTTCCGATCCGGCGCTGATGCTGACCGGTCCGGTCGACGTCACCAAGAAAGCGCTGAAAACCGCCGGCATGAATCTTGAGGATATCGATCTCTTCGAGATCAACGAGGCCTTCGCCTCGGTGGTGCTGCGCTTCAACCAGGCCTTCGAACTCGATGCGGCGAAGGTCAACGTCAATGGCGGTGCCATTGCCTTGGGCCATCCGCTCGGCGCCACCGGCGCGATGATCCTCGGCATGCTGATCGACGAGCTTGAACGGCGCGATCTTTCCACCGGCCTTGTTACACTTTGCATCGGCGCCGGCATGGGAACGGCGACAATCATCGAGCGGGTGTGAGGCAATGCCCAAAATCAATATTGACAAGATTCCGACCGACGGCCGCACCAACTATCCGCCGCCGCTCGATCGGGTGGTGTTCGGCCGCGAACGCCAAAGGCTCGGTGTCGCCGCGGGACTCGATCAGTTCGGGGTCAATCTGACGAGGCTCAAGCCCGGCGCGGCATCTTCGTTACGCCACTGCCACGAGCAGGAGGATGAGTTCGTTTACATCCTCGAAGGCGAACTGGTCCTGATCGAGGACGAGGGCGAGACGGTACTCCGGCCCGGCGATGCCGCGGGCTTCAAGGCCGACAGCGGCAACGGCCATCAATTGATCAACCGGACGGCGCGCGATGCGGTCTATCTGGAGATCGGCACACGCTCGCAGCACGAGCGCGTCGATTACGCCGATGTCGATCTGCTAATGATCCGTGACGACAAAGGCGCGCGTTACACCCACAAGAACGGCGATCCTTACGAGTAAGGGCGGACAATGAGCTTTACGAATTTCACTCTCGACATCGACGGCGAGGGCATCGCGGTAGTGACCTGGAACGAACCGGGCCGCACCATGAATGTCATCGACTCTATGGTGATCGAAGAATTGTCGGCGATCGTCGAAGAACTGGCGACCGACGGCGCGGTCAAAGGCGTCGTCATCACATCGGGCAAGGATACGTTCTGCGCCGGCGCCGATCTCACTTTGCTGGAGGCACTGAGCCGCAGTTTTGCCGAGCTCGTCGCCGCGCAAGGCGAGGAAGCGGCCAATACGCGGCTGTTCGAGGAAAGCCGCAAGCTCTCGCTGCTCTACCGCCGCATCGAAACCTGCGGCAAGGCCTGGGTCGCGGCCATCAACGGCACGGCGGTGGGCGGCGGTTTCGAGCTGGCCTTGGCCTGCCATCACCGTATCGCCGGCGACAATCCCAAGACCCGGATAGGCTTGCCGGAAATCAAAATCGGGATGTTCCCTGGCGCCGGCGGCACGCAACGGATCGCGCGCATGCTGCCGCCGGCCGACGCGCTGCAGTTTCTGCTCAAAGGCGATCAGCTCCCGGTCGATCGCGCCAAGGCGATGAAACTCGTCGACGCCGTCGTACCGCCCGCCGACCTGATCAAGGCGGCAAAGGAATGGATCAAGACGAGCGCCACCGCCAAGGCGCCGTGGGACGTCGACAAATTCAAGCTGCCTGGCGGCCCGGTCTATTCAAAAGCGGGCTTGATGGTCTTCTCGTCGGCCGACGCAATCTATCGGCGCGAGACCTATGATAATTATCCGGCCGCGCGCGCCATCATGCAGGTTGTCTATGAAGGCCTGCAGTTGCCGATGGACCAGGCGCTGCGCGTCGAATCGCGCTGGTTTGCCAGGATACTGCGTTCGCCCGAAGCGGCGGCGATGATCCGCTCTTTGTTTGTCTCGATGCAGGATCTCAACAAAGGCGCGCGCCGTCCGGCCAATGTTCCGGCCCAGCCGTTGAAACGGGTCGGCATCCTCGGCGCCGGCTTCATGGGTGGCGGCATCGCCTATGTCAGCGCGCTTGCCGGTCTTGAGGTGGTGCTGATCGACCGCGATCCGGAAACTGCCGCGCAGGGCAAGGCGCACTCGCAGAAGCTTTTGACCGATCAGGTCAATCGCGGCCGCGCCAGCACCACGGACCGCGACGCGGTGCTGGCACGCATCAAGCCGACCGCCGATTTCGTCGAGCTGAAAAACTGCGATCTCGTCATCGAAGCGGTGTTCGAGGATCGCAAGATCAAGGAAGAGGTGATCTCGCGCGCGCAAAATGTCATCGGCGAACGCGCGATTTTTGGCTCCAACACGTCGACGCTGCCGATCACGTCGCTTGCCGCCGCGTTCAAAGACCGGCCGCGTTTCATCGGCATCCATTTTTTCTCACCGGTCGAGCGCATGATGCTGGTCGAAATCATCATGGGCAAGGACACTGGCGACGCGGCGTTGGCCACGGCGCTCGATTTTGTGCGGGCGATCCGCAAGACCCCGATCGTCGTCAACGATTCGCGCGGCTTCTACACCTCGCGGGTGGTCGGCACCTATATCCGTGAAGGCCATCTGATGCTGAGCGAAGGCGTGCCGGCGGCGATGATCGAGAATGTCGGCCGCATGGCCGGCATGCCGGTCGGCCCCTTGGCGCTTAATGACGAGGTCGGCGTCGACCTTGCCTGGAAAATTCTCAAAGCCACCGAGACCGATCTCGGAGCGGCGATGATCGATCTCAAGCAAAAGGCGTTGCTGGAAGAGATGGTGGAAAAGCGCGGCCGTTTCGGTCGCAAGAACGGCAAAGGTTTCTACGATTATCCGCAGAACGGGCCCAAGCGATTATGGCTGGGCTTGGCGGACCTGCAGCCAACCAAAATCGATCCCGATTCCATCGATGTCGCGCAGTTGAAGCAGCGGCTGCTCGCCATCCAGGCGTTGGAATCCGCGCGTTGCGTCGAGGAAGATGTCATCACCGACGTGCGCGAAGCCGACGTCGGCTCGATCCTCGGCTTCGGTTACGCGCCCTTCACCGGCGGTACCTTGTCCTACATCGACGGTATGGGTACCAAGGCATTTGTCGATCTGTGCAACCAGCTCGCGAAGACCTGCGGTGAGCGGTTCAAGCCGCCGAAGCTTCTCGTCGATATGGCGAAAAAGGACGAGACTTTTTATGGCCGCTTTGCGCCACAGCGGCGCTTGGCCGTGGCATAGCTTTCATCTCGACGCATTGCTCTTAGGCGCGGGCCGCGTATAAGGTCGCGGCCGCTTTTCCCGGGACCCTGCATGGCGCGTGACCAAGTCGACCTGACGCCGATAGAACGGCGCGACGAACTCGTTGACTGGCTTGCCCAGGGCGTCAAGCCGAAATCGCAATTCCATATCGGTACCGAGCACGAGAAGTTCGCCTTCACGCTCGAAGGCCATAGTCCGGTGCCCTATGAAGGGCACCACGGCATCCGTGCGCTGCTGGAGGGCATGGAGCACCTGCTCGGCTGGCAGCCGATCATGGAAGGACCGAACGTCATCGGCCTGTTCGATGTCACCGGCGGCGGCGCGATCTCGCTCGAGCCGGGCGGTCAGTTCGAATTGTCCGGTGCCCAGGTCAAGACCGTGCACCAGACGTCGAGCGAATTGATGGCGCATCTGGCACAGGTGCGCGAGGTGGCGCAGCCGCTCCACATCGGGTTCCTTGGTATGGGCATGACGCCGAGCTGGACGCGCGGCGAAATACCGAAAATGCCCAAGGGCCGCTACAAGATCATGACCGGCTACATGCCGAAAGTCGGCAGCTACGGCCTCGATATGATGTATCGCACCTGCACGGTGCAGACCAATCTCGACTTCTGTTCCGAAGCCGACATGGTCAAGAAGCTGCGCGTATCGATCGCGCTGCAGCCGGTAGCGACCGCGTTGTTTGCCAACTCGCCGTTCACCGAGGGAAAGCCGAACGGTTATCTGTCTTTCCGTTCGGAAATCTGGCGCGACACCGATAATGCGCGCTCCGGCATGCTGCCCTGGGTATTCGAACCGGGCATGAGTTTCGAGCGCTGGGTCGATTACGCGCTCGATGTGCCGATGTATTTCGTCAAACACGGCGACGAGTATGTCGACGCCTCCGGCCAGTCGTTCCGCGATCTCCTGACAGGAAGGCTGCCCGCCATGCCGGGCGCGCGCGCCACGATTTCCGATTGGGCGAACCATCTCAGCACGATCTTTCCCGAGGTGAGGCTGAAGCGTTATCTCGAAATGCGCGGCGCCGATTCCGGTTCGCTGCCGAATTTGCTGGCGCTGCCGGCGCTATGGGTCGGCGTACTCTACGACGACACGTCCCTCGATGCCGCGTGGGACCTGGTCAAGCAATGGACCGCCGAACAACGGCAACAACTTCGCGATGACGTGCCGAAGCAGGGTCTGGCCGCGAAGATCGGCGGCCGCACAGTATTCGAAATCGCCACCGAGGTTCTCAAGCTTTCGCGCGCCGGACTTTCGCGGCGCAAATATCTGGATGCTGCCGGGACGGACGAAACGCACTATCTTGAAGTGCTCGACGACCGCCTCGCCCGCGGCACCACGCCGGCGCAGGAATTACTCGATAAATTCCACGGACCGTGGGCTGGCTCGATCGATCCGATCTACGCCGAGGAAGCGTATTAGGGACGTGCACTCATAAATGCCAGCGGTCTTGATGCCCGCTTCCGGAGGTAATCGGACATAGCAAAGCCACGTTGAATCGGTCGAAAATGACCCAAGGCGGGCTTTAATCTGGTCCGAGGCTGAGCTTCCGCAGAGAACCGAGGCGGTTCCGCACAGGCCACCAAAGAGCCATCATATTTCGATCCTGTCGTCGCTATGTTTGCATAGGCGTCGGCAACGCGGGTTGGTGCGTTGCGACGCCAACGCCGGCTTCAGGAATCGGCCATGACGCCCCGTGTGGATTTCACCAGCCAGGAGTACTTCCGCAACCCAGCCGCCGGGCTCGAGAAACTAAGGGCGGCGGGAGCGGTCGTCGAGGTTCGGTTCCCGCTCGTCGGGACGGTGTGGACGACCACGACGCAGGACCTGGCCAACCAAGTCTTGAGAGACAGCAAGACGTTCACCCTGCGCAAGGAGGGCGTCATTGCCGGAATTCGGTGGTGGATGCCGAATGTCGTGCGCACGTTCACCAATAATATGCTGAACGCTGACGAGCCGGACCACACCCGCTTGAGGAGCATCGTCGACGAAGCGTTCCGCCGACGGGCCGTTCTCGAAATGGAGCCTCGCGTTCTGGCGATCGCCGAGGACCTCGCCGACGAGTTGTTCGCCGAAGGTACTCCCGCCGATCTCGTCGACCGCTACGCACGAAAGCTGCCGCTTGCGGTGATCTGCGAGCTTCTTGGACTGCCGCTGGCCGATCGACCGAAATTTACGGCCTGGGCGGACGGCCTCATGCGTTTCACGGGCCCCTTTAGTTTGCTCGGTGTCATTCCGAAGTTTCTCGCCATGAGACGCTACATGGCGGAGCGACTGGAGGCTGCGCGGGCGGAGGGTGGCACAGGATTGATCGCCGAGCTCGTGCGCGTCGAAAAAGAAGGGGGACGCATCAGCCGCGAGGAGATGGTGGCGACGCTATTCCTGCTGCTGATCGCCGGTCACGAAACCACGACGCATCTCGTCAGTGGGTCCGTTTACGAGCTCCTGCGCAATCCCGGACTGCGCGATTGGCTGGAAGAGGATTGGAGTCGCGCCAACCTCGCTGTCGAGGAATTTCTGCGGTTCGTTTCCCCGGTGCAGTTTTCCAAGCCGCGTTTCGTGCAAAAAGACGTGGAACTCGGCGGCGCCCGGTTGAAGAAGGGCGAAAAAATCATGCCCATGCTGGCCGTGGGTAATTTCGATCCGCAGGCGAACGAACATCCCGAAAAGCTCGATCTCAAGAGAAGGCCGAACCGGCACGTTGCCTTCGGTGCCGGGGTTCATTTTTGCTTGGGCCACCAGCTCGCGCGTATGGAAGGCAAATGCGCGCTGCAAGCTTTGTTGACGTGTTGGCCGAAGCTGGCAATGGCGACGGAGGATTTGCGCATTCGTTGGCGCACACGAGCGGGTTTCCGGGCCATCGAGCGATTGTTGGTCACGAAAGGCCAGTGAACTGATTTTGACAGCGCCACCGACACTCGCTCGCAGCTCATGTCGCGGCCCGGGGCAACTCGAATGTCGGTTCAGGGTACTGAGCAGACGTGGCGATTGCGCTCGGCGATAATCAAAAGTGTAGTCGATGAAAAAAATCTTTGGCGCCGTTTTACTGAATGTCCTTGGATTCGCCGTCTTCGCGTCCTGTGGAGAGGTGGCCTATGCTGCGGGCGGAACGGCGGCGGCAGATCCCGTGCAGCACTGCCTGGATCTGGTTCAATTGAATATCGCCCGAAAAATCGCTCCCGCGCTTCATGTGACGTCGCATCCTGTTCAAAGTCCTGCGAAAAATCTTCCCACTCAGTGTCTGGCTGGGAATCTGGAGGAAATCAAAAGCGCTCTAAAGAACCAAATCGCAAACTGCGAAAGAAAATCGACCGAGGAAAAAGCCCAAACATTCCAGTTCGGCTGCCGAATGGTGAAAAACCAGGATTATTGCCTGAGCACCACTAAGGAGATGCTGAAAATCGCGACCCTGCCGAACATGGATTACGCCACCTTCGTAAACCGCGCAGCGCAGGAATTTGACTGGTACGAGAGCGATGGCGCCCAGGGTGACGACGGAAAATTGAAGACGGGAATGACGCGGTTTACCGGGTACTACAGTCCAACGGCCGTTGATGCTTCCGCCGATCCATCGGATGTGTACCGGTACCCGGTCTATGCGGCGCCCGAGGGTCTGACATATTTTGAAAATCCCAAGCCGGAACTTGGGCAGGGCTGCGGAGTCGACGCAGTCACCAAACTTCCAATCCATTGGTGCATTGACAACAAAGATGGCACCTTCTCCGCGCTCCCGACGCGCGAGCAGATCGCTCAGGGCGCCTTGGAGGGGAAGAGCAGGAAGATCGCTTATTTCAAAAGTCTATATGATGTTTCCAGTTTCATGCTGGAAGGTGCCGGGAGCGTGAACCTGAGACAGAAGGACGGATCCCTCGAAAGTGTAGTTTTGAATTTCGCCGGTTCAAATGGTCGACCCAATAACATGATCGGTGACGTTCTAAAGTGCGAGAATAAAAAAATAAACGGCTCTCTCGCCAATTACTACACCAGTCATCCCGAGGAGGCCTATCGGGACACGGTTCATTACAATCCATCGACAGTCTTTTACAAGCGCGGGGTCGATTACGAAGGCGTCGATCATATTGCCGTCACGCCGAACGCCTCGGTCGCCACGGATCCAACTTCAATTCCCACCGGCACCGTCGTCTTGCTCAACGTACCGGCGACGAGTGCGTGTAAAACCGCTTCCTCGATAGCGGTCGCGCAAGACATCGGCGGACGGATTAAAGGTCCGCATATCGACAGATATACGGGAGAGGGCCCCGCCGCCGGGAGAAAGGCCGAATCGTTTAACAATTCGGGATTGGTTTTCATGGCGGCTCCCAAGGGAGCCGGGAGCCCAGTCCTCGATTGCAGGTCAAAAACGGCGAATTGAAAGTCTATTTAGTGGCCGGCGTCCGTTTGGCAGATCTGTCTCACAAAGCGGAAATGCGGTGGTCGCCCGGCAATGTACGCTGCTGGGGGGGTAAAGCCGACATGGCGGATTTATGAGTACACTCCCCTGGCATGGTCCCGAAAAAGCCTGCCCCGGACTTGATCCGGAGTGGACACCGGTTTTCGGAAAGGATGATGTTCCGACAAAGAACTCAGACCCTGATCCGATTCGATTAAATTAAATCAGGGTCTAGGATTTTCTGTCATTGAAGATAGCCGCGAAGCGGGCGCTTGGGCGCTTGGGCGCTTGGGCGCGCTCGGCCGCGAAATGACGGATCAATCGATCCCGTAGAGGTGCCGTGCTTCGTCGAGCGCGTCGTTGCAGATTTTGGCATCGCCGCGTTCGTCCGCTTTACGGGCCCGGTCGAGGGCAACGTCACCGTCTTTATTGGCGAGATGCTCGCCACGGTCTACGCTGCCCGGTGTCGGCTGGTGATGCAGTTGGGCACCGAGAGTTTGCGGAGCGCTCGGACCGGATTCGGGCCCCGGCGGGGCGGTATTGATCTCTTGCTCAAGCGCCGCAATTTGCGTGGTGCAAGGCCCGCTATGGGCCGCGCCCACGCCGCCGAGCATGATAGCGCTCGCTGCGCAAACGACGCCGACCAGACGTTTTTGAGTGCCAATTTGATTGATGGTTTGCCGGGTCACGCTGGCCTCCCGGGGTGCAGGGTTCCACCTGTCCAACGTAGGAGTTCCATCGCGGTTCCACCAGTCGCGGGATGAGGCCGTGGATGAAGGACCTCAATATTTACCTCCTGGTAAGCATGGGCGGCTCCGCCGCGCCGCATGTCGGCCCCGCCATCGGAAACGATAGAACGCCCTTGATTCAATCTTTACGGATTTGGGCCAGAATGCCCTCTCATGACCAAAACTCTGACTGTCGAAGCCCAGCGTAGCAATGCCGAGCGGCAGCTGTTCACGGCCCGCCGGGCTTTGTCTCATCTCGTCGAAATGTACGACAGCGGGCAGTGGCGCACCTATTACAAAAAGGAAGAAGCGTTTGCCGAGGCGGTCCGGGGTGCGCGCCAAGCCGTCGAACAGTGGGACAATGTCATCAAGACTTGCGGCGGCGACGCGACCTAGGAGCGACGAGGCCGTCGACTTCTTGTGAGTTCGGGACCATGATCGTGCCGAACTGAAATTGGTCATTCCCCGGTCATTCCATCTTCGGTCATTCAATGGCATCGCCGGTCAATGCTGTTTTTGGCGCATTGCTGGCAACCGCGTTCTGGACGGTGCTGGGCTTTGCCGTGTCACGCCATGTCCTGCCGCGCGTGCTGGCGCTCGGCGCGGCACCGGTGGTCGGCTGGGCGGTGTTCAGTGCGGCGACGCTGCCGATTTTGACCCTGATCGGCTTTTCGCCGCCCTCACTGGCCGCCGTTGCCGTTCTGACGCTTGTCCTCAGTGCAGCCCTTATCATTCGAAGCGCGCCCGCTGAGGCGGCGCCGATAGCCGTGATGCCGCCTTGGAGTTTCGCCGCCGCCGGCCTCCTCGCACTCGCGCCAGCAAGCGCCATTCTGCCGAAATATTCCGGCGATGTCGCACATTCGAGTGTGTATCTGGCGGATCCTATCTTCGATCATGCCAAAGTTGCGCTGATCGACGCGATGACGCGTCAGGGCCTGCCACCGGTCAACCCGGTATTCGGCGAGCTCGGTGCTCCCGGCCGCCTTGCCTATTATTATCTGTGGCACTTCAGCGCCGCCGAGCTTTCTTTGCCGCTCCGGATAAGCGGCTGGGAAGCCGACATCGCGCTCACCTGGTTCACCGCTTTTGCTTCGCTCACTTTGATGATGGGCATCGCGGTCTGGCTCGGCAAACAATCGCACGCGGCGCTGATCGTGGTCTTGCTCGCGGCCGGGGCTTCGATGCGGGGCACGCTGAACTGGCTATTCCACACCGGTGACCTCGAGCCATTTCTGACGCCGCCGACCGGCTTGGCCGGCTGGTTGTTTCAATCAAGCTGGGCGCCGCAACATCTCATGGCCGCGTCGTGCGTAATAACGGCCATGCTGCTTGTCGCGTTTTACGCACAACGCCAGGACACGGCGCGGCTTTTGACGCTGGCTTTGGTCGCTGCCGCAGGCTTCGGAAGCTCGGCCTATGTCGGCGGTATTACCTTTGCGATTGCTGCACTGGGCGCATTGCCGTTCCTGTTTGCGGGGGTCATGCCCGCGCGGCGCCTTCGTTTTATAGGTGGTCTTGCGGCGGCCGCGGTGCTCGCGATCTGTCTTGCCGTGCCGTTCATCCGAGATCAGTTGGCTGCAGTCGCGGCACGTGGCGGCGGCAGCCCGATCGTCTTGCATGTTTTCGAGGTTTTGGGCGATTTGTTCCCGCTACCGTGGCGCCGTGTGCTCGATGTGCCGGCCTATTGGCTCATCCTGCTGCCGATCGAATTTCCGGCAATCTGTATCGCCGGCACGATTTCGCTGGTCGCTGTGCGCCACAGCCTGCGGCCCGGCCCGGAAAAGCTTACGCTGGCGGCTCTGACCGCGCTGGCGGTGGCTGGTCTCTGCATTCCTTGGCTGCTGATCGGCACGCTCGGCGACAACAACGATCTCGGGCTCCGCGCCATCTTGCCGGCGATCATGGTTCTGATCGTCGGCACGGCGATCGGACTGACGGCGCTTCCCCGCCGCGGATGGGTTCTCGCGGTGGTGCTTGGCGGACTTATCCTTGGTCTGCCGGATACGATTTGGCTCATGCGAAGCAATCTGTTCGGCAGACCGGTACCGGATGGGGAGATTTTCGCACGATCTCCGGAGCTATGGACGGCCGTGCGCCGCTATACCCCGCCGACGGCACGTGTTGCTAACAATCCGCTTTATCTGCAGGACTTAACGCTATGGCCGGTCAATATGAGCTGGGCGCTGCTCTCCGATCGCAGTTCGTGCTTTGCCGGCCGTGAAATGGCGCTCGCTTTTGCGCCGCTGCCGGCTGAGCGCCGCGAGGCGATCAACGCCCAATTCCTCCGCGTCTTCGCCGGCCAAGGCTCGCCGGACGACGTCGACGCCATGGCGAAAAAATTCGCTTGCGAGGTCGTTGTCGTCGTGCCGCAAGACGGCGCCTGGAGCAACGATCCTTTCGCCGTCAGCGCCGATTACCGATTGGCGGAAGCGCGCGACGGACAGTGGCGAATTTACGTGAGGACTAAATCCCCGCAAACCAATTAAAGCCCTGCTTGCTCCAGAAGGTTTCACGAAAATCGTTGGTGACTTCGATCGCCTTGATCCATTTTGCGTTCTTGTAACCGAGCTTGGTCGAGGTCCGCAGCCGCAGCGGATAACCGAAGGGGTCGGCGATGATGTCGCCCGCATATCGGGTGGCGAGGATCGTCTGCGGATGCAGCGCGGTCGGCATGTCGATGCTTTCGGTGTAATCGTCGGCGCAAATGAAATAGACGTATTTCGCGGTCAGATCGGCGCCGATGCGCTGGAAAAATTGGCGCAGATTCGGCCCCGACCACTGCCCGATATAATCCCAGCCTTCGACGCAGATGTGGCGGATGATGATTTCCTGCTGTGGCAATTCGTAAATCTGCTGCGCCGTCCAGGGCCGCTTGTCGGCGATGCGGCCGGCCAATTCGAGCGTCCAACTCGCGCCGTCGACAGGCTTTACGTCCTCGATATCATAATAGGCGTTGAACCGCGGCGGCTTGACCACTTGAGACGGCGAAAACGTCGGCGCCAGATGGTTCGGCCGAAAGATCGCTTCCTGCACACGATCGTTCCAGGCCGACACCGTGCGCAATACTTTTTGCACGGGCTCTTCTTCGGTGACGTCGCAGCCGGTCAATAGGGTCAGCGCGCCGAGGCTCAGCGCACCGCGCAGCACACCGCGGCGATTGATGTCCTCAACGAGCTTGCGGTTTTCCTTCATCGCCCTTTGATCGATGGGTTTGCGAGGCCGGAAGATCGAAGGCGTGCGCGTTGTCAGCATCGTGGCGCCCCGTCAATGTGTTGCTTTGATTTCGGATGCGGCCTCAACCGGAGACTTGCCGTCATCGACGACTGGTCCGCCGTTGAGCATGGCGAGGAGGCTTCGCGGCACCAGCAAAGCAAGGGTCACATGAATCAGAACGAACCCAACGATTGCCGACATGCAGAGGAAATGCACCAGCCGGATGGTCTGGAAAGTGCCGAACAAATCCGCCAGCGCGGAGAATTGCACCGGCTTCCATAGCGCCAGTCCGGAGATCACGATCATAAGGCCGACAGCGATGACGCCGAGGTAGAGAATCTTCTGCACCGCATTGTAGTGTGTAAGGTCGTCGTGGCGCAGCCGAAAGCGCATAGCGTCGCCGACGGTTGTCAGGATTTCGCGGATTGAAATCGGAAACAGTTTTCGCCGGAAACGGCGTGTTGCAATGCCGTAGGAAAGGTAGGCTAGTCCGTTCAGGACGAAAATCCACATGCCGAAGAAATGCCATTGGAGCCCATGCTGCGCCCATTTGCCGATGACCAGCCAGTCGGGAAAATGCAGCAGGCCGAAAATGACGTCGTCGTTGTAGATCTTCCAGCCGCTGCCGATCATGATGAAAATAGCCACCGCATTGATCCAGTGCATGACGCGGAGCGGCAGCGGATGCAGATGGCGCTCCTTTCGCTCATCGGCTTTGGGAGCGGAAAATTCCAATGGCGAAGTGGCGGTGGCGGGCGGTGATGTCATCGAAGCTCCGTCCGTGTTGGCGGAAGCAAGAAAGCCGGGCGTCACGATAATCCGTCACGACTAGTTGTCGCGACATAACGGAGCCGAGCCGTTACCGTATCGCGAGACTAGGGTTGCATATGTTGGATCGCAAGCACGCGTCATTCACAAATCCGCGTGGAGTGTTTGATCTGAAGGAATCATATAGCATGCGACTTCATCTCATCGGTGTTTGTTTGGCAATCGGCATGACGGTGCCTGCCGCGGCGGCAGATCAGGTCATGCTTCTGGCGCAAGCCATGGTGCCGCCGACCGGCATGGGCGATGCTGACAAGTCGATGGCGGCGGAAGAACGGATGCGGCGGCGCTTTCCCCAGCCGGTGCGCGTCGGCGATCTTATAGGCCTGCCGGTGCTCGACGATAGCGCTCTTACGCTCGGCTATGTCCGCAAGGTCGTGCGGACACCGCAGGGTAAGATCCAATTGATAGTCGCCTATAATGGCTGGTGCGGATGGTGCGACTTGGATACGCGTCAGGTCGCTGTGCCGATCGAGGCCGTGGGGATTCTCGGCCGTGCGATTGGCTCGCTCGACATGCCACGGAGCGAATTTGCCAAGGCTCCAACTTGGCATGATCCCAATGCCACGGTGCTCGCAAACGACGACAGCATTCAAATCGCGCTGGCGCGGCGCTGAGCGGCAAGCCCAGCGATCACGACTTTGTGAAGAGAATAACTTTTTCATCCCCGCCGAATTGTAGGGAGGTGAGGCGGAAGTGATTGGCGTGTGGCTGGCCACTTTGGCAAGCAGGAATAGCGGCATTGCTTGAGCGTCTTCACGGGGGCACCGGATGAATCGCGCGGATCGTGTACGCGGCAAATCCCTATTGAGGGGCAAAACCAAACCATCCGAAACGGCGTCTTGCGGCATCGCTTTCATGGCCAAGGCCTCGACGCCGGGCCGCGCGAAGACGCGGCTGGTGCCGCCGCTTACCTTCGATGAAGCGGCCGCTCTGAACACCGCCTTTCTCCAAGACGTGTCCGATAACGTGCTTTTGGCTGCGCGCCATTCAACAGCCGGGGCCGGCATCGCCGGTTATGCGGCCTATGGTCCGCCGGGCTCGGAGGATTTTTTCCGCGGCACTTTGCCGGCCGCTATCGGCTTGATTGGTGCCTGGCTGCCGAATTTCGGCGATTGCCTGCTTCATACGATCGAGCAGATACTCTCGCGCGGCCACGGCTCTGCCGTCGTCCTCAATGCCGATAGTCCCACTCTGCCGACCTCGTTTCTGATAGAGACTGCTACGGTACTTGCGCGTCCGGGCGATCGCGCCGTCCTCGGCCCTTCGGCCGACGGCGGCTATTATCTGCTCGGTCTCAAGGCGGCTCACCGCCGCATGTTCGAGGATATCGCGTGGAGCACCGAGCGGGTGGCCACGCAGACGCTCGAGCGCGCCCGAGAAATCAATCTTGAGGTCCATAGCCTGCCGGTATGGTACGATATCGACGATAGGGACGATTTGCGCCGGCTCAATGCCGAGCTTTCGGGCGAGCTTGCGACAACGCGAGACCTTGGCGCCTTTGCGCCGCATTATCCGTTACAGACGGCAAAGCTTTTGAAACGGCTGTGGCTGGATCAGGATTTCGATCGTCGCAATCGGGCGGTCCCAGAAGCCGAAGAAGCGCGTGCTTAAGACCCGGGCTTAAGGCAACAGACATCAAAGGGCGAACGATAATGCCAAGCGTGACGACCAACCGGCAAGGGTCAAAAGCCAACCGTACCGTCGATCCGCGGCGCTATTTCGAAAACGTCGAAGCGGACCGCGAAATCCCCGAGCACGACCCGGTTTGTCTCTATCTGGAAACCACAAACCGCTGCAATCTTCTCTGCACCACATGCCCGCGCACTTACGCGGAACTCGAGCCGCCGGCCGACATGAGCTGGAAGCTGTTCACCTCGATCGTCGATCAAATTCCAAAGCTACAGCGCGCTGTGCTGCACGGCGTCGGCGAGCCGATGCTTGTCAAGCATTTGCCGCGCATGGTGCGGTATCTGAAAGATCGCGGCAGTTACGTCTTGTTCAACACCAACGGCACCGTGCTCAACGAGAGGAACGGCCGCGCCTTGATCGAGGCCGATCTGGACGAGTTGCGCGTTTCGTTCGACGCGGCGAACGCGAAATCCTATCTCGCCGTCCGCGGCAAGAATTATTTCCACCGCATCTTGAAGAACGTCCGCGCCTTCCGCGAGCTGCAGGAGCGTGAAGGCCATCTCAAGCCGCGAGTCTCGGCGTGGCTCACGGGCTTGCGCGAAACCATCGAGGAATTGCCGGACTTCGTCCGCGTTGCCGCGGAGACCGGCGTCAAGGAAGTGCATCTGCAGCGCCTCGTCTTCTTCAAGGACGATGCCATCGGCATGGCGCGGCCGGACCAGGCTTTGTACGAGCAGCTTTCGAGTGAGGAAGCCGTTCATATCGACCGTGCCGCTGCGCTGGCCGAAACGCTGGGCGTCACGTTCAGCGCGTCGGGCGGCGCATCCGAGCCCGGCGTCAGCCTCAAACGCAACGACAATGGCTCGCCATGGTCGTTGTGCCGGCGGCCGTGGACGGTGATGTATTTTACAGCCAACGGGCGGGCGCTGCCGTGCTGCATCGCGCCGTTCTCGCAGCGCGGCTACGAGAATTACACGCTCGGCGACGCTACACAGCAAAGCTTACGCGAAATCTGGACCGGGCCGGCCTATGGCGACTTCCGCAAGGCGCTCAAATCGGACAAGCCGCCGGACGCTTGTGCTGGTTGCGGATTGCGCTGGAGCCTGTAGCCATGCCGCCGCCGGCCGGCAGCGTTGCCGTCATAATTCCCACTTTCAACGAAGCCGAATCGATCGGTCCCGTCGTTACTGAACTGCCGCGCGAGCTTGTCGATCGCATCATCGTGGTCGATGGCGGCTCCCGCGATGCCACCCTGGATATCGCGCGCCATGCCGGCGCCGAAGTCATAACAGTCGGTCGTGGTTACGGGCTTGCCTGCCTCCGCGGCGCGCAAGCAGCCGACGGCGCCGATATCCTGGTCTTCATGGATGGCGACGGCGCCGACGATCCTTCCTCCATCGCGGCGATGATCGCACCGATCCGATTGGGCGCTTTCGACTTCGTTATCGCTTCGCGCGCGCGCGGCGCGCGTGAGCCCGGCAGCATGGCGTCGCATCAATTGCTCGCCGGTCAGGTCGCTGGCCGGCTGACCAAGGCACTCTACGGCGTGCGCTACACCGATATGTGTGCGTTCCGCGCCATCCGCCGCGACACCCTGCTCGCACTCGGCATGCAGGAAATGACATATGGCTGGAATCTGGAAATGCAGATGCGGGCGGCGCGTTCAGGCTTACGCGTCCTTGAACTACCCGTCCGCTATCGCCTCCGCCTGGGCGGCGAGTCCAAGGTCGCGGGATCGCTGGGCGGATCGTTGAAAGCCGGGTTGAAAATCATTTCTACATTTGCACGTGTCGCGATGGAGCCGGCGCGACGGCGCGCGTCGTAGCTCAACACGCAACGCTATACCGCCACCTTGCTCAAAAATCCCTCAATGCTGTTCCGCAAAGCGTGGGCTGCTTTCTCGACAGTCGCGGACGCCGCCGAAACTGTGTCGGCCGAACTCCGCATATCGGCGATGGTATCGGCGACGCGGTGTAGCACGGCGACGACCGATTTCGTGCCGCCGGCAGCGGCCGCGACATTGTTGGAAATCTCGTTGGTCGCACCACCCTGCTGCGCGACCGAGGTCGCAATCGCGGCAGTGAATTGCCGGATGTCCTCCATCCGCCCGGTAATGCTGCCGATGGCGCGAACGGCGCTTTGCGTGGCGGATTGCACGGCATCGATCTGGACGGCGATGATCTCGGTCGCTTTCGCAGTTTGCACCGCCAGCGCTTTGACTTCCGAGGCGACGACGGCAAATCCCTTACCTGCGGTACCGGCGCGGGCCGCTTCGATCGTGGCGTTGAGCGCCAGCAGATTGGTTTGCCCGGCAACGCTTTGAATAAGCTTGACGACATCGTCGATCTTCTGCGCGGCCTGCGCCAAGCTGCCGATGACCTCATTGGTCGATTGTGCCTCGGCGGTGGCGGCGCGCACCACTTCGCTGGCGCTGAGCAGCTGACGATTGATCTCGGCGATCGATTTCGACAACTCGTCGGCCGCCATGGCCGCGCTCTCGACGCCGTGGAAAGCCTCGCTTGACGTGTTCACGGCGCCGGCGGTTTCGGCGCTGGTTTCGTTCGAGGCTGCAGACAGCGCGGTTGCCGTCGTTTTCATGGCTCCGACGCTGTCCGTGACAGTCTTGAGAATGCCGTCGACGCTGCCGCGAAACCAGACGATGGCATCGTCGACTGCGGCGCGGCGCGCTTCTTGCTCGGCGAGCTGGGCGCTCTTTTTCTCCGCCGCACGACGCTCGGTGATATCGTCGTGCGTGCCGACCCAATAGTTATGATTTGGAATGGCCCGGTTGACGACTGAGACGATGCGCCCGTCCGGCGCTTCGGAGACGAAACTGACGATCTTGCCGTTGGCCATGCTGTCGAGCAGTTCGGCGGTATATTGCCGCGGATCGCGTTGCAGGTTTCCCTTGTCGGAACGATGACGCACGATATCGGGAAGTCGTGCGCCGGTTTTGACGATGTCCGGCGACAGCCCGTACATCTGCCGATAGCGATCATTGCAGACGATAAGACGCCCCGTTTTGTCGAACATCACGACGCCTTGCGTCATGTTGTTCAGCGCCAGCGCCAGCAGATGCCCTTTGTCGTCCAATCGCCGATCGGCAAATGCGCTGATCAAGCTCATGCCCAGGATCGCGACGGCGATACTCGCAATGGCGATAGCGAGCGAATTCGGCGACAGCGAAAGTTCACTAAATGCCCGTGTAGGATCGGGAACGATTACTACCGCTCCCATCGCGGTAAAATGATGCGTGACGATGGCAAGCGTGAGAAGAAGGGACGATACATAGAGCGTGCGACGTCCTTGCCGTCGCACCGCCACGGCAAGCGCGGCCATTCCCAGCACGATTCCCAAGCCGATGGATGCTGCAACCAGGGGAATATCCCAGGTCACACGGCCAGGCAGATCGACCGCCCACATGCCAAGATAATGCATGCAGGCCACTCCGGCGCCGATAGCGCCGCCGCCAATCGGCGCCCCCCATCGGGGCGGAAGGATAACCGCAACCGCCAAGCCGGCCGTCGTCACCGTCGCTGCGGCCACAAGCGAAAGCGCCGTCAGATCGATGTCGTAGGCGATAGGGATTCCGGGCTGATAGGCCAGCATGGCCAGAAAGTGCGTCGCCCAAATGCCGCAGCCGGTTGCAGCCCCGGCAGCCGCGATCCAGATCGCGCGGGCGGAGCCCGAAGTCGATCGCGCGCGGTTAAAGAGTGTGATGGCGGTCAGGCTGGCCAGAAAGCATACGATGCCGGCGAGCACGACCAGGCGCCAGTCGTGTTGGGTCACTAAACAGTTGAGCACCCGGAACATTTTGCCTCGTGCGGGCCACTCGTTTCATCCGACGACGAGTGGTATCCGAACATGGCTTTACGACGCGTTAATACTAACCATCCAGATCGCGATGGAGCCGACGTTACATGCGCCTGAATCCGCGAAAGGCAGCCTTCCCCGGTAGTTTCAGCTCGCCAGGATGTCCTTGTCGGGATCGAGCCAGAACGCCCAGACCGCCGCGCCGGCGACGAGGAGCGCTGCCGCAACGATGAACGGCGCCTCCCAATTGCCGTACGTCACCAGGAAGCCGAACACGATCGGCGACAGGGCGCCACCGAAATTGCCCGCCATGTTCATCATGCCGGACACGGTCCCGGAATATTTGCCGCCGGTATCCATCGGCACTGCCCAGGATGGTCCGATGGTGCATTCGAGGAAGAACATAGCCGCGGTGAGACAATAGACGGCGACATAAGCATCGTCGGTAAGCGCGGCAGGAACGATGAATACCGCGCAGCCGAGCAAGCCCGTGATGGCGACAACCCGGCGGCCGATCTTGGCGCTTCCCGTTCGTTTCAATAGCCAGTCGGTCGAAAGCCCGCCCACCGTATCGCCAACGACGCCGGCCCAGAGCGGCAATGAAGCAAACAGGCCGCCTTTGAGGAGTGTGAAATGTCGGGCGTCGATCAAGTAGGACGGCAGCCAGCTCAAGAAGATCCACAAGCAATAAACGTAAGTGAAGTAGGCGCACATCACCGCCCACATATTGGGCGACCGTACCAGCGTCGCCCACGGTACATTGGTCTGCTTTTGGATCGGCGGCGGTTTAATAACGCCATTGGCATCGGTGCCGCGAATGCTCTCCAGCTCCGCGTGGTTCACCATGCGATGCTCTTCCGGCAGGTTGCGGTAGCTCAGGCTCCACCACAGCGACCACAGCAATCCAACCGCGCCGCATACCAGAAATACGCCACGCCACCCGAGCGCAGGTACCGAAATAGAAAAATTGAGCGAGGGGAGATCGAATTGCCCGCCGAGCATGATCAGCACCACGATCGGCGGTGCGATCGCCGCGCCGAGGCGGCTGGCGCTATGCGTGATCCCCTGCACAAAGCCGCGTTCACGCTGCGGGTACCACAGCTGCATGGCGCGGGTCGCGCCGGGGAAGGCACCGGCTTCGCCAATGCCGAACAGGAAGCGAATTCCGATAAACGAGGTCGCGCTGAAGGCCGCCGCGGTCGTGGCTGTCAGAATCGACCAGTAGCCGACGACGCCGGTTAGCACTTTGCGTGCGCCAAACCGGTCGCTCAACCAGCCGCCCGGAACCTGAAACAGCGCATAGGACCACACGAAGGCACTAAAAATGAAGCCCATGGTGATCTTGTCGAAGCCGAATTCCTTGCTGATGAGCGGCGCCGCGGTCGAGATATTGACCCGGTCGAGATAGGTGATGAGATACATCACGCTGATCAGCAGCAGGACATACCAGCGGCCGCGGCTAGGGCGCGCGGGTGCAGCATCGGCCATAGATTTCACTCCCATCCATGCGTTTTTCTTAGCGATGGCTTATTAATGATAGCCTGCCCGTTTATGCTCCTGGCGGCAAGCGCATAGGATGACGCGGCGTTATAATCACGGGGATTTCGGGACCATTCCATGATCAAACGCTACAGCGACCACGCCGCCAACGAGCGAACTTTCCTCGCCTGGGTCCGCACTGCCATTGCGGTTATGGCCTTCGGCTTTGTGATCGAGAGATTCGATCTGTTTCTTCAGGTCGCCGCACCGCAACTGGCGCAGCGGCAACTCAGCTCGCACGGGCAGGCCTTCGCAAACGTAGCCGGCCTCGCCTTCATCGCCATTGGCGTGGCGATGATCGTGCTGGCGGGTATTCGGTTTGCCAGAACTGCGAAAGACATCGAATCCGAGGCCGACGTGCCGAGTTCCGGCGAGCGTTTCGATGTCGCGCTCGCGGTGCTGATCGGCCTATTGGGTGTAGCGCTGTTTCTCTATCTGTCGCGCGCCGTTGTGCCGGCAATGTAGAAATTTTTGTTCGGTGCAACCTTGGGGCCTGTGGCCGTGCGGGATGCCGAATGGCCTCGCTCTTGCCCGCGCTGTCGGCGATTGGGGCTGGCTGATCGGCGCCAGCTCGGCGGCCTTCTTTATCTCGTGGCAATGGGCTCGCTCGCTGAGGACAAGCTCGACAAGCCGGCGCTGATCAGGCGAGATTGAACTGAACGGCTAACGCGACGTGATCAGCCTGCTACTTTCGGCTCCGCGTCGTCGTCAGGTTTGTCCGACACGCCGGCCTCGGCAAACGTCGCCATGCCGGTGTGACAGGCCAAGGCCGCACGCAGCATCAACAGCGCCACGGCGGCACCGGAGGCTTCGCCCAGCCGCATATTCAGGTCGACCAGCGGCGCGAGCTCAAGCTCGTTGAGCAGCATCCGATGTCCTGCTTCGGCCGAGACATGGCCTGCCTGGACGTGGGCGAGCGTATCGGTCCGCAATCTGGAAAGCGGCGCGACGGCGGCGGTGCAGACAAAGCCGTCGAGAAGAACCGGAATGCGATGTTGCCGTGCCGCCAACGTGGCACCGAGAATGGCGGCAAGCTCGCGGCCGCCGAATGCCGCGGCAATGGCGAGCGGATCGTGCAAGAGACCGGCATGACGCGACAGCGCCGTGTCGATAACGGCGCGCTTTCGTGCCAGGCCGCCTTCGTCGACGCCGGTGCCGCGGCCGGCCCAGCGCTCGCCGCCGCCGCCGAACAAAGCCGCCGCAATCGCTGCCGCCGCGGTGGTATTGCCGATGCCCATTTCGCCAAGACAGATGAGATCGCTATCCGGCGATACGGCTTCGTAGCCCGCCATCACGGCGGCAACGAACTCCGCCTCGGTCAATGCGGGCTGTTGCGTAAAGTCAGCTGTCGGTTCATCGAGCGACAGCGGGATGACGCGCAGTTTTGCGCCGCCCGCCCGCGCCAGCTGATTGATCGCGGCGCCGCCCGCGGCGAAATTCGCCACCATTTGAACTGTCACTTCGGATGGATAGGCCGACACGCCCAATCTCGTTACGCCGTGATTGCCGGCGAAAACAAGAATCTCAACGCGATCCAGTCGCGGCGGCGCATGGCCCTGCCAATGCGCCAGCCAGGCGACCAGATCCTCAAGCCGGCCAAGGCTGCGCGGCGGTTTGGTCAGCGTCGCTTCGCGTTGCGCTACCGCTGCGCTCGCGGCGGGATGACCGCTCGGCAGATCGAGACAGATGGCACGCAGGTCGGAAAACGATTTGAAATGCGTCATGGCGATTTGCTTTCGCGGCGGCAGACGGCCCCGCCGGGGTCTAGCAAATCCCGTCGGTGGCGGCCATAGGCGGGTCCGACAGTGACGGCCCGATCCTATGCCGCAAGCGCTTTGAGTACCTTCTTGGAATCAGAAACCCAGCCGAAAATGCCGCCCTGGGCTTTGATCATCGCCAGTGCCGCTATTTGGAAGTCCGGGAAATAGGAGCCGACGCAGTCATCCGGCACCAGGCAGTTGAAACCGCGATCATTGGCTTCGCGCACCGTCGTGTTGACGCAGACTTCGGTTGTTACGCCGCAGACGATCAGGCTCTTGATACCTCTGTTGCGCAAGATCGCCTCGAAGTCGGTGGCGTAGAAGGCGCCTTTGCCGGGCTTGTCGATGACGATTTCGCCCGCCTTGGGATAGAGCTCCGGTATGATGTCGTGACCGGCTTCGCCGCGCACCAATAGCCGCCCCATCGAGCCGCCGTCGCCGATTTTCCGCTTCGGCTTGCCGCGCACCAGCTTGCTTGGCGGGCAATCCGTCAGATCGCTGCGGTGACCCTCGCGCGTATGCACGATCATCATGCCGAGCTTGCGGCAGGCATCGAGTACTTTTTTGATCGGGGCAATGGTTGTGCGCAGGATCGACACATCGTTGCCCAGGGCTTCGCCGAACCCTCCTGGCTCGACGAAGTCGCGCTGCATGTCGATGATCACCAATGCCGTTGTCTTCGGATCGAACATAAATTCGTAGGGCTCGGCTTTGATTTTATGCGGCGACATTTCCTCACCTCCAACCAACAACGCCGGTTTTAAGCAGTGGTCAAAAATGCGGCAAATCCTGCCTATGAACCAGGCTTTGATCTCTGCGCATAGCTCTTACAATCGTCGGCCTGTAGTCTCGGCGGGGCCTGGCAGGTAAACATATCTTGCAAGAAAGCCCCAAGCTTTCTCTCATCAAGAATTATGCCAAGCCTCCCTTCAACATAGCGAGAACGCGCGCGATGCCGATCATGTTTTCTGACATCACTTGGCCGGTGGCGCGCCGCTATTGGCTCGCCAATGCGCGTCTGCCCGCCTGCCTTTTGGCCGATGCCACGGCCTTGCCGGCGCCGCAGGATGGCGAGGGCGTGCTCGATGCCGACCTCCTGATTGAGAATGGAAATCTGGCGCGGATCGAACCGCCTGACTGCCGGCGCAACGACGGCATCGAACGCGTCGATCTCGGCGGCCGCCAAGTCTGGCCGACCTTGATCGACATCCACACGCATCTGGACAAGGGTCACACCGTCGAGCGCAGCCCCAATGCCGACGGCACATTCCTCAATGCCCGTCTTGCGGCCGCCGCCGACCGTCCGAATTGGACTGAGGCGGATTTGCGCCGGCGCATCGAGTTCGGCTTACGCTGCGCCTACGCTTACGGGGTATCGGCGATCCGCAGCCACATCGATACCTATCACGATACGGCCGAGCGAAGCTGGCGCGTGGTGCGCGAGATGCGAGAGGAATGGCGCGGCCGGATCGATCTCCAGGCGGTCGCGCTATGCCCGATCGATTTGATGACCGATGAGTTCGGCGATCAGGTCGCTCGCATCGTTGCCGATTCAAACGGCCTGCTGGGCGGCGTTACCCGCGCGTCCATCGCCAACCACGGCGCGCCGCTCGGCAATCTCGACGCGTTGTTGGACCGTGTGTTTGTGCTCGCCGCACGACACGATCTCGATGTCGATCTGCATGTGGACGAAACGCATGATCCGGCGGCGGCAACACTGCCGTTTGTCGCGCGCGCCGCGATGCGGCATGGCTATAAGGGCCGCGTGATGTGCGGTCATTGCTGCAGCCTGGCGAACCAGCCGGAAGCTGAGATCGATCGCACGCTCGATCTCCTGGCCGAGGCCGAAATTGCGATCGTCACGCTGCCGACCGTCAATATGTATCTGCAGGACCGCCAGACCGGCCGCACCCCGCGCTGGCGCGGCGTGACTGTCGTGCATGAAATGCGCCACCGCGGTATCCGCGTCGCCGCCGCCGGCGACAATTGCCGCGACAGTTTTTATGCCTATGGCGATCACGACGTGCTCGATACGTTCCGCCAGGCGGTACGAATCCTCCATGCCGATCATCCGCTGACAGGCGCGCCATCCTTGGTGGGCACGGCGCCTGCGGTGTTGGGTAAATTCGCCGGTCACGGCCGTATCGGCGTCGGCGTGCCGGCTCGCTTCATCGTCTTCAACGCGCGCACGATCAACGAGATTGTCTGCCGCCCACAATCCGATCGTGTCGTCCTCGTCGGCGGCGAACGGAGCCGTGCCAAGGTGCCCGACTATTCGGAGCTGTGGCAGGAAACTGCGGCGTCGGAATTTGCAGCAAGTCGCTGAAAATCATGCGCGTTCTCTACATTTTCTGCCATCCGTTGCCGGAAAGTTTTCACGCCGCCATCAAGGCGAGAGCGTTGGCCGCGCTGGCGGCCGCCGGTCACGAGGTCGATTTGCTCGATCTCTATGCGGAAAAATTCGATCCGGTTTTGTCGGAAGACGCGCGCCGGCACTATCACGACACCTCACGCAACCAGACAGGTCTCGAGAGCTATGTGGCTCGGCTCACGTCGGCCGAGGTCCTGATCCTGCAATTCCCAACCTGGTGCTTCGGCCTGCCGGCGATGCTTAAAGGTTTTCTCGATCGCATGATCATGCCCGGCGTGGCATTCGATCTCAGCGATCCGGCACACGCCAAACCGATGTTGCGCAATATCAAGCACATCGTCGGAATCGTCACCTATGGGCGGCCGCGCTACATGGCGCTATGGATGAGCGACCCGCCGCGCAAGATCGTCAAGCGTTATGTGCGCTGGTTCACCGGTGGCAAGGCGCGCGCGGATTATCACGCGCTCTATCACCTCAATATTGCATCGGACGCGCAACGCGCCGCTTTCATGGACAAAATCGATCGCGCCTTGCGCCGGCTTTAATCTAAATCGCGGCCGCGATGTCGCGAATGGCGGCGCGCAGCCAGACCAGCAAGGGATCGCCATCGGTGCGGCGATGCCAGAACATGTGCGGGGAGACTTCGACGCCAGGCAACGGCGGCGTCAGCATGCGCACATTCGCCATCGGCAACAGGCCTTTGACGATACGGCTCGGTAATGTGGCGATCAGATCGGTCGCCGCGACGACGAACGGAATTCCCGCCGAGTTGGGCAGCACCAGCGCGATGCGCCGCCGCAATCCGCGCGCTTTCAGTATGGCGTCGACGACGCTCGTCCCAACGCCGTCGGCTGAGACCTGGACATGCCCGGCATCAACAAGATGTGCGGCGGCTGCATAGGCTTCGATGGATATCGGATCGTGCAGCGGATTGTCCTTGCCGACTAGCGTCACCAAACGATCGTTCCACAGCGGTTCGGCGCTGAGCTCGCGGGTCCTGGTTCCGAGCGGTGCAAAGGCAATGTCGATCTCACCGGTGGCAAGCTGTTCGTGGAGATAGCCGCAGTCATTGGCGCGCACCTGAAGATCGACGAAAGGCGCGTGCTGGCGCAAATGCTGGACCAGCGAAGGCAGCAGCCTGGTGTGATAGATATCGATCGTCGCGATCTTGATCGTTGCCTTGACGATGGACGGCTCGAACGCGGCCGGCAATGTCAAAGTGCGGGAAATCTCGGCCAGCGCGCCATGGATAGGGCCGGCAAGCTCGCGCGCCCTTGCGGTAGGTTCCATGCCGCGGTCCCGCCTGACGAAAAGCGGATCATCGAACAAATAGCGCAGGCGGTTGAGCGCCTTGCTTACGGCCGGCTGGCTCAGCCCGTTGCGTTCGGCCGCCCGCGTCACATTGCGTTCCGCCATCAACGCGTCGAACACGACCAGGAGGTTGAGGTCGACCGTCCGTAAATTCCGTTCGGCTATGACATCCATATTGCTTTGTCATTTCCCAGGTGGTGGCGGTTTCGGCATCATTGCGCCCTGTGCTGAAGCGATGTGCGGACCTCAATTCTTCACCGAAGCCTAAGGCAGCGGTGCGAGGCCGCAAGATTTGCCAAGCATGATCAATGGCTTGCCATGCCCGCAGGGCATGACGACCGTGCCCACTATCACGAAGCAAAATATATGCCGTCAGAAAGACCCGCCGCGAAATGCAAGCTCCGGAGGCCGGAGCAATCTCTCGGGCCGGTTGGACCATGAGCGACGGCAGCGAGGTGCCACTCCTCGAAGCCCGAGGCATTGTCAAGCGGTTCGGTGCGCTTGTCGCCAACGAGGTCACGCATTTCAGCGTGCAGGGCGGCGAGGTGGTGGCGCTGCTCGGCGAGAACGGCGCCGGCAAGAGTACGCTCGCTAAAATCCTCTACGGTTACTACGCACCTGACGCCGGCGAGATTTTGGTTGATGGCCGGAAGGTCGAAATCGCCTCGCCGCGCGATGCTCGCGCGCACGGCATCAGCATGGTTTTTCAGAATTTCACGCTTATTCCGGCGCTCAGCGTATTCGACAATGTGGCGCTGTTCCAGAAAGATCTGCCGACCGTGGTGCCGCGCGCCGCTATTCTCGATCGCATGCGCCATTACGCCGAGCGGTTTCGCCTTGCGGTCGACCCCTGGATGCCGGCGCGGGCGCTTGCGGTCGGCGATCAGCAGAAGGTCGAGATACTCAAGCAGCTTCTCGCCGGCGCGCGGGTGCTCATTCTCGACGAACCGACCAAGGTCCTGGCGCCGCAGGAGAGCGAGGGTCTGTTCCAGACGCTATCGGAGTTGCGCGCCGAGGGACTGGGCATCGTCCTCATCACTCACAAGCTGCGCGAGGTGCTGGCCTGCGCGGATCGGATCGCCGTGATGCGGCACGGCCGCATGGCCGGCGTCGTCGGCTGGCGCGATGCCAAGGAAGAAAATCTGCTGACGCTGATGTTCGGCGACAAGCCCTTTCATTCGTCGCCGCCGCTGCTGGATGCCGCCGGCCATCACGACAGGGGCGAAGTCGCACTCGAACTGGATGACGTGTCGACTTCCGGTGCAGGCGGCGAAACGCCGCTGCGCAACATCGCCATGACGCTCCGCTCCGGTGAAATCGTCGGCGTCGCCGGGGTTTCAGGCAATGGCCAGCGGGAATTAGGCGATCTCATTCTCGGGCTGCAACACCCACAGACCGGGTCCAAATTGTTGTGGAGCGAGGACGCGTCGCGGTGGTCCGTCGCGCAAGTGCGCGAGAAGGGCGTCGCCGCCATACCCGACGATCCGCTGGCGCTCGCTTGCGTGCCTGGATTGACGGTGCGGGAAAATCTCGCGCTCGGCACCGGTTATCGCTACCGCGACGGGCTCGGTGTCGATTGGCGACATCTTGAAGCCGATATGAACAAGAGTTTCGCCCGCCTCGGTTTTTCGCGGCCGAGCCTCGATGCGCGCGCGGCAGCCCTGTCCGGCGGCAATCTGCAACGGGTCGTCCTGGCGCGCGAGTTGGCGCTAGAGCCGCGATTGATCGTCGCGCTTTACCCAACGCGCGGACTCGATGCCCGCAGCACGATGATGGTGCGGTCGCTGCTGCGCGATATGCGCGACCGTGGCGCAGCGGTGCTTTTGATCTCGGAGGATCTCGATGAGTTGTTCGAGGTCAGCGATCGCTTGCTCGTCCTGTTTCATGGCGCCATCGCCGCAGAATTCGGTCAGGATGATTTTCGCGCCGAAGTCGTGGGCCCGCTCATGGTAGGTGTGACGGAGCAATCCGATGCAGCGTGACGGCACGGCCTTATGGGCCTGCGCTTCGGCACGCGCCAAGGGCTTTGTCCTCGTCAGCGGAGTCGCGCTCGCCGTGTTCGCGGCTTTGCTGGTCATGGCCGGCAAGGATCCGCTGCGGGCCTATGCCGATACGTTCACTTATGTCTTCGGCAACGCTTACGGATTTTCCGAACTCCTGGTTCGCATGGTGCCGCTGATGTTGACAGCAGTCGCGGCAGCGTTGCCGGCCCGCATGGGCCTGATCAATGTCGGTGCCGAGGGTCAGCTCTATATGGGCGGCTGGCTCGCGACCGCCGGCGCGCTCACTTTCAGTAACCAGCCGGCATTCATTCTTTTGCCGATGCTGACGCTGCTTGGTTTCATCGGCGGCGGCCTATGGGCACTCATCGCCGGCGCATTACGGGCGTCGCGGCTCGTCAACGAGACGATCTCTACGCTTTTGCTCAATTACATAGCGCCGCTGATCGTCAGCTATTTCATTTTTGGGCCGTGGCGTAGTCCCGAAAGCGCGTCCTATCCGCAGTCTCCGGCCTTTGTCGACGCAGCGCGGCTGCCGACCTTCTTCCATTCGAAGGTGCATCTCGGTCTGGCCTACGCGCTGGTCTGCCTCATCGTCTATTGGCTGGTGGTGACGCGGACGCGGTTCGGCCTCGATATGCGGGCGATCGGCGGCAATCCCGAGGCTGCGCGGCGCCTGGGTATTCCGATCACGCGGTTTATTCTGATCGTGATGTTTGCCGGTGGCGGGGTTGCCGGTCTCGCCGGAATGGCCGAGGTCAGCGCCATTCAGGGACGATTGGTTTCCGAGCTTTCGCCGGGATACGGCTTCATCGGCTTTCTGGTTTCATGGCTGGCCGGCACCAGCGCGAGCGGCATCGTCACGATGTCGTTTCTGTTCGCACTGATCAGCTCGGTCGGCGACGTCCTTCAGATCACGCAGAGCGTACCTTACTCCGTCGTCAATATTCTGATGGCCGTCATCCTCTTCATCGTGCTCGGCCGTCAATCAAGCGGAGGCGCGGCGCGATGAATACCGCTTTGCTCATCGGTGTTATCGCCAGCTCGATCACGTCGGGGACGTCGCTCCTTTATGCGACGCTCGGTGAAGTGGTCGGCGAACGTGCTGGTATCGTCAATCTGGGGCTCGAAGGCATTATGCTGATCGGCGCTGCCAGCGGCTTCGCCGCCACGGTGCTGACCGGCTCACCTTATCTCGGCGTCGTGGCGGCGGCGCTGGCCGGTGCGGCGGCCAACATGATCTTCGCCTATCTGGTTGTCGGTCGGCATGCCAATCAGCTCGCGACCGGCTTGAGCCTGATGTTCTTCGGCATCGGCATGAGCGCGCTGATCGGCCGGCCGTTTGTCGGTGCGCTCATTAACGGTCTGCCGCGGCTGGTGGTGCCGGGTCTGCCGCCTGGCAGCGCCGGCGCACGCCTGTTGGGCTACGACATTCTGGTCTATCTCGCCGTGCCTGTGTCGGTTTTCACATGGTGGCTGATTTTCCGCACGCGCTGGGGTCTCGGTTTGCGCACCGTCGGCGAGAGCCCGGCGGCCGCTTTCGCGGCCGGGCTGCGGCCGCAACGGCTGCAATACCAGGCGCTGACATTCGCCGGCGCGCTCGGCGGTATCGGCGGCGCGCATATGTCGGTTGCGCTCACGCTCACCTGGGCCGAGGGCATGACGGCCGGGCGCGGCTTCATCGCCATCGCGCTGGTGATTTTTGCCAAATGGAATCCGCTATGGGCCGTCGCCGGCGCGCTGCTGTTCGGCGCCGCCGAGGGATTGCAATTGCAGCTTCAGGCGATCGGCGCCGATGTCTCGCCTTTCATCATGAACATGACGCCGTATCTTCTCACGCTCGCGGTGCTGATCGTTTGGGGCTGGAGCCGCCAGTCGGCCGCTCCCGCAGCGCTCGGCCGAAACTTTGTCGGGGTAGAATAGCAGGCAGTGAATGCGCGTGGCGATGCCGGGTCGCCGCACGATAACAGGAGAGAACGATGGCACGAATTGGAATGTTTGCGGCGGCATTCTGGGCGATTCTCGCTCTGTTTGTTGCCGGCCCGGTGGCGGCGCAGGACAAGCCGTCGCTTATTGTCGGCGCGATCTATGTCGGCAGCGTCAACGACTATGGCTACAACCGGTCGATGAAGGACGGTCTCGATGCCATGAAGAAGGCGATACCCGGCCTCAAGCTGATCGAGGCCGAGAATGTGCCGGAGACCGCCGAGTCCGAGCGCGTCATGGAAGGCATGGTGCAGCAAGGCGCCAAGCTGATCTTTGCAACAAGCTTCGGTCATCAGCAGTTCGCCTTCAACGTCGCCAAGAATCATCCCGACGTCGTGTTCGAGCATGCCGGCGGCTGGATGCAGGCGGCGAATTTCGGCAATTTCTTCGGCGCCACCCAGGCCGCCTGGTATCCGATGGGCGTTGCCGCCGGCAAGATGACGAAGTCGAACACGCTCGGCTTCGTCGTCGGGGTGCCGATCGGCTATGCGATCGGCAACGTCAACGCCTTCGAGATGGGTGCGCGCTCGGTCAATCCCAAGGCGCAGACGCGCGTCGTCGTCACCGGCGGCTGGTCTGACAAGGCCAAGGAAGCTGCCGCGGCCAATGCACTGATCGACCAAGGCGCCGACGTCGTGACCATGCATGTCGATTCGCCGGCCACCATCGTCCAGGCCGCCGAAGGCCGCGGCGTCTATTCGATCGGATTCCAGTCGATCGAGGCGAGGCAGCTGGCGCCGAAATACTGGCTCACTGGTCTCGGCTTCACCTGGGGCCCGTTCATGACCGAAACCGCCAAGAGCGTGATGGCGGGAACCTTTAAGCCCGCGATGGTGCGCGAAGGCCTCGGTCAGATGATGGCGATCGCGCCGTTCGGCGCTGCCGTACCGGCCGATGTTCAAGCGCTGGTCACCGCGTCCGGCGACAAGATTGAAAAAGGCTTCAATCCATTTACCGGGCCGGTCACGGACAATACCGGCGCTGTGAAAATTCCGGCCGGCGAGTCCTGGGGCGGCGACAAGATGGGCAACTTCGACTGGTACGCCGAAGGCGTCATCGGCAATGCCAAATAGGATTGCCGCGTCAGTCGGCTCAAGCCGGCCGATTCAAAGAGCAACACCGGCGTTCGTGGATAGCGAGCGCCGGCGCAAGAAATCCCGCTAGGAGACGATTATGCTTGAGATCAATATTCCAGAAGTCGTCGCTGAAGTAACAGCGGCCTTTGCGCGCTACGAACACGCGCTCGTCAAGAACGACGTCGAGGTGCTCGATTCGCTGTTCTGGAACGACCCCAACACGCTGCGCTTCGGCATCGCCGAGAATCTCTACGGTTATGACGCGATCGCTTCCTTTCGCGGCAGTCGACCGCCTATGGACCTGACCCGGGAACTCAAGAATACGAAGATCGTCAGCTATGGACGGGACTTTGCGACCGCCAATACTGAATTTCAGCGCGTGGGATCGAGCATGACCGGCCGGCAAAGCCATGTCTGGGTCCGTACCGGCGAAGGCTGGCGCATAGCGGCGGCGCATGTCAGCCTGATGCCGGCGGCCGTGCGCGGAGCCGCGCATGAGGCCGCCGCGGCAGCGACCTAAACTTTGTCAGGAACGGACTTTGTCAAGAAAGCGCAAGCGCCGGTAATGCTTCGATGCTGGAGATTTCATATTCTGGCGCCAGCGCCCGGCAGCGTTCCGTCTCGCCATAGCCATACGCGGCCCAGCAACAGGATATTCCGCCAGCCTTGGCGAATCGGATGTCCATCTCCGTATCGCCGACCATCAATAGTCTCTCCCGGCGCAACAGCGGATATCGGGGCAGGATATGATGCGTGATCAGAGCCGGATCTGGTTTTGTCGGCAATCCGGGCTCGTCGCCCATGATCAGGTCGATGAAAGCGCTCAGGCCGGCTTGGTCGAGTGACCGGCGAATGGCGACGACGCCTTTGTTGCTGATAACCAGACATTTCACGCCGGCAGCGTGAATTTGCCGCAAGACTGCTTCGACGCCGGAGAACGGCCTCACGAGCCGCGCGCTCTCGACGAGATAAATGGCCCGATAAATTTCGACGTGTTCTTCGAGAGCGCCGCCGTCGCTGCGCAGGCCTGCATCCAGAATTGAAAACGTATCCTGCAACGTGAGCCCGCTTCGCACGGTAGGCAAAATGGTTTCGAGCAACGGTATCGGCCGGCCGGATTGCGCGAAAGTGCGTCGGATGCAGTGAACGATGGCAGGCTGCGTATCGAACAGCGTGCCATCGTAATCGAAGATGATCGCCTCGAAGGCGCTCATCGCAGCGGCCGGCCTTTAATGCCCGGCCATATGCTTGCCGATGGTGGAGCGGTCGGTTTCGCCCACGGGCGCCTGATAATTGATCGTTCCGCCGGACATCACGGCGACCCGGTCGGCGAGCTCCAAAATCTCGTCGAGGTCTTCCGAGACCAGCAGCACGGCGGCGCCGTGATTGCGTTGCTCCATGATCTGCGAGCGTATTTCGGCTACCGACGCGAAATCGAGACCGAAACAGGGATTGGCGACGATCAACACATCGACGTCGCCGGAAAGCTCGCGCGCCAGCACGGCGCGTTGAATGTTGCCGCCGGACAGATTCGAGATTGCCGTTTCCGGCGATGGCGTCTTGACGCGATAGCGTGCGATCAGCTCGCGCGCCTTCTCCCGCATCGGGCCCGGCGAAAGCCACCAGCCGAGCTTCGCATGCGGTGGCCGGTCGAACGAGCGGAACGCCATGTTCTCGGCGACCGTCATATTCGGCACAGTCGCGTTCTTCAGCGGCTCTTCCGGCAGGCCAAAGATCTTCAGCCGGTAGAAACTGTCCCGATCCGGCTCGAAGGGGTGTTGTTTGATGATGATCCGGCCGTCGGTGAGCGGCCGCTGACCGGCAAGCACTTCGACGAGCTCTGATTGACCGTTGCCGGAGACGCCGGCAATGCCGACGATTTCCCCTGAATGAACTTTGAGATTGACCTGATCGAGCGCGCGGAGGCCCTCGTCGTCATCGGCGTAGAGTGCGGCAAGCTCAAGCACGGTGTCGCCGGCCGGCTTGCCGTTGCGGATAGCGCGGTCGCGGATTTGCGTGTCGCCGATCATCATATGCGCCATCTGCTCGGTCGTGAGATCCGTGACCTCGCCGCCGCCGACCTTGCGGCCGCGGCGCAGCACCGTCACGCTATCGCAGAAGCTCAAGACCTCGCGGAACTTGTGCGTGATCATGATCACCGTGATTTCGTTACGGTGCGCCATGTCGCGGACGAGACCGAGCATTTCGTCGGCTTCGCCAGGCGTAAGCACGGAGGTCGGCTCGTCAAGAATAAGAAGCCGCTGATCGAGATAGAGTAGCTTGAGGATTTCGAGCTTTTGCTTTTCACCCGCGGCCATCGCGGAAACCGGAACGTCGAGCGGGACGCGAAACGGCATTCGATCGAGAAACTCATCGAGCGAAGCCATCTCCTTCTTCCAGTCGATGATGGCCGGCGCGTCGGCGCGGCTGATGACCAGGTTCTCGGCGCCGGTCAGCGAAGGGACCAGAGTGAAGTGCTGATACACCATGCCGATGCCGAGTGCTCGGGCATCGCGCGGATTGCGGATCTTCACCTCGGCGCTGTCGAGCATGACCTCGCCTTTGTCGGGCGAATAGAAGCCCATGATGCATTTGACCAGCGTCGATTTGCCGGCGCCGTTCTCGCCCAATAGCGCATGCACCGTCCCGGCCTTGACGTTGATGGAGACGTCTTCGAGCGCGACCAGCGGCCCGAACACCTTGGTCATGCCGATCGTTTCGAGCGATGGCGCGCGCATCGTCGAAGCGGGGGTCGGATCGGCCGCCAAAGGCTCGGCCGCCAAAGGGTTGGCAACGCTCATGGCATGTTCTCCACGAAGCTCTTGGAATTGGAAACGGAGCCGAAGACGCCGCCTTGCATTTTGACCATCTTTAACGCGGCGAGATGATTGCCGTGATCGGTCGCGGCGCAACAATCCTCAAGGAGCAAGCACTCGAAGCCGCGATCGTTGGCCTCGCGCATCGTGGTGTGGACGCAGACGTCGGTCGTGATGCCGGTGAGCACGATGTTGCGCCAGCCCTTGGTCCGCAGCAGCAATTCAAGGTCGGTGGCGCAGAATGAGCCCTTGCCCGGCTTGTCGATGATAGGTTCTCCCGGTTCGGGCTTGAGCTCCGGGATGATCTCCCAACCCGGCTCGCCGCGCACCAGGATGCGGCCGCACGGACCGGGATCGCCGATGCCGGCGCCGATCTGGCGGGAGCGCCAGCGCTTGTTGTCGGGAAGGTCGGCAAGGTCGGGGCGATGCCCCTCGCGGGTATGGATGATGCCGTAACCCTTGGCGCGCATGGCGTCGAGCACGGCGCGGATCGGCTCGATCGGCGCCTGCGTCAGCGACAGGTCGTAGCCCATCTTATCGACATAGCCGCCCTTGCCGCAGAAATCGGTCTGCATGTCGATGACGATGAGGGTCGTATTCTGCGGCGTGATGTTGCCGTCAAACGGCCACGCATAGGGGTCACCGGGAATGGTGGGCATTTCTGTTACTCCGCGGCGCGATCTGTCGACCCTATTTGGTGATGCTCAGCTCGCCCGGCACGTCGCGTGCTGCATGCTTCGAACCGGCCGACGCGATCATGATAAAGAGCGTGAGGATGTAAGGCGCGGCATTGAAGAAGTAATAGCCTTGCGTGATGCCGACGGATTGCAGCGACGGGCCGATCGCGCCGGCGGCACCGAACAGCAAGGCCGCGATCACGCAGCGGATCGGGCTCCAGCGGGCGAAAATTACCAGCGCAACGGCCATGAGCCCTTGTCCAGAGGACAAGCCTTGATTCCAAGAACCAGGATAGTAGAGCGACAGGAACGCGCCGCCGATGCCAGACAAGAAGCCGCCCGCGGTGGTGCAGAGAAAGCGCACCAGGTCGACCGAGACGCCCATTGCTTTCGCGGACGGCGCGCTGTCGCCGGTCATGCGGATGATCAGACCCCATTTGGTGTTGGCAAAGGCCCAGGCCATCACCAAGCCGACGACGATGCCGACGATCAGCAATGGGTTGACCTGAAGCGCGGTCGCAACCTCCTGATTGCCGGTCCACGCGCCGAGCGAAAATGAGCCGAGACGCGGCGCGGATGGCTGGATGTAGGGCTTGCCGAAGAAGAACGCGACACCGGTGCCGAACAGCATCATGGCGATGCCGACCGCAATATCGTTCACGCGTGGCAGCTTGCAGATATAGCCATGCATGGCGCCAAGCACCGAACCGGCACAGCCGGCGGCGAGCACGCCGAGCCAAGGCGAGCCGGTGTGGTAGGAAATCGCGTAGCCCGACATCGCACCAAGCACCAGCGTGCCCTCAAGACCGAGATTAACGCGGCCGGATTTTTCCGTCAGGCACTCGCCGAGCGCGACGAACATGAACGGCGTTGACACGCGCAACGCGCCGCCGATGAGTGCGACAAGAACGACGATGTAAGCGCTGTGGCTCATGTGCGATCCGCCGCCCCCCGCACCTGAAAGATCTTGAAACGCCCATAGAGCGTTTCCGACATCAGCAAGACGACGAAAGTCAGGCCCTGCAGGACGAGAACGGTCGCATCGGGAAGGCCCATGCGCCGCTCGATCAGGCCGCCCGAGGCGACGATGCCGCCGAACAGGATGGCGACGGGAACGATGGCGAGCGGGTTATGTCGTGCCAGGAAGGCCACCAGGATACCGGTGTAGCCGTAACCGGCGGCAAGCGACGCGTTGGCGCGTCCTTGGATCGCCGCAACTTCGAAGAAGCCGGCAAGACCCGCGCACGCGCCAGCGATGGCGCAGCAGATAACGATGAGCTTGCCGACGGGCAGACCTTGCGCCAGTGCAGCGCGCGGGTTGCCGCCGGCGACCCGGACCGCAAACCCAAAAGTTGTTCGCGACAGAAGAATGTAGAGAACGATCGATAACAGCACACCAGCCGGCAATCCCCAATGCACGTCGGTGCCCGGCATGTCGCCAACCATATAGGCGTCGCCGATCGGCATGGTCGACGGTTTATTGGGATTAGTGAGGTCGCGGAGCGATCCCTCGACAAAGAAGTTCATGATCGCGATGCCGATATAGGTCATCAGCAGCGAGGAGATCGTTTCATTGACGCCGCGCGCATAGCGCAGATAACCGACGATACCGATCCATATTGCTCCAATGAGCATGCCGGCGATCGCCATCAAGCCGAGCGTCAGCAACACCGGTGCGTGCCCGCGCACCAGCGGTATGGCAAGGACTGCGGCGGCGAAGCCGCCGAGCACGAGAGCGCCTTCGCCGCCGATGACGACAAGGCCGATGCGCGCCGGCAGCGCGACGCACAGCGCGGTGAGGATCAATGGCGAGGAGCGCTGCAGCGTATTTTGCAGCGAGAAGGAGGTGCCGAAGCCGCCGCGCTCCACCAGCTGGAAAAACTCGAGTGGAGATTTGCCCAGCGCCAGCAACAAAAGAGAGAACAACAGCGCCGAAACGGCAAGGGCGAACAGCGGGATGACGATATATTCGGCGCCACGACGCAGCCGGATCGAAAGATCATTCCAATGGTTGGAAGCGGTGGCTGCAGCGGACAGCGGCTGTGCGATATCGGCCATCTCTGCTCGTACTCCCGAACTTTGATCGAGAAGAAGTAGAAACTGCCAAGCCGTGCGGCAGATGGATGTCCGCCGCGCGGCTTGTTCTCAGGCGATGCCGATCAGGTGATCGAACCTTGGACGCCGTCGAGCAGGTAATCCATCTGGTCCAGGAACGGATCGAGATTGTCGTAGGTCTTGCTGATGACGACCTTGCCCTTGTTGTCCTTCAGCGGACCGACATAGATCGGTTTTTTGTTCTTGAGGCCGGCGATCGCGTCGGTAGCGGCCTTGCGTGCCGCATCGCTTGCGCCGGCGCCGAACGGAGAGTTCTGCACCATGTCGGCTTCGTAGCCGCCACTCACCATGTTCGGCAGTGTCTTGCCGGCGGTGAGGTCGGTGGCGTAGCCCTTGTAGATGGTGATCCACTTGTACTCCGCCCCGGTAATGAAGCCTTTCGGAGCGAGAGGTGCCTGCGAGGCATTGTGGCCGCAGGTTTTGGCGCCGCGCTTTTCGGCGGTCTCGATCACGACCTTGGGGCCATCGACGTGGCAGGTGATCACGTCGTTGCCGGCATCGACCAAGGCGTTGGTGGCCTCGGCCTCGCGAACCGGAAGGGACCAATCGCCGGTAAAGATCACCTGGACGGTTGCATTCGGGTTGGTCGACTTGGCGCCCAGCATGAACGAGTTGATGTTGCTTAAAACCGAGGCAATCGGCTTGGCCGCCACGAAACCGAGTTTGTTCGACTTGGTGGACAGGCCGGCCGCTACGCCGTCGACGTAATGGGCTTGATTTAGATAGCCGAAATAGCTGCCGAGGTTCTTGGGGAGCTTAGGTGTCCAGAGCGGTGCAGCGTGCCGGAATTCGACCTTTGCATATTTTTTGGACAGATCGACCATAAAGGGGTCAAAGTAGCCGAACGAGGTTCCCAGAATGATGTTTGCATTGTCCAAATTGACCATGGATTCCATGGCCTTGGAGCAAGCGTCGGTCTCGGGGACATTTTCCTCTTCGACGACATTCACGCCCGGAATCGATTTCAGCGCCTGAGCGGCAACGGCGTGAGCCTGATTCCATCCGAAATCGTCTCGCGGGCCGACATAAACGATACCGATAGTGACCCCCGCGGCACGCGCGGCACGCCCCGCAGACCCAGCCGCTACTACCGAAGCCGCGCTTGCCTTTAGAAACGTGCGTCGGTCGAAATTTAAAAGCGCCATTTGACACCCTCCATAACGCTGTTTTCAGCCCTTAGTCGCGGCCAAAGATTTGCAAGCATCATGCCATGGACGATCAGGCGCGGCCCTTGCATCGTGTGAACACGGAAGGCTTGTCGAAGCAGATTGGAGGCGGCGCCTATGTTGGATGTGATTGATCTTTCGGGGCTTGGATCGGGCGATGCGGCCGCGATACAGCGAATAGCCGGGGAGCTTGGACGCGCGTGCCGCGAAACGGGTTTCTTCTACATCCGCAATCACGGTGTCCCAGCGGCGTTGATGTCCGCGATGTTTGAACGCTCGGCGGCTTTCTTTGCTTCGACACGCGACGAGAAAGACGAATTCGAGATCAGAAAATCACCGCACAATCGCGGCTATGTCGGCGTCGCCACCGAAAGCCTCAATCTTGCGCAAGCGGATCTGAAAGAAGCCTTCAATATCGGCCTCGATCTTTCGGAGTCGGATCCCGAGGTTGTCGCAGGAAAGCCGTTTCGCGGCGTGAATTTATGGCCGCGCACTCCCGGATTTCGCGAAACTGCGCTCGATTATTTCAGTGCGTGCTGGCGTCTCGGTGTTGATTTGCATCTCGCTATTGCCGCCGATCTGGGACTGCCGCCCACATTCTTCGCCGACAAATTCGATCGGCCCATGGCAACGCTGCGGCTGTTGCATTATCCGCCGCGCACGACGAAAGAAATGCCAGGCGCCGGCGAGCATACCGATTATGGCAGCCTGACCATTCTTTTGACCGACGATGTCGGCGGTCTTGAGGTGCGGCGCCGTGACGGCACTTGGATCAAGGCGCCCCCGATTCCGGGCGCTTTTGTCTGCAACATCGGCGATTGTTTGATGCGCTGGAGCAATGACACCTACGTGTCGACGCCGCACCGCGTGACAAGCCCGCTCGGACGTGACCGGTATTCGATCGCATTCTTTTTGGATCCCAATCCCGACGCCTTGGTCGAATGTCTGCCCGGCTGCGCGGAGACTCGTCCGCCCAAATATCCGCCGATCCTGGCGGCCGATTATCTGACCCAACGCCTTGTTGCCACTTACGGCACAACCTGATCGCGTGTAGAGGGAGGCCGCATGGCCCATACGCGACCGGCTCTTGATCTGATCCTGCGCAATGCCCGCATCGGCAATCGCGAGCCGCGCATCGTCGATATTGCGATCGCCAACGGGCGCGTCGTCGACATCGCGCCTGCGATTGCCGCCGACGCGCCGGAGGACGATCTCGCCGGCAAGGTTGTCGTCCCAGGCTTCGTCGAAACGCATATTCACCTCGACAAATCCTGCATTCTCGATCGCTGTAAATCGGAACACGGCACGCTCGCAGAGGCGATTGCCGAAGTGGCGGCGGCCAAGCGCCATTTCAACGAGGACGATGTCTATCAGCGCGCGCGTCGCACTCTGGAAAAGTCGATCCTCCACGGCACCATGCGCATGCGCACCCATGTCGAGGTCGATCCCCGCATTGGACTTAACGGCTTTCACGCCATTCAACGGCTGCAAAGGGAGTACCGCTGGGCGATCGACATCGAGATTTGCGTGTTTCCGCAGGAGGGTTTGCTCAACGATCCCGGCACCGATGAGCTCTTAACAGAGGCCTGTGCGCGAGGCGCCGACCTCATCGGCGGCTGCCCCTACACGGACAGCGATCCGCACGGACATATCGCACGCATTTTCGAGCTGGCGCGGCGCTTTGATCGCGACATCGATTTTCACCTCGATTTCGACCTCGATCCGTCGTGGATGCATCTCGACGAGGTCTGTCGCCAAACGCGAGCGACGCGCTGGAGCGGGCGGGTCGCCATCGGTCACGTCACCAAGCTCTCCGCGGCCGAGCCCGCGCGGCTTGTTGCCATTGCACAGCGCCTGGCGGAAGCCGGCGTGGCGGTGACGGTGCTGCCGGCGACCGATCTCTATCTGATGGGACGCGCTCACGAGCATAATGTGCCGCGCGGGGTCGCCGCGGCGCATCGTTTGCTCGATCACGGGGTGGTGTGCTCGATCGCGACCAACAACGTACTCAACCCGTTCACGCCGTTCGGTGACTGCTCACTTATGCGGATGGCCAATCTTTATGCCAATGTCGCGCAGATCGGCCGGCCGGCCGAGCTGTCATCCTGCCTCGATATGGTGACGGTGCTGCCGGCCAAACTCATGAATCTGAAAGATTACGGCATAGCGGTCGGCAATCCGGCCGACTTTGTCGTGCTCGATTGCGACGATCCCGCGTTCGCGGTCGCCGAATTGGCGCGGCCGCTGTTCGGCATGAAAAACGGCCGGCGCAGTTTTGTCTGTCCGCCGCCGCGGCTTATGCAGGCTCCCTGAGCAGTTTGAACGCTATTCAGAAGCAGCCCGGACTCGGCTCGTAATGCTTGGCGATTACGCCTTCGAGCGCGGGCAGGGCCGCAGCAATTTCCGCTTTATCGCGCATCCCATTCCGTAGCCGGTCGAAAAGTTCGGCGCGTGCCGCCGCGAAATCGACGCCGGTCACCGATCCGTCTTTTACAACGGTGCGGCCGCCGACAATCAATTCGCGGACATGCTTGGCCGTGGCGCGGGTGAGGACGAGCTGTAGAGCATCGATATCCGGACGTAGCTGATCGTCGTCAATCGCGGCCCAATCGAGGACTAAGAGATCCGCGGGTCCGCCGGAGCGGATCGCGCCATCGTCGGGCACATTCGTTACCGAGAAGCGGCCATTAGCGAATCCCGCCCGCATTAATTGCTCGCGATTTACGGCGACGTCGAAGCCATTGCCGACATGAAGGAGGTGCCAGAGCCGCAACTCGCGCAAAGTATCGTCGTCATCGTCGAAGGCGCCACCATCGATGCCGATTGCGACGCGGCAACCGGCCGCGCCCATGCGCGCGACCGGAGCGATGCCGGAACGCAGATGCAAATTTGAGCTGGTATTGACGGCGATGGTCACGCCGCGCGCCGCCAGCAGCTCGAGTTCGTTCGGGCGGGCCCAGACACAATGCGCCAGTGTGAGCCGCGGCGATAATAGGCCGAGCGCGTCGAGGTGCTTGACGACGCCGTCCGGATGGGTCGCGTCCGCCCAGGCCCGTTGATAGCGCGTTTCCAACAAGTGCATGTGGATGCGGCGGCCGCTGTGTTGCGAAGCTTCCGCTATCGCTGCAAGCAGTGCGTCGCTGCACCATTGCACACCATTGGGTCCGAATTGAACGTCGAACATCGGCCCGGCGGCAGCCGCGGCGACCTCGTCGACAAGCGTTATGAAGTCCTTAGGCTGGGGTGGCGGCCGCGAAATCAAGGCTTCGATCTGGCGGCGCGCCTGCGGCGGCAGCGCATCGAGAATGGGCTGCGATAGTCCGTAAACCAGCGGATTACGATCGCGCATCGACACCGCGAAGCCGACGCGGATGCCGACCTCGCGCCCAGCACGCGCAATCGCGGCAGCCTCGGTGGGAAGATCGGTGAGGCCTTGCGGCCGGGTCAAATGCATCATGATCGCGCCGACGCCGCCAAGCGCCGCGCGCGACAGCGCAACCGTAGCGACCAGATACGGATCAGCGGAAGGAATCAGCGCTTGATATTGCAGCCAGGTTTCCAATGGCTTGCCGGCCGCTCCAAGCGAGCTCATGCGCACCGCGCGGCCGTGATCATGGGCGTTGACAAGCGGCGGCATGACAAACAGCGGCTCGGCATCCGCAGGCGCGATAGAGGCGATCGCCTGCACGCGCGTGTCGTCCAAACGGATCTGCCGGTTCGCCGCGATCGGCTTATCCGCCGCCTCGATCAGATGGGTACAATTGATGGTACGCATGGCTTTCGGGAATTGTTGCGATTTGTCGTGTTTCTACCATACACCGTCATGGATCGCGGCAGCCTCGTCTTCCAGGAGCGGCCCGATGACCTCGACCGGACGCTGACCTGCGGCAAAGACGACGCGGCAGGCCAAATCGAGCGTCGGATTCTCCGAGTGATCGCCGGTGATTGTCTTCAACGCGCGTTCGCTCATTCCATAGACGACGCGCCCGATGCCGGCCCAGTAGATCGCACCGGCACACATGGCGCAGGGCTCCGCCGATGTATAGACCGTACAGCCGGCAAGTATTTTCGAGCCGAATTGTTTGGAGGCCTGCGTTGCCAGCACGCGCTCGGCATGTCCAGTCATGTCGCGATCCGGCATGAAGCCGTTCTCGGCCTCGATCATGACGTCGCCTGACGGTCCGCTAGGATGGCGCCGAACGGATGATTGCCGTTCAGGCGCGCACGACGGGCCACATCGAAGGCGCGGCGCAGAAATGCTTCGTGATCGAGCAGGGGTGCTGGAGCGTCTGTTTGAGAGGACATGATGTCGTGCTCTAAATCGCGGTGCCGAACTTATCCGCTATAGCCTGGAAAATGCGATCGGGCTTGAACGGCGTGCTGCGGAAGCGGATCCCCGTCGCGTCGAACAGCGCATTGCCGATTGCGGCGTTGACCGGATTGTACGGACTTTCGCTCATCGATTTGGCGCCGAACGGTCCGATCGAATCGGTGGTGTCGGCGAAAAAGACTTCGGTGCGCGGCACGTCGCCGAATTGCGGCAAATGATAATTGCGGAAGGTCGGATTGGTGACGCGGCCGGTGTCGTCGATCACCATCTCCTCATAGAGTGCGGCGCCGAGCGACTGCGCGACACCGCCTTCCACCTGGCCGCGGCACTGCATCGGATTGATGACGCGGCCGGCGTCGGCGGCATGTACGCTGCGCAGGATCTTGATGACGCCGGTGCATTTGTTCACCGCGAGGCGGAAGGCTTGCACATTGAAGGCCACCGAACGTGGTGTGCCGTTCCATCTTCCGCTGGCTGCAAGGCTCTTGTCCTTTGCTTTGGCTGCGGCAGCGAGCTCGGTGAGGTCCACGCGTCGCCCAGCACCAACGACCGCGCCCGCTTCGAGCGACCAGGCCTCGGGCGAGCCGCCGCGATATTCGGCTGCAAAGCTCAATAATTTTTCACGTAACGCCTGGCACGCGATCTGGGTGGCGTGGCCCGCCACGACAGTGCCGGTGCTGCCAAAGGCGCCGGTATCGTGGCCGCCATTGTCGGTGTCCGAAGAGAATATGCAGATATGGCCGGTCGTCGTACCAAGCGTTGTTGCGGCGATCTGCTGATGGACGGTCGTCGTGCCGTTGCCGAATTCGGCGGTGCCGACCATGACTCGGTAGGTGCCGTCGTCGCCTAGCGTAACACTCACATCGGCCAGATGCCCGAACGGCGGCACGGTCTCGATCAAGCCGAGTGCCATACCCTGTCCGACCAGCCAATCGTCCGATGGCGGCGGCGGCAGCCCGCCGCCGCGGTCCATCGCCTCTTTCACCAATCGCAAACATTGATCGAGGCCGTAGCTGCCGTATTCGACGTCGTGGGTTTCGTCGGAGCCGGTCGAAATCATCGGATCGCCGGGCCGCACGATGTTACGCTCGCGGAACTCGATCGGATCCATGCCGATCTTGCTGGCAAGCTCGTCCATCGCCGACTCGACGGCAAAATTTGTTTGCGGCAGCCCGTAGCCGCGAAAGGCCCCGGCGGGCACGGTGTTGGTATAGACGGCGAAGGCGTCGATCTTCTTGTTGTCGCAGTGGTAGACCGAGATGGACTCGCCGCAGGCATGATGGAGCACCGCCAAGCTATGATTGCCGTAGGCACCCGTGTTCGACACGATGTGCATTTGGAGCGCCGTCAGTCGGCCGTCGGGCCGGGCGCCGGCCTTGATACGCACCTGCATCGGATGCCGCGTTGTCGCGCCGATGAATTGCTCCTCGCGGGTGAATTCGAGTTTGGCGGGCCGCCCCGTCTTGAGCACGGCAAGAGCTACGACGTCCTCAACCAGCATCTCCTGCTTGGCGCCGAAGCCGCCGCCCATGCGTTCGCAGAACACGCGCACCTTTGCGGGATCGAGACCAAAAATGCCGCATAGCGCCCGGCGGGTCAGGAACGGCGTTTGCGAGCTCGTTCGTATGTTGAGCCGGTCTTTCTCGTCGAGCCAGCCGATGGCGCCATGCGTTTCCAGATGCGCATGCTGGACCCGCTGCGTGATATAAGTGTCCTGGTACAGCGCGTCGGCCTGTGCAAATCCGGCGTCGACATCGCCGACATGGCTGTGAACTTCGCCGACGATATTGCGCTGTGGATCAGCGATGCGTGACTCCGGACCTTTGTCGTGGACGATCGGCGCGCCCGGACGCATCGCTTCTTCCGGGTCGAATACCGCCGGAAGCACTTCGTAATCGACAAGAAGCTCGCGGCAGCCTGCTTCGGCCGCGGCCTCGCTCTCGGCAACCACCGCCGCGACGCGCTGACCGACAAAGCGCACTATTCTGTCGAACAAAACGGTGTCGGCCGGGTCGGTCTGTTCGTCTTCGTGCCGGGCGCTGGAATAAAGTCTTTCAGGTCCATCTTCGAAGCTGAGCACGGCGCACACGCCCGGTACGGCCAAGGTGCCATCTTTGTGAATCGACTTGATGCGTGCGTGCGCGTGTGGCGATCGCAAGAGTTTGACGTGCAAGAGACCTTCCGGTGCAACGTCAAGCGTATAGCGCGCGGTGCCGCTGATGACCGCGCGCGCTGCCGGCGCCGGCACATTACGGCCGCAGGCCTGACCAGCTTCGGCTTGTTCGACTGCCGCGATACCGCGAATGGCGTTCTCGATCGCGCCATAGCCGGTGCATCGGCAGATATTGCCCTTCAATGCCCAAGCCAGATCTTGCCGCTGCGACTGATTGAGGCTTGCGGCAGTCATGATCATGCCCGGCGTGCAGAAACCGCATTGGAAACCCTGCGCGTTGAGAAACGCTTCCTGCATCGGATGCAGTTCGCCGTTTTTTGCCAAGCCTTCGATCGTCGTGACGGTGCGATTGTCGGCTCGATATGCGGGAAACAGGCAGGAATGCACCGGCTCGCCGTCGATCATGACGGTGCAGGCGCCGCAATCGCCCGCATCGCAGCCCTTTTTCACGCCGAACCAGCCGAGCTCGCGCAGAAAGCTGCGCAGGCACTGGCCGAGCCGCGGCTTAGCGTCATGAGCCTGTCCATTGACAACAAAGCTCATGCGGCGCCCGCGCCGTTGCCGGCGAGCTCGACACGAATCTCATCGGCGAATTGCAGCGTGACCTGCCGACGCCAGGCCGGTGCGCCGTGGATGTCGTTGTAATAACCTTGCGGCGGAATCTCCGCTTCGAGCCTGTCGCGCAACGCTTCACGAGACGGCAAACGGGTGAGCGGCAAACGGATAGGACGCGGCGTCGATGCCGTGACGGTCAAAGCAAATGAACCGTCTTCCGGCGACAACGTGCCGATCAACAGCGCGCCGGATCGCCCGAGCGGGCTTAATGAAATTTGGCGAAACGCGGTGCGCCGGCGCAGCGATGAAATCGGAAGCTCGATCGCGCGAAGCAATTCGCCGGGTTCAAGCGCATTGCGCTGCGGGCCCAATACAAAATCGATAACGCCCACACGCCGTTCGGCGCCTTCCATCGTCCAGATCACGCAAACGCCGTCGAGCGCGGCAGTCAGCGATATCATCGGACCCGCTGGAAGCGACATACAGAGATTGCCGCCGACCGTCGCCATGTTCCAAATCTTGAACGAGGAAAGAAATGAGCGGCAGCATTGATTGAAGAGCGGCGCGGCGGTCCAATGCGGCGGAAATGCCATGCCGTCCAGTTCGGCGATCTTGCAGGTCGCCGCGATGTGCAGGCCTAGATCGGTCGTTTCCAATGCCGGCCACCCCAGGTCGGCGATGTCGATCAGCCTTGAAACTTTCACCTGCGGTTCGGAAAACAGCCATGTTCCGCCGGCGAGCCAGGCGTCGCCGGCTCTCCATGTTGGCAAGTTCGCGCGCCGGCGCGGTCTTGCGATTTCATCAATAGTGTTAAGGTCCATGGTCATGCGGTATTGCACAATTCATGCCGCACGTGGCGCAGAGATTGTGCTTTGAAGACATTCGGGAGCGGCGCCCAAAGCGCCTTAATCGGCTGCTAAGTCTATCGAACCACTGGCAAATTGCTTGCCATGCTGCATTTGTTATGCGCAAATGCCACTCCGCTAGGCAACGCTCGCGGACACCCCTATGACAAGAGATACCCTGCAGTTTCTACGGTGCGGCGACCGCGTGCGCATCGCGGAATTTTCTCCGCGCACGACCGTGCTCGACTGGCTGCGGTTACAGGAGCGCTCGACCGGCACCAAAGAGGGCTGCGCCGAGGGCGATTGCGGCGCCTGCGCGGTCGTTGTGGTGCGGGAGCGCGACGGCCGCACCGTTTACGAGCCAATGAATTCCTGCATCACGCTGCTCGGCCAGATCGATGGCGCGGAACTGATCACGGTCGAAGATCTCGCCGATGACAATGTCCTGCATCCGGTTCAGGCCGCGCTTGCCCGTCAGCATGGCTCGCAATGCGGATTTTGCACGCCGGGCATCGTGATGAGTTTGTTCGCGCTTTATCACGGCGATGAAGGGATAACAGACCGCAATCAAATAAACGACGCGCTCGCCGGCAATTTGTGCCGCTGCACCGGTTACCGCCCGATCGTCGAAGCCGCACTTGAAATTCGCGACGGCGCTCCCGACCGTTTTAGCCGGACCGACGCGGAGCGGCTGCGAGCGCTTGCGGCGCTCGACGACAAGGCCGACCTTATTGTCGGCGATGACAATTCCTTCTTCGCTGCACCGGCGAGCGAGCCATCGCTCGCCCGTCTGTTTGCGCGGCATCCCGATGCGACGATCATTGCCGGTGCGACGGATGTCGGATTATGGATCACCAAAAAACTCACGCCGCTCGACAAAATAATCCATGTCGGCCGGGTCGCCGAGCTATCCGACATCGTCGAGACCGCCGACGCTTATGCGATAGGCGCGACAGTCTCGTTGGCGCGGGCGATGCCGGTCTTGGGATCGATCGATCCCGATATCGCCGAAGTATTCCGGCGATTCGGTTCGATACAGGTTCGCGCCGCCGGAACGGTCGGCGGCAGTATCGCCAACGGCTCGCCGATCGGCGATCTTGCGCCCATGCTGATGACGCTCGGCGCCCGGATCGAATTGCGGCGCGACGAAGAAATCCGCCAACTGCCGTTGGAAGAGTTCTTTCTGGATTACGGCAAGCAGGATCGCAGGCCGGGTGAATTCGTGCGCCGTCTGATCGTACCGAAGCTGCCGCCCGGCATGCAGTTTCGCGCCTATAAGATTTCCAAGCGCAGCGACGAAGATATTTCGGCCGTGCTCGCCGCATTCTGCGTGGCGGTCGAGGATGGCCGCATCAGCGATGCAAAGGTCGCGTTCGGCGGAATGGCGGGGATTCCCAAACGGGCGAAGAACGTCGAGGAAAAGCTCCGCGGGATGCCGCTCGGCGATCCGCGCGGTTGGCAAGCGGCGGCCGACGCTGTCGACGTGGATTTCAAGCCGCTGACCGACTTGCGCGCCAGCGCCGGTTACCGCCGCCGCGTCGCCGCCAATCTGGTGATCAAAGCGCTTGCCGAAATCACAGGCGTCGGTAGCGGCATCACGCGTATCGCGGATCGAAGGGTGGTTGCCGATGCCGCCGAGTGATGCTGTCTTGGAAGCGCCGTTGCGCCATGTCTATAAGCCGCTGCCGCACGACAGCGGTGCGAAGCATGTTCAGGGCGCCGCCGAATATATCGACGACATTCCGGAGCCGGCGGGGACGCTCTATATCGCCGTCGGCGGCGCGCCGATTGCGCGCGGCACGATCCGCCGGATCGATGTGAGCGAAGTCCGCACCGCGCCGGGCGTTGTTGCGGTCATCACGGCGGAAGATATTCCGGGAAGAAACGACATATCGCCGGCGACTGCCGACGAGCCGGTGTTCGCGCAAACGCGCATCGATTTCCACAGCCAGCCGGTATTCGCCGTCGTTGCCACGACGCGAGACGCGGCACGGCGCGCGGTGCTGCGCGGCAAGATCGATGCAGAGGCTGAAAAGCCCAACGTCACCGTCGCGCAAGGCAAAACCGCCGGTGAAATCGTGCTTGCGGACTACGCCTTCATCAATGGCGATGTCGCCGCAGCGCTCGCTCAGGCGCCGCTGCGCAGTGCAGGCACGCTCCAGGTCGGCGGCCAGGAGCATTTTTATCTGGAAGGCCAGGTCGCTCTTGCGGTGCCCGGCGAGGACGGCGCCGTCCTGGTCTATTCGTCGACGCAGCATCCGAGCGAGGTGCAGCACATCGTCGCCCGCGTTCTCGGCGTGCCGGATTCGTTCGTGACCTGCACGGTACGCCGGATGGGCGGCGGTTTCGGCGGCAAGGAAACGCAAGCGACGCAATGGGCGGTGATCGCCGCCCTGGCGGCCCGGGTCACGGGTCGGGCCTGCAAGTACCGGCTCGACCGCGACGCCGACATGGTGATGACCGGCAAACGCCACGACTTCAGCATCGAATATACGGTCGGTTACGATTCCGACGGACGTATCCGTGCCGTCAATCTCGATCTCGACGCACGGTGCGGATGCTCCGCCGACGTCAGTCTCGGCGTCGTCGACCGCGCGATGTTTCATGCCGATAATACTTATTTTCTTGGCCCTTCGCGCATTCACTCGCGGCGGGTCAAGACCAATACCGTGTCCAATACCGCGTTCCGCGGCTTCGGCGGTCCGCAAGGCATGATGGCGATCGAGCGCATGATCGACGCGATTGCCTGGAAGCTCGGCCGCGATCCGCTCGATATCCGCAAGATCAATCTTTACAGCGCCGGGTGCGATGTCACGCCCTACGGTCAAACGGTCGAAGACCATGACGTGCCGTTGCGGCTGATCGAACAGCTCGAGCAAACTTCGAAGTATCGTTCGCGCCGCAACGAGATCGCGCAATTCAACGCCGGATCGCCTGTTCTCAAGCGTGGCATCGCGCTCACGCCGGTGAAGTTCGGCATTTCCTTCACGCTCCAGCACCTCAATCAGGCCGGCGCCCTGGTGCATGTTTATCAGGATGGCTCCGTCCACCTCAATCACGGCGGCACGGAAATGGGCCAGGGCCTGTTTCAGAAAGTGGCGCAGGTCGCCGCGGAAGAATTCGGCATCGGGCTCGATCGCGTGCACATCACCGCGACCTCGACCGACAAAGTGCCGAACACCTCGGCCACAGCGGCATCGTCGGGCACCGACATGAACGGCATGGCCGTGCAGTTGGCCACCCGCGAAATAAAGGCGCGGCTGACGCGCTTTGCCAGCGAGACGTGGAACGTGCCTGAGGATCTCATCTCGTTCCGCGACGATCGTGTCTTTATCGGCAATCAGAGCATTCCGTTCGGCGAATTGACCAAAAAGGCCTATGCCGGGCGAATCCATCTGTCATCGGCCGGCTACTACAAGACACCGAAGCTGCATTGGGATCGCGAGCGCGGCAAAGGCCGGCCGTTCTTTTATTACGCCTACGGCGCAGCGTGCAGCGAAGTCGTCATCGATATCCTCACCGGCGAGATGAAGGTGCTGCGGGCGGATGTGCTTCACGATGTCGGACGCTCCATCAATCCCGCGCTCGATATCGGCCAGATCGAGGGTGGTTTCGTCCAAGGCATGGGCTGGTTGACGACCGAAGAGCTAGTTTACGACGACAAAGGCCGCCTCCTTACGCATGCGCCATCGACCTATAAAATTCCCGTCGCGTCTGACGTGCCGCCGTCGTTCCGCGTCGATCTGTTCGACAATGCCAATCGCGAAGACACGATCTATCGCTCCAAGGCTGTCGGCGAGCCGCCCTTTGATGTTGGCGATATCGGTTTTTGCTGCGATCGCGGATGCGATACACTCGCTGCAGCCGGGCAGACCGGTCGAGCTTGATGCGCCGGCAACGCCGGAGGCGATTCTCAAGGCGATCGGTCCGATCGACGTTGTGGCCGCACTGGCGTCGCATACGGCTTGAAACGGGCGTGACATGGCTAGCATCTGGGCCAGGATCCGCGAGACCGTCGAGCGGCACGGCATTGCCGCGCTTGTGAGCGTGATCGATTCCGCGGGCTCCGTGCCGCGCGAGAGCGGCGCCCGCATTGTCTTGCGGCCCGACGAAGCATTTTTCGGCACCATCGGCGGCGGGCGGCTCGAATACGAGGCCCTGGCGGCGGCGCGCGCCATTCTCGCGGAGGGAAGAGGACCGGCTCAGTTTCGCGATTGGCCGCTCGGCCCCAATCTGGGCCAGTGCTGCGGCGGCATGGTGAAAACGCTCACCGAGACTTTTGACTCTCGGGATTTGGCGACGGTGCGGCGTCTCGATGCGGCGGCGCGAGCGGCGTCGTTCGTGACGTTGAGCCGTCTGGGCGAAGATGGCCGGATCGTGCGCGTGCTCGCTCCCGACGACGGCGACGAATTCCGGACGGCGGCAAATCCGTTCGACAAAAAATCCTTTCGCGAACATTTCGGCGAAGCGACGACGCCGGTGCTGCTATTCGGGGCGGGTCACGTCGGCCGCGCCGTGGTGCTGGCGCTGGCGCCGCTGCCTTTTGTCGTCCGCTGGATCGACAGCCGGCCCGATCAGTTCCCGCAATATGTTCCGCAAAATGTCGTGACGATCTCGCACTGAAGACGCCGGCCGCGAGCTTTCGGCAGCGCCAGCCGACGCCATGGTCGTGGTCATGACTCACTCGCATGCGCTCGACTTCGACATCACCATCGGCGCTTTGCAGCGGGAAACATTCGGCTATGTCGGGCTGATCGGCTCGGAGACTAAGCGCGCCCGCTTCATCAACCAGGCCCGGCAGATGGGTATTTCGGAAAGTCAGCTCGACCGGTTGATTTGCCCGATCGGCATTCCGCAACTCAAAGGGAAAGAACCGCCCGTCATCGCCGCGGCGCTTGCCGCACAATTGTTGCTCGTGCGTGAACACGCGGTCGTAACGCACGACAGCCCGGCTATTCAGTCGGCGTAATCGGCAACCACGCGGTCGACATCGGCGAGGGCGCGGTCTTTTTCCGGCGCCGTCATCAGCGAAGCCCGGATGCCGTTGCGGACGATCGCTGCGATCTCGTCGTGGCCGAGCGTCAATGCCTCCGACACGGCACGATAATTCTCGTTCACATAGCCGCCGAAATAGGCCGGATCGTCGGAGTTGACGGTGACCACGAGGCCTTTGTCCATCATGCGCCGCAACGGATGATGCCGCAGTTCGTCAATGACCCGCAGCCGCAGATTGGAAAGCGGACACACCGTCAAGGCGATCCCTTCGCGCGCAAGCCGTCCCACTAAGGCCTGATCGTCCAGCGAGCGATTGCCATGATCGACGCGAGCGACGCCGAGTACGTCAAGCGCTTCCCAGATATAGCTCGCGGGTCCTTCCTCGCCGGCATGCGCGGTCAGAAAGAAGCCGGCTTCACGCGCCCGCCGAAAGACATTCCTGAACTTGCTCGGCGGGTGCCCGGTCTCGGATGAATCGAGACCGACGCCGACGATCTTGTCGCGGAAAGCAAGCGCGCTATCCAATGTCTTTTCGGCATCCGCTTCGTCGAGGTGGCGGAGAAAGCACATGATCAAGCTTGCTTTTACACCGAATTCGCGTTCGGCATCGGCGATGGCGCGGTGGAGACCGCCGACAACCATGGCGAAAGCGATGCCGCGCCCGGTGTGGCCCTGCGGGTCGAAGAACATCTCGACGTGCCGGACATTGTCGGCATGCGCGCGCCGCAGATAGGCAATAGGCCAGATCGTAGAAATCCTGCTCCGTGATCAGGACCGACATGCCTTTATAATAAATGTCGAGAAAATCCTGCAGATTGCCAAAGGAATAGGCGCGCCGCACCGCATCGATAGAATCATAAGGCAGCCGGATACCGTTGCGCTGCGCGAGCGTAAACATCAATTCCGGCTCAAGGCTTCCTTCGATGTGAATGTGCAGTTCGCATTTCGGCAACCGCTGGATCAAAGAACCGGTGTCGTGCATTTCATTGCTTCTCCCGCAGGCGTGAAGCACGATCGCACCGCATATAAGCACGGATGCGATGCCGCTAAAGAGCGGGTCGGCCAGCGATATAGGTCTGCCGTACCGCGCGGTCGTCGCCCATGGTCATCAGGACGAAAAGTTCCTCTTCGAGGTCGCGCGTCACTTCCATGCGGTGCGCCATGGCGGGCGTCGCGCGCGCGTCAAGCACGACCAAGTCGGCGAAGGCGCCCGGCGCAATCGTGCCGATCTCGTTATCGAGGCCGAGTGCCGCCGCGTTGGCGCGCGTCATGAGATCGAAAGCCGCGAGTGCCGGCAAATTCTGACCCTGGAGCTGCATCACTTTGTAGGCCTCGGCCGCGGTCCGCAGCATCGAATAGGAGGTGCCGCCGCCGACATCCGTTGCCAGCGCGATGCGTACGCCTGCGGCGGCAAGGCGGTTGTAGTTGAACAGCCCGCTGCCGATGAAAAGGTTCGACGTCGGACAGAACACTGCGACCGAGCGCGTGTCGCGCAGCAATGCGACCTCGTCGTCATCGAGATGGATGCAATGGCCCATCAGCGAGCGGGGACCGAGCAGCCCGCAGCGTGCATACACCGCGGTGTAACTCAGGTCTTTGGGAAACAGGTCTCTTACCGTGGCAATTTCATCGTGGTTCTCGTCCAGATGCGTCTGCATCAGCACGGTCGGGAATTCTTCAAGCAGCGCGCCCGCCGCGGCGAGTTGCTCGCCGGTCGAGGTGATGGCGAAGCGCGGGGTTACCGCGTAGCGCTGACGGCCGGTGCCGTGCCAGCGACGAATGAGATCGCGGCTATCGGCGATGGCGTTCTTCGATGGTTCAAGCAGCCCCGGCGGTCCGTTGCGGTTCATGATCGCGGTGCCGGCAATCATGCCGACGTTGCGGCGATGCGCAGCCGCGAACAGCGCTTCTGTGGAGGCGGGATGGGCCGAACAATAGGCGACGGCCGTGGTGGTGCCGTTTCGTGCCAGTTCGTCGAGGAAGAACTCGGCATTGCGCGTGGCGTGGGTGGGATCGGCGAATTTCTGTTCCTCGACGAAAGTATATTTCTCCAGCCATTCGAGGAGTTGCGCGCCATAGGACGCAATCACCTGGGTCTGCGGATAATGAATGTGCGGATCGATCAGCCCGGGCAGGATCAGCGCATCGGCGTGCCGGTCGATCATGATGTCCACCGGTAAACGCGGCAAAAGCTCGGCGGCGGGCCCGAGGGTTTCGATGCGGCCGTCCTTCACCACAACGACGCCGTCTTCGATGTAGCGATAACTCTGCGCGTCGCCGGCACCGCTCGGCGCGCGCAAAAAGGTCAAGAGCCTGCCGCGGATGGCACGCGAACCGACGTCGTTCATCGATCGATCATTTCCCCGGCGCGCCGGAGGCGAGCCACGAGGCCAAGTACAAGCCGCTCCTGCGGCGTCATCTCGGTGATATTCCCCGGCGGCATTGCCAGCGAACGCACGGCGACGATATCGATCAGCCGCGCATGCAGCGCAATCTGTTCCGGGCTGTCGAGCATGACGCCTTCGGGCGGAGCGGGAATGCCGTCCCATACCGGCTCGGCGGCGTGGCACATGCTGCAGCGTGAGATCACGATATCCGCCACTTGTTTGAATTTCGGCGGTGGTGGCAGCGCACCTTCGATAGCCAGGCGCGGCCCGGCGGCCGACAGCCAGGCGATGGCGATCATGCCCGCCGCCGCTACCGCCCAGGTCCACCACGGACTGCCTTTGCCTTCGTGGCGCGAATTGAAGAAGTGGCGGATCACCGGGCCGATGAGAAGCACGATGGCGACAATGACCCAATTATATTTGGTCGCGAAAAACAGCGGGTAGTGATTGCTCAGCATCAAAAAGACGACCGGCAGCGTCAAATAATTATTGTGGACCGAGCGCTGCTTGCCGAACGCGCCCCATGCCGGGTCCGGCTCCCTGCCGGCGAGCATCGCCTCGACCGTCTTCTTCTGATACGGAATGATGATGACGAAAACATTCGCCACCATGATGGTGCCGATCAGCGCGCCGATCTGGGTGAAAGCGCCGCGGCCGCTGAAGACGTGGGTGAAGGCGTAGGTCAGAGCAACCAGAAAGACATAACCCACCAGCGCCAGCGCGACTTCGTGCTTGCCGAGCGGCGATCGGCACAGCCCCTCATAGGCCAGCCAGGCGACCACCAGGCTGAAAAAGGCAATGCCCGCCGCTTGCAGGGCGGTGAGATTGAGCACCGAGGTGTCGATCAGAAACAGGTCGGCACCGAGGTAATAGACCACGACCAGCAGCGCGAAACCCGACAGCCAGGTCGTATAGGCTTCCCACTTGAACCAGGTCAGACTGTCCGGCATCTGCGCCGGTGCGACCAGGTATTTCATCATGTGATAGAAGCCGCCGCCGTGGACCTGCCACTCGTCGCCTTTGACGCCGGCCGGCAGGCCGGGGCGCGCCTTGAGGCTGAGATCGAGATGGATGAAATAGAATGAGCTGCCGATCCAGGCGATGCCGGCAATGACATGCAGCCACCGGATGACGGCGCTTATCCACTCAATCAGCACAGGCTCCACGTGCTGGACTCCTTACTCTGTAATAACCGGCGTCGGCCAACATGCCAGAGGCGTGCCGAGATTTACAAGCGCCATGTCCGGCCATGGCAGCCCCCAAAAACAAACATGCCCGGCACAAGGCCGGGCATGTCGCCGATCAGATATTTTCAGATCGGTGCTATTTGAAGTGATAGGTGGTTCCGACGTAAGCGGTGCTTTCGATTGAGGTGCCGGGAGCGCCGAACGGTCCGCCACCACCAGCCGTAGCCGAACCTGCGAACAGCGGTGCATTATGGTCGGTGCCGAACTTATTATACCAATAACGATAGCCGACATAGGTGTCCCAGATACCCGGCTTGCCCCAGAAGACCTTCGACGTATCGAGCGTCAGGCGAGCGTCTTCGAAGACTTCGGTCTTGGTTTCGGCATCGCGGAGACACGTTGCCGGCGACAAGAAGCCACCGCCGCCGCAGGCTGCGAACAGATTGCCCGTGCTAATGCCGGTGCCCTTCGGGCCAGTCACATTCAAGATGTTGATGAAGCTGACCGGGAAAGAATCCGGCAGGAACGGGACTTTTTCGGAAACGAAGCTCTCAATCCGCCAGGTCCAGTTGAAGTAGCGATCGCCGCTGAACGATGTGAAGCCGCCCGCACAAGCACCCGGCGTAGCACTGCCGACAACACCAGTACCTGTTCCGCAGGCATCGAACTCGTTTCGGGTGTATTCCTTATAGGCCAAGATACCGACCAGCACAGTGCCGGGCAGGTTTATGTCGAAATTCAAGCCGCCCACGCCTTGCGTCGTGTGCTCATCAAGGAAGTTGTCTTCGACGCCGGCCGTGCCGCCCAGTTCAAAGCCGATGTCCTTGAACAACCAGCTGCTGGCGACCTTGCTGTGGGTCAAGTCATTGATGCTCAACGTGCTGCGCGAAAAGCCGAAGAACTCGCGGGCGCCCTGAGCGCCAACTTGCCCAAGCGAGGGGTCTTGGCGGCCGTACTGGTTGAATTCGACGTGGATCAGGTTGGTCCCGTATTCCCACACGTCGAAGTGGTCGATGGCGCCTTGGGCCCGGTAGGTAGTCATCCCCGTGTTGGGAATGCCGGCGGGAACGGTCGCGCTGTTGCCCGCGACGCCGGGATCGGTGGCTTGGAAGAAATAGGTGAAGCTCACCGACGTATCGTTCACGAAGAAGAACGGCACCGGTTTCGCCGCTGGTGGCGCCTTGACCGGCATGTCGGCTGCTTGGGCGTAGCCTCCGGCTGATACGGCGAGGAGCGCGGCGAACGCAGCCGCCTTCGCGCTCGACTTCGAATTCTTAGTCATGATGGCCCCCTGCCAATTCATGGTGGTTCTCTCCATTGCGACACCCCGACTCTCAGCCAATGACTCGCGACCCCAGGTCATCAACTGTGATGGGCAGATTACGCCCAGCTATGCGCACTGAAAGCCCTTACTTTGGGCAAGCTTCTGCCGTTTGTTTGATTGGTCACAACAAAAGCCATCGCGACGAGAGACGGGAAGCGATCGTGTGCGCTGCAGCGGCTGGTTAAATAAGTCATTGGAAAATATATAAAAACATCAGTTTTCCAGAAATGGATTCGCGCTGTCGAATAGTGCGGAAGGCGCTGTTATCGCGGCTCATCTGCGACGGTTCGCCCGTGGTTTTCGCGTTTATTTGTTGCTCGATGTGACAAAATGGCGACACTTTTTGGATGTTTTCGGCTCGGGACAGTGGAGAAAACACCCCGCTGCGTAGCGATCCATCGCCTCGTTTTTTGCCCGAAATAGTGAGTCTCTGCCGATAACATGGGGTCTTTGTGCCCCTATGAGCCGTGACTCGGATGTCCTGGCGCCGCTTTAAGCAATCGGCGCCGTGAATTGCCTGCTTTATCGCCTGTTGTCTGCTTTAGCTTGCGCAGCTTTTGTCCGATGATGACGACGGCTTGACGGAGCAGACTTCCATCGCTCGAATGATCCCGGCAGTACCGCCCGCATTACCGCCCGGCCTTACCGCCTAGGTGCAGTCGTCTCGATGCATGATGTTTCGCCACAACGCGCTTCGTTTGGAACCGAGCCGCTGTTGAGAGCGATCGGCATCACCAAGCGGTACGGCTCTTTTCCGGCTAACGAGGGTATCGATCTCGATCTGTTTCCGGCCGAAATCCACGCGCTGCTCGGCGAAAACGGCGCCGGCAAATCGACCCTCGTCAAAGTCATGTACGGCCTCATTCAACCGAGCGAGGGCCAACTGCAATGGATGGCGGATAAAGTCGTTCTTGCCGGTCCTTCCGAGGCGCGCTCGCTTGGCATCGGCATGGTGTTCCAGCACTTTTCCCTGTTTGAAAACCTCACCGTCGCCGAAAACGTCGCGCTCGGCCTTGCGCCCACCGAGTTGTTTGCGTCGATTTCCGAACGGCTGGAGGAAACCGCGCGGGTGTACGGCTTGCCGCTGGAGCCCAAACGCGAAGTTTGGCGGCTTTCGGTCGGCGAGCGGCAGCGCATCGAAATCGTGCGCGCGCTGATGCAAAATCCGAAGCTTCTTATCCTCGACGAACCGACGGCGGTTCTTACACCGCAAGAGGCCGATCAATTGTTTGTCGTGCTCGGCCGTCTCAAAAGCGAAGGGCGCGCCATCCTCTACATCAGTCACAAGCTCGACGAGGTAAAACGGCTGTGCGACACCGCGACGATCCTGCGCGGCGGCAAGAAAATTTCGACATGCGATCCGCGCCGGGAGACCGCCGCGTCGCTCGCCCGCATGATGGTCGGGGCCGAGATCGGCGAAGTGAAGGCCGCGTCCGGCCGCAGACCGACGGTGCCGCGGCTGGTCATCCATCAGCTGTCGCTCGCGCCGGATGACCCGCACGGCACCCACTTGGATCAGGTGTCGCTTGAAGTACGCGGTGGGGAAATTGTCGGCATTGCCGGTGTCTCCGGCAACGGTCAGGACGAATTGTTTGCCGCGCTGTCCGGAGAACGCCTGTCGCCGAGCGAGGGTGCCGTCGTCATCGATGGTCTGGCGGCCGGCCTATTTGGCATCAACGAGCGGCGGCGGCTGGGCGCGGCGTTCGTTCCGGAGGAACGGCTCGGCCACGGCACCGCGCCGCGGATGAAATTGTCGGAGAACGCGCTGCTCACCGGCCATGCCGCAAGCGGCATGGTCAAGCGTGGTTTCATTGACAAGCCGGCAACGCTCGCCACCGTCGATCGGACCACCAAGGCTTTCGACGTGCGCAAGGCCAAGCGCGATCCGGAAGCGGTGAGTCTCTCCGGCGGCAATTTGCAAAAATTCATCGTTGGCCGCGAAATCCTGCGCGAGCCGGGCGTGCTGGTCGTAAGCCAGCCGACTTGGGGGGTCGATGCCGGCGCCGCGGCGACCATTCGGCAGGCGCTGATCGATCTCGCTGCGCGCGGCACCGCGGTGCTGGTGGTCAGCCAGGATCTCGACGAGCTTGCCGAGATCGCGGACCGCATCGCCGTGATGTTTCACGGCCGGCTATCGGTGCCGCTCAGTGCCGCGGAAGCGACGCGGGAGACATTGGGGTTGCTGATGGGCGGTGCCAAAACCGGCGAGGAAGCGAGCGTAGCGGAGGTGGCCCATGCCGTTGGCGCTTGAACGCCGCACCGAACGCGCGGCGGGGATCGCGGTTGCCTCGCCGCTGATCGCGGTCGCGCTCACCCTCATCACCATGGCCATCCTGTTTGCGATCCTCGGCAAAAATCCGATCGAGGCGCTGGGCGTCTATTTCATTGATCCGCTGACCGACAGTTATTCGTTGCAGGAAATCGCGGTGAAGGCGACGCCGCTGGTCATGATAGGAATCGGCCTTTCGCTTTGCTACATCGCCAATATCTGGAACATCGGCGCCGAGGGACAGTTCGTCGTCGGCGCCGTATGCGGCAGCTGGCTCGCCGTACATACCAACGGCGAGGATGTGGGTTATTGGGTGCTGCCGGCCATGCTGTTCCTCGGGGCGCTTGGCGGTGCGCTCTATGCGCTCATTCCGGCGATTTGCCGGGTTTATTTCGGCGCCAGCGAAATTCTCACCAGTCTGATGCTGGTCTATGTCGCCAATCTTGGTCTGGATTATCTGGTGCGCGGCCCCTGGCGCGATCCGAATGGCCTGAATTTCCCGACGACGGCCGATTTCGATCCGGTGGCCACCGTGCCGACGCTGATCGAAGGCGGCCGGCTGCACGCCGGTTCGATCATCGTGCTGGTCATCGTCATGCTGGCGACGGTGCTGCTCGGCCGCACCATCATGGGATTCGAAATCCGGCTGGTTGGCGCGGCGCCGCGCGCGGCGCGCTTTTCCGGCTTCAACGCCGACAGCCTGGTGCTTTTCACTTTCGCCGTTTCCGGCGCCTTGGCCGGGCTCGCCGGCATCATCGAGGTGGCGGGGCCAATCGGGCATCTGCAACCCGGCATCTCGCCCGGCTACGGTTTCACAGCCATTATCGTTGCCTTCCTCGGCCGCCTCAATCCGATGGGCATACTGATCGCCGGACTGTTTCTCGCGCTGACCTTCATTGGCGGGGAGGAGGCGCAAATTTCGATAAAGGTTCCGCTCGACCTGACCAAAGTCTTCCAGGGAATCCTGTTGTTTTATGTGCTGGCTTGCGACTCGCTGATCGTCTATCGCGTCCGTCTGCTGCGCAGCACGCGAAAATCCGCGCCCGCCCATGCTTGAGACCGTCATTGAAATCCTGAAACTGATGTTCTCCGTCAGCTTCATTCTGACGGTGATCACCGCCTCGACGCCGCTTCTTCTGGCGGCGTCCGGCGAACTCGTCGTCGAGCGCTCGGGCGTCCTCAACCTTGGGGTCGAGGGCATGATGATCATGGGGGCGGCTTGCGGCTTTGCCACGGCCTATCTGAGCGGATCGGTCATGGTCGGCGCGCTGTGCGGCATCGTTGCCGGCGCGGCGACGTCGGCGATTTTCGGCATCCTGACGCTGGGCTTCGCGGTGAATCAGGTAGCGACCGGCCTTGCGCTCACCATTCTCGGCACCGGTCTTTCCGGACTGATCGGAGCCGGCTTTGTCGGCGATCAGATTGTGCAGGCGCCGAAGCTTTATCTGCCGGTCCTCACCGAGCTCCCCGTCATCGGGCGAATCTTGTTCGGTCAGGACGCGTTTGTTTATTTTTCGTTCGCGCTCATCATCGGCATATGGCACTTCCTCTACCGAACCCGCTCCGGCCTGGTGCTGCGTGCCGTCGGTGACAATCATGCCTCGGCGCACGCGCTGGGCTATCCGGTGCTCAAGATACGGATGCTCGCGGTGCTGTTCGGCGGCGCTTGTGCCGGACTTGCCGGAGCCTTTTTGTCGCTCTCCTACACGCCATTTTTCGTTCCAGGCATGACCGCAGGGCGCGGCTGGATCGCGCTGGCGCTAGTGGTTTTCGCGTCCTGGCGGCCGGGTCGTTTGGTGGTCGGCGCTTATCTGTTCGGAGCCGTGAGCATTTTGGGGCTTGCCTTGCAACCGCTTCAGCTCGGTGTGCCCCAACAACTCATGAACGCGCTGCCCTATCTTGCCACGGTCATCGTTCTCGTGTTGATTTCAAGAACGCGCGGTGTTGCCGGGTCAGCCGCGCCTGCATCTCTCGGTGTGGTCTTTGTGCCAGACCGCTGATCGTTCCTCGAGCGCGCGAGACGGGCGCTTCGTATCTGGGGGAATTGAAATGGGGCATCTGAAAATGCGTCCGTCTCTCCAAACCGGAGTAAAACCATGAAGAAATGGAACATCATCGCAATGGCCGCGGTCCTCGCGACCGCGACGGCAACGTTTGGCGCCACTTACGCCGCCGAAAAGCTGAAAGTGGGCTTCATCTACACCGGCCCAATCGGGGACCTCGGCTACAGCTACCAGCACGATCTCGGCCGTAAGGTGATGGAGAAAGCGCTGGCCGGCAAAGTCGAGACGACCTTTCTCGAGAACGTCCCCGAGGGGCCGGACGCCGAGCGCTCGATCGAGCAACTCGCGCGCTCCGGTCACAAGCTGATCTTCACCACGTCGTTCGGCTTCATGGATGCGACGGTGAAAGTCGCCGCCAAATATCCGAACGTCTATTTCGAGCACGCGACCGGCTATAAGCGATCGAAGAACCTGGCCACCTATGCGGCACGCTTCTATGAAGGCCGCTACATCCAGGGCCAGATCGCGGCCAAGATGTCGAAAACCGGCATTATCGGCTACATCGTGTCATTCCCGATTCCCGAAGTCATCTCCAACATCAACGCGACGATGCTGGGTGCGCAATCGGTCAACCCGAATATCAAGTTCAAGATCATCTGGGTGAACAGCTGGTTTGATCCTGGCAAGGAAGCCGATGCCGCCAAGACCCTGATCGACCAGGGCGCCGACATCCTCACGCAGCACACCGATTCGCCGGCCGCCATGCAGGTCGCCGAGCAGCGCGGCATTCACGCCTTTGGTCAGTCCTCCGACATGATCAAGTTCGGGCCGAAAGCCCAGCTCACTGCGGACACCGACTACTGGGGTGATTATTACACCAAGCGCACCCAGGCCGTACTCGACGGCAAGTGGACCTCAGGCGACACCTGGGGTGGGCTGGATGCGGGAATGGTCGTGATGTCGCCCTATACCAACATGCCCGACGACGTGAAGAAGATGGCCATGGATACGGAAGCCGCCATCAAGTCCGGCGCGTTGCATCCGTTCAAATGTCCGATCATCGATCAGGACGGCAAGACCGTGGAGTGCAAAGGCGGCACCCATCTCGATGCCGGCCAGATCCTGAGCATGAACTTCTACGTCAAGGGAATCGACGACAAGATCCCGGGCAAGTAGCTCTCAAGTAAGTGCCGAGGCGGCGGTCCTGGATCGCCGTTTCGTCAATCTGCTGCAACGGGCTCTGACGCGCCGACCGGTTAATTTACCGGTCGGCGTGTCCGGCCCGAAGCTTTTTTGGGTGGAGGCATTTTCACGGATATCCGAGAAGCCGGATTACTCGTGAGAAGGCGCATGAATGTCGGCGGAACGGGCGCTCGCGTGAGACCGATTGCTGTTGCGGCTAAATTGATCGAAGTAGCCGGCTTGCCGCTGCCCTGTTCCGGTCGACGGATCGGCCGACCCCGTCCATGATTGCGGATAGGCCGAGACGGCTTGCGCAAGCGCCGATGTTTGGAAAGCCAGCACGCAGCCGCCTGCGGCAATAGCCGCGATGAGCGTAGTACGCATCGTATCGAACTCCATATTTTCGTTATTGTCGTTTCGAAGCGCGAACGCGCTCCGTTGCCCCGGCGTCGCTTAGTTATTTCGCGCCGGCGCAAATTCCAGAGTTCGGGGGGAAGAGGTTGGCTGCTATGAATCTTTGACCGCTTTTTTGCTCAGAAAATAATCCAGCAAAAAAACTGAGCACGATATTTTTGTTTATGCCAAATTTCTTTCGTAATCCGAAAAAATAATTCTGGCGTTACTTCAGCATCAAATCCATCACGTCGCTCAGCCGCTTGTCGCGATTGGTTTTGCAATAATCCATAACGGTGCGCATGTTGTATCTCACCCGCGGCAGGTTGACGCCGCGTTTCTTCACCGAGCCGAAATACCAACCGCTATACCAGGACAGCAGCAGCTGCGCTTCGTCCGCCGAGGTGTCGTCAAGGTGGCCACAGGTGAGCTGCCTGACGTCGAGGTTGCCGTTGGCGTCGGCGTATTTTGCAAGCATCGATTGCGCCGGTGTCGGCTGAGCTGCTTGCGCAGGCGCTGCCTCTCCTGGCGGCGGCGCCACCTGTGCATTTGGGCAGGCTTTGGCGATGGAGTTTGCGATGTCGTAACCCCGGATCAAATAGCCGGGGCGCATGATGGCATCTTCTTGGACCTTGACGTCCGGTCCTTCGATGAAGGTGGTGTGCAACACCGTCCACGAGCCGTCGGCATTCTTGGCAAAGTTTTCGCACGGTAATTTGTCGTTCAGGGCATGCGCGGCCTCCGGCTGGCCGACGATCAGCAAGGCGAGAACGGCGGCGAGGGCAAACGCGAAGCGGCGCATGAACGGTCTCCTGAAAGGTCCGAGCGGGTAACTTAACAAGAAATCAGCGGGGAGACTGCAGCCCGCGGGCTGCAGCGGAATGGCGCTTGATGAGCGCGCCTAGATCGAGATTTGGGATTTCGCCGTTTTGCACGGTCCAGCGTCCCCCGATCATGACACGATCGGCACGATACGCGCCGCAGAGAACGAGCGCCGCAAGCGGTTCGCCGCTGCCGGAAAAGCGCAGCTCATCGAGCTTGAACAAAGCGAGGTCGGCCATCTTGCCGACGGCGATCTCGCCGATGTCGGAGCGTCCGGCGCAAGCCGCCGAGCCCTTGGTGGCCCAGCGCAGGGCGTCGCGGTGGCTGACTTTGTTGACGCCGTAGCGGCTGCGCTGCAAGAGGAACGCGGCGCGCACCTCTTGCATCAGGTTCGAACCGTCATTCGACGCCGAGCCGTCGACGCCGATGCCGATCCGCACGCCGGCCTCTTCCATGGCGCAGACCGGGCAGGTGCCCGACGCCAGCGTCTGGTTGCTGCACGGACAGTGCGAGATCGCGGTGCCGGCGCGCGCCAGCCGTTTCATCTCGCCTGAATCGAAATGGACGCCGTGCGCTAGCCAGGTTCGATGGTTGAGCCAACCGCATTCTTCCAGGTAATCGAGCGGCCGGCACTTGTAGAGCTCCTGGCAGAAGCGGTTTTCGTCCTCGCTCTCGGCGAGATGGGTGTGCATCCGGACGTCAAGCCGGTCGGCCAGCGCCGCGGTCGATTTCATCAGCGAGGTGGTCACCGAGAACGGCGAGCAAGGCGCGAGCGCGATCTGAACCATCGCGCCTTCGCCGGACTGGTGATATCGCGCCACGAGGCGTTCGCTGTCGGCGAGGATGGTGTCTTCGTCCTGCACTACGCTGTCCGGCGGCAGTCCGCCGTCGCGCTGCGAGAGGTTCATCGAGCCGCGCGTCAGCAGCACCCGCAAGCCGAGCCGTTTCGCGGCCGCGACTTCGATGTCAATCGAGTCTTCGAGGCCGGCCGGAAAGACATAGTGATGGTCGGTGGTTGTGGTGCAGCCGGACAACATCAGTTCGGCCATGGCGACCGTCATGCTGAGATCGAGCGCCTCCGGCGTCAGCCGCGCCCAGATCGGATAGAGCGCTTGCAGCCAGGGAAACAGTTCGCGATCGAGGGCTTGGGGAACGGCGCGCGTCAGCGTTTGATAGAAATGATGATGGGTGTTGATCAGTCCGGGCAGCACCACATGATCGCCAGCCTCGAAGATGTTGGCGTTCGGCGTTGCCGGGCTCCGCCCCGCGGGGACCAATTCAATGATGCGGCCGGCTTGCAGCACGACGCCACGCTCCGCGCCGTCCGCAAGAATGGCGAGCGGGTCCTTGATCCAGAGTGTTGTCGCGGGTTCGCTCGCCATGCTTTCACTGCGTGTCATTCAGCTGCCGCGATAGGTCGAATAACTCCACGGCGTGACGATGATCGGCACATGATAGTGGCCTTCGGGCTCGGCCACCGCGAACCGGATGGGTATGACGCCGAGAAATGGCGGATCGGTAAGGCGCACGCCCTGCCGCGTGAAATAATCTCCGACATTGAACCGCAATTCGTATTGCGCGATCGGGATCGGCGCATCGGCAATGATCGGCCGGTCTGTGCGGCCGTCCGCATTGGTGACGGCGCGCGTGACGACGCGCGACGATCCGGACGCTGCGATTTCAAGCAATTCGACAGCAATACCCGGCGCCGGCGATCCGCGATGCGTGTCGAGCACATGCGTCGAGAGCCGGCCGTGGACCTTAAGCCGGTCCGGCGCGGCGACGCGCAGATCGAGCCGCAAGGCGACGATACGGAAAATCTCGGCGAGCGCACCTTCACGCTCGGCGGCGCTGTCGTTCTTCAGCCGGCGTTCGAATTGGCGCAGGATCGAATCCTTGCCGTGCCGCCGCACCGCGACGATGAACGGGATGTCGAACTTCCTGTGATAGGCATCGTTCAGCCGGTGGAACGTGGCGAACTCCTCTTCCGATAGACGATCCAGTCCGGCGCTCGACTGCTCGAGCTTGGAATCGTCCGTCATCGCGCCTTCGCGGGCGGCTTTGCCGGCGAGATCCGGGTGCCCTTTGATCAGCGCCATCTGGCGTCCGGCATCGGCCTTGCGCACCGCGCCCGTCATGGCGTCGTAAAGCGCGTTCAAGCTTGCAAAGGGCCGGGCGGCAAAGGCGGTTTCGGCGACCCATGGCGTGTGCTCGAAAACTTCGCCCAAGGCGCTGACAAATGCGCCTTGGTCCATCCGGTTGAGTTCGTCGAGGGTAATCTGCGCCATGACGAAGCTCCTCCCTAGGCCACGACCGGCGCCTTGTCAGCGAGCGTGAGGTGCTCGTGGTGCCAGTGCCGCGCGATATCGCGCCGCGAGGCGATCCAGACGCGGTCGAACTTGGCGACGTGATCCAAGAATCGGGCCAAACCGGCGGTACGGCCCGGGCGGCCGGCCAGGCGACAGTGCAGCCCGATCGACATCATTTTAGGCGCCGTCGCGCCCTCGGCGTAGAGGTAGTCGAACGTATCGCGCAGATAGGTGAAAAACGCTTCGCCCTCGGAAAAGCCCTGCGCATTGATGAAGCGCATGTCGTTGGCGTCGAGCGAATAGGGGATGACGAGGTGCGGGCCCTTCGGTCCTTTGACCCAATAGGGCAGATCGTCGGAATAGGAATCCGAGGAGTAGAGAAAACCGCCGTCTTCGAGCACGAGCTTCAAGGTGTATTCGGAAGTGCGGCCGGTGTACCAGCCTAAGGGCCGCTCCCCCGTCGCCGTGGTGTGGATGCGGATGGCGTCCCGCATATCGGCGCCTTCCTCTTGGTAGGAAAAATCCCGGTAGTCGATCCACTTCAAACCGTGACAGGCGATGTCCCAGCCGGCCTCGCGCATGGCTTCGACAATTTGCGGATTGCGGGCGAGCGCGCTGGCGATGCCGAACACGGTCACCGGCAGTTTTCGCGCCGTGAACAAGCGCCACAGCCGCCAGAAGCCGGCGCGCGAGCCGTATTCGAACATGGATTCCACGTTCATGTGCCGCTTGCCCGGCCACGGCCGGGTGCCGAGAACTTCGGTGAGAAACGCCTCCGAGGTGCCGTCGCCGTGGAGCGTGTTGCGCTCGCCGCCCTCCTCGAAGTTCACCACGAACTGAACGGCGACACGCGCCTGGCCAGGCCAGCGCGGGTCCGGCGGGTTGCGGCCATAACCCGCGAGATCCCGCGGATATTCTGAAAAGGGGGCTGACATCCGTTACCTAGGCGCGCACGGCGCGAGCCGGATCAGATCGCATAAGTCATGTCGCATAAAATGGAACGGGCTACCAATCCATGTTATGTCTCTTCCGATATGCAACCGCTCCATCTTTCCTCTTGGCCTATCCGCGACGTTGATTCCTGCTGCCGGTTTCTCACGCCATTGGCCGGCTCGTTCACCATGGCAGAAGCAGCACGGCGTATTCAAGTCATCGCGTCTAAGGTCCTGGCTTCTTTAGGGGCACCGTTCCACCGGTTCGCATGGTGAAAGACCAAATTCGCGCAGCAAACGGCGCTGCACCGCCGCCGGGCTATTTCGGCGCCAGGATCCTCGAACTGGCGGACAGGCTGGCGCAATGGTCGGAGACGCCCGACGGACTGACGGCTACTTATTTTTCGCCGGCACACAAAGCGGTCGCCGCGCACCTTCGCGATGCGATGAACGCGGCGGGGCTCGAGGCGCACATCGATGCCGTCGGTAATGTTGTCGGCCGGCTCGCCAGCGTTGCCGCTAACGCCAAGGCCCTGATCGTCGGTTCGCATTACGACACCGTGGTCAATGCCGGAAAATACGACGGCCGTCTCGGCATTCTTACCGGGCTTGTTGTTGGCGAATATTTGCATCGGTCCGGTCAGCAATTGCCTTTTCACCTCGATGTGGCCGGTTTTGCCGAGGAGGAGGGTGTGCGGTTTGCCGCGCCCTATCTGGGCAGCGCCGCCATCGCCGGCCATTTCGACGAAACAATCCTGGCGCGAAACGACGCCAAGGGTGTGACGCTGGAGGCGGTTCTCAAGCAGAATGGCGTCGGCTTGGCGGCGATCCGCGCTTTGGGACGCCGGCCTGAGACATTATGCGGTTACGTCGAAATTCATATCGAGCAGGGGCCGGTGCTTTTGCAACGTGATTTGCCGGTCGGGATCGTCACATCGATCGCCGGTGCGGGGCGATTCCGGGTTGTGGTTCGCGGCGTCGCCGGTCACGCCGGGACCGTTCCCATGCCGTTGCGCCACGACGCGGCCGCCGCCGCGGCCGAAATCGTTCTCGCCGTCGAACAGCGCTGCGCCGCCGGCGGGACGCTGGTCGGCACCGTGGGCCAGCTTGCCGTGCCGCAAGGCGCCATTAACGTCATTCCCGGCATTTGCGAATTGTCGATCGACATCCGCGCCGGTGACGATGTGACGCGCGACACCGCCATTGCCGACGTATTCGCCGCCATCGCCGAGATCGCCGCGCGGCGCGGCGTGACGGCCGAAACGATAGAAATCGGACGGCACGCCGCCGTGCCCTGTGCGCTGCGGATACAGTCGGCTCTCGCTCAAGCCGCTACGCGCGCCGGCGTCGAGCCTTTCTACCTCCCGAGCGGTGCCGGCCACGATGCCGCGATGTTCTCGGGCGTGACCGATATCGGTATGTTGTTCGTCCGCTGCGGCAATGGCGGCATCAGCCACAGCCCGCTGGAGACTGTGACGGCCGAAGACGCCGATCTCGGCGCGCGCGTGTTGCTCGACCTTCTCACCCATCTCGACTAGCCGAATTTCAAGGAGCCGATCATGGCAAGTATCCTGGAACGTATCCGCATCAAGGCAGGCAGCTTCAATTTCGTGGCACGCTTCGAATCCGAGCGGGCACCGAAGACCTGCGCTAAATTCCGTTCCATGCTGCCTTACAAGGAGCGCATCATCCACGTGCGCTGGAGCGGCGAGGGCTGCTGGATTCCGCTCGGCGATCTCGACCTTGGGCTGACCTACGAGAACCACACCAGCTATCCGGCGCCCGGCGAGTTCATCCTCTATCCGGGCGGCATTAGCGAGACGGAAATCCTGCTGGCCTATGGCGGGGTGCATTTCGCCAGCAAGGTCGGTCAGCTTGCGGGAAATCATTTTTTGACGATCATAGAGGGCAATGAGAACATACGTCCGCTCGGCGAATACGTGCTGTGGCACGGCGCTCAGGATATCTTGTTCGAGGCGCTCTGAACGCGCCTGAGCCCCCGCCTCCGGCACGAAGTTTGCCTCGTCTCGGCCGTTCACGAGGCTTTGGGGGCCAGAATGTCAACTGTCGCTGCAACAACCGAGCCCAGCGCCAGCGCGCGGGCGCCGCTCTACAGGTCGCTGTTCGCCCAGATTTTGGCCGCCCTCGCTCTCGGCATCGTCCTCGGTGTCTTCACGCCGGATTTCGCGGTGTCACTGAAAATACTCAGCGACGCCTTCCTCAAGCTTATTTCGATGATCGTCGCACCGATCGTGTTCTGCGTGGTCGTCCATGGCATTGCGGGCGCCGGTGATCTGAAAAAAGTAGGCCGCGTCGGCCTTAAAGCGCTCGTCTATTTCGAGGTTATGACCACGATCGCGCTCTGCGTCGGCTTGCTGCTGGCGTTCCTGTTCGCGCCCGGACACGGCATGAATATCGATCCCGCCACGCTCGATGCCAAGGCGCTCAGCAACTACGCCGACAATGCCCACAAACTGCTGGGCGCCGGCATCGGCAGCTTCATTCTCAATATCATTCCGACCACGTCGTTCGACGCGCTGTCGCGCAACGACGTGCTCCAAGTTTTGTTCTTCGCGGTGCTGTTCGGCATCGCGCTCGCCTTGGTCGGCGAACCGGCGAAGCAGGTGACCTCGCTGGTGGAGGCGGTCGCCAAGGTTCTGTTCAAGGTCATGGGCCTCATCGTACGGGTTGCGCCGCTCGGCGTTCTCGGCGCCGTTGCCTATACGGTCGGTCGCTACGGCATCGGATCGCTCAAGCAGCTTGTTTCTCTGGTCCTGATTTTCTATGTGTCGGTCGCCCTGTTCGTCCTGGTCATTCTCGGCGGCGTGCTGCGCGCGGCCGGCCTGAACATTTTCAAGTTCCTCGCCTATTTCCGCGAGGAGTTGACGATCGTATTCGCCACCGCGTCGTCGGACGCGGTGCTGCCGCAGATCATGCGCAAATTGGAGCGCTTGGGGGTGAAGGATTCCGTCGTCGGCCTGGTCATCCCGACGGGGTATTCGTTCAATCTCGACGCCTTCTCGATCTATCTGACACTGGCGGTGGTTTTCATCGCTCAGGCGACCAACACGCCGCTCTCGCCCGGCGATCTGCTGCTGGTGCTGGCCGTCTCGCTGGTGACGTCGAAAGGGGCCCATGGTGTGCCCGGTTCGGCGATCGTGATCCTGCTTGCGACGCTCAATGCGGTACCGACCGTGCCGGTGCTCGGGCTCGTCCTGGTGCTTTCGGTCGATTGGTTCATCGGTATCGCCCGCGCACTCGGCAATCTGATCGGCAATTGCGTCGCCACCGTCGTCATCGGGACATGGGAACACGAGGTCGATCTGCCGACCGCCAAGCGCGTGCTCGATGGCGATGTGGCGGTCGACGTCACGGCCGGCTGAAATGGCGCTTTGCTCTTTCGCTGTGATCTTCAGACCGTCGCCGGCGTCACCTCATACGTCGTCACCTTGAACCCGGCCAGCGTGCAGGGTCCGAATGAAGTCACGATGGCGACATCTGTGGCATCGCGCCCGCGGGCCATCAGGATGCGGCCTATGCGCGGCGCGTTATGGCGCGCGTCGAATGTGTACCAGCGGTCGCCAAGATAGACTTCGAACCATGCACTGAAATCCATCGGCGCGGGGTCGGGCGGTACGCCGATGTCGCCGAGATAGCCGGTGCAATAACGCGCGGGAACGTTCATGCAGCGGCATAGCGTGACGGCGAGATGGGCGAAGTCGCGGCATACGCCGTGTTTCTCGGAATGTGCCTCCCAGGCCGTCCTGGTCGGGCTGGCATGCTCGTAGCCGAATTTGATGCGGTCATGGACGTAATCGCAGATTGCGGTAACCAGCGGCCATCCTTTGGGGACTTGGCCGAACAGCGACCAGGCCGTGTTCGACAAGCGGTCGGTCTCGCAGTAACGGCTGCCGAGCAAATAGAGCAGTACGTCCACCGGCAGGTCTTCGAGCGCATGTTGTGGCGCTTGCGGCGCTGCTACGTCCGGCTCGCCGTTATCCTGCACCATAAAGTCCGCCGACATTGTCAGCCGGCCCGCAGGGGCCCGGATGACGTGGCAGAAATTACCGAAGCTGTCGTGATAGGTATTGGGAATGATCGGCGGATCGAGCCGCATGCGATCGAGCGTCAACAAATCGGAAAAGCGGGACGGGTGCACGCTCAACGTCAGGATCATCGGCGTCGGTTGCGGACAGTCGTAGGAAATCTCGTAGCCGGCGCGAATCTTCATTGAAGACTTCTTGACATGATCTGATGGCGACGCCGGCCAAGCGACACGACCAGTCGATCACGGCGACACGACGCCACGCGTCTGATATTGAAAAGAGCCATTGTCCGTCCTTGACAGGGACGGCCACGATCGCGCGGCGTACATCCCTCCGGTGAAGCCTCGAAGATGCATTAATTGGGCCAGATATTCCGCATGTTTTCGCAGTCATGAGCCGGCGATGAACGAGCCGCCTAGGAGAGTGTTGGCGGTGGACGAGCCGGCGCCGGTATCGGTTTACAACCCCGGCGGACGTTCACCGTTCCTTCTGGTTGCCGATCACGCCGGCAATCTTATCCCGCGCGCGCTGGGGCGCCTGGGCGTTTCCGAGGCAGAGTTGGTTCGGCATATCGCCTGGGATATCGGTATTGCCGGCGTCGGCCGGCTGATGGCGGACGCGCTCGACGCGACGCTGATTGCCCAAAATTATTCGCGCCTCGTCATCGATTGCAACCGCCCGCCTGCATCGGAAACTTCGATTCCGGAAATCAGCGAACAGACGCCGATCCCCGGTAACGCCGGCATCGATGAAGCGAGCAGGACGGCGCGCGCCCGCGAGATTTTCTGGCCCTATCACGAGCGCATCGAGGCCGAACTCGAGCGCCGGCAACAAATAGGTCATCCGGTGGCGCTGATCGCGCTGCACAGCTTCACGCCGGTATTCAAAGGCGCCAAGCGGCCCTGGCATGCCGGCGTGCTCTACAATCGCGACGCCCGATTTGCGCATCGCCTGATGGCATTGCTCAATGAGGAAGAGGGCCTATTCGTCGGCGACAACGCGCCCTATTTCGTAACCGACGCTTCCGATTACACCATTCCCGTGCACGCCGAGCGCCGCGGCCTGCATCATGTCCTGATCGAGATTCGTCAGGATCTGATCGGCGAGGCGGGTGAGCAGGGCGAATGGGCGCTCCGCTTGGCGCGGCTATTGCCGCCGGCTTATCGCGGATTATTGGAAAGTTTGAGTGGTGCCCAGGGGCGGATTTCGCTTTGCTAACTCTGGCACGGTGGCAATACACACTTTTCTCATTCACCGGCAACATTCGTTAGAAGTGATACCTAACGATAATGATCAGACAAGGCTCGCAACTTCTGAATTCGCCAGCGGATCAATAACAGCTCGCATACGCATTTGTACGGATTCTGAGATTCCAGAAATGTTAATTGAATTGCTGCATCGTGCGGTTGCGTCATGGCTCTGCTTGACGCTTTGGTCGAAACGCCGGCCGACATGCTCAAAGCACTCGCATGCTTCGCACTATTGTCATTCTCACTGCTGGCGGGGGCGGCAGTCGCCGAGCCGATCAAGCTTAAATTGTCCTATTTCACCTCCGATACAGAGGTCATTTATCGAGACGGGGTCAAGCCCTTCGTTGACAGCGTCGACGCGGCAGCGAATGGAGTCCTCGACATTGACGTCTATGCGAGCGGGTCGCTCGGAAAAAGCTACGCCGGCCAAATGCAATTGCTGTTGGACGGTGTTGCCGATGTTGCCTTTGTCAATCCGGCTCTGACGCCTGAGGAGTTTCCCGACGATGGCGTGTTGGAATTGCCCGGCCTGTTCCGCGATGTGCGGGAAGCCACCGCCGTCTACACGCGCCTCGTGGCCTCGGGAGCGTTGCGTGGATATCAGGATTTCACAGTTATCGCAGCTTTGACCGGCGGGCCGCAAAATATAAACACGCGCATGCCGATCTCTTCCCTCCAAGACTTGCAGGGCAAGAAGATCCGCGCCGCTAACCGGACGGAGGCTGCAACCCTCGAGGCATTGGGCATGTCCGCAACGATCATACCGATCAACCAGACGGCCGAGGCCATCGGTCGCGGGACCGTCGATGGCGCCACGGGACCCGCCGCGATTATGTACGACTTCGGCATCTCGCGTGTGACCAGCTGTCGTTATCTCATTCGCATGGGGTTCCCGCCTCTCGCGTTTCTCATGAACAAGAAGAAGTTCGACAGCCTGCCCGCGGCGGGTCAAGACATCATACGGAGGTTCAGCGGCGAGTGGCTGGCGGCACGTTTTACGCAAACATTCGAAGCAGACAACGACATGATGATGAACCAGTTTAAATCTGACCCAAGACGAACAACTATCATCCCGTCACAGGCCGACCTCGATACCGCCCAGGCTGTATTCGATACTCAGATAAAAGGCTGGCAAGCCCGCAATCCACGCAATACTGAGCTACTGGGGGCGGTCGAGACGGAGATTGGGAATCTCCGTTCGGTTCGCTAGAATGTGGAGAGCGGCACTCACCAGAACGTCCGTCAAGTCGACCCTCGGCGCGGGTGTCGTCCTGTTCAGCATTTTGATCTTCGGGACGTGGGTCACCGCGAGGCTAACCATCAACTCTTTGCTCTATCAAGGCGCGACGTCGACCGCGCAAAAATGGGCACGGTATCTAGCCGCAAACGTCGGGGATCTGGAGCAGATAGCGCGCGGCGAACTACCGTCCACCGCCAGCATGGCCTTCTTGAAGGCGGCTCAAAAATCCGGCGACGTCTTTCGCTACGAGATATTCAATCGTGATGGATATTCGCAGCTAATATCCGATTCGACGAATATCAGACTGGTCGATTTGTCCGAATACAGCGCTGAGGCGGCGCGCTCCGTGTCGACGGGGCAACCGATCGTCGATACTATCGACGGCGGCTCCGCCGGCTGGCCCGCATTTTACGCCCGTGCCTATCTTCCAATTGTCGCCGACCATCGGGTACTTGCCATTGTCGGCGCCTATGTCGATCAAACCGAGCTGCGCGACCGGTTTCACCGAACATTCCTGACTGCGGCGACCGCGCTTTGTATTATGACCGGATTGGCCTTTATGTTGCCTCTCGTCGGCTGGTATCGATGGACAAAGAGGAAACACTATCTGGACCGGCGTATCCGCTTTCTTGCGCATCACGATGCGTTGACGGGCTTGGAGAATCGCACCCGACTGGTCGAAACATTGGACCAGGCCTTTGCCACATTGCCGCTCCGCGGCAGCCGCTTCGCGGTTCATTTCATCGACGTCGACCGCTTTAAGGATTTCAACGACGTTTATGGACACGCCGGCGGCGATTTCGTGCTCAAAACCATCGCGGAGCGCCTGCGCGCGGTGATCCGACGCGGCGATGCGGTAGCCCGGCTCGGCGGCGACGAGTTCGTCGTGATCCAGTCCAACATTGACGGCAAGGACGATGCGGAGCGGTTTGCGCGCCGCCTCACAGCCGCGTTGGATCTGCCCATGCAGTTCAACGAAAATGCGATCGCTGCCACGGTGAGCGTCGGTGTCGCGTTGGCACCAGAGGACGGCAATAATCCGGAACGGATGCTGAAAAGCGCAGACCTGGCGCTCTACAAGGGCAAGGCCGACGGCCGCAATTGCATCCGCTTCTTCCAGCCGGAGATGGACGCCGAGCTTCAGGCGCGAATGAAGATCGAACGGTTGATCCACGATGCGGTGCTTCACGATCGCTTCGTATTGCACTACCAGCCGATCTATGAATTGTCCGACCGTCGTCTCAACGGATACGAAGCGCTCATACGGCTGCCCAAGGAGGATGGAACACTTATTCCACCGGCGGTCTTCATTCCGGTTGCCGAGGAATTGCGGCTCATCGACAATATCGGGGCTTGGGTTTTGCGGGAGGCGTGCCGCACCGCCATGACTTGGCCAGACCACCTGACCGTTGCGGTGAACCTGTCTCCAACGCAATTCTCGGCCGGCACTATCGATGATGTTGTTGCCGCGGCTCTGAAAGAGTTGGGCCTCGCAGCGCACCGGCTGGAGCTCGAGATTACCGAAACTCTTCTCCTCGTGAATACCGAATCCGTCATCGTGCAGTTGCAGAAACTCAAGGCGATGGGCGTAGCAATCGTGATGGATGACTTCGGGACGGGTTATTCGAGCCTCGGCTATCTGTGGCGCTTTCCATTCGACAAGATCAAGATCGACCGCAGCTTCATGCAGGACTTCGGCGACCCCGGCGGTGAGGCCGGAACGGTGCTGAAATCTGTCATCGCTCTGGGACGCGAGCTGCACATGCGGGTAACGGTCGAAGGGGTCGAGACCGCCGAGCAGGTAGCCTTTCTCGGCGAGACCGCCGGTGACGAAGTCCAGGGCTTCTTCTTCGGCCGGCCAATCCCCGCCTCGGAGATCCCCGCCAGTATCCTCGCGAGTTTTCAGAAGACTCTTCCGACATCATCGTCCGCGACTGCACAGGAGGACAAGCGCTTGGACCGGCGGCCCGCCTCATAGAGCGAACAATGTGAGACGATCAACAAGTGCAAGCCCTCAGTCCTTCATCTCCCTATGCGGTCCATCAAGCATAGGCAGCGACTGAGGTAGTAACCCCTATTTGCCGGTCCCTGAGACAGGCGCAACGCTCAGGCGGTCATAGACACGGTTCTCATCGATAGTGTAACCTCGACACCGGTTGATGAGAGGGTGGGGCCTGGAGGTTTGAATGCCTCAGCCGCCCCAATTGTCCGGGCGTTCCATATTAGGATCGCTGGTGCTGATCGCCGTTATCATCGGAGGCGGCGCCGCTGCTTTCGCTTTTACCGCGGGATGGTTCTCGCCGCAGCGCCTCACCCCGACCAAAGTCGTGGATGCGTTCAAGTCGCCATCCGGCGTGCCGCTCGGCCATCGCCGCAACCATGCGAAGGGCATTTGCTTCACCGGCGTGTTCGAAGCGAATGGGGCCGGGTCGGCGCTCTCGCATGCGCAGGTTTTCACCCGCGGTCAGTATCCTGTCCTCGGACGCTTCAATCTCGGCACGCCCGATCCAGATGCGGCCGACGCGACGGTCCGCGTGCGCGGCATGGGACTGCAAATCTCCACCCCGGACGGACAGGTATGGCGCACCGCCATGATCAATCCCCCGATCTTCGCGGTATCGACGCCGCAAGGCTTTTACGACTTGCTGATCGCCACGGCGAGCAAGGACCCCGACGCGATGAAGACATTCGCTGCGGCACATCCCGAGTTCGCGCCGTTTGGAGCCTGGGCCAAGGATGGCCCGTGGACCGGCAGCTACGCGGAAGAACGGTACAACAGTCTCAACAGCTTCATCTTCATTGACGGTTCGGGCGCCGAGAACGCCGTGCGATGGTCGCTGCTGCCAGCGGCGCAACCGGTGACGGTCTCGCCCGACGAACTCGCCAAGCGCGGCCCCGACTTTCTCGAACAAGAGATCACTGAGCGGGTTCGCGGCGGTCCGCAGCGCTGGACCATGCTGGTGACCGTTGCCAATCCCGGCGATCCGACGGCGGACCCGACCAAGGCCTGGCCCGACGATCGCCGTGCCGTCGACGTCGGCACGCTCACGGTGCAGCAGATCGAGCCCGAGCGCGACGGCCCGTGCCGCGACATCAACTTCGATCCGACGCTGCTGCCGTCCGGCATACGGACGTCGGACGATCCATTCCCGGCCGCACGGTCGGCCGTCTATGCAAAATCGTATGACCTCCGTACGGCGGAGGCCGCGGACTATCCACGAACCGTCACGGGGACCAACACAGGGGCCAACACGGAGCCCAAGCCATGACCGACATCCGGCAACGCTTCACCGTGGCGCAGCGCGTCGTGCACTGGCTCATGGCGGTATGCATCCTGACCATGCTGTTCATCGGCGTCGGCATGCTGTCCACCATCGCGCCGAAATATCTGACGCTCGTTTCGATCCATAAGCCGCTCGGCATCGCCATTCTGGTGCTGGCGCTGATCCGCCTGACTCTGCGCCTGCGTTATGGGGCGCCGTCGCTGCCGCCGGAGATGCCGGAGCCGATGAAGCTCGCGGCCTATCTGTCGCATTACGCCTTCTATCTTCTGATGATCGGTATGCCGCTGATCGGCTGGGGCATGCTGTCGGCGGCCTCATACCCGGTCGTGCTGTATGGGGATTTGCGCCTTCCACCGATCCTGCCGCTGAGCGACAGTCTTCATACGCTGCTGTGGAACGCGCATTATTATTTGGCGTTCGCGTTCTTTGCGCTGATTTTATTGCACGTCGCGGCGGCGCTGTTTCATGCCTTCGTCAGACGTGACGGCGTATTTGAAGAGATGGCGTCTATAGCGATAGGCGAAGTCGTGGCCGCCGAGTGACAGGATGGTGCCTAAGCTGCTTGAGATAAGGTCGCCGTCTTGCCGGCAATCGGCTCGACGGCGACCCATCCGCAGTTATCTTACGCGTTAGAATAGCTTGTAATTGAGGCCAACTTTGACGAGTTGCTCATCCGCGCCAACACTGAACGCGGTGACACCGGCGAGCCCAGTCCCGGTGAAGGTTACCGGCTGTTGGGCATAGGCGATGTAGTTATATTCTATTTTTGCGCTCCATTTCGGTGCAAACGCATATTCGAGTCCGACGCCAAAGAGCGCGCCCGGCAATGTGGCGGTCCCGCTAATCGCGGCGCCAGCGGCAGTGCCTGAGAAGCCAAAGCCGCCCCAAGCGACGCCGCCCTTGCCGTAAACGAGCAATCGGTCAAAAGCCACACCCACGCGGCCGGCGACGTCGGCCTCCCATTTATTCTTCGTTTCTAATTCTTCCGTGATTCCAGCACTAACAACATCCTTGTTGCTGATGCCGGACCAAAGGCCATCACCCTCGACACCAACCACCAATATGCCTGTCTGGTAATTGCATCCAATCTGGCCGCCACCGACGGCACCATAGCCGTTCGCTCCGTTTCCTGAACCCAAGCCTATGCCGCCACCCAATGAGGTAAACCCATCGGTTTCCGACCCGATGCCGACCTGTCCACCCAAATAGCAGCCCGTCCAGGAGAAAGCCGCGGCCGGCGCGGGAGGCGCCTTAAACGGCATCGATAGATCAGCAGCCGACGCAGCACTTGAAGCTATGGCAAGTGCGGCAATGACAATAAAACTTTTGCGCATGGTTTACTTTCGAAGGAGTTGCCCCCCGGCGCGGCTTGTAGACCGGCTGCTTCACCAATGCTGTTGCCGGCGAACAACATGACGGAAATCAATGGCGGCTTAATTGCGGACAATTTAGAGATTCAATCTAGCGTTAGACGTGCAGCGGTTGACCGCGCCGTTAGTCGACGGTGTAAAGCCGGTCGACGATGCCATGCAGTCGGGCGAGTCCTTGATGAAAAGTTGCATCGTTTCGAACGCCCGCGAACACAGTCGTGCGCGTGGCATGTGGAATTAGTTGTGCTTCGATTTTTTCAACGCCGCCTTCCGTGACGTAGGCAACGCTAATCGTGTCCCACTTCTCGAGCGAGTGGGACAATTTTCGATTCCAAAATCAACCGCTTAGAAAAGTGATGGTGCCCAGGGGCGGAATTGAACCACCGACACCTGCATTTTCAGTGCAGTGCTCTACCAACTGAGCTACCTGGGCCCAACGCTAAGGCTCTCACCCCCGCCGCTCGCCGGACGGAACTCTTGAGCGGCTTTTGCGAGAGCGCCGTCTTATAGAGGCTCGGTTTCACGCTGTCTAGAATAGGGCCCGAGGGGACGCAAAGCGGCGCTAATTCGGCCCCTCGCCGTCCTCGAGCCGCCGTTCGTCTTCCTCCTCGTCTTCCGTCACCGGAACGGCATAGACACCGGAGAGCCAGCGATTGAGATCGACGTCGGCGCAGCGTTTCGAGCAGAACGGCTTGCGCTGTTCGTCGGTGGGTTTGCCGCATATCGGGCAGAGCTTGCTGGTCTTGGCGTCAGGCATGGCCGGAATATGGGGCGCGGCACGGTCCGCAGCCACCGTCATATCGTATTGAGCCAGCCGAAATGAATCGGATAGCCCTCGCCGCTCAAGAGCGAAATGGTCTCATAGAGCGGCAAGCCAACGATGTTGGAATAGGAGCCGACCATCTTCACCAGGAAGCTTCCGGCGATACCCTGCGCGGCGTAGCCGCCGGCCTTGCCGCGCCATTCGCCGGAGGCAAGATAGGCTTCGATGTCCTGATCCGAGAGCCGCTTGAAGCGCACGCGGGTTTCGATATGGCGCTGGCGGAACGTTTCCTTCGGCGTCACCAGGCAAACCGCGGTATGGACGCGATGATTGCGGCCGGACAGCAGTCTCAAGCACTGCGCCGCTTCGTCGAGCAATTCCGCTTTCGGTAAAATGCGGCGGCCGACCGCGACCACGGTGTCGGCGGCGAGGATGTAGGCGCCTTTCAGCTCGTCGTCGATGCGGATCATGTTCAGCGCCGCTTCCGCCTTCAGGCGGGCGAGCCGTGTCGCGCAGGCACGCGGCAGCTCGCCGCGCTTCGGTGTCTCGTCGATATCGGCGGGACGCAGCGCGTCCGGCTCGATCCCGACTTGATTGACGAGCGAGAGCCGGCGCGGCGAACCGGAAGCAAGAACGAGTTTGGGGCGGCCGATCATTTGAACCGGTAGGTAATCCGGCCCTTGGTAAGATCGTAAGGTGTCATTTCTACCAGTACCTTGTCGCCGGCGAGAACGCGAATACAATTCTTGCGCATACGGCCGGCCGTGTGGGCGATGATTTCATGCTCGTTTTCGAGCTTGACGCGGAAGGTGGCGTTCGGGAGCAGTTCCGATACGACACCAGGAAATTCCAGCAGTTCTTCCTTCGCCATTCGCTACCCGGAGATGTTGCGGCCTTCCCGCGACACGGTACCGTCGTGAACCCAAAATTGGTGCGGAACCTAGCGGATGACGCGCAAGTCCACAACTGCATTGGCGATCTTGCAGACATGACGCCGACATTTCCTCCGCTCATTCCCGCCCAAGCGGGACTCCAGCCCGTGTCCCTGCTTTCGCCGGGACGAGCGGCATGATCATGTCACTCGTTGCCGATGCTTCTAGTCAGAAAGCGTTCGCGGATATGTTTCACAAGCTGGTCGCGCACGTCGCGATAGGCATCCAACCGTTGCGCGCGGCTGCCTTCGACCGCGCTCGGGTCGGCGGTCGGCCAATATTCCACATCAATGCCGCTCGTGCGGGTGATCTCGAGTGCGCGATGGTGCGCCTCGGGTGCCAGCGTGATGATGAGGTCGAAATTAAGCCCCTCCCATTCGTCGAGTTCCTCGAAGGTGATTGGTTTGTGGCGTGAAATATCGAGGCCGATTTCATCCATGACGGCGGCTGCGAACGGGTCGAGTTCGCCTTTGCGCACGCCGGCCGAGCCGACATAGATGGCGCGCCCGAACATTTGCGCAAACAAGGCAGCCGCCATCGGCGAGCGCACCGAATTAAGGCCGCAGGCGAACAACACCGCCAGCGGACGGTTCGCATGTGACGGCATCGGGCCCTCAGCCCTTCCAGTGCAGTACCGAGATCAGCGTGAACAGCCGGCGCGAGGTGTCGAAATCCAGATCGACCTTGCGCTTGAGCCGTTCCATCACCAGGCGCGAGCCCTCGTCGTGCAGCCCGCGCCGGCCCATGTCGAGCGCCTCGATGCGGTCCGGCGTGGCGGTACGGATCGCCGCGTAATAGCTGTCGCAAACGGTGAAATAATCTTTGACGATACGGCGGAACGGCGCCAACGACAGCATATGGGCGATCACCGGCGTGCCGTCGGTGAGACGGATATCGAATACCAGGCGGTTGCCGCTGATGCCGAGCTGCAGCGTATAAGGTCCGCCGTTGTGGTCGACCACCCGGAAGGTGTTGGCTTCGATCAGATCGTAGATCGCGACGCGGCGCTCGTGTTCGACATCGTCGTTGGCGCGGCCGAGCGAAGCCTCGTCGAGCGTGACGGCGGCAAGGCGCCCGGTGTCTTCGGCCTTATCGCGAGGGCCGCGCGGCATCAGCGATTGAGCCGGATGGCGACGGAGCGGGCGTGGGCCTCGAGCCCTTCGGCGTTGCCGAGCGTGATCGCCGCTCCGGCGAGCGCGCGCAATTGCTCGGGTCCGCATTTGAGGATCGAGGTGCGCTTCATGAAATCGAGCACGCCGAGGCCGGAGGAGAACCGCGCCGATCGGGCGGTCGGCAGCACGTGATTGGAACCGGCCACGTAATCGCCGATCGCTTCCGGCGTATGCGCGCCGATAAAAATCGCACCGGCATTGCGGATGCGGCCGGCGAGCTCTTCGGCATTGCCGGCGACGATTTCCAGATGTTCGGCAGCGATGGCATCGGCAAGCGGTGGCGCTTCGCCGAGATTGCGAATGAGGATGACCGCGCCGAAGTCGCGCCACGACGCGCCGGCGATTGCCGCGCGCGGCAATCCCGTAAGCTGACCGGCAACCGCACGTTCGACCGCGTCGGCCAGTTCTTCGCTGTCGGTGATCAGGATCGACTGCGCGCTCGCGTCATGCTCGGCCTGCGCCAAGAGGTCGGCCGCAATCCAATCGGGATTGCCATTTTTGTCGGCGATGATCAGCACTTCCGATGGCCCGGCGATCATGTCGATGCCGACTTTGCCGAAGACAATGCGCTTGGCGGCGGCCACATAGGCGTTGCCGGGGCCGACGATCTTGGCGACCGGGGCAATCGTCTCGGTACCGTAGGCGAGGGCTGCGATGGCCTGGGCGCCGCCGACGCGGAAAATTTCGTCGACACCGGCAAGCTCCGCCGCCGCCAGTACCAATGGATTGAGCGAGCCCCCGGGCGCGGGCACCACCATCACGATCCGCGGGACGCCGGCGACCTTGGCCGGTACCGCATTCATCAGAACCGATGACGGGTAAGCCGCGGTGCCGCCCGGAACGTAAAGCCCGACGGCTTCGATCGCGGTCCACCGCGAGCCGAGTTCGACGCCGAGCGCGTCGGTGAAGCGATCGTCTCGCGGCAGCTGGCGGCGGTGATAGGTCTCGATACGGTCGCGCGCCAGCGCCAGCGCATCGAGCGCATCGCGGCCGCAGTTTGCGCGCGCCGCCGCAATCTCGTCGGCCGTCACTTTCATCGCGGTGTGACCGAGATCGAGACCGTCGAACTTAAGCGAGTAATCCTTCAGCGCCGGATCGCCGCGTTCGGCGACATCGGCGACGATGGCGCGCACCGTGGCCTCGACGTCAGCCGATGCCTCGCGCTTGGTCTCGAGAAAGGCGCGAAACTTTTGCACGAAGCTGCCGGAGCGTATGTCGAGGCGGATGGCCATAATTTTACTTGATTGATGCTTGCTGCCGCTGAGTAGCAGCCCATTGATATTATAACAATTCTAATATTTGGCTTTTAGATTGACAAAAACATCGTTGTTCCCCAACTCCTTGACGTGAATTCGCGATCGGGACTGGGCGCTTTGCCAATCAGATCAATCGCGCGCAGAGTTGCAAGTTGTACAGTGAGGTCGCCGTGCTGGCTGCGTTGCTGATTGTGTTCCGCGAAGTGTTCGAAGCGGGTCTCGTCGTCGGTATCGTCATGGCGGTGACGGCGGGCGTCGCCGGGCGCGGCCTCTGGATCGCCGGCGGCGTTATAGCCGGCGTGCTCGGCGCCGGCGTGGTGGCGTTGTTCACCACCGGCCTGTCGGAGCTGTTCAACGGCAACGGCCAGGAAATATTCAACGCCGGCATTCTCGCTTTCGCGGTGCTGATGCTGACTTGGCACAATGTCTGGATGGCGCGGCACGGCCGCGAGCTGGTCGCTGAACTTCGTGCTGCCGGCGAGGCGGTGGCGGCGGGGTCGAAATCGCTTTTGGCTCTTGCCATCGTGGTGGCGATTGCGGTGTTGCGGGAAGGCTCCGAGGTCGTACTGTTTCTCTACGGCGTTGCCGCCGCGCAAGGCGGCGCGAGCTGGACCATGGTCGCCGGCGGCTTCGTCGGCCTCCTCCTCGGCGCGCTGACCTGCCTGCTGACTTATCTTGGCCTGATCACCATCCCGACACGCTATCTGTTCAGCGTCACCAGTGCCTTGATCGCCTTATTGGCCTCGGGCCTGGCGGCACAGGCCATCGCTTTCCTGGAACAGGCCAATATCGTCACCGCGCTCGATGAAACCATGTGGGATACGTCGTGGATATTGAGCGATTCGAGCCTGTTAGGCCGCGCGCTGCATACTTTGATCGGCTATGTCGATCAGCCGACCGCCATGCAGGTGGTTGTCTATGTCGCGACGCTCGGCACGATCATCGTTTTGATGAAGCTTTTCGCCGCGCCAGCCGCACCACCGGCGCAGCATCCCCGCACGGCATAATGCGGTCATTCCGGATTGCCGCGCAGCGGCAAGTCCGGAATCCATACTCACAGGTCGACAAATATGGATTTCGGATTCGCCGCTGCGCGGCGCTCCGGAATGACGATCAAGAATATGACGGTCAGGTCAGGCGGTTGCGGAGCCGGCGACGAAATGGTCCGGACATAACGCCGCCGTCGATACCTCGCCGAGATCGGCAAGTTCGGCTTCCAGACATTCCACATCCAGCCTGATCGCGCCGCCGCCCGAGAAGATCAGCGTCACGATACCGGCGGGTGCATCACTTTCGGCGAATTCGACGGCGAGGAGATTGAGCCGGGCATCCGGCTTGCCCGGGTCGATGTTGCGGCATTTGCAAGCATTGACGCGTTCGAAGCGCAGCGCCGTTCGGCAACGCCGGTAGTCCGCATTGGCCGCTGCATTGGAATCGACCACGCTCATCCAGTCAAAGCGGTTTAGCGCCATCACGAAGCGATGCTCGCGAGGCTGCCAGAAGATGTCGGCAACCTTGACCAAGGCGTCCTGTACGTGGGCCGACACGACTTCGATGTCGTCCTTATCCAGCGCGACGAGTTTCAATTCGTCCGTGCAGGGGCTCATGGCTGGGCGCGTCCTCATTTGCTGCTTTTACGAAGCTAGGAAGAACATATGCGGGCTGCAAGTCCTCCCGGCCAGACTCTTCCTAAAGACTCTTCCTAAAACGACACGCAGGCGGAGCGCACGATCACGCCAACGGCATGCTGGCGGAATTGCTGGCGGTAAGCCTTTACGATGGCATCGAGACGGGGATCGTCGTCGGCGTTGCCGGGGAGGACGATTTCCACGCGTTTCGTGGCCTCCTGGACGATCTTGCCCGTTGTTGGATTGCGCGATTGTCCGACCGCATCGCTGACGGTCAGGCCGTCGGGAAAGCGCGGCGTCACTTCGTACGCCAGGAAATGTGCCCAGGCAGTCTCGCTGACACCGGGCTTGCTGCCGATGTCGCGGCCAAACAACAATTCCGCCATCAGCTTGGGCTGCCGCGAGCCGTGGCAGGACAGCGCCTGTGCCCCGGCGCCGGAATGCGTCGCGGCGAGAGCCGCGACGCCAAGCGCTCCGATCAAGGAGGCGCGCATCCGTAAGCCTATTTGCAGCCCGCGGGCGTCAGTGTTTTGCCGGGCGGGCAAGCGGCCTTCGGCGGCGGAGCGGGAGCTCGCGGGGGTGGTGGCGGCGGAGGCGGCGGTTTCGCTACCGCGGGAGCCGGATGCGGTGGCGGAGGCGGCGGCTTCGCCACCGCAGGCGCCGGATGGGGCGGCGGAGGTGGTGGCTTAAGCGCCGGCGGCGGTCCAGGATGCGGTGGCGCGGGTGGCGGCGGTGCTGCCGGTTTCACCAAAGCCGGTGCGGGCGGCGGTGGTCGTCGTGGTTCTGGTGGCGGCCTCAACGCGTTGGGGCCGGGCGGCGGCGGAGCCGGCGGTTTGACCATTGCATTTGATGGTGGTGGCGGCGGTGCAGCGCCGGGCGTGCCGGGATGAGGCGGCGGTGTGCCCGGATGCGGCGGCGGAGCCTCCGGCTTAATCAATGCGTTCGAGGGCGCCGGTGGCGGCGCAGTGCCGGGCGTGCCGGGACGTGGCGGTGGACCCGACGCTGCCGGCGCGCCAAAGCCTGGCCGAACACCGGGCGTGAGGGGAGGTGTTGGAGGCGTTCCCGGCGCTCCGCCGGGCTGCACAGCGCGCGGCAGCGACACGCGAGACTCCGGCCGAGCGCCGGGAGGTCCCGGCGGTTGGGGGCGCACCGCAACGTTGCGCGGCGGCCGCGCGAACATCGGGACCGCGGCAGGCCTCGGCAACATAAACCGCTCGCGCGGCGGCGGTGGTGGCGGCAGCACGGCGAATTCACGCGGCCGCGGCGGCAGGAAGAATTCCCGCGGCCGCGGCGGCGGCGCGAAGCCCGGACCGCCAAATATCAGGATCGGCTGATCGAGGAAGGTCAACTCATCCGGCGGCGGCGGCGGCACGCCGAAGTCGAACATGGCGAAATCCGGCGGCGAGTCGATCGGCGCACCGAGCATCGCCAAGCGCCGCCGTGCATCCCAGGAATGCGGACCGCGCGGATAGCGCCGCAGATAAGACCAGTATGCCGGCGGCGTATCGGCCGTTACACAACGGCGCCAGGCGATCTCCTCGCGGCGCACCGCGATCATGTCGGCAACGCGCCGCGAATACGGACTATCAGGATAGAGCGCGAGAAACTGCTCGTAGCCGGCAAGCGTGTCGAGCGCGATTGCCGCGCCATAGGCATCGTCGGGATTGCCGTAATCGCGCATCGGCCTGTCGCGAATGTCGGCGAGGGGCATCGCGTTCGGCGGCGGCGGCGCATCGGCGGTGCGCTCGGTCATAAAGAATGGTCCGGCAATCTGCGACGCGTACCAGGGGACTTCGGCGCCTTGGGTAAGCTCGCTGACGCGCAATCGAACCCGCGTGAAAATATCGTCGAGGTTCAGTCCGCCGGTTCCGATCATCTCAGTAAGTGCCGTCGCATAGGCGCCGTAAGGACCCGGCTCGTTCGGTGCCACCGTACCCGGCGCCGTATTGAACGCGATCGCCGTATTGGGAGCAGGCTCGAGCAGCGCCAGGCCGCTCGCCAAAGGCTGGCCGCCACGCGCGAATGGGCTTTGCCGCGCCGCGTCGAGAATAACGATCTTTACGCCGCCCGGGATTGCCGCGAGCGGTTGGGTGAAATCCGATATCCGTATCGCCTGCAACGGAACATCGACGTCGCGCGCGATATCGGCATCGACTGGAACGAAATAATTGTCGCCCTCGAATTGCAGTCCGTAACCAGCCAGATAGACGAGCGCCACCGCGTCCGGGCCCGCCGTGGAAACTTGCCCGACAAACTCACGGAATGTTTCGCGCAGCGTCGCCTGATCGAGGTCGCGTGCCCCCGTCACCGTGAAGCCCGCGGCCTGCAAGGTATCGGCGACAAGCCCGGCGTCGTTGGCCGGCGTCGCCAGCGGGCCGGCTTTATAGTCGCTGTTGCCGATCACCAGCGCGAAGCGCAATTCGTCGGCCCTGCCGAGTCGAGAACCCACGGCAACTGCCAACAAGGCGATCAGACAGAAAAGAAGCTTGTGTGCAGACCTGCGCATGACGAGGTTCCCGATTGGACCGTTTGACGCAGTCTCATCGAAATCAGCTTATTGATCAATTGGTCTGAACGATGTCTGGATGCCGGCTACGGATCGCATGCAATGAAGATTGCCAGCTAAAATCGCGATCCAAAACAAATCACTCGTCCCATAGGCAATGTAGGTCGGGCAATGTAGGTCGCGAAGATCGATTTTTCGAAGCCGCGTATCGCCAAACTTGGATTTGCCTCCCGGCGTGGAGCAGGCTAAGACCCATCTAACAAAAGCATTTGTTAACTTGACTCCACTATCTGCTGCGGTATCCGTGTCCTTCCCCGCTGCCAAACAGTTCCCTCTGAATGGTTTCGCGAACTACTTGATTTCATGTGCTACTCTGTGACAGATGACATCTGGATCGTGACGGACGGATCGCGATTGACGCGAAACTGATCTGTTGGCTTTTCATTCACTCCCGTAAGGGATACAAGCTGCCTTTCATGAAAGGGAGGTTTTATGGCGAAGAGAGCAAAGAAGCGGCGCGCGTGGACTTCGGCCGAAGTCCGTGATCTGAAGTCGCTGGCGAAGAAGAAAACTTCGGCATCGCAAATTGCCAAGAAGCTGAAGCGGACTGAAGGCGCAACGCGCCAGAAGGCTTTCAGCATCGGGCTGTCACTCGAACTCCCGTTCCTGATCTCCTAAAGCTAATCTCCAGGTAAGCATCGATCGGCGCCGGCCGGTGTGTCATTGCACACCAGGCCGGTTTTGCCGTTGCTATGCTGTTTTTGTTGGTCGGAGCGGCGCGCCCGCAAGCGTCGGACACCGCGCGTCTCCGGGTGCGTGCGGGCGGCTTCGCGCCCGCAGCATAGGAATGATGTCCCCGGCGCGGCCTCGCTCGACTTTCGAGGCCATAGAATCCACGTTTTTCAGCGTTGCCCGTTAACTAACGGCCGTGAACCTGCTCCAATGCGTTTGTAACCAAGAGTATAGGATCCTGATCCCGGTTGGGGGATTGTTCAATTCGGTGCATTTAAAGAGAATCGCCAGCCGCTGGGGCGAATTTCCTGGGCGAAATGGTGGTATCCTGATCTTATGAGCCAGCCCATCGGCCCGCTGCCGCGGCAGCCCGTCAGTTCCGAGCTTGCGGCAGCGCTTGGCGCGTGTCGGCGGGCATTTATCGCTATCGCGCTCTTCAGCGGCATGAGCAACATTCTGATGCTCAGCGGCGCGCTGTTTATGCTCGAGGTTTATGATCGGGTGCTGCCGAGCCGGAGCGTGCCGACGCTGGTTGCGCTGTTGTTCCTGGTGGCGGGGCTTTATGCCGCGCAGGGCCTCATCGACATGATCAGAAGCCGCATCCTGGTGCGGATCGGCCATAGCCTCGATCAAGCGATGAGCCTTCGGGTTTATGAGACCATCGTTCGGCTGCCCCTTAAGGTGGGCGCCAAGGGCGACGGCACCCAGCCGATCCGTGATCTCGATGCCGTGCGCGGCTTTCTGTCCGGCTCCGGCCCGGTCGCCTTCTTCGACCTACCTTGGATGCCGGTCTATATCGCTATCTGTTTTCTGTTCCACCCCTATATCGGACTGACCGCACTCACCGGTGCTATTATCCTGATTGCACTTACAGTCCTCACGGAAGTGCAAACGCGCCGCCCGACACGCAGCGCCAGCCAATTTGCAGTCGCGCGCAATACACTTCTTGAAGCCAGCCGCCGCAATGCCGAAGCGATCACGGCGATGGGCATGGTCGGCCGCGTTGCAAAGCGCTGGAACGATCTCAACCGCAATTACGTGGCAGCAGGCGGTCGTGCCAGCGACGTCGGCGGCGGCCTTGGCGCGATGTCGAAAGTTTTGCGGCTGTTGCTGCAATCCACCATCCTCGCGGTCGGCGCCTGGCTCGTGATCAATCAGCAATCCACCCCGGGTATCATCATCGCCGGCTCGATCCTCGGCGCCCGCGCGCTTGCGCCGGTCGATTTGGCTATCGCCAATTGGCGTGGCTTCGTCGGGGCGCGGCAAAGCTGGCAGCGGCTTTCCAAATTGCTCGGCCATTTGCCGCCGCAGAGCGAGCCGATGCCGCTGAAGCCGCCGTCGCGCAACCTCGTGGTGCAAAATGCCGCCGTCGTGCCGCCCGGACAGCAAAAGGTCGTCTGTCAGGAGATCAACTTCACCTTGGTAGCGGGCAAGGCGCTTGGCGTGATCGGACCGACGGCGTCCGGCAAATCATCGCTGGCGCGCCTGCTGGTCGGCGTCTGGGCGCCATTGCGCGGCACCGTTCGGCTTGACGGCGCAACGCTCGACCAATGGTCGCCGGAATCTCTGGGCCGGCACATCGGCTATGTCCCGCAGGACGTCGAATTGTTCAATGGGACAGTGGCACAGAATATTTCGCGGTTCGACGATCCGCCGGATCCTGACGCCGTCATCGCCGCCGCACAGGCGGCCGGCGTGCACGATCTCATCATCAATCTGGCCGACGGCTATGAAACCGTGGTCGGCGAGCAGGGCAGCGCACTTTCCGCCGGTCAGGCGCAACGCATCGCGCTCGCGCGCGCACTTTATCGCGATCCGTTCCTGGTCGTGCTCGACGAGCCTAATTCCAATCTCGATGCAGAAGGCGACGAAGCTCTGACGCGGGCCATTCTTGGGCTACGCGCGCGGGGCGCCATTACCGTGGTGGTGGCACACCGACCGAGCGCGATCGCTGGCGTCGATTATATTCTGATCATGGCCAAGGGCCGCCAGCAGCAATTCGGACCGAAGGAAGAAATCCTAACCCGGCTGGCGCCGCCCAATGCAGCGCCAAATTCGGCACCGCGGGCACTGAAAGTGGCCGATCAGGGGGGCGCCGGATGATCGGAAAGCTGATCAGTCTGGTCAATCAGGGCGCCACGAAAGTGGTGCCCTGGCATCTCGCCCATGGCGCGCCGGCGCATAGCGCCGAACAATCGATCCGCCGACACATCCTCGTCGGCAGTGTGCTGGTCGCGTTCATCGCCTTTGGGCTCGGCGGCTGGGCATCGACCGCTGAAATCTCCGGCGCGCTGATTGCGCCGGGCTCTCTTGTCGTCGACTCGAACGTGAAGAAGGTGCAGCACCCGACTGGCGGGGTCGTCGGAGAACTCTTTGTGCGCGACGGCGATCATGTGAAGGCGGGCGACATGCTGATCCGTCTCGATGAGACCGTGACCCGCGCCAATCTCGCCATCGTCACCAAGGGTCTTACCGAACTCTATGCGCGTCGTGCGCGGCTCGCCGCGGAGCGCGACGGCGCCGACGCGGTCGCGGTGCCGCCGGAACTTGCCGATACCGCCGATAAGCCCGAGGTAAAGGAGGCGCTGTCGAGCGAACGCCGGCTGTTCGATCTGCGCCGGCAAGATCGGCTCGGCCAAAAGCAGCAATTGCGCGAACGTATCACGCAGTTGCAAGAACAGGTTACCGGGCTCACTGCGCAGGAGGATTCGAAGGACAAGCAGGTCGCACTGATAGAGCAGGAACTAGCAGGCGTGCGCGACCTGTGGCAGCGAAATTTGGTTCAGCTTAGTCGGCTCACCTCGCTCGAACGCGAGGAGGCTCAGCTGGAGGGCGAACACGGCCAGCTCATCGCCCAAGCCGCCGAAGCCAAAGGCAAGATGGCCGAGATCCAGCTCCAGATCATCCAGGTCGACCAGGATCTGTTCAGCGACGTCGCCAAGGAGCTACGCGAGACCGACAGCAAAATCGGCGAATATGTCGAGCGCAAAGTCACGGCCGAGGATCAGCTCAAGCGCACCGATATCCGCGCGCCGCAGGACGGCATCGTCTTCCAGTCGACCGCGAACACGGTCGGCGGCGTCGTCACCGCCGGCGATCCGATCATGCTGATCGTGCCGGAAAGCGACAATCTCCTGGTCGAGGTCAAGGTCGATCCCAAGGACATCAACCAAGTGCAGTTCGGCCAGGCGGTTGTGCTGCGCTTCTCCTCGTTCAATGCCCGCACGACGCCTGAGATCAATGGCACCGTGGTCCGAATCGCGGCCGATACGACGACTGAGCAGCGCACCGGCCAGAGTTATTATCTCGTCCGCATCTCGATGACCGCCGATGAGCTCAAGCGCCTGGGCGACGTCAAGCTGACCCCGGGTATGCCCGTCGAAGCCTTCATCCAGACCGGCGAACGCACCATGCTGTCCTACCTGATCAAACCGCTGCACGATCAGCTGATGCGCTCGTTCCGCGAGAAATGAGTCGTTTGCTGACCTCCGTGCTTCGCGATGACAAATAAGGCCGCTATAATATTGCGGCATGATGAGGCGCGGGTTGCGGGGGGTTACCGGCCATGAACAGGATCGCCCGCTGGGCGCGGCAGTTCGGTGTGGCGCGAGCGGTGTGTTTGCTGCTGTTGTTAGCGCTGGTGCCGCTGCGGCTCGCCAACCCTCGGCCGCTGCAGGAATTGCGGCTGCGCACATTTGATCTTTTTCAGGTGCTGCGGCCCCGCGAGCAGACAGCGCGGCCGGTTGTCATTGTCGATATCGACGAAGCGAGCCTCAAGTCGATCGGACAGTGGCCGTGGCCCCGCACCACCATCGCCGACCTGGTGACGCGCATCACACAACTCGGCGGCATTGCCATCGGTTTCGACGTCATCTTCGCTGAGCCGGACCGCATGTCGCCCGCCGTCGCCGAGCAGAGCTTTCGCGGTATCGACGCCGAAACCCGCGCCAAGCTCGATAGCCTGCCGAGCAATGACGACGTCTTGGCCGATGCCATCAAACATTCCCGCGTCGTCGTTGGCCAGGTCGGCACCGCGACACCGACGCCACGCACGGAAGCGGACGCGGCGTTGCAGGCCGGATTTGCCGTGCGCGGACCGGATCCGTCGCCCTATCTCATCACGTTTCCCGGCCTCCTCCGCAACGTACCGGTGATCGAACAAGCGGCCTCCGGCCGGGGTCTGTTCTCAATCAGCCCGGAGACCGACGGCATCATTCGCCGCGTGCCGGTGGTGATGAAAGCGCAAGGCACGCTGGTGCCGTCGCTCGCCATGGAAATGCTGCGCGTGGTCAGTCATGCCGGTGCCATCCTGGTCCGTGTCAACGAAGCCGGAATCCAGTCGGTTGCCGTACCCGGCCTTGAAGTGCCGACCGATCATAACGGTCAGTTCTGGGTCCATTTCAACAAGCACGATCCGGCGCGTTACGTGTCGGCCAAAGATGTGCTGCAAGGTAACCTACCCCTGGACCGGCTGCGCGGCAGGCTCATCCTCATCGGCACCTCGGCAATCGGGTTGCTCGACACCAAGACTACTCCGCTTGACCCGGTGATGCCGGGCGTCGAGGTGCACGCGCAAATCCTCGAAAGCGTGCTCACCAAATCGCTTCTGGTGCAGCCGAATTATGCCATCGGGGCCGAACTGGTGACGGCGGTCTTATGTGGGCTCGCCATCATCGTTGCCGCACCGATGCTGTCGGCGACCGTCGTTGTTCTTCTTGGGGCCCTGCTGATCGCCGGCCTTGTCGGGCTGTCCCTCTATCTCTTCGAAGAGCACAATCTGCTCATCGACTTCACCTATCCGCTGATTTCGAGCTGGCTGATCTATCTGGTGCTGACCTTCGTGAACTATTTCCGCGAGCAAAAGCAGCGGCAGCAGATACGTTCCGCCTTCGGCTACTACCTGTCGCCCCACATGGTCGAGCAACTCGCGCGTTCGCCGGAGAAGCTTGTGCTCGGCGGTGAGGAACGCCGCATGACCATCCTGTTCAGCGACGTGCGCGGCTTCACCACAATCTCAGAACACTACAAGGACGATCCGCAGGGCCTGACGCGGCTGATGAACCGCTTTCTCACGCCGCTTACCAACGCCATCATCGAGCGCAAGGGCACCATCGATAAATATATCGGCGACGCCATCATGGCGTTCTGGAATGCGCCGGTCGACGACGCCGAGCAGGAGGCCAATGCCTGCGATGCGGCACTCGAAATGCAGGCGCGTGCCGCGGCGCTCAATGTCGAACTCAAGCGCGAAGCCGATGCCAATGGCGAGGTCTACATGCCGCTACGGATCGGCGTTGGGCTCAATACCGGCCCGTGCGTTGTCGGCAACATGGGATCCGATTTCCGTTTCAATTATTCGGTGCTCGGCGACACCGTCAATTTTGCCTCGCGACTTGAGGCGCGCACCAAGGATTACCGCCTTCCGCTGGTCATCGGCTCGCGCACCGCGGAGGGGGCGAAGGACAAGTTCGCAACGATGGAGATCGATCTGATACAGGTGAAAGGCAAGACGCAGCCCGAGGCCGTATTCGCGGTGCTCGGACGCGCCGACCTCGAGCAGGATCCGCGCTGCCGCGACTTGCGTGAGCTCAATGCGCAGATGCTGGCGCATTTCCGCAAGCAGGACTGGGACGCGGCGCTGGGCTTGATCGATCGCTGCCGCAAGATCGCGAACGGCTTCGAAGTCTCAGGCCTCTACGATATGTATGTGGAGCGCATCGGCGCCTACCGTGCCGACCCGCCCGGAGCGGATTGGGACGGCGTCTATGAAGCTGAATCGAAATAGCTAAAACGAGGCGGTAGCCGGGACACGGCGCGATGATTGCGTTTGGAATTGCTTTTACAGACGCGAAAATCTGCGATTAAATGGCGGCGCTAGGAACAAAGTTGGCAATAAAGCCAGCATGGGGGGAATGTTATGCATCGGATGCGCCAGCTGAAGCTTGGTGTTTTTGCCGGGTTTGTGCTCGCCCTCGGTCTCGGCAATGCTGCAGCGCAGGACAAAACCTTCGAACTGAAGCTGTCGCATTGGGTGCCACCGTCGCATCCGCTGCAGAAAGCGATCGAGGACTGGGCCGCGGACATCGAGAAAGCCTCGAACGGCACGATCAAATCCAAAGTCTATCCGTCACAACAGCTCGGCAAGGCGTTCGATCACTATGACATGGCGCGCGACGGCATCGTCGACTTCGCCTACGTGAATCCCGGTTATCAGCCGGGGCGCTTCCCGATTATCGCGGCGGGCGAATTGCCGTTCCTCGTCGGTCAGGCCAAGGGCGGCAATCGCGCCATCGACGCCTGGTATCGCAAATACGCAGCGTCCGAAATGAAGGACGTGCATTATTGCTTCTCCTTCGTGCTTGATCCGGTGGCGTGGCATTCCATCAATAAGAAAATCATGGTGCCGGCGGATATCAAAGGCATGAAGATCAGGCCGGCCCAGGGCACTATCGCCGCCTGGATGACGCTCTTGGGCGGCACCAATGTGCAGTCCAGCGCGCCGGAGGTGCGGGACATTCTTGCCAAGGGCGTGGCCGACGCCGTCACCTTCCCATGGGGTTCCACCGTGCTGTTCGGCATCGATAAAGTCACCAAATATCACATGGACGAGCCGCTGGGCTCGGTGATGTTCCAGTGGCTGATGAGCCCGGCGACATATGACGCCATGTCGGCGTCGCAAAAGAAGGTGATCGACGATCATTGCACGACCGAATGGGCCGCGAAGTTCGCCGATCCGTGGGTCGACTTCGAGCACGCCGGCATCGAAAAGATCAAAGCAGAGCCGGATCAAGAGGTTTATAAAATCTCGGACGACCAACTTGCGGAATGGAAAAAGTCGGCCGAGCCTCTGAAACAGAAGTGGGCGAACGACGTGAAGAAAGCCGGTGGCGATCCCGATAAAATCTGGAGCGAGCTGCAGGCGTCGCTGACGCAGTACAAGGCGGGCTTCTGACGGCACCACTACACGGACGGCAGCGAACCTCTCGCGCCGTCACTTATGAAGCAATGCCGATGTCGGAAACCAACCTTTCTCCCGCAGGATCCGCCGCGCACGCTTCCGCGCCTATGCCGCATGCAGGGCAGGAGGCGCTCAAGCGCAACGTGATGGATCGCTTCATCGATGCGATCGAGCTGATCGCTGCGTTCTTCGTCGGCATCGTCGCGTTCGATATTTTCATCTCGGTGATGCTGCGTTACTTTTTTTCGACGCAAATTCCGGACAGCTACGATTTCGGCCGGTTGTTGCTCGGCATCCTGATTTTCTGGGGCATCGCTGCGACGTCCTATCGCGGCAATCACATCACTGTCGATCTGCTCTACGCCAATGTCGGCGACCGTATGAAGCGCGTCATCGATGTCTTCGCGACGCTCGTTCTGTTATTCGTGGTGACTGTGCAAACCTACACTTTGTTCGACAAGGTGAGGGGGACCTACGCCGATCACGTACTGACTTTCGACCTCCGGCTGCCGGTCTGGCCGTTCTTCCTCGTGGCCTGGATCGGTGATGTGTCCGCCGTTCTCCTGATCGCGGTCCGCACCTATCGGCTGATTTTCCACCCAGAGCTGCTCGGCGGCCAATATCAGATCAAACCGGTGGAATGAGTCTGATCGCATGAGGATCTCGTGAGTACCGACGCGGTCGCGATCCTCGGCTTTGTCAGTCTGTTTGCGCTGATGTTGTTGCGCGTGCCGGTCGGCATGGCCATGGGTCTCGTCGGCGTGAGCGGCTTCGCCTATATCGTCGGCGGCACCGCGGCGCTGAAAAGCGTCGGGCTCACCTCGATGCGAACGGTGACCGATTATACCTTCGGCGTCATCCCGATGTTTTTGTTGATGGGCGCCTTCGTGTCGAATTCGGGCATGAGCCGCGAATTGTTCCGCGCCGCCAACGCTTTTGTCGGCCACTTTAAGGGTGGTCTCGGCATCGCGACTATCGCCGCCTGTGCCGGGTTTGCCGCGATTTCCGGCTCCTCGGTCGCCACAGCGGCGACTTTCGCCACCGTCGCCTACCCGGAAATGCGGCGCTACAATTATCCGCAGAGTTTTGCCACCGGCGTCATTGCCGCCGGCGGCACGCTCGGCGCCATGCTGCCGCCGTCGACCGTGCTCGCCGTTTACGGCATCATCACCGAACAGGACATTGGCAAACTGTTCATCGCCGGCATCATTCCGGGCCTGATTGCCGCCGCCATGGACATGATCACCGTCGTGATCATCGGCAAAGTGCGGCCGAAATTCCTGCCGGCCGCCCCCCGCCATTCCTGGGCCGAACGGCGCGCCGGTTTGCGCGACATCTGGGCGACGCTCGTGCTTTTCCTTTTTGTCATCGGCGGTCTCTATGGCGGCCTCTTCACGCCGACCGAAGCAGGCGGCATGGGCGCGGCCGGTGCCTTTCTGATCGGCGTGGCGCGTGGCCGACTTAATCGGGCCGAAATCCGCCGTTCGCTGCTGCAGGCGGTCCGTACCGCTGCGGCCGTGCTGACGGTCCTGATCGGCGCGCTGTTATTCGGGTATTTCCTCACCGTGACGCAGACGCCGCAAAAAGTGACGGAGTTCTTCACCGGCCTCGGTCTTGGCCGTTACGGTGTGCTGGCGCTGATCATGGTGATGTACATCGTGCTCGGCTGCTTGATGGATTCGCTGGCCATGATCATCCTGACCATCCCGATCATCTTTCCGGTGATCACGCAACTCGGCTTCGATCCGATCTGGTTCGGCGTCATCATTGTGATGACCGTTGAGCTCGGGCTCATTCACCCCCCGGTGGGGATGAATGTGTTTGTGATCAAAAGCGTGGTGCACGACGTCAGCTTTTCCACGATCTTCGCGGGCGTGATGCCGTTCATTGTCACCGACATCCTCCGGCTGGTGATCTTGATCGCGTTCCCGGTACTGGCGCTGTGGTTGCCGTCGCACATGTTCAGGTGAGCGTGCCGCGGCGGCGAGGAAATAGCGGATGCCGGGATCCAGCGCGGCATGGCGCTGAATTTCGTCGTTTCTCAGGTAAGGACTTGCCTTTTAGCTCCGGCCGCCGCCCGCGAGGACTGCGCGCGTGGCACGATCCGGCCCGAAATCGTCGACGCTGTCGATGGCGAGAAGATCGGCGAGCCGGGTGCGGGCACGGTTGACGCGGCTTTTGATGGTGCCGACAGCGCAGCCGCAAATCGCCGCGGCGTCGTCGTAGGAAAATCCCGAAGCGCCGACAAGGATCAATGCTTCGCGTTGATCCGAGGGCAGCTTCGCCAAGGCGGCTCGGAATTCCTCGAATTCCACCCGGCCGGTTTGCTCCGGGTGGGATTTCAGCGTCTCGGCATAGCGGCCGTCGGCATCCTCCACCTCGCGCCGCCGTTTGCGGTATTCGGAGCGGAACAGGTTGCGTAAAATCGTGAACAGCCATGCCGGCATGTTGGTGCCCGGCTCGAAACTGTCGATATGGGCCAGCGCACGCAGCAGCGTTTCCTGCACCAAATCGTCGGCGCGGTCGATGTTGCCGCACAGCGAAATGGCAAAAGCGCGCAGGCTTGGCACGGTGGCCAGGACTTGGTCGCGAATTGCAGGGTCGAGTTTCATGGGGCGTGCCTCGTCCACTGTCACTCGGTTTCTTGGTCGCTTAAACGCCGGACCAGGTCGGAGAGATGCTGCGGCACGCCTTGACTGACAACGTCATTGTACATGGAGCGCAACTGCTGGCCGATGCGGGCTTGAACCTCTCGGCCTAGCCGGGCTTCCGGCTTCTTGGTCGTGTTGAGCGTCCTGGCCATGGGGTCTTGGCTCTCCGGCTTTTCCTCAACCGGCTCTATGGGTTCGACATTGGTGTTTCGGTGCTTCATTTCGTTGTCTTTCCCCCGTTCGCCCATTTTCGAAATCCCAGCCGCTCGACGATCCTGCCCATTGGCCGCTAACGCACTCACGGGCGCCAAGGTTCCCGGCAGGAACTGGGAATGGAACTTTTTTTGCGCTGCAAGGTTTTCGCAAGTAACCTCAGCACCGTGGAAGGGGAGGGTCTATCCGTGTCGACCTCACAAACCGTACTCCAGCATCTGCCGTCGCTTCGCCGCTACGCCCGCGCTTTGACGGGTAGTCAGGCCTCCGGCGACGCTTATGTCGTTGCTACCGTGGAATCGTTGATTGCCAGCCCTAAAATGCTGGAATCGGCGTCCAATTCGCGGGTAGGCCTCTACCGCCTGTTCACGAAAATCTGGAATTCGGTACCGGTGAACGGCAAACCGGACACTGGCGAGATCGTCTTGCCGCCGGAGCAGCACCTCACCCAGATCACCCCGCGGCCACGGCAAGCCTTTCTTCTCGTGGCCCTCGAAGGCTTTTCCGAAGAGGACGCCGCCGAAGTACTGGACTGCGACCTTCAGACGCTGCGCGGGCTGGTCGAAGAATCTGGCCGCGAGCTCGCCGCCGAAATTGCCACCGACGTCCTGATCATCGAGGACGAGACCTTTATCGCCATGGATATCGAGGCGCTGGTCGAAAGCCTCGGCCACAACGTCATTGGTATTGCCCGCACCCATAGCGAGGCCTTGGCGCTGGCGAAGCAAAAGCGCCCAGGGCTTATCCTGGCCGATATCCAGCTGGCCGACGGCAGTTCGGGCCTCGACGCCGTCAACGAGCTGCTCGGCACCTTCGAAGTGCCGGTCATCTTCATCACGGCCTATCCGGAGCGGTTCCTGACCGGGCAGCGGCCGGAACCCGCGTTCCTGATCGCAAAGCCATTCCAGGTTGCGGTGGTGTCAGCGGTGGTGAGTCAGGCGCTGTTCTTTGGCCGCAAAGCGCGGCAGCGGGACCGCAAGCCGGCGGAGCGCCAGCCGACGTTATAATCGGCTTCCAGTTCACTGCAGCTTCAGGATGTCATGCCCGGCTCCGTGCCGGGCATCGACGTTTTTGTGCGGTGAAAACCGACGTCATGTTGCAGAGACGTGAGCGGCGAAGCGGGTCGCCTTCGACGCGGCCGACGGCTGCGAAGGGGTGTTTGTCTTGTCTAAGGAGAAAAAGTTAGGGCGCAACCGATCGGCATATCGGTTGCGCCCAAATGGCCGGCCAAGCACGGGGGGAGGGGGGAAGAATGGCCGTCCGCCATGACAAACCACTGCTGCCTTATTTGTTCCTGCCGGAGACTTGTTGCAGAAGCGGCACGCGCGATCACGACTTGGTGACCGAGCGCAACCCCGGAACCGCCTGTCGCGACGCACGTTGGGTGTCTGGTGTGGCGGCAGGGCGGGGGCTTGTCGAGTGCCTAATCGATCATGGGGATCGGTGTGGCACTGCGGAGAAGTCCGATGTTCAAGACCTTTTTTGCTGACCAGCAATTGTTTGTTCGAGTCACCGGTGGCTTGGGTGTAACAGCCTTAGGCATTTTCCTTCTCGGACTTATTCCTTTTATGGGCAGTGAGCCCAGTGCGGGAGCGGGACTGCCCAGAACGCCGGCGGTTTCGGTGAATCGCGAATTCAAGGGCGACAAGCTCCCGCTTGCCTCCGATGTCAATTCGGCGGTCTCCCGTGTGGAGCCTTCTTTTTCACGTTCCGCAAGGCCTCATGAAATCCCGATCGGTTGCGATCCGGCTTTCTCTCCCGTTTCCGCGCCTCGTCTTGCGTATTACTTCGGGCGTTGCACGACGTGAGCGTGAAAGGTTTTTAATTATCTACGCGAACTCGGCATATTGTCGCTGACGACAAGTAATATTTTCAGAACCTTTTTGACACCATCACGCGTCTCACAGAAACGATGTTAACGCGGGCTTTCCGACGCCGCGAGCGCGACGGCATCGCGCTTAGACATTTGTTTGTTTGATGCATCTACTTGGTGTGGAACTTTCCTCACTCACTGCTAATTGAAGTGGTGAAAAGATTTCCAGCACGGGAGAGTGTCATGTCGGAAAATAAGCAATCGCAGCATTTTTGCGGTGCGTTGATCCTGGCAGGTGTCCTGACTGTCCCGGCGATGCCCGCCTTTGCGCAAGCGCTGTCCTATGGAGCGGCGCCGCAATACCAGCAGGTCTTGCCGCAATACGCGCCGCAGGCGGACGAGCAGAACGACGCCACCGCCGACCAGTTGCCGGCGCCGCTGCGCCGGCAGGTGGTGTCTTATTCCACCAGCGAGCCGCCGGGCACGATCGTTATCGATACGCCGCACACCTTCCTTTATCTCACGCTCGGTGACGGCAAAGCGCTTCGCTATGGTATCGGCGTCGGCCGGCAGGGCTTCACCTGGGCCGGGACCCAGACGATCGTCCGCAAGGCCGAGTGGCCGGACTGGATTCCGCCGGCGGAAATGATCGCCCGCCAGCCCTATCTGCCGCGCTGGGTTGGCGGCGGGCCAGGCAATCCACTCGGTGCACGCGCGCTTTATCTGGGCAATACCGATTACCGCATTCACGGCACCAACGATCCGACGACGATCGGTAAGCACGTGTCGAGCGGCTGCATCCGGCTACAGAACGCGGACGTCATCGATCTCTTCCAGCGTGTTGGCGTCGGCACCAAGGTAGTGGTGCTGCCAAACGATCAGTTGCACGCCGCGAATGAGGATTACCGCCATGTCGCGATCGATGCCGGCCGCAGTGGACGGATGAAAGCGCAAATCACCGTACTGCCGGCCGCCAACCAAGAGCCAGCCGCGGCAACGCTAGCGGCGCGCTAAAGGAGTTTGTGACGGCAGATGAGGCGGCTTGCGTGATTGTTATGGCCGAAGCGTGATCGTTTCCGCTTCGGCCTCTTTTCATGGCCGAGGTCGATAACGATCTTTACCGGAGCGGCCCAGCGTATAACTGTAAGGGCATGGACATGCCTAAGAATAACAAGTCCGAAGAAATCGCTCTGGAATTGCCTGCGCAACGGCGTGCGCAAAACCTTGCTCAACACGGCATCTCTCAATGGGACGCGGCGCAGCCAGACACCGCTCACGACCTGACTGAGCGGTCAAGTTTGGAAGATGAGTTGCGTAGCCGCGCCAGACAGCAGGAGGCGTTGGCCCAGCTAGGCGAGCGCGCACTTGTCGAACCTGACCTCGAACGCCTGCTCAATGATGCCGTCAGCACGGTCGCGCTCACCCTGTTGGTTGATTTTGTAAAAATCCTGGAGCTTTTGCCCGGCGACAGCGAACTGCTGCTCCGGGCCGGCTTTGGCTGGAAGAACGACCTCGTCGGCACCGTTCTGACGCAGACCGGGCCAAATACACTGGCGCGCTTCACACTCGATTCATCTAAACCGGTGGTCATCACCGATTTCACCAGCGAATCTCGGTTCACGGTCGATGCCTATTTGAAGGAACACCGTTGCACGAGCGGCGTGAACGTAACCATAGCCGGCCGCGACGGCCGTGCCTTTGGCATCCTGGGCGTTTGCACCACGAGGCAACGTCATTTCAGCGCACAGGATATTTCGTTCCTTGCCGCTACCGGCAACCTTTTGGCCGGCGCCATCCAGCGCCGCCAGCTTGAACAGCGCAACGAATTGATGATCCGCGAGATGCGGCATCGTTCGGGCAATCTATTTTCCCAGCTGTTGGCGCTGTTCTCGCAGACGGCGCGGACGTCGAAGAGTATCGCCGATCTCACCACCAAATATCAGTCACGCGTACTCGCCATGGCCAATGCACACCGCCTCATCACCGAGGGCGGCTGGCAGTCGATTCCGATCATGGAGCTGCTTTACGTCGTGCTCGGGCCATATATCGATCGCACGACGCTCGAAGGGCCGAATATCGACCTTGAGCCGGACCCCGTCTTTAATCTCAGCGCGGCGCTGCACGAACTTGCCGGTAATGCGATCAAGCATGGCAGCCTATCGCGATCCAAGGGGCAGCTTGAGCTGCGCTGGTCGGTAGCCCGCACCAATCGCGGGGTGACCCTGACGCTCGATTGGACCGAGAAGAATGGTCCGCCGGCCCGTCGGCCGCGCCGCACCGGTTTTGGCTCGCGCCTGATCGATCTCGTCATCGAGCGGCAACTCAATGGCGAAGTGACACGCACCTTCTCGAAAAAAGGCCTTACGGTGAAAATGTTGGTACCCCTCACCCATGAGCGCTGGCCGTCGCCGCCGACAACCGATAAGAAAGCCACCACTCCATATGCCCCATGATGGTACCGGGGCGGCCGGCTTGCGGCTTTGGGGGCAAGGGTCTTAGGCACCAGTCTTAGGCGCCGGGCGCCTGAGCTTTAGTGCCTGGAGGGGTTGGGGTTGTGTCGCAGCGCACGCCGTTCGAGCAGATTACTCTCGTGCTTCAAGGCGGGGGCGCGCTGGGTTCCTATCAGGCCGGCGTCTATCAGGCGCTCGCCGAAGCCGACCTCCATCCCGACTGGGTTGCGGGCATTTCAATCGGCGCCATCAATTCGGCGATCATTGCCGGTAATCCGTCGCACCGACGGGTGGAGCGCCTGCGGGATTTTTGGGAGACGGTGAGCACCTCGCCGCTTGGCATTCCCCACTCCAACTCCTTCGAGATCAAGGATGAGCTGAGCCATCAGCTTGTCAATCAAGCGCATGCCATGAGCATCCTGTTGTTCGGCGCGCCGAACTTCTTCGTTCCCCGTCTGCCGCCGGCATGGCTTTGGCCGGGCGGCAGCGCCGATAAGGCGAGTTATTACGACAATTCGCCTTTGAGGACGACGTTAGAGCGCCTGATCGACTTCGATCGCATCAATGACGGCGGCATGCGCTTTAGCGTCGGCGCGGTCGATATCCGTAGCGGAAATTTCACCTACTTCGACTCGACGACCCATCGCATCGGTGTCGAGCATATTCTGGCGAGCGGCTCTCTCCCGCCCGGCTTTCCGGCCACCGAAATCGACGGCCAATATTTCTGGGACGGCGGCCTCATCTCGAACACGCCGCTCACCTGGGTGCTCGACTACCGACCGCGAAAGGATACGCTCGCATTCCAGGTCGATCTCTGGAATGCGCGCGGACAATTGCCGAAGGATCTTATCGACGTCGAAGTGCGGCAAAAGGAAATCATCTATTCGAGTCGCACGCGCGCCGCGACCGAACAATATAAGCGCGCTCAGAAACTGAGAAACGCCGTATCGAACCTGCTTAAACAGCTGCCCGCCGATTTCAAGGACGGTGAAGACGCAAAGCTCTTGGAAGGGGAGGTCGACGACAAAGTTTGCAACATCGTGCATCTGATCTATCGCGCGCAAGCCTATGAGGGGATTGCCAAGGACTTCGAATTTTCCCGGCGCACGATGGAAGAGCATTGGCAAAGCGGCTACAGCAACGCGCGGGAAACGCTCAAGAATCCCGAGGTATTCCAGCTCCCGGACCGGCTGGAAGGTGTTCGGACTTTCGATATGGGCGAGGGCGAGCAAGCCTGAAGTTAGGGCGCAAAGTGAACTCGCTTGGCGATACAGGAATTTGGGCGAGGAAAGTAAAGTGCGGGAATCATGAAAGAAGAAACAGTCAGCTTTCAGTCTGCGGGTTTGCGTTTGCACGGCGTGCTGGGCGTGCCGGAGGGCTTGCGGCCTTCGGAGCAGCGTGGGGCATTTCTGGTGCTGCACGGCTTTGGTTCGAATAGTGAGAGCCAGAACGTGCTGCAGCCGACGCGTATTTTGAGCGAGTTCGGCTATGTCACGCTGCGCTTCGATATGCGCGGCTGCGGCAAGAGCGAGGGTGAATTCGGCCGGGTCATCTGTCTCGAACAGGTTGAGGATCTGGGCCATGCGCTTGAGTTTCTGGCGCAGCATCCTGCCGTCGATCCGAACCGGATCGGCGCCATCGGATCGAGTTTCGGCGGTGCCGTCGCGGTTTATGCCGGTGGCGTCAATCCGCGCGTCGCTGCCGTGGTCTCGAATGGCGGCTGGGGCCATGGCGAGCGCAAATTCCGCGGTCAGCATCCAACACCGGAAGCTTGGGCGAAGTTCACCAAACTGCTGGAAGAGGGTCGTACGCATCGCGCCCGCACCGGCAAATCGCTGATGGTGCCGCGTTACGACATTGTGCCGATCCCGAACCACGTGAAGGAAAATCTCGATCGGCAGAAAGTCGGCATGCTGGCGCCTAATTCGGTCGAGGAATTTCCAGCCGAGACCGCGCAAAGCATGTTCGACTTCCGCGCCGAGGAAGTTGTCGGCAAGATCGCACCGCGGCCGTTGCTCCTCATTCACGCGGCGAATGATTCGGTGACGCCGACGGAGCAGTCGATCGAACTGTTCAAGCGCGCGGGCCAGCCAAGCGAATTGCATTTGCTCAGTGGGCTCGATCACTTTCTGTTCGCGGAGAAATCCACCCGCGTCTGGAACTTGCTGCGCGGCTGGCTCGACAGCTATTTTCCGGCGTCGAAGTGAGTGGAGCGCAAGGTGAACGGTCATAAGATCAGCCAAGACGAATTGCAGCGTTTCATCCGGAATGTTCTTATCGCCCACGGGGCGAGCGAGGCCGACGCAACCGGGGTGGCCGAGGGCTTGGTCTGGGCCAATCTTCGCGGCGTCGACGGTCACGGCGTCTCGCGGCTGCCGCGCTATCTCGATTTCATCGCGCGCGGCGAGATTGATACCAAGGTGAAACCACAGCTCAGTCACGATCGGGCGGCGACCTTCGTGATCGACGGCGGTCATGGTTTCGGCCCACCCGCCTGCATGTGGGGTGCGGCGCTCGCGGTCGAGAAGGCGAAAGCCGCTGGTGTCTGTTACGGCCTCGTTCGCGAAACCACGCATACCGGCGCCATCGGGCGCTATGCGCAATGGATCGCGGCGCATGACTGCGCCGCTGTGATCATTGGCGCGGGTCAGACGCTCATGGCCTATCATGGCGCCCGGATCGCGAGCCTCGGCACTTCGCCCATCGCCATCGCGGTCCCGAGCGGCGATGGACCGATCGTCCTTGATATGGCGGCGAGCACGATCTCGAACGGCAAAATCCTGCAAGCGCGCGGCAGCGGGACGCCGCTTCCCGAAGGGACGGTGCTGACCGCCGAAGGCGAGGCAACGACCGATCCGCGCAAGGCGGAGACGCTCCTCCCGCTCGGCGGTCCCAAGGGCTCGGGTCTCGGCCTAATGTTTGAAATGCTGGCAAGCGTGCTTAGCGCCAAGCCGATCCAGGCGCGGGCGCTAAGCCCAGAAAAGCGGACGCGCAATACTGCCAACACGGCCATGCTCGCCATCGATATCGCCACATTCCGCGGCGTGGGCGACTTCAAGAACGACGCCGATACGCTGATCGCGATCCTCAAGGCGCTGCCGCGTCAAGCCGGTTTCGATGAAATCTCGATGCCCGGCGAACGCTCCGGCCGCACCGAAGCGCAACGCCGCAAATCGGGCATTCCGATTCCACCGAAGCTTTGGGAAGAGCTGGAAAAGATCGCAAAGAATAAGGCGATCAAGGGCCCGGCGTTTTTGAGTTAGGACTCCGCTAGCCGCAAACCGACCAGCCGATCGAGTGTGGCGTGGTCGACGCGTAATTGCGCCGACGGCGCGCTGTGAACGATGCGGCCGCGCTCTATGACGATGGCGTTCTGCGTCAGCGGCAGCGCGAACTCGACATGTTGCTCGACCAGGATGAGCGCATTGGCGCTTTCGGCGGCCATATGGCCGATCGCGGCGGCGAGTTCCTCGACGACCACCGGCGCCAAACCTTCGAGCGGTTCGTCGAGCAGGAGCAAAGCCGGATTGGTCATCAGCGCGCGTGCGATCGCCAGCATCTGCTGTTCGCCACCGGAAAGCTGATTGCCGAAATTGCGCCGGCGTTCGGCGAGCCGTGGAAACAGCTCGTAGACCGACGGCAGGTTCCAGCGCCCCGATCGCGCGGCGACTGTGAGGTTCTCTTCGACCGTAAGTGACGGAAAAATCTCCCTTTCCTGGGCTACCCAACCGATGCCGCTACGCGCCCGGCGATGCGGCGGCTGACGCGTCACGTCCGCGCCGCGCCATAGGATGCGGCCGCGGCTGACCTGGGTGTAGCCAATGAGGGTCAAAAGCAGGGTCGATTTGCCGACTCCGTTCCGGCCGAGCACGGCGAGGCTGCCGTGCGCGGAGAGATCGAACGAAATGTCATCAAGCACGACCGACGCTGAGTAGCCGGCGCGCACGTCGTGCAATGAGAGCAGCGGTTCGGCCGTGGTTTCAGCCATGGGGCACCCCGCGCCCTGCATTGCCGAGGTAAACCGCGCGCACGCGTGAATTGGCGGCGATTTCAGCCGGAGTGCCTTCCAGTAGAATTTGTCCACCGACCATGACAATGATGCGGCTGGCGAAGCGGAACACGAGATCCATGTCGTGTTCGATGAATAGCACGGTAATGTCGCGCGACAGGCCGGCGATGGCGGCGAACAATTCCTTGCTTTCGTCGCGTGGTACGCCCGCCGCCGGCTCGTCGAGCAACAGCACTTTCGGCTTCGCCGCCAGCGCCAGGGCGATTTCCAAAAGGCGCTGCTGGCCGTAAGCCAGTTCGCGCGTCAATCGGCGGCAAACCGAAGCGAGATTGAGCGCGGTGAGAATGTCGTGCGCTTCATCGATTTCGCTTGCGTAGGCGGTCAGCGGACGCCACCAGGTTTGGGCAACGCGGCACCGTTCGCAGACGGCCAGCGTCACGGATTCAAGCGCGGTGAGGTGCGGAAATAGCGAATTGATCTGAAAAGTGCGCACCAGACCACGCCGCACGCGCTCGGCCGGCGGCAGCAGATTGATATCCTCACCGCCGAGCAGGATTTGGCCGGCGTCGGGCTGCAACATTCCCGTCATCAGGTTGATCAGCGTGGTCTTGCCGGCGCCATTCGGGCCGATCAGCGCGTAGCGCACACCGGGCGGCAGATCGAAAGCAATGTCGGCGGCGACGACCAGCGAACCGAAGCTTTTATTCAGGCCGTGTACGGCGAGTGCGGTCTCGCTCACCGTTTTTTCCTCATCCGTTCCGCCAGCAAAGCGAGGCCGCCGAGGATGCCGTTCGGCAACAACATCACAACGGCTATCAGGAGAAGGCCGATCCAAAAATACCAAAATTGCGGGTTCAGACCGGAAAGCTGGTCGCGAGCGATCATATAGACCACCGCGCCGACCAGGCCACCATAGAGCCGTCCGGTGCCACCGAGGATCAACATGACCAGGACATCGGCGGAGCGCTGAAAGCCCAAGGCTTCGAGCGATACGGTTTCGGTGGTTTGGGTCAGCAAGGCGCCGGCGATGCCCGCGATCAGTGCGGCGATCGTATAGATCGTGCGCATATGGCTCTGCGTCGGCGCGCCGATGGCCGGCATCCGTCTTGCGTTCTCTCGAATGCCGCGCAAGGCAAGCCCGAATGGTGAAACGATCACAAGGCGCGCGACCAGGAATACGGCGAACAGGACGCACAGCGCGTAGCCATAAGCGGTGTAGCCATAGAGGTCGAAGTCGAGCCTGCCGAACAGCGGCCAGGTATGGACGCCTTGCAATCCGTCGAAGCCGCCGGTCAACCAGCTAGCGCTGTTTGCCGCTTCCTGCAGCAGCAAGCCTAGTCCGAGTGTGATCATGATCAGCGCGAGATGGCGAAATCGCACGATCATGAAGCTGGTGAGGTAGCCGAACAGGGCCGCCGCAATCGCCGCGGCCACGAGCCCGGTGACCGGCTCGCCCCAGCCCCATTTGGAAACCAGACCCGCCGTATAGGCGCCCACGCCGAAATAGGCGGCATGGCCGAGCGAGACGATGCCGCAAAAGCCGAGGATAAGGTCGAGCGAGAGTGCAAACAGCGCGGCAATCGCGATCTGGCTCGCCAATACCAGATAGGACGGCGTCAGCACGAAGGGCAGCAAAGTGGCGAGCCAAAAAGCAATCTCGCTCCAGCGCCAGCGAATCTGGCCGCGCAGATAAAGATGCAGATCGGCCGCCGTCTCGATGGTCACGTCTGGCGTCTCCCGAACAGACCCGCCGGCCGCCACATCAACAGCACGATCATGACCAGATAGATGAGAAAGGCGCCGATCGCCGGCACATAATATTTGCCGGCGACGTCGCTAATGCCGAGCAGTGTCGCGGCGGCGAACGATCCTGCGATCGAGCCGAGGCCGCCTACCGAGACGACGATGAGAACGTAGATGAGATAGGTGAAGGCGAAGGCGGGATCGAGCCCGACAATCTGGATGGCCATGGCGCCGCCGAGGCCGGCAAGTCCGCTGCCCAAGGCGAAGGTGATTGCGAATACGCGATTGACGTCAATCCCCAACCCGCGCGCCATGCGCTGATTGTCCACGGCGGCGCGGACCTGGGCGCCAAAGCGGGTTCGCTCGATGCCGGCAATAAGGCAGACAGTGACCAGGAGCGCGATGGCGATCAGAAACAGGCGATAGACTGACAGATTAAGGCCGGCGACTGGCACCGAGCCCCGCAGATAGGAGGGCAGCAGCACCGGTTGTTGCATCGTACCGTAAACATAGGCCGCTGCCGCAATAGAGATGAACACGATGCCGATGGTCAGCAGGCACTGCTCGAGGTCGCTCTTGTTGTAAAAGCGGCGGAAGAACATGCGTTCGAGCAGAACGCTGGCCATGGCGGCAACGATGAATGCCGCCGGCAGCGTTGCCAGGAAAGGCCATCCGAACGAATTCATCAATGTGACGGTGACATAGCCGCCGAGCATCGCGAAGCTGCAATGCGCCAGATTGACGAAATTCATCATGCCGAGCGTCACCGACAGCCCGACCGACAGCAGGAACAACAGCATGCCGTAGGCGCAGCCGTCGAACAGGACGCCAAACGCGGGAGGCATGTGCCTGGTCCCCTTGCGAGACGGGTATCAGTTCTTCGGCCGCGCCTTCGCCGGGTCTTTAACGTTCTCAGCCTTGTCGATGTCGACATTGACCAGTTCGTTATTCACCTTTTCGACCTTGCGGATATAGACGTTCTCGACAATGTCGCGGGTCTCGGGATCGATGCTCACAGGGCCGCGCGGGCTTTCCCAACTCATGCCCTTGGCAGCGGCGATCAGCGAATCGCCGTCGGCCTTGCCGCCGGTCTTTTTCAACGCCTCGTAGATCAGGCGCATGCCGTCGTAGCCGCCGATCGAATAGATGTCCGGATTGCGATGGAATTCATCGTTATAGGCTTTGACGAATTCATGGTTGAGCGCCGAATTGTGATTGTAGTCGTAATTCGACACCGTGATCATGCCGAGCGCTTCGTCGCCCATGCTTTGCAGCGCGGATTCGAAGGTGAGCGCGTCCTGGCCCATGACTTTCACTTTGGACGGATCGACGCCGCGTTCGGCCAGCGCCTTGCCGACCGCGGCCGGCTGCGTACCGCCGGGGATCCAGATGTAGATCGCATCGGGATTTTCATCCTTGGCACGCTGAATAAAGGCGGAGAAATCCGGGTTCTGCACCGGGAAGCGGACCGAGCCCACGATCTCGCCGCCGGCTTCCTTGAAGCCGGTCTGGAACGCCTGCTCGGCGTCGATGCCGGGTCCGTAATCGGAAACCATCGTATAGGCCCGCTTGACGCCGTGCTGGGCGGCCCAGGTGCCGAGCGTCAAATTCAGCATCGGCGTCGTCGTCGATGTGCGGGTGATGTAAGGCGACTTGGTGGTGATGATCGAGGTAGCCGCGTTCATGACCACCATGAGCTTCTTTGCTGCTGCTGAAACATCGGCGGCAGCGAGCGCGTTCGGTGTGACTTCGAAGCCGGCAAGGATATCGGCGCCGTCGCGCACGATCACTTCCTGCGACAATCGCTTGGCGACGTCCGGTGCGATGCCGCCGACGTCCTTGCGAATGAGTTCGATTTTCTTGCCGGCGACGGTGTCGCCGTGCTGCTTCATGTAGAGCTTGATGGCGTTATCCATCTGCACGCCGGTGTCGGCGAATTGGCCCGAATAGGAAATAATCAGGCCGACTTTGACGGTGTCTTCGGCGATCCCCGTACCAACGCCAAGGACGGCGAGCGCCGCCAGCCCGGCGAGCCCGCATAACAATTTGCGCATCGTGCTCTCCCCCTTCGTATCAGACTTATGTTTTTATCGGCCTTATCCTCCCCTAGCTTGAACGGGAGTGCAACGCGTGTTTACTCGCGATCAGGTTGGGGCTTTGTGCTAAGCCATGGGCAATAGCCCGTGGCGGCCTCTTCCCGCCGCCCGGGCGTGGTGGAGAATGAAGCAAGGCAGGACCGACTATGGATCGAGAGCCGATTGCGGCAGGCACGATCGACGACGGCGAGGTGGCACGGTTTTCGCGGCTCGCCGGCCAATGGTGGGATCCGCGCGGGCCGATGGCGGCGCTGCACAAGTTCAATCCGGTCCGCCTGGCCTATATCCGTGACCGTGCCGCCGGCCATTTCAATCGCGATCCGTCCCGGCTCGACAGCCTCTCAGGCTTGCGCATGCTCGACATCGGCTGCGGGGCCGGCATTTTGTCGGAGCCCCTGGCTCGGCTGGGTGCGTCTGTCGTTGGTGCCGATCCGTCGGATCGCAATATTGCCGTAGCCCAGCATCACGCCGCGCAGGGCGGTCTTGCCATCGATTATCGCAATACCAGCGCCGAAGCATTGGCTGAAGCCGGCGAGAGTTTCGATGTCGTGCTCGCTATGGAAGTCGTCGAGCATGTTACCGATGTCAGCTCATTCGTGGGCACCTGCGCCGAAATGGTGAAGCCCGGCGGGCTGCTCGTCGTCGCCACGCTTAATCGCACCATGAAAAGCTTCGCGCTGGCGATCGTCGGCGCCGAATATATTCTGCGCTGGCTGCCGCGCGGCACTCATCAATGGGATAAATTCGTCACACCGAACGAGCTTGAAATCGCGATCGACCAGGGCGGATTGCAAATGCGCGGCGAGACCGGCGTGATCTATAATCTTCTCGCCGATCGCTGGCAGCTCTCCTCCGATATGGACGTCAATTATATGGTCGTCGCGGAGAAGAAGGCGTAGCGCCGGCGCGATGATGTCCTCCTGGCTCTGGGCCATCTTTACCGTCATTGCCGCCTTCTCGCAGACCGTTCGCAACGCCATGCAGCGCGAGCTGACGAAGAGCCTCGGCACGCTGGGTGCCACGCTGGTGCGTTTTCTGTTCGGCTTTCCGTTTGCGCTGATCTTTCTTGCAGGCGTGACGCTGGCGACCGGGTTGCCGCTGCCGCATCCCGGATGGAAATTCTGGCCGTGGATTCTCGACGGCGCCGGTGCGCAGGTTGCGGCCACCGCGCTGATGCTGGCGGCGATGGGCGAGCGTTCCTTCGTGGTCACCATCGCCTATATCAAGACCGAACCGATCCAGGTTGCGATCTTCGGCCTGGTCTTTCTCGGCGATCGGATCACTTTGCCGATGACGATCGCGATCATTGTCGCCACGGTGGGCGTGATCGTGATGTCCACCAAACGGGGCGGCATGATCGGCGGCATTCGCCCGACACTGCTGGGTCTCGCCTCCGGCGGCATGTTCGCGGCATCGGCGATCGGTTATCGCGGCGCCATCCTCGATTTGCAGCTGTCGAATTTCGTCATGGCGGCGACCTTCACGTTGGTGGTCGGCCTCGCCATGCAGACAGTTATCCTGTTGTTTTATTTGATACTACGGGCCCCGCCGGTACTGACGGCAATTCTGCGAGCCTGGAAGCCGTCGCTGTTCGCGGGCTTCATGGGCGCGGTCGCCTCGCAGTTCTGGTTTCTCGCCTTCGCGCTTACCAGCGCCGCCAGCGTCCGAACTTTGGCCTTGGTGGAAGTCCTGTTCGCGCAACTTATTGCGCGGTTTTCCTTCGGTCAGCGCACCACGCCGCGCGAAGCTGTCGGCATGGTTCTGGTCGTCGCCGGCGTGGTGCTGCTGATTTTAGCGCACCACTGACTAGATTTTCCATTGGAGCATGATCTTTCCGAAAACCGGGTCCCACTTTTCGGGATCATGCTCTAATTCTGATCGTCAGGCAGGATCGGGATCGGGTGAAATTCGATTCCCTCTTCGTGCAATTCCTTGGCTTCGTCAGGCGATGCCTCGCCGTAGATCGAGCGGTGCTCGGTTTCGCCGTAATGAATCTTGCGGGCTTCTTCCGGAAAGCGGGTGCCGACATAGCTGGCGTTCTTGACGATGTGGTCGCGCAATTCCTTGAGCTTTTGCCGCAGCTCGCGCTCCGGCGGCGACATCATCGCGACCGGCCCCTTGGCCGGTATTGCAGGCGCGGTTCCCGGCGCAAGCGGTGCAGGGTTTGGCGCGGGTGTTGACGGCTGAGGCCCCGTCACATCGGCATGGTCGAGAAGGGAATCAGACTTTTGCGCCAGGCGCGGTGCCATGATCGCTTTCTCGACCTTGGCCGAGCCACAGACCGGGCAAGTGACGAGCGAGCGCTTGGCCTGTTTGTCGTAGGCGGCCGAGTTCTGGAACCAGCTTTCGAAATCGTGATTGTGCTCGCAATGGAGCGCGTAGCGGATCATATCGTCTCCCGCACGGCGTGGAGGTAGCTCGGCTCGGCCAAAGGCTCGACCAATTCGAAACGCCGGCCGTGGAGCAATGAAGGCACCTTGCCCCGCGCCGCCGCGACTGCCGCCGGATCGATCTCGGCGATGAGCACGCCGGGTTCGGTGCCGCCCTCGGCGAGGATGCGGCCCCACGGATCGATCACCAGCGAATGGCCGAAGGTCTCGCGGCCGTTCTGGTGCCGGCCCCCTTGCGCAGCGGCGAATACGAAGCAGCCGTTTTCGATCGCGCGGGCGCGCTGCAAAACATGCCAATGCGCTTCGCCGGTCTGCCGGGTAAAGGCCGACGGGATGGCGAGGAACGAGGCGCCGGCTTCGGCCAGCGCGCGATAGAGCGCCGGGAAGCGCAGATCGTAACAGACGGTAAGGCCCAATCTGCCCCACGGCAGGTCGGCGACGACCGCCAATTCGCCGGCCCGGAAATTGTTGGATTCGCGGTAACTCTCGCCGCCGGCGAGATCGACATCGAACATGTGGATCTTGTCGTAGCGCGCGATCACGTCGCCCTTGCGGTCGATCAGGAATGACCGATTGGCCGCCTTGTCCGGCGATGCCTTGATCGCGAGCGAGCCGATATGGACGTAGATCGAAAGCTTGCGCGCCATTTCACGCAAGCGGGCGAGTGTCGGATCGCTTTCCTCGGCGACGATTTTCGCAAACAGGTCGTCGCGCTTGAGCGCCAGGATGTTGGTCATCTCCGGCGTAAGGACGTAATCGGCGCCGCCGCTCTTGGCCTCCTCAATCGCCGCGGCCGCCGCCGTGAGATTGGCATCGGGCTCGAGACCCGATTGCATCTGAATGAGGCCGACCTTGAATGTCGAAGTTTTTGCCGCGTTCATGCCGGCTGTTCCTTCGAGGACTGCTGCGCGGTCTCTTTGGCCTGGTCCAATTTGGCCTGGTCCAATAGCTTATCGAGTTTGCCGGCTTCCTCGAGCGCGTAGAGATCGTCGCAACCGCCGATATGAGTGGCGCCGATGAAAATCTGCGGGAAAGTGCTCCGCCCGTTGGCGCGTGCCATCATTTCCTGGCGGATGTCGCGGTTCCCGGAGGCATCGATCTCATGGAACTCTACGCCTTTGCCGGTCAACAGTTCCTTGGCGTCCTGACAATAAGGGCAGTAGCGAATCGTATAGATGTCGATCATGGCCAGAAAGTATCAGAGAGTGAATGAGGGACCGAGCCTGCCAAATTGTGATGGTAGGCTAATTTTATCAAGTACTTATATGGATGTTCGTATCGCTTCGGCAACCCTCGCAAAAATCAGCACATCGACATTGGCAGCGCTGGCGCGCAACAAAGCCTGGGCGCAGCCGTCGACGGTCGCTCCGGATGTGAGCACGTCATCGACCAGGACAAGGCGCCGTCCTGTCACCGCTGCCTTGCCTTCCGGGAGCACGCGAAAGGCACCTTGGACGTTCTGCGCACGTTCCGCGCGACTGAGGCCAACCTGCTGCGCGGTCGGCTTCACCCGTTTGAGGGCACCGGCAGCTATCGGGACGCCGCTTTCCTTCGAGATCGCCGCGGCAAGCATGGCCGATTGATTGAAGCGCCGCGCCCATAGCCGTCGCCAATGCAACGGGACCGGTACGAGCGCATCGGCTTCGGCAAGGAGTTCATGCCCGGCCTGGCTGACCCAGCGGCCCATCATCGGCGCGAGGTCGAGCCGGTCGCCATATTTTAGAGCATGAACCAGCACGCGTGCCACGTCGTCGAACCGGACCGCGGCGCGGGCGCGATGATAGGCCGGCGGGTCGGCGATCGCCTCCATGGACAGGATACCGGGCCCCGGATCATAGACGAAGGGAATGCCGAGCCGCTCACAATAGGGGCGTGTAATGAAAGACAGTTTCGACCAGCATGCCGGACACAGGCCACGGCCTTCGACCGGCTCGCGGCACGCTGGGCAGAGCGGCGGCAGAGCAAGATCGACCGTGGCGCGCAATACCGTCCGCACCGCGCCAACGGCGCGTTTGACGGGCGCAGGTAAGGTAATGCTGACTGATACAGCCATAGGCTCACGGTATCGCTGGGCGCCGAAAATGTCATCGCCGGCGGTGCAAGAAGGGTATTTGAAACGAGCACAGAAACCGGCGGACGATGTCTGATTTCCGAACGACGCCTAGTCCGATTATTTTTGATCGCGCCTTGGTCCGGCGCCATCGCCGGCGCGCGGCAGCATTGGGCGAAGCGACGTTTTTGCTCGATCGCGTTGCCGAGGATATGGCGGACCGGCTTGCCGCGGTGCTGCGCCGGTTCGACATTGCGGTCGATCTCGGCACGCCAGGCGAGGCGGTACGGGAGTCGCTTGCCCGACTTGGCTCGATCGGAACGATCATTGCCGTGGACGCCCTACCCCGGCGCCGTCCGGCTGTCATCGCCGACGAGGAGGCGTTGCCGTTCGGCGACGGCATTCTCGATCTCGTGGTGTCGGCGCTGGCCCTTCATCATGTCAACGATTTGCCGGGGACGCTGGTGCAAATCCGGCGTGCGCTCAAGCCGGACGGGTTGTTTGTTGCGGCGCTAGTCGGCGGCGAGACTCTGACCGAGCTGCGCCAATCCTTTGCCACAGCCGAGAGTGAGATCGATGGCGGAGTTTCGCCGCGCGTAGCGCCGTTCGCCGATCTGCGCGATCTCGGCGCGCTCCTGCAACGGGCTGGATTCGCGCTGCCGGTGACAGATGTCGATCGTGTCGGCGTGCGCTACGATTCCGCTTTCGAGCTGATGGGCGATCTGCGTCGCATGGGCGCGACCAATGCGCTGATTGCCCGGCGACGTCAGCCGCTACGCCGCGCCACGCTTGCGCGGATGGCCGAGCTCTATGGGCAGCGCTTCGCCGACGCTGACGGGCGCGTGCGCGCGACATTCGAAATCGTGTGGCTGTTGGGTTGGGCGCCGCATCCAAGTCAGCAGCAGCCGCTCAGGCCCGGCGCGGCGAAGTCGCGGCTCGCCGATGCGCTGGGCACGCGAGAAATTTCAACAGGAGAGAAGGCCGGAAAGTAGGATAACTATTTCAACGCCGTGGAGACGCCTGTGTAGAGGCCCTTTACCGCCGTGCCGAGGTTCACGATCGTGGCGGCGAGGACGACGCCGATGCCAGAGGCAATCATCGCATATTCAATCGCGGTGGCGCCGCTGTCGTCGCGCCAGAGCCGCAACGCCGGGGCAAGGATCGCTAAAGTCGCACGCTTGAACATGGTCCTTGAGCCTTTTGGCGTTCACTTCATAGCAGCGTCGTCAAGTGGGAGATCAGCGGTTCGTCGGCAGGCGGCATGGGATAATTGCGCAGATCGTGCGGTCTCACCCATTTGAGCACTTGTTGTTCCCGTGCCTCGACGAACCCTTGCCAACGCCGACAGACATAAAGCGGCATGAGCAGGTAGAAGTCGGGATAGGAATGGCTCGCGAACGTCAACGGCGCGAGGCATTCTTCCTGGACGACGATTCCGAGCTCCTCCTGCAGTTCGCGGATCAAACACTGTTCGAGCCGCTCACCCGGCTCCGCCTTGCCGCCGGGAAACTCCCATAGTCCGGCCATCGACTTGCCAGCTGGACGCTGCGCAATCAGCACGCGGCCATCGGGGTCGATCAGCGCGCAAGCGGCGACAAGGATAAGTCTCACGCTCAATTCACGGGCCCAATCTAGAGAGGGGACGGTAAATGCATACTCAATCCTGGCGTGTTCGTAGGCGCATTAGCGGCGTTGGTAAATGAGACGCTAACGAACCAATTCCAGCACGGCATCGGCAAAAGCGCGCGGCGCTTCCTGTGGAAGGTTGTGTCCGATCCGCGACAGAACGCGGTGCTGATAGGGCCCCGCGAAATAGACCGCGTGGTGCTCGGTGGTTTCCGGTGGCCAAACGCCGTCAGCCTCGCCCTGAAGCGCGATCGTCGGCACTGGGATCTTTGGCTTTGCGGCAAGCCTGCGCTCTATCTCGTCGAGCGCCGGATCGCCCTCGGCATTGCCGTAGCGGTGGCGATAAGACTGGATCGTGACCGCGACAAAGTCGGGATTGTCGAATGAGGTCGCACTGCGTTCAAAGGTCGCGTCATCGAAAATCCAATGCGGCGACCATAATTCCCACAACAAGCGGCTCATCGACCGTTTGTTGGCCTCCAAGCCGGCGCGGCCCCGTTCGGTCTGAAAATACCACTGGTACCAGAGGCGGCGCTCTTGAGCCGGTGTCTGCGGCGCGCCGGAGCCGGCAATATCCTGGATGTTATAGGCGTTCACGGTGACGAGACCGCGCACGCGTTCAGGCCACAACGCGGCGACTATGCAGGCCGCACGGCCGCCCCAGTCGTAGCCGGCGAGCACGGCGCGCTCGATAGCAAGCGCATCCATCAATTCGCGCAGATCGTTGCCGAGCGCCTCCTGCTGGCCCGAGCGTGGTGTGCTTGAGAAAAGAAATCGCGTCGGACCGAAACCGCGCAGATAAGGCACGACGACGCGGCAGCCTTCGGCGATGAGCGGCGGGATAACCTCGTCGTAGCAACGCGGATCGTACGGCCAGCCGTGCATGAGAAAGACCGGCGCGCCGTCAGCAGCACCGCTCTCTTCGTAGGCTAAGTCGAGTACCGAGGTGCGGATGCGCTTCGAGGAGGGCATCGCGCGCTTCTCAACTGCGGTAGTCGCCGTTGATCGCGACATATTCCTTGGTCAGGTCGCAGGTCAGCACACGGTCGCGGCCCTTGCCGAGCCCAAGCGCGACCTTGAGCGAAATCTCCGGCTTTTTCATCGCTGCGGATACGGCGGCCTCGTCATAATCCGGAGCGCGTGCGCCCTTATGAGCGACGCGAATGCCGCCAAACCAGATCGACAGCCGGTCGCGATCGGCGGGCTCGCCGGCTTTGCCCACGGCCATGACGACGCGGCCCCAATTGGCGTCCTCGCCGGCAATCGCGGTCTTGACCAGCGGCGAGTTAGCGATGGACAGCGCGATGCGGCGCGCCGACGGTTTCGACACCGCGCCTTCGACGACGATCTCGACCAGCTTGCGCGCCCCTTCGCCGTCGCGCGCCACCTGTTCCGCCAGATTGGCGAGCACGGCATTGAATGCCTTACGGAAGGGAAGAAGCCGCGGATCGTGAGCGCGGGTGATGCGCGGCGCCGTCTTGGCGGCACCGGTGGCGAAGGCAAGCACGGTATCCGAGGTCGACGTGTCGCCATCGATGGTCACGGCGTTGAAGGTATCGACCACGCCCTCGCGCAACAGCGTGTGCAGGACCGGGGTCGCGATCGGCGCGTCGGTGAAGACGAAGGCGAGCATTGTCGCCATGTCCGGGGCGATCATGCCGGCGCCCTTGGCGAAGCCGTTGATGGTGACTTCCGTCCCGGCAATACGGGCGCGCGCAGTCGCCAGCTTCGGGAACGTGTCGGTGGTCATGATCGCGCGGGCGGCTTCCTCATAGGCATCGGGCGTGGCGGCGGCGGCAAGATTGACCAACACGCCGTCGAAAGCCTGCGCCGGCAGCGGCTCACCGATCACGCCGGTCGAAGCCAGAAAGACTTCGCTGGTTTTGCAACCCACCGCGGCGGCGGCGAGCTTTGCCGTGAAGGCGCAGGCGGTGCGGCCGCTTTTGCCGGTAAAGGCGTTGGCATTGCCGGAATTGACCACAAGCGCGCGGGCGCGGGCGCCTGTCAGCCGCGCCCGGCACCATTCGACCGGCGCCGACGGACATTTGGAGCGGGTGAAGACGCCCGCCACGCTGGTGCCTTCGTCGAACACCGCGAGCATGACGTCGGTGCGGTCGCGGTAGCGAATGCCGGCCGCGCCGGTCGCAAAGCGAACCCCGCCGATCGCGGGAATTGAAGGGGTGGATTTCGGGGCGAGAGGCGAGACGGTGGCGGACATGACTTGTTCAATGTTTCCCGGCTGCAGCGCATCACGAAGCGAAGCCGAGTGATGCGCTGCCGACTCAGGCAGCGTAGCATAGGCCGAATCCCGGACGATCCGGGAAACGGCTATTCCTATTTCTTGGAAGGCGCCGCCGGATTGAGCGTCGACGGATCGGCCGGTGCCGCCGGCGGCTGGTCGAGGCGCTCGATATTGGCCGCGCTGCGCAGCTTTTGCACCAGTTCGGCCTGCGCGCGATGGGCAACGTAGGTCTGGAGCTGGCTTTTGACGTCGTCAAAGGTCGGAGTCGGCTTGATGCGCTTATCTTCGACCTTGATGATGTGCCAGCCGAACTGGGTTTTCACCGGATCGGAAATCTGGCCCTTGTCGAGCTTGAACGCGACATCGGCGAATTCCGGCACCATCTGGTCCTTGGTGAAATAGCCGAGATCGCCCCCTTCGGCCGCGCCCGGGTCTTTCGACTTCTCTTTGGCGAGCGTGGCGAAATCCGCGCCCTTCTTCAGTTCGGCTTCGATCGCCTTGGCCTCGTCTTCGGTGGGCACCAGAATATGACGAGCGTGGACTTCTTCCTCGTTCGCCATCTGCTTGACGGCGTCGTCATAGACCTTGTGCATAGCGTCGTCGGTCACGGCGGCCTGGCCGGCGTCTTGCAGCAGCGTCTCCATCAGCACCTTGTTGCGCTCGAACTGGATGCGGTGCTTGACGTCGTCGCGGTCGCCGATTTTTTGCTGGTCGGCAGCCTGAGCGAGGACGATAACGTCGCCGAGATAGGTGATCAGATAGTCCCGCTTCTGATCCGGCGCCATCTGCGGCATGCTGGAACCGACTTCCTCCTCGGCAACCGCTAAATCGCTCTGGCGGATATCGACACCATTGGCGCGAGCCACCACGGGATCCGAATTCTTGTCCTTGGAGCTATCCTGGGCCTGCGCGGCAGTGAGCGGGGCGACGAGAACGGCGGCCAATACGAGCGCGCCGAACGAAAGGGTGACGGGCAAGCGGGGGAAGGGCATGAAACGAGGTCCTTTGCCTCGGCGGGCGAACGCCGGCCTTACTTCGGGGGTGTCGGACGCTTGGGTGGCAGTCCGAAATTGGCGCGGACACTCGCCGAATCCCCTGTTTTTGGCAATGGCAGAATCGGCCGGCTACTTAACGACCGCGTGAAGCGGCAATCCGGCAGCCAAACACCTGCCGGTCGCATTGACAGGAAACTCACCCCCTCCTATCTCTCGCGGAGGTGTTTTGGACCTTCCGTCGCCTTGCAGAAGCCCGAATAGCGCCGCATTTTCAACCGGTTGGACACGCTTTACCCGCGACGAGACGAACCGCTAAGCCGGAAATCTAGAAGGATGTTATTGCGATGATCGGCGCTGTCGCCCGCAAGTTGTTCGGCTCCTCCAACGACCGCCGGATCCGCGGCTATCGTCCCCGTGTCGACGAGATCAACGCGCTGGAGCCCGAGCTTGCGGCGCTCACCGATGAAGCGCTACGCGCGCGCACCGAGGAATTCAAGAAACAGCTCGCCGAAGGCAAGACGCTCGACGACATCCTGGTGCCGGCTTTTGCGACCGTTCGCGAAGCGGCCAAGCGCGCGCTGGGGCAACGGCATTTCGACGTGCAGATGATCGGCGGCATGGTGCTGCATGAGGGCCGGATTTCCGAGATGAAGACTGGTGAAGGCAAGACGCTGGTCGCGACGCTACCGGTCTATCTCAATGCGCTCGCCGGCCGCGGCGTCCACGTCGTCACCGTCAACGACTATCTCGCCAAGCGCGACTCCGAATGGATGGGCCAGATCTACAAGTTCCTCGGGCTGACCACCGGGGTCATCGTTCACGGCCTCGACGACGCCGAGCGCAAGAAGCAATACGATTGCGACGTCACCTACGGCACCAATAACGAGCTCGGCTTCGATTATCTGCGCGACAATATGAAGTACCGGCTCGAGGACATGGTGCAGCGCGGCCACAGCTACGCCATCGTCGACGAAGTGGACTCGATCCTGATCGACGAAGCGCGTACGCCGCTGATCATTTCCGGTCCGCTCGACGACCGCTCCGAGTTCTACAACACCATCGACGCCTATATTCCGAAGATCGACAAGACGGATTACGAGCTCGACGAAAAGCAGCGCACCGTCAATCTTACCGAAACCGGCATGGAGAAGATGGAGAATCTGCTCCGCGATGCCGGCCTACTCAAATCGGACTCGCTCTACGACGTCGAAAACGTCTCCGTCGTTCATCACGTCAACCAGGCTTTGCGCGCGCATAAGCTGTTCCAGCGCGACAAGGACTACATTGTACGCAATGGCGAGGTGGTGATCATCGACGAGTTCACCGGCCGCATGATGCCGGGCCGGCGCTATTCGGAAGGCCTGCACCAGGCGCTCGAGGCCAAGGAGCATCAGCCGATCCAGCCGGAGAACCAGACGCTCGCTTCGATCACGTTCCAAAATTACTTCCGCATGTACGAGAAGCTCGCGGGCATGACCGGCTCGGCGCTGACCGAGGCCGAGGAATTCCAGGACATCTACAATCTCGAGGTTCTGGAAATCCCGACCAACCGGCCGATGGTTCGCATCGACGACGACGACGAGGTCTACCGCACGGCGACCGAGAAATTTCGCGCCATCCTGACGCTGATCGAGGACTGTAAGACGCGTGGCCAGCCGGTTCTGGTCGGCACCACGTCGATCGAAAAATCAGAGCAGCTTGCTGAAATGCTGCGCCAGCACGGCTGGGAGCAACACGATTTCTCCGATCCGAACGCTTTCGCTTCGCTTTACTCCGGCGACGAGGGCGCTTCCAAGGCCAAGGTCTTCGCCATCCTTAACGCGCGTTATCACGAGCAGGAGGCCTATATCGTCTCCCAGGCCGGCGTGCCGGGTGCGATCACGATCGCGACCAACATGGCGGGCCGCGGCACCGACATTCAGCTCGGCGGCAATGCCGACATGCGCATTCGCCAGGAACTGGCCGATGTCGATGACTGGGGGGAGCGCGACAAAAGTCCGCGCGCCGCCGAAATCCGCGCCCAGGTCGCGCGCCTGAAGGACAAGGCGCTGGCGGCCGGTGGACTTTACGTGCTCGGCACCGAGCGGCATGAGAGCCGCCGTATCGACAATCAGTTACGCGGCCGCTCCGGCCGGCAGGGCGATCCGGGCCATTCGAAATTCTTCCTGTCGCTTGAAGACGATTTGATGCGCATCTTCGGGACCGACAAGCTCGATGGCATGCTGACCAAGCTCGGCTTGAAGGAAAACGAAGCGATCATCCATCCTTGGATCAACAAAGCGCTGGAGAAGGCGCAGCAGAAGGTCGAGGCGCGCAATTTCGATATCCGCAAGAACATCCTGAAATACGACAACGTGATGAACGACCAGCGCAAGGTCATCTTCGACCAGCGCGTCGAGTGGATGCAGGATGAGACGGTCGGCGAGGTGGTCGCCGACATGCGGCACAATGTGATCGACGATATGGTCGCCAAGCACGTGCCGGAGAACGCCTATCCGGAGCAATGGGATGTGACCGGCTTGCGCGAGGAGCTCAAGCGCGTGCTCGGACTCGATCTGCCGGCCGACGAGTGGGCCAAGGAAGAAGGCATTGCCGACGAGGAGATCTTCTCCCGCGTCGAGCGCCGCGCCGACGAGCACATGGCGGCGAAGGTCGCGCAATGGGGCCCCGACGTCATCCGCTACGTCGAAAAGTCGATCCTGTTGCAGACGCTCGATCATCTTTGGCGCGAACATCTCGTCATGCTCGACCATTTGCGCCAGGTGATCGGGCTGCGCGGCTACGGCCAGCGTGATCCGCTCAATGAATACAAGGCGGAATCGTTCAGCCTGTTCGAAGCCATGAGTCAAAGCCTGCGCGAAGCGGTGACGGCGCAATTGATGCGGGTCGAAATCCAGGCCTCGCCGCCGCCGCAGCCCGCGCCGTTGCCGGCTATGGAAGCGCACAAAGCCAATCCGACGACCGGCGAAGATGAATTAGCGCTGGCCTCGGCCGGAGCGGAAACGCTGGCGCGCCATGGTATCGGGCCGGCGATGGGCGCTGCGGCGGCTTTGGCCGCTCCGGTGCGCAATCCGCAGGATCCCCAGAGCTGGGGCAAAGTCGGCCGCAACGAGGCTTGCCCCTGCGGTTCGGGCAAGAAATTCAAGCATTGTCATGGGAAATACAGCTGAGGGCGCTCAACGCCCTCAATTGACGGCCCATCACACCACTTGTCCATCTTCCCCGAGCCGACCTGGGCATGGCAGATCATCGTGTAATTCACGCGGTCGACAGCGACCAATGGTGGATTAGGGCGCGTACTCAGGAGTATCTCTGCTCCGCTCCAGAGCGTCTCACCTGTTTTGATTGGAGGCGCTGCCGCGCGAGTGGATTGCAGCGTTTTAGGCGATCATCCGGCGATTTTCTTCGGCTATTCTAGGCAAAGCCTAGGCAAGGCTATTCGTCGCGCGTGACGTTTCTGCGCATAGGCGAACAGACAACGGCCTTGTCCTTCGTGATGGATCGCGGCCATCGGAGCCAAGACTGCTTACATCAAGCCCGGTAGCCCGCGGGAGAACGCCTATTGCGAAAGCTTCAACGGCAAACTGCAACACCTATGGTGGCGGAAATGCCGACACTAAACTAACATTCCAATACGACTACTCAACGAGGCCGGTCACAAGGTCGGAAAAGGAAATCACCGTGCTGCAAATAAGATGCGGGATATCTGAATAACGTGTGGTAGCAACCCACAGAGGCGGATAAGATCGTCACACCCGCGAGTTGCGACCGCCCCCCCATGCCGATCAAATTCACAAAACACCAGAATAAACCCACATGTCTGCTGGCGCAGTGGACTATTGGTGACCTGGACGAGTTAGCCAAGGCGCTTGCATGGCTTTACGTTCGAAAGCCCAAGCACGCTGCAAAAGTTATAGCAAAACTTGCACCCAAGGCGGCGGCATTCCCCGGCCGCGAATTCGCAGCGGCTCGGAGGCTACTTAGAATTAGAACAGGGGACATCGCGGCGGACCTAAAAAGTGCCGACGACGATATTAGAAAGCCGGCTGAGGGGAAGCGAGACGTACGGATTGAACACAGAGACGGCCTTCTATTTCAGCATGTCTCGTGGATCGCGGCACACCTACAGTTTCCACAGTCTCACCTAAGTGCGCCCCATGTCCGAACCGCGGACAAGGGATTTGATGGCGTCGTAATTCAAATTAATGCAAAGACGTCTTTAGGTTCGGTAATTCTATGCGAAGACAAAGCAACGATAAACCCGCGCAACTTAGTCACACAAAGCATTTGGAAAGAACTCGCCAACATTCACAAGGGCGATAAAGACCTTGAGATCCACGACGCCGTCACTGCACTGCTTGACAAAGTTCCCGACGTGGACAGCGAACTTGCGCTGCAAGGTACAAGTTGGGACAAGCTTCGACATTATCGAATAGCGCTGACGGCACCCGAGAGTCAGAAGAAACCAAGCGGCTTCGCACACATCTTTTCCGGATTCGAAAAGGTGGCGACCGGTAATGTATCCACCCGCATCGCGGAATACATATCCTTACCAGACGTGAGAGCATTTTTAGACGATCTCGCGAAGAGAGTTATCAAAGCTCTCGATGAGTTGGAGGCAGCAACTCATGTTTGATCCGGTCACACGACAATTTCTTGCCACGGCGCCCTCGTTGCCAGACCTCTCGGCCGAAACGTTCGCCGACGTGTTCACATCAACGTATATCGAGATCGCAGCGGCGCGATTGGCCATGACGAGGACTGAACCCGCACCCTTAGATCATCTGGCCGTCATTGCGGAGCGCATGGGACGCATCGCAAACGTGCTAGAATCGCAGGTGATCTTAGATATTTCTGGCGGCAAAACACGTGCCGCTGCTTTCGTTGCAGGGTCCGCGAGACAGGTCGTTTTTCAAATCGCGCAACTATTGGCAACAGGGCCAACTACGCGTGTAGATGAGGCCGCAATTAGCTCAGATATTGCAGCAGCTTTGCTATTTCTAATATCCGAGAGAACAGCAGATTCGTATGAGATTAGCCGACAAATAGATGCCACGGGAATGCGCGGCGTGTATGGCCAAATTGCGATCGCGATTTCCAATCTAGCGCGGGGCCAACTACTGAACATCGCTGAAATAACACCGGAGCGCTTTCACCCCACGCATCTTGATTTGATCGGCTCTTCAGCGAGCGATTTGCTTTACTCTCGTATCTTGGATGGATTGCACCTGTTGGCGAGAGCCTCTCTGGGTCAGGCAGAAATCGAAGCATTCGATGAGTCTCGCCAAATATTCGCAGACATTCGTGACCTTTCGGTCGAATTTGACGCGGAGGACAGGCTAGACGGCGCACCATTGATGCAAGCGCCGTCAGTCTTTCCTGGGCCTCACCACCTAGCTGGACTTCTTGAAAAGGCCGCTAGCACGCTAACAGTTTCTTCTGTTATTCGCGTCAAGCCCCCCGCAGGTACAAACGCGAGTAGCTGGATCGCGTGGCTGAAAACCGAAGCGCTCCGTTATCCATTTATATGGGAGAACCATCAGCGAGCTATCGAAACGGGTTTCCTCGATGTTGGCAGCTCCTTGGTGATGACGTCTCCAACTGGCTCCGGCAAAACAACGTTAGCAACGCTCAAAATTGCTTCAACGTTGTGCGCCGGAAAGACCGTTGTATATCTCGCTCCAACGCACGCCTTAGTAAATCAAGTTGAAAGAGACTTGAACGAGAGGCTAACAGATCTCGCAAGAGCCAGCAGTGTCGAAGAAAGTCTATTAGAAGAAATCGGACAGCACCTACCGGACATTGCAGTGCTAACGCCTGAACGATGTTTTGCGCTGCTTACATTCGCTCCGCATCTATTCAAGAATGTTGGCCTGCTTGTGTTCGATGAATGTCATCTCATGGGCATAGAGCGGTCCAATGCTGGCTTGGCGAAGGCGTTTGACAGGCGCAGCATTGACGCTATGTTTTGCCTGCTGACATTTGCTGCAACGAATAGCGCATCTGACTATCTTCTACTTTCCGCAATGGTGAGCAACGGGGGCGAAATTGCTGAATGGCTACCTACGATAACGGGACGCCCCTGCAAATCCTTTGATGATAAGTGGAAGCCAACACGCCAGCTCAAAGCGTGTGTTTGTTATGACCGCAATGATATTGGCGGCGTAAATGCAAAACTCACGGCAGATGCTGAAAAGCGCAAACCCTTTCCGAAATCTGTTCCAGTGGCGGTTAAGTTATTAGCTGAAGCAAGTCCCGCGGGCCTGTTTTCTGGTGGCATGGGATGGCATCCGGATAATCCGAGCAGTTTTGCAATCAAATCGCTAATGGAAGAGGACATTCCTCTTGGAGTAGCTCGGAGAAAATCTAAGAGATGGGCTATAACGGCAAACAGGAACGAGGTAGCCGCCGAATTAGCAATTCGATGTTGTAAAGCTGGCCTTAAGGTCGTGGTCTTTTGCGAGAGTATCCCAACGACAATCTCAGTGGCCCGACGTGTCAACGCGGCCTTTAAACCCTTCCCACCGACATATGATGGGACACAAGAAACCTGGCGAAAGAAACTTATCGAAGAACTGGGCGACGTCGATTGCGTGTATGACGCAGGCGACAATGCCGCCGCCGTACATCATGGTGAGTTGCTTTTGGAGGAGCGCCTCCTCGTTGAGCAGCTATTTCGTAATCGCGCGAGTAGTCTAAATGTGCTTGCGGCAACCTCAACCCTATCTCAGGGTCTGAATTTGCCGTGCGAAGTAGTTATTTTGGCCGGGACCGATCGGATCGATGAAAGCGACCCTGACGAAACAACACGTACGGATTTAATGCCTCACGAAATACTTAACGCTCTGGGGCGTGCGGGACGCGCCGGACTGGCAGCTACTGGACTTGCAATCGTAGTTCCAGCGGACATCATCACATTTGAAACCGACGAAGATGATACTGACGTTGACGAATCACCCCTTCTCAAAACAATCTTTTCTACTTCAGATCAATGCGCCCCTTTGAGCGATCCAATTGCAGGGCTTTATGACAGCATTGTAGTGAACGGCGCTTCGTCCGACGAAGCCGTCTACCTTCTTAAAAAGCTGGCATTAAGTCTTAAAAGCACAGGTGAAGGAGTTGAGACTTTCGACAAATTGACTAGACGTTCGTTCGGCTATTTTCTAAAGGCGAAAGCGAACGCCATAAACGCGGAAGCATGGCTTAATGAACGCCGTCAGCAACTCGAAAGTCTGATCGAGGCCGCGGCAGAAGATAAGACCCGCGACTGGATTTAGGAGATTGCAGCCAAAAGCGGATCGAGCCCAACATTCATCACAGCACTTTCTGACGCGTTTGCAAAGGCGCCAGTTGAAAGCCCGGATGCTTTAATCTGGACGTCATGGTTATTGAATCAGCTGCCCACGCTTGACTACGACTTCGACGCATTTCTCAGGCCAGATGATGTCGAAAAAGTCTTTGGACGTGGGTACTCAAGTGCTGAGAGTTTAGAGGATCGACGCTCTCGTGCTCGTGATGCGATTTTGTCGATTCTTCCGGCGTGGTTTTCTGCTGCGCCCATCAACACTTTGGAGCGACTTATCGTAGATTTCATTAAAGCTAACGAAGGTGCAGTTGCAAGACCGACGAGCATTGACGGCAAGGCTAAACGTGGACGCCGTTTCGTTCTTAGGTTGGTCTCCCACTTGAGCTATCTTTCAGCAGTATTGGCTCAGATCGCCGTCAAAGCGGCGGCTGCAGCAGGCGAGAAACCTCTTGCGATCACACAATCGCTTCCGCAGATTATTCGAAGAGGATTTAACACCCCCTATCACTTGTATATTGATCGCCAAAATCCGAACCAATCTCGACAGGCAATTGAGGTTCAGTTTAAGGACCAGACCGCCAAGATTATTCGCGATCCGGCTGACGACTGGGATAGAATCCGGAGCAAGCTGGCTACCGGATTGTTCGATTCTTTTGTTGAAGATGTTGGGATTGAAAAATTATTCACAATTGAGACTGAAGCCCGGCTTAAGGAACTTCCCAAACCATTGGAAGATAAGAAGGAAGATTGAAGCGGAGACCCATGAAGATTTCTCAGCTCACACGAAGAGACATATTTGATGCCATGAAGATCGAGAAGGTCGTCTGGCATGGCCGCCTTGAAGAGACCGAATTTCTGGCGCGGCTGTATGATCTTTCGACACTTCCCTCTCACGACAGCCGTTTTAAGGATGCTGGCGGCGATATTTGGCAGCATCGAGTTAACAATTTCGACTGGGATGACGACTGGGTTTTTGGCGATTTGAGATCAATCTTTACAGCGGCGATGATGAAATGTTGCTCGCATTTTTATGCGAGACTATTCACCCAGTAGTCCGGCAAGACCCCATCGAAGCTGAGCGGCTTTGCCAGCTTTATAATCAGTATCTCCGTAATGACGGCTTCCAGATTGTCGAGAAAACGCGCATGTCTGGTAAACCCGTATTCATTGGCCGCAATGTTGGTGTAGGCGTTACACCGGGCTTGAGCGCCGTGCGCACAACGCTCGGCGGAACTGACCCGGGCTACGTCGCACAACAGATCACCCGTATGGAAGCGGCCGTACTCAACGATCCAGCGCTTGCGATTGGGACGGCTAAAGAACTTGTGGAGACCTGCTGTAAAACGATTCTCGAGGCGCGATCTGTATCCTTTAGTCGCAGCGCTGACCTTCCTGAGTTGACCAAGCTTGCTGTAAAGGCGCTTGAGCTCACGCCAGACGACATTCCTGAGAAGACCAAAGCTGTTGAAACTATCAAACGACTCTTGAGCAATCTGGCTACAGTCACGCAAGGCATTGCCGAGCTAAGGAACCACTACGGTACTGGTCACGGCAAGGCCGCAGGTGTGAAAGGTCTTGGGCCACGCCATGCTAAATTGGCTGTAGGCGCAGCTTCGACACTCGCGGTTTTTCTGACTGAGACGCATAATGAACGTCCGCCACGCTGAGCCAAACGCATTATTGTCCGGTAACATGCGTTCCATTCTATTCCCTTAGCTGACCGAGTAGTAAGATTTCCAAGCTAGGGGCTTCGAAAGGAGTTCGAAACGTGTGGCGTCGCCAGGCTTCGTTAGTGAGCTTGGCTGCTTCCAATGTGGAGAAGATCTCGGGTTAAGCGGCTCATCGCGCAGTTTGCCGTTGAAGCTTTCGCAATAGGCGTTCTCCCGCGGGCTACCGGGCTTGATGTAAGCAGTCTTGGCTCCGATGGCCGCGATCCATCACGAAGGACAAGGCCGTTGTCTGTTCGCCTATGCGCAGAAACGTCACGCGCGACGAATAGCCTTGCCTAGGCTTTGCCTAGAATAGCCGAAGAAAATCGCCGGATGATCGCCTAAAACGCTGCAATCCACTCGCGCGGCAGCGCCTCCAATCAAAACAGGTGAGACGCTCTGGAGCGGAGCAGAGATACTCCTGAGTACGCGCCCTAATCCACCATTGGTCGCTGTCGACCGCGTGAATTACACGATGATCTGCCATGCCCAGGTCGGCTCGGGGAAGATGGACAAGTGGTGTGATGGGCCGTCAATTGAGGGCGTTGAGCGCCCTCAGCTGTATTTCCCATGACAATGCTTGAACTGCTTCGGGCAGCGAATTCACCCAGCAAGATGAGCAGCTTGCGCCCGATCAAACCAGCGGTGCCTATGGAATGCCTAGAACCGCGATAGTCATTCGCCGCCCGACACAGTGCAAGACTGCCTCAGCAAGTATGCCTCAGCCTTTGTAGCTGACGTTCATCACGGTGCCCTTGCCATATTGAGCCTCAGCCAACGTCTTGGCATTGCCGTGGCTGCTGGCTTCGAGCCTGATCTTCTCATTGTTGCCGTTGGGCAGCTTCACAGTCACCTCGTAGGTCACAGTCGCCATCTTCATGCTCTCCTTCGCTCGTGGTTGAACCCGTCATTCCATTTGGAACAGGTCACAGCAGCTCGACCGCTTTCCTCAACTGGTCGTCATTGACCTCGATGTATCGCTGCGTCGTGGCGATTGAGCTGTGTCCCGCAAGCTCAGCCAACACTCGGACTGAGACGGACTTGCTCGCCAGATTGGTGATGAAGGTGCGTCGCCCGCTGTGCGAGCTAGCGCCTTTGATGCCGCATCCGCTGTAGATGTTGAGGAAGAGCTGGCACATCGTGTTGGGGCTGAATGCCCCGTTCTTCTGCGAGACGAAGAGTGGGCTGCTCAGCGGCTTGTTCACGCAATCGGTCTTCACATACGCAGCTAGCTCGCGCTTCAGCTTGGCATTGACGAACACACGTCGCGATCTACGACCTTTGGTCTGCTCTGCTGTGAGGACGATTTCATTGCGAATGCGCCCATCCTCATCGACAACATCGCCAATCTTTAGCGACGCAAGCTCATGTGCCCGCATGCCCGAGAGGAAGCTGGCGAGGATGATTGCTTTATTGCGGGCAGCGTGTCGGCGAACTGCGATGTAGGCTAGGACGAGCTTTAACTCTTCGGTTTTGAGCGTCTTAGCCTGCTTCATCGCACAGCTTGCAAATGTCACGTTTTATCGTGCTGCAAGCTATTGTCTGATGTTTTCTCAGGGCAACCGATTTTGGTGGCGCAAATTCCGTCCGTAGCTCAAGCGGCTAGCGGGAAATGTCATACTCTCGTGAGTGTGTGAGGTTTTCGCGATAAGTCCGAAATGCACCTGCAAGCAGATATGGATTTGGTGGGTGCATCTGCCAAAAAGCCGACGTTCGATCATGTCACAGGCCGCCGTGCCGCGACCAATATTCCTTGGGCTCAGCTCATCGAATTATCTCGCGTTGACATCTAAAGTGGCGGATCACTACCCGTGAGAAAGAAACAACCGCATGCCTAACGACAGGCCTCCGACGCGGTTTGGCACCGCTGCGCCGTCCACCAGTTGATACCCGGCCCGTTGATAAAGACGCAGCGCGGGATTGGTATCCCGGACGTTTAGGCAGAGCCCTTCGAGGCCGCTTTCGGATGCGAGGACGGCCAGATAATCTAACAACCGCTCACCAATTCCCTTGCCGCGTTCTTCCGGCAGGACCCCGATTGAGACTTCCGGAACGTTCGGCCCCGAATAGTATGTCGGATTCTCCGCCGGCAGGAATTGACGAGCCCAAGCGGCGCCAACTGGAACCTGGTTCCTCTCGGCCAACACGCCGAAATCCCCTGGCCTTTGCCAGCCCTGAAGATGGGCGGCCACAACGGGCACCCGCTTCGCTCTTTCAGCATCCGGCTCATAGCCGGCAATAGCCAAAAAATGCCAGAGAATATCCTCGTCGGATTGAGTCGCTTTTCGAAGAACGAGTCCAGAAGTGGTCATCGAAATTATCGTTGATGGCGGCATGAGGGTTACGGCAACCAAGGACTGAGTCCGGCTATCGAAGATGAGCCTCGATCAGCTCGGCAACCATTTTCGGATGCGTCCGCGCCAAATCGTGGTCTCCACCCGGCACGATCCGCAATTCCGCATTAGGAAACCGTTCGAGCAAATAGCGCCCGACAGCGACGGGGCTTATCGGATCGTTGTCACCCCAGACGAGCAGGATTGGTATGCGGATGGTGCTGAGCGCGTCTGACAGATCATCGCTGACTTCTCCGATCCAGTGGGCTGCGCGCGGGTATGTCCGATAGTAATCATCGCGCCAGTCGCTCGCGCCCAAAACTTGGACTGGCAGTCCACCAGATGTCGCTACCAGGACCATTTTCCGGATCATGGCCGGGCGCTCCAAGACGGCGCGGACCGCAATCATACCCCCGAGAGACTGTGCTATCAGGTCGCAAGGCCGCGTCGCTCTCGCCAGAACCATGGCGACCAAATCGTCAATACCACTAACCCCTGGAACGTCGGGTTCGTTTCCCAAGCCCGGCCACGACAAGAAGACGTTCTCGGACTGCTGAGACAGCTCGGCGGCAACCGGCAGCCAGAAATTCGCGTTCCCTCCTGCGCCGGGCAAAAAAATCCGTGGCCTCATCCCGAATTCTTCCGATGGTCAGGCCGGTACGAGATGCTGCTAAGGGGTAGGCAATGCTGAAAGCCGCTCGGGCCGCAAACTATGTACCGCTGTCCGGCGGCATCGCAAGCTGCTCGGCCAGGATGAGGGCTGCGATGAGCTAGGTGATGTGTCCACCAAAACCGAAGTGAGCGCAGCTACGATGTATCGCCCTATTGAAGTAGTTCGGTGTCTTGATTTTGAGGAATGAACGGGAGCGTCAAAGCGGGGAACTAAAGCTAGCGCGTCGTTGTCACGTGGCATTGCAGCACTTCAAAATAAACGATTGCAGGTTGTCGTTTATATTCGCGAACATTGGACTTGCAAACGATTTGGCTATCATGTGGACAAGTCCGCGCAAACAAATGCCTCGTCTGGTTAACGTCTCAACTGAATTCGCTCAGAAGCGAGAACGAGCAGGCATCCGGTCGGACGTTTGAAAGTATTCGGTACATCGCGCGAAGCCGATCTATAGGCATCCGCTGCAACACAGCCAAATCGTCGTCGTTCCAGACCAGCTTTGGTGAGATTTCGAGTAGGTCAAGCAGCACGGCGCAGCCGTTATCCAATCCAGCTATTCTGCACAGCTCCTCGGACAGCTCGAAAAGGTGAAAAGGAGCGTCAGAGGCAAGCAGGGCGCTCTGCTCGGTCACTATGAGAAAGCCCCTGAGCAGCCGCAGAAACTGGCTGGTTATCGAATGCACCAGGACGATCTGGTCTGCACTCGGCCTAATCGTTGGATCAGCCTGCGGGCGTCGAGGCAGTGGCTTCTTGAGGGCGAATTCGTACTCCATTCGGTGTCCTTTAATGGGCGCGTGATCGCGCATACAAAAAGGGGACAGCGCGTTTAAGCACTGTCCCCTCGTTTCTGCTCGGATAGTGGTCAGGCCGCTTTCTTGGCCTTCGTCTGCACGGCCGACTTGCTCATCTGCGCGAGAACAGTATCGAGTTCGCCGGCTTCGACGGCCGCAATCACCGTCTCGATGGTCGGAATGAGCTTGTCCTTCCTTCCGACGGCAATGGCCGCTTTGCCCTTCTCGAATTCAATCGGCTTCGCGCCATACCGCACCGTGAGCACGACATTGCCCGTCGCATCCGTCCGCCACCATGCGCGCACCTTCTTGGGCAGCTCGCGCAGCTCTTTTACGCCGTTTTCGCCTTTGACCCACTTCTGGCGCGAGATGGTGTAGTTGGGATCTTGCGCAAGCTGAGCCTGCTGTTTGAGCCGATCGATGATTTTCGCACGCCGCTGCAAAACTGGGTCTGCCGCGCTGAGCTTCGGCAACGGGGCGAAAGTCAAGTTTTTCAATGTACTGGCCACAATTGTTCTCCTGCGAGTGTTGATCGAGAAACAATTTGTGCGTTCAGCGCTCCAAAATTCCTACCGAAATGACGCCGCTGCTATTCGCGTGCGCTCTCGCGCTCAATCCAGTTAGATAGACGGGCATAGCTATTGCGCCGAGTTTTGCCGCATGGCGCTATAGCTCGTATCGGGCAAATCCGTGCGTTTTAAAGCGCGTACAGCAGTTTTGCTGGCTTCCCGCTAGTCGAGTAGCGGGCTGGGCATTTTGCCGTGCTGTAGAGCGCTGCTAGGGCGTGAAGCACCCCGGATTGTGGACAGTTTGGGTAGCGCGGAGTGAGGGTGGGCTGTTTCGTTGAATGCGACTACACGAGAAGTGCAAGCCCGACCACCACTCCGCTGAAGTTACTTATCCGCTCGCGCAGGGATACAGCAGTATTCGAAGCGATCAGCTTGGCTTGCGCCGCAGCGCTAAACGACGCGTCCGTGATTATTTCGTTCAATTTCGCGTATTCCAGATTGAGAAGCAGGCAGTCGTGAGGATGATTGGTGTCGATCACGTCACATATGCCAAGCCCGAACGTGACATGAATTTCTGCGCGGTCTTGCTCATCTAAGCCCAACGCCTCTAGCAGTTGAGCATCGAGCGTTGCCTCGAAAATCGAGTACGTATGGTAGTCGCTTTTGTGGAGATGCAGCCATTCGCCTTCGGTAAGGCCACATGCCGCGGCGCTCTTGTCATTCCTCTTGAGGACAGCAGTAAAGTGCATTCGCGCTAGCGTGAGTAGATGCCCATTCAGAATAGAGATTTCATTCGCATACGCTTGGGGATTGATTGCTCTTGACGTTGCCATCCTTAGTCCGCCTCGAAGCTCATGGCGTCTAGGGTGACGCGCTCAAATAAGTCATCGGCGCAGATGCCGTAGAGGTTTAGCATTGCAGTCCCCTTGTGTCTGACTTGCGGAAATTCGCTCTTGACGAATGCCATGCCCAGGCTTCGCAATGACGCCGCCAGATGAGCTTGCGCTCGAATGCTAACGGATTCGCCGCGGCTTTGTATTGTTCGATAGTACGCTTCGTTGCTCCCAAGCCAATCGGTGGAGAAGTCATTTCTGCTACGACAGCCCCCGAGCTGACGCAAGTCGTCGTAAATTTGTTGGATAAGTTCATTGGTCATTTCAGGGTCCCTTCGCGCGATTAAGCGCGAAGTATTTATGCTTTCTCTCCATTTCGCGCGGACAGATGGCCACTGGGTCCTGCTTCTCCCCCCGCCCAACGATTTGTTTTGGTTTTCGTTGGAGGAGCAGAAGGAGAATGTGTTGTTGTTTCAATAAAACGACGTAATAAGCAAATTACTACGCATTCACCCTCAACTCCTTCAACACCTACACGTCGCACGCGATCGAACGGCAAACGGCGCATGCAGAGGGATGTTGCAGGAGGATTTTTTCGTCACTTATTCGCAGAGATAAATAATTCGCGACGATGCTTTCGCCCATTAAACCGAAAGAGGGCGGAACACATATCGTGCGCTATTGAAAGAAGGATATTAAGCTTGAACAAGAACACTTTGGCGTATTCCGCCCCCAATACTATTTATGACCAAATCAAAACAATCACGCAGGCAAGCGCCTACATCGATAGAGGTTTCTCGATAGTCCACGTTGGCTTTGGTGGCAAAAAGCCCACGCACGATTGGGGCTCAGAAACAATCACAAGATCGGACGTAGAGCGCTACTTCTCCAAGCCGTCGAACATCGGAATTGCACTCGGTGAGCGCTCGGGCAATCTCGTAGACATCGATATCGACGACGAGAACGCAGCAAGGCTCGCATCATTGCTTCTACCCGAGACCAAGATGCTTTTCGGGAGAAAGTCAAATCCGCGGACGCATTGGATTTACCGGTCACTCCTCGAAAAGACGCGTCAGTTTCAAGGGCTCGACGGCATGATCATTGAGGCGCGAAGCAATGGTGCACAGACCGTCTTTCCGGGCTCTGTGCATGAAACCGGCGAATTAATCGAGTTCGATCAGGATGGTGAGCCGGCAGAAGTACCTGCCGACACGCTCATTCGAGCCTGCAAGAAGATTTGCATCGGAGCAACTCTGCTCTCGAACTGGCGAAGCGGTAGCCGTCACAGTCTCGCGCTTGCTATTGCCGGGCTTTTAGCGAAGAGCAAGTGGGAAGAAAACGAAGTTCTCGCGCTCGTCGAAGCGGTTGCGTCAACCGCAGCGGACGACGATATGCAAGATCGGCGGCAATGCGTTGCCGACACATATACTCGGCTGAGAGCGGGCGAGGCAATCGAGGGCTACGAGAAGCTGGTGCAGGCACTGGGGGACAAGGCAGCGTTTTTGCTCGCTAAATGGGCGGGGTTCTCGGCGCGTCGCCCAACTCCGCCGGCTGCGGCCGCTCCAAACCTTTCACCGCTAGAGCTAAAGAGCGAAGCCCGCTCTGCTGATCGCTTCGCAGCCGAACACGTTGGCGAGATCATTTACTGCGACGGCCGTGATGGCTGGTTCGTCCGCGACAATCAGATGTGGCGCAAAGCGTCGGTCGCTCAATTCAAGGTTATAGCAAGCGGTTTTGTCTCAAGCATACCCAACCCCACATAGGTTACATGCAGCCCGAAGCTATCGCCAAGCTCGAAAGCCGAAGCCGCATTAATAACGTCATAGAACTCGCGCGTGAGCAGCTGCTAGTCAGAGACGACGAAATCGATTCCGACGGGCATCGCTTCGGCCTCAAGGACGGGTCTGTCTATGACCTGCGCGAAGGGAGAATTTGCGACGATCCGAATAGCATCGTGACAATGCGGGTAGATGCGGTTTACGACGCGGAGGCTGACTGCCCGCACTGGAAACAGTTCGTCGAACGCATTTTCGACGGCGACGAAGAGTTGATCTCTTTCGCTCGCAGGGCAGTCGGGTACAGCCTGAGTGGAGATACCAGCGCGCAATGCATGTTTGTGCTTGTGGGATCCGGATCGAACGGCAAATCGACATTCATAAACACTATAGCCGACATGCTTGGCGAGTACTCCGCCGCGACCCCGATGAAGACGCTCATGTTCCGCCAGTACGGGAACGATCAGACGGATGATCTTGCGCGGCTTGTCCGCAAACGCTTCGTCTCGGCTTCAGAAGGGGAAGACGGACAAAAACTTGCACAGGCAAAAATCAAGAACATGACAGGTGGCGAAAAGCTCTCATGCCGTGCACTTTGGCAAAACCTGTTCGAATACAGACCGGAGTTCAAGCTGTGGCTTGCGACCAACTCGCTACCCGACATCAACGGTGCTGATGAAGCGGTGAGACGACGTATTCACATCATCGACTTTCCGGTGAAGTTTACCGGCGCTGATCGCGATATGCAGCTTCCGCAGAAATTGACTGCGGAGAGGTCCGGCATTCTTAATTGGGCGATCGATGGGTACATGGAGTGGAAATGCGATGGCTTGAACCCGCCCGAACGCGTCCACGGTTCGACCACGCAATACCTGCAGGACAACGATCCCGTTGGCCAATTCATCGAGACCTGCTGTGTTCGGGCGCCGCTCGCGGTCGGAACGTCGAAAGATTTGCACCACCGCTATTGCCAATGGGCTGAGGCCAGCGGCTACGAACCGATGCACGTGAACACGTTCGGGAAGACGCTAGCAAAAAAGGGCTTCGGCCGGCGCAACAAGCGGACGGGGACGGCCTGGAAGGGGCTCGACCTCAAGCCCGATGTAGGTGAATGAGGTCGCTGGATGAAAGGTTAGGACGGTGGCGTAACGGTCGGCGTTACGCCCTCTCCTCAGGAGCGTCGTAATGGTCGCCATTACATCGGTGCTACAGGACGTGCTTGGTCGCGCTGAAAGCGAGGGCCTTTTCTAGCAATCTCCGATTGGCGTCGAGTTTCGTCATCCAATCCTGCGTAAGTAGAATCTCGCCTACCTTCCCGATGGCATCGACAAGCTGCGGTGGTGCTTGGCACTTATCGACCACCTCGTTAGCGCGGCAAATAGCTTCGACGGTCGTATAGACGTTGTGATTGAAAATGGTCTCCTCGAACAATTTGCCGACGCGCCGTTTGTCGAAGGTGCCTTTCCTGGGCAATAGGTCTTGGATGGTCAGAAGGTTGGTTATCGGACTGGTCATCGCCGCCGGCAAATGCGGTTTCCCTTGGCTGCAGAGGCCGCATTTCGTCGGGCTACAGCTGGTCGCGCTCAAGGACATCGCGACCGCCTCGTTGGCGTATCCATAGGTCGTCGGGAACTTGTGGTAGTTGAACATCCAGGTCGCCGGATCGGTAGTCAGAAGCGGCGCCTCGACGTATTTCTCGTGCTTGCCGCCGATTTGGTACGGGGTGCTGCTATCGAAGCTGATGGTGAATGCCTCGTCGCCGAGACAACGGCGTAACCCTCTCTGAAGTGCGGTTAGGAACGGGGCCCATAGCAGCCGGGTTTGCTTCAGGAGATGCACCCAGTTCCGGCCGTGACTGAGCCTCCCTTCGTCGCGGAGCAGCAATAGCCGCCGAATGATGCGGTAGGGGCCGCCGTCGGTGCCGACACCGCCCGCCAAACTCCATCCGTCGAACATGAATTCGACGCCGTCGTACCACCAGTCCTCGTCAGCGACGGGATCGCCTTGCAATACGTTCAGATATTTGCTTCCGGCCATACCGGCCTTTCGGCGACGTTCGACGTATTGGAGGTGCTCGATGGTGAGATCGCGGAGCGTCGTGGCTGTGCAGGCCGCGAACGGTGAATTGTTGCCGGTGCGGAGCACCCAGAGGGGCAGGTCGAGTGTCATCGCGTAGTCGACGTCGGTATCACACCAGCTCGTGACGTCCTGCAGAATGCCGCTGTTCCGCCACGCTGCACAAACGTCAGGCTCTGGCAGGCCAGTGAAATTTTTGGTCGTGCCTGTGCCTTTGCCAAATGGAACCCGCCGCTGTCGCCCAAAATGAAGCTGCACGGTTCCGGTTCGTCACGGCGTTCCTATTCGACGTGCGGAACACTTCCGCGGACGCCAGCGCGTACCCGTAGGTCCAGAACCGGTTTTGCGGTTCGAGGTAGTTGAAATCCGCCGGCTGTAGTCCGGCAGGAAGCGGAGATGACTGCCATTGGGCGGCAGTCATCACTAGGCTTTCCGCCGAGCCGATCTGGAGGCTCGGAAAGTAGAGGGCATACGGCCGAGCCCGTGCGGTCAAGTTCTCCATCGCGGTCTCCTAGCACTGCCGCATATGCGCCGGGTTGCGAACCAGCTTTTTCGATGTGACCGTCACCGTAGGCACGGCAATCGTGTATTCGCCGATATCGGTCGCAAACTCAAAGAGGAGAAGTGCAGAATTCCCGCTCACCTTTACGTCGCCAACGAGATCAAGGTCGGGCAGGTTGTGCAGGATCGGGGCGAGGTCTTTCGACCCGACGAACAGGCGCTGCGCTTGCTCCGGTCGCGTTCGATACCTGCCGCGTCGTGGGCCGGATGATTGCCGGTGCCGTCGATCTCACACTCGATCCGGAAACGCGTCGCTGTCACTTCGATCTGGAGCGCCATGTGCTCCTGCCGAGAAAGCTTGTTCCCGCAGGCATCGTTTTTGAACCAGGGCGTTAGGAAATCATCTCGAAGGCGGCGAAACCAACGACTGCTCGCAGCAAACATCCATTCGGGGACGAAGTGCGATAGGTCGGGCTCAACCTGCGTTTCGCCGGTCGTCGCATAGTCGGCGAGCAGCAGATCTCGGCTTCCGACGCCCGCCGCCAAGCTGTCGATCTTCAAGGAGCAACCGTTCGGGGCGGGCTCAAGCTTGTCAATCGGCTTACATGTAAAGGCAGGCACTGTTTGCGTGTCGAGCAGGTGCTCGAACCGGCGGAGGTCGAGGTCGTCCATCCACACGTCGGCCTGAACCACGGCATTATGTGCTGCTTTGGGCGGAGCACGGTCGCCACGCCGGCCTTCATGTCCGTCGCGCTTAACAGAATGTCGTCCTTGCGAATGGTAAGGCGCCGCGATGCGAGGTGACCGCTGGCTCCTACTTCCAGGTACACATCCCGATGCCAGCGTCCGAATGCACGATCGAGGTTCAGCCGCGAACCGGACGGCGCAAACTGTTTTGGGTAACGCTGGGTCGCGATGACTTCGGCTAAAATCCGTAGCGGAAGCCCCTGCACATGTTTCAGTGCGGCGGCTGTCGTGAACGCGGCAACCTGAACTGCAGAGGCGGCTGGGACTGCGGGGACTAGTCCATACGTCCCGTTACCCAGATCGTAGACAATGCAGATGGCGACACCGCTACCCTGAAAAATTCAGAGCGCTAGGCGCAAAGCTCATCCCGCCAGGAGGAACCGCGGTCGACATCAGGATGGCGTGGGCTTCCTTCGTGAGCCATCCTGCCGAAACCGCTGAATGGTCAGTCTCGAAGCTGGTCGACAGCCCTAGCTTGGCGTTTTTCGCCGCCGTGTTTCCAGCGGCTCGCGCGTCTTTCGCTCCCTGTATGCCGCCAGCGTCTTGATGGTATTTGGCGAGCTTAGCGGTCCCGTTCCGGCGATATGCTTCCGGATCGCGGCAGTACTCCGCATGCATGCGGGCGAGCGACGCGGCATAGCCGTCGACCTTGTTCCTGACCGTCTGGTCGCCGAACCGCGCTTGCCGCGTCTTGTCGGCATCGGTTGGCTTCAGTAAATCGACCCGAAACAGCACCTTCACATAGGTCGTAAGGTGAGCGCGCGCTTGAGGTGAGGTCCGGCGCGCCGAAACCCTCCCTTGCGTAAATTTGAGCCAGGGCGGATGGGCTATTCTCCAGCTTCCTGTACAGGAGGCACGCTTCCGCTAGCCGGGTGCCTATGTCCTTCGCCGCGCCGAGCTCGGCCTCACAAGCCGCGACGCACGCGGCTGAGAGGTTGTCGAATTCCTGAATGAGCTGGTCGGTATTTGAAACAGATGTATTTTGACTGTATTCCTCGGTAAACAATGTATCACTTTCAATGTAATTTACCGCGCCAACAGCGCGCGGTTGAATGACGTCCATTGCCAATGGATGCGTGGACGCTTGCAGACCCACATTGCCGGCATGAATGCCCAGCCTGAACCGCGGGAACCGCAACGAGACGGGAAAAAATGACGGCAAAACACCGTGTTCGCGCGTCTCGACGTCAGAATACGAAATTGGCCCGGCTCAATTCAATATAAAACGGCGGACGCGCCGATCGGAATGAGGCGCCGTCGTAACGGCGGCCATTACGCCGCCGCTACAACGGCTAGCGCGCCGGCTCCGGCGATGAAGCGGCTTGTCGGTTTAACCGACATGCCGAGATACGATCAGGAGCGTGCCGTCTTCCGCCGGACGTTGTTGTAGTCCTTCTACATTTTGGCGAGCAGTACACCGATTTCGCATCGCGCTGCTGACCTGGACCCGCGGCAAACATTTGCCCGCACTGCCTGCAAGACCTCAGTGCGGTCGCGTCCGTTAATTTGAGAGCTGCGAACAGCCTGAGTGCGTGAAGAAGGGATTGTGGCTTTAGCCGCAGGGCTATCTTGCCGTCACGATCACAGTAGAGACGGGCGGAAGCGATTTTAAGTGGACTAACACGCTGACCAAGGAAGCTTCGAATGGCCCTAGTCTTATCTTTATTAGCGAGCATCAAGGAGAACTGCCGAGCCGCAGCCATCGCGTCGGCGACACTTTCACCGTTCGGACCCGAACTAATCTGGGCGGAGTCAGCTTTTAGGGGCGGCTTGATTACAATCGTGCCACCGGTGAGCGGGCCATGAACGGAATAGAACGTCAGCAGATCATCGCGGTCTTTGATCCGCGCGAATGCGCCCAGAAGTGCGAATCCATCGCCGCGCTCAAACGGCCAATAGCTCTGAAGAGCACCAGCCTTCGGCTTCAATAATTTCGGTGACCGGTAATCGTCGAACTCGTACCCATTGCTGTACTTAAACCATTCAAAATCGATGTCGAGGGTAGTCATGAGGCAAACCTGAGGCGAACTTTTCGATAAGTGCGGACGGAATCAGGAAATCGCGAGAGGATGGAGCCGAACTCGCCGATTGGCGGCGCAGTGTCGGCGCAGGCACGGAGACACACACATTCCCTCTGACCTGGATCGATCCTCACAACAGAACGGAACATTCATGAAAAATACCATTGTCGCGCTTACTACAACAGCTTCGGCCTTGACCCCGACCCAATTATCCCCAGCAGCGAAGCAGGCTCCCAAGCCGACCCGCTGGGACAAACTGCTTGACCTTTGCAAAGACCAGTTACGAGGCCTTAAAACCAGCTCAAGAGCGAAGCAACGCACAGCTGTACGGAATACTCGCCGATTGTCTCCGGGTCTATCAAGACCTCGTACGAGACTCCAATGCGCAGAAAGAGTTTCGCGACAAATACAAACGCCAAAAGCTCACACTTACAAAACGCTCTCCGCTTCAGGCACAAATCATCCGCTACGTGTTCAAACTGGATCGAAGAAAGCTCTCTGCATACGCCCGCGTCATCGAGGTCGCCCACAGGGAAAATACAAAATCTTACGAGTTGAGTGCCTGGATCATCGAAAACGGCGGCATCGAGGAAATTCGCCGGAGGGCGACGAAACGAGGACTACCGAGGGAACAAGCGCTTCGGCTCGCCGTTGATAGCCTCGGGAACTTTCCTGCGCTGGGCAAGATCACTGACGCAGATAAGACCCTTAGACCACAATACCGAAATTTCAGCCTGGCTTTGTTGCGCTTCGATAATAACTCCTGTGTCGCGGTATATTCGCTCGCCGACAAAAGTGCGGTTAAAAACGCCCTTGTCACAGCGGGCCGAAAAATGGCGACCGACCAAGATAGAGACATTCCGACAAAGCCGAACGCGACGAGAGGGCCAGGGGGGCCGGGTTGGTCGATACAAGCCCTCGTGGCTCAACCGGTTCAACCGACAACGCCCCGCGCTTCGGGAAACGCAGGGGAACACCCCGCTACTTTCCAGATTGGGGCTTCATGGACTTTGTTCAAGCACGCTCCGACGTAGTCACCGATCAATCGCGTCGCAAAGGTCATCGCGGTCGCATGCTTTCCGTAGTAGTCCTGGATGACTCACCGATGTGCCCATGTTCCGTGCAAGCTCAAAGACACCGATCCCGTGACGAAACGACTGGACAGCATAAAAATGTCCGAGGCTATAGATCGTGAATTTCTACCGTGGCTGTTTCGAGAATATCCGCTAGCTGCAGAACTTCATCCAACTGGTCAATCAGCGTAATTACGCGCGTGCCGCTGCGCATCGCAATAGCGAATCATCCGGTTTCACACCCGACCTTCGTGCAAGCAATCGATCGACGGACTTAGCTGCAATTGCACGCAAAATGATGTCGCGCTCTCCAGTTTTGCCGCGCACTTTGAAGCGGTAGTTGCGTCGTCCGCGCCCGTCAGCAAACGTCTCGATATCTCGGACTTTCAAATTGTTCGCCTCGCCAGCCCGCATTCCGGAGCTGGCCAGAACGAGAACGTAGTCTGTCAGCAGTATCCGGGAATGCCGCCACGTCTCGTTCGGGCAGTCGTGTTGCCATCGAATGAGTGTGCGTAGTAATCGGCGATATTCGAAAAGTTCGAAAGCAGGCCGCACCCTCCGCTTTTTGGGCACGAATGAGAATGTCGGGAGCTGCTGAGTACCCCGATAGCCCCGCTCATGCGCCCATTTGATTATCGATTTCCCAAGCGTCAATTTCCCATTGCAACGTCTTATCGGTCGGATGCAGCCTCGCATTCTTCGGAAGCGAAGGCATCCGCGAATAATACGCCTTTCGCCACTCCACATATCCGCTCAGCTGCTTGTTTCCGATTGCCTCAACGTCGTAGCCGCCGAGGTACTCGTTCCAGAACTTCACCACCCGTCTTATTTGCCGCAACATGTGATACGACGTGCTGCCTTGCTGGTGCTGCAGCTCGCGGAAGGCGACGTATTCCGCGATTACCTGGTCGAACTTACGAGCACTGGCGGAGCCCGTTTTGCTTTCGAAATTCGAGCGAATGGTGCAACCGTATCGCTGCTGCAATCGCTTGCTGCTCGTCCGTTGTCTTGAACGATCGCCAGATATCGCCCATTTCCCAGCCGATACGTGCTTGATAAACGCCGTTGCGGTCGAACACGCAAACGTCGTCATCCTCCAGCCGCAAGGCGCTCCGATGGGTGGTCGGGCGCATTTCGGGCGAGGACATTGAATTTGGCTGCGAATGCGGGCGTTTTGCGCAGCGTGCGCTTCAGCGCGGGCTTTGGGCAAGTGCCCAAATTGTCATGGTTGTGCGAATTCCTGACTTTTCTGACAAAAACGACGCCGAACGCTCGCGCGTAGGTCGACGTTTCGGCTCTGCGGCCTATAACGGACGTAAGTCTGATGCGCTGTCACCTTCCGCCTGTGACCCACAGCCGACAAGCGGGCTTTCAAGTGCGGAGGCGGTGAGATTTGCGGCGCTCATCGGCAGTGCGCTCGTACTAATAGCATCCGCTTGGGACGCGGTTGCTAAGGAGCGGAAGGTGCGCGACGAGAATAACTATTGACGCAAAAGGTCATTTTAGAAAATATTCCGGCTTCGTTGTGCCGGCGCTCAATGATATAAGAGAATTATCATCTCGACCACTAAAGCCCTTTCCTCCCATCCCCTGCCCAAAATGCAGCAAGGACGCCCACTTAATACTTCGTCAGTGAAAAAGCGTTCGGTCGCATTCAGAACTCGTAAGACGAGCATTTCGCTCGAAAACGAGTTCTGGGACGCAATCAATCACATTGCCCGCCTAAGACAAATGTCACTAGGCAATATCGTTGGCTTGATCGAAGATGGCGACCGTGAAGCGAATTTATCGTCCGCGATCCGCGTGTTCGTTTTAGAATATTATCGATCGCAGTCGGCTGCCAAAAGCGCAGGGGCGGCCCCAGATGAAGCAGCCCTCGCCTGAGACGAAACGTTACTGCAATTCCTTGCGAACTGCCCTGGGCGGATTTCCGGTCCAGCGCTTGAACGCATTAGTGAATGCGCTGATATCCTGGTAGCCAAGCAGCCAAGCGATCTTGGAAACGGGTAAATCTTCGTCAGCCAGGTATCGCTTGGCAAGATCGCACCGAAGGTTCCGCAGCACATCCACGAATGTCAGTCCCTCTGACGAAAGGCGTCGCGCGAGGGTACGTTGACCGATGCCCAACTTGCGCGCGACTTCGGGCAATTGCGCTTTCCCGTGCGGCATGAGCAGAGAAATCGTATTCTCGACATTCACAGCAAATGAGCTTTGACGCGCTTTTCGGTGAGCGAGAGCTTCTTCGTAATATTGGGTCAGGAGGCCGTTAAGATAGGGATCGCGGTTTATCACGGCGATATCTTGGATTGACGATGGAAACAGAGCTTCGTCTACGTTCGAACCAAATTTGATGTCGCATCCGAAAAACCTGTTCAATTCGGGAGATGCTCTGCGCCAGTGGGAAAAACCCACATGGTCAGCCGTCAGGTTCCGATTGGTAATCTGTCGACATACTCGGACGACCGACCCAACCAGGAACTCTATTTGATGCCGCTCTAAATGACGAGCGACGCCCTCGTATTCGAAGACCACACCTATATGCTGCTTGGTTTTTCGAAGCGTCAGTTTAATGCCCTCGTTTGCGACCGAGCTGTACCTCGCACAGCGCAGCAGCGCGTCGCCCAGCCTGTCGGACGAGGCAACCACGTAATATAGCAATCCCATTAGACGCAGATCGTAGTCGCGAGAGAGGTTAAACCCAAGAAATTCATCGCCAACTGTTTCCGCAACCACATCGACGAATTTGATCTGGTGCCGTACTTCAAGTCGCTTCTGCGGATCGGCAATCTGTTTGCGGGAGAGCGAAGAGATTTTCAGGATGGGCTCAACGTCAATACCTTTATCTTCCGCGTGTGCAAAGGCGAGCCGGGCGAGGCCCCCCATTGCCATTGGAGCGATATTGTGACGCCTCGATTTGTGGGCTTGCATGACTGGCAATCCGGTTTCCGACGGCACAAGGGTCATTTCGAAACCGGAACGATCTTTGAAGTCATTCTGTTTACATGTTTGGCTCTGAGTAACTTGTAACGAATGGGCGAAGCAGCTTCGTCAATTCAACTGTCGCCTTGTAATACAACTCGCGTGTTCACTAGCGCAGGAAAGCCGCATCGAGAGCTGCATTGCATCGCTTAGAAACCGAACGCCTGGCAGCTGTTAGACATCCGAAGATATTACCGCTCCCGGCGACGACTCCTTGGCAAAGTTGCGCGGCATCTCTTTCACACATATGCACGACCCTGTTCGCCAAGGCAGCGCATCTTTTGGAGAGTTGACTTTGCTCCTTATGGAGACATTCAAGCATATTGTTTGCCTGCACCGGCACGCCGCTACAACGATTTTTGAGTTCCTTGCCGCAAACCAATGCGGATTTAGCCCTGGTGCTTCTTTGCGCGTCCAGCGCTTGAGCAACATTTATCTGGGACGCAGAAACGATTATCACGGCAAAGAGAATCCACGTTGGGATGATGGCACTAAAGCATACAATCCTTCGCATCACTTCCTCCCGGTTACACGTAAGTTACTAGTCATCGATTTGATGTATCTCATGGAAATATCAAATGCCGTCCTACAGTCGTTACTAGACGAGAGCGGAAAGGTAACGTAGCCCCTTGATGCCCGGCAGAAAAAAATAGGCGCCCCCCTTTACGGTCGTGAAAGCGGGCAGGCCCTTTATCTTCCGCCGGACTGGCCGCTTCGGGATCGTCATATCGTAGGTGCCATCTTGAGCGCCGATCATCGGATCGCGCTCATTGCCCAGTTCGTGGAAGTTTGGGTCGTTTACCCAAACGTTTTGCACGAATTCGAATTGGCGAACGAGACTGGCGCAGACCACGAACGCCGCAATGCCGCGGTCGGCTCCATCCTCCGGAGCGCCTTCGGGCAAAGGCGGCCCGTATGTCGCGCCACGACGAAGCACTCTACGCCGATTTAGATTGACGGCCGTGTCGCGTGAATTCATTCGGCGGATATGCGCGCCGAGTGGCACGGCGTAACCTTGGGGGTCCATCTTCGCATAGTTGAAGTTGTTATTGCGCTGAGGGTCGTCGGCAAGCGACGGATCGTCTTTGTCGGGCGCAAGTACAAGGGGAGCGCCGCTTCGCCAGCGGCCCATCAGTTTCGCCGCAATCAGCTCCTGGTCATCTGCGGCCGGCCCGCCTTGCTCGCGTAAAAATTCGCGAAAGGCGCCGACATGCTGGTGCAGCCGCCGATATGCCATGTAGCTGCCGTTACGAGATAGAACTTCCGGCTGCGGCAGCTTCGGCGCAGGACCATCTTCATCGGGATAGCCAAGGATGAATTCGCCGGCTTTGATAGGCGGCCCGGACCCAGGTGTCGGTTCAATTCCAGTTCCTTCAATTTCCGGGGTCGTGATCCGGTCGCGGTAGCCAAAATGTTCGCGCACATATTTGAACGGTATTGCTTCCAGGTCCAACGACGACAACACCTCTACGCCGGGTAAACGTGCCAAGAGTGCGTTATGCTCGCGAACGCTTCGGTCTCTTTCGGCCGCATCGCGGGCAAAGAGAATAGCAATCGCATGTAGCCGCGGCGCCGCGAGACCGCCGACCCAATTATCAGGATGGTTCGTGCCGGTATCGCCCAGGACCTGCCACCGGGCCGCCATGCCTTGCCGGAATTCCTCTGGAAATGTCGCGAGTGACGCCTCGTCCACCCCGAGCGCCCGCAATCCGTTCCAGGTGAACGCCACGGATACCCATCGTTTTTCCAGGCTCTACCGTACCGGCGACGGCCTTGGCCGACGGCACCTTCTCTTTTATGGCCCTAAGCCAAGCGCGTCCTTGGGCGGGTTGCTGAAACGAAAGAAATTCATATCGGCCGGTCAGCGCCGGCACGCGCGTGAGCAAGATGTATTGAATGTCGTCGAACTCAAGCATTCAGAATTACTGATCGTCGATCAGACGGATCGTGGGGTGCGCGATCGACCGGTAGCTCTGCATATAATTCTGCCTCCGCCGGCGGGCTCTGCCACAGCCTCAAGTCACTGCATTTGATCCAGCATTCCAGCCAAAGCCGCCTTCACTTTGAGAGCCTTCCTTATCTCGTCAGCGGTGACGAATGGATACTCACCATATTCGAGAAAGCTCGGGCATTGATGTTCGCGCACGAATTTGCCGAATGCCGGAGCGTTGGTCTTCCAGTCCATCGGGAAGCCATCAAGATTCTCGAAGACTGTATCGACGCCGGTTTGTTTAAAGAGAGTGATTGCATCTTCGGTATATTTGTCAAAGTCGGTATCGAATATTCCCTGGTACATGAAATACGTATCGCCGCCGATGTTGAAGAGCACCCATCTCAGGTAGTGGAGCTTGAGCGGAGCGAGAACGAACGGGGCGCCGGCAACCGCGTCCTCTATTTTTTTCCCGTACGCGCGGATCGCTTCTTCGCGTCCCGGTTTGATCTTGGCAATAATCGTGAAGCCATAGTTGGCCGGAGTCTTCGGAAAAATTGGACCGTATCGTCCCTGTTCAAGCTTGAAATATCCCTCTTTGGGGATTGCCATAGCCGCCGGCTTTGTCCAGTCGCCCGCTTTAGCGCGTGACATCAGCTGTGCGGGAATATCCGCATCAGCTTGTGCCAGTTTAGTCGGCCCGGCGGGATTACCCGTACCGACGCCTTGAGCCTCGCCTGCGACCGGTGCGGCCAACGATGCCGCTGTCGCGACGGTTGCCGTGCCGAGGAATGTCACGTCGGGTAGTTTCACCGAATTGATCCTGTGACATGATCGCCCTCCTTCGTCAGCAACGTGTGGCTGACGCTCTGTACTATTCGAAGTCAGCGGGTGCGAAGCTGAGCTGGCACCTGTTATGTGCGCATAGCGAGATTATTCCAGAAGCGGTCCAAACTCTCGGCGCCACCAAACAGCGTCGTAAACATCGTTAGATCAACCAGTACGATATCGCCTGCTCGCGTTCCGCTTGGCGGCATCCAAAGGAACGTATTGAACTCACGATTTCCGGCTTCCGTGAACGGATGGGGGCGCGACATATCAATGGGCTGTCGTGCCAAAACGCGAATCAACTTCGCATCGTCTGTTGTCAGCGCGTAATGCGGCAGATGGGGATGGAAATTGAACGTCGAAACGCCGGTAAGCCATCCGTGCGTATCCAAGTCCCTCATGGCAGTCAACGGAGCAATCTGATTTGTCCCCGGCACTAGCGCAGGGCGCAGGCCCCATTGGTTCTCCACGGGTACGCCAAGTCCCTTCATAAGGGAGCGCGTGTAGAGGCCGAAGCGTTGCTGCCTCGGTACCAACGGATCGCCGTGGTGAGCATATTCCATTTGACGCTCGGCCAGATCGGAAGACACGCCGACGTCGTGATGCGGTCCTATCAGCAGGCAAGTTCCCTCCCGCGTCAGAAACTTTCGAACCGCTTCAATTTCTTCTGCGGTTGCCTCCTGTTCTGTGATCATGTGATCCAAACCGAAAATCATCATCGTATCGGTGTCGCCAAGGATCGCCTCGTCTACTGGCAAGCGTTGACCCGCCTGATCAATCCGCTGGTAAACTACGACGGGCTGTCCGGTCGCCTCACCGACAAGGTTTTGAAACCGCACGGTCGACAAATGAAATAATTCCAGCGTTCCAGCGATCCCTTGCAGAAACTCCCGCTCCGACCATTGAGGTTCCTCGTAGCGCGGCCAACCGACCCGGCGCACCTCGGTCATAGTCGAGAAGCGATTGTCCAGTTCGGCTACATCGCGATTTGCTTCCCATGGATAACTCCACGTCCAGTAAATGGTGAAGCGTCGTCGACCAGCGGTGTATTTCCGCGGGACGTTGATCTGGTTATAGGTCCGTGGCGAATTCTTGATAATGATGGTTGGTGCAGCCGCCTTCGCAGGCGTACTCTGCAATTCCTCGGCCGACATTTGTGCGAGCGACGATTTCGCGAAGATGGGACTAACCCCAGCGCCGAGCACAATCCGATTGAAATCCCGGCGTTTCATCGCGCTCTCCCTTTGATTCGATTAACAAATCAAGATCCACCGCGGTTAACGCGATGGGTAGGCGCAGGCGGCGCGTCCGGTGTGTTGAGTTGCACTTCTTAATTGTTGCGCAGATCGTGCATCGCACAGGTTAATGCGGTGTTCTAGTCGCTGCAGATTTCACCATTGTCTGGTCTTGGCCTTTAGCAGACGCTGCCGCTCACGCAATTTTACGTCACCCCGACGGGCACTAGCAGGTGACGCCTGCCGCGCAGCGCCGCACCGCCCGCCGATGGTGTCCAGCTATGCTAACCGGAGTGGCCGGCCGACCAACACGGGCTTGTGCTTGATCAACCGACAATACGACGCCTGACGTAGCGGAGCGTTCGACCGATACGGGCATTACGGAAAGCGCCGCGCCAACTGCGACGACCGCGCAGAAAAGCCAAGTTTTCTTGTAAATTGCCGGCATAATTTCCTCCTCGTGCATTGTTAAGCTTCGACCGCCCGTCTTTGATAAGTTGGACGGATTGCTTCCTGTTTCATTTATTCAAATCACTTTTCGTTGTTTCAAAATCAATTCAGCCGAAAAGGCTATAGGAACAGGACGTCCGCCTCTTTCTCTTAGCAGACTCGCTGCGCGATTTCTGTCGAGGCAACTTCGCAGGAAAGCAACGCGCTGTAGCCGTTGCGGCGCAGCCGCTAATAGCCCGTTTCTACCGCGCCAATGTGCCGCTTTTGGTGTCCGTTATGAGCGGGTAAGGCTGCCACCTAGGCCGCGCGCCAGTTGATGATCCATACCTCACTGGCGGTCGCCCCAGTCGCTCTATTCTATCACCCTACTATAGCGAACGCCTGCCGTTGGGGGCAGTGACCTCTCGGTCGTTCGCGTTGCCAATTTGATTGGAACAGAATGGGGCGCAGGATTGTTACGTTTACGAAGAACTGCGCCAATGCCAGACCGGGACGGGCCGCGTTGAGGTTTGCTTAAAGTCTACCTTCGCAAGCGTCCCCTTGTAACGCCATTACAAAGGCGGTTGCCAATTTACGGGAATGATCAGAATACATGGTGTGAATTAACCGCTGACCGCGGTCGCAGCATAAACTTTATGGGGCTCCGGGCAAAAGGAACTGGAGAGCGTCATGAAGATGTGGAGTATTACGGCCTCCGCCGTCGGAGCAGCGCTTCTGTGCGCGATGCCTCTATCCCTCCAATGGTCGCAAGGGAAACCCTCAGTTTCGGTCGATAGTGCCAGCGCGCGCATCGGTCGCCCGCTCACGCCTATGAGCTTCGCTGGCGTCGGGCGCCGAACGTACCGACGAGCGTACCGGCGGAATATGTATTACAATTACGCGGGTGGATACGGGTACTATCACCGCCCCTATTATCACCGTCCCTACTAACCCTGACGGGCAGCCGAGACAAAGATTCCGTTGGCTGACGACGGCTGGTTAAGCATGCTCGACATTGCCGCTTGTCTGCGCGCGATAGCCGGATCGACGTTGTTTCGGCTGATTTGAACGGGATGGCGGGATCGCCCCTCGCGAAGGTGCTCTGGCTCAACGAACCCTTTTCTCGGCACCCGATGAACCCTTGCGGAATCTCTGTTTATCGTATTGGGCTTCGGGATTGGTTGGTTGCTCGTTGGACCTGACACCGGTACCAAACGGGTCATGGCACTCGGTACTGGCCAGCGCGCAACATCGCCGCCGCACTCATGGTCGCGAGCCAAAGCTTCACTGACCCTAAGGTCGACGTCATGGTAATCGTTGTCGCAATTGTCGGATTGATCTTTCTGATGCCGCTTTCTCGTGCGTTTTGATCATACGGCTTGCTAGACCATGCTCTGTGTCATCCTTGGGGAAATAATGCATAAGTCAGCCCACTCTTGCTCCCTTTGCGTCGGTGCTATTCCTGCGCCGAGCCTTCGACTGGTGGATTGCACAGGTGAGACACGCGCTGCCGCCGACGATCTTTTTCTTCGTCGGCTTCAACCTGATCTTATGGACCAAGCGGTTGATCCTGGCGGAACACGGCGTCGAGTTTAGTGGCTTCTTGACCGCAACACTGGCGGCGTTGCTGGTTGGAAAAGCAGTCCTGGTGACCGACAATCTGCCCTTCATGCGCCGCTTCGACGGTGCGCCGATGATCCAGCCCATTATGTTTAAGAGTGCGATCTATTGGTTATGCGTATTGATTGTGCGGTTAGCCGAGAGGCTCGTTCACTTTCTGGCGGCCGGTGGCGTAATAGCAGAGTTTCCTACCCACCTAGTCGAGAACTTCTCCTGGTCACGCTTTTTGTCGATCCAGGTCTGGTTGATGGTACTATTCCTTGTTTATGTCACGACACACGAGCTCAATATGCTCGTCGGCGACGGCGAACTCTATCGACTATTCTTTCGATGGCGCTCGTCCGAAGCCAAGCTTACTCGCCGTCAGCGTATTCGTCTGCTCACGCGACTCAACCGCCTGACCGAAGCGAACCCGATCGAGGCCTTCAGCGAGCGGGGCTCGCCCGCGCACGCTGAGCTGATCGACATTTTACGCCAGCTCGCTTCGCCGCCCGTCGTACCGTCGGGGCGCGCTTGATGGGCGGCCCTCGTTGAACCATCTAAGGAAACGTCCGCTGGCGGCGGGTCTTGGCAGGGCCGGATGTGCGTCAAATGAAACCAGGTTTGCGCATTTAGGTGGTGACATGATCCGTCTCAAAAAAGACCGCCATCGTTGTCGCCAACGCTGCAGCAGGAGCGCACTCGACAACAATCGATCGTCTATCGCTCCACCCGCTCTTCGACCACGAGAGTCTCGATGATACCGGCCGGCTCATAAAGCCAGCGGGCGAGTAGCCCGGCGACGATCGCGCCCAAAAGCGGGGCGAGCCAAAACAGCCAGAGCTGTGCGATGTACTCGGAACCGGCAAAGAGCGCCGGGCCGGTGCTGCGTGCCGGATTCACGGATGTGTTGGTGACGGGGATGGAAATAAGGTGAATGAGCGTGAGGGCAAATCCGATCGGGATGCCGGCGAAGCCGGCGGCGGCTCCCTTGGAGGTCGTACCGATGATAATGAACAGAAAAAAGAACGTGGCGAGGCATTCCATCACGAGGCAGGACGGCAGCGCGTATTTTCCCGGGCTGAGGTCGCCGTATCCGTTCGAGGCAAAGCCGTTCGGCATCCAGCCGGGCTTACCCGACGCGATAAAATACAAAATAGCCGCAGCAGCGATAGCGCCCAACACCTGCGCGATAATGTAGGGAAGAACGTTACGGGTTTCGCACCGCCCCGCTGACCAAAGGCCCACGGTCACTGCAGGATTGAAGTGGCCACCCGAGATGTGTCCGACAGCGTAGGCCATCGTCAGAACCGTCAAGCCGAAGGCGAACGCGACGCCCAAGAAACCGATGCCAAGATTGGGAAAGGCCGCGGCAAGAACAGCTGCGCCGCAGCCACCGAATGTCAGCCAAAACGTGCCGAAGAACTCCGCAGCCATAGACCGTACAGTATCGCTGCCCATTGCGTCTCTCCCAATTGGAGTGATTTACCTAGCCCTATTGGATTGGAAGCAAGCGTTGGAAGCTAAATGAATGACGCCTCTAGGCCTGCCGCAGCTTTAACGCATCAGGCAGCCCATCGTTCGATGGCGGCATCGCGGCAGCTAACGTTGGGACTTGGCGTGCCGCTGACCTGCTTGCCACCGCCGACGAGGTAATCGAATAGGAGAACTTTGTTTGCACCGCACATGTCGCGTTTTGGCACATAGCGGACCTAGGCATCCATCGAAGGCATCTGCTTCCACGTGCATTTCGAACTCATCGCGAAAACCTCACACACTCACGAGAGTATGACATTTCCCGCTAGCCGCTTGAGCTACGGACGGAATTTGCGCCACCAAAATCGGTTGCCCTGAGAAAACATCAGACAATAGCTTGCAGCACGATAAAACGTGACATTTGCAAGCTGTGCGATGAAGCAGGCTAAGACGCTCAAAACCGAAGAGTTAAAGCTCGTCCTAGCCTACATCGCAGTTCGCCGACACGCTGCCCGCAATAAAGCAATCATCCTCGCCAGCTTCCTCTCGGGCATGCGGGCACATGAGCTTGCGTCGCTAAAGATTGGCGATGTTGTCGATGAGGATGGGCGCATTCGCAATGAAATCGTCCTCACAGCAGAGCAGACCAAAGGTCGTAGATCGCGACGTGTGTTCGTCAATGCCAAGCTGAAGCGCGAGCTAGCTGCGTATGTGAAGACCGATTGCGTGAACAAGCCGCTGAGCAGCCCACTCTTCGTCTCGCAGAAGAACGGGGCATTCAGCCCCAACACGATGTGCCAGCTCTTCCTCAACATCTACAGCGGATGCGGCATCAAAGGCGCTAGCTCGCACAGCGGGCGACGCACCTTCATCACCAATCTGGCGAGCAAGTCCGTCTCAGTCCGAGTGTTGGCTGAGCTTGCGGGACACAGCTCAATCGCCACGACGCAGCGATACATCGAGGTCAATGACGACCAGTTGAGGAAAGCGGTCGAGCTGCTGTGACCTGTTCCAAATGGAATGACGGGTTCAACCACGAGCGAAGGAGAGCATGAAGATGGCGACTGTGACCTACGAGGTGACTGTGAAGCTGCCCAACGGCAACAATGAGAAGATCAGGCTCGAAGCCAGCAGCCACGGCAATGCCAAGACGTTGGCTGAGGCTCAATATGGCAAGGGCACCGTGATGAACGTCAGCTACAAAGGCTGAGGCATACTTGCTGAGGCAGTCTTGCACTGTGTCGGGCGGCGAATGACTATCGCGGTTCTAGGCATTCCATAGGCACCGCTGGTTTGATCGGGCGCAAGCTGCTCATCTTGCTGGGTGAATTCGCTGCCCGAAGCAGTTCAAGCATTGTCACGGCAAGTATGCGTGATGAAGCCGCGGCGATGGCGCTGATCTATCGCATTTATCCCGAATGACCCGTTGATCTATGGTGCTTTGGTGTCGCGTCGGCGCGACGCCAAAGCGCGGCATTGGCATCAACGAGTCCGCGGCAGGGGGATTACGGCATGGGACAATGGGTTGTTGCGCGCGTCACGCCTATTTTGCGGCTTGTCCTTGCGGCCCTCTCCTTAATGGCCGCGATCCCCGTCGCGAGCGCGCAGGCGCCTTATCCAAGCCGTCCGGTGCAACTGATTATCGCTTACGGGGCCGGGAGCGCCGGCGACGTCAGTATGCGAATCCTTGCCGAACAACTTAGCGCCAAACTCGGTCAACCATTTGTCGTCATCAATAAGCCTGGCGCCGGCGGCGTTGCTGCCGCCGAGGCGGTCAAGGCCGCGGCGCCCGACGGTTACACGTTGATGCTGAACGGCAACAGCTACACGATCAGCGCAGCATTATTCAAATCCTTGCCCTACAACATCCTCACCGATTTCGCTTCGGTGTAGATGGTCGCCTCTTTCGATATGCTGGTGCTCGTCAAAGCGGGCTCGCCGTTGAAGTCGATGGCGGACATTGTCGCTTATGCCAAAGCCAATCCGGGAAAATTGAATGTCGGCAGCCTGGCGCCGGGTACCACGCAATATCTCGCGGCCTTTCTGTTGAAGATCATCACCGGCATCGACCTGACAGTGGTGCCGTTCCGTACCTCGCCCGACATGGCGACGGCATTGCTGCGCGGCGATATCGATATCGCGCTTGAGTTCTACGCGCCCATGCAAGCGCTGATCGCCGACAAGAAAGTGGTCGCGGTCGCCGCCGCCGGATCGAAGCGGCAGTATTTCCTGCCCGATGTACCAACCACGGTCGAAAGCGGCGTGCCGGGCTTCGATGTCTCAAGCTGGAACGCGATCTGCGCTCCGGCCGCCACGCCGAAGCCTGTCATCGACAAGCTCAGTCAAGCCGCCATCGAGGTTCTGCAAACTCCTGCCGTGCAGGAGACGGCGCACCGGCTCGGCATGGAACTGCACGGCAGCACGCCGGACGAACTGACCGCGCATGTGAAAAGAGAAATCGCCAAGTGGAGCGACGTGGTCGAGAAGGCGAATATTCCGAAAATGGATTGAGACTGCGACGCAGCCCGGATTTGCGTCGCGCTTACTGCAACCCCGCCCAGCGCCCTTCGAAACCGCCTGATGGAAGGACCGGCTGGGCCCCTTTGATCAAGCTGCCAGTGCTCGATGTCGAAGCCGCGGCATTGGCGTCTTGCTGGGCCGGGGCCGGCTGTGACTTAGCCTTCGCTTTGGTGGCGTCCGCCACCTGCGGCGTCTGCTTCTGCGGCGTGGCGGCCACGTCGACCTTTGCTGCTTCGGTCTTTGCCGGCTCGCTCTTCGCCGGCTTAAGCCCGTAGAGCACCGCTCCCGGTGGGCCAGGCGGCTGCTGCGCTTCGCTCTTCTGTTTGAAAAGGCTGGCGAAGAAACCCGGATGATCCTGGTCGCTGGTCGCCGCCGAAGCGACCTGGTTCTGCGGGGCGCTCGGATGCGTGCTGGATTTGGCGTCGAACAGATTGCCGAAGAGACCACGCGAAGACGAATCGGCTACGTCCTGGCGCGGCCCGCTAATCAATGGAGTCGACATGCCGGGATGCACCGGCGGCGCGTGCAGATGCCCCTCGTTGTCCATAAACGGCTGGGTCGTATCCAGCTTGGCGACGAAGACGCGGTTCATGCCGCCGTCGGTGCCCAAAACGACGGGGGCCACCGGCGAATTTTCCTTGGTCAGCTGGGCGATCTGATAATCGTCGTTGCGTTGTTTCTCCAGCGCGGGTCCGGCGATCTCCTGCGGCACTTCGTAGGCCGGGCAACGGCCCGTCGGAGAGAAGGTCAAAGGTTTGGTTGAATTCGCCGGCGGCTCTGCGTCGAACACGTAATGCTTGTCGCAGACATCGACCTTGGGTTCGAGATGCGTCACCTCGAAATGGTCGCTGCCTTCCTTGAGCATTCTCCAGAACGGCATGTTCGGACTGTTGCGGTGGCGGGCAAGATTGGCTGCCGTCATGCGGAACGGGAAGGCCTAAATCTGGAATTCCTTCTGGCCGCCGAGGAAGGATTCGCGCGCCAGTGAATAAATCTCGCCGATCTGTTCGTCGGTCATCGCGTAACAACCCGCCGACGAGCAATCGCCGTGGATCATCAGGAACGCGCCGCTGTAATTGTTGGCTTTGTCGTAGGCGTTGGGGAAGCCGATATTGATGGCGAGATAATAATTAGAGTTGGGATTCATCAGTCCGGGAGTGATCGAATAGAAGCCCTCCGGAGCCTGCCGATCGCCTTGAACTTTCTTCGGCCCAAGCTCGCCGGACCAGCGGCAGATTGGATAGACCTTGAGGAGCTGGTATTGACCGGAGGTGTCCTGCTTCCAGACTTCGAGCTCGGATTCTTCCTTGAATACCCGCACCAGAACCGGGGAATCCTTCGGCATGTTTTTCTGATTGAGCAACGTCAGCATTTCCGGCGATAATTCTTTCATCGCCCGGGTCGGCAGCTGATAGCCCTCTTCGCCGTAACAGCCCGCAAGCGCCAGCGCACCGGCAAGCACCGCCGATGTCATAGCGACACGCATGCTCGGCACACACGATTGAAGTGCCCGGACAAGGCAGGCGCGGATCACGGACTTTTTCCCCGACCGATGGACCATCCCCTTGCCATCATTTGCCAATCGTTACCCATATGACGTGGCTTTCGCAAGGCAACCGGCCGTCCGCCCTCCAGTTGAACACAACCCCATTGAATGAATGGTAAATTATGGTCGAATTTTACCGGTAAATCCAATGAATTAACCGCCATTTTCGGCGGTGAGGGGGGATCGCGGCAAGATTGTGGCAGGAGACCCTTTCAGGATCGTCCCGGCAGGCCGCGGTGGCCAAGCTCAGCTCAAGGTGCGCCCGATCGCCAGAAACTTTTCCCGCCGCATCCGAACGATGGTGGTGCGATCGAGACCGCGCAGTGTGGAAAGCGCCTCCGCGATGGCGTCACCCGCCGCGGCGATGGCTGCTGAGGGGTCGCGATGCGCGCCGCCGGTTGGCTCCTCGATAATCTCATCGACCACGCCGAACCGTACGAGGTCCTGCGCCGTGATCTTCATATTCGACGCCGCTTCCTGCGCTTTCGCTGTATCGCGCCACAGGATCGAGGCTGCACCTTCTGGCGAAATCACGCCGTAGATGGAGTGTTCCAGCATAAGGACGCGGTTGGCGGTGGCAATCGCGATGGCGCCGCCGGAGCCGCCTTCACCGATAATTGCCGCCACGTTCGGCACGCCGATCTCGAGGCAGGCTGCGGTGGAGCGGGCGATAGCTTCAGCCTGGCCGCGTTCCTCCGCGCCGATGCCCGGATAAGCGCCGGCAGTGTCGATCAGAGCGATGACCGGCACATCGAAATGGTCGGCCATACCCATCAGCCGCGCCGCCTTGCGGTAGCCTTCGGGCCGCGCCATGCCGAAATTATGCTTGAGCCGGCTGTCGGTGTCGGAGCCTTTCTCGTGGCCGATCACACAGACGCTGTCGCCGCGGAAGCGGCCGAAACCGCCGACAATGGCCGCGTCCTCGCCGTGCTTGCGGTCGCCGGCGAGCGGCACGAAATCGGTGATCAGGGCAGCGATATAATCGAGGCAATGCGGACGCTGCGGATGCCGTGCGACTTGCGTTTTCTGCCAGGGGTTTAGACCGGCATAAAGTTCCTTGAGCGCCAGCGCCGCTTTGCCCTCGATGCGATTGATTTCCTCGCCGATGGCGATGGCGTCGCCGCCAGTCGCCATGGCGCGCAACTCCTCAACCTTGGCTTCGAGCTCGGCCACGGGCTTTTCGAAATCGAGATAGCTACGCATTTCTTGGCAACTTGTTCCAAATTTCGCAGCACAGAAGGAAGCGGCGGGCGCCACGGCGGCGGCTAACTCGCCCGTCCATCGCATCCAAGTCAAGAAAGGGGCCGCGATCCATATTGTTCGTATTTCATTCCTGCGCCAGCGGGTGCAAGTCGCGCACCAGGCTTTTCAGCCGTTCTTCCAGCACATGAGTGTAGATTTGCGTGGTTGAAATGTCGGCGTGGCCGAGCAGCGTTTGCACCACACGGAGGTCCGCGCCGTTATGGAGAAGGTGGCTGGCGAAAGCATGACGCAGCACATGGGGGCTTACCTGGGCGGCACGCAGCCCGGCGGCAGCGGCGAGCATTTTGAGTTCGCGCGCAAAATGCTGGCGGGTGAGGTGACCGCTATCGCCGAACGATGGGAACAGCCACTTCCTGCCTTCGCGTGCCCGCTTCCGGTGGAGGGAAGGGAGGGGGGCTTCGCTATCCGTGTGAGCGAGCAGAGCGAGGTAGTCGGCCATGGCGCGTTTGGCTGCGTCATTGAGCGGCACAAGCCGCTCTTTATTGCCCTTGCCGCGCACCATGATAACGCGCGCGTCCTGGCGCGCTGCTGAAAGCGGCAATGCGACGAGCTCCGAGACGCGCAGCCCCGTCGCGTAAAGGATCTCGATCAGACAGGTGAGCCGGGCCGCCCGCAACCGGGCGGCCGGTGACGCCGCCGGATCAAACTTTCCGGCGACACTGATAAGATTGTCGACTTCAGCGAGCGAGAGCGTCTTCGGCAAAGCGCGCTGGCGCTTCGGGCCTTCGAGAACCGCCGCGGGATCGTCTTTGCGGTGACCTTCCGCGTAAAGAAAACGGTAGAGCTGGCGGATCGCCGAAAGTCGCCGCGCGACCGTCGTCACCTTCAATCCGCGCTTTGATAATGCGCCGAGATACGCGCGTATATCGTCGGTGCGAGCATTACCGATGGTGCAGCCGGCGTCTTTGAGATGATCCGCGAAGTCCTCAAGATCGCGCGTGTAAGCGTCGAGCGTGTTTGTTTGCGCGCCGCGTTCGGCGGCCAGCATATCGAGATAGAGAGCTATCGACCGATCGTGGCCGTATCTTTGGCCGTGCCCTTGGCCGCGGGCCGGTACCCGCGCCATCGCACGTCCCGCTTGACCAGGCATTGGCCGACTCCTCAACGATCCTTGAAGAACTTATCGGGCGGAATCGTTACTGAAATCTCGCGAGGCTTGGGTTTCACGTAATGCGCGAGCGAATACAGACCGCCATAGACGGCCGCGCAAATTAAGGCGATGACTGTAAGTAAACGGAGCAGGCTCGGCATCGTCAGGTGCCCGCGATCATCCCTATTGGTGCCGGCGAATGGGAACGAGTACGATCATGTTCGGCACCCACTGGCAAGGGAAGCGCGGGAAATTCTATCTAAATGATTGATATTGCACTACAAAACTTGCTTGAGACGGCTGGGTCGTCAAGCGCCATAGTGGCGCGGTTAGGGGCCCGTTCGATCGTATTGGTCGGCATGATGGGTGTCGGCAAATCCTCGATCGGGCGCCGGCTCGGCGCCCGGCTCGGCGTGCCTTTCGTGGACGCTGACAGTGAGATTGAAACGGCCGCCGGCACCACCATCGCGGACATATTCGCCCGTCACGGCGAGGCTGCGTTCCGCAACGGCGAAGCCCGGGTGATCGCTCGCCTCCTAGAAAGCGGTCCTCAAGTCTTGGCTACCGGCGGCGGCGCCGTCATGAATGCCGACACGCGGGCGGCCATCAAGGCCAAAGGTGTTTCGATCTGGCTCACTGCGGACGTCGACGTGCTGATGCGCCGCATCAGCAAGCGCAAACACGAGCGGCCGATGTTGCACACCGACGATCCCACCGCGACCTTGCACCAGCTTCTGGCCGATCGTACGCCCGCCTATGCGCAGTCCGATCTCACAGTTCAGTCACGCGAAGTGCCGCACGAAGCGATCGTGAGCGAAATCATCACGGCGCTGGCCGTTTTTCTCGACACCAAGCGCCAGGAAAGGGCCGGCTCATGACCGCGGCCATCCCCAGCGAAACGACGACCGTCGCCGTCGCGCTCGGTGCGCGCAGCTACGACATCGTGATCGGACGCGGCGTGCTGGCTTCGCTCGGCGCGCGCATCGCAAAACTACGGCCCGGGGCCAAGGTTTTTATCGTCACCGACGAAAATGTCGCCCGCCACGTGCTGAGCGGTGCCGAGACTGCGCTGCATCAAGCGAACATCGCGGTGAGCCGCATTGTTGTTCCGGCCGGCGAGGGCTCAAAAAGCTATCGCACATTCGAACAAGTCTGCGAGGCCGTCATCGCGTCGCGTATCGAGCGCGGCGATCTCGTCGTGGCGCTGGGCGGTGGCGTCATCGGCGATCTCGCCGGCTTTGCCGCTGCGGTGGTACGGCGCGGCCTTGATTACGTCCAGGTGCCAACCACGTTGTTGGCGCAGGTGGACTCCTCGGTCGGCGGCAAAACGGCAATCGATTCCGCTCATGGCAAGAACCTGATCGGCGCTTTTCATCAGCCGATCCTCGTGCTTGCCGACACCGCGGCGCTCGACACGCTGCCGCAACGCGAATTTCGCGCCGGCTACGCCGAACTCGTCAAATACGGCCTGCTCGGCGACGCGGCTTTTTTTGACTGGCTCGACGCCAATTGGCGTGACGTCTTTGCCGGCGGACCCGCGCGCGAACATGCCATCGCGGTTGCCTGCCGTGGCAAAGCAGGAATAGTCGCCCGCGACGAGCGCGAACACGGTGAACGGGCGCTTCTGAATCTTGGCCACACTTTCGGTCATGCGCTCGAGGCGGCCTGCGGTTTTTCAGACCGGCTGCTTCACGGCGAGGCCGTCGCCGCCGGCATGGCGCTCGCTTTCGCGTTCTCGGCGCGCCAGGGCCTTTTGCCGGCAGCCGAGGCCGAGCGTGCGATCCGGCATCTGACTGAAGCCGGCCTGCCAACACGGGTTCGAGACATTCCAGGGACGCTACCTCCCGTTGACCATTTGATGGACCTTATTGCGCAAGACAAGAAAGTGAAGCGCGGGATGCTTACATTCATCCTGGTGCGCGGCATCGGCTGCGCCTTCGTCGAGGCGGGCGTCAATCCGGAAACGGTGCGTGCATTTCTTAGCGAGAAGCTTGCAGAGCGATGACCGTTATCGACTGGCTGACCGTTCTCGCGGTCGTGATCTGTCTTTTGATCTCGGCGTTCTTCTCGGCAAGCGAGACGGCGCTCACGGCTTCGTCGCGCGCCGCCATGGAGCGGCTGGAGAAACAAGGCAACCGCGACGCCGGCATCGTCAACCGGCTTATGGCGACGCGCGAGCGGCTTCTCGGTGCGATCCTCTTTGCCAACAATTTCACTAATATTGCCGCGTCGACCTTGGCGACCGGTCTGATGCTCGCATTCTTCGGGACCACCGGCGAAATCTACGCCACCTTCGTCATGACGTTGCTGATCTTTATCTTCGCCGAAGTGCTGCCGAAGACCGCCGCTTTCAATGCGCCCGACCGCATGGCGCTGGCCGTGGCGCAGCCGGTCGAGCGAACGGTGCGCTGGTTCGGGCCGCTGTTGCGGGCGGTCGAGTGGCTCGTTCGGATCATACTGCGCAGTATGGGCATGCCGGTGGGCACGATCCATTCGATCCTGTCGCCGCGCGAGGAATTGCGCGGCACCGTCGACCTCATGCATCGCGCCGGCGTCGTCGAGAAGCTGGACCGCGACATGATGGGCGGCTTGCTCGATCTGCGCGAGCTCGCGGTTTATGACGTCATGATCCATCGCACCAAAATGGTGATGCTCGATGCCGACGAATCGCCGCGCGAACTGATCGACGCCGTGCTCGCCGCCGGCGTGACCCGCATCCCGCTGTGGCGCGGCTTGCCGGACAACGTCATCGGTGTCCTGCATGCCAAAGAAGTTTGGCGCGCCTTGCACGCCGTCGGCGGCGACGCCGCTAAGCTCGACATTGCCGCGCTGACCAAACCGGCATGGTTCGTGCCCGACACGACGCCGCTCTACGAGCAGCTCAAGGCGTTCCGCCACCGCAAGACGCCGTTTGCGCTCGTTGTCGACGAATACGGCGAACTCGAAGGCCTGGTTACGCTTGAAGACATTGTCGAGGAAATCGTCGGCGACATCAGCGATGAACACGACATCGCGGTGCCCGGCGTGCGCGCGCTGCCGGACGGGTCTGTCAATGTCGACGGCGCAGTACCGGTCCGCGACCTCAACCGGGCGATGGACTGGAATATTCCGGACCACGAGGCCACCACGATCGCCGGCGTGGTGATCCATGAATCGCGCTCCATTCCTGAACCAGGACAGAGTTTCACCTTTCACGGCTTCCGTTTCCAGGTTTTGCGCAAGACCCGCAATCGCATCACCGCGCTTCGCGTCACGCCGCTGGCGCGCAAGGTGACGGCTAAGGAGACGGCCAAAGCGAGCTAATAAGGCGGGCTAGTAAAGCGAGTGAAGCGTGTACTCATAAGTGCCAGCGGTCTCGATGTCCGCCTCCGGGGGTAAAGCGAAGGCCGGCCAGAAGGTCACCACCATTATCAATAAAGAAATTGACGCCCCAGTCATTGCCATAACTGCCGGTGGTCCTCAAAAACTTCGCGGCAAAGGCATGGCTTTATCAACTTAAGACCGAACATCGACCGCGAATGCGCCTCCGTTGTTGGTGGCTTCTTTAGATGATCCTTGAGCTTCCGCGGTAGTTTGCGCAACTGAGCCGCGGGGATGCCTTAAACGTGATGTACAAGTGGATGCTGACTTCGGAGCGTCAGATCTTTATATTACATTCTGAGGAGAAATCGGTTGATGGATCGATTTCCCTATCACGCAGGGATAGAGATATGCTCACTCTCTCAATCAACGGACAATCACGCCAAGTCGATGCACCGGAGGACATGCCGCTTCTGTGGGTACTGCGCGACCATCTCAATTTGGTCGGCACCAAATATGGCTGCGGCATCGCACAATGCGGCGTTTGCACCGTGCATGTGGGCGGCAAGCCGGTGCGGTCGTGCCAACTTGCCGTTGGCGACGTAGGCACCCGCGCCGTCGTCACCATTGAAGGAATTGGCAATACGCCCAACGGCGCCAAAGTCCAACAGGCCTGGATAGAAGGTGCAGTGCCGCAATGCGGCTATTGCCAAGCGGGCCAGATCATGTCGGCCACGGCGCTGCTGGACAGCAACCCCCATCCTGACGATTCGGACATTGACGCGGCCATGGCAGGCAATCTCTGCCGTTGTGGAACCTACATTCGCATTCGCCGGGCGATCAAGGACGCCGCCGTGAAATCGGCCTGAACATGAAAAAAATCATCGGCGTTATTGGCGCGGGCATAATCGTCGTCGCGCTTGGCTTTGCAGCTTGGACGTTACTTGGCCGTGATCCGACGTCTTTCGCTGGCGGCTCGACCGTGGCGTTAGCAGATTACCAGGGCGGCGCTATCACCGGCGTTCCGGCCCAGCTTGCTAGTGCCGATCTGGTGAAGCGCGGCGAATATCTAATTCACGCGGCGGACTGCCAAGCCTGTCATACCGCACCCAACGGTGCGCCCTTCGCAGGCGGCTTTGCCTTCAACATGCCATTCGGCACGATCTATTCCACCAACATCACACCGGACAAACAAACAGGCATCGGCAACTACACCGACGCCCAATTTCTGGCAGCCGTGCACAGGGGCATTCGCGCCGATGGCGAGAAGCTCTATCCCGCCATGCCTTACACGTCCTATTCCTCAATGACGGACGACGACGCGCTGGCCATCAAGGCTTATCTCTTCACGCTGGCGCCGGTACACGCCCCCGCCAAGCAAAACCAGCTTTCCTGGCCTTACAATCAGCGCAGCCTGCTGGCGCTCTGGGACATGATGTTCAATCCAGATGAACGTTTCCGTCCCAACACCGGCCAGAGCCAGCAGTGGAATCGAGGCGCCTACCTTGCTGAGGCAATGGGCCATTGCGGCGAGTGCCATACACCGCGCAACCTCGCCTATGCGCTGGATAATCACCGGAAATTTTCGGGCGCTCTCACCGCGGGTTGGCGCGCCTACAACATCACTGCCGACAAGAATTCCGGCATCGGCGATTGGAGCGATGAGGACGTCTATCTCTACCTTTCCACCGGCCATGCCAACGGACATGGCGGCGCCGCAGGCCCGATGGGCGAAGCCGCTGACGACAGCCTCAGCTATTTGTTGCCGGATGACGTGCACGCCCTAGTGACTTATCTGCGCAGCATACCCGCCCATGCGAGCGACGTGCCGCGCACCGTGACCGTGCCTGCGCCGGCGTCGTACAAGGAAGGCCCGGTGGCGAGATTCGATTCGCGCGGTGAAAAGATTTTCGCCGGCGCTTGCGCCAGCTGCCATGACTGGACCGGCGTCAGTCAGGTCAACGGCTATGCCACCCTTACTGGCGTGCGCGCGGTAAACGATCCCAGTGCCACCAATGTGGCGCAGGCGGTGATCCATGGCGTCAACCGCACGACAGCCGAGGGCAAGATCTTCATGCCGGCTTTCGGCGAGGGCTATTCCGACGACGACATAGCGGCCGTGGCCAATTACGTCACCGCTCGTTTTGGCGCCCAAGGCGCGCAGCTAACGGGCGCGGATGTGGCCAATCTGCGAAAGCAGTCGACCCAGCAACCCAAGTCCCAGGAGACACCCAATGGCTGACATCCTGTCCAACTTTGCCCGGTCTGATGCTTATTTGTCAGCGCTGATGCGCGAAGTCCGCGCCGTACCGGCAGCCAATGCTTCGTTGACCATGGGACGGCGCACCTTCTTCAAACTGGCCAGCGCCAGCGCTGCCGGCTTGGTGCTGGGCTTCCAGCTCGGAGACCAGGCGTTCGCGGCCGAGACCGCGGACGGAAAAGACCAAGCGATGAACGCTTTCATCCGCATCGCCCCGGACAACACGATCACCATCTATTCCAAATCCCCGGAAATCGGTCAGGGGATAAAGACTTCCTTCGGGGTGATCATTGCCGAGGAGCTCGACGCCGACTGGAACCATGTCGTGATGGAGCAGGCTGACATCAATACGAACGTCTACGGCTACCAAGGCGCAGGAGGCTCGACCTCCATCCCGCGCGCATGGGACCAGTTGCGTCAGGCGGGCGCCGCCGCCAAGGCGATGCTGATCGCCGCCGCCGCCCAGGAGTGGCAGGTGGATCCATCGGAGATTACCGCTCAGGACTCAGTCTTGACCCATGCCACCAGCGGCAAGTCCGCGACCTACGGGTCGCTGGCGACTGCGGCGGCGAAAATGCCGGTGCCCGATCCCAAGAGCCTGAAGCTGAAGACCCGCGCCGAATACCGTCTGATAGGTAAGCGCTATCGCGGCGTCGATGATCCCAAGGTCGTCAGCGGCCAGCCGCTGTTCGGCATCGATATCCAACTTCCCGGCATGGTCTATGCCAGCTACACAAAATGTCCGGCAGCGGGCGGCAAGGTCCGCTCCTTCAATATCGATGAGATCAAGGCCCAGCGCGGCGTGCTGGACGCTTTTGCTTTGGATGGCACAGGCGTGTCGGTAGAGGTCATGCCGGGCGTGGCGATCATCGCCAAGGACACCTGGAGCGCTTTCCAAGCCAAGGACAAGCTTAAGGTGGATTGGGACTTCAGCGCGGCGTCGAAGGATTCCACCGCGCAATTCTCGGCCCAGGCCAAGAATCTGGCGACCGATTTTCCGCAAAAGCCCGACGACAATGTCGGTGACGTGGACAAGTCTTTCGCCAGTGCCGCCAAGACCGTGGAGGCCTATTACGACTATCCCTTTGCCGCCCATGTGCCGCTGGAACCCATGAACACCACGGCGCACTGGCATGATGGAGTGCTGGAAATGTGGGTGCCGACCCAGCAGCCTGATCGCGGCTTGCCGATCGTCGCGAAGGTGGCCGGCATACCGCAGGAAAAAATCGTGATGCACCAGACCCGCGTTGGCGGCGGTTTTGGACGGCGCTTGGTCAATGACTATACCTGCGAAGCCGCAGCCATCGCGCAAAAGGTCAATGGCCCGGTCAAACTACAATGGACCCGGGAAGACGATTTCAGCCACGATTTCTACCGCCCCGCCGGCTACCATCAGTTCAAGGGTGCGATCGACAAGGATGGCAGGCTCGACGCCTGGCAGGAACACTTCATCACCTTCACCGCCGACGGCAAAAAGGAAGCCGCGGGCGCGAACCTCACCGACAATCTGAAATATTCGATCAAAGCGCCCAACCTGCGCCGCGCCAAGACCATGTTCCCGCTGAAAATTCCCACCGGCGCTTGGCGCGCACCAGGCGACAATGCCCAGGTCTTCGCTGCGCAAAGCTTCATGCATGAACTGTCGCTCGCTTCGGGCCGCGACCACGTCGAGTTTCTTATCGACGCTGTGAACCGCGACGTGCCTGAGCTCGCGCCCAAGGACCGGAGCGTCAACTTCAGCCCGAAGCGGGTGACTGACGTGATCAAGCTGTGCGCCGAGAAGGCGGGTTGGGGCAAGACACTGCCAAGTGGCCGCGGTCTGGGCTTGGCTTGGTGCTATTCTCATGCCGGCCATGTCGCGCAAGCGGTCGAGCTCAGCGTGGACGCCAACAAGCGGATAAAGGTCGATCGCATCGTGGTCGTGCTCGATGTCGGCCCTATCATCGATATGGCCGGCTCCGAAGCCCAAGCGCAAGGCGCCTCCACCGACGCTCTCTCCACCGCCATGGGCCTCAAGATCAACATCGAGAACGGCCGAATTCAAGAGCAGAACTACAATGCCTATCCCATTCTGCGCCTGCCTTTCGCACCAATGACGATTGATCCTTATTTCATCCAGTCGGAGAACCCGCCGACCGGTATGGGCGAACCCGCTTTCCCGGCGCTGGCGCCTGCGCTGGGGAACGCTATTTTCGCGGCCACTGGAGAGCGGGTGCGCCGCCTACCGCTTCGCGATCTGGGCTACTCGCTGGCGGTCTGACAGATCGGCGGGCGATATTGGGGTGGATGAGCCATGTCCAATCAGACCGGCACTTCGGCGGAAGACAGCATCCTCACCGCACCGCTCGACGCCAGTGTGCGGATCGGCCACGTCCATCTTAAGGTTGCCGACCTCGACCGCGCGCTCGCGTTCTATTGCGGCGTTCTCGGTTTTCAGTTGATGCAGCGCATGGGCCAGCAGGCGGCCTTTATCTCCGCCGGCGGCTATCATCATCATATCGGGCTCAATACCTGGGAGAGCCGCGGCGGCTCGCCGCCGGCGCCGGGCACGACCGGCCTTTTCCATCTCGCCATTCTCTATCCGACCCGCGCCAAGCTCGCCGATGCGCTCCGCCGGCTGATCGCGGCCGACATCCTGCTCGACGGCGCTTCCGATCACGGTGTGAGCGAAGCGCTATATTTGCGCGATCCGGACGAGAACGGCGTCGAGCTGTATTGGGACCGGCCACGGGAGCAATGGCCACGCACCGCCGATGGCGAACTCGCGATGTTCACCCACCGGCTCCATTTGAGAGACCTGCTGCGTCAAGCCGAAACGGCGCAAACCGCCTGAGCTTACTTGCGGTAACTAGTCGGCCACCACCGCGATACCCTGAATCTCGATCAACATTCCGGGCCGTGCGAAATCCGAAACGGTGATCAGCGCGCTGCAGGGATAACGGCCCGCCGCGAAGAACTCTTTGCGCAATTCGACAAATCGATCGCCATGGCGCGCGTCGTTGATGAAGACGGTCATGGTCACCATGTCTTTCAACGCGGCGCCTGCTTTCTGCAAAGTGCGGTCGAGCAAGGCAAAGATCGTCCGGGCCTGTCCTTCGAAATCGCCGAGCAACGATTTTCCATCCAGCCCCTGGAGCGCGGTCTGGCCGGCGAGATAGATGGTGCGGCCGCCGCGCGTAATGATGGCCGGCGAATAGGCGCGGTTCGCCTGTTGCTCGCTCCCCGGCATGTGCTGAATGGAGGCGGCCTGATTGGTCGTCGTCATGATGCGTTCCTCGAAGTGTTTGGACGATTTATGAGCCGGCGCAGTTGTTACTGGCCGAACGGATGATCGCGGTCGAGCCGCTCTTGCGCCTCCTTGGCGATGGACAGATCGAATAACTGTTCGGCCGTGAGCTTCTCCGATGCGAGGTGAAAATAATCAACCCAGTAGTCTTGCATGCGCAGGATCGCCGCCGTTGACGGCATGCCGTCCTCGCTTGTCGCGGTCCAATGCGGGGCGAAAGATGTCAGCATATCTATTTTGCCCTGGGTGGTTGCCTTGGCCAGCAGGGCGACCGTGTCGGGATGTTTATCCGGTGCGCCGGCCGCGGCGTTGAATTCGCGTGCCGCGTACATGATCGCCATGGCGAAACGCACGGCGGCGTCGCGGTGGGTGACGACATAGTCCTTACGCACCGCATAAGCGGCGACCTGACCGTCGGGATCGAGCGTGCCGGCATCCATGATCAGCGGCGCGAGCTTCTGGTCCTGCGCATAAGAGCCGAATTGCCAGGCCAGGTCGGCGGCATCGACCGCGTCGCGGCCGAGCATTTTCACCAGATCCGGTTGGCCGATATTGCTGACCCATTGCACATCCGTGCGCGGATCGAGTCCGGCCTTCTGCAAGGCCAGCGCCGCCTCATATTGGTTGATGCTGCCGAGCGCGGTTATGCCGAAGCGCTTGCCTTTCAGCAAAGCCAGATCGGCCGGCCCCTTAACGCCGGCGGCATACATCGTGTTACTGACATTGATCGAGCTACCGCCGCGTCCGGTCTTGTTGTTGCCGCGATCGAGAAAAATCGCCATCGGCGCGCCCTTGGCGATGCTGTTGAACAGGCCTGCCGACAGGGTCACTAGCGTGACGTCGAGTTCACCGGAGACCATCGCGGGTACCGCCAGCGCGCCATCCATGAAAATGCGCGTATCGACGTCGATACCGAGCTTGCTGAAATAGCCTTTGTCGCGCGCGATGAAAAAAGGCCCGCCGGAGATGAACGGCCCTTCGCCGACATGGATCACGTCATTCGCGGCGGCCGGTGCGCCATAGAGTGCAGTGAGGCACAAACTGGTGGCGAGAAATATCCTCAACATCTGATGACCTCGCGGGTTAGTTCGGTTGGTGTCCGGTGACGACGGCCCACGGTGCCACCTTCCGGTCGATGAAGCGCTGCAGCTTGATGATGGCCGCACCGGCCACGGCCATGACGATAAGACTGGCAAACACGCGATCGGTATCCATCACTTGGCCGGCATTGATGAGCAGAAAGCCCATGCCGGTCTGGCTCGATCCGCCGATCATCTCGGCCGCCACGACAAGGATGATCGCCACGCCCATGCCAAGATGCAGGCCGTTGAAAATGTGAGGGATTGCGGCGGGAAGCACGACCTTGAGCTGAATCTGTCGCCGGCTGGCACCGAGATCGCGTGCCGCCTGTATCAATCCGCGATCGACCTGCTGCACGCCCGCATAGGTGCTCAACACGATCGGAAAGAAAGCGCTGATCGCGCTGATGACGATGTTGTAGGTCTCGCCGGTGCCGAGCCAGATGATCAGCAGAGGAATAAGGGAGATTTTCGGCAGCGGATAAAGCGCGGCGAGCCACGGATCGGCAATTTGCGCGACGATCCGGGACATGCCCATCAAGAGGCCGACCGAGATCCCGCATGTGGCTGCGACAAGGAAGCCGGCGAGAATGCGCAGCAACGTCACGCTGAGGTTCGTCACCAAGGTGCCATCGATCGCCATCCCGGCCAAAGCCTTGGCGATGGCGCTCGGCGCCGGCAGATAGATCGGCGGGATACCGCGCAGCTCCACGGCGGCCTGCCATAGCGCGATGAAACCGAGGACGCTCAGCGTCGGCAGAATAAGCTCCGTTAATCGGGTGCGCCGCGTCGTCATGCAGCCTGCTCCGCCATCGCCCGTGTCACTTCGTCTCGAATAAGGTGAAAGGCGCGTTGAAACAGCGCGCCGAATGCCGGCGTGTTCACCAGTTCGAAGGAGCGTGGACGAGGCAGGTCGATCGGGATGACTTCTTTGATTCGGCCGGGACGTGCCGTCATCACGACAATCTCGTCGCCGAGCAGAATAGCTTCGTCGATCGCATGAGTGACGAATATCACCGTCTTATGGGTCGCCTCGAAGATGCGCAGCAATTCCTCTTGCATGACGATCTTGGTTTGCGCGTCGAGCGCAGCAAAAGGTTCGTCCATCAAGAGGATCGGCCGTTCCATGATGAGTGCGCGTGCCAGCGCCACACGCTGCCGCATGCCGCCGGATAATTGGCGCGGGATATGGCGGTCGAAGCCTTTCAGGCCGACGGCTGACAACATCGCCGCCGCTCGTTCGTAGCGCTCACGACGACCGATGCCCGCCATCTCAAGTCCGAAAGCGACATTGTCGATGACGTTCCGCCAGGGAAACAAATTGAGCCCTTGCCACATCATGATCGAAGCAGCGCCGACCGGCATGCTTTGCCCGGTAGCAGGATCATGGATCACGATTTTTCCGCTGCTTGGCGTTTCCAGCCCGCCGACGATCTGAGCCAAGGTGCTCTTGCCGCAGCCGCTCGGCCCTAAAATGCAAGTAAAGCGTCCGGAGGCGAAGCGGTGTTGCACCGATTCGAGGGCTACGATCGGCGGCGCCCCATCGACGTTCCAGACTTTGCCGACCGTTTCAACGCGTACTTCCATTGCACCTGACAATTTCGAACCTAACAACCAGCCCAGGCGCGATGGCGCCACGGATGGCCGTTTCGGCAGTGTGCTCCCGGCAAGTAGCCAATAGCTTGCGCGCGCGATATCTTAACGTCAAGATAGTTTTTCGACGAAGGAAAAGGCAATGCGATCCGGGCGAGGACGTGCGGCGGCTGTTGTCGGGCGTCGTGGCGCGGAACGAGATTCGATCGATACCCTGGTCGACGAGTGGCGACGGGAGCGTCCCGACCTCGATGCGTCGCCGGTCGCGATTCTAGGGCGGTTGCATCGCATCTCGGCGCGGCTGCAACGTCGTGTCGAGGCTTGGCTATTACCGCTCGGTCTGACCTGGGAAAGCTTTAGCGTCATTCTGACGCTGCGGCGCTCGGGACCGCCGTTTGCGCTCCGGCCCACCGATCTCTATCGCGAGTCGCTCCTGACATCGGGCGCTATGACCAACCGCATCGCACGGGTCGAGAAACGCGGCCTGGTACGCCGGCGTCGCGATCCGCATGACGGCCGCGTCGCCGTGGTGGAATTGACTGAACGCGGCCGGCAATTGGCGGATCGGGCTACGACGATACATTTCCGCGCCTTGGCGGAAACTTTAGGCGGCCTCTCCGGTCGGGACCGGGACCAACTCGACGCCGTTCTTACGAAATTGCTGGCGATACTGGAGACGGATCAGGCCTAGCTCTCGCCAGGCGCCTGAGCATGAATGGCGAGTGCATGCACGCGGCTCTTGAGCTCGTTCGCCAGTGCCGTATTGATCATGCGGTGGCGTTCGAGTCGGCTCTTCCCCCGGAAGGCTTCCGATACAATATAGAGACGGTAATGGCTCTCGCCGCCCGGGCGGTGTCCGGCGTGGCCTTCGTGCAAGTGGGATTCATCCTCGACATGCAAACTTTTCGGCGCGAACGCCGCGATGAGCTTTGTCGTGATGATATCCTGCATTCCCATTCTTTAAACCTTAGCGATAGCATCGTATTAAGGTCAATTACCGCGCCGCGCGGTTTTGATTCTGTCAAGTCTTGAAGCTGCCATCGAGGCGCTCGCATAATCGTGACGATGAAAATCAATTCCCCACTGTTCGATCGAATCCGGGTCAAACCCGATCAGGATCGCCGGCTGCGAACGGACCTGCCGTCCTGTCAGTGGCCGAAATGCGACGCGCCGGCAACTCATCGCGCCCCGAAAGGCCGGCTGACCGCGTCGGAATATTGGCGCTTCTGCCTCGACCATGTCCGCGAATACAACAGTACATATAATTTCTTCGCCGGCATGAGCGAGGACGCGGTCGCGAAATATCAGAAGGATTCGCTGACCGGCCACCGCCCGACTTGGAAAATGGGTTCAGTCGGCGGCAAAACTGCCGCCAAGCGCGGCCGCAGGGAATTTCCCGGCATAGAGCAGCCGGCAAGCGACCCGTTCTCATTGTTCGGCGAAGCCGGCGACCGCACGGGCGGCCGCGCCAAGACGACGCCGGAGGAACGTAAGATTTTCAACGCCCAGCGCCGGGCGCTGGAAGTGCTGGGCCTTGAAGTCGACGCCAAGCGGGCTGATATCAAGGCCAAATTCAAGGTGTTAGTGAAACGGCACCACCCCGACGCCAATGGCGGCGACCGTGGTTCCGAAGCACAACTTCGGGAGATTATCCAGGCCTATAACTACCTGAAATCGGCGGGATTCTGCTGATCATTTGGGCATAGGTGCTCCCGTTCGCCGGTACTTTCGCGCCCTTGGGCGTTTCTGCTAGATGTACCGCCATAAATCCGACCGCCGGTAACAGCCAATTTCCCGCCTCGGACGTTCGGAATTCTCACCGAGGTCACGGAGGAGCAATGACACTCGCCACTGACACTGAATCCGGCTTGCCGGACATGAAGGTTTCCGTCCGACAGGTGTTCGGGATCGACAGCGATCTCGAAGTGCCGGCCTATTCGGAGCCGGATGAGCATGTTCCAGACAGCGATCCGGACTACCGTTTCGACAAGCCGACCACGCTTGCCATCCTCGCCGGGTTCGCCAGGAACCGCCGCGTCATCGTCACCGGCTATCACGGTACCGGGAAATCGACTCATATCGAGCAGGTAGCGTCGCGGCTCAATTGGCCCTGCGTGCGCGTCAATCTCGACAGCCATATCAGCCGCGTCGATCTGATCGGCAAGGATGCCATCGTGATCCGCGAGGGCATGCAGGTCACCGAATTCCGCGACGGCATCCTGCCGTGGGCGCTGCAAAACAATGTTGCGCTGTGCTTCGACGAATATGACGCCGGCCGGCCCGACGTGATGTTTGTGATCCAACGCGTGTTGGAATCGTCGGGGCGGCTGACGCTTCTCGATCAGAATAAGGTCATCAAGCCGCATCCGGCTTTTCGCCTCTTCGCGACCGCCAACACCGTCGGTCTCGGCGATACGTCCGGGCTCTATCACGGCACCCAGCAGATCAATCAAGGCCAAATGGACCGCTGGTCGATCGTCACCACGCTGAATTACCTGCCGCATGACAATGAGGTCGACATCGTGCTCGCCAAAGCGAAGCACTTCCAGAACGCCGGAGGCCGCGACACCGTCTCCAAGATGGTGCGGGTGGCCGACCTGACGCGCAACGCTTTCATGAACGGCGATATTTCGACGGTCATGAGCCCGCGCACGGTGATTATCTGGGCCGAGAATTCCGAAATCTTCAACGATATCGGCTTCGCCTTCCGACTCACTTTCGTCAATAAATGCGACGAATTGGAGCGGCCGCTGGTGGCGGAGTTCTATCAGCGCTGCTTCGGACAGGAATTGCCGGAATCGGCGGTAAACGTGGCGCTGAGTTGAACGCTCGCCAGCCGGTGGACGGGGCCTCGTCGCCATGAGTTCAAACATCAAGCCGAAAGGCATGGCCAAGGAAGCGCCGACCGAGCCGTTCAAGCGGGCGGTTGGTGTTTGCCTGCGCGCGATTGCCGGCAAGGGCGATCTCGAAGTGAGCTTCGCTTCCGAACGGCCTGGTCTTGCCGGCGGCAAGGTTCGGCTGCCGGAGCCGGCGCGGCGGCTTAATGAGCGCGAGGCCGCGATCGTGCGCGGCCATGCCGATTCGCTGGCGCTGCGGCTTGCCTGTCACGACCCCACCGTCCATCGCAAACTTACCCCCGGCGGACAGCAGGCGCGCGCTGTCTTCGAGGCCGTCGAACAAGCCCGCGTGGAAGCGATCGGGTCGCGCCGTATGGGCGGCGTGGCGAAGAATCTGACCGCCATGCTCGACGACCGTTTTCACCGTGGCAAGTTCGATGAAATCACCGACCGCGCCGATGCGCCGATCGAGGATGCGCTTGCCATGATGGTGCGCGAGCGGCTGACCGGCGAGGCGCCCCCCGTCGCCGCACGCAAGCTTGTCGATCTGTGGCGGCCCTTGATCGAAGAGCGCGCCGGCCGCGATCTCGACCGGCTTGAGCGTGTACTCGACGATCAGCGTCGGTTCGGAGACGTTGTTCACGACCTGCTCGATTGTCTCGATATGGGCGAGGATCGCTCCAGCGATTCCGACGAGGAGGAAGGCGAAGAGGGCGAGGAGCAGAACCAGAAAGACGAAACCGGCGAGGATGGCGAAGCTTCCGATTCCGCCGAGAGCGATAAAATGAGCAGCGAGGCCGAAGCCTCGGCCGACGAATTGCCGGACAGCTCCTCGGAAGCCGTCGATGCTCCGGCGGCCGAAATGGCTGACGACGCCGAGATGGGCGATTCGGAAACCGCCGCGGAGCCGTGGCGGCCGCGCAATCAGCGCAACGAGCCGCGGGGGCCGGACTACCGGCCCTTCACCACGAAGTTCGACGAGACCATCGGCGCCGAGGATCTGTGCGAGCCGGAGGAACTCGATCGCTTGCGCGGCTATCTCGACAAGCAGCTTTCGAGCTTGCAGGGCGTCGTCGCCCGGCTCGCCAATCGGCTGCAGCGGTTACTGTTGGCGCAGCAAAACCGCGCCTGGGAGTTCGATCTCGAGGAAGGCTTGCTCGATCCGTCGCGGCTGCCGCGGATCATCGTCGATCCGATGCATCCGCTGTCGTTCAAGCGCGAGAAGGATACCGATTTCCGCGACACTGTGGTCACGCTGCTTCTCGACAATTCCGGTTCGATGCGTGGCCGGCCGATTACGGTGGCGGCCACCTGCGCCGATATTCTGGCGCGCACGCTCGAACGCTGCGGCGTGAAGGTGGAAATCCTCGGCTTCACCACCCGCGCCTGGAAAGGCGGCCAGTCGCGCGAGAGTTGGCTCGGCCAGGGCAAGCCTGCAAATCCCGGCCGACTCAACGATCTACGCCACATCATCTACAAGGCGGCCGATTCGCCCTGGCGACGCGCGCGCAAGAATCTCGGCTTGATGATGCGCGAGGGTCTGCTCAAGGAAAATATCGACGGCGAGGCGCTCGATTGGGCGCATAAGCGGCTGTTGGCACGCCCGGAATCGCGCAAGATCCTCATGATGATCTCCGATGGCGCGCCGGTCGACGATTCGACGCTCTCGGTCAATCCCGGCAATTACCTCGAACGCCATCTGCGCTGGATCATCGAAGAAATCGAAACGCGCTCGCCGGTCGAGCTGATCGCTATCGGCATCGGCCATGACGTGACCCGTTACTATCGGCGCGCGGTGACGATCGTCGATGCCGAGGAGCTCGGCGGCGTCATGACCGAAAAACTCGCGGAGCTCTTCGAGGAGCACTCCGCCGAGGATTATCGCCCGCGACCGGCGAGACGGCGCCGGTTGGATGCGTAATTAATTCTTGCGCACGCAAAAGACGTACATGAACCGGAAAGCCTGCGGATTTTCGGTTTCGAAAACATGCCATGTGTCGAGATCGGTCAGTGCCGCGGCATCGGGAAATTGCTTCTGAAACTTCTCGAGTATCCCCGGTTCGGGGTCGAAGCCGAGAAACGACAGGTTTTGCTCGTCGAGGAAGGCTTTGATCCGCGGGATGGTGAACCCGTGCTCCATGACGTTGAATAGCAGGTCCCGGCACCCGCTTATGCTGTAGAAGTCGCCGGACTCGATCAGTCGCCACCACCGGCGTTTGTCGTAATCACGTAATATTTCCTGCCGGTATTTGTGAATGTCTTCCGTCGTCGGACGATAGCCGCGCTCGGCAATCAGCCCGCGCGCTTCGATCACCGCCTGCCGCGCGGTCTCGCTGTAAAGTCCGATCCGCATCACGCCGTTCGGCCGCAGCAAAGACAACAACACCCGCCAGCCGAATTCCGGCTCGGCAAGATGGTGCAGAACGCCTACCGCCTCGATGCGATCGAAGCTGCGGCCGAGCGTGCCGAGCTTGAGAATGTCAGCCTGTGCATAGTCCACATTGTTTAACCTCGCCTCGCGCGTTTTTCTTCGCGCGTAAGCGAGGCCTGGCAGGCTGATATCGACGGCAAGGATCTGGCTTCAGGAAAACGCTGCGCAACTTCCAGGGAATGCCTTCCGCTGCCGCAGCCGGCTATCAATATTTTCTCGACCCCCTCCGCCTCAGCGTCGGCGCGACGGTCGCGGGCCAGTGCGGCGAGAGGATTGCTGGTCCAGCGCGGATAGGGATTTTCTTCGTACTGATTCATGACCTGCAATGACACGGCGTCGTCGACAGGCGTGAGCGCGCGTATTTGTCTGTGGTCCTCGCGTTCGACGAAAGGTTCGCGCAATTGTTGGCGGATCAGGCCGGCCACCTTTTCCGGCCAAGCTCTTTGCAATAGCAGTGCTGCTGCAGGCAGCTGGTGCAGCGGGAAATAGGCCGCCACCGCGCCGATCAAATGCGCTGGTATTGTTTCGCGGCCGACCGATTTTTGCAGCAGAAGATCGCATAATTGAACCGACCTCCGCGTCTCTTCCTCGCTTTGCACAAAAATGTATTCGTTGGTGAAGCATTGCTGGGCGAGGGCGGCAAGTAACGGGACAAGAACGGGTTCGATCGGCTTCGTTCCAAGAAGGTCGGCATGAGCCGAGCCAAGAAGCTTGGCGCGGAGCGGCGCGAGCAGCCGTTCCAGTCCCACGCCGCGCAGCAGCACGGTCGCCAATGCGCATCGCAAAAACAAATCGTCAGCGATCTCAGCAAGCGCCGTGGGCGAAAACAATTCATCCGATGGTATCGGCAGCGGCCATCGTTCTTCGATGCGGCTGATGCAGGCTGCGATGACCGGGCTTTGCAAAATCAGCTTTTCGGGAGGATTTTCCCGCGTGCCGAAAGCGATTGCGTCATTGAAATGTTGCACCGCTTCGCCGGTCCGGCCGAGCGTCTGATAGGCGGCCCCGATATTGTAGTGACTGGCCGCGTTAAAGGGGTCCCCCGCAATCGCCTTGCTCAGGGTTTTCACAGCGAGCCGATGCCGGCCGGATTCCTGGAGGAGGAGGCCGAGAAGATTCAAGGCATCGGCGTGGGCCGGCTCTCGCGCCAGGACCTTGTTGCAGACGATCTCGGCTTGTTCGGCCTGACGCTGGTGACGGAGCCGCTCCGCATGTGCCACCAACTCAGCAGCGGAGAGCGTGCCCCGCCCCTCTTCGGCTAAAACATCTGTTGTGGCGGAACTAGCCGATTTCAGGCCGGCCCGTCGCGTTTTGCGATTCATGCGGCATGACGATCTGAAGATTCCCCCTTGAGACAGAATAGGGGAGTATCGCCGCCGTAAAAAGAGCGTTCTCGGCCGTAAAAATGGCATTACCGGCCCGCGGCTATTATCGCCACGCCGGTGGAATTTCAGGCCGTTGGAATCTCAGAATGTCGCTCTAGCCCAGCGCCGCCCAGACCGTCCCGTTGCGGGGGGGGACAACCGCATCAGGCCGCGGCGGTAGCGCGTTTCTTGACTACCTGGCGCTTGATCTCGAGCGCGCGTGGCGAGAGCTCGGTGTCGTTGGCCTTGAGCAGGAACGCATCGAACCCACCGCGATGGTCGACGGTTTTCAGGGCATTCGCCGAAATCCGCAACCGGACTTTGCGGCCGAGCGCATCCGACAACAGTGTGACATTCAGCAGATTGGGCAAAAACCGCCGCTTGGTCTTGTGGTTGGAATGGCTGACCCGGTGGCCGATCTGGCGTGTCTTTCCGGTCAATTCGCAACGCCATGACATGATCAAAATCCTTGAGTTCGGTGCAGCTTCGGATCTTCGCCGAATGCTCCCGCCAGCCGTGCGTCGCCACGCCGACAATTGGGGGAGATGGCGCGGACCTATAGTGGCGGCGCTCAAAAGCGTCAAGCGGCCGTCAAAACCAGCCTTTAAAACAGGGTGTAAACCACACAAAGGACGCATTCTCCAACAAAATCTACCCGCGGCTGCACGCTGCCGTTTTGAGGAAATCCTTTGCCCGCTCACGTGTTACGGCCCGCGATTGCCCGCCACGCCGCAGCGTCCGCCGCGGCTTTTTTCGTTGTGGTGGCATCGGCGGCAACCATGGCTTCGGATACCACCCATCAGGCTGCCGCCCAGCCGGCGAGCCAGGTATCCAGCCAGGTATCGAGTGCCTCGCAGCGGCTCGAGGCCGAATACACCGTCACTATTGCCGGCATCCCCATCGGCCGCGGCAATTGGATTATCGAGATTTCGAACGATCAGTACGCCGCCGCGGCCAGCGGCACGACGACCGGCGTGTTGCGCTTTTTCACTGGTGCCCGCGGCACCGGTGCCGTTCACGGCACCGTTAGTGCCGGCCAGCCGGTGCCGACCAACTACGGCGCGACCATTTCTTATGATCGCAAGGTCGACGATGTGCACATTTCGCTGGTCGGCGGCAATGTGACCGATTTTGCGGCCGAGCCGCCGTTGCCGCCCATGCCTGAGCGTATTCCGGTGACCGATGCCGATCGCCGGGGCGTGACCGATCCCATGACGTCGATGCTTAATCGGGTCGCCGGCACCGGCGACCCGGTCGCCCCGGAAGCTTGCAATCGTAAGGTTGCGGTGTTCGATGGCCGGGTTCGGTACGATCTCCACAGCGAGTTCAGGCGCATGGAGACGGTCAAGGCCGAGCGCGGCTATGAAGGCCCGGCCGTCGTCTGCGCGGTCTTTTTCACGCCGATTGCCGGCTACGTGCCGGACCGCCCGGCGATCAAATATCTAGTGACTTTACGCGATGCGGAGGTCTGGCTCGCGCCGATCTCCGGGACCCGCGTGCTGGTGCCGTTCCGCTTTTCGATGCCGACGCCGCTCGGCCAGGGACTACTGCAAGCGACCGAATTCGTCTCTGTCACGCAGGCGTCGCATCCGGCAGCAAAAACGCAGTAGGCTTGCCGCGGACCGCATCGGGTTAGCTCGTCGGGATTCGTCCCCACTATTCACAAGAGGATGGCTCTTGACTCGCCGCAAATCGTGATGGAGCGATCCGTTAATATCTTTGGCGCCACGGCGCTGTGCCTGAACCCCCGATTCCACTCGATCTGGTATTCCGTCTGAGCGCGGCCTCCATATATCGCCGTGAACGAATTCGAACATGGCGAGAGTCGCCGATTCGGCCGCGATTTGTTCCAGAACTCGTTCCACACCTTAAGCACAGCCCTATCCAACGTCACATTGTGGTACAGAAGCACCGGGCTCTTGCCCCCAACAACACTCCTAAGCCGAGTTCTTGATGCCGATTTCGTTCTCGCCGCCTGCCGATCGTGACCTGCGTACCCGTGGTGCCGGGGTCACTGCCGTACTCGGTCCGACCAATACCGGGAAAACCCACCTCGCCATTGAGCGAATGCTGGCGCATTCCTCCGGGCTGATCGGCCTGCCGCTGCGGCTGTTGGCCCGCGAAGTCTATAACCGCGCGGTCGAGCGGGTGGGCGCCGAATCCGTGGCGCTGATAACCGGCGAAGAAAAAATTAAACCGGCGAATCCGCGATTTTGGGTGGCGACCGTCGAAGCCATGCCGCGCGATCTCGACGTGGCTTTTGTCGCCGTCGACGAAATCCAGCTCGCTGCTGATTTCGACCGCGGTCACGTCTTTACCGACCGCATGCTGCACCGGCGCGGGCGCGAAGAGACGCTGGTGCTGGGCGCCGCCACCATGAAGCCGATCGTGGAGCGGCTTCTCCCAGGCGCCAGCATTGTTAGCCGGCCGCGCTTGTCCCAACTTACGTTCTCCGGGGAAAAGAAGCTCACGCGCCTGCCGCGCCGCTCCGCCGTCGTCGCGTTCTCAGCCGACGAGGTCTACGCCATTGCCGAATTGATCCGCCGCCAGCGCGGCGGCGCGGCGGTGGTGCTCGGCTCCTTGTCGCCGCGCACGCGCAATGCCCAGGTCGAACTCTACCAATCAGGTCAGGTCGATTATCTTGTTGCGACCGACGCGATCGGCATGGGGCTCAACCTCGATGTCGATCACGTCGCCTTTGCCTCGGATCGTAAATTCGACGGCTATCAATATCGCAAGCTCAGCCCGGCCGAGTTTGCCCAGATCGCCGGTCGCGCCGGTCGCGCCACCCGCGACGGCACCTTTGGCACCAGCGGGCGTTGTCCGCCATTCGAAAACGAGCTTGTCCAGGCGCTCGAATCGCACACATTCGAGCCGGTGAAATTGGTGCAATGGCGCAATACCGATCTCGACTTCTCCTCGATCGGGGCGTTGCAGGCGACACTCGCCATGGCGCCGACGGAAAGCGCTCTGGGACGCGCGCCGGTCGCCGAGGATATCTTGGTGCTCGATCATGCGGCGCGCGACGGCGACGTGCGCAACCTGATCGGCACCCGTGCCGATGTCGAAAGGCTTTGGGACGTTTGCCAGCTGCCCGACTATCGCAAGATCGCGCCGGCGAACCATGCCGAACTGGCCGTCACCGTGTTCGGCTATTTGCAGCGCGAGGGTAAGATTGCAACCGACTGGTTTGCCGAGCAGGTGGCGCAGGCGGATCGCACCGACGGCGATATCGACACGCTATCGACGCGCATTGCCCATATCCGGACCTGGACGTTTGCCGCCAACCGCCCGGATTGGCTGGCCGATCCCGAGCATTGGCAGGGCGTAACGCGCGGCGTCGAGGATCGGCTTTCGGACGCGTTGCACGAGCGGCTCACCGAGCGCTTCGTCGACCGCCGGACCAGCGTTTTGATGCGGCGGCTACGCGAAAACGCGACGCTTGAGCCTGCATTCAACAAGACCGGCGAAGTCGAGGTCGAAGGCCATATCATTGGCAGACTCGACGGCTTCGTCTTTCTGCCGGATGCGTCGTCCGGCGGCTCAGAAGCCAAAGCCTTGCAAAATGCGGCCCAAAAGGCGCTCGCCGTCGAAATCGGGCTGCGGGCGACCCGTCTTGCCGAGGCACCCGACGATCAATTCGTGCTGGCATCCGACGGCACGCTGCGTTGGATCGGCGCCGCCGTCGGCAAGCTATCCGCTGGAGACGAACTGCTGCGGCCGCGGCTGCGCGTTATCGCCGACGAGCATTTGACCGGCGCGCCGCGTGAGGCCGTCGAGGCGCGGCTCGACCGCTTCGTCAAATCCCACATTGAAAAGCTGCTCGGGCCTTTGACGCAATTGTCCGTGGCTGCCGACATTACCGGGATTGCCCGCGGCATCGCCTTTCAATTGGTCGAAGCGCTCGGCGTTCTCGAGCGCCAGCGTGTCGCCGAGGAAATGAAAGGGCTGGAGCAGCCGGCCCGCGCGAGCTTACGGAAATACGGCGTGCGATTCGGCGCCTATCACATCTATCTGCCGGCGCTGCTGAAGCCTGCGCCGCGCCGGCTCGCGGCGCAATTATGGGCGCTGCGCCACGACGCAACACAGGCTGCCGCGGCGGATCAGGCCGAGCCGCAAAGTAAAGGCGTCAACGACTTATTGCATCTTGCGGGCAGCGGGCGAACCTCGATCCCGGTCGACCGAGAGATCGATCCCGCCTTGTATCGCACCGCAGGCTACCGGGTTTGCGGTGAGCGCGCCGTCCGTGTCGATATTCTGGAACGGCTTGCCGATCTGATCCGCCCGGCACTGACTTGGCGCGAAGGTGCTCCCGGTGTGAAACCGGCCGGCGTCTTTCCCGGCGGCGGCTTCACAGTGGTGAACACGATGACCTCCTTGACCGGCGCTTCCGGCGAGGATTTCGCATCGATCTTGCGCTCGTTGGGCTATCGCATGGAGCGGCGCCCCAAACCATCGGAACCGCTGCCGGCACCGTCTCCTGCGCCGGCCGCCGATGCCGGGTCGGCAGACGCCGTGGCTGCCCCCGATGACAGCGCATCGGCGACTGATGTCGCGGCAGAATCGGCGGCGGAAGTTACCGCTCAGACTGAAGTTGCTGGCGTGCTGGATGCGGACATAGCGCCCGCTGAAGCAATCCCGACCGCTTTCGGCGAAGAAAGTCAGGAAGAGACTCTGCAACCGATCGAGGAGTCGGTGACCGCGGAGGCGTCGACTGCCACCGAGACTTCCGCACCAGTGCTGGAAGCGGGAGGAGACGCGGCGCCCGCGGAAACGCCCCCGGAGGTTCCGCTGGCAGACCCAGTCTTGGTCGAGGTTTGGCGCCCGGGCCGAACGGAGGGACGCCGCCGCCCGCGTCCGGCACGCCGCGAGCAGGGCCGAGAGAGAGAGGCCGCCAGCCGTTCCGCAAAAGAGCGACGGAAACGCCGCGGCAGCGCAGCGATGAGACAGGGGCCTCCGTGGCGGCGGCAGGCGAGGCCACGGCCACGCCGGCTGCCGCGCCCAATAGCGCCGAGGCTACGGAAGGGCTAAAAGGAGAGGTCAGGGAGGAGCGTCATTCGCGCCAGCGCCACCGCCGCCAGGGTGGTGGCAAGCATATTGGCGGCGAACACCGTCCCGACCGGCCGCATCGCGATCGCGAGCGGCAGCCCAATCGTCCGGCGCGGTTCGAGCGGCGCGAGAAAGCGCCGGATCCGAACTCGCCTTTCGCCAAGCTGGCGGCTCTGAAAGCCCAGCTTGAGGCCGACGCCAAGGAGCGCCGCTGAGTGCCTGTTGAAGGCGATCGCCAGCGCATCGACCGCTGGCTTTGGCATGCCCGCGTGGTGCGCACCCGTGAAGCGGCGGCTACGCTGGCGGGCGCGGGCTATGTTCGCGTCAATGGCAGCCGGATCGATGCGCCGGGCCGGCTGGTGCGGGCGGGTGATGTGATTACGGTCGCGCTGGACGGTGGTGTTCGCGTTTTGAAAGTGACAGGATTTACCGAACGGCGGGGTCCCGGCGGGACTGGCGCGTCGCTATATGAGTTGATCGATTAGTAGCTCCGAGTTTCCGTTCTTCTTGCGCGCATCTGAGCCATGCGATAGGAGCGAGGCTACGAAAAGCCCGTCCAGAGTGTGAAAATGACCTATATCGTCAACGACAATTGCATCAAATGCAAATACATGGATTGCGTCGAAGTCTGCCCCGTAGATTGCTTTTACGAGGGCGAGAACATGTTGGTCATCCATCCGGATGAATGCATCGATTGTGGGGTCTGCGAGCCTGAATGCCCCGTCGAGGCGATCAAGCCCGATACCGAGCCCGGCGTCGAAAGCTGGCTTGGCGTTAATGCCGAATATGCAAAGGTTTGGCCCAATATCACGGCCAAAAAAGCCCCTCCCGCGGATGCCAAGGAGTGGGAGGGCGTCGCCAATAAGTTCGAAGAGCATTTCTCGCCGAAGCCCGGGACCGGAGATTAATTAAAGGTCGCCTAGGCCCGAAAGGGCCACATTTTCACCGACCGCGAGTATTAACCACTGTTAAGAACTGTGGCCTTTAACGGCCGCATGCGGCGCTTAGCCGTCGCATAAGGCTTTGATTTTGGCTGAAAATGTGATATAAAGGCCTCACATATAAGAAAAACACCCCCGAAACGCCGCTCCCCGTCAGGGAGCATATTTTTTCGGAGGGTTCCGAGGAACCGTCAATAGAGGCGTGATTTTCCACGCGAGAGCAGTGGCAGATAAAACTCGTCGTTCGAAGAAAGTTGCAGCCGGCATGAGCCGGAAGACAACGAAAGCCTCCTCCCGCGCGAGCCGGAGGCCATCACAGCCCACGCGAGCTTCGGTCCGTAGCCGAGTCAGCGTGGCAAAGCCCGCGCCGCGGCGCAAGCCGGACGCGGAAGGAGCAGGTTTGGGAATGAATGCGAAGAAGACTACTCAACGACAAGGCTTTAAGACTCAGGAATTCATCGTCTATCCGGCACACGGCGTGGGCCAGATCATTTCGATTGAGGAGCAGGAGGTCGCTGGCGCGCGGCTCGAACTGTTCGTCATCAATTTCGTCAAGGATAAGATGACCCTTCGGGTGCCGACGTCGAAGGTCGTGTCGGTCGGCATGCGCAAGCTCGCCGAAACGCCGATGGTCAAGCGGGCGCTCGAGACGCTCAAGGGGCGGGCCCGGATCAAGCGTACGATGTGGTCGCGGCGTGCGCAGGAATACGAAGCCAAGATCAATTCCGGCGACATCGTTGCCATCGCTGAGGTCGTGCGTGACCTTTATCGTTCGGACACCCAGCCTGAACAGTCCTATTCCGAGCGGCAGCTCTACGAAGCGGCCCTTGATCGGCTGTCGCGAGAGGTTGCCGCGGTGCAGCGGGTTACCGAGACCGAGGCGGTCAAGGAAATCGAGGCTGCGCTTGCGAAAGGGCCGCGTCGCGGTCCTAAGCCCGAGGCGGCGGAAGATGAAGCCGTCGTCGAGGAAGAGGCGGCTTAATCTCGATTTTGATGGTCACGAGACCACAGGCTCGGCTGGTGCCGGGCCTTTTTTATTTGGCGCAGTCCTGTTTCGTCTTGGCACCGGGGGTGCCAGGAAATCTCCTATGGTTAGCCATAAATTAAGCCTCATTTGAAAGGACTTAAGAGACGTAGCGTGGGAAGTGGACGGGGGTGAGCATGCGGCGGAACAAGACGCACCAGCGTGGCCAAGTGCGCCTCCTTCCCAATTTCCGAATCCGTCTCATCCTCGCTCTGCTGGCTTGCGGGGTAGCTTATCTGAGCGTCGGTTTGCATACCGTCGCGCTCCGTAGCGCCGATCTTTCGGCCGCCGAGACTGTCGCGCTGCGATTTCCCGAAAATTGGGACAATGCTCCGGCCGTGCCGCGTGTGCTGGTTGCGGCGATCGGAACGGCGCATGCGGTGGACGATGCAGGGTCGGCTTTATTCAGTCCTGAGCCGATGATGCCGCAGGCAAGTCTGCTGCACGCTGCAATGCAATCCTCGACGCAGAATGAATTAGATTCACCTCCTTCGACGGCAGTGAGAGTCGCGGCGGCCGACACGGCGGTTCCCGGACCTTCGTCTGAGATGAGCGCCCCCGTACAAGTGCCGGTGTTGGCAGCCGCGACAAAAACGGCCTTCGTGCCGATGAAAGAAACCAAGGCTGCCGCTCCCGCTATTCGCCGCGTCGTCAACCGTCCGGGCTATATGCTCAACGATTCCCAGATCGCGAGTATTAAAGCGCGGCTGCATTTGACGCCGGATCAAGAGCGCATGTGGCCAAGCGTCGAAGTCGCACTGCGCAATATGGCCTATACGCGGGGGCAAGAGACGCACGGCCGTGGCGGCGCCACGAATGAAGCCGCGGTGGATCCCGATTCAGTGCAGGGCCTCAAATCCGCCGCCGTGCCGCTGATTTTGAGTTTCAATACCGAGCAGAAAGATGAAGTCCGCAACATCATCCACGTGATGGGACTGGATCAGCTCGCTTCGCAGTTCTGATCGGAAGAAGCTATTTTTCGATGGCTGGATTTTGCCGCGAAAAATTCGCCACCGGCCGCAATAGATCGGCGGTGCATTTCGCGCCGATCAAAGCCAGGCCGGTAAAGCAGATCAATTCGCCCGCCTCGACGGGTGTTGCCACGGCGAAGCTATAAATCGGATCATAGAGGAAAAAGGCGGCGCAGGCCGTTGCGGCGAAAGCGCAGAGCATCGCGATCCGCGTACCGTAGAGCACCGCCACTAACGCGGTCGGCAACAAATAGAAGAAAACCAGATGCTGCGGAGCTACGGCCTCGTGCTTAACAAGCGTCAGCACGGCAGTGACGATCAACACGAGAACAAACGCCACAAACGCGGGCATTACCGCTTTGACGAGCCACATAGTCTTCCCCCCCAGTCTTCCCCTGACCGCTTTTGCGGCTCTTATCTAAGGGTAGCATAGCGGACAATGGGCGGAGAAAATAGGTGAAATTGCCGGGCGCCGGCCTATTCCGCAACGATCTTAACGGAACTGCCGACCTTCAAACGATCACCGGGGTCGAGGCCATTGAGCACCCGGAAGCGATCGACAGCACGATCGGTGATTGCCATGCGGCCGGCCAGCTTTTCCACCGTGTCGCCCGGTGCCACAGTCACGACCTGAAGCCGTAACGGTTTGGCTTCCTCTATCTCGGCCAGGCTCATGCGGCGGAAAGTACCGATCGATTCGCGGAATCCGCGGTCCGTCTCCGGCGTGCGATGTTTGGCGGCGAAGATGAAGCGATAGACATCGCTGCCGAACCGGATCGCATAGAGCCGGAAATCCCATTGGTCGCCCTTGGCCACTGCGGTGGCGCCGGGGAATCCGTTGATGGTGATGTCTTCCACGGTGGCCGGTTCGATGTTCTCGATCCAGCCCGAAGTAAGATATCCTGCGAGCGTTTGTTCGGCCGGGACGCGCACCACGTCGAGGCGGAGCGCCTGGCCGCCGCCATGTTTGATGCCGAGCACCGCTTGTGCCGTGTTGTCGAGCGTGAAGCCATCCGGAGCGGTGAAGGTAAAGCCGAGTTTCGGATGCAGGAAGCGCCGACCCCGCACAAAACCCTCGCTCGGATCCTCGCCGTAAACGATGCCATTGAGGTCGGCGAGATAAGTCGCTTTGGCCTGTGCGAAACTCTGGCCGTTATCGACGGCCGGCGCCTGATACTGGCGGGCATTAGCCAGCGCCTGAGTGACGCGCTCGGGCGTCGCCGGATGGGATGACAAGAAGTCCGGCGCGCTCGGATTGATGGCGCCAGTCTGCTCCGGCTTCAGTTCGGAATTGTGTTCCATCGAGGTGAGAAAGCGCACCGCGCCATAGGGGTCGAACCCGGCGCGCGAAGCGATGCCCACGCCGATGGCGTCGGCCTCGAATTCCTGCGCGCGCGAGAAACTCGCCAGCGCCAGCTTCGATTTGGCGAGCGCCAGCGCACCGGCCGCCGGGTCCGTCACCACATCGCTGACGACGCGGCTGACAAGATCCGCTTGCCGGGCCTGCTCCTCGCGGATTTCGGCATGACGCGCGATCACGTGGCCCATCTCATGGGCGAGCACGGAAGCGAGTTCGGAGTCGTCATTGGCCAGCGCGATCAGTCCGCGCGTCACGTAAAGCTGGCCGGTCGGCAACGCAAAGGCATTGACTGATTGCGAGTTCAGCATGGTGACTTTGTAATGCAGATCGGGCCGTTCCGACGCAGCGACCAGCCGCTCGACGGTGGCTTCGATCATGCTCTGTAGGCGCGGGTCGTTATAGACGCCGCCATAGGCGGCAAGGATGCGCTGGTGTTCGCGCAATACCGCCGGCGCCATGGCTGCGGCATCGGCCGCCTGTTTCGCCGGTGTGCTGACTGCAGCTTGCGGCGTGGTGGCAGGCGGTGAGGCGGTACAGGCCGCAAGCAGCAAGGTCGCCGCTGCGATGGCAGCGCGACCAAATACGTTTCCAGGCCGATAGGTTGCGGCTGCCGATCGTCCCCGTCTCACCAAGTCACCCAAAATCTCTTCGCAATCGCCCCCAGGCGGTCTGTCAGCGCGATGCGGATATACAGCAACTCCCGGCGACGCCTTCCCAACGAGGCTCGACGTTCGCGAAACTATGCTCGTTTCGCTTCAGGATCGTAACCGTACTGCTCCTGGCTCCGCCGCCCGGAAGATTGTCGGCCCGCTTTCACGCCCAACACCAGCGCCCTCGACTGGCAAATATCGAAGTACAAGGCCCCAATCATCCGCAAAGTCCCGACGTCACCCCGTATTTTAATACGAAATAGGCCGCAGGCCAAGCCGGGTTCGGCCGAGAAACAGCCCTGTTCCGCCGTCAGCGCAACGTTAAATTCTCTTTTGATTTCATTGTCTTATTGATACCAGCAAGCGCGCGGCGATGCGGGAATCGCGATAGGTATCGCAATGCATTTTTGCTAAGGAATTTTCGGCCCCCCGGGCTGGATTTCAACTTCGAATCGTACCCGTGATCTGCCCGTGCCACGTGCAAAGCCAATCCATCACTCGCGCTTGACGGTTTCGATCTGCTCCGGCCGTTCGGCTGCGATCCACGGACTTGCTCCGGTGGTGCCGCGGGCCTCGACAAAGCCTCTGACCCGGACACGCCTGCCGCCCAGCAGCATCAGATCGAGGCCCGACGCCGTGAAGATACGCTCGTTTCGCTTTTGAATGGTTACGGCGAAGTCCTCCGACCAACGCCGTCCGAAATTAAGGTAGATCGTCGCGCCGCTTTGGCGCACCGACTCGATATCACCCTCGACCACGGCAAATCGCCCGCGCTGTGCCAGCACGCTGGCGGGCGCCTGGGCATCCAACACCCGATACATCGGATCAGCCCACAATCCGAGCTTGGCCTTGCGGGCCATATTCTCGCGGCTCAGAAGCTCTGCGGCGCAGGCACGGCTGCCGACCCGGTCGCCGACGCGGGCGAAACCCGAAGCGACGAGTTCACCCTGGACGAACAAGGTGTCGCCGTCCCGCAGCGTGTAGGTGTAAGCGACCACCCGGCCGTAGCGATCCGAGATAGAGTCGGCGCGTTGCAGCAGAATCTCGTCACCGCCTGCCAGCGCATCGAGCGCCTGTTTGGCCGCGACACCGCCCGATGCCGCGTCGATCTCCTGCGCTAGCGGCAGCGGTGGTACTTCGATCGCAGCGAGCCGCACCTCGCGTCCATCGTCGAGCACAAAGCTGCGGCCGTCAATGACGCGGCTCACCGTGCCGCGGCCGATCTCGCCTGAGCCGCATGGGACGGAAAAATCCTGCGCCGCCGCGGCGAAACTTCCGAACGCGGCAACGGCCGCAAAAAGGCCCGCTGAAATGCTCATCCAATTGCGCGGCATCGCGATAAGCCAAGAATATCGACAAGAATACTGACAAGAATACCAAGAACCCGCCAACGAACGCGAACGAAGCAGCGTTAGGGCATGTCTGGACGCAGGCGGCGACACCTATGCTATAGGGAAAGACGTAGAGCCTGTAGGGCTATCAAAGGTCCCGTAGCTCAGCCGGATAGAGCAGCGGTTTCCTAAACCGAAGGTCGGAAGTTCGAGTCTTCCCGGGACCGCCAACAAATCAATAGGATAGCTTTTCGACACCGAGAATTTTGCTCCGAATTTGCTCCGCAGCCCGTGAGCATTACGTATACTTGGGCTGGAGCTTCCGGGTCACCTGTGCGCGCTTGCTAGGCGGGAGGTGCTGTCCGGGATCAGAAGCGATCGCGACATCGAATACCGCATGGCCGATCGGTTTCTTGCCCGACGCGGAAACGACCCATCGAATGCGCTTCGATCATGCGAAGGCAAGCAACACGGCGATGCAACGTACCCTGAGATATTTTATGAATTTATTCCCTAACCGGGAATAGATGCACGACTTCGGTATGTTAGCGCAAACGCTACAAGTCGAGTAGTGGCGAGTGACTCCTGCTACTCGCCCGCTGGCGTGTGCGCCACGTTGGACCTCCCTAGGAGTTGTGCCATTGTGCCCCATCGAACTGCTTGGGGAACGGGGAATGGCGGATAAGAAAGAAAAGACGCTCAGCTATCGAAGAGCGGTTTGGCTTGAAGATGCGCATGGGCTCACCCTAGAGAAACTACTGAAAGAGGCCCATCTCAATCTCAAAACGATCGAGGACCGGACGATAGTTCACGGCGGCCAACATACCAAAAGCATCAAGCCACGAGAACTTTCGAGCGGCGGCATGTATCTACATCTGACCGTCGACACGCCCGGTGAATATGCATCAGTGGTTCCAAAAGCGGAACACGGCGAATCCGAACTGGATTTGACAGTCGTAAGTCCGCCAGCCGACGGCGAATGGCTTGACGGCGATGCCTTTTTGTTTGTGCGCCACAACCATGTTTGCCTCTGTTCAACAGGTCTACGAGACGCTGCCGTCGCAGCATTTATTTATTCATTCTTTCAGAAAGCGAGGCTGCGTCAGGACGCGACACGGTTTCAGCTCTTGAAAGTTGCCGACGTGAGCAAAATAAAAATGATGCACCGTCAGGGAGTAAAAGAAGTCCAGATCAAGGCGACAATGTTCCAAGCAACTTCCACCTGGGAAAAGAGACAGGCACATGCCTACGGAATTCTCGGGGCGGCTGCAAAACAATTCAAGAAATTCATAAAGAAGCCGAACGATTTTACGCGCGAAGGACTACAAATTATTCTCTCGATTAAATCAGATCATAGATTTTCGGAATTCAAGCTGGGAGAAAAACAAATCGAAGACGTCGCCGCTGACATTCTCAAGAACGGCGACGAGCTTGACGAGTTTACCATCATTACAAAGACCGGACAAAAGATAGGACCAAATGAAATCTTTATGCGGTCGACTGTATCGATCGACAGTGACGGTAAAACAGTTGATCGCGACAAGGCATGGAGAGAGTTGTCACATTTCTATAAGACACTACATGATGCTGGATTCCTGGAACAGTAATGCGCGTCGTATTTTCATTGTTTTGTCTAATAATAGGCGGCTTCGGCTCCTACTACGCTCAGCCTTATGTTCATAAGAACGCTGATCTTATATTGATAATCGTCACCGTTTTTACGGTGTTCGCTGGCTTTCTAATCGCTATTATTACGATCATAGGCGACCCAGTTATGATCCCGGACGGCTCTTGGCGCATTGCCGAGACTGGGCGCGACCGGATGGAAACCCGACTCTTTTGGCATACAGTATTGTTGATATGTTATTTGATCACGATAGGGCTATTGTTTACCGGCGTGATCCTTGAGAGCGCCCTCGATCAACAAAGTATGTGGCGAATTTGGATAGAGCGTTCCTATTTGTTTTTTGGAATATCATCGTTTCTTTTCACCTTTGCGTTACCGGGAGCGTTGATGAAGTTGCAGCACATAAGATACGACGCTGAGACCGCGCGGCGCCGAGCCACCGTCGGCATCAAGGACGAGGACGGCCCAGGCGTTTCCTAAAATATCTGCGAGCCCCACGTGCTCGAGATGCGAGGAAAAGCGTGCGGGTCACCGCATGTCCGTAATCCTGGGCCAACGTGATTGGCCGAAATGCTTGAGCGAGGAACAGGCAACCGAAGATGAGCTAATCGCGATGCTCAAGCCGTGTCCGATGAGACGTTGAAAATCTGGCCGGTGAATAAGATGGTTGGGAATGTAAGAAATAAAGGCCGGGAACTGATCGAGCCGGTAGCTCTACTCGTCTAGTTTCTTTGCGCGCGTTCTCGCCTGCGCACGCGAAAGTATCTTAATGCGGTTTGCCAATGTAAAAAGCTTACTTTCGTTTCTTACCTCGCACTCCCAGATCACGAACACGGACCATTCTTCCTTTTTAAGCGCGGCCGTGTGTTTAACATCGCGGGCCCGGTTTCCCTGAACTTTGGACGACCAATAGGAGACATTCGATTTAACTCTCCGGGTGCCGTCCGCACAATGCGGACAGCCGTGCCAGAAACATCCGTGCACGAAAACACAGGCTCGGCGGCTAGGGAAGACGAGATCAGGCTTGCCCGGTAATTCGCGGGCGTGCAGCCGAAACCGCAATCCTCTCCGATGCAGGTACCGGCGGACGGACAGCTCGGGAGAGGTGTCACGGCTCCGGATCTTCCTCATATTTGCGCTGCGGGCCTCGCGGCTTAGCTTATCCATTGGTGTGGGGGGACTCCCTTCTATTGCTGGCTGCTGTATTTTGACGGATCAGTTTCCTAAGTGATTCGGGTCGAGGAAGAGAAGGCCACATGGCGAAGGATAGTCCCTTCGGGCAGGGGACGCGCATGCGCGTGCTCAAACATTATTTCGAGCACGCTGGACCGGTAACGGAAGCCAACGCCTGGGAGCATGTCTATCGATGCCTGCTCTGGTTCAACGCTGGGGCCGGCCTTGCTCATATCTACGATTCGAACCACATGCAGCGCGGAGGCAACTTTTACGAACGCGCGCGCCGGTTCACAGAACTTCTATGCGCACATTGGAAGATTAATCGAAAGGAGCTTCCGGGCAAAATCGATGTCCTGTTTAAGGGGTGCGTTGAGGAGCTGCGGCGCCGGCAGGCGGAGAAAAGCAGTGATGCCACAGGCGAGGACGAGGAAGAAGAAGTCGACAGCGAGATCGAATCTGAGCTGACCTCGGCGATACAAGAGTTACTTCGATCCGAGGGAATAGACGACGAGCGCGCCGGTGTGGTTTCGGAAATGATCGAAAATTTGAGCCGCGAGTTTTTTACGATCGGTAAGAAGCGTCAGAACGCACTCGGGGAGGGATTTGAAGATCTGCTCATGATCCTTCTGCAGCGGGTTTCGCACATCCCAGCAGCGCGACTCGCCCTTCGTTCGCCGGTATCGAAGTTGCCGGGGTTCCTGAAGAGGCCGCCATTGAAGGAGGGGGAGAAGAAAAAACGTGAGCCGAGTTCCGATATCGCGATTATTGACGACAACATCACTCATCTGATCACGACTGCAAAGTGGTCGATCCGTCAGGACAGGGAAACGCAATTTCAATCCGAATTTTCGTCTTTTCAGATGAACAAGCAGCAGCCAACGGAGTTGCGGTACGCGCTGATCACGAATGAGTTCGATATAGCCCGGCTAAGAAATATCCTTAGGGCGAAGGCGACCAGCACCGGTGGCTACACATTTCACACGGTCTACCACGTGTGCTTGCCGCTGCTGCGCGAAACTCACCGCGAGGGCTTCAAGGAGATCGAGCCGTGGGTGGGTACGGAAACGCTAAAGTCTCTATCAGACTATTTGATTGAATTGCGCGGCCGCTACGGCTCGTCGTAGCTAGCCGGCGACGGCGACGGCGACGGCGACGGCGGCGCGACCGGCCGCGTCTGCGTCGGCCAATATGCTCGCAACTGTTTCGCCGATAGCTTTGGCAAAAAGAGGGGGGACCGCGTTCCCGACCTGCTGGTATCGGCTGTGCCGATCGCCGGCTAGAAAATGATACGTGTCGTCGAACGAATGCAGCCGCGCGAACTCGCGCACGGTGAGCGCGCGAGGCGTCCCGTAGTGAAAGACGCAATCCGCTTTTGTGTTTAGAGTCCAACTGAAATGAGACGGATATAGCTTGCGGTACGCGAAGAAATATTTGCGGCTGAGCATTTCCCGGCCTAACTCTGGGCCCCATTTTTTATCGGATAGATATCGCGCGGCGAGCTTCTCGGGCAGATCGCGGTAATTGCCGCCGTGAGGAATTGCACGAAGGCGTTTGACCGTATCTTCTCGAATAGATGGAACGTCGGCGTTGAAAAGCTCGGGCGACTTCGCTCGGCGGGCTTTTTGATAGGCGGTCGTAGGTTCGGTCTCATATTCAATCGGATCATTTGAAGGCTTGCGCACGAGCTTGGCGTTCGGCTGAAGCCAGATGAGATCACCAATGGCCTGCTCGACGGTCACGAGTTGCGTCGAAGTCGGATCGAGGAGTTTGGCAAGCGCTCGCACAGTCTCGGGCGATTTGCGATGGCGATAAGTCCAGCGGCTTCCGTGCTGTTTGCGATCGAGAAAAGGCAAGGAGTCCGAAAATGAACTGTCGGGAAAGCGCGGCAATGCCTGCAAATCCTGACGTACTCCAATAAATAGTATCCGCAACCTGTTCTGCGGCACGCCGTAGGCCGCCGCGTCCAGTACGCGGCACTCGACGCGGTATTCTCCGTCCTGCGCCAAGTCCTCTAGGATTTGTGCGCGTACGGCGCCACCGCCTAAATTCTCCAGCCCGGGTACATTCTCCATAACGAAGGCGCGGGGACGGAGACGACAAATCACGGACACGTAGTGCCGGTAGAGCTTGTTGCGCGGATCGTTGATCAGTCGGTTGTGATTGCGAACCTGCGAAAAGCCTTGGCACGGCGGCCCGCCGATGATGACATCCAGCTCGTGCTCACCGACCGCGTCGAATAGCTTTTCCTGCACTGCGGGGTGCGAGATGTCGCCGAGCACAAACTTCGTGCCGTGTTTCTGATGGTTCAGCTCGTACGTTGCGCCAGCCCATGGATCGATGTCGCTTGCTGCGATCGTATGAAAGCCGGCCTGCCGGAAGCCCTCGGAAAATCCACCGGCGCCGGAAAATAAATCGAGGCAAACCGGCCGTTGAAAAGCCTGTGTGAAGGAGCGCTTGCGCGGCATCAGTTCTGGCCTTTCGCATCTGTAAGATTTCCACGAGCCGGCAATTCGAGGGGAAGTTGAAGTCCCTTGCTCTCATCTTCGATCAGACGGTCGACGGCATGACGAATCAGCCACGACACCGAAACCTTTTGTCGATCCGCCATGGCTTTGAGAATCCGTCCTTGTTCGGCGGTTAAGGTCGCCGTCGTGCGGGGTTTCTTGCCTAGCCGAGGAGAAAGCATCACCGTGCATCACTATGCAGCGCGATGATGCACAATCTAGCGGAAAAGTCAAAACATTTCATGAACACAAAGTGGCCTAAATGTGGCGACAAAGGCCGTCTCGGAAAGGGCTTGCCCCTGGCGCCTTCGAAAGCGAGTGCGCGGGGGATTAGTCGTGATGCTCAACGATAAACTTGGCTCGATGGTACAGTTCATCGAACGTGATGATCTCGGGTTCGTTGACGTTGCGCCGATAAAGCTCGAATGACCGATACTTGGCTTCATTCGTACCGTGTTCGGTTTCGAATTCTTTCAGATTACCGACCACGACGAATGATCTCGGCTTGATGCCGTAGAGAATTTCGCCCGTCGGCGCGCCATCTTTATCCTTCACGGGTAGTCGCTCGCCAAGTTCTTTCACGGCGGCGTGCACAGTCACTTGGGCTTGAGAAACGCCGCCGCTGAGCTCGTCGGATGGTTGCCAGACTCGCGGTCGATAGGGGGTGTTCTTGAGCAGTGCGGTTCGGTGGTGCTTGATTTCAACGAAGCACAGGGCGCTGATAAGCCCTCTCGTCTTTAGGACCGCGTCGGCTCTCTTGCCTGCATCCTTCAAGCTATAGCCGGCGACGATCTGTTCCAGTTTTTTTCCGTCTAGGCCGCTCAGAAACACATAATTGAGCCCATATCCGAATATCCATTTGTTAGCCTCGAAGAACGATTGCCAGACTCTTTCGGGGGAGGCGTTCGTCTCGGCCGCCACTGCATCGAAGTAAGCCGGGTCGAAGAGAAGCCGGTCATAACGTTTGAGTTGTTCACGCCGATAGCCCAAAGCGACAATGTCGCTCTTCGTTATCTCATTTGTGGCGATGCTTGTGATCAGTTCTTGGTTGTCGAGAACAAGACGGCGCACCTGATCGTTAGAAACGATAAGCCGCCGAAGCTCCTCCTCCGTGACATTAACCTTGTCGTCGTTTGGCAGATGTAGCCGCTTGAGATTGAGGATGAACTCAAGCAGCCTGTTAATCTCGTCGCCGGTGAACGAGAAGTAAGTTCGTTCATGGGGCGAGCTTGTGTCCTTGCGGTAGCGTTGAAACGTCAGCACGAAGATGCCGCGGCTGTCTTCGTAGAATTTGGCGACGATCTCCTGCCGTCCTCCTGGGGTCACACGAAGAACGAGTTCGCCGCGCTCGATCGCATGCTGATGGCCCACCGCGCCGTCCATCACCTTCGATGCGATTCGGATTCGACGATCGTTAAGACTAGTCGGAATGCTCCGACTGACGTAAGTCTTGCCGGGCAACTTCCTGCGGTGAATGGTTTCGTCGTCATCCATGATGGTGCAACCTGTCGCGCGTCGGAAAGTATACTCCTGCAACCCTCGGGCGCGAAGTGACAGAAGTGAGGGTGAAAAGACCGCTTGCCAGGTCGGCCCGGATTTGGTGCGGTACTCTTCTGGATAACGACAGAGTTTGCTGAAGCGCGGCCGAGGCAATCTCTCTGTCTTGCAATTCGATCGACAAACGAGGCCGCGCCTCCAATGAAGCGGAGCCGTGACTTACCCGCCGCGTGAGCGGCGGGTAAGAATGCGCGATTTTCAATCGCTGTCGCGCAGAGGAATGCCGAGATGGTCGGCAATGGCAGGCAGGTCAACCCAAAACGAGTTCTCGATGTAGACTCCTGCCATGTGGTCGGCCAAGCGTCTCATCGTGCTATCCTCGACTTTGGACGTATCGTAACCCAAGCCATACAGATCACCGCGGTGAACGGCGGTGATCGGAAAGTAATCGGAGTTCTCTCTCAATCATACGATCGTCGATTAGAGCTGATAATTCGACCCATAGCCGGCATTAGCGCCGAGCGCGGCCGATGAAGGTGTTGACCGGCGGCAGCAGGCTCGTGCTGGGCCGGTACTTGCGGCAATGGCAGCCGGCCATAATGCACCGTCCACGCAAACGCCGCGGATGACGGTGCAGACACTGGCAGGCAGGGGCCGAACAGGGTGGGGAAGTCCAGTCGTGATCGGGCCCGGCGTGCGGGCAGGCAGAGCAGGTGGGCATACGGTGTGTGAATGAGCGCTAATAAAGCCGACCTCTCGCGGTGCGTTCGGCTCCGCAAGACGCTCTCCGGAGCAGCGGCCGACATGCGCGCGGTCAAGGGGAAAAGCCCACCTCGAAGGTAAGTCGAAGCCCACAAGGATATGCGACCCTTGACGGCGCGCTGCGGCCGCTACCATGAGGAGAGCGTGCGGAGCGAACCTTGGTACGGAATACGCGATGCGAAGTCGGCGAGTTCGGGCGCACACGTCGGGCGGGTTGGGCGCCTCAATAGAATGGACGCGCATTGTCTGCCTGAGGGCCGGAGCGCAGCTCCGGCGCTGGGGCAGACAATAGACGCGTCCCGCTTGCCGGTCGCCGCGCGCGTGGGCGACGGGCTTGCCCCGTCGCGTGGCGCGCGGGGACCGAGAGCAAGCGAATCAATAGCGGCAGTGGGATCCTTTGTGCGCCCGATGCCGCGTCGGCTTTTGGCACTCTCTCGGAGCGTGCAGCGACGCGAGGGGCATAACGTGACGCCCGAGGACTATCGGACGGCTCTGCCGTTCGATAGCCCGCAGGGTGTTCGTTATGACACCGCGGCGGGATAAAAGCGGGAGCGACCTCGGGTCCGAATGGACTGACGCTCCCTCCGCTTATTAATTGCGGCCTCCGTCTCTCCCCGGTCGTTCGTCTCAACGTCAAACGAGGACCCCGACCTTTAGGTCGAGGGTCCGAGTCACAGCCAGTGAAGATTGGAGTTTCAACTCCAACTTTCTCTTTCCAGCCGTCCGGCAGGACCCCCGCGTTAGCGGGGAATAACAAACACAACAAACAACATAACCCCAGTCGCAGCCGAAACCCGCAAGCGCCGAGATTTTATCTCACTGAAAAAGCAGAAGAATTTGCCCTGCACCTGTCGTTACTGGGTGTCGGTACGGTATGTAGGGGAGTACGCAGACCCGTACTGACAGGAACGGATCGCGAAAAGGATGCCGCAACAGGGAAGCTCGTTCCACGCCTCGCCTCCTACATGCGGCCGCAAATATAAAAAGAGCCGTCGGAATTGCCGGCGGCTCTTGAGTCTGCCTCGCCTCTATGGCGGGGCGGCTACCCGCGTCGAGAGCGGGGTTTGTTGTTTTGAGCGGTGCGCTCCTGCGGTTGCTGTTCGGTGTCGTCGGCCTTGGGCGGACGCAGAACGATCTTGCACTGGCCGTCCCCGTTGGGGATCGGCAAGGCTTGCAGGACCACGTTGAATCCGTCGCCGTCCTGGTGCTGAAAGGCCGCACCAATGGCGAGCCAAAAGTCGTCTTGGCCTTCGCGTTTGACGACGGTGTAGGCACGATAGTTCGGTTGCTGGTTGGCCATCGCTGGCCTCCTTTCGGTTTCGGTTGGGGGTTAGTACTCGTCGGCGCGCATGATGGTGAGTACGCGCGTCGTCTTCTCGGGGTCGGCGGGATCTTCGGAACCGCCTCTGAGGTCGGGGGAGTAGTAATCGACCTTGAAGAAGTAGGTCTCCCCGGCGAGCTCGACGTTTCCGAAGTCGTGCTCGCCATGCGGGTCATTCTCGGCATCGAAGTCCGTGTAGCTCTGCACCGCGAGAATGATGCGGGCCTTCTCGTCGATCGGCAATTCTGAGACGCGCTGCGTCATGACAACTTGGCCGCCGACAAACGTCGTACGGAAGTTGTCATTGAGGACCCGGATGCGGTCTGACGTTTCTGAGAGCAACAATGTCGTCCATCGCCGCCCTCAACTGAGTACTGCGGGAACGCGATCCGGAACGACGCGGACGTGCGTTCGGATGAGCGCGATAATGTCGTCGATCGAGACGACACGATCGCAGGCGATTTCTTGATCGAGGAGTTGCGGGTTCTTCTTCGTCGACGGTCGTAGCCGTCAGCGAAACGAGTATTTTGCCGTCAATGAGCGGCGCGAGTTCGATCCGGAAGAACTCGGCGTTTCGAATGACGGGAGGTTGGCAACCCGCGGATGCGCGGGTGTGTATGTCAAGCATCAGTTCCTCCGTCTTGCTCCGCCGAAGCCCGAACGATTCAGGCGGCGGCGCACAAAGCGGAGGTCTGCCAAAACTATACACCTGACTATTAGGTGCACAATCCACAGCAGGGAAGCGGGGACGGGTTACAATTGATGTATGTATTTGGAGACGAGAGCACGGGGACGATTATTCGAGCGACCGGCACAGCCAAGGGCGATTCGAATAACGGAGCGCGATCTGCGGTCTCTTGCAGAATCTGTCGCACTTGCGATTGGCGTCGGCCGGGCAACTGGCCGCACTCGATGGTGGTAGCGAGCAGAATGTCTCTCGATCGCTCTTGGCGTTGTGGGAACACGCCTATGTCGAGCGTGCGATCGGCCAAGTACAAAGCCGGCTACTATACAAAGGTTCGTATCCGACGATCTACGGCCTTACCCGCAAAGGGGCATGGCTGCTCCGCAAGCACGGGTACGAGGTCCGGCGCCGGCTCCTATACGAAATCGACAAACAACGCGATGCCGGCTGGCGGTTCATCGAGCACCGGGTCGAAATCACCGCGTTCATGGTGAGCCTGCAACTCGCCGCGCGCGGCCGCACTGATATCGCCGTGCTCGATCGCAAAGGAAATTCTTGAAAATGCTCCGAAGACGCGTCGTGATCGGCGGGTACGCCTGTCGGCCAAAGTGCGGATAGACGGTGCACTCGTGCAGCACTCGGCCGACCCCGACGAGCTGTTCGGCCTGCGGTCCATCGAGGCGGAGGAAGAGAGTTACTTCATGTTCGAACTCGATAGGGGAGAGATGCCGGTGCATCGACGCAAGAGCAAGGATCAAACGTACTACGCAAAAAAGATGCTGATCTACTACGAGGCGTTCAAGGCAGGGGAGCATCGCCGCGAACTCGGGATCGACAACTTTCGCGTGGCGACCGTGACAACGACACCGGAGCGCGTGGCGCAAATGATCGATGCGCAAAAAGAAATGACGAACGGGCGCGGCTCAAACATGTTTTTATTCGTGGATGAGGCGAGTCTGGCGGTCAGTAATCCGCTCGATGTGCTGTGGACGACGGGAAAGGGGACTCGAATCCAAATCACGGACTAGTCTCGTCAGCGGTTTCCCGACGGTTCAATAGGTGGTGGAACTGCGCCGGGTCACGGCGAGAATGACGACAAGACGCTGATCCGGGCGAACTTCAAATTCGATGCGCCAATTGCCGACCCGGCGACGCAGTATTCGATTCGTCCCTCTGAGAAATTTTATGTCGCCATGATAAGGGTCGGAGCACATATCCTTGAAGGCCTCATTGATGCGCTCAAGGTCGGCACGCGGCACCTCGCGGAGGTGGCGTGCAGCCGGCTTAGTTATTACTAAGCCCCATGTCATGTCTCCATTTGTCGAGCGAAACGAATTCGCCACGCTCGTAGGCAAGTTGTCCTTCAGCTACTGCGACAAGGTCGCCTCTCTCCGGCTCTTCTTCAAGCTGCGTTATCACGGCTCGCGCGGCGCTATCCTGCAGGGAAGCGGGTAGCTTGCGCAGGCGGTCAATCGCTTCTTCGAGCAATTTAGTCATGGCGGGATTATAACATATGACGGGGGCACCGCACGTCGGTCACGCCTTCGCAAAACGGATATTGCGTGGTGGTTGTTTGGTGGCTTATTAGAGCCATTGTATAGCGACGGGAAGCTCGACAAGTTGTTTAGCCCGATGTCAACTCGTAGGGTTGCCGACCAATTCACGCGAGGATGGCCCTGTGGACAACGGTACAATAAAGCAAAGTGCCAAGGCGCTTAGAGCTGTTGCGAAAACCGCGAATACTGCAATTGAAGCCGGCCGCGACGTCGGTGGTTGGCTCAACAAGGTCTTTGGCAAGGCGATCATTGATACGGTTGGCCTAGTTTGGACAGATCGGGTCGCTGCGCGGCGTATCGAGGCAGCAATTTATGATTGGAAGCGAGTTCAGGAGCTGTTTCAGAGAGTAGAAGTTGAGTTGAAGAGAAGAGGAATTAGACGCACCCGTGCCGTGCCCCCGAAAGTTGCGATTCCGCTGCTCGAGCATGCGAGCATGGAAACGGACCGCGAGCTTCGGCGACTTTGGGCAAATTTGCTCACCACTGGTTTGACGCCCAAGGGGGAGCATATACAACGAGCATACGTGGCGATTCTTGGAGAGTTGACCGGAGAAGACGCAAGAGCTTTGCGCGCGCTATATTTGGAATGGAAAGGATTAGATGGGAAAAAATGGACTTCCGGTCCGGTGAAGTTTGAGCCCGGAGTTGACGCGCCGCGCGCGAGTATCGCTGGAAAACTGAACACGCTTGGCCTGATTGGTCCGACAAACATGGTGCTGCAGGTGTACTCACCGCCGCGCCACAGCGATCGTTATGGTGAAGAAGAAGGCAGCGTCGAAGAGGCGTTGGTTATCGGAGAACTCGACGTAATCAAAATTACCAAATTCGGAGAGCAATTCTGCGAGGCCGTGGGCGTGGGCCGAAAGGACGGCCGATCGAAACATCCCAAGTCGCGCTAGCTGAGAATTGTCTTCTGAAGTGCAACATTTCGAAAGTGAAGAAACGCGAAAAGGTGTCGATAGATGACGGCTCAACTAAGCCAAAAAGGGGCGGGCGCCTAATTCGTGGCTCACCAGAGCCAATCTAAACGCTTCGCACAAGATTGTTTTTGCGTCGTACACGGCCGGATTCCCGGCCCGTGCTTCTCAACAGATATTATCCGAAGTGGAAAACATGGCCTTGTCAAGCTATCTAGCGTGGCCATGCTATCACAACGTGGGTCCTGCTAGTGTCAACTAATCTGGTGAATTAAAGGTGCGACCGAACGCATGAAGGCACGTTAGTTTAGAGCCTCGACGACGTGAAGCAAAAATGCGAGAATTAGCGACGAGCACATGAAGGTGAAACTCTACGGCGCGATTGGCAACAGAAACTCTCCGTCGAACCTATGAATTGGGAGCAATCCCTACTTGGTGACAACAGTAGCGATTTACAATTATCGAACGACGATGAAGACAGATATGGAACTCATTGACGTTGTAAATGATGATGACGAGGTGATTGGGCGCGCAACCAAAGATGAATGCCATCGGAAGCGATATCTGCATAGAAGTGTCTTCGTATTCTTATTCGACATTGGCGGTCGCCTCATTCTGCAAAGGCGAAGCAGTAAAAAGGACGTTCGTCCCGGAAAGGTAACGGCATCGGCATGCGGACATGTTCTTTCGGGTGAAACATATTTAGCCGCAGCGGCGAGAGAACTGAGTGAGGAATTAAGCATCTCCGCTTCGCTCAGAAGAGTGTTGAAGACTAAGGGGCCTTACGACTATGATCGAGAAATCATTACGCTATTTGAGGGCCAGTCAAATGAGGTCCCGAAACCAAACGAAGTTGAGATCGATGATCTGATTCGATTTGAATTGCCAGACCTTCTTGAAGCCATCGAGGAAGGTAGACTAGACTTTGGCGCAACGTTTAAGGGGTTGTTGAGAGAATATATTTCCACAAAGCATCGCGGCTTTTTTCGTTAGCATTTGGGGCGCTGCAGCGCCAAGGCAGTGGAGAAACTTATGACCGATGATGCCACATTTGAGCGCGAAAAAGCTTGCTTCGATCATAACTGCGCTCAGGTTCGAATGTTAAGCAAGCAAATGGGTCGTGTTCCAACGGTTGCGGTTACCCTGACTGGAGGGCTTTGGTTTGCTGCGGCGCAGGCACAGATAGATGGAAAAGCAAGATTTGGTCTGTTTCTGTTCGCGGGCTTTGCAAACATCGGTTTGGCCCTCTCGTGCTTTCGAATTCGCGATGTCATCGAGAGCTACCTTGAAAAAATACGGGAGTTTTCACCGAATAATTTTTCCACGGGTCGGCCAAGAAGGCCAACGCTCCATAAATTTTCAAAGTACAGCATGATTAGCGTCTACGCGGGCCTTATGGTAGTTGCGGCAATAATGTCGTTTGCAGCGGCGTTTATTTTTTATTGGCCATTTGCGGAAGCATATCGATGGCTAAGTATTTTTGTATTCCTGCTGATGCTCATTGCGCTGGCTGGTTCAATTTTAGACAAAAGACCAATCGCTTGAAAATGTTGCTTATTTTAAAGGAACGACCGACAGCCGAACTGGATGTAGCTGATGCGCACGGCCTTCTTGTCTCACAGGATAGACTTTCTAACATACGAGGAGGCAACTGCGACGGCCGAGTTGTATAGAAGCTTGCTATCCAATCTTCCGATAAAAATCATTTCGATGTCAGATAAATTGCAGCGGGAGCGTGAACTGGGAATTTCCGACGAGCGACTCGTACAAGATGCTCTTGCTTCTTTGACCCCGTGTGACTTTGTAATTTTGGACTGTTCTATTCATAATTGGTGCTACATCGGCAGCATTTGCGAAATGGTATACGCGTATCAGATGAAAAAGCCGATCGTTGCCTATGTTGGTAACACGGACAACGGACTTCGCCCGTGGTTGAGGTTCCACGTTACAAAGGTTGCGACGAGCCATACCGAGGTGCGGCAATTCTGCGGCCATATTTTAGATGAGACGAACTCGTAACGGGGGCCTATCGGAGATCCTTTTGGCTCTCTGGTGCGCCAGCTATGCTTAGGTTTCCAAGCTCGCTGGCGATGTCGTGAATTGTTATTCTGATGTTATCTTCGAATTTCCAGAGATCCCAATTCCATTTGGTGCACAAGTCCTCGCCTAATGTCAGGCAGATGCGTTGTCGAACATACTGTCGAGGAAATTCTGATTGTGCGGTGTAAACGCGCGCGTTTTCCGCGCTGTCTTCAATGTAAATGTATCCGCTATTTTTTTGCGCCTGCGATTGCCAAGAGTGTGGGTGTACGATCTTTGATGGAAATTCATTCGGCATCAGCGCCGCTGTATCCCCCATAAATGGTAAGACGTGTAAGTGGGCATGATTAATGCATGCCCCTCCGCGATCGATATCCCAGCTGCCGTGTTCAAAGCTGAGCGTTGGTCCGTATTTCGCCCTGACGACCTTTCGTACCGCCTTATGGATTTGAAAGAATTCCAAAAACATCTCAGTTGGCAGTTCGGCGAAGTTTATATAGTGATCCTTCGTGGCGACAATTACATAGCCCGGCACGAATGAGCCGAGTGCTGGAACAACAACATAATTCTGTGTTTCAAACAAAACAGTATTTTGGATGAGTTTACGGAAAGCCTCGTCCCGCGTGACGCTGCAAAATGGGCAGTCATCATAAAAACTACTGGGGTCGGCCGAGGCAAACATAAGTAATGCCTTGTAATCAATTGTCTTTGTCTTCGAGATGGTACTCTACTTACACCGCTCGGACACGAATCGAAATATGCATTGAATAATCATTCGCATGGCGGTTAGCAATGAATGGGTCTTTCAGAGATGGGTGTGACTTTGTCGCATAATCGCCGTGCGCGGCCGACCAAACCGCTGGCGGCTCTGCTCACGGATCAGATCGGTCGTGCCGATGCGGCTCGTAGAGCTGTGGTTCGCCGCGAATATGCGATCTCGCCCAATGCCGCGTCGCAGCCACGCGGTGATACGGCTCCTGGTCGGCAAGGGCGCCGCTGTCCATGGGGCGGAACTCGGGCGCTAGAAGCTCGGCGTCGCGGCTGCCGACGCGGAACACAACAAGGGAACCGGCGTTTCCGATCACGGCCGAACGCACGGCTATGCGGAAGCTGGTCGGTATATTGGTTCGCGAGCGCGAAGTGGGTTGCGAACTTGCGCGCCTCCGATAGAAGCGACGCGAAAGCGTCAGAGCTGAACGTCTGGAATTCGTCGACATGCACGAAGAACGGCACGCGATCGTGAGGCGCTCGCGCGCCGCGCTCCATGGCGACGAGCTGAAGGTGCGAGACGAGAAGCGACCCGAGCAAATTCGACGCCTGCTCCCCTATCGCGCCCTTGGCGAGGTTCGCGATCAGGATGCGCCGATTGTCCATCGTGAATTTGAGATCAAGTCGCGGGGCAACTTGGCCGAGGATCAAGCGCAGCTGCGGCGAAGCGTTGACTTGCCCGACCTTGTTCAAGATCGGCGCGAAGGCCTCCGATGCGAAATGCTTTCTGGTAGCTTGGATATTCCTCCTGCCAGAAGCGTAGCGTTTCGGGATCCTCCACGCTGCGAAGCAGCCGATCCCGAAAATTGTCGTCGGTGTAGACGCGCGGCAGATCGATCAGGGTTGCGTGTTCGCGAGAGACAAGCGCCGCGACGCCGTGAAAGAGAAAATGCTCCAAGCCGCGGTCCCCACGAATCCGACCAGAGGTGCTTGAAGGCGGAGACGATACCGGCGGCGGCAAGCGCCCGGCGATCGGGCGCGACTCTTGTCGCCGGATTGAAGCCGACCGGCCGCTCGCGTCGGTCACGTCGAGGTAGCACACGTCATTGATGCGGGAGCGTGGGATGGCGTCGAGAATATCCAGCGCCAGGTCGCCGTGCGGGTCGATCACGGCGACGCCTTCTCCCGCCAGGATATCGCCCATGGCGAGATTGAAGAGGAACGTCGATTTGCCGCGAGCCAGATTTTCCGACAATATAGACGTGGCGCTCGCGTTCCTCGCGCGAGAATACGACGCCGGCACCGCCAGCGGTCGTTGCAATGGGAATAATAATGTCGGGCTCCATAACGTCGCGTCAGCCTCCGGTGAAAACCCGTGTTGCGCACGCAACCCGTGTTTGCCGTCGTGCGGTCAAGCTCACTTGTGGAGTGGAGCAATACCGCGGCTCACCGAGCGACCTATGGTGGGGTGTTGTCGGTGACCTACCCGAGGCTGTCGCCACGCCGTGATACGGCCGTGGTATTTCCAGTGTAACGCCGCAATGGAAACGGACTAGACAGCGTTGATGTGGACGGTGCGGGGATAGCTATGACATCGCCATACGCGCGTGCTTTCCAGTGCTAGACATCGCCGGGGCCGGCCAATTCCTTTTTTCCGAACCTATTGGCGACGAAGCGAAGCTGCTTGTCATCCACGGCGTACACAAATTTGCGCCCTTGGCGGGCCATCTTGTCATTGAGTATCAGCATGAATGTCTCGGCCGGAATGGCCTTTAACTGGCGCTCGACGTCCAGGTTGGCTACCGCAACAAAGCATTGGCTAGGACTGATAGGGACGGCAATATGAGAATCTGCGTGTCCGATGCCATTCGTCATCACGAATGGCCGATCCGAACTTAGGAGCGGATACTTGACCCTGTCGAACCTAACAACAGCCCAACGCATATTGACCAGACGGCCGCCCACAAGCTCACTGTTCAAAAGGTCTTGTAGCAATAGCGCTTGGCGCTGTTCGACAAGCCCTTGCAGCATTTGGTCCCGATCTTCTTTCTCTGGGTCGCCCGGGAGGGCCCGCAGCTCCTCGATTTCGCTCAGGGAAGTTCGCAATTTGTCCGCAAGGTCTTTCACCGCTTCCGGGGTGCGGCGCATGAGCGAGATGATGAAGCGCGCCCAACCTGAGCGCAAATTGGCGTCCAAGGCCTCGATGTTGTTGTCGAGGAGCAAGCGAAGTGCTCGCGAAGCCCAGTCGTCGGTAGCCTGCAGGAGCTTTCGTTCGACGATGTCGGCGACAGCGTCCGGATACGTTGAGAGCGTATACAGCCCGTTTTCAAATCCGGTTTGGCTTGGAAAGCATCGGCGTGGCTTTACAACGTCATAGGGGCGACTGTACTCACACAATCGACGGTCCGCGCCCGTCCATTGTTTTAAATAGAAAATCGGGATGTAGTGATGCTTAAGTCCTTTTTGCATACATGCGGTTTATCACGTTCCCCGCCGTTCCTATTCCCCTTGGTGGGATATCGGCTGCATTCCCCCCGGAGCCGACGCGTATGTGCGTGCGCGCCAGCAGCATCGGTCAATGCCGGCCGGTTAGCCGCCTCGAAGAGGTCGCATTGACGGGGCGGATGAGGCGCCCGAGAATTTGGGCTTTGATTAACGTCGTTCGATCATAATAGCATTATTAGCCAGGAATTTGACGTAAGGCAAAAGTTGCTGGCGTAAATCCGATATGACACTACTGACCCAAAGGTTTTGATCCTGCTTATTGTCCGAGTGTCGCGATTTGTAGAGGAAGCGGACACCGACGACGTGCGAGGGAAAATATGTCTGCCGAAATTGCCACGTTAATCGCAGCATCGCTCGCGGCCATAGTTTCAATTATTACTTTGATCTGGACCCTTTTATCACAGCGAGCATCAGAGGTGAGAGCTGCACGGCGTCAAGTCATTGTAGCCGATCTGAAAATGATAGGTAAAGCGTTACACGAAACTCTCGCATTGAGTAACATTCAATTGAAGTGTCTTTCTGATGCGACCCATAAGGACAAATATAAGAGAGCGGCTGAAGCAGCTCGCTCGTTAAGGGATTTGCGGCTTGAAGTTCGCTACAGTCTTTGGGGACTAGATGAAGGCTTACGTGTGCTAACGCGCCTACCTGATTGGATTGGACACGCTAAAGGTTCTCCTGACACTGCCAGTGAGTTGTTCAGTCTTGCCACTGCCCTTGGTGACTTATTGGACGGTGCGATTCGGAAAGCTTACCTATATGGGAGCGAGCCGGGCTTTCGGCAGAAGGCCAAAGTGAACCGAGAAGCCGCAGCGCTGCGCGCTCGCTACGAACTATTTTCACGCGGACGTGAGCCGGATGATGCCATCGAATAAAGACGCTGTCGTTACTTGGTGAGCCCGGCGAGAACAGAACCCGGCGCTGACTTATGGCATGTCGTTTGCGGTCGGTGTTCTCGCCCCCGCTTTGTCGGAGCCCAAAGCAAGGAGCCGCGCCCCAGCGCGGCGACTATGCGACGGCGTCCGGCGCAGCCGGCCGACCCCGTGCCGCCAGCCCGAGCACCGCAGTCACCAGACGAGGAGCGCAGCGGCCGCCGGCTTTGCCAGATGCATAATGGTGAAAGTCTATTATAGGCAAAGTGGCGGCGCGGGGTCGGGCGGCTCGCCCGACAAAGCGGGGGCGTATTGTGAGGAACTAAAAGCACTTTTTGGTTGGGTGCGAAATGCAAAGGGTACAAGTCAGTCGTACCCTGATTGTACCGTTCGAGTGTGTTCCCTTCTTATTTGAATAATGCATTTTGCTACTGGGTATTATTTATATGCGTATTCTTAGATGCGTATTCTTATATAGAGTGAGCGGCAGATATGGCCGTTCAAGGTCGGCAAGTATGGCCGGTCTGGACCGGCCAAATTGGCCGGTTAGTGTCGGCCACGTGTGGGCTTCTTCTGTACGGTGAGAAACAACCGGTAAAGATTGGTTTTGCCCAACCCTCGTTGGACGATTTCCAACAGGCTCGCCTTTTCCAATTCCTCTAAATAGCGTCGGACGCTGCGTTCCCCCGACCCCATGTCATCAGCGAGTTTTGTCTGACCGGGAAAGCAGGCGTCGTCCCCCCAAGCATATTTCAGCAACATCGCGTAGGCGAGTTTGGCGCCAACGGAAATGTCGGCTTTGGTGAGGATAAAATTCGGAACCTGAGTAAAGCCGTGGCGCGTTGCAAGATCGGCACCGATTATTTCGATGTTTCGTTCCTTGAGAATTTCACCGATGTGGCGTTCTTGTCGGAATTCCATTCCATACATTATACGCTGTGCACAACATGTTTTCCCCTTCTTATCCCCGCTGTATGTGCTGCGGATAATTTCATCTTATGGCCGCACAACTTTGGCCCTTGTCAGATCGCTGCAGCAAGTGGCGCGGCCTTCAGCGCCGCGTGATGATCAAAAACGGCGATGATACGATCGAGGAGAGGAGCAAAACCCGAGAAGTCGATTTTATCGGCATTTGGCTCGATGACCTTGCTAGCGAAAATGCCCTTGCCGTATTTGCCCGGGGCGTCGGTCTCTTTGTCGGGATCAAAGGTCTTACCATCCAACTTAGTCGCCAGCACCGCAGGATCAAAGAAGGTTTCCATACAGCTGGTGTGGGGTGCTGCAACCTGTTCAGGTGTCTTGATCAGGTACAGATTTAAACCGAGATAGTAAAAAGGATCGGTCGATTCATAGGAAATATCAACGCCAGTTTTGGCTTTAGTTAGACCAAACAACTTCTTGCCGCCGTCATCATTGTCGACCAAAACAATAACCGGAAAGCTCAGCGGAGCGTGGCCGAATTTCGATACGGACTTATGGTAGGTTTCGATAAATGTCTTCAGTTGCGCCGCACCGTGACCTATTTCCAGAACATCGTGAATTGTGGCGGAATAGTTCATAAGACGGATTTTGCTTTTGAACTTGCCTGCTGCAATCGTTCCGAGCCGCGGATGATAGGCCGCAAGCCTCCGGATCGCGCATCGCAGATAAATTGAGTTAGTCTTTCCCTCCGGCACGATTACTGGCCTCTCCAGGGCGACAAAGTTTTTATAAAAGAGAAGTCGGCGGTATAGGTTGCGAGCCGCAGTTGGTTTCTCTCTCTTCACCTTGGCTTCCCGGAGATCGGCATGCTCCTTGACCTGGTAAATGTGTCCGAGGACGCCCTCAATCGGATTCAAGCTGGTAAGCACTTCTTTCACCGGAGGATCGCCTGGCGCTCCACCCATCAGCGTTGCAGGCATCATCCTATAATAGTTACCGGTGACGAACAGCGCTTGGCACATCTGCCGTGTTGCCCGCCAATACTCCTGCCGTATGTTGACCTTTTCATTCACCATTAGTCCGGTTGTAACCTGCCGGGAGGCGCGGAATTGCATCCGGGTCTTCTTGTCGTTGATCCTGAACCCAGAGTGCTCAATCTTTGCCCTTAGCTCCACGCCAAGTTGCCATTCTGCTGCGGTGCCAGGGACGGGAAATGCAAGCTCCGGCGGAAAATCCCTCTGGCTCGTCGAGAACGTGATGTCATCGACGTACCGAGAATATGTGGATTTGTGCATCTTGGCGAACCGCGCAAGCCGGCTATCAAGCAGATGTCCGATGAGGTTCGACACGACGGGAGAGCACGGGCTACCCTGCGGCAATTCGTTTTCATGGCACGCGATCTGAGCGAGGATGGTGGCGACCGCGGGCTGAAGTGCGAAATGCTTGTCCTTCAGAAAAAACCCTCGGACGCGCCCGAAGTTTATGGAGGGAAAAAAGTCCTCCAAGTCGAGATTTAAAACGTAGCGGCGACGTTTATGTAGACTGGCATTGGTGATGATAGAGCGCTTTTTTTCGAAACCATGGGCGAGGGATCGTCGTAATGGCGGGGTGCCTATCTTCAGCTCGTCGAGGCAGTCGTAGAGGAGATTAGCGAGCCGCCTCTGCAGTAGCGCCAGTCGCGGCTCGGGCGCCTTGATCAGGCGCTTGCCACCGCCCCGCTTCGGAATCTCGAAGCTGGCGTATTTTTTGGTATCTAGGATCTTATAGAGCACAAACGAAAGGCCACTAGGCACAAAGCCCAAAAGGTGCGCAACATCGTCAAGCGTCTTTGCCTCGCGCAGCTTCTCCAGTGTCGGCACGCGGTGCACTTTCGATAAGGGGGGGCTTGCGGGCACTCCTATGCGAGGTCATGTAGCCATAGCATCATATTGCAGATGCATGAGTCAGGTAGCCAAGAAGCAGGCACTTCCTAGCATCGTTGTCTTATACTGCGATGCGCAGTAACAAATCTGCCCGCAAGCCATTCCGTATACTGGCAGGATTATTCCGACCCTTCAAGCCAGAGCGAGCCTGTCGGGCCGCTGAAGTCCGCTTAGCCGTATCGAGGGATGTGACCCTTCCAATTTGCAATGCCTGTTTTTTCCGAAAGCGGATGTTCGCTGCGCAATTATTCGCTACGTTGGTGCGGATTAGTGTTTCTCCTCCGCGCGCCCGAGTAACGGAGTCAACATTTTCTGCAGGCCGGCGATGAGATGATTGGTCTCGCGCGCGCGCTCGGTCAGGTCTTTGATCTGATCGTTTTTAACGGCCACTTCCGTTCTAAGGAACGTGATCTCCCCGTCCTTCTCATCCAGGCGCTTTTCGAGTTGCTGGACGTACTCTGTCGCGACTGGTCGCGACTGGTCGGAGCTTGTCGCTGCAGCTTGTCGCGGCTCGTCGTGGCTTTCTTCGGCGACGACAGTTGTCGCGACTTGTCGCGGCACGTCGCGACCGGTCGCGACAGGTCGTACCTCCTCGATATAGGCGATGTGCTTGTCCACGGATGCCGGCGAGATCAGATATTTCTCGCCGAACTGAGTTTCGATCCGGCGGCAATCCAAGTGACCTTTGGCGCAATAGCGCTGTACGCTGCGCGGCGTGCGGGGAAGTCCGGCGCGGGCATAGCGCTCCAAGGGCATCGTCGATCGTTAGGGTGAATTCGCTGTCGGGGCTTGTCGCGACAGGTCGCGACGGGTCGTCGGTCATGGCTGCAATGATAACCGGCTTCGTTCCACGCCTCGCCGTTTATCCCCACCGAACGAGAAGGGCGTATGGGCGAGCGTCGCAGGGCAAGATGATCGAGCCCATTCGCCAGCCCCGAGACCGGTTCAATAAGGCAGCCGCAGGAGCGTGAGCATAGCGACGCCAAAGGCGGCACGCGGGACCGACTGCCTCCGGCGAGGGGAACCGTAGTCTTGCGCGCGGGATCGTCACCGGACGGCCGAGACCCGGCTTCCCGTTTCGGGATCTGCCGGGGCTCGGTGAGCGACGCGAATAGAGCCCGTCCCGAAGGGCGCGCCCCGGCTTAAGCCAATACGTCGTCAACGGCATAGAGCGTGAGGACGCGAAATGTCTTGTCAGGATCGGCAGGATCGGGCGAAACACCGCAGCCATCCTTGCCTCGATATTCAATGCGCCACTCGAACGAGTAGCCGGCGAAAATAAAAACGCCGCAATCGTGCTCGCTGTCTGCATCGAACTTGTTGTATCGGGCCATCACCGACAGGGCACGACCGCGCAACCGATCGTCGAGGTCGTAGACGCCGCGCGTCATCTGCACCCGGCCACCTTTGAAGGTCGTGCGGAGCTGATCGTTAAGCTCGATGATCGTGGCGCGCTTGTCCATGTGCGGCGTCCGTTTTCATTCGGTGAAGGTCGAACGGCTCGAAGCCGGCGCGCAGCCACGGCTCGGTGAGCATGTGGCCGCCGGCCTTGGGCGATTTCTCGACCGACGAAAGCACCGGAAACGTTTTGAACAGAAACATCTTTGAGCCGCGTCCACCGGTCATCCGCTGCAACAGCGCCATCATCGATTCCATGCGGACCCTGGTGGGCGCGATCAGGGGAACAAAGAAATTCGGGAAAGCCAAAGTGCGAGCGATAGATGCGCTGTTCGGCGATCGCGATGTAGGCGGCGAATTTCTTGGCGATGGACGATCGCTCGAAGCCGCTGGCCTCAACCGGCTCGGTGCCGCAATCGGCCTCGATGCCGGGGAAGAAAAGATAGGTCCGCGCACCGTCAATGATGCGCTCAATGCCGAACGGTCGGGCATCGGCATTGAGATGGATAGAGTGTCGCTCGCCGTTCGCGGAAAACGTGACCGGGATTGAAGAAGGCGGTAGCGGACTGGCGGGTTACTTCGGGCGTGCTGGGGTTAGCCAAAATTTCCGGCCACGTGATGAGCCGCACGTTCTGCCGCTCTCGCGCCCCGAGCTCGAAGGACGCCATGATCTGCGAGACCATTAGCTCATGCGCGAAGTTGCGGTGATAGCTTTTCGGCAAGAAATGACAGGCCGCGCTCTTTGAGGATCCGCGAGCCGCGCTCGTCCAGCTCGTAAATCAAGTGACGGTAGTTGGCATCCGCGGTTTCGCGCTGCTGGTGCGGGCGCGCGAGATAGAGGTTCGGTTTGCGTGAAAGGAAATTGAGGCGCCGGCTCAACGCACTCATGCTGCCGCCGACGAAAGCGTGAATGTAATCGCTCGGCAAATAACGGTAGCGGGTTAGAAGCTTAAAAATCTCGATGTCGCGCTCGGTCGGGTAGACGACGACGGCGTGACCGTCGTCCTTAACCGGCTCACGCGTCCAGCGCGAATTGCGCGATTGCTTCTGGGGCGTTGCGTCCATGCCGAGCGCAATAGATCGGAATCACAACGTCGTAAACGGCCAGGACGAATAAGCTCGGCGAACAATGAAGCGCCACGAGCTACAGGGGAGAAGAAAAAATAAAACCCTCAACAATGTGTGCCGGGTTATGCGTGCACTCTGTCCGTTTCGTTATTCAAAGCGTTCAAAGGCTCGCGAAGTGGCTCAAGACATGCTGCCGCTGCGCCACCTTTCCATTCCTTGCCCCACAACCGCGTCGATAGCCTTCTTCAAATCAAGAAGCGTCGAGAAATCCGACCCGCTAATTGTTTCGACATCAATATTGTCAACGTGCCTGTGTAAGAAGTCGTACACGGCAGTCGTGAAAGGGCTGAATGAGTTATCTTTGTTCTCCACCATCCAATGAATATTAGCATATGTGCCGTTATCGGAAGAGGGTTCTGGCGAACGAGATGGTCAGATGAAATGCCACGTAGTGCAAAGATGCTTGTCAATTCACCATTTATCGGATGGCTCGCCGGGATCACTGGGGTCATCCGAAGCCCGCGATGTATCGGCGGAGCCATCAGATTTTGAGGGTCGTGGGACCGGTTGATCGGGTTCTGTCGAGTGCGGGGATGTCGAGGAGCCGGCTTGGGGCCATCTTTCTTTGTCCAAAACTGGGGCGGCGAACTCGCTCTTCATCCGCGCCTGAATAGCCTCGAATTCGGCGTCAGTCATTCTCGGCAGCTTCGCGATGTCGTAGCGGGGAACTTTCAGCACGAATCCGGGTGGACTGAAATCACGTATGAAGGTGCCAAAGCTGCCACGAGGCAAAGACCGCAGCGTTTCCGGCGGTATGCGTATCTTGTCGGCTAGATATTTCGCCTCGTCGTCACTGTTGGCCATGCGGATGGCGCAGTTGGCTGCAGCGTCCAGGACCGGGGCCGAAAGTTGTGCGGTTCTCTGATGCGAAAGAATGAGCCCTATTTTTTGCGACCGGCACTCGTCGAGTAGCGTGGGAATGCGCGTGTCCTTGGCAATGACCGTCTGGCACTCGTCGATATAAACGTAGCAAGGTTTTTTCGCGTCGGCCGGTCTGCTGGCGCGCTGCTGCGCTGCGCGCACGATAAGAGCGACAAAGAAACGCCCGAAGAACTCAGCGCCTTCGTCAGTGAGTACCGCCTTCGAATTGTTGACCAGAATAATTTTTCCATCATCCATTTCCTTGCCGATGTCGAGTTTGGTTTGGACGGCAGAAAACATGGTGCGGATAAGCGGGTTGGTCATGACGTAATCGAGGCGCCAGACAACTTCGCGGCGTGTACTCTCGTAGGTTTTCGAATGAAATCCGGTGTCTTTATTCTCGAAGAATGCGCGGCTATGCGGATTGAGCCGCGGTCTGATCTCGTGCGGTAGGCCGTGGACCATGACCGTTTTGAAAGTGTCGAGGGTCGGCTGCTCGAAAGCCTCAATGATCGCCGGAACGACATTGCGAAAAAGCGTTGACTGGAGCGCCGTGAACTTGGCATCGAGCAGTCCTGCCATGATGTATTCGATCATATTGACGGCGTGCATGACGCTTGATTGGGAGACATCGAGCGGATTGAGCGCAAACGCATAATCCTCGCTCGGTTCGATCAGCAACAGCCGATCCTTGACCCAATCGAGCCTCTTAATGGGATCGAGCAAGTCGCCCTTGCTGTCGATCACGATAATCGAGGCATCCTCGTCAACATCATTCAAGAACATTGTATGCAGGAGAGTGGTCTTGCCGCGTCCGGGCGGCGCAATAATCCAATGACCGGAGAAGCGCTGCTCGGCGGGAATACTGAACGGACATGGAGTCAACAGCAGCGTCTGCAGCGGCGTCCCGGAAAAATAGGTGTCGACTGCGTGCTCGATGGAAAGTTCGCATTCCGTCGGCGGGATAAGGGGTTTCTTCGACGTTTCCGGATCGGTGATGCCACTAAAGGCATTCATGTTGTCCAAGACGCGCGTCGCCAACTTATTGAACAATCCGATATCGAGATATTCAGGCCGGAAGAACACCCCGAGGATGCCGTCAAGAAACTCAAGCGGGTCTTGAATGAGCGAGATCAGCGGCACGGTAAAGAGCGCGTCCTCAAGTTCCGGTACGCGCGTGAGGACTGCGGCGCTCATATTGCCGATCGCGGTTGCCAGCTTTTCGGTGACTTCCGCCTCACGCGCGAAGAGATATTCCCGAGCGCGCAGGTCGCGATTGAGGTCAATCTGTTCTTTGAGCGACAGCGGCTTTGTGAAATCGACTTCGGGCGGCTTGAAGATCGAGGTCTCCAGCGTCAGCAGCTCGCGCTGGCATTTATCAAGAGCTTCGCCGAGCGGCGGGTAGCTGGGTGGTTCGACCAGTTCAACGACCGCAGTTACGATACGGTTGCTAATGTCATCGATAGCGTCGGACTTTGCCCAGCCGGTGCGAAGGTGCGCGGCGCGGACTTTGTTGTGAAACGCTACCGTGTCGGCAAGGTCGCGCGCCCGTTCATCCGTGAAGCGGCGCAAAAACGGCCGAAATGGCGATGGGCGGGCGAACGGCATCGATTAGAATTCAACAACCTCCTCACGACCATCAAAGTTTATTGCCGTGTCAAGGTACGCCTTGACGTTGCGGCACGCATCGATGATCGCGATTTCTGCGCCGAGAAGTTCATTGAGGTCTTTGCATTCAATGTGCTCGCCACCGGTCAGGCTATCGACGGTGACGCGAAGAGAAAGCGAGGAGACAGCGACGTGGGCGAGACCACGGGCGTTGCTCCAAAGCGAGCGGGCTATTGTACCGCCGGTGCTGGCGAGTACTGGCGCATGCGCGGCAGCGTCGAAATGCGCGCTTGCGGCTTCGTCGTGTTTTTTGCGCGCTGCGCTGTCATACACGACGAGTTTTCCCAGGCTGTATTTTTTTACGAGCGCTTGCTCGTCACCGGACAAGTCGGCGCGGGCATCGAGCTGAAAGTAGACTTTACTGCCCAGCATGCCGCCGGAGCGTTGAGACCGCTTGAGCTTAAGTTGCATGTCACCCCCCGATGAAAATGTTTCCGCCTGCGTTATCTGCCGTTTCGTTCCTGCCATTTCTTGATCGCTTGCTGCTCGGATTCGTACCTATCGTTCCAAACAACAAGCTTTGAGCCGCAATACTTGCAAGTGTTGGTGCCATAGGGCCATTGGCGTTTACATTTGCCGCAAAAGTCGACCGCGTCGTTTGCACCCATTTGCGCCCTGTGAGTTGAGGGCGCTCAGCGGCCGCCGAGCGCCCTCCGTAGTAAGTCTTCCGTCAGGAAAACTCGACGTTCTCCGGAACGGGTAAGCCATGCCGCTTGAAGTAGTCGAGGACTGCAGGCGTGTACCAAATAGGATGGGCGTTCCGATAAGCGCCGACCTTGCCGCGTCGCGGAAAAGGATCGTTCGCGTATTGGGGATCAGTTTCCATCCGTTCGGTATGTGTCCTGCTGTAAGGCCATCCAACTAACCGCTTCAACTGCGACCATGAGAGGTACAGCGGCAGCTTCACCGTGGTTTGCATCGATATCTCCTTTAGGGAGACACCGGTGCTCCATGTGGTTTAGCCACTAGCAGCGGTTGAAATGTAGAACCGAATCGAGTGCAATTACAAGATGTGCGTGGTTGCCCATAGAGTACCAAAAAAGAGGCCCGCTACGGTGAGCGGGCCAAAAGAGCTTTGACGTGATCCTCGAAAGCAAGAACGGCAGTTCGCATTTGGGGCAAGTACGTCCAGCGATCGTAAATTTCCTCGACCTCCGTTTGCACTGCGGCAGCGTGGTTTATGAGCCGTTCGGCGATCTCAGCTGGGGTGCCGATCTGACCGTGGATGCTCCGGTAGGTTCGGCGAAGGTCATGGAGCGTCCATCGTTCCGCAATCCCGTCGGCTAGCTCTTTCTTGTACTTGCTCCATCCCGAGATCGGCCGATCGTTGGACACCCGCGACGGAAAGAGGAGGTCTGTGTCATTGCGGCGCGGGATCGTATCGAGGATGGCGGCGACAAGCGGCCCGTAGGGGAAGGTGTGCTCTTTCGAGTTCTTCGTCACCGATTCCGGGAGCGTGATGGTTTGCTCCTTCTCGTTTATCCACGGTCGCCGAAGGTTGGCGATCTCCCCTCGGCGCTGGCCGGTCGCGGCGAGCAACTGGCAGATGGTGCCGTGGGGGTAGCCCTGCTTTTCTGCCGCACCCCACACGATCTTGAGTTCATCGTCCGCGAGGATGCGTTTTCGCTTTCTCGGTTTCGGTAACTCGACGCCTTCGAGCGGCGAGTGCTGAATGTACCGGCGCGGCGGCCGAACACACCAGCGGAAGAACGTGCGGGCGACCGCGAGGGTGTTGCGCTTTTCGCTCTTGGAGAGAGGGTCCGTGATCTCAGTGATGTTCTCGTAGGAAATGTCAGGGAGCTTTTTCTTCCCGAGCTTGGGCTTCAGATGCTTTTCGTGCGCACGTTTGTAGTCTTGCTGCGTCCGGGGCTTTTTCCCTTTGAGCACCTCCTTGTACAGTTCGTACGCGGCGTCATAGGTCAGCCGATCGCCTCTGTTCGGCTGCTCGGTGAGGAGCTTCCGCGCCTCCTTACGCGCGTCCGCGAGACCGATGGCCGGATAGTGCCCGACGTTTGTGCGCGTCCGTTGCCGGCCGCGGATCACAAACCACGTCTTCCGGTTTTTTCCGACGCGCAAGCCAAAGGCCGGCGTCGTTTGATCGTAGTACGTGCCGCGCGCCTTAAGCCGCGACACGACGATGTCCGTCATGTGCAACTTAGGCATGGAAATATTTCTCCGTTTTTGCTCCGCTCTCGTCGGGATAGAGGCGGTTTTCTACGGAGAACTATAACATGGATAGCCTGTGTAACTTATTGAAATCGTTATATAAATGGAGAACGGCGGTGAACCACGGAGAAGCGGCGTGAACAAATATGCCGTTGGATAAGCGGCTGTCGAACAAGTCCGAGTTAGCCGCGAATGACAATTTCAATGGCTGTGATCGGCACGCGGTAGAACGTCGCCAGCGCGTTCTTCGCTTCGGTGATGTCGAGGCCACGCCTATCGCTTGCTGAGTTCGGCACCGCGGGAAAAGCCGCGCGCGGCGGCTCCCCATCCGTGCGGGGGTGGATCCGCTTCCACTCCAGCTGGTCGACATCGACGTATTTCTCCAGGTCATTGAGGTAGTGGACCGGGTTACGTAGGCCTCCCAGCTTCTCCCAGAGCTTCGGAACGCTGATCTCGGCGTACTCGTCGAACTTGATGATGTAGCGGTTGCTCTCGCGGTCCTCGGAGTTCGTTTCGACACCGCTGATCTTGCCGATCAGGAACCCTTCACCCTGCTCGTGGGTGGGGCAGCCCCAGTCGCCGTCGTTCCGGTTTTGCACGCACACCACATAGGTCCGCTTGCGAACTCGGTCGGGGTTCAGCCTCCACGCCTGCGACCCACCTTCTTCTAAGAGGCGGCCGACGCCGCGGTTCGTGAACACGACAACGCACTTCATGGTTTCTCTCCATCGCTCGGGCAGCACCAGCTCCGCCGACACGGTTATATATGCAGCATCTTTTGATGAAAGACAATAGATTTATAGACAAGTATGATGATTTATATCCGGCCGCCGCCAACTACGGTCATAAGCGTTGCCGATGGTTTCGACGGCTATTGAGAACGGATAGCGAACATGATAGGAGACCGGGCGAGAGCAAGTAGATTTTATGCTGTTCACATTTGAGGACCTGGAAACCGGTGAGCTGCGGTGGGTGATCGCGGCGAACGAGGCCGCCGCGCGATTGCAGCTCAGCGGCATTTGGACTGACATCGAGCGCACCGCCGCATTTGAGCCGTGCGAAGTCGCCGGACTGCCTGAGATTTACCGGGAAGCGCAAGTCACTGAGGAAGCCGTGCGGCAGGAGATGATGGCGGCTAATCCAATGGGCCGGGGCATCACTACGCCCGAAGCGCGGCCAAGTTCACAACGGCCGAGGAAAAGCACGGCAAACTCCAAGCCCGGCGCGAGGAGTTGATGCGGCTGATGATCGCCGCCGACACATAGGAAATATGGCGATGCTAACAATCGAGCGTGATGCAGCGGGAAAAGGCGGCCCCAATTCCGCGTCCTGGATCGATGACGGCGACAAGTACGCTGTGATCGCCCTGGCCGTGAAACTCGATGACCTGGTGCCGCTGCAGCAGTTGACGCCACACCATTGGGTGTTTGCGGATAAGCGTTTCGATATGCCACCGCACTGGCGCGAATGGCTCGGCACGATTCGCACGCAGGAAGTCGAAGACAGCAATCTTTTCTTGCTCAGCAAGATGCAGTCGCAAACGCCCGACATCCTCGATGGCGAGAATGCCGAGCTGAAACGAAGGGCAGGGCACCTTTATAGCGGGCTTTTGCTGGCGAGCCCGTTTGCGCCTGCGCACAGCCCGGTGATGTTGTCGGGATCACGCCGCCTTGACGAGATCGGAGTTCGGTCGCAGGACAACTATGAGCCGGCCATCCCGAGCATGGTCCGCCACTATCCGCCGGTCACGCTCGCTGATCTTCAACTGGCCGCCAAGCTGGCGGAGCAGATCGCCGCGCTTGAAGTTGCGCCGTTAAACGGTGGCCACTGGCGGCTGTTCCGGGTTTTCCACCTGTACCTCGAAGCGCGGGCGATACGCGACAACATGGACCGGCTGCATCAATACTGCCGCTGCATCGATGGGCTGATCGTGTCGAAGCAGGGTGAAGCCAAGGCGCAATTCAAGAGCCGGACGGAGCTGTTCATAGGCCCGCGCCATCACGCGCTGATGGGCGATACCTATGCCGTGCGCAGCGACGTGGAACACTTGCACGAGAACAAGCACCTTGAGGCTTTCGACCGCAACGCGCGGCTCGATCTCGTCAAGAAGCTGGAGATGATGGAGTACATCGCCCGCAGCTCGCTCGTGCGCATCTTGCTCGACTGTAACCTGTGGCCGCATTTTGCCAACACCACCGCGCTGCAGGCGTTTTGGGCGCTGGGCGAGAGCGAGCGGCGGAAGCTGTGGGGCAACTTCATCGATCCGAACGATGCACTTGCCGACTTCGACCCGCGCTATATTTCCGATGGTCAATTAGGTGCGCCGTGATTGCGCAGTTACGCTGAGAGCAGACAATGGCAAAAGATTTTCAACTCATCCACCTCACAGTCGATGAGGGGCGCCTAAAGGGCGCCAGCAATCGTGTGCGCAATCAATTCGTCGGCTGTATGCACGCGCACAACGAACTCACGATCCTCAATCGCTTGCTGATGTTCACGATGAATGACACGGGCGACGGCGACCTGCACAACTCTGCGCAGTCGGTTCAGATGTGGTGCATGCTGCAACTCCTGGCGGCCAAGCTGTTCGAGACGTGGGTGATGCTCGATGAGCGTTTCTTGCAGTCAAATCCGCCTGACGTCGTCGGTCGCCTAGAGCCGCCGCATCAAGCAAGCCTCGGCTGGCTGACCGATTACTTCGGCAAGCGGCAGCCGTTCAAGGACAGCGCGCTCAAGATCATCCGCGACAAGACCGCGTTCCACTATGACCGGCTGAATCTCACCGAGGCAGCCGACAACCTCGCTGTCGGCGAGAACAGTCTGTACCTCGCTCAGCATCCGGCGAACTCGCTCTACTACATGGGCTCGGCTCTCGTGTTCCGGGCCGCCTTCGCACTGATCGCGGATAAGGCCGGTGCAGCGGCCAATGAAGATCACGCGGAGCGCGTTCTGAAGGGCACGAAGATCGCGCTAGATGATGCCGCCAAGGTCAACCTGCACATGCACACGCTCCTTTATGGCTTAATCAAGCTGTTGATGGATGACGTGATGGGGCAGCCAACGGAAAATAAGCAGCAGGTTCGAATCAATATACTGGATGCACCTCCGCCCGAACGAGTTGGCATTCCCGCTTCATCGACATCGGATGACGCTCGCTCGATCGAGGCTGCGGTAGCGGCCGGCAACTGCCTCGACGGGCAACAACTGCAACGCGCAGCTCCGGCATTTTTTGCTCCGTTTTTGCTCCGGCTTCGTTCGGATAGAGGCGAATTTCCATGGTGAACAATGGCACGGTGATTTAATTGAAGCCTCTGAAAGCATTGCTGAAATGGCGCACGTTGGCGAACCCCGGGGAAGCGTGATATCGAATTCCTAAACCGAAGGTCGGAAGTTCGAGTCTTCCCGGGACCGCCAATTTACAAAAACAAGCACCGCCTAAGGAAAATCAAAAGAATATCAAAGGGAAATCCGAGAGCAATCGATGACCGATCATAACCCCGACGAAAGCCGCGCCGCCGCCAATGCCGCCGCGGCAAGCGCCTTTCACAATTTGCACGAACTCGTCGCCAAAGCCCGCACCAATCTCAATCAGAACGATTGGGACTATATCGTCGGCGGCACCGAGACCGAGACGACGCTGCGCCGCAACCGCATGGCGCTCGAACTCGATTGCATTCCGGCCGCGCGTGTTGCGCGACGTCAGTAAAGTCGATCCCTCGGTCGAAGTGCTCGGCAAGAAGCTGCGACTGCCGGTGGTGCTCTGCCCGGTCGGCTCGCTGGAGAGTTTTCATCCCGGAGGCGCCGATCCGGTGGTCAAGGCGGCGGCAGAATTCGGTGTCGCCCACATGTTGAGCTCGGTCTGCGATCCCGGCCTCGAAGCGGTCGCGCAAGCAGCACCCGATGCGCTGCGCATGTTCCAGCTCTATGTGCGCGGCGACGATGCCTGGGCCGACGATCACGTCGAACGCGCGATCAAGCAGGGTTATTCCGCGTTCTGCCTGACAGTCGATACCGCCCATTACAGCCGCCGCGAGCGCGATCTCGCCAAGCGGCACACCACGGGGGGCCGCCGCCGCGCAACCGGCCGCGAGTTCCAGATGGCGCTGGATTGGCGCACCGTCGAACGGATGAAATCGAAGTTCAAGATTCCGTTCGGCATCAAAGGAATTGGAACGGCGGAGGACGCCAAGATCGCGCTCGATCATGGCGTCGAGATCATCTATGTCTCCAATCACGGTGGCCGCCAGCTCGACCACGGCCGCGGTTCGATGGACGTGCTGCCGGAGGTTGTCGAAGCGGTCAATGGCCGTGCCATGATCGTGGTCGATGGCGGTTTCTATCGCGGCACCGATATCGTCAAGGCGATTGCGCTCGGCGCTAATCTCGTCGGCCTGGGCCGGATGCAGTGCTACGGCTTGGCGGCGGCGGGGCAGGCCGGCATCGTGCGGATGCTCGAACTTATGGAGGACGAAGTGACCCGTGCGCTTGGACTTCTTGGCGTCACGAGCTTCGCTAAGCTCGATCAGTCCTATCTGCATGCCGCAACGCCTGCCAATGCGCCGCACGTGTTCTCGGCCTTCCCACTGTGGGAACACGCGCCGTATCGGTACTAATCACGCCCTGATTTCCGCTCGTCCCCGCGAAAGCGGGGACCCCGTAACTGGATTCCCGCTTGCGCGGGGACGAGCGGGATAAACCGTCGTCTTCTCGTCACGAAAGAATTTCATGAACCTCCAGCTCAGCATCGGCATCACCTCCAATCCGCGGACCTGGCCGATCATCGACGGCACGGTGAAGCCGGACGGCATCGATCTCATTCCCACGGTGCTGCACCCGTCCGAGCTGTTCTGGCGGCAGCTGCATTTCTCCGAATTTGCCGTATCTGAAATGTCGTGCTCGTCGTTTCTGATCGCAACCGCGCGCGGCGACACGCGTTTTGTCGGATTGCCGATCTTCACCACACGGCGCTTCTTCCACACCAGCATTTTGGTGCGGCGCGCCGCCGGTATCGAAACGCCGGCCGATCTCAGGGGCAAACGCGTCGGCGTGCCGGAATATCAGCAGACCGCCGCGCTGTGGGGCCGCGGCGTGCTGCAGCACGAATTCGGCGTCGCCGCCAAGGACATGGAATTCTGGATGGAGCGCACGCCGGAAATGAGCCATGGCGGCGCTACCGGCTTCAAGCCGCCGTCCGGCGTCACCGTCAATCAAATTCCTGCTGACCAAAGCATCGGCTCAATGATGCTCGCGGGCGAGCTCGACGCCGTGCTGCATTATCTGTCCAACCGGAATCTGGTCGACCGCAGCCGCGCCGATCTCACCAGCAATCCGGACTTCAAATATCTATTCCCCGACCCGGTCGCCGAGGGTATTCGCTTCTACAAAAAGACCGGCCTGTTGCCGATTAACCATCAGACAGTCATGCGGCGCGACGTATTCGAAAAGGAACCCTGGGTCGCGCTCAATCTGATCAAGGCATTCAACCGCGCCAATGAGATCGCCGATGCGCAGCGTGTCGCCCATGTCGAGGATCACATTGCCGCCGGGCTGCTTGCCGGCGACGCCAAGCCCAGGGTGCTTCACCACGGAGTCAAGGCGAATCGAAAAGTGATCGAAACCATCGCGCAGTATTCGGTGGAGCAGGGCCTCACCCCGCGCCCGATCAAGATCGAGGAGCTTTATGCACCGAATGTGATGGATACGTGATTACCCTCTCGGCCCGCTTCGTTACACCCAGCCGGCCCTAAAACTCTGAACCGAGATAGCTCCCGGCGAAGATGGCGCCGACCTGATCGCTGCGGGTGCCATGCGCGTGCAGAATGGCATCGATATTGCGATCGCGTTCCTCCGCGCCGCGCTCGGCCGCCGGTTTGAGTTGCGCGGACAGATAAGCGCCTTGCTCGCGCGCCAAGGCCACCATGGCGCGGCCGAACGATAATTGCTTGCGTTCAAACTGCGCCAAGCCGGCCGCCAGGTCACGCCCGGCATCATGCAGGCAATCGGCAAGGCTCGCGGCATCGATCGCTGCCTTGGTGGCGCCCGCGCCGACATGGGGGCGTGCCACAAAGGCGGCGTCGCCGGCGAGTGCGACGCGGCCAAAAACAAGTTGCGGCGACTCAAGATCGAAGATCGGCTGAAAGAACGGCACGGCGCGGCTAAATATCTCGGCGATCTGTGGCGCCAACAGCGTTGCGGCGTCCGCTTTCACACGTGCAATGACTTCGGGACGGATCAGCGGCGGCGGAATGCCGCCGGCGTGATGAACGCCGGCCGCATCGGTGCACATCTGGGCGAGCGTCTGCGCATTCGTCGGCCGATACCAGACGATGTTGTAGCCGCGGCGGCCAGCCTGCGTATCGTTATCGCGGCCCGGCACCGGATAGCCGAGCAATTGCTCGCCGTCCGGCAGGCAGAATGTATAGAGCTCGAAAATTTCGCGGCGGATGTGATCCGGGACCAAAGCTTCGTCCAGCACGGCGCGCCAGGCGACATAACCGGCATAAACGGGTTCGGTTTGCGGCAAGTACTGCTGACGCACCGTGGAGCGCAGGCCGTCGGCACCGATCAGAATATCGCCGCGCTCGCGTGTCCCGTCGCCGAAAGTCGCAGTAACGCTGTTGCCGTCCTGCTCAACCCGCAGCAACATTTTGCCGAGTCGATAGTTCTGCGCCGGAAGGGCCTCGCGCAGCGCGCGATAAAGCCTCGCCCAACCGCTCATCGTTCGCGTCGTCGGCTGCTCGATGATGGTGTTGCCGTCACGCGCCAAGCAAATGACCTTCGACACCCTGATGCCCATGGTCTCGTCGAAGGCAATGCCGGCGCGCCGGAGAACGTCGATAAGCTGCGGATGCGTGCCGAGCCCGACGCCACGGCTTGCCAGTTCCTCGGCGTTGCGCTCGAAAACGACGGCATCCCAGCCGGTGCTGCGCAGCAGGTGAGCCACCAGCAGCCCGCCGAGCGAGCCGCCGATCACGACCGCGCGGCGCGCGGTCATGCGCTCAAGGCATCCCCCAAGCCAGGATATCGTGCCCGGGCTTGTAGTCGGTATTGGTCTGCGCCGGATTGCGGTTGATCAGCGGGCGGCCATACATCGGATTGGTCTGGCTGCGCGTTTCATGCTCGACCGTGAACAGCACTTCGCGGCTGTCGAGGTCGATCAGGTCCTTGAAACGATATTCGTACTCGTTGGTCTCCATCGTGATCAGGCCGAGTTCCTTGAGCCTGCGGTATGGACCGGAAAAATCGGAAAGGTAAATCTGGACGTGATGGTTATCGTATGGCGCTTCGGCCGCGTCGGTCTCGCGGAAATAAAAATATTGCTTCTTGCCGACCTGGACGCGCGCCTGCGGCCCTGAGCCGTTCTTAAGCACCTCCGACGGCGCATGCATCACCTCGTGATAGAAGCGCGCGATGCGCTCTGCGGTGCCGGGGCGGACGTCGAAACGGACATAGGGCATGCCGAGTTGAATGCGGCCGAATTGCTCCTCATCCGGCGTGTGGACGTTGATGCGGTTGCCCCACGGGCAAACTGTTTCGACGCAGTCGTTGCTCTCGCGGAAATCGAATTTGGTGCCGGCCAGCGCTTTGCGCGCCTGGGTCAGCCGGTCGAGCAGCGCCTCGCGGTCCGGAATGACCAGTCCGGTCACGCCGCGCAGCACTTCCGGTTTGCCCATCGGCAAATGAAATTGGCTCATGCCGACATTGATCCACATATTGCGGGCGCCGGTATTAAGAAACGGATCGCGCGTCAGCCCGAGTCCAGTGACGTAGTAACGAGTAGCCACGTGTTGATCGTCAATGCAGACATTGACGTGGCCGATATTGATGATGTTGCCGATATCCTGGGCGGCGCGATCGTAGTGTCGTTCCAACATGGCGTCTTTCCTTGGCGAGTATTCTTGGCGTGCCGGAGAAATCCACTCAATAATAGAGCAAATCCGGCCCTGCTCAACAGAGCACCTGCGGGTACTTCGCCGGTCTCATTATCGTGGTTGCGACCGGGATCTGTGCTTGCGCCAATCTTTTGCCACATCCCGCATCACCCCACGTTGAGACAACCAAGGAGCAGGATCACGGCCGCCAATTGGCTATCGGCTCTCGGAATAGATCAGTTCCGACGCGGTGGTGCGCTCGCCATCTTACGGCGCTAGCGTCTGCAGCTCCGGAAACGGCGTGTAAGCTATGCCGGCGCATTGTTCGCGCGCCATTTCGATAAAATGGTCGAATCGGCCGACGAGAAAGCTCGCGGCGATTTCCTTTGCGCCGGCATATTCGCTGGCATTCTTTTTCGCATTAAATTTGAGGCAAACCAGATAACGCGTCGCGTCGCCGGACGCCTTCAGGACCGGCTCGGAGATGGCGGCATCGCGGATGCCGGTAGGATTGTTGAGATAGGCGTGCATGGCGGCGAGAATGTCGGACCTGTAGTTAGCCGGATAGGCATTGGCGCCGTCATCACCGCCATTGTCAGCGTCGGGCGGCCGTATATGGTGGCCGCAGGCGCTGAGGATCAGCAATACCGCAAGCGCCAGGATTGCGCGCCGAGTCGCTCCGCCAGCCATCGATGGTAATGCCCCTTCCGCCGCCAAACCTCTCCTTCTGTGTAATGCCGAACCGAGCCGCGTGCCATCGCCGCGTCACCGTGACTGCGTTATGACGTGTCGCCAGATCGAAAAATCCCCTATAAAGACTCTCTAAAATGCATTTTGTCGTTCACCTCATTCACGTCTACGGCCTCCTGACGGTGGCGGTTATTGTCGGCTTGGAATGCGTCGGTCTCCCGCTGCCCGGGGAGACGGCGCTTCTCGCCGCGGCGGTCTATGCTGGGACCAAGCACGACCTCAACATCGTCTCGGTCATCCTGACGGCCGCCGCTGCCGCAATCATCGGCCGGATGATTGGGTATGTAGTCGGCCGCGAATACGGTTACTGGCTGTTGCTGCGCTACGGCAATTACGTGCGCATGACCCAAAGCCGGATAAAACTCGGCCAGTACTTGTTCTTGCGCCACGGCGGCAAGATCGTCTTCATCGCTCAGTTCATACCCGTGCTGCGCACCTTCGCCGGGATTTTCGCCGGCGCCAATGTCATGCCGTGGCGCAACTTCCTGGTGACCAACGCGGCCGGCGCGTTCTTGTGGGCGGTGGGGTACGGCTATGCCGCCTATGCGCTCGGGCGGGAATTCGAGCAACTGGAAGGACCCCTGGTCATCGTTTTGGCGATCATCACGGTGGTCCTTTTTATCGCCGGCGGCATATTCATCCATCGGCACGAAGCGCAGCTCGCCGCAGAGGCGGAACGGTCCATGCCGGGACCGCTTCAGCTGCCCTAAAGCCGCTTTTTTGCCCCCAAACCCGCTTCTTGAACCCCTCGGCAGGTATCGCCATATTACGTTCGGTCGAGCGGCTAACCACCCGCCCGATCGCTGGGGTGCCGTAAGGGCCCCGCAAAGTCGCTTTAACAGGGCTTTGGTGATGTCTAGGGTTTCCTCGCTTTCGAGCCCCTTTCTGCTTGGCTTCGACGAAATCGAGCGCGTGCTCGATCGGGTCGGCAAGGCGGCGGAAGGGTATCCCCCTTATAATATCGAACGGGTTCCTCGCGACGGGAACAGTCCCGAGCGATTGCGCATTACTCTGGCGGTGGCAGGATTTACCCGCGACCAGCTTGATGTCAGCGTAGAGGAGAGCCAACTCGTTATTCGCGGACGCCAGCCGGACGATAAGGCCCGGCAATACATCCACCGCGGCATTGCCGCGCGCCAATTCCAGCGTACCTTCGTGCTGGCGGACGGTATGGAAGTATTGGGCGCAGATCTGAAGAACGGATTGCTGTCGATTGATCTTGTGCGTCCTCAACCCGAACGCATCGTTAAATCGATCTCAATCAAAGAGTACGACTAGTGTGTAACCAGGACTCGACCAAATAAAAGAAAGGAGTCGAGGGCCATGAGTAACAATGCGATGAATCAAATCGACGCCGATTTGGATGTCTCTCCTGAAGCGCTCGCCCATCTCGGCGACGGCCGTATCGCGTATGTGAAGACGATCCGCTCCGAGGATGTCGGCGAGCTGTTTCCGCAGGTTGAAGTGCCGCCGCTGCAGCCGGGTCAAATTTTATTTGCGTTGCATGCCGCCGACGGCACGCCAATCATGCTGACCGACAGCCGCGAAGCCGCCATCGCCAATGCCTGGAGCCAGGAGCTCGAAACGGTGAGCGTCCACTGATCAGGAATTCAGTCATCAGAAATCAGAACGGGGCTGTGACACTGTCGCCGCCCCGTTTTTTTGACTGCTGCTTATTGACGGCCGGCCGACATCAGGCGGCGCTGGCTGACGGCATCGCCAGCACGGCGTAAAGCGATTCTGCATCGTGCGAGGCGCGCAGTTTGTGCGTGACATTGGAATCGCGCAAAAGCCGTGCCACGCGGGCGAGCGCTTTTAGGTGATCGGCGCCCGCACCTTCCGGCGCCAGCAAAAGGAACACGAGATCGACCGGTTGATTGTCGAGCGCCTCGAAGTCTATCGGGCGGTCGAGCCGAGCGAATAGGCCGAACAGCCGGTTCAACGTCGGCATTTTGCCGTGCGGAATGGCGATGCCGTTGCCGATGGCGGTCGAGCCGAGCTTCTCGCGCTGCATCAAAATATCGAAGATGGCGCGCTCGTTCTGGCCGCTGAGCACTGCCGCGCGCGCGGCAAGCTCCTGCAGCACCTGCTTTTTGTTGTTGACCTTGAGCGCCGGGAGAATTGCATTCGGCGCAACCAGATCGGTGAGCGGCATGAATGGAACCTGAAAGCGAGGCTTTTGCCCGTCGCCAGCGTTTGGCCTATCGCTAAGCGTTATTTGAGCGTGATCTTCCCGAAAACCCAATCTACCCCGCTGCGCGGGATCGCGGTCGAGAGCGGCGCGGAACATAGGGACGCGCCGCCACGCCGTCAATGGGCATCCGCGGGGGCCAGCGCCTTGGGATCGATCCAGCCGAAATGACCGTCGGCACGCCGATAAACAACGCTCACCCCTCCGTGCGCGGCGTGACGGAATACCAGCACCGGTGCCCCCGTCATGTCGAGTTCCGAAACCGCATCGCTGACCGACAATTGTTTCAAAGTGGTCGTCGATTCCGCGATAATGACCGGCGTGAATCCATCGACCGGCGCTTCGTCGTCGTGGTCGGGCGCGGCGATGATATAGCTTGCGGCATCGATTGCAGCCCAGCCTTTGTCGCTGCCATTGCGCTCGATCCTGTGGTCTTTGAGCCGGCGATGATACCGACGCAGCCGCTTCTCGATGTGCAACGCTGCCTGGTCGGCGCTGGCATAGGCATCGGACGCCGTGCCTTCGGCCTCCAGCGTGATCTTGGAATCCAGATGGACGGCGCATTCCGTGCGGAAGCCGAAACCGTCGCGCGTCAGCGTGGCGTGGCCGGAATATCCGCCGTCGAAATACTTGCCGACGATTTCGACGATACGGTCATTGATCCGATCGCGCAGCGCATCGCCGACGTCGAGATTTTTTCCAGATACACGAAACGGCATGGCAGCCTCGCTCTCTTAAAATTCTTTATTTTAGCGGCTTTACTCGACCTAGTTATTGGACGACGAAGTGTCAACGCGACAATGCGGACGAATCAATGGGCTACCGCGGCTTGTTTCTCCCGCCGGCGCTGCACCGAGGACGGAATACGCATCGCCTCCCGGTATTTGGCGACAGTGCGTCGCGCGATGTCGATGCCGGCCGTGCGCAGTCTTTCGACTATCGTGTCGTCGGATAATATTTCAGCGGCGCTTTCGCCGTCGATCAGTTGTTTGATGCGGTGTCGCACGGCTTCGGCAGAATGCGCCTCGCCGCCATGCGAGGCCGCGATTGAGGAAGTGAAAAAGTATTTCAGCTCGAATATGCCGCGGCTGGTCGCCATGTATTTGTTGGCGGTAACGCGCGACACCGTCGATTCGTGCATGCCGATGGCTTCGGCGACAGTCTTGAGATTGAGCGGCCGCAGATGCTGGACGCCGCGAGCAAAAAACGCATCCTGCTGGCGGACAATCTCGTTGGAGACTTTGAGGATGGTCCGGGCGCGCTGGTCGAGGGCGCGAACGAGCCAGGTGGCGCTTTGCAGGCACTCGGCGAGATAGGACTTGTCGGTGTCGCGGCGGGCCGTCGCCGAGACCTCGGCGTAGTAACTTTGATTGACCAACACCTTGGGCAGCGTATCGGAGTTGAGTTCGACCAGCCAAGCGCCGTCTGGCGCCGGACGGACAAAAACGTCGGGCACGATCGGCTGCACGATTGCCGAGCCGAAAGCGAGACCGGGCTTCGGATTGAGCCTTCGGATCTCGGCGACCATATCGGCCAGATCCTCTTCGCCGACGCCGCAGATTTTCTTGAGCGCGGCAAAATCGCGGCGGGCGAGCAGATCGAGCCGGGTGATCAGCGCCTGCATCGCCGGGTCGTAACGGTCACGTTCCTTGAGCTGGATCGCCAGGCATTCGGCGAGATCGCGCGCGCAAATGCCCGGTGGGTCGAAGGTCTGCAGAACGGTCAGGACGGCCTCGATCTCGGCGACGCCCGTGCCTAGTTTCTCCGCCGCCGCGGCGAGGTCGCCGGTCAGGTAGCCGAACTCGTCGACCAGATCGATCAGGTATTGACCGATCATGCGCTGCACGGGATCGGCGATGGCCAGCGTGAGCTGCTCGCGCAACCAATCGGGGAGCGTGGCTTCGGCGGAAATGAAGGCTTCGAGATTGTAGTCGCCGTCCTCGCGGCCGCCGGATCCGGTGCCCGCCCATTCAGAATAGCCCGCCGGGGTTTCCGCGGCGCGCGGCCGTGGCGGTTCGCTGTCGTCCACGGACGTATCGTCGAGGTGATTGTCGGGGCGATCGTCGCCGTCGCGACTAGTGCTCTCGCCTTCGCTGCCACTAAGGGCCTCGCCGCTGAGCGCCGGCTGATCGGGCGATTGCGCGCCGCCGGGGGTGCCGGGCGCTGGTTCGTTCTCGGTGCTGGGGTCAAGCAGGGGATTGCGCTCAAGCTCGGCCTCGACATAGGCGACGAGGTCGAGATTGGAGAGCTGCAGCAGCTTGATGGCCTGCATCAGCTGCGGCGTCATGACCAACGCCTGGCTCTGCCGAAGCTGAAGTCGTTGGGAAAGCGCCATAAATCGCTACTGTGGGCTGCTCAGGTGGCCGAATTGGTCCGATTCTTGCTTCTTTTCTAAAGCAGATTATCGGCCCTGTCGCCAGTCCCTTTGCAGTACGCTTAAAGCCGGAACTCTTCCCCAAGATAGAGCCGGCGCACGTCAGGATTATTGACGATGTCGTCGGGCCTGCCCTCCATCAGCACTTCGCCGGAATAGATGATGTAGGCGCGATCGGTCAGACCGAGCGTTTCCCGCACATTATGGTCGGTGATGAGCACGCCGATGCCGCGGTTGGTGAGATGGCGCACCAGCGACTGGATGTCGCCGACCGCGATCGGGTCGATGCCGGCGAAAGGCTCGTCAAGCAGCATGTAATTCGGCCGCGTGGCGAGCGCGCGCGCGATCTCGACGCGCCGCCGCTCACCGCCTGAAAGGGCGATCGCCGGCGACTTGCGTAAGCGCCCAATGTTGAACTCGTCGAGCAGCGCATCGAGGTCGCGTGCGCGACGTTTGCTATCAGGCTCGACGACTTCAAGCACGGCGCGGATGTTGTCCTCCACTGTCAGCCCGCGGAAAATAGAGGCTTCCTGCGGCAGGTAGCCGATACCGAGCCGCGCGCGCTGGTACATCGGCAAACGCGTCACATCGGCGCCATCGAGATCGATGCGTCCCTGGTCGGCCTTGATCAGGCCGGTGATCATGTAGAACACGGTGGTCTTACCCGCTCCGTTGGGTCCGAGCAGACCGACCGCCTCGCCCTTGCGGACATAGAGACTGACGCCTTTCACCACCTTGCGGCCGACAAAGCTCTTTTCCACACCGTGAACGGCGAGCAATCCCTTGCGGTCGGGGGGCGCTGATCCGTTGCCCTCCGGACGGCGGCGCGGCCGGCTGGCCGTCTTGGTCCCATTTACCGGCGCTGGCGGTGGCCGTCGTGGCGGTCGCGATTGGGCCGGTGGCGGCGCGTGGGGCGGCGCTAATGGCGGTGCCATGTCGGGCTGGATGGATGGCGGCAGAACGGGCGGAGCCACGAAGGGTGGCGGCACGGGGGGCGGCGCCTGTACGGCAGGCTGTCGCTGCGGCGGAGCCGCCGACGGCGCTTTATTGCGCCGCTTCTCGGGCCGCCCGGGCACGCTCGCGATATCGAGATAGACCGTGCTGATGGTGCCGCCCATCGAGCCGAGATCGATAGCCTCATGGTCGGCGACCGGCTTTCGGCTCGCCGGCACCGAATGGCGGCGCAGATATGAGAGGATGTCCAGCACGCGTGTCTCGGATATCTCGCCTTTGAATCGCGACAGAATTGGGTCAAGCGCGCGACTTTAGCCTATTTTCCGCAGGGATTGGGCAGGACGCGGGATATATTCTTCGTCACGTCAATTGGTTTTGCCGGGGCCGAGAGTCATGAAGTTGGAGGAGCCGCCTTGCCCGCCCTTGCCCAGTTGGATCAGGGCTCGGACGCGGCTCGGACCGCCCGTGCCACCGCCGCCATTGGCGCTGCTCGCCGATTCCACCCGCGCGTAGCCAGTCATGGTGTCGACCACGACCCGCTCGCCATGAATGACATTCTGGCCCTGACTGACGATGACATTGCCGCTCAAGGTGATCGTCTTCGTCTTCAAGTCATAGACGCCGAGATCGCCGCTGGCATTCTGGTCCTTGGTAAGGACAGTGACGCCGCCACGCGCTTCGATGCGGCGGATATTCTGCGCGCCTTGCGGCATTCCGGGTGTGGACTTAGCGGCGGCGGCCGGCGCAGGTGCGCCGTCGGCGCCGATTCCGACTTCCTGGCCGTAGAAGACGATGAGGCTCTGGCATTTCATCGTGGTTTCACCCTGCGTCACCTGGACATTGCCAGAGAAGGTCGCCTGTTTGTTTTTATCGCGCACTTCGAGTGTAGCCGCTTCGATCTGGACCGGCTGATCCGTGCCTTGGCCCAGGGTTTGGAACGGGCTCGCCGCCGGATGTTGGGTCTGCGCGGCAGCCGGCAGCGCAACGGTCAGCACGATCAGCGCGGCGAAAAATGGCAGGCGGTGCATCATTGGTCGCCCGCCTTTGCATTGTCCTGGGTGCCGTCCTTAGCGCCGTCTTTGCCCGGTTGAAGAGTCATCGACACGCCGCCGCCGAACCGTACGACGCTGCCATTCTCGACGATGTCGAGCCGATTGGCGTTAAGAACGCCTTGCAGCATTTTTATCGCGACCGGTTGATCCGAGACGACATTGCCTTTGCGTACGTCGACTACCGCTTCGCTCAAGTGGCCTTCATAGCCGGTCGATGACGTGAGCACGATATTGTCGTTGAGCTTGAGTATTTCCGACTTGGCGTCATAGAGGCCGGCGTTGGCCGACATTTCCACGCTGCTTTTATCCTGCATTTCCATTTTGGCGTGGAGCTTATTCAATTCGACCATGTTGGGCTTGGTGATGTCCTGTGCAGCGGCGTCCGCGGAAAATTCATAGGCGCGGGAATCGACGGTGAAGCCGGTCAGCCGAGGTTGTTCCATCGTGATCTTGGTACCGTGGATGACGAGTTTGCCCAATTCGCCCGGCAGTCGAAAGCCGCCGATCGGCGGCATGTAATTGATGCCGACCACGGTCAGCAGCACCGCGGCGATACCGACGGGCACGCCGATGCGCAGCCACCGCACATACCGGCTGTGCCGCAACGCAGCCCGATAGGTTTTGTCGAACTTGCCCTGGGAATTGGCTGAAAAACCCACGGCGCCGTTTTCGGGGTAGGCAATGGCCAAGAAGTTATCCCTTCAGGTCAGCATTCCCTTCAGGCGTCGCCCCAATTTGGCACCTTAGACCACGCTTTCGGGCCCTTTGTCTCGCAAAAATCACGCCTCATTATGGCGTGGAAAGGCCCGTTTTCGAGGCTTGGAACCCTGCTTGGAAACTTTGGACCGGCACAATTTAAGAATGCGCGAATATATCGTCCGCGGCGAAGCCGGCGAGATCGAGCCGAACCCGCGCCGGTAGGAAGCCGAAACAGGCCGCGGCCAGCGCCTCACGGCCCTCGCGGGCCAGCATGGCATCGAGCCGGGTCTTGAGCGCATGCAGGTGGGTCACGTCGGAAGCGGCGTAAGCGACCTGCGCCTCGCTTAAGTCAGCCGCGCCCCAGTCGGACGATTGTTGCTGCTTCGAAATCTCCTGGCCGAGAACTTCGCGCACCAGGTCTTTCAGGCCGTGCTTGTCGGTATAGGTCCGGCTCATCCGCGACGCGATCTTGGTGCAATAGACCGGCTCCGGCATCACCCCGAACGCCTTGTACAACATGCCGAGATCGAACCGCGCGAAGTGAAAGATTTTCAGAATATTTTTGTCGGCGAGCAGTCGCTTCAGATTGGGCGCATCGGTAGCATGCGGCGGAATTTGCACCACATCGGCGGAGCCGTCGCCGGGTGACAATTGAACCACGCAGAGCCGGTCGCGCTGCAGATCGAGCCCCATGGTCTCGGTATCGATCGCGACCGCCCGGGAGCTCGCGCTCGTGTAGCGTGAAATGTCCGGCAGATCGCCGCGATGAAGTCGGATGGTCATGCCGGGGAATCCGTTGTGCGTAAGTTGAAAATGGTGCCCAGGAGAGGACTCGAACCTCCACGCCTCGCGGCGCTAGTACCTGAAACTAGTGCGTCTACCAATTCCGCCACCTGGGCCCAACCGGGCAATTCCGGGATAGGTACGGATGGGTCATCCCCTTGTCAATCGAAGCACTTAACCCCCCTGTACAGTGCATCGATGTTCATGTATTCGCGGCGAATGGCCTTGAAGAATACGCTTGAAACGCTGGTCACCGTGTTCGGCGGCTCGGGTTTTCTCGGCCGTCACGTCGTGCGCGCGCTCGCCAGGCGGGGTTATCGGATTCGCGTTGCGACGCGCCGTCCGGAATTGTGCGGCCATTTGCGGCCGATGGGCCGGGTCGGCCAGATCCACGCGGTGCAGGCCAATCTGCGTTACCCGGATTCGGTGGCTGCGGGGGTGGCCGATGCCGACGGCGTGGTCAATCTGGTTGGAGTTCTTGTTCGAGAGTGGGCGCCAGCGCTTTGACATCCTGCATGCGGCCGGCGCCGAGACAGTGGCCCAGGCGGCTAAGGCTGTCGGTGCGTCCCTCGTTCATGTTTCGGCGATTGGCGCAGATGCCGAGGCGCCCTCGTATTACGCGCGGTCGAAGGCCGAGGGCGAGCGGCGGGTGCTGGCGGCGCACGACGCGGCGATCATTGTGCGGCCCTCGATCGTATTCGGCCCCGAGGATGATTTTTTCAACCGCTTTGCCGCGCTCGCGCGCTTGGCGCCGGCGCTGCCGCTCCCCGGTGGCGGCCGTAACCGCATGCAGCCGGTTTTTGCCGGTGACGTTGGCGAGGCGATCGCCAAAGCGGTCGACGGCGATCTGATGCCGGGCGGGATTTACGAATTTGGCGGGCCGGACGTGCGCACGTTCAAGGAATTGATGCAATTCGTGTTGTCGACCGTCGAGCGCCGCCGCTTGCTGGTGCCGGTGCCGTTTCCGCTCATGAAGCTGCAAGCGTCGTTGCTGCAGTTCCTGCCGAAGCCGCCGATCACGCCCGACCAGGTCGAACTTCTCAAGCGCGATAATGTCGTGTCCGAAGCCGCCAAGCGAGACAGCCGCACGCTAGAAGGATTAGGCATCACGCCGGAGCCGATCGAGGCTATCGTTCCGACCTATCTCTGGCGTTTCCGCAAAACCGGCCAGTTTCATCCTCACGCGGCTTAGATTGGCAATCCGATTCAATCGGATCGCCAATCTACATTCTCTCTTTGAGCATGATCTTTTCCGAAAACCGGTATCCACTTTTCGGGATCATGCTCTAATGCCCCAGCGCCAGCGCGATAAGCCCGAGCGCGCCGACGGCGATCCGCCACCAGGCGAACAAAGCAAAGCCGTGCCGCGAGACGTAGCCCAGCAGCGTCTTGACCACGAACCAGCCGCAAATGAAGGACACCGCGAAACCAATCGCGATGAGCACGGTATTGCTGCCGCCGGTGAGGTCGGCTTTGCTCTTGTAGGCCTCGAAGACGAAGGCCCCGACCATGGTCGGCATCGCCAGCCAGAATGAAAATTCGGTGGCCGCACGTTTGTCGGCGCCGAACAGCATCGCCGCCACAATGCTGGCGCCCGAGCGCGACACGCCCGGAATCATAGACAGGCACTGCACGAAGCCGATGCCAAGATACATCGGCAGCGAGAATTTAGTGGCATCATGATAGCGCGGCTTCAGGTCGAGCCGGTCGATCCACAACAGCACGAAGCCGCCGATCACCAGCATCGTGCAGACAATCCAAACATTGAACAGCACGCTCTTGATGAAGCCGTAGGCGAAGGCGCCGATCACCATGGCGGGAAGAAACGCCACCAACACGCCGATGACGAAACGCCGGTCTTCATTGTTCCTGAACATGCCGAGAAACAGTTGCCACAGCCGCGTGAAGTAGATCGACAGCAGCGCCAGGATTGCACCGAGTTGGATCAGCACTGCGAAGGCCTTGCCGAAATCCTCGTCAGCGAAGCCGAAGAAGTGTTCGACCAGAAGCAGATGCCCGGTCGAAGAGACCGGGATGAATTCGGTCAGACCTTCGACGATGCCAAGAAAAACCGCCTTGATCGCGTCCAAACCCGTTACATCCAAGCTCATTACCTCCAAGCTCATTACATCCAAGCTCATGCCGGGCTCCGCGGTTGGGAAAGGCGCGTCATGCGCGGGACAGGGACATGCATAACGTTTAAGTCAGACTTTTGACGCAAGGCTAAGATTTGGGCAAGGCTCGCGATCCCCCAATGTTGATGGCCTCATGTTGACATTATTCCATCATCCGATCTGTCCGCAGTCCCGTTTCGTGCGCCTTGTGCTCGAAGAATACGGCCTGCCGGTACGGCTGGTAGAGGAGCATGTGTGGGAAAGGCGCGAAGAATTCCTGACGCTCAATCCGGCGGGGACCACGCCGGTTTTGGTGGAGGAAGGCGCCCCGCCGGTTCCCGGCGCGGCCGGCATTGCCGAATATATCGACGAGACCCGTGGCCGCGTCTTTGAGCAAAACCGGCTGTTGCCGCAGGAACTCGGGGCGCGCGTCGAAGTGCGCCGGCTGATGAGCTGGTTCAACGAAAAGTTCGCCGATGAGGTCTCCAACGCCGTGGTGATGGAGCGGGTTTATAAGCGCTATATCCCGTCCAGCAACGGCGGCGGCTCGCCCGATACCGAAACGCTGCGTGCTGCGAAGAGCAACATCAGATACCATCTGGCCTATATCGGCTGGCTTATCCGCGGCCGCGACTGGCTCGCCGGCGACAGCCTGACCTATGCCGACCTGACCGCGGCGGCGCATTTATCCGCCGTCGATTATTTGGGCGATGTGCCGTGGGACGAGGACGAGACGGCGAGGAACTGGTACGCGCGAATCAAATCGCGCCCATCGTTTCGCCTGTTGCTCGGCGAGACACTGGCCGGCGTGCCGCCGTCGCCAAGCTACGCCAACCTCGATTTCTAACGCCCGACGCGCTCAAAGCAGCGCTCGCCGGCGCGGCTCGTGCGCTCGGGTTCGATGCGATTGGCGTGACCCGTCCGGATTCCATCCCGCTTGCCGCCGAACGGTTGCGCGACTTCGTCGACGCCGGTGCACATGGCGATATGGCATGGATGGCGGCCAACGCCGAGCGACGCGCCGATCCGCGCGCGCTTTGGCCGGAAGTCCGCTCGGTCATCATGCTCGGTATTAATTACGGCCCCGATGACGACCCGCTGGCGGTTTTGCGGGAGCCCACGCGCGGCGGCATTTCCGTCTATGCCCGCGGCGACGACTATCACGAATTGATCAAGCCGCGATTGAAAGAAATCGGACGCTGGCTCATCGATAATGCCGGCGGCGACATCAAGGTGTTTGTGGATACCGCGCCGGTGATGGAAAAGCCGCTTGCCGCCGCGGGCGGCCTTGGCTGGCAGGGCAAGCACACCAACCTGGTGTCGCGGCAATTCGGCTCTTGGCTGTTTCTCGGCGCCATTTTCACCACACTCGATTTGCCGGCGGATGCGCCGGAAAGCGATCATTGCGGCAATTGCCGCGCCTGTCTCGACGTCTGCCCGACGGCAGCATTTCCCGCGCCGTATCGTCTCGATGCGCGGCGCTGCATTTCCTACCTCACCATCGAACATAAGGGTCAAATTCCTCGCGAGCTTCGGCCGCTGATGGGCAATCGCATCTACGGCTGCGACGATTGTCTTGCGGTGTGTCCGTGGAACAAATTCGCGGTTGACGGACGCGAAATGAAACTCGCGGCGCGCGACGCATTACGCGCCCCGCGGCTTGCCGACTTGGCGCGGCTCGACGATGCCGCGTTCCGCGCTCTCTTTGCAAAAAGCCCGGTCAAGCGCATCGGCCGTGCCCGTTTCGTCCGCAACGTCCTGATCGCGATCGGCAATTCCGGCGATGCCGCGCTTGCACGCGAGGCCGAGCGCCTGCTCGGCGATGTCTCGCCGCTCGTACGCGGTGCCGCTATTTGGGCGCTCGGGCAACTCGACCCGGTGCGGCTTTACCATTGTGCGTCATGCAGCGCCGGCGAGGCAGATCCGGAGGTCATCGCCGAATGGACTGCGGCGCACCAGCAATGAGCTCCTGATGGCCACGCTTCTATGCTTCGGCTTCGGCTACTGCGCCGAAAATTTCGTCGCGATATTCGGGGAAAACTTTGAGCAGGTCGTCGGCACCGTACGCGGCGCCGAACGGGCCGCGATCTTGAACGCCTATGACGCCGGACCGCTACGGGCAGTCATGTTTGATGGCACCCATCCGACGCCGGAGATAAACAGCGCCATCGTTGCGGCGGATTATGTGCTTGTTTCGGTGCCACCGGATGCGGAAGGCGATCCGGTCATTGCTTCGTGCGGCAAAATATTCGCCGATGCAAAACAGCTCCGTGCCATCGTTTATTTGTCGACGGTCGGCGTTTACGGCGACCATGGGGGTGGTTGGGTCGACGAACAAACGCTGCCCAAGCCGGATGTGGAGCGCAGCCACGAGCGGCTTGCGGCCGAGCGGGCGTGGCAAGATCTCGGTGCGCGCTGCGGCGTCGCTGTCGCGATCCTTCGCCTCGCTGGAATCTACGGGCCTGGACAGAACGCGATTGAGCAAATCCGGCGCGGCAAAGCCCGCCGCATTATAAAGCCCGGACAAGTTTTCAACCGCATCCATGTCGGCGATATCGCGCAAGCCATCGATGCCGCTTTCACGCAAGAAGCATCGGGAATCTACAACGTCAGCGACGACGAGCCGTCACCGCCCGGCGATCCCATCGCTTTTGCTGCGCGCCTATTGGGACAGGAGCCGCCGCCGGAAATTGCTTTCGCCGACGCAGCGCCGTCGATGTCGCCGATGGCATTGAGTTTCTGGCAGGACTGCCGGCGCGTGAAGAACGACAAGCTCAAGCGGGAACTTGGCGTCGCGCTGCGTTATCCGACTTACAGAGACGGACTGCGCGCGCTGTTTGAAGAGGAATAATCGTCATTGCGAGCGGAGCGAAGCAATCCAGTGCTGCGGCGCCGCGCTGGATTGCTTCGTCGTTTCGCTCCTCGCAATGACAGGGCTTAATGTAAGCTCGGCCCTTTGAGGAAGCGATTACGTTCGCTCGACTTCACCTGCAAGTTCATGGTCTCGCCATCGCGATAGATCGTAATCGGCACGTCGACACCGGCCTGGCCTTGCGCCCAGATGCGGCGGAAGAGGCCGGCGAGATCGTGCACGTCCTTGCCGGCAACCGACAAGATGATATCGCCGGTGCGCAGGTCGGCTTTCTTCGCCGGACCGCGGTCTGCCAGCCCGACGACGACGAGCCGATCTTCGACTTCGGTCGCGTAGAGGCCGAGCCACGGCCGCGGCGGCATGTTGCGGCGGCCGAATTTCAGAAGATCGTCGATGATCGGTTTTAGAAGGTCGATCGGCACCATCATATTGATGTTCTGCGTCTTGCCCTTTTCGCCGGCGTGCTGCAGCTGCAGCGAGCCGATGCCGAGGAGATCGCCGGCAGGTCCGATCAGCGCGGTGCCGCCCCAATTCGGGTGCGCTGGCGCGGTGAAGATGGCTTCGTCGAGCACGTATTCCCAGTAGCCGGCGAATTCCTGTTTGGCGGCGATACGCGCCGCGACCGAACGCTGACGTCCGCCGAAGCCGCCGACGACGACACGTTCTCCAATCGAGGCCGCAGCCGATTCACCGATTTCGAGGAACGGCACGTCGAGCTTGGCGAGCGCCTGAACCAGGCCGAACCCGGTTTCCTGATCATAGCCGAGGACGTGACCTGGTACCGAGCGGCCATCGTTGAGCGTAATCCAGATCGTCTCCGCCTCGGTAATCAAATATCCAATGGTCAGGACCATGCCGTTGCCGCGAATGAAGACGCCGTTGCCGGCGCGTTCGGTGCCGAGCGTGTCGGCGGTGAACGCGTCGGCCGGCACGGTCACGCGCAGACCGACCACCGCGGACAGCGCGCGCTCGAGGTCGTAGGCATAATCCTCCGCCTTTGGCTGCGCCGAAGACGGTACCTTCCAGTCGCTTACGGATGGCATCGGCAATTCCTTTAGCTCGCGGCAACCCTCACCGATTTGTAGCCGACTTAGCGGCGGCGGCGAAATTCGAATAGTAACGCGCGCGGGGTGATGTGCGTTACGTGTTGATGACCTGCCAACGGATCAAGCCCGTCCCCCACTCAGCCTCCCCCCAAGCCGGCATTGAGGAAATCCTGCGACCATTTGGCATAATCCGCCTGGCGGGTAACCTGCTTCATGAATTCGGGCGAAGCGATGGTCTTGATGCTGCCCGGCGCTGCGCCGTCGCGCAACGCCTTGAGCGTCTCGTACACGGCATTGACCGCGGCCATGAACGGCATATGGCCTTGGAGGCAAACACGCACGTTGCGCGCGCTGAGATAATCGAGGTCAAAGAGTTCCGGCGCGGGGTTGCCGAGAAATAGCGGCAGCTTGACCGCCGCGGCGACGGTATCGAGCTGTGTGCGTGTTTTCACGCCGGTCATGAACAGCATGTCGACGCCGGCCTCTTCATAGGCCTTGAGCCGCGCGATGGTGTCCTCGATGTCTGAGATCGTGAGCGCGCTGGTGCGGGCGGCGATCACCAGCCGTTTGTCCTGACGTCCGGCGAGCGCGGCTTTCATTTTGCCGACGCCCTCGGCAATCGGGATCAATGTTTGCGCGGTCGCGCCGTATGGCGTTGGCAGCCTGGTGTCCTCGATCGTCAAGCCGGCAACACCTGCGGTCTCGAGTTCTTCCACGGTGCGTTTGACGTTGAGCGCATTGCCGTAGCCATGATCGGCATCGACAAGAAGCGGCAGCTTGCCGGCGCGATTGATGCGATAGGCCTGCTGCGCGAATTCGGTGAGCGTGAGCATGATGATGTCGGGCGCGCCGAGCACCGCAAAGGATGCGATCGAGCCCGCGAACATGCCGGCTTCGAAGCCAAGGTCTTCGGCGATGCGCGCTGAGATCGCGTCGAACACCGAGCCGGGATAGATGCAGCGCGGTCCCGCGATGATGGCGCGCAGCCGCTCTCGCCGGTCAGTCCAGTCCATGGCTTACTCCTGATGTCTGGTCAGATCGTGCACGGCGCTCTAACACGGCTACGCCCTTGCGAACGCGTGGGCGCGCGCGGTTCACTTGCCGTTTTGCGGCGAATTGCTCGGCGCCGTGGCCGCCTCGCGTTGCAGATCGTCGAGTTTCTTCTGCAGCTCCGGCAAGCTTGCGACGAGGGCGCAATTGCTCTTATCCGTGGCCGCCTGCTTCTGCACCTGGGCCCAGCGCGCCTCGGCGTCTTGCTGACTCCAGGGACGCTTGGTCTCGGGATTGAAAACGCCTTGCATCGCCAGGCTGTCCAGCGAGCGATGATACTCGTCGAGATTGAGAACCCGGTCGCGCGCCTGGAAATAGAAATTGGTCCCATCGAGTTCGCTGCAATGCTTCAAGCCACCGGCAAAAGTCTGCTGCGCCATTTTGGCATCGAAGATCTTGCCTTTGAGATCGTTGATCGCGGCGGTCTGGGCGTGAAGCGGCGTCGCGATAAGCACGGCGGGAAAGACCGCTCGCAAAACGGCATGCAGAATAACTCGCGTCATGGCCCGCCCCTAGATCGCTCAAAAAATAGTTCCCGCATAAATAGAATATTACCGGCGCGTGCGTGGCAAGCCGCGATCATTACCAATTGTTCACCATGCCGCCGGAACCGCAGCCTCGCGACAGCGATCTGCCCCTCATGCGGCGCTGTGCCTTCTTCCCGCCCAATGTTGCTTGCAAGACTAAAGGCGAAGGTTTTGGGAACATGGGCGGTAGGGGGTGATCTTGCGTACCAGCATTTGTCTCATTGTAATCACCGCCGCTTTGGGCGGCTCGCTCGGCAGTGCAGCCGCTCAATATGCACCGCAGCCCGCTGTTTCTCCGCCGCCCCCGTCGCAGCCCGTCTATCGCGACGCCAACGGCGTGCCCTACGGCCCGGGCTATGTGCAGCCGCGCCCGGAAGACCAGGATGCCGACGCTTATCCCCCCACGGGCCGGCCCTATTTTGCGCCGCAGCCCGTGCCGGTGGACGGTTCGGCCGATTTTCGGCCGCCGGCTAATGTTTCGGGGGCTTCGGCTCCCGATGTGACCGGCTCGCTACGCAGTCCAGGCTATCCGGCCGGCCCGGCGACGGCCCAACCAGAACCTTCCACGGTGGTTGCGGCATTGCCGCCTGACGAGCAGCCGGAGCAGGGGCCGGCCAAGCAATTGCCGCCGCAGTTCCGCCGCCAAGTCGTCGACTTCACTACGCCTGAGCCCGCCGGCACCGTTATCATCGATACGCCGAACACGTATCTCTATCTCGTGCTCGGCAACGGCAAGGCGATGCGTTACGGCATCGGCGTAGGTCGTGAAGGGTTCACTTGGACCGGCACCGAGCGCATCAGCCGCATGAAGGAATGGCCGGACTGGTTTCCGCCGAAAGAGATGATCGAGCGTCAGCCCTATTTGCCGCGCTTCATGGCCGGCGGCGATACCAATCCCCTCGGCGCCCGGGCGATGTATCTCGGCAGCACGCTCTATCGCATTCACGGCACCAATCAGCCGTCGACCATCGGCACCTTCGTTTCGTCCGGCTGTATCAGGCTGACCAACGATGATGTGCAGGATCTCTACAGCCGGGTAAATGTCGGCACGCGCGTCATTGTGTTGCCCGGCGTGCAGCCCGCAACGGCGTCGTCGCAAACGCCGGTGTCGCGCTGACTGCATAATCGGCGCGGGCTATTGTTTGGCTCGTCGGTCGGCGCAAGCCCCGTCATTTTTAACATTGCCTTTGGCGCGACTCAGTTAATGTCGCGCGAGTGCTAGCCGCATGCGTTGGCCGCTGTCGTTAGCCACGGCCATTAGCGGTGCGGTTTGCTTTCCATCTGAATGCGCCCTCGCGAGAATCCTGTTCCTTGTAACGCGTGCTTCGCAGCGGATCGCGCGCAGGCATTCTGCGAGGTCTCATGTTTCCGAACGGCCGTCTGGTGATCGTGGCGATGTTGGCTTCGGTCGTCGCCGTGAGTTGCGGTCTCGGCGTATTCGCCGCATTCCGTATCAACCATCAACCCTTCACCCGGCTGCAAAGCGCGGATCCGCCGCTGCAGCTCGTGTTCGGCAGTGGTGCGCCCGCGCCGGTGCGGGATGTGTCGGCGGCGCCATTCGGCGTTCGTTTCCTCTTGAATGCGCCCGTTGCCGTGCCGGAAACGGTTTCCGTGGTTTCGGTTCAGCAGGAGCCTACGCCGGCCGCAGATGCCGCGGTTCCGGCATCTCAGCCCGAAGCTGCTGCCGGCACGGACTCTCCGTCCACGGTTACGGCGGAAGCGCCGGCCGCGGCAGTTTCAGCCGACCAAGACGCGCCCCAACAGGCCAGCCAGCAGACGGCTGAAGAAATTGAACCAGCACTTGGGCAAGGAACTGGGCAAGAAACCGCGCCGGACGACAAAACTGGCGGAGCCGCGGATGTCGCACTGGCGTCGCCGTCCGATCAAACGCCGGCCGCAGATCCAGCGGTACAGGACAGGGCACAGCCGACCGCAAGCAAGAGGAGGATCGCGCGGAGCCGGAAACCGTCGGCAAAAGCAACGGCAAAAGCGGCCCCGGAACGCCGCGTCGTGCGGCATTTCCGCAGAACACAGCCAGTCGCGGTCGCTCCATCGGCCATGCAGGGTTTCGCGCTGACACCAGCCAGCCAAGCCGCCTTCCCGGGCGCCGCGGCCCAACAAGCGCCGCAAGTTGTCAGGCGAGGCGTGGTGGTGAAGCGGCATCGCTCCGCGAACAAGACAGCCGTCCGAGCTCCGGCGGGGAATCAGACCGCTGCGAACGGAGCAGCACTGGCGACAAGTCAGCAGTGATCACAATTAGGATTGACGGCCCCGCGGGGAATGGCCGTTAAGGTCCTGTACGCACCGCCGAGCGCCCACTCGGGCAAAGAGTCCGCACGCCGTTAAGAGCTAAAGCCACGTGATTCCGCTTTCCATTCTCGACCTGTCACCCGTCACAACGGCCACGCCAGGCTCCGCGGCATTGCGCAATTCGCTTGATCTCGCCCAGCTCGCTGACCGGCTCGGCTACAAGCGTTACTGGGTCGCCGAACATCATAACCTTGCGAATATCGCCAGTTCCGCGCCGGAAATCATGATCGGGCAGATCGCGGCGGCGACGTCGCATCTGCGCGTCGGTTCCGGCGGTGTGATGTTGCCGAACCACGCGCCGCTGATGGTCGCGGAACGCTTCAAGGTTTTGGAAGCGCTATTCCCCGGCCGCATCGATCTTGGGCTCGGCCGCGCGCCGGGTACCGATCAGGTCACCTCGTATGCGTTGCGCGCACGGCAAGACCCGAGGCAGGGCGACGATTTCCTCGAACGCTTTCAAGAGCTGCTGCTGCTCGAGCGCGGCGGTTTCCCCGACGGCCATCCCTTCCGCAATGTGCGCGCGGTTCCATCCGACGTCGCGCTACCGCCGATCTGGCTGCTGGGCTCGAGCGGCTATAGTGCTGAACTCGCCGCCGCGGTCGGCATGGGCTTCGCCTTCGCGCATCATTTTGCCGATTATGATGCCGGAAGCGCCATGCTCTCCTATCGTGAGCATTTTAAGCCTTCGGCGACGATGAAGGAGCCCTACGCAATCCTCGGCACGGCCGCCATCGTGGCCGATACCGACGCCGAAGCCGAGCGTATCGCCGCCAGCGCCGACCTGCATTACGTCCGCCGTGCCAAGGGCGAATATCAACCGCTCGCCTCGCCGGAGGAGGCCGCCAGGTATGCCTATACGCCGGTCGATCGCGAGCGCATGGCCCGGCATCGCGTCCGCCTCGTGGTCGGCGGCGTCGATCGCGTCAAGGAGCGGTTGCTTGCCTTAATCGCCGAAACGCGGGCGGATGAACTAATGATTACGACGATGGTTTATGATCATGCGGCGCGGCGGCATTCCTATGAACTTCTCGCCAACGCTTTCGCACTCACACCGGTTGGCTAATCAAACGCAGAAGCGATGTTAAAAGAACGACTTGGCCTCAAATGAAATAAGCGGTGCGGGCCATCGTGTTTGGAGTCCTGTTTTGTGCTTTAGTCGTGCCGCGAATTAACCGTCAAACCGCCGTCATATAGCGGGAAGCGATAGTGTCGACTAAAGTTTACAATACGAATCGTATCCGTCCGTCGGCTTTGTTCTAATGCCTTTGGGGGCGAAGTTGAGCAGCACAGATCACCACAGTGTCGGCGCCTTCGCCCTCGGGCTGGTGTTGGCCTCGACCGTTGCATTCACTTGTACGCCGGCCGCCGCCAAGGCGCGATATAGGCCCACGCCAAAAGAAACCGAACATGTCAGCAGTGAGCCGTTCGGAAATATTCCGAAGGGCCCGGTGCAGATCTTCGTGTCCATCAATCAACAGAAACTGCATCTTTATAGTGACGGTGCGCACGTCGCCGACACCTCGGTTGCCACGGGCGTGCCGAGCCTGCCGACCCCTTTGGGCGTCTTCAGTGTCATCCAGAAGCAGGTTTTCCACCGCTCAAATATCTATAGCAATGCGCCGATGCCTTTCATGCAGCGCATCACCTGGTCGGGCGTCGCGCTACACGAAGGTGAGAATATCGGTCATCGGGCGTCGCACGGCTGCATCCGCATGCCGCGTGATTTTGCGATGCGGCTGTATAAGCTTACCAGAATTGGCGCGCGGGTGATCGTCGCGCGCGGCGAGCTCAAGCCCACTGAATTCGCCGATTCCCATCTGTTTGTGCACAAGGACAAGGCGCCGGAACCGACAGTGGCGGCTCCCACAGCCGGGCCGGCCGTGCTGACCGCGCAAAGCATCGATGCCGGCAAAGCGATCGATGCCGCGCCGGCCGACGCTACGGCGGTGGCGCAGCCTGCTGCTGCGCTTGGCTTGCGCGTAAGCGCCGATGCTGTCACCGCCGATATTACCAAACCCGATCCCACCGCGAAGGATGCGCCGAAGCCTGATGCGCTAAAGGACAGGGCGCCAGCCACAGCCGCGAGTATAGGCGCGCCGGCTTCAACACCCGCCGTCAATGCGCCGTCGGGCGCGACTCCGGATAGCGCCGACCCGGTCCCGCCGGCCAAGCCCGCGGAAATCGCCAAAGAACCGCCGGCGAAAAAAACGCCGATCGCGATTTTCATCAGCCGCAAAGAAAAGAAAATTTATGTGCGGCAGGATTTCGAGCCGATCTTCAACGCCGCCATCACCATCGAGCAGCCGGAGAAACCGCTCGGCACCCACGTTTTCACGGCGATGAATTATCTGGACGATCACTCGACGTTCCGCTGGACCGTCGTGTCGCTCCCCGGCGAAGCGGCAAAGCCATTGCGCAACATGGACAATGAGCGGCGCTACGAGCGCTACGCTTACCACAAGCGGCGCGGCGAAGATGAGGGCAGGCCCGTCGGCGATTTGGCGCCGCCGCAGACGCCGGCCGAGGCGCTGGCGCGGATCGAAATTCCGCAGGACGCCATCGATTATATTTCGCAGATGATGGTTCCCGGTTCCTCGCTGATCGTGTCCGATCAAGGTCTTGGCGAGGAGACCGGCGAAGGCACCGACTTCATCGTCGTGATGCGCTGACGCATGCTCTCCGAAGTGGGTTGAGCGCAGCAATACCGACCGTTAGGCTGTCGGTATCGACGGACATCGTCACATCGATCGCGGCCACGCCGGGCACACGGCGCCAATCTCACAGGAGGATCGTCTTGGGTAAGCATTTCGCATTGACGGCATCGGACAATTTCAAGCTCGGTGCCTATCGCGCCGATCCGGCGGGGCCCGCCAAAGGCGGCATCGTCGTCATTCAGGAGATCTTCGGCGTCAATCATCACATTCGCGCGATCTGCGATCGGCTCGCCGCGCAGGGCTATGCGGCCGTGGCGCCCGCGGTGTTCGATCGTCAAAAGCCGAATTTCGAGTCCGGTTATTCGCCCGACGAGATCGCCGAAGCCCGCAAATTTGTCGCCAATCCGGATTGGGGCGCGATGATGCGCGACGTCCAAGCCGCCATCGACGACCTCAAGAAAGAGGGACCGGTCGCCATTGTCGGCTTCTGCATGGGCGGCACTATCGCCTTCCTCGCCGCCTGCAAGCTCAGCGGTCTGTCCTGCGCGGTATCATTCTATGGCGGCCAAATCGCCAAGAATGCGGATGAGAAACCGAAGATTCCGGTGCAGATGCATTTCGGCGAAAAAGACGCCTCGATCCCGATGAGCGATGTCGACCTGATCAAACAAAAGCGCGGCGGCGACTGCGAAATTTATGTCTATCCCGATGCGCAGCACGGCTTTAATTGCGAAGAGCGCGGCAGCTACAATGAAGCAGCCGCCAAGCTCGGCCGCCAGCGCGCCATGGATTTCATGGCAAAGCACTTGAAGAAGTGACGGACTTCCTCGCCGCGCCAGCGCGGCGAGGAATTAGAACCAGCGCTCCTGCACCCTGACGGTGTCGCCGGGCCGGATCGAGGCGCTGATGGGTGCCTGGAAGCGGAATTGCTGGCCGTTGAAATTGCGGCTGATGATGACGGAGTCGCGCAGGCCGCGCGGCCCGAAGCCGCCGGCGATCGCCACCGCCGTCTCCACCGTCATGTTCGGCGTATAGGGATATTGGCCGGGAGCTGCGACCTCGCCGAGGATGAAGAAGGGCCGATAGGCTTCCACCTCAACCGCGACATGCGGCTCGCGTACGTAACCCTGGCGCAGCATGTCGGCGATCCGCCCCGAAAGCTGATCGGTGGTGAGGCCGCGCGCCGGCACTGGCCCGATCAGCGGCATATCGATCTGGCCGCTGGCGCCGAGCACATAAGAATTGGTCAGGCCCTCCTGGCCGAACACGACGACGCGCAACCGGTCGCCGGAATCGAGCGTATAGGCCGGAGGCTGCGGCGGCGCGTAAGAGACCGGCGCCGCCATCATCATACCACCCGGATAGCCGCCATAAGCCGCCGGAGTGGCCGGCGCGGCCGTGGTGTAGCCGTAGGCCGTTGCGGCGTTATAGGCCGGCGCTGCCGCGCCGTAAGCGGGTGCGGCGGCGGCCACGGCGTAGGTCGGCGCCGCCGCGGCGCCGTAGGACGGCGCGGCGGCATAGCCGGGCGACGCGCCGTAGACCACGTTGTCGATGCCCTGCGGGGCGGCCGCCACTTGGTAGCCTACCAGGGGTGCCCGCGCGCATCCTCCAGCCACCACCGCCACGGCGAAAAACAGCATGAGAGTGCGGGTGACCCGCATACGCGTAATCCGACCCCGTTCGAGCCAAAACCGAGGTCCGACTAAACGCCGCTTATGGTTAACAATCCCTAACCGGAAGGTAATGGGCAGCCTTATTGCGGCCTGGTGCGGCGGCCGAGCCAATCGGAGATCGCCAGCAGGAGCATGACGATGACAAATACCAGCGGGAAGGCCAGGATCCAGATCAGCCTTGACGTATCAGGGTATTTGTCGACGTCGAAATACCAGGCCAGAGCATCGACCGAGGCGATGCCGACAATCGATCCAAGCAATTTTTGCTTGAGTTCGCCGAAATCGACCTGTGTGAGGCCGATGGGCCAATCCGGATGGTCGGCCGGGTCGATGCGGCGGATGAAATTCTCGTAGCTCGAGAATATGACGATCAAGATGAGATTGGCGGTCAGCGCCAGGTCGACAAGATTGAGCACCCCGGTGACAGTGTCGTGCCAGTCCATGCCCGGGACTTGAAACGTCAGCTGATAGAGGTCGCCAAAGAAGCGGACCATGAGCAGCACCATGCACACCAGCAGGCCGAGCAGAAACGGCGCCAACAGCCATCGGCTGAAGAAAATCGCCGCCTGGATATAGCGGCCGTCCGGCCAAGCCATGGGGAGAGCTCCGGGGCGTTGCTTGCTGTCGGGATTATAAGGGGCGAGTGGTGAATAGCGAATGGCCAGTAGGGAAAGGGGCGCATGGCGAATAGCGAATGGCAAATAGGGAACACTATTTCTTTACCTCTATTCGCCATTCGCTACTCACCATTCGCGACCTGGGAGCGGCTTTTCCCTGCCACGTTTGCCGCTTATGGTGCCGGCGTTCAAATCGATGATGGAGGGCTCTGCCGATGTTCCTGAAGCTCGCTTTTGCCGGCGCTCTTGCGCTATCGGCCGGATCGGCTCTCGCCCAACAGCCGCCGGCGCCCGCGCCGGCTCCAGCAGCGGTGCCGGCCGCACCGATGCCGGCCTATGGCCCGGTGATCACGCTGGATCAGGCCAAGCGGGCGATGGCGGCGGCGGAGCTGGAAGCGGCCAAGAATTCCTGGCAGGTCGCCATCACCATCCTCGACAGCGGCGGCAACACCGTGATGTTCCACAAGCTCGACAATGCGCAGCTTTCCGCCGGCACGGTGTCCGAGGGTAAGGCGCGCACCGCGCTGGAGTTCAAGCGGCCGAGCAAGGCACTCGACGACGCCATTGCCGGCGGCGGCGCCGGCATGCGGCTCCTGGCGCTCAAGAACATCACCCCGATCGAAGGCGGCGTTCTCATCCTGATCGACGGCAAGATCGCCGGCGCCATCGGCGTGTCCGGCGCGCTGTCATCGCAAGACGCGCAGGTCGCGACCGCCGGCGCCGCGGCGCTCGCCAAATCAGGAATGTAATTTCCTCGTCATTCCGGGGCGCCGCGCAGCGGCGAGCCCGGAATCCATAATTCGCTGACCTGGGATTATGGATTCCGGACTTGCCGCTGCGCGGCAATCCGGAATGACGGGCAGATTTTCAATCGAAGCTATTCCGCCGCCTGCGCGTGTTCAATGATAATGGAATCGGCGAGGTCGGTGAGCGTCTCGTCGGTGTTCTTTTCTTCTGTGAGCGTCTGGTCGAGCAGCCTGACCGCATCGTTGAGGCCGAGTTGTTCGGCCCAGCGCTTTAAGGTGCCGTAGCGGGCGATCTCATAGTGCTCAACGGCCTGGGCGGATGAAACCAAGCCGGCATCGAGCGCCGGGGTTCCTTTGAACTCCTTCATGATCTCGGAGCCCTCTTCGATAATGCCCTCGATCGCCTCGCACTTCTTGCCTTTCGGCGCCATATCGATCGCCTTGAACACTTTTTCGAGCCGGACCACCTGGCCTTCGGTCTCTTTCAGGTGCTTCTCGAACGCGCCTTTCAGCTCGCGCGACTGCGCGGCTTTCGCCATTTTGGGCAGTGCTTTGAGGATTTTGTTCTCGGCGTAATAGATGTCTTTCAGGGTGTCTTCGAACAGATCGTCCAGCGTCTTTGGTTTTGCGGTCATCGCAAACTCCTTTCATGGGTTGGGTTGATGTGCGTCAACCCAACTTTGTTCGCTTAGTTCCTCCGATGGGTATGAGGGCGCCGCTTTGCTCTGCCTGGTGTGTAAAATGACGTGGTCTGCGAAATCGCGGAACCTGACGGCTGGCTGGTGGGCGCCGCCGAAGCGGCTATGCTCTCAGCTCCACGGACTCGCTTTCCAGGCCACAAAGTCTGCGTCAAAAACAACAAGTCCGGCGACGGCACCAAGCACGGCGCCGTAAAGGCGATGCCGGCGCCACAAAACGGTACCGAGCGCCGCGCCGGCGACAAGGCCGGGAGCGCCGATGATCAGCGCGATCATAACAAAGTCGAGCGGGCCCAATTCCAGGCCGATATCGGACATCGCCCCTGATCGCGGCGTTGGCTAGCTCTTCTTGCCGAATGTGCCGGGCTTGGACTGGCTATGCATGCCGGCGAACGGCGAGGGTGCCGCGCCGCTTTGCTTCTTGTTCTTGTCCTGCTTCGGCTTCTTCTTTTCCTTGTTGCCTCGCATCTGACCTTTGGCCATGGCGTCCTCCGGGTTGTCGATGGTGATTCGTGCGTGCGCGGCTCAACCTAACACACCAGCCTTGCCGCAGCGGCATCCGGGTCAGCGGCCGCGCGGCTTGAAGCCGCCGCGCATGCCGGGCCGGCCGAGCGTCGAGCGCGGCCCGGAGCGGTCGCCTTTCGCGGGCGCGGATTCGGGACCTGGACCCATTTCATCAAGTGTTGGCTTACGCGGACCATTTCGCCGCGTCGCTCCCGCCCGGTGCGGCGCAACCTCGTGGTAGAGCGCGATGCCCATCTCATCGAGTGAGGGTTTGTGGACTTTGCTTGGGGAAGCGGCCCCACCCCGCCCGCCTTCGCGCTGCGCGCTTCGGCGAGGCGACCCTCCCCCTGGAGGGGAGGGTAAGCGGACGACTTTCGCGGTCGGGTCGTCGATCACGGCGAGTTCGGTGGCGCGCAGGCGTTTGAGTTCGTCGCGCAGGCGGGCGGCTTCCTCGAAGTCGAGATCGGTGGCGGCGGCGCGCATGCGCGTTTCGAGATCGGCGATCACCACTTCGAAATTATGGCCGATGGTGGCGGCTGCCTCGAAGCCGCCGCCCTCGGTGGCGCCGGCGGCGACCAGCACGTGGTCGCGCTCGTAGACGCTGTTGAGGATGTCGCCGATGCCCTTGCGGATGCTCTCGGGCGTGATGCCGTTTGCCGTGTTGTAGGCTTCCTGCTTTTCGCGCCGGCGGCTGGTTTCCGCCATGGCGCGTTCCATCGAGCCGGTGACGTGATCGGCGTAGAGAATGACGCGCCCGTCGACATTGCGCGCGGCGCGGCCGATGGTTTGCACCAGGCTGGTTTCGCTGCGCAGGAAGCCTTCCTTGTCGGCATCCAGAATGGCGACCAGCGCGCATTCCGGAATATCGAGGCCCTCGCGCAACAGATTGATGCCGACCAGCGCATCGAAGGCGCCGAGCCGCAGATCGCGGATGATCTCGATGCGCTCGATGGTGTCGATATCGGAATGCATGTAGCGCACGCGAATTCCCTGCTCGTGCAGGTATTCGGTCAAATCTTCCGCCATGCGCTTGGTGAGCACCGTGATCAGCGAGCGATAGCCCTGCTGCGCCACCTGCCTCACTTCGCCGACCAGATCGTCGACTTGCGTCCGCGCCGGCCGCACGTCGACCGGCGGATCGATCAATCCGGTCGGGCGGATCACCTGCTCGGCGAACACGCCGCCGGATTCGTTGATCTCCCACGGCCCAGGCGTCGCCGATACGCACATGGTTTGCGGCCGCATCGCGTCCCATTCCTCGAAGCGCAGCGGCCGGTTGTCCATGCATGACGGCAGCCGGAAGCCGTATTCGGCGAGCGTCGCCTTGCGCCGGAAGTCGCCGCGATACATGCCGCCGAGCTGCGGCACGGTGACGTGGCTCTCGTCGACAAACACCAGCGCATTGTCGGGCACATATTCGAACAAAGTCGGCGGCGGCTCGCCGGGTTTTCGCCCGGTCAAATAGCGCGAATAGTTTTCGATACCGGCGCAGACGCCGGTCGCTTCCATCATTTCAAGGTCATAGACCGTGCGCTGCTCCAGCCGTTGCGCTTCGAGCAGCCGGCCGGCGGCATTGAGTTGCTCGAGCCGCTGCCGCAGTTCGAATTTGATGCCGGAAATCGCCTGCAACAATGTCGGCCGCGGCGTCACGTAGTGCGAATTGGCGTAGATTTTGACGAATTCCAGCTCGTCGGTCTTATGCCCGGTGAGCGGATCGAATTCGTGGATCGATTCCACCTCGTCGCCGAACAGCGAAACCCGCCAGGAACGGTCCTCATAGTGCGCCGGGAATATTTCGATGGCGTCGCCGCGCACCCGGAACGAGCCGCGATAAAAATCGCCGGCCGTGCGCTTGTATTGCAGTGCGACCAGGTCGGCGATCAGCTGGCGCTGGTTCAGCCGCTCTCCGCGCTTGATGGTGAAGGTCATCGCCGAATAGGTTTCGACCGAGCCGATACCGTAGATGCACGACACCGAGGCGACGATGACGACGTCGTCGCGCTCCAACAGCGCCCGCGTTGCCGAGTGGCGCATGCGGTCGATCTGTTCGTTGATCGATGAATCTTTCTCGATATAGGTGTCGGTGCGCGGGATATAGGCTTCCGGCTGGTAGTAGTCGTAATAGCTGACGAAATATTCGACCGCATTGTCGGGAAAGAAATTCTTGAACTCGCCGTAAAGCTGCGCCGCCAGCGTCTTGTTGGGCGCGAGAACCAGGGCAGGGCGCTGCGTCGCCTCGATCACCTTCGCCGCCGTGAAGGTTTTGCCGGAGCCGGTGACACCCAGCAAAACCTGGGTGCGGTCGTTGCGGCGCACGCCCTCGACCAGGTCGGCAATCGCCGTCGGCTGATCGCCCTTCGGCTCGAAATCGGATTTGATGACAAAGCGGCGGCCGCCTTCGGATTTTTCTGGTCGCGGCGGACGATGCGGCGTCCACAACTGGCTTTCGCGGAATTCGTCGCGGCCTTCGCGCAGCAGGCGGTCAAGCGATTGCTGACTGGCCGCGCTGCCGAACGAAGCCGGATCGCCCGGCAGCGGCGAAACCGTCCGCGGCAGCCGCGTCGGCGCCAGCCGCGAGAGCGGTTCGTCGCTTTTGGCAGACGGCGCGAAATCCTCGTCCGATTCCTCGATGCCGAGCGCGCACGCCAGATCGGGATCAAGCTCGCCGGGGGAGACCGGTGTTTTGCCGACATAACCCTGTTGCAACGCCTCGCCGAATCCTTGTGCCACCGAGGCACGCGCCCGGTGCGCCCTGGCAAAATCGGCGCGGCGGTCCCATGAATTATCCGGCGGCGGCTTGAGGCCGGACTTTTCCTCCGGCGAGGCGGGCGAACCCGTTTGCGCACCCAGCCCGGCGCGGCCCCGGCCGATCGCGGGATTGAGGATTTCAGCGAGTGACGGGTCGAGCGCCGGCATTTCCGGCCGCGACGCCTTGGCGCGAGTCGGCTTAGCCGGGTCTTTTTTCGAATGTTTCGCCGGATCGCGCGGCGTGGGGCGTTTCGCCATAGCCCCAATATGGGTCGAGTCCGGCGGAGAGGAAAGTGTGTGTGCCATTCCGGGGCCGAGCGCAGCGAGGAGCCCGGAATCCATACTCACAGGTCAGCGAATATGGATTCTGGGCTCGCGCGCCCCGGAATGACGCTGCGCCTACTCGATCCTGATGCCCGCCCGCTCGATCACCTCGCCCCATTTCTTGGAACTCCAAGCTGATCAGCGTGCCGAATTCGTGCGGCGAGCCGCCGGCGACGTCGTCGCCGATCTGCGCGATCCGCGCCTTGAAGGCGTCCGATTGCAGCGCCTTGTTCGAGGCGGCGTTGAGCTTGTCGATAATCGGCTGCGGCAAGCCGGCTGGCGCGATGACGCCGCTCCAGGATTCCGCCGTATAGCCGGGCACGCCGGCCTCGGCGATGGTCGGCAAATCCGGGAACGCCGGCGAGCGGTGATCGCCGGTCACCGCCAGTCCGCGCACCTGGCCCGATTTCGCGAACGGCGCGATCGAATTTAGGCTTTCGAACATCAACTGCACGCGCCCGGCGATAAGATCGTTGATCGCCGACGCGCCGCCTTTGTACGGCACATGGACGATGTCGGTGCCGGTCATGAATTTGAACAATTCGCCGTCGACATGGCCGGGCGAGCCATTGCTCGACGACGCATTGAGGAGCTTGCCGGGATTCTCCTTGGCGTAGTCGATCACCTCCTTGACCGTCTTGAACGGTGTCGTCGGCGATGTGGCGAGCAATATCTGGCCGCGCGTCACCAGCACGATCGGCTGGAAATCATGCGCGATGTCGTAGGGCAGATGGTCGACCATGTGCGGGGTGAGCGCCAGCGCGCCGATCGGCGCCATGCAGAGCGTGTAGCCGTCGGGCGGCGACTTGGCGGTGAGATCCATGCCCACGGTCAACGCGCCGCCGGGCCGGTCGTCGACAACGATCTGCTGGCCGATCACCTCGCCGAGCGAAGCGGCGAACAGGCGCGCCAGCGTATCGGTGGCGCTGCCCGCGGCCTGCGGGACGATGAGGTGGATCGGCCGGTCCGGAAAATCCGCCCATGCCGGGCTGGCGACCGGCACAGCTCAGGAGCAAGGCGAGTAAGGTGAGACGGCGCATAGGGGGTTTCCTGCGTAAAGGTGGGCAAAGAGCGCGGGACAATAGCAATTGCAGCTTGCGCGCCAACCCATTTTTCCACGCGAATTGCGGCAGATTTGAAAATCGTATTAGTCTTCAAAGGGCACGGGGAAAACATCCATGACAGCGTTCGATTTCACGCCGCTTCTGGCCGAAAACCTGCCGCCGCCGGCGGTCAAATGGAACGGCTTTCCCAAATATAATTTCGTCGGCGGTCATAATGACGCGGATCAGGTTCCGCTTGCCGCCATCGTCAAAGCGGCCAATGATGTACTAACGCGCGAGGGCCGCGACCTCGCCACCTATGGCCTAGCCAGCGGGCCGCTTGGCTATCGGCCGCTGCGCGAATTTCTGACGGCGAAGCTCAAGCGCAACGCCGGCATTTCTTGCACCGCCGATGAGATCCTCATCACCTCCGGCTCGCTGCAGGCGCTCGACCTTGTCAACGGCATCCTGCTCGACCGCGGCGACACCGTCATCGTCGAACAGGCTTCCTATCAGGGCGCGCTGACGCGGCTCGCGCGGCTTGGCGTCAATGCCATCGGCATTCCGCTCGATGGCGGCGGCATGCGGATGGACGTGCTGGCGGATGTGCTCGACGATCTGAAATCGCGCGCCGTGCGGCCGAAATACATCTACACCATTCCGACCGTGCAGAATCCGACCGGCACGATCATGGACGAGGCGCGCCGGCTCGAATTGTTGCGGCTCGCCGCCGAATACGGCGTGCCGATCTTCGAGGACGATTGCTACGCCGATCTGATCTGGGACGGACAACGGCCGCCGGCCATTCATGCTTTGGCGAAAAACGGCGGCGTCATCCACATCGGCTCGTTTTCAAAGTCGATCGCGCCGGCCTTGCGGGTCGGCTACATCGTCGCCGATTGGAGCGTGCTGTCGCGCATGCAGGCGATCAAGACCGATGCAGGCTCCGGCGCGCTCGAGCAGATGGTGCTCGGCGAATTTTGTCCGGCGCATTTCGACACGCATGTGCCGGAATTGACGCGCGGCTTGCGGGCGAAGCTGGAAACGCTGATGGACGCGCTCGACGAACAATTCGGCACGGCGGCGGAATTCGACGACCCGAAGGGCGGCATTTTTCTTTGGGTCAAGCTGCCGGACCAAGTCGACACGCTCAAGCTGTTCCAGCCGGCACTCGCGGCCGGCGTCGCCATCAATCCCGGACCGGAATGGGCGACTGACAAGACCTACGGCAAAAGCCGCACCCGGCTGTGCTTCGCGCATCCATCGCATGAAGCCATCCGCGCCGGTGTTGCCGCGCTGGCCGAAGTCTGCCGCCGCGAATTCGGCGTGCCGGCGCGGATTGCGAATGTGGAAAGGGCGCGGGCTTAACGCTGTCATTCCGGGGCGCGCGAGGCGCGAGCCCGAATCCATACTCGCTGACCTGTGACTAGGGATTCCGGAATTGCCGCTTTCGCGGCAATCCGGAATGACGAAGTATTAAAACCCCTTCACCACCTGCGTCACGTGCTCGACTTCCGGCGGCGACGCGAAGCAGTGCGCCACCAGCTTGCGCCATTCCTGGAAATCCGCTGAGCCGCGAAAATCGACAGTGTGGTTCTCGACCGTCTCCCATGCGACAAACAAACGATAGCGGGACGGCTTTTCGATCGAGCGCCGCAACTCCATGCCGCGGCAGCCTTTGGCGCGCTTGAAAACCGGCGCGGCGGTTTTCACGCCGGCTTCGAATTCGTTTTCCATGCCCGGCTTGATTTCGATTTGTGCGATTTCGGTGACCATGTTCGCCTCTTGGCTCGTTCTGCGATCTGGCCGGGAAGCTAGCACGATTGATGCGGCGATGAACCGTGGCCGCTAAAGTTTCTAGATGCCGCGATCGGCTTTCAGCGGGGGGCAGGCGACGCCAATTTCGTTGGTGTTGGCGAAGGTCTTGGCAAATTCCGGATAGACGTTCGCCGGCATTTCGGTCTTGTGGATAAAGCCCGATTGCAACGCCCGGCGCACGAATTTGTCGATTTGCCGGTCAAGCGACGTCGACCATTCTTTCTCGATCGCCGCCTTGGCGCGCGGCCCGCGCATCGCAAACGAATTCTTCTGGCCGCCGCGAGCGCGATAATAGATTTGAACGGCCGCGATCAATTTTTTGCGCGCGGCATCGTCGCAGGACGACCATTCGGGCGCCCCTACCAGCGCGGCGATGGCGTCGCGGCTGTAGTCCATCGACCATTTCTCGTCCTTGATCCGTTGTTCGAAGTCCTTCGGACCGTCGGGATCTGGTCGCGGCGGCGATCCAAAAGCGCCGAATGCCGGATTGGTGTCGTAGATGGTACGCGCGCCGCCAGCGATCATCGATCCGTCGGCGGCAATCGGCTCATCGGGGTCAAGTGCGCGCCGTGCGGCGCGCGGGGTGAACGCCACTTGGAAAACGATGCCGGCAAGCACAACGATCAGGGCTGCGCGAAGCAGGCGAAACATTCAGCCGCCGCAAGCCGGGAGCGGTGCGGTCTCACCCAATTGGACCCGCAATTCCGCCATGCTGGGATGCGGCCGGGTGTCGGTCTGCGCGTTGATGGGGCCGCGGTGCGGGCGGTTGTCATCCGCCAGCGGATTGATCGTGCCGTCGCGCGCCAAATTGGCGATCAGCAATGCCGTGTCATTGGGGAAATCGCCAAGCTTGAAGATGCGTTTGGAATGCACTTTCTGCATCGCCTCGCGGACGCGCAGATCGAGCGGCGAGCCGAATGCCTGCGCCGCCCGGTCCATCGCCGGCGAGTCCGATCCGCGGCAGGTATGGTTCGCCTCGCACGGCGCGATGCTGAGCCATGCATGGGCGTAGTCGTTGGCCGCTTTGATGTAGCTTCGCTTCAACATGTCGTTACACGGATCGTCGGCGAGGTATTTGGCGTCGTCGAGCAATTCGTGACGCAAGCGGTCGCGCGTCGGATCGTCATCACTAACCGCGGTTTGCTCGAGCTTGTAGCGCGGATCGTTAGTGTCGACGTGGTGAAACGTCGGTAGCCGTGCGTCGGGCTGCAGCGGACGCACCGTCAAGAGCCAATGCATCCCGAAATACACTGCGACAAACATGCCGGCGGCGAGACCGAAGAAACGCAGATTACCCATGGCGGGTGTCCCGGTTGTGCGGACGGATTTGTAGCGGATTGCGGTTAAATCCTGACGAGGGGATACGCAGAAATACCGAGGATTCCGGCGTGTGGTTTCCGAGCGATTGCGGCGATCGTTAAAACTGGCGAGCGGCGGCGGTTCTGGCGCCACCATTTACGCGATTGTAATCAAGTTCGGCTCTCATCGAGGTCATGGCCTTACTCGACAATCTGATAAGCGCCCGGAAATCCGGCGCACGCGCTCTGTTGCGCGGGCCGGTAGCGACGCCGTCCGCGGCGCTGATCGAAAAGATCGCCCGCTGCTATGTCGCCGTCACTGTCATAGCTTATCTCGTCGACCTGTTGCGGCAGACGCGCGACGGTCTGACCGATGGCGCCGGGCGGCCGTTCGGCGACGACTTCATCAATTTCTGGTCGGGCCCATTTCTGGCGTGGCACCGGTGCGCCGCCGAGATTTACAACTTCGACGCCTTCCACGCCTTCGAGCAGAGCATCGTCGGCGTGCATCTTCAGGGCTACAATTACAGCTACCCGCCGGTCCTGCTGGTGCTGACGGCGCCGCTGGCGCTGATGCCCTACTTCCCGGGACTGGTGCTTTGGCTTTCTGCCGGATGGTTCGCGTTTTACCGCGCGCTCCGTCTGGCGATGCCGAAAGGCCGCACGCTTCTCCTCGCCTTGGCGACGCCGGCGGTCTTCATCAATACAGTTGCTGGACAAAACGGAACCTGGACCGCGGCATTGTTCGGCGCCGGACTCGGCTTGCTCGATCGATGGCCGATCATTGCCGGCGGTTTGCTCGGGCTGCTGGCGTACAAACCGCAACTCGGAATCTTTGATTCCCATCGCGCTGTTGGCGGGCCGGCAATGGCAGCGCGCTTGCGGCAGCGAGCGTGGCCGCCGGCGGTCTCGTCGTCATCAGTTTGGTTTGGCTTGGCCCCGATATCTACGCCGACTATCTGCAGCGGCTGGCTTTGATCAGACATTTTAGTTTGGAAGACGGCAGCGGCGTCTGGCATCGCAGCCTGTCGGTCTTTACCGCGGCGCGCCGGCTCGGTGCCGACGTCGAGACCGCCTATATTGTCCAGGCCTTGGCCGGCGGTTTTGCCGCGCTCGCCGTCGCCGCGGTGTGGTTCCGCAATGCGACTTCCGGGATCAGAAACGCGGCGCTTATTCTCGGCACCTGTCTGGCGACGCCCTATCTGCAGGATTACGACATGGTGTTCGGCGCGCTGGTCGTGGCGTGGCTGTGGCAAGACGAGGAACTACGGCGGATGGCCGAATTTCCGCTCTTTCTCGCCTGCGCCGCCGTTCTTCTGATTCCGCTGTTTGCAGCGTCGCTGGCCCTCGCGACAGGTCTCGAATGGGGACCGTTGTTCATCGCTCCCCTGTTCGTCATGACGGTGAAATGCGGCCTCGCTAAGCGGCCGCCTATCCCGCGGGCTGTCGCCGCGTAGCTTTTCCCCTCATCAATCCGCTGTGAAGCCGATGGCAGCGATGCGTCCGGCGCGCTATCCTAAACTTTGCCGCAAGCGTAAGGCTTGCGCGTCATCATCCCCATCAAAAGGCTTGTCATGATCGACGTACATTATTGGACCACGCCGAACGGCCACAAGGTTACGATTTTTCTCGAAGAAGCCGGTCTGGAGTACAAAATCATTCCGGTGAACATCGGCAAGGGCGAACAGTTCAAGGCGGAGTTCTTGGCGGTGTCGCCGAACAACCGCATCCCCGCCATCGTCGATCACAAGCCGGCCGACGGCGGCAAGCCGATCTCGGTATTCGAGTCCGGCGCCATTCTGGTCTATCTCGCCGACAAGACCGGCAAGTTCATTCCGAAAGATCTGCGCGGCCGCGTCGCGGCACTCGAATGGCTGTTCTGGCAGATGGGCGGGCTCGGCCCGATGTCGGGCCAGAACAATCATTTCAGCAATTACGCCGCCGACAAGATTCAATACGCGATGGATCGCTATCGCAACGAGGTCAATCGCCTCTATGGCGTGATGAACAAACAACTCGCCGATCACGATTATCTCGCCGGCGAATATTCGATCGCCGACATGGCCTGCTATCCTTGGGTGGTGCCATGGGAACGCCAGGGCCAGAACATCGCCGACTTCCCGCATCTGAAACGCTGGCTGGAAGCGATCAAGGCGCGGCCGGCGGTGGTCAAGGCCTATGAATGGACGCCGAAAATCAATCCGGGCCAAGGCGGCATCCGCACCGCGGAAGAGCGCGCCATTCTGTTCGGGCAGACATCGCAATCCGTCGCCGCCGCGCGGCGATGAAATCTCTCTGAATCACAATCAACGAATGTATGTCGTCATGGCCGGGCTCGTCCCGGCCATCTCGATTCTCAAGGCACAATGCCAAATAAAACGGGATGCCCGGGACAAGCCCGGGCATGACGGCAGGGTTTAGTCCTGTCGCACGATCACATGCGTGCCGACTTGCACCCGGCTGTACAGATCCGAAACGTCGTCATTGACGAGGCGGAAGCAGCCGGACGAAACGGCTTGGCCGATCGTCTCCGGCGCATTGGTACCGTGGATGCGATAGACGGTATTGCCGAGATACATCGCGCGCGCGCCGAGCGGATTGCCCGGACCGCCGGCCATGAAGCGCGGCAGATAGGGTTGGCGCTCGATCATTTCCGGCGGCGGCCGCCAATCCGGCCACTCAGCCTTGCGGCTGATCTGCAACAGGCCCTGCCAGGTGAAGCCGTCGCGGCCGACACCGATGCCGTAGCGGAGGGCGTGGGTCGCATCCTGGATCAGATAAAGATGCCGCTCCTGGGTGTCGATGATGATGGTGCCGGGCGGCTGCAGCGAGCGGTAGAACACCAGCTGCTTCTGAAACTCTTCCGGCAGATTGGCAGCGGAATTGCCGTGATCGACTCCAGGATCAACGTCCGGCGCAGTCTGCTGGTATTGGAAAATCTGCTGGGCCGGCAAATGCGCCGGCACCATCCATAGAATCGCTGCCGCGATCCAAACGCGCAAGCTGCCGAAGTTTGCCACTCGTCCCACCCTCGTGATGGCGCCATTCTCTCCGGTACGGGGTACCGTTTCAATACCCGTACGGTTACCGCCGGCTTAAGGCGCTACACCGCCATAATATCCGGCGATTTTCCAGGCGCCGCCGTCTTTGCTGTAACACATCTGATCGCCGCCGAGCGGTGACAGCGATTGCGCATCGATGAAGCCGGTTTTGCCGTCGGGCAACGCGATGTGAAGCATCATCGGTCCATTGGGATCGGCGCCCTGGCCGCTGTCGGGCAACACGCGGACGAGATAGATGCCGAGCTTCTGCATTACCGGCGCTTTGGCGGAAGCCGAAGCGTGCACGTCGACGCCGTCCTTGTTCGCGTAGCCCCATTCGGACGGATCGGTTTGGGTTTCCTGGCTCAGGCTTTGCAGCGCGGCTGAATCAATGGTCGGGTCGGCCGGCGCGCAATATACGCCTTTCTGCTGCGGCAATTCGGCCGCGGTCGGTTCCTCGGCAAATCCGGCCAGCACCTGCCAGCCTGACCCATCCTTGGCACCGAGATCGACCGCCTTGGCGAGACTGTCGATGCCCGGCTTGCTCTTGTCGGCGAGATCCTTGTCCTGAATCCAGAAGAAGTTTTGTGAGACGACAAGCTTGCCAAGCGCGGCGCGATCCTGATGCGCCGCGATGTCGCCGAGCTGTTTGCGGAAAGCGGCAAAGCTCGGATCGTTGAACACCGTGGGTGGCGTCACGGTGACCGGCTTATAGGGTTTGACCGGCGGTGGTGGCGCCGGGGTGAGTTGTGGAAGCCCTTGTTGAGCGAAAACAGGAGCTGCGGGAATGGTGAGTGCGGCAAGGATCAGGGCGGTGGCAATAACCAGTTTTCGCATCGAGCAATCTCCCGTTTCCCAGTCGGTGCAATGACGACTCCGATAGCCGCGAATTGCGACGGAGGTGCGGCAGGCCGTCGCAGTTTGCCGCCCGAATTATTGCAGGTTGGAATATATGATATACATGTTTAAATGTATATCAAAGGAGTCGTCATGCAGGTGGCAAAGTGGGGAAATAGCCTTGCAGTGCGCCTGCCGCGCGCCGTCGTCGAGGCTTTGAAGCTCAAACCCGGTGACGAGATCGAAATCACCGTCGGTGGTAGTCGCCGATTTGAGATTGCCCGCGATCGTAATCGGGAAAAGGCCCTCGCCAGCTTGCGAAAGTATCGGGGCCGCTTGCCCGCCAGCTTCAAGTTCGACCGCGGTGCCGCTAATGAGCGGGACTGATATTTTTTTCGACACCAATGTCCTGCTTTATCTTCTGTCGGCGGACCAGACTAAAGCGGATCGTGCCGAGCAACTCCTGGCTGGCGGCGGGGTTGTCAGTGTTCAGGTGCTTAACGAATTTGCTACAGTTGCCGCTCGTAAACTCGCCCTTCGAATTGATGAGATTAAAGAAATTCTTTCGACAATTCGCAAGATTTGCGCCGTCAAACCCGTCGAAGTGGAGACGCACGATCTCGGCCTCCAACTCGCCGAACGCTATCGATATTCGATCTACGACAGCATGATCCTTGCGGCGGCATTGCGTGCGGGTTGCGCGACATTGTTTTCCGAGGACTTTCAAGACAAGCAGACGATCGATCGCTTGACGATCGTCAATCCGTTTAATCAATAAATTCGCCGCCTCCCGCATTCAAAGCGGCGGATTACCTTACTCCGCCGCCTCCATGTCCGGCGGATCGATAAATCCGCCGGCCTGGCGGCGCCAGAGTGCGGCGTAGTGCCCGTTATGGGCGAGCAACTCCTGGTGCGAGCCTTGCTCGACGATACGGCCGTGGTCCATCACCACCAGCCGGTCCATCTGCGCGATGGTGGAGAGCCGGTGCGCTATGGCGATCACTGTCTTGCCTTCCATCAGCGTGCCGAGGCTCGACTGGATTGCGGCCTCCACCTCGCTGTCGAGCGCGGATGTCGCCTCGTCGAATACCAGGATCGGTGCGTCCTTGAGAATGACGCGCGCAATCGCGATGCGCTGCCGCTGGCCGCCGGAGAGTTTGATACCGCGCTCGCCGACATGGGCGTCATAGCCGCGCCGGCCCATCCAGTCTTCCAAATGAGGGATGAATTCATCGGCGTGTGCGAGTTTTGCCGCCCGTTCGATGTCCCCGATGCTGGCGTCCGGCCGGCCGTAGCGGATATTGGCGCGGATCGAGCGGTGCAGCAGCGACGTGTCCTGTGTCACCACCGAGATTTGCGAGCGGAGCGATTCCTGCGTCAGGCCGGCGATATCCTGGCCGTCGACCAGGATTGCGCCGCCTTCAAGATCGAAGAAGCGCAGCAGCAGATTGACCACCGTCGATTTGCCGGCGCCGGAGCGGCCGACCAGCCCGATCTTTTCGCCGGGCCGGATGGCCAGATCGAAATCCTGCAGCACGCCGATCTCGCGGCCATAGCCGAAATTCACATGTTTAAACTCAATCCGGCCGCCACGCACGGTCAGCTGCTGGGCGTCGGCGGGATCGGGGAGTTGCAGCGGCTGCGCGATCGTCAGCATGCCTTCCTGCACCACGCCGATATCCTCGAAGATATCGGTGATGCGGCTCGCGATCTGGCGTGACATATTGGTGAGTTGCAGCGTCAGCGGCAGCACCATGGCGATGGCGCCGACCTCGACGATGCCGTAGCGCCACAGCATGAGCGCAAGCGCTCCCGATCCGGCAATAAGGAGCGCGTTGAGAAAATCGAGTGTCGCGCCGAAAACGGTGAGCAGCCGTTGCGAAGCCGAAAACAGATCGACATGGCGGTCGACGGCGTTGCGCACATATTGATCCTCGTCGCGCGCACGGGCGAACAGCTTCACCGTCAGGATATTGGTGTAGCTGTCAACGATGCGGCCGGTCAGTTCCGAGCGCGCGATCGACGAGCTTTTCGACCGGTCGCGCATCCGCGGCACGAAATAAATCATGAGCGCCGCATAGGCGGCGAACCAGAATACAAGAGGCGTGGCGAGCCAGCGGTCGGCGCTGGCCGTCAGCACGATAGCGGACGCGCCGTACACCAAAATGTACCAGACCGTGGTGATGGTCGCCGTCAGCGTCGAGCGCACTGACGGCCCGGTCTGCATCACCCGGTTGGAAATGCGTCCGGCAAAATCGTTCTGAAAAAAGGCCCAGCTCTGCCGCACCACATGCCAATGCGATTGCCAGCGGATCAAACCGGTGAAAGGGGCGGCGATGGCCTGATTGGTGATCAGATAGCGCGTTAGTGTCGATGTCGGCCGGACCAGTATGACGACAACCGCCATGCCGGCGAGCCATGGCCAACTCGTGGCGAGAAACTGATCGGGCGGCGTCTTGGTCACCATGGTGACGACGCGGCCCATGAACCACGGCACCGCGCTGTCGCTGAGCGCGACGCATAGTTCGGCCACGAACAAGGCGCCGAACAGCCATTTCGCCTGGCGGGCGAAATGCCAGAGAAACGCGATCAAGCCCGGCGGCGGCTCGGGATTTTGCGGCGGGCTCGTCGGGGTCAGGAATTGTTCGAAAAAAGCGAACATTGGCGGATGGTTACAGGCGTCCTCGGTATGGCGTCAATCGCGTCGCGGTAAGACAACGCCACGACATATGTGGGCATTGCGGCCGGGTCACGACAGTACTGCTGACCTTTATATGGAGGCGCCGCCATGGCATCGTGACGACGGCAAAACTCCAAAAGAAAAATGCCAAGGGGAAACGATACGGGGACGGGAATGAAATCCTCCATACGATCGTATTTCGTCTGTGTGCTCGCCGCGCTTTCGGCTGGCATTGTTGCGGCATCGGCACAATCCTATCCGTCGCGGCCGATCACCATGATTGTCGGCTTCCCGCCGGGCGGCCCGACCGACACGCTGGCGCGTATCGTTGCCGACGGCATGAAGGATTCGCTCGGCCAGCCCATTGTCATCCAGAACATCAGTGGCGCCGGTGGCACGATCGGCACCGCCACGGTCGTCCACGCCAATCCGGACGGCTATACGATCGGTCTCGGCAATTGGACCAGCCATGTCGGCTCGCCGGCGATCTATCCGCTGCAATATGACGTGCTGAAGGATCTTGAGCCGGTCGCGTTCCTGGCGGCGGCGCCGCTTTGGATCCTGGGCAAGAACGATTTGCCGCCGCGCTCCGCCGCCGAACTCATCGCCTGGCTTAAATCGAATCCGAAGCCGAGCACCTTCGGCACCGTGGGCGCGGGCAGCGGCGCGCATATGTGCGGCTTCTTCTTCGCGCAGAAGACCGGCGCGAAATTTCAATATGTGCCCTACCGCGGCGCCGGACCGGCGATGCAAGACCTGATGGCGGGTCAGATCGACTTTTCGTGCCTGGACGGATCGTCGACGCTGGCGAACGTCCAAGCCGGAAGGATGCGCGCCTACGCCGTGATGGGGGAAACACGCTGGAATAAATCGCCGCAAACTCCGACCATGATCGAGTCGGGCGTGCCCGGCCTGACGGTCTCGTTCTGGCATGGCTTGTGGACCACCAAGGGCACGCCCCAAGCTGTCATCGATAGGCTCGTTGTTGCGGTGAAATCGGCACTCGCCAATCCAGAGGTGCGCAAGCGGCTCGATGCGATCGGCCAGGAGATCGCGACGCCGGAACAAGCGACCCCGGCCGGGCTCGCCGCCTACCACAAAGCCGAGATCGATAAGTGGTGGCCAATTATCAAGTCGGCCGACATCAAGGCGGAATAGGCGGGCAAAAATTTGGGCGGAGTTCGAACAGCCGAGCGCGGGCCACGCCTCGCACCGATACTATCGCACCGAGTACTTTCGTAGAAAATTAATGGATCTTGCCGGCCATCATCGTTCCGAGAAAGGTGGAGACAGCGGCTGGTGTGCCGCTACCGTGCTGCACCGTGAAGCCTGCCTGGGCGCGCGCCACGCCGATTGATACCGCGGTCGCGGCGATGATCAGCGAAACGACGAGCGCGAGGGTGGCGAATAATTCGACGCCAAGCCGGCGCCGTTTGGCAAATGTCTTTTCGGCAATTGCGGATCCGAAACCGGCCCTTTCGGTCAAATCAGTCATGATCGTGTCCTTGACCGTCATCTTTGACGAATCAGTGCTGCGTCATCGCAGAATCGTGGCGGATGCAGGCGCGTGTTCGGCCGGACTTTGGCGAAGCCATTGAATAAGAAAGGCGATTTCGTGATTTTGGTTAATGAATGGTTAAAGCGCTGGGTCAGGCCGCCGGCATGGCAACAGCCGGCCGAAATTCCATCGGCACGTGATCGGGCTGATTAGCGACACGTTCGAGCCAGGCACGAATCGCCGGGAACGGTCCAAGGTCGTAATCGCACAGATGTGCCACATGGGTATAAGCGTAGAGCGCAATGTCGGCGATGGTGTAACGGTCGGCGGCGAAGAAGTCGTGCAGCGTGAGATGCTTCTCCATCACGCCCAGGGCACGGTTGCCTTCCTCCATCCAATCTTCCAGCGCGTGTTGCTGCAGATCGCGGCCACCCTTGACCAGCGCGAGCCAGAAATAGGCCGCACCGATATTGGGTTCGAGACTATGCTGCTCGAAGAACATCCATTGCAATATTTCGGCACGATCGATGCGGTCCTCCGGCGCCATCGGCGTACCGCCAGCGATGTACCAGAGAATGGCGTTCGATTCGGCGAGATAGCGGCCGGGAGCGACTTCCAGAAGCGGCACTTGACCGTTCGGATTCTTGGCGAGGAATTCGGGTGTATGGCTGTCGCCTTTGAGGATGTCGATCTCGACCAGGCGATAGGAGATGCCAAGCTGCGCCAACGCCAGCCGTGCTTTGTAGCTGTTGCCCGAGCGCTGCATCGAATAAAGCGTAAACATTGCCGCATCCAAACTTAGTTGCGGCAGTAGCGCGCGAGTATTGCGGTCTTACGACTGCACGGAGGCGATGTCGTGGCCGCGCGAACTGCCGCCCGATTCTGTCGCCATTTTAGAGGCTGGATCGAAGAAAGTCATTTTATTGCTGGAGTGATTTAGAGCGTGACCGAATGCCGCGCGGCGCAATATTAGAACGAATACAACGAGCATCGCCGGCACGCCGAGTGGGATAAGTATCAGTTGCGCGACGCTGCGGGCGACAAGCGGCACCAGCCACAGCGCTGCAAGCGCCGTTTTCTCCCACGGCCTGAAACCTCGCGCGAAACCGTCGACGGCGAAAAAGGCGATGACCGGCGCCAGCACCATCATGTCGTAGTCGAAACTGTAAGGCGTCGCGAGAATGGTAGCGAGGCAGAGCGCAGCGGCTTTGAGCGGATAGGGCGCTGCGCTGCGCCACAGCCACGCGATCGCGGCGCCGATCGCGATAATCGTCACACCCTGAACGGCATAAGCAAGTGGTATCGGCGCGCCCCACATCCGCGCCCAGGCGAACACACTTTGAATCTTATACCAGCCGGTATTGCCCTGCTCGAGCACGACAGTGCGGGTAAACTCGGAAAACACGGCAAAGGCGTGCCACACCGAGTAGCCGAATACGAGGGTGGTCACGATCGTCGCCATGACGACCGTCACGGCGGCGGCGGCAAAGGCGCGCCAGCGCCCGCTCACCCCAAGCGCGATCGGAATCATCAGCCCATATTGCGGTTTGTAGATCAGCAGGCCGATCATGACGCCGGCCAGGATTGGACGGCGGTCGAGTACGACCAAAGCGCCGCCAAGAAGCGCCGCGGTGAGAAAGCCGTTCTGGCCGTGTCCAATATTGATCAGTACCGACGGAAAGCCGAGCCCGAGAAGGAGCCACAGCGCCGTCATTCCGGAAGCCGCGTGGCGGCTATCCGAAATCCATAGTCCCTGCGTCCAAAAATTCTGGCTCGGTGATGGTTCTGCGGTTTGCGTGATTATGGATTCCGGGTTCCCGTTGCGCGGGCCCCGGAATGACGATGCAACGATCGCCCGTATTGCAAACAAATAAAGCGCAAGCGTCACCGTTTGCCACACCGCCAGCGCAAGGCCGTAGGGCATCAGGGCCAAAGCTCCGGCGATGAACAGAAAAAACGGCGGATAATGCCAGCCATAAAACTGCGTATCGTTGCCGAAGATCGCCTGCTCGCGGGCGAATTGCTGTACCGGATCGAACGCCGCCGCGGCGTTGCCTTCGTCGACATAAGTTCCGGCGGCATAGACGTTGGAGAAATCTGTGCCGAGCGGCCGGCCCTGGCGGTCGACGGAACCATGCGCGGTCACGACCAGGAATAGAAAGCCCAAGGCCGAGGCGATCAGCAGCGCCGCAGCGACCAGCCGGACGCGCTCGCGTGTCAGCCAGGCGCCGCTCCGCAGGGTCTCGCGCACACGCTCCATGGCAGTCCAATATCAGATGGCTTGGATCGGGCATTAGGCCAGCGCAGCCTTAAAAGAGTGTTGCGCCGGAAACGCGGTTTTGAGAAATGCCGCAGATGTGAGGCCGTTATGGGGATTTGGCGCTTGCCTGTGCGGCACGTGGGCTTTACCAAACACCCGCCTAAAAATAGTTGGAGAATCGCAAATGGCCTTTCTCGCGGACCAGGTAATGCGCATCAAGCCGTCGGCCACCATCGCCGTCACGGATAAAGCGCGCGCGCTCAAAGCGGCCGGTCGCGACGTCATCGGTCTGGGCGCCGGCGAGCCCGACTTCGACACGCCCGACAATATCAAGGAAGCCGCGATCAAGGCGATCCGCGACGGCAAGGCGTCGAAATACACTGCCGTGGACGGTATTGCCGAACTCAAGGCCGCGGTGTCGCGCAAGTTCAAGCGCGAGAACAAGCTCGACTATAAGCCGTCGCAGATCATCATCGGCACCGGCGGCAAGCAGGTGCTCTACAACGCGCTGATCGCGACCATCAATCCGGGCGATGAGGTGATCATCCCGGCGCCTTATTGGGTGAGCTATCCGGACATGGTGCTGCTCGCCGGCGGTACGCCGGTCGAGGTCGTCACCACCATGGAATCCGGCTTCAAGATGAAGCCGGAAGATCTGGAAAACGCCATCACGCCGAAGACCAAATGGATCATCTTCAACTCGCCGTCGAACCCGACGGGTGCGGCCTATACCAAGGCAGAGCTCAAGGCGGTGACCGACCTGCTGGTGCGTCACCCGCATGTCCACGTCATGTCCGACGACATGTATGAGCATCTCGTCTATGACGACTTCGAATTCTATTCGCCGGCGCAGGTCGAGCCGCGGCTGTACGACCGCACGCTGACGGTGAACGGTACGTCGAAGGCCTATTGCATGACCGGCTGGCGCATCGGCTATGCCGGCGGCCCCGAGGCGCTCATCAAAACCATGGCGATGATCCAGTCGCAGTCGACTTCGAACCCGACCGCGGTGTCGCAGTGGGCTGCGGTCGAGGCGCTCGATGGGCCGCAGGATTTCATCCCCAAGCACAACAAGATCTTCAAAGAGCGGCGCGATCTCTGCGTATCGATGCTCAACCAGGCCAACGGCATCCAATGCCCGAAGCCGGAAGGCGCGTTCTACGTCTATCCGTCTTGCGCCGGCGCCATGGGCAAGACGGCGCCGAACGGCAAGAAGCTCGCGACCGACGAAGACTTCGTCACCGAGCTTTTGGAAGCCGAAGGTGTCGCGGTGGTGCAGGGCACGCCGTTCGGCGTCGGGCCTGCGTTCCGCGTCTCCTATGCGACCGCCACCAGCGCGCTCGAAGAAGCCTGCACGCGCATCCAGCGCTTCTGCGGCAATCTGCGATAGGCTTCGTCATGGCCGGGCATAGCCGTTCGAAGAACGGCTCGCTTGGCTCGCCTATGTCCCGGCCATTTCAATTCATGCGACGCCGATCACGTCGGGATGCCCGCTCTTAGGCGCGCAACGCGACGCCGTCTTTTGACCCTATGCGCGGGCAGGACGGCATCTTGTGAAATTTTCACAAACAAATCTTTTATTGACGAGAAACATATTCCATATAGAACATAAATGGCATCAGTGAGCAGAAAAATATTCTACTGAGCGGTGATTGTAGCATGGAAGAAGTCATAGAAATGAAGGTCCGAAAAGAGACGGTTTTTGCTATTAGGTCCGTGACGCTCGAATCTCGCTCTCGCCAAGGTGCCGATGCGCGACGCCGGCAGCGCTCGGAGTAGGACCTCGTGGACCGGCTCGACGATCTCGAAGCACAGAGCATTTTTATCTTCCGTGAAGCCTTCGCCCGGCTGAATCGGATCGCGCTCTTGTGGTCGCTCGGCAAGGATTCCAACGTGATGATCTGGCTGGCGCGCAAAGCTTTCTTCGGCCGCGTGCCGTTTCCCGCGATGCATGTCGATACCGGCAAGAAATTTGCCGAGATGTACGCGTTCCGCGACCGCTACGCGGCCGAATGGAATCTCGATCTTAAAGTCGAGCCATGCCCGCCGCTCGATACCATCGATCCGACCTTGCCGCCGGCGGCGCGTTCCGCCGCGCGCAAGACCGAGGGCCTGAAACTTGCTTTGACGAAGTACGGATTTGACGGATTGATCGCCGGCATCCGCCGCGACGAGGAGCCGACACGTGCCAAGGAGCGGGTATTTTCGCCGCGCGGTCTTGAAGGCGGCTGGGATATCCGCGATCAGCCGCCGGAATTCTGGGATCAGTTCAACGCCGCGCCGCCGGCGGGAGCGCATCTGCGCATTCATCCGATCCTGCATTGGACCGAACTCGACATCTGGGCCTATACGCGGCGCGAGGGTATTCCGACCATCCCGCTTTATTTCGCGCGCGACGGCAAGCGGTACCGTTCGCTCGGCGATGCCGACATTACCTTCCCAGTGCCATCGCAGGCCGCGACGGTCGACGACATCATCCGCGAACTGGAAACGACCAATACCTCGGAGCGCGCCGGGCGCGCCATGGATCACGAAAGCGAAGACGCGTTTGAACGCCTGCGCGTCTCCGGCTATCTGTAACTTGAAATCGCGGACCCCGCCCGATCATGAATATCCTCGTTAATGAAAAGCCTGCTCGCGGCGCGCGGCACCAACGGCCGGCCGCTGGTCCGCGTCGTCATCGCGGGGCATGTCGACCACGGCAAATCGACGCTGATCGGCCGGCTGCTGCACGAGACCAACAGTCTGCCCGACGGCAAGCTGGAATCGCTGAAGGCGGTGAGCGACCGGCGCGGCGTGGCATTCGAGTGGTCGTTCCTGCTCGACGCACTGCAGACCGAACGCGACCAGGGCATCACGCTCGATACCAGCCAGATCCGCTTTCGCACTGCCTCGCGCGATGTCGTGCTGATCGATGCGCCCGGCCATGCCGAATTCCTGCGCAACATGATCACCGGCGCCGCACAGGCCGACGCCGCGGTGCTCGTGGTCGATGCCACCGAGGGTTTGCGCGACCAAACCCGCCGGCATTGTTATCTGCTTCATCTGCTCGGCATTGCTCAGGTGGTCGTCGTCATCAACAAGATGGATCGCGTCGGCTTCGAGCAAACGCGCTTCCAGGAGCTCGAAACGGAGATCGCCGACCATTTTAGCAGCCTCGGTCTGACGGCGACCGCCATTGTCCCGATTTCGGCGCGCCACGGCGACGGCGTCGAGCGGCGTACGGCGTCGCTTGCCTGGTACGCGGGACCGACGCTGCTTGAAGTGCTGGATAGCTTCTCACCGGCCAAGCCGCTGACCGAACTGCCGCTGCGTATCCCGGTGCAGGCGGTTTACAAATTCGACGATCGCCGCATCGTCGCCGGCCGCATCGAGACCGGCCGCGTGAACGTGGGCGACGAAATCGCCGTCATGCCGCGCGGTGTCACAGCGCGTGTGCAGTCGATCGAAGCTTGGCCGGAGCCGGGCAAAGCGCAGCTGCCGCAAGCGGCGCGCGCGGGCCGATCCATAGGGTTTACCCTGGACCGGCAAGTCTTTGTCGATCGCGGCGATATTATAGCATCGGTCGCAGCGCCGGCCGAAACCGCGAGCCGCCTGCGGGCGCGGGTGTTCTGGCTGCACGAACAGCCGCTCGCGGTCGGCGGCACGATCGGCGTCCGCGTCGGCATGGCGGAGCGCCGCGGCACCATCGTTGCGATAAAAAACGCGGTTGATCCGGGCGCGCTGGTGCCGACCGAAGTCGAGGCCATCGCGCGCAATCACGTCGGCGAAATCGAAATCGCTTTCGCGCAGCCGATTGCCGCCGATCGTTATGCGGCGAATCCACGGACCGGGCGGCTGGTGCTCGATCTCGGCGGCAGAATTGCCGGCGGCGGACTAATTCTCGCACTCGGCGATGACGCCACAACGATCGATGCCAAAGCCGGGCAGCATGCGGCCGCGGCCACGGATCGCGCGGGATTGGCCGCGCAGGCCGCCCGCCTCAATACCGCGCTGTCCGATCTGCCGCCGGCCGAGCGCCTGGCGCGATTCCGCAGCGAAGTTGCCGGCAAGCTTGTCTTCACGACGAGCTTCGGGCTCGAGGATCAAGTCATCGTGCAGATGATCTGCGAGCGCGGTCTCGACATCGATATCGTCACCCTCGATACCGGCCGCTTGTTTCCCGAAACCTACGAACTGTGGGCGGAGACCGAGCGGCGCTATGGCCGGCGTATCCGTGCCGTCTATCCGCGCCACGAGAAGCTCGAGGCACTGATCGAGAAACACGGCATCAACGGCTTCTATGAATCTTTGGAGGTCCGCCAATCCTGCTGCCACGTCCGCAAGGTCGAGCCGCTCAATCGTGCGCTGACCGGCGCCGCGGGCTGGATCGTCGGGGTGCGCGCGGATCAATCCACGCATCGTCAAGACACCGCTTTGGTCTCAGCCGATGAGCGCGATCTCTTGAAACTCAGCCCGCTGTTGGATTGGACGCGCGACACCGTTGCGTCATTTGCGACAGCCAACAAAATTCCGCTCAATCCGCTGCACGCCCGGGGCTTTGCCTCGATCGGCTGCGCGCCCTGCACCCGCGCCATCGCACCCGGCGAGCCGGAACGCGCCGGCCGCTGGTGGTGGGAGCAGGAAGACAAGAAAGAGTGCGGCCTCCACGTCACCGGCGACGGCCGTGTGGTGCGCCCTGCTTAGTCGGTTCTGAAGCACCCGCCGCCCGCGACTCGCTACCCGCTCGTCCCCGCGAAAGCGGGGACCCATTTCCCGTAATCTCGACGAGCTTTCATCTGGATTCCCGCTTGCGCGGGAATGAGCGGAAATCAGAGTCAACTCACAAACCGTGCGGCAATCACCCCGTCGGCGGGGCGATCTCTTCGAGGCTCTTCTGCCGCGCCTCCGGGCCCATCTGCGTCACCGACACCGCCGCGATGAACAGGAAGGTGGCGAGACAGCCGAACACCGTCGTCAGGCCCCAGCCGTTCTGGATCCACAGGATCATCGGCATGATGAAGGCGGTCGCCAGTCGGCCGATACCCGCGGCCCAGCCGAAGCCGGAGGCGCGCGCGTTGGTCGGGAACACTTCGGACGCGAAGATCTGCATCGAATTGCCGGCCACCTGAACGAAGAAGATCATGACGAAGCCGGCCACCATCAGTTCGGTGGCGGTTTCGGCATTGGCGAATACGATCGCCATCACGCCGGCGCCGATAAAGCCGCACAGCGACGTGATTTTGCGGCCGAATTTATCGAGCGCATACATCATGAAAAGGCTGGCGCAGGGCACCGCGAAGTTCATCGCCAGCGTGTATTGCAGCGATTTGGTGATCGAGAAGCCCTTGCCGTTCATGATGTTCGGCAGCCAGGCGCCGAGCCCGATGGCGATGCCGAAGAACGCCGAGAAGCAAATCATGCCGGCGATCACCCGGGTCGGGAACATGCGGAATACGACACTGAAAGGATCACTCTTGGTGTTGCTCGCCGCGTCGGTCGAAAGCGGTTGCGTCGGTCCGGCAATGCCGAGCTTGCCGAGAACCTCGATTGCTTCCGCACCGCGGCCGTGGATGGCGAGATAACGCGGCGATTCCGGCAGCGAGTAGCGCAATACCCAAACGATCAGCGCGCCCGCGCCGGCGATCAGCCAGACGGCGCGCCAGACATAATCGGGCGTCGAGACGGCGCTGCCCATGAGCAGCACGACGGCGGTTCCGATCGGCCAGACGCAGGCGCCGCCGATGAAATGGACCAGCGCCAGGATACGGCCGCGAATGCGCTTCGGTGCGTATTCGCCGGCATAGGCGAAGGCCAGCGGTTGCTCGGCACCGAGCCCGATGCCGGCGATGAAGCGGCAGATGATCAACAGCGTGACGTTCGGTGCGAAGGCGCCGAGAATGGTGAAGATGCCGAACAGCAACAAATTGAACTGATAGATGAATCGCCGGCCGAACCGGTCCGAGAACTCGCCCTGTGCGACGGTGCCGAAGAACAGGCCGAAAATGGTGGCGCTGCCGATCGCGGCGGCTTCGGCTCCGGTTGCGAACTTGGATTGAAGGAGGAACGGAACGAGCGAGCCGAATACGGTGAAATCGATGACGTCGAAGAAGTATCCGGCGGCGATCAGCGCGATAATTCGCCGGTGCAGCGGCGAAATCTTCGCGTCGTCGAGCGCAGCGCCGACGAAACCTTCGATGGTGTTATGGCCCGGCGCCGTGCTGCGTGCAGGCGCGCCAATATCCGCGGTCGTGACCGAGGTCATATGTTCCTCCCCTGTAACCCAATGGCCGCTTGAGCGGCTCTCAATCGCTGAGTGTGGAAGGGCGGGCTGCCAGTGTCAATGTAGATACGGCTGTACGCTGCGTCTTCCGCTCGTCCCCGCGAAAGCGGGGACCCAGGAGATTCCATCGAGTTCGTACAAAGCTTTCTGGATTCCCGCTTTCGCGGGAATGAGCGGAATTAATAGGGCGTCCTACGCGCCCTCAAACTGCAAAATATAAAGCCCGGCATTTGAATCGGTGACGTACATCACGCCGTCTTTGTCGACGAAGCAGTCGCAGGATTGGATCACCTGCGGCCGGTTCGGCCGCGGATCGTACATGCGGGCCGGATCGGGCGGCACGAAGTAGCCGGCCTCTTGCGGTGCGAAGGGATTTTTGATGTCGTAAACCCGCACGCCGGCATTGTGCAGCGTGGCAAAAACGTAGCGCGAGCTCACGAACGCACCCGGCCGGTTTTCCCAGAGATTATGCGGGCCGAAATTGCCGCCCTTCTTGCAATAATCGGCCTCGCCCGGGACCGGCATGGTGGCGATGCTGACCGGGTTCGATGGCTCACGGACATCGAAAATCCAGATGTAACGCAGCCCGAGCTTGCACTCGGCGAAATTCGCCTCGTCGGCGACGACCAGCAGATTGCGGTCCGGCAGCGGCAGCGGCGAATGGGTGCCGCCGCCGAACGGCGGATCCCAGTTGCGGTACGACACCATTTTCGGATTGGCCGGGTCGCCGACGTCGACGATGGCCATACCGCCGTCGCGCCAGGCGCTGTAGGCGAGATTGCCGGCGACCAAAGCGTGATGCAGCGCGTAGCGCCGGCCTTTCGGCCAGGTCGGCGTTTCGCCGCCCCCGGTCCACATGCCGGGCAGCCAGAACTTGCCGACGACTTGCGGCTTGGTCGGCTCCGCCATGTCGACGATCACCAGGATATGGTCGGAGAATTCCGGCAGATGGACCGAGACATAGGCGTAGCGCCCGCCGACATACCAGATGCGGTGTGGCCCCAGGCCGCCGAGCGGCAGGAAGGCGATTTCGCGCGGCGCCTCCGGCTTCGCCAAGTCATAGACCCGAAGCCCCGACGCAAATTTCTGGCCGGCCAGCGTGTCGGCGGACGTGCCGGTGAAATAGAATTCCTGGCTCACCTGCATGGTCCAAACGCTTGGGCCGTTGACCGCGAGCAACAAGTCGCCATGGGTCTGCAGATGGTGGGCACGTGTGTTGGGCGCGCATGGCATGAAATTGACCGGCTTCGGCTGGGTCGGATCGCGCACGTCGATCACGGTAATGCCGTTGGAAAAGCCGTGGCCGATATAGGCGAAGCCGCGATGCACCATGAGCTGCACGCCATCGCCGCGGCCGCCCTGGTCGCTGTGGCCGAGGAATTTGACGTTATGCGAAGCGACGGCGGTCATGGGGGATCCCTTCCGGTCATTCCGGGGCCGCGCGGAGCGCGGCGCCCGGAATCCATAATCACGAATGGTGCAAGTGATAAAGGTGCGGTCACCGCCCCGGCGCAGCCTGCTTCGCCGCGCTGTACGGATAGATGGCATTGCTCCTCTTGTACTCAGGCGGATCGACAATGGCTTCGACGCCGTCGGTATTGCGGAATTGCTCCAGGCCGTTTCCCGCGATGTCGTGAAACTGGATCTGCACCACCCGCGATTTCGCCCATTCGCCGTCGGCTCCGAATTTCACGTCGCCGACGACGGTCTTGAACGTGGTCCGATGCATGTAGTCGGCAAGCTTGCTGTCATCGAGACTCTTGGTTGCCGTGATGGCGTCGCCGAGCACTTGCAGATCGGCATAGCCCCACGGCGCGATGTAATAACCAAGCGGATCGACGCCGGCACCCGGCGCCTTCTCCTGATAACGTTTGATGAAATCCATCGCGCCGGGAAACTGCATCGTCTTCGCCGGCAGCCAGAAATCGAAATCCAGGAAGCCGTTGAGCAGCGGGCCGAGCTGGGTCTGCATCGCCGTCGAGGTCGGACCGACCATGCCGCCGCCGATCATTTTCGGCGTGAAGCCGATCTCATTGACGGCGCGCACCATGCCCGCGGAATCAAGCGGATAGGAGCACAGCACCACCAGGTCCGGATTGGCCGCCGCCACCGCGCGCACGATCGGTGAAAAATCCGTGGTCGAGGGTGGATAGGAATGGTCATAGACGATCTTCACACCAGCCGCCTTGGCGTTTTGCCGGGCGCCCTCCATGGCATTGTTGGAAAACTCCGCATCGGCACCGACGATCGCCACGGTCTGCGGTTTCGGATTTTGCGCCATGGCGACGTCGAAGAAGCCTTTGGTAAGGCTTGCTTTGGTGTCCGGGCCGCCCGGCGTCATCGACAGATATTTCGGATAGTTGAAAGCGGTGTTCACCGCGAGCCCGAACAGGCCGATGAACACCTTGCCATGTCCCATCACCACCGGCATAGCCGGTGCGATCATGTTGGTGGCGTAGCCGGAGATCACCAGATCGACTTTGTCGACATCGAGCAGCTTGGTGTAGATGCCGGGTACGGTCGAGGAATTGCTCTGATCGTCGTAATAGACGAGCTTCACCGGCCGTCCGAGCAGTCCACCCGCCGCATTGGTGTCGGCCTCCCAGATCTGCATTGCCAACAGCGCCGACTTGCCATTGGCCGCCAGCGGGCCGCTCTGCGACATCGAAAAGCCGATGGTGATCGGGTCGGCGGCGCGGGCCGGCATGGAGCAGCCGATGACGATCGCCGCCGCTGTCAGAGAGACAATTCGCGAGGGTTTGGCAAAGACGCTTCTCACGAAAGCGAGCATGGGTTTCCTCCCGGTGATAGGCGCTTTTTTTGATGGGCTTGCGCGAACGATCTTCGCCGTTCTTAGCAGCAGCGGGTCACATCATGTCCCGGACACTGTAAATTGCAAGCGGCCCGTCATTGCGAGCGGAGCGAAGCAATCCAACTCTGCGGTGCCGCGCTGGATTGCTTCGTCGCTTTTGCTCCTCGCAATGACGCGTCGCGCGATTTAAGCTACAACCAATGCCGGCAAATCCAAGGGAAGAAACGATGGCCAACGAGACGAATTCACACGGCATGATCGCGGTCGACAAGATGGGCGCGAAAGTGCTGTTCCTCAATCCCGCGACCTACGAAACCGAGATCGTCATCGACGGTTTCACCCGCACGGTGCATGAGCTTCTTGTCATTCCGGAAACCGGGCGTGCCTATGTGCCGATCTTCGGCGACGGCATCCACGGCCGCAATCCCAATCCGCAGCATCATCTCTGCGTATTCGATTTGCATAAGCGATCTCTTATCGAGACCATCGACCTCTATCCCTATATCGCGCCGCATACGCTCAAGCTCGGGCCCGACGGGCTGATCTACATCACCTGCGAGAACTCGGCGAAGGTGGTGGTAATCGATCCGAAGGCTAACAAGGTCATCGAAGCGATCGAGTCCGGCTCGACCAACGGCCATCGCCTGATCATCGCGCCGGATGGCAAGCGCCTCTACACCGAGAACGAGGAAGACGGCACCGTCTCCGTCATCGATCTGCCGGCGCGCAAGCTCCTCGGCAAGATCAAGACGCCGCGCCCGCTCGCCGGCATCGCCATCTCGGCCGACGGCAGCACCGTGGTCGCGGTCGACGACGCGCAGCCGACGCTGTTTCTGATCGACACGGCGGCCGGCAACGTCCGCGAAGAGATCGTGCTGAAAGACGTGCCGAAGGCGGCGCAGATCGCGCGCTACGCGCCGGACAACAGCCTGCTCGGCGTCACCAGCCTCAACAGCGACACCATCAGCTTGATCGATCCCAGCTTCCGCGAGCAAACCGCGATCAAGGTCGGCTCGCAGCCGATGGACATGGCCTTCCGCGGCGACGAACTGTTCGTCCCCTGCCAGGGCGACGGCTCGGTGCATGTCATCGATATTTCAGGCAAGCGGGTGAAGGCGACGTTCCAGGCCGGCACGGGCTGCGAGTCGATCGGGTTTTTCTGAGCGTCGCCCGGGGAGGCGCAGTGTGCAAAACGAGGCGAGACGCGGGCGACAATCTCGCTTATAAGTGGCGGCAATGGCCTGGAACGGGCCGAAATGGGGCAGACTGAGGAGCTAATTCGATGTTCGCAAAGGGTTTTTCGGCCGCGCTCGTCGGAGCGGCGGCATTGCTGATGACGCTGCCCGCCACCGCGCAACAAAGCCGCGTGCAGGTCGGTCAACTGTCCTGCTCGGTCTCGTCGGGTGTCGGCATGATCGTCGGCTCGCAACGCAATGTGAACTGCAACTTCCAGCCGGATAACGGTCCGCCGGAAGCATATACCGGCACCTTGACCAAGGTCGGTCTCGATGTCGGCTTCACGACCGGCAGCGCGATCATCTGGACGGTGTTTGCCGGCACCAATCGCTATGTCGGCATGCTGGCCGGCACCTATGCCGGCGCGCAGGCCGAAGCGACCGCCGGTGTCGGTGTCGGCGCTAATGCCCTGATCGGCGGCTCGAACCGCTCGGTAGCTTTGCAACCACTGTCGGTGCAAGGACAGACCGGACTCAATGTCGCGGCCGGCATCGGCTCGCTGGAACTGCATCTCGCGCAGTAATTCCGGCGCGAGACGGCGCCAAACAAGGCGCCAACTTGCTGCTGATCATCGGCGCCGGTTTGACAATAAGCTAAGGGCGTCGTGCCGCGCCCCTTGACCGCACCCGGCACCGCCTGAAACGATAGCCTTATGCGGCCCGCGCTAAGACGGGCCGCTGGGGGGCTGTTGCGGGAGGTGGTTATGGCAACCAACTCGTCGACCAACACGTCGGCCAATTCGGCAACCAATGGCGGCCACGGTGCCCGCGCGGGCGGTCCTCGCTGTGTCGCCCTGGTCGGTCCTTTTCAAAGCGGCAAGACCACACTTCTCGAAGCGATATTGGCGCGCACCGGAGCGATCCCGCGCCAGGGCACGGTCGAAGCCGGTACGACCGTCGGCGACGCCAGCAAAGAAGCGCGCCACCACCACATGAGCGTCGAACTCACGGTCGCCACCACCAGCTTCATGGGCGACGCCTATTCATTCCTCGATTGCCCCGGCTCGGTCGAATTCGCGCACGATATGCGCGCGGTGCTGCCGGCGATCGACGTGGCGGTCGTGGTTTGCGAAATGGACGAGAAGAAAGTCCCGCAATTGCAATTGATCCTGCGCGAGCTTGAGGACAGAAAAATCCCGCGCGTCTTATTCGTCAACAAGATCGACAAGGCCGATGCCGGCGTCCGGGACGTGTTGAATCTGCTGCAACCGGCCTCGCGCACCAAGCTGATCATGCGGCAAATTCCGACCTTCTCTGGCGACATTATCTCGGGCTTTGTCGACCTCGCGCTGGAACGGGCCTTTGTTTATAAGGAGCACGCCGCGTCGGAAGTCGTGCCGCTCGAAGGCGATGCCGCCGATCTGGAAAAGACCGCGCGCTTTTCCATGCTGGAAACGCTCGCCGACCACGACGACGAATTGATGGAGCAGTTGCTCGAGGACATTCAGCCGCCGCGCGACAAGGTGTTCGACGATCTCACCCGCGAACTGCGCGACGGTTTGGTTTGTCCAGTGCTGATGGGAACGGCGACGCGCGCCAATGGCGTACTGCGGCTCCTCAAGGCGCTGCGTCATGAATCGCCAGGCAATGCCGAAACCGCGAAGCGGCTTGGTGTAAAAGAGGGCCAGGACGCAGTCGCTTATGTGCTGAAAACGCAGAACACCGCGCATGGCGGCAAAATGTCGATTGCGCGCATGCTTGCAGGGCAAGCCGGGGACGGCACGACCTTTGCCGCGGGCGATGAGGAGGCCGGCCGTGTCGCCGGCGTGTTCAAACTGGTCGGTCAAATCAATGAGAAGCGCGGTCCGGCGCTGCCAGGCGAAACCGTCGCTTTCGCCCGGCTCGAAAAGGCCAAGACCGGCGACACGCTGTCATCCGGCAAACACGTGGCTGCCGCGTTGCCCAAAGTCGCGCCTTATCCGCCGGTGCTGGCGATCGCGATTTCGGCGAAAGAGCGCAAGGACGATGTGAAGCTCGGCCTCGCTCTCAACAAGCTCGCCGAAGAGGATCCCTCGATCACCATCGTGCACAATGCGGAAACGCATGAGGTGGTGCTGTGGGGCCAGGGCGAAATGCACCTGCGCGTCGCCACCGAGCGCTTGAGCGATCGTTACGGCGTCGCCATCGAGCGTCGCACGCCGCGCGTCGGCTATCGCGAAACCATCCGCAAGGGCGTGGTACAGCGCGGCCGCCACAAGAAGCAATCCGGCGGTCACGGCCAGTACGGCGATGTCGTCATCGAGATCAAACCGATGCCGCGCGGCGCAGGCTTCTCGTTCGAGGACAAGATCACCGGCGGCGTGGTGCCGCGCAATTACATTCCGTCAGTCGAGGAAGGCATCATCGACGCGCTTAAGCACGGCCCGCTCGGGTTCCCGGTGGTCGATCTCACCGTGGCACTGGTCGACGGCTCGTATCATACCGTCGATTCCTCCGACATGGCGTTCCAGACCGCGGGCCGCATCGGCATCACGGAGGGTCTGCCGCAGTGCCAGCCGGTGCTGCTCGAGCCGATCCATCTGGTCGAGATCGTCTGCCCGACGGCGGCGGCCGCCAAGATCAATGCGCTGATGTCGGGCCGGCGCGGTCAGATACTTGGCTTCGATACGCGCGACGGCTGGGACGGCTGGGATATTGTCCGTGCCAAGATGCCGGAAAGCGAAATCGGCGATCTGATCGTCGAAGTCCGTTCCGCCACTGCCGGCGCCGGCACCTTTACCTTCAAGTTCGACCACATGGCGGAGTTGACCGGCCGCACCGCCGACCAGATCATCGCCGCGCGGCGGGCGGCGGAGTAACGTCTTTCCTTGTCATTCCGGATTGCCGCGCAGCGGCAAGTCCGGAATCCATAATCACAGGTCAGCGAATATGGATTCCGGGCTCCTCGCGGAGTTTATCATCGGGCCGGCCAAAGGCCGGACCCGTTGGCTCGGCCCCGGAATGACGAACAACAACAACGGAGAAAACTGAAAATGCCAGCCTATTGGGTCGCGCGCTCGAAGATCAACGATCCGGTCGAGTACAAAAAATACACCGACCGCGTTCCCGGCATCATCGCCAAATTCGGCGGCAAGGTTTTGGCGCGTGGCGGCAAATTCCAGATCATGGAAGGCCCGGACAAGTTTCAGCGTTTCGTCGTGATTGAATTTCCAACCTTCGAGCAGGGTGTCGCCTGCTTCACCTCGAAGGAATACGACGAAGCCGCCGCCTTCCGCAGAAGCGGCGCCGGCGAAGTCGAGACCATAATGGTCGAAGGCGGCGACGCGTCGAAATAATTACTCGTTTCATCCGCTCGTCCCCGCGAAAGCGGGGACCCGGGATTGGATTCCCGCTTACGCGGGAATGAGCGGTAAATATTTCATTGCGGCTTGATATTCGCGAACTTGATCACCTTGCCCCACTTCTCCGTCTCGTTGGCGATCAGTTTGCCGAACTCGGGCGGCGTCATCGGCATCGGAATGCCGCCGAGATTGGCGATGCGTTCCTTGATCTTGGGATCGGCGAGGCCGGCGATGATTTCACTGTTGAGCTTGGCGATGATGTCGGACGGCGTCTCCTTCGGCGCACCGATGCCTTGCCAGGCAAAAGCTTCATAGCCGGGCACGAAATCGGCCACCGTCGGCAGATCCGGCAAGATCGCGACGCGGGTCTTGCTGGTGACGGCCAGCGCACGCAGGCGGCCGGCGCGGATATGTTCGATGGCGAGGATGATCTGGTCGAACAATACCTGCACCCGGCCACCGAGCAGATCGGTAACGGCGGGCGCATCGCCGCGATACGGCACATGCAACATGTTGACGCCGGTCATCATCTTGAACAGTTCGCCGGCGAGATGTGGCGTCGAACCGATGCCGCCGGACGCCATATTGACTTCGCCCGGATGCGCTTTGGCATAGGCAATGAGTTCGGGAACGGAATGAACCGGCAAAGACGGATTGACCACCAGGACTTGCGGATTGAGATCGACGCCGCCGACCGGCGCGATGTCCCTCACAAAATTGAAGCTGAGCTCCGGATTGATCATCGCATTGATGACATTCGGATTGGCAACAAACAACAGCATGTAGCCGTCCGGCGTCGCGCGCACGACCGCTTCGGCGGCAATGCTGGAGCCGGCGCCGCCGCGGTTCTCGACGACGATGGGCTGGCCGAGACGTTCCGACAGCATGGCGCCGGTGAGCCGCGCCAAAGTGTCGGCGGTGCCGCCCGGCGGAAAACCGACCAAGAGATGGATCGGGCGCGACGGATAGGTTTCGGCGCGTGCGTGACGAAGAAGAGCTGGCAGCGCCATTGCGCTGGCGGCAAGTTTCAATAGTCGGCGACGTGGAAGAAGTTTCATGGCGCTCTCTTGGCCACGGCACCATACAAGGTGCGATCCGCGGCCGAAAGCGCGGAAACGTTATGCCGCAACACGCGGTTCGCCGCCGCCAGGGGGCGGCACCGGCAGGCCGTCGGCTGAATATTCGTTGAGTTTGTTGCGCAGCGTGCGGATCGAGATGCCAAGCACATTGGCGGCGTGGGTGCGGTTGCCGAGGCAATGCTTGAGCGTTTCCAGAATGAGATCGCGCTCGACTTCGGCGACGGTGCGGCCGACCAGTCCGCGCGACACCTGCTCGGCGGCGAAGGCGGCATGCGCCACCGCCGGCGCGCTTTTCTGCTGATCGATCCGGACGCCGTCGGGCGTGAGGATCGCTTCCGGGCCGATCTCGGCGCCGGTCGCCATCAGCACGGCGCGATGCATGGTGTTTTCCAGCTCGCGCACATTGCCGGGCCAGTAGTTCAGCGTCAGCGTGCGGCGGGCTTCCTGTGACAGCAGTCGCGCCGGCGTGCCGTTGGCGGCAGCATATTTCTTGATGAAGTAGTCGGCGAGTTCGATGACATCGCCCGGCCGCTCGCGCAGCGACGGAATCTTCAAATTGACGACGTTGAGGCGAAACCACAGATCCTCGCGGAAACTGCCGTCGCGCACGGCTTCTGCCAAGTTGCGGTTCGAGGTGGCGATAATGCGGATGTCGACCGGCACCGGCCGGGTGCCGCCGACGCGGTCGATGATGCGCTCCTGGATGGCGCGAAGCAGCTTCGCTTGCAGCCGCACGTCGATTTCGGAGACCTCGTCGAGTAGCAGCGTGCCGCCATTCGCCTCTTCGAACTTGCCGACGCGGCGCGCGATCGCGCCGGTGAAGGCGCCTTTCTCGTGACCGAACAACTCGGATTCCAACAGCGTCTCCGGGATCGCGGCGCAATTGACGCAGATCAGCGGCTTTCTGGCCCGGCCCGAGCGCGCGTGCACGTAGCGCGCCAGCACTTCCTTGCCGGTGCCGGATTCGCCGGTGATCAGCACCGAGGCTTCGCTGGATGCGACCTGCTGGGCGAGCTTGACGACCCGCGCCATGGCGTCGTCGCGATAGATCAGATCGCGCCGGTCGTCGGCGACAGCGGCAAGCACTGCGGCGATCAGTTCGGCGTCCGGCGGCAGCGGGATATATTCCTTGGCGCCGGCATGAATGGCGGCGACTGCGGCGCGAGCATCGGTCGCGGTACCGCAAGCCACGATCGGCGCGTGGATATGCTCCGCTTCAAGGCTTGCGACCAGCTCGCGGATATTGATGGCGACGTCGACCATCAACAGGTCGGCACCGCGGCCGGAGCGCAGCACCGCCAGCGCCTGGGCGCTGTCGGCTGCGTGGGTCACCATGGCGCCCTTGTCCATCGCGATTTTGGTCGCGGTGGTGAGCTGGCCGTTGAGCGTGCCGACGATCAAAAGACGCATAGTCTTATTCCTTCTTCGTTAGGCCGGGCTTTCCGACCGTCACGCTCTCTCAGCCTTGATGATTTCCGTCATGGTCACACCGAGTTTTTCTTCGACCAGAACGACTTCGCCGCGCGCCACCAGGCGGTTGTTGACATAGATATCGATCGCCTCACCGACCTTGCGGTCGAGCTCGAGCACGGTGCCCGGCCCAAGCTTAAGGAGGTCGCCGATATCCATCCGGGCGCGTCCGAGCACCGCGGAAACCTGCACCGGCACGTCGAATACCGCTTCGAGATCGGAGGCGATGCGCGTGGTCGGTCCCTCCGGCTCCGGCTGGAGCGGCGCTTCAACCCGCGCCCCGCCACCTTCCAGGTTGGGCAGCGGGATTTTGCTATCGTCACTCATTCTCGTACCTCCTCAAAATTTCGTGCGCCGCCGCGTGGGGCGTGCCAGGGGCTGCGTGAGCCGGCGCGAGGACCCGCCGCGCGCTGACATAGCCGGTGACGGCGTCGGCGATGACGGCTTCGGTGGCGGCGCTATCGCGGTTGATGCCGCCATCCGCCCATTCGATTCGGCAATCGCCGATGGCGATATCGGGTTCGGCGAGCACGACCAGCCGGCCTTCGAAGCTTTTCGCGCGTACAATGTTGTCGAGTTGCTCTTTGGCGGTGGCGTAGAGCGCGTCGTTGACGCGCACCGCGATATGCGGCGATGTGATGAGTTCTTTGAAGCAACTGCTCGCCAGCGCCGCGATTTCGGCAAACGGCTCACGCGCGACCAAGGTAGGGGCGAGCTTACGGGCCACCGCCACGGCGACATCGACCGCCTCGCATTCGAGTCGCGTTTCAATCGCGTGCAGTGCGTCGTTGGCTACGGTGAGGCCGGTGGCAATGTGCTCGAGGGCTGCGGCGAGACGGCGATCCGCCTCGGCCTTGGCGTCTTTTTGCGCGTCGGCATAGCCGCGCCGGTGCGCGGCTGTTTCGGCTTCGGCAAGCTTTATGGCGTGTTCGGCAAGGGTGATCACCGGCTCAGCCGGCTTGCCTTCGGGATTGCCGCCGAAGTCGGTATCGAACAGGAATTTGGTCGCTGCGGTCATGCGGGCGCCCCGTGCCTGTCATTCCGGCCGAGCGAAGCGAGAGCCGGAATCCATAACCACAATCCCTGCCGACAAGTCTCGGGTCGTATCGTTCTGCGTGCTTCGTGATTATGGATTCCGGGTTCCGCGCTTCGCGCGGCCCCGGAATGACGGATTGTAGTTGCTTCGCGCGACATCATATCCGTCCTCAATAAATCAGTTCTTCTTCGCCGCGAGTCTTCGAGATCACGATTTCGCCCTTGGCGGCGAGGTCCTTGGCGAGATTGACCAGGAGACCTTGCGCTTCGTCGACCTCGCGCAGCCGCACCGGCCCCATGGCCGCCATGTCGTCCATCAGCATCTTGGCGGCGCGCGCCGACATATTGGACAGGAAGAACTGACGCACCGGTTCGGTGGCGCCCTTGAGCGCAACGCCGAGTTTGTCTTTTTCGACGTGGCGCATCAGCGTTTGCGCCGAGGCGGCATCGAGCTTGGTCAGATCGTCGAAAGTGAACATCAGCGTCTTGATGCGTTCGGCGCTCTCGCGGTTGTCTTCTTCCAGCGCGGTAAGGAAACGCGTCTCGGTCTGACGATCGAAATTATTGAAGATCTCGGCCATGACTTCATGGGCGTCACGCCGCCGCGTCTGCGACAGATTCGACATGAATTCGGTGCGTAGTGTCTGTTCGACGCGCTCCAGGACCTCTTTCTGTACTGCTTCCATGCGCAGCATGCGGTTGACGACGTCGAGCGCCAGCTCGCCGGGCAGGATGGCGAGCACCCGCGCCGCATGTTCCGGCCCGATCTTTGACAGCACCACGGCGACGGTCTGCGGGTATTCGTTCTTGAGATAATTGGCGAGCACCTCCTCCTGCACGTTGGAGAGCTTCTCCCACATATTGCGGCCGGCGGGACCGCGGATTTCTTCCATGATATTGCCGACCCGCTCCGGCGGCAGATATTGCTGCAGCAGCCGTTCCGTCGCGTCATAGGTGCCCATGATCGCGCCCGACGCCGACATGCGGCCGACGAATTCAAGCAGCAGATTCTCGACCTGCTCGGCGTCGACCGAACCCATGGTCGACATCAGGATGGAGATCTGACGCAATTCATCGTCGTCGAGCAGGCTCCAGATCTTGCCGCCGTACTGTTCGCCGAGCGCGAGCAATAGAACGGCGGCGCGCTCCGGCCCCCGCAACGGACGCTTGGTCGGCGCCGCGACAGCCGACTTGCTGCCGGCAAGGCTCGCCAGAGCACTGGTGATTTCGCGCTGAGCGGCGTCGCTGGCGTTCTTATCGGCGGGTGCGGTGGCCATGCTGTGCGGCGATCAGGCTGCTGCGCTTTCGTGCAGCCATTGACGGATGATGGAAACGGTTTCGCGTGGATTCTTGTCGGCGAGCTCGCCGACCTTCTGAACGGATTGAGCGTGAACCTGACCTTGGATCTGGGCGATTTCGATCATTTTCGAGGTCCGGCTCGGCTCTGCGACAATCGCCGGATCGGCGCCTTCGGCGCCAATCGCAGTTGCTGCCGTCGTGCCCGGCAATGCCTCGCCGGCAGCGCCCGCCGGCAACGCGACGAGCTTATGTTCGTCGGCCGTGATGATGCGCCGCACCAGCGGTCGCACCACCAGCAGCAGCACGACGAGCCCAAGCACGCCCATCACCACCATCTCGATGGCGCGCATGATGTCGTCCTTGGTGAATTGGAAGGCGGCGAGCCATCCGGTCGGCTGACTGATCGCCATGACCGGGGTTTCGGCGAAACGCAGATTGATGACTTCGACGTGGTCGCCGCGCTTCTGGTCGAAGCCGATCGCAGAGCGCACCAGCGCCCCAATCTGCTCGAGATCTTCCTTGCTGCGCGGCTGGTAGGTGACGTCGCCCTTGTCGTCCTTGCTGTAATTGCCGTCGACCAGGACGGCGACCGAAATGCGGTTGACGCGGCCGCCTTCAATGACCTCGGTCTTGGTGGTCTTGGAGATTTCGTAATTGACGACTTCCTCCGACTTGCGGCTTTCGTCGCGCGGGGAAGCTTCGGCGCCGCCCTGGCGCTGATTGGCGCCGGGCAATTCGTTGGCGACCGTGACCTGATTGTTGCCGCTTCCGTTCGACGCGGTGGTTTCCTCGCGGGTCTGGCTAGAGCGGACGACACGGCCGTCGGGATTGTACTGGTCGGACGTCTGGGTGATGCGATTGAAGTCGAAATCGGCGCTGACCTGAACCCGCGAGTGACCCGGGCCGACCACCGACGTCACGATCGACTCGACCTGCTCGCGCAGGTGCTTTTCAAAAGAGGCTTGGCGTTCGTCGGAGCCGATATCGCTATTGGCGTCGTCGGTGGCGCCGTCGGCGAGAAGCTGGCCGCGTTCGTCGACGATCGAGACGCGCTGCGGCCGCAACCCGTTTACCGCGGTGGCGACGAGGTGACGGATGGCGCGCACCTGGGCCGGTTCGAGCGAACCGCGCACCTTGAGCACGATCGAGGCGGACGGCTCGACCTTGTCGCGCGAAAACAGCGGCCGTTCGGGCATAACGAGATGCACACGCGCAGCTTCGACGCGATCGAGCGCCTGAATGGTGCGGGCCAGTTCGCCTTCGAGCGCCCGCAGATTATTGATGTTCTGCACGAAGCTCGTGGTGCCGAGCGCGTCCGACTTGTCGAAAATCTCGTAACCGACGCCGCCGCCCTTGGGCAGGCCATTTTCGGCCAGCGTCATGCGCAACCGCGCGACGCGGTCGCTCGGTACCATGATGACATTGCCGTCGTTGCGCAGTTCGTAGGTGACGCCTTCGCGGTCGAGCTCCTTAACGATGGCGGCGGAATCTTCCAGCGACAGCTCCGTGAAAATCGGAGTCATTTGCGGCGTGGTCACCCGCAGCATCAGGAAGCCGAAGAAGCCGACCAGGGCGATAGTGACTGCGCCCATCGCGGCGATGCGCGGGGCGCCGAGCGTTTTAACGAACTCGACCAGACCTTGCACCGCGCCTTCCCCCAAGCCTGCCGCCAAGAGCCCCATCGCCAAGAGACCACCGCGAGGAGCGACGCTCTGGCGATTTCACTCGGCAAGATTTGCCCGGTGGATGGTTAGCGCCCGGTTAATAAATTGGCCGGAAGGTAGGCAACCGACGCAAGTTCGCAAAAAATCGCGCGTGCGAATCCCAACGCCGGCCGCTAGCGGCCGGCGTTATCGGTTCGCTAACGCCGATTAATCGTGGCGATATTGCTGAATGCGGGTGGTGCGCAGCCCGGCAAGACCATGCTGATCGATCGAATATTGCCAGGAGAGGAATTCCTCTACCGTCAGCGTATAGCGGCTGCACGCCTCTTCAAGCGAAAGCAACCCGCCGCGGACGGCCGCGACAACTTCTGCCTTACGGCGGATGACCCAACGTTTCGTCCCCGGCGCCGGCAAATCGGCAATCGTTAGGGGAGAACCGTCCGGCCCGATGACGTATTTAACCCTCGGGCGATGGGGTTCGGTCATATCAACTCTCACCAACTCGACAAACTCACAGTGGCTGACCATACGCGTGGCCACTTAAAATTTGCCTAAGCGGCGCACGAAATTGGCCGCAATCTGTCGAAATCAGCCACAGCATACCGCCCGCAATCGATGGCGGGGTGAAACAAGCGGCCACTAGCGAAGGCTTAGTGAGATCAAGCAGGGCGATAACCCCACCTATGCCTAGAGGAACTGACTCAGATTGCTGATGCTGGTATTGAGATTTGAGATGCTGGTGTTGAGATTGCTAAGCGCGGCGCTGCTGCTGCTATTGATCGATTGGATGGCGCTGATCGGATAATTCTGCCCACTCACGGTGACCTGCGGCGGGCTTTGGCTGAGATTGACTGCGGAAACCGTGCCTTGGATCTGGGTGGCGACGGTGACCGGCTGGCCGGTGGCGCCGGTCGCGGTGATCGCGAGGGTGTATTGGCCGGCGGGCCAGGTGACGCCGTTGGTGCCTTGGCCGTTCCAGCTATAGCTTTGGGTGCCGGAGTTCAGCGACACAGTCCCCGTATAGGCCGTCTGACCGCTCGAATTGGTGATCGTGACGGTGCCGGTGGCCGGCGACGGCGAGTTCAGCGACCAGGTGGCCGGTGAGCCGCTCGCAAGTGTAGCGCTGGTGCCGGTCAGCGTGACGTTGCTGCCGAGATACTGCATGGCCGAGGTCGCCTCGGAGGTCTGCTGCAACGAGATCAGGGTCTGCATGTTCGAGTTCATGTCGACCTGCTGCTGAACCCCGGTAAACTCGACGAGTTGCTGGGTGAACTGGTTGGTGTCGAGCGGATCGAGCGGGTCCTGGTTCTGCAGTTGGGTGGTGAGCAAGGTCAAAAAGTCATTGAAGTTGCTGGCGAGCTGATCGAGGCTGTTGGCGCTGCTGGAGCTCGAATTGCTTGTATTGGTCGTTGAGGGCGTGGGCGTCGTGGTCGAGGTGGTCGGTGTCGTGGTCATGATCGGTCCTCAGGCAATGGGGTTCATACGCGGATGTCGATGCCGGCGCGCAGTGCAGAACGGGAATAGATCTGCGTCGTTTGGACGGGTGGGAGCGAGGCGTCCGGAATGACGTATTGCGGCGTGTTCGCGTGCGAACCGCCGCCGCCATTGTTGTTCTGTCCGCTGAAAGATTGATCGCGCAGCGAGAATTGCAGGCCGTTGTCGGCGGTTTTCAATCCGGCTTGTTCGAGCGCGCGTTCGATCTGCGGCTGCTGGCTTTGCAACAGTGAAAGTGTATCCGGGCGATCCGCGGTGATATGGGAAGTCACCTGGCCGTTTGAGTTGACGTCGAGCCGGACGTCGATGCGCCCGAGTTCCGCCGGATCGAGCCGGATATCGAATTGGCTCGATCCCGCCAAAGCGCGCGAGGCGATGGCGACGGGCAGTCCGGCAATCGATACGGCGGCGGGCGCTGTGCCGGTTGTTGGTGTCGTGCTTTGCGTCGTCGTCACATTGGCGGCGGCAAGCCCGAGATTTGACAGGTCTCCGGTCGCGGTCTTGGTGGCCCCGTTAGCCGCTCGTTCGCTCGATGCGACGGTGCCATCGGAGGAAGTTCCGCCGGCGGCGTTCGCGCGCGCCGCGGCGAGATCGGCTGTAGGTTGAAAGGCTGTAGGTTGGGCGGCGGTGTCTGTCTGTTGTGGCGGGACAGGAGCGCCGTCGGCCGCGCTTTGCTGAGCGGACGCGTCGTTTGATGCCGGGGCGGCGGTGTCATTGCCGGCGCCGTGCGCGGCCGACGGCCCGGGCTGAGTGCCCTTGGCGCCGTCCGACGGGGGGTCCGATTTTGTCGGCGCATCGTTTGCGCCTTGGCCGTTTTGATCGCCGGCGCGTGACAGGCCCGCCTGCGTACGCGCTTTGGTTTGAGCGCCGATCGCCGTGCTCGTTTCGTCTGCATTGCCCGCTGGTGAGCGGGCATCGGCGGTAATCACGGCGCTAGCGATGACAGCTGCCGCGACGGGCATCGATGCGCTGCTTGCGGGCGTCGCATTGTCGTCAGTTTGATCGCCGTCATCGGCGTTCGAGGCGGCTTTTTTTGTTGTCGGCGCGTCGGCGGTTCCGTTCTGATCTTGCGCGTCTACGGTCGCCGCGGCAGCGGCGGTTGCCACCGCTGTTGTGACACCGGAATTGTCAGCAGTGGTCGCCGCTGACGGGGCGGCTTGGTTATTCGGGTCGCTCGCCGAAGCGCCGGGTTGACTGCCGGGCGTCACCGTCGCCGCGGCCGGCGCCGTTTTCGCACCCGGCGGGGTGGTACTTTTTGCATTTGTCGCAGGTGCTGCTGCCGTGGCAGCCGGCGCATTATTGGCCGCTTGGGTGCCTGGCTGGCTTGCCGGGCGAGAATTGGCACTACTGTTATTGCTGCCGCCGCTTCCGGGCCCCGAGGCTGCAACTTGCTGCGGCGCAGACGATGGGTTCGTCGTCGTATTGGATGTCGCGTTTGCGTTATTCGTCGGTGGCGACGGTGGCGGTGGCGCCGGCGCGGATGTCGAAGTCGTGGCGTCGAGGATTGCCGCGAAAGGCTGACCACCGTTATCCTGGCTCGACGGCGGCGCCGACAAGGGCGGCGGTGCCATGAGTGACGCCGCAGTAGATATGTCCGACGCTATACTCGGCACTGTAAAACCTCTGGAATCGACCTGAAACATGGGTCTGCTTGCAACGGCCGGGCCAGCGCCTTCCGTCTATTAAATCACGTAAAATCAAATAATTAGACAAAGCGCTAATAGCGGTGGACCGGCAAGCTTTGCGTGTCGCCCGGTAATTTCTGCCGATGACGGGTGTGTAGGCGACCGGGCGGCTACGACAGCTCAATCGGCAGCCATGGCGAACCGGGGGGCTGCCGCTTATAGTATGGGGACTAGCAGGACTTCTTGGTCGTATGGGCTTGAACACACTCGATATCGAAGGGCCGCCGTCGGCAACCCGGGTCGTCGTCGCCATGTCGGGCGGGGTCGATTCCTCGGTGACCGCGGCCTTGTTGGCTGATGCCGGCTACGACGTCGTCGGCATTACGCTGCAGCTCTACGATCATGGCGCCGCGACCCATCGCAAAGGTGCCTGCTGCGCCGGGCGCGATATCCACGATGCCCGTGCCGTGGCCGAGCGCATCGGCATTCCGCATTACGTTCTCGATTATGAGGATCGCTTCAAGGCGGCGGTGATCGATCGTTTCGCCGCGAGCTACGTCGCCGGCGAGACGCCGGTGCCCTGCGTGGAATGCAATCAATCGATCAAGTTTCGCGATCTTCTCGAAACCGCGCGCGATCTCGGTGCCGCGGTGTTGGCGACCGGCCATTACGTCGCCTCACGCGCCCTGCCAAACGGCGGCCGCGCGCTTTATCGCGCGCGCGAAGCCGAGCGCGATCAGAGTTATTTTTTGTTCGGCACGACCCGCGCGCAGCTCGATCTGTTGCGTTTTCCGCTCGGCGATCGCACCAAAGCGGAGACGCGCGAACTGGCGCACCACTACGGGCTCGCCGTCGCCGACAAGCAGGACAGCCAGGACATCTGCTTCGTGCCGACCGGGCATTATGCCGACATCATCGAGCGGCTGCGGCCGGGCGCGGCCGGCCCGGGCGAAATTGTCGATCTCGACGGCCGTGTGCTCGGCCATCATGACGGCATCATCCATTTCACCGTCGGCCAGCGCCGCGGTCTCGGCATCGCCACCGGTTCGCCGCTCTATGTCGTGCGGCTCGACGCCGCCTCGCGCCGCGTCGTCGTCGGTCCGCGCGAAGCGCTCCGCACCAGCCGCATCCGCTTGCGCGATATCAATTGGCTCGGCGACGGCAGCATCGATGAAGCACTCCTGCATCATCCGGAAGTGTTCGTGAAAGTGCGTTCGACCCGGCCGCCGCAGCCCGGCTGGCTGCGCATCGGCTCGGATGGCGGCCTCGAGGTCGAACTGATCGGTGGCGAAGACGGCGTTTCGCCGGGCCAGGCTTGCGTGTTCTACGAAGCCGCCGAAGGCCAGGCGCGCGTTCTCGGCGGCGGCGTCATTACCGGCACCACCGCCGCGCCGCGTACCAAGACACCGATCGGCGCCGATCTCGCCGCCGCGCGCTGATTTCAGCAGGGACGCGCCTTCCGCCACTGCCATCCGCTTTTTCTGCTACGTTTGAATTCCGCAAGGCTCGGGGGCGACATGGCCAAAAGTTTGGAGAAGACCTACGACGGCATCATTATCGGCGCCGGTCATCATGGTCTTGTGCTGGGGAGTTATCTTGCCAAGGCCGGCTTGAGCGTTCTGCTTGTCGATCGCCGCCTGAAATATGGCGGCGGGCTCGCGACCGAAGAAGCCACCGAGCCGGGCTTCTATCACAATCTTCATTCGATCAATCATTTCCACATTTCCGAAACGCCCTGGTTCAAAGACCTCGGCCTTGAGGATCGCGTCACCTACATCACGCCACGCTACGAATTCGGACAAGCGCATCGCGACGGCACGGCGCTGGTGTTCGGCCGGGATCGCGAAGAGACAATCGCCAATGTCGCGCGTTTTTCCAAGAAAGATGCCGAGACCTTTCGTGACTGGAATCGGCGCGCCGAAGAGATCACGTCGCGCATCCTCATGCCGGAGCGCTATGCGGAACCGCTGCCGCAAGCCGAACGCGAAGCGCTGCTGGCGAAAACGGCGGTCGGGCGCGATTTTCTTGCGGTCAGCCGCCGCCAGCCGCTCGACGTCGTCGACGAGCTTTTCGAAAACGATCACGTCAAGCTGCTCTTTCTGTTCAAGGTCTCGCTGTTCGGCACCTGGCTCACCGACACGCTGTCGAAGACGAGTCCGATGGGCTCGGTGATCCGGGCATTCGACCTTGAAACCGGATACCAGCTCTGCCAGGGCGGCTCGTTCAATCTGGCGCGCGGATTGATGGAGACGTTTATTGCCGCTGGCGGGGCCTATGCGCCGCAAGTAGCGATCGACCGTATCGTGATCGAGAACGGCCGGGCCTCCGGTATCGCCTTGGCCGACGGGCGGACGGTGCGGGCGCGCCAATTCGTCGCCAGTACCATCGACGTCCATCAGACCTTCGAGACCCTGATCGGGCGACAGCAACTGCCGGCGAGCTTCGCCCCGAAGCTCGATCGGTTTCAATATACCGGCTGGACGCTGTTCGGCCTGCACCTCGCCTTGAACGAGGCACCGCAGTTCGCCGCCGCGGCGTTCGACCCGAACATCAATCGCACGCTCAAATGGAGCATCGGCGCCGAGACGATGGAGGATCTTTCTTCCGCGTTCGAGGATGTCAAAGCCAATCGGCCGCCGCGCATTATCCAGTTCGGCTCCGGTCCGCTCAGCGTGATCGACCCGACCCAGGCACCACCCGGCAAGCACACCACCTATTGCTGGCACGTGATGCCGCTCGATCCGGAGCTTAACGGCCAGAATTATGAGGACTTCAAGAGAGAATTCGCCGACAAGATCATCGAGACCTTCGCGCGCTACTGCCCCAACATGAGCCGCGGCAATATCATCGGGCAATATGTCTACACCGCCAAGGAATATACCCGCGAACTGGTCAACATGCGCCAAGGCGACATCTTCATGGGCGCCTTCAATGCCGAGCAAGTCATGTACAACCACTTCGGCTACCGGACGCCAATTCCCAATCTTTACATGGCGGGTTCGGCGGGTCATCCTGGCGGCGCCATTTCAGGCGGATCCGGTTACATAACGGCCGGCATCATTGCACGCGATCTTGGTGTGAAGTTATGGTGGGTCCCCGCAAACGCGTCCGATGCTCTCGGGGCACTCGCGGCAGCGGCTTAACGCTCAAGCGAAACGATCAAAAATTCCGGACGCACCGCCATGGGTGCTGAACTCGACAAGGCCGGCATCGCCAAGGCCTATGCGCGCTGGGCGCCGGTTTATGACGTCGTGTTCGGCGCCGTGTTCGACCGCGGGCGGCAAGCCTCGATCGCGGCGGCCGAGCGGGTCGGCGGCCGTATTCTTGAAGTCGGTGTCGGCACCGGGCTGTCGCTGCCCGATTATGCCCGCACCAACCGGCTGGTCGGCGTCGATCTTTCGGCGCCGATGCTACGCAAGGCCAAGGAACGCGTCGACGAGCGCCGGCTCAGTCACGTCGAAGGGCTTGCCGTGATGGATGCGCAGCAGCTCGGTTTTGCCGATGCCGCCTTCGATGTCGTGGTCGCGCAATATGTCATCACCACCGTGCCGGACGCCGAGGCGACGCTGGATGAATTCGCCCGCGTCACGCGGTCCGGCGGCGAGATCGTGCTGGTCAATCATCTCGGTGCCGAGACCGGTCCGCGTGCCGTTATGGAGCGATGCTTCACGCCGCTGGCGCGCCGGCTCGGCTGGCATCCGGAATTCCGCTGGCGACGGCTGGCGCAATGGGCCGCCCGTCACGGCGGCGTGCGCCTGGTCGAGCGCCGGCCGATGCCGCCGCTCGGGCATTTTTCGCTGATCCGGTTTGCCAAGGCGTAGAGCATGATCCCGAAAAGTGGACACCGGTTTTCGGAAAAGATCATGCTCCAACAAAGAATCTAGGCCTGATCCGATTTAATTGCGCGCCGGGGTGATCAGCCCGGGCAAATCGATCTCACTGGCGACCGAAAGGCCGGAAATCCGATAGAACTGCACCCGTCCCCTCGCAAAAGTTAATATCCGGAGCCGTGGGAAACTAGCATAAACGCAACTTCCGCTTTCGACGCAAGCCGGGCCGCAAGGCCTCGAGAATCGAGCCCTTCATCGCCTCCAGAATCGCCCGAAGAATCCCGCTTGGAAAGCGCGCTCTAGTACAATAAATGTGCGTTCGCGGTACGGGCGGTGGCGGCCCCTCGGTCCGGAACTCAATCCGGGCGGTGGGACGGCCTTGATGTCCCTTGCCGGACGGTTGGCGGAGTAGCTCAGTTGGTTAGAGCAGCGGAATCATAATCCGCGTGTCGGCGGTTCAAATCCGTCCTCCGCTACCAATGCCAGAAATTATGCACTGAAATCAGTAACTTGCATTCGCGAAAATTGCCGCTCCGGCAACTCTCGCGGCATTGTTGCTGGGGGTGATGAACGCCTAAAATCGCCAGGGCTTTCATGCGCAATGTCGGATGTAGGACATTCCATGCCAAGGCCATCCGACGACGAAGTCGATGAACAACTCGAAACGGCGCTGCCTCTGCCTAGGTCACGGCGTTCGGCCATTCCTTGCGGCCCTTGCGGCGATAATCCGTCCAGCGGGTATAGCCTGCCGGCACGTACTCCGGGCGCTGCAGTCATTAAAACACATAACGGCTGGCGCGGCAGGTTCCGGACGTCCGCACTCAATGCATCCCGATGCGAAAGCGTAAACTTCTTCCTGCGGTGCCGCCGGCTTCTTTGCCTTTCGAAAATACGACATTCCACGCTGGTTTTCGTGATGCGGAAAAGTATTCGATAGTTTCGAAATTTGTTTGACGGCCTTTCATTTGCTTTCGATATATACGGTGTCACTTTGTGTGAGGTCGGGTGGGGGCGCTCGGTGCATCACTACCGCAACACGGGCACTCGTGCCGGCATGTCGCATCTCCTCACGCTTTAGGAGCCTGCGCCCCAACCGGAAAGTCATTGGCAGTTATTTCGCGGCGAGGCCAGAGTAGCTTCGTCGGGACCTTTCACATGGAGAGCGATAAACTATGAGTTCGGAAAAGCTGCGCGTAGCGGTGATCGGCATGGGGTGGTGGTCGGACGTGCTTTCCGACGCGATCATGCGCTCAGACAAAATCGAGATTGTTTCCTGCTTCACACGTTCGGAAGACAAGCGGAAAGCCTTCGCCGAGAAATACCGTTGCCGGCAGGCGCTCAGCTTCGACGATGTTCTAAAAGATGCGTCGATTGAGGCGATCGTCAACACGACGCCCAACAGCGTGCATCTCGAGACGACCGCCCAGGCCGCCAGCGCCGGCAAACACGTTTTCCTCGACAAGCCGATTGCGAATACCGTGGCCGAGGGTCTGGAAATTGCGCGGGTCTGCGACAAGGCGGGAGTCGTCGTGGCGCTTGGCTATCAGCGCCGACGCGAGAACCACTTTCGTTGGATCAAAGACGAGATCGCGGCCGGCCGGTTCGGCAAGCTTGTTCAGGCCGAGGGCAATATCAGCCGCGACCGCCTCGGCAAGATCGATTTGTCGTCCTGGCGCTATCAAGCGGTCGGCATGCCGGGCGGCGTCATGCTCCAGATAGGCCTGCATTATGTCGATGTACTGGAAATGCTGATGGGGCCGGTCAAGAGCGTGTCCGGCTTGCTGGCGCAGCTCGTGCTGCCGGGCGATAATCCGGATGTTTCGGCCCTTATCCTCCAGCATGAGAACGGCGCGATCTCGAACTTGAACGCGAGTTACGCCTCCGCTTCGGAATACTACATGCTCAACGTCTACGGCAAAGAGGCGAGCGCCTACTACGATTTGTTTGGTGGTTTGCGTCATCTCAAGCGAGGCGAGACAACGTCGCGGTCCGTAGCAGTCTCAAAAAATGATACCATCCGCGAAGAGCTCGAGGAATTCGCGCACTGTATCCGCACAGGAACGAAGCCCGAAACGGACGCGTGGTGGGGGGCTCGCAACCTGGCCGTCGTCAAGGCCGGCATCAAGAGCGCGCGCGAGCGTCGCGTCGTCGAGGTTGAGGAAATTTTGGCCAGCGGCGAATGAGGCAGTTTCGCCGCGGGGGCAAGCATGCCTGCGATAACCGCTCCGGCCTGACGACAGTTAGCCCGACCGCGCCGCCACGGTCATAACGTCACGATCGAGACGGCCTCGGTTGGCACCCCAAACGCTTGAGAATAGGTTGCATCGCAGCATTTTCTGTCCCTGAGCAGTCGTTTCCAGGCCAGAAAGCCGACGCACGGCGAGGTTCGTGACGCAAGTTTTGGGTGCAGCGCACCATATTATTTCACCATATGGGAAAGCCTTTGACCATACTGAAATTTAATTGACGGGCGCGCTGTCAGGGGTCAAGACGCCCGGCATGGATGATCTCGGCCAAGACGTGCCGGTTGAGTCGTCGCGCCCTGCGGGCGAGGCGTCGTCGAATTCGGTCGATGCGCCGGCGAAACGCGCCGAAATAAGCGGCGTCCAGTCGGTTCATCGTGCGCTGCAAATTCTCGACGCGATCGCCTATTCCGGCGGCGAGGCGACGCTCAGCGATCTCGCGCAGAGGGTGCAGCTCAAAATATCGACCTGCCACCATCTTCTGTCGACGCTGGTCGAGGCCGGCTATGCCGCAAAGCGTCGCGGATCGCGCAGCTATGTTCTCGGTTCACGCATACTCGCCTTGAGCACGGTGTGCCTGCGCGAAGTCAATCTGCCGCAACGGGCCCAGCGGGTCATCGAAGTCCTCAATGCGAAGACCCGCGAGGCCGTCCAGCTTGCGGTCTTGCAGGGCGACGATCTCGTCACGGTGATACGCAAGGAAGCTCTCCACGCGGTTCGGGTCGACGCGGCAGGGCTCGGCAAATCAGATGCCGGGCATGCGACCGCGAGCGGCAAGGCAATTCTCGCCTGGATTCCGGATGCCGAGCTCGTTCGCATCGTTGAGGCGAAAGGTTTGCGCGCCTTTACGGAGCACACGATCACGGATTTCGAGAAACTCCGCGAAGAGCTGCGGCTGGTCCGTCGGCTGGGCTTCGCGATGGACCGCGAGGAATTTCAACCCGGCGTGCTCTGCATTGGCGCTCCCATTCGCACGCCGTCGGGAACGGTGATTGGATCGATTAGTGTTTCCTGCCCGCTATTTCGGGCGGACGAAGCGACGATCGAAGACATCCGGAATCTTGTCGTGTCGGCGGCGCAGTCGCTGTCGTCCGAGGCGGCCGGACCTGCCACCCCAACCGGCGCTGACAAAAGGGCTGCTGCGATCACCGATTCAGTGAGGAAGACAAGGCATGTACGCGCATCCTGAAGTGAAGACGAACCCGGATTTCCCGATCCCCGATACGATGAAAGCATGGGTGCTCGGCGATCCCGGCCAGCTCAAGCTATCGCAAAAGCCGGTGCCGGTGCCGAAGAAGGCAGAAGTCCTGGTGCGGATCGATGCCATCGCGATCTGTCCCACCGATTTCGACTGCATCGATAAAGGGCCGCCGGCGCTGATCCAGGGCGGCTTGCCGTTCAACAAGAATTGGACACCTGGCCACGAATACATGGGCACGATCGTGGCGCTCGGAGCAAGCGTCGACGAGTACGAGATCGGTCAGCGCGTCGCGGTCGAGATTCACGCCGGTTGCGGCCAATGCAAGCGCTGCCGCGAAGGCATGTACACGTCCTGCCACAACTACGGTCTGAACTACGGTAACTTCGACAAAGGTCACCGCGCCAACGGCTTCACCACCGACGGCGGCTACTGCGAGTACCAGGTCAACAACATCAATACGCTGGTGAAAATCTCCGACGACATGTCGGACGAGGAGGCCACGCTGGTCGTCACCGCCGGAACGGCAATGTACGGCCTGACCGAGCTCGGCGGCTTGCTTGCGGGCGAGAGCGTGGTTGTTACCGGCCCGGGTCCGATCGGCTTGCTCGCGGTCGGCGTCGCCAAGGCGCTCGGCGCCAATCCGGTGATCCTGACGGGAACCCGCGATAACCGTTTGCGGATCGGCAAAGAGCTCGGCGCCGACTACGTCGTCAATGTCAAAAACGAGAACGCGGTCGAAGCGGTCAAGAAGCTCAACGGCGGCAAGGGTGTCGATTACGTCGTCGAATGCTCGGGCGCGCGCAATTCGCTGAACGAGGCCGCTTATATGGTCAATCGCGGCGGCAAGGTCTGCCTGGCCGCCTATCCGCACGAGCAGGTGCCGGTCGACGTCGCCCAGCTCGTCCGCAACAACATCTATCTCTACGGCATCCGCGGCGAGGGCAAGAGCGCGACCCATCGCGCCGAGGCCTTCATGCGGCAGAAGCGGTTCGACGCGCGGAAGATTCACACCCACACCTTCGCGCTCGACGATCTGCCGACCGCGCTGCGCTACGCTAGAGAGCGCATCGACGATGCGATCAAGGTGGTGGTCAAGGCGCGCGGCGTCGTCGCGAGCAGGGTGGCCGCCGAGTAGTCGAAGTTGGTCGGCCGGCTCGTTCGGCCGTCCGCAATTTGCCGAGGGCGCGAATGTTGAGTTGCGACGCCTATCTGATGCCGGCCTCGCTCGATGAGGCCTTTGCCGCGATGCAGAATCATCGCGGCCGGTACCGGCTTGTTGCCGGCGCGACGGATACATTGCCGTGGGCGCGCGAGGGCCGTGCCGGCGATGTCGCCGTCCCGGTTTTGATCGATATCGCGAAAATCCCGGAGCTGAACGAACGCCGGATCGACGGCGGCACGGTGCGCATCGGCGCGGCGACGCCGCTGCAGCGCTTTCTCGACGATCCGGCGCTCGCCGCCGCCATGCCATGCATGCCGCGCTGCGCGGTCTGGTTCGCCGATGACCAGATCCGAGAGCAGGCGACGATCGGCGGCAATCTCGTCAACGCTTCGCCGGCCGCGGACGGCACGCCGCCGCTTCTGGCCCACGACGCCGGCGTTGAACTCGCGGCTTGGCGCGGCAGCCGCATCATTCGCCGCACCATGCCGCTCGAGCAGTTTCTGCTCGGTCCCGGCAAGACCGCCCTGCAATCCGACGAGATCCTCCTCGCTATCACGGCCAATGCCTTGCCGGGCTACGGCGGCGATTTCGAGAAGGTCGGACATCGCCGTTCGCTGGTGATTGCGGTGGTTTGCCTCGCGGTTCTGGTGAAGCTCGACGGCGGCAAGCGCCGGATCGTCGATGCGCGGCTCGCCGTCGGCGGAATCGGGCCGGTGCCGTCCCGTTTGCGTGAGGTCGAGCGCATGCTCTGTGCCGAGCCGCTCAGCGAGGCTCTGTTGCGCCGCGCTGCCGCTGTACCGGTCGAACTCGTGCGTTCGCGCAGCCGGCAGGATTATCGCCGGGATGTCGTCGAGGGCTTCGTCATGCGCGGGCTCGTTAACGCAATCAGACGCGGCGGCGGCGATGTCACCGCGATGGTGCCGGACTTGGAGGCAAGCTATGCCTGATCTTCGGATCGAAGCGACCGTCAACGGCCGCAAGGTGGCGCGCGTTGCAAAGCCATGGCAGCGCTTGCTCGATTTTTTGCGCGACGATCTGCAACTCACCGGCACGAAGGAGGGGTGCGGAGCCGGCGAATGCGGGACCTGCTCGGTGTTTGTCGATGGCGTGCTGGTGAAGTCCTGTCTGATGCCGGTCGCGAAAGCGCAAGGCCGCCGGATCGAGACGGTCGAGGCGCAGGGCCGCGACGAGTTGTCGATCTTGCAGAAGGCCTTTCAACGCGCCGGCGCCAGCCAGTGCGGCTACTGCATCCCCGGTATGGTCATGGCGGCGACCGCGGCGCTGCGCGCCAATCCGCTGGCCGATCGTGAAGAAATCAAGGAACGGCTCGGCGGCAATATCTGCCGCTGCACCGGCTATCAGAAAATCATCGATGCCGTCGAAATGGCCCGTGACGTTCAGACCGGACGGCTGCAGGCTTCGGTGTTCGACGAGCCCGAGCGCGAGGACGGCAAATTCATCGGCGCCGATGTCCGCCGGCTCGACGCACCCTCCAAGGTGTCGGGCGCGCTCAAATATGCCGGCGACATGACCATGCCGCTGATGCTGCATGCGCAGGTGCTTGCGCTCGCCGCATCCGCACGCCCGCATCGTGTCGATCGACACGTCCGCGGCCGAGGCGATGGAGGGGGTCGAGGGCGATTGTCACCTGCGCCGACGTTCCCGGTGAGGACGGTTTTGGCGTTTTCGTCAACGATCAGCCAGTACTGGCGCGCGGCAAAGTCCGCTATGTCGGCGATGCCGTCGCCGCAGTCGCCGCCGAGGATGAAATGACCGCGCGTCGCGCTTGCGCCGCGATCAAAGTCGTCTACGAACCACTCCCGGCGGTGTTCGATGCCGAGGCGGCGCTGGCCGCGGGTGCGCCCGTCATTCACGATTACGCACCCGACAACATCACCAAGCACATTCCCATCCGGGTCGGCGACGTCGCCCAAGGTTTTAGCGAATCCGATCTGATCGTCGAACAGGTTTATACGACCCAAGCGGTCGAGCACGCTTATCTCGAACCCGAGGCCGGGCTTTGCTACGTCGATCCCGACGGCGTCGTGACCGTGATTTCGCCGAGCCAGAACATCACCCATCACCGTCACATGCTGGCGCGCATCTTGGCCAGACCGATCAACAAAGTGCGCTTCATCATGAGCCCGGTCGGCGGCGGGTTCGGCGGCAAAGAGGACATGATCTACCAAGGGATCCTGGCGCTGCTCGCGATCAAAACCAAACGTCCCGTGCGCTTGGTGTTCACCCGCGAAGAATCGATTGCGGCAACGGCCAAGCGCCATCCCTCGCGCACGACGCTGAAGATGGGCCTGACGCACGACGGCCGAATTCGCGCCGTCAGACGATGAAGATGGTCTGTGACGGCGGCGCCTATGGGCTCTCGACCGAGGGTGTGATGCGTAAGGCCGCCATTCTTGGCGCGGGCCCTTACAATATCCCGAACCTGAAGATGGACACGTATGGTGTCTACACCAACAACACGCCGTCGGGTGCGTTCCGCTCCTTCGGCGCCCTGCAGACGCAGTTCGCGACCGAAACTCATCTCGACATTTGCGCCGAAAAGCTCGGTCTCGATCCGTTCGCGATCCGCCGCATCAATGGCATGCGCGACGGCGCCACGACGCACACCAAGCAGAGGCTCAAGTCGGTCAGTCTGTTGCGCGCCCTGGAGGCCGCTGAGCAGGCGAGCGCCTGGGAGACGGGCCCGCCCACCGTGCGCGGCGCGACGCGCGCCGATCTCGTCGGCCCAGGCCGGCGGCCTGTTTGTTCGCTGGGCGCACGGCTCGATGCACCGGCTTCGGTGCGCGAGGAAGTGGCGTGATGGCGCGGGCGAGAGGACGCGGAATGGCCGCGAGTTGGTACGGGATAGCCCGCACCGCGACGGTCGATCGGGCCGGCGCCTGGGTCGAGCTCGATGATGGCGGCACGGCGAAAGTCGTTACCGGCGTCACCGAGATCGGCGAGGGCATCTTGACCGTGCTGGCGCAGATCGCGGCGGAGGAACTCGGCGTCCGTCCGCAGGACGTTGTGATCGGCGACAACGATACCGCGCGGGCGCCGGAAGCCGCGCACGCCGGCGCGACACGGCAAACCTACATGATCGGCAATTCCGTCGCGCTGGCCGCGCGACAGGCGCGCGCCCAACTCGTCGCCGTCGTCGCTAGGCCACTGGGATGTCGACGTCGAGGCCGTCGAAACCGTGAATGGGTCGGTGTTTGTTGCGTCCAGCAATCATCGGATGCCGATGGCCGAGGCGGTGCATCTGTGCAAGAGCCGTGGTGTGGTGCCGCTCGGCGCGGCTTCCTTCGGCACCGACACGACCGGTCTCGACGCGGTCGATGGCAGTGGCCGGCCATGGCAGGTCTATGTCTTCGGCTGTCAGGTCGCCGAGGTCGAAGTCGATACGGTGACGGGCGAAGTCCAGGTGCTCGGCGTCTGGGCCGTGCACGATGTCGGACGCGCGGTCAATCCGCGCGGCGTCGAAGGACAGATCGAAGGCGGCATCGTGCAGGCGCTCGGCCAGGGTCTGATGGAGGATTACCGACAGGAGAACGGCCGCACCAGCACGCCGGGCTTCGCCAAATACATCCTGCCGACCGCGCTCGACGTGCCTCACGTTAACACTGTGATCCTGGAGGATCCGGACCCGATAGGTCCGCTCGGAGTCAAGGGCATTGGCGAGCCGGCGATGGTTCCGACCATTCCCGCCATCATGAACGCCATTTACGATGCCGTCGGCGTCCGCATCACCGACTTGCCGGCGACGCCGGAAAAGGTGTTGGAGGGCTTGCGGCGCAAGCGCGGTACCGCTTTTCGACAAACAACACGTCCGATCGACGGCGTTGGCGTGAACGCCGGTTGATCTGGAGTGGCGGTCACCGATGGCAATGATTGTGTCGACGATCGCGTGAGCCGGACGTGTGCAGAGTGCGACACTAAACTCCCCGTGAGCTCCTATCAAAAAAACCAGGCCGCCATAACTAAGAGCCTCGAGGCAAGTTAGGGGAACGCATGAGCAGTTTGAACACGACGATCGACGCGAGGCAGCTCGCACCTGCGACGAAGAAGGCCGTTCCGCTCCATAAGCGGATGTATGTCCAGGTGATCGTCGGCGTTATCGCGGGCACGCTGCTCGGACTGAGCTACCCTCACGTCGGCGCCCAGCTACAACCTCTGGGTTTCATCTTCATCAAAGCGATCAAGATGGTCATCACGCCGGTCATTTTTCTTACCATCGTCGCCGGTATCGGAAAAATGGGCGACATGCGACGCATCGCCAATGTCGGCATAAAAGCACTGATTTATTTTGAATTGTCCTCGACCCTGGCGCTGATCATCGGGATGTTCGTCATCAATGTGTGGCGGATCGGGACCGGCATGCACGCCGATGCGGCTCATCTCGACGTTGCGTCCATCCAAGGCTTCGTCAAAAGCAGCCAGGATATGACGTTGATCAACTTTCTGATGAACATCATTCCGCAGGCGTTTCTCGAGCCATTCGTGACCGGCAACATGCTCCAGGTCGTGGTCGTGGCGACGTTGTTCGGCTTTGCGCTGGTCATGACGGGAGAAAAAGGGCGCCCGATCGTCGACATGCTCGACCGCACGACCTACACGTTTTTCGGGATCGTCCGGATCATCATGTATATTGCCCCGTTGGCCGCCTTCGGCGCCATGGCTTTTACTGTCAGCAAATTCGGCGCCAGGACGCTCGTCGATCTCGGTCAACTCGTCCTCGGAGTCTATCTCGTCAGTATCTTCTTCGTGGTGGTGGTGCTCGGCGCAAGTTTGAAGGTCGCCGGCTTCAGCATCTGGCAGGTGCTGTCCTATTTTAAGGACGAATGGCTGTTCTGCCTCGCCGCGACCGCGGCCGAGGCGATGATGCCGCGCTCCATGGAGAAGCTCGAACGGCTGGGCGTATCGCGCGAGGTCGTGGGCCTGGTGATGCCGTCCGGTTTTTCGTTCAACACGTCCGGCGGCGCGATTTACATGACCATGAGCATCATGTTTATGGCGCACGCGCTCGACATTCCGATGTCGATCGGTCAGCAACTTGTCGTCCTGTTCGTCATGTTGTTCACCTCGAAGGGCGGTGCCGGCGTCACTGGCGCGGGTTTCGTGGCGCTCGCTGCGACACTGCCGGCGATCAGCGCCATTCCTGTCGGCGCGCTCGCCCTTTTGATCGGCGCGGACAGCTTCATGGCGCAAATCCGAGCCGCCACCAACTTGATGAGCAACGTCATCGCGGTGTTCGTCGTCGGTCGCTGGGTCGCTGCGATCGACTACGAGAAGGCCACCCGGATGCTGGCGACCAACGAAGCCGAGTATGACTGACTCCTTGGAACCTGCTGCTGCCCTGCATATTTCGCGAAAGCATCGGGCAGCGCTTGAATGAGAGACTAAGACCGATGTTGAAGAGCAATGAAAAATTCAGTCTGGAGCAGTCCATGCACGAACGCGCCGCCGCCATCCGCTTCGCCGGCGGCTTGAGCGAGGCCATCGCGACCGGGAGTCTGCCCAAGCTGATTGATGTCACCCTGTCCGAGGCGCTCGTTTTGGGCCTGCTCAAGCAGGGCATTCGCAAATACCTCGCGATTTTCGGTCATGGCTCGACCGATCTGGGCGAGGTCCTGCGCATCTACGAGGCAGAGGGCGTCACAAAGACCTACAACTGCCGAAACGAGGTGGCGATGGCGCACGCGGCGACGGCGCTGCGTTGGCAATACGGGGAAGTGCCCGCGGTCGTAACCTCGATCGGTCCGGGTGCCTTGCAGGCGATGGCCGGGTCGCTCGCCGCCGCGTCGAACGGTCTGGGCGTCTATCACATCTACGGCGACGAGACGACCTACGGCGAAGGCTACAACATGCAGCAGGTGCCGAAGCAAGAGCAGGGCCTGTTTGGGCGCATGACCGCGCTCCTCGGCGAGTCCTATGTGCTGCATACGCCGGAAGCCGTGCGCGACGCGCTAAGGCGCGGCAGCATCCGCGTCCATCATCCGTATCGAGCGGGTCCGTTTTATCTTCTGCTGCCGCTCAATACTCAGCCGGTCGCGGTTACGGTCAATCTCGAGACCCTGCCGGATCGGCCCAATCTGCCCGCAGTCGGTCCGGCGGACGATGTCGCGATCGATGCGGCCGCCGCAATGATCGCGACGGCCGGCAAAGTCGTTATCAAGGCGGGCGGCGGTTCGCGCGGCCATGACGGTGCGGTCCGCAACCTTGCCGAGGCGGCCGGCGCGGCGGTCGCTTTGTCGCCGGGCTCGACAGGGATTCTGCCAGACGATCATCCGCAGAATATGCATGTCGGCGGTTCAAAAGGCTCGATCAGCGGCAATTATGCCATGGCCGAAGCGGAACTGGTGATTGTGATCGGCTCACGCGCTGTCTGTCAGGCCGATTGCTCCGGCGTCGGTTTCGCCTCCGCCAAGGCGGTGATCAACATCAATGGCGATCTCGCCGACGCCCTGCATTACAACCACACCACGGCCCTGATCGGCGATATCGGCGTCGTCGTTCGACGCTTGGCGGATCGAGTGGAAAAGCTCGGCCCGCTTTCGGCCGTCAAGTCGGCTTGGCTGAAGGAATGCGCTGCCAAAAAAGCGGAATGGCAGCACTATAAGCGCGCCCGGTTCGAAGCCGCCCCCATCCATGACGAGGTGTGGAAACGCGCTGTGTTGCCGCAACCGGCGGCGATCAAGATCGTTGCCGACTTTGCCAAGCAAATCGGAGCCGCCAAGCTGTTCGACGCTGGCGACGTGCAGGCCAACGGATTCCAGATCGTCGAAGACGATCGCACCGGCGACACGTTCACCGAAATCTGGAGCCTCCTATATGGGCTTCGCGGCGAGCGGGCTCCTCGCCTCTGGTCTCGCCGACGCGCCGCGCTACACGATCGCCTTCAGCGGCGATGGGTCGTTTATGATGAACCCGCAGATCCTGATCGACGCCGTCGAACACGGCGTTCGCGGGATGATCGTCATCTTCGACAACCGCCGCATGGCGGCGATTTCCGGACTGCAACAGGCCCAGTATGGCGCCGAATTCCGCACCAACGACGCGGTCGCCGTCGACTACGTGAAACTTGCGGCCGCGGTTGAGGGCGTTGATGCCATCCACGCCGGATACTCGGCCAAGAGTCTCGGCGCGGCGTTGCAGAAGGCATACGCGCATAAAGGTCTGTCGGTGGTTCACGTGCCGGTCTATTCCGGCGCAGACCCGCTCGGCGGGCTCGGTGCGTGGGGATCATGGAACGTCGGCAATTGGTGCAGTGACGTTCAGACCAAATGGATTCAGCAAGATTTGTGAGGACGCTGTGTACGCATATCAGGATTTTGGACTTTACATCGCCGGTAACTGGGGCCCCTCGTCGGGCGGCGGCACCAAATCGGTCGTCGATCCCGCTACCGAAGACGTGATCGGCACGATTCCGGATGCCGTTGCGCAAGATCTCGATCGCGCACTTCAGGCGGCACAGGCGGGATTTCGAGCGATGGCGCCGCACCCAGCCGTGGGAGCGCAGCGCCAAAATCCGCCGCATCGCCGAATTGTTACGCGAGCGTATCGAGCCGCTGGCACTCTTGATGTCGGCGGAAACCGGCAAGCCGGTGGCTGAAGGCCGCGGTGAATGGGGCGCCACGGCCGATCAGTTCGAATGGTATGCCGAAGAAACCAAGCGCATCTATGGTCAGATCATCGAAGGCCGCCAGCCCGATGTGCGCCTCAGCGTGATCTATCAGCCGGTCGGGGTCGTGGCGGCGTTCCCGGCATGGAATTTTCCGGCGCTGTTGCCGGCGCGCAAGATCGCGGCGGCGCTTGCGGCCGGATGCTCCATCATCGTCAAGCCGGCTGGCGAGGCGCCAGGCTGCTGCATGGCCATCGCGCAAGCCTGCCATGACGCCGGGATCTCCGCGGGAGTCGTCAACTTGGTGACCGGCAATTCGCGAATGATCTCACGACACCTGATTGCGTCCCCCATTGTCCGAAAAGTATCGGTCACCGGTTCGGTTCCGGTCGGCAAGGAAATTCTCAAGCTCGCCGCCGACGGCGTCAAGAAGGTATCGATGGAGCTCGGCGGACACGCCCCGGTGCTGGTGTTCGATGATGCCGATGCCATCAGGGCGGCGGAGACCTGTGCGGCCACCAAATTCCGCAATTGCGGGCAAGTGTGTATCTCGCCGAGCCGTTTCTATGTGCATGAAAAATCCTATGCCGCGTTCTCCAGCCGGTTCGCCGAGATCGCCAAGGGGCTGAAGATCGGCCACGGCTCGGATCCGGCAACGACTATCGGTCCGATGGCGAATGCGCGCGGGCTCGAGGGGATCAAGGAACTAACGGCCGACGCCATCGCGAAGGGTGCCGAGGTTTTGGCCGGCGGCCAGACACCGCCGGGTTTTAATCGCGGGTATTTCTTCGAGCCGACCGTTCTCGGCCGCGTTCCCGACCACGCGCGGGTCATGAACGAGGAACCGTTCGGACCGATTGCACCGATCACGACATTCGAAAGCTTCGACGAGGTTATCGAGCGTGCCAATGCATTGCCCTTCGGGCTCGCCGGCTACGTATTCACGTCGAACTTGAAAACGGCGACGCTTGCCGCCGAGGCGCTCGAGGTCGGCATGGTCGGTGTCAACGACATGCTGTTGGCGACCGCAGAAGCGCCGTTCGGCGGCATCAAAGAAAGCGGCATGGGCCGCGAAGGCGGCTCCCTTGGGATTCACGATTATCTTGAGGCGAAATACATCAAGACGTGGTTTTGAGCGGAGGCGCGCGCGCGGAACCCGTCGCAGGCGCCTCGGCCTAGCGTCTTACGCATCGAAGCAAACAGAGTGAAGTGTGATGTCCGATCCGGCCGGAATGCGCCGTAATCTTGCCGGCTACGGCGATGCCCAGTTTTCAGTTTTTCTGCGCAAGGCCTTCATCAAGGCGCTCGGTTATACCGACGACGCGTTGAACAGGCCGATCATCGGCATCGTCGATACCGATTCCGGCTACAATGCCTGCCAGCGCAACGTGCCGGACTTGATCGAAGCGGCAAGCCGCGGCGTCATGCTGTCCGGCGGCATTCCAATTCCGTTTCCGGTGATCTCGCTGCAGGAGAGCTTTTCGCATCCGACCAGCATGTATCTGCGCAATCTGATGGCGATGGACGTCGAGGAGATGATCCGTGCCCAGCCGATGGACGCGGTGATCCTGCTCGGGGGATGCGACAAGACGGTGCCGGCATTGATGATGGGCGCAGCGAGCGCCGCGCGTCCCGGCCATTCTATTGGTCAGCGGCCCGATGCTTGCCGGCAGTTGGCGCGGCGAAAGATTGGGCGCATGCACCGATTGCCGACGTTTCTGGGGGCGCTATCGGGCCGGCGAGCTTAGTGACGACGAGATCAATGAGGTCAATGCTGAGCTCGCGCCGACGATCGGCTCGTGTGGCGTGATGGGCACCGCGAGCACCATGGCGCTCGCCACCGAAGCTTTGGGCATGATGCTGCCGGGCGGCGCCTGCGTGCCTGCGGTGCATGCCGAGCGGCGGCGGCTGGCCGAACGGACGGGGGCGCGGGCCGTGGCCATGGCTGCCGAGCGGCTGACGCCGGACAAAATCCTCACGCCGGAGGCCTTTACCAATGCGTTGCGCACCGTGCTCGCGGCCGGCGGCTCGACCAATGCCTTAATCCACATAACGGCAATGGCCGGACGTCTCGGCATCGGCATCGATCTCGCTGGTATTGACCGGATGGCCCGCGAAACTCCGGTCCTGATTGACCTCAAGCCGACCGGCCAAGGCTATATGGAGGATCTCTATCACGCCGGCGGACTCGCCCCGATGCTGCGCGAGATCACGCCTTTGCTGGATCTCAACTGCATGACGGTCACCGGCCGGACGCTGGGCGAAAATATCGCGGCGGCGCCGCCCTCGTTCAAGCAGGATGTGATTCGCCCTTTCTCAAATCCGATCTACACGGGCGGCGCGATCGCAGTATTGACCGGCAATCTCGCCCCGGCAGGCGCCATCATCAAACAAGCGGCGGCCACGCAGGCGCTGCTGCAGCACACCGGGCGCGCCGTGGTGTTTTCATCACTGTCCGATCTGGCCTCGCGTATCGACGATCCTGATCTCGATGTGGACGCGGACGATATCCTCGTTCTGCAGAACGCCGGTCCCAAAGGTGGTCCCGGCATGCCGGAGGCGGGGTATATCCCGATCCCACGGAAACTCTTGCAACGCGGCGTGAAAGACATGGTGCGCATCTCCGACGCGCGCATGAGTGGCACCGCCTTCGGCACGATCGTGCTGCATATCTCGCCCGAGTCGGCGGTCGGGGGACCGCTGGGGCTGGTGCGAACCGGCGACCGTATCAAGCTCGACACGGCCGGACGTACGATCTCGCTTCTGGTCGATGATCGGGAACTAACGACTCGGCGCAACGCGTTGCCGCCGGCTCCCACGAGCGAAAGCAAACGGGGCTACGAACGTTTGTATTTCGAGACGGTAACTCAAGCCGAACAGGGTTGCGATTTCAATTTCGCGATGCCGAAGATCGTGAGGACGATCCCATAGGGTGTGTGCGGTGCTATCTTACAACGGTAATGAGCCTCCCGGGGTTAGACCGCTGGATGGGCGAAACGACAGCCTGCCTGCCGCAACGGCTGCCGCCCCAAGCACCCAGCTCGGCTGGACCCGATTTCCATCTTTGCTTTCGCTTTGCTCCCTGGGCAAAACGCACGCTGGGCCGCAGATTGCATTCACGGACGGCAACGCATAGACCACGCCCAACTTTCCGCAAGGCAAGGAAGACGGTGAGGGGACCTGGAATTGTATGATCAAAGCACGCCGCATCGGACACGCAACTTTCGAAACTCCCGACTTGGACGCCGCGATCGAGCACTACATCCAGGCGATGGGGCTCCTGCTCGCCAGCCGCGCGAAGGGAAGGGCTTATCTCGCCAGCCGTCTCGGTCAACTCTCGCTCGAACTGCATGAGGGCCCGCAACGGCAGTGTCAGCGGCTGTCGTTCGAGGTGGCGGCGGATTCGGACTTTGCGGCGATGAGCCGCTGGCTCACCGGCGAAGGCATCGCCAATGAGCGCCGCAGCGATTCCATACCGGGCCATCCGGAAATGCTGTCCTTCCAAGATCCCAAGGGAACGCAGATCGACCTGTTCGCCCGCTGGAGCTTCATCAGCGAAGCGACCGATCTGATCGCCGGACCGCTCAAATTCGGACATCTGGCGTTCGTCGTTCCCGACCCGGCGGCGATGGCCGACTTTTATCAGCGCATTCTCGGCTTCCGCATCTCCGACTGGATCGAGGATTTTTTCGTCTTCCTGCGGTGCAATGCCGACCACCACGTTGTCAATTTCATCCGCGGTAAGACCGCCCGGATGCACCACATGGCCTTCGAGTTGAAGGACTTCGCCCAGCTCCAGAACGCCTCCGAACTGCTGACACGGCGGCGCGTTCCGATCGTCTGGGGTCCGGTGCGGCTCGGCCCCGGCCACAATGTCGCGGTGTTTCATCGCACCGTCGACGACCATGTGGTGGAGCTCTATGCCGAGCTCGATCAAATGAAGGACGAAGAACTCGGCTATTGGGATCCGCGTCCGTGGCACCGCGATCGTCCGCAGCGGCCAAAAGTCTGGAAGCAGGAAGATCGCCGCATCTGGGGCCCGCCGCCCTTGCCGGGATTCGAGCACGGGCAATTCGGCAATCTCGATTGAACGGCTCAGCGATGCGGCGGAGCGCGATCAAGCCGTCATAGCTCGTCCAGGTTCGTCGGCACTTCGCCGAACGTTTTTAGAATCGTGGCTTCGCCGAAATTTCCCATATTCGGATCGCCGCTCCGCTTGAACGCAAGTGCGCCTGCGACCGCAGGTTCGAGCGACATGGCTTCGGCGCGCCGGATTGCGGCCCTTTCGTTAGGCATCTCCTGCGCCTCGCCGGGCGCCACGCCGTCTTCCGTCCTCATAAACGGCAGAGCTACGTAATATGTGACGGCCATAGGTATTTCCCTGGGTGATCCTCCTCATCCGCCGCGGCGCCGTCGAATGAGCCGAACGTCATGCTACACCATGACGCGCTCGCCAGACGAGACTTTATCGTGATGGAACGGATGTCACTCGGAATGCTTTCATTCGGATGCCGATGTGCCTCCGGGAGTTTTCAATGCGAATTGAGCAGCACGACAATAGCCATATTGTTGAACTCGAAGACGGTTCCAAATGGCAGATCTGGCCCGGCGATATCGCCCAGACCTTGCAGTGGCTGCCGACCACCGAACTGCGGCTATCCGCCATCGACGACGAATTCTGCTCGCATGCACTTATCGATCAAGCAGGTGGCTCACGGGTGCGGGTGATTGGGGCCGGCGCTCAATGGCCCGTTGCCGAGGTCCGGCAGTCGTTGAAGGAAGGTTGATAATCCCGAAGCACCTCTCGGCGTTTCGGCGATTTACATCCGTCCGCCCCTACCAATCCCTTCGGCCGCGCCCGGTCCCGGAATCGCTCCTGGCGGACATTTGCCGAGGATGATCATGCCGAGGACTTCGTCCTTGGTAACGTCGGCGACAGGCACGGTGCCGACGACGCGGCCGTTCTTCATCACGCAGATCCGGTCCGCCAGATCGAACACGTCATGAATATCGTGGCTGATCAGGAAAATGCCGATGCCGTCGGATTTGAGTTGTCTGATCAGGCCGCCGACTTGCGCCGTCTCCTGCGGACCGAGCGCCGCCGTCGGTTCGTCCATGATCAGAATTTGCGCGTCGAACAGAATCGCGCGCGCGATCGCCACCGACTGGCGCTGGCCGCCGGATAGCGCTTTGACCGGATCCTTGAAACGCTGAAAGTGGGGGTTGAGGCGGCCCATGACTTTGCGCGCCTCCGCCTCCATGGCGATGTCGTCGAGCGTGCCCCAGCGTGTTCGCAACTCGCGGCCGAGAAACAGATTGGCAGCGGCATCGATATTGTCGGCGAGCGCCAGCGTCTGGTAGATCGTCTCGATGCCATATGTCCTGGCGTCGCGCGGATTGGCGATTGTCGCCGCCTTGCCGCGAATGGCGATCGTTCCGGAATCGCGCTGATAGGCGCCGGAAAGAATCTTGATCAGCGTCGACTTGCCGGCGCCATTATGGCCGACCAGCGCCATCACCTCGCCTTGGTGGAGATCGATCGAAGCGCGGTCGACGGCGTGAACGCCGCCGAAGGCGAGCGAAATGTCGCGCATCTCGACCAGAGGAATCGGCAAGGCGCTCATGCCGCGACCCGCCGCGCACCGCGCCGATAAACGGTGTCTAGCCACACCGCCAGCACCAGGACCACGCCGACGACAATGTTCTGCAACGGCGTATCGACGCCGAGCAGCACCATGCCCGACTGCAGCGACTGCATCAGCACGGCGCCGAGCATCGCTCCGGCCACGGTGCCGACGCCGCCGGCGAGCGACGTTCCGCCGATCACGGTCGCGGCTATGACCAACAGTTCGGCGAGCGTGCCCTCCGAGCTTGTCGCGGCATTGAGACGTGCGATCGACACCGCGGCACCGATGGCGGTCAGCAGTCCCATCAACATGAACGTCTTTACGATCACCCAGCGTGTGTTGACGCCGGCGAGTTCGGCCGCTTCCGGGTTGCCGCCGATGGCATAGACGTAGCGGCCGAAGCGCGTTCGTGTCGCGAGAAAGGTCATTGTCACGCCGACCCCGATCGCAATCAGAACCGGGATCGCGATGCCATGCGCGATGAAAAGCCCGCCGTCGGGAACTGCAATATGATGAGCCTCGGCGTAGCGGCGCACGCTGCCGATCGGCCAGGGATAGGCGTTGGCGATTTCGACCGCGCCGAGGATCAGCGCGCAAGCCATGCCGCCGAGAAAGACTTCGGCAGCGACCGGTCGAAGCGGGAAGTGGAATTTCTTGCGCTGGGTGCGGCCCTGCAGCAACAACACCACGACAATAATGCAAGCCGCGGCGCCGACGATCCAACTCCAGGCCGCTCCAATCGAGCCTTCCGGGCCGCCGCCGATGAGCCGGAATGTGTCGTCGAGCGGGGCCACCGTCTGACCGCTCGTGACCCACCAGGCGGCGCCGCGCCAGACAAGGAGCCCGCCGAGGGTGACGATGAAGGCCGGAATGCCGCGATAGGCGATGAGATAGCCCTCGAACGCGCCGAGCATGACGCCGAGCGCGAGCCCGGCCGCTAGTGTCAGTACCCAATTCGCCGGATGTTCGAAGCCGAGTAGTTGCGGCAGCAGGTCGGCTTGCACGACGCCCATCACCATGCCGATAAAGCCGAGCATCGAGCCGATCGACAGATCGATGTTGCGTGTGACGATCACCAGCATCATGCCCGTCGCCATGATGGCAACCGAGGACGACTGCACCGACAGATTCCAGAGATTGCGCGGGGTGAGAAACAGACCGCCCGACAACACGTGAAAGGCAATCCAGATCAGCAGCAGCGCCCCGATCATGCCGAGCATACGGGTGTCGAGTTCGGTCGATTTGAGGAAGCGGGCGAGCACGGTCAGCCGCAGACCTTGACCGTGCCGGGCCGCAGCACGCCGTGGCAGACTTCGTCCTTCTTGATCCAGCCCGCATCGATGACGACGTCGAGGTTGTCCTTGGTGATCGGGATCGGCGTCAGGAACAGCGAGTTCATCTCGATTTTCTTGCGCCCGCCGGCGAACTTCACCGCACCGGGAATTTCACTCATGGTCTTGCCATCGGCGAGAAGCGCCGCGATCTCCGCCGCCTTCTTGCCGAGCGCGCGGGCGTCCTTCCAGACCGAGACGGCCTGCGTGCCGAGCGCGACCCGGTTGAGCGCGGCATGGTCGCTGTCCTGGCCCGACACCGGCACGGCCCCCGCCATGCCTTGCGCCGCCAGCGCCGCGATAGCGCCGCCGGCGGTGCCGTCGTTTGAAGCGACGACCGCGTCGACCTTGTTGTTATTTTTGGTGAGGATCTGCTCCATGTTCTTCTGGGCGTTAGCCGGCAGCCAGCCGTCGGTATAAGCCTCGCCGATATTTTTGATTTTGCCGGCGGCAAGCGCGTCTTTCAGTACCTCCATCTGGCCGGCGAACAAAAAGTCCGCGTTCGGATCGGCGGACGATCCCTTGATGAAAGCGTAATTGCCCTCAGGTTTGAGCGCGAAGACGGTGCGCGCCTGCAGCCGTCCGACCTCCTTGTTGTCGAACGTGATGTAAAAGGCGTTCGGGTTTTCGATCAAACGGTCATAGCCGATCACCGGAATGCCTTCGTCGGCCGCTTTCTGTACCGCGGGTCCGATGGCGGAAGCATCCTGCGGCAAAACGATCAGCACATTGGCATTTTGCGCGATCAGGCTTTCGATATCGGTCAATTGTTTCTGCGCGGAGGATTGCGCGTCGGCGGAGATATATTTGTCGCCGGCGGCCGCGATCGCGGCCTTGATCGCGGCCTCGTCGGTCTTCCAGCGCTCCTCCTGGAAGTTCGACCACGAAACGCCGATGATCTTTCCCTTGGCTGCGGCGGAAGGAGCAAAAGCGCACGACCATGCGGCGCCAGCCAGCAAGACGAATGCAAGCTTCCTCACGGCCATCCTCCCCGCACGATCCTGCCTGCGCGCCGCAGGCGGTCATGTCTTGACGATAAAGTCGCTCAAAACTTCCGGCCGGAACGCTAGTCCGTGGCCCGGCCGTTCCGGCGCGGTGATGGTACCTTTGACCACCGGCACCGGCTCGACCCACAGATCTTCCGACAGGCCCATGTCTTCGATCCAAAGCCCGTTCGGGATCGCGGCGAGCAACTGCACGTTCAACTCGGGAAACAGATGCGGCGCCATCGTCATGCCCCAGGTGTCGGCAACGGTGGCGATCTTGCGGAGTTCGGTCAGGCCGCCGCGCATCGGGTCGGGCTGCAGGATCGGCAGTTTCGGATTTTCGAAAAACGGCTTGAGGTCGAACCGGGTGAAGTGCGTTTCGCCCCCGACGATGCGCAGATCGAGCGCGTCGGCGATGCGCAGATAACCGGCGAAATCGTCCGGCACCACCGGCTCTTCGAGCCAGTACACGTCATAGTCCTGAAATTTGCGGCCCATCTGGATGGCAACGTCCGCGGTCCAGCCCATATTGACGTCGATCATGATGGCGACGTCCGGACCGAGCGCTTCGCGCATGCGCCGCACATTATCGAGATCGGTCGCGAGACTGCCGATATGGGCGACCTGCATTTTGATCGCGCTGTAGCCGCGCTCCTTATAATAGAGCGCCTTTTCGATCATGCCGTCGCCGCCCGAATTGCGGAAACAGCCTGAGCCGTAGGCCGGCAATGTCGCACGGCTATGCCCCCACAGCCGATGCAGCGGCAGGCCGGCGCGTTTGCCGACCGCATCCCACAGCGCAATGTCGAGCGCCGACATCGCCATGGTGGCAATGCCGCCGCGGCCGAACGTCATCGTCAGCCGCCATAGATCCTGCCAGATCGCCTCCACCGCGGTGGCGTCCTTGCCGATGACGAAGGGAATGATCGTTTCTTCGAGACAGGCGACGATGGTGCGGATGCCGCCGCGAAACAGCAGCAGATAACCCACGCCGACAATACCGCCGCGGGTCTCAACCTCCAGCACCAGGATGTTGCGGGCGTCGCCGAAGCGATGGCCCTTGAGCCACGGCGTATCCGGCCAGGGCACGCGCAGCATGGTGGTGCGGACGGCAGTAATGGTCATGTCGGTCATGGGAGGGTCACGCTTACGATGGTGGGATCCAATAGGCCTACTTTATCAGCGGTAGCCGGGTCGTCGAGTGCGGCAGTGTTTTCCATGGCGCGCCGTACGGGCGATCGCTAACGGCCCATTGGTGGATAGCACGTCCGACTCGGCATAATCTCCGGTCAGCGGCTTTGCCGTCCGGAGGACATCGTGGCGGGCACGATCAATGTTGCAGCCTATAGCGATGCACTCGTCGTCCTCGGCACGGCGGGTATCGTGGTGCCGATCGTCAGCCGGCTCGGTTTCTCGCCGGTTCTGGGCTATCTCGGCGCCGGCGCGCTGCTCGGACCGCTCGGCTTAGGCTCGCTGGTCGGTTCTTTCCATCCGCTGTTCTGGTTCACGGTCGCCGATGCCAAGGATGTCGCCGGCATTGCCGAACTCGGCGTCGTCTTTCTGCTGTTCCTGATCGGTCTCGAGCTTTCGCTTCACCGCCTGCTGACCATGCGGCGGCTGGTCTTCGGGCTCGGCGGACTTCAAGTCCTCGTCACTACGGCCTTGCTCGCCGGCGCTGCGGCCTATTTCGGCAAAAGCCCGTCGGAAGCGATCATTCTCGGCGCGAGTTTGTCGCTGTCCTCGACGGCAATCGTGCTCGAATTGCTGTCGAACCAGGAGCGTCTGACGACGAATGTCGGCCGCGCCAGTTTTTCGGTGCTGCTGGCGCAAGATCTCGCCGTCATCCCGATCCTGATGTTCATCTCGATCCTTGGGGCTGGGCCGAAAGGTTCGGTTCTCGCGAGCCTGGGCACGGCGCTTCTCCAGGCGGCCATCGCGCTCGGCGTCATTGTTCTGTTCGGCCGCCTGCTGTTGCAGCCGCTGTTCCGGATGGTGGCGGCAACGCGTTCGCAGGATCTCTTCATCGCCACCGCTTTGTTTGTGATCATCGCGGCCGGTGTTGTTGCCAGTCAGGCCGAACTTTCCATGGCGCTCGGCGCCTTCGTCGCCGGCCTGTTGCTGGCCGAGACCGAATACCGCAAGGCGATAGAGGCGACCGTCCAGCCGTTCAAGGGATTGTTGCTCGGCATCTTCTTTTTCACCGTCGGCATGGATATCGACGTGCGCGAATTGTTGCGCGAGCCACTTTGGCTCGCCGCCGCCGTATCTGGCCTGATTGCGCTCAAAGCTGTGCTGATCATCGGCGTGGCCAGGCTGTTTCGGCTGTCGTGGCCGGTCGCCATCGAAATGGGAATTCTCCTCGGCCCCGGCGGCGAATTCGCCTTTGTCGGTATCGGCGCCGCGGCGGGATTGGGTTTGATCGAAGCGCCATTGGCGAGCTTCGTGCTTGCCGTTACGTCGATCACGATGGTGCTCACCCCACTATTGTCCTTTGCCGCGCGGCGTCTCGCCGCCCGGCTGCGGCCACCGGTCGCCGCCGCGACCGAGCTTGCCGTGCGGCCAACCGCCAGTGCCAAACACGCCATCGTCGTCGGCTATGGCCGCGTCGGCAAAATCGTCTGCGCGCTATTGAAGGAGCACGATATCTCTTACATCGCCGCCGATTCCAACACCTCGACGGTGACACGCGATCGCCGCGACGGCCTTGACGTCTATTACGGCGACGCCGCCGACGATAAATTTCTCGAAATCTGCGGCCTTGCTACCGCTGCCGGCGTTATCATCACCATTCATGACCACAAGCTGATCGACGACGTCGTCGAACATGTACGCGCCATGCGCCCCGACGTGCTCATCGTCTCGCGCGCCCGCGATGCCGATCATGCGCGCCATCTTTATCAGCTCGGCGCCACCGACGCGGTGCCGGAAACCATCGAAGCGAGCCTGCAGCTTTCGGAAGCGGCGCTCGTCGGGCTCGGGATTCCAATGGGGCCGGTGATCGCCACGATCCACGAGAAGCGCGACGAACTGCGCAGCGCTTTGCAACAGGCCGCGCGCGACGCCGGATTGGAACAGAGCCATGCCGTGAGGCCGAAGCGGCACACTTTACGAAGGCTCCGGGGAGGATCTTAGACGACGTTATCCAGCTTTCGGCGGCAGCCGCGCGTCCTTGCCGCGCCGTACCGCGACGACCTCGGCCAGGATCGAGATCGCGATTTCCTCGGGCGTGATGGCGCCGAGATCGATGCCGGCGGGCGCCTTCAGCCGCGCCAGCCGCTCGGCGGCGACGCCGCGTTTCGCCAGCGCCGTCTTCAATGCCTCGGCCTTTTTGCGGCTGCCGACAAAAGCGACGTAATCGACATCGACGGCAAGCGCCGCCGCCAGCGCCGCTTCGTCGCCGCGGCCTTGCGTCGAAACCACCACATAGCGCGCGGAAGCTTCGTCGACCGGCAGCGCAAAACCTTCGATGCGGCGATCGGCTTCGTCGAAAGCGGCCTGTTCGGCCGTGGGCGCGCAGACGGTGACGGCAAAACCTGACCGGTGCGCGAGATCGGCGACGGCGACGGCCACCGGGCTCGAGCCGCAAATCACGACCTGCGGCCGCGGCAACACCGGCTCGACGAAAATGTCCATGGTGCCCTGGCTTGGGCACATGTTCTTGGCGAAACGCACGCCGCCTTGTTCCTCGCCGGCCTTGTGGCCTTGTCCTTCAAGCTCATCGGGCGGTTGGATGGAAACCAGGCGCGACTTGCCGTCGGCAAGCGCGTCGCGCGCCGCCTTGAGCACGGCCGCGCGTGCGCAGCCGCCGCCGATCCAGCCTTCCGAGATCGTGCCGTCGGGCATGATCACCGCCTTGGCGCCGGCCTTGGCGGCGGTTGCCGCCACGGTGCGCACCACGGTCGCCAGCGCGAATGGAACGCCAGCGGATTTGCGAGTTGCGATAGTGTCGAGGATGTCATCGGCGTGGTTCATGCTCAGATCCTCGCCAGATAAGGTTCGAGCGCAGCGAGACTTTCGAGATTGTGCGCCGGTGCGAACAGATCGATATACGGCAGCGCCGCCTGCATGCCGCGCGCCTGTGGAGAATAATCGCGCCAGCCGATCAGCGGATTGAGCCAGACGATCTTTTTGCTGCGGCGGCGCAATCGGCGCATTTCCTCGGCAAGCGCACCGGGTTCGCCGGTGTCGTAGCCGTCGGAAACGATCATCACCGCGGTGCGCGAATTGATGACGCGGCGCGCGTGCCAGCGATTGAAGGTGGCGAGGCTGTCGCCGATCCGTGTGCCGCCGCCGATGCCTTGCGCCATCAGCGACAGTTTTTCGACGGCGCGCGTCACGTCGCGATCGCGCAGCGACGGCGAGACATGGGCGAGCCGGGTGTGAAAGACGAAAGCCTCGGCCTCGCGGAAGGCGTCGACCACGCCGTGCAGGAAGCGTACGAAAAACGCGGTGTAAAGACTCATCGAGCCCGAGGCGTCGAGCAGCACGACAAGCCGCAGCGGCTTTATCTTGCGGCGGCGCCAGGCGAGATCGAGCAGCGTGCCGCCGTGCGACACATTGCGATGAATGGTGCGGCGCAGATCGATGCGGCGGCCGCGCCGGCGGATTTGCTCGCGCCGGACGAGACGTGCGCGCATGACACGGGCGAGCCGCGCGGCGAGCGCCTGCGTCGCGGCGATATCGTCCGGATCGACGATATGGCGCAGATCCGTGCTGGCCAGACTTTCGCGGCGCGAGGCGCCTTCGCGGCGGCCGCGGCCGTCGGCGGGGGTTTCCACATCGCCGTCGCTGCGGCGTTCGACGCGATCGGGCAGGCCGAGCGCCTCTTGCGGCACAGCCGCTTCGGCGAGCCGCCGCGCCGGAGCGTGGCCCGCGGGAGGCGTGCCGGACAGGACTTGGCGCTGCCGCATGTCCTGGCCGCGCCAGAACGCCTCGAAGATTTCGTCGAAGCGCTCCCAATCGGAATGCGTGGCGCAGAACAGCGATCGCAAGGCCGGTTTGAGCGAGGTCGGACGCAGCGCGGCGGGCGAAGCCAGCACCCGCAGCGCATCGCGCGTTTCAGCGAGGCCGACGCGGAAGCCATTGTCGCGGAGCGTGCGGGCAAAGCCGGCGAGGCGGTGGCGAGCGTTCGGCAATTCCACCCGCTCATTCCCGCGTAAGCGGCGAACTCAGCGCTGGGTTCCCGCCTTCGCGGGGACGAGCGGTTTTTATGATGCCTCCGCTCATTCACGCCACCTTGCCGAGCAGGCGCTCGCTGACTTCACGCGTGACGCGGGCGCGATCTTCGTGCGTCTTGAGGAGACAAATCATCGTCTCGTAAACGGCTTCGGGTTCCTGGCGAAGGTCGTGGATTTCGAGCCCGGCAAGCGTCGCCGCCCAGTCGAGCGTCTCGGCGACGCCGGGGACTTTGCGCAAATCCTCCTTGCGAACTGCCTCGACCACGCGGGCGATCTGCAGAGCGAGCGTGGTGTCGATAGCGTGGTTGCGCGCGATGATGATCGCCGCTTCGCGGTCGACTTCCGGAAAGTCGATGTAATGATAAAGGCAACGCCGCCGCAACGCGTCCGACAATTCGCGCGTGCCGTTCGAGGTCAGCACCACGCGCGGGATCGAGGTCGCCTTGATGGTGCCGAGCTCGGGAATGCTGACCTGAAAGTCCGACAAGAGTTCGAGCAGAAATGCCTCGAATTCCTCGTCGGCACGATCGACTTCGTCGATCAGCAGCACCGGCGGCGAAGCGCGGCGGATGGCGGCGAAAAGCGGTCGTTCAAGCAGATATTTTTCCGAGAAAATATGCTCCTCGATGGCGTCGGCATCTTCGCCGACGCCCTCGCGGGTTTTGATAGCAAGGAGCTGACGCTGATAATTCCACTCATAGAGTGCGGCGTTCTGATCGAGCCCTTCGTAACATTGCAGCCTGATCAGTTCGGCGCCGTGCACGGCGGCGAGCGCCTTGCCGACCTCGGTCTTGCCGACGCCTGCTTCGCCTTCGAGCAGCAGCGGCCGCTTGAGAAATTCCATCAGCCACAGCGCGGTCGCGATGTCGTGGTCGGCGACGTAGCCGACGGCGGCGAGCCTGTCTGAAATCTCTTCGCGCTTGAGGGTCATGGCACGTCATTCCGGGGCGCGCCAAAGGCGCGAGCCCGGAATCCATAATCACAGAAATAGGAATTCTGGCCAGGCCGCGCCACCTTGAGGTGGCGGTGATTATGGATTCCGGCTCTCACTCGCTGCGCTCGTTCGGCCGGAATGACATCGATTACTCCGCATGCAACCCAAGCTTCTCGGCCGCCATCCAGGTGCGCCAGTTGTCGTGCGGCATCTGGATATGCGTCGAGCCCAGGAAGGCGAAGGCGTCGTTGATCGCATTCGAAAAGCATGGCACGCCGCCGACATTCGGGCTTTCGCCGACGCCCTTGGCGCCGATCGGATGGTGCGGCGACGGAGTCGTGGTCCAGTCGGTTTCCCAATGCGGCGTCTCGACCGCGGTCGGCAGGAAATAATCCATGAACGACGCGGTGGTGACATTGCCGTCGTCGTCGTAGTGAATCTCCTGGCCCATGGCGATGGCGAAGGCTTCGGTCAGGCCGCCGTGGATCTGGCCTTCGATGATCATCGGATTGATTCGCGTGCCGCAATCGTCGAGCGCGTAGAAGCGCCGGATCTTGGTGGTGCCGGTATCGACGTCGACATCGGCGACGCAGATATAGGCGCCGAACGGGAACGTGAAATTCGGCGGATCGTAATAATTGATCGCTTCCAGTCCCGGCTCCATGCCGGGTGGCACTTCGTGATAGGCGGCCCAGGCGAGTTCGGTCATGGTCTTGAAACGCTCGGGATTGCCGCGCACCTTGAAACGATCGACGTCCCATTCCAGATCGTCGTCGTGCACTTCGAGCATGTAGGCCGCGATCATCTGCGCCTTGGCCTTGATCTTGCGGCACGCCATGGCGGTCGCGGCGCCGGATACCGGCGTCGAGCGCGAACCGTAGGTGCCCAGCCCGTAGGGCGCGGTGTCGGTATTGCCCTCTTCGATCGTGATGTTGTCGGCGGAAATGCCAAGCTCGGTGGCGATGATCTGGGCGTAGGTCGTCTCGTGACCCTGACCCTGCGACTTGGTGCCGAGCCGGCAAATGCCGGAACCGGTCGGGTGGATTCTGATTTCGGCGGAGTCGAACATGGCGATGCCGAGAATGTCGCAGGCGCGCGACGGACCGGCGCCGACGACCTCGGTGAAGAAAGCAAGCCCGATGCCCATCAATTCGCGGGTCTCGCCGCGCCTGAAGGCTTCGCGCTTCTCCTTCTGCTCTTCGCGCAGTTTTTTGTAGTCGACCGATTCCATCGCCTTGTTCATGGCGGTCTGGTAGTCGCCGGAATCGTATTGCCAGCCGAATGCCGAGGTGTAGGGAAATTGCTCGCGCCGGATCAGGTTCTTCATGCGGAACTCGGCCGGGTCCATGCCGAGCTTCTGCGCCATGATGTCCATGGCGCGCTCGATGCAGTAAGCGGCTTCGGTGACGCGGAACGAGCAGCGATAGGCGACGCCGCCCGGTGCCTTGTTGGTATAAACGCCGTCGACCAGGCAATGCGCGGTGGGGAAGTCGTAGGAGCCGCTGATGATGGAAAACAGGCCGGCCGGCCATTTGGTGGCATTGGCACAAGCGTCGAAGGCGCCGTGGTCGGCGATGGTGTAACAGCGCATGCCGGTGACTTTGCCGTCCTTGGTGCAGGCGATTTCCATGTCCATGAAGAAATCACGTGCGAAGGCGGTGGTGGAGAGATTCTCGATGCGATCCTCGGTCCATTTCACCGGTCGTCCGGTTACGATCGACGCGACGATCGAGCAGATATAACCGGGATAGGCGCCGACCTTGTTGCCGAAACCGCCGCCGATATCGGGCGCGATGACGTGGATCTTGTGCTCGGGGATTTTTGAGATCAGCGAGCCCACGGTGCGGATGACATGTGGCGCCTGGAAGGTGCCGTAGAGTGTCAGCTCGCCTTTGATCTTGTCGAAGGCGGCGACGCATTGGCAAGTCTCGAGCGGGCACGGGTGCACCCGCGGATAGATGATCATCTCCTTGATCGTCACGTCGGCCTTCTCGAACGCCGCGTCGGCGGCGGCCTTGTCGCCGGCCTGCCAGGAGAAGATGTGGTTGTAATGCTTGCGCTTGCCGTGCGCGCCGTCGGTCTTGTCCTTGAGATCCTCGCGGATCATCGGCGCGCCTTCGGTCATGGCCTTGAGCGGATCGACCAGTGCGGGAAGCGCTTCGTATTCGACCTCGACGAGATCGGCGGCGTCGGCCGCGACGTAGCGGTCTTCGGCGATGACAAAGGCGACTTCCTGATTCTGGAACAGGACCTTGCCATCCGCGAGCACCATCTGCACGTCGCCGGCCAGCGTCGGCATCCAGGCGAGATTGACGGTTTTCAGGGTTTCGGCGGTGAGCACCGCGACGACGCCGGGCACCGCGGCGGCCTTGGTGGTGTCGATCTTCTTGATCCGCGCATGGGCGTGGGGCGAACGGTTGAAATCGCCGAACAGCATGCCGGGCAGCTTGATGTCGTCGACGTAATTGCCCTTGCCCTGGGTGAAGCGGACATCCTCGACACGTTTTCTTTTGCAGCCGACGCCTTCAAGTTTGACGGCGCGTTCGGCGGAGGTGGGGGTCATGTCGTTCATTCTGCGGCCTCCTGGAACGGGACGCTGTTGAGCTTGGCCGCGGCGAATTGAATAGCCTTGACGATGTTCTGATAGCCGGTGCAGCGGCACAGGTTGCCGGCGATGCCGAAGCGGATTTCTTCCTCGCTCGGATTTGGATTTTCCTGAAGCAGCCGATAGGCCCGCGTGATCATTCCCGGCGTGCAAAAGCCGCATTGCAATCCGTGCATTTCGCGAAAGCCTTCCTGCAGCGCATGCAGCGTGCCGTCGGCATTGGCGATGCCTTCGATGGTACGGATGTCGGTGCCGTTGGCCTGCACCGCGAATACCGTGCAGGATTTGACCGATTTGCCGTCGAGATCGACGGTGCAAGCGCCGCAGTGGGTGGTGTCGCAGCCGATATGCGGTCCGGTGATGCCGAGCTGATCGCGCAGGAAGTGGATCAGAAGCGTGCGCGGCTCGACCAACGCTTCCACGGTCTTGCCGTTGATTTTCATTTCAACTTGCGACTTGGCCATTTGCCTTGCTCCATCAACCGCGGGCGCGCGATTTGGCGCGGGCAAGCGCGCGCGTCAGCATCACGCCCGCCATTTTGGTGCGGTATTGCGCCGGTCCGCGGGCGTCGGTGGCAGGCGCGGTGATCGCTTCGGCGGCGGCTACAGCGCGCTTGACCGTCGCGGCATCGAGCGATGAACCGGTAAGGATTTGTGCCGCCTCCTCGGCCCAGAGCGGCGTTTCGGCGACATTGGTAAGTCCGATCGAGCAGGTCTCGACCTTGCCGTCCTTCATCGTCAGCACCACGGCGGCGGCCGCGGTCGCGTAATCGCCGATCTTGCGTTTGAGCTTTTCGTAGTCGTAGCCGTGATCGACAGGCGGCGTCGGAATGCGTATGGCGGTTAGCAGGTCGCCCGGCTCAAGCGCGGTGAAATAGGCACCTTGATAGAACTCGCGCGCCGCGATGCGGCGTTCGCCGCTTTTGCCGGTGACCTGATAGACAGCGTTTAGGCACATCATCACCGCCGGCATGTCGTTGCCGGGATCGCCGTTGGCGACATTGCCGCCGAGCGTGCCGAGATAGCGCACCTGCGGATCGGCGATCTGCAACGAAGTTTCGCGCAGGATCGGAATTTTGTCGGCGAGGAGGTCCGAGCCGATGATGTCGCGCTGTGTCGTCATCGCACCGATGAGGATGTCATCACCGTCGCTCTTGGCGCCTTTGAGTTCGCTGATGGCGGCGAGGTCGACCAGATTGCCGGGCGTTGCCAGACGAAGCTTCATCATCGGGATGAGGCTGTGGCCGCCGGCTAGCGCGCGGCCGTCGTCGCCGAGCTTGGCCAGGAGGCCGACGGCTTCTTGGACGGATGCAGGTCGATGATAATTAAAGGATCCTGGTATCACGGGCATCCTCCCTTGCGCCTGCGGCCTCTTTCGCGTTCGTCATCGCGGCTGTTGACGAACTCTGCGCCCAATACCGGTTCGTATTGTTGTGAGATGGATGGTGGCGAGGTGTGCGCCGCAGCAGCAAGAACAGGTGCACCAATCCCGTCATCCCATGCACGGACGGTAACGTCCGCGCACGAATGGCAGCGGCGCTGCACGAATTGCGTCAGGATGGCTGACTCAATTCACCGAGAATCGCAGATTTATGGGCGCGCGCAGTCGTTCTTATTGCGATGCAAAATGATGTCGCCGGCGCGAGGCGAGAGCTGGATCGTCGCCGGTCAGTGCGGCAACGCGGCCTTTCAGCCAGCCGATCCGGCTGCGGCTCACCGGCACCGCGTAACCGTGGCTCGCCTTGAGCTCGACCATCTCGTTATCGCCCGACCGCTTATAGCCGGCCACCCGATCGATGGCGACGATGTGACTGCGATGGATGCGCGCGAAGCGGCTGGTATCCAAGCGCGATTCGACGTCGCCGATGGCAAGCGGACAAAACATTTTGTCATTGCCGTTGAAGATAAAAGTGTAATGGGCGTTGGCGTGGATCGCGACGACGTCTTCGACGGCAACGAAATGCGTCGCACCATCGCGTTCGATCGGCAAATGGCGGGCAAAGCGCCGCGGTGGCCCCCCGACGCCGCCGAGTGGCGAATAGGTACCACGGCCGAACTCGGGATTGTTGTCATGTCCGTTCGGCAAGATGCCGTCGTCTTGGCTCGTTTCTTGGCTTGCGGCGGCGAGTCCCGCCGGTGCGAACAGCGGCGTGGTGACGGGCGTCATCTCGAAAGCGGCGTCCGGTGTCGTCCGCGCCGGATCGGGCACGAGGGTCAACAGGAATATGCCGGACAGGCAGAACGCGACGATGGCGACGACGATGGCGAGCAAGTCGCTTGATAAAGCCGGCGCACTCGCTGCCGTCGAGTTGAACGGCAACAGCGTGAGGCCTGCCATTGCCGTGTAATGCATTCCGGAGACGGCAATACCGAAAGCGATGGCGGAAAGGATCAGCGGCGGCCGGCCGCCGCGGCCGGTCGCGAGCCATAGCGCCAATCCCGATGCGGCGATCGCGATCGCCATGCTGGCGGCGACGTAATACCGGTCATGAATCATATAGGCGCTCGCAGAGAGCGCGCTCATGCCGATATAATGCATCGAGAAAATGCCGCCGCCCATCAGGCAAGACGACAACGTCAAGCGCAGCAGCGTCAGCGGGCCGGAGCTCGTGGCGTAAACCGCCGCGCCCACCACGATCACGCACACCAGAAACGACAGCAGTGTCGGAAATACCAGATAATCGACCTGGAACGGCAATCGCTCTGCTAGCATGCCGATGAAATGCATAGTCCAGATCGCGACGGCGAGCGAGAAGGCGGCGCCGGCCAACAGCAAACGCCGGCGCATGCCGGCGGCAGCGCTAATTTGCACTGCGAGACTCAAGCCGACATAGGCGCCTTGGATCGCCATGACGACCGAGAGCAAAACCAGCCACGACTCGTAAGTCATTGGCATGGACCACATCCTTTGTCAGGATAGGACCGCGAGCCCATTCTCCAATGGACTCTCTGGACCTAGTATAATGACTTTTCGGTTGTGGCCGATAGGCGCGTTGGTGGCGTAACCGCCCGGTGGGATGCGACCGGTCAGCCCTCGTCGCCGGACCGGAGCATTGGCGATGCACTCTTGGTCGGCGCTACCACGGTAGTGGCCGGTGCCGGTGCCGCCGTAGCCGGCGCCGGGGCCTGTTTCAGCCGGGCGACGGCGGGTGCATTGGCGCCCGGACGGCAGGTTTCACCATGCGCTGCTTGCAATACGGCATTCAACGCGGTCGCCTGCAGCCGCGGCGACTTATCGATGGTAAAATGGTCGATGCTGGTGTCGCTCGACACATTCATGTTCGACAGCTTGCCGTGGAATCCAGCGCCGGGGACCATATAGGCGTAGAGCCGCTGCGTGATGTTGAGCACACAGGCGACGTTCGGCGATGCGGCATAGGAGCCGGTACCGTCGAACGGTACCACGAGCGCGACCGGCACGCCTTTGGCGTTGAGTTGCTGCGCCATTGTCATTACGGCGTCGGCGCCGAGCGAATGGCCGACCAGAATGTAGGGCCCATGATCGCCGGCACGATATTTCTGCACGATATCGCCGACGACGGCGTCTTCCACCGAGTGGTTATAGACAACCGCCTGCACGCCATGGTTCGCGATCTGCGCCGCGAGCTGGTCCATGCCGAGCGAGAAGATGTTGAGCAGCCCGCGCATCAGATAAACGTGAGGGTGCGAGGCGTCCGATCCGGCTTCCTTGGTCTTAACAGCGCTTTGCGCGGCGACCGGGGCGAGGATCAGCCCCGCCAGCAGCAAGCCTCCGGCAAATAGGCGGCAAAGGCCGAACGAGGTTTTTGCAACAGGATGAACGGCATCCGCCATGACACCACTCCACTCCGCTCCATTCCATGCCACAAACCAGGCAACGCCCATGCACGCGTAATGCAGGTAACTATGACGAAATGGGGTAAAAATTTCCTTGTGACGGCCCCCACTTGGCCCGTGCAGACCAAAACCCTCCAAAACCCGGACGTTAGCGGCCCAGCGCGGCCCTTCGGCTGGCCAGGTCGAGCACAAACGGCCTGGCCGCAGCGTGGAGCGGCCCTCGCCGCACGTCGGCAAGCGTATGCAGGAAATCGGCAAACCAGTTCTGTACCGACGCTGCCTTGAGCTTGAGCACCATGGACTGGTAGCGCTCGCGACGCTCCTCGATCCTCATGCGCAGTGCCGTCGCCATTTGCCGTGCCATGCCATCGATATCGTGTGGATTGATCTGCAGGGCTGCATCCAATTCCTTGGCGGCGCCGGCGAACGATGACAGAACCAATACGCCGGGGTCGATCGGATCTTGCGCGGCGACATATTCCTTGGCGACGAGATTCATGCCGTCGTGCAGCGGCGTTACCAGGCCGACGCCCGCGAGGCGATAAAATCCAGCCAGCGTGAGTTGCGAATAGCCCTTGTTGAGATAACGGATCGGCGCCCAATCGACTTCGCCGTGCCGGCCGTTGATTTCGCCGACGAGAGCCGCCAGCTCCGATTTCAATTCGCGATAGGCTTTGATATTGCCGCGCGACGGCACCGCGACTTGCAAGAGCGTCACTTGACGTTTCAGGGTCGGCTCGATCTCCAGCATGCGATCCATGGCTCGCATCCGGTTGGCGAGACCTTTGGAATAATCGAGCCGGTCGACGCCTAGGACAAGCTTGGCGCCGTGCAGGCTTTCTTGCAGGCGAACGACTTCGGGACGCCTGATCGCCTTGATAGCGCGTGAACTGAACTCCTCAACATCGATGCCGATCGGAAAGGTAGCAAGCTGGGTCAGTCCCCAATGCGATGCCACCGTGCCGTCGACGACGTTATGATCGAGCGTGGTGCGCAGATAATCTTCGAAATTGAGACGGTCTTCGACGGTCTGAAACCCGATCAGATCGTAGGCGAGCATGGCTTCGACAAGCTCGGCATTGTGTGGCACCGCACTCATGGTGCGGCGATCCGCCCATGGCGTGTGCAGGAAGAAGCCGAGCGGACGATCGATACCGCGCTGGCGCATTTCCGCGCCTAAAGTGAGAAAGTGATAATCCTGGATCCAGAATACTGCTTCCGGCGTGTTGAAGCGCACCAGGGCGCGCGCCATGAACGCGTTGACCTCGCGATAGGACTCGTAGTTCTCGGCAGTGACATGAATGAGATCGGGGCGCGAGTGCAAAGCCGGCCACAGCGCCGAATTCGCAAAACCTTCATAATAGCCGAGATAATGCTTGGCCGGCATGTCGACGGTTGCCAGCGCGCCGGAGCCGAGCGCTTCGATTTTCGCAAATGAATCGTGGCTCTGCGACGTATCGGCTTGGCCGCTGGAACCAACCCAGATGGCACCTGAATCCCGGACCATCGGCAACAGCGCTGCCGCCAACCCGCCGGCGAGCGGCTCATCGGGCTTGGCACGCGCGACACGATTGGAAACGACGACGACGGTCACTGAACACCTCCACCACCCCGCAGATCACTAACTCGTGTGGCGGAATGTTGTTCCCTATTTTCGCTGCGTCGCAACGTTGCGGAAATAGCCCATTTTGCTCACACCAAGGCGGTCACCTGCCGGCAATTGTGGCAAATCGTCCGACCTAAAATTCGCCCGACTCGTTGTGCTGTCATTGAAGGCGCAGATGCAAAGCTCTGTATGCGGAAGAAATGGTGACGAAATACGATTTCACCGGTCTTGCGATTGGTAGAAAAATCCGATGATGGCGACACGGATATTGGCGGTGGTATTACCGGCGTTGAGAACACAAACAGTCTCACGCGAATTTGGATCGGCGAAGGGATAGAGCCTTTGGCAATAACCCATCGCCCACGCCTGCGAGTTCCCGTGCGGAACTTTATCCTCGCATCGGCGTTTCGTTGAGGGCGCATGGGCTGCGCGGTTTCACGCCGTTGCGCAACTCAATAAATAACGGATCGAACAATGCGCGCGCTGACAGTTGCGCCCGGTGTCGCCAATTCAGCCAAGGTCGAGGACGTGCCGGAGCCGCCGGCGTCCGACGGCGCGGTGCTGGTGCGGACGCTGGCGCTTGGCGTCTGTGGTACGGATCGTGAAATCGTGTCCGGGGAATATGGTTGGGCGCCGCCCGGCCAAAAGCGATTGCTCATCGGTCACGAGTCGCTCGGCAAAGTTAAAGAGGCACCGCTGGATTGCGGCTTCAAACCCGGCGACCTCGTCGTTGGGATCGTGCGCCGCCCGGATCCGGTGCCATGTCCCTGCTGTGCGGTCGGCGAATGGGATATGTGCCTCAACGGCCGCTATACCGAGCGCGGTATCAAGGAGCGCAATGGCTACGGTTCGGATTTCTTCCGCATCGAGCCGGACTTCCTGGTCAAGCTCGATCCCTCACTCGGCATGAATGGGGTTTTGGTCGAGCCGACCAGTGTCGTCGCCAAAGCCTGGGATCAAACCGATCACATTGGGCGCCGCTCCCGCGCCTGGGCGCCAAAGACATGCCTCGTGACCGGGGCCGGTCCGATCGGTCTCCTCGCCGCCATGATAGGCGCGCAGCGCGGCCTCGATGTGCACGTGCTGGATCACAACGAACGCGGACAAAAAAAATCGATCGTGCATGACCTCGGTGGCACCTTTCATCTCGGCGGCATCGCCGATCTCGATTTCAAACCGGACGTCATTATGGAGTGCACCGGTGTTCCAAGCGTCGTACGCGATACGCTAGGCCACACTGCTTCGGGAGGCATCGTTTGTCTGGTCGGCGTCTCCGCGCCAGGACACGATCTCAACGTCGACATCGGCGAGGTCAATCGCACCATGGTGCTCGACAACGATCTGGTATTCGGCACCGTCAATGCCAATCTTGCGCACTATCAAGATGCCGTCGCCGCGCTGCAGAAGGCGGACAAGAAATGGCTGGGCCGGCTGATCACGCGCCGTGTTCCGCCGGAAGAGTTCAAACAAGCGCTCGTCCAACAATCCGATGACATTAAAGTCGTCGTCGATTTCTCCTGAACCAATCCCCAGCATCATGTCGACCAAAATCGAAGATTATGCCCTGATCGGCGATTGCAAGAGCGCCGCGCTGGTGTCGCGCGACGGCTCGATCGACTGGCTGTGCTGGCCACGGTTCGATTCGGATGCTTGCTTCGCGGCACTCCTCGGCACGCGGGAGCACGGCCGCTGGCTGGTGGCGCCGCAGCAAGAAGCGCGCATCACGCGCCGCTACCGGCCGGACACGCTTATCCTCGAGACGCAATTCGAAACCGACGAGGGATCGGCGACGCTGGTCGACTTCATGCCATTCCGAAGCGACCATTCCGAGATCGTGCGTCTGGTCATCGGTACGCAAGGCAAGCTGAAGATGCGTACCGAGCTCATATTGCGGTTCGGCTATGGCGCCATCGTCCCATGGGTGACCAGTCTGGAAGACGGCTCGCTTCGCGCCATCGCCGGCCCGGACATGACGGTGTTGCGCACACCCGTGCATCTCAGGGGCAAGGACATGACGACGGTTGGCGAATTTACCGTCGCCCGCGGCGAAACCATTCCTTTTATTCTCACTTACTCACGTTCGCATAAATCGCTGCCGACCACGACGGATCCCAGCGAGTCGCTGGAAGCGACCGAGAAGTTTTGGACGGTGTGGTCGGCAAAATGCCGTCCGGCCGGCGAGTGGTCGGACGCAGTGCGCCGTTCGATGATCACGCTCAAGGCGCTGACCTATGAGCCGACCGGCGGGATCGTCGCGGCACCGACGACGTCGCTGCCTGAACGGATCGGCGGCGAGCGCAACTGGGATTACCGCTATTGCTGGCTGCGCGACGCCACGCTCACGCTGCTCGGCTCCATGCATGCCGGCTACTATGAAGAAGCGCAGGCATGGCGCGAGTGGTTGCTCCGCGCCGTCGCCGGCAGCCCTGATCAGCTCCAGATCATGTACGGCATTGGCGGCGAGCGGCGGCTATCCGAATGGACCGTGGACTGGTTGCCCGGCTATGAAAAATCCACGCCGGTTCGAATTGGCAATGCTGCGCATACGCAGCTTCAACTCGATGTGTTCGGCGAGGTCATGGACACCTACTATCAGGCGCGGCGTGGCGGGCTGACGGCCAACCAGTCCGGATGGGATGCAACACTAAAGTTCCTCGAACATTTGACTAAGATCTGGCGTACGCCGGACCAGGGCATATGGGAAATGCGCGGGCCGCCGCAGCATTTTACCTATTCCAAGGTCATGGTCTGGGTTGCCTACGATCGGGCCATCAAGAGTGCCGAGACCTTCGGGCTGGAAGGACCGCTCGATATCTGGCGCAAGCTGCGCGACGTGGTCAGCGAGGAGGTGTGCGAGTGCGGCTTTAACAAAGAGCTCGGCACCTTCGTTCAGGCCTATGGATCGGACCAGCTCGATGCCAATCTGTTGCAATTGCCTTGCGTCGGTTTTCTGCCCATCGACGATCCGCGCATTGAAAGGACCGTTGCGGCGATCGAGCAGCGTCTTATGCGCGATGGCTTTGTCATGCGCTACAGCACCGATGAGGTGGAGGACGCGCTGCCGCCAGGCGAGGGCGCGTTTCTGGCCTGCAGTTTCTGGCTGGTCGATGTCTACATGTTGCAGAGGCGTTTCGATGAAGCCGAAGCTTTGTTTCGACGGCTGGTTGGACTTTGCAACGACGTCGGCCTGTTGAGCGAGGAATATGATTCTCGTCTCAAGCGGCAGGTTGGCAACTTCCCACAAGCCTTTTCACATCTCGCGCTGATCAACAGCGCCTATAATTTGACGCGTGCGCGCAAGCCGGTGCACGAGCGTTCTCAAGACGAGAGCGCGCCGCTCGAGGTAGGCCCGGAAACGGCGTCCTTGGCGCCGGCCAATCAAGACGAGTGAACCGGATCCGGCCTTTCGCGCGTCACTGCCGCGCATTTCCGCGAACGACACCCGGCCGCACACACTTTTCGCTAAGTCCTAACCATGCCAATGTGCCCGGCACGACAAAGCAAATCATCGGGGGAGGATGGTTGTGGACGGAGTGCCCGCGGCGCCTGCGCCGGACATGGTGGCGGCGCGGCTTGAGCGGCTGCCGTTCTCGTCGTTCCATATCAAAGTTCGTCTCATTCTCGGTATCGCGACGTTCTTCGATGCCGTGGATCTCTTGGCGATCAGCTTTGCGCTGCCGGCGATCGCCGGTCCGTGGCATCTTTCGCCGGCGCAAATCGGCGGCGTGATTTCGGCGGCATTCGCCGGCCAGATCATCGGCGCGTTTCTCGGCGGCTGGGCGGCCGAGTTGATCGGTCGCTTGCGCACGGTAGCGTTCGCCGTCGCGATTTTCGGCCTCATGAGCTTGGCATGCGCGTTGGCCTGGGATGCGCAGTCGCTGATGGCATTCCGTTTCATCCAGGGCATCGGCCTCGGTGCCGAGGTCCCGGTCGCCACCACCTACATCATCGAGTTTGCCCGCCGCGACGGCCGCGGCCGCTTCTACATTCTCTACGAACTCCTTTTCAGCTTCGGTCTGGTCGGCGCGGCGGCGCTCGGCTATTGGCTGGTGCCGCTATTGGGTTGGCAATCGCTGTTCTATCTGGGCGGGTTGCCGGCGATCCTTGCGGTATTTTTGATGCGGCTGTTGCCGGAGTCGCCGCGCTGGCTCGCCAGTCAGGGCAGGCTCGATGAGGCAGCGGCAATCGTCAGCCGGATCGAAAAGGGTATCGAGGCATCCGGCGCGATACTGCCGCCGCCTATCGTGGCGGTAACTGCATCGAAACAGCCGCCGCGCCGGTGGCTCGAAATGCTCAACCCATTTTATCGGCCGCGAACACTGGGCGTCTGGGCGATGTGGTTCTGCTGCTTTTCAACGGTCTATGGGTTGAATACCTGGATGCCGACGCTTTACCGCACCAATTTCAATCTGCCGCTGTCACAAGCCTTGGGCTACGGATTGATCGTGCAGCTTTGCGGCATTGCCGGCTCCATTCTCTGCGCCTTCAATATCGATAAAGTCGGTCGGCGTCTGTGGTTCGCGGCGGCGCTAGTGGGTGGCGGCGTGAGTCTCATCATGCTCGCCTGGACCGGCGTCTCGACTGCCACTGTGCTTCTGACGTTCGTCTCGCTTGGCAGCTTCTTCATGTCGAGCGTGGCGATCGGCCTCAATCTCTATACAGCCGAGATCTATCCGACTCGCATGCGGGCTTTCGCCAGCAGCGTCGGCGGCGCCTGGCAGCGAGCCGCGGCCGCGAGCGGGCCGATCGTGGTGGCGGCGCTCCTGACCCATGGCGGGCTTAGCTGGGTTTTCGTTTATTTTGGCGTGGTGGCCCTGATCGGCGCGGCGGTGGCAACGCGTTTTACCGTCGATACCGCGCAACGCTCGCTGGAAGCGGTGTCGCCCTAGTGTCCCGAATCTAAACTTTGCCATATTGCAGATTTACGCCGCCGTGTCAGGCTTGTCGGGGCATGGAGCGGATCATGGCGGGGCGACAATTGGCGGCTTTGGTGCTCAGTGATGCGGAGCGCGCGGAGCTGACGTCGCTTGCGAGGCGGCGCAACACCACGCAGGCGCTGGCGTTGCGGGCGCGGATCGTGCTGCGTTGCGCGACCGGCAAGCAGAACAAGCAGGTCGCGGCCGATCTGCAGATCGACCAGACCACCGTCGGCAAGTGGCGCCGGCGCTTTGTCGAACATCGCATGGATGGATTGCGGGATGAGCTGCGCAGCGGCACGCCGCGCACGATTGATGACGCCCGTATTGAGGCGGTGATCGTGCGCACGCTCGAAAGCGTCCCGCCGGATGCGACGCATTGGAGTTCGCGCGGCATGGCGCGAGCCTGCGGTCTGTCGGTATCTACCGTGCAGCGGATTTGGCGCGCCTTCGGCCTGCAACCGCACCGGCTGGAGAACTTCAAGCTCTCCACCGATCCGGACTTTGTCGCCAAGGTCCGCGACGTGGTCGGTCTCTACGTTTCGCCGCCGGCTCATGCCGTCGTCCTGTGTGTCGATGAGAAGTCGCAAATCCAGGCGCTCGACCGCAGCCAGCCCATGCTGCCGATGCGTCCCGGCCAGCCGGCACGACGCAGCCATGACTACAAGCGCCATGGCACCACCTCGCTGTTCGCCGCCCTCGACATCGCTACTGGCCGCGTGATCGGCAAGTGTTACGCGCGCCATCGCGCCATCGAATTCCGCAAATTTCTCGATGAGATCGAGGTCGCCGTGCCAGCCGACATCGACGTGCATCTGGTCCTCGACAACTACGCAACCCACAAGGCTCCGTTGATCCGAAACTGGTTGAACCGGCGTCCGCGCTGGCACGTGCATCTGACGCCGACCAGTTCCTCCTGGATCAATCAGGTAGAGCGCTTCTTTGCCTTGCTGACCGAACGCCAAATCCGACGCGGCATTCACCGCAGCGTCGTCGCTTTGAAGGCTGCCATCACCACCTTTATCGATCAGCACAACGCCAACCCAAAGCCGTTCCGGTGGACAAAATCGGCCGACGACATCCTCGCCTCAATCGAGCGCTTCTGCGTCTACAACACTCAGCTAAAAGTCCAATCTCAATGATGCGAACTTTTGACCCAGGACACTAGAAGTCTTTGTTGGAGCATGATCTTTCCCGAAAACCGGTGTCCACCCCGGCACCTTTTCGGGATCATGCTCAGCCGCGCCAATAGCGGTCTTCCCAGCTTCGCGACAGCCGCATCGCCGAGAGAATGAGTCCCGCCATCGAATAAGTTTGCGGGAAATTGCCCCACAGCGCGCCGGTCTGCGGATCGACGTCTTCGGAGAGCAGACCGTAGCGATTGCGGTGCTTCATGGCGTCGGCGAACAGGTCGTGCGCCGCCTCGCGGCGGCCGAGCGACCACAAAGCGTCGATCAGCCAGAACCGGCAGATCAGGAACGCGGTCACCGGCATGCCGAAATCGTCCTCGCGCGCATAGCGCATGACGTGTTTCTCGCGCACCAATTCGCGCTCCATGGCGGCGACGGTCGAAACAAAGCGCGGGTCGTCGACTTCGACGACGCCGAGATCGGCAAGCAGAAGGACGCTGGCATCGAGATCGTCCGAGCCGAAGGCCGCGGTAAAGGCGCCGCGCTTCGAGTTCCAGGCATGTTCGAGCAGCGCCGCGTGGATCGGTTCCGCGATCGAATTCCAATGCTTGGCGCGCTTTTCCAGCCCGAGCCGCATGGCGATGGCGGCGAGGCGCTGACAACCGGCCCAGCACATCGCCGACGAATGAGTATGGATGCGCTGCCGGCCGCGATATTCCCAGATGCCGGCGTCGGGTTCGAACGCCTTGGTGGCCGCGCGATTGCCGAGCGATTCAAGCAAATGAAACAAGCCGACGTCGCCCGGCCGTGGCAGGCGGCGGTCGAAGAACATCGGCATGGCCGCAAGGATGATGCTGCCATAGGTATCGTGCTGCGCCTGACCGACAGCGGCATTGCCGACCCGCACTGGCCCATCGCCGCGATAGCCTTCAAGGTCGGGTGCGACCCGCTCGTCGACATTGATGTTCGACACCACGCTGTAGAGCGGCCGCAACTCTTCCTCCGGATTCGATGCGATCGAGAGCGTGAACGAGATGAATTCTTCCATGGTGCGCGTGGCGCCGATGCGATTGAGCGCCTGCACCACGAAATAGGCGTCGCGCAGCCAGCAATAGCGGTAATCCCAGGTGCGGCCGGACGACGGCGCTTCCGGAATCGAGGTGGTGTGCGCGGCGATGATGGCGCCGGTCTCGTCGAAATTGGACAGTTTCAACGTGATGGCGGCGCGGATAATGGCTTCCTGCCAATCGTAGGAGATCGACAGCCGGCGCACCCATTCCCGCCAATAATCTTGCGTGCGGTCGAGGAAATCGCGGCAGGCCTTTTCCAGATCGTCGCTGAACGGCTCATCCGGTCCGAACACCAAGTGCATCGGGCGGTTCAGGACGAATGGCGCCTCCTCGTCGATCAGCGACAGTGGCACGTCGGTCGTCAAGCGGATGACGGTGCGGTCGTCGGAATAGCGAATATGATTGCTGCCGAGCGAGCGCCGCGGCAGCGGTTTGCCGTAATTGCAGGTCGGCCGCATCCGGACGGTGATACGCGGCAAGCCCGCGATCGGCTCGATGGTGCGATAGAGTTGCGGTGGCCGGAATACCCGGCCGAACTGGCGGAAGCGCGGCGCGAAGTCGGTAATCCGCACCTTGCCGCCACGGCTGTCGGTCAGCACCGTGGAGACGAGCGCGGTGTTGCGGACGTATTCCGATTGATAGTCCACCATGTCTTCGAGGACCACGTCGGAAAAACCTTTTTCCTCCTTGCCGGCAACCAGCCGGCAGAAGATCGGGTCGCCGTCGAAACGCGGATAGCACCACCAGACAATGCGCGAGCACGGATCGACCAGCGCCGCGGTGCGGCCATTGCCGATCACCGCCAGATCGAGCCCGTGATCGATCGTGCCGTTCTTTCCCGGCGTCGAATGCTGTTGGCCGCCCGCCCGATTTATTCCGGTGGCCGCGAAATCGATATCATTCATTACGCGGTGCCTTGATTAGCGATGCGCGCCAGCCAGGCGCGTACCGATTCGGGTCTTGCGAAATACCCGTTGACGTTGGGCGCGATCCGGCCGACCGAAAAGCCCAAACCGCCGAATTGCGAGATAATGCCGAATACCGGTTCGTCCGTCGTGTCATCGCCGATGAAGATGGGATTGCGGTCCGCGAACGGCGCGCATTCCATGAGTTCGCATACCGCGGTCGCCTTGTTGATGCCGGCTGCCTTGATTTCAATGACCAGCTTGCCGGGCAGAATCTCGATCGTGCCGGGAACCGCCTCGGCACAAAACTTGGCGACCGCTGCGCGCACCGCGTCGCCTTTCTCGGGTGCGAGGCGGTAATGCAAGGCGAGCGAATAACCCTTGTCCTCGGCGATAATGCCGGGGCCGAGTTCGGTGATGCTGCAAAGCTTGCGCTTGAGTGTGCCGGGGAGCTGTTGCGCCCGCAGTCGCGTCTCGCCGCCGACAGCGGGGCGTAACTCGGCGCCATGACCGCCGACGGCGGCGAGTTCCAGCGGCGCGAAGATGAGGTCGATGTCGCGCAGCGAGCGGCCGGAAACCAGCGCTACCGCGCCCCCGGTCAAGCCGTCGAGCCGGGCCAGCGTCTGACGCAGCCCGGTCGGTACCCAGACCTGCTGCGGCGAGGGCGCCAGATCGAGAATTGTGCCGTCGATATCGAGCAGGAGCGCGCATTTGCGCAAATCCGGCATGAGTGAGGTTTCGCCGCGCTCCATGTCGAGATCCGCGATGTCGAGGTCCAAAAAATCGGAATCAAAAATAGCCATCCGCAATCTCTGCCCTTTCTGTGGTTCAATCGACCAGCGCAAGCGGCCGCGACACGGTTTCAAGCGGCTTGCGTTCCGCAGCGACGCCCCACAGGGCTTGGGCCGCGGCGGCGCCGATCATCAAGACGGCGCCAAAAATATAACCCATGGCAACAGCCCCGCGCGAGCCGGTATTGATCAACACACCGAACAACAAAGGTCCGGCGATGCCGCCGACGGCGGTGCCGACGGCGTAGAAGAATGCGATCGCGAGCGCGCGAATCTCCAGCGGAAAGATCTCGCTGACGGTGAGATAGGCCGAGCTCGCAGCCGACGAAGCAAAGAAGAACACCGTCATCCAGGCGATCGTCAACGTCCGCGCGGACAACAGATCGTGACTGAACAATGCGGCTGTAACCGCGAGGAGGAGGCCCGAGATCGCGTAGGTCGACGCGATCATCACCTTGCGCCCGATCGTGTCGAACAGCCGGCCTAAAACGATTGGCCCGAGCACATTGCCCGCCGCGAACGGCAGAATGTACCAGCCGACCTGGTTCGCCGGCGTTCGATAGAAATCGGTCAGGACCAACGCATAGGTGAAGAAGATCGCATTGTAGAAGAACGCTTGCGCCGCCATCAGGCTCAAACCGACAAGCGTGCGCTGGCGATAAGTCACGAACAGCGCATGGGCGACTTCGCCAAGCGGTGTGTGGCTGCGGGTGCGCAGCCGCACCTTCTTGCCTTCCACCGCCCGATCGCCGGCAGCGAATTGCGCTTCGATACCGCCCACCACCGCATCGGCGTCGCTCTGGAAACCATGGGTCACCAGCCAGCGCGGACTTTCCGGAATCCAAATTCGCATCACGAGAATCACAAGTCCGATTATAGCGCCGATGAGGAACGCGAGCCGCCAGCCGATAGCCGGATTGATGAGGGCCGGATCGAGCAGAACGAGTGAGCCGCCCGCCCCCAACGCCGCCCCGACCCAAAAACTGCCGTTGATAAGGAGGTCGGTCCAACCGCGGAACCTTGCAGGAATAAGCTCCTGGATTGTCGAATTGATGGCAGTGTATTCGCCGCCGATGCCGGCGCCGGTGAGAAAGCGGAACAATACGAAAGTCCACCAATTCCATGACAGGCCGGTGGCGGCGGTCGCCAGCAAATAGACGGCAAGCGTGATGGTGAAGAGCTTTTTGCGCCCAAGACGGTCGGTCAGCCAGCCGAAAAAGACGGCGCCAAGCACCGCACCGCCGAGGTAACAACTCCCTGCAAGTCCGACTTGCGAATTACTCAGTCCTAAGGCGCCGTCGGTTTTGAGTTCGCCGGAAAGCGCGCCGGCCAACGTCACCTCGAGGCCGTCGAGAATCCAGGTGACGCCGAGCGCGACGATCACCAAGAGGTGAAACCGCCCGAATGGCAGCCCGTCGAGCCGCGCCGGCACATCGGTCTCAACAATGTTGCCGTATAGCGAAGTGGGAGTCTTAATCGGCTCCGCGGCCCGTTCCCGGGGGGTGGGAGGCGGGGCGAACTGCCGCTTAAAGCTCAAACGCGGAAATACGCCGTCTGCGGTTAAAACCATGCAATGCCGCCAAGCCCGGGCTTCCAGGATCCAACGCCTTGTAGCGCCGAGTGTTCCGGCTTCTCCTCTTCCTCCCCGCGAAAAGCGGGGTGGGGACTATCCGAAAGATATTGGAGGGAGCGTGGGCGGTGTCGTTTGCGTAGGTGCCGAAGACTTGTCCCGACCGGCTCGCTTCGCTCGCCACCTCCCCGTGGGAGGAAAGATAGCTTCACCGCGCCTCGGCGGCCTTGCCGCTATAGGAAATGCGCCAGATGGTGCCGCTGCCGTCCTCGGAGATGAGCAACGCACCCTCCTTATCCACGGCGACGCCGACGGGACGGCCCCACACTTCGGAGTCGTTGATGGCGAAGCCGGTGACAAAGTCGTCATATTCGCCGGTCGGCACGCCGTTCTTCACGATCGCACGGATGATTTTGTAGCCAGTGCGCTTCGAGCGATTCCACGAGCCGTGTTCGGCGGCAAAAATGCTGCCGCGATACTCCGCCGGGAATTGCGCGCCGTCATAGAAAGTCATCCCCAGCGACGCCGAATGCGCCTGCAACAGAACGTCGGGAATTGTGATCTTGTCCTTCAGATCCGGCCGCTCGTTCCGGTGTCTCGGATCTTCATTGGCGCCGATATAGTACCAAGGCCAGCCGTAGAAAGCGCCTTCGCGTACCCGCGTGATGTAGTCGAACGGCAGATTATCGCCGAGCCCGTCGCGCTCGTTGGTCGAGCACCACAAGGTGCCGTTCGACGGTGTCAGCGCCATGCTCACGCAATTGCGGATTCCGGTCGCGAAAATGCGCTCGTTCCTGCCGTCGGGATCGAAGGCCAGGACATCGGCGCGATTGGCTTCGTTGCCCCAGGTGGCGCCGAGCGGATGGCTTGAGACGAAGTTTTGCAGTTCGGGCCCGCTGAGCTTGTCCATGCCGTCGGCAACGTTCGAGCCGGAGCCGACCGAGACATACATGATCTTGCCGTCCGGCGAGAACAGGACGTCGCGGGTGTGATGGCCGCCGACCGCCAAATGCGGGACCAAAACTTCGGCGCTACCGCGCGCGGTGGTATCGCCGTTGCGATAGGGAAAGCGGACCACGGAATCGGTGTTGCCGATATAGACCCATTGCGGGTCGGGACCGGGCGGGTAAAAGGCGATCCCGAAGGGATAACCCAGACCGGAAGCGAACACCGAGGGCGCCGCCGCCGCGCCCCCGTTGGCGCGGAGCACGCGGATGCGGCCGGCGTTGCTTTCGGCAACGAACAGGTCGCCGTTCGGGGCGGTGCGGATCAGCCGCGGCCCGTCGAGACCCGAGGCAAACAGGTTGACTTCAAAGCCATTTGGGACGATTGGCTTCTGGTCAGTCCGATGCACTATTCGCACGCGATTGCTCGCCGACTGAGCAAGATCCGGTGCCGGAATATCTTGCGGCTTGATCAGACGCCGTGTCCCGGGGCGGTCGGAATGCCAATCGCCGAACGCGGCCGTGCCTTCGAGGAGAGCGGACCCTGTTTGCGCGAAAAGCGGCGCGACAAACAGTAGCCCGGCGAGTGAGACTATTGCAGTAGCGGATGTTGCAATGATGGCACGGATTCGGCGGCGCATGAGGTACTCCCAGCATCGGCCGAGCGAACAACAGGACGCGAGAGGGGTTCCTTCCGCGCCGGCAATTCCGACCCGGCATTTCGCCCCCGTTCCTTATACAGCCGGCCGGTGGCGCCGTGAGCGGTAAAATCGCGGCCCGCGTGGAAATCCCGCGCCGGCTTCGCGCCCTGGTGCGGGCGCGGGAATCGAGCCTCATCCTGCTCGCGGCGCTGGTGGGGGTGATTGCCGGACTGGTCGTCGTCTTCATGGGCGATACGGTCGATCTTCTGCACGAGGTCTTTTTCCGTCTCCAGCATGGCGAGCGCCTGTCCGCGCGATTGACGCTCAATCCGATCCTGGCGCTGTCGGTGCCGCTGGTCGGCGGCTTGCTGTTCGGTGGCGTGAGCGAGTTGATCAGCCGCTGGCGGCCGGAGCGGGAAATCGATCCGATCGAAGCCAATGCGCTGCACGGCGGACGCATGTCGCTCTTGGGCAGTATCATCGTCGCCGCGCAGACGGTGTGGTCGAGCGGCGTCGGCGCCTCGGTCGGCCTGGAAGCCGGCTATACGCAATTTGCGGCCGGCATTGCCTCGCGCATCGGTATCGCGTTTCGGCTGCGCCGCGGCGACCTGCGTATTCTGGTCGGTTGCGGCGCTGCCGCCGGTATTGCCGGCGCATTCGGCGCGCCGCTGGCTGGCGCCTTCTACGGCTTCGAATTGATCATCGGCAGCTACACGCCGACCAGCCTGGCTCCGGTGGGGATTTCGTCGCTGATCGGCTATTTGGTGGCGCGATCGCTGTCACCGGCCGAACTTGGCATCGTCGCGCCCGAGAAAACCGTGATCGCGGTGCACGATCTCGTGCTCGCGGCGACGCTCGGCCTGTTGGCGGCGGTGCTTGGCATTCTCTTGATGCGCGGCGTTGCGCTCAGCGAAGCGATGTTCGCCAAGATGCGGACACGGCCGGCGTGGCGCACCATGGCCGGCGGTCTGGTCGTCGGGCTTTTGGCAATCGTGTCGCCACAGGTGATGTCGTCGGGCCACGGCGCCTTGCGCGTTGCCGGCATGCTCGATTTGTCGTTCCGCGCCGTCGCGCTCTTGTTCGTCCTCAAGATCGTGGCTTCGATCGTCTCGCTAGGCTCCGGCTTTCGCGGCGGCATGTTCTTTTCTTCCTTGCTGATCGGCGCGCTCGGCGGCCACCTCCTTGCCGTCGCGCTGACGATGTTCTGGCCGACTGTATATTTCGACCCCAATGCCTATGCCGTGATCGGCATGAGCGCGCTGTCGGCCTCGGTCATCGGCGGACCGCTGACCATGATCTTCATCGCGCTGGAGACGACGGGGGACCTTTGGCTGACGACGGCGGTGCTGGTCGCCGTCATTATCGCGGCGCAGATGACGCGCGAGGTGTTCGGCTATTCGTTCGCGACCTGGCGCTTTCACCTGCGCGGCGAAACGATCCGCAGCGCCGCCGACGTGGGCTGGATGCGGGACCTCACCGTCGAGCGCATGATGCGCCAAGACGTGCAGACGGTGAACGCAGCATCGACCATCGCCGAATTCCGCGATGCGTTTCCGCTCGGCTCCACCGCCTATGTGATCGCGGTCGACGAGGGCGACCGTTATGTCGGGCTGATCCAGGTAGCGGACGCCCACGCCGTGGAAACCACGGTGGACAGCCCACTGAAGAATCTGTTGCGTTACCCCGAGGACATGCTGCTGCCGGGCATGGCGGTGAAAGAGGCGGTGCTCGCCTTCGACCGAGCCGAGGCGGAGGCGCTGGCGGTGGTCAATTCGTTTCTCGACCGGCGCGTCGTCGGGCTTCTCACCGAAGCCTATGTGCTGCGGCGCTACTCTACGGCGCTGGAAGGCCGGCGCCGCGATCTCGGCGAGGAGTGAGATTTTCCCGCTCATTCGAGCGGCCGTGCCGTTACGGCCGCAAATACGCGTAACCCTGCCCCTGCAATTGCGCGATGCGGACCACGCCGCCTTTGTCGGCAACGATGAAGCCCGGCAGCAAATCCTTCAGCGTGACATTAGTCGCTCGCATGGTGTTGATGCAGGCATTGAGCTGAAGGCCGGACTTCGACAATTCGCCGGCCCGCTGCGATACCTCGGGCGTCGCGCCGTCGAGGTGAAACGCCTTGAGCGCCGGGCCGTGCACCACCAGCGCGATGGTGACGTTCTCCGGGCCGCCCATGCCCTTGTAGTGATTGTTGATGTTGCCGAGCACGAATTCGACTTTGTCGAGATCGGCAAGATGATAGACAACTTTGCTGGCGTCGGGGGTGGAGGCGGCGGCGCGCGACGCGGCAAAGGCGGCGGGCAAGATGGCGCCAATGGCGGCCAGAATAGTGCGACGTTGCATGGGATGGCTCCTGTCGAATTGCACTATGGTACGTCATTTTGGGGCCGAGCGCAGCGAGGGACCCGGAATCCATAATCACAAGTCAGCGAATAGGATTCCGGGTTCGCGGGCAAAGGCCCGCGCACCGGAATGACTGGTCGGCGGTGTATCCGGCACGAAGCCCTATGTCCGGAAATCCGCCAGAAGGGCGCAGTGAATGCGGCTTAACCGCAACAATCGTTCGATGTTGACACCCTGCACCGGGACAGCCGACCATCCGGCCCTAACCGGAACCTGAACCATGTTTTTTGCAGAGCGTGTTACCGAATTGACGCGCAAAATGCTTCGCAAGAAGCTCTTTGTGCTGCTCACCAATCCGATCGTGCCGCCGGAATTCCTCCAGCCGTTCCTGTCGGCGCATCTCGAATACATGATCGATCTGGAAAAGCGCGGCCTGGTGTTCGCGTCGGGGCCGCTGACGGACGGCGCCGGACCGCCGACCGGCGAGGGTTTGACCGTGCTGCGCGCCAAGGACGCCGAGGAAGCCCGCGCGCTCGCCGAAGCCGATCCGTTCTACGTCCACGGGCTGCGCGGCTTCATCCTCAAGGAATGGACTGTCATGGAGGGCAGGTTGTCGCTCTCCGTTAATCTTTCCGATCAGTCCGTAGAGGTGGCATAACAGTCCATCCGCCGCGGCCGGTCTGCCGCGCCGGCATAAGAAACGTAGAGGGGCGTTCATGGAGACCATCGGCTTTGTGGGGGTCGGCAAGATCGGCCTGCCGATCTCGGAGAACCTGATCAAAAGCGGCCATCGTGTCGTCGGTTATCGCCGCCATTCGCTCGAGGAGTTCGAGAAGATCGGCGGCGTGGCGGCGCACTCGGCGGCCGATGTCGGGGCCCAAGCCGATATCGTGTTGTCGTGCCTGCCGTCGAGCGAGGCGCTCGACGAGGTGGTGAATGGTCCCCAAGGCCTTATCCATACAGCGCGGCCGGGGCAGATCGTGGTCGAGCTCGGCTCGCATCCGGTGCCGGACAAGAAACGCCAGATCGCGCCGCTCGGCGCCAAAGGCGCGGCCTTCATCGACGGTGAAGTGTCCGGAACGCCGGGCATGGTGTCGGCGCGCAAGGCGGTGATCTATCTCGCCGGCGACGCCGCGGCCTGCAAGAAGCTCGAAAGCGTGGTCGCGGGCTTTGCCGATTCCTGCCTCTATTTCGGCGAGTTCGGCGCCGCGAGCCGAGTCAAGCTGGTCAATAATCTTCTGGTCGCGATCAATATCGCGGCGACTGCGGAAGCGATGGCGCTCGGGCTGAAAGCCGGCGTCGACGTGCCGCTGATGATCAAGGCGATCGCCAATGGCAGCGGCGGTTCGACCCAATTCGGCATCCGCGCGCCGTGGATGGCGGATCGCCGCTTCCAGCCGCAGCAGGGCAGCGTGCCGGGCTTGCAGCACTATTTCGACATGATCGGCGACTTTGCCGGCGAGCGTCGGCGTGGCGACGCCGTTGCTCGATGCCGTCGTGCCGCTTTACCAGCGCTTCATGGAAATGGGGCTCGGCGACCAGGACGTCGCCGCCATGGTCGATGTCATCGGCGCGTTGCCGCGCAAGGACAAGTAACCCTCCCGAGCAGGACGAAAAAACACAGAAGGAGATCTCATCATGATCCGCGTCAGCAAGATCGCGCACGCCAGCTACGAGACGCCCGATCTCGATCAGCAGACCGAATATTACACCGACATTCTGGGGCTCACTCTCGTCAGCAAGGACAAGGACGCCGTTTATCTCGCCTCCACGGTCGATCATCATTCGATCGTGCTGCGCCAAGGCGCGCAGGCGCAATGCGTGCGGGTCGGATTTCAAATCGGGCAGGATGTCGACCTTGGCGATTTCGAGCGGCAGGTCGCGAGCCACGGCATTCGGACCGAGCGCAAGCGAGACCCCGAGCCTTCGATCTCCGACATGCTGGTGTTCACCGATCCCAAGGGCACCATCATGGAGGTGTTCAAGCGCGATAGCTTCGCGCACCAGAAATTCCAAAAGAAAGGCATCGTGCCGCACAAGCTCGGCCACGTCGCTTTCCATTGCGTCGACGTCAAGCAGGTCACCAAGTTCTATTGCGACGTGCTCGGCTTCCGCGAATCCGATTGGATGGCAGACTTCTTCTCGTTCCTGCGCTGCGGGCCCGACCACCATACGATCAACCTGATGGGGACCGGCTCGAACCGCCACTTCCACACCGCCTTCGAGCTGCGGGATTGGGGCCACATGCACGAGGCCTGCGACGCGCTCAGCCTGAGCGGCTACAAGCTCCTCTGGGGCCCAGGCCGCCACGGCATCGGCCACAATCTGTTCGCTTATCATCGCGCGCCGAACGGATTGATCACCGAGCTTTTCGCCGAGCTCGACCGCATGAACGACGAGCTCGGCTACTTCGAGCCGCGGCCGTGGCACCGCGACAATCCGCAGCGGCCGAAAGTCTGGGCCAAGGACCCCTCGGCGTCGAATTTGTGGGGTATCCTGCCCGGCGACGAAATGATGAAATAAGTCCCATCCCCGAAAACGGGGATGGCGAAGAATAAAAAGGGGAGGGAACAGCCATGCCGTTTTTTCGGCGGATCATCGCTGCCGTCGTCGGCACCATCGCGCTTGCCGGCGTCGCGCTGACGGATCCGGCGCTCGCCGCCGATCCGATCAAGGTCGGCTTCAGCATGGCGCTTACCGGCGGGGTGGCGCAAAACGGCAAGCAGCTCATCATTGCGCTCGAGCTGTGGCGTGACGACGTCAATGCGCATGGCGGGCTGCTCGGCCGGCCGGTCGAGCTCGTCTATTACGACGATCAGAGCAATCCCTCGAATGTGCCCGGCATCTACACCAAGCTGATCACGGTCGACAAAGTCGATCTACTGCTCGGGCCCTATGCCACCAACATGGCGGCGGCGGCGGTGCCGGTCATCATGCAGCACAACATGACCACCGTGACCATGCTGGCGGTCAACGTGAACCGCTATTTCAACTATCCGCGCTATTTCGACATGATCCCGATCGGCCCGGAAGGCACCAAGGCGTTTTCGCGCGGCTATTTCGAGCTTGCCGCCGCGCAGCAGCCGAAGCCGCAGACGGTCGCCATCCTTGCCGCCGACGCCGAATTCTCAAAAACCTCCGCCGACGGCGCGCGCGAAAACGCCGCCGCCAACGGGTTCAAGATCATCTACGATCAAAGCTATCCGCCGAGCACCACCGACTTCACGCCGATGGTGCGCGCGCTGCAGGCAGCCAATGCCGACGTGGTGTTCGTCGCCGCCTATCCGCCGGACACCGTCGGCATCGTGCGGGCGGCGCAGGAGATCGGGCTGAAGCCGAAAATGTTCGGCGGCACCATGATCGGATTGTTGATCACGCCGATCAAGACGCAGCTCGGCCCGATCATGGACGGCATCGTCATCATGGAAAGCTTCGTGCCGTCGCTCAACTTCCCCGGCCTTGCCGATCTGCTCAAGGCTTATCAGCAGAAAGCCGCCGGCGAGAAAATCGATCCGATCGGCTACGCCTTCGTGCCGTTCGGTTATGCCGCCGGTCAGGTGCTGGCGCAGGCGGTCGAAGGTGCGAAGAGCCTCGATCAGTCGAAGCTTGCCGACTACATGCACAGCCACACCTTCCATACCGTGGTCGGCGATGTCGCTTACGACAAGTCCGGCCAATGGACGGAGCCGCGCACTTTGTTCACGCAGTTCCAGAATGTCGCGCCGGGCAATATGGACCAGTTCCGCGACGGCAGCGTTCAACCGGTCCTGTGGCCGCCGCAATACAAGACCGGCACCATGATCTATCCCTATCCCGACGGGAAAAAATAACGGCTTAAAACACGCCGAATTAAAACGGGTGGGAATAAAACGGGTGGGAATAAAACGGGTGGGAGGAAAGCACATGACGTTTTGGCGCGGCGTGGCGGCGGGTGTCGCATGTTTGGCGGCGGTAGCCGCGACCGGCGCGCGCGCCGACGGCTATCCGGCAAAGCCGATCACCATCATCGTGCCGGCCTCGCCCGGCGGCGTCACCGATATGCTCGGGCGCATGTTGGCGCAGCACTTTATCGCCGATTGGGGCGCCGAAGTGGTGGTGGAGAACAAGCCCGGCGCCAACAATCAGGTCGCGGCCGAGTATGTCGCTCACCAGGCGGGCGACGGCTACACTTTATTCATCGGTCCGGAGACGACCTTCATCGTCAATCCGACGCTGTACGATCATCTGTCCTACGATCCGGTGAAGGATTTCACACCGATCACCGGTCTGGTGCAGATCAATCATGCGCTCATCCTCAATCCTTCGGTGCCGGCCGACAATGTCAAAGACCTGATCGCGCTCGACAAGGCGAAACCAGGCCAGCTCAATTACGGCACCTATGGCGTCGGCTCGAGCGGCCACCTCAATATGGAAATGTTCAAGACCGTGACCGGCACGAATTTCGTCGCAGTGCACTACAAGGGCGCGACGCCGGCGATGCAGGACGTGCTGGCCGGCCATATCCAGCTGATGTTCGTTTCAACCGGCAGCGCGATGCCGCAGGCCAAATCCGGCGGCATCAAGATCATCGCCGTCGGAGCGCCGAAGCGGATGGCGCTTTTGCCGGACGTGCCGACGGTTGCCGAGACCGTGCCGGACTATGTCGCAGTGTCATGGTTCGGGCTGTTCGGCCCGGCCGGCATGCCGGCCGATATCGTCGCCAAGGTCAACGGCGAGGTGCGCAAGATCTTCGCCGACCCGGCGGTGCAGAAAAGCTTCCTCGACGCCCAGTATTTCGAATCCATCGCCGGCTCGCCCGAGGAACTTAGCACGCGCATCCGCACCGAAGAGCCGAAATGGCGGAAGCTCCTTCTGACCGCCCACATCAAGCTCGATTAGGCCAGTTCGGGCGTGCGGCGCGGGCTGCCTTGCGGCCCGCCGGGAAAGCCGTCAATATCATATTACCTCGCGGCCCCCGGGGGTAACGGCCGCGATCTATTCTCATGGCCCGTCAACCGGGCAATCCGGCGGGCGATGAAGTCTTTAAGGCGTTTCGTACATTTCCCATGGGTGCAGAAGTCCCTCGGCGTTACAGCCGCGGAATATTTGCGCTTCGTCCGCAAGACCAGCCGCTTTGGCATCGAGCCTGCGGATTTCTACGAACGCGTGCGGCCGGAAATGCCGGCAATCGTAGCGATGTGGCACGGCCAGCATTTCATGATGCCGTTCTTCAAGCGGCGGGAGCATAAGGTCAAAGTCCTGATCTCGCGCCACCGCGACGGCGAGATCAACGCCATCGCCGCCGAACGGCTCGGCATCGAACCGATCCGCGGTTCGGGAACCAGCGGCCGCGACATTATGAAAAAGGGCGGCGTCTCCGGCTTCAAGCAGATGCTCGACGCTTTGAGCCGCGGCTATAACGTCGCGCTCACCGCCGACATCCCGAAAATTTCGCGCGTCGCCGGCCGCGGCATCGTGCAGCTTGCGCGCGCCTCAGGGCGCCCGATCTTTCCGGTCGCGGTGGCGACCAGCCGCCGCATCGAACTGTGCAATTGGGACCGCTCGGTCATCAATCTGCCGTTCGGCCGCTTCGCCGTCGCGGTCGGCGAACCGGTGCGGGTCGCGGCGGACGCCGACGACGCGGGGCTGGAGGAGGCCCGCTCCCTGGTGGAGGCAAGCCTCAACTGCACCACCGAACGCGCCTACGCCATCGCCGAAGGCCGCGCCGAAGACTTCGACTGGCGCGGCCGGATCAGGGACACCCAGCCCGCTTGATATTGCGAAATTCGCTATTTAGCTTTTGCTCAGCCATTGAAATGTAATACATATATTGGTATATAAGTATGACGGATCAGACGAAGCCCGTCATATGGATGGGGTCAAGCCGGCGTGATTTACGCAGCTTGCCGCAGCTAGTTCGTCGCGACTTCGGCCAAGCGCTCTATGCTGCGCAGCGGATACTACCGATCCGGCGGCTAAACCATTGAAGGGCTTTGGCGGTGCACGAGTCATGGAAATTGTCGAACGGTTTCGCACGGATACGTATCGAGCCGTCTATACCGCGTACTTCGACGATGCGATCTACGTCCTCCATGTTTTTCAGAAGAAGTCGAAGTCCGGCATCGCCACGCCGCGGCATGAGATCGAAGTGATTCGGCGGCGTTTCGCTGAAGCAGAGCGGCATTATAGAGAAAGGCGCAATTGAGATGCGCAAGACCAAGGTTCGCATAACGAAAGGCAGCGGCAACATCTTCGCCGATCTCGGCTTGCCGAATCCGGAACAAGAATTACTGAAGGCGCGCCTGACGTTGCAAATCTATAAGATCGTCAAAGAGCGTGGCTTGACGCAGGCCCAGGCCGGCGAACTCTTCGGCATCAAGCAGCCCCACGTATCGGCGCTGATGCGCAATCGCGCCGGCAATTTCTCGGTCGGGCGGCTGATGGAATTCCTCACCGCGCTCGGCCAGGACATCCAAATTACGGTCAAGCCCACGCGAAAATCGCATGGCGAAATGTCGCTGGTCATGCGGTAAAGAATGACTGACGAATCTTAGGCTGCATATCTGGACGGCGCACCTGCCGCCGCCATTCACCGAAATACCTAAATAGGAAGGCAAACAAGCCATGCGAACCATAACGCTCGAAGAACATTTCACCACGCCGGCGTTTCGCAGCGGCCCCGGGAAGAAGCGCGAGGAACAGGCCGCGAAGATGGGCGGCCCTCTCGCGGCGATTGCGGCAAAGCTGGCCGATGTCGGCGACAAGCGGGTCGCCGAAATGGATGCCGCCGGCATCGACATGCAGGTGCTGTCGCTGAACGCGCCCGGCACCGAGCAGTTGGAAGCGGACGAAGCGGTGAGCCTGGCCAAAGAGGCCAATGATTTTCTCGCCGCGGCGGTGAAGAAATATCCGAAACGGTTTGCCGGTTTGGCCATTCTGCCGACGGCGGCGCCCGAAAAGGCCGCGCAGGAGCTGGAGCGCCTTGTCCGCGACAATGGTTTCGTCGGCGCCAATATCCACGGCCATAACCGCGGCCGCTATCTCGACGATAAATTCTATTGGCCGATCCTGGAAAAGGCCGAGGCGCTCGGCGTACCGATCTATCTGCATCCGACCATACCGCCACAGGCCGTCTTGGACGCCTCGTTCGGCGGCTTTTCGCCGCTCGTCACCGATCTGTTTTCCGGTCCGGGCTGGGGCTGGCACATCGAGACCGCGATCCACATCCTGCGCATGATCCTCGGCGGCGTATTCGACCGCTATCCGAAGCTGCAATTCGTGATCGGCCATCTCGGCGAGTCGCTGCCGTCCATGATGCAGCGGGTCGAGCTGATGACGGCGGCAGCCAAGCTGCAGCGGCCGGTCAGCGCCTATCTGCGCGACAACGTGCATTACACGCTCTCGGGCTTCAATTATCAGCCGAGCTTCCTCAATCTGTTGCTGGAAGTCGGCGTCGGGCGGATCATGTTCTCGGCCGATTATCCCTATGGCTCGATGAAGGATGCGCGTGCCTTCCTGGAGCAGCTCCCGGTCACCGCCGCTGACAAGGAGCGCATCGCCCACGGCAACGCCGAAAAATTGTTCAAGCTGTGAAAAAGGGCGGGTTAGCCGCCAAGCGGCGTAACCCGCCGCATCGCCGGACGGTGGGTTACGCCTTCGGCTAACCCACCCTACAACTCCGTAAAAAACACCAAGGAGAAAACGCCATGCGAACCATAACGCTGGAAGAACATTTCGCGACGCCGGCTTTTTTCGACGGCCCCGGCAAGGAGCTCAAGAACCGCGCCGAAAAGGTCGGCGGCCGCTATGCCAATCTGATCGAGCGGCTGGTGGATGTCGGCGCAAAGCGCATCGCGGAAATGGATGCCGCCCGCATCGACATGCAGGTGGTGTCGCTCACCGCGCCGGGCGTCGAGCAATTGGAGCCGGCCGATGCCATCGCGCTGGCGCGCGACAGCAACGACTACCTCGCCGACGCGGTGAAGAAGAATCCGACCCGCTTCGCCGCTTTCGCCGCGCTGCCGACGCCGGCGCCGAAGGAAGCCGCCATCGAGCTGGAAAAGCGCGTCCGCCATCAGGGCTTCAAGGGTGCCGCCATCAACGGCCACAATCGCGGCCGCTATCTCGACGACAAATTCTATGCACCGATCCTGGAAAGCGCCGAAGCGCTCGACGTGCCGATCTATCTGCACCCGACGCCGCCGCCGCAGCCGGTGCTCGACGTCTATTACGGCGGCTTCGCGCCGCTGGTGACGGAGATGCTGGCCGGCGGTGTCTGGGGCTGGCACATCGAGACTGCGGTCCATGTCATCCGCCTGGTGCTCGGCGGCGTGTTCGACCGCCATCCGAAATTGCAGGTCGTGATCGGCCACATGGGCGAGGGGCTGCCGTTCTTCATGCAGCGCTTCGACATCATTCCGGGCGCGGTGACCAAGCTGAAGCAGCCGGTCAGCGCGTACCTGCGCGAGAACGTGCACTACACATTTTCCGGCTTCAACTTCCCGCCGACCTTCCTGGATCTCCTGCTCGAGCTCGGCGGCATCGAGCGCATCATGTTTTCGGCCGACCATCCCTACCAGTCGATGCCGCAGGCGCGCGCCTTCCTCGACCAGATCCCGGTCAGCGCCGCCGACAAGGAACGCATCGCCCACGGCAATGCCGAGAAGCTGCTGAAGCTGTAATTAGCGTTCATCATTTCCCGGGCGCGGTGCAACACGCAGCGCAGCGAAGTGTTGCACTGCAGACCCGGGAACTTCATACGCTCCGTGTTTGTAACGATCCCGGAACAGCGGTGCACCACTGCGTGGCGCACCGCATCCGGGAAACACGGCGTGTCAGCCGCCCCGCCCCGCACACTGCGCGCAGCGGCAGCCGACCGGCCTGATGAACAGCTCGAAATATTCCTCGCCGTAATCAAGCGTGATCTCCTCACCCGCGGCGATGGCGCGCAGCGCCACGAACATGATCTTGCCGCCGCGCAGCACCGCTTCGGTGTTCGGATCGCAGGCGTGATTGACGTAGCGGCCGAGATTGCGCCGCGACGAACCGTCGATGGTCCAGCGCTGGTTGATCTCGAACATGTATTTCGCGGTCCCGCGCTGTTCACGCCGGTGCGCTTCTACGGTCGGGATGCGCTTGCCGCGGTAGGTGGCGACATAGGCCTTCTTGGCGATCGGCTTGGCGGCGAACAGGCCCAGCCCGGTCGCGGCACGGCCGACACGGACAATGCGTGCGGACATGCCGTGCCATTAGCAGATTCGCGCGAAGATGTTAGAGCATGATCCCGAAAGCCTGCCCCGGGCTTGATCCGGGGTGAGTACCGGTTTTCGGAAGAGATCATGCTCCAACAAAGAATCTTGAACTTCTGATCCGATTCAATTGAATCGGATCAGAAGTCTAGGCGCGGCGCTCGGCCTTGACCTCGACCCTTCCTGCTCCCGTGCAGGCCTTGCAGATGATGCGATCGCCGCGTTCGCGGATGCGGCCGGTGCCGCAACACCGCACGCAGGTCTCCTGGATGACTGTAGGCACGCGGTCGTTATGCTGCGAAAATCGTTTGCCGAAGGTCATCTGGAAATCCCTTGGTGCGCGCGATGGGGAAGGCACGGCGACATTATCGATGCCGCGTTAAGGGCAGTCCGGCAGATTAGGTAAAATGCGATGGAGCTACGGCCTTTGCCTTCAATCCGAGCTGCGCGGCTTGGGCTTGGAGGTAACGCCCGCCGTGGGCATGACCGGACGCTTATGCTTCTTCTTCTTCTCCACGATCCGGTTCAGCATTTTCGTCAGCGCGTCGATCGCTTCCGACTCTTCAGTGCTGAGTTGCTTCTCCGGCCGGAAATGCCGCAGCAGCACGATCAGGACATCCTCGATGCGGCCGAGCTGCATGCCGTAACCGGCAACGTCGGTCAGTACTTCCTTTTCGACGTTCTCGTCGTTGGTCTGGCCGACATTGATGTTGATCAGGCCGAACTGGCCGCCGGTCATGAAGGCGGTGAATGGATTGATCGACTGCACGACATCGCCGGACAGCGGCAGCTTGAACATCGTCATGGCGCGGCTCCTTTGCGTGCCGCGAGCGGCTACGCATTGTCGAGGCCCGGCGCGTGCATTGTATCGCGGCTTCTACTTCTCGTCATTGCCGGGCTTGACCCGGCAATCCACGGGACGATTCAGCGTGCAAGAGTGTCGTGATGTGGCTGTCGCACATCAGCATGGATACGCGGGTTAAGCCCGCGTATGACGCGTAATATTCAAATCGGCTTCGATCGCTTTTTCGCCGACGCCTTGTTCCGCGCCGCGGCGGTCTTGCTCTTGCCTTGTGTCTTGGCGCCGGCTTTGACCTTGCCCTTGGTCAGCGCCCAGCCCTTCCAATTGATATCGAAGATGATGCCGTTCGGGTCCTTGAACTTGCGCTCGAAATCGTCGTCGTCCGGATCGCCAAGATCGAAGAAGAATTTGCCGCCGGCGGCCTCGATCTGCTTCTGCTGTGCTTCGAGGTCGTCGCACTGAAAGCCGAAATGATGGATGCCGACGAAGTCGCTCGGGCTCTTCAGGCCGGAGCCGACTTCGCTCTTGTATTGCAGCAGCGCCAGATTGATCTCGCCGTCGCTCATATAGACGCGATAGGCCGTCGGTCCTTCGGACTTTTCGGAGCGCGTCAGCCCGAAGGCCTTCTCGTAGAAATCGGCGGTGGCGTCGATGTCCTTCACCGACAGAGCGATGTGGCGGATGCGTGCGGGCACGGGCAGTCTCCCATTTTTAACGTTGGGGTTGATGAGGTTACCGCGAGCCTAGCACAAGCCGTGGCGCCGCAGGATGGGCAGAGCAAAGCCAAACCCGTCACATCTGCCATGCCGTTTGCGATGGCTATCTCCGCCGGGCCGGCCGAAAGCCGGCACCTTTAGTCGGCTCAATTCCCCGTCGTCGCCGCGTTCGAGAGCTCGCTGTTGAGCTGCCACTGCGCGTCGGCCGCCGCGTCCGCGGCGGTGGTCGCCTGGATGCCGGCGTTCATCGCGTCTTCGGAATCCTGGGTGCCCTGATCTATGTCCGCGTTCTGCCGCGCTATATCGTCGATGGTGGAACTCGGCGGCGATTCCGAGCCCGAATTCGTCCACGCCCAATTCGTACTGGCTACAGGCTTCGCGACCGGTGCGGGCGCGCGTTGCGTGAAGGTGAATTGCCAGCCGCGGCCGGCCATGCAGCTTTTGACGCTGGCCGATTCCAGATCCTTGCCGCCGGCGTCGCAGGCCCGCGTATCGGCCTGCAGCGCGGCGTCGTCGCGCGGCCGTTGCTTGGCGTCGCCTTTGACGTCGGCGTAGTTCACCGTGGTTGCGCGCGGCCGCGGCTGCGACGGATCGGGCCCGTAATGATCGAGCGCCCAGCCGCGGCTGCTCATGCAGGCCTGGAACGCCGGCATCAGCACCGTGATGGTATCGCCGGACACACCGCAGGCCCGTCCGTCGGCAAGCTTCGCCGCCATGCTGCGGGCATGACCGCCGGGCTTTTGCACGTCTTTGAAATAGGCGGCGGCGTCCGCATGCGCCGCATTCAGCGACAGCGCCGTCAGCACTGCCGCCGCCATGCACCCAAAGATCTCGGTCCGCCGAAAAATCTTGCTGCTCGCCATGACACCCTCCGTTTCCAGATTGGTCGTTCGAGCATGGTCTCCGGTTGCTGACCGCGCGACGGCCGCCGGGTTAAGTTTTGGTCATTTGCCGAACAAGCGCCGAGTCGCGCGCTGATCGCGTCCGGCTTTGGCGAAGGCTTTGTCGAGATCACAGTTTGGCGAGGCCGCCGGCCGCATCGCCGTGGTTCGTTAGATTCCGGATGTGATAGAGCCATGAACCGTTTGTGCCGTGCTGGGTTTCGGCCAGATTGCTAGCTCTTCAGCGCTACGCCTGAATTGCCAAGAGCGAAACGGTTTTCCATAAAATTGTTCGCAATGGCGTAAGAACTCTTGCACGTTGTTTTCGATCCCTCCCGCAAACCGGCTACGCATTAACGCGTAAGCAGCAGCTGCGGAGTTATGCCGTCTTCGAACAAAAAGCCGGGAGAGAGCGCTTAAGCGCCACACCCGGACGTTCGGGGACGTCAAAATGTTCGGTCGGGTTGCGGCGTGGGGCTTTGCCACGTTCCTTGTTGTCGTGCTTCTCGTTGCCTTGCCGGCACAGTCCGGCATCGAGACCGGCACGCGCGTGGAGGCGAAGACGCGCGCGACCGAGATCGCGGCGGCGCACGAAATGACCGACCCGCCAGGTATAACGGCGCATAATGAAGCCGAAAAAATCGAATCCGCCCAGGCTGCTGCCGTACGGGTCGAAGTTCGGAGCGAGCCGCAGGTTCACGCGCCGGCCGATGCTCAGTGGCAGGCTCCGGCGAAGCTGACGGCGCTCGATCGGGCCGGACCGGTGACTGCGCCCCCGCCCACGGCCGAACCATTCGGCCTCGCCGCGATAAGCGTCACCGGCGGTAATGTTCTGACAAAGTGGCGCAGCGTCGAAGCCGACATCCGCGCCGATAACGAAGTTCTAGAACACTGCCGCGAAGGCGCTGAACGCTGCCCTGCAGCGGGGCAGAATTTTCTCGCCATTATCGCGCAAGGCCGTGCTCAGACCGGCCGAGCCCGGATCGGCGTGATCAACCGTGCCATCAATCTCGCCATTGAACCGATGAGCGATCTTGCCCAGTGGGGTGTGCCCGACCGCTGGAGCGCGCCGCTCGAGACTTTCACGACTGGCCGCGGCGATTGCGAGGATTACGCCATCGCCAAATATGTTGCCCTGACCGCGGCCGGCGTCGCGCCGGAAGACGTCAAACTCGTCATCGTCCGCAATACTGCTCTCGGCGAGGATCACGCTGTCGTAACGGTTCGTCTCGACGGCGCCTGGATCGTGCTCGACAATCGGTGGCTTACGCTCGTTGCCGACGGTGACATGCAGCAAGCGATCCCGCGCTTTGTGCTCGATGGCGACGGCGTACGCCAATTCGCACAGCCCGTTCTCATCGCCTCGCGTCGTGTCGCGGCGCCCGCCTCGTTTTAGCTACTCAAAAATCCAAATCCGGTCCAGACGGGATGGTGCGGGCGTGAGATCGATGGCGCGCAACGGCAACGATCTCACCAGGCGCTTTCCGCTCGCGGCTGTGGCCATCAACGCGCCCCCGTGCGTCACGCCTAGTAGACGGGTAAGCGAGCTGCGGACTGTATGACGCCGGCAGTCGGTTGATTATCGTTTCAGGACCATTCTTGCTCTCCCCGTATCCGACCGGCATCAACGATCTGATCGAGGTAATAGGACTGTGTGGCGTGGACGATAGGAAGGGGGCGGGCTTTGGTAATCTGATTGCGTTCTAAGAATCGCGAAAGCACGGACATGAATCAACTCCATAGCAGCCACCTGAACCGCGACAGGGTTCCCGCCCAAAGGCCTCTAGCCCTCCCGATCTGCTTTCCTTGGACACCGGGCTTGTCTAGTAATGTTCGATGATGTTTCGAGAGAGAATCGTCCATGAACGCCCCCCTCACCACCCACCCAACGCCCCCCTACAAGCACTCCCCGCTCTTCCCGCTCGGCAAGGACACCACGCCCTACCGTAAAATCTCCGCCGACGGCTTGCGGATCGAGCGAGTCATGGGCGAAGATGTCCTGGTGGTGCCGCGCGAGGCGCTTCGCGCGCTGGCGGAAGCCGCGTTCACCGACATCGCGCATCTGTTGCGCCCCGCGCATCTTGCGAGCCTCAAGCACATTGTCGAGGACCCGGAAGCCTCGGAGAACGACAAGTTCGTCGCCTACGATCTGCTCAAGAACGCCAATATCGCCGTGGGCGGCGTGTTGCCGATGTGCCAGGACACCGGCACCGCGCTGATCATGGCCAAGAAGGGCCGGCTGATCTGGACCGCGGGCGACGACGAGGCGGCGCTCGCCGAGGGTGCGCGCGATGCTTATCTCAAGCGCAACTTGCGCTATTCGCAGCTCGCGCCGATCTCGATGTTCGAGGAGAAGAACACCAAGAACAATATGCCGGCGCAGGTCGAGATTTTCGCCGAGGGGGCCGGCGACTATGACGCCGCCTACAAATTCCTGTTCATCGCCAAGGGCGGCGGCTCGGCCAACAAGGCGTTCCTGTTCCAGGCGGCGCCGTCGATCCTCACCCGCGACCGCATGCTGGCGTTCCTGAAAGAAAAAGTGCTCACGCTCGGCACCGCGGCTTGCCCGCCCTATCATCTCTCCATCGTCATCGGCGGCACTTCGGCCGAATTGACCATGAAGACGGTGAAGCTCGCCTCCACAAAATATTACGACACGCTGCCCGACCACGGCTCGGAAGACGGCCACGCCTTCCGCGACAAGGAGATGGAAGGCGAAATCCTGAAGATGACGCAGTCGCTCGGCGTCGGCGCGCAATTCGGCGGCAAATATTTCTGCCACGACGTGCGCGTGATCCGGCTGCCGCGCCACGGCGCCTCGCTGCCGATCGGGCTCGGCGTGTCCTGCTCGGCCGACCGCCAGGCCGTCGGCAAGATCACCAAGGACGGCGTGTTCCTCGAAGAGCTCGAACACAATCCGGCGAAATATCTGCCCGAGGTCGAGGAAGAAAAACTCGGCGGCGCGGTGGTGAAGATCGATCTCAACAAGCCGATGCCGGAAATCCTGGCGCAGCTGTCGCAATATCCGATCAAGACCCGGCTGTCGCTCACCGGCCCGATGATCGTGGCGCGCGATCTCGCGCACGCCAAGCTGCGTGAGCGCTTGGAGAAGGGCGAAGGCCTGCCCGATTATTTCAAGAACCACCCGGTCTATTACGCGGGTCCGGCGAAAACCCCGGAAGGCTATGCCTCCGGCGCGTTCGGGCCGACCACGGCGGGCCGCATGGACTCCTTCGTCGAGGATTTCCAATCGGCCGGCGGCTCGATGGTGATGGTGGCGAAAGGCAATCGGGCGCCCGCGGTGCGCGAGGCCTGCAAGAAGCACGGCGGCTTCTATCTCGGCTCGATCGGCGGCGCGGCGGCAAACCTCGCCGAGCATTGCATCAAGAAGGTCGAGACCGTCGAATATGCCGAACTCGGCATGGAAGCGATCTGGCGCATCGAAGTCGTCGACTTCCCGGCCTTCATCATCATCGACGACAAGGGCAATGATTTCTTCAAGGCGTTGAATTTGGGGTAAGACCGTCCTCATGCCGCTCATTGCCGCGAAAGCGGGGACCCAGTGCCTGGATTGCCGCTTTCGCGGCAATGAGCGGACAAATTCCACGGACTTCAGTGATTACGGATTCCGGGCTCGGCCCTTCGGGCTGCCCCGGAATGACGACAAAAAAAGCGGGAGGATCGCTTGAACATCAAAGCAACCATCATTCTGACGGGCGCGGCATTCTTCACGGTGGCGACGCTCGCCAACGCACAGACACCCGGCGCGACGTCAGGCACGACCCTGATCACGCTCGGCACCGCCGGCGGACCGGTGCCGCGCGCCGATCGGGCGCAATCCTCGAACCTCCTGGTCGTCAACGGCACGCTTTATCTCATCGACGCCGGCGGCGGCGTGACCGGTCGCGTCGTGCAGTCCGGTAATAATTTCCGCAAAGTCAGCAAGATCTTCATCACCCATGCGCACAGCGATCACACGGCAGGCCTCGCGACCCTTTTGGTCTCCGAATGGGAGCAGCAGGCCGAACCGATCGACGTCTATGGCAGCGGCGTCGAGGCGTTGGTCAAAGGCGCGATCGATTATCTGACGCCGAATGCGGATATCCGCTGGTCCGAAGGCAAGAAGCGGCCGATGACCGATATGTTCCACGGCCACGATGTTTCGCCCGGCGTCATCTATCAGGATGCCAATGTCAAAGTGACCGCGGTCGAGAATACGCATTTCCATTTCCAGCCCGGCGATCCGGCCTACGGCAAATACAAATCCTATTCGTACCGTTTCGATACGCCCGGCCGTGTCGTGTTCTTCACCGGCGACACCGGACCATCCGATGCCGTGACCGATCTCGCCAAAGGCGCCGATCTCTATGTCACCGAGACCACCTCGCCTGAGGAGGTCGTGGATCTGTACAAGAAAAACGGCACCTGGCAGTCGAAGACCCCGGGTGAGCAAGAAGGTTTTCTCCGCCACATGCACGAAGAGCATGTGACGCCGGAGGACATCGGCAAAATGGCGGCGAAGGCCGGCGTCAAAGCCGTGGTGATGTCGCATCTCGGCCCGACGGTCGATCCGCATGACGACTACGCGCGCTATGTCGACGAAGCTAAGAAGTATTATTCCGGGCCGATCACCATCGCCCAAGATTTGATGAAGTTCTAGCGCCGGCATCGCGCGATGGATTCGGTTCGCAGCCTGCTGGCGTCGGCCGAATTTGCGCGCTATTGCGATGGCGACGAAGGAAAGGGTTCGGAATGAATGTGATGACGCCGAATGCCGCGCCGGCCCGGGCCAAGGGCCCGCTGGTCTGGCTCGATATGGACCAGCAGGCGCTCGACGACGCCTACGACCAGAACGTCTATGCGCCGAACCGCGACCAGATCGCCAAGCGCCGGTTCGCCAACAGCGCGATCGCCCGCGCGCGGCTCGGCGAACCCGAACGCTTCACTTATGGGCCGACGCCGATCGAGGGGCTCGATCTATACCGGTGCAAAAAGCCGAACGCTCCCATTGCGATCTTCGTTCACGGCGGCGCGTGGCGGAACGGCACGGCCGCGGAATTTTCCTGTCTCGCCGAGCCCTTCGTCCATGCGGGCGCACATTTCGTAGTGCTGGATTTCACCAATGTCGACGATGCCGGCGGCAACCTTTTCCCGATGGTCGAGCAGGTGCGCCGCGCGGTCGGCTTTGTCTATCGCAATGCCGAAAAATTCGGCGGCGACCGCAACCGGCTTTATCTCGTCTCGCATTCGTCGGGCTCGCACCTGTCCGGCTGCGTGGTGACACATGATTGGGCGAAAGACGGCTTGCCGGCCGACATCCTCAAGGGTGCGACGCTATCGAGCGGCATGTACGATCTCGCCCCGGTGCGGCTGTCGAAACGCTCGAAATACGTGAATTTCACCGACGCGATGGAAGCGGAGCTAAGCGCCATCCGCCATCTCGACAGGCTGCACACGCCGCTGATTTTGACCTACGGCACCTACGAGACGCCGGAGTTCCAGCGGCAAAGCCGCGAATTCGCCGCCGCCGTGAAAGTGGCCGGCAAGCCCGTCGAACTCCTGGTCGGCGAGGGCTACAACCACTTCGAAATGCTGGAAACGCTGGCTAACCCCTACGGCCTGCTCGGCTACGCGGTGCTGGGGCAGATGGGACTGCGACAACTATGACTACTATTATGACTACTATAATGTATTCCGTCATTCCGGGGCGCGCAAAGCGCGAGCCGGAATCCATACTCACAGCCGTAAAGGAGTATCGCTGAACGCTATATAGTCAGGTCGGGACTATGGATTCCGGACTTTGCCGCTATGCGGCAATCCGGAATGACGGAGTCAGGCAGCGGCGGGGGTGACGTCCGGGGCCTTGCGTACCGTGGTCCGGATCAGTTCGGCGCCGCAGCGGCGGCAGGCATAAACGCTGTCTTCGACATCGGCGGCGATGGGGCGGCGGCCATTGAAGACCATGCGGCCCGCACAAACCGGGCAGGGCATCATCAGGGAGGGGAGGCTTGAGGCGGACAAAGCCGCTTGATGGCGCATTAGCTTACCCACCACTGGGAAAGATACGGCGAAAGTTCCGGTGTGCTCAGGATGACCATTTTATGAAATTCTCGGCTCTTTTTCGGGAAAGTCAAGAAAATTGTGCATTGCACACAAGTTGCGGCAGTGCGGGATTCTCGCATTTTGGTTAAGTTCCCCCCGCTTTTCCATGACAGAAAAACGACCGAAACCGGACCTCGTTCCCGGGCAAGGGCTACCGATATTTACGCGGAAGGAGTGGAACCAAGTTCGCCGGCCGTGATGCAGGCAATGCCGAGGCCTTCGAGGCTCGCGCGGCTGGCCGCGACCGAGCCGTCGACATCGATGCCGCGGCAGGCATCGGCGATGACCGAGACGCCGAAGTTTTCGCGGTGTGCATCTTCCGCCGAGTAGCGAACGCAAAAATCGAAGGCGAGCCCGGCGACAAAAATTCGCTTCACGCCGCGCTCGCGCAAATAGCCGACCAGACCGGTCGGCGTGGTGCGATCGTTCTCATAAAACGCCGAGTAGGAATCGATGCTGCGATCCATGCCTTTGCGTATCACCAAGCCGGCCTGCGGGATGCACAACGCCGGATGAAATTCGGCGCCGGTCGTCATCTGCACGCAGTGGTCCGGCCACAGCACCTGCGGACCGTAAGCGGCGGCGATAGTCTCGAACGGCTTTTTGCCGGGATGGGAGGAAGCAAACGACAGATGCCCGCGCGGATGCCAATCCTGCGTCAGCACGACGTGACGGAATTTTCCGGCGAGACTGTTGATCACCGGCACCACTTCATCGCCGCGCGGCACCGCAAGCGCGCCGCCGGGACAAAAATCGTTCTGCACGTCCACCACGAGGAGGACATCGTCATTAGCGGTCGTGATCGCTCCGTTCACGTCTTTGCTTCCACGCGCCGATCGACATCGGCGGCAAGCTTGATCAGATCGTCGGCCACCTCGACGGGATAGCTTGCGCCCGGCTCGAGCCGCCGCAACGGCTCCGGCAGATGTTCAAGCTCGCGCTTGGCGTGACGCCGGATCTCGTCGAGCGTTGGTGACGGCGCGATCCGCTTGCCGTGTTGCATCACGAGTTGAAGAAGCGGCTCGCCATTCGTGTCCGACGGCGCGGTGCCGGAGTCGAGAGAAAGGACATCGCCGCTCATGCGGCCCTCGGCATCGTAACGCCGCCAGACTTGCTTGCGTCCCGGCCAGGTCGCCTTGTTTTCCGAACGCTTGCGCCGCGGCAGTCCGGCGTAGTCCTGTAATTTGTAAACGCAGTCGATCGACGGCACGTCGGCGGACGTCGTCAAACTGGTGCCGATGCCAATGCCGTCGATCGGCGCATCAGCGTGGGCAAAATTTTGCAGCGAGTTTTCGTCGAGTCCGCCGCTGACAAAGATCGTCACTCCTTGGAGGCCGCCTTGATCGAGAATCTGGCGCACGCTTTTGGCGAGCGTAATGAGATCGCCACTGTCGAGGCGGACGCCGCGAATGGCGATCCCCGCCGCTTTGAGCTTCGGCGCCAGGCCGACGACTTTGCGCGCCGCGGCTTCGGTGTCGTAGGTGTCGAGCAGCAGCACCACATTGTCCGGCCGCGCCCGCGCGAAAGTCTCGAACGCCGCCGTCTCGTCATCGAACGCCTCGATGAAGGAATGCGCCATGGTGCCGAACAGCGGGATGCCGAAATCCTCTCCCGCCAGCACCGTCGCGCTCCCGGCAAAGCCCGCGATATAGCTCGCGCGCGCCGCCATCAATCCGGCTTCGGCGCCGTGGGCCCGGCGCAATCCGAAGTCGACCAGAAGCTTGTTGGGCGCGGCCAGCACCGAGCGCGCCGCCTTCGACGCGACCAGGATCTGATAGTGCATGATGTTGATAAGACGCGACTCGACAAACTGCGCCTGCGGCAGCGGCGCCGTTACCCGCAAGATCGGTTCGTTGGCAAAGAACGCCGTGCCCTCGGCCATCGCGTCGACGTCGCCGGTGAAGCGGAAGCCGCGCAGATAATCGATCAGGTTTTTGCCGAAGCGCCCGGTGCGTTCAAGCCACGCGATCTCCGCGTCCGAGAAACGCAAGGTTTCGAGAAAATCCAGCGCCTGTTCGAGACCGGCGGCCAGCAGAAATCCGCGCCGCGCCGGCAGCGTCCGGACGAATAATTCGAACACCGCGGTTCCGGTGTCGCCATGATCCAGATAGGCCTGGATCATGGTGAGTTGATAGAGGTCCGTCAGCAGCGGACTGATTGCAGGTTCCATCGGCCTTTGCAGTGAGAGGTGGCGGCCCGAACTGGCCCAGGCCAAATCAGAGACCTGAGAGGGCTGCAGCGATCCGGCGCCAGCACCTTATACCGGTTGGGGGCGGCCTCTCCAGCATGGCATTACGGAATGCTGCTCGTTATTTTGAAGTTTACGTGTGACACGAAGAACTTCGCCTGCCGTATCGCCGAGACGGCTAGCTCTACCCATAATTTCACTGATTAATCCGTGTGTTAGGCCGTCGAAAACCGGCCGGGGACAGCTTCACCTTTTATTTACATTGCTATTGCCCGCCAGGGCGGAATGTCGCATTGTGCCGCCCGTTCGGGACCCGCCTGGGGATGGGGATCAGAGGCGGTTCCGGACTGCTGGCACGACGGGGGATTTTCATCACGCTCTACGAGGGGCGGGGGAATGACGGCTGCGTTTTCGAGGGAGGGTGGTTACGGAGCGCCCGCGTCCGTAATCCATTTCGATTCGTCCCATCCGGGTCAGCTTATCGTCGATGACGCGCAGCTGTTGTTCACGGCGGACTTTCACCGCAACGGACCCGATCTCGTTCTGACCGGCCATGACGGCCGTCATCACATTATTCCCAACTATTTTGCCGACGAGAATCGGCCGGCGCTGACGGCACCGAACGGTGCGAGCCTTTCCGCAGCCCTCGTCGACTTGCTCACGGGTTCTCCGACGCCGAACGAATATGCCCAGGCGCAGCCGACCGCCGGCGCGGAGCCGATCGGCCAAGTGGAAAAGGTCGTCGGCAGCGTCGCCGTGATGCGCAACGGCGTCGCCGTCACGCTCAATGTCGGCGACAAAGTCTACAAAAGCGACGTCGTCCAGACCGGCGCCGACTCCCAGCTCGGCATCAGCTTCCCGGACGGCACCGCGCTCAATCTGACCGCCAATACGCGAATGGCGCTCAACGATTACGCGTTCGATCCGAATGCGACGTCCGGCAATGGGGCGCTGATCAGCCTGGTCGAAGGCTCGTTCTCCTTCGTTGCCGGCAAGGTCGCCCATACCGGCGACATGAAGATCGATACGCCGGTCGCGACCATGGGCATCCGCGGCACCACCGGCTGGGTGCAGGAACAGGTGGCCACGGTATCGGCGACCAACGGCAATGTTACGGTCACCTTCGCGATCGTGCCCGATTTCGGCACCAATCAGGTGGGTGCCTACGATCTGATCGACCGCAACGGCAATGTCGTTGCCACCGTGTCGCAAGCCGGATTTGCCACCACCTTGACGGGGCAAGGCGTCAACCAGGCGCCGTCGGTCTCGATCACGCAGTTGACCGCGGCGCAGGCTCAGTTCGAGCAGTCTGTCATCCCGGCGGTCGGCCAGGTCATTCAGCACGCCATCCAAAACAATCCTAACAAATCCAACCAGTCCGAACGCGCCGTCAACCCAGCCCAGTAGCCCGGGCAGCTCGACGGCGCCGCAAGATCAGCCCGGCAATAATTCGTCACCGCAGCTTTTACTCAGTAATCCGATTACGACGACCGTCGCCGTCAATACGCCTACCGAGACACAGACCGTTACGATTGTTCTCGCGCCTTCCACGACGCCGACGCCGCAGCCGCAGAACGACCCGCAGCCTACGACAACCACGACGACTACGGTGAGCAATCCTCAATGGGTCGGCGGCAATGGCGATATTGCTACCGGTACAAACTGGAGCGACGGCACGGCTCCGGGAGCGACCGATACGCCGACGATTGCTCCGCCCACGCCCGTCACGGTCACGGTCCATCAGCCGGAATCGTGGGGCGGCGTCACTCTCGGGGCCGGCAACACGCTTCAAGTCGGGCCGGCCAGTTCTCTGACCGTGAATAACGGTAACGCCGACATTGCCGGAACGGCGCAGGCTAACTCGACTTCTTCCGATCCGGTTCTCGCGTTCATTCAAGGCTCGGTCACTGTCGAGGTTAGCGGCAAGATCGAGGCGACGGGCGCTGACGCGACCGTGATGTTTTCGGGTGACACCGTCACCAACAGCGGAACCATCATCGCCGACAATTCCGGCGTCGTTAATTTTAACACCGTTCCGACCAACACCGGAGTCATCAGCGACACTGTCGATAATTTCGGCAGCGTGACCGCGACATCCAGCGGCAAGATCCTGATCCAGGGAACCCAGTTCACCAACGAAGTCCGGGGCGACCGTCGAGGCCGGCGCTAGCGGCACGATCAAGATCGTCGATACAACCGTCAACAACACCGCCGGCGGCACGGTCGTTTTGCTGAGCAGCGGGACCGTCGACCTGTCGGGTTCCACTATCAGCGGCGGTACGATCAGCGACGCCGGCCTGATCGAAATCGTTGCCTCGAGTAAACTGACAGGCAGCATCGGCGTCAGCGGCGGCGGTGAAATCCTGGTCGACAGCGGGCAAACGCTGACGCTGGACGATGTCACTCTTTCCGGCGTGACGCTCACCGCCGACGGCGACGGAACGACGCCGAGCATTCAGGTCGATGCCGGGCAGACGCTGACGTGGTCGGGCACCGTAACCTTTAACGGCCCGGACGCGGTCATCATCGACGACAACGGCCAAATCATTCACGCCGGCACGCTGAACGTCAGCTTCCCGATGCAGACATTCGAAGGGTCGGGCACCGATACCTTCAACGGCAATATTGCGATGTCGGGAAATGTCGTGAACGACGGCATCACCTTCGACGGCTATGGCGGCTTCGGCGGCGCGACGACGCTCACCAACAATGCTCCCGGCATCATCGACGCCGACAATGCCATCCATCCATTCATTCTTGAGACCACCAACGCGATAACCAATAGCGGCATGCTCGAGGCGACCAATACGGCGACGCTCGAGATCGAGAACACGACCGTCAACAATAGCGGCGGCACCGTCCAGGCTGCGACCGGCTCGCAGGTCGATCTGACGAACGCGACCATCAACGGCGGCACGATTGCGACCGCTCTCACCGGCACGCTGGCCGCGACCGGCAACGTCACGATCGACAACGCCACGATCAAGAATCTCGGCACGATCGATATCGTCAGCGCGGCCGAAGGCACCAGCACGCTCACCCTCGACAACGATGTGGTCAACGGCGGCCTCATCACCGGAAGCGGCGGCGGCACCGAGATTCTCAATATCGATCAGGGCGCGGATCTGACACTCAATGGCGTCACGGCAAACGGTTCATCCGGCGGCGGCTCCGGCCCGATCGATAACGCCGGCACCATCACGCTTGAAAACACTTTCACGGTCGGCGGCGCGAACTTCACGCTGGAGCTCAACGACGGCGCAAGTGCTGGCACGGTGCTGCTCAACGCTGCGACCATCGAGGGCGCGGCCGCCGGGACGACGCTTGAGAACAACGGCAACACCATCTCCGGCTCCGGCCAGATCGGCGACGGCAT
>CAVTOV010000001.1:0-161408 GCA_963736435.1 uncultured Alphaproteobacteria bacterium | reverse complement strand
CGATAGCCCCGAAACGATAGGTTGGAACGATGGCTTGATCGCATGCCCAAGACGGGGCGGTCGACATAGGCAACTGTTGCAGTCACGAGTGTCGGAAAAGCGATAAGAGCGATGCGAAGGGAAGAAGAGTGGGGAAAAGGTTCAAACATCGTCAAATTTCGCGTCATCCGCGCCTCTTTCTTCTGCTGCTGGCTCTCTTGCTGCCGGCGCCTTCGCTGTGCCAAAACACACCCCCAGTGCCCGGATTAATCCAGGACGGCAAGACCGTGTATGCGAGCAACTGTTCCGGGTGCCACGGCGCCGACACCTTCGGCACCGATCATGCCCCGAAACTCAGTGGCAACCCTGACGTGCGCAGGCGCTCGCTGGAACAATTGCGCAATCTCATCGTATCCGGCATTCCCTCCGCGGGAATGCCTGCGTTTGGGTCACTGCCTCCGCACCAGCTCGATGCCGTTGCTGCTTTTATCCGTTCGCTCAACTCTCCGGCATCGCAAACCATCGTGCCCGGCGACGCCGCCCCGGGAAGCCAGTTCTTCTGGAACCAGGGCAACTGCGGCTCCTGCCACATGGTCCACGGCCGGGGATCGTCCACTGGACCGGACCTGTCAGATGTAGGCAGCAGGATGACCCTGAATGAGATACACACCGCCCTGTTGCATCCTGACCAAAACATTACCCCCGGCTACGACCTGGTCACCGTAACCCTGCGCAACGGCAAAACCCTCGAGGGATTTGCCCGAGGGCGAACCAACTTCGAATTGCAACTGCAGGATCTGGATGGAGCCCTTCACTTGCTCCAGTCCCACGACATCGTTACCGTGGTCGACAACAACCGCTCTCTGATGAAACCCGTGGACGCGACCCCCGATCAAATCCAGAATCTCACCGCCTACCTCAGCCTGCTCGCGGGGATTGAGCCCGGACCTTTGCCGGCCGCGAACACCCAATACGCTTCTCCGGGCTCCCCCTTTTCCAGAATCCTGAACCCGCAACCCGGCGATTGGGCCACTTACAATCGGCAGGCTGGATGGTAATCGTTTCAGCCCCCTCACGCAGATCAATCAATCCAACGTAAAAGACCTGGTCCTCAAGTGGATTTTCCCCATGCCGCATTTCGGGCTGGAGTCGACCCCGGTCGTGGCCGATGGCGTCATGTACGTATCCGGCAACAACCAGGCCTACGCCATCGACGCACTCACCGGCGTCCAGATCTGGAAGTATTCCCGTCCACCGACCCCGGGCCTGGTCGGAGATGCTTCGGTGGGCACCAATCGCGGAGTCGCGATCCTCGACGACAAGATCTTCATGGTCACGGATAACGCCCATCTGCTGGCCTTGAATCGCCTGACCGGGAGCCTGGTCTGGGACGTCGTCATGCCCGAAGAGAAAGAGCATTATGGCTCGACCGTCTCGCCCCTGATTATCAACGACACCGTCATCGCCGGCGTTTCTGGGGGAGACTGGGGCATGCGCGGCTTTATTGCCTGCTACAAGGCCGCGACCGGCGAATTGGTCTGGCGCCACTGGACACTCCCGGCAAAAGCAGGAGACCCCGGCATCGATACCTGGGGCAAGGATCCGCCATTGCTCGCCGGTGGTTCCACCTGGCTGACCGGGACTTACGACAAGGAAACGGATACCCTATATTGGGCCACCGGCAATCCCTGGCCCGATCGCGATGATCGCAACCGTCCCGGTGACAATCTCTTTACCGATTGCATACTCGCGTTGGACCCCGGGACCGGCGCCTTGAAATGGTACTTTCAGTTCACGCCGCATGATACGGCAGACCGCGATGCGGCCGAACCTCCCGTCCTGGTCGATACCGAATACCGCGGAAAACCCAGGAAGCTGCTGCTGCATGCGGATCGGAACGGCTTCTTCTATGTCCTGGATCGCACCAACGGCGAGCTCCTTCTGGCGAAAACCTTCCTGCATCAGGTGAACTGGGCCACCGGCATCGGTCCCGATGGGCGCCCACAACTCGCGGTGCAGCCTGCGACCGCGTCCAATCGGGAAAAAACCTGTCCCGACAACGCGGCGAACTGGAGTTCCACAGCTTTTAACCAAACTACGCGCCTCTATTATTTGATGACCCTGGAGGATTGCCACCCGATCGATGCCTCCTCCAAGCCGTCTGAGGAGCGTGTCAAACCCGGTGAGCGGTACATGCGCGCCATCAATATCGATACCGGCGACGTAGCCTGGGAAATTGCACAAACCGGTCCGGTCATCTTGAAGACCTGGTCAGGAGTGCTGGCAACGGCGGGCGGGATTGTCTTCTACGGCGACCCGAATGGTTCCTTCGTAGCCGTCGATCAACCTCAAGGCAGAACCTTGTGGCATTTTGACACCAACGTCGGAATGAAGGCCTCTCCCATGACCTTTCTGGTCGATGGAAAGCAATTCGTGGCGGTAGCGGCCGGCTCAGTATTCTTATGTTTCGGCCTGCCATCTCTATAGATCAATGCCCCAGAATGGATAAACGAATATGATCAACGACTGCTCCCAAACTATGATGTCGCGTCGTACATTGCTGCTAGGTGCGGCCATGTCCGGTGCCTTGCATGCATTTGCCAAAGACGCTCCCGAAAATGCAGGCGCAGCAGAGGACACGTCAGCCAACCCAGGCAAGCTGAAGATTTGTATCTTCTCCAAGCACTTGCAATGGGCCAGCATCAGTGATGCAGCCTCGATTGCGAGAGATATCGGGTTCGACGGTGTTGATATTACCGTTCGTGCGGAAGGTCACGTCTTGCCTGAACGGGTAGAAACAGACCTTCCCGCAGCCGTGGAGGCGGTTCACCGCGCCGGCCTGCAGGTTCCGATGATCACCACCGAGATCATGAGCGTCACCACTCCTCATGCCGATGCCGTCTTGAAAACAGCCAATCAGTTGGGCATTCGCAATTACCGCTGGGGATGGTTAACCTACCCGGCGGACAAAGGAATCGCGGAGAGGCTCAACGAATTGAGGCCGCAGGTGAAGGCGCTGGCTGAGCTGAACCAGAAGCATCAAATCTGCGGGATGTACCACACCCATTCCGGCCCCGGATTGGTGGGAGCCCCCATCTGGGATCTTTGGAATCTTTTTGAGGGATTGGATCCACGATGGGTCGGGGTCAACTACGACATTGGTCACGCAACCGTCGAAGGCGGCTACGGCGGCTGGATAGATAGCTCTCGTCTGGTCAAGCATCAAATGAGAGGGATTGCTCTCAAAGACTTCACCTGGCAGCAGAACAATGGAAAGAACGTCCATGCCGATCCGTTTGACAAATCCTCGCTGTCCGAGGACGCCTGGGTTCCGCATTGGTGTCCGATAGGCCAGGGTATGGTCAACTTCCCGGGCTTCTTTGCCATCGTGAAGCAGAATCCCGGTTTCTCAGGACCGGTGCAACTCCACTTTGAATACACCGGCCTGGGAGGAGCCGAGAACGGTAAGAAGACGCTTACGATTCCCAAACAGGAAGTGATCGACGCCATGCGCAGGGACCTGACCGCTGTTCGCAAGGCGATGAGCGAACAAGATCTGATCTAGAAAGACGCTAGCCGTCGCCATCTACATGTTACGTGCGGCCACACCATCGCGTCGTAGGACAACCATCGCGAAACTGCTCGAGAACTCAAGATTCAACTTGGGGAAACAGTTCCCCGTTGCGCGAACAGCCATTGCGCGTATTCGTCCGACACTGCAAGACTTGCCAGGGCCGCTTCCAGGAGCTTCCAATCAGACGAGATTCCGGATTTCGACTTCGCTTGCTCGTACTAGTCCAACCGGCATCCGCCCACGGATGACATGGGTTCTTGAACCCAACAGAAGTCCACGCTCTTGCGCAACGGCCAGGATCTCGTCCAGCTGACCCTTTACCGGCTTGACTCTATCTCTCGATGTCTCCCGTTGCCCTTTACTCGCCGCACCCCTTGCCATCTCTGCCTCGTCTGGTCCGATGTAGCACAAATATAGACACTCTGTACTACGATGTCCAAGAGAGTGGGCCAGGGCAGGTAATCTTCCGCAAATCCTGAATGGAGACCATCTTTTGATTGAATTTAGCTGTGATGCCATTCTGTTTGACATGGACGGCACGCTCGTTGATTCAACCCTATGTGTCGAAGGAATCATGGGCAGATGGGCCACGAAACGCGGCATCGACCGCGACCTCGTCCTGCAAGCTTCTCATGGCAGAAGAACCATAGACTCGATCCGTGCGGCGGCGCCCCACCTCGATGCCGAGGAAGAAGCGAAAGAGATCGATGCCGAGGAGCTGGTCGCAAGAGAGGGCATTGTGGAAGTTCCCGGTGCTCTGCATCTGCTTAGCAAATTAAAACCGCATCAATGGGCCATCGTTACCTCGGCAAGCAGAGCTTTGGCAACTTTTCGCATGGGATGTGCCGGACTTCCACTTCCGGAAGTGTTGATCTCGGGTGACGATGTGACCAATGGCAAACCCGACCCGGAAGGTTATCTCAAGGCGGCGAGTCATCTTGGAGTCTCCCCTGAGCGCTGTGTCGTCGTTGAAGATACGCCCGCGGGTATCCTCGCCGGGCGCCGGGCGGGAATGAACATTGTCGCAGTAACGACAACCTTCGCGCCGGAAAAGCTTCTGGGGGCCCCAGTCGTCGCCAACCTCGATGTCCTTGCGTTTCATTTGGAAAGATGAAGATGTTGCCTATGGGTCACCCTGGGCAGAGTTGCCAAGCTCCTTGGCTATTTGCTCAATCCATGCAGCCTCGTCCTGGAGTGCCCGGGCAACCAGCACTGCCTGCTCTTCAGCTTCCGCGTAGCGGCCCTCTTCGATGGCTTCTCTTACCCCGGGCATTGTCTTGGCGCTGTAGCCGGTGTACCAACCCGGAGCGTAGAGCACATGCTGCATCCATGGCCGTCGCGGCAAACCTTGCCCGTTGGTCAGTTTTCTCTCTGCCAGCGCAAGCTGCTGATTGATTGCCTGCAAGCGATCCGGCGGCAGAGTCTTGCCCTGCACACTGCCGAGTGCCTTCGTGTAATGCTTTGCAGCCTGGTCCAGTGCGGCGGCGGCATTGTCGAGCGGCGCGAAGTTCAGGTAGGGCGGAATCTCTTTGGGCGGCGGCGCGACAGTGGGGTTTCGCGGATCATTCACCGCCTCATACACACCCTGGTTCAAATTCCGCCGGATATCTTCAGCCTCCTTACGGCGGCTCTCGAGCAGCGCTTTCACCTCCTCGATGTATTGCGCCACCGTGTGGGAGAGGCCCTCAAATTCATAAGGCATGATATCGGCGTCGGCCATGCGCAGGACACTCAAGCCGGCAGCCTGCGCCAGCGCGCGGCCATAGACGAAATCGTAGTCGGAGAAATGCGAATACCAGTAGAAGTCGTCATAGATCGAGTGGTAGTTGCCGGACGGGTCCTCTCCCGAAAATCCGAGATTGACCGTCGCGATGCCGACATGGTCGATAAACGAACTGAAGTCAGAACCGGAACCGAGGGCGCCTATGCTCAGCTGGTCGCCGATCCGCGCTTCCGCTTGTTGTTGGGGAGTTCCATGCAGCAGCCGGTAAGCCTGCTGACGTTTGAAGACGGAAACTTTGGATTCAGGATCTTCGACATCCTTGGCCACGCCGTTCATGAACGACTGCAGCGAATGCGAGCCCTCCACATCCAGATAGCCGCGCTCGTTGGCATCACTGTTGATGTAAACGGCGGCATGCTGTCGCAGCTCCTCCGCGTGCTCTTCCACCCACTCGGTGGAACCGAGGAGCATGGGCTCCTCGCCGTCCCAGGAGGCATAGATGACAGTGCGTTTCGGTTTCCATCCCTGCTTTGCGAGTTCCCCCAATGCTCGCGCCTCCTCCAGCAACACCACCTGGCCGGAAACCGGATCGTCGGCGCCGTTAACCCAGGCATCGTGGTGGTTCCCACGCAGCACCCAAAGGTCGGGCTCCTCGGAGCCGCGCATCGTAGCAATCACGTCGTAAACCGGTTTGAGGTCCCAGTTGAAAGCGAGCTTCAGATGAACCTTAGCCGGCCCTGGCCCCAGGCGATACGTGATGGGCAGCGCTCCGCGCCAATTCGCAGGCGCCACCGGACCCTCCAGGGCAGCAAGCAGCGGCTCCGCGTCGGCGTACGAGATAGGAAGAACCGGAACCTTGGCAATGGATTGGGCATCCTCCAGCTTGAGCCGTTTGGCCTCTTTGGTTGCCCCTACTCCCGGGGTGAGCGGGTCGCCCGGGTACAGCGGAGCATCGAGGACACTGCCTCGTTGTGCTCCCTCGGGCGGACGCATGGGTCCTTTGGGAAATGGGACCTGCAGCCTGTAGCCGTCATCGGCGGGATCGGAATAAATGATGCACCCAATGGCGCCATGCTCGGCGGCAATCTTAGGCTTGATTCCCCGCCAGGATTCGCCGTAGCGGGCAATAACGATGGCTCCCTTGACGGAGACACCGTGACGGGCGAGCTCCTCGTAATCGGCAATCAGACCGTAGTTCACGTAGACCAGCGGGGCTGTCACGTCTCCGTCGGGTGAGTAGGCGTTATAGGTGGGTAGCTGCTCGTCCTTTTGATTCGAGGTGGGATCGACGGCTACCGCCGGCTCCTCGAGTTTGGCGGTGAACTCTGTAGGCGCGACCATCTCCAGCAGGCGCAATTTGGGCGTGGGAAACAGGACCTGAAATTCTTCGATGTGGGCATCCCATCCCCACTGCGTATACTGCGCCAGGATCCACTCGGCATTCTCTTTGTCGTACGGCGAACCGACGTGATGGGGACGCGCGCTGAGTCGCTCCATGTTAGCCCGCATGCGCTGCGGATCGGGCAGCGACTTGAAGCGCTGCTCCCAGCCAGCCTCGTCTGGCGCAGCCTGCTGCGCGGTCAGAGCACCGGTGAGGATGAAGATGAGTAACGCAGCAACAGCTCGGGCCATGCTTAGAAGCATATTCTAAGAATCAATTGAAGCTCGCGTGGAGAAGAAGCCCGGTGAGGATATCATCGTGAATATGGCAACGGTTCGGATCTCGGAAGCCGAGGCAGCGCGCGACTTCGCCGGGCTGATGGCGCGTGTGCGCGCCGGAGCGGAGGTCATCATCGAATCCGGGCCCACGCAGGTGGCCATTCTGCGGGCGTTCGCTCCGACGCGTCGGTCGATCTCCGAATCCATCGCGCTGGCCGAGGCACGCTCGAAAGAGCTGGGCTATAAGCCCGTGATGGATGCCGCATTCGCCGCTGATCTCGAAGAGATCATCCGCAATCGGCGATACGCGAGATAGGGGCATCCAAAATTGGTGGAGATTACGAGTGGTCTGTGACGGCGTGGACGGAGGCCGGATGGTTCCAGGCTTCGGGTTTGATGCGCATACCGAAGCCGCTTTCCTCCGGCACCTGAATGAAGCCGTCTTTGGGTGCGATGGGATTTTCCAGCATCAGCGGCCAGTCGCGTTCGTAAAACCTCTGGCAGCTTTCCTGGATCCATACGTTGGGTGATGCCGTGGAGAGATGCGTAGAGGCATAGAACAGCAACGGACCCCCTGCTGTATGCGGCGCAATCGGCAGCTCCTGGGCATCGGCAAGTGCGGCGATCTTGCGTGCCTCCGTCAGCCCGCCACACCAAGTGACATCGAACATCACATACTTTGGCGTCCGCGACTCCAGCAGCCGCTCGAACTGCATCTTGCCCGCCATGCGTTCACCAACTGTGAGCGACAAAGAGGTTGCCATAGCAAGCTGGTGATATTGATCGAAGTTACCGGGCATCAGCATATCTTCCAGCCACATTGGCTTATAGGGTTCGAGAGCATGGGCGATGCGGATCGCGGAAGTCAGATTCCACTGCGCGTGAAACTCAATGGCAATCTCGATCTCGTCGCCGAAGCCATCGCGCAGCTTCTTTACCGGAATGAGCGCCTCGTCGATATCATGCCAGGTAATGTACTCGTTCTTGTTGCGTAAAGCGGCGCCGCTCGAAGGGCCAGATCTTGATGGCCTTGATACCCCGGGTGTCGATCAGCTCGCGCATGATCTTCTCCGGCTCGCGGTTGAAATCGTATTTGTAGTCAAAGCACGTGTTATACAACCGGACCTGGGGGTTCGCTTTACCGCCAATCAGCCGGTAAACCGGCGCATTCAGCGACTTCCCCAGCAAGTCCCACAAGGCCAGATCCAACGCGCTCAGCACCCGCATTTCGGCGCCTCCGGCAATCTGGAAATCGAATGTCCGGTAAAGGTCAGCCCAGATGCGTCTCGATATCGCGAGGATCGCGGCCGATGAGCGAAGGAGCCACATTGTGGACCATGGCTGCCTCCACCGCGTTTCGCGGATAGGTTTCTCCGATCCCGGAGATGCCCGCGTCGGTGTCGATCTTCAACCATGTCCAATGAGGCCAGAAGGGGGCATCGTCACGCGACTTCCAATAGACAGTCTCGATCCGCGTGATCTTCATCCGGGGCAGGGTGCTGGCAAACGACGAATAGGCGGCCGCGAGCGGCGTGGCAGCATTCCCGCAACAAAGTCTTCTTCGAGCATCAAAGGCATGGGCATCGGCGTCCCCTTAAACCACGTATAGGGTCCACATACTCGTGCACCGGCATTTGTTCGGAGTGCCTGCCTGGTTCAGAAGAGTTTCCACAGAGCATCGGCCTGCTGCCGTGGCGGCCAGCAAATCGCCGCGCCAGATTGGTGCGCGAAGTTTCTTCCAGCAGCGGGATGCCCCTCGCTTCTGCGACGGCGGTGGCCGAGAGGGTACTCGACATCGGTTCCAGCCAGACGTGCTGCCATCGCGCAAAGTAAGGGTCAGCGAATTGGCAATCGAGGCGCTTCTCCGGATCGTGGTAGTCGGCGGTGAAGGCGGGCTCTTCACTGCACTGCAAATCCCCTCCCGCAGGGCATCAATGGCGCGGGTCTGCGGCAAAGGAGTCCTCGTAGTCCGAAGCGGTCAGATGGCCAAAGATGAGGGGGACGGCCACCATGTACTGTACGCATGGTTGTGCCGGCAGGATTGTTGAGCGGTCCCTTCTTGTCGATGATTCGGAGACAGGCTTCGCGGGTGTGCAACTGGATCCTGACTGATATCCTCGGCGGACTTTCCGGCTGCGAGCAGCCTTGCGCGCAGCGCCATGGCTGCCTCTACGGCGGTCTGCGCGTGAAACTCGGCCGGATAGCTGATCTTGAACAGAACATTCTCCATCACGTAGGAACCGTAAGGCCGCTGCGCACGCCAGCAGGCCCCAGATCAGAGCTTCGGTCAGAAAGCGGCGCCAGAATTCCGGCAGCACCAGCGGCGCGGCGATCAAAACCGCCATCACCACGCAGAAGCCGATCCGGAAAATGGCGGTGTGGCTCAGCCTGGCCTTACCGAGCGGGATCATTCTATCGACGGGTGCGGTGCTCATCGCGGCGTCGTCACAAAAAGGCCGGTGGGACGGAACAGGAGAGTGAGGATCAGCACGACGAAGGAGACGATCACCGCCTGCGAGGGGTCGAGCCAGATCGCGGCGTAAGATTCAAGCAGGCTGATGAAGATGGCGGCGGCGATCGAGCCGCCGAGATTGCCCATGCCGCCGACCACGACCACGATGAAAGCCTTGAGCACCCAATCGAGCCCCATCGAATGGCTGACGCCGGAAAGCGGTGCAAACAGCACGCCGCTTGCCGCCGCCATGGCGGCGCCGATGGCGAACACGCCGGTATAGACCAGCGGCACCGGGATCCCCATGGCCTGTGCCATCACGCGATCCTGCGCGGTGGCGCGAATCCAGATGCCGAATTTTCCATATTTCAGGAACAGCCAGAAGCCGCCGATGATCGCGCCCGACAGCCCTGCGATGACGATGCGGTACCAGGGGTATTGCAGATAGAACAAAGTGAAATAGCCGGATATCGGCTCCGGGATGCGGCGCGCCGTGGGGCCGAATTCCCATAACGCGAAATTTTGCAGGACGAGCGAAATGCCGAAGGTGACAAGGATGGTGTTGAGCGGATCGCGTCCGATCAAAGGCCGCAACGTCGCGATCTGGAGCGCTGCGCCGATAATCGCGACGATCAGCGCGGCGCCGACCAAGCCCAGCCAGAAACTACCGGTGGCGGCGACGATGAGCACGCCGACATAAGCCCCGAGCATGAACAATTCGCCATGGGCGAAATTCACCACATCCAGGATGCCGAAAATCAGTGTGAGGCCGGAGGCCACCAGCGCCAGGATCATGCCGGCGACAATGCCGTTCACCGTCTGAATGATGATGAGGTCGAGTGGAATGCTATGGAGGAATTGGCCGATCGCACCCATCGTTCATATCCCCATATATTGTTTGATAATGGGATGGGTGACGTCGATCTCGGACGCGGCGCATTGGTGGCGCACGGCGCCTTTCTCCATGATATAGACGCGCTGGCTCGCATCAAGTGTCAGTGGCACATTCTGCTCGACCAAGAGGATCGCGACACCTTCTGTGTGCAACAGCTCGATGATGTTGCGGATCTGCGAAACCATGCGCGGCATCAAGCCTTCGGTCGGTTCGTCGAGCAGGATGATTTTCGGCTCGAGCATCATGGCACGCGCGATCGCCAGCATCTGCTGCTCGCCGCCTGACAGCGTGCCGCCGGCTTGGGTCCGCCGCTCCGCCAGCACCGGAAAGAATGTGAACACTTTGTCCAAGAGCGCCCGGCGCTTGTCGTCGGTGACGCCGTTGCGATCGAGGCCGGTGCGCAGGTTCTCCATCACCGTGAGGAAACGAAATATCCGCCGATCCTCCGGCACGTAGCCGATGCCGCGCCGCGCCAATTTGTGCGGCGGCAAGCCGGTGATGGCGCGGCCTTCCAATGACACCGTGCCTTGGCTCGGCTGCACCAGCCCCATGATTGTCTTGAGCGTCGTGCTTTTGCCGACGCCGTTGCGTCCGAGCAGTCCCACGACCTCGCCTGGACCGACCTCGAGCGATACGCCGTGCAAGATGTGGCTCTTGCCGTAGAACGTATGCACCGCGTCAACCGTGACGAGCGGCCCGGCGGTCTTGGCTGCGGTTGCGGCTGCAACGCTCATATCTTGAGATAGACCTCCAGCACCTTGGGATTGGCCTGAATCTCCTGTGGCGTTCCCTCGGCAAGAATTGCGCCATAGTGGAAGACCGAAATGCGGTCGCAAAGCTCCATCACCACCTGCATGTCGTGCTCGACAACAAGGATAGTGAGATTCTTGCTGATCCGCCGGATCAACTCTTTGGTCTCGTCGGTCTCGCCTTGGCTCATTCCCGCGGTCGGCTCGTCGAGGCACAGCAGTTTCGGCTCGGTGGCAAGCGCAATGCCGATTTCGAGATTGCGCTGTTGACCATGCGACAGGTTGCTCGCCAATTCGTCGGCTTTCGCCAAGAGCCCGACTGCCTCCAAAGAAGCTTCCGCCTTGCAATTGATATCGGCGAAGGCGCTGTGATGCGTGATCATATTCCAGCCATGGCGGCGGGATTGCGCGGCGATGCGGACGTTTTCGAGCGCAGATATATTCGGCAGGATATTGGTGATCTGATAAGAGCGGGCGAGCCCTTTCCGCGAAATGGCGTTGGAGGGCAGGCCGGTAATTTCCTCGCCGTCGAATAGAATGCGGCCGCTGGTTGGCCGCAGCACGCCGGTCAGGCAATTGAAAAACGTGCTCTTGCCGGCGCCATTCGGCCCGATGATCGCGCGCACTTCATTGCGCTGGAGTTCGAAGTTGACTTGCGACAGTGCCGAAAGCCCGCCGAAACGGACGGACAACAGCTCGGTCTTGAGGATAGGCGCCGGCGCCGCTCCCCGCGCATCCGGCGGGGAGCGAGCGCCGATGGGTTCGGTGCGCACTTAGGCAGAGAAATTGCAGCTCGGCGGCGCCATGGTCTTGTCGCCGGGCACGATTTCGTGAAGGTGATAAGTGCCGCCCCTGACCTCGAAGATGAATTCGCGCGGGAAGGCTTGATGATCTTCCTTGCGCAGGATTTTGTCGCCCTGTGGGAAGTCGTCGCTTTCCTTCATCTGGATGCCTTCGAGCGCCTCGATCAGCTTCATCGTATCGTCGCGGCTGTCGAACTTGGATTTCTCCATGCCAAGCTTGGTGACGTTCAAGGCTTCGTAATTCGACTGCACATATTTGTCCGGCAATGGGCCTGACGGATCGACCTTGGCGAGACGTGCTTTGGCTTCATCGAAGAACTTGTGCAGATAAGGCGTGTTGAGGGCGCCGTCGAACACCGGGATGTAGCGGTTGATGCCGATGAAGCCGTCGATCTTGTCGCCGATGGCGATCAGATTGGTCGACTCCGAGATCGAACCGTCGCCGGCCCACTTGTACTTTTTGGTCAAGCCGAGGTCGTAAGCCTGCGTGGAGACGGTGACGCCGTCCTTGCCGAAAAAGATGCCGAACAGGCCGTCGAAATCGCCGGAGATCTTCGACAGGAACGGCGTCATGTCCGCGGTGCCGAGCGGGATGCCGGTGGTGCCGACCACTTCACCGCCGTTCTTCTTGATCTCGCCGACATAGGCATCGCGTGTCGACTGGCCCCAAGAATAATCGGTAAAGACGATGTGCCACTTCTTGCCCATTTTTGTCAGTGTCGGGGCGAAAGCGACCGCTTGTGCCGGCGCATAATCGTACGGCCTGAAGGAATAGCGGTTACATTTGGTGGTGGTCAGCGTGGTGTCGAGGCAGACCGAGATCATGTTGAGAATCTTGGAATCTTCCCACACCGGCATGCAGGCGAGACAGATGTTGGACAAAAAACCACCGACATGAACGTCGATGCCGTCGTCCTGCACCATTTTGGCGGTCTTTTGCCGGGCGACAGCCGGTGAACTCTCGTCGTCGACGATGACCAATTCGACCGGGCGGCCATTGATGCCGCCGTTGGCGTTGATACGGTCGGCGGCCATTTGCAGTCCGACCACCGCCGTCTTGCCGCCGGCAGCGCCGGCACCGGACAGCGGTTGCTCTGAACCGATCTTATAAGGTTTCGCGGCGCCGAAAGCCGCGCGCCACGGTGCCGGGACCAGCATCATGGCGCCGATCGCGCCGCCGCCCCAGCCGAGGATCCGGCGTCGCGTGACCTTGTCGCGATACCAGATGTCTTGTGCCCACGCCTCGTCTTTCCAATGTTCGCTCATGGTACTCTCCCTCTGGAATGCGCTCTATTTCCCCGGCCGGCCTTTAACAGGCTCTTGCAAATGATTAGGGACGAACTTGATGGCAGTTTCAACCGGATTCGCATCGGCCATCCCGGCCGGCCGCCGCGGCGTTCCGCGTAAGATCGTCGCGGCGGCCATATTCAGACCCGGCCGTTCAATGTTAAAAGCCAGGACAGGCAGGAGCCGGTGATGGGGACTACAACGCCGACAGTTTTTTCGACCGGCATTTCGGCGCGGCTCGCGATCCGCGGCAGCGATTATACCGGGCCAACCTCGGGAATGGCGCCCGGCTTCGTGCAGGCGAATCTCGCGATCCTGCCGGAAAATTTGGCATCGGATTTCTTGCAATTCTGCCAGCGCAACCCGAAACCGTGCCCGCTTATCGGCGTTTCCGCCCCCGGCGACCCGCACGTCCCCATTTTGGGTGAAGACCTCGATATCCGCACCGATGTGCCGCGCTATCGCGTCTGGAAGGACGGCGCGCTGATCGACGAGCCCCGGAATTTGATGCAGTGGTGGCGTGACGATCTAGTGACCTTTGCCATCGGCTGTTCGTTTTCCTTCGAGCAGGCTCTGCTGGAAGACGGCATCGAGCTACGCCACATGACCTGCGGTTGTAATGTGCCCATGTACCGGACCTCGATCGAGACTAAGCCGGCCGGTCCGTTTCGTGGACCCCTTGTTGTTTCGATGCGGCCGATGAAGCCGGCCGACGCTATCCGCGCGGTGCAGATCACGACGCGATTTCCTTCCGTCCACGGCGCACCGGTGCACCTCGGCAAGCCGGAACTGATCGGCATCAAGGACATTGCCGCCCCCGATTACGGCGACGCGGTGCCGGTGCACGACGATGAAATCCCGGTGTTCTGGGCCTGTGGGGTGACGCCGCAGTCGGTCGTCGCCGCGGCGCGGCCGGAATTTTGCATCACGCATTATCCCGGCTCGATGCTGGTGACGGACCGCCGCAACACCGAATTCGCAATCATGTAAATCTACGATAGTCATTCCGGATTGCCGCGAAGCGGCAAGTCCGGAATCCATATTCACAGGTCAGAGAATATGGATTCCGGGCTCCTCGCTTCGCTCGGCCCCGGAATGACGAGGTCAAATAAACGCATGAACGACAAACCATCAATAACCGAGCTCTTCGATCCGGCCGCCGCCGGCTGGGACCTGGTTGACGCCCACAATTTCGGTCGTCATGTCGGTCCGATTTGGCGCCGCGGCGACGCGGTGTTCGGTTTCGTTGCCGCCGAGAAGCATCGCAATCATATCGGCATCGTGCACGGCGGCATGCTGTCGACATTCGCCGATCAGGCCATGGGCATGACGGCGCAGCGCGCCACCGGCGGCAAGCCGCACGCCACGATCGAGCTCAATATGCAATTCATCGGCGCGGTGCAGCTTGGCGAATTCGTCGAAGCGCATTGCGAAGTGGTGCGGCTGACCCGTTCGATCATCTTCATGCGCGCGACGATGCTCATCGGCACGCGCACCGTCGCCATGGCGAGCGGGATTTGGAAGATCTTGGGAGAAGGATAAGTCCTGCGCTCATTCCCGCGTAAGCGGGAATCCAGATCTATGCGAGAAAGCAACTGGGTCCCCGCTTTCGCGGGGACGAGCGGAAAAGTCTTAAGCGCGGAATTTCTGCAGCGTTCCGCCCTTCATCACCGCCCCGGGCAGGGGATGGCCGACGATATCTTCGGCGAGCTTGGCGCATTCGATCAATGCATCGAGATCGATCCCCGTCTCGATACCCAATTCATTGCACATAAAAACAAGATCTTCGGTGCAGACATTCCCGGCGGCGCCTTGGTGGCCGGCGAACGGGCAGCCGCCGAGGCCCGCCACGGCCGCATCGAAGCGGCTCACGCCCATTTCGAGGCCGGCGAAAGCATTGGCGATCGCCATGCCGCGGGTGTCATGCAGATGCAGCGCGAAATCGAGATCGGGCCAGCGCTCGCGCAATGCGCCGAGAACGCGCTTGATCTGCAGCGGCGTTGCCCAGGCCATGGTATCGGCAAGGGAAATGTATTTGAGCGTGACGCCATGCGCCTGCGCCACATCGAGGATTTGCTGGACCAGTGTAACGACGTGCGAAGCCGGAATATCGCCGGCGAAATTGCAGCCGAACGCCGCCATGATGCTGCCGCGCTCGATGGCAACGCCGGCAGCCCGATACATCGCGACGAGATTATGTTGACTGGCGAGCTGTTGCGCGGCGGTGCGGTTCTGGTTGCGGATCGAAAATTTTTCGGACGCCGCAAGCTGGATCGTGCCGGTATTGGCGAGCCGGTCGTGACGAAGCGCGCGCTCGAAGCCTTTCTCGTTGAGCCATAGTGCCGTGTAGGCTACGCCCGGCCGCGGCGTTATGCCGTCCACGACCTCGTCGGCATCGGCCATGCCCGGCACGGCCTTCGGGTTGACGAACGACACGATCTGGATGCGGTCGAGGCCGGTCTGCGAAAGCGCATCGATCAGCGCGATCTTGCGGCCGGTCGGGATCGCAGCTTTCTCGATCTGAAAGCCCTCGCGAGGCCCTTCCTCGGTAATGTGCACAGCTTTCGGCAGGTCGCTCACTCCGGCTCTCCCGCGACGACGATGCGGCGCTTAGTCAACGCCGCGATCTCGGCCGGCGCCAGCCCCAGCTCGGCGAGGATTTCGGAAGTGTGTTCGCCAGTCGCCGGCGCCTGCCGGCGCAAGGCGAAATCATGCTTGCCGATTTCGACCGGCAGGCGCGGCAGTTTGGCGGTCACGCCATTCGGAAATTCGATGTCGAGCATGCGGCCAAAGGCATTGAGCTGCGGATCGTCAAACAGGTCGCCAGGCTTTGCGACCGGCGCGAACGGAATATCGATGCGGTCGAACAACTCGGCAAGTTCGGCAAGCGCATGCCGTGCGATGATGTCGGCCACGATCGGACGCAGCGTCGGCCGCTGGTTGACGCGATCCTCATTGGTTTTATAGGCAGGATTTTGCAGAAGTCCGGCGAGGCCGAAATGTTCGCAGAAGCGGCGCCATTGTCCGTCGCTGGTAAGACCGACAAAAATCTGCTCGCCGTCTTGCGTGGCGAACGGCTCATAGATCGCCCAAGCGCCGTCGCGTGCCGGCATCGGCGGCGGAGCGCGGCCAGTCACCGCCTGACCAGCCATATGCTGCATCATCAGAAACGCGGTCGATTCGTACAAAGCAGCCTTCACCAATTGGCCGCGCCCGCTGTGTTCGCGCTCGCGCAACGCGGCCTGGATCGCGATTACTGCGAACATGCCGCCCATGATGTCGACGACGGAGGCGCCCGCGCGCAGCGGCTGACCGGGCGGCCCGGTCATGTAAGCAAGCCCGGCCATGAATTGCACCACTTCGTCGAGCGCCGGCCGGTGTTCGTAAGGCCCGCTCAAAAAGCCCTTCAGCGCGCAATAGATCAGCCGCGGATTGAGGCCCGACAATTGATCATAACCGCAGCCGAGCCGGTCCATGGTGCCGGGCGCATAATTTTCCAGAACGACGTCGGCCGTCCCGGCCAACCGATGCAACAGTACCCGGCCCTCGTCGGACTTGAGGTCGATCGCCAGACTTCGTTTGTTGCGGTTGAAGGTCGCGAAAAAGCCCGCGGCAAAGCCGAGCAGCCGCCTGGTATGATCGCCGCCGAGCGGCTCGATCTTGATCACGTCGGCGCCGAGATCGGCGAGGATCAGGCCCGCGGACGGGCCCATGATGGTGTGACAGAACTCAAGCGCGCGAATGCCGGAAAGCGGCAGCGTCTCCCCCGTGTTTGTCGAAGGGTTAGGCACCCTTGGCCCGGGCTTCGTGAATGGCGCGCCATAGCACCTCAGGCGTCGCCGGCATCTCGACGTGCTTGATGCCGAGCACCGAGAGCGCATCGACCAGCGCATTGGCGACCGCCGGCATGGCGCCGACGCAACCGGCTTCGCCGGCTCCTTTGACGCCGAGCGGGTTGGTCTTGGTCGGCACCGGATTGCTCTCGACGTGAAAGGCGGTGAGATCGGTCGCGCGCGGCATCGCATAGTCCATGAACGAGCCGGTGAGGATCTGACCCTCGGTGTCGAATTTGATGTTTTCCATCAGAATTTGGCCGACGCCCATGGCGATGCCGCCGTCGATCTGGCCGTGCAGGAGCAGCGGATTGATCACCGTGCCGACGTCATCAACCACGTTGTAATTGACGATCTCGACGGTGCCCGTGTCTTCGTCGATCTCAAGCTCGCAGACATGACAGCCGTTGGGATAGCTGGCGGTCTTGCCGCTATAGATCGCTTTCTCGATCAGGCCAGGCTCCACGCCATCCGGCAGGTTCTTCGGTTCGAGCGAGGCCTTCGCGACTTCCTTGATCGTCAGGGTACGATTGGTCTTCTGGCTCGAAAACAGGCCTTCATTGAAGTTGATATCGCCGGCGTCGAGGCCAAGCATTTTTGCCGCGATCACTTTGCCTTTGGCCTCGATCTTCTCCGCGGCCAGCGTAAAGGCCGATCCTGAAAACGCCGCCGAACGAGAGCCGCCGGTGCCTTCGGCGAAAAACACCTGGTCGGTGTCGCCCTGGATGTAGGTGACTTCGTCGGGGTCGAGGCCGAGCCGGTCGCAGACCACCTGTTTGAACGCGGTCTCGTGGCCTTGGCCCTGATTGATGCTACCGGAGAAGATCGAGACCGAGCCGGTGCGGTCGAACCTTATCTCGGCACCTTCGAGGCCGGCGGCGGCGGAGCGCTCGATGGTGTTGGAGAAACCGATCCCGCGCAGTTTGCCGTTCTTGCGTGCCTCCGCGCGACGCGCCTCGAAGCCGCGTGTGTCGGCGGCGTCGAGCGCCATATTCAGGTTCTTTTCGAATTCGCCGCAGTCATAGGTAAAGGTGACGCTGGTTTTGAACGGCATGGCGTCCGGCGCGATGGTATTGCGCCGGCGCAGCTCAGCGGCATCCATGCCGATCTGGTCGGCGGCGATATCGACCATGCGCTCGATGATGTAGGCGGCTTCCGGCCGGCCGTTGCCGCGATAGGGCCGCACCGGCTGAGTGTTGGTGAACACCGCGCTGACATCGACATGCGACGCGGGGGTGCGATAAACGCCGGCGAGCGAACCCAGGTTGCCGGTAAAGGCGGGCATGCCGACCTGCAGATAGGCGCCGATCGCGGCGATGATCCTGGCGCGAAAGCCTAGGAAATTGCCGTCCTTGTCGAGCGCCAGCTCGGCATCGGTGACGTTGTCGCGCGCCTGCGCGTCGCAAAGGAACGATTCCGAGCGCGTCGCCACCCATTTGACCGGCCGGCCGACAAGCTTTGCGCCTAACAGGACCAGCGCCACTTCGTTATAGACCGCTGACTTCATGCCGAAGCTGCCGCCGATATCGCCGCAGACCACGCGTATTTTGCTGTCGGGGACCTTCAGCACATATTGCGACAGCTCGGTCTGAAAGACGTTGGTCCGTTGCAGCGTCGTATAGATGTTGTAACGGCCCTCGATCGGTTCGAACAAGCCGATGCAGCCGCGCGGCTCCATGGCGGCCGCGGTGACACGATTGATGACGAAGTGATGTTTGACGACGTGTGCCGCCTTCGCGAAGGCCGCGTCGGTCGCAGCCTTGTCGCCCTCGATCTGGACGAAGCCGACATTGTTCGGGCAATCCTCCCACACCAGCGGCACGCCGGGATTGACCGCGTCGCCGGTCGAGACGATGGCCGGCAGCGGTTCGTAGTCGACTTCGATCAGTTCGGAGGCATCGACGGCCTGGTAATAGGTCTCGGCAATGACGAAGGCGACATAGTCGCCGATCATGCGCACGCGGTCCTCGACCAGCGCCGGATAACGCGGCCGGTAGCCGGGCACGCCGTCGCGGCGTTTGAGCCCGCCGGGCACCGGCAGGTCGCCGAATCCGGCGGCTTTGTAATCGGCGCCGGTGATCACTGCGAGCACGCCGGGCGCCGCCTTGGCCTTGGCGGTGTCGATCGAGCGGATGCGGGCATGGGCATGCGGTGAGCGGAGCACATAGCCGAACACGGTGCCAGGAAACATCATGTCGGCCACGTAGCGGCCGCCGCCTTTGACCAGCCGTGGATCCTCGAAACGCGGCACTGGCTGGCCGATCGCAAATTCACCCATCTTCCACCCGCTGTTTGACCGCATGCGTCCATAGGCATGCCATCAAAGAAACGCCCCAAAACACTGGCCCGGCGGGACGGCCGGGCCATGCTGGAGCCGTCAGGTCTTACATCCTGCGGGGAGGGCCTTCAATCCGGTCCGCCTAGGCGGTACGCTGTCGGATCGCCACCTTGGGATGGCTGCCGATGCCCGAGACATTCGAGTCCGCCTTGCAGGCCCGCGCCGACGCGATGGCCGACGCCTGCACCCGTTGCGGCAAATGCGTCGAGGTTTGCCCGGCCACGGCCGCCGCCGGCCTGTCGCTGGAACAGCGTCAAAATCCTGTCGGGGTCATCGACGGCATCATCGGCATTCTGCATCACGGCGAAGGCAACGACGCCGCGCGGAAATGGGCGAGCGGCTGTCTCCTCAGTGGCGAATGCGTCAAAGCGTGCGACTACGGCGTCAATCCGCGCTTCCTCCTCTACATGGCGCGGGTTGAGATGGCGCACGCCAAGAACGATGCGGCGACAATGCGGCGCAGCGGTGTAGAGGCGTTCCGCCAGGTCGCGCGGGACTCAAACCATATTGTCCGGCTGCAGCTCGACGAAACTTTGCTGGAACGGCTGGGACAGGGCGCCAAATCCTCACCCAAAGCGGAGCCGCCGGACTTCGTGTTCTATACCGGCTGCAACGTGCTCAAGACGCCGCACATTGCGCTTTTGGCGCTCGACATCATGGACGCGCTCGATATTCGCTACGAGGTGATGGGCGGTCCGACCCATTGCTGCGGCATCGTGCCGATGCGGGCCGGCGATGTCGCCACGTCCGGCCGCGTCGCCGAAAACACCATCGACAAACTGTCCCAGAGCAAGACCGGACAAGTGGTGTCGTGGTGTCCGTCGTGCCAAGTGCAGTTCACCGAGACGACGCTGCCGACGATCGAGAAGACGCGCGGCGCAAAGCCGTTCGAGATGACGCCCTTCACACTATTCCTGCGCAAGCAGCTCGACCGGCTGCGGCCGATGCTGCGCGAGCCGGTGCCGATGCGGATCGCGCTGCATCGCCATCCCGGCATTCACGGGGTAGTCGAGGCCGCCGAGGACATCTTGCGCGCAGTGCCGGGTATAGAGCTGGTCGATCTGCATCAGCCGGCGGTCGGCTTGCAGAGCAACAATCTCCGCATGCTGCCGGCTTATCGCCGTGAGTTGCAGGAAAAGGAGCTTGCCGCCGCCGAAGCGGCGGGCATCGATGCACTGGTCGCGGTTTATCACTCCGACCACCGCGAATTATGCGCCCATGAGCGGGATTGGCCGTTCCGCATCATGAATATGTACGAGATCGTCGGCGCCAGCATGGGATTGCATCGTGACGACGACTTCAAGCGGCTGAAGATCATGCAGGACGCCGATGCGATCCTGGCCGACTGCCAGGACCTCGTGCAGCGGCACGGTCTTAACGTCGACACCGCAAGGCTGGCTGTGGAGGCCATGCTCGCCGAGCAGCCGGCACCGTTAAGAGGCCACCAAGCATAGCTTTTGCCTCCGGGCGAAAAGCGGCCGGGCAACGGCGCGTTGCGGGAACCGGGGCGCCAGCGGCACGTTGCATGTCCGCCATGCGTTTTATCAGCACATGCTGGTTTTTGATCCGAGACGCCGCGACGAACTGGTCCGAACATAAAGATTCGCGGCAGGGCGCGGCTATCGCCTACTATTCCATTTTCTCACTTGGTCCGGTTCTGGTCATTGCGATAGCTATCGCCGGCTTCGTCTTTGGAGAAGATGCCGCACGCGGCGACGTGGAATTGCAGCTGAGGGGTCTCCTCGGCGATGCCACGGCCAAGGCGGTCGATGCCATGCTTGTCGGTGCCAACAAGCCGGAGCAGGGATTGCTTGCCACCGTCTTGGGGACGCTCTTTCTGCTTTTTGCCGCCGTGAGCGTCGTCGTCCAGCTCAAGGATGCTTTCAACACGGTTTGGGAGGTCGACGCGAAAAAGATCAGTGGCGTCTGGCAATTCATCCGCGCTTATCTGGTATCGCTGGCGGCGGTGATCTCATTCGGCTTTCTGCTGCTGGTTTCTCTGCTGTTCACGACCGCGCTGTCGGCGGCCGGAAAGTTCTTGGGCGCGCAAATCATGCCGGCACTGACAATGCAAATTGTCGGATCGGGGGTTTCATTCGCGGCGATCTGCCTGTTGTTCGCCATGATGTTCAAATGGCTTCCAGACGCGGAGGTCGAATGGCGCGATGTTTGGCTCGGCGCGGCCATTACCGCGGCTCTTTTCGAGGCCGGCAAACTTCTGATCGGGATTTATATCGGCCGGCAGGCTTTCAATTCGACCTATGGCGCGGCAGCTTCGCTCGTCGTCTTGCTGATCTGGGTCTATTATTCGTCGCAGATCGTACTGATGGGCGCGGAATTTACCCGCGTCTATGCCGATCGCCGCCGCGCTCCGGTGGCGCAAGGGTGAACCGCTCGGCCGACGCGTTCACTCCGGTTGGATGCCCGCGTCCGACACCATTTTTTGCCACTTGCCGAGCTGCACTTTGATGAAGTCGCCGAATTCGCCGGGCGTTGAGGAAAAACCTTCGAAACCGACATTGCGGAATTTCGCTTTGGTCTCCGGCGCGTCGATGATCTTGCGCAACTCGGTATTGAGCCGGGCCACGATCTCCGGCGGCGTATGAGCCGGCGCGACGAGGCCGGCCCAGGCGTCCAGATCGAAGCCTTCGATGCCGGCTTCGTCCATGGTCGGCAGGTCCGGAGACAGCGACGAGCGCTTTATCCGGGTCACCGCCAGCGGCCGCACTTGGCCCGACGCGATGTGCGGCAGGGCGACCGTATAATCGAGCACCATCATCGACACCCGGCCGGCGATGACGTCCTCGATCCCCAATGCGGTGCTTTTGTAGGGCACGTGCACCATGTCGAGCCCGGCCCAATGGGCGAAGGTCTTGCCGCCGACCACACCGGACGTATTGCCGCTTGCGAACGACAACTTGCCTGGATTGGCTTTGGCGTAGGCGACCAGTTCGGCGACCGAATGGATGGGGAGTGACGGATTGACGACCAGGAGATTGGTGAAGCTGCCGACCCGCGTCACCGGCGCGAAATCCTGCACCGGATCGTAATTGATATGGCGCAGCAGGAACGGGTCTGCGGACAGCGGCGAATTGGTCGCCAGCATCAGCGTATAGCCGTCTGGATTGGCGCGCTGGACATATTGCGCCGCCACCGCGCCATCGGCGCCGGGACGGTCTTCGACGACGATCGGCTGCTTCAAAGCGGCGCCGAGCGGATCGCCGATGATACGGCAGATCGTATCGCTGGAGCTGCCGGCTCCAAACACGGCAATGAAGGTGATCGGACGCGAGGGAAATTCGTCGGCGCGTAGCGCCCGAGCGAGCAACGTGACGACCGCGGCCGCGAGCAAGGCAAGCAGCTTTTTCACGCGTGGTTCCTCCCCTGGCTGGCGCGGATATTTTTTTACCTGTAGGTCTCGCTGCGCCGGACGCTCTATCAGGAACCAAGATAGCAGACTTTGGCGGCACGGCGCAGGTTTAATCCGCTCATTCCCGCGCAAGCGGGAATCCAGAAAGGCTGCATTAAGGCGCTGGGTCCCCGCTTGCGCGGGGACGAGCGGAAGAAATCTGTTCTGGATTTGGCTGTTTATCTGATGAACGTGCCGCCGCGCAGCTCGGCGAAAGCTTGTTGCAGCTCCGCCTCGCTGTTCATCACGATCGGCCCATACCAGGCAACCGGCTCTTCGATCGGCTTGCCGGACACAAGGAGGAAACGGACTCCGTTATCGCCGGCCTGCACAGTGACTTCGTCGCCGCTGTCAAACAAAACGAGCGAACGGTTGCCAGTCTGCTCCCGCACCACGGTTTCGTTGACGCCGTCGCTCTTCTCGGTCAACACCCCGAACGGCTTCGACGCGGCGCGGAAATCGGCGGAGCCCTCGAACACGTAAGCAAAGGCGTGCCGTCCGAGTTCGACCGGCAGAGTTTTGCGCTTACCCGCCGGCACCGAGATATCGAGATAGCGCGGGTCGGCGGCGACGCCTTCCACCGGGCCGCGCTTGCCCCAAAAATCACCACACACGACGCGCACGCGGGTGCCGTCGTCATCGACGACTTCCGGAATTTCGGCGCCTTTGATGTCCTGATAGCGCGGCGCCGTCATCTTCAGCGATGACGGCAGGTTCGCCCATAGCTGAAAGCCGTGCATCCGGCCCGCCGCGTCGCCCTGCGGCATTTCCTGATGCATGATGCCACGGCCGGCGGTCATCCATTGCACGTCGCCTGCGCCGAGATTGCCGCGATTGCCGAGGCTGTCGCCGTGCTCGACACTTCCCGCCAGCACATAGGTTATGGTCTCGATGCCGCGATGCGGATGCCACGGAAAGCCGGCGCGATAGTCGTCCGGCCGGTCATTACGGAAATCATCGAGCAGCAGGAAGGGATCGAAATCGCTGGTATTGCCGAAGCCGAAAGCCCGGCGCAGCTTGACGCCCGCGCCTTCCATCGTCGGCTTCGAGGTGACGATGCTTTTAACCGGTCTGATCGACATGATTGGTGCCTTTCCCCAAGCCTAAGTTTGAATTTGTAATTGCTGGAACAAAGATGGGACGACGCCCAGCGGCAGCAAGAAGGCACACCGTTGATACCGCTTACCGTTGATAGTCCTCAAAGCGGCGCGAGGTTCCAACAACTGTAAGGTTCCAAGGAGAGCCACAGGAACACTCCCTGTTGCAAGGCGTTGTCGGGTAAGGGCAACGCAGGAGGACATTAGATGTCTAAAGTGAAGACCATCGCACTCGCTACCGCGCTGATTTTCGGCGCCTCGACATTTGCTATCGCGCAGTCCGGCAACGCCGGAGCGGGCGGTGGCGGTGCCGGCACGGTTTCCGGCCATCCCGACAAAGCGCAGAACAACGACCGCGGACCGGGCAAAAATCCGGGTGGGCCGGGACAGGGTTATCAGTAAGCCAAATTACCAACGAGCCTCACTCGTCGAACCCCGGTTTGGCTCGTCCAAACCGGGCTTCTCGCCGCATTAAAGTCAGAGCAGCGTGACCATGCCACTCCAGAATTGCTGGTGCGCGCCGACGTCGACATCGTATTTTCGCACCAGCGTGAGCTTGCCGGCGTCGCCGATACGAAACGCCGTCATTCCCGCGGTCCGCGCTCCTACCGGCATGATGTTCGCCACGACCAGCATCCGGCCGGTCGGATCGATGCCGAAGGTGCGCAACTGAACGCCGCGGCCGTCAATGTTCTGAATGAGAGTGGGTTCGCCTGTCTTCTGGTCGACAGCAAAGACCGCAACGCTATCCTCGCCGCCCACCGAATTTTCCCTGCCACCCGCTTCGGTGGCCGGAAAGGTGCGGTTGGTCAGATAAACGAATTTGCCGTTCGGGTGGACATGAATGGCGCCGGCTCCTTGGTGCGCCGCGGTGCCGGGATTCGACAGCGTCTCCTTCACGAACAGCGGGTCTCGCGACAGCCCCGTATCGGCGTCGAGCGAGTAAACGTAAAGTTTGTTTTGCCGCTCGATGGACACGAAGACCAATGGCGCGGTCGGATGAAAGTCGAGATGGCGCGGTCCGAAGCCAAGGCCATTACCGGGCGCGATCGAGGCTAGGTTTCTCAGCACGCCTTTGTCGAAGGCAAATGTCTTGATCGCGCCGGGGTCTTCAGGCTTGCCGGCACTCGGGTTGTTGCCGCGCGTCACCAGCATCGCGATGCGGTTGCCCGGCGCCATGCGAACCTGATGCGCGTAAATGCCGGTATCCGGTCTTTCCGTCTGAGCGACCGGCTCGCCAATTGTGCCGTCGACGTTGAGACGATGGACCGTCACATGGCTCGGCATATTGTAGGCGGCCAGCAGGTATTCGCCTTTGGCATCGACGCTGCAGTGGATGGGCCGCGACGGCAGCGCCGCCGGGCTGCCATGAAGCTGTAAAGCGCCCGATACCGGGTCGATCGCGAAGGCATGCGCGAAATGCTTGTCGCCGGCGATACCTGGCCCGCCATTGCTCGACACGACGTAGAGAAAGCGCCGCGACGGGTGCGGCCAGGCATATTGGACATTGGCGGGCAGGGTTACCGTGCCGCGTTTGGTCAGCGCCGTGCCTTCAACGTCGATATCGAACAGCGTAAGCGCAGGGCCGATGCTGGCGTAATACACCGTCCGCGGCGCGATACTTTGAGCCATTATGCGAAGTCCGCTTGGGAATACGATCGGGCGGGATCAGGCACTTTTCTGGGCGCGCGGCCTGTCCTTGAATTTCGGAATGACCTCGGCGGCAAAAAGTTCGAGCGATGCGAGCGCCTTTTCGGCGCCATACCACGGCGGAAAGTGCAGCATGATCGAGGCGTTGCCCGTCATGCCGTGTAGCTCTTCGATCTTGGCGATTACCGTGGCCGGCGAGCCGTGCAGAATAATGTCGCGGGTCAGTGCATCGTAATCGCGCGGGCTGGCGCCGACGTCCTGTGACACGGTGCCGAGGTAACCCGACGTATGACCGCTGCCGAAATGGGCAAGGTTGCGCATGATGCCGGCTTCGCTGTCGCGCTTGGCCTTGGCGTCGGTTTCCGCGACATAGACCCAGCGCGCCACGTCAACGTGACCGCGCGCCGGGTTGGCGCGCAGCGCTTCCGGCGTTTGGTCGAGTGTCTTGCGGTAAAAGGCGGATTGCCGCGCCAGTTCGGGAAACGGCGTCCAGCTCGACAGGAAAAGACCGAAGCCCATTTTGGCGGCGACGCCGATCGAGCGGTCGGTCGCGCCGGCGAGAAAGATGGGCGGATGCGGCTCTTGCATCGCGTGCGGGAAAAGCTCGTAGCTGCCGTCCACCTTGACGTTGAAGTGATCGCCGTGATGGTCGGCGCGCTTGTTGTGGAACAACTCCATCAACAGCGGGAGCGCCTCCTCCTGGACATCGCGGCGGCCTTCGAAATCGGCGCCGAAGCCTTCAAATTCATATTTGCGGTAGCCGGAGCCCAGCCCGAGCGCGAAGCGGCCGTTGCTCAGAATATCGACGAAGGCAGTATTTTCGGCGACCCGCAGCGGGTTGGCGAGCGGCAGCGTCACAACGGCGGTACCGAGCTTGATGCGCTTGGTCAGCGCGGCGAGATAGGCCGCATAGACGAAGACATCCGGCATGATGCCGTATTCGTTGCTGAAATGATGCTCGGCGACCCAGGCGTAATCGAAGCCGATTTCGTCAGCGCGTATGACTTGCCGGGTAACCCGGGCGTGCACGTCGCGATGTGGATAGGGCTCGATCTCGGTGTTGGGATGCGACGTGAAGAGAATGCCGAATTCCATGTTTCCCCGCCTTCTTATTACGGCGCAAGCCGCCCGCGCACAGGCATCATCTCACCGGAGCGAGGCAGAAGCCAAGGGCTAATCCAAGGATAGCCGCGAGGAGGGAAATCAGGCGTTTTGCAGCAATCCGGCCAGCAGCGCTTCAATCCGCGCGACGCTGCGGAAGTTTGCCGGCGTCATGTCCCGATCGGGAATTTTGACGTCGAATTCGGTCTCTACCGCGAGCATGAGATTGACCATGTCGAGCGACGACAGCCCGCTTTCGGTCAAGTCCTCATCGCGCTTGGGCGCGCGGTCGACGCCGCGCTTTGCCAGAATTTGGCGGACCAATACGACGACGCGTTCGGTGGCGGGTGGATCGAGGCGGTCAAGCACGGTGAACAAATCCCAAATTTCGGACCGAAAATTCTCTGCTTTCGAGAACCATCATCGCACCAACGGCTCTACATATCGTTAGCATAAGAGGGGTTTTCGATTGGTAACCTTTACGCGAAAGAAGCGCGCTAATTCCCGGCAAATGCCACGAGGATTTGTAAGTTTTGCGATAGCGGTAGCACTGTAACGATCGCATTCCAACGCGTTACGCCGGGGCCACGGAACAACGAGACTGTCCATGAATATCAGAACCGCAAAGGTTCTCGAAATGGATGACGATATTCACGTGGCCCGCAATGCCGCGCGCGGCATCATGGCGGTCGCGGGCAATCTGCGGGCTCACGGCACGACGGACTTCGTTGCGCGCACGGCAAAGGTCGCGGCGGTCGCCGCCGAACATGCCGGCTCGGTCGATGGCGATTCCAGATTTCCGGAGGAGGCCATCGGCGCCGCGCGTGCCGAGCGGCTCTTTGGCATCGCGGTACCGCGCGAATTTGGCGGCGAAGGCGCCGGCATCGCCGAAATGATCGACGTTTGTTATACGCTCGGGCGCGCTTGTGCATCGACCGCGATGATCTACGCGATGCACCAGGCGGCGCTCGCTTGCATCATACGCCACGGCCGCTCGGGTTCCTGGCACCAGCTTTTGCTGCGCCGGGTCTGCAACGAACAGATGCTGTTGGCGTCCTCCACTACGGAAGGGCAGGCCGGCGGCGATCTCCGCAACAGCATAGCCGCGATCGGGTACGAAGGCCCACGCATCACGCTCGACCGGCAAGCGACCGTCATCTCCTACGGCAACGCCGCCGACGCCATCGTCACGACTGCGCGCCGCTCTGCCGAAGCCGCGAGTTCAGACCAGGTGCTGGTCACATTTCTCAAGCAAGACTGCACGCTGAAGCCGTTAAGTGGCTGGGACGCACTCGGCATGCGCGGCACCTGCAGCGAGGGATTCAAACTGGAGGCCTCCGGTTCGAGCGAACAGATACTACCGGTGAGCTATGACAAGATTCACGCCCAAACGATGATGCCGGTTGCGCATCTGGTCTGGAGCGCGGCCTGGGCCGGTATCGCCACCGCCGCGGTCGAGCGAGCCCGCGCTTTCGTTCGCAAGGCTGCGCATCGTTCCGGCGGCACGTTGCCGCCCGCGGCCGCGCATTTGGCGCACGCCAACGCCACTTTACGTACGCTCCGCGGCATGATTGCCGTCGCGGTACAACGCTTCGAGGCCGCCGACGGTGCAGCCACGCTTGAAACGATCGATTTCCAGAGCGGCATAAATCTTCACAAGGTCAGTGCGTCCGAGCTTGCCGTCACCACCGTCATGAGCGCGATGCGGACTTGCGGGCTGTCAGGTTACCGCAATGACGGCGAGTTCAGTATCGGTCGCCATCTGCGCGATATCCTGTCGGCGCCGATCATGATCAGCAACGACCGTATCCTCGCCAATATTGCGACGACGTCGATTCTGACCGGCGCGCCGGATTCGCTCACCGTCTAAGACCGCCGCCAACCTTCAAACAGACAAAAGGCGAAAGACAGATGAACGTTGCATTCAAGCAGCCGGTTACGCCAACCCGTTCACTCGATTCGATCGCCGAAGCGCTGCTGTTGCCGAGCGGCATCGACGGGGTCTATGCGCGCACCGGCGTATTCGAGAAAGTCGTCGATGGCCTCACCACGCTGATCTCCCGCTATCGCGAAGCGAATACAGAAGTATTGAGGTTTCCGCCGGTCATGAGCCGCCGGCAATTGGAAAAATCGGGCTATCTGAAAAGCTTCCCTCATTTTCTTGGTTGCGTGAGCTGCCTAGGCGGCGACGAGGCGGGTATCCGCGCCAGCGTCGAACGCTATGACGCCGGTAGCGATTGGACTTCGGGACTCGAAGCCGCCGATCTCGTTTTGAGCCCGGCTGCCTGCTATCCGGTCTATCCCTTGGTCGCGAGCCGCGGCCACGTCCCGGCGGGCGGCCTCGTGTTCGACGTCGCCTGTGATTGCTTCCGCCGTGAGCCGTCGAAAATGCTCGACAGGCTGCAATCGTTTCGCATGCGCGAATATGTCTGCATAGGCACACCGGAGCGGATTCAGGACTTCCGCGCGCGCTGGATGAAGCGTGCCGAAGAATTCGCCGGCCAGCTTGGTCTACCCCACCGCATCGATCAGGCGAGCGATCCGTTTTTCGGCCGCGGCGGCAAGCTGATGGCGATCAGCCAGGTCGAGCAGGCATTGAAATTCGAGTTGCTCATTCCGGTCCATTCGGAAGACGAGCCGACCGCCTGCATGAGCTTCAACTGTCACCGGGACCATTTCGGTGCGGCGTGGAATCTATGCGATGCCGACGGTCAGACCGCGCATACCGGCTGTGTCGCTTTCGGCATCGATCGCTTGGCCTTGGCGCTATTTGCCACCCACGGCGTCGAATTTGCTCAGTGGCCGGGGCGCGTGCGGCAAGCGCTGATGGTTTGAGAAATTCGATTTTCCTCCGCTCATTCCCGCGCAAGCGGGAATCCAACGGGGTCTACACGCCCAAGATCGCGTATTCGGTATAGGCGAGATCGCCGAGCCGCGGACGTTGCGGGCCCTTGAAATATTTCGGTCTGCTGCCGCGGCGGAAAATGCCGATGAGGCCTGGTATCGGCCCGTTGCTGTCGACAATGACGATCGGCCGGGCGTGCCGCGCGAGATGGCGGCCGAGCGGCCCGGCGAAGCGGGCGAAATCCGCGATATCGCGACAATAGATCAGTTGCGCGCAGGGGATGACGCCTTTGACGAAGCGTGGCCGAAACACGAATGGATAAGCGCGCTCCGCCGTCACGCACCACAGGCTGATACAGCCGTGCTCGGCATGTTCCCGCAGCACGTCTTGTTCGAACGGATCGAACACCGCCGCCGGCTGGTCCTTGGCGTCCAGAACTTCGACCGGTGCGCCGGCGGGCGCCCGGTTCAGCGCCGGCAGCGAAATGAAGATGCCCTCGCTGTAACGCGAAAATCCCTGCGCCTCGATAATCGGCCAAGTGTGCGGCGCCGCCGAGACGTTGAGATAGGTGACTTCCTTGTGGCGTAGCGCCTGCGACACCAACAGCGGCGCATAGGCCCGGTATTCGGGATCGACGTACCAGCTGGAGAGATTACAGCGTGGCGCCACTGCCGCGCCGGTCGTGGTGCCCGTCCCGCCGACAGGCATGGCCGAGCAGATCATCAAGATGGCGCCGACCGGCGTGTCGCCGGTTTCCAACAAGTAACCATATTTAGGCAAACCCGGCGGCGGTTCGTGCCGGGTCAGGTGATTGAGCGCGCGATGCCAGAACTGCGGGCTGCGATAGGAAAATCCGCGCGTGAGCAGATCGGCGACGGCGGGAATATCGCCTGCGCCAATCTGTCGGCAGCGGATCGCCGGCATGGGGGAAAGCATTCGCGTTGACCACGTCGCTTACGTGAACTTGATCGTAATCGTTACGGGAATATACGGATGCGAAGTGAACAAATTGTAGGTCAGCCATGTCGGTGAAATTAACCATAATGGACCAGATGGAAGAGATCGCCCGTGAGCACGGCAAGATCCTGGCGCCGCTGCGCGACGATCTCGTGCTGCTTGATTCCGGACTCGATTCGCTGGGCTTTGCCGTGCTGGTCGCTCGTCTCGAAGATCGGCTCGGTGTCGACCCATTCACCGCGTCCGAGGACGCGATGTTCCCCGTGACTTTCGGCGATTTCGTGAAAGTCTACGAAAATGGCGCGCACTGAGGCGCAATCGCTGCGGCAGCGCCTCGGTAGCGGTTCGTCAGAGCCGTGGTTCTGGGATCACGCCGCGAGCGTGCCTGTTACGGGTTTGCGCCGGGGAACGAGCCTCGGCGGACGGCTCGGCCACTTGGCGGACAGATCCGTCCTCATCGCCACCTCGAGCCAACTCACCACCGCGTTGGCACTGATCGAGCTGGACGGCGTGGCGCGCCGCGTTCTCGTCCTCCCGCCGGACGCCGATCCCGTGCATCTTGGTGCGCTGATCGCCGATGCCGAGATCGATGCCATAGTTGTCGATCGCGACACGCCGGCTCACACCTCATTCGAGCTTCCTGTCCACGTCCTGTGCGCGCCGGAGATCGTGGCCACGGAACGGCTGCCAGCGGCCCGGCGCGCAACCGAATGGGTGCTGCTGACCTCCGGCACCACCGGCGTGCCGAAAATGGTCGAGCATAGCCTTGGCGCACTGACGGCAGCGATCAAGGGCAGCACGAGCGACGAGCCGGTTGTTTGGGCCACCTTTTATGACATCCGCCGTTATGGCGGCTTGCAGATTTTCTTGCGGGCCGTCCTCGGAGGCGCCTCGCTCGTGTTGTCGAGCGGGGGCGAACCGATCGCCGAGCATCTCGATCGCCTCGGGCGCCGCGGCGTCACGCATCTATCCGGCACGCCTTCGCATTGGCGCCGCTCGCTGATGTCGCCTGCCATCGGCAAAATTTCACCGCGTTACGTTCGTCTCTCCGGCGAGATCGCGGATCAGGCGGTGCTCGACAGTTTGCGCCACACCTTCCCCAATGCCAGCATCGGCCACGCCTATGCTTCGACAGAAGCCGGCGTCGCGTTCGAAGTCAGTGACGGGCTCGCCGGTTTCCCGATGTCATTTGTTGGCCAAGTGCGCGACGGCGTCGAACTCAAGGTGGCCGACGGTTCGCTGCGAATCCGTTCGCCACGGGCCGCATCGCGCTATGTCGGCAGCGACACGCCACTCGCCGATCCGGACAGCTTCGTCGATACCGGCGACATGCTGGAATTGTGCGGCGATCGTTACGTCTTTGCCGGCCGTCGCGGCGGCATCATCAATATCGGCGGCTTGAAGGTGCACCCCGAGGAAATCGAGGCGGTGATCAACCGGCATCCCCAAGTCCGCATGTCGCTGGTGCGTCCGAAACGAAGTCCGGTCACGGGCTCGATCGTGATCGCCGATGTCGTGCTCAAAAGTGGCGGCAACATCAGCAGCGGCGAAGCCGGCGAAGTCAAAGGCGATATCCTCAAACTTTGCCGCGAGGCGTTGTCGCGCCACAAAGTGCCGGCCGCCATCAGCTTCGTAGCCGCGCTCGAAGTCGCGGCGAGTGGCAAACTGGCGCGGCGTCATGGCTAAAAAGATCGCTAAAAGGAAAACCTCGGCGTCGGCGCGCAATATACTGGTAACGGGTGCGAGCCGCGGTTTGGGCCTCGGCATCGCCCGCAAGCTCGCCGCCGCGGGCTATTGCGTCATCGCGCTTGCCCGCAACGAAACCAAGGAGTTGACAGCGGCGATCGCGGAGGCAAAGCGCGGCAAGCGCGGTTCGCTCCATTTCGTGCCGTTCGACCTTGGCAAGATCGACGAAATACCGGAACTGGTGCGCACGCTGCGGCAAAAATTCGGCGGGCTGTTCGGGCTGGTCAACAACGCGGCGCTGGGTCTCGATGGCGCGTTGTCGCTGATGCATAATTCGCAGATCGAGGAAATGCTGCGCGTCAATACGCATTCGCCGATCGTGCTGAGCAAATATGTGGTGCGTTCGATGATGTCGGAGCGTGTCGGCCGTATCGTCAACGTCGCTTCGATCATCGGCTTCACCGGCTATAGCGGACTTTCGGTCTATGCCGCGACCAAGGCGTCGATGATTGGTTTCACGCGTTCGCTGGCGCGCGAAGTCGGACGCCTCGGCATCACCGTAAATGCCGTGGCGCCCGGTTTTCTCGATACCGACATGACGCACGGTCTTGCCGGCGAGCAGCGTCAAAAAGTGATGCGTCGAAGCGCGCTACGGAAGCTCGCCAGCGTCGACGATGTCGCGAACGCGGTCCAATTCCTGCTCGGCGATCAGGCGCAGAGCATTTCCGGCACGGTGCTCACCATCGACGCAGGCGCAACTGCGTAGTTGGACGCTATGGGCAGGGGTGACGCTGCCCGTCCACACCCAAAAACATTCCCGTTGATGGGTTGTAGGAGCGGTAACGCGCTCTGCAGTAAGCGACATCGCCGCCGCCTCCTACTGTCGTAGTGCCCGCGGCGACATAGGGCGCGGGCGCATAATCGTAAACGCCGCCGTAGCTCACAGCCGGCGTGTAGCCGCCACCATAGCCATAGTCGGCGCCGTAGCTAAAAGCAGGGCTGTAGGCATAGCCGGGGGCGTAGGCATAAGCTCCGGGATAGGCATAACCAGAGTAAGCATATCCGGGGGCGTAGTCATAATAGCCCGCCCCCCAATAGGGCGAAGTCGCGGCGGCCAGCGCGGCTCCGCCGAGAATGCCGGCGGCGATAGCCCCGCCGCCCCATCCCCATCCTCCCCATCCTCGATGCCATCCCCATTGAGCCGATGCGGGAGCGGAGCTCGCCAAGACCGTACCCGCGGTCAGCGCGAGCGCGGTAACGCCGCTCAGGAGTTTTGATCTCATGTTCGTCTCCAAGCTGGTTCTGAAGTTCCAGTTATCTAAAGTTGCAGTGATCGGGTGTGGCGAAATGGCTATAACGCCGCATCGCCTGGGCAATAAAGGACGCTACGCAATGAGTGGTTCCGGATTGCGCTGTCGGGGAACGCAGTTGTGATCGCGCCACTGCGCGGGACGGTGCCCTGAGGAAAAAACCGCAGTTGAGCTACGGATTAGCGGATACGCTAAAGCCGAATCTTGCCGGCGTTGATGCGCTGATAGAGCGCGGTATCCAGTCGTACATAGGCCTGCACAGAGGCATCATCGAAATAGATTGGGTCGGAAATCGTCGCGACGTCGAAGCCCTGCCGCGAAAGTTCCTGCTTTTTGTGTTTGAAGGTCACAGTCATGTCGATGCGGTTCCCGATACGTAGGAACAGCGGTCGGGCATAAGCCGGCAAGCGTCGGGCTAAATGCCGCCGTAGTTCCCTAAGGTCGAGTTCCTTATCGGCAATGAGCGTCGCCATTCCGGCCGAGCCTTCGGTGCCGCGAACGGCGACGCCGTAAACGCTGGCGTCGGCGATGCCGGGGAATTCCATGATTGCGGCGACGACTTCAGAGGTGGCCACGTTTTCACCCTTCCAGCGGAAGGTGTCACCAACGCGATCGACAAAATAAAAGAAGCCGGCCCGGTCCATGCGCATCAGATCGCCGGTGCGGTACCAGGCATCGCCCCCCTCGAACACGTCGCGCAGGATTTTGTTTTCGGTGTCCGCGCTCTTTGTATAGCCTTCGAACTCGGCGCCTGGCCGCTTCGAATCTTTGGCGATGCGCCCGATCGCTTCGCCGACCTCGCCGGGCGCGCAGCGAATGCAGCGGCCGCTGGTGTCGCGCGCCGGTGCTGCGGTGGCGGTATCGAAGTGGACGAGAGCCAGCGGAAAGCGATGGATCAGGAACGGCGGCACGCGACCGACGGCGCCCACTTTGCCTTCGACGTTATAAAGCGAGACATTGCCTTCGGTCGACGCATAGAATTCCAGGACGCGCGGAATACTGAACCGCGACTGGAAGCCGTTCCAGATGTCGGCGCGCAACCCGTTGCCGGAGCACAGCCGCAGCCGGTGCTTGCGTTCCAACGGATGTTTCGGCGCATTGACCAGATAACGGCATAATTCGCCGATATATTGAAACAGCGTGCAGTCCCATTTGGCGATATCGGACCAGAATTCGCTCGCGGAAAACTTATCGGCGATCACCACCGAGCCGCCGCGCACAAGGAGCGCGCCGATCGCCACCACGCCGCCGACCGAGTGATACATCGGCAGGCAATCATACATGCGGTCGTCCGGCCCGGTATCGATCAGGCCGGCGAACCAGAAACTCCATTGCATCAGCCGGCGATGGCTCACATTCGCGGCCTTCGGCATACCGGTCGTGCCGGAGGTGTAGATCGTCAGCGCGCGATCTGAAATAGAGACGTCGCGGCGCTCCATCGCCGAAAGCGGCGCGGCTGAAAACCGCTCGATCTCGCAATCGATGCGTGGGAAGTCGCGGCCGCCATGCGACCATATTTTCGGCCGGCTGCAGAGCATCGCGGAGCGAAACGGTTCGGTCAGTTCCGCGGCAACGATGACATGCTTCGGCGCGACGATGTCGATGCAGTGCGCCAGCGAGGGGCCGCGCAATTGAGTATTGACCAGCGAGACGACGCCGCCGATGGAAGTGATGCCAAGCCAGATGACGAAATATTCCGGCCGGTTCGGCATCATAAGGCAGACGGTGTCGCCTTTGCCGAGTTTCTGGCCGAGCGCCCAGCGCGCATAGCGATTGGCGCGTTCGGTAAGCGCGCGGTAGGTCAGCGTTCCGCGCCGCGATATCAAGGCGTCGATCTCGCCCGCGTCTCGTGCAATATCCTCGATCGCGTTGAGCAGGGTGCGCTGCGGGTTGCGGACGATCGTTGCGGTCGCCTCGAGCGCGCGCAGCCAATCACGCGACGCGGCTTCCTTCGCCGCCCCCTCGTGCGATACCCGTTCGATCTCGACCAGCGCCATGAGCGGAAGATGCCTCAGCAAAGTGAATCTTTCGCTTCAAGATTGGATGAAATTTGAACTATTCACCAAGCTAATCCCCCGTCGTCGCGACGCGGCACGGCCAACAACAACTGATGGCAAACAATTAACGTTACTCTCGCGAATTTACCGCGTCCTCGTTTTTCGCTCTTTCGGCCACCGATCGGAAACCCAATCGCGCTTAAGATCGCAGCCAGGGATTGGCGTTAAAAAGCGGCGGGAATCATGAAGAGCGAAACTGTAGCCGTCCATGGCGGCTACCAGACCGACCCGACGACGAAGGCCGTCGCGGTGCCGATCTATCAGACGGTCGCCTATGAATTCGACAGTGCCGACCACGGCGCTGCCTTGTTCAATCTGGAAACCGAAGGCTTTCGCTACAGCCGGATCAGCAATCCGACAACCGCCGTGCTCGAACGCCGCGTTGCCGAGCTCGAAGGCGGCGTCGAGGCCCTGTGCGTCAGTTCGGGCCAGGCGGCGCTGAATTATGCGGTGCTCAATCTTACCGCGATGGGCTGCAATATCGTCTCGGTACCGCAGCTCTACGGCACCACCTACACGCTATTTTCTCATGTTCTGCCCAGCCAGGGCATCAATGTCCGTTTCGCCGAATCCGACAGTGCCGCCGCGATCGAAAAGCTGATCGATGACCAAACGCGGGCGATCTTCTGTGAAAGCGTCGGCAATCCGGCCGGCAATATCTGCGACATCGAGGCGCTGGCCGGCGTCGCGGAGCGTCACGGCATTCCGCTGGTCGTGGACAACACCGTGGCGACGCCGATCCTGCTCCGCCCGATCGATTACGGTGCCGACATCGTCGTGCATTCGCTGACTAAATTCATGGGCGGCCACGGCACCACACTCGGCGGCGCTATCGTCGATAGCGGCAGGTTTCCTTGGCGCAAACATGCGCGCCGCTTCCCCATGTTCAATGAGCCCGACGCCTCCTATCACGGGCTGATTTATGCCGAGCACTTCGGCGCCGCCGCCTATATCGCCCGCTGCCGCAGCGTCTATCAGCGCGCCACCGGTGCGGTACTGTCGCCGTTCGCCGCCTTTCTGCTCTTGCAAGGCATCGAGACGGTGGCGCTGCGGGTCGAGCGCCATGTCGAGAATGCGCGGCGTGTGGCCGAATTCCTCCGCCATCATCCGAAAGTAGAGTGGGTCAATTATGCCGGCTTTGCCGACAGTCCTTATCATGCGTTGGCGAATAAATATCTCGCCGGCCGCGCCTGTTCGCTGCTGACCTTCGGCGTCGTCGGCGGGCTTGCTCCCGCTAAGAATTTTTATGACGCGCTCGGCCTGTTCAAACGATTGGTCAATATGGGCGATGCCAAATCGCTCGCCTGTCACCCGGCCTCGACGACGCATCGGCAGATGTCGGCCGAAGAGCAGCAAAAGGCCGGCGTGCGGCCGGGAATGATCCGGCTCAGCGTCGGCATAGAGCACATCGACGACATTTTGGCCGATCTCGATCAGGCATTGGCCCCTTCGCAGTCGCGGGGTTCGACCCTGATGGCCGCCGAGTAGGGCCCTCCGGAGGACTGACCCAATGCCGCTTTTCCTGGACTCCGGTCGGTCGGCCGCAACTGCCGAACTCAACGCCGCGAATTGCATTAGCATCGGCCTCGTCAACAACATGCCCGACGCGGCGTTCGCGGCGACCGAGCGGCAATTCACCGATTTGATCCGAGCGGCAACGCCGAATGCCGTCGTGCTGCTGAAATTGTTTGCGATCCCGGAAATGCCGCGCGCGGAAGGTGTTCGCGGCGAGCTGGTCCAGCGCTACCGCGATATAGCTGAACTCTGGGATACGCAGATCGACGGCTTGATCGTCACCGGTACCGAACCGCGCGCCAAGAACCTGATCGACGAGCCTTATTGGCAGACGCTGACCACGCTAGTGGATTGGGCGCGGGAGCATACCGCCTCGACCATTTGGTCGTGCCTGGCCGCACACGCCGCCGTCCTGCATGCCGACGGCATCGAGCGCCACGCGTTGAAGGACAAGTGCTTCGGTGTGTTCGATTGCCGGCTGGCGGCGGATCATCCGATGACGCAGCATTTCCCCGAGCCGCATTGGGTGCCGCATTCGCGCTACAACGACTTGCCGGAACGCGCGCTTCAGTCCTGCGGCTACAAAATTCTCACGCGTTCGGCCGTCGCGGGCGTCGACACTTTCGCCAAGCAGGATGGCAGCTTCTTTTTGTTCTTCCAGGGCCACCCGGAATATGACGCCGATACGCTGCTGCGCGAATATCGCCGCGATGCCGCGCGCTTCCTCAGTGGCGAACGCGGGCAATATCCGGCCCAACCGATTGGCTATTTCGACGTACCGGCAGCCGCGCTCGCCGAAGCCTTTGCGGGGCGAGCGCGAACTGGCCGGCGCAGCGAGCTGATGGCGGAGTTTCCAACACGCGCGCTGGAAGCCGGTCTGCGAAGTCCGTGGCGTGAAGCAGCGCTCGGCGTCTATCGGAAATGGGCCGCCTATTTAAGCGCGCGCAAGGCGGAAAAGCGCGATGTCAGTGTTCCTCTGCGCCGCACCTGGCGCGATTGGCCGGTCGCGCTTCGCGGCGCGGCCGCCGATACGGTGCGTTAAGGCAATCGCAGGACGGCACCGGATTTACGCTTTCTTGGGACTGCCTCGATCTAATGGAGCGTCTTCTCGGGGTGACCGTCATGTCTCAGCCAATCGTCTTTGCGGCTCCCGCCGATGTGGAACTTCTGCCGGCACCGATACCGGAGCGCTGGATTATCGAAGGCACGCCGGAGGCGCGTTCGGCCCGGCTGGCCGCAAGCGCTGACGGCACGTCCACCATCATCGCCTGGTCGTGCACGGCGGGACGCTTCAAATGGAATTACCCGGTCGATGAAACCATCCACGTCATAGCCGGCGAAGTTTTCCTCACCGACGAAAAGGGCGCGGTGCGGCGCATCGGTCCGGGCGACATGGCGTTTTTCCCGGCCGGCAGCATCAGCATCTGGCACGTGCCGCATTATGTGCGGAAATTCGCGGTCTGTCGGCATAGCATGCCGTTGCCGGCCGGTTTGGCGCTGCGGGCCTGGAATAAGCTCGTCCGCGTCCTGACCGGCTTTGATGGCGGCGATGGGCTGGAAAGCACGCAGGCCGGAAGCGCCGAAGCCGAGCACGCGGCGGCCTGATCTTCATTGAAATCGGCCCCTTTTTCGCTGGCCGCCCGGGCTTTCCGGGCGTTGACAAGCGGAAGGCGCCTCCTTAATCAACGCGGCAGATCAAGGAAAAAGTCATGAAAGTCCGCAACTCATTGAAATCGCTGCGCGGCCGCCATCGCGACAATCGCATCGTGCGGCGCAAGGGGCGTGTTTACGTCATCAATAAGACGCAGCGCCGCTTCAAGGCTCGCCAAGGTTGAGCGAAAGGGCTGAGACGTTGGCCCTAGCGGTTTCCTCCGCTGCCCATTTCCGCCGCATTTCATTCCACCCGATTGAGCACTTTTCCGACTTGCCGCCCCGCGGCAAGGGCATAGATTTGTGCCCATGAGACTGCGATTCCAGGTCCTGTTCGGTGCCCTCTCGGCCGCGCTCGTTTTTGCACCGGCCTGTTCGCCGGTGCTGGCGCAAAGCCCGCCAGATATGATGTCGCCGCCCGCCGACCTGTCGCAGGCGGTACACGGCGAGCCCACCTATAATCTCGATACGCTGTTTGGCGCTTTGAAACTGGCGCCCGACGAAGCGAGCGCCAAGGCGATCGAGGAGCGCATTTGGGCAATCTGGGTATCGTCCGGCAGCGACACCTGCAATCTTTTGATGAGCCGGGTGCGCGCGGCGACCGACGAAAAAGATTACGACCTCGCCATAAAACTCCTCGATGCCGTCATTGCGCTCAAGCCTGATTATGTCGAAGCCTGGAACCGGCGTGCGACGGTCTATTACCTCAAGCAGGACTACGGCCATTCGCTCGCCGATATCGCCGAGGTTCTGGCGCGCGAGCCGCGGCACTTCGGCGCCTTGTCCGGCCTCGGCATGATCCTGCAGGAGATCGGCGACGACAAGCACGCGCTCGAGGCTTACCGTAAAGCGTTGGCAGTCGACCCGCATCTCGACAATGTCCCCGACGTCGTGAAGACGCTGACCGAAAAGGTCGAGGGCCGCGATATCTAATCCTTACTTGCCGTCATTTACCGCTCATTCCCGCGCAAGCGGGAATCCAGCCTGGGTCCCCGCTTGCGCGGGGACGAAGCGGATGAAGGTTTGAATCCCGGATTTCGCTTCGCTCAATCCAGGCTACACTGGCCCAACATAAAACCCCGGGAGAATCGTCCGATGGCTGCTGTCGACGCCGACAAAGTTACGATCCGTGAATTGGTGGAATGCTGGGCGGTGTGGCGCGACGCGCGCCTGTGGGACCGCTTCCGCACCGTCTGGCATGCCGAAGGCCGGATGATGGCGACGTGGTTTCAAGGCACGTTCGAGGAATTCATCAAGGGCAATGACGAGGGCTGGAAGCGCGGGGTACGCATCCTACATTTCCTCGGCGGCAGCGCGATCGATGTTGTCGGCCATCGCTCGATTGCACAGACCAAGATGACGATCTCGCAGCGCGCCCCGGTCGATGGCGTGATTTGCGATGTGGTCTGCACCGGGCGCTTCTACGATTTCTTCGAGAAGCGCGATGGCCGCTGGGGCCTGGTGCTACGCCGGCTCATCTATGAAAAGGATCGGCTCGATCCGGTCGATCCGTCCGCCAAGCTCGTGCTCGATCAAGAAATACTCAACCGCTTTCCGGAAGGTTACCGGCACCTCGCTTACCTGCAAACCAAGATCGGCTACAGAGTGAAGGACGATATGGCCGGGCTCGAAGGCCCCGAACTCGATGCGCTCTATGCACAAGGCGCGCGCTGGCTCAAAGGCGAGCCGCTGTGAGTCGGTCGGCGCGTATTATCGGTGCGATCGCCGCTGCAACTGTCGGCGTAATGATCGCAGGTGCTGCTTCCGCGGAAGGCACCGTCAAAATCGGGTTGGTCATCGCCATGACCGGCGAGCAAGCGTCGACCGGAAAACAGGTGAAGGCCGGCGTCGATCAGTTCATACGCGAGCACGGCGATATGGTCGCCGGCAAAAAGGTCGAAATCATCCTCCGCGATTCCGCAAGCTTGCCGAACAATACCAAGCGGCTGGCGCAGGAACTGATCGTCAGCGACAAGGTCGATGTCCTCGCCGGTTTCGAGATCACGCCGGCAGCGCTTGTCGTCGCGCCGCTTGCCACGGCGGCAAAAGTTGTCGAAGTCGTGATGGCGGCGGGCAGTTCGCTGATCACCGAGGCGTCGCCCTATATCGTGCGCACCAGCGACACCACGGCCCAATCGTCCACCGTTCTTGCCGACTGGGTGGCGAAGAATGGCATCGCCAAAGTCGTCACGCTGGTTTCCGATTATGCCCCCGGCGTCGATGCGGAGAAATCGTTCGCCGCGCGGTTCACCGCCGCGGGCGGCACTGTCGCCGAGGCGATCCGGGTGCCGCTTGCCAGCCCGGATTTTTCGCCGTTTCTGCAGCGTGCCGCCGATGCCAAGCCGGACGCCATCTTTGTTTTCATTCCGTCCGGGCAGGGCGGTGCTTTGATGCGGCAATTCGCCGAGCGTGGTCTCGACAAGGCCGGCATCAAGGTGATCGGCAACGGCACGGTGACTGACGACGATCAGCTGTCGGGCATGGGGGACGCAGCGATCGGCATCGTGACGTCTCATCATTATTCGGCGGATCACCCCTCGGCGATCAACAAGGCCTATGTTGCGGCTTTCGAGAAGGCCAATCAATTCCGGCCCAATTTCATGTCGGTCAGCGGCTATGACGGCATGCAGCTGATCTACAAGGCGCTCGACAAGACCGGCGGCGAGGCCGGTGCCGATGCTCTCATCGCGGCGATGAAAGGTCAGCACTGGGAAAGTCCGCGTGGCCCGATTTCGATCGATCCCGAAACCCGCGATATCGTTCAGAACGAATACATCCGCCGCGTCGAGAAGAAGAGCGGGCAACTCTACAACGTGGAATTTTCCACCTTCGAAGCGGTCAAAGACCCGGTGAAAGCGGCGGAGAAACAACAGCATTAAAATTCCGCACCGATAAAATACTGAATGCATCACACGCTCAGTGTCGTTGCCGAAATTCTCGCTGCCGGTGCGGTCATCAGCTTCATCGGCACGCGGCTGATCGAGCGCTTGCATCCGCCGCGCGGCCGCTTCATCGGCGTCGACGGCCTGCGTCAGCACGTCGTCGAGCTTGGCGATACGCAAGCGTCCGAATCGCCGATCGTTGTTATCCACGGCGCCGGCTGCAATCTCGAAGACATGCGGCTCGCGTTCGGCGAGCGGCTCGCCACCCGCCATCGCGTCATCCTCATCGACCGCGCCGGGCTGGGCTACAGCGCCCGTAAAGGCCGCCGCGGCAGCGCACCGTCCTACCAGGGCGCGATAGCGCGCGACGTGTTGGATCGGCTCGGCGTCACGCGCGCCGTCGTGGTCGGTCATTCCTGGGGCGGGACGCTCGCCGCGGCGTTTGCGCTCGACTGTCCGCAGCGAGTCGCCGGCCTTGTTTTGCTGGCGCCTCCGCTTTACCCGCGGCTGGGCAGCCTGACCTTACCCTATACCGTCTTCGCGGCACCGATCTTCGGCTGGCTCTATGCCCATACGCTGGCGCTCCCGCTCGGCGTGCCCTTCATCGGCCCTGCGCTCGGCTCGGCGTTTCTGCCGCAATGGCCGCCGCGCCTTTATCTCAAACATTCCGCCGCACTCCTCTTGCTGCGGCCGTCAACTTTTCTCGCCAACGCGCGCGATATCGCGGATCTCGAAAACAATCTCACCACACAATCGGCGCGCTATGGCGAACTCCGGATGCCGATGGTCATCGTGAACGGCACCCGCGATATGATCGTCCCGCTGCGGCATCACGCTCTCAAATTTGCTGACGCGGTGCCGCACGCCAAGCTCGTCGTGTTGCCCGGTATCGGCCACATGCTGCATCACGTCGCGGCCGATCGGGTAATTGCCGAAATAGAAGAAATAGCGGCGCGCTATTCGGCCGTCTTATCCTCGCCGACATAAGCGATGCGCATGAAGTTCGTGGCGCCGGGCGTGCCGAGCGGTACGCCGGCGACGATGATGACGCGCTGGCCGGCTTTGGAGAAACGTTCCTTGAAGGCGATGCGGCAGGCGCGCTCCACCATGTCGTCCTGATCGTGCGCGTCCTCGTCGATCACGCTGTGGATGCCCCAGGCCACCGATAATTTCCGTCCCGTCGCCTCGATCGGTGAAATGGCGACGATCGGGCAATTGGGCCGTTCGCGCGATACTCGCAAGCCGGTCGAGCCCGACGACGTCCAACAAACGATGGCGGTGAGGTCGAGCGTCTCGGCGACTTGCCGCGCCGCAGCGGCGATGGCGTCGGCGCCGGTCGCCTCCGGCTCGGTATGCAGCAAATGCACCGACGGCAGATAGGCGGTGTCGTTCTCGACCTCTTCGGCGATGCGATTCATCGTCGACACCGCTTCGATGGGATATTGGCCCGAGGCGGATTCCGCCGACAGCATCACCGCGTCGGCGCCGTCGAAAATCGCGGTGGCGACGTCGGAGACTTCGGCGCGCGTCGGCACCGGGCTCGCAATCATCGATTCCAGCATCTGGGTGGCGACGACCACCGGCTTGCCGGCGCGGCGGCAAAGCCGCGTCATTTCCTTCTGCACGCCCGGCACTTTTTCCAGCGGCATCTCGACGCCGAGATCGCCACGCGCCACCATCAGCGCGTCGGCGAGTTCGAGAATGTCGCCGAGCCGCGCCACCGCTTGCGGCTTTTCGATCTTGGCCATCACTGCGGCCCGGCCGCGTGTGATCTTTTTGGCTTCCGCGATGTCCTCGGGCCGCTGAATGAACGACAGCGCGATCCAATCGACGCCGATATGGAGGGCTGCTTCGAGATCGGCGATGTCTTTCGGCGTCAGCGCATTAACGGGAATGACGGTGTCCGGCAGGCTGACGCCTTTGCGGTTCGATACTTTGCCGCCGACCTCCACCAGCGTGCGGATGCGCTCCGCGCTGACCTCGGTCGCCACCAGCCGCAATTTGCCGTCGTCGATCAACAGCGCGTCGCCGGGTTTGATGGCAGCGAAGATTTCCGCATGCGGCAGCTGCACGCGCGTTGAGTCGCCCGGCGCCGCATCGGTATCGAGCATGAATTCCTGGCCCTTGCCGATCGCGGCTGCGCCGTCCTTGAAGGTGCCGAGCCGCAGCTTCGGTCCTTGCAGATCGACCAAAATGCCGATCGGCCGATTGTGCTCGGTCTCGACCGCGCGAATCGACGCCACGAGCTCGCGCATGCGGTCGTGGTTGGTGTGGCTCATATTGATGCGGAACACGTCGGCGCCGGCTTCGAACAGCCTGGAGATCATGGTGCGGTCGCCCGAGGCCGGCCCGAGCGTCGCCACGACCTTGGTGCGCCGCTGCCGCCTCACTGCGTTTGGCTCCGGGTGGGGGGTGGCGCGGGCAATGCGCCACCGGCCGGCGGGGCCGCGGCGGCAGGCGTCGGGCCGGCGGGTGGCGCGGCGCTTGCCGGCGCCGTTTTCTGCGCCGGCTGTTCGCTCGATTCGGTCAGCTGCACGGTCCAGGCCCGCTGCTCGCCGGTATCGACCTCGAAGAAGCCGGTGCGGTCATAGCCGCGCGCCAGGCAATCGCCGATGCCGCGGATCGTGAATTCCTTATCGCGGGTGCACATATTGGCCGGACCCATCCATTCGCCGCCGCGATCGTAATCGATGGCGTAGACATAATAATAACGAGCGACCAGATTTCCCTTCAGCACGGTTTCGCAGGTCCGCGCCGGCAGGTTCCACCAGCCTTCTGTGGTCCAGCCATCGGCATCCTTGTAGCCCACCGCAACGCCGACTCGGCTCGCCGTGTTATTGCACAACCGGAAGTCCGCCGCCGCCGGCCGTGCCGAAGCGGCCAGCATGAAAGTTGCGACCGCGCATACGACCAGCGCGCTCGACACCGTCGGGATGAAAGTCGCGAGCCTCATCTCGGTTCAGATTCCGCGTTAAATTGTTGGCCTGTCAACGATTATGGCGCGGAAGTCGGTGACGTTGGTGAACGTCGGTCCGGTCACGAATAAATCGCCGATGCCGTTGAAAAACCCCGTGGAATCGTTGTCGGCGAGAAACGCGGCGGGATCGAGGCCGGCGGCCCGGGCGCGTTTGACGGTGGTGTCGTCGATAAAAGCGCCGGCAGGGTCGGTCGGCTTGCCGCGGCCGCCGTCGGTCCCGTCGGTATCGCCGGCCAGTGCCGCAATGCCGGGGGCGCCGTCGAGATGGTAGGCCAGCGCCAACGCGTATTCCTGGTTGGGGCCGCCTTCGCCGCCGCCCTTGAGCGTCACGGTCAACTCGCCCCCGGACAGGATGACGATGCGGCGGCCTTCCGCGGCGTAGCCGCGGGCAAGCCAGGCATGTTCGGCAGCGACCTCGCGGGCCTCGCCCTGCAAACGGTCGCCGAGCACGATGCAGTCATAGCCGGCCTCGCGGGCGCGCGCCTCGGCCGCGGCCAGGCCATCCGCCGGCCGGGCGAGGATCCGATAGGTGCTATGGGCAAAGGCGGCGTCGCCCGGCTTTGGCAACTCGTTTCCCGGATCGTTGAGTACGCGAGTCACCGTCGGCGGCAGGTCAAGGCGGTATTTGGCGACAATCGCGCGCGCGTCGGCGAGCGTCGTCGGATCCGGCACCGTCGGTCCCGAACCGATAACCGCCGGATCGTCGCCGGGCACGTCGGAAATCGCCAGCGTAACGAGCTTCGCCGGAAAAGCGCGCCGGGCGAGGCGGCCGCCTTTGATGCGGGAGAGATGCTTCCGCACGCAATTGATCTCGCCGATATTGGCGCCGCTGCGCAACATTGCGCGCGTCGCCGCCTGCTTCTCGGCGAGCGTGATGCCCGGCGCCGGCGCGATCCAGTTCGCCGAGGCGCCACCGGAGAGCAGCACCAGGACGAGGTCGTCCTCGCCGGCTTGGTCCGCGAGCTCCAGCGCCCGTTCGGCGCCGGCGAGACCCGCCGCATCCGGCACCGGATGACCGGCTTCGATCATGGTGATTCGCTTGAGCGGACGGCCATAGCCGTGGCGCGCCACGGCGACGCCCTCGATGCGGTCCGCCGGCATGCGCGCCAGATAATGCTGCTCTGCCACTTCGGTGAGCGAGCCTGCGCCTTTGCCGGCGGCGAGCACGATCAACCGCCCGCCGGCCGGCGCCTCCGGCAGGGCGGGCGGCAGGCAGCGCGACGGATGCGCGGCCGCCACCGCGGCGCGGAACAGGGATTCGAGCAAATCGTGGTTTTGCGTGGCCAAACCGACCTCTAGCGACCGAATAGCAATCTATGGAAAACCGCAGCCTTATGGAAACGTCGACCTATGGAAACATCCGGACGAGGTCTCTATCTTTGCCCTACCTAACCCGCGGAGAAGATCATGGCTACCGACGAGACGACGCGTACGGAACTCGAAGCCGCTGTGTATCGCCGCCTGGTCGAACACCTGCGCGACCGGCCCCACGTGCAGAACATCGATCTGATGAATCTGGCGGGCTTCTGCCGCAACTGCCTGTCCAACTGGATGAAAGACGCCGCCGACGCCAAAGGCCTGCCGATGACGAAGGAAGAAAGCCGCGAAATCGTCTACGGCATGCCCTACGATGAATGGCGCGCCAAGCACCAGAAGGAAGCGTCGGCCGATCAGAAGGCCGCATTCGAAAAAGCAAGCCCAAAGCACTGAAGCCTCGCCGGTACCGCCGTTGTCCTGTGCAGTGCTGTGGATGAGCGCGCCCGCGACTTGACCCCGAGGCGCCGGATTCCGAAACCTGCGGACTCATTCAGTGGGGCATGATCTCTTCCGAAAACCGGTATCACCCCCGGATCACGTCCGGGGGCAGGCTTTTCGGGATCATGCCGCAGTAAGGAGTCGCGCATGGCTACCGCCGCCGCCGTCAAAGACGAACAGACCGCCCACCGCTTTGCCAAGGACCAGCTCAAAGCCTTCGTCGAGCGCGTCGAAAAGCTCGAGGAAGAAAAGAAGGCAATTTCGGACGACATCCGCGACGTCTTTGCCGAGGCCAAAGGTAACGGCTTCGACGTCAAGGCGCTGCGAAAAGTTATCTCGCTGCGCAAGCAGGATGTCGACGAACGCAAGGAGCAGGAGGCGATACTGGAGACCTATCTGCTAGCGCTGGGGATGATTTAAAAAAACCTGCCCCGCATTAGCGTCGCATTAGCGGGGAAGGGGGACCACCCTGCGCAGCAGGGTGGTGGAAGCGACTGACTCGCCGCTTCGTTATCGGTGCCGGGCGATGAAAATTTCGCGGTGTGCATCTGTGAAGTACTCATTCGCGTCTATTCCCGCGCCCCTACCGCCGCGCTACCCGCGGCACCTCCTCCGTTATCACAGGGGAGGAAGAACCTGTTTCGCCCTCGAAAGCGGATTCTCCGTGGGACCCAACGCTGGCTGCTGACGTTGAAGATGGTACAGTGCCCGTTCCAGGGGCGCGGCGATGGCGGTTAAGATCGGCAGACGGCAAGTCATTTCTGCGCTCGCCAGCGCGGCAGCGGCGTGGCCCTTCTCGGCGCGCGCGCAGCCAGCCGGTACTGCGCGTGTTGGCATCCTGATATCGCTGCCGGAAGGCGATCCCGAGGGTGAACGGTGGCTTAGATCGCTCCATGGGGGATTGGAGAGTCTCGGCTGGAAGGAAGGCGCTAATCTTCAGCTTGATGTGCGCTGGGGCGACCCCAACCCGGACCGCCTGCAAGCGATCGCAAAGGAACTGGTAAGCCTGAAGCCCGATGTTATTCAGGTGACGGCCACACCGCCGACGGCGGCCGTCTTGCGCGAGACCAGAACAATTCCGATTGTCTTTGCAGTGGTTTCCGATCCGGTCGGCTCCGGTTTTGTACAAAGTCTGGCGCATCCGGGCGGCAACGTGACCGGGTTTGTCAATATCGAAGGCTCTGTTGGAGGAAAGTGGATCGAACTTCTCAAGGAGATCGCGCCGCGAACAGCGCACGCAACCGTGATGTTCAATCCGAATACCGCGCCGCAATCCGCCTTTTACATGAAGTCCGTGGAGGCTGCCGCAGCTTCGCTGGCAATTTCCGTCGCGGTTGCCAAGGTCAATAGCCGCGACGACATTGAAAGGGCGATCAGCGATCTGGCGCGCGTTCCCGACTCGGGCCTCATCGTCTCACCCGATTTATTTACGGCAACGAAGGATCAGCGCGACACGATCATCGATCTTACGGCCCGTAACCATATTCCGGCAGTTTATTTCCTCTCTCTGTTTGCGCGAACCGGAGGCTTGCTCGCCTATAGTGTCGATCACTCCGATCTGCTCCGTCGCGCGGCCGCCTATGTGGACCGCATCCTCAAAGGCGAAAAGCCGGAGAGCTTGCCGGTGCAACTGCCGACGAAATTCGAGTTTGTGATCAACCTCAAGACCGCGAAATCGCTCGGACTGACGGTTCCGCCATCTTTGGTCGCCACCGCCGACGAGGTGATCGAATAGGTCGGAATGTACCGCCAAACGGCCACAAGCAGACGCCCGGCTCTTGGTACAAAATGTAAGAGGCCGCCAACTACGATGACTCTGGCCTCAAGGCCCCTCAAAGATCAATGCACGGGCATTTGCGGCCAAGCCCGGAAAACTGCTGAGTGTGAACCAGAAGCTAGTTACGACCTTGGCGAGACGGTTGAACGCATCCGCGTCGCCCGGCTTTATGGCGTATGAACTTACGCGGTTTACATAACAATATCGAATGTCTTCCAGATTGTCGGATGCGGTGAGGGTGATCATCGGAATTGCAGTCAGTGCGCTGTCATTCTTTATTTCGGCTAGCAGTTGCCGGCCGTTCGTTTTAGGCGCATTCAAATCCAACAAAATGAGATCGGGCGTTGGAGCGCTCCGGTATGCGTCCTTCTTCCGGAGAAAAGCCATGGCCTCGGTGCTGTCACTTACGACATGCAGCGTGAGAGGCTGGGGCGAAGAGCTAAATGCTTCCTGCGCCAATCGGACGTCGTCGGCATCGTATTCGATGAAAAGAACATCCATCGCTTTAGCGTGCCTGTTCTGGCCGGTTTGTACATGCGTAGGACGCCCTAGGCGATGGATTATGGTTTACTAGAACACCTCTTGTTCTCTCTTTGGATAGTGTCGTGCGCTGCTCTCGCTTCTTAATTGACCGACCAACCGACACTCTAGGTGTCAACCGCGCAATTGTACGCTCTTTGGATAGTGTCGTTCTTTTTTCTCGCTTCTTAATTGACTGACACGCTGATACTCCAGGGTACCAACCACGCAATTGTTCTCTCTTTGGATAGTGTCGCGCTTTTCTCTCGCTTCCTAATTGACTGACCAACTAATGCTCCATCAATCACGCGATTGTTCTCTCTTTGGATAGTGTCGTGCTTTTATCTCGCTTCTTGATTGACCCACCAACAGATACTCCAGGGTGTCAGCCACACAATTGCCGCAGTCACTCGTCTGGCGCTTGCGCCGCAACTACGGCGCGCGCCCTGAATTTCAAATGGTGCGAAAGCGACTGTCCGAAATGAGCAACTTTTTGACCCGAATTCTCAAGGCCCTGCCGCTTTGACCCAACCATATCCGCAAGTAGAAACCGAGAGTAGGGCCGGAAACCCAGAGTAGGGACGACGGGGGCTCATCCAGGAGTTATCTAATGATGTTGCGCTTGGGCGCCGCAATTTGCGGCGTCGCAATCTTGTTTTCTTGTTCGTCTGATGTAATGGCTCGAACTGAAACAGGTATCAAAACTGAAACAAATATTAGTTCTCCAAACGCTGCAGATAAGGCAGCGAATGGCAATGCTGACCATCGGAATGCTGCTGCCGGCACGATTGTTGGCACGGCATCGATGTATGACCCCTTCGAGCCGGGATACCGGGAGGGTGGCGTAGAGACAGCCACCGGTGAGCACTATGATCCATCTGCGTGGGCCAGCGCGATCAGAACTGATTTGCGTGGAGCATTCGGCGGGGTGCTCCATGGCGCGAAGCGCAGCTTTGCACTCGTTGAGTGCGCGGGTAAGAAGGTCATTGTAAAAATAAATGATGTCGGGCCGCTCGAACCAGGTCGCGTGATTGACTTCGATAAACAGACGATGCGCTATTTCGATCCGACACTACAGCGCGGTTTGATTCCTGGCGTAAAGGTTACGCCACTGCTCGGCGATGGTTGGACGCCGGGACCAATCGCCAAAGGGTGACCCGATAGCGCCGGTACGTGCGTCGAGTCTGTTGCGGGTTCGCATGGCCCGCGCGCGGTCGTCCATGTGGCTTCGCTCACCGCGACGACCGGAGCTCACGTAGACACTACTAGTCCTGTTCTCCGATAGTTTGGGCGTAGGTTTTGCCGTAGGGATAGAAGAGTTCCTTGCGGCCTTGCTGCCACGCCGCCTTGAGTTCGGGCGTTGTGATGTCCCAATCCGGCCGACATTTTTTGGTCACGGCACGCAGGTCCTGGCGGAGCTCTTCCAGAGTGGGCCGGCCGAAGAACCAGTAGCCATCGTAGATCTTATAGACGACAAGGCCGGCCTCGAGGACAATCACATGGGGGATCATCGGATCGTGGGCGGCATCCGTATATTCAGCGATGTCGAGATCTTTTTGGACCATACGCCTCGTGTCTGAGAGGAAGGGCCAGTGAGCGCCGATACCGCTCCGATATTCGTTCGTCTCAGTGATGTTGTCGGTACTGATCGTGACAAGCCGGCAATAGCCAACCTCCATCTCCCGGTGGAGTTCAACAAGCGCTTCAGCCTGTCTGCGGTCCTTAGGGCAGAAACCGCCGCGGCTGAGGACAAGGACCATGGGATGCTGGCCTTGCAATTCGGAGAGCTTCCGACGTTTCGACGCGTGGTCGGAAAGTTCGTAGTCTGGGAAAATGGCCCCTGGAACAATATCAGATCGCATAAGATCTCCGCAGTTTGTGGTGTGGTGCGTCAATCTAGTTCCCGTACGTAAGCGAGATAAGCTTCCTGATCCAATAGTGTGTCGAGTTCGGAAGGCTCGGCGAGCTTGATCTTGTAGATCCACCCGGCGCCTTCGGCGTCTTCATTCACAAGTTCGGGTTTGCCGGCCAGCGCTTGGTTTGCACCAAGGATTTCGCCGCTTACGGGAGAATAGAAGTCGCTCGCGGCCTTGACTGATTCGATAACGCCGACCGCGCCGCCCTTCTGCACTTGCGCGCCGACGCGCGGGAGCTCAACAGTCGTCACGTCGCTGAGCCTTTCCTGAGCGTGGTTTGTTATTCCAACGGTTCCGACACCGTCCTCGACGATGATGTATTGGTGATCCTGGCTGTATTTAATCTGCATGACGGCCCAGACATCATCGGGCGGCCACAAAAGCCTAGCCATATCGGGCGGCACGAAAGCCAAGGCATTGTAGCATACAGAACCTTCGCAATCCACGGGTGTTCGGGTAAAATTCCAATAAACCGAGCCGGCAGTCGGCTGTCTCTGCTAATGGAATGGTCCGGGTTCTCTGGCAACGGCTCTGACGGCATTTTCCGCTTCCGCCTTGACGCCGTGAGAAGCGCGATTGGGGTCGAGGTCAGCGTCGGGTCTATTACCTGACACGTAATTGAACCAAGCCGCCGCCCGACTATTTTCCTGACCATCCGCGCACAAGAACGCACCGAATAAAGCGGCTTGGCGAGCGTGAGACGCTACGTGAGCAACAGCGAAAATCAGGAGAGATATATGCAAGTCGTGTTCACAAAGAAGGAACCGCCGCAATGGCTACTCAACATGTGGAAGGAGATTGACGACAAAACCTTCGGGAAGGGCTTCGACTGCTTCACGGAGGATGCCGTCTGTAACCTTGGCGTGGCAAATTGGAAGGGTCGCGAAGCGATCCGTACCAATCTGAAGGCATTCATCGATACCGGATTCACCGCGCTGCATCACGTCACCGAATACTGGGATGCCGGGTTCCTGAAAGTGTTCCGAGGCGTCGTGGATATGACGCCCGATGACGGGTCGGGGCCGACGGTGCATCCCACGATGACCCATTTCTTTTACATGGATGAGAGGGACGATACCAAGGTGCGTCGCTGGGTCGGTGCAGTGGGGCCGGTTTCCTTCGGCTAAAATCTCTCCTCGTGCCCTGCCGTTACCGGCGCGATGGAGCCTTGGGTGCGATGGCGTCTTGGGTGCGATGGAGCCTTGGGTCAAGCCATCCAGCCCGAAGTGCGCCCAAGGGCCAGACCAAGGTGAAGAACGTTGGTGAAACGGCACGTCAATAAAGTGAAACCGAGGATCGGTCGACAATGAAACCGACGGCTAGCGATTTAAAGGCGGCTCCCAATCCGGCAGGGATTCTCCTACGTCAGTGGCGAGATATTCGCGGCAAGACACAACTGGATCTGTCATTTGATGCTGGTGTTTCGCAGAAGCATATAAGCTTTGTCGAAAGCGGTCGCAGTACGCCGAGCCGCCAAATGCTGCTCGATCTTGCCCAGGCTCTCGACGTACCCCTCCGCGAAAGAAATGAGCTGCTGATGGCCGCCGGCTACGCGCCTTTATATTCCGATCGTGCTCTCGATGCGCCCATCATGAGCAGTATCAGTAAAGCCTTGCAACGTATGCTGCGTCAGCATGAGCCCTTTCCGGCGATCGTCATGGACCGGCATTGGAACGTTTTGATGACCAATGATGCGGCACCGCAGTTATTCAACTGTTTCATCGATATGACCGCTCGGCCGAATCCGCGTAATCTCTTGCACCTCATATTCGATCCAGCAGGCATGCGCCCGTTCGTCGCGAACTGGTCGGAGACAGCCCGCGGGTTGCTTGCGCGTGTCTATCGAGAAGCGCTCGGGCACGTCATCGACGAGAAGACGAAGGCGCTTATCGCGGAATTGTCGCAATATCCCGGCGTGAAGCTTGAATGGCGCGCGCCGTCATCGGGTTACGCCATGCCGATGATCCCGCTTAGCTTCGTCAAGGACGGCGTGACATTGAACTACTTTTCGATGATTACGACGGTAGGAACTCCGCAGACGGTCACTGCAGAGGAATTGCGGCTCGAATGTATGTTTCCCGCCGACGATTCGACGGAATCCGAGCACAACCGGTTCATCCTGGCGAATTCCGCTCTCGGATCGTCGCGCCACTGACTAGACGGCTCATGCGACGATGTCAGTGATTTCCGGCAAGAAGATCGAAGCCCGCAAGGACGGCCCGCGCGCACTCGTCCATGTGGCTTCGCTCACCGCGACGACCGGAGCTCACGCAGACACTACTAGTCCTATTCTCCCGTAAGTTTGGGCGTAGGTTTTGCAGTAGGGGTAGAAGAGTTCCTTGCGGCCTTGCTATCAGGCTGCCTTGAGTTCGGGCGTTGCGATGTCCCGATCCGTGCCTCGTTCACTGCAACAATGAGCAGATAAAGAAAGACCGCCTCGCGGCGGTCTTACTCGGGCCGTCAGTCGTGTTAGCCGGCGGAAGCGCGCAGCCTCTCGCATTCGGCCTGGAACACGTTGTTGAGGCACCACTCGGCCAGCTCGATGCCGGTGGGAAACCAGAGATTTCCAGCCTTCTTCATGTGCTGAATGATGCCGCGCAATGCCAGAGTGCGGCCCGGGCGACCAATGATGTAAGGATGCATCGTGAACGGGATGTAACCCGGCCGCTCAGCGGATTCGGCGTAGAGTTCGTCAAAATAGGCTTTCCAGGTCTCAAGCCCATGGAATGGATTGCCGTATTCGCCATGGCGGTGGCCGAACAGGGTGCCGTCGCCAAAGGGCTGCCGCGGCAACTCGACCAGCACTTTTCCGTTCTTTTCCCAAAGATACGGAAATTCGTTGTGGAAGCTGTTGGTGTTGAAAACAAAGCCATTCTCGATCAGCAACTCGAGGGTGTTCGTGCTTTGCGTACAAGAGCGCCAGCCATAGGGACGGCGGCCAGTGCGCTTCTGGATCATAGCGATGGCCTTTTTCATCACCTGATCTTCCTCGTCGCGCGGCAGGTAGCGGGCAATCTCGTGATTGTAGCCATGCCCTTCGACCACGTGACCGTGGTCGAGAATGGCCTGGACCGCCTCCGGGAAACGCTCGGCGATGGCCCCACAAGTCAGGAACGTCGCCTTGATGTCCTCTTCCTTCAATATCCGCAGCAGCCGGTAGATGGCGTGGTGGGGACCATATTCCCCTTGGCTCCACATCTCGTAATTAAGGATGCCATTCTTGTCCGGCTTCACGTCTTCGCCACCCTGAAAGTCAAAGGTAAGGAAGACGGCGGCGCGCTCCCCGCGCGGCCAACGGATCAGATGGTCGTAGTGGTACTCCTTAAGCATCGGCATATCCCTCAAGCGGTCAGAGTTTTTGTAAACAGACCTTCGCACGCCAACAGGGCACCATACATCGGAGAGCGCCGTGTTGGTAGCATATTTCTACGAACAACTGTGTTCCTAAATTGTCCCGCGACATATGCACGAAACCAGTCATCCCCAATTATAAAGTTCTGACTCGAAACGATCCATTTGATTTCAAGCTCTTGCGAGGCGTCGCGTGAGGGTACGGATGTGAGCGACGAGGACCCAGGCGACCGCGCTGCCGATGGTTGTTTCAAAGTCCTTGGCGAGCCTGCGGCATCGGCCGAGCCAGGCGAATGTTCTCTCCACCACCCATCGGCGTGGCAGCACTTCGAAGCCGGTGGCCCGGTCGGAGCGTTTGATGATGGCAATCGTCCATTGCCCGATTTTCCTCAAGGCATGGCGGAGCTTGTCGCCGGCATAGCCGCCATCGGCGAAGACATACCGCAGCCAGGGATACAGGAAACGGATCGACGACAGGACGCCGACCGCGCCGTCGCGATCCTGGATGTCGGCGGTATGGACCTGCAACCCGACCAGATGACCCTCGGTATCGGTGACGATGTGGCGTTTGCGGCCCTTGATCTTCTTGCCCGCATCAAAGCCGCGTGGACCGCCGCTTTCCGTGGTCTTGACCGATTGGCTGTCGATGACGCCGGCGGTCGGGCTGGCCTCGCGTCCGGCCTTCTCGCGCGCGGCCATCACCAGCATGTGGTTGATGACAACAAACATCCCCCTGCGCGACCACTCATAAAAATAGCCCTGGACGGTCGAACGGGGTGGAAATTCCCGCGGCAACTGCCGCCACTGACAACCCGTCGAGGCCATGTACAGGATCGCGTTCATCACCGCACGCAGATCGGTCGTCCGCGGACGACCAATCAGCGATGGCGCCGGCATCAATGGCTCGATCACCTTCCACTCCGCATCCGTCAGGTCGCTTGCGTAACGCAGCCCCTCCCGCACATAGTGCGGGCGAGTGATTTCGGTCCAGGCCATCATGATCTCCCTCGAATCTCGCAAATCCGATGGAATCACAACCTCCTGAAATCACTCACCTCCTTTTCGGTCAGGCTCTAACTGATGTCAGTCAGCCGGCGCTGATGCCGGCAAATTTTATCACCTTGCCCCACTTTTCGGTTTCGTCGGAGATCAGCTTACGGAAGCCATCCGGCGTACCGCCAAGTGGTAGCGCGCCCATCGCGGCAAATGTTTCCTTGATCCTGGCGTCGGCGAGAGCAGCATTGATTTCGGTATTGAGTGCTTTGACAATATCGCCGGACGTGCCATGCGGCGCCCCGATCCCCCACCAGGAGCTCGCATGGAATCCTGGCACCGTATCCGAGATTGGCGGCACGTCGGGCATGACAGGAGAACGCTCCGGCGTAGCAACACCGATCGCGCGGATGGTGCCGGCCTTGGCTTGCTCTCCGGCGGTCAGCGTATCAGCGAACATCACCTGGACATGGCCGGAAGCCAGCGCGAGCAGCGCCGGCGCTCCGCCGTTGAACGGCACATGCACCATGTCGACGCCGGTCATCATCTTGAACATCTCTGCCGAGATGTGGTTCGCGTTGCCAGCGCCCGCCGAAGCGAAATTCACTTTGCCTGGATTTGCTTTGGCATAAGCAATGAACTCGGCCACTGTTTTGGCCGGAAACGAGGGCGTGACGAACATGACATGCGGCGCCTCCACGATGCTGCATATCGGCTCGATGTCGCGGATGAAATCGAAGCTCAGGTGCTGGTAAAGCGTGGCGTTGATCGCATTACCGGCGTTGATGAGGAGTAGCGTGTAACCGTCAGGCGCCGCGGCGACAACGGTCTCGGTCCCAAGATTGCTTCCGGCGCCCGGCTTGTTCTCAATGACAAACGCTTGGCCGAGATGGTCCGTTAGCCACTGCGCGATCAGGCGTCCGGTGATGTCGGCACCGCCGCCCGGTGTGAAGGGTACGATGACGCGCGCGGCGCGTGTCGGGTAATCGAATGCAAAAGAAGAACGGGGCAGCGCTCCGGCCACGGCCATGGCACCCGCGTAACGCAGTAGTCTTCGCCTCAGCATCATTTCATCCTCTCGCAGATGGAATTTTGGGTCGAGGCCATAGCGGTCAACGCGACGCCGCTATGCAGGCGATGCTGACCCCACGCACCGTTGAGCAAACCCCTCAGGCAACGAATACGACACGTGGCAAGCGATGCTCGCCTTCTTGGCTACACGTTACATCGAATGGTTCCGGCGCGACAACGCCTGGGCATCTTTTGCCAGGCGTTATTAAAAAATGCTGCGATGCACCCGTCACCTCCGATTTGGGGCCAATAACAGACGATGTGGTTTCTAATGCGCAGGGAATTGACGCGGCCATAGCCATGCTTAGCATTGAGGAGGTCTTCTGAGGGGTGCTCCTCGATGCACTACATGAGTCGGTCCCTACTCAGCGCAGCGATCTTCGCAGCAACGCTTCCTCACTTAGCGCATGCACAAAGCAGCGCTATTTATGTAACCACCTATGTGGAAGTCATGGCGAATACGATCGCGCCAAGTATTTCCCTGCTCGAAGCATACCGCAATACGAGCCGCCAACAGGATGGCAATTTGCATGTCAGCGTGCTGCAGGAAATCGGCCGGCCAAACCGCTTTGCCATCGTCGAATCATGGAGCGATCCGGGGGCATTAGATGCCCATGACAAAGCAGCGAGCACCGCGCAATTTCGCGACAAGTTAAAGGCGATCGAAACGGCGCCTTACGACGAGCGCATCAACAACGCGCTCGCCGCTGGCAGGGGAAAAAGCGCAGCAGGCCCCGGCACGATCTATGTCGTCGCGCATGTCGATGTGCTTCCCACCGGCAAAGATGATTGCATCGCGGCGCTCAAGACCATGGCCGTCGAATCCGCCGATGATGCCGGCAACATCAGCTACGACGCATTTGTGCAGGCGAACCGGGGAAATCATTTTACGGTCATCGAAGCCTGGGCGAACAAAGGCGCCTTCGACGCCCACGCTGCCGCAGCGCATACGCGCGCCTTCCGCGATAAAATCATGCCGTTTATCGGCGCGCCCTATGACGACCGCTTGTATAAGGCGCTTAATTGAGCACCCGCTGGCTGCCTCGTCCCGAAATGAAGCGTATTGGTCGGTCTCTGAGTGCCTGCGCGTTTGGCCGCTACAATCAGCCACCGCGGGGCGATCAATGTGAACGGTTCTTTGGGCGCCACGGAGTTGGGTGCGTAGCACCGCTTGCCACATCATCCTTCGATGTGTGCGTCAGGCGCCCGGCGAGCGTTCACCCACCGGGCGACTGGCATCGCGCGCCCTCAGTGATGGGCCGAAACGCTCTTGACGCATTCCGATAGCAGATCAACCGGTGCCGAATGGCTGATATCGCCGAGACTCAGCATGCCTATCATCCGCTTACTCTGGTTGATCACGGGCAACCTGCGGACCTTCAGTGCTTCCATGTGCTGCACCGCCTTGGTGAGGTCCTCTTCCTCACGGCAACAATGGATGTCTGCGGTCATCACCTCGCTCGCCGTCGCGCGGGAGGCATCGAAATTATCCTGCGCCAATCCTTTGCAGACGATGTCGCGGTCGGTGACCATGCCGACCAAGCGGTCGTTCTCGCCAATTGGGATGGAGCCTACGTCATGGTCTCGCATCAATTTTGCGAGCTCGGACACAGGAGTGTCCGGACTGACCCAATCGACGCCCTTATGCATCGCGTCTTTGACTTTCATGGTGGGACCTCCGTTGCTTGAGTACGGGTGCATTCGACGGAATGCAGCTTCGGTCCCTCACCCTTGGATCGATTATACAAGAACTTGGCGCGGAGAGGCTATATCGAGTCATTCAACGGCAGGTCGCGCAATGGCAAGTCGCGCGACGACCGTTTGGCTCCATTACGTGCCTGCCTGATGGCGCGCAGCGCCATTTCGATGTCGTCCGCGCTCGCCGGCGGCTCAGCCGTTGCGAGATCCAAGTTTCGCGGCTGATCTTGCGGAGCGTCTTGCGGCGGGTGCCGCCGCCGGTTTTGCGGCCGGGCGGCAAGAGGCTGTATCCGCTCGGTCGGGAAGTCATTGATCCAGGCGACTTGGCGTTGAGTGCCAACGTGCGGGCCGCGATCGTCGAGCGACCCGTCGTGTTGTCGAACGTCCCGCCAATCACGCTGGTGTTGATCGTCCACCCAAGTGCGATCGTCGATCCCGGCGGAATCATCAATCCATGCAGAATTGGCGTGATCGACCGTAATCCGCACGCGACGACGATCGGATACGATCTTTATCGCGACGCCGGACAGAAAAGCGGCTGCCCCAAGACCGATCACGAGGAAAAGAAACATTTCCGTCGGCGTCGCAGACTTCGCCGCCATACCGGTGCTTGTGGCTGTGGCACTCGGATCGGCCGCGCTCTCCGCATCGTCAGGTGCGGAGACCGGCGCATCAGGGCTGACCGAAGCCGCGTCGGCATTTGCGGCCGGGGTCGTCGCCTGGGGCGCAGAAGCTGTAGCTCCGGGATCGGGCCACGTCGCGGAATTGGCTGGCGCGGCTTCGGGCGCCTGCGACGGGCTACCTGGTGCAGCGCTTGCCTGGGGAACTGTCTGTGCAGCGCTTGCTTGCTGCGCGCTTGGCGCGACGCTGTTGTCCGCTGTCGCGCCGTTGGGCGCGGGTTTCGGCTTGACCGCAAGCATTGTGATGTGCGGCGAAGGCGGAGCGCCGTCGATTGTTGACGTCGCAGCGTCGGCTGATCGAGCAGCACGCATTGGCGCCGGCGGTGCAGGCGTCGCCGATGGTGCAGGCATTCCAGGCGGTTGTGCGGCCGGCGCCGTCTCGGATTGATGCTGCGCAGCCGATTGTTGCGTGGGCTGGCCGGCCGCATCCAAGTACCAACATTTGCGACGGGTCGCCCGGTCAATATGATAATACCAGTGGCCTCCGCGCGGCGTGGCAGAATTCGGTGCAGCAAGACAAGCATCCGCGCTTGCAGCGTCGGCTGGCGCAGCGTCCGCTGGCGCGGCGATGCTGCCGTTCGATACGAGAAGCGTAGCGATCAGTGCAATTGCACCGATCGATGCTGCCATTCGTCCTGACATGATCCCCTCCAGCGACACCGAGAGGGAACTGTCTTTGCTAAATTGGATTGCAATGCGCCGCAAATCCGGTGCATGGCGCGTTTGATTGCGTCCGGATTGCGATCCGGGAACTGATAAAACCGTAGCAATGTCGCGGTGTGTAAAGAAGCTGTAAATAAGTTGTAAAGAAGCGGGATTTCGGCGCAACACGCCCTTTAGATTCGATCGTCTGGCCGTCCCGAAAACATCGTCCGATCCGACGGCAATTTATGCTCTACCGCGGGCGGCTCTCTCGCAAGCGATTGAACGATCCGACCGTCGAACGTTTGCGAGCATGAACGTTTGTGACATGATGGCGGCCTTCCGGTTTTCGGAAGGACAGGTCCGATAGCGATCCTGCGATGGGCAGTCGTCATCGATGCACGGAGCCGGCGCGGGCCGCCATCCGTGCCTCAGTACGGCGGCGGCCTTCGCGCCCGTTGGATCTTTGTTGCTTCGGTCCACCAGGCAAGGTCATCAGCGAATCTTATAAAGTTGCGGTCGAGCAACTGTCCAGCTTCGCCAAGCGGCTGCCCTTCGGCATCCAACACATGTGCGATCGGTCCCACGGCGAGCGTGCTCGAGATCACGATCAAGCCCATCTCAGACAACGTTCCGTGCCAAAGGAGGCCGGATCGCACTCCTGAGATTCGACCCGCCGAATAGCTCGCTATCGCGGCAGGTCTCCAGAACCATTCCTCGAGGAAATGATCGGTCAGATTCTTCAAGCCTGGTTGCATTCCCCAGTTGTATTCTCCGATAATGAAGACAAATGCGTCAGCATCGCGAATTTTGGATGCAAGTCTCTCCATCGCCGCCGGTGCCGAACCGGGTGAGTACTCTTTGTACATGCGATCGAGCATCGGTAATCCGATCGCCTTCGCATCGATGAGTTCGACATCGTCTCCACGCTTCCGAAGGCCGGCTATGATGTAGTCCGCGAGGCGGATGCCGTTCCGGTCGGAGCGGTAGGAACCGTAAAAGACAAGAATGCGATTAGCCATAGATCGCTCCCAAAAACGATGGGCTTGCAAACTCGTATCTGCCTCGGCCGACTTTCACGACAGCTGGCCGACGCGCGGTTGAAAGTGACATGTCGGATATTTTGGACAACAGAATGGAGATTATTGCATCGTCCTGCTCTGATCCAGATGCAGCTTTGCTGGCGCCGATGTTTGTGGTGCAGGCGGTCGGTAGTTCAAGGATGAGTGCGGCCGCCCGGTGTCGTACAACAAAGCTTGCCTGAAGGCCGACATTTGCTCACCTATTCAACCACCTCATCTGCGATCGCGAGCAGCGCATTTGGAACCGTGAGGCCGAGTGCCTTCGCAACTCTGAGGTTGATCACCAACTCAAATGTAGTTGGCTGCTGGACAGGCAAATCCATGGGCTTAGCGCCACCGAGAATCCTGCCGGCATAATTACCGGCACCGTGATACGCGTCCGCTATGCTGGCTCCGTAGCTCATCAGACCGCCGGCGGCGACAAACTCCCGCGAACTATATATCGCGGGCACCTTATGGGCCGCCGCCAGCGCGACGATTTCATCGCGTCGTTGATTGAAAAACGGATCGGCAGCGACGAGGAGTGCGCCGGCCCCCTGTTGAGCCAAATTCGTAAACGCAGTGGCTATGTCGTCGTCCGTGCTGGCGTTGAGGACATAGATCTGCTGTCCGCTTTTGTTGGCGGCGGCTTGCAGCCCGCCCAATTGGAAGTCGGTGTCGGCGTAATCCGGATTCACCAGCACGGCAATCATCGTATTTTGGGGCAGTAGCTCGCGCAGAAACTCCAGGCGCTTTGGCTCCAAGGACGAAGCAATCAGGCTCATTCCGGTGGCGTTCCCGCCCGGCCGATTGAGGCTGTCGACGAGCCCGATACTGACCGGGTCGCCTTCGATGACAAAGGTGATCGGAATTTTGCTCGTTGCCGATTTCGCCGCAAGCGCTGAAGGCTCGGCGCCAGCGGTCACAATGAGCGCCACCTGATTGTTGACCAAATCTTCAGCCAGTGCCGGCAGGCGGTCATATTGGCCACCCGCCCAGCGATACTCAATTGCCACGTTACGGCCTTCGGTAAGGCCTGCTTCCTTCAGGCCCGCGCGCAGCGCATCTGTAACGCGCACAGCTTCATCAGCCGACGCACTGCCGAGCAAACCTATCCGCGGCATCGTCTCCTGCTGGGCACGCGCTCCGAACGGCCCCGCAAGCGCGGCACCGCCGAGAAGCATGATGAAGCTTCGCCGTGTCATTGCCGTCGGTCCTTAAGCGGACAGCCATAGGTTACCACAATCATGGGGCAGTCGCCGGGGGTACTACCAAAGAACCAACGTCCTGGGTGGGCATGCGCGGCTGGCTGGAACTTTACCCGCTGGAAGTTCACTCCCCGGAACCTCATGGCGAGTGGCGAGTTACGGCCCCAAAGATGATTTAAGCCGGCCGTTCTTCGGTTCGGATAGGGATAATTAGGGGAGCGCTCGAATGGCCCTGAGCGAACCCGTGATCGCGATCCCGCGCCGGAAGCTCGTCACCGCGCACAGCGGTGAAGCACGGGACGGCGGTGACGCGTTTTTCGCCAATGTAAATAGCGAGCTATCCGACAAGGGATTCCTGGTCGCGGGAGCCGACAATCTGATTGCCTGGGCGCGCACTGGCTCGCTCATGTGGATGCAGTTCGGCCTCGCTTGCTGCGCAATCGAGCTGATGCAGGTCTCAATGCCGCGCTACGACGTTGAGCGCTTCGGCTGCGCGCCGCGGTCTTCTCCGCGCCAGTCTGACGTCATGATCGTTGCCGGCACGCTTACCAACAAGATGGCGCCGGCCTTGCGCAAGGTCTACGACCAGATGCCGGAGCCGCGCTACGTCATCTCCATGGGGTCGTGCGCCAACGGCGGCGGTTATTATCACTATTCGTATTCGGTCGTACGCGGCTGCGACCGCATCGTTCCGGTTGACATCTACGTACCGGGATGCCCGCCGACCGCTGAAGCGCTACTCTACGGTGTGCTGCTGCTGCAGAAGAAAATTCGCCGCACCGCCACGATTGAGCGATAATCTGTGGCGCCAGGCTTGAGAAGTGGGTCGTATGATGTACTTGCGTTGGTTCTTGCTCGGCAGTGTTTCGACAGCTTTCCTGCTGAGCGCGGTTTTGGCGGCTTGGTCTGACGAGGTTCCTGTGCTGGACCTCAATCCTGTCTGCCACGGCATCGCCCATGGAGCCTCAGGTGCCGGCGAAAGGGGGGGACCGGATTTGGCCTATGCGCAGTGCGTGAAGAGCGAGCAGGCGATGAGGAGAAAGCTTGTCAGGCAATGGCCCAATTTCGCCTCGGCTTCTAAGCAGAATTGCGTCGCGGAAACGACAATGGGCGGGTTAGCGAGTTACACCAATCTGTATGGCTGCCTCCAATCGGCGACGAGAGCACACAAGATGTTCAACAAAGCGAATGGCAATTACCTGATTGAACAGTAAACGGGGGTATCAGATCGCCGGTGCTCACGCACTGCAACATGATTAATAATCGCGTATCGAAGACTGGACGAAGTGAAGAGGGAGCGGCCGCGACATCGCACCGCATGCGTCCCAAGCCGGCATTCCAGCAATTTCAGGCGCGGGAACCGAACGAATCAAACAGTGTTTCGTTAACGATACAGCCGGTGGTTCCACCACAGGGCGACTGGATCATCGGCGTTGCGCGGTGGAGGTCGCTATGTACAAGTGGAGAAATTCGGCAATTTGCGATGTCGCCAATCTGATCCTCGGCGCGTTGCTGTTTCTTAGTCCTTGGATCTTTCACTTCTCTCCCGGTGTCGAAAGTTGGAATGCCTGGGTAGGTGGCGGCATTATTGTCCTGCTATCCATTGCTGCCCTAGCGGCGTTCGCACAATGGGAGGAGTGGATCAATCTCGTCGTCGGCCTGTGGATTCTGGTTTCGCCCTGGGCGCTCAAGTTCTCAGACAGCACCAATGCACTGCGTTCCGCCGTCATTATCGGCGCAGTTGTTGCAGTGATCGCTGCGATAGAGCTATGGATATTGCATCGCTCACCGCCACAGCTCTCCGCCGGCGAACGATATGTGCGCGGCGGGCCTGGCGACCACAAATAAGCCCTGTGGGAGAGAAAATGGCGCACCCGGGAGACCTCTTTTACTGGATGGCAAGCCTTCTTCTTGGGCTTGTCACGCTTCTGGTTGTATGGAGCTCCGCTTTCAACGCTGACCACGGCGAACCCGTTGTTCAGGTCGTTCCTTTGTTGTTTGCCGGATCTATTTGGTTGTTGGCGCGTCTTTTCCGTTCCTGAGCCCAGAGCGGATCAGGGTCTGTTCGGAGCATTTGCCCAACAACGTGCCCGCTTGACGACCTGAGCGGCAGGTCGCGTCACTCAGCCTGCACTTGGACCGGAGCCCCGTGCTGCTCGGCGGTCCCGGGGGCGATCACCAGGTAACGCCGCGCGCTCGCGTCGTCGCCGTGCACCAACTGACGGATCGGCCCGATCGCGTTGACGACGGCGGCGCCCGCCGGATTGGTCATGAAGCCTTGCAACGGCTGGAGCGGGCCGTCGCCGGTCGCCTCGCGCGCCAGCGCCACCACGTAAGGTTTTCCCGGCTCGAGTCCGGTGACGGCAGCTTCCAGCACCTGCACCAAGCCTTGGTCGGACAGCGACACGCTGGTGAGCTTTTTTTCCTCGGTGCCGCCAGGTGCCGCGAGCCATAATTGCGTCGACTCGCCGGCGAGCGCGAGCGGTTTCAGATTTTCGCTTGCAGCTTGCTCGGGCACTGCCGGCATCGTCGTCATTGCCGTGTTGGCGCCCGCGCTTTCCGCGGGAATTGCATTCGGCACGTAGACAAGAGCCTGCGGCGCCTGGCCGACCGGGCTCTCCGCGATCACTTTGTTGGCGAGCGTGTCGACCGCCGCGACCTTGTCCTCGTTCTCCAGGCCGACATAGACGCGCGTGCCGTCCCCCGAAGGCCAGACGCCATGCGGCAGCTTGCCGGTCGGGATCGTTGCGACCTTGGAAAAGTCGTCAGTGCGAAACACCTGAATTTCGTTGAGCCCGCCCACGGTGACATAGGCGAACATGCCGTTGGCGTTACGCACGATGTTGACGTGATTGCTGATCGGACCGGTGTCGAGCGTTTTCAGGAGCGAGAAGGGGGGCTGCCCGTCGAACACCTGGGTCTTGCCGGTGTCCTTCAAGGTGAACCAGACCTGCTTGCTGTCGGGCGTGGCGGCGATGTTCGGACAGAATGGGCTGGCCTGCGCCACCTTGCCGACGATCTTATGGTCGGCAACGGATATGACGGCGGTCTCAGGCGTGAAGGACGAGCAGACGTAGCCGTATTTTCCATCGGGCGAGAAGATCGTCATGCCGGGGCCGTTGGCAACGACGATGCGGGCCCTTTCTTGGTAGGTCCTGCCGTCGAGCACCGCGACGTAATTCTCCCCGCGCACCGACACCCAGACTTCCCTGCCGTCCGGCGTGAAGAACGCCTCGTGCGGCGAGCGCCCGACATAGGTCACGTGCTTGACCGCGTTGGTGGCGGTATCGATGAAGTTCACCGCATTCGAGCCGATCGCAACAGCCGCAACAGTATGATGATCGGGAGAGAAGCCTAGCCCATGTACCAGCAATTGGCCTTTGTAGAGCGGGCTCAGGTTTGCCGGCAGCGGTTCGCCGAGGCGGATCGTGCCGACGAGCGTGTTGCTGGCGGGATCGGTGACGGAAACCGTGTTGGAGTATTGCTCGGCGGAATAGACGCGGTCGCGATGGCTTATCGGTATGTCGGGATCGCTCGCGGCCGCCGGCGCCTGTCCGGCGCAGGCATAGTGCGCGCCCGCGAGAGCCGTCGTAGCCAGCAGCGCCGTCAACATTAAGCTGCGTTTCATTTGAAGTCTCCCTGCGCATAGGCGTCGCCAGCGACCGTCCGATCGCCTTGCCTCGCCGGCAACGGTTGGCTCAGCACGAGATGCATCGCGGCGATCTCCTGCAACTGCGTCACGATGATTTCCTGGGCCATGCGCTTGAGCTGCTCGTTGTGGCCGTAACGCAGCTCGGCCCGTGCCATCTCGATCGCGCCCTGATGGTGCGGCACCATCATCGCGACGAAATCGGCGTCGACGTCGCCGGACGGCCGGATGCCCATGTCGATCATCATCTTCGTCATCGCGGCGACGTTGTCGGCGAGATACGGCGCCTCTGCCGCGGGAGCGGAACGAAAGGGCGCCGAGCAGATCGCGGCGATATAGCTCGCGAGTGACTGCGGCTCCCCCGAGCAGGCGACCAGCGATCCGGCGGCAAAGGACGCGGCAAACAACGCCGTTCGTGCGCCGATTAGCGAACGACGCGGCCTGGGCGAAGCAATGTCCCGTGAGGAAACCATGACCCACCTACCGGTCAGGGTTTTGTGCCGCTACGAGTTATTGTCGCGAACGCGCTGAACGGGCCAAGGTTCCGCGCGGAAACCTCGAAAACGACGGGCACCGGCGCTAAGGCGCGACCGTCAGCGCGGCATTAGCGTACCAGAATGATGAACGGTTTCGCCGGCATCACCGCTGCACAATGACTGTCGCGCCGATCTTGGCACGATTATACAGGTCGGTGATATCATCGTTGGACATGCGGATGCAGCCTGACGACACGCCGCCACCAAGCTTCCAAGGCTCGTTTGTGCCGTGGATGCGGTAGAGCGTATCGCCCAGATAGAGTGCGCGCGCTCCTAACGGATTATCGGGACCGCCAGCCATGTGAACGGGCAAACTCGGAAAGCGCCTCCGTTCATCCGGCGTGGGCGTCCAGTCCGGCCATTGGCGTTTGGCGGAAACGGTGCTGACGCCTGACCAGGCGTAGCCCTCCATGCCAACGGCAATGCCATAACGAATGGCCTTGCCGCCACCGAGCACATAATAGAGGCGCCGCTGGCTGGTGCTGACGACGATGGTTCCTCCGGCGTTCTTGGTGGGATAGTCCACGATCTCGCGAGGAATGAGGCCATAAACGATGCCGAAAGGCGTCTGCAGCGACCACACTTGGCCGGACATTAGCGAAGCCGCCAGCGCGCTATTCGCACCACAGATGCTAACGAATATGCTGGCGACCATAATGGAGAGCAGGCCAATCGTTCTCACCACGCTTCTACTCCGCGCATTTAGGGCAAGGGCTCCGACTACCCCCAAAGGATCATAACAGCCCTGCTTCGCAGCGACTGTCACCTCAGCGCCACAGTGTTGGAAAACTGAGTACCGGGGGAGCAGAGACCTGTTGACCAAGAAGTTCCGACAGGTCGGGACCGCCGGTACGATGTAACCGCGATATAAATTGTTCCGCTCTTCGTCTGAAGTGCCCGACGACGAGCGAATTCTGGCGAACCTGGACAAGTTGCCAGGCCGCTGCCAAATAGGCGTCCGCCCCTCTCGTTCGCTTCGACATGCTCGGCGCGGAATGAGTTTCGCGCAAATCTCGGCCGCTATCTGCGCTACACAATCAGGCCCAGCCCGACTTAGTAATGGACATTGCGACAGACGCCGAAACGCTTCCGCAAGCGAGTTCGCTATCGCCACCTCACGACCGTACGGCAGACGCCGGGGAAGCACCGCATCGCCCGCTGGTCTTCGCGGCCGCGCTGGCGACGATTTTCATGGCGGCGATCGAAGGAACGATTGTCGCCACCGCCATGCCGACGATCGTCGGCGCTCTGGGCGGTATCGATCTCTTCAGCTGGATCTTCGGCGCCTACCTGCTGACGCAGGCGATTCTGATTCCAATTTATGGGCGGCTCGCCGATCTCTATGGCCGAAAGCCGGTTCTGTTGTTCGGGATAGCCGTCTTTCTTGCCGGCTCCGCGCTGTGCGGACTGTCGTGGAATATGGTTTCGCTCATCGTATTTCGCATTGTGCAGGGCATCGGCGCCGGCGCGCTGATTCCTGTTTCGCAAACCGTCGTTGCCGATATCTACAGCGGCGAAGCGCGCGCCAGAATGCAAGGCTACATTTCGAGCACGTTCGGCAGCGCGGCGGTTCTGGGGCCGATGGTCGGCGGACTGATAGCGACCCATGTGAGCTGGAAAGCGGTTTTCTGGATCAACATACCATTCGGGATCATCGCCGCCACGCTTCTGATAGTCGCGCTCAAGGAGAACGTGCAAAAGCGCCGGCATCGTATCGATTACGTCGGCGCGGCACTGATGGCATCCGCGACGGCGATCATCATGATCGCCTTGCTGCATGCGGAAACGCTAAGCGCCACGGCTTTGGTCGGGGCGTTCTGCGTATTCGCGATACTGCTCGCCGCCCTGATATTCTACGAGAGCCGGATACCCGAGCCGATGATTCCGGTGCGATTGTACCGCAACCGCCTCGTCGCCGGCGGCAACTGGATCGGCGGCGCCAATGGCGCGATCATGATGGGAATCGTCGGATTCCTCCCGCTCTATATGCAGGGTTTAATGGGGTCGAGCACATTGATGGCCGGCGTGGCGCTCGGCGCAATGTCGGTGGTGTGGCCGTTCGGCGGCTTCGTGGGCAGCCGCCTCGTGCTCCGTGTGCGCTATCGGATTTCGGCAGCTACGGGCGCCGTCATTCTGCTGGCCGGATGCACACTGCTCATAGTGCTCCATCCCGGCGCTACTCCGCTGCAGCCGATCGTGGCGGCGGGGCTCATGGGCCTCGGCATGGGAATAGGCAATGTTTCATGCGTAATTGCGATCCAGGACAATGTCGACTGGACTCAGCGTGCCGCGGCGATGTCGAGCGTGTTCTTCTTTCGCCTCATCGGACAATCGTTCGGCAGCGCCGTGTTCGGCGGCATATTCAACGCCGGCCTGGCAAGTTCGAGTTCCGTCAACGGCGGCGAGTTCGTCCGTCTGCTCCAGGAAGGCCATCAACAAATTGCCGGTATTCCGGGGATACAAGGCGTACTCGATGCCCTGGCTCATGCGGTGCACAATATTTATCTGCTCAGTGGATTGATTGCAGTGCTGGTATTAGCGGGTTCTTTTATGTTCCCCGCGAAGCTGCGGCTGATCGAAGAACGCTAAGAGAGTTCCCCGAACTAGCTAGAACCGACGCGCCGGGAGCTAACCCTAACGAGGCATTCTCGGATGGCGAAAGGGCTCAGCGCAGTTCCGAAATCCCTTGCGCCGAATATTCGTACGGCCGGTGAAACGTTTTCAAATTTGGGCGGTTTAAAAACCAACCCTGAGCTCGGCCAATATTGGCCTGAATCCGTCGCGAACGCGACGCTGAGCGTTTTGGGTCGGCGCCTCGCGATGGAGGAAAGCCCATGGTCATACCGCGCAACCGGACTTGGATCTTTCTGTCATTGGCGGTTCTCATTCTATCATTGGCGATTTTAATTCTGTCATTCGGCCACACGGACGCACAGCAATCCCCGACCGCACAGCAGCCCCCGACGCCCGCGGCGGCTGACCAGAACCCGTATTTGAAGGGGAGTGAAGGCTACGACAGGGGGCCGCGCGGACTGACAAGCTACATGCCAATCGCGATCGATCAGCCGTTCGAGGCCCGGATGGCCCATGATGTAGCAGCCAAACCGGGTATTGAACGCGACCATCAGGCGATGCTCGATGAGCGCTACGATTTAGGCGATCACCCGGCTCAGGGCGTCACGATGGAACGCGGCAAGCCGCTTCAGGAAGGCGTGCGCGTCAAGCTGCCATCCGGCGTGACGTGGGAACAGCTCGCGGCGATGAGCCCGGACGAGATCCGCGATCGCGGGCTATGGCCGAAAGGCTTCCTGCCGCTGCCACATCCCTTCCATCCGACCGGCGGCTTCGTCTTTCCGCAGTCTGCGATCGATGCGATCAAGCGGCAGGACGGACGCGATCTGACCCGTTTCGATATTTCTTTCGATCTGCCGGAGCGTTTTCTGGCCGCGTTTCCGCCGGAAATGTATCTGACCAGCCGCCCCGAGCTGGGGGATGTCACGCAGGGCAAGCTGGTCACGCTGACTAACTACTACGATCTGTTCAACGGCATTATCTCGCCGCGGGAGCTGGAAGGGCTGCGCCTCTTGGTCACGCCGTTCCCGCAGCAACAGTTCAACGCGACCGACGATAGGAAGTCGGCAGTGGCCAGCCAAGGCTCAGCCTGCTTCGACTGCCATTCCAATGGTCACCAGAACGGCGCAACGCACCTCGATCCCAGTATCCGCCCGGAGTGGTTCCGCCACCGCCTCAAGACCGTCTCGCTCCGCGGCGTCAACATCCAGCGGCTGTTCGGTTCGCAGCGGGCGCTCAAGACGGTCGAGGATTTCACCGAGTTCGAGCAACGCACCGCCTATTTTGACGGCGACATTGTGGAGGCGACCAAAAAGGGTGTGAACCCGCTCGAGCGCGGCAGCCAAGTCGACTTCATGGCCGACTTCCAGGAAATCCTGGACCTCCCACCCGCGCCCAAGCTCGACGTGTTCGGCAAGCTCGATCCGACCAAAGCGACGCCAGCTGAACTACGCGGTCAGGACATCTTCTTCGGCAAGGGCCAGTGCGGGAGTTGCCACACGCCGCCTTATTACACCGACAACCTGATGCACGATCTTAAGACCGAGCGCTTCTTCAAGCCGGAACTGGTCAACTATGCGATGGAGGTTGGAGACGGCAAGATCAAGACTTTCGCGCTGCGTGGCGTCAAGGACAACCCACCCTACATGCATGACGAGCGCTTGCTGACCCTGGACGACACGGTGGAGTTCTTCAACTTGGTCCTCAACGATAAGCTGACGTCGCAGGAGAAGCAGGACCTGGTGGCCTTCCTGCGTACCCTGTAGCGCGCGTCTGCTAAGGGTTTGCCCCGCCGCTAAGATGATTTCTACGCCTGCCCAAACATCTTTCGGCCACCGACCCAAGTCTGCGAGACATTGATGCCCATGAGTGCGTCGGGATCGGTCTTATAGGGGTCCTTTTCGAGGATCGTCAGATCGGCATATTTGCCCGCCTGCAGCGAACCGAGCTGGTCGGCCATGCCGATCTGTCCCGCCGCGTAGAGCGTCACCGCCCGCAGCGCCTCGGTCAATGAGACGGCCTGGTCGGGACCTACGATCCTGCCGTCGATGGCGCATTGGCGCGTGACGGCGGTCTGCACCAGCTGGAGCGTGCCGACATTGGAGCAGGGCGCGTCGGTGTGGATCGTGAACGGCAGGCCGACACGCACGAAATCCCCGGCGGGATCCATGCGACTGGTGCGATCCCCGCCGAACAGCTGATCCCGGTAGGCGGCGCCGTAGAAATAAACGTGGTTCATCAGGAAGCTCGGCTGGACGCCAAGCCGCGCCATGCGTTCGATCTGGTCGAAGCGCGCCATCGCGCAATGTTCTATCCGGTTGACGCCGGTCGCGGGATAGGGGCCGTAGGCGGCCTCGATTGCGTCGAGCGCGATATCGATGGTTTCGTCGCCGTTGCAGTGGATCGACACCGGCCAGCCATTCGCCTCAACGTCGGCGACCATCGATTTTAACTGCGCGCCGTCGTAATTAGGGCTGCCTTTCTGGCTGTCATTGAGATAGGGAATTGTTTGCGCGGCTGTCTTGGTCTGATTGGAGCCGTCGCCAATGATTTTCATGGCGTAGATCGTCAACAGCGTATTCGGGATTTGCGTCGCCTGCGCGCCGAACCCGTATTTCTTATAAGGCTCCGCCTCCTTCATCGATTCATACATCAGGCTGATGCTGGCGCGGCAAGGTGCCTGCGCGGCAACACGCTCGTAGCCCTCCAAAATATTGCCGAATACGAGAACGCCCGCCTCGTGGACCGTGGTATTGCCGAACGAGGCATTGACTTTCAGCCAGTCGATGACCGCCTTGCCGACGAGTTGCGGCGTGATCTTGGGAATGGCGACGGCAAATTTCTTCAGCGCCGATTCTTCGTAGATCATGCCGTTGAGCTTGCCGGACCCGTCACGGCCGAAGCGGCCGCCGCCGGGTAGGGGCCCGATGTCGGCGGGGATATTGGCGGCAGCCAAAGCGGCGCCGTTGCACGCGGCCGTGTGCATATTGATGTAATAAACCAGGATCGGGTGAACCTTCGAGATCGCGTCAAGGTCCGGCATCATCAGGTCGCCGCCCTGCAGCAGATTGTCGAAGCTGGTGAAGAGCAGCCATTGCCCCAGCGGCGTATTGGCCGCCTTGCGCCGGAACATCGCGAGCAGCGCATCGCGCGTCTTATATTTGGTGTAGCCGCAATCGGTGAAAATGGCGTTGATCAGCCCGCCCGTTACCGTGTGCTGATGCGGGTCGATGAAGCCGGGCAGCAATGCACGGCCGTCGAGATCGACGAGTTGCGTCGAATTCGACTTCAGGCCCATGACCGCGTCGGATGTGCCAACCGCGACGATCTTGCCGTCTTTGACCGCCAGCGCCTCGGCGTATTGGCCAACGCCCGCCAACGGGACGATCGGGCCGCCATGAAAGATCAGATCGGCGCCGTCACCCGGCGCAGCAAGCGCAGGCGCTATCGGCGAAATCGCGGTCGCCGCGGCTGCCGTCGCGAAAAACTGTCGCCGCGACAGGCCGAGCCGCATGCCGCCGACTGATCCGAATATGTTGCCGACGCAGCCCTGGCACATCGCCGATTTCCGATCGGAATGGTGACTAGACTCTGTTGGAGCATGATCTTTTCCGAAAACCGGTATCCACTTTTCGGGATCATGCTCTAAGGGCTAGCGAGGCGCCCTTTCCGGGCTCAACCGTTCAGCGGTCGATTTGGATCGGGCAATCCGGCAGCTCAGATCGGATAATCCGCGCGACGTGCTGAAGGCACTGCAAAGAGGTTCTGCCGGTATTTAGGGAAATGACAATCGGCGCTGCAGCGAGAGACCGCGGAAGCGTTTTACTGCAGCGACACCGTTCGCGTCTGATAGCTCACCGTCGACACGAAGACGATCGCCGGGCCGGTGAAATGCTCGTGGTCGAGACCGGGATTGGGATCGGCTGCGAAGGTCATCATCACCGAACTGACCGGCTTTACCATCTGCGCGGCGAGGGTGCGGAAGTCGCGGGCGCCCAGCGCCGCCGTGGTGAGGAAGCGGTGCACGCTCGGGGACAGCACGATGGCGCGCAGCCAAGGATTACGGAAATGGGCGTCGGCGGTCTTGATGACATTCAGCGACGTCATACCCGCGTTTACCACCGCCGATACGACCTGATTGGCGGTGCGTTTCACCGCGATGGTGGTGCTGGCCGGGGGGAGCTGCGCCGGCAGGGCCGCGGCGCGCAGCGCGGCGATGCCGGTCGGATCCTGGCTCGGCTGATCGGCATAACCTAAGGCAGCGGCCGGTTGGTCGGCATGCGGATTCACGAACGGGCCGATCGTGGCCTCGATATCGGTATTGGCGGCGTCGCCTGCCGGCTGAGCCGGGCGCGGGCTCGGCGCCGGATTATTGGCGACTGCCGTTCCGTCGGCCGGACCCTCCCAGAAGCCGCGCGCGGCGATGACCTGGTTCGGCGTCGTCGCGGCGCCGGCGGCCGGTTGCGCGGGCGCCGGCGGCAGGGTTGCAGCCGCGGCGGTGCGAATGAGCTTCATCTTCGACGCCGCGTCCGCGACCTTCACGGCGGCCGTGGCGGTTGCCTTGCCGGCAGCGGCGACTTCCGCGCCTACTTTGGCGCCGACCTGAACGCTCACTTGAGCGCCACGCTGCGCGCCATGCTCAAGGGCTGCGAGAACGGGGTGCTTTGACGCAGCTGTTGCGACCGCCGTGGTGGGGGCCGCGCTATCGTCCTCGTCATCCTCGTCTTTCGCCAGGCCTAACAGTTTGGCGAAAGGATTGACGTGCGGACGATCGTTGCTGGCGAGTAGCGTATCGACGGAGACACCGGCATTGCGCGCGGCATCGATCGAATTGGCGGAGGGCTCGGCGCCGCGTTGGCGCACATCGGCCAGCGCCAGCGCATAGCCGGACAACGGCCGGCCGTCGGTCGGGATGTGGACGGTGCGGCCGTCGGGGAATACGCGCGCGAGTTCTTCGCGCGTCATGCGCGGCCACATGCGGATGCCGCCGGTATCCATATGCACGAAGGGCGAGCCGGACTCGGGATAGAAGCCGACGCCACCGCGCTGCAGCCGCAGGCCGTATTCGCGCAGCTGCTCCAGCTTTACGCCGGGAATGTAGAAGTCCATGGCGTGGCCGAGCATGTGCTGGCTGAAGCGCGCGACGCCGGTATTGGCGCTGCGATGCCGCAGCATGGCGTTGGTTTCCGGCGAGCGATAGCCGCAGACCACCTGGATCGGCGTATTGGGGGCGGCTTCGCGCTGCACTTCCCACACCAGGTCGATCAGGTGCGGATCCATCTTGGTCTGTTCGCTGCGCCGCCAATCGCGCAGGAACCAGTTGAGCTTTTCGAGCGCGGCATCGTCGTAACGGCCTTCGCGCTTATAGGTGATGGTGATGTCCTCGCCCGTATGCATGTGATGCATCGAGATCGTGCGCGTGTCGCCCTCGGCGGCCGCGTTCTGCAAGGATTTCGAACCGATCAGGAAGCATAGCAGCGCCAGGCCGCACGAAGTGCCGACGCGAATAGGCAGACGATGAGTCCTCAGGCGCGCGTAACCGACGTGCACTGGTCATCCCGCATCACAGCGTCAGCATTAAAGTCACCCGCCACGACCCCGCGCCGCGGCGAATACAGCTAACGCATTGTTAAATTGGGAAGGGCTAACGCCGGATTTGCCGTCACCCCACCCCCGACACCGTTGTCAGGGGTACTGCCGCAGTGTGGCAAAATCTGGCCGCAATCCGGTCACCGCCCAATCACTGGGGATTGGGCGGGATAACTGGTTAATGGCGATCGAAAAAGGCTGTGAATCCGGACCTTTACCGCTCGACGGTATCGGCGGCGTGTGCCCGGGTTTCCTTGCGCGGATGGGCGACCTTGCGCGGGGGCGCAGGCGGCGGCGCCGCGGCAAAGCCGCCGAACAGCCGGCTGAAGAAATTATCGCCGGGCGCCCCGGCGCGGTTCGGGTAGTAGTTGCCGCCACCGCCGAAGATGGTGCGGTTGCCGAACAGCGAGGGCTGATCCGGCATCGCCAGGACCTCGCGGTGCGAAATGTCCTCGTGATGCTCGACCGGAATGTCGGCGACCTTCATCTCGTTGCCCTTGAGAATGGCGAGCAGCGCCCTGTCGCGGCCGTAGATGTCGTCCCGGAATTCGAGCTTGCCGGCGTCGTCGACGAATGCGGTCTGGTAGGTCAGGTTGACCGGGATATAAGTCGGCAACTGGATGTCGGTTTCGGTATTGGTGGCGATCATATTCCTGATGCGGTCCTCGGTGTAGCCGTCGTTCGGACGGTCGAGCGACAACAGGACTTCGGCGTAATGCTGCGGATTTTGCACCCGCATGCAGCCATGGCTCAGGGCACGCTTATCGAACGCGAAGAAGTTCTTGTCCGGCGTGTCGTGCTGATAGACCAGGAACTTGTTGGGGAAGTTGAAGCGGATGCGGCCGAGCGCGTTCTTGTCGCCCGGCGGCTGCGAGATATGCACGGTGCCGTCGGGATTGTGGCTGACCTTCAATCCCATGCGGTCGAGCACGGTCGGATCCTGCGCCAGCGCCGGCAGATATTCACGATTGACGATCGACGGCGGCACGTTCCAGGTCGGATTGATGGTGATGTATTTCATGTCCGCCGTCATCAGCGGGGTCGGCATGTCGGGCTTGCCGATCACGATCTTGGTCTGCCAGACCTCCTTGCCGTCGTGCATCACGCGGAGCGTGTAATCCGGCAGATTGACGATGACATAGGTGGCCGGAAAGGAGTGGGTCATCCAGCGCCAGCGTTCCATATTGGCCAGCACGATATCCGCCTGGTGATCGGGCACTTTGCCGCCGTTGAGCGCTTCGACGGTGGCGGCGGTTAGCGTGCCGGTCGCCGCGACCTGGTGTTCCTGCTGGAATTTCTTCACCGCCTCGGCGACCGCCTTGTCGTAGGTGGTGCCGCCGTCGCCGAGTACGCCGAGCCGTTCGCGTAGCGCCGGCACCCGGTCGTCCTGCATGCCGGTCTTGAGCACCGGACCGTGCGGGAACGGTGCCGCGTCTTTTTCAATCTTGCCGCCGCGGAGTTCGGCGAGCTTTGCCTTCAGCGCGAGATATTGCGGCGTATGCGGCTCGTAAGCGTCCAGCGCCGCGGCCATGTCGGTGGCCCCGGCCATGGCAGTCAGCACATCGCCCGGTGCCGGTGCGCTTAAGGTGTATTCAATGTCGGGGCTGACGCGCGACCAATGCACCCTGCCGACGCTGGCATGGTGGGCATAGGTGATGACGGCCATCGACAGCTTGATATCGGCGTCGGCCAGTTCGGCGGGCGTCGCGGCGGTGCTGAAATTGGGTAGCAGATAATCGGCCGGATCGAGGCCATCGGCATCGACGTGGCCGAGATAGGCGATCGCTGCGGTGGCGCGCGCATTGGCCTTGCCGTCGGTGATCCAGAGCGGCGCGTAATTGCGAGCGGAATAGAAGGCGTCGATCTCGGCACGATCTTTCTTGCTGCCGATGATGCGGTCGAAACCGCCGCTGGCGAGATTGTGCAACTGATCGGCGATCGGTTGATCGGGTGAAGGCGCGGGCGCCGCGGCAACTGCAGTGGGCGCCGCCGCGGGCGAAGGTGCGGCGGGCACGCTGGCGGTGCTGGCCGGTGCGGTTTCGGCCGCGGGCGCTGGAGCGGCTTCGGCAGCGGATGCCGGCGCGGCGGATGCCGGAGCGGCTTCGGCAGCAGGTGCCGGAGCGGCGGATGCCGGAGTGGCTTCGGCAGCAGGTGCCGGCGCGTCGGACGCCGGAGCGGCTTCGGCGGCAGGTGCGGCGGAGGCTGGAGCAGCGTCGGCAGCGGGTGCCGCAGATGCCGGCGCGGCGGACACCGGAGCAGCTTCGGCAGCAGGAGCTGCCGCTGCAGGCGGGGTGCTCGATGTATCCAGGGACCGGGTCAGGCCGGCGCCGGCGTTATTGCCAGGGTCGGCGTTTTGCGCCATCGCGCCGCCAGCGGCGGCCGAAAGGGTGAGTAAAAGGGCGGTTGAAGCGAGAAACCCGGCACGAATTCCGGACATGCAATATCTCCTTTAGAGCCCGGTTCAGGGCTCAGTCTTTTAGAATTTGTCTCTTAAAGCCCACCTTGGACCTTAGTCCTTGTCACGTCGGAAGCCGCAAAGCGCATCAACCCTTTGGCGAGATAGGCCCCAGCCCCGCCAGCGATTGCGGCTATTTAGACACGGCGACACGCCCCTGTGGCGCCACTTTAGTTGAGCCTTCCGGCTTTGTCCCCCGGTTCAACGGAATGAACAGATCAATTCAAGCAATTTTTAGGGGCTGTCGCTCCGCGGCCACGGCGTCGCTATCCCCTTCGCCGCGCTCGCTATTCAGGCCAAGCGCGTCGAGTTTGCGGTACAGCGTCGAACGGCCGATTTGCAGCCGCCGCGCAACTTCCGACATTTGACCCCGGTAATGAGCTACGGCGTAGCGGATGAGATCGGACTCGATCGCTTCCAGCGGCCGTACCTCACCTTCGCCATCGAGCAGCGCTAAGACGTCCGCGGATGCCGCCGGTGCCACCAAGCGCTCGGGGGCGAGTGAATCTTGCGCCTCATCGAACTCGATCGGGACGAGAGCCGGCTCAAAATCTTCCAATGCCGCTGCCGCCGGCCCTTGATCGGCGACGAGAGGGCCGGCTTGGGCCGTCAGGTGATGGCTGACCAGATTGCTGACTTGCGGGAATTCCTCGACACCGACTGTGTCGGTCTCGGTCAGCACCACCGCGCGGAATACCGCGTTTTCGAGCTGGCGGATATTGCCGGGCCATTGGAACGCGGAGAGCAGCCGCAGCGCCTCCGGCGTGAGTGCGCGGATGCGCTTGCCTTCTTCCGCCGCGAAGCGGGCCAGGAAATGGCGCGCCAGCGCCGGGATATCGGCCGGACGTTCGCGCAACGGCGGCACTGCGATCGGAAAAACATGCAGCCGGTAGAACAGGTCTTCGCGGAAGCGGCCGGCTTTGACGTCGGCTGTCAGGTTGCGGTTGGTGGCGGAGATCAGACGGATGTCGACCTTTATCGGCTTGCGGGCGCCGACCGGCTCGACTTCGCCTTCCTGAATGGCGCGAAGGAGCTTCACTTGCGCAGCGGCCGGCAATTCGCCGACCTCGTCAAGGAATAAGGTCCCGCCCGAGGCCTCGACGAATTTGCCGGTATGGCGCTCGGTGGCGCCGGTGAACGAGCCCTTCTCGTGGCCAAACAGGATCGATTCGACCAAGTTTTCCGGCATCGCGCCGCAATTGACCGCAACGAAGGGCTTGGCGCGGCGTTCGCCGGAGCCGTGAATGGCGCGCGCAATCAATTCCTTGCCGACGCCGGATTCGCCCGAGACCAGCACCGGAATAGTGGAGGCGGCGGCTTTCTCGGCGACGCGCAGTACCGCGAGCATGCCTGAGCTCTTGGTGATGATGTCAGAAAAGCCGAGCGTGCCCGACTGGCTCTTCTTGATGCGCTGGAGTTCACCTTCGAGCGCGCTGGCATTGAGCGCATTGCGCAGGCTGACATGCAGCCGCTCGGGGCCGACCGGCTTGACCACGAAATCGACCGCGCCGGCGCGCATCGCTGAAACGACATTGTCGATACCGCCATGCGCGGTCTGCACGATCACAGGCACATTGATCGCGGCCTGGCGCAATTTGGCGAGCACGCCGTGGCCGTCGAGGTTTGGCATCGCCAGGTCGAGGATCACGCAGTCGATCGCGGCGCCGTCCGGGCCCGCGAGCAGCGCCAGCGCGGCGTCGCCGCTGTTGCGCATGACGGTCTCGTATTCGAACTTGTGCAGCACGCCCTCGAGCAGTCGGCACTGCACCGGATCGTCATCGACAATAAGAATGGTCATGGTCGCGGCCTCGGCGGCGCGGCTGTGCCGTTTCGGAGCACTCTGGGCGACGAGGCTTAAGAGGATGTTAAGCGGAAGCCCGCCGTGGCGGAGATTTGCCGCGGCGGGCTTTGGAGTAGGGTCAGCGTACTGAGTGCAGCGTCAGGCCGGCCACGCCGAGCGCGAGATTGACGCCGACCTGTCCCGAGACCGAAAGCGGCTGCAGTGCGAACGAGCGGTGCGAGCCGCCGATCAGCGCATTGGCGCCGACACCGACACCCACGGTGGCGCTGCCGCTGGCGCCGGCGTATTCGCCCGCCAGCGCGCCGTGCGGCACGCCCTCGGTCGGTGCGACCACGCCCCAGGCCAGCACACCGCCGGTGGTGACGCCGAGATCGAGGCCGAGGCGGTTGATGTAGCCGTAATAATATTCCGGCCGCCCGCCATTGTCGGGCGCATAGCTGCATCGCATCCGTTGGTGCGAACCGACGATCAGGCCGATGCGGGTGGAAGTCTTGCAGGTCAGCACGCCGACCTTGGTGCCGCCGGACTGTGCCGAAGCGGGACCCGCGAAGGCCGCGGCCAACGCAATTCCGATGAGCAAACGATAGCAATCACGCATGACATTTATCCCGATTGTGAAGTGAAGTTTTGCCGCGGCTATCGCGGCAAGGGTAGGCGCCCCTCACGGCCGCCCCGCCACAATTCGGTTCGGGGCCGCCGGTTTCGGGACACAGCACAGCTGCCGTGTCGTCGCAAGACCGCGCGTCGTTGTGGTCTTGCGGCAGCCGCACTCTTGGGCCACATGAAGTGCCGGTCAAATCAGGTCCAAACATGCCCAAAACCGCGAAAAAGTCTGCCGCCAAGCGCGGAGCCGTGACTACCAAAGCAAAAGTGAAGGCAAAGGCTACCCGCACCGGTCTTGGCGGTCTGCCCGAATGGAATCTCGCCGATCTTTATTCCGGCCTCGACGATCCGGCCATCAAGCGCGATCTCGACCGGGCCGATGCCGACTGCGTCGCCTTTGAAGAGACCTACAAGGGCAAGCTCGCGGCTATGGCGGCAAGCGACGGCGGCGGCGCGGCACTCGCGGCGGCGGTAAAGCAGTATGAGGCGATCGACGACCTCATGGGCCGGCTCGGCTCCTATGCCGGGCTCGTTCATGCCGGTAACACCGTCGATCCGGCGCGGACGAAATTCTACGGCGATATCCAGGAGCGGATGACGGCGGCGTCGACGCATCTGTTGTTCTTTTCGCTCGAGCTCAATCGCATCGACGACGCCGTTCTGGAAACCGCGATGGCGGATCCGGCGCTCGGCCATTACCGGCCGTGGCTGGAAGACGTGCGCCACTTCCGGCCTTACCAGCTCGAGGACCGCGTCGAGCAGTTGTTTCACGAGAAGTCGGTGACGGCCTATTCGGCCTGGAATCGGCAATTCGACGCGGCGATCGCCAATCTGCGTTTCAAAGTGGCAGGCAAATCGCTCGCCATCGAGCCAACGCTCAATCTCATGGTGGATCGTTCGGGCGCGAAGCGTAAAGCCGCGGCGGAGGCTTTGGCGCACACGTTCAAGAATAATGCGGCAGGTTTCGCGCTGATTACCAATACGCTCGCCAAGGACAAGGAAATCTCCGACCGCTGGCGCGGCTTCGCCGACATCGCCGACGACCGCCATCTGTCCAACCGGGTCGAGCGCGAAGTGGTCGACGCGCTGGTTACGGCCGTGCGCGCCGCCTATCCGCGGCTGTCGCACCGCTACTATGCGCTCAAGGCCAAATGGTTCGGCAAGAAGCGGCTGCCGCATTGGGATCGTAATGCGCCGCTGCCGCAGGTGCCGCAGCGCACCGTCGGCTGGACCGAGGCCCGGAATACGGTGCTCGAAGCCTATGGCGCATTCTCGCCAAAAATGGCGACGATCGCCGAGCGTTTTTTCGACGAGCGCTGGATCGACGCGCCGGTACGGCCGGGCAAGGCGCCGGGCGCCTTTGCGCATCCGACCACGCCGTCGGCGCATCCTTATGTGCTGCTCAATTATCAGGGCAAGCCGCGCGACGTGATGACGCTCGCCCATGAATTGGGTCACGGCGTGCATCAAGTGCTCGCCGCGCCGAACGGCGCGCTGATGGCGCCGACGCCGCTGACGCTCGCCGAGACCGCGAGCGTGTTCGGCGAGATGCTGACATTTCGAAAGCTTTTGGCAGCGACGCGCGACAAGAAAGAGCGCAAGGCCATGCTCGCCGCCAAGGTCGAGGACATGATCAACACCGTGGTGCGGCAGATCGCGTTCTACACTTTCGAGCGCGCCGTCCACACCGAACGGCGAAACGGCGAATTGACCGCCGAGCGCATCGGCGAGCTATGGCTTGAGGTGCAGCGCGAAAGCCTCGGTCCCGCCATCGAACTCAAGCCCGGCTACGAAAACTTCTGGGCCTATATCCCGCATTTCGTGCACTCGCCGTTCTATGTCTACGCTTACGCTTTCGGCGATTGCCTGGTGAACTCGCTCTATGCCGTCTATGAGCACGCCGCCGAAGGCTTTGCCGAACGCTACCTCGCAATGCTGTCCGCAGGCGGCACCAAGCACCACTCCGAACTGCTCGCCCCGTTCGGCCTCGACGCCCGCGACCCGCAGTTCTGGCAGGGCGGGCTGGGGGTGATCGAGCGGATGATCGAGGAGCTGGAAAGCCTCAGCTAATTAGCGGTTATGGTTGTACATATCGTATAATTATGTTATACGGTATGTATAACTGAGGTTTTGCCATGTCTGAGCACAAGAAGATCGTCGCCGATCCGCGTTCAGTGGGCTCCGTGCGGCTGAAGAAAATCGGCAATTCGACGGGCTTCATCCTGCCGAAAGAAATGATGACCCGTCTCAATATCTCGACGGGCGATACTTTCTACGCCACGGTGACTCCAGAGGGCGGTATTCGGCTGACGCCCTACGACCCGAAGTTCGAACAAGCCATGGAAGTGGCGCGTCGCGGTATGAAGATTTATCGCAACGCACTCGCCGAACTTGCGAAGTGACCGAAGAGCCTGAATGGCTGACGGAGCCGCTGGTGCTCGCCATCCACGACGAGCAGTTGGTGGCGCACGGCGGTTCTGCGGGTGTCCGTGACGCAGCCCTTCTTGAATCGGCTCTCAACCGTCCGCTCAATAAGCGGAACTACGAAAACGCCGATCTCCCCGAATTGGCGGCCGCCTATGCATACGGCATTGCGCGCAATCATCCGTTTATCGACGGCAACAAACGAACTGCGCTGCTGGCGCTCTATACCTTCTTGGGAATAAACGGCGTCGACTTCATCGTTTCCGAACCAGATGCTGCGGCGATGATATTGGCTCTCGCCGCCGGCGAAGTCAGCGAAGAGAGTCTCGCGCGCTGGATCCGCGACAACTGGCCGAAAGAGAAATAGCGCGCCCTCGCGCTACTTCACGTTCTTGACCACCCAATCGTCGATCACCTTGGCGACCGCAAGATTGTTCTTCTCGATCATCATCATGTGGCCGTTGCCGTGGATGCCTTTGTCTTGCAGGCGCATCCATTCGACTTTCATGCCGGCCTGATTGAGGTACTTCACGGTGCAGCCGTCATAGAGTTGGTGGTAGGACGCTTCCGCCGAGATCACGACCGACGGAGTGCTTTTGAGATTGACGAGTTGCCGCGCCGGCGCCTTCTGCATCCAGCAGACGAACATATCCGGGCCGTCGGGCTTGTCGTCGCGCACCACCGCAATCTCGCTCGGATCCTTTACCGGCGGATCATAGGTAATCGGAATATCCGACGGTCCCCAGGCGCGTCCCTTGCCTGTGCCGATGATGGTGTTTTCGAATGGCGGGCCGGAAGGCTCGATTGCGATGATGGCTTTGACGAGCTTCGGACGCACGTCGGCGATGAGCCAGCCGAACGGCCCGGACTGCGAATGCGTCAGCACGATCGCCGGGCCGATCTTGTCGAGCAGCGCCGCGCCGGCATCCTGATTGCGCTGCTGCGTCTCTTCGTTGGACATCACGGTCTCGACTTGCGTCGCATAGAACGCGTCGAAGGCCGGATCGCCTTTCTTGCCCTTGTTGGCGCCCTCACCCGGCCATTGCGTGTGTTTCTCGCGGCCGGGCCAGGTGCCGTCGCTTTCGATCGCGGTGAACTGGAATTGCTCGTTCTCGACCGTGAACATCCGCGTCGCGCCGTCGGCTGGGTGATAGGCCGAACGGCCGCGCATCGGCTGGTCGATCATGTAAACAACGTAGCCCTGCTCGACGAAATATTCGGCCCAGCCCTCGCGGCCGTCGGGCGTCCCCATCCAGTTGGTCGCGGTCTGCGCCGCGCCGTGGATGAGAACGAGCGGGTAGGGGCGGCGTTGTTTCTTCGGCGCCAGGACTTCGACGTAGATCTGGCCTGCCATGGTCTGTTTGCCGGGGTCGCCGACATAATGGCCGCCGACATAGAAAAAGCCGCGCTTGGCGACCGCCGACTGATCGACCGCCGGCACTGGAAGCTTCACTTCCGCCAGCGCTGGAGCGCCGATGAGCGCCGAAAACAGAGCGACGCAGGCAAAATGCCGAATGACCATGATAAATCCTCCCAAGCCGCGGTTGCGCGCCGTTTTTCAATTTTTATGTTGGGTAGCGTGGTACTGCCAATCCGGCCTTGTCAATGCGTGGGCAGCGCGATTTGCTTCGCGGGCCGCACACGCGTAAGCCATAATCCCCCACTCAATAAGAGCGCATGACAGACAAATCCAAACCAGAGAACAAGCGCGGCAGCGACGACGAGAGAAATCGCTTCTCTGCCCGGGCGGCGCGCTATGCGCGGGTCGGCGCCAATGTCGGTGGCGTGGCGGCGCGCTATGCCGGGCGGCGGCTCCTTGGCGGCGAGCCGGACCGCGCCGGTGACGCCAGCGCCTTGTCGGGCGCGCTCGGGCGGCTCAAAGGTCCGCTGATGAAGGTCGCGCAATTGATGGCGACCATTCCCGACCTGCTGCCGCCGGAATATGCCGCCGAACTGCAGAAGCTGCAGAGCGAAGCGCCGCCGATGGGCTGGGCTTTCGTCAAGCGCCGCATGATGGCGGAGCTCGGCACCGGCTGGGAAAAGAAATTCGCCAGCTTCGAGCACCATCCCGCCGCCGCCGCCTCGCTTGGCCAGGTGCATCGGGCGCAATCGCTCGACGGCGCGGCGCTGGCCTGCAAGCTGCAGTATCCGGACATGCAGTCGGCCGTCGAAGCCGACCTGCAGCAGCTGCAATGGCTGCTGGCTATCCGCCGCCGCTTCGATTCCGCCATCGATACCTCGGAGATCGGCAAAGAGATCGGCGCGCGGGTGCGCGAAGAGCTCGATTACCGGCGCGAGGCCAAACATGTCGCGCTCTATCGCGAGATGCTCGACGGCGTCGATATGGTGCGCGTGCCGCGCGCCTGGCCCGAGCTTTCGACCGGACGATTGCTGACGCTCGACTGGCTCGACGGCACCAAAATGCTGGCGCACAAAAACGACCCGCTGGAGGTGCGCAATACCTTGGCGACCGCGATGTTCACGGCTTGGTGGTTTCCGTTCAGTCGCTTCGGCGTCATCCACGGCGATCCGCATCTCGGCAACTACACGGTATTTGCCGACGGCGGCGATGCCGCCGGCATCAACCTGCTCGATTACGGCTGCATTCGCATCTTCGCGCCAAAATTCGTGCAGGGTGTGGTCGACCTCTATCATGGGCTGCTGCACGGCAAGAACGATCTTGTCGTGCACGCCTACGAGACCTGGGGCTTCCGCAAGCTCTCACGCGAACTGATCGAAACGCTCAATATCTGGGCACGCTTCATCTATGGGCCGCTGCTCGACGATCGCGTCCGCACTATCGCCGACGGCGTCGCGCCAGCGGAATACGGCCGCCGCGAAGCATTCCGCGTGCATCAAGCGCTCAAGCAAAAAGGCCCGGTGACGGTGCCGCGCGAATTCGTGTTCATGGACCGTGCCGCGATCGGGCTCGGCGCCGTGTTCCTGCATTTGCACGCCGAGCTCAATTTCTATCGTCTGTTCAACGAAGCGATCGAGCACTTCACCATGGATCGCGTCGGCAAGCGCCAAGCCGAAGCGCTCGCGCGGGCGGGACTGTAGAAAGCAGGACCGTCGTCGTTGTGCCCTCTCCCCTCGCGGGAGAGGGCTGCGCCAGTGGGCGTTGACGGCGCGCGCCGCAACCACGATGCTGTCCGAAAATCAAAAGGGGAGGACGGCATGAATACCTCGCGACGCAATCTCATTCAGGCGCTTGCTGCCGGCGGCGCCGTCGTCGCTGCCGGTCAGGGCGTCACCCGGGCCGTTGCGGAAACGCCGCCAGCCGCGCCGGCGGTCGATCTCGGCGACGCCAGCAAGGAAGAGCGCGAGCTTAAAATCGTCAATGTCGAGTCGCTCGAGGACGATGCCCGCAAAATCATTTCGCCGGGGCGCTTCGCGGTGATGGGGCCGTCCGGCGACGGCTGGACCTATCGCGAGAACCGCCGCGCCTTTAACGATTTCCCGATCATGCCGCGGCGGCTGCAAGGCGTGGACGACAAGGATATCGATCTGCGCACCACGCTGATGGGTCATCAATTGGCGCTGCCGGTTTTCACCTGTCCGACCGGCCAGCAGGGCACTTTTCACGTTAATGCCGAATTGCCCAATGCCGCCGGCACCGGAATGGCAGGCTCGCTGTTCGTCGCGTCGGGCGCATCGAGCCGGCCGATGGAAGAGATCGCCAAAGCGACCACCGGTCCGAAATGGTTTCAGATCTATATGAACCGCGACATGGAGCTGAACCGCTGGCTGGTGCAGCGCGCCAAAGCCGCCGGATTTTCCGCCGTGGTCCTGACCGCCGATGCGTTGGGGCCGGGCGTCAGCGACGACTTCATCCGGCTCGGCCGGCCGCGGCCGGCCGGCGCCACCGCCGGCAATCACGATCCGGCACTGGGCGGTCACGGCAATTTCAGCGACCAGAAGCGCGATCTGAGCTTCCGCGATATCGATTTCCTGCGCGAGGCCTCGGGCCTCCCGGTGGTGGTGAAGGGGGTCGATCAGCCCGACGATATCCGCGAAAGCCTCGCCCACGGCGCCGCCGCGATCTGGGTGTCGAACCACGGCGGCCGTCAGATGGACGGCGTGCCCGCCACGATCAGCATGCTGCGCACCGCCGTCGATACGGTTCAGGGCCGGGTGCCGGTGATCCTCGACAGCGGCATCCGCCGCGGCATCGATGTGTTCAAAGCGCTGGCGCTCGGCGCGACGGCGGTCGGCATCGGCCGGCCGGCGCTATGGGGCCTGATCGACGGCGGCTCGCTCGGCGTCAAAAGCGTCTATGCGCAACTCGCGTTCGAGCTGAAATCCACCATGCTGTTGTCCGGCGTGGCCAAAGTGACCGATCTCAAGCGCGACAATCTCGCCAAGGTGTAGGCCACATTCTGTAGCGGCATCCCCCACCGTGACTTGGAGACGAGAAGTCGATACCATTCGTCCATGACAAAGCTTCTTGATCAAGCCCTTGAGGCAGTGAGCCGTTTGCCGCCGGACATGGAGGACGAGATCGCACGCGCCATGCTGCATCTTGCTGGAGGCGGGAATGAGCCGGAGGATATCGATCCGGCTCATCTGCCGGCGGTGCTTGAAGGTTTGACGCAGGCTAGGCGTGGTCAGTTCGCAAGCGATGCCGAGGTAGAAGCAGCGTTCGGTCGCTTCGATCGATGAAGCTTCGCTTCACGCAGCGCGCAACGCAGGACCTGACCGACATTGCCGACTACATTCGCGAACGCAGCCCGAGCGCGTCTGCAAGGGTGCGTACAGCTATTCTTGGTTCGCTCCAAACCTTGTCGTGTTTCCGGAAGCTGGCCGGCTACAAAGTTTGGAGGGCGTACGCAAACTCGTGACGCGGATTCATACATCGTCTATTACAGTCTTGATAAAACCCACGATGACATCGTCATCCTGACTATCCAGCATCCGGCGCGTGAGCGTGAATACGAGGATACGTAGCGGTCAAAGGACGAGGCGTTTGTGCCGCCGCAGCGCTTCAGCAACAATCGCAGTCGGCACCGTCGAGCGCGATCAGCGCGTTCTTCATAAAGGCCGGCGGCAGGTCGTCTTCCTGTACCTCGCCTACGGGTTTGAAGATTTTATAGTGGTGGCGGCCGAGGTCGGTCCAGAACACCAGATGCGTCTCGACCGGTGGACAGCCGGGCACCGAGCACGACATTTCCGCCACCATGACGGTGTCGTCGGCCGTCAGCGTAAAGCGCGCCCGTGCCCATTCGCGAACGCGTTCGAGCGCTACGGCGTGGTCCGGGCTTTTCCTGGCAAAACCGAGCATGGCGACCAACGTTGTCATGCCCGGGCTTGTCCCGGGCATCCACGTCTTTATACACCTCCCTTGGCTAAGACACGGATGGCCGGGACAAGCCCGGGCATGACGGCAGGGAGAGCATAGGCGTGGCTGAAAAAGTACTGGCAGCGGTGCGGACGGCGCCGAGCACGACGGAAATCCGCGAATATCCAATGCCGGATATTCCGGAGGATGCGGCGCTGATGAAGATGGAGGTCGGCGGCATCTGCGGCACCGACGTCAAGCTCTACAAGCACCCGCCGTCGAACGCCCCGGTGATCATGGGGCACGAGAATATCGGCGTCATCGCCAAGGCCGGCCGCGAATTCACCAGCCGCAAGGGCTTCAAGGAAGGCGATCTGGTCTTCGTCGAGCACTATGTCATCCTGCGGCAAATGCGAATGGTGCCATGCCGGCCAGTATCGCCATTGCGAGAACACCAATTGGCGCACCAATCCCGACGCCATCCGCTACGGCTATACCTCGGCGGCCAAGGCGCCGCATTTGTGGGGCGGCTTCGCGCAATACGTCTATCTGCCGTGGAATGCCGTGGTGCATCACGTGCCCAAAGGGGTATCGGCGGAGCTTGCCGGACTGGTCACGCCGATGGCGAACGGCGTCGAATGGTCGCTGTTCGACGGCGGCGTCGGCTACAATTCAACCGTGCTGATCCAGGGGCCCGGCCAGCAGGGACTGTCGCAGACCGTGATCTGCAAGCAAGCCGGCGCCTCGCTGATCATCGTCACCGGTACGTCGAAAGACCGGGCCCGCCTCGACGTCGCCAAGAAGCTCGGCGCCGATTACGTCATCGACGTGCAGAAAGAGGATCCGCTGGCGCGCATCATGGAGATCACCGGCGGCAAGGGTGTCGATGTGTCGCTCGACTGCACCGCCGGCGCCGGCACCATTCCCATTCTGCTCGGGGTCGAGGCGCTCAAGCGCAAGGGCGGTGTGATCGTCGCCCAAGGCGAAATGGCGCAGTTTCCGAATTTCCCGCTGGAGAAATTCACGGTGAAGTTCATCACCATGAAAAGCGCCCGCGGCCATAGCTACAAGGCCTGCGAGCTTGCGCTGGCGCAGCTGGCGTCAAAGCGCTTTCCGCTGGAATTGATCACCACGCATCGTTTCGGCCTGAACGACGTCGATCTCGCCATCCGCTCGGTCGGCAACGAGGGCGTGCCGGACGTCATCCATGCGTCGCTGATGCCTTGGCTGTGAGACACCGCGCTATCAAGAAACTAAATTTGCTTCTGACCGTTGTTGAACGTGTTGGCAGCCGGGGTTTCGTAAGCGCGCCGCGTTTGGCGGCGAGCGCTCCCGGAGGATGATCCTGATGGCGCAAATTTTTGCGCGTAAAACGATTGCGACGCTGGAGGCGGAAGCTAATTCCACAACCGCCCCCGGCGGCGGCGCCAAGCTCAAGCGCAGCCTGTCGATGCTGAACCTGATTGCGCTCGGCATCGGCAATATCATCGGTGCCGGCATCTTTGTTCTCACCGGTCACGCCGCCGCCGTGAATGCCGGTCCGGCCATCGTCCTGTCCTATGTGCTCGGCGCCGTCGTCTGTGGTTTTTGCGGGTTGTGCTACGCCGAACTTGCTTCGACGTTTCCAATTGCCGGCAGCACTTATACTTATGCCTATGCGACGCTGGGCGAACTCATCGCCTGGATCATCGGTTGGGACCTGATCCTGGAATACGCGCTCGGCGCCGCCGCGGTGGCGATCGGCTGGTCGGGCTATGTGGTGAGCTTTCTCAAGGATTTCGGCATCGTCATTCCGGACGCTTTTTCCAGGTCGCCGTTCAGCTACGATGCCGCTGCGCACGCTTGGCACACCACCGGCGCTATCATCAATGTGCCGGCGATGGCGATCGTCGGATTGATCGCGACGCTTTTGGTGATCGGCGTCCAGGAATCGGCGCGGGTCAACAATGTCATCGTCGTCATCAAGCTTGCGATCGTGCTGTTGTTTCTCGCGGCGACCGCGCCGTTCGTTTCGACGGCGCATTGGGTGACCGCGAATAATCCACAAGGCCATTTCATCCCGCCGAGCCTCGGTCCGGACCAATTCGGGCTGAGCGGCATCGTCCGCGGCGCCGCGGTGATTTTCTTTGCTTATCTCGGCTTCGACGCGGTCTCGACGGCGGCGCAGGAGGCCTACAATCCCAAGCGCGACATGCCGCTCGCCATTCTGGCGCCGCTCGCTATCTGCACCGTGCTCTATCTCGCGGTCGGTTTCGTGCTGACTGGGATCGTCGCTTACGACAAGCTCAATGTCGCCGATCCGATTGCCGTCGGCATCGACGCGGTGGGGCTGCCTTGGCTTGGGCCGATCGTGAAGCTCGGCATTATCCTCGGCCTCACTTCGGTGATCCTGGTCGGATTGTTGGGCCAGCCGCGGATTCTCTATTCGATGGCGCATGACGGGTTGTTTCCACGCGTGGCCGCGACAATACACCCGCGTTTTCATACGCCCTATGTGACGACCATCATCACCGGGACCATCGTCGCCGTCTTGGCTGGACTATTGCCGATCGGGCTGGTCGGAGAACTGGTCAGCATCGGCACCTTGCTGGCCTTCGCCATTGTTTGCCTCGGCGTCATGGTGCTGCACATCACCGAGCCGACGCTGCCGCGGTCGTTCAAGACGCCGGCCATTTACGTCGTCGCGCCGCTGGGGGCGCTGTCGGCGCTATTCCTGATGTGTGAGTTGCCGTTCGATACCTGGCTGCGGCTGGGCGCCTGGCTCGTGATCGGAATTGGCATTTATGCGTTCTACGGACGGCGGCATAGCCGGTTGCAAACCGAACAAGGGCCTCAATCGGCATAGCGCCGGTGCCGCGCTTTCCGTATCCCAGCTTTCCGTATCCTAGGTGACATGCTAGCACGGCCCGCAGCTTTTCTACCCGCAGGCGATTCATGGACTCCATTTTCATTACCGGCCAAACGGCTGACGCAATACCGATCTGGTTCGTCACCGCCACGAGCTATCCCGATGTGCGCAAGACTATAGGCGCCGACACCTGCGCCTTCGCCGACGCCGCCGGCTTCGAGCCGAAGGCCGGCCGCCTGTTGTTGCTGCCAGGCAAGAAAGGCGAAATGGGCCGGCTCGGCGGCGTGTTGTTCGGGCTTGAGGGCGCCGATGAGGCCAAAAATTTGTTTCTGCCCGGCCGCTTGTCGACGCAATTGCCAAACGGCGTCTATCGCTTCGCCAACGAACCGCACGACCCAAGGCTCGCGGCGCTCGCTTTTGCGCTCGGCGCCTACCAGTTCACGCGCTACCGCAAGGCCGATGCCCGCACGGTCAAGCTCGATCCGCCGCTAAGCCTCGACCGCGAGGAATTGCAGCATGTGGCCGAAGGCGTGAGCCTGGCGCGCGATCTCATCAATACGCCGGCAAACGACATGGGGCCGGCCGATCTCGAAGCGGCCGCCCGCGAGCTCGCCGCGGAGCACGGCGCCTCGATCAGCACGATCGTCGGCGACGATCTGTTGGCGCAAAATTTTCCGCTCATCCACGCGGTCGGCCGGGCTGCCGATCCCGCGGCGGCGCCGCGGCTGATCGACATGGCGTGGGGCGATGCCAAGCATCCGCGCGTGACGCTGGTGGGGAAGGGCGTCTGCTTCGACACCGGCGGTCTCGACATCAAGCCGGATGCGTCGATGCTGAACATGAAGAAGGACATGGGCGGCGCGGCGACCGCGCTGGCGCTGGCGCATATGATCATGGCGCGCGGGCTCAAGCTGCGGCTGCGCGTTCTCATTCCATCGGTCGAGAACTCGATCGCCGGATCGAGCTTCCGGCCGCGCGACATCTATAAATCGCGCAAGGGCATCACCGTCGAGATTGGCAATACCGATGCCGAGGGCCGGCTCATTCTTGCCGATGCGCTCACGCTCGCCGACGAGGACACGCCGGAGCTGATCGCCGATTTTGCCACGCTGACCGGCGCCGCCCGCGTCGCGCTCGGTCCCGAAATCCCGGCCTTCTTCACCGACGATGACGGGCTCGCCGATGAGCTGATGAGTTCGGCCGCGACTGAGAACGATCCGCTGTGGCGCCTGCCGTTGTGGCGGCCCTACGAGGCGATGCTCAACTCCAAGGTCGCCGATATCAACAATGTCGGCGGCAGCCAGGGCGGCGCCATCACCGCGGCCTTGTTCATGCGCCGCTTCGTCGCGGCGAAATCCTGGGTGCATTTCGATCTGTTCGCCTGGACGCCGTCGGCCAAAGCGGGCCGTCCCGAAGGCGGCGAATGCCAGGTCGCCCGTGCGCTCTACGCGACGCTGGCCAAACGCTACGGCTGAGTGGCGATGCCGCCCTTCGACCCTCGCGTTACGCCGGTCCGCGCCGATGTCGCGGCAAAGTATCTTGAGGGCAAGGTCGCGGCGCCCCGTTATGCCGAAGGCCGCGTGATGGAAGTGGTCGAGCCGCAAACGCCGGTTGCGCCGCGAGCCGCGCCCCGATGCGTCGCTCGAGACCGAAGCACTCAAGGGCGAGCGCGTCACCATCTACGACATCAATGATGAGGGCTGGGCGTGGGGCCAGCTTGCGGCCGACAATTACGTCGGCTGGCTGCCAGCCAATGCGCTCGCCGTCGCGGGCGCGACGCCGACGCATAAAGTCGCGGCGCTGCGAACGCTGGTGTTTCCCGGGCCGTCGATCAAATTGCCGCCCGTCGAGGCGCTGCCGCTCGGCGCCAGACTGTCCGTCGTGCGTATCCAGGATCGCCTGGCGGTGACGTCAGGCGGCGGCTACGTGCCGGCGGCGCATCTCGCGCCGGTCGGCGATAACGAGTCCGATTTCGTTGCCGTGGCGGAACGGTTTGTCGGCACGCCCTATCTCTGGGGTGGCAAGACGTCGCTCGGCATCGATTGCTCCGGCCTGGTGCAAACCGCGCTGACCGCTTGCGGCATCGCTTGTCCGCGCGACAGCGACATGCAGGAGGCGGAGCTTGGTGCGGTCGCCGACGTTTCCGACCTCAAGCGCGGCGATCTCGTGTTCTGGAAGGGCCACGTCGCCATCGTTCGCGACGACGTAAGCCTCCTGCACGCCAACGCCTTCCACATGGCGGTGGCGATCGAACCGATTGCCGAGGCGATTGCGCGTATCCGCGCGGTCGGCAATGAGCCAACGAGCGTGCGCCGTATCGCAGGCTGACCTTCGTTGACACATTCGCGCGGCATTCGTCACAATACGCGACAAGCAATAACCGCGGTTGGCGGAACTGGGAGGATAGATGAGGGGTTTGTACGCGGCGGCGCTGCCGCTGCTGCCGGCGCTGTTGATCGGGAATCCGGCAGGCGCGGAAACGCTCGACGAGCTTTATGCCAAGGCGAAAACCGAAGGCGCGTTGACCATCGTCGGTGGCGGCCCGCAGCGTATCTACGAGGACTGGATCAAGCAGTATCAAGCGCGGTTTCCCGGCATCGAGGTGAAGCTGATCGGCGGCTATGCCGGCGGATTGACGCCGATGATCGACAAAAAGATCGCGGCCAAAACGCTCGATGTCGACTTCCTGACCTTCCAGGCGGTGCAGGAATTCATCCGCTGGAAGGCCGAAGGCGTTCTGCTGCCGTTCAAGATGGAGGGCTACGACGCGCTCGATCCGCAGTTCCGCGATCCGGACGGCGCGTTCACGCCGATCAACGTCTTTGCGATCGCACCGGCTTACAATACCAAGCTGGTCACCGCGACGGACGTGCCGAAATCGGCGCTCGATTTCCTCCAACCGGTGTTTCACGGCCGGCTTATCACCGCCTATCCCCACGATGACGACGCGACGCTGTTCGCGTTCTAAACCATCGTGAAGAAATACGGCTGGAAATACATGGGTGATTACATGGCGACCCAACCGAAATTCATCCAAGGCCATTTGGGCGTGGTGCGCAGCGTGGATTCGGGCGAGGGCCTCGCTACTTTCGACATGATGGTGCATCACACCATGGAGGAGAAAAGCGAAGGCCAGCCGGTCGATGTGGCTTTCCCGACCGACGATCCGCTGCCGATCTGGGGCCAACTCGGCGCGATCTTCAAGGACGCGCCGCATCCGAACGCCGCGAAGCTTTATCTGCAATGGTACATGGCGAAGGAGCAGCAGGCCAAAATCGGCACCTGGTCGGCCCGCAAGGACGTGCCCCCGCCTTTCGGATTAAAGCCGATCCTCGACTACAAGGTGGCGAACGATTTCAACGCCATCGTCACCGATCCGAAGCTGCTTGCCGATCTGCGCAGCCGCTTCGAGGCCTATACCGGCGAAATAACCAACAAGGGCGGCATACGCTGACACGCCGCGTGACGATCGTTTGTTTCATAGGATCATGAGGAGTATGTGATGTCGTTATGCGTTTCGCGCCGCGCTATTGTTGCGGCCACCGTTTTCTCAGCCGCGATTTTATTGGTAATGCCGTCCACTTTGCGCGCCGAAACGCAGCTCAACGTCGCGGTGGTATCGCGCACCGTTTTTTATCTGCCGACCTGGATTGCGCAGCAAAAGGGCTTTTTCAAAGCCGTGGGGCTGAACGTCAACGTCAAGGTCTATGACAGCTCCGATCCGATCTTCCAGGATCTTCGTGCCGGCCTGCAGCAGATCGCCATCGCGTCGACGGAAAGCGTGATCGCCGATGCTTATCACGGCGGCACGATCCGCATCGTCGCCGGCAGTTCGCAGCGGCCGCCGCACTACATCATCGCCCAGCCCGAAATAAAAACCTTAGCCGATCTCAAAGGCAAGTTGATGGGTGTCGTGTCGATGCACGAAGGCACTACCTTCTTCGTGCCCGATATCGAAAAGAAGGCCGGACTCGCCGCCGGCGATATCAAGGTAGAGGCGGTCGGTGGCTCGCCGGCCCGCGCACGTCTTCTCGTCGATCGCAAGATTGACGCCGGCATGCAACCCTATCCGCTCAGCTATGAAGCGGAGGCCAAGGGTTTTACCAATCTCGGCCCGGTCGCCGACATCGTGCCGGACTATCAATTCACCGCGGTGATGGTCGATGAGAATTGGGCGCGCGCCAACAAGCTGGTGCTGGGGAACTTCCTCCGCGCTCTGCACAGCGCCACTGTTTATATGTTCGCGCATCCGGACGAGGCGGCCGAAATCGGCGCTACCGAACTGCACACCAGCACCGCCTTTGCCCGCCGCGCGATCGACGATACTGCGCGGATGGACATCATGCCGAAGGACCTGACACTGTCGGATGCAAGCCTACGCCGCGTGTTCGACAATGTGAAAGCCGCCGCGCTGGTCGATGCCTCGGCAAGTTACGACCGCGGCAGGTTCGTCGACGAGTCGTTTCTCAAGGATATTCAGGAATAGATCTTCAGATCGATTATCCGCGTGTAACTGTGCTGGCTTGGCTCCCGCCGCTCCACTAACATTCGCAGTAATTGAGGAGGGGAAGCGGTTATGCCCGGACGTGTCGAAGGAAAAGTCGCGCTCGTTATCGGCGCCGGATGTGTCGGTCCGGGCTGGGGCAACGGCCGCGCCGCCGCGGTTCTGTTCGCGCGCGAGGGCGCCAAAGTTTTCGCCGTCGACAAGAGCGCCGACGCGATGGCCGAAACGGTCGAGCGCGTCGGCAACAATGGCGAGATCGCGACCCATGTCTGCGACGTACTCGATGACGCCCAGGTCGCCGCCATGGTCAAGGCTTGCCGCGAGAAATTCGGCCGCATCGATATTCTGCTCAACAATGTCGGTGGTTCGGCGGCGGGCGGCGCCGCCGAAATGTCCGAAGAGAGCTTCGACAAGCAGATCGACTACAATCTCAAAAGCGTATTCCTGGCATGCCGCAACGTCATTCCGGTCATGATCGGGCAGGGCGGCGGCGCCATCGTCAACACGGCCTCGAGTTCCGGCGTCCGCTTCACCGGTTCGCCGCAGATCGGCTATGCCTCGGCCAAGGCCGCTGTTATCCAATTTTCGCGCGTAACGGCAGTGCAATATGCGGCTAACGGCATCCGTGTAAACACCGTGGTTCCGGGCCAGATGCACACGCCGATGGTCGAAGCCCGGCTCGCCAAGCAGCGCACCGGGGGCGATATCGAGAGCTTGCTCAAATCCCGCGTTGCGCGTATTCCGCTCGGCTTCATGGGCGACGGGCGCGATACGGCGAACGCCGTTCTTTTCCTCGCCTCCGACGAAGCGCGCTTCATCACTGGAACCGAGATCGTGGTCGACGGCGGCATGACCGTTCGCTGCGACTGATCATGCGAAAGTAGTTTTGACCGATGGCTATCGACCCCAACGATCTTACGCCGACCATTCCGCCGCCGGATCCAAATCCGAAAAAGCCGCGGCTCACGCTGCCGCCGCTGGCCTGTGATTCGCATTTTCATGTGTTCGGGCCGCATGCGAAATTTCCTTTCGCGCCGGACCGTCCGTACACGCCGGCCGACGCTTCGAAGGAAGATTTGTTCCGTCTCCATGAATTCCTCGGATTTCAGCGTGGCGTATTCGTACAATCGACCAGCCACCAGAGCGATCACCGGGCGCTGCTCGATCTGCTCAAGGCCGGCCAAGACCGCTATCGCGGCGTCGCCTTGCTGGAGCCGAAGACGCCCGCGGCGGAGGTCGAGCGGCTCGACGATGCCGGCGTGCGCGGTTTGCGGCTGAATTTTTATTTTCCGAAGGGCGGTGCGCCGCGGCCCTATAGCGAAATGCGCAAAGTCATCGAGCTTGCCGAGCCATATGGCTGGCATATCGCCAATCACGTCGGCGGCAATGGCCTGGTCGAGCACTATGACTTTCTGACCTCGATCGAAGCGCCGGTCGTGATCGATCACATGGCGCGGATAAACGTTGCCGAAGGCATGAACGGCAAAGCCTTCACGGTGCTCAAGCGTCTGCTCGATCGCGGCAATGTCTGGGTCAAGCTGTCCGGCGCGGATCGCATCACCAAGCAGCCGCATTCTTTCGCCGATGCCGTGCCGTTCGCACGCGCGCTTGCCGCCCACGCGCCCGAACGCATCGTGTGGGGCACCGACTGGCCGCATCCCAATCACACCGCCGTTCCGAACGACGGCGAACTTGTCGATCTGATCGAAGAGATCGCGCCGGATGCAAAAACGCGCCAGCTCATGCTGGTCGACAATCCGACCAAGCTGTTCGGATTTTGAGGGGCACAATGCCGAAGCAAACACTCGGCAAGCTTTCGGCCGAAGCCTTCGGCCTGCTCGACTTGCCGGTGCTGTCAAAAGACATATGCGACGGCTATCGCGCATTGCACGATCTCACCGGTATCGCCTCGGATGCGATGGATGAACTGGGCATTGTCGGCGCCGTGCCGGCGGCGGTGTTGCGGCCCAACGATCCGAAAGCGCGTGTCGTCGGGCGCGCGCTGACCGTCCGGAATGTCGCTGCGAATGCGCCGGTGCCGGACAAGGTCAAGGCCGGCATTTCCGGGCTCGGCGAGATCGAGGCGCATAATCTTGCCGAACCGGGCGACGTCCTGGTCGTGCAAGGCGTCGACCAGGTTTCCAATCTCGGCGGCATGTCGGCAACGATTGGCCACCGCCAGGGCGAGGTCGGCGCCATCATCGACGGCGGCGCCCGCGATGTCGATCATTCCCGCGCGATCGGCCTGCCGCTGTGGTCGCGCAGCGTCAGCCCGCTGACCGGCAAGTGGCGCATCGAGACTGTCGCCATCAACAAGCCGGTTACGATCTGCGGCATCTCCGTCAATCCCGGCGACCTTGTGCTCGCCGACGAAACCGGTGTTTGTTTCATTCCGCGTGAACGGGCGGCCGAAGTATTGCAGAGGGCGCAGCGCAACGCGGCGGCTGAGAAATTGCGCGAGGCCAAGATTGCCTCCGGGGCGCCGGTCACCGACTTGTTAGGCAAAGCGCGCTAAGCGGACTACCCGGTTTTGATCAATTAGTAGCCATTATTCACTAGTAAAATCTTTTCTTTAATATCTAATGCAATTACTCTGAACGCCGACCAAACGTCGTCCTTTAGAATTTCTTCTAGAGAGATTGAAGGCCAGCCATTTAACTTATCGGTTGCCCTAACGCTGCTTGTCGGAAGTGATCTAATCCTGTCGAGAATTCCTTACGGGCCCCGTCAACTTTGTACGTCGGCACGTAAATTAGGTTTCCTAGTGATGTTTCGAGTTCGGCCGGTACTTCGCCGAATGAAAAACGGCCATGCTGGTTTGCCGTCTGACCGAGATATCTGGGCAACCATGGCATCCTGCGAGCGGGTAGGTTCGACTAAAAAACCGTTTTCGCGAAACCACATGATCGCCCGCTCAGCTCCTTTTAACGCATTCTGACTATTCCGTTCTGCGAGGTCCTTTAGCCAGTCTTCCTCGCTTATGGGCTCAGCTTCGATCGATTTTGTTGCCTGCGCCCGGGCGGTCGCGCCGACAAGACGAGGCACCAATGTCCTTCTGCCGCTCGCATCCGAGAAATGCTCAATTTCAATAGCAAGGACTTCCGCAGGCCTCATTTGCTCGTTCATAAATTCCACTATTCGCGCCAATTCCTTTGAAATGCGATCCGCCACGAAGACCATTCGAATTCGGCCTGATCGCAAATTCAACTCAACCTGTCGCCAGAAAGCCTCTGGCTTGCCATCATTTATAAATGACGAAAGCTCAGCATCCGGGTCTATCCCTCTTTTTGTAGCAGTTTCGCGGTGCGCATTGACGATTTTATCGATTGGCCAATAGGCGACGCCGTTCGCCGCGTGGTCAAGCATTTGTGCAACTACTTCACGTCGAGCTCGCGTATCGCTAGCCTGTTTGACTTCAACAAGTACCGGAACGGCGTCGATGTCTAAAAAAAGATGATCCAACGACCAGCGTTCGGCGCCTTCCGTCTGATCCGGTACCGGATGTTCGCGCTGGACAAGCAATAGCTTTCCTGTTGGACCAGCCGCCGCACGGAGCATTGTGGGGTGATCAGCAAGAAGCCGTTGGAATATGTTCTCCGACCCGTAATTACTGCGCCGTAGTTCGGCAAGTTGGTTCTCGGCATCGATTAAGAAGATTGAGGTGTTCATATTTGCTGCGCGGTTCAGAGGGGTGAATGCTATCGTATTAGAGGTTTGTGTCAGCGTTCGAAATAATCAGAATAATCCGTTCTTTAGACGATGAGTTTTTGACAACTCCAAGTTCTAAGATGTGCTACCAGAAGCTGGTCGCTTACTCCCCGACGATGCCGAGTTTCCTAATCGTCTCGGGCCACGCGGCGAATTCTTGGCCGAGCCGTGCCGCGAAGGCCTCGTGACCGAGCGTGCCATGCATGCCGTTGTCGGCGAAACGCTGCTTGACCGACGGAATGGCGGCGACGGCGTAGAGCGCCTTTTCGAGCTTGTCGCGCGCGGGCGCAGGCGCCCCTGCCGGCAAGAAGATGCCGTACCAATTTTCCATCACGACACGCGGCAAACCGAGTTCCTTGGTCGTCGGCAGATCCGGCAATAGCGGCGACCGTTCGGCGGCGAACAGAGCTACGGCCTTGACCGATCCGGCTTTCACCAAGGGCAGCAGCACCGGCAGATCGGCATTGACGACGTCGACATGGCCGCCGAGGAGATCATTGAGCGCCGGCGCCGCGCCGCGGTAGGGTACGTGGGTGATATGCACGCCGGCCGCGGCATTGAGCATTTCGACCGCGATGTTCATCGTGGTGCCCGGACCGGCCGAGCCGTAAGTGAGCTTCTGCTGTTTCGCCTTGACCAAAAGTTCCTGCATCGTCCCGACGCCGAGCTGCTGGCTCACCACCAGCAATGACGGCACCATGCCGACCAGCATGACCGGTTCAAAGGACTTGATCGGGTCGTAAGCCGCCGGCGGCTTAAGGATCGGGCTGAGCACCTGCGAGCCGAGGCTCGCCAGCAGCACTGTCGTGCCGTCGGGTGTCGCATGCGCCACGAATTCGGAACCGATCGCGCCGCCGGCGCCGCCGCGATCATCGACGGTCACATCGGCGGCCAATTGCGGACCCAGCTCGGCCGCCAGAATGCGCGCCAATTGGTCGACCGGTCCGCCGGCGGCGAACGGCACCACGATCTTGACGGTTTCGGCGAATGCGGGCGTCGCGAAGAGAAGCGCAACGCAGGTCAAGCCGGCCAGCCGGCCACGAAGGCCTGTCATCGTCTTCCCCCCATCGACGCAGCGTTAGCCGGTTATTGTTCGACGACGCCCTCCGGTGCGGTCTCCAGCTTGAACGCCGCCGCGAACAGCGCGCGGGTATAGTCGGTCTTCGGATTGCGAAACAGTTCCTCGGCGTCGCCGGCTTCGACGACGAGGCCATGCCGCATCACGACCAGGCGGCTCGCCAACGCCGCGACCACGCGCAGATCGTGCGAAATAAACAGATAGGTCAGGTTGTGCCGCTTCTGCAGATCGCGCAGCAGATCGACCATCTGCGCCTGGATCAGCATATCGAGCGCGCTGGTCGGCTCGTCGAGCACGATGAAGCTCGGCTCCAGCACGACGGCGCGCGCCACCGCGATGCGCTGACGCTGGCCGCCGGAGAATTCATGGGGAAAGCGGTGGCGCATTTCGGGGTCGAGCCCGACATCCTTCAAGGCCTGGACTCACCCGCTCGTCGCGCTCGCGGTTCGACATAGTGGGATGATGGACCTTCAGCCCTTCCTTGATGATGTCCGCCACCGACATGCGCGGCGACAGCGAGCCGTAAGGGTCCTGGAATACGATCTGCATGTTGCGGCGATAGGGCCGCATTTCCTTGAAATTCAGGTCCTGCAGCGCGTTGCCCATATAGGCGATCGGACCGTCCGAGGAAATCAGGCGGAGGATCGCGCGTCCAAGCGTCGACTTTCCTGAGCCGGATTCGCCGACGACCCCGAGCGTCTCGCCCTGGCGCAAGGTAATCGTCAGACCGTCGCAGGCCTTGACGTGGCCGACGACCTTGCGCATCAGACCGCGCGTGATCGGAAACCAGACTTTGAGATGGTCGGTCTCCAGCAATATCGGCGCATTGGGTTGCGGCGGCGCCGGATCGGGCCGCGGCTCCGCGGCAAGGAGCGCCTGGGTGTAAGGGTGCTGCGGCGAGGTAAACACCTCTTCGACCGCGCCATGCTCGACGATCTTGCCGTCCTTCATCACGCAGACCTGCTGCGCGATTTTGCGCACGATGCCGAGGTCATGGGTGATGAACAACAGCGACATGCCGAGCCGAGACTGAATGTCCTTAAGCAGCGCGATGATCTGGGCTTGCACGGTGACGTCGAGCGCGGTGGTCGGCTCGTCGGCGATGAGCAGATCGGGCTCGTTGGCAAGCGCCATGGCGATCATCACGCGCTGGCGCTGGCCGCCGGAAAGCTGGTGCGGATAGCTCTTGAGCCGGGTTTCCGGGTCGGGAATGCCGACCTGGGTGAGCACTTCAAGCGTCCGCTCGCGCGCCTTCGCGCCGGTGAGTCCGCGATGCAGCAGCAGGATCTCGCCGATTTGCTTCTCGATGGTATGGAGCGGATTGAGCGACGTCATCGGCTCCTGGAACACGATGCTGATATTGTCGCCGCGCACTTCGCGCATCTCGCGTTCCGGCAGTTTCAGCAGATCGCGGCCCTGAAATTCGATGCTGCCCGACGGGTGGTGCGCCGCCGGATAAGGCAATAGCCGCAAGATCGACAGCGCAGTCACCGACTTGCCGGAACCGGATTCGCCGACCAGCGCCAGGCACTCGCCTTTGGGAATGTCGAAGGAAACATGGTCGACCGCCAGCGGCTCACGATCGCGGGACCGGAATGCGACCGAGAGATCGCGGACGCTGAGACAGAGTTCCTTAGTCATGCGACTTCTCGCGTTAATCTCGTAAATCCGTTTTGGTCCGGTCTTAAGATGGTTATGTCGGCGGGAATTTGCAGGCCCTGATCAGCCGATAAGAATAACCGGCAGCGTGATCGCGATGCGGTGACGACATGAATGGCATCTGGCAGCTTCACGTTGACCTTTCTTCCGTCCGGCGAAGTCTTTCGGCTAACCCGGCGATAATCGGCCGTGTCGATCAGAATATCCCTTGTGACTGGCTTTAGTTCGAAGAGCCTGCTCCAAACAATAAGATTGAAATAATTCCGACGCGCCTCTGGCCTCGCTTTTGCCAAGACTTCTGCCAGAGTGAGTTCGCTGGTCGTAGCAACGCCAGGCCGCTTCGCCAGGAAATCGAAAAATGGACGGACGCGACTCGCTACGCTCTCTTCGGCATCGATGTAGTAAATGAACGGATTGGCGTCGACGTAGACTATTGGAGCTGCCGCCTCGTCAGTCATCCCACTCGTCTCGCAGCTGACGCAGGTCGGCGTCGATTTCATCCTTAGTCCGGAACGGCGGTTGCCGGAGCGCCCAAATTTCGTCCAATGACGGGACATGTTGAGGGCGTTGTTCTTCCACTTCGATAGTCACGGTGACGCGTGCAGTCGGGTCGTCATTCGGCCTCAAGTCGGCCGGCAACTGCTCTGCCGGATAATGCTCACGGATGATCTTGTTCATCGCACCGCTCCTCGATGGGGCGAATATAGCATCATCTCACGTATAGGTCTTCCGCGGGTCGAAAGCGTCGCGCACCGCCTCGCCGATGAAGATAAGGAGCGAAAGCATCAGCGCAACGGTGAAGAAGCCGGTCAGGCCGAGCCACGGCGCCTGCACATTGGCTTTGCCTTGCGACAACAGTTCGCCGAGCGACGGCGATCCGGGCGGCAGGCCGAAGCCGAGGAAGTCGAGTGCCGTCAATGTCATCACCGATGACGACATGATGAACGGCAGAAAGGTCATCGTCGCCACCATTGCGTTCGGCAGCAGGTGGCGGAACATGATGACTTTGTTGGAAACGCCGAGCGCGCGTGCGGCCTGAATATATTCGAAATTCCGCCCGCGCAGGAATTCCGCGCGCACCAGGCCGACGAGCCGCACCCAGGAGAACAATAGCAATATCCCGAGCAGCACGAAGAAGCCGGGAACCAAGACCGAGGAGATGATCAGAAGGAGATAAAGCTCGGGCACCGATGTCCAGATTTCAATGAAACGCTGAAACAGCAGATCGGTCCAGCCGCCGAAATAGCCTTGCACGGCGCCGGCAGCGATGCCGATGATCGACGACACGATGGTCAACACCAGCCCGAACAGCACGGAAATGCGGAAGCCATAAATCAACCGCGCCAGCACGTCGCGGCCCTGGTCGTCGGTACCGAGCCAGTTCATTTCCAGCGTACCGCATTGCGAATAGCCGTTCTTGGCGGCGAAATCGCAATCGGCGGCGTTCAGCATCCAGGTCGGTTTGGAGGGAAATGCCGAAGGTGGCCGGTCGTTGATGGTATTGTAGGAAAACCGGATCGGCGCCCAGATCTCGATAGCGTGGTGTTCATCAAGGAATTTTTGCAGATAGGGATCGCGATAGTCGGCCGCGGTGCCGAGCACGTCGCCGAAATCGGTGTCGGGATAGGTGAAGACGATCGGAAAGAAGTTCTTGCCGTCGAAGTGAATGAAAAGCGGCTTGTCGTTGGCGATGAGTTCCGCGCACAGCGTCGTTATGAACAGGAACATAAAAATCCACAACGACCAGTAGCCGCGCCGGTTGGTTTTGAAGTTCTGCCACCGGCGGACGTTGATCGGCGAGAATTCGAAACCGCGCGGTGGGGCGTCGAAACCGAGCGGGCCGGCCGGTCCGGTATCCGGAATGTGCTCCGGCCCGATGAGGCTGCTGCCGTCGGAGGCGCGAGGGCCGTCTTTGACGCGAGTCCTGACGTCCACCTCAGACCTCCCGGGACTCGAAATCGATGCGCGGATCGATCCACGTGTAAGTAAGGTCGGAAATCAGAATTCACGACAAGGCCGACGAGAGCGAAAATATAGAGATTGGCGAAGACCACCGGATAGTCGCGGTTGAGCACGCTTTCGAAGCTCAACAGGCCGAGACCGTCGAGCGAGAAAATAGTCTCGATCAGCAGCGAGCCGGCGAAGAAAGCGGACACGAAGGCGGCGGGAAAGCCGGCGATCACCAGCATCATGGCGTTGCGAAAGACATGATTGTACAGCACCTGGCGCTCCGAGCAGCCCTTGGCGCGCGCGGTGAGCACATATTGCTTGCGCAGTTCTTCGAGGAACGAATTCTTGGTCAACAGCGTCATGGTGGCGAAAGAGGCCAGCCCCATGGAGATGATCGGCAGCGCCAGATGCCAGAAGTAATCGAGGATCTTTTGCCACCAGGGAAATTGCGACCAGCCGTCCGATACCAGGCCGCGTAGCGGGAATATCTGGAAGAACGAGCCGCCTGCGAACAGAATGATGAGCAGGATCGCGAACAGGAAGCCTGGAATGGCGTAGCCGACGATGATGACGCCGGAAGTCCAAACGTCGAATGGTGAGCCGTCACGCACGGCTTTGTGGATGCCGAGCGGTATCGAAATCAGATAGCTCAAGAGCGTCATCCAGATGCCGAGCGAGATCGATACCGGCAGCTTCTCCTTAATCAGCTGCAACACACTGACGTCGCGAAAATAGCTTTTGCCGAAGTCGAACTGGAGATAGTGCCACATCATGATGCCGAAGCGCTCATAGGCCGGCTTGTCGAAACCGAACTGCTTTTCCAGGCTCTTGATGAAGGCGGGGTCTAGGCCCTGGGCGCCGCGGTATTTGGAATTCACGTCAGAGCCGCCCGGCATCGTGCCGCGGGCGCCGAAGTCGCCGCTGGCGGAACCGGAAATGCGCGAGGTCGCTCCGGTGTCGGTGCCGGAGAGCTGGGCGATGACGCGCTCCACCGGCCCACCGGGGGCGAACTGAACGACGACGAAAGACACCAGCATGATCCCGAAAATGGTGGGGATCATGAAGAGGATGCGGCGGAGGATGTAGGCAGACATCTGGTTACGGCACTCTCACGGAGCCACTGTTTGGCTTAATCTTACTTTGCTCACATCGCGGGATGACGGCAACCGCGGCGCCTGTAAGGTGCAGCAGCGACCATATAACGACGACATTCTAACCTGCCCGCGGGATTTTCGCTGACTTTTCCACATCATACCACCAGGTATCGGGTATGCCGCGGAAATAGCGCGGTTGCGCCGGCGGGCGGCCGAAAACGTCCCAATAAGCGATCCAGTGCGAGGCCTTGTACCAGTTGGGAATCCAGTAGCGGCCGGCCCGGATGACCCGGTCGAGCGCCCGGCAGGCGGTCACCAGAGCGGGGCGGGAATCGGCGGCAATGATGGTGTCGATCAAGGTATCGATGACCGGATCGGCCATGCCGGCGAGGTTGTTCGAGCCTTTGAGCGCCGCCGCCTGCGATGAGAAGAATGAGCGCAGCGAGTTGCCCGGCGTCGATGAGAAGTTGAAACGATCGATGGTAATGTCGAAATCGAAGCCGTCCCGCCGCGCGCGGTATTGCACCGGGTCGACAATGCGCAGCGTGGCGTCGATGCCGAGCAGGCCGAGATTTTTGATGAAAGGCATGTGGTGCGGCTCGAAGGACGGCTCGTCGATCAGGAATTCTATCGTGATCGGCTCGCCACTCGGCAGGATGCGCTTGCCGTCCTTGATGACAAAGCCTGCATCGGTGAGCAGCCGGGCTGCCTGACGCAGCAGCGTGCGGTCCTGCCCGGATCCATCCGAGACCGGCGGCGTATAGGGCGCGCCAAACACTTCAGCCGGCAGGCGGGCGCGGTAGGGTTCGAGCAGCGCGATTTCCTCGGCGCTCGGTACGCCTTGCGCCATCATATCGGAGTTCTGAAACACCGACACCGTGCGTAGGTAAGCGCCGTACATGATGGTCTTGTTGGTCCATTCGAAATCGAAGGCGTCGTTGAGCGCTTCCCGCAAGCGCGGATCGGCGAATTTCGGCCGCCGCGTATTGATGAACCAGCCTTGCGCGCCGGACGGCGTATCGTCGGGTATCTCGTCACGCTTGACGCGGCCGTCCTTCATCGCCGGGAAATCGTAGCGGGTGGCCCAAAAGCGCGAGGTGAATTCCTCGCGGAACAGATAATTGCCCGCGGAAAAGCCTTCGAAGCCGACATCGCGGTCGCGGTAATATTCGAAGCGCACGGTGTCGAAATTATTCTGGCCGCGCCCGACCGGCAGGTCGGCGCCCCACCAGTCTTTGACACGCTGATATTCGATATAGCGGCCCGGCTCGAAGCGGCCGACCCGATAGGCGCCGGAGCCGAGCGGGATATCGAGCGTCGATTGGTCGAACGGCTTTGCCGCGTAATAGGCGCGCGAGAAAATCGGCAGGCCGGCGACGAACAGCGGCACGTCGCGTGCGCGCTTCGGGGCAAAGCCCACGGTGACGGTGCTGTCGTCGTCCGCCGTGGCGCCGGTGAAATCGCGCAGCGATTGGCCGATCAGCGGATGGCCTTGTGCTTTGAGGATATTCAGCGAGAAGGCGACGTCCTGCGCCGTAAGCGGCGAGCCGTCATGGAATTTTGCTTCGGGCCGGATCAGAAACTGATAAGCGAGGCCGTCGGCGGAGCGGCGTACCTTTGACGCGGCCAAGCCATACATGGCGTCGCGCTCGTCGCCGGCGCGCACCATCAGCGTAGCGAAGGTCAGCTCAAGGCCCTGCGCCGCATCGCCTTTGAGGATGTAGCTGTTGAGCGAGTTGAAGGTGAGGAAATTCTGATTGTACTGCCGATCCGGACCGATCTGCGAGAACGCGCCGCCCTTCGGCGCCTGCGGATCGACATAGCTGAAATGGCTGAAGTCCGGCGGATAGGCGAGGTCGCCGAAGGCCGACATGCCGTGCGACTCGATCATGCCGTCGGCATGGGCGCTACGAGTCTCGTGCAATGTCGCGGCAGCCAAGCCGCCGGTAGTCAGCGAAAGTAAGCTACGGCGAGTCAAATATCTCATATCGCGTCATTCCGGGGCCGAGCAAAGCGAGGAGCCCGGAATCCATAATCACAGGTCGGCGAATATGGATTCCGGACTTGCCGCTTCGCGGCAATCTGGAATGACCGGCTAGCCCGTCTTTGCGGCTTTTTCGGCGTCCCACCACCATATCGTCGGGAACGCCGCCCGGCCGTATTTCGGCATCGGATCGGGACGGCCGAAGCGGTCCCAGCGCGCGGTCCGCACTTTGCTGTAGGTCCATTGCGGCACGACGTAATGGTTCCACAACAGGATGCGGTCGAGGGCTCTGGTGGCGGCTTCGAGGTTGGCGCGGTCCTTCGCGTAAACGATGTGCTCGATCATCGCGTCGACGGCCGGGTTCTTGATGCCGATGACGTTGTCGGAGCCGGGTTCGTCGGCGGCCTTCGAGCCCCAATAGCCGCGCTGCTCGTTGCCGGGCGACAGCGTTTCGGTCCACCCGTAGGTGATAATGTCGAAATCCCAAGACCGCAGCCGATTGACGAATTGCGTTTCGTCGACGGTGCGCACGCTGGTGGTAATGCCGACGCGGTCGAGCGAGGGCTTGTAGAACAGAAAGACACGCTCGAAGTTCGGGTCTTCGGCCAGGAACTCGACGGTGAAAGGCTCGTTGGTTTTGACGTTGACCAATTGCTGGTCGCGCACTTCGTAACCGGCCTCGCGGAAAAGCCGCACTGCCTCGCGCAAGATTGTCGCGCACCTGCTCCGGTGTGCCGTTGACAGGATTGGTATAAGGCTTCTTGAAAACCTCGGGTGGCACCTTGTCGCGCACGGTTTCAAGCAGCTCGAGTTCGCGACCGGTCGGCAGGCCGGTTGCCGCAAGATCGGTGCCCTCAAAATAGCTGGCGATGCGTGTGTACTGCCCGTAGAAGATCTGCTTGTTCATCTCCTCGAAATTGAAGGCGTAGTTGAAGGCCAGCCGCACCCGCGGATCCTGGAATTTGTCGCGGCGGATGTTGAAGGTGAAGGCCTGCATCACGCCCAAACTGCGGATCGGGAATTCCTCGAGCAACACGCGCTTGTCGCTCACCGCCGGGAAATCGTAGGCGGTGGCCCAATTCTTGGCGCTGTTCTCGGTGCGCCAGTCGACGGTATCGGCCTTGAAGGCTTCCAGCGCCACCGTCGTATCGCGGAAATATTCGAAGTGCAGCTCGTCGAAATTATTGCTGCCGATATAGACATTCAGCGCCTTGCCCCAATGGTCCTTGACGCGCTCAAAGACGATGTTGCGGCCGGCCGAAAATTCCTTGATGCGGTAGGGCCCGCTGCCCAGAGGCGGCTCGAGCGTCGTCGCGCTGATGTCCCGGGCCTTGCCGTCCTTGTCGGTGCCTTGCCACCAGGCTTTGGGTAGCACCGTCAATTGGCCGACGATCTGCGGCAGTTCGCGATTGCCGGGTGCATCGAATGTAAAGGTAACTTCGCGCTCGCCGGTCTTCTCGACTTTGGCGACGTGACGATAATAGGCTGAGGATTGCGGGCTGTATTTTTTGTACACCTCGTAGGAAAAAATCACGTCGTCCGGCGTGACTGACGTGCCGTCATGCCATTTTGCTTCGGGCCGCAGCCGATACGATGCCGAGGAGAAGTCCTCGGGATAGCTCACGCCGTCGGCGAGGAGTCCATATTCGGCTGAAACCTCGTCCATGGAAGCTACCGCCAGCGTCTCGTAGAGCAAGCCGTTGATGCCGGCCGCCAGCGCACCCTTCACACCGGCGACCACCACGTTGAAATTGTCGAAGGTGCCGATCGCGATCTGCCGCACCGAGCCGGCCTTCGGCGCTTTGGCGTTGACGTAGTCGAATTGCTTGAAGCCGGCCGGGTATTTCAGGTCGCCGAACAGCGATGTGCCATGGCGCCAATTCTTTGCCGGCGCCGGCGACTGCGCCTGCGCGGCAGTGGCCCAGTAAGGCAATGGCAAAGCGCGCGCTGCGACGGCGAGCAGGGCGGTCGTCAGTAGGGATCGGCGGTTCACCGGCATCTCCAATCGAGTGGCATAACAATCGATTGGCCTATTATCCGGGTTTTCCGGCACCGCGCCAGCGTGCCGGTGTGCACCGCGACGAAATAGCTGTCCCACAGCTTACGTCACAGTGTTGTGAAATTCCGCAGTGCAACCGGTGTTACTGCTCGGTCGGATTACTTGGCCGGATTACTTGGTCGGATTACTTGGCCGGCGCGGAACCACCGGGCGGCGCGGCAGGAGCTGCAGCCGGTGCGGCGGCGCCTTCCGCCTTCGGCAGCGGTACCGGATTGGCGGCAAGCGAATCGAGGTAGTCGATCACGTCGGCGCGCTGCTTCTCGTTCGACAGGCCGGCAAAGGTCATCGCGGTACCCGGCGCAAAGGCGCTGGGCTTGGTCAGCCACGTGTTCAGGGTATCGAAGTCCCAGGTGCCGGTTTTTGCCTTGAGCGCCGCCGAGTAATTGAAGCCCGGTACGGAGGCGATCTTGCGTCCGACGACACCATAAAGATCGGGACCTACCTTCGCGCCCGCACCTTCCTGGAAATTGTGGCAGGCTTCGCACTGCTTGGCGACCGTGGCACCGTGCTGCACCGAAGCGCTCGCCAGCATGGTCCCGATCGGAGCTTCCGCCGGCGCTGCCGCCGCCGCGCCGCCCTGCGGCGCCTCCGCTTTCACGGCGATTTCATAGCCAGGCTTGGCCGGGACCGTCGGCGCAAAGATCGCACCGGATGCGATGTGTATCGACACCAGGACCAGGCAGCAGCCCAAAAGGGCGCCAAGAATCTTGTTCAGTTCGAAGGAATTCATCGCTGGAGAGCTCCGCAGCGGGACCGATGTGGGCGGTGCACAATTAGCCGGTTTGCCGCGCCTCTTGCAACCCGTATAAGCACAGTAACCGATCGCTGCGATGGCTGATGTCCTGATCCTTATTCCCGCCCGTATGGCCGCCTCGCGGCTGCCGGGTAAACCGCTCGCCGATATCGGCGGCGAGCCGATGATCGTGCACGTTTTGCGGCGGGCGCAGGCCGCTGAACTCGGCCCGGTGGTGGTCGCCACCGACTTAACCGAAATCGCCGCGATTGTGGATAAAGCGGGCGGCACCGCGGTCATGACGCGCGCCGATCACGCCTCAGGCTCGGACCGTATCTTCGAGGCACTCGGCAAAGTCGATTCGGCCGGCCGCGCCGGGATTATCGTCAATCTCCAAGGCGACCTGCCGACGCTGGCGCCGTCGGCAATCGCGGCGGTGCTGGTGCCGCTTGCTGACGATGCGGCCGATATCGCGACGCTGGCCGCCGAGATCAAAGTCGCCGAAGAACGCACTAATCCCAATGTGGTGAAGGTCGTCGGCACTCCCGTAGCGCCGTCGCGGCTGCGCGCCCTCTATTTCACCCGCGCTACCGCGCCCACGGGCGACGGTCCGCTCTACCATCACATCGGCATCTACGCCTATCGGCGAGCGGCGCTGGAGCGCTTCGTCGGGCTTGCGCCGTCGCCGCTCGAACTCCGTGAAAGGCTCGAGCAATTGCGCGCGCTCGAGGCCGGCATGCGCATCGACGTCGAACTCGTCGACACGGTACCGCTCGGCGTCGACACGCCGGAAGATTTGGAAAGGGCCCGTAGCATGCTAACGGGTCGTGTATCCTGATAGCCGATCGGCATATCGGGCTTAGAAAAAAATGGCCAAAGGCAGAATGACCAACCGCAAGAAGATTGCCTACCAGGGCGAGCCGGGGGCGAATTCGCATATCGCCTGCCAGCAGGCCTATCGCAATTACGAGCCGCTGGCCTGCCCGACCTTCGAGGACGCCTTTGCTGCGGTGCGCAGCGGCCGCGCCGCGCTTGCCATGATCCCGATCGACAATTCGGTGGCGGGACGGGTTGCCGACATCCATCACCTGATGCCGGCGTCGCGGCTGCACATCGTGGCGGAATGGTTTCTGCCGGTGCAGCATCAGCTGATGGCACCGAAAAAGGCCACGCTGCAAACGATCAAAACGGTCGAGAGTCACGTTCATGCGCTCGGCCAATGCCGCAAGATCATCCGCACGCTGGGCATCAAGGCGGTCGTTGCCGCCGATACCGCGGGCGCCGCGCACGAAGTGGCCGAGGCGAACGACGTGACCCGAGCGGCGCTGGCGACAAAACTCGCGGCTAAAATCTATGGCCTGAAAATCCTCAAAAAGGACGTTGCCGACGCCAAGCACAACACCACGCGCTTCGTCGTTCTGGCGCAACGGCCTAAATGGGCGAGCCGCAAGGAAAAACACGTCGTCACGACTTTTGTATTCCAGGTGCGCAATATCCCGGCGGCGCTCTACAAAGCGCTTGGCGGCTTCGCCACCAACGGCGTCAACATGACCAAGCTCGAAAGCTACATGGTCGACGGCAGTTTCTCCGCCACCCAGTTCTATGCCGATGTGCAAGGCCATCCGAAGCAGCGCGCGCTCGAATTGGCGCTCGAGGAATTGGAATTCGTCTCGCAGCCGAAGACGCTGAAAATCCTGGGCGTCTATCCGGCGCACCGGTTTCGCCAGACCTTCAAATAGAGCATGATGCCCGGGGGCGTCGGTAAACGATGGAACGCGGGCGATGAGCGACGAAGAAGCGAAGGTCCGGCGGACGCTGCAACTGCGCTTTACATTGCCGACGGGGGATTCAAGCCAACTCGTTGCCATGATCAAGGCGGCGGCGCCGTTCTACCAGATGTTCGGCAAGGCCGAGGTCCGTTTGCTGCAAAATGTCGACGATCCGGCCAAGTTCATTCAGATCATCGAATATGAAGCCGACGAAGGCTGGGAGCTGAACCGGCAGCGCATCGCCGGCGATCTGCGGATGCAGACCTATTTGCAAACCTGGCGCGCGATGTTCCCCGGCGCGATGGAAATCGACGTTTATCAGGAAGTCTAGTTAAATCCTCCCCCGTTTCACGGGGGAGGTGCCGCGCGCAGCGCGGCGGTAGGGGCGACGGCGGTGCAGATAATGTGAGAGCGCCAAAGCAAACCGCAGCCACTGCAAACGGCCTTCGGCATGCAAACCTGGCGCGCGATGTTTCGGGCGCGATGGAAATCGACGTTTATCAGGAAGTGTAGTTAAATCCTCCCCCGTTTCACGGGGGAGGTGCCGCGCGCAGCGCGGCGGTAGGGGCGACGGCGGTGCAGATAACGTGAGGGCGCCGAAGCAAACTGCTGCCACTGCAAAAGGCCTTCGGCAGAAACTTTCGCTCCCGGAAGTGCTGCTATGGATTCGATTGCGTGAACGCGCACCGGATCGCCCCGCATTTCGGCGGCAGTATGCGATAGGTCCGTATATACTGGACTTCTACTGCCCCAAGGCCCGCCTCGCGATCGAAATCGACGGTGCCAGCCACGATATGGGCAATCGGCCAAAGCGGGATATGCAACGCGACGCTTGGCTTCAGGAGCGCGGCATAACGGTGATGCGTGTACCTGCGGTAGACGTGCTGCGGAATGTCGACGAGGCGGCTGATGCGATCGTTCGGTTGGCGGCGGATTTGTCTGCACGCGCATGATGCTGCGTGATGGCGGGTAACGCAGGGATCGATCTCGACCGCCGTCGCCCCTACCGCCGCCCTTTGGGCGGCACCTCCCCCGTTTCACGGGGGTGGATTAAAAACTAAATCGTCTGGTTATATTCCCCGACTTCCTTGTGCGTGCGCAGCACGGCGTCGACCGATTTGAACATGTCGCGCATGCGCGCTTCCGAAACCGGGCTTTCGACCACCACGACAAGCTCGGGCTTGTTGGAGGAGGCGCGCACCAGGCCCCAGGTGCCGTCCTCGACGGTGACGCGCACGCCGTTGACGGTGACGAGGTCGCGGATCGGCTGGCCTGAGACCTTCCCGCCGTTCTTCTGCTCGGCCTCGAAATGCTTCACCACCGCGTCGACCACGCCGTATTTCTCTTCGTCGGCGCAATGCGGCGACATGGTCGGCGACGACCAGGTTTTCGGCAGCGCGTTTTTCAGATCCGCCATGCTTTTACCCGGGTTGCGATCGAGCATGTCGCAAACCGCAAACGCGAAGATCAACCCGTCGTCATAGCCGCGGCCGAACGGTTTGTTGAAGAAGAAGTGTCCTGACTTCTCGAAACCGGCGATGGCGCCGATCTCGTTGACCCGGCGTTTCATGTAGGAGTGCCCGGTTTTCCAGTAATCGGTCTTGGCGCCGTTCTTGATCAGCATCGGATCGGTCATGAACAGGCCGGTCGATTTCACGTCGGCGACGAACAGCGCGTTCTTGTGGTTCGACGAAATGTCGCGCGCCAGCATGACGCCGACTTTGTCGGCGAAAATTTCCTCGCCCTCGTTGTCGACCACGCCGCAGCGGTCGCCGTCGCCGTCGAAGCCCAAACCCACATCGGCCTTGTGCTTGAGCACGGCGTCGCGCATGGCGTGCAGCATCTTCATGTCTTCGGTATTCGGATTGTAGTTCGGAAACGTGTAATCGAGGTCGCAGTCGAGCCGCACCACCTCGCAGCCGATCTTTTCCAGCACCTGCGGCGCGAAGGCGCCGGCCGTGCCGTTGCCGCAGGCGCAGACGACCTTGAGCTTGCGCTTGAGCTTCGGCCGGTCGGTGAGGTCGGCGATATATTTTTGCGGGAAATCCTCGACGAATTCATAGGCGCCGCCGGCGGCGGGGTTGAATTTGCCCTCGAGCACGATCTCTTTCAGCCGCGTCATTTCGTCGGGGCCGAAAGTCAGCGGCCGGTTGGCGCCCATTTTCACGCCGGTCCAGCCATTGTCGTTATGCGACGCCGTGACCATGGCGACGCAGGGCACGTCGAGCGCGAATTGCGCGAAATAGGCCATCGGCGTCACCGCAAGCCCGATGTCATAGACCGTGCAGCCCGCCGCGATCAGCCCGTTCGTCAGCGCCATTTTGATCGACGCCGAGTAGGAGCGGAAATCATGGCCGGTGACGACATGCGGCTTGACGCCAAGCTCGTGGATCAGCGTGCCGAGCCCCAGGCCGAGCGCCTGGACGCCCATCAGATTGATTTCGCTGCCGAACAGCCAGCGCGCGTCATATTCGCGAAATCCGGTGGCTTTCACCATCGGCTCGGATTCGTAAGCATATGTATTCGGCTGCAGCGAAGGCTTCGGCTTGGGAAACATTGAGAATGATCCGATTGGAGAATTGCTCGAGAGCAATAGCTTAAACGGCGGGGAACGGGAATGGTTGCGTATTCGTCATTCCGGGACGCGGGCAACGCCCGCGGGCCCGGAATCCATAATCACGAACCATGGAGTTCGGAAAGGACGGACTTCATTCGCACAACTGTGATTATGATTCCGGGTTCCTTCGCGGAGGCTGTCATCCCGGCCAAAGGTCCGGACCCGTTGGCTCGGCCCCGGAATGACGAGTCTCCCAAAAAATGACACGTCTACTGCTCCAGCACCAGCTTGCCGTCGGCGTATTCAAACCGCCGCAGCCTTTGCAGGAACGACAGGCCGAGCAGATTGTCGCTTAGCGCGCTGTCCGGCATCACCAGGGCGGCGACGTTGCGGACCACGATATCGTCGATTTCCACCATATTGAGTTCGACCGGAGCGGCGCGAGCCGTGCCGTTCGCCGTCCGCACCGTGGTGGTGTAATCGCGTTCCGCCGGATGGATGCCGAGCGTCGCCGCGTCGCGCTCGGTCAGTGCGATCACCGACGCGCCGGTATCGACCATGAAATCGAGACGCCGGCCGTCGACATGTCCCTCGACCTGGAAATGTCCGCCGCGTCCGGGCGGGATGACGACGGAGCGCGAATTCGCCGATGCCGATGGGCTGGGCTGGAGCTGTCCGGGCGTGTCGCCATCATGGCCGGCGCTGACCCGCCGACCTTAATCTGCGCGAGCGTAGCGCGGCACGATAACAGCGGCAGCGAGCGCGACCGCGGCAACGGTAAGGACAAGCGCGCATGGGACAAATCCGCAATTCCGCGGCATCTCAACACGGCACGGCGAATAACGGCCTAATACGTCGCCGTGCGGTCGCCGATTTGGACCACGTTGGTAAGCGCGAGGCTAAAGCGTTCAGTAAAAATCGAAACATTCGGCGTCACGGCCGGACTTGTTCCGGCCATCTCGATCGAAAAGACATTGCACTTCCGGATCGGGATGCGCGGGACAAGCCCGCGCATGACGTCCGTCCTTCTCGGCTCGGCTGCTCCCGTATCGCCAACCAGCCCCGCCTGCCTGACAAAATTACTTTCTGAAGAACTCTTGCAAAAACTACGGAAACTCCGTAGTTATGTCGCCATGAAAACGGTTATACAGACCGCGACTTTCATCGCCAGCGCCCGCCAGATCGGGCTGTCCGAGGACGATACCGCCGTCATGGTCGAGGCCATCGCCATCGACCCCAGCATCGGTGACATCATTGTAGGCACTGGCGGCTGTCGCAAGCGGCGCTTCGCTGCGTCCGGCCGTGGCAAGCGGGGAGGCTACCGCACCATCCACTACAACGGCGCGGACGATGTTCCGGTTTTGCTGCTGGTGGTCATCGATAAGGGCGAACGCGCCGACATCAGCCAAGCTGAGCGCAACCAACTGCGCAAAGCGCTGGCAACGTATGAAGAAGAATACCGCGCTTCCGTTGCGGCGAAGGTCAAAAAGCTCAGGGAGGGTGCTTAAAGGTTACCGGCGACTGACGTCCATGTTGAAATTGGAATGGAGAAAACGATGAGCAAACTAGGTAAAAAGTTGATCGCTGCCGCTCACGAAGGCATCGCGATCGCCCGCGGCGAAGCCGACCCCTCCACCTATCGTTTGCACATTCCCGCGCAAATAGACGTGCGCGCTATGCGCCGCCGTCTCGGCATGACGCAGGAGGCTTTCGCGCTGCGTTACGGACTCTCGATCGCGCGGGTGAGGGATTGGGAGCAGGGCCGATCATCGCCTGACGGCGCGGTGCGCGCGTATCTAATGGTGATCGAAAGAGAGCCCGAAGCAGTCGAGCGGGCGCTTACGATGGCCTAGCTGCACCTCCAAGGTGGCGGGCCTAGCTCGGATGGAGCGAAACGAAATCCGGAGCGGTTTGTTGTGCACGAAGCCTCCGAATTGCGCTGCACTTGCTGTCGGATGCTTCGGGTGTAGGAATTTTCAGTGCAATTTTACCGGAGGCAGTATGACGACGCCGGGAAAAGAAATTCTATCTTGGGAGAAAAAGTCAGGATTGCATCATTTTGTTTCATCTTTGCTGCCGTATTTTTTGTTCTCGCTATGGCATATAACATCTTCATAGATCGCTTCACATCGATTGATCCTTATCTCGCTGCATTATTGGTGCTCGTAGTCGTTGCGCCCACGTCTCTTCTCATAAGCATCAAACTTTACCGCGACAAATTCCTGCCTCTTTTGGAAAAACGCGGCCGTAATGACGGATACAATTGATGTCCTTCTAAACAGCAATTAGCAGTAGCCCCGCATGGGGCGAAGCTAAAGTTACGCTGTATGGACCATCCCCGGATTTTATCCCGAATTGCGCTACGCTCCATCCGGGCTACTTGCTGCGTTTCATAATCGGCTTACCCAATCCTGCGCCGCCCGGAAACTGCCATCCCATGTGCGTAACGGTGTCCATGACGCTGCAAGCCAATTCGGTGACGTGTGTTTGAACTTGCCGCAAATACCCGATGTCTATTGCGGTATCGAACACCTGTTGATGCCGATTGACGAATAACGGCACCGACGCGCCGTTGGCATTCGGTGTCCGCCATGAGCCATGACAAAGAACATTGCGGATGACAGTTGCCTTCTTAATGTGTTCAACAAGTTCGTCTATGTTTTCGATCGTGGCAGCCGGATTATTGCGAACGGCCTTTGCGTAAGATTCAGCCAAATTCCAAAGCTGATCGGTCAATGCCCGCTCAAGCAGCGGTAGCCATGCTCGATAAGCCGGCTCGATCTCCTCGGGGCTATAGGTGCGAGTAGCCGTGAATGCGAAGATGGCCTTTCCCAAAACTTCTTCAAGAAATCCATAGGTTGCAATCGCGCGGCCGAGTTGTTCCCAAAACTGCGGCGAATGCCGATGGGTGGGAAACAAGGGCGGTAAGTTGTCCCTGTCGATAATCGAGCGGTTTATTTCGTCGTCGCTCATTAATGGGATTTCTATTCGGTGGTCAGGTGTCGACAAACTCTGGCTAACCTGGATATAGGCAGGCAACGGAAATTAAACCCGTAGCGCGGATGAAGCGAGGAAAAATCCGGTAGCTTGCGTATAAGAAACCCGGATTACGCTGCGCACCATCCGAGCTACTTCCGCTCAGGCCTTCCGCGGCTTCGCTCGCCGCGTCGCCGTGAGCGACTATCGGATCGTCCGGCCAGGGATGTCGCGGATAGCGGCCGCGCATTTCGGTGCGCACGGCGGCGTAGCTGCCGCGCCAGAAGCCGGGCAGGTCGCGCGTCATCTGCACCGGCCGGTGCGCCGGCGACAATAGTTCGACGAGAAGCGGGATCTTGCCGCCGGCAATGGCCGGATGGCGATCGAGCCCGAACAATTCCTGCACCCGGATCGCGATCTTCGGTCCGCCGTCGGCAGCGTAATCGATCGGCACGCGCGAACCGGTCGGCGCTTCGAAATGGGTCGGTGCCTCGGCCTCGATCCGGCGCGGCAGCGGCCACGGCAGGAGATTGTGTAAAGCCTGCTCCAGCTCGTCCGCCGTGAAATTTCCGAGCGCGGTCTTCGACGTCAGCGCCGGCGCCAGCCAAATGCCGGCGGTGTTCGCCAGAGCGTCGTCGGAGAGATCCGGCCATTCGTCGCCTTCGCTTGCGCGCAGGAACATCACCCGGTCGCGCCATTGCGTCAGCGCCTGAGTCCAGGGCAGACGGCCGACGCCGAGCCCGGCGATTTTTTCGGCGAGCAGTTTTGCGGTTTCCTCGCTCGGCTCGACCCGCATCGGCTGATCGCTCAAGGCGAGCGCGCCGAGGCGGCGGGTTTTCCGGCCGCGCAGGCTCAAGCTCGCCGCGTCGAATGTGATCTCCTCGCGCGAGGCGATGCGATCGGCGAATTGAGCCTCGATCTCGGCCAGCGTGATTGGCGCGGCGGACAGGATGCGGCCCGCAGCGGCGCTGCCGGTCAATTCGGCGACGGCGAGGAACGGCTCGCGTGCGAGCGGCGAGGCGGGGTCGACACTGCCGCCGCGGCCGTTCGCCAGCAGGAACGCCCCCGATCCGCCGCCGCGGTTCTTCGCGATCCGCTCGGGATAGGCCAGCGCCAGCAGAGCGCCGACGCTTTGTTCCCCTCCCCCTTGTGGGGAGGGGTTAGGGGCGGGGGAAGAAGACGCGATCTCCGCCCATCGTCCGGCCATCGCCCGGACGTCGCGGGCGCGCTGCGAGCGGTCGCGGTGCAGCCCATTGAGGCGCTCGCGCAGATCGGCGTCGTTGCCGCCAAGGCCGCGCTCGCCGATCAGGGCGGCATTCTCGGCCGCCTGTAATGCCTCGCCGGTCGCCGCGGCATCGACCACCATGCGCGCCAGCCGCGGCGGCAATGGGAGGCGCTGGAGATGACGGCCTTCATCGGTGATGCGGCCGTCGCCGTCCAAGGCGCCCAGCGTTTCGAGCAGCGTTTTCGCTTCCGCCAGCGCCGGTTGCGGCGGCGGATCGAGGAAGGCGAGTTTCTCGGGCGCCGCGCCCCAGGTGGCGAGATCGAGCACGAAGCCGGACAGGTCGGCAGCGAGGATTTCCGGCCGGGCGAACGGTTCGAGCGCCGCGGTCTCGGGCTCGTCCCAGAGCCGGTAGCAAAGGCCCGGTTCGGTACGTCCGGCACGGCCGCGGCGCTGATCCGCCGCCGCGCGCGACACCCGCACGGTCTCGAGCCGGGTCACGCCGACATCGGGCTCGTAACGCGGCACCCGCGCCAGCCCGCAGTCGACGACAATGCGCACGCCCTCGATGGTGATCGAGGTCTCCGCGATCGACGTCGCCAGCACGATCTTGCGGCGCCCGGCCGGCGCCGGAAGAATGGCGCGGTCCTGTTCCTCGCCGGTGAGGGCGCCGTAGAGCGCGACCACGTCGGTCGCGGCGTCGGTGCGACCTTGCAGCATGGTTTGGGCGCGGCGAATCTCGCCGGCACCGGGCAGAAAGGCGAGGAGCGAGCCCTGATCGGCGCGCATCGCTCGTGCGATGACGTCCGTGATTTGCGGTTCGATCGGCCCACGGCGCGGCCGGCATAGCGGGTCTCGACGGCGAAGGCGCGGCCCGCGCTCTCGATCACCGGCGCATGGCCCAGCAGGCCGGCGACGCGGGCGCCGTCTATAGTCGCCGACATGACCAAGAGCCGCAGATCCTCGCGCAGTCCCTGCTGCGCGTCGCGCGCCAAAGCGAGACCGAGATCGGCGTCGAGCGATCGCTCGTGGAATTCGTCGAACAGCACGGCGGCGATGCCGTCGAGCATCGGATCGTCGAGGATGAGCCGGGTAAAAATGCCTTCGGTGACGATTTCGATGCGGGTCTTGCGCGAGACCTTGGAGCCGAAGCGTACCCGAAGCCCCACCGTCTCGCCGACGCGTTCGCCGAGCGTGTGTGCCATCCGCTCGGCGGCGGCGCGCGCCGCGAGCCGGCGCGGTTCGAGCACCAGGATGCGACCGCCCTTTGCCCAGGCCGCCTCGGCGAGCACCAGCGGGACTCGGGTGGTTTTGCCGGCGCCGGGCGGCGCCACCAGCACGGCCGTATTCCGACCGGCGAGTGCAGCGGTCAGCTCCGGCAGCGCGGCATCGATGGGAAGCGGCGGGTAATCCATCTTCATTCCGTCATTCCGGGGCACGCCGCAGGCGTGAACCCGGAATCCATAGTCACTACCATCTGAAATTGTCCTTCAGAGCGAGTTCTGCACAGCGGGTGATTATGGATTCCGGACAGCCGCTTTGCGGCTTCCGGAATGACGGCAATTCCTTATATTACCGCTCATCATGCCAGCCGCACAAAAAGCTCCCAAACCGCTCGCCGCCGCGCCTTTGAAAAAAGGCGACCACGTCTTTCTGGTCGACGGTTCCGGCTATATTTTCCGCGCCTATCACGCGCTGCCGCCGATCAACCGCAAGTCCGACGGGCTGCAGCTCAATGCCGTGTTCGGCTTCTGCAATATGCTGTGGAAGCTCCTTCGCGACATGAAAGCAGAGGACAAGCCGACGCACCTCGCGGTGGTGTTCGACCTCTCCGAGCGCACCTTCCGCACCGAAATGTATCCCGAATACAAGGCGCATCGGCCGGAGCCGCCCGACGATCTCCGCCCGCAATTCGGCCTGATCCGCGAAGCGGTGCACGCCTTCGATCTGCCCTGCCTCGAACAGAAGGGCTTCGAGGCCGACGACCTGATCGCGACCTATGTGCGGCAGGCCTGCGAGGCCGGCGCCACCGCCACCATCGTGTCGTCGGACAAGGACTTGATGCAGCTCGTCAATGACTGCGTCGTCATGTTCGACACCATGAAGGACAAGAAGATCGGCCGCGCCGAGGTGATCGAAAAATTCGGCGTGCCGCCGGACAAGGTCATCGAGGTGCAGGCGCTGATCGGCGATTCGACCGACAACGTGCCGGGCGTGCCGGGCATCGGCGTGAAAACCGCGGCGCAGCTGATCGGCGAATACGGCGATCTCGAAACGCTGCTGGCGCGCGCCGGCGAGATCAAACAGGACAAGCGCCGGCAAACGCTCATCGACAATGCCGACAAGGCGCGGCTGTCGAAAAAGCTCGTCACGCTCGACGACAAGGTGAAACTCGACGTGCCGATCGGCGATCTCGCCGTGCACGAACCCGACCACAAACGGCTGATCGCTTTTCTCAAGGCGATGGAATTCAGTTCGCTGACGCGCCGCGTCGCGGAGTTCGCCGGCATCGAGGTCAACGAGATCGAGCCGGACGCCAAGCTCGCCGTCGGCGGTCGCGCTGTCGCTTCGCCTTCATCCTCTCCCGTTTCGGGCCGCAGGACGATTCGGCCCAAAGGGCCGCGCCGGGTGAGGGCCCGACTGCGGTGCAACTGTCCCCTCCGTCGGCCAGCTGCGCCCGTTGGCAAAGAAGCCGCGCTCAATCCGCAGGCGCTCGCCGCGGCCCGGCTCGATATCGCGCACACGCAAAAATTCGATCACGCCAATACGAAACCGTGCGCAGCCTCGACCGGCTGCGCGCCTGGATCGAGCGCGCCCGCGATCTCGGTTATGTCGGCATCGATACCGAAACCAATTCGCTCGACCCGATGCAGGCGGAGCTGTGCGGCTTCTCGCTGGCGCTCGCGCCCAACGAAGCCTGCTATGTGCCGCTGTCGCACCGCCAGGGCGGCGACGGCATCTCGGCGGATTGTTCCAGGGCGAAGTCGCATCCGACCAGATCCCGGAGCGCGCCGCGCTCGATGCCATAAAGCCGCTCTTGGAAGATCCGGGCGTGCTCAAGATCGGCCAGAATCTGAAATTCGACTGGCAGATTTTCGCAGTGCGCGGCATCGAGATCGCGTCCTATGACGACACCATGCTGATGTCCTATGTGGTCGACGCCGGGCGTTCGGATCACGGCCTCGATCCCTTGGCGCGGCGTTATTTCGATCACCAGACCATCGACTTCAACGAAGTCACCAAGGCGGGCAAGACCAAGGTCACCTTCGACTGCTGTCGAGATCAACAAGGCGACCGAATACGCCGCCGAGAGATGCCGACGTGATGCTGCGGCTGTGGCAGCTGCTCAAGCCGCGTCTCGCCGCCGAGGGCATGCTCAGCGTTTACGAGACGCTGGAACGGCCGCTGCTCCGGGTGCTCGCGCAAATGGAACGGCGCGGCATTTCGATCGACCGGCAGGTGCTGTCGCGGCTGTCCGGCGAGTTCGCGCAAGAGGCCGCCGGCCTCCAGGCCGAGATCAACCAGCTTGCCGGCGAGCCGGTCAATGTCGGATCACCGAAGCAGATCGGCGACATTCTGTTCGGCAAGCTCGGCCTGCCGGGCGGTACCAAGACCAAGACCGGACAATGGGCGACCGGCGCGCGGCTGCTCGAGGAACTGGCCGAGCAGGGCCATCCGCTGCCGCAAAAGATCCTCGACTGGCGCCAGGTGTCGAAGCTGAAATCGACCTACACCGACGCGTTGCCGGATTACGTTCATCCGACAACGCATCGCGTGCACACCAATTACGCGCTGGCCGCGACGACGACCGGCCGGCTGTCGTCGTCCGAGCCGAACTTGCAGAACATTCCGATCCGCACCGAGGACGGTCGAAAAATCCGCCGCGCCTTCATCGCCGCACCGGGCCATCAAGCTGGTCTCGGCCGACTATTCGCAGATCGAGCTGCGGCTCCTTGCCGAGATCGCCGAAATCCCGCAATTGCGGAAGGCGTTTCGCGACGGCCTCGACATCCATGCCATGACGGCGTCGGAAATGTTCGGCGTGCCGATCAAGGATATGCCGGCCGAAGTGCGCCGGCGCGCCAAGGCGATCAATTTCGGCATCATCTACGGCATCTCCGCTTTCGGACTGGCCAACCAGCTCGGCATCGCCCGCGAGGAGGCCGGCGCCTACATCAAAAAATACTTCGAGCGGTTTCCCGGTATTCGCGACTATATGGAAGAGACCAAGGCGTTCGCGAAAAAGAACGGCTATGTGCTCACCCTGTTCGGGCGCAAATGCCACTATCCCGACATCGCTGCGTCAAACGCCTCGATCCGCGCCTTTAACGAGCGCGCCGCCATCAATGCGCGGCTGCAAGGCACCGCCGCCGATATCATCCGCCGCGCCATGGTCCGCATGGATGCGGCCCTGGTGAAGAAAAAGCTCGCGGCGCGGATGCTGCTGCAAGTCCACGACGAACTGGTGTTCGAAGTGCCGGAGGCTGAGGTCGAAAAGACCTTGCCGGTGGTGACCAAAGTGATGGCAGAAGCGCCGCTACCGGCGCTGTCGCTCTCGGTGCCGCTCCAGGTCGAAGCCCACGGCGCCGACAATTGGGACGCGGCGCACTAAACGCCACCTGCCGCGAAACGAGACTTGCCGCCCGTCGGGCGGCCAATGTGCCGGCGAAAATCTAGCGCAAATCCGCTCAGGCCGTCGCCCGCCTGATGGCATTTCTCTGCCATCGGAGCGATGCCCCCTCTCCAGAGTATTCAGGTTTTTTGCAGACGAGCCGCCATGTCCTTTCGACAGGGCAGGCCTGCGCGCAAAAAAGTGGATTCGTAAGCTTGCTTATATTTATGGTGCGTAAGGTGTCTTTGGGGCTGGACGATGCCTTCCGATCTTGAGAACGACTTGCTGATTTTGCTCTCTGACGTGGCGCGCCAAATGCGCACTTACGCCGATCAGGTCGCTCAGGCACATGGCATGACCCGGGCGCAGATGATCATTCTGGCGCGCCTGGAACGGCAGCCGGACGTGTCGCAAAACGAACTCGCGGCCGTGGCCGAGGTCGCGCCGATGACGATTGCCCGCTTGATCGATCGGCTGGAGGAGCTTGGGCTGGTCAAGCGCTGCGCCGATCCGGAAGACCGACGCATCTGGCGCTTGCGACTGGCGCCGGCCGCCGCACCGCTACTGCGCGAGATCAAACGTTTCCGGGCCAAGCTACACAGGGTCATGACTAAGGGCATCGATCCCGCCGTATTGGATGCGATGGAAATTGGTCTGCGCCAGATCAAGGAAAACATAAGCAGTCAGCGGCTCGCCGATGCATCTCCGTAAGCGGAATGCCGCACATGCTGCAAATGAAATGACGATGTCGACTCTACAGTGGGGCGTCCGGTTGCGAGGGAATATGTTGCGTTTGGTGCTGTGGGTTCTGGCGGTTGTGTTGGGTCTGTCAGTTGCCGGCTGTGCGGTCGGCCCTGATTTCAAGGCGCCGGACACGCCAGCGGTGAGCCGTTACACATCCCCCGGCGAGGCGTTGCCGGCAAAGCGCACGGCAGACCGTGGAGAGCCGGCGGTCCAGACCATCGCGGTCGGAGAAAAGATTTCCGCTGACTGGTGGACGCTTTTCAAGTCGCGAGAGCTCAACCGCGTGGTGAAAGACGCCATTGCGGACAGTCCCACGCTGGAAAGCGCGGAAGCGAAGCTTGCCCAGGCGCATGAAGCGGTGACCGTGGCCGCGAGCGCGCTCTACCCGCAGATCGGGTTGAACGCCGGCGATCAGCAAGAAAAGGTCAGTGCCAATAGCTTCGGTGTGCTGCCTAATGCGTTTCCGCTGCCGCCGAACTTCAATCTGCTCCAGGTCGGACCGAGCGCCAGCTATACGCCGGACCTGTTCGGCGGAACACACCGCCGCATCGAGCAGCAGCTTGCGCTGGCCGACTATCGGGCCGAGCAGATTGGCGCGGCCTATCTCGCGCTCACCGGCAATACGGTTTCGCAGGCGGTTGTGGCCGCGGGGGCGCGCGCGCAATTGAAGGCCGTCAACGACATCCTCGACATCGACCGCCAGAACCTTGACCAGGTGCACAAGGAGCGGCAGGCGGGCACCGCGTCGGACAGCGACGTCGTCACTGCCGAGAGCCAGCTGGCGACGGACGAGACGCTGCTGCCCGGAATCGAGCAGCAATTGAGCGTTGCGAATCATGCGCTCGCGGTCCTCACCGGCCGCGCGCCCGGAAACTGGTCGCCGCCGGCTTTCGATTTTACGGGACTGTCGTTGCCCCATCGCCTGCCGGTGACCGTGCCCTCGGAGCTTGTGCATCAGCGCCCGGACATACAGGCCGCCGAAGCGCAGCTCCATGCCGATTGCGCCCAGATCGGAATCGCCACGGCACAGCTCTACCCCTCCATCACGCTCTCGGCCGCTGTCAGTCCGACATCGTTGAACGGGAGCAATCTGTTCAACCCGTCCGGCCTTGTATGGAGCGTAGCGGCCGGTTTGGCCCAGCCGGTCTTCGACGGGGGCATGCGGGAAGCGGAACGCCGCGCCGCATTGGACGCCTTCAAGGCGTCGGCTGCGGATTACAAACAGACCGTGCTGAAGGCGTTCGAACAGGTCGCGGATGTCTTGGAGGCTCTCGCCCATGACGAGAAGCTGATGGCGGCCCAGAACCGCGCTCTAGCCACAGCGTCCGAAGCGCTCCGCCTGCAGCGCATCAACTATACGGGCGGCGCCGTCGGTATCCTCAATCTGCTTGACGCTCAGCGGCAGTATCAACAGGCCCAACTCGGCTACGTCCGGACGAAGGCCCAGCATTATCAGGACACGATCCAGTTGCTGGTAGCGATGGGCGGCGGATGGGCGGATACGAAACTCGCAACGAAAGAGGACGGGACGAAATCAGTCCCGAACTGAACGACAGGAGGCGGTGGCGGGAGCAGCACCGCGCACGCGTATAACAGGTGCCCGCCCGGTCTATTCGGCCGGCACCACGGCGATCGCCTCGATCTCGAACAGCGCGCCGTCGCGCGCAAGCTTGCTGATCTGCAGCGCCGTACTGGCAGGCGGGTTCTTGGTGTCGACGTAGCGGTCACGCACTTCGAAATAGATCGGCAGATGTGCCATATCGACAAAGTAGCAGGTTACCTTCGCGACATGCTCGAAATTAGCGCCGGCCACGGCGAGGGCGAGCTTGAGATTCTCGAAGCATTGCGTGGCCTGGGCGCGAAAATCTCCCTCGCCGCCGGCGAACTTGCCGTCCGGCGTCATGCCGAGCTGTCCTGCGATATATAGGGTGCGGCTCGGACTTCGTGTCTCAACCATGTGGGTATAGCCGCGCGTTGCAGGCATGGTCGAGGGATTATGAAAACGATGAATGGCCATTTCTGATTACTCCCGATGGGCGCCCCATGGCCGGCGTCCGTGTGTTGTCTTGCTTTTTTGAAAGAGCTAAAGTCGAGGCGTTAGCATAGCGCATCACGAAGTCTTAACTTCGTGACGAACAATGTCCCAAAAGGCATCCCCAAAAGGGATGTTCCGAGAATCATGGGAGTTTAGCTAACACAAATATCTAATGCAGTTCTTTCTCGTAACAGAAGACGCGGAATTTCCGCGCCACATTACGGGAAGCAAACAGGAGGGAGCGTCATGTCCAATACGGCACACGTATCCACATCCTTCGGTTCAGAGGCGGGACTTGCGCCATTGCGGGCCAAATCCGGCTGGATTGTTGCTCTGGGCATTGTCTACGTCCTGGCGGGATTGGTGGCGCTCGGCAGCGTCGTTTTCGCAACCGTCGTGACCGTTTTCATCGTCGGCGTCATGATGCTGATCGCCGGTGTCGCCGAGGTCATCAATTCATTCCAGATCAAGACCTGGGGTAAGTTTTTGCTCTGCCTCGTGCTCGGCCTGCTCTACATCGTGGCGGGCTTTATGACATTCGAGAATCCCCTTCTTGCGGCCGCGGTGCTCACGCTTTTCCTCGGCTTCACCCTGATTGTATCGGGCATCATGCGCATCGTTCTTGGTTTCAGCATGATGGCGGGAACACCCTGGATCTGGGTCGTGCTGTCGGGAGTCATCACTTTCCTTCTCGGGTTGGTGATCGTGGCGCATTGGCCGGTTTCAGGACTCTATATTCTGGGCCTCTTCCTCGGCATCGATCTGGTCATTGCCGGCGCGAGTTGGATCGGTATCGGATTCGGTTTGAAAAGATCGACGACCTGATGGCGGGAAAGCGTTCGCGATAGCCTGCCGTTGCAAAATGCAAGATGAGGCTGCCGATGCGCTGGATTTATCTCGCCATCATCGTTCTGTTTGTGGCCGCCATAATAATTTTCGCCGCGCAAAATCTTGCGGCGGTCACGATGTCCTTTTTGGGCTTTAGCGTTCGGGCGCCTCTCGCCGTTATGGCCGCCGTCGTCTACGTCATTGGCGCGATAACGGGCGGCAGCGTGTTCGCGTTGCTGCGCAAGTCCGTGCGGGAATCCGGCTCGATCCGGGCAAGGGCGACATAGCGCTGGCGGATCCTGCGCCATGAACCGGGATTCGATCCTGATCGACCTCGCCTTGCAAGGCGGCGGCTCGCACGGCGCATTTACCTGGGGTGTGCTGGATCGTCTTCTCGAGGAGCCGTGGCTTCGCATCGCCGCAATTTCCGGCACGTCGGCGGGCGCCATGAACGCCGCGGTATTGGCCTATGGCTGGATGGAAGGCGGAGCCGAAGGCGCCCGTGAGGCGCTCGACAAATATTGGAGGCGCGTATCCCGCGCCGCGGCGTTCGGTCCGCTGCAGCGCACTTTTTTCGACCGCCTCATGGGCCGCTGGTCGCTCGATACGTCGCCGGTGTATGTCGCAATGGATCTGATGTCGCGGCTGGTTTCGCCTTACGATCTTAATCCCTTCGGCTTAAATCCGCTGCGTGGCATCCTTGCCGAGAGCATCGATTTCGATCGCCTCGACCGCTCGCCGATCAAGCTGTTTATCACCGCAACGAATGTGCGAACCGGTCGCGGACGCATCTTCCGCAACGCGGACATAACGGCGGACGTGCTGCTTGCGTCGGCCTGCCTTCCGACAATGTTCCGGGCGGTCGAAATCGATGGAGAGGCATACTGGGACGGCGGCTACGCCGGTAATCCCACGATTACACCGCTGATCCGCGAGAGCGACGCGCATGACACGATCCTGGTGCAGATCAATCCGCGTGAACGGCCGGACACGCCGCGCTCGGCGACGGAAATTCTCAACCGGCTGAACGAGATATCCTTTAATTCGCCGCTGATGAAAGAGCTTCGCATGATTGCGCTGCTGCGGCAGGTGGCCGATCCCGGAACGGGAGAGGGCGCTCGCTGGGCGCAAATGCGGACGCACTGGATCGGGACCAACAAATTGCTCGAATTCGGCGCCTCCTCGAAACTCAATGCCGAGTGGGACTTTGTGGCGATGCTGCGGACGGAGGGACGCCGAGCGGCGAGCGAATTTCTCGAAGCGAGCGGCGGCAATCTCGGTTTTCGCTCCACGGCCGATTTAGACGTGCTGCTGGCAGAGTGCTGATGATGGGCCTTCTGGGCGTTCTGGTTGGGCTCGGTATGCTTATTGGGCTCGCCTTCAAGGGCTGGAGGGCCCTGCCGCGGCTAAGGAAACATTTTGAATGGCGGACGCGATCGAGCTGAAATTCACGACCGCGATCGTGGCCACGGTTGGCGCTTCATTCGTCGCTTATCAGGCGGCGAGCGTTTTGGCGCCTCTCGCGCTGGCGCTCTTCATCATCGCGATCGTCTGGCCGCTGCAGCACCGGCTGCAGTCGCGCCTGCCGACACTGGTGGCGCTTGCGATCACCATTATCGTCACCGCCGCGGCGTGCCTCGCCTTCGCTTCCTTAGCGGCATGGGGGTTCGGCCGGATCGGGCGGTCCTTCATCGCCAATGCCGCGCGATATCAGGAACTCTATGACAGTCTGGTGAAGTGGCTCGACGAGCATGACGTCTCGGTCGCCGGCTTATGGGCCGAACATTTCAATATCGCATGGCTGTTGCGGGTGGTGCAGAGCACGGCGAGCCGGGTCAGTACGACGTTGAGCTTCTGGATCATTGCTCTCGTCTATGTCGTGCTCGGTCTCCTGGAAGTCGGGGATTCTCGCCGCAAGGTCGAAGCGCTGGCAAACCGCCGAGCGTCGCGGGTGATCTTGGACGGCAGCGCAGCGACGGCGGTCAAATTCAGAAAGTATCTTCTGGTCAGGACACAGATGAGCGCCATGACCGGATTGCTCGTGGGCGCTTTCGCCTGGATTACGGGATTGCAGTTCGCGGCCGAGTGGGGCGTGATCGCCTTTGTGCTCAATTACATTCCGTTTGTCGGCCCGTTCATCGCGACGCTGTTTCCGACGCTGCTGGCGATGACGCAGTTCGAAAGCTGGCAGGCCGTGCTCGGCGCCTTCATCTGCCTGAACATCATCCAGTTCATCGTCGGCAGCTATATTGAGCCGCGCGTCGCCGGCAGCGTGCTGTCGATTTCTCCGTTTGTCGTGCTGTTTGCGATCTTCTTATGGACCTTCCTGTGGGGCTTGTTCGGCACCTTCATCGGCGTTCCGATCACGCTCGCCATTCTGACCTTCTGCGGCCAAGATCCGTCGACCCGTTGGCTGGCGGACCTGCTCGGCAGTCGGCTGGAAACCGTGGCTAGATAAAGCCTCTCCTCGTGCTCAATCGGCATCGTTCGCGCCCGCAATCTCCACGCGTTCAGGCGCAAGCAGGCCCAGCTGTTCGTCCGGACCTTCGGACAACGTGTGAATATGAAAATAGGTGGGAACATCGTTCTTCGCGCCCATCACCGGCGACGGCGCGGAAATGATTTTCAGTTTGCCGCACGCGCCGATCCAATCGATGTGACGGTGGCCGTGCATGACGACGGCGCGCTCCGCGAAAGGCTTCAGCTTGCGGACGAACCAGCTGCCGTTGATCAACGCCGTTCCGATGCGCTCGGAGAACGCAGTCATCGACGTCGGATATTCGATCAGATGGTGATGCAAAGCGATGATCCATACGGCTCGTGGAAATTGGCCGATCGCCAATGCAAGCCTCTGCGCCTGCCTGACGGAAACCATGCCTAGCGCGTTGGTGAATGAGAAATGCGTTTCAGCGTTGGAGTTGAGGATCGCCACCGCGAGACCGTCTATCGTGGCGGGCGGCATAATCATCGGAAACTGGTCGTCCCAAAGCGTTCCGAGACCCGCCGACAAGCGCAGGCCGCCGGAATCCGCAAAATCCGCGATCCGCTGCCGATGCGGCGCCAGCGCCTGCGCAAGGGTGTTGTCTAGCTTGCCCGAATGGGGATCGAACACGCGAACCCGATGGCCTTGTATGGCGTCAATCGCCGACAATGTCCGCATTTGCCGCAGCCGCTTCGCTGGGCTGAATGGCAGATCGAGTCGGGCCGGATTGAGACGATCGACAATATTCAGGTCGTGATTACCGGGAAGGATGAGCATGCGTTCGGCGAGTGCGGGGTGCGGCGATACCGCGTCAAGGAATTCCGCCCATTCGGTGGCGCGGCCGGCGTCGGTCATGTCGCCGCTAACGAGAATAAGATCGAGCGGGCGCTCGTTATGGATCGCCCCGATGCGGTCCATGATGCGCGTAACGCGATCGTTGCCGCGGGGGCCGGTGCGGCCGCTCTCGATCCGAAATCCGTAGTGCTCGCCGACCATATGAATGTCGGAGAGATGCGCGATACGCCATTTGAGGGGCCCCGAAACGGTATCGAACGCGATGAAATCGGCCGGCTGATCCATGCTTGCATCGGCGAAGCCCCAGATCAGCGAAGCAATCGCGAGATAGATCGAGACCACGAAAACGGCATTGGCGAGTGTCGGCAATATAAAGCTGCGCAAATCAATCACATCCGCAACCGTTCCCATCCACCGCGTGGCGGGCCATGTCAGCGTTGCGATCAGCGCACCGAAAATACAAAGAACGAGAGCGGCTCCGACAGAACTCATCGCGCGCAGGTGCACCCCGGCGACGAATTGGCGGTCCCTGCCAAGCATCCGCTCAGCCAGATACCGCAGCGCCTCGCGGCAGAACGCATAGCCTGGCTGTATTGCGAGCGCGTTGAGCGACCAGAAACTCGCCTCGGCGGTGCGCAACAGGGGGCGCCATCCGATCACGCCCAGTCCCACGACGGCAAGAAGCAAAACGGCTGCGCCGAGTCCCGTCGCTTGCGCGGCGGTTCGCGACACTTTCAGGAGCCACGCCGTCGCGACGAGCGGTGCAAATCCGAGTAGGACTGCCGGCAGCAAGATCGAGACTGTCCAGGCAAACAAAAGCTTTGGCAGGCTGATTTCGGCAAGCAGGCTGCCGGCCATCGCGAACAATGATCTTTGCCGCGGGCTCGATCCGTCATCTTCGATATCGCCCCGGCGCGGATCGAACAGAAAATTGGCGATGCGTTTTACATCGCGTCCGCGATCAGGCTGGAGTCCCGGTCCGGTCATGGCTCGCTCGCGAAACGCCACCACGGGAAACTGCGTCGTATCAAAGATTGCGCCAGGGCCGCCGCGTCGAAATTCCGCCAAGCGGCCGGCGCTTCAGAGCGTGGAAGACTGTACAACGCGAAGACAAAATGACAATGGAGGTGGAAGCTGAAATTGGGAGGCAGCGCATTAGATGAAAACCTGGCTAACGGTCATCGGCCTAGTCCTGTTTCTGGCGGGTTTGGTTTGGATGGGCCAGGGCTCGGGATATTTTCCCTACCCATCGGAAAGCTTCATGATCAGCGAGAGGCAATGGGTCTTTTACGGCGGCGCGACGGCGCTCGTCGGACTTCTCATGGTCGTTTTCGCGCGGCGGTAGAGCATGATCCCGAAAAGTGGACCCCGGTTTTCGGAAAAGATCATGCTCCAACAAAATCTAAACCCTGATCCGATTCAATTGAATTGGATCAGGTTTGGGTCGCTCTTTCGCGCGCTCACTGCGCCGTTAACCCGCCGTCGAGCACGAATTCGGCGCCGGTGACAAAGGCGGATTCGTCCGAAAGCAGATAAACGCACATATCCGCCGCTTCCGTAGGCGTGCCGAAACGGCCGAGTGGAACGGTCGCGGAGAGACGCTCGCGGGCGGTGGACGGGTCGCGCGACCGGGCGATTATGCCGTCGACCAGCGGACCTTCGATGAAGGCCGGGTGTACAGAATTGCACCGTACCGGTGGTTTCTGCCGCGCGCCGTGCAGCGCCACCGATTTGGTCAGGAGCCGCACACCGCCCTTCGAGGCGTTGTAGGCCGCGAGGTTATGGCCGCCGACCAACCCGGAGACCGACGAGATATTGACGATCGAGCCGCCGGCGCGCCGCAACAGCGGCATGCCGTATTTGCAGCCGAGAAAGGTGCCGTCGAGATTGATCGCCATGACGCGGCGCCAGGTCGCAAAGTCGGTGTCCTCGACGGAGCCGATGGCGACAATACCGGCCGCATTCACAAGGCCGTCAAGCCGCCCGGCGCTCGCTTCGATGGCCGCGATCACGCGCTGCCAGTCACTTTCCGACGTAACGTCGAGTACGTGATCGGCAGGCCCGCGGCCGGCGAGGTCGCTGGTGATCGCGACACCAGCTTGTTCGATTACCGCTCGGACGATGGCCGAGCCGATCGCGCCGGCGGCCCCGGTCACCAGGACGATCTTGCCTTCGAGCCTCGCCACCGCCAGTGCCTCGCTCGCTCTTATTTGACGCGTTGGGCGCCGTCGGTGACGGTCTTGTAAGCCTCGGCGACCGCGGGCTTGGCTTTTTCAACTTCGGCGGCGGCGTCGGAAAACGTCTTCATCATCTCCGCCTGTTCCGCCGGCGGCAGGTCGATCAGTTCGCCGCCGTTGTCGGTCCAGCCTTTCCGGCTTTTGTTGACGGTGTCGATCGCGATGGCGCCGATCCCGGTCTGCGTCGACACGGCATCGTCGTCGACGATCTTTTTCAGGTCCGCCGGCAGCGAGTCATACCAGTTCTTGCTGACCTCGACGACTACATAGACCGCGGGCTGGCCGGTTTGGGTGACGTATTTCGCCGCATCGTTGAAGTGCATCGGAGTCCACACCACGATGCCGCCGACGGCACCGTCGACTGCGCCCTGCTGAAGCGCCGGCACCACGTCGCCCAGCGTCATCGCCACCGGCGTCGCGCCGAGCCGCTCGATCGGCTTGGCTTGCAGTGCGGAGGCCAGAACGCGAAGCTTCTTGCCCTTGAAATCCGCCAGATGGCGGATCGGCGCCTTGGCGATGATCGACGATGGCGCGTTCATGAAGAAGGCGACGCCGTGCAAGCCCTTGTCGGCGCCAAGCGCAAGGATCGTCTTCCGCGTTTCCGGATCGGCGGCGAGCCGTTCGCCTTGCTCCATCGAACCGACCAGCCCGGGCGCGGCAAGCACTTCAAAGCGTTCGTCGACGCCGACAAAAAACTCCGGCGGAATGAGCGCGCATTGGATGGCGCCGAATTGCACGCCTTCGATCTGCCGCGGGATGGTGCCTAACTGGCTGGCCGGATAGATTTCCGGCTTGATGCGGCCGCCGGAATCTTTTTCAAGCGCTGCGGCGTAATTCTTGGCGAAAAAATAGCTCGGATCGTTGAGCGTCGGCAGCGTAATTTTCATCGTGTAGGTTTTGTCTTGTGCCAGCGCCGTACCGAGCGTCAGCGGCAATGACAGAACAAGCGCGCAGGCGCTTAGTCCGGCGCGTACGACGAAATTGCGTTTGATGAGATTCACTGGCCCCTCCCTGGCGGCGGCTTTTTAGCCTTGCCGAATATTGCAATTCTAATCGCCATTTGCCGGGGCGTCATGGCACATTGCGCCGCATGAGCGACTCGGTTCGGAGGGGCGGGCAGCGCTTAGCGAGCGCGGTAAGGCTGTACAGCGCGGGCATAAGATGACAATGCAATTTCTCCGCGATACCTAGGGAACCGCCCGACAATGGCTGTGCAATCTGAAACGCCGGTGACGGCGATCGCCTTTCCGATCTTGGCGATTGCATTCGTCTTTTTGGCCGCATCGATCGGCTTCGACGGCTCGCAGCCGATGTCGCTGTCGTCGGCGTCGCTTTCAACGGCGATGCTCGTCATCATGCTCGGGGCCATTTTTGCCGCCGTACACCACGCCGATGTCATTGCCCACCGCCTGGGGGAGCCGTTCGGAACGCTGGTTCTGACATTGGCGGTCACGATCATCGAGGTCGCTCTGATAGAGTCGATCGTATTGACTCCGAACAGCTCACCGGCGTTGGCGCGCGATACCGTATTCGCCGTCATCATGATCGTATGTAATGGCTTGGTAGGTCTGTGCGTCCTGCTCGGCGGCCTTCGGCATTACGAGCAGGAATTTCAGGTGTCGGGTGCCGGCGTCTATCTCAACGTGCTCGGGGCGCTCTCGATTCTAACACTCGTGTTGCCGAACTATACGCTCACGGTGACCGGACCCTATTTTTCATCCTCGCAACTTATATTCGTCAGCGTCATCACCGTCATCCTTTACGGCACTTTCCTGTTTATTCAGACGACGCGGCATACCGAGTATTTTCGCGCCGTGGAAAAGACAACCGATGGCCATCCGGTCTATCCTTCCAACAGAGCGGTCGCCGCCAGCGTCGTCATGCTTCTGATAGCGTTATGCGGCGTGATTCTGCTGGCGAAGAAATTCGCGATCATCCTGGAAGCGGGACTCGATCGAGCGGGGGCGCCGCCGGCCGTCGCCGGCATCGTCATAGCCATGATAGTCCTGGCGCCAGAAAGCATAAGCGCAGTACGCGCGGCGCGGCGCGATGTGCTGCAGAAGAGTCTCAATCTCGCGCTGGGGTCTTCGCTAGCAACGATAGGGCTGACAATTCCGGCCGTTGCGATGACCAATATCGTCATCGGCAGGCAGATCCAGCTCGGCATTTCGGCACGCGACACGCTTTTGCTTGCGCTCACACTTTTCCTGAGTGTCATCACGTTTGGCTCGGGCCGGACCAATATTCTCGCCGGCCTTGTTCATCTCGTCGTCTTCACTACTTTTGTGTTTCTGGTTTTCATTCCATAAATATGAGAATCTCGTTTGACGGAGGCGGAACGCGGCGATGTCCTGTTTCGGTCGCTCAAAGAGAGCCGGTCTGGCCGTTCTGGCGGCGGTGACAATTCTGGCCGTCGTATCGACGCAGTCGCCGGCGCAGAGCGGCAGCATTCACATTACTCTCGTCAAAGCGGGAATCGGCCGCGGCGGAACCGGCAACTTGTTCTTCAGGCGCGGGCGATATCGGCTTGGCATTGGGGGCATCGATGTCGGCGCGCTTTCCGTCGCGCGGGCGGAATTGACCGGCCGTGTCACCAATTTGCACAGAGTCCGCGAAGTTATCGGCACTTATCGCCCGGCGATCGGCGCATCGGGGGTAGCCGGCAGCGCGAGAACGGCCCGGCTGCAAAATGCCCACGATGTGACCCTTGAATTCCGCGGATCGAATTCCGGTGCTGAATTTTCGATCGATTTAAGCGGCATGACGATCGATAGCCGTGGCTGGCAAGCGCAACGTTGATCGAACGGTGGTCGGCGCTTTCTGCATTTTCAAGACATGTCTTGGGTGGTCGTTAAATACCTCAGCCCGCGCTGTCGGATAGCTCGCGAAGCGATCCAAAAGCGGTGATTCACGAATTTTTTGCCATAGCGGCAAATGCGCCCCTGCCGGTGGTCGCGGCGGTAGGATGTTGAAGCTTTTCCGCCATCCTGACCAAGGCAGAACAGCGGGAACGTTCCCACCTGTGAAATAGTTAACTGTTGCTTGCAAGCCCGACGGGGGCTTGGCTGTGTGAGGTAACGCCGTGGTTCGCCGGCATAACAATAAGCGTTTGACGTGGCGTAGCCTGTCGCTTGTGGGCGCGCTGGCTGCCGCCGGGCTGACGCCGGTCACGGCCAATGCCGCGGGGTTGTTCGATTTTCTGTTCGGCGGCCAAGAGCAGCGGCCTTCGCCGCCGGCCCGCGTTGAGTCCTACGCCGACCCCTCGGCGCCGGTCCGGCCGGCGCCATTGCCGCAAGAAAGCGTGCAGAACGGCGGTGCCGGCACTGGGCACGTTGTCGCCTATTGCGTCCGGCTTTGCGACGGCCAGCACTTCCCGCTTGAACGCATGACCAACGCGACGCAGGTCGAGACCTGCCGCGCGATGTGTCCATCGGCCAAGACAAAGGTCTATTTCGGCAGCGAAATCGGTGCCTCGGTGGCCAAGGACGGCGCGCGTTATGCCGACCTCGATACGGCCTATATCTATCGCAAGCAGATGGTCGCCAATTGCACCTGCAACGGCAAGGACGGTCTCGGTTTGGCACCGTTCGAAGCATCGAATGATCCGACCTTGCGGCCGGGCGATATTGTTGCAACCAAAAAAGGCCTGATGGCCTATAGCGGCGGCGCCAGCGGGTCGGCGGGACAGTTCACGCCGGTGCAACTGTCGAGCGTCACGACAGAATTGAACTCGGTGACCAAACGGATGCCGCATAGCCCGCATAGCGATCCGGAGGCCGATGACGATCCGGGCACCATCGCGATGCGGCAGGGGCCGCCGCCGCCGGTCAATGTCGGCGCCAATATGCGCGGAGCGGTCTCGCGTTAGAGCATGATCCCGAAAAGTGGAAACCGGTTTTCGGAAAAGATCATGCTCCAGGTGAAAATCTAGACCATGATCCGATTCCATCTGCTCGAATCATGGTCTAGTTCAAGTGGCCGACGACCTCTTGGGCCAGCGAGAGCGACGAGGTCAGTCCGGGCGATTCGATTCCGAACAGATTGATCAAGCGCGGCATGCCGTGGTCGGCCGGATAGGCGATCATGAAATCGGCTTGGCCTTCGCCCTGACCGCGCAGTTTCGGCCGGATGCCGGCATAATCCGGCACCAGCGAACCGTCCGGCAGGCCGGGCCAATAGGTCCGGATGCGGGCGTAGAAGCTGTCGGCGCGGCTCGGATCGACGGCGTAATTCTCCTCCTCGATCCACTCGACATCCGGCCCGAAGCGCATCCGCCCGGCGAGATCGAGCGTGACATGAACGCCCAAGCCGCCATCGATCGGCGTCGGATAAATCAGCCGCGAAAAAGCCGGCCGGCCGGCGAAGCCGAAATAATTGCCTTTGCCGAGCACCAGACGCGGGATCTTCTCGGCCGGATAACCCTCGATCCGGCGGGCGAGCGGCTGCGCGCCAAGGCCTGCGGCATTCACCACGGCGTCGAAGGCGATCGTGCCGGGATCGCGGCCGCCGAACCGCACGTTCCACTGCGCGGCCTTGTAGGAAAGCCCTTCGACCGGCGTTTCGAACGCGATCATGCCGCCGCGGTCTTCCAGCTCAGCCCACAGCGAACGCATATAGCCGTGGCTGTCGATGATGCCGGTTTCCGGCGACCACAAAGCGCCGATGCAAAACAGCTCGGACTCCATGGCGCGCGCGGCATTGGCCCCGATCATCTCGCAGTTCTCGACCCCGTTGATCTCGGCCTGCGCCATGATGGTTTCGACCTTGGCCAGTTCCGCCTCGTTGGTGGCGACGACGAGCTTGCCGCATTTGCGATGCGCCACGCGATGCGAGGTGCAGTAGTCGTAGAGCATGCGGCGCCCGCGCACGCAGTGCACGGCGCGCAGCGTGTCGGTCGGGTAATAAAGCCCGGCGTGGATCACCTCGCTGTTGCGCGACGACACGCCATTGGCGATGCCGCCGGTTATTTCGGCAACCGTCACATCATGCCCGGCGAGCGCCGCCGTCCGTGCGATCGCAAGCCCGACAACGCCCGCACCGATCACCAAAACCTGCATCGCGCTTCCACCCTTGTGTCATTCCGGCGCGTCGCCAAGTTCCTCGCTACCGCGCGGCCCCGGAATGACTGTATAACAGCCGCGGAAAGGGAAGGGCTATGGCAGAAAATGTTATTCGGATTTGCGCGCAATCCGATATCGCGCCGGAGACGGTGCAGGCGTTCGACGTCGCCGACAAGCGGCTCGCGGTGTTCAATATCGGCGGCAAATTCTATGTCACCGACGACGAATGCACCCACGCTTCGGCAAGCCTCGCCGACGGTATCCTCGAAGGCACCACGATCGAATGCGCGATGCATCTCGGCGCTTTCGATGTGCCGACCGGCGAAGCGACGGCGCCACCATGCTCGATCGCGCTGCGCACCTATAAAGTCGTGCTGCAAGGCGACGACGTTTTCGCCGATCTCGACCGCGACGCGGCCGGCGAGCCGGCCTAAAGGATTTTCCGGGAATGACAGTACCTGTTGCGATTATCGGCGCCGGCATCGGCGGCCTGGCGGCGGCGCTGGCGCTGACGCGGCGCGGCATCGACGTCGAGGTTTACGAACAGACACCGGAGCTGCGCGAAATCGGCGCCGGCGTGCAGATGAGCGCCAACGGCGTGCGGGTCCTGCACGCGCTCGGCCTCAAGGCGGCGCTGGAAGAAGTGCAGGTGCTGCCGGCCGGCAAGGCGATCCGGCTGTGGAACACCGGCCAAAGCTGGAAGGTGTTCGATCTTGGTGCGGTATCGATCGCGCGCTTCGGCTTTCCCTATATGACGATCCACCGCGGCGATCTGCACGGCGTTATCGCGCGCGCGCTGTTGGAGGCGAAGCCCGATGCCGTCCGTCTGAACCGCAAATGCGTCGGGCTGACGCAAACGCCGGATCACGTCGAATTGCGATTTGAAAGCGGCGAGCCGGTCAGGGCGAAAGTCGTCGTCGGCGCCGATGGCCTGCATTCGGCGATCCGCGCCTCGCTGTTCGGCGCGCCGAAGCCCGAGTTTTGCGGCATCACCGCCTGGCGCGGCATCGTGCCGATCGAACGCGTGCCGTCTTCGATCGCGTTCGATGTCAGCACCAATTGGGTCGGGCCGGGCGGCCATGTCGTGCACTATCCGCTGCGCGCCGGCACGCTTCTTAACGTCGTCGGTTTGCGCGAGCGCAGCGACTGGACGGTCGAAGGCTGGAATGTGCGCGGCACGGTCGAGGAAATGCTCGAGGATTTCCGCGGCTGGAATCCTGCCTTGCACGAACTGTTTCGCAATATCGATGTGCCGTACCGCTGGGCGCTGGCGCTTCGTCCGACCATGCCCGCGTGGAGCAAGGGCCGCTGCACGCTGCTCGGCGACGCCTGTCATCCGATGGTGCCGTTTCTGGCGCAGGGCGCGGCGATGGCGCTCGAAGACGCGCTGGTGCTGGCGCGGTGTCTGGAAAAATATCCGGCCGACCATGCGACCGCCTTGGCGCAATACGAGGCGGCCCGCCGCGAACGCGCCAACAAAGCGGTCGACGGCTCGGCCGACATGATCCCGCGCTTCCACAACCACGCCATGGCCGACGCTGCAACCGCGCAAGCGCATGTCGAACATGAATGGCAGGATGACCGCGTCAAGGAACGCTACGACTGGCTATTCACCTACGACGCCACCTCGGTGCTGGTGTGATGTCGAACTGATCGCAGTTTAAGCCGGCGCCGTTTCGCCGCGGACTTTTTCTCCCGGCCGCCGCGGCACGTTGGGATCGGTGACGCAGAAGCCGTGATAATCCACCGCCTCTTCGCACTGTTGCCGCGTCATGTACCAGCATCGATAGATGCTTCCTTGCACGCACCACGGATATGACGGCGATTCCGCGGCCGCGGGCGCCGCTGCGCCGAGAGAGATTGCGCCGCCGAACAGCGTGGAAGCCACGATGGCCAATTGGGCGAGATGTTTGAGGGAGAAGATCTGTTTGTGTGACATGACGTGCTACCGTTACAAAACTATCTGTTCGATTTCGCGCCGACATTCCGTCCGCGTCTGATCGGCATATGAGTCCAGTAGCGGTCGTTACCACCCTTGGCTTCGCCAAAAGCGCACTTCTGTGACTCGCGTCACAACGCGCTTGTGACTTGCGTCACAACTCGCTTTCGGGCGGTGCAACGCTGGCATCGGCAGTGATGCGCAACGCGCCACTTCTGTGATTAGCGTCACATCTGACTTGCGGCCGCTGCAGCGCGTTTGGCATTGGCAGCGATGCGCGACGGGCTTTTCTCATCTCCGCCGCCTTCGCCGGAGCGCGCCCGCGCAAGCGGTCAAGAGCACGCCCCAGTTTTGCCCGACGCTAAAGTGATCTATAAGCACTCCGGAAAGCGGCCGGCTTTGCCGGAATAACAGCCCGAAAGGAAACGCGTATGTACGGAGGCCCAGGAGTGAAGACGAGCCCGGATTTCCCTATTCCGGACAAGATGAAGGCCTGGGTGCTCGGCAATCCTGGCGAGTTGAAGCCCGCCGAGAAGCCGGTTCCGGTGCCGAAGCGCGCGGAAGTGCTGGTGCGCATCGACGCGGTCGCGATCTGCGCCACCGATCTTGAGATCATCGACCACGGCTCGCCGGCGCTGTTCCTCGGCGGCAAGCCGTTCAACAAGAACTTCACCCCGGGCCACGAATATATGGGCACCGTCGTGGCGCTCGGCCCCGGCGTCGACGAACTGCCGATCGGCCAGCGCGTCACCGTCGAGATCCATGCCGGCTGCGGCCAGTGCAAGCGCTGCCGCGAAGGCATGTACACCTCGTGCCACAACTACGGCCTCAATTACGGCGACGTCGACAAGGGCCATCGCGCCAACGGCTTCACCACCGACGGCGGCTTCTGCGAATACCAGGTCAACAACATCAACACCGTCATCCCGATTCATGACGACATGTCGGATGAAGAGGCGACGCTTGTCGTCACCGCGGGTACCGCGATGTATGGCCTCACCGAGCTCGGCGGCCTTATTGCCGGCGAAAGCGTCGTCGTCACCGGCCCGGGTCCGATCGGACTCCTTGGGGTCGCGGTGGCGAAAGCGATGGGCGCCAATCCGGTGATCCTGACCGGCACGCGCGATAACCGGCTCAAGATTGGCCTCGAACTCGGCGCCGATCACGTCATCAATGTCCGCAACGACAAAGACGTCGTCGAAGCGGTCAAGCGGCTCAACGGCGGCAAGGGCGTCGATTACGTGGTCGAATGCTCGGGCGCGCCGAATGCGGTGACCGAAGCGGTGCGCATGGTCAATCGCGGCGGCAAGGTCTGCCTCGCCGCGTTTCCGCACGAAGAGACGCCGGTCGATGTCGCCCACATCGTGCGCAACAATATTTATCTCTACGGCATCCGCGGCGAGGGCAAGAGCGCGACGCATCGCGCCGAAGCCTTCATGGCGCAGAAGCGCTTCGATGCCACCAAGATCCACACCCACACTTTCGCGCTCGACGATCTGCCGACCGCGATCCGCTACGCCAAGGACCGCGTCGACGACGCGATCAAGGTGGTGGTGAAAGCCCAGGGCGTCGCCGCGCACCGCGTCGCCGCGGAATGAAATCCCGGGCGGCCGCGGCGCTGCTGGTTGCGTTGTTTGCAGTCGCAACGTCCGTTGCGCCGGCCGCCGCGGAAAGCGGCACTGAGGTTTGGCCGTCGCATCCGGTTCGCATCATCAACACGTTCGCCGCCGGCGGCGCGGCCGACATCCTCGCCCGCATCGCCGCCGACCAATTAACGAAAGCGCTCGGCCAGCAATTCTTTGTCGAGACCCATGCCGGCGCGGGCGGCGTGATCGGCGTCGACGAAGTTTCGCACGCGGCGCCGGACGGCTACAATTTCGTCATCACCACGCTGTCGCTCACCGCGATCAACCCGCTGATCAATGCCAAGATCGGCTACGATCCGTTCAAGGATCTGACCCACGTCGCCTATCTCGCAGGCTCCCCGATCGTCTTCATCGTCAGCGCCAAGAGCGAGGTGAAGACGCTGCGCGACTTTGTCGCCAAGGCGAAATCAAACCCGAAGCCGCTCACTTACGGCGTCTCCGGCCTGGCAAGTGCCGGGCAGATGCTCGCCGAATCCTTCGCCCAGCTCGCCGGGCTGAAATTCCAGGTGGTGCCGTATAAAGGTGCCTCGCAAAGCCAGCTCGACGTCGTCGCCGGCAACATCGACTTCGCCACGCCGACGGTGACCTCGGCTACGCCGCAGCTGCAAGGCGGCACGGTGACCGCGCTGGCAGAGACCGGCAGCGAACGTCTCACCGACTATCCCAACGTGCCGACCTTCAAGGAGCTCGGCTACGAGGTGGTGGCAACCAACTGGTTCGGGCTCGCCGGTCCGGCCGGACTGCCGGCCGGCATCGTGCAAAAGGTCAATCGCGCCATCAACGCCGGCATGGCGACGCCCGAAAACCAGGAGCGCATCCGCCAGCAAGGCATGGTCACCACGCCGATGGATGCCGACACCTTCAACGCCTTCGTCGCCCACGAAGCGCTACGCTGGAAGCCGGTGATCCTGAAGGCGGGGTTGAGGATGGAATAGCATAATAACCTGCCAAGCGGCGGGAAAAACGTAAGGTGGGTTAGGGCCGTTGCGAAACCCATACCCCACATCGCACGATAATAAAGCTTAAAATCTCGATATATGCGGAACAGCGAAAAGCGGATGCTAAGAAGGGGCCGGCAGACCGCGGTTTTAATCGCGATATTTACGTGCCTGGTGTTGGCATTCTGGATTGAGGCTCGACAAGCATCGCTACACTTTAGGACAGTGAAGGACCAGCACGGCGAGCAACAACAAGACGCTAAGCATTTCGGAGCAGGCCAAGGCGCCTCTTCTATAGTAGAAGCTCTTGAATTTTTTGATGAACACAATGGGGCCGTTACCGCTGCGGCAACGATATTTGTTGCCCTCTTTACAATTGTTCTGGGGGTGGTTGCTTACCAGCAGATCGGCCTATCTCGTTCGGAGTTCATCGCCACCCACCGGCCGCGTCTGAGGATTAGGTCCGTCCGCAGGTTCAACAATAACCAAGCTAACAATATTAAAATTCGCTTTAATGTCGTAAATGTCGGAAACAGCACGGCGCAGCTCATCGGCAGCAATGTTCTCGTAGATTTCTTTAATGACAAGCCTCCAGTGGAATTCGATGGGGAGAACGTAGTCGAACCGAGGAGGTTCTTGGCCGGTGCGTCTGATAGCTACATTGCCTCTTCCGCTCGTCGATGGATTGTTCTCCAGTCCCAATATCAGCAGAGCAGGTTTCTTTTTGCTTATGGATGGATTGTTTATCGAGACGATCTGAACACAACTTACACAACGTCATTTTGTAGAATATGGAACTTGGCTGGTAACCGCTTTGCCCGCACTGACGACCCTGATTACGAATACGAGGATTAAGCAAGGGTGGAGGGCAAAAGCGTACCGCTTTGCGAGCAACCGTAACGTAAGCTGTAAGTCGACCGTGGGCATGCTTCGCTTCGCATTGCTCACCTATACTGGCGTTACGCGACATTTCCCGGGCGCAGCGCAGCACGAAGTGGTGCGCTGCAGAACCGGGATCTTCACAAGCTCCGAGCTCAGGATGCGCCGAGACCGTGACGATCCCGGACCAGCGGTGCACCACTGCGTGCTGCACCGCATCCGGGAAATGCCAAAATAATCGTTCTTTCCAAAGCGAGTGTAGCCCGGATGAGCGGAGCGAAATCCGGGTGCAGCGTTCGAACGAACTATTGTTCCCGGATGTCGCTCCGCTCATCCGGGCTACTCGCTGTCATCGGGCCGCGTGCTTCCTCGCAATGACGCAATTCCGACCTCTCCTCGCGCGATAGGCGCTGTTCTCATCCCCCTCGCTAACACCGTACAAAGCTCGTAAGCTGTCCTCGGCAGTCAGCGGCCGATATCGGACATTGACGGAGCCTATATGCAATACAAATGCAAAAATGTCGCCGCGCTCCACATAGTGCTTGGTGGCTTGCCAGCTAAGATGCGAGTCGAGGTCGAACTCGGGCATAGGCATATCTGCAAAGACCGTTGGCGAGCTTCGGAAGGTGACAGCGTGGCCTGAGAACTTGGCGATAGCGACTCCGCAGTACCGCGAGCCCGAAAGCGCAGTCAGGCTGAGCAAGGCTAGCGTAGCAACTCGCTTCCCGCCGAGACAGTAGGACAGAGCTGAAAGGCTGCTCTTTTCCTTGTTGCTGGGCGATTTTCCCGGCGCGATCGGAATTTGCGGCCAAGCGAGCGCAGGGTGGTCAAAGGCGCGGCGCGCCGTGCCCACGTCAGCCGCAACATAAACCGTAGGCGAGTTAGCGGCGCAGCACCATAAGCGCGTTCACGCGCGTCTTGCGCGCGCTATGGTGATGCGCTGCAGACCCGGGATATTCACAAGCTCCGAGCAAGGATGCGCCGAGACTATGACGATCCCGGAACAGCGGTGCACCACTGCGTGCTGCACCGCATCCGGGAAATGCCTGTATTTCTTTCGTCAAGCCCGGCCATGACGGCTGAAAATATTGTCACTTTAAAAAGGACAAATGTCTTGACGTGCGTCACGGATATAGATACATAACCCGCAATGCTCGCTCAATACGGACGCCGCCGGCGAGGGGACTTTCCGGTGGCGGGGTGAGTGCGGTGCCCGCGGATGGGGCCATCCACCCCGTTCCCGGGCGGCTTGGGCATCATGTCATCCGGCATTACGACCGGAGTGGGAGGTGCTTCCCCGGGCTGGGACAGGCGAAGGCGGGTAACACCCGCAAGCGGAGTTTAGCTTGCGCATGATCCTTCCGGATCATGCGTCAGACCGCGTCCCAGGAAACCTGGCCTGAAGCTGAGCCTTAGGGACGACAACTCCCTTTGGCGAGAACCGTGGTGGGACGCCGACAGACGAGCTGCCCCGCTGGGCAGCGCCGCACCCGATGGTGCGGCGGGTAGTACCAGCGTTTGTCGGCGTCCTGCTTCCTATTTTTTTATTGGTGTTGGATTGGAATTGGCGAAGACGGCGTAAGGCATTGAGAAACCGAGGCCCCACCCCTTGGTTTCCAGAAAGCTTCCTGATCTTCGCGCTTCACGTGACGGGGTTGGCATAGCTCGGGCGCGAAGGGGCGCCCGCGAGAACGATTTGGCTTGGGCAGATACGGCGCGTTTCCCGTCACCCTGAGGTGGCCGCCAACGGGTCCGGCCCGAAGTGGCCGGCCCGATGACAAGCTCCGTGGCCCTCGAAGGGCGACGGCGGCACGGCCTCGGAGCGTGCATCCTTCGAGGCCCGCGCTTCGCGCGGGCACCTCAGGATGACGAACAGAAGTTCAATCACTTCTTCCTTATTCGGAAAGTCAGCAGCTTTTTTTCTTTTTGCGTCTCTTCCAGCGTGTCGCCGGTTTGGTTGATGAGATTGGGAATGTCGATGGCGGTGAGCGGGTCGGTGCATTCCACCACCAGGATATCGGCTGGCTGCAGGTCGCGCAGCGCCTTGCGGGTGCGCAGCGCCGGCAGCGGGCATTTGAGGCCGCGGAGATTGAGGATTTTTTCGGTCATTGAATGTTTGATTTCTGGACAGTCGTCGAAACGCGCAAAGCTCCTTATCATAGCGGCGATGGCTCTCGATTCCAGCATTCAGCGCATCGCCCGCCTGACGCCGCTTGGCGCGATCCTCGCGCTTGTCGAGGCGCAGGTCGGCGCCGTAACGCCGCGATCCTGCGCGCCCGGTGCGGCGCTCGGTGCAACGCTGGCAAGGGATGTCGTGGTGTCCGAATGTCCGCCGCAGCCGATCGCGCTGCGCGACGGTTATGTGGTGGAGGCCGCCGCCATCGCCGATGCCACGAGCTACGCGCCGCTGCCCTTTGTTTCACCGCCGCCCCGCATCGATGCCGGCGCGGCCTTGCCGCCGGGCACGGATGCGGTGGCGCCATGCGATGCGGTGGTACTGCGTGGCGATCGCGCCGAGGCGATCGCGGCGGTTACGCCGGGGGAGGGCGTCTTGCCCGCCGGCGGCGATGCAACATCGCGCGCGCCGTTGCGCCGTGCCGGCGAGCGTCTGCGCGCGCTCGATATCGCCGTCATGGCAGCAGCCGGCGTTACGGATGTGAGCATCCGCTCGCCGCGCGTCCTTATAGCTTGCGGCAGCGCAACGGCGACGCCGATTATCGCGGCGGCGTCGGCGCTGCTGACGGATTTGATCGTGAAGTCCGGCGCGACTGTGGTCGGCTCGCCGGGCTCACTTGAGGCAGCGTTGGCGGACGATCAAAGCGACGCCGTCATCGCTATCGGCGGCACCGGCAGCGGACGTAACGATGGCGCCGTGCGGAGTTTGGCGCAGTTCGGCCGTGTCGACGTCCATGGCATTGCGATTTCGCCCGGCGAGACCGCGGCGTTCGGTTTCGCCGGCGTCCGTCCGGTGCTGCTGGCGCCCGGACGCATCGATGCCGTGCTCGCGGTCTGGCTTTTGCTGGGGCGTCACATCGGCGCGAGGCTCGCCGCCGGCATGATCGAGGCGGCATCGATGACGCTCTCGTTGAAACGCAAAGTCACCTCGACCATCGGCCTCACTGAACTGGTCCCGGTGCGATGCGCCGATGCCGTAGCGGAACCGCTCGGCTCCGGTTATCTGTCATTCGCGGCGCTGACGCGCAGTGACGGCTTTATTGTCGTGCCGGCCGACAGCGAAGGCTTTGCCGCGGGCGCGCAAGTCACGGTAACACCATGGCTATGAAGTAATGGCCCTGACACCGAACCCAGATAAACGCAGCGCTGCGATCCTCGATGCGGTGCGGCGCGCCGCGCGGCAGGAGCAATTCCTCGAAGTGGTGTCGCCCGAGGAGGCGCACCGCCGTTTCGAAAGCTGCATCGATCTATCGCCGCTTGCTGCCGAGACGGTGCCGCTTGCAGCGGCGCTGTCGCGCGTACTGTCGGCCGACGTGATAGCGCCGGTCGATGCGCCGCCGTTCGACCGCTCCAATGTCGACGGTTTCGCGGTCCGCGCCGCCGACACCCACGGCGCCAGCGACGGCGCGCCGAAGCGGCTCACGCTCAATGCCGAAGTGATCGCCTGCGGCGTGGCGCCGCGTATCGAGGTCGCGGCCGGGACAGCGACCGCGATCGCCACCGGCGGCGTCATTCCGCGCGGCGCCGATGCGGTGGTGATGATCGAGCAAACCGAACTGCTCGAAGATGACGCGGCGCCGGCGATCGATCTTCATCGCGCGGCGGCGAGCGGCCAGTTCATCTCCTACGCCGGGTCCGATATCGCCCGCGGCGAAACTTTGCTGCGCAAAGGCACGCGGATCGGCTCGCGCGAGATTGGCATACTGGCGGCCTGCGGTCTCGCCGCGATCGATGTGGTGCGCCGGCCGCGCGTCGCCGTGCTCTCGACCGGCGACGAACTGGTCGAGCCGGGAAAGCCGCTTCGCCCGGGCGGCGTCTATGACAGCAACGGCGCCATCATCGCCGCCGCGGTGACCGAAGCCGGGGGCGAGCCGGTGCCGTTCGGCGCCTTTCCCGACGAGGACGTCGCGCTCGAACTGGCGATGCGCGCGGCACTTTCAGAATGCGACCTGGTGGTGCTGTCGGGCGGCACCTCGAAAGGCGCAGGCGATCTGTCGCACCGCATCGTGTTGCGGCTCGGCAAGCCCGGCATTCTGGTCCACGGTGTCGCGCTCAAGCCGGGCAAGCCGCTTTGCCTTGCGGCAGTAGGCGACAAGCCGCTGATCGTGCTGCCGGGATTCCCGACCTCGGCGATTTTCACCTTTCATGCTTTCGCAGCACCGCTCATTCGCGCCCGCGCCGGGCTGTCGCCGGAAGCGGCGAAGACCGTTACCGCGCGGGTGCCGGTGCGGATTGCTTCCGAGTTGGGCCGCGAGGAGTTCGTGCTGGTCTCGCTGGTTGCCGGCGAAGACGGGCTGAACGCGTTTCCGACCGGCAAGGGCTCCGGCGCGGTCACGGCGTTTTCCCAGGCTGACGGATTTCTGGCGATCGATGCGCTTGCCACCGCGCTCGATGCCGGCACCGCGGCCGAGGTCACGCTGATCGGCGACGACGCGCGCGCGCCGGATCTCGTCATCATGGGCAGCCACGATGTCGCGCTCGATGTCGTGGTCGGCGCGATTGCCGAGCGGGGGTTTCATGCGCGCACCATCGCCGTCGGCAGTCAGGGCGGGGTGCATGCGGCGAGCGCCGGTCAATGCGATCTGGCGCCGGTTCATCTCGTCGATCCGGCGACCGGCATCTACAACAAACATCTCCTGGTGCCCGGCCTTACTTTGGTGCCGGGCTGGCGGCGCATGCAGGGCTTCGTCTATCGTCCCGGCGACGATCGTTTCGAGGGCCGCAGTGCGGACGCGGCATTGAAAGCGGCATTGGCCGACGCAGCGGCGCTGATGGTCAACCGCAACGCCGGCTCCGGCACGCGTGTCCTGGTCGACGGGCTATTGCGCGGCGCGCGGCCGGCGGGCTACGCCAATCAGCCGCGCTCGCATAACGCGGTCGCCGCGGCCATCGCCCAGCACCGCGCCGATTGGGGCGTGGCGATCGAGCCGGTGGCGAAAATGTACGGCCTGGCTTTTCTGCCGATCGCGCCCGAGCATTATGACTTTCTGCTGGTCGAAGCGCGCCGCGAACGCCCGGCCGTTGCTGCGTTTCTGGAAGCGTTGCGCGATGATGCCGTGCGCGCGCAAATTAGCGCGCTCGGCATGGAGATGGCTTAAGCCGACTGGCGTGCTTGCGCCGGGACAAGCCGCGAAATGACATCGTCCGTGGTCAGCACGTCGCCGAAATAGACCACGAAATTATTGAGCGAGGCCGCATGTTCTTCATCGGACGAGGAGGCGTTGCCGTCGGAAACCATGACGACGCGATAATCCAGCATCATGGCGTCGCGTGCGGTCGACTCGCAGCAGACATTGGTGACCGTGCCGGTAATCAAGAGGCTTTCGATGCCGCGGCTTTGCAGCCGGGCATGCAGATCGGACGAGCCGGCGATGAAGGCGCTGAATTTGATCTTCTTCACCCGCATGTCCGAAGGCTGCGGCTCGAGCGCTGGGTAGAGCGCGAAATCCGATGCGTTTTCGTCGAGATTGGCGAGCCGGATTTTGGCGCGCTCCGGGGTGAGCATGTATTTGTGATGATTGCCCCAGGTTTCGAGCGCGCCGGCCGCGCTGGTCTGGATCCACACGACAGTGCCGCCGGCGGCACGCAGCGAACGCGCCAGCCGGTTGATGTTCGGCACGATGCCGCGGGCTGCCGGGATCTCGGCGGGACGACCCTCGGCGACGAAGTAGTTCTGCATATCGACCACGACCAGCGCCGTGCGCGTGGCGTCGATGGTGTCGTGGCTCGGCAGCTTGCCCTGGCGGCGCATAACGCGGTCCTTAACCGAAGCGGGAATGCTGTAGGGATGCACAGTGATCTCCATGAAAGGGGGCAGGCTGGTTGGTCTCCGGGCGCCGGATGAACATATATGTTAGAGGTGCCGTTGTGAAATTGGGTTTTGCGGCGGACGCAAACCCGACCAGGAATAGCGGAGATCATGCGGATTATCGGTCTCGCGGGCTGGAGCGGTTCCGGCAAGACGACGCTGGTCACCAAGGTGATTCCGGTGCTGGTCGGGCGCGGCCTGAAGGTCGCTACCGTCAAGCATGCCCATCATGAATTCGATACCGACCAGCCCGGCAAGGATTCCTGGCTGCACCGCAAGGCCGGCGCCTGCGAAGTGGCGATCGTGTCGAGCCGGCGCTGGGCCATCGTGCACGAATTGGGCGACGAGCCGGAGCCGCCACTCGGTGATGTGCTGGCGAGGCTGAGCACGGTCGATCTGGTGATCGTGGAAGGTTTCAAGCGGCACGCGCATCCGAAACTCGAAGTCTATCGTGCCGAGGTCGGCAAGCCGCTGCTGCATCCCGACGACGACTGCATCGTCGCCGTTGCAACCGACGCGCCATTGCCGGCGGCGCAGGTACCGGTGCTGATGCTCGACGATATCGAGCGGATCGCGACCATGCTGCAAGCCGAGGCGCTGGCTCCCAACCAGATCGGCGCCTCGAGCCAAACCTCGCGGAGCGACGCCTGATGGCGCAGCTCAGTGACGATTGTTTCGCCTTTAACGGTCCGCTGCTGCCGGTCGCCGAGGCCGAACGGTTGATCGCCGAGCGCGTCACGCCCGTCGACGGCCGCGACACCGTGACGTTGCGCGAGACCAACGGCCGTGTGCTGGCCGAGGACCTTGTCGCTCCGGTCAGCGTGCCGCCGTTCGATAATTCCGCTGTCGATGGTTACGCGGTACGCGGCGAGGACCTTGAGTCCGCTGGCGACAAGCGCCTCATCATCGTCGACCGGGTCGCAGCCGGGCACGCGGCGAGTCATGCGATCAAGACCGGCGAGGCGATCCGCATCTTCACCGGCGCGCCGATGCCGGCGGGCGCGGATACGGTCTTCATGCAGGAAGATTGCCGTCTCGATGGCGATTGCGTGGTGGTGCCGCCGGGCTTGAAGCGCGGCGCCAACCGGCGGCTGGCCGGCGAGGACATTCGCGCCGGCGCGGTGGCAGTGCCGGCCGGCCGGCGGCTTGCGGTGCAGCATGTCGCGCTTGCCGCGGCGCTCGGCCTCACCAAACTCGACGTGCGCCGGTGTGTGAGGGTGGCACTGTTTTCGACCGGCGACGAGATCGTCGAGCCCGGCACTGTGCTGACGCGTGCCGCGCTATACGATTCCAACCGCTATTTGCTCGCCGGCCTGCTCGATCGCTTCGGCGCCGAGGTCACCGATCTCGGCATCCTGAGCGATGATCCAGGGGAGCTGTCGCGTTCGATAGCCGCCGCCGCGCTTGACCACGACCTGGTACTGACGTCCGGCGGCGTCTCGACCGGCGAAGCCGATTATGTGCGCACCGCCATCGAGAGCATCGGCCGCCTGGTGTTCTGGCGCGTGGCGATAAAGCCCGGCCGCCCGGTGGCGATGGGCGTCATACGTAACGCCAAACCTGGCGCCAACAGCGGCGACGGCGCGGCCTTCGTCGGACTGCCGGGCAATCCGGTCGCGGTCTTCGTCACTTTCGTGCGCGTGGTGCGGCCGTTGTTGCTGCGGCTCGCCGGTGCGTTGCCCGAGCCGCTTGTCGCTCTGCCGGCGCGGGCGGCATTTTCCTACAAGAAGCGCAAAGGCCGGCGCGAATATGTGCGGGTGTCGCTGCATGCGAGCGCCGACGGCACGATCGAGGCGACCAAATACACGCAGGACGGCGCCGGCGTCCTCACCTCGCTCACGGAAACCGACGGCCTGGTCGAACTCGGTGAAGATGTGACCACGGTCGAGCCCGGCGCGTCGGTCGGCTTTCTGTCCTATGCGTCGCTGTTGGGCTAATTACACCGCTCATTCCCGCACCAGCGGGAATCCAGCATGGGTCCCCGCTTTCGCGAGGACGAGCGGACATGAGCTATGCGTCGGGAAATTGCGCCGCGAGTGCTTCGGCCTTTGCCGCGTCTTCGGGGGTGTTGACGTTGAAGAACGGATCGATCGGCTCTGCCGGCCAGTCGGCAATGGCGATACCGTGCCGCGCCGTCCAGATTTCGATCTTGTGCAAATCTTCGTCGACCAGCGCGTGGCGCAAATCGTCACGCAGCGTCACCGGCCAAAGGGCGACTACCGGATGACGCCACTCGCCCGACCGCGCACAAGCCAACGGCAGGCCAGCCGCGGCGCGTGTTTCGTGGAGCCGCGCCACGAGATTTTTCGGCAGGAATGGACAGTCGCCGGGCACGCTCGCGATCCATTCGATATCCGGCACGTTCGCCGCCGCCCATTCGAGGCCGGCGAGAATGCCGGCAAGGGGACCGGCAAAATCCGGCACGCTGTCGGCAACCACCGGCAATCCAATATCGGCGAAACGCGCCGGATCGCCGTTGGCGTTGAGGATGACAACGGTGCATTGCGGGCCGATGCAGCCAAGCACGCGTTGCAGGATCGTCGCGCCGCCGACGCGGATGCGCGCTTTGTCGCCGCCGCCCATGCGGCGCGCCAAGCCGCCGGCGAGTACCAGACCGAGGGTAGGGGGGATAGTCACACGCGTGGCTTACTCGTCATGCATCGCGGCCTTGCGCCGGTGCTTGGCGCTTTCTTCCTCGACATAGGCGAGGTCCTGATCGAACACGATGCGGCTTTCGCCCGCCAGCGCGATGAAGCGTTTGCCGCGCGCCCGGCCGATCAGCGTCAGATTGGCCTTGCGCGCCAGCTCGACGCCCCAGGCGGTGAAGCCGGAACGCGAGATCAGGATCGGAATGCCCATGCGTACCGTCTTGATCACCATTTCGGAGGTGAGGCGGCCGGTGGTGTAGAAGATCTTGTCGGCTGCATCGACGCGATGCTTGAACATCCAGCCGGCGATCTTGTCGACGGCATTGTGGCGGCCGACGTCTTCCATATAAACCAGCGGGCGGTCTTTGACCGCGAGCACGCAGCCGTGGATGGCGCCGGCTTCGAGATAAAGCGACGGCGTGGTGTTGATCTTGTGGGCGAGCGTGTAGAGCCACGAGGTGCGCAGCTCGGTTTGCGGCAGCGTGACGTTTTCCAGCGCCTCCATGAGATCGCCGAACACGGTGCCCTGCGCGCAGCCCGAGGTCTGCACCCGCTTCTTGAGCTTCTTCTCGTAATTGGTCTTGCGCTTGGTCCGCACCACCACGACCGATAATTCGTCGTCGTAATCGACGCCGGTCACGACGTCGTCGGCCTTGAGCATGTTCTGATTGAGGAGGTAGCCGAGCGCCAGATATTCGGGATGATCGCTGATCGTCATCGCCGTGACGATCTCTTGGGAGTTGAGGAAGATCGTCAACGCCCGCTCGACGGTCACCGCCGTTTCGATTCTGGCGCCGGTCTGGTCGATGCCGGTCACGCGCTCGGTCAAGCGCGGATCGTGCGGATCGGGGCGTAGGAGATAATCGTCGGCGGGCGAATTCATCCTCTTAATGTAAGGGAAGCAAAGCCGGCGCGGAAGGCGCCGCTGACGTGGTGTCTGGCAGCAAAAGGCGCCGCTCCAATGCAAGAGGCCCGGCTTTCACCGGGCCTCCGCTCACACGCACTTCGCGTCGCCTAAAGATTTCAGCCGCAAATACCCGGATAAAACGAAGCCGTGACAATAATCCGCGTCCTATGACTGCCTTTGCGTTGCCGTTCCGAACGGGGAAACAACGACGCTCGCGAACGAAAGTTCCGTTCCCAAGTATCGGTCTCAATCCGCGAATTTCGCTCGGCCGCGAAGCCGAATTGTCCCGATTTCGTCCCCGGGGCTTGCGGGTTGTAAGGGGAAGCTTCGGCATGATATGGCGCCTCTCCCCTGCGGAGGGATGGCCGAGTGGCTGAAGGCGCACGCTTGGAAAGCGTGTATACGGGAAACCGTATCGTGGGTTCGAATCCCACTCCCTCCGCCAAAACCCCGTTCGCGCTTGTTCGCCAACGTCCGCTAACGCCCTTCAATTCCACGACTTTTTGAGCTATTGTGGGTCGCCCTCGTTCGCGGCGGGTCGCCTGAATCCACGTTCTATTTGTGGGTCAGTGCGTGGGTACGAGTTGGGCGGACACTTCGATGGCGATGCTTGGCAAGCTCACGGCACTGAAGGTGGCGCGGGAGAAACGGCCGGGTCTCTACGGCGACGGCGGTGGGCTCTATTTACAGATCACCGCGCGCGGCTCGAAGTCGTGGATCTTCCGCTTCTGGGCCGCCGAGCGCGATCCGGCGACCGGCGAGATCGTGCGCGACTCGACGACGAAGAAGGTCAAGGGCCGCGCCCGCGAAATGGGATTGGGCTCCTGCATCACTGTATCGTTGGCGGAAGCGCGCGAGCGGGCGCTGGAATGCCGCAAGCTGCGCGAAAAAGAAATCGACCCCATCGAAGCGCGCGAGGCGGCGCGGAGACAAGCGGCGCTGGAGCGTGCGAAGTCGCTTAAATTCAAAGACGCGGCCGCAACCTACCTGGCCGCCCATCGGGTTGCCTGGAAGAACGACAAGCATGCGGCGCAGTGGGTGTCGACCCTGCGGACCTACGCCTATCCGGTGGTGGGCGATGTTTCGATGCAGGCCATCGACACCGCGCTTATCATGAAAGTGATCGAGCCGATCTGGGCCGAGAAGCCTGAGACCGCGAGCCGGCTGCGGGGGCGGATCGAATCAATTCTCAATTGGGCCACCGTACGCGGCTATCGCGAGGGCGAAAATCCGGCGCGCTGGCGCGGCCATCTCGACAAGCTGCTGCCGTCGCGCGCGAAGGTGCGCAAGACGCAGCATCACAGCGCGCTCGCTTACGCCGAGTTGCCTGCATTCATGACGGTCCTTCGGCAACAGGAGGGTATTGCGGCTCGAGCGCTTGAATTTACGATCCTGACGGCTGCGCGCACCGGCGAAACGATCGGTGCGCGACGGTCGGAATTGAACACCCGCGAAAAACTCTGGACCGTTCCGGCCGAACGCATGAAAGCCGGCAAAGAGCATCGCGTTCCGCTATCGGATCGAGCGTTTGAAATCATGGCCACGGAAGCCGCAGCGGATGACGATTATGTCTTCCCAGGTGGTCGACCGAATCAACCACTCAGCAACATGGCCATGCTCAAACTTTTGGGGCGCATGGGACGTGATGATCTGACCGTGCACGGATTTAGGTCGTCGTTTCGGGATTGGGCTTCGGAGCGGACCAACTTTCCGGGTGAAATGGTCGAAATGGCGCTAGCCCATGCGATCCATAGCAAGACCGAGGCAGCCTACAGACGTGGCGACTTGTTTGAAAAGCGCCGCCGTCTGATGGACGCCTGGGCGGCATTCTGCAAGGGAGCAGCCGTCTCCGGTACCGTGGTTCCACTAAAAGCGAAATGACGCCGGTGAAGCAGTTGTGGTCATTTTCCTCTTACCCTTTGACCGCCCCACGTAGTTGGCGCTCTCGCGCGACGATATCATCAAGTTGGTGAAGAATCCGGAAGATGTGCCACTTGATGCGCCGGACCAAAGAGTCAACGTACTCTTTAAATCGCCAACGGATTTTTGGACCCGCGCCTGTTTGTAGATTTCGATGCAGATGCCTGCGTGATCATCCGCGACAAACGCGCGTTTGCAGCGCGGTTGGGCCAAGCCGCCGTCGCCGCGTTGCCCGGCGCGCGTATGCGCGAAGGACCTGCGACCTACGTTGATCCGTTATTGCCGAAAGAAGTCCGCGTCTTCGTCCCCTTCGCGAAAACATTTCGGATATAGCTATCAGGAAGAGTACAGGTTTTGCTGGCTACCGCGTCATGCCGTGCAAAACCTTGCCCATGCTGATATTGAAGTAGGGGGCTACATGACCTCGCGGAACTGGTCGTTCTTTGACAACCGCTTTCGCGATTTGGCTATTGCGGGCACGATCAATATCGACGAGACGACGAATCCGGTCAGCAACAAGGTTCTTGATCGCGCCATTGTTATCGACATGTCGGCCGTTGATCTGAGCGGCTTTCTTGACGGCCTGGTGAACCGTGAACCGTGAACCGGAACTGAAAGACGCCCGCGCCGCCTGTGAAGCGCATCTCCTGGCCGCGCAGGCAGTTATGGCGGCACACGGCCTGGGATTTGGTTACCGGGTCGCAGAAGAGGTGGTACGTTATCATTCCTTTGCTGCTGTGCACCTGAAAGCAGATGTTGCCGGCGTCACTGACGATCTGATGGTGCAGAAAGTGCTGGTGAAGCTGCGAGGCGGAGAACGGCAGCGCACGCTGCTGACAGGCCTTATCAAGGCGCTCGACGGCCTGGCGCGCTCCCAGATATTTCTCGCCAGGCTGGCCGCTGATCTCGATGAGTTCGGCTCCTTTCAGGCCAGCCGGTAACAGGTCCCGCCATGACAGCCCTGCTCATGCGCTGCGAAAAACGGGCGCAGTCTGGCGCGTGTGGCCTGAGCCGGAGCCGGTTGCGCCCGGTACAGTTCAGGAAAACGGCAGTTATCTTTTCGAGCTTCACGGAACGGCCGGAGCTGCAACGGCCGATCTGCTGGTCGACGACCTTCCGCTCGAAGCACTTCGGACGCAGACGCCTGATAGAGCGCGCTGGCGTTGGTCGCCGGGTTTCCACGCCGGCACGGTTGAGGCGGAACTGCGGGCGCCCGGTCAGACGCCGCGGCGCTTCGAGGTTGTCACTGATCCGGACCGGCGCAAACTGACACGCGATGACTTCGACACGATGGTGCGCGAGATCCTTGACGACACATTCGCGCTGTTCTCCCTGAGCAGTTTCCGCAAAGCCGTTGCGCGTGGTACCGGCGGCAGACCGCCGGCAATTGCACGGCTTGAGTTCCTGCGTGCGCGGGTCGACGAACTCGAAGCGGTCGTGGCTGCCATCACACGCAATCCCCGCCGTATGCTGGCGGCGGACGACAGGGTGCTGCCCTATCATCGGGCCAGCCGGGCGACAGGGCCGGAAGTGCTGCGCTCCTTCCGGTCGGGACACATCCTTCGGGAGACCGTCAAACCCTCGCGCCTGCCGGCGCCACTGAAATGCTTCCTGCCTGAGCGCATCCGAGTGCGTCAGCGTCTCAGCTCGCTTGATCTGCCCGAGCACCGGCAGATGGGGGCATGCCTGCGGTCGTGGGCAGCGACAAGCATTTTACGCGGTAATGGCCGCGACCAATTTTGACCGGGCATGACTTATACCTACGCAGACACACACACTAACTTTCAGATGGGGCTGTGGAAGATCTGTTACCAGGGCTTTGCAGGAGCGGTCGGTCTCTGGCGCGTCCGGCTGCGCCGGACCGGGCTCTATTCGCTGCGCTCACCGCGCCCCGCAGAGCCCGCAAAGCGGGATGTAGGGTCTCGGCCCTTCGGGTAACGATCCCTGGCGCAACATAATAATGTACCCCTCGCCGGGGGCAGTCGGTCCCGCGTCCCGCCCCCTCTAAATCATGGGGCGGCGCTATGCTGACATGGGGTAATTGCGGGCGCTGCTAGACTCGGTGCCTTCAATGATTCTCATGGAGGCCAAAATGGATCAATTTGTCGGTTTGGACGTGTCGCAGGAGATGAACTCATCTTTGCGTTATCGATGGCGACGGCAAGGCTGTCTGGCAAGGAAAGTGTCTTTCGACTCCTGAAGATATCGCCAAAGCGATTAAATCGAAGGCGCCTGATGTTGTTCGGATTGGACTCGAAAGCGGTCCCCTGTCCACTTGGCACTGGCACGCGTTGAAGGCGATGGACCTTCCGGTGGTGTGTCTCGATTCTCGGCATGCGCAGGCGACCATGAGTGGCCAAACGAACAAGACTGACAAAAACGATGCCTATGGGCTGGCCCAGATCGTCAAGGCTGGCTGGTACCGAGAGGTCGGGGTGAAAAGCCTCGACAGCCATACAGTCCGCTCGATGCTTGGCGCGAGAGCTCAACTCGTCGGGATGCGGGTAGAAGTCACCAACCAGATCAGGGGTATCCTCAAGACCTTCGGCGTCGTGTTATCAAGACGAACAGGCCAGCCTTTCGAGCGGCTCGTGGCTGAGGCATGCGACGACAGCGACAGCATGCTCAATCGCACAGTGCAAGATCGCCGGGGAGGAGATTGCCAACGTCGATTACAGTTCGCTCTTTCCCCGCATGGCATATGCGCGGGCTCAGGCGGAACAGCCGGACGGCGATGTTTACGATGTAACCGGCGACGGCACGTGTCGCGACGGCTGGAAGGTTCTCATCAGCGCTATGCTGTTCGCCAGGAAGCCGCTCGGGGGGTGGCCGACTGATGCGCGTGAAGAGTTTCCGTCTGGAATGAAGCTAAGGGACGCCGTTGAGGCCATCAAACGCAAGCACGCTCCAATCGCCAAGCTATTCGAGCAGGGGCTTGGGTTTCAGCTCATGCGCCACGAATCGGACCTACTCGTGTCGGTGGTTACGGCGCTATTCAAGAACGGCATCACGGCGCTGCCCTTGCACGACTCCGTGCTGGTCGCTCGCTCGCATTCCGAGATGGCGAAAACCTTTATGGAGCAGGAATTCACGCATCGCACCGGGTCGCCCCGCGCGTTCGTAAAAGTCCAGTTTAGGCCCAATTGACGGGCACTTCCTGCCTTACGCCTCCGCTAATGTAGAGGGAACACAGAGGAGAAGCTCAAGGAGGCCGTCAAGAAGGACCGCCTTCAAGGCTCCGCTCATGGGGCCCCTGGACGGGATAAGGATGAGGACTGGACACCCCAGACCTCCATCCCTTGATGGCCAACCACCAGACGCCCTTCATGCTCCTCCATCAAGCATAGGGCAGTGGGTGAGGTGGTCTGGGACACACCTCCTCCCTTGGAGCCACACCAGGATGGAGTCCCTGCCGTCCATCACGATGATGAGGATGACGCACAGGGGTCATGGCGGTGCCCCTTACATGGTCGGGGCCTAATGGGTGGCATGGCGGCGGACATTGCGAGGCTTCCTTGAAGTATTGCCTCGGAGTCACCGGGCACCGTCATGGTCACCGTGCTGTGCTCCCATTGGGGGCCTGTAAGTTGTCCGTCCCTTTGCGCGGTACTCATGAGGACGGGACACGTCATCCACATATCCCATGGAGCGCCCCCGATGGTGACCCACCCAGCGTCCCTCACGATCACCACATCATGAGGGCATGGGAGTAGCCCAGCACATACACGGTACTCGATGGTTCTCTCCTGTAGCCCGCGATGTAGCCCTTGGAGTCACACACGGAGGGAAGGTCCCGTGAGGGTAGCCGTGGAAGTTCTTCTCCTGATGGTTCCCCGCCACGCCGACCGCCGCGCTGTCCTTCCTGGGTACGCGGTAGCGAGGCGGTCCCCTTCGCGGTCATCTTATGTGCTTGACGATGGTGATGATGGTGGTGCCCGCGGTGGTGAGCGTCATGGGGTGTTTATGCGTTGCCCCTGATGCGATGATCATCCCATGTGCATCTCCATCCACGGCAGCTATCGTGCGAGAGCCGTCAACTCCCTCGGGCTCGCCGGTCGGTCTCCAATGGAACAGCAGGAAAAGATAGTTGCCATTATGCGGCCGGCGACGGCGGCATGACGAACAATCGTCACAAGCCCACACTAGGCTGCCGTGTCCCAACATCAAACAGAGGAGGCGCTAATGGCATTCGCACCTGGCGACATCGTCACGCTGAAGTCCGGCGGTCACCCCATGACGGTCGTGTCGGTGGACGACGAGGACGTCGAGTGCGTGTGGCTTGGCGACACCGGGGAACTCTTCCGACAATCGATTCCGGCTATCGCGCTGGCAAAGTCGGGGGCGAACGTGAGAGGTCCCTTGCGTTCCCATAGACTTGGACACCCTACGAGCCCCAAAGACTTGGACACCTACGAGCCCCAATCGTTGCCACCATCGGGGCTCGTTTCTTTTAGTGTCTCAGTTTGATTGTGGCGGGGATAATTGTTCCGAACCGTCTATAACCGGCTGACGCTTTTCGGCTAATCGGTCTTGTTCTTCGGCGTCCATTCCTGTGAGGAAGTCTGTGAATTTGAGGTAGTGTCTCAGTTTGAATTTCGATGGGGCTTTGACCCTCAATAGGGTATTGGGCATCCATACCGGGAGGCCCCAATGATTACGCAGTCGGAACAACCGCCGCCGGCCACTTCTATCCCGATGCACTTTGCTTGCCCGAAATGCGGCGATCCCATGCAGATAGCCCTCGTTGAGCCCGCCAAAGCCGATTACGAACGGCGCATGTTCGAGTGTACGTCCTGCCAGCATTTCGAAACTATGACCGTCAAATACCGCTGAGGTGCCAAAGGCGAGGCGGTCACCTGGCGATGATCCGTAGGGCTAATCCCAGCTCTATTGAACCCCTGTGCAGCGAGGCAGCTTCTGCGATAGCCGCCGCTTGCGTCCTGATGCTCACTCGCCGTATCCCTGGCCATCACTGCGCGGACGGAGTTCCTGACACAACACGGTGGCCAATGTGCGGGCCGTAGGGAGCGTCATGCTTCCTTGATGGCGGCTATTGGGGGCGAAGCGGACCTAACGCGGACATCGCAAATCCGGCGCAAATAGGCAGCCGCTCGTTGGCGCGGCACATCTCGACCGACCGATCAATGTCTGGCGGTTCATTGATAGCCTACTATTCAGCTGATGGGCTGCACCACTTCCCGCCAAGGCTCGATTCCGAGAGGAATAAGCCAGGCTTACCGCAATTAGGCCATTACTGCTGGATTGCCTTTCGCACGCGGTTCTCTGTGGCAAGTATTGTATTCAGTTGGTGACTTGCTGTGTCTAACAGATCCTCATAGCTGGTCTGGCCGTTGCTGGCAGCCTTTAAAATGGCCTCAGCCATGCGCGCTTTGGCAGCCGGCGTAACTTGGTCAGCAGGAGCGTTGGACATTACCTCATCGAGAATAGACCGTAATACTTGGATGACTTCTGGAGAGAAATGGTGCATGCACGACGACTTTCTTTCTGCATTGAACCGCTATGGGCTCTGCGCCCCTCGCTAAACATCATTTTATCTAAACCAATGCTCAATTCGTGAAACGGTTATATTCGGCCAAAATGCCGGTGATTTAAGGCCAATCGACATCCCTTCGTGTCGCTCCGCCACGTTATTGGTTCCAACTCAGTGACCTAAGATAAGCTCTGGTTGTTCGGCGAACCACTAAGGGCAGTTAGCCAAAGCCAACCCAATCTATGTCTTTGAAAGGAGTTTGAACTCGTGAGGAGTTGCCTTGGTCCACCGCCGAAATGCTTGTCGGAAATTAGCGGCATCACTGAAGCCAAGGATTTCGGCGATGTCTTCCACGGTTAAATCAGTATCATGTAAATACCGAATGGCCATATCTCGACGCAATTCGTCAACCACCTGCCGAAACGAACAATTTTCTTCGCGTAACCTCCTTCGAAGCGTCCGGACACTCAAGTTCAAACTTTCCGCAACATCCTCGAATCTCTTCGGTCGCATAAGATTCTTCATAAGGAGTTGGCGAACCTGTCCTACAAGCCCCCTACCAAGTTGAAGTTCTTCCATTTGTGCGTCAGATAGGCTGACCATAGTCGAGTACGTGATTTCATTGCCAAGCGTCGGCGCCCCGTTGAGCCAGATCGAATCAAATAAAAGCCTATTAGCCGATTGTTCGAACAGCAGTGGCGCCCCGAAGGAAGATGGATATTCTGACCCATTTTTGGGTTGGGAATAGGTGACCTGAAATTCTCGCGGACGAAAAGAGGAGCCCATAATGTCACGATGCAGCGACAGCATAATGCCAAATTGCATTTCAACAAGAAATCTGAATAAGCGGGAATTGATGCGTTCATGGGACAACGGGCTTAATAGCCATATTCCGCAGTCTGTCTTTTTCCGTGAACTCAATTTTTGTCAACGGCGTCGCTAGTTGGTGATATTTGGTAGCGAATTGCATTGTTCGACGAAAGTCGACGCCACTCAGAATTGCGAAACCATACATTCCGTATGCTGAGACGTGAAATCGTAAGCCGGTGTTGTAGGCAAAATTAGGAGCATGCGAGCGCTCTGCAGCGTAGCTACAGCAATCGATGACTTGTTTGAGCGAGACGCGGGTCGCCGGCGAGGAAATCGCAGCCTTTGAAAGGTGTACGCGATTTAGCCCTTCTTCCGTTGGTACGCCTTCCGCAGCCAGCGCGTCCAGAACCAATGCAATCTTGGTGACGGGATAGACCTTATCATCTTGACTGAGGTCCATTGCCATTTCCGCACTCTGCGGCTCCAGCTTCAGTGCGATCGGTATTCGCATCTCGGCGCCGTCGTGCGAAGGCGCCATCGGCCCGGGTCATGGTGGCGGCTAAGGCCGCGACGTAGGCGAAAGCGGGCATCCTACACGGTGTAAACGCACGACCGGATGGTCCGTTCATGGCCCATCACGTCAGTCGGTGCGGTGCATCGATATGTCTGGAGTCGGGGGAATAGGCGGAACTGAGCAAAACTCCCCCCACCACCAGCATGAAGCCCGATCACCGCGCAATCTCCCGGCCTCCGCGGCCTTGCATTGCGTGAGATCACACCGCGACTTTGTACCGAGGCAGCTTCGCGGTGGCCGCCGCTTGCGTCTTAATGCTCACCTCGCCGTATCCCTCCGCAGCATTGCGCGGACGGTGACCCTGAGCCAACACGGTGGCCAATGTGCAGGCCATAGCGAGCGTCATGCGTCCTTGACGGCAGCTATTGGTGGCGAGGCGGACCTAACGCGGACATCGCAAATCCGGCGCAAATGACCCGAATGCGGCATGAGTGCTCAATAATCGCTGTGGTACACAGAGGCGCCAATCCAGGTGGTGGTAGACTGTAAGCTCCTCATCTGGCTGCCTTACGTGAGTATGGAGGCACATCGATCCCATCGATCCGAAGTCAGACAACCAACATCCTCTAAGCTAACGCGCCATCGTCAAACCGAGGCCTTTGGCCACCCGCGCTCCCAGATCGGGGTCGACCGGGGACAAGTAGCTTTTGACCGCGCGCTCCTGAATGACGCTCTCGACGCCTTGGCTCAGATGCCCGACGATGTTGCCGACCAGATGGTCCCGCTCGGTCGGCGACATCACCTGGCGGTACAGCGTGCCCGGCTGGATGAAGTCGTCGTCGTCCTTGTGCGCCACATAGGCCGTGCGCATAATCTCGCCGGCCTCCACAAACCAGCTCGGATCCCGGTAGCGCTGCGCGTCGGCCCGCGGGCCACCGTAGCTGTTCGGCGCGTAGACCGGCTGGTTCCCATTGTGATGGTAGCGCATCGGGCCGTCTTTGTTGTAGTTGTGCGCCTCATTGATAGGCTTGTTGATAGGCAGTTGAAGATAGTTCGGGCCGTTGCGATAGCGGGCGGAGTCGCCGTAGGCGTTCAACCGCCCCAGCACCAAGCGATCCGGGCTAGGCCCGATGCCCGGGACGAAGTTGGCCACCTCGAACGCAACCTGAGTAACTTGGGCGAAGAAGTTATCGGGGTTGCGGTCGAGCACCATCCGGCCGATGGGGATCAGAGGGTAGTCCTTGTGCGGCCAGACCTTGGTGATGTCGAAGGGGTTGAAGCGGTAGTTGGCCGCGTCCTCGTACGGCATGATCTGCATCTCGAGGCGCCAGGCGGGGTAGTCCTTGCGAGCGATTGCCTCCCACAGGTCGCGCCGGTGGTAGTCGAGGTCCTCGACGAACTTGGCCTTGGCCTCGGCGTCGGTGAAATTCTGCACGCCTTGCTCGGCCTTGAAGTGGTACTTGACCCAGAACTTCTTGCCGGCGGCGTTCTCCCACATATACGTGCTGCTGGCGTAGGCATTCATGTTGCGCCAGGTGCGCGGCGTGCCACGATCGCTCATCAGGTAGATTACCTGGTGGGCCGACTCGGCGAGAGCGTCCAGAAGTCCCACTGCATGTTGTTGCTGCGCATGCCGGTGTCGGGCAGACGCTCCTGCGAGTGGATGAAGTCGGGGAATTTCATCGGGTCACGCACGAAGAAGATCGGCGTGTTGTTGCCGACGATGTCGTAGTTGCCCTCCTCGGTGTAGAACTTGATGGCGACGCCGCGCACGTCGCGGTCCGTGTCCGGGGGCGCCCTCGTCGGCGGCCACGATCGAGAAGCGCAGGAACAACGGCGTGCGCTTGCCAACTTTGTCGAGGAAGGCGGCCTTCGTCCACTCGGTGACGTCGGCGGTCGCCTCGAAGTAGCCGAAGGCACCGCCGCCCTTGACGTGGTACACGCGATCGGGGATGCGCTCGCGGACGAAGTGGGCGAGCTTCTCATTCAGGTAGGCATCCTGCAGCAGATTTGGGCCGCCGGGACCAACCGTAAGCGAGTATTCATCGCTTGATGCGGGAGCGCCGGCATCGGTTGTCGTGATGGGAGGTTTTTTGTGTTGGTCGCTCATTTGTCTCTCCACAATCGCGACCTGAGAAGCATTCACTGCCTTAGCCGGCTAGAATGGACAGCGTCATCCGGACCAAGCGGAGGCGCGGATCACGCGGCAGAAATTCTCCGGCTGGAACGAAGGGTCCTTGTCGGCCAGCACGTCCGCATTGACCGTGCCAAAGGTGGTCTCGGGCCTGTGCCGCATCCCATCGTAGAAGGCCTGGATGATCTCCTCCTTAAAGTGGCCCGGACGCGGGTGAGCGTGGACCACGGCGGTGCGCTCATCATCCGTGAACTCGTGGTGGGCGATGCCCAATACGTCCATCTCGACGCCGGCAGTAACAAGGGCGATGACAGGATGCATGTGCGGCGGGATGCCGGGCGTCGTATGCAGCGCAATGGCGGTCCACACCGTGGCGATATCGCTCTCGGCGATGCCATGGCTCCGAAGAAAGTCCCGCGCCGAGTTGCGCTGTCCACCTCGAACCGGTTATGCGAGTTCGCGGACCCGCGCGTGAGGCCCATGTCGTGGAACATGGCACCGGCGTAGAGAAGTTCGTGATCGAAACTCCAGCCCCTAGCCGCCTACCGGTGAGAGCGCCCCAGTGATAGACACGGCTCGAATGATGGAACAGCAGCGGCGTCTCCGTGTCCCGCACAAGCTCAACTATCTCACGCGCGAGTTTGCTGTCGGGAGCTTTAA